>NZ_CP162754.1:0-1802500 GCF_054668285.1 Pseudomonas sp. S2_H10
CGATCCATACCCAATGAGCATTTTTTGGAATTTGCGAAGACAACCCGTTGGGATCAACTAGTGTCAGTGGACTGTTTTGTACAAAGTAATAGCGATTCGGCCCATCAACATTCCCTGCGGGATCCGGGTTAATCCACCGTTGCAGCCATGGCGCGTAGTACCTCAGCCCATAGTAATAAAGCCCCGTCGCATCTCGCTCCTTGCCCGAGTAGCGCACGGTTTTGTATTTGGCTTCTATGGCCGAGCGGGTCGCGAAACACGCCGTGCCACCATAGGGGTAATACCATTCCTGGCTGATCAGGTCGGCGTTCTGGTCCAGTTCCAGGGTGCTGGACTTCAAGTGGTCGTTGAGGCTGTAGCGAACCTGGTCATTGGTGATGTCTTCGGGAGGTTTGGTAGCCCAATGCAATACCTGCACGCTATTACTGCCCGCGCTGGCGGTGATTACGTGCAGAACTTCACCTGTGCCGCTGTGACTACGGATTTCCACACCGGGCAGGTAGCGTACATCGCTGATCAGCGTGCGGGTATTGGTTCTGGTTGCACGGAGCTTGCGAACCCGCTGGCCACTGCCGTCGTAGAGATAGTGTTCATAGTCGTCGTTGCCGTCTGCTCGGATCACCGGGCGCACGGTGGATAGCTGATTGCGCAGGTCCCAGTCCATCGACTGGCCCGCTTGCAGTTCACGCAGGCAGCGGTTGCTGTATCGGGCGCGGGTCAAGGTGCGGCCATGGGCCTGGGCGCCGACATGCACCAGGTCCAGCAGATTGCCGCCAGCGTCGTAGTGGAAGGTCTGGGTGTACTGGGCAACCTGGTTAGGGTCGAGAGGCAAGGGTTGCAGGTCGGGCAGGGCGGGGCCGCCGTGGCCGGTCTTGGCCTCCAACCCGTGGCTTTGATCAATTGATAGAGGGTGTCGTAGCAATAGTTCTTGATCGGTTCGATGCGCTGGTTGTTGAAGTAGCGGATCGGTTGCGCGGTATCTTCGAGGTCCTGCACGTTGCCGACTGCGTCGTAGCGATATTTCAGGTTCTGCAGTGGCGTGCCGTTGGATTTGTGGGTACTCAAGACGATGAGGCGGCCGTCCGCAGGGTCGTAGAGGTGGCGGGTGATCACGCCATTGCCGGCGGTTTCCGACTCGATCTGGCCGGAGGCGCTGTAGTGCAGTTCGCTGACCAGCGTCTGTTCCTGCGGGTCATCACCGGCCAGGGTCAGACGGGTGTGTTGCAGCTCGCCAGCGACGGTATAGGCAAAGCCCTGCAGGTGACCCAAGGCATCGATTTGCCGGAGCAGTTCCGTGGTAGGCGCGTAGCCGTGGGAGGTGGTCGCCCCCTCGCCGGGTTCGAGCAAGGCATCGCGTGCGACCATGCTATCGGGCCAGTTGACCGGATCGGTTGCCAGCAAAAAGTGCCGAGTCTGTTGCAGCAGCGCGCCAGTGATGCCGAGTTCGCGCAGGTGCAAGCTTCCGGCCGGGTCGTCGTGGCGAATCAACTGGCCGCACAGGTTGTGGGATGCGATGTCGGCATCGACTCCCGCATAGCTAAAACGCTCAAGCACATGCTCGGCGACGTCTTCCCCACGTTCATGCACGGCCACCGGTCGCAGCAGTTCATCGAACTCAGTCACCGAATGACTGCCACGCCCATCCCAGGTCTCGATGCCTTGCCCGGCAGCACCCGGCAACGCCCCCCGCCAACCGGCATCCACGCTGTCACTCGACAACGGTGCGCCAGACAAACTGAACACCTGGCGGAGGTTTGCCGGCACCGCGTCATCCTCCTGCGCCAAGGCAAACAGATACGGATCACGACTGGCCACCGGCCGGCCGGCGGCATCGAAGCGTTGATGTGTCACCCGCATTTCAACAGGATCGACAGCCTGCCGCCGATGGTACTGAACAGCCCTGACCGCCAGCCCGCGCGGGTCTGCAACCGCAAGGGCTGGTGTGCCGTGATGCGCATCGCCTACAGACATCCGTGACGGCCTCGATCAGGGTGGATTGCCCATCACAATGCATCACCGCCAATGCTTCGGATACTGTAAGAAATACCAGATTTCACCAGCGCATCCTTACACCCAGGCTGCCAATCAACCCGTTCAAATCATTGTCGTCCACGTCGCTGCTGTAGTCGGCGCTGACGTACAGGCTCACGGTGGGGGTGACCCTGGCGACCAGTCCCAGGCCCAGTTCGACGGTCGAGGACTTGCGGCTGCTGCTGATCTTGTCGACCTGGTCGAGGGTCACGGCGTTGCCGCTGTACACGGTGTGCCACAAGTTGGTCCGCACGTAAGGTTCGACGGGCATGCCGCTGATGTCGTAGCTGCCTTTCAAGCGCGCACCGACCCGGCCGCTCCACGAGGTCAGGTCGGTGGAAGACGCGTTGCCTGAACCTGCATACGGGGTGTCCAGGGTGATGCGCTGATTGATCAGTTGCGCCTGGGGTTCAATCACCCAGTTTTCGCCCAGACCGATTGGGAAGCCACCTTCCACCGACAGGGTCATCGCGCTGCCCTCGGTGGCTCTACGGGCCCCTTGTTCGTTGCGGCTGAAGCCGCTGACCCGGCCACCGCTGGCGGTCAGGTCGACGTACCAGCCTTGCGGCCCGGTCAGGCTCCAATAGGCGCCGAGGCTTTGCCCCTGGAGATTGAGTGTGTCGCGGTTGGGGGCGGACATCGCCGGTGTGACCTGTGCACCGTTGTTGTTGAGCTGGTACTGGTGCGTGCCGCTGATCAGGCCGACCCTTTGCGTATGGCCGCTGGCGCTTTGCAGGGTGACGATCGCCGGGCCCTTGAGTTGCTGGGTACCGGGGAAGGCCAGCCCCTGGGAAAGGTAATCGGTTTGTGCCTGGCGAGAGGGCTGACCGTAAATTTGGTCCCAGGCCGTGGGCGCGGCATCTTCTGTGGTCAGGCTGGAACTGCGCAGATCGGGATGGGCGCTGAATTGACCGGGCCAGGTTGGTGCAACGCCGGACAGACCGAGTGTCGGGATGTCCTGGCGATACCAGGGTGTTGTTTCCTGCTCGCCAGTGGCGGCTTGCATTTCCATGGAGGAACACAACAGGAGTGAACTCGATACAGTGCAAAAAGTGACTTTGATCTCTTGTGATATGTGGGAAGTATTCATGGAGGTCTACCTTGCAGTCGCATTAGGTATCTCGCTCTGGCGTCTCTCCTACCCCTGATGAGGGGCGACCGAATGGATCAGGGGCAGCACGGGCTGCCCGTTTTGACGGGGGGCTTGGGGCTGGTCCTGGTGGTGATTCCGGGGGTAGTACGGTGAAGTCAAGAAGACCGAAACAGTCGAGTCAAGAAGATGGCCGATAAGTGGTAAGGGTTTAAGTGACGGATTTATGGCGTGTCCATAACTGCTTGTTTGTTCGAGGGATCGTCAAAAAACAAACTTCGTGCCAGAGGGGTTTTCGACCATTACCAGTTCACTCGCCCCCCCCCCCCTACGTTACCGAATGTTCCCTGTTGTTTGATGGTGGCAAAGTAAAAAACTCCGCAAGGAAGAAAGTATTCCTGTTCTCCGATGTTTAAGTGGTAGGGCGTTGTTGGGTAAATTATAGGTAGAATCATTCACGGCATTTTTTTCAAAAGAGGGGGCGTGGGCTTTCGTCGGGTGGGTTGTTATGGGTTTTACGTGTATTAAGAAGTGCACCTTACCTTCGGAAGTAAATCGCTCTACTTTAGTGGCTTTTAATCCGAAGTCGTCAAGAATTTTTTGGGTGGATTTTCCATTGGGTGTCTCTCTCATGAAGGTGTAAAGCATTCTTTCAGTTCCGTTTTTAAGATATTTTGTTTTTTTAAGTGTCTCCATATTTACTACATTGTATCTAGTGATTTTAGAGGGTAGCTGCCCGAAAAAACCCTCATCTTGAGCTATTCTAGAATACTGATATCTTGCAACGTCGCTTGCGTAGTAATTGGGCTCCTTGGGGTCTCTGAAGTTGTATCTGAACTGCCAGTGATGTGGTTCGAATTTGTTGTTGAAGTTGGCTGTTGCAGATGTTGAGTTGATTGTGTATTGTAATAGTTTTTGGTGTGTTAGGTTTTTTTCTACGTGTGCAAACCTTGCTTTTGACTCTTCCGTCAGCGAGTCAAAGCGAGTGTTTAAGTTTGGGTCATGGTGAATGATGATCGGCTGTATGTTTTGTGTATTAACACTTGATGGCCCCTGCTTATAACCATGTATGGATCTACGACCAAGCCCATCGGCATCAAAAAACTCAACCGGATTGTTGTTCACCATCAAATACCGATTCAGCCCATCTACATTCCCTGCCGGATCCGGGCTCATCCACCGTTGCAACCACGGTGCGTAATATCGATATCCGTAATAGTAAAGCCCGGTGGCATCCCGCTCCTTGCCCGAATAACGACGAACCTTGTATCTCGATTCCAATGCACTATTACCCGCCCACCACGCCGTACCACCGAACGGATAAAAACCTTCCTGGTTCAATAGTCCGGCATTTTTATCCAGCTCCAGCGTGCAGGAGCCGAGCAGGTCGCTGAGGCTGAATCGCAGTTGATCATTGATTGCGTTCTTTGGTGGAGGTGATGCCCAGTGCATTATCCGTAACTGGCTACGTCCCGCGTCGGCTGTAATCACATGTCGTTCTTCACCGTGCACGGCGTCGATGTGAATTTCCAGCCCCGGCAAATAACGCGTTTCTGCGAGTAAGGTGCGACGGCCGGTATGGGTGATGCGCACCTTGCGCAGGCGTTGTCCGCGCGGGCCATAGATGTAGCGCTCATGGTCATCAGGCCCGTCCTCGCGCTTGACCATCGTGACTTCACTCAACTGCTGACGACCGTCCCAGTAGAGGTGTTGCCCTTGCTGTAGTTGTCGTTGATTACCGCAGGGATCAAACCCATTAATGATGTCCTCCTCGTCCTCTTTCAGCGCAAGGCTGCGGTTGCTTGTGCGGGAGGTTTTATGCTCAAGGTCGGTGCGCCGGTATGGTGGCGGGTGAGCAGATTGCCGGCGGCATCGTAGTCGAAGGTTTGTGTGTAATGGGTCAGTTGATTCGGGTCCAGCGGAGTGGGCAGCAATGCCGGGAGTGCGGGACCGTAGGTGGCGGGTATTACTTGTCTGCCGCTGGTTTCGACCAGTTGGTACAGGCTGTCGTAACGATAACGGTTGATCGGTTCGACACGCTGGTTTTTGAAAAAAACAACGGGCTGTGCTGTGTCTTCCAGATGAAGGATGTTGCCGACCGGATCGTAACGGTAATGCAGATCCTGGAGTGGAGGGCTGCCGGGTACGGCGCTCACCAGTCGAATCGGACGGCCATCGTCGTCGGCAAAAATAACGCGGGTGATTACGCCATTGCCGACGGTTTCACTGTCCTGTTGTCCGGCAGCGTTGTAATGAACTTCGCTGACCACGATGAGGGTTTTTTGGTCGTTTCCTGCAGGCTTTAGCCAGGTTTCCCTGAGCTGGCCGGCTACCGAGTAAGCAAATTTCCGGTAGTTGTCTTTGGCATCGGTCTGGCTTTGCAAATCGCCGGTGGCGGTGTAACGCCGGGTTGAAACAAAAGCCTCGCCAACTTCCAGCAGCGCCTCGCGCAGTTGAATGTCGAGCGGCCAGTGCGGCGTATCAAGGCTGGCGAGAAACTGCCTGGTTTCAACCAGTATTTCGCCGTCAACGGCAAAGTCGCGCAAATGCTGGCTGCCGGCCCCATCATCGTATCGAATCAGTTGGCCGCATTGGTTGTGTGCCGCGCATTCATCACCGGCCATACCGTAGGTCAATCGCTCGATGACCCGAGGCGCTTCATCGGCTAACGCTTCACTGATAGCGATCGGTCGTAGAAGTCTGTCGAACTCGGTGTGATGGCGGGTGCCACGACTGTTCCAACCCACCCGGATAGTTTGAGCGTCATTGGGCAAATTCAATGACCACCCGGCATCGACGTTGTCACTCAGTAGCGTCTGGCCTGACAGGCTGAAGATCGTCGCGAGGTTGGGGGCGGGGGCGTTGCCCCAAAGGCGCGGATCCCAATGCGCCACCAGCCGTTCGGCTGGGTCGAATACTTGACGGGTGATGCGGGTTTCAGCGAGTTGCTCCACGTATTGTCGGCAGTACGCCACCTCGCGGACGGTCAAGCCACGCGCGTCCGTCACCGTCAAAGTTGGCGTGCCCTTGTGGTGAAGCGCCCGGTAAGTCATCGCGGTACTTCGCTACCTGCCCCTTGTCCGGAATCCAGCATGCCTGTCAATCGGAGAACCGGATACTGTAAGAACTAACAGGTTCACGACTTAAAGATGCACTTCCACCGCCAGCGGCAAATGGTCTGAAAGGTGCGTCCACGGCTTGTTCCCGAGTATTTTCGGCTCGTGGCTGCTGGCGTTGCGCAGGTAGATGCGGTCCAGGCGCAGCAAGGGAAACCTTGCGGGGTAGGTTTTGGCCGGGCGGCCGTGGTGGCGCTCGAAGGCTTCGTGCAGGTAGTCGCGGCGGGCAAGGGCGGCATTGCCTTGCATCTGCCAGTCATTGAAGTCGCCGGCAATGATCACCGGCGCCTGGTCGGGCAGGGACTCAAGGAGCTGACAGAGCAACTGCAACTGCAGCTGCCGATGACTTTCCAGCAGGCTCAGGTGCACGCAGATGGCATGCACTTCGCTGTGCCCCGGTACGTCCAGCACGCAGTGCAGCAGGCCGCGGCGTTCCGGGCCGGTGATGGAGACGTCGAGATTGCGGTATTCGCGGATCGGGTATTTCGACAGCAGGGCATTGCCATGGTGACCGTCGGGATAGACGGCATTGCGGCCGTAGGCGAAGTCGCTCCACATGCTGTCGGCGAGGAACTCATATTGCGAGGTTTGCGGCCAATCGTTGTAGCGCGAGGAATGGCGGTCGTGCTCGCCGACGACTTCTTGCAGAAACACCAGGTCTGCCGACGTACTGCGCACCGCTTCACGCAACTCGGGGAGGATGAAGCGCCGGTTGAGGGCGGTAAAACCCTTGTGGGTGTTGACCGTCAGCACGCGCAGCCGATGAATCGCCGGGGGCGTGTTCAAGGGGGTTGATTCGGCTGCCTGCCTTGTTGAATGAATGGTCACATGCACTCCTCTGATTCAGGGTTGCTTATGTATGCGACTGATGCGACAGCAGGCAGTTCAGTCTGGTGGGGTGCGCTTTCAAACCAAGACGATTTCATAGGGCAAACGGATGCGTTCGAGCAGCGTGCGCGGCAGCGACGGCGCAAGGCCGATGGCCGGCTCGCCGTCGAGTTGGCTGGCGTAGGCGTGGGTGGCGTGGCTCTTGCGCGCGACGGTCCAGGTATCGAGGCGCACCTTGCGCGCGCGATGCCAGGGGATCAGCTCCCGGTCCCGAGCCGGCCAGTGCCAGGCCCAGAACGGCACGTCGTTATAGCGGGCCCCGACACTGGCCGCGGCCCTGGCGCTGGCGCGGCCGACGGTGTCGTGGTCGGCGTTGCCGTCCTCGCCCCAGGTGCTGAACACCACATCACCGGGGCGCAGGTAGCGCGTGATGAATCGGATGATCTGCTCTTCGTGTTCCACCAGTGCGTTGTCGGTAAACCCGCCACGAATCCACTTCAGGCTGTGCATCGGCAACCCGAGTCGGCGGATGGCTTCGACGCTTTCCTGAGGGCGAAACACGCTGAGGCGTTTTTCCGACCACTGCCGGGAGCCGGGATGGCTGGCGCTGCCGTCGGTAATCGAGATCAATTGCAGCGGGTGGCCCAGATTGCTGAGCAGTTGCAGCAGGCCGCCGCAGGTCACGACTTCATCGCCAGGGTGCGGGGCAATGAGCACCACGCGTGCGCCGGTGGGTACCAGGGACGCGGTGCTGATGATCGGAACGCTGTCCAGTTGCGGGGCACTGTTCCAGATCTGGGATGGCAGGCTGGCTTCGCTGACGGAAACGGATTTCATCGGTCATACGTCCTTGTTGTGCTTCGCCTTCAGTCGTGCGCGAGACAAGCCCGGCCGACCCTTGAGGGCTGGTGGATTGCGAGGTGCGACAAGCCCAACCCTGGAATGTCGCGCTTCGAGTATTGCTCATGTCAGGCTATTCGTCGCGTCGCCAACTCAAGCAAAATGAATTTTTCCGCTCTGCGGCAGTGATGCGCGCAAATGCCTGAGCCAGATGGTCATTCTTCTTCCTCATGCTGCAATTCGAACAACAGAAACGAGCGGCCGGTGACCGAGTACTCGTGGCCGAACTCGAAGCGCTCCTGGCCACGTATCGACGGCTGGTTGGTATCGATCATGCAGGTCCAGAAACCGCCGTCAGGCACTTGCGGCAGACGGAAATTGACGATGTCATGGTGGGCGTTGACCACCAGCATCAACGTCGCGTCGGCGCCTTTGCGGCGGATGCCGGTTTCCTGGGCGCGACCGTCGAGCAGCATGCCCAGGCAGCGATTGTGCGCATCGTGCCAATGCTTGGTGGTCATTTCCGTGCCGTCCGGCGCCAGCCAGGTCACGTCCTTGACGCCGATGTCTTCGTTGTAGTTACCCACCAGAAAACGCCCTCGGCGCAGGATCGGGTAGGTCAGGCGCAACTTGATCAGGCGCTTGACGAACTTGAGCAGGGCCTTGCCGTCTTCGCTGAGGTCCCAGTTGACCCAACCGATCTCGCTGTCCTGGCAGTAGGCATTGTTGTTGCCGTCCTGGGTGCGGGCGAACTCGTCGCCGGCCACCAGCATCGGCGTGCCCTGGGCCAGCAGCAGGGTGGCGAAGAAGTTGCGCATCTGCCGGTGGCGCAGCGCGTTGATCTCGGGGTCGTCGGTGGGGCCTTCGACACCGTGGTTCCACGACAGGTTGTTGTTGCTGCCGTCCTGATTGTTTTCGTCGTTGGCTTCGTTGTGCTTGTCGTTGTACGACACCAGGTCATTGAGGGTGAAGCCGTCATGGGCGGTGACGAAGTTCACCGAGGAACAGGGCCGGCGGCCACGTTGGTTGAACATCTCGCCCGAGGCGGTCAGGCGGCTGGCAAAGTCCGCCAGTTGCCCGTCGTCGCCTTTCCAGAAGGCGCGCACGGTGTCGCGGAATTTATCGTTCCACTCGACCCAGCCCGGCGGAAAATTGCCGACCTGATATCCGCCGGGACCGCAGTCCCAGGGTTCGGCAATCAGTTTGACCTGGCGCAGCACCGGGTCCTGGCGGCAGGCGACGAGGAAACTGTGGCGCTCGTCGAAACCGTCGTGATAACGCCCGAGAATGGTCGCAAGATCGAAGCGGAAACCGTCCACGTGCATTTCCGAGGCCCAGTAGCGCAGGGAGTCGGTGACCATTTGCAGCACGCAGGGGTGGCTCAGGTCCAGGGTGTTGCCGGTGCCGGAATCGTTGATGTAGAAGCGTTTGTCCTCCGGCATCAGGCGGTAGTAGGACGCGTTGTCGATGCCGCGCATGGACAGGGTCGGGCCTTGTTCGTTGCCCTCGGCGGTGTGGTTGTAGACCACGTCGAGGATCACCTCCAGATTGGCTTCGTGCAGGTGCGCGACCATTTCCTTGAATTCGGCGATCTTGCCGCTGGCCAGGTAACGCGGGTCGGGGGCGAAGAACGCGATGCTGTTGTAGCCCCAGTAATTGGTCATGCCCTTGTGCAACAAATGCTGGTCGTTGACGAACGCGTGGATCGGCAGCAACTCCACGGTCGACACGCCGAGCTTGCGGATGTGCTCGACCACGTCATCGACCATCAGCCCGGCAAACGTACCGCGCACGTTTTCGGGGACCGCGGGGTGGCGCATGGTGAAGCCGCGGACATGGGTTTCATAAATGATCGTCTTGTCCCACGGCACGCTGACGCGGTGGTCGTGGCCCCAGGTGTGCGCCGGGTCGATGACTTTGCACTTGGGCACGAAGGGCGCGCTGTCGCGTTCATCGAAGCTGAGGTCGGCGTCGGGATGGCCGATGGTGTAGCCGAACAGCGCTTCGGACCATTTCAACTTGCCGACCAGCTGTTTGGCATAGGGGTCGATCAGCAGTTTGTTGGGGTTGAAGCGATGACCGTTGGCCGGGTCGTACGGGCCGTAGACGCGATAGCCATAAATCAGCCCGGGATGAGCATCGGGCAAGTAGCCGTGATAGATCTCGTCGGTGTATTCGGGCAGTTCGATGCGTTCGAGCTCCACCTCGCCGGTGTCATCGAACAGGCACAGTTCAACCCGGGTGGCGTGGGCGGAGAACAGGGCGAAGTTGACGCCCAGCCCATCCCAGGTAGCACCCAACGGGAAGGGCAGGCCTTCACGGATTCGCGTGGCTTCAGCGCTGGGCGCTGGCGCGGCGGCTTTCTTCGGGCTGGTCATAAATTCTCCGGCAAACGTTCAACCTGTAGGAGCGAGCTTGCTCGCGATGGTGTGTCAGCCTGCACAGGTGCTGACGCGAGCAAGCTCGCTCCCACAGGTATGTTTTGGGCCTGATCAAACCGCCGGCGGTTTTCGCGGCGCCCGGGGTTTCTTCTCGACAGCCTTTTCCCCCGGCGGGATCACTTTCGAAGCCGCCGCCGGTTTGGCCTTGGCTTTCGGCGCGGCGGTCTTGCCGTTGAGGGTCTTGTCCGGGCCGGGTTTTGCGTCTGCGGTTTTCTTCGGGGCTGCCTTGCCGGTGGCGGCCTTCGCGGATTTTTTCGGGGCCAGGGCTTCGGCTTCGGCCAGTTTGCACGCCATCTCCCAGTGGCGAGCTTCCTGACCTTCGGGTTTTCCTTCGGACTCCCAGATCTGATAGGCAAATTCGCGGATGCGTTTATCGTCGGTACTCATCGTATTGCTCCTGAACTGAACTCAAGTGTGGGCAGTTTGAATAATGAGATTGACCGGGAAATCCCCCAGCGCGGCGCTGATCAGCAGCTCCCTGTGTTGTGTGACTGCGACGCCGGAAAAAAGTCCCTTCAGATGTTCGTCGGGGACGGTGAACGGCAATCGGACCCGGGTATCGCCCCACAGCGGCGCGTGGACCCGTGGTTCGGCACTGTTTTCCAGCAGTTCGGCACAACGTATCGGCACAATCACGATGGCGCGTTTTCCCTCCCGTTCACGGACAAAACCCAGCACTCGATGGGCCTCGCTGCCCAGCACTTCCAGGGGCTGGTAAGTGCCACGCCGAAACAGCTCGGCATGCTCGGCGCGCAGGCCCAGGGTGCGCGCAATCAAGGTCTGCTTGATGCGCCCGTCACGCCAGTTCGCCAGCAGCTCGGGTAGATCGTTGGGTTGCTGCAGCGCCTGCTGGCGACTGGCGTAATCCACGGCGCGACGGTTGTCCGGGTCGACCAGGCTGAAGTCCCAGAAGTCGTTGCCCTGATACAGGTCCGGCACACCCGGCACGGTCATGCGCAGCAAGGTTTGCGCCAAACCGTTGAGCGCACCGGGGACGGCAATCGAACGGGCCGCTTTGGCGAGGGCCGTTCGCAACAATTCACCTTCGGGGCTGAGCAACAGGCGCCGGATGAAGTGTTCGCAGGCTTGCTCGTAGGTCTCGTTGGGCGCGCTCCAGCTGCTTTGCAGCTTGGCTTCGCGCACGGCCTTGCGTTGCCATTGCCAGAGGCGGTCGGCGTAGTCCTCGAGTGCCGCCGGATTATCGAAAGCCAGCTCGAGCGGCCAACTGCCTAGGATCACCTGGTACAGAATCAACTCATCGCCCGCTGACGGCATGTGATCGTCGTTGCGCAATGGCCGGGCGAGGGCGCGCCACAGGCCGATCTGGTCGGCGTACCAGGCGCTGCGTTCACTCAGTATCGCCAGGCGCGCGCGCGAATCTTCGCCGCGCTTGTGGTCGTGGGTGGCGCTGGCCAGCAGGTTGTCCGGGAAGCTCTCCAGGCGCTCGATGTAGGCCTGATGAAAGTCGGCCACCGGCGCACTGAACTGCTCGGTACTGAACCCCACGTCGTTGCGCGAGAGCAGGACGGCCGAGCGATAGAACGCGGTGTCTTCCACCGCTTTCGCCGCAGCCGGCGAGGTCAGTTGCTGGAATCGTACGCAGGCGTGCTTCAGGCGTTTGCGCGCGCGACCGGCCGGACGCTGCCGCCAGGGCTCACCGCCGAGCCAGCCGGCGAGGCAGTCGAGCACCGGCCAGTCCGCTTCGCCCAGGGTTTGCCGGGCGCCGTCCATGGCCTGGCGGAAAAACACCTCGTCCCCGGCCGACCGGCCAAGGGGGCTGATGTAGGTGCGGTACACCGGGAAATGCACGATCAGCGCCTGCAGGGCCCGGCGAATGGCGCCGAGGGTCAGGTCGCGGGTCATCAGATTGTCCCGGGCCACCTGCAGTAAGGCCTGGGCGACGCTTTCGAAATCGCCGGCCAGGGAGCCGTTGAGGATTTGCTGGCGGGCCAGTTGCGCTTCCTGGTCGAAGTCGGCGGTGCGCTCGCTGTGGCGCTGCCAGCGTTCGGCCAGTGCCTGCGCACCCCGAGGGTCGGTTTGCAGCAGTGACAACTGGTTCATGAACTCGTAACCGGTGGTGCCGTCCACCGACCAATCGCGATGCAGGGTTTCGCCTGCGCCGAGGATCTTTTCGACATAGATGGGCAGATGACGGCCCGGCGCCAGGCTGTCCACCCGGCGCCGAAGTTTGCGGCAGTAGCCTCGCGGGTCGGCGAGGCCGTCGATATGGTCGATGCGCAACCCGTCGATCAGCCCTTCGGCCACCAGTTGGAAGATCTTTGCGTGGGTGGCTTCGAACACCGCGGGACGCTCGACGCGCAACCCGCCGAGTTCATTGATATCGAAAAAACGCCGCCAGTTGATGTCATCGGCGGCGGTGCGCCAACTGGCGAGGCGATAGCTTTGGCGTTCCAGCAGATTGTGCAGGCGCTGGAAGCCTTCGTCGGTCTGTGAGTCGTAGTTTTTCAGGTGCCGGTCGATGGCTTGGGCGATGGCCGGATCGCTGACCAGGTCACGCAGTTCGGCCTTCAGTGGAATGGCCAGGCTGTGGGCGTCGGTCTGGTAGCTCAGGGTGCTGAAGCGATCGGCGATGTTTCTCAGTTGTTCGCTCTGTTGCGCATCGAGCGGCGCATCGGTCTTGAGCAGTTCGCCGTAATCGCTCGGGCAAATGGGAAAGCGGTGTTCGTAGTGCTCGACATGAAAGCTGCCGTGCCAGGCATCGAAACGCAGGGGCAGGGTGCCGTCCTGCAACGCGACGCCGTAGTCGCTGCCCAGGAACGGCAGCAGCAACTGGCCTTCCATCAACGGGTCGGGTGAGTGCCACTGGATGTCGAAAAACTCGCCGTAAGGGCTCAGGCGACCCCACTCCAACAAGTCCAGCCACCAGGGATTGTCACTGCCACCGACCGCCATGTGGTTGGAGACGATGTCGAGGATCAACCCCATGTCGTGCCCGTGCAGGGCACTGACCAGCTCGCGCAGCGCTGCTTCGCCGCCCAGTTCCGGGTTGACCCGGGTCGGGTCCACCACGTCATAGCCATGCATCGATCCGGCGCGAGCGCGCAACAGCGGGGAGGCGTAGACATGGCTGATGCCGAGGCAGGCGAAATACGGCACCAGCGGCACCGCATCCTCCAGCGTGAAGCCTTGGTGAAATTGCAGGCGCAACGTGGCGCGCAGTGGTCGGTTCGGCACTTGGGTCATCGGTCACGCTCGGCCGCCTGGAGTCGCGCACAGGCGAGCAGTTCCAGTCGCCGCGCGGCATCCGCTCCATCGAGCAGGGCTTCGCTGTAGCCGGGCAAGCGCCGCGACCAGTTCGGGTGGGTATCGATGGTGCCGGGCAGGTTGGCTTGCTGTTCGACGCCAAGGGCATCTTCCAGCGGCAGCAGCACCAAGGGTGCCCGGGTATGGCCGAGAAAACGCACGCTGGCATCGAGCACCTGGTCGGTCTCGTGGGACTCTTCGCGAAAGTTTTGCGGGTCCTGGCTCAATGCCCGGCGCAGGCCTTCGCGCTCACGCTCGCGGTGCTGGCGCCATTCGATTTCACCGCTGGCATCGACCATGCCGAGCCGGGCGTTCCAGTCGATGTCGCGGCCATGCCACCAGCCATTGAGGGTGGGCAGGTCATGGGTGCTGGTGGTCGCCAGGGCGTTGTCGGGCCAGTCGAGGATCGGCTTGAAGTGGGTGTTGTCCTGTTCGAACAGCAATACCCGCATGCCGAGCATCGAGCGGGCGATGAGTTTGTCCCGCAAGCCGTCCGGCACGGTGCCGAGGTCCTCGCCGAGGACGATGGCCTGGTGGCGATGGGATTCCAGGGTGAGCAGGCGCAGCAGATCGTCCACCGGGTAATACAGGTAGGCGCCGTCGGCCGGCGGTGAGCCGTTGGGGATTACCCACAAACGCTGCAAGCCCATGACGTGATCGATGCGCAAGCCGCCGGAGTGAGCGAAATTGGCCCGCAGCATCTCGATGAAGGCGCGGAAGCCATTGCGTACCAGGCCCTCAGGGGAGAACGCGGAAATCCCCCAACCCTGGCCGCTGCGGTTGAGAATGTCCGGCGGGGCGCCGACGGTGAGGGCGGCGAGCAGTTCGTCCTGGCGGCTCCAGGCCTGGCTGCCACCGCCATCGGCACCGACGGCCAGGTCAGCGATCAGGCCAATGCTCATGCCGCTGGCGCGAGCGGCGGTTTGCGCGCGCTCCAGGCAACGTGTGATCAGCCACTGACAGAAGGCGAAAAAGCCGATGCGCCCGGCGTTCTCTTCGGCAAATGCCGCCAGTTCGGCGCTGCGCGGGTTGCGCCAGGCTTCGGGCCACTGCCGCCAGTCGAGGATTTCACCGCGGGCGGCGCGCGCTTCCTGGATGGCTTCGAAGCGACAGTGGTTTTCCAGCGCTTCGCCGGCAGCGTGACGAAAACTACTGAAGTCTTCGTGCAACGGGTGCTCGCCCTGGACGAAGCCTTCATACAGGGCCTGCAACAGTCGATGCTTGGCTTCGGCTGCGGCCGGCCAGTCAATCAGCGGTCGCTCTTCCAGCGCCTTGAGTTCTATCGCCAGCCCGGTTGCATCAATGGCGGTACGCAGGGCGCGCTCGCCGAGAATGGTGCCGGGGGCGCAGTAAAGGCTGTTGAGAAACAGGCGGCTGGAAGGGGAATACGGGCTGTAGCGTTGGCTGTCACTGGAAAACATCGCATGCAAGGGGCTGATCGCCAGCGCCTCGGCGCCACGTTCACCGGCGACCCGGGCGAGATCCTCCAGCGCCTGGGTGTCACCAAACCCGCCATCGCCGGGGCGGCGCAAGCCATACAGTTGCACGCTAAGGCCCCAGGCACGCGGGATCGGGTTATCCACGGCATCCGCCACGCTGTAGCAACGGGCCGGGGCGACCGCCAGGGTGAAGGTTTGTCCGTCGATGCCGACCTGTTGATAGCCGACCGGTACCAGCCCCGGCAGCACCGCGTTGGCGTCCAGCTTCAGATTGAGCCGGGAACCGTCTTCGAGGTGGATTTCGCAAGGGGTCCCGGGCTCGAAAAATCGCGCCAGGTCCAGGCCCTTCCCCGCATCGGCGGTGATCAGTGGCGGCAAGTGATGGGTCTGTTGCACCTCTTGCAGTTCCAGCAGGCTCGCATCGATTTCCTGGGCGCTGCCGGCCGGGTGGCCGAGGCCGGTCAGCACGTTGCGCAAGACTGACGGCGCGACTTTTTGCGGGCGCCCGTTGGCGTCGATCCAGTCGACCGCGAGGCCGGCACGGCTGGCCAGGATTTCCAGTTGCGCATCACTCATGGACGCTCTCCAGATAACAAAGGGGTGGCGGCGGCGAGGCTGACCCGCGCGCAATACGGGGCAAGGGTGCTCTGCTGCGACAGGTCGGCGCCGCGAGGCGGGTATTCGAACAACCGCGCAGCATCGGCATGTGGGGTGTGGACTACGGGCCGGTCGCTGAGGTTCAGGTCAATGCGCAACTGACTGCCATCACCCAAACGCCAGGTTGCACTCACCGCGCCTTCGCCCAGCACGGCGGCGCCCAGTGCCTGTGCGCCCGGCAAGCGTGGAATGATCAGCCGGTGGCGGATCTGCAACAGTCGGCAATACAGATCATGCATCTCATTGTGGCCGGTCGGGGGCAGGACCGGACGGGATGCGGCAAACGTCTGCGGATCGTTCGGGTCGGGAATGTGTTCGCGTTGACGCGGGTCGGCAAACGCGCTGAACGCCGCGAATTCGTTACGCCGGCCGTCGCGTACGAGCTTCGCCAGTTCACCGTGGTGGCTGGTGAAAAACAGGAAGGGTTGTTCGACGGCAAACTCGTCGCCCATGAACAGCAGCGGAATCATCGGCGACAACAGCAGCAACACCGTGGCGGCCCGCAACGCTTGCGGGTGAGCGAGTTGATGCAGGCGTTCACCAAAGGCCCGGTTGCCGATCTGGTCATGGTTCTGCAAAAACAGGATGAATGCGCCGGGTGGCAGATGCCCGCTGGGCTCACCCCGCGCGACACCCTGGCGGTTGGCATGGCCCTGAAACACAAAGCCCTGGCTCAGGCAGCGCGCCAGTTGTTCGGTGGGGTTTTGCGCGTAGTCGGCGTAATAGGCCTCGGTTTCGCCGGTCAGCAGCACATGCAGGGCGTTGTGGCCGTCATCGTTCCACTGTGCGTCGAAATCGTGTTCGAGCAGGCTGGCCTGGTTG
Organism: Pseudomonas sp. S2_H10; assembly: GCF_054668285.1. Lineage (NCBI taxonomy): Bacteria > Pseudomonadati > Pseudomonadota > Gammaproteobacteria > Pseudomonadales > Pseudomonadaceae > Pseudomonas > Pseudomonas sp. S2_H10. The sequence goes on from NZ_CP162754.1 coordinate 16,529, forward strand.
TGTTCGTTCTCGACCATCAGCCAGACATGCCGCGCCGGTCCCGTTTGCTGGCGCACCCGTTGCGCCAGTTCCCGGAGGAAATCCGGGTCTTCGATGGCATGCACCGCATCCAGGCGCAACCCGTCGAAGCGGTACTCCAGCAGCCACATCAAGGCGTTTTCGATGAAGAAGTCCCGTACTTCGCGACGGCGAAAATCGATGGCCGCGCCCCACGGCGTGTGTTGGTCTTCGCGAAAAAAGCCCTTGGCATAACGATGCAGGTAATTGCCGTGCGGGCCGAAGTGGTTGTAGACCACGTCGAGAATCACCGCCAGGCCGTGGCCATGGGCGGTGTCGATCAAATGCTTGAGCTGCTCGGGGGAGCCGTATGACGCTTGGGGCGCGAACGGCAGGACGCCGTCATATCCCCAATTGCGTTCACCGGGAAACTGCGCGATTGGCATCAGTTCGATCGCGGTGACACCCAGTTCGACCAAGCGCGCCAGATGCTGCTCGAGGGCACTGAAACCGCCGAGCGCACCGACATGCAGTTCGTAGATCACCGCTTCGTTCCACGGCCGTCCCAGCCAGGCACTGTGTTGCCACGCATAGGCCAGCGGATCGACCACCACGCTGTGCCTGTCGATATCGCCGGCCTGGGCGCGGGAGGCCGGGTCGGGCACCTCCAGCTCGCCGTCGATGCTGTAGCGGTAGCGTGTACCCGCTGCGCATCGGGTGTTGATCACGAACCAACCGTCGGCCTGAGGCAGCAACGGCAAGGACTGTCCATTTTCCAGTTCGACACTGACGTAAAACGCATCTGGCGCCCACAACGCGAATCGCGTGTGCTCCGGGTCCAGCATGATTGCGCCGTGGGGCCAGGTCTCAAGGGTCCGTAACGGCATCTTGAAAGCCTCTTACTGTTTGTGCGATTTCCCCAACGCTTTAGCCACCAGCTGTTCATAAAGCTCGGCGTAGGGTTCGACCGCCTTGCACCAGTTGAACGGCGCAGCCATGGCCCGGCAGCGCATGGCGTGCAGCAGGTCGGGGAAGGCGAACACCTTGAATGCGCGGCTCAGGGCTTCCTGGTAGCTCTGCACCGTGGATTCATCGAACAGGAACCCGGTCACGCCGTTTTCGATGGTGTCGGCCAGGCCACCGGTATTGCGTGCCACCGGCAACGAACCGAAACGCTGGGCGTACATCTGGCTCAGGCCGCAGGGCTCGTAGCGCGAAGGCATCAGCAGGAAGTCGCTGCCGGCGAACATGCGCCGGGCATCGGTTTCGTTAAAGCCGATGCGCACGCCGATCTGCCCGGGGAAACGCAGGGCCAGTTCGCGCATCGACTGTTCTTCTTCCGGCTCGCCACGGCCGATGATCGCGATCTGGCCGCCGTTTTTGACGATGTATTCAGACACCGCTTCGGTCAGGTCCAGGCCTTTCTGATAGACCAGGCGCGAAACCACGGCGAACAGCGGCCCTTTGGAGTCCTGCAGGCCGAACAGTTCGCGCACGTGGGCGGCGTTTACCGCCTTGCCATCCCAGTCGCCGATCTCGAACGGGCAGAACAGGTGCGGGTCGGTCGCCGCATCCCAGCTTTCATCGATGCCGTTGGGAATCCCGCTGAGCAGGCCTTGCTGGGTCTTGGCGGCGAGAAAACCGTCGAGACCGCAGCCGAAATCCGGGGTGGTGATTTCCTGGGCGTAGGTCGCGCTGACCGTGGTGATGTGGCTCGCATAGGCCATGCCGGCCTTGAGGAACGACATCTTGCCGTAGAACTCCATGCCTTCCTGTTGCAGCGCGTGATGGGGAATGCCCAGTTCGGGGCACGAGCCCAGGCTGGTCACGCCCTGGTAAGCCAGGTTGTGAATGGTGAACAGCGTCGGCGTGCGCTGCCCGCGCCAGTGCATGTAGGCGGGGGCCAGGCCGGCGGGCCAGTCGTGGGCGTGCACCAGGTCCGGGCACCAGTGGATTTGTGCGAGGTTGGCGGCAATATCGGCCGCCGCCAGGCCCAGGCGGGCGAAACGGATGTGGTTGTCCGGCCAGTCGCGGCCGTTGTTGGCGCCGTAGGGTGAACCTTCGCGCTCGTAGAGTTCGGGGCAGATCAGCACGTAAATGACCAGGCCATCGGGCATGTCCATGCGCCCGATCTTGCACGGTGGCAACGCAGCGTGACCGCCGAGTTCGCCGATGATATGGATCGGATTTTCGCTGTGCAGCACCTGCGGGTACCCCGGGATCAGTACCCGCACATCGTGCAGATGAGCCATGGCCCGTGGCAGCGCCGCGGAAACGTCACCCAGGCCGCCGGTCTTCACCAGGTCGGCGATTTCCGAGGTGACGAACAAGACTTTCTTACGGTTCGGATTCTGGTTGGCTGCCGGGGTCAGTGTGCGGGTGCCGGGAACGCTGACGGGTTGGGTATTTGCGGCAGTCACGGCGCTGGATTCGCCGACCTGATGAGCACGCTCTCCCTGTATTTCCAAAGCCGTACCGATCATATGAATCTCCCGTGTTGTTGATCTAATTCTCAGGTCTGGCAAACGGTGTTTCATGGCCAATTGCTATGGCCGGGCGCAATCGCGCTACGCATCAGTGAGCAAGCGCTGCCCAATGCGTTGAAGCAAAAGGGGTGAATGAGCCGTTGCAAAGATTGCACCAGTCGCAACGCACCTTCTTGTCAGAGGACCGATCGTGATTGGAAAAAGTTTCGACTATTTTTCCCTTTTGTGACCGACCGGTTTCGCCTCGAGAAAATGAGTCTAGGCCAGAACTTAGAGCGGTAAAGGGCAGATGGCAAAATTGTTCGACAATCGGTTTATAACGGTACGGACGTGCCTGATAGAGGTGCAAACGCCCCGACGAAGTGCAGTTTTTTATGCATTTTTGCCGCAAAAAGTCACCGGTCAGTCATATAAGTGTGCAAGGGGATCGGGCGCTGGCGCACCGTTGTAGTGCGTACGCTGAGTCCCGCATTTGGCTGAACCGCTGCCTTACTGCCCACCTTGATGCCTTGTTATAGTTCGGGCCTCGTTTTTGCCCGCAAAAGGATCACTGGCATGTCTCAATACACTGCGTTCAACGTCGAACTGGTAGATAAAATCGCCCATGTGCAGATCAACCGCCCGGAGAAGATCAACTCGATGAACGCTGCGTTCTGGAGCGAGATCGTCGAGATCTTCCAGTGGATCGACGATACCGATGAAGTGCGTGTGGTGGTCCTCAGCGGGGCCGGCAAGCATTTCTCCTCGGGCATCGACCTGATGATGTTGGCCGGCGTGGCCAATGAACTGGGCAAGGATGTCGGCCGCAATGCGCGCCTGTTGCGGCGCAAGATCCTCACCCTGCAAGCGTCGTTCAATGCCGTCGACAACTGCCGCAAGCCAGTGCTGGCGGCCATTCAGGGTTACTGTCTGGGTGGCGCCATCGACCTGATCGCCGCCTGCGACATGCGTTATGCCGCCGAGGATGCGCAGTTTTCGATCAAGGAAATCGACATCGGCATGGCCGCCGACGTCGGCACGCTGCAACGCTTGCCGTGGATCATCGGGGACGGCATGCTGCGTGAACTGGCTTACACTGGTCGCACCTTCGGCGCCGACGAAGCGCGGGGCATGGGCCTGGTCAATCGCGTCTACAGCGACACCGCCAGCCTCCTCGACGGCGTCATGGGCATTGCCCGGGAAATCGCCGGCAAGTCGCCGATCGCCGTCACCGGCACCAAAGAGATGATCAGCTACATGCGTGACCATCGCATCGATGACGGCCTCGAATACATCGCCACCTGGAACGCCGCCATGCTGCAATCCACCGATCTGCGCGTGGCCATGGCCGCCCATATGAGCAAACAGAAACCCGAATTTCTGGATTGATAAACCATGATTCCTCGCTGGACCACCGCAGTACTGGACACCGATCAACCTGGCGGCTGGGCCGTCGCGCGCAGCCCCGAAGGTTTTCTGTTCGATGACAACGGCGCACTGTTTGCGCGCGAATGGCTCAAGCGCCAGGACCTCTCGATCATCGCCGAGCATGGCATCGGTCATCTCGATGGCGAACCGGTCTATCTGCTGGAGCTGCGCAGTCACAGCGAGGTGCCGGGCTGCAACTGGAAAGGCCTGCGGGCGTTCATGCTCGAAGGCGATCACACGGTCTACAAGGTGCTCGGGTACGCCGCGCAGATCGGCACCTGGGCCCGCGAGCACCGCTTTTGCGGCAATTGCGGGCAGGCGACGCATCAGGTGGTGCGTGAACGGGCGATGTACTGCGAGCCGTGCGACTTGCGCTATTACCCGCGCATTTCGCCGAGCATGATCGTGCTGGTGACCCGCGGCGACGAGATTCTGCTGGGGCGTTCACCGCGTTTTGTGCCGGGGGTCTACAGCACCCTGGCCGGGTTTGCCGAGCCGGGTGAATCGGCCGAGGACTGCCTGATTCGCGAGGTTCGCGAAGAGGTGAGCATCGAGGTCAGGAACATCCAGTACCTGGGCAGCCAGTGCTGGCCGTTCCCGCACTCGATGATGCTCGGCTTTCATGCCGAGTATGCCGGTGGCGAGATCGTCTGCCAGGAAGACGAGATCGAGGACGCCCAGTGGTTCAACGTGCACGCGCTGCCGCCGTTGCCGGCGTCACGCTCGATAGCCCGTTACCTGATCGACGTCTACGTGGCGCGGCGTTTAGGCCACGCTGAACCAGTGCTGCCAGGCTAGGCGCACGGTCAGGCCGAGCACCACGGTGATGAACACCGGACGAATGAATTTCGCACCGCCGCTGATGGCGGTGCGGGCGCCGAAGAACGCGCCGACCATCAACGACGAGCCCATGCACAGGCCGATGATCCAGTCCACTTGACCTGAGAAGATGAAGATCGACAGCGCCGCCGCGTTGCTGACGAAGTTCATGCTGCGCGCCACGCCGCTGGCCTTCACCAGGTCGATGGGGTACAGCAGCAGGCTGCTCACGGTCCAGAACGCGCCCGTGCCGGGACCGGCCACGCCGTCATAGAATCCGAGGCTGAAGCCTTGGGTCGACTGCCACTTTTTCTTGATCGGTGCGTCGCTGTCCGTCGGCGCTTTCGGCGTGCCCCCGAACAACAGGTAAACGCCACAGGCGAAGACGATCACCGGGAGCATTTTGTTCAGCCATTCGGCGGGCAGGTAGTGGGCGACCACGGCACCGGTCAACGCGCCGACCAGGGTCCCGACGATGGCGTGCACCCATTGCGCGGGATGGAACAGCTTGCGGCGGTAGAAGGTGAAACTGGCAATCGCCGAGCCGAAGGTCGAACTGAGCTTGTTGGTGCCCAGCACCAGATGCGGCGGCAGGCCGGCCGTCAGCAAGGCCGGGGTGGTCAACAAACCGCCGCCACCGGCGATGGCGTCGATGAAACCGGCAACAAAAGCGACAAGGGCCAGGATGGCCAGGGTGGAGAGGTCAACGCTGAGTTCGAAGGGCATGGGATCGGCTTATTCGGCGGGTGCGGAAGAGGGTGCGGGGAAGGGGCGGTATGTTACCTCTAACCTTTGCATGATGCTTTGTGAACAACACAAAAACCTGTGGGAGCTGGCTGGCCAGCGATGGCGTCATTAAATTCAACATTGATGTTGAATAATAGATCGCTATCGCGGGCAAGCCCGCTCCCACAAGGATTTGTGCGAATTTAAACTACAGGCCCAGATCAGACAGCCCCGGATGATCATCCGGCCGGCGCCCCAGCGGCCAATGGTACTTGCGCTCGCTTTCCTTGATCGGCATGTCGTTGATGCAGGCGAAACGGCGGGCCATCAGGCCTTCCTCGTTGAACTCCCAGTTTTCGTTGCCGTATGAGCGAAACCAGTTGCCCGAGTCGTCGTGCCATTCATAGGCATACCGCACGGCGATGCGGTTGTCGGTAAAGGCCCAGAGTTCCTTGATCAGTCGATAATCCAGTTCCCTGGCCCATTTGCGGGTCAGGAAGGCTTTGGCTTCTTCGCGGTTGTGGGCGAACTCGGCGCGATTGCGCCACTGGGTGTCCAGGGTGTAGGCCAGGGACACTCGCTCGGGGTCGCGGGAGTTCCAGCCGTCCTCGGCCAGGCGAATCTTTTCAATGGCCGATTCACGGGTAAAGGGCGGCAATGGCGGACGAACTTCGGCATTAGACATTTCAATGTCTCCGTATCAAGTTAAAGTTCAAACAAAGTGTCGAGCTTGATCAAGTTGCTACAGGTCCAATAACTTTCGTGCCATGCATTGCGCATTATCGGCGGCACTGTGGTCACCCATGACAAGCGCCACGGCAATGGCACCGTCGATCAGGATCAGCAGCTGTCTGGCCAGCACCTGCGGATCCTCGGCACCATATTCGGTACACAGCTCGCACACGTAGTCGAGCAGCTTCTGTTTATGTTCCTTCGCGACCAGGCGCACCGGGTCGTGCGGGTCGCCGGTTTCGCCGCTGGTGTTGATGAAGGCGCAGCCGCGAAAGCCTTCGCTGGCGAACCACGACGTGAGCACGCTAAACAGGTTGAGCAGTCGCCCGGCCGGGGTCTGTGCCTGGCCGACTTCGCTTCTGTACCAGTGCATCCAGCGTTCGTCGCGGCGCTGCAGGGCGGCCACGACCAGTTCGTCCTTGTTGGCGAAATAGCGGTAGATGCTTTTCCTGGAGACGCCGGCGGTTTTCACCAGAAGATCCATGCCAGTGGCGGCTATGCCACTTTTGTAGATCAACTTTTCGGTGACATCCAGAATGATGTCGCGTGTGTCGTTGCTGGTTATTTCGTTCATGTGGCTAACAGTAGAACGATCGTTCTCCTTGGTCAATGGGTTTTTGTGGTGCCTGATAAATGGCCTTCGCGAGCAGGCTCGCTCCCACAGGGGAAATGCATTTCAATGTGGGAGCGAGCCTGCTCGCGAAGGGGACATTACAGACGGTAACAAGACCCGAACCTTTGCATGGTGTAAGCTCTCGGGTTCTTCGGATTCGACCCATTGCGAGCCCTATGCCGTCGCTTTTCAAACGCTCCCTGCTGCCCAAACTGCGCAGTTTTCCGCTGAAGGCCGATGCCGTCGGCATCCTCTCCGGCGCTGCCGAATTCCGTCGTTGCCTGCTGGAGAAAATCGCCAGCGCAACCCGGCGCATCTACATCGTTGCGCTGTACCTGCAACAGGATGAAGCCGGCCAGGAAATTCTCGATGCCCTGCACGCGGCCAAGCTGGCGCGTCCGGAACTGGACGTGGTGGTGGTCGTCGACTGGCTGCGTGCCCAGCGCGGCCTGATCGGTGCCGGCAAGCAACCGGGCAACTCCGCCTGGTATCAGGAAATGACCCGCACCCACGCAAGTGAAGTGCCGATCTACGGCGTCCCGGTACAGACCCGCGAACTGTTCGGCGTGTTGCACCTTAAAGGTTTCGTGATCGATGACTGCGTGATCTATAGCGGCGCGAGCCTGAACAACGTCTATCTGCACAAGATCGACAAGTACCGCTACGACCGCTATCACCTGCTGCACAACCGTGATCTGGCCGATTCGATGCAGCATCTGGTGCAGCACGGTCTGGTGGCCTCCAAAGCGGTGCACCGCCTCGACCTGCCGAACCTGCCGACCACCCGCAGCCTGCGCAATGACATCGGCGACCTGCGCAGCCGCCTCAAGCACGCGGCCTATGACACCACGCAAGGCAGCACGGACAGGACTGGCTTGTCGGTCTGCCCGCTGCTCGGCGTCGGCAAGAACAATCCGCTGAACCGGGTGATTTGCGAGCTGATCGCCAGCGCTCAGAAACAACTGACCATCTGCACGCCGTACTTCAACCTGCCGCTGGCGATCATCCGCGAAATCAACCGCGCGCTGGCCCGTGGGGTGAAGATCGACATTGTGGTCGGCGACAAGACGGCCAACGACTTCTACATTCCGCCGAGCGAACCGTTCAAGGTCATCGCGGCGCTGCCGTACCTGTACGAAATCAGCTTGCGCCGGTTTGCCAAACGGCATCAGCGCAACATCGACAGCGGTCAGTTGAACCTGCACCTGTGGCGTGATGGCGACAACACCTATCACCTCAAGGGCATGTGGATCGATCAGCGTTATACCTTGCTGACCGGCAACAACCTCAACCCGCGGGCATTCCGCCTCGATCTGGAAAACGCCTTGCTGATCGATGATCCCCATGGCGAACTGCTGGAGCCGCGGGGCAAGGAGCTGGCGGAGATCTTCCAGCACACCCGGCGAATCGAGCACTTCCAGAACCTGGAAACCCTCGCCGAATACCCGGCGGGCGTGGCCAAGTTCCTCAAGCGTGTGAGTCGCGTGCGGATCGAACGGTTGCTTTACCGCATCCTGTGAACCCGCTGGACTTCCGATCTGCTGTTGCTCCTCTGTAGGAGCGAGCCTGCTCGCGATGGGCGCAAACGATAACGCGGGAAACCTGATTCACCTCGGCGTCCTCAGGTTTTTCGCGAGCAGGCTCGCTCCTACAGGTATGCGCGCCAGTCCCCGGATAAACGCCGCTTACGGTCGCTGTAAAACTCAGTTCAGACCGAGCTTCCCGCGCAATGTCGACAAGTCTTCAGCCAAAGTATTGACCGGCCCAACCAGCGCCTTGCGGTCTGCGTCCTTCACCTTGTCATAGGTCTCGAAACCGCCGTCACTGGTCTTGTACCTGGCCAGGATCTTGTCCACGGTCGCGAAGTTCTTGTCGACCTTGGCCACGAACGCGGCATCCTGTTTCTCGATCTGCGGACGGAACAGGTCGACGATTTTCTTCGCCCCGTCGATGTTGCCCTGGAAGTCATAGAGGTCGGTGTGGCTGTAGCGGTCTTCTTCACCGGAGACCTTGGTCGCCGCGACTTCTTCGAGCAAGGCTGCGGCGCCACCCACGACTTTCTCGGGCGGGAAGGTCAGACCGGCGACGCGGGTTTGCAGGTCTTTCACGTCTTTGTTCAGGCCGTCAGCCAGCTCGCCAAGGTCCTTGGTGGTCTTTTCCGAGAACAGCGAATATTCGAGGCGGTGGAAACCGGTGAAGTCCTCGGCTTTCACGCCTTTTTCGTGATCGTCGACGCGCGAGTCGATGGACGCATCGAGGTCACTGAACAGCTCGGCAATTGGTTCGATCGACTCGTAGTAGACGCGAGTCGGTGCGTAGAGTTTTTGCGCGGTGGCCAGGTCGCCTTTTTTCACGGCGTCGGTGAATTGCTCGGTATGGCTGGCGAGCTCGTCCAGTTGTTCGGTGACGTAAATCTTGTAGTCCGAGACCGGCCCCACCAGGTCCAGCGGCGCTGTCGCCGCGAAGGCCGACAGCGAAGTGTTGAGCAAGCCAAGGGTCAGCATTAACGCGAGGGGGGACTTCTTCATGGGACGGCTCCGTGTGGGTTGCGTTGTTAGGCGGTTGTTTTTGGTTGTGTGGAATCGAGCAGCGAGCGGCCGATGAAATCCTGGTCGCTGGTCACCCCGGGCAGCGTGAAGAAGTAACCGCCGCCGACCGGCTTGAGGTACTCCTCCAGCGGTTCGCCGTTGAGTCGGGTCTGCACGGCGATGAAGCCTTTCTCCAGGTCGGCCTGGTAGCAGATGAACAGCAGGCCCATGTCGAGTTGGCCGTTCTTGTTCACGCCGTTGGAGTAGTTGAACGGCCGGCGCAGGATCAGATTGGCCTGGGTCGCGGCGGTGCGTGGGTTGGCCAGGCGAATGTGTGCATCGAGCCGGGTCAGCTTGCCTTGCGGGTCCTTGCCGTAGTCCGGCACTTCGCTTTCGTGGGCGCCGCCCATGGGCGCGCCGGTGCTTTTGACCCGGCCGAGAATGCTTTCCTGCTCCTGCAGCGGCGTGCGGTCCCAGCGTTCGACGAAGTTGCGGATGATCCGCACGGCTTGATAGCTGCCATTGGCGGCCCACGTCGGTTCATCGCTGCCGGGCTGCACCCAGACGATGCTGTCCATGGTCTTGGCGTCGTTGGAATCGGGGTTGGCCGAACCGTCGCGAAAACCCAGGAAATTACGCGCGCTCTGTGCCGGCACGCCGGGTTTTGCCGGGGCCTGGGGCGGTACGCTGCCTTCCTGTTTCCAGCGCACCAGCAGCAGGTCTGGCAGGTTTTTCACGATGTCGCGCAGGGCGTGGATGTTGGTGTCTGTGGTGTTGGCGCAGAACTGGATGCTCAAGTCGCCATGGCAGCAATCGGCTTCCAGCGCGTCGTTGGGGAAGCCAACCATGCGTATCAGGCGCTTGGGCCGGGCGTCGGCCAGGCCGAAACGCTCGTCGAACAACGATTCGCCCACCGACACGGTGATGGTCAGGTTATCCGGAGTGACGACCGGGCCGAGAATGCCCGAGTCCACGGGGGGCAGCTTTGGGTCGACCTGCGCCACCGGGCCGCCCTTCATGAGGAATGCAATGCGCTGGTTCAGGGTGCGAAACAGCCGCTCGAGGTCTTCACGGTCGCTGGCCAGCACATCGAACGACACCAGCATGCCGGCGGCCGGGCGCGGCGTGACGATGCCGGACTGATGCAAACCGTGGAACGGCTGACGGTCACCGGTTTTGTCGCTGCTCGGTGCCTCGGTGACTTGCGCGGGACTGGCGGCCATGGCCGGGCAGCTGAGCGCTACACCTGCGGCGCCCATGCCCATCAGGACGCGGCGACGCTGGAGGTTGAATTGCTCTGGATCATTCATCGGTTGACGTCTTCTGCTGACAGGCCGGAAAGGCCAAGGGCGGGATCGATTTCATCCAGGGCGGTGGCCAGTGCCTTGGCCTTGTCGGCGATCTGATTGCGTTGTTCGGCGCTGACACTGTCGTAACTGGCGTACCCGTCGCCGACCTTGAACGCATTGAGTTCGGCGTCGAAGGCGTTGAGGGCAGTGTCGATTTTCCCCAGCAGCCCGGCCGCGGACTTGCTCAGCAACGGTCGCAACAGGTCGACGACCTTGCGGGTGGCGTCGAGGTTGGCGACGAAGCCGTTCAGGTCGCTGTGGCTGTAGCGTTCCTCTTCGCCGCTGCCGGCGCGCACATCGGCGATGCCGTTGAGATTGCGCACCATGATGCTCACCAGTTGCTCCGGCGGCAGTGACTGGGCCAGCAACTGTTGCTTGAGGGTGCGCACGTCCGTCAGCAGGCGCTGGGCAACCGGCGCCATGCCGGAGAGGTCGCGTTGCTCAAACAATGCGTATTCGATGCGATGGAAACCCGTGAACCCTGGGTCCTGCTCGCGCTTTTCGAAGTAGTCGGCGCGAGCATTGATCGCGTTGTCCAGTTGCGCCAGGCGTTGCGCGGCGGGCGCCACTCGTTGGTACGCCGTGCGCGCCGGCACATACAGGGCCTGCGCCTGACTCAGGTCACCGGACTCGATGGCTTGCTGCAGGGCGGTGACGGCCTTGATCAGCGCGCTGCCCTGGCTGTTGAGGTACACGCGGAACTCCGACAGCGGCCCGACAAACGCCACCATCGACGGACTGGCCTTGGCCGCCGCATCGGACGCGGCTGTCGGCGTGACATGCAAGGTGCCACGCGGGTTGCTCAGCAGGCCGCACGTGATGCTGTAGTCACCGGGCGCCAGGTTGGCGTTGATCACCTGGCTCAGGCCGGGCGCAATATTTTCCCGTTCTTCGATCACCAGCACGCCGTCGAGGATTTCCCATTCCACGGCTCGGTCGGAGCGGTTGACGATGCGAAAGCTCGCGTGACCGGCCGGGACGGTGAGGGCATTGGGTTCGCAACTGTGCGGCTGGATGGTCACCAGCACTTCATCGTGGTTGGCGAGGCGCTTGGCCGCGGCCATTGTCGACGCGTAATAGAACAGGCCACCGGCCGCGATCATCACGATCACCGAGCCGGCCAGCGCCCAGCGCAACGCGCGGGGCGGGGAAGCCTGGAGGGGGGCTTGATTTGACATGGGCGCCCTTACTGGCTGGAAACGGAAGAGGATTGGCTGGCGGGTGCGACGGCCGGGGCGAAGAACATCACCAGCGCCACCAGCAGATAGATCAGATACGCACCCAGGGTGCTGACGGTCGGGGCATCCTGGTAACCGAACATGCCGGCCAGCACCGAACCCAGCGGCCCGTCCATCGGCAGCGTTGCGCTGAAGTCGAAAAGTACCGTTTGCAGGTGGTTCCAGAGCCCGGCTTCATGCAGCGCCTGCACCGAGTTGGCGAGAATGCCGGCCGCCACCACGAGGATGAACAGCCCGGTCCAGCGGAAAAACGCCGAGAGATTCAGGCGCATGCTGCCGCTATAAATCAGCCAGCCGATGATGATGGCCAGGACCAGGCCGAGCAGGGCGCCAACCGGTGCTGCCGGGCCTTGGCTCTGCTGGAATACCGCAAGCAGGAAGAACACCGTCTCCAGGCCTTCGCGGGCCACGGCGAAAAACACCATGGCGATCAAGGCAATCACCTGGTGTGCAGAACCGGTCAACGCGTGGTCGAGGGACTCGTGCAATGAATGCTTGATCGAACGCGCCACCTTGCGCATCCAGAACACCATCGAGCTGAGAATGCCGACGGCGACCAAGCCGACGATGCCTTCAAACAGCTCCTGTTGCTTTTGCGGAAACTCCGCACTGACCAGTTCCAGCCCGGCGCCCACCAGCAGCGCAAGCGTGACGGCAAGAAACACCCCGATCCACATCGCCGGCAGCCATTGGCCACGACCGGTCTGCTTGAGGTAACTGGCGATGATGCCAACGATCAACGCAGCCTCGACACCTTCGCGCAGCATGATCAAAAAAGGAACAAGCATTCAGCGCCGTCTCGAATTTAGATAGGGAGCTAATTTGTAACATGATGACACTCATTCCCATATGCCATTGATTGCCAATTAGCTGAACCTGAGCTGAACGATCCTGAAAATCACGCGTTGGCTTTGGCTTTGCTTTGGCTTTGCTTTGGCTTTTGATCTTCTTGCCCCATCGAGAGGCCGAGTGGAGGTTCTGCGCAGTGGGCAACCCGGCATGGATGCCGGGTTAGCCGCCCCCGGCCATGGATGGCCGATGGCGGCGGGCCCACGGAGCAGGACCGGAGCGAGGGAATGCCGAGCCTAGGCGAGGCACCGAACGAAAGGGGCAAGAGCCTTTGGTTACTTTGGGCTTTTCAAAGTGACCCGCTGTAAGAGCGGAACCATAAGCGGCCGTTACCGCAGAAACGGATATGTACACGTCACGGAAAATAGTCGGCCATAAGGCCGCCATCGCTGGCAAGCCAGCTCCTACAGGCTTTTCCAAGTGACCCAATAGTCGCCGTGACCGTAGCAATGGATATGTAGGCCACACTCACGAAAAATAGTCGGCCATCAGGCCGTCATCGCTGGCAAGCCAGCTCCCACAGGGTTTCATAGCCCACAGGGGATCAGCGGCAGGCAGGCGGTTTCAGCTAAGATGCCCCCCACCCGAACAAGAACAAGGCTTACCGCGATCCATGTCGGAAAAAGACACCATCTCCGCCCAACTGCTGCGTGAAGCACTTCTGCAAAGTTGCGCCCCGGGAGCCGCCACCGCAGAAGTCCTGCACAAACTCGGCATCGACCCCAGGTTGCTCGACAGCACCGAAGCCCGCTTGCCCGCCACCACCTATGCAAAGTGCTGGCGGCTGCTGGCACGGCGCGGGGACGACGAGTTCTTTGGCATGGACCCGCGCAAACTCAAGTCCGGCAGCTTTGCCTTCCTGTGTCGCACGGCCATGCTCCAGCCCAACGTGGCGGCGGGACTGACCTGCGGCCTGGACTTTCTGTCGCTGATGCTTGAACGGCTGCCGGCGCAATTGGTGCGCCAGCAAAGCCTGGCGGAAATCGTCCTGCTGGAGGATGACAAGGACCCGCGCCGGGCCTTCACCTATTTCACCTACTGGATGATCGTGCACGGCGTTGCGTGCTGGCTGGCAGGGCGGCGGATTCCGATTCTGGCCATTGAACTGCGGTGTTCGAAACCGGATTTCTGCGACGACTACCAGGTGATGTTTTCCGAGAACCTGCGTTTCGACCGGCCGCGCACGCGGATGATTTTCTCCGCCGATTGCCTGGACTTGCCGATCAAGCGCAGCCCTGAAGAGCTCAAGCGCTTCCTGGCCCTGGCGCCGGCGAACATTCTGGTGAAATACCGCGACCCGCAGAGCCTGGCCAGTCGCATCAAACACGACCTGCGCCACCTGCCGGCCGAACACTGGCCGGAAACCGACACCCTGGCGCAACGCCTGTGCATGTCGGCATCCACCTTGCGCCGCCGGCTGGCCGAAGAAGGGCAAACCTATCAAGGCCTCAAGGACAGCGTGCGCAAGGAGCTGGCGATTGTCTGGCTGGCCGAGCCGGCGATCAGCTTCAGCGAAATCGCCACACGGCTCGGGTTCGCCGACGTCAGTTCGTTCTACAAGGCGTTTCGCAAGTGGTCGGGGTCAAACCCGGGGCATTACCGCAGCCTGATTCTCAATGACGTTGAGTGAATTCAGCGGCGCGCCAACCATTCTTCGCGGGTGATTTCCCAGGTTTCCTTCGGGAAGACCCCGCCGACAAAGCGACCTTCATCCGTACCGACCAGGCGCATGCCCGTGCGTTCGGAGAGTCTGCGCGAGGCAATGTTGGGTGTCGCTTTTGGCACACGCAACACCGTGCGACCCAGCACGGTGAACCAGTACTCGGTCACAGCCGCGCTGGCTTCGCTCATCAGACCCGAACCTTGCCACTTTGGACCGAGCCAGAAACCGCGATTGTTGTCCTGTTCGTTCATCAGGCTGATGTTGCCGATCAACTGCCCGGGTGCCGATTTCAAGCGGATCGACCAGTGCCACTCCTCGCCACGGGCGACAGCGGGCAGGGCGCTGTGACGCAAGTACATCAACGCACCGTCGGCCGGATAGGGCCATGGCACCAGGGCGTTGAGGTAGCGCACCACTTCCCAGTGCGGGAACTGTTGCTGTATGGCGTCGGCATCCGCCAGTTCCAGCGGACGCAGGATCAGGCGCTCGGTGTAGAGCGTGGGGGTGGCTTCCATTGGCGGTGTAGCTCCTTGGGTCGGGCTTTAACGACTGCCAGTGGTCGGCGCCGGTAGATTGATGGTGCCACTGTCCACGAAACGATTCGTGTTGAACACCCCGCCCGAGAGTTTGCCGCGCAGGACATAAGGCATGTTGTTGAGCGTTTTCATCTGGCTGATGCCATAGGTCTGGCGGATCACCGAAAATGCCGAAACGCTGACCGGCACGCTCACGACGGTGTCGGAAAAGCGCCCGATCGAGCCCCGCTCATCGGTGACGCCGGAGGCGAATGGCTGGCCGTTGATGTCCAGGTCCAGGGCAACGCCGCTGTAGGTGAGGTTGTAGTCGTTGGGGTTCTGCACGCGGATTCTCACGGTAAAGCGCACTTCCATGCCTTCACCCCGCAGGGGTTCGATACCCACGACGTTGATTTTCAACGGATCCCGATTGGGCAGCGAGGAACAGGCGCTCAGGCAGAGCAGGAGGGAAATCAGGACCGCGTGGACGCTGCGCATGGAAGTGCTCTCATCTGAAAAGGGCTGAACCGCCAGCGGCTCAGCCCCTGAGCTCGTCCAGCGGTTTACGGTGCGACCACCGCAGCCTTCGCGGGTTCATCCCTGGCGGTCACATCGGGGTTCTGCATCACCTGAAGCACGGAGGCTTCCGGATCGAATTCGTCCTCTTCCAGCTCGATGAACTCCTCGGGCAGGAAGATATTAAGAACGATAGCGCACAGCGCGCCGACGGTGATGGGTGATTCGAAAATGTTGTGCAGCGCCTTGGGCAGTTCACGCAAGACTTCCGGCACGGCGGCGACACCCAGGCCCATGCCGAGGGAGATCGCCACGATCAGCATGTTGCGCCGATGCAGGCCGGCCTCGGCGAGAATCTTGATCCCGGCCACGGCGACGGTGCCGAACATCACCAGCTCCGCGCCGCCCAGTACCGGTTTGGGCATCAGTTGCAGGACCGCGCCGATCATCGGGAACAGGCCGAGCACCACCAGCAAGCCGGCAATGAAAAACGCCACGTAGCGGCTGGCCACGCCCGTAAGCTGGATCACCCCGTTGTTCTGCGCGAAGGTCACCATCGGCATGCTGTTGAACACCGCGGCCATGGCCGAGTTGAGGCCGTCGGCGAGCAGGCCGGACTTGATCCGGCGAATGTACAACGGGCCTTTGACCGGTTGCCGGGAGATCATCGAGTTGGCCGTCAGGTCACCGGCGGCCTCCAGCGGCGAAACGAGGAAAATCACCGCCACCGGAATGAACGCCACCCAATCGAAGTTGAACCCGTACTTGAACGGCACCGGCACGCTCACCAGCGGGACGTCGGGCAGGCTGTTGAAATCCACCTGGCCCATGAGCCAGGCCACCCCGTAACCCAGGGTCAGGCCGATGACAATCGCGCCCAGGCGCAGAAACGGCACGTCCACCCGGTTCAACACCACGATGGTGCCCAGCACCAGCGCGGCCAGGGCCAGGTGACTGGCGGCCCCCAGGTCCGGCGCGCCGAAGCCGCCGGCGATGTCGGTCATGGCCACCTTGATCAGCGACAAACCCATCAGCGTGATGATCGTCCCGGTCACCACCGGGGTGATCAACATGCGCAGCTTGCCGATGAACTGGCTCAACACCACTTCAATGAACGCGGCAAAAAAACACACGCCGAAGATGGTCGAGAGGATCTCGTCGGTGCCGCCGCCCCGGGCCTTGACCATGAAGCCGGCACTGAGAATCACACTGATGAACGAGAAGCTGGTGCCCTGCAGGCACAACAGGCCCGAACCCACCGGGCCAAAGCGCCGCGCCTGCACGAAGGTGCCCAGGCCGGAGACGAACAGCGCCATGCTGATCAGATAAGGGATTTCGCTTTGCAGGCCCAGGGCGCTGCCCATGATCAGCGTCGGGGTGATGATGCCGACGAAACTCGCCAGCACATGCTGCAGGGCGGCGAAGACGGTGGCGGTCAGGTGCGGGCGGTCATCGAGGCCGTAGATCAAGTCGTTGTGGCGTGGAGCGGGGGCTTTTTCGGAGGCGGTCATGGTGGTTTGCGTGCCAGAAGGCGGGCCGGGTCAGAAAATGGAGGCGCAGGATGCCAGAACCGCCCGGCCACGGCAAAAGAACCTCCAGAACAGCGACTTACAATCGTTGAGCGAGCACCTCGCCAACACTGCGGCGTCTGGCATGCAATTGGCTGGCCTGGATCAACTGTTCGAGGTCCTCGGGTGTGACGTCATAGAACGCCTCCATATCGGCCAGCGCCAGTTTCAGGTCTTCGGCGGTGATGGCCTGACGGTCGACCGGTGGGTGATCGGCAGGAATCCTGGCCACCGGTTCGCTGGCACTCTTGGGGTAACGAACCCGGGTCAGGTTGTTGTAGGCCAGGGCGCAGAGCAGCATCGTCGCGGCGCCGAGCATCACCGGCTCGATGGCTTTCCAGTCCATGGCGATGGTCGCCGGATCGGCCAGTACCAGCGTCAGGGCCAATGCCCCGGCCGGTGGATGCAGGCAGCGTAGCCAGCACATCAGCAACAACGCCATGCCTGCCGCCAGGCAAGCGCTACCCAGGGTACGCCCCAACACATGGGCCACCAGCAGTGCAATCACCCCGGCGCACAAGTAGCCACCCAGGATCGACCAGGGCTGGGCGAGCGCTCCGGAAGACACGGCAAACAGCAGCACCGCCGACGCCCCCAGCGGGCCGATCAGGTGCTGGGCCACCTCGATGCCGAACACCTGGCCACACAGCCACACGCTGACCAGCGTTCCCAGGGCCATGCCGATGGCGGCGCGGCTCCATTCGGTGGGGCGGGTGTTGATGGCGGCGGGCAACCAGCGGGCGAGCATACTGAGGCAAACTCCGGCAGAAAAAATCTAGGTAAAAAAAGGGCTTAGCTGGGAAACCCAGAAAGCCCTTGAAGGTGTTCCAACTGTTGGGGGAGGAACAGGCACAGTGTGCCGTTCAATCCAGCTACTGACAAATTCATATTAATGAGCTTTCAGTGCATTAATTTTGCTCTATAGGGCCCCGTCGACCGCTCATGTAGCACAACAAACCCCCGACGGCGGCGAGTGCACTCAAGGCATAAAACATCGTCGGCGCCGGGGTGTGCATCAACATGAAACCGCAGATCACCGGGCTCAACGCCCCGCCAAGGGCCGCCAGGTTTTGCGCGCCGTAGTAGCTGCCGCGCAGCGCTTCCGGCGCCAGGGTATCGACGAAGAGAAACTCGGCCGGGTAAATGATGACTTCACCGAGGGTGAAGATGAACATCGCCACGCACCAGCTCACCAGGTTGTCAGCGAGGCTGAAGCCGATCAGCCCGAGGATGAACAGGCCGGTGCCGGCGACGATCCACTGGCGCAGTTGCTCGCGCTTGAGAAAACGCCCGACCTGGTATTGCAACAGGATCACGCTGATGGCGTTGCAGGCCAGCAGGGCGGCCATGACGTCCATGGTGTGTTTGGCGTCGCTGGTCGCCAGCAGGTACTGCGACAGGTAGAACGTGAAGCGCCCGTGCACCACCGTGCTGAGCAGGCAACCGGCGGTGAACATGATCAGGGTCCGGTCGTTTTTCAGGGTGCTCAGGGTCTTGAGAAAACTCTGCGCTTGAGCGGTTGCAGGTGCTCTGGCCGGGCCTGCGGGTATGCCGGTCATCAGGAACATGCTGAAAAAAGCGATGGCCGCCGCGATCAGGAACGGCGCACTGGCAAAGACCCCGGCGATCAGCACGCCAATCATCGGCCCGACAGCGTAGCCAATGTTGGTCAGCGTATAGCTCAGGGAAAACGCCTTGGCCCGCTGACCCACGGGCAGGTTGTCGCTGAGGATCGCCTTGGAACCGATCAGGAACAGCGCCGAGGCGGTTTCGGTGACGATCAGGGTGAGCGTTGTCAGGTAGAGGTTGTCGGCAAAGGTCAGCAACACCAGGCCGACCGCGCTGGACGCCATCGACAGCACCAGCAACCGGCGTTTTTCGAAACGGTCGATGATGTAGCCGCCATAGAGGGAGAGCAGGGTGGCGATGAACACCGCAATGCCGAGCAGCAAGCCGACATCCTGTTGGTTGAGGCCAAGCTTGTCGCTGACGAACAGCGTCAGCAAAGGGCTGGTGATGGCGCGGCTGACGACGATGGTCAGCGAGCAGATCAGCAGGCGGCGGATGAGCGGGGAGTAGGCGGTCACGGCGTGAATGTCCTTATTCGATCGGGCCGGTATCAGGCCAATCGTGAGCGCTACTCTAGCAGTCGGACACTCGCTTGTTGCGACGAAATTGACTGGCGATGCCCGCCGACAGGCCCGGCACGCGGGACTGTCGGCGCAGGTCGGGGGGCATGCGGTTCAGGCCACCACGGATTCGGCGAACCATTGCTGGTAAGGCATCGGCAACTTGCGCGACTCGCCCCGGCCGATCGGGAAGTAGGTGAAGCCGATGCGTGCCAGGCGGTCTGCGTCGTACAGGTTGCGACCATCGAAGATCACCGGTGCGCTGAGTCGCTGGCGGATGAGCTCGAAGTCCGGCGCCTTGAACTGTTGCCATTCGGTGCAGATGATCAACGCATCGGCGCCGGACAGGACTGACTCGGGCGTCCCCATGAGCATCAGCTTCGATTCATCGGGATAGAGCTTCTGGGTTTCCTGCATGGCTTCGGGATCGAATGCGCGGACATTCGCCCCGGCGGCCCACAACGACTCCAGCAATACCCGGCTCGGGGCATCGCGCACGTCGTCGGTATTGGGTTTGAATGCCAGGCCCCAGACGGCAAAGGTCCTGCCACGCAAATCGCCCCGGTAGAACGCGTTGATGCGTTCGAACAGCTTGTGTTTCTGCCGTTCGTTGATGGCTTCCACCGCTTGCAGCAGGTCGCTGGAGCAATGGGCCTGTTCGGCGCTGTGGATCAGGGCGCGCATGTCCTTGGGGAAGCATGAGCCCCCGTAGCCGCAACCGGGGTAGATGAAGTGGTAGCCGATGCGCGAGTCGGCACCGATGCCCAGGCGCACTGATTCGATGTCGGCGCCCAGGTGTTCGGCGAGCTCGGCGATCTGGTTGATGAAGCTGATCTTGGTCGCCAGCATGCAGTTGGCGGCGTATTTGGTCAGTTCGGCGCTGCGCAGGTCCATGAACATGATGCGTTCGTGGTTGCGGTTGAAGGGCGAGTACAGGTCGCGCATCACTTCGCGCACTTCTTCGCGTTCGCAGCCGACGACGATACGGTCCGGGCGGCGGCAGTCGGTCACGGCCGAACCTTCTTTCAAGAACTCCGGGTTGGAGACGATATCGAACTGCAAAAGACGCCCGGCGCTGAGCAGGCATTTGTCGATGTGCGCGCGCAAGGCGTCGCCGGTGCCGACCGGGACAGTGGATTTCTCCACCAGGATCGCCGGCTGTTCGCGATGCCGGGCAACCGCTTCGCCCACCGACATCACGTAGCGCAAGTCTGCCGAGCCATCGTCCCGGGACGGGGTGCCGACCGCGATGAACAGCACCTGGCCGTGCTGGACGGCAAATTTTTCCTCGCTGGTGAACTGCAACCGCCTGGCGTCCAGGCCTTCGCGCACCAGGCTGGCGAGCCCTGGTTCGAAAATACTCACGTGGCCCTGTTGCAGCAGCTCGACCTTTTTCTCGTCAACGTCCATGCAGACCACGTCATGGCCGACTTCCGCCAGTACCGCTGCTTGCACCAGGCCAACATAGCCGCTACCAAACACGCTGATTTTCATTGGACACTCCTTTGTTAGGGCGCACGGGCTGGTTCGGTGACGCAGGATAGGCAGGGCCATGTTTCAATTCGGCTATCGCTTGAAAGAACCACTGGGGGGCGTATCGGTTGACTTTTTTCGCTATGGCCGGCAGGTTGCACGTCCATTCGGGCTGCGCCGACTTGCGAAAAGTCCAGCAGGGGCAATGTCTTTTACATCTGCGTAATTTCACTTCCTGCCTGTTTCACTGAACTGTTTACCTTCAAGGCTGTTTCGTTTGATTGACTTACCTGCAACTGATTCACGCACGTCCCTGACCAATCCGCTGACCCTGTATCTGGCGCGACTGGCGCCGTCCAGCCAACTGACCATGCGTTACGTGCTGCAGGATGCCGCCGACCGCCTGGGTTTCGAAGATCACGATATCGAGGAGATCCCCTGGCACAACCTGCAGCCCGAGGACGTGATCGCGCTGGTGGCCACTTTGCGCACGGACGGCTACGCGCCGAACACCTCTTCGCTGTACGTCAACGCGGTGCGCGGGGTGATGAACGAAGCGTGGCGCATGAGCCTGATTTCTCAGGAGCACCTGTTGAAGATGCGCTCGGTGAAGGGCATTGCCGGGACACGGCTGTCCCAGGGGCGCAATCTCAGGCGCACGCTGATCCAGGAATTGATGGCGGTCTGTGCCGCCGATCCACGGCCGCAAGGCCTGCGCGATGCGGCGATCATCGGGATTCTGTACGGTTCGGGCATGCGCAAATCCGAATCGGTGAACCTGGAACTCAGCCAGGTCGATTTCAGCGAGCGCAGCCTGCGGGTGACTGCCAAGGGCAACAAGCAGTTGATCAAATACGCACCGGCCTGGGCCTTCGCCAAACTGCAAGCCTGGCTGGAACTGCGCCGTTCGCTGCTCAAGGAAGGCGAGTCGGACGACCCGTTCCTGTTCAACCGCATCCGCCGGGGCAGCCACATCACCCGTGAGCGCATCACCAAACATGCGATCTACTACATTGCCCGGCAACGCGGGGCGCAGGTCGGGGTGAAAATCATGCCCCACGACTTCCGGCGTTCATTCATTACCCGGGTGATCGAAGAGCATGACTTGTCGATTGCGCAGAAACTGGCCCATCACAGCAACATCCAGACCACGGCCAACTACGATGTGCGCGATGACAACGAGCGACGTCGGGCGGTGGATCGATTCGACCTGTGAACGACTACAGTTCGCTCAGCACATGGGCGTGGCCAATGGTCGAGACCTGGACCGCGCTGCCGGCCGGTGGTGCATACATGCCTGAGCTGCGCACCAGCAATGATCGGCCCGGTTGATCGCGAGGGGTCAATGCCTGGAGTTCGACCGTCAGCGTGCAAGTGTTGCCGCTGAAATCCCGATCGGTGACCACGGCCCGGCAGCCAGTGCCGTCCGGGTCGCTGGGCAGGACACTGGACAGTTGCAGCTGCTCGGGGCGCAGCATGATCTGCGCCGCGCTGTTGTTGCGGTGGTTGTTGACCGGAATCCGCCCCAGGTCGCAATGCGCCCAACCGGCCTCGATGCGTGCCGGCATGACCACGGCATCCCCCAGGAACAGCGCGGTCTGTTCGTCTTCGGGATAGCGGTAAAGGTCCAGCGGATGCCCTGACTGCACCAGTCGGCCGTGACGCATCACCGCCAGCTGGTCGGCGAACGACAGGGCTTCACTCTGGTCGTGGGTGACCAGGATGGTGGTGACGCCTGCGTCTTCCAGCAGCCGCGCAACCATCTTGCGCATGGCGGCGCGCAATCCGGTATCGAGCGCCGAGAACGGCTCGTCCAGCAGCATCAGCCGTGGCTGTTGCGCCAGTGCCCGGGCCAGGGCCACTCGCTGTTGCTGGCCACCGGACAATTCGTGCGGCCAGCGCCCGGCCATCTTCGCGTCCAGCGCCACGCTGTCCATCAGTTCGGCGACGCGCTGTTGTTTTTCCGTGCCCTTGATCGACAAACCGAAGCCGATGTTCGCCGCCACGGTCATGTGCGGGAACAGGGCGCCGTCCTGCGGCACATAGCCGATCAGGCGTTGATGCGCCGGTACTTCGTGGGTGCCGTCGACCAGGGTCTGGCCGTTGAGCGAAAGACGCCCGGAATCGGGGAATTCGAAGCCGGCAATCATCCGCAGCAAGGTGGTTTTGCCCGAGCCGGACGGGCCGACGATGACCGTGCGACTGCCGCTCGGCACCGACAGGCTGATGTTGTCCAGGGCGCAGTAGGCGCCATAGGACTTGTAGAGGGCATTCAGTTCTAGAGTGTTCATCGGCCAGCCGTTTTTTTCGATTGGTGATAAAGAAGTCCGGTCAGCGGCAGCGACAGCACAACCATCAATAAGGCGTAGGGCGCAGCGGCGGCGTAATCGATTTCGCTGGTCAAGGCCCAGAATCCGGTGGCCAGGGTGCGCGTGCCGTTCGGGGCCAGCAGCAGGGTGGCGGTCAATTCGTTGGTGATCGCCAGGAACACCAGCGCCGCGCCGGCGGCAGCCCCGGGCGCGGCCAGGCGCAAGGTGATCAGCCACAAGGCCCGGGCCGGCGAACGGCCCAGGCTGCGGGCCATGTTTTCCAGTTCCACCGGGGCCTGGGCAATGCCGGCGCGCAGGCTCACCAGGGCGCGGGGCAGGAACATCAGCAGGTAGGCCAGGAGCACGGTGATGGTGGTCTGGTAGATCGGCCGGGCAAAATGGATGGTGACGGTCACCAGCGCCAGCGCCACGATGATCCCGGGCAAGGAACTGGTGATGTAGTTGCAGCTTTCCAGCACCCGTTGCAGGCGGCCGGGGTGGCGGATCGACAGCCAGGCAATCGGGATCGCCGCACAGGTGGTCAGCGCCGCGCCGGCGATTCCGAGCAGCAGGGTTTGCTCCAGGGCCGGCAACAGCTCGGCCATGTCCCAGACTTCCACGCCGCCGGCGATCAGCCATTTACCCAGGGTGATCAGGGGCACGCCCAGGGCCAGGGCGCAGGTCACGATCTGCAGGGTCAGAGAGAGCAGGGTGGATGCCGGTTTCAGGCATACCACCCGTTGCTCCCGGGCGCTGCCCGAACCGACGCGCGCATAACGCGCCGAGCCCCGGGCGGCGGATTCGGCCGTCAACATCGCCAGGCAACACAGCGCCAGCACACTGGCGAGCATGTGCGCCGCTGCGCCGTTGAAGGTCGATTTGAACTGATCGAAGATCGCGGTGGTAAAGGTGTCGAAACGGATCATCGCGTACAGGCCATATTCGGCCAGCAGGTGCAGGCCGACCAACAACGCGCCGCCACAGATCGCCAGGCGCAATTGCGGCAGCACCACGCGAAAAAACACTTTCCAGGGTTTGAGCCCCATGGATTCGGCGACGTCTTCGATGGCCGGGTCGAGTCGGCGCAACGTGGCCGCCACCGGCAAATACAGGAACGGGAAGTAGGCGATGACCGAGACCAGCACGCCGGCAAACAAGCCATGGATCGGTGGCACCAGGCTGACCCAGGCGTAGCTGTGAACGAACGCAGGCACGGCCAGCGGGGCGGTGGCCAGCAACGACCACCAGCGCCGTCCCGGCAGATTCGTGCGCTCCGTGAGCCACGCCAGCGTCACCCCCAGTGCCACGCACAAGGGAATCGTCAGCAGCACCAGCAACACGGTGTTGACCAGCAGTTCACCGACCCGGGGGCGGAACACCAGGGCCACGACGGTTGACCAGCCTGTCTGCAGGGACACGCCGATAACGTAAGCGATCGGTAGCAGTGCCAGTAACGAAACCAGCACCGACAAACCGATCACCCATACGCCGCCACGCCCGGCGAATAGTCCGCGCGATCGTCGACGCATATTGGCGGGTGTCGCCTCGGCGACGTCCGCAGGCAGGGTTTCAGGCATCAATTTAGAGCAGTCCGGCCTGTGTCATCAGCTCCACGGCTTTTTTACTGTCGAGTTTCGAAGCATCGACAGTCGGCGCATCGAGTTGATTCAGAGGCACCAGTTTAGGGTTGGATTCAGCACCTTTGCCCACGGCGTATTCAAACGACTTGCCGTTCTTGAGGATGGCCTGGCCGTCCTTGCCGGTGATGTACTTGAGGAACGCCTGGGCCTGTTCGTTGTGCTTGCTGGAAGCAAGGACGCCGCCACCGGAGATGCTGACAAAAGCGCCCGGATCCTTGTGCTTGAAATAGTGCAGGGCGGTGTTCTTGCTGTTTTCGCCAGTCTTGGACTGATCGACCAGGCTGTAATAGTGGTAGATCACTCCGCTTTCGATCTGCCCGGCATTCACCGCTTTGAGTACCGAGCTGTTGCCACGGTAGCTGGTGTAGTTGGCTTTCATCCCCTTGAGCCAATCGAGCGTGGCGGTCTCACCTTTCTGTTGCAGGATGGCAGCGACGATGGCCTGGAAGTCGGCACCGCCTGGCGACGCGCCCCAGCGACCTTTCCAGCTTGGGTCGGCCAGGTCCATGATCGATTTCGGCAGATTGGTTTCCGACAGCTTGCTCGGGTTGTAGACAAACACCGTGGAGCGCGCGGCGATCCCGACCCATTTGCCATGGGCCGGACGATAGGCCGGGTCGACCTGCTCCTGCGTGGTTTTGTCGACAGGGGCGAACAGCCCGGCGTTGTCGACGAGCACCATGGCCGGGGAGTTTTCGGTCAGGAATACATCCGCCGGAGAAGCCGCGCCTTCCTGCACGATCTGATTGCCCATCTCGGTGTCATCGCCGTTGCGCAAGGTCACGGGAATACCGGTCTCCTGGGTGAAACCCTCGACCCAGGCCTTGGTCAGGCCTTCGTGTTGGGCGTTGTACACCACGATGCCGACGGTGTCGGCGGCATAGACCTGGCCAGCGCTCAGCAAAGCGGTGGCCAGCAGGGCTTTTTTCAAGAACGAAGGGGTTTTGGGAATCATTCTGCGGGCTGCTCCTGATGCATTTCTTGAAAGTCATGCGCATTGAAACGCCAGTTAACCAATGCGAATCGTTTGCATGTTTTGGATTGCAGGGAATGTAGAGATCCAAATGAGAAAATAACGTCAAAAAAACCGCTAATACATGTAATTTTCATTCAGATTAGCAGCACTGCGGCCACTGTGTTTCGACTAGTCGCTCAGAATGTGCCGTTGGCCTCGGCTGTTCGCCAGATCAACGGCGAACGTGTCGCCGTCAATCCGCGAGGGGGAAGGGTCATTCAGGACGAAGGGCAGCTCGCCTGGGGTCGGGTGGCCGCCTGGCTGATCATCGCGGCCAGGCGTTTGATGTTGTTTTGCTGGGCAAGCACCAGCTCATCGATGCTCGCGCCTGCCGGCGTTTGCAGGGTGCTGCGGCAAATCACCCGGGCCTTGTCGCCGGTGTCGGCGCTGCGCAGGCGCCATTTCACGTCCATCAACGCGTATTGACCGGGGACCGAGTCAAAACGCTGAACATCGACCCGTACCGAATGCTTGCCCTGTACGGGGCTGTTGCTCAGTTGATCGGCCAGCGCACTGCGCAATTCATCCACCAGCGTGGCGCCCCACCAATGGGTCTCGAGAATCGCCAGGCCGCTATTGCCCTCGCGCACGACGATCTGCGCGCGATCGACCTGGGGCGGCACGCTGAGCGTCTCGATCTGTATCACCCCGACGGTGGTCCTTGAATGATCGCCCACCTGTGTCGGGGTCAGGGTGTGGAACTGAATCGGGTCACTGCGGCAGGCGGCGAGCAGCAACAACGCGGTGAACAGTGTGAACTTCAACGGAAAAGCCATGGGTGTTGCTCCTGTGTTCAATTGCGCGGTGGCCCTTGCAGATCCAGGGGCGCGGCATTGTTCGGACGGCCGCGGATCAGCGATTCCGGATGCCTTCCCAGGTAATCCGAAAGATCACGCAAGGATCTCGACGTGCGTCCCAGTTCGTCCAGGGTCTGCCCCAGTTTTTCCCGCTGTGGCGAGTCATCGGCCAGGGTCGAACTGGCTGATTGCAGGGTCGTATTGGCCGTTTCCAGGGTTTTGCTGAAGTCCGACAGGGTGGTCTGTACGCCCGGCAGGATCTTGCCGTTGAATTGCATCATGCCTTTGCGCAGTTCGACGAGATTGCCGTCCAGATTGCCGGCAATGCGCTCGATAGGCAGTTTGTTGATCTTGTCGACCATGGCTTCGAGTTTTTCCTGCAATTGCTCCAGGCTGCCCGGAATGGTTGGAATGACGACCGGGCGGGCGCTTGCATCGAATGCGACCTTTTCCGCCTTGGGGTAGAAGTCCAGAGAGATGTACAACTGGCCGGTCAGGATGTTGCCGGTGCGCGCCTGGGCGCGCAGGCCGTTGTCGATGAAGGTGCCGATCAGACGCACGCTCCCGGCTTCGTCATTGGGGTCATGATTGAGCGCCTTGAGCATCTTGAGGTGGGCCTGGCCCAGGCGTTGCGGGTAAATCACGATGCCGACGTTGACCGGAAAGGAGCGTTTTTTCTCGTCGAAATCCAGGTTGACCGACACCACCTTGCCGATTTCCACGCCGAGGAATTCCACCGGGGCATCCACCTTGAGCCCGCGCATTGCCTGGTCGAAACGCATGGCCAGGTACTGCGGCTTGCCGTTTGGCGGGGCGAGGGCGGTCTGCTGGTCGTCGAACAGTTCGTAGGCGTATTCGGCTGCCGCAGGTTTGTCGCCAGGGCTGTAGTCTGGCGCGCGGAAGGCGATGCCACCCACCAGCAAGGCCGACAGCGATTCGGTCTTGACCGCGAAACCGTTGGCGCCGACGTTCACGTCAATGCCGCTGGCGTTCCAGAAACGGGTGTTTTCGGTGACGTACTTGTCATTGGGTGCATGGATGAACAACTCGATGTTCACGCCTTTGCCATCCGGGTCCAGTGCGTAGGCGACCACCTGACCCACCGGAATCTTGCGGAAGTAAACCGGAGAGCCGATATCCAGCGAGCCCAGATCCTGGGTGAACAGGGTGAAGCGCTTGCCCGGCTCGCCATAGGTGATGGGGGGCGGATTCTCCAGCCCGGTGAAGTTTTTTGCCCGGGCGTTGGCCTGGCCGATATCGGCACCGATGTAATCGCCCGACAGCAGCGTGTCGATACCGGACACACCGCCAGCGCCAATGCGCGGCCGCACGACCCAGAACTGCGAATCTTCACGGGTAAAGCTTTCGGCCTGCTTTTCCAGCTTGATCGTGGCGTTGACGCTCTTCTGGTCGCCGCTCAACTGCACGTCGGAGACATGACCGATCACGACATTGCGGTATTTGACCTCGGTTTTATTCGCGGTCAGGCCGCTCCCGGTCTTGAACGTGACAACGATGACCGGGCCTTGCTGCAGAATGCTGTGAACCACCAGCGATATACCCACCAGTACCGCAACGATCGGCACGATCCAGACCAGCGAAACGCTGAAACGGCCGGTCTTGATCGGCGCCTGCCCGGGGGCTTGCGGCCCGTCAGTGGCTTGTGACTTCATCCGTGACCTCCTCATTGTGTGGGTTTTCCCGTTCTTTATCCCAGATCATGCGGGGATCGAAACTCATTGCCGAGAGCATGGTGAACACCACCACCAGACCAAAAAACAGAATGCCCGCGCGCGGCTCGATGTCGGCCAGGGCCTGGAATTTCACCAGGGAAGCAACCAGGGCCACCACTATCACATCGAGCATCGACCAGTAGCCGATGACTTCGACGAACCGGTACAGCTTCGAGCGCTCTACGCGTGCCCACTCGCTGTCGCGTTGCACGGTGACCAGCAGCAGGGTGATGGCGACGAACTTGATGCCCGGCACCGCGATACTGGCGATGAAAATGATCAGGGCGATGTCCCAGGCGCCGGCTTCCCAGAACTCCAGCACGCCACCGATGATCGTGCTGTCGGCGCCGTTGCCGACCATCTTGGTGTTCATCACCGGCAGCAGGTTGGCCGGGATGTAAAACACCAGGGCCGCGAGCATGTAGGCCCAGGTGCGGGTCAGCGCATTGGTTTTGCGCCGGTGCAGCGGCGCACCGCAACGCTCGCATTCGTGAGGGTCGTCGGTGATGTCGCAGGCCAGCCCGCAACTGTGGCACAGGCACAGGTTGAGCTCGTCGGCGTACGGAGGCGTGCTCATACGATGTCCCATAGTTCGCGGATGTCGCGCCCGGCGATGCGGATCATCATCAGGCTCAGCGCAGCCAGGGCAAACAACCCTATGCCGGGCAGCACATCGAGCAGGCCGGCGAGTTTGATCACCGCGACCATCGCGCCCAGCAGGCAGACTTCGAGCATGCTCCAGGGCCGCAAGGCTTCCAGCCAGCGCATGCACAATTTGAACCCCGGCGAGCGTTGCCCGGCGAGGGCGAAGCCCAGCACCCAGATCAGCAGCAACAACTGGAAGATCGGCGCGATGATCATGGCGATAGCCGCCACCATGGCGATGAAGGTGATAGGTCCCAGGCTCAGGGCCAGTACCGAATCCCACAGGGTCGCACTGTTTTTCAGGCCTTTGAGGCTGATGCTCATCACGGGATAGAAATTGGCGAACAGCCAAAGCATCAACGCTGTGAAGGTCAACGCCAGACGTTGTTCCACCGTGAGGCCGTTATAACGCTGAAGCACGCCACCGCAGCGCGTGCACAGGGTTTTCTGATGTTTGGCGAGCGATACTTTCTGGTAAACGCTGTCGCAGTGCTCGCAGATGATCAGTTGATCAGTAGTTGCCATAGGTCAAGCTCAACAGAAGGCAGGAAGTTCAGAGCACCCCCTCAATATAGAAGTGCCTCGCAATTGAGCAAATCGAAAGTCCAATCACGGGTGTTATCGGCGGTTTTAATGGCGCTGTGAAAGCGACGAATGACTTTTAATGGCATCGCCTGCGCGGTGCGCCATGAAAATAACGTACTAGGCTATTGCGAGCGCCTTGAGTAGTAGGGGAGTTCCATTATTTGGTCGGCAGTCTTCCTTGAACTTTCCAGGCACATTGTTTGGGGGATCACTCACCAGGTTCCTGTGGTTGAGTACTTGCAGGATGAGTAGCCAGCCACCGGAATCCGTCCGGATAAAGGAAGGTCACCATGAAAAGGCTCC
This sequence comes from Pseudomonas sp. S2_H10, assembly GCF_054668285.1. NCBI lineage: Bacteria > Pseudomonadati > Pseudomonadota > Gammaproteobacteria > Pseudomonadales > Pseudomonadaceae > Pseudomonas > Pseudomonas sp. S2_H10. The sequence continues at coordinate 46,164 of NZ_CP162754.1, forward strand.
CGCATCGCTTCAGGTTTTACGTTGGCTGCTCATTGTTGATTGCGCTTAACGGCATTGCCCAGGCTGCACAAACGGAAAAGCCCAACATCCTGTTCATCGTTTCCGACGATACCGGTTACGGCGACCTGGGGCCGTATGGTGGCGGTGTCGGCCGCGGCATGCCGACCCCCAGCATCGACCAACTGGCCGCTGAAGGTACAACCTTCTACTCCTTCTATGCCCAACCGAGCTGCACACCCGGCCGGGCCGCCATGCAGACCGGGCGCATCCCCAATCGCAGCGGCATGACCACCGTGGCCTTCCAGGGCCAGGGCGGTGGCTTGCCAGCCGCCGAGTGGACGCTGGCTTCAGTGCTCAAGACCGGCGGTTACGAGACCTACTTCACCGGCAAGTGGCACTTGGGCGAAGCCGATTACGCCATGCCCAATGCCCAGGGCTATGACGTGATGAAGTACGTCGGCCTCTATCACCTCAATGCCTACACCTACGCGGACCCGACCTGGTTCCCCGACATGGACCCGGAAACCCGCGCGATGTTTGCCCAGGTGACCAAGGGCGCACTCTCGGGCAAGGCCGGGGAGAAACCCGTCGAAGAGTTCAAGATCAACGGCCAGTATGTCGATACGCCTGTCATCGACGGCAAACCCGGCGTGGTCGGCATTCCTTTCTTCGACAGCTATGTCGAGAAGGCCGCACTGGAATTCCTCGACACCGCCGCCAAGTCCGACAAGCCGTTTTTCATCAACGTCAACTTCATGAAAGTGCACCAGCCGAACCTGCCGGCACCGGAGTTCGTCCACAAGTCGATATCCAAGACCAAGTACGCCGATTCGGTGGTCGAACTGGATACGCGCATCGGCCACATCATGGACAAGCTCAAGGCGCTGGGCCTGGATAAGAACACGCTGGTGGTCTACACCACCGACAACGGCGCGTGGCAGGACGTTTACCCGGATGCCGGCTACACGCCTTTCCGTGGCACCAAGGGTACCGTGCGCGAGGGCGGCAACCGGGTTCCGGCGATCATGACCTGGCCTGGCAAAATCAAGCCCAATTTCAAGAACCACGACATTCTCGGCGGGCTCGACCTGATGGCGACCTTCGCCTCGGTGGCCGGCATCAAGTTGCCGGAGAAGGATCGTGAAGGCCAGCCAATCTACTTCGACAGCTACGACATGACCCCGGTGATCACCGGCACGGGTCCCGACCCGCGTAAAGAATGGTTCTACTTCACTGAAAACGAGTTGTCGCCGGGGGCTGCTCGTGTGGGCAACTACAAAGCCGTGTTCAACCTGCGCGGCGACGATGGTGTACCGACTGGCGGCCTGGCCGTGGACACCAACCTGGGCTGGAAAGGCGCGACCAAGTACGTGGCGACGGTGCCGCAGATCTTCGATCTGTATCAAGACCCACAGGAGCGCTATGACATTTTCATGAGTAACGTCACCGAGCGTACCTGGACCATGGTGCCGATCAGTCAGGCGATCAACAAGCTCATGCAGACCTACATCAAGTATCCGCCACGCAAGATGCAAAGCATGACCTATGACGGGCCGATCGAACTGTCCAAGTATCAGAAGTTCCAGTCGGTTCGCGAGGATCTGCAGAAGGAAGGCGTCAACATTCCGATTCCTCAATAAGCCTGTCCGGATGCCTGAGGCGAGGGGCCGACCCTCGTCTCAGGCGCCCGCTGGTCAACCCAGCATTTCCCGCATCCGATACCAGAACATGCCCAGGGCCAGCAACGGCGAGCGCAGGGCGCGTCCGCCGGGGAAGGTCATGTGCGGCACGGCGCTGAACACGTCGAAACCTTTGCTGTGGCCGGCATGGATCGCTTCGCCCAACAACTTCGCACACCAGTGGGTCACGTTCAGGCCGTGGCCGGAATAGCCCTGGGCGTAGAAGACGTTCGGGTGCTGGCTGAGGCGCCCGACCTGCGGGAAGCGGTTGGCCGAGATGCCGATCATGCCGCCCCACTGATAATCGATGCGCGCATCGGCCAGTTGCGGGAACACCTTGAGCATCTGCGGGCGCATGTAGGCCGCGATGTCCGAAGGATCGCGCCCGGAGTAATGACAGGCACCGCCGAACAGCAGGCGCCGATCCGCCGAGAGCCGGTAGTAATCCAGGCCGACTTTCTGGTCGCACAGTGCGACGTTGTGCGGGATCAGTTGCCTGGCGGCAACTTCCGACAAGGGTTCGGTGGCGATGATGTAGCTGCCCGCCGGGAGCACCTTGCCGCTGAGCTTCGGTTCCAGCTCTTCCAGGTGCGCGTTGCAGGCCAGCACCAGGGTGCCCGCACGCACGGTGCCCCCGGCGCAGCGCACTTGCACGGTGCTGCCGTGGATCAGCTCCAGCACCGGGCTCTGCTCGAAGATCTGCACGCCGAGGGATTCGGCGACTTGCGCTTCACCCAGTGCCAGGTTAAGCGGATGCAGGTGACCCGAGCCCATGTCCACCAGGCCGCCGGCGTAGACGCCGGAATTCACCACCTGCTCACGGATCTGGCCGGCTTCGATCAAGCGGGTTTCATGGGCATAACCGGACTCGAGCAGTTCGGCGTGCTCGGCCTTCAGCCCGGCAAAATGCGCCGGGGTGTTGGCCAGTTCGCAGAAACCCCAGCGCAGGTCGCAATCAATGGCGTGTTCGCCGATGCGTTTGGCCACCACTTGCACCGATTCGGTCCCGGCGTGTTCCAGGTATTGCACGCCCTCGGCGCCGATGTGTTTGGCGAAACCACTGACGTCATGCCCGATGCCGCGAATCAACTGGCCGCCGTTGCGCCCGCTGGCGCCCCAGCCAATCCGCCGGGCCTCCAACAGGACCACCGAGAGCCCGCGCTGGGCCAGCTCGATGGCGGTGTTGATGCCGGTGAAACCCGCGCCGACCACGCACACATCGGCCTCAAGGTCCGAGGCCAGCGCGGCACGCTGCCTCATGCCCTTGGCGGACGCTGCGTAATAGGAGCGGGTGTGTTCCTTGGTGTACTGATTCATTTGTTGGACTTCACTTTGCTCCACGAGCGGGTCATCAGGCGCATGATCGACTGCGGCGGCGTGGTGGAGATGTAGAGTTTGTCGAGGACTTCCTGGGACGGATACACCTCGGGGTTGTTGACCAGCTCAGGGTCCATGTACTGCTTGGCGGCCGGGTTCGGGTTGGCATAGCCGACCGATGCGCTGACCTTGGCAATCACTTGCGGGTCCAGCAGGTAGTTGATGAAGGCGTGGGCTTCTTTCGGATTGCTGGCGTCGGCGGGGATGGCCAGCAGGTCGAACCATAGGTTGGCGCCTTCCTTGGGAATGGCGTAGGCGATGTTCACGCCGTTGCCGGCTTCCTTGGCGCGGTTGGCTGCCTGGAACACGTCGCCCGAGTAACCGAACGCCACGCAGATGTCGCCGTTGGCCAGGTCCGAGACGTACTTGGAGGAGTGGAAGTAGGTGATGTAAGGGCGGATCTCCAGCAGCTTGGCTTCGGCCTTCTTGAAGTCCTCGGGGTTTTCGCTGCGTGGGTCCATGCCCATGTAGTTGAGTACCGCCGGGAACACTTCGTCCGCCGAGTCCATCATCGACACACCGCAGGCGCTCAGCTTCTTGATGTTCTCCGGTTCGAACAGCACGGCCCAGGAATCGATCTTGTCGATGCCCAGCACAGCCTTGACCTTGTCGACGTTGTAGCCGATGCCGTTGGTGCCCCACAGGTAAGGCACCGAGTGCGCGTTGCCCGGATCGTTTTTCTCCAGCAGCGTCAGCAGTTTCGGGTCAAGGTTCTTGAAGTTCGGCAGTTGCTCGCGATCGAGCTTGAGGAACGCGCCGGCCTTTACCTGGCGGGCGAGGAAGTGGTTGGACGGCACCACCACGTCATACCCGGTGCGACCGGCGAGCAGTTTGCCTTCCAGGGTTTCGTTGGAATCGAATACGTCGTAGATCACCTTGATCCCGGTTTTCGCCTGGAAGTCGGCGAGGGTGGTTTCGCCGATGTAGTCGGTCCAGTTGTAGACACTGACCTGTGGCTGAGCCTGGGCTACGGCGCTGAACAAGACCGCCAGCGCGGCCGGGACCATGGATTTCAATAGACGCATGTCGATACCTTCTTGGAATTATTGGGATCTATAGGAATTCACCAAACCCCTGTAGGAGCTGGCTTGCCAGCGATGGCGGCGTGTCAGGCAACGATGATGTTGAATGTACCGGCCTCATCGCGGGCAAGCCCGCTCCCACAGGGATTGTGTGGTGCCTGGGGGAGCGGGGTGTTAAACGCTGAGCATCAGGAACTCACGCTCCCACGAACTGATCACGCGCTTGAAGTTCTCGTGCTCGGCGCGTTTGACCGCGACATAGCCGCGTACGAACTTGCTGCCCAGGTAGCGGCTGATGGTGTCGCACTCTTCCATCTGGGTCAGGGCGTCCTCGATGGTGATCGGCAGGCGCAGGTTGCGGCGCTCGTAGGCACGGCCCTGTACCGCGGCGCTCGGCTCGATGCGCTCGACCATGCCCAGGTAACCGCACAGCAGGCTGGCGGCGATGGCCAGGTACGGGTTGGCGTCGGCGCCCGGCAGACGGTTTTCCACGCGCATGGCGTCCGGGCTGGAAGTCGGTACGCGCAAACCGACGGTGCGGTTTTCTTCGCCCCATTCGACGTTCACCGGCGCCGAGGTGTCCGGCAGGAAGCGGCGGAACGAGTTGACGTTCGGCGCGAACATCGGCAGCACTTTCGGGATGTACTTCTGCAAGCCACCGATGTGATGCAGGAACAGTTCGCTCATGTTGCCATCGGCATCGGCAAAGATCGGCTGGCCGGTGGCAATGTCCACCACGCTCTGGTGAATGTGCATGGCGCTGCCAGGCTCGTCGCCGACCGGCTTGGCCATGAAGGTGGCCGCCACGTTGTGCTTGAGCGCCGCTTCACGCATGGTGCGCTTGAACACGGTGATCTGGTCGGCCAGGTCCAGGGCGTTGCCATGACGGAAGTTGATTTCCATCTGTGCCGGGCCGTCTTCGTGGATCAGCGTGTCGAGGTCCAGGCCTTGCAGTTCGCACCAGTCGTAGACGTCTTCGAACAGCGGATCGAATTCGTTCGCCGCGTCGATGGAGAACGACTGGCGACCGCTTTCGGCACGGCCCGAACGGCCCATCGGCGCCTTGAGCGGCAGGTCCGGGTCTTCGCAGCGCTGGGTCAGGTAGAACTCCATTTCCGGCGCGACGATCGGCCGCCAGCCTTTGTCGGTGTACAGCTGCAGGACTTTCTTCAGCACGTTGCGCGGCGACAGCTCGATCGGGTTGCCGAACTTGTCGAAGGTGTCGTGGATCACGATGGCGGTCGGCTCGATGGCCCACGGCACCACGTAGACAGCGTCGGCGTCCGGCTTGCAGACCATGTCGATGTCGGCCGGGTCGAGCAGGTCGTAGTAGATGTCGTCGTCGACAAAGTCCCCGGTTACCGTTTGCAGAAGGACACTTTCCGGCAGGCGCATGCCTCGCTCATGCAGGAACTTGTTGGTCGGTGCAATTTTGCCGCGTGCAATGCCGGTCAGATCGCTGACGACGCACTCGACTTCGGTAATCTTGTGATCTTTCAGCCAAGTGAACAGCTGATCGAAAGGGACATTCATAAAGACCTCGTTATTGGTTTTATTAACGCCAGGAGAGACCGGTTTCATCCGCCGGACACTTCCCCTGTAGCGCGTTGACGACTATCTTGTGCGAGCCAAGCGGTTCCATCTATCCACTTTAAGCAGCACAAAGCGCACCAAAAGAGTGCGCAAGGTCACCCATGACACACTGCAACTCACTACAGGTCCAAGCGTTCAACACCGCCGATGTCGCCGAGCAAATCCGCGCCACGCCGGGCTGGACCCAGCATTACCAGCAAATGTCGCCGGGGCATTTCGCGGGGAGGGTGCGCTATCTGGATCTGCAGGGCGTGGAGATTTACGAAGAATCGATGAACACCCGGGTCGAGCAGAATTTCAGCGCGCCCCAGGGTTCGCTGTCGTTCTGTTTCGACCGGGGCGACAACGCGCTGTACGTGTTGAATGGCGAGAGCCGCAACATCTGGATCACCCCGGAGAACTACCAGGAAATCGCCGTGGTGTTCGGTCCGGAGTTTGTGAAGCGTCACAGCCTGGACATCGCCCGGCTCGAAGGGCTGTTCATGGCGCCGCTCGATTCCCAGCAGAACGCGTTGTTCTGCCGTTGGCTCAGCGGGACCCTGACGCGCCTGTCGCAGACCTTCGATCCACCGAGCCGCGAAGCGCTGACCCAGCAACTGCTGGAAGACTGCCTGTTCATTCTCGACAACGCCTGCGTCGGCCTCGACCAGGGCGCGTTGCAGCGCCGTGCCGGAGAGCGGGCGATCATGAAGCGGGTAGGGGAATGGGCGGCGGACACCCCGGAAGAACACCTCAACCTGCTGGAACTGTCCCAGGTCGCGGGCGTTTCACTGCGCCAGTTGCAGCACGCGTTCAAGACCTACACCGGCATGGCGCCGACCCAATGGCTGCGCTTGCGCCGACTCAACAGCGCCCGCCGCGAACTGCTCAGCCGCACGCCCACGCAAACCACCGTGGCCGAGGTGGCGATGCACTGGTCGTTCTGGCACCTGGGACGGTTTTCCAGCAGCTATCGCGCGTTGTTCAACGAGCTGCCGAGCGACACCCTCAAGCGTGCGAGTACCACTCAGGCAAACGGTCGCAGCCGGCGTTAGAACGTCGGTGGCGTAATCACCCAGATCACCACCGCATCGACATCGCCGGGATTGCCGTAGCGGTGCGGTTCCTGGCTGGAAAAGCTGAAGCTGTCGCCTTCATTGAGCTGGAAATGCCGCTCGCCGACCCACAGCTCGAAGCTGCCGGACAACAGGTAACCGGCTTCTTCGCCATCGTGGCTGTAGCTTTGCTGGCTGTAGGTGCCGGGCGGGAAGCGCGAGTGGAGCATTTCCAGTTGGCGGTTGGCTTGCGGGGTCAGCAACTGGTCGACGATGCCGTCTTCGTAATGCACGTTCAGGCGGCTGTGCTTGCGCACCACGATACCGTCGTCTTCGGGCGCGGTGACCGCTTCACTGGCGAAGAACCACTGGATGGTGACGCCGAGGCTGCGGGCAATGTTGAACAGCGCCGGAATCGACGGGTAGGCGAGGTTGCGCTCCAGCTGGCTGATGTAGCCGGCGGTGAGTTCGCTCTGTTGCGCCAGTTCCGCCAGGGTCATGCCCCGGCGTTTGCGCAGGCCGCGAATGCGTGTGCCGAGAAAGTGCGGTTCGGCGGCGGGCTGGGTCTTGCTATTGTTGCTCATGGAAAATTCCGAACCGGGAGGGGGACCACATCCCCCTGTAGGAGCGAGCCTGCTCGCGATGAACCCGAGAACACCGCTGGGTGTCAGGCTTCCAGCGTTATCGTTAGCGACCATCGCGAGCAGGCTCGCTCCTACAGGGGGGGTATTAGCCGTTAAAGCCCCGGAGTATAAACAGCCTCAGAGCTCCCACGCGACTTTCAGCCCTTCATAAATCGCTTCTTCGGCGGTGCGCGGGGCCAGGCAGTCGCCGATGCGGCGAAAATCCACCAGGCCTTGCAGCTCGGCACCCAGGGTGTCCACCGGTTGGTGACCCTGACACAGCACCAGGGTGTCGATGTTCTCCATCAGCATCGGCTCGCCGCTGGCGGTGTGTTGCAGGTAGACCGTGTTGTCGTCGCAGCCATACAGCCGGGCGTACGGCGTGATCGGCACGCCGAGTTTATGCAGCTCGCCGGCCAGTTGATCGCGTACGTACAGCGGCAGGTTTTCCCCGCAATGGGTGCCGTTGACCGCCAGTTGCACCTGGTGCCCGGCGCGGACCAGGCGCTCGGCGATGCCGGGGCCGATCCAGTCGCAGCGCCAGTCGACCACCACCACCGAACGGCCGATCTGTACTTCGTCGCGCAATACCTGCCAGGCGTCCACCACCTGCAACTCACCACCGCGCTCGAAGGCTGGCCAGTAGGGTTCGGCACCGGTGGCGACGATCACCACGTCCGGTTTTTCCTGCTCCACCAGTGCCCGGTCGACCCGGGTGTTGCGCACCACGCGCACGTCGGCCAGCTCCATTTCCCGCTGCAGATTGGTGCTGGCGCCGCCGAATTCGCTGCGCCGAGGCAACAACTGCGCGAGCAACACCTGGCCGCCCAATTGCGAGCTGGCTTCGTACAGCGTCACGTCATGACCGCGCTGGGCGGCGACGGCGGCGGCTTTCATCCCGGCCGGGCCACCGCCGGCGATCATGATGCGCTTGCGCTTGTTCGCCGGTTTACGCTCCGCAAAAATCAGTTCGCGCCCGGTTTCCGGGTGCTGGATGCAGGAAATCGGCAAGCCCTTGTGGAAGTGCCCGATGCAGGCCTGGTTGCAGGCAATGCACGCCCGCACGTCTTCGACGCGGCCGGTGTCGGTCTTGTTGGGCATCTGCGGATCGCAGATCAGCGCGCGGGTCATGCCACACACATCGGCCTGGCCGCGAGCCAGGATCAGCTCGGCTTCCTGGGGCTGGTTGATGCGCCCGGTGACGAACAGCGGAATGTCCAGGCCGGCCTTGAACGTCCCGGCTTCCTTGGCCAGGTATGCCGCTTCGATCGCCATCGGCGGCACGATATGCACTGCGCCACCGAGGGACGCCGAGGTGCCGGCGACGATGTGCACGTAGTCGAGTTGGGTCTGCAGCAGTTGCACGGCGGCCAGGGATTCGTCTTCGGTCAAGCCTTCGGGGTCGCGCTCGTCGGCGGAGATGCGCAGGCCGACGATGAACTGCTCATCGGTCGCCGCACGCACGGCAGCGATGACTTCGCGCAGGAAACGCAAGCGCTGTTCCAGCTCACCGTTGTAGCCATCGGTCCGCCGGTTGACCCGCGGATTGATGAATTGCGCCGGCAGGTACCCATGGCTGGCGACCACTTCGACGCCATCGATCCCGGCCTGATGCAGGCGCCGGGCGGCAGCGGCGTAACCGTCGACGATCTCGTCGATCATCGCCTGGTCCAGCGCGCGGGGCATCACCCGGAAACGTTCGTTGGGCACCGACGAGGCGGAGTAGGCCACCGCCAGCAGGCCATCGCTGGACTCCATGATTTCCCGCCCGGGATGGAACACCTGGGACAACACCACGGTGCCGTGGGCGTGACAGGTTTGCGCCAGTTTGCGATAGCCCTCGATGCACGCATCGTCGGTGGCCATCAGCACATGGGAGGTGTAGCGCGCACTGTCGTGCACGCCGGCCACCTGCAGCACGATCAGCCCCGCACCGCCTTCGGCACGTGCCCGGTGATAGGCGATCAATTGCTCGTTGACCAGGTTGTCGGTGGGCATCGACGTGTCGTGACCGCTGGACATGATGCGGTTTTTCAGACGCTTGCCACGGATCTCCAGGGGTTCGAACAGGTGCGCGAAGGCGGGTGTCGGCATGGTGCGATTACTCCAGGCAGTCTGCTCTATGCAGGAGCGAGCCTGCTCGTGATGGACGTCAACGATAACGCTGGGTATCTGACACCCCGCGGTGTTCTCAGGTCCTTCGCGAGCAGGCTCGCTCCTACAGAGGCATCAGGTTTTCGGTTGTTATTATTGGTCTATAGAAATTTACCTTCAGTAAAAAATCAACTTGTTTTTTTACTATGGCGTGGAGTAGTTTCGTTTCGAGCCCGCTCCCGGGCCAAACCTCACAACAATAAAAAAGGGCTGCGCGGGCCTCGTTCCGGTCAGCACCTGCAAGAGGAACCATCGATGAAATCGCACACGCTCAAGCACGGTTTTTATCCCTTGGTGTTGTCTGTGGCCATGGGCCTGGGCAGCGCCCAGGCAGCATCGGACATGGTGGTGGTCGGTTACGGCGGAGCCGGACAAAAAGCCCAGGACGTGGCGTTCTTTCAACCTTTCGCCGCCGTGGATCAAAGCAAGGTGATCCAGAGCGAATACAACGGCGAGATGGCGAAAATCAAAGTGATGGTCGACACCGGCAACGTCGACTGGGACGTGGTGCAGATCGAAGGCCCCGACCTGATGCGCGGCTGCGAAGAGGGCATGTACGAGCGCCTGGACTGGACACGCCTGGGCCAGGCCGACCAGTTGATTCCCGACGCGGCACAGGAATGCGGGTCCGCCGCGCTGGTGTGGAGCGTGGCGATTGCCTACGACACCGACAAACTGGCCCAGGCCCCGACCTCGTGGGCCGACTTCTGGGACGTGAAGAAAACCCCCGGCAAGCGTGGGCTGCGCAAGCGCGCGGTGTACAACCTGGAATTCGCCCTGATGGCGGACGGGGTGAAAACCGAAGACGTCTACAAGGTGCTCGGCACTCCGCAAGGCGTAGACCGGGCATTCGCCAAGCTGACTGAACTCAAGCCCTACATCCAATGGTGGGAAGCCGGCGCGCAACCGCCGCAATGGCTGACCGCCGGCGACGTGGTGATGACCTCGACCTACAGCGGTCGCATCGCCGACGCCGCGCAGAAGGGCAGCCACCTCGGCCTGGTCTGGCCCGGCAGCCTGTACGGCATGGACTACTGGGCGATCATCAAAGGCTCCAGGCATGTCGATCAGGCCAAGCGTTTCATCGCCTTCGCCAATCAGCCGGACGCCCAGGTCAACTACGTGCAACAGATCCCCTACGGCCCGACCAACACCCAGGCCGCCGCACGCCTGGACGACAAACTGGCGCAATGGGTGCCTACGGCGCCGCAGAACCTCAAGGGCGCGCTGTCGATGAACGTTGGATTCTGGGTCGATCATGGCGAAGAGCTCGAAGAGCGCTTCAACGCCTGGGCCAGCAAATAACCAGACTTTGCAGGAGCCGGCTTTTGTAGGAGCCGGCTTGCTGGCGATGGCTGCCTTGAACCTTGCATTGACCTGCAGGCCGTCATCGCCAGCAACCCGGCTCCTACAGAGATAGTTGGCTGGACGTACACAAGCGTCCAGCCTTAAGGTCTGCCGTAGCCGATTAGCCTGGAGAACCCCGACAATGAATAAAATCGCCACCCGCCTGGCCCCCGAGCGCAGCGCTACCGAACAGCGCCTGCGCGAGGAATTGGCGGCCTGTTACCGCCTGATTGCGCACTTTCGCATGACCGACCTGATCTTCACCCACATCTCGGTGCGCATTCCCGGGCCGGAGCATCACTTCCTGATCAACCCCTATGGGCTGATGTTCGACGAAATCACCGCGTCCAACCTGGTGAAGATCGACCTCGATGGCCAGGCGGTCGAACCGTCGCAGTACCCGGTCAACCCGGCCGGGTTCGTGATCCACAGCGCCATCCACGGCGCCCGCGAAGATGCGCAATGCGTGCTGCACACCCACACCAGGTCCGGGTGCGCGGTGGCGGCGTTGAAGTGCGGATTGTTGCCGGTGAACCAGATTTCCATGGAGTTCTACGGTCGGGTTGCCTACCACGACTACGAAGGCGTCGCGCTGGACCTGAGCGAGCAAGAGCGCCTCGTAAAGGACATCGGCGACAAGCCCGTGCTGATGCTGCGCAATCACGGTTTGCTCACCGTCGGCGAAACGGTGAGCCAGGCGTTCCTGCGCATGTACTACCTGGAAAAGGCCTGTGAAATCCAGTTGACGGCCATGGCGGCGGGAGAGGTCGTGCTGCCACCGGCCGAGGTGTGCGAACACACCGAGCGCCAGTTCAACGACCCGGGGCGGCCGCTGGAAGAAGGCGAGCTGGCTGATCCGGATGCCATGCAACTGGCCTGGGCGGCGTTGCTGCGACTGCTGGATCGGGTGGCGCCGGGGTATCGGGACTGATCTGAAGACTCGGTTGTTCGGGCTGGCCTCATCGCTGGCAAGCCAGCTCCCACAGGGTGTGTGGGTGTACGCAAAATCCGCGAGCAACCGAGACCCTGTGGGAGCGTGGCTTGCCCGCGATGGGCACACCACGGTCTGCCTGACTGACACCCGACTGGAGAAATGTCCCGCTCTTGCTGTACAGTCGTTCAGCTCGCCGCTAACCCGCGCGGGCCTAATCGATCGAACCAAGGAGCGTGTCGCCCATGAATCAGGAAGCCCGTTTTTCCCGCATGGAACCGGAGTTGCGCAAAGCCAACCTGATCGAGGCGACGTTGGTGTGCCTCAAGCGTCACGGCTTCCAGGGCGCGTCGATCCGCAAGATTTCAGCCGAGGCCGGGGTCTCGGTGGGGCTGATCAGCCATCACTATTCCGGCAAGGACGAACTGGTGGCCGAAGCCTACATGGCGATCACCGGGCGGGTCATGACCTTGCTGCGCGATGCAATGGAGCAAGCCGCGCCGAATGCCCGGGAGCGCTTGTCGGCGTTTTTCCGCGGATCGTTTTCCGCCGAGCTGCTCGATCCGCAACTGATCGATGCGTGGCTGGCGTTCTGGGGCGCGGTGAAAACCGCCGAGGCCATCAACCAGGCCCACGATCATTCCTATGGCGAGTATCGCGGCATCCTGCGCAAGGTGCTGGCGGAACTGGCCCGGGAGGAAGGCTGGGAAAATTTCGACGCCGACCTCGCCGCCATCAGCCTCAGCGCCTTGCTCGACGGCTTGTGGCTGGAGTCCGGGCTGAACCCCGGCACCTTCACCCCGGAGCAGGGCATCCAGATTTGCGAGGCCTGGGTCGATGGTTTGCAGGCCGGCGGACGCCAGCGTTTTTGCGTGCAGACGAGCGACTGTTGATCAGTCGTTCAGCAATCGATACTCTCTGGCGCCGATGCAGGAAAACACTCTAATAAGAAACTGGCCTTCGGGCCTGAGCCGGACACCAAGCGATGACTCCTCGGGTATTGATCGTCGATGACGATCCGCTGATTCGCGATCTGCTGCACGCCTACCTGTCCCAGGAAGGCTACGACGTTCATTGCGCCGCCACGGCGGAGCTGGCGGAAACCTTCCTGACCAGCCAGACCGTCGACCTGGTGATGCTCGACATCCGCCTGCCGGGCAAGGACGGCCTGACCCTGACCCGCGAACTGCGGGTGCGCTCGGAAGTCGGGATCATCCTGATCACCGGGCGCAACGACGAAATCGACCGCATCGTCGGCCTCGAATGCGGCGCCGATGACTATGTGATCAAACCCCTCAATCCACGGGAACTGGTGTCCCGGGCGAAAAACCTGATTCGCCGGGTCCGCCATGCGCAAACGCCAGCGCCTGCCGTCGCGGTGGCCAAGCCGGTCAAGCAGTTCGCCGACTGGGCGCTGGACACCGACCGTCGGCGCCTGATCGATGCGTCCGGCAGCGAAACCCTGCTGACCCACGGTGAATACCAGTTGCTCAGCGTGTTCCTGCGCAACAGCGGCCACACCCTCAGCCGCGACCAGTTGATGGACCAGATCCGCAACCGCGAATGGGTGCCCAACGACCGCTCCATCGACGTGCTGGTCGGGCGCCTGCGCCGCAAGTTGCACGACGATCCGGCCGAACCGCAGTTGATCATCACCATCCACGGCGCCGGTTACCTGTTTACCGCCGGTGTGGCGGCCTGAGCCCGATGAGGCGATGGTTTTGCCTGCTGGCGTTGCTGGTGGCCGGCCATGCCGGGGCGGCGGACAAGGTTCGCTATTGCGATTATCCGGTGTATCCGCCGATCTCCTGGAGCGACGGCAAACAGGTGCGCGGCCTGGCGCCGAGCGTGGTTAAAAACCTGTTCGGCCAGTTGGGTTATGAGGTCGAGATTGTCGTGCTGGGCAACTGGAAACGCTGCCTGCTGGACGCCGCCGAAGGCCGGGTCGACGTGGTGCTGGCCTACAGCACCGCGCAACGCGAGCAGAGCATGCTGTTCTCGACGGTGCCGGTATTGCGCGAAGAAGTGGCGCTGTTCATCAACCGCCAGCACCCGGTGAAGTTCGAACAACTGGACGACCTGGCCCGTTACCGTGGCGGCCTGTTGTTCGGCGAGAGCTATGGCGTGGAGTTCGATCAGATGGTCGCGCGCAACAACAATATCGAGTGGGTTTCCGACAGCCACCAGAACTTCGGCAAGCTGATTCGCGGGCGCATCGATTTCATCACCCAGGAGCGGCGCACCGGCCAGCTGTACGTGGAAAAATTGCCCGGTGGCCAGGACATCGTCGCCTTGCCCAAGGCGTTGAGCGTGGACTACCTGCGGGTCGCCGTGTCGCGGCGCTCGCCCTTGGCCGCTCGCATGCCCGAGATCGATGCGCAGTTGCAGCGCCTGGTCGATGCCGGCGACATCGAACGCTGGCTCAACGAAAGCGAGGTGACCTACCGCGACATGATCAACCTGCCGGCGGATGCGCAATGATTCGCGCTCGTCCCGGTGGGCTGCTACGACGGCTGCTGCTGTTCATCCTGCTGTTCAGCCTGTGCTTCACCGTGCTCGCCAGCAGCGTGCAACTGTACATCGAGTATCGCCGGGAAATGCGCGACATCGATGCGCGCATGGAGCTGATCCGCGCCGGTTATCTGGCCAGCCTGGAGCGCAGCCTCTGGGACTTGAACCAGGAACAGCTGAACGTGCAGTTGCGCGGCCTGGTGGACTTCTCCGACGTCGCCCGGGTGCATCTGAGCAGTGCCGATTTCGACCTGGTGCAGGGCAATCCAGACCCGGCGGGACCGTTGCGTATCGAGCGCTTTGCCCTGGACTATCAGCCGCCGTCCGGCCCGTTGCGCCACCTTGGCGAGCTGGAGGTCAGTACCGATCTGGGGGCGGTGTACCAGCGTCTCTACGCCACCGGTTTGACCAGCCTGTTGTGGATGGCGGTGTTCCTCTGCGGCCTGGCCGTGGCGTTGTCGGGGTTGTTTTATCGACTGGTGACCCGCCACCTGAAAGTCATGGCCGAGTTTGCCCGGCGCATCGCCGCTGGTGAGTGGCACGAGCCCCTGCACCTGGACAAGCGTCGCGGCAGTGATGAAATCGACACCGTGGCCCACGCGCTGGACGACATGCGCCGGGCGATCCTGCGCGACATCGAGCGCCGGGAAACCGACCGCCTGGCCCTGCAGGACAACCGCGACGAACTGCTGAAAATGGTCGAGCGCCGCACCGCCAGCCTGATGCGCGCCAAGGATGAGGCGGAAGCGGCCAACCTCGCCAAATCGCGGTTCCTGGCGACCATGAGCCATGAACTGCGCACGCCGCTCAATGGCATCCTCGGCATGGCCGAGCTGCTGCGCGGCGCGCGTCTGGACGCCCAGGACGGCAAACGCCTGGATGCCTTGCACAAGGCCGGCGAAGGCTTGCTGACGATCCTCAATGAAGTGCTGTATTTCGCCAAGCTGGAGGAGGGCGTCAGCCACCCCGAGCCGGTGGATTTCTCGCTGCGCCAGTTGCTCGACGAGGTGCTGACACTGCTGGAACCGCGCGCGCTCGGCAACGACACGGTCCTCAGTTGCCGCGTCGACCAGCGGATTGCCGAACATCACCACGGCGCCGAGCAGTTTTTGCGTCAGGTGCTGAGCAACCTGTTGGCCAACGCGATCAAGTTCACCGAAGGCGGTGAAGTCAGCGTCGAGGTAGCGCTGCTCAACGAAACCGGCGAACAGGGCGGGCAACGCCTGCGGGTCAGCGTCACTGACGACGGCATCGGCATTGCCCCGGCAATGCAGGCGAAGATTTTCGAGCGCTTCACCCAGGCCAGCGAAGAAGTCGCGCAACGTTTTGGCGGCACCGGGTTGGGGTTGGCGATCTGCAAGCATCTGGTGGAGCAGATGGGTGGCAACATCGGCGTCGACAGCGAAGAGGGGCGCGGCAGTTGCTTCTGGTTCGAGCTGTCCTTGCAGCCGGCCAGCGCCGTAGTTGCAATTGCGCCGGTTCGCGCGGCGGGGCCGGCATTGAACATCCTGGTGGTCGAGGACGTGGCGCTCAATCGCGAAGTGGCCAAGGGTTTGCTGCAACGGGACGGCCACCGGGTGTGGCTGGCCGAAGAAGCGGAGCAGGCGCTACAACACTGTGCCGCGCAGGTTTTCGATCTGCTGCTGCTGGACGTGCACCTGCCGGGCATCAGCGGTGTCGAATTATGCAGGCAGATCCGCAACAGCGACGGGCCGAATCGCCACACGCGGATTTTCGCCCTGACCGCCAGCGTGCAGCCGGCGCTGGTGCGCGGTTATCTGGAGGCCGGCATGGACGGCGTCCTGGCCAAACCCCTGAAGCTGGAAAACCTGCGCCAGGTGCTGGAAGGGCATGTGCCCGTCGCCGAGGCGGTTGCGCGTGATGAAACGATGGACTGGCCGCTGTTGCAGACCCATCGCACCCTGCTTGGCGAGCAGAAAGTCCAGGGCTTGCTGGCGGTGCTGCGCGACTCGATCGTTCAGCACCGCGATGCACTCACGGAGGCCATTGCCGCCGATGACTGCACAGAGGTCGCGCAACTGGCGCACCGTCTGGCCGGCAGCGGCGATTCGCTGGGCTTTCGTGCCTTGGCCAATACCCTGAGGGCGCTGGAGGCGTTGGCGCTGGTCAACGATGAATCGGCGATCCGCCGCATGACCCCGGCGCTGGATGAGCAATTGCAACTCGCGCTGAACACCCTCAAAGGCCTGTTGCAGAGCTGACGTACAAGTTTGTTACGACTTTGTACAACTTCGATCCTGATGGTCAACGCGAACTTACATGGCTTTCCAATAATCGACGCAACCGCCGCAGCGCGGTCTTCGAAGCTTATTGGAGATAATAATAATGAATTGCCGTAAAGCTGATCCCTCCCTGCGCCGTGACGTCCTGTCGCGCGTTGCACACCTCACCGACTGCTGAGGTGCCGACATGAACGAGAACACTGATCGTAAAGGCATACAGCTGACCCGCGCCCTGAAAAGCCGGCACATTTTCATGCTGTCCCTGGGTGGCGTCATCGGCACCGGGCTGTTCATGGGCTCCGGCGTGACCATCAACCAGGGCGGCCCGGTCGGGGCGATCCTGGCTTACCTGGTCGCCGGTTTCCTGATGTACCTGGTGATGGTCTGCCTGGGTGAACTGTCGGTGCAGATGCCGGTGTCCGGTTCGTTCCAGACCCACGCCACCAAGTACATCGGTCCGGCCACCGGGTTCATGATCGGTTGGGTGTACTGGATGAGCTGGGCCACCACCGTCGGCCTGGAGTTCACCGCCGCCGGCATGCTGATGACCCGCTGGTTCCCGGCGGTGCCGATCTGGTACTGGTCGGCGCTGTTCGTGGTGGTGCTGTTCGGCATCAATGCCATGGCGACCCGCGCGTTCGGTGAAGCGGAATACTGGTTCTCGGGGATCAAGGTCGCGGCGATTCTCGGTTTCATCGTGGTCGGCGTGCTGGTGATCTTCGGCGTGATGCCCCTGAGCAGCGGCGCCCCGGCACCGATGGCGAGCAACCTGCTTGGCGATTCGCTGTTCCCCAACGGCCTGTCGGCGGTGTTCGCGGTGATGATGACCGTGGTCTACGCGTTCCAGGGTTGCGAGATCATGGGCGTGGCGGCCGGTGAAACCGATCAGCCGGAAAAGAGCATTCCACGGGCCGTGCGCAACGTGGTGTTCCGCGTGCTGATCTTCTACGTGCTGGCGATCATCGTGCTGTCGGCCATCGTGCCGTGGCAGCAGGCGGGGCTGATGGAAAGCCCGTTCGTGCAGGTGTTCGACATGGTCGGCATTCCCTATGCGGCCGACCTGATGAACTTCGTGATCCTCACCGCGATCCTGTCGGTGGGCAACTCCGGCCTGTACGCCTCGACGCGCATCCTGTGGGCGATGTCGAAAACCGGCATGGCGCCGAAAAGCCTGTCGCCATTGAGCAAGCGCGGCGTGCCGTTGCGCGCCTTGAGCATCACCCTGTGCTTCGCGCTGGTGTCGCTGATGACCAGCTTCATCGCCGCCGACACCTTGTTCATGGTGCTGATGGCGGTGAGCGGCATGTCCGGCACCGTGACCTGGATTGTCATCGCGCTGGCGCAGTACAAGTTCCGCAAGGCCTGGCTGCGTGACGGCAACAAACTCAGCGACCTGAAGTACCGCGCACCGTGGTTCCCGGTGCTGCCGCTGATGTGCATCACGCTGTGCTGCTCGCTGTTCGTGTTCCTGGCCCTGGATGAAACCCAGCGTCCGTCGCTGTATTGGGGCTTTGGCTTCATTGCGCTGTGCTATGGCGCGTACTTCCTGATTCATCGCAAGCGCCAGGGCGTGCTGGCACCGAGCTTGCCGACTGCCTGATCCCTTGAGCTGAACACAACCCCCTGTGGGAGCTGGCTTGCCAGCGATAGCGGTATGTCAGTCAACAGAGATGTTGAATGTGATGCCGTCATCGCGGGCCAGCCCGCTCCCACAGTGTTTTGTGGCATCCCCAGCTTCTATGCACACTGCAGATTCCCTGTAGGAGCGAGCCTGCTCGCGATGGTCGTCAACGATAACGCGGGCTGTCTGGTTTCCCGCGGTGGTCTTACGTCCCTCGCGGGCAAGCCCGCTCCCACAGTGTTTTGTGACATCCCCAGCTTCTATGCACACCGCAGATTCCCTGTAGAAGCGAGCCTGCTCGCGATGGTCGTCAACGATAACGCGGGCTGTCTGGTTTCCCGCGGTGGTCTTACGTCCCTCGCGGGCCAGCCCGCTCCCACAGTGTTTTGTGGCATCCCCAGCTTCTATGCACACCGCAGATTCCCTGTAGGAGCGAGCCTGCTCGCGATGGTCGTCAACGATAACGCGGGCTGTCTGGTTTCCCGCGGTGGCCTTGCGTCTCTCGCGAGCAGGCTCGCTCCTACAGGGGGGTGTGGTGGCGGGAAGACCGCGTGTCACCAGTTGTTCGAAGTTGTAACAGCGCCTGCGGTCCATGCTCGCCAATATTGAAATAATCCAATAAAAACAATGTATTACATATTTTTTGAGCTTGTTACAGCTCATTTCCCCACCGATTGCCGCCTTACTGAACACTCGTTTAGTATGGCCTCAAGTCGCATCACCTCAGACCAATCACAATAATTCGAGGATTCCCATGACCACTCAATCGTCGCTGCTCAGCCAGGTCGAAGCAGGCGTTGCCTGGATCACCCTCAATCGCACGGCCCAGCGCAATGCGCTGGACATTCCGACGCTGAAGAACCTGCATGCCTTGCTCGACGGTTTCAACGCCGACCCGGCGGTGCGCGTGGTGGTGTTGACCGGTAGCGGCCGCAGCTTCTGCGCCGGTGCCGACCTCGACGAGTGGGCCGATGCCGAAGCCCGGGGCGCCCTGGAAACCTACGGCTGGACCGAAACCGCCCACGCCCTGATGACCCGTCTGCACAGCCTGGAAAAACCCACCATCGCCGCCATCAACGGCACCGCCGTCGGCGCCGGGATGGACCTGACCCTGTGCTGCGACCTGCGCATCGCCGGGCAATCGGCACGCTTCAAGGCCGGCTACACCAGCATGGCGTACTCGCCGGATGCCGGCGCCAGTTGGCACCTGCCACGCCTGATCGGCAGCGAACAGGCCAAACGCCTGTTGTTCCTCGACGAATTGTGGGGGGCCGACCGCGCACTGGCCGCCGGACTGGTCGGCGAAGTCTGCGCCGACGAGCAACTGCTGACGGTCACCCATGAGCTGGCCGCACGCCTGGCCGCCGGTCCGACTTTCGCCTTCGCCCAGACCAAAAAACTCATGCGTGAAGGCGCCGAACGCAGCCTGGCCGAACAACTGCAAGCCGAGCTCGCCGCCGGCCTGCTGTGCGGTCGCAGCGAAGACGGCACAGAGGCCCTGCGCGCCGCCATGGAAAAACGCCCGGCGAACTTCGTCGGCCGCTAATCGCAGCGGTCCTGTAGGCGCTGGCTTGCCAGCGATCACCTTCAGCCTCGCACACCATTCTTTGTGAACGAACAACAGGTAGCACCATGAATTTCCAACTGACCCAAGAACAAGAAATGTTGGTTGACTCGGTACGCAGCTTCGTCGAGAAGGAGCTGCTGCCCTATGAAGAGCAAGTCGACCGCGCCGACGAGGTGTCCCCGGAACTGGCCGCGCAGATTCGCGGCAAGGCGATTGCCGCCGGTTTCTACGCCTTCAACATGCCCGAGGAAGTGGGCGGTGGCGGCCTGGACTACCTGTCCCAGGCGCTGATCGAGCGTGAACTGTCGAAGGTCTCCTGGGCACTGCACGTGTTCGTCGCACGGCCGTCGAAAATCCTCATGGCCTGCACCGGCGACCAGATCAACGACTACCTGTTGCCGTGCATCCAGGGCGAGAAGATCGACTGCTTCGCCCTGACCGAACCGGGCGCTGGCTCCGATGCCAACGCGATCAAGACCCGCGCCGTGCGTGAAGGCGACGACTTCATTCTCAACGGCAGCAAGCACTTCATCAGCCACGCCGGCCATGCCGATTTCGCCATCGTCTTCGCCGTCACCGACACCTACGAGCACAACGGCAAAAAGCGCAACGCCGTGACCTCGTTCCTGGTCGACCGCAATACCCCGGGCATGACCATCCGCCGTGGCCCCAAGTGTGTGAGCAACCGTGGTTACCACACCTTCGAAATGTTCTTCGACGACTGCCGCGTGCCGGCCAGCAAAGTGCTGGGCGAAGTCGGCAAGGGTTGGGACGTGGCCAACGCCTGGCTGACCGCCGGGCGTGTGATGGTCGCGGCCAACTGCGTCGGTCAGGCCCAGCGTGCACTGGACGTGTCCTTGCAATGGGCGGCGGACCGTAAGCAATTCGGCCAGCCCATCGGTACCTACCAGGGCGTGTCGTTCAAATTGGCCGACATGGCCACGCAGATTCGCGCTGCTGAACTGCTGACCCTGCACACCGCCTGGAAAATGGACCAGGGCACCATGACCGATGGCGAGGCCGGCATGGCCAAGCTGTTCGCCAGTGAAGTGCTCGGCCGTACCGCCGATGAAGCGGTGCAGATCTTCGGCGGCATGGGCCTGATGGACGAAGGCCCGGTGGAGCGCATCTGGCGCAACGCGCGGATCGAGCGGATCTGGGAAGGCACTTCGGAAATCCAGCGCCACATCATTTCCCGCGAGCTGCTGCGGCCGCTGCTGCGCTGATCGGCCCGGAGAACTCCCATGTCCCAATCCATCCGTGACAACCTCAAACGCATGCTCGCGCCGCAACACGTGGCGTTCGTCGGCGGCCGCAGCATGGCCCGCGCCCTCAAGCGCTGTGCCGAAGGCGGCTACCAAGGGCAAATGTGGCTGATCAACCCGCAGCACGACAGCCTCGAAGGCGTGCCGTGCGTGCGCAGCGTGGCCGAGCTGCCTTGCGGCCCGGACGCCGTGTTCATCGCCACCAACCGCGAACTGACCCTGACCTGCGTCGCCGAACTGGCCGCCATCGGCGCGGGCGGGGCGATCTGCTATGCCTCGGGTTTTGCCGAGACCGGCGCCGAAGGCCAGGCCCTGCAACAGCAACTGCTCAAGGCCGCTGGCGACATGGCCTTGCTCGGCCCCAACTGCTACGGCCTGCTCGACTACCTGCACAGCTGCGCGCTGTGGCCGGTGGCGCACGGCGGCAAGGCGGTGGAGAAGGGCGTGGCGGTGCTGACCCAGAGCGGTAACTTCGCCTACAACCTGTCCATGAGCGACCGCTCGCTGCCGGTGGCCTACATGGCCTCGGTGGGCAACCAGGCGCAGCTGGGCGTGGCTGAATTGATGGACGTGTTGCTCGACGAGCCGCGTGTCACCGCCATCGGCCTGCACCTGGAGGGCCTGAAGAACGTGCCGGGTTTCGCCCGTGCCGCGCACAAGGCGCTGGAGAAAGGCATCCCGATCATTGCCCTGAAAACCGGCGTGTCGCAGATCGGCGCCGAACTGGCCTTGAGTCACACCAGTTCGCTGTCCGGTTCCGATGCGCTGTACGACGCGCTGTTCGATCGCCTCGGGGTGATCCGCGTCAGCGGTCCGGTGAGCTTTGTCGAAACCTTGAAGGCCGCGGCCTGCGGCAATCTGCCGGCGGGCAACAGCCTGATCGCGCTGGCCTGTTCCGGTGGTGACGCCGGGCTGATTGCCGACTACGCCGAACGCAACGAGCTGGGCCTGCCGAAGCTCGATCAAGGACAGGTCGGCGAACTCGCACAAGTGCTGCCCGGCTACGCCAACCTGGTTAACCCGCTGGACTTCACCACGGCGATCTGGGGTGATGGCGAAGCCTTGAACCGCATGCTCGACAGCGCGCTGCGCACCGAAGCCGACGCCGCGATGCTGGTGCTCGACTACCCGGCGCAGTTCACCGGCGAGCGCAAGGAGTGCGACCTGCTGCTGGAGCTGTTCTGCGCGGCACTGGTGCGCCACGGCAAGACCGGTTTTGTCACCTCGGCCTTCCCTGAATTGCTGCCGGCCCACGCCCGTGAGCGTCTGCACAGTCAGGGCGTCGCGGCGTTGCAAGGCGTCGAAGACGGCCTGGCTGCGTGGGGGCGCATCGCCGGTTATCAGCGCAATCGTCAGGCCTTGCTGGCCCTGGGTGAATCGGCGTTGGTGCCGCTGTGCCCGAGCGCGCTGGAAGGCGAAGGGCAGTTGCTCAATGAGTGGGATTCCAAACAGGCGCTGAGAGCCTTCGGTCTGCCCACGCCAAACGGTGTTTTGAGCACCCCGGATCAAGCCCTGGAAGACGCCGAAGCACTGGGCTATCCGCTGGTACTCAAAGCCGTCAGCGCACAGCTGCCGCACAAGACCGAGGCTGGCGCCGTGGCGTTGAATCTCAAGGACGGCGCAGCATTGAGCGCTGCACTGGAAAAGATGCGCGTCAGCATCGCCGCCTACGCACCGGGCGTGCCGTTCGATCAACTGCTGCTGGAGCCGATGGCCAAACCGCCACTGGCCGAGCTGATCGTCGGCATCAAGCGCGAAAACGATTTCGGCCTCGCGCTGGTGATTGGTGCCGGCGGCATTCTGGTGGAGTTGCTCAAGAACAGTCGCAGCCTGTTGCTGCCGACCACCGACGGCGCCATCCGCAATGCCTTGCTCGGCCTGCGCAGCGCGCCGCTGCTGCAAGGTTTCCGTGGCCGCGAACCTGCCGACCTGGACGCTCTGGTGACGGCGATCCGCGCCGTGGCCGACTACGCCTGCGAAAACGCCGCGCACGTGCTGGAACTCGATGTGAACCCATTGTTGGTCGGTGCCCAGGGCACCACTGCGGTCGATGCGTTGATTCGCCTCGGCCATGCGTGAGGACATGAACATGCAAAACAAAACCTTGACCGGTGGCCAGGCGCTGGTGCGCCTGCTGGCCAACTACGGTGTCGATACCGTGTTCGGCATCCCCGGCGTGCATACCCTTGAGCTGTATCGCGGCTTGCCCGGCAGTGGCATCCGTCACGTACTGACCCGCCATGAGCAGGGCGCCAGCTTCATGGCCGACGGCTATGCCCGGGTCAGCGGCAAGCCGGGCGTGTGCTTTGTCATCACCGGTCCCGGCGTGACCAACGCCGCCACCGGCATTGGCCAGGCCTACGCCGACTCGATTCCGATGCTGGTGATTTCCAGCGTCAACCACAGCGCCAGCCTCGGCAAGGGCTGGGGCAGCCTGCACGAGTGCCAGGATCAGCGCGCGATGACTGCACCGATCACTGCATTCTCCGCCGTGGCGCTGACCGCCGAAGACCTGCCGGAACTGATCGCCCGCGCCTACGCGGTGTTCGACAGCGAGCGGCCGCGCCCGGTGCACATCTCGGTGCCGCTGGACGTGCTGGCCGCGCCTATCGCCCGTGACTGGAGCAACGAAGTGGTGCGCCGTCCGGGGCGTGGCCCGGCATCCGCCACCGCGCTGGATGAAGCCGTGGCCAGACTCAACGCTGCGAAACGCCCGATGATCATCGCCGGTGGCGGTGCGCTGAATGCCACGGCTGAACTGAAAGACATCAGCACCCGACTGGCCGCGCCGCTGTTCACCAGCGTCGCCGGCAAGGGCCTGCTGCCGCCGGATGCACCTCTCCACGCCGGTTCATCCCTGTGTGTGGAACTTGGCTGGAACCTGATCGCCGAGGCCGACGTGGTGCTGGCGGTCGGCACCGAAATGGCCGACACCGACTTCTGGCGCGAACGCCTGCTGCTCAATGGCGAGTTGCTGCGCATCGACATCGACCCGCGCAAGTTCAACGACTTCTACCCCTGTGCAGTGGCGTTGCATGGCGATGCACAGCAAACCCTCAGCGGTTTGCTTGAGCGCCTGCCGAGCGACGTGCGCGATGCCAGCGCCGCGGTTGCCTCGGTCGCCGCCCTGCGTGAAGCGGTCAAGGCCAGCCATGGCCCGCTGCAGTCGATCCATCAGTCGATCCTCGACCGTATCGCCGCCGAGCTGCCGGACAACGCCTTCATCAGCACCGACATGACCCAGCTTGCGTATACGGGTAACTACGCCTTCGACAGCGCCGCCACCCGCAGCTGGTTGCATCCGACCGGCTACGGCACCCTGGGTTACGGCCTGCCGGCCGGCATCGGCGCCAAGTTCGGCGCGCCGCAACGGCCGGGCCTGGTGCTGGTCGGCGACGGCGGGTTCCTCTACACCGCGCAGGAGCTGGCGACCGCCGTCGAGGAACTGGACAGCCCGCTGGTGGTGCTGCTGTGGAACAACGACGCCCTGGGGCAGATCCGCGACGACATGCTCGGCCTGGACATCGAGCCCATCGGCGTGTTGCCGCGCAACCCGGATTTCGCCGCCCTCGCGCGTGCCTTCGGCTGCACCGTGAACCAGCCGCAAAGCCTGGCCGAGTTGCAGACCGACCTGCGCCATGGCTTCAAGCGCAACGGCGTGACACTGATCGAACTCAAGCATGCTTGCGCCTGTATTTGAAGGGGATGAAACCATGCGCTTTTCCGATCTGACTCAACGTATCGCCGGTGACGGCGCCGCCGCGTGGGATATTCACTACCGCGCCCTGGCAAAGCGCGAACAGGGCGAAGACATTTTGCTGTTGTCCGTGGGCGACCCGGATTTCGACACGCCACAGCCCATCGTGCAGGGCGCGATCGACAGTTTGCGCAGCGGCAACACCCATTACGCCGAGGTGCGCGGCAAGCGTGCCCTGCGCGAAGCCATCGCCAAGCGTCATCAGCAACGCAGCGGCCAGTCCGTTTCGGCGGATCAGGTCACTGTGCTGGCCGGGGCGCAATGTGCGCTGTTCAGCGTCGCCCAATGCGTGCTCAATCCCGGTGACGAAGTGATAGTCGCCGAACCGATGTACGTCACCTACGAAGCGGTGTTCGGTGCCTGCGGCGCCGTGGTGGTGCCGGTGCCGGTGCGCTCGGAAAACGGTTTCCGCGTGCTGCCCGAAGACGTCGCCGCACGCATCACTCCGCGTACCCGGGCGCTGGCACTGAACAGCCCGCACAACCCGTCCGGCGCCAGTCTGCCGCGCAGCACCTGGGCGGCTTTGGCTGAGTTGTGCATCGGCCACGACCTGTGGCTGATTTCCGATGAGGTCTACAGCGAATTGCTGTTCGAAGGCGAGCACGTCAGTCCGGCAAGCCTGCCGGGCATGGCCGAGCGCACCGCGACCCTCAACAGCCTGTCGAAATCCCACGCCATGACCGGTTGGCGCGTCGGCTGGGTGGTGGCGCCGCCGTCCCTGGCCGCGCACCTGGAAAACCTCGCGTTGTGCATGCTCTACGGTTCGCCGGATTTCATCCAGGACGCCGCCGTCATCGCCCTGGAAAGTAACCTGCCGGAACTCGAAGCCATGCGCGAAGCCTATCGCCAGCGTCGCGACCTGGTGTGCGACAGCCTGGCCGACTGCCCCGGCGTACGGGCGTTGAAACCCGATGGCGGCATGTTCGTGATGCTCGATATTCGCCAGACCGGGCTCAGCGCCCAGGCCTTTGCCGACCGTCTGCTGGATCACCACGGCGTGTCGGTCCTGGCGGGTGAGGCCTTCGGTCCGAGCGCGGCGGGGCACATCCGCCTCGGTCTGGTGGTCGGCACCGAACCCCTGCGCGATGCCTGCCAGCGCATTGCCCGTTGTGCTCAAGAATTGATGGAGGCCCAGGTTCATGCTTAATCACAAGACACTGTTCATTGATGGTCGCTGGCAAACCCCGTCGGGGCAGGGCATCGCCGAGGTGCTCAACCCGGCCACGGAAGAAGCCTGCGGCAGCGTGCCGCTGGGTGATGAACGCGATGTCGAAAACGCCGTGGCGGCTGCACGCCGGGCGTTCGACTCATGGTCGCGCACAGCGTCCAGCGTGCGTGCCGGTTACATCCGCGCACTGGCCGATCAATTGCGCAAGCGTGCCGATGAAATGGCTGCGGTCATCACCACGGAACTGGGCATGCCGGTGCAATGGTGCCGCTCGGTGCAGGTCGACGGACCGATCGCTGGCCTCGAGCAGTACGTCGAACTGGCTCATCTCATGGACGAAGTGCGCGAGGTCGGCAACTCGCTGGTGATCCGCGAGGCCGTGGGCGTGTGCGCGTTCATCAATCCGTGGAATTACCCGCTGCACCAGTTGATCGGCAAACTCGCCCCGGCCCTGGCCGCCGGTTGCACGGTGGTGGTCAAGCCGAGCCAGGAAACCCCGCTGCATGCCTTCCTGCTGGCGCAAATGATCGAGGACATCGGCCTGCCGGCCGGGGTGTTCAACCTGGTCAGCGGGCCGGGTTCGAAAGTCGGCGAAGCGCTGGCCAAGCACCCGGACGTGGACATGGTGTCGTTCACCGGTTCCACCGGCGCCGGCGTTCGCGTCGCGCAGGCGGCAGCACCTTCGGTCAAGCGCGTGTGCCTGGAACTGGGCGGCAAGTCGCCGCTGCTGATCGCCGAGGATGCGGACCTTGCCGCAGCGGTGCGCTACGGCGTGCAGGACGTGATGATCAACTCCGGCCAGACCTGCACCGCGCTGACCCGCATGTTGCTGCCCGCCAGTCGTTATGCCGAAGCGGTGGAACTGGCGTTGGCTGAAACCCTGAGCCTGCGCATGGGCGATCCGCTCGATGCGCAAAGTTTCCTCGGCCCGATGTGTTCGGCCGGGCAAAAACGCACCGTGCTCGACTACATCAAGGTCGGCCAACAGGAAGGCGCACGGCTGCTGTGCGGCGGTGATACGTCGTCGGCTTTCGAACGCGGGTTCTATGTCGACCCGACGCTGTTCGCCGATGTCGACAACCGCATGCGCATCGCCCAGGAAGAAATCTTCGGCCCGGTGCTGTGCCTGATCCCTTACGCCGATGAAGCGCAGGCGATCCGGATCGCCAACGACTCGCCGTTCGGCCTGTCCAGCGGCGTCTGGGCCGGCAGCGCCGAACGCGCCTTGCACCTGGGGCGGCAGCTGCGCGCCGGCCAGTGCTTCCTCAACGGTGCGGCATTCAATTATCAGGCGCCGTTCGGTGGCTACAAACAATCGGGCAATGGTCGCGAGTGGGGGGGAGAAGGGCTTAACGAGTTCGTCGAAGTGAAGGCGATCCAGGTGTGACGGCAGGCTATTCATACGTTGTATGCACCGGGCCCTGGCCCGGTGTCTTGCGTGGTTTTGAATTGAAATTCCATTAGCTTTTGATCAGGGGCAATGCAATGAGCGATAACAAAAACAAGATTACTCAAGCGAACCATGAATTCAGCTTCCCGCGTAGGGACTTCTTGAAGTACAGCGCTGCCGCGGCTGCCGTGGCCGGTGCGTTTTCCATGGGCCTGCCGTTCGGCGCCTTCGCCGAAGAGGCCACACCAAAACCGGGCGGCGTCCTGCGCCTTGGGTTGGCCGGTGGCAGCACTACCGACTCCAAGGATCCGGGCTCCTGGGCCGACACCTTCACCTTCGTCGGCTTCTCGGCGGTCTATAACACCCTGACCGAAATCGCCGTCGACGGCACCGCCATCCCCGAGCTGGCCGAAAGCTGGACCTCGACCCCGGACGCGCGCATCTGGACTTTCAAGATCCGTCAGGGCGTGACCTTCCACAACGGCAAGACCCTGACCGCCGACGATGTGGTCGCTTCGATCCAGCATCACCTCGGCGAGAAATCCACCTCGGCGGCCAAGACCGTGCTGGGCGACGTGGCCAAGGTCAGCGCCAACGGCAGCGACAGCGTGGTGTTCGAACTGCACTCGGGCAACGCCGATTTCTCCTATGTGGTCGCCGACTACCACCTGGCGATCATGCCGAGCAAGGACGGCGCGGCGGACTGGCAGGCCGGCGCCGGCACCGGTGGCTATCGCCTCAAGGACTTCGAACCGGGCGTGCGCATGACCCTGGAACGCAGTCCGGACTACTGGAAACCGGGCCGGGCGCATTTCGCCAGCGCCGAGCTGATTGCCATCGCCGACGGTGCGGCGCGGGTCAATGCGCTGGTCACCGGGCAAGTGGACGTGATCAACAAGGTCGACCTGAAGACCGTCGCGCTGCTCAAGCGCAACCCGAACCTGGTGATCGAAGAAACCAAGGGCGCCCAGCACTACACCTTCCCGATGCTCACCGACAGCCAGGTGTTCCTGAACAACGACGTGCGCCTGGCGATGAAGCACGCAATCAACCGCGAAACCCTGCTGGCCTCGGTGCTGCACGGTTACGGCCTGGTGGGCAACGACCACCCGATCCAGCCCGGCAGCCGCTTCATCAACACCGCGCTGGAGCAGCGCACCTACGACCCGGACAAGTCACGCTTCTACCTGAAAAAGGCCGGTCTGGATTCGCTCAAGGTCCGCCTGCAAGCCTCCGACGCGGCCTACACAGGCGCCGTGGACGCCTCGGTGCTGTTCAAGGAGCAGGCGCGTGCCGCCGGGATCGACATCGACGTCGTGCGCGAGCCAGCCGACGGCTTCTTCTCCAACGTGTGGATGAAGCAGCCCTTCACCACCTCGTTCTGGTACAGCAGCCTGACCGCCGACCGCATGTTCAGCATCGGCTACGCCAAGGGCGCGGCGTGGAACGAAACCCACTGGGACAACCCGCGTTTCAATCAACTGCTCAACGCTGCCCGCGGCGAGATGAACGACCCCCTGCGCCGCGAGATGTACAACGAAATGCAGGCGCTGTGTCGGGACGAGGGCGGGGCGATCGTGCCGCTGTTCGCCAGTTCCGTGGCGGCGCGCTCGAACAAGGTTGTGCATGGTGGGCAGACGGCGCCGTACGGCGAACTGGACGGCCTGCGGGTGATCGAGCGGTGGTGGCAGGCGTAATGCCCGGATCCATCAAACAATGAAGATCCCTGTGGGAGCGGGCTTGCCCGCGATGGCGCCGTAACAGTCGACATAGATGTTGGCTGACATACCGCTATCGCTGGCAAGCCAGCTCCCACAGTGGAATTTGCAATCTTCACCAGCGTGCCCACTTCAAGGAACTGCACGATGAGAAGTATTTTCAAACTGTTGGGGCAGCGCCTGGCCCTGGGCCTGCTGTCCCTGTTCGCCGTATCGGTGATCATTTTCCTCGCCGTCGGCATGCTCCCGGGCGATATCGCCCAGGCCATGCTCGGCCAGTCGGCCACCCCGGAAACCGTGGCCGCCTACCGCGCGCAACTGGGCCTGGACTTGCCGCCATTGACCCGCTTCGGCCACTGGATCTGGCAGTTGCTGCACGGTGATCTCGGGGTGTCGCTGGCCAACCAGCGGCCCATCGCCGATCTGGTCAGCTCGCGCCTGGGCAACACTTTCAGCCTCGCATTGCTGGCGGCGCTGGTGTCGGTGCCCCTGGCCTTGCTGCTGGGCATGCTCGCGGCGCTGTACCGCAACAGCTGGTTCGACCGCTTGCTCAACACCTCGGCCCTGAGCGCCGTGTCGTTCCCCGAGTTCTTCGTCGCCTACATCCTGATCCTGGTGTTCGCGGTGAAACTCAACTGGTTCCCGAGCATTTCCAACCTGGCGCCGGACGCTTCGTTGGGCACGATACTGGAGCGCTCGGTGTTGCCGGTGGCGACCCTCAGCCTGGTGGTGATCGCGCAGATGATGCGCATGACCCGCGCCTCCCTGATCAACCTGTTGGCCAGCCCCTACATCGAAATGGCCCGGCTCAAGGGCATCAGCCAGTCGCGGATCATCTTTCGCCACGCCTTGCCCAATGCCCTGGCACCGATCGTCAACGTGGTGGCGCTGAACCTGGCGTACCTGGTGGTCGGCGTGGTGGTGGTCGAAGTGGTGTTCGTTTATCCGGGGCTCGGCCAGTTGCTGGTGGACTCGGTGGCCAAGCGCGATATCCCGGTGGTGCAGGCCTGCAGCCTGATCTTCGCCGCGACCTACATCCTGCTCAATACCAGTGCCGACGTGCTGTCGATTGCCAGCAACCCACGCCTGATGCATCCGAAGGGGTAGACCATGAGCCTGTTGAAACAAGTGTGGCGGGCGCCCCTGAGCGCCAAGTTCGGTTTGTCGATGATCGTGCTGTACGTGCTGGTGGCGGTGTTCGCGCCGGTATTGGCGCCGTTCGGCGAAACCCAGGTGGTGGGCGGGGGCTTTGAACCCTGGGGCGGACAGTTCCTGTTGGGCACCGATAACCTCGGGCGCGACATGTTCAGCCGCCTGGTCTACGGCGCACGCAACACCCTGGGCATTGCCTTCCTGACCACGGTGCTGGCGTTTCTGCTCGGTGGCTTGAGTGGCCTGGTCGCGGCGATCAAGGGCGGTTGGGTCGATCAGGGATTGTCGCGGGTGGTGGACATCCTGATGGCCATTCCGCAACTGATCTTTGCCTTGCTGATCCTCAGCGTGGTCGGCACCACGGCGACCTCGCTGGTGCTGGTGATTGCGCTGCTGGATGCGACCCGGGTGTTTCGCCTGTCCCGTGCCGTGGCGATGAACGTGGTGGTGCAGGACTTCGTCGAAGCCGCACGCCTGCGCGGTGAAGGCCTGTGGTGGCTGGTGACCCGCGAGGTGCTGCCGAACGCGGCGGCACCATTGATTGCCGAGTTCGGCCTGCGCTTCTGCTTCGTGTTCCTGTTCATCAGTGCGCTGTCGTTCCTTGGCCTGGGCATCCAGCCGCCCACCGCCGACTGGGGCAGCATGGTGCGCGACAACGCCGTGCTGATCACTTTCGGCGACATCAGCCCGTTGCTGCCCGCCCTGGCCGTGGCCTTGATCACGGTCAGCGTCAATTTCGTCGTCGACTGGATGCTGCACAAATCCAGCGGCCTCAAGGAGTGCTGAACATGACGACTTCGAAACCTTGCTGGAAATCCGCGACCTGCACATCGAAGGCCATTACGAAGACGCCTGGCATCCGTTGATCAAGGGCATCGACCTGACCCTGCAGCGGGGCGAAGTGTTGGGGCTGATCGGCGAGTCCGGCGCGGGCAAGTCGACCCTCGGCCTCTCGGCCATGGGCTACACCCGCGACGGCTGCCGGATCACTGGCGGCTCGGTGCGTTTCGACGGCATCGACTTGCTCAAGGCCAAACCCGAAGCCTTGCGCAAACTGCGCGGCTTGCGCATCGCCTATGTCGCACAGAGCGCGGCGGCCTCGTTCAACCCGGCCCACCGACTGATCGACCAGCACGTCGAAACCGCCGTGAAGAACGGCGGCATGAGCCGCGATCAAGCGATGAAAGAAGCCGTCGAGTTGTATCGCGTGCTGCGTCTGCCCAATCCCGAAACCATCGGCCAGCGCTATCCGCACCAGGTCTCCGGCGGCCAGTTGCAGCGGGTGATGACTGCCATGGCCATGGCCTGTCACCCGGACCTGATCATCTTCGACGAGCCGACCACCGCGCTGGACGTCACCACCCAGATCGAAGTGCTGGCGGCCATTCGCGATGCGGTAGCCACCTACGGGAGCGCGGCGATCTACATCAGCCACGACCTGGCGGTGGTGGCGCAGATGGCCGACCGCATCATGGTGCTGCGCCACGGCAAACTGGTGGAAGAGGCCGAAACGCGCAAGATGCTCGGCGACCCGCAGGAGGACTACACCAAGTCGCTGTGGGCGGTGCGCAGTTTCCGCACCGAACCCAAGGCCCGCCCGCAACAGGAACAACCGCTACTGGAGTTGCGCAACAGCTGCGCCAGTTATGGCCAGCAACCGGTGCTGCACGACGTTTCGCTGAAGCTGTATCGCGGCCAGACCCTCGCGGTGATCGGCGAATCCGGCAGCGGCAAAAGCTCCACTGCGCGCTTGATCACCGGATTGCTGCCGCCGACTTACGGCCAGGTACTGTACGACGGTGAACCCTTGCCGGCGGACTTTCGTCAACGCAGCAAGGAACAACTGCGGCGCATCCAGATGATCTATCAGATCCCCGACACGGCGCTGAACCCGCGTCAGCGCATTGTCGACATCATCGGCCGGCCGTTGACGTTCTACCTCGGCCTCAAGGGCAAGGCCATGCGCGCCCGGGTTGCCGAGCTGCTGGAGATGATCGAACTCGACCCGGCGACCTTCATGGAGCGTCAGCCCCGGGAGCTGTCCGGCGGGCAGAAACAACGCATCTGCATCGCCCGGGCCCTGGCGGCCGAACCGCAACTGATCATCTGCGACGAAGTGACCTCGGCCCTCGACCAACTGGTGGCCGAAGGCGTACTCAAACTGCTCAATCGCATCCAGCAGCAACTGGGTGTCGCCTACCTGTTCATCACCCACGATGTTGCTACAGTGCGGGCGATTGCCGATGAGGTATTGGTGATGCAACGGGGCAAGGTGGTCGATCACGGCTCGCGCAGCCAGATCTTCACTCCGCCGCATCAGGACTACACCGGGCTGCTGTTTTCTTCCGAACCGCAAATGGACCCCGACTGGCTCGACCGCTTGCTGGCCACGCGCGCTACTTCACCTTCAACCGATTCGCTGGAACAAGTCTAAGGAACCACCATGAAAGTACTGATCGTCCACGCTCACCCGGAGCCGCAATCCTTCACCTCCGCCCTGCGCGACCAGGCCGTTGCCAGCCTCCAGGCCCAGGGCCACGAAGTGCAGGTCAGCGACCTGTACAAAATGAACTGGAACCCGGTGGCCAGCGACGCCGACTTCTCGAACCGGGAAAACCCCGAGTACCTGGTCTATGCCCTGGAACAACGCCTGGGCGCGAAGAGCCAGTCACTGGCGGCGGACATCCAGGCCGAGCTGGACAAACTGCTGTGGGCCGACCTGCTGATCCTCAACTTCCCGATTTTCTGGTTCTCCGCCCCGGCCATGCTCAAGGGCTGGATCGACCGGGTGCTGGTGTCCGGCATCTGCTACGGCGGCAAACGCTTCTACGACCAGGGCGGCCTGGCCGGCAAGAAAGCGCTGGTGACCGTGACCCTGGGTGGTCGTGAGCACATGTTTGGCGAAGGCGCGATTCATGGGCCGCTGGAGGACATGCTGCGGCCGATCCTGCG
Organism: Pseudomonas sp. S2_H10; assembly: GCF_054668285.1. Classification (NCBI taxonomy): domain Bacteria; kingdom Pseudomonadati; phylum Pseudomonadota; class Gammaproteobacteria; order Pseudomonadales; family Pseudomonadaceae; genus Pseudomonas; species Pseudomonas sp. S2_H10. The sequence goes on from NZ_CP162754.1 coordinate 79,268, forward strand.
CGGCACGCTGGCCTATGTTGGGTTCGATGTGCTGGAACCCTTCGTGGCCTGGCACGTGCCGTACATCAGTGAAGAGGCGCGCCAGCAATTTCTGGTCGACTACGACCAGCGGTTGCAGCACCTGAGCGACGACCAACCGCTGGTATTCCCGAAGCTGGCGCAGTTCGATGACAAGCTCTATCCGCTGACCACCAACGCCTGATCAGCGCCTACAGGTGGAAATCGGGCCCACCGTCGGTCAGTAACCGGGTGGCTGAGCGGGGCTGATCTAAACTCCTTTTGGGGGTCATCCGGAGGTCATCATGAAAAGGTTTTCACCGCTCAGCTTATGTATCGCCCTGTCGGTTTTCAGTGCCCCGGGATGGGCGCAAACGGTGGTGCCGATGAAAGGTCAGAGTTCGCAACAAACCCAGACCGACATCAACGAATGCAACAGCATCGCCGCCAGTCAGAGTGCCTCGACGGCTTCCACGCCTTCGGGCGGCAGGGTCAAGGGCGCTGCTGTCGGGGCCGCCGCCGGCGCGGCAGGGGCACAGGTGCGCGGCAATCAGCATGACGAAGCTTATGATCGTGTCGACGATGACAGGAAGCAGGACTATCGCCAGGACCGTGCCAAACAGACCGCCGCGGCCGGGATGGTGGTCGGTGGTTCGCGTCAGCGCCAGGAACGCCGGGCGGACGAGAAAACCACCCAGGCGAATACCTCGTCGGCTTACAGCAGCTGTCTGCAGGGCAAGGGTTATCAGGTCAATCCTTGAATCGGGTACCCAACACACTGTGGGAGCGAGCTTGCTCGCGATGGCTGCGGCACATTTGACATACCAGTGTCTGACCCACCGCTATCGCGAGCAAGCTCGCTCCCACAGGGGGCTTCAGTGTTTTCCGAGTCCGGTTAGTTGCCGGCTTTCTGTTGTTTGAGCCACTGTCGCGGGCTGACGCCAAACCAGCGCTGGAAGGCTCGGCTGAAGGCGCTCTGGTTGGCATAACCGAGCACTTCGGTCAGTTGCATCAGGGTCATGTCGGACTCTTCGAGGTAGCGCAGGGTCATGGTCTGCCGGGTGTCGTCCAGCAACGTCTGGAACGAGGTGCCTTGCTCGGCGAGATGGCGTTGCAGGGAACGCGGGCTCAGGCGCATGAAGTCGGCGATGTAGTCGATGGTCACCCGGCCGCTCGGCAGGAAACTGCGCAACAGGCGCTGGATATGGCTGGGCAACTGGTGGCTGTGCAGGCGGCTGGCATTGTCCAGGTGCTGCTGCATGAGCCGGTGCAACGCCGGGTCGGCATCGGTCAGCGAGACGTTCAACAGATTGACGTCGAACATCCAGGCATCGAAAGCGCTGTTGAACCGCGGGGCCACGCCGAGCAAACGACGGTAGCGCGCCGGATTGACGGCCGGCGCATGCTGGAACATCGCCACGGCCGGCTGCCAGCGGCTGCCAAGCAAGGTGCGCATCAACTGATGCCCGACCCCCACCACCAATTCACTGACCTGGCGGCCGCCGGGCAGGTTTTGCGCTTCGGTGGCGTAGTAGAGCAGGGCGTGATCGTCCGCCCGGTGCACCGCGACATCACCATAGTTGTCGTGCACGTGAAAATAGTGCCCGAGGTCGCGCAGGGCATCGCCGACACACTTGGCATTGCGCATCAGGTAGAGCAGGGACCCGAAGATCCCCACGCCCTGGTACAGGCCGAACTCAAGGCCGAACAGCGGGTTATCGCTGGCTTTGCTGGCCAGCTCCAGCACCAGTGCGAAGCGGTGGAAGGAAATCAGCGCGTCCGGATTGTCCAGCACATCCCTGGCCAGGCCGGCTTCGCGCAGCAGCTCGGCGGGGTTGAGGTGCTGGCTGCGGGCGAATTCATGGAAGCCGTGAAGTGATGACGCACGGGTGAGGTAAGTCATGTCGAAGGGTCTGCCTGTTTTGCGGGTTGGCCCGGCTGCGGGCCATTTCCAGGTTGAATCAGAAACGCCAGGTCACGCCGCCGCCGATGATATGCAGGGCGCTGTCGGGGTAGGTGCCCGACAGGGTTTCGCCTGAACGCTTGCGCTGCTGCACGTCCATGTCGCCGAGCCAGACCAGCGTGTAGCTGAGGTTGACGTCCATGTCCTCGGCGAGCTTGTAGTTGAGCCCGGTCGCCAGGCGCCAGGTCTCGTTCATCGGGTTGTCCACAGTGCGGTCCTTGTCCTTGACCGCAGAGCTGTCGTAGGCCACGCCCATGTTCCAGCGCAGTTTCGGGCTGAGCTGGTTCTGCGCGCCGAAGGACAGGTGCCAGGTGTCCTGGTACTGGCGGCTGACAGTGCCCGAAGGCGATCCGCCCGCCGTGTCCACCGAGACGCCGATGTCGCCGAAATCACTCCAGTCCTGCCAGTTCGCCGTACCCAGCAGCGTCCACTGATCGTTGAGCTGGTGGGCCACGCTCAGGGTCAGCGTCTGCGGAATGTTCATGTCGAGTTCGAGGTTGTTGGCTTGCACACCGGACAGCGCCTGCTGGAGCAGCGGATTCTGGATGCCCTTGGCTTGCGGTGAATCCTCGAAGTCGAGTTTGACCTTGCTGGTGTAGGCCAGGCCGAGCGTGGTGCGCGCATCCAGTTGGTAGCGCAGGCCCAGGTTCAGGCCGACACCGGTGGTGGTGTCCTTGTACTTGAGTTGGCCATCCTGCTTGAACGGGCTGACCGGTAGCAGGGCGTTGTTGTCGACCGCCATTTCGGTGTTGTAGTAGCCGTAGACCAGGCGCGGGCCGATGCCGAACGACAGGTCGTCGTTGATCTTGTAGGCGAAGGTCGGCTGCATCGAGACGCCGAGCAGGGTCGACTTCTGCGTGAAGTAGCGCCCGGCCCAGTCATCGCCGTAATCCACGCTCAGGCCGAAGTTGCCGTACAGGCCGAAACCGATGCTGGCGCGGTCGTTGACGGCATGGCTGATGAAGAAGCTGCTGCCCGGCAGGATCGGCAGCGGGTTGCCGCCTTCATTGCCGGAAAAGTCATTGCCGCTGTCGCGCTCAAAGCCCAGGTCGCCGAGGACTGCCTGGCCGTTGAGGCTGACCTGGGTGCCCTCAAGGGCGGCGATGCCGGCGGGGTTGGTCATCAGCACGCTGGGGTCGCTGGCCAGCGCCGCCGAACCGGCGTTGGCCAGCCCGGCGCCTTCCTGGCCGACCTCGTAGAGCTGGATGCCGCCGGCCAAAGCCTGGGTTGCGTTGCCGGCAAGGGCGAGGAGGATCAAGGGGTGAATCGATTTCATCAGGGCGTTCCTGGTCATTGCGCTGCTTGTGGACCCCTTGTAGGAGCGAGCCTGCTCGCGATGGACTCAAGAGCGCCGCGTTCTGTCAGTCAGCACGCGTAATCGTTGACGACCATCGCGAGCAGGCTCGCTCCCACAGGGGCAGCAGGATTAGTTGTTTTGCGGACCCGGCACCAGCGGTGGTGGTGCCCAGTCGCCTTTGATCAGCGCATCCGAAGGCCCGTAGGCACGGAGGGTCAGGGCGAATTCACCCAGCGGCGCGGGCAGCCAGTTGCCCACTTTGTCTTCGGTCGGGCGCTGGTGCTGGATGTACAGGGTCAGCGAACCGTCGGCGTTGTATTTCAGGTCCTTGTTCTTGGTGCCGGTCGAGTAGCGCTTGATCTCGTTGGCGGCAAAGAAGTGCAGCGGGTCATACAGGGTCAGCGACCAGAAACCCGATACCGGTGGCGTCTGCCCGGCCGGGAAGGTCAGGGTGTAGCTGCGCTCGCCACTCAGGCGCTGGCCGTCGCCGTCCTCTTCGCGGAACAGGTAGGTGGTTTCCCTGGCGTGGTTCTCGAAGATGTTGGATTTGGCAATCGCCAGCCGTGTCAGGTAATCGGTGCCGAAGGCGGCGTTGTTGAATGGACGATTCCAGCCATTGGCGATGCGCACGCCATTGCGGCTCAAATAGAACAACGGATCGACGATGTCTTTCTCGCTTTGCTGCGCGCTGTCTTGCAGCACTTTGGCGATCGCCGGGTCGGCTTCGCCAGCGGCAATCAGCGCACGGAACTGTGCATACAACGACTCTTCGCCGGGCAGCGGCGGCACTTCGGCCAGCACGCGCTTCAATTGCGCAAAAAAACGCTCGGGCGTGACCCATCGGGTTTCACCCGCCGGTTTGTCGGCGGCGGCCTTGGGCAGCGGCAACCGGGGCAGGTGTTTCCAGTCGATGGTTTTGATCTTGCCGTCGAACGTCGACAGCGGGTACATGGCGATCTGGTTGAGCAGCGGCTGGATCGCCTCGCGGTCCTGGGCGGTATCGGCCATGAACACGCGCGGGATCACTACGCCGGTGTTGGTCGGCGAACGCAGCACGGCCTCGACACCGGCCGGTTTTTCGCCTGTCCAGTCCGGGCCGACGATCAGGTAGAAACCCGGTTGGGTGCCGTAGATCTTCGCCACCCGGGCAAAGCTGTCGGTGCGCTGGTCGGCCAGTTCGAACATCCAGAAACGCTCGCCGAAGTCCGGCACTTGCAGGATCACCGGCGCTTTATCCAGCGCCAGGGCGCCGAAACCGTAGACCACGTCCTGATTGGGATGGGCGACGATGCGGATGTCCGGGTCGATGTAGTCCGACAGCATCGCCAACTGGTTGACCGGCGCGACCGGTGTCGGGCCGAGCAGGCCGATGGTCGGCACCTGCTCGTACATCATGCGCCGGGTTTGCAGGTTCACCAGCGGCCAGCCCCAGGCATAGGCCATTTGCGCCACGGCGCGGGCGTAGCCGGGTGTCATCACGGTGTTGGCCACCGGGCCTGCGGGAGCCACGGTTTCGTTGGCGCTGGCCGGCAGGGCCAGCAGCAGGCCGCTCACGGCCAATGCAGTGAGGGTCATGCGCACGAATGGCGGGGGGCTGAGCTTATTCAACGGCTTGTACCTGTGGCAGTTCATATTTGCCCTCGAGGACTTGGCCTTTCGGCTGGTAGAGCCGCAGGATCATGTAGAACGGCCCTTTGGGTGCCGGCAGCCAGTTGGCCGCGAATTCGCCTTCGGGCTTGTCGGCCTGCAACGGCACTTCGAACGATCCGTCGGCGCGCACTTTCAAGCCCCGGGTATCAGAGCCGAGCTTGTAGCGGGCGATGGGGTTGTCCACCAGCATCTTGTCCACGGCGTTGTAGACCGTCAGCGACCAGAAGGCATCGACCGGCGGTGCGCTCTTGAAGCGCAGCACGTAGCGCTTGGCACCGCTGAGCTGCTCGCCCTTGGCGTCCGTGGAACGCAGCGGATACATCGCTTCTTTCTCGCCCTGGCCGCCCAGGTACGGGCCGGAGACCAGCGCGCGCAACGGGTAGTTGGTGCCGAAGTGGTCAAGCCCGGTGGCCCAGGCCCAGCCATTGCGCTGGGTCGCTGCGGTGGCCAGTGCCGACACCGCGACCTTCGGGCCGTCCGCCAGGGCGCGCAGCAGCCCGGCTTTCTGTGGTGGCGAAAGCCGCGCTGGATCGAAACCCTTGGCGGTCAGGCCGAAGCGGGCGAACTGGGCGAACAGCGCCTCGTCGCGCGGGGCCGGCGGATTGTCCTTGAGCGCCGCCGCCAGCTCGCGGAAGAAGTCCAGGCCGTCGTCGCTCGCTGCCGGCAGGGGCGCCAGGGCTTGCGCCTTGGGCTGGTAGTCGCGGTTGTCGCGTTGCGACAGCGGACGCAAGGTGAATTGCTGCTGCAAGGCATGCAGTGGCGCCAGGTCTTCGCCGTCCTTGACGTGCAGGCGACCCCAGAGCCAGACCTTTTTGGTGCTGACATCCAGGCGCTTGAGGCCTTCCGGCAATGTGCCCTGCCAGCCCGGCGGGACCAGGACGTAGTCCCCGGCCGCCGTGCCGGTGGTGCGGCGGCCGACGTAATGCTCCAGCTCCTGCCACATGTTGAACACGTCGACCACGTAGTAGCGGTCGGCGGTGTCGGGCACGTGCAGCACGTAAGGCTCATCGAGTTGCACCACCGCGCTCAGGTACAGCGTGTCGTTGTTGGCGGTCGGCATGTCCTTGGCCGCCGGCGTGGCCAGCGCTTGCGCCCAGCCCAGCTGATTGAGCGGGGCACGGTAGCTGGTGGCGGGGCGCGGGCTCGGCACTGAGCTGTAGTCGCGCATCACGCGCTCCATGCGCACCAGCGGATAACCCCAGACATAGGCGTTGATGCCGTTGGCGTAGGCGTCGGCTTCAAGGCCGGCGACGATGTTTTCCTGGCTGGTGGGCATGCTCAACAGCGCATCGGCTTGACCCTGGGCGAAAACGCTGGCGCCGGGAAGTCCGGCGCCAAGCAGGGCGGTGGCGAGGGCGCAGCGCAGCCATACGGTTTTTTTCGACATGAACGTTCTCCCGTGCGCCCGGCGGACGCCCCGATGGGGGCGCCCGCTGTCGCACGTGCTGACAGTGATGAGAAGGAGGGTGTTGCGTCAGTTCGCCATCGAGGCCATGCCGATCCCGCCCGCACCTTTCTGCGACGGCGGGAAGTCCTTCATGCTCTTGGCGAAGGCCTGCATGTACGGCGCGATGATCGGGATGATCCAGCTGCGCTGTTGCTGCCAGCGGAAATGGTCGCCGGCTTCAGGCGAGCGCTCGTACGGATCGACCTTGATGTCGATGACCAGGCCGCCCGGGATCTTCTTCGCATCCTCCATCCACTTGTCCTTCACCGCGGTGTGGATTTTCCACTGGTCGACACGCACGGCGTTCATGTTGGTTTCGGCAAAAAAGAAGAACTCGTGGCGGTTCGACTTGCCGTCGGGTTTGGTCAGCATGTCCAACTGGTTGTAGCCGTCCAGGTGGTTCTTGAAGGTTTTGCCGTCGACCTCAAGGCCGGTCAGCAGTTTTTCCTTTACATCCGCTTGACCCACCGCCGCCATCAGGGTCGGCACCCAGTCTTCGGAGGTCATGAACTCACCCGTCCAGGTGTTGGGCTTGATGTTGCCCGGCCAGCGCACCAGCATCGGCACACGGAAACCGCCGTCCCATGTCAGGCCCTTTTCACCACGGAACGAAGCCGCGCCGGAGTCCGGCCAGTGGGACAGGTTGACCCCGTTGTCGGAGGTAAACAGCACGATGGTGTTTTGCGCCAGCCCCTGGTCATCCAGGCTTTTCAGCAGTTTGCCCACCAGCGAGTCGAGCTGCAGGATGGCGTCGGTGTATTCGGTATGGCCGCTCTTGCCCAGCCACTCGTCACTGACGTGGATCTTCTGGTGCATGCGCGACGGGTTGTACCAAAGGAAGAACGGCTTGTCGGCGGCTTTCTGCTTTTTGATCCAGTCAATCGACAGGTCGGTGAACTGGTCGTCGACGCTCTTCATGCGCTCGATGGTCAGCGGGCCTTCGTCGGTGATCTTCTGCTTGCCGACACGCCCCCAGCGCGGATCGACGGTGGCGTCGTCGGTCGTGGTCGCGACGGAATGGATCATGTTGCGCGGAATGCCGGGGAAGTTCGGGTCCTTGGGGAAGTTGGTCATCTCGGCGATCTCCATCACGTTCAGGTGATAGAGAAAGCCGAAGAACTCGTCGAAACCATGGGCGGTCGGCAGGTATTCGTTGCGGTCGCCGATGTGCGACTTGCCGAACATGCCGGTGGCATAGCCCTGGGCCTTGAGCAACTGGGCCAGGGTCACGTCGCTGTCCTGGATGCCGACTTTCGCTCCCGGCTGGCCCACGGCGGTCAGGCCGGTGCGGATCGGATACTGGCCGGTGATGAACGCCGCTCGGCCGGCGGTGCAGCTCGGTTGCGCGTAGTAGTCCGAGACCATCATGCCTTCCTGGGCGAGGCGGTCGATGTTCGGCGTCTTCACGGCGCCAAGCCCACGGTTGTAGGCCGAGACGTCCATGGGGGCCATGTCGTCGATCATGATCACGACGATGTTGGGCTTTTCCGCAGCCTGGGAAACGCCCATCGCCGCGAGGCTCAGGCCGATGCCCAGCAGGGCAGTTCGAATCAAGTGCATGTTGAATTCCTGTTCAAGCGCGCGATGGCAAACCGCTGGGAGTGTGGTTCACGATCTGTGGTTGCGCAAAAATGCGCGCGAGGGTTTTTCGGTTGGCTAGACGCCTCGGCGCGGCTGCAGCGAGCCGTGCCTGGCATGGCCGACGTAGAACGCCGGACGGGTGCCCGGGAACAGCCAGAACGGCGTCATCTCGGACGATGGAAAGACGTTCGGGAAGCGTGGGTCGCGTTTGGACGGCCCGGCGACGGTGGCTTCCTGAACCATGGAAATGTACTGGTCGACCGCGTTTTCCAGGGTGTTGCCGTTGATGATCACTTCGGTGCCGATCATCTTCGCGTAGTCGGCCACGCCGCTGGCCGTGGACAGCAATGGCGCATAGGCGTCGACGCTGACGCCGTTTTCGCTGGTCACCCACAGGCCTTCATCGGTGTGCACGACGATCGAGTGGTTGCCTTCGGTGTGCCCCGGGGTGTGCATCAGGGCCACGCCGTCACCGAGCATGATCGAACCGTCGAAGCACATCACCTCGTCTTCCGGCACGCCGGCGATGCCGCTCGGGCAATACCAGTCGGCCTGGTAGGGGTTGAGGTCCTTGGTCGACTCCCATTCGCGCCAGTGCACCAGCAATTTGGCGTTGGGGAACAGCCCGGGCTGCTTGTCCGTGCCCAGCCAGCGGCGGATGTCCTGGGTGTGCAGGTGGTCGTAGGTGATGTAGTCGATGTCTTCCGGGCGCAGGCCGATGCGCGCGAGGATTTCGGGCACGGTGTTCTGGCGGTCGATGAGGATCTTCGTCAGCCAGTTGGCCGTGCGGTCCTGCAGGCGACGGAAAAACGGGGTCTCACCGTTGCGCTCGTGGTCCGATGGCGAGACCAGCAGGGTCTTGACGCCCTGCGGGGTATCGAACTGCACGATGAACAAACGGTTCTGAATGTGCATGTACTCGACCAGGCGTTCGCGCGAGAAGGCGTTGCGCAGGCCATAACGAACCGGGTAGGGCACCTTGACCAGGTTGAACGATTCAAAATAACGGGCCTTGGGGCCCTTGAGCATGTCGGCGCGAAATTGCAGGGCGGCAAAACGGGTGTCTTCGACGCGCGCCTGTTGACCGGCAGCGGCACGGGAATCTTCGAAATGACGGATTTGTTCAAAAGCACTCATGCTGGTGGATCCTGTGTTTGTTGTTGTCAGGCATTGCCGCGAAGACTTCTGGCCAGGTTGCGATCGACGATCCAGCGCTGCAGCGACGTGCACTTGCGCGCCAGGGCGCGGATCAGGCGGGCCTTGAACCCCGGCGTGATCATGAATTGGCGACGCTGGATACCCCGCAGGATGCCCGCCACGGCCTGGTCGACGGTCAGTACCCCGGCGACCGAGTTGAGCGAGCGCGTGACGGGGCTGCCGTGCTGGCGTTCGTAGTCGAGCAGCGGGGTCTGGATTTCTCCCGGGCAGACCACCGACACATCGACGCCGCAGAGTTTCTGCTCGGCCCGCAGCACTTCGGCGAGGCCCACCACACCAAACTTGGAGGCGGCATAGGCCGACTGGGTGTAGCTGCCGACGATGCCGGCCAGGGACGCCATGAACACCAGATGCCCCTGGGGCGCCAGGTGCCTGAGGGCGCTGGCGGCGAAATTGCGGCTGCCGATCAGGTTGACGTTGATCACCTGGTGGAACGTCTCATAAGCGAGTTCGGTGAACAGCGCATTGCGCATCAGCCCGGCGCAGTTGAACGCCAGGTCCGCCGGGCCTTGCTGGGCATGGGCCTTGGCCATTGCGCTGTCCACCACGTCGGGAGCGGTGATGTCGGCCGGGTAGAACACCACCGATTGCCCCGGCTCGCGGCAAGCCTGTTTCAGGCGAACCAGCACCTGTTCGCTGATCTGCAAATCGAAGATCGCGACGCTGGAGCCCTGTGCGATCAAGGCCTGGGCAAACCCCAGCCCGATGCCGCTGCCACCGCCGGAAAGGTAGGTGACCTGAGGCGCGCGATACTTCCAGTTCGTCATGACGTGACCTGCCGAGTGAGGTTGAAGTGGAGCTTTACAGTGGCCACCAAGTTATCTTTTCGCGCCGCCTACAACTTGATAAATCACGAATGAAACTTGATGTATTACGAATATTTTGGGTGTTTACCCTGTAGGAGCCGGCTTGCTGGCGATAGCGTTCTCAAGGACGCCATCGCCGGCAAGCCGGCTCCTACGACGAGACTATTTCAAACTCAATTGCGAATGTTCTCGATGCTGCCCCTGTAGGAGCAGCTTGCCGGCGATAGCGTTCTCAAGGACGCCATCGCCGGCAAGCCGGCTCCTACGACGAGGTTATTTCAAACTCAATTGCGAATATTCTGGATGCTGAACTTGTAGGAGCCGGCTTGCCGGCGATAGCGTTCTCAAGGACGCCATCGCCAGCAAGCCGGCTCTTACGACGAGGTTATTTCAAACTCAACTGCGAATGTTCTGGATGCTGCACCTGTAGGAGCCGGCTTGCCGGCGATGGCGTTCTCAAGTTCCCCATCGCAGGCAAGCCGGCTCCTACGACGAGGTTATTTCAAACTCAACTGCGAATGTTCTGGATGCTGCACCTGTAGGAGCCGGCTTGCTGGCGATAGCGTTCTCAAGGTCACCATCGCCAGCAAGCCGGCCCCTACAGGGCGGTCGCCAACCCGGCGCTGCGCCAGTCATTGCCGCTCGGTTGCTGGTACAGGCTGAGCCCGAATTCCGGCAGCACCGCCAGCAGATAATCGAAAATGTCGGCCTGGATGCGCTCGTAGTCATCCCACTCGGTGGTGCGGGTAAAACAGTAGATTTCCAGCGGCACACCCTGGGCCGTGGCCTGCATCTGGCGCACCATGCAGGTCATGTGCGGCGCAATGTCCGGATGATTTTTCAGGTACGCCAGAGCATAGGCGCGAAAGGTGCCGATGTTGGTCATGCGCCGGCGATTGGCGGACAGGGCGGGAACGTTGCCCTGGGCGTCGTTCCAGTGCTTGAGTTCAGTGTGCTTGCGGCCCATGTAGTCGCTGAGCAAGCGCACCTGATGGAGCTGCTGCGCCTGGTCATCGGCCAGAAAACCCACGCCACCGGCATCGATGAACAGACTGCGCTTGATCCGGCGGCCGCCGCTGGCCTGCATGCCGCGCCAGTTCTTGAACGAGTCGGACATCAGGCGCCAGGTGGGAATCGAGACGATGGTCTTGTCGAAGTTCTGCACCTTGACCGTGTGCAGGGTGATGTCCACCACGTCGCCGTCCGCGCCCAGTTGCGGCATCTCGATCCAGTCACCGACGCGCAGCATGTCGTTGTTGGTCAGTTGCACGCTGGCGACGAACGACAGCAGCGTATCCTTGTAGACCAGCACGATCACCGCCGACATGGCGCCAAGGCCGGACAGCAACAACAGCGGCGAGCGGTTGATCAGGGTGGCGACAATGATGATCGCCGCCAATACGAACAACACCATCTTGGCCAGCTGCACGTAACCCTTGATCGAGCGAGTGCGGGCATGCGGGGTGCGGGCATAGATCACCAGCAGGGTATCGAGCACGGCGTTGATGGCCAGCATCAGGAACAGTAGGGTGAACGCCAGCGCGACATTGCCGAGGAAATTCTGCGCCTTGTCGCTCAACCCCGGCACCACATTCAAGCCGAACTGGACCAGCAGCGAAGGGGTGATTTGCGCCAGGCGGTGGAACACCTTGTGGTCGGCTAGGTCGTTGACCCAGCGCATGGACGGCTTGCGTCCCAGCAGGCCGACCCCGTGCCGCACCAGATAACCGGCGGCTCGCCCCAGTAGCAGGGCGACGATGAGCAACAGCAACAGGGTCAAGCTGGCGTACACATGCGGGTGTTTGTCGAGCGAGCTCCAGAAACCCTGAAGATCGAGCCAAAGCCGGGTGAAGTTCATAGGTCTGATCGATTCCTTTGCCGTGGAGGGAAATGGATTGGATGAATCCATTCAGCAAGGGACCAAGCCTACGCAGCTGCGATGCGCCTGACTTGATGGATCACGAATATGAGTTGACTAAACACGAACGGCTAGGGGCCGGCGCCGGTCAAGCGATCGCAGCCGGCCCCGCAGGCTTGAGTCCGCGGATTGATGGAAGCAGACAACTGCGTCACATGGCTTGAGGCGAAATCTGACAACCGTTCATCGGTGAACTACGCTGCGATACGTACCCTCGGTTTGAATTTTGTGAAGTAAGGATGTGGCACATGCGGAGCAGGCTGCTCGCTGTAATGTTTACTGTTTTCGGGATGATGTGGTCGGTGCAGTCGTGGGCCGAAGATGAAGCACCGAAAGTGGTCGATGCTCCCGTTGAACTGAAAGTGGCCAACCGCAGCATCATGGTGTTTCGCGCGACCATCCTCGGTGAAGGGCCGGCCTCGCGGGTCAAGCGTGCGAAAGCGGTGATCGGTGAGGCGCTGGATGACACCGACGACCTCAAGGTCACCCTCGACCCGATCATGAAAAGCTACATGGTGCTGCTGGGCAGTCGGCGTGCCTTTATCGTTTCGCCCAAGGATTTCGACGCGACCGAATACGACACGGTACAGCAGGCTGCCGAAGCCGCGGCCGACAGACTGCGCCAGGTCGTGGCCGAAACCCGCGAAGCCCGCAGCCTGCAGTTGATCCTGCGCTCGGTAGTCGCCGCATTGATCGCCACCGGCATTTACATCGCGCTGCTGTTTGGCATGTCGTACCTGCGGCGCAGGGTGCTGAAGAAGCTGCCCGAACTGATGCATCGGCACACCAAGGCCCTGAAGGTCGGGCGGGTTCCGCTGGTCGACGCCAATTACCTGTATCCGCTGGTCAGCCGTTTGCTGGAGCTGGTGCGCTGGATCGTCGTGCTGCTGCTGACGTACGAATGGCTGGGTTTTGTCCTGTCACGTTTTCCCTACACCCGGCCCTGGGGCGAAAGCCTCAACAACTATCTGCTGGAACTCGGCGGCTATCTGCTGGAAGGGATCGTCGGTGCCATACCCGGGTTGGGAGTGGCGCTGGCGATCTTCTTCATCGCTCGCGGCGCCACCGCGTTCATGCGCCGGATACTGCGGCGCATGGCGGCCCCGGGAACCCTCAGCTGGCTGAACCATGAAACCCTGCAACCGACCCAACGCCTGACGTCCCTGGCGATCTGGCTGTTTGCCCTGGCCATGGCTTATCCGTACCTGCCGGGGGCCGGCACCGATGCATTCAAAGGGCTGTCGGTGTTGATCGGCCTGATGATTTCCCTGGGCGCCACCAGCGTGGTGGGCCAGGCAGCGGCGGGGTTGATCCTGACCTACACCCGAACCCTGCGCCCCGGTGAGTTCGTGCGCATTGGCGACTACGAAGGCACGGTCACTGAACTGGGCATGTTCACCACCAGCATTCGCACCGGTCTGGGCGAGGTACTGACCCTGCCCAATTCGATGATCACCGGCACCGTCACCAAGAACTACTCGCGGGTCGTACAAGGCCCGGGCTACGTGGTCGATACGGTCGTGACCATCGGCTACGACACACCGTGGCGCCAGGTCGAGGCGATGCTGCTGGAGGCCGCGGCACGCACGCCGGGGATTCTCGAAGTGCCGCCGGCCCAGGTGTTCCAGACGGCTTTGTCGGACTTCTATCCGGAATACCGCCTGGTGGCCCAGGCCATTCCCAGCCAGCCCCGGCCGCGCGCGGTGCTGCTGAGCATGCTGCACGCCAACATCCAGGATGTGTTCAACGAGTATGGCGTGCAGATCATGTCGCCGCACTACCTGGGCGATCCGCAGCAAGAGAAATGGGTGCCCCGGGACAAGTGGTACCCGGCCCCGGCCCAAGAACCGAAGGAATCCTGATTTCGCCTGATAGGGAGTTCGCACCATGCTTGAGTTCATTCTCCACGCCCTGCGGACTGACCCGGAAATCGCGGTGTTCCTGGCCATCGCCCTGGGCGTCTTCGTCGGCCGCATCCACATCGGCAGTTTCCACCTCGGTTCGGTGGCCGGCGCACTGCTGATGGGGCTGCTGATCGGCCAGATCGGCCTGGAAGTGCCGACCGGCCTGAAGTCGGTGTTTTTCGTGATGTTCATCTACGCGGTGGGCTTCAAGAGCGGGCCGGAATTTTTCGGCAGCCTCAATCGCGGCACACTGAAACTGGTGCTGTTGAGCGTGGTGCTGTGCGGCACTGCGCTGGCGGCAATCCTGCTGATGAATGCGGTCTTCGATTTCGACGCCGGGTTCACCGCCGGGCTCGGCGCCGGTGCGCTGACCGATACGGCGATCATGGGTACCGCCACCAGCACCATCAATCAACTGTCGATCGACACCGCGGCCAGGGCCCAGCTCAACAGCCACATGGCGATTGCCTATGCGATCACCTACCTGTTCGGCACCATCGGCCTGATCGTCTTCGTCGGCAGCATTGCTCCGAAACTGCTGGGCGTGGACCTCAGGGCATCGGCTCGGGAGCTGGAGCTGGAGCTGGGCATCGCCAAGGAAGAAGACGCGATCACCGTGCCCTACACGCGCATTGTCGTGCGCGCCCATCAGGTGGCGGACAACGGTTCGGCGAATGGGCAGCGCATTGCCGATGTGGAGAAACAGCACGAGTCGCTGACCGTCGAACGTGTGGTGCGGGCAGGCAAGATCATCGAGCGTGACGAAGCATTCACGCTGATGGCCGGGGACATCGTCGGGGTCTACGCCTTGCGCGAAGCCGTGGGCACGCTCACCCAGTGGATCGGACCGGAAATCGACCATGCCGAATCCTTGTCTTTCCCCACCCGCGAAGTGGACATCGTGGTGACCTCGCCGGAGTTCGCCGGCAAGACCATCCATCAGGCGAAAAGCCGCCTGGAAAGCGCCAGGCGCCTGGGCTGTTTTATCAATACCATCACCCGCCAGGGCTACGAGTTGCCGTTGCTGCCCAAAACGGTGCTGCGTCGGGGCGACGTGATTACCCTGACCGGTCGCACCGCCAGCGTCGAAGCGGTGGCCAAGCGCCTGGGGCGGATTCGCGAAAACAACTACAAGAGCGACATTGCCGTGCACACCCTCGGTATGGTGCTGGGCTCGTTGCTGGGGCTGTTGTCGACCCACATCGGGATGATCCCCGTGGAGCTGGGCATCGGTGGCGGGGTGTTGGTCGCCGCCCTGGTGATTGGCTGGTACAACTCGCGCCACCCGGAAATCGGCGCCTTGCCGCCGGCCGCGCAGTGGGCGTTTTCCGAGTTCGGCCTGACCGCGTTCGGCGCGGTGGTTGGCCTGCTGGCAGGCCCTGCGGCCTTTGCCGCGATGAAGGAACAAGGCCTGGCGTTGCTGCTGTCCGGCGCCGTGGTCACCATCGTGCCGCCGCTGGTGGCCCTGTACTTCGGCCGCTACGTGCTGCGCCTGCACCCGATGATCCTGTTCGGCGCACTGGCAGGCGCACAAACCGAAGCGGCGTCGATGAACAAGATCATCGAACAGTCCGGCAGCAACACCCCGGTGATTGGTTTTACCGTGTGTTATGCGATTTCCAACGTGTTGCTGGCGGTGTGTGGGCCGATCATTGTGTTTGTGGTGGCCGGCTAGTGGACTGCACTGACCATCTATCGCGCTTGATGATTCAGGTTTATTAAATATGATTAAATCTACTTCATATTGAAGCAATTTGAATAACGTCAACAGGTGTCTGCTGCATCTCGCGGCATTGGAGCAAATGTCATGGCTACTACCGTCAAAACCCGATCAGTGACAGCACACGTCCCGGTAGACCTGGCCGAACGGGTTGATGAACTGGCTGAACGACTGGATCGTTCTCGAAACTGGATAGTCAAGCAGGCACTGTCAGCGTGGCTGGATCAGGAAGAGGAGCGTAGTCGCTTGACCCGTGAGGCCTTGGCCGATGTAGACGCCGGTCGTGTCATTGACCATCAGGCTGTCCAGGCATGGGCCGAAAGCCTTGGTACAGACTCTCCATTGCCGGTGCCGCGCTGATGGAGTTGAAGTGGGCCAGCAAAGCGCTTTCTGATGTAGCTCGCTTGTATGAGTTTCTCGCCACCGTCAATCAACCTGCCGCTGTCCATACGGTTCAACAGTTGGTTGCTGCTCCAGCCACTTTGTTGGCCAACCCGCGCATTGGGGAGCGTCTGGAGGAGTTCGACCCGCGAGATGTGCGCCGAATCCTGATCGGTCACTATGAACTTCGCTATGAAATCCAGCATTCGACCCTTTACCTGCTGCGTCTGTGGCATACACGCGAGCATCGATAGCGCTTGCCAATCAGGGACGAATCTCGAGTCCTGCCTTCAGAATCCACTTTCCCTCATCAACACCGCCATCAAGTGCGTCGCACCGTCGGCCAGCAAGCTGCGGCGTTCGCCTTCGATCTTCAGATGCCCGCGGGTTTCGCGCAGGCTTGGCAAGGGTTCGTCGAGCTGGACCAGCACCTGGAACAATGCCGCGCTGGGGATCAGTGCGTGTTCCGCTGACGTCGTCGGCACCGGGCCGCCGAAGCGTGAGGACAGCATGCGGTGCGACAGTTGGCTGGCGCGGGTGCTGCCGATCACCAGTACGCGACCCTTGAACGGGGTGGTCTGGCCGTCCGGGTAGAATCGCACAGGGTCGCCGGTGACCATGCGATGCACCTGGTCCTGGGCGACGTAGGCGTCCACCTGCCAGCTGCGCGGGTCGATCAACATGCCCAGGGATTCCTGGCGACCGACCCACTGGCCGGCTTTCCAGTCCGGATTGACGTCCAGCCAGAGCCCGGCGAAGGGGGTTTGCAGGTTGAGCCGGGCGATCTCCGAGCGCGCGGCCCGGGCTTCTTCGAATTGCACGTTGAGGCGTTGCCGGGTGACGGCGTCTTCCTGCAGTCCGCCGGGGTCGGCCAGCAATCCTGACAGACGCGCCTCGTAACTGCGGGCGTTGGCTTCGCTGCTTTGCAGGCGCGAGGCAATGTCCGGCTCGTCGAGCACGATCAGGGTTTCACCGGCGTTGACCGGGCCTTCGGCCTGGATCGATTGCAGGCGCGCCGGGTAGGGCGCATAGACGCGCAACTGGTGTTCGGCGCGGGCCACACCCACCGCATCGATCTGACTGTGCCAAGGCACCGCCAGCCCGGCGACAATCAGCGCCAGCACGCCATAGAACAGCACCTTGCGTCGGCTCGGGATGCCTGCGCGATGTTGCCACCAGTGATTCAGCTCGCGTACCACCGGCATGGCGATAAACCAGGACAATTCGACCATGAACAGGATGATCCCCAGCAATTTGAAGAAGAACAGGTAGACCGCCAGGGCGATCCCCAGGAACAGCACCAGCCGGTACAGCCAGGTAATGATCGCGAACGTCACCAGCAGTCGGCGTTGACCGGGCGGGAACGCTTCCGGCCAGTCTTCCTGCAGACCCAGCAGATTGCGCCGCAGGGTGACCCGCGCCAGGGCCGATGAGCGCTCGTGCAGGTTGGGAAAGTCCAACAGGTCGGAGAGGATGAAGTAGCCGTCAAAACGCATGAACGGGCTGGCGTTGAGCGCCAGTGACAGCAGCCAGCTGGTGGTCGCCAGGTACAGCAGCGCATTGCGCAGCGGGCCCGGGTCGCACAGCGCCCAGCCCAGGGTCGACAACCCGGCCAGGGACAGCTCGGTGACGATACCGGCCGAGGCGATTGCCAGGCGCTGGCGCGAGCGACTGAGTTTCCAGCTCTCGCCGGTGTCGGTGTAGAGCATCGGCCACAACACCACGAAGGCGATGCCCATGTGGCCGACGCGCAGACCCAGGCGCGTGGCCACCAGTGCATGCCCCAGTTCATGCAGGGTTTTGGCGACGATCAGCGCCAGGGCGAAACTGAACAGGCCTTCGGTGGAAAACGACTCGACCACCGCGTGGGTAAAGACATCCCACTGTTGCAGGACCAGAATCACCCCCCACAGGCTCAGGGCAAACACCAGCAGGCCGGTGAGCGGGTGAAACAGCCAGCCCAGGGCGCGGGCCAGGTGTTGCAAGGGCTGTTGCGGACGCAGCAACGGGATGCGAAAGAACAGGTAGTGGTGCAACCACCAGCGCCAGCTCAGCCAGCTGCCTGCCTCGTCCTTGGCCTTGAGCCGTTCCAGCGCGGCCGGGCCTGCGCGCAACAGTTGGTGCTGTTCAAGGAACTGGCGGAATTCGAGGACCTGCTCGACATCCGGTTTGAGCGCGGTGCCTTCGGCAATCTGTTCGCTGATCCGCCGGGGCGACTGCCCCCAGCGCAGCAGGCATTCGAACTCCAGCCAGCCGATGCGGTAGAAACGGTTGATCACCGTATCCTGGATCACCCAGGCCGGTTCGCCGTTGCTGCCGTTGGCGGCTTCGCTCAGGCGCAGGTCCTCGCGCAATGGCGGCACGGGCAAGTCAGCGGGATCGAGCATTACCAGCCACTCCACGCCCGCAGCGTCGCCAGCGGCCGGCGCAGCAGGTAGTAACCGAGCATCACCCGGCCGCCGTACAGTTTGGCGGTGCCGTGCAGGCCCAGGCGCGCATGCTCCGGCGCACCCTCGACGCTGGCCAGCAGACGGTAGGCGACCACGCCTTCATCGCTGGGGCGGGCCTGGTAACTGGTCTCGAGGATTTCGCCCTTGAGCGGGGTCAGCGGGTACGCCGTGAGAAACAGCGTGACTTGCGCCCCAGGCTCCAGGGCGATGGCATCGGCCACCGCCAACTGGATCAGCATGGCCGGTTGGGTCGGGTCGGCCACCTGCATGATGCGCTCGCCGGTGACCACCGGTTTGCCCAGCCAGTCGTTCGGGTCGCTGAACACCGCCACGCCGCCGCGCGGTGAGAGGACCCTGGTGCGCTTGAGCTGCGCCTGCACCGCCGCCAGT
Source organism: Pseudomonas sp. S2_H10 (assembly GCF_054668285.1). Taxonomy (NCBI): domain Bacteria; kingdom Pseudomonadati; phylum Pseudomonadota; class Gammaproteobacteria; order Pseudomonadales; family Pseudomonadaceae; genus Pseudomonas; species Pseudomonas sp. S2_H10. The sequence goes on from NZ_CP162754.1 coordinate 97,990, forward strand.
TCGGCCCGACGCTGCTGGGCCCGGCCCTGGAGCAGGGTCAGCTCGCTTTTGCTTTGCGGGTTATCGAACGCCCGCTGGCTGGCCGCCTGCAATTCGGCATCGGCCACGGCGACTTCCTTGCCCAGGACTTCGGCACGGCTGCGCAAGGTGGTTTCGTCCAGGGAGAACAGCGGCGTGCCGGTGTCCACCGGTTGGTTGGGGCGCACCTGGATCTGCTCGATCACGCCGTCGATGGGCGAACTGATGATTTGTGCCTGTCGCGAGACGATTTCCGCCGGGGCCAGGGCGGTTTGCCGTACCGGCAGCAACAGCAAGGCACCGAGTACGATCAGGCCCAACAGCACTTGCTTGCGGTTGGGCCGCCAGCGACTGATGCGCCGATGCCCGGTCAGCGCGGCCCAGCAGTAGCCCCAGGTGGTGACCAGCCCCTTGAGGTGTTGCCGCAGCACCGCCGGCGGCTCTTGTTCCAGTAGCAACACCAACAGGCCAAGGCGTTGCCCGTTACGGTCCTCCAGCGCAACGCACCAGAGGCCCGCTGGCCACCACTCGCTCCAGCCTTCGACGATGTCCGGCGGCGGGGTGGTGGTGTCCGGTGTCAGCCACACCGGTTCGCCATCGGGCACCTGAGTGGCGATCCAGCGACTGGCCCGGCGCAGCCAGACGAGATAAGGCGAATCCTCGCTGGGGCGTGACAGCCCGGAGACGTTCAGCAGATCCAGCGACGATTGCCGTTGGGCAAAGACCAGCGCCTGATGAAACGGCAACAACGGGTACAGGTCATTGGCCATGCTGAACGCCAGGGCGTTCAGCGAGTCGGCGGCCATGGCCTTGTCCCGCAGTGCGTCAAGTTCCAGCAGCAGGTGAGGGTGGGGCAGGGGCTCGTTCATTGTCATGGCTGGGGACTGTTTTGCAGTGCCGGGTTTTGCTGGGCAGTGTCCTGGTTGAACTGAGCGGTGCCGCTCATGCCGGCCATCAGGTCGGGGTATTTCTGGTCGAGCCGGGCCTCGAGCTCGACCGTCTGGGCCACCGCATCGACCCGCGAGTTGATGGCGCTGACATGGGCCGTGTAGGTCTTGCCGGTTTCATGAATGCTCACTTGCAGCGCCAGGCCGGGCTTGAGTGTCTTGAGCAGGTTGGACGGTACGTTGAGCCGCACTTTCAAGGCGCCGTCGCTGACCAGGTCGAACAGCGGGGTGCCGGCCGTGACGGTCTGGTACGGCTTGACGTAGACCTTGGCGATACGCCCGGAGAACGGCGCCAGTACCTGGCAGTAACCACTCTGGGCCACGCCCATGGCGCGGGCGCCGTCGGCTTTCTGTACTTCGGTGTTGGCCATGGACACTTCGATATCGCCCACGGCGTTGAGCTGACGCAGCTGTTTTTTCGCCTCCAGGTTCTGTTTGGCCATGGCCAGTTCGGCGGCGGCCACTTTGCTGCGGGCCTCGGCCTCGTTGCAATTGAAGCGGGCAAGCACCTCGGCCTTGGCGACGTGCTCGCCGAAACCGCTTTTCATCTCGCCCAGGGTGCCGCTCATCTGGCTCGACAGGGTGGTTTCCAGTTCAGCGGCCAGCAACACGCGAATGGCGCTGGCGCTATCGAGGTTGGAGGCCGACGGCGTGTCATCGGCGTTGACGGGCAAAATCATACAGGCCAACAGCAGGGCCCCTACACGGGACTCAAGGGCGGTTTTGCGCATTCGGCGTTCCTTGCTGGCTGATGAGCAGGCGTTGCTGCTCCTGTTCATTCAATGTGCGCTGGATTTCCCGCGACAAGGTCTTGATATCGTGCTTGGAGATTTCTTCCGGCAGGACGTCCAGCCCCACGGAATTGTACAAGCGCCCCCATGCGGCCTGCGCACTGGAAAACGCCGCCTCGCGCTGGTAGCGCGAAAGCAGGTAACGACCTTCGGAGCGGATCACCTCGAGCTCGGAACCCAGGGCACCGCTTTTTGCCGCCTGGGCGTAGTCGAGCAGGCTGCGATCGACCCGCAGGCTGTCTTCGGTGAACTCCACTTCCTGGCGCGCCAGTTGATAGCGCAGGGTGCCGACGCGCACCTGCGTCAGGATCGCCATGGACAGGGCCACCCGGCGGGCGTCATCGGTTTCGCTCTGGGATTTCTGCGCGGCATTGAGCGAGGGCAATTGCAGCAGGCGTATCAGGTTCATCGAGACTTGCAGCCCGGTGGCGTTCCAGTCGTTGTTGTAGAGGTACTTGTTGGTGTCGTACCGGTAGCCGAAATCCGCCGAGACGTTGGGCCACAGTTGCGCCTTGGCAATGTCCAGGTCTTTCTCGTTGACGCGCTTGCGATACCACTCTTCCATGATTTCCGGGCGGTGCTCCAGGGACAGTTGCTCCAGCTGCGCCAGGCTCTGATGCACCTCAGGCAACGGTGGATCCGGCATGTCGGCGAGGATCATTTTCGAGCCCGGCGGCAACGACATCAGCGCGGCGAGTTCGGCCTGGGCGAACTCCAGGTCCTGGCGGCGCACGGTCAGCAGGTAGATGGAGTCGAGCAGGGCGCGTTGGTAGGCGAGGATTTCCTGGCGCGGCAACAGGCCACGTGTTTCGGCTTCCCGGGCCGAGGTCAGCGCGGAGTGGGTGCGCATCAGCAGCTTGTCCACTTCCGGCATCAGTCGTTGCGCACCGAGGGCGCGCCAGTAGGCATTGCGCACATCCTGCAGGACGTTCTGCGCGACCTTGCGCCGACGCTCCTCGGCCATGAGGATCTGATCGGCTTTTTGCTGGGTGCGGTAATAGGCCACGCCGAAATCCAGCAGGCTCCAGCTCAGGCCCAGGCCATAGAGCTCGCGATAGCGCTCTTCGGAGGTCGACGGCCGCAAGCTGACCTGGCGGTCTTCGATGCCGATGGAGGTGCCGCCGGAATCGTTGTTGCGCCCGGCATACCCGGCCGATGCCACCAGTTTGGGCAACATCTCATGGCTGGACACATCGCGCAGGTCCGAGGCCAGGGCGCTCTCCATGAGCTTGAGGCGGTAGTCCAGGTTGTACTTCAGCGCCCGCGCGGCCGCTTCGTAAAAGGTGATGGGCGCTGTGACCGGTTCCTGGCCGGAATACATGCGTGATTGATCGGCGAGGATACGCTGACGGTTCTCTTCGTCGGTGGAGGGCTTGGGCTCCAGTGACGAACAGGCACTGAGCAGCAGCGCAGAAGCGAGGGCGGAACTGATGAACCTCGTCGCATTTTTCGGCATGTTCAATCCTTTGTGCTCTTCGAATTTATTCTGTTGGGTCACTTCAGTTACCCCGATTCGCCGGGTGCAGGCGTTGCGCGGCATGGCGTACCTGTGCGCTGAATCCCCGCGCCGGGCGTTGCTCCTGGGCTTTTTCCGGTTTTTCCACCTGTGCCTGTCCGTGGGTCAACTCGGCGGCATCGATGGCGAACAGCGACGGGTCACTCAACAACCCGTCGGCACTCAGGCCGACGCGGCCATGCCGGCCAAGAATCCAGGCCATTTCCAGTTCACTTTCAATCCGGCTGTCACGCACGGCATCGGCGACGAATTGTCCGGGCACCAACCCCAGGCCATTGCCCAGCGAATCGCTGGTGAACTCGCCGCTGGAGCTGATGCGCAGGTTGCTGCCATCGGCATTCCAGGTCGAGAGCTCATTCAACCGGGCGTTACGCTCGACCACCGGCGTGACAAAGATCGCCGGTAACGGATCGGGGATCAGCAGGCTGCCGTCCGGCCGGGTGAGGTCGCGGTCGAAGAAGTTGCCCTGGGGTGCCGGAATGAACGGCGTGGCAATGTCCAGGGTGATCACCAGTTCCGCCTGGTCGCTGGCCCCGGCAAGATCATTGACGGTGTAGGTAAAGACGTCCTGGAGCACCAGGCCCAGGCCGGCGGCTGCCAGCACTTGGGGATTGCTCTGGTCGATGGTGTAGGTCCAGCTGCCATCGGCGTTGAGTACCAGGGTGCCGTAGAGGCCGAGGATCGGTTGGCCGATCACGCCCGTCGTGCCTGTGCCGCTTTCGGCCCCCGTGCGTACCCCGACCACTTGCAGTTGATCGTTGCCATCGACGTCGCTGTCGTTGGGCAATACATTGCCTGTGGCTTGTGGCGCCGGTGTCTGGTCGCTGGCGGTGGCGCTGTCGTTTTGCGCCACCGGGTTGTCGTCGGCACCCTGGATGACCACGGTCAGGCGTGCATCCGAGGTGACCCCGGCGGTGTCGGTCATGCGGTAGGTGAAGGTTTCGCTGAGGGTTTCGCCCGCCGTGCGCAGAGCCTGCACCACCGGGTTGTTGTTGTCGATCAGGTAGGTGTAGCTGCCGTCCGCGTTGATGATCAGTTGCCCGTAGCGTCCGCTCAGCACTTGCCCCGCGCCGGCGGACTGGCCGTTTTCGCCGGTGACGCTCAGCACCAGTTTGCTTTCGCCATTGGCCACGCCATCGACATCGCTGTCGTTGGCCAGCACGTTGCCCGTGCCGTTGCTGCCTGGCGTGCCATTGGCCACGCCGCCCGCTTCGATGGCGACAGAGTTATCGTCCCGGGCAATCGGCGTGTCATTGCGGCCATCGACGGTGATGCGCAACTCGGCCTGGCTGCTGGCACCGAAGACATCGGACAGGGTGTAGCTGAAGACGTCCGTCAGTGTCTGGCCGCTTTGACGCAGGGCCTGGACCACCGCGAGGCTGTTGTCGACGGTGTAGGTGTAGCTGCCGTCGGCATTGATCAGCAGGTCACCGTAAAGCCCGCGCAGCACAGTGCCCACGGCGCCGCCTGTGCCGGTATCGGCAAGCCCGCCGGTTCGAATCGCCGACACGTTAAGGGCGTCGCCTTCGGCATCGGTGTCGTTGCCCAGCACATTGCCCGAGGGGTCGATGCCGCTCTGGTTGTTGTTGAGCCCGCCAGCTTCCACGGCCGTCGACGCATCGCCACCTGCCACCGGCGCCGAGTTGCGCCCGCGGATGATGATGTGAATCTCCGCCAGATCGTTTTGCCCGCCAAGGTCGGTGACCTGATAGGTGAAGCGTTCATTGAGAAATTGCAGCGGCCCCAGCGCCAGCACCGTCGGGTTGCTGGAGTCGACGACGTAGGTGTAGTTGCCGTCGGCCCCGATGATCAGTTGCCCGTAGAGTCCGTTGATCAAGGTGCCGTTGGTGTTGTCGGTGCCTGGATCGACGGCGTCCAGGGTGCCGCCCGCCGCTTCGGTGCCGAAGCGGATACCTGTGATGTGCAGGCTGTCGCCCTGATCGACATCGGTGTCGTTGGGCAACACGTTGCCGGACGGATTGACGCTGTTGCCCTTGCCGTCATCGGCGACCGCGAGGGCCACGTCGTTGGCCGCCACGGGGGCATCCCAGGCGCCGTCGATGCGGATGTCCAGTTGGGCGACATCGGTGGCGCCGGCGGTGTCGCGCATGCGGTAGGTGAAGGTTTCCACCAGCGAATCGCCGACTTTCAACGCCTGGACAGCGGCCAGGTTGTTGTTGATCACATAGCTGTAGGTGCCATCGGCGTTGATGGTCAGGGTGCCGTACAGGCCATTGAGGGTTTGCGTGGTGCCGACCGTGGTGAACGTGCCTGCGGCCGCTTTGTCGCCACCGCGGACATCGGTGACGGTCTTGCTGTCGTTGGCGTCGACATCGCGGTCATTGCCCAGCACGTTGCCGGAAGGGTTCAGCCCCGGCGTGGCATTGGCGGTGCCGCCGGCCTCGACGGCCACCGTGCTGTCGTCCGCCGCCCGCGGATTGTCGTTGGCGCCGCGGATGATGATGGTCAGGGTGGCGGTGTTGCTGGCACCAAAGAGATCGCGAACCTGATAAGTGAAGGTTTCCGTCAGCACGTCAAAAGGCGTGCGCAGGGCCTGGACCCGCAGGTTGTCGTTGTCGACCAGATAACTGAAGGTCCCGTCGGCGTTCAACGTCAGGGTGCCGAACTGGCCGACCAGACCACTGCCGAGCACGCCGACCGAGGTCCCTTCGTTGTATCCCGTCACGCTGAGCCGTTCGGTATTGCCGTCGACGTCGGTGTCGTTGAGCAATACGTTGCCGAAAGGGTTGGTCCCTGCGGTGCCGTTGTTCAGGCCGCCGGCCTCGAAGGCGATGCTGATGTCGTTGCGCGGGATCGGCGTGTCATCGCGGCCGCGAATGTCGATGTTCAAGGTGGCGCGATCTTCGGTGCCCGCGGCATCGATCACCGTGTAGCTGAAGGCATCCACCAGGCGTTCGCCGAACCGCAACGCCTGGACTTCGGCCATGTTGTTGTCGAGGCGGTAGCTGTAGCTGCCATCGGCATTCAGGGTCAGCCAGCCATAGGTGCCGCGCAGCTCGCTGCCCAGGGTGCCGGCCGTGCCGGTGGCGGCTTCGTTGCCGGTGCGCAGCGAAGACACCGCGCGGGTCTCGCCGTAGTCGTGGTCGGGCAGGTCGGCGGGCACCTCGCCGCCGTCGACGTCGGTGTCGTTGTCCAGCACATTGCCAATAGGGTCCAGGCCGGGCTGATTGTTGTTGGTGCCGCCGGATTCAATGGCGATGGAGGTGTCGTCGGCGGCGACCGGGTTGTCGTTCTGGCCGCGGATCAACACGATGATTTCCGCCGAGTCGGTTTCCGGCGTCGGGCCGGTGTTGTCGCTTTCGGTGTAGGTGAAGCGCTCCAGCAACAAATCGACGCCACGGCGCAACGCCTGGACATCCGCATTGTTATTGTCCAGCGCGTAGCTGTAGCTGCCGTCCGGGAAAATCGTCAGCGTACCGTACAGGCCGACAACCACCGTGCCGCCGGCATTGACTGCGATGGGCGTGCCTGTGCCGCCTTCGGCGCCGGCCTTGATCAGGGTCACGGTCAACGGGTCGCCATCGGGGTCGAAGTCATTGGCCGTGGCGTCGCCGGAAGGATCAAAGCCCGCGGTGCCGTTGGCCACGCCACCCTGTTCGGTGGCAATGGCAATCACGTTTTGCGCCACGGGTGGATCGTTGATGCCGTGCACGGTGATGACCAGTTGCGCGGTATCGGTCAGCCCGTTGGTGTCGGTGATCCGGTAGGTGAAGAACTCGGTCAGGGTCTGGCCTGCCGCGAGCGCCTGGACGGCGGCGTTGGTACTGTCGACATCGTAGAAGTACGAGCCGTCGGCGCCGATGCGCAAGGTGCCGAACAGGCCGGTCACCACCGTACCGTCGGCCGAGGTGGTGCCGGTGGCGACGCCACTCAGGACATCGATGGCCGGGTTGTAGGTGGCCTCGCTTTTATTGATCACGCCGTTGACCAGCAACTGGCTGCTGGGCTGGTCGACGGCGTCGACGTCACGATCGACGCCGTTATCGACAAGCCCCGGGCGACTCGGGAATTGGACAACGTTGCCGCTCGGGTTGCTTTCGCTGGAATTGACGTTGGAGGAGGCCGCCTGTGCCTCGGCCTGGTCATCGCTGGCGACCGGATTGTCATTGGCCCCCTGCACCACGATGCGCAACTGCGCCACGTCGTCGAGGCCGCCGGTATCGGTGAGCCGGTAGCTGAAGAATTCAAGCAGTTGTTCACCGGCGCTCAGGCGCTGGACGCGGATGTTGTTGTTATCGACCACGTAACGATAACTGCCATCGGGGTTGATGGTCAGGGTGCCATACAGACCGGCCACGCTGGTGGCGGCGGCAACCGGCGTGAAAGCGCCCGGCACCACCTCCGGGATCGGACGGATGCCCGTCACGGTCCTGGTTTCGCCATTGGCCGCGCTGTCCACATCGGTGTCGTTGGTCAGCACATTGCCGACTGCATCGCTGCCCGGGGTGCCGTTGGCCACGCCTCCGGCTTCGACGGCAACGCCATTGTCATTCACGCCCGCCGGCGTGTCGTTGGCGCCCTGGATGGTCACGGTCAACGTGGCTGTAGCGGTCGCCCCGGCGAGGTCCCCGGCAACGTAGTCGAAGCGATCGGTCAGGGTCTGGCCGGACAGGCGCAGGGCCTGTACGGCGGCGTTGTCGTTATCGACGACGTATTCGTAGGAGCCATTGCTGCCGACCAGCAACTGGCCGAATTGGCCGTTGATCACCACCACGCCGACCACCGGGGTCTGGATGCCGGCGCCGGGGCCGACCGACTGCACGCTCAAGCGGTCGGCATTGGTGTCGATATCGACATCGGTGTCGTTGACCAGCAGATTGCCCCGAGGGTCGACCCCGATGACCGAGTTGTTGGTACCGCCCGCTTCAACGGCGATGGCGCTGTCATCGACCGCCACCGGCGGGTCATTGACCGGGGCGAGGATGATTTGCAGGGTGTCGGTGTCGCTCAGGGCATCGCCTGCTCCGCCGGGCAAACCATCGCCGTTGGCATCGCCATAGTTGCCCTGGTCATTGCTGACCACGGTCAGGGTATCGGTGCCATTGAAGTCCAGGTTGCCCAGGTAACGCAGGCTGGCCAGCGCCGTGTTGAGGTTGGCCAGGGTGCCGGTCAGGGTCAGTGTGGTGGTATTGGTCCCGGTTACGGTTACGCCGGGGACGGTTGCACCGAGGGACAAGGTGCCGTTGAGCACACTCAGGATCACGCTCAGGTTGCGGTCGGCGGCATTCGGGTCGCGGTTGGCGTCGACGTCGGCGACGCTGATACCACCAATGCTCAGCGGCACATCTTCCTGAGCGTTCTGGGTGCCGGGCAGGGTGTTGACCGGTGCATCGTTCTGTTCGACATAACCGGCATTGGCCGCTTGCGTGGCGGCATCGCCCAGGGTGATGGTGATCTGCCCGAGCGTTCCGGCATCGGTGTCGACCCGCACGCGCAAATCGCCCAGCGGCTGCGGGTAGCTGACCAGCCCGGCCGGCACATCGATGCGGAACACGCCCAGCGGCAGCACACCGAAACGGTACTGGCCGTTGGCGTCGGTGACGGTGGTGAATGTCAGGTTGTCGGCTGTAGTACCCAGCTGGCCGTCGACGCCGGCCCAGGTCAGGGTGACGGTCTGCCCGGCCAGGCCGGCGCCGTCGGGCGTGGCGCTGGCGGTCGGCGACGCGGTGTCGTTCCACAGGGTGCCGGTGATGACGCCGAGCCCGGCGTTGTCGCGCAGGATGTACTGGTTCGGGCCTACGGTGCTGCCGGTGCGCTCTCCGTTCACGCTGCCGTCGATGCCGACAAAGTTGCCGCCCCAATTGGTGAAGTCTTCGGGCAGGCTGCTCCAGGTCAGGGTGGCGTTGCTGCTGGCGACTATCGAGGCGTTGGGCAACGTGACCTGATAGCGCACCTGAATCTGTGCGCCCACGTCCAGTTGGTCGAAATCGACACTCAAGCCGCCGGTGGTGCTGAAGCTCACGCCCGCCGGCAGGTTGCCGGGGCCGAAGGTGGTGCCGTTGATGCTGACGCTGAGCAGGGTGTAGTTGCTGCCTCCGGCAAAGCTGTCGCTGACTCGCGTATCGAATGCCGGCAGGCCGCCGTTCTGAGTGAAGCTCAGTTGCACCGTGGCGCTGCCGGTGGTGCCGCTCGGGTTGGGGTTGAACGTGACGATCTGTTTGTCCAGGCCACTGAAGCTTGGTTCGACGATGCGTTCGAAAACCGTGTCGCTGTTGGCTCGGCCCGCGCCATTGACGATCTCATGGGCCGAGACAGCCAGTTGCGCGCCGCTGATGTTGCTGGCGGTGTTGCTGACCCGTACGTTGAACTCGATGGCGATGCCTTCCAGATCGTCGTCGTCGGCGCTGTTGACCACGTTGCCGAGGTTGAAGGTCACGACCTGGCTGCCGTCGGGATTGGTCACCACGGTCAGGCGGCTCGGGTCGAACACGCCATTGGGCGCCAGCCCCGACAGGTCGGGCGTGATCGGCAAGGCCTGGGGACTGTTCTCGTTGCCATTGACGTCGAGCGTGCCGCCGACGATCAGGTTGGCGTCACTGCTCAGCCCGCCATTGGAAATGAACGCGATGCGCAACGCATTCACCAGGGCGTCGGGTGAAATGAACTGCAGGCCGTTGGCCAGGGTGATCTGAATCTGATAATTGGGGTTGTTGCCCTCGGGGACCAGTACCACCACCCGATAGCGAATCACTTCGCCGATGGTCACCTGTTCCTGGGCGGCCGTGGTCGGGGACGGTGCCGCCGTGTCCGGCAAACCGCCGACCCGGGAGATCTCGATGGACTGTGCCACGGGCACGATCAGGGTCGAAGCATTGCGGTAGTCGTTGAGCGTGCCGCCGTTGATCAGGCCATCGACCCCGGTGCGTTCGCCGCCTTGCGTGCCGTCCAGGCTGGTCCATTGCACGGTTGCCACGTTGGCGAAGTTGGAGGCTGCCGCTGCCGTGGAATTGACCACGCCGGTCACCTGCAAGACGATGCTGCCACCCTTGGTGATGTCGATATTGGCGCCGTTGGCGGTGCGCAACTGACCGCCGACGATCTCGAACCCCACGCCGCCATTGTTGGTGGCGCCGTTCTGGTACAGCACGCCCACCAACGTCAGGTTGCTGAGTTGGGTCGGCAGGTTATCGAGAAAGCTGATGTCGAAGGCATTGAAGTCGCTGGCAGCGCTGCCGTTGCTGATGGTGATCGTGAAGCTGACGGTGTCGCCCTGGTCATAACCGCCGTTGCCGGTGGTCGAGGTCAGCGCCTGATTGATCTGAAGGGTGGGCTCGCGCACGATCACCGAAGGCCGGCCACCGGTGAGCGCGACAGTGCGATCCACCGCGACATTGCCGTTGGCGGTGCTGCTGTCCGGATCGCTGTAGACCAGTTGCGCGTTGTTTTGCCGGGAAACGTTCGCCTGGTTGCCGATGACGTTGCTGGCCACCAATTGCACGCGAATCACGAAGGTGTTGTTGCCGGTCTGGTTGTCGGCCGAGGCGCTGGACACACTGAAGGTCCAGCGCGCATCCACGCCATCGCCACCCTGGGTGCCGCCCTGTCCGGCGAACCCACTGACCAGCACACTGCCGGCGAAGTCCGCACCGAGGGCGCCGCTGCCGGTGCGGGTGGTGATGATCTGGTAGCCCAGGCCGCCGTTGAAGGTGGTGTCCAGGCGCATGCCCGCCGGGATCAGGTCGTCGATGCGCAGGTTTTGCGTGCTGCCTTCGGGCAGGGTGATGACGATGTCGTAGCGCATGCTTTCGCCGATCACCAGGTCGCTGCCGGTGGTGTGCCCGGCACTGGAGTCGCCATTGTCGAGCGTGCCGTCGGCAAACACTTTGCGAATGGCCGGCGCGGCGATCTGCTGGTTGGCAAGGTCGCTGAGGTCGCTTGGGGTGAAATCGGTGCCGCCATCGACGCTGGCGTAATTGCTCAGGGTCGCGGTGGACTGCAGGGTGCGGCTGGCCTCGATGGAGTTGCTGACCGCCACGTCGTAGCTGATCACCACCAGATTGGCGCCGCTGGTGTCGGCGGCGGTGCCGCTGCGTCCGGCCAGAAGCGTGGCCTGGCCGCCGGCATCGAGGAAGGTGATCTGGTTGCCGCTCACGCTGTAGTCGGTGCCCAACACCAGCAGCGTGCCGTCACCGCGATAAATCTGCAGGTTCGCTGCCGCCAGGCTGCCGCCGACGAAGCTCAGGCCGGTCGGCAGGGTGATGCTGGTGCTGACATCGAAGGCGCCGCCACCGCCGCTGTTTTCGATCGCGGTGACCAAACGCAGGCGATCGCCGCCGTCGATGTTGGTGATGTTGCCGTCCACAGCCGCCAGGCTGGTGACGCTGCCATTGAAGGGCACACCGGTGCTGCCCGGCGGGTTCCAGCTGCCGGTCGTGTTGCTGACGGTGCCGTTGGTGCCGGAGACCACGCCGTGCTTGATGTTCAGCACCGGCTCGGCCACGGACACAATCACCGCGACGTCGGAGGAAATCAGCGTACGGTCGGTGAGGGTGGTTTGCTGGCTCTATTGCGCCAGTACGTCCAGCGAGCGCTGGTCGGCAAACGGCTGGTCGCCCACGCGCACGGTGAAGCGGATGACGATGCGGCTGCCGGTGGTGTCGGCCGTGGCGAAGCTGCCGAAATCGAAGACCACCGAATTGCCGTCGGCGCTGGTGACGCTGATCACGCCGCCGGCATTGGTGTTGCCGGGGCCGAGCTGCCATTGGCCGACATCGCTGCCCGTGGCCCAGGTCACGCCGCCCACGTTGAACAATGGCAACGGCAGATACGCCGTGAGCTTGAACTGTTCGTAATCACCGGTGACCAGGTCGTAACTGAGCTGGAACGTCACTTCATCGCCAGGGCGCAGTTCACCGCTGGTTGGCGGGGTGCCGTTATTGACCTCGACCACGCTGATATCGACGACGCTGGTCGGGATCACGCTGGTGGTGGCGGAATTATCGGTTTCGCTCTGGCCGGTGAGGTTGAGCGGGTCTTGCAGCAGGGTGCCATCGACCACCGCACTGTTGCCCAGTTCATCGCCTTCATTGATTTCCGGCTGCGGGTTGCCTGAAGGCGGCTTGTAGGTCTGGCCGACGATGGCCGAATAGCTGAGCACCGCCAGCATCGCGCCCTGCAGTTGATCGTCAAACGCCAGGTCGCCATTGAGCCAGCCACGCAAGGCAAACGAATCGCGCAACGACTGGGCAATGTCGAACGCCATCGACGTGCTGCCGTCGGCGTTGTTGACGACGGTGGTCACCAGGGTAATGGACTGCTGGACGCCGTTGATGGTGACGGTCAGGGTCGGCGTGCCGGTCAGCGTCTGGCCATCGCTGAGCTGATCGCGAATGATCAGCTGACCGCCGTTGAAAATGTCCTTGCCGAAGGCGAAGTAGTCGGAAACGGCCAGGTTCAGGCTGTACTGCAAGGTATCGCCGGGGGTAATGCCGGTATGGCCGATATCGGTCTGCACGGCCACGGTCTTGAGCAGGGTGATCGATTTGGCGATGAAATCCGTGGGCAGCCCGGTGCCGCTGAAGTCGATGGTCGTGTTCGGTGCGGTGACGTCCCGAGGGTCAAGCGGTACCCATTGCCCGGAAGCACTGGGGGCGCCAAGGGTGATGGTTACATCGTCGCCGGTGACCGGGTTGATGATCGGCAGGCCGTTGGCATCGACCTCGGGCACATAGAACGCGACCACGGTATCGGTCTTGCCCGTCAGGCTGGCATAGGTCACGGAGAACGAGTCGATGAATACGTCGTTGGCGGCGATCAGCACGGCGATTTGTGCGGCGTTGGTGACCACCGTGCCATCGTGCAGGGTGATGGACGTTACGCGTCCGCCGGGGCCCGGGGTAATGGCGGTGACCTGGACATTGTCCGGCAATGGCTGGGTCACCACGACGTTGGACAGCGTCTGGCCCGGGGCCGGGGTCACGGACAGGGTCAAAGTCCGACCATAGTTCGGGCCGGTGGCGGTTTCACCCTCGGGGGTGTTGAGGACTTCATCGAAGGTGATGACGGTCGGATGCACCACAAACGCGGCCGTGCCGGCCTGGATCAGGCTCGGGTCGTTGGTCGGGTTGTCCAGGGCGTCGTTGCCGAACTGGAAGCCGCCGCTGGTGCGGATGGTCAGGTCCGGGGTGCCATTGGAAAAACTGGTGTCGGCCAGGTTGCTCAGGCTCGCGTTGATCTGTACCGGGATGACGGGTTGCCCGTTGGTGACGCTGGCAAACGGCAGCTCGATGACCACCAGCGTGTCGCCGGCGCGCATCCCGTAGGTCGATGCGTTGACGATCAGGAAATTGCCGTTGGCGTCCTTGGCCAATGGGTGAGTGGCGTTGCCGTTGGCGTCGAATGTCACCGAGTGGGTGATCAGGTTCTGGCCCAGGTAGCTGGCGGAAATGAAGTTCACGCCGTCATTGCCGTCCCGTCCGGTGGTCGGCAGCGCCAGGTTGATGAAGGGGGCAAAGCCGGCTTGTGTGGACGGGTTACTGAAGTTCACGGTGAACGAGAAGTTGTCGCCCAACAAAACATCGCTGCCAGCGGTGGGCAAGCTGGCGGTCGGTGCGGCATCGGCGAGCAAGCCGTCGAAACCGGCCATGGCGGCGCTGCTGATCGCGATGCTCTTGTCGATGTCGCCGACCCGGGTTTCCAGCGCCCAGTCGCCACCGGCTTTGGTGCTGCCGGTGTCATTGCTGGAGGCGGCCACATCGGCGCCGGTCCACCGCGCCAGTTCGGTGACCAGGGTCTTGCCCGCCGCCCCGGCACCAATGTCGCAACCATAGAGCTGGATGTCCGCACCCTGGGTCAGGTTGCTGCGCCATTGTCCGAGGGTCTGCCCGAGCTGGTCGACGTTGTCTGCGGTTATGGTGCGGTTGCCGAGGGTGAATTGCCCGGCGGCACCGTGGGACATGACCTGGATCGAATCGACTTTGCCCAGCTGCGCCAGTGCCGCGGAAATCGCCGCCAGGCCATCTTCACCGGCGTTGACCACAATGGCGGTGACGTTGCCGGGCAATTGGGCCAGCAGTTGATCGCGATTTTCGATACGACTGTCCAGCACCAGCAGGCTGCGCGCCGCCGATGGGGCCTGCTCGGTGGCGGCACGACCTTCAGTGGCGGTGGCATGAGGAACCGCGGCGTCGGCCGCTGCCGGCGTGGCAGTCGGGTCGCTGTGGTGCTGATCGGCCGCGGCCGAAGCGGCCGCCCCGTCGAAAAGAATCCGCGGTTCCAGCGCCAGCGCCTGGCGCTGTGGACGCAAATGAGAACCGAAAAATGAACGCCCTGACCCTTGCATAGTGAGGCCCTCTGACTACGCGGTTAACCAATCCATTGATACCAAGCCCACTACTGGACAGAGTGAGCGTAGGATGTTTCTGTAGCTTTTCCAGTGTGTTAGCGAAGCTTTTGAAATTCCCGGGAAGGGCTCCGGGAATTTGGTGTTGGTGGCTTTTTGGAATCGCGCGGGGGCAGGCAGGGCGGGGGGATGTTGCGCAGGGTGCGTTGAGCGACCGGCAAGGCCGCTCGGTTGTAGCGGTATTAGAAGAGCATATAGGCCGATGCGGTCGTCTGGTTCAGGTTGATCTCGCCAACCTCAAGGACTTCGTATTCCGCGCGCACGCCGATGTTGCGAAAGACATCGAGCTCCACGCCGACGCCGTAGGTCAGGTCAACCCCGGTATCGTCGTCGGTCGCATTGCCGTCGGCGTCCCAGGCGTGTGCGCCGACACTGCCGAATAGCCGCAACCGGTCACCCAGGGGAAAGCCGACATGAGCGGCAGCCTGGGCCGACTTGCCGTCGAAATCGACATTCTTGTCCTTGAATTGACCGAGATCGACGTAGGCACCCTCGAAGGCCAGGTAGCTGTTGACGCGATACCCTGCATAGACCTTGTAGCTGGTGTCATCGTCGTCCAGCCTGGACTCGTCTGCCTGGATGTTGCTGACGCCGGCCCCAAGATATAAACCTTTGTCATCGGCGAGCGCCTGAAAAGACAGCAGCGATAGCAATGAAGCGAAGCCAAGGTTTCGAAGTAGCATGTGTGGTGGAGTCCTTGTACAGGTTTGTCAGGTGTTAGGGTTCGGCGAGCATTTGAGGGACCTCGGGGGGCTAATAGAAGTCATTGATTGATATTTTTGCGGCGCCAGGCGGGATGTTGGCCGGGCATTGAAAGTAGCGTCTGGCCAACGCCTGCACCGGCAGGGCCTTGCAGAACAACCAGCCCTGGGCCAATACGACGCCCTCCGACACCAGATGCGGCAATTGCTCCGGATGCTCGACTCCCTCGGCCACGACCTTGAGCCTTAGCGACCTGGCCAACCGGGCAATGTGGCGCCACAAGGCATCCGTGGCAGCGATCTTGTCGTCTGCGATGAATGAGCGATCTATTTTCAGAATGTCGAACGGCACCGAGTCCAGCAGCGACAGGTTGCAATAGCCGATGCCGAAGTCGTCCACGGCTATGCGATGACCGCTGGCACGCAGCCTGCGCAATTGCATGGCGGCGGACTGCTGATCGAGCAAGGTTCTTTCGGTGATTTCAAAGGTCATGGCGCGCGCAGGCATGCGATAAGTGGCGAGCAGGCCGGCGACGAAGTCAGGGAAGGTCGGGTCCTGAATATCCCGGGCGGACAGATTGACCGTAATGTAGAAGTCCTTGCAGGCCCACAGGTAAGTGCTGTAGTCCTCCGCCACCTGGCGAATCACCGAGTGCGTCAGCTTGCAGATCAGGTCGGACTTCTCCGCCAGCGCAATGAACACGTCCGCCGGCACCGGGGTGCCGTTGTGGTCCCAGTGGGAAAGTGCTTCGGCGCCTTCCAGATAACCCGTGTTCAAATTGACGATAGGCTGATAGTGAACACCCAGCACGTTGGCTTTTATGGCATGACGAAGGCGTACGGCTGTCGAGGTGTAATGCCGCTGAGTACAGCTTGCGAGCAAGAGCAGTACTGCGAACACGCACGCAAGGCCGATGAATAATTTGAATCTGAGACCTGTCAGCTCGCTCAGCGGAAGCGAAATGACCGCGATCAGTTCATTGCGGTTACCCGGGAAACCGATGAAAACCTTGTCTGCTGAAATGACCAGATCTTCAAGATGGAACGGCTTCAGCATCTTCAGGGGGCTGGCGCCAGTAGAGGCAATGGGGATGGCGCCGCCGGGGCCGATGAGGTCCAGTTGCAGGTCCTGGGGAAACTTCAGGTTGTCGAGCAGGACCTTCTTGTTTGCCCATACGTAGGTTGACTGTTCCGACACGATGATAAAGTCGGCGTCCGCAGAAACGGCGTGGCCGGTATCGATCCAATAGGTTCGCTTGCCAATGGAAAACTTGCGCTTCTCGTCCGCGGCCGGTATCGACGGGAGCTCTTGTCCGTAGGAGGAACAGATCTTGCCATTGGGCAACTGGATTGCCGCCTGATCAACAAACCGCAGGTTTTTGACCAGCTCGGCCAGTCGCCAATATTGCTCCTCGGAGCATTCCTGACCTGAGCGATCCAGCTCGCCGAGGTTTTCCAGCGCCTTGTCGATCTGCGCATTGGGCTCCACTCGGGCCACACGCAGATCGGTATAAACATTGTTCAACTTGCGTGCAATGAACGACTCAGCCATTGCGCCAGCACACCACCATGCGGCCCAGCCCGCTGCGGCAATCAGGCATACAGCGATTGCGTGCCTGGCAGATAACGCTTTATAGACGGCAACCATCGAAAGACCCCGAGTATCGTTATTTCACTGTGCACCTTGCTGCTGCGGTTGAACGTCTTCAGTACCAGTCAATGACCCATGCCAACAGAATGCCGCTGACATAGGCGGTCATGCACAGGATGATCTTCTGCTTGAGCGGCAGTGTGTTTATACGAAGGTGCATGCTTATCTCCTTGGGTGGGAAAACAAGCAATTGTCGGGGGCTGTCGTTGATCAACGAAAATCATTAATCATCATTTGCGGGGCTTGACCGAGTTACGCCTTGCCGTTTCTGACGGTGTCTCTCCATAAGCAATCTGATACGCCCTGGAAAACCGCCCCAGATGGTGAAAATTCCAGAACATCGCGGTTTCTGTCACGGTGGGCCACGTGTTGTTGATCAGATCGCGACGGGCACTGGCCAGTCGCAAGTTTCTGATATAGGCGATCGGCGACATTCCGAAGGTTTCAATAAAGCCGAAGTGCAGGGTGCGAGTGGTGGTTTCAAGCTGCCTGACGAGTGACTTTATATTGAGTGTTTTTTTCGTGTTTTCGTGAATGTACTCGATAGCCTGTATCGCCACCTTTCTTCTTGTCGGGACTTTCCGGTTGCAGCTGCCAGCGGGTGTCAACGACTGCAGCAGAGAGACAAGTACCGCGGACGCACAGTCGTTGACTTCGACGCAGGAAGCGCTGATGGCTTGAATGGCTGACTGTACGAGCTGGAAGTTTTCAGCCTGGAAGCTGTGTTGTGTCCTGTTGGCAAGTACATCCACGACAGGGTGACGTTGGCGGCACTGCTCATACAACTCGAGTGTCGTGGTAATGCTGAAGACTGTTTCATTCGGCTCGCAGGTGTAATGCACCTGTTCATCGCTGAGCAGTACCATGATTTCGTTGGGCTGCAGTTTGTGATTGTTTACCACCGGGCGACCAATCGGCGCCTGCGAGATGGCGAATGTCACGAAACCTGCAGGGACCGAACTGACCAGGGTGACGGACGAGTCGAACTCAAGACGGCTGCACTGGAGTTCCGGGCTGTGAAACAGCTTGTGTTGCCGAATGCGCGCCTCATGTTCGGTCGGGATCAGGCTCATTTCCCATTTGCCTATTGTTCGATTCAATAGGCTTGGCACGGCAGTGGACAAATGAAAGATTTCATCGGGCGGTGCGATACTCATGGAATTGAAAACTCAGCTGTTAAAGGATGGGAGTCAAGTAATGACTGTCCGCGTCGAGAGGGTTGTCAGAGTCCGCGGATTAGTTCCAGCTCCGCCGAAAATGCGTATTTGCTGTCCGGTGACGAGTCGTTCAGTTGCTGTACGTTGCGCTGGTCAATCTTCGAACTGAAGATTTTCGACTGGGGTTTCATCGGGTCTATGGCGGCAATGGTAAAGGAATGAAAATCGTCAATACGATAACCGGTTTTTACCTGATAGCCGTTTTTCACAGAACCCGGGGCCTTCTTGTTGGTTTCGACACTACTCAATTTTGCACTGTAGATTCCCTTCTCGTCGGCCATGGCCTTGAGCGAAAGCAATAAACCGAACGACACGGTGACGAAGTTTTTCAGTAGCATCAGGGCGACTTCCTTACTTGCAGTTTATTCGGGCAGGTCCTGGTATCAGCTGTATTCCTGCCACGGGTTGGTCTGCAAATAATCTCTGCGCGGTTGCGCCTGCCGAAGTCAAAAATTCATATTTGTCGGGCCTCAAAGCACGATGAGCGAGCTGGTGTAACGGCTGCCGGAGTCACCTTGTGCCGGGGCAGGGGGCGGGAAATCAGGCTCCTGTTCGTCGGTGTGATACTCATTTTCGCTATGAATTTTCAGATGCGACAGTTTTTGCGTGTCATCCGGGTTTGTCTGGATTTCATAATATTCAATGGTCGTGCTTTCGACGCTGCGCTCGTCGTACGCTAACGAATAAGCTGGCAGGGCGAGCAGGAATAAAGCCATCAGCAATCTGAAAGTGTTCGGTTTATTGTTTGTGTTCACTTGAATCCCCTGTGCAGGGCATTGTCCCGGGCAGAATCAAGCAGGCTCGATTCCGGCTATTATTGGCGGGGGATTTTTTGCCGGGGCACCATCTGATTCAAATCAATAACCGTTATTTCTGCCTCTGCCGAACGGGTGGCAAGTCAATCAATGGTTCATGCAGCGCAAGCGGCCCAGTTCATGTACGTAAAAACACACGGCGTCTTTACTCTGGGTCGGGATCAATTCGTAGTTGAGGATGGCGCCTTCTTGCAAGACATATTGGCGCCTGAAGAACAGGTCAGGGGTCTTTTCAATGGCAAACAGTTCTTTGTCCTGGCTGAGCTTTACGTTGCTGACCTTGATCTGAACGTGGGTTTTGCTTTCCGCGATGATATTCGCCGTGATGGTGGCATTGCGGATCTTCTCGTTCAGGCTTTCCAGCGTGGTCCCGGTGAGTCGGCCGTGCCCGATAGTCAAATACTCTTCGGTGTTGAGTTGATTGAGGTCTTCCAGCCACTGTCGGGTTTTTGTCTGATAGCTGGTGTTTTCCATATAGTGCGAAGGAGAGTAAACAAAGGAGAAAATGCACAGCGCATTGATCAAGGCGATGATCGGCCAGTGAACGACCTGTGGAATTCCAAACTTCATAGGGTGACTTCCAGGCATTGGCGAATCATCAAGGCAAGGTCTCTTTCGCTGCTGTTGAGCTGTAGATTTGCAGTGCTCAGGTCCGGACGGATGCACGAAACGGAATAGCTGGCTTTATACAGGTTGATCCAGACCTGGCCTTTCAGGTCTGGCGGCAACTGTTCGGATTGTTTTGCCGACAGGTTCATCAACGCTTGTGCCTCGGCAATATCATTGCCGACGGCATGAATGACCAATCCATTCTTGTCGATGCTGGAAATTTCAACTTTTGGCGCGTCGAGGCCGGATTGGAAAACAGTAAAAGCCGCGACTGCCAGCGTAACGATATAGGCGACCCGTTGAGCTTTGGTCATGCGGGTGGACTTTTCAGTTGTGCTGCAGGGTGCTGGCGACTCATCGCCAACAGTCGGCGCCAGTTGTTCGGGAATGGCCGCCGATGGCTGCGCAGTTTCCTCTGAAGGTGCCGGTCTATCTGCCGCATCGACTACTGCATGGCGGTTGAAGCAATAGCCTCTTCGCGGAACAGTCATCAGAATCTCGTGATCGCGACTGTCATTGAGGATGTTGCGTAACGAGAATACGGTTTGATTCAAACTGCCGGAAGCAACCACGCGGTCATTCCAGGTGTAGTCGATGATTTCATCGCGGCTTTTAGTGGTTCCCGGCTCCTTGAGCAACAGGTCCAACAGTCGCGATTCAGCCCTGCCCAGCGTGGAATTCTGTACATCTCCATGGGGTGTTGTAATGGTCAGCATGGCGCTGTCCGGGTCGAACACCGCCACGGCGCCATTTTTCAACTTGAAGGTGTAGCTCATAGAAATCTTCCGTTCAGGCGGTACTGGCCTGAGTATAGGGGCCGGATTTGGCTCGGTACATTCGGGTCCGGGAGGTGAACGAAGAGGGGGCCAGGCGCCAGGAGCGTGCAGTGCGGAAAACAGCCCTGCCTGTCAGAGGTATCGGTTGAAACAAAGGAAAAGCATTACTGGATGACCCATGGTTCCTGATTTGGACTGCATGAATAATGCGTGCAATGGATTATCCGCGCTATCCGAAAACTGCAAGCCCGGGCGGGCGAGTTTGCGTGCAACCCGTTAACGATAACCCGTATGAACCGGATAAACGCGGTCACTTGTAGGAGCCGGCTTGCTGGCGATGGTCGTTAACGATAACGCGTGTAAACAGGATAAACGCGGCGCACTCGAGTCCATCGCCGGCAAGCCGGCTCCTGCAGTTCCCCCGGGGAGGCAGTCGAGGGGCATTGTCGCCGCTGATCAGGGTAAAACGTCGTAGCCACGTTGTTGCAGGCAACTGCTATAGACCGAGTTGTTGGCGGTGACGCTTTGCTCGCTCGCAGCAAGATTCTGCCGGCGCGCCTGGCGTTGCCTGGAAGCCCCGACGACGGCGCCGGCAGCCGCGGTACTGCGTGCCTGGTTCTGGCGATAGTCTTGCCGGGTGTCGTCGTCGATCTGGTCATAGACCTGTTCATGTTGGCGGCCCCGGACCTCTGCCGCGGTCGCCCCGGCTACGGCCCCGGTGACGGCGCCCTTTGCCCGGCCACCGGATGGCACGCTGTTCTGTACCGGATGTTGTGCATTGGCCTGGGATTGGCAGGTACCGGTGTCCTGCTGGCTGGTCTGGGAGGTCTGACCTTTGAGGGGAACCACCGTCGTCGCCAGGGCACTGGTGCTCGGCAACAGCATCAGCACCGCCAGGGTATGGGCCAGTATTTTCATCGTCGGGTCTCACGTCAGGCGTGGGCACGGCTGACGGTTTGTCAGGGAAGAAATGTGTTCGAAACCCCACGCCGTTGCGCATGCGATGGGGTCTATCCGGGCATCAACGCTTGAGGAGCAGGGCCTGCATATCGTCCGTCATGCCTTTGAGCGCGACCTTGAAGTCACTGGCAAGCACCGGTTGCTGGGCATTGTCGAGCGTCGCGCCGAACACCTTGCGAACGACCTTGGCCACCGGCAGACCGGTTTTCGCGTCGATCAGGTTGGCTTCGATGTACATCTCGGCAGTCTGGTCGCGATGCCCGGTGGCTGCTTGTGTCG
The DNA here is from genome assembly GCF_054668285.1 of Pseudomonas sp. S2_H10. Taxonomy (NCBI): domain Bacteria; kingdom Pseudomonadati; phylum Pseudomonadota; class Gammaproteobacteria; order Pseudomonadales; family Pseudomonadaceae; genus Pseudomonas; species Pseudomonas sp. S2_H10. The sequence goes on from NZ_CP162754.1 coordinate 119,632, forward strand.
CCCCGACAATGGCGCCGATGGGAACGGCTTCATACCAGTGCATGCCTTCGTTGTTGGCGCTGACGTGGGTGATCGCCGCTTGCAGGATCAGCGACCGTGAGTCGGTTGGCGCCAGCTGCGGATAAGGGACGATCGCGTAGCGATGGGCGAAGGCGCTCTTGACGCTGTTGCTGGCCATCAATTGCAGGTCCTGCAGCGTCTTCAGGCTGACGCGTGCGGTCGGCTGCGGCGACGGATACAGTTCCATCTGCCTGAACACCACGGTTGAATACGCGCGAGGGTCGAACCCCGGTGACACCCAGCGCAAGACCTTCTGCTCACTTGGCGTAGTTTGCTCCTCCAGGCCCTGGTAGTTGCCCAGGAAACCCGAGTATTGCTCTTGCTGCGCCACTTTCGAGACGCAGCCGACCTGAAATACACAGCTCAATGCGATACCCGCAATCCATTTATTCGACATGCCCATGTGTTTGCTTCTCAAGTGATTAAAGTTGTCATTCGGGTACAGGTGCTTGCACGCCGGTCAATGCGGGCCGGATGCTGCCTGCGGCGGGGGAATAATCCGAATCAATAACTCTCAAAAACCGTTAAACACACGCCCGCCGAGTGGCCGGGCCATGTTGCACTTCGATCACAGTTGCCTACGCTAACTCCTTGCAACACCGGTTTTGGTGTCTACAGGTGAGTGAGAATGGATGTGAAAGTACGATGGATGGGCTCCGCGTCGACAGTCGTCGTTGCGTTGGGTCTCATGCCGCTGGCTCAGGCCGAGGATTCTGCTGAACTGGCGAAGAAGGCCCTCAACCCGGTCGCGGCGATGTACAGCCTGCCGGTGCAATACAACTGGGACCAGAAAATGGGGCCGACCGGCGAGGGCATGCACAGCGTGACCAATATCCAGCCCGTGCTGCCGTTCGCCCTGAACGAGGACTGGAATCTCATTTCCCGCACCATTCTGCCGATCATCGACCAGCACGGCCTGGCCCCCGATGGTGCGGCGGACAAGTCCGGCACCGGCGATATCACCCAGAGTTTTTTCTTCTCGCCCACCAAGCCCACTGAGAGTGGCTGGATACTCGGCGCCGGCCCGGCGTTGCTGATTCCCACCGGCAGCGACGAATTGCTCGGCAACGAGCAATGGGGGCTGGGCCCGACGGCGGTGGCGTTGAAGCAGTCCAATGGCTGGACCCGAGGCATTCTGGCCAACCATATCTGGGGCCTGGACGGCAGCCCGCCGGACGACAAGGAAAAGGTCAACGAGACCTTCCTGCAGCCGTTCCTCTCGTACACCACCAGTACCCTGACGACCTATGGGGTCAACACCGAATCGACTTACAATTGGCAATCTCGGGAATGGTCGGTGCCCGTCAACCTGACGGTCACCCAGCTGCTGAAGATCGGCGGCCAGCCGCTGACGGTGCAGGCCGGCCCGCGCTACTGGCTCGACAGCCCGGAAGACGGCCCGCAAGGGTGGGGCTTTCGCGCCGCAGTGACCTTACTGTTCCCGCGCTGAGGCGCGTTGTTGTCATGCGCCCGGCATGATCAATAGGAGGCACGGCATGGACCGATTCACCGGCGGTTGTCTGTGCGGCAAGGTGCGAATCGTCGCATCGGGGCGCCCGTTCCGGGTTGGCGTCTGTCACTGCCTCGATTGCCGCAAGCATCATGGCGCGCTGTTTCACGCCTCCGCGATATTTCATCAGGATGCCGTGACCGTCGAAGGCGAAACACGTGACTATGCCGGCCGGCATTTCTGCCCGCACTGCGGTTCGTCGGTGTTTGCGCGCAGTGCAGACGAAGTCGAGGTGAACCTCGGATCCCTGGATGCCCCTGACCAGCTGACGCCCACCTACGAGAGCTGGATGGTGCGTCGCGAGGCGTGGTTGCCGGCGTTTCCTTTTAAACGACGCTACGAGGGCGATCGGGACTCCACGGGGCGCCTTGAGGACTAGCGGGCACCTATCGACTACATCGATGTGTTTAAGCAACATTTCACGGTTTTTTCGATAACGCCATGTCGCGATAATCCGCCTTCAAAAATGGCAGGAGGACAGCGGGATGACTAAACAAGGAAGTTACACCGGTACAGCCAAGTGGCTGCATTGGGGCATGGCCCTGATCTGGCTGGCTGCATGGATCATCGGGATTTTGGCGACGCATTGGCGCGACGAGTTCAATGCTGACCGTGGGCTCACCTACTTGCACAAGTCGATGGCCAGCACGCTGCTGTTCCTCATCGTCGTGCGTATCGCCTGGCGCTTGAGTCACCCGGCCCCGGCGCTACCCGACTCGATGAGCCGGACCATGAAGCGTGGCGCGCTGGTCGGGCATGTGCTGCTGTATGCCGTGGCCTTGATCGGGCTGCCGTTGTCCGGCTGGTACTGGAGCTCGGTCGCCGACAAACCCATCATGGTGGCGTCGCTGTTCATGCTGCCGCCCATCGTCGCCCCCGACGAGAGCCTGTACGATCTGGCCAAGGCGGTGCATACCTACACGGCCTGGGTGTGTGGCGCCCTGGTGGGCGGCCATCTGCTGGTTGCCCTCAAGCATCACTTCGTTGAAAAGGATGATGTGCTCAAGGGCATGCTGCCCGCACGCAAGCACTGATTGTCCTGTGGCCGCCAGGCCAGGGCCACGCAGAGCCCGCGCTAAACGAACCTCGAACGCAGCTGCGCCGGGCTCACTCCAAGGCGTTGCCTGAAGGTGGTCGCCATGTGCGCCTGGGAATTGAAGCCGCAGGCGTAGGCGATTTCCGCCAGGGTCGCCGTCGAGTCGCGCATCAGGGCCCGGGCCTTGGCCAGGCGCCGGTCGATCAGGTAGCCATGGGGGCTTTTGCCGGTGGCGTTTTTGAAGGCCCGCATGAAATAACCTTCGGACAATCCAAGCAGGCCCGCCATCGCCGGAACGCTCAGCGGGCCATCCAGGCCAGCGTCGATGAACTCGTCGAGCAAGCGCATGCGGCTGCCGGTTATCGAACCATGGGGCGGTGTCGACACGGCTTCGCCAGCCGTTGCGCGCTCGGACAATGCCAGCGCCCAGGCCTCCCAATCGTCCTCTACGCCTGCGTGCAACAGCGCGGCGCGCATTCGCCAGGCGAGGGCGGTGGCCTGTGGATCGATGCGATTGTTGAAGGCGCGATCCCCCACCAACGCCACACTGTCGGTGCGTATCACCCGCAGGTACTCACCGCCTGTGGCGGATTCGGACAACACATCACAGCCGGCGGGGACAAACGCCAGGCCGTTGGGCATGGCATCGAAGGGATGGACCCGGTCGCTGCCGATCGCGTGCAGGCCGCGCTGGCTGTCGAAGGCAAAGCCGATGCCTGCCTGTGGTGCTACATATCGGGTCGCGTAGGCGCGGCCGGGCAGCAACTCTATCGCCCAGGGGCCGGCCTCGATGCGACGGACCGGTTCGGGCACAAGCTTGGATGGCAGGCGGTTTCGATGGCTCATGAACACCATAGTAATGAAGAGGGGGCGCAAAAGTCAGGTCGGTTTTTTGAAAGCCCTGGTACTGCACGGGGGCCAGACTGGGCAAAATCCCCGGGGAGACGCTCATGCACAAACTGACTCGCGACGACATCGAACAGGCCGCACGCCACGTTTATCAGGTAATGCCTGCCACCGCCCAGTACGCCTGGCCGTTGCTGGCCAGGCGCCTGGGTTGCACGGTGTGGGTCAAGCACGAAAATCACACGCCTACCGGTGCATTCAAAGTGCGCGGCGGTATCACCTTCATGCACTGGCTCAAGCGCGAGCACCCGGGCGTGAAGGGCATCGTCAGCGCTACCCGCGGCAACCATGGCCAGAGCCTGGCGCTGGCGGCGGGCGCAGTGGGTTTGCGCGCGTTGATCGTGGTGCCGCAAGGCAACTCGCTGGAAAAGAACAACGCCATGCGCGGCTTTGGCGCTGAAGTGGTCGAGTATGGCCGGGATTTCGACGAGGCCCGTGAAGAGGCGGCGCGCCTTGCGCAAGTACACGACCTGTTCCTGGTGCCGCCGTTCCACACCGAGCTGGTCAAGGGCGTCGCCACCTATGCACTGGAGCTGTTCAACGCAGCGCCGGACCTGGACACCGTCTATGTACCGATTGGCTGTGGATCGGGGATTTGTGGCGTGATCGCCGCCCGCGATGCGCTGGGCCTGAAAACACAGGTGGTGGGCGTGGTTTCCACAGAGGCGGCGGCCGCGCAGTTATCGTTCGACACCGGCGCCCTGCGCGAAACCGCCTCGGCAAACACCTTTGCCGACGGACTGGCCGTACGCAAGCCGGTGCCTGAAGCCTTTGCCGTCTACTCGCAAGGTGCGACGCGGATTGTAGCGGTGAGTGACGCGCAGATCGCCGAGGCCATGCGCGTGTATTACACCGATACCCACAACCTGGCCGAAGGGGCGGGTGCCGCGGCGCTGGCGGCACTGATTGCCGAGCGTGAGGCCATGTCCGGCAAAAAGGTGGGGGTGATCCTGTCCGGTGGCAACGTCGACAGATCGGTGTATGCGCACGTGATTGCGTAAGGAGCGCCATGACCCTGGTCGCATAAATTTGAAATGCACGGCGTTGCCCGACACAATCGCGCCCCGATCCGGCCAAAGGCGCCGGACGTTCGTGGTGAGAAGGGGCCGCAGTTGAACGAACAGACATTGTCCATGCGCCTGGAGCGTGTGGCGGCACATGTGCCGGCCGGTGCGCGCCTGGCCGATATCGGCTCGGATCACGGCTACCTGCCGGTGGCGTTGATGCGCCGTGGCGTCATTACCGCAGCGGTGGCCGGCGAGGTGGCGTTGACACCGTTCCACGCGGCCAACCGCACCGTGCGCGAAAACGACCTGGATCAACAAATCACCGTGCGCCTGGCCAACGGCCTGGCAGCCATCGAGCCGGGTGACGGGATCACCGCGATCAGTATCTGCGGCATGGGCGGCGAAACGATCCGCGACATCCTCGACAGCGGCAAGGCCTGCCTGAGCGGTGAAGAACGCCTGATCCTGCAACCCAACGGCGGCGAGCAGCCACTGCGTCTGTGGCTGATGGACAATGGCTATCGCATTCTCTGCGAGGAACTGCTGCGGGAAAATCGTTTCGACTACGAAATCATCGTCGCCGAACGCGCCGGGCCGGTGATCTACACCGCCCAGGAGCTGTACTTCGGTCCTTTGCAGATGCAGGCCCGCAGCCCGGCGTTCCTGTCCAAGTGGCAGCGCAAGCTGCGCCAGAAGCACAAGACCCTGAGCCAGTTTGCCGGGGCGCAACGCGCCGTGCCCGAGCAAAAGGTGCAGGACCTCGCGCGTGAGGTGCAGTGGATCAACCAGTTGCTGGCTTGAGCCCGTTGCGCAGGGTAGGCCGCTTCAGTTTGCCGACACCAGTTTCAGGCCAACGATGCCGGCCACGATGACCCCGATGCAAAGGATCCGCGGCGGTGCCATGGAGTCGCCGAGCAGGGCCATGCCCAGGATCGCCGTGCCTACCGCGCCGATGCCGGTCCATACGGCATAGGCCGAGCACCGCGACATGCTGATCTTCGACACCGATCCGTGCTCGCTCATCGATGCACTCGAGCAGTGGCAAGCGCCGACCGTAACCAAATGGATTGGCCTTTGAAGTCGATGGATCGGCCTGGTCACTCCTCTTCCCTGAGTGCGTTGATCCGCCCTGACTTTTCTGCCGCCAGCAGCGCGGCATGGTCTTTCGCATTCTGATTGGCATAGGCGATGGAAAACCTGCCGATGGCCTGGTCGAAGGAGTCCATCTTGCCCAGGTAGCCACTGATGAGCGCTGCATCCCCGGATTTGGCATGGGCACGGGCCAGGGTATGCCCGCACCACTCGGCGTACATCTTCATTCGTGCCGCGGAAATGCCTTCGATAGGGGCTGACATTTTCATGTCGCGCAACTGGCGCACAAAGAAATGCCGGCCATTGTTGCCGCGTGTCCAGCCCAGAAAGATGTCGCTGGAGGACTGCATCAACCGCTGCCCCGTGACCACGCGCTGCCCCTGGTTTTCGTAGTCGCTGTTGCCTGCATAGGGCGCCAGTACCGAGGGACAGGCTTCCTTGAATTGCAGAAGCAGGGGGTGGTTTTCCGCAGAAAAGAACAGGCCGACGAAACAATAGGTGCCGACGCTGCCGATGCCGACCGCTTTGACGGCAATGTCTTCGAGCCGGTAACGATCGAAGAGCACGCGTCGTTCATGGGACAGCGACAAACGATAATCACGCAAGGCGGTACGGACCCGCTGCTTGAAGCCCTTTTCGTACACATGAAAAAGCACCGGCGGTTGGTCGATCAGGCGCCGTCGCCCGCCGACTTCGCTGCTGATCCTGGGGTAGAGGTAATCCCCCAAACGCAACTTCGCCTTTGCCACCAGTTGCTCACGAATTTTCCTGATTTGCGCATTGGGCGCCATGTCGATGATCGCCTGGGCATCGAGGCGGTCATACCAGACATCCAGCGGGCCCATTTTCGAGAATTTGCGCAGGCCCTCGCGGTAAGCACACACGCATCTGATGGCAATGCCCCGTGCCTCTTTGTCGCTGAGCCGGTTGTCGCGCGCGGCCACGACAAAACTGATGGCCAGGCGTTTGACATCCCATTCCCAGGGGGCTGGGAGGGTTTCGTCGAAATCGTTGATGTCGAAAATCAGATTGCGCTCAGGTGTGGCGAACAGCCCGAAGTTCATCAGGTGGCAATCGCCGCAGGCCTGCACCTCGATGCCAGTGGTCGGGGTAGTGGCCAGGTCATGCGCCATCAAACCCGCGGAACCGCGCAGAAAGGTGAACGGGCTGCGCAACATGCGCCCGTAGCGCAACGGCACCAGGTTGGGCAGCCGGTAGCGGTTGGATTCTTCGAGCAGTTCGATAGGGTCGCGGTGTTTGCCTGGCGGTTTCCATTCGCAGTGAGCGGCATGGGGCAGGCGTTCGCGTAGTTGCTCACCGGCGAACAGGCGTTCCTTGCGCGAGAGAAAAACCGATTCGTCACCGGTGCCGTCGTCGGCAGACTTGCTTTTGCGGGGGGGCATGTCCACTCCTTTGCTCAACGAAGGTTGACTCCCTCGGGCACAGGATCTGGTAATGCGACTGTTCCATCAGCCTTCAGGGCACGCCTGTACGGGTATTTCGGAAAGAGTCGAAGCAGTTGTTCAAGCGTAGCAGTTCCGTTGTGGGATGCTGTATTGCCAGCATGATTGTCAGCATGGATTTGGCGTGACGGCGAGCGGGGTAAAATTCGCCTTTTGCAAGGCCAGACGGAGTGAGTTCCGTGCGAAATCCGCATTTTTTTCGGCCTGAAAAATGAAACGTTTCAGCCCCATGGGACGGCGGTTTCGGCCAATGAAACCGGGCTTGCGAGGGCTTGGATGGAGTACCGTCTGTCGAGGTTTTTGTTCGAAAAATGAACGATCGGGATATGCTGGGCTCTGATCTACCAGCAGGCGGATCCCTGGAGCTTCGCACTGCACTCCCTAGTAACCAAGAAAAAAAATGGACGAATACCTCATCTGCATTGAATGGAATGCTCATGGGGATTTTTTTTACCTGAGACCTGGAGTGATAGTATGTTGTCATCACTGACTCGCTGGTCGAGTCGCTCTCTCTTGTACGGGTAATACCCAACTATTCTAGTTGCTTTAATTCTAGTTGCTTTAATCAATGTGAGTTTGATTGTGCAGGCGTGATTAATCATTTCGCGTGCCTGGGGCATGGTCAATTCACACTGCCGCAATAAGTGGAGATGTAATCGTGGATATTAATACAATGATCGGCCTTCTCGGCCAGAAAGAATCCATGGAGTTCATGCGTTTAGGAGTTGTATACGTACACTTGCTGGCTTGTTGCGTAGCCATTGGCCTGGTGTTTGCCAGCGATGTTGCAATGGTCAAGGACTTGTTGAAGGGCCGCGTGTCGTCCGGGCACGATAATGATCATATGGCCAGTCTGCAGAAGTCTGTATCCAATGCGTTGCTGTTCTTGTGGATTACCGGCGCCGCGATCATAGGTATTGATTACCTTGATAAAGGAATGACCTACTTTGCCAACCCTAAACTGCAAGCCAAAGTCATTATTGTCTTGTTGCTGACATTCAACGGCATGTTGTTGCACCGCTATGTATTGCCGGCAATGCTCAAGGCCGGTTCCTTGATTGATCTCCACGTCAATGTACGCATGTTTGCCCTGTTCTCTGGTGCACTGTCCGGCGTGTCCTGGTTGTATGCCGCCATGCTCGGAGTCGGTCGACCGCTGGCCTGGAAATACTCGCTCACCGAGTTGCTGATGGCCTATCCGGTGTTGATCCTGCTCGGCTTTGCAATGATGTTGGCGCTGACCCAGTGGGCCCGCAGCCGCAGCGCGGCAGCACCTGCCGAAGAGACTTGGCTGTTCGCCGGCATTCCTGCACGATGAGCGGACGTCAGTCCAGGTAAGGACGGCTCCAGCCGTTTGCACCTTTGAAACATCGGACCCCCTCCATGCGAGGGGGTTTTTGTTTGTGCGGCCGATGGTTGTCCGTTCATCCCCTGGCCCGGTGACGCAGGCGCGAGTAGGAAATCAGCATGCTGGCCAGTTCTTGTGTCACCTGGCTCATTGGCGAGACTCGACGGCTGATCAGACTCACCTCGCACGACTCCAACGGCTCGCGAATCGCCAGGCTGACAAGCGACGATGAAAACAGCTTCATGCCGGGAAGCATGCCGGGTTCGATGGTCAGGCAATCCGTCTCGCTAATCAGGTGGAGGATCTCCAACAGCGATTCGCCAGTGATCGCAATGTTCGGAGGGGGCAGGCCCTGAGCCCTGAACAGCTCGATCAGGTGGTTCTCCGCACTACCGATAACGCCGCCCGGCCGGACGCTGATCCACCGACAATCGGTCAACTCGTGCAACGAGCGGGCATCCGCCAGAGGGTGCCCCTTGCGCGCAATGATGCTGGCTGTCGAGCTGTAAAGACGTTCGATCTGCAGATCGCTATTGCCCACATCGGGAGCGAGGGGGCACATCACGAAGTCGAGTCGACCGGCGCGAATCATCTCGATCAGCATCTTCGTCTTGCCGCTGGCCACGTGTAACTGCACCTTGGGAAATCTGCCGGCAAAGCTGCTGAAGACCGGCATCAGGCACGCACCCAGTGGTTCGGCCGAGACACCCAGGGCGATCTGGCCTTCGTGCATCCCGTTGCATTGCCGGACATCCTGGACCGCGCGATCGCAATCGAGGACGATCGAGCGTGCCCGGGTCAGGAATACCTTGCCGGCCTGGGTAAGGCTGATGCCCTGAGCGGATCGCACCAACAAGGTGACGGCCAATTCTCTTTCCAGGCTTTGAATCGAGTCTGTCAGCGTGCTCTGGGCCGAGTTCAGTTGTCGTGCCGCCGAACGAAAGCTGCCCATGTCGACCACTGAGCAGAAGGCCCGAAGCTGAATCAACTTCATGAACCACCACCTTTGCGGTAGCTATCGAGCGGGGTTGTGAAGTCGATCGGGAATGACAGGGCTGCCTCTGTTTTGCGCATGGATGTTTCCTCGGGGCCTGGATTATTTGCGTGGAGCAGTGGGTTGTGGATTTTAACTCGACTGCGATTATAGCGCACGCGATGTATGTATGTTCAATCAAAGACCCAATGATGTCAAAGCCGATGCCGAGTCCTGGCGACGAGCGGTGTGAAGGGCTGCGCAATGACGGAAAAGTCGAAGGTGATCGTTTTTTCCGTTCTATTCGCCATCTATTTCATACCTATAAAATCAACATTGTCAGGCAGTTATGTAACCTTTCTGTACCTGATTCTCGTTAAATTCTCCAGGAATCACCGATGAGCAAAATCGAAAAAGTACTGGCCACCGGCAAGTCTCACACCACCCTGAGCAACGGCGGCAACACCTCGCGGGGGAATACCGGCAAACTCGATATCGAACTGTCGTCACCCGGTTCCGCCGGGCCGGCCCATGTGTTCACCGCCACCCAACCGCACCCGACAGCCGAGCAACTGTTTGCCGGAGCATGGTCGGCCTGCTATATCGCCGCGCTTGGCGTGGCGGCCAAAGAGTTGAAGGTGACACTGCCTGCTGGCATATCCGTCGACATCGATATCGACCTGGGACAAACCATCGACGGCTACCTCCTGCAGGCTGGCTTTAATGTCCACCTGCCAGGTCTTCCTCATGAAGTTGCTTGCACTGTCGCACATGCGGCGGACCAGATGTGCCCCTATTCGAAGGCAACGCGCGGCAACATCGATGTTTATCTGAATGTTCAGACTTCGTGATTGAACTTGCTGTTGCTCTGGCACTTGGGCAAGTTTTGACAGCACCCCACTAGATCATTGTTGTCGATAGTGCTCTGTGCAGAATTCTAACCAATAGCGGCTGCCAATCAAGAATTGGTTCTGCGTGTGCTTTCACGCTTTGGGAGCCTGTATGCCAGGACGCATCAAACTACCTTCCCTGACCAGGCGCAAGTTTTGTAGCGCGGCGGCACTGACTTGTGCTGCCGCGCCCTTGGGGTTACTCGGTTTTTCAAACAGGACTGAAGCTGTGACTGATACTTTAAAAACAACAAATAGTACTTCCACCGAAATACGCCCGTTTAGTTTTATCGCCAAAGAGGCCGATCTTTCGGAGTTGCGTCGGCGCATAGAAGCCACACGATGGCCTGACAAGGAAACAGTCGACGACTCCTCTCAAGGAGTGCAACTGGCAACGATCCAGAAACTGGCCGATCACTGGGCAAATAAGTACGACTGGCGAATGATTGAATCGAAAATCAACGCCGTTCCCAACTTCATTACCAAGATTGACGGCCTGGATATCCATTTCATTCATGTCCGCTCGAAACACGAGAATGCGTTGCCATTGCTCATGGCGCACGGATGGCCCGGGTCGATCATCGAGTTGATGAAAGTCATCGGGCCTCTTACCGATCCCACCGCGTACGGTGGCAATGCCGCCGAAGCGTTCAGCCTGGTGATTCCGTCGATGCCGGGATACGGCTTCTCGGAGAAACCGAGCGTCGCCGGCTGGAATCCGGATCGTATCGCCGATGCCTACATCGAACTGATGAAGCGTCTCGGATACACCCGCTATGGGGCGCAAGGAGGGGATTGGGGATCGATCGTCGTCGATCTCATGGCGGTCAAGGCGCCACCCGGTCTGATCGGTATTCATTCGAACATGCCTGGCGTCATCCCGCCTGAACTGGATGCGGCATTGTTTCGCGGCGAACCGGTACCCGGCGACCTGTCCGGGGAAGAGAAACTTGCGGCCGATCAACTGGCCAACACCTACAAGCATATTGGCTACGCAATCATGATGGGGGACAGGCCGCAGTCGCTGACAGGCCTCGCTGACTCACCCGTGGGGCTGGCGGCCTTCATGCTCGATCACGACCCTAAAAGTTACGAGATGATCGCGCGTTCCATTGACGGACAAGCGGAAGGCCTTACGCCCGATGACGTCCTCGACAACATCACGCTGTTCTGGCTGACCAATACGGCCATGTCCTCGGCTCGGCTCTATTGGGAGAACACGTCGACCTTCTTCGCCGTCAAGGGCGTCAACATCCCGGTGGCGGTCAGCGTGTTTCCCGATGAACTGTATGCGGCGCCGCAAAGCTGGACGCGCAAGGCCTATCCCAAGCTTGTGCATTACAACCGGTTAGCCAAGGGCGGACACTTTGCCGCGTGGGAGCAGCCGGCGCTGTTCTCGCAGGAAGTCCGTGCCGGGTTCAAGTCACTGCGCTAAGTGACGGGCCCGGGGCCGTCCTGATACCCGGTGTGCGGAGATCAGGACGGCGCGGTGCGGATTGGGGAGGAGGGCAGCCAGGTCAGCCTCGAACTGCCGCTCATCGCCAAGGCATAAAATAATCTTTGACTTCATTGGGGCTTTGGTTGAATATTAATTCATCGCATGCGATCAAGTCGAGTGCGACAACAAACAAAAACAACCTTGCCGTTTGGAGATTCAGCCATGAACACCGGAAGCCGCCGCACCATGTTGATCGCTACCGCTCAAGCTTCCCATGGCCACAACGGCAACAACTGGATCGTTGCACAGGCCCATTGAGCACTGTTGTTTTTTTAATGTCACATACATCGCATCCGATACGATCGCACGAACTTTAAACCCTGAGGAAATCACCATGAGCAAGATCGAAAAAGTACTGGCAACCGGCAAGACCCACACCACTCGCAGCGCTCTCGGCGGTCACGACGGCAACCTCGATATCGAACTGTCGTCACCGGGTTCCACCCAACCAGCCCACGTCTTTACCGCTACCCAGCCGCACCCGAAAGCCGAGCAACTGTTCGCCGGGGCCTGGTCGGCCTGCTACACCGCGGCAGTGGGGCTGGTGGCGGGGGAGCGCAACATCGTGTTGCCGGCGGACATGGCCGTCGACATAGAAGTGGACCTGGGCCAGACTGGTGCGGCCTATTTCCTTCAGGCCCGACTGACCCTGCGAGTGCCTGGGCTGGCGCACGATGTCGCGACTGAACTGGCGCACATCGCCGACTCCATTTGCCCTTACTCCAAAGCCACACGCGGCAATATCGACGTTGCCCTGAACGTGATTACGGCGTGATGCCCGCAAGCACCACTAATATCGCATGCGAATCAAGCGCATACGTACATAACTAATTGTAATTCTGAGGGAATCATCATGAGCAAGATCGAAAAAGTACTGGCCAGCGGCAAAACCCACACCACTCATAACAGTGCAGGCACCACGTCGCGCGGGCATAACGGCAACCTCGACATCGTGCTGTCGTCACCCGGCAGCGACACCCCGGCACATGTGCTGACCGCCGTGCAGCCGCACCCGAAAGCCGAGCAACTGTTCGCCGGAGCGTGGTCGGCCTGCTACATCGCAGCGGTGGGGCTGGCCGCCCAGCAAATGAAGGTGACGCTGCCGACCGACACGGCCGTCGACATTGAAGTCGATCTGGGCCAGACCGGCGCGGCGTACTTCCTCCAGGCCCGGCTGACGTTGCGCGTGCCAGGGCTGGAGCAGGGCGTGGCAACCGAGTTGGCGCACAACGCCGATGCAATCTGCCCGTACTCCAAGGCCACGCGCGGCAACATCGATGTCGCCATCAACGTCCTGACGGCATGAACCACTGCACGGCCAGCTCACCGGGGATTTTCCCGGTGAGCTGGCCGTCAGGGTTTATACGCACTTCCGATATCATCGCGTACGACGTATAGTCTCAGCCTGGCACGACTGACCCAAGAGAAACGTCCATGAAAAACACCGACAAGACATCCGCCCTGGATCTCAAACTCACCGACTTCCTGTGTTTTGCGGTCTATTCCACCAACCTGGCGTTCGGCAAGGCCTACAAGCCGATGCTCGAACGGCTCGGCCTGACCTATACGCAATACATCACCCTGGTTGCGCTGTGGGAGGAAGACAACCAGACCGTTGGCAGCCTCGGCGAAAAGCTGTTCCTCGAATCCAACACCCTCACGCCGATCCTCAAGAAGCTGGAAGCGATGGGGTATCTGCTGCGCCAGCGCGACCCGGAAGACGAACGCCAGGTGCGGATCAATCTCACGACAGAGGGGCGAAAGTTGCGTGAAGGCCTGAGTGAAGACGGCTTCCCGCAAACCGGTCTGGATCCCGACGACTTCGTGCAAATGCAAAAAGCCATCGTGAAGTTGCGCGGTAATCTCATCCGCACCACGAAAGACCGGGACTAAGCGCTATCCAGGCCATCCACCGAGCAACACTGCGCCCAACGCAACCAGCGCGGTATTGAGACAGACCAGCGCGAAGCCAAACCTCACCAGTTCGCTTTCTTCCCGGGCCTGGGTTTTGGCCAGCCCCAGGATCAGCATGACGATCGACAGCGATCCCAGTGCCGCGTGGCCTGCCGAACTGTTCTGTACCGCTGCCAGCAACAGGCGCGAGGACTCGGGCAACATGGCGATAGCGGGCATGAAAATCGCGTTGCCGCCCACATTCGACCCGGTCATGTAGCCTGACAGGGCGCCCAGCAGGGCCACCAGCGATGTCGCGGCGCTGGGCGAAAGCCCCGCGAGCAATTGCATCAAGCCCGCCAGGAAGCCTGCCTTCACCATCATCTGCGACATCGCCAGAAAGAACAAAATGGTCAACAGCGGCCGCTTCGCGCGCGCGGCCAACGCGGCAGGCACGCTGACCTCGGGGGCCGTCCGGTCTCGCGTGTAAAACGCCAGCCCGGCCAGCAGCAACAGCAGGGCCAGCCCGGGCGAGGCCAATGGTTTCCAGCTGACTTGTGCGCCCTGTACGACCCAGAGGTCCTGCCAGGCGGTGAACGTCCACAGCAGTTTCAGCGCGACAATGCAGACAATCAGCACCAGATAGGGCCATGCCTGACGCGGCCAGTGCACCGCACCGCGCTCGCTGAGGCGCAAACGCCACAACCCGACAGAGAGTACGGCGGCGGCCGTCACCAGGCCCGCGGCAACGCCGGCAACTTCCGGCCCCAGCCAGCGACTGGCACTGTAGAGCACTCCGACAAACAGCAGCCAGCAAGCGCCCAGCGTCCTCCATTCGCGCCACTCACGAACACCGGCCAGAAACAGCGACATCGCACCGAGGGCCAGGAACACCGGTGCGCTGGTCAGTGCCGAGGTCGCAGCCAGCGCGCTGGCGTCCAGGTGAGCCAGCGAAGCGCCGATGACCGATGCCAGCCCCAGCGTTCCCCACGGCATGATCGCCATGCCGGCCAGCGCAATGCGCAATGCGGCCCTGCGCTCGAACAGGCTGAGCAGCAGGGGCACTGTCGCGATCAACGACACACCGAAGCCGGTCATCGCTTCCAGCAACGGGGCCAATCCGAGGACGATGAACACAACCTGGTCGCCACGCCGCAGGCCCAGTGAGTTCACCCATTGGCTGACCGCCAGGTTGATGCCCAGGCGCTCGATGTAAATCACGAAGGCCAGGCCCGGAACGATCACGAAGGCCGTACTGGCGAACAGCACGGCCGTATCCTTAGCGGCGGCCAGCATACTGCCCGGGTGCCACGCGTCGGCAGCGCCGGCGAGCCAAAGCACCACGACCAGCAATGTGCCGGCGATGGCGGCGTGAACGGGTGGCCGGCGCAGCACGACAAGCATGGCCGTGACCAGCAGCACAGGGGAGAGATGAAACAGGGCGAGCATGCCAGGGATTTCCTGTGTGAGTTCACTTCCAAGGCTGCGAATGCAGACCGTTGGCAAGATAATATTTCTCACGACAGGATAAAGGGTCGCAGTTTTCTGCTAGTTTTCGAGAAAATTTCTCGCGGACCGATCATGTTAAAACACGACGCTGCATCTCAATCGCTGGATAAATTCGACCGCGCCATCCTCGACCTCGTCCAGCGCGACAACACCCTGCCGCTGCGCCTGATGGCCGAGCAGGTCAATCTCTCCACGGCCGCGGTCCAGCGTCGCATCAAGCGGATGCAAGAGACGGGCGTCATCACGGGCAATATCGCCATCGTCGATCCCACCGCCGTAGGGCGCCCGATCACGATCATTGTGGAAGTGATGACCGAGCGCACTAGCCTCGCGGAACTCGAAGCGATGAAGGCCCACTTCGCGGTGCCTGAAGTTCAGCAGTGCTACTACGTCACCGGCGAAGTGGACTTCGTCCTGGTGCTGACTGTCGCCAGCATGCAGGAATACCAAGCGTTGGCGCGGCGCCTGTTCGCCGAAAACGCCAACGTGACCTGGTTCAAGACCATCGTGGCGCTGGACCGGGTGAAGGTCGGGCTGGCCGTGCCGGGCACGTCAGGCTGAACGCTGGTGCAATAGCGCCCACAAGGTTGGCGCTATCTACCTTTAGTCTGACACCGCCCCCGATTCCGGTGTGATTTTCCCCACAAGCGGGGTGGCATTCCCCAACCGTATTCGCACGTGCATTGCTCGGCACTGCAACTCTTGATGAATGTTTGCGGGGGTATTCCGGTCGTCGCACATATTTTGTTACATCGATGGCAGAGTAATTGCTCAGTGAGCTTGTCCCGTTCATCGAAGGTGCAGATTCGGCAAGCTGAGGAGCTGCAGGTACCTGGTTGAGTGATTGCCCGTAACCATCGGTTTGCATCACCCGATGCCCTTGGATACTCAATGCAAGTGCTGCAGTCATCCTCTGCCACCGGTCAGGGGAAAACTTATGAGCCACTCCGGACGTACGTGTGCGAAGGCAACGCTGCTTGGGTTATCGGCCGTGTTTGTTCTATGGACGATCTGCACGGGCACCTACATGGCAACCTTCCACATACCGGCAGTCGTCAAGCTGGCTCTCGTCGACTTGAACATTTCCCTGGCGGCGTTGTTCTTGCCGTTCCTGCTGGTGGGCAGAACGCTCGCTCGTCGTCTGGTGTGCTTTCTGGTCTGCCTGCTGACGGTAACGCTGGTGGTGGCCGACGAGCCCCAGGGCAATGACAACCAGAGCAACGAGAAGTGGCTGGAGCCGGCGCGTTCCAGGCTCATTCACGTGAATGGCGGGATGCCGTTCTTTCCGCACCGGGCCAATACCACCGGCAACCTGGTGTTGAATGTGAAGGACTTCGACAACGCCCAGGTCTGTGGCGCCTGCCATACCGAAATCTACAAACAGTGGCGCTCGTCGATGATGTCCCAGGCCTGGGATGAACCCATCTATCGGGCCTTGCTCAAGCGCGCGAGTGCGGCCACCGAAGGCAGGGTCGACAACTTCTGCACCGGCTGCCATACCCCGATCGGTCTCACGACCGGGCAGATCAATTCCGACGTCAACCGCTCCTCGATCGAGGACAGCACGAAGAATCATCCGATGCCCGGGGTCGATTGCGAGACCTGCCACAACATCAGTTCCCGCACCGGCCTGGATAACGGCGCCTACGTGCTGAGCCCGCGGGCGCACGGCAAGCCGACCAAGTTCGGGCCGCGCAAGGATGCCGTTTCGCCTTACCACGACACCGTGTATTCGGCCCTGCACACGCGCTCGGACTTTTGCGCCACCTGCCACAACGTCACGCATCCCTTCAGCAGTGTGGCGGTCGAGCGGACCTATGACGAATGGCAGGAGAGCACCTACAGCCTTAACGATGTCACTTGCCAGAGCTGCCACATGCCCGGTTTCAAGGGCAAGGCCGCGATCATGGGGCCGGATCGCGAAGAGGTCGCGTCGCACTGGTTCAGCGGCGCCAACGCGATGATGCTCAAGCATCTGGGGCAGGAAGAAGGCGCACAACGCGCGCGCGACATGCTTGCGCGCGCAGGGGATATAACGTTCGAACAACTGCCGGCAGCCATCATTCCCGGGCAATACACCTCGATCGCGGTCAAGGTTTCCAATGTCGGCGCCGGGCACAAGCTGCCGACCGGCTTTCCGGAGGGACGGGAGATGTGGATCGATTTCCGCGTGCTCGACGCCGGCGGCCACGAACTCTATCGCCTGGGCTCGATCAAGGACGGCAAGACCGAAGCCAACACGCGCAATTTCAAAGTGCACATCGGCGACAAGGACGGCAATCCGTTGGACGTCGAGGTCTGGAACGCCACGCAAATTCTCTCGGACAACCGCATCCTGCCCAAGGGCTACGAGATCGGCGAGTTTTCCTTCCTGGTACCGGTCGATGCCACAGGGCCGCTGACATTGATTGCCGAACTGAATTACTGGCCGTTTTCGCAGAAGCTGGCCGACTACCTGCTCGGCAAGGATCAGATGCAGGTGGAAATCACCCGGATGGCCAAGGTCACGCAGAGCGTACCCCTGGCGACCAGCCTGTCAGCCGTGGGGGCGGATGCGCGGCACTTTTAGGCGTGGCGGGTGCGCCCGATCACCCACCGCACCTGTTAAACCGAGTGCTCAGTCCAAATCGCCAGCCTGATGCCGTTCAGGCACCTGGCTCGCCTCATCGCCCCACGTCCGGTTGACGCGCTGTCCACGGATGACTGCAGGCCGGTCGGCGATCGCCTGCGCCCAGCGTTGGACGTGGGTGTATTCGTGCGCCGAAAGAAACTCGGCAGCCGAGTACACCTTGTCCCGCACCAGTTGGCCATACCAGGGCCAGACCGCGATGTCGGCGATGGAGTAGTGATCACCGGCCAGGTAGCGGCTTTCGCCCAGTCGACGATCGAGAACGTCCAGCTGACGCTTGGCCTCCATCGTGAAGCGGTTGATCGGGTACTCGAGTTTCTCCGGCGCGTAGGCATAGAAGTGCCCGAAGCCGCCTCCCAGATAGGGTGCAGCCCCCATTTGCCAGAACAGCCAGTTCAAGGTTTCGGTGCGACCTGCCGGATCGGTGGGCAGGAAGGCGCCGAACTTTTCCGCCAGGTACAGCAGGATCGAGCCGGACTCGAACACGCGGGTCGCCGGCTCGGTGCTGCGGTCCAGCAGCGCCGGGATTTTCGAGTTCGGGTTGATCTCGACAAAACCGCTGGAGAATTGCTCACCCTCGTTGATGCGGATCAGCCAGGCGTCGTATTCGGCACCGCTATGTCCCAGGGCCAACAACTCCTCCAGCAGGATGGTCACCTTCACACCGTTGGGCGTGGCCAGTGAATACAGCTGCATCGGATGCTTGCCGACGGGCAACGCCTTGTCATGGGTCGGGCCAGCGATCGGCCGGTTGATGCTGGCGAACTGGCCGCCGGACGGGGCGTTGTTTTTCCAGACCTTCGGAGGAACATAAGGCGCTTTGCTCATGAGACGAACCCTGTCGTTTGTTTGCTGTGATCACATGGACCGCGGGAGGTCGATTTTCTGACCATGGCAGAAGGCAAGCGGGATGTCATCCACCTGTGGCGATCGAACGGCGGCCGACGTGTCGCGAAACCAGGGCTCGAGCCGCTAGAATATCGGTCTGATTCTTTCAAGGAGATACCCATGGCATCAGGGAAATGTTTGTGCGAGGCAGTAAGATTTTCCATCGAGGTCGAGCCGCGATTGTTTTATCGCTGCCATTGCACCTTGTGCCGAAAGCAAACCGGGGTTGGCCATAATCTCGCCACGCTGGTCCACGCTCGCGACTTTCGCTGGGAAGAGGGGCAGCCTGTGATCAGCAGTTGGCACAAACCCAGTGGCTACAGAAATGACTTTTGCTCACGATGTGGCTCAACCGTGCCCAATGCACTTCGCGAGTCAGACTACTTCTGGATTCCGCTGGGTCTTCTCGATGTCGAACTGAACATGGAGTGTGTTGGAGATTTCTGCACCGATGATGCAATGCCGTGGGATGAACAGCGTTCGGCGAACAGTCATCACGCCGCCCCGGACTCACTTGAGTTTCTTCTGCAGGCACTTCAGGTGCGCCACTTTCGATAGTGTGTTGAAACGGCAGGACCTGCCCTGGGGCGACGGGCGTTCATGGCTACTCCATCGCCTCGGCCACTCCCTGGTCCTCGCCCAGGAACCCACCGCTCTGATGCTGCCACAGCCGCGCGTAGGTGCCGTTTTTGCGCAGCAGCTCGGCATGGGTGCCTTGTTCGATGATGCGTCCGTCATCCATGACAATCAGCCGGTCCATGGCCGCGATCGTTGACAGCCGGTGGGCGATGGCGATGACGGTCTTGCCCTCCATCATTTCATCGAGGCTTTCCTGGATGGCGACTTCGACTTCCGAATCGAGGGCGCTGGTGGCCTCGTCAAGCAACAGGATCGGGGCGTTCTTGAGCATCACCCGAGCGATGGCGATGCGCTGGCGCTGGCCACCGGAAAGCTTGATGCCGCGCTCGCCCACCAGGGTGTCATAGCCGCGATGGCCTTGCCGGTCGCTCAGTTGGCTGATGAAACCGTCGGCCTGGGCGTTGGCCGCGGCCGTGTGGATCTGCGCGTCGGTCGCGTCCGGCCGGCCGTAGGCGATGTTGTCGCGAATGGAGCGATGCAGCAGGGAGGTGTCCTGAGTGACCATGCCGATGGCGCTGCGCAGGCTGTCTTGCGTCACCCGAGCGATGTCTTGACCGTCGATACGAATCTCGCCGCTGTCCACGTCGTAGAAACGCAGCAGCAGGTTGATCAGCGTGGATTTGCCGGCTCCGGAACGGCCCACCAGGCCGATTTTTTCGCCTGCGCGAATGTTCAGGCTCAGGCCATCGAGCACCTGGCGTTCACCGTTGTAGTTGAAGCCGACATTGTCGAAGGTCACCGCGCCGCCACCGGGCACCAGCACACCGGCGTTCGGCGCATCCTGCACCTTGGGGCCACGGGTCAAGGTCGCCATGCCATCCTGCACGGTGCCGATGTTTTCGAACAGCGAGGTCATTTGCCACATGATCCAGTGCGACATGCCATTGATCCGCAACGCCATGGCGGTAATCGCCGCGACGGCCCCCGTGCCGACTTCGCCCTGGTGCCACAGCCACAGGGCATAGCCGCCGGCGCCCATCAGCAGTGCGACCACCAGGGCCTGGTTGACGATTTCGAACTGGCTGACCAAGCGCATCTGGCGAAAGCCGGTGAGCTTGAAATCCTCCATCGCCGCGCGCGCGAAGTGTGCCTCGCGTTTGGAATGCGAGAACAGCTTCACGGTGGTGATGTTGGTGTAGGCGTCCGAAATGCGCCCGGTCATCGACGACCGGGCATGGGCCTGTTCCTGCCCGACCTGGCCAAGGCGCGGCACAAAGTACAGCATGGCCAGGCCGAACAGGGTGAGCCAGGCAATGAAAGGCAGCATCAGCTTCAGGGCGAAGCCGCCGGCCAGTGCAATGATCGCGATGAAATAAACGCCGATCCCGGGTGCGATCTCGATGACGGTGAACAGGACCTCGCGCACGGCCAGAGCAGTCTGCATGACCTTGGTCGTGACCCGGCCGGAGAACTCGTCGGAAAAGAATGAAAGACTTTGCCGCAGCATCAGGCGATGGAAATCCCAGCGCAGCCGTAGCGGCAGATTGATCGCCAATATCTGGTGCTGAACCATGGTGCGCAGCGCGACCAGGCCGATGCTGGTGACCAGTACGATGCCGATGCCCCACAGCACCCGACTTTC
This sequence comes from Pseudomonas sp. S2_H10, assembly GCF_054668285.1. Taxonomy (NCBI): domain Bacteria; kingdom Pseudomonadati; phylum Pseudomonadota; class Gammaproteobacteria; order Pseudomonadales; family Pseudomonadaceae; genus Pseudomonas; species Pseudomonas sp. S2_H10. The sequence goes on from NZ_CP162754.1 coordinate 140,555, forward strand.
CTGCGCTTGCGCCTGCGCATCGCCGCCAGCCTGCCAGGTGGAGAGCAGGTCCACGACCTGCCCGAGAAAGGAAAACAACCAGGCTTCGTAAATCGAGACGCTAGCGCTGAGCAGCGCAAATATGAGGATGTAGCCGCGGGCGCCACGGGTGCAGGCCCACAGGAACCGCACCAGGCCGACAGGTGGCGGCGGCGCTTCATCGGGCGGGAAAGGGTCGAGTCTTCGTTCAAACACACGAAGCATTGTGGCCTCCGAAAGGATCAAGTTAAGGGCATTCTGCCATCTAACGACCGCTTTGAGGCATTTGTGGGGCAGGGGTTCGGCACGATGGGGCGTGAGTCCGATTGATTGCCGAACCGTTGAGTAACGCTTGTCTGCAAAGCCCGGCGTGCAACCGGGCTTTGCACCAGCGCAGGCTCAAGCTGCCAAATGGTTTGCGTCCCAATCCTTTTTGAAACTGGCCTTCATCGACTCCATCTGTTCCCCGAGGTCGTCGAGCCTGGCTTTGCCCAGCAGCTTTTTCGCCTGAGGAAACAGTTCGGTTTCCTCCTCTTCAATATGATGCTCGAGCAGCTCCTTGACGACTTTGACCCGCCCGGAAAATTCCGGCGTGCCCGGGTCCGTCTGCTTCAGATCCGGCAACACCAGCGAGTCGACGGTGCGATGCTCCTCTTTTGCCTCGAAGTACATGACGTCCTGTTCTTTGCTGCCTGCTTGCTTGAAGGCGGGGTAGAGTATTTCCTCTTCCAGTTTTGTGTGGATGGAAATCTCCATCTCCAGCTTATCGAGCAGTTCAGTGCGTTTTTTTGTGGCTCTCTCCGTCGATTCACTCAATTGGGCAAGGATGGCTTTCACTTTCTGGTGATCGGCTTTCAGAAGGTCGATTGCGTTCATGTCTGCTGCCTCGGCTAGCACGGAAATGGTCCTCGATGGGGTCAGGCATCGAGGTGTCCGGATAGCAATCGCATTTCCTGTGCCAACGGCATCACAGGTCCAACTCGAAGGTAAACAATGACTTGCGAGACGTGCGCGTTACCCGAGGCGTGCAGTCTGCAAGAAAGGGCGAATCAGGCATTGCAGATAGCCTCATCGCAATCCCGGGAAACACCAACGACGCAATCCCTGTAGGAGCCGGCTTGCCGGCGATGGACTGTAGGAGCCGGCTTGCTGGCGATGGACTCAAGTGCGCCGCGTTTATCCGGGTTACCCGCGTTATCGTTGACGACCATCGCCAGCAAGCCGGCTCCTACAAAAGACCGCGTCAATCCCGGGAAACACCGACGACGCAATCCCTGTAGGAGCCGGCTTGCTGGCGATGGACTCCAGTGCGCCGCGTTTATCCGGGTTACCCGCGTTATCGTTTACGACCATCGCCAGCAAGCCGGCTCCTACAAAAGACCGCGTCAATTCCGGGAAACACCGACGACGCAATCCCCGTAGGAGCCGGCTTGCCGGCGATGGACTCAAGTGCGCCGCGTTTATCCGGGTTACCCGCGTTATCGTTGACGACCATCGCTGGCAAGCCGGCTCCTACAAGGGACCGCGTCAATCCCGGGAGTCACCGATGACACAATCCCTGTAGGAGCCGGCTTGCTGGCGATGGACTCCAGTGCGCCGCGTTTATCCGGGTTACCCGCGTTATCGTTGACGACCATCGCCAGCAAGCCGGCTCCTACAAAAGACCGCGTCAATCCCGGGAATCACCGACGACGCGATCCCTGTAGGAGCCGGCTTGCCGGCGATGGACTCCAGTACGCCGCGTTCATCCGGGTTACCCGCGTTATCGTTGACTCACCAATCAAATAAAAGAAAACCCCGACAAGCACCAGGGCTTGTCGGGGTTGTCGGTCTCGCGGTTTTCAGCGGTAGATCAGAGAATGAAATCCGTAGCCGCCAGGGTCGGGACGCCGACGAGCTTGATGGCGAACTCGGCCTCGCTGTCGGTATCGGTGTTGCCGTACAGCACATTGTCCTGCATCCGCAGTTGCCCGGCGCCGGTAAAGGCAACGGTATTGCCGATGAACGAGAAGGCCTCGTTGGTGAAGGTCGTGCTCGTTACGGCATCCAGTGTCCCCAGGTCGATTTTGTCCTGCCCGCGCACGAAGTCGTTGATGACATCGGTAATCGCACCGGTCGTGCCCATGTCCGACAGCGCCGTGAAGATGAAGGTGTCGTTGCCGGCACCCCCGATCAGCATGTCGTTGCCCGCACCGCCGATGAGAATGTCGTTGCCGGCGCTGCCATTGAGCACGTTGGCAGCAGCGTTGCCGGTCAACGTGTTGCCCAGGGCATTGCCGGAGCCATTGATGGCCGCCGTGCCGGTCAGGATCAGGTTCTCGACATTGTCGCTCAGCGCATGACTGACCGAACTCTGGACCACGTCGGTGCCGGCGCCGCCGTACTCGATCACCTGATCGCCGGCATTATCGACGATGTAGGTGTCGTTGCCGCGGCCACCGAGCATCCGGTCGGCACCGGCGCCGCCGGAAATGACGTTGGCACCGCTGTTGCCGACGAGCTGGTTGTTCAGGGTGTTACCCGTGGCGTCGATGTTCGCGATGCCGGAAAGCGTCAGGTTTTCCACGTTGGCCGACAGCGCATAGCTGCCGGAGCTGACGACCAGGTCGGTGCCGCCCAGGTTCGCTTCAACCACCACGTCGCCACTGTCCTGGACGTAGTAGGTATCGTTGCCGGCCAGGCCTTCCAGGCGATTGTCCAGTCCGTTACCGATCAGGGTGTCGTTGTAGAGGCTGCCGATGGCGTTCTCGATCCGCGCCTCGGTGATCTGGGTCATGCCATCCGTCAGGGCATCCACCAGGTTGGAGCTGTCCGCCGCCAGGGTCACGACCGTGCCGAAGCCAAGCTGATCGACCAGGTTGTTGTAATAGCCTTCGTTGCCGGCGGTGACGGCAAAGACCGGTACGATAGCGGCCGCCAGCAGCTTGGCCTTGAGCAGTGCAACGGTCGGGTAGTCTTCGAGCTCCAGCACCGCATCACCGTCGTTGGCGACGTAAGACGTGTCGCCCGCCTTGTGATAGTCGGCATCGGTCATCACTACCGCGACCCGGAAGGACTCCGGGCGGAAACCCAGTTCGGTCTGGCGCACGGCGGCCTGCATCAGTGCTTCGATCTGCGACTCCGGCGAGTCGCCGCCACTGCCGATGGTCAGGGTATTGAGGGCATTGACCAGGCTGGTCTGGTTGGAGGTCATCGCCAGATCGGTGCGATAGACGTATTCGCCCTTGTCGATGAAGGAGGCCAGGCCGAAACGGTTGTCGGCCTGGACCGAGGACAGGGTGGAGAGCACCTGGGGCACCAGCGTCTTCACTTTTGCGACGTCGTCGCCAAACGAGCCGGAGGCGTCCTGGAGGAAGAGTACGTCCAGTGGTACGTCGACCGTGCCGCCGGAAGACAGCGTGACCATCCGTCCATTGATGTTGCTGGTGCCGCCGGGCGTGAGATCGATGGTGACACCGCCTGTCGCTGTCGAAGCGTCCAGCGTATCGATGCCGCTCGAGTCTTCGATCAGGATAGACCCGGTGGTGCCGGCCACGACGTAGGTGTCGTTGCCCGCGCCACCGCTGAGCGTGTCATCGCCGATCGAATCGGACAGGCGATCATTGCCCTTGTCTCCGTAGAGCTGGTCATTGCCAGCGCCGCCCACGAGGCTGTCGTTGCCGTCAGCGCCGCGCAGGATGTTGGCATTGCCGTCACCGGTGAGGGTGTCGGCGAAGCGGCTGCCCGAGAGGTTTTCGATGTTGCTCAGCGTGTCGATACCCGAGCCGCCAGTCGCCTGGCCGGCGCCGTTGACCGCCACGTTGACACCCGCAGTGGCGCTGGCATAGCTGACGGTATCGTTGCCGGCCCCGCCATTGATCGTACTGTTACCTGCGTTGGCTGAGATCAGGTTGTCCAGGGCGTTGCCGGTAGCGGTCATGGCGCCGGTGCCGATCAGCGACAGGTTCTCGATGGTCGGACGGCTGTCGAGGGAAAAGCTGACCGTGCTTTGCACGGTATCCACGCCTGAAGTGTCGGTGATGACATCGGTGTTGGTGTCGACGATGTAGAGGTCGTTGCCATCGCCGCCGTTGAGCGTGTCGATCCCGGCGCCGCCGTTAAGGGTGTCGTTGCCGGCCAGACCGTTGAGGGTGTTGTTGCCGGCAGTGCCCAGCAACGAGTTGTTGCCGGCGTTGCCCGTGCCGATGACTGCGGTACCGCCCAGTGTCAGGTTTTCCAGATTGGCGCCGAGGGTGTAGTTCAGGTAGCTGATCACGGCGTCGGTGCCACCGGTACTGGTTTCGGTGATGACATCCGTACTGTCGCGCACCACGTAGGTGTCGTTGCCGGCCCCGCCGATCATCTGGTCTGCACCGGCACCACCGTCGATGGTGTTGGCGCCGGCATTGCCGATGATGGTGTTGGCCAGGCCGTTACCGGTGCCATTGATGGCGGCGGTCCCGGTCAGCGTCAGGTTCTCGATGGCGGCATAGGCGCCCAGGTTGAAAGTCACCGAGGACTCGATCAGGTCCGTACCGGCCGAATCGACAATGACATCGGTCGCGGTATCGACGACATAGATATCGTTGCCGCCGCCGCCATTGAGCGTATCGACGCCGCCTTCGCCCCTGAGGGTGTCGTTGCCGTCACCCCCGATCAGCACGTTATTCGAGGCATTGCCGATCAACAGGTTGGCGTTGGCGTTACCGGTAGCGTTCAGGGCCGTGCCGGTCAGCGTGATGTTTTCGACGTTCAGCAGCGCGGCAATGCTGAAGTTGACGCTGCTCTTGACGGTATCGATGCCGCCATTGGCAAGCTCGATGACCTGGTCGCTGGCCGAGTCGACGACATAGAGGTCATTACCGGCGCCGCCGTTGAGCAGGTCGTTGCCGATGCCACCGTCGAGGGTGTCATTGCCGTTGCCGCCGAACAGGGTGTCGTTGCCGGCCCCGCCCAGGAGGGTGTCATTGCCGTCATTGCCGGTGAGGGTGTTCGCCGCGCTGTTGCCGGTAATCGTATTGTCGCGCCCGTTGCCGGTGCCGTTGATGGCCGAGGTTCCGGTCAGCGTCAGGTTGTTCTGATGCGCAGCGAGAGTGGCTGTCACACTGCTGGAAATGTCCTGGGTGAAGTTGGCCAGGCTGCTCAGGTCGCTCGCACTCATGCCGGTCAGATAGCCGCTGTTCGTCAGCCCGGCGAGCGAATTGCCGATCACCTGAGCGCCGGCGGTGGTGCTGGCCAGCGCATGGAAATGCATGACGACCTTGGTTTCGCCGGCGGCCAGCGTCAGGTTGTAGCTGCTCTGCGGTTGATCAACCGAAGTGGAGTACTGAGTGGTGGCGCTTGGCGAACCGGCACCGCCGGACACCACGTGGACAAGATTGGCATCGGAAACGTTGGTGCTGCCGACGGCAAACCAGTCGTCCGCGGTCGTGCGCAGGGTGTCACCGCTGCTGGTGGCGGTCACCACCGTCCTTGAGTCGTAATAGATGTTGTCAGTCAGTTGAAGATTGACCGACTGCGCGGCACTCCCGGTGTTTTTGACGATTTCCAGCGTGCGGACAAAACCATCGCCGATATAGGTGGTGCGCGTGAGTGTAATGCCGGTGCTTGATTCAGTCCCCGTGACCGTCTGGGTATTGGCGGTAGTGGTGGCCGTTCCCCATGACAGGTAGGCAGACGAAGTCGATCCGCCGATGTAAAGATTCAACGAACTGCTGTCCAGCGTATTGGAGTAGGGCGCTGAAGTTTTTGCCTGGTTCACGTTGCCGCGGCTATCGACGGCCCAAATGTTTCCTGATGCATCCGTGTAATTCAATGCCATTGCCAATGCTCCTTGCTTTTTATCAGTTCGAGAAGAAGGGAATAGGGGACAGATTTATTGTTTTGACCAAGTGCGGTGCGCGGTTAAAAAATCAGTCCGCGTTCCTGATGCATGGCAGGAGGGGCAGAAATACAGACTCGGGGGCGTGGGCCCGTCATGAAAGCGAGGTTTTTTCGGCTCATCAGGACTTCCATGTTCAAAACAGGGGGGTGGATTTCCTCGCCGGGGGGGTGAAAGCACAGCGAAGGAAAGCATAATATCCTGCGGGATGGCCTTCTGCCATAGCCTGGCTGAATTGCCCTGTTTGAATTCGCAAATACGGGAGAACGACGGAATTGGCGATGTGCGGGGGACCGGTCCGTCGCGCAAGGTGACGCCCGGGAAACCAGCGAACAGAATCTTTTTGTCACCTTCAGACTTCGTTAAGAATTGCCTTTGATACTGCTCCCCAATTGATCCGGGGGAGACGTTTTTCAATGTCCGATTTCAACTGGAACGTTCAGTTGCCGCTGCACTTTGGCCAAGCCGAAACATCGCAGATGCAGCTCGTCAGAGCATTGCCGGGGGACCCGCTGCGGGGCGCGTTCGAAGCCTTTATCCAGCAACGTTTTCGTAAGGCCCACGGTGCCGATATTCGCCATTTCATGCCGGAACTGTTCGGCATGAGTGATGCGGTCGGTGCGCTGTGTGCCGTGGTCGGCGTGCGTCGGGGAAGCGCCGGCCCCTTGTTTCTGGAGGGGTATCTGGACGAGCCAATAGATCCGCTGATCAGTGCCGCCGCCGGACAAGCCGTAGACAGAACGGCAATCGTCGAGGTCGGTAATTTGGCCGCCAGTGACACCGGCAGTGCGCGGATGAGCATTATCGCGATGACCTATGTGCTGGCCATGGGTGGTCTGGAATGGGTCGCCTTTACGGGCAGCCTGGGGTTGGTGAACAGCTTTCATCGCCTGGGTTTGCAGCCCGTGACGCTGTGTGCTGCCGACCCGGCGCGCCTGGGCGAGGACCGCCACGCCTGGGGCAGTTACTACGAAAGCAAGCCCTGGGTTCATGTCGGCAATATCCGCAGCGGTTTCATTCATTTGCGCAATGTAGGCCTGTTCAGTCGCCTGGGCTTGCCAACCTCTGTCGAGGGGGCCTGCCATGTCGCCTGAAATGGAGCGTTTCAAACAGACCCTGCGTCAGCATGCAGAGCAAAAGACCAATGCCATTGCCTTGTGGGGCGACCATCTGCAACTGGACTACGCCACGCTGTATACCGAGGTCATTCATCGCCAGCAGCGCCTGCGCGATAAGCGGGTCAGGGTGGTCGCCCTGGCGCTGGACAATGGCGTCGAAGCCATGTTGTGGGACCTGGCCGCGTTGTTCGAGGGCTTGACCTGCGTGGCCTTGCCGCCTTTTTCAGTCCGGCGCAACGCAAGCACTGCCTGGAGCAAAGCCAGGCCGAACACGTCATTGCCGAACCGCAATTGCATGACGAGCTGCAAGCGGCTGGTTATCAGAAGTGCAGCGAGTTCTGGCACCGCACCTTCACTGGCCCGAACCGGATGCCGGCGGGCACCGCCAAGTTGACCTTCACCTCGGGCACCACAGGCACACCCAAGGGCGTGTGCTTGAGTGCCGAGAGCATTCTGCGGGTCGCCCGCGAGTTGCACCTGGCCAGCCAGCCCACCGACCCGCAACACCACCTGGCGCTGCTGCCGCTGGCCATTTTGCTGGAGAACATGGGTTGTTACGCCGCATTGTATGCCGGCGCTGCGTTGAGCCTGCCCAGCCAGAAAGCGCTGGGGATCGAAGGTGCCAGCGGCGTGGATGTGGCGAAACTGTTGGGATGCCTGGCCAGCCGATCGCCCCAGAGCCTGATTCTGGTGCCTCAGCTGTTGCTGATACTGGTCAGTGCTGCCGAGCAGAAGGCCTTCGACCCACAGCACTTGCGCTTTGCCGCCGTGGGCGGTGCCCGGGTCAGCGAAGACCTGCTGCATCGCGCTCAACGGGTGGGGATACCGGTCTACGAGGGTTACGGGCTCTCGGAGTGCGCGTCCGTGGTGTGCCTCAATCGCCCGCAAGCACGGCGGCCCGGCAGTGTCGGACGGCCATTGCCCCATGTAGAGATTCGCCTGGCGGACGACGGCGAAGTGCTGATCAAGGGTTCAACCTTGCTGGGCTATCTCGGAGAGGCGCCGCACACCGCCCAGTGGTGGCCCAGCGGCGATCTCGGCGAGTTCGACGCCGAAGGTTTCCTCTACCTCAAGGGGCGCAAGAAACATCAGTTCGTGACCAGTTTCGGACGCAACGTCAACCCCGAGTGGGTGGAGGCCGAATTGACCCAGCGCGGGCCTGTCGCCCAGGCCTTCGTCCATGGCGAGGCCATGCCTCACAACCATGCGTTGCTCTGGCCCCATCGCCCGGACTGCACCGACGAACAACTGGCCAGCGCCGTGGCCGAGGCCAACAGGGCTTTGCCCGAGTACGCCCGGGTCCATCACTGGCGTCGGCTCGACCAACCCTTCACGGCCACCAACGGCCTGCTTACCGCCAATGGCCGGCCCCGTCGTGACGCGATCATCGAACGCTACCGGGGGCTATTGAGCGAATCTGAATTTTCCGAGGAACCCGCACCATGAGTTTTTTTGACCGGCTGCAACAAGCCACCGAGCAAGAACGTACCGAGCTGTTCAACCTGCCGATCATCCGTGATGCGCTGCAGGGCGACGTCAGCCTGGAAAGCTACCGGGCCTTTCTGGCGCAGGCCTATTACCACGTGCGACATACGGTGCCGTTGATGATGGCCTGCGGTGCGCGCCTGCCGTTACGCCTGGAATGGCTGCGCGAAGCGGTATGTGAATACATCGAGGACGAATACGGCCACGAACAATGGGTACTCGATGACATTGAAGCCTGCGGCGGTGACAGGACCGCTGTACGTGACGGGCGTCCGTCATTGCCGATCGAGTTGATGGTCAGTTTCCTCTACGACCTGATCGCCAGGGACAATCCGGTGGGACTGTTCGGCATGGTCAACGTGCTCGAAGGCACGAGCATCGCCTTGGCCACGCATGCCGCCGGCAGCATTCGCCAGCGCCTGGACTTGCCGCAAAGCGCCTTCAGCTACCTCAGTTCCCACGGCTCGCTGGATGTCGAACATATGCAGACCTACCGTCGATTGATGGACCGTCTGGATGACCCGGGCGACCAGGCCGCCGTCATTCACGCTTCCAAAGTGGTGTATCGGCTCTACACCGACATGTTCCTTGGCTTGCCGCGTAACGGGGAGCACCTGCATGCGCCTGTCTGAAGCGCGTGTCGTGTTGACCGGTGCCAGCGGCGGCATCGGCCTGGCCATCGCCACCGCACTGTGCGCCAGTGGTGCCCGGGTGCTGGCGGTGGCTCGGCATCGCGAACCCCTGGTGCCGCTGCTCGAGCTTTATCCGCGCAACCTGAGTTGGGTCCGTGCGGACCTGACGTTGGTCACCGACCGCCGCCAGGTGTTGGCGCAGGCCGAGAGCATCGGCGGCATCAACCTGCTGATCAATGCCGCCGGGGTCAATCATTTCGCCATGCTCGAACAGCTGGACGACAGTGAAATCGATTCGATGCTCGCGGTGAACATCAGTGCGCCGATGTGCCTGACAAAACTGATGTTGCCACTGCTCAAGCAAGCCGACAGTGCCATGCTGGTGAACGTCGGTTCGACCTATGGCTCCATTGGCTACCCCGGCTACGCCAGTTACTGCGCCAGCAAGTTTGCCCTGCGCGGGTTCTCCGAAGCCCTGCGCCGAGAGCTGGCAGATACCCGGGTCAGTGTGCTGTACGTCGCCCCGCGGGCGACCCGTACCAGCATGAACAGCCCGGCAGCCCAGGCGCTCAACGATGCCCTCAAAGCCAATGTCGACGATCCGCAGACCGTGGCGGCTGCGGTGATTCACGCCATTGCCGGTGACCGTCGCGACTTGTACCTGGGCTGGCCCGAACGTTTTTTTGTACGTCTGAACAGCCTCCTGCCCCATCTGGTGGACCGTGGTTTGCGCAAGCAATTGCCACTGATCCGCCGCCTGAGCCAGAAACCCGACCAGGAGAATCCCGAACCATGAAAAAGATCATCGCTTGCCTGTTGCTTGGCGCATTGAGCCAGAGCGCGTGGGCGCTGGATGCTGCCGACCAGCAGCGTCTCAACGGTATCCAGCAAAGCTGGGCGCACATTCAGTACGAGTTGCCCGAGGGACAACGAACCGCGGCTTTCGAAAAACTGGCCGCCCAGGCTTCGAGCTTCAAGCAGGAACGCCAAACGGTGGCGGAGGCCTGGATCTGGTCCGGCATTGTCACCAGTAGCTGGGCGGGCGCCCAGGGAGGGCTGGGGGCGCTGAGCAAGGTCAAGGATGCCAAAGCCGACCTGGAAAAAGCCCTGGCCCTGGACCCCAAGGCCCTGCAAGGCTCAGCCTATACCAGTCTGGGGGCACTCTATGACCGCGTACCGGGCTGGCCCATCGGTTTCGGCGATTCGGACAAAGCCGAGCAGTTGCTCAAGATGGCCTTGCAAATGAACCCCAACGGCATCGACAGCCTGTACTTCTGGGGCGATCACCTCTACCGTCAGAAGCGTTATGGCGAAGCCAGGGCAGCGCTGCAAAAAGCCTTGCTGGCGGCACCCCGGCCTGGCCGCGAGAGTGCTGACGCCGGGCGCCGCAAGGAGATCGAGACGCTGTTGGTGGACGTGAACCAGAAACTCGGCTGACAGGAGACCCTGTGCGCTTATTACTCGTAGAGGATGACGTGGCACTCGGCGAGGGCATTCATCAGGCCCTCTGCCGTGAAGGCTATACCGTCGACTGGTTGCAGGACGGCAACAGCGCCTTGCACTCGTTGCTCAGCGAAATCTTTGATCTGGCCGTGCTCGACCTCGGTCTGCCACGCATGGACGGTCTCGAAGTGCTCAGGCGCTTGCGTGACAGCGGTTCCAACCTGCCGGTGTTGATCCTGACCGCGCGCGATGCCACCGAAGACCGCATCGCCGGCCTGGATGCCGGCGCCGATGACTATCTGATCAAGCCTTTCGACCTGGCGGAGTTGAAGGCGCGCATCCGTGCGTTGCTTCGGCGCAGCGCCGGGCGTGGGCAATCGTTGATCGAGCACGCCGGCGTCTGCCTGAACCCCGGCACCCAGCAAGTCAGCTACAAAGGCGAACCGGTGGCCCTGACGCCCAAGGAATACCGGTTGCTCCACGAGCTGCTCTCGCCACCGGGCCGGGTAATGACTCGCGATCATCTGATGCAGTTGCTGTACGGCTGGAGCGAGGAGGCCGAAAGCAACACCCTGGAAGTGCACATCCATCACCTGCGCAAGAAGCTCTCCACCGGTCTGATCCGCACCGTCCGTGGTATCGGTTACCTGGTGGAGGATCGTCGATGACCTCGATCCGGCGTCGCACCCTGACCCTGATCATCGGCCTGATGCTCGCTGGCCTGGCCGTGATCAGCGTGCTGAACCTGCACGACAGCAACCATGAAATTGCCGAAGTCTATGACGCCCAACTGGCCGAGAATGCTCGTCTGTTACAAGGCGTCATGCGCATGCCGATGGCCAGCAAGGACCATGCTGATCTGTATCGGGCCTTCAATCAGGCCCTGAGCGAAGCTGAACCGAGGATCGACGGCCATCCCTATGAAACGAAAATTGCCTTTCAGGTCTGGAACTCCAGGGACGAATTGCTGGTACATACCGCGAGCTCTCCATCCTTCAGCGCACCGCCACGAACGCCGGGGTTCAGCGATGTCGTCGATCTGAACAAGCGTCATTGGCGTGCTTTCCTGCTCGAAGACAAACAGAACGGCTTGCGCATCTGGGTGGGCGAGCGAGACGACGTCCGCGCGGATCTGGTGGACCGCATCGTACGCCACACGTTGTGGCCCAATATCCTCGGGAGTCTGATACTGGCCGCCATGCTCTGGCTGGCCATCGGCTGGGGCTTGAAACCGCTGGTCAACATGGCTGCAACACTGCGGGCGAGGCATCCCGGCTCACTCGAACCCCTGCAATTGACGCCGCTACCGACTGAGCTCGAGCCGATGCAGGCAGCGCTTAACCGTATGCTTGCGCAGATTCAGCAAGTCATGGGGCGTGAGCGACGTTTCATTGCCGATGCCGCCCACGAAATGCGCACGCCGCTGGCCGTGCTCAGGGTGCATGCGCAGAATCTGATGGAAGCGGGGAGTGAAGGGGAGCGTCGTGCATCGCTTGAGCACCTGATTGCCGGCGTGGACCGTACCAGCCGACTGGTCAATCAATTGCTCACGATGGCTCGTATCGAGCCTCAAGCCGGAGCGCTACCGCCCGTACCTATTGACCTGGCGGCCACGGTTCGCGACAGCCTGGTTCAGATGACACCCTGGTTGTTGAGCAAGGACCTTGAATTGGTTTTCGATGTCAGTGACGGCATCGGCCTGGTGAGGGTCGACCCTGTGGCCATCGACATTGCCTTGAACAACCTGGTCACCAATGCAGCGAATTTCTCCCCCAGGCACGCAGTGATCACCGTCAAGCTGGTCGAAAAGAAAAACAGCTACGAACTGTCTGTCGAAGATGAGGGGCCAGGTATCAATGAGCAGGATCGTGATCGGCTGTTCGAGCGTTTCTACAGTTGCGCAAATGATCAGGGGGCAGGGTTGGGGCTGACCATCGTCAAGGCCATTGCGGTTCGCTTTGGTGGACAGATCACACTCGAGAATCGAATCGCCGGTGGGTTGCGCGCTACGCTGGAGATTGGTCGCGTGTGACGCTGATCCTGGACTGTTGGTCGGATGAAAACGAATCCGGGTTCTATCAGGGTTTCTGTTTGTTTTTAATAAAAAATAACTATTAAAAACAATAATATAGAGCATCAATATAAAGTGATTTGTGATTATTTTTGCTTGTTCACGCTCTGTTTGCATCCGACCTAAGTCTGATATCCGAACGCCTGGAACCCGCGACCTACGGCTGTGCTGAGCGGCGGCGTCCGCGATTCCCTGCTATTAATCAATGGATGTTCGAGTGCTTATCTTTTGGGGAGCGCGTCATGAATCCATCCATCCGCATCGGCATTGTCGACGATCATCCGCTGTTGCGTGAGGGTGTTGCCAATACGTTGAAGAAACGCACGGACCTTGAGGTCGTGGAGCAGGGCGCCAATGCGCAGGATGCCCGGGATATCGCGCTGAGGGTGCGTCCGGACGTGATGTTGATGGACGTCAACATGCCGGGCGATGTTTTCGCCGCGGTGCGGTTCATCTCCACGGAGCTGGCGGATGTGAAGGTGCTGATGCTGACCGTTTCCGAAGCCGAAGATGACGCCTTCCTGGCCCTCGAGTCCGGCGCGCGCGGGTATGTGCTCAAAGGTGTCAGCGGGCCGGACCTGGTCCAGGCGATCAGGTCGGTTGCCAGGGGGGAGTCGTACATCACCCCCGCGTTCGCTGAAAAACTGCTGAACAACATCAAGAAGCATGAAGCGGAAACCCGCAAGTTCGACCTGACCCATCGCGAGGAAGAGGTCATTCGCGAGGTTTCCAAGGGGCTGACCAACCGGGAAGTTGCGGCAAGGCTGTTGATCAGCGAAAAAACCGTCAAGCACCACATGGGCTGCGTGATGCAGAAGCTGAACGCGCGAAATCGTGTCGAAGCGGTCACGGCCCTGCGCCACTACCGGGAGCGCGAAGCTATCGGGCGACTGGATATCGGCGCAGTGAAAACGCCCATGGGCGCCGAAACGACTGCTGACTAGAGTTTGAACTGTGCATTGACCGACGTACCCTTGCCGCAGGATTCGATGCTGAACAACCCGCCCAGGGATTCCACGCGATATCGCAGACCGGCAAGGCCCAAACGGGTTCTGCCGGACTTCTCGAGCTGCATGGCGTCCGCCGCCATGCCCGGACCACTGTCCCTGATGCTGATGCTCAACACCTTGTCGATGTATTGCGCGCGGATCACCTGACCTTCGCCGTTGGCGTGCCGGTAAGCGTTGTTGAGGGCTTCCTGCACAAACCGGTAAAGACAGAGCTTGAGCGGCAGTGGCGCGCATTTCGGTAACTGCCCGAGGGCCAATGTGACCTTGGTGCCGGTGCGTTGCTCGTGCCGTTGCGCCACCAGTTGCAACTCTTCCACCAGGCTCACGTCGTTGATTTCCGGAAGCGCCAGGCCGCGTGACAAGTCGCGGACCTCGCGCAATGCGTCGGTGGCGGCGCCACGAATGGTTTCCAGCGCTTCCTTATCGACCGTGGAGCAATCTTCGGCGAGGTCGTCGAGGCGGATCAGAATCAAGGTCAGCAACTGCGCCGGCCCATCGTGCAGGTCTGCACCGATGCGCCTCAAGGTGAGTTCGTTGACGCGGGAAAACTCCTGGGTCGCCGTCGCGATCTTGCGCTGCAGTTCGGCATTGCTGACGTGCAAGCGGGTTTGCTCCAGCAGCCGCAAGCGCAGCGCCACTTGTTGGCGCTGGATGATCTTGTCACTGCGTCGCACGATGAAGAACAGCAGCGTCAGCATCGACAGGGTCGCAGCGCCAACGACCACCCAGACCTGCTGGCGGACGCGATTGATCTCGCGGTTCAGGCCGTCGGCCTTTTCATAAAACTCGCCTATCGCGATGATTTCCCCGGTGCTTGCATCACGCAGGGGCGCGTAGATCTCATAAAGCGGCAGGTTGAGCTTGCGCTCGAACTCGTTCTCATCCTGCTCCGGGTCTTGAAGGTCGGTGACGATCTTGCCCTTGAGTGCCTCGGCGATCTCATCTAGCGGAAATTGCTGGTTGGTAATGGCTTTATTGGTGCTGAAGATCACCGTGCCATCCGCCCGCCATATCTTGATCGAGACGATGTGCTGCCGTAGCGAACGGGTTTGCGTGAGGCGGTCGAGGGACTCGACACTTGACGCCGAGAGCTTGTTGTCCCGGCTCAGCTCCTGCACATAGGGCTCGAGGAACGTATCCATGTACTGGGCGGCTGCGGCGGCTGCGCTGTTTACCGCCGCGCTTTCTATTCGTTGGGTCACCAGATTGCCGACGAAGAACATGGTCAGCCCCAGGATCACCGTAGCGGCAATGACAAACTGGGTCGTGAGACTCAGCTTGCGTGCCTTGACCTTCAGCCGTGTACGCCAGATGCCATTGGCAAGCGCATCGGCACCCGGCGCCGGTTCGTGCGCAGCATCGGTCTGCGGCGCGGTGAAAGCCTGGTTTTTTGATTCGACCTTTGCGTCTTTTGCCATCGCACGGGTTCCCTGATCATCGTGACGGGTCGGTTGGAAACCTGTAACCCGACGCATATCCGCAGCCTGGTTGTATGCGCCACATCCATGACTGACAGTAGTTCACGGCATGGCGATCCGACAGCTTGCGCGCTGAACTTCACGCCGGGCGTACCGCCAGGATTTGCTCGATCAGCCAAGCCAGCGCCGGGTCATGTTGGCGTTGCGCCAGGTACACCAGTTCGAGCTGGAACGAGCCGACGTCGAACGGCAGTTCGAACAACCGCAGCGGCAGCAACTGCGCGAACTGACTGGCCAACTGGGTCGGCAGCACGACGGCCAGGTCGGAATGGGCGACCAGGTGCGCCGCCTGCAGGTAATTGGGCGTGGTGTAGACGATTTTTCGCGACAGGCCTTGCTTGCCCAGCCATTGGTCGACCATGCCGCGCGACTGACCGCCGCTGACCCACAGATGACGCAGGCCCAGAAAGTCATCCAGCGTGAGGGTGTCGAGTGCCAGTGGATGGTCTTTGCGCACGGCCAGGCGCAGGGTTTCGCTGTGCCACGCGCGGCGGGTGAACCGCGCCGGCACCTCTTCGAAGCGCCCCAGCACCATGTCCAGTTCACCCTTGTCCAGCAGCTCGGCAGGCAGGCTGGGGGCGAGGTGGGCGATGTCGATCCGCAGGTTCGGCGCCAGTTCGCCCAGGCGCGCCAGCAAGGGCGGCATGCACAGCTGTTCGACAAAGTCGGTGAGGGCGATGCGCACCTGCTGCTGGCTCATGCGTGGGTCGAAGGCTTCGCCGGCATTGAGTGTCTGTTCGATCTGTTGCAAGGCCGCGCGAATCGGCCCTTCAAGCGCCAGCGCCCGGGTGGTGGGTTGCATGTGGCGGCCAACGCGCACCAGCAGCGGGTCGTCGAACAGGGCGCGCAGGCGGGCGAGGGCGTTGCTGACGGTGGGCTGGCTGAGCGCCAGGCGCTCGGCCGCCCGCGACACGTTCTGCTCGCGCAGCAACATGTCGAGCACTCGCAGCAAATTCAGGTCGAAGGTTTTTAAATTCAAATTACAAATACCAGGCATATGAAAATGAAATTTCAAAAATAGTAGGCGCCTGCTTAGGGTGGCGGCAATCTTTTCCACCCTGCCAATCAATGAGGCCCGCTCATGACTTATCAAGCTCCCCTGCGCGACATGCGGTTCGTGCTGCACGAAGTGTTCGATGCCGTCGGCCATAACGAGCGGCTGAACAACGGACTGGACCGCGAAACCATCGACGGGGTCCTCGAGGAAGCGGCGCGATTCGCCGGCGAAGTGGTCGCACCGCTGAACCGCAACAGTGACGAACAGGGTTGCCGGCTTCACGATGGCCAGGTCACCACCCCCCAGGGCTTTCCCGAGGCTTATCGGCAGTACGTCGACAACGGCTGGGCGAGCATGACCGGGCCGCTGGAATTCGCCGGGCAGGGTTTTCCGCAGCTGGTTTCGGCGTGCTTCCACGAGATGCTGATGGGCGCCTCGTTGTCCTTTCGCATTTATTCCGGCCTCACCGAAGGCGCGGTGCTGGCCCTGCATCGCCATGGCAGCGCGGCGCTCAAACAGGCCTATCTGGGCAAAATGGTCAGTGGTGAATGGTCCGGCACCATGTGCCTCACCGAGCCCCAGGCCGGTACCGACCTTGCCCTGCTGCGCACCCGTGCCCAGCCTCTGGTCGACGGCAGCTACCAGGTTAGCGGCAGCAAGATCTTCATCAGCGGCGGCGAGCAGGACCTGACCGCCAACATCGTTCACCTGGTCCTTGCCCGTTTGCCGGATGCGCCGGCCGGGGTGAAGGGCATCAGCCTGTTCCTGGTGCCCAAGTTCATTGCCGCTGCCGATGGAACGCCTGGGCCGCGCAATTCGCTGAGCTGTGGCGCACTGGAACACAAGATGGGCATCAAGGGCGCTTCGACCTGTGTGATGAACTTCGACGGCGCCCAGGGCTGGCTGGTCGGTGAGCCCAACCAGGGGCTGGCGTGCATGTTCACCATGATGAACGACGCGCGTTTCCAGGTGGGCTTGCAGGGGCTTGGTATCGCCGAGGCCGCCTTCCAGGGTGGCCTCGCTTATGCCCGCGAGCGCCTGCAGTCGCGGGCCATCAGTGGGCCGGTGGCGCCAGAAAAGAGTGCCGACCCGATCATCGTCCACCCCGATGTGCGGCGCATGCTGCTCACGCAAAAAACCTTGAGCGAAGGCTGCCGTTTGCTCGCGGCCTACACCGCCATGCAACTGGACCTCGAACACGGTGACCCGCAACCTGAAGGTCGGCAAAAGGCCGGGCGTCGGGCGGCGCTGCTGATCCCGATCGTCAAGGCGTTCTTCACCGACGTCGGCCAGGAAGTCGCCAGCCTTGGCGTGCAACTGTATGGCGGCCACGGTTACATCCGCGAGTGGGGCATGGAGCAGTTGATGCGCGACAGCCGCATCACCCAGCTATACGAGGGTACCAACGGTATCCAGGCGCTGGATCTGCTGCGGCGCAAGGTGCTGGGCGATGGCGCCACGGAGCTGGGCCTGTTGATCGATGAACTCGCCGTGCAGGTCGACGCAGCCGGTGCGCAAGCGTCGCTCAGGGAAATGGCCGAGGCCATGCAGCAGCGTCTCGTCGAGTGGCGCGAGCTGGGTGCCGAGGTCGTCGAGGCGTGCCAGCGTGATGTGCAGGAAATCGGCGCCATGTCGGTCGACTTCCTGGCGTACAGCGCTTATGTGCTGGTGGGTGGGCTGTGGATGCAGGCGGCTGTGCGTGCCCAAGCCGTTCTGGATGCCGGTACCGACGAACCTGCGTTCTATCGGGCCAAGCTGCAAGCGGCGGACTTCTACTGGCGCCGGGTGCTGCCCCGTGCCAGTGGCCACCGCGAAAGCCTGCGCGGCGGCGCCCATTGCCTGATGGCCATGGACGAGGCCGATTTCGCATTTTGATTTCTTCACGCAATCCCGGAGAACTGTAGGATCCCGGCTTGCTGGCGATGGACTCAGGTGCGCCGCGTTTATCCTGTTCACACGCGTTATCGTTAACAACCATCGCCAGCAAGCCGGCTCCTACAAAAGGCCGCGTTTATCCGGTTCATGCGCGTCATCGTTAACGACCATCGCCAGCAAGCCGGCTCCTACAAAAGGCCGCGTTTATCCGGTTCATGCGCGTTATCGTTAACGACCATCGCCAGCAAGCCGGCTCCTACAAAGGGTCGCGTTTATCCGGTTCATGCGCGTTATCGTTAACGACCATCGCCAGCAAGCCGGCTCCTACAAAGGGCCGCGTTTATCCGGTTTACACGCGTTATCGTTAACGACCATCGCGGCGATCCGACAAGTTCCCTCGCCACAGGTTGCTTATCAAGCCTGCGCAGCGCTGATCTGGCCCGTGGCCGTGGCGTTCTTGCGCACCGCTTGATACAGCAGGCTGGACACCATGAACCCGACAATGGCCAACACACTCATCAACGAGAACACGTAGTTGTAGCCTTGCTGACCCGGGAAGTGGTCAAGGATTGCGCCATAGATGACGTAGGCGAACATGCCGGGCGCATAACCGATCAGGCAACCGATGCCAAAGGCCGAGCCGGTGATGTGCTGGGGAATGCCGACTTCACCCATCGGCGCCCAGAACACGCCGCGCATGGAAAACACGATCAGCGCGAAGGACAGGGTGGCCGCCATGCCGGCGTAGATGAAGCCCGGGCTTTTCGGGATGAGCATGATCGCGCCCATCAGCGGCAACAAGGCCAGGAATGCCCATTTCAGATAGCGGCTGGAACTCTTGAACTGCTTGTCGGCAATGAAACCGCCGGCTGGGCCGCCGAGGATCTTGAGGAAATACTGGTTGATGATGCCGTAGGCGCCCACCAGGGCCACGGGCAGTCCGTACATTTCCTTGAGGTAGGGAATGAAGTAGGTCAGGCCGCAGTAGACGATATAGACCATGAACACGTTGAGGCTGACCAGCCAGATGCCCGGCACCTTGATGGCCTCGAGCAGGTTCGACAAACCGTTCTTCGGCTTGACGGTCGACTGGGTGTTGCCGCTCTTGAGCAGCAGCCAGGTCAGGGTGCCGGCAAGAATATCGATGACCGAGTAGAAGAGGATCGCCGACTTCAGACCGTTTTCACCGGAACCCATGGCCACGAAGACGCCCAGCGCGGAAAACGCGACCAGGGTATCGATGACGCCGCGTCCACCTTCGAGCAGGCCGAACAGGCGCCCCTGTTCCTTATCGTCACCCAGGTTGCGGATGGCTTTGAGCAGCGACGGCCAGAAGAGGCAGTCGGCACACACCGCCAGCAGGCAGAACACGATCAGCAGGTTGCTGAAGGGCGGAAAGGTTGCCAGGTAGAGCCCGAGGCTGCCGGTGCCGATCAGGCCGAGGGGGATCAGCTTGCGCGTGTCGAACCGGTCGGCGAGCATGCCGCCGACGACAAACAGCGCGGTGGCGATGATGGCGTTGGCGCTCAGCAGCACGCCGATTTCAGTGTGGGACAGCCCCATGAATTCCTGCATGGGGATATAAAAGGCGTCCTTGAGATTGGCCAGCTTGTAGATGGTGCCGCCACCGAGGATGAGAATCAGGAATCTGAGCCATTTGGCCTTGTCTTGGGATGTCATTATTGTTCTCCAGGCGTATTGGGGTAAGCCGTGCCGCTCGGCACGTCAGGTTCAGGCGTCGGCGCAATCGGCCAGGGTCAACTCGGCCAGGGTTCGGAACTCGGCCAGCAGGCCGCGTACAAAGGCCACCTGGTTGTTGGCCCAACGGTGTTCGCCGGCGAGCATCTGCTCCAGCGAGAAACCTTGCGGCAGCGCCGTTTCACTCATTTCCCGGTAGGCGATGAACGGGTCGGCGGCTTCGTCGAGCTGACGGAACGCCGGGGCGACGTAGTGGTTCTCCTGCTCGAGAATGAAGGCGATCACTTGCGGGGTTGATTCGCCGAGCATCAGCAGTTCGAACAACATGCGGGCGTTGGGCAGGTCGTCTTCGTCACAGCCCTGCAGCACGCCGTAATGGCCGAAGGCGTTTTGCTCGGGGACGATGCGCACACCCTTGAGGTGGGTCTGGCGGATGTGCGGCGCGAGGTTGCGCAGCGCCGCAAGGGGTTGTTCGCAGGCGTTGATCATGTTGCCGAAATCGAACAGGGCATGCAGGCGCGGGTGGTTCAGCCGGGTCAGCAGTTGCGCGATTTCCCCGCTCTTGAGTTCCTCATGCTGCTCGAAGTCGAAGTACAGGTCGTGCGCGTCGGCCTGCTGCGCGAGGTAGTGCAGGTCCGACTCGATCACGTCCATGACCCGCGACAGCGCGCCTTCGTAGCGTGAGTAGACACGGATGTTGCGCGTGCCCAGCGCCTTGGCGATGGCGATCACTTGATCGACATCCTTTTTCAAGGTGCTGCTGATTTCCAGATGCACATCCAGCCCGAGTGTCCTGGCCTTGTCGGCAAACACCTGAAGCTGTGCGGGCGTCATTTGGCTCAAGCTGTTTTGCTCACCGTCGAGCAGGTGCAGGCTCAGGCCTTGCAGCTCGTGGCGGTAGGCGAAGTCCAGCAGGTCGGCAGGGGTGACGCGGCCGTGGGTGAGGTTGGTCAGCAAGGGGTAGGCATGGGCAAACAGGCGCAGTTGGCCGATTCGGTCGAGCAACCGGCGGGCCAGTGCCTCGGTCAATGCGGGGGGAGTTCCGGCCTCGACAGCCTTATGGCTGAGCAGGGCGTTGAAACGTTCCTGGATCTTATTGTTCATTCGAGTCGTTCCTGGTTCAGACACCGGGTCTACCGGCGCAGCCTTTATCGCGCCAGTCAGGAACTCTCGATAGATCCATTATCGGTTAAATCATAAGACCACTTGCCTCGGGTCAAGTGGCCTGCTGCAGGTAACCCAACGTGTCCAAGGCCTGGGCCAGCGCTTCGACGCGTGCACGGGCCTGGTCCTCGGGGGTGCTGGCAAAGCCGATCAGCAGTGCCGGCGGCAAGGCATGCGCGATGCAGTAGTCACTCAGGGCATAGGTATGGATGCCATGCTGGCCGAGCTCCCTGGCAAGGGTGTCGCCATCGAGATGCGCGGGTAACCAGGCGATCAGGTGCATGCCGGCTTCCACGGGCGTGATCCTGAAGAACGTACCGAGCCGTTGCTGCAGTTGTTCGACCAGTGCGTGCTGGCGAGCCTGATACAGCGCACGCATGCGCCGAATATGGCCGATGAAATGGCCTTCGCGCATGAAGTCTGCCGTGACGGCCTGAAGCAGTGTGGGCGGGCTGCGGTCCATGACCGCCCGCAGGGTGCAGAAGGGCTCGACCAGGGCGTTCGGCAGGATCACGTAGCCCAGGCGCAGCGAGGGGAACAGCACTTTGCTGAATGTACCGGCGTAGATGACCCGGGCCCATTGATCCATCGCATAGAGTGCCGGCAGGGGGCGGCCGTTGTAGCGGAACTCACTGTCGCAGTCGTCTTCGATGATCCAGCTTTGATTGCGCGTGGCCCAATCGATCAGTTCTTGGCGCCGCGCATAACTCATGGTGATGCCCAAGGGATGCTGACGCGAAGGCGTGGTGAATACCAGGCGGGCGTCAGGGCACCGGGCCAGGCCTTGCTCGACATCGATGCCCTGTTCGTCGATTCGCAACGGCACGACCAGGCCGCCCTGGGCCTGGAGCGCAATGCGCGCCGCGATATGCCCCGGGTCTTCCATCCAGAAGCTGTCCTGCGGATTGAGCAACAGCATGCCCAGCAGGTTGAAGGCCTGCTGGGCGCCGGAAACGATGACCACCTGTTCGGCCGTGCAATCGATGCCACGGGCATCGAACACGTATTCGGCAATCGCCTCGCGCAGGGCCAGCAGTCCCTGCAGTTCGCCATAGCCGAGCATGGCCTTGGTCGGCTTGAGCAGATGGCGATTCATCAGCCGCTTCCAGACCGATTGCGGGAAAGCGTCGTAGGCGCTGTGGCTGGGCAGGAACGAGGTCGGGGTTGCGGTTGCCCAGTCGGTATAGGAAACCCCGCGAAAATGATCGCTGCGCAGCGACAGCATCGACTGGCTCAGGTCGGACAGGCGAGGCGGCTGGCGCCGCTGCTCATCGTCATCGACACCGCGACCTTCCCATTCATCGCCGACATAGGTGCCGGCCCCGGTGCGCGAGGTCAGGAAGCCTTCGGCAATCAGTTGATCGAACGCATTGAGAATGCTGATTCGAGAAAGCTGCAGCTCCTTGCTCAGGGTCCGCGTCGACGGCAGACGTACGCCGCCCTGCATCCTGCCACTGAGAATCTGTTTGCGAATCTGCAAGTAGAGTTGGCGGTACAAGGGGATGGAACTGGCGCGGTCCAGCTCGATACCTGACAACAGCAGACCTGCGGAGGATTTCATTATTCGTTCGTCTGGATGGCGTGGGGTCTGGCCTGGACGGGTGTCAGGCAACCGGGGTAAGAAAGGGTAGCGAGCGGGGCTGGATAAGTCATCTTTTGACGCATCTCTCAATTTGCAGGCGTCGGCTGCGTTCAACCGGTCTGCCACTGGTTCTACTGCTGTCAATATGATATCAATCGCGCCCTCAAGGACATTGACCGAGGGCGTTATGCCATTGCCAGGAAGCTCGCGACTCCCATCCGCTTGTGCGATTCAACAGGATGACAACTGATGGGGGTTGTCGTCGGGATCATCGTTTTACTCATCGCCTTGGCGCTGTTGGCCAAATTGCTGCGTTACATCGGCGTGGCCCTGCAGTTCGCGCTTGGCCTGGCGGGACTGGTCACGCTGGGGTTGCCTGGCGGGTATGGCATGGCCGTGGCAGCCCTCTGCAAACGGCCTCGACTACGTGCCGGCGTTGCCTGGCTGACCACGCTCGCGACGATCGCGCTGGCCTTCTGCTGGGGCGTGGCGGGTTGGCATCCTTACTACCTGGCCGGCAGTTTCGCGAGCCTGAAATTTGCGCTGCCCGCTGCATTGTTCGTGGTCATGCTGGGGCTGCACGGCAAGAGCCGGCGCAGCCATCTGAACAACCGCGCGGATGCCTGGTTGCACAACAAAGACCAGCAATTCCATGCTTGCCTTCACGGCACATTCGCGTTGCTGCTGACCAGCGCAGCGGTACCCGGTCTATTCGACATGCTGCGCTGGCCTGCTGCGACCGTTGTTGCCTATGCCTACTGGGGTGTGGCGCTACTGGTGCAGTTTTACTGCATCAGCCAGGAGCATGCCCGTATCAAGCTGGAAGCAGATACTGCGCAAGCGTTGCAGGTGCAGACCTCGCTCAATGTCAGCCAGACACTCAACGACCTGACGGCCGACAGTCTTCTGGACCGCGAGGAAGTCGAGACCGTGTTCAATGGTCGTCTGTCCCATCTCGTCGCCACTGGCACTTTGCGTGAGCTGGAGGTCGCCGGCCAGCGCTGGGTTTTTGCCGAGGGCTGGTACCGTAACCGCTACAAAGCGTTGCATGGCGTGCTGCTCAAACAGGTCCGTCACAGCTCGAATTTATTGGGAGGCATTGTGCGCAGTGCCTTCGGATTGGAAGGCGCTGCCGCGCAGGATTTCATCGAGCAACACATGAGTTTTGGCCAATACCAGGACTTTCGCGACGGACGCTTCTGGTGTGCCTTTGCCTTGTCGCAGCGAATCAGTTGCTGCACCGCTTGCGGACTGGCCGAGGTGCGCAGCAGTGCGAATGACGCCGAATGGTTCTGTTCCACCCTCTGCGCTGAAACCGAGCAGGTGTGCCTGACTGTCCGGGACAAACCTCAAGCGGAGTTCCTGACCGAGGCAGCCACCAATGGTTTTGTGCTGATGGCGGCTGGAAGTGCCTGGGACGCGAACCACAAGCTGTTCGCCGCCGGCGGCCAAGGTCATGGATTCGCTGCCGAGAAGGCCAATCACCGGGTCGACCGGCTGATGTGGCGTGACGCAGAGGTCCTGGGCGACAACAACGCGAAAAATGGCGCCGACCGCATGGTCCAGGGGCAGATGATCCAGACCAAATACTGTGCGACAGGTGCGCGAAGTGTCGGCGCTGCCTTCGAGGGGCAGCAGGGCGGCTACAAGTACTTCGACCCCCAGGGCCGCCCCATGCAAATTGAAGTGCCGAAGGATCAGTACGTCGATGCGGTACGCACCCTTCAGCGAAAGATCAGCGAGGGCAAGGTCCAGGGCGTCACGGACCCCAAGGACGCGGTCAAGCTCATCCGCAAGGGCCATTTGACCTACAGCCAGGCACGCAGCATCACCAAGTTCGGAACCTTCGAGTCCATCGCCTATGACATCAGCGAAGGCATCGTGGTGGGTGCGGTGGCCGGGGGCATCAGCTTCGGCGTCAGCGCTACGCTGTTCTACTTGAAGACCGGGGATCGTCGGCAGGCGCTGCAAGTGGCCTCTGTCCAGGCTGGCAAGAGCTTTGGCCGCAGCCTGACCGTGTATGTCGCCGCCCAGCAACTGCACCGGGTGCAGTTCATCCAGCGTTCGCTGACGCTGATCGACGTGACCAGCCTGGCACCGAGCACCCGCGGGCTATTGGCACAGGGTATGGGCGTGAGCAAGAGCGGCTTGAACAAAGCCTTGCGAGGGACACTGATCAGTTCCATTGCGGTGATCGCCGTCACCACGGGGCCCGATCTCGTCAAGCTGGCCCGGGGGCGCATCTCCAAAGCGCAATTTGCCAAGAACCTGGCTGTCGCGTCTTCGGGGGTGGCCGGCGGCGCGGTGGGTTCTATCGCCGGCGGCATTCTTGCCGCACCCCTGGGGCCCATTGGCACCATGGTCGGGCGCACGGCAGGGGGCATCATCGGCGGAATCGTAGCCACCGCAGTCTCCAGCAAGCTGATGGGTAAACTGGTTCAAGAGGACCGCGTCCTGATCATCGGCATCATCCAGGCTCAACTGGAGTACCTGGCCATCGCGTTCATGCTGGCCAAGGAAGAAATCGACAGCGTCAACGCCAATCTGGATAAGGCGCTGACCCAGAAAAGCCTGGAAGTGATCTTCGCTGCCAAGGAGCAACGTCGCGCGATGGCCAACTTCTACCTCAAGCCGGTGGTCGTGGCGGTCGTGCGCCAACGCCCGGTCGTGGAGTTTTCGCCCGTGGATGTGGTGGAGGCATGGGAGGACATGGTGGCTTGAGCCGGCGTAGACTGCGCCCTTCGGTCTGGACAAGGTTCAAACACAGGGAGTCTTGGCATCGCTCATGAGTAAACTCACTTCCAGGATTGCACTCGTTACAGGGGCGGCCCAAGGGATCGGCGCCGCGATTGCGCAACTTTTCGTGCAAGAGGATTGTTTTGTCTACCTCACCGACATAAACGACGAACTCGGCAGCACGGTTGCAAACGCACTCGGTGACCGCGCCGGCTATCTGCGTCTCGATGTACGGCGCGAAGAAGACTGGCAGCGCGTGACCACGCAGATTCTGCAGGAACGCGGCAGGCTGGACGTGCTTGTGAACAACGCCGCCATCACCGGATTCGAGCAGGGTGCCGTGCGGCACGACCCGGAACATGCGCGCCTGGAGGACTGGCACGCGGTGCATCACACCAATCTGGACGGTGTGTTCCTGGGCTGCAAGTACGCCATTGGCACGATGCGCCGCTCAGGGGGCGGCTCCATCATCAATATCTCCTCTCGCTCCGGGCTGGTCGGCATTCCCGGTGCGGCGGCCTACGCGTCGTCCAAGGCCGCCGTGCGCAACCACACCAAGACGGTCGCACTGTATTGCGCCGAACAAGGCCTGAACGTGCGGTGCAACTCGATTCATCCAGCCGCCATTCTCACCCCCATCTGGGAGCCCATGCTGGGCACCGATGCCGACCGTGAAAAACGCATGGCGGCGCTGGTTCGCGACACTCCGTTGAGGCGATTCGGGATGCCCGAAGAAGTGGCGGCCATGGCCCTGTTTCTCGCCGGGGATGACGCGACGTACGTCACTGGCAGTGAGTTCAATATCGACGGCGGCCTTCTGGCAGGCTCGGCGGCGACCCCCACGGTTGTCGATGACAGCGCAAAATAACCTCTGGCCGGCAGGCACCAACCTGACTGGTCATGGTCAATAACCCCCGCACGACCTCGCCGCACGTTTTCCCTCAATTCCCTTCGAAGATCTAACCCATGCACCTACGCAAAATTGCCGTTGGGCTGTCCGCCCTTGTTTTGCTGTCGACCGGGGCACAAGCCCGCGGTCTGCTCGACCTTCTCAAGCCGCCGGCCGCGCATCACGAGCAAAGCTCCCGCTCGGGCTCGATCAGCCAGAGCGCGGCCCTGGACCTCTATTCGCACAAACAGAAACAGCCATCGTTTGACGGCTGTGCAGAGCTGTTCCCGGCAGCGAACCCGATCAACACCGCCACAGTGCCTGCATCGATGAAGCCCCTGGCGTTGTGTTCCGACAATTTCGCGGTGCTGTACTCGCAAACCAGCAAGACCCCGCTGGTCGTGGTCGAACGCCTGAACGCGGCCCAGTTGCAGGATGCCAAAGGGGAGGAGCGCACCAACCAGTTCTATCCGGATCCACGCATTCCCAAGGGCGGGCGTGCCGAGTTGAGCGACTACCGCAGCCAGAAACCGGCGGTGGACCGTGGCCATCAATCGCCGGCAGCCGACGCACCGAACCCCAATGCAATGGCCCAGTCCTTTGCGCTGTCGAACATGGTGCCGCAGGACCCGACCAACAACCGCAAGATCTGGAGCAAGGTCGAGGCGGATGTGAGGAAGTTTGCCAAGCGCGCCGAGGGCAATGTGTTTGTCTTTACCGGCCCGCTCTTCGACCCGGGCTACTCGACCATCGGCGACAACCAGGTCTGGGTGCCGACGCGCCTGTTCAAGCTGGTGTACGACGCCTCGTCAAAACGGGCCTGGGCCTACGTGCTGCCGAACGCAGAAACCCGTATCCAGAAGCCGATGGACTACGACGCTTTCGTCAAGAGCACCGGGCTCAAACTGCTCGGCAACCTACCTGTCACAGGTACCGCAGGGCGTACCTGATGGCTGGATACGACGCATCAGGACCGAATGGACTGCTTTACTCGTTCTCGTAACCACAGCAGGCCGGGGTCGGCATCGTAGCGAGTGTGCCAATACGCCACCAGTTCGGGTTGAGGAAACTCAACGGGTGGCTCATGGCAACTGAGTCCGAAGTTGTCGGCGAAAACCTGAGCGATCAATTTCGGTAGATTGCAGATGTAGCCCGTTTGCGCGGCGATCACCGGCATCGCCATGAAGTTCTGCACCAGTGCGCCGATGCGTCGTTCCAGGCCCAGCGAAGTGAGCGTCCGGTCGATGATGTTGCCATTGCGTTGATGCAATTCGATCATCACTTGTGGCCGCTGAAGATAGAGCTCCAGGGGGAAGCGCCCTGGCGGAACGCCTTCACGCGCCCAGATCATCGTCACCAGCTCGATGACGGTGATCTGCTCATGGCGCAGCCCGGCGCCAAGCGTCATGGGGGTATTGATCACCAGATCGATTTCGCCGCTTTCCAGCATCGCCGACAAGACGTTGGTCGCCGGCAACGGAACCACTTCGATCATCACGCCCCGGGCTTCGAGGGACATGTGCTGGATCAAGCCCGGCAGGATCAAGAACTCCACGAAATCACCGGCGGCGATGCGGAACTTGCGTTGCGTGGTGGCGGGCATGAAGGCGTCACCGCCTTGCAACGCCTGATCGATCTTTTCCAGCGCTTCGCGCACCGGGGCAATCAACTCGGCCGCTCGTGGCGTCGGCACCAGGCCGCTGCTGCCCAAGACGAACAATTCGTCGTCAAGGCGTTCACGCAAACGGCGCAATGCATGACTGACGGCCGATTGGCTCAGCGCCAGGCGCTCGCCCGCGCGCGTCACGTTGCGGGTGTCCCACAGCGTGGAGAACACCACCAGTAAATTCAGGTCGAGTGTCTTGGTATTTATATTGTGCATACCTTGAATGTTACATATTCATTTCCCCCATTGTCGAGGGTTTGATTTAGTGCCTCCCATCGTTCATTAGCGCGAGTGCACAAATCATGAATAACAATAAAAAGATTCAATTCGGCTGGTTCATCCCGACTCTGGGCGACACCACTGCGTTCAGCGATCCGAGCAAAAACATCCCGCAATCCATGGAGCATTTCGAGCGAGTCGCCCTGGCCGCTGAAGATGCCGGTTTCGACTATGTGTTGGTGCCGGTCACTCCTTACTGCTGGGATGCCTGGGTCACGGCCTCGTTCCTGATCGCGCGGACGACAAAACTCAAGGCGCTGATTGCGGTCAAGCCCGGCATCATCCATCCCTTGGCGCAGGCCAGGATGTTCTCCACTTTCGACCAACTGTCCCAGGGGCGCATCTACGTCAACCTGATCGCCGGTCTCAGCGAAAAAGACGCCTACGCCGAAGGCTCGATTGTCTCCAAGGAGGCACGTTACGAGCAGCTGGAGGAAGAGGTCGAGCTGATGAAACGCCTGTGGACGGAGGAGGGGGTCGAGTACAACGGCAAGTACTATCAGGTTCACGGACCGCGCAAGACCCTGGAGAATTTCCAGCAGCCACACCCGCCATTCTTCCTCGGCGGCGGTTCGGAGCAGGCCGCGGAAATTTCCGCCAAGCACTCGGCCGTGCATCTGTTCTGGGGTGACTACCCGGAACGTATCGCCGAGCAAATCAAGGAAATGCGCGAGCGCGCCGCCAAGTACGGCCGTGGCGAGGAAATCGAGTTCGCCATGCGCCTGCAGATCATCTGCCGGGAAACCGAAGAAGAAGCCTGGGCGGCGGCAGACGCGTTGGTCACGGGTGCCGATCCGACCTGGCTGTCCGAGGTCAAGACCATGATGGCGGAGTCGGTGGCCAACCAGCGGCAGAAGGAATTGTCCCAGACCGTGGGCCGCAAGATGACCCCGCACCTGTGGACCGGCATCACGGAAGTGCGCCCCGGTGCGGGTGTCGCCGTGGTCGGCAATCCGCAGCAGGTCGCGGATCAATTGTTGGCGTTCGTCGACGCAGGTTGCAGTGGGTTCTGCCTTTCCGGCTACCCGCATCACGAAGAAGCCGAGCGCTTTGGCCGTCTGGTCATGCCACTGCTGAACCGCTGAGCCTCTCTGAACCCAAGTCGACAATTCGCTGCCGCTCGCCGGCAGCGATGGAGCACGCCCATGAACACCACCAATTTCGATCCCAAGGAGTTCCGCCAGGCACTTGGGTCTTTCACCACAGGTGTCACCATCGTCACCACCCGTGGCGAAGACGGGCAGGACTATGGCCTGACCGCCAACAGCTTCAACTCGGTGTCCCTTGAGCCGCCGATGGTGCTGTGGAGCTTGAGCAAAACCTCGTCAAGCGCACCTGCCTTCATGACGGCCGAACACTTCGCGGTGCATATTCTCGCGGCCGATCAGGAGTCACTGTCGAACCGCTTTGCCAAACGTGGCGAAGACAAGTTCGCCGCTCTGCCGATCCAGCGCGGTCCGGGTGACATCCCGCTGCTCGAAGGCTGCTCGGCGCGTTTCCAGTGCCGGACCACCTACCGCTATGAGGGCGGCGATCACATCATCTTCGTCGGTGAAGTCGTGGCCTTCGACAGCTTCGACAAGTCGCCGCTGGTCTTTCACAGCGGTGGTTATGGTCTGTTGCTGAAGAAGAACAGCGACCTTGCGCACGCAAGCTCCAACTTTGGCGACGACTGGCTTGGCTTTCTGCTGGGGCGCACCTACTACCAATTGCTCATGCCGATTCGAGAGCGACTCAAGGAGCATGGCCTGCGGGACATCGACTACGAGTTGCTGACCATCCTCAGCATGGGTGATGGCCGGACCCTGGCCGACCTGCAGCATCTGGTCGCGATCACGGGCCAGGAGGTGGCGGCGAAAGACCTGCAACCGCTGGTCGAGCGCGGCCTGCTGGTCATCGACCAGGATCGACGGGTGCACTTCACCGAGCAGGGCCGTCGTTTCGCCATTGAGCTGCTGGCCTTTGCCAAGGCTGCCGAAACGTCCGCCGAGCAGGGTTTGAATTTCGAGGAAGCACAGCTGCTGAAGATGCTGCTCAAGCGTGTGATCCGCTCGACGGGCAGCGAACTGCCGGCGTACTGGCGCAAGGAAAACTTCTGGCGTGAAAATAGCGTCTGGACTCAGGCGCTTTGCCAGGATGCCACGCCTGGCTGAACCGGCTTGGTCCGATGGCCTGCGCCGCAGGCAAGTGTCTGAGTTCCTCCCTTGAAAACAACAACAATGAGGCAGAACGATGTTGCACAAATCCGATGCTGCCGTGAGCGGTGAGCAACCCTGGCTGGGGGTGAGCCGGCATAGCGCGTGGTATGCCGTCTGTACCCTGTTGCTGGCTTATGTTTTCTCCATCATGGACCGGCAGATCCTGACCCTGCTGGTCGGTCCGATCCAGCATTCGCTGGGTGTCAGCGATACCCTGATGGGGCTGTTGCATGGCTTCACCTTCGCGGCGTTCTACGCCGTGGTGGGTATGCCGATTGCCCGCCTGATCGACCACGGCAACCGACGCATGGTGATAGCCGTGGGTGTCGCCCTGTGGTGCCTGGCCACGGCCGCGGGCGGGCTGGCCAGCGAGTACTGGCATCTGTTGCTGGCGCGTATCGGCGTGGCGGTCGGCGAAGCCGTGCTGATTCCGGGCACGGTGTCATTGCTGGCGGACCTGTTTGCGCCCGGGAAGCGGGGCAAGGCCCTGGGCGTCTTCGGTGCCGCCGGCCCGTTTGGCGCCGGTGCGGGTTTGCTCATCGGTGGCACGGTGCTGGGGCTGTTCACCGCCGCAGCGCCCACACTGCCGTTGCTTGGCAAGCTGGAGGCCTGGCAACTGACTTTCCTGACACTCGGTCTGCCGGGGCTGCTGATCGCCTTGCTGGTGACGGCCATCCCCGAACCACGAGCCCGAAAACGCCGGTCCCGACAGCGCGTGCCCGAGGCCGGTCAGCTGCCGTTTTCCGAGGTCATGGCCTTTCTTCGCGCGAACCGCAGAAGCTACGCGGCCTTGATGCTGGGCGGCGGGTTCTTCTACATGGGTGTGTACGCCATGAGCAGTTGGGTGCCGACCTTCTTCGTCCGTGAGTTCGCATGGTCCTACGCCGAAATTGGCAAGCAGCTGGGCCTGTACCTGTGTTTCCTCGGTCCCTTGGGGGCGTTGGTCGGCAGCTGGCTGGGCGATTACTGGCGCAATCGCGGCGTGGTCCATGGCAATTTGCGGGTCGCCCTGGTCGGCAGCCTCGGCCTGACGCTGAGCAGTTCGGTCATGTTGCTGATGCCCACGGCGCAGATGGCGCAGATCTTCCTCGCGATCTCTTGCCCGTTCTGGTTCATCTTCTTCGGTGCCGGGCCTGCGGCCATCCGAGGAGAGTGCGCCGGCACCGATGCGGGGTCAGTTCGCGGCGATGTACACCGGCATCATCAACCTGCTGGGCGCCGGACTGGGCCCCGTAGCGGTTGGCTTGCTGACCGACTATGTGCTGCACGACCTGGCGGCGATCAAGTACGCGATGCTGATCGTCTGCCTGCTGTCGGGGCTGCTGGCCTGTCTTTGGTTCAGCAATGGTTTTTCATCGTTCGGGCGCACCCAGCGCCACGCGGCCATCTGGAAACCCAGCTCTGCCACCCCTGACCAAAGCGGCATGACCGCGCCCCGGCATTCGCCTTTGCTTTAGCGCACGGCGCCGCCTGGCGCCGGCAACAAAACCTGCCTGTTTCATTCATAAGGAAAAACTTCCATGACCAGCATCGATGGTGGCTGCCTGTGCGGCTGCGTTAAGTACTCCAGCCACGTGGCGCCACTGACCACGGCCGTGTGCCATTGCACGGACTGCCAAAAACAATCGGGCAGCGCTTTCTCGATCAACCTGCTGTTGCCGGCCGAGGGTTTCGTCGTAGCGGGCGAGACGCTCGCCAGCTACGAGAAACCCGGTGGCAGCGGCCATCCGGTGCGGCGCTTTTTCTGCAATGCCTGCGGCTCGGCGTTGTACTCCGAAATAGCGGCCATGCCAGGCGTGCTGGCAATCAAGGCCGGAACCCTGAGCAATGCCGCGCAAGCGCAACCGGGCATGCACCTTTGGTGTGCCTCGGCGTTGCCATGGGTAGCCCCAGATCGCGATTTGCCGTGCTTTGAACAATCGCCGACCGCCTGACCAGCAAGGCAAGAGCCTGTAGGTCAGCCACGACATCAACCCGCCGGACTTCCTCTAACCGCTCGGTAACGGGAAGTCTGGCCTGGAAATTCCCTTTTCCGGCATCCGTCACATAAAAACAAAAACAACAACCCGACAGGGAACCGCATGAAAACAACAACAACGCGTGCCGAGTTCAAACTGAGGGCGCTTGCAAGCGCCATTGCCCTGGGCTGCGTCACGCAAGCGCAGGCGGTCAATTTCAACGTCGGTGAAATCGAAGGACAGTTCGATTCCTCGCTGTCGATCGGCGCCAGTTGGTCGACCGCCAACCCGGACAGCAATCTGATCGGCGTCAATAACGGCGGCAAAGGGTTGTCGCAGACCTCCGACGACTCGCGCCTGAACTTCAGGAAGAACGAAACCTTCTCGAAAATCTTCAAGGGCATTCATGACCTGGAGTTGAAGTACGGCGATGTCGGCGTGTTCATGCGCGGCAAGTACTGGTACGACTTTGAACTGCAGGACGAGAGTCGCCCGTTCAAGGACATCGACAACGATGGGCGCAAGGAGGGGGCCAAGTCTTCCGGCTATCAACTGCTCGATGCGTTCGCCTACTACAACTACAACCTGGCCGACCAGCCAGGCAGCGTGCGACTGGGCAAGCAAGTGGTCAGCTGGGGGGAGAGCACCTTCATCCAGAACGGCATCAACTCGATCAACCCGGTCGACGTCTCCGCCTTTCGCCGTCCGGGTGCGGAGGTCAAGGAAGGCCTGATTCCGGTGAACATGTTCTTCGTTCAGCAAAGCCTGACCGATAACCTGTCGACCGAGGCGTTCTACCAGCTCGAGTGGGACCAGACCGTGGTAGATAACTGCGGCACGTTCTTCGCCCAGTCGGATTTGGTCGCCGACGGTTGCACCGACAATCTGCGCCTGCTGACCAACAACCCGGCAGCGGGCAACCTGATCAACAACCGCTTGCCGGGCACAGCCCTGGACATCAACCAGAACGTCGAAGGCACCCGGGTCAACCGTGGCCCGGACCGGGATGCGCGCGACAGCGGCCAGTGGGGCCTGGCGTTGCGCTACATGTTCGACCCGCTGGACACCGAGTTCGGCGCCTACTTCATGAACTACCACAGCCGCGCGCCGTTCTTTGGCGACACGGCCCCGGCGCAAAGCGTCTACAACGCAGCCGCTCCCTTCGGCGCCGCCGCGCCGCTGGTGGTCGCGGGTAATGCGCATTACTTCATGGAGTACCCGGAAGACATCCACCTGTACGGCCTGAGTTTCTCTACCACGCTGCCTACCGGCACGGCATGGCAGGGCGAAATCAGCTACCGGCCCAATGCGCCGGTGCAGCTGAGTACCACTGACTTGTTGTTCGCCGTGGTCGATCCGCTGAAGGCCAGCGTCAGCCCGCTGTACGGCAACGCTTCGTTGCTCAACGGCACCCCGGGCAGCGACCTGCAAGGTTACCGGCGCAAGGAGATCACTCAACTGCAGACGACCTTCACGCACTTCTTCGATCAGGTGATGGGCGCCGAACGCCTGACGCTGGTGGGTGAAGTCGGGGTGGTTCACGTCGGGGGCCTTGAGTCCACCGACAAGGCCCGTTATGGCCGTGATCCGGTGTTCGGCCCTGGCGCATTGCCGGCCACTGGCGCAGTGAACACCTGCCAGGCGCTCAACCAGACCACCATCAATGGCGCCGTCGGCAACACCGGTGCCACGCAAAACCTGGTGCGCAATTGCGACAGCGAAGGCTTCGTCACCGCCACCTCCTGGGGCTATCGCGCACGGGCCATCTGGGACTACAGCAACGTCTTCGCCGGGGTGAACCTCAAGCCGAACGTGGCCTGGTCCCACGACGTCAACGGCTATGGCCCCAACGGCCTGTTCACTGAAGGCGCCAAGGCCGTGAGCCTCGGGCTGGATGCCGAGTACCGCAACACCTACACCGCGAGCATGAGCTACACGAACTTTTTCGACGGCAAGTACAACACCCAGGTCGATCGCGATTTTCTCGCCCTCAGCCTCGGCGTGAACTTCTAACGGATCAACATGAGAAAGGCGATAACAATGAACATCACCAGAAATCTGCTGCAAACCGGCGCTCTTTCCCTGTCGCTGCTGGCCACCGGCGTCATGGCTGCCGTGCCCGCCGATCAGGTCGCCAGACTGGGTGCGAGCCTGACGCCAATGGGCGCCGAGAAGGCCGCCAATGCCGATGGTTCGATTCCGGCCTGGACCGGCGGCCTGCCCACCAACGCCGGCGCGGTGGATGCCAAGGGTTTCCTGGCCGACCCGTTCGCCAATGAAAAGCCACTGTTCAGCATCACCGCGGCCAACGTCGAGAAATACAAGGACAAGCTGACGCCGGGCCAGTTGGCGATGTTCCAGCGTTACCCGCAGACCTACAGGATTCCGGTGTACGCCACCCACCGTACGGCAGCGTTGCCCGACGAGATTTACAGCGCGATCAAGACCAGCGCGGCCAAAACCGAAACCCTGGGAGGCGGCAACGGTCTGCAGAACTTCAGTGACAGCCGCTATTACGCCTTCCCGATTCCGGCCAACGGCGTCGAGGTCGCCTGGAACCATACCACCCGCTATCGCGGCGGCAACGTGCACCGCTTCGTCACCCGTGTGCAGCCACAGACCAATGGCTCGTTCACCATGGTGCATTTCGAAGACGAGATTTCTTACCCGAGCAACCTGCCGGACCTCGAGAAGAGCAAGGCCGAGAACAGCCTGTTTTTCTTCATCCAGCGGGTAACCGCGCCAGCACGTCTGGCGGGCAACGTACTGCTGGTGCACGAGACCATCGACCAGGTCAAAGAACCGCGCATGGCCTGGCTCTACAACGCCGGTCAGCGCCGCGTGCGCCGCGCTCCGCAAGTGGCGTACGACGGGCCGGCCACCGCCGCCGACGGCCTGGCCACCTCCGACAACTACGACATGTTCAACGGCGCCCCGGACCGCTACGACTGGAAGCTGATCGGCAAGAAAGAACTCTACATCCCGTACAACAGCTACAAGCTCGATTCGCCGCAGCTGAAGTACGACGACATCATCAAGCCCGGCCACATCAACCAGGACCTGACCCGCTACGAACTGCACCGAGTCTGGGAAGTCGAGGCCACGCTCAAGCCGGGCGAACGGCATATCTATGCCAAGCGCCACATGTACTTCGACGAGGACACCTGGCAACTCGCCGAGGTCGATCACTATGACGGCCGTGGCCAACTGTGGCGGGTCGCCGAAGGTCATGCGCAACAGTATTACGACCATAAGGTACCGGGTTACACCGCC
Source organism: Pseudomonas sp. S2_H10 (assembly GCF_054668285.1). Taxonomy (NCBI): domain Bacteria; kingdom Pseudomonadati; phylum Pseudomonadota; class Gammaproteobacteria; order Pseudomonadales; family Pseudomonadaceae; genus Pseudomonas; species Pseudomonas sp. S2_H10. The sequence goes on from NZ_CP162754.1 coordinate 175,985, forward strand.
GAGACGTTGTATGACCTGGTGTCCGGCCGTTACTCGGTCCTGGGCCTGAAGAACGAGGAAAAACGCAGCGTCGAGTTTGGCGTGAAAGCGTTGATGGCCAACTACACCCCGGCAGCCCTGCGTCAGGAAGGGGTGCGCTGACCCGCCAAGTCCCCGCGATGTGCCAGGGACGGCCTGTATTCGCGCTGTGCATACCATGAATGATGGATATTCACTTCCGTCATTGTTCGACGTTTGATTTAGTGCGCCTCATCGTACAAATGCATGTGAACCCAAGTCATGAAAAACAAAAAAAACAGGCAAATGGGAAGGGCCGTTCCTCAACGAGGCGAGTTGGGGAGCAGTGTCATGATCAAAGATGTTTACTACGCATCTTCCGGCAGTTTCCTGCGCAGATTCTCAGGCCGTGTGCAAACACTTGGCCCAGGCCTGATGGTCAGCCTGGCAATCGCCATGGCTTCCGCTTTCATTGCCGACCATTACGGCGGCCCCACGTTGTTGTATGCGCTGCTCTTTGGCATGACGTTCCACTTCTTGATCGAAGACGGCCGTTGCCTGCCCGGCATCGAGTTTGCCTCGCGCACCATCCTGCGTTTTGGCGTCGTTCTGCTCGGTGCGCGAATCACACTGGAGCAGATCGGCTCACTGGGTTTTGAAACGGTGATTGCCGCCGTGCTGGCAGTCGCCGCGACCCTCTGTGTCGGTTGGGCCAGCGCCCGGCTGCTCGGCCAGCGTGCCGACTTCGGTGTACTCACTGGCGGTGCCGTGGCGATTTGCGGCGCATCGGCAGCACTGGCGATCTCCGCGGTGCTGCCCAAGCACGAGAACAGTGAACGCGACACCCTGCTCACCGTCGTCGGCGTCACCGGCTTGTCGACATTGGCGATGATCACCTATCCCATCCTCTGCAAGCTGCTGGGCCTGAGCCCCGAGCAGACCGGCACTTTCCTCGGCGGGACGATCCATGATGTCGCCCAGGTGGTCGGGGCGGGCTACATGATTTCACCGGTCACCGGTGATATCGCCACAGTGGTGAAGTTGCTGCGTGTGGCCCTGTTGGTCCCTGCGGTCGTCGTGGTTGCCTGGCTGTTCCGCCGCCAGCATGCGGGCAACGAGCGCGGGCGCATTCCTGTGGTCCCCGGCTTCCTGGTCGCTTTCATGGCCTTGGTGGCAATCAACAGCACCGGGGTCATTCCACACGCACTGACCAGTGGCATGAACGACTTGTCACGCGGTTGCCTGGTTTTCGCCATCGCCGCACTGGGCGTAAAAACCTCTCTGCAGAAATTGGCAGAGGTGGGCTGGCGACCGATCGTGATGCTGGTGGGTGAAACCTTCTTCCTGGCCGCCCTGGTCATGGGCCTGCTGTTCCTGGTGCGCTGAATAGTAAAAATGAACTATACCCAATAGTGCATTCGCTCCTGACCCCCGGGACACATGCCTTTGAGGTCCGAGGAACTCCAGCGTCAGCGAACGGCACGGCACGGCACCCAACCGGTTCAAGTGCTCGAGCAGTAAGCATTAGCCCCTGTCCGGCCGCGTGCCTCACGTCGCCAGGCCCAGGTTCAAAACTCTGAACAAGGCAAGGAGTTTGCGATGGCTGATTCAAGCAAGAAAATGGGCCTGATGGGGCTCACGACGCTGGTGACGGTCAACATGATGGGTTCGGGCATCATCATGTTGCCCACCAACATGGCGCAACTGGGTGCCGTCTCGCTGCTGTCATGGATCTTCACCGCGATCGGCTCGATGGCCATCGCCTACTGCTTTGCCCAGTGCGGGGTCTTCTGTCCGCGTTCGGGCGGTTTGTCCGCCTACACCGAGGAGGCCCATTCAAAGTCGGGCTTTTTCCTCTGTTCGTACCTGTACTTCCTGTCCCTGGCCATCGCCAACGTGGCCGTGGCCATTTCGGCGGTGGGCTATATGACGGCCTTCATCCCCTGGCTGGGCACCGGTGCCATTCCACTGTGCGTCGGCACGATCGCGCTGATCTGGCTGACCACCTTCGCCAACTTCGGTGGCCCGGGCATCACCGGCAAGATCGGCGCCTTCACGGTGTGGGGCGTGATCATTCCGGTCGCGGGCCTGAGCATCATCGGCTGGTTCTGGTTCAAGCCCGATGTGCTGGCCGCCGCCTGGAACCCCAACAGCCTGCCGATTTCCGAAGCCATCGGCAAAGCCATCCCCCTGACCCTGTGGGCCTTCCTCGGTATGGAGTCGGCGGCCCAGGCCACCGATGCCGTCGAAAATCCCAAGCGCAACGTGCCCCTGGCCTGCCTGTTCGGCACCCTGGGTGCCGCCGTGGTCTATGTGCTGTCGACCACTGTCATCCAGGGCATCATTCCTAACGCGGAACTGGCCAAATCCTCGGCACCCTTCGCTCTGGTCTACGCCACAATATTCAACCCGATGGTGGGCACAATCGTCATGGCCCTGGCGGTGATGGCGTGTGTCGGCTCGCTGCTGGGCTGGCAATTTACCCTGGCGCAAACCGCCAAGATGACAGCTGACCAGAACCTGTTCCTCAAGCTCTTCAGCAAGGTCAATTCGATGAATGCGCCCGTCGTCGGCATGATCGTCTGCGGCGTGCTGCAGACCCTCATGGCCCTGTCGACCATCTCGCCCGACGCCGCCGCCCAGTTCAGCAAGCTGGTCAGCCTGGCCGCGGTCACCAACCTGATCCCCTATATCACCGCACTGACCGGCCTGCTGGTGATCATGCACAAGGCCGGGGTTTCGTCGGCGATTCACACGCGTAACGTGGTGGTCTTGCTGATCGCCGTCACCTACTCCTTGTATGCCCTGTATGCCTGCGGCAAGGACGCTGTGATGGGTGGCACCCTGGTGCTCGCTGTCGGCTACCTGCTCTATGGATTCCTCGCCAAGCGCTTCACCGAAGCGCCATCCGCCAACCAGGCCACGGCCGGTAATCCTTAGGCGTGGCCATCTGGACTGCACAGACATCTGCATACGGGGAAACCGGACATGAACGTACCATTTGCCATAACCACCAGACTGCTGCTGGCCTTCGCATTCTTGACGCTGCCGCTGGCGGCCGGCGCCAACACCCTTGAACGCGTGCGCAGCAGCCACACTTTTACCTTGGGCTACCTGCCGGACCTGGCCCCTTTCAGCAAGCAGGAAGGCGACAAGGCCAGCGGTTATGCCATCGACCTGTGCCTGAAAATCGCCGACACGCTCAAGAGCGAGTTGGGCCTGCCCGACCTGCAGGTGCGCTATCAACCGGTAACGGTTGCAGACCAGGTCAGCGCCGTGAGCCAGGGCAAGGTCGATATCCTCTGCACGCCGACCGCGCCCACCCTGGAACGGCGCAAGATGATCAGCTACTCCATCCCGGTCTACACCGCCGGCCTCTCGGTCGTGGTGCGCAACGATGCGGGCGAACCCTTGCTCAATGTGCTCAATGGCAAGGTCGCCAACACCGGCCCGACCTGGCGCGCCAGCATCAACAATGGCCTGGCCAACCAGACCTACGCGACCCTCGAGGGCGGGGTGACCGAAGACTGGATTCGCGAGCAGATGCGCCTGCTCAACGTGATCGCCTCGCTGGTGACCGTGGCCAACAACGACGAGGGCGTCAAGCTGGTTGCCGAGGGCAAGGCCGATGCGTTCTTCTCCGAACGCATGCTGCTGCGAAACGAAGTGGCCAAGGAAGGCGCGGCCAAAAACCTGATGATCCTGGACCGCATCTTCGAGTACTCGCCGGTGGCGATGATCGTGGAGCGCAACGACGAAGACTTCCGCCTGCTGGTCGATACGGCCCTGAGTGAAGCCTATTACTCGGGCTTCGTGGCAAAGGCCTACGACCAATATCTGGGCGGGAGCAACGCCACGGTGAAAAAACTCTTCAGGGTGTATGCGTTGCCCTGATACAACTGTAGGAGCGAGCCTGCTCGCGATGGACGTTAACGATAACGCGTGCAACCTGAATAAACGCGGCGCATTTGAATCCATCGCCGGCAAGCCGGCTCCTACAGGGATTGCGTCATCGGTGATTCCCGGGATTGACGCGGTCTTTTGTAGGAGCCGGCTTACTGGCGATGGACGTTAACGATAACGCGTGTAACCTGGATAAACGCGGCGCATTTGAGTCCGTCGCCGGCAAGCCGGCTCCTACAGGTATTGCGTCATCCCGGGATTGACGCGGTCTTTTGTAGGAGCCGGCTTGCTGGCGATGGTCGTTAACGATAACGCGTGCAACCTGGATAAACGCGGCGCACTTGAATCCATCGCCGGCAAGCCGGCTCCTACAGGGATTTGCGTAAAGAACCATTTAATTGGCAAAGACCATGGCGAAGTAGCCAAGCACCGTCAGCAGGATCCCCGAGACTGCAAACGCGACCGGAAAACCGACCCAGGGCACATTGCTGCCGATCTCCGCCGCGGCCTCAAGGCACGGGCCGGAATGACTGCGGGCACCGGCCATGCCACCCATCAGTACCGCCGGATTGATCTTCATCACGTGATAGCCAACCACCCAGACGGCGAACGGCGGCAGCATGCAGGCGACGAAACCCACCAGGAAAATCTGCACAGCGAGCATCCCCGTCAGTTGAGCGAGCAGGGTGGCGCCGGCATTGATCCCGACAATCGCAACGAACACCAGCAGGCCGATGTCCTCGAGGATGTTACGCGCTGCGTTCGGCGTATTGCCGAAGAAGCGCAGGCGCGAGGACAGCGACGAGACGATGATGCCCGAGACCATCAGGCCACCGGCGCTCCCCAGGCCGACAGAAGCACCAAAGGCGGGGAACTGGATCAGACCGATCAGCAGCCCCAGGGACATTCCGACAAACAACGTTAATAAATCGGTGATGCTGCTGGGCCGGGCGATAACCCCGAACAACTCGCCCGCGCGTTGCACGGCGCTGGACAGGCCGGTGACAAACAGCACGTCGCGACGCTGCAGCCGCGTCTCTGGCCCGACGGGCAAGGGCACACCGCCGCGCTGGATGCGAGTCAACTGCAGCTGCCCGGCCAGGTCCAGGCCGCGAAACTCCTTGAGCGGCTTGCCGATCACGGTCTTCTCGGTCACCAGGATCTCCGCGTGGTCCAGGGGGACGGCGAGCGCCTTGGCGTCATCGACCTCCGGGCCGATCAGGCCGATGTTGGCGGTCAGGCCTGTGCGTGTGCTGCCAAGGGTAATCACATCCCCCAGTTGCAGCTGGATGTCAGGATCCGCCCCTATCGCCTCATCATCGTGATGCACGTTGACGATGCGATACTCCGGGAAACGAGCGAGAAACTCGCGGATGGTCAGGCCGGCAGTCGTGCGGTTTTCCAGGCGATAAGCACGCAATCCGAAGGCCTTGTCGGCGGTAATACCGTCGTCCTCGAGATCATGCATCCCATGCTGTTCCTCATAACGACGGGCTGCCGCCCTGGCATCGACCCCCCACCAGCGCGGCATGTACTTGCACATCAGCACGATGCCGACGGTGCCCCAGATGTAGGTGATGCCGTAGGACAGGGTGATCATCGCCGACACCCCTTCGACGGTGTCGCCCGGTGCGAGGCGGACGGCACCCGAGGCAACCGCTTGTTCGGCCGAGCCGATGGCGGATGACATGGTCGTGGCCCCGGCGAGGATTCCGCCGGCCGCGCCGGTCGGCAGGTCGAAAAGCCGCGTGCCCAAGACCACCACGGCCAGACTGAACACACTGCAAATGACCGCGAGGACGGTGAACTTCAGCCCGTCATCCTTCAGGCTGTTGAGAAAGGAGGGACCGACGCGCAAACCGACCCCGTACATGAACAGGTAGTAGAAGAGGTTCATGGTGAACGTATCGAGCTTGTAGGTGATGCCATAAAGGGAGGCGGCAATGGCGATGCCACAACCCACCACGATGGCGCCGCCGACGGTACCCAGCCCGTAACCCTTGATGGTGAAGCGGCCGATCAGCACCGCCAGGCTCACCACCAGGAACAGCAGCAGGTAGGGGTTGGCATTGAGAAACGCGAAGAGTGCCTGCACGGTTTGAATCCCCCGATTTCGCTACGTTGATGCCTGACGTCAGAAAAGCCTCAGGCAGTAGCGTAGCGTGTGAAACCGGGGAGGTTGACCCAAGTACCAGACCAGTAAAGTCCATGGCTTTTCCTCCCGCTGTGAGGAAAAGCCTGAGCAGACCTTTGGCAAGCCTTCAGTGGTCGATCAGACAATACCGACAAACGACAGGATGAACAGGATGATCACAACAGCACCGACGAGGTAGATAATGTTGTTCATGGCTTCAGCGCTCCATCTGGATGGGGATGCGAAACAGAGGTGTCTATACAGCTGACACCTTCGCTCGCATTTCCGTTCCGCAATCCATTTTGCCGGGGCGCTGATGACTATCGACTGAAGCGCGCCGCCAGGCTGTGCAGGTACTCGGCCATGACTTCCAGGTCCTGGCTGATCGCGGCGCCTTGCTTGGCTTGCCCGGCGCTGTGATCACAGAGTTGGGCGATACGCGTGATCTGTTGATTGATGTCTTCAGCCACGTGGCTCTGTTCTTCGGACGCCGAGGCCATCTGCTGGCTCATTCCGGTAATCCGGGTGACGGCCTGGCTGATGCCGACCAGAGCCGTCTGCACCGCCTCGACACGCTGCATGCTTTCGCGGGACATCTGCTCGCCACGGCTGGCCGTCGAGACGGCGCGATCGGCACCGCTATACAGCGAAGCGATGATGCCGTGGATCTGCTCGGTGGAGGTACGGGTGCGTTGTGCAAGGGAGCGCACCTCGTCGGCCACCACGGCAAAACCGCGACCTTGCTCGCCGGCGCGGGCCGCCTCGATCGCCGCATTCAGCGCCAGCAGGTTGGTCTGTTCGGCAATGGAGGTGATGACATCCACGACACTGCCGATCGATTGCGTTTCGCTGGCCAATGCATTGACCGCCTGGCCAATCTCGTTGACCGCTTCATGCATGGTTGCCATGGCGCTCAGGCTTTGCTCCGCCAGCTCAGTGCCGTCACGGGTCAACTGGTCGACCTGCGACGCGGCATGTGCGGTGTTGATGACGTTCTGGGTGACTTCCTGGATGGTCGCGGCCATCTGGGAAATGGCGGCGGCGGACTGATCGGTTTCACTGCGCTGACGATCCAGCGACTGCGCCTGCGAGCCCGAGAGTGCCGATGATTGCGCCGCCTTGGCCTTGACGTTGACCCCGGCATCGACGAGCCGGCTCAAGGCGGTCTGCAAGCGCGCTTCCTCACTGAGCATGGCCATGTCCAGGCGCCCCTGGGGACCGTGGTTGTCGCTATAGGTGAGCGCGACCAGCGGATCGGAAAAGGCTTTCGGATGCTCGGCCAGGGTGCGCTCGATGGCTTTGCGCTGTCGGGACTCGATCAGGTACCAGGCAAAACCCAGGCTCGCCACCAGGACCCCTTGTGCCGCCGTTTGTGCCAGCCACTGGCTGCCCAGCAGTGAAACCCCGCCAGCCAGCAGCAGCGGCCAGCCGTGTTGCAGCGGCCGAAGAATCCGCGCGCTGCGGGCAACGATCGGCTTGCCGGCGCGCATCCTGGCATAGAGTGCCGCTGCCCGACCGACCTGGTCGCGGCTGGGCAACGAACGAACCGACTCGTAGCCACTCAGGCGACCGTTTTCATAGATGGGCGTGACGTAGGCACTGACCCAATAGAAATCACCGTTTTTCGAACGGTTTTTCACAAGGCCCATCCAGGGTTTGCCTTGCTTGATGGTGTGCCACATATGAATGAACACCCCGGGTGGCATGTCGGGGTGTCGAACCAGGTTATGGGGCTGACCGACCAGTTCGTCGTAGGTGAAACCGCTGATGGCCACAAAGGCGTCATTGCAGTAGGTGATGCGGCTGTCGAGATCGGTGGTGGAGATCAATCGCTGTTCGGCAGGGAATACTCTTTCATGCTCGGTTACGGGTAGATTCACGCGCATACGGTGTGGCCCCTCGGATTATTATTATGATGTTGAGCCTATAAAGCACACGCGCCCAGGCATGGCGCCGGGCCCGACGAGGAATTTATGGGCGGGGGAGACAGGCGGCGATTCATTCGACGACAATTTCTTTTCATTTCATGACAAGTCCACGATGTCGAAGTGGAATTGTGAGGGACGTCGAATCGAGTGGTTTGTGGGGCGCAGAATGCGCGCAAAGCCCGGTGGATCACCGGGCTTGCTGAGTTGATACCGTTTGGCTCGTTTCGTGTTTCAGGCCGATGCGCTCACTCCTGCGCCTTTCTCCTGCGCCGCAACATCATGCAGGGAAATCCTCGAGGTCTCCGGCAATGCCAGTCCACCCGCCAGCGCGAGCAAGGCAACCGCGATCAGGTAGAACGCCGGCGACAGGTTGCTGCCGGTGGTGCTGATCAACCACGTCGCCACCAGCGGTGCGGTGCCACCGAACAGGGTGTAGGCCATGTTGTAGGTGATCGCCGAGGCGGTGTAGCGAGTGCGGGTCGGGAAGGTTTCCGAGAGCAGGGCCGCCGTCACCACGCCGCACAACACCGCGCCGATCGCCAGCAGCATCACGCCGACGACGGACGCTGCGAACGAGCCGGAGCTGGCCAACAGGAACGAGGGATACACGACCACAATCAACAGTGCGCAAGCCGTCATCACTGTCTTTCGACGCCCGACCCGATCCGAATACAAACCGGCCAGCGGGCAGATCGCCGCGGCGAACAGCAATGCGATCAGCGACACCAGCAACGCCGTGGCGCGACTCAGGCCACCGGCGACTTGCAGGTAGGTGGCGAAGTAGGTGGTGAACATATAAAACGACAGCGCCGTCAGCGACACAAAGGCACCCAGGCAACAGATCGCCGCCCCATGGTTGCGCAAGGTTTCCTTGAGTGGCGAGTGGGCGACTGCATGTTCCTCGGTCACCGCCTGGAATGCCGGTGTCTCATCGAGTTTCCAGCGCAGGTAAAGCCCGACCAGGCCCAGGGGCGCGGCAATCAGGAACGGCAGGCGCCAGCCCCAACTGCCCATCGCTTCGGCGGACAATGAGGCCTCGAGTGCGTAGGCCACCACGGCAGCCGCGGCGAAGGCGGAAAAGGTCGACACCGGAATGAAGCTGCCGTACCAGGCGCGTTTGTCATTCGGTGCGTGTTCCATCAGGTAGGCACAGGCCCCTGCGTACTCGCCCCCGGCGGAAAAGCCCTGGGCGCAGCGGATCAGCGACAGCAGTATCGGCGCCATGACCCCGATCGCCGCATAAGTGGGCAGCAGGCCGATCAGGGTCGTCGCCCCGGCCATCAACAGAATGGTCATCGCCAGGGTTCGCTTGCGCCCGATCCGGTCGCCCAGCATGCCGAAGAAAATCCCGCCAAGGGGCCGAAAGGCGAAGGCCACGGCGAACACCGCAAAGGTCTTGAGCAGCGCGGCACTGGCGTCGCCACTGGGGAAAAACTGCTGGGCGATGGTCGTGGCCAGAAAGCCATAGACGGCGAAGTCGAACCACTCGACGAAATTGCCGATGCCGGCGGCGACAATCACTCTTCTCAGCGTTTTCGGGCTGACCTGTTCCATCGTTGCGCTCGTCATGCTTGACCTCGACAATTCGTCAGTAAGCTATCGATTATCAGGGCAGGCTCTGCGGCGGTTTACTTCAAAAGTGTCATCCACATAGTCAGTACCGACGTCTTGGCGTTAAATTGCCCGCTGTTCGCCCACCAGGACTTCAACGATTCAAAAGGGATGAAAATGACATTGACTGTCGAAAGCCTGATCAGCGTCGCAATGACCAATCCGGTAAACGCAGCACTGGCCAAGCGTCTGCCCGAGCTCGGTCTGCAGCAATGCATGCTCACCGCCGGTTGCCTGTTCCAGGCTGTCTGGAATCATCAGACGCAGCAACCGGTAGCGTGGGGCGTGAAGGATTACGACGTCTTTTACTTCGATGAAGACCTGTCCTGGGAAGCAGAGGATGAGGTCATCCAGCGTGCCCGGGGTCTGTTCGAGGACCTTGAGGTGAACGTCGAAATCAGGAATCAGGCGCGTGTGCACCTGTGGTACAGACAGCGGTTTGGCGGGGAGTATCCTCAGCTCCGGTCGGCCAGGGACGGGGTCGATCGTTATCTGATTGCCGGTACGTGCATGGGTTTGGATGTGGCAACCGGCGAGGTCTACGCGCCTAATGGGCTGGCCGACACAGAGCAGGGGCTGCTTCGAATCAATCCAAGGAATCCCAGGCCAGACTTGTTCGATCAGAAAGCCAGAAGTTATCAGGCCCGCTGGCCCTGGCTCAGGATCATCGAACCCCAGCGTTGAATTGTAGATGCTGCCTCACGCAATCCGGGGAACTGTAGGAGCCGGCTTGCTGGCGATGCATTCAAGTGCGCCGCGTTCATCCGGGTCACACGCGTTATCGTTGACGACCATCGCTGGCAAGCCAGCTCCCACAAGGGACCGCACCATACCTGTGGGAGCCGGCTTGCCAGCGATGGACTCAAGGGCGCCGCGTTTATCCTGGTTGCACGCGTTATCGTTGACCACCATCGCGAGCAGGCTCGCTCCCACAAGGGACCGCACCATACCTGTAGGAGCCGGCTTGCTGGCGATGGACTCAAGGGCGCCGCGTTTATCCGGGTTACTGACGTCCATCGCGAGCAGGCTCGCTCCTGCAATAAAAAGGGCCTCAAATCCTTGAGGCCCTCGTTGCTACAGCCAGTTCTGACTCAGTTCTTCACGACTGGCACCGTCACGGTTTTGCCGAAGGCCGACTTGATGGTTGCTGTCGGGGCTGTCGCCGGGCCGCTGCCGACGGTGGTCACCGCTATGTTCCAGCGTGCGCCGGTAGGCGTGGTGGTCAGGGTGGCGTTGCCAAGGTTCACCGTTCCGGTGGTGGTCGTGGCAGTCGCCGAGATGGTATTGCCCGTGCCGCGCGAGGTGGTGCCGGACAGCACCCAGTAGTAGCGACTGTTGCTGCGGGAGGTGACGGTAGCGCCGGTGACGATCAGGTTCTCGACGACCCCTGCGGTGACCGCCACGGACACCGTCGCCGGTTCCGATTGCGCACCAATGGCATCGGCGGCCTGATAGGTGAAGGTCGCGGTGAACGGTGCGGCGATCGTGGCCGGTGGTGTGTAGACCACGCGCAGGCCATCGGTGCTGACGCTGCCCTTGCCGGAGTCCGGTTGCGCCAGGCCCACCACTTTGAGCGGCAAGTTACCGTCTGGGTCGGTGTCGTTGGCCAGCACGTTGATGGTGACCGGTTGGCCTGTGTTGCTGATGGCACTGTCAGGGTTGGCGACCGGTTTTTTGTTGTCGCCTTCGTTGTTGCGTCTATCGCCCGTGCGGAAGGTTGGCAGCGCGGCGGAGTTGACGTAGGTCACACCGTCCCAGCCGGGCAGGGGTGTTGGCATCAACTGGAACTGGCCCGGATTCTCGACGTCCCAGCGCATCAGCATGGAAGTGTCTTCGTGCTGGGTGTTGTGGCAGTGCTCCAGGTAGGTCCCGGCGAATTCGCGGAAGCGGATCGCGATGTCCACGTCCACCGTACTGTCGATGCCCTGGCCGATGAGATAGACGTCCTTGCGCGCCCATTTCTCCCATTCCGGCGGTGCCTTGCCGTCGCGGCTGAGGACGACGCCTTCTTCGAAGTGCACGTGCACCGGGTGGCTCCAGCCGTTGCCGCCGTTCTTGATTTTCCACACTTCCAGGGTGCCGTCGCCGGAGAAGCCGGCAGGGGTCGGGCCAGTGGCCAGTTGCGGCGCGGCGCTGATCCGGCGCAGGTCGGCGCGTTCGCCGAAACCACCGTCGGTCTTGATCGTCCAGGGTTCTTCGTCGGTACCGTCCGAGCGGCCGAAGATGAACTCGCGATGCCGCGCCTGCTGCAGCTTGGCCTGCATCGCTGGATCGTCGCGGTTGATCGTCAGCGGGATCATCACCTTGCCCACCGGTTTACCCGGTTTGGCGGGTTCGTAGTCAGCGGGGTTCATGGCCACGTCCTGGCCGGCATAAGGCTGCACCACCATCTGCATGAACTTGCCCACCGTCGGGTCGCCCAGGTCCCATTCCAGCCCCTTGCTGCCGAGTTTGAGCACCGCTTTGTACTTGCCGGACAACACGTCGGCCAGGCTCAGCGGAATACTCTCCGGCCCCTTGCCGCTCTGGTGTTCCATCAGGTTGACGAAGTACAGCTTGTCACCGGTCCGGATCCCGTATTTGGAGAAGTTGACGATGATGTCGAAGCGCTCGGCAATGCCCTGGGTGGGCAGGATGGCGTTGTGGTCCTGCACATCGCCGTCGGCGTCCAGGTCCATGCTGCCGTCGAACGGCACGGCGTGTTCCATGAGGTTGCCGTCGTTGGCGATCATGTGGAACGGCACGCGGGTGTAAGACAGGCCGGAACCCGCCGGACCGGGGAATTCGCCACTGGTGCCGGCGATTTCACGCACCAGCGCGATCCTGAAGAAGCGCGACACCGAGCCATTGAGGATGCGGAACCGATAGCTGCGCGCCCGCACGTTGAGGCGCGGCTGGTACTGCCAGTTGACCAGGATCTGGTCGCCGAGGAAGCCATCGGTATTGAACGGGTTGAACCACAGTTGGCCGTTGGCATCCCAGGCCTTGTCGGCGATCATCAGGTTGACGTCATAGTCGCGGTTGCCCCAGGGCAGCGCCGAACCGCTGGGCAGGCGCAGGTTGACGCCGTCCTGCAGCGCTTCGTTGCCACGGTCCATGGCGCTGTAGTAGTTCATCATCGTCGCGTTGCCTTTGTAGACATTCTGCGCGGTGAAATCGAGCATGTGGTCGTGAAACCAATGGGTGCTCATGGTTTCGCGCCACTCGCCACGGATCTTGATGGTGCCGTTGTTGCACGTCTTCATGCCCGGCGTGGCGTCGTTGACATACAGGGTTTCACCCGGTGCGCAAGGGAACGCCGCGCGTGCATCCTGGGCATTGGTATTGATGCTGTCGTAGCCGGCCAACTGGATCGGCCAGCGATAGTCGTAGTACTGCCCCGGAAAGAAAAACGCATTGGCATAACCGTCGCTTTCGGCCGGGGTGTGGCCGTTGTGTTCGTGGGTGCTGAGGGTGTGCAGGCCAAAGCCCATGTTGGCCGCCGGATCGATCGGCAGGGCGTTGTAGTGCCGCATCAGCACCCCCTGACCGTAACGCACCATCAACAGTTTTGGCGGAAAGGTGCCGTCGAAAGTCCACAGTGCCTTGTGGTTCTGGATCGGCATGTTGGGGTGAAAACGCGTGTCGATGCCCTTGGTGGTACCGGCAATGATCGGCGTGTCCGAAGTCTGGTTGTACAGCCCGCCCGGTCCGAACTCGCCGACGGCGTAGTTGTGCAACTGGCGGCGGTCGCGCATGCCGCCGTTGAGCTTGGCGCCCGCCTGCGCGGTCTTGAAGGCGACCTGTGGGTAGAACTCGTTCCAGCGCTGGTGCGACCAGCCTTTTCCCGGTGGACGACCTTCAGCCGGCGAGCCGACCGGATGGCGGTTGAGGAAGGCTTCGACCTGCGCCTTCCACGGGTTGCGGTCCAGCACATTGGAATACTGCGAGGGGAACGGATACAGCCCCGGCTGGCGCATGAAGGCTTCCAGCGCCGCGGCCGAAGGGCCGCTGCGGGCGATGCTGTTCGGGTCCTGCGTGGGCGCCGGGCCGATGATCGGAGGCGGGAAGGTCAGCGGCGGCGCGGGCAGTGTCGGGTCGAGTTTTTCCGTGCCGAATTCTTCGAACAGCAGCAGTTGTTGCGTGTACGGCAAGGCCCCGAACAACGGGCTGGGCTTGCCGTTGGTGGGGATCTTGAACGATGTCTGCAGGGCGGGCGGCAGCACGTTTTCGGCCCGGGGCGAGTTCCGGTCGCCGTACCCGCCGTTGGGATAGGCGATGGAACCCTGGTTGGTATGCGGCAAGGTCAATAGGGCATCCAGCGCGGCCTTGGGGTCGGCCGGCGGATTGGTAAACGCCGAGGGGTCCGTCGGTAGGGGGGGGCCGAAGTCATCCAGCGGCACGGCCTCTGCCGTGGCCAGGGAAAAGAACATCGCACAAGGCAGACCTGTTTTGCGCAGCAGATGGAGCGAATTGCTTGAGTGTGTTGCGCGTTTCATAGGTCACCCCTCGCTTGATGTCCCGCCGTCTCCATGGCCGGGACGACTGCTGTTTTTGGGCTCAAGCAGGGGTGTGCAACTAATGAGCCATTACCTGGCCAAGAAAAGATTCAGGTCAACGAACCGGTTTTTCCGGGTATTGCAGCCCAAAGAAGCGGGGGGGCAGAGGGGGATATTCCTCGAGTTTGGTGGTAAACACCCGGATAGGTGGGTGAAGAACCCCATTTCCGGGGGACGTGGCGGCCCCGGTCTGAGACTTAGGTCTGATATGATTGAGCAATTACAGGTTGAGCAGAACACCATGAATCGTCGCAAGAAACTGAATCAGATACTCAAGGCCAACGCGAAAAAGGCCAGTGCCAAACTGGCACCGAAAAGCAAGGATAAATACATCAGCAAGGCTGACCGGTTGAAGCTGGCTGCCGAATCCGCTCAAGATCCTGTCGTTGCCTGCGAAAGCTGATCCCGGCAGCCCGGCCCCCTGAACCAGCGGGGCTTTTTATCACCACACACTCAACGAATACCGGTGCCCGCCATGGACTCCGGCACCCACTGCGCCGTCGATAATGGCTCGATGTAGCGGATGCCGCCGTGAGGGCCCACCACGCCATTGATGTTGTAGGTGCCTTTCGACAGGTCGTAGGTCATGAACGGGGTGGCATCCGGGACCTGCTTGTCATAGCTCTGGCTGAAGAAGGCGAAGGACCCGCGATAAAGCTGGCCACGGGTGTCGTACTGGTCGGAGGCGACCGCTGCCCAGGTGTCTTCATCCAGGTAAAAGCGGCGCTTCTGGTAGATGTGCTTGGCACCGGGCTTGAGGTTGCCCTCCACGACGTAGACCCGGTGTTTTTCCCAGCGTACGAAGTCCGGCGCAATGAAATTCGGCGTGGTCAGCGATTTGGCTTCGCGAGCGTAGGTGAGCTTGTAGGTATTGTAGGGCACGATCATTTCCTGCTTGCCGATCAGCGTCCAGTCATACAGCTCGAGTGCACGGGCGGTACCGGGGTTGGGCGTGTCGTAGGCCAGGATCGAAATCTGTTTGACCCGGCGCTGGGCCGGCATGTACTGCCAGGCACGGCCGGGACGCTGCAACGGGTTGGTGGCGTTCTTGAGCATGATCGACTCGCCGGCACGCCGCGCAGGTCCGGTGTAGGACAGCTTCAACTGGTAGTAGATGTCGGAGTTGTTGATCGGTTTCGCCATGTTCTCGTAGATCGGGAAGGAGACGAACGCCTCGCCGGTGACAGCCAGGCTCGCCACGCCGGCCGTGTCGACGCTCCAGGAATCGTACTTGGAGTGGATGTTGACGCCCTGGTAACGCAGCAGGAAATTCCACATGGCCTCGGCGCCCGATTGCGGAATGGGGAACGGCACACCGGGCAGAACGTTGTCGAACGCTATCCCGCCGTTGAGGGACCGGGCGTTGGTGGCGTTGCTGCGACTGTTGTCGAGCACCGCCTGCGGCAGCGATGCGGTGCGGTGGGTCGGGTACACGTCGACGCGAAAGCCGGGGTAGCGCTTGGCCAATGCGACGGTGGTGGCGGTGAGCATGCCTTTGTAGGCATCGACGTTCCTGGCGTTGATCACCAGCAGCGGCTGTTCGCCGGCAAAGGGATCCGGGCGCATGCTGTCGCCGGACTTGAAGCTTGCGGGGGCAGTGGTCAGGCCACCGCTGTAGGGCGGAATGGAGCCGTCGGCATTACCGGCCTTTTCGGCCCCCACCCACGTCAGGCTGGCGCCGAGCCGGGCGGCTTCCTGGTTCGATACGGCGGCATGGGCATCGATGGCCAGCGCCATGAGCGGCACGGCGGCCAGAAGACGTTTCACTAATTTCATATTGTTATTCTCCTGCCTGGCGTACCAGGCAACTCGTGACACAGGCGCAACGGTCGTATCCGTCGGCTCGATGCCAGAGACTTTTTAGTGCCTCCATTAAAAAGCCCCCGGGTCGGGGGCGCTTTTCATTCGACGACAGTCCCTTGGCTATTGATGACAGGCTCCTTGTCGAACCGCTGAATCGGTTGTCTCGGCCAGGTCATTGCGAATAACTTGTGGCCTGTCTCAAAGTTGGCTTTAAAGTGAACAAATCGTTGAAAAAAACAGCTATAAGTTTTAAATGACAGTTTGATGGCATATTGATATCGGCCGGTCAGCACGTATCGGCAGTTTTCTGGCTCAGGGAGCCCTGATGAGTTTTCGTACATTGACCGACTCCCGACGGCAATCGAGCCATGGCGAAGTTGCCGCACTTCAATCCACAGTGAATCCGGATACTGTCGGCATGGCTTACGCTGGCAACGACGACACGATCGAACGCTTGCTGGACGCCGCGCGCAACTGGACCCATGGCACCGCCTGGGTGTTTTACCGCGCCGGTGAACAAATGCATCGGGTCGGGCAGGGCGACCCGCAGGTGCAATGGCCTTCAAGCATTGCCAATGAAGACTTCGACGCCTTTTGCCACGCCTCGAACCTGCACCGTTGGCCGACCGGCAAAGGCGAAAGCGTGCTGGGTTGGCTGCTGGCACCGCTCAACGATGCCGCAGAGCCGGCGCTCGCCGGGTTTGCCCAGCGCCTGGGCAACCAGTTGCAGACCGACACCCTGGCCCGTGCGCAGGTCACCCAGCGTGTGCTCTACGAAATTACCTACCTGGCCAGCTCGACCCGTGACCGCTCGGTGTTCCTGGTGGGGGTCCACCGTCTGCTGGCCAGCCTGATCGACGCCGAGAACTTCTATCTCGCGCTGTATGACCCGCACACCGGCAAGATCGATTACCCGTACTACGTCGACATCATTGACCCGGAAGCGCTCGAAGCCGAGAACTACGAATACCTCGATCTGTCGCACATGTCGCTGACCGGCCAGGTGCTGACCTCCGGCCAGCCATTGCTGATCGACGCCGCCGGGATTCTCGCAGCGCAAGCCGAGCGGCGTTTCTACTGTGTGGGCGAGCGTCCCGAGTACTGGATGGGCGCGCCGCTGAAAAATGCCTCGGACGACGTGTTTGGCATGCTGGCCATGCAGGTCTACGACGTTTCCCGCACCTACAGCGCTGAAGACCGTGCCTTGTTCCTGGTGGTGGCGCGCCACGTGGCCATGGCGCTGGACCGGATTCTGCACCGCGAGGACCTGGAACAAACGGTGATGCGTCGCACCCTGGAACTGTCGGCGCTCAACGACGCCTTGAGGCAGGAAGTGGCCGAGCGCGAGCGTGCCGAACATCTGCAGAGCGCGCTGTTCCAGATTGCCGAACTGTCGAGCAAGCCCGGTGACATGGCCGAGTTGTTTCAATCCTTGCATGGCATCGTCGGTGATCTGCTGTTCGCGCAGAACTTCTACATAGCGCTGTTCGAGGACGCGACCGGTGAAGTGACGTTTCCCTATTATGTCGATGAACGCCAGACCACCTGCCCGGCGGCACGCCGCGGGCGCCGGGGCTTGACCGAGTACGTGATCCGTCAGCGCCGGCCTTGCCTGATCGACGTCGGCGAGGCTGAGCGACTGTCTGCGCAGGGCGAGATCGAACTTGCCCAGGAGTCCGTACGCTCGCACTCGTGGCTGGGCATTCCGCTGTTCGAAGACGACGTGGTGCGGGGCGTGCTGGCGGTACAAAGCTATACCGCGCAGGTGCGCTATACCCAGCGCGACCAGGAACTGCTGACCTTCGTCTCGCGGCACATCGATACCGCGTTGTCGCGTCGTACGGCCGCCGAAGCGATCCATGCCGCCAACCTCAAGCTCGAAGCCCGGGTGCAGAGCCGCACCCGCGAGCTCGATCACGCCAATGCCAAGTTGCAGCACGAAAACGCCCACGATGCACTGACCGGGCTACCGAACCGCACCTACCTGCAACAGCGCCTCAATGTCGCCTGGTCGCGTTTTGGCAGCGAAGGCGGGCACCTGGCGGTGATGTTCATCGACCTCGACCGCTTCAAGATGGTCAACGACAGTCTCGGCCACCATTTCGGCGACTTGCTGTTGATGCAGGCCGCTCACCGCTTGCGCGGTTGCCTGCGGGACACCGACATGCTGGCGCGCCTGGGCGGCGACGAGTTTTCGGTACTGGCGCCCGAAGCGCCGCTGGAGGTGTTGATCGAAATCGCCGAGCGCATCCTGGTGGCGTTCGACCTGCCGTTTTTCATCAACGGCTATGAGGTTTTCTCGTCCTGCAGTATCGGCATTGTCAGTGCCGACACTCAGTTCCACCACGAGCCCGCCGACTTGCTGCGCGATGCCGATGCGGCGATGTACCGGGTCAAGAGTGCCGGGCGCGACAGCTACGCGGTGTTCAACCAGGAAGTGCGCCGTGAGGTCTCCGACCAGGTCGAGCGTGAAGGCGCCTTGCGCAACGCGCTCAAGCGCACTGACGAACTGCTGCCGTATTTCCAGCCGATCGTCAGCGTCGAAACCGGCGAACTGTTGGCCCTCGAAGCGCTGATCCGCTGGCATCAGCCGGGCGGCCGGGTGATCGCGCCGGGCGAGTTCCTGCCGGACTTCGAGGGCTTGCGCCTGATCGGTCGACTGGACCTGTACATGCTGACCAGCATTGCCGCGATCCTCGCTCAACCCGAACACGCCAACTGGCCTGCGGTGCACGTCAATTGCTCGAGCTACAGCATGACGCGTCCCGATTTCGCCACTGAAGTGCTGGCCCTGTTGGCGCAGCACGGGGTCTCGCCCTCACGGATCTGCCTGGAATTGACCGAAGGCGCGCTGGTCGCCGAGCCGGCCATCGCGCGCCAGACCATGCAGCAGTTGGCAGACAATGGCATGTCGGTGGTGCTCGATGACTTCGGCGCCGGGTTTTCGTCCTTGAGCTATGTGCATCAGTACCGATTCAGCGGTTTGAAAATCGACAAATCCTTCATCCTCGAACTGACCACCAGCGCCCGCAGTCGTGCGATCGTCCGGGCGATCGTGCGCATGGCCGAATCGCTGGACCTGAGCGTGGTGGCCGAAGGTGTCGAGGATCAAGCGACGCTGGAGCTGTTGCGCGAAATGGGCGCAGGTCAGGCGCAGGGTTATCATTTTGCAAAGCCGATGGCACTGCAAGCGCTGTTGGCAAGTTCAATGCTCGGTCCCCAGGGGTAGCCTGGACCGGAATGGCTTCACCGTTGTCTGCTGGCTGGAGCATCCGATGCCACCCATCATCACGCCCCTGGTGGCGCTGTTGGTTCTTTGCCTGGCGCTTGACGTGTCAGCCCAGAGCAACGGCTGCCCGGCCGGCGAGAAGCAGGTGTGCCTGGACGGCTGCATCTGCCTGCCAGACATGGTGCCCGAGGACATCTACCAGATCGCGACGCCGGCCCTCGCGCTGTGGCTGACCCAGGCGCGTGCCGAAGCCGCCAGCGCCGGCACCCGAGCCATTCCACCGCACATCCGCGAGCAATTGCTGGCCTGGTACGACCCGGGCGTGCTCGATGCCGCGCGCTACAGGATCAGCGACAACGGCCAGTTCAGCGCCGCCACCGCCATGCTGCAAAACCCCGATATCGGTGCCGTGACGCTGATCGACGTCATCCTCTTTCGCGACCCTCAGGCGGCAGAACAGGACGTCGCACTCTGGGCCCACGAACTCAAGCACGTGCAGCAGTATCAGGAGTGGGGGGTAGGGGGATTTGCCCAGCGCTATACCCATGACTTCGATGCCGTGGAGGCACCGGCCTATGCCATTCAAGCCGAGGTCAGGCGGTCGCTGCGCCAGGTGACTGACTGAACCTTGCCGATCCATTCCATGTACTACCCCTTAAGGAGTACTCACTCCGCGTGATAGGAAGTTTTTCTGCGATCCGCATACTTGTCAGGCCTTTGACAAAGTCATCCGCCTCCTGGCCAGGACGCTTTTTTTACCTGATAGGTCTGATAATGAAGCTTGAGCTCGTACAGTTGGCGTGTCGCGATGGCGATGTCGCCTACAATCTGGAACGCATTCTGCGGGCGATTGCCGAAAGCGCGCCGGGCACCGATATCCTGATGTTCCCCGAGTCCTACATCACAGGCTTTCTCGACCACCATAATATCGCCCGGCTCGCCGAGCCCATTTCCGGCCCCAGCGTCCAGGCCATCTGCGCTGCCGCGCGGGAGAGGGATGTCGCGGTGGTCGTGGGGTTGATCGAGCGCGATGGCGAACGCGAACGCTTCTACAACACCACGTTGTTCATTACCCCAGAAGGCGTGGCACTGAGTTATCGCAAGACTCATCTGTGGGTCGGCGAACCGGGCCTGGTGCTGCCTGGCGAGCGGTTTTCCACGGTGCAATGGCGCGGCGTGCGTATCGGCTTGTTGATCTGCTACGACATTGAATTCCCCGAAGGCGCGTGCGTTTTGGCGGCGCTCGGCGCGGAGCTGATCCTGATCACGGACGGCAACATGGAGCCCTACGGCCACGTGCACCATACCGCCGTCGCCGCCCGGGCCCAGGAAAACCAGCTGTTCGCCGCCATGGTCAATCGCGTCGGCGAGGGCGCCGGCGAAGTCTTCGCCGGCGGCAGCAGCGTCGTCGACCCGTTCGGCAGGCGGCTGTTTGAAGCCGGCGCGCAGGAGTGCCGGCACGTCGTCGAACTGGACATGACGCAGATCGCCGAGGCACGGGCGCGATATGACTACCGCACGGAAAAGCGCTTGAAATTGCAGGGTGCATTCGATGAGCAGCCGGACGGTCTGCGTGAGTTCCTGATTCCCTGAGCCACGAACGCCGACTCGAGTTTGCATAAAAACAATATGGCGGCGATTGCCGATCGATGGCCAATTCGCCAGGAGCACCCCATGAAAGCAATGCGTTTGCTGCACCTTGGCCTGTTTACGTTGTGCGGGCTGGGCACGGCCGTCAGTTGGGCGCAGGCCCCCAGCGTTAACCTGTACAACTGGTACGACTTCATCGCCCCTGAAGCGCCCAAGGAGTTCGAGAAGGAAACCGGCACGCCCATGGTGCTCGATACCTTCGACAGTTCTGAAGTCATGCAGAGCAAATTGATGGTTGGCCGCAGCGGCTACGACGTGGTGGTGGTGACGAACAGCGCGCTGCCCAACCTGATCAAGGCCGGCGTCCTCCAGGAACTCGACGGCAGCCAATTGAGCAACCGCGCGCACCTCGATCCCGAGATCCTCGCCAAGGTCGCGCAGAACGATCCCGGCAATCGCTACGCCATCCCCTACATGTGGGGCACCACGGGGATCGGCTATGACGTCGACCAGGTGACCAAGGTACTCGGGGCGGCTGCCCCGGTGGATTCCTGGGACCTGATCTTCAAGGAAGAAAACATCGCCAGGCTCAGCGAGTGCGGCGTCGCGATGCTCGACTCCCCCAGCGAGATCATTCCGATCACCTTGCACTATCTGGGCTTGCCGCCGGACAGCAAGAACCCCGAGGACTACGCCAAGGCCGAAGCGCTGCTGCTGAAGATTCGCCCGTACATCACTTATTTCGACTCATCACGGTTCATCACTGACCTGGCCAACGGCAACATTTGCGCCGTGGTGGCCTGGTCCGGCGGGGTGTACGACGCGAAGGTCAACGCCGAACGCGCCAACAACGGTCGCCGCCTGGCCTACAAGATTCCGCGCGAGGGCTCGTCGGTGTGGATGGAAACCCTGGTATTGCTCAAGGACGCCCCGCATCCGCAGCAAGGATTGAGCTTCATCAACTACATGATGCGCCCCGAGATCATCGCCAAAAGCTCCAATTACCTGGGTTATCCCAACGGCAACAAGAGCGCCACGGCCTATGTCGACGAGGGCCTGAAAAGCAATCCCGAGGTCTACCCGCCAGCCGCAACGCTTGCCACGCTGTTCCCCGACCAGCCACTGCCGCTGAAAATCGAGCGCCTCCGCACCCGGGTCTGGAGCAAGGTCAAAAGCGGCACTTGAGACTGGCTGAAACTCACACTGCCGCGAGCGCTTCATGCAATCCCGGGAAATCCAGACAACGCAATCCCTGTAGGAGCCGGCTTGCCGGCGATGGACTCAAGTGCGCCGCGTTTATCCGGTTTATACGCGTTATCGTTGACGACCATCGCCGGCAAGCCGGCTCCTACAAAGTCCGCGTCAATCCCGGGAAACCCCGACGACGCAATCCTTGTAGGAGCCGGCTTGCTGGCGATGGGCTTATTTCCTGTCCCATCGCTTGAGCGCGCAAGGCAACCCCGGTCTTCATCCGCACCCCGAGAATGACGAGCAAGAGGTGCCGGGTTTTCATGCGGATCGTTCTTGATGGACCGTTGATAAATTCAGGGTGAAAAACCACAGCATCAGGGCCGTCGTGCTGATCAAGGCACCCAGCAGGCTGACGGCTGTCCAGCCCCACAGCGCATAGACCTGCGTCGCGGCCGCGGCGCCCAGGGCACTGCCCACCGAGTAGAAGCACATGTAGGCACCGACCATGCGGCTGTGGGCGTCGGGTCGTGCCGCAAAGACGAGGCTCTGGTTGGTGACGTGTACGGCCTGCACGGCGAAATCCAGCAAGACCACACCGCAAACCAGCGCGATCAGTGACGACTGGGCAAAACCGATGGGCAACCACGACAGCGTCAGGATCGTCAGCGACATGCCGGTCACGCGTTGCCCCAAACCCTGATCGACCCAACGACCGGCTCTTCGGGCCGCCAGGGCTCCGGCGACGCCGGCCAGGCCGAACAGGCCTATGGCCGTGTGTGAAAGCGACAGCGGCGGGGCGCTCAACGGCAGCACCATGGATGTCCACAGCACGGAAAAAGCGGCAAAGTTCAGCAGGGCCAGCAAACCCCTGATGCGCAACACCGGTTCGGTCAGGAACAGCCTGAACAGCGAGCGGATCAGTGCCGGGTAGGTGTATCGACTGCGCGCAGGCACTGCACCAGGCAGCACCTTCCAGAACACCGCCGCGAGGGCCAGCATCAATCCCGAGGACACGAAGTACACGGCGCGCCAGCCTGCAAGGTCGGCGATCAGCCCGGAGGCAAAGCGCGCCAGGAGAATCCCCAGGACGATGCCGCTGGTGACGAAGCCCACGGCCTGGCCACGTTGTGACGGCGTCGCCAGCACGGCGGCATAGGCCACCAGTACTTGCACCACCACCGCCAGCAAACCCACAAGAATCATCGCCCCGAGCAGGGTCAGCCATTGCTGTGCGGCGCCGACCGCCGCCAGCGCAATCGCGGACAACAGCACTTGCGTCAGCACCAGGGCCTTGCGGTTCAATAGGTCGCCCAATGGCACGATGAACAGCAACCCCAGCGCGTAACCGACCTGGGTGGCCGTCACCACGACCCCGATCATCGATGGGGCAACCCCCAGGCTCAGGGTCATCGAATCGAGCAAGGGTTGAGCGAAGTAAACGTTGGCGACCGCCAGCGCGCAGGTGACGGAGAACAGTAAGGCAAGTGACGGGGAAAGCCCCGGGGACTGCGTGACGAAAGGGCGGATGGCGCAGTCGCAATCGACTGTCATATGAGTCTCCGAGGCGCTAAACTGGTTTCAATTAAAAACTTGATTGGATTGTTGCTGAATCAGGTTTCATAATGCAACCACTTTGCTCGGGGTCCCACGATATGGCCGAAGACACTTCATCCCAGGGCAGCGAATGCCCGGTCGCCAGAACACTCGAAGCCATTGGCGATCGCTGGTCGCTGATGATCATCCGCGACGCATTCGACGACATCCGAAGGTTCAGCGAATTCCAGAAAAGCCTGGGGGTGGCCAGGAACATCCTTGCAGCACGCCTGAAAACCCTGGTCGAGGTCGGTGTTCTCGACGTTCAGCCGGCGTCGGATGGCAGTGCCTACAAGGAGTACGTGCTCACGGACAAAGGCCGGGAGATCTTCCCGGTGGTGGTCAGCATGCGCCAGTGGGGCGAACGTCATCTGTTCAGGCGCGAAGAAACCCGCTCTGTGTTGCTGGACAATGCGTCCGGCCAGACGCTGATGCCGATGGAAGTGCGCTCTTCGAGCGGTCACACACTCGGGCCGTTCGATTGCCACCGAGTGCGAGTGGTGGCCGACGAGTCGTAATAACCGGGAATACTGCAGTCACTGTTGCATTCCCAACAGTAGTTCAACAGCAAGTGTCTGGCTGGCGATTGCATTATTCACTGAATTTTATAACCTATTGATATATAACGATTAAATCTCATGGCATGGATCATGCTCTATCTGGTCAAGGCTTCGTACCGACAGTCATTTCCAGGACTGTGCGGCCGTTGGCGGAGCCACCGTTAGAGTGAGGAATCCATGTCAGTTTCAGCCGCCTACCCGATCAATCAACCTTCGGCCCACGTGATCCGTGACGATGCCGAGGCCATTCGCATTGCCCATGAAGTCGCGGCGCTGTTGCAGGTTGGCGCCAGCGAGCGCGATCTGACGCGCCAGGTGCCGGCCGAAGTGGTCGACGCCTTTTCCAACAGTGGGCTGTGGGGCATTACCGTGCCTCGGCAGTACGGTGGCGCCGAGGTGTCTTATGCGACGCTGGCGCGGGTCATTGCGATTGTCTCGGCGGCCGATCCTTCCCTTGGCCAGATCCCGCAGAACCATTACTGCCTGCTGGAAGACATCCGTTTGCAGGGCAGTCACGACCAGAAGCAGTTCTTCTTCGACCTGGCCCTGACGGGAAACCGGTTCGCCAACGCGCTGTCGGAAACCGGCGGCAAGAACGTGCAGGACATCCGTACCCGCCTGGTCGCGGACGGCGAGGGCTATCGCATCGATGGGCGCAAGGGTTACTGCACCGGCTCGCTCTATGCCCACTGGCTGGGCGTGTTGGCCCTGGACAGCGAAGACCGCGCTCAGCTTGCTTTCGTGCCGCGCCATGCCGAGGGTTTGCAGGTGGTGGACGACTGGGACAGCATCGGTCAGCGCACCACATCCAGCGGCACCGTGCTGGTGGAGGGGTTGTGGGTGCCGGCCTTCAACCTGTTCCCGACTTACCGCTCCTACGAGCGTCCGACCCTGGCCGGGCCCTTTGCGCAGATCACCACGGCGGCCATCGATGCCGGCATTGCCCGTGCAGCACTGCGTGACACCATCGCCTTTGTGCGTGAGCAGGCACGGCCATGGATCGACGCCGGCGTGGAGAAGGCCAGTGAAGATCCATTGACCATCATTCAGGTCGGTGCCCTGGACATCCGTCTGGAGGCCGCCGAGGCGATGCTCGAGCGTGCGGGGCTGGTGCTCGACCAGGCCCGCTCGGCGCCCGATGAGCAGTCCGTCGCCGAGGCATCGCTGGCCGTGGCCAGGGCAAAAGTGTTGACCACTGAAATCGCCATCGAGGCCAGCAACAAGCTGTTCGAGCTGGGCGGCACGCGCTCGACGCTGCGCAAGCACAATCTCGATCGCCATTGGCGCAACGCGCGGGTCCACACCCTGCACGACCCGGTGCGCTGGAAGTACCACGTGATCGGCAACTGGTTGCTCAACGGCATCAAGCCGCCTCGCCATGACTGGTCCTGAGGACGCGCAGATGCCCAAGCAAATTCGCCTCAACGCCTTCAGCATGAACACCGTGGGGCATTTGTCGCCCGGCCAGTGGCGGCACCCGCGCGATCAGTCGACGCGCTACACCGACATCCATTACTGGATCGAACTGGCGAAAACCCTGGAGCGCGGCAAGATCGACGGGCTGTTCATCGCCGATGTGCTCGGCGTCTATGACGTCTACCAGGGCAGTGCCGACGAGGCGCTGCGCAGTGCCGCGCAAGTGCCGGTCAACGATCCGTTGCAACTGGTGCCGGCCATGGCTGCGGCGACTCGTCACCTGGGGTTTGGCGTGACGGCGTCGGTGTCGTTCGAGCATCCGTTTCCGTTCGCCCGGCGCATGTCGACCCTTGATCACCTGACGTCGGGGCGTGCGGGCTGGAACATCGTCACCTCGTACCTGAGCAGTGGCGCGCGAAACATGGGCCAGCAGCGGCAGTTGTCCCACGATCAGCGTTATGCGCTGGCCGAGGAGTATCTGCAGGTCTGCTACAAACTCTGGGAAGCCAGCTGGGAGGAGGGCGCGGTGCAGGCCGACCGCACCAGTGGGGTATACGCCGATCCGCGCAAGGTGCACGGCATCGCTCATCAGGGCGAGTTTTTCAGCGTGCCGGGCTTTCACCTCAGCGAGCCGTCGCCACAGCGCACGCCGGTGATCTACCAGGCCGGCGCTTCGAGCCGTGGCCGGGTCTTCGCCGCCGCCAATGCCGAGTGCGTGTTTGTCGCCGCGCCGAGCAAGGCGGTACTCAAGCAACAGGTCGCGCAGTTGCGTGCGGCGGTTTCGGCTGCCGGACGTAAAGCCGATGAAGTATTGGTTTTCGAGCAGCTCACCGTCATCGTCGCCGCGACAGACGCCGAGGCCCTGGAACGCCTGCGCGAGTACCGCGAGTACGCCAGCGCGAGCGGCGCCCTGACATTGATGTCGGGCTGGACCGGGATTGATTTCGGCGAGTACGCACCCGATCAGGTGCTGCGTGAAGTGCCCAGCGATGCCATCCAGTCGGCTGTAGAGGCGTTCACCCGCGCCGACCCGAATCGAACCTGGACCACCGCGGAAATTGCCGATTACTGTGCCATCGGTGGCGATGGCCCGGTGCTGGTGGGCTCGGCGAAAACCGTGGCTGACCAGCTCCAGGAGTGGGTCGAGGAGACCGATGTCGACGGCTTCAACCTGGCCAGCGTGGTCGCACCCGAGACCTTTGAGGCGGTGGTCGACCTGCTCGTGCCGGAGTTGCAGGCACGCGGGCTGTTCAAGCGTGAATACGAAGACGGCACCCTGCGCCACAAGCTCTTCGGGCAGGGCGATCGCCTGTCCGCGCCGCATCCGGCGGCGGCCTTGCGTGTGGGAGAGCCGCGATGAACGAATGGTTCACTCACGTCAATTGGGGCGAAGTGGCCGAGGCTTGCCTGGATACGTCGAGCATGCTCGGCGTGGCCCTGGGCTGCACGGTGTTGCTCGGCTTGCCGCTGGGGGTGCTGTTGTACCTGACGGGCCAGCGCCAGCTGCTCGAATCGCCCAGGCTCTACCGGCTGTTGTCGGTGGTGGCCAACGTGCTGCGCTCGATGCCCTTCATCATCCTGCTGATCGTGCTGATCCCGGTCACTACCCTGGTCACCGGCACATCGCTGGGCGTGCGCGGCGCGATTCCGCCATTGGTGGTCGGCTGTACGCCGTTCTTTGCCCGGCTGGTGGAAAGTGCCTTGCGCGAAGTCGATCGCGGCCTGGTTGAGGCCGTGCAATCGATGGGCGCCAGTACCCCACAGATCATCCTGTTTACCTTGTTGCCTGAAGCCCGGACCGGGCTGATCGCCGCCGTCACGGTCACCGCCATCGTGCTGGTGGACTACACCGCCATGGCCGGCGTGGTGGGCGGTGGCGGCCTGGGGGACCTGGCGATCCGTTTCGGTTACCAGCGTTTCCAGACCGATGTGATGGTGGTCACCGTGCTGCTGCTGATCCTGTTGGTGCAGGCATTGCAGATGAGCGGCGATCGCCTGGTACGGCATTACACACGGCGCTAAGCGCCGGACCTACCCGAACGCAGTAGCCGGGTACCGCTGCTGCAGGCCCTACGTCCACCTCACGACGGCCACTTTCCGATCATTCTGGAGTCATGAGCATGAAAAAGACCCTGGCCGCCCTCGCTGCCGTTTTATCCCTGAGCGCCCACGCCAACGAAAAACTGGTGGTGGGCGCTACCCCGGTGCCCCACGCGGAAATTCTCGAGTTCGTCAAACCGGCGCTGGCCAAAGAAGGTGTCGATCTGGATATCAAGGTCTTCAGCGACTTCATCCAGCCCAACCTGCAACTGGCCGAGAAAAACCTCGACGCCAACTACTACCAGTACCGGCCGTTCCTCGATGACTTCAACAAGACCCGGCACACCGATCTGGTGCCGGTCGTGGGCGTGCACATCGAGCCGTTCGGCGCCTATTCGACCAGGATCAAGAAACTCGCCGATCTGCCCGAAGGCGCCAGTGTCGCCATCCCCAACGACCCGGTGAACACCGGGCGCGCCCTGGTGTTGTTGCACGAAGCCGGGTTGATCAAGCTCAAGGACCCGAGCAATACCCTGGCGACGCAACACGATATCGTCGAAAACCCGCACAAGCTGAAGATTCGTGAACTGGAAGGTGCGTTGCTGGCCCGTGCGGTCAGCCAGGTGGACCTGGCCTTCGTCTTTGCCAACTACGCACTGGAGGCCGGTATCGACACCAACAGCGCGCTGATCGTCGAGAAGGGCAAGGACCTGTACGTCGAGTTCCTGGTCGCCCGACCGGACAACATCAATGATCCGGGTATCCAGAAGCTGGCCAAGGCACTGAACTCGCCGCAGGTGCGCGACTTCATCCTGACCCGTTACAAGGGCCAGATCGCTCCCGGTTTCTGATTGGCAGCAGGCGTGCCGGCGGTGCCCTGAGGTGCCGCCAGCACGCGCTTTAGCGCAGGCCCCGCAGGTATCGGGGCATGCTCACTTTTGTTTGTGCAGGATTTTGTTCATGGTCAGTTTCAATCCACAGGCCCTGGCTGCCGCCGTGCATATACGCTTGGTGGGGCTGGGCAAGCATTACCGGGTCGGGCAGCAGGACGTGCAAGCGTTGCACGACATCAACCTGGACATTCGCCGCGGTGAAGTGTTCGGCATCATTGGTCGCAGCGGCGCCGGCAAGTCCTCGCTGCTGCGCTCGCTCAACCGGCTGGAGCAACCGAGCAGCGGCCAGGTACTGATCGAGGGCGAGGATATCGTCGGTTTCGATCGAGCACGTCTGGCAGGCTTGCGTCAGCGCACCGGGATGATCTTCCAGCATTTCAACCTGATGGCCTCGCAAACCGTCGGCGACAACGTGGGGTTGCCGCTGCGGCTGGCGGGCATCGGCCGTGCCGAGCGTGCGCGAAGAGTTGACGAGCTGTTGCATCTTGTGGGACTGCAGGACAAGCGTGACGCGTACCCGGCGCAGCTCTCCGGTGGGCAAAAGCAGCGGGTCGGCATTGCCCGTGCATTGGTGTTGCAGCCGGATCTTTTACTGTGCGACGAGGCGACCTCGGCACTCGACCCCGAGAGCACCCAGGCGATCCTCGCGTTGCTGCGCGATATCAATCGCCGCCTGGGGCTGACCATTGTGCTGATCACCCACGAAATGGAAGTGATCCGCGATCTCTGTGATCGTGTGGTGGTCCTGGAAAATGGTCGGGTGGTCGAGCAGGGCGATGTCTGGCAAGTGTTCGGTGACCCGCGACACGACGTCACCCGCTCCTTGCTTGGCACGCTGCAGCCTGCCGTGCATGACGCGCCGTCAGAGTCCGGGGCGCAGATCATGCTCGATCTGCATTACACCGGTGCCAGCGGCCACGAACCGGAGTTGTCGGCAATCGCTGCGCTGTTCGGTTGCCGGACGCACCTGGTGCAAGGCGGCATCGAGCGCATCCAGGGCCGGGCATTGGGCTGCCTGCGGGTGCGCGTGGAGGCTTCCGGTGGCGGGTTGGAGGCGTTGCTGCAACGGGCGCGACAGATCGCCGATCGGGTCGAGCGGGCGGGCGCGTGAGTCTGCCTTTGGCGGCGGCAGTGCCGGACAGTCATATCGATAGCTGGAGAACCCGATTGTCCGGCACGTCATCGACAACGCGGCGCTTGTTGACCACCAGCTCGCCGATGGCAATCAGGCGTGCGCGGGTGACGTTGCGCGACAGACCGAGCAGGCTGGCGGTGTGCACCTGGTTGTGATGGCAGAACTGATACGCGGCGCGCAGCAAACTGTCCTCGACCTTCTCGTACAGCGCGCCCTGGTGTTCTTCGAATAGCCGCCTGAATGCGCGATGCAGCAGCGCCTGGGCTGACTCTTCAGGGTTATTGACCTTTTCTTCCTGGCGCTCGATACGCAAGTTCGACAGGCGCAAATCCTCCTGTCGTACAAGGCCGTCGCGGCAGATCAGCAAGGTGTGGTGGATGACGTTTTCCAGCTCGCGAATGTTGCCGGGCCAGCCATAGCCGGCCAGCTTGCGTTCGGCGTCGGCGCTGAGGGCAATCTGTCCATAGCCCAGGCGTTCGCTGTAGGTACGGATGAAGTGGCGGGTCAGCGGCAGAATGTCGCCGGGGCGGTCACGCAGCGGATGCAAATGCAGGCTGACCACGTTGAGCCGGTAGTAGAGGTCTTCGCGAAAATGCCCGGCGTTGATCGCTTTCTCCAACTGCACATTGGTTGCGGCCAACACCCGTACGTTGATCGCAATGCTCTTGCGCGAGCCCAGCCGCACCACTTCACGCTCTTGCAGCACGCGCAGCAGCTTGACCTGGATGGGCATCGGCAGATCGCCGATCTCATCGAGGAACAAGGTGCCGCCGTTGGCCTCTTCGAACCAGCCGGGCTTGGCGCTGATGGCGCCGGTAAAGGCGCCTTTCTCATGGCCGAACAGTTCGGCCTCGACCAGGGATTCCGAGAACGCGCCGCAGTTGACGGCCACGAAGGGACCCTGGCTGCGGCGGCTGAGATTATGGATATGGCGGGCGACCAACTCCTTGCCGGTGCCGGTTTCACCGATGATCAGCACACTGGCCTCGCTTGGCGCGACCTGCTGCAAATGGGCGAGCAGGGCCTGCGACTTGGGGTCCTCGAAAACCTGGGCGGTGGCCCGGATCGAGGTGGCCAACGATGGGGATGGGGGCAGAGTCAGCAGTTGCATGGGCTCCCTCGCTCAGGAGTAGAAAGTGGGAGTGGGGCGGTTCTGGTTCAGCGCCCAGTCCCCCAGCTCGTGAATTTTGTAGTCCACCGGGTCATGCAGTGTCTGCGTGCGCAGGTTGCGCCAGTAACGGTCGAACCGCAGCGAGGCGTGAGTCGCGCGCGCCCCGGTGACTTCGAACAAACGGCTGCACAGGTCGAGGCCGGTACGGGTCGCCGCCACTTTGGCGCAGGCGATCGAGAGCGCCAGTTGCGCACGCTCTTCGCTGCCCAGGCTGTGTCCCTTGCGCCAGGCGTCGTCGAGTTGCGCGGCGGCGCGTTCAACCAGCACGCGCACGCTTTCCAGACCGACCCAGAACTCGCCGTAGTGGCGCAGGATGTAGGGGTCTTCACTGACGTGGCGGGCCTTGGAGGTGAACCACGGGCGTCCTTCCTTGAGCGTGTACTGACGGGCTTCCTCGAAAGCCCCTTCGGCGATGCCAAGGAAAATATGCGCGAAGTGCAGCTGGGCGATCAGGGGGCGCAGGCAGGCGAACGGGATACTCAAGGGGCCCGGATCAAGCAGCAGCTCCGACTCTTCCACCCGTACCCGTTCGAATGTTGCGCTGCCGCTGTCGGTCTGGCGCTGGCCCATGTTGTCCCAGTCGCCGTGCAGGGTGATACCGGTGCGGCCACTCGGAATGGCGGCGATCAGCAGCTTGCCGCCGGCACTTTCGTCGACCGCCGAGGCAATCAGCATTTCCGAGTCGCTGGCCCCGGAGCAGAAACTTTTCTTGCCGGAAAACTCACGCCAGCCATCGAACTTCTTCACCACGGTGCGGGTGTCGAGCGGGTTGAGTGCGTTGCCCCAGAACCAGTTGTTGCGCGCGGTCTGCTCAAACCAAGGTTGCCATTGCTCGGGCCTCGAGAACAGACGCACGGTGGCCAGCATCAAGTGCTGGAAACCGAAGACGTGGGCGATGGAGCTGTCGACCTTGGCGAACTCGCGGACCACGCTGAGTGTCTCGCTCCAGTCGGCACCGAGGCCACCGAACTGGGTGGGGATGCTCAGGGCCAGCAGGCCGCTGTGGCGCAGGGCGTCGCGTTCGGCCTTCGGCGTGCCGCCGAGCTCGTCCCGTTCGGCGGCGGTCTCGGCAAAGGTAGCGGCCAGTTTGCGCGCGATCTGCAAGGGGCTGAGGACAGCAGTCTGTAGTTGGGTGCTCACGCGCAATTCCTCGATAGTTCTGGGGTGACTGCCAGGTGGGTCGTTGGCGACAGGCTCATGCGGTTTGTGTCCGTGGCAGGACATCGTTGGCGATCATTTCGCCAAAGGGTCCGGTGAGATTGGTCACGCCGCGACCTGCCAGGCTGGCATAGGGTTCGGGTAACAGGGGGAAGACCAGCTCGGCAAAGCGGTAGGCTTCTTCGAGGTGCGGGTAACCGGAGAAGATGAAGCTGTCGATGCCAAGGTCGGCGTACTCCTTGATGCGTGCCGCCACCTGTTGCGGGTCGCCGACCAGTGCCGTGCCTGCGCCACCGCGCACCAGGCCGACGCCGGCCCACAGGTTGGGGGCGATTTCCAGGTTGTCGCGGCGACCGTCATGCAGGGCGGCCATGCGCCGCTGGCCTTCGGAGTCGAAGCGGGAGAATGACTTTTGCGCCGCGGCAATGGTCTCGTCGCAGATGTGCTCGATCAGTCGGTCGGCGGCCTGCCAGGCGTCTTCGGCGCGCTCGCGCACGATGACATGCAGGCGGATGCCGAACTTCACGGTGCGCCCATGCCTGGCTGCCCGGGCGCGGACATCGGCGATCTTTTCAGCCACCGCGGCCGGCGGCTCACCCCACGTCAGGTAAACGTCCAGTTGCTCGGCCGCCAGGGTATGGGCCGCGTCCGAAGAACCGCCGAAATACAAGGGCGGGTAGGGCTTCTGCACCGGTGGGTAGAGTGCCTTGGCGTTTTCCACCTGGAAGTGCTTGCCATGGAAATCCACGGCTTCGCCTTGCAGTACACGGCGCCAGATCTGCAGGAATTCATCGGTGACTTCGTAACGCTCGGCATGGCTTTGGTGGATGCCATCGCCACGGTTTTCGTCCGGATCGCCACCGGTCACCACATTGATCAGCAAGCGCCCGCCGGACAACCGGTCAAGGGTGGCGGCCATGCGGGCCGATACCGTCGGCGAAATGATCCCCGGACGAATCGCCACCAGATAACGCAGGCGTTCGGTCAGCGGGGTCAGGGCCGAGGCGATGACCCAGGAATCCTCGCAGGAACGTCCGGTCGGAATAAGCACCCCGTAGTAACCCAGGCCATCCGCCGCCTGGGCAATCTGCTTGAGGTAGTTGAGGGTCACCGGGCGAGCGCCCTGGCTGGTGCCAAGGAAGTGCCCGTCACCGTGGGTCGGGAGGAACCAGAATACATTCATCGTCATGCTCCTCAGGCGCTCTGGCGCAGGCGTTGGTGGCTGCTGAAAAAGGGCAGGGCGCGTTCAACGGCCAGACCGATGCGCGCCTGCAGCAGGTCGCAACTGATGCGGTAATTGCTGAAGTCGGATTCGCTGGCGTACACGCCCAGTGGCAGGGTCAGCGCCTGGAAGAAGCTGAACAGTGGCCGCAGTTGGTGATCGATCACCAGCGCGTGGCGAGGGCTGCCTCCCGTAGCTGCGAGCAGCACCGGCGTATCGATCAGGGCGTCCTGGTCGATCAGGTCAAACAGGTGCTTGAGCTGACCCGGGTAAGAGCCGCGATAGACCGGCGACGCGACGATTAATAAGTCGGCGTTTTCGATGGCTTGCAGTTGTGCCTCGATTTCGTCAGGCAGCTCTTTGCGGCTGAGGGCGCCGCCCACGTCGCGGGCGAGATCGGCCAGCTCGATCACCCGGCCAACAATATTCAGATGGCTGGCGACCTCGTCGAGGATGGCCTGGCTGAGCACCTGGGTACGCGAAGGACGGTAGGCACCGCCGGATACTGCGATAACGTTCAAGGGGGCATTCATGGGTTCGATTCCTGTGCTGTCGCTCTACAAACAGAGTCGGTGGCAGTACTCAGCAAGAACCGAACCAGTTTTTATCTATATGAAACCAAAGGGTTTTATTTGGTTTCTTGGGTTGGTGTGTTGCTGCCGGGCAACTTTTGTTGAAGTGCTGTTGGCCAGGGAACACTTGTGAGGTGTTCCATTTCGGACAGTTATAGGGGAATGTTTATATTCTTTAAAGGAATCAAATAGCATTTTGATATTCGATAAAGTTTTATGTGGGTGATTCAATCGAGCAATGACACCAGCTGCGGTTCGATCGTTTGGGCGTTTATTTGAAGCAATGCCAATGTGACAGGCAACTTGAAGCGTCGACGCCCGGCGCTACCGGGATTGAGGAACAACCGCTCACCGCTTATCCGGGTTGCCCGCGTTATCGTTGACGACCATCGCTGGCAAGCCAGCTGCTACAAAAGACCGCGTCAATCCCGGGAAACCCCGACGACGCAGAACCTGTAGGAGCCGGCTTGCCGGCGATGGACTCAAGTGCGCCGCGTTTATCCAGGTTGCACGCGTTATCGTTAACGTCCATCGCCAGCAAGCCGGCTCCTACAAAAGACCGCGTCAATCCCGGGAAACCCCGACGACGCAATCCCTGTAGGAGCCGGCTTGCTGGCGATGGACTCAAGTACGCCGCATTTTTTCCTGCTTACCCGCGTTATCGTTGACGACCATCGCTGGCAAGCCAGCTCCCACAAGAGACCGCGCAATCCCTGGAGCCGGCTTGCCGGCGATGGACTCCAATGCGCCGCGTTTATCCAGTTCATACGCGTTATCGTTGACGACCATCGCCGGCAAGCCGGCTCCTACAAGGGACCATGTCCACGCTGCCGTCCATGCCGCCCCCTAACTCAGGGTAATCGCCCAGGTGATGAAGCCGGCAATGCCGGTGGTACAGGTCAGCGCAATCAGGAAAAGCGCATCGGTCAGCTTTTCCAGAAAGGGACTGCGCTGCATTTTTCGGGTGCGCAGCGTCCAGTAGGACAGCAGGGTGGTGATCAAATACAGGATGGCGTTGATCGCAAGAAAGTCATCACCCAGCGAGTTTTCACTCCTCAACGTGGTGATGACCTGGAATATCCCGATCACCGTGATGCAGACGCCCACCATGGCGGCGGAGGCGGTGAAGACATGAACGCAGATGTCTTCATCGAGACTGACAGGCGACTTGTTCTCGCTCATCGGGTGTCACCCCTTCAAGGGTCAAGACCGACATCTGCATCCATTACCCCGGACGCCACTAGCTTTGTGGCACTACCCGTGCTTCGTTGCCGGAACCCTCGACATAAACGTTCATGCCTTTTTTCAACGCGGGGTTGATCGGCTGGGTCACCTGGACCAACACGCCGCTGTGGGTGCGGACGATGATCTGCTGGGCGTCCATGGGCTGATCATATTTTTTCTTTTCGACGTAGTTGCCGCCTACACCGCCGGCGAGGGCTCCCGCGACCATTGCCACATCACGGCCGGTACCCTGGCCGATCAGGCTTCCCAGGGCTAAACCGCCGATACCACCCAATATGGCCCCGACGCCGCTATCGTGATTGGTCTGCATCTGGGTCTGGGTAATCTGCTCGATCTTGCCCGAACGAATCTCCGTCTCGCCAGCGCCTCCACTCACGGAGTCGACCGCGGAACAGGCACCAAGCACTAAACCAAGCAGCGTAATCGTCAGCCAGGAAACGATAGTTTTCATCGTCGAACTCCATTTTCAGAGGAAGTGGTTCATGCAAAAGCATCCATTGACGTTAGACGAAAAAGCGGCCTCTGCTGGCAATGTGGCGCCAGGGGCCATTCAGTCATCGATAGACATCGCTTCATCCAGGTGATCGATGTGCTTGAAACGCTCAACCAGAAAATCGATAAGACTGCGCACTCGCGCCGACAGGTGTAACTGTTGTGGGTAAACCGCATAGACATCGGCGCGGGTGGGTGTCTGGTCTTCCAGCACTAATCGCAAGCGACCACTGCGCACATACCTGGCGATGTCCCATTCGGCCCGCAGCAGAATGCCGTAGCCTTCCAGTGCCCAGTTCAAGGCCACTTCACCGTCGTTGCAGCCCAAGGCACCGCGCACCTTGATGTTTTGCGTGCGCCCCCCGTTGGTGAAGCTCCAGACGCCGTAGGGCGTTTCGTTCTGCCGCAGGAAGATGCAGTTGTGTTGCTGCAAATCCGTCAAGCGTTGCGGCACGCCGTGCTTTTCCAGGTACAGCGGTGACGCGCATAACAAGCGGCGATTGGAGGCGATCTTTCGCGCATGGAAAGCCGCGTCCGGCAGTGTGCCGAAGCGAATGCCCAGGTCAAACCCGTGAGTCGTCAGGTCCAGCGGGTGATCGCTGATTTCCAGCTGTACTTCCACTTCCGGGTACTGCGCGAAAAACGCGCCCAGGGCAGGGCCGATGTAACGACGGCCAAACCCCAGCGAAGCGTTGACCCGTATCAGGCCTTTAGGCGTAGCCCGACTGCTGTTGATCAACTGCTCGACCTCATCGATCTGGGTCAGGATCCGGGCGGCATGGGAAAAAAGCAGTTCACCTTCCGAGGTCAGACTCATCGAGCGCGTGGTGCGATTGACCAGGCGCACACCCAGTCGTGCCTCCAGCGCGGTGAGACGCTTGCTCACCGCCGGCGGCGTGATGCCCAGCTCTCGTGCCGTCGCGGCAAGGCTGCCTTTGTTGGCCAAGAGGTAGAAAAATGACAGATCCAAGGCTTGGTTCATTCGTAACTCAAAGTTATTTATGTAGTGATTCTGAGTAACTCACACCTATTTGTTCACTACATATACTCCGCTCACACCCTGATTGAACAGCCCGTTCGACAGGCAAAACAAGAACGTCAAGAGAGTGGAGTTGACCATGAGTGCATACAAGATTGCAGCGGTTCCAGGTGATGGCATCGGTGTTGAAGTGATCGCCGCAGGCGTCGAGGTGCTGCAAGCCCTGTCGAAAAAATCCGCCTTCGAACTGGATTTCAAACACTTCGACTGGAACTCGGATAACTACCTGAAAAACGGCTACTACATTCCTGAAGGCGGTCTGGAAGAACTGAAAACCTTCGACGCGATTTTCTTCGGTGCCGTGGGCGCGCTCAACGTACCGGATCACATTTCCCTGTGGGGCCTGCGCCTGCCGATCTGCCAGGGCTTCGACCAGTACGCCAACGTACGCCCGGCCCGCGTGTTGCCAGGGGTGAAAAGCCCGCTGCTCAATGGCGAGCAGATCGACTGGGTGGTGGTGCGGGAAAACTCCGAAGGCGAGTACTCCGGCAACGGTGGTCGAGTACACCGGGGTTTGCCGGAAGAGGTCGCCACCGAAGTGTCGGTGTTTACCCGTGCCGGGGTGGAGCGTATTCATCGTTTTGCCTTCGAACTGGCGCAGAGCCGCCCACGCAAACACTTGACCATGGTCACCAAGTCCAATGCCCAGCGTCATGGCATGGTGTTGTGGGACGAGATTTTCTACGAAGTCGCCAATGATTTCCCCGACGTCAGGATCGACAAGGAGCTGGTCGACGCCGTGACGACGCGCATGGTGCTCAAACCCTCGACGCTGGACGTGATCGTCGCCACCAACCTGCACGCTGACATCCTGTCCGACCTGGCCGCTGCACTGTCCGGCAGCCTGGGTATCGCGCCGACCGCCAACCTGAACCCTTCGCGCAAATTCCCCTCGATGTTCGAGCCGATCCACGGCTCGGCGTTCGACATCACCGGCAAAGGCGTGGCCAACCCGATCGCGACCTTCTGGACGGCGGCCATGATGCTCGAGCACCTGGGCGAAGCCGCTGCGGCGAAACAGCTGATGTCGGCCATCGAAGCCGTGACCGAAAGCGGTCTGCATACCCCTGACCTGGGCGGTACGGCCACCACCCGCCAGATCACGGATGCGGTCATCGCGCTGATCAACCGCTGATATTTTCCAGCGATTCAAAGTAGTACTGCGGCACTACGCCAAGGGGCGGATCACTGGATCCGGCTCCTTGGCATTTCCTGACAACAATAAAAAATCAGGGCCCTGTCATGAAAAGAATACTAGGCAAACTCTACGTACAAGTGCTCATTGCGGTCGTCCTCGGCGCCATCGTCGGGGTGTTCGTTCCGGAAACCGGCGCTGCGCTCAAACCCTTGGGCGACGCGTTCATCAAGTTGATCAAGATGCTCCTCGCACCGGTGATTTTCCTGACCGTGGTCACGGGGATCGCCCGCATGGAGAACATGAAGGAGCTGGGCCGGGTCGGCTTTCGCGCGCTGCTGTATTTCGAAGTGGTGTCGACCCTGGCGCTGGTGGTCGGGCTGGTGGTGGTCGATGTGTTCAAGCCCGGCGCGGGCATGAACATCGATGTCGCCACCCTCGACACCTCCAGCCTGGCGACGTACACCTCGGCGGTGAAACATGCCTCGTTCATGGATTTCGTCATGAACATCATTCCCGACACCATTGTGGATGCCTTTGCCAAGGGCAATGTGCTGCAGATCCTGCTGTTTTCCATCCTGCTGGGCATTGCCCTGGCGCATGTCGGGCCGCGCGGGAAAGTCTTTGTCGACACACTGGACAGCCTGATGCAGGGCATGTTCCGGATCGTCAACATGGTCATGCGCCTGGCGCCGATCGGTGCCTTTGGCGCCATTGCATTCACTATCGGCAAGTACGGCTTCGGCTCGTTGTTCTCCCTCGGCAAGCTGATGGCCTGTGTCTATCTGACCTGCGCAGTGTTCGTGATCTTCGTGCTGGGACCTATCTGCCGATACAGCGGTTTCAGCCTGTGGAAGTTCCTCAAGTTCATCAAGGAAGAATTGTTCACGGTACTGGGCACCAGCTCTTCGGAATCGGTGCTGCCGCAGATGATTTCCAAAATGGAAAAGGCCGGTGTATCCAAACCCGTCGCCGGGATGATCATTCCATCCGGTTTGACCTTCAACCCGGACGGCCAGGCGATTTACTACACCATCGCCGCGATCTTCATCGCCCAGGCAACCAACACGCCGCTGACCCTGACCGACCAATTGATCGTGCTGGCCGTCTTGATGTTCACCTCCAAGGGATCGGCAGGCGTCACCGGGTCGGGGTTCATCATCCTGGCCGCCACCTTGTCGTCCCCGGGGACCATTCCGGTAGCGGGCATGGTGCTGCTGCTGGGCGTCGACCGCTTCATGTCGGAGGCGCGGGCGATCACCAATACCATTGGCAACGG
This sequence comes from Pseudomonas sp. S2_H10, assembly GCF_054668285.1. NCBI lineage: Bacteria > Pseudomonadati > Pseudomonadota > Gammaproteobacteria > Pseudomonadales > Pseudomonadaceae > Pseudomonas > Pseudomonas sp. S2_H10. Next base: position 214,859 of record NZ_CP162754.1, read on the forward strand.
TGTCGGCACCATGGCGATTGCCAAATGGGTCGGGGCACTGGACACGGTGAAAATGCACAAGGCGCTCAACGGCGAGACACCAGAGCAGAAGCCTGAGGTTGTACAGGCGCAGGCTGTCCATGGCGCATCTCCAGTGACGGGCAGTCCTTTGCTGCCCAGCCTTGAAAAGGCTTCGAGGGCATGATTGCAGGGCCCCTCGGGGCCCTTTTGTATTTCTGCACGTTTTTACAGCGCCCTGCATGGCATCGTGCACCAGGCGGATGCAGCCCAATGGACTTTCGCCTGCATCCGCCCAAGCGCACTCAGGATCAGGAGTCTGCTGCCGACTGGCACAAAGGCTGCAAGGTTCACATCGGACTCACCTGCAGTGCCTGCCTCGGGGCGCCCTCGGTCAACGACGACCGATTGGCCGGGCAGAGCGTGGGTGACACTGCAAAAGAACAGGCAAAGGCGCCTGGAACCGAAGGGTTTCAGGCGCTTTTTTTTGCTTTTTCAACTGCTCTCGGGGGCACTTATGAAAACAGCCGCACAATTGCTGAAACTGAAGGTCATGCAAAACCAGCAAGTCCATAGCATCGCACCCGATCAGATGGTGCTTGAAGCGCTGAAGTTGATGGCTGAAAAGAATGTGGGGGCGCTACCCGTGATTGAAGAAGGGCGGGTGGTGGGTGTCATCAGCGAACGCGACTACGCGCGCAAAGTCGTTCTACAGGGGCGCTCTTCGGTCGGTACGCCGGTGCGGGCCATCATGAGCGCGCCCGTGGTGACGGCAGACAGCAGGCAGAGCATCGAGCGTTGCATGGTGGTCATGACCGACAGTCATCTTCGACATCTGCCGGTGGTGGACGGTGATCAACTGATTGGCCTGCTGTCGATTGGTGATCTGGTGAAGGAAGCCATCGTCGAGCAGGCCGACCTGATCCGGCAGCTGGAGCACTATATCCGTGGACAATGAAGCGACCCGGGCTGAAACGGATGGCGGCTATGGTGTGCCGGGTTCGGATGGAATGAGGATGACCAGATCCGTATCACCGATGTCGACACCGGCTTGTGAAAGCAAGGTCGTCACTTGTCCGCGGTGGTGGGTCTGGTGGTTGAAGAAGTGCATGAGCAAGCCATAAAAATCCTTGTCGGCGGGCACTCCCTTCATGCTTGAGTAGTTGAGGATGTGATCCAGTTCCGACTCGGTAATGGAGCGAGACCAATCAACAATGACTTGGTCGAGCCACACTCGATGTGCCGACAGCTCGCGGATATTCGAGAACAGCAACTCGTTGAGGTTCCTGGGGGCAGGCAGTTGTCGAATCGGTTCCAGCGCCAGGTAGTTCGCCGGGTGCGTGGCGAATCGCTTGAGCCAGACGGTGTCCCCGGCCACCAGGTGATTAAGCGTGCCGAGAATGGAACCGAAGAATGCTTTGCGGTCCGCTGCGAGTTCTTCATCGGACAGGCTGTTGGCCGCTTGATAGATCTTTGCGTTCATCCACTGGTTGTAGGTCGCCATCAGGCAGGTATGGCGGGTGCGGCTCATGGTGTTACTCCTTTCAGGTCACCCATATTGAAGTCTGTTTTCCAAACAGTCTCTGCGTTTTTACACACTCTGGGTCGGGAGCGGCCACATCTTTACCTGTAGGCCTGGGTTCTGGCCCGGTTCAGTGCCAAGGCGCTCCGCATCAGGCTGCGCAATCGGAGAGTTGCCTGCGCAATCGGGGAGGTTGGCAGGCAGTGCAATCGCTAGTTTAGGGCTCATCCACTACCACGATGTCGGTGCCGGTTTGCGCAATGCCGGTGGTGTGGACTAAGGGAAACCTTTAGCCGGGTTGGAGATTACCCCTCAACGGATGCTGTTCATCTTGATACCCGCGCGGCGCCTACTGACTTACCTTGCACAGGCACGAAGCGTGTCGTCGTAGCGGATTGCACCATTGAGCCCCCAGGCGCTTTACCCGATAACAACAAAAGGCCGGCGATTTTAGTTTTAGTTTAATTCTGCTCCTATAAATACAGTGCCCAGCACATACAGATGTGGAGAAGTTAGATGCATGAAGTAAAGCAGTCTTGCCGTGGGCTCAGTATTGCCAGCGTGTTGGGGATGATCTGTTCGCCATTGGCAGTACATGCCGATGTTATTGATGACAGTCACTTCAAAGTCGATACGCGTAACTTCTACTTGCACCGTAATTACACCAATACCAATGCGCCGGTTTCTGAAGTGCATAGTTGGTCTCAGGGTTTCGATGCGCAGTTCACCTCCGGTTACACCGACACGGCCCTGGCCATCGGTCTTGATGTGGACGCGCAATACGCCGTGCGCCTGGATTCGTCGGGCAACGACGGTTCGCTGCCGTACAGCGTCAGCGACCAGCAGACGGCCGATGACTACAGTCGCGCCGGTGCAACCTTGAAGATGCGCTACAGCAAGACCGAGTTGAAGGTGGGTGACCTTCGTCCACAACTGCCGGTGGCCTACGATGACACCAGTCGGCAGCTGGATACGATCTATCAAGGCGCTGTGGTCGAGTCCAAAGAAGTCGATGGGTTGACGATGACCGGCGGTCGTTTCTGGTCGGCGGCGACACGGGAGTCTTCCAACCACGAGAAACTGTACAAGTTCGGCTCTACCGATAATCTCGACAGTGACGGCCTGGACTTTGGCGGCGCCACTTACGACATCACCAAAAACCTGCAAGCCAGTTATTTCTATGGCGTGTTGCACGATATTTATCAGCAACACTATTTCGGCCTGATGCATATGGCTGACTTGGGTAATGGCTACAAACTTAAAACCGACTTGCGCTACTTCAACAACAATGAAGACGGCAATGCCTTGAATGGTGAAATCGACAACCGTTCCTACGGTGGCTTGTTCACCTTGCTCAAAGGCGCCCACATGTTTGGCCTCAGTTACCAGCGCATGCTCGGTGACAGCGTGTTCCCGACGATGAACGGTTATATCCCGCAACCCTACCTGGTGCACTGGTCGTCCCTGGGGTTCGTCCGCCCGGGTGAAAAGTCCTGGGGCGCTCGCTACAGCTATGACTTTGCCGGCATGGGCATGCCGGGGCTGAAGCTCTACACCCGCTACATCAAGGGCACCCACTGGAACCGCGGCAACAACCTCAGCGACAACCAGGAAAGCGAACGTTTCCTCGGGCTCAGCTACGTGGTCCAGAGCGGGGCGCTGCAAGGCCTGGGGCTGGACGTGCGCAACATCGACGTGAAACAGAAGTACGGCTACGACTACAACGAATTCCGAGTCGCCACGACCTACACCTGGAAGTTCTGGTAAGCCCGGTCCACCCAGTGATTGCCCCCATAACAATAAGAGGCCTGACCATGTTCGAACCCTTTGTCCTTTGCATCTGCCCCGCAACTTTCCAGTCGTTGTTCTGCGCATCGCTACGCGCATGAGCGGATTCCAAGAGGAGCAAACACTAGTGAATATCCAGGTCGATAACGCGGTCCTGCAAAAGAAAAAAACCTACCTTTACGAGTGGTACGTGGTCGGCCTGTGCATGGTCGCCTACATCTTTTCATTTGTGGATCGGCAGATCCTGGCGTTGATGATCGAGCCGATCAAGGCCGACCTGCAGATCAGCGACACCCAGTTCAGCTTGCTGCACGGGCTGGCCTTTTCGTTGTTCTACGCCTTCATGGGCATGCCCATCGCCTACCTGGCCGACCGCTTTTCGCGACCGAAGATCATCGCCGTCGGCGTCGTGTTCTGGAGCCTGGCGACAGCGGCCTGCGGCCTGAGCAAGAACTTCCTGCAGATGTTCCTCGCGCGCATTGGCGTCGGCGTCGGCGAAGCGGCCCTGTCGCCCTCGGCCTACTCGATGTTCAGCGACATGTTCCCCAAGGAGAAACTTGGTCGCGCCGTGGGCATTTACTCGATCGGCTCGTTCGTCGGTGGTGGCCTGGCCTTCCTGGTGGGCGGCTATGTGATCGCGATGCTCAAGGACATGAACACCATCGAAGTCGCTTTTCTCGGCGCGATGAAGGCCTGGCAGCTGGCGTTCTTCATTGTCGGCCTGCCCGGCATCGTCGTCGGCCTGTTGATCTGGCTCACGGTGCGCGACCCGGCGCGCAAGGGCCTGCAGGTCGATGCGCAGGGTAAGGCGAAGAAGGTCGCGATGACCGATGGCTTGCGCTTTCTCGCCCGCCACCGTGCAACCTTCACCTGCCATTACCTGGGCTTTTCGTTCTACGCCATGGCCCTGTTCTGCATGATGAGCTGGAGCCCGGCGCTGTACATTCGCAAGTTCGGCCTGTCGCCAATGGAGGCGGGCTACATGCTCGGCACCGTGCTGCTGGTGGCCAACACCGCCGGGGTACTGTTCGGTGGCTGGCTCACCGACTATCTGGCCAAGAAAGGTCATCAGGATGCGGCCATGCGCACCGGCGTCATCGGTGCCCTCGGCATGGCGGTGCCGGCCGTGCTGTTCCCGCAAGCCGATCAACTGTGGCTGTCGGTGACGCTGTTGGTGCCGGCGATGTTCTTCGCCTCGTTCCCGATGCCAGCCTCCACGGCGGCGATGCAGATCCTCGCGCCGAACCAGGTGCGTGCTCAGGTTTCTGCCGTGTTCCTGCTGATCAGCAACCTGCTGGGCCTGGGCCTGGGCACCACGCTGGTGGCGTTGCTGACCGACCGCTACTTCGGCTCGCCCGCGGCTGTGGGTTCTTCGATGTCATTGGTAATCGCCGGCGCGTCGGCCTTGACCGTACTTCTACTGTGGCGCGGTTGCCGTCGCTTCCGTGAAAGTTATGCCCGGGAATATCCGACCCGGGCCTGATCAGCCACAGACCGCAATCGGCACCTCGGCCTCGCTCCTTCAACGGATGCGGGGCTGATGTGCTTCAGACAGGGGGAACCCTTGATGTTGAATGACGTACACCTGCTGGAACGGCACAGCCTGCTCAGCTCGGCCGATTACCGCGAGATCAAGGACAAGGTCAGCCACTACCTGTGCCCGCACAGTTTCAACGTACTGCGTGACGAGCCGATGTACACCCGGCTCAACGGCGTGTTTTTCGGCGATTCGGCGCTGCTCGACTTGAGTTATGGCGCGCCGGTGGAGATCACCATCGGCGACATCGCCGATCAGTACCTGTTCCGGATTACCTTGCAAGGGCAGTGCGAAGTCGCCCACGGTCGGCGCAGCGCGGCGATGCAGTCGGGCTACCTGAGCGTGTCCTCGCCGTTCGCGCAAAGCCGCATCGTCACCGATGGCGAGTGCCGCAACCTGATCCTGCGAGTCGACCGTGATGCCCTGGAGACGCAACTGCAACGCCTGCTCGGCCGCAGCCTGCGGCAGTCGGTGATCTTTGATGTCAGCGTCGATCACCTGGACGCCGGCGTCGTCAGTCTCTATCACACCCTGGACTACATCTGCCGGCTGTACGGCAGCGGCGTCGACGGTTCGCGCCTCGCCGGCGGCCTGTCCGAATACCTCATGCAACTGCTGCTCACCCAATTGCCGCACAACTACTCGGCGGATCTTTTGCTCGATTCGCGCGCGCCGCTGCCGCACCACGTGAAAAAGGCCCGTGACTACATCGAGGAGCACCTCGACCAACCGATCAGCCTGACAACCTTGAGCGAGCTATGCGGCGTCTCCGTGCGCACCTTGCAGAACGGCTTCAACCAGTTCCTCCAGCAAGCGCCGGTCGAGTACATCCGTGACCGCCGGCTGGCGGTGATCCACGAGTCGCTCAAGCAGGGCAATGCCTGCGAAACCGTCACCGATATCCTGTTGCGTCACGGCATCAACAGTTTCGGGCATTTCTCCAGTGCCTATCGGCAGCGTTATGGCTGCCTGCCGTCGGACACCCTGCGGCGGCAGAAGCATTGAGACTGCTGCGCAATCCGTCATACGGCTGCGCAATCGGATGAGTCTGCGGCGGTGTGGCTCGATAGGATCGAGTCTCCAACAAAAAGGAGTATCTGCATGAATATTACCGTGCTGGGTGGTGGTCACGGCTGTTACGCCGCTGCTGTCGAAATGGCTGAAAAAGGGCACCCGACCCGCCTGTGGCGCCGAGACTGCGCCGCGCTCAAGGAGCTGCTGGCCATCGGCAGCCTGACCATCAAGGACTACAAGGGCACTCGCCAGTTGTCCGTCGGCCAGCAGGGCGACAAGCTGTCGTTCACCGACGACCTGGCTGAAGCCCTGGCCGACGCGCAACTGGTGATCATCCCGTTGCCGTCGACCTCCCACGAAGACCTCGCCAGGCATGTTGCGCCACACCTGCACGATGGTCAGGTGGTGTTCCTGCCGCCGGGTACGTTCGGCAGCTTCGTGTTCGCCAAGGCCATGGCCGATGCGGGCAACCGCAGCCAGGTCGCCTTCGCTGAAACCGGCACGCTGCCGTACCTGGTCCGCAAGCACGGCGCCAGCGACCTGGTGATCAGCGGCTACGCTACCCGCCTGCCGACCGGGGTATTCCCCAGCAACCTGTCCGAGCACGCCTTCTCGGTGCTGCGCGAGGCCTACCCGAGCGTCGAGCCGATTGAAGACGCGCTGAGCGGTGCGTTGATGAACGCCGGCCCCATCATTCATCCGCCGCTGATCATGATGAACGCCGGTCCCCTGGAGCATTTCGAGTCCTGGGACATTCACAACGAAGGCACCCAACCGTCGATTCGCCGCGTAACCAACCAGCTCGATGCCGAGCGCATGGCCGTGCGCGAAGCACTGACCTACGGCGCGCCGCACTTCCCGCTGGCCGATCACTACAACACCACCGAGGGCGAAGAGTGGATGTACGGTCGCGGTGCCCATGGCAAGCTCACCGACAGCGGCGACTGGCGCGAAGACATTGACCTGCAAAAGCATCGCTACATGCTCGAAGACACCCGCCTGGGCCTGTCCTTCCTGGTGTCCGTCGGCCGCTGGGCCGGTGTGCCGACTCCGGTCGCACAGGGCTTGTTGAGCATTGCCTCGGTCGTCGCCTGTCGTGATCTCTACGCCGAAGGCCGTACCCTGGAAAACCTCGGCCTGGCCACGCTGAGTCGGGCGCAGATGACCGAACTTCTGACCAAGGGCTACAACTGATGAACGCCGCGCTGCCTCAAGTCAGCGTGGTCGGCGCCGGCCGGATGGGCGAGGGCATTGCCCTGGCATTCATCCATGCGGGCCTGCCGGTAACCCTTATCGACATCAAGGACCGTGCCGAGGATGAGCGGCACGGCTACTTCGAGCGGGTGCGCAACAACATACGCGGCGAACTGCAGACGCTGGTGCGCCTCGGCATGCTCCAGCTGGAACAGGCGGACATCGCGATATCGCGGTTGACGCTGCAATCCAGATCGCAAGCGGCAGAGGTTTTGCGCCAGTGCGACCTGGTGTTCGAAGCGGTTCCGGAAGTCATCGCGGTCAAGCAGCAGACCTTCGCCTGGGTCAGCGAGCATGTCCCGGCGTCCACCATCATCGCGTCCACCACCTCGACATTCCTGGTCACCGAATTGGCCGAAATGGTCAGTGAGCCGCAGCGCTTCGTCAACGCGCACTGGCTCAACCCGGCCTACCTGATGCCGCTGGTGGAAGTCAGCCGCAGCGCAGCGACCTGCCCACAGGTGGTCGAGCGGCTGCTGCAACTGCTCAAGCGCATCGGCAAGGTGCCCGTGGTGTGCAATCCGGTGGCTGGCTACATCGTGCCGCGCATCCAGGCATTGGCGATGAACGAAGCGGCACGGATGGTGGAAGAGGGCGTGGCCAGCGCGGAGGATATCGACACTGCGGTACGCGTCGGCTTTGGCCTGCGTTTCTCGGTGTTGGGCCTGCTCGAGTTCATCGACTGGGGCGGCGGCGACATTTTATACTACGCCTCGCGCTACCTGAGTGGAGCGCTGTCACCGCGTTTCGAGTCGCCGCAGGTGATTGCCGACAACATGCAGAGCGGCCGCAATGGCTTGCGCGATGGCCAGGGTTTCTACGATTACCGTGACCTGGACGTGGACGCCTACAAGCAGCAGCGTCTCGGCGACTTTGTGCGCAAGCTGGAGTTGTCGGGATTGACGCCTGAGTTCGAGGGAGCGTTGAAGCAGGGCTGAGCTATCAGGCGGGGAATCGGGTTATCCAGTGCCTCTCCCGGCCAGTGCGGGTGGGGCGGGCGGCCGCCATAACCGGTCAAGTCGCGGGCGGACATCAGCCCAGCTCGAAGGTGGTGACGCCGAACACGCGTTCGTGCGCGATCGCCGGGGGAGGGCCGAGGTACATGCGTGCGCAGCCGAACACCTCGGTCATGGCCTGTTGCTGCACCAGTGCCATTGCCGCGGGGTTGTTCTGCGGGGCATCGAGAAACAGCGGGCCACCCAGCGCAAATTGCGCCAGGCGCGAGTACAGGGCATTGGCTGCCCGGGCGTCATCGGCGAACAAGGGACCGATCTTGCAGCCTTCCCGGCAGCGCCTGACCACGCCATAGCCGCTCAGCCTGCCGTCGCGCCGACAACCCACGGCGAGTGCATCGGGCTGGGCTATCCAGCCGCTGAGGAAGGTGGCGCGCTCGGCGGGGAAACAGGTGCGGTCGTAATCGACAACCTGCTCGAACGGCACGCTGGCCAACGGCACGATGTCTTCGTCGCCTGCCTGGGAGGAGCGTTGGCTGATCCCGGCACGAAAACGCATGTTGCGATGGGAGAAGACGAAACCACCCTTGGCGTAGTAGTCCTGCATCGCGAAGACGCCGTCCATGCCGATGCTCGCGCCAGGGTGCAGGCGGGTGAGGAGGCGCTCGCGGCGTGCGTGCCAGAGGGTATTGCCCAGTCCTTGACCGCGAAATTCGGGCCGGACGATGAAAAACCCCATGAAACCGAAATCGCCATGGTAGGAGGTGATGGCGCCGCCGCCGATCAGTTCGTCGCCCCGGCACGCCGCGATGAAGGCGTCAGGGTCCGTGGCCCAGAACAGCTCGGCATCGTGAAAACCGGGATTCCAACCCTCACGGGCAGCCCAATCGACGAGCTCGTCCAGCTCGGGACGGGTCATGTTGCGTATGACCAGCTGATTCGACACCGCGAAGTTCTCCTCAGTCGCTGACCAGGCCTGTGGTCAATCCCCACGCCGAACCCTTTGGGTATAGCTTCAAGCCGGGTATTGAGCCAGGTCGTCACGTCAGCTCAAGGCGCTCATCGGGGCATTTTCAGGAAGCGCTGTTCATGATCGGGATCAGGCAACAGGCAGGTGTCGTATTTGCCGAAGAGTCGATAACGGTTTAGCGCAATGCGGTCGTAGGCCCAGTCCAGCAGTTTGCGCGGGAAGATGCGCAACAGATTCACCGGGCGCCAGCGTGCGGGCAGCTGGGCAAAGACTTCGAAATAGGCATCCGAACGGTCCCAGTAGTGCCGGTCGCGGATCACCGCCAGGGTGTCGAATCGGTCCAGGGGCAAACCCGCCCAGGCGAGCAGAGCCTGCCCCTCGGGTGACTGAACCGCCGCCAGCCGCAGGCGCCGCTGGCGGTCATGGCGAATCAGGAACCGCACCCAGCCGTTGCACAGTTTGCAGACACCGTCGAACAAGACCACCGTCTCACCGGGTTCGAGCAGTGGCGCGGGCGAGGGGCGGACTTGCGAGGCTGGCATTGGCGTGGGTCCGAGGGAGCCTGGTGATCCCGGATCATAACCGTGTGCCAGCGTTAGCGTCTGCATCGGGCCGATGAGCTAGGCGCCGGTGTGGTGGCGGCGCACTGTTTTACCCGTTTGTCGTTTTTTGGCGCCCTCATCAGCAGCGGGCCGAATGTTGCCAGCAGGCCCAGCATGATCAACGGGAAGAACATCAGCGAATCCAGACCGAAATGGCTGACGATCACGGTGATGGCGGCGGGCCCCACGAGCATGCCGGAGAAACCGATGCAATTGACGATGCCGATGTTGCGGCCCGCATGTTGCGGGTCCCGGCGTCCGGCGGCGGAAATCATCAGCGGCGCGATGCAGGAAAGGCCGAGGCCGAACAACGCGAAGCCGAGGATGCCGGTAACGGCCGTGCCGCCGACGATGGTGAGGGTCATGCCAAGGACGCAGACCGTCCCGCAGGCGAACACCACTTGGGCATTGCCGAAGGTTGCCGCCAGCCGGTCGCCAAACAGACGCCCGATGAACGCCGCACCGACGAATATCGACACCGCCATGCCCGCGGTGGAAGTCGAGGTGGAGAACTCGCGGCGAATGTATTCCTGGCCCCAGTCGGCGATTGCGTTTTCACCCATCATGCTGCCCAGCAGCAGGGTACCGAGCGCAATCATCACCAGAAACGTTTTGGTCGACGGCCCCTTGCCGATTTCATCTGCGGTCTGAGCGCCCGCTTGCCAGTCGCCCAGGGCAGCGTCGGGGACGTCATGCTTGCCCAGCAGCCACCGGCTGAATATGCAGCCGACGATCAGCATGGCGATACCCAGCACGGTAAAGGGCACTTGTACGCTGTCGGTGTAGAACCCCGTCAGCCAGCTGCAGGCCATCCCCAGCAGAAAACCACCCAGCGAATAGAACGCATGGAAGCCGGACATGATCGAGCGCTGATAAAACCGCTCGACCTGCACGCCATGGGCATTCAGCGCCGTATCCAGGGCGCCGCGCAGCAAACCCAGGACAACGCCAAAGCACATCGCGAACCAGAAACCGCTGACGAAACCCAGCGGGATAATCGACAGCGGGTAGGCGAGGGCGCACACGGTGATCACCGGTTTTGCACCGAAGGAGTCCAGCAGACGGCCGACCAGCAGTGCGCCGGCCGCCGAGCCGACGCCGACCCCGAGTGCGATCAGGCCGAAGTTGGCGTCACCCAGCTCACCGGTAAAGCCCAGTTGTGTCCTGAACACACTCACCCCGGTCGACCAGATGTACATCATTGCGCCGATCATCATGAATCCGAGAAAGGTCGCGATACGCGCCTTGCGGATGCGTTTGGGCACTGGAGTTTTTTTAACGTTATTCATTACGCTGCATTGTCCCTGTTGTTTTTGTTGGGTGTGCATGCAAAAGCTGGATAAGACGAGAAAGGGTTATACGTATAACTCCAGCAAAAATAGCATTGGTGGCGCCACTGATGTCAACTGTTTCGAGCGTCATTCTCAAGTCAGGCGACGTATAGCACGCAACCCGGTTCACCGAGGCTGCCGGTTTTTAATGGATCCTGTGGCCGAACGGATTATTTTGAGTTATACGTATAACTGGAAATAATCCGAGCACAGGGGTGTCCGTGTCGTCTCAAGAATTGCTACTGCCGTGCGCTACGCCTCATCTGCCGGCCTATCGATCGACGTTCCTGTTGTCTGGGGTGTGCATGGGCGCCTGGGCGCCGTTGGTGCCCTATGCGCGCACGAGGGCGGGGATAGACGACGCGGCACTGGGGCTGCTGTTGCTGTGCCTTGGCCTGGGGTCACTGGTGATGATGCCGCTGGCGGGCATTCTCAATGCGCGCAGGGGCTGTCGCTTTACGATGCACGTGGGTATTGCCCTGGTGCTGCTGACCTTGCCTTTGTTGGCGACGACGCATTCCTTCGCCGGCTTGATGTTCAGTCTTGTCGTGTTCGGGGCAGGGTGTGGGTCGGTCGACGTGACGATGAACGTTCAGGGCGTCATGGTCGAACGCGCGACCGGACGCTCGCTCATGTCCGGCTTTCATGGGCTGTTCAGCCTTGGAGCGATTATCAGTGCGGCAGGTATCACCGCATTGTTATGGCTGGGCGCCACGCCGTTGGTGGCAAGCAGTGCGGTCATGGCGATCCTGGTCGCCTTCGTCCTCACGCATGGCCGGCAATTGCTGGGGCGCAGCGGTGACGAAGGCGCCCCGATATTTGTCAGGCCAACCCGAAAGGTATTACTGCTGGGTATGCTTTGCCTGTTCGCCTTCCTTGCGGAAGGGGCGATCCTCGACTGGAGCGCGGTGTTCCTGGCTGACGAGCGAGGTGTCCAGCACTCGCTGGCCGGCCTGGGCTACGCGGTGTTTGCGGTCATGATGGCGCTGGGCCGATTGAACGGAGACCGGATACTGTTGAAGCTGGGCGCGCGGGTGGTGCTCATCGGCGGCGGACTGGTGGTCATGTCCGGGTTCGCGATGGTGGTGTTGGCCAATGACTGGCTGTTGAATCTCGTGGGGTTCGCGGTGATAGGCGCAGGTCTGGCCAACATCGCTCCGGTCTACCTGTCGCTGGCAGGCGCGCAAACGTCGATGCCCGGTGAGCTGGCCATTGCCGCCGCCACCAGCCTGGGCTACCTCGGCATATTGATGGGGCCGGCGGCCATCGGGTTCGTCGCCCATGCAAGCAACCTCTCGCTGGCATTGCTCGTCGTTGCCTCGTTGATGATCGCGATCATTTTCAGTGCCACTCGACTGGTTCCGAAGGTTTCGCCGCAACGGTTACACTGAGCACATGGCGTTTTTTTACTGACCTCTCATGAGGTTTTCAAAACAGATCGGGAAGCAAGCGATGGCATCCGTTTCAATGAAAGATGTAGCACTGGCGGCGGGGGTGTCTCAGCCTGCGGTGTCTTACGCCTACAATCGCCCATCCAAACTGTCCGAGGCCCAACGTGAGCATATCCTTGCCATAGCCGCGTCATTGGGCTACCCGGGACCCAATGTGCTTGGCCGCAGCCTTCGCTCGGGCAAGATCGGGGCGATCGGGTTGATGATGATGGACAAGTTGTCCCTGGCGTTCGCCGACCCTTGCACCGTTGCCTTGCTGCGCGGGATCAGCGAGGTGGGCGAACTGGAGAACGTCGCGCTGACGTTGTTCCCGCTCAACAACAATCGGATCATTGGCCGCACACCCGCCGCGAACCACGGCAGCCTCGCGCTGCGCGGGCTGGTGGATGGCTTGATCATCTCGACCCTGCCTGACGACCATCCAGCCGTGCTGGCCGTGGTGAAACAGAACATTCCGTTTGTGGTGATCGATTCGCCGTTGGTGGAAGGTTCTTTTTTTGTCGGGATCGATGACCGCGGTGCCGCACGCGCGCAGATGCGTCACTTGCTCGAGCTGGGGCACCGCAAGATAGGGGTCATCATCGACCGTCTGAACCCGGACGGCTATCGCGGCCCTATCGACCGGCACCGCTTCAAGAGTGCCAGCGAGCGTATCGTCAGGGAGCGGCTGACCGGCTATGTGGAGGAGGCCAGTGCAGCGGGCCTGGCATTCGAGGACCTGAGCATCATCGAGGCCGGCGGGCTGGATTCGACGTCCGGGCAAGCCGCGGCCTTTACCTTGCTGACATCCAGCGACGTCACGGCAGTGGTTGCCTGTTCGGATGTCATGGCGATCGCGTGCATGAAAACCGCCCACGCGCTCAATCGCGAGGTTCCACAAGCCCTTTCGGTGATTGGCTTCGACGATATTCCCGAGGCGGTGCAACTGGGCCTGACCACCATTGGCCAGCCCATCGTCGAGAAAGGCGTCTATGCGGCAAGGCTGTTGACCGAGCAGTTGAATGCGCCGGCCGATGCTCCGCTGGCGCCTGAACAGAAGATTTTCGCCACCAAGCTGATCGTGCGCACTTCGACGCGCAAGGTGCAGGACGCTTGACACCGTTCGATGAACAAGGCTGCGGTGACAACCGCAGCCTTCACTTTCACCCTATGCCGTTCACGGCGCCAATTGCCTGAAGTTCGCCGCGACCCGCAGGGCGTTGGCGGCGATGGTGAGTGCCGGATTGACCGCGGCCGATGACGGGAAGAAAGAACTGTCGACCACCCAGACATTGTCCAGGTCATGCATCTTGCAATTGGTGTCCAGCACGCTCGACGCCGGGTCCTTGCCCATGACCGCCGTACCGCATTGATGGGAGTTGGTGGCAATGCCCATGCGCGCTTTCAGGATCAGCGGGTAGCCAGCCGCCCGCATGACCTGGCTGGTCTTGCTCACCAGGCCTTCATGGGCCTTGAGGTTGTTGGGTTGCCAATGGACCTTGATCGCACCGCGCTCTGCGTCATAGGTGACCCGGTTCTCCCCGGTCGGCAGGTCCTCCGACGTCAGGTACAGGTCGACGCTGTGATCGGTGATATAGCGCGAGGCGAACTTCGGCAGCCACGGACGCATGGAAGTGATCATCGGTTCGCGGATTTTCCCCAGCATCTGCACGTTCCCCAGGGGGAACGAGTTGTTCGCACCGGCGCTGTACCAGTCGTTGATGGCCAGGGTCTTCTGGAAGATCACCTTGTTTTTGCGTCGAGGGTCGACCGCCAGCATGAAGGTGCTGTTGTGCACCATGTAGTTGCGACCCACTTGCCCGGAACTGTTGCCCAGGCCTTCGGGGTGCTGTTCGTTTGCCGACTTGAGCAACAGCGCGGCGCTGTTCACCGCTCCGCAGGCCAGAACGAAGCGCTTGGCGTGCAGCGTCACGGCGCGACCATCGATCAGGCCGTGGGCGTGCGTGACTGTGCGCCCGTCCGCTGCGGTTTTCAGTTGCTTGATCGTGGTACGGGTCAGCAACCTGACGCTTGCGCTGCGCAAGGCCGGTCTCAGGGCAGAAACTTCAGCGTCAGCCTTGGCGTCCAGCAGGCAAGGATAACCATCGCACGTTGAACACAGTACGCAGTCACCGCCATTGCCATAGTCCACGGCCGCAGGCATCACGAAAGGCTTGAGGCCTGAGCGGCGCATGCTCTGCTCCAGGGAAGCCAGGGCAGGGTCGTGCTCGAGCGCCGGTTGTGGGTAGGGGCCCGAGCGCCAGGGCTCGCTGGGATCGACGCCTGCCTGGCCGTGTACCCGGTAGAGTTTTTCCGCCTCGGCGTACCAGGGTTCCAGATCGGCATAGCTGATCGGCCAGGCCGGGGAGAGGCCTTCGGCGTGGCGGATTTCGGCAAAGTCTTCTTCGCGAAACCGTGGCAGCATCGCGCCATAGAATTTGGTGTTTCCGCCGACGTAATAAAACACCCCAGGCGAAAAGGGTTGGTTGGCTTCGTCCAGCCATTGCTCGGCATTGCGGTAACGGCCTTGTCCGAAGACCGATTCGGCACTCCAGTTGTGTATTTCTCGCGGCAGGAAATCCCCGCGTTCGACGATCACGATGTCCAGCCCGCTGTCACGCAGTGCATGGGCAAAGGTCGAACCGCCCATGCCCGAGCCGATAATCACCACATCACAATTGATATTGCCATCTGCATCAGGTGTCACCACGTCGAGGGCGCGCGGTTCGCGCGGCGCCCCCGATTGTGGATTCAGCTCTGCATGATGCGAAATCAATGCATCACTCATTTGAGCTGCTCCAGTTCTTACAGGTGTTGTTCGGAATTGCGGATTTGCCAGTACTCGTCCTGACGTTCGTCAGTGATGTATTCGGGAATCGGGAAGTCCCACCAGCCCGGTACCCAAGGGCCGGCGGCGTCGCGGTCGGTCGGGATTTCGATCAGCACCGGAGCGTTAAGGTCCAGGGCCTCCTGGAGGATCGGCTCAAGGTCTTCCGGGCGCTCCACACGGTAAGACTTCAGGCCGAAGGCTTCGCCCACCGCTTTGAAGTCCGGGCTGTATGGCGTGCCGTCCGGATGGTTGAACTCGGTGCCGATATGGCGGCTGGTCTGCTTGCGCTGGCCACCGCGAATCGACATGTACCCGGCGTTGTTCTGGATCATGAACACGACCGGAATGTTGTTGGTCACGCAAATCGCGATTTCCTGCGACGTCATCAGGAAATCACCGTCGCCCAGGATGCAGACCACCGGCTGGTTCGGCGCCGCCAGTTTGGCGCCGATGGCGGCAGGCACGGCCCAGCCCATGGAGGAGAACCCGCCGGAGGTCAGGTGCGTGCGCGGGGTATAGACCGGGAAGGTCTGCTTGACCGCGCCCTGGGTGTTGCCGGAACCGACCACGACGATGGTGTCGCGCGGGAAGATCTTGCGCAACGCGCCCAATGGACGTTGCGAGGTGAACGGGAAACGGTCGGAGTCACGACGGCCGGCCAGTTTGGTTTCCCATTCGTCCTGATAACCGCGCAGGTCGCTGAGGTACTCCTCGCGATCGACAGTCTGGCCTTTCAGGCCTTCGACGATATGGGCCAGCGCGTGTTTGGCGTCTGCACAGATGCCCACGGTGACGGGGTAGTTCTTGCCAATTTCGTGCGGGTCGATGTCGATGTGGATCAACTTCGACGGCGGAATGGCGAAGGTCACGCCCTTGGCATAACTGGACGACGACCAGTCGGTGAAGCGGCAACCCACGGCGATGATCACATCGGCGGTGGAGGCTACTTTGTTGCCGCACATGGTGCCGGTCTGGCCGACGCTGCCGGCGAACAACGGGTGGTCTTCGGGGAAGCCGCTTTTGCCGTTCCAGGTGGTGACCACCGGAATCTTCCAGGCCTCGGCCAGGGCGAGCACTTCAGCGCTGGCCTCGCCCGTGATGACACCACCACCGATGACCAGCACCGGGCGCTTGCAGGCCTGCAGTTCTTCAACGGCGCGGGCCGTGGCCGCCGGATCCGGGAAGCACTTGCCGATCGGCGTGCGTTCTTCCAGGGCATGCAGGGTCACTTCCGCGGCTTCGGCCTGGACATCCATCGGGATTTCCAGATGCACCGGACCCGGGCGGCCGGTGACCATCGAGCTCCAGGCCCGATGCATCATGAACGGCAGCTCTTCAACACGCGTCGCGACCCAGTGGCGCTTGGTCACGGCTTCGGCGATTTTCGGGAAGTCATTGTCGGTGTAGCGTTCCAGCTCCTGCAGCAGACCGTGGCCACGCATGTGCGTGGGCGGCCCACCAGTGATCAGCATCAGGCTGGTGGAGTCGGTGAACGCGGTGGCCATGCCGATCACGGTGTTGGCAGCACCGGCACCGATGGAGGTGACCGCCGCCATCGGCTTGCCGGCCACGCGGTAGTAACCATCGGCCAGATGCACGGCGCTCTGTTCGTGGAAGACCTGGATGAACTTGAGTTTCGAGTCTTCTTCGAGGAAGGCGTCGGTGAGTGTCCAGATACCGTGGCCGGGAATGCCGGCGACATACTCGACGCCGTAGTTTTTCAGGGTTTGTGCGACGATCTGGCTGCCGGTCAATTTGCTCATGACAGGACTCCTTGGGTTGATGAAAGCGGGGTGGATGCGGTGGTTTTGCCGTGACCTTCAGCTCGTCCGCGCGTTGCCCAGTTCAGGCCCTGTTTGGTCAGGCGGCGGATATTGGGATCGGCCAGGTTGCTGGTGTCGTGTCCGATGGAGTGGTAGAAAACGCGCCCCAGGCCCCACTGGCGTACCCAGGCAACCGGGCTGCGATGGCCCTTGATCCACGGGAACGGGTTGCCATCGAAGGTGGTTTCGGCGAGCACATGGATGTTCGGGTCCACCTGCATGTAGTACTGCTCGGAACGCACCTCGAAATCCTCGACGCCTTGAGTGACCTCATGCGTGCGGTCGATGACGTTGACCTGGTAAGGATGGGGAAAGCCTTCGCCCATCGGATGCTCGAGAAAGGAGCCGCCCAGTACCCAGTGGTACTTGAGGCTTGCGCGAAAGGCCGCCCCCGCACCGTGCCAACCCACCAGGCCGGTGCCGCTTTCGATCGCTTCGAGCAGGCGGTTTTCCTGCGAGGCGGTCAGCGTTTCCGTGGTGACCGCGTTGTTCCAGCCAATCACGATCAGGTCGTAACCGGTCAAATCCCTGTCCAATGTGAAGATGTCGGTGGACTCTTCAACGTCGAAATCCAGCTCCTGGAAAACGGTCCGGGCCCATGCGGCGATTTCATAGGGGAAATGGCCGGGCCAGCCACCGTATAGATACAAGACTCGACTCACGGTTGGTCACCTCTTAAGTTGGGTGTGATTGTTAGGTTATACGTATAACCGCTTATTTAAGCTATCACTCAAAACGGCGCTGTCAATGCCTTGATCAAATTTAATGGAATAGCCAGGCCGGCTTGGGTTTGCGTGGAGATGCGGTGAACAAGCACGGACAGTAGAACGGTTTTGTTCAAGTCGGTTTTGATAATAAAAGGTTATACGAATAACACGATCGCCCGCGCCAGAGCGGCTGCGCTGCCGCAAGTGCTTCAACTTTGCGTCTGTGCTGCGTCAGATCGCGTCAGCAATAAGGCGGCTGCGAAATTGCCCGGAGCAGGGGGGTGCGAAAAGATGTTTGCCAATGCTGAGTGCATGTTGCGTGCATCAAGAACCACCAGGAGCAAATTGATGATTCGTTATCTGAAAAAAAGTAAGCCGGTCGAAGCCCAAGCCGAAATCGCTGCGCAAGTGCGCGATACGGTCGAGCAGATCATTGCCGATGTCGCCAAAAACGGCGATGCAGCCGTTCGCGAGTATTCGAAGAAATTCGATAAGTGGGAGCCTGCCACCTTCCGCCTGACCGACGAAGAAATCGCCGCGTGCGTCGCCAGTCTTTCGGAACAGGAAATCGGTGACATCAAGTTTGCGCAGGCACAGGTGCGGCGATTTGCCGAAGTGCAAAAAGCCTCGATGCACGATGTCGAAGTCGAAACGCTCCCGGGCGTGATCCTCGGGCATCGCAACATTGCGGTGAACTCGGTGGGCTGCTACATCCCTGGCGGCAAGTATCCATTGCTGGCATCGGCACACATGAGCGTATTGACGGCCAAGGTTGCGGGCGTCAAGCGCGTGGTTGCAGCGGCGCCACCGTTCGACGGCAAGCCTCATCCGGCCATCGTGACGGCCATGTACCTGGCCGGCGCCGATGAAATCTATTGCGTTGGCGGCGTCCAGGCCATTGCTGCGTTGGCGTTGGGCACCGATGCCTTCAAGCCGGTCGATATGATCGTCGGCCCGGGCAACGCCTATGTCGCCGAAGCCAAGCGTCAGCTGTTCGGCAAGATCGGCATCGACCTGATTGCCGGCCCGACCGAAACGCTGGTGATCGCCGACGACAGTTCTGACGTCGAAATCATTGCCGCGGACTTGCTCGGGCAGGCCGAGCACGGCGTCAACTCGCCAGCGGTGTTTTTGACCAACAGCGCTGAGCTGGCGGAAACCCTGCCGGCGGAAATCGAGCGCCAGCTGGGCATTTTGTCGACCGCGCCCGTGGCCTCCGTTGCCTGGCGTGACTATGGCGAGATCATCCTGTGCGACACCGTGGACGAACTGGTCGAGGAAGCCGACCGCATTGCCTCCGAACACGTCCAGGTCATGACCCGTGACCCTCTGTACTTCCTGGAACACATGACCAACTACGGCGCGTTGTTCCTCGGGCAGCGCACCAATGTCTCCTACGGCGACAAGGTGATCGGCACCAACCACACACTGCCCACCACCGGAACCGCGCGTTACACCGGCGGCCTGTGGGTCGGCAAGTTCATCAAGACCTGCACCTATCAGCGCGTCCTGACTGACGAAGCGTCTGTGCTGGTCGGCGAGTACTGCTCGCGCTTGTGCGGCATGGAAGGTTTTGCCGGGCACAAGGAACAGGCGGATATCCGGATTCGCCGCTACAAACAGGCGGTCTGATCGTCCAGTGGTAAAAAAGGCTCCCCATTCGGGGAGCTTTTTTTTGGCTTTCAGCGATGGTCGTTAACGATGACGCGTGTGAACCCGGATTTACGCGGCGCACTCGAGCCCATCGCCGGCAAGCCGGCTCCTACAAGGTTTGAAGGTCACGAGATTCCGTGTGGGAGCTGGCTCGCCAGCGATGGTCGTTAACGATGACGCGTGTAACCCGGATAAAACGCAGCGCACTCGAGTCCATCGCCAGCAAGCCGGCTCCTACAAGGTTTGAAGGTCAGGAGATCCCGTGTAGGAGCTGGCTCGTCGGGTCGCCGCATCGCAGCGATGGTCGTTAACGATGACGCGTGTAACCCGGATAAAACGCGGCGCACTGGAGTCCATCGCCGGCAAGCCGGCTCCTACCCGAGCGACGCCACGCTGTTGAGCAGTGTCTTGACCAGTTGCGCCTGGCGGGTGGCGCCGGTCTTGGCGAACACTCCGCGCAGGTGGGCGCGCACCGTGTTGCGGGAAACCCCGAGGGCCAGGGCTGTTTCGTCGAGGGTTTGCCCGTCCATGACGAGCATGGCCACTTCGGTTTCCGTCGGCGTCAGCTGGAACAGGCTGCGCAGCAGGTTTCGCGATGCCTGCGGTGAATCCGACGGGTCGCGGATGAATACCGCCACGGCGGGCCGGCGTGCGCCGTTGCGGGCTTGATAGCTCATGGGGATGGGGCGCAGCAGCAAATTGAGTGGCATCTCGCCGCTTGGCCGGGTCAGGGTCAACACTTCGATGTCATCGAGGCCACGCTGGCGTTGTTTCAATACGGCCTGGATGGCTTGTTGCACCCTGCGGTTCTGTTGGCTGGTGAAGGCACAGAGCTTGTCGTGCCGGCATTCCAGGCCGTCACGGCTGTCAAACAGGCGCTGGGCCGCGCGGTTGCAACGCATCATGGTGCCGTTATCGTCGAGGATCGCCGTGCCCACCATCAGACGGTCGATGGTCGCGGCATAGAGTTGGCGTTCGGAGTCCAGTTGCTCTACGGCCGAATGCAGGTCCACCGCTTGTTGCAGGTGGGGCAGGAGCAGGCGGATCAGGGCAGTCTCCGCGGCATCGAAGTCGCGGCTGGCGTGGTTGCGGCAAGCGAACAACGCGCAATGCATGCCCGTGGGCGTGCGCATGTTGGCGACCAGAACGTGGCGCAAATCCAGCGGCTGCAGATAATTACGGTAGAAGTCGTGGGCCAGCCAGGTCTCCGTTCCCAGCACCTGATCGGCACTGGCCACCTGCTCGACGGGCCAGTCGATGAAGGGGCAGATCGAGTAGTACTGTTCGCTGTAGAACGGCTCGCCTGGCAGCAGCGGACCATGAATCGACGCGTTGACGATCAGCCCCGGCCGTTCATGGTCGGGGTTGCGCAGCACCAGGGTGAAGAAGCTTGCCTCGAAACGCTGGCGCAAGGTTTCCAGCAGGCCGGACCAGGGGGTCGACTCAAGGGGGCCTTGATAGACCAGGGCAAGCAAGCTGCTGAGTTCGGCAGACGGAATGTCGGTATGGGACTGAAGGTCCTTGCAGGCCGGAAAAGGGAGGTTCATGGATGCGCCTCACTATTGCTTGTTATTGTCGTTCGAGTATTGATCGCGCCCACGGCGGGAAAATCGTCCGTATGGCTTAGGCTGGCAATCGGGTTATGTGATAGGGCCGCGCCACACCGGTACAGGCCGGTATAGCGCTGCTCATTGGCTTTTACAGTGCCCTCAGTGCCTCGACGATACGCTCGGCGGCCGTTTCGGCCGACTCATGGCGGGTATCGATGTGGATGTCCGGCGCTACCGGCGGCTCGTAAGGCGAGTCGATCCCGGTGAAGTTCTTCAGCTCACCGCGCCGGGCTTTCTGGTACAGGCCCTTGGGGTCGCGCTGTTCGGCCAGGGCCAGCGGCGCGTCGACGAAAATCTCGAGGAAATTGCCGTCTCCCGCCAGGCGGCGTGCCATCTCGCGCTCGGCACGGAACGGCGAGATGAACGACACCAGGGTGATCAGGCCGGCATCGAGCATCAGCTTCGCCACTTCCGAGACCCGACGGATGTTCTCCACCCGGTCGGCTTCGGTGAAGCCCAGGTCGCGATTGAGGCCATGACGGACATTGTCGCCATCGAGCAGGTAAGTGTGCCGGCCAAGGGTGTGCAGCTTGCGCTCCACCAGGTTGGCAATGGTCGACTTGCCCGCACCGGACAACCCGGTGAACCACAGGATTCGCGGTGACTGCCCCTTGAGCGTCGCATGGGCTTCGCGGTTCACGTCGATGGCCTGCCAGTGCACGTTCTGCGCGCGACGCAAGGCAAAGTGCAGCATGCCGGCGCCGACCGTGCGGTTGCTCAAGCGATCGATAATGATGAAGCCACCCGTATCGCGGTTGTCGGCGTAAGCATCGAAGGCGATCGGCCGGTCCAGGTGCAGGTTGCACACGCCGATACCGTTCAGCTCCAGGGTTTTCGCCGCCAGGTGTTCCAGGCTGTTCACATCGACCCGGTGCTTGAGGTTGGCGCAGCTCATGCTGACGGTCCGGCAGCCGATCTTCATCAGGTAGGGACGCCCGGGCAGCATCGGCTCTTCGTCCATCCACACCAGCGTCGCTTCAAACTGGTCGGCAACGGCCGCCGGTGCATCGGCCAGCACCATCAAGTCGCCGCGGCTGATATCGATTTCATCCTTGAGGGTCAGGGTGACGGCCTGGCCGCAAACGGCTTGCTGCTGTTGCCCGGCGCTGCCGAGGATGGCAGTGACTTCACTCTGCTGCCCCGATGGCAGCACGCGGATACGATCACCGACGCTGACGCTGCCGGCCGCGACATTGCCGCAGTAACCACGGAAATCGAGGTTCGGCCGATTCACCCATTGCACGGGCAGGCGAAACGCGGCGTCTACTTGTCGAGCCTGCTCAAGCGGGACGTTTTCCAGATGCTGGAGCAGGGTAGGCCCCTGGTACCAGGGTGTGTTCGGGCTGGCTTCAAGCATGTTGTCGCCACGCAGAGCCGAGAGCGGGATGCACTGGATGTCATGCAGGCCGATCTGCTTGGCGAACGCGCGATAATCCGCTTCGATGCGCTCGAACAACGCTTGTGAATAGTCCATCAGGTCCAGCTTGTTGATGGCGACCACAACCTTGCGGATGCCCAGCAGCGACACCAGGTAACTGTGCCGGCGGGTCTGGGTCAGTATGCCCTGGCGGGCATCGATGAGGATCACCGCGAGGTCGGCGGTCGAGGCGCCGGTGACCATGTTGCGGGTGTATTGTTCGTGGCCGGGGGTGTCGGCAACGATGAACTTGCGCTTGTCGGTGGCGAAAAAACGGTACGCCACATCGATGGTGATGCCTTGCTCGCGCTCGGCGCTCAAGCCATCGACCAATAGGGCGAAATCCAGTTCGTCACCCTGGGTGCCGAGCTTTTTCGAGTCGGCTTCCAGTTGGCCCAACTGGTCCTCGAACAGTACCTTGGACTCATACAGCAGGCGGCCGATCAGGGTGCTTTTGCCATCGTCGACACTGCCACAGGTAATGAAACGCAGCAGCTGCTTGTTCTGTTGCTGTTGCAGATAGGGCGTCAGGTCGTCATTGAAGGTTTCGTTCAGCGCGCTCATCAGAAATACCCCTCTTGTTTCTTTTTCTCCATGGAACCGGCCGAGTCGCTGTCGATCAGTCGCCCCTGACGTTCAGACGTACGGCTGACCAGCATCTCGCTGATGATCGCCGGCAGGTTGTCGGCGTCGCTGTCGATGGCGCCGGTCAGCGGGTAACAGCCGAGCGTGCGGAAACGCACCTTGCGCATTTGCGGGGTTTCGCCCGGCTTGAGCGGCAGTCGCTCGTCGTCGACCATGATCAGCGTGCCGTCGCGCTGCACGACAGGACGCTCCTTGGCGAAATACAGCGGCACGATGGGGATCTGTTCGAGGTAGATGTACTGCCAGATATCCAGCTCGGTCCAGTTCGACAACGGGAATACCCGCAGGCTTTCGCCCTTGCGCTTGCGTGTGTTGTACAAGCGCCAAAGCTCGGGACGCTGTTGCTTGGGGTCCCAGCGATGCTGTTCCGAGCGCAGGGAAAACATGCGTTCCTTGGCCCGCGACTTCTCTTCATCGCGGCGGGCACCGCCGAAAGCCGCGTCGAAACCATAGTGGTCCAGGGCCTGCTTCAGACCTTGGGTCTTCCACACGTCGGTGTGCAGGGACGAGCCGTGGGTAAAGGGATCGATGGCCTTTTCCACGCCCTCGGGATTGATATGCACCAGCAGTTCCAGGCCCAGGCGTGCAGCGGTCTGGTCGCGGAAAGCGATCATTTCGCGAAACTTCCAGGTGGTGTCCACGTGCAGCAAGGGGAAGGGCGGCTTGCCCGGGGCGAAGGCTTTCATCGCCAGGTGCAGCATCACGGCGCTGTCCTTGCCGATGGAGTAAAGCATCACCGGGTTTTCACATTCGGCGACCACTTCGCGGATGATCTGGATGCTTTCCGCTTCCAGCCATTGCAGATGAGTCAACATCGGATACCTCCTCGAGTTCTGCCGGGTTGGGCTCCGGCTG
This sequence comes from Pseudomonas sp. S2_H10, assembly GCF_054668285.1. Taxonomy (NCBI): domain Bacteria; kingdom Pseudomonadati; phylum Pseudomonadota; class Gammaproteobacteria; order Pseudomonadales; family Pseudomonadaceae; genus Pseudomonas; species Pseudomonas sp. S2_H10. The sequence continues at coordinate 238,797 of NZ_CP162754.1, forward strand.
GACATCACGGTAGGTAAAGCGCCACTGGCGCTTCTTCGTCTGCTCGGACGAAGAGGGCGCCAGCGGCTGAGGGTCACGCGACGGACGCGTAAAGCGACTCGGCGCGGACCTTGAGGGCCCGGGCAACGGCGTCGAAGCCCTGTTGCACCCAGGGACCGTGGTTGGCCATGACCTGGTCTGCGGTCGCGCCGAGGAACTGGTCGGTGGTGTGGTAACGGCAACTGTTCGCGCCGGTGCGTTCGATCAACTGCTCGCGCCGGGCGGCGTCGGGGTTGTCGGCGTTGGCGTACATCTCCCAGGCGAGTAACCGGTGGGGTTCGATGTCCGCCAGGTACTCGATCACGTGCAGCAGCTCACCTGGCCGGCGTGGGTCAGGCAGGAACAGATTGACCGCTTCGCCCAATTGCAGGCTCGACTCGACCTTGACGGTGTACGGGTTCCACTGCGGATAACGGGCAAGGTCGATCAGTATCGACCAGACAAAATCGGCCGGGGCGGCGATGTCCACGGTCACTGACCGGACCAGGTTTTTCTCTGTGGGCATGGGTAACTCCTCTGAGGATGACGGCGCACCGCGAACAGCGGCGCGAACAAGCCTTGGGCTCAGGCGCGATCCTCACCGCTCGGGGGCAGACCGTTCCTCGTCCAGGCGGACTAGGCGGGCACTTAGTCCGCTCGGACGAAGAACCGGCAAGCGGGTACTCCCTAATGTCACTGGCAGAGGCGGGATGTCCGCCAGCAGTGGAGAGCGACATGGTTACAGACAGGATCGATCAGGAGGTTGTCAGCGGTGAGAGCTGGAACCTCTTTTGCGAGCAATTGCGCCGCAGCGGCGAGCAGATACTGCGCCGCGAAGCGCCGGACGATGTGCAGACCCGTGCCGAAGGCTTTCGCTATCTCACCCGGTTACTGCGCATTGCCCTGGAAATGCACCTGGAATTCGCTGACCCGGACTTTCCGGGCTTCATCACGCCGTCCCATGAAACCGCGAAAATCGGCGCTGACAACCCGGATAACCTGTACAGCTATGCGCGTCTGAACGGCGAGCATGAGTACCGGGTCAGCGGTCACCGTGGCAGCGTTGCCTACCTCAGCTTCGGCTCCCAGAAGGGTGGCTACGAAACGGATGGCAAGATGACCCAGACCGGCTTCCTCGATGCCGGGCTACTGGCGCTGGATGCCGAGGGTAACTTCGAAATCATCCTCAGCCAGCGCCCGCCGGCCCAAGGCAACTGGCTGCGACTGGAGCCGCAGAGCAATGCCCTGATCGTGCGCCAGACGTTTCTCGACCGCAACACCGAGCAACCGGCACAACTGCGAATAGAGCGCCTGAATGCTGGCCTGGCACCCGAGCCGCTGACCGCACAACGCTTGCAGCAAAGCCTGCAAAGGGTGGGCAGTTTCGTCGAGAACACCGCCCGACTGTTTGCCGATTGGGCCCAGGGTTACCAGGCCCACCCCAATCAGCTGCCGGCCGCTGACCAGGCGCTGTGCCAGTCAGTGGGGGGCGACCCGAACATCTTCTATTACCACTCCTATTGGGCCCTGGCCGCAGACGAGGCGTTGCTGATCGAGGTCGACCAGGTGCCCGACTGCGACTTCTGGAATCTGCAGATCAACAACTACTGGATGGAGTCGCTCGACTACCGCTACCACCGCATCTGCCTGAACAAGCATTCGGCACGCCTGGACGCCGATGGCCGCTTGCGCATGGTGCTCTGCGGCACTGATCCCGGCCTGGCGAACTGGCTGGAAACCGCCGGCCATCCGCACGGCACCCTCTGTCTGCGCTGGGTGGGGGCCAAGCATCCGGTGCACCCGACCACACGCGTGGTCAAGCTCGATGAATTGAAGGAGAGTGTGCGATGAGCGCCGAGGATTTCGCCCTTGATGCCTTGCTGGCCGAAGCCAGCGCCCGTGCGGGAGGGCTCGATGATTTCGGCCCCGGCGAGTTCCGCCAGGGTCTGCTGGTACTGGCTGACGCCCTGAACAATGAAGCGTGCCTGTCGTCCTCCGGGCGGGAGCTGTTGCGCGAAAAACTGCTCGGGCAACTGGTCAACCGCCTGGTCATGGAGGATCACCTTCGGCGTTACCCGGACATCCTCGAACAACCCATCGATGATCCCTTGGTGATCGTCGGCCTGCCGCGCACCGGCACCACGTTGCTGCAGCGCACACTGGCGGTGGACCCGCAGTTCAGCAAGGCGCAGTGGTGGGAAACCCGTTACCCCGCACCCTTGCCCGGAGAAACACTGGAGCAGCCACTCAAGCGCATCGCCCGGGCACGCGCCGAAGTCGCGGGAATGATCGAATTCCTCCCGCAGTTGCTGGCCATCCACCCGTTGGACGCGGAGCAGCCCGACGAGGAATTCATGCTCATGGAGCACTCGTTCCTGTGCGCCATGGATTCCTACGTCAATGTGCCGAGCTATACCGCCTGGCTTGACGCTCAGGATCAGACGCAGGTGTATCAGTACCTCAAGCGAACCCTGCAGTTCCTGCAATGGCAGCAGGCTCGTCGCGGCATCGAGCCTGGTCGCCGCTGGTTGCTCAAAAGCCCGCAGCATCTGCATACCCTGGAGCTGCTGTTCGAGGTTTTTCCCAAGGCGCAGGTGGTCCTCACTCACCGCGAACCGGCGAAAACCATTCCTTCACTGGCCAGCTTTATCCATACCCTCTGGTTGCTCTACAGCGACAAGGTCGACGCCGAGGCCGTGGGCGAGCAGTGGAACCGCCGTATGGCCCGTGCATTGCGCCATGCGATGGCCGTGCGCGAGTGCATGCCCGCAGCGCGTTTCCTTGATGTGCACTTCGAAGACACCGTGGCCGAGCCGCAGGCGGTAGTCGAAAGGATCTATCAGTTTGCCGGTCTTGAATTGACCCCGCAGACCCGATCGGCCATGGGGCAATGGCTGCAGGCGAACGGCCGTGAAAAGCGTGCGGTTCATCACTACAGCCCCGGCCAGTTCGGCCTCAGCGAAGCGATATTGCAACGCGACTATGCCGAGTATCGAGCCCGGCACATTCAGGCCTGAAACCCGTGCAGTTCATAACAATAAGAGGAGTTTCCCCATGCTGTTGAAAGACAAGGTCGTGATGGTCTCGGGTGTCGGCCCGGGACTGGGTATCAAGTTGGCACTGGAGGCCGCCCGCGAAGGTGCGCGCGCCGTCGCCCTGGGTGCGCGGGACAAGGGACGGCTGCTCGAGGCGCAACAACGCATCCTCGCGCTCACCGACACCTGCGAGGTGTTGTGCGTTGCCACGGACATTACCGATGCCGACGCCTGTCACCGCTTCGCCGCCAACACCCTGGAAAAATTCGGCCGTATCGATGCGTTGCTCAACAGCGCCTTTTCCCATGGCGGCTTTCAGGCCGTGGAGGAGGGCGACAACGACCCGTTGCGCGAGGCCCTGGAAGTCAATCTGCTGGGCTCGTTGAACATGAGCCGCGCCGTGCTGGGACAAATGCGCACCCAGGGCGCGGGCGCCATTGTCATGATCAATACCCTGGGGGTGCGCAAGCCTTATCAGGGCGGTGCCGCCTATGCCGCATCAAAAAGCGCGCTGGCCGCGACGGTGCGCTACCTGGCGAGCGAGCAAGCAGTGCATGGCTTGCGGGTCAACGGCCTGGCGTGTGGCTGGATGTGGGGCGAACCGGTCCAGGCGCTGGTACGCCAGACCGCCGCCGCACGGGGCGTCAGTGAAGAACAGGTGCGTGCCGAATTCAGTGCCGGGATCCCGGGCGGACGCATGCGCACCGATGACGAGTGCGCGCGGGCGGCGCTGTTCCTGGCATCGGACTACGCCAGTGCAATCAACGGCGCACAACTGGATGCCAACGGCGGCGAAGTGATGCACTAAGGAACCTGACAGATGATTGATCACTGCGCTTTTAATGGCGATGCGGATGGCCTCTGTGCCCTGCAACAATTACGTCTGGCCGGCGAACTGGACCACGAGGTGCGCCTGATCAGCGGGGTCAAGCGCGATATCGCACTGCTGCGCCGGATAACCGCCGCCCATGGAGAGCGTGTCACCGTGCTGGACGTGGCTCACGAACAGAACCGCGAAGACACGCAACGCCTGCTCGACGCCGGTACCCGGGTGCGTTACTTCGATCACCACTATGCCGGTGAGCTGCCGCGACATCCGGCATTCGAGTCGTTTATCGACACCGCGGCCGACGTCTGCACCAGCATCCTGGTCGACAACCACCTCGCCGGACGCGAGCACCGCTGGGCGGTGGTCGCCGCGTTTGGCGATGGCCTGGCCGGTCCGGCGCGTGCACTGGCCGAACGACACGGCCTGACCGCGGATGAGCAGGCGGCGCTGGAAGAACTGGGTCAGCTGTTGAACTACAACGCCTACGGCGACAGCCTCGAGGACCTGCATTTCGATCCGTTGGCGCTCGCCGGCGAACTGTTGCCTTACCGCAATCCAATGGATTTCATCCGCGAAAGCACCAGCTTCAGCACCTTGAGAGAAGGGCATGCCGCCGACATGGCTGCCGCCGCAGACCTGACGCCGTGGTGCGAGGGCCACGGCGCGCGGCTCTATCGCTTGCCGGCGCAACCCTGGGCGCGAAGGGTCAGCGGGGTGCTGGCCAATCAACTGGCCGCACAGGCTCCGCACCTGGCCATCGGTCTGCTCAGTGCCGGGGCCGATGGTGAGTGGGCGTTCAGCGTTCGTGTACCTGAAGGCGCTGAACTGACGGCGGATGCGTTCTGCCGTCAGTTCCCGACGGGGGGAGGGCGTAAGCGTGCGGCCGGGATCAACCGGTTGGCTGAGGCGGATCTGGCTGGGTTTGCGCAGCGGTTGCTTGCGAGTTATCCGTGAAACCAATAGTCCTCATCCATGGTAGCAGCGCAACTTTCCAGTCCGTTCGGGCGAGGCAGATTGTCGCTGCTGTTTTAAGTCTGACAATATTTTAATGCGGTTAAAGACAGTCAAAACTTAACTCAACTAAATAGATGTTTAGTGTAGTTATAGCTCATGATTATTAGTGGAGTAGGGTAGCTCACCAGATGATCTACGGGTAGCTCATCCTTGTTCGTTATCTTCCAAGCATGTTCGGTATCTTTCAAGCACACGTCTAATCGGTAAAATCCCCGTAAATCAAGGGCTCTAGCCATCTGAGGTGCCTATTCAAAGGAGTATTCAATGGGTCATTTTCCAAGCTGGATGCTTCAAAGCGCTCATAATTACCTGAAAGCTTGTGAGGTTCTGGACGCGCAGAACCTACCGCACGTTGCCCAGGTCAATGCGGCGATTGGTATGGAAATTCTGCTCAAGAGCTTTATTTCCGTGCCTGACCAACATCAAGGTACATCCGGCGAGACCTACAAACTCGACTCTGTAGCGTTGGCCGCGGCTCACCAACATCTGAAAAACGTCGGCAAAACCAACCGTAAAACGGCTGATAAGCACGATCTGTTGACGTTGTTTCATGCGATGCCCGAAGCGATTCGTAGCAGCTTGTCCCTGGACAGCCAGGAAGATTCCTTCGAGAGATACCGCGACGTGTTCACCAACAGCCGGTATCCGTATGAGTCGAGCAGCTGGAAATTTTCCGACCCGGTGCTGATGAGGTTGCTGCGGTGGACGCTGGCCAATGTGGTTGGCTATTACAAGGCGCAAGGTTCTCAGGATCAGTTCGTCCTGAATTACATCGTTGAGGTGCAGGCACGAGCTGCGGCAGAGTGAATCGAGGCCTGGGCGTGGCTTCAAATCTGAACACCAGAGCCCCCCAGTTCTGTATAGGTCAGTACGCATAATGTATATTATGTTAAATCATACATCGGGATCAGGATAGAGCATCTGCCCTTTGGAGCGCACCGAACTAAATATCAAAAAGTCCGGCCACTAAATGTCCGAAATTGTGCGTCCGCACACCTTTTTTGACTTTTACTCCATTGAATTAATAGTACCTCTATTACATTGATTGCGCCGCCTAGGCTTGGCGATTTGGCGTTAACGGCCTAAGCTTGGCAAAGCCGTAGCGGAGAAATTCAAATGACCAAGACATTCGCTCAGATCGATTTGGTGTTGGTTGATGATGAGTCCCAATCCCTTTGCGTCCATGCAATTTTGTCCGATGGAAAACTTGCATCAGAAAAAATGTATTGCCACCTTTGCGAATGGAACGGCCAAGAAGATGAAATATACCCCGGGCTCCTCGTCGATCAAGGCGGTAAACGCTGTACTTATTCTGCAGAATGGGGATTCGACCAAAAATGGATCGATTTTTTTGTTTTTTTAGACAAGCCTCTCGCTGTTGGTCAGTCAGTTAGTCGGACTCTCGTGTTGAGCACTCCGGATACTCTCACTTACAGAATCACCGCAATTATTCAACTGCTCACCTGAGTGCTAATTTACGTGGTTGTTAAGTGCTGGGTATTTGTCCGTTGCCGGCTCAGATATCTATTAAGCCTATGAAGCTAGTCAAGCAAAACGAAACCATCGATAAGCAGCGCCATCCGCCTACGAACGAATAGCAGGCGTAGCCTGGGTGCAACGCAGAAGCCGATAATGATCGGGTTCAAAACAGCCCATCTACGATTTCATGACACGGTCAGCTTGCGCTGGCCGTAACTAGGCATTACAAGCGGATGATCCCTCAACGGCGACTTATGTCGTAGACCACGCCCAGCTCGGGTATATCGGCGCCAGCGTTCGTAAATTGCCTGGGCTACAAACGCAAGTGGACCACTGAAGTAACCGGAAGTAATTCTCCGAAATACTAGGAACTAATCATACGAAACCGGGCGGTTTACCCGATTTTCGCAAATTTACTTCTTCGCGAGCTTGGGTCTATCTTCGGTCGACTGCGAAAATACGGTTCCAATCTCGAGCCACCAATGTCCGACACGCGATCTCTGATCCCCCGAAGCAGCGTCTTGAGACCGTCTGCATGTTTGCTTCGGTTACATAGTAAATTGACTCACCATTTTCATTGAGCAAAATGCCACCCGCACCTCGCAACAACGCGTGTCCTGCAACGACGTCATGTGCAGAAACCGCGTACAGAGAAACTCCGCAGACGCCATCTCCTGCGGCGACTTTTGCAAGCCTATAGGCAATTGAGGGCATCGCAACAAAACTGCTGGGGGTACAGAGCTCACGATTGATCTCTGGCCTGATGATCGCGGCGGCACTCACCATCACGTAGGAGCTGCTCGACAACGCCAGTCCAGAAAGCTTTGTTGCTACTGGCTGTCCATTGCGTAACAAATCGGGTAGTCCCTCAGACCAGGCGATGCAATCAGGCGAGCCCTCAACAGTGACTGGTGCGTAGACCACGCCCAATACCGGAATTTGCTTATGCAGAAGGCCGACAGAAATGGCAGACCCTTTGAGACCCTTGAGAAAGTCACTCGTACCGTCGTTAGGATCGACGACCCAACACCAGGAATGTCCCATGAGGCTATGCCCAGTTTCTTCGCCCCAGAAGTCGCAGGAAAAAAGATCCAGCAGTTGCTGGCGTAGGATGTGTTCGATTTCTACGTCTACTACTGCCTTATCGCCCTTCCCTCGTGGTCCATTTACCCTCGCCCATTCCGCAATAAGTAGCTGTCCCGCGCGGATAACCACCTCGATAGTCTGAGTGAGTAGCATTGGAAGATCTGATTTGTGCATGGGGCTCTCAATATCGGAAGAAATACTGGGGCGCTTGATGTGGGTTAGGCTGTTAGCTGGGCAATCCAGATTCGTCTATGCATCCAGGGGCATTATCTGACCACATGTAATGGGTTGAAAGTAGGCGTATGGAGCCGCGGTCACCTTGAGGGTTAGGGTTATGCTTGCCGCCCGCAAGGCGCCCAGTAGGTTCATGTTCAATTCTGAATTGCGAGGCGGCATCAAGAAATCTATGTGCTGCTTTATCAGATCTATTTGCCATCATGCGCTGAGCTTCGGCCTCAAATTGAGCCTTTAAAAACCACTTAGACGTTTTGACTTTACGTCTTCCTTTCATGACGGCCTCTCGTCAACGCTGTTGGGTAAGGGGGCTTCGTCGTCGAGCTCGTCGTGTCTTATCGCCGGCGGCGAAGCGTGGAGAGCGATAAGTTCAAAAGCCATCGGTACCCGTGCCCTCCTCCCCCGGTTTGATCTGCAAAAAGGTCTCCGTTGGGATTGAGCTACGGTACCAAAAGAGAGTCGACAACTACTCAGGGGCATCCTCCTCATCAGGTAGATTTACTGCGTTGACCATTCGAGTGATGACGATAGACAACCAGGTTTGATGGGCGACAAGCTCTGGGTCAACGTCACCATCCGCATTGGACGTTTCATAGAGTGATCTCCAGCCCAGGATTTCTGCTGGGCCGACCTTAGCGTTGTCTCTGAATACAGCTTTTGAAGCAAGCCGGTAAGCGTATGTATCCAAGCAAGCGTCATCCGCCAACCTTAGCTCGACTCGGCCAAAATCAAGCACATTCTCAGCGATCCATCGCGGAGAGCCGTTAAGTTTTGGAGGAATTGCCAGCAGGACACCAACGATGGCCTTCTCTGAACCAGGCCGATCCATTTCGTTGAACAGGTCGATCAGATGTTGGCCGGAGAAGCGTTTGACTATCTCTATGCCCTGCTCTGGCTGAGCAACGTTCGCCACCGCGACCATCAGCATGGTTGAAGGGCTGTGCTCATTACTCGTCGCAGATAACTGACGGGCGCTAATCTGAAGTGCGGACATAAATCTCTCTCAAAATGAACACTATAGATTGTAGCCCTATAGAGCTCAAAACGGCTTCATCGTTCCTTTTGTGGATTAAGCAAAATGGAACTGAAGGAAGCGTTCGCCATTGCGTTACGTAACACACGGCTTCGCCGGGGCTTGACCCAAGAAGATTTCGGAATCGTCAGTAGCAGGACATATCTCAGTACGCTTGAGCGCGGCCTTAAGAACGTTACATTGGAAAAGGCATCGGAGCTTGCCGACAGAATGGGTGTGCACCCGCTCACCCTCCTCCTGGAGAGCTTTTTGCTTCTCGATCCGGATACAGATTTAGACTCGCTGCTTGAACGAATTCGGCGTGAGATCAATACGGACCAAAACTTTTAGCTAAGCGCCGGTGATATCTAACTATTGCGGAGCGTTATCTGGCGCCTCGTACTGAGTCAGGTATATCGACCTTAAGCAAGTTGAGGATTCCGGGGAGAAGTCCTCTAGTCAATCTCAAGGTATACGAGAATCTTCAGCATGGCCCCGATGGCATGCAGGCTAGGTAAACGATTGGTTTCCGGCGATATACCCCTATCGTTGACCAGCCCTTTCCCCGGGGCCTGTGATATCTGCAAAAGTACCGATGCGCCACAGGATCAAAATGCAAACCCTTCTGCTGTCTGGATCAGCATCTCCTCAATCAGGCGAGTGCCCTGGGTGGTGGAAAGCATCGCAATAGGGCTTTTGCCCGAAAAGCGATCCTTGGACTTGGAGAGCCAGTGCTTGGCCTTTTCGTCGTCCCCGAAGAGCGTTTGGGCCATGGCCATGATGTGTGCAACACGAAACAGGCGATCGCTCTCCTCCACCGTCAATCGCTGGCCGCGCGCCAACCTCGTTTTGAGAGCTTTGAGCGGAATGATCTGATCGAGCTCTAGCGGGCTTATTGCGCCAAGGTCGCAAAAGGCTTTGACGCTACCAGCCGAGAAACCCGTCTCGATCAGTTCGTGGATGTCCTGATCTGAAGCGTCCGTGGGGATGTGGAGAAGTGTTTCCAGCCTTACCCGGTAGGCACCATAGGCATTCTCGCGCAGAATTTCAGCAAACATAGGGCTCCCTCTTGATTCGGCATTTGCCTTGCGCCTTTCGCGACAGGCAGCGATTGGACATGACCGTCTATGACCGGCCGTTAATATCCGTCCGAGGAGAACTCAGCACTCGCATAGCGCACACGTCGATGACGACGGGCCTCAGCTACAGAGGCAAGGGCCACAACCGAGCAGAAGAAGTCATCAGCAGTCAGCATCACGCTTCAACTGGCGAAGACATTGCGATCATAATGAATCATCCCCGCCAAGACCAAAGTGTGAGTAGCATCATGACCGAAGCCCAGCGTTGGACAGTGAAATGCCAAGATCCTGCGGATGGAAGCGGTGACGTCATCATTGACATACCGCCTGACCTACTCGCCAGTTTAGGATTGAGCATCGGCGACGTACTGACCATTGAAGTGATCGACGGCGCGATAGTTCTGACGCCGAAGTCGAGCGACTCAGCTACACCCTGAATCGCGCCGGCGCGCATGACCTAATCTCCAAACGGGCATATGCGAACAGCACAACTGAACGGCGGCGATTGGGCAGATTTTACGTAGCGACTCAGACTTCAAAGCAGTGGCTACGTTTTTACACAGCTACGGTCGATTGCGGCCCATCGCTACAGGCCGAATCCGCCACAAAAGGTCTCTTAGGTATTTGCCTTTAATAGGGACTCATCACTGGCTACGTAGTGGTACTCATGTGGGCAAAGTCTTCCGCCCGGACCAAATAAAAGCTTGGCTGTGAAACACTCTAGATACGTGAGAGCTTCCAGTTGAACGTGGTGTTCGTAAAAAGCACGTCGTCGGCCGCCTATGATCCTAGCTCGGTTTTTCAGGCTCAACTTCAACAGTTCCGCCAGCATGTAGCCGCGAATGTCGTACCGCGCCCCGACTGCCTTCGTTACTGTCGCATAACAAAAATGGAAGGTCAGCCTGTATTTACGGGGGCTTTGGCACAGTTGTCGATCGCTCACATCTCGCCCTCCTTGGAATTTTTCAACAGCCGTATGAAGCTGCCAAACTAGAAATGAGAATAATTTATTAGCATGTCACCCGCAAAATAAAGAAAAAGTTGGAAAAACCACCAGAAATGAAGATTTTGTTTGGTGACTCAAGAAAATCTCTAGCGTAGACGCTGCCTAAAAGGAAAAGTGCAGATTACGCACGCTTGGTCGAGAACTCCGCCCTCTGGGAGAGCCAGCCTGCGATCAGTGTAGAGCGATCTTAATATCTTCATCGCGGTGCCTGCTGAGGCTGCGAACCTGACGCTGAGCATTCATCACGCTGTCTAGTCCTGAAATAGGTTTACACCTGTTTCACCCAAACGCCCGATGCATCGCATCGGGCGTTTTATATTTCAAAGGCTGGTCGAAAGCTACCGATCCTGAACGGCAGCTACTGGCCGATTCTGTTGAAAAAGTCGGATTTTCAGATCACCTGGATAATTGCACTGACTTGACCACCTATTTGCATTCGATCTGACCAATCATCTTCATCGGATTCACCATCACGCCGCGTGCCCTATGGCTAGCCAGCATGCCCCCAGACGTGATCATGAGCTGGTTGCTGCTGCCACTGACACTGCGCGGCTTGAACCAGCTGCCGGATCCCTAGAGACAAAATCAAACCACCGCATAATCGATCAATAGCTTTTTTCCTCCTTCGATACGCTGAAGCGATCTCAGGTTGCGAAAGAGCGATTGCGACCACTCCATACCAAGTCATCGAAACCACCACTACGACTGCCAGCATCGATAAAAACGTGCTTGGTGAAACGTGGGTGGGGGCTGCCGCTGAGAAAATAGCGGCATAGAAGGCCTTGGATTTAGGGTTGTCACTGTTCGTAACGACCACCTAAATGAATGACTGCCGAAAGTTTCCAACGACAGCATTATTACAGGGGGAAAGCGCGCTCTTCCCGGCCTTGAGCAGCAGACGGAATCCAAACCACATCAGATAGGCTGCCCCCAGAACTTTTACGATCAGCGCCGCCCAAGGGAACGCAGCAAATACAACGCCGATACCTGCGATTACCCAGGTGGCCCAGGTGGCCCAGGTGGCCCAGAATAAATTGACCAATACGAGGCCTGCTACCAAGGCCAAAGCTTCTGACCGCGTAGCAGCTACCGCTTTGTGGACTACTGCAACGAAATTTGGCCCTGGAATAACGACACCGGCCAGGTAAACCAAAAAGACTGTCAAAACGGCGGGACCATTGATCATGTGCATTCCTTTGCGAGTGTTGTGGCTGGGGACGGTCATCATTCAGTTCAAGGCCGCCCGCGGCTTCAACGTACAACGAAATAAAAATTCGATGCAGGGCATATTAGGGTAGTTGTGTTTTTACACACTCTGGGCCCGAAGCGGCACGTAGCATATGGTTAGAAAAGCTGGGGCTAGTTGCTAATCACTCCACCTGAGCCAGTAGAGAGTCGTGGTCGAAGATCCAGTACCTTAACCAGCAACCTGACACTGTTACCCATTTCGCGAACAACTCGAGATGCTTCGGTCTCAAGCAGCTCTCGTAGCCCCGCAATATCAATTGATTTGCCCGTGTCGGGGTGCTCCCATGTGCGTGCGCCCGTAACGGTCACTAAAAGGCAGCCGGAACGACAGCTCTCTGCTGCCATATATCGAGTAACGAGTTGGTTTTTTATCGTGTCACGCAGCACACGACCTGACCAATTTTCGCCAAGCTTGAGTTCAACCGTGGCTTGCTGCCCCGACTGCGCTCGCATGCGGATGTCCGTTTCCTTTTCGTCAGCAGTGACCGCTTCTTGGTCAACCGTGTAGACATGATTGGATGTGCCTCGTAACACCCTAGCAATCTCACGGCGCATCACTTTTTCCTCACGGATCAAAACCCAAGCATCGCGTGGCGTGACATCCTGAAGCATCAAATCATCGAGATCCTCGAACCGGTCGACAAGAACGGCATACATGTCGTCGCTGGTGATCGGTGGTGCCTCACCGTATCTATTAAGAGTCGCCACATCTGACTCGCTGAGCACGGCACCGTCAACTTCTTCAGCCGACTTTTCGCGAGCAAGTAGCGCGAGACGATCACGGAAATGAGCAAATAATGGATCTTCAAGCATCTCCAGTTTGACCCTCCATGCCTCATCACCTTGAATTTCGAGAATTGCGGTGAGGAGCGCATTTCGTGCGTTTTGCGCCTCGTCTCTAGGACCAGGTGAATAAGTCCCCACATGAGTAATGTCGTCGCAAGGACGCACATACTGATATGCAAGTCGGAGGAGTCTGAGGAGCAACTGGGGAGTGAAACCTGATATCCGTAAATCGACTCGCAGAGTAGAGAAGCGGTCTCCAAACAAGGTACTGAAGGAACTGATAGCGAAACCAGTTGGCATGGGCTCAAGCGGTGCCAGCAATAGCTCCAAGGCTTCTACCCCAGCTACCGGATCAAGACGCATCAATGTAGTGAGCCATATTTGGGTAAATGGCCCGTTGTCGGAAACGGTCAGTTGAGTCACAGCCAATGTGTGAATCCTGCTATGCACTGCTTCGCCGCCGTGTTGGAGGAGAATTTTCAATACTCGCTCAAGTCGACCTAGCGCGGCTTCCACGTCTTCGGTATGACAAAAATTCACGACATAAGCATCAAGCCAAGTGATCAATCGAGGCACGAACAATTGGGCGACAACGTCCGGGGCATAGCCCACGTCCTGAAGTAGCATGACGAACGAATTCGTTTTAGCGACTTCATTGAGTTCAGCAGACAGGTCGGGACCAAGTGTCTCTTCGACCGCAGCGGGAAACTCCCGCGAGAGGGACTCAAACCATGCTGGAAAACCGCTGCACTCAATTCGCGCGTAGCGTGCGGCCAATTTAGCCTCATCCACGGAAAGATTCTGCACCCAATCAGGGTCTTCAGCTTCGGCGGCTATCGCAGCCAACCCGAGCTGCCATTTAATAAGAAATGTACCTTTCTTGTCCTCAGGTCTCTCGTAACGAAGTGTCGGATGGTCCCCGCGCCACATAGAACGCATGCTGACACGCAGTCTGTCGGCGGTCTCTTTGCCAAAGTGGTCCTCGATAAAACGACGATCCCATCCGGAGGCACGGCTTTTGTTTCCGGAACGTTGCATTGCCTGCCACAAATTCCAAGCAGTATTGCCTTCGCGGTCAGGTTTAAAAGCGTCATCAGGACGTTCGGCAACCTCACACCAGAATGCCACCCAAGCCGCATGCTGCGTTGCTTGACGCTCTTCAGCGGCCTTACGTTGCTGTTCTCTGCGCGCCTCTATCGCGACTATCTTCGGATCGATCTCCGCCGGAACGAGAAACAGGTCGATCATGGCAATCAGCACCGGCTCATCGAGAACATACTGCTTTAGTCCTTCGATGTGATTTCGCGAATCGCCAACACCATTCCACATACCACGCATTGAGGCATGGAGCATCATTGCGCGCTCAGGCAACGGGCGATCGCAGTCAGCCATAATTCGGCGAACCCAGGCCGCATCTTGTTCGTAATTTAATAGGATAGGACCGTTGAATGAAGCCTGAAAAAAGCGCTCCCAGGAGTCCGCTCGCGGGTGCAAGCTTTCATTGAATTTATCGTCAGCCCAGAAAATCGCCTCGCGCTGAATTGCGCCCAATTCCGCAAGCGATTTGCGCAGGCTATCCATTGGCTCGTCGTGGTTATGGTCATCAGGCTGGAGACGCAACGCAATCGTCGAAGAGCGGAGAACTTCCAACCGTAAATCACCCTCGCGTACAAGTTTTAAGGAAACCGCTGCAAGCATCGAGAGCAAATGTGCGCGCTTACTGACGAGATGCGGCCACTCATTCACCCAAGCCAAATCCTCGGTGACCAAGTAGGTCAAACCCTCGCGCAGCGTCTCTAAATAACCCGGAGGGAATTCAAGCTCTGCAATGCTGTACGGTAGCGACCACTCTTGCTCGAAATCAATGCTTGATGACTCCGAAAGGCCCCTCAAAATCCCACAGAGTCGATCAGGCGTAAAAAACAGAGGGAGCAATCGAGCGAGTGCGCCACGAACCACTGAATCAGGCCAAGTTGCTTGCGCCTCTTCCATCGACTGTGCGAGAAACTCAACCCGAGCGTCGCCAACACGAGCGAGTGCCGTAATCGCATCAAGGCGCTCACCCACCAAAGCCGATCCATCGATTGCGACTGCATGAGCAATATCTGCACACGCAGGCATTGGCCCTGCGCCAATCAGATCTAGCAACAGCTCACGGACTTCCTGATTCTCAATGCTCTCCCCCCACAACTGTAAAACTTGCGCCTCCAAATCAGGCGTAGCAAAACGATGGATCTGCACCTGCGGAGCTTGCAGCCCACGCCAACCTCCAGATCGGTAATGCTTCACATAGGCTCGTAATGCGTCCTGACGCTGAGAAAGCGTAAGTGATTCTGGGTCAGCGTGGTCCAGTAGGACGTTGGGCTCTCGATCACGAACTTCGGAAAAAATAGTAGGCTGCAATGCGGCTAGCCATGCGGCGACCGGGCGCATAGTCGGTCGAATGACCTTATCGTTCTGTTGAGTCTCAGCAAAGAGCAGTCGCTTCACCGCCTTGATCGGCATGCCTTGGCTCAATCTACGGTCAAGATACTGTGCCGCTAGAAACTCGAGTACCGATCGGTGATGGAATCGGACGCGCCCATAACTCGCAAACCCGAACAGCGGACGCTCCAGCAATGTCTCTCGCTCCTGCGGCGTCCAATCATGTAACAGCACTTCGGCATCTAACGCCCCACCAGGCTCACCGCCGCGATCTGACTCCACACTAAAGCGTATGGTTAACTTCCGGGTGAGCAGCGCAGCTAGTGCAAGCCGGCTTGCTCCCTCTAATGACTTATCGGGTGAGAGTTGCGCAGGCTCACGACGATCAGTACGCGGCTTGAGCTTGATGCGGATATTGTGCTCCACCTGCTCTCGATGGGTGCGAATGCGGCGGTGCTCGCGCCAATCAGAGCAAAGCTCGACAAGATCTTGCGGTCGCCGCGCAAAATCTTCAGCGTTCCGTTTTCGTAAATCGGCAAGTAAGGCATCAGCATCGCCGACACCCTCAATGACCGCCATTTCTCTAATCTGCCGGTCGGACAACGGTATTAACGTGACGTTACGCCATACCGGAGGTACGTCCTCCTTCTTCTCGGGGGCACGCCGCACACGCCCTGTCGCGATGTCTGCAAAATCATCCCTGCTTGGTGCCAGTTCAATGTGTACCGGCACTGGTAAATGGCGCTGGATCAGTGTCTGATCTACAGCAATTGGACGGGTTGTTATTACGATCCGCACCCTTCCGAGCTGACTGCCAATGGCCTTGCCCAAACGCTTCAGAACCCCATCAAAAGAACCGAGGGTCAGCTTTAACTCATCAACCGAGTCTAGAAAAAACGTGGCTATTTCGGATTGAGAAGCCAGCCAAGCCTCAAGCCGCGCCTCCTCCTCTCGTGACAATAGGTCCGATAGGTTGGTTGTTGCGAGTTGCGATAGCTCCAGAAAAAACGCAGGCTCGCCTTGGTCCCACATTGCTTGCTGCTGTGTTTGACACTCATAAGTCTTTCCGGTGCCGGCTTCCGAAACGATCAAAATACGCTGCGATTCAAGCAGCACTTCCCAGCCAACATCTTTTGCCCATCCCAATCGCGACAGCAGTGATGCCTGCTCAATGCCCGCGATCTCTTCCTGAGATAAATTGCGGAAGGTACGCTGAATACGTTGGTTGTTTTTTTGTAGTGATTGCATCGGCGACCTATATCCCTATCAGTTGGACCTGCCACGTGTTTGCAAGCAATCTTACATACGAAATGCTCAGACCTTTGCCCTGAAGTTGCGACAAAACGTCCGCACTCGTTGGACGGTCTGATTGAGATGCCAGACCCTGGAGCGATCGCCTCGACATCGCAAGTCCATCGGGACGGTGCCGCGTCGTTACCGTTTTTGATCACAGTGTGATTGGGATCGAGAACGCAGGTCAGCTGACTGAAGCTCAATTCACCGTCAGAATTGAACGCTACAGCTAATTCATTTTCTCACCTTCTGATAGATATTCCTTTCATGGAGCAACTGAGCGTTGATCGCGCGGGAGGAATCCCTTCTGAAAAAACACCTGTCCTTTCTCAAGTTTTAAATTGATGCAAGTCGATTCGTTAAGCATTACCAACGGACCGGTCTTGAGGTTGATGTCAGGACCTTGCTCCAGCAGTTGCATCAGCTGATCGACACCCTCCCAGATCACCTTTTCATCCAGGCGTTCGTGGAAAAACTCTTCTGAAAATATGAAAGGCAGTTCGAGCTCATCTGCCAACTCATACCCAAGTTGAACCCTCCGACTGCGCCTCACCAAGCAGTCAAGCTGAGCAGACTTGAGACGGTTTTCAATGGAAAAGGCATCTGGATGCACCGAGGGTTCATGCCCCGTTAGGTCTGTAGGCTCGGTTCCCACATAGGCAATTGGCTCCCAGCCGGCAGCTAGGTAATCCAGGACCCTGGCGTAGCTCTCAAACGCTTCTCGGTCATGCACGTTGTCACTGGGTTTTGGGAGCACATATCTGCTGGGATGTAAATAACTTAGTATCCGGCATCTGCCATCCCGAACCCATAGGTCCAGATGCCAACGCAGACCATTGCTCCCGTTGCCGTGAGCGCGTACTCCGAGGTAAATCACTTCTCCATGCAGCATGGTGAAGCTGTGGCTACAGCAGGTGTACGACGTGGTAGTGATTGTTGAGCTGCAAATCGCACCATCCTGAGGGTTTCTCGCGCTAATCAACACCACACCATACAGGGTGTGGGCGTAATCTCCCTTGTCATCATTGCCCTCAGAGTGGTGTATTGCGCTGGTGATCTCTACCGCACGAGTCCGATGTGCACGGAACACTAAATCTTCGGCGAAAGGCGAGCGGGTTGTCTTTTCACAGGCCACCGTCGTGACAAGTGGTTTCAGGGCAAAGATGTTTGGTGGCAGAGGCATTTGGGCACCGTCTCGGTAGGTCCGGAATAGCTCCCAGAGCGCCACTTCTACCTGAACATCCTTGGTGATTTCATCCACCTTTGACCCATGTTCTGGAAAATACCCGCGCACGATTTCATCAAGATTTTTTTTCGGAATGGACGTGCTCAATTCTCGAATTTTAGGGTGAACAACCGCCAAGTTTTGGGAGAACTCACGAACGGTCTTCATCTCGAGCAAGAGTTCAACGGGAAATTTATTCCTGAAATCATCGATGGCTCCAGCGCAGTTCCTGCACATCCAAATGCCATTTTCTACGGAACTCAACTCCTCACTGGACATCCCGTTACCGGGGCGCGGCCCTTTTTCCGCAGCAGCGTTGATATGTGCCGCTATCCCAATTGATGCTATAGATTCCTCCCCCTTGCCGTTGGTCGTCGGCGCTACGGTTTCATTGGCGCAGCCATAGTTTGAGCAGATGTACCCAGACCTAGCAGCCAATTTGCGCCGAGTATCAAGCGAGAAATCACTGCGTCCGGATTTGCTTCCCACAAAACTCTCCCTAGGCTCTACCTATCAGTTATGTCCCCCAGAATGGGCAAGTGAGGGGTTTCGATCAAGAGCCCGTTTATGCCTCGGTTTCAGCGGGCTACCTGCACGGGACACGTCTCATCGTTGGTGGCAATTTATATCCAGCCATTGATGTGACAATGGAACCCTTGGGATGACCGAGGTCGTCATCCGCTCGGTCGCCTCAAGAAATGGGGGCTCCAGCTGTCGCTCAACCCCCATTAGGTACCAGCTCCGGCGTTGCCGAGCACACGACAAGGCGGGAGGATCCGCGTGCCAGGGCAACGTAGAGATGCCGGGCATCCATGTTTTCAGGGGACGGGATGACGGCCACCTCGGCTTCCAAGCCTTTGAGCAGCAGACTTCAATGGTCTGGGGACACTCCAATACTGCGCGACGGTAGAGCGCACGCCTGAGGTCCAAGCCCTGCTTGAATACGACATTCTAGGGCGTTCGAAAGAGTTCATTGCTTCCTTGCCTAAGGAAATGATGGATCGCGCCATCAACTGGGCGTACCTGAGCGAGACAGATTCCTCATTTGCGATTGAAAAGGAAGCACCAAGCCAGCAGAAGTCAGAGCGTTTCGTTCAGTTGCTGCGCCAGGCACATGACCGCCAGCCGCTTACCGAAGACTACTTGGTCTCTCTGCAAAACAATGCAATTTCCCAACCGCTTGAATGGGCGGTGGCCTTCCGGCATGAACAAAACCACCTGACCAACTCCTTTCGAGGAGCGGCTGGGGTCACCTATATCCCCCCACCTCCAGACCTTTGCCGGGATCTGATGTTCGAACTCATGGCCTTCGCAAACCGTGCACCGTTGGAGCTTGACCCGCTGGTGGCCGCCGGCATTGCCTCATTCGGGTTCGGGTTCGTGTTCTTGCATCCCTTCATGGATGGGAATGGCCGACTGTCGCGCTTCTTGATACACCAGGCATTGTGCTGCAGCGGTGCGCTGGAGAACGGTTTGCTACTCCCTGTCTCCGTTGCCATGAAGCGAGAGGAGCAACGCTACCTTGAAGCTCTGCAGAGCTTCTCGAAACCAGCCCGGCAATTCTGGGACGTTCGTTGGATCGATGCCGACAACATGTCGCTTAACTTCACCGGCGACCCAAGCCTCTATCGCTACTGGGATGCGACTGAATGTGTGGCCTTCACGCTGGAAATGGCCAAGCGGGCATTGGAAATCGAACTGAGGGAAGAAACCGAGTATCTGCAACGATACGACACGTTGCTCAAGGTGGTTAATGACAACTACGACGTGCGCGGCAGCCTCTTGAGCAAGCTGATAATGCAGTGCTTAGACCAGAATGGGGTCGTATCAAAAGGCCGGCGGAAGCAATACAACGGGTATATCCAAGAGGAGGTTTTCGACTTCCTCGAAAGTCACGCCCAGGCCGTTCTGGCAGACGCCTTCGCAGAGCCCGACGACCAATAGTCTAGCGACCGGGGCGGTTATATGACCGGTGGCACCATGCCCATCTCAACCGCGCCATCCCGACTAGCTATTAGGCGGCCCGACCTTTAAAACCGAACAGTTTTGAAAAGGCCCAAAGCGTGCGGTAGTTCACCCACTTGGCCAGAACCATCGCCCTTAATTTGGAGATTCTCAACGTGTGTTCACCGGACGCTTACCAACGTTTTCGATAAAACGCTGTCTGATCTGTCGGAGCGAAACGCCGCGCCCGACAGAAGCAATACAAAAGCCCTGCTCGCGGAAATCGCAGAGCTTTCTGCAAAAGTCGTCAGTCTCGCAGACAAGCACCGTCACCGCTTCAGTGCCACACAAGCGTACGCACAACTCGTATTCGAACGCCTGGCAGAGTTACGGGAAAATCGCGTAGGTTCAATGTAGATTCTGGCTACTGATCTACTAGCCTACTACGCATCGAAACCCTCCCTGCTCATTTTGGACGCCACCTTCTTTGCACTTGATGCAATTCGCCCAATACGCTTCAGCGGCCCCGAACAATCATCCGAAGAAACCATCTGGTTCAGGCGCTCATGCGCATGTTTCAGGCCAAGAGTACTTGCAACAGAACCGCTGCACACCGTGTTAAATTTGATCAATCTAACTCTCCATGGTTTTATTTAGTGGTGCTTTCATTGCCAGTATCAGGATGATCCGCGGCTTGTCGTAGCTGAGTGAGCTCCGCTGAATACTGCTCCGACAACCTCTTGGCATCGGCCAATTGCGCGCTTGCCTGCGCGAGGCCCTCCTCTAGTCGCTTGCATTCGACGCGCGACACACCGAGCTGCTCTTGAAACGCTTCCTTCGCTCCGTCTGCCTTGGCAACCGCTGTCTTCATTGCAGTAATCTCACCGGCCAATCGAAGCACCGAGTCTTCCTGCGTCGCGACCGCTTTGCTCTGCTGGCGAGCCTCACTCAGTAGGCGCTCGTTATCTCTGTTGAGTCGAGTCAGTTCATCCTGCTTAAGCATCAAAGTCTGCTGGAGCTGTCGTAGCTCAACCTGAACTTGTTGCACCTGCCCTTCGTGTCGCTGTTGTTCCTGCTCCCGCTGCTCCTTGACCGCGTTGCGATAATGTTCCAGCGCATCGCGTGAATGCAGGTGCTTTTCTTCCAGGGAGCGGTCTGCTCATCCTTCTCCTGCACGCGCAGTTCGAGATCACTGCAATTTTGGCTAAGGCGCGCATTGCGGGTGATTTCAGTTTGAAGGCCGGTCTGGCAGATCAGCAACTCTTCCGTTTGAGCCTCCAATGCCGCCTTCTGACTATCAAACTGGCGCTGCAAGAAGGTGAACTCTGCATTGAGAGTTTCGTATTTTTTTTCCAAGGCAACACGCTGTTCGTCAAAAACGCCTTGGGCGTGTGCAATAGCTTCACCCCCCTCCTCCGTCATTCGCGCCAACAAGCCGGCCACAAGCTCAGTCAGCTCGTCACTTAATCGCTCCCTGGATGCCCGAGGCCGCGGATCAAAATCTTCAATCTCCTTCAAATAACGGTGAATGGTCGTCTTCGAGCCGGTATTACCCAGCTCAATGCGCACGGCGTCGATGCTCGGATTCTCTCCCCGAGCAAGCAGCGATTCCCGCGCTTTTTGGACAATCGCCTTGTTAATTCCGCCGCGTGCCATTTTCCTCTCCTACGATTTCGTACTGTTTTACATACCACGAATATACATAGCACTTTACTGCCAAAAAAAGAACATTATGAGAGTGTTTCTTTGATAAAATAATCGAGCGTTATCGCATCATAGAGCTGGTTTTCGTTTTTTCCAGCGTGGGAAAAGGTACGTTTGGCGTAGGAACGATATGAACATGGCGGATCGCTACCTGCAGGCCGGCACCCGGGAAAATACCCGGCGCAGCTATCGTGCAGCGGTGGAACATTTCGAAGTGACTTGGGGTGGCTTCCTCCCCACGACGGGCGATGGCATCGTGCGCTACCTCGCCGAGTACGCGGACAAGCACACCATCAGCACGCTGAAGCAGCGCCTGGCCGCCCTCGCCCAATGGCACATCACGCAGGGATTCCCCGACCCCACCAAAACACCTACCGTGCGGCAGATGATCAAGGGCATCCGCGCGTTGCATCCCGCTCAGGAGAAACAAGCGACTCCCCTGCTCCTGCAGCACCTGGAACAAGCTGTTCAGTGGCTGGAGCAGGACGCGGAGAAAGCAGCTGCCCGCCAGGATCTGACCACCCTGCTGCGCAGCCGGCGTGACATGGCCTTGGTGCTGATCGGGTTCTGGCGTGGTTTTCGCGGGGATGAGTTGTCGCGCTTGCAGATTGAGAACACCCAAGCGCAGGCAGGGGTGGGCATTACCTTCTACCTACCGCACAGCAAGGGCGATCGCCAGCACCGCGGCACGACGTTCCGTACACCTGCCTTGAAGAAGCTTTGTCCGGTGCAAGCCTATGTGAACTGGATCACCATCGCCGGCATTGCACATGGCCCAGTCTTCAGAAAGCTCGATCGTTGGGGGCATCTAGCTGAAGACGGCTTTAACGCTAACAGCCTGATTCCACTGCTGCGGCGAATTTTTAATCGCGCGGGGGTGTCTGGCGATCTTTACACCAGTCACTCATTACGTCGCGGCTTCGCCACCTGGGCAGCGGCCAATGGCTGGGATATCAAAGCGATGATGACGTACGTCGGCTGGAAGGACATGAAGTCAGCCATGCGCTACATCGACACGGCAGATTCCTTTGGGGAGTTGGCGACAAGTCGGCCACTCACTTCATCAGCTATTTCCCAAGTGCAAGCGTTGACAGTGGCTGAAAATCCCTAAGGGCCGGATGAAGTGTCGCGAGTAAATTTGTTTCACCGTTGATGGAGCGGATGGACTCGGTTCGCGTGGTTGCGCGCCATCGAATGAAATGTTGTGCGCGGTCAACTTGGGCGCGGCTGACTAGTGGGCCGATGGAGCTTGCCGAATCGTGATGGTTGTCGACTAGTACCGCTCTGACTGAAGTCTTTATCCTTTTAAGCGCATCCTTAAAGCGCGCGCGACGCAACCATAGTCTTGTGCCAGCAACCCAGGCCCGACGGTTGTTCCTAAAGGCCGCATACAGTGTCAGGGGAACTGCGTCGTCGAGAGTTCTGCCTCATCCAGCACTATAGAGGCAGTTGCCCTGCGTTATCGTAGACACCCATCGCTCGCAAGCTCGCTCCTACAGGAGAACTCGGTCTGCTGTGAGAATCAGATGTCCAGTACTAGGGTCTCACTGCCTGCGGCCGGCACGGCGCAGCAGATCAGTACTTCATCCGCCGCCAAGCCTTGTTCCGGGGTGTTTAGGTAGTGGACCTGCCCACTGGTCATCTTGGTAGTACAGGTGCCGCAGGAGCCGCCACGGCAGCTGAACTCAGGGTTAAGGCCGCGGGCTTCCGCCAGTTCCAGTAGAGTCCCGGTGCCTGGCTCCCAGCGCGCTTCCTTGCCGGAAGTGGCGAACAGCACCTTCACAGGCTCACTGGCGATAGGCACCTGCAGTGCGGCGGGAACGCTGACTTCGGCGTCACGCACTAGCGTGGACGGTCCGAATGTCTCGGCATGAATGCGGTCATCTGGGATGCGCATTTTGCGCAGGCCGTCATACAACGCCTGGGTGAAACTCCCCGGCCCGCACAGGTAAAAGTCGTAGTCGTTGAGCGGCAGCAGGGTCTTGAGCAGTTCGACATCGATCCTGCCGGCCAGGTCATAACTCTCGCCACCGCCCTCGGTCGGCGGCTGGCTGACCACCCGCAGGACTTTGACCTTATCCCCTGCCCTCGCCACTAACTCTTCGAATTCCTCGCGAAAGGCCAGGTCGTCCACCGAGCGACTGCTTTGTAACACCCAGGTCGGGCGCATGCGGTTAATGCGTTTTCCTTCGTAGACTACTTCCCGCAGCATCGACAACATCGGCGTAATGCCAACGCCCGCCCCCAGAAGCACAAGAGGACGCCGCTCCGAGGGTTGAACCGTGAAATGCCCCTGGGGTGCCCGCGCTTCGATCAAGTCACCGACCTGAATCCGATCGTGCAGATGTGAAGACACCACGCCATCACGCTTGACGCTGATGCGCAAAAATTGATCCGAGGGTGCACTGGACACGGTGTAGGTACGAATCGTCGGCGGTTGCCCATCCAGCAACAGCCGCACAGGCATGTGTTGGCCCGGCTCGAATCTGGGCAAACCAACGCCATCGCACGACTCAAAATAGAACGAACGAATACTGCGGCTTTCATCGACGATGCGCGCCACCCGCAGCGGACGCCAGTGAGTACGAAGGGCTTCGGCCTCCAATCGCTCCGCAGCCTGCTCCCAACTTCCTGTCATTGTCGAGTTGAGTGATTCGCCTTCGGCCTGGTCGGCCCAGCGCAATGCCAGCGCAGCCTGACGGTGAACGATGCGCTGCGGCGTGAAACGCCAGAGCCGCTCGGCGCCTTGGAACGCGGCGATTTCCGGGTCGTCTAGCAGTACTTCAGCGGTGCCGGTCATTTGTAGCAGGTCACCGTTCTCGAAATTGATAAACGTCAGCCCGGCACGGGGGTTGAGCAAGATGTTGCCCAGGGTGTTGAAAAAAAGGTTGCCGGAAAAGTCCGGGATAGTGAGCGAGCCGTCTTCTTCCATTCGTACAAAACCAGCCTTGCCGCCGCGATGAGAGGCATCGACTTGGTTCTGACCATCACGCACGACGTAGGTCGCTACATAAAACGAATCCGCCGATGTGACCATGCGGCGTATCAGTGGATCGGTCACGGTCAGCTCTTGAGCGATGTCTGCCGTCTCTTCGACGAACTCGTACTGACGCAGATTAATGTAGCGTGGGCAGTTACCATAGGCTTGAGTCACGACGATCTCGATACGATCGTCCAGCGCCCGCAGTACATTGCCATTCATACGATTGCGGCGGCGAGTGTGCAACTCAATGCCTAACATACCTATCGCATCGCCCGGCTGCATGCCTTCATGAGCAGGATCGTTAGGCTGTGGTTCGAGCTTGATCTGTAAAACTTCCGGTGTGGGAGAGATCATGAAGCCCGGTTGCCCGGTGCGAAGGGTGGCCCACACATCGCCTTGCCGATCCACGGCGCCCAACACCACAAAAGGTAGTTGCGAATAAAACTCGCGATGCTGGTCCGGCATCCACGTCCGCGACATCTGCCGCTGACCGACACCCACCATCATGTCCACTGCACCGACGGCGCGCTGTAAAGTCAATTCACCTTCATGCCAAGGTGAAGATCGAGGTTTTGAGGTGTCGTCCATTCGCTTTCCCCTTGCGCCCGCCGTAACGGTCTGTCTGCTTCGTCACCTCAAACGTGGAGGTGAACTGAGTCAGGCGCATGTTGACGCTGAAGTGCCTGTGGCGGAATGGGCACAAAATGCAATCCAGCATTTCAGAAAATGAAATGCTGGGGCGTCAATAGCGAGTTTGTGAATCCCTGTAGAGCGAGTTGGCGAAGGCACCCCGTATGACTACTCCGAAGGCGTTAGCTAAAAGTCGTTCGAGGATCGCTTTACGTGCATGGACGTGGACAGCATCGACTTCGTCTGGATTCACGACACCTCCAAGGTTTTCCACGATGACGCCTAGCTCGCAAAGTTCGAGAACCCCGCACTGGTGCGTTCCTGTCGACTCAAGCTCATGAATCACAACTGCCGCCTAACCATACGCTCACGCCTTGTAAAAATAATCAGCGGTGAGCGTTTGTCGCCTTGGCGTGACTTTTCATATCACGCCAGAGCGCGCTTGGCCGCCGTTTTGATGTGGGTGCTGTACAGCGTCAACCCGGTGAACGCCAGGCCACCAACCAGGTTGCCCAGCACGGTCGGGATCTCATTCCAGACCAGGTAGTCCATCACCGAGAACCCGCCACCCATGATCATCGCCGACGGAAACAGGAACATGTTGACCACCGAGTGCTCGAACCCCATAAAGAAGAACAGCATGATCGGCATCCACATGGCGATCACCTTACCGCTCACCGAGGTCGAGATCATCGCGCCGACCACACCCATGGAGACCATCCAGTTGCACAGCATGCCGCGCAGGAAAATCGTGATCCAGCCGCCCACGCCATAGTGTGCATAACCCAGGGTGCGGGCCTCGCCGATGCTGGCGATCTTTTCCCCGACCGCGCCCGGACCGGTATTGAAGCCGTAGGTAAAGACGAACGCCATCATGAACGCCACGGTCAGCGCACCGGCAAAGTTACCGACAAACACCAGCCCCCAGTTGCGCAACACACCGCGCACGGTGACGCCCGGACGCTTGTCCAGCAGCGCCAGTGGCGTGAGCATGAATACCCCAGTCAGCAGGTCGAAACCCATCAGGTACAGCATCGAGAAGCCCACGGGGAACAGCACCGCACCGAGCAGCGCGGAACCGCTCTGCACCGCGATGGTGACCGCAAACACTGCGGCCAGAGCCAGAATCGCCCCCGCCATGAAACTGCGAATCAGGGTGTCGCGGGTCGACATGTGAATTTTCGATTCGCCGGCATCGAGCATCTTGGTGACGAATTCGAATGGAAGTAGATAGGACATTGGGCTTTCCTCGTAGCTGATTTTTCAAAAGCGGAACGGCTGCTCGATCACCAGGACCGGTAAGGCAGGAACTTGCCATTGAGGGTCAGCAGGACGCGATCGCCCTTGGGGTCTTCAATTTTTTCGACATGCATGGAGAAGTCGATGGCGCTCATGATGCCGTCGCCAAATTTTTCCTGGATCACGTCCTTGAGCGTCGGGCCGTAGACACCCACCACCTCGTACAGGCGATAGATCAGCGGGTCCTGGGGCACGGTCTTTTCCCAACTCTTGACCGGGAACTCGGTCATGGCTATGGCCACGTCTTCACCCAACTCCAGCACCTCACAAATACGCGCGGCGACATCCGGCGAGGCGCTGTTCATGCCGTAGCACACCGAGGCCAGCCACACCGGCGCCTTTCTGACCAGTTCGCTCAAGTGGTCCCAGGTCATTTCCTTGCGAGCCTTGGCGGCCATGATGGTGTGATGCATTTCGACTTTGTTCATGTTGAAGATCTCTCTTGTGGGTTTTAGCGATACTGGAGAGATAGCGAGAGTCGTGCCAATTGCTAAATTATTCTTATCACGTTGATTTTTAGAGGTTTATTCTCAGAATAGTTTCAAAAGAAACTAACGAATTATCGTAAATAACGAAACTTGGTTAATTAATTTACGATTTTTCGTATATTCGACGTACCGTATCAGTTAGGGTCTCCCGGACCATGTCCACCGCCATCGACAAAATATCCGCTGCTTACGCTCCGCTCGCCATGCTGGTGGTGGACCCGGCATCGGACGCTCTGGTCCAGGTCAATGCCGCCGGCCTCGCTCTGCTTGGCTGCGAAGAGAATGCTACTTCCCTCACCCGCTTCAGCCATTTCTTCGGCAGCGCCATCGCACTGTGGGTCAGCTTCACCGACGAGGTGCTAACTCAGGGCGAAGCCTGGTCCGACGATCTCAGCCTGCTCGACCTGACCCGCAAACACCACGCCGTCGAAGTCAACGCCCGGGCACTGGAGGATGGCCAGCGCATCCTGCTGATGATCCAAGACCGCGATCAGCTGGAAACCCGCCGCAACCGTTCCGAAGCCCGCCGCCAACATCGCTTGGGCCACGTTGGCTGGGAGCGCATCACTCAAGTGTTCGAACGCATCGAGCGACAGAACCGCCTGATCCTCGGCGCCGTAGGTGAAGGCATCTACGGGCTGGACGCCGCTGGGCAAACCACCTTCATCAACCCGGCCGCCGAACGGATTCTCGGGTGGAGCGCAGGGGACATGGTCGGCCATGATGCCCACCAGTTGTTTCACCACAGCCACAGTGATGGCAGTCTGTTTGAAGTACAGCAGTGCTCCATTCACACCTCGTTCAGCGACGGCCAGGTGCGCCGTGTCGACAACGAGGTGTTCTGGCACAAGAACGGCGAAGCCATACCCGTGGAGTACACCAGCACACCGATTTTCGAGATGGGCCGTCTGGTGGGGGCGGTGGTGTTGTTCCGCGACATTCGTGAGCGGCAGCGGGCCGAACTGCGGTTGCGCGAAGCCTTGAATGAAGTGGAGCAACTCAAGCAACGTCTGGAGCTGGAAAACCAATACCTGCAGGAAGAGATCAAGGCGGAGCGCAATCACCACGAGATCGTTGGCGACAGCCCTGCGGTGCTGCACCTGATCCGCCAGATCGAACTGGTGGCGCCAACCGACGCCAACGTGCTGGTCACTGGCGAATCCGGGACCGGAAAGGAATTGATTGCTCGGGCGATCCACGCAAGCAGCCGGCGCAGCGACCGCCCGTTAATTCGCGTCAACTGCGCGGCGATTCCTCGGGACTTGTTCGAAAGCGAGTTTTTCGGTCACGTCAAAGGCGCCTTCACAGGGGCCACCAATGATCGGGTCGGACGCTTTGAACTGGCCGATGGCGGCACGCTGTTTCTCGATGAGGTGGGCGAAATCCCCTTGGAGCTGCAAAGCAAACTGCTAAGGGTGCTGCAGGACCAGCAGTTCGAACGGGTGGGCGATAACCTGACCCGAGCGGTGGATGTGAGGGTGATTGCCGCCACCAACCGCGACCTGCGGGAGATGGTCGCCGCTGGCGGATTTCGTGAAGATTTGTACTTCCGCTTGAACGTGTTTCCGGTGCGTTCGGTGCCCTTGCGCGAACGCCTGGGCGACATACCGCTGTTGGCTGGCCACTTTCTTGAGCGCGCCTGCCAAGCCTTCAACAAACCGGGAGTGCGTCTGCCGTTGACCCAGGTCGAGGTGCTCAAGCGTTATCCGTGGCCGGGCAATATTCGAGAGCTGGAAAACGTGATCGAGCGACAGATCATCGTCTCGCAGGATGGCCGCTTACGCTTCGATGAGCTATTGCCGGCCGCCGCTCGCGAGCAGATTGAGACACCCGTAGAACCGCTGGACGACAGCGAACCGCTGCGCGATGAGATTGTGCAACAGCAACTTCGCCTGAACACCGTGGCGATGCTCAAACGCACTGGAGGCAAAGTCTCCGGCGAAGGCGGAGCTGCGCAACTGCTGGGGCTCAAACCGACCACCCTGGCCTCACGCCTGCGCAAATGGAACATTGATCCGCGGAATTACAAACCCGGTCGCCGCGAGTGATAACGGGCTTCGTCTGGTTATCCGCAGCGTCTATGAGACCATCGCGAGCAGGCTCGCTCCCACAGGGGTGATGTGACGGGTACAGGATCAGGTATAACCTGGATCATGGGAGCGAGCCAGCTCGTGATGGACGCCAACGATGACGCAGGCTGCCAGAATGACCGAGTTACCGGAGGTCGGTGCGAACTGGCAATCAACCAACTTGCTCAATCATCGTCAGCGCCTGCTTGCTCCCATTGGGTCTGAGGCATGGCTCAAAACCTTTGCTCAATCACCTCGCCGCTGCCCGTTTTCCCTGAATCAAGCTCTCGGCCCGGTCAGAGCTGATCTGGTCCACGAGGTAACGCGCATCCTTGGCCACCCCGGAAAACCGCCCCGAGCCCCAGGTGTACAACCAAGGCAACCCAAGGAAGTACAACCCCGGCTGCGCGGTCACGCCGCGCTGATGGCCCGGATGGCCACGGCCATTGAAGACCGGTGCCTCGACCCAGGTGAAGTCCGGGCTGAAGCCGATGCACCAGATGATGCTGGTGATGCCAGCCGCCACAAGGTCCACTTCACTGCGTTCTTGCTCAGGCGTCCAGTTGGGAACATAGCGCTCACCGGCCGGCGCCTCGATGCCGTGCTGTTCGATGTAGTTGTCGATCGAGCCGTTGATGCGGTTGTACACCGCATCGGCGCTGTCGAGGCTCTCCGCTAGGTTAAGCGCGAACTGCATCCGCGTGCCCTGCAAGCCTTCTAGTCGACCGAGCAATTCCATGCCTTCCACGGCAAACTTGCGCAGGTCGATGTCGCGCCCGCCGTCACGCCCGGTGACGTAGTGGTTGGTGTTATCGCGAACGCCTTCGCGCAACGGATGGGTGTCAACCCCGATTTCGTAGTAGCCCATTTCCGCCAGCCAATCGACCACGTCCTTGCCCCGGTAGAAGCGTGCGCAACGCGGTGCATCACCGACCGCCAGAAAGACCTTGCGCCCGGCCAAGTGAAGGTCTTCGGCGATTTGCGCCCCCGATTGTCCAGATCCGACCACCAGCACATTCCCGGCAGGCAAGGCCGCGGGATTGCGGTACTGCTCCGAATGCAACTGATGAACGCCCGCAGGCAGACGCTCGGCCAGGCGCGGAATGATTGGCGTGTGATAACCACCCGAAGCAACAATCACCTGATCGGCCGAAAACTCGCCCTGGGAGGTATGCACCTCGAAACCACCGATGGCGCGCGGCACCACGCGCTGTACTGTCACGCCCTCGCGCACCGGCGCATTCACCGCTTTAACGAAGCCCGCCAGGTACGCGTTGATCTCGTCTTTTTTCATGAACCCGTGAGGATCGGCGCCCTTGAAATCATCGACGTAGGTGTAACCCGGTAAGGCGCACTGCCAGTTCGGCGTGACCAGGCTGAAGGCATCCCAGCGCTGGTTGCGCCATGTGTGGGTGACGCTGTGCTTTTCCAGCACCAGATGATCGACCCCTTCCTGTTGCAGGTAGTAGCTGGCAGACAATCCGGCCTGCCCGCCGCCGACGACGATCACGCTGTGGTGTTGAGTTTTGATGGAAGTGAGGTGGCTGG
The DNA here is from genome assembly GCF_054668285.1 of Pseudomonas sp. S2_H10. Lineage (NCBI taxonomy): Bacteria > Pseudomonadati > Pseudomonadota > Gammaproteobacteria > Pseudomonadales > Pseudomonadaceae > Pseudomonas > Pseudomonas sp. S2_H10. The sequence goes on from NZ_CP162754.1 coordinate 269,230, forward strand.
TCATAACGTTGCTCCGGTCATCGGTGACGATAAAAATTCAGAAAAATCAGAACGAGCTCCAGCCCGCACCGATCACTTGCCCCGCGCCCTCGGTGCGCATGCTGATCACGTTCACCCGCCCCTCGACGTCGGCCGGTTCAACCAGATAACTGGCCTGACCCTTCAGCGAACTCAAGGTGTCCATGGCCGAACTGCAATAGAACCCCTTGACCTCCTTGACCCGTTCCGAGGCGTTGTTCAGCGCGCTTTCGATGCGCTGCAAAAAGTCCGGCAGCGGGTAACTGGCGCCCTCTTCTAGGTATTGGAAAATCACCGTTGAAGGCGAGTAACCGGTGGCTTCGCGGCCATTGGGCCAGCGGATCTTGAAGTTGACGGCGGGCATGTCAGTGCTCCTGTTGCTTGAGGTTTAAAGGGGTCAGGTCCAGATGGGGATAGCTGAAACCGGTGAAGGCCTGCTCGCGCAGATTCCAGAACAGGCCGCGTTGTTCGCCGTGGCGGACGGTCATGACGCCGCTGGCATCGACCGCGCCAATGCGCTCACAGCGCAGCCCTTCGAAGGCGAAAGCGGTCTGGACCTGGTCCCAGTCACCTTCATCGAGGGTCATCAGAAAGCCGTAGCTGGGGAACACCTGCAGCCAGCGCACAAGGTCGGCATCCGGCGGGCACGGCAGCGCCGCCAGATCGACGCTCGCGCCGCAACCGGTGGTTTCCAGCAGCATCAACAGGCTGCCCAGAACCCCGGCGTTGCTGATGTCCTTAGCGGCGTGTAGCAATCGGGCATCGGCCAGGCGCGGCAGCACGTCGAGCTTGCTGCGCAGGCGTTCGGCGGGCACGCCTTCGAATGCCTTCCAATAGGTACTGTCAGCGTGCCAGGCACCTTCAAGGTCCACGGCCATGGAGATTACCTGCCCCGGAGCGACATGGAGGGTCGACAACAGGTGCTGCGCAGTGCCGGTAATCGCCACGGCCAGCGCCGTCGGGTTATCGCGGGTGAGGCTGGTATGGCCCCCGGCGAGCAACAGGCCGTAGGCCTCACATGCCGCACGGATACCCGCCAGAATCTGCTGCGCAGCCGTGTTGTCGTGATGCCAATAGGCGTTGACCACCGCCGTCGCGCGGCCGCCCATGGCGGTGATGTCGCTGACGTTGGCCATGACCGCCGACCATCCCGCAAACCACGGCGTCGCCTCGACGAAGGCCGGCAACATGCCTTCGATGGCAAGCAGTTGAAAGTGATTGCCACAGGCAATGGCCGCGGTGTCGTCGCCGGGCAAGGCGTACAGCTGTTCACGGGTCAGGGCTTGTTTAGTGCTGCCCATGACCGCCGCCGGCTGCTGGATCGCCTGTTTCGACAGCATCGCGGGGGTGCTGCGCAGGGTGTCGATCAAAATCGCGAGATCATTCATGGCGCGCCACCTTCAGCGCCCGCAACGACACCTGACGCGGCATCAACGGGTAGCTCGCCAGATCCGCCTGCATCAGGCAATGAGGCTGGCCGAGCAACTCCAGTTGTTCCAGGCTGTGCCAGCGCAAACCATGGAAATAGCCTTCGTTCTGCGCCTGAACCGTGGCGCGGAACACCTCGCAGCCCAGGTCCTTGGCCCGTGACACCGCTTCGTTGACCAACGCCTTGCCGATCATGCTGTGCCGCCGATACGCCGGCGCCACGCACAAGCGTCCGCCAAACCACAGACCCGGATCCGGCTGGTAGATGCGCACCGCGCCCACCACCTGATCGGCGATCCCGCAATTGCCGGCCAGGGCGACGATGGCAATTGCCTGGAAGTCATGGCTGTCCTTGTCCTGCACCAACAGTTGTTGCTCATCGGAAAACACCGAGCGGCGCAGGGCGAAATACGCCTGTTTCTCCCAGTGTTCACGGGCGGGCTTGACCAGCAACTCACCGGCGCGAAACGGCTCGAACGTGCTGTCGACCAAAGCAAAGACGGAATGGGCCATGGGAGTTCTCCGGCTTATTCGTAGTTTTTCAGGGCCGAGCACGCGCCACATTTGGCGCAGCCGGCGTTGATCTGATCGGAGTGCAGACCATGACGGCGCAGGCTCGCGCCGATCTGCGGATACAGGCGAGCCATCATGGCGCTGTCGGGTTTGGGGTGATGGGCCAACGGTGTGCCGTCGATGGGCACGAACGGCACCACGAACGGGTACACGCCAAGGGCGCACAAACGCTCGCTCATCTCGCTGATGGCCGCTTCGCTGTCACCCAGGCCGGCGAGGATGTAGGTGCTGACCTGGCCGCGACCGAACACGTCGACCGCTGCGCTGAAGGCTTCGAAGTAACGACTCAGCGGTACTTCGGCCTTGCCCGGCATGATCCGCTGGCGCACTTCGTCGGTGACCGCTTCCAGGTGCATGCCTAGGGATACCACGCCACTGTCGGCCAGGCGCTGGAACCAGCGATCATCGTCCGGCGGCTCGCACTGCGCCTGGATCGGCAGGTCGACTGCCGCTGTCACGGCTGCGGCGGATTCACACAGGATCGACGCACCGCGGTCCGGGGTTTGCGGCGTGCCGGTGGTCATCACCATGTGCTTGACGCCATCGAGCTCCACCGCGGCCTTCGCCACTTGCGCCAATTGCTGCGGACGCTTGCGAGCGATGGTCTTGCCCGCTGCCAGCGACTGGCCGATAGCGCAGAACTGGCAGGAGCTGCCGCGATCGTTGAAGCGAATGCAGTGCTGCAATACCGTGGTCGCCAACACGTCGCGGCTGTGCAGCGTGGCGATTTTCCAGTAGGGAATGCCGTCGGCGGTGCTCAAGCCGTAGAAGTTCGGCACTCCGGGCATCTGTACCTGACCGACCTGCAAGCCTTCACGGAAGATCAACGCCTGGCTGCCATCAGCACTGGGTTGCGCCTGGTAAGGCGAGGTCTGCGAGGCCTGGTTGAGGATCGGCACCATCATGGTCCGGCTGCCGAACGTCAGCGCCTTGTGGTCCGACGGCCCGGCGCCGCCCTGGCGGGACAGGCCGTTTTGCGCCGCTGGCCAGCGCACGCCGTGGCACTGCAACTCGGCCAGCAGTTCATTTGTTTGCATGATCGAGCTCCTCGGTAGCAGCCGTTGCCAAATGGGCAGCACGCTCATGCACATAGGCCGTGGGCGTGCGGTCGATCAGCAGGCTGAGCAGTTCCGGACGACTGTAGTGCCCGACCGAATCCATCATGCGTTTGCGCTTGTCGATCAGCGCCAGGTCGAGGTCGGCAATCACCACGCCTTCGTTGGCACGCAGCGGCTCGCCGAGCAACTTGCCCTCAGGTGAAACGATGGCAGTGAAGCAACCACCGGAGATCGGGCCCAGGCCACAACCGGTGTCCTGCATGATCTGGCCTTGCTGATCGGCATCCAGCCAAGCAGTGGCGTTGACTACGAAACAGCCGGACTCCAGGGCGTGATGGCGAATGGTGACTTCGATCTGTTCGGCGAAGATGTCGCCCACCAGGGAGCCGGGAAACATCGCCGCGTGGATCTGCTCGCCGTCGGCCATCAAGGCGTAGCGCGCCAGCGGGTTGTAATGCTCCCAGCACGCCAGCGAACCGATGCGCCCGATGGCGCTGTCGACGGCGCGCAGGCCGGAGCCGTCGCCCTGCCCCCAGACCATGCGCTCGTGGTAGGTCGGGGTGATCTTGCGGCGATGCTGGATCAGCGTGCCGTCGGCGTCGAACAGCAGCTGGGCGTTGTAGATCGTGCCGCCATCGCGCTCATTGACGCCGATGGACACCACCATCCCCGCCTGCTTGCACGCCTCGCCAATGGCCAGGGTGGCGGCGGACGGTACAGTGACCGATTGATCGAGCAGTTTCAGGTGCTGGGCACCCATGGTGAAGGCCGGCTGCACAAAGGAAAAATACGGGTAGTACGGCACCACCGTCTCCGGGAACACGGCGAACTGCACGCCTTGCTGGCCCAAAGCGATGATCTGTTGGCAGACCTTGTCCACGGTGCCTTCGCGGCTGTAAAGCACGGGGCTCAGTTGAACGGCTGCTGCGCGAATGATGGGCATGATGGGGGTCCTGAAGTGTTGTGTGTTCACAAGATCGATGTCGCTGTTGTGGCGAGCGAGCTCGCTCGCCACAGGGGTATTTCAGCGGCGCTGTCAGGCCGTCCAGGTATCAATGATCATTGCGCCCTCGCGGCGCATCAGCAGGCGCAGGTCCATCACGTCCAGCGGGTTGATCGGGCGGATGCCTTCGATCAGGGCTTTTTCGGTCTGGCCGTACAGGGCTTGCAGGGCAAAGCGGCAGGCGTACACCTCGCCGCCCTCCTCCATGAACTGCATCAATTGCTTGTTCACCGCCAGGTGCCCGGGAAACGCCTCGGCGCCCAAGGTCGGGAAGCCGCGTTGCACGCCCAGTTGCACGCCCGGCCCGTACAACAGGATTTTGGTTTCGAAGCCTTTGCGCAGCAGGCGCTTGGCCTGAAGCATGTTGACCAGGCCGATGGAGCCTTCGAAGGCGATGGTGTGGAAGGTGATCAATACTTTTTCGCCCGGTTCGGCTTTGATGTCCTCAAAGACTTTCTCTTCGTAATTGACCAGGAAGTCGCCGTCTTTGTAATGGGGGATGTCCACGGTTGGCATAGTGTCGCTCTCCAGTGTCTTCGTGCTTGAACGTCAGCCTGGGTTGGCTGCCGGGTTGCAGGAGATAGAGCGAACGCCGTGCCAGAAAATAAAACGTTTTTCTGCAGTGGGTTAAGCATCTGATTTGTATGAAGATACCAATCTGATCCGGTTTTTGTTCCGGCATCTGATGCTATCGCCGAACCACGCATTCCCGTAGAAATACGAATATTCGTAGCCACAGAACACGAGATTTCGTAGCCATGAACGAAGCAGACTCCCTCAGCGGTTGGGCCGACCTGGCCTATTCCTCGCGGCACATGGTGTTCGAGCATTGCGCCGAAGCCATCGCGTTGCTCAATCCCTACGCCGATCGGCTGGTGGACCTCAACATCGCCGCCTGCAAACTGCTCGGCTATCCCAGGCAGGAGCTTCTTGAACTGCCGGTGAGCAAACTCTTCGGTCATCAACTGGCAGACTTGATCGTCTTCACCCAGGCGGTGATGGACAAGGGACGCGGCTGGAGCGACGAGCTCAGTTGCAACTGCAAGAGCGGCGAACGCATCGAGCTGGAAATCTCCGCCACCACCTTGCAGGTCAAGGGCGAGCAGCAGCTGATTCTGGTAATGCGCGAACTCAGCCTGCAGAAGTACCAGCGCGACCAGGCGGACACCGAACGCACCATGCGCGGCGGGCTGATCGAGTGGCGCAATATCCTCAACCTGTTCCAGGAAAACGAGCGCGATAACCAGTTGCTGCTCAGCTCCGTGGGCGACGGCATCTACAGCATCGACAGCGAAGGCCTGGCCACCTTCGTCAATCCAGCCTGCGCGCGCATGCTGGGCTGGGAAACCCAGGACATGATCGGCAAGAACATCCACCGCATTCACCACCATACCCATGCCGATGGCAGCCATTACCCGGTGGAACAGTGCCCCATCTACAAAGCGGTGCACGACGGTGTGATCCACGAAGGTCGTCAGGAGATTTTCTGGCGCCGCGACGGCAGTTCGTTCCCGGTGGAATTCACCAGCACCCCGGTGATCTCCGATGGCCGTATCGTTGGAGCCGTGGTGGTGTTCCGTGACATCACCGAGCGGCGCAGCACGGAAAACCAGCTGCAAAGCGCCCTCGAAGAACTCAAGGTGCTCAAGGATCGGCTGGAAGAGCAAAACGCCTATCTGCAGGAAGAGATTCACATCGAGCACAACTACCGCGAGATCGTCGGCCAGAGCGAACCGATCAAGAAAATTATCCGGCAGATCGACGTGGTCGCGCCCACCGATGCCAGCGTGTTGATCAACGGTGAATCGGGCACAGGCAAGGAACTGATCGCCCGCGCGATTCACCAGGCCAGCCGCCGTAACGGCCACCCGCTGATCCGGGTCAACTGTGCGGCGATCCCCGCAGAACTGTTCGAGAGCGAATTCTTCGGCCACATCCGCGGCGCCTTTACCGGCGCCGTGCGCGATCGGGTCGGCCGCTTCGAGCTGGCGGATGGCGGCACGCTCTTTCTCGATGAAATCGGCGAAATCCCCCTTGAGCTGCAAAGCAAACTGCTGCGTGTGTTGCAGGAGGGGCAATTCGAACGGGTCGGCGAAGAGCGCACGCGCAAGGTCGATGTGCGGATCGTCGCCGCGACCAACCGCGACCTGCGCCAGGAAGTGGCGACCAAGCACTTTCGTGAAGACCTGTATTTCCGCCTCAACGTGTTCCCGATCCAGTCCCCGGCGTTGCGCGATCGCCTGATGGACATCGGCGCCCTGGCCGCGCACTTCCTCAAGCAGACTGGCAAACGCCTGAACATGCCCGGCCGGCGCCTGCGCAATAGCGATATCGAACGCCTGCAACGCTATTCGTGGCCGGGGAATATTCGCGAACTGCAAAACGTCATCGAGCGCGCGTTGATCACCTCGATTGGCGCCGACCTGAACCTGGACCTGCCGGACGAGCCCAAAACCAGCCTGCCTGCACCACAGCAACCCTCCTCCGAAGTTGCGATCATGACTGACGCGCAAATTCGCGAACTTGAACGCAGCAACATGCAGGCCGCATTGAAGGCGGCGGATGGCAAGTTGTTCGGCAAAGGCGGCGCAGCGCAATTGCTGGGACTGAAACCGACGACATTGGCGTCGCGGTTCAAACGGCTGGAGATCAAGCTCGAATAAAGCGTGGGCCCGGTCGCCACGCAACTTCGTAAAACCCGCTACGAAATGTCGTATTCCTACGGAGTTACGTAGCGGGCCGGCTCAGAACGGAACGTCCCACAAATCAAAAATACCGTTATTAATCATAACGATATGAAATCACCAACAAAGTGGTACGTCATTCGCAATTGGGTAGCCGTCAGCCGCCCTCCGCGGCGAAACGACGGATTCCTGCCATGCCAACAGCCACCACGCTCATCGCTTCCCGTACAGAAACCTACCTGGCTTCGATGCCCAACCTGGCCTTCACCGGGTTGTCGGAAAACTGGTTGTTGAAAGAGTGCGGCCATCAACACTGGCTCGCCCTGGCGCAATTGCATGATCGAGCGTTGCCTGATTTCGTCGATGACCAAGGACGCATCGCCTACGCCGCGTTCACGGCGGTCAATACTTGGGATTTGAAGCTGGAAGCGATCATCGAAAATCGCGAGTTCCGGATTCATACCCGGATCGGTCGCGGCGGCCAGGCCCGGCATTTCAGCGAACATGAAGTCTGGCTGGGCGATCGCGTCGTGGGGCAACTGGCGCTACTGTCGACCTTCATCAGCCGGCATGTACCGGGGGACAATCGCAGTGTCAGCAAGGCTTGCCTCAGGGGCTCGACGGCAGCAGTGACCGAGCTGCCGCAGGCACTGCAAGTGCTGCATGTCGACAACCGTCGGATACGCAGCGGGAATTGGCACAGTCATTACGGTATCGATCGCCAGGCAACCGCGGCGCAGGCATTCGATTTCACGCCCTGCCCCGACATCGATTTCAACGGTGCCGACCTGCTGTACTTCGCCAACTTCCAGGCCATGGTCGAGCGTGCCGAATGGGCCCTGCTAGGGTTGCGCCGCCCAGGTCATGTCCGCCAACGCGAGCTGCATTTCTACGGCAACCTCAATATCGGTGACAGCGTGCAACTGCTTTTGCACACGACATCGCCAAGCCATCGCGAGCTTCACTGGTGCGAGGTATTTCGGCGTAGCGACGGGTTCAAGCTGGCCGATGTGTTCACCCGCAAACACCATCTTTCGGACTGCAGCCGATGAGCCATTCTCCCCTTTGGCGACCCGAAGGTCTGCGACTCAAGAGGTTGTACCAGAGCAGTGACGTCGAAGGTCTTGAGCACCTGCACAGCCTGCCCGGCAAGGCACCCTTTGTGCGTGGCCCCTACGCCAGCATGTACCTGCAAAAGCCCTGGACCGTGCGTCAATACACCGGGTTCGCCGGCGCCGAGGCGAGCAATCAGCGCCTGCGCCAGCGCCTGGCCGAAGGCGCCACCGGCCTGTCGCTCGCCTTCGATCTGCCGACCCATCGCGGCTACGACTCCAGCGATCCACACTGGCAAGCCGACGTCGGCAAGGCAGGCGTGGCCATCGACAGTGTTGAGGACATGATCGAGTTGCTGGACGGCATCGCCCTGGACCAGGTCTCGGTGTCATTGACCATGAACGGCGCGGTACTGCCAGTGCTGGCGGCCTTCATCGTTGCCGCTCAGGAATCCGGCGTCGCGCCGGAACGGCTCAGTGGCACGATCCAGAACGACATTCTCAAAGAGTTCATGGTTCGCAACACCTACATTTTTGCGCCGAAACCTTCAATGCAGATCACTCTTGATGTGATCAGCTACTTGAATGCGCACGTACCTCGGTTTAATCCGATTTCGGTGTCCGGTTATCACTTTCAAGAGGCCGGGGCCGACACCGTGCTGGAGCTGGCACTGACCCTGATCAACGCAAGGACTTACGCCGAGCAAGTGCAAAACAACGGCCTGGACGTGCAGCGATTCTGCGAACGCATCAGTTTCTTTTTCGGCATCGGCAGCGACTTTTTCAGTGAAGTCGCCAAGTGTCGTGCGGCACGCCTGTTGTGGTGGGAAATTACCCGGGACCTTGGAGTCACCCTCGATAAAGGCCAGGCGCTGCGCATGCATTGCCAGACCTCCGGCTGGTCCCTTAGCGCTCAGGACCCGCTGAACAATGTCGTGCGCACCACCGTCCAGGCCATGGCCGCGGTCTTCGGCGGCACCCAGTCGCTGCACACCAATGCCTGGGATGAAGCCCTGACGCTGCCCAGTGAGGCCTCGTCGAGACTGGCGAGCAATACCCAGCACATCCTTCAACAGGAAACCGGCCTGTGCGACGTGGTCGACCCGTGGGCGGGGTCTTACATGATGGAAGCCTTGACGGCGCAGCTGGCGCAACAGGCGCGTCTGCAAATGGCCGAGATCGATGCCCTGGGTGGTGTGTTCCAGGCGATTGAGTCCGGCGCGATCAACCGGGCCATTCACCATCAGGCCATGGCTACCCAGGCACGTCTCGATAGCGGGATTGCACGGCGTGTCGCTGCAAATGAACCCGCGCAGGAGCCGGTGACGCCCGTGGACAGTCAGGCACTGCGCGCCCGCCAGGGCCAACGCCTCAACCGCCTGCGACTCAAGCGCGACAACGCTCGGGTTGAGGCGCAGCTGCATTCGATCACCGAGTGCGCACGCTCGGGCCAGGGGAATCTGCTGGAGAATACCGTGGCGGCCATCAGCGCGCGGGCGACACTTGGTGAGTGCACCCAGGCACTGGAAAAGGTCTGGCCTCGGTTCAGGCAAGGGCTGGATTTCAGTGTGGGGCACTATGGACCGTCTATGAGTCAGCAGCCCGATTGGGCGATCGTTGCGCAGCGCCTGTCGACCTTTGTCGCCCAGAGTGGTCGCCGGCCCAGGATCCTGCTGTCTAAACTGGGCCAGGACGGGCATGACCGCGGGATTCGCTTGATGGCTGCAGCGCTGGCCGATGCCGGTTTCGAGGTGCGCCTGTTGCCGCTGTTTCAAACGCCGGCGCAGGTGCTGGACGTCTTGGACGATGCCGATTTACCAGATCTGATCGGCGTTTCAAGCCTGGCCGGAGCGCACACGGAACTGCTGACTGAACTGTTGGGTTTGTTGAATCAACGAAGGATTGACGTTCCGCTGGTCGTCGGCGGCATTATTCCGCAGGCCGATGTACGACTGTTGCTGCAACGGGGGGTCAAGGCCTGCTTCGGACCGGGACAGGAGGTAGCGCAGATGGTCGGCCAACTGATCGATCTGCTCCACGTTGCCTGACTGTAGGAGCGAGCACGCTCCTACAGAAAGGCGTTCAGGCCGGTGTGAGTTTCACTACATTCAGGACGCGGCGAGTTTCGCGGCAATCTTCGTCACGTACTCACCTTGGTACCGTGCGATGCCCAGTTCCTTGGCATCCGGCTGGCGCGAGCCGTCACCGCCGGCGATGGTGGCCGCGCCGTACGGTGAGCCGCCGCGCGTCTGGGAAATATCGAACAGCGCCGGGTCGCCGTAGCCGATGGGCACGATCACCATGCCGTGGTGCGCCAGGGTGTTCCAGGTGGAGGTAATGGTAGTCTCCTGACCGCCACCGGTGCCAGTGGAGGTGAACACGCTGGTCACCTTGCCCACCAGCGCGCCTTTGGCCCAAAGGCCGCCGGTCTGATCCAGGAACGTACGCATCTGCCCGGCCATGTTGCCGAAGCGTGTGGGCGTGCCGAAGATGATCGCGTCGTAATCGCCCAACTCGCTCGGCGAGGCAACGGCCGCCTGTTGCTCGGTCTTGCCGTGAGCGGCCTTGAACGCTTGCGGGTCCATGGTTTCCGGGACGCGCTTGACGGTCACTTCCACCCCGGCCACCTTGCGGGCGCCTTCGGCGACAGCGTGAGCCATGGCCTCGATATGGCCGTACATCGAATAATAAAGAACCAGTACCTTTGCCATCGTGCTTTCTCCTGAATCGCTATGGACGAGCAACATTGCCCGTTATGGGTGATGGATCTACTGCGCAAAACGCTACTTGAAAACGGGAATGGAGGCCGAAGCCTGGCGAGCCGTTTTTTGCTGACGCATCCGATTGGCAATCTCGGCGATTTTCGCCTCACCGGCGCGTAAGGCTTCGTCGTTGGTATGCACCGAGTAGTAGCCAAGCTTGAGATCGTACGGGTGAGGAAAGGCCGACCCCAGGACGAATACGGCGCCCCTGTTCCCGGCTTCCAGCGTTAACGCCTGATGACCTGGCTGGAAGACCACCATTTCCCCGGATTCGATCTTATCTGGCGTGTGAACAGCACCTCGGCTGACGCATAGCCACAACGTGCGGTGTCCTTTGGGCGGTGTGTAGGTCCAAGACTCGCCGGCAGGTATTGTCACCAGCAAATAGTTCACGCCTGCAGGCGCTCGGATGGGGCTTTGCACGCCTTCGTAGCGTCCGACGATGACTCGAGCAGGACCGACCTGGGGCGTTGCACTCGCCTCCAGATACTGACTGTCGACCGGAGCGCTCTCCAGCTCAGCAGGTAGGGCAAGCCACAGCTGAAAACCCTGTACTCGCGCGGATGTGCCACTGGACAGTTCCTTGCCATGCCAGACCCCTGCCCCCGCTCGCAGCCATTCAACGCCTCCGTAACCAATGGTTCCGCTGCCGGCGTCCGGATCATCGAAGTGCATGTTGCCTTCAGTGATCACGGTGACTGTCGCGATGCCCGAATGCGGATGCACGGGCATCTGCCCCAGAAATGAACTGGGCGCATCGAACAGGTCCAGGAACACGAACGGCTTGAGCAACTGACCGAAATCCGAGGGGCTCATCAGCCGGACGATGGGGCCGTGGCTACTTCCGGAGTTGCGGTGGCTGATTTGACGAGTATGGCCAGTGTTGCGAAGGGCGGTGAGGTTCATGCGATGTCCTCTGATGATGTGAGTACCCACAAGCGCCGGAGTCAATCTGCGGTGACCTGTAACGTGAATTCATCATAGACAGTCGGTATTCGTTTGATTAGCGGCTAGAGTAGAGTTTCACTCATCCATATCTGGCCTAATCGAATGTTCGACTTGAACGACGTCGCCATTTTCATTCAGATCGTCGACGCCGGTAGCTTTGCCGATGCGGCCCGTCGCACCGGCGCATCCGCCAACACGCTGAGCCGGCGCATGAAGCAGCTGGAAGAATCCATGGGCGTGCGACTGCTGCATCGGTCCACCCGCAAGCTGGTACTGACCGACGCTGGAAAATCGCTCTATAGGCAAAGCGCCAGCCAGATAAACGAGTTGTTCGAGCTCAGCCGTCAACTCATCGGTGGGGTTCGGGAACCGGTCGGCAGGCTGCGGATCGCGGCGCCGGCTGATTTTTTTGAAGTATTCCAGATGGATTTCGTCGCGGATTTCCTGGCCCGTTACCCCAAGGTCAGCCTGGATTTTGTCTTGAGTGACCAGCGGGTGGATCTGATTGCCGAAGGTATCGACATCGCGTTCCGGTCCGGCGTCATGTCCGATTCGAGCCTGGTCGCGCGCAAAATAAACACCGGTCGCCGAATACTCGCAGCCAGCCCGCGATACCTCGAAGCTTATGGTGTGCCAAAGGATATTCAGTCGTTAAGCGAACACAACTGCATTTTTCCGGCGCACCCGTCGGGTCAAGCCACCTGGCACCTTGTCGGCCCCCACGGCGCCACACAGTTGAGCGTGACCGGCCGATTCAGCGCGAGCAGCGCCCAGGCGCAATTGAAAGCAGCCGTAGCCGGATTGGGCATCTGCTTTTTGCCGGACCCCATTCTGCGTGCAAGCCTGGGCAGTGGCAGTCTGGCGGAGGTGCTGTGTGACTACGGCCAGCAAACCAATGATTTATTCATCGTCTTCCCCAGCCGCAATCAAATCCCCTTGGCAGTCAGCAAGTTTGTTGAAGAGGCGATCGGGCATTTGCAAGGGGCGCTGTATTAGCAAGGTACGTCCACTCACCCTTGACACCAGGTCACTGATCGCAACAATGCGATAGCGTTTGCTACAACTCGACACGGCGGATGAGTTGCACTCTGGAAAAGAGCAATCAACAACTCGAATTATCGATATCTATTAACGACAGCCATACATATCTATAACTATTGAAAATACATTAAATAACCCTGCACCAGTATTGCCATCAGCGCGAACATCAAAATTCGGCAACTTAAAAAATAATGTATGCGAGTATATCCTCGCCTACACTCGCTTGAAGTTAATGAAAATGCTCTCCGTTATTCACCCACTGGAGTTTTAAGCATGGCTGATTCTGAAACCCGCCCCCCTCTCCCTCCCTTTACTCGTGAAACCGCTCTGCTCAAGGTCCGTCTTGCCGAAGATGGCTGGAACACCCGTGATGCGCAGAAAGTATCGCTGGCTTATACACCCGACACGAAGTGGCGAAATCGTGTCGACTTCGCAACCAACCGGGCCGAAGCAGCAGCATTCCTGACGCGTAAATGGAACAAAGAGTTGGACTACCGACTGATCAAGGAACTGTGGGCTTTCACGGATAATCGTATCGCCGTTCGCTATGCGTATGAATGGCATGATGACTCAGGAAACTGGTTCCGCTCCTACGGTAACGAGAATTGGGAGTTCGCTGAAAACGGTCTGATGGCGCACCGTTTTGCCTGTATCAACGACATGCCCATCAAGGAATCGGAGCGCAAGTTCCGCTGGCCGCTGGGACGCCGCCCTGACGATCATCCCGGCCTTAGCGAGTTGGGCCTGTAATAGTCAATTCATCAATCTACGCCAGCCTGCGTGTTTCGATCACTGGCGATTACCTGCAGGAGGCCCGCTTTACGCGGGCCTTTCTTTGGCTGCCTTGAGGATTGCGTGGACCAGTCCGCGACACTGCTTTGTGCTTTCAGTCGTCAAAACTCAACACCGTATCAGGCGGAAAAATGCCCACATGCGCCTGAAACGCAACACCCCACTCCTTCATCGCCAGCATGACCGGCCCCAGCGTAAGCCCCAGATCAGTCAGTGTGTATTCCACCCGGGGAGGCACCTGGGCGTACACCTTTCGCGCGAGAACCCCGTGGGCTTCCAGTTCGCGAAGTTGCAGAGTCAGCGAGCGTTGCGTAATCCCCTCGCCAATGAGGCCTTTCAACTCGCCAAAGCGCTTCGTACCGCTGAGCAAGTGGTACAACACCAGCGGCTTCCACTTCCCTCCTGTTACCTCGAGCATCACTTTTACGCCACAACGATAGGCTGTTCTCTCAGTCATTTACGGTCCCGTTGGTATACATTTTTTCCCTATATATCAGTGATGTGCCTACTTGTGAAATAACCTGAGTCAGTGACCAATAAGGTGTTCGCATTATTACTACTCAAGGACACTTTGTATGAAAGCTGCATATTACGATCAACTGGGAACTGCGGTCGAAGTACTGAAAGTCGGTGATGTTCCGACGCCGGCTCCCGGCCCTGGAGAAGTCAGGGTCAAAGTGGCCATGTCCGGCGTGAACCCTAGCGACATCAAGGGCCGGAGCGGCTTCAAAGGTGCCATGCCTTTCAAACGCATCATTCCTCATCAGGATGGCGCTGGTGTCATCGACTCGGTGGGACAAGGAATTTGCGAATCCAGAATCGGCGAACGGGTATGGATGTTCGAAGCTCAATCGGGCCGCGCATTCGGTACCGCCGCCGAGTTCGTGGTGCTGCCCGCAGGCAACGTCGTTCGTCTGGCCGATGACGTCTCTTTCGAAACCGGCGCGAGCCTCGGCATTGCTGCGCTCACTGCTCACTATTGCCTGTTCGCCGATGGCGAACTCACTGGCAAAAGAGTATTGGTTCAGGGTGGCGCAGGCGTAGTGGGCGAAGCGGCGATTCAGTTGGCGAAGTGGACTGGCGCGTGGGTAGCAACCACAATTCGCCATGCCAGAGATGTAGAAACGGCAAAAGCCTCGGGAGCAGACCTGATCATCAACATGCGCGAGGAGGATGTCAGTGTGGCAATCAAAGCAGCGACCCATGGCAAAGGCGTCGACCGTATCATCGAGGTTGACCCAATCGCCAACCTGAAAATCGACATGGACTGTCTGGCCAGGGGCGGCACCATTAGTGTTTACGCGGTAACTACACCAGATGCAGAATTATCCATTCCCGTCATGAAATCCATGGGCAACTGCTCCGTGTTGCGCTTTGTACTGGTCTATAACATTCCCGATGAAGCCAAGCGTCGTGCAATTGGAGATGTGACATCGTGTATTGCCCAAGGCGCGTACAAACCTACGATCGGTTTGACGGTACCGCTGGAGCAAATCGCGCAGGCGCATGGGGCGTTGGAGACCCGTGCAGTCAAGGGCAAAGTGTTGATAGACGTTCAGCCGTAAACCATCGCCCCTCGAGCTGCGCCCTCTCGGCAAGTACCATCGAATGGCACTTGCCGAGAGGGCGCAGCTCGTTACGTTCCTGAGTGCATGCCCAGTACGATCACTACCGGGATCATACCCGGAACTGTTTGACCGCCAGGTTCAGGCTCTCACTTAAACTCGCCAGGTCCCGCGCAGTCTGAGCGCCGTGTTGCGTTTCCTGAGCGACCGTTTCGACTGCCTGTGCGATCTGCTGGATGCTGCGATTGATGTCTTCGGAGACCATGGTCTGCTCATCGGCCGCGCTGGCGATCTGCGTGTTCATGGTGTTGATGGTTTCGATCTGGGTCGCGATGACGCGCAACGACGCGGTGGCATGCGCAGCCTGCTCGCTGGTGCGGCTGCCGGCGTCACTGGATTGCTTCATGGCGTTGACGGTGTCGATCGTGCCTCGCTTGAGCCGATCGATCATGGCCTGAATTTCCTGGGTGCTGGTTTGCGTGCGACCGGCCAGGGCGCGCACTTCATCGGCTACTACCGCGAACCCGCGCCCCGCCTCACCGGCGCGGGCGGCTTCGATGGCGGCATTGAGCGCCAGCAAGTTGGTCTGTTCGGCAATGGAGCGAATGACCCCGAGTACGCCGACGATCGATCCAACATCGTGTTGCAGGTGGTCCAGGGATTCGCCACTGATTTTCAGATTGCCAACCAGGGTGTAGATATTGTCCACGCTGGCATCCACCACACGGCTGGCCGAAGCGCCTTCGCCTTCCGCCTGACTCGCCGCTTCGGCGGCTTCTTGCGCGCTACGCGCCACTTGCAATGCGGTGGCGGACATTTGGTTGATCGCTGCGGCCACTTGTTCGGTTTCCTGGCGTTGCATGTTCATGGCTTTTTCCGATCGGCTGGCTTGTTCGGCGACATCGGTGATCAACACATTGAGTTCCCGTGACATGTGGGTGATTTGCCGGATCAGGCCATGGACTTTGTCCACAAAACGGTTGAAAGAGCCCGCCAGTTGCCCCGCCTCGTCGTTGCGAAGGACCTGCAGTCGACGGGTCAGGTCGCCATCGCCGGCAGCCACCTGTTCCATTTGGGTCCTGAGCAATTTAAGCGGTGACAGCAAGCGTCGAACCATCCACAACGCAAAGAACGCCAGGCTGACGGCCAACACCACGGTAAGGCCGAGCATGACGGTGATGAATTGCTCGCTGAGGGTTTTGATCCGCACAGTTGTGTCGGCAAGTTTGGGTTCGACGTCATCCAGGCTCAGGCCGGAGCCAATGATCAGGTCCCACTTTTCCAGGTACACGGCGTATCCGATTTTCGTGACTATGCGACCGCTGTCAGGCATCGGGATTTTGTAATTCTGGTAGTGGCTACCTTCCTTGGCTTTCCGGATCAGTTCGTTGATGGCGTAGACACCGTCGGCGTCACGCAGATTCCTGAAGCTCTCACCGATTTTCAGGTCCTTGTCTGCCCAGAACACGCGGGTGCTCTGGCTGTCATAACCGAAAAAAATGCCATCGATACCGTAGTGCAGCTGCTTAAGTATCGCCACGGCCTTGTCCCGTGCTGCCAGGTCACCCTGCGCCGAAGCCGCGTAGATCGGCGCAATGGCACTTTGCGCGACCTGCATGGCTTGCTCGAGTGCAACTTTGCGCTCGTTGATCAGGACTTCACGGGTATGAAGCACCTGTTCATCCGTAACCTGCTGCAACAGTACGATGGATACCGCGGTGATGATGCTGGCAAGGAGTACGACAGGGACGATACACAACAACACGAGTTTGCTACGGATGGAGTGGATCATTTTTTCGACACCGTTTTGTGGCGACGGACCCGCGCGTCAGTGGTCCGCTGCAAAAAAATAATGGACAGGCTGGCGAGCAAGCTCGCCAAAACGACGACAGGCACAATGCAGATCAGCAGGCATTTGCTTCGCAGTGAAAGATTCATTTCGTGGCTTTGGTCGAAGATGTCGAGATTGCCGAGCCCGTGATTCCTTTCCCGAGCCCAACTCAACTGTGAAACAGCGCAGCTTCAGAAGCGAAAGACCGCCTGCACCCAGAAACGATCACCTTCGGACCGGTTTTCCACTTTCATTTCATGCTGCCACTTCATGGCGAAACCCCATTGCGGCGTTTGATATTTAACGGCCGGACCAATGGCAAATACTTGCCCCTTGTTTCCGTCCAGATAGGTTTCACCATTTTGTTCATCATCGGTGATTTGCTTGTAGATGTAGCCGTTGACACCTACTTGCCATTCCTTGGTGACGTTATAACCAATGTTGTAGTCGGCGTTAAATTCGTCACCGGATTTATAGTTGGTTGCATCGTTCTTGGTGTTAACGAAATAGACCATCTTGGAACTTATTTCCAAGTTGTCTATTGGATAAGCGGTAAACGAATACCACGGCCCGTAAGACCAGGTATTTCGACCCGGGTTGAAGAGCCGATCTTCGTCGTAGGAACCGATCGGCGCGACGATATCCAGACCTAGCAGTTGGTGGAACCGTGGAGTACTCCAACTCAGGATTAGCGGAACCAGCGTCAGATCGCCCATGCCGTCCTGATGCTCGGTCTTGTGCACCCGGCCGCGCGGAGTGTCCACGTCGAAACTGATTTCGCCCTTGACCAGCGGCAATGCCATGCGGGTCTCAACCTTGGCGCCCAACAAAGTGAAATCCGTATAGACATAGTCCAGACGCAGAGAAATGGCCTGCACGTTCAGATCGAAATTATGGATGCCGGCTTTGTCGTGACCATCGCTGTCTTTGGTCGAGTTGGCAACATAATCACTAAGATACCAGAACGACGTCAGGCCCGGCGGTGGCAACCTTCCGGAGGCTACGGTATTGACGCCAACCGGATAAACACTTCCACCGCCTTCCGTCGCTTGGGCGCTAGAAGGAAGTACTACGCCGGCCAACAGCAAGGCGGCAAAGTACTTGGACTCAGTGTTGGAGAATCGGACTACAGGCTTCATTTTTATATACCTTGTTGTATTTTTTATAGCGGTCGTTTCTTGCTTACTTGCCATTTGCAGGCAGCACCAAACCCTTCCCTGATTTGGGAACTACTGATATTTGGAGCTACAGACATGTTGGCATCGACTTAATAAATAGTCTCGCTATTTAAAAAGTGTGCAACCTTGTGGCATAAAACCTGCCGATCAATAGCGATCGGCAGTTCGCACTGATATCAGGCGATAATCGTTTCCAACTCTCCCAGACCATCGATCCAGACTTTCAGCACGTCGCCCCGGGCTAGGAACACGCCCTTCTCCATGCCCACACCGGCCGGCGTGCCGGTCAGGATGACATCACCTGGAAACAGTTCGACGCGTTGGCTCAGGTATTCGATCTGATCAGCAATGCCATACAGGTGGTTGGAGGTGTTGGAGTCCTGCTCGATCGTGCCGTTACGCCACAATTTGATGTCGAGGTTTTCCGGGTCTGCGACGAACTGTGCCGGTGTTAGGTAAGGCCCCAGCGGACACGCGCCATTGAAAACCTTGTGACCGATCCAGTCAAAGCGGAACGGCGAACTGGCATCGACCGCGTCACGCACCAGGCTGTCCCTAGCCGAAAGGTCATTGGCGCAGGTGTAGCCGGCGACATAATCGAGCGCTTTGTCAGCACTGACACGATACGCGCGGCGTCCAATCACCACCGCCAGTTCGGCTTCCCAGTCGAGTTTCTTGGTGCCCTCAGGCATCTCGACGATCTGTTTGTGCGCCGCCAGACTGCCACGGCCGGCCTTGATGAAATGCCAAGGTGCAATGCCATCGGCGCGCGGATCGAGGGACAGGTTCATATTGAAGGCCAAGGCCATGGCTGCCACGTGATCGCGGTAGTTGGCACCGGCCGCGTAGATAGTGCCCGGCCGCTGCAAGGGTGACGCTAGTTCCAGTGCCTGCAAGTCGAGTAGATGAGCATCAAAATTACTCGGGTTGGCCGCAATGCTGTCAGCAAGAATCTGAAGCTGCTCGTTGGCGCCTGCCCAGTCCTCCAGCAAACCATCGATCGCGATCACCTGCAGATCAACCGAAGCCGACTTTGCCGCCCGGCCCAAGTCGTAGGCCCGCTCACCGACCAACAGCCCTGTCGCAGGAACGACAGCGTCGGACTGATAGGCGAAAAGTTGATATTTCATAAGTCACCTTAAAGAAGCGAACCGCGTTTATCCGAGAAGGTCATGTGTACGGTGATGCCGCCTTCCATGAGCATCCACTTGCGTACCTCCGCACCGAACACACCGTTGGCAATGAACGGGTCGGCCTGGACCAGCCGTTCAGCCTCAGCCTGGTCCGCAGCCCGCAGAATGGTCATGCCGCCCAGTTGCCCCGGCGCGTACTGCTCGGAGACAAACGGCCCGGAAGCAAACAGCTCGCCACGATTCTGCGCGGCGATGGCCCACTGCAGGTGGGCCCCCAACAACTCCGACATGCGTGTCAAGTCCTTGGGCGTACGAAAAGCCACGAACAGGGGTTTGTTCAGCATGCCGGCAAGCAACGCTTGCTCCGGAGTCGTGTCAGCCATGGGCGAGCGCCTCATTCAGAGCCATGGACGGGCCTTGCTCAGCACCATCAGGCACTTCGTAGTTGTGGGCGAAGTCTTCCTTGGGTGGACCGACAGCCCACACAGCGGCCAGCTCATGCGGGCCCGCAGCATTCAACACGACCCAGTCGCTGTCATCTTCGGGGATCACGTCGATATCCCAGAAGTACTCCACCAGGCTATTCCACGGATCGCGGATGTAGTGGAAGTAGTTGGAGCCGCCAACATGGCGACCCAGGCCGAAAGCGCTGATGTAACCCTTGGCCATCAGGCTCTGGGCACCCATCTCGATTTCGTCGATGTCCATCACTTCGAAACTCAGGTGGTGCAGGCCGCTGTGGGAACTCTTGGCCAGGCCCAGCGCGTGGTGATCGCCACCACAACCGAAACGCAGGAAACCGAGGATATCGCCGGCGCGATCGGACACCTTCATGCCAAGCACCTGGGTATAGAACGCGATGGACTTGTCCACGTCCGGACTGAACTTGATTAGGTGGCCCAGGCGCAGCGGTGTAGCGATGCGCGACGACGAGGTCAGGTCGCAGGCACGCTGACCGATCCGGCGATAACGGCCATGGGTGTTCACTTCCGGGGTAGGCCGTGGCGCCGCAGGAGCTTCTACGCCTTCACAGATGTGGACCCAGTCGTTGCTCGGATCACGGAACCAGATGCCCTTTGAATCGATATTGAACGGCGCATCTTCAAGGGTAACGTTATGGCTCTTAAGGTTTTTGCGCACCTGTTTCATGCCGGCGGCATCGGTGCCATAGGCGACGTAACTCAAATGCTTAGGGCTGCCGGGCATCAAGCGAATCTGATCCTGGCCGCGACCTTTGCATCGCAGCACCAGATGCTCGCCCGATACGCGCGCTTCCAGGCCGAAGGCCTCATAGAACGCACGCCCTACTTCCAGATCCGGAACAGACAAACCTACGTGATGAAGAAAACGGATCATGACGGTATCTCCTTTACTGAATCGGGGAAAACGGTGCGCCGGTCAGCAACTCGACCTGCTGCGCCGTCACCATGTGCCCTGCCTTGCCGAGGAATTCGTGCCATTTCGGATTGCCCGACAGAGCGGCGCGCCGTTGAGCGCGGTCCTCATAGCTGGAAAAGCCCCAGATGTGGATGACCCTGTTTACGTCACCGGTTTCAGGCTTGAGGTAGGCAATGAGGTTACCCAGCGCTTCACTCTGGATTTTCAGGCCTTCGGCCTGGTACACACGAAGGAATTCATTCAGGGTGCCAGGCTTGAGTTGGTAGGTGCGTTGTTCAATAAGCATGTCGTTCACTCTTGTTGGGGACGTACACGGGAATCGGCTTCGATCAGCTTGATCACGGCGGAGATATCTTCTTCACCCATGCCCAAGTCCAGCGCACGGTTGAAGTAGGATTGGGCTGCACTGAACAGCGGCGATGCACAGCCCAGGTCCGCGGACAGGTCACCGGCCATGTGCAGGTATTTTTCCAGCGTCACGATCGGGCCTGGCGCTGGCTGGAAGGTGCGGCTGGCCATCATTGGGGCACGCACCATGAACATGGTCGAACTGCCCGCGCTCTGGCGGATCACTTCGACCACTTTTTCGGCGCTGAAGCCGGCGCGTACGCCCAGGTTCATGGCCTCAGCGGCGGCGAGCGTGTGGATGGTCAGCAGGTAGTTGGCGATCAGCTTCATTGCCACGGCACTGCCGAACTCGCCGATCCTGAACTGGATGTCCGCGATGGCACTGAGCACCGGTTGGCAGTGCTCGATCAGTTGCTCGTCACCTCCCAGGAACAGCGACGCCTTGCGGGCGAGCACCAGGGGTGGAGAACCGCTGACTTCCGCTTCCAGCACGCGGGCGCCCTTGCCTTGAATGCGCTCGGCCATCTGCACTTTGAAGTCGCGCTCATAGGTGCCCATCTCGATCAGAGTGTGATCCGGGCGCAAGGCACCGAGCAGTCCGTCAGGCCCCTCCATGATTTCGATCTGGGACGCTTCGCTCGGCAAGCAGGTGAGGATGAAGTCCGACTCGGCGGCGACTTCGGCAGGACTGTTGAGGGCAATACCACCCAATTGCACAAAGGGTTCACGGTCACGGCGACGGTAACCAACCACTCGATATCCGGCAGCGAGCAGGTTACTTGCGATGGGCAGGCCGAGTTGGCCGATACCCACCATTCCGATAGTGATAGCGCTCATTTTAGGCTTCTCTTGTTGTTATTGTTGCGGTTGTACACCGCAACGCGTCATTGGCTGCTAACTTAGGCGCGGCTTTGATCGAGAACAAATAGCCTGAGTTATTTATAACTAGTAATGAGAGTGATACGAGGCGCTGCGATGAAGGATTTGAACCTGCTGTTTGCGTTCGAGGCACTGTGGCGTGACCACTCTGTGTCCATCGCAGCCGATAATCTGGGGGTCACCCAGGGTGCGGTCAGCAGTTCGCTAAAACGCTTGCGCCAGGAGTACGGCGACCGTCTGTTCACTGTAGTAGGCCGGCGCATGGAACCCACGCCGTTCGCCGTGCAAATCGCACCGACGCTTCTCGAAGCCCTGGACCTGGTGCGCGAGGCACAGAGCCGCGCCCTTGAGTTTTCCCCGCAGCACTGCCGCAAAGTATTCACCGTGCGCACACGAGACATCGGCGAGGCCGTGTGCCTGCCGACGATTCTGAAGATGCTGCAAACCCAGGCGCCTATGAGCCGCATCAATACCGTCGCCAGCAGTGTCGAAGAGACCTTGATCGGACTGTCCACGGGTCGCATTGACCTGGCGATTGGTTACCTGCCGACTCTGAAGACGGACATCCACCGGACTATCGTGTCTTCGCAGCATTACGTCTGTGCGCTGCGCCGGGGCCACCCGTTGGCCGACGCAGAGTTGACCCTAGAGCGCTTCTTGGCGCAGCAACACTTGCTGGTGGAAACCGGCGGCACCGGGCACGTGCTGCTCGAGCGCGCGCTGATCGAAGCCGGCGCGCGCCACAACATCGGTGTGCGCATTCCCCAATATCTCTCGGCCCCGCACCTGTTGCTGGAGTCGGACATGCTGTGGGTAGTGCCCAACGTGCTGGGCAAGACCCTGTCGAGATTCTTTCCCCTGCTACTCAAACCCCTGCCCCTGGTGCTGCCGGAATTCGACATCGCGCTCTACTGGCATGACCGCTTTCACCGCGATCCGCAGAACAAATGGTTTCGCGAGATGTTGGCGGCCGCCCTGCGCGAGTCCCTTGCAGACTGAGAGCGGGTCGACCGTTAGGCCTCGGAAAACAGCTCGAACATCAGTTGACGCAACCAGCGGTTGGCCGGGTCGCGGTGGTACCGCGCATGCCACAGCATGTTGATGGTGAACTCGGGAATGTCCACCGGGTGCGGCAGCGCCGTCAGGCCGAAGTGTTCGAGGTTCACCGTGGCATAACGCTCCGGCACCGTGGCCACCAGATCGGTGTGTTTGAGGATGTGGCCGATGGCGGCGAAGTGCGGCACTTCCAGGCGAATCGAACGCTCGATGCCCAAGCGCATCATCAGTGTATCCGCTTCGCCGTGGCCGGTGTTGGCCGCAACGACCCGCACGTGACCGTAGGCACAAAACCGCTCCAGGGTCAGCGGTTCCCTGGTTGCGGGGTGATCCTTGCGGCAAAGGCACACATAGTGCTGGCGCATCAAACGACGCTGGAAGAAGCCTGCGCGCAATTGCGGGATCAGGCCGATTGCAACGTCCACAGTACCATTCTGCAAGTCTTCGTTGAGGCTCATCGCATTGTCGCGAACGGTGCTGATCTTGCAACCGGGGGCCAGGCGCGCCAGGGCATCCATCAACCGGGGTATCAGGTAGATCTCCCCGATATCGGTCATCGCCACGGTGAATGTCCGCGCGCTGCTTAGGGGGTCGAAGGTGTTGGCCCGACTCAAGGCATCGCGCAGCGTGTCCATGGCCTGCAACACCGGCTCGGCCAGTTGCTCGGCGTACGGTGTGGGCTGCATGCCGTGATAAGTACGCACAAACAGGTCATCCCCCAGCGCCGCCCGCAGGCGCTTGAGCGCATTGCTTACCGCCGGCTGCGTAAGCCCGAGGTTTTCCGCCGCAGTCGAGACGCGACGGTCGAGCAACAGCTGGTTGAAAACCACCAGCAGGTTCAAATCCAGGTCATGCAGTTCCATGGTTACGCTCTAAATCGGGGCTGGGCAGGTCCGCAAAAGTAATATTCAGACTGGTGATAGATCTTATACGGGTCAGTGCATTTATCAATGTCACTGCGTTACTCATGATGGTTCCCACAACAAGAATTTCCGTCATGGGTATCCCAATGAATAACAACAGCTCCAAGCAATCCCTGCGTATAGGTATCGTCGGCGGCGGCATTTCCGGCGTCGCCCTGGCCCTTGATCTCTGCCGCAACAGTGACGTCGAGGTGCAGCTGTTTGAAGCTGCACCGGCCTTCGGTGAAGTGGGTGCCGGTGTCGCGTTCGGCGCTAACTCGGTGCGTGCTCTCAACGGCCTCGGTATCGGCGACGCCTACCGCAAAGTCGAAGACCGCACCCCTGCCCCCTGGGAAGACGTTTGGTTCGAATGGCGCCACGGCACCGGCGAATCCAAGTACCTGGCGACCACCGTAATGCCGGGCATGGGCCAGTCTACGGTGCACCGCGCCGACTTCCTCGATGTGCTGACCACGCACCTGCCTGCGGGTATCGCGCAGTTCAATAAACGCGCCGTGGGTGTTGAGCAGAACGGCAACGAGGCCCGTGTCACGTTCGCCGACGGTACCGACTACCGTTGCGACCTGCTGATTGCCGCAGACGGCATCAAATCGGCGCTGCGCGCTCACGTACTCGAAGGTATCAACGCTGAACCGGCCGAGCCGCGCTTCACCGGCACCTGCGCCTATCGCGGCATGATCGACAGCGACACCCTGCGTGCCGCCTACCGCGCCAAGGGCATCAATACTCATCTGGTGGACGTGCCGCAGATGTACTTGGTCAAGGACGGGCACATCCTGACCTTTCCGGTGAAACAGGGTCGCATTATCAACGTGGTGGCGTTCCTTTCCGACCGCTCCAGCGCCACCCCGCAATGGCCGGCCGACGCCCCGTGGGTGCGCAAGACCACCCAGGCGCAGATGCTCGAAGACTTCGCCGAGTGGGGTGAGGCTGCCCGCACGCTACTCGAGTGCATTCCCGAGCCGACCTACTGGGCATTGCATGACCTGGCCGAGTTGCCGGGCTACGTGCACAACCGCGTGGTGCTGATCGGCGACGCCGCCCACGCCATGCTGCCGCACCAGGGTGCCGGTGCCGGCCAGGGCCTGGAAGATGCTTACTTCTTGGCACGCCTGTTGGGCGACTCGCGGCTGACCGCCGACAACCTCCCCGCCGTGCTCACCACCTACGACGAACTGCGCCGTCCGCGAGCGTGCAAGGTACAACGCACCTCCTGGCAGGCAGGCGAGCTGTACGAGATGCGCGACCCCGAGATCGGCGCTGATGAGCAGGCCCTGGCGGCCAAGCTGGAAAGCCGTTTCAACTGGTTGTGGAACCACGACCCGGAAACCGATGTGGTCGAGGCGCGCGCGCGTCTGGGCTGGGGGATGCCGTCAGACGCATCCTGATCGTCTGCGCTCAAACCGGGGTGCGCCCAGGCGACACCCCGGCTCAAATAACAATTACAAGAAGAGCCATGCCATGCGAACTATCGACGTAGCCACCCTGCTCGACGGGGCCCGATTCAATGCCTTTCACGCACGCCTGCTGTTCTGGGGTGCGCTCATCATAATTTTCGACGGTTACGATCTGGTCATCTACGGCGTGGTGCTGCCCGCCCTGATGAAGGATTGGGGCCTCACTGCGTTGCAGGCCGGTCTGTTGGGTAGCTGCGCGCTGCTGGGCATGATGGTCGGCGCGCTGTTTTTCGGTCAATTGTCGGATCGAATCGGCCGGCGCAAGACCATCACAATGTGCGTGGTGCTGTTCAGCGGCATCACCGTAATCAACGGCTTTGCCCGCACCCCTGAAGAGTTCGCTTTTTTCCGTTTTCTGGCCGGTATCGGCATCGGCGGGGTCATGCCCAACGTCATCGCGCTGATGAACGAGTACGCGCCGAAAAAGTTGCGGGGTACGCTGATCGCCGTGATGTTCACCGGTTATTCCGTCGGCGGCATGTTGTCCGCCGGGCTTGGCATGTGGCTGATTCCGCAATATGGCTGGTCGTCGGTGTTCTTAGTCGCAGCCGTGCCATTGGTCGTGTTGCCCCTGTTGGTCAGCCAGCTGCCGGAGTCGATCAACTTTCTGCTGCGCAAGACTAGGGTCATAGATGCCCAGCATTTGCTGCACCGGGCAGAACCTGAATACATCCCGCACATGGATGACGAACTGCATCGCGAGGCTGGCCAGGCCCCCAAGGTCTCTGTCGTGCAGATCTTCCAGGACGGACGCCTGATCAATACCCTGCTGCTCTGGTTGGCGTTCTGCTGCAGCCTGCTGATGATCTACGGCATCAGTGCCTGGCTGCCCAAGCTGATGAACACCGCCGGTTACGGCATCAACTCCAGCATCGGCTTTTTGCTGGTGCTCAATTTCGGCGCGATCTTCGGTTCTCTGTTTGGTGGCTGGCTGGCCGACCGCTTCGGTCTCGGCCGGGTGCTCCTGTGTTTCCTGACCGCCAGTGCGCTGGTCTTGGCATTGATGGCGGTGAAGGCGCCACTGTCGGTGCTCTATGTGTTGATCGCCATAGCCGGCGGCGGCACCACTGGCGCGCAGATCCTCGCCAATGCCTTCGCGGTGCAGTACTACCCGGCGCACATCCGCTCCACCGGACTGGGCTGGGCCATGGGCATCGGCCGCATCGGCGCAATCATCGGCCCGATGCTCGGGGCGGCCATGCATGCCGCGGAACTGCCGTTGCAGTTTTCCTTTCTGGCTTTCGCTGTCCCGGGGCTGATCGGTGCCGGGGCGATCGGACTGTTCCTGATTCGGGTCAGGCGCCAGCGCCCCACCGACCCGGACGTGAAGGCCGTTCAACCGTTGTCGCCCTCCTCCGTGCCACAGGCCAATCCGTAATGACCCCTGACGTTCTTGCAACCTGCATCTGGAAGCCGGTATGACCCAAGCCAAAATCGAAAGCATCGAGACGATCCTCGTCGATCTGCCCACCGTCCGCCCGCACAAGTTGGCGATGCACACCATTTCGCAGCAGACCCTGGTGATCATTCGCCTGCGCTGCAGCGACGGTATCGAAGGCCTGGGCGAGTCGACCACGGTCGGCGGGCTGTCCTACGCCAACGAAAGCCCGGAAAGCATCAAGACCAATATCGACGTGCACTTGGCGCCGGCCTTGATCGGTATGGACGCCAGTAACTTCAATGCCGCGATGCAACGTCTGGACCGGATTGCCAAGGGCAACACCTTCGCCAAGTCCGGCCTGGAGAGCGCCTTGCTTGACGCCCAGGGCAAGCGCCAGGGTGTGGCCGTCAGCCAATTGCTGGGCGGTCGTGTGCGCGACAGCCTGGAAGTGGGCTGGGTTCTGGCCAGCGGCAATACGGCCAGGGACATCGCCGAGGCCGAGCATTTTCTCGATGTGCGCCGCCACCGCATTTTCAAAGTGAAGATAGGTGCCAATCCGCTGGAGCAGGACCTCAAGCACGTGGTGGCGATCAAGCAGGCCCTGGGCGATCGAGCCAGCGTGCGGGTCGACGTCAACCAGTATTGGGATGAAGCGCAGGCGATTCGTGGCTGCCAGGTGCTGGGCGACAACGGCATTGACCTGATCGAACAACCGATTTCGCGGATCAACCGTGCCGGCCAGGTGCGCCTCAATCAGCGCAGCTTGGCCCCGATCATGGCCGACGAATCGATCGAATCGGTGGAGGACGCATTCAGTCTCGCAGCGGATGGCGCGGCCAGCGTGTTCGCCCTGAAGATTGCCAAGAACGGCGGTCCACGCGCGGTACTGCGTACTGCTCAGATCGCTGAAGCGGCGGGCATCGCGCTGTATGGCGCGACCATGCTCGAAGGCGCCATCGGCACCCTCGCCTCCGCCCATGCCTTCCTGACCTTGAAGAAGCTGGCCTGGGGCACCGAGTTGTTCGGCCCGCTACTGCTGACCGAAGAGATCGTGAACGAGGCACCGGTTTACCGCGATTTCGAATTGCACGTCCCCAATACACCGGGTCTTGGCGTGAGCCTGGATGAAGAACGCCTCGCGCTGTTTCGTCGCCGGTAGCCAAGGCGATTTAACGCGCAGCCCTTGATAGCTCGCCGAATCTAAAACAAAAAACGAGGAACTGAGACATGACCGTAAAAATCAGCCACACCGCTGAAGTGCAGGACCTGATCAAGGAGGCCGCCGGTTTCAACAGCGACCAGGGCAGCCCGCGCCTCAAGCAACTGATGCATCGCCTGATCAGCGACGCCTTCAAGATCATCGAAGACCTGGAAGTGACCGAAGACGAATTCTGGTTGGCGGTGGATCGCCTGAACAAGGTCGGCGCCCACGCTGAGTTCGGCTTGCTGCTGCCGGGCCTGAGCATGGAGCACTTCATGGACCTGCTGCAGGACGCCAAGGACCAGCAGATAGGCCTGGCCGGCGGGACCCCGCGGACCATCGAAGGGCCTCTGTACGTGGCTAACGCGCCGCTCAGCGAAGGTTTTGCGCGCATGGATGATGGCAGTGAAGATGAGGTCGGCATCCCGCTGTTCATCAAGGGTACGGTCCTCAATACGGACGGCAAGCCGGTGGCCGGTGCGATCGTTGATCTGTGGCACGCCAACACCAATGGCACCTACTCCTACTTCGACGAGAGTCAGTCGGCGTTCAACCTGCGTCGCCGGATCAAGACCGACGCTGAAGGCCGTTACACCGCGCGCAGCATCATTCCGAGCGGTTACGGTGTGAATCCCGAAGGGCCGACCCAGGAATGCCTGAGCGCCCTGGGCCGCCACGGTCAGCGCCCGGCACATATCCATGTGTTCGTTTCCGCACCGGAACATCGTCATCTGACCAGCCAGATCAACCTTGCCGGCGACAAATACCTGTGGGACGACTTCGCCTACGCCACCCGTGAAGGGCTGGTCGGCGAAGCCAGACTGCTCGACAACGCCGACGCCTCGAAAGCCCATGGTCTGGACGGGCGACAGTTCGCTGAACTCGAATTCGACTTCGTTCTGCAACCGGCGGTCAACGCCGACGATGAACACCGCAGCCAGCGTCCACGCGCCGGCCAATGATCTTGCGGTATCTGTAAAGCGCGAACGACAAGGCCCCATCCAATGATGGGGCCTTGTCGTTTGCGGAACCTCTAGGATCGAGCAGGCTCGCGATGCTCGTTAACGATGACGTTGGCTGCCTGAATGCCCGCGTTGCACGGGTGTTATTCGCGATCAAGTTCGCTCCTACAAGGGGTTCGCGCCCACTCAGGTACTTTTGAGAAAATTCGTAACCAGATGCGCGAACGCCGCCGCGTGCTCGATCTGTGTCCAGTGCCCACAGCGGCCAAACACATGCAACTGACTGTCATCAATCCATTGCTGCAGGGTCAGCGAGGTGGAAAGAGGTATTACCTTGTCGTCACGACCATGAATCAACAACGTCTTGTGACCGATGTCGCGTATATCGGCCTCAGGATGCGCCATCGCCTCCACCCAACGCTGGCGTGGCGCCGGGAACATAGCTGAAAACGCTTCCTGAACCCCGGCACGGTTGCTCGCCTCATAGCGCATGCGCACCAGGTCATCCCCCACCAGCGCCTGGTCATAGGCGAACACCTGCATGATGGCGCGCATGTTGTCTTCACTCGGCTCGTACCCCCAAACCGCATCCAGGCCCGGCGTAAGCTCGAACGGCACGCCGACACTGCCCATCAGGATCAGCCGGTTGACGCGCTGCGGGTGGTGGATCGCCAGGGCCAGGGCCATGGAGCCGCCGAACGAATTGCCGATCACATTGACTTTATCGACGCCGGTGGCATCCAGAAACGCGACGATCTGCTCCAGCCAGAGGTTGCGCGAATAGACGATATCCGCCGGCGTCTGGCTGAAGCCGAAACCCGCCAGGTCCGGGGCCAGCAAGCGGAAGTCCGATTGCAGGCTCTGAATGCTCAGGCGCCAATTGGCCCAGGCACTTACGCCGGGACCGGAGCCGTGCAACAGCAGCATCGGCTCTCCACTGCCCACATCATGGTAATTGGTCATGATGGACCCGGTTTGAACGCTACGGCCGATCTCGGGGTTATGTTGGCTGTTCATACTGTCTCCCTGTTTTCAACGGTCGGTATTGCCCTTGGGGCTGACGCAAAAATCGGCCTGTGAACCAGTCACAAACCGAAAGCTGCGGAAGAATGTGTTGCCGGGAGCCCGGCGCAGTGGGCGCCGGGTTGCCAGCTCTGGTTCAAGCGCTCACGACAGCGTGATCGCCGACGAGGTCGCTTGATGGGGCGGGCAAATGCCCGGTTTGCTCGCCGTGGCAAGATTGACCTTGGTGGCCGGTTCACCGCGTGACGGTTCGGACGATACCTGCGCCTGAGGCAACAGGAAGTGCGCCAGCGCCGGCAACAGGATCAAGGCACCGAGCATGTTCCAAATGAACATGAACGCCAGCAGAATCCCCATGTCGGCCTGGAACTTGATTGGCGAAAACGCCCAGGACGCCACGCCCAGCGCCAGTGTCACGCCAGTCAGCATCACCACTTTGCCGGTGAAGGTCAGTGCCCGGTAATAGGCTTCGGACAGCGTGGAACCCTGGCGAAGTTGCCCCAGGACGATGGTCAGCACATACAGCGCATAATCCACGCCGATCCCGACGCCCAGCGCAATCACCGGTAAGGTCGCAACCTTGATGCCCATCCCCAGGGACACCATCAAGGCTTCGGCCAGGATCGAGGTCAAGGCCAAAGGCACCACGGCGCAGACCACGGCGCGCCAGGAGCGGAAGGAGATAAAGCACAGCAGGATCACCGCGCCATACACCCAGAACAGCATTTCGTGACTGGCCTTTTTCACTACGATATTGGTCGCCGCTTCGATGCCGGCGTTGCCCGCCGTGAGCACGAACTTCACGCCGTCGGTGTTGTTTTTCGCAGCGAAGGCTTCGACCTTGTCCACCACGCCCGCTAGGGTGTCGGCCTTGTGGTCTTGCAGGTACACGAACAGCGACAGCAGGTTGCAGCCCTGGTTGAAGATTTCCCGCGGCGTGCGGTTGGCCACGGTGTTCAGCGTCCATTGGTTGGGCACCAGTTCATACCACTTCGGATTGCCTTCGTTCATGCCTACGGTGATCCGGCGGCTGAGCAACGGCAGCGAATTGGTCCCCTCCACGCCCGCCACGTCATGCAATTCCCACTCGAGCGCATCCACCAGCGCCTGAGTCTTGTAGGCGGTGCATTGATCATTCGGCGTTTCGACCATCACCACCAGCACGTCACTGCTCGCTGAATAGGCCTTGGCCATAAACGCGTTGTCCAGGTTATAGCGCGAATCGGCACGCAGCTCCGGTGCGCCTGGGTCGAGATCACCGACCTTGAGATGCAGGCTGACCATGAACCCTGCCACGCCCAGAATGATCGAAACCACCACCGCCACACTGGCCCAT
The DNA here is from genome assembly GCF_054668285.1 of Pseudomonas sp. S2_H10. NCBI lineage: Bacteria > Pseudomonadati > Pseudomonadota > Gammaproteobacteria > Pseudomonadales > Pseudomonadaceae > Pseudomonas > Pseudomonas sp. S2_H10. Next base: position 300,260 of record NZ_CP162754.1, read on the forward strand.
TTGCGCTCGGTGAACAGATCGAGAAAACGCCAGACCACATGTTTTTCGACGCCGGCCGCCTCACCCGCCTCGTCCCTCATGCTGCGCACGGCTGCACTGCGGCTGACCCCGGTAAAGCTCAGCAACACCGGCAGCAGGATCAGGTTGGTGAAGATCAACACCGCCACGCCGATGCTCGCGGTAATCGCCAGTTCCTGAATCACCCGGATGTTGATGACCAGCAATACGGCAAAGCCCACTGCATCGCAAAGCAACGCCGTCAGACCTGCGAGAAACAGCCGGCGAAAGGTGAAGCGCGCCGCCACCAGCTTGTGCATGCCACGGCCGACGTCCTGCATGATCCCATTCATCTTCTGCGCGCCATGGCTGATGCCAATGGCGAAGACCAGGAACGGCACTAGGATCGAATAGGGATCCAGTTCGAAGCCTAGCAACGGCAAGATGCCCATCTGCCAGGTCACCGCAATCAGTGAGGTGACGACCACCAGCAAGGTGCTGCGCACGCAACGGGTATACCAGTACACCGCGGCACCGGCGATCACGATAGTCAGAAAGAAGAACCACAGCACCAGGCGAATGCCATCGATCAGATCCCCCACGACCTTGGCAAAACCGGTGATGTGCAGTTCGACACCCTGGCCTCGGTACTTGTCCCTGAGGGTTTCCAGTTGCTCGGAGAATTGCTTGTAGTCCAGGGCTTTGCCTGTCTCAGGATTCACGTCCAGCAGCGGCACGAAGATGATGCTGGACTTGTAGTCCGAGGCCACCAATTGCTCGGCATCTCCCGAACGCTCGACGTTGGTCCTGGTCTGGTCGATGCTTTGCGGCGACTGATCATAGTTGTCCGGAATCACCGGACCACCGTCCAGCCCTTCTTCGGTCACCCCCAGCCAGCGCGTATTCGAAGTCCACAGCGACTTGAGGAACGCACGATCGACACCCGGGATCAGGAACACTTCATCGTTGAGTTCCTTCAGGGTCTCCAGATACGCCGCATTGAAAATCGTGCCTTGCTTGACCTCGACGGCGATGCGCACCGCGTTGCCAAAGCCCTTCATATCGCCTTTGTGCTTGAGGTATTGCTCGATGTACGGATGCCCCGTGGGGATCATCTTTTCGAAATCGGCATTTAGCTTCAGTTTGGTCGCGTAAAAACCCAGCACCAGGGTGACCAGCAGGCACACCACCAGCACTATCATCCGATGATTGAAGAACAGGCGCTCCACGATCGAACCGGATTGCTTGTCAAAGTCTTCCAGGTTGCAAATGACGGGTTTGCCGTCCGCGCAATTATCAAATTTCATTACTTACTCCCGACAACGCTGGACAAGCTGACCTTCGTGACACCCCGCATACCCACCACGACCAGGCCGCCATCGGCTGCCTGGGTGATGCCCGCCAGCGGCGGCAGTTGTTTCATTGGCGACAACTGGAAACTGTTGCCCTTGTCGCGGCTGAGCAGAAGTTGGCCGGACTGATTGACCAAAACAAAACCGCCGTCCTTCAAGCGCACGCTGCCGGTGATCGAAGCGCTGGACGGCACCTCGACCTTGGTCCAGTCGGCGCCACTGTCGCTGGAGCGGTAGGTGCTGCCACGCAGGCCGCTGACCAGCAGTTGGTCGTTGGCGTCCACTATCAAGTCGAAGTAGCTGCCCTCGTAAGGCGTCTGGACCGCCTCGAATTCGGCGCCGTCGTTTTGCGAGCGAAACACGCTGCCCTGCTCACCGACGATGTACAGGCTCGAACCACTGCCTCCCATGGCATAGAGGTGCAACCCGGTCGGGTTGTCGACGTGTGCCTGCCATGGCTGCCAGTTATGGCCGCCATCGTCCGTACGCAAAATGAGGTTGTAGGAACCGATGATGTAGCCGGTGCGTCTGTTGACGAAATAGACGTCCAGCAATGGCTTGTCCGGACCATCGGATACCATTAGCTCGGCGGCCTTCACCTGGCGCTCAAGCTCATCCGGATCGCCGTTGTTGCTCTGCTGGCGTTCTTTGGCAATACGTAACAGGGTCTGGGCCAATTCGATACCGTCGAACTGTTTTTCCCAGGTTTCGCCACCGTCCTTGCTATGTAATGCAACACCGCCATGACCGACGGCCCACCCCTGTTTCGCGTCGACAAACTGCACGGAGGTCAGTGTCACGCTTACCGGGACTTTCGCCTGGCGCCAGGAGATGCCGTTGTCGTCCGACAGCACGACGATGCCCCGCTCGCCCACCGCTACCAGGCGATCAGGCGTCGAGGTCACGGCTACCAGCACTGAGTTTTCGGCATGGGGCGAAAGCTGTGCCGGACGCTCAAGCGGTCCGGGAACGACTGCCTGAGCGGACCAGGACGAGGCCAGCAAAAATGCGGCAGTGAGCAAATCACCGACCGTTCGATTACAGCGCATAGACATTCTCCAGCTTTTTTTATAATTGTTATCTGACGCGGATCTACAACCTTTTATCGGGCCCTGCAGGAGCGTGCTGGCGATGGACTCAAAGGTGACGCGTTAATCCAGAAGCTTCGCGCTTTCGTCGACGTCCATCGCGAGCAAGCTCGCTCCTACGGGGAATTGCAGGTTGCTTTAACGCACGCCTTCGCCCGACATCGCTTCAGGCGTGAAATCGCCGGACCTGGCATCGGTCAGCATCTTGAGGTGGAAGGTGTAGGAAGGATTGCTCCAGTCTGTCGCGCCCTCGCCGCTCCAGCCGCCGGTTTGCAGGTTGTGGGTCGACCATTGCAGGTTCGGGTACACGAAAGGACCGTCCGGGATCAGGAAAGGCAACGAGATCTGGGTACGCCACAGTTGCCCCTGACCGTCCCAGCCATCCGCCAGAATCGCGCCCCAGGTGTCTTCATCCAGGTAGTAACGACGCTTGGGCACCACATGCCGCTTGCCTGGCGCCAGATCGGCTTCCACGACCCAGACACGGTGCAGTTCCCAACGGGTCGAATCCGGGTTGATGTGGTGGGGCATCAACTGCTTGTCGATCGACACGTTTTTTTGCAGGAACTTGTTGTTGTTATAGGGAATATAAAGCTCTTTTTTCCCGACCAGCTTCCAGTTGTAACGGTCCAGGTCGCCCAGAAAAATGTACGACTCGTCGTAATATTCCATCCCCGAGTTCACATCCGAAGGCGTGTCGTAACCCAGGGTCGGCGCCTTGCGCACGCGACGTTGCCCCGGCAGGTATTGCCAGGCCTGACGCGGTTTGTTGGTCGAGTCGATAAGCACGAACTGCTCACCGGACTTGATGGGTGGATCAGTCATCCATACGCGCAAAAGAGTGGATTGGCCCTTGAAGGTTTCAAGCGAACCATTCTTGTTGTAGTACGGGAACATGGCCTTGTTATAGCCCCGCACCGACAGCACCAGCTTGCCGTCCGGCGTGCCGACGTAGTTGTTGAAGGCGTATGAGGTCGCCTCCCCGGCATAGAGCAACTTGTGATTCCACATGGCTTCGGCGCCGTTTTTCGGAATCGGAAATGGAATGCCGCCATAGGCGCCTTCGACCCAGACCTTGTCGTCAGTCAACTTGGCGCGGGTCGCGTTAGCAAAGGTGTTGTCGTAGACCCATTGTGGTGCCGCCGCCGTGCGGTGAGTCGGATACACGTCCAGGCGATAGCTGTCCGGGTACTTCTTCAACATGGCCTTGATGCCATCGCTCAACTTGTCGGCGTACTTGTCCATGTTCTTCGAATCGATGGTGTACAGCGGCTTTTCGCTGGCGAAGGGGTCCAGCCGTGAGTCGCCGTTTTTGTAACCGGCCGGCACCGTGGTGTAGCCACCATCCCAAGCGGGAATCGTGCCTTCCTTGTTGCCGGCCTTTTCCGCCCCCATGGGGGTCAGGGTCGATTTGAGCTGTGCGGCCTCGTCAGGGGACACCGCCGCCAGAACGTGTGGTGTCGCGAACATCACGCTCCACAACGCAGCGCATAAAATCGTGTGTTTTGCTTGCATCTTCACATCTCCTGCTCGGCTTATTGTTTTTACTAGAGCGAACGCTGCACGGAGAACGCGATGAAATCGCGATCCTTCAGGGATTGGTCGTAGGAGTAGGATTGATCCGCGGAGTTGGCCGGCACCACGCCGGTTTCTTCAGTGCCGAAGAACGTGGTGTACATCAGGCTGAGCTTCCATGTTTTCAGGTAGTCGGCCTTGAGCCCGACACTGAAGTCACCGCCATGATTGACGCTGAAACCCGGGTTGATCACCGAGGACTTGCCGAACAGGCCATAGCCCACGCCGATCGGCACCGTGAGGTCGACCCCGTCCAGCACCTGGTAGTAGGCAGGCTCGAAAATCATGCGCACCGCACCGGCATCGCGGGTGGCATTGGGGTCCAGTGCGTCGGCGTTCTTGGTGATGCTCAGGCGGCGGTTCCACGCCACTTCACCGAGAAAATTACCGCCTTCCCACAACGGGCCAGCGTCGAGCAAGGCAATCCATGAGACCTGGCCGTGAGCAGTACGGCCGACGGGATACAAAGGGTGGTTGTTATTGTTGATTTGTTCCCCTGGCAACACGGTCACCGAACCGGCGTGCGGCACCAGAGGCATATTGTCCCGCACCGAAAACTCACCGGCAACGTTGGTGTCACCCACCGTGGTACTGAAGCTGACACCCAGGGCCTTGATCTTCTCCGGGTACACCAGCTCGTACGTGTCCGGCGCAAAGGCCGGGCTCAGACTGGCATGCACCACCGGGCTCTTGGCGTTGTATTGAATGGCATAGAGACCAAACTCGCCGTCGATATCTTCTGGCCGAAAGCGCAGTTGCAAACCACCCTGGCCGGAGTTGCTGGCCTTTTTGTCTTTACCACGGATAAAACTCGAACCGGGACCAGCGAGAATCTGTTCACCGCCGTCATCGAGAATGTCCACAGTGGAGAAGTAACTGCCCGCCGCTGGTAAGCGATCTGCTTCCCAATGCACCTGGTAATACGCGCCGAGTGCTAGGTTGTCCCGCAGCTGGATTTGCCCGGAGATCTGCGGCACCGGACGCACCAGTTCCTTGAACTGCGTACCCGGTACAGACAGCAACTTGACGATATCGGTCGGTGCCTGGCCTCCCGCAATACCGTTGGCGCCGTAGAACAGGCTTTCGCCATAGAGGACAGTATGTTGACCGACACGAATGGTCGTGGGCATGTCGCCGATTTCGGTCTTGCCGAAGACAAACGCATCCAGCAGTTCCGCCTTGCGACCGTGCAGTTTCTCGGTCTCGGAGGTGAACTCGTTGTAGTCCACAGAGCGCGAGTTATTGGTGAACGGTGAATCGTTGTCGTTCTTGCGGTTGTAGATGCTGTCATACCAGCCGGCGCCGCTCACGCGCAGCCCCATATTGTTCTTGGTCAGGTCGAATTCGGAAAACAGATCCATCCGGTTCGAAATCATGCCCTTGTCGAAGTTGCGGTCACCGTCGTCCTGGTTGGCGTCGCCGGTCAACTTCGAAGATTGATCCTTTACACGCCAGGCGGCGCTGTACTTGATCGTGTTGTCCCAGCGAATCTTCAAATCTTCGACGCCGGTATTGAACTCGAACGCACTGGCCATGGGGGCGGCGAATGCAGTCATCGCGGTCACAACGGCACACGCCAGCGCCCGGTGTTGAAACTGATGACTTTCCGAATCCTGACGTTGCGCGCACGCAAGCGCACCTGACTCTCTTGTTTTCTTGACGATCATTTTCTCTTCACCAACTTAGTTATTATTAGTGCTTGGTTTTGAAGAAGCCGTGACGCTCGCTGGCCATAAAGACAGCGATATTTTTAGTGATTTACAATCCCTTGAAGTTAGCGACTTAGCACATTGCGTGTTTCACCACGCGGTAGTTCCGCCGTCGATTTTTATATCCGTGCCGGTGATGAACGAACTTTCCTCCGAGGCCAGAAACAGCGCAGTTGCGGCCACTTCCTCGGGCTTGCCGATACGACCCAACATGATCTTGCCGACCATCACATCGACCCACTCCGGATCTTCCAGCAGCGGAAGCGTTTGCTTGGATTCGATCAAGCCGGGTGAAATGCTGTTGGCACGCAATCCATAGGTACGGCCTTCCATCGCCAGTTGTCGGGTCATCGACAGCACGGCGCCTTTGGCTGCGGAATGCGCGATGCCGGGCAACATGCGATAGGTCGACCAGGCGGACACCGATGCAGTGTTGATGATGGACGAGCCCGGCGTCTTGATCAGCTCAGGCCAGGCGGCTCGTACCAGGTGGAAAACCAGATTCAGCTCCTGGTCGATTGTACGGTGCCAATCGAAGTCGGAAATCTCGTCGACCCAGCCGAAATAGGCCATGGCCGCGTTATTGAACAGGACATCGACACGACCATAGGTCGAGACGGCCAGTTCAACCAGTTCCTTGCATTGCAGCGTATCGGTCAAGTCACATTCGCTCAGGGACACCATCTCCCCCCCGAACGACAGCACTTCGTCGACCGTCGCTTCAGCCGACTCGCGGTTGATATCGCAGCCGACCACTTTTGCGCCCTGGCGGGCGAACATAAGTGCTGCGGCTCGTCCCATCGAACCACCGGTGCCGGTGATGATACAAACCTTACCCTTCAGACGATCACTCATGACGTTCTCCTGCTTGATGGGAAGTCAACGTGTCACGGTCGCCTCCGTTGCGATCAACCGTTGATGGCAGAGCGCAAAGCGAGCGATGGACAAGGTCGGGTTCTCATTCTCCGTTCACCCAGAACAGGTTGAGATCAAACCCGAGGTCCTGCGTGACCTTGCCATCGCCGCACCGCTTGCCCTCGTCCGTCAGGCGACGTTTTTTTTCGCGCGCATACGGCCCAGCGTGGTGTTTACCGCTTCGCAGTAAGAGATTTCCATGCCTTCGGCAAAGGCTTTTTCTTCCGGGCTGCCAGCCTTCACGCCTTCCAGGGAAAAGGTGAAGGTAAAGCGCAGGAACAGCGTGCCGTTCTCTTCTTCGATGATGTTCTTGATGATGCCGCGTGCGCCGCCGGAAATACGCACGAACTCGACACGCTCTTGCGGGAAAAGCGTGATTAGCTCTTGCAGAGTTTCACCGTGCAGCACCACTTCGCGAATGAATGGGTTGCGGCCTTCGGCTTCTTCAACGATCGTGCATTGCTCGATCGGGCCGACATAACCGATAGGATTGCGCGCCTTTTCTTCCAGACCTTCCCAGACCTGGGCTCGGGTCAACTCAACTTCACCGGCCGGATTGATTTCCAGACGCTTACTTACAATGATCATCTTGCTCACCTTTTTATTTTCAAATGACGCGGCCGCCCGTTCATGAGTGGCCGCACACCACACAACAGCGGTTTTCAGATGGCGAGGTAGCCGCCATCCACGGACAAGGATGTCCCGGTCACGAAACTGGATTTGTCTGACAGCAGCCACAACGCAGCGGCGGCGATTTCCTCGGGCTTGCCGAAGCGACCTATCGGGTGGCGCTCGCGCAATGCCTGGAACTGATTGGCAAAGTTGTCTTCCTGGCTCAGGCGCAGAATCATCGGGGTCTCGATGATTCCGGGAAGGACGGCATTCACGCGGATTCGCTGCGGGCCGTAATCAACGGCGGCGGCTTTGGTCAGGCCGAGTACGCCATGCTTGGCCGCGATGTAGTCGGAGGCGGCGGCGATGGCCACCGCACCCAGGGCTGATGCCGTGTTGACGATAGAGCCGCCGCCGGAGGCGAGCATGGCTCGGATCTGATGCTTCATGCAGTAGAAGACGCCGGTCAGGTCGACCTTGATGATGCGGTCCCAGGCTTCGGCGGAGATTTCATGCAGCGGCAGGTGGCTCTGTTCGATGCCAGCATTGTTGAAAGCGCCGTGCAGCACACCGAAGCGGCTGATCACCTCGTCGACGGCGTCTTTGACCGCGGCTTCGTCGGTGATATCGCAAGGTATGGCATGGACGGCACCGCCGCAGGACTGCACCACTTCAACGATATCGTTCAAACCGGCGGTATCGCGGTCCAGCATGATGACCCGGGCGCCGGCCTCGGCAAACGCAATGACCGAAGCTTTGCCGATGCCACCGGATGCGCCAGTGACAATGATATTGCGTTGGTTCAAATCACTCATAGCTAGCTTCCATTGGCGACTTTTTTGTTATTCATCTCGTTCCTGGCCAAGTGCCGCATTAAGCCCTTGCACTGAATCTGGCCAACAACCATGACTGCCTTCGGTGATGCTGCTGCCCAACATCGGGGGCTGGTCAGTGGTTCAACTTTAGGTAGGCGACCGGTCACTGACTAGATGAATAAATCACTAAAGACTGTTGCTTTAATGCACCAATGAAATGCCGCAAAACCCTTCCACTGCCGAAGGGGTCCATGCTCCAATGCGGCGCGAACACGATCATCGTGAGCACGGTGATCCCTGTCGGAGCGAGCATGCTCGCGAGGAACTCAAGGGCGCCGCGTTCATCCTGCGGGCACGCGTTATCGTTGACGTCCATCGTGAGCGTGCTCGCTCCTACAGGGTTGCTATTGGTTCCGAAAAAGGGGGGACGTTGCATGAATGACCTGAACGATCTGCACTACTTCGTCCTTGTCGTCAGGCATGGAGGGTTTTCACCCGCGGCCAGGGCCACGGGCATCGAGAAAACCCTGCTCAGCCGGCACATTGCCCTTCTGGAGAAACGCATTGGTGCGCGCCTGTTGCACCGCACCACGCGCCAGGTGTCGCTGACGGAAGCCGGCCAACATTTCTTTGCACTGAGCCAGGCTGTGGTCGAGGGCGCGCAGACCGCCTATGAGAGCGTCGAGCACATGCGCCGTGAACCCGTAGGTCTGGTGCGCTTGAGTTGCCCTCAGGTCATGGCCAAGACCTACGTGTCACCGCTCCTGCCCAGCTACATGGCGAAGTACCCAAAGGTTCGCTTGGAGCTGAGCGCGGTAGACCGCGAGGTCGATTTGTATGAGGAGCGACTCGATATCGCTCTGCGTGCCCGCACCCATATCGACGAAACCGCCGGGCTGGTGGCGAAAACCCTGGGCAGCGCCAGGCGATTAATGGTCGCAAGCCCGACGCTGCTCGATCGCGTGGGCCGCCCCGACACCCTCAAGGCCTTATCGGGCCTGCCGACCCTGTGCCTGCCAGCGGACATGCACGATGGTTTCGGCCGCTGGCTGCTGCACAACGGCGTTCACGAAGAACGACTGATGCCCCATCTGCCCTGCCTGATTTCCGACGATTTGAGCATGCAGCTGGACGCCGCGCTCAATGGCCTAGGCATTGCGATGTTGCCGGAGCCGATCGTCGTAGGGTGGGTGCGCAGCGGTGCGCTTGAGGTGGTGATGCCCTCGTGGGCCGGACCGCCCCACCTGATTCATCTGCTGTATCCGAAACCCAAGGGCATGTTGCCCTCGGTGCGCAGTGTGATCGACTACCTGAGCCTACATCTGCCGCAGCTCATACTCGATGGCACGCTGAGCGGCAAAGCGTCCGATTGAGTTATTGCCACTGCGCCTGCTGACTCTTCAAAACCCGGCCCATCATTTCGCGCAGCCATTTATTCTGTGGGTCTCGATGAAAGCGATCGTGCCAGTACAGATCAATCTCGAACGAAGGAATCTGCAGCGGCAAGGGCTGGATAGCCAACGGGTAAAAGCGCGCCAGCGTCTTGCCGAGCGCACATGGCAGCGTCCAGATTAGGTCACTGTCCAGCAGTAGGTGCGGACTGGACAGATGATGAGGCACGCGCATCTTGACGCAGTCCGCGCCCCCCGCATCGATCAAGGCACGCTCCAGCGCCTGATGGCCGGTACCGCCCGCCTCCACCAGTAGATGGTCGCAAGCGATAAACTCGTCCAGGGACATTACCTTGTTGGCCAAGGGATGGTCGCGGCGCATGGCACACACGTAGTGCTGGGAAAACACCGGCAATCGATGTATGTCGGTTTGCAAAGTCGGCATGAAGCCCATTGCCAGATCGATCCTGCCGGTGGCCAAGCCGTTGAGGGTTTCCTCCACGCCGCCTCCGACGGTGTTCATGCGCGCCAGGGGGGCATCGGCGGCCAGCTTTTTCAGAATCGGCGGTAGGCACACCACTTCCCCCACATCGAGCATTCTAACGGTAAACGACTTGCGGCAAAGTCCCGGATCGAACTCGATCATCTGGCTTTCCGCAGCCCGGATCAGGGCTAGTGACTGCAACAGGCGCGGCGCGATTTGAGCGCAAAAAGGTGTAGGTTCCATCCGCCGGCCGACCAGCGTAAACAACCGGTCGCTGTAGGTCTGGCGCAGGCGCTTGAGACTACTGCTGACGGCCGACTGAGTGACGCCCAGGTTCTGCGCTGCGATTGACGTCGAATGATCCCGCCAAAGCGCTTCGAAGATGTACAGCAAATTCAGATCTTTCATCACGGTGCCTTGATCACGTCTTTCCAGAACGCCGGCGACCTGCCGGCCTCGAGAGAGGCAGCTGGCAGGTCACTGGCAGGGGAACCTGGAACGAAGGTCAGGCGGTGGCGCGGATCAGATGACTGTCGGGCACACTAGCGAACACCGGGGACAGGTCGATGTTGATCCGGTAATCGTTGATCAGTCGATCGGCATTGAAACGCAGGACAACACAACACGGCACGCCAACGGTGACGCCCGTGTGTTTGGTGTAGTAGCTGTCGAACTCGATAATAGTCACGTGATCGAGTTCCCACACGCCGGTCATGACATGCTCAAGGCCCTGGATCTGCGAGTAAAAGGCGCCCACACCGTCCTTGATCGCCACCTTGCCCACCAGTTTCGGTGCGTTGCCAAAGCGGAATTCGACGTCATCCGCCAGGTAGCTCAGGAAGCCTTCGATGTTTTTGCTGTCGACACAGTCAAACATCGCTTTCATTGCGTAATTCATCCAGCAATCCTCGTTTTTGTTGTTGTTTTCTTTCACCCGACTTTATTTTCCGCGCCCTGATACCGCAATACAGCAAAATCACCAAAGCCTGTTGCGCCAGTGCACCAATCAAGCCCGGGGTTCAGGTCGGGTAGATCTTCGGACAATTGAGCAAGTCCAGCGCCACATCGACAATCATGTCTTCCTGGCCACCCACCATGCGCCGCTGGCCGAGCTCCACCAGAATGTCCACAGTCTTGAGACCATATCGCCTGGCGGCGACTTCAGCATGGCGCAGGAAGCTCGAATAGACGCCGGCATACCCCAGCGCCAGGGTTTCGCGATCGACGCGCACCGGCCGGTCCTGCAGCGGACGGACGATGTCATCGGCGGCGTCCATCAGGGTGTAGAGGTCGGTGCCATGATGCCAACCCATCCTATCGGCGGCGGCGATAAAGACCTCCAGCGGCGCGTTTCCAGCGCCGGCGCCCATGCCTGCGAGGCTAGCGTCGATGCGGTCGCAGCCCTCCTCCACGGCGACGATCGAGTTGGCTACGCCTAGCGACAAATTATGGTGAGCGTGCATGCCGGTGTGTGTCGTAGGGTCGAGCACTTCCTTGAGCGCGCGGAACCGCTCGCGAATGTCCTGCATGCTCATCGCGCCACCGGAGTCCACCACATAGATACAGGTGGCACCATAGGTCTCCATGATCTTGGCCTGGGTCGCGAGATTCTGCGGGCTGGTCAGGTGGCTCATCATCAGAAAACCTACGGTGTCCATTCCCAGTTCGCGCGCGTATTCGATGTGTTGGCGCGAAACGTCCGCTTCGGTGCAATGGGTGGCGACCCTGACAATTCGTGCGCCGGCGTTGTACGCTGCCTTGAGGTCGTGAACGGTGCCGATGCCGGGCAACAGCAGCGTGGCGACCTTCGCGTGAGAAATCACATCGCTGACCGCTTCGATCCACTCAAGGTCGGTGTGCGCGCCAAAGCCGTAGTTGAAACTGGAGCCCTGCAGGCCATCGCCATGCGCCACTTCGATGCTGTCCACACGTGCCTTGTCCAGTGCACGGGCAATGGTCTGGACGTTGTCGATGGAGTACTGATGACGAATCGCATGGCTGCCGTCACGCAACGTAACGTCAGAAATGTAGAGTTTTTTTCCGGGATTGAACGTCATGGTGTGTTCCTTTAGTTAACCATCGAACGCGCGATGCGCTCTGCGGTGGCCAAAGCGGCGCAAGTCATGATGTCGAGGTTGCCCGCATAGGCCGGCAGGTAATGTGCGGCACCCTCGACTTCGAGAAAGATCGACGTTTTCAGCCCGCTGAAACGTCCATGCCCAGGGATGTTCACGGGTGCGTCGACTGGAATCTGCTCGAACTGCACACGCTGCTTGAGCCGATAACCCGGAACATAGTCGTTGACGGCACGGACCATCTCCTCCACGGATCTCCTGACCTCGTCCTCATTGGCCATCGCGGACAACACGTAGACGGTGTCGCGCATGATCAACGGCGGCTCGGCCGGATTGAGCACAATGATGGCCTTGCCCTTGGCTGCGCCACCGACTTTTTCGATGGCCCTGGAGGTGGTTTCGGTGAACTCATCGATATTGGCACGGGTACCGGGCCCAGCCGATTTGCTGCTGATCGAGGCCACGATTTCCGCGTAATGAACCTCGGCTACCCTAGACACGGCTGCCACCATGGGAATGGTCGCCTGGCCGCCGCAGGTCACCATATTGACGTTGGTGGCGCTGAGGTTCTGTTCCAGATTCACCACCGGAACGCAGAGCGGACCGATCGCCGCCGGTGTCAGATCGATGATCCGGATGTCGGGTTTATGTCGACGCAGCAAGGTTTCATTGTCCAGATGGGCACTGGCAGAGGTGGCATCGAAGACAAATTCGATGTCGGCGAACTCAGGCATGCCGATCAAGCCTTCGACGCCTTCGTGGGACACCGCCACCCCCATTTTTCTGGCTCGCGCCAGGCCGTCCGAAGCTGCATCGATGCCCACTAGCACCGAAATCTGCAAGTGCTGACTCTGGCGCAGTATCTTGATCATCAAGTCCGTGCCGATATTGCCCGAACCCAAAATCGCGACTTTCTTCTTGTTTGTATTCATAACGGTTTCCTCGCACCTAACGCCCGAGCGCCTTGGCGGTTTTGCCAGCAATACCGAAATCTGTCTTCGGCATTTCGTTGATGATGACGCGCACCGATTCGATGGGCGCCTGCAGCGAGCTCACGGCCGCGTCGGTCAGTGCGGCTATCAATCGAGCCTTCTGTTCCTCGCTGCGGCCTTCGACCAGAAATACCTGCATGATTGGCATGGGACTGTTCTCACAGAAGGCTGGACTGAAAGCGCATCGAAACGCTGCCCAGATGTTGATACCGCACATTGATCTGATCGCCCGCCTGAACGGCGATCGCTTCGGTCATGCCTCCAGTCATGATGAAAGTGCCCGCGGGCAGCTCACGGCCCCGCGCGCCCAGCATGTTGGCCAACATGGCCACGCTTTGCGCCGGATGCCCCAGCACCGCCGCGCCTGCGGCGGTTGCCACCACCTCGCCGTTTTTTTCCAGCACCACGCCGAGGCATTTGAGGTCGATCCCTTTGGGGTCGAGGGCGTTGCCGCCCACAACAAAGCGCGCCGCCGAGGTGTTATCGGCGATCACACTCTTGAGGTCGAAGCGAAAGTTTTCGTACCGCGAGTCGATCACTTCCACGGCGGGAATAATGAAGTCGGTGGCGGCCAGCACATCGCCCACATGACAGCCTAGGCCCTTCAATGGGTGCTTGAGGACAAAGGCAATTTCCGCCTCGATCTTGGGGTGGATCAAATGATCGACATCGATAGCCGAGCCATCCATGCACGAACCGTAGTCCGTCAGAAAGCCGTAGACCGGTTCACTGACGCCCATCTGTTTCATTTTTGCGAACGAGGTCAACCCCATCTTTAGCCCGACGATGCGCACACCTCGCTGCTCTTTGTGGCGGCGAATCGTGTCTTGAATGGCATACGCGTCCTCCCAGTCCATATCAGGGAATTTGTCAGTTATTTTGGTCACGGCCACACCTGTCAACTCAGCTCTTTCCAGATGCAGGGCCAGCTCGATGACCGTCTCGTGTGTCAGTTTCATGGGATCCCCTCAAACAAAACGAACGGACGCAGAGCCGATACCGCCCAGGCTTATGCGCAATTGATCACCGGCCTTGACCGGCACCATGGCGGCCAGTGAGCCGGACAGGATCACCTCGCCTTTCTTCAGGCCGATACCCAAGCGCCCCAGCGTATTGGCCAGCCACGCGACGGCATTGGCTGGGTGACCCAGTGCCGCAGCGCCAGCGCCCGTCGCAATCAGTTCGCCATTTTTTTCCAGTGTCATGCCGACACAGGCCAGGTCGACATCCCGTGGATCGACGCACTCGCTGCCCAGCACGAATGCACCGGCCGAAGCGTTATCGGCGACGGTGTCCTGAATGCGGATTTTCCAGTCTCGAATGCGCGAATCGACAATCTCGAAACAAGGCATGACAAAGTCCGTGGCCCGAATGACATCCGCCACCGTGACACCGGGGCCGGTCAAATCGTGTTTGAGCACGAATGCGATTTCCCCTTCAGCCTTGGGGGCGATCAGTCCGGCGCATTCGATCGCCGCACCGTCGCTGTACAACATCCCGCTGAGCAGGTGGCCGAAGTCCGGTTGATCCACACCCAGCATGTCCATCACGACCTTACTGGTGGCCCCAATCTTCTTGCCGATGATGGTCTGACCGGCATCCAGTCGCGCCTGGATCATGCCCAGCTGGATCTGGTAGGCGTCTTCAATCGTCAGCTGCGGATACCGTTCACTCAGGGGATCGATCGCCTCACGGCTGGTCAGTGCATTGTGCAACTCGCTGCCCAAGGCATGCAGTGTCTGGGTATTCATGAAAGACCTCACAGGCGCACGCAAACGTTGCGTAATTCGGTGTAGAACTCCAGGGAATGCACTCCGCCCTCTCGGCCGATACCCGACTGCTTCGCACCGCCAAAAGCGGTGCGCAGATCGCGCAGGAACCACGAATTGATCCAGCAGACACCGACGTTGAGAACCGAGCCCATGCGGTGGGCCACTTGCAGGTTGGAGGTCCAGACGCTGGCCGCCAGGCCGTACGGCGTGTCATTGACGAGACGCACCACCTCGTCTTCTTCGTCGAAGGGGGCGATGTGACAACACGGGCCGAAAATCTCCTCACGGATCACCGCTGAGTTTTCCGGCAAGTCGGTCCAGATGGTGGGCTGTACCCAGGCACCTTCTGCCAACTCGGAATTGAACTCAGGAACGCCTCCGCCGGTGACCACGGTAGCGCCATCGGCGACGGCCTGACGGTAGTAACCCAGCACTTTTTCACGGTGGCCCAGAGAAATGAGCGGGCCCATGTTCACCCCCCGTTCGTAGGGGATGCCCACGCGCAGGGATTCAGCTTTTGTCTTGAGCGCTGCGACAAAACGTTCGAACACTGGACGCTGGACATACACGCGCTCGGTGCCCAAACAGACCTGGCCGCTGTTCTCAAAGGCCGAACGAGCGACGCCCGCGGCGGCTTTTTCCAGATCGGCATCGGCAAATACCACGGCCGCATTCTTGCCGCCCAGCTCCAGGGACACCGGACGCAGGCCCTTGGCCGCTGCCCTCATGATCACTTCGCCGGTGCCGGTTTCACCGGTGAAGGTGATGCCGTTGACGTCCGGGTGAGCGGTCAGAAACGCACCGGCCGAGTTTTCACCAAAGCCGTGCACGACGTTGTAGACACCCGCCGGGACCCCCGCCTCGAGCATGACTTCACCCAACAAAGTGGCGGTCGCCGGCGTCTCTTCGGACGGTTTGACCACGACGGTATTGCCGCAGGCCAGCGCGGGGCCGACTTTCCAGGTCATCAACAACAGCGGCAGATTCCACGGACAGATCACCCCGATGACGCCGCGCGGTGCACGTACGGCGTAATTGACCGCCTTGCCACCATCGGGGGTGTCCATGGTGAAACATTCGTTCGGGACATTTTTCAGCAGGTCTGCAAACACCCTGAAATTCGCCGCGCCACGGGGAATGTCCAGGTGACTGGCCAGATCGTAAGGCTTACCGGTATCGGCGATTTCCGCGGCGACGAATTCCTGGAAACGACTTTCAATACCTTCGGCGACCTTGTGCAAAATAGCGATGCGTTGCGCAGCGGTCATACTGCCCCAGGGGCCCTGCAAGGCGCCCCGGGCTGCCTGGACCGCCGCGTCCACTTGTGCCTGGCCGGCTTCGTGGACCTTGCCGATCAGGCTATTGTCCACGGGGTTGCGGTTATCGAACGTGCGAACGCCCTCGCACCATTGGTTATCAATGAAATTGCGGAACTCATTAAGAGGCAGTGTGGCCATGTTCAGTTTCCTTGCTGTGTGAGCTCGACCGCCTCGATGTCACCGGCAGTGAGGTAATCCCACATACGTTCGAAGATCCGACCGGAGTAAGTCGCTCGTTGTCGTGTTTGCTCATCGTCAAGTGGCGGCACCCGGTCAGCCAGCCCCGCGGCATGCAGCTGCAACTCGATATGAGCGGCATCCTCCAAGTACCAGTTGAGCGTCAGCGCCTCGACCAGCGAGGCACCGGCCACAACGGCGCCGTTGCCGCGCATCACCAATGCCGGACCGTCCGCCAGTTGCTCGGCCAGCGCCGCCGCCTGAACGTCATCGCGCAACAGTTGCGGGTCATCCCATAGAGGTATGGACGAGTGAAAATAGGCGCCAGCGCCATGCCGTGACTTTGGCGTAATACCGGCGCAGGACAACGTCATGACCTGATCGGGCATGCTGCGAATCACTGCACCGACATCGGCACGACGCTGATAGATCTGCTGATGGATTCGCACCTCACCCAGCACGCCTTCCGGCAACGGGCCCTCGACGGGGACCACCACACCGGGTTCTCCCGGGCCGATCAGCCCCATCGGTTTGGCTGCGCACACCAGGAAGTGATGCGCGTCCAGGCGCAGGCTGCAATGACCATAGGCATGCACCAGGCCCGCCCGAGCCAATGCCCGTGCCGCTAGCCGCACTTCTCGTTGCTGGGCGGCCGTGGCGGTCACGCCACTCACGAACGGAATTCCGCAATATCGGGTTTCGACCCCCAGCAGCAATACGACGTAGGGACCGCCGGGAACTGCCGTGGCCGGTAACCGGCTTCCTCCTCGGCGCTGATGTGCCTGACCCCCGAGGAGTACTCATATGTCATGCCATCGGGCCCTTCGAAATACAGGAAGTAGGCGCCCGAAGTCGGATGGCGACCGGGGCCGAAGAGAATCCGAATGCCACGCTCGCGAAGGAAGTACCAGGCGCGCATGATGTCATCGACGGTTTCGACCTGATGGTTGATGTGCTGCACGCCCGCATGCGAGGACGGAAACAGCGCAATCTTGTGATGCACCTCATCGATGCGCAGCAGCGCCGCCTCGCCGATGCGGTCACTGACCCTGGCGTTGCACAGGCGTGTCCAGAACGCTTCGTCGCGTTTTGCGTTGGTGGTACGCAGGCCGATGTGGTTGAAACCGGTATTGCCGGCATCCCGCGAGGGGAAATGCCGCACGCCACTGGCATGAGGGCCGAGCACCAATTCGATGCGGTTGCCACTCGGGTCGCGGAACTGGATCAGGTCATTGACCGCACGCAACTCGATGTCTTCGCGAGTGCCATGACGAACAGCAAAGCCATTATCTTCGAGCACCTGCGCGGCATGGTCCATCTCCTCGGGCGTGCTCACTTCGAAAGCCGCGGTGGCCTCCTGCGGGTCACCTTCGTAGTAACACAAAGTGTGGTCGCGATCATCGGATCGGAAATAGATGGCGCCATTGGCAACCCGGGCCACTTCCAGACCCAGAATCTGGGTGGCATAGAGGCGGGTTTGTTCCAGATCCGGCGTCCCCAGACGGACATAGCGGATGTCGTGAAGATTGATCATGAAGCGGCCTCGAACGTTATTTTTATGTGGACTTAATCCTCGCGTCGCGGCAAAAATAAAAATAGCAAATTATCTTTATTCATTTTATTTGTTTTGGTTATACCCATGAAAACCGATCTGAATCTTCTCAGAGTGCTTCTGGCCGTCCATGAAGCCGGCAACGTGACCGCCGCGGCACAACGTCTAGGCATGAGTCAACCAGCCGCCAGCGCGGCACTGGCCCGTTTGCGGCGGTCACTGGGAGACGCGCTGTTCGTACGTTCGGGTCAGACAATGGCCGCAACGCCACGAGCCCAAAGCATCATTGATCGCACGCGGGAGGTGATCGACATCATCGACCGCGACATCCTCAGCAATCCGGTGTTCGACCCATCCACCAGCACCGCCCCCTTCATGTTCTGTTTGAGCGAGATTGGCGAAATCGCCTTTCTACCGATGCTGCTCGGGCACCTTCGCAGCGTCGCGCCGCTTGCGCAGATTTGCAGCCTGAGTCTGGCCGCCAAGGACGTGGACGAGCATCTGCGCGAAGGCAAGGTCGACCTGGTCATGGGTTACTTTCCTGACCTCGGCGCGGCGAACATCTATCAGCAAAGATTGTTCTCCCATGACCTGGTCTGCCTGATCCGAGGGGGGCACAAGATCCGGCACGAACAATTGACCCTGGATGAATTCTGCACCCTGGAACATGTACAAGTGCGCGATGGCGGGCGTAATCAGGAGATGTATGAGAGCTACCTGGCTAAGGCCGGTGTTAAGCGAAATATCGTTTTGCAGATGGGTCACTACATGAGTACGGCTTCAATTATCGAGCGGTCGAACCTAGTGGTCGTGCTGCCCCGGACCGTCGCCAGCCTTTACGCGAAATACGCCAATGTTCGCAGCGTCGAATTGCCCGACGGCTTTCCGGTTTACGACATCAAGCAGTACTGGCATGCGCGGTTTCAGAACGACCCGCGTCACCAATGGATTCGCCAGACCGTGCGTACCTTGTTCGAGAACGACCAACCGGGTGTCAGCGCCGCGCTGCCCCACGATCTGCCAGGAAAGGAAGTGGTTTTCGACGACTGACTCCGCCCTCGCTCGGGACTGTCGGTACCGTCAGGATCCTGCGAGCCCTCCCCGCGCCCACGCCGCCTCCAGATCGGCTCGGTGCTGCGGGGCGGCGATGCTGAGCATTTTGTCGACCCTTTGCTTCATGGTCAGTCCACGCAGGTCGGCGACGCCAAACTCGGTGACGATGAGCCCGGCATCACTGCGGGGAATGGTCGTTGGACCATTGAGGCGGGCAACGATTCGACTGTTGCTCCGTGCGCTGGACGGCAGTGCGATGATCGGCAGACCGCCCCGTGAACGATGGGCGCCGCGGATGAAGTCCAGTGATCCCCCTACCGCGCCCAGGTAACTGCCTGCCGCGACCTCAGAGTTCACTTGCCCGGTGAGATCGACCTCCACCGCGGAGTTGATCGCCACCAGACGATCCAGACTGGCCAGCACCTGAGCGTCGTGGGTATAGGCGCTGGAACGCATATGCACTGACCGGTTGCGATGGGCGAACTGCGCCAATGCCTGGCTGCCAATCAGCACGCCGCCCACGCTGAGCCAGGCGTCCCTGCTCTTGCGTGAATTATTGACCACGCCGCTTTGCATGAGCCGCATGACGCCGTCGCCGATGCTGCCCGAATGCACACCCAGATTGTGGTGGTCATTTAAGGCGCTGAGCACTGCATCCGGTATGGCACCGATGCCCGTCTGCAGGGTCGATCCGTCTTCGACCAAGTCGGCGATGTTCCTGGCGATTTTCATGTCTACCTCGCGAATGCTCGCGCTTTCGCTCGCCAGGGGCGCACGGTCGGTGTAGACCACAGCGTCCAGTTCATCCAGACCCAGGGTACGCTCACCATAGGTCCAGGGAGCCTGTTGATTGACCTCCCCGATCACCACGGCCGCCTGTTCCAGCGCACAGAGCAAGTATTCGCTGGCCAGACTGAGGCTGTGCCGGCCGTTGGCATCCGCCGGCGAAAGCTGCAGCATCAGAACATCGACGCGCAATTGCCCAGAACTCAACTGCGACGCCATTTCAGAGTAGTGGCAAGCAAGAATGTCCAGCACACCGGCGTCAGCCAGCGCACGATTTGCGCCGGCACCGCAATAGGCGAGAAAGTCCACGGCATCGGCATGCTCGGGCCGGCAGGTGTCACTGTTGGCAATGCCCAGCAGCACCCGGATGCGCTTGAAATCATGACGCTGTGCCATGAGCGCACGGGTCAGGGTCAGCGGCTCGGCGTTCGCCTGTCCCCATAACACGGTGTCCCCGGGTCGGATCAGGCTGGAGAGGTCCGGTGCATTGGCTTGTAATTCGAGAGGCATGGCAAAACCCTGGCAATAGCGAGCCGGGCCCTGTGGTACAGGACCCAAGGCAGACAGGGCTCAAATGGAAAATGGCGGCCCGTTGCGGGCCGCCGCGACAATCAGAAAATCGACGACGGGTGCTTGGCCAGCGGGGTGACTTTGATCTTCATGAAAGGGAACAGAGGCAGACTCGACAGCAGGCTGTGCAGTTCATCGTTACCTTCGACGTCAAAGATGCTGATGTTGGAGTACTCGCCCACGACGCGCCACAGGTGGGGCCACTTGCCCGACTCCTGGATGTCGATGGCCCTTTCCTTCTCCGACGCCTTGATCCGCTCCACTTCGTCCAGCGGAATGTCACGGGGAATACTGACGGTCATTTCTACGCAATACAGCATGTTGAACTCCAGATATTGTTGTTGAACGAGCGCCCCCTGCCAGCGGCGGCGCGAAACCTCAAACCAGCTCTTCAGTGACGAAGGGCTTAAGCTGGCCGATGAAATACTTACCATGTTCGAACCAGGCCTTGCGGATATCGGATTCCATGTAGACCTGATACTGCTCCTCACTGGCAAACCAGCATTCACCGATCGCATCGATACGGCCTACGTCCAGATACGGCACGTGGGTATCCGTAGGATTACCGGCAACCAGTCGCACTTCGTATTTGTGCAGCCCCGGCATTCCGGCGGACATCTGGAAATGCACCACGCACTCTTTTCGAAACTGCTCGTGGCTCATGCTTTCCGGTTTAACCAACAGATAAAGGATACGAATCATGGGGACCTCGATGAATGGCTAAAGAACGGCGCTCAGGCGGTCTTCGGCGTTGTGGAATTTGTAGGGGCGGCAGCGTCAGCGGCCGGGTCTTGTGCATCCAGCACTTCAATGCTGATGCCCTTGGTTTCCGGTAGCAGCAACAAGGCCACCACGGAGATTGCATAAGCACACAGGCAAAAAAGGCCGATCGCTTGCGCCAGGCCGACATGCACCGAGAGCACACCGACGCCTGTGATCGCCGTGGCACCGACCGACTTGCCGACATTGTAGGAAAAGCCCATGCAGGTGGTGCGCACATGGGTGGGAAACAATTCACTGAGAAACGGCCCCAGCGCCGCGTACATGCCAATGGCGGCGAAGCCCACCAGGAAACCCATGACGTGGGTGACCAGTGGATTGAGCGGGATCATCATGTAGGTGACGGTCACGATCCACGACATCAGCGACAGCACGATCAGCGTCGGACGCCGTCCCAGTTTGTCCGCCAGATAAGCAGTACTGGCGAAACCGGCAAAGCAGCCCAGCGCCATGACCAGGATGGTAGCGATCAACGAACCGGACTCCACACCACGGTCCTTGAGCAACGACGGTATCCACACCAGAATCACGTAGCTGCCCGCTTGCAGACCGACCACCAGAATGCTCGATAGCATTGTCAGCCGCCGGTACTGCGGTTTGAACACGGTCGAGAAAGAGGCTTTGGGCGCCTTGCTTGCAACGGCCTGAACAAACGCATCGGAGTCTTTGACGTGACGGCGGATAAACAACACCATCAGTGCCGGGATGACCCCGAACCAGAACGCGACACGCCAAGCCAGTTCCGCCGGGAACTGGCTGAGGATGACGGTGATGATAATTACCGCGCCTGCCCAACCCAGTGCGAAGCCCGACTGCACAAAGCCCATCGCGCGACCGCGATTACTCGGGTTGATCACTTCAGCCATCAGCGCAGCACCTACCGCCCATTCACCGCCGAAGCCGAAACCTTGCAAGGTCCGGGCGATCAGCAACTGTTCGAAGTTTTGCGCGAAGCCGGCTACCACACCAAAAAAAGTGAACCAGAGAATCGAGAAGATCAGGATGCGCACACGACCGTGGCGGTCGCTGAGAATACCGGCGGCCCAACCGCCAATGGCCGCCGACAGCAATGCGGCAGTGCCGACCATGCCGGCTTCGGCCTTGGTCAGCCCCCACAGGGCAATGATCGTTGGCAGCAGAAAGCTGAACATCTGCATGTCGTAGGAATCCAGCGCCCAGCCGGAGTAGCAGGCCCAGAATGTCTTGCGTTCACGAGGCGAGCCTTTCCTGTACCAATCGAACATGATGACCTTCCTTATTGTTATTGGTGAACTGCTCATGGCCTCAGAGCAACGCCATGGGTGTTTCTGTTACCGATGCGCAATCCGCATTCGCAGCATGAGGGAGTTCGTTGCTTCTGCCCATTTGCCGTTGTGGAAGTCCCTCTTTCGCAATAGCTAAGACCATCTCATTCACGCAACCAACGGCGACAGCAACATGTCTTGAGTCATGCTCGCGACAAGCCGGCCATAACGCTGATAAATGTGGGTCGTGACCAAACCGCGACCGGCCAGGCTACGAACAGGCTCGCTCAGAAAAAGCAGCCAGTCGTTGGCATCGATTAACGAGCTGTGGAACCACAGACTGTGATTGAGCTGACTGACGCGGCCGTGCTGCCACGGATCAGGCATCGAAGGCGACGGCACCAGACATCGGTTGAGCCAGCAGTCGGACATATAGGCCAGCGCCGCAGGGTGCAGACAACCTTCGTTCGGCAGCGGCTGGTTCAAACGCACCCAGTAGCCGACCTCGGGCTGATCGTCTGGTCGCCCGCCCGCTCTTTCAGCGTGGATTGGCCGCACGTCAAGAACAGGCCGGTCAATTAAGCGCAAACGAAGAGCGTGGCCCTGATGCATCTGACTGGCGGCCGATTCGGCGAGAGTCGGCAGGCTTTCGGGTGTCGGCAGCAGGCGGTCCAAGTGATAGACCCTGCCACTGTCAGTGCTGGTTTTCTGGAATGACGCGTTGGCGCTCAACACCAGGCCGGTGCCCTGCACGCCATAGATATGCCGGTTGGAGAAGCATCGGCCGTCCTGCAGCAACTCCACGCTGTACTCAATGGTGTCCAGCGGGCTGGCATCATTGAGAAAGGTCATTTGCAACAGACTGGGGCTGCGCCCTTCCAAGCCTTGCGCCGCCGCCCAAAGCGTTTGGGCGATCAATTGTCCGCCATAGACATGTCCGTGGTTGTCGACGTCACTGGTATGGCTGCGGTATCGGTTTTGCCCATCCAGATCCAGCGCAAGCAATTCGGTCAGGTCCCGCTGATCCCAGTACTGTCCAGAGGTATGCAGCTCCATGACCGGCGCCTTATATCTTAGCCATTGATGCTAAGTTGAGGATGGAAAAGTCCAGTGGCACGGGTGTCAGCTCCTGCAGACGTTCGGCAGTGACATCGCCAATCAGCTCCAGCACCAACACACCGTCATCGGTCAGTTCCAGGGTGGCCATGTCGGTGTAGACCCGACTGACGCAGCCCAGCCCGGTCAATGGGTAGGTGCAGGCGGACAAAAACTTGCTCTGACCGTCCTTGCCCAGGTGATCCATCATCACAAAGATGCGCTTGGCGCCGATCGCCAGGTCCATCGCACCGCCTACTGCGGGAATGGCATCCTTAGCGCCGGTATGCCAGTTGGCCAGGTCGCCGTTGGCTGCGACCTGGAATGCGCCAAGGACGCAGATGTCCAGATGGCCCCCGCGCATCATCCCGAAGGAGTCGGCATGGTGAAAGAATGCGACGCCCGGTAGCGGCTGGATCGGCTCTTTGCCGGCGTTGATCATGTCCCAATCTTCCTGACCGGGAAGCGCGGCCACCCAGCGCCCCAGTACGCCGTTTTCACTGTGCAGGAAAATGTCCTTCTCCTGTGGCAGGTGGTTGGCCACCAGGGTTGGCAGGCCGATGCCCAGGTTGACGTAGGCGCCTTCAGGGATGTCGCGGGCGACGCGAGCCGCCATTGCGTTGCGAATGTTTTTGTCCATTTTTGTTCATCCCACCTGCTGCTGTGCCGGCGCAACATCGGTGCGCTGGACAATGTGTTTGACGAAGATACCGGGGGTGATGACCCGCTCCGGATCAAGCTCACCCAACTCCACCACGCGACCGACCGAAGCAATGGTGTTGTGCGCGGCCATGGCCATGATCGGGGCGAAATTGCGCGCGGTTTTGCGGTACACCAGGTTGCCCCAGCGATCGCCCTCCTCAGCATTGATCAAGGCGAAGTCAACGTGGATGGGGTATTCGAGCACGTAGTTGCGGCCGTCGATGGTGCGCGATTCCTTGCCTTTGGCCAACAAGGTGCCAAAGCCAGTCGGCGTGTAAAAACCACCGATGCCGCAGCCGGCGGCCCGCAGGCGCTCGGCCAAGTTGCCCTGAGGGACGATCTCCAGTTCGATTTTTCCGGCACGGTAGAGGGTCTCGAACACATGAGAACCGTTCATTCGCGGGTAGGAGCAAAGGATCCGGCGAACGCGGCCCGCCTTGAGCAGCGCGGCCAAACCGGTATCGCCCTGGCCGGCGTTGTTGCTGACCAGAGTCAGGTCGGTCGCGCCCTGAGCGATCAATGCCTGAATCAGGTCGTCGGGCATGCCAGCGCCGCCGAAGCCGCCCACGGCCACCACAGCCCCGTCGGGAATGTCCGCCAGCGCTTCAATGGCGCTAGGCAACAGCTTGTTGATCATCGCTATACATCCTTTCTCGTTCTTGGGGCCAGGCCGGAGTCTGGCAAGCAGTGCAAGGCGCTACCCCGCGTTTGAATCAGCTTGCCAGTGCGGCCCGAGGCCCACAATTTCGGACTTCGAAAGGGCGAATTAACGATCGATTAATGGCTGCCTGCGTAACATGCGCGAAACCCTGTAGAAGCTATCGAGTGCAACGAGGCTGCGATCTTTTGATTTTTAAAAACAAAATCAAAAGATCGCAGCCTGCGGCAGCTCCTACAGTGGATTTCTGCATCTATGGGGAGGCAATTCAGGCGGATCTAGACCGTGCGGTAACGCTCGATGAGCGCGTCGGCGAATTCGCGGGCGAAGGTCGAGAGGCCGTCGAAATCCTGGGAACAGAGCTGGAAGGTCCGCACCGCCCAGGGATCAAGCAATTGACAGGCACCGATACCCTGCCGCCCCTTGAGCCGGTCGTAACTGGCCTGAGGCACGATGGCAATACCGGCCCCTGCTTCGACCATACGGAAGATGGCGTCGGAACTGGCAACCTGTACCCGAATGGTCAGCGGCAGGTGCAACGCGGCGGCGGCGCGGCTGAGGAACACATTGATTGCGCTGCCCTCGAGCAACGATACAAAGGCGTATTGCAGGGTTTCCTTAAAAAACACATCACCGCGCAACAGAATTGGGTGATCCAGCGGCGCGATGACCATCAAACGGCTGGATACCAGCGGCACACTCTGCAAGCCGTCGGTGACCACGCTCCCGGACACGATGCCCAGATCGGTGCTGCCCTCGCGAACGGCACGCACGATGTCGTCACTGAGACGCTCGCGCATGTCGATGTGCACATCCGGATGACTGATCAGATACTCACCCACCACCGGCGGCAGGTATTCGGTAATCGCGGTGGTGTTGGCTTGCAGGCGCAACTGCCCCTTGAGGCCGTCGGTGTATTGCTGTAGATCGCCGGTGAGCATTTCCAGCTGGGACAGGATCACCCGCGCGTGCTGTAAATAGGTCTTGCCGGCGTTGGTCAGGGTCACACCCTGAGGCGAGCGCTCGAGCAAGCGCACGCCGAGGTTTTCTTCCAGGTTTTTGATACGGTTGCTTGTTGCGGGCACCGAAAGGAACGAGCGCTCGGAGCCGCGGGTAAGACTGCTGGTTTCCGCGATGTTGATGAACAGACGGAAATCGGTGATATCGAAATGCATCGCCATGGTCGGACGGTTCCTGCCAAGTGAGACTTACTGTACTCACAGTACATTGAGTCTGCCTAGTGGCATTCAACATAGCCACGACCGGCGCGGTCGCGGCTACTTTACAAGCACGGCAAACAAGCCGGTATCAAACCCAGTGCGACGGCTCGAACACGAAGCCGTTGCCCTGGCGACGGATGAAACCGCAATGCGGCTCACCAAAGTGCACCGGCATGATCAGCGCTTCGCGGTCGGCCGCGTTATTGAGAAATTCCAGACGGGTGCGGCGAGCGATGTCTTCCCAGATGCAGTAACCGGAGTTGATGTCCGGGCGCACGATCTGGATCGGGCTGTGCAGGATGTCGCCACAGAAAATACCTTCTTGCCCTTGAGATCGCACACGGAAAGCCACCTGACCAGGACTGTGCCCCGGCGCAGCTTCGACCACCAGGCAATCGGCGATTTCTTCACCTGGCAACATCATTTCTGCAAGGCCTTCGTTGACGATCGGCATCACGCTGTCGAAAAACGACTCTCCGAACACGTCAATCACGCCGGCTTCCTTGTTCTTGCCCTGGTGACAGAAATCGAAGTCGTCCTTGGGCAGGTAGTAACGCGCATTGGGGAACGTCGGCACCCAGCGGCCGTCCTGCCAGGTGGTGTTCCAGCCCACATGGTCGGAGTGAAGGTGGGTGATGACCACGTGTGTGACTTTCTCGGGCGGTGCGCCAGCGGCGATCATCCACTCCTTGACCAGGGTGTTGAGCATGTTCATGCGCGCAATGCCCGGCCGCGGCTTAAAGTTACCGACGCCGGTGTCGATCACAATGATGTTGCTGCCCACGTGCACGATCCAGAACTGGATAGTGACCAGCAACTTGTTCATGTGCTCGATCCAGTGATTTGGCGCCATCAGGTCACGGTGCTGTTGCAGTACACCCTCCTCCATGCCCGGAAACAGGAACGCGGGATCATGGGTCGGGCCCGCGTATTCAAGAATACGGGTAACTTTAATGTCTCCGATCATGCGGGACTGCATCATGGCTTTGTACCTCAACGGTTTTTGTTAGTTCGCGGCTGTGCCGCTGGTTTTTCCGGATTATCCGTTGCCGGTACCGACTGCGCAGTTGATATCTCGTTAACAGCACCTTAAGAAGCGCTTAAGGCGAGTGTACAGCCGCGCAAACGGCATCGGTCGATCAAACGCGCTCGAACAACGCCGCCAGTCCCTGGCCGCCACCGATGCACATGGTTTCCAAGCCATAGCGTGCCTCGCGCCGACGCATTTCGTGCAACAGCGTGGTCATAATGCGCACACCCGTGGCCCCAATGGGGTGGCCCAACGAAATCCCCGAACCGTTGACGTTCACCCGGGACAAGTCGTCCAGGCCCCAGGCCTTGAGCACCGCCAGGGCCTGGGCAGCGAAGGCTTCGTTGAGCTCGATCAAGTCCAGTTCGGCCAGGCTCAACCCGGTTCGCATCAACAGCTTTTGCGTGGCAGGTACTGGCCCGATGCCCATACGCGAGGGTTCGCAACCCGCGGCGGCCCAGTCCACCAGACGCGCCATTGGCGTCAATCCGTGACGCGCGGCGTACTCCGGCGACACCACCAGACAGCCCGCTGCCGCGTCGTTCTGCTGGCTGGAATTGCCCGCCGTGCACACGCCTTCGGGGCGAATGAGGCGGAGGGCCTTCATGCTTTCGAGGCTGGCGTCCTCACGAATGCCCTCGTCTATTGTTACCCGCGTGACGGCGCCGCGCTTGCCGGGCACATCTACCGCGACCACTTCATCGGCGAAGCGCCCTTCTCGCCAGGCAGCCGCGGCATTCTGGTGGCTGCGCACGGAGAAGCTATCCGCTTCCTCGCGGCTAATGCCATAGTCCAGGGCCAGGTTATCGGCGGTTTCCGGCATCCCGGAAATGTGCCCGAATCGCTCGGAAGGCTGCGAACGCTCGCGACCGCGCTCCAGGCGGTCATGAAAGCGCACGCTGCCAGCTCGCGCGCCCCAGCGCATGTCGGTGCTGTAGTACTCAATGTTGCTCATGCTCTCTACACCAACCACCAGCACCGCTTCGGCATTGCCAGTTTTGACCATCATGGAAGCATCGATCACCGCCTGCAGGCCCGAGCCGCAACGACGATCCAGCGTGTAGCCCGGCACCTCAACAGGTAGGCCCGCGGACAACGCAGCGTATCGACCGATGCACGGTGCCTCACTGGAGGCGTAGGACTGTGCGACGATCACCTCGTCCAGTGAGTGTCCCGGCACTCCCGTGCGCGCCATCACCTGGCTAATCATGAACGAGGCCAAATGCTCGGCTGTGAGCGGAGCCAGCGCGCCGCCAAACTTGCCGATGGGTGTGCGAAGGGGCGAAACGATCAGCGCGTTTTTCATTGCAGCTCAACCTCAATGGGGGCAATGCGCACAGCATGGGCGGTCAACGAACGCGCCGGCAATTTTGCATCGCGAAAGCCCGCGTTTCGCCTGGCTTAAGCTCCTGAGTTGTGCCTGTGATCCAGCGGATGCGTTTGCCTTGCCGCTCAAACCCTCACCGCTAAAACTGAATGGCCTACCTCCTTAGCCATTAGTTGACCCCCTCTTCCGCAAAAGCTAATTCCCCCTCTCGCCACGCTCCTAGCATCATGCATCGCACAACATCAGCGGATGCCAGACATGCTCAGTTTCGATCCATCCCAATGGCTGGGACGTACCCAGGAAGCCCACGACCAGTTCAGCCGTAACCTGATCCAGCGCATTGCCGCGACTTTCAACGTGAAAGTTCCTGGTCAGGGTGAAGAACTTCCGTGGCTCTGGCACTGGTGCTTCTTTACGGAGCCAGCCGACAGCAGCGATCTGGGTACGGACGGGCACCCGGCACTCGGCACTTTCATGCCGCCGGCTCATGGTCGCAACCGGATGTGGGCTGGCGGGCGCCTGGATTTCATCGAGCCGTTGCGCGTGGGGTTGCAAGCCACCCGCAAGACCCGGATCGAAAAGATCGCGGAAAAGACCGGTCACACGGGCTCGCTGCTGTTCGTGACACTCAAGCATGAGTATTGGCAGGACGGCCAGCTATGCATCTCGGAAGAACAAGACATTGTCTACCGCGAGCCTAGCCCACCCAAGCTGGGGCAAGGTGAGCCAGTGCCTGAATCCGAGTGGAGGGAGAACTTTAGCCCCACTCCGGTGTTGCTGTTCCGCTATTCCGCATTGACCTTCAATGCCCACCGCATTCACTTCGACTGGCCCTACGTCACAGAGACCGAAGGCTACCCCAACTTGGTAGTTCATGGCCCATTGACCGCCACCCTGAGCATGACTGCTTTCGTGCGCGCCAATCCCCTGGCCCGCGTGCGCCGCTTTAGTTTCCGCGGGCTGCGTCCGCTGATTGCCCCGGACGACTTCCAACTCGGTGGACGACACACGGGTTCCGGCACCGCCGAACTGTGGGCAAGCAATGCGAGCGGCCTTTGCCAGCAAGCCGAAGTGCATTTCGACTGACTCTATAAAAAATGCGCCCGCCTTGGTCGCGGACGCCCAATTCGAGGAACGCTCCATGAGCCACCGTAACAGCGAAGACATCAAATCCATCCGTGAAGGCGTCCGCGCCCTGTGTGCCGAGTTCGACGCTGCCTACTGGCGCAAGATCGATGAAGAAAAAGGTTTTCCTGAAGCCTTCGTCAGCGCCATGACCCAGGCCGGGTGGTTGTCGGCAATGATCCCCGAAGAGTACGGCGGTTCCGGCCTGGGCCTGGCCGAAGCCTCGGTGATCCTGGAAGAAGTGAATTACTGTGGCGGCAACTCCGGCACCATTCACGGCCAGATGTACAACATGTTTACGCTGCTACGTCATGGCAGCGACGCGCAGAAGACCTACTACCTGCCGAAACTGGCCAGTGGCGAACTGCGCCTGCAATCGATGGGTGTGACCGAGCCTACCACTGGTACCGACACCACCAAGATCAAGACCACCGCCGTGCGCAGGGGCGACAAGTACGTGATCAACGGCCAGAAGGTGTGGATCTCGCGTATCCAACATTCCGACCTGATGATCCTCCTCGCCCGCACCACACCGCTAGCGGAGGTGAAGAAGAAGTCTGAAGGCATGTCGATTTTCCTCGTCGATCTGCGCGAGACCATCGGCAAGGGCCTGACCGTGCAGCCGATTGCCAACATGGTCAATCACGAAACCAACGAATTGTTCTTTGACAACCTTGAGTTGCCGGCCGACAGCCTGATCGGTGAAGAAGGCAAAGGCTTCCGCTACATCCTTGATGGCCTCAATGCAGAGCGTACCCTGATCGCTGCCGAGTGCATCGGCGATGGACGCTGGTTCACCGAGAAATCCAGCGCCTATGCCCGCGACCGTGTGGTATTCGGCCGTCCGATCGGACAAAACCAGGGCGTGCAGTTCCCGATCGCGGAAGCCCACATCGAAATCGAAGCGGCTGACCTGATGCGTTGGCGCGCCTGCGAAGAATACGACAGCGGAATCAACGCCGGCGCAAGCGCCAACATGGCCAAGTACCTCGCAGCCAAGGCGTCCTGGGAAGCGGCTAATGCTTGCTTGCAAACCCACGGTGGCTTCGGTTTCGCCTGCGAGTACGACGTAGAGCGAAAATTCCGCGAAACCCGTCTGTACCAGGTTGCACCGATCTCAACCAACCTGATCCTGTCGTACGTGGCCGAGCATCTGCTCGAGTTGCCCCGCTCGTTCTGAGGGAAGATGCCGATGCATAACCCAACATTGCGTTCTGCCCTCTTCGTTCCGGGGAATCGCCCGGAGCGCTTTACGAAGGCGCTGATCAGCGGCGCAGATATCGTTATCGTTGATTTCGAAGACGCGGTCGAAGAAGAACAAAAAGCCAAGGCGCGCGCCAACCTGAGCGCGTTCCTTGACACCAACACCACTGCCCGCGTCTGGGTTCGGGTAAATATGGCCGGCCATGCCGAACATCAAGCCGACCTGGAAATGTGTTGTCACCCAGGCGTCGAAGGCATCTTTTTACCCAAGGCTGAAACGGCGGAGCAACTGCTGCGGGTATCTGCGACGGGCAAGATGATGATTCCTATCGTTGAGAGTGCCCTGGGCCTTGATGCGCTACCGGCTATGGCACGCGTACCCGGTGTCGTGCGCCTGACCTACGGCCGATTGGACCTTGGGCTGGATCTGGG
The DNA here is from genome assembly GCF_054668285.1 of Pseudomonas sp. S2_H10. Classification (NCBI taxonomy): domain Bacteria; kingdom Pseudomonadati; phylum Pseudomonadota; class Gammaproteobacteria; order Pseudomonadales; family Pseudomonadaceae; genus Pseudomonas; species Pseudomonas sp. S2_H10. The sequence goes on from NZ_CP162754.1 coordinate 331,310, forward strand.
CCTGGACGTGACCAGCTATGGCGCAGAACGCATGTTCGATCAAGTTCGGTACTCCTTGCTGTTGCAGACTCGTCTGTCCGGCCTGGCCGCTCCGCTGGAAAGCGTGTTCTCGAACATCGAAGACAGCGAGCGTCTGCAACATTACGCCCGCACCGCTGGCAATATGGGCTTCGCCGGGATGCTGTGTATTCATCCGAAACAGGTTGCCGTGGTTCACACCGCCCTGGCACCGACGGAGGAAGAACTGGTTTGGGCCCGCCACGTCCTCGATGCGGCCGATGGCCGAGGCGCCTTCAGACTCGATGGCGAAATGATCGATGCCCCGGTGATGGCGCGCGCTAGGCAATTTCTGTCCCTGAGTGCATGGACCACACCGACGAAGCCTGACGCTGATCGCTGATACGTCCGAATACACCCGATTTAAAAGACACCCATAAAGAGTTGCCTCCGCCGGTACGCCCACGACGCCCACCGGCGGCGGTAACTCAGGAGGTATTCACGCGGTCTGTGAGCCCAGCAACGCGGGCTCCATGGCCGACACCGATATCGCCCACTGATACTGCGCATGAAATTTGTTTGGAGGCCCCCTGCTATGAGAGTTTTGGTATCGATCAAGCGTGTGGTCGACTATAACGTCAAGATCCGCGTGAAAGCGGACAACTCCGGCGTCGACCTCGCCAACGTCAAGATGTCGATGAACCCGTTCTGCGAAATCGCAGTGGAAGAAGCCGTACGCCTGAAGGAGAAAGGTGTTGCGACTGAAATCGTCGTCGTTTCCGTCGGCCCGTCCACCGCTCAAGAGCAACTGCGCACCGCGCTGGCTCTGGGTGCCGACCGCGCCATCCTCGTCGAATCCGCTGAAGATCTGACTTCCTTGGCCGTTGCCAAGCTGCTCAAAGCTGTTGTCGACAAGGAACAGCCTCAGCTGGTAATCCTTGGCAAACAAGCCATCGACAGCGACAACAACCAGACTGGCCAGATGCTCGCTGCACTGAGCGGTTACGGTCAGGGCACCTTCGCTTCGAAAGTCGAAGTGTCCGGCGACAGCGTTGCCGTGACCCGCGAAATCGACGGCGGCGCACAGACCGTTTCCCTGAAACTGCCGGCCATCGTCACCACCGACCTGCGTTTGAACGAGCCGCGTTATGCGTCCCTGCCAAACATCATGAAAGCCAAGAAGAAGCCTCTCGAAGTGCTGACTCCGGACGCTTTGGGCGTTTCCACCGCCTCCACCAACAAGACCGTGAAAGTCGAAGCGCCGGCTGCACGCAGCGCGGGTATCAAGGTCAAGTCGGTGGCTGAACTGGTCGAGAAACTGAAAAACGAAGCGAAGGTAATCTAATCATGACTATCTTGGTAATCGCTGAACACGACAACAAGGTAGTGGCTCCGGCCACCCTGAACACCGTGGCTGCCGCTGCCAAAATCGGCGGCGACATCCACGTTCTGGTCGCTGGCCAGGGCGCTGGCGCCGTGGCTGAAGCCGCTGCGAAAATCGCTGGCGTGGCCAAAGTGCTGGTGGCCGACAACGCTGCCTACGCTCACCAGTTGCCGGAAAACGTCGCTCCTCTGGTAGCCGAGCTGGGCGCTGGCTACAGCCACATCCTGGCTGCCGCGACTTCCAACGGCAAAAACATCCTGCCGCGCGTTGCCGCTCAGCTGGAAGTTGACCAGATCTCCGAGATCATCTCGGTGGAAAGCGCTGATACCTTCAAGCGCCCGATCTACGCCGGTAACGCCATCGCTACCGTTCAGTCGAACGCTGCGGTCAAAGTGATCACCGTGCGTGCCACCGGTTTCGACCCGGTGGCTGCTGAAGGTGGTTCGGCTGCTGTTGAAGCGGTTGCTGCTGCGCACAACGCTGGCACCTCGAGCTTCGTTGGCGAAGAACTGGCCAAGTCCGATCGTCCTGAACTGACCGCTGCCAAGATCGTCGTTTCCGGCGGTCGCGGCATGCAGAACGGCGACAACTTCAAACACCTGTACGCCCTGGCCGACAAGCTGGGCGCTGCCGTCGGTGCTTCGCGCGCCGCGGTCGACGCAGGTTTCGTACCCAACGACATGCAGGTCGGTCAGACCGGCAAGATCGTTGCTCCACAGCTGTACATCGCGGTCGGTATCTCCGGCGCGATCCAGCACCTGGCCGGCATGAAAGACTCCAAAGTGATCGTGGCGATCAACAAGGACGAAGAAGCGCCGATCTTCCAGGTGGCCGATTACGGGCTGGTGACTGATCTGTTTGAAGCTGTGCCCGAAATGGTTTCGCTGGTTTAAATATCAGGAATGACCAGAGGGTTGAATCGGGCCTCTTAATATATATAACAAAAGCAAATAGTATCAATGCGTACAATTCGCTTTTATTATTTATGCGGCGGCGCGAGGATTATTCCCCCCATAAAAATGAGTTAAATCCTCGTTGTATGTTGAGGTTCGTTTAAGTGGAAAACCGTTCGCCGGTCCGATTGCAGGGATCATGTGGCAGATGCTGGAGGACAATGGTGTTACCCACTTAACCGTTTTTCAGCTTCGCGAGTCTTTAATGGAACCTCAATCCGCTGCCCCTTAATTCGAGATCAATAAAATGGCCAAGGCTGCCGATGTCGTTGTGCAATGTCTGGAAAATGAAGGTGTCGAGTTTGTATTCGGCATTCCTGGCGAGGAAAATCTCGATCTGCTTGAGTCCCTGCGAAAATCGAAAATCAAGCTGGTACTGACTCGCCACGAACAGTCCGCCGGCTTCATGGCTGCCACCTATGGAAGGCTGACAGGCAAGACTGGTGTGAGTCTGTCGACTCTTGGTCCAGGGGCCACCAACCTGGTCACCGCCGGAGCCTACGCCTACCTGGGCGGCATGCCGATGCTAATGATCACCGGCCAGAAACCGATCAAAAAGTCCAAACAGGGTCGCTTCCAGATCCTCGATGTGGTCGGCATGATGCAGCCACTGACCAAGTACACCCACCAGCTCGCTTCTGCCGACAACATTCCGTCCCGTGTACGCGAAGCGTTTCGCTTGGCGGAGGAAGAAAAGCCCGGTGCCGTGCACCTGGAGTTGCCAGAAGACATCGCCGCCGAGCAGACGGATAGCCTGCCTGTCCCGCCGAGCTTGCATCGACGCCCTTTGGCCGAGCACAAATCCATCGAAGCAGCCGTTCAGAAACTGCAGGCGGCCCGTAGCCCGATTCTGGTTATCGGTGCAGGTGCCAATCGCAAGATGACGGCCAAGGTGCTCAAGCAATTGATTGACAGCACCGGCATCCCCTTTGTCACCACGCAAATGGGCAAGGGCGTGGTGGATGAGCGTCATCCACGCTTTCTCGGCAACGCTGCCCTTTCCGCTGGAGACTTCGTGCACCGCGCTGTCGAAGCCGCCGATCTGATCGTCAATATCGGCCACGATGTCATTGAAAAGCCGCCATTTTTCATGGTCCGTGGCGGTACCGAAGTGATCCACATCAACTTCCGTTCTGCCGAAGTCGATCCTGTGTACTTCCCGCAAATCGAGGTGGTGGGCGACATTGCCAACGCCGTGTGGCAGATCGGTGAAGCGCTGCAGATCCAGACTCATTGGGATTTCAGTCGCCTCATGGCGATCCGCGAAGCCAACGAAGCACAGATCATCGAGGGCGCGGACGACAAGCGTTTCCCGATTTACCCGCAGCGTTTCGTTGCTGACGTGCGTCGCGCCTTACCGTCAGAAGGCATCGTCGCCCTGGACAATGGCATCTACAAGATCTGGTTCGCGCGTAACTACAAGGCCCACAAGCCCAATACCGTGCTGCTGGACAACGCCCTGGCGACCATGGGCGCGGGCCTGCCGTCGGCCATGGCCTCGCATCTTGTCTACCCGGACCGCCCGGTAGTCGCCGTGTGCGGTGACGGTGGTTTCATGATGAATAGCCAGGAACTGGAAACGGCCGTGCGTTTGAAGATGAACCTCACGGTCATCATCCTGCGCGACGACGGCTACGGCATGATCCGCTGGAAGCAGTCGAACATGGGCTTCACCGACTTCGGTCTGGACTATGGCAACCCGGACTTTGTCATGTATGCACAAAGCTATGGCGCTAAAGGCCACCGGGTAGAAAGCGCCGAAGGCTTCCTTCCACTGCTGGAGAGCTGCATCAGTGAGCCGGGTGTGCACGTGATCGATTGCCCCGTGGACTACTCGGAGAATGATTTCATTCTCAACAGCGAACTCAAGAGAAGAAGCGCGTTGGTCTGATCCTTCTATCATCATTCAATCTCAGGGGCGGTGCCGCGATGCCGTGCCGCCCGCGTTCAATGACAACACTGGAGTTCATGATGCAGCTTAAAGACACCCAGTTGTTCCGCCAGCAAGCCTTCATCGATGGCGCTTGGGTCGATGCGGACAATGGTCAGACGATCAAGGTCAACAACCCGGCAACGGGCGAAATTCTGGGCACCGTGCCGAAAATGGGCGCTGCCGAAACCCGCCGTGCGATCGAAGCCGCTGACAAGGCGCTGCCGGCCTGGCGTGCACTGACCGCCAAGGACCGTGCGAACAAGCTGCGTCGCTGGTTCGAGCTGATCATCGAGAACCAGGACGACCTGGCTCGCCTGATGACACTGGAGCAAGGCAAGCCATTGGCCGAAGCCAAGGGCGAAATCGTTTACGCCGCTTCCTTTATCGAGTGGTTCGCCGAAGAAGCCAAGCGCGTCTACGGTGACGTGATTCCGGGCCACCAGCCAGACAAGCGCCTGATCGTGATCAAGCAGCCAATCGGCGTGACCGCTGCCATCACCCCGTGGAACTTCCCGGCTGCAATGATCACCCGTAAAGCCGGCCCAGCCTTGGCTTCCGGTTGCACCATGGTGCTCAAGCCTGCTTCGCAAACGCCGTTCTCGGCATTCGCTCTGGCTGAACTGGCCCAGCGTGCCGGCATTCCTGCTGGCGTGTTCAGCGTGGTGTCCGGCAGTGCCGGCGACATCGGCAGCGAGCTGACCAGCAACCCGATCGTGCGTAAATTGTCCTTCACTGGCTCGACCGAAATCGGTCGTCAGCTGATGGCTGAATGCGCCAAGGACATCAAGAAAGTCTCCCTGGAACTGGGCGGCAACGCGCCGTTCATCGTGTTCGACGACGCGGACCTGGATAAGGCCGTCGAAGGCGCGATCATTTCCAAGTACCGCAACAACGGCCAGACCTGCGTCTGCGCCAACCGTCTGTACATTCAGGATTCGGTCTACGACGCGTTCGCCGAGAAGCTGAAAGTGGCGGTGTCCAAACTCAAGATCGGCAACGGTCTGGAAGAAGGCACCACCACCGGTCCGCTGATTGACGAAAAAGCCGTGGCCAAGGTGCAAGAGCACATTGCTGACGCCGTTTCCAAAGGCGCCACCGTGCTGTCCGGCGGCAAAAGCATGGAAGGCAACTTCTTCGAGCCGACCATCCTGACCAACGTGCCGAAGAACGCAGCCGTGGCCAAGGAAGAAACTTTCGGTCCATTGGCGCCGCTGTTCCGCTTCAAAGACGAAGCCGAAGTGATTGCGATGTCGAACGACACCGAGTTCGGTCTGGCCTCGTACTTCTACGCTCGCGACCTGGGCCGTGTGTTCCGTGTGGCCGAAGCCCTGGAATACGGCATGGTCGGCGTCAACACCGGGTTGATCTCCAACGAAGTCGCGCCGTTCGGCGGCATCAAGGCGTCGGGCCTGGGGCGTGAAGGCTCCAAGTACGGCATCGAAGATTACCTGGAAATCAAATACCTCTGCCTGAGCCTGTAACACGCGACCGAATCAGCTCTTTCAATGATGGAAGGGCTGATTAAGTTATTCAAAACTGCCAAGTATGGCGCGCACCACTCCCCGACTGCTCATGACGAAGCGATTGTTGGCGAAACGATACTGGTTGAATTGGATGACCGCAGGATCACATCATGAACAGGACTGAAAGCACCATTCGCTTGGCTGCCATCAAACTGATTTCCCGTAACGGCTATGAGTCGATGAGTCTTCGTCAACTGGCGGCTGAGTCCGGGGTCAATGTCTCGACGCTCTATCTGTATTACAAAAGCAAAAGTGAGTTACTGCTGGAACTAATCCTGGAGTACCTCCAGAGTCTGGGTCACGAGTGGAATCGCAACTGCCCCGCCGCTAATGTCAGCGCCAGCATACAACTGCGCTCCTTTATTTCGTGCCATATACGCTACCACCTGGAACATCAAGACCAAGCGATGTTAGGCAACCTCGAACTCCGAAGCCTGGACGAGGAATCGTTATCACAGGTTTGCCAGGCTCGACAGATATACCTGAAAACCTTGCAGGACTTACTCGAGCAGGGCGCGAGGGAGGGGGCTTTCGTTTGCGCCGATTCAAAGCAGATGGCGCGCACCTTGCTCAATATGCTGACCCACGCTTGTGTCTGGTATCAGGCCGATGAACGCTGGGGCATCGATGAGGTGATCCGACATTACTCCGAACTGGTGATGAGAATGCTCAGCCCCACTCTAGTCGCTGTGGCCGGTGTACCAGACCGCCGACCTTCCATTACTCGAAGAGTCGTGCCAAGGGAACTATGCCGATGACCGACCCGCAGCAATCGTTTTCCATGGAAGGAAAAGTCGTATGGGTCGTAGATGCCTCAACCCGGTTGGGTGCGCGTTTCGCTCGCCTCATCGCCCGCGCCGGAGCGCAGGTGGCCATTGGTGCACAGCATTCCTGGCAACTGGTTCAACTGGCGGCGGATCTGCGCTGCGAAGGCGCCGTGGTGTTGACCGTCAGCCTAAACAGCGAATGCCGTGTCAGTGTGGAGGCAGCGCTGGCAACGATTCAAGAGTGCTTGGGCAACGTCGATGTACTGATCAACAACAGCGGCGAACACGAATACACTCCACTGAACGATCACATCGTCCACTGCACCAATTTACACATGATGAATAGCGAACATGGCGGCAGTATTGTGACCATTGAGCCGCCACCGAGCGCCATAAGCGAACCCAATCCATGTCTGCGGCCCAACAGTAGCCTGATCCGCATGAGCCGAGCCTTGACCCAGTCGCTGACACCCCATCGCGTTCGTGTCAGCGTGATCGCAGCAGGACGTGGAAATAACCCAAGACTAAAAGAGTCCAGGCGTTCATCTTCAATGACCTGAACGTTGGTCATTGAATAATATTCAACTCAGATAACGACGCTGTGTTCTTGAATGCTCGCGGGCAAATGGATGGAAAGGTAGTCAATCAAGCTCCTTACCGATGGCAGCATTCCCTTCGGCTTTGGAAACAACAAGTGAATAATATGTTCCGCACCTGTCCAGCCACGAAGTACCAACTCCACTTGATTGCGTGCAACAGCTGATGAAGCGATGGGTTCTGGAAGGAGCGCTACACCGAGACCATGAATCGACGCCTCAAGTTGCATCCTCAAGTCATCCGATAATAACCGCGGCGTGTGAGCAGCCAGACAACTGCTTCCCCCATTTTCCAGCAACCATCTCCCCTTACCATCCTGAACGTCTCCCGGACGGCAAAGTGTGTCTACTTGCTTGAGATCTTCTGGCGACTCCAACTGGCCACAACGTGCGATAAATGCAGGGCTGGCCACCAGCACACGCCGAGCCACGCCGAGTTTTCGCGCAACCAGTCCGGCCGAATCTTCGATTTGCGGGCGGGCCCTGAGCGCGAGGTCGAAGCCCTCCTCGATCAAGTTGACCTCGCGATCCGTTGCATTGAGTTCCAGGCGTACCTTGGGATGCATCAACAGATAGCCCGGCAGAATCGGCGACAAATACGTCTCCGCCATCACTTGCGGGCAACTGAGCCGGACCATACCCGCCGGCTCGATTTGCAGGTTGGCAATGCTGTCGAACGCCGTATTGGCCCCTTCGACCACGGTCAGGCATTGCGCATAAAAGTGCGAGCCTGCCTCAGTCAAGGCAATTTGACGGGTAGTTCTGTTTAGCAGGCGTACACCCAGACGCGACTCGAGGATAGCCACCCTGCGGCTTAAACGCGTTTTTTCAACACCCGAGATTTTTGAGGCAGCGGTAAAGCCTTTATGGCGCACCACGAGGACGAAGTATTGAAGGTCATTGAGGTCATCAATCATTGGTGCTGCCCTGCAACAGTCTTGGGTGATTTGACCATCTTATCGATGATTAATGCCTAGTTTACAGTTCATCGCATGAAAACAGCGCTATAAATACGTGCGAAGGATGACAAAGATGTCGATCAAGTTTTCCCCAATAGCTGAAGCCAAAAAGGCTGAACTGGGTGCTCAATTTTCCGCACATCGCCTTGATTTGGACGCACTGACGGGGTTCAGCGCCCCAATCATGGGATTTGATCATTTCCGTGCGAGCGGCCCGACCTTTGCACCGCACCCCCATGCCGGTTTTTCCGCCGTGTCATATCTCTTCGAAGACTCCACTGGCGGCCTGCGAAACCGAGACTCCCTTGGCCACGACTTGGTCATCGAGCCCGGCGCCATGGTCTGGACCCAAGCTGCCCACGGCGTGGTCCACGATGAGCACCCTGCCGTCAACGGCGAGGAAGTACACGGACTGCAACTGTTCGTCAACCTGTCCCGGTCGCACAAAAATCTGCCGCCGCGCGTGATCCATGCATCCGCAGACCAGGTTCCGACCGTGGTCACCGGGCAAGGAGCGCGGGTACGGATTTTGACGGGGTGCTTCAATGAAATCGAAGGGCCCATCGCGCCGGTTGAGCCGTTTACTTTCTTGGATGTGACCCTAAGCGCCAGCTTCACCTACTCGGTACCCAACGGGCAAAACGTCCTGATCTACGTGCTGTCGGGTGCTCTCACTCTTAGCGCCTTTAGCGAACAACGATCATTAACGGCACATCAAGCGATTGCCGCCCGAAGTCTGTCGCAGCCGGAAGATGTACACCTTGTCCCTGACCAAGACGCCCATGTGCTGATTCTTTCCGGCTTCGACCCACAAGAGCCGGTGGCGGTGTACGGCCCATTCATCATGAACGATCAGGCCGGACTCCAGGCCGCCTACTCCCGCTACGTGGAAGGAAAGATGGGCAAACTGCCTCCCCTCTGAACCTCACTGAAATCATCCCGGCGATCCACGAATCGTCGCAACGGCCATGGATTCCATGGCCGCATCACCGGCTGCAAGCCGACTGAAAACCCAGGAGAAACCCCATGAGCTACGATCGTCTGTCAGCTGACAACGCCGCCGTCGTGTTTGTCGATCACCAGACCGGCCTGTCCAACGGCGTGCAGGACCAAAGCCTGCCCGAATACATGACTGCGGTGGCCGCCTTGGCAAAGCTGACCAAGGCCTTCAACCTGCCCGCAATCATCACCACCAGCGCCGCAGATGGCCCCAACGGTCCGGTGCTGCCAATCATCACCCAGACGCTGCCCGATGCTCCAATCATTCACCGCCCGGGTGAAATCAATGCGTGGGGTAACCCGGCCTTTGTCGAGGCTATCGAGAAAACCGGCCGCAAGAAACTGATCGTGGCGGGCGTTTCCACCGAAGTCTGCGTCACCTTCGTCGCGTTGTCGGCGATCAAGGCCGGTTATGACGTGTACGCGGTGATTGATGCATCGGGTACCTGGAACAAGCTGGTGCAGGAAGTCGCCCTCGCCCGCATGGTCCAGGCAGGTGTCGTTCCGATGACATGGGTCGCAGTAGCCGCCGAGTTGCAAGCGGACTGGCGTAACGTCACCGGCGAAACACTGGCCCAGATCATGGGCTTACACCTGCCATTCTATGGCAACCTGCTGGGTAGTTTCATGGCGGCCAAAGGCTAAGCGAACGGCGCCACCGTTTGGCCTATCATCCGCTAGAGTCCATCGCCAGCCGGCTCGCTCCTGCTAAAATAAAACCTGCAGGAGCTAGCTTGCTCGCGGAACAAAGCCCTGGAAACAACCTACTGCTGGTGACCTAGCCGGAGGAACGGGCGCTGATCGAGGGATTCAAAATCACTTACCAACGCTGCGTCAGCCAGGCGGATGTGATTCATGAACTGATCAAAAACGGCCGAGGCGATGCAGGTCTTCAGTTGGCGTGGGCCGACATGGACAAGGTCGCTCGGACCATGATCGATCAACTGGAAAAGCTTGAACAACTTCACGACGCGTCGAAAATCAAGTCCAGCACCGAAGCCACGCAGTTTTACCTGAATGCCAAACGGACCACTCTGTTGCTGGCCTTGCGATTGACCCTGAGTTTGGCCTGCCCATCAGCCAGACACTGACTGCATCGGAAACGGTCGCCGGCGGTGACCTGCGCCCTTCTCGTATCCACATCACCGGCAGCGACGGGCGGCCCTGTTGCTGAAATCCATGGAGCGCATGCGGAAAATCCTTCGCGGCACCCTGATTCATGCGGGTGATCCCGCCAACCAGCTGTCCTCGGCCACCCACGAAATGAGCGCGTTGATGCTCAGCAGTTACAGCCTTGGTCGCAAGTTCGGTGATGGCCATTGACGAGCGCAACACCGTGATTGCCAGCGCTTATGAAGAACAGGTGCAAGTGGCGCATGAGGTGGACAGCAATTTGGTACGCATCCGCGACTTATCCGCACAATCAGCGGTGCGTTCCTTTAAGACCTGCAGGGCCAGCGACGCTCTAGCCGACTTGGCCAATGGTGTGAATGCCAGGCTGAAACACGTTCAGTTATGAGATTGGCTCAGCCCGTTTAACGAGAGTCAGCCAACTCATCTTGGGAAGACGAGTATGGAAGGGCAGCTAAAATCTCGCCTCTCACGCTTGGAGTGACGTTTGTCTGGTTTGAAACCGCGACCTTTCGGGTCACCATCAAATATTACACATTCAGTTACCAATTTCCGTGACCGCTCCTGAAGGACGTCAGCACTCCCACAAGGCTCAGAAAATGCGCTAAGTGGCCGTTTTATAACGCATTGACCAAGGAGGCAGTCTCCGCATGTACCTTCGCATTCATCCTATAAACGAGATTTATTCATAAGCATAAACCAGATTATTTGTTTCCAGCTTCCTTAGCCTCTAGTTTGTCCTCAAAGCAGATCTACTTTTGCACATAATAATTAAAAATAAGGCTTGAATATGACTATTCCACACATCTAGATCCGCTGACGCAGATTATTAGAGCCCGATCATCCAAACCTCACATTAAAATGGCACTTGCGCTAGATTTGAAAACTCATCTTCCCAAAAAGTAAAACTCATTAACGTTCCACATCCCTTCAACGCCAAAATAAAAACTCTCGGCTCTATGATTGATTGCATTAGGCAACGTGTCACATTGACCATTGCCAATCTACCAATGCATAAATATGTCAATCGCCACATCCAAACAGATAGGAAAATAAAAATGAATAAAATATCGAAATGGCATGTATTGATAGGTTGCTTTATAGCATATTTCTTTGATGCGATCGAAATTGTAATGCTTTCACTTTCACTGCCAGTGATCAGGCAGGACATGGACCTCAATATTAACCAAGGGGGACTCTTGGCAACCGCCACTCTTTTAGGTATTGGAGTAAGTAGTGTTATTGCTGGCTGGTACGCAGACACCTTTGGGCGAAGAAAGGCTATGCTTACCTGTTTGCTACTGTTTGGTTCATTAACAGCGATACTCTCGAGCATTGAAAATCTTTATGTATTCATGGGTCTGCGCTTTCTTTCCGGACTTGGGCTGGGCGGCCTGTGGGGAATTGTCGCAGTATACATCGCTGAAAGTTGGCCATCACATCAACGGGCCAGAGCGACGTCACTTGCAATCAGCGCGTTTGCCATTGGTGCTATCGCGGCGTCATTAGCGGCAAAATACATGCTACCCGAATGGCGGACCATGTTTGTTTACGCAGGCGGCATGGTCGTTATTCCTGTGCTTTACATCTATTTCTGGGTTCCAGAAACACCTGCATGGAAGGCAGCCAAGGCGCAGAATCTTAGCCTCAAAAAAAGCGCTACGATTACTGAGATTTTCTCACCGGCGCTCATAAAATCGACTCTACTGGGTACTACAGCAGCCAGTTTTGCCCTGCTCGGCTACTGGGGTGCCAATACGTGGCTACCTACCTATCTAGTCCAAGAACGAGGCTTGAGTTTGAGTTCCATGGCAACCTTCATGGCCATACTAAATATTGGCAACTTTATTGGTCTGAATTTCTTCGGATACTTGGCGGACATTATTGGAAAGCGAAAAGTTATCATCATTTCCCTCGTATGCACCACGGTAATGTTACCAGTTTATATTTATGCCTCCCAGGCAAACACACTGCTCTGGCTTGGTGCCCTGTATGCATTTTTCATCGCCTTCGCGGGTTTGTTCGGTGCATATTTCAGCGAATTGTATCCTACTCACGTTCGAACGCTGGGCGCCGGGTTTTGCTTCAACGCCGGGCGCGGCTTGGCCGCTCTTGCGCCGTTATTGCTAAGCGGTATCGCAACATACTACAGTTTGGCGGCTGGTTTGATGGTTTGCGCCGGATTTTTTTTCGTCTCGGCATGCGTTATATGGTTCATGCCCGAAAAGCCAAAGTTGGTGACTCAGGACATCATACTCGAACCCGTTTCGGCAAACCGGCAGGAGGCAACATGAAATGAAATATTTTAAGGGTGGCCACATATTGCACGCGGATTAACGCTTAAATAAACCCGGATACCATCCGGGTTTATTCAGGTATCTTTTATGCATCCACCCAAAGGAAAAATAAGTCGATCCACTTGGCTTATTGTTTTTGATTAATATGCCTATGCCACTCAGCCGGTCTCCTCGATGTCTATACGCAACGTTGGCGGCGGCACGGAGCTAGTCCGGATGAAGTGAAAGTCAAACTTGGAAAAATTCTTCAAGGCGCTGCCCCTCCACATTCTGAGGCGGCTGTTCAGAAGCTTTTGCATGATGCGGTTTTTGGGGACGCTACCCGCTTTTCAGCAGTCTGTTCTGGGGTGCTTGGTTAACGTGTAAAACAGTCTTAATGGTGATCTGAGTAGCAGTTCCTGGCCGTTTTCAGCCTTTCGCGACGGATAGCAATCGGCCAGTAGCGGTCAGTCAAACATGTGCTCTAAAAGCCAAAGGACGGGACAATCACTAGTCAATTCCTGAAAGCAGTCATTCATTTGATATTCGGATATCTGATGTTCGTGGCCAGTGGATACCAAAGGAATTATGAATGACGCAGCATAGCTGCTCATCGCGTGATGCCCTTCATACCCTGTCCAGGAATCCCTCATGGTGCTGTCGTTCAACCCTAGCAATAACCTTTCAGTCACTCGGATTGCACCCCGCTGTGTTTGTGCGCCCATAACCAAAGAGGGTCGAGCATGAGCAGTCATTTACATGCATTGGTAGTTGGAGCCAGCGGCATCATTGGTAATGCTTTGGTCGAGACATTGGTAGCAGATCCACAATGGACTGTCCGCGCGCTACGCCGCAGCTTGAGCCCCGCTGTCGACTCCATCGACTGCGACCTTACTGATGCCGCAGCCACGTTGGCCGCACTGGCAGACGTCGACGATATCACCCATGTATTTTTCGCTGCCTATCAGCCCGACAGCAATGCCCTCATCGAGGCACAGACCAATTCGGCGATGTTGCGCAATGTGCTCGACGGTTTGAAATCCGCCGGTGCCAAAGTCGAGCGGGTGGTGTTGTACCAAGGAGCAAAGGTCTACGGTGGTCACTTGGGCGGGCCGGTTCCTACGCCATTTTACGAGGACGCTTCTCGGCATCTGGCGGCGAATTTTTACTTCGCCCAGGAAGACGTCCTGCGTGAACGCCAGCTCGCCGGCGAGTTGGAATGGTCAATTCTGCGGCCGGATGCCGTATTGGGCGACATCGCTGGCAATCCTTTCAATATCGCCATGGTAATCGGTGCTTACGCGGCACTGTGCCGCGAAGCTGGCGTGCCACTCAAATTCCCCGGTTCGCCACACACTTATCGTGGCATTTACGCTCAATTAACAGATGCCCGCTGGCTTGGACGCGCAAGCCTATGGGCCGCAACTGCCGATAGTGCGCGCAATGAAGCCTTTAACTTAGTCGGTGAACCGTTCCGCTGGAATCACCTGTGGAAGAAGCTGGGTGAAGCCCTACACCTGCCGATCGATGAGCCACAACCGATGTCGATGAGCACACACATGGCTGATCAGGCAGATATTTGGCAGAACCTCGCAGAGAAACACGACTTGCAACCCATACCATATGCACAGTTAGTGAACTGGGGGTTCGGCGACTTTGTATTCAACCTTCAACAGGATCTGCTTTCAGACATGGGCAAGATTCGCCGTGCCGGATTCACTGAGCCGATGCACACCGAAGTTGCGTTGTTCGAAATGATCGCCAGCTTGCGAGCAAAACGTTTTCTGCCCTGATGATCTTGTTTCCCAGTCACCGAAGCTTCGCCCCACTTCACCACTACGCCAGGATCTTGAGGTCCTGGCGGCTTACCTACCGACCGAGCAACTTCTGCTCAGCCTATCTATTGAAAGGCGTTCAAGCCTCGCTGGACGGCTGGCCTGGCTTCGATGGCGCGAAACCAGTCTGCCAGTCGTGGATGGCTCTTCCAGTCCAAACGGTCGCGAACAGATGACGCGATGGTGAATGCAGAAATATCCGCCATTGAGAAAGAATCTCCAGCCATGAATCCCTCCGTCAGAAAACTTTCTGCAAAAATGAGCTGCTCAATAACGCGCTTGTCTATCACGACGGCGGCATCGTCCAGTCCGGCTTGGCGTAAGAAGAATGCCGCGTGGCTAGGAGCGATAACGTCAGTCACGAAAAAGAAGTAGCGATCAAAAACTCTGACAGTTTCGTGGTCAGGCAACATCGGCGCTAACCGGCCGGGGGCTTTGGCATGCGCGTATTGGATGATTGCGTTGGATTGGTTAACGACCAGCGCGGGCGTCAGCGTGTGGTCGACCAGCGTCGGGACTTTACCGGCCGGGTTGAGTGCCTTGTACGGCATATCACGCTGCTCATGAGCCCATAGGTCCACTTTTCTAGCGGTATAGGCAATGCTGGCTTCTTCCAGTGCGATTGCGGCCCGGATGCTGTTACCCGTGTTGGCGCCATACAGCTCTATCAAATTGTTCATAACACACTCTTGTAGAGTTCAGAGTCCAAGCGGTGAATCAATCGTTGTAGCGTGACCAGAACGCGGTGGCGACGGCCAAACCCTGAACCAGGAACTGGTGGGTAGCGGAGTCATTTACACTTTAATCCGCATCCCGGGTGCAGGTGTCGATGCCGACAGTTGCGCTACGAGCGACATTGATAGCGATCGTTATCAATAAGAGGAATCTACCAGCTCAATGAAAAAAATTCAGCAAAGCTTTTTTCTGTTGGGGAGCGGAATATCGAATTCACGCGATTCAAAGGAGCAACACCCGGTAAGACCTACGCGACTTCCAGTTCAACCCAACAAGTGCCACTCAAAGCGACAGCATCACCTCTGAAAGAAACTCAGTGAACAGCCGGACTTTTTGCGAAGGCACCCGTCCCGCTGGGTAAACGGCATTGACCTCAATTGAATCCAGCATCCAGTCCGGCAAGACCGAAACCAGCTGTCCAGATTCCAACTCTGCCTTGCATATCCAAGCGGACGCGATCGTGACTCCTAGCCCCGAACAAGCACTGGCGAGGGCCGCCTCCGCCGAAGCGACACGGATACGCGGTGACATCTTCACCACCGTCGATACGCCATCACGGCTGAAATTCCAGCCCGGACTTGCTGATCCGCCGGGGCCTGCAATGCAGTGAAAATTCGCCAGATCCGCCGGGTGTCGAGGAGTGCCTGTGGCAGCTAAAAACATCGGCGAGGCAACCAACAACCTGTGCTCAATCGCGAGTCGCTTGAAACCAAATGACGAGTCTTCCAATTCGCCAAAACGGATCGCCATATCAGCGCCTTCAGCTACTAGATCATGCATTCTGTCCAACGTCAGAAGCTCCAGTTTCAGCTCAGGATGAATGGCCAAAAATTTCGGCAACTGGGGGATGACGATCCTTCCCGCCAGGATGGAGGGCAGCGCTACTCGCAATACACCTTTGAGGCTGTCCATCCCCTTCGCGGCATGATCGGCCTCCTCCAGATCAAACAGAATTTGCCGAGCTTTTTGCAAAAAAGCCTGCCCGGCCTCTGTTGGCACAATGCGGCGGGTGCTACGGAGCAACAACCGCGTATTCAATCTTGATTCGAGTTCAGAAATTATCCGGGAGACAGAGGGCTGAGATAACCCAAGCTCTCGACCTGCCGCTGAGAAGCTGGCTGTCTCAGCCGCTCTCACGAATACCATTAGCTCTTGAAAGCGATCGCTCATTTTGATCTCGGATAGGTGATATTCGAACACACCCAATAGTCTCCAAATAGTGAATACCGCACCATTCTTCGACACGCGCTGCGCAACGCTGTCACGCCTGAGCGCAGTGATTTGGACCGTCACCACAGAGGATTGAAGATGAAAGTATTTGTCACCGGAGCATCGGGTTACCTGGGTGGTTCCATCAGCCACCGCTTGGTAGAAAACGGACATGAGGTTATAGGTTTGGTAAGGACGCCTGAACAAGCTCAATGGTTGGAGACGCGAGGTGTTGCTGCGCAGATCGGAACGCTCGATGACGCCGATTTGCTACAAGAGGTCGCGCGCGCTGCCGACGCCACTATTAATGCTGCGAACTCAGATCATTACTTCTCCATTCGAGCGCTGATCACTGCGTTGGCCGGTACCGGAAAAACTCTCATCCATACCAGCGGAGCCAGTACCGTCTGTGACGACGCGATGGGAGGTGAACCCAGTCAGGCCATTTACGCAGATGATCAGCCTTTCATACCCATGCTGCACCGCGTCCCTCGAATCGAAATCGATCGAATGGTCAGGACTGCCGGCGTCAACCAGGGCCTGCGCGCTTTTGTAATCAGCCCGTCGACGGTTTACGGCAACGGCCTGGGCATGAAAACCGAGAGCGATCAATTGCCCAAGATCGTCGCAAAATCTAAAGAACTGGGTGCCGGCGTTTACATCGGCAGCGGCAAAACGATCTGGTCCAACGTCAACATAAACGACCTTGTGGATCTTTACCTTTCAGCCTTGGACCGCGCGCCATCCGGCGCATTTTTCTATGCTGAGAATGGTGAAAGCACCTTCGAATCAATCGCCCGCGCAGTGAGCAAGTCGCTCGGTTTCGAAGGTAGAACCTTAAGTTGGGACATTAATGAGGCGATGTCTGAACTAGGTGGTTTCGCTCGAATTGCCCTGGCAACAAACGCACGTGTACGCGCCATCAACGCACGCAAGCTGTTGAATTGGCGACCCAGTGGTCCGTCGCTTGAGCAAGCAGTTGAACAAGGGCTCTGACAGGCAGTTTTTTGTCGTTCATTGAGATTACGTCCGCGTGCAGTGCGATTTTCTGGCGGACGGGTCCCATATCTGAACTGTTCCTGCAGTCAATCATCAGTGGCTGGCCCGCCGTTCCTGAAAAAGAGCGGGCTGTAAGGCACCGCTCAAAGGATGAAGACTCCACCCAAAGAAGACCCTATGAGTCTTCCTTGGCGTATCAGGTATGGAACGGCACCCACATCATTTTCACTTCAACATTCAACAATCCAGATTTGACCGTTGGATCATCAGTGCCAATCCTGATGGCTTCTTCGAGGTCAGCAGCCTTGAAGATGGTCATGCCGCCGTCTGCCAGCACACCGTTGAGGCCCCCGGCTTTTTCCATGAACGGACCGCTGAGCACGGTCAGGCCTTTCTCCTGCATTTCGATCATGTAGCCAACATGATCCATGAACCCAGGCTGCTCGTTGTATTTCACGCCCTGCACCCAGTTCGGGCCCGGCGTTTGGAAGGCGACAAAATAGTGTGGGCCGTTTTCGTCAATCATGGTTTGGTACTCCAGAGGAAAGTGGAATCGAGTGCAGTTCCAGCCGATCAGGTATGGAACGGTACCCACATCATCTTCACGTCGACGTTCAGAAGGCCCGACTTCACCGTAGGATCGTCCGTGGCGATCTTGATGGCTTCAGCAAAGTCTGCGGCTTTGAAAATCGACATACCGCCGTCTGCCAACACGCCATTAAGTCCCCCTGCCTTTTCCATGAATGGGCCGCTGAGCACGATCAGACCCTTCTGGTGCAATTCGATCATGTAGTTCACATGATCCATAAACTCGGGTTGTTCGTTGTATTTCACACCCGGGGCCCAATTCGGGCCAGGTGTGTGAAAGGCGACAAAATAGTGCGGGCCGTTTTCGTCAATCATGGTTATGTACTCCAGAAGAATAGTTTGTTTTAAAAGAACGCTTATTGAGAAAGCAGGAAGTCATGCCCCGCCAGAGGGCCGCCAGCCTGTTGCATTTTTCCTCCGTCCTTGAGTCCACCGAGATCGACGGTGCGAAAGCCAATTTTTTGAATGAACTCGGTCACGAAAGCCTTGGCTTCGCTGTCATCGCCAGATACGAACAGCACCCTTCGGCCTTGGTTGTGCACGGGGCCGGCATTGAAGTTGGTCATTTCAAGATTGTTGAACGCCTTGACTACCCGCGCACCCGGCGCCAGCTCAGCAACAATTTCACTCGCGCCACGCTCCCCAAGATCGTCAAACACCCACTTTGGCGTGGTCTCCAAGAACGGGTTTGTGGCGTCGATCAGGATTCGGTTGTTCCATGCTGGCAATCCGCTGAGCACTGTCTCGATGGTCGTCCAAGGCGTCGCCAGCAAGACCACCGGCGCAGCGGCGGCTTGCGCGATGCTGACCACGGATACCTTAGGTCCCAACTTGGAAAGTGCGTCGGCCAATTTGCTCGCGCCGCTGCGGTTGCTAAGCAGGACCTCATGACCCTGTTCAATAGCGTGCCGGGCAACGGATAACGCCACAGTGCCTGAGCCCAACATCCCAATTTTCATACAGGTCGCCTCGTTATCAATGGGTTGAACCGGGGAATAAATGTTTTTGGAGTGATTGCTCCGACATGCAATACTATGGCGACAGAAATCCCGTAGTCAAGGAATATTGGAGTGAATGAGCCAAAATTATCCGAAGCCAAGAAACGCAGCCGCGGCCGCCCCTCGAATTTTGACCGGGCGACCGCTGTGCATCAGGCAATGAAATTGTTCTGGGAGTCGGGTTATGAAGGCACGTCTTTCGAAAGTCTGGTTGCGGCCATGGGGATCAGTCCGTCCAGTTTCTACAACTCGTTTGGCAGCAAAGAGCAACTGTATGCGGAGGCGACAAACGCCTATCTTGAAGCTTCAGGTGAGTGGTTCATCGGAATTTTAAGCGACCCGACGGATACCCGGACCGCGTTCAAACGATTGATGGAGGCGACCGCGACCGAGTTCACCCGCGACGACTTGCCCTCCGGCTGCATGATTTCCGTGGCCTGCGTGCACGTGCCTGCGGCGCTGCATTCAGTTCGCGAGATGATGACGCAGCACAGAGCCATGGCGCGGCAGATGATGGAGGCGAGAATTCAGCGCGGCGTCGAAGAAGGCGACCTCCCCGCCAATACCGACGTCAAAGCACTGGCCGGCTATTTCAACGTAGTGGCCAGAGGTTTGGCCGTGCAGGCGAGAGACGGTGCCACTTCCGAGCAACTCATGGAAATTGTTCAAGTCGCCATGCAGGCTTTTCCCGCCGGATCAGCGCGTTAGTCCGGCCCCCTGAGCCACGGATTGCGCTGGAATTCCTCCACCAGGAAATCCACCATGACCCGAGTTTTTTGCGGGATCCAGGTGGAAGCCGGCATGACCGCGTAGACGGGAATGAATGCGGCGTCGTAATCCATCAGCACTCTCACCAATCTGCCCGCCTCAAGATCGTCACCGCAAGCCGACAACGGGGCTCTCAATACCCCTACCCCCGCAATCGCGGCTTCGCATAACGCTTCAAATACGTCCACCCGGTAGGGCCCGTTGACTTCGACCGTCAGCCGTTCACCGTTGAACCCGCTGAACGCCCACTCCGAAGGCGTTGGACTGCGTAAGTAGATCAGGCACGGAACTGTAGCCAGGTCGCGAGGATGAACAATCGCCGGGTATTTCTGAAGAAAGGCGGGCGAGGCGACGGTAACGGGTTGCAAGGCTCCCAGTTTTCGGGCCTGGTGCGAACTGTCCTTCATCTCGCCCACCCGGATGGACAAATCGATGCCGTCGCGAATCAGGTCCGTGGCTGAATCACTCAGCAAATGCTCCAGTTTGATGTCGGGGTATCGCTCAAAAAAACGAGGGAGCAAAGGGGTCAACTGTTTTCGCCCTAACAGAATCGGCGTGGCAATCTTTAGCGTACCCGATGGCGTCTGGCGGGTGTTGAGCACATCGCCCAGGGCCATGGCGTACTGCTCAAGTATTGACTTGGCTTGCTCATAAAACAGCTCGCCCGCTTCGGTTAAGAACAAACGCCGGGTAGTGCGCGAAAACAGCTTGGCCTGGAGCTGTTTCTCAAGATCAGTGATCTGCTTGCTGACCGTGGATTGACTGATTGACAGCGCAATCGCCGTGCGCGAAAAGCTACCGATCTCGACAACCCTCACGAAAATTTCTAACGCCGTAAATCTGTCCACACCGCCCCTCTACCGTTGTCATACCCGGCCTGCATTTATTCCGGTCGACGATAAATTTTATCGTCGACCAACCAATTATCACTGTTGAACCGCTCTATTAGTCTGGCCCTGCGCAACGCTCAACACATTCAGTTCTATGGAGTCAGTCATGACCATCAACATCTACGGCGATAGTGGTTCCGGCAGTTTTCGCCGCGTATGGACCGCTGCAAAACACATGGGCATTGAGTTCGAACATATCCCGGTCGACTTGTTGAAAGGCGAAAGCCAAGCGCCAGAATTCCTGGCGATCAGTCCGGTCGGTCGTGTACCGGTATTGGTCGATGGCGATGTCGTCATCTCTGAAGCCTCGGCCATCAACCTCTACTTGGCGGAGAAATTCGACTCGCCGCTGTTGCCCAAAGGCACCGACCGGTATGAAACCTTGCAGTGGATGTTCTGGTCCGCTGAACACTGGCGCGTATTTTCGTCCTACCTGTTCAACGAACGCATCGGCAAGCGCGTGATGGGTGTGGCGGAGGACCCGACCCTGGTCGAGTTCATCTTCACAAACATCCGCAGCAACGCCGCCATGCTCGACAAACACCTCGAAGGCAAAAAATTCATCGTCGGTGATCAAGTGACGCTGGCGGACTTCGATATCGCAGCACCGTTCTCGCAAATGGCCAGAACCAAAACGCCGTACGATGAATTCCCGAACATCATGGCCTGGCAGCAACGCCTGCTGGATGAAGTTCCGGCCTGGAAAGAAACCAAAGAGCTGCTGGATGACCGCATGGACCGCGCGTTTACCGCGTTCGGGATCACGTTCTGATCTGACTGCGCGGGGGCGCTAAGCATCGGCGCCTCCTTAACCAACTGTCAGCGAGCCCCGTTGATCTCCAACAACACCTTGCCGCCTTTTTGAGTGTGGACGATGGCGTCCTTGAACGCGGCCAGCGGGTACACCTTCGCCACCGGAACTTGCAGACTTCCGGATCTGATCAGCTCGACTGCTTCACGCAATATCTCGGGCACTTTCACTCTGAACGCAGGTTTGTTTTGATAAAAGTTGTGCAGCGTAATGCTCTTTCTCATGAGCGGCCTGAGATCCCCCGGTGCAGACATGTCACCGCTCATTTGTGCGTAGTTGACCAACGATCCCCCGGACGATAACGCGCTGACCAATCGCGCAGTCGCCACTCCGCTGATGCCGCAGAGCGCCAAGCGCACAGCACCGTCACCGACCATCTCTTGCACGCGCTCAGTCGCATCATTTTCATCCACCAATACGATGTCGCCACCCGCTGCCTCAATTTCAGCGACTTGCTCCTGTCGCCGCACAAAATTGACCGTGCGCAACCCGCGCCCCTTGGCGATGGCTATTACCGCCCTGCCCACGCCGGAGCTCGCGCAATTTTGCACCACCCAATCGCCGGGTTTCAGATCAACGAATTCACTCAGCAGCAGTGCCGCTGTGGGCGGATTGATGCGCAACATGGCGAGCTGCTGAATATCCGCGTCCATGGGTAAAGCGAAGAGATCTGCGGCGGGAATGACCATCCGCTCGCGCCAGGTAAAACCGTAGAGCGGCGGCGTTACGCGGTCCCCGACCTTCACGTTATCTACGCCCGCCCCGACACCTAAAACGATCCCCACGCCTTCATTGCCGACCACACTCGGCAGCGGCGGATGGACCGGAAAGTTACCGCCGAACAACAGCAAATCGTTGTGGTTGACCGGGGCGAACTCAACACCGATCAACACCTCCCCGCGCCCAGGTGGCGGCGGCTCTGCGATGTCCACCAGTTCAAGACCTTCAAGGGGATCGCCGTATGCGTTGATCTGGATCGCTTTCATGCTGAGTACCTGGCTGAGGGGTTTAAATGTCCATGCCGCACACCTATCATAGTGATCGCCCTCAAAATTATCCATCCTATTGAAGGCGATCACAATAAATGGACAAGTGTCGTGCGGGAGTGAATGCGTGAAGGTTTCAAAAGAGCAAAACGCCTATAACCGGGAAGCGCTCATCGCCGCGGCTTTCAGCCTGTTCCAGAAGCAGGGCTTCGCCGCCACCGGCGTTGCGCAGATCAGCGAAGAGGCGGGACTGACCCAAGGTGGTTTTTACGGTCATTTCAAATCCAAGAACCTGCTGGTGGAGGCAGCGTGCCGCCAGGCGATGGCCAACGGTCGCGATTCATGGCGCGCCATGATGGGGTCGGCTGAGAATGACATGGAAACGCTGATTGACGCCTATGTTTCCCCCGAGCACGTTGAGGCCGTCGCAGAAGGTTGTCCCATGGCTGCGTACACCTGCGAAATCAAGAGTCAGGACGACGCCGTCAAAAGCACCTTCACCCAAGGTTTCGAGAACATGGTCGCCATCCTCCAGGAAATACTTGCCGGGGATTTCGCGGATGAAACCGCACGTCGCGAAGCGTTGTTTTTCATGTGCAGTATGGTCGGCAGTGTCGCCATGGCGCGGGCGACCAAAACCACGAACCCTGAGCTTGCCGATGAGATCATTGCGGCAACCCGACAGAATCTCAAAGCGATCGCCAACTCGGCAGGCTCCTAGGCATCCGGCCGCTCGGATCGGGACAGATGGATGACCGCGGTCTCGAGAATTTCAGCTGACAGCGCTGGGTGCGAAGCCATTCTCGACAAGGTCAGCGCCCCCATCATTGTGCACATCGCAACGAGCGCTCGAGCACGTTCTGACTCGCTGTTCCCGGATTTGGATTGGGCAGCCAACACACCGATGACCCTTTCCAGACCCTGGGTCGCGATTGCTCTTACCTGGTCATTGCTTCGCACCAGCTCACTTCCCAGCGCCGCGTAGGGACAACTTTGCTCAAGCGCGTCCCGATGATGAGCCGACAGGTAATGACCCACGATCGCATCAAATCCTCCGTTGTCAGCGACCTCCTCCAGCTCTGATACCAACCCGCCAATCGCTGCGCCACACGCCTCTGCCACCACCTGATCCTTGGATTGGAAGTGGCGGTAAAAACCGCCGTGCGTCAGACCCGCCGCCGTCATCAAGCCAGAGAGACCCGTCCCGCCAATACCGTTCTTGCGAAACTCGACGCTGGCAGCCTCAACGATTCGCTGCCGGGTTTCGCTGGTTTCCTGCCGTGACTTGCGCATGCTCGAAAATCCTGATCAATGGCGTTTGACTTAGATGTTACTTAACATCTATATTTATGACGAGCGTAATATTTAACCTTCTGCACCACAACTTGAGGCTACCAACATGACGCAAGTCACCATTCTCGTAACAGGCGCTACTGGGTACACCGGTCGTAAAACTGTCGAAATCCTCACCGCCAAAGGTATGCCGGTCAGGGCTCTGGTGCATAAGGAAGATGAGCGCTCCGCAGAGCTTCGCGCCATGGGCGCCGAAGTCGTGCTCGGTGATCTGCTGGACCTCAATGCCGTGCGCAGCGCGCTCGAAGGTATTCGCACCGCTTACTTCGTATACCCGATTACCCCAGGTCTGATTGACGCGACCGCACGGTTCGCCCAGGCAGCGAAAGAAGCTGGCGTCGAAGCTGTCGTCAACATGTCGCAGATCTCCGCACGACGCGAAGCCAAGAGCAATGCAGCGCTCGATCACTGGACGGCAGAACGCGTCTTCGACTGGTCAGGACTGGCCATGACCCACCTGCGTCCAACCTACTTTGCACAGTGGCTGATCTACCCGCATTTCCGCTCGCACATCCTGGAAAAAGGCGAGATCCGCTTGCCGTTTGGTGAGGGTCGCCATGCCCCCATTGCCGCCGAGGATCAGGCGCGTCTGATTGCCGCCATTCTCGAAAATCCGCAACACCATGCAGGCCAGACCTATACGCTGCACGGCCCTGCCGAGTTGAATCAGCAAGGTGTCGCCGACGCTATCGGCGAGGTGCTCGGGCGCAAAATCACCTACCGGCCCATCAGCCTCGAAGAATACAAAGACGAACTGCTTGAAGCCGGCTTGCCTGCTTTCGTCGTTCAACACTTGGGTGAAGTCGCCTTGGATTACCAGCATGGTGTGTTTGAAGGCGAGGACACGATTATTCGTGACGTAACCGGAGAAGCACCGATGACTGTGCAAGCGTTCGTCACGTTGCACAAAGACTTGTTCCAGGCGTGATGCTGGTGGGATGAGGCTGTGTTCTGGGACCCGATGACGACGCGCTGCCTTGACACATTCATAGTGATCGCCTTCAATAAATCACTATGGGCATTGCTCGTCATCGGTTCCTGAGCAATTCGCAAAGTGCTGCTGCAAATCCATAGAACTGGAAATCCGCAGCACAGTGGCTGACTTGCACGGGCAGAACGGGAGTAAAAAATGAATAGTCTCAAACCCAGTGAGTTGTCGCGTCGTGATGTGCTCAAGCACTCCATGCTTCTTGCCGCCGGGATAGCGACTATCAGTCAGGGCTCAGCCTGGGCAACCATGGCTGAGTCTTCGCCCAGTTCCCCAAAACCCGCAACAGGCTTCACTGAAAAATTCGTGCTGAGGGACGGCCACCGAATCTACGTTCGTGACTATCCCGGCAAAGAACCTGCATTTGTCCTGCTGCACGGCTTTCCCGATAACTGCCGTATCTACGAAGATCTGGCCCCCCGCCTGAGCGCCGCAGGTCGACGCGTCATTGCTTTCGATTTTCTTGGCTTCGGTGCGTCCGACAAGCCAACGGACTTCCGGTATGACTTTGAACAGCAACTGGTTGACTTCGAGGCTGTCGTCGATGATCTGAAGTTGCAGTCGATCATTCCAGTCGGGCACGACGCAGGTGGTCCGGCAGCGGTCAACTTCGCACTGGATAATCAGGATCGCGTGAACTCTCTGGTTCTGCTCAATTGTTATTATGCAAACGCTTCAGTACTGGCGTTTCCCGACTTCATTGAGCTGTGCTGCAACCCGAAAACCAAACTGTTGGCCCACGCCATGATGACGGACCCCAAGCAGGCGGCCTACCTCTTCAACTTCCAGCAGGGCTTGCTACTGGCCAACATGACGCCGCCAATGAGGACCCGCTTCGAAACCGTGCTGCAACCTATCATTGCGCACAACTTCACTCAGCAGCCGAGTGCCATGCCCGCCTTTTTGGCCATGACTGGAAACGCTTACGCCAACCTTGCGCACAATGATCGGCGCCTGCCAGAGCTGGGTAAATTCAATAAACCGGTCAAACTGATCTGGGGTGGTTTGGACAAATACCTTAATACTGCCGTCGCCAAGGATATCGCTGCCCATTATCCCCACTCGACGCTGACGACACTCGATGCAGAGCATTGGCCACAGTTCGATCTGCCCGACGAGGTCGCCAGGCACATGCTGGCCTGACCTGACCGGCCGTGTTCACGTCATGCTGATTTATTCCGCCTATCGATAGGTTTTATCGTGGCTCGGGCAATTATCGCCTGCCCTTCTCCCGGTTACTTTTGGCTCAAGACTCATCAACGAATGTCTTCAGCCATTATGGGATTCAGCATGACAAAATTATTCACCGGCAAAGTCGCCTTGGTAACTGGCGGGTCGCGCGGCTTAGGCGCAGCGACCGCAAAAGCCCTCGCCGAGCAAGGCGCAGACGTCGCCATCAGCTACGTGTTCGCCGAAGAGCAGGCACAAAACGTGATTGAGTACGTGACTGCTCAAGGCGTGCGAGGCGAAGCATTTCAAGCGGATCAGGCAGATGTCGACGCCGCGCAATCGCTCATTGATCGGGTCATGGCCAAATTCGGCCGTATCGACATCCTCATCAACAACGCCTCGATCGATCAGTTGGGCAGAGTCGACGATCCCGCCCGCGATGCCGAAGCGTTCGATCGCTTCTGGGCCGTTACGCTTTCGGGGTTCATGGCCACTGTGCGCGCGGCGTCCAAAGTACTCAGCGAACAGGGCCGAATCGTGATGATCGGTTCTAACCTGGGCAACCGACCTGGCATGTCGGGTATCGCCGATCTCGCGGCATTGCGTGCAGCCATCGATGGCTATTCCAGAGGCGTCGCCCGAGACCTGGCCGAGCGCAACATCACCGTCAACGTCGTACACGCCGGGTTCATGAAAACCGACCTCAACGCGCATCTGCGGGATGCTCTGGCACCCTTGGTCGAGCGCTTGTGCTTCCCTCGATTTGGCCGACTGGAAGAAGTCGTCGCACCGATCCTCTTTCTTGCCAGCCCTGCCGCGTCTTACATCACCGGCACGATCATCGATGCCGATGGCGGTTACAACATTTAGTCGCCACCGCGGCGATTGCCAGGCTCAAATTTTTAGGGAATGCAGCATGAAAAAACTTGAAGGGAAAATTGCACTCGTCACCGGTGGCAGTTCCGGCATTGGTCTGGCGACAGCACGCTTGCTGGTGGAAGAAGGCGCGCACGTATTCATCACGGGTCGTCGTCAGGCTAATCTGGACGAGGCAGTCCGCTTGATCGGTAGCAATGTCACAGGTGTCCAAGGTGACATCGGTAACCTTGAAGATCTTGATCGGTTGTTTCGGGTCATCGCCGAAGAGAAAGGTCGGCTGGACATGGTGTTTGCCAATGCGGCCATTCAAGCCAGTGCACCGTTGGGTGCGATTGAGATCGAGCAGTACAACCGCATCTTTGATGTGAATGTTCGCGGCACCTTGCTCACCGTCCAGAGCGCCTTGCCGTTGTTGTCAGATGGCGCTTCCATTCTCCTGATGGCATCCGTCGCTGCGTCAAAGGGCAACCCGTCCAGAAGCCTCTATGCCGCGTCAAAGGCGGCGATTCGATCATTTGCACGGTCGTGGGCAAATGACCTCAAATCGCGCGCCATCCGCGTCAACGCGATCAGTCCCGGCCCTACTGATACTGCCGCATTCAATTCACCGGGTGTTCCGGCCGAGCAGACCGCTCAGATCAAGAATCGGATGGCATCGAACATCCCCCTCGGTCGACTGGCCCGTTCTGAAGAAATCGCTAAAGCAGCCGTTTTTCTTCTTAGCGACGACAGTAGTTTCACCACGGGCTCTGAAATGTACGTGGATGGCGGCTTCACCCAGATCTAGTGCATCGGCCATCCCCACTGTGCGGTAGCGAAATATTTACTTTAGAAAAGTGGAAGGCGTGCCAAGGCAGTGACAGGCATTTGCTCGCATACGCGACGGAGCGGCGGATGGCTGAATGAGCCACCTGGCTGTCCTTTTTTCTAATCTCCAGGTGGCAAAATCCAGAGGTCCCTATGCTTTCAGAATGGCTCTCCAATCTCCTCACCCGACGAGGATCCCACTATGCCTGGGCCATGGTCGCCGTGACATTTTTGGCTGCCTTGGTAAGTGCCGCGGCGGTAGGTGCGCCTGGCATTTTCATCGTACCCATGCAGATGGAATTTGGTTGGAACACCACGCAGATCTCATCAGCACTATCGATTCGATTTGTCTTGTTCGGTCTGACGGCTCCGTTTGCTGCTGCATTGATGAGCAAATACGGACCGCGCAATGTCACAGTCGCAGCAATCATCTTGATCATGATCTGCCTCCTCGTGTCACTCAAAATGACGAAAGTCTGGCAGTTAGTGGCGTTATGGGGAGTCGGTGTTGGCGTGGGCGCCGGCATGACCGCCCTGGTACTGGGTGCTGTCGTTGCGTCCCGCTGGTTCGAACACCGTAGGGGTATAGTGATTGGTGTATTGACCGCGAGTAACGCCACAGGCCAGCTTGTTTTCATGCCACTGCTCGCAAGCATCACCGAACATTACGGCTGGCGTTGGGCGCTCGTTGTGCTCTCTGCGCTGCTTGCCTTGGCTGCGTTCGCAGTTCTTATGTTCATGCGTGACCGCCCGAGCGATCTAGGTCTGCGCCCTTACGGCAACACGAGCACTGATCCAATCGTCGCGCCAGTCGCAAGTGGTGAGTCAGTGTTCATGGCGACTCTGCATACGCTGCGCGATGCATCCAAAACGCGTGTGTTCTGGATTTTGTTCACCACCTTTTTTATCTGTGGCGCCAGTACCGCTGGTTTGGTTCAGGTGCACCTGATTCCATTGTGCGGCGACTTCGGTATCAATCAGATTCAAGCCTCGGGTCTGCTTGCAGCCATGGGCGTTTTCGACCTGATCGGCACCGTTCTGTCGGGATGGCTCTCAGACCGTTACGACAGCCGGCACCTGCTGTTTTGGTACTACGGACTGCGCGGCCTTTCGCTGATCGCACTACCGTATTCAGACTTCACGATCTTCGGGTTGTCGGCCTTCGCGATGTTTTACGGACTCGACTGGATCGCAACCGTCCCACCCACAGTTCGCCTCGCCGTCAACAAGTTCGGGCCAGAGCGTGCAGGCTTGGTGTTTGGATGGGTATTCGCAGGCCACCAGATTGGTGCTGCGGTAGCTGCTTACGGGGCAGGATGGTCCCGAGTAAATCTACTCAGCTATCTGCCAGCGTTTTTCACAGCGGGTGTGCTGTGCTTTTTTGCTGCGGCAATGATCATGACCATCAGGCACAAGAAGCCTGCATCTGAATTCGCTGTCGCTTGAGATTCCCTAGAGGAGGATGCCAGCTCAGCGAATGCCTTTGCTGAGCTGGCAACCACCGTGCCACTCGACCCAACCGAGTTCGGCGGGCCGTAATCACTTGCGATTCTCGTGCCTTCGGGTTTCAGATCAATGCACTGTCGCAGAACCTCAGAGGCTTTCGAGGCGACCACCATGGGTCGTTCACGGCCTCTCTCGACTGGCAGAAAACGGCCATTAGCGGACGCTAACTGCCCATCCCCATCCAGTGCTCCCAGACAGGGACCTGACCCAGTCATTTCAACGGGTCATACCTGATCAACGTCTTCGGCTCCAAATACGCGCTCATCCCCCACCTGCCCATTTCGCGCCCAAGGCCTGAATGCTTGAATCCACCGAAGGGGGCACGTGGTTCGTGGGCCAGCGTGTTGATGAGCACGCGCCCCGAATCGATCTGCCGGGCGACGTTCATACAATGTTGGGAGCTTTTGCCCAGCACCAGGGCGCTCAGTCCATAGTCCGTATCGTTGGCAATGCTGATCGCATCAGCATCATCCTCGTAGGGGATGATCGTCAGCACGGGGCCGAAGATTTCCTCACGCGCGATGCGCATCCGGTTGTTGGCATCAGTGAAGATCGTGGGCTTCACGAACCATCCGGCGTGCAAGCCTTCCGGGCGACCTTCGCCACCCGCCAGCAACCTCGCGCCTTCTTCCTGGCCGATACGGATGTAGCGCTGCACCCGTTCCCACTGTTTCTGGCTCACCATTGGACCGATCTCGGTGTCGGCGTTGCCTGGATCGCCCGATTGAATTTGTGAGACACCCTCCTTCGCAATCCGCTCGAACTCTGCCAGCCGGCTGCGCGGAACGAGGATGCGAGTGCCCGCGATGCAAGCCTGGCCGCTGTTGAGAAATCCGGCTTGCAGCACCAGCGGCATGACTGCCTGGAAATCCGCATCGTCAAGCACCACGGTGGGCGACTTACCGCCGAGTTCAAGCGTCACGCGCTTCATGGTGTCAGCACCGGTTTTTACCAGATGTTGGCCGACAGCGGACGACCCCGTGAACGAGATCTTGGCAACGTCGGGATGACGGACGATTTCCTCGCCTACCACATCGCCTCGTCCGTTGACGATGTTGAATACACCCGGCGGCAGCCCCGCTTCGTGCAACGCCCTGACCACCACCTGCGTCTGCAACGCGCTCATCTCGCTGGGCTTGATGACCGCGGTGCAGCCTGCCGCCAGCGCGGTGGTCAGCTTGTTGCAAATGAAGCCCGCATTGCTGTTCCAGGGTGTGATCAGACCGGTCACGCCCACGGGCGTCAGAATGACCCTGGCCATGCCGACCTGCTCCTCGAAATCGAACGCCTCCAGTGCATCGATTGCTTGCGCGATCACGTCAGCCGGATAAGTCGCCATCCAACGCCCGCGAACCGCAGGTGCGCCGTATTCCACGAGGATAGCTTCCAGCAGCTCTTCCTCCTTTGCCGCCACGGCCTGGTGCATGCGTTGCAATGCCGAAATTCGTTCTTCCCTGCTTGTACGAGCTCACGCCGGGAACGCAGCCTTGGCGGCTGCGATGGCACGCTGAGCGTCCAGTGCATCGCCCAATCGAACCTGACCAATGACTTTCTCGGTGCTCGGGTTATGAAGGTCGAACCATTCCTGACCGTGTGGAATGACGAACTCGCCGTTGATGTAGATATGTTCAATGCGTTGCATGGCGACTCCTCGCTCAAAATGACTCGCCTGAATCGAGCCTCTGTGATCAAGTCTAAGAAGGGTTCATTATTCCGATAAGCCATCCTTTGGCTTATGAAGAATCCTTATATTCAGGACAATCCATGCACAGAACAGGAATGACCGAGCTGGAAGTGGTTCTGGCCGTTGCGCGCCGCAGCAGTTTTCGCGGCGCAGCACAGGAGTTGGGAATGTCCACTACCGCCGTGAGCAGCGCGGTGGCCGGCCTGGAAGCACGCCTGAAAGTTCGCCTGTTCAATCGCTCCACGCGCAGCGTTGCCCTCACCGACATCGGGCAACGCTATGTGGCACGCATCGCACCTGCGTTGGCCCAGATCAAAAGTGCCGACGAAGAAGCCAGCGTCGGCCTCGATGAACCCAGCGGCACATTGCGCATCAATGCACCGCATGGGGCGGCCTATCTGCTGCTGGAGCCGCTATTGAAGCAGTACGCTGAGCGCTATCCCGAAGTGCGCATCGACATCGTCAGCGAATCAAGCATGGTCGACATCGTCGCCGGTGGCTTCGACGCCGGGATTCGCCTGGCAGAGTCTGTGCCGCAAGACATGATCGCCGTGGCACTGTCAGGTGACATCCGGATGCTCGTGGTCGCAACGCCCGAGTACCTCGAACGCCACGGCGTGCCCGAGCATCCGCGAGACCTGCTCATCCACCGGAGCATCGGCATGCGCATGGCCCATGGTGGCCTCTACCAGTGGGAATTGGAGCGCGATGGCCAAAAGCTGCAGATGGATCTGCCGGTGCGCTTCGCCTCCAACGAGTTGCTGGCCATCAAACAGGCCGTGTTGTTGGGCCTTGGCATTGGATTTATTTCCGAGTGGTTCATCGTCGATGAACTGGCAAGCGGCGCACTGGTGCCGGTGTTGATGCCGTGGTGCCCTTCATTTGGCGGGTTGAGGCTCTACTACTCGGGCCATCGTTTCGTACCAGCGCGATTGCGCGCACTGATTGAACTGGCGCAGAAGTTGCGGCCCACGGTGGGTTGATTTTTATGCCCCCTTGTATCGTCGAACATAACTGTAATACCCCATATAAACCCGCCTCCTGCGTCGCTTGCTCCTGGGAACAGCCGAGTGTCATTGCGCTGTCGAGTCATTCACTTTCATATTTGAGGCTTGCGTCGAACTTGTGTCGATTCGCAGGAATGATTGCTGGTGGTCGTTTCGGGTCCGATGAGTGCGTGGTGACGCTTTCCTCAGCCACGTCAATCCGAACCGGGTAGCCGTTGAAGGTCAACGGTAGCGTTTCTGAGTCTTCAACGTTTGTGAGCACTCCGGGATGCACCTATAGGTAGGACTTATGCGATGGATTGTTTATCGGTCTTGGACGCTATTGATCGAATGGCAGAAGATTGCTTCACACCCAAGCAACAGCAACCGAGCCAACCGGACAGGAGAAACACCATGCAACAGTCCCACGCTTACAACGACACCAGCCTCGAACTGACCGCGAAAATACTCGACGCCAAGGCGCGCAAGAATCTGTCCTTCGAACAAGTGACTGAAGGCACCGGCCTCGGCCTCGCTTACGTCACCGCCGCCCTCCTCGGCCAGCACCCGCTGCCTGAAGCCGCTGCCAAAGTGATCGGTGAAAAACTGGAGCTGGATGCCGATTCGGTGGCCCGCCTGCAAATCATCCCGCTGCGTGGCAGCCTCAATGGTGTCCCGACCGACCCGACCATCTACCGTTTTTACGAAATGATCCAGATCTACGGCACCACGTTGAAAGCCCTGGTTCACGAACAGTTCGGCGACGGCATTATCAGCGCAATCAACTTCAAGCTCGACATGAAGAAAGTCGAAGACCCTGAAGGCGGCCACCGCGCAGTGATCACTCTCGACGGCAAGTTCCTGCCACTGCGTCCTTTCTAAGGATGCAACCACAGCTGTAAATCGGCCCGCAGCCTTGCGGGCCTGCTTCAAAAAACGACTAAGCCCTTTCGATCAATCACCACATTTGAATGGAGGATTCATCATGAGAAAAATTCTGTCGCTGGCCCTGTCTCTGACCGCTTCGCTGTCGGCCTACGCCCAGCCAGCCGTGGTCGCACCCGAGGCCGTTCCATTTGCGTACGGCATGCATCTGGATATCGCCAAGGTCGTCAATATCACGTCGGCGGCGGATGTCTGCGGCCCGACACCGGTGCAAATGACCTACCGCGATTCCCATGGTGAAACCCATGTTCTGGAATACAGCGTGATCGGCAGCGGTTGCACCAACTGATCGTTCCCCACACACCACTTATTGAAGGCACACACCATGAAAGCGCTCATCGAAGGATTCTTGAAGTTCCAGAAAGAAGCATTCCCACAACGCACTGACCTGTTCAAACACCTGGCCACCACACAACATCCAGGCACGTTATTCATTACCTGTTCCGACAGCCGGGTTGTTCCGGAACTGCTGACGCAGCAAGAGCCAGGCGAGCTGTTCGTGATCCGTAACGCTGGCAACATCGTGCCGTCCTACAGCCCGCATCCCGGTGGTGTGTCTGCCACTGTCGAATACGCTGTCGCCGTACTGGGCGTGACCGATATCGTGATCTGCGGCCATTCCGATTGCGGTGCCATGACCGCTGTCGCCAAGTGCGAATGCATGGATCACCTGCCTGCGGTCGCCGGCTGGTTGCAACATGCCGAGTCGGCGAAAGTCATCAACGAATCGCGTCCTCACACCAGTGAAGCCGCCAAAGTCAGTTCCATGGTGCGTGAAAACGTCATCGCCCAACTGGCCAACATTCAGACTCATCCAAGCGTGCGCCTGGCTCAGGAAAAAGGTCAGGTGAATCTGCATGGCTGGGTCTACGACATCGGGACCGGTTCAATCGACGCCCTGGACGCCGACAACAAGACGTTCAAGTCTCTGGTCAAGCATCCGAACACCGTTGCCGTTCATGCCCGTCCAGCCAAAGCTGTTGCCTGAATCAGCCTGTCATTTTCAGGAGTACTGAACATGCTGGAAGTCACTATGTACACCACCACGACATGCCCCTACTGCCGCAAGGCCAAGCGCTTGCTAGACGGCAAAGGGATTGCGTACAAAGAAATCGATGTGCGCCCGCTCGGCGTGAAGAACGAAATGGTCAGCCGAAGCGGTCGCCGTACGGTCCCGCAGATTTTCTTCGGCAATAGGCTCGTTGGTGGCTTCGATGACCTGGCTCAACTTGAAAGCGAAGGCGGCATCGACGTGGTACTCAGCCCGCGCATGGCGGGATGAGTACGGATGACGCCAAATCACAAATCCAGCACCAGGGGGGCCTCGCCCTCCTTGGCTTGCGCTGGCACCGCACAGCAAATCAGTACCTCCCCTTCGGCCGGCATCTCAGCCGGCAGGTTCAGATAATGCACTTGACCACTGACCAATCGGGTCCGGCATGTACCGCAGGATCCGCCCCGGCAACTGAAGTCCGGGTTCAGGCCACGGCTCTCGGCCAGTTCCAGTAAACTCCCGCCACCCGGCTCCCAACGAGCTTCCTTCGCCGACGCCGAAAACAGCACTTTGACCGGGCTGCTTGCCGCGGGTACCTGCTCGACCGCCGGGGTTAGATGATCCCGTTGGCGAACCAGAGTCGAAGGGCCGAAAGTCTCCGCGTGAATACGATCATCGCCAATACGCAACTGACGCAGGCCGTCGTACAGCGCCTGGGTAAAAGCACCAGGGCCACACAGGTAAAAATCGTAATCGTCCAGGGGCAGCAATGCCTTGAGCAGCTCGACATCCACCCGCCCCGCCACCTCAAAATCCTCACCAACGCGAGCGTGAGTTTCCGGCTGACTGAGCAGACGCAGCGCATGAATTTTATTCTTGGCACGGGTCGCCAGTTCGTACAGCTCATCGCGAAACCCGAGTTCACCCAGGCTGCGCGCACTTTGGATGAACCAGGTCGGTCGAGTGCGACGGATACGTTCGCCTTCATAAATCACTTCACGCAGCATCGACAGCAGTGGGGTCACGCCCACGCCCGCGGCCAGCAAAACCAACGGTCGATATTCATCGGCTTGCACCGTGAAACGCCCTTGAGGGGCACGGGCTTCAACCAGATCCCCTACCTGAACGCGGTCGTGCAGATGCGACGAGATGAGTCCGTCACGCTTGACGCTGATGCGGAAAAAACTGTCCGACGGCGCACTCGACAGGCTGTAGGTTCTGACCAGAGGCGCCTGTCCTTCAGCAAGGCAAAAGCGCACCGGCAGATGTTGGCCCGCCTCGAACCGCGGTACGCCCGCGCCATCGGCCGGTTCAAAATAGAAGGAGCGAATGGAGCTGCTCTCGTCAACGATCCGCGTCACCCTCAGCGGTCGCCATTGATCGCGCAGGTTATCGGCTTGCAATCGGCCCTCAGCTTGCTCCCAACTGCCAGTCATCAGGCTGTTAGGCGAAAAACCATCAAACCGCCAACGGAGAGCCAACACAGCCTGACGTCGAACCACCTGCTCCACGGTCAGCGTCCAGAGCCGCTCAGCCCCCTGAAAGGCGGCAATCTCCGGTCCCTCGAGAATGATCTCGGTACGCCCGCTGACTTGCAGCATGTCGCCTGTTTCAAAATCGATGAACACCAGCCCCGCGCGCGGGTTGAGCAGGAAATTACCCAAGGTGTTGAAGTGCAGGTTGCCGGCGAAATCGGGAATCGTCAGCACGTTGCCTTCGATCCTGACGAAACCTGAATTGCCACCCCGGTGAGAAACGTCCACCGAGCGCCGGGATGCATCGTCATCCAGGTCGACATAGCTGGCGATGAAAAAGGTATCGGCCTTGGTGATGGCCGCCTTCGCGGCTTCATCCAGTTCGCTGAGACATTCGGCCGCAACATTTGCTGAGGCTTGGCCAAGGCTGACCGGCTCAACGCCTCGCAACTGAATGTATTGCGGGCAGTTGCCGAAAGCGTGCACCACAGAAACGGCAAAACCGCCTGACGAGGCGGTGCTGATGTTACCGTTCATGCGATTGCGCCTTCGGCTCTTCAGGTCAATACCCAGCAGTCCCACCGCAGCGCCCTGCTTAAGGGCTGCCCTGACCGGATCACCCTCGGCAGGCAGGCGGTCGAGTTGCAGCATTCGCGGATCGGGTGAATGGATGAAGCCAGGGGGGCCTTCGACCAACGTGGCCCAAGGCATCCCTTGTTCATCGACCGCGCCCACCACCAGGTAAGGCAACTGGTTGTAAAACAATCGATGCTGATCAGGCATGAAGTCACGTACGACCTTGCGCCCGAATATCTCCATTTGATCGGCGACACCGACGCTTTCCTGCAACTCACGCTCACCCGCATGCCAAGAGG
The DNA here is from genome assembly GCF_054668285.1 of Pseudomonas sp. S2_H10. NCBI lineage: Bacteria > Pseudomonadati > Pseudomonadota > Gammaproteobacteria > Pseudomonadales > Pseudomonadaceae > Pseudomonas > Pseudomonas sp. S2_H10. Next base: position 367,309 of record NZ_CP162754.1, read on the forward strand.
ATGCTCCTGGCGCGTCCGACTGATTCATGATCACCTCTACGCATTCGTGAACAGGTGCCCTTCACCCGCCGCCCGGCGAGGAATGGTTGAATCCCGGTACCGGGGGCTAATTCGCAGTTGCCGGGAATCATCAACTCTGTGCTTTACAGCCTCATGAAGCGTTCCGATTCTTCCAGAAAAATGGCGACTTTCTGCCCGTTGGGTGTTGGCCAGTAGTAATCGACAGCATTGGAAAGACTGAACATTGGGTCACCCTTTTCGCCAGCAGAATCGAAACCCTAGGCCACATACTCGTCAGTGCTCAGCACTTCGGCGTACCCGAACTTTAAGGCGGCCATGAACGCCGCATGCACCAGAAGCGCAGGAACCTTGACGTTGTTGAATTCCAGATCGTGGGTCGTACAGGCATCGTGAATAACGGTCGTCTCAAACCCGAAATCGTCAGACGCGCGGGTGACTGCATCGATGCACATGTGGCTCATGTTGCCGACCACGGTGACCCGTTCAATCTCGTTGTGCTCAAGCACTTCGAGCAATTGAGTTTCGCGGTACGGGTTCATGAAGTGTTTGACGATGACCAACTCGTCCCCAAGATTGCGCACATTCTCGTGCAATTGCGCGCCGTCGGAGCCTGGAACAAAAAACGGTGCATTAGGGGCTAAAGTCTCGTGACGGATATGGATGACCAAGTCACCCCGCTCACGTGCTGCTCCAATCACACGAGCCGCATTGTCAGCAGCCGCGTCAGTAGCATTGAGTTCCCATTTGCCGCCGGAAAAATAGTCGTTCTGAATATCAACGACGATGAGTGCTGTGTTAGTCATACGGTTACCTTGGTAAAAAGTCGATCAGGAGTGGGTTGATCATTTCAGGGCACTTGCGGCGTGTCATACCAATCACGGTCGGGGGTGGCGAAGCGCATTTTCTTGCGGATAAAAGCGGCGTTTTCGACGCTGGTTATTTTTTCCAGCAGTACGAATGCAACTTCGGTGGCAGTCCCCGGCCCGCTTGAAGTGATGATCTGGTCATCGACAACCACCGGGCGATCGACAAAGCGTGCACCGGTTTCCAACAGTTGGTTTTTCCGCTTGCCGCCCTCTTGGTGGTAGGTCGTGGCGTTCCTGTCACGCAGCACGCCGGCCACGCCCAGGCACACGGAAGACACGCAAACGCTGGCAACGGGTTTACCGGCTTCGACGAAATGCCGGATGGTCGCCAGGAAGGGTTCGCTCAAGGCTTCCTCGTAAAAACCCGACGGTTCAAAACCACCCGGCAGTGCCAGGGCATCGAAGCTGCTCACGTCCAGATCGCTCAATAAAAAACTCGGATTGAGCATGAGACCGAAGGTGGTCACGATCTTTCTGCGAAGGCCGGCGTTGACCAGTTCCACAGGGTGATCACCCAGCAGGTTGGCCCAGCCAAGCACATCGGTAAAAGCGGCCATTTCCAGGGGCTCTACACCGTTGGCCAGTAACATAAGCACGCGTTTCATCGGTCATGAACCTCTGCTGTGCAGCATGGAAGAGCGTGTGCTTATGCTCCGCCTTAACTGCCGTACAAAGAACGACCACAAAATACAATCCACTATTTCGCTCACTGAAATACCCGATGGGCATCTGTATCAGTGCAAGTTGCGTGCGCTGCACACGCTTAATCAGCATCCGGCTGCATCGCCGGATGTTCGCGCAGGCCTTCGACGATGTGGTCAACGAAGCTGCGTACCCGCATCGAGGCCTTGCGCCCCTCGCGGTACACCACATGCACCGGCAGCGCCGGTAATTCAAAGGGCTGTAATACACGGCGTAATCGCCCAGTATTCAAATACTCGTACAACGGATAGCTCAGGCAGCGGGTAATACCGGCGCCATGTGCGGCCGCATCGATGGCCGCCTGCACTGTCGCGCAACTGATCCGTGTCCGGGCTTTCAAGTGATTGACCTCACCGTTGTGGTGAAAGCCCCACTGGACCCTGTCTCGATAAGCATGGGTGGCGACCAGGCGATGATCTCGCAGATCCTCCGGTACGCCGGGCTCACCGTGAGTAGCCAAATAAGCAGGGCTGCTGCAGACCATCGCGCGCACATGGCCTACCTGTCGTGCGATCAATGACGAACTGGGCAGATGCCCGACCAGCACAGCCACATCGATGCCCTCTTCGTTCATGTTCGGAAAACGATCATGGTATTGCGCAAAAACCTTTACCTCGGGGTACAGATTCATGTAGTCCGAGAGAATCGAGGTCATGACGTAACGGCTGAACAGCAAAGGCATCAGCACCTTGAGATTGCCTTTGGCCTGAACGTGCAAGCCCTTGGCCGAAGCCTCCGCGTCTTCGATGGCCTCGATAATGCGTGAACAATCGGCCATGAAGCCGGCACCGGCCTCAGTCAGCGATACCCCGCGGGTACTTCGAAGTAACAGCTGCACGCCAAGACGTTCCTCCAGCCGTGCAATGGCGCGCACGACCGTAGGTCCTGACACGTTCAAACGACGGGCCGCAGCAGCCAGGCTGGGTCGCTCCGATAATGCTTCGAACATCAGCATTTCATGGTAGCGATCCATCAGTTGGAACCCCTCACCACAGCCTTGAGCGCCGAATCCTTTGCGAGTCTATCCGCGAGAAAATCCACGAAGGTATGAACCTTCGCCGCAATTCTGGCGCTCTTGAGGTAGACCACTTGAATGGGCAACGCAGGCGGTTCGAAATCCTCCAGCACCAACTCCAGTTCACCAGCTGCCACCTGATTGGCCACCTGGTAGGACAACACCCGTGTGACGCCCCAGCCCAGGCTGGCGATATTGATCGCAGCCTGATTGGCAGTAACCACCAATCGCGGTTCGAATCGAAAGCTCAGTGCGTTGCCGTCGTTGACGAATTGCCAGTCACTCAGCAAATGACTGGCCGAAGACATGACGATGTTGGCGGTACTGAGTTCACCGGGATGACGCGGCCTGCCGTTGCGCTCGAAATAATCGGGCGTACCGCAGATCACCTGGCGTACCTCGCCGACTTTGATTGCGTGCTGATTTGACTCATGCAAATGGCCAATGCGTATGGCCACATCGATACCCTCATCAGCCATATTCACGACGCGATCCACCAGCAAGGCATTGATGTGCACCGAAGGAAACTGATCCACGTAGTCGGCCAGCAGCGGAGCGATGAACAACTCGCCAAATAGCACCGACGCGGTCACGGTCAAATGCCCGCACGGTATCGAGTAACTGCCGGCGGCTGCTTCCTCCGCCTCGTCGATATCACTGAGGATACGCCGACAATCCTCAAGATAGCGTTGACCCGCTTCGGTGAGGTGCAGGCTGCGAGTGGTTCGAGAAAGGAGCTGTGTGCCGATGCGCTCTTCCATCGCGGCGATGGCACGGGTCACGCTGGGGGGAGAAATGTTAAACCGGCGAGCGGCCGCGGCAAAACCTTCTTCCTCGGCTACTGCCATGAATATCTGCATTTCTTGAAAACGATCCATAGACGACCTTGTCTTTATGAGAGAACCGCAAGGAGTCTGGCCGCTTAAGCGGTAAGACCTGGTTGCCAGTATCGTCGGCCAAAGCAACTTTCGCACGCGCCGTCGGGCTGGCTGCATGTACGCAAAGTAATCCTGAGGGATATGCGCAACCCGTGAAAAGCAGCTTGCCGGAAGTATTCTCCCGGCAAGCGCTTTGAGGATCGAATCAAGCCGTCTGCAGGCCTACCGCGGTACGTTGCATGCCAACGAAGTTTGGCAATGCTTCGATGCTGCTCAGCCAGGCACGGACATTCGGGTAGTCAGTCAGCGCCACGTTACCTTCGGGAGCGTGAGCCACGTACGTGTAGGCGGCAACATCGGCCACGGTCGGCTTGTCACCGGCCAGGAATTTGCTTTGACCCAGCCCATCTTCCATGACTTTAAGCAGGGCGTGAGAACGTTTGATCGCTTCTTCTGGGTCATAACCGGCACCAAAGACGGTAATCAATCGCGCGGTGGCAGGGCCCGAACTGATTTGACCGGCGGCTACTGACAACCAGCGTTGAACCTTGCCCAGCGCTACCGGATCGGTCGGCAGCCATTGGCCGTTGCCATATTTGGCGGCCAGGTAAACCACGATGCCGTTGGAGTCGGCCAGTACGGTGCCGTTGTCATCGATCACCGGTACTTGTCCAAAACTGTTGATCGCCAGGAACTCGGGGGTTTTGTGTGCGCCCTTCATCAAGTCCACAAAGACCAGTTCTGTCGGCAGGCCGAGCAGGGACAGCATCAATTCAACCCGATGAGAGTGGCCGGACAATGGGTGACGATAAAGTTTGATCGCTTGGGACATGACGTACTCCGATTGTTTTTGAGTTCGACCCGGTCATCGCGTCGATGGAGCTATCTTCCCCTGCCCTCCCAAACTGAGGAATGACCAGCAATTACAATCCAGCATTTCACGGGAAGTAATAATCAGCACTCTTGCATCGAGTCTACTGACCCACTGACACGCCTACCATCAAGTCCATGAAGGCCACTGACGCCGCGCTGTGGTAGTTGTTCTTGCGTCGCAGCAACGAGGCGCCCCGTTGCGGTCCCTTATCCAGCAACGCGATCTTGCGCAGGGCGCGGTCCTGGGTAGCGATGGGTTCCGGAAGAATGGTGGCGACCGCCGTGTGCCGAATCACTTCCAGCAAGGTATTGACCGAGTTGACCTCGATCACCACTTGGGGAGTGATCTGCGTCTTGACGAAATACTCATCGATGCATACGCGGGTGGCGAAGTCCGGCGTCAGCAGTGCGAATTGCAGTTGCGCCACCTGCTCGGCGGTCAACGGCGTCCTGCAGTCGTACAACGGGTGATCGCGTCCCACCATCAAACCCAGGGTTTCGGTATAGGCCGGGATCGTTTCGATGTCGGCGTTTCTCACATCATCGAACGCAATGGCGATATCCAGCGAATCATCCGCCAGGCCGGTTTCGATATCGTCCATCGACAACTCGAAGATTTCCAGATGGATGTTGGGATAGAGGGCCATGTAGTCGCGCATCAAAGGCCCGACCAGATACGCCATGAACGTCGGCGTCATGGCCAGGCGCAGGGTGCCGCGCGACAGGTCCTTTACATCGTGCAGCGCCCGCTTGCCGGCCGCAAGTTCCACCAGCACGCGACGCGCGCATTCGATGTAAGCCTGCCCCGCATCGGTCGGTTTGACGGTACGCGAGGTTCGGTCGAACAGCACGACACCCAGGGTTTCTTCCAGTTGCCGGATCTGTTGCGACAGGGTCGGCTGGGAAACATGCAGCGCCTCTGCAGCGCGGGTGAAGCCGCCGTTATCGGCGACGGCCAACAAATAGCGCAAATGGCGCAGCAGCATAAGAACTCTCCTCTATAGGCACTGCTTATGCGCTGCATTGTATAGCGGAGTGGACTGTTATTGATTAACTGCAGACAGGTTGGCCCCTGTAGGAGCTATCGAGTGAAACGAGGCGGCGATCCTTTGATCTTGTTTTAAAAACAAAATCAAAAGATCGCCGCCTGCGGCAGCTCCTACAGGGCCAATACTTGCTCGACCTCCGGGTCATCGACAGGTGAGCGCAAGCTGGTGCCAGATGCAGGTCGACGAGCTCAGGTCCTTCGTGACGAGATAAGTGGACTTCATAGCAAGACTGTTAGTAAAAGTCGTGAGTTGGTTGCCTGCCATCATCTGCCGGATACAGGCGTACGTAGGGTCACGAACTCTTCTGCCGAGGTCGGGTGGATGCCGATGGTTTCATCGAACAGGCGCTTGGTAGCACCGGCCTTAAGCGCGATGGCCAGCCCCTGGATGATGTCGCCGGCGTCGGGGCCGACCATGTGGGCGCCCAGCACACGATCCGTCTGGGCGTCCACCACCAGTTTCATTAGCGTCTGCTCGGACGATTCTGTGAGCGTCAGCTTCATCGGCTTGAACCGGCTCTCGAAAATCAGCACTTTGTGGCCATGCTCCAGCGCCTGTTCCTCCGTCAGCCCAACGGTGCCGATGTTGGGCTGGCTGAACACCGCGGTGGGAATGTGGCGGTAATTCACCGGGCGATAGTCTTCGGGTTTGAACAGGCGACGCGCGACCGCCATGCCTTCCGCCGTGGCGACCGGGGTCAATTGCACCCGGCCAATCACATCGCCCAATGCCAGAATCGATGGTTCGCGGGTTTCAAAGTTGTCGTTGACGTCGATGAAACCCTTGTCATTGAGTACGACGCGGGTGTTTTCCAGGCCCAGATTGTCGAGCATGGCGCGGCGGCCAGTGGCGTAGAAAATGCTGTCGGTCTCCAGTTGACGACCGTCGTTAAGCGTCGCCAGTAAACTGCCGTCTGCTTGTTTGTCGATCTGCACGATATCGGTGTTGAACTGCAATTGCAGACCCCGTTTAGTCAGCTCTTGCACCAGGTGCATACGAACCGATTTGTCAAATCCGCGCAGGAATAGCTCACCGCGATACAGTAGGCTGGTGTCGGCACCCAGTCCATTGAAGATGCCGGCAAATTCGACGGCGATGTAACCACCGCCAACCACCAATACTCGCTTGGGCAGTTGTTTCAGAAAGAATGCTTCATTCGAAGTGATTGCGTGCTCATGACCTGGAATATCCGGGATCTGTGGCCATCCGCCGGTGGCAATCAGAATGTGCTCAGCGCTATAACGTTGGCCGTTGATTTCAACGTGATGGGCATCGGCCAGCCGTGCATGGCCTTCGAGCAAGGTCACGCTGCTGTTGATCAGCAAATTGCGGTAAATCCCGTTGAGTCGTTCGATCTCGCGATTCTTATTAGAGATCAATTTTTCCCAGTTGAATTGCGCCTTGCCGGCCGTCCAACCAAAGCCCTCGGCCTGTTCGAAGTCGTCAGCGAAATGCGAGCCGTAGACCAGCAGTTTCTTTGGCACACAACCGACGTTGACGCATGTGCCACCGAGGTAGCGACTCTCGGCTACCGCTACTTTCGCGCCGAACGCGGCGGCAAAACGCGCTGCCCGCACACCGCCGGAACCTGCACCAACTACAAATAAATCAAAATCGTAGGTCATCTCAATTCTCTGCAAGGCACACAACACATGAACTGTTGATTGTCGTTAAAGGGGAGGAAAACGAAGTTTCAATGCACGCAAAAACGTCGCGCGTGGTGTCAAGAGCGAAGTATCGTTCTGATACTTACTGGATCGGTGCGTAACAGGGGCCGCTCTGGACTCGCTAGCCAGCGCTCCCATCAATTGGGGCAGCAGAAAGCCACCTTCGTATTCGGTATCGGCCATGGCTGGGGCGTCCAACCAGCGGTTACCGTCGCAGGAATGAGCGACATCAATCATGTGAAAACTCCCTGGATGGACACTGCATTAACCCGAAATGAGTCAATTGCTTCTGAATTAAGTCTCCCCATCTATGGACAATTAGAGAACCAGCAGGGATGTCATGACTTAATTGTGCTGGGTGAAATAATCTAGCGAGGCGTTGTCATAAGGCCCGAACATCAGCGTCTTATGCGAGGTCATTGATATTCAAAAAAGTCCAAGCCTGCAAAACGCTTTCTGAACGCATCGCGCCGCCAGTCAGTTGGGCAGCATCGCGCAACAGGCCGGCACCGCCGTCAGCCTGCACGGCATTGGTGGCGCTTGGTCGGTTCAATCGCTACAGCCCGCAGTTCGCCGTATCGCTGATCAGCGACGATGCCGCGACGAAGGAGCGCGCTTCTACAACGCCGTCAACGCGCCTTTTGTTGGCAACGGCATCACCCGTCGGGTTGATGGTTAAAACGCGCTCAACAAGCCGGAACTGGGTTTGTCGAACTGGAAGAGCGGACATTTACTTGCGCGCAGTACGATTCTCTCGGGTGATGACCTGTTCACCATTCGCAGCCACATGACCCAGGTCGATCTGGGCGTCAAAAGCTGAGACCGTCGCTTCCAGCGACCATCCACTATGAGGTCGCTGGAAGGAAACGGAGGCCTATCGTGTGTTGCCAGGGACGCTTAGCCACCGCTGCACGCCGTTCCCCAGACTTGATACGTTACGGTGTGACGCTGTCCATGTGAATCGTCATACGTCAGCTCCACGGGGACGATTCCGCATGCATTACTGACATCGGTAATGCTAATGGTTTTGGCAATATCCAAGGGAACCCCGGGACGTGCGACCTCCTCGGTCGGTTCTGCCAGGATGCTGCTGGATACGATGGCAAACGCCAGAGCAACCGCGGGTTTCAATATGTTTTCCGATAAGCGATTCATGCGCGACTTTCTCGCAGCAGATGACGAGCGGAGTCGGCCATCACAGTGAGAGAGCCTGCCAGCATCAATACGTCTTTAAGCACCAGACGACCGCCACCGGACAGGTAGGGAAAACCGTGCTGAGCGTCGCCTAGGGCACCCACCCAGGCTTCGGGCGTGGTGATCAGAAAGCTCAAAGTCACCAGCGGCGTACCGAAGGCCAACGCACCACCGAGCAAGCCGGTGCGTCGTGAGATCGGGTTGGATAGAACCAACAGCCCAATCAGAAGTTCGACAATGCCCAGACCGGTCGAGAATCCGTAGGTGTTGTTACCTGTCTGCCAGGCGCGCTTCTCGACGTTCAGTTCACCTTCATGTGTCAGGTGAGCGTTGTACTCTTGCGGGTGTTCGTAGAAGAACGACATGAAGGGGCTGTTGGCGACAAACGGCGTGATGCTATCGGCCTCGTATGGGACGAATTTTAGTGCGCCAATCCACAGGAAAACGATGCCGATGGCCAGTCGCATGAGCGAAGCGCCAAAGGTATCCACTTTGCTGAGGAACCGTAACCAGGTTGTAAATGAGGTGAGCATGGGACTTCTCCAGAACATTGAATGTGGAGCTAGTCTGCTGGTTTGGAGACCGGTGCTTTTGTTCGTCATGCTCAAGTTGTTGCTTGATCGTCTCAACGTGACCTTAACGTTTCAATGACGTAAAAAAGCCTCGGCTCTTTGTAGTGCCGAGGCTGCGGTGGACGCGATGTCAGACTAGTTTTTCAGCGTATCAAACGCTTCGAGCGTGCGTAGCGAATAGATGTACGCAGCACCCGCGTTCATCGAGATAGCCGTGGCCAGGGTCGCCGCCACCTCTTCGCGGCTCGCGCCTGCCTTGATCGCTGCGTTCGTATGTGCGGCGATACAACCATCGCAACGAGTAGTGACAGCGACGGCGATCGAGATCAACTCGCGTGTCCTGACATCCAGCACATCGTTTTCGGCAGCGGCTTCACCGAGTGCCATGTAGGCTTTGACCATCTTAGGGTTGCTCTTGCCCAGTGCGCCGAAGGCTTTCTGGATAGTGGGCAATAATTCAGACCAATTATTGAACATAGCGTTAATTCCTGAACAGGTTGAGTGTACTGTTTCGACAGACTCAGTTTTCTCCAGTGGCGCGATTCAGGTTTGTTCAATCGGCTCAGCTTTTATTGCGAAAGACTCAAAATGAATTCAATCGATAAACTCATCAGCTTGGCCAACGTACGCGGCAGCCTGGATTTACGCTGCCAGTTCGAGGGGGATTGGGCGCGCGAGCATGAGCAGGAAGCCTTGGGCAAGGCGCCCTATCACATCGTGTTGGCCGGAGAGTGCCAGGTTTATTTTCCCGATGGCCAGCGTGTTCCCATGAAGACCGGGGACATTTTGTTGCTTCCACGAGGCGCGCCGCATGTCATGCACAGCACAGGCAAAACCGTAGCGCCGACCGTGCCGTACGTTAGCGAAGGTGGTGTCGTGCCGATGCATCGTATTGGCGGGGCCAGTCGCGATTTTGACATGCTCTGTGGCGGGTTTCACTTCAATCGCACGTCACTACTCTTCGCCGCGCTGCCCGAGTATCTGGTCGTCCCGCCCACCGCCAGTGGGCAGCTGCCTGCGCTGGTGGAGATGCTGCGTGGCGAAGCGGACGGCCACCAGGTCTGCTCCAGATTCATGCTCGACGCGCTATCCCAGGCGCTGTTCACCCTAATCCTGCGAGCGCACTTGGCAAGCGATGGCCAGACCGCCGGCTCATTGGCCTTGCTCAGCGATAAACGCCTCGGACGCGCCTGGCAGGCGATGCTGGCCGACCCTGCATTCGAGTGGACCGTTGAAGGGCTGGCGGAAATGGCGAGCATGTCCCGCGCAACTTTTCTGCGCGCATTTGCACGCTTGGCGGGCGCATCACCCTGGGTGCTGTTGACTCAGGTTCGCATGGAATTGGCGTTCAACTTGCTGAGCCACTCCCATCTGGGTTTGAGCGATATTGCCGTACAGGTCGGGTATCAGTCGCAGTCGGCGTTCAGCAAAAAATTTAAAGAGTTTTACGGGGAAGCGCCGGGAAAACTACGTCGTCAGAAGTAGTTTGTGGAACTGTCGCGAACCGTGACAGCGGGGTCAGAGTTTGATTCTATTCTAACAGGAGTCAACTTCTGGCCTAGCTGCGCCGCTTGGTGTGGCCGGTGAACCTCTCCTATGTGTGGCGTCGGCACCAGTCCCACAATTGTGACAAGAGCTATTAATTCCCACGAGAGCATCGCCCAACCGCAGAGTCATCAAAGAATTTTTGTAGTCCGGCCCCCTACGACCTCTCAGGAGAGACGGATCCAACATCTTGCGCTCGGACTTTGATCACTTCGGGGAGCGCGTTGGATGGTCTGCTCTTAAAAAGAAATTCTACGTGTCCTGAACAGATTTTCCCGCAAGTAGTATGCCCTCGCGGAGCCGGTTTTTACCAGACCGGTAGGTAGCGGGTCATTCCGTCCACCAACTCTGCGCTGGCATTGATCCGTTGCCCATACTGGCGCAGGACCTTGGCCAGTTTCTTGCCGTCCTTGCTTTTGTCCTTTCGCCGAATGGCACGCGAGACCTCATCGGAAAACGACGCGCTCAGTTTTTCCTGGCCAGTCCACTCCCTAGGGTTGTACTCAATGACGTCAAGCTGAGGCGTTGCGGTTAACTCCTGAATGGCCAGATTCTTGATCGAACTCTTGCCGCTGCCCCATAGCCCCGTCAGGGCAACGACCAGGCTCTTTGGTTTTTCCAGCCGACAATCGCCGCCGCTAGGTTTTTAGCAAATGTGGATCGCCCTAGTAGATCCTGCTCGGCAGCTTTGATCGGTCGGTCATTCGCGAAACCCAATTCATCCATCGCTCATTCCCTGTGTCGTGTCATGTCCAGCCGTTGAAGCGTAGGCGCCGTATGCTGAAGATGTAGCCTGGGGTGCTTACTTCGCTGACTTGGGTTCGGGCTTTTTCCTCGCGCGTGTCTTGCGTTCGCTGACCGGCGATGAGCGAGATGCACTAACTTCTGCTCCAGCGTGTCGCCACGCGCTTGCTGTGCTGCGGCGTTTTGCAGTGCTTGACCCAGCGCGGCCTGCGCACCTTCAATCTTTTGCTGCAACTGCTCAAGTTGGTTGCCTGCTTCCTTCACTTGGGGGGCATGGCTTGCTCTCTTCTCTGGCACGATCGACTTCACGATGCGCACGATCCTCGACCCCGCGCACGTAGATCTCCTGCGCGACGCGTTCCTACTCGGCCTTAAGTCGCAACTCCTGCAATTCCTGCTGCAAGGTCTGGCTTTACTGCTGCGCGTCACCGCGTTCCCGCAGCAGGCTGTCGCGCTGCTCAGGTCTTGAATCTGCGTCGCACGCTGTTCCAGCAGCAACTCCAGGTCCGCCAAGCGAGTCTCGCTCACCTGCTGGGCCGCCTGCGCAGTCGTCGCATGTTGCCGCGCTAGTGCGGCGACTTGACGCGCCTGGCCCTCCACCGCGGCGACTCGCTCGCGTTCGGCAGCCAAGACCTGACGTTCTTCGGACAACGCCTGCTCAGCAACGCCATGGGACAGATGAATCGCCTGTTGCCACAGGGCGACAAAGGCCTGCGAGACCTCCGCCGGCAACGTCAGCAGGCGAGTCTCGCCGCTCAGCCGTTCGGCCAGCCTCACCCAAGATTGAACGAGCAACCCGCCGACGCACGTCGGACTGCCGCCCCCCAGTTCCAAGCGCACACGTTCCACCGTTGGCCGCTCCCCACGGGCCAGCACCGCATCCGCGGCGGCAAACACGTCGCTTTCCGGCCCCCCTACTGCCATGGCCCGCCTCCGGCTATATTGGGTCTGATAAGGGAATGTTATCCGACGTTATTTCCGAAGACGGAAATTTCAGTCCGATGACCGTACTCAATACTACCGATCAGTTAGCGCTGGTCGACGCAACGCCGCTGGAAATGCATTGCCTGGCGAGCAACGCGCAGGCAGCCGCGGCAGCATTCGTGGCCGCCGGCACGGCGGCCAACACGGTACGCAGCTACCGCAGCGCCCTCGCCTATTGGTCAGCCTGGTTGCAGCTGCGTTACGGCCAGGTACTGGGTGACGCCCCCTTGCCATCCACGGTGGCCGTGCAGTTCGTCCTCGATCACCTGGCGCGGCCGTTGGCCGACGGCGGCTGGGTGCACCTGTTACCGCCCAGCATTGATGCCGCCTTGGTCAAGTCGCGGGTCAAGGCCAAGCCCGGACCGCTGGCCTTCAGCACGGTCAGCCACCGCCTGGCCGTGTTGGGTAAATGGCACCGGATCAATGGCTGGGACAGTCCATGCGAAGAGCCGGCGCTGAAGACCCTGCTGCGCGAAGCGCGCAAGGCCCAGTCGCGCCAGGGTGTGAGCGTGCGTAAGAAAACTGCCATGGTGCTCGAACCGTTACAGGCGCTGCTCGCCACCTGCGACGATGGCGTGCGCGGCATTCGTGACCGCGCCCTGCTCCTGCTGGCCTGGAGTGGTGGCGGTCGACGCCGCTCGGAAGTGGTGGGACTGCAGATTGGCGACGTGCGTCGGCTCGACGCCGACACCTGGCTGTACGCCCTGGGCGTCACCAAAACCGACACCGCCGGCACGCGCCGCGAAAAGCCGCTACGCGGCCCCGCCGCACAAGCGCTGGCGGCTTGGCTGGCGGCGGCGCCGACCAGCTCGGGGCCGCTGTTTCGGCGCCTGTACAAAGGCGGCAAAGTCGGCACGACGGGATTATCAGGCGACCAAGTGGCACGGATCGTCCAGCGTCGCGCCCAGCTCGCTGGCTTGGAAGGTGACTGGGCGGCGCACAGCCTGCGTTCGGGGTTTGTCACCGAAGCCGGTCGCCAGGGTGTGCCGCTTGGCGAGGTGATGGCGATGACCGAGCACCGCAGCGTTAGCACGGTGATGGGCTACTTTCAAGCGGGATCATTGCTCGGCAGCCGTGCGAGCCAATTGATCTCAAGGAATGACTCACAGGCTGATGAGTCCGGAAATACTTTGCCCAATCGAGACGAGCCCTAGCCGAGATGAAGATGGCCAGCGCACAGGTCGCCTAATGCCCATTGAGAAGAGGGCTAGGAAAGTTTTCTAATGCAATGGCGGTTCGCGGTTTGGGAGTGAGTAAACCGTGTTGTGGCGGCTCGATGCACCGTCGAGGCGAGCAGGACGAGAGAGGTAGAACAGCCCTACCCATCATCCCTGTGGTCAGGGTCATCAGCCCTGTGCAAATATTGCAGCACCTCGCGCATTTCTCGATTCTCTGCCAGCATTCGCCTGCGCTCCGTTTCCATGAACTCAACCTTGCGAGCATATATTTGAATTTTATCCCTAGCTGTGGCAAGAGTACGGTTGGCATCAGAAATCAGCTCGTCGAAGTCATCTTGCAGCCTCCTGAAGCGCTCAGCGAGTGCGAAAAGCTCATCGTCTACAACCCTATCAACCCTTGGACTAGCGTGATAACTTGAGGGGGGATACTCACTTTGAGGTTCGAGTAGCTTTTCTGCCCTCTGTTTTTCTCGTTTTACGTAATATGCGAGTTCAACTGCTGCAATGGAATATTCAAACGTCCCTTCCCTGACCCCGGGGAGTTTCAGCCAATTGGAGATGGTGGTGAGACTGCCCCCTGTCATCGCGCGCACGCTTCTCGTGGTAATACGCTCTCCCGCAGCCAACAACTTTTCTACCGCAAAGGCAACTTGTTCAGGTGTAACTCCTTTCATAATTACCTCCTGAAAAACTTAAGATCATAAGTTCAGCACAATACTTCTCTTACCAGAATACCCAGCCGACGTTACCACCCAACCAAAGTTATCATTCCGGCTAAAGCTAAGAACAGAACGCTCACCACTAATGTTATCGCAGTAGAACGCCTTGTTCAGCGGCGAGACACCGAGTATCGTCCCCCCCTGCCCCTCGCGCCTGCCAGGTCGAGACAAATCATAAAGCAACCCCTCCCACGGAAGCAGCCGAAGCCTTACCGAATAACCAAGGTTGAGATAAATACTCAAGTTGTATAATAATTTTAAAAAATAAACCCTTATCAGCACCGCCGGAAACCCAAATCTGGCAGGCTGAACATTTTGCAGGATCCCTAAATAGTCAAAACCAAACTTCTTATAGTGACCAGCGGGGATGCTCAACTGACTCAAGGAAGAGCAACGAATGCGCACTAGAAAATACACGATTAGCTTGAGGCAGACCATGCATGATAGCTCCTCCCCATTCCAATATCCTGAAAAAGACTCGATGCTGCTCTCGCACTGTGAACAAGGGGCGCGAAAGTGCATTTTTTCAAGCCGTTGGCACTCCGCCTTCCACTCCAACACTGCTTGAAGTTTTTCTTCCGCCACCCAACGAATGAGCCTCGCTCTACGCCTGGCCACAGCCTCCTCGCAAAGCTCGAGCGGCAGCGGCCAACCCAACGCTTTGATAACCGTTGCGTCGATGGGATTCGCGTCATAACTGTCCATTCTCTCAATCAGCAAGAACAGTGAACTGCCCGATCTACAATATTGAGAAATATTTGTATACCACCTGTCCAATGCAACCGCAGCACGATGTATTTGCACTTTCAACTGAGCATTTCGCCTACAAAAAATCTGATGGGAAGGAGGCGTAAGATAAAACCCGCACGAACGACATGGAGAGACAGTTACATTGATCGTATTGAAACTTTGACAACCTGCGCAAGCGACAATGAGTGGCTCACGGTGAATCGCACAAACCTTGACCTGCGGCATGCAAAAAAAAACTGAATGATAGCCAATCTTCAAACACGATAAACAAAACTTGAATTTAAGGCTGGGCGGTGCGTGGGACAACAAAAACGCCCCAGGAAAACATTGCGCAGGCTGAGGGAGCCAGACCTGCTCAGTAAAATCCCCTTTCATGGATGCCGCATGGTAATGCAGGGTGATTTTTGTGACCGTAGGCTTGCTACTGATCATTCTGAGGATCGTAACGGGAGGTACTTTATGAAACAAAGCGAGATTAAGAACAACCCCCGTCACGGACTCGTACGGGTAAAGTCCACCGCGGTAAAAGCCGATCGGGGTCATTGCATTTTTCTCCCATTGAGCAGGCAAAACTCCTTTAAGCTGGAGCGTTCCACCACATCAGTACACAAAACACTGGTTATTTCTAACTTCGATCCGTCATGGCTGGCGATATACCTGAGCAAATACCTGATGGATAGAAACACATGTTCAAGTGGAACATTGTTTTTATAAGCACCCACCGCGCCCGCATCGAACGCCTGCCATAACGACTGGACGTAGTCGGCCAACCTGAAGCCGGCTTTAAAAGCGGCGGGAGCGAAATTTTGAGTGTAGGGCTCGCATGATCCAATCGGATACTCAGATTTTTCATCAAAAGTCTTTAGAATGACAGCGAGGTCGTGCGCGCTGCGACAGCCTTTGAATTCGACCAACTTGCTCATGAAGCGCGCAATCAGTTGCTCATTTTCACCGCCTACGACTTCCATAAGTTTATCTCTTTGCTTAAAAACTTGAGGCATCGCAAATGACAAAACGGTCATTGTAACCCCCTTTCTGTCAAGACGATTAAATAAATGAAATAGGATATTTATATCATGCACTCGAAGGCGCTGAAATTCATCCAGGAGCAGCACCCAATGGTTGCAGTTCTTTTCGTGACAACGATTTATAATCATGTCGGCCATCTGACCTAGCTTTTCTACCGCGAGGGTACTGCGACGAAAAACAAGTTCTTCCTCCTTGGCCAATTGCTCCACAATATTGTTGGTATAGGACCCTTCTTGCTTGATTACCTCTATTTGCGTCACGTATGCGCGCGGCATGAAACCGCTGGTTTGGGCGTGGATGCTTTTAATGCAGCATGTTTTACCTACTCGCGAGAGGCCATAAAAAATAATGCCCGTCTGCCTCATGAATATTGCTTCCAATGCAATATTGGATGCTTCCGACACGGCGTTAGTTGCGATGGTAAAATCCTTGCGGAAGACTGGATGTGCATCCATTTCATCTCTATTCATCGATCACTCCGCCGGACTCGACATTAAAAAAATCGTCGATATTTGCACGCCTACTCCCCCCCTTAGGCTCAATTACCTCGAAACCAGCTTTGAACTCCGCCTCAGGAGGTTTAGGAGCTTCAGGCCATTCAGCATTAACTTGGCGACCAAGTACGTCACTCTTCATCTTCTGAACCTGCAAGAGGTTTCGCTTCGAAGGGCTGAGCATTAGATGATCAACATATGATAAAACTATGTCATCCGGTCGAGTCAACTCGAAAGCCCGGTCTTTATAAGCCCTATTTATTTGCTGCCGGGTCGTGACGCTATGCAGCGTCTTGCCCCAATAGCCCAAGACCTTAAGGGTTCCCAATTTCTCACCGGTATCCAGGATGGCTTCTACAAATCGATAGTCTTTCGGATTTATCCTGACAATAACCCGGCGCCCTATCAGGCTGAGATCACTGCACATAACTTTATTGGTGTAGTGGGCCTTATCCAGCGTTATATGAGGAGCTCTTCCGCCTTCGGCGCTGCCTCTGATCACGCAGTAGCGGACGTCATGCCCCAGCGACACTTTACTTGTCTTAGATTCAGGGAGTTTAGGAAAAACTACATCCCGCTTGGCGTTATCAAAATGCATCCTGACAATCTCAATCGGGCTCAAGGAAAAATTGGCCCCTTGCTTCGGAGTACAATTAAAATTGGCCAGCCAAACATCCAGAACCATTTCCGCTTCGTCTACATAAATCTCATATTTTTCCGCATTTTCCTCAGGGGTTGCCGCCCTACCTTGCTGAGGGCCGCTGCCAGTGGTGGACTGCACGCGATGCATTATTTTTTGTGCTACTTGTTTAAATGTATTCTCTATCGTGGATCTGCGCTCAGGCCTTTTGAGCTGTCCATAATTTATTGAACACCCCCCATTCCGCTTGAACTTATGCTTTATTTTGCCTGCATGATGTGCCATTGCATTATCTAGCATCAAGGTCCCCCAAATGGCGCCTTGAGCCTCCGGCACTGCATATCCGAGCATTCCGCCACCTTGCGTATACTTCAGTTTGGGTATTGTTATATTGTCGCAAGGTGTCCAGTCACCTATGATCGCGTCCAACAATACACCCTCAACATCTATCGCTGTGACTTCGCTACTGAACACATATCGAGCTGCAAGAACACCATCAGACGCTGCATCTACGGCCGCTAGCATCCAGAAGCGATCGAGGACCCGCTGCGTATAGATGCCGGGTTGCGTTTCAATACGGAGAATGCAAAATTTATCAACCTTGTAGGCATCCAATTGAATGATATCAAAGGGCATATCCGCCGACACGAGCCCGACAACACCCGTCCCCAGCGGCGCATGAGTGACACCGTGGCTCCCCAGCGTCAGCGCTGCGACAACAAAGTCCTGCCTTACAAGTTTGGCTAGATGTTTTTCAATCGTGCGCTGCCCTAATCTTTTCTGACTGAACGGCCAGTCCTCCTCAGAAGCACCAGCCTTTTTCAATGCAGCTCTAAACTTGGCTGCCATAAACATTATGTCGAACTTTTGACCCTTGAAGTTTCGATGAAAGTCCAGGACCGCAACTTCTATTTCTTTTGCTGCCTGTGGAAATCTTTTGAGTGTCTGGGCGAGCATACCGCTCGCGCCACCTTTTTGCTGGGAGCGCATTTTTTTCAAAGGAGTTCGCCGTTCGTATTCCTTGAGACGGGCATTAGGCAATAACGCACGATCCCCCCAACAAACACCGGCGGCGTCCACGTCTAGAAAGCGGTTGATCAAACGTGTCTGCTCTCCATCCGATACGCCGCACGACTTATAGATCTCAGCACCAGACCTACCCCTGTGGACCATTTTTACGGCCTTAACTCTTCGCTCAAATATTTCGCGAACGTCATCCGCCAATACCTCGGCCTGCACTGTAAACAGAGGCGAAATGTCGGTACATCTCAATTTTTGCCTTGAGCTCACAGTGCCTCCCAGCCGGCGGCACGATCGAAAAAGCCGGGCAAGACTTCAACTTTAATAATGCCTTCGGAATACAGCCTCGCGATTAAAAAACACGCAAGACTGTCGCTCTCTTCATCATTAAATTGAAACAAATCCCTAAGACACCCGCGCTTATGCTTACGAACGAATGCTATTAGCCCATGGTATGCTTCGTAACTAATTTCGACAGTATGCCAGGCGGAAAGGCACGCACAAGCTTTCAAAAGCGGGACAATATGTGCTTTGCGGGGCTCTATATCTTCTGCGCGAAACAGCCGTAACTTCACCCCAATCAAATCTGCGTACTTCTCCAGCTCGTTTAATAACAGAGGGCCAAACTGCTGGGTTGAGCACAGCATATGCCATTCCAGATCGCCATTTTGGGTCATAACCTCCGCAGTAAGCGATACCTTTCGCGGCTGCGGGCAAGATATTACTCGAGCAAGGGGATGAAGCTCGTATCGAGCAATAGACGGATCGAATTCCAAATAAAGAAGCCAATAGCCTAGCTCAATATCGCTGCGGACCTCAACATCGCACTTTGACTTAAAACTAAATGACGCCCAGATATTTCCGAAATGCTTTCCTCGATTTGTAAAATTATGCGTTCTAGACATTGCTTTGGGCATACACCATCCTCCTTAGCGCAAGGCGTCGTAAGAAAAGATGGGTCTATTTTGATCTCTTGGAAGCGTTCGAAACGCAGTGTGGAATAGCCCATTAGCAGCTTAGCGCTTCCATTGAGCATCGGTATAACTAATCGCTATTTCCCATGATTTTTTAAGAATGCAAAACCGAGCCAGCAGCATGGATAACTCTGCCCACAGGGATAAAAGTCCGAAAACATCAAAAATCTTTTTAAATACATCAAATTGCGACGACTCTGACTTTTTTGATTTTTAGTTCGGTGTGCTTTTGGGTACTCAGTTACACCGAGCCGCTTCTACATGGGTTCAGTAACCAGCTCAAGCAACAACACCAACGACCCCGACCGCATCCTCAAGTCAGTTGTGGGATGCGGTCGCTGATCCTTCTTCAATCTGAAGCAGCATCTGCCTTACGTCGCGAGGTCCTTCTCAGCCCGGGCTCAAACAAGGAAATCCTCCACCAGCTTGACCCAGCAATCGGACCCCAGGCGGATCAACTCGTCGTTGAAGTCATAGTGCGGGTTGTGCACCGAGCAGCCATGAAACTCGCCCTCGCCGTTGCCCAGCATGAAGTAGCAGCCCGGTACTTCACCGAGCATCCACGCGAAGTCCTCAGTGCCCATCACCTTGGGTCCACGGCTATGCAAGTGACCGGGCTCGAACAGTGATGCCAGGCTTTGGCGCACCAGCTCGGTTTCAGCCACGTGGTTTATGAGCGCCGGGGCCAGTTGGGTGATCGAAAGATCGATGCTGACGCCGAACATTTGCTCGTGACCGCGGACGATCTGCTCCAGGCGCTGGTTGATTTTCTGCTGGGTCTGCGGGGTGTCGGTGCGCACGCTGATCAGCATGCTGGCCTCATCAGGAATGATGTTGTAGACGCTCCCGGCCTGCAGCATGCCGATGCTGATCACCGCGTATTCCTCAGGCGCCAGATTGCGCGACTTGATGGTCTGGATCGCGTTGATCAGGCTCGCTACCACTGGCACCGGATCGACGGCCAGTTCGGGCATGGCACCGTGTCCACCCTTGCCGGTGATCTTCAGTTGCACCCGTTCAGAGGACGCCATGGTCGGTCCCGCTTGAACAACGACTGTGCCCACGGGTGAACCGGGCATGTTGTGCAAGGCAAAAATTGCATCGCAGGGAAAACGCTGGAACAGGCCGTCGTCGATCATCGCCTTGGCCCCGCACAACCCCTCCTCGTCAGGCTGGAAAATCAGATTCAGGGTGCCGTTGAACTCGGCGCTGGTCGCCAGGCGATAGGCGGCCGCGAGCAGGATCGCGGTGTGCCCGTCGTGACCGCAGGCATGCATGCGCCCGGGAATCTGACTGGCGTGGGCGAAGGCATTTTTCTCCTGCATCGGCAGCGCGTCCATGTCGGCGCGCAGGCCGATGCGGCGGCTACCCTGGCCTTTGCGAAGGACCCCGACCAGGCCATGCCCGCCGATGCCACGATGGACCTGGTAGCCCCACTGCGCCAACTTGGCAGCCACCAGTTCAGCAGTGTGTGGCGTCTCGCCTCCAAGCTCGGGAGCCGCGTGAATCTGTCGGCGCATCGCCACGAAGGTTTGCAGATCGGAGTCGCTCAAAGCAGTGTTGGTTTGTTGAGTGCGCATGGTTAGGCTCTTCCAATGTTTTCCGGGAACAGTTTCAGGCAGGTCAGGCTGATCACCCCACCGGCCAGCAAATAAAAGGCCGGGGCCAACGGATCGTTGAGCGTCGCCGTCAGCCAGGTAGCGATCAGCGGCGAGAACCCGCCGAACAGGGTCACGCCAAAGCTGTAGCTGACCGAGGTGCCAAGTGCCCTTTGCGGTTTGGCAAAGGCTTCCATGATCATCGCGAAAAACGCCCCCGAACCAACACAACCGGGCAGCACCAGCAGCGCCACGATCAGCATCGCCAGGTACAGGTCGGTGGTGTTCGACAACAACCACAGCGCCGGCCAGGCTGCGATGACAGGCAAGGTGACAGTCCACACCAAAAGCTTTTTGCGCAGGCCGTGACGGTCGGCGTAACGCCCGGCGATCGGCGTGATGATCGCCAGGCACGCGGCAGCCACACAGGCAATCGCCAAGGCGCTGCGCTGCGGATAGTGCAGCGCGGTGACCAGGTACGACGGCATGTAGAAAATGAACAGGTACATGCCGATGGTTGCGCTCGCCATCAGGCCAGTGGCGAGGATGGTGTTGCGCAGGTCGATCACCTCGCGCCAGCGAGGTTTGCGCACCGTGGACGGCTGTAGCTCAATGGCTGCGTGCTCGAGTGTTTCCGGCAGGCAGCGGCGGATGTACCAACCAACCGGGCCGATCAGCAAACCGACGATGAACGGGATGCGCCAACCCCAGCTTTCCAGGTCAGGCGTGGTCATGACACTGGTCAGCAGCAGCCCGATGCCAGCCCCGACCAAGGCTGCATAACCTTGGCTGGCGGCCTGCCAACTGACGTTGCCGCAACGATTCCCCGTCCCGGTCGACTCCATCATCAGCACCGAGGCGGTGCCGATTTCACCACCGGCGGAAAATCCCTGAGTAAGACGCCCTATGACCAGGAGCACCGTGCCAAAGACCCCCGCTTGCTGGTAGGTGGGGGCGAATGCGATCAACGCCGTGCCCAGTGTCATCAGGAAAATGGTCAGCGTCAGGGCCGCCTTGCGACCTTTTCGGTCGGCGAAACGGCCGATCACCATCGCCCCGATCGGCCGCATCAGAAAACCCACGCCGAAGGCGGTCAAGGACATCAGCAACGACGCTATCGGCGACTGCGCCGGAAAGAAATTTTTGGCGATCACCACGGCGAAAAAACTGTAGATGGTGAAATCGTACATCTCCAGGGCGTTGCCCAGAGCGCAGGCGACGGTGGCTTTGCCAGATCCGACGGCGGCGCTGTCGCGCCGTATCGTGCCGTTGGCCAAATGAGTGTCCGAGTGCAAGGTGGTCATGGGGGGCTCTCTCCGAGTCATTCGTGTTGTCGACACCAACTATCGGGTAACTTCTGCGATGAATCACTTGCGCTTTTTGCACACGATTAACCATTGGTTCATTTCGTTGCGCTTTGCCCCGCAGTTTCGCCCCGCCACGGTGCGATTCATGGTCATAGAGCCCTTCCCTGCACCGGCTTTTGCCAGAAACAACGCTTGCTAAAGACGGTGGATAGGTAAAAAGAGACGTCTCCAAGAGCAATGCCCCCTACTCCACTCCCTGAAAGCCTGTATTCAGCGAGCAAATTAGCAAACGGGCATACCCATACAAAATTGACAATTTCCGGCTGATTTTATTTTCGTGGAGGCTGCGAACCTTCACTCATCAGCTACACGGAGAGTCTGTAATGGGTAAGTCCGTCGCGTGTCATTCGTCCCTGGTCACCCTGCTCCTGGGGTTAAGCCTGCCGGTTGCCGGTCAGGCCGAGGGGTTTCCCTCCATCGCTCGGGTAGCGTCAGGGTTTGGCTACTACAACGTCGACAAGGGCTTTGATGACAAGCTCAAGATCTATGGCACTGTCGATGCCTTCGTGAACTATCAGGACTCAGGGCATTACTCGGGGTTCAAGGTCGCCGGCGGCGCGGCATGGACCAACAAACTGGGACTGTACATGCGCAAAGCGCTCGACGAGGACACGGTACTGGAAGCGGATGTCGAAGAAGGCTTCAACCTCAATGGCCAGGCGCTGGACGAGCATTGGAAACAGGTTGGCGCATTGCGCCTGGCTGTTGTGGCGCTGCGCTCGCGCAACTACGGCAAGCTTGAGTTTGGCAAAACCTACGGCATGGGCACGCCGACCTACGCCGACCCGTTTCTGGCCACCTATGGGTCGCCCTATACCTACCTGACCTCTCCGCCGGCCGGGCGTGGCGCCTATTATCTGGACATGCGGCCCAAACACACCCTGGCCTACACCACCCCGAAATACGCCGGCTTCAGTCTCGGCAGCGCATTGAGCTTTGGATTGAACGATACGGCCAGCTCGGGAAAAACCCTGCGCGGTAAGGGTGTCAGCTTGCAGTACAGCAATGCGCGCTGGATCTTGATTGGCTCGTTCAACGACTATCTGAGCGACCCCTGGGACGATGGTGATCGCCAGCGCCAGACCCACAACTACTTCAAAAGCGCCTCAGTGTTTTACGACTTCGGCCCGCTTGCAGCCAGCGTCACCTGGCAGCGCCAGGACGTCGACTACCACGCTACGCCGAGCATGACCGCGTGGACCGCGGGCATTTCCGCTCCTGTGGGCAAAGCTGATGTGGCACGCCTGGCACTGGTCAAGCGCAACATCGAATTCGGCGACAAGGACGCCTTCGGCATGATGCTCGGCTACGACCATTTCCTGCGGCCCAACTGGGCCATCTACGGCCGCGTCGCACTGATCGATAATCGCCCCAATTCATCCATCACCTATGCGGGCATACCGGTCGAGCAGCCCGGTGACGACCCGCAGAACCTGGCAATCGGCATGTACTATCACTTCTAACGAGCGAGTTCGGCCAACGACTCCGCGGCCAGCCTCGACTTGAGGCTGTAGAACAGATCCTTGGCCGGCGACGTCAGCGAATGACGGTCGATGCATACCAGGTAGATCGGGTATTCGGGGATGATTTCCTCGATCTCGACGCAGGCCAACTCCGGCGCCCGCCCAGGCGGCAATGTGTTGCCTACCGCCAGGTTACTCAGGGTCATGAACGCGTCGGCGTTCTCTACCAGGCGCAAGGCCAGCAGCAGCGACGCGCACTCGATGACCTTCTGCGGCGGGTGAATGTCGTTGACCTCGAACATCTGGTAGAACTGCGACGAGCGATCGTCGATCTCATCCAGGCTGATCCAGTTGGCGTACTGCAACTGGCGCAGTGAGCGAGAATGACGCAACGGGTTGTCCGGGCTACAGACCACGGCCCCCTGAATGCGATGCAAGGCTTCCCAATCCAGATTCAGACGCTGGGTGTTTTGCTGCGAAGTCAGGGCAAAATCCAGGCTCCCGTCGCGCAAGCGCTGCACGATATGGCTCGGGCGCTGCTCGATGAGTTTGATCCGCACCCGTGGATTCTTCGCCTGGAAATCACTGATGCACTGCTCGAATCCGGGCAACATCGCTGTCAGTGAAGTAATGCCGATGGCCACATCGCCAACCGCCATGTCATGAATATTATCGGCCTCGATCTGCAGCCGTCGCATGCTTTCGACCGCCATGTGCGCGTGGCGAATAATGCGCCGGCCCTCCTCGGTCAGCGACATGCCTTTGTACGAACGCTGCAGCAAGGTCAGCCCGAGCTCTCGTTCCAGATCCTTGATTGAACGGCTTAATGCAGGTTGAGTAACGTGCAGTATCTGCGAAGCCTCATTGATACTGCCGCACTGATTGATCGCTACCAAAGCTCTGATTTGATGAAACTTCACAGTGTTCGACTCGCCTTTTATTGTTCACCAAGGATATAGCAATATCCCGGCCACAAGCCGCTCGCCGATCCAATGCTTGCGTTTGATGTAGCCAACAAGGGGGCTCAGTTTTTCACATGTGCAGTGCACACGGATGGCATGGAGGGCTTGAAGTTTTCGGACTGATGAAGCGCTTTAAGGATCTCGGCAACAACCTGCATCGTTGCATCTTCGATCGTTCCTTCGTTACGGCACAAAACCCAGTCGTGATCTGCCATCGCTCGCTCGAACGCCTGGGTACACGCGATCTGTTCTTCCAGGTTATGGATCACGGTACTGCCCAACCCACGGGATCGTGCCGCTGCCCTTGCCCATGAAATATCAGGGTCGGTGACAACTCCCACATGCAGATCCGGCACTTGCACGCCTCGATCAATGTTCAACAGTAGAATCTCTGCAAACGGGATCATCCGGCGAAACGCAGCATCTGACGGGTACCAGCGATCCATCAGGATAATGCTGCCCGGTGGCTGTTCCGGCAGCACATGCTGCGAAATCCACCTACGGCTATCAGCAAAGCGCTCACAAACCTCAAGCTCCAGATCCCTGTCGGGATTTCTGGCGAGTTCGTTAACGAGGGCCATTGTTTGCCCCCTGTAGGGATCGCTTTTTCTCTCGCAAAGCCGGATCACTTTCTTGTTGTCTGCCCTCAGTGCCTTCGTAACGGCTTCCAGCAGTGTGGTTTTTCCGGTGCCCTTGGGCCCATCCAGAGAAACAAACCAGGGACGATTCATTCTTCAAATGACGATTGATGGACGGTTTTTCCATGACTCAAATCGTGCATACGATCAATCAACCACCGCCCAGCCGGCCCGGGCAACGTACTGGTCGCGTGAACTGCAGAAATATCGATCTTCACCCCCTCTCTGGGGATGCTTTCGACATCGAGCATAACCAAGGTGCCGGCCGCCAAGTCTTGTTCGATCATGTGCAACGGCATGCTGCCCCAGCCGACACCATCTTTCAGGAAAGCGTACTTGGTCGATAGATCGGCCAGGCGCCACGTCGAAGGCGACATCACGCCATAGTCCTGGCCCGCCAACATCTCCGAGCGATCAGTCAGCACCAGTTGAATGTGCTTGGCCAGTTCTCGCCTGGATAGTTTGCCACTCAGGCTGGACAACGGATGATCGGCGGCGGCCACCATCACCAGCGAAAACTCACCGATTCGCTCGCTGGACAAGGTCGCAAATGTAATGGGTAACGATGCCAAGATACCCAAGCTACAACGACCGTCCAGTATGGGTTGATAGCCAGCCCCAAGCCCCTCGACGAATATTTTAAGGCGAGTCAACGGGAAGCGCTCAGCGAACTCCTTGACGACGGCGGTGATCGCCGATGTCGGGAAAAACACGTCCACCACCACCGACAATTCTGGTTCGAGCCCCGAAGCCATGAGTTTGGCGCGCGCCTTCAAAGTGTCTACCCCAGACACGATGTTGCGTGCATCGGTAAGCAAGAGCGCACCTTGAGGCGTCAACTTGGGAAGTCGCCCTGAGCGGTCGAACAGCACGACACCCATCTGATCCTCCAGACTGCCAACCCAACCACTGACGGCCGACTGGACTCGATTGAGCTTTCTGGCCGCCGCCGAGAAACTGCCTTCATCCACTGCCGCAATGAAGGTTCGCAACTGATCAAGTGATACGCCGTCGAGCATTTCCCTATCACTCCATCTCAAATAAAGATACTTAACATCTCAATATACCGTCTATTCAGATGCTACGTGAAAGCTCATCGTTCTCGTGACGTTCAAATCCACGAGATCTGGCTGCTGCTAGGTTTTCTGGGAATCAGCGATACGACCGTTATCCGCGCAGAGGGTTTGGCGATCAATGCGCAGGTCAAGGATGCAGCCATCGCTCAAGCACTAGAAGACATAGCTGCCATTAGCGCGTGATCACGACCAGCCTCCCGTTCTTTTATCGCTTTTGAGGATATCGACATGACTTATTCCATCATCGGTTCCGGCAAAGTGGGCACTGCCCTCGCCCGCCAATTCGCCCGAAACGGCATTCCCGTCGGGATAGCCAACACCCGTGGCCCACTGAGCCTCGCGCTGCTTGCCGATGAACTGGGAAGCACGGTCGCAGCACAAACTCTCGAAGAGGCACTGGCTGCAGACGTCGTGATTTTGGCCATTCCGTTCAGCGCTCATCGCAATATCGGTGGGACACACGCGAACTGGAACAACAGGATCGTCATTGACGCGATGAACACCTATGGCGTGCCGCCTCAGGAACTGGGCGACCAGGCCTCAACTGACGTCGTGGCGGCCGCATTCACTGGCGCCAGGGTAGTCAAGTCCTTTAATCAACTTCCGGCAGCACTGCTCGCCAAAGAGCCGGCGCAAGACGGCGGACGACGTGTGATGTTTTTATGGGGTCGTGATCAAGACGCCAACACCAGCGTAACCGCTCTGGTGGAAAAACTGGGCTTCGCAGCCATTTCTCTTGGCACAACGACCGATGGCGGAAAACTGCTGGGCCTGGGTGGCCCGTTGATTCTGCAGAACATCATCAAACATCAGTGATTGAGCTCGCAGTTTGCCGAGTCGCCCTGCTCTGCAGTCCTGGCTCTGTCAAACGCTACCAGCCCCTTGCGAAGTTACGTTATGGGTTATTGGTTTCATTGTCTTGGAGGTCACATGGTCCCCTGTAGGAGCCGGCTTGCCGGCGATGGTCGTTAACGATAACGCGTGTGAACCGAATAAACGCGGCGCACTTGAGTCCATCGCCGGCAAGCCGTCTCCTACAGTTTCCCGGTAATCCGTGAAGAACCATTTTTTTACGGGTTAATTAATCAACCGTTGCTGCTGTACGCCTGCACTCAGATAGCATGGCTGTTTGTGAGCAGATGCTGATTCACGGCCAGGTTCAATTTCTGCGTTGCCATCGCCATCCCGACGTCCCGCCTTTGCTGGCCCCAGATCAATTCATTGGAAAGAAGGTTGGAGAGGATGTGCTCGTGCCTTTGGCAAGTGCCTCTGCCAATTTTGGTACTTCACCTAAGCCTGACGGAACAGGCACATCCACTCTAAAAACCTTCTTAAAAGCGGAACGAGGCACCATAAGCAGAATCCGGTAAATGGTCAGCACCATCGCCCCGTAACCGCGAACGGAAAGTACCGCTCTGTGGCTGGGTGCGATACAAACCACGCTTTTGCAGTTCAGGAATGACCAGTTCAACAAAGTCTTCGAGGCTGCCCGGGCTGATCAGCGGGTTGAGCATGTAGCCGCTGGTGCCGGAGATCCGTGCATGCTCCTCGATGCGATCGGCCACCTGCTGCGGCGTTCCCACCAGAATCAGGTCACTGCCCCGGGTGACGTTGGCAAAGCGCTGTTTGACATCGCCGGCGGTCAAGGGCTTGCCACTGCCATCAGGGCGCATCACGTAGGACGTCATGCCTTCAGTGTGAGTCGACAACGCGTCGCTGTCCGCGTAGCGGCTGATATCGATACCGGTGTCGCCGGCATAACTCACCAGTTGCGCTTGCAAGTGATAGTTGCTTTGCAGTTCGTCATATTTGCTCTGGGCTTCGATCTCGGTCCTGGCCGTGACGATGCGCAGTACGGTCAGTGATTTGACATCCCCGGCTTGACGCCCGCGTGCCCTGGCCTGTGTCCATATATCTTCCAAGCCCTGGCGAATCTCCAGCGGGTTGGACTTGGCGATGAAAATCAGTTCGGCGTGCTTGGCCGCAAACTCACGACCACGGCCTGACCAACCGGCCTGGATCAGCAACGGTGTGCGTTGCGGTGACGGGGACGTCAAATGCGGCCCGGCCACCCGGTAATGCTCGCCAACATGATTGATCGGTCGCACGCGATCGCCCTTGGCATAGACCTGGCGAGACTTGTCGGCCACCACGGCATCGTTTGCCCAGCTGCCTTCCCAGAGTTTGTAAACCACATCGAGAAACTCCTCGGCGCGTTCATAACGATCATCGTGCTTGATCATCTGCTCCAGGCCGAAGTTGCGAGCGGCGCTGTTCAGGTAGGAAGTGACGATGTTCCAGCCGACCCGGCCATTGGTCAGGTGATCCAGCGTGCTGAAGCGCCGGGCATGGGTGAACGGATGCTCGTAGCTGGTGGTGACAGTCACGCCGAACGCGAGGTTTTCCGTCACGGCGGCCAATGCCGGGATGATCATCAACGGATCGTTGGCCGGTGCTTCCACCGCCCACTTCATGGCCGCGTCGGCATTACCGCCAAACACATCGTAGAAACCCAGCACATCACCAAAAAACAGCATGTCGAGATGAGCCTGGTCGGCGATGCGTGCCAGGTTAGACCAGTAGCCCAGCGAGTTGATGGTCAGTCGCTCGTCAGCCGGGTGCGTCCAGAGGCTCGGCGCGCCGCCACAGCCAACACTGGCTTGCTCGTATAACGCAAACAACAGAGGTTTTGGATCGGACATCGTAGTACCTGTAAAAAGTCATTAAACGGGCGGATCAGCGCTGATGCTTGAAACCTTTGCCGTAGTGGCGTTCAAGACGGTTCTGTATCAACTCCAGCCCAATGGACAGGAGCCAATAGATCACGGCTGCCGTGGTGAGCATTTCGATGTAGCGATAGGACGAACGACCGTACGACTGCGCCAGGAACATCACTTCCCAGACGCCCATCACCGATATCAACGAGGAGTCCTTGAGCATTGAAATGAACTGACTGGTTGTCGGGGGAATGATCGTGCGCATGGCTTGCGGCAGGACGATGTGCAGGAACGTTGCCACCGGCCCCAGCCCCAGGGCCATCGCCGCTTCGCGCTGTCCGGGTGCTACAGCCATGATGCCGGCACGAAAAATCTCGCTGAGGTAGGCACCGTAATTGAGCGAGAGCGCAATGATCCCTGCGCTGATGGCGCCAGGAACCACACCCAACTGCGGCAGCCCCAGGTAGATCAGCAGGATCTGGATCAGCAGCGGCGTACCGCGAAAAAAGGACGCATAGAAACTGGCAATGCCGAAAGCCACTGCACTGCGGGACAGGCGCGCCAGCGCCGTCACGAAGCCCAGGAGCAACGAAAGCCAGATCGAGCAGAAGCACAGGAACAGCGTCAGCGCGGCACCTTGCAAAAAACCGTCAGGCCCCAAATGCAGGCCCATCAGGTTGGGCAACTTCTGCACAATGATCGAGAACTTCAGATCGAAGCTCATGAAAAACATGACGCACAGGCCGAACAGCACTGCCCAGGTCAAATACAGGCGAGTGCGAAAACCAGGTAGCGGGCTGAAACGACGCGTCTCGGTGTCGGGGGCGAGAGCCGCCTTGGCCGGGTGTGGATTGAGGGCTGTCATTGGCTGATATCGGCACCGATCCATTTCTGTGAAATCTTGCTTAATGTGCCGTCGGCCTTGAGCTGGGTGACGACCTCAGTGACTTTGGCATTCCATTGCGGATCGCCCTTTTCGATCGCTACCACGTTGGGCTCTGCATACAGCGTGTCGCCAGCAATTTTGAAACGCGGATCCTGGGCGATGCGTTCACGAGCGGTGATGAGGTTGGTGACCATGGCATCCAGACGCACGCCAGTGCCCAAGGCCAGATCCTGGAAAGCTACCGTTTCGTTGTCGTATGGCGCGACCTGGACGCTTTCGAATGGATAGCTCAACGGCTTGTCCTCGGCGCCCTCGATCACCAGATCCTTGTTCAGATAGGCTTCATAGGTCGACGCACTGATCACACCGACTTTTTTACCCGAAAGATCCTTGCCCGTGACAATGCCCTTGTCTTTGGCATTCACCACGATCACGGCCGGTGACTGGTAATACTCAACCGGGAAGTCGAACACTTCGGCCCGCGCCTTGCTCGGGGTCATGGAGCAAACGCAGATGTCATATCGTCCGTTCCAGTGTCCGGCTGCGATGACATCCCAGGACGGTGTCTGCAACTTCAGCTTCACCCCTAGCCGTTGCGCAACGGCCTTGGCGACATCGACGTCAAACCCGTCCAGTTGGTTCTGTTCATTGAGAAAGGAGAATGGCGGATAGCTTTCCATCAGCACGCCGGTCAGCTCCCCGCTGCTGGTTACACGATCCAGAGTGGCGCCCGCGAAAGCCGTCGAGCAGGTAGCCAGCAGTGCCAGGCCAAAAGGTAAAAGCGCCTTAGTTTTCAAAGACAAGTGCTCCAATCAATTCAGAAGATCTGCATAGATTAAAACGCACTATAAATTAGTTTAAAACTTGTTTTATGGAATAACAGACTATGTTCAAGCTATATTGGATATAGCGATTCAGAAGACGCCAGCGCCTTGACTGAAAGCGTCCAGCTATTGCTTCTCCTGCGGCTCATTGACTGGCGACAACGGTAATGACGCCACTATCTCAGCGTGGCAAACCTCGAGTATTTCATCAGCCAGCGAAGAGTCATCCGGGCAGGCGCGCGACAACATGACCGCACCGATTGCATGCGCCAGCATGTCGATCATTTTTGCCCGCACCCCATCCTGCGGTGCGTCTGGCCTTGCTTTGTACTTTTCTTCGAGCGCTGCCAGCGTGGTTTCTACCCCGTTGGCAAAGGTGGCTTTCAACTCGCCTGATTGACGCGCAGCGTCTCCACATAGAGCCGCCATTGTGCAACCCGTGCCCCTTCCGTCTCGGTGATCTCTCGACACATACAAATCTACGAATTCGGCAACGTCGAGACCTTCGGAACTGGTCAGCGAATGCGAAAGACTATTCGCTGCCGCTTCAGCCATCAAATCGGCCTTGGAGCCGAAATGCTTGTAGAACCCTCCTTGCGTAAATCCGGCAGCTGCCATGAGTTCCGCCACCCCCACGCCATCGTAGCCACGTTCGCGAAACAGCTCTGAAGCCGTCTCAACGATGTGAGCTCTATTGGCAAGCGATTGAGCCTTGGTGATCTTCATTTCCTGCGCCTCTGCACCTCAAAGCAATGACCTCATCATACTCTGATGTCGATCATAATCAAAAGCGTTGACAGTTTTGAGTATGATCGACATCATAAAAGCGTCAACGCGAATCTTCCCTGGCACGGCGCATGTCGCCCTCATTAATCAACGAGTATGGAAACGAAATGAACGATAAGACGTTGTTTGAGCCGTACACGCTCGGCTCGCTGACACTTTCCAATAGAATCGTGATGGCTCCGCTGACGCGTAACCGTGCGGGCGAAGGCTTCGTCCCGAGCGAGTTCGCTGCAACCTATTACAGCCAGAGAGCCTCTACAGGCCTGTTGATCTCCGAAGCCTCGCAGATCTCGCAGCAGGGACAGGGCTACCAGGATACGCCCGGTATCTACACGCAGGCGCAGATCGATGGCTGGCGCCAGGTCACCGATGCCGTCCACGCAAAAGGCGGACGAATTTTCCTGCAACTGTGGCATGTCGGACGCGTATCGCACGTTGACCTGCAGGAGAACGGTGCCGCTCCGGTAGCACCCTCCGCTCTCCGTCCCGCGACCAAGGTCTTCGTCAATAATAGCTTCGTGGACGTTTCAGAGCCGCGAGCGCTTGATATCAGCGAGCTTCCCGGGATCGTCAATGATTTTCGCCAAGCGGCGGCAAACGCCATCGCTGCGGGATTCGATGGCGTAGAGGTCCATGGCGCAAACGGCTATTTGCTGGATCAGTTCGTAAAAGACGGTGCCAACATCCGCACCGATGCCTACGGTGGCACGATTGAAAATCGCGCTCGCCTACTGCTGGAAGTGACGGCGGCGGTCGTAGCCGAGGTCGGTGCAGACCGCACAGGCATCCGTATATCGCCAGTTTCGCCAGCCAATGGTGTCTCCAGCAGCGAACCGCAAGCCCAGTTTGACTACATTGTCGACCAACTCGATGCCTTGGGCATTGTGTACCTCCATGTGGTCGAAGGCGCGACTGGTGGGCCACGCGATATTGCGCCCTTCGACTTTGGTTCTCTGCGCCAACGCTTCAAAAATACTTACATCGCGAACAATGGCTACGACGTGAGTTTGGCCACCTCTCAACTAAACGATAACAAGGCCGACATGATCGCCTTTGGACGCCCCTTCATCGGTAACCCGGACTTGGTCGAGCGCCTTGAAAACGCTGCCGCTTTGTCGGCATTCGATCCTGCGACCCTGTATGGCGGCGGTGCAGAAGGCTACATCGACTACCCCACCCTTGCTGAATCCAGTACCCGGCACGGCTAAAAATCAGGTCTGCGCACGTCCTCCGGACACCACGCATGACTCGCCTGTCGATATCCGAAACTGAGGAACAATTCATGAGCATCCCTACTACTGTTCTGATTACCGGCGCTTCAACTGGCATTGGCGCTACTTATGCCGAGCGCTTTGCAAAGCGCGGGCACGACCTCGTACTGGTAGCCCGCGACAAAGGGCGGCTGGATGCTCTTGCAGCCCGGCTGCGTGAGAAACACAACGTCGCCATCGTTGTTCTCCAGGCTGACCTGACCCAGATCAGCGACTTGACCACGGTCGAGGCTCGCCTGCGCGACGACGCCAGTATCGGCATCCTGGTGAACAATGCCGGCGCCGCACAATCGGGCAGCTTTATCGAACAATCCACCGACAGCGTTGCTCAGTTGGTCACGCTCAACACTACCGCACTGGTACGGCTTGCCAGCGCCATCGCCCCACGCCTGGCACAAGCCGGGGACGGAGCGATTATCAACATAGGCTCGGTCGTGGGCCTGGCACCAGAGTTCGGGATGACGGTCTACGGCGCGACCAAGGCTTTTGTGCTGTTTCTATCGCAAGGTATGAGCCTGGAACTGTCGCCCAAAGGCGTCTACGTGCAAGCCGTTCTGCCGGCAGCCACTCGCACCGAAATCTGGGAGCGAGCGGGCATCGACATCAATACCCTCAGTGACATCATGGAAGTGGGTGATCTGGTCGATGCGGCCCTGGTCGGTTTCGATCGTCGCGAGCCCGTGACCATCCCACCCTTGCAGGACGCCGCCCGTTGGGATGCCTTGCAGGCCGCACGCCAGGGCTTGCTGTCAGAGATCAGGCAATCCGATGTCGCCGAGCGTTATCAAGCCAAGGCGTAATCATCGTGCAGCAGGCACTGGTGCGCAGCACTCGATTTAAAAGCGCCTGCAACACAGTCTCACTTGCAGCTTTTCGACCCGCAGCACGGGGCCAACATGAATATTCAAGACACAACACCTCATCCCGGATCGCGCACGCAGTTCGTCAATGCAGCGAACCAATGGATCAAGGTTGAAGGAACAGCCTTCGCTTACCGTGACATAGGCCCCAAGGGTGCGTTGCCGCTCGTTCTGCTTAACCATTGGGGCGCAGTGCTGGACAACTTCGACCCACGGATCATGGATGGGCTCGCAAGCACCCGGCGCATCATCGCCACTGACTATCGGGGTATCGGCGCCTCAGATGGCACCGCCCCTGCGACGGTCAGTGAAATGGCAAACGATGCCATCGCTGTGATTCGTGCGCTGGGTTTCGACAAGGTCGACCTGCTGGGTTTTTCACTTGGAGGGTTCGTGGCCCAGGAAATTGCCCTGAGCGCCCCTGACCTGGTGCGCAGACTTATTCTGACCGGCACCGGCCCTGCTGGCGGCACTGGCATCGACAAGGTCTGGTCAGTGTCATGGCCATTGATGCTTAAAGGTTTGCTGACGTTGCGCGATCCGAAGACCTACCTGTTCTTCACCTCGACGGTCAATGGCCGGCGAGCCGCCAAGGATTTTCTGAATCGCCTGAAGGAGCGCAGGAAAGATCGAGACAAAAATCCAACACCAAGCGCTTTTTTGCGGCAGTTGAAAGCCATTCATGCATGGGGCAGACACCCCCCACAAAATCTCAGTCGCATACAGATACCGACGCTGATCGCCAACGGTGACCACGACATCATGGTGCCCACGGTGAACTCTGCTGACTTGGCGAACCGGATCCCGAATTCACAACTGATCATTTACGAGGATGCAGGGCATGGCGGTATTTTCCAACATCATGCCGACTTCGTGGCCCAGGCAACGATATTCCTGGATGCCTGAGCGTGTTCGGCCAGTCCCATTTGTATCTATGAGAGATGAATCAACATGAAGGCATTTCTAATCGACCGTTACGGCAAGAATAGTGGCCGTATCGCCGAGGTGCCCGCACCTGAAGTGGGTGCCCATGACGTCCTGGTTCAAGTGCATGCCACAAGTGTCAACGTGCTTGATTCAAAGATCAGTACAGGCGAATTCAAACTGATCTTGCCGTACTCATTTCCGTTGATTTTGGGCAATGATTTGGCTGGAGTGGTGGTTGGCGTGGGCTCAGCCGTGCGGCGCTTCAAGCCAGGTGACGAAGTCTACGCACGCCCTCCTCAAGAGCGCATAGGCACGTTCGCCGAGCTGATTGCGGTGGAAGAAAATGCAATCGCGTTGAAACCCAAAAATATCAGCATGGAAGAAGCGGCTTCCCTCCCCCTGGTCGCTCTGACGGCCTGGCAGGTGTTGGTTGAAACAGCCAGGTTGCAAAAAGGCCAGAAGGTCTTTATCCACGCCGGATCCGGCGGCGTTGGCAGCATCGCCATCCAGCTCGCCAAGCATCTGGGCGCCTTCGTTGCGACAACCACCAGCACAACCAATGTTGAATGGGTTAAAGCCCTGGGAGCCGACGTTGTCATCGACTACAAGAAGCAAAACTTCGAAAGCGTTTTGCAGGACTACGACGTCGTATTGAACAGCTTGGGCGCGGATGAACTGGAGAAGTCGCTCACCATTCTGAAGCCTGGTGGCCAGCTCATTTCCATCTCCGGGCCGCCGACGCCAGAGTTCGCTGAAGAGCAAAAACTGTTTTGGGGATTGGGTTTGGTGATGCGTCTGTTGAGCAGCGGTATCCGCAGAAAAGCTCGCCAGCTGAACGTCAGCTATGCGTTCGTTTTTATGCGTGCCAGTGGTGCTCAACTGAGTGAAATCACTGCTCTGATCGAGTCCGGCATTATCAAACCGGTGATCGACACAACCTTCCCTTTCGAATCGACAGCCGAGGCTTTGAGTTATGTCGAACAAGGACGATCCAAAGGTAAGGTCATCATCAAGCTCTCGTGAAGTGAGTGATCGCCAGGAATATTGCCGACGGCGCAAACGGGCCGCAGGTTCGTCGAGGCGCAGCGCCAAGGTGTAATTCAACTTCAGCATTTTTTCAAAGTCAGCGCGGCGGGATGATCCGCCGCGCTTTCCGTTTACGCAGGCTGCGCTACAGGGGCGTGATTCCTGACAGGCTTGATCCTGAACCAGATGGAATACATAGCCGGCAGGAACACCAGAGTCAGTACCGTACCCGCCAACGTTCCTCCGATCAGCGTGTAGGCAAGCGTTCCCCAGAACACAGAGTGAGTCAGCGGGATAAAGGCCAGAATCGCCGCCAGTGCGGTCAGGATCACCGGCCTGGCACGCTGTACGGTCGCCTCGACCACTGCATGAAACGGATCAAGTCCCGCTCGCTCGTTGTAATGAATCTGCCCAATCAGAATCAGCGTATTGCGCATGAGGATGCCAGACAGCGCAATCAGGCCAACCAATGCGTTAATACCGAATGGCTGCTGAAAAACAATCAGCATCGGTACGACACCGATCAGCCCTAACGGACTGGTCAGGAAAACCATGACCATGGCAGATATCGAGCGAACCTGCAGAACGAGAATTACCAGGGTGATCGCCAGCATGATGGGAAAAAGCGGCAACATCGCGACCGTAGCCTTACCGGACTCTTCGATCGAACCCGCTTGGTCGATGCGATAACCCTTCGGCAATTTCTCAATGACAGGCTGTAACTGTTCGGAAATCCTCGTTGATACGTCTGGCGGCTGCAGACCTTCGGCGATATCGCCACGCACAGTGATCGTTGGCACCCGGTCGCGCCGACGCATGACCGGCTCTTCCATGCGCACATCAACCTCGCCGAGTTGCGACAGCGGGATGCGTTGCCCGTTTGCACCAGCCAGCGTGAAGTTCATGACCATTGCCGGATCGAAGCGACTGCCTCCTGCCGAGCGGGCCACCACTTGCACCGTGCGGATGTCCTCTCGCACGGCGGTCACCGGCACGCCGCTCAACAGGAATTGCAATTGTTGCCCTACCGCGCTGGAGGTGAGTCCAAAGGCTTGCAAGCGATCCTGCTGCAAGGTGAAGTGCAGAGCAGGTGCGCGCCCTCCCCAGTCGCTATTGACTGTGCGCATCATCGGGCTGGCAACCATGACTTGCTGCACCTGGGCGGCAATCTCGCGCAACCTGACCGGATCTGGCCCGGTAACCCGGTATGCGACCGGGAATGGCGAATAAGGGCCGAACACAAGTTGCGTGACTCGCACCCGTGCCTGTGGAGCCAAGCCCCCGGAAATAGCCTCCCGCAACCGATGTTTCAACGCCTCGCGCTCTTGCTCGTTGTCCGTACGAATCACAATCTTGGCGAATGACGGGTCAGGTAGCTCCGGCCCCATCGCCATGTAAAAACGTGGCGCGCCCTGACCGATGTACGCTGTAACGATCCTGGCTTCTTTCTGCTTTGCCAGCCAGGCTTCCACTTCTGCAGTGGCGGCGCTGGTTTGGGTGATCGATGTGCCGTAAGGCATCTGAATTTCCACGAGCACTTCAGGGCGGTCGGAGACTGGGAAAAACTGCTTCTTGACCAATCCCATTCCGAGTATGGCCGCCACGAAAAGACTGACTACAGCGATCGCGACCAGCCACTTATGCGCTATGACCCTTTGCAGTATCAGGCGAAAGCGGTTGTATCGCGGCGTAGCGTACATCGCGTCATGAGCACCAGCGACCTGTTTGATGTCGGGTAGCAGCTTGACGCCAATGTAGGGTGTAAACACCACGGCAACCAGCCACGAGGCTATCAAGGCGACACCAACGATCCAAAACATGTTACTGGTGTATTCGCCTGCCGTAGAGCGGGCGAAACCATTGGGCATAAAACCGACGGCAGTGACCAGCGTGCCTGATAACATCGGAGCGGCAGTATGGCTCCAGGCGTAAGCAGAAGCGGCGATGCGGCTGTAGCCCTCCTCCATTTTCACCACCATCATTTCGATGGCGATGATGGCATCATCCACCAGCAGGCCCAGCGCCAAAATGAGCGAGCCCAGGGTGATACGATCAAAATTCTTGCCAGTCGCCGCCATCACCACGAAGACCATCGCCAAAGTCAGCGGCACGGCCGCTGCAACCACCACGCCGACGCGCCAGCCCATGCTGAGAAAACTCACCAGCATCACCACCAACAACGCGACGAAGAACTTGATCATGAATTCATCAACCGCTGAGCTGATGTTGACTGCTTGATCCGTCACCTTGGTCAGGCTCATCCCCAGCGGCATCTCTGCGTTGATCCCCTCTACCTCGGTGTCCAGTGCCTTGCCCAGATCCAGGCCGTTCCAACCATCGCGCATGACAATACCCAACAACAGCGCCGGCTCACCACCATTGCGGATCATGAAGGTTGCCGGGTCTTCATAGCCACGCTTGATGGAAGCGATGTCCGACAACTTCAGCGTCATGCCCTGCGCGATGATCGGGGTGTCACGGATTTTCGACATTTCATCAAACGAGCCATCCAGACGAATGAACACTTGGGGCCCTTGGGTTTCCACGGAGCCGGCCGGCGTCAGAACGTTCTGGCCGTTCAGCGCGGCGAACACTTCCTGCGGGCCGATGCCCAGCGTTGCCAAACGCTCATGCGAAAACTCTACATAAATGCGCTCGGCTTGCTCACCGATAATGTTTACCTTCTTCACACCCGCTACATGCAGCAAACGCTGACGCAGTTTCTCGGCGTCACGTACCAGCAAACGCTGTTGCTCCCCTCTGGCCTTGAGCGCGAACAGAGCAAACGTGACATCCGAGTATTCGTCGTTGACCATTGGCCCAATCACACCGGCCGGTAGCTCCTTCGATTCGTCGCTGACCTTCTTGCGCGCCTGGTAGAACTCTTCGGGCACCTGCGATGGTGGCGTGCTGTCGAGCAGCGTCAGGGTCGTAAAGGCGAGACCAGGACGCGTGTAGGTTTCGCTACGGTCGTACCAGCGGAGCTCCTGGAGGCGCTTTTCGATTTTCTCCGCCACCTGATCCTGCATTTCCTGGGCAGTTGCCCCAGGCCAAGCGGTGACGATAGTCATCACTTTCACCGTGAACGCCGGGTCTTCCGCTCTCCCTAGCTTGAAGAATGCAACGAGCCCGGCCAGAGAGATCAGGCACACCAGGAACAGTGTCACGGAGCGCTCGCGTACCGCGAGTGCGGACAGATTGAAGCGACGCTCACTCATCGACGCACCCCTTCAATAGTCGCGACGTTGCTTTGCTCCGTCACTCGAACTGGCTGGCCTTCCCGTAGCAGGTGGACGCCGAGCGCAACGATCTGCTGACCTGGCTTTAACTCACCGGAGATTCGTGCGAGTTCATCATCAAGTTGTTGAACCACAACTGGCTGCCAGTGAACTTGCGTCGGCTCTCCCCTTACGAGCCATACTCCCGGGCCGTCGCCGGAGTCGTACAGCGCGCCTATTGGTACCTGCACACTGCCTGCCTGGATGGAAGACAGTTCATCTGGAATTTGCAATGTGATGGTGGTGCCCAGAGGAGCAATTGCCTGCTCGCCGTCCAGCACGTAGCGCGCTTCGAACGTTCTGGTCAGGCTGTCGGCAACATCCGATAACTGCCGCAACTTCGCAGCCACGCTGGGGCCTTCTTTGCCGTAGAGCGAGGCCTGTGCAATCGAACCGATTGTGGGGCGCAGGGTTTCCGGCAATTGGATCAGCGCTTCTCGTGGCCCGGCATGCGCTACGCGTACCACCACCTGTCCGGCATTCACCACCTGACCTGGTTCGACCAGCGTGTCCATGACGATGCCATCCGCGTCCGCACGCAATTCTGCATATTGGATGGTGTTAAAGGCCACTTGCGCCTGAGCCTGGGCAGCGCTGAGCTGTGCCCCGGAAGCATCCGCCGCCGCCTTGAATTGGT
Source organism: Pseudomonas sp. S2_H10 (assembly GCF_054668285.1). NCBI lineage: Bacteria > Pseudomonadati > Pseudomonadota > Gammaproteobacteria > Pseudomonadales > Pseudomonadaceae > Pseudomonas > Pseudomonas sp. S2_H10. The sequence goes on from NZ_CP162754.1 coordinate 406,539, forward strand.
CGTAGGTCGAGGCGGATATCGCACCCGTTCCACGCAGCACGCGGTAACGTGCTTCGTCCTGGACTGTTTGTCGCGCTCGCGCTTGCGCAGCTGTAACCGCCTCGCGTTGCGCATGTGCGGCCAGTTTCAAATCGACTGGGTCGATGCGCATGAGGGTTTGGCCGCGCTTCACGGTTTGCCCCGTATCAACCAGGCGTTCCAGCACTTTGCCGGAGACTCGAAAGCCCAGGTCACTTTGAACACGAGCCGCTACGATGCCGGTGAAAGTGCGTGGTGTTCGTGTCGCCGCTTGAGCGATCGCGATACGCACCGCCGGCGATTGGGTGCGTGGATCGTTTAGCGTTGTTTCGCCGCAAGCGACCAACGCAAGTGGAAACAGGCAAATGACAATAGGTAATGCAAAGCGGCGCAGGCGCATGAGCGTCCCATACAAAAAAGATCGGGACGCCCACATTGTATCCAGTGACCAATATAGTCAATAGTCACTATCGTATTTAATTAAGGCGAAAGGCTGCGCAGCACCAGGCTGGACAATTTACCGGGCGCCTCATCGATGTAATCGAAACCGTGCTGCAGGAGCAGCGGGTTAAGGTATGGCCGAATGACCAGATAAATCGACATGACGGTTTCATCCAGAGGTGTCTTGTGCTCGAAGTCTCCGCTTTGGCGACCTTCCTGCAGAACATTTTGAAGCAATTCGCGGATGCGCTCCTCGTAATCGATCGTCGCCCCCCAGCGCTCGGACGCTGCTGAAGTGGCAATCTCGTAGAGCTTGCGATCCTGTGAGAAAAGGCGAAGGCTCGCCTCGACTATCGCCTTGAACAACCGCCGTAACTTCTCCGGCGGGTGATCGGCTTCGTTGACCGCTGCCCTTACCTCGGCCTCGATCTGGCTCAGGCAATTGGCACAAATCATCTCGCCAATCGCCTGTTTGGATTCGAAAAACTTGTAGATATAGGCCTTGGAGAAACCGATTGATCGAGCGAGATCGGAGACGGTCGTCTTCTCGTAGCCATAATGACTGAAGTGCTCGGTGGCGGCCGCGACGATCTGAGTGCGTACATCGTGGTCGGCCGGGCCGCGAGCCGGTGCTGAATTAGTGACTGTTTGACCCATGATTTACCGCTCACCGTCTGCCATAGAAGTAGACAATTAGTGACTTATTTTCTTTTTGGTTACAAGAGTGAAGACCCTGTCTTTGGCTTTTTTGGCGGGGCGTTCATTCCGGATGAGAGCATCCGAGAGGAATTCAACGACTCATGACGGTTGCAAGTTCGTGCGATTCACTTCCGCTTCTTAGCAAAGGGAACATCGGGTGTCAGATAAAAATGTCCACCCGATGTGAGTCGATGACAACCTGATTCGCAGGTTTAATCCAGCTCGCTGATGCAGACCACTTTAGGCTGCGTCATGTCCTCATACGCAAATCGAACACCCTCGCGCCCCAGGCTTCCGTACTTGAAACCACCGAAAGGCATGGCATCGAAACGATAGTCGGAAGAGTCATTGATCATCACGCCACCCGCTTCAATCTGTCGCGCCAGTTTCAAAGCCTTGGAAATGTCACGTGTGAAAAGACCTGCATGCAGGCTGTACTCTGTTGTGTTGGCCAGAGCGACAGCGTCTTCCAGGTGGTCAAAAGGCTCCAGGATAACCACCGGCGCGAAGACTTCCTGTTGCCAGATCGTACTGCCATGGCTCACATGCTCCAGCACGGTCGGCGCATAGCTTCCCGATTGGCGATGGTGCCCGCACAGAAGCACAGCGCCCTCGGCCAGAGCCTCATTGACCAATTGCTCGGTACGACGCGCTGCCTGTTCCGTAATCATCGGACCTACATCCGTTGCTCGCTGGTCAGGATCGCCCACTACCAATTCGCGCGTTTGACTGACAAAACGCTCACGGAAGTCCTCGTAAATTGAACGATGGACAAGGATGCGCTGCGTGCCGATGCAATTCTGCCCTGCTGCCCAGAAGGCACCAGACACACAGGACTCGACTGTCGGTTCGATATCACAATCTTCAAGCACGAGAACCGGGGCATTTCCTCCCAGATCCATTGCCAGCTTCTTCAACCCGGCACTACGAGCGATGGCCTCTCCCGTGGCAAAACCACCGGTAAAGGAAATCATCCGAACTTCGCGTACTTCCACCAAGGCTTTACCCAGGTCGACGCCACCCGTAGCCGGGGTAATCACAGAGGGTGGAAGACCCGCTTTGACCAAGCACTCAACGAGCTTGAGAGCAGACAGTGGCGCGAGTTCCGAGGGTTTCAAAATCACGGCATTGCCACCGGCGATTGCCGGGCCGAGTTTATGGGCGACCAGATTCAGTGGGTCGTTGTAGGGCGTGATTGCGACGATAAGCCCCAACGGTTCCCGCGTGAACCAGCCTTGGCGCGACTCCGATCCTTCATAAGCCCCAAATGGAATCACTTCCCCGGCGTTGCGACGCGCCTCTTCTGCCGAAAGCTTCAACGTGTTCACGCAACGCTTCACTTCCTTCTCTGCTTGTCGCAGCGTTTTTCCCGCCTCGGCAACGATCAGCCTGGCAAATGCTTCAGACTCAAGCTCCACATACCGGGCGGCGTCCTCAAGAATGCGCGCACGCAGGTGACGAGGCATTGCCGCACTCTCGCGCACGCCGATTCGTGCGCGTTCCAGCAGGCCAGGAACGGCGGCTGCATCGAGGCAAGGGACGCTCCCTACCAAGCGACCATCGAATGGACTGAACACATCAATCTGTTTGGTTTCAACAAGCTGGATACTGGCCATGCTGGATACGCTCATGACTATCTCCTGTTATTTGCCGTGGGCGGTGTGGATGGCGACGATGTCCGACAGCAATGCGAAGGCTGTCTCGATACGCCCTGCCCCAGGCCCGGATACCGTGACGGCGCCGAGCAGTTCGGTATTGAATGACACGGCATTCGTGGCGCCGGCAATACCTGCCAGAGGATGGGCATTGGGCAGCAGACGGGCCTCGACACTCGCTCGAACCGAGCCATCGGCTTCACGATTGGCTGAACCAATCAGTTTCCAGCTCGCGCCATTGGCGCTTGCCTTAGCGATATCTTCTGGACTGATGCCGCTGATACCCGAACATGCCACATCACTGACTCTCAATCGCGCATCGAGCAGTTCGTTGGCAAGAATCACGACCTTGAGGCGCACATCAAACCCTTCCACATCGGCGGTCGGATCTGCCTCGGCATAACCGAGTTGTTGCGCTTGCGTGACTGCATCGTTGAACGTCATGCCGTCTTTCATTTGTGTGAGCACGTAGTTCGAAGTGCCGTTGAGGATGCCTTCGAAGCCTTGTACGTTGACACCTGCCAAGGCCTGCCGGGCCAGACGAATCACCGGGGTGCCACTCATCACCGCTCCCTCGTATTCGAATGCGACCCGGTTGCGCCGGGCCAATGCCTTGAGCTCGGCACCGTGCAGCGCAATAGGTCCCTTGTTGGTGGTTACTACATGAATGCCGCTTTCCAGGGCCCAGCGGCAAAAGGTAGTGGCGGGTTCGCCATCCACCGGGTTGGTGAAGGTAGCCTCAGCGATGATGTCTGCACCGCAATGCTTGATCACGGTTTCGTTGAAGGCCTCGGCATTGCCGCCGGGCACTTGAGCGAATGCGCCTTTCTCAACCGGCAGCGCGACCAGCTGCTTTGCATCCAGACCGTCTTTGGCAACGATGGAGCCGAGGAACAGATCGGTGACACCGACAATCTTGACCGTGAAGCCCAGGGACTCTTTCCACTCGGCATTACGATCGGCGACCAATTGGGCGAAGCCACGGTTCACGCCACCAAACCCTACCAAGGCAATTTTGTACTCAGTCATGAACGCTGTTCCTTTATTGATGTTGTTCGACAGGAACATCCTAAGAGCCGGGCTTTGGCAGTTGAATATGGCAGTCTGCTGTATTAGTTGGGCGTTTTGCCCAAGCACGATGTTTCAGAACACCGCCGAAAGGACGAACGATGTCACGGTGTTTTCCACCCCCGGCATGGCCGCGATTTCCTTCCACACGAGATGGACACGTTCAGGTGTGGCGGCATTCACGCGCAGCATCAGATCGAACTCGCCACTGAGTACTTCACACTGCACGACTTCGGGAATGGAGCGCAGCGCAGCCAGTACTTCCTCGCCACGCATGCGGTCGTAGCGGTAGACGAAGATCACCGCGCTGATAAGCGACGTCGGCCGCCGCGACTCACCGAGCAGTACCGTATAGCCCTGGATCGCACCGTCGCGCTCAAGACGCTCGATGCGTTGGCGCACCGCATTGCGCGACAAGTTGATCTTGGCGCCGAGTTCGATGTGGGCTATGCGCGCATTGGCGGTAAGCTCGGCCAGTATGCGTTCGTCCAACGGATCCAGAATGCGCTTCATGCAAACCTCTGTTGTGCCAGACGAAGAGCCTGGCACAGCCCCTCCAGATCGCCCTTGGCCAGGTAAGGCGGTTGCGCGAGCACCTCGACAGTGCTCGCAACGCTTGCTTGCCAGACACCCAGTTCGGCCAACAGCGCCGCCGACTTGACCGGCGCAATTTGCCCGAAGGTGACCATTGGCGCCCCCAGGCTGCGTCGATGAAGCCGGCCGGCGAGTACACCGACAGCGGTGTGAGGATCGATGGCCGAGCCTGTCTCCCGGAACAGCCCGACCACCTCATCGCGCACCTGGGATTCGTCTACCGCATAGGAGTCGAAGAGTACTCGGGCACGCAGCCATTGCTGATTGCCGATGCTCATTTCTCCGCAACTTTCAAAATGCTCCATCAGCGCTTTTGTTGAGCCGCCATCGTGCTCGTAAATCTCCCAGACAAACCGCTCCAGGTTGGAAAACAACGAGAAGTCCATCGCCGGCGATACGGTTCGACTCGTCATCCGGGTGGAGTAGCGATTGCAATGAAAAAACTGGTGCAGGGCATCATTGCTGTTGGTGGAAATGATCACCTGATTGATGGGTAATCCCATCTTTTGCGCAATATAACCAGCGTAGATTTCGGCCGAGCTGGCAGCGGGAACGCTAAAGCCAACGGGACGCGAGCCACCGCCCAGTTGCAACGCCGCGTGGAAGTAGAAAACGATCTGCGCCAGAACGCCGATCCAGTTGGTCGAGTTGAAACAGACCGGTAACACTCCGTCCAACGGCCACTCACGCAAGAGTCGGGCGACCAGCGTCTGGCAATCATCGAAATTGCCGTCAACTGCAAACAGCTGAACCCGCTGCGGGTCGGCTGCCTGCAAGGCACTGAGTTGCTCAGGCGCAAGCCCGTCGCGCGGATACAGTATCGCCATGCGGGTGGCCGGGCTGTCAGCAAAGGCTTCAAGCGCAGCGACGCCGGTATCACCGTTGGTTGCACCGACCACCAACGCTTCCTTACCGACCTCCTCCAGAAAATGCTCGACCAGGCGCGCCTGCAATTGCGCGGCGAAATCCTTGGAAGAACCGGTCGGACCATGAAACAGCTGGAGTATCCATTCGTTATGCCCGATCTGTTCAAGCGGCGTGATCGCACGGTGTTTGAACTGCTGATAGCTGTCACTGAGCAAACCACGCAGGGTGCTTTCGTCTATGGACGAACCAACGAAAGGCGAGATTATCCGCCATACCAGTTCATCAAACGGCAGCCATGACCAGCTGGTGATTTGTTGCTCAGTGAATACCGGCAAACGGGTCGGGACATACAGACCACCCTTTTCGGCGAGCCCCGACAGCACCACACTGCGAAAATCCGCCCGCATGTCACCGCCGCGCGTGCTTACATAATCCATGACCCCTCCCAATCGGTATTACAAAAGGCGATGGGCTTGAGCCACCAGCCAGGTAGAAAAATTTGCGGCATCTGGCGATAGCGCTTCGGTCTGTTCGTGCACCAGATAAAAAGACTCGCTGGCCTCGATTCGGTGACTGAATGGCGCAACCAATTGCCCACTCTTGAGCAAGTCCTCGACCACGGAAGAGCGTGCCAGCGCAACGCCCTGCCCCAACTCGGCCATGCGGATCGTGGAAATCAGCGTGTCAAACTGAAGGCCACGGGAATAGTCGACGTCGCCGGCTCCCACTCGCTTCAACCAGTAACCCCATCCTTCTTCGTACCCCAACACATGAAGCAGGGAATGGTTCATCAAGTCGCGAGGCTCATGGATGGGTGAGCTGGCCATGAGCGTTGGGGAGCAAACAGGCTGAAGGATGTCCCAGGTCAATCGTTGAGCGTGCAAGCCCGACCACTCACCACATCCCCAGCGAATCTCCAGGTCATCCTCGCCGTCCGGTTCTTTCACCCAAATATTGCTGATGTATCGAATATCAATCTGCGGATACTCCCGACAGAAATCCGCGAGCCGGGGGGCCAACCAATAGTGAAGAAAGGACAGGCTGCCACGCACCTTCAAATGTCTTCGATTGTGCTGGCCGAAAATCTCGTTTGTGCCGACTGCAAGGCGACTGATCGCGTCCTGTACGACAGGCAGGTACGACTGCCCTTCCTCGGTCAAGCCAAGCCCTCGGGGCAAGCGCTTGAACAGCGCCACACCGAGGTGACCTTCCAGCTGACGGATCTGCTGACTCACAGCCCCTTGAGTCAAATGGAGCTCCTCGGCCGCGTGGGTAAAGTTCAAATAACGCGCCGATACTTCGAATGCCCTCAACCAGTTCAAGGGTGGTAGTGACTTTTGACTCATCGGCGCAACCTCATCAGGACTTTATCTATGCTCAATCATTGCCTGAGAAATTCACGCGGTGCCAGAGGAATGAACAGCGGTGGCTAAAGCCAACCGCGCTGCCCTCTTGTTTCGAGTGATCCAGTAAACGAAATAACACCACGCGATAAAGGGCAGGCCGAAGTAAAGCGCCACTCGCTGCTCAGGATCAAAAGCGATACCCACACAGGCCAGCAGACAACACAAAATCGCACCGATAGGCACCCACGGATAGCCGCGTACACGGAAATGCAGGTCTTCAACGCGTCCGCCATTGGCGACGTAATGACGACGGAACGCGATCTGGCTTGCAGCAATGCTCATCCACACGACGACGACCGCCAGACCGGAAATGGACACCAGGGCCAGGTAAACCGTATCAGGGGCGAACACACTGCTGAGCAGAGAAGCCACGGCACCGGCCATACTGAGAACGATGGCGTTCACCGGAGTGCCACGACTGGAGAGCCTGGCGTAGCGTTTAGGCATGTGTCCTTGATCGCTCAATGTCCACAGCATGCGCGATGCTGCATACAGCCCCGAGTTGGCAGCGGAAATCAGTGCCGTAAGAATGACGAAGTTCATGATGTCGGCAGAGTACGGGATGCCGATCAACTCGAACACCATGACGAACGGACTTTCTACCAGCCCCGCCTGTTCTCGTGGCAGTAACGTCGCAAGGACGAAAATAGTCCCCACGAAGAACAGCGCCAAACGTACCACTGTCGTGCGGATTGCCTTGGGTACGCTGGTTTGTGGATCTTGCGCTTCACCTGCCGCAATCCCGATCAGCTCGGTTCCGGAAAATGCGAAGGAAACCGCCAGGAGGGTCATTGCAATGGGTAAGAACCCGGTGGGGAAGAGCCCCTCACGGGTGAAGTTGGAAAGTCCCGCTCCCTGCAAGTTCTGTACTTGCAAAAGACCGAAAATTGCCGCTCCGCCGATCGCAATAAAGGTGATAACCGTCAGAACCTTGATCAGCGATAGCCAGAACTCAGTCTCCGCAAACAACCGGACAGAGACAACATTGCTCAAGAACACTGCAATGGCAAACAGCGCACTCCAAATCCACACCGGTGTATCAGGAAACCACCGAACCATCAGAATGCCCGCAGCGGTAAACTCTGAACCGATAGCGACTGCCCACGTGAGCCAGTAAAGCCAGGCCACTGTATAGCCTGTGCCTGGGCCCAGGTATCGCGTTGCGTAGCTACTGAAAGATCCGGTTTCCGGCATCTGTACAGCCAACTCACCGAGACAGACCATGACCAGATACACCATCACTGCACCGATGATGTAGGCGATCACTGCGCCGAGTGGCCCTGCCTGATTAACCGTGTAACCGGAGGTCAGGAATAACCCCGTACCGATCACACCGCCCAACGCCAACATAACGATGTGACGGGTTTGCATTTCCTTTTTGAAATGCGAGTTTGGATCTGGCTGTTTATCTATCTGTGTGGACATAGTTGTAGTCTCATGAAATGTTCGGACAAACGCCTTGTAACTGGCTGTTGGGCAGTACAATTTCGCTGTCGCTGGATTTTATTATTTTCATTCTTCATGAAGGGCTTAAGATGAATGTCGAAAGTCCTGCTCCTATTCAGGCTCCTGCCTCAATTAAACGTCGGGCACTGTCGGCGTGAAGGCTTGCATCACCTTGTGTACTTCGCACTAAAGCGAAGGCTTGTTTTAGATCCGCCAATAAATCTGCTGATTCTTCAATACCTACGGACACTCGAACCAAACCTTCGGAAATGCCAAGTGCCTGACGTTCTTCCAGGGTGTTTTCCACGTGGCTGGTTGTCCGTGCGGGCCCATAGATGGTCTCGACTGCGCCCAGATTACCCGCCCGATGCGCATATCTGAGCAGCGGGAGCAAACGAGTCACAGTGTCCATGCCGCCTTTGAGCACGAAGCTGACGATGGCGCCGAATCCGTTCATTTGCGAACGGGCGATGTCATGACCTGGATGTTGAGGCAACCCCGGATAGTTCACCGACTCGACCAACGGCTCGGTACAGAGGTACTCGGCCAACAGTTGTGCGCTCGTCTGTTGCTGGCGAAGACGCAGCGCCAGGGTCTTGATGCCGCGGATGATCAGATACGCCGAAAAAGGATCCAGCGAGGCACCATTGATCTCGCGGTAATGGCGAACTTGCGCCATCAAATGCTCGGCGCCGCACACCACGCCGCCGAGTACATCGCCATGACCGGAGAGGAATTTGGTCGCGCTGTGCACAACCACATCAACGCCTAAAGCGAGCGGATTCTGATTCAGCGGCGTCGCGAATGTGTTGTCTGCAACAACCAAAGCACCCACTCGCTTCGCCGCTGCCACAAGGCGCCGAATATCAACGATTTTCAGCGTTGGATTCGTGGGTGTTTCCAGGTACAGGACGTTGCAGCCTTTCGCGATCTCCTGCTCAAGCTCCACGGTGTCGAGCGTATCGCAAAGGGTGACTTGCACACCCATGCGTGGAAGAAACTCCTCGAATATCTTGTTCGTTCCACCGTAGCTGTCACGTGTAGATATCACACGCTGCCCATGGGAAAGGAAGGTGTGCAGTACACCGCTGATTGCGGCCATTCCGGTACTGAAAGCTACAGCTGACTCTGCGTTTTCGAGCTCACAGAGTTTATCTTCCAGGACAGAGACAGTGGGGTTGCTCATCCGGCTGTAAATGAAGCCGGGTTCCTTTCCCAATGCCACGTCGTACCACTTATCGATGTCGTCATAGCCATAGGCGGCACTGACCACGATGGGGGTCTGGGTCGCATTGTAGGGATGTTGAACTTGCTCTCCGCCCCATACGACTCGAGTCCCGATCCCGACCTCCGACGCCTGGACGGCACGTTTCCTGTTTTCCATAAAAGTCTCTCGCATCAAGGGAAACACAACCGTGTTCCAAGTGGGCTTGGGAGGACTATAAGGAAGGCTCATGATTGTGAAAAATCATGATATCCGGGAGTAAGGGGTGCTTTTTTTAATGGCTGGAAGCGGATGGCAGGATGGCAGGATGGCAGGATGGCAGGGAATCAGCGTCGTTTCATGAAGGTGGCGGGGATCGAACCCGCCAGGATTATGGCAGGTTCGATGAAAAGCTCGCGGGAGTCATGCCGGGGCCCGCTCAAAGGAGGAATGCGAAGCCCCGATAGGGCTTAGTCTGCCTTGAAGCAGTACGCGGCCAGTTTGTTACCGTCCAGATCCCGGGCATAGGCGGCATAGGCATTGGGTGCCCAGCCCCGTGGCCCGGGTGCGCCTTCGTCGGTGCCACCGCTGGCCAGGGCGGCCGCATGGAAGGCATCGATAGCAGCGCGATCCGGTGCTTCAAAGCTGACAGTGACACCGTTGCCGACGCTGGCAGGCGCGCCGTTTGCCGGCTTCAAAACGAAGAAAGACGGCGCGTTTTCGCCCCAGATGGAACCATTGTCCTCCAGGTCGGCGATGCGTTTCTGGCCGAGTGCACCGAGTACGTTGTCGTAAAAGCCCCGGGCTTTTTGCAGGTCGTTGGTACCGACGGTGACATGGGTGAAGATGCTCATCTTGATGCTCTCTTTGTTGTTCAAAAATGGATAACCGTGCGAATGCTTTTGCCTTGCTGCATCAACTCGAATGCCTTGTTGATGTCTTCAAGCCCCATGGTGTGGGTGATGAAGGTATTCAGCGGGATGTCGCCGGACTGAGCCTTCTCGACATAGCTCGGCAACTCCGAGCGACCTTTGACGCCGCCGAAGGCGGAGCCGCGCCAGACTCGACCGGTCACCAGTTGGAACGGTCGGGTACTGATTTCCTGGCCCGCGCCGGCGACCCCGATGATCACCGACTCGCCCCAGCCTTTGTGGCAGCACTCCAGGGCCGCGCGCATGAGTTGGACGTTGCCAATGCATTCAAAGGAGTAGTCGACACCGCCTTCTGTCATCTCGACGATCACGTCCTGGATGGGCCGGTCGTAGTCCCCGGGGTTGACGAAGTCGGTAGCGCCCAATTGCCTGGCGATGTCGAACTTGGCCGGGTTGATATCGATCGCGATGATCCGGCCAGCCTTGGCCATGGTGGCGCCGATAATGGCTGCCAGGCCGATGCCGCCCAGGCCGAAGATCGCCACGCTGGCGCCCTCTTCCACTTTGGCCGTGTTGAGCACCGCGCCAATCCCGGTGGTCACTCCACATCCGAGCAGGCAAACCTGTTCCAGTGGCGCGTCCCGGGGAATCCTGGCCAGGGCGATTTCCGGCAGCACGGTGTATTCCGAGAACGTGGAAGTGCCCATGTAGTGAAAGATCGGCTGCCCCTGATAAGAGAAACGGCTGGTGCCATCCGGCATCAGGCCTTTGCCTTGGGTGGCACGGATCTTCTGGCAAAGATTGGTTTTACCGGACCTGCAGAATTTGCATTCGCCACATTCCGGGGTGTACAGCGGGATCACATGGTCGCCTACCGCCAGTGAAGTCACGCCCGCGCCAACCGCTTCGACGATACCGCCGCCTTCGTGGCCAAGGATGACCGGGAAGATCCCTTCGGGATCGGCGCCAGACAAGGTAAATGCATCGGTATGGCAGACACCGGTCGCGATGATGCGCACCAGCACTTCGCCGGCTTGCGGCGGCGCCACATCGATTTCGACGATTTGCAGAGGCTGGTTCGCCGCGAAGGCGACAGCCGCTCGTGATTTGATCATGTTCATGATTCCCGGACGCAAAGAGGCGCCACTTCTTGTGTAGAAGCAGTCAAGAGATTGAGTTCAGAGGGGCGTTGCAGAGTGCGGGCGTCCTTGCCCTGGAGGCTCGGTTAAAGCGCTGCCTCGATCTTTTTGGCGGCGGTTTCGTCGACCCAGGCATGCCAGACTTCCGGGTGTTCCTTGAGGAACATCCTGGCCAGCTTCGGTGACTCGATACGTTCGCGGGTCATTCTCGCCAGGTTCTGATTCAGCAGATCGATGGGGATATTGACCTTTTCCAGGACCGCGACCAGTTCGGGCGCCTGTTCATGAAAGGCCTTGGAGAGCCCGACCATGGTAACGACGTCTTTGTTGGCCCCGGTCTTTTCTTCCAGTCTGATCGCATCGATCTGCCCCATCAGCGGAGTCGGTGACCAGTAGTAGAACAGTACCGGCTCACCGCGTTTGTAGCTGGACAGGACCGCCGCGTCCAACGCAGCGCCGGTGCCCGGGCGGAAGTTGGTGAAGGTATTTTCAAGACCGTATTCCTTGAGCATCTCGGTATTGTCCTGCTCACAAATCCAGCCCGCGGGACAGTTATAGAACCGGCCCTTGGACGGCTCTTCTGCATCGTGAAAAACACTGGCGTACTTGCTCAGGTCGGCGACGGTCTTGAGGTCGGGTGCTGGCGCCGGTCGATTGCGTTTGACGTCCCCCTCGACGACGTAACGCGGGACGTACCAGCCCTGGGTCGCACCGATGATCGGCGCGCCGACGCCGATGACCTTGCCGGCTGCCGCCGCCTTTTTCCAGACTTCGCTGCGCTCCATCCACTCCTCGCCAAACACCTGGATGTCGTTGGCGGCCAGGGCGGTCTCGAGAATGATGGTGTTACCCACCAATTGATCGGTCGCACAGCCATAACCATCCTTGAGCACGATCATCATGATGTCGGAGAGGAGCATCCCGCTCTCCCAGTTCAGGCCGGCAAACTTCACCGGCTTGCCCGACTCACACCAGCCTGCCGCCTGGCTTGACGCGCTACCGGCGAGCAGGCCAAGGGTGAGCAACGAGGCCAGCAACTTCTTCCTGCTTTTCATGATCAGACGCTCCGAATCATTATTATTGGGGGCAGCGAACTGTTGTGTGCGACACAGGAATAAACCGGCCGCAAACACGTGAAGCAAAGGCGTGAATCAATTGCATTTATTGTTATGGGTGACACTCAAACCAGTGGCTCGACCGTGGTGCGCCCGTAAAACAGTTGGCGGGCATAATTGCTGAATTCGACATTGGGTTGATCCACATAGGCGAACACCGCGTTGAGCCGCAACCGGTCCCCTTCCACCGGCGTTACCCGATGCAGTGAATAGCGGCCACGGAACAATGTCAGGGTGCCCGGCACTTGCGGCAGCACTTCCACCTGCTGTGTTTTCGGGTCATCGAGGAACTGCCTGACCGCGTCGTGGCAATCGTCGTTTTCGTTGCGCAGCATGCGCACGTACTCGAAATCCCCACCGGCGCTCGCCGCCTGGAGGGACAGCGTGACACTGAAGTCGGATCGATCGAAATGCCATCCCAGCTGCTGCCCTGCGGTGAATCCCTGCAGGTTGAGGGCGGCCAACGGATCGGCATGCCGATAGAGCGCGTCCAGGTCCAGCACATCCTTGATGAAACACAGTACATCGTCCGATTGATAGATCTGCCGGATCGAGTGGTCGGCAGGAATATCGGCATAAGCCACGGTGTCTTTTTCGGTGTCCATCAGCCGTCGCAGCGGATGCTGCGCATCGACGCCCTCCTCCTGGGGTTTGAAATAAACCGTGTGCTTTTCCCGAAAATGGAACATGCGCGGGTGCAGTGCCAGGGTTTGGTCCGCCATGGCGTCAACCGATTGATCGCGAACGAACCCCGGGAAGATTGCAACGCCCTCCTGCCCCAGCAACGACTGGCTGTTTGCGACCAGTTCAAGGTAAGCGGGATGGCTGCGATCGGTAATGGGGTAACGCTCCAGGTCGACGATATCGCCCAGGGTCAATACAGGTGTGAAAGGCAGGTTAGTCATTGTTGTTGGTCTCCGGTGGGCTCTGCTGGATTCAGATTGCAACGGCACCAAAAACAAGTCACGCTCATAATTTTACGCAATTTTGTGAATTATTTTCAGGTCGCCTGCCATGAGACTGACGCTCGATCACCTTGTGATGTTGAAAACCCTGTCGGAAGTCGATTCGGTCACAGCCGTGGCCGAGCGTCTATGGTTGACGCCTTCGGCTGTCAGTCATCGTATTCGCGAAGCCGAGCGGCGGCTTGGGGTGAACCTGACGGAACGATCGGGCGGAAAACTGCGGCTCAGCCCTGCCGGTGTGCGCCTGGAGCGAGCCGCCAGGGACATCATCGCGATACTCAATGAGGCCGAGTCCGAGGCCCGGTCCATGGCCGGTGGCGTCACCGCTTTTGTCCGCATGGGCGTCACCTCCTACGGCCCGTTTCGCTGGATTCCGAAATTCATCAAGCACTATTCCAGCCTTCGGCCCGACATCGAAATCACCCTGGTCACCGTGCCCCGCGATGACGTTTACGCGAGCCTGATGCAAGGCCGGCTCGACGTGTCCATCATCGATGACGGCATGGTGCCGAGTGGCGTGGCAAAACTGCCGCTGTTTCGCGATGACCTGATTGCGATCATGGCCACGGACCATCCCCTGGCGGGCAGGACGAATATCTACGCCGAAGACTTCAAGACCTACAACCTGGTGACCTACTCGACCGATCGCGCCAGCGGTTGGGAATACGACCGGTTCTTCGCCCCCGCCAGCATCTTGCCGCGCCGCATGATCACCGTGGAGTTGATCGAAGCCATCGTCGAACTGGTGCGTTCAGGCTACGGAATCAGCATATTGCAACGCGACCTGGTGACCCCCAGCCTCGAGCGCGGGGAATTGGCGTGGGCCGCTCTGAATGACGGACTGGATATCGCCTGGAACGCCATCGTCCGCCCTTCGGAGCGGGATGACAGTGAGGTCAATCAAATGGTCAGAGCGCTTGATGCGTGGATAAAGAATGCTGAAACACTTGGGCACCGCTAATAAAGCCGGGCGTTCAAACGTTCAATTCCCAACGTTCCGGAACACGCAAGGACTGAGGGTTAATGCGTCGCAAACACCACACCCACCTGCTCTGCATACTTTAACCAGGCCTCCTTGAGCCGCTGCACCGTCTCAGGCTGGGAGGCAGCCAGGTCTGTGGTTTCGCCGCGGTCCTGTGCCAAATCAAACAATTGCCATTGCAACGGTTGCGCGCTTGCGCCAAAGCCTGCCTGGGGTCGCAGGCCCAACAGCTTGAGATTGCCTTCTCGGTAATAAGCATTGCCGAACAGCTCTCCGGCCAGGCCGTCGTTGCCGTGCGGGCTGCCATTACCGGCAAGCATTGACAGCATTGATTTACCGGTGATCGGGTGTTTACTCGTGTCCGTTGGCGCTTCGTTTGGCAATGCGATACCCGCCAGTTCCAAAAAGGTTGGTGCCAGGTCATCTACCCGTGCAACACCGCGCTCCATGCCTTGGCGACGCAGTGTCTTGGGCAGTTGGATGATCGCCGGCACGCTAATGCCGCCCTCGGCGGTGGTGCCTTTGAACAAGTGGAACGGCGCTGCACTGACCTCGGCCCAGCGCAGGCCATAGTCGATCTGAGAACCCTTCTGCCCGAGGTTGGCAAAGCCATTGTCAGTGTGCGCGCCCGGCGGATAGAACCGGGTGTGGTTCTCCCCGGCCGCACCGTTATCCGACATGAACACGATCAACGTGTTGTCGTACTGCCCACTCTCGCGCAGATAATCGATCACCCGGCCAATGTTATGGTCAAGGTTATCGACCATGGCGGCGTAGATTTCCATCTTCCTCGACTCGACACGCTGCTGTTCAGGACTCAACTGGTCCCATCCCGGCAACGCTGGATTGACCGGTAGCGGATTCGCAGGCTGGGCATCCCTGGCTATAAGGCCGAGGCTTTTCATCCTTTCGATCCGGGCCAGACGAACGCTGTCATACCCCTGATCAAATTGTCCCTGGTACTTGTCCAGGTATTCCCTGGTGCTTGTAGCGGCCAGTGCGGCGAGGTGTAGGCGGCGTAGGCGAAAAACGGCTTGCCGTCCTTTTTGCTGTTTTGCAGGTAGCTGATCAGCTTGTCGGTGTAGAAATCCGTGGAGTAAAAGTTGTCCGGCAACGTCACGGCCTTTCCGTTTTCGCGATAGTGCACTTGCTCGATTTTTGTCGGATCGACACTCGAGGGTTTGAAGTGTGCAGCACCGCCCTCAAGCAAAGTGAAAGACTGCTCGAACCCCCGTTGGTCCGGGCCCTGATCCGCCTCCAGCCCCAAGTGCCACTTACCCACCATCAGCGTGCTGTAGCCGCCTTTTTTCAGTAGTTCGGCAATTGAATAGGATCGCTGGTTCAAATACCCCTCATAACCTGGCTTGCCGCGTTGAAAGGGTTGCAGCGCTTCAGCCATGGTGCCGAGCCCGGCGAGGTGATTGTCGGTGCCGGACATCAGCATCGAACGCGTGATCGAACAGGTGGGCGCCGCGTACATGTTGGTGAACTGCACACCATCGTGGGCCAACTGATCCAGGGTCGGCGTACTGATGTCACCGCCATAGCTGCCCAGGTCGGAGTAACCCAGGTCATCGGCCACAATCAGCAGGATATTGGGCTGTGCAGATTCAGCGCTGGCCGCCATGACCAGGCTGCTGCCCAACGCCAGCATGGCCGTCAATAAAGTTTGCGGCAGACGAAAAAGAGGCATGTTGTTTCTCTTGTTGTGTTTTGATCGAGGACTTTTCCTGCTGTTCCCCCAGGCGCCCTACTCTTCGAATATCGCTACCGCTCGCACAAATCCGGCCGACGCGTGCTTGATCTTGTAGGGGAAGCATGACACCACGAATCCACTGGCCGGCAGGGATTCCAGGTTGGCGAGCTTTTCCATTTGCCCATAACCGATATCGCGCCCGGCCTTGTGCCCTTCCCAGATGATCGAGGCATCGCCATCGGCTGCAAAGCGCTCGCGGGTGTACTTGAACGGCGCGTCCCAGCTCCAGGCATCGGTGCCCACGACCCGCACGCCACGTTCCAGCAGATACATCGTGGCTTCACGACCGATGCCGACGCCGGCATCCAGATAACCCGGTTGCCCGAACAACGCGCCGGCACGGGTGTTGATCAGCACGATGTCCAGCGGCTGCAATTGATGGCCAATTCGCGCCAGCTCGGTTTCGATCTCGTCGGCGGTCACCACATGACCGTCCGCCAGGTGCCGAAAGTCCAGCTTCACACCCGGTTGCAGGCACCAATCGAGCGGTAACTCGTCGATGCCAAACGCCGGCTGGCCGCCGTCGGTGGTCGAGGCGTAATGCCAGGGCGCATCCATGTGCGTTCCGCTGTGGGTGGTGATGTGCAGCCGCTCGGCCGCCCAGGATTCGTTGCCCGGCATCTGCTCGAGTTGCAAACCCGGGAACATCGCCGCCATCTCCGGCCAGCCTTGCTGGTGATCCATGTAATCGATTTTCGGCAGCAATGGCGGCGGATCGGTGTAGGGATTATTGTCCAGGGTGACCGAGAGGTCGACGAGACGACGTTTAGGCTTGGTTGGCAATGACATGAAAGGTCTCTCCGGTGAGCGGCATGCGTCGGGGGGCCGCGGGATTCAGGGAATTGCGCACCAGCGCGGCAGCGTTGCGGTCATGGCTGAAACCGGCAGCGCGCGCCTGCGGTGTTTTCAATGGCGGCATACGTCCGAACAATGCTTCCAGGCGAACGTCAGGCGCAAAGCTGATCAATGCGCGGCGCTCCTGCCCGTAACGCTCAGCCAATGCATCGATGACCTGGGCAATCGACAAATGCAGCACCGGCAACTGCCACACCCGTTGAATTCCAGGCACGTCGCCATCGAGCTCCGCAGCGTGGATCAGGTTGTTCACGCAACAGCGGGCGGACATCCACCACGCGGTCGCCTCTGGCGAGACCGGGCATTGATAGGGTTCACCTTCGGCAAAGGCCCGCATCAGGTCGCTCATGAATGCAGAACGCAACCCGTTGGGTTCGCGAGGCCGGGCGACGATGCCTGGCAGGCGCAACACACGACCGTCCACATCGCCGCGCCGGGCCAGATCGCTGATGGCGCTTTCCACCATCGCTTTGTGGGTGCCATAGGACAATTCGGGACGCAGTTCGGCAGTCTCGTTCATGCGTGGCGGAAGAACCCCGCCGTACACCGCCACGCTGCTGGCGTACACCAGAACAGGCGGCTGGCTTTTGTTGCGCAGCTGGTTGAGCAATTCCAGGCTGGCCAGCAGATTGACCTGGTATCCGAGTTCGTACTGTTCTTCTGCCGCGCCACCTGGAATGCTGACCAGATGGAACACCACGTCGATGCCGTCGGCCAATACCCGACGCATCAAGGCCGGGTCGGTCACACTGCCGAAATGACGGCGAAGACGGGTGTCGTCCGGCAAGTCCTGCAAGTCTCTATCCAGCACCAGTAACGTGCCAATGGCTTGCCCTCGCAAGTTGCCCTGCGCCAGCAGGCAACGCACCAGCTCACGGCCGACAAAACCATTGGCACCGGTAATCAACACACGCATAAGCCGCTCCTCAGCCTTGGGCCTGAACGATGCATTGATCGATTGCGCCGAACAGCGACTGTCCATCGCTGCCGGTGACATCCATGTGCACGCGGTCGCCAAAGCGCATGAAGCCGGTTTGGGCAGCGCCATGCTCAATCATCTCGATGGCACGGCGCTCGGCGATGCACGCCGAGCCCGCGGCTTTTTCGGCATTGGAGACCGTACCGGAGCCGATCAGCGTGCCGGCGCGCAGCCTGCGGGTGAGCGCGGCGTGAGCGATCAACTGACCGAAACTGAAGTTCATCTGCCCGCCGTGCGGATGACCAAACCACTGGCCATTCCAGTGCACCTGCAAAGGCAAATGCACGCGACCGTCGCGCCAGGCATCGCCCAGTTCGTCCGGTGTGATGGCCAGCGGCGCGAAGCTGGAGGACGGTTTGGCCTGCAAGAATCCAAAACCCGTGCGCATTTCCCGAGGGGCCAGGGCGCGCAAACTGACGTCGTTGATCTGCAGGATCAGCTTGATGTGTTGCTGCGCCTGCTCGGCGTCGCAGCCCATGGGCACCTCATCCACCAGCACCACGAACTCGCCTTCGAAGTCGATGCCCTGGCTCTCGCTCGGCAGCGCGATGTCGTCGCGTGCGCCAATGAAATCGTCGCCGGCTCCCTGGTACATCAGCGGCGTGTGTTCGACGCCGTCGATGGGGTCAAGATTGAATGCCTTCTGCATCAGCGCACCGTGGCTGAGAAAGGCCGAGCCATCGCACCATTGATAGGCGCGGGGCAGTGGCGCCATCGCCTCGACAGGGTCGAAGGCAAAGGCACCCGCCGCCTCGCCCGCATTCAACTGATTCGACAGCTGCTGCAAGCGCGGCTCGACGCTACGCCAGTTCTCGATGGCCTCCTGCAAGGTGAGCGCCACGGAACGGGCATCCAGCGCCCAGGCAAGATCGCGCGAGACCACCACGAGTTGACCATCGCGACTGCCGTTTTTCAGGGTGGCGAGTTTCATGCCGATGCTCCCTTGCCGTTGCTCAATTCAACGGCATAGCGCCCGTCGAGCAAGATGAAAACCATGCGCGCCATCGCTTCGGTGCGGTTGCTCCAGGCATGATTGGTACCGCGTTGAACCACCACGTCGCCGCGTTTGAGGTGCACTTCTTCCTCATCCAGCACCAACCAGACTTCACCTTCGGTGACGATGCCGTAGTCGAGGGTCTCGGTGCGGTGCATCAATTTATGCTTGGAGTCACGCTGGCCGGTGCCTGCATGGGATTCACCGATTTCGGCGAACACCGCCGCGGCATCTTCAGCGCTGACCTGGTTCTGCACGCTGTCCGGCGGAATATCCACCACCCGGATGACACTGCCCTGTGCCCCGGGACTGAGTTGCAGGGGTTTGTTGCTGGGGTCGCTGGCGTTGTCGAGCGAAGCCGGGCTGGTCGTGCTGTTCCACAGTTCATGAAACACCGTGCCCGGCACCGCCGAAAGCGCAAACACGTTCGGCGTCGGCCCGTTGCTGGCGACAATGGCCTGGCCCTGCTGATCGTGACCGGTGACCACTCGTTTGAATTCAGGAAGCGCTTGCATGGAAAATCCTCGTTCAATTTTTGTCGGCGAGGGTCGTGCCACCGACCACAACGTTTGCGTCGTGCAACAAACCACCCAGCCTGGGCACGGCCAGACAAAACACCGCCACCAGCAGTTGCAGGCCACCGACGATGGCCAATGCCTGAGGTAGCACCGTGGAGTCACCACGGGTCATGCCGAGAACAACGAGAGGGCTGATGAATTCGCCAGCGAAGATCGCGGCGGTGAAACACCCAGCCGCCCGCCCGCGCTGATGAAAACCGACTTGCGCCATGATCCAGGTGATCAGTGTCGGCAGCATCAAGCCGATGCCCAGGCCATTGATCGTCACTGCAACCACGACCTGCGTATGGGTCGCGGCAGCCGCCATCAATAACCCGCCAATGCCTGCAAGTACGTAGGCACTCATCAGCAGATGCTGCCCTCGCATGCCACTGAACAATCGAAAACTCAGTGCACCGACCAGCACGCCCAGTTGGTTGGCGCCCATGGTCATGCCGATTTGTTGTGGAGCATCGACGTGCAGCAGGTTGAGCAGATACCCGGCCTGCACCGGCACGATGAACAGGCTCAAACCTGCCAACAGCGACAACACGTACAGGGGTGTAAGCCCGCGCCACGGGAATTTTCCGGTAGGCAATGCCTGTGAAGGTTGCTCAGGCTGCGTGCGGGCTTGCGGCTCCCACAGCTGCCAGGCCATCAGCGGCAGAAAAATCAAACCGACGGCGTACAACGCAAACGGCGTACGCCAGTCGTTCTGCCCCAGGAAGCCACCCAACGCGATGAATGCCGCAGCCGACAACGACGTCGCGACCATCTGCAAGGCAAACAGACGCTCGCGTTTGGCACCGCTGTAGTAGTCACCCATCAGTGTGGTGCAGCAGGTCATGATGCCCGCCTCGGCCAAACCAATGCCGGCACGGCTGAGCACGATGGCCTGCAGCGACTCGAGCCAGAGCGGCAGCACGCCGCAGAGCACATACAGCACCATGCTCGCCAGCAGTAACGGCTTGCGCCCAAGTCGATCGGCAATCAGCCCGGCGAACGGTGCCAGCAAGGCAATCACCAACGCTGGCAGCGTCAGTACGATGGGGACCAGCACGGCGCTGCCGTCGACGCTGGCAAAATGCGCCTGCATCCTCGGCAACACCGGGGCCAGCAACACGGCACCCAGCACTGGCAAGCAACTGCCCAACAGCAGCAACAGCGATTGCGCCAGTCCGGCTTGCCGAGCAGGTTTTACGACGGTTTCAGCGACCATGACAGGGCTCCTTGATTTGCAGGTGTTGAACGTGCGCAACCACTGCCTTCTCGGCATCCGTCTCGTTGGGCATCGGCACAACGGCACCCTGCGCCTGGCTGCGTGCGGGTAACAGGAAGTACGCCAACGCCGGCAGCAACACCAATGCGCCAACCATGTTCCAGACAAACATGAACGCCAGCAGCACGCCCATATCGGCCTGGAATTTGATGGGTGAAAATGTCCAGGTCGCCACGCCGATGGCCAAGGTGATACCGGTCAGCATCACCACCTTGCCGGTGGAAACCAGGGCGCGGTAATACGCTTCAGACAGGCTCTCCCCCTGGCGCAGATGCCCCAGGAGAATGCTCATTACGTACAACGCATAGTCGACACCGATGCCGACACCCAAGGCGATGACCGGCAGCGTGGCGACTTTCACACCGATGTTCAGCCAGACCATCAACGCTTCGCAGAGGATGGATGTGAGCATCAGCGGAATCACCGCGCACAGCGTGGCGCGCCAGGAGCGGAAGGTGATCAGGCACAGTAGAATCACCGCAGCGTAGACCCAGACGAGCATCTCGCGGTTGGCTTGCTTGACCACGATATTGGTCGCCGCCTCGATGCCGGCGTTACCGGCTGCCAGGAGGAATTGCACCTCGTCGGTGTTGTTCTCGGCGGCAAACTTTTCCACGTGCTCGACCAGACGGGTCAGCGTTTCCGCC
This sequence comes from Pseudomonas sp. S2_H10, assembly GCF_054668285.1. NCBI lineage: Bacteria > Pseudomonadati > Pseudomonadota > Gammaproteobacteria > Pseudomonadales > Pseudomonadaceae > Pseudomonas > Pseudomonas sp. S2_H10. The sequence continues at coordinate 428,077 of NZ_CP162754.1, forward strand.
TTGTGGTCGGTGAGGTAGGCGTACAGGGTCAACAGGCTGCAATCTTCGTTGTACAACCCCCGCGGCGCGCTGGCGGTGATCATGTTGAGCATCGCCTGGTTGTTCTGCAGCTCGTACCACTTCGGATTGCCCTCGCTGAGCCCCACCAGCATGCGTCGGTTCAGCAACGCCAGCGAGTTGGTCGAGTCAACGCCCGGCAAGGCGCGCAGTTGCCAGTCGAGGGCATCGACCTTGGCCAGAATGTCGTAGCGCGCACAACTGCTGGCGGGGGTTTTCACCATCACCGCGAACAGGTCGCTGCTGGCACCGTAATGACGGGTCAGAAAAGCATCGTCCTGGTTGTAGCGCGAGTCTGCACGCAGTTCCGGCGCACCGGCGTCGAGGTCACCAATTTTCAGTTGCAGGCTGACCAGAAAGCCGAGCGCTGCCAAGGCGAGGCTGATGGCGATGCACAGGCTGGCCCAGCGCCGATGGGTGAACAGGTCCAGAAAGCGCCAGAACCCATGGCGCTTCTGACCGCTTTGCTCGGCCTGCTCGCTCTTGAGGCTCAGTTGCGCGGCACGCGGTGTCACGCCGACATAAGAGAGCAGGACCGGCAGCAGAATCAGGTTGGTGAAGATCAGCACCGCCACGCCGATGCTGGCGATCACCGCGAGGTCTTGAATGACCTGGATCTTGATCAGCATCAGCACCGCAAAACCTACGGCATCACACAAAAGCGCTGTCAGCCCGGCGAGGAACAGGCGCCGGAAGGTGAATCGCGCAGCCACCACCCGGTGCATGCCACGCCCGATGTCTTGCATGATGCCGTTCATTTTCTGCGCGCCATGGCTCATGCCGATGGCAAACACCAGGAACGGCACCAGCACGGAGTACGGGTCTAACTGGTAATTCAACAATGGCAGCAGTCCGAGCTGCCAGACCACCGCCACCAGCGAGCACAGCACTACCAGCACCGTACTGCGCAGGCAGCGGGTGTACCAGAACAGCACGGCGGTGGTGATCAGGATCGCGACGGCGAAGAACAGCAGGATCTGCTTCAGGCCGGCGATCAGGTCGCCGACTTTTTTCGCGAAACCGGTGATGCGAATATCGATGTCATCGCTTTGATAGGTGCTGCGCAGGGCTTCCAGTTGCGCGGACAAGACCGCGTAGTCCAACGCTTTGCCGTCAGGGGTGGTTGCCAGCAACGGCACGTAGATGATGCTGGAGGCCTGGTCGAACGCTACCAGTTGACCGAGTTCGTTGGAGCGCTGCACATTGCGCCGCAGTGCATCGAGGTTGGCGGCGGTGCCGCTGTAGTCATCCGGGACCACCGGGCCGCCGTCGAGACCGTCTTCGGTGACGGCGACCCAGCGCGTGGCCGGTGTCCATAGCGACTTCATGTACGCCCGGTCGATGCCCGGCAGCAGGTAGAGTTTGTCACTCAGCGCCTGCAAGGTTTTCAGGTACTCGGCATCGTAGATATCGCCGTGTTTGTTGGCTACCACGATCCGCAGCGCGTTGCCTAAACCCGTGAGCTGCTTCTGATGCTCAAGGTAGTTGGCAATGTAGGGCTGTTGCGTGGGGATCATTTTTTCGAAGCTGGCATTGAGCTCGATACGGGTGGCTTGATAACCCAATACCAGGGTCGTCAACACACACACCAACAAGACCCACAGGCGGTGATTGAACAGTGTGCGTTCCACCACTGAACCGGAGCGTGGATCGAAATTCGCCAGGCTTGCCGTGGCGTTGTCGAAAGACTTCATAACCTCACTCCGAAGCGTTGGCGATTGACGGCGACAGGCGCGTCAATCCAGTGAAACCCGCCAGCGTCAGGCTGCCGTCGGCGGCCTGGATAACACTGGAGACGGGCTTGCCGAGCGGTTTGCCGATAGGCTTGAGCATTGCGCCGGGCGGGTTGTCGGTGCGAAACAAGGCGCCACTCTGATTGACCAGCAACAACTGGCCGTCGTCGGTACGGATTGCATCACTGAAAGACACCGGCATCGTCACCGGCGCAGGCTGGAAGCTCTGGCCCAGGTCGCTGGAGACAAACGCATTGCCCTTCAACCCGGCCACGAGCAAGACACCGTCATCGCGCATCTGCACGGTAAAGAAGCTCCCCGTGTAAGGGCTTTCCAATTGCGTGAATGACTGGCCGGCATCGTCCGAACGAGCGAGGTAGCCCTGCTCACCCGCCAGGAACCAGTGTTGTCCCTGTTGGGTGATCGCAGACAAGTGCGCACCCATCGGGTTATCGATGTTGCCCATGATGGATTGCCACGTGACGCCGCCATCGTCGGTGCGAAAGGCAAGGCCATACGCCCCCACGATCAAGCCGTGTCGGGCGTCCACGAATTGCACGGCTAGAAACGGCTTGTCAGCGCCCTCGCCGGCCAGTCGTTCAGCCGTTTGCACCCGCGCGGCGGCCGCCTCCTGGTCGTTGGCCGAAGGCAGTTGCTGACGAGCGGCTACCAGTTCTAGCTGTGCGGCACGCAGCCCATCGAGTTGCACAGCCCAGTGCTCACCGCCGTCATGGGAGACCAATACGACACCCGCATGCCCGACGGCCCAGCCCGTATTCGCGTCGATAAACTGCACGGCCGTAAGGCTGACGGAAACCGGTACCGCCGTTTGACGCCAGCTCACGCCGTTGTCATCGGAAAGCAGCACGATGCCCCGCTCCCCCACCGCCACCAACCGCGCGCCCGCACGGGCCAGGTCCAGCAACACCGCGGATTTCGCCTGCGGCGCCTGCATCGCCGGCGTATCGAGCGTGTCGCCCACCGCAGCGGCATGCGCCAGGCTCAACGGCAACGCCATAAGACACATGAGCCGACCCACCACCTGACAGATTCTGTTCATTACCGACCTCGACAAACCGTTTGAAACCGGATCACGGTCCACTCACCGCGATCCGGTCCGTCTCAACGAACCCCGGCACCCGCCATTGCCGCCGGCGAAAATTCGGAGGCCTTGTAGCGATCCACCATGCCGTACTGTTCTGGCAGGCCTGTGTAGACGTTCTGGATAAACCAGGCGCCGGAGGTCAGGTCGTAAAAGCCCGAGGACAATTGCGCTTGCGCGGGCAGGTCCGGGAGTACCGCCGGCAACGACCACAACGTCTTGGCCAGTTGGCCGTTGGCGTCCCAGCGGTCGCCCAGCATGGCTTGCCAGGTGTCCTCATCGAGGTAGTAGCGGCCCTTCGGCAACTGGTGACGCTTGCCCGGTGCCAGGTCCGCTTCCACGACCCAGACGCGATGCAATTCCCAGCGCACGTAATCCGGGTTCATGTGGTGAGCGAGGAACAGGTCTTCAGGTTTGGCGGCGGCTTGCACCTTGTTGGTGTTGTAGGGGATGTACATCTCCTGCTTGCCCACCAGTTTCCAGTTGAAGCGGTCCATGCGGCCCTGGAACACGCTCAACTCGTCGAACGACATCACCCCGGCAGTCGCCGGTGTCGGCGTATCGCAGCAGGCATTGGGCAGCTTGCGCACACGGCGCTGGCCGGTCAGGTAAACGTGCGCCTGGGACAGGTCGCCGTTGATGTTGGTGCGACCCATGATCTGCTCGCCCGCACGCAATGGTGGACCGACGTTGAGCAGCCGGAACAGCCAGTAGTCACCGGCAAACGACTCCGGCGTCCCTTCCTTGTAGTAATACGGCATCTCCTGAATGGCCTGGCCGTCGGTGGTCATCACTTGTTTGCCATCAGCGGTCATCAGGTAATGACGGAAATGCATCGACACTGAGGTGCCACGCCAATTCAACACGTGGTTCCACATGGCTTCGGCGCCGTTTTGCGGGATCGGGAACGGGATCCCGCCAAAGGCGCCTTCAGGTACCGGACCTGCGCTGCTGTCCACCAGTTTGGCGCGGGTGGCGTTTTTCAGGGTGTTGTCATACACCCATTGCGGCGCGGCGGCGGTGCGACGAGTCGGGTAAACATCGATGCGATAGGTGTCCGGAAAACGCTTGAACATTTCCTTGGTGCCGTCGCTGAGTTTGCCGGCGTATTGCGCCAGGTTTTTCGAGGTGATGCTCAACAGCGGCTTGTCAGCGGCGAACGGGTCGCTGCGCTTGCCGCCTTCTTTGAACGAAGGGTCGACCTTGGTGTAGCCACCGTCCCAGGCGGGAATCGAGCCGTCAGCGTTACCGGCGCGCTCGGCCCCGAACGGTGTCAGGTTTTTCGACAGTTTGGCGGCGTCTTCGGCCGTCGCTGCCAATGTCACCTGACTGCAAATGGCCAGGCTTCCGAGCAGTGCCAAGCCAAGGGCTTTGAGCTTGAAGGCTGCGGTTTTCTTGTTGTGGGTCATGCGCAAGTCCTCTTAAAACGTGGTCTTGACGGAGAAAGCCAGGTAGTCCCGGTCTTTCAGCGATTGCTTGTAATTGAACTGGCTGGCGGCGTTGAGGTTGGTGTCTTCGGCGCCGTAGTAATGCGTGTAGGTCAGGCCGGCGGTGACGCGATCCAGGTAAGTGGCGGTGATGCCGATGTTCATGTCGCCGCCGTTGTCCGGGCCGAAGGAGCTGACAACGGCCGATTTGCCCAGCGGGAAGTAGCTGAGGCCGACCGGGAAACTGATGTCGATGCCGGAGAAGAGTTGGCGATAGGTCGGGGTGTAGACCACCTTGAACCCGAGGCCGTCGTCGGTGGCATTGGGGTCGAGGGCGGCACGGTTTTTGGTGACGCTCAGCAGTCGGTTCCAGGCGATCTCGCCGACCAGTCCCGATTCCCTGGCAAGGAAGTTCGGCCCGAACGAAGCAAGGACGTTGAGGTTGACGTGGGCAGTACGGCCGACCGCGTAGAGGGCGTCGTCATCGTTGTCAGCCACGACCCCGGGCAGAACGGTTTGACCGTTGGAAACCAGCGGCATGTTCCAGCGCATCGAGGCTTCACCGGCGAAGCTGTACTCATCAACCGTGGTAGAAAAACTGGCGCCGAAGGCACGAATGTCTTCCGGGTAGACCCAGTAGTATTCGCCGATCTGGCCCGTGCTGAAGTTCGGTGCACCGGCGGAGGGCTTGAGGTACAGCTTGGGGGTTTTGTCGTGATACTGGATCGCGTACAGGCCGTACTCGACCGTCTCGGCGCTGTACTTCAACTGCAAACCACCCTGCCCCGAACTTCTTGCTTCCTTGTCATTGCCGTGGAAGAACGCCGCCGGACTGCCGGGATTGCCACCGAGAAACGCAGGGAATGGCGCCCCCACGATCAGGCGTTCGTTGCCTTCACCAATGGTGTCGCTGGTGGAGAAATAGCTGCCGGCACCTGGCAGGCGTGTCTCTTCCCATTCCAACTGGTAGTAGGCACCGAGCGACACGTCGTCGGTCAGCTGAAAAGTCCCCGACAGTTGATTGACCGGACGGGTGATTTCCTTGAACTGGGTGTTGGGTACGGACTGCGCCTTCACCACGTCGACCGGGCCCATGCCACCGGCAATCCCGTTGGCCCCGAAGAACAGGCTCTCACCCCAGATCAAGCCGTGGCGGCCAGCGCGCACGGACGTGGCGTGATCGGCCAGTTCGCCGTTCCAGTACACGAATGCATCGAGCAATTCACCGTCACCGCCATGCAGGTGGCGAGTGTCATCGGTAAATTCGTCGTAGGCTACGGAACGGGCGTTGGCACGCGCCGGATCGTCGTTGTCATTGTCGTGTTGATAGGCGCTGTCGTACCAAGCGGCGCCACTGAGGCGCGCACCGACGTTCTTGAACGACATATCCAGTTCGGAGAGGATGTCCGTGCGATTGGAAATCAGGCCTTTTTTGAACGCCCGATCGCCATCGTCCTGGTTGAGTGACACCTGCCCTTCGGTCAGTTTGCTGCTGGGATTTTGGGTGCGCCATGCGGCGCTGTACTTCACTGTGTTATCCCAGCGCAGGTTGAAATCAGGATTACCGGTGTCTACCTGAAAGGCATGGGCAGCCTGGCTGCACAGCACCAGCGCAGCGGCCAAGGTGAAACCAAAGGGTGCAGACGTGCAGACCGGGCGGCGCGCAAGCGTCGCAGTCGTGGAACTAACCATCGCGTTAACCTCTTGTTTTTATAGTGGTAACTGCTGTGGGTGAATCAAATGGGCTCGGCCGTCAGCGCAAGCATCTGCTTGACCAACCCGATCCGATCGAATTCGCGGTCGTGCTGCATTTCCTTGTCGCCAGCCAACACCGAGCTTTCGCTGATGTACTTGCAACGCTCGAACCGGCGCGCCATGAAGCGCTGGAGAACCTGCTCGATGCTGCCGTCGCCAGTCAGTTCTTCACTCAGTACGATGGCGTCTTCGATCGCCATGCCCGCGCCCTGCCCCAGATGTGGCGTGGTCGCATGGGCAGCGTCGCCGATCAACAGGACACGACCGCGGTACCAGGGCTCGTTGACGAAGACCACCTCCATGGGCTTGTAAACCACTTGGCTGCTGTCGGTGATTTGTTCACGCAACTGACCAATGAGGCCGGTGAAACCTTGCAGGCGCTGACGCATCTGCTCGGCCAGCGTCTGTGGGTCCATCCAGGGATTGGACGGTTCGTGGGAGGTGAGGAACAGGTACATCAAGTCACCAGCCAACGGCACCAGGCCGGCGTTGCCGTCAGCGCTCTGGTAGTTGGCGAGGTGATCGATTTGCGGGTCGCGAGGGAAGTTGTAGCGCCACACCGATTGACCCGTAAACCGTGGCTTGTAAGTGTCACCAAACAGCAGGTCGCGCACTTTGGAGAACAAGCCATCGGCGCCCACCACAAGGTCGTAGTCACCGCGGCTGCCATCGGTGAACAACACGTCGACGCTGTCGCCCTGGTCATTCAGTGTTTCCACACTGAGCCCCAGGCGTACTTTGGCGCCCAGCTCCAGGGCGGTTTCACTGAGGACTTTATGCAGTGCCAGACGTGAAATACCGACGTTCGCCGGGTAGGCAGGCCCCGCCAGGCGCTGACCCGGAATGCGCGCCAATTGCTGGCCGGCCGGGCCATAGATGGCGACGTCTTCAAAGGCGTACGCCGCATCCAGATAACCGTCGAGCACGCCCAGTTTGGCCATCTCGCGGACGACGTTGCTTTGCTGGATGATCCCGACACCGTAAACGGTCCATTCTGACTTGAGTTCGATCAGATCGACTTCAATGCCCTTGCGTCGCAGTGCAATGGCCGCACACAAGCCACCAATGCCACCGCCCACGATCAGAACTTTGTTCACTGCACTCATGGCTTACTCACTTTTTATTCTTGTGATTCGATGCAGCGCCGGGCACTGCGTCGTCAGGTTCAGCTTCCCGGCAAAGCAGGGATTTGACTAATCGCGAGTAGGGATGCGATGTATCGCCAAACGCGATACCTCAACCAACCCTGACAACGCCGTCGCTACAGGCATTTGCAGCACCACCCAACCCTCCTCCAGGCGCCATGGCAACGCGTCCAGCTGTTGGCCCAGACACGGGCCGTAGACACATTCGCCAGTGCCCGGAAGAAACTGCGCGCCGTGGGCGTAACAGACGATCAGCTGACCATCAGCCGACAAAAACCGGTCCTTGCGGTACTCCAGGCGCACATCCAGATGCGGGCAACTGTTGCGATAAATCCGCACCTGCCCCTCGTGCACCAGTGCAAAGACACTGTCCCTGCCACGCTGCAATGGATCGAAGCCGCGCGCCTGCCCTTCCACCAGTTCGTCGATCCGGCACAGGGGGAAATCGCTGTGATCCATGACAGATACCTACCGCGGCGGGCCGCCCGGCGCCCATTTTTCCTTCGAGGTAAACAGGAACAACTGCGAGTTGTCCGCCGACAGCGGCGCACGGCGCGCCTCCCAGGCGTCATCGTGCTTGTCCATGTCGGCGTCGTATTCGATGTGGCAGCCCAGCGGACTGTTGAAGTACCAGAACCAGTTGGAGCCAAAGAGGTGACGGCCAGGGCCCCAGAAACTGGTCCAGCCTTTTTGCTCGAAGCGCGTACCGGCCAACAACACTTCAGTGCCGCTGCCCATGTGAAAGGTGAAGTGTTCGCAGCCCTTCATGTGCGGCGGGGTCTGGATCATGAACAGGCAATGGTGATCATCGGAACCCGCAGGGCGCATGAATGGCCCCGCGCCGATGAAGGTGTCGGTGGTCCTGAAGCCCAGGCGTTCGGCGTAGAAGGCTTCGGCCTTGGCGGCATCGGGGACAAAATACACCACGTGGGACAAGGTGCGTGGCACCGCACTCATGTCGAGGGTAATTCCGGGTTGGTTCAGCGGGCGCTGCGGTAAATTACCGGCAGCGTTGGTCAAGTCATCGGGGGCGCTGTACGCCTTGCGAAGGGTGACCTGAAACGCGATCGCGAATCCCATGTCGTCGACGCTGTGCAGCACGCCGTTTTCACGGGTGACCTGACGGTCTCGCGCCAACTCGTCTTCGATGGCGTCAAGGTCAGCCGCGCTGGCAACGCCGTAGATGGTTTCGCGAATCGAAGGCGCCGGGCCGATGGCAACCGGCAGGCTCGGGTCATCCGCACGGCGAATGATCACGGCCGTGCCGTCCAGTGCTTCAAAACGCCCGCCATTGCTGTCGACGTCAACCGGCGCCAGGCCGTAATCACGCAGGCAATCGGTACAGGCTTGGATGTCATCGACGCCAAAAATCAGGGCATCAAGGCCAATGATGTTCATCGCTACCACTCCATTGAAATTAGTATCCGGAAGCAGGCACCGAGGGCTCGACAGGCCCATCAGCGATGCATGGAATCCGGTGGTGGTGTCGGCGAAAAGTCCGACTGCGGCGAAGATTGCCGTGCGGTTTGGCAGCTGACTAATCGCAAGTGGGGATGTGACCTATCGGCAAACGCGATACCTGAGCGTGCTGGGTATCGGCTCACGGGCGGGGTTGACGGGACGATGAATTAACCGGAATGTATCGTGAAAATAAATACAAGAACGGACATGCCTGATGCGTTTCAATCACCTGGATCTGAATCTGTTGGTCGCACTCGATGTACTGCTTGAAGAGCAGAACATCACCCGCGCCGCCGAACGCCTGCACATGACGCAGTCCGCCACCAGCGGTGTATTGGGACGCCTGCGTACCTATTTCGAGGACGAACTGCTGGTGCAAGTGGGGCGTAAAATGCAGCCCACGCCTTACGCGCAGGAGCTCGCCAAGCCCATCCGCGAAGTGCTGCTGACGATCCAGTCGTCGATCACCGCCAAGCCGGTGTTCGACCCCACGACCAGCAAACGACACTTCCGTCTTGTGACCTCGGATTATCTGATCAGCGTACTGTTTGCCCAGGTGATTCAGAAGATCCATCAGGAAGCGCCCAACATCACCTTCGAGATGCTCGGCCCTGGCGACAATTCCGGTGAATTGCTGATTCGCGGCGAGGTCGACCTGATGATCGTGCCTGAGCGCTACATCATCGAAGGCCACCCTCACCAGCTGTTGTTCGAAGAGGACCACGTCTGCGTGGTCTGGCAAGGCAATACCCTGGTCGGCGACAGCCTGACCCTTGAGCAGTACATGGACATGGGCCACGTGTCTGTCGGCTTTGGTCGCACCCGGCACTTGAGCATCGAAGAATGGTTCATGAACCAGTACGGTTTCAACCGCCGTATCGAAGTCATCACCAACGACTTCAACACCCTGCCACAACTGGTCGTCGGCACCCAGCGCATCGCCACCATGCACCAGCGTCTGGCGCGGTTGTACGCCGAGCACCTGCCGCTGCGCATCCTCAATCCACCGGTGAGAATACCGGTCATGCGTGAATTCATGCTCTGGCACCGCAGCGTCGACGGCGACCCCATGCACCGTTGGCTGCGTGAACGCATCAGCGAATTCATCCAGCATCTTGAGCATGATCATATCGCCGCTCGCGATACCTCCCATCCCGAGTCACGATTGGCGCATTAGTCGGCGCGTCCTTAACGTGCCTTGTGAACGACAAGGCAACCACAAGGACAACAACAATCATGTTCCGTTATTTCCCGACCAATTACGTGTGGAATCTCTCCGTCGACCTGGCCATCGAGATGGGCGCCCGCATGGGTGAAATCGAAGAGATGTGCGCGCCGCTGCAGGACGCCGCCCAGCAACCCGACGCCGCTGGAACCAAGGCGTTTCGCGAAACCTGGGCGAAGATGGCCGACAAACTCTGCGGCCTGGCCGAGGAAGATGAAGGCCATGGACGACTGCTGTCCGCCGGCGAAAAATACAACCGCGCGGCCACCTACTACCTCACCTGTGAACGTTTGCAGGCGCATGGCGCGCCGGGCCGGACGGAGCTGTACCAGCGTTTTTTGCAGACCTTCAAACGCGGTATCGAACTGTCTCGCGAGAATTGTGAACGCGTAGAAATCCCCTACGAGGGCAAACACATTTCCGGCTTGCTGGTGCGTGCAGAAGGCGTGAGCGGCCCGGCCCCGATCCTGGTGCAGGTCAATGGGCTGGATTCGACCAAAGAAATGAAATATCGCGTCGGACTGCCGGCGTGGTTGGCCAAACGCGGTATTTCATCGTTGATCATCGACCAGCCCGGCACGGGAGAAGCATTGCGACTGCATGACCTGGTCGCACGTTTCGACAGCGAACATTGGGCCAGCCGGGTGGTCGACTGGCTGGAAACCCGTAGCGACGTGGATGCCAAGCGGATTGGCCTGGAGGGTGTCTCGCTCGGCGGCTATTACTGCCCACGTGCCGTGGCGTTTGAACCACGGTTTGCCTGCGGTGTGGTGTGGGGCGCCAACCATGACTGGCGCGATGTGCAAAAGCGTCGTCTTGAAAAAGAAGGCAGCTTCCCGGTTCCGCACTATTGGGCGCACGTGTGCTGGGTGTGGGGGCGAAAGATATGGATGAGTTCATGGCCATCTCCGAAAACGTGCACCTGGATGGCGTGCTGGATCGCATCAAGGTTCCGTTCCTGGTGACCCACGGTGAAAAGGACTCACAGATCCCACTGAAGTGGGCGCATCGCACTTACGAGCAATTGGTCAACAGCCCCAAACGAGAACTTAAAATCTTCACCGAACGCGAAGGTGGCGTGCAACATTCCAGCTTCGACAACAGCATCAATGCGGGTCATTACATCGCCGACTGGATTGCCGAAACATTGGGCGGCCACACCGCGTAACCTGCTCCCGCGATGGCGATGTCACATTCGCCATCGCCATCGCCAGCAAGCCGGCTCCTACAGACTTGTGTGATGCCAACCAATCCGAACTCACCCACGACCCTGTAGGAGCTGGCTTGCCAGCGATGGCGGCATCACATTCGCCATCGCCAGCAAGCCGGCTCCTACGGATTTGTGTGATGCCAAACAATCCAGGCTCACCGACGATCCTGTGGGAGCTGGCTTGCCGGCGATGGCGTTTTGTCGAGCGCCGAACGAGCTCAGTTGGGGCCTCGGGTACCCTGGAAGGAGGTGATCTGCCACCCTTGCTCGCCAAACACCCAGACCTGCGTGGCAAAGCCCTCCCCGCGAATCGACTGGTCACCGCCCCGCTTACGCAACGTGTTGCACTGCGTACCGGTCATGACCGCCAGGCCTTCGCCATAAAAACGGATCAGCAATTCTCCCCGCTCGATTTCCAGATACTCTACGGCGCTTTTCGCGTACTCCAGATATTGCGCCTTGCCTTGCACCAATCCCGTGGTATGCACATACACCAGATCATCGGCGAACAGGTCGGCGACACGCGAATAGTCTTCCTCTACCAATGCCCGGCGGCGCTCTTGCTCAAGTGCCAGGAGTTCAGCTGTTACGGATGCGGTGGTCATGGGGACTGCTCTCTATGGATGATGAGCGCGCACCATAGACGCCCGATCAGGCTCATAAAAAATCGCCAATCACGATGCCTGTCATCGTCACTCGCGATACCCGCCCCTTGAACCTGACCCGCGTCGCAACGCCCCATTCCTGCTGACGTACAGCCGCTATCGACGCCATCAATACGTGAGCATTGATACAAGTTGCTGGTGGCTGCCATGGCCCTGCCCTAGCTTCGCTTTGCATAACAATCAGCAAAGCGGAACTGCCATGAATGCCCTGCACCTGAAATGCCAGACCTTGTTCGACGGTACTGGCCTGCAAACCCGTCAACAGCAAACCCTGATCGTGGAAAACGGATTGCTGTCCTATGTCGGTCCAACGGCCCTGGCGCCACAGCCGCAACCCGGAGACACCCTGCTGGACGCCGGCGACAACTTTGTCATGCCGGGCCTGGTGGATGTGCACACCCACTTGGCTTTCGGCAACGCGCAGAGCGAAGAAGACATCGATATCTGGACCAGCGACGAATTCCGCGCACTGCGTGGCATGTTCTTCGCCCAACATGTGCTGGCTGCCGGGGTCACCAGCATGGTCTGCCCGGGCGATAGCGGCCAACTCAGCATCGCCGTGCGCAACGCAATCGCTGCCGGTTTGTTTGAAGGCCCGCGAATTGCGGCCAGCAGCCGGGTCATCACCAATCGGCAGAGCCTCAACGACTGGTTCCCAAGCCGCGTAGGCGCCCCGGAATTTTTTACTGCGCGCCTGGTTACCAGCCGCAGCGAAGCGCTGGCTGAAATCCGCAAACAGGCCAAGGACGGCGTCGACCTGATCAAAATCGCCATGGACGGCACCCACCGCCGCCCGAATGGCGAAATCATCGCCGCGTTCACCGCCGAAGAAACCTGCGAGATGGTCGAAGAAGCCCATCGCCTGGGCTGCAAAGTGGCGACCCATGCCTACGGCCGTGAGGCTGTGATGTACGCCGCACGCGCTGGGGTGGACCTGGTGTTCCATGCCTTCTACATGGACGACGCGTGTATCGAGGCCTTGCTCGACGCCGGCAGCATCCTCGCGCCGACCATGACGTTTCCGCAAAACACCGTGGACTTCTGCCAACCCCACGATCCGGCCATCACTACCGGTTACGCCGGCTACTGTGCCCGTACCCTGGAAATCGGTTCGGCAGTGCTCAAGCGTGCCAAGGCTGCTGGCGTGCCTTTCGCGTGTGGCAGTGACAGCGGTTTCGCGGTAACGCCCTATGGCGAGTGGCACGCTCGTGAGCTGGAACTGCTCGTCACCCGATTGGGCTTCACACCCGCAGAAGCGCTGTATGCCGCCACCAATGTGGGTGCGCGCTGCATGCCACGCAGTGAAACCATCGGCACCCTCGAAGTGGGCAAGCAAGCCGACTTCCTGTTGCTCGACGGTTCGCCGTTGCACGACATCCGCATCCTGCAAGACCGCTCTCGCCTTAAAGCCGTGTACAAGGCTGGCCAAGCCGTGCGCATGGAGCGCAGTCCCTACAACCCCAAACAGGTATCCGATTTCAACTCGTTGAAGTGGACTGACCTTTACACGCGAGACCGCGTAGCCCAATTGGGCAAGTGGGCACAATGAGGACCAACACCATGCAGCCACTCGACTTGATCACCGCCACCAACATTGCCAGTACCGCCATCAGCATCGCCCGGGAAAAGGGCTTCAACCCCCTGGCGGTCGCCGTGCTGGATGCCGCGGGTCATCCACTCGCAGTCCTGCGTGATGAAGGTGCGAGTTTCCTTCGACCACAAATCGCCACCGGCAAGGCACGGGGTTGCCTGGGAATGGGTTTTGGCGGGCGAGAACTTGCACGGCGCGCGCAAGCAATGCCGGCATTCTTCGACGCCATCAACAGCCTGACTGGCGGCGAAGTGATACCCGTCGCCGGCGGCGTGCTGATTCGCAACGCCGAAGGACTGATCCTGGGTGCCATTGGCATCAGCGGCGACACGTCGGACAATGACGAACGATGCGCTTTGCAGGCGATTGCCCAGGCTGCGCTGGTGGCGGACAACGGCGATCAGGTGGCGCGCTGATCAAGCAACGCGGCCTGCTCCGATAACAGGCCGCGAAACCACAGCATTGCCGGGTCGTGGTCCTGATAAGGATGCCACTGCAATACCTGGACAGCGTCGGGAAATGCCAGCGGTGCCGGGTGAATACGCAGTGGATAATGTTGAGCGAAACGCTGCGCCTGGCGACGAAATACGGTGGCGATCCGCTCCGTACCGACGATGAATTCGGGCATCAACACGAAGCTTTCAAGGGCCACCGCCACTCGACGCTCAATACCCAATTCTTGCAGATGCGCGGCATCCATCGCCAGGTTTCGGCCATCGGCAAACTCGCGAACCACGTGTTGCGCACCGCAATAGTCGGCCAGGCTCAAGCCTTCGGCGAACCGGGGTTGCCCAGCACAGACGATGCAACAGAGCTGGTCGGTCATCAGTGGTATATGGGGATAAGCCGGGTTCAATCGCCCCTGAGGCACAATCACACAATCACTGCGGCGATAATCGAGTGCTTCGCTGACCACGTCACCGTCACGCGGTACAGGCATATCCCGCAGGCTCAAGCGCACGCCTGGTGCGACTCGGGCCAATTGAAGACTGACGGCTGGCAGCAGGACGCCAGCCACGTAGTCGGAAGCCACCAATGTGAAGTGTCGGTTGCAACTGGCCGGTTCAAAATTGACCGGTGCATCGACAATCTCACGGGTCAGTGCCAGCGCTTCACGCACTTTTGGAAGCAGTGCCAGACCGAGTGCAGTCGGCTCCAGACGCCGTCCGACCTGGACCAGCAACGGATCATTGAAGTGCTCGCGCAAACGTCCGAGCGCCGAACTGGTTGCCGATTGTCCCAGGCACAATCGCTCGGCAGCCCGGCTGACGCTGCATTCGCTCAACAACGCATCCAGGGCGACCAACAGGTTCAAGTCAAGACGTCGATAACGCATGGTTTGCCTGGCTTGCGTCCAGAAGGTTTCTGATGACCGACAGACTGACGTGACAGAACGAGGCTGACTAATCGCGTTGAGGGATGCGACCTATCGTCAATCGCGATACCTGGAACCTATGCGAGCGTATGAACTCAAGCGTCGACCGGGTCGTACTCGTTCACGTTGGCTACTTGGCAATGCAGCCGGCCCAACAACTCGACGAGGGTGTCCACCTCCGAGGCAGAAAGCCCGCTGAGCAGGCGTCGCTCTCGCTCCAGTGCAACCTTCAATACTCGCTCATGCAAGGCTATGCCGCTGTCCGTCAGGCTGACGGTGTAGCGCCGCGCGTCGGTTGAGTCCACTTGGCTGCGAATGTGCCCTGCCGCTTCCAGGGACTGGAGTGAGCGACTGACCGCGCTCTTGTCCAGACCGATCGTCTGGCAGATTCGGTTGGCGGTGATGTCATTTTCAACGGCAAGCATCGAGAGCATTCGCCACTCGACCACACCGATACCGAAGTGTTTGCGATAGCACTGCGATGCGCCCGCGGAGAGTTTGTTGGACAAAAAATTCAACAGCGCGGGGACATAACGCGTCAGGTTCAGTTGGGATTCTGCGGACATTGAATGAACACCTGGGATCGGCGGAGCCTTTTAAAATTGGTTGACACCGCAACTAAATAATCAGAGGATTTCTCAACCGAACGTCACGGGCGATTCGCTGCATGATATGCCGCCGCCCTGCCTCATAAAAATAATTATCAGGTTTTGGTCATGAACCCTTTCCATCTCATCGTCTGCTCCTTCCTCGTGCCAGCGCCCGGCTGATCCGTCCCCGGCCAGAGCTCCAACCGACTTTTTTCAGCAGCCACTTCCGTGTGGAGGGACAAGTCATGCTTCAAGTCAACGTCACCCGCAAAGCAGACGAAGCCGAAGGCATCTGCAGTTTCGAATTATCTGCCGTCGATGGCAGTACGCTGCCGGCGTTCGAGGCTGGGGCCCACATCGACATTCACATTGCCGATGGCCTCACCCGCCAATACTCCTTGTGCAACGATCCCAAGGAGCGCCACCGCTACCTGATCAGCGTGCTCAAGGACCCTGGCTCACGGGGCGGCTCCAGAGCCATGCATGAGCAGGTGCGGTCAGGGCAAACGCTCACCATCAGCGCTCCGCGCAATCTTTTTCCGCTTGATCGCTCGGCACAACGACACCTGTTGTTTGGCGGTGGCATCGGTATCACCCCCATGCTGGCCATGGCTTGGGAGCTATCGCATCAAGGGGCCGACTTCGAGTTGCACTATTGCTTCCGGTCAAGCCAGCGCGCGGCGTTCATGGAGATGCTTGCTCAAGCCCCTTTCGCCGATCGCATCAGGTTTCATGACGACAGTGGCTTGCAGATACAGAAGCTCGATGCGCCGGCCCTGCTGGCAGCGCCGAACACCGACACCCATCTTTATGTGTGCGGCCCGGCCGGATTCATGAGCTACATCCTTGATGCCGCGCAGAACGCTGGCTGGTCAAAGGACCGGGTACATAAAGAGTTCTTTGCCGCAGACCCTGTCGATCAAAGCGCCAATGTGCCTTTCGAAGTTGAACTGGCAAGCAATGGCCAGGTTTTTCGGATCCCTGCCGACCGTACGGTATTCGAAGTGCTCGACGAGGCCGGTATCGCGATCGAGTCATCTTGCGAGCAAGGCGTCTGCGGCACCTGCGTAACCCGCGTATTGAAGGGCATGCCCGATCACCGGGACAAGTTCCTGACTGTGGCCGAACAAGCCGCAAACGATCGTTTTACCCCCTGCTGCTCTCGCGCCAGGTCATCACGCCTGGTGCTCGATCTGTGAATTCAAACAACAACATCAACCGTGCCTCCTGGAGAACACCATGAACACCTCCACTCTCCAAACGCTTGCCGAAGAAATTCCGGCGCCTGCCTTGCCCAGCTTTCCCCTTGACCAGTGGTACGTCGCTGCCCTGGGTTGGGAATTGAAGGACAAACCGGTGGGCCGGACATTACTCAACAAGCCTGTAGTACTGTTTCGCAAAGCCAACGGCGAGGTCGCGGCGCTGGAAGACCGCTGCTGCCACAGAGCATTGCCACTGTCGAACGGTACGCTCGAAGCAACGGGCATTCGTTGCGGCTATCACGGCCTGCTGTTCGATGACAGTGGAAAATGCGTCGAAATCCCGGGCCAGGACAAGATCCCGAGTAAAGCCAAGGTTCCTGCGTATCACGTGCGTGAGCAGGACCAGATTGTCTGGATCTGGTTTGGCAGTGAGGCTCGACCTGAGCCGAGTTGTGAGCCGCCTGTTTACTCAGTTCACAGCAGCGGCAAATACCTGTTCGACGGCAACGTGTACCACTACAACGCGCCTTATCAGCTGATTCACGACAACCTCATGGACTTGAGTCATCTGGGGTATGTCCACCTGCGCACCATCGGCGGCAACGCCAGCATTCACATGAATGCGCAGATGAATGTGGAAAGTGAAGACAACGTCGTACGGGTCGTGCGCCACATGCCTGATTCCGTTCCACCACCCACTTACACCGCCGCCTACCCCTTCAAAGGCAACGTGGACCGTTGGCAGGAAATCGAATTTCACGTCAGTCATCTGCGTATCTGGACCGGCGCGGTGGATGCCGGTACCGACTCACTGGATAACCCCGATCGAGGTGGCTTCCACATGCGCGGATTCCACGGCGTAACGCCGGAAACCGAAACCACCAGCCACTACTTCTGGACCATTGCCACCAACCCGGCGAGTGATCCAGAAACCATCAAGGCCAAGGTCGTGGAGCAAACCATCCTGACCTTCGATGAAGACAAGGAAGTGATTGAAGCCCAGTACCAGAACATGTGCCGGTTCGGTGTGCGCCCAATGATCGACATACACGTCGATGTCGGCGCCAATCGCGCCCGCCGGATCATCGAGCAACTTCGCCAATCCATCGCTTGAGTCATGGTACAGGCTTACTTCTCAGGCATTCGGGAGCGTCAGCGTTTGGGCTCGCTGCGACGCTCGGTGGGTGCTGCCGCCACCATTTTCGATGATGAAAATGAAGAAGGCATGCCCTCGATGTCCGAGTAAAACGCCGAACTGCGACGTCCAAAGCTGTTCCGGCTCAATGCCGGCCTGACGATTGCCTCGATGACTGGCCTGGTGGTGGAAGTGTTGCCGCTCATCCGGATTACACGCGTTATCGTTAACGACCATCGCGAGCAGGCTCTTTCCTACAAGGACTGCGCAATATCTGTAGGAGCCGGCTTGCTGGCGATGGACTCAAGAGCGCCGCGTTCATCCGGTTTACACGCGTTATCGTTAACGAACATCGCGAGCAGGCTGTAGTGGTTCAGTTTTTTTGAACCGCTCTGTAGGAGCATTAAGCCGCTTGCTGCTCAAATAGCGCAGGCGGCAGGTGGTTTGAAGCGGAATGGCAACGGCGATGGTTGTAATGTGAGATGAAGCCCATCACATCCTTCTCCGCTTCGAAATGATTTTGGTAGCCGTTTTCTGGCATCCAATCGTGCTTCAACGTCCTGAAATAGCGCTCAACCACCGCGTTATCCCAGCAGTTGCCTCGACGACTCATGCTCTGAACGATCCGGTTTTCTGCCAGACATGCAACAAATCGATCAGCGGTGTATTGGCAGCCCTGGTCGGAGTGAAATAGCAACTCAGGCATCGGACGGCGTAACGCCACTGCCAGCTTAAGTGCTTTCATAGACAGCTCAGTATCAGCGGTTCGCGAACAAGCCCACCCCACGATCCTGCGTGAAAACAGGTCCATCACCACGGCCAGATACAACCAGCCGCTCCCCACCTTGATGTAAGTGATGTCGCCTGCCCAAAGCGTGTCAGGCCGGACCGGATTGAAACGACGATCAAGTATGTTCGGTGCAGCGACTGCCGGCTTCGTCGCACGGCGATAATGGGCGTAGCGAGGCCTACGCCGGTGCAAACCGAAGGTCTTGATCAAGGTGCGCATTCGATAGCGGCCAATGAAAATGCCTTCTTTTCTTAATTCCTTGGATAGCCCGCGAGTACCTAACGCTTTGCGATGCTCCTTATGCAATGCACGGAGTTTGCGCCCCAGCCATCGCTGCGCAGGTAGCAACAGTTCGGGTTTGCGCTTCACGTAATAGCTGCTGCGGGCCAGACCGAACACGGCGCACATACGCCTAATCGACATCGCGCCTCTAACGCCATCAATCACTTGGTTCGACCAAACAGAACCTTTAGATGAGAGGGCAATTGCTTTTTTAGCACTTGGTTCTCAGCTTCGAGTAGCGCCAATTTCGCCTGAAGCGACTCGATCAGTTCCTGATCCTGCAGTCGAGGAGGTTGCACCATCCCTTCCTGCTCTCGCCGCCAACGCGAAACCCAGCGGCGCAGGGCTGTAGCGCCAACACCGGTAGTTTCACAGGCTTTAGGTATGGAGTAATCCATTTCCACAACCAAACGGATCGCCTCCGCTTTTTCCTCAGATGTAACAACCCGATATCCCATGATGATTCCTAAAGTCGACGCTCCTACATCATGGTCCAAAAACATTTGACCACTACAGGCTCGCTCCTACAAGGGGCCGTGCAATACCTGTAGGAGCCGGCTTGCCGGCGATGGACTCAAGTGCGCCGCGTTCATCCGGTTTACACGCGTTATCGTTAACGACCATCGCTGGCAAGCCAGCTTCTACAAGGACCGCGCAATATCTGTAGGAGCCGGCTTGCCGGCGATGGAACCGTAGTCCCTGCTGACCGCCAGCAGGCACGGCAGTCAAGGGTTACCCCGTGACTGCCGCGCTATCCCGAGTGCCGGATCAGTGCCCGCTTCTGATCATGTCCGCAGCCTTCTCGCCGATCATGATGCACACCGAGTTAGGGTTCCCCGAGATCAGCGTGGGCATGACCGATGCGTCGGCAACGCGCAGCCCCTCCATTCCGTGCACGCGCAGATCCGGGCCGACCACCGAAAGCTCATCCACCCCCATGCGGCACGTGCCGGAGGGGTGCAGCGCGGCGTGCGCGTGCTCGTGGCAGAATTTTTTCATTTCTTCCCGGGTCCGGACCGCCCCGTCCGGCACATGCCGCCTGGCGATGAAAGGGTTGAAGGCCGCCTGGGACATGATTTGCTCACCCACCAGGCAACCATCCACCAGACTTTCAATATCGTAAGGGTCGGAGAAATAGTTGGGCACGATCCGCGGCGGTGACATCGGGTCGGCTGAATAGAGTTCCACATGGCCTCTGGACCTTGGACGTATCTGCCCCAGGTTCAGCGTGCAGCCATTGCCCCCGGGAACTGAATCGACGCCCTCTTCTATGCCGGCACCGACGACCATGAAGTATTGGATATCCGGATGGGCCGCTGCCTTGTCGCCCCACCAGAAAGCGCCGCCTTCAATGAGGTTGGACGCCGCCGGGCCTTGTCTGAACAAGGCGTATTGCAAACCGGCCATCATTTTCCAAAGGGGCTTTTTGTACTTGTCGTAGCTATGCGGCCCGGTCAGTTCATACACCAGCGACACTTCAATATGGTCCTGAAGGTTCTGACCGACACCGGGCAAGTCGCTGACCACCTTGATGCCATGTTTATCCAACTGCGCGGCGGGTCCGATACCGGACAACATCAACAAACGCGGTGAGTTGATGGCGCCGGACGACAGAATGATCTCCTTGTCGGCATGCATTACATGACGCACGCCCTTCTCGATGTATTCAACGCCAATGGCTTTGCTGCCTTGGGTCAGGATACGGATGACCCGACACCCGGTCTTTACGGTGAGGTTCTTGCGCGATTTGGCGGGTTTCAGGTAGGCCACTGCCGCACTGCTGCGAAAGCCGTTTTTGGCGGTGATCTGATACAGCCCGCAACCTTCAGGCTGGCCCGAATTGAAATCCTCGTTGTACGGCAGGCCGTATTGCTGGCAAGCGCGAAGCCACACTTTGGTCAGCGGATGGATATTGATCGGATCGGAAACACCCAGCGGCCCGCCAACACCATGGGCTTCATTGCAGAAGCGCTCGTTGTCTTCGGCTTTTTTGAAGTACGGCAATACGTCCTTGTAAGACCAGCCGGCGGCGCCCTGCTCGGCCCAGCCGTCGTAGTCGGCCGGGACACCGCGGATGTAGATCATCGCATTGACCGAACTTCCGCCCCCCAGCACGCTGGCCTGGACCATCGTCGGCGTCTCGGTGCGGCGTTGATCTTCGGTAGGCTCCCAGGCATAGCGTTTGAGCAGCGGGCCTTGCGCCGTCTTGTAGTAGGCGCCGGGAATATGGATATAGGGGTTGCGATCGCGCGGCCCCTCTTCGAAAAGGACGACGGATGCCGTCGCGTCTTCGCTCAGTCTCGAAGCCACGGTGCAACCTGTCGATCCGCCTCCGATTACGATGAAATCCACCATTACGACCTCAGATCTTTTTAGTATGGAGAACAAGGCTGCCGGGAGCGGTGGCAGCCAATAGAGAGTGACAAGCCTTGACTTGCGCCTGCGCACTAACGGGCAGGCCGAAATCAAACTTGAAAAAGTACTTTTTGGTTGTTGTCGAAAAACTGGTTATCGACCCACAAGCCGGGTCAACAGTGACTTCAACTCTTTGGCAACTTCGTAACTGTTCTGTTGTTGCTGCTTCTTGCAAAACAACTCGCAACTCCACCAGCCCTCGTACCCGGTGGCCTTCACCGCGGCCGTCCACTCGACAAGGTCCAGGACCCCGCTGCCCGTCGGCACATCCCTGAGGATTTCTTCGTTGGCGATACCGCCTTCATACGGCAGCGAGTCACATACGTGCACGCCGTAGATCAGGTCTTTGTTCATCCTGGCAATGTCTTGCGGCTTCACGCCTGAGGTAAAGCAATGCCAGTAGTCGATGACCATCTTGACGTTATCGCGCCCGCTGCGATCAATCAGCTGAAGTTGGTGGTCCAGGCTGTTCAGTGGCGTCCAGGACAGCGCTTCAAGATAAAGAAGGACGTCATACTGCTTGGCCAGATCAGCCAGCAAGGTAAGGTTTTTGGCGGTCAAGTCATACTGGGTCGCTTCATCAAGACCCAGCA
This sequence comes from Pseudomonas sp. S2_H10, assembly GCF_054668285.1. NCBI lineage: Bacteria > Pseudomonadati > Pseudomonadota > Gammaproteobacteria > Pseudomonadales > Pseudomonadaceae > Pseudomonas > Pseudomonas sp. S2_H10. Next base: position 449,830 of record NZ_CP162754.1, read on the forward strand.
AGCCCGAGTAATGCTTGCTCTTGCCGTGCTGCTGGAAATCGATCACGGCCTGGACATTGATGGGCCCGGTGAGCACTTGCACACCTTTGGCGCCGGCCAGGTTGGCCAGCTGGAAGAGTCGCTCGGCCTCTTTGAGCAAGTCATCGCGTTCGGCACCCTGGCGCTCGATATCCCTCAGGTAACCAATGCCTGTGACAGGCACGTCCTTGAGCAGCTCTTTCAGTTCCGCTTCGGTGTAACCGGCCTGCAGCCAGGCTTCCAGTTTTGCGCTGTTGATCTCCAGCGCATCGAAACCCGCGGCCTTTTTGATGTCGATGTCCATCGCCAGGGTCGAGTGCTTTGCAACTGTGGAATGCAGGGCCAGGATATTGTTTTGGGTTTGCATATGACGCTCCTCCCGTTGTTATTCATTGTAGAGCGATCGGATTCAGGTAGAGATTTCGCAGCCACGCTAAATAAGGCGCGAACTGACGCAGTTACCGCGTCAGGTCGTGCGTGGCATTGGCCAACGCCCGTACCTTGGACGCGGCAGCCAACAGGACCTGGCGGTCCAGAACCCCCGCATCGACGGCCGCGACAATGGCTTCGGCGATGGCATCCAGACCCGACTCACTGGACACCAGCAACAGGTGTGCGCCAGCCGACAGTGACGCAACGGCGGTATCCATGATGGAGTTTCCGCGCAGGATGGACACCGCATCGAGGTCATCGGAAATGATCAAGCCGTCGAAACCAAGGGTGTCACGCAGCAGGCCGATCACGGTCGGCGAGGTGGATGCCGAATGCTCGGGGTCGAGCGCCGGGAACACCGCTGGCCCCGGCATCACCGCCTTGACGCCGGTGGCGATGACTTGCTTGAAGACCTCAAGGTTGTCGTGCAGCAAATGCGCTGGCCCGGGAACCGTGGCCGGGGCAATCGCCGGATCCTCTTCAGTGATGTAATGGCCCGGGAAGTGTTTGGCCGTGGCAATCACGCCCGCCCGTTGTACCCCGCGGATAAAGGCACAGCAAACCCGGCTGACCTCGAGCGGGTCGGCGCCCAGGTGCCGGTTGAGCAGCCATGGGTTGGCGCCGGTGACCACGTCGACAATCGGCGCGAGGAACAGATTGACGCCCAGGCTGCGTGCCGCCCGGGCCATCTCGAAGCATCGATCTTCGATGGCCTGCGCGCCCAGCGCCTTGAGCTGCTCTCTCGAAGCGACGGCAGGAACCAATTGATGAAGGCGTTCGATGCCGGCGAGTTCCTGGTCAACTGCAATCAATACTGGCGACCCCGCCAACGAGGCCGCTTGCCGGGCGATGTTGACGAAGTCCGCCTGGGTTTCCGCGCCCTTTCGCGCCGCGCTCATGGCTCTGCCCACGTACTCGTCCCGTGTCTCCCCCAGCAACAGGGAAACGCCCCCGCGGCTCAGATAACGACGGAGGTTTTCGTCCAGGTGCAAATCCCCGAACGCGGGAAGCAGTACCGAATATGCCGCTCTGTAGAGTTCGCTAGACATCGATTTTCCTTGGTTGCGTAGTGTTGAGCACTGAGAGCGTGCGCGTGTCAGCTGGAGGGAAAAGGCACCCAGGCACGCCGTCGGCTGGACTCGACGCACGCCTGGGACAGGCCGACGCCGCGCACGCCCTCATGGATGTCGGGTAACGCAATGCCGGTTGCGCTGCGCCAGCCTGTGCCGGCATCGAGTGCCTCGGCGAAATCGGCGTAGAGAACGGCGAGCGCCTCCAGATAACCTTCGGTGTTGCCGGCGGGCAAGCTGGTGAAGTTCAGTGTCTGGGCGGCGTTGTCACTCTGGCCTCGGCGGTAGATGCGCTCTGCACCGTCGACGGGAGTAAAGCGCAGTGTTTCCGGGGACTCCTGGCACCATTCGAGCGAAGCCTGGCTGCCGATGATCTTGAAGCGCAGGCCATTACGATGGCCGGGCGCCGCGAAACTGGCCCACAGCAGACCGTCCACCCCGCCTTCGAACTCCAGCTGCACCACACAGGTGTCGTCCAGCCCCCAGCCGGGTACGACCGTGGTCAACTTGGCATTCAGGCTGGTGCAACGGCGCCCGCCCAGGAACTCAAGCATGTTGAAGGCATGGGTGCCGATGTCCCCCACGACACCGGTGGGGCCGGCCTTGTGCGGATCACCGCGCCAGGCCAGGCTTTTATTCAGCGTCGAGACACCCGGCGCCAACCACTCCAGCAGATATTCGACATACATGAAGCGAATGTCGCCAAGCTCCCCGGTCTGAATGCGACTGCGGGCATCCCTGACCATGGGATAGCCCTGATAGGTGTAGGTCAGCGCGAAGAACGTATCGTGCTGATCGGCAATGCTCGCCAACTCGATGGCTTCCTGTGGGCTGTTGACCAGCGGTTTGTCGCAAATGACCGGAATGCCCGCCCGCAGAAACAACCGGCAAGGTTCAAAGTGCAGGTGATTGGGTGTCACGATGACGACCGCCTCTATGGGGTCGGATCGACGCGACTCGGCAGCGGCCATGTCCTCGAACGACAGGTAGATGCGCTCTGGTTGAAGGCCAAGCGCCGCGCCCGCCTCCCGGCACTTGTCGGCATCCGAAGAAAAGGCACCGGCGACAATGTCGAAGCGATTGCAAAGACGCATGGCCGCCCGGTGATAACTGGCGAAGTAAGCGCCCTGCCCGCCGCCAACCATGCCTACCTTGATTCGCCTTTGTCCTGGAATGTCGCCGGTCAACCTTGCCATCGTCTGAGACTCCCATCGTTAAGCCTTGAAGTATCGTTGGCGAACTTTCTTTGCACCATTTCGCACACCGTCGATAGATGACGCGGACTGAAGCACTCGGCCATGGCACGGATATCTGTTACCGACGGCCGGGCGAAGTGTTACTGCGGGGCTTGCGTCGACTCAATGGTGAGCACCCTGAGCGCTTACAAACTGACGCATTGACTGATATTGGCGGATTGAACTTAAATACTCTGAGCGGGCATGGAACATGCTTGATTAACTATTGAAAATTCAATTGTTTAAGTGGGCACCAAGTTATACAGGCGGTTATTTCGATAACTGATTTATAACCTATATAACCTTCCGCTCTTACACCCTGGCCTATATCGAGAAAAAAATGCCCAGCCGAGGAGATTCGTCGCCCATGTCGCTAACTGCCGCCACCTCGCACCCTGAGCGACAACAGGTTCGCAGCGACTTGCAAGCCAACGTGCAAAAGAACCTGAGTACGCTGGTGGAGTCTTGTCGCTCGGTGGCGGACATGTGCCGCAAAGTTGATGTCAATCGCCAGCAGTTCAACAAATACCTGGTGGGCCAGCACGTCCCCTCGCAGAAAATCCTGCAGAAGATCGGCCGGTATTTCATGATGGAGGCCGAAGACCTTTTCCGGCCGCCCGCCGAGTTCAAGAAGTTCTATGAAGGCTACGAAAACGAACTGCCGACAGACTTGCGGGCCTCGGCGCAATTCAATCATTTCCTGCCCCTGGCGAAGCAGTCGGCGGATCTGCTCGAGGATTATCTGGGTGTCTATTACCGGTACCACAACTCATCTATCTATAAAGGCCGCATCCTGCGTTCGGTCACCTGCCTGTATCGGGCCGACTCGATGGTCCAGTACGTCACCGTAGAACGCTTTCCCTTGCTCGATGGCAGTGGAAAGATCGGCTATTCGTTCACTTATCACGGTTTCTGCCTGCTGCTCGGCGATCGCCTGTTCATGGTCGATTTCGAGGGCAAGCAGCGTAACGAAATGACCTTTTCGATTCTCACGCCGCAGCATCGCCGGCCGATCCGGTTTCTCTATGGATTGGTCACCGGTGTGGCGTCATCGTCTTTTCGCCAGCCCTTCTCGACGCGCATGGCGTTGGGGCTGGTGGACAAAGGCAAGATCCGCAAACATCACCTGCGCAACGCAACCGCGGTGCTTCCCAGCGATCAGTCGTTACCGCTGGAAGTGCGCGAATACATGACGGGCGATAACGCCACTATCGTCTGGGGCGGTCAGGATTGAGACGTACGCGAACTGCGCGCAGTAATGATCTCGACCAACGAAGGCCCTTTGCTGTTCAGCGCCTTGATGAAGGCCGGATTGAGTTGCGAAGCATGTTCGACTCGCCACGCCTCCAGACCAAAGTTTCTGGCGATGCCTGCGAAGTCAGGCGAGTAAGGTTTGCCGTCCGGCAAACTGAATTCCCCGGCCCGATGTTGCCCGGCGAGCGAAACCTGCACATCGCTCAACGACTCAGGCCCGCTGTTGTTGAACACCAGGAACACCACGGGAAGACTGTGCATCACGCACACCGCCAGCTCCTGCATCGACTGTAGAAAGTCCCCGTCACTGACGGCACACACCACTTGGCGTGCCGGCATGGCGAGCTTCGCGCCAATGGCCGCTGGAACCGCCCAACCCAGGGCACCGGCGCCAGTGGTGCAGAAATGGCCTCGGTGTTGATAATCCGGGAACAGCTCACTGACGGTCTCCTGGAGACTCTGCGTCCCGACCATCAATAGCGCATCCCCTTCCAGCACCGAACTCAGTTGCGCCAGAGGCCTGAGCGCCATCAGCGGCGGGATGTCGCCGGCGTTGTTGGCCCGCAAGGTGGCGGGTGACAAACTGGCGTCAACCGAGGCGCCTTGGACCGCCGCCGGGATATCCAGGCTGACCGGGCCGACGCGACCGCTGAACATCGTATCGAAGGCCTGGCGCAGGGCCTGCGCCAACTGTTCAATCGACGCAACCCGCACATGCTCTTTGCTGATGCCGGTGGCTGTGAACCCAGGCGAATCAACACCGCGTTCAGCATCGCCGGCCGTGATCACCAGCATCGCCGAGGCATCCGCCAACGCCACGGCGATCGCGCCCAAGGCTTTCGAAAGGCCCAGTGGCGCCGGCAGAAGAATCGCCATCGGTCGACCGCAGGCGCGAAAATAGCCGTCGGCCAGGTGGACTGCGCTTTGCTCCTGTATGACATGAATGAAAGGGATGTCGGAGCCTGTCCTCAGCAATGCTTCGACCAGGGCCCATGAGCCTTCACCCGGCATGCCGGCAACATAATCGACACCGTTCGCTTTCAGCGCCTTCGCAACAATCTGACCACCCGTGAGCTTCACAGAAAAACTCCCATCGAATAGACGCCGGCGCCCGTGCGGATGCACGTTGCTGCGTCTCAAGACCGTCATCTGAGTATTCGCCTGGAACAAACACGGCTCAATTTCGCACCCCCTGCAAAAGAGACGCACGTTGACGCACGTGAACACCACCCGTCCCCCGCTCAAGCGGGACTATCGTTATCAGGAGACTGCTGCGCCGATTAGGTCACTTTGATGCGTCAGAGTGCGTCGCTTTTAAAGGTGCTGCGAAATTGAGTGCCCTGCCCGCCAGGCCAATACTCGATCCATGAAAACAACAAGCCGAGCCTATCAAGCGCTGGGCGCGCCACGTGAAGCCTTCACCCTGCTACCTGAAGAACACGGCGCGCACCCAGCCAAGGAAGAGTCGATCGGACCAGTGGAGGCCACCTGCGCAATGCTCTCTCTACCAGGCAGCACAGCGCCACAACCTCCCCAGCCGCATGGAAACATCGCTGGCCATAACTCTGCCGATTTACCTGACTGCATGCATAAGGACATGCCCGGCGAAACCCGCCGAGCGCACGCCATTGCAAGTCGTTAACCGTTAGCAAACAACCACCCTAGGCAGGAACTCAAAATGAAAAAAGAAACAGAGTCGGGTTATGGATCAACCGGCATCAACCTGGATTCGATCAGCCTGAACCGGCGCTCGTTCATGCTGGGGGCTGCCGCGTCTGCCGCAGGGTTGTACATTGCTTCGTTCGTGCCAAGTGCATTTGCCGCCTCCTCCGGTCACCTGGAGATTCTTGGCTGGGAAGGTGAAACCGGTGATGCGGAGCTGGCCGAGTGGCGCAAACAGCGTGGCATCACCGTGCGCTCCAGCTATGCCAGCAACCAGGACGACATCACCGCGCGGCTGGCCGGTTCCGATCCCGTGCAGCTTGACCTGACCATGTACGCGCTGGGCTACGAGACCATCTATCAGCAGATGGGCCTGCTCAAGGCGATCGACACTTCGCAGATCCCCAACTACTCCGCAGAAAACACCGTGCCGCTGTTCTATAAAGGCAGCCGCTGGTACTGGGATGGCAAGCAATGGGGCATCCCGCTGTTGTGGGGCATGAACACGATCGTCTACAACCCCAAGAAAATGAACAAACCCGGCGAGTACAAAGACCTGCTCGACCCGAAACTGAAGGGCCGGCTGACCTTTGTCGATGACGGGACTTCCAACTGGTCACTGATCGCGATCATTGCCGGCTACGGCGACAAGTTCCCCAACCTGACCCGCGCCGAATTCGACGACGCCTTCGAAAAACTCAAACCCTATCGTGATCAATGCCGAGTCTTTGCGGCCTCCTCGGGCGATGCGGTTTCGCTGTTGGTGTCGGGCGAAGTCGACGCGGTGTTCTCCGCGTCGGCCAACACCCCCAGCGAGACCAAAAAGCGCGGCATAGTCACAGAGCTATCGGTGCCCAAGGAAGGTGCGGCCCTCTGGTGCGATGCCCTGTTCATCCCCAAGACCGCCAAGGACATACCCCTCGCGCTGGAGTTCATCAACAAGACGCTCGAGGCCGATACGCAGGCAAAAATGGCCACCACCATGTTCTCCGGCGTGGTCAACAGCAAGGCGGTGCCGCTGCTCCCCGAAGAACTCAGGACAACGTTCGACTACGCGAACCTGGACAGCTTTTTCGAGAAGTCGAAGCTCTACGGCCAGCCGCCCCTGAGCTCCGACAAGTACGTGACCTATGCCGAATGGATCGATCAGTGGGCGAACTTCAAAGGCTCGTTCTAGCGGCCCCGGCTAACCGCCCGGGTGAAACAACGGCCTGAGAGGGCGCCCGGCAAGGCGCCCTCGTTATCGAAACAAAAAGCAAAGGCACAATCATCATGAACGTAGTCAACAACAGCGAGCCCATCCTCCTCGATGACAGGGATTCAAAGGCTGGCAAACACGTGAAAATCGACAAGAAAACACTCAGCGGCTATCTACTGGCATCACCGCCCCTGTTCTTCCTGGTGGTGTTCTTCCTCATTCCGTCGCTATTGCTGCTGGTCGCGAGTTTCTGGACCGCCAAGACCTTCAGCATGGAACCTGCGGCAACCCTGGCCAACTACGCCAAGGCCTTGAGTGCCACCGGGTTCTACGACTCGCTCTGGATCGCCCTGCAGAATGGCTTCTGGACCGCGGTGCTGTCGACGGTCATCAGTGCCCCGGTCGCCTACTACATTGTCTACCGCACGCGCTCCAATGCCGTGCTGTACCTGGCCCTGGTTTCCTGGTTCTCCAGCTACCTGGTGCGGGTCTACGCCTGGCGCTCGATCCTGGGCACCAACGGCGTGATCAATTCCACCCTGATGCACCTGGGCCTGATCGACCAGCCACTGGAATGGCTGGTCTTCAGCAAGTTTTCAGTGGTGTTGACCCTGGTGCACATCATGCTGCCCTTCACCCTGCTGCTGTTGGTGTCGGGCTTGCGCGACATCAAGCGGGACTACCTCGAAGCCGCCGCGGACCTGGGTGCCGGCGGCGCCACCATCCTGTGGCGGGTGATCATGCCGATGGCGCACAAGAGCATCGTCAGCTCGTTCATGTTCACCTTCGTGCTTGCCGCCAGTGACTACGTCACTCCCCAGCTTTTGGGCGGCCGTGACGCGATGACCACGGGCCTGGTGATCGCCAACCAGTTTCGCTCGGTCGGCAACTGGCCACTGGGTGCTGCGATGGCCTACTTGCTGCTGCTGGTTTTCATGCTGGTCTATGCGTTGCTGCTGGGTGTGTTGCGGGCTGCAAACCTGGCACCCGGCAAGCGTTACCACGACTGATGACCGCCCATAAAAAAGGTAACTCGCCATGATCAGGCTCTTCACTTACGTCTACATGCTGTTTCTTTATGCGCCCATCGCGATCATCGCGCTGTTCAGCTTTCATTCGTCGGCCTCGCTGTCGTTCCCCTTCGAAGGCTTTTCGACCCAATGGTACGAAGCGCTGTTCAGCAGCCCGGACTTCATGACGGCATTGACCAACAGTGCCATCGTCGCCGCGGGCTCGGCCATCCTGACCACCGTGCTGGGAACGTTCTCGGCCCTGGCGCTGATGCGCATGAAGGGCCGGATCAAATCCATCTTCGCCTTCATGAACTTCGCTCCGATCGCCCTGCCCGGTCTGTTCCTGGGGATCGCGCTGGTGATTTTCTTCTCGTTGATCGGCCTTCCGCGCTCTCTGTTGACGGTGATCATCGGCCATACCTTGTTCACCTTCCCGTTCTTCGTCGAGTCCGTGCGTTCTCGCCTGGAATACTTCGATCTGTCGTTCGAAGAAGCCGCACGTGACCTCGGCGCGTCGCCGCTCAAGGCGTTCTGGCTGGTGACGCTGCCGATCATCGGCCCGACGATTGCCGGTGCCGCGATCCTGGCGATCGCCCTCTCCCTGGACGAGTTCCTGATCACCGTGTTCGTCACCGGCAGCGACACCACGTTGCCACTCATGATTCTTTCGATGATGCGCCGCGCCGTCAGCCCAACCATCAATGCCGCCTCGGTGTTCATGCTGGTCGTGACCATTGCCATCATTGTCATTGCCGGCCTGGTCATGACCCTGCGCCGTCGTCGTCTCGAACTTGAACGTGCTGAAACTGCAGAGTAATCGCCATGACCAACAGTATCGAACTGACCGGAATATCCAAGAGCTACGGCAATCTGACTGCCCTGGGCAAAGTCGACCTGACCGTAAAGCGCAACGAAATCCTGACCCTGCTCGGCCCCAGCGGCTGCGGCAAAACCACACTGATGCGCATCATCGCGGGCTTCGAGGAACCGACCACCGGCAAGGTCGTGATCGACGGCAAGGACTCCACCGCGCTGGCGCCGGAACATCGCCCCGTCAACATGGTGTTTCAGAAGTACGCGCTGTTTCCGCATCTCGATGTCTTCGACAACGTGGCGTTCGGGCTGCGCCTGAAAAAGAAACCTCGGGACGAAATCAAGCGTGAAGTGACCAAGGCGCTGGAGCTGGTGCAACTGGAAAGCTTCAAGAATCGCTGGATCTCCGAGCTCAGTGGCGGCCAGGCGCAGCGGGTCGCCCTGGCCCGGGCGCTGGTCAACCGCCCCGCCGTGCTGTTGCTCGACGAACCCTTGGCGGCCCTGGACCTGAAGATCCGCCACCACATGCTCAACGAGATCAAAAGGATCCACGAAGAGACCTCGACCACTTTCGTCTACGTCACCCATGACCAGGACGAAGCGATGATCCTCTCCGACCGGGTGGTGCTGTTGAACAAAGGCGGCATCGAGCAGATCGGTGGGCCACAGGAGATGTACTGGTCGCCGCGCACCTTGTTCGCCGCCAAATTTTTCGGCGACACCAATATCGTCAACGGCACCTATGGGCCGGCCGATGCCAGCAGCGGTTATGTCGAGCTTCCGTTCGGACGCTACGCACACACGGCCAAGAACACCCTCGGTGCCGGGCCGGTCAATGTGTCGATCCGTCCGGAAACCATCGGCCTCGAGCCTGCCCTGGGCAAACCGCTGGCCAACGGGGCCTTTGCCGGGAAAGTCAAAGACACGTCGTTCATCGGCAATCGGGTGATTTACCGCGTCGCCGTAGCCGGCGGAACCCTCGACCTCAAGTGCCAGCAGCTGCCTACCCCCGGCAGCCTCACACTGCCGCCCGGTGCGGATGTCGCCCTGACCTGCAAACCGGACAGCTTCGTGGTGATACCCGTCTGAACAGCTTTCGTTTGAACGACAAGCCCTGCGGCATTTCGCGCAGGGTCTGCGATTAGCGCCAACGCTGGATCACCTCTTCACCAAGAGTCTGATCCGGCGTTTTTTTTGACCTGAACGGTGAACAACAATGGTCCAATATATCGTGGTCGGGGGTGGGTCAGCCGGGTGCGTCATCGCCTCGCGCCTGAGCGAAGACAAACAGGCGTCGGTCGTGCTGCTGGAAGAAGGGCCGAGAGACACCCACCCGTTCATTCATCTGCCGGTGGGCTTCTATAAAACCAGCCAGGGCAACCTGGTGGAACGCTACCCCTGGGAGCCACCGGCCGGCTATATCGGCACGCCGAATCCGACCATGGTGCAGGCCCGGGTACTCGGCGGCGGCAGTTCCGTCAACGCCATGGTGTACTTGCGCGGGCAACCTGCCGACTACGACAGTTGGGCCGAGGGCGGTGCCAGGGGCTGGGCCTACAAGGACGTCCTGCCGTTCTTCAGGAAATGCGAAAGCAATGACCGTTTCAGCAACGACGCCCATGGCACCGGCGGCCCGCTCGGCGTCTGCGATCAACGTTTTACCCATCCCTTGACCAAGCTCTGGCTACAAGCCTGCCAGCAGGCTGGGCTGGCCTATAACGCCGATTTCAACTCCGGGGTGCAGGACGGTTGCGGGCTGTATCAGATCAACGCCAGCAACGGCCTGCGATCGAGCACCTCGGTGGCCTATCTGAAACCCGCACGGCGGCGCCCCAACCTGACGGTCAAGACCGATTGCCGGGTGTTGCGCATCCTTGTCGAGAACGGTCGCGCCATTGGCGTTGAATACCTCGAGAAGAACCGTCGCCAGGTGCTGCGGGCCGATTGCGAAGTGATTGTCAGCGCCGGAGCGATCAACACGCCAAAACTGTTGATGCTGTCGGGCATTGGTCCGGCCGCTCACCTGCACGACAAAGGCATCAGGGTCATCCATGACCTGCCGGGGGTCGGACAGAATTTGCAGGATCATATCGAGGTATCGCTGATCAATGAACTGCGTCGCCCCCTGAGCTACGACAAGTACAAGAAGCCGCACTGGAAGATCGCCGCCGGCTTGCAGTACGCCTTGTTCCGACAAGGCCCGGTGACCTCCAACGTGGTCGAAGGTGGCGCCTTCTGGCGGACTTCCCTGGCCGAGAACCGTGCGGACGCCCAGTACTGTTTCATGGCCGGGGCCGGCGTCGAGGACGGTGTAGGTTCCGTCCCCGGTGGCAACGGCTGCACCTTGAACGTGTGCCAGACCCGCCCCCGTTCCAGCGGCTTCCTGCAACTGCACAGCGCAGACCCCATGGACTTGCCCCGCATCGAGCCCAATTACCTGGCCGACCCGTTCGACCTGGAGTGCATGGCGCAGGCCACCGAGTTTGGTCGGCACATCATGTCCCAGGCCGCATTGGCCGGCCACATTCAGCGCGAGCACATGCCCGCGGAACCTTTGCGCACACCAGATGACTATCGACGATTCGTACGCCAGCACGCCCACGCTGCGCTGCATCCGGTAGGCACCTGCAAAATGGGTACGGACGCCATGGCGGTGGTGGACAACCAACTGCGCGTACACGGGATCGATGGCCTGCGGATCGCCGACAACTCCATCGCACCGAGCCTGTGCTCCAGCAATACCAATGCGCTGGCGATCATGATCGGCGAAAAGGCGGCTGATCACATTCAGCGCGCCGGGTAACCCGGGCAAAGGCGCAATACCTGTAGGAGCCGGCTTGCTGGCGATGGACTCAAGAGCGCCGTGTTTTTCCAGTTTGCACGCGTTATCGTTAACGACCATCGCGAGCAGGCTCGTTCCTACAGGGTTGGGTGGGCGCCACTGGAAATCGCCCTGCACCTGCGCCCCGACGCACCACGCCGGGTGACCGCCCAATGATCAGTCTTCTGACGTATGTTGGCCCCGCCAGTTTCTCGGAGAAAACCCGGTCCACTGCTTGAAATGCCGACTGAACACCGAGACATCGGCATAACCCAGGTTCAACGCCAGATCGGTGATGCTGGTTTTGTCCCGCAGCAGGTTTTGCTTGGCGATTTCCAGGCGGGTTTCCTGCAGCAACTGACTGAAACGGCTGCCTTCGGCCTGCAGGCGTTTTTGCAGGACCCGCGGTTGCAGGTCCAGTGAGTTGCTGACCGCCTCGATGCTGCACTCGCCCGTGTGCAGGAGGCCGCCGATCAGATGGCAGACTTGCGCCTTGAGGTTGTCCGGGTACTGGTGCTTGAGCAGTTGCATGCGATGCAGCAGGTGTTCGCGCATCAGTTCTTCATTGGCTTGCGGCGAACGCTTGAGAAACTCCAGCGGAAAACTGATGCCATCGAAGCTGCTGTCGAAACGCAGCCTGCCGTAGACACCTGCCGCCTGCCACAGGGCGCTTTTCGCCGCGCCTTGTTGCAGATGGAGGCGGATCTGCGGGCTGTCGACCCCGGCGAGGATCTTCACGGCATTGAACAGTTGCGCCGCGCTGAGCTGGCTCAGTTGCAGCAGACCGCTGTCATTGCTGAAGTCAAAACTCAAGCGAACCTCGGCGCGCTCGCCCCGCTGGCCTATCTCCAGGTGCAACCCGCTGGCATGCAGGTACAGGTATTGCCGGGCAAAGCTCAACGCGTCCCCCACCGTCGGCTGCCGGCTGCCGGACAAGGCAACGTCGCCAATCGCCAACAGGTTCTGGCGCGACGCCAGGCGCAGTGCGAACAGCGGCTCCTGGCATTGACGCGCGGTTTCATCGAGCAGGTCGGCGGTCTTCTCGTAAGACAGGTAGCTGTTGGGTTGGCGTAACTGGGCCACGACCATGCCGGCGTCACGCAACAGGTTCACCGGATTCTGGCCAAGTTGCGACACCAGGGTGCTGTAGCCCTCGATTGCGCCACTGCGTAGTAGAAACATCGTCCGTAGCCATCCGCGTCAAGATTCGCAATAAAGCAAGTTTTGCGCCCCGCAAGTCAACTCCATTGTCGACCGCTGTCTCAGCGCACCACATGCAAGTAATGCAAGTGACGCTCGTACTGGTCGAGGATATCGCCGATGACGTCCTCGCGGCTCCAGCCCATCAGGTCATAGTCCTGGCCGCCCTCGCGCAGGTGCACTTCGGCACGGAAGTATTTGCGCGCGTCGGAGCCATCGTCGCCATCGCGAATGACAAAACTCGGCGTGGTAAAGGCACGCGGGCGCACCTCGTAGAGGAAGCGCCCCTCCCCGCCATGGTTCACTTCCAACGCCACACTGCCCTCGGCGTTCTCGTTGACCGTGACCTCATAGCCTTGCTTGCGCAGCTCGACGGCAACCTCCTCGCAGGCAGGCTTGACCACTTCTTCGATGAAGCGCCGGACATGGGCGCGCCTGGGCAGCATGGCGATATTGCGCAGGCGCCGTTGCCAGCCGCCATGGGGATGCCGCGCATGGTGCTGGCCCGGCAACGCCTGGGTGCGCAGCCCGCGCCGCGTGGCGTCCAGGCTCAGCGCCTTGAACAGGCCCCAGATGGATGCCAGCAGAATGATCGAGAATGGCAGTGCACTGGCGATCGTCGCGGTCTGCAGTGCCTTCAGGCCGTTGGCCAACAGCAACGCGATCGCTACCACGCCGATGCACACCGACCAGAAAATACGCTGCCACAGCGGCGAGTGGTCATGCCCGGAGGATGCCAGCATATCCACCACCAGCGCGCCGGAATCGGCGGAAGTGACGAAGAACACCACCACCATCAGCACGGCCACCATCGACACCACGCCGGAAAACGGGAAGTGCTCGAGGAAGGCGAACAGTGCCAGTGAGCTGTCCTGGTCGATGACGCTGGCCAAGTCCTTGACGCCTTCGTTGAGCACCATATGGATCGCCGAATCACCGAAGATGGTCATCCACAGCAGGGTGAAGCCGGCCGGCACGAACAGCACGCCGCAAACAAACTCGCGGATGGTCCGGCCGCGGGAGATGCGCGCGATGAACAGCCCGACAAAGGGCGACCAGGACAGCCACCAGCCCCAATACAGCAGCGTCCAGCCGCCGATCCAGTCGGTGGGCTCGTAGGCATAGAGATTGAAGGTCTTGTTGACGATGTCCGACAGATAGGCGCCGGTGTTCTGCACGTAGGCCTGCAACAGAAAGACCGTAGGCCCCAGCAGCAGTACGAAGACCATCAGCACCACGGCCAGCCCGAGGTTGATTTCCGAGAGGATGCGAATGCCCTTGTCCAGGCCGCTGGCGACCGACAAGGTGGCCAGCGCGCATGTCGCCGTGATCAGGATCACTTGCACCGTGGTGTTCACCGGCAGGCCGAACAAATGATGGAAGCCGCTGTTGATTTGCAACACGCCATAACCCAGCGACGTCGCGACACCGAACACGGTGCCGAGGATGGCGAACACATCCACGGCATGGCCGATCGGACCGTAGATGCGTTCGCCGATCAACGGATACAACGCCGAACGCAGTGTCAGCGGCAGGCCGTTGCGAAAGCTGAAGTAGGCCAGGATCAACGCGACCATGGCGTAGATCGCCCAGGCGTGCAGGCCCCAATGGAAGAAGGTGATCTTCATCGCCTCACGGGCAGCGGCGACCGTACCGCCCTCACCCACTGGCGGCGAGGTGAAGTGCATGACCGGTTCAGCCACGCCGAAGAACATCAAGCCGATTCCCATGCCCGCGGAAAACAACATGGCGAACCAACTGCTGTTGCGGTAGTCCGGCACGCTGTGATCCGGCCCCAGCTTGATGTCGCCGTAGCGACTCACGGCCAGGAACACCACGCTGATCAGGATCAGGGCGACCGACAGAATGTAGAACCAGCTGGCGTTGGTGTTGATCCAGCGCTGAATGTCGTCGAATTGCGACTGGGCCTGGGTTTGAAACACCACGGCATAAAGCACCAGCAGCAAAATGAGAATCGCGCTGGTGTAGAAAACCGGCGGATTGAGCGTACTCTTCGGCTTGGCAGGGCTGTCCATGAAAGCATCGTCTCCTTTGCAGCGGGGCATTCGAAGGTTCAGCCCAACAGCTACCTGGGCTCCGGCTCATCGAGTGTAGTTGCTTCCCCGGCTCAGGCAGCGCTCAGGTTTGCGCTTGTCGGGTGACCGTTGCCAAGTCTTCCACGATCGACTGCGCCGATCCGCCGTGTATCACAGTGTGTCAGCGCAACCTCTCGATACACAGACTTTCATCCGGCGGGAGATTGGACACAGGCCGGATACGTTGCCGCGTTTCAATGCAAGCAAGGTTTGCAGGGGCACAGACCGCACCCCTGACCCATGGCTGGTAATGGAGACAACCCATGAAGATGGCACTGCGCAACAGCAACACCGGCAAGACCCGCCGCCACCTGGCCGGCCCTTCGATTCTCGCGCTCACCCTGTTCGGCGTGCTCGGCGCGGCCCAGGCGCAAGCGGCCGCCACCGTGCAGCCAGTTGCGGCTCCCGCCGCGTCCACGCAAGCGCTGGCCTTGCCCTTCGGAGCGCTCAAGCACGTCAACGCGGGCCTGCTGGACGTGGCGTACGCCGAAACAGGCCCGGCCGACGGGCCGGTGGTGATCCTGCTGCACGGCTGGCCATACGATATTCACAGCTATGACCAGGTTGCGCCGTTGCTGGCCGCCAAGGGCTATCGGGTGCTGATGCCGTATGCGCGTGGTTATGGCGATACGCATTTCCTCTCCGACAAGCCCCTGCGCAATGGCCAGCCGGCTGCGCTGGCCAGTGATGTCATCGACTTCATGGACGCGTTGAAGATCAAGCAAGCGGTGCTCGGGGGGTATGACTGGGGTGCGCGTTCGGCCGACATCGTCTCTGCGCTGTGGCCGGAGCGGGTCAAGGCGCTGGTCTCGGTCAGCGGTTACCTGATCGGCAACCAGGCGGCCGGCAAGAACCCGCTGCCACCCAAGGCGGAATTGCAGTGGTGGTATCAGTTCTACTTCGCCACCGACCGTGGTCGCGCCGGTTACGAGAAAAACACCCACGACTTCGCCAAATTGATCTGGCAACTGGCCTCACCAAAATGGGCGTTCGACGATGCCACCTTCGACCGCAGCGCCCAGGCGCTGGAGAATCCGGACCATGTCGACATCACCGTGTTCAACTACCGCTGGCGCCTGGGCCTGGTCCAGGGTGAAAGCCGCTACGAAGCGCTGGAGCAGAAGCTGGCCATGGCGCCGTCCATCAGCGTGCCGACCATCACCCTGGAAGGCGACGCCAACGGTGCGCCGCACCCCGCCCCCGAGGATTACGCCAAGCGCTTCACCGGCAAATACGAGTTCCGCCTGATCAACGGCGGCATCGGCCACAACCTGCCGCAGGAAGATCCCCAGGCGTTCGCCAAGGCGGTGATCGATGCCGATCATCTTTGACCAACGTGGGCACGATCCCTTGCTGGCGATGTTCGTCAACGATAACGCGTGCAAACAGGATAAACGCGGCGCACCTGAGTCCATCGCCGGCAAGCCGGCTCCTACGGGTATCGCGTGTTTCGAACGGTACGTGGTCCCTTGTAGGAGCCGGCTTGCTGGCGATGGTCGTCAACGATAACGCGGATAACCCGAATGAACGCGCCGCCCTTGAGTCCATCGCCAGCAAGCCGGCTCCTACAGGTGTCGCGTCGTCGGTGATTCCCGGGATTGACGCGGTCTTTTGTAGGAGCTGGCTTGTCGGGTCGCCGCATCGCAGCGATGGTCGTCAACGATAACGCGTGTAAACGGCATAAACGCGGCGCACCTGAGTCCATCGCCGGCAAGCCGACTCCTACGGGTATTGCCGGGGCAAACATTGAGCTATCTTGTCTGCGACTCACCTGCATCAGGTGACTGCCAACAAGTAAGGACGCTTCATGAATAGTTTGCCCCGGCGCCATGCCCTCTTCGCCCTGACTCTCGCCAGTACGCTCACAGCCGCTGCCCTGTCGGGCACTGCGGTTTACGCAGCGCAAGCCACGGCTGCAGCCCCGGCCGCCAGCGCTGTCTCAGGCCCTGTTACCGGCACCAAGGTAACTGAACCGTACGTACGCATGATGGCGCGCGAGGCGTATTTCTGGGGTTGGCCGATGGCCAATATCTTCAATCGTCGCCAGGCGTTCAAGAACCTGCCCGAGCCCGGCTTGATGGGCGGCATCGTGCCCATAGCGCCGATCAACCGATTGTCGATGCTCAGCGACTACATCGACCCGGCCGAGCGGCTGGTGGCCTGTCCGAACCAGGACGTGGTGTACGGTGCCGGCAGCATCGCCCTGGACATTGAGCCGGTGGTGCTGCAAGTGCCGGACTTCGACGGCCGCTTCTGGGTGTATCAGGTGGTGGACCTGCGTTCGGACAGCTTCGCCGAACTGGGCAAAATGTATAACACCCAGCCAGGTTTCTACCTGCTGGTCGGCCCGGACTGGAACGGCAAGGTGCCGCCCGGCATCAAACGGGTGTACCGCGCGCGCACCAACACCGGGTTCGTGATCCCGCGGGTGTTCCAGGACGATACCGCCGCCGACCGCCAGGCCGTGCAGCCGGCATTGGCAGGCATCGACATGTACCCGCTGTCGCAATACGACGGCAAGGTCAAGAAACGCGACTGGAGCAAACAACCGAAATTCCCCGCCCAGGCTTCCGAAGGCAATGCCGAAACCAAATGGGTCGACCCGGAGAAGTTCTTCGACGAACTGCCGGCCCTGCTCAAGGACGCCAAGCCATTGCCTGGCGAAGAAGCCCGCTACGCACAAATGGCCGCCCTCGCAGCCATCGCCAAGGCCGACCCGCAACTGCGCGCTGCAATGATCGACGAGGCGAAAAAGGCCGACAGCGAAGTGATCGATCCGCTGTTGCAGTTCCGCAACTACGGCCTGCAACTGCCCAACCACTGGAGCACCGTCAGCAACGGCGCGGCGTTCGGCACCGACTATTTCACCCGGACCGCCGTGGCGCGTTCGAACATATTCGTCAACCAGCAGAAAGAGACCAAATACTTCTACCAGGATCTGGATGAGAACGGCCTGCACCTCAACGGCCAGTACGGCTACAGCGTCACGTTCGCCAAAGGCAAGCTGCCGCCGGTCAAGGGTTTCTGGTCGCTGACGCTGTACAACGAACAGCACTTTTTCGCCCCCAACGACCTCAAGCGCTACTCCATCGGCACCAAGAACAAATCCCTGCAAACCAACCCTGACGGCTCGCTGACTATCTATGTTCAAAGCGAATCGCCGGGCAAGGACAAGGAAAGCAACTGGCTGCCCTCGCCCAAAGGCGCCGAATTCTCGCTGTACATCCGCGCCTACTGGCCGCAGGCCGATGCCCTCGATGGCGACTGGACCCCGCCGGCCGTGGTGAAAACCAATTGATAAGGACTTCGACGATGAACGCAGCCAGCAAAACGCTGACCGCACTGGCGTTGGCCGTTTCGGTCAGCCTCGGCGCCCAGGCGGCCACGCACTATGAACAACTGGCGGACCTGCCCTTCGCCGGCGGTTATCCAACCCTTGAAGGCGTGGCCCAGCTCAAGAACGAGTTGCTGTTCCAGCGCGCCGTGCAGTCCTACATCTGGGCACTGCCGGCACTGAACATGTACGCCATGAAGGAAGGCTCGGAAAAAACCTTCGGTGCCGGCTACAACGTGCTGCCGATCTGGAAAGACCGGCTCAACGCCAAGACCCTGGTGACCACGCCGAACTCCGACGTGATCTATGCCATGGGTTACCTGGACCTCAAGCAGGACGGCCCGATGGTGATCGAAGTGCCGCCGGGGATGCAGGGCATTCTCGACGACTTCTTCCAGCGCCCGATCTGCTCCGAAGGCCAGATCGAAGGTCGCCAGTGGTGCGGCGATGTCGGCCTGCCCGGTCCGGACAAAGGCAAGGGTGCCAAGTACCTGGTGCTGCCACCGGATTACACCGGTGACGTGCCTGCGGGCTACCTGACCTACCGTTCGCGCACCTACAACGTGTTTGTGTTCTGGCGCGGTTTCTTCAAGGACCCGAAACAGCTGGAGGCACCGGTCAAGCTCATGGAGCAGACACGCATCTATCCGCTGGGCAAAGAAACGACGGCGAAAAAGATGGAGTTCCCCAACGCCTCGAATATCCCGGTCAACATGCTCTACCCCACCGATGGCAGCGCGTTCGACATGCTTTCGCGGTTTATCGACCATGAATATGTCGACCCGCAGGACATGGAAATGCGCGGCATGCTTGCCGCCCTGGGCATTATCAAGGGCAAGCCGTTCCAGCCGGATGCGGCGACCCGCGACCTGCTCGACAAGGCCGCCAGGACCGCGAGCAAAATGGGCCACGCCACTTCCTACACCCCGCAAACCATCGTCGCCAACGGCACCTGGTATCCGGACCGCAAGTGGCTGAACGTCTTCCCGGGCAACGCAACGTTCACGGCCGACACCTTCAACTACATCGACCCGCGCACCGGCTTCTTCACCAATGCCTACTCGGCCAGCCCGGGCATGGCGGTCAACATGGAGAACGTCGGCGCCAAGTACCCTGCTACCTTCGTCGACGCCAAGGGCGAGTTCCTCTCGGGCAGCAACGGCTACACGCTGAACCTGCCCAAAGGCATTCCAGCGGCGTTGTTCTGGTCGGTGACCGTGTACGACTCGATCACCGCATCGGGCGTGGACAACGGCCAGCCGTTCCCGTCGTTGAACACCATGGACAAACCCCTGGTGAATGCCGACGGTTCGATTGACCTGCACTTCGGGCCGGACTCACCGGGTGAAGGCAAGAACTGGATTCGCACCCTGCCGGGCAAAGGCTACTTCGTGATCCTGCGCCTGTACGGCCCGACCAAGGCGTTTTTCGACAAGGCCTGGAAACCCGGTGATTTGCACAAGCAATAACCCGTGATGCCGTGAACAAATGAGCGCCCAGGTGGCGCTCATTTCATTTGGGTCACGCAAACCCCCTGTAGGAGCGGGCTTGCTGGCGATAGCGCAGTGTCAGTCAACATCGATGCCGGATGTACCGGCCTCATCGCGAGCAAGCTCGCTCCCACAGGTTTCAGTGGTGTCCTCAGATTTCGCGTCCGACACCGATCAACTGTGGGAGCGGGCTCGCTCGCGATAGCGAAGTGTCAGTCAACATCAATGCTGGCTGTACCGGCCTCATCGCGAGCAAGCTCGCTCCCACAGGTTTCAGTGGTGTCCTCAGATTTGGCGTCCGACACAAATCAACTGTGGGAGCGGGCTTGCCCGCGATAGCGGAGGGTCAGTCAACATCAATGCCGGATGTGCCGGCCTCATCGCGAGCAAGCTCGCTCCCACAGGTTTCAGTGGTGTCCTCAAATTTCGCGTCCGACACAGATCAACTGTGCGGGCTTGCCCGCGATAGCGGAGGGTCAGTCGCCATCAATGCTGGATGTACCGGCCTCATCGCGAGCAAGCTCGCTCCCACAGGTTTCAGTGGTGTCCTCAGATTTCGCGTCCAACACCGATCAACTGTGGGAGCGGGCTTGCCCGCGATAGCGGTGGGTCAGTCAACATCAATGCTGGCTGTACCGGCCTCATCGCGAGCAAGCTCGCTCCCACAAGCCCCCCTGTCAGCATTTGGTAAGTCCCTGGCGTGAAATGCGCTGAAATCCCCCGCCTCGCTATCCATCATCTCCCTCAGCTTGTCCACCCTGGCGCTCGTGCGTGATGCACAGGCGTCGAGGCCCCAGGTAAACCGCGCCTGTTTCAAGCCCCCAACAATAAAAATCAGGAGGGCATCTCTATGACCCCAATCCGTGGTCGCACCTTGCTGGCCCGTACTGCGTTAGTCCTCTCGCCGCTGTCGCTGGCTGTCATGCAGTCGGCGCACGCCGGTGAGTTTCAATGGGGAGAAGTCACCGGTCGTGCCAACGGCAGCATCAGCGTGGGCGCCGTCTGGAGCGCCGAGAACCCCAACGGCAATTTCATCAACCAGGCCAACGCCGACAGCATCGGCCATGGTCATGCCGGGCAGTTCAACCCCAACAGCGCGCGCAACGTCGACGACAGCCGACTGAACTGGGGCAAGGGCGATCTGGTGTCCTCGCCCATCACCGTGCTCGGCGAGATGGAACTGAACTGGAAAAACTATGGCGCGTTCATTCGCGGCAAGACCTGGTACGACTACACCCTGAACCACCACAACGTCGACTTTGGCCATTCCTCCAATGGCTACCAGGCCAACAGCACGCTCGATGACAGCCACTTCGACGAGCTGGCCAGATTCCAGGGCGTGGCGCTGCTCGATGCCTACGTATTCGGCGATTTCGAGATTGCCGATCACCCGCTCAACGCCCGGGCCGGTAACCAGGTGGTCAACTGGGGCGAAGGCCTGTTCTTCCAGAACGGCATCAACGCGATCAACCCGGTCGATACCGCCGCCCTGCGCCGTCCCGGCTCGCAACTCAAGGAAGCGCTGGTGCCGGTGCCGATGCTCTATGGCAACCTCGGCCTGACCGACAACCTGAGCCTGGAAACCTTCTACCAACTGCAATGGAAGGCCTCGACCCTGGAAGGTTGCGGCACGTTCTTCTCCAGCAACGACTACATCACCGACGGTTGCTACGGTGTGCCGCGCGCCGGTGCCAATGATCCGGCCTCCTACGCGGCCGGCCAGTACATCACCCGCGGGCCAGACAACGATCCCCGCAACAGCGGCCAGTACGGCATGTCGCTGCGCTATTTCGCCGACGCCATCGACACCGAGCTCGGCGCGTACGCCATGAACATTCATTCGCGCACGCCCTACGCCAGCATCAACACCGACCTTTACGGTCCGACGGGTGCCGGTTGGCGCGATCCCAACCTGGCCCCCGGCAACGCGGCGAAAAACGCCAGCTACTTTGCCGACTTCCCGGAAGACATCCGCATTTTCGGTTTGAGTTTTTCCACTAACCTGTGGGGCACCTCGGTGTTCGGCGAGTACAGCTATCGTCCCAACCAGCCGGTGCAACTGGCGACCGGTGACCTGATCCCGGCCTTCGCCGGTAACGCTGCCGGCACCGCCGCGCTCATCGGCCAGCCGCTGACCCTGGGCAACGACGCCATCAATGCCGCGCCGGGTTCTGTCTACAACGGTTACGACCGCCTGAAGATTTCCCAGTTTTCCCTGGGCTTCATCAAGTCGATCCCGCAGGTGCTGGGCGCCGACAGCCTGAACCTGATGGGCGAAGCGGCCATGAAGTACATGCACGACCTGCCGGCCCCGTCGGACCGACGCTACAACAAGACCGAAATCTACGGCAGCAACCTGGCGGACGGCAGCGCGGCCGGCTGTGCCGGTGGCGTCACCGTGCAGCAATACAAGCAGTACGGCTGCACCCGGGACGGCTACACCACCCAGTTCTCCTGGGGCTATCGCCTGCGCGCCCAGTTGAACTACCCGGGGGTATTCGCCGGGGTCAACCTGTCGCCGTTCATGGCATTCGGCCAGGACGTCCAGGGCTGGTCCTACGACGGCAACTTCGTCGAAGACCGCTTGCTGGGCTCGGTCGGCCTGCGTGCGGACTACCTGCAGGACTACTCCGCCGAGGTGTCCTGGTCGGGCACCGGCAACACCCCTTTCGCGCCCACCGACAAGGATTTCATCTCCCTCAGCCTGCGCATGGGCTTCTAGTACACGAGATTTCAGCATGAACCCTAAAAAACTGTTTCGCCTCACCCTCCTCGGCGCCTTGATCAGTGTCGCCAGCACCCAGGCACTGGCCGCCCTCGATGCCAAGGACATCGCCCGCCTGGGCACCGACCTGACCCCGGTCGGCGCGGAAAAGGCCGGCAACGCCAGCGGCAGCATTCCGGCCTGGACCGGCGGCCTGAACGCCGCGCCGGCCGGTTACAACCCGGCCCAGGACTACGTCGACCCGTACGCCGGCGAAAAACCGCTGTACACCGTGACCGCCGCCAACATGGCCCAATACAAGGCCGAGCTGACGCCGGGCTACCAGGCCATGTTGCAGAAGTACCCGACCTTCAAGATGCAGGTCTACCCGAGTCATCGCAGCGCGGCCCTGCCGCCAAGCGAGTACGCGGAAATCCGCAAGGAAGCGGCCACCGTGTCCCTGGCCGACAATGGCAACGGCATGGTCAATTACCAGAGCACCTCGGTGCCGTTCCCGATCCCCAAGACTGGCCTGGAAGCCATCTACAACCACATGGTCCGCTACCGCGCCGGTGGCTATCACTACTACCCGACCGAAATGGTGGTGCAGGCCAACGGCAAGTTCACCCCGGTACGCCGTGACGTCTCGGTGATGATGGCGTCGGCCATGGGCAACCCGGAACCGAACCGCCTGTATTACTACCTGGGCAAGGTCACCTCGCCGGAAAGCGTGGCGGGCAGTCAGAACCTGGTGCACGAGCCCATCGACCAGACCACCGAGACGCGCCTCGCCTGGACCTACAACCCGGGCCAGCGCCGGGTGCTGCGCGCACCGGAAATCTCCTACGATTCGCCGGTAGCGACCTCCGAAGGCCTGCGCACCAACGACATGATCGACATGTTCAACGGCGCGCCCGACCGCTACGACTGGAAGCTGGTCGGCAAGAAAGACATGCTGGTGCCGTACAACACCTACAAACTGGCCTCACACACGCTCAAGTACGCCGACATCATCCAGCCCGATCACCTCAATCAGGACCTGATCCGCTACGAGCCGCACCGCGTCTGGGTGGTAGAAGCCACGCTCAAGCCGGGTCAGCGTCACATCTACGGCAAGCGCGTGTTCTACATCGACGAAGACACCTGGGGGATCCTGGCCGCGGACCTGTACGACGGTCGCGGCGACCTGTGGCGCGTGCAGGAAGCCCACAGCCTGCAGCGCTATGACGTGCTCTCGGCGATCCACATCAGCGACGTTTCCTACGACTTGCAGGCTCGTCGCTACATCGTCTCGGGTCTGGAAAACGAAGAAAAACGCGCCCGGTTCGGCATCAAGGCCGAGCTCAAGGACTTCAGTACCGCCGCCCTGCGCCGCAGCGGTCGCTGAGCCTTTCATTGTCGGTCGGGCGGTCAGCCCAGGTTGACCGCCCGCTTTCCGTATCCCCAGAAAACAGGGTGCTGCATGACACTCAAGTTCCCCCTACGCCCCGCTTTCGCCCTGCTGCTTGGGCTGGGCGCTGCGTTCGCCGCACAGGCCGCGCCCCTCGATGACCGGCTGGAGCGCCCGTCGCAGCCCTCGGCACTGGCGAGCCGAGCACTGCTCACCGATGTTCAGACGGTCGGCGAGCGCCAAGTCATGGTCGGCGCCGCCGGCCATATCCTGCTGCGCGATGCCAACGGACAGGTGCAGCAGGCCCGGGTGCCGGTCGACCTGCTGCTGACCGCCGTGCAGTTCGTCGATGCCCGCAACGGTTGGGCCGTCGGTCACGACGGCGTGGTCCTGCACAGTGCCGACGGCGGCGAGTCGTGGAGCAAGCAACTCGATGGCCGTGCGATCAATCCGTTGTTGCTCAAGGCCGCCGAAGAGCAAGTCGCCCGCGCGCAACAAGCGGCGGATGCCGCAGCGCAAGACGAGCAACTCGCCACGGCACTCGACAACGCCCGTTTTGCCCTCGACGACGCGCAAGCCGCCGAGGCCGCCGGCCCATCGCGCCCGTTACTGGGCCTGTGGTTTCGCAATGCCCGCCAAGGCTGGGTCGTTGGTGCCTACGGCGTCTTCCTCAGGACCGACGACGGCGGCGCGTCCTGGCAGCCGGTCAGCGGCCTGGACAACCCGGATCGCCTGCACCTGAACACTGTGCTGGGCCTGGCCGATGGCAGCCTGCTGGTGGCGGGCGAAGGTGGCCGTCTCTATCGCAGCACCGATGGCGGTGAGCACTGGCAGGCGGCGCAACAGCCGACCGACGCCTCGCTGTACGCCCTGGCAGAGCTGCACGGCGGCCAGGTCATGGCCAGCGGTTTCGGGGGCACCTTGCTGGTCAGCGATGACCACGGCGCCAGCTGGACGCCTCGCGAATTACCGGTCAAGGCCAGCCTGTACGGCATCAGGCAGTTGTCTTCAGGCGCCGTGGTGCTGGCCGGCCAGGCGGGCGTTCTGCTGTACAGCACCGACGGCAAAACCTTCGAGCAATGGCGCTCGACCGGCAAGGCTGCGCTGCTCGATGTCAGTGAAACCCGGGCAGGCCAACTGCTGCTGGTCGGCAATGCCGGCCTGCAAGTGCTGCCCATGATCCCCTTCAAGGAACACGCAAAATGAACGCCCCCCTCCATCAGGAACCGACCCCAGTCGGCGCCATGCAACGTGCCGTGGGCTTCACCGAGCGCCTGCTGTTCGGACATCGCCTGCTGGTCCTGGCTTTTTTCGCACTGGCCTCGGTGGTGCTTGGCATTGCCGCGCTGTCGTTGCGTCCCGACGCGAGCTTCACCCGGATGATTCCCGACGGGCATCCGTTCATTGCCAATTACCTGAAGTTCGAAGACGTGCTGCGCCCCCAGAGCAACGTCCTTCGTGTGCTGGTGGAAAACCCCAAGGGTGACATCGTCAGCAAGGAGTTTCTCGAGACCCTGCGCGAGGTCAACGACAAGGTTTTCTATATCCCGGGCGTGGACCGCAGCAACCTCAAGTCCTTGTGGACGCCCAATGCCTTGTGGTCGGAAGTCACCACCGAGGGCCTGCGCGCCGGCCGAGTGATCCCTGACACCTACGATGGCAGTGCCGACTCGCTGGAACAGGTGCGGCGCAACATCCAGCGCGCCAACATGATCGGCAGCTTCGTCGCCAATGACTTCAAGTCGGCGATCATCCGCGTGCCGCTGCTCGAACGTGACCCGCAAACCGGTAAGCCGCTGGACTACGGCGCGCTCACCCAGGCCTTGGAAACCCAGGTGCGCGAGCACTTTGCCGGGCAAGGCGTGACGATCCGGGTGATCGGCTTTGCCCAGATCATCGGCGACTTGCTCGCCGCCGCCAGCGACATCGCGTTGTTCTTCGCCCTCACGGTCGGCCTGATCAGCGCGTTGCTGTATGGCTATTGCCGGTGCTGGCGCAGCACCGCGGTCACCGTGCTGACCTGCCTGCTGACGGTGGTCTGCCAATTGGGCCTGCTCAGCCTGTTGGGCTTTGGCCTCGATCCGTATTCGATCCTGGTGCCCTTCCTGATATTTGCCATCGGCATCAGCCACGCGGTACAGAACATCAACCTGATGATGAGCGAGATGAGCCACGGCGTGACGCCGGTCGAAGCCTCGCGGCGGACCTTTCGCGCCCTGTTCATTCCCGGCACCACTGCCCTGTTGGCCGACGCCGTGGGTTTCATCACCCTGCTGGTGATCGACATCGGCGTGATCCAGCAGTTGGCGATCACCGCCAGCATCGGCGTGTTCGTGGCGATCTTCACCAAGATGTTCCTGTTGCCGGTGCTGATGTCCTGGGTCGGCGTCAGTCCCCGGGGCATGCGCCAGCAACTCAAACGCAGCGGTTCCTCGTGGCCGGTGTTTCGCCGGGTGGCGAGCATCGTCCAGCCACGTCGTGCCACGGCGTTGATCGTGGTCAGCCTGATGCTGCTCGGGGTCGGCTATTACGCACGCCAGGACCTGAAGATCGGCGACCTCGACAAAGGCGCCCCGGAGTTCCGCCCGGAATCGCGCTACAACCAGGACAACGCCTACCTGCTCGACCACTACACCACCAGCACCGATGTGTTCGTGGTGATGTTCAAGACCCCGGCAGAACAGTGTTCGCGCTATGCCGCCGCCGACCTGGCCAACCAGTTCGAGCAGCACATGCGCGCGGTGCCCGGCGTTGAGTCGGTGCAATCGCTGTACAACGCGATGCGCTTCAACATCCTGGCGCGCAACGAGGGCAATCCGAAATGGGCGGAGTTTTCCCGCGACCAGTTCGTGATGAACAACGCCCGCTCGAGCGTCTCGGGCGAGTTTGTCGACCCCGACTGCAGTGTCGCGCCGATCAGCCTGTACCTGGCCGATCACAAGGCCGAGACCCTGAGCCGTGTAGTCAATGCGGTGAACGCTTTCACCGCCCGCTACGACACTGGCGACGTCCAGATCCTGCAAGCCGCCGGCAATGCCGGGATCGAAGCGGCGACCAACATGACCATCGAGCAATCGGAAAAGACCATGCTGATCCTGGTGTTCGTGATCATCAGCCTGGTGGTGTTGTGGGAGTTCCGCTCGCTCAAGGTGACCTTCGCCCTCATGGCGCCGTTGTACCTGTCCACGGTGTTGTGCGAAGCGGTCATGGCGAAAATGGGCCTTGGGGTGAAAATCGCCACGCTGCCGGTGATTGCCCTGGGCGTGGGGATCGGCGTGGACTACGGGATCTACCTGTACAGCCGCATCGAAGGCTTCCTGCACCAGGGCTTGAAATTCCAGGCCGCGTTCTTCGAAGCGCTGAAGACTACCGGTACCTCGGTGGCGTTCACCGGCATCACCCTGGCGCTGGGTGTGGCGACCTGGTCGTTCTCGGTGCTCAAGTTCCAGGCCGACATGGGCCTGCTGCTGGTGCTGTTGTTCCTGTGGAACATGGTCGGTGCGCTGCTGTTGATGCCGGCGCTGGCGTCGATGCTGATGTTCGACAAACACACGCGGTAGGTTTGGCAAATGCAAAAAGGGCAGCCAATGGCTGCCCTTTTTTTGGGCTTCACTGGTTTGGAGGTCCCTTGTAGGAGCTGGCTTGCCAGCGATGGTCGTTAACGATAACGCGGGTAAACCGGATAAACGCGGCGCACTTGAATCCATCGCCGGCAAGCCGGCTCCTACAGGATTTGCGTGTTTCCCGGGATTGCGTGAAGAACCTTTTTTCCTGATCACCACATCCCTCTGTGGGGGGTGTGGTGCCTTTCAGGGGGTGATCTGCCCGTTCATCCGCAACCAGTCTTCGGAACGACGCAAGCCGTCCTCAAGGGTCACCTTCGGTTCATAGCCGAGCAAACGCCGCGCCTTGGCAATGGAGATATCGCCGCGGCGGGCGAGCATGTACATGGTGTCCGGGGTGACTTCGCTATTGACCCTGAGCACGCCGTTGATCCGCCAGATCAGGCCGGTCAGCGCTGCCGCAAGACCCAGTGGCAGCGTGCGCGGTGCACCGCTGCGCCCTGCCCAGCGCCAGTGATTGGCGAAGAACGCCTTGCAAGTGGTCGGGCTGGCGCTGCTGAGGTGGAAAATATGTCCCCGCGCCTGATCCAGCCCCGCCGCCAGCATGATGCCGTCGAGCAGGTCCTCGACATACACCGGGGTAAAGACACCCTTGCCGCCATTGGGCAAAATCAAGGCGCCGGCCTTGGCCATCTTCAAGGGTTCAATCAGCCAGGCGCGCGAGCCCGGCCCGTAGACATCCCCCGGGCGCACCACGGTGCAATCGATTTCCCCCGCGGCATGGCTGGCCAGCACCACGTGCTCGCTCGCGCCCTTGGCCACGCCATAGCGATACTGATCGCCGATGACCACATCGCACGATTCGTCGGCCATGTCCGGATAGGTCCAGCCCAGCGCCGCGATCGAAGAAATGTGCACAAAACGCTTGGCACCGCCGGCAATCGCGACGTCGAGGCAATTGCGTACACCCCGCACCGACACTTCCCGATAGAGTTTCCAGGGGGCGGCCAGCGACACCACCGCCGCGGTGTTGATGAACAAGTCGCATCCCCTGGCATGTTCGGCCCAGACCTGAGGCTGGGTGAGGTTGCCGGCCACCACATCGTTCTCCGGGTCGGCAAACAGGTCCATGCCGCGCACTTGTGCACCCAGGGCCTTGTAGCGCTTGAGCAGTGCCTTGCCGATAAAACCGTTGGCGCCGGTGATGAACACCGAACGGGGTACCTCTGGCGTTTGCCCGCCCGCACCAACGGGTATGTGTGCTTTTGTCATACGAGATCCTTGCGACGGGCCCAGGGCCGTCACGCTGAGTGCTGTTTTTTTTAGAGTGAGGGATCACGCAGATCCATGCCTAGCTTGATGCACCCTGGCCCGGCGGATTGTCCATTTCGCGCCAATTTCCCATCAGATCATGCCAGCGTAGTAAAGCCGGGCCGACTTTGTGCAAAGGTAAACCTTCGCAACTAAACCCGATTCTGTGAACTACCCTTGAGCCTGGCCTTTCAACCCCTCCGCAATCCCTGATGCAACTAAGGAAGAACTGCATGAATCCACGCTTGAGTACATTGACGCTCGGTGTCGCACTGATCGTATTGGCCGGCTGCTCGTCCACCTCGCAGCCAGGCAGAAGCACTACCCTGGGGGAAAACCTGACCGGTTCCGGTTTCATGGAGGACGTCTACCCGAAAATGAAAGATGGCCAGGGAGACGAGGCGCTGCGACTGTATCGCAACCCGAAATACGCCGACAAGGCGGCCTTTGCCCAATACAACAAAGTGCTCCTGGACCCGATCAAGTTGTACGGCGGACCCAAGTCCAGACTCAAGGATGCACCGGCGGCCGACACTGCCGCGATTTCGCAGAACTTCCAAAAGCTGGTGGCCGAGCAACTCGGCAAGGACTACAAGATCGTCGATCAACCGGGGCCGGACACCCTGCGAGTCTCGGTGGCGATCGTCGATGCGGAAGCGGCTGATTCGTCGATGAAAGCGGCGTCCTACATTCCCATTCCCCTCGGCCTGCCGGGCGCCAAGGCCGCCGCGATGCAAACGCTGACCCACACCACCGGCAAACCGCCGTTCAGCGGGCAAGTGACCATCGAAGGCAAACTGGCCGATGCCCAGACCGGCGAAGTCATCGCCGCCGAGATTGACCGCCGCGTGGGGGCCCGCAAACCGATCATCGGCCTGTTCGAAAGCAGCACCTACGACTCCTGGAGCGATGTCAAAGAGGCCGGCCGCTACTGGGCCGAACGCCTGCGTAATCGGCTTTGTGAGCGGCGTGGTGCAACCAATTGCGTCGTAGCCACCGAGTAAATCCTGCAACGTGACTGCCGCGATCCCTGTGGGAGCGAGCCTGCTCGCGATGGTCGTCAACGATGACGCGTACTTCCCGGGTATACGCGGCGAACTGGCGATCATCGCGAGCAGGCTCGCTCCTACAGGGGGCCGGGGTGGATCGACCATAGTGTCAACGCCGGAGATTATTGTGGGAGCGAGCTTGCTCGCGATGGTCGTCAACGATGACGCGTACTTTCTGGGTATACGCGGCGGACTGGCGATCATCGTGAGCAAGCTCGCTCCTACAGGGGTGGGTGGGTGAGGAAAGGTGGGGTTGATTGGCGGAAGGCAGCCGGAGTCGAACCTGCCCGGGAACGGATGCCGTCCCCAACCGGGTTTGAAGCCCGGCCGCGCCACCGGGCGCGATTGCCTTCCTTGAATTCCTGCGCCTGGATCAGGGCTCGTTGCGTTGGGCCAGCGCATTGTCCGGGCGAACCTGGCGACGATCGCCAAAACGCCGGGTCAGGCCGATGCGGTCGAAGTACTCCAGTAGCTGGATGCTGCGCTTGCGCCCCAGGCCCACCGCATCACGAAACGCCGTCACCTGGATCACCGGGTTGGCGTCCGCCAGTTGCAACAGCATAGCCGCCAATTGGCGAATCATGCTGTCGGTGTAGAACAGGTCGCGCACCACTTGATGCATCAGCCCCAGGCGCGCCATTTTGCGCAGTAAGCCGCGCACGGCGGCCTCGTCATGTCCCAGGTCACGCACCCACGGCGGTGCGAACCCGGCCTGTTCGAACAACGGCTGCAATTGTCGCCACAGGGCCTGGTCGTCTTCGCTCAAGTGCACCTGATGCCCGGGCAGATGCAACCACGGGCCACTGCTGCTGATCTCGGCGCTGGCCAGCAACTCGTCGAGCAGGCTGATGAACGTCGAGCGTTCCAGCGCGCTACCGCTGAACCGGCGCAGGCGATCGCGGTCCGGGCCCATCTGGTCCGGTTCCAGCTGGTGGAAACGCGTGAGGTGCTCCAGCACTGCGACCTTCAAGGCTTGCCAACGGCTGGCACTGAACAGCAACGCGCCCTGGCGGGTGTCGATCAAGCGCACGTCAGCGGGCAACACCCAACTGCTGCGCGGTTGATTGAACTGCCGCTCCAGACGCTGCGGATCGAGCCCGGTGTCGCTGTGGGCCAGCAATGTCGGCAGCACCTCTTCGAGTTTTGCGCTGTTCGCCAGCGCCTGCAGTTGCGCCAGCCGTTCGGGACTGCGGCGCTGGCGGGTGGGGGCAAACGGATCGAGCACCCGGCCGCCACCCAGGGTACGTTGGGCACTCTGATCGCGCAGGATCAGCGGGTCGCCCTTCACCGCATGCACCGGTGAATTGAGCAACAGTTGCGCAAACATGCGGCCTCCGGGCACCAGGCTGGAGCCTTCGAGCAAGGCGACTCGCGCGGTGACGTCCTGGGTGCCGAGGTGCACATGCACCGGTTGAAAGTGCTCGAAGGCCCGGGACTCGCCCGTAAGCAGGCGCATGTCGATGTCCACGCGCTGGGTCGGCGCATACAAACCGTCAACCAGCAACCAGTGGCCGCGATGGATGTGCTCCAGCGCCAGCCGTTCGGCACTCAGGTTCAACGCCACGCGCTGGCCGGCAAAGGCGCGGTCGGCGATCTGGTTTTGCGCATGCAGGCCGCGAATGCGCACCGGTTTGCCTTGTGGCCCCAGCAGCAAGGTGTCGCCCACCGCGACCTGACCGGACAGCGCCGTGCCGGTCACCACGATACCCGCCCCGGCCACGCTGAAGGCTCGGTCGATCGCCAGGCGAAACCCACCGTCGATGCTGCGTTGCGCCACGTCCCGCTGGGCATCGAGCAACGCCTTGCGCAGGGTTTCGATGCCCTCGCCCGTCACGCTCGACAGCGCCATCAGCGGCGCATCGGCATACGGCCCCGGCGCCAGTAGTGCGCTGACCTGCTCGCGAACGATCTGTACCCGGGCGCCATCGACCCGGTCACATTTGCTGATTGCCACCAGCGCCCGTGGAATCCCGAGCAACTCGACAATCGCCAGGTGCTCGCGGGTCTGCGGCATCACGCTGTCATCGGCCGCCACCACCAGCAACACCAGATCGATGCCTTGCGCGCCGGCCAGCATGTTGTGGGTGAAGCGTTCATGCCCGGGAACGTCGATGAAACCGGTCAACTGCGCGTCCGGCTCCAGCGCGGCGTACAGGTAGCCGAGGTCGATGGTCATGCCGCGCTCACGTTCTTCGCGGCGCCGGTCACCCGCCTGACCGGTCAGCGCCTGGAGCAGCGCCGTCTTGCCATGGTCGATGTGCCCTGCGGTGCCGACGATCACCCTGCCCGGCCCTCCACCTGCAATTGATCGAGTTGCGCCAGCCACGCCGGCTCGTCGTCCAGTTGCCGCAGGTCCAGCCACAGGGCGTCATCGTCGATGCGCCCGAGGACCGCAATCGGCAAGGCGCGCAAGGCCTCTTCCAGGGTCAACAGCGAGCGCCCGCGCAAGCGTTTTGAGGTCAGCGGACGCAGACACAGCGCGGCGCTGGCCAGCCGCGCCACCGGTTGGCTGCCGCTGCCGATCATGCCCAGTGCCGGCATGGCGCTGACGCTCCAGCCCGCCCCCAACACCTGGGCGAGCGCCGGCCGCAAACGCTCGGCCTGGGCGAGGATATCGGCTTGTGGCCGGGTCAACAGGCGCAGGCTCGGCAAGCGCTCGGCCAGTCGGTCCGGGTTGCGGTACAAGCCCAACACCGCTTCCAGCGCAGCCAGGGTCATTTTGTCGACCCGCAGCGCACGCTTGAGCGGGTTCTTCTTGATTTTGCCGATCAGTGCCTTGCGCCCGACAATCAACCCGGCTTGCGGTCCGCCAAGCAATTTGTCGCCACTGAAGGTGACGATGTCCGCGCCATCGAGCAGCGCCTGGCGCACCGTCGGTTCGGCGGGCAGGCCCCAGCGGGTCAAATCCAGCAGGCTGCCGCTGCCGAGGTCCTCGAGCAGCGGCAGTCCATGTTGGTGGGCGATTTGCGCCAGTTCGGCGGTCGGCACGCTCGTGGTGAAGCCCTGGATGCTGTAGTTGCTGGCGTGCACGCGCATGATCAAACCGCTGCGCGGGCCGATGGCGGCCTCGTAGTCGCGGGCATGGGTGCGGTTGGTGGTGCCGACTTCATGCAGCTTGACCCCGGCGCGAGCCATGATGTCGGGGATGCGGAAGGCGCCGCCGATTTCAATCAGTTCGCCCCGGGAAATAATCCCTTCCTTGCGCGCGCCCAGGCTGTTGAGGGTCAAGAGCACCGCGGCGGCATTGTTGTTGACCACGGTCACCGCTTCGGCGCCGGTGAGTTCACGGATCAAGCCTTCGATCAGGTCGTCGCGGTCACCGCGCTTGCCGCTGCGCAGGTCGAATTCGAGGTTGAGCGGATAACGCGCGGCCATTTGCACCGCCTCGATCGCCTCTTCGGGCAACAGCGCCCGGCCGAGGTTGGTGTGCAAGACCGTGCCGGTCAGATTGAACACCCGACGCACCTGGCTGCGATGCAAGGTTGCCAATCGCTCGCCAACCCTGCCCGCCAACACGTCGGGGCTGACATCCACAGGTTCGAGCAACCCCTGCAGCCCCCCTTCGCGCAACTCATCCAGCAATTGCCGCAAGGCGCCCAGCAAGGCGTCGCGGCCATAACGCTCGGCCAAAGGCCGGCACGCCGGATGCCGCAACAGACTGTCGATGGAAGGTAGACGCAGGGGTTGGCTGGCACCGCGTGCAGACATCTGGCGCTCCTGAAAACGAATGACCGTCGCGCCAGAGTGTAGACGCTGCGGTTATTCGTCTCCCGGCGCCAGCAACAGATTCGGTGCCAGACGCTGATAACCGTCCTGGCTCAGGCGGATGTCGAGCATCAGGCTGGACAGGTCCGCCGACAACGCTTCGGCATCCGCATCGTTCTCCAGATAGAGCAACTTCAGGTAGCTGTTGCAGCCGGGGCAGACCTCGGCGCGCAACGGCGCCTGGTTGGCGGCATGGCGGTCATCTTCAAGGCTGAGGTATTCCAGGCCCTTGCTCTGTTCGCAATACACGCACTTGACCCGCACTACATGCCACTCGCAGGCGCACAGTGAACACACCAGATAACGCAGGCCATTGTGCTTGCCGCGATGGCGGATGACCCCGGCCATGGCCGGCGAACCGCAGGCCGGGCACTGGCTGAGGCTGTCGCCGGGCGTCAGTTGCAGATTGCGCGTGCTCAACAGCCAGTGGCTCCAGGCCGTTTGCAGCGCCGCGCCGAGAAACGGCACCAGCGCCGCCGGCACCAGCGAATACTGGCCGCTGACCAGTGCCACTGCCCAGGCGCGGCGTTGCCCGGCACTAGCCAGGCGCAAGGAGTCCACGGCATCGGCCACGGCGGATGGCGACGGTGCGCCATAGCGCTGCAGCAAGGCATCGAGGTAAAGCTGCCAGTCGTCTTCGCGCGCCAGGCTGTCGGCGGCGAACGGCGGCAGGCCGTGTTGCTGGCACAACTCGATGCGTTGTCGGTCAAGGGGTTCACTTGAGGGCGGGTCGTCCAGCACCTGTTGCTGCGCCCGGCACAACCCGGCGATCAGGCGCAGGTAATCGGCCAGCGGGTGCCCTTCGGCCAGCGTGTCCAGACGCCGGGCGCGCAGGCTGAACAGGTCGTGCGGTGGCATGTACAGAAACGGCGGCGAACTGGCCGCCGCTTCGATTTCGCCGGGTTCGAGGATGGTTGGCAAATGTCAGCCCTTTTTGGTGATCGGTCGCGCGGGAGCCTCGTCGCGGGTCTCGTCCTGAGTCACTTGGCGATACCAGAGCTCGTGGTGCTTCTTCGCCCAGGCGCGGCTGACCCGGCCGTGCACCATGGCGC
This sequence comes from Pseudomonas sp. S2_H10, assembly GCF_054668285.1. Lineage (NCBI taxonomy): Bacteria > Pseudomonadati > Pseudomonadota > Gammaproteobacteria > Pseudomonadales > Pseudomonadaceae > Pseudomonas > Pseudomonas sp. S2_H10. The sequence continues at coordinate 484,300 of NZ_CP162754.1, forward strand.
TGACCGAGCCCTTGATCCAGATCCCGGCATAGATGTGCACGATGATGCTCAGGATCAGCACAAAACCGGCCAAGGCATGCAGCAGCATCGCCCAGCGTATCGCGGTGATGCCGAAATACGCGCTGAAGTAGGCACGCCAGATCACCAGTCCGCTGAACAACAGCACCAGCATGCACAGCAGTAAAGTCCAGAACAGCAGCTTCTGCCCGGGGTTGTACTTGCCGATGGGCGGCACGCCCTCCTCCTGGTTCAGCATCACCCGGTCGATGCGCCGGAGCCACAGGCGATCGTTGGCGATGAAGTAGTTGGCGCGCCAGAAGCGCAACACCAGGCCGAGGAACAGCAGGAACATCAACACACCCATGAACGGATGCAGGATGCGTGTCCACGGTCCGCCGCCGAACAGGTTGCTCAACCAGAACAGCGCCGGGTGGAACAACGCCAGCCCGGACAACCCGGCCATCAGGAACAGGATCGCCACCAGCCAGTGATTGGTGCGCTGGTTGCTGGTGTAGCGCAGGATCGTCTTGTTGCTCATGGCCTGCCCTCTCCACGGGGATCGAAGGTGTGCACCGACGGATCGACTTCGTGCACGGCGGTGTCCGGTGGGTCCGGATGCTCATCCTCTTCGACGATTTGCGGGCCGACGCGCACGTAGTGGAAGAACCCGGCCAGCACCGCCGCGCCCATGGCCAGCAGCGCCAGCGGTTTGCTGATGCCTTTCCACAGCCCTACCAACGGACTGATCGCCGGGTGATCGGGCAAGCCGGCGTACAGCCTGGGCGTATCGGCATGGTGCAACACATACATCACGTGGGTGCCGCCGACACCCTCGGGGTCATACAGACCGGCGTTTTCAAAGCCCCGGCTCTTGAGGTCGACGATGCGCTCGGCAGCATGTTCCTTCATGTCGTCCTTGGTGCCGAACACGATGGCACCGGTCGGGCAGGTTTTCACGCAGGCCGGTTCCAGACCGACCGCCACCCGGTCCGAACACAGGGTGCACTTGTAGGCCTTGTGATCCTTTTGCGAAATGCGCGGGATGTTGAAGGGGCACCCGGTGATGCAGTAGCCGCAGCCGATGCAGTGGTCCTGATCGAAATCGACGATGCCGTTGGCGTGCTTGATGATCGCCCCCGGGCTGGGGCACGCCGCCAGGCAACCGGGTTCGGCGCAGTGCATGCAGCCGTCCTTGCGGATCAGCCATTCAAGGTTGCCGGCGTCGGTCTCGTGCTCGGTGAAGCGCATCAAGGTCCAGGTTTCTGCCGTGAGGTCCTGCGGGTTGTCGTAGGTGCCGTGGTTATGGCCGACCTCGTCGCGCAGCTCGTTCCATTCCGAACAGGCCACCTGGCAGGCCTTGCAGCCAATGCACTTGGTGGTGTCGATCAGCTTGGCGACTTCTTCCATGCCGCGCACCGAGGGCGCGGGAGTGGTGGTGGCCGAGCGGGCAATGATGTCTTGGCTGGCCATTCAGACTTTCTCCACATTGACCAGGAATGACTTGGATTCCGGGGTCTGGGTGTTGCCATCGCCGAGGAACGGCACCAGGGTGTTGGTCAGGTAACCGTGGCGCGTGAGGCCGGTGAAGCCCCAGTGCAGCGGAATGCCGATCTGGTGCACCACCTGATTGTTGACCTGCAGCGGACGAATCCGCTTGGTCACCACGGCCACCGCTTCAATGAAGCCACGCTTGCTGCTGACCCGTACCCGATCACCCGCGGCGATGCCTTTCTCCTTGGCCAGCACTTCGCCGATTTCCACGAACTGTTCGGGCTGGGCGATCGCGTTGAGCTTGCAGTGCTTGCTCCAGAAGTGGAAATGCTCGGTCAGCCGGTAACTGGTGGCGGCGTACGGGTAGTCCTTGGCCACGCCGAGGGTATCCCAGACCGAATCGAAGATCCGCGCCGCCGGGTTGCTGGTGGCTTTCTTGTTGTTCGGGTGCAGCGGGTTGATGCCGATCGGCGTTTCGAACGGCTCGTAGTGCTCGGGGAACGGGCCTTCGTTCATCTTGTCGACGGCGAAGAATCGCGCCACGCCCTCGGGGTTCATGATGAACGGGTTCATCCCCGCTTCCGGCGGCACGTCGGCCTTGTAGTCCGGCACGTCGGTGCCGGCCCAGGCCTTGCCGTTCCACCACACCAGGCGTTTTTTCGGGTCCCACGGCTTGCCTTGCAGGTCGGCCGAGGCGCGGTTGTAGAGGATCCGCCGGTTGGCCGGCCAGGCCCATGCCCAGCCTTGGTGTTGATGCATGCCGTAAGGATCGGCATTGTCGCGGCGGGCCATCTGGTTGCCGAGCTCGGTCCAGCTGCCGCAGAAAATCCAGCAGCCGGACGCGGTGCTGCCGTCGTCCTTGAGCTGGCCGAAACCGGCCAACTGCGCGTTGGCCTTGATCGCCGCGCCCGTGGCGTCGGTAAAGTCCGCCGTGGCCGAGCCGTTGATTTCCCTGGCCAGTTCTTCCGGCGAAGGTTCTTCGGCGATCTTGTACGGCCACGTCAACTTGAGCAGAGGGTCGGGAAACTTGCCGCCATTGGCCTGGTAGCGCTGACGCAGACGCAGGAACAATTCACTCATGATCCGTATGTCGGTGCGCGCTTCGCCAGGGCCGTCGGCGCCCTTCCAGTGCCACTGCAGCCAGCGACTGCTGTTGACCAGCGAACCGTCCTCCTCGGCAAAGCAGGTGGTGGGCAGGCGAATGACTTCGGTCTGGATGTCGGCGCTCTTCACATCGTTGTACGGCCCGACCTTTTGCCAGAACTCCGAGGTCTCGGTGGCCAGCGGGTCCATCACCACCAGCCACTTCAGCTTGGCCAGCGCCAGCATCACACGGTTTTTGTCCGGCAGCGCGGCGATAGGGTTGAACCCCTGGCACATGTAGCCGTTGACCTTGCCTTGCCCCATCAGATCGAACACCTTGAGGATGTCGTATTGGGGGATGTCGAGTTTCGGCAGGTAGTCGTAGGCCCAATTGTTCTCGACCGTGGCATTGGCGCCGTACCAGGACTTCATCAGGCTGACGTGGAACTTGCCGTAGTTCTGCCAGTAGGACAACTGCCCCGGACGCAACGGTTTCTGCGTGCGCTTGACGATGTAGGCGTTGTAGTCCTGTTCGGCATCGCCCGGTAGCGTGAGGTAGCCCGGCAGCGAGTTGGACAGCAGCCCCAGATCGGTCAGCCCCTGGATGTTGGAGTGCCCGCGCAAGGCATTCACGCCGCCGCCCGGCATGCCGACGTTGCCCAGCAGAAGTTGCACCATCGCTGCACTGCGGATGATCTGCGCGCCGATCGAGTGCTGGGTCCAGCCCAGCGCATAGAGAATGGTCATGGTCTTGCCCGGTTGCGAGCAAGTGGCGATTTCCTCCCAGATTTTCTGCATGGCATCGACCGGCATGCCGCAGATCTGGCTCGCCAGGTCGATGTTGTAGCGGCTGTAGTGCTGCTTCATCAATTGATAGACGCAGCGTGGGTCCTGCAAAGTCGGATCGACCTTGGCAAAACCGTCCTCGCCGAGTTCATAACCCCAGCCGGATTTATCGGTGTACAGGCGTTTTTCGGCGTCATAGCCGCTGAAGATCCCGTCCTCGAAGCCATAGCCGGCTCTGACGATGAACGACACGTCGGTGTAGTTGCGCACGTATTCGTGCTGGATCTTGTCCTCGGTCAGCAGGTAATTGATCAACCCGCCCATGAAGGCGATGTCGGTGCCGGTACGGATCGGCGCGTAATAGTCGGCCACCGAAGCGGTCCGGGTAAAACGCGGGTCGACCACGATCAGCCGTGCCTTGTTGTGCGCCTTGGCTTCGGTCACCCATTTGAAGCCGCACGGGTGCGCTTCTGCTGCGTTGCCGCCCATCACCAGGACCAGGTTCGCGTTGGCGATATCGGTCCAGTGGTTGGTCATGGCACCACGGCCGTACGTCGGGGCAAGACTTGCCACCGTCGGGCCGTGTCAGACACGCGCCTGGTTATCGAACCCCAGCATGCCGAGACTGCGCACCACCTTGTGGGTGATGTACCCGGCTTCGTTGGACGCCGCCGAGGCCGCGAGGAAACCGGTGGTCAGCCAGCGGTTCACCGTTTGGCCATTGGCGTTTTTCTCGATGAAGTTGGCGTCGCGGTCGGCCTTCATCAGGTCGGCGACGCGATCGAGCGCTTCATCCCAGGAGACGCGGGTCCACTCGGTGCTGCCGGGCTTGCGTACCTGCGGATATTGCAGGCGTCCGGGGCTGTGGATGAAGTCCAGCAGGCCCGCGCCTTTGGGGCACAGGGTGCCGCGGTTGACCGGGTGGTCGGCGTCACCTTCGATGTGGATGATGTTTTGCGCGACATTCTTCGCATCATCGCCCTGGCTGTACATGATCAAGCCGCAACCGACCGAGCAATACGGGCAGGTGTTGCGGGTTTCATGGGTGTGGGCGAGCTTGAAATGACGCACCTGTTCGGCAAAGGCAAGCGTCGGGGCCATGCCCAACGCGCCCAGGCTAGAGCCTGCAAGGCCGATACCGGCGACCTTGAAGAACTGACGACGGCTGAGATCCATCGTGCACTCCTGATCAGGTGGGACCCGGTACGTGGCCGGGCTTTTTTGAACAACCACGGTTTCGGCAGTCTGGCTGCCGACACTTCAAACTTTAGTCAACCGGTTGGCGTTCTGTGTGAAAACCGACCGTCGGGCAAATCCCGGTTGGCGTCCAAGGAACACAAACTGTGGGAGCGAGCTTGCTCGCGATGGCGCAGGGTCAGACAACATCAATGCTGACTGTGCTGGCCCCATCGCGAGCAAGCTCGCTCCCACAGGGCTTGGGGATTATCATGGTCGCCATTCCAATCCGGCTTTTACGAGACTGCGCATGACTTTCGATTTTGATCAGGTGTTCGACCGCCACCACACCGGCAGTACCAAGTGGAGCCGCTACCCGGCCGATGTGTTGCCGATGTGGGTCGCCGACATGGATTTCGCCGCGCCGCCGGTGATCGTCCAGGCCCTGCAAAAACGACTGGAACACCCGATGGTCGGCTACAGCGTGGCCCAGGATGACCTGCGCGAGGCGATCGTCGCCGACCTCTGGAACAAGTACGCCTGGCGTGTCGAGCCCCAGGAACTGATCTTCCTGCCGGGCGTCGAGTCCGGTTTCAACATGGCGTTGAAGGCCCTGGTGCAGGCGCCACAGAACGTCGTGGTGCAGGTTCCGAACTACCCGCCGCTGCGCCATGCACCCGGGCACTGGGGCCTGAACAAGGTCGAACTGGGTTTCGATGCCCTGGCTGATGGCACCTACAGCACGCCGCTCGATACCCTGAGCCAGTCGTTGCAAGGCGGCGGCGCCCTGCTGCTGAGCAACCCGCACAACCCGCTGGGCAAGGCCTTCCCCCGCGCAGAGCTGCAAGCCATTGCCGACATTTGCCTTGAGCACGGTGCCTGGATCATCTCCGACGAGATCCACGCCGAGCTGTGCTTCGACGGCCGCCAGCACATTCCGATGGCCACGTTGAGCCCGCAGGTCGCCCAGCGCACCATCACGCTGATGTCCGCGAGCAAGGCCTACAACATCGCCGGCCTGAAGACCTCCTTCATGATCATCCAGGATCGCCACCTGCGCGAGAAGGTCAACCACGCCCGTTGCGGCATGGTCGACAGTGTCAATCCGCTGGGCATGGAGGCCACTCGCGTCGCCTACAGCGAAGCCGCACCCTGGCTGGCGGAGCTGAAGGTCTACCTGCAAGGCAACCGCGATTTTCTCGCCGAGGCCGTGCGCACCCGCCTGCCCGGCGTCACCATGAACCTGCCGCAAAGCACCTACCTGGCATGGCTCGACTGCTCGGCGCTGGGGCTGGACAACCCGCAGCAGTTCTTCCTCGAGCAGGCCAAGGTCGGCTTGAGTGCCGGCCTCGACTTCGGCGATGACTGCAAGCAATTCGTGCGCCTGAACTTCGGCTGCCCCCGCTCGCTGCTCGAAGAAGGCATCGCGCGGATGGAGCGCAGTTTGCGCCACCTCAAGGCCTGATCGATCCCCGAAAATCCCTGAATATCCATGAATATCCCTGTAGGAGCGAGCCTGCTCGCGATGGACTCAAGAGCGCCGCGTTTAGTCAGCGAACGCGCGTTATCGTTAGCGACCATCGCGAGCAGGCTCGCTCCTACAGGGATTGGTGGTTTCCCGATCGAAAATCCAGTCGAACTCCAGCCAAAACGCCAGGGTCAACCTTCTGACACCCTGGCCTCGAGACTGGAGATCGATAATGACCGACTATCCAAAACCGCCCTTCCCCAAGCAGCATCAGCCGGTTCCCGGCACTCAGCGCACCATGGACCCCGTTCCGGATTGCGGCGAGCATTCCTATAAGGGCTCCGGTCGCCTGGCCAACAAAATCGCCCTGATCACCGGCGGCGACAGCGGCATTGGCCGTGCGGTCGCCATCGCCTTCGCCCGTGAAGGCGCCGATGTGGCCATCGCCTACCTCAACGAACATGAAGACGCCAAGGCAACCGCGCACTGGATCGAACAGGCTGGCCGCCAGTGCCTGTTGCTGCCGGGAGACCTGGCGCAAAAGGCGCACTGCCAGGCCCTGGTGGAGAAAACCGTGGAGCGCTTCGGCCGCATCGACGTACTGGTCAACAACGCCGCGTACCAGATGACCCATGACAGCCTCGAAGACATATCGGACGAGGAATGGGTGATGACCTTCGACGTCAACATCACCGCCATCTTCCGGATCTGCCAGGCAGCCCTGAAACACATGAAGCCCGGCAGTTCGATCATCAACACCAGTTCGGTCAATTCCGACCTGCCGAACCCGACGCTGCTGGCGTACGCCACCACCAAGGGCGCGATCGCCAATTTCAGCGCCGGCCTCGGGCAAATGCTCGGGCCCAGGAACATCCGCGTCAACAGCGTCGCCCCCGGACCGATCTGGACGCCGTTGATCGTCTCGACCATGCCTGAGGAGACGGTACAGAACTTCGGCGCCAACACCTCCCTTGGGCGGCCGGGCCAACCCGTGGAAGTCGCGCCGATCTACGTGCTGCTGGCCTCGGATGAGGCCAGTTACATCACCGGCCAGCGCTACGGCGTCACCGGCGGCAAACCGATCCTGTGACCGCGTCGAAAAATTGAACCGGCGACGTCCTCCAGCGCTCCACAGCGTATAGACACTGATCGCTGGAGGTCGTCATGTCCGCACCCATTGTCAAACTGTTCACTCAACCGAACTTCGCCTGGCTGGATATCCGCAAGGAAGAAGAAGCCCATCCACGTCATTACCTCGCGCATCTGTTGCTGCTGGCCCTGATTCCCGCCGTGTGCCTGTTTTTCGGCACGACCTACGTTGGCTGGAGCCTGGCGGAAAACGAAACCGTGCGGCTCAGCACCCACAGCGCACTGCAACTGTGTGTGCTGCTGTACCTGACCATCGTTGCCGGCGTCGTGGTCATCGGCGCATTCATCCGCTGGATGTCTCGCACCTTCGAGGCGCGGCCAACGCTCAACCAATGCATCGGCTTTGCTGCCTACACGGTAACGCCGTTCTTCATTGCCGGCCTGGCAGGCCTGTACCCCAGTCGCTGGCTGGCGATTGCAGTGCTGGCCGCGGCATCGGCTTATTCGACGTTCCTGTTGTTCATCGGCTTGCCGACCTTCATGCACGAGCGCAAGGAGCAAGGCCTGCTCAACGCCGCTTGCGTGTGGGGTGTCGGGCTGTTGGTGTTGGTAACGATCCTGGTCACGATGATCCTGGTGTGGTTCAACGTGCTCACCCCTGAGTACCTGCGCGCGCCTGTCGGTTGATGGGCTTCACGGCGTGGGTGGCGGTGCTGGGCGCCGTATTGCTGACACTGGCGCTCACCTCGTCGTACCTGCGCTGGTTGCCCGTGACCACCTCGGCGGTCTGCCTGGTGCTGGGCGTGGCCATCGGACCGTCGGGCCTGGGTTTGCTCAGGCTGGATATCAAGGACGCCGCCTTCTGGATGGAGCATCTGTCGGAAGTAGCGGTGCTTTTTTCCCTGTTCGTCTGCGGGTTGAAGTTGCGTCTGCCCCTGGGCGATCGCCGATGGCGGGTGGCATTTACGCTGGCGGGACCGGTGATGATCCTGACCATTGCCGGTGTGAGCCTGCTGCTGCATTTCGGGTTTGGATTCGCCTGGGGGCCATCGCTGTTGATCGGGGCGATCCTGGCACCCACCGATCCGGTCCTGGCCTCGCTGGTGCAGGTCAGCGATGCCAAGGACTACGACCCGGTCAGGTTCGGGCTCACGGGTGAAGCCGGTCTCAACGACGGCAGTGCATTCCCTTTTGTCATCCTCGGTTTGCTGTTTCTGCAACAAGGTGAGCACGCGGGTGCGTGGCTCGACGAATGGGCGCTCAAGCGGCTGCTATGGGCCGTGCCCGCCGGCTTGCTGACCGGTTATTGGATGGGGCGCGGCATCGGCCGCCTGACCCTGTTCATGCGCATAAAGAATGCCGACAGCACCTTTTCCCCCAATGATTACCTGGCCCTGGCCTTGATCGCACTGGCCTATGTCGTGGCCGAAACCCTTCAGGGCTACGGGTTTCTTTCGGTGTTCGCCGCCGGCCTTGGCTTGCGCCAGGCCGAGGTCAGTACCAGCAGTGACACCCGCACACCGGCGGAACATCTGGTCCAACCGGTGGTCGGTCATCAGCATGTCGAGCCGGAGGCCGCCGTGGCCGGCAATGTCGACCACCTGGAAGACAAGCAAGTCGCCGCCGGGATCATGATGGGCGACATGCTGTCGTTCGGCAGCCTGGTGGAACGGGCCATGGAAGTGTTCCTGGTGACCTTGCTCGGGGTCGTGCTGACTGCACACTGGGACTGGCGGGCACTGGTGGTCGCGCTAGTGCTGTTCGCGGTGATTCGCCCGCTGATGGTCTGGCTGATGCCATGGGGCTCGCTGCTCAACGGCCCGCAACGCTGGTTGATCGGCTGGTTCGGCATTCGCGGCATCGGCAGTTTCTACTACCTGTTCTACGCCTTGAACCACGATCTGTTGCCATCAGTGGCCACCTTGTGTGCCGACCTGACGCTCTCGGTGGTAGCCATGAGCATCCTGCTCCACGGCATCAGCACCCAGCCGATGCTGGCCCGCTATGAACAGCACAATCGCCGCGTCATTTCATCGCCAGGGCAATGATTTCCACCAGGTTGAGTTGGGTATAGGGTTTCGACAAGCGCGGCAGATGGGCGGCAAAGCCCTCCAGCCGTTCGGCATAACCGGTGGCGAGGATGATCGGCACGTTCGGTCGAATGATCCTGATGGCATTGGCCAGTTGCGCGCCGCTCATCTGGGGCATGGCCATGTCGGTGATGACCAGGTCGATCTCCGGTTCACGTTCGAACAGATCCAGCGCCGTGGCACCGGACGGCGCACTGATGACCCGGTGCCCGAGGTCCTCGAGCAGCAGGCTGGTGCTGGTCAAGACCAGGCTGTCATCGTCTACCACCAATACGCACAGGCGAGGCACCGTCACGTCCACTTCCCCGGCAACCGGCTGGACGACCGCATCGTTGGTAGCGACGGGCAACCAGAGTTCGGCGGTCGTGCCCTGATCCTTCTGACTCTTGAGAATGAAGCGTCCGCCCAGTTGTTCGATAAACCCGTGAACCATCGACAACCCCAGGCCCGTGCCTTTGCCGACGCCCTTGGTGGTAAAGAACGGGTCCATCGCCGAGCCCAGCGTGGTTTCATCCATGCCCTCGCCCGTGTCGGCAATGCTCAGGCAGACGTAATGCCCGGGCACCAGAGATGAGGAAACGCTGTCGCTCACTTCATGGTTTCTGGCGCTGAAGATGATGGTCCCGCCGTTGGGCATGGCATCGCGGGCGTTGGTCGCCAGGTTCAGGACGGCCAGTTCCAACTGGTTGAGGTCCGCCATCACCGGTTCGAGATCGGCGGGAAACTGCGTTTCGATTTTCACCGAAGGCCCCAGGGAGCTGCGCAACAGCCCGGAAATGCCTTCTACCAATGCCGGTATCTGCACCGGTTCCGACTTGAGTTCCTGGCGTCGGGCAAACGCCAGCATGCGCTGGGTCAGGGACACACCGCGCAAGGCGCCCTGGGTGGCGTTGTCGATCAGGCGGGTGACCTTGGGATTGTCCGTCACCCGCTTGCGCACGATTTCCAGATTGCCGAGGATCACCGTCAACAGGTTGTTGAAGTCGTGGGCGATGCCGCCGCTGAGCTGACCAATGGCCTGCATTTTCTGCGCCTGGAACAAGGCCTCACGGGTTTGCTCCAGTGCCTGCTGCGCCTGCGTGGCTTCAGTGATATCGCGGGTAATCTTGGCAAAACCGAGCAGGGTGCCGGTGTCGCCCCAGATCGGGTCGACAACCACATGGGCGAGGAACCGCGTACCGTCCTTGCGCATCCGCCAGCCCTTGTTTTCAAAGCGCCCTTCACGCACGGCAATGTCCAGCGTGCGTTGTGGCTCCTGGGCCTCGCGATCTTCCGGGGTATAGAACATCGAAAAATGCTGGCCGATGACTTCTTCCGGCAGGTAACCCTTGATGCGCTGGGCGCCGGGGTTCCAGTTGCTCACGCGTCCGTCCGGCGTCAGCATATAGATCGCATAGTCGGTCACGCTCTGCACCAGCAGGCGGAACTGCTGTTCGCTTTGCTTGAGGACTTCCTCGGCCATCTTGCGGTCGGTCAGGTCGCGGGTGATCTTGGCAAAACCGAGCAAGGTGCCCGACGGGTCGAGGATCGGATCGATGACCACATGGGACCAGAAACGCGTGCCGTCCTTGCGCACCCGCCAGCCTTCGCCTTCGAAACGTCCTTCGCCGATCGCTGTGTCTAGCGCCCGCTGCGGCAGGCCGGCGCGGCGATCCTCGTCGGTGTAGAAGCGCGAGAAATGCTCACCGAGGATCTCGGCCTCCTCATAGCCCTTGAAACGCCTGGCGCCGGCGTTCCAGCTGGTAATGATGCCGTCCGGATCAATCATGTAGATCGCGTAGTCGATCACCGCATCGATCAATAGCCGAAAACGGCCGTCTTCGATGGCACTGACCCTGGTTCGATCTTCGCTCATTGATCCCACCGCCTCATGGTTTCTCTGGAGTATGCGTCATACCGGGAATTTGGACAGCCCACCAACGCGGCAGCAACTGCCTGACCTTGCTCTCGCCGAAGCGGTCGTCGATCAACATCACCACCCCCTGGTCCTGTTGCGTACGGATAACCCGCCCGGCGGCCTGCACCACTTTCTGTACGCCGGGATACAGATACGTGTAATCGTAGCCGGAACCAAAAATGGCGGCCATGCGCCGTTTCATCTGCTCGTTCACCGGATTGAGCTGCGCGAGCCCCAAGGTGGCGATAAATGCACCGATCAACCGCGCACCGGGCAAATCGATGCCCTCGCCAAAGGCCCCGCCCAATACAGCAAAGCCGATGCCCTGGCCGTCGGCGTGGAATTGATCGAGAAACTGCTGGCGTTGCGTTTCGCCCATGCCTCGGGACTGCGACCACAGGCTGATGTGCGGATGCTTCTCGGCCAACAACTGCGCCACTTGCTGCAAGTAATCGAAGCTGCTGAAAAACGCCAGGTAGTTGCCGGGGCTCTTGCAGAACTGTGCGGCGATCAAGTCCACGATCGGTGCCAGGGAGGACTGGCGATGCACGAACCGCGTGGAGATCTGGTTGACGATGTGCACCTGCAGTTGATCGGCATGAAACGGCGACTCGACATCGATGCACACCGTATCAGTCGGCGTGCCCAGTAAATCGGCGTAATAGTGACGGGGGCTCAGGGTCGCGGAAAACAGCACCGTGCTGCGCGCGGCCGTCAGGCGCGGGCGGATGAAGCCTGCGGGCACCACATTGCGCAGGCACAGCAGCGACAGATTGCGCTTGCGCTCGAGGTCGCGCTTGCTGATGTCGAACAGGAACTGCTCATCGAACAGCTCGGCCACCCGGCAGAACTGCAGCATGTCGAAGTAGAAGCCCTGCAGTGCGCTGTCCAGCCCTTGCGGGTGATCGTTGAGGTAGTCACCGATGCTGGCGCTGCACGATGACAGTGCCTGAAGGAGCTTTTCCGGCGCCTTGTCGTAGGCCTGGTAGGCGCCGGTTTGCGTGCCATTCAAGGCATTCCACTCACGGTTGACTCGCTGCATCGGCTTTTTCAGCACGTCGGGTGCGGTTTTGCGCACGCCGTTGAAGGTCCCCTGGTCGAGGCTCGCGCTGTACATCTGCCGGCCGCGCTCCACCAGGTTGTGGGCTTCGTCGACCAGCACCGCGACTTTCCAATTGTTGGCCTGGGCCAGACCGAACAGCAGCGCGCTGAAGTCGAAGTAATAGTTGTAGTCGGCCACCACCACGTCGGCCCAGCGCGCCATTTCCTGGCTCAGGTAATACGGACAGACGTCATGCGCCAGGGCGACCTCGCGCAAGGCGCTCTGGTCCAGCAGGCTCAGTCGGCTGGCCGCCTGCCGTGCGGCGGGCAGGCGATCGTAGAAACCCCGGGCCAGTGGACAGGACTCGCCGTGGCAGGCTTTGTCCGGGTGTTCGCAGGCCTTGTCCCGGGCGATCATCTCCAGCACCCGCAACGGCGGCGCATCGGCACTGGCCACAATCACCTGCGCGGCGTCCAGGGCCAGCTTGCGGCCCGGGGTCTTCGCCGTGAGGAAGAACACTTTGTCCAACTGCTGCGGCGCCAGTGCCTTGAGCATGGGAAACAGGGTGCCCAGGGTCTTGCCGATGCCCGTGGGCGCCTGCGCCATCAGGCAGCGCCCGGTGCTGACGGCCTTGAACACCGACTCGGCCAGATGGCGCTGCCCCGGCCGAAAGTCGGCGTGGGGAAAGGCCAGGCGTTGCGCCGCCAGATTGCGCCCGTCGCGATGGGCGACTTCCTGCTGCGCCCATTGCAGAAACCGCGCGCATTGGCGTTCGAAGAATTCCTGTAACTGCGCGGCCTCGAAGGGCTCGACCAGGCAGGTTTCCCTTTCGCTGACGATGTCGAAATACACCAGCGCCAGGTTGATCCGCGGCAGATCGAGTTTGCGGCACATCAACCAGCCGTAGATTTTCGCCTGGGCCCAATGCAACTGGCGGTGGTTGGCCGGTTGTTTGCTCAGGTCCCCGCGGTAGGTCTTGACCTCCTCCAGGCAGTTTTGCGCCGGGTCATAGCCATCGGCCCTGCCCTTGACCGTCAGGGTTCGATACAGGCCTTCAAGGGCGACTTCGCTTTGGTAGCCCTCGCTGCGTCGCGAGGCCACCGTACGGTGCCCGACGATGCCCTCCAGCGCAGTGGGCGACGGTGTGAAGCGCAGGTCGAGGTCGCCGGTCTTGGCGGTGAACTCACACAGCGCCCGCACCGCAATGCTGTAGCTCAAGCGCCCTGCTCCGCCCATTGCACGTAGCACACGGTGATCGGCATCTGGTGCTCGTGGCAGAACTCCAACCAACGCAACTGGTTGTCCTGCAGGCGATCGCCCGGGCCTTTGACTTCGATCATGCGGTAGGTCTTTTGCTGCGGCCAGAACTGGATCAGGTCCGGCATGCCGGCGCGATTGGCCTTGATGTCCAGCAGGAGGCGGTTGAACCAATGCTTGAGGTGCTCAGCCGGCAGGCAATCGAGGGCCTGCTCCAGCAGCGCCTCGTCAAGCACGCTCCAGAACACGAACGGCGACTGCACGCCCCACTTGGCCGCATAACGTTCGCGGATGGTCTGCCGATAGCGCCCGTCGTCGAGTTCGGCCAGGCACGCGGCAAACAGCTCGGCCCGGCGGCCATGGAAGTCTTCGCTGAGCAAATCCACCGGCCCGCGCTGGAACGGGTGAAAAAACGCACCCGGCAAAGGCGCGAAGATCGCGGGCCAACACAGCAGGCCGAACAGTGAATTGACCAGGCTGTTTTCGACGTAGTGCACCGGTGCCGAATCCTCCGCCAGATGCGCCTGAACGTAAAACTCGACCGACATTGCCGGGTCGAGCCTTGGCAATTGCAGGTCCAGGCGCTGCATGTGCCGAGGCGCCGCGCGCTTGATCGGCGGCCCGCCGAGCTTGCGTCGCAGGCGTGGCAACACGCGAAGCAACTGTTGTTGCTCGGCGGCGCTCTGCGGTGCCTGTTCAGCCTGCATGGCCAGATCCAGAGCCCGTTCAAACTCACCGCTGCGTTCCAGCACGCGAATCAGCCGCGAACGCGCACCGGGATAGGCGCATTCGCGGTAGAGGTTCAGGGCCATGGCGAAATCGGCGATGCGTTCGCAATGCTGGCCCATCTGGAACAGCAGCCTGGCGCGCCGGCGTTGCAGCCACGGGTTGTCCAACACCAGCCTGTTGATGCGCCCGGCCACCGCGTCCAGCGCTTCACCGGCCTCGAATTGTTGCTGGTACGCGTGCAGGAGGACGCAGGCATCCACGTCTTCGCGGCTGCGCAAGCCCCGGGACTCGGCGCAGAATTCGACTTTTTCGTAGGTATAAATGCCCAGGTCGGCGAGGACGAACTCCGACCAGTCCTGATACAGGTTGCCGAAGAACATCAGGCGCAGGCGATCGCACAACTCCATGATGGTCAGGCTGAACAGGCGTTCGTCCAGGCTCGGGCACCACTCTTTGAAGCTTTGCGCCTGGGGAAACTGCTCGCACAGCGCTGGCAACCAATCGGCTTTCTTGCCTTTGGGCTGATCGATGACTGGACCAAAGGCCTGGAGGATTTCCCCCTTGAGCAGCACCTCGAACAGCGTTTCGACCGTCAACGGCATTTGCTCATCGACCCAGCCAAGCGCCAACAGCGGGCCGGCGGCGCTGACGATATCGCCGATTTCCTCGTAATGCAGTTTGCTCGCCCTGAAATGAATGCCCTTGCGCATGACCATTCTGACCAGCAGTGCCTGCGATTCACGGGGCAACAGCCTAAACTCAAGAACGAAGCACAGCTCCTCGGCGCTCAGCACATCGGCAAAGCGCTGTTCAAGCCAATCAAGCACTTGCATGAAGTTGTTAAGGTAATAGAACGGATCGTCTAGCGGATTTGCAGTCACAGGAAATGGGCCATGGCGAGCGAGTACTGGTTATGCGTACAGATACCAGTTCCGCCCCACCCGGTGCAATCGGAAAAGGATAAATGGAGGCGCTGTAAGGAATATTTCCCGGGCGGCAGAACTTTCTGCCCCCTGGCGGCACCAACCGCCATGGGAGTGCAGTGACAGGCGCAAGCTGATGGCACTGCTTCAAAATGAACGAGAGGTGATCATGGACATCAAGACTTTGGGTTTGCCCCTGGCCGTTGCGGCCCTGCTGATGCTGGCAGGCTGCTCGACGCCAACGGTGGTGACGCTGCAGAACGGCACCCAGTACCTGACCAAGGACATGCCGAAAACCAGGACAAGCGACGGCTTCTTCGAGTTCGAGGACATTTCAGGCGCGAAGGTGAAGGTCAGGGCCGATGAAGTGGCGACGATTCGCGAGGAAGACTGACGTTTCTCCTGGCACGATGTGGCAGGTTTCGAGCACTGCCTTACACTCGATAGACCCGTGCGACCGAATGACTGTGCAACGCTTCGACACGATGCGTTGCAATACGGGCATCACGCAAAGATTCAGGTGACGCCGAAATGAAAATGGTCATGCCACTCCTGGCCTCAGTGCTCGCCGTCAGCACGTGCGTGACGGCGAGCGTGTGTGACGCCGCCACCAAGGCAAAGCCAAAGCCCTTGCCAACGTACAAAACCAGTTTCGATTGCAGCAACCCCCAGGCATCCGTCGAACAGCTTGTCTGTCACGACGCGCAACTGGCGCGCATGGACCTGGAACTCAATCGACTTTATCTGCTGGCGCTCACCGACGACCATTCAGTGCCGCGTCCGGATAAAGTCGAGATTGATCAGCGGTTCTGGGTCCAGTCCCGTAACCAGTGCGGTGCCGGGCCCCAAGCCAGGGAATGCGTCGTGCGAAACTATGCCGAGCGTGCGTTCCAGCTGCGCCAGGGTTCGGCCATTGCGAGAACCAAAGACCCGAGCAGGCTCACCGAAGGCCCGCTGGCCTATCGTTGCGCAGGGTTCAACGCTTTGGTTGCCGCCACCTTCTTTACCGTCGACCCGGGCGTTTTGTTCCTCAAATGGGCGAACACCTCCATTACCCTGAACCAGGTGCCGAGCAACTCCGGAAACCAGTACACGGGCAAGGATTCCAAGGGCAACTACAGCTTCTGGCAATTGGGCAATGACGTGTTCCTGCAGATACCCGGCTCAGGACAGATGACGTGCGCAGTCGAGCCGGTGGGCTGAAGGCCTGACATCGGGACATCCTGTCCCGATGACCGCTCGATGCTTCAGCTGCCGGTGCGAATCTTGTTCCACACGCGGGTGCGAACCCGGTCGATGTTCAACGGCATGGCTTCGAGCGCAAACAGCTTGCCCATCATTTCCGGGCTTGGGTAAACCTTGGTGTCGTTCTTGATCGCCGGGTCGATCAGGCTGTCGGCCTGTTCGTTGCCATTGGCGTAGTGCACGTAGTTGCTGACGCCGGCCATGACGTCCGGGCGCAGCAGGTAGTTCATGAAGGCGTAGCCGGCCTTTTCGTCCGGAGCGTCGGCCGGCATCGCAACCATGTCGAACCAGATCGCCGCACCTTCCTCGGGAATCGCATAGCCGATCTCGATGCCGTTGTTGGCCTCTTTGGCGCGGTTTTCCGCCTGCAGGATGTCGCCGGAGAAACCGACCGCCACGCAGATATCGCCGTTGGCCAGGTCACTGGTGTACTTGGACGAGTGGAAGTAACTCACGTACGGCCGCACTTTCAACAGCAGCGCTTCGGCCTTCTTGTAGTCCTCCGGGTTCTTGCTGTGATGCGGCAGGCCGAGGTAGTTCAGCGCCGCCGGCAGCAATTCGGGGCCGTTGTCGAGAATGGCCACGCCGCACTTCTGCAACTTCTGCATGTTCTCGGGCTTGAAGATCAGGTCCCAGGAATCCACCGGGGCGTTGTCGCCCAGCACGGCCTTGACCTTGGCAATGTTGTAGCCGATGCCGGTGCTGCCCCACAGGTACGGGAAGCCGTGCTCGTTGCCCGGATCGTTGGTCTGCAATGCCTTGAGCAAGACCGGGTTGAGGTTCTTCCAGTTCGGCAACTGGCTCTTGTCGAGTTTCTTCAGTGCACCGCCTTCGATCTGCCGGGCCATGAAGTGGTTGGACGGGAACACCACGTCATACCCGGATTTGCCGGTCATCAGCTTGCCGTCGAGGGTTTCGTTGCTGTCGTAGACGTCGTAGGTGAAGCCGATGCCGGTTTCTTTCTGGAAATCCTTGGTGGTGTCCGGTGCGATGTAATCCGACCAGTTGTAGATTTTGACGGTTTCGGCCGCCTGGCTGATCGATGCAACCAGCATCAGCGGGGCCAGTGTCAGGGTCTTTCGGATCATGAGTCGATTCCTGTAGGGGTTGTTGTTATTGGCAGGCAATCAAAGGATCAGCTTTCAAATTCCTGGGAATTCAAAAATCAAAACGTAGGTCTTGCGCACGGTTTCCTGGATGTCCCAGATGCCGAGGCTGTTGGCCGGCAACATCAGTGCGTCGCCGGCCTCGATGTGCAGCGGTTCTCCGCCGTCGGGGGTGAAGGTGCAGCGGCCCTGGATGAAGTGACAGAACTCCTGGGCGACGATCTGCCGCCGCCAGCGCCCCGGGGTGCATTCCCAAACGCCCGTCTCGACGCCGTCGTCGCGTTCCACACTGGTGGTCGACGCCACGGCCACGGGCGTACCCGGGGGGACGGCGACCGGATTGGACTCGTCCAGTTTCAGGGTTGCGGTGTTCTTGAATTGCGTGATGCTCATGGGAATACCTGTCGATCTGGCCTGTAGATGAAGAGCGCACCGTTCAGTGCATGAAACCTTCCATGAAACCGGCGACCCCGCTGGCCAGCTTGCGCCGCCAGGGCGCAGTGGCCGGGTTGGCCAGGGTCTGGTCCTCATGGACAAAGCTGCGGATGATTGCGTTGTAGCCGAGCCAGCGCACGGGTTCCGGCTCCCAGGCCCTGAGCGCGTCGAGGCCGCGCCGGGGGATGACCCACGGCTGACGCACCAGATCGCTGTCGCGGCCGAGGATCAGGTCGGCGAGCGTGCGCCCCCCCAGGTTGCTGGCGCCGACACCCTCCCCGCCATAACCGCCGGACAAGGCGATGCCGCTGGCCCGGTCGCAGAGCATGTGTGGCTTGAAGTGCCGGGACATGCCCAGGTTGCCGCCCCAGGAATGGGTGATCTGTACGTTCTTCAACTGCGGGAACAGCTCGCCGAACAGATAACGCCGCAGGTCTTTTTCATCCGCGGTCAGGTCGAAGTCGTGGCGCAGCTTGCCGGCGAACTGATAGCCGCCACGGGCGCCGAAGATCAAACGGTTGTCAGCGGTGCGCTGGCCGTAGGTCACCTGGCGACTGGCCTCGCTGAAGGCCTGGCCGCGACTCAGGCCGATTTCGTCCCAGGTCGCCGCGGACAACGGCTCGGTCGCGACGATCAGGCTCTGCACCGGCATCTGATAGCGCCCCAACGGCGGCAAGGTGATGGAGTAACCCTCTACCGCCGGCACCACCCAGTGACAGCGCACAGATGCTTTCGCCGTGCGCAGGCCGCCGGATTGCCAATGGGTGACCGGGCTGTTTTCGTAGATTTTCACCCCCAGGCGCTCCACCGCCCGGGCCAGCCCGCGCACCAGTTTGGCCGGGTGGATGGTCGCTACATGCGGCGCGTAGATGCCGCCATAGGGCTTGGCGACGCGAATCTGCTGTGCCAGTTGTTCCGGCGTCAGCCAGCGATAGTGGCTATCGTCGAGGCCCTGGCGGTGGAGATCGTCCAGATAGTGACGCAGGCTGGTCTCCTGCTCCGGGTAGCGCGCGGCGCAATACAGCACCCCGCCTTTACGGTAATCGCAGTCGATGCCCTCACGTTCGAGGACAATCCGCACTTCATCCGGGATGCTGTGCAATAAATCGTAGGAGGCTCGGCGTTGTTCGGCGGAAAGATTGGCCAGCAGGCGTTCCTCACCGAGCAAATTGCCCATCAGCCAGCCGCCATTGCGCCCCGACGCGCCGAAACCGGCGGTTTGCGCTTCGATGATGGCAATGTTCAGCTCGGGTTTGTGCCGCTTGAGGTAGTACGCGGTCCAGAGACCGGTGTACCCCGCCCCGATGATCGCCACCTCGACATCCAGGTCCTGCTCCAGCGTGGGACGTGCCAACAACGGCTCGTCGAGCTGGTCCATCCACAAACTGATATCGCGCCACGCCGACATGCAAGACTCCGCCACTCAAACTTCGATGGCGTCGATCCTAGTGCGTGGGCTCAGACGCTGTCTTGCGCGCGTGCACGCAAAGAAATTTGTTTGACGTAGGCCTTGGGTGACTGGCCGGTGTGCTGGCGGAAACAGCTGTAGAACGCCGACAGCGAATTGAACCCGGCAGCGAAGGCCAGCTCATCGATGCGCAGCGGTGGCGTGGCGGCATCCAGCGCTGCCAGCAGATGTTGCAGGCGCGCCTGGTTGACGTAGCGGTAGAAGCTCTGGCCCAGGACCTGGTTCAACAGGTAGGAAATCTGATTGCGGCTGTACCCGCACTCCTTCGCCACCCGCTGCAGATCGAGCTCCGGGTCGAGATACGGTTGCTGGCCCTGGAAATACTGCTGCAGGTCCTCGGCCATGAAGCTCAATTGGCGCGGCGACAGACCGAGCCGGCTGACGGCCGGGCGCTGGCTGTGGGTGGCTTTGCTGCCCGCTTGCTCATGCACCAGCGAGGCGTATTCATTGACCCGCCAGATCAGCCCGTCCTTGACGGTGATCGCCTCGCTGGCGCGGAACGACACCAGCCCTTCACCACCGCGCAAGGTGATGCGGTACTGGATGAACGCGGTGTTGCCGTCCAGGCGAATGCGGTCGGAGTGCTCCAGCGCTTCATCGGGGTCCCGGGGCATGCTGCTGCGCACGTATTCGCGCAACTCGGCCAGGCCCATGACCCGGTTCTGGAAGAAATCGTTGTACTGCACCTGCGGGTGATAGAGCGCCATGACGCCGTCCAGGTCCCGGTGCTTCCAGCGCAAGTGATAGCGCATGACCGTCTCGGCCGTGGCCTGGGTTTGCAGCGGGCCATCATCATCGGCGTGCATTGAAAGTCCCGGCAAAAAAAGCCGAGCTTGCCCAACTTCCGCTCAGGCTTCAACGACTAAACGGATGAGGGTTTGGGGCGGCAAACACCACCAAAGCGTGACCTGAATCAAAAAAACGCCAGCAATCGCCAAACGGCCTGAAAAAACCACATTCCTTTCACACACGGATGCTACTTTTAAAGACTGTCACTGGTTGAACCAATGAAGGTTCTTCCCTCCTACCATGAGCTAAAGGAAGCGCTCGATACTGAAGGCGGGCAACACATGAACAAAGGCTTCAGCAAGGTCACCTTTCCAAACGCCTGCCAGCTGATGCGCTGGCATTTTCATCCCATGGGATTCGAGGCGAGCATGGACGCGCCGGGCAGCATGATTGCCCGTCTTTTTGACCGTGCCACTGGCGAGACCATGATCGCCATTGCCGGTATTCCGTGCGCTACCGTGATGAACGCCGCGGATGTCGAACGAATAATCGAAGCGGTGGAGGATGAGCTTGAAGCCTTCGTTCCACCGGAGGCCCTCAGGAGTTACGCCTGAAGATTCAGTAGTCAAAAAAGCCCACTTCAAGTGGGCTTTTTGTTGAGCGCAATTCCTTGCTCGCGATGGACGTTAACGATAACGCTGTGAACCGGATAAACGCGGTGCACTCGAGTCCATCGCCAGCAAGCCGGCTCCTACAGTTTGGTGTTCACATCATTTCGACCCGGACGCGGTCCCTTGTAGGAGCTGGCTTGCCAGCGATGGTCGTCAACGATAACGCGTGTAACCCGGATAATCGCGGTGCACTCGAGTCCATCGCCAGCAAGCCGGCTCCTACAGTTTGGCGTTCACATCATTTCGACCAGGACGCGGTCCCTTGTAGGAGCTGGCTTGCCAGCGATAGACGTTAACGATAACGCGTGTAACCCGGATAATCGCGGTGCACTCGAGTCCATCGCCAGCAAGCCGGCTCCTACAGTTTGGCGTTCACATCATTTCGACCAGGACGCGGTCCCTTGTAGGAGCTGGCTTGCCAGCGATGGTCGTTAACGTTGACGCGTGTGACCTGGATAAACGCGGCGCACTTGAGTCCATCGCCAGCAAGCCGGCTCCTACAGGGTTGCGATTCAGGCGGTGGTCTGGCTTTTACGATGATCGACAAAAAACGCCTTGCCCTTGCCAACCCGGTCGGATGCCTTGGGCAGGTTCGCGGCCTGGGTGTCTTGCGCATCGACGTACCAGTAGCAATGGCTGACGGCTCGGGTAATGCCCACGTATGCCAGGCGCAGGATCTCGTCCTTCTGGGCGTTGTCGTAGGGTTCGCTGTCGCCGGCCTTGCCCAGGCCCGCCAGGCGGTAGACCTGGTTCTTGTAGGGTGAACTGGTCAGGTGCTGACAGTCGCCGAGCAGGAACACTGCATCGGCCTGGAGGCCCTTGGCGCTGTGATAGGTCAGTTGCTTGAGCCTGCGAGCCTCGTACGGCAAGCTCGAATCAACATTAACTACAGACTGAATATGCTCTTCTATCAATGACTTATCGCTACTTTTTCGATAAAGCATCAAGATTGAATCACCCTTCCGGTAATGCTCCATCAGGCGCTGCGCCATGCCCTGGTCATCACGGTCGAGGACGTTCACCGGCAGCAATGCCTTGGGCTCACCGCTGGCCTTGGCTTTCTTCCCGGCAATCGCTGGTGCTGCGCGCACGATGTGCTCGGCGGCATCGATGATGTACTGGTGGCTGCGGTAGTTGTCGCTGAGCATGACCCTGGTGGTGCTCGGCGACGGGAACTCCTTGTTGAATTCCATGAAGTAGCTCGGCGAACTGCCGCGCCAGCCATAGATGGACTGCCAGTCATCACCCACACAAAGCAACGAGGAACGCTGGGCCCCGCGTCCGACATGCATGGCCGGCCCGCGACTGCGGATCTCCGCCAGGCTGGCCCGGATCCAGGAGACGATCTGCGGCGAAACGTCCTGGAATTCGTCGATCATCAGGTGCGACAGCGGTCGCAGCAACTCGTCGCCGAGCAGTTTCAGATTCTCCGGCGAATGTTCGCTGAACAGGGCGAACATCCGGTTGTAGGTCATGATCGGCGGTTTCTGATCGAGCAAGTGATCTTCCAGCGCCCGCCAGTACAGACTCAAGGCTTCAAAGAAGAACCGGTCGGGATCGTCCTTGGCGAAACTCATCTGCCCCACGGCGCTCGGCACGTCCAGACCGAGGTTTTCGATGAACCCGGCGGCGGCGACAAAACAATCGAGCAGCGGCGCCGAAGCGAGCTCGCCCTTGACCTTGTAATCGAAGCCCGGCCCGGCACTGGCATCGCCGGCAAGGGAGGCCAGGACACGCTTTGACGATTCGTAGCTATCCAGCCATATCAGTGGCTTACGGCAGAAAGCTTGAAACAGGGTGCGCTTTACCGCCCACTCTGCGCGCACCGACAGCTTGGCGTTTGGCCGGGCCAGCTGCGGGCTTTCCCCGGGATCGAACCCCAGCACCACCCAGGCATCCAGGGACGCAATGTAGCCGTGACAATGGAATGTCGAGCCATTGATATCGAACGACTGGCGATTCGGCTCGATACCCTTGATCGGCCAGGCACCAGCGCGAATCCACAAATCCTCAAGGGTGTCGCACAACTCTTCATCGCGCTTGGCCGCCAGTTCGGTCACGCCGATGCGTTTCTGCACATCCGGGTGATCGCGCTCCAGCTCCTTGAGTTGCAGGGCATGCCGGGACAACGGCTTGATCAGCTCGCGAAAACGCTCATCGTCGCGGTGTAGACGGTGATAGCAGGCATTGAGCTGTTGGCGTTGAGCGTCGTTGATGCGCAGGTCGAACGGATTGCTGTCGACCTCCTCGTCACCCTGCGCCGCCCGCAGGCTGAGGTTCTCGAAAGCCTGCAAACGCTCGAACCCCGGGAGGCTGCGCACCATCGGCAGGATCCGCGAGTGAAAGGTGCGCACCAGGTCCCGCGCCTCCTTGAAACTGATCGCGCGGCCCCAGAGCGCAAACAGTTCGATCAGCTTGTTGATGAAGTCCTTGCGCGACTCGCGGGTGAAGGTCACCACGGTCATCGAACTCAGCTCGAAGCCCAGGTAATGGCTCAACAGCAGGATGCGCAGCACCAGCGTGGTCGATTTGCCTGCACCGGCGCCCGCGATCACCGAAGTGGACGGCGTGTCGCTGAAGATCATTTTCCACTGGGCGGCGCTGGGCTGGGCATGGGCCGGCAGCAACCGGGCGACATCCGCCTTCATGCGCTTCTTCAACTCGGCGCTCAAGGGCAGGCGCCAATCGTCGAACAGCAGCTCATCGACATTCGGTGGCCGGTGTTCAGTGCTGCGCGAGTCGCGGATCAGCAGGACCTGCCGACCCTCCTCCAGCCCTTCGAGCTTGCCTTCCTTGTAGCCGTAATCGACCCCGGCGCTGTGTCCACTGCGAAAACCATCAGCCTGGCCGTGCAACCACGACGCACGGTGCTGTGCGTGCAGGCGGGTCAGGCTGTAGCCGAAGAACCGGGCGAGCAATCGCTTGATCAGCGGCATCTCGGCCAGGGGACGAAGTTCAGGAGGAAGATCGGGGGTGTGTTGCGGCACGCGGACTGACTCCAGGGTGTGAGGCTGTTGGGCGCTATGGTGTCTGCATTTGCCCTTGAGTTCTAGTCAATTGCTTATGACTCATTGGCTTATGCGATGAATTGAAGGTTGGATGAGATAATTTCGAGATAACTTCATATCTATCGATTCGATGGGAATGCTGCATTTTTTACGCTTTTTATCGATTGTTGCCTGTTGGATGATGGCCGTCATTACCCACCGACGAAGCTTTTCAGGAGACGATCATGCTCGAACTCAGGCCTTTCAACTCGCTCGGCGGTGCTAACCACGGCTGGTTGGATGCTCACCACCATTTTTCGTTCGCCGAGTACTACGACCCCAAACGTATGAACTGGGGCAACCTGCGGGTCTGGAATGACGACGTGATCGCTCCTGGCACCGGTTTCCCGCAACATCCGCACCGCGACATGGAGATCATCACCTATGTCCGCGAAGGCGCCATTACCCACCAGGACAACCTTGGCAACAAGGGCCGCACCGAAGCCGGTGACGTCCAGGTCATGAGCGCCGGCACCGGGATCGCCCACAGCGAGTACAACCTGGAAGCTACACCGACGAGGATTTTCCAGATCTGGATCATCCCCAACGAGACCGGCCTGGCCCCTTCCTGGGGCGCCAAGCCGTTCCCGAAAGGCGACCGCGAAGGTTTTGTCACGCTGGCCAGCGGCAAGGAAGGCGACGAACAGAGCCTGCGCATCCGCGCCGACGCCCGGCTGGTGGCGGCCAATCTGAAGGCTGGCGAGACTGCCGAGTACCACTTGGACAACGGTCGTCGTGCGTACCTGGTACCGGCCACCGGGGTCATTGAAGTCAATGGCTTGCGCGCACAAGCTCGAGACGGAGTCGCGGTGGCCGATGAGGCCGTGTTGCGGGTGACGGCCATTGAGGACAGTGAGATTGTTCTGGTGGACTTGGCCTGATCCGAAATTTGCGGCGTTCTTGCTGAAGTCATCGCTGGCAAGGCAGCTCCTACAAAGGCGAATGCATTCCAATGTAGGAGCGAGCCTGCTCGCGAAAAACCCGAGAATACGCGGGGTGTCAGGCTGCCAGCGTTATCGTTGACGACCATCGCGAGCAGGCTCGCTCTTACAAGGAAATCGCCCCATCCACCAGCGCTTGCGCCTCGGCCACCAGTTGCTTGAGGTGGTCGTCGCTGACAAAGCTTTCGGCGTAGATCTTGTAGATGTCTTCCGTGCCCGACGGGCGCGCCGCGAACCAGCCATTTTCGGTCATGACCTTGAGGCCGCCAATGGCCTGGTCATTGCCCGGTGCGTGGCTGAGGATGCTCTGGATCGGCTCGCCCGCCAGTTCGGTCGAGGTGACCTGTTGCGGCGACAGCTTGCTCAGCAGCGCTTTCTGCTGCGGATTGGCCTTGGCGTCGACCCGCACCGAGAACGGTTCACCCAGTTCATCGGTCAAGGCGCGATAGGCCTGGCTGGGGTCGCGACCGGTGCGGGCGGTCATCTCGGCGGCCAGCAGGGCCGGGATCAAACCATCCTTGTCGGTGCTCCAGACGCTGCCGTCCTTGCGCAGGAACGAGGCGCCGGCGCTTTCTTCGCCACCAAACCCGAGGGAGCCATCGAACAGGCCATCGGCAAACCATTTGAAACCGACCGGCACTTCGTACAGGCGACGACCCAGGCGCTTGGCCACGCGATCGATCAGGCCGCTGCTGACCACGGTTTTACCCACGGCGGCATCGGCGCGCCATTGCGCACGGTTCTGGAACAGGTAGTCGATGGACACCGCGAGGTAGTTGTTCGGCGCCAGCAAACCACCGGACGGCGTGACGATGCCATGGCGGTCGTGGTCCGGATCGCAGGCAAACGCCACGTCGAAACGTTCCTTGAGGCCGATCAGGCCTTGCATGGCGTGACTGGACGATGGGTCCATGCGGATCTGGCCGTCCCAGTCGACGGTCATGAAGCGGAAAGTCGAGTCGACCTCTTTGTTCACCACCTCCAGGTCCAGGCGGTAATGCTCGGCAATCGCCGACCAGTAGCGCACCCCTGCTCCGCCCAGCGGATCGACACCCAGGCGCAGCTTGGCGTCGCGGATGGCGTCGAAGTCGATCACGTTGATCAGGTCGGCGACATAGGTGTTGAGATAGTCGTGACGATGGGTGGTGCTGGCCTTCAGTGCCTGCTCGTAGCCGATGCGCTTGACGCCCGCGAGCTTGTTGGCCAGCAATTCGTTGGCCTTGGCTTCGATCCACTTGGTGATGTGGGTATCGGCCGGACCACCGTTGGTTGGGTTGTACTTGTAGCCACCGCTCTGCGGCGGATTGTGCGACGGCGTGATGACGATGCCATCCGCCAGGCCGCTGGTGCGACCACGGTTGTAGCAGAGAATCGCATGGGAAATGGCTGGCGTCGGCGTGTACTCGTCGCCCGCGGCGATCATCACCGTCACGCCGTTGGCCGCCAGCACTTCGAGGGCGCTGGCGCCGGCCGGCGTGGACAGCGCGTGGGTGTCGATGCCGACGAACAGCGGGCCGTCGATGCCTTGAGCTTGGCGATACAGGCAGATCGCCTGGCTGATCGCCAGCACGTGCCATTCGTTGAAACTCAAGTCGAACGAGCTGCCACGGTGCCCGGACGTGCCGAAGGCAACGCGCTGGGTCGAAATCGCGGCATCAGGCTGGCCGGTGTAATAGGCCGTTACCAGTCGCGGGATGTCGACCAACAATTGTGCCGGTGCCGGTTTACCCGCAAAAGGACTGAGTGTCATGCAAAACCTCTGGAATAGAGTGGTTCAGGAGTTGGGTCGCAGTTTACTGGCAGTTTGACCGCAACGCGATGGGATCGATCCACGGGGAGTGAAGCTTGTTTGTCGCCCCGCTCAGTCGATCGATTCCAGACGCAGCGCATCGCCCAACAAACCCAGCGCGGCGGCCAGATTGTGATCACCGCCGAAGGTATGGCTCAGGCGCAAATGTTGCCCGTGCAGGCCATGCAGGCTGAACAGTTCGCCCGGCGCGACAACCACCTGATGCGCCAACAGGCGCTGGAACACCCGGCGGACATTGACCTGACGCAGCGAGCGCACCCAGATCGTTGCCCCGCCTTCTGGCTCGACGAAATGCAAGGCATCGCCCAGCCGCTCCTGCAACAGCTGGGTCATCTGACTTTTACGCTCCTTGAGCAGCCGTCGCAGCACCAGCAGGTGTTGATCGATGCGGCCGCTGCTATATAAACGGGCGATGGCTTTCTGGCGTATCGGCGACAGACGGAAGGAGCGCAGCAGAAAGTGCCGTTGCAGCTCGGCGCTCAAATGCCTTGAAAGCAGGTAGCCATAGGGCGCTTCCGCACCAATGGTTTTTTCGAAGGTGGAAAACACCATCAGCCGTTCAGGGTCCAGCAAGTCGCGAAAGCGTACGCCATCGGGTTCGAATCCGAGTTCGCCATAACAGTCGTTTTCCAGCACCCAGCTGTCATGCACAGCCAACAGCCGGGCGATGGCCTGGCGGTTTTCGTCAGGCGCCTGGCTGCCGCGCGGCATGTTCAGGGCCGATGACAGCATCACCAATTGCACCGGTTCGGTTTCCAGCAGCGTTTTCAGGCGCTGCGGATCCAGGCAGCCATCGGCTTGCACGGGCAACTCGATCACGTGCACGCAGGCGGCCTGGAACAACCGCAGGAACGTCCAGTCGCACGGTGACTCCACCACTACCGTGGCGTCTTTCAACGCCAGCACGGCGATGAGGATTTCCAGTACGCCCCGAAGATCGGCGCCGATATAGACATCATCGGCGTGCCAGTAGCGCATGGGTGACGTGGTGTAGCGCGCTGCCAGGGCGGTGCGCAATTCCAGCTCGCCGCAGGGCTGCGAAGGCGACTGCGGCTGGCGCGGGTACTGGCGCAGCAACTCGCGCTCCAGCAGCAGCAACGGGCTGTCCAGCGGCTGCAGCAGGGCCGGCTCATCGGCGCTCAGGACCAGCATCCCCGGACGCCGGGCATTGACGTACACCGCTTCCAGCAGATCACTGGCGCTGTCCTGCGGGTTGATCGAGGACACCGGCAACGCGTAGTAACCGGACTTGGCCACTGAATAGACGCGCCCTTCCTTCTCCAGCAGCGAATAGGCGTATTGAATGGTCGAGATCGACACATTGAGGCGCTCTGCCAGTTGTCGCAGCGACGGCAGGCGAATGCGCGAATCCCCTTCCGATTCGTTGATCAGGCAGGCCAGGTATCGATAGACCGCCTGATAGGCGAAATCCGTTTCTCGTGGTCCTTTCATGGCAGCAGGCCGACAACACTGGCTGGAAATCCGCCCACGTTCAGTGATCCGCCGACCATTCTTCCTCCAGCGTGAGGCTGGCGTCAGGCGCCCCGCTATCGCCTTGCGACGCCCATTGCAGGCGATAGAGCTGGCCAATCAGGCTGACGGGCAAGCCGCTGACGTCCATCATCCAGTGCATGATCTGTTCGGCGACCGAATGCCCCTGCATGGCCCGGTGCAACTCCGGCAAGGCCACCAACATGCCCGGGTGGCACTCTCGCAAAAAGCGCTCAAGTCCCGCACCTTGCTCAACAAAGGGGGAAAAGAGCAGGCACACCAGTTGTGCTTCGCTCAAGCCCAGGATCTTCTGCGCCTCAGCCGTTGCCCGTGCGCGCAGCTCGCTCAGTGTCGCCGGGTTGCCGAATACCTCGATGGCCTGCTCGCACAAACGCTCGGGCAGCTCCTTGCGACGCATCATCACCAAGGCGCGCTGCAGGTATTGCGCAATGCCGCCGGCGTAATCGCGACCCTGCACAAAGCACGCTTGCAACCCGCGCACGTGCGCAGAGATCAACGGACTGACGAATTCGTTGTCGCTGACCTGCCCGGACAATTCGTCAGGCCGGAATCCGAGAAATTCAGTGAGTATTGGCCAGCGCTCTTCCAGGCTACTGACCAGCAGGTCGTGAATGTCGATGCAGGCCGCACGACGACAAGTCTCGAAGCGCTCCTGCGGACGCCATCGAGCCTGACCATGACCGGCATACAACGCCTGATAACAGTCGCTGCCCAGTTCATCGAGCAGTGCAAACAACTCCGCAGAACCGGCTTCGCCCACTGGCAAAGGCTCGAGCCCTGCCTTGGTGGCGGCACGCCGCAAACCGTCCATGAACTGCTGTTGCTGACGTGGCGTGTCACTGATGAGCAAGGCGTCGACACCACCGTCCCAGCGAGCGATTTGCCCGTAGAACTCTGCCGTGGCCAGATAACCGTCATCCCACAGGTCCAACCCGCCACGCCACTGCCGGCGATGGCCAATCATCAACAGGTTCAGGCGACTGGCCTCGCGAGCGGCCTCGGACATCGGTGCCAGGTGATCAAACGGCAGGATTTCCCGGTCATCGACCATCAACACCTCGACCCGGGGGTCGTCATAGACAAACAATGCGCTGTTGGTCCTGTGCATGTTTTCCATGGCCATACCGCTTGCGCCGTTCAAACGCAACGAGGCGATGCGCAGCTGGAAAGTCGTCGGCGAACGCGTGGCGATCGTCAATTGCGCGGCACGCAACAGGGCCAAGGCGTAGCAGTTGTCACGGGCCCCGGTCTGGACCGCCAACACCTTGTAGTCGCCAATCTGCTCCATGCCCCCCGCCGCGAACGCCAGGCGTTGAATCAACAATTGCAATGCGGTGCGTTCGGCACGCGAGAAAAAACCCAGCAATCGCTGCAGCACTTGTTGATAGACATAGTTCATCGCTTGGTCATGGATGCTGGTCATCTTTATTTACCTGGTACGCGTAAGTTCAATATCGTGCGGACAGCAAATGGCGCGGGACTGTCTGCACGAATGGAGTCATGGACTTTATTGCCAAATGCTAGCACTTGAATTTTCTGGAAATTATTTGAAACGATCGCAACAGCGCTTCTTTCGATTGCCAAAGACGGGGCTGTAGTGCCCGGCTGGAAAGGGTTTGTCGGGCTGGAGGGAAGATCCTAGGAAACGTCCGACAAAGTCCCACAGACACTTAACACAAGAAATAAAGAAGAAAGTAGTCGCTGTCTTTTTGGCAACTACAGAACAACTAAATAATGTGGAGGTTTGCACCGATGGCGCACTTTTAAAAGTTATAGCCTGACAGACAGCCATGACTCATTCCTTGAGATGAAAGTAATCATTCAATTATCAGTGCTTAGTGGCTGATTAGAAGCTACAGATTACGGGCAAAAACCAGTTCAGTTGCTGGACCGGCCTGCGGATCGACGGCTTCTTTTTGCGGAGGGGGGCACAAACGAAAGAGTCCGTGCAGGCACGGACTCTTGGGGGTGGGCATTTGCAGCGGTGGTTACGCCGGCTCGACCTGCAGCGCGACCCTTTCGCGACACGGGCATTCGTCCATGTAGCGGTGTGCCTCGACAAACTCGGCAAACGGGAAGACCCGAGTCTTGAGCGGCAGCAGAACGCGATCGGCGGTCAGCTGGTTGATGTCGCGCAAGGCACGTTGCAGTGCGGCCTGGTCCTGGGTGATGCCCAGTTCCGGCTTGCCCGTGAAGTTGCCGATGCAGTGCACGAAGAACTGAATGTTCTTCTGGAACGCTGCGCAGGCCGGGAACGGCGTCTGGTTGCCACCTTGCAGGCCGTACAGCACCAGGCTGCCGCGAGGCGCCAAGACATCGCCCAGCAACGACATCTGCGGACCGCCCAAACCATCGAAGACCACGTCCACGCCGCGGTTGTCGGTGATCTTGTTGATCCGCATCAGCAGATCTTCTTCCTCGGTGACGATGACTTTCTCGGCACCCAGTGACAGCAGGTATTCACGTTCCTCTTCGGTCTTGGTCGCGGCGATCACTCGAACACCCAAGGCCTTGCCCAGTTGTACGAACGAAGGTCCGGCGCAATGACTCGCGTCAGTCACCAGGGCGAATTGCCCTGGCTTGACCCGTGCCAGATCCGCATAAGCGAAATAGGCGATCAACAACGGCGTGTAGTGCACGCTGGCTTCAATCGGGCTGAGCACATCCGGATAACGGGTGACTGCCGAGCGTGGCAGAACGATCAACTCACCGTAGACCGGATAGTCGTTCGGGCTTTGGGCCGGGAAGCTGGCGACCTTGTCACCGACCTCCAGGTCGTCGACACCCTCACCGACGGCGGTGACGATACCAGCCATCTCCTGCCCCAGGCCTGAAGGCAGGCGGGCATGGGACGGGGCCAGGTTCTGACGCCAGAGAGTGTCATACCAACTGATGCCGATCGCTTCGACGCGCACCTGCACTTCGCCCGGTGCAGGCTGAGCCGTCGCATGCTCTTCGCATTTGAGCACCTCGGCTGGACCAAACTTGTGAAAACGGATCGTGCGGGACATCGCAAACCTCGCCAAATGAACCTCTAATGCCTTGAACTCTAGCTGGGCTTTCAACCCAACACTATCTGTGGCTATTAATAGTCGACATGCCTGTCATTGATTCCGCAGCGCCGGCAACATCGTCAAATGTCGTAAGAAACCGAAGCAGCCCATGTAGGAAAAACTGAATTACCCGGTGCAGAGTACCAGCCTTTCCCCGTAATATTCCTGCTGGCCATTGTTCTCATATGGCCGCCCACGTCAAGCTTGCTGACTCTGCCAGGACTCCAGATGAATCGTAATGACCTGCGTCGTGTCGACCTGAACCTGTTGATCGTTTTCGAAACATTGATGCACGAACGCAGCGTGACCCGCGCCGCGGAAAAACTGTTCCTCGGCCAGCCCGCCATCAGTGCGGCGCTCTCGCGCCTGCGCGGCTTGTTCGATGACCCGTTGTTCGTGCGAACCGGGCGCAGCATGGAGCCGTCCGCCAGGGCCGTCGAGATCTTCGCCCTGCTCTCGCCGGCGCTGGATTCGATTTCCACGGCGGTCAGCCGTGCGGCCGAGTTCGATCCTGCCACAAGTACCGCGGTGTTCCGCATCGGCCTTTCGGACGACGTCGAGTTCGCCTTGCTGCCGATGCTGCTCAAGCGCCTGCGGGCCGAATCGCCGGGGATCGTGCTGGTGGTGCGCCGGGTCAACTACATCCTGATGCCGGGATTGCTGGCATCCGGCGAGATTTCCATCGGCGTCAGCTACACCACCGACCTGCCGGCCAACGCCAAGCGCAAGGTGCTGCGTCGCAGCCAGCCGAAACTGTTGCGCGCCGACACCGTGCCGGGGCCGTTGAGCCTGGATGATTACTGCGCTCGCCCCCATGCCCTGGTGTCGTTCGCCGGCGACCTCAGCGGCTTCATCGATGAAGAACTGGAAAAGCTCGGGCGCAAACGTCATGTCGTATTGGCCGTGCCGCAGTTCAACGGGCTGAGCACCCTGCTCGCCGGCACCGACATCGTCGCCACCGTGCCGGACTACACGGCCGATGCGTTGACCGCCGCCGGCGGTGTGCGCGCGGAAGATCCGCCGTTGCCGGTGCGCAGCTTCGAACTGCACATGGCCTGGCGCGGGTCGCAGGATAACGATCCGGGGGAACGCTGGTTGAGGTCGCGGATTCAGATGTTTTTCGGGGATCCGGATAGCCTGGCATAACCGGCCACATCAGCGGCACAAGCCAATAAATACGGGGGCTTTGCTTTCCAAGAACCTCCGATCAAGTCCAGCTTCCTCAGTTGTATTCCGGAAATGTGGGGGCAAAATTTGGACAGGAACCCATAGTCCATAGCTGGACGCCCCCCTAATGACTGACGATGCCGACGACCAGACCGAAGCCATCGATGGCAAATCCCAGAGACTCAGTGCTTCCAAGGTCAGAGATCTGACCAAACCCAGCAAACATACCGATGACACTGTGCTGGGGCTGTGTCTGGATGTCGGCAAGGTGCGTAAAGATGGCAAGCCAAGCAAAAACTGGCGCCGGGGAATAACCGACGTTGTACAGCAACGACTTGGCCACCCTGGATAATCAAACGCACCGCAGCATCGTTCAGCGGGAGTCAGCGTTATGAACATCCACTGAGTTGAGTGGATTGGCCGTGGCATGCTGCTACGCTTCCCGCTCTCGAGCGATATCCGTCGCGAACATAAGGAGATGGACCGTGCACATTTTCGAATTCATCGTTCCCGGCACTTGGCTTAATTTTCGAGGGCCAACTCCAAGCGCATCAGGGGAAATGGAGAACATGCTGGGCTCGCTGAAAAATCTGTTTTTCGAGGCTAACCTGGCATTGAATTTTTTTGAACAGTCGATGAACGTACCAGATCCGGACCCTACGCTAGAGCAATTTGATCGTCGAAGGAGGCGGCTAGGAGAGATCGAACAAATGGTTGTACAGGAGCACGAGGCTTCTACTGACGACTCTTGGGCTGACACAAGGCTTGAGGCAGACGCTCGCCTCAAGCGCGAAGAATGGACCAGCAGAAAACCGCCTAGCGAGTTCGAACACCAGATTTCTATTCTGTACGCGAAAGCTTTTCTATCCGCGATCGACGGGTTCGACAGACTCCTTAAGGTGATCGCGGAGACCGATGGCGTCCCTCAGGCCGTTGCCGGCTTCCATGCAAATCTGGAAACCGCTTTCCCAGATTTGCGTGGAGTCCGCAACTCAGTTCAGCACCACGAAGACCGAGTTCGTTCGCAGGGTGTCGGTGGAAGACCCCTTGATTTGCAACCTATCACTAACGGTATGGTGCCTCCTGAACTCCCCGTGCTAGCGCTCAACAACATTGAAGGCTCAATGTTCTGCACGATCATGGCCAATGGTCATTACGGCGGAGTAGACATCACTCCAGAGTCAATGGAAGCACTGCGAGACATTTTGCAGGAAGTCCTAAGCGCATTCGCTTGGACAGGACCGAAGCAGCACCTACCAAGCGCACCAAGGCTGGCGCTGCTGTACCGTGGTGACGTCTAACGGCGGCGATGGACAGGATGATGGCGAATCGGTAGCTTTTCTTTCACGCACCGATTCATGCCATGAAAAAATGGAATCTGTTTGATGAGCTTACGGTATTTGAAAAACCCCTTTGAGAAAGTCAGCTATCTGCAAACCTTGTTGATCGCTCGCGCTACAGGAAATGGCGGAGACTCTTCTGAATACGAACAACTTCGGCACGAGCTATTAAACGATGCAGAGATATCGGGACTCCTCCCTACGTGGATGAAGATGCATAGAGATCTCGACTCCTTCTGGAGCTTCATCAAGCACAAATTCCCAAGCTATGCAGAGCGTCGAACCTACTTATCGGAACAGTTCACCCCGTTGCTTGATGCTCTTGAGTCTGACTATAACCCGGAGCCAATCGAAGTGGGTCCTCCACCTAGGCCTAAATGGGTTTCGATTGCCGATGCAATAGGGACCGGTGTGCCCCCTGTAGTTGCCAGGAATAAAAGGAATGTGTTCATCGTCCATGGCAGAGATAACGAAGCCAAGCAAGAGGTCAGTCGATTCATCGAGAGCATCGGACTCAAGGCGATAATCCTGCACGAACAGGCCAGTGGCGGCAGAACGATCATTGAGAAAATTGAACATTATTCTGGCGATGCTGACTTCGCGCTAGTTCTATACACGCCCTGTGACCGTGGCCGAGGGGCACACGAGACAACAATACCGGCGAGGAACAGAGCCCGCCAAAATGTTGTTTTCGAGCATGGCTACCTTATGGCTAAGCTCGGCAGGGAAAACGTATGTGCTCTGTCCAAGGGTGACATAGAAACCCCTAACGATATCAGCGGCGTGGTCTACGTGAGCTTCGATCCTGCCGGAGGTTGGAAGGCAGAAGTCGTCAAAGAGTTGAGGGGGTGTGGGTACGTCGTGCAAGGCTGGTGAGCACACGTATCGCAGTTACCAAATGCCGAGGTAATGAGCCTCGGCATTTTTGTTTTCGCTAGTCATTGAGAGGCGGCCTCGGTGCCGACTTCCTGACAGTGCCTTCGGCACCGAACAATTCGGCGTACAGCACACCCAAGCGCAATTGATCACGGGAGCAGGCCGCCACCTCCATCACCAACA
This sequence comes from Pseudomonas sp. S2_H10, assembly GCF_054668285.1. NCBI lineage: Bacteria > Pseudomonadati > Pseudomonadota > Gammaproteobacteria > Pseudomonadales > Pseudomonadaceae > Pseudomonas > Pseudomonas sp. S2_H10. The sequence goes on from NZ_CP162754.1 coordinate 518,914, forward strand.
CAAAGGGTAGAAAAAACCGCATTCACTGAATAGAGTCTTGCATCCATATCAGATCAGAAGGTGTTAGAGCCGAATGAGCAATTCACCAGCAATACTGGACGAGCTTGTTGAGTCCTTAAAGACGCAAGTTTCATTGCTGATCGCTGCATCAGAAATGGAGGCCATAGGGCCAAATGATCTTCGCGACGAATTTGCTCGTCGACAGCTGAGGCGCTCAGCGGAGCTCGTGAGCGGAGCAGCGGCATTAGGGGCAGTGGCAAACTCCGCCTCCTTGGGAATCTTAAGCCGCAGCTTACTCGAGCAACTGATAATGGTTTTGTGGGGCATTCGATCTATTGACAATGCGAAGTCCCAAAGCGACGCGGGTACCGCTGAATTGGCGAAAGCAATAAAGATGAACTTAAAAGCAGGTACCGCCAAAGTCGTTGACCGGCGCACTGGCGAGGAAGTAACAGCTAGATATCTCGATAGGGAGCAGGCAAAGGGGAGTCCGCGACGTAAGAGTGTTGAGGAGCAAGCCAAAGAGGCAGGCGTTTTGGACCTGTATACCGTTTTCTATAGATTTTTATCACTTGAGACCCATGGCCACAACGAAAGCCCCAAAGAAAAATCAGAAATCGCAGCTCTGTGCGTCACCCACCTTCAAGGGATTGGTGGCATCAGTCGCGCCATCGGTCAGGCAGGTGTCTGGTGGCTGATGCATCGTCACTGGCCAGACAACGAGTCACTACGTGAAGTGTTGGGCCTAAATGCAAAGGTTTAGAAACAAAGCTCGACGACACACAACCCTTTCTTGGACAAATACTCTCCATCCAATCCCAAAACGCAGTAACACTGAAAGCCACCCCGCACCATCTTGTTACTCTGACAGGAATCGCCATTCGAGATCGCTCGCAATCCCATGCGAGTAGAGGCAAAAATGCGGGCATGACTGATCTTTTTTGACCTAAAACAACCGTTCTAGAGCCTAGTCAAAATGGTCTTCGGGATCCGGATAGCCTCTGAGAAGGCGACGCAGACCTAAATGAAAACGGGCGCCTTAAAAGGCACCTGTTTTGTTGTAGCGGGTTGCAGGACCGATATCGGTTGCCCCGACGTCGCACCGGAGAAGATCAGCAAAAGAATTTCGTATACCCTAGCGCTATCTCACTCCAAATGACCGCCGCCGTGAACCTGACCAAACTCAACGCCCCCGACCTTGGTAACACGCCTTCGACGTCGGAGATCATCACCCGCCATCTGCGGGATGCGATTGTCGCCGGGCATTTTGCCGAGGATGAGCCGATCCGCCAGGACGACATCGCCCGCCAGTTCAATGTCAGCAAGATCCCGGTGCGCGAAGCCCTCAAGCGGCTGGAGGCCGAAGGGTTGGTGATGTTCCAGCGCAATCGCGGGGCGATGGTCACGCGGGTTTCCGATGCGGAACTGGCGCAGATGTTCGAAGTGCGGATGTTGCTGGAGGACAAGATTCTGCGCCTGGCCATTCCGAACATGACCGAAGAGACCTTCGCCCGTGCCGAGCGCATCTGCCAGGAGTTCATCGGCGAGGACGACGTGGGGCGCTGGGCCGAGCTCAACTGGGAGCTGCATTCCTGCCTGTACGAGCCGGCGCAGCGGCCGTTTCTGGTGAGTCTGATCCGTTCGGTCAATGACAAGCTGGAGCGTTATCTACGCATGCAGATGAGCTTGTCGGCCGGCAAGGAACGGGCCGATCACGAGCACCGCGAGATCCTCGCGGCCTGCCGCGCCGGGGATGTGGACCTGGCGGTGAAGCTTCTGGACGAGCACATTGCCGGCGTCTGCACGACCCTGTTCGAGCACCTGCCGCACACCCACTGACCCGCGATAATCAGCGTCAGGCGCGCAGTGTTCCCTAAAGGTGCGCCCACGCCCCCATTGCTCCCATCTGTAACACTGCCAGCGTTCGCCCTGACTTCCTCTCTCCCGCCCGTTGCGCCCCCGCAAGACCTCTACTTCAAGGCCTGACGATTTATTCACGGTCGGAACTTGAATCGGGCACGTTGATTGCTACTGTTAATATCGTATACGAAATCCCCAATACGATATTCAACAGCACTCCACATCAACGAGGCCTCTATGAAAAACCCCGCATTTGCCGTAGCCCTCAGCGCTGTTCTCAGTACCTCCTTCATCGCCACTGCCCAGGCCGACAAGCTCGACGACATCATCGGTTCGGGCAAGCTGCGCTGCGCCGTGACCCTGGACTTCCCGCCCATGGGCTTTCGCGATGCCAGCAACTCGCCGGCCGGCTTCGATGTGGACTATTGCCGCGACCTGGCGAAGATCCTCGGCGTCGAGGCCGAAGTGGTGGAGACGCCGTTCCCGGATCGCATTCCGGCACTGGTCTCCGGGCGGGCTGACGTGATCGTCGCGTCCACCTCCGACACCCTCGAGCGCGCCAAGACCGTTGGCCTCACCGTGCCCTACTTCGCCTTCCAGATGGTGGTGCTGACCCGCGACGACACCGGCATCAACGGCTTCGACGACCTCAAGGGCAAAGCAGTGGGCAACACCAGCGGCACCTATGAGGCCATCGCCCTGGAGAAAGACGTGAAGAACTGGGGCTCCGGCAGTTTCCGGGCCTACCAGTCGCAGAGCGATACCCTGCTGGCCGTCGCCCAAGGCCACATCGATGCCACCGTGGTCACCAATACCGTGGCCGCCGCCACCCTCAAGTCGGGCAAATACAAAAACCTCAAAGTCGCCGGTAACGCCCCGTACGTCATCGACTACGTGTCCCTGGGTGCCAAGCGCAGCGAGTTCGGCCTGCTCAACTACCTCAACCTGTTCGTCAACCAACAGGTGCGTACCGGACGCTACAAGGAGCTGTTCGTTAAATGGGTCGGCACCGAGATCCCGCCGACCAACCTGACCGTGCCTCAGGTCTACTACTGAGATGTCCGGCATGCCTGGGCCAATGTCTCTGACCGGGCGCAGCCTGGTCGCGGGTGCCGCGCAAGGCGCCCTGCTGTTCGCCGATGTCGGCTTGAGCTTCTGGGGCGGCGTCGATCCCTGCACGGGTGAAGTCATCGACCGCCATCACCCGCTCAGCGGCCAACACCTGGCCGGCCGCGTGCTGGCGATTCCCAGTGGTCGCGGCTCGTGCACCGGCAGCAGCGTGTTGATGGAGCTGATCAGCAACGGCCATGCACCGGCGGCATTGGTGCTGGCCGAAGCCGACGAGATCCTGACCTTGGGCGTGCTGGTGGCGCAGACCATTTTTGCCCGTTCCCTGCCGGTGCTGTGCATCGATCGGGAGGCCTTCGCCGCCTTGCGCGGCCAGGCCTTCGCCCGGGTCGAAAATACAACGCTGAGCCTGTTCGATCACCTGCCGGGCGACGCCTGGCAGGCGCTGGACAGCCCATTGGCAAATACTGACAGCAGCGCCTCGATCAGGCTCACCGAGCACGATCGGGCGCTGCTCGATGGCCGGCATGGCAAGGCCGCGCAAATGGCCATGCAGATCGTCCTGCGTATGGCCGAACTGCAGGGTGCCGAGCACCTGGTGGATGTCACTCAGGCACACATCGACGGCTGCATTTACACGGGACCTGCGAGCCTGCGCTTTGCCGAGCAACTGGTGCAATGGGGCGCAAAAGTACGAGTACCCACCACCCTCAATTCAATTTCCGTCGACCAGCGCCGCTGGCGCGAACTGGGGATCGACCCGGCACTGGGTGAACCGGCCAGTGCCTTGGGCGATGCCTATATGGCGATGGGCGCACAGCTCAGTTTCACCTGCGCGCCCTACCTGCTCGACACTGCACCGAAGGCTGGCGAACAAATCGTCTGGGCGGAATCCAACGCAGTGGTCTACGCCAACAGCGTGCTCGCTGCACGCACCCTGAAGTACCCGGATTACCTGGATATCTGCATCGCCCTCACCGGTCGCGCCCCGCTGATCGGCTGCCACCTGGACGCGCAACGCAAGGCCCGGCTGCAGATCGAGTTGCCGGCCCTCGGTGAACTGGACGATGCCTTCTACCCGCTGCTCGGTTACCACATTGGTGCCCTGTCCGGCAGTCGTGTGCCGCTGGTGCTGGGACTGGAACAACGCAAGCCGAGCCTGGACGACCTCAAAGCCTTTGGCGCGGCCTTCGCCACCACCTCTGCGGCGCCACTGTTCCACATCGCCGGGGTCACCCCGGAGGCCATTGACCCGGCGCAGGTGCTGGATGCGGACACTGCCATTGCCGTGGAAAAAATCCGCCTGAAGGACCTGCTGTCGAGCTGGCGCGAACTCAACAGTGCCCGCGATAACCGGGTGGATGTGGTGTCGCTGGGTAACCCGCACTTTTCCCTCAGCGAGTTCGCTCACCTGGCGCGACTGTGCCGGGGACGTCAAAGACACCCGCAGGTGGTGCTAGCCATCACTTGCGGCCGTGCCGTGCTGGAGCAAGCCCGCGAGGCCGGGCACATCGCCGTGATCGAAGCGTTTGGCGCGACCCTGGTCACCGACACCTGCTGGTGCATGCTCGGCGAACCCGTCATCCCCCTGGCGGCTGAAACCCTGATGACCAACTCGGGCAAATACGCCCACTACGCACCGGGCCTGGTCGGCCGCAAGGTGCACTTCGCCAGCCTTGCCGAATGCGTCGACGCGGCCTGCACCGCAACGGCCAGCGGACGTTTGCCGGCCTGGCTTCAACCTGCTGCCCTACTGGAGAGCCCAGCGCATGTTTGACTACAGCTTCCAATGGCGCTCCGCCCTGCGCGCCCTGCCGGACATGCTTGCCGGTGCCATCGTCACCTTCGAAACCGCCGCGCTGTCGATGATCTTCGGCGTGCTGATCGCCCTGGCCCTGACGGTGATGCGCGAGGCCAAACACCCATTGCTGCGCGGGTTCGGCAACGGTTGGGTATCGATTGCCCGCAACACCCCGTCGCTGTTCCAGATCTACATCCTCTACTTCGGCCTCGGTTCGCTGAACCTGCACGTCAGTTCCTGGTTCGCCCTGCTGGCCGGGATCACCTTCAACAATGCCGGGTACCTGGCGGAGAACTTTCGCGGCGGCCTCAAGGCCGTGCCGAACACGCAGGTGCGTGCGGCGCGTTCCCTCGGCATGAGTGCCTTCCAGGCCTACCGCATGATCATCGTCCCGCAACTGCTGCGGATCGTGTTCTACCCACTGACCAACCAGATGGTCTGGGCGGTGTTGATGACGTCGCTGGGGGTGATCGTCGGGCTGAACAATGACCTGACCGGTGTGACCCAGGAATACAACGTCAAGACCTTCCGCACCTTCGAGTATTTCGCCATTGCGGCGGCGCTGTATTACTTGATTGCCAAGGCGATCGTCGCGGCAGCCCGGCTGATGGCCTGGCGGTTGTTCCGTTACTGAGGAGCTGTCCATGTTTTCCACCGATTTTTCCTCGAATGACCTGATGTTCCTGCTCAACGGTGCGTGGGTCACGATGCAACTGACGTTCTGGTCGATCATTCTCGGCTCCGTGGCCGGGTTGTTCTTCGGCCTGCTGCGGGCCCTGTTGCCACGGGCGAGCCTGCCGCTGGCGTGGGTGCTGGACGTGTTTCGCAGCGTGCCGTTGCTGATCCAGTTCGTGCTGTTCAACTCACTCAAAAGCATCGTCGGCCTGAACATCAGCGCCTTCAGCGTCGGCTGCATTGTGTTGGGGGTTTACGCGGCGGCGTATTTCACCGAGATCGTGCGTGCCGGCGTGCTGGCGGTGCCGTTCACCGTACGACGGGCCAGTCGCTCGCTGGGTTTGAGCTTCTTGCAGGACCTGCGCTGGATCGTCCTGCCGATGGCCACCCGAGTGGCGTTCCCCGGCTGGTTGAACCTGGTGCTCGGTGTCATGAAAGACACCGCGCTGGTGATGTGGATCGGCATCGTCGAACTGCTGCGCGCCTCGCAAACCATCGTCACCCGCATCCAGGAACCGTTGCTGGTGCTGTGCATCGCGGGCCTTATCTACTACGTCATGAGCCTGGTGGTCGCACGCCTGGGCGCTCGTCTGGAAAGAAGGTGGCAAGAAAATGATTGAGATCGACAACGTACATAAATCCTTCGGCAACCTCGAAGTGGTCAAGGGCGTCAACCTGACGGTGAACAAGGGCGAAGTGGTGTCGATCATCGGCGGCTCCGGCTCCGGCAAATCGACCTTGCTGATGTGCATCAACGGCCTGGAACCGATCCAGAAAGGCAACATCCGCGTTGACGGCGTCGAAGTCCATCACAGCGCCACCGACCTCAATCGCCTGCGGCAGAAAATCGGCATTGTGTTCCAGCAATGGAATGCCTTCCCGCACCTGACGGTCCTGGAAAACGTCATGCTCGCGCCGCGCAAGGTGCTGGGCAAGAGCAAGGCTGAAGCTGAAGAACTGGCGGTCAAGCAACTGACCCACGTCGGTCTGGGCGACAAGCTCAAGACCTTCCCCGGCAAGCTGTCCGGTGGACAGCAACAACGCATGGCCATCGCCCGCGCCCTGGCCATGTCACCGGACTACATGCTGTTTGACGAAGCCACCTCGGCCCTCGACCCGCAGTTGGTCGGTGAAGTGCTGGACACCATGCGCATGCTCGCCGAAGACGGCATGACCATGGTGCTGGTGACCCACGAAATCCGCTTTGCCCGGGACGTGTCCGACCGTGTGGCGTTTTTCCGCAATGGCCTGGTGCATGAGATCGGTTCGCCGGATCAGGTGATTGGCAATCCGGTGCGTGCGGAGACTGCAGCGTTTCTGAAATCTGTGAAATGACAACTGGCCTCATCGCTGGCAAGCCAGCTCCCACAGGTTTGGTGGTGTATGCAACAACCCAAATCACTGTGGGAGCTGGCTTGCCAGCGATGAGGCCCTGACAGACAACACAAGGATCAAGTCATGCGTTCATCAAAAGTCATTCATGTAGTCAGTTGCCACGCCGAAGGCGAAGTCGGCGATGTGATCGTCGGCGGCGTCGCCCCGCCGCCCGGCGCCACCGTGTGGGAACAGTCGCGCTGGATCGCCCGGGACGAAACCCTGCGCAACTTCGTCCTCAACGAACCCCGCGGCGGCGTGTTCCGCCACGTCAACCTGCTGGTCCCGGCCAAGGACCCACGTGCGCAGATGGCCTGGATCATCATGGAACCGGCGGACACCCCGCCGATGTCCGGCTCCAACTCGTTGTGCGTCGCCACGGTATTGCTCGACAGCGGCATCCTGCCCATGACCGAGCCGCAAACCCGCCTGGTCCTGGAAGCGCCCGGCGGCCTGATCGAAGCCGTGGCCGACTGCCGGGATGGCAAGGTGCAACGGGTGGAAGTGAAAAACGTGCCGTCCTTCGCTGATCGACTGGATGCGTGGATTGAAGTCGAAGGCATCGGCTCGCTGCAGGTTGACACCGCCTATGGTGGCGACAGTTTCGTGATTGCCGATGCCAAAGGCCTGGGTTTCTCCATCCGCCCGGATGAAGCGGCCGACCTGGTCGCGGTCGGGCTGAAAATCACTCGAGCGGCCAACGAACAACTGGGCTTCGTGCATCCGCTGAATCCCGAGTGGTCGCACATTTCCTTCTGCCAGATCGCCGCGCCCATCGTCCATGAGAACGGCATCGCCACCGGCGCCAATGCGGTGGTGATTCAACCGGGCAAGATCGACCGCTCCCCCACCGGCACGGGTTGCTCGGCGCGCATGGCGGTGTTGCAGGCCAAAGGCTTGATGCAGGTTGGCGAGCGCTTTGTCGGCCGTTCGATTATCGGCTCCGAGTTCCACTGCCGCATTGATTCGCTGACCGAAGTCGCCGGCCGCGCCGCGATTTACCCGTGCATTTCCGGCCGGGCGTGGATCACCGGCACCCATCAATTGCTGCTCGACCCAAGTGATCCGTGGCCACAAGGCTATCGCCTGTCCGACACCTGGCCCGGCGCCTGATCACGCCATCGCTGAACCCTCAGGTCAACGGCCAGTAACTTCCCTGAAAAGCAAATAAAGCACGGGTCGAGTTTTGTCATTTTAACAAACGTATACGATATACTATTAACCAAGCGGAGACAACAATGAGCAAGCGCATTAACTGGAGTGGCGTCTTCCCGGCGGTGACCACTCAATTCAACGATGACTTCTCCATCAACCTGGAAAAAACCCATCAGGTGATTTCCAACGTGATCCGCGACGGCGTGTCAGGCCTGGTGGTCTGCGGCTCGGTGGGTGAAAACACCTCGCTGAGCGCCGAAGAGAAAATCGCCGTGACCGAGGTCGCTGTCGATGCCGCCCGTGGTCGTGTCCCGGTGATTTGCGGCGTGGCCGAGTTCACCAGCGTACAAGCGGCCAAGGTCGCCAATGCCGTACGCCGGGTCGGCGTCGATGGCGTGATGCTGATGCCGGCGCTGGTCTACGGTTCCAAACCGTTCGAGACCGCCGAGCATTACCGCTACGTGGCGAAAAACGCCGACGTGCCGCTGATGGTCTACAACAACCCGCCTATCTATAAGAACGACGTCACCCCGGACATCCTGATTTCCCTGGCCGACTGCGACAACGTGGTGTGCTTCAAGGATTCTTCCGGCGACACCCGCCGCTTCATCGACGTGCGCAACGAAGTCGGTGACCGTTTCGTGTTGTTCGCCGGCCTCGACGACGTGGTGCTGGAAAGCATCGCCGTGGGTGCCGAAGGTTGGGTCTCGGGCATGTCCAACGTGTTCCCGAAAGAAGGCGAAACCATCTTCCGCCTGGCCAAGGCCGGTCGTTTCGCCGAAGCCATGCCGATCTACGAATGGCTGATGCCGATCCTGCACCTCGATGCCCGTGCCGACCTGGTGCAGTGCATCAAGCTGTGTGAAGCCATTGCCGGTCGCGGCAGCGCCTTGACCCGTCCGCCACGCCTGGCCCTGCCGGAAGCCGACCGCGTATTCGTCGAGCAGATCATGGCCAAGGCGTTGGCCAACCGCCCGGAACTGCCGGACGTCGGTCTCTGAGTGATTGCCGGGCAGGCCCTTACCGGCCCGGCTGCCCATTTTTCTGCGCCTTAACAAGGTACGTCAGCATGTCGAATCCTCAACACACGCAAAGCGCAACCACACCCTCGGGACTCAAACGCGTAGTGGCCGCCGCCATGGCTGGCACCGTCGCTGAATGGTATGAGTTCTTTCTCTACGGCACCGCCTCGGCGCTGGTCTTCGGCCAGCTGTTCTTCCGCCAGACCGACAGCCCCATCGACGGCATCATCGCCGCCTTCGCCTTGTACGCGGTCGGCTTTCTCGCCCGGCCGTTGGGCGGTTTGGTATTCGGTCACTACGGTGACAAATTCGGCCGCAAGCGCCTGCTGCAACTGAGCCTGGTCGTGGTCGGCATCACCACCTTCCTCATGGGTTGCCTGCCTGGCTTCGACCAGATCGGTTATGCGGCGCCGGTGCTATTGGTGCTGTTGCGGTTGATCCAGGGCTTCGCTTTCGGTGGCGAATGGGGCGGCGCGATTCTGCTGGTGTCCGAGCACTGCCCGGACAATCGTCGGGGCTTCTGGGCCAGTTGGCCGCAAGCCGGAGTGCCGGCCGGCAACCTGGTGGCCACGGTCGCCCTGCTGCTGTTGTCGTCGAACCTTTCAGAGCAGCAGTTCCTTGCCTGGGGCTGGCGCGTGGCGTTCTGGTTCTCGGCCGTAGTCGTGTTGATCGGTTACTGGATTCGCACCAGCGTCGATGACGCGCCGATCTTCAAGGAAGCCCAGGCCCGCCAGGCACAGACCAAACAGCAACAGCTCGGTGTGGTGGAGGTGCTGCGTCATCACTGGCGCTCGGTGCTGGTGGGAATCGGCGCGCGCTTTGCCGAGAACATCCTCTACTACACCGTGGTGACGTTCTCGATTACCTATCTGAAACTGGTGGTGCACAAGGACACTTCGCAAATTCTGCTGCTGATGTTCGGCGCGCACCTGGTGCACTTTTTCCTGATCCCGTTGATGGGCTATCTGTCGGACATCATCGGGCGCAAGCCGGTGTACCTGACCGGCGCGGTGCTGACAGCGTTCTGGGGGTTCATCGGTTTTCCGATGATGGACACCGGCAACAACTGGCTGATCATGGCCGCCATCACCCTGGGCCTGGCCATCGAGTCGATGACTTATGCGCCCTACTCGGCACTGATGGCTGAACTGTTCCCGACCCACGTACGCTACACCGCTCTGTCCCTGTGCTACCAGGTGGCGCCGATCTTCGCCGGTTCCCTGGCACCGCTGATCGCCATCACCTTGCTCAACAAGTACCACAGCTCGACGCCGATCGCCTGGTATCTGGTCGGCGCCGCGCTGATTTCCGTGGTGGCTGTCGGCCTGACCCGCGAGACCCGTGGCAAGTCGTTGCGCCAGGTGGATGCCGAGTCGGCGGCGCGGATTGCTGCGCTGGACCCAGCCCCGACCAGCCCACGCCGGGCCGATTCTGTGGCCTGAGTAAAGCCCTGTAGGAGCGAGCTTGCTCGCGATGGACGTCAACGATAACGCGTGTTGCCTGAATGGAAACGTTGTCCTTGCGTTTTTCGCGAGAGCCAGCTCCTACACGGTATCTCGTGACCTTCAAACCTTGTAGGAGCCGGCTTGCTGGCGATGGACTCGAGTACGCCGCGTTCATCCGGGTTCACGCGCGTCATCGTTAACGACCATCGCGAGCAAGCTCGCTCCTACTGAATCAGCCGAGCAAGGCCTTGAGGTCGTTGTACAGCGCCTCGGGAATTTGCACGCCTTCCACCAGGCTGCGTACCCGCGCCGCGTAACGTCGTTGCGACGGCAAGCGCGCGCCCTGCCCTTCAATGCCCTGGAACAAGGCTTCGGCCCGGGCCAGATGTTCTTCAGTGGCGTCCCCCAGAAAGCGCCGAGGGTCCAGGGCGATGATCAACTCGCCATGGTACGGCGACGACTTGCTGCCCCCGTCGTAAGCCAACGACTCGGCACTGGTCAGGTCACCGATCAGCGGCCCGGCGATCAATTCCACCATCGCCGCCAGCGCCGAACCCTTGTGCCCGCCGAACGTCAGCATCGCGCCGCTGTCGAGCACCACGTCGGCGTCGGTGCTCGGCCGGCCCTGGGCGTCGACGCCCCAACCTTCGGGAATCGCCTTGCCGGCACGCCGGTGCAGTTCGATCTCACCACGGGCAATCGCGCTGGTGGCGAAGTCGAACACAAACGGATCCTGCCCCGCACGCGGCCAACCGAAGGCAATGGGATTGGTACCGAACACCGGCAGTCGTCCTCCAGCCGGCGCCACCCAGGCGTGGCTCGGATTACATGCCAGTGCCACCAGGCCGGCAGCCGTCAACTGCTCGATCTCCACCCACAGCGCCGAGAAATGGACACAGCGGTTGATGGCCAACGCCGCAATGCCGTTGGCCCGCGCTTTGTGCGCCAGCAACGGCAATCCAGCCTGAAACGCCAACTGCGAAAACCCACCGCCAGCGTCCACCCGCACAATCGACGGCGCCTGGTCGATCACCTGTGGCTCGGCATCGGCTGACACCTTGCCGGCCCGCAGGGAATTCACACACCCCAGAATCCGGTACAAACCGTGGGAGGCACAGCCATCTCGTTCGCCGACAACCACCGTCGCCGCCACCGCTTGTGCATGGGCCAGATTAAAACCGTTGTGCAACAGGATCGATTCGGCCAGGTCGCGGGCTTCGATCAGGGTCAGTCGGATCATGGTCATCTCCTTGGAAAGACCGGTCAGCGTGGTCTATCCGAGGCGTCATGGCTTGATGGGTTTGGGCATTGGCGGTGACGAAACCGGCACAGCGCAGGCCGTTGGACCCCATTAAACCAATGGCTGATGAGATCCAGTGTGGGAGCGAGCCTGCTCGCGAAGGCCACACCTCCGTTTCAAGACTGATTGATGCTTTTGCGGCAACACAGAATTGCCATCGACCTGATTGATAGACCTCTGCATAAGGCGCAGGCTAGAGAGCTGATTTGGCCTCTTATATCATTCCGAATGATAGTTACCTTCGCCCCATTCGATTCGTGAGATACAAACCCGCCGCGCATCATTCGCCAATCTCAACACATTGGCGGATGCATCCATGGAACAGTCACTCAAACATTTGCGCTTCCCGTTGGCTTTATTGGCCGTAGTGGTGCTCAGCGCTTGCGGCAAGGCCCCGGAAACCGCCGCCTCCATGCCCGCTGCCAAAGTCAGCGTGGCCAAGGTGCTGGAACAACCGGTCAACGAGTGGGACGAATTCACCGGGCGCCTGGAGGCGCCGGAAACCGTCGAGATTCGTCCACGGGTCTCCGGCCAGATCGATGAAGTGGCCTTCACCGAGGGCGCCCTGGTCAAGAAAGGTGACCTGCTGTTCCAGATCGACCCGCGTCCATTCCAGGCCGAGGTCCGCCGCCTCGAAGCACTGGTCGCTCAATCGCGCGCCAATGCCACCCGCAGTGAAAACGAAGCCCAGCGCGGTGAGCGCCTGCGCACCAGCAACGCGATTTCCGCCGAGCTGGCCGATTCGCGCACCAGCGCCGCCCAGGAAGCCCGCGCCGCCGTGGGTGCCCTGCAAGCGCAGTTGGACCTGGCCAAGCTGAACCTGAGTTTCACCCGCGTCACCGCACCGATCAGCGGCCGCGTCAGCCGTGCGGAAATCACCGCCGGCAACCTGGTGACCGCCGACACCACCCCGCTGACCAGCGTGGTCTCCACCGACAAGGTCTACGCCTACTTCGACGCGGACGAGCGTGTGTTCCTCAAGTACACCGAGCTCGCCCGCCAAGGCAAGCGCGGTGCCACCACCCCGGTCTACATGGGCCTGTCCAACGAGGACGGTAACCCGCACCAGGGCGTGATGAACTTCGTCGACAACCAGGTCAACCCGAAAACCGGCACCATTCGTGGTCGCGCCGTGTTCGACAACAGCGATGGCAGCTACACCCCGGGCCTCTATGCACGCCTGAAACTGGTGGGCAGCGGCACCTACAGCGCCATGCTGATCAACGATGAAGCGGTCGGCACCGACCTGGGCAAGAAGTTCGTGCTGGTGATGGATGCCGACAACAAGACCGCCTACCGCGCGGTGGAACTGGGTCCGAAAATCGAAGGCTTGCGCATCGTGCGCAGCGGCCTGAACAAGGACGACACCATCATCGTCAAGGGTCTGCAACGGGTACGCCCTGGCTCGCCGGTCACCCCTGAAGTGATTCCGATGGCCAGTGAACAGACCCTCGCGGCTCTCGCACAACAACGCCAAGCGCTGGAAGCCAGCAACCTGCCTCAAGTCGCGCCTGCCAGGGTTGCGCCGGGCACGGCTGTGAAACTGGCTGCCACGACCCCACGCGGTTAAGGGATTTTTACGATGAATTTTTCCCAATTCTTCATTTCGCGGCCGATCTTCGCAGCGGTGCTGTCGCTGCTGATCCTGATCGCCGGTGCGATCTCGCTGTTCCAGCTGCCGATCAGCGAATACCCGGAAGTGGTGCCGCCGACCGTGGTGGTCCGCGCCAACTTCCCGGGTGCCAACCCCAAGGTCATCGGTGAAACCGTGGCCGCGCCGCTTGAGCAAGCCATCACCGGCGTCGAGAACATGCTGTACATGTCCTCGCAATCCACCGCCGACGGCAAGATCACCCTGACCATCACCTTTGCCCTGGGTACCGACCTGGACAACGCGCAGGTGCAGGTGCAGAACCGCGTAACCCGCACCGAGCCGAAACTTCCCGAGGAAGTGACGCGCATCGGTATCACCGTGGACAAGGCATCGCCCGACCTGACCATGGTCGTGCACTTGACCTCGCCGGACAAACGCTACGACATGCTCTACCTGTCCAACTACGCCCTGCTCAACATCAAGGATGAGCTGGCGCGCCTGGGCGGTGTCGGTGATGTGCAGCTGTTCGGCATGGGCGATTACTCGCTGCGAGTGTGGCTGGACCCGAACAAGACCGCTTCGCGCAACCTGACAGCAACCGATGTGGTCTCTGCGATTCGTGAGCAGAACCGACAGGTAGCGGCCGGTGCGTTGGGCGCCCCGCCCGCGCCGAATGCCACCGCGTTCCAGCTCTCGGTCAACACTCAGGGCCGTTTGGTCAGTGAGGAAGAGTTCGAGAACATCATCATCCGCTCCGGCGACAACGGTGAAATCACTCGCCTCAAGGACATCGCTCGGGTTGAGCTGGGTTCCAGCCAGTACGCCCTGCGTTCGTTGCTGAACAACCAGCCGGCGGTGGCGATCCCGATCTTCCAGCGTCCGGGCTCCAACGCCATCGAGATCTCCAACGAAGTACGCTCGAAAATGGCCGAGCTGAAGAAGAACTTCCCCGAAGGCATGGACTTCAGCATCGTCTATGACCCGACGATCTTCGTGCGCGGCTCCATCGAGGCGGTGGTTCACACCCTCTTCGAAGCGCTGATCCTCGTGGTGCTGGTGGTGATCCTGTTCCTGCAGACCTGGCGCGCCTCGATCATTCCATTGGTCGCTGTACCGGTATCGCTGATCGGTACCTTCGCCGTGATGCACCTGTTCGGTTTCTCGCTCAACGCCTTGTCGCTGTTCGGCCTGGTATTGGCGATCGGTATCGTGGTCGACGATGCGATCGTGGTGGTGGAGAACGTCGAACGCAACATTGAACTGGGACTGACGCCGGTCGAAGCAACCAAAAAAGCCATGGGCGAGGTCACCGGCCCGATCATCGCCACGGCACTGGTGCTGTGTGCGGTGTTCGTACCTGCTGCGTTCATTTCCGGTCTGACGGGGCAGTTCTACAAGCAGTTCGCCCTGACCATTGCGATTTCGACGGTGATCTCGGCCTTCAACTCGCTGACCCTGTCGCCGGCACTGGCTGCGGTGTTGCTCAAAGGCCACGACGCACCGAAGGACCGTTTCTCGAGGATTCTGGACAAGATGTTTGGCGGCTGGTTGTTCCGTCCGTTCAACCGCTTCTTTGAAAAGGCCAGCCATGGTTATGTCGGCACCGTTGCCCGTGTAATCCGCTCCAGCGGTATTGCCCTGGTGCTGTACGCCGGCCTGATGGTCCTGACCTTCTTCGGTTTCTCCAGCACCCCGACCGGTTTCGTACCTGGCCAGGACAAGCAATACCTGGTGGCCTTCGCGCAATTGCCGGACGCCTCGAGCCTGGACCGCACCGAAGACGTGATCAAGCGCATGTCCGAGCTGGCGCTGAAACAGCCTGGCGTGGAAAGCGCGGTGGCCTTCCCGGGCCTGTCGATCAACGGTTTCACCAACAGCCCGAACGCCGGCATCGTGTTCGTGACCCTGAAACCGTTCGACGAACGTAAAGACCCGAGCATGTCCGCCGGTGCGATTGCCGGCGCCTTGAACGGCCAGTACGCGAACATCCAGGAAGCCTATATGGCGATCTTCCCGCCGCCGCCGGTACAAGGCCTGGGCACTATCGGTGGTTTCCGCCTGCAGATCGAAGACCGGGGCAACCTGGGCTACGAAGAGCTGTACAAGGAAACCATGAACATCATCAACAAGAGCCACAACGTGCCGGAACTGGCCGGCCTGTTCACCAGCTACACGGTGAACGTGCCCCAGGTCGATGCGGCTATCGACCGCGAGAAAGCCAAGACCCACGGCGTGGCCGTCAGTGACATCTTCGACACCCTGCAGATCTACCTGGGTTCGCTGTATGCCAACGACTTCAACCGCTTCGGCCGTACCTATCAGGTCAACGTTCAGGCCGAACAACAGTTCCGTCTTGAATCCGACCAGATCGGCCAGCTGAAAGTGCGCAACAACAAAGGCGAAATGATCCCGCTGGCGACCTTCATCAAGGTCAGCGACACCTCGGGCCCGGACCGCGTAATGCACTACAACGGCTTCATCACCGCTGAAATCAACGGTGCGGCAGCCCCGGGCTACAGCTCCGGCCAGGCCGAAAAAGCCATCGAGAAACTGCTCAAGGAAGAATTGCCCAACGGCATGACCTACGAATGGACCGACCTGACCTACCAGCAGATTCTGTCCGGCAACACCGCGCTGTTCGTGTTCCCGCTCTGCGTATTGCTGGCGTTCCTGGTGCTGGCGGCTCAGTACGAAAGCTGGAGCCTGCCGCTGGCGGTGATCCTGATCGTACCGATGACCCTGCTGTCGGCCATTACCGGCGTGATTGCCTCCGGTGGCGACAACAACATCTTCACCCAGATCGGATTGATCGTACTGGTGGGGCTTGCCTGCAAGAACGCGATCCTGATCGTCGAGTTCGCCAAGGACAAACAGCTTGAAGGCATGACCCCGCTGGCGGCGGTCCTGGAAGCTTGCCGCCTGCGTCTGCGGCCGATCCTGATGACCTCCTTCGCGTTCATCATGGGTGTGGTGCCGCTGGTGTTCTCCAGCGGTGCCGGTGCCGAAATGCGCCACGCCATGGGTGTAGCGGTGTTCTCCGGGATGCTCGGGGTGACCTTCTTCGGTCTGCTGCTGACGCCGGTGTTCTATGTGCTGATCCGTAACTTTGTCGAGCGCGGCGAGAAGCGCAAAGCTGCCAAGGCCACCCTGAAGCTGGAGTCGCATTGATGAGTTTGAAAGCCTTCCTGCCGAGCCTGCTGGTACTGGCGCTGAGCGCCTGTGCCGTGGGCCCGGACTACAAGACCGAAACCCTTGAACCGGCCAACATCACCACCGCAACCGATGGTGCGGCCGGCCAGAAGAACTTTGACCGTTCGCGATTCGAAGGCATCTGGTGGCAGCAGTTCGAAGACCCGACCCTCAATCAGTTGGTGACGCAATCGCTGCAAGGCAACCGCGATCTGCGCGTCGCCTTCGCCCGCTGGAAAGCGGCGCGGGCGATCCGCGATGACGTCAGCAACGACGCCATGCCGACCATTACCAGCCGCGTCAGCAGTGACCTGGGCAAAGGCCAGATTCCCGGCCAGACCACCGACCGGGTCAACAGCGAACGCTACGACCTGGGCCTGGACATGGCCTGGGAGATCGACCTGTTCGGCCGCATCCAGCGCAACCTGGAATCGGCCAACGCCGAGCAGCAGGCGTTCGAGGCCGATCTGTACCAATTGCAAGTCAGCATGATTGCCGAACTGGTGGATTCCTACGGTCAACTGCGCGGTGCGCAGTTGCGGGAAAAGATCGCCCTGGCCAACCTGCAGAACCAGCAGGAGTCGCGCAAGATCACCATCAGCCTGCGTGATGCCGGCGTTGGCGATCAGCTCGATGTCGAGCGTGCCGATGCGCGACTGGCATCGGTTGAAGCCAGCGTGCCGCAATTGCAGGCCGAGCAGGTGCGGCAGAAAAACCGCATCGCCACCCTGCTGGGGGAACGTCCGGACAAGCTGACCGTGGACCTGAGCCCCAAAGACCTGCCAGCGATCGCCAAGGCATTGCCGATCGGTGATCCGGGTGAACTGCTGCAACGTCGCCCGGACATTCGCAGTGCGGAGCGCCAATTGGCGTCGGCCACGGCACGTATCGGCGTGGCCAAGGCGGATCTGTTCCCGCGGGTCAGCCTCAGTGGTTTCCTCGGATTTACCGCCGGGCGCGGTTCGCAGATCGGCTCCTCGGCGGCCAACGCCTGGGCGCTGGGCCCGAGCATCACCTGGGCAGCGTTTGACCTGGGCAGCGTGAAGGCCCGTCTGCGCGGCGCCGACGCCGATGCCGAAGGCGCCCTGGCGACCTACGAGCAGCAAGTGTTGCTGGCCCTGGAAGAATCGGAAAACGCCTTCAGCGACTACAACAAGCGCCAACAGCGCCTGATCTCGCTGATACGCCAGAGCGAGTCCAGCCGCTCGGCCGCCGACCTCGCAGAGATCCGCTACCGCGAAGGCAATACCGATTTCCTCGTGCTGCTCGACGCCCAGCGTGAACGCCTGGCGGCCGAAGACACCCAGGCCCAGGCCGAAGTCGACCTGTACCGCGGCATCGTCGCGATCTACAAGGCCCTCGGTGGTGGCTGGCAGCCGGAGACGGTCGCCAGCAAGTAACGGTTTTTCAAAGAGCTCCTTTGGTTGGCCGCAACCAACCAATTTTTTTGCCCTGCGTCACATTCGGTCGCGGGGCTTTTTTTGCTCTCAAAAACACCTCCCCCCCTGTAGGAGCGAGCCTGCTCGCGATGATCGTTAACGAAGACGCGTGCAAACTGGGTAACCGCGGTGCCCTTGAGTCCATCGCCAGCAAGCCGGCTCCTACAGGTATTGCGCGGCCTGTTGCCTATTGTAGGAGCTGGCTTGCCAGCGATGGACGTCAACGATAACGCGCGCAAACCGGATAAACGCGGTGTCCTTGAGTCCATCGCCGGCAAGCCGGCTCCTACAGGTATTGCGCGGTCCCTTGTGGGAGCTGGCTTGTCGGGTCGCCGCGTCGCAGCGATGGACGTCAACGATAACGCGTGCAAACCGGATAAACGCGGTGCCCTTGAGTCCATCGCGAGCAGGCTCGCTCCTACAGGGGTTAGCGGTTTTCCTGGACGGTCACGGTGGCCGTGGTTCCCGCCCTCAACTTGTCCTTGCCGGCATAGTCGGCATCGATCTCGATCCGCACCGGCACCCGCTGCGCCAGTTTGATCCAGGTGTAGCTGGGGTTGATGTTGGCCAGCAGGCGACCGCCCGGCAGGTTTTCCCGGTCGGCGATGGCAAAGGCAATGCTCTGCACTTTGCCGCCGAAGGTCTCGCCACTCATCAACTCGATCCTGACCCGGTCGCCCTCCCCGATCCTCGGCAACTTGGTTTCTTCAAAGTAACCGCTGACATAGAACGAGTCGCTGTCCACCAGTGCCAGCAATGGCCCGCCGGCCGACGCGTAGTCGCCCTCCCGGGTCAGCAGATTGGTGACATAGCCGGTCACCGGGGAGACCACGTGGGTACGCTGCAAATCGAGTTCGGACTGGGTCAGGGCCGCGATGGCCAGCTGCACGTTGGCCTGGGCCAGCACCAGATTGGCCTGGTTGCGCAGCAAGTCCGCCTGGGCAACCGAGACATCGGTGTTGGCTTTTTCCCACTCTTCGCCGGAAATCGCCGAACGATCCTTGAGCGTGCGCCGCCGTTGCTCTTCGCTCTGGCGTTGCCTGAGCAACGCTTCGCTGGCGCTAATGGCCGCCTGGGCCTGCCCGAGCGAGGCTTTCGCCACTTCGACGGCCCGCTTGGCATGCTCCACCGCCAGGGTGTAGCGCGCCGGGTCGATCTCCAGCAGCGCCTGGCCCTTGTCGACATGTTGGTTGTCCCGCACGGCCAGGCTGACGATGCGCCCCGAAACATCGGCGGACAGGGTCACCACATCGGCCCGCACCCGGGCATCGCGGGTCCAGGGGGCGCGGGTGTAATGCTCCCAGGCAAACCAGCCGAGGATAATGGCCAGCAGCACCACCGCCAGCGTCGTGAGTCGGGAAAGGATGTTCTTCAAGGCATCAGGCTCCCATCATCAGGATCAACGTGGCACAGACACAGACGTACAGCGCGCCTTCGAACAATGCCTCATGCCAGACGAACTGCAGCACGCCGAGGCGCCGCAACGCCCAGTCCAGCAACAGGAAAATCGGCAAGCCCAGCAGCAGCGCCTGAGCAATCGGGGGCAGATAGGCTCCACCCACTTCCAGATCAATGGGCAAGGACAGGGTCTCCTTCAAGGCCTTCGGGTTGAAAATAGCCGCGGTACCGCTCGACGAACGACACCACGATCAGCAGCGCCACGCGCATGCGGAACACCGACCACAGGTGTTCATGCACATCGGCATGCAGGGCATCCAGTTCGTCGCCCAGGGTGCGGAGGCTGGCAAGCACCTGCGCCACTTCGACCCCGGGCCGACCGGCGACCAGCCTGCCCGTTTCCCGCACTGTCGAAAACAGTCGGCTTTGCAGGTCCGGGTTCAGCAGTGCGTTGTTCTGCCCCTGTTGCCTGAGCTGATTCAAGGCAATGCCCAGCGCCATGCAGCCCAGGCTGACTTGAAAACGCTCATGGGATTGTGGCGCCTGAGTGGCCGGCAGCAGCCCCAGCATCATGGTCAGGCGATCGACCATGCGGCTTTCGAAAGCGAACTGCTGCTCATCGGTTGCCGAGGTTTTCAACAAGGCGTACACCTGTTCGCAGTTCTCTTTATAGAGCCGCCGCATGCGTAAATCCGGCCGGAACGGAAAGATCAGCGCATAGACACTCAAGGCCAGCACGGTCGCGCAGGTATAGGCCCCGGCAAATTCGAACCACTGGATCGCGGTGTTCTGGCCGATCCCCACATTCAGCGGACCGAGCAACAGAAACGTCGTGAGCCCAAGACCAATGCCGGTGCCTGTGGTGGCAGGACTGGCCAGCCCCACCGCAACGGCATAGAGCAAAGGCGCCAGCAGCAAGGCAAGCATCTCGAAATTGCTGATCATCGGCACGAACAGGAACTGCAGCAGCGCCGAGGCCACCAGAGCCAGCCCGAATCCCCTTGCATAGCTTTGCACGGCCAGCAACGGCCTTGGAAAGGTCGACATCAGCGAGCACAGGATGCCCACCAGCACCATCCCGCCTCGCGCACCGTCCCAGCCGGTTTCGATCCAGATCAGGCCACAGATCAACAGCGCGGAAAACGCCCGGACGGCATTCATGCTCGCCAAGGTGAAATCCAGGTGCAGGGGGTTTTCCCGCCCGCGAAACACGCTGCTGGCGGGGCGCCCGCTCTGGATGGCGTCACTCAGTTCCAGAATCTGCTCAAGCTGTTGCAGCAGGCGCGCCTGCTCCCAGCGCAGCGACCAGGCCAGCGAGCGCAAGGTGGCCGGCAGCGGCTCGGTCAACTGTTCGGCCCGGTAGGCCAGCTCATCGAAGCGCTGTTGCAGCGCGGTGAAATGATGGCGCTTGTCGCTGGAAAGCGAACGCCCCTCCCGCGCCAACTCATCGAGGAAGGCCAGTTCTTCGGCGCGCAGCTGTTGAATTTCTTCCGGCAACTCGCCCTCCCAGCGCTCGGTCAACAGCAGTCGCTGATGGCGCAGGGCTGTCAGCCGCGCGGTCAACAACACCAATTGGTTGCCCAACAGCTGCACCAGGCCGTTGGCGCTGCGCAATCGCGGCGCATCGAAGTACATGTGCCGGCGTACACCTTCCAGACCGCTGATCTGGCCCAACAGCTGCATTTGTCGCTGCTGGAACTCGGCTTCGCTTTCTTCGGTGCGGATGACGGCGCTGGCATGGGTGGCCAGCAACCGGGTGATCTGATCGATCCTGGCGAAGTAATCCCGGGCCACGGCTTCCGGCCTGGCGGTGAGCAGGCTGACCACGCACACGCAGGCCACCGCCAGCAACGTCTCGGTGACGCGGGTCACCGCCAGCAGGAACATGCCGTCCTGGTCCGGCACTGCCAGCAAGGCCACCACCACGGCGGTGTAGCCACTGAGGACAAACGCCTGGGAACTGGTATAGCGCAGCAAGGTACCGCCGGCGGTGCACAGCGCCAGCCACAACGCCAGGGTGGTGATGAACGGCAGCGGCGCCTGGGGGAAGATCGCCATGATCAACACCGCCACGGCCGCACCCAGCGTGGTACCGATCACCTGCCCGAAACTGCGGGCCAGCACCATGCCGCCCAGTGGCTGGCTGATGATGACCACGGCCATGATCGACCACTTGGGCTGGTCCAGGTCGAACACAAACGCCAGGTACAGGGTCAACAACCCGGCGACGATGGTCCGCAGGGCGAACAGCAATACCCCGGGGCCGGGGTTGAGCATGGCCTTGAAATACTGCAACAACGCTTGCATGGGAACACTCGTCGACTTACCTCCAGCAAGCGTAGTCACTGCGGCGCAGCCTCGAGAGGTTTCCGCGTGCAGGTCCATGGATTGCCGGCTGAAGGGCTTTTCCAACGATTGAATCGTCATCGGACATCGTCCAGGTTTGACTCGGGGCCTGGCCTGACCGAAGCTTGCGCCTTTGCAAAAGCTCCCCAGCTTCCGGATTCCTGCATGCCCAAGTCCCGCCGCTATCTGCTTGCCAGCCTCTTCGCCCTGCTCGTCGCCGGCCTTGCGTGGTTGTCCCTGCGCGATACCACCCCGGTGGTTCCCGAAGCCATCCTGCATGGCTACAGCGAAGCGCTGGCGGCTGCCCGGGGCGGTCAGCCCGGCGCCGCGCGGGTGCTCTACCAGCAATTGGCTCGCCCGGACCTGTCAGCCAAGCGGCGTGTCTGGCTGCATGCCGAACTGCCCAATTATCCAAGTTCGGTAGCGCTGAAACTGGCGGATGCCGACTTGCAGAACGAGTCGCCCGAGGTTCGTATCGCCGCGATCAAGAGCATCAACGCGTTGGTACCGAGCGGTCAGCGCAGCTTGTTGCTGGGGCCATTGCTCGATGACGACGAGCAAGGCGTGCGGCTTGCCGCCATCAACGCCCTGCTGGGTTTGTCCCCGGATGATCTGGGTTTGTACTTCGGACCGCTGGAGCAGGCCATCGATGCCTGGGAGCAAGTGCTGAAGAACGAGGCGCCAAGCGCCGAAAACCAGTACCAACTGGCCCGGCTGCACCTGCACAACGCCGAACTCAAGGAAGCGCAACAGGCGCTGGACAATACCCTGCGCCTGGCGCCGGACAACCTGCCGGCGCTGGTCTTGCAAATCGAAGTGCTGGATAAACAGGGCCAGAACGACGCCGCCCGTCAGCTGTTGGCCAAACAACTCAAGGCGCAACCCGATTCGGCCTACCTGCAACATGCCCTTGGGCTCTGGCTGCTGCATCACGATCAAAGCGAATTCGCCCTGCTCGGCTTGTCCAGGGCCGTTGAACTCGAACCGGACCACCGCGACTACCGCTACGACCTGGCGACCACATTGCACGCCGAGCACGAGCTGGAAGCGGCGCAGAAACAGCTGCAGGAAATCGTTCAGCGCCATCCCAACGATCGCAAGGCCCGGGTCATGCTGATCAATTACTGGAAGGAAAGCGGGCAGCTGCAAAACGTGCAGATCCTGTTGGCTCAGCTCGAACAGATGAACCCCGATGATCCGGCGTTGCAACAGGGGCTGTAATCGCCACTGAAATTTCGTTGAACCGTCGTCCCGGCCAGGGGTCAAGAGAACAGGCAGCCCGTTGCGGCACTTCGCAGCGCTAGCCTCATTGCCCCCTTGGTCATGAGAGGACACTTGCTTGTCTCTATCCAACGAATTGAACAGTGACAAGGCCGCCACCGGTATCGAAGGCCTGGACGATATCCTCGACGGCGGCTTGTCCCGCGGTCATGTTTTTCTGCTTGAAGGCGAACCGGGTACCGGCAAGACCACCGTGGCGCTGCACTTCCTGCTGGCTGGCGCGAAAGCCGGCGAACGCTCGTTATACATCACCCTGTCGGAAACCGAACGCGAGCTGCGCCAGGGCGCCTTGTCCCATGGCTGGGAGATGGACGACAACGTCCACGTATTCGAGTTGACGCCCCCGGAAACCCTGCTCAACGCCGAACAACAGCAGACGCTGCTTTATTCCTCCGACCTGGAACTGGGCGAAGCCACTCGCCAGATCTTCGAAGTGGTCGAACAGGTCAAGCCGACCCGTGTCGTTCTGGACAGCCTTTCCGAAATTCGCCTGCTGGCGCAAAGCTCGCTGCGCTATCGGCGGCAGATTCTGGCCATCAAGCACTATTTCGTGCGTTACAACGCCACGGTGTTGCTGCTCGATGACCTGACCACCGAGTCTTTGGACAAAACCGTGCACAGCGTCGCCCACGGCGTGATTCGCCTGGAAGAGTTGACCCCCAACTACGGTGCCGAGCGACGGCGCATCCGCGTGGTCAAATACCGCGGCCAGAAGTACCGGGGCGGTTTTCATGACTTCACCATCATGGGCGACGGCGTCCATGTATTTCCGCGCCTGGTGGCCGCCGAACATCGCGGTCAATACGTGCGTCAGCAATTGACCAGCGGCATCCGGGAAATGGATGCGCTGCTGGGCGGCGGTATCGAGACCGGTTCCAGCACCTTGATTCTCGGCCCGGCCGGGACCGGCAAATCGCTGATCTCCATGGTGTTCGCCGCCGCCGCCGTGGCCCGGGGTGAAAAAGCCGCGCTGTTCATCTTCGACGAAGAGCTGGGGTTGCTGTTCGAGCGCATGAAGAACATCGGCATCGATCTGCAGGCCCTGCAAGACAGCGGCAACCTGCTGATCGAGCAGGTGGACGCGGCCGAGCTGTCTCCCGGCGAGTTTTCCCACCGGGTGCGGCGCTGCGTCGACGAGGGCAATATCAAGACCGTGGTGATCGACAGCATCAACGGCTATCAGGCGGCGATGCCTGAAGAGAACGCGTTGGTGCTGCACATGCACGAGTTGCTGCTGTACCTCAATCGACAAGGCGCCGCGACCTTCATGACCGTTGCCCAGCATGGCCTGGTCGGCGACATGCAGGCGCCGGTCGACATCACCTACCTCGCCGATACGGTCATCCTGCTGCGTTACTTCGAAGCGCTGGGCAAGGTGCGCCGGGCCATTTCGATCATCAAGAAGCGCACCGGCAGCCATGAGTCGACCATCCGTGAATACCGCATCAGCGCCCAGGGCATGACCATCGGTGAACCGCTGGAAGCCTTCCAGGGCGTACTGCGCGGCGTACCCTCCTATCTCGGGGCCAGCAAACCGCTACTTGCGGACGATATCCCGTGACGGCAATGCAAGGGACACCCGAACGCGCCCTCATTCTTGCGCCGCGAGGGCGTGACAGCCAGATTGCCTTGATGATGCTCAATGAAGCCGGATTTCACGGGGTGAGCTGCCGCGATCTGCCCGGACTGTGCGCCGAGGTGGAACGCGGCGCCGGCCTGCTGCTGATCTCCAGCGAAGCGTTGCTGGGCAGTGATCTCGAACCACTGATCCGGCTGCTCGAACAACAGCCCGCGTGGTCGGACCTGCCGATCGTGCTGATGACACACCATGGCGGCCCGCAACAGAATCCCGTATCACGCGTCGGCTCGCAATTGGGCAACGTCACCTTCCTTGAACGCCCCTTTCACCCGATCACCTTGATCAGTCTGGTCACTACTGCCCTGCGCGGACGGCGACGACAGTACGAGGCCAGGGATCGACTGATCGACCTCAGCCAGAGCGAACTGCGCCTGCAGAACACCCTCGAGACCCTTGAACAGCAGGTGGAAGAGCGCACCGCGCAACTGCGCCACAACGAAGAAGCGTTGCGTCAGTCGCAGAAAATGGAAGCCGTCGGCCAGCTCACCGGCGGTATCGCGCACGATTTCAACAACATGCTGACCGGCATCATCGGCAGCCTCGAGTTGTTGCGTCGCCGCCTGGCCCGGGGGCGTACCGAAGACCTCGACAGCCTGATCGACCTGGGGGTGACTTCGGCCAACCGCGCGGCGAGCCTGACTCATCGCCTGCTGGCGTTTTCCCGCCGCCAGTCGCTGGACTCCAGACCCGTGGAGATGAACAGCCTGGTGGTTTCCATGGGTGAACTGCTGCAACGCAGCATCAACGAAAGCATTCGCCTGGACATGCAACTCGATGATCGGTTGTGGGTGGCTGAAGCCGACCCCAATCAACTGGAAAGCGCCCTGCTCAACCTGGTGATCAATGCCCGGGATGCGATGCCCGATGGCGGTAACCTGGTGGTCATGACCTCCAACCAGCACCTTGACGAGGATTTCGCCCAAGCCCAGAGCAATCTCGATTCGGGTGATTACGTCGTGCTCAGCGTGACCGACACCGGCTGCGGCATGCCGCAAAACATCGTCAACCGCGCCTTCGACCCCTTTTTCACCACCAAGCCCATCGGCCAGGGCACGGGCCTGGGGCTATCGATGATCTACGGGTTCAGCAAACAGTCCGGCGGTCACGTATCCATCCAGAGCGAAGTGGGCAAAGGCACCACGGTCAATGTGTTCCTGCCGCGCTTTGGCGGTGACGTGCCCCAGCACCCACCCAGAGACGTCGAACATTCACCCATCGCCATTCACGGCGAAACGGTCTTGATCGTCGAGGACGATCCAGCGGTGCGGGTCCTGGTCAGCACAGTGCTGAGCGATCTGGGCTATGCCTTCGTCGAGGCGTGTGATGGCGACAGCGCAGTGCCGATACTCGCTTCGGCCCAGCGCATCGACCTGCTGATCAGCGATGTCGGCCTGCCCGGCATGAATGGCCGGCAACTGGCGGAAATCGGCCGGCAATTGCGGCCTGATCTCCGGGTCTTGTTCATCACCGGCTACGCCGAGCACGCCGCCGTGCGCGGCGGCTTCCTCGATCCGGGCATGCAGATGATCACCAAGCCGTTCACCTTCGATCTGTTGACGGCGAAGGTGCGGGAGATGATCAAGGCCTGAATGCTTACGAAAGCATGTCCTGCATCAGTTCCTGCAACTTGTCCAGATCGAACGGCTTGTCCAGGATCGGCGCCTTGCGCGTGATCGGGCTGTCGGTCTCGCGGATTTCCTGGGCGTAGCCACTGATGAAAATCACCTTGAGTTCCGGTCGCAGCTTCACGGCGGGTTCGGCGATCTGCACGCCGGAGATTCCGCCGGGCAGGCGGAAGTCGGTGATCATCATGTCCAGGTGCGGTTTACTGGCCAGGATTTCGAAAGCCTGTTCGCCGTTTTCAGCCTGCAATACGCGGTAACCCTCGCCCGACAGGTAAGCGGACAGCACCATCAGAATCGAGGGATCGTCCTCGACAACGAGTACTACATCTTGTGCATCTTCGCTCATGGGAAGCCTTTGTTCGGTCAATTGCTGCTGATACGACCGTGGGGTCGGTCAGAGGTTGCGTTTATCTGGCTGTTTTCCTACTGCGGCAGACAAACGCGAAACAAGGCGCCTTCGCCAATCCTGCTCTGGACCGTAATAGTACCGCCATGGGCGGCCACAATCTGTTCTGAAATGAACAATCCCAGGCCCAGCCCGGCGACGGCGTGCCTGGCCGACACGCGTTCGAACTGCTGAAATATGCGCTTCTGGTTTTCTTCGCCGATACCGATCCCCTGGTCCTGTACGTCCACCAACGCCTGGCCCCCTTCACTGTATACCTTCACCGAGATCGGGCTCTTGGCCCCGTAGCGCAAGGCGTTGGTCAGCAGGTTGGAAATCACCTGTTCAATACGAAATTCATCCCAGTTTCCGATCACCGGCTGCTCGGCATCCAGTGTGACAGAAGTCTCGGCAGCCTCGATCTGCTGGGAAAAGTTGTGCAACAGGTCGCGAACCAGCGTCGAAAGATCGAAACATGAAGGGCGGATCGACAACTTGCCGGTGCGAATGCGTGAAACATCGAGCATGTCTTCGATCAGGCGAATGAGGCTTTTGATCTGCCGTTCGTCACGGTCGACCATGGCGTGCATCTTGTCGAGGGTGAAGGCGGCGGCGTTGTCCCGCGCCAGGTGCATCTTGCGCAGCTGGGTTTCGAGGATCAGGCCGTTGAGCGGCGTGCGCACTTCGTGGGCGACGATGGACATGAAGTCATCGCGCATGCGCACCGCCTGCTCCAGTTCCAGCTGGGTATTCTGCAGTTGCTTGAGCAGGGTCTCCTGTTCGCGGCGACTTTGCTCGAGGGCCACAACCTGCTCCTTCATCGCCTTGCTCTGGCGATACAGGTCGACGAACACATTGACCTTGCTCTTGACCGCGTGCATGTCCAGCGGTTTGTGCAGGAAGTCCACGGCGCCGCTTTCATAGCCCTTGAACGCGTAGTTCATCTCACGCCCGGCGGCGCTGACGAACACGATCGGGATGTTGCGGGTTTTTTCCGTGCCACGCATCAATTCCGCCAGCTCGAAGCCGTTCATGCCGGGCATCTGCACATCGAGGATGGCCATGGCGAACTCGTGTTGCAACAGCAGTGACAGGGCTTCGTCGGCGGACAGAGCCTTGTACACAACCCGGTCTTCACGCTTGATCAGCGCTTCGAGCGCCAGCAGATTCTCCGGCAGATCATCAACGATCAGCAGTTTGGCCTGGATATTACTTAGCATGCGATTCGTTCCAGCTCGACAAGCAAACGGCCGATGCCGTGTACAGGAAGTATGTGGTCCGGCTGATGCAAATCAAGCGCAGCCTGGGGCATGGTGGCGACCTGAGCCTCCTCCGGGTCCTGCACGATGGTGATGCCACCGTGCTGTTTGACCTGGGCCAGCCCGCGCGCGCCATCGCGGTTGGCGCCGGTGAGCAATACCGCAACGAGCCTGGCGCCGTATACATCGGCGGCGGATTCGAACAGGTAATCGATGGCGGGTCGCGAATGATGCACTCGAGGCTCCAGGCTCAGGGAAAAGCTGCGGTCCTGCTCCACCGACAGGTGATAACCGGGCGCGGCGAAATACAGCGTGCCGGCCTCGACCGGGGTCTTGTCGCACACCTCAAGCACCGGCAGGGCAACCCGCCGGGAAAATACATCCGCCAGTTGGCTGCGGCGCTCGTCCGGCATGTGCAGCACGACGATGATCGGCAGTGCGAAGCCCTCGCGTAGCGGCCCGAGGAGGTTCAACAGCGCCTCGACGCCACCGGCGGAGGCACCGATCACGATTGCTTCAATAGCTGGCAGCTTCGTTGCACTGTTCATGTTTTTCGATAAATCCGTTCTTGTTTGACCAGCGGCTCGAACTGATCGCCAAAGGCCGAGAAATCCGGGGTTTCCTTGCTGCCCAACACCAGGAAACCGCGATGGCAGAGGGACTCGTGAAACAGTCCGAACGCTCGATCCTGAAGTTTTTTATTAAAGTAAATCAGCACGTTACGACATGAAATTAATTGAGTTTCCGAGAACACACTGTCCGTCGCCAGGCTGTGATCGGCGAAGGTCACGTTCTCGCGCAGTGTCTTGTCGAAAATCGCGAACCCATAGGCCGCCGTATAGTAGTCGGCGAACGAACACTGGCCACCGGCCTGCTGGTAATTAGCAGTGTAGGCGCGGACGTTCTCCATCGAGAAAATCCCTTGCTTGGCTTTTTCCAGGGAGCGCGGATTGATATCGGTGGCATAAATGATCGTGCGGTCGAGCAGGCCCTCTTCACGCAGCAGAATGGCCATCGAATACACCTCTTCACCGGTGCTGCATCCGGCGATCCAGATCTTGATCGAGGGGTAGGTTCGCAGCAGCGGCACCACTTCCTTGCGGATGGCGAGGAAGTGCGAGGGATCGCGAAACATCTCGCTGACCGGAATGGTCAGCAATTGCAGCAATTGCATGAACGCGGCCGGATCGTGCAGGACCTTTTCCTGCAAGGCCGAGATGGTGTTGCACTCGAATTGACTCAACGCATGGTTGACCCGGCGCTTGATCGACGCGCCGGAGTAGTCGCGAAAATCGTAGCTGTATTTGAGGTAGATCGCCTCGATCAACAACCGCAGTTCGATTTCGCTGTTTCGCTCCACTGAAAAATTGCGCTCCACTAGATTCGTTCCATCTTCGGCAGCCACACTCGAATCAGCGAAAACAGGCGATCGAGGTCGATGGGCTTGGCCAGGTAATCGTTGGCGCCGGCTTGCAGGCAGCGCTCCTGATCGTCCTTCATGGCCTTGGCGGTCACCGCGATGATCGGCAATTTGCGCCAGCGCGGGTCCTTGCGGATTTCCACGGTGGCTTCAAAGCCGTCCATCTCCGGCATCATCACGTCCATCAACACCAGATCGATGTCCTCCACTTCATTCAATCGTTCAATCGCTTCTCGGCCATTGCGACCAATGACCACGACTGCGCCCTTTTGCTCCAGCGCGCTGGTGAGGGCGAAGATGTTGCGCACATCGTCGTCCACCAGCAGCACCTTGCGGCCTTCGAAGACTCGGTCGCGGCTGCGGGCAACCTTGAGCATCCTCTGCCGGTCATGGGACAACCGTGATTCGACTTTGTGCAGAAAAAGCGTCACCTCGTCCAGCAGGCGCTCCGGCGAGCGTGCGCCCTTGATGATGATCGAGCGCGAGTACTTGCGCAGTTCGGCCTCTTCATCCCGGGTCAGGTTGCGTCCGGTATAGACGATGACGGGCGGGAAGGAGCAGATGTCTTCGGTGGACATGCGCTTGAGCAAGTCGTTGCCGAGCATGTCGGGCAGCTTGAGGTCGATGATCATGCAATCGAAGACGGACGTGCGCAGCAGGTCCAGTGCTTCCTGGGCCAGGCCAACGGCAGTGATCTCTATGTCATCGTCGCCGATCAGGCGGGCAATGCTGTCGCGCTGCAAATCGTCGTCCTCGACCAGCAGCACGCGCTTGACCTTCTGGGTCAGCTTGGCCTCGAGGCGCGCAAACACGTCCTTGAGTTCTTCGCGGGTGGTGGGTTTGACCGCATAGCCAATGGCGCCCATGTGCATCGCCGCTTCGACCCGGTCTTCGACCGAAATCACATGCACCGGGATGTGCCGGGTTTCGGCGTGTTCCTTCAGGCGTTGCAGTACGGTCAGGCCGGAATGATCCGGCAGGCGCATGTCCAGCAGGATCGCATCGGGGATGAACGCCTTGGCCAGGTCGTAGCCTTCGTCGGCGCCATGGGCCACCAGGCACTGATAACCCAGTTCATGCGCAAGATCGTAGAGGATGTGCGCAAAGTTCGCCTCATCCTCCACCACCAGAATGCAGCGGCCGGTGAACGGCCCCTTGTTTCGATCATCGGCGAAACGCGCAATCTCGACGGCCGCCAACAACGGCGACAATGTGCTCGGCGATTCGCTTGGCGCCACCGGATCGATGCGCATCGGTTCGACAGGCTCTTCGCCAGGTTCCACATAGTGCTGTGGCAAGACCAGGGTAAACACACTGCCCTGCCCCGGCTTGCTGGTCACATTGATGGAGCCGCCGAGCAAGGCTGCCAGATCACGGGAGATCGACAAGCCCAGCCCCGTGCCGCCATAACGGCGGTTGGTGGTGCCATCGGCCTGACGGAACGCTTCAAAAATGCTTTCGTGCTGATCCACGGCAATGCCGATCCCGGAATCACCGACGCTGAACGCGATGCCGTTGTTCGGCGCCTTGGCGACAGACAGGCTGACACTGCCGCTTTCAGTGAATTTCACGGCGTTGGACAACAGGTTCTTGAGCACTTGCTCCAGGCGCTGGCGGTCGGTGAACAGCATCTGCGGCGCGCCGTCCTGCACCTCGAACCGGAAATCCAGTTGCTTGTCCGTGGCCAAGGGCTGGAACATCCCGCGCAGCGCCTCCACCAGACGCGTCACGCTGGTGTTCTCCGGGCGGATCTCCAGCTTGCCGGCCTCGACCTTGGAAATGTCCAGAATGTCATTGATCAGGTTGAGCAAGTCATTGCCGGCGCTATAGATCGATTCGGCGAACTTGACCTGCTCGGCACTGAGGTTTTCCTCCGGGTTTTCCGCCAGCAGCTTGGCCAGGATCAACGAGCTGTTGAGCGGCGTACGCAGTTCGTGGGACATGTTGGCAAGGAACTCGGACTTGTACTTGCTCGAACGCTGCAATTCTTCCGCGCGTTCTTCGAGCTGGACCTGCGCCTGGTTGAGTTCGGTATTCTTCAGGTCCATGGCGTCGCGTTGCTCGGCCAGGGCTTCGGCCTGCTCGGCGAGTTGTTCGTTGGTCTGTTCCAGTTCCACCTGCTGGGTTTCCAGGTGCGCCTGGGACTCCTTGAGCACCCGCGACTGTTCTTCGAGTTCTTCGTTGGCGGTTTTCAGTTCTTCCTGCTGAACCTGCAACTCTTCATTGAGTTGCTGGGTCTCGGCCAATACATCCTGCAAACGCTGGCGATAGCGCGCGGCTTCGATCGAAGTGCCGATGTTGCCGGCAATCAGCTCGAGCAATTCAATGTCACGGTCGCTCAACGGGCGCAGAAAGCCCAGTTCGATCACGCCATTGACCCGCTCGTCGTCACTGGTCGGCACCACCAGCACACTGCGCGGCAAACCGTCACCGAGGCCGGAGCTGACCTTGAAATAATCCTGCGGAACCTCGTCCAGGCGAATCAGCCGTGCCTGCTGTGCCACTTGGCCGACAATGCCTTCGTCGCTGTAGATCTGCTGCTCGAGCGCTTCCTGCTCGCGGGAAAATCCGTAGCTGGCGATGCGTTTGAGGCCACCATGGTCATCGCGAACATAAATAGCCGCCACGGCCGTGCCGAGGTACTGCGCGCAGAACTGCAGAATGTTGCGCCCCAGCAGGTTCAGGCTCAACTGCCCCAGCACCTGTTCCGCGAGCTCGGTCTGACCGTTGCGCAGCCAGGCCTGTTGTTCCAGGCGGTGGGCGCTGGCTTGTTGGGCCGCGAGATTGACGCTGTAGTTTTGCGAAAGATTGAGCAAATCGCGGCGCCCGACATAGGCCAGCAAGCCGCTGACGCCGGCGATGAGCAACAGATAGAGGCTGATGCTCAGGACCGTGGTGCGTCGCACCTCATCATTGCGCGATGTGCGCAGCTGCTGCTCGGTGTCGATCACCGCCTCGAACTGCTTGCGGATTTCATCGGTCAGGCGCTTGCCGCGCCCGGCCTTGACCGCGGAGCGATAATCACCGCTGCTGCGCTGCAAATCGATCATCGACTGCGCATAACTGGTCCACTCAAGCTGCAACGCCTGCAACCGCAGCAAGCGGTCGGTCTGCACCGGGTTATCGGCGGTCAGCTCGAGCAAGGTGTTGAGGGCCACGGCAATTCGTGGCTTGGCGGTTTCGTAGGGGTCGAGGAAATGTTCGTCGCCACTGAGCAGGAAACCGCGCATCCCGGTTTCCAGGTCCACGGTCAGCTTGACCGCTTCATTGGCGTTATTGATCACCCGGTCGGTGTGTTCCACCCACTGGATCGTCGACAGCAGATAGGTGATCAGGGAAATGAAGAACACCGCACTGATAAGCCCCAGACCCAATGGCAGGCTGATGTTGCGGCTCAGGAGTTTACGAAATCGTTGCTCATCAACCGAGGACGCGGAGGTCATGGGGCAGGCCTTGTCGAACTGTCAGGATGAAGGGAGTTTGCCCCAAAACTGGCACATTGATCCATTTTTCTGACATGTTTTCGCGCAAGGTCCTACATTCCTCTGCGCCGTGCAAAGCGTCAGGTTATTCTTGCCGTTCTGCGCCACATTGTTTTTTGCCGCGCTTTGGGAACTTGTCGGGATCCGCCACTTACTGATGCAAGAGGCCGGCGATTTCCAGCGACCGGCAATGCCAAACTTTTCAGGAATTCCACTATGTCATCCGCCAACGCCTCCACCATCCTCGTCGTCGAAGACGATACCATCGTGCGCATGCTGATCGTCGATGTGCTGGAGGAGCTGGAGTTCAAGGTACTGGAAGCCGATGGCAGCGAGCAGGCGCTGGAGATCCTCAAGGACTCGAACCAGCACATCGACCTGATGATGACCGATGTCGGCCTGCCGGTCATGGACGGCCGCGAACTGGCCAATGAAGCCCGTGTTTTGCGTCCAGACCTTCCGATCCTGTTCGCCAGTGGTTATGCCGAAAATATCGAAGTGCCTGAAGGCATGCACATGATCGGCAAACCGTTCTCCATTGATCAGTTGCGCGACAAGGTCAAAGACATTCTCAAGTGACCCCGGGCTGCGCTGTGGTTTAATGCGCGCCTTTTTCGTCCCTGCCCTGTCTTCGCTTCAAGGAAATCCCGTACATGATCGAGCCCCGCGCAACCAAAGTCCTGGTTATTGGTTACGTCTGGCCCGAGCCCCGCTCTTCCGCGGCCAGCGGTCATGTCATGCAGATTCTCGAGGTTTTCCTCGAACAAGGCTGGGACGTCACCTTCAGCAGCCCGGCAGGCTTCGGCGAGCAGCGCGCAGACCTGACGGCATTGGGCATTCGCGAAGTTCCCATCGAGCTGAACAACAGCAGTTTCGACGCATTCATCAGCGAACTGGCGCCGGACATCGTGCTGTTCGATCAATTCATGATGGAAGAGCAGTTCGGCTGGCGCGTCGAGAAGCACTGTCCCGATGCCTTGCGCGTGCTGGAAAGTTGCGACCTGCAAAGCCTCCGGCATGGCCGGCATCAGCGTCTCAAGGAGCGCTTGAAGGCCAGCGCTGACAACAATGACTTCAGCGACCTGTTCGCTCCCGCGTCGCGTGACGAATTCCAACACATGGCCGAAACCGATCTGGCGAAGCGCGAAATCGCTTCGTTTTATCGTTGTGATTTGACGCTGATGGTTTCCGAAGTGGAAATCGAATTGCTGGTCGAGCAGTTCAGGATCCCGCGCAACTTGCTGCACTGGTGCCCATTGATGGTCGAACTTCCGGCCACTGCGCCAACAGAGTACGAAGACCGGGCACACTTTCTTCATATCGGCAACTTTCGCCACGCGCCCAACTGGGATGCGGTGCTCTGGTTGAAAACCGCTATCTGGCCGCTGATTCGCGAGCAATTGCCCAGTGCTCAATTGCATATCTATGGTGCCTATACACCTCCCAAGGCAACCGCCCTGCATAACCCCGCACAAGGTTTTCATGTGATGAACTGGGCCGAGGACGCCCTGCAGGTCATGTCGTCGACGCGGGTCTGCATGGCGCCCCTGCGTTTTGGCGCGGGGATCAAAGGCAAGATCGTCGATGCGATGCTTTGTGGCACACCGAATGTGACCACACCCGTCGGTGCGGAGGCGATGCATGGCGAAGAGGCGTGGCCCGGTGCGGTGACCCGTTCGGCACAGGAGTTCGCCGATCATGCCGTGCGACTCCACAACGACAAGTCGCACTGGCTGCTCGCCCAGGCGCATGGGCAGGCCCTGCTTGCCAGCCGATACCGCAAATCCGTTCATGGCCCGGTCTTGATCCAGCGGCTGGTCGAGTGCCAACGGGATCTGGCCCACATAAGACGAGACAACTTCACCGGCAGCATGCTGCGTCATCATCAGCACAAGAGCACTCAATACATGGCGCAATGGATCGAGGCGAAGAACCGCCTGGATCAGGCGTAACCCGCCCTCTTTGTGCAATACATAGTTACCGCCTTTGCCGCGCCCGACCGGCTAACCTGAGCGCTTCTCACCCCACGGACGGGGTGACTCGCACAAGGAATGGTCATGACCGGCAATACGCGTGGTTTGCTCGACAAGCAAACCTGGATGAGCACCACCCTCGACATCAATAACCTGAAACTCACCGATATTGTCTGGCCTGGCGTGCATAACGCCGGCATGGACAAGAAGTCGCGCAACGATGATGGCGTGATCGGCAATTGGACCATCTGTCAGAACGACACCTTCGCGTGGCAACTGGCCAATGGCGCCCGCGCCTTTGATATCCGCCTGGGCTACAAGGCCGACTCGGCTGGATCCGGGTTCTACTTTCACCACAACGGCTTTCGCTCGCAGCGCGTCCTGGACGATCTGGTCGATGCGTTGCTGCTGTTCCTGGATCGAAATCCGGACGAATTCATCGTGCTGGACTTCCATCAACTGGGCGATGGCACCAAACCTTTCGATCATAGAAGGCTCAATGACTGGCTAGTTCGGCAACTGGGGCAGCGGGCCGTCCTGCCTGGGGACGGTTTCAGAACGGTCGGAGAACTGAAAAGTGCGAGCCGGCACCGCCGCGTGATCATCGCTGCACCTGCCCTGTCGGACCTGGATGGCCAGTACTTCTGGCCGCGCATCCCGCACAAGTGGCTTGACGACACGTTTTCCGCCCCCGCCGAGTTGCAACGCTACATCGCGCAAACCCTGGAAGCGGTGCCCTATGAGACATCATTCCTCTGGTCACTGTCCGCGACCACCTACTCGTTGCTCGGCGGACCCGCGAACATCAAACGGCAGATCAACGACTGGTTCAACACCACGGCAGGTTGGGTCACGCGCTGCTGCATCATTAACACCGATTTTTTCGATGAGTCGGAAATCGTCCGATATTGCTGGAGCGCCACCAGCATGAAAGCGGTGTACGGCCCAGCCTTGCACGATCAGGTACACCGCCGGTAGTAGCGTTATCCCGCCGGCAGGAGGCATTATCCGGGCGGGATAACAACACAAGCGCCCTGACATGACCCGCACCGCCAGAGTCACCGATCCTTCCTATGAGTTGATGGACGACCACAACGGCTTGTCCATCATCTACCGCCAGCATGGTTTTCCCTGCCCGCTGGTGCGCTGGCATTTCCACAAGGAATACGAACTGCACCTGATCGTCGCCAGTTCCGGCAAGGTGTTCATCGGCGATTACATCGGCAACTTCTACCCGCAAACCCTGTTCCTGACCGGCCCCAACCTGCCCCACAACTGGATCAGCCAGGTCGCCGAGGACGAAGTGGTGCCCAAGCGCGACATGCTGGTCAACTTCACCGACGAGTTGTTCGACAGCGGCTATCAGGTGTTCGCCGAACTCAAGAGCCTGGCGCCGTTGCTGGAGCGCGCGCAGTACGGCATCGAGTTCCGCTGCAAGCACACCATCGCCCAGGCCATGCAATTGATGCAGCGCATTGCCGATACCGCCGGCATCACCCGGCTCGGGCACTTTTTCATCTTGCTTGAATTGCTCGCGGCCACCGATGACTACCAATTGCTCTCTGGCGCGACGACCCCCCAATTGGCCGACGAGAACAACATCGATCGCACCAACCGCGCGGTGGATTACATCTTCGCCCATTACGCCCGGGAGTTGCCGCTCGAAGAGGTCGCCGAACACCTGGGCATGAAGCCCACCTACTTCAGCCGCGTATTCAAGCAGGCCACCGGGCGCAACTTCATCGAATTCGTCAATCGACTGCGCATCAGCAAGTCTTGCGAGTTGCTGGCCGACGGCGACAAGCCGGTCACTGACGTGTGCTTCGAGTCGGGCTTCAACAATATTTCCAACTTCAACCGGCGCTTCCAGCAGCTCAAGGGCATGACGCCTTCGCATTACCGGCGCCTGGTGGTGCAGCGTCTGACCGAGCAAAACCTGGGTTGAAGACACACCTCAAATCTCTGTGGGAGCGGGCTTGCCCGCGATAGCGGACTCCCATCCAACATTGTGGGTGACTGATACACCGCCATCGCGGGCAAGCCCGCTCCCACAGGTATAGCGATAACCCCTGAAACCTATACGTATTCAATACCACCTTCTCGCTGAAAAGCCCTTCCTTGCGTCAACCCCCCAAAAGTTCAGTGCAAAAAAGTATCGAAACAAGTGCGATGGATGATTTGTCTCGCCTTCGATTGAAGGATGTAATCAGCGCACATTCTTCCCGCCCCAGGAAGACACAAAAACAATAACTGTCCTTCTGTAACCCACCGGGTGCAGAAAAGGAGTGCACGATGCGACCTTCGGTAAAAGCCCTGCTTGCCCTCACCTGCATGACCCTCAGCAGCGTCAGCGTTGGCGCCCAGACCCTGACCATCGCCACCGTCAACAACAGCGACATGATCCGCATGCAAAAGCTCTCGAAAACCTTCGAGGCCGAGCATCCGGACATCAAGCTCAATTGGGTGGTGCTTGAAGAAAACGTCCTGCGCCAGCGCCTAACCACCGACATCGCCACCCAGGGCGGGCAGTTCGATGTACTGACCATCGGCATGTACGAAGCCGCACTCTGGGGCGCCAAGGGCTGGCTGGAGCCGATGAAGGATCTGCCGGCCAGCTATGCCCTCGACGACGTGTTCCCGTCGGTGCGTGAGGGCCTGTCGGTGAAGGGTTCGTTGTATGCCCTGCCGTTCTACGCCGAAAGCTCGATCACCTATTACCGCACCGACCTGTTCAAGGACGCCGGCCTGACCATGCCCGAGCGCCCGACCTGGACGCAGATCAGCGAATTCGCCGGCAAACTCACCAACAAGGACAAGGAGCAGTACGGCATCTGCCTGCGCGGCAAGGCCGGCTGGGGCGAGAACATGGCGCTGGTCAGCACCGTCGCCAACGCTTTTGGCGCGCGCTGGTTCGATGAAAAGTGGCAGCCGGAATTCAACGGTCCCGAGTGGAAAAATGCGCTGGATTTCTACGTCGACACCATGAAGAAATCCGGCCCCCCGGGGGCGTCGAGCAACGGTTTCAACGAAAACCTGGCGCTGTTCAACAGCGGCAAATGCGCGATCTGGGTCGATGCCAGCGTCGCCGGTTCGTTCGTTACCGACAAGACCCAGAGCAAGGTCGCCGATCATGTCGGTTTCACCTATGCGCCCCATCAGGTCACCGACAAGGGCTCGGCCTGGTTGTACTCCTGGGCGCTGGCCATTCCGACCAGCTCCAAGGCCAAGGACGCGGCGAAAACCTTCAGTGCCTGGGCCACCTCCAAGGAATACGGGGCACTGGTCGCAGAAAAGGACGGCATCGCCAACGTGCCGCCGGGCACCCGTGCCTCGACCTACAGCGAGGCGTACCTGAGCGCGGCGCCGTTCGCCAAAGTGACACTGGAATCGCTCAAGGCCGCGGACCCGAGCCAGCCAGGAGCGAGGCCGGTGCCGTACATCGGTATTCAACTGGTGACCATTCCCGAGTTCCAGGGCATTGGCACCCAGGTCGGCAAAGCGTTTTCCGCGGCGCTGATCGGCCAGACCACCGTCGACCAGGCGTTGGCGGCGGCCCAGCAAACCACTGAACGCGAAATGAAGCGCGCGGGTTATCCCAAGTAACCCAGACCCCTGTAGGAGCCGGCTTGCCGGCGATGAGGCAGTCACATTCAACATGGATGTTGGCTGCTCAATCGCCATCGCGGGCAAGCCCGCTCCCACAGGGACCGCGTCGATACCGGGATTGATTTCTGTCCTGAACATGTATCTGTACCCATCGGTTTAACGCCATGAATACCTCAATTGCCAAAGCTCACGTGGAAACCCCTCAACCCCAGCGCAAAAGCCGCGTGGCCAACCCCGGCTGGTTCCTGGTCAGCCCTTCGGTAGCGCTGCTGCTGTTGTGGATGATCGTGCCGCTGGGCATGACCCTCTACTTCTCGATGATCCGCTACAACCTGCTCAATCCGGGTGAAAACGAATTTGTCGGGCTGGAGAACTTCTCTTATTTCCTGACGGACTCGGGCTTCCTGCCCGGCGCCACCAACACCCTGTTGCTGGTGGGCAGCGTGCTGCTGATCAGTGTGGTGTTCGGCGTGCTGATCAGTGCCTTGCTGGAGGCCAGTGAGTTTCTCGGTCGGGGACTCGTGCGGGTCATGCTGATCTCGCCGTTTTTCATCATGCCCACCGTCGGCGCGCTGATCTGGAAAAACCTGATTTTCCACCCGGTGTCGGGGATTCTCGCCTACGTCTGGAAGTTGTTCGGCGCGCAACCGGTGGACTGGCTGGCGCACTACCCGCTGCTGTCGATCATCATCATTGTCTCGTGGCAATGGCTGCCCTTCGCGATCCTGATCCTGATGACCGCCATGCAGTCCCTCGACCAGGAACAGAAAGAAGCCGCGCGCCTGGATGGTGCCGGGCCCATGGCGATTTTCTGGCACCTGACCCTGCCACACCTGGCGCGGCCGATTGCGGTGGTGGTGATGATCGAAACGATCTTCCTGCTCTCGGTGTTCGCCGAAATCTTCACCACCACCAACGGCGGCCCCGGCTACGCCTCGACCAACCTCGCCTACCTGATCTACAACCAGGCGCTGGTGCAGTTCGACGTCGGCATGGCCTCGGCGGGCGGCTTGATCGCCGTGGTCATCGCCAACATCGCGGCGATCATTCTGGTGCGAATGATCGGCAAAAACCTGACCGACAAAGCCTGAGGCCTGCCATGACTCTTCAACAATCCCGTCGTTTGCAAAGCCTGCTGCTCGGCACGCTGGCCTGGGCCATCGCGATCGTGATTTTCTTCCCGATCCTGTGGATGCTGCTGACCAGCTTCAAGACCGAAATCGATGCCTTCGCCACGCCACCACAGTTCGTTTTCATGCCGACGCTGGAGAACTACCTGCACATCAACGAACGCAGCGATTACTTCAGTTTCGCCTGGAACTCGGTGGTGATTTCCTTCAGTGCCACGGCCCTGTGCCTGCTGATCGCGATACCGGCGGCCTACTCCATGGCGTTCTACGAAACCCAGCGCACCAAAGGCACGCTGCTGTGGATGCTCTCGACCAAGATGCTGCCGCCGGTGGGTGTGCTGATGCCGGTCTACCTGCTGGCCAAGAGCTTCGGCCTGCTCGACACGCGGATCGCGCTGATCGTGATCTACACGCTGATCAACCTGCCGATCGTGGTCTGGATGATTTACACCTACTTCAAGGACATCCCCGGGGACATCCTCGAAGCCGCGCGCCTGGACGGCGCCACACTGACGCAGGAAATGCTGCGGGTGTTGCTGCCGATCGCCAAGGGCGGCCTGGCGTCCACGGTGCTGCTGTCGCTGATCCTGTGCTGGAACGAGGCGTTCTGGTCGCTGAACCTGACCTCGTCGAAAGCCGCCCCGCTGACCGCGTTGATCGCTTCGTACTCAAGCCCTGA
This sequence comes from Pseudomonas sp. S2_H10, assembly GCF_054668285.1. Taxonomy (NCBI): domain Bacteria; kingdom Pseudomonadati; phylum Pseudomonadota; class Gammaproteobacteria; order Pseudomonadales; family Pseudomonadaceae; genus Pseudomonas; species Pseudomonas sp. S2_H10. The sequence continues at coordinate 559,059 of NZ_CP162754.1, forward strand.
AGGGCTGTTCTGGGCCAAGTTGTCGGCGGTCTCGACCCTGGCCTGCGCGCCGATCCTGATCTTTGGCTGGATCAGCCAGAAACAGCTGGTGCGCGGCCTGTCGTTCGGCGCCGTGAAATGAAGATCCCTGTAGGAGCGAGCTTGCTCGCGATGGACGTGAACGATAACGCGTGCAGACAGGAAGAACGCTCCGCCTACAAATTTATCGCGAGCAAGCTCGCTCCTACAGAAAAACAAGCGGAGGCCCACCACCATGGCCAACCTGAAAATCAAGAATCTGCAAAAAGGCTTCGAAGGTTTCTCCATCATCAAGGGCATCGACCTTGAAGTGAACGACAAGGAGTTCGTGGTCTTCGTCGGCCCGTCGGGCTGCGGAAAATCCACGCTGCTGCGGCTGATCGCCGGGCTGGAAGAGGTCAGCGGCGGCACCATCGAGCTCGATGGCCGCGACATCACCGAAGTGAGCCCGGCCAAGCGCGACCTGGCGATGGTGTTCCAGACCTACGCCCTGTACCCGCACATGAGCGTGCGCAAGAACATGTCGTTTGCCCTCGACCTTGCGGGCGTGGCAAAAGCCGAGGTTGAGAAAAAAGTCAGTGAAGCCGCGCGTATCCTCGAACTGGGGCCGATGCTGGAACGCAAGCCCAAGCAACTCTCCGGCGGCCAGCGCCAGCGCGTGGCGATTGGTCGGGCCATCGTGCGCAACCCGAAGATCTTCCTGTTCGACGAACCGCTGTCCAACCTCGATGCCGCCCTGCGGGTGCAGATGCGCCTGGAACTGTTGCGTCTGCACAAAGACCTGCAGGCGACCATGATCTACGTGACCCACGACCAGGTCGAAGCCATGACCATGGCCGACAAAGTGGTGGTGCTCAACGGCGGCAGGATCGAGCAAGTCGGCTCGCCGCTGGATCTCTATCACCAGCCGGCCAACCTGTTCGTCGCCGGTTTCCTCGGCACACCGAAAATGGGCCTGCTCAAGGGCAAGGTCAGCCGTGTAGACGGCCAGGGCTGTGAAGTGCAGCTGGATGCCGGCACCCGCATCACCCTGCCGCTGAGCGGTGCCAGCCTGAACGTCGGCGGCGCGGTGACACTGGGCATCCGCCCGGAACACCTGGAGCTGGCCAAACCCGGCGACTGCACCTTGCAGGTCACCGCCGATGTCAGCGAACGCCTGGGCAGCGATACCTTTTGCCACGTTCGGACGACCTCCGGTGAAGCACTGACCCTGCGCGTGCGCGGCGATCTGGCCAGCCGCTACGGCGAAACCCTGAGCCTGCACCTGGACGCGCAACACTGCCATTTGTTCGATGCCGACGGCGTGGCGCTGAGCCGCCCGCTGCGCGTTGCTGCCTGATTTGCGAGAGCCTGCGATGAAACTCAACCAGCACAACCTCAACCGCCTCGCCCCTGAAGTGGTCCTGCCCGCCTATGCGCTGGGCGATACCCGCCAGGGCATCGCGCACATCGGCGTCGGCGGCTTCCATCGCGCCCACCAGGCGTTTTACACCGATGCGCTGATGAACACCGGAGAAGGCCTGGACTGGGCCATCTGTGGCGTCGGCCTGCGCGCCGAGGACCGGCGTGCCCGAGACGACCTCAAGGATCAGGACTACCTGTTCACGCTGTTCGAACTCGGCGACAGCGACGACACCGAAGTACGAGTGATCGGCGCCGTGCGCGACATGCTGCTGGCAGAAGACGGCGCCCAGGCGTTGATCGACAAACTGGCCAGCCCCGAGATCCGCATCGTCTCACTGACCATCACCGAAGGCGGTTACTGCATCGACGACAGCAGCGGTGAATTCATGGCGCACCTGCCGCCGATCCAGCATGACCTGGCGCACCCGGACGACCCGAAAACAGTGTTCGGTTTTCTCTGTGCCGCGCTGGCCAAACGTCGCGCCGCCGGCACAGCGGCCTTCACCCTGATGTCCTGCGATAACCTGCCGCACAATGGCGCCGTCACCCGCAAGGCCCTGCTGGCCTTCGCCGCCTTGCACGACAGCGGACTGCGCGACTGGATCGCCGCCAACGTCAGTTTTCCCAACGCCATGGTCGACCGCATCACGCCAATGACCAGCACCCGGCATCGCCTGCAACTGGCGGACAAGCATGGTGTGGACGATGCCTGGCCGGTGGTCTGCGAGCCCTTCGTGCAATGGGTGCTGGAGGACAAATTCGTCAATGGCCGCCCGGCCTGGGAAAAGGTCGGCGTGCAGTTCACCGACGACGTCACGCCCTATGAAGAAATGAAGATCAAGCTGCTCAACGGCAGCCATCTGGCGCTGACTTACCTGGGATTCCTCAAGGGTTACCGGTTCGTCCACGAAACCATGAACGACCCGCTGTTCGTGCGCTACATGCGCGCCTACATGGACCTGGACGTGACCCCGCAACTGTCTGCGGTGCCGGGCATTGACCTGACCGAGTACAAGAACACCCTGGTGGCGCGTTTTTCCAACCAGGCGATTGCCGATCAGCTGGAACGGGTGTGTTCGGACGGTTCGTCGAAGTTTCCGAAATTCACCGTGCCGACCATCAACCGCTTGATCGCCGATGGCCGCGAGACCCGGCGCGCGGCGTTGGTGGTGGCGGCGTGGGCCTTGTACCTGAAGGGCGTGGATGAAAATGGCGATACGTACAGCATCCCCGATCCGCGCGCCGCGTTCTGCCAGGCGCTGGTGGCCGATGATGCGCTGATCACCCGGCGCTTGCTGGCGGTCGAGGAGATTTTTGGTACGGCGATACCCCGCTCGGCGGCGTTTGTCGCGGCGTTCGAGTGGTGCTGCAACAGTTTGCGTGAGGTGGGGGTGTCGCGGACTATGGAGCGGGTGTTGACCTGAGTCCTGGAGTGATACTGCAGCCGCCATCGCGGGCAAGCCCGCTCCCACAGGGGTTTTGTGTCCGCTGAAGACTCCTGTGGGGGCTTGCCCGCGATGGCGGCCTGACAGACACCAGGGATACTCAATCCAGACGTGTATCAAGGATCCTGCATGACAACCCGACAACTCTTCCTCGGCATCGACTGCGGCACCCAGGGCACCAAAGCCATCATCCTCGATGCGGCCAGCGGTGAAGTGCTCGGCCAGGGTGCGGCCACCCATACCCTGATCAGCGGCGCCCATGGCCGCCGCGAGCAGGACACCGCCCAGTGGCTCGAAGCCTTCGCCAGCGCCACTCGTCGTGCGTTGCTCTCGGCCGGGGTCGATGGCCAGTCGATACTCGGCATTGGCGTCTCCGGCCAGCAGCATGGCCTGGTGCTGCTTGACGATCAGGGCAAGGTGCTGCGCCCGGCCAAGCTCTGGTGCGACACCGAATCCACCGAGGAAAATGACCGCCTGCTGGCCCACCTGGGCGGCGAAAAGGCTTCGCTGGAGCGCCTCGGCGTGGTCATCGCGCCGGGCTACACCTTGTCCAAGCTGTTGTGGACCAAAGAACAGCATCCCGAAGTGTTCTCGCGGATCGCCCACATTTTGCTGCCCCACGACTATCTCAACCACTGGCTCACCGGGCGCAGTTGCAGCGAATACGGCGATGCCTCGGGCACCGGCTATTTCAATGTGCGTACGCGCCAGTGGGATGTGCAACTGTTGCGCGACATCGACCCGAGCGGACGCCTGCAAGCCGCGCTACCGGAGCTGATCGAGGCTCATCAGGCAGTCGGCACGATTCTGCCGGGCATTGCCGCACAACTGGGCATCAACCCACGGGCACGGGTGTCCAGTGGCGGCGGCGACAACATGATGGGGGCCATCGGCACCGGCAACATCCAGCCCGGAGCCATCACCATGAGCCTCGGCTCGTCAGGCACGGTGTACGCCTATGCCGACCGGCCGAACGTCGCCGCAGATGCCGCCGTTGCCACGTTCTGCTCTTCCACCGGCGGCTGGCTGCCGTTGATCTGCACCATGAACCTGACCAATGCCACCGGACTGGTTCGCGACCTGCTGGACCTCGACATCGAACAGTTCAACACGCTCGTGGCCAACGCGCCGATCGGCGCTGAAGGTGTGTGCATGCTGCCCTTCTTCAACGGCGAGCGGGTGCCCGCCCTGCCCCATGCCAGCGGCAGTCTGTCGGGCCTGACCATGACCAACCTGACCCGGGCCAACCTGTGCCGCGCAGTGGTGGAAGGTACGACGTTCGGTTTGCGTTACGGACTGGACCTGCTACGCCACAATGGCTTACAAAGCCGCAGCATTTGCCTGATCGGCGGCGGTTCGAAAAGTGCGGTGTGGCGACAGATCGTCGCCGACACCATGAATACTCCGGTGATCTGCACCGAACAAAGCGAGGCTGCGGCCCTGGGTGCGGCGATTCAGGCGGCCTGGTGCGTGTCCTCCGCAAACGGGCACGCAGACAGTCTGGCGACTTTGTGCGAGCGCTGCGTGAAACTCGACCCGGCCAGCGAAACCCTGCCGGACGCCGACAATGTACAAGCCTGTCAGCAGGCGTATGAACGCTATCAACAGCATCTCGCAAGCCTATTTGAAGAGTGAACGACTATGTACCTGGTGTGTGGCGAAGCGCTGTTCGATTTTTTCAGTGAAAACGACGCCGGTGGCCTGGCGTCCAAAGTGAATTTCAAAGCCGTCGCCGGTGGCTCGCCGTTCAACGTGGCGGTGGGCTTGCGCCGGTTGGGCGTGGACGCGGCGCTGTTGGCCGGATTGTCCACCGACTATCTCGGACGGCGCCTGTTGCAGGTGCTGCAGGATGAAGGCGTGCGCGAGGACTTCCTGCTCGAATTCGCCGCGCCGACCACCCTGGCGATGGTCGCGGTCGGGGCCAACGGCTCGCCGCAGTACAGCTTCCGCGGCGAAGGCTGCGCAGACCGGCAATTGCAACCGCAACACCTGCCGACACTCGGCCCCGAGGTGCGCGGCCTGCATGTCGGCTCGTTTTCCCTGGTGGTGCAGCCGATCGCCGACACGCTATTGGCATTGGTGCGCCGGGAAAGCGGCAAGCGCCTGATCAGCCTCGATCCGAACGTGCGCCTGAACCCGCAGCCGGACATTGACCTGTGGCGTGAACGGATCGCGACGCTGTCAAAGCTGGCCGACCTGATCAAGGTCAGCGACGAGGACCTGCATCTGTTGTACCCGGGGCAGGATCCGGCGCAGGTGATCGAAGGCTGGTTACAGCATCGCTGTCAGCTGGTGTTCCTGACGCGCGGCGGCGAAGGCGCGAGCGTGTTCAGCCGGGTTCACGGCTCGTGGTCGACGCCAGCCTGTGCGGTAACCATCGTCGACACCGTAGGCGCTGGCGATACCTTTCAGGCAGCGTTGATTGCCTGGCTGACCGAGCAGCAGCTGGATTCGGTGGAAGGTGTGAAGCAACTGGGTCGCGAACAGATCGACCGCATGCTCAAGTTCGCGGTGCAGGCGGCGGCGTTGACGTGCGGCAAGACCGGCCCGGATTTGCCTTATCGGCGGCAGTTGGCGTTGCACTGACTGCTCGCGATGACTTTCCATCAGGCGCCCGATGGTCTTAACTGATACCCGTGACCGCGCATTCGCGACAGACGGCGCTCAGCCGGGTTAACCCTCGCTTAACCGTGCGGTCCAACACTTCACTGGACCGCACGCCCTCAGACTGTTCTGACGCCCAGTGCGGCAGGTTCGACAAGCCACACATCGAACTGACTATCCGTCCGCACCGGAGATCGCTGATGAACACTCGTACCCTGCTGGTTACCGCCGCCCTCGCCTGCACCGCATTTGCAGGCCTGGCTCAGGCCAATGACACCACCACCTCCCAGGCCGTGCCTTATCACTACGGAATGCCGTTGCATGTCAGCAAAGTGATTTCACTGACCGAGCCCGACACTCTGGAGTGCAAAGTGGTCAAGGCCGACATGAAGTACATCGACGACACGGGAAAACCCGCAGAAATCACCTACCGTAAACTTTCCGACGCCTGCGAGAACCAGGGCTGAGCGAAACGTCTGATTTGCTTGCTGGCGGTATGCCTTTGAGGGTTACGGCGCTATGCTCTGGCGCCTCCCTCACTGCCCGCAAGGATTCGCCATGCAGTTGCCGTTTCGCACGCTGTCGACATTTACCGCCGCTTTATGTCTTTTGCTGAGTCTGGTCTGGGGCCTTGCACCCCAGTGGTTACTGACACTCTGGGATATGGAGTTCTCATTCGCGGCGGGATTGATCGCACGACGCACCGCTGTGCTGTTTGCAGCGTTGAGCGTGATATTTTTTCTGGTTCGCCATGAACCGCCATCAGCTACCCGAAATGCATTGAGCCATGGCTTCGTGGTCGGCTGCTGGGGGCTGGCGGCGCTGGGTTTCGGCGAATGGCTCAATGGCCATGCCGGACCGGGCATTTTGCTGGCTGTCGGGGTTGAACTGGCGCTGGGCCTGGCGTTTTTCCAGGCCCGGCGCGTGTCTGTCGAGCAAAAAGGCGCTGGCTAGAGCGCCTTGCCCAGCATCGAGTGCGGTTCGACCTCTACGTGTTGCTGCCTGGAACGCAGTTGGGCAATCAACTCGTTTATTTCCCGACAACCATTAAGCCCGGAGGCATCGATGCCGGTCACCAACAGATCGAGGTGATCGGTCTGCCCGTCGGCATAGACCTTGACGGTCATCGACAGATCCGGCGACAGCGTGCACTGGCACCGTTTGGGTAGAAAACTGCTTTCGATGATGTTGCGAATTTCCAGGGCAGAAAGAAACATGGCGACCCTCTCCTTTGTGAGACTGCCAATGATGGGCAATGCTCGCTCATGTGAAATCGCGGCGAGCTTCAAGGACAGCTACAGCATAAAACATGCCCTGGATTTCGCTGTGCAGCTCATCGGTAAATCAAGGGTTTAGGTAAATCATCTGTAAACCCTGTGTTGCAGTTTGCAATAAACGTCCCGCGTGATCCTGCAATTTGCACGCTCGGCGGTTTGCATTCACTGCACACGACGGTGAAAATGCCGCCCTTCACTTCAAGCAAGGAGGCAACATGAACTCATTGACCATCAAGTCCAGCGCAACGCTGCTCGCACTGGGGCTGGCTGGCGTGGCCCACGCCGCCAAACTCGAAGACACCGCTCCCTATCCGAAAGCCGAAAGCGGGTTTACCCGCCAGGTGATTCACCTCGCGCCACAGGCTCGGGAAGACGACTTCCAGGTCGAGATCCTGGCCGGCAAAACGATGACCGCAGACTGTAATCGCCCCCGTCTGGGCGGCATTCTCGAGGAGAAGAACCTCGAGGGTTGGGGCTACCCCTTCTATCGCCTGGAAAAAGTCATCGGCCCGATGAGCACGCTGATGGCTTGCCCGCCCGGCACAAGCAAACAGGATTTTGTCCCGGTGGTCGGTGACGGTTTCCTGCTGCGTTACAACAGCAAGCTGCCGCTCGTGCTGTACGTGCCCAAGGACATCGAAGTGCGCTACCGCATCTGGTCGGCGTCGAACAAGGTCGAGAAAGCCGTTCAGGAATAACCCGGCATCCCTCGCCACGGGACAAGCGTCAAGCCGGGGCGCCACTCAACGCGGCGCGCTCGGCCACATGCCCCAGGCTGTCGAAATTGATATTGGCTCCCGAATCGATGGCGATCAGGGTCTGACCACGAGCCCCGCTGCGAGCCACATGTTTCTTGATGCCGGCCACCGCCAGCGCGCCGGAAGGTTCGGTGATCGAGCGGGTATCGTCGTAGATGTTCTTGATCGCGGCGCAAAGCTCATCGTTGCTGACCGTCAGCACCTCATCGACGCAAAACCGGCAAACCTCGAAGCCATAAGCGCCGATCTGCGCCACCGCCACGCCGTCGGCGAAGGTGCCAACGCTGGGCAGTACCACCCGTTCGCTGGCTTGCATCGCCGCTTGCAGACACGCGGAATGTTCCGACTCGACACCAATGATGCGCACCTGCGGTTGCAAGTATTTGACGTAGGCGGCGATACCCGCGATCAGCCCCCCGCCTCCCACCGGCACGAAGATCGCGTCCAGCGGACCTTGGTGCTGGCGCAGGATTTCCATGGCTACCGTGCCTTGGCCCGCGATCACCTCCGGATCGTCGAAGGGCGAAACAAAGGTGCGACCGGTCTCCCGGGCCAGGTCCAGTGCATAGGCCAGTGCAAACGGAAAGCTCTCGCCGTACAGCACCGCATCGGCACCGCGACTGCGCACCCCGACGACCTTCAATTGCGGTGTCGTGCAGGGCATGACGATGGTGGCATCGATCCCCAACTCCCGCGCCGCCAGGGCCACGCCCTGGGCATGATTACCGGCAGAGGCCGTTACCACGCCGCGAGCCTTTTGCGCGTCGCTCAGTTGCACCAGCTTGTTGTAGGCGCCGCGGATCTTGAAGGAGAAGGTCGGCTGCAAGTCTTCGCGCTTGAGCAGGACCTGATTGCCCAAGGCTTCAGACAGGGCCGGCGCCGCTTGCAACGGCGTGCGCACCGCCAGTTCGTACACCGGCGCGGCAAGGATCTTTTTTACGTAGCGTCCCAGCAGGGCTTGCTGATCGGTGGTAAAGCTCATGGTCGTCTCCTGACATTGATCGAAGCCCGGAAGACAGAAAATGAAAACCCGCCTCTAGGGCGGGTTGGGTGCTGCAGTCGTGAGCTAGCCCGCCAAATGAGGAATGGCGGTAATAATGCTTGGCTGGCAACGCGATACAGTAAAAGTCATGGCTCGAACTTAGCCGGACGCTGATGGCAAGTCAATGGCAAATTTGTGGTCGTCACTGTAGGCTGCCGGTTCCAGTCATTGCCCAAGGAAGGAACACATGAAGGCCATCGCCCTGCCCCTTATCGCCCTGATCGCGTTTGCCGGATACACCGTTTCGGTAATGCTCCAGGCCGAGCAATCGCTGATCGATTTCGGCATCAGCCTGATGTCACGACCCGATACTGCACAGGTTGTGATTGATCTTTACCTGCTGGCGACGCTGGCGGGCATCTGGATGTACCGCGATGCCAGAAAGCGTGGGCAATCGGCGTTTTCGGTGGTGCCCTATCTCCTGATTACCGCCGTGTTTGTGTCGATGGGGCCATTGATGTATCTGGTGGTACGCGGGATTCAGGATCGCAAGAGATTCGCCGGCGCCACTCGGCAGAACTGACCCGGGCCTATTTCAACCCGACCCTGTACAACCCGCCGTTCTCCTCATCGGTCAACACATACAGATAACCATCGGGCCCTTGGCGCACATCGCGAATGCGCTTTTTGAAATCGCCGAGCAAGCGCTCCTCGTGCACCACCTTGTCGCCATCGAACTCCAGGCGAATCAGTTCCTCGCTGACCAACGCACCGATGAACACATTGCGCTGCCAGGCCTTGAATCGATCGGCATCGTAGAACGCCATGCCACTCAGGCCCGGGGACTTTTCCCAGACATGGTTCGGGGCAACGGTGCCTTCGGCGGTATCTCCCCGGGCTTCGGGGATCGGTTGACCGGAGTAGTTGATGCCATGGGTCGCCAGCGGCCAGCCGTAGTTCTTGCCGCGTTCGATGATGTTGATTTCATCGCCGCCCAGGGGGCCGTGTTCGTTTTCCCACAGCGTGCCGTTCCACGGGTTGAGCGCCGCGCCTTGCGGATTACGCTGCCCGTAGGACCAGATTTCCGGGCGCACGTTGGCCTGGCCGACAAAGGGATTGTCCTTGGGCACCGTGCCGTCCGGGTAGATCCGCACCACTTTGCCTTGCAGCTTGTCGAGGTCCTGGGCGGTCGGGCGGTCATTGTTTTCGCCCAGGGTCACGAACAGATAGCCGTCGCGATCGAACACCAGGCGCGAGCCGAAATGGTTGCCGACCGAGAGTTTCGGTTCCTGGCGCAGGATCACCCGGAAATCCTTGAGCGCCGTCATGTCGTCGGAGAGCCGGCCGCGGCCCACCGCCGTGCCCGCCTTGTTATCCTCGCCGCCACCTTCGGCATAGGACAGATAGACCATGCGGTCCTGCTTGAAATCCGGCGACAACGCGACGTCCAGCAAACCACCCTGCCCCTTGGCCCAGACCGCGGGCACGCCATTGAGCGGTGCCGACAACTTGCCGTCGGCGCTGACCAGCCGCAGGTTGCCGGGCCGTTCGGTCACCAGCATGTTTTTACCATCCGGCAGGAACGCCAGTGCCCAGGGATGCTCCAGCCCGGTCACGACCGGGGTCACCTCAAGGGTGCCTTCTTCGCTTTTCATCGTCTGGCTGGACGCGGCAAGCGCAGGAACAGTGGCGCTGATCAATGCGCCGGCACAGAGGGTTGCCAATAAGTGTTTGCGCAACATGCAGGATTCCTTTTCTGATGATCTGAAGTTTGGTGGGGGTCGGTAAAAAATAGCGGGCAGATGTCATGCCCGCCACTCAACGGTTGCTGCTACCGGTGTCACGAGGGGCAGGATTGGGTATGAATTTCGGTGGACTGGCGGGCGCGGTGCGCTCGGGATAACGATTGCCGATACCGCCGTTGTCCAGCGTCGGCGGGCGCGGAACCGGGACGGTGTTCGGTCCGCGAATGGCCGGGGCACTGGGTCGAGTGCCTTGCATGCTGTTGGGGTTTGCCCGGTTGATCGGGCTGCTGTAGGGATTGTTGTTGGTGCGGCCCGGCAGGTTCTGGGCCAATTGCCACGACGCAGGGGTATCGGCCTGGACCCATGGCCCGAGTACAGCACTCATGAGCAGCGCGATGGCGCCAAACACATATCGGTTCATGGCAATGCCTCTGTGCGTGACGTGGATAAGGACTTCGATACCACGCTACGCCCGGGGTTCGGATTTGTTAACAAAAACCTCCCCGGCAAGATGTAACACCACGTTGATCCGGCCACGGGAACGGCCGCGCAAGCCACTGAAACTTTTGCTCGAGGCCGCAGGTCACCTGAACATCACTCGCGAGTAGACGACCATGGCACGGGCAATCTGGAAAGGCGCAATCAGCTTCGGACTGGTGCACATCCCTGTGGCGCTGGTCTCGGCAACGTCATCCCAGGGCGTCGATTTCGACTGGCTCGACAGCCGCAGCATGGACCCGGTGGGCTACAAGCGAGTCAACAAGGTCACGGGCAAGGAAGTCACCAAGGAGCACATCGTCAAGGGCGTGCAATACGAAAAGGGACGGTACGTGGTGCTCAGCGAAGAGGAGATCCGCTCCGCTCATCCGCTCTCGACCCAGACCATCGACATCTTTTCCTTTGTCGACGGCGAGCAGATTCCCTTGCAGAACATCGACACGCCTTACTACCTGGCACCCGACAAGCGCGGCGGCAAAGTCTATGCACTGTTGCGCGAAACCCTGAGCAAAACCGGCAAGGTCGCCCTGGCCCATGTGGTCCTGCATACCCGACAGCACCTGGCTGCGCTGATGCCACTGGAGTCGGCCCTGGTCCTGGTGATGCTGCGCTGGCCGGCGGAGGTGCGAAGTCTCGATGAACTGGCGCTGGGCAGCGAAGTGACCAAGCCGGAACTCGCCAAGGGCGAACTGGACATGGCCAAGCGGCTGGTGGAAGACATGACGGCCGAGTGGACGCCCGAGGACTATCGGGACGGTTTCGAAGACAAGATCATGGCCCTGGTGGACAAAAAGGCCCATGAAGGCAAGATCGAAGATGTCGAGACTGCCAGCGGCGAAGAAGAGCGCAAAACGGCGGATGTCATTGACTTGACCGAGTTGCTCAAGCGCAGCCTGGGTAGCAAGGGGGCCGGCAAGGCAGCGGCGAAGCCGAAGGCGAGCAGCAAACCGGCGGCGAGGAGGAAAGCCAGCAAGTGATTCGCTGGATGTTCCGGCCTCATCGCGGGCAAGCCACGCTCCCACAAGGATGCGGTGTTGCAGGGATGGGACCTGCCACCAGGCACGCTTCTCAGATCAGAACGAACACCGCCAGCAACCCGGCAAAGATCGACCACTTCTGGAGGTAGTAAAGCTTGCGGTTGCGCTTCTTGAGTTGCTTGGCGCGCAGGCGAACCTTGTAGACCTTGCCGAACAGTCGGTTGATGCCACCGACCTTGTCGCCGGCCTCGTTCGGCGCACCCGCCGCCGACATGACATTGCGACTGAACCAGCGATTGAATGCCGCAGCCCAGCGATATTTCATCGGCCGCTCGACGTCGCAGAACAGGATGATGCGGTTCTGCTGCGTGGTGTTTTGCGCGTAATGAATGTAGGTCTCGTCGAACATCACCGCTTCACCATCGCGCCAATGGTAGTTCTGGCCATCGACATTGATGTAGCAACCCTCGGCGTTGGGGGTCTCCAGGCCCAGGTGATAGCGGTACGAGCCGGCATACGGGTCGCGGTGGCGCACCAGTTTCGAGCCCGGTGGCAACTCGGCGAACATTGCCGCCTTGATCGAACCGATGCTCTGCACCAGCTCCGTGGTGCGCGGACAAAGCTTCATGGCCGACGGGTGGCTGTCGCCGTACCACTTCAGATAGAAGCGCTTCCAGCCGGTCTTGAAAAACGAGTTGAAACCGACGTCATCGTATTGGTTCGAACGCTTGATCTCGCCGGCATGCAGCAAGTTCTGCCCTTCGGCACGAATCTCTTCCCAGTGCGCCTGCAGCGGACTCAGGTCGGGGAAGTCGGCCGGGTCGAGATAGGGTTTGTTGGGGATTTTCGAAAACAGATAAAGAAAGCAGTTGATCGGCGCCAGAAACGTCGAATGATCGCTCAACTGGCGGCCCAGCTTGTGGCGCACCTGGCCCCGCAGATGGACATATGCGATAGAGACAACATAGATAACGGCAATGATCAGTTTCACGGAAATCGTCACACGTCAGAAGGAATCAAACTGCGCCCTTTACCGGCATGCCGGTCCCCGAGGCTTTTGCAGCGACTGAATACGAAACTACAGCCTTGTGTGCCATCGAGTCACGCCGATGATCGGCATTGAGCCGATGGATGGCAATTTAGCCACAGTTTGTAACCAATAGTTAACTCGCATCTGTGAAAATGTGTCTACAAAATCCGCCGAAACGTTGCCGGGGCCTCAACGCCCTATCGTTTAAAGAGCCAGACCAGTACAATCGCCGCCAAACTTTACGCGCCCCCAGGTTGAGAGCGGGAAACCTCCCCTTTCAGCGCACGTTGACTCGGGTCGGGCGCGCCACATGCTGCTGTCCACTTAATGCCAGATGGATCTTCCACTGCCGCTCGGGATGAATGTTCCGGGGTCCGGACGGTGGGAACGGGTACTGAACCGGTACTGCCGCAACCCTAGCTACTCTGAATGCTTCGCAGGAAAAACCTTTGATTTCTACAGCTAACATCACGATGCAGTTCGGCGCCAAGCCGCTCTTCGAAAACGTTTCGGTCAAGTTCAACGGTGGCAACCGTTACGGTCTGATCGGCGCCAACGGTTGCGGCAAGTCGACCTTCATGAAGATTCTCGGCAATGACCTCGAGCCGTCCGGCGGTCAGGTCATGCTGGAGCCGAACGTGCGCCTGGGTAAATTGCGCCAGGACCAGTTCGCCTACGAAGAATTCACCGTGATCGACACTGTGATCATGGGTCACGAAGAGCTGTGGAAGGTCAAGGCCGAGCGCGATCGCATCTATTCGCTGCCGGAAATGAGCGAAGACGACGGCATGGCCGTGGCCGAGCTGGAAACCGAATTCGCCGAAATGGACGGCTACACCGCCGAATCCCGCGCCGGTGAATTGCTGCTGGGCCTGGGCATTCCCCTGGAACAGCATTTCGGTCCGATGTCCGAAGTGGCTCCGGGCTGGAAACTGCGGGTGTTGCTGGCTCAGGCGCTGTTCTCCGATCCGGAAGTGCTGTTGCTCGACGAACCGACCAACCACCTGGACATCAACACCATCCGCTGGCTGGAAACGATCCTCAAGGCGCGTAACAGCACCATGATCATCATTTCCCACGACCGTCACTTCCTCAACAGCGTCTGCACTCACATGGCCGACCTGGACTACGGCGAGCTGCGCCTGTTCCCGGGCAACTACGACGAGTACATGACCGCGGCGACCCAGTCCCGTGAGCAATTGCTGTCGGACAACGCCAAGAAGAAAGCGCAGATCTCGGAACTGCAAACGTTCGTCAGCCGCTTCTCGGCCAACGCCTCGAAAGCCAAGCAGGCCACTTCCCGTGCCAAGCAGATCGACAAGATCCAGCTGGCCGAAGTCAAGCCATCGAGCCGCGTGAGCCCGTTCATCCGCTTCGAACAGACCAAGAAACTGCACCGCCAGGCCGTGACCATCGAGCAGATGTCCAAGGGCTTCGACGGCAAGACCCTGTTCAAGAACTTCAGCTTCACCGTCGAAGCCGGCGAGCGCGTGGCGATCATCGGCCCGAACGGTATCGGCAAGACCACCCTGCTGCGCACCTTGATGGGTGAGCTGACCCCGGACGCCGGTTCCGTGAAGTGGACCGAAAGCGCGGAGCTGGGCTACTACGCCCAGGACCACGCCCATGACTTCGAAGACGACGTCAGCCTGTTCGACTGGATGGGCCAGTGGACTCAGGGCGAGCAGATCATTCGCGGCACTTTGGGTCGCATGCTGTTCTCCAACGACGAGATCCTCAAGTCGGTCAAGGTCATCTCCGGTGGAGAGCAAGGCCGCATGCTGTTCGGCAAGCTGATCCTGCAAAAGCCGAACGTGCTGGTGATGGACGAACCGACCAACCACCTGGACATGGAATCCATCGAAGCGCTGAACCTGGCGCTGGAAAACTACCCGGGCACGCTGATCTTCGTCAGCCACGACCGTGAGTTCGTATCGTCCCTGGCGACCCGCATCATCGAGTTGAGCCCGAACGGCGTGACCGACTTCAGCGGCACCTATGATGACTACCTGCGTAGCCAGGGTGTGGTTTTCTAAGCGTCAGTTGCCATTGAAAAGCCCTGTCCATGTGACGGGGCTTTTTGCATTCAGGGGACCGATTTTTTTGTTGGTGCATCCACCATCGCGAGCAGGCTCGCTCCCACAGGGGAATGCATTCCAAATGTGGGAGCGACGGTGCGGCGATCCGACCTGCTCGCGATGAGGCCATCAAAAATGCCGATAATTAGTTAGCCAGCTTCCTTTTATTTCACACCCAAGCCATGATGCAATTCTCCCACCGCCGCCCGCGAACGAGCCCTCATGCCTGCGCCGCAACAGCCACCGCAAAGCTCCATGGCGATCACCCTGCAGATCGTCTCCATCGTTTTCTATACCTTTGTTGCCTTCCTTTGCATCGGTTTGCCGATTGCGGTGTTGCCGGGTTATGTCCACGAACAACTCGGTTTCAGCGCCATCGTGGCCGGGTTGACCATCGGCTCGCAATACCTCGCCACCCTGCTCAGCCGGCCCATGGCCGGGCGGATGTCCGATAGCGTCGGCACTAAGCGCGCAATCGTCTATGGCTTGTCGGGGATTGTGCTCAGTGGCGTGCTGACCTGGCTGTCGACCCTGCTGCAAGGCATTCCCCTGCTCAGCCTGCTGATTTTGATCGCCGGGCGCCTGTTGCTGGGGATCGCCCAAGGGTTGATCGGCGTCGGCACCATCAGTTGGTGCATGGGCCAGGTGGGCGCCGAGCACACCGCGCGGTCGATTTCCTGGAACGGCATCGCCTCCTATGGTGCGATTGCCATCGGTGCACCGCTGGGCGTGGTGATGGTGCAACAGTACGGTTTCACCAGCCTGGGCATCGCCCTCTCGGTGCTGGCCCTGGCCGCACTGTTGCTGATTCGCAACAAGCCCTCGGTACCCGTGGTGCGTGGTGAGCGCCTGCCATTTTGGGCGGTGTTCGGGCGCATTGCGCCGTTTGGCGCGAGCCTGAGCCTGGCGTCCATCGGCTACGGCACCCTGACGACTTTTATCACCCTGTATTACGTCAATCGCGGCTGGACCGGCGCCGCTTATTGCCTGACCGTGTTCGGGGTGTGTTTCATTCTCTCGCGGCTACTGTTCATTTCCGCCATCAGCCGTTTTGGCGGGTTCACCTCGGCCATTGCCTGCATGTGCATCGAGACGGTTGGCCTGGTGTTGCTGTGGCTGGCCCCTTCGACCGGGTATGCGCTCATTGGCGCCGGTCTGACCGGGTTCGGCCTGTCCCTGGTGTATCCGGCGTTGGGGGTCGAAGCTATCAAACAGGTGCCCAATTCAAGCCGGGGCGCGGGGCTGAGTGCTTATGCGGTGTTTTTCGACCTGGCGCTGGCAATCGCCGGCCCGTTGATGGGCGCAGTGGCGTTGAACCTGGGTTACGGGTGGATTTTCTTCTGTGCGGCGTTGTTGTCGGTGACAGGCCTTGGTCTGACGTTGCTGCTCAAGCGTCGTTCGATGACGTAAGCCTTGGTGCTGACCCTGTGGGAGCGAGCTTGCTCCGGGCGGCGTTCCGACGATGGCGGAGTATCTGTTGACATCGATGTTGGATGTGATGGCCCCATCGTCGGAACGCCGCCCGGAGCAAGCTCGCTCCCACAAGGGGGATGTGCAAACTACTGATCAGCCGTCTGCATCCCGGCCCGGGTCGGTCTGCCCAGAGTACGCGAGAAGAAGCTCCCGGCTTCAGAGATCAAATTGCGGTGAATGTCTTGCCGATCGACGCCATCGGCATCGGTGCACAGCGCGGGCATGATCGCAATCTGCTCGTCATTGCACGGTGCCATGAAGACGAAGTGCCCTGCCCCCGCCAGTAACTTGAAGTCCGGTGCCGTAGGCAGTTTGCGCGCCAGTGCCGCGGCGTTCTTGTCGACAGCCACCAGTTTGTCGCCGTCGCCGCTGTAAAGCAGCACCGGCACATGCACGTCGGCCAGGGTGTGGCGGCCGAATTTCAGGCTCAACGGCGCCATCAGCATCAGCGCGTGCACGCGCGGATCGGCCACCGGTTGCAAATCGTCGCGGTCGACAATCAATTCACCCTGGGTGTTGCAGGCATCGTGGTCGTCCGGGCGTTCCTGGCAGTAACGGCGCAGGCGATCCAGGTCCGGGGTCGCGCCGGACAGAATCAATGCGGTTTCGCCTCCGGCCGAATAGCCGATGACCCCCACCTGATTGGCATTGACGAACGGCGACAGCATACGGTCGCCCAAGGTGGCGGTAATGGCTTCGGAAATCTGGATTGGCCGACCATACAGGTTACTCAAAGTACCGAGGCGGCTGTGGTCCCTGGAGTTGTCACCGGGGTGGATCACCGCCACCACGACGAAGCCTTTGCGTGCCAGTGAGGTCGCGAGGTCGTGCAAGGCCAGCGGGGTGCCGGTGTTGCCGTGGGACAACATCAGCATCGGAAACCGGCCGATGGCGACTTTGGTGTCCTCCCCGGCTTCGACCGTGTAACCCTCGAGTTTGCTGGTGTGCTCCCAGTCACTGGAAGGATAGAAGGCGATGGCGCGCATCGGCTGCAGGTCCAGCGGGTCGAGAAAGGTCATCTCATGGAAGCCGACGCTCCAGTGCGGATGCGGTGCAGGCGCGGCGTGCACTGTATTCAGGCTACCGAGCAGGCAAATCAGCAAAGTTGCACAAAGACGCATCATGGATGCCCCCACCTTGTTACCGGACTTGAGACGTGAACCCTTGACTGCATAAGCCGGGCCACAATCTGAAACGACCAGAAACAAAAAACTCCGTAGCTGGTACTTGCGTAACCAGAATACAGAGTTTTTTGGGGTTTACCTGAACAGTTGCTTACTTTTACGCAAGCCTTACGCGGCGGCGAACAATTGCTCGCTGATTTGTGCGTGGGCTGCGCTCATGGCTTTGTTGCGCACGTCGTCACCGTAAGCCAGGCCTTCGGCGCGGACGATTTCGATGTCGGTGATGCCGATGAAACCGAACAGCACCTTCAAGTACTCTTCGTGGGCAACACCGGTGGCCTGACCGGCGTGCATGCCGCCGGAAGTGGAGACGATCACCACTTTCTTGCCACCGCACAGGCCTTCAGGTCCGGCTTCGGTGTAGCGGAAGGTCTGGCCGGCAACGGCGATGCGGTCGATCCACGCTTTCAACTGAGTCGGGATGGTGAAGTTGTACATCGGCGCGGCAATCACTACGGCATCGGCGGCAAGGAATTCGGCCAGGGTCGAGGCGCTCAATTGGGCTTCGTGCTGTTGTGCGGCGTTGCGCAGTTCAGCGGTGGTGCCGGCGGCGACCAGGGTGGTGGAAGAGAAGTGGCTGATGGCGTCGGCGGCCAGGTCACGGTAGGTCACCACGGCGGTTGGCTCGGCAGCTTGCCAGGCCTTGACGACTTCGCCGCTCAACTGACGGGAAGCCGAGTTGTCGCCCAGGATGCTCGAATCGATATGCAGCAGTTTCATGTGGGATCTCCAAGTGAGGATCGCCCACAAGGGCGATCTGATGGGACTAATCCTACAGACGAAACCAATAGCTGATTAGACGGCAACAATGCGATAGTTCGTCCCACAGATAGAACAATCAGGTTCACATCATGCAAGACCTCAACGACCTGTACTACTTCGCCAAAGTCGTGGAAGCCGGCGGCTTCGCGGCGGCCGGACGATTGCTCGGCATCCCCAAGTCCCGACTGTCACGGCGTATCGCCGAACTGGAGGAGCGCCTTGGCGCACGTTTGCTGCAACGCACCACCCGCCAGCTGAAACTGACCGCCGTGGGTGAACGCTACCTCAGGCACTGCCAGGCGATGCTGCTGGAAGCGGAAATGGCCGACGAGGCCGTCGCCAGCATGTCCAGTGAGCCTCGCGGGCGTTTGCGGGTATCCTGCCCCGTCGGGTTGGCCCATGAAATATTACCGGGGGTGATCAGCGACTTTCTCGAACGGTTTCCGCAAGTCCAGTTGGAGGTCATGCTGCTCAACCGCCGGGTCGACCTGGTGAACGAAGGCATCGACGTTGCCCTGCGTGTGCGGGAACTGGGCGACGAGGATCCGTTGCTGGTCACCCGCCGGCTGCGTCAGGCGCAGATGCTGATGGTCGCCAGTCCCGGCTTCCTTGTGGGTCGTCAAATCAACCACCCGGAAGACTTGAAAAACCTGCCGGTGCTCGGCGCACTCGAACCCGACCGCATGGTGCACATCCGCATGCTGGATCAACAGGGCAAAAGCTGTGAACTCGCGCTTGAAGCCCGGCTGGGCATCGATGACTTTATCGTGCGCAAGGCCAGCACCCTCTCCGGCCTGGGCTTTACGATGCTGCCCATGATGTATTGCGAACAGGAACTGGAAAACGGCTCTCTGGTGCAACTGCTTCCCGAGTGGTCGTTGCCCGGTGGCTGGTTGCAAGCGGTCTATCCTCATCGACGCGGGGTGATGCCGGCGGTACGCGCCTGGATTGACCATCTGGTCGAATCCTTCAATGCCTGTGGGGAACGACTGCTATGAAAGCTGGACGGATGAGCGAAGAGGACGTCGCGACATTTTGCCTTACCCTGCCCGGCGCGCGGGAAGACTATAAATGGGGAGGCGTGCGGGTGTTTTCGATCGCGGGGAACAAGATGTTCGCCTTGCAGGGCCTGCGGGGTGATTCCCTGGCCTTCAAGGTCGACAAGGATCTGTTTCTCGGTCATTGCGACCGCCCGGGGATTCACCCGGCGCCGTATCTGGCCCGCGCCCAGTGGATCATCATGGAAACGCCCTACCCGCTAGGCACCGAAGAACTGCAGGGATTGCTGCAGCGCTCCCACCAATTGGTGGTGAGCAAGCTGCCCAAGCGCACTCAAGTCGGACTGTTGCTTTAGCGCGTTGTCGATCAGATCAAGGCAAGCAGGTTTGCGCCGAGGAACAGGTGATCGATCCAGAACACCTGATGCAGCAGCACGATGATCCAGAACACCAACTGGAACGAGACTTTACGGGTCTTGTGTCGAAACGCTTGCTGGGCCAGCAACGCGCCGGGCCAGCCGCCGGCGAGCTCCAGCGCATGCAGGACGTTTTCCGGTGTGCGCCATTGCTCGGCGCGCGCCTTGCGCTTGTCGTTCCAGTACAGGAAAAACGTGACGACGCTGACGATGCCATAGGCCGCCAGGGGAATCAGCGAATCCCCGTGCAGCCATGACGCCACCGAACCCGACAGCGGCAACGCGCACAGGAGTGCAAACACCAGCCACTTCAGCCGCGGATAACGGACCTGTCCCCCGGACTGGCGTCCGGGGTTGTTGCGCGGGCGCGAGTCACTCACGGCTTGGCCGCGCTCCAGTCAACCCAGCCGAACTGCCAGGTCGCCAGGATGATCAGGCCGAACACGATGCGGTACCAGGCAAACGCCGCATAGCTGTGGTTGGCGATGAACTTGAGCAGCCCGCGGACCGCGATCATGGCAAAAATGAACGCCGTGACGAATCCGACCGCAAACACCGGGAAATCCGCCGGGACAAACAGTTCACGGTATTTGTAACCCGAGTACACCGCGGCACCGACCATCGTTGGCATCGCGAGGAAGAACGAAAACTCGGTTGCGGTCTTGCGCGACAGGCCGAACAGCAACCCGCCGATGATCGTCGAGCCCGAACGCGAAGTGCCCGGAATCATCGCCAGGCATTGGGCGAAGCCGACTTTCAGGGCGTCTTTCCAGGTGATGTCGTCCACGGTTTCGGCGTGCACTTCGTGCTGACGGCGCTCGGCCCACAACATGATGATCCCGCCCACGACCAGTGCCGTTGCCACGGTGATCGGATTGAACAGGTAATGGTGGATCAGGTCGGCGAAGATCACCCCCAATACCACGGCCGGCAGGAACGCGATCAACAGGTTCGCGGTAAACCGGCGGGCACTCGGCTGAGTCGGCAGGCCGACCACCACGTCAAAGATCTTGCGTCGAAATTCCCATACCACCGCCAGGATGGCACCCAGTTGAATAATGATGTTGAACGCCATCGCCCGCTCGCCCCCGAAGCCGAGCAAGTCGGCCACGATGATCTGGTGGCCCGTACTGGAAATGGGCAGGAACTCGGTCAGTCCTTCTACAACCCCAAGAATCAATGCCTGAAAGGCGGTCCAAAGATCCATCAATCCCCCAAAAGGCTATGCACACCGGCATGCCCCGTCAGTATTTTTCAAATGCTTAAAGTGCGATCAGCGTAGCTGAGTTCCCGCGCATCGAGGCTTATCACAGAAGTGTAAAAATCCTGTGTAAAAACAACCCTGATCCGGGTTTACCCGTGCGGGGCCGAAATCCTATCAGACAAGTCCGATCGGCGGTTACAATCCGCCCTCTTCTTCATTTTTCCCCAAGGAAACTTCATGTCCGGGCTTGAACTGTTTGCCGCCGCCCTCGGTGTCATTGCCGTCTGGTTGACGGTCAAACAGAATCCCTGGTGCTGGCCCATCGGCCTGGTCATGGTGCTGCTCTACAGCTGGATCTTTTTTGAGGTGAAACTGTATTCGGACATGCTGCTGCAAGTCGTCTATGCCGGCTTGCAGCTGTACGGCTGGTGGCAATGGACTCGGGTTGGCGAAACGACCCATGGCCGCGAAGTCAGTCGGCTCGACGCTCCAAGGGTGGCGCTGAGCCTGGCCATCGGCGCGGTCGGCAGTCTGTTGCTGGGAGCGGCCATGGCCCACTGGACCGACGCAGCGCAACCCTGGCTCGATGCGGCGCTGACCGGGTTCAGCCTGGTGGCGCAGGTCTGGATGGCGCAAAAACGTGTGCAGTGCTGGCCGTTGTGGATCGCCCTGGACGTGATTTTCGTCGGTTTGTTCGTCTATAAAGGCCTGTACCTGACCGCCACCCTGTACGGTTTGTTCGCCGTTATCGCCGTGTTCGGCTGGCGCGAATGGCGTGCCGACCCGGCCTTGCGCGCATGAAAGTCCTGGTCCTCACAGGCCCCGAATCCAGCGGTAAAAGCTGGCTGGCGGGCGAGTTGCAACAGCGCTTCGGCGGGATGCTGGTGGAAGAGTACGTGCGCCGGTTCATCGAAGAGAATCCGCGGGACACCACGCTGGCCGACATTACGCCCATCGCCCGCGGTCAATTGGCATGGGAAGACCGGGCGCGGGCGCAACAACCACCGTTGCTCATTCTCGACACGCACCTGCTGAGCAATATCCTCTGGAGCCAGACCCTGTTTGGCGATTGTCCCGACTGGATTGAACAGGCGCTGCTGGCCCGGCATTACGACCTGCACCTGCTGCTGTCGCCGGAACAGGTCGAATGGACGGACGATGGTCAGCGTTGCCAGCCCCGATTGAGTGAGCGCCAGGCATTTTTCGAGCAGACCCTCGCCTGGCTTGAAGGCCACGCACAACCGGTCCAGGTGCTGCGTGGAGATTGGGCGCAACGCCGAATCCAGGCACTGAACGCCGTGACCCGTTTGCTTGAAACCTGACCGGCACCTGGGGCAATTTCCCCACCACCCCCCCTGTTTTTTGGGGGAAAGTGTCCGATCCTGAAACACCCTACCTGTCTCAAACTACCCATTTCAACGCCCCTCATCGTTTTGTCACCCGACTTGTAAAGGCACTGATACAACAACACGAGAACCTTTGTTCTAGAGGGGTGCGTCGGCATTTCCGGGGTGTTTGCGCCGGGTTCCGTCTCACCGTTGCAACACCCTCGACAAAGGGTTGCCGGAAAAAAACTGCAAGCCATTGAATCAACTCGATTTTCAAATACCGGCACAACTTTCGCTCTATTCCTTGCACAGCTGACCAGGGACGGCCGTCAAATGAAGGAATAACTGTCGTGGGGATACTCAACAAAAAGGGCTTGACGTGCCTCCTGCTGATCGCGAGCGCAGGTGGCACGATACTCAGTTTCAACGCTCAAGCCGAAGGCAACGGTGTCATCGTGCTTGATCGTTCTGTTCACCCGACTCCCATCGGTCGCAGCGGCGGCAGGGATCCGAACCCGGCCACCATCAATGCCAACCCTTCTGCCCGCGTCACCGGCGAACTCAGCGACGCCGATATCGCCGGGGTAACCACCGGAACGACCCCTCATGGCAGCTTCGGGCAAACCCCGGGCGGCATGCAAGGCATGAATGTCATCACCAACCCCAACGGTTTGCCTGGCATGTCCGGCGGCCACGGAGGTGGCAGCGGCGGCGCCATTTCCGGAACCATCAATCGTGCCATGAGCACCGGCCTCGGCTCACTGGGCAGAATGGCGGGAGGTCAATGAGATGGATCGTTCCGTTTCTTTACCTGCCCTGTTACTTGCCCTGCTCGGCTGCACCAGCGTAATGGCCGATTCGGGCGTCAGTTCGGTGAACAATGCCACCCTCCAGGATTCCGGGACTCAATACCGAGGCAACCTCAGCGTCAACCAGGCGGCGGGTGATCAACAGCAGCAGGCCAACGTCCGCGCGATCGCCATCAGTACCGAAGCCGGTGCGACCACCAGCGTCCAGCAGAAAATCACCACGCCCGCCAATCCGTCAATGGATGCGACCGCCAGTATCGGTGGCACCTCCTTCAGTAATGGCAGCGGCGTACTGGGCGTCAACCAGAGTGCCGGGGCGAACAACCAGATGGCCAACGCAATGCGCATCAGCATCGGCGCTGCACCGCAGGCCGTTGACGACAGCGCCCTTTCTCAACAGAACGTGGCGTCGTTACCGAACTCGGGAGCAACTGGCACCCCAAACGGCAGTCGCCAGGTCGTGACAAGCGACCAGGCCTTCACCGGCAGCCGGGGAGTGATCCAGGTGAACCAGAGTGCCGGGGTGGGGAACCGAATGGCTAACACCCTGAGCATCCGGGTCGCTGAGTGACCCCGATACAGTGCAAATGGGGAAGTACCAGCACTTGACCAACTAATGAGCACGGAGAAACACCATGAACCCGACAACTGCTCTCAAACCACTCGCTTTCGCCCTGGCAGCAGTGATGGCACTCGCAGCTCAGGCTGATCCCGTGCAGGGCAATGGACAGGGCAGCAACCAACAGCCTGGTGGCCCGTCGCTGGATCAGATTCTGCAGATTACCGGAGGCGCCGGGGCCGCCGTACTGGATTCGCAGGAAAGCAGTGACAGCGCGACAGTGAACCGGGGCACCCAAAACGACGCTAAAATCGACAGTTCCCTGAACAACGCCAACGGCAACATGGGCGCCAACGTTGCAGCCGGTAACGGCAACCAACAGGACAACGCCGCTGCCCTCGCCACGGCCGACGAAGCCTTCATCTTCGGCTCCGCCGTCACCGTCTCCAGCGCGACTCAGAAAAGCACAGGCAACACCGCCAGGAACCGTTCCAGCACCAACAACACAACGCTCAATAACGCTGGCAACAGCGGTTCCGGCAACATCGGCATCAACGTGACCACCGGCGACTTCAACCAACAGAAAAACAACCTGGCGATAGCCGTTTCGGGCGGCCGTGTGGCCATAGCGGCGGCGGCGGCCAGCCAGAGCACGTCCGGGCTGAAGGTCAGCAACAACGGCAATGCCAGGACTGATTTCGTACCCGTGGGTGTACTCGGTCTGGCTGGCATAACCACTCAACAAGTGACGACGCCGGAAGGCTGGAGACCCCCAGTAACCAACAATGCTTCGATGACGGGCTCGATGAACAACTTCTCCGGCAACGGCGGTGCCAACATATCGTCCGGTGTCGGCAACCAGCAGAGCAACTCGCTGTCCATCGCCGCGGGCTGCAAATCATGCCCATAATCGAGATCGCCATGGAAGCTCCGGCGACGGTGCTTCTCCTCGGTCTCAAGGCATATCGTCCATGTGCAAGACGGCTCTTTTCGCCCTGCTGTGCCTGGCTGGCCTGACCCAGGCTGCACAGATGCCGGTTGCCGCCCTGCCGGGTGGCGTGCTGGTGTACAAGCACGTACAGAGTTTGCGTGAGCGCAAGTTCAGCGACATCGTCGAACAGAAAACCGATTTCAGCTGCGGCGCCGCCGCCCTCGCGACGATACTGCGCCAGGCCTATTGGCTCGACGTCGATGAGGAGCACGTCATCAAAGGCATGCTGGTGTACGCCGACCAGGAGCTGGTTCGTACCCAGGGTTTTTCCATGCTGGACATGAAGCGCTACGTAGAAGGCATCGGCATGCGCGCCCGGGGCTACAGGATCCCGCCTGAAAAACTCGAAGCCGTGACGATTCCGGTGGTGGTATTGATGGAAATTCGCGGTTACAAGCACTTCGTGGTGTTGCAGCGATCGGACAGGAACTGGGTCTATATCGGCGACCCGGTACTCGGTCACAAACGCTACACCCATGATGACTTCGTCAAAGGATGGAATGGCATTATCTTCGCTATCATCGGTCCGGGTTACGACAAAACCAATGCGTTGCGCAGTCCACCGCAACCGCTGACAGCCAAGAACAAGCTGGATAACTTCAACCCGGTCAAGGATGCCGAATTGATGGATTTTGGTTTCATACAGAGCGATTTCTTTTAATCGCCAACAAGATGACAGGGGGCAGGATGCTCCGGGAGCAGCAAATGAAAACCTCGTATTGGGTGGTCGCTACCTGTCTGGCAGCGACCACTTCAGGTTTTGCTGATGAGTTCAGACCCATCGAAATCAAGGACCAGGAACTGGCCGAATTGCGTGGCCGGTATGTGATGCCGGGGCGGATCATCAGCTTCGGCGTTGTCATGAGCAGTACCTGGCGCAACGCCAGTGGTGATCTGATCGGGGCCTCCACCTCGATGCGACTTCAAGCTACAACGGTCAAGCCCGAGTTTTATGTTTCAACCATCAAGCATTCCGGTAAGGGCAGTTCGTCCAACTCGGGTACAGGCTCGGGCACCGGTAATGTAACGGGCGGCGCCGGACTGAGCACCTCTCAAGGCATCACCCAGGTCACACGGGCCGCTGGCGATGACAACAGCTCAAACAACAAGGTCACCATCAACGTCAAAGAGGCCAGCACGGCCACTGCGCCGGTGCGGAGCCGGGGTGAGGCGCTGGCAGCCGGTCAAACCATCACTGGCAGCAATGCTGCAGGCAGCGTCGCTGTGTCCGAGACCGGCGGCGGCGTTCAAGTGGCCATTACCGCCAGCAACAACCAGGGCTCAAGCCTGCAGCAAGTCGCCCAGGGCGGGTTACTGCAAAACACCCGGTTGCTGGGCAACAGCAATGTGGTCAACAACGTGACGCGACTCAACGTCGTGCTCGACAACAAAAGCCCGAGTGCTGGTGCATTGGGCTACAACCTGAACCAACTCGCTGCATTACGGACCTTGGGGTATTGAGCTACGCTGAGACACGAGCATTGGGCACAAATGGGCGGCTTTTTCATGTACCGATTGGTTTCACTGCGTGCAGTCATATGCTTGTGCTCTCTACTCCCGATGGCGATGGTGCAGGCAGCAACTGACCCGGAAATGGAGGCTCTCAAACAAGAACTTCTGGAATTGAAGCAGCGCTACGAAGTCCAGCAAAAAGCCCTGGCGGTTCTGGAACAACGGGTCCGCCAGGTTGAAAACCAGCCCTCTTCGCCCCCTCCCAAACGCCTGGTCAAGTCGCCAGCGGACCTGAAGGGCAACCAGGCAGTCGCCACCGGCACCGGTGCCGCGGCGGCTTCAGGGGGGCCGCCGGGGGCGGCGGCAGCTCTTATGGTCAATCGCTGGTCGATGACTCACAACCGGCACAAAGCGTTTCAAACCTGTATGACGAGGCCAGCGGGTTCTTCGGCGGCGGCAAGTTCAGCGTCGAAACCGGGATAACCTATTCCCGATACGATACCCGCCAACTGGTCCTCAACGGCTTTCTCGCCCTGGACTCGATCTTTTTGGGCGCCATCAACCTGGACCGGATCAAGGCCGACACCTGGACGCTGGACCTCACCGGCCGCTACAACTTCAACAATCGCTGGCAGTTCGACCTGAACGTGCCGGTGGTCTACCGCCAGTCCACGTACCAGTCCGGTGGCGGCAATAACGGCTCCTCCAACGTCACGACCGAAGACACCATCAAGGAAGACCCGGCGATTGGTGACGCCAATTTCGGGATCGCCTACAAATTTCTCGACGAATCGGCCAACACGCCCGATGCCGTGCTGACCTTGCGCGTCAAGGCACCGACCGGCAAAGACCCGTTCGGCATCAAGCTGGTTCGTGTGGACACCAACTCCAACCTGGCCGTGCCTGAGTCCTTGCCGACCGGTAACGGCGTCTGGTCGATTACGCCGGGGATCTCTCTGGTCAAGACGTTCGATCCGGCAGTGCTGTTCGGCAGCCTGTCCTACACGCACAACCTGGAAGAGTCTTTCGACGACATCAGCTCCAACCCGGCGATCAAGACGCCAGGCAAGGTACGCATCGGCGACAGCTTCCAGATCGGTGCCGGCATTGCGTTTGCCCTGAACGAAAAGATGAGCATGTCGTTCTCGGTCTCTGACCTGGTGCAACGCAAAAGCCAGCTCAAGGAAGATGGCGGGGATTGGCAATCGGTGGTGTCCAGCGATGCCAACGCCGGTTACTTCAACATCGGCATGACCATTGCGGCCACCAACAACCTGACCATCGTCCCCAACCTGTCCATCGGCTTGACGGACGACGCCCCGGACTTCCAGTTCAGTTTGAAATTCCCTTACTACTTCTGACCCAAGGCAAAAAACCGCGGCAATTTGCATTGCCGCGGTTTTTTGGGGCTTTCACGGGTTTGGAGGCCCCTCATTGTCGACTCGGACGCGACCTCTTGTAGGAGCCGGCTTGCTGGCGATGGTCGTTAACGCTAACGCGTATGGACTGGATAAACGCGGCGCAGTTGAGTCCTATCGCCAGCAAGCCGGCTCCTACAGTCCATCGTCGGCAAGCCGGCTCCTGCAGTTTCCCGGGAACGCGTGAGGAACCTTTTTTTGCAGTTGGGGTTCAACGAATCTGGTGCTTGTGCAACAACCGGTAGAAGGTCGGACGCGACACCCCCAACACCTTGGCGGCGACACTCAGATTATCGCTGTGGCGGTTCAATACATCGCACAACGCCTGGCGCTCGGCCCGGGTCTTGTATTCTTCGAGGGTGCCCATCGGCGCGGCGATCGTGTGCTGACTGATCAGCCCCAGGTCGCGCGCCTCGATCTGCCGGCCCTCGGCCAACACCAGGCCGCGACGAACACGATTGGCCAGTTCACGCACATTGCCTGGCCAGTCGTGCTTGCCCATGGCAATCAAGGCGTCTTCGCTGAAACTGCGTGGGCGGCGCCCGGTTTCACGGCTATAGAAATGGGAGAAATGGTTGGCCAGCATCGACAAGTCGCCATGGCGCTCGCGCAGCGGAACGGTCACCACCTGCAGGACGTTGAGGCGGTAGTACAAGTCTTCGCGAAAGCGTTTCTTCTCGATGGCGGCTTCAAGGTCGACATTCGTCGCCGCCAGAACCCGCACATCCACCGCGATCGGCTGGCTGCCACCGATGCGCTCGATGTGTTTTTCCTGAAGGAAGCGCAGCAGATTGGCCTGCAACTCCAGTGGCAGGTCACCGATCTCGTCAAGAAACAGCGTGCCGCCGTTGGCGGCTTCTATCCGTCCGATCTTGCGCTGGTGCGCACCGGTAAATGCACCTTTCTCATGGCCGAACAGCTCGGACTGGATCAAATGTTCGGGAATCGCACCACAGTTGATCGCAATGAAGGGTTTGTTGTGACGCTGGGACTGGCGATGCAGGGTTCGTGCGACCAATTCCTTGCCGGTGCCGCTTTCACCGCGAATCAGCACCGCAGATTCGGTCGGAGCCAGTTTGCTCAACAGTTTTCGCAGTTCACGCACAGGTTTGCTATCGCCCAGCAGTTCGTGCTCGGGCTGATCAACATGGACCGTACCCTGCCCACGTAACCGCGCCATGCCGAATGCCCGGCCCAGCGTTACCTGAACCCGGGCCACATCGAATGGCAGGGTATGGAAGTCAAAAAACCATTCACAGACAAAGTCACCGACATTTTGCAGTCGCAGCATTTCCTGATTGAGTACGGCAATCCACTCGGTGCCACTGCGGCTGATCAATTCCTTGACGGCGTCCGGATGCTCAAGGTGAAACGGCTGCAGGCGTAACAAGCCGACGTCACAGGTTCGGTCAGCGGCGTGCTCCAGCGTGCAGCTGTCAACGTCCCAACCGATAGAGCGCAATCCAGGGAGCAGACGATAGCAATCGTCGCAGGGGTCCACCACTAATAGACGTCGTGAAGCAGGTGCATCGCTCATGACTGTTCCTTGGCGCCAAAATAAAGAAAATTTATTAAAAACAGTCATTTGGCGGACCTGACTGTAACGTTAGCAAGAACTTGACGGATCCTTGTACCGTTTGACTATAGGGTTGTCATACATCCAGTTATAAGAAGTGCATTTGATAGTCACCTAACGACTCTTTCCTTTCATTCAGCTTTCAATGCCGGGCTCATTTGCGGGCATATGAAATAAAGTCGAAATTTCTTTTGATTGTGTGTGACCCAACCCCGGGTTGCGGGCATCAGTACAAGTAACCAGCCGAACGGTAAGCCCAACCGACGGCACATCACTTGACTGGGCATACAGAGAGAAGACCCTATGAACGCCCCGCTGCGTATCAACGAAGCACTTCTGATTGCCGACCGCGCATTTAAACCATTCAAATGCGTGGCCTGGGCTCCACAAGACGGTAATGGCGAGCTGAGCCTGACCGTTATCGACCGCACCAGCACCAGCATTGGCCGCAAGCAGATCCCGAGTAGCGCTTATTCCGATCCTGCGCAACTTGAACTGCTGCTGGAACAGGCCCGCGCCGAACTGAGCGAGGAAGGTTACACATTGCAGTCATGGTCGATGCCGCATTAATAGTCTTGCGGATTACCCCGGGGTAATCCGCGCCCTCCCCCTGTATTTAGTTGGGCTGATCGTTCTCGCCCCTCTACACTAAATGCCCCGTTAGTTTGAACTTTTGTGCAGTGGATTCTTTGCAGGCTTGCCATTGGTTCGAAAAGACACTGTTGTGGCACACAGCGACTCTCCGTCCGTTAGTTCTTACAGTTGTGCATCTCCCCATTCAGGGATTGAATATCCTCCTTATAAAGTCGCCACCCAAACTTCTGGATCAGGACGACTCGCAAGGAGATGCGGTTCATGTCAATCCAGTCCGCCATTGCCTGCTCCACCGTCCACGACACTGCCGGCACTCTCGATACGACGTTTGCCGCCCACGGCAAAACCCAGGTGTATTTCGCCGACAGCCTTTCCAGCATGGCCAATGACATCGCCATCGATGCCCAGGGTCGTTTGCTGGTGGCGGCAAAGGTCGGTATGGCCGACGGCAGCCGCTTTGGCCTGGCCCGATTGTTGGAAGACGGGTCGGCAGACCTCGCGTTCGGCCGGCAAGGCAGCGTCATCGGGCAATTCGAACCGGGATTCGAGGCCATGGGTGCCAAGGTCCTGGTCATGCCCGACGGCAATATCCTGTTGGCCGGCCTGCATTATGAAAACGCCAACCGCACACTCCCGGCCCTGGCATTGTTCGATCAGGAGGGTCGCCTGGTTCAAGGCTTTGGCGACAATGGCCGGCGTGTCGTGCGCTTGCCGGGCGGTCTGTCCCTTGGCGTGCGCGATGTCTGGCTGCCCCCCGGAGTGCCGGGCGCGGAAGCCTGCGATGTGGACGTACAGCCAGACGGCCGGATCCTTGTTCTGGCCAACCATCACTTCGAACTGGCCGATCACGTGGGCCTGTTGATACGGCTGGATGTCGAAGGCTCGCTGGACTGCTCGTTCAATGGCCGCGGCTTTGTGGTGGTCCGGCACCTGCTGATGAATACCTGGCTCAGCAGCCTCACGGTACAAAGTGACGGCCGGGTTCTGGTAGCAGGGTCGATCAACTTTCCTGAAGAAGGCTTGCTGGCGCGTTACCACGCCGACGGCCGCCTCGACGACAGTTTTGCCGTGGATGGATTCCTGACGTTCAAGGCGCAGGGCCATGGCGCCCGGGTCAGTCAGGTGGTCCAGCAAAACAACGGCGACGTCTTGTGTTTTGGCAGCAGTCGCGAGCCGATGCAGTGCCTGACATTCAAAATGCACAGCAACGGGCGCCCCGACAATCATTGCAACGGCGGACATCCGCAACGGCTGGAGATCGGTCACAACGGATGCCAGTGGACCGCCGTGCAGCTGCAGCCCGACGGCAGTGTGCTCACGGTGGGTGCAACCATCGGCGGCGTCGAAGCAGACTTCCTTCTCGGTCGCTACCTGCCCGACGGCCATCCCGATTGCCACTTTGGCCCAGGCTGCGGATATACGCGTACCCGCCTCGGCCCCAGCCTGGATACTGCCACCTGTGTCGCCGCGCAGGCCGATGGAAATATCGTCGTGGGCGGCTATTCACTCCACGGAAACTACAAGGCGGTCATCGCTCGCTATCAGGGCTGAACACCTGCATTTTTCCTGCGCTTGATCTTCTCGCGCGCTTGCGGCAACTTGCGCGCTTCTCAAGACAAGGAGCAGCCGATGTCCGGTTCAATGGCCCAGGCGTTCGCGCACAACTTTCTCGGGCACTCGCCCCGTTGGTACAAGGCCTGCATCGTCGGCTTTCTGATTCTCAATGCCCTGGTCCTGTGGACTGTCGGTCCGGTGGCCGCTGGCTGGCTGTTGGTGCTGGAGTTCATCTTCACCCTGGCCATGGCACTCAAGTGTTATCCGCTGATGCCCGGTGGACTGCTGTTGATTGAAGCCCTGCTGTTGAAGATGACCACGCCCCAGGCGCTGTATGACGAGTTGCTGCACAACTTCCCGGTGATCCTGTTGTTGATGTTCATGGTCGCCGGCATCTACTTCATGAAGGACTTGTTGCTCTACCTGTTCTCGCGCCTGCTGTTGGGGGTTCGCTCCAAGGCCTCGCTGGCCCTGATGTTCTGCTTCCTGTCGGCGTTTCTGTCGGCATTCCTCGATGCCCTGACCGTGACAGCCGTGATCATCAGTGCCGCCGTAGGCTTTTATTCGGTGTATCACCGCGTTGCCTCGGGCAACGACCCGCGCCAGGACAGCGAGTACAGCGACGACAAACACCTGCCGACCCTGCATCAGGGCGATCTCGAACAGTTCCGCGCCTTTCTGCGCAGCTTGCTGATGCACGGTGCCGTGGGTACCGCGCTGGGCGGTGTCTGTACGCTGGTCGGTGAACCGCAGAACCTGCTGATCGGCCATGAAATGGGGTGGCACTTCGCCGAGTTCTTCACCAAGGTTGCGCCGGTATCCCTGCCGGTACTGGTGGCAGGCTTGGTCACGTGCGTCCTTCTGGAAAAGCTGCGCTGGTTCGGATACGGCACGCTGTTGCCGGATAACGTCCGTGCGGTACTGGCCAACTACGCCGCCGAGGACGATGCCGAACGCACCACCCGCCAGCGGGCCGCACTCCTGGTGCAAGGCGCTGCCGCATTGATTCTGATTGCCGGCCTGGCGTTTCACATCGCCGAAGTGGGCTTGATCGGCTTGATGGTGATCGTGTTGATCACGGCGTTTACCGGGATTACCGACGAACACCGCCTGGGTACTGCATTCAAGGACGCCATGCCGTTTACCGCCTTGCTGGTGGTGTTCTTTGCCGTGGTCGCGGTGATTCACGACCAGCAACTGTTTTCCCCGCTGATCCACTGGGTACTGACGCTGCCGGCGGATCAACAACCGGGCATGCTGTTCATTGCCAACGGCCTTTTGTCCGCCATCAGCGACAACGTATTCGTGGCAACCATTTACATCACCGAAGTGAAGCGCGCCTTCATGGCCGGTGAGATGACCCGCGAACATTTCGAGACGCTGGCCATTGCGATCAACACCGGCACCAACCTGCCAAGCGTGGCGACACCCAACGGCCAGGCGGCGTTTCTGTTCCTGCTGACCTCGGCGATCGCACCGCTGGTGCGCCTGTCTTACGGGCGGATGGTGTGGATGGCGTTACCGTACACCGTGGTGATGGGTTTGCTGGGTTGGTATGCGGTGAGTTACTGGCTCTGACAGCGCCGAGCCCTTTGTGGTGGCTCCTACAGGTGAAGGTCACGCGGTGTTTTTGTAGGAGCTGGCTTGCCAGCGATGGTCGTTAACAATAACGCGTGTAACCTGGATAAACGCGGCGCACTTGAATCCATCGCCGGCAAGCCCTCTCGCCACAAAGGCTCGCTCCCACAAGGGTAAGGGGGAGGACTCCCTCATCCAAGGCGGTGCCAGACGCGACCGTCACGGGTGAGCAACTCTTCGCCGGCCTTGGGGCCGTTTTCTCCGGCAGCATAGCTCTGCACGCTGGAATCCTGGTGCCAGGCATCGAGAAACGGCTGCACGGCGCGCCAGCCGTTTTCGATGTTGTCGGCGCGCTGGAACAAGGTCTGGTCGCCAGTCAGGCAATCGTAGATCAGCGTTTCGTAGCCGGTGGACGGCTGCATCTCGAAGAAGTCCTTGTAGGCAAACCCCAGTTCGATGTTGTCCATTTTCAGGGCCTGACCGGGGCGCTTGGCCAACAAGTCGAACCACATGCCTTCGTTCGGCTGGATCTGAATGCGCAGATAGGTCGGCTGCAACTCATCGACCTCGGTATCGCGGAACTGCGCATAGGGTGCCGGTTTGAAACAGATGACGATCTCGGTGTCACGCACGCTCATGCGCTTGCCGGTGCGCAGGTAGAACGGCACCCCGACCCAACGCCAGTTGTCGATCATGACCTTGAGGGCCACATAGGTTTCGGTATTGCTGTCGGGCGCGACCTTGTCTTCCTGGCGATAGCCAGGCAGTGACTTGCCGTCGATCTCGCCCGCGGCGTATTGGCCGCGCACCGAATTGGCGCGGGCCTCCTCGACCGTCCAGGGCCTGATCGCGCCGACGACCTTGGCTTTCTCGCCACGCACCGCGTCGGCGCCAAACGCCGCCGGTGGCTCCATCGCCACCATCGCCAGCAACTGGAACAGGTGATTGGGCACCATGTCCCGCAGCGCGCCGGTGTGCTCATAAAAACTGCCACGGGTTTCCACGCCGACGGTTTCGGCGGCGGTGATCTGCACGTGGTCGATGTAGTGATTGTTCCAGAACGCTTCGAACAGGCTGTTGGAAAAACGGCTGACCAGAATGTTCTGTACCGTTTCCTTGCCCAGGTAATGGTCGATCCGATAGATCTGCTTTTCCGTCATGACCTTGAGCAGGCAGGCGTTCAAGGCTTCGGCCGTTTGCAGGTCGGAGCCGAAGGGCTTTTCGATCACCACCCTTCTGAACGCCTCTGGGGTTTCCTCCAGCAAGCCGGCGGCACCGAGTCGGCGCGCCACTTCACTGAAGAAACGCGGCGCGGTGGCCAGGTAGAACACCGCATTACCGGTTCCGCTGTCGGCGATTTTCGCCGCCAGCGCTTGATAAGTGCTGTCGTCCAGGAAATCGCCCTGGACATAGCTGATGCCTTTGGCAAGTCTGGACCAGACCGCTGGATCAAGGGTGTGGTCACCCTTGCCAGCCATCTCGCCGCGAATGAAGTCTTCGAGCTTTTGCGCAAAACCTTCATCGCTGATGGCGTTGTGGTCAACGCCGATGATCCGCAGTCCATCCCCGAGCAGGCCGTTGCGCTTGAGGTTATACAGCGCTGGCACCAACAGACGCTTGACCAGGTCGCCATGGGCGCCAAACAGAAACAGCGTCGTCGCGGGTGCGGGCTCGGCCTTGGATTTCCTGCGGATCGCGTGGGTCATTTTTTCGAGGTCTCCACATGGCCGCCGAAGCCGAAGCGCTGGGCCGAGAGCACCTTGTCGCCAAAGGTGCCCTGCCCGCGCGAACGGTAGCGCGAGAACAGCGAGTTCGACAGCACCGGCACCGGCACCGCTTGCTCCATGGCGGCTTCGATGGTCCATTGA
Organism: Pseudomonas sp. S2_H10; assembly: GCF_054668285.1. Classification (NCBI taxonomy): domain Bacteria; kingdom Pseudomonadati; phylum Pseudomonadota; class Gammaproteobacteria; order Pseudomonadales; family Pseudomonadaceae; genus Pseudomonas; species Pseudomonas sp. S2_H10. The sequence goes on from NZ_CP162754.1 coordinate 593,639, forward strand.
CCTTCACCGCTGTCGGCCACGGACCCGGAGAAACCGTCGAGTTTCGGATCGCTGGCCAGGGCGTCGGCCGTCAGGTCGAGCAACCACGAGGACACCACGCTGCCACGGCGCCAGACTTCGGCGATGTCGGCGACGTTCAGGTCGAAACGCTGGTCTTGCGGCAGGTTCTCGCTGTTTTTGGTCTTCAGAATGTCGAAGCCTTCTGCGAACGCCTGCATCATTCCGTATTCGATGCCGTTGTGGATCATCTTGACGAAATGCCCGGCGCCCGCAGGGCCTGCGTGAATGTAACCACGCTCGGCACGGTCGTCGTCGGACTTGCGGTCCTTGGTGCGCGGGATGTCACCCATGCCCGGAGCCAGGGTGGCGAACAGCGGGTCGAGACGCTTAACCGTCGCAGCATCGCCGCCGATCATCATGCAGTAACCACGCTCCAGGCCCCAGACACCGCCGGACGTACCGACGTCGATGTAATGCAGGCCTTTTTCCGACAGGGTCTTGGCCCGGCGGATATCGTCCTTATAGAAGGTGTTGCCGCCGTCGATGATGGTGTCGCCGGCTTCGAGCAAGGTGCCGAGGGTGTCGATGGTCTCTTCGGTCGGCGCGCCGGCCGGCAGCATGACCCAGATCGCACGCGGCTTGGCCAGGCCGGCGACCAGGGCCGGCAGATCGGCGACGCCGGTGGAACCCTCTGCGGCCAGGGCTTCGACAAAGGCGGTATTGCGGTCATAAACAACGGTGGTGTGCCCGTTGAGCATCAGGCGCCGTGCAATATTGCCGCCCATGCGGCCCAGTCCAATAATCCCGAGTTGCATGTGCTGATGCTCCCTACTACAAATAAAATGTGTGTCAAAGGTTATAGCCCAACGCGACTCATGAGGTTAGTCCAGAGCGTTGGCGTGAAGTTTCCGGGCATTGTGCCCGATCCTGATGGATAACGTCGCGAATCAAGCCGAAGACACAACGACAATGAAAAATAAAAAAGTTCCCTTTGGGGGCAAAAGAAATCAAAATTGGCGCCGATAGTAGATCAGCCGTTGATTTCGAGGCGGATCTACAGTTGAGACACGCCATTTGCGAGGTGAGCAATGGGCACAGTACACACCGCACTGCCAGCACAAACCCTTTACGTCACTATCCGTCGCGATGAATTGCGTCAGTTGAAGGACGAACGCGATCAATTGAAACAGGAGCTGGCGCAGTTGCGACTGCTGCTGCAAACGGGTCAGACGCAGCCCCTGGCTGTGACGCAACGCGCCCCACACGCCTGATTCCCTCGCTTCAAGCGGGAGCAGCCTGCACTGCTTCCGCACCGGCTTGCGCCCTGCCATCTCTGGCAACTCACGAAATTTTCACATTTGTTTCACGATAATTAGCCGTTTAAGGTCGCTTAATTGCGCGCGACCCTCGTTCGTCGTCCGCGATATTCAAGTCCCGGCGGTGGTAGTGAATTCTCGGCTGGAGCGCTGAATGTCTTTGTTCAAACGCAGCAAAACGACTGCGGCAGGTTTTGACTGGGCCGGATTCATCTGGCTGTTCGTATTCTTCTGGTACTTTTCCGGCATTACCCAACTGCTGATCCAGCTGACTGGCACCTCCGGCTTCACCGGTTTCCGCCAGGCCTTTGTCATGAGTGCGATCTGGCTCGCGCCGATGTTGCTGTTCCCCCGGCAAACCCGCGTCATGGCTGCCGTCATCGGCGTTGTGCTGTGGGCGTGCTCCATGGCGAGCCTGGGCTACTTCTTCATTTATCAGCAGGAGTTTTCCCAGAGCGTCATCTTCATCATGTTCGAGTCGAATGTGTCTGAAGCCGGCGAGTACATGACCCAGTACTTCGCCTGGTGGATGGTTCCGGCATTCCTGGCCCACACTGCGTTTGCCTGGTTCCTGTGGACGCGCCTGCGCCCGGTGTACCTGCCCCGTGGCAAGGCCATTGCGGCGGCCGTGGCCATCGTGGTGGCGGTGGTCGGTTATCCGCTGATCAAGCAGACCTCGCGCACCGGCAGTTTCGCTGAAGGCTTCGACAAGTTCGAAACCCGCATCGAGCCGGCAGTGCCATGGCAGATGGCCGTGGCCTATCACCGTTACCTGGAAACCCTGGCAGGCATGCAGGACATGCTCGACAGCGCCAGCAAGATTCCACCCCTGCACAACCTCAAGGACGCCATGGCCAACCAGCCTGCGACCCTGGTGCTGGTGATCGGTGAGTCCACCAACCGTCAGCGCATGAGCCTGTACGGTTATCCGCGGTCAACCACGCCGGAGCTGGACAAGCTCAAGGATCAACTGGACGTTTTCGACAACGTCATTACCCCGCGCCCCTACACCATTGAAGCGCTGCAGCAGGTCCTGACCTTCGCCGATGAAGAGAACCCGGACCTCTACCTGTCGACGCCATCGTTGGTCAGCATGATGAAACAGGCCGGTTACAAGACCTTCTGGATCACCAACCAGCAGACCATGACCAAGCGCAACACCATGCTCACGACCTTCTCCGAACAGGCTGACGAGCAGGTGTACCTGAACAACAACCGCAACCAGAACGCCGCCCAGTACGATGGCGACGTGATCGAGCCGTTCAACAAGGCCCTGGCGGATGCCGCGCCGCGCAAACTCATCGTCGTGCACCTGCTCGGCACGCACATGAGCTACCAGTACCGTTACCCGTCGACCTTCGACAAGTTCCAGGATCGCAATGGCGTGCCGGCCGGCGTACGTGACGATCAGGTGCCGACGTACAACAGCTATGACAATGCCGTGCTGTACAACGACTTCGTGGTGTCGAGCCTGATCAAGGACTACGCCAGGACCGATCCGAACGGCTTCTTGCTGTACCTCTCCGACCATGGCGAAGACGTGTTCGACTCCGCGGGCCACAACACGCTCGGGCGCAACGAAAACAAGCCGACGGCGCCGATGTACACCATTCCGTTCATGACCTGGGCTTCGCCGAAATGGCGGGCAAGCCATGACTGGAACGTCGCCGGTGATCTCTCGCGTCCGTACAGCAGTTCGCACCTGATCCACACCTGGGCCGATCTGGCGGGCCTGAGCTTCGATGAGCTCGATCACAGCAAAAGCCTGGTCAGCGACAGTTTCAAGGCCCGGCCACTGATGATCGGCAACCCGTATGAGCGCCAGCAACGGGCGTTGATCGACTTCAGCCTGATGAAGCCGAAAGCGCCCCCTACGGTCGTCCAGCAGTAATCCTTTCAGGGGCCGGTTCCGGCCCCTTTTTCATGCTGGTTTTCCAGCAACCGGAGTTAATTCCCTTTTAACGGAATCGGCGGATAATGCCATTTCGACACTGCTTCATAGATTCATGGACGAAAGGCATCCGACATCTGTAGTGGGAGGCAAACCATGAAACGCACCGCAATGATCCTCGCCGGCCTGATGGCCTTGGGTTCGACCAGCGCTTTTGCCGAAGGCGGAGCCGAACGCATGCGCTATTACTTCGAAAGCCTGCGGCTGGCCCAGCAAGCAGCGCTGGGCCACCCAGTCCAAAGCAACGAACTGCGGGTTCCGGACGATCAAACCGCACAAATGACTGAGACCTACAGACCGAAATGATCCTCTGGCTCTACAGTCGCAGAAGACCGTTTGGGCGTCCTGATGGACGCCCTTTTTTTGGGATTTCGCGGTCTCTGTAGGAGCTGGCTCGCCGGCGATGGTCGTCAACGATAACGCGTGTAACCCGGATAAACGCGGCGCACTGGAGTCCATCGCCGGCAAGCCGGCTCCTACAGGTGTTGCGTGAAAAACCCTTTTTCGGCTATCGGATCAGAGGCTCTTGGTCCAGAACAGCATCCGTCCATGGGCAGGATCGAACATGCCGGCGGCGAAACCGGCTTTTTCATAGGAGCCCTGCGCCACGGTGTTGCCTTCGAGCACTTCCAGGGTGAGCTTGCAGCAACCCCGCTGACGGGCGATGTCCTCGACCTTTTGCAGCATTTTCTGGCTCAAGCCCAGGCCGCGAAACTTTTTCACCACCGACACATCGTGAACATTGACCAACGGCCGGCAGGCAAAGGTCGAGAACCCCTCGAAGCAATTGACCAGGCCCGCCGGCTCGCCTCCGACGAAGGCCAGCACGCTGAAGGCGTGGGGACGCCTGGCCAGCTCTGCCGGCAGTTGCTCCAGCACATGCGCTGGCAACGACTGGCCACCCCCCATCGGGTCCTCGGCGTAGTGGTTCAATACCAGGCAAATAGCCTCGGCATGCACCGGATTGGTGTAGCTGGCCTGAAGCACAAGAATTTCTGCGGAGTCCATTTCCATCCTCGATCACACATGAAGTAGCCCCCAGCGTGTATTTCACGCTGAAGTGCCGGCCGACCATAGCGCGAGCACCGTGGTATCGACAATCGCAACCGCGTAATTCTTTGGTTCAAGCGCCCCAGATCAAGGCTTCGGTCCATCCCAGCTCGGCAAAATCCTCGGCCCGCAAGTGCGACTCGCCGGCGCAGAAAAATTCATCGAGTTGCGGTGGCTTGACCGAGGTGCCGCTGAGCATGGCGTGAACCTGACCGCGATGATGGATCTGGTGCTCGAACAAGTGGGACAGAAGGCGCAAACGGCTGTCGTGTTGCGGGGTGTCGCGGGCGATGGTGACGATTTTGCCGAGACTGGCATCGCGCAGTTGCTCGCAATAGGCGATCAACCGACGGTCGACCTGGGCCTGCTCACTGACGAGGTCGGTCGCGAGCAGGCAGGGTTCGTCTTCCTTGAAAAACACCTGGTAATCGGGATGCGGATCGTCGCCGCGCATTTCGCGCTCCAGTGCATCCACATAAAACCAGTCGCAGGTGAGGATGTGGTTGAGGGTGGCGCGGATGCCGGGAAAAAAGCTGACCCGGGGTGCGCTCAGTTCCTGCGCGGTCAATTGTCTCCAGGCCTTGGCCAGTCGGTGATTGGCCCAGGCGTTCTGATAGGCCATGGTCAGCAGATGGTGCGACAGGGGCTGATTCATGTGTGCTGCTCCCGATCAAACTTCGGCAAACCGTTGCAACTGCATTTCCTGCAATCGACTGAGGGTGCGACGGAACGGGAATTCCAGGTAACCCTCGGTGTACAGCGACGCCATCGGCACCTGCGCTTCAAGGTACAGCGGCACCTTGCGGTCATAGCACTCGTCCACCAGGGCAATGAACCGGCGCACACCGTCGTCATGCACCGACAACTGCGGCAACTCGCGGTCCCCCGCGTCCACCCGCTCGACACCGTCCTCGGTGCCGCGGGCAATGCGCCCGGCGCGTTTTTTCGCGCTGAGGTTGGGGACATCGCTCAATAGAATAGCGCTGTAGGTGTCGCACAGGGCGATGAAATCCATGGACGCGAAGGGTTGTTCGCACAGCGCCGGGTAGCGGGTCCAGAGCACGGTCGGGCTGGCTTCGACCACGTCCAGCGAGCGGTAACCGACCTGCACCGGCTGGCTCGATACCGACTGGCCGACGCTCAACGCCTGGAACACTTCACCCAGCGCGCCGGGCTTGCCGGGCTCGGCCACCCAATAGCGCTGCGAAGCGGCCCCCGGATGCAGGCGATGGTCTTCCCCGCCATCCACCGCGATCACCTGCATGTGTTGCTTGATCGCCGCGATGGCAGGCAGGAAACGATCACGATTGAAACCATCGGCGTACAACTGGTCCGGCGGCAGATTGGAGGTGCAGACCACCACCACGCCCTGCTCGAACATCACCTGGAACAGACGCCCGAGAATGATCGCGTCGCCGATGTCATTGACGAACAGTTCGTCGAAACACAGCACGCGAACCTCTTCGGCCAATTCACGGGCCAGCGCCTTGAGCGGGTCGGCGGTGCCGGTCAGTTGAAACGAGCGCTGGTGCACCCAGCCCATGAAGTGGTGAAAGTGCTGGCGCCGCGCCGGGACTTGCAGGCTTTGGTAGAACTGGTCCATCAACCAGGTCTTGCCCCGCCCCACCGGCCCCCAGAGGTACACGCCGGAAATGGACGAGCGGCCTTCGTGCAGTGCTTCGTGGCATTTTTGCAGCGCCCACACGGCATGTTCCTGGGCCTCGTCCTGGACGAAGCCCTTTTGTTCGATGGCGTGCTGCCAGGCGCTTAAGGGGGATTCGATAGTCATGGGCGGCAGTATGCCATTGTGGATTGCCAGCGCGACCATTGATCGGCGGTTTTGTGCAGGGAAGAAAAGTACCTTGACGATTTAAATTACCAGCATCATATTTAATACATGTCACACGACATCTATAAACCCGTCGCCCCTCTCTGGAGTCATCCCATGCATTACAAAGTTTTCGGTCGTAAAACCGGTTTGCGTGTTTCCGAATTGGCCCTGGGCGCCGGTAATTTCGGTACCGGTTGGGGCCATGGTGCCGAGCGTGACGAAGCCAGACGCATTTTTGATGGCTATCGGGAAGCCGGTGGAAACTTCATCGATACCGCCAATGGCTATCAGGGCGGGCAGTCCGAGGCCATGCTCAGCGAGTTCATCAATGTGGAACGCGACAGCCTGGTCATCGCCACCAAATACACCTTGGGGACTACACCGGCGGATGGCATTTCCCACACCGGCAACAGTCGCAAGAACATGGTGCGCGCCGTCGAAGAGAGCCTTAAACGGCTGAGGACTGATCACATCGACCTGTTCTGGGCCCACATGAGCGATGGCGTCACCCCCATGGAAGAGATCCTGCGCGGCTTCGATGATCTGGTCAGTGCCGGCAAGATCCACTACGCCGGGCTGTCGAACTTCCCCGCATGGCGCATCGCCCGCGCCGACCTTCTGGCCGAAATCCGGGGTTTTGCGCCGATTGCCGCGATCCAGGTCGAGTACAGCCTCGCCGAACGCAGTGCCGAACGTGAACAACTGCCGATGGCCGAAGCCCTGGGCCTGGCCGCGACCTTGTGGTCGCCATTGGGTGGCGGTTTCCTGACCGGCAAATACCGCAACACCGAAGGGGACAACCGCGCGAACAAGCTCGGCGTGTTGATTCATGCTGAAAAAAGCGCCCGCGAAACCGCTCTGCTCGACACCTTGATCGACGTCGCCACAGAGCTGGACGCCAGCCCGACCCACGTGGCCATTGCCTGGCTGCGGGAAAAGGCCAAACGCTCGGCCACCGCGCTGATTCCGATCCTCGGTTCCCGTACCCGTGAACAGCTGGACGCCACATTGGGCGCGCTGAATGTGCAGTTGAGCGCTGAGCAGTTGGCGCGACTGGATGGCGTCAGTGAAGTGGCCAAAGGGGTGCCGCACGAATCCATTTCCGGTTCGTTCGCGCGGTTCAGTGGTGGTCAGGTCCTCGACCTGCCGATCGTCCCAGTGGCCTGACGCAAATCAAACCTGTAGGAGCGAGCTTGCTCGCGATGAGGACCTGTCAGCCAACAGAGATGTTGAATGCAAGACCGTCATCGCGAGCAGGCTCAATATTCGCAGCATTAATCATGGGCCTGGCTCAGTTTGGTACCGTACTTCTCTACTGGATGCATGCACTAAACCTGGATTTCGATTCCCTTTTCCGTCAGAAAAAATGCCAGACATTATTTAGCGTACATGTATCATTAATAATCCATTACGGGCCTTAGTAGCGAAACCCATCCCATACAATAAAAAATAAAATAAGCAGCCACCATCAGACAAACAACATCCGCCCCCTGACTAGCCTCCCAACTCAAAAACAAACCCCATATTAGCTACTTTTATATAGTCTGGCGCGATCCAAGGAAACTCTGAATAAACCCACTCTTTTGCACAATGCCTGCTTGGAGCCCCCGTATTTCCAGAACTTATTTTTTGAATGCTGGACTTCTTCAGAACATTCCTACAGATCATTCATAAAAATAGGCTTTCCACCCCAGATTGCGGGGCCTTCGCAATATTTAGTTACTTTCTTATCATTTGATTTGCAATCTAAATAGTCAATCATAAATCCAACTGCAACAGACGCGCGGCGCCTAAAATTCAAAGTTAAAAATTCAACCACATCTTGTAATCAAGGACACTTCACAAGCAGCATAAGATATAAAGCTCCGCTGCCTCCCCACATCAGCACGCCAAGTAAAAACGGCATAATCTTCGCCAGCCTGAAATAAATGATCACCATTGCGCCTCGCCACTTCCAGAGTGACTCTGTATTTAAGGGTCATTTCCCACCTGCATGATTACAAGGAAAACACATGTCGACGCTGATCTATTACGTAGCTGCCACCCTGGATGGTTATATTGCCACTCAACAACACAAACTCGATTGGCTGGAGAACTTTGCGCTGGGGGATGACGCAACGGCCTATGATGATTTTTATCAGACGGTCGGAGCGGTGGTCATGGGATCGCAGACCTATGACTGGATCATGTCGAACGCTCCCGATGACTGGCCCTACCAGGATGTACCCGCCTTTGTCATGAGCAACCGGAATCGGTCAGCCCCCGCCAATCTGGATATCACCTTCGTACGCGGTCATGCCGGGGCCATCGTGGCCAGAGCCAGGCAAGCAGCGAAGGGCAAGAATGTCTGGCTGGTCGGTGGCGGCAAAACGGCAGCCTGTTTTGCCGACGCAGGGGAATTGCAACAGCTGTTCATCACCACCATTCCGATCTTTCTGGGCTCCGGCGTTCCCGTACTGCCCGTTGACCGCGCGCTTGCAGTCGTTCCCAGAAAACAACGTACGCTGCAGAGCGGTGCCATGGAATGCGTCATGGACGTGAAAGCGGATTAACGCCCACAAGACGATCGGGTATCAAAACTCGCAGCGTCGGCCCCTAGGGATAAACCAGTGAAGCGTTTGGTATTGAGTTTATGTTTGCTGACCGTTGTCACTCTGGCGAGTGTTCATGGAACAGGGATGGTGAAAACCGTCGCCCTGGCAGCCGCCGACGCTCGCAATATCAGATATCTGAATGTACGCAATAGCCTGGACGTCATCACCGCCGCCCACCACTCCACCGCGTCACCACGCCAGCCGCACGAATCCATTTCCGGTTAGTTTGCGCGGTTTAGTGGTGGTCAGATTCTCGACCTGCAAATCGTTCCAGTGGCCTGACGCAAATCAAAACTGTGGGAGCGAGCTTGCTCCGGGGGGCGTTCCGACGATGGCAGTCTTGCATTCAACATCTCTGTTGGCTGGCAGGGCCTCATCGCGAGCAAGCTCGCTCCCACAGGGTTTGTGTTGTGGCCGCATACAGACACATCATTTCCAACTCCAGCACGTCCTCGACCTGGCACCTGACACCCATCAAAACTGTAGGAGCGAGCTTGCTCGCGATGAGGGCGGAACATTCAACATCCATGTTGGCTGATCGACCACTATCGCGAGCAAGCTCGCTCCCACAGGGTTGGGTGTATTACTTATCGACCTTGTGCCTGGCCGCATACAGACACAGCATTTCCATCGCCAGTGTCGCCGCCGCCAGTGAGGTGATCTCTGCGCTGTCATAGGCCGGGGCCACTTCCACCACGTCCATGCCCACCAGATTGATCCCGCGCAATCCGCCGAGGATCTCCAGCGCCTGCACCGTGCTCAGGCCGCCGCAGACCGGTGTGCCGGTACCCGGGGCGAACGCCGGATCGAGGCAGTCGATGTCGAAAGTCAGGTACACCGGGTTGTCGCCGACCCGCGCGCGAATCGCCTCGACAATCGCCTCGCAGCCACGGCGATGCACCTGCCGCGCATCCAGCACTTGAAAACCCTGATGATCGTCGTTGGTGGTGCGCAAGCCGATCTGCACCGAACGCGACGGGTCGACCAGCCCTTCCTTGGCCGCGTGCCAGAACATGGTGCCGTGGTCGATGCGCTTGCCCTCTTCGTCCGGCCAGGTGTCGCTGTGGGCGTCGAAGTGGATCAGCGACAACGCTCCGTGCTTGCGCGCATGGGCCTTGAGCAGCGGATAGGTGATGAAGTGATCGCCACCAAAGGTCAGCATTGCCGTACCGGCATTGAGGATGTGCTCGGCGTGGGCCTCGATGCATTCAGGCGTCGATTGCGGCGACCCGTAATCGAAATCGCAATCGCCGTAATCGATCACCGCCAGATGGTCGAACGGATCGAAGGTCCACGGCCAGTGCCGTTCCCAGGCAATCCCGGCGGAGGCGGCGCGAATGCCCCGCGGCCCGAAACGCGCCCCCGGACGGTTGCTGGTGGCGGTGTCGAACGGCACACCGCTGACGGCCACGTCGACTCCGCGCAAGTCGCGGTTGTAACGGCGACGCATGAAACTGGTGATACCGGCGTAGGTACTTTCGGCGGCCGTACCGTAAAGACTGTCACGGGTGATGGCTTGATCGTTCTGCATCGGGACGTCCATTGAAGACTCCTTCATTTCTAGTTATTGGCGGCTACGGAAAGTGGTCCACAAGCGGGTGCGCTGGCGCATGTCCTTGAGGCTCATGCTGCGGTCGGCGTACAGCCGGCCACGTACCTCGGCAGGCGGGTAAATGTCCGGGTCGGTGCGCACGGCCTCATCCACCAGCGGCGTGGCGGCCTGGTTGGCGGTGGCGAAAAACAGCGTGTTGGTCAGTGCCGCGACGGACTCGGGGCGCAGCATGAATTCGATGAACTGGCGGGCGGCCTCGGGGTGTGGCGCGTCCTTGGGGATCGCCAGATTGTCTTGCCACACGATGGTGCCTTCCCGGGAATCCGGTAGGCAATTTCATAGGACTTGTTGGCTTTGTGCGCCTGATCGGCGGCCATGCTCGCGTCACCGTTGTAGGTCAGCGCCAGGCACACGCTGCCATTGGCCAGATCGCTGATCTGCCGCCCGGTGGCGACGTACAGCACGTTCGGCTGCAGCTGATGCAGCAACGCCTCGGCGGCTGACAGATCGTTCTTGTCGGTGCTGTAGGGATCTTTACCCAGGTAATGCAACGCCAGCCCGATCACCTCCTGGGGAGAATCGAGAATGGCGATGCCACAGTCCTTCAACTTGCTCGCGTACTCGGGCTTGAACAGCAGGTCCAGGCTGTTGAGTGGCACATCCGGCAAACGCTGTTTCACCGCCTCGACGTTCATGCCCAAACCCAGGGTGCCCCAGGTATACGGCACGCCGTAGTGATTGCCCGGGTCGACTGCGGCGAGTTTTTCCAGCAAGTCCGGATCGAGGTTGGCGTAACCCTTGAGTCCTTCGTGGGCAATCGGCTTCAACGCCCCGGCCGCAAGCCCCCGGGCCAGCACGCTGGAGGACGGCACCACCACGTCATAACCGCTGCCGCCGGTAAGCAATTTGGTCTCCAGCACCTCCGAAGAATCAAAGGTGTCGTAGCGCACATGGATACCGGTTTCCTGCTCGAACCGTTGCAGGGTTTCCGGGGCGACGTAATCGGCCCAACTGTACAGATTGACCACCTTGTCCTCGGCCTGGGCCGAGACGGCAACGGCGAGCAACAGCGCGGGTAAACACAGCTTGAACTGGGGAGCCATGACGAACACCTGACCGGAAGAAGTGGTTGCAGGATGCGTCGTCGGATACATTGGTGAAATACCAAGTTAATTATCCTGACTTTATGACGGAGTAATGTTTGATGCTCGGCCAACTGCACGACCTGGATCTGCAATTGCTGCGTCTGTTTGTCAGCGTGGTGGAGTGCGGCGGTTTCAGCGCCGCCCAGGGCGAACTGGGCTTGAGCCAGTCGAGCATCAGCCAGCAAATGGCCAAGCTGGAGACCCGCCTCGGCTATCGGCTGTGCAGTCGTGGCAAGGGTGGATTCAGGATCACGCCCAAAGGCGAACAACTGCTCAGCGCCACCCGTGGACTGTTCGAGTCCATCGAAGCCTTCCGACATCAATCCAACGGTGTAGCCGGGCGCTTGATCGGTGAAGTGCGTCTGGGCCTGTCCGAGGCGCTGGATCAATCAGTGCTGCAGCGTGTGGCCGGGGCCATCCGGCGCTTTCGTGAGCGGGACGAATCCGTGCGTATCGAACTGATCAGCGCCATGCCCGGCGAGATGGAACGCTTGCTGCTGCAACAGCGGCTGGACCTGGCCATCGGCTATTTCTCCCAGGTGCAAAGCGCGTTCGACTACCGCCAATTGTTCATCGAAACCCAGCATCTGTATTGCGCTCCCGGCCATCCGCTGTTCACCAACCCCGCCCCCGACGATCAGGACTTGCAGGCCAGCGACCGGGTCGATCACCCCTACCGCTTCCTGCGCAGCGACGAACCCTTTCAGGGCAAGCTGTGTTCGGCACGCTCGGAACAGGTCGAAGGCACCCTCGCCTTCATTCTTTCCGGCAAGCATGTCGGTTACCTGCCCAACCACTTCGCCCGCACCTGGGAAGACAAGGGGCTGCTCAAGACCGTTCGTCGCAGCGACATGAGTTTCGATGTCGCGTTTCATCTGGCCCGGCACCGGGCGCAGGTGGCCGGCGAGGCGCAGAAGGCCTTCGAAGAGGATTTGCTCGCGGCGTTTGCCTGAATCCACCATGGTCTAAGCTGTAACGATATCGGACACAGACATGCAAAAACGCACAGATAACCTGCACTTATCCCGGTTGTACAAGGCAAATTTGCACTGATACGATCCGCCATCGCTCGCGCGCGAGCATCTTGATAAAGAACAATAAAAGCAGGGAGTTAGAGATGACTGCTCAGGTTTCATCGAAGGGGGCGCTGTCCCTGGATGCCATGCAAAACGAAGTGCTGGCCGAGGTTCGCAACCACATTGGTCACCTGACCCTCAACCGCCCCGCCGGCCTCAATGCCCTGACCCTGGACATGGTGCGCAACCTGCACCGCCAGCTCGACGCCTGGGCCCTGGATCCGCACATCCATGCCGTGGTCTTGCGCGGCGCCGGCGAAAAAGCCTTCTGCGCCGGCGGCGACATTCGTTCCCTGCATGACAGCTTCAAGAGCGGCGACAGCCTGCACGAAGATTTCTTCGTCGAGGAATACGCCCTCGACCTCGCGATCCATCATTACCGCAAACCGGTGCTGGCGCTGATGGACGGTTTTGTCCTCGGCGGCGGCATGGGCCTGGTGCAAGGCGCCGACTTGCGCGTGGTCACCGAAAAAAGCCGTCTGGCCATGCCGGAAGTCGGCATCGGCTACTTCCCGGACGTCGGCGGCAGTTACTTCCTGCCGCGCATTCCCGGGGAACTGGGAATTTACCTGGGCGTCAGTGGCGTTCAGATCCGCGCTGCCGACGCGTTGTATTGCGGGCTGGCGGACTGGTACCTGGAAAGTGCCCGACTGACCACGCTGGACGAGCATCTCGACCGGCTCGAATGGCACGACACGCCGCTCAAGGACCTGCAGGGTCTGTTGGCGAAATTCGCCGTGCAGCAATTGCCCGACGCGCCACTGGCGACTTTGCGCCCGGCCATCGACCACTTCTTCGCCCAGCCCGATGTGCCGAGTATTGTGGAGCAACTGCGCCAGGTAACGGTCGCCGACAGCCATGCGTGGGCCGTCACCACCGCCGACCTGCTGGAAACCCGCTCGCCGCTGGCCATGGCCGTGACCCTGGAAATGCTCCGTCGCGGACGCGAGCTGCCGCTGGAGCAATGTTTTGCCCTTGAGCTGCACCTGGACCGCCAGTGGTTCGAGCGCGGCGACCTGATCGAAGGCGTGCGCGCCTTGCTGATCGACAAAGACAAGGCACCACGCTGGAACCCGCCCACCCTCGAGGCGCTGGACGCCGAACACGTGGCGAGTTTCTTCAGCGGGTTTGACCGGAGCGAGAGCTGAGCCATGCACGATATCGAATTGAGTGAAGAGCAAGTCATGATCCGCGACATGGCCCGGGATTTTGCCCGTGGCGAAATCGCGCCCCATGCCCAGGCCTGGGAAAAGGCCGGCTGGATCGACGACGCCCTGGTGGCGAAGATGGGTGAACTGGGCTTGCTCGGCATGGTGGTGCCCGAGGAATGGGGCGGCACCTATGTCGACTACGTCGCCTACGCGCTGGCCGTGGAAGAGATTTCCGCCGGCGACGGTGCTACCGGCGCCTTCATGAGCATCCACAACTCCGTGGGCTGCGGGCCGGTGCTCAACTACGGCAGCGAAGAACAGAAACAGACCTGGCTGGCGGACCTGGCCAGCGGCCAGGTCATCGGCTGCTTCTGCCTGACCGAACCCCAGGCCGGTTCCGAAGCGCACAACCTGCGCACCCGCGCCGAGCTGCGCGACGGCCAATGGGTGATCAACGGCGCCAAGCAATTCGTCAGCAACGGCAAGCGGGCCAAGCTGGCGATCGTGTTTGCAGTGACCGATCCGGACCTGGGCAAGCGTGGCCTCTCGGCGTTCCTGGTACCGACCGACACCCAAGGTTTCATCGTTGACCGCACCGAACACAAAATGGGCATCCGCGCTTCCGACACCTGCGCCGTCACCCTGAACAACTGCACCATCCCCGAAGCCAACCTGCTGGGCGAACGCGGCAAGGGCCTGGCCATCGCCCTGTCCAACCTCGAAGGCGGTCGTATCGGCATCGCCGCCCAAGCGCTGGGCATCGCCCGCGCGGCGTTCGAAGCGGCCCTGGCCTACTCCCGTGACCGGGTGCAGTTTGGCAAAACGATCAATGAACACCAGAGCATCGCCAACCTCCTGGCCGACATGCACATGCAACTGAACGCCGCACGCTTGATGATCCTCCACGCTGCGCGCCTGCGCACGGCCGGCAAGCCCTGCCTGTCGGAGGCCTCACAAGCCAAGCTGTTTGCTTCGGAAATGGCGGAAAAGGTCTGCTCGTCGGCCATTCAGATTCATGGCGGCTACGGCTATCTGGAAGACTATCCGGTGGAGAAATACTACCGGGATGCGCGGATCACGCAGATCTACGAAGGGTCGAGCGAGATTCAGCGGATGGTGATTGCCCGCGAACTGAAGAACTATTTAGTGTGAAACCCTGTAGGAGCTGGCTTGCCAGCGATGGAGGTCAACGATGACGCGGGGCACCTGAATCAACCCGGTGCCCTCAGGTTTTTCGCGAGCAGGCTCGCTCCTACAGGAGCGGGCTTGCTCAAAATGGCGTTACATTATTTGCCTTGGAACTCGGCTTCCCGCTTGGCAATGAACGCCGCCATCCCTTCCTTCTGATCCTGCGTCGCAAACGCCGCATGGAACACCCGACGCTCAAACCGCACGCCTTCGGCCAGGCTCACTTCAAAGGCACGGTTGACGCTTTCCTTGACCATCATCGCAATCGGCAGCGACTTCCTGGCGATCAACGCCGCGACTTTCAGCGCTTCGTCCAGCAACTCATCGCTCGGCACGATACGCGCGACAATTCCGCAACGCTCCGCTTCCACGGCATCGATCAGACGACCGCTGAGGCACATTTCCATGGCCTTGGCCTTGCCCACGGCGCGGGTCAGGCGCTGGGTGCCGCCCATGCCCGGCAATACGCCGAGGTTGATTTCCGGCTGGCCAAACTTCGCATTGTCGCCAGCCAGGATGAAGTCGCACATCAACGCCAGCTCACAGCCGCCACCCAGGGCGAAACCGTTGACCGCAGCGATGATCGGCTTGCGGCGGTTGGCCACGCGGTCGCTGTCGCTGAACAGATCGTCGATATAGATCTGCGGGTAGCTCAGCTCGGCCATTTCCTTGATGTCGGCACCGGCGGCGAAGGCTTTTTTCGAGCCGGTCAGGATGATACAGCCGATGTTCGAGTCCGCCTCGAAACCATCGAGGGCCTGGTTCAGCTCGCTGACGATCTGCGCATTCAGCGCGTTCAGCGCCTGAGGACGGTTGAGGGTGATCAGGCCAACGCGGCCGTGGGTTTCCAGCAAAATCGTTTCGTAGCTCACGTAATGATTCCTTCTTTCAAAGATTGCGCGAAATGACCATGCGCTGAATATCGCTGGTGCCTTCGTAGATCTGGCAGACGCGCACGTCGCGGTAGATCCGCTCCAGCGGGAAGTCGTTGAGGTAACCGTAGCCGCCGAGGGTTTGCAGCGCCGAGGAGCATACCTTTTCGGCCATTTCCGAGGCGAACAGTTTGGCCATCGATGCTTCGACCAGGGCCGGCTGGCCACTGTCACGCAGGGCAGCGGCGTAGTGCACCATTTGCCGCGCCACGGCGATCTGGGTCGCCATGTCCGCGAGGCGGAACGCCACGGCCTGGTGCTCGATGATCGGCTTGCCGAAGCTCTCGCGTTCGCGGGCGTAGTCGCGAGCCGCTTCGAATGCGGCGCGGGCCATGCCCACCGATTGCGAAGCGATGCCGACGCGGCCGCCTTCGAGGTTGGCCAGGGCAATCCTGTAGCCTTCGCCCTCCTCGCCCAGACGGTTGGCCAGCGGCACCTTCACGTCTTCGAAGAGAATCTGGCAGGTGTCGGACGCATGCTGGCCGAGCTTGTCTTCGACCCTTGCGACGGTGTAGCCCGGCGAATCGGTCGGCACGATAAAGGCGCTGATCCCGCGTTTGCCGGCGTTCGGATCGGTCACCGCAAACACGATCACCACACCGGCATTCTGGCCGGATGTGATGAACTGCTTGCAGCCGTTGAGCACGTAGTGATCGCCTTCAAGGCGAGCACGGGTTTTCAGGCCGCTGGCGTCGGAACCGGCCTGGGGTTCGGTGAGGGCAAAGGCGCCGAGCATCGCGCCACTGGCCAGTGGCTTGAGGAAGCGCTCCTTCTGATCGTCGTTGCCGTACTTGAGGATCGGCACACACCCCACGGAGTTGTGCACGCTCATGATGGTCGAGCAGGCGCCATCGCCGGCGGCGATTTCTTCCAGGGCCATGGCGTAGGCCAGGTAACCGGTATCGCAACCGCCCCACTGCTCCGGCACCAGCATGCCGAAAAAGCCCAGCCCGGCCATCTCGCCGATGGCTTCCTTGGGGAAGCGGTGTTCGCGATCCCATTCGGCGGCGAACGGTTTCAGCCGTTCCTCGGCAAACTGCCGGGCCATGTCGCGGATCTGTTGTTGGTCGTCATTGGGGATCATGGTGAATCCTTAAAAAAAGCCTTTCGTACAAAAAACTGGCTGAAACACCGGACCTGTGGGAGCGGGCTTGCCCGCGATGAGGCCATCACATCCAACATCTTTGTTGACTGACGGTCCGCCATCGCGGGCAAGCCCGCTCCCACAATGATTGAAGTCAACTTCAGTAAAGGCACTCCACGGCCATGGCCGTTGCTTCACCGCCGCCGATGCAAATCGCCGCTACGCCGCGTTTCAGGCCTTTCTGGCGCAGGGCCGACAGCAGGGTCACGAGAATCCGTGCTCCGGACGCGCCGATCGGGTGGCCCAGTGCGCAAGCACCGCCGTGCACGTTGAGTTTCTCGTGGGGAATTTCCAGATGGGTCATCGCCGCCATGCCGACCACGGCGAAGGCTTCGTTGACTTCCACCAGATCGACCTCATTGAGCGACCAACCGGTTTTCTTCATCAGCTTCTTGATGGCGCCAATCGGTGCCACCGGGAACAGGCCCGGGGTGTCGGCGAACGCTGCATGACCGTGAATCACCGCCAGCGGCTTCAGGCCTTGTTTCTGTGCCTGCGACTGGCGCATCAGCACCAGCGCGGCGGCACCGTCGGAAATCGAACTGGAGTTGGCCGCGGTCACCGTTCCGCCTTCGCGGAACGCCGGCTTGAGTGCAGCGATCTTGTCCAGCTTGGCTTTCGGCGGTTGCTCGTCATTGCTGATCACGACTTGTTCTTTGCCGACCGTCACGGTGAGCGAGACGATTTCGTCCTTGAAGCTGCCGTCCTTGATCGCCTGCTGGGCGCGGGTGGTCGAGGCGATGGCGAACGCGTCCTGGGCTTCACGGCTGAAGCTGTTGGTTTCGGCGCAATCTTCGGCGAAGGTGCCCATCAGGCGACCCTTGTCGTAGGCGTCTTCGAGGCCGTCGAGGAACATCGAGTCCTGCACCCGGCCATGGCCCATGCGGTAGCCGGCACGGGCGCGGTCCAGCAGGTAAGGTGCGTTGGACATGCTTTCCATGCCACCGGCGACCACCACGTCGGCACTGCCGGCCACCAGCATGTCATGGGCCAGGATCGCCGCTTCCATGCCGGAACCGCACATTTTGTTCAGGGTGGTGCAGCGGGTCGATTTATCCAGCCCGGCACCCAGCGCCGCCTGGCGTGCAGGCGCCTGGCCGAGGCCTGCCGGCAGCACGCAGCCGAACAGCACTTCATCGACCGCATCACTGGCAACACCGGCACGTTCGACGGCGGCCTTGATGGCGGCAGCGCCGAGTTGCGGCGCGGTCAGGCTTTTCAGATCGCCCTGGAAACCGCCCATCGGGGTGCGGACGGCGCTGACGATTACAATCGGATCGTTGGACATTGTCATGACAAATCCTCCTTATTTGGCGGCCATGCGCAAGGCACCGTCGAGACGGATCACCTCGCCATTGAGCATGCTGTTTTCAATGATATGCCTGACCAGCCCGGCGTACTCGGCGGGTTTGCCAAGGCGCGGCGGGAACGGCACACCGGCAGCCAGCGAATCACGGACTTCCTGGGTCATGCCGGCCATCATCGGCGTTTCGAAAATGCCCGGGGCGATGGTCATCACGCGGATGCCGAAGCGCGCCAGTTCACGGGCAGCGGGCAAGGTCAGGCTGACGATCGCGCCTTTGGACGCCGCGTAGGCCGCCTGGCCGATCTGACCGTCGTAAGCCGCCGCAGACGCGGTGTTGATGATCACGCCGCGCTCGCCATCGGCGTCCGCTTCGGTTTCGGCAATCGCCGCTGCCGCAAGGCGCAGCATGTTGAAGCTGCCGATCAGGTTGACGTTGATCACCTGGCTGAAACTGGCCAGCGCGTGCGGACCGTTCTTGCCGAGAATCTTCTCGCCACGCACGATGCCGGCGCAATTGACCAGGCCGTTGAGGCCGCCAAAGGCCTTGACCGTCGCCTGCACGGCGGCTTCGGCCGCGGCTTCGTCACTGATGTCCGCCACCACGCTGTGCGCGCCCAGGCGCTGGGCCTGGGCTGCAACGGCTTCGGCGTTCATGTCCACCAGCATCACTTTCGCGCCAGCGGCGACCAACACCTCGGCGGTGGTGGCCCCGAGGCCGGAAGCGCCACCGGTGACGATAAAAATCTTGTTCTCGATCTGCATCATTGTTTCCCTGGATTCAAGCTGGAACGTTCTTCGCCGCGGCCTCTTGAGCCTTGGCGATTTCCTGGTTGCGCAAGATAAAGCGCTGCAATTTGCCGCTTGGGGTTTTCGGCAACTCGCTGACAAATTCGATTTCACGGGGGTACGAGTGCGCCGCCAGGCGCTTGCGCACGTGCTGGCGCAGTTCTTCGGCCAACTCCGGTGCCGCGCGGTACTGCGGGCTGAGCACGACGAAGGCCTTGACCAGTTCGGTGCGCTCCGGATCTGGTTTGCCGACCACGGCGGCCTCGACCACCGCCGGGTGTTCGATCAGCGCACTTTCCACGTCGAACGGACCGACCCGGTAGCCGGAGGTGGTGATCACGTCGTCGCTGCGCCCAACGAAGCTGATGCTGCCGTCCGGGTTCCACTCCACCGTGTCGCCACTGAGGTAATAGTTGCCGACAAAAGCCTTGGTCGGCCCGCCTTCGTAGCCGGCGAACCAGCACATCGGCGATTGGCTGCGGTCAATGGCCAGGATGCCCGGCTGGCCGACACCCAGTTCCTTGTATTCGTCATCCAGCACCACGATGCGGTGGCCCGGCGAGGCGAAACCGGCGGCGCCCATGTGAATCGGGTGCTCAAGGCCGTGGTGGTTGCACAGCACCATGCCCAGTTCGGTCTGGCCGTAATGGTCGTGGATGACCACGTCGAGGTTGTCGGCGAACCAGCGGATCACTTCCGGGTTCAGCGGCTCGCCGGCGCTGCTGACGATGCGCAGCTTGCCCTTGATCGACCTGGCGAATTCATCGCCGCCGGCAATCAGCAGACGGTAGGCCGTCGGCGAACCGGTGAGGTTGGTAATCCCGTACTTGTTGATCACCCGGCAGGTGCTTTCGAGGGTGAACGGGCCATCGTAGAAGGTGATCGGATGCCCCATGGCCATCGGCCCGGTGACACCGAAGTAAATGCCGTAGGCCCAACCCGGATCGGCAACGTTCCAGAACGCGTCTTCCGGGCGCAGGTCCACCGCATCGCGGGTGTAGCTCTGGAATGCCACGATGGCCTTGAGCGGCACCGACAGGGCTTTCGACGGGCCGGTGGTGCCCGAGGTGAACATCAGCAGGAAGGGATCTTCCCCGGTCAACAGCACCGGTTCACAGTCGGCGGAATAATTGGCCAGTTCGGCCCAGAAGCTGAAATCGCCCTGTACCAGCCCCTGCCCTTTAGGGCCGGTGACGGTCACCGTGGTCGGGCAATCGGCGACTTCGGCGAGTTTCGGCCGGTTCAGCGCATCGGTGACCACCACTTTGGCGCCTGAGCAGCTCAGGCGGTGCTCGATGGCTTTGGGGCCGAATGCGGTAAACAGCGGTTGATACACCGCGCCGATGCGCCAGGTGGCGAACACGGTGATCAGCAGTTCGATATTGCGTGGCAACAGGCCGGCGACCTTGTCGCCCTTCTTCACGCCCAAGGCCTGCAGGTAATTGGCGAAACGCGCGGCCTTGTCCTGCAATTCCGTGAAGGTGTACGTCGCACTGGTGCCGTCGCGTCCTTCCCAGAACAGCGCGATGCGCCCCGGCAAGGCATGCCGGTCACAGCATTCGACACAGGCGTTGAGGGCCGACAGATTGCCTTCAAGTGCGGCGTCGACGCTGTGCTGATAGTTGAATTGAGAAGTAGCAGACAAGTAATCGCGCATTGCCAGAATCCCTCTGTGTTTCTTATTAGGTTGGGGGAACCGTAATCAACAGGGAAATACTCGCTCTGCGCGGGGTGGCGGGCAATGGTCAAAGTTATCAAGTTGCCTGACTGCTTTGGCCAAAGCCCGCAGGGTCTCAAGCGATGAAGCGCACCCCGGGTTTGGTGCGCTCGTCGACGCTCAGCTCGAACACGTCCGGGCGCGCGTAGTGACCGACCACGTCAAAGTCGTAGTGGGCGCGCACCAGGTCGTCGGTGTCGATTTGCGCGGTGAGCAGGCCGACGCTGTCACGCAAGGGGCCGGCAAGGATGTCGCCCATGGGCCCGACGATCACGCTGCCGCCGGCGATCAGCGGCCGATCCGCCGGCCAGTTGGCGATATCCAGCCCCTGGGCCTGGGGCGAGGCCTGGACCTGACAGGCGCTGACCACGAAGCAACGTCCCTCATGGGCGATGTGGCGCATGCTGACTTGCCACATTTCCCGCTCGTCCACGGTCGGCGCGCACCACACCTCCACGCCTTTGGCGTACATCGCCGTGCGCAGCAGCGGCATCATGTTTTCCCAGCACACCACCGCGCCAACGCGCCCGACCTGGCTGTCGATCACCGGCAAGGTCGAGCCATCGCCCTTGCCCCAGATCAGCCGTTCGGTGCCGGTAGGCATCAGTTTGCGGTGCTTGGCCACCAGCCCGGCCTGCGGATCGAAGTACAGCGCAGTGCAGTGCAAGGTGCTGCCGGCACGCTCGATCACGCCGATCACCAGATTGGCCCCGGTGCGTGCTGACAACGCCGCCAGCGCCTCGGTTTCCGCGCCGGGTACGTCGATGGCATTGGCAAAGTAGCGGGCAAAGGCTTCGCGGCCTTCCGGCAGGCGATAGCCCAGCTGCGTGCCAAAGCCCTCGCCTTTTGGATACCCGCCGAGCAGCGCTTCGGGCATCACCACCAACGCGGCGCCGGCTTCGATGATCGCGTTTTCATAGGACAGGATCTGTTCCAGGGTTTGCGCCTTGCCACCGGGCAAGGCGCCGATTTGCAGGGCGGCAACGATTGACTTGGGCATCTCGAGAACTCCGTTCGCATCAGGTGTTGCTCATTCTCTAGCGCCACGTGATCATCAATAAAGCCCCACTCACTGCTGAATGATATGAGCCATATGAATATCACCGACATCGACCTCAACCTGCTCAAAGTCTTCGAGGCCCTGCACGAAGAGTCCAGCGCCAGCCGCGCCGCCTTGCGCCTTGGGGTCACGCAATCGGCCGTCAGCGCGGCCTTGCGTCGACTGCGCCAGGTGTATGGCGATCAGTTGTTCGTGCGCACCGGGCGTGGCCTGGCCCCCTCGCTCAAGGCCAACCAGCTCAAGCCGGTGGTCAGCGATGCCCTGAACAAATGCCGGCAGAGCCTGGCGATGGTCGATCCGGCCGCGCAGGCGTACGAAGGACGCTCGGTCGCCGTGGGAATGTCGGATGATTTCGAAATTGCCTACGGCCGCAGGCTGATCGAGGAAATCGCCCGCAGCGCGCCGAAGTTGCGCCTGATCTTCCGCCAGACCCACAGCCAGATCGTCGCCCAGGCGTTGCTGGAACGCAGCATTGACCTGGCGATCAGCGCGGGCGGATTCGCCGAACGGCTGCTCAGCCGTCAGGTGCTGGGGGAAGGTGGTTATCTGTGCCTGGTGGACCCGGCGAGCCTGGCCGAGGGCCAGCAGAGCATCAGTCTCGAGGCGTTCGTCGCCCGCGAGCACATCCTGGTGTCGTCCGGCGGTTTTATCGGGATTACCGATGAAGGATTGGCGGCGCTGGGCCTGAGTCGGCGGGTATGCGCCTCGACCACGCACTTTGCCGCGTTGCCGCACTTGCTCAAGGGCAGCCAGGCGGTGGCGACCATTCCGGCCCACGCCGCACAAAGCATTGCAATGCTCAGCGGGCTGGCGCTGCTGCCCTGCCCCTTGGACTTGCCGCGCTACCCGATCGAACTGGGCTGGCGTACCAGCACCCAACTCGACCCGGTGGTGTTGAAAGTGCGCGAGGCGATTGTGGCGAGTTTCGCCTGACAGCCGAGGTTACTTGCTGGCCGCCATCAGGCGATTGACTTCACTGCGCACCATGTTGGCGAATTCCGGGGGCGACATGCCGTCCAGCTCGGCGCGCACCCATTCCGCCCACTTGCCTTTGCGCTTGGCCCGTTCGCCGAACAACCGTGCGGCCTCGCCCTTGGCTTTGCCCAGGTTGTTTTGCCAGAGTTCGAACAGACGGGATTTCTCGTCTTCAAGTGCTGCGCGCTCGGCGAGGGGTTTGTCGGCCAGATTGAAGCTCATGGGAATTTCCTGCTGCGTAAAATTGGCGACATCTTACACTGTAGGGCGAAATGTCCTGCGCCGGTTTTTCAGCAAGATGACCTGGCCGGGCAAAATAGCTGCAACTTTTCCGACGACCGCAGACTCCATTGTTCACTGTCCACTTACCTGCAAGGAGTACTTCAATGGCCCGCAAAAGCGCCGCGCAAGCAGCCGAAGATCAAATCAAGGATCTAGCGTTCAGCGAACTTCAGTCGTTGATCGAGGAGTCGGAAAAGCTGCTGAAAAGCAGCGCTTCACTGGTCGGGGAAGAAGCGGAGACCCTGCGCGGGCAAGTCGCCCTGAAACTCCAGCAGGCCAGGGATTCGGTGACCAGCGTTCGCAACCGCACCCTGCCCGCGGTCGAAGCCACCGAAACCTACATCGGCGGGCATCCGTGGCAGACCGTGGCGATTTCCGCCGGGTTTGGCCTGGTGGTGGGGTTGTTGCTGGCGCGGCGGTAAACACTGGCAAACACTGAACCCTGTGGGAGCGGGCTTGCCCGCGAAAGCGGTGTGTCAGCAAGGTTGATGCCGGCTGACACGACGCCTTCGCGGGCAAGCCCGCTCCCACAGAGGTTGCGTTAATTAGACATTATTTGCCATTACCCAGAATCACTCCCCCGCCAGCTCCCGCAGGTTCGCCAGCGTCCGGGCATCCAGTTCAATGCCATTGACCCGGGATTTGGCGCGTTGATGATGACGCCGATCCCCCCGGCAAACGCTTCAAGCCGACTCCGTGCATTTGTCGCACCAGCTCCTGACTGCGCTCGGCAAAACTCTGTCCCGCCGCTTTGTCCGGATCGATCACGATCAGCAATTGGCCCGTCCAGGGCGTCTTGGCGCCCGGATGGTTCTTCCAGTCGAACTCGAAGGAAAAATTGCCGCCGGTCAGTGCCGCCGCGAGCAACTCGACCATCATCGACAACGCCGACCCCTTGTGCCCGCCAAACGGCAGCAACGCGCCGCCCTCAAGAATCGCCTTCGGGTCCGTGGTCGGCTGCCCGAGGCTGTCCACGCCCATGCCCGCCGGCAAGCGTTCGCCCTCGCGGGCGGCGATTTGCACATCACCATGGGCAATGGCACTGGTGGCCAGATCGAAGACGATCGGCCCGCCATCGGCCCGCGGCGCCGCGAAGGCAATCGGGTTGGTGCCGAACAGCGGCCGGTCGGCGCCGTGGGGCACCACGCAGGTCATGCTGTTGACCACGCTCAATGCCACGAGGCCCTCATCCGCGAAGGGCTCGACATCCGGCCACAAGGCCGCGAAATGGTGCGAGTTACGGATCGCCAGCACCGCGATGCCGGCACTTCGGGCCTTCTGCACCAGCAGCTCGCGCGCCGCCGCCAGGGCCGGTTGGGCAAAACCGTTGTTGGCGTCGACCCGCACAAATCCGGAGGCCACATCTTCGACCACTGGAACGGCCTGGCCATTGACCCAGCCGCTTTGCAGGGTCGAAACATAACCCGGGATGCGGAATACCCCGTGACTGTGCGCACCGTCGCGCTCGGCGCCGGCGCAGTTTTGCGCCAGCACCCTGGCAACCTCGGCCGAGGTGCCATGGCGCAGAAAAATCTTTTCAAGCAATGCGCTCAACGCTTCGAGCGACAGGTGTGAAGGGACCGCAATAGACGCGTGATCGTGTGGCGCAGACATCTGAAGCTCCAGAATGATTATTGGAGGGAACAACAGCGTACAAAGACCCGCCGATTAACAACGCGCGGCGAGCGACCTGTCAACTGTTGGCTCGGGCTCAATGATTCTTATGCGTGTCACCTATGCCCGTACCCTGTGCGTTATTTATCTACCACCTGCTTCAACCCGGCAGCCTCTAGTGTCGATGCTCAACCCACAGGTGCCCTTGAATGGCACCTTGAACGAGACTCGACGATGTCTACATCAGTAACTGCGCTGTTTTTCCCCGAGGCACTGACATTGCCCGGCCTCTGGAATGAACTTGGCAAGGCCCACGGGCTGACGCAAAAGGACTTCGAGTGGTTGCGCCATACCGAACTGGCCAGCCAGGCCCTGCGCGATGAGCAGACGCCCCCCATGCTGGCAAAAACAATCCTGCTGAAAATTCCGGGACTGGAACCTTTGGCACTGGCCGGCAGCTTTTTGCTGACCGCGACGCCCGATGACAACGGCGTGATTCTCTACACCCCGTACGGCGGAATACAGAAATTCGACAACCGCGACGCCCTGGCCACAAAGGTGCAGACGCTACTCAAAGCTGCGGACGAGGACGACGAACTGCTCGCCTTCATGGCGCTTTCACAACGCAAGGCCGTGGTGGACGCCAGCGAAATCGAGCTGGACTTTCACACCATTGAAGGCGACGTGTTCGAAGATCAGCGCACCACTCTCTCGCGCCATCAGATGCTCAACGATCAGGCCCTGCT
Source organism: Pseudomonas sp. S2_H10 (assembly GCF_054668285.1). Taxonomy (NCBI): domain Bacteria; kingdom Pseudomonadati; phylum Pseudomonadota; class Gammaproteobacteria; order Pseudomonadales; family Pseudomonadaceae; genus Pseudomonas; species Pseudomonas sp. S2_H10. Next base: position 619,055 of record NZ_CP162754.1, read on the forward strand.
GGATGAACTCAAGGCGCTGCCGTCCCTTACCGCGCTGCTCGATGCATTGTTGGCTGAACAACTGTCCGCGTCCTTTCCCGGCGTGGATCAGAGCCGGACCCGGGTGAATTTCTACCAGGCTGCGACTGAGGACGGCGATGACGCAGGCCGTTCGGTGCGACGCTGGGTCAACTCCCTGTCGCTGAGTGATGCCGTGCTTCTTCACTACCGCCATCAGCGTTGGCCGTCGGGGCAGTCCCATGAGTTTGCCCATCCGAAAATGTCCCCGGTAATGGCTGACCAGGCGCTCTGGGACACGGCGGTCACGACCGTCTCGCGTAAACTGCTCAGCCTGCTGGCTGGACAACTCGAGCATTATTGGGACGCGGCGAGTGCCGATGGCGTGTCGCGTCGCGCATTTTTCGGCCGGGCCATCGCCGACCAGGCGCGGGTGCAACTGCTGCTCAAGCGCGAAGCCGGGATCATCACCCCACAGCAAAGCCTTGACCTGCATGCGTTGATCACGACGAACAGCCACACCAACCCGTCAATGTCGATCGAAACCGTACGCCTGTGGGAATACCAGGCCAACTACGCAGAGCTGGCCGGCTCGCTGATGGTCAGCGCCAGCAGTGCGTTCCTGTACACGCCCACCCAAGGCTTGCAAGTGCTCAAGAATTATCAGGACTTGCGCGATACCTTGCTGAGCAAATTCAGCGCGGCAGGTCACGAGGACGAACTCTATGGCCTGCTCAACCTGGACGAACGCCAGCGTTTCAGCGGTTTCAAGCGGCCGAACGTGACCGGCGAAGTGATTTCCGGCGCTATCTTCGGCAAGCTCTTCGACGCCATCGTCACCAAGCAATTGCAGAACATCGAATACACCCTGCAAGTGTTCCGCCACAGTGACGGTGCCGTGGACATCCATGCCCTGTTCGACAAGGCGCTGGATATCCGCTCGATGATCAGCGAGCGGCTACTGGGCCTGGAAACCGACGGACGCTGGAGCACGCGGCCGGTCTTGTCCGGCGACCAGCATCCCTCCATGGTACGGGCCGATGCGGCGGCAACGTTCGCCAAGAGCTTCAGCGACATCCAGACGCTGATCGACACAGACTTTGCCGCACAGCCGCTCGCGTCTCTGGCGTTGCAGCGGGTCTACCTGGAAAACATGCTGCCTTCCCTGGCCCATTCACTGTCCGTCGGCATCCGTGGCGAAGCCAGCCTGCGCGGGCTCGGCGCGACATTGACGGAGGCCGACCGCGCCATTGTGGACACGGTGTTCAACCCGGATCTGGGCGAACGGCGCAACCGTCTTTCCCTGAAGGGTTTCCGCCCCGATGCCTACTCCGTGACGCTGGAATGCACGGGTCAAGCGAATTTGCTGCCGCTAGCCCACTGCCTGCTTCTGACCGAGCGTGGCGGACTCGACGCCTCGCATTCCGGCCGGACAATCCTGTGGACGCCCGCCCGGGGGCTGGAAGTCTTCGACAACATCAGCCGTGCCAGGCAGGAACTGAACCGGCGCCTGCTCGACCCACAACAACGCCTTGGGCTCCTGGAAAACCTCACCCCGAGCCAGCGCGTCTTCCACCAACGCTATTCACTGGGCGCGCTACGACTGATTGAAGGGCCGGTACTGGAGCAGGTCGCGCGATCATCCATCGATCATTTTCTGGCGCGCTGCGAACACGTGCGCAGCTTCAAACTGGACGACACGAAGCAGAAAAAAGCACTGAAAGCGTTGGCCAGCGCCGGGATCAACAGCAACCTGCAAAGAGCCATCTCGATTGCCCGCGCGATCACCCGGCAACAGTCACTACCCGCCTGGCTCGGCATGGCACCGCTCGAAGACCAGCGCCTGCACGTTGAATTGCTGGAGCAATACCGCAACAGCGTCGAGGAGGAGAAAGACTACCTGCACGGGATCACGCCCCTCGGGACGTATCTGCACGGTCGTTTAACGACACTGCTCGGTGAACGCTTCCCCGCCATCAAGCTCGACCCCGACGATATTCAGATCACCCCTGACCTGAGCCTGATCGGCCCTGCCCGCAGCCTTACCGAGTTTGCCCTGACCCCTCTCAGCCTCGTGCAAGGCTCCGCCTTCCTGGTGTCCTCGACGACTACCGGGACGCTGCCCGAGGGGCTGGACCAGGCCGCGGTCCGCCAACTGCTGCACTCATTGAACATTGCGCAAGGCTACACAACACAGGTCACGCAGGCCTTGTCCGGGGCCACTGCCGACGCTGAAAGCCGGATGCAACGCTTCGTCAAACAACTGCCCTGGCAACTGCTGCAACACGCCAACGAGATGAAACTGCTGCAAAGGCTTTCCAGGGGCGCGTTCGATTTGCTTCGACAGGTCCTGGACATGCCGGACGCCATTGCGCGGGCCGCCGTGCCAGGCGCGCACGCGATTGCCCGGCCACTGGAGCTGATCAAGACCACCGGCGCCGCCGCTGTCAAGGCACTGGGCCTGTACCTGGTCAGCCCGGGCAACGCAAAGGCCGGGCCGCACGTCCTCTATGCCCCTTACCTACCAGGCAGTACTCCTTTCATCGAGTTCGACACCGAGGCCAGCGTTGTCTCGGCGCTGAATACGCCCGGGCTCTTGCAGGAAATGCTGATCCGCCGCCTGCCGGACAGCGAGCAGTCGGTGTTTCGCAACCTGCTCGATTCGACCGCAGGGCAATTGAGCGAAATCACCCTGGCGTCCAACCCCATTGGCGGCAACTTGCTCACCCACCTGTTCCACGACAACACAAAACTGCTGTCGCACATGCTCGGCAGCCAGTTGCAGGCAGTCGGACAGGCAGACTGGGAGGCGGTCAAACATCTGTTCAGCGCCGGTATCCAGCGCGTCCTGGGTCTGTTGCCGGGCAAACTCGCGTATTTGCAGTTTCTCTGGAACGCCTACCAGGACGCGCTCAACTCGGCTGAAGCGCTGCAGGACCATCACTGGAAAGTGGCGCTTGAAGACTTTATCGCCGGTGCGGTGCAACTCATCACGCTGGGCAGGCTGTCACTGGAGGGGTGGACTGAAACAGCCCATGTCACCCACGAAGCCATTGCCCCGCCGGTTGCCACCCCGATCGTCGCGCCAAAGTGGTCCGAGGTCGATTCGACGGCGCCGCTGCGCACGCGACTGCAACCGTTCGAAACCACGGTCGAACTCAAGGACCTGACGAAAAACAGGGCTGACGGTACCTACCTCGATGCGGCGAGCAAAAAAACCTACGCCCCCATCGCCGGCAAGGTCTACGGCGTGGAAAAGACCGGGGTAGCCTGGCGAATGGTCAAAGGCAAGGAACCAGGCCCGGTATTGCTGGCCACGCCAGACAAGCAACTGGTGATCGACCCGGACATCCACACGGTCCACTACGGCAAGGCCATGTCGAAAATGCACAACCAGCTCGCCCATGCCCATGTCGCCAGGGAGGTGCTGAACATCGAAGCCCGCGGGATGGACGAGATTCGCGTCAGATGTCCCGAAAAAGCCCGAATGATCGTGCAGGCCATCGACATGGCCCGTTATTACGCGTTCAACAGTTTGCACAACATGGTGCAATTGCGAAAACTCCTTCCGGGTACACGCCTGGATACCTTCCTCAAAAGCTTCTTTGGTGTTGCCACGGTCGACAAAGGGCTGATCGACAAAATCAAACAGGCCATTGTTCCCATCTGCAACGCGCTGGTGGACCCGGACGAAGACTGGATGAACTCCCATCGCATAATCGTCGGTACATGCCGGGACCCGCAGGAAAACCTCATCGCGTTCGTCCTGGAAAAGGATCAACAGCGCAACGTGCATTTCACCGAACGGTTCTTCGATCAACAGCTCGACTGGTACAAATCCTGTCTGACTGAACCCTTCAACGTCGACGGCCACAGCCAGGCCGCCACGCTGATCCACGAATTCGCCCATTTGTTTTCCAAGGCCGTGGACATCGCCTACCTTGAAGCCAGGCGGCCGTTCAGCGATCTGGTCGCGCCGAACACCGCCTTTGGAATCGCCATGAAACAGTCTCAACTGGATTTCCAGCGCAAAGCCTTGTCGCTGGACACGCCGAAGGAGGAACTGTTCGCGCGTTGGCACAGTGGCCTGCAGTCGTGGATCAGCCTGGATTCCATTGTGGAGTCCTATCACGTCGGCAAGACCATTTTGAAGTTAACGGGCAGCAAGACCATGGAGAAGGCGCGGGAAGCGTTCCTGGACGCGGACAACGCAAACTTCAGAACCGATGTCATTTTAAACAATGCTGATTCGCTCGCGTTCCTGATCTGCGAAATGGGCCGGCAGCTGGACCCGGTGCCGGCCGCATCGGCCTCCGCAACCTGATCCTGGCATCACAACGCGCAGATCCCCGGACCTGCGCGTTGGGATGATTATTTTGATCTTTTTTTCACGCCTGCCTATGGATAATGCCAGCCGACAACAGGCTATCCCGTGGCAAGGCGTTGAAAAAAAGTTACACATTGATGGTTAAATGCCATGACTGATGTTCTCGCAGACTGCCCCCCAAGGTTAGAATGCACGAAATCAGGATGAGCCAATGACCGAACACACGCTCTCGGAAGCCGAATACGACGTCATCACCGATGCCGCTGCGCATTGGTGCATGCGTCTGCACGCCAATGACTGCACCGAGCAAGAGCGTCAGGCGTTCGAGCAATGGCGCAATGCGCATCCACTCCATGCCTTCGAGTACGAAGCGATGCTGGAGATCTGGGATGTCGCCGGCGACCTGCCCCGCCCCGACCCCGTCGTACCGCTGGTTCGCCCCCAACCCCAAACCCATGCCCCGTGGCGCCGCCTGGCGATTGCCGCGGCGATCTGTGCCATGGCGCTGCCGTTGGCCGGTTATGGCGGCTGGCACCTGGGCTGGGTACCGAACGCGTACCAGCATTTCGAAGCGACCGACAATGTCCGCACGGTCACCCTGAAAGATGGCAGCCAGGTGGAACTCAACCTGGGCAGTGAACTGACCTACAGCAACTACAAGGATCAGCGGCAAGTCACGCTGAAAAAAGGCGAAGCCTACTTCAGCGTCAGCCATGACACCCGTCACCCGTTTGTGGTCAAGGCCGCCGAAGGCCGGATTCGCGTGACCGGGACCCAATTCAACGTGTGGATGTACGAAGACCAGGTCAAGGTCAACCTGATCGAGGGCTCGGTGCTGGTCAGCAGCAACACCGACCTGCCCGGCGACGGCTTGCGTCTTGACCCGGCGATGCAGGCCAGTTATCGCCAGGGCGACTTCATTCCCCGCATCAGCCAGACCTATGAAGATGACAGTTCGCTGGCCTGGCGCCAGGGCAAGCTGGTGCTCGACGATCTGGCGCTGAGCGATGCCCTGCCATTGATCAATCGCTACCTGGACAAACCGCTGGTGGTCGCGGACAACAGCACCGGCTCGATCCATATCGGCGGCATCTACAACATCAAGGAGATCAACAGCCTGGTGAAGTCCCTGCCACGCGTGCTGCCGGTCTACCTGACGCGCAATGACAACGGCAATCTGGTGGTCAACGCGATTCCGCAGAAGACCCCGAAAAGCTGAAAAGGCCGCCACCCTTGCGGGGTGCGGCCTTCAGCGTTCATCTGAAACACCACTGTCTTACTGCGCGGCGACCTTGGCCTCCTGCTGTCGGATCGTCTGCACCTGGTACTGCGGATCGGACGTGATCTGTTGCTCGGTGAAGGGCAGCACGCTCCATTGCTTCTGCGAGAAGGCCTGGGTCTGATCCCGGGAAAACTTCGACGCCGGGTCACTCGACAACGAGAACGCCAGCAACCCCTTGGCCTGCGGTCCGTTTTCGTCAAAGGTCACCACTTGCAGGTAACTCGTGCCACTGACCACTTCGCGTTTGCCATCGCTGCGCGGCACGCTCTGGATGGCGTTGTAGACACCGAGCGTACCCGGTCCGCCATGGATCGGCGTTTGTCGCCCGCCGCTGCTGACCACCTGGATATCGCCCCAGCGAGTGTCCGGCTTGAGACCTGACGCCTCGACCTGCCCGGCCGAAGCCAGCATCGCCGCCCGCAGTGCCTTCGCCACGTCCGGGCGGTCGATTGCCAGCCCGCTCGGGGTATGTTGCGGGTCCTGCGGATCGAAGGCGACGCGCCATACGTCCGGCACCGGCTCCAACGCCTCCATGACATTCTGGAAGTGCACAAAACCCAGGCCGCTGTTGAGGTTGGCCTTGCGGTCCCAGGCCTTGAGGCTGGCACACAGTGACCCGAGGCTTTTTGCATCGGCACCCAGATCCGCTGCGCAGAACTGCAGCAGGTCCGGCATCACTTGAGCCGCCTGATACACCTGATCGTCCATGACCATGCGCTGCAAATCCGCGACCGCGACCTTGCCGGCCTCGCTCAACGTGTTCAAACGGTCCAGCGCAAAGCGCGAGCGCAGGCCCAGTGGCTGGCCATCCTGGCTGATCAGCGGTGAATAGCCGGTCAGCGGTTGCGCCGGGTTGGCCATCCATGCCGAATCGTTGGAGTGCTGGACGAAATCCTTGCGCAGCAGTTGCGGCAACTTGTCCGATGCATAAATGCCGGATTGTGGCGCCTGCGGGTCGATGTCCCAGGCGCAGGCGCTGTTGGAACCGTCAAGAATGATCATCTGCAGGCCGATCCGCGGATCGCTGCATTGCGCCAGCTTGTCGGCGCTGACGTTGGGCACCACCGAGAGGTTCATGTACAGCGTCTGCCCCTGATCGTCCGCCGCCAGCGTGTTGACCCACGGAATGCCCTGGATCCTGTGGACCGAAGCCTGGAAGTCCTTGAGGTTTTCGGCGCGGTTCATCGCGTACCACTGCTGCAGGACGCGGTCGTTGTCCAGATTGGCGTCGCGCAGGCTGAAGGCGTACTGATGATCCCAATCGAGCTTTCCGGGCCATTGCACCACCGGACCGAACTTCGAGCTGTAGACCACATGGGAAACTGCCTGGACCTGCCCGTCCGCTTGCCTGACGTTGACGGTCACGGTCTGCTTGTCCATCGGCAGGGACTCGCCATCGAGCAGGTAACGGGTCGAGTCCTTGGGATCGAGTTGCAGGCGATACAGCGTGAAGTGCCTGGACGAATCCACGGTATGGGTCCAGGCCAGGTGTTGATTGAAACCGATGTTGATCAGTGGCAGGCCGGGCAACGCCGCGCCCATCACGTCCAGCTTGCCGGGAATGGTCAGGTGCATCTGATAAAAACGCATGCCGCCCACCCACGGGAAGTGCGGGTTGGCCAGCAACATGCCGCGGCCGTTAAAGGAACGCTCGCTGCCGATGGCGACCGCGTTACTGCCGCGATCCAGGGCAAAGCGCTGCATGCGCGTGGCGGCCACCTGGAACGCTGCCGGGGCGTTCGACGCCTGGGTCTCGGCCTTGGGCGGCGTGGCACCGGCCAGGGCTTCGGCGAACTGGCCGACACCGCCTTCGACCAGCAGGCGCCGGGTCAGCTTGACCAGGTCCATCGCCGTGATGTCTCGCACCCACTCACCCTGGCACTGCTGCGGCAGACCCTGGGCACGTCGTTCGCTCAAGGAGCGGTTGAACCCCGCCACATAACCCTCGATCAGCTCACGCACTTGCGGGGTCTGGGCCTGCCAGAAACCGGCGACGGCTTGCGGGGTGTTGAGCCAGGTGAAGAACAGATCGCTGACCAGGTTCTCCCGCTCTTCGACAGTGAACTGGTCCGGCCCGAAATACCGTGAACGTTCGCCGTTGACGGTGGTGATCTCGTTGGCCAGCAGGCACAGGTTGTCCTGGGCGTAGGCATAGCCGATGCCGTAGCCCAGCCCGCGCTCGTTGTCGGCGCGGATGTGCGGTACGCCGAAACTGGTTCGGCGGATGTCGGCGGATGTCTGCGCAGGCGCAGTGCTGGCGCTCGCCGCAAGGCTCAACCCCAGAGTCAAACCCGCCAGGCTCAACCTGGTTAACTGGCTGGAAATAATCACGCTCGCTCCTGATCGAAAAAACCATGGCCACCGTTGCGCGTACCCACGCGCGCGGTGCCTCCCTGTAGGGACGAAGCTCACAGCAAAAATTTAGCGGCTTTCACCGGTTGTAGGAGCCGGCTTGCTGGCGATGGTCGTCAACGATAACGCGTGTAACCAGGATAAACGCGGCGCACCCGAGTCCATCGCCAGCAAGCCGGCTCCTACAGGTATTGCCCGGTCCCTTGTGGGAGCGAGCCTGCTCGCGATGGACGTCAACGATAACGCGTGTAACCAGGATAAACGCGGCGCACCCGAGTCCATCGCCAGCAAGCCGGCTCCTACAAGCATGGCGTCATCGGTGATTCCCGGGATTGACGCGGTTCCTTGTAGGAGCCGGCTTGCTGGCGATGGTCGTTAACGAAAACGCGCATGAACCAGATAAACGCGGCGCACGTGAGTCCATCGCCGGCAAGCCGGCGCCTACAGTTTTCCGGGATTGCGTGAAGAACCACAATTTAGCGTTTAGCGCACGTTGAAGTGCGAACTGACAGGCTCATCACATGACGGCGACAAAATTTCTACATTCGAGCCTTCATGATTTGGTCTGCTCATACGTCTAGTCTTGTAAGAGCGCCCAACTTTTTCCTGATCAGGCTCTGAAAAGGAGTTTTGCAATGTACAACTCGCAACTGCCAACGGACGGTAGCAACGCGCCAAAGGGTACTTCCATGGGAGTCGGCGTATTCGAGCCGCGTAGCGATCGCCACGGCAACGAGCGGATCAGAATCCTGCTCAAGAGCTATGGCCTGCGCACCAGTCTGATTCGCCTGAAAGTCATCGATGCCTTGCTGACGGCCGCCGAAAGCGACCGCAGCCTCGGGGTGCGCGGCGTGCACAGCCAATTGCTGGACCTGGATATTCCCCTGTCCTTTCTCAGCGTGCGTGAAGTGCTCAAGCGCTTGTGCAGCGAAGGCGTGATTGTCCTCAACCCGGACAAAAGCTACAGCCTGCATCCCCAGGCTGCAGCGATACTGCGTGACCTGAGCAACTGATCAGGGCTTGACCTTGCGGCGCATCACGCCATTGACGACGACCACGATCACCGCCACGCCAATGGCGATGTACTGGAACAGTTTTTCGCTGATGACGCCCGTGTTCTGCAACCAGGAAAGGCCAAACATGATCCCCAGTACGATCAGGGAGATCAGAATCGAGTATTTCAAACGTTGCGACTGAGTCATTGCGGGTTCCTGAATCTGAAAATGTGTCCGGTTTGTATCGACATGCATGCCAAGCGCTTACCCTGTTTCGGGGATAAGGGGCTACAAGCGGGGTCTCATGTTACAGCCGATGAAGAGTTTTAGCTTCATTGCGGCGATAACCATGAGGAGTTTCAAATGTTGCGTCGAATCACACTGCTGATTCCCCTGCTGGCCATCCTGACCCTGAGCGGTTGCATTGTTTTCCCGCACGGTGGCTGGCATCACGATCACTACTACGACCATGGCGGACCGGGTTACAACCCACACCGTTAACGGCTGTTCAACGTCCTCGATCCTTGCGGTAAAAGTCATTGCCAGGCTGGGCACACAGCTCCACCAGCCAATCGACAAACACACGCACCCGCCGGGATAACTGGCGGTGCGGCGGATAAAGCGCCGTCATCGGCATGCCCGGTGGCGGCACTTGGGGCAGCACTTCATACAAACGCCCCTCCTCCAGTTGCCGCGCCACGTGATAGTACGGCGTCTGCACCAGTCCATACCCGGCCTCGCACGCCGCCAGATAACCATCGGCACTGTTGACCGCCACCTGCTTGGGCAAATCGAGCGCCTGCACCTGGCCATCCACGACAAACTCCAGCCCGAAACGCTTGCCGCTGATGCCGGAGAAGTACTCGACCATCCGGTGCCCGCGCAAGTCATCCAGGGTACTCGGCGTGCCGTGGCGTTGCAGATAACCGGGGCTGGCACAGGTCACCTGATCCATCATCACCAGTGGCCGTGCCACCAGTGAATCGTCCAGCGGCGAGCCGCCGCGCAACACACAGTCGACGCCTTCGCGAATCAGGTCCACCGGACGGTCATTCAAGCCGATTTCCAGTTCGATCAACGGATAGCGTGCGGTAAATTGTGGCAGTGCCGGAATCACCACCAGTCGCCCCACGCCCGCCGGCATGTCCACGCGCAACAGCCCTTTGGGATTGTGGCGTGCGGCACTGAAGACCGCTTCGGTCTCTTCCAGGTCCGCCAGCAAACGCACGCAACGGGGGTAATAAGCCGCGCCGTCGAGCGTCAGGCTGATCTGCCGCGTGGTGCGTTGCAGCAGTTGCACCCCCAGATGCGCCTCCAATTGCTTGATCAGGGTCGTGACCGAGGCCCGGGGCAATTGCAGGCTGTCGGCGGCCCCGGCAAAGCCGCCGAGTTCGACGATACGGGTAAAGACGCGCATGGCGTTGAAACGGTCCATTGCTGGTTCCACCGATGGATTGTTTGGATTTTACGAATAGTGATAGCGGTTTTAGCCGGTTTATCTAGTTTCTGTCGAGGCGAACAATGGCCATTCACTTCACAGGGAGCTGATTTCATGCACACACGTCAATTGGGAAAAAACGGTCCGCTGGTGTCGGCCATCGGCCTGGGCTGCATGGGCATGACCGACTTCTACACCACCGGCACCGATACCCGCGAAGCCACGGCCACCCTGCATCGCGCGCTGGAACTGGGGGTCAATTTTCTCGATACCGCCGACATGTACGGCCCGCACACCAATGAAGAACTGATCGGCAAGGCCATTGCCGGCAAGCGCGACCAGGTGTTCCTGGCCAGCAAGTTCGGCATCGTCCGCGACCCGGAAAACCCCGGCGCCAGGGGCGTCAACGGGCGACCGGAATACATTCGCCAGTCCATCGACGGCAGCTTGAAACGCCTCGGCGTGGACACCCTCGACCTGTACTACCAGCACCGCATCGACCCGCAGGTGGCCATCGAAGAAACCGTCGGTGCCATGGCCGAACTGGTCAGTGCCGGCAAGGTGCGTTACCTGGGACTGAGCGAGGCCTCGGTGGCGACCCTGGAACGCGCGCACAAGGTTCACCCGATCAGTGCGCTGCAAAGTGAGTATTCGTTGTGGAGCCGTGATCAGGAAGAAAACGGTTGCCTGGCGGCCTGCCAGCGTCTGGGCGTCGCCTTTGTGCCTTACAGCCCGTTGGGCCGGGGCTTTCTGACCGGTGCGTTGAAAAGTCCGGATGACTTCGCGGCAGACGACTATCGCCGTTTCAGCCCGCGCTTCCAGGGCGAAAATTTCGCGAAAAACCTGCTGCTGGTGCAGCACGTCCAGGCGCTCGCGGCAGAGAAAGGCGTGACCGCCGGGCAACTGGCGCTGGCGTGGGTACTGGCTCAGGGTGATTACCTGATTCCGATTCCGGGCACCAAGCAACGCCAATACCTGGAGGAAAACGTGGCCGCTCTGCAGGTGAAGCTGGACACTGAGGAACTGCAGGCGCTGGAGACGATCTTTGCGCCACATGCCACCGCTGGCCTGCGTTATCCGGAAGAAGTCATGAAACTGCTCGACCGCTGAGGATCACCGGCCCGCCGGGCGAACCGGGCGGGCCGGGCAACACCGCGTCAGGCCTTGGCCGAGAGACTGCTGCCTGGCCTCGCCATGGGGCCGTTGCTCTTGCCGTAGGTTTCCAGGTTTTACAGGACGTAGATCGCTTTCTTGAACTCGGGAATCAAGTAATTGGCGTACTTGTTTCCCTTAAGATTGTTGCTCTGGATATTGTCCAGTTGCGACGCGAAGTATTCCAGCGCATTGAACTTCGCGTCAGGGTCCTTGATGCCAAGATACATACTGTAAGCTTACTGTTTATTGGGGGCTTGGCGCTTCAAAGAATTGCCTTTCTGACTTTTCGCACATAGCGACTAGTTGGCTTGTACCAACACCGCTACTTACGCTCGGCGTTTCAACCTGACGATTTTGTAATGTGTCTCTCATCTGCCTGACAGCATTCATCCCGCATCATCGAAAGGCGAATCTTTGTAGTACTTGGAAACACTCCTTGAATGCCTGACCGGATAAAATGGTCAGAATGCATTTTTTTGCCCGTTAGCCGAGACGAACCCCATGCGAAACCCTCTGCGCCTGATCGCCCTGAGCGCCCTGCTTCTGTCCTCCCTTGCCCAGGCCGCCGACCTGATCCCGATTGAAGTCCACCGCGACGCCAATTGTGGTTGCTGCAAAAAATGGATCACCCACCTTGAAGCCAACGGCTTCAAGGTCGAGGACCACGTCGAAGCCAACATGAGCGAGTTCAAGCAACAGCACGGCGTGCCGCCGCGCCTGGCGTCGTGCCACACCGCGTTGATCAACGGCAAGTTCGTTGAAGGCCATGTGCCGGCCGACCAGGTCCTGGCCCTGAGCAAGCGCGACGATCTGCTGGGCGTCGCCGCCCCCGGCATGCCCATGGGCTCGCCCGGCATGGAAATGGACGGCATGAGCGATGCCTATCAGGTCATCGGCCTGAAAAAGGACGGCACCGACGTGGTGGTTGCGGACTACCCCGCCCATTGATGTCCGGCGCGTACTTCGGGCTGTTTTTCGCGGCATTCGGGGCCGCCACGCTGTTGCCGCTGCAATCCGAAGCCGTGCTGGTCGCCCTGTTGCTCAGCGACCGCTACTGGCTGTGGGCATTGCTGGCAGTGGCAACCCTGGGCAACGTCCTGGGCTCGCTGCTTAACTGGTGGCTGGGGCGCGGGATCGAACGGTTCCGCGACCGGCGCTGGTTTCCGGTGAGCCCCCGGCACCTGGAAAAAGCCCGGTTGCATTACCAGCGCTACGGCCATTGGTCCTTGCTGCTCAGTTGGCTGCCGGTAATCGGCGATCCCCTGACGCTGGTCGCCGGGGTCATGCGCGAGCCGCTAGGGCGCTTCCTGCTGATCGTCACCCTGGCCAAAGGTGCCCGCTACGGCGTGCTGGCCATGGCGACTTTGGGCTGGATGGGTTGAACCATACAGGGCGATGATTGCCTGTGTTTAATACCGCCCTAATCGAACCGACCCAGCATGGGCGGATTTTCCATGGAGCCGTCCCATGTCGCGTCCCTTTTCCCGCTGGTTACCCGCTCTGCTGCTGAGCGCTGTACTGCCTGCCATCGCCCTCGCCGAAGGACCGCAATACGGCCCCGAACTCCAGGGCTTCGATTATCCGTACACGCTCAAGCACTTCGCCTTTGAATCCCAGGGCCAATCCCTGCAAATGGGTTACATGGACGTCGCTGCCCACGGCAAGGCCAATGGCCGCAGCGTGGTGCTGATGCACGGCAAGAACTTCTGCGGCGCCACCTGGGACACCTCGATCAAAGCCCTGAGCGATGCCGGCTACCGGGTCATCGCCCCGGACCAGATCGGCTTCTGCACCTCCAGCAAACCGGCGCACTATCAGTACAGCTTCCAGCAACTGGCGACGAACACCCAGCAATTGCTCAAGGCGCTGGGCATCCAGAAAGCCACCCTGCTGGGGCATTCCACCGGCGGCATGCTCGCTACGCGCTATGCCTTGCAATTCCCCGAACAGGTCGAGCAACTGGCACTGGTCAACCCCATCGGCCTGGAAGACTGGAAAGCCCTCGGCGTGCCCTATCGCACGGTCGATCAATGGTACGAGCGCGAACTCAAGCTCAGCGCCGAGGGTATCCGCAACTACGAACGCAGCACCTATTACGGCGGTCGCTGGAAACCGGAATTCGATCGCTGGGTCGACATGCTCGCCGGCTTGAACAAGGGCCCGGGACATACGCAAGTCGCCTGGAACTCGGCGCTGATCTACGACATGATCTTCACCCAGCCGGTGTACTACGAATTCAAGGACCTGAAAGTGCCGACCCTGCTGTTGATCGGTACGTCCGATACCACCGCCATCGGCAGTGACATCGCCCCTCCCGGGGTCAAGGCGAAGATCGGGCACTACGACGTCCTCGGCAAACAAGTGGCCAAGCTGATTCCCCAGTCCACGCTGGTCGAATTCCCCGGCTTGGGCCACGCGCCGCAGATGGAAGAACCGGCACGATTCCACCAGGCGCTGCTCGCCTGGCTGAACAAGACCAACCCCGTGCGTTGAAGAGGAAAAGCTGATGCCTGTGCAGATTGCAGTGCTTGATGATTGGCAGGACGTGGCGCGGGATGTGGTGGACTGGTCGGCGCTGGACAGCGTCGGCCAGGTGAGTTTTCTCCATGACTACCCCGCCGACAACGCGACACTGGCCGAGCGCCTGGCCGGTTTTGAAGTGATCTGCGTGATGCGCGAGCGCACCCGTTTCGATGAAGACCTGTTGCGTCGCCTGCCCAGGCTCAAGCTACTGGTGACCGGCGGCATGCGCAACGCTGCCCTCGACCTGAAAGCCGCCGCCGCACTGGGCATTCAGGTCAGCGGCAGCGACAGCTACAAACACGCCGCGCCGGAACTGACCTGGGCGCTGATCATGGCCGCCACCCGCAATCTGGTATCCGAAGCCAATGCCTTGCGTGCCGGCCAGTGGCAACAAGGCCTGGGTGGCGACCTGCACGGCAAGACGCTGGCGATCCTCGGCCTTGGCAGCATCGGCCAGCGCGTCGCGCAGTTCGGTCAGGTGTTCGGCATGCGTGTCATCGCCTGGAGTGAAAACCTCACCGCCGAGCGTGCGGCGCAAGCCGGCGTGACCCATGTCAGCAAGCAGGAACTGTTCGAGCAGGCCGACGTGTTGTCGGTGCACCTGGTGCTCAGTGAGCGCAGTCGCGGCATGGTGGATGCCCAGGCACTGGGCTGGATGAAACCCACGGCCCTGCTGGTCAACACCGCTCGCGGGCCGATTGTCGATGAAGCGGCGTTGATCAAGGCGCTGCAGAAACAACGGCTGGCCGGTGCCGCCCTGGACGTCTTCGAGCATGAGCCGCTGCCCGCCCACCATCCGTTCCGGACCCTGGACAACGTGCTGGCCACGCCCCATGTCGGGTACGTGAGCCAACAGAACTACCAGCTGTTTTTCTCGCAAATGATCGAGGACATCCAGGCCTGGTCGGCAGGGGCTCCGATTCGTTTGCTGGGTTGATACCGCGTCATCGTTCATCGCGAGCAAGCTCGCTCCCACCGGGATCTTCAGCGCACACAGCGCTGCGCTATGTGCTTTCCTTGAAAACACCGCCAGAACGCAACGAATAATTGTTCATGCTGAGGTGTTCTCATCACATCAACCTTGCGCTGCATCCGACGGGGCGCGACCTGATCTGAAACGCATCAACCTGTGGAGCAATGCCCATGAATATTCGTTTTTCAGCTCTGATGACCCCGCTTTTGCTGACCGTTGCGTTGTCCGGCTCCCTGGCCCTGGCCAACGGCGGTGGCGGCGACGACGAGGCGCCCGCCAAGCCCAATTGCCCCAAAGGCCAGGTGCTCGATACCCGATCGCAGCGCTGCGTCAAGCAGACCAGCAACCTGGTGCCCGACGAAGACCGCACGAACTACGCCTATCGACTGGCCAAGGACGGGCGTTATGAAGAAGCCCTGGCCCTGCTCGACACGCTGAAACAGCCAAATACCGCAAAAGCGCTGAACTATCGCGGCTACGCCACGCGTAAACTGGGGCGTACCGACGAAGGCATCGGTTATTACCTGCAATCGGTGAAGCTCGACCCGCAGTACGCGCAAGTCCGCGAGTACCTTGGCGAGGCCTATGTGATCAAAGGCCGGCTGGACCTTGCACAGGAGCAACTGCAGCAGATCAAGGCCATCTGCGGCAACACCCGGTGCGAGGAGTACCAGGACCTGGCCGAAGCCATCGACGGTTCATCGAAAACCTGACAACCCGAGCGGACGGAGGTCGCCATCGCCAGCGATCAGGCAATACGAACGGAACTGAACCAGCATCTGGCGCGTTTATGGCGCTACGGCCTGCTGTTGTCCCGACAACGGCATATCGCCGATGACCTGGTGCAGGCGACCTGTGTGCGGGCGCTGGAGCGGGCCGCACAGTATGTGCCGGGGACGCGCATGGACCGCTGGCTGCTGAGCATTCTGCATTCGATCTGGCTCAACGAAGTCCGCGCCCAGCGGGTGCGTCAGGGTCAGGGCCAGGTGGATGCCGATCAGGCCTTGTCGTTCGATGGGGAGTCCGTGGCGCAGACCCACGTATTGGCGGCACAGGTCATCCGCCGTGTCGATGCATTGCCCGAGGCCCAGCGCGAAACGGTGTTTCTCGCCTACGTCGAAGGCTTGTCCTATCGCGAAGTCGCCGACGTGCTGCAAGTGCCCATCGGCACGGTCATGAGCCGCCTGGCCGCGGCGCGGGCGAAACTGGCCGAGTATCCACCGTTGCACACGGTGCCCACCCCCAACCGAGGAGAACACTGATGAACGCGATACCCTCGGACGAACAACTGGTGGCTTACCTCGACAACCAACTCGACGCCGAGCAGCGTTCGCGCATCGACGCGGCCCTCATCGCCGACCCGATGCTCAGCCTGCGCCTGCAATGGCTGGATCGCAGCAGCCTGCCCTTCAAGGAGGCCTACGATGAACTGGCCCGGCAGGCGCCGGTGGACCGCCTGCAAGGCATGCTCGCCACGCTGCCCTCCCCCGTGCGCCCGGGGCTCAGCCGGCGCTGGTTTCTTGCCGCCGCAGCCGGGCTGGTAGCCGGCGGCGTGCTGGCGGACCGCCTGTTTCTCGGCTGGCAAGCGAGTCAACAGACCCACAACTGGCGTGGCCTGGTGGCCGACTACATGGCGCTCTACGTGCCGGAAACCCTCGATCATCTGCCCGCTGACGAGACCACCCAGCGGGCCCAGCTGCGGACCATCGATGCCCGCCTGGGCCTCGAGCTCGCGCCGGCCAAACTGAGCCTGCCGCGTGCCGAGTTCAAGCGTGCGCAAATTCTCGAGTACGACGGTGCACCCATCGCCCAGATCACCTACCTCGATCCGGCGCACGGCCCCATGGCGCTGTGTGTCACCCGCTCCAATAACGGCATCCGGCATTTGGCCCGGGAGCAGCGGCGCGAGCTGAACATCGTGTACTGGGCTGACACGGAACACGCCTGGATGCTCATCGGGCATCAGCCGATGACGGACCTGGAGGAGATGGCCAAGCTGTTGCGCAGCCGCTTGAGCACTTGAGGCACCGACAATGGCTTGCGGGGTCGTAAAAAGACCGCGCCAGACCTCAGGTGGCCTTGCCGTCGACGCCCGACTTCTCAAGGTCGTGTGCCTTCAACAGCTCTCCGCCAGCCCCCTTCGTCAGGGTAAATTTCACCGCATCGCCAACCAGAAAACAGGCGCTCCCCCCTGCGGTGATGTTGGGTCCGATCCTGATCGCCAACCTGCTGCGGCCGCCATCGGGCAAGACCATCGCGAACTTTGTCGACACGCTCTCGACCCTGACGTCCCTGATTGCACTGATTGTGCCTTGCCCGCAGGCTCTTGTTATTGGCGCGCTCATTCTTCTCCTCCCGCCCTGCCACCTTCTCGTGATGTCGCAGATCAATGAAACGCGCAAGCGCAGCGCCTTGCTACTGTAAAATCTGACAGAAGCGGCTGCCGTTTGTCGTATTCAACGCGGCGTCGGCAACCACAAGCGAAACCGCGCCCCACCCAGTGGCGAGGCTTCTACCGTCAGGGTGCCGCCCTGGGCCTCCAGTGCGCGGCGGCTGATCGCCAGTCCCAGGCCGAAGCCGCCGGTGGCACGGTCGCGACTGCGGTCGAGGCGGTAGAAAGGTTCGAAAATCCGCTCACGCTCGTCGTCCGGAATACCGATGCCGTCATCGTCGACCCAGATCTCACAGCCGTCGGCGGATACCTGCACACCGATCTGAATGCGTTTCTCGCAATAGCGCATGGCGTTGCGCAGCAGGTTCTGCAAGGCGCGCGCGGTCAGGCGCGGGTCCAGGCTGAAGCGTTCGAGCTGGCCGTGCAGCAGCACGTCGATGACGATTTCCGGGGACTCCAGCTCTTCGTCGACGCTGCCAAGAATGCTGTCGATGAACTCATCCAGCGACACCTCGACCTGCTCCGGCAGTTGCGCCGGGTTTTGCAGGCGACTGTAGGACAGCAGCTCCAGCACCAGCTCATCGAGTTCGCGAATGTGCGCCACCAGGCTTTGCAGGCGTTCGCGACTGGCTGTCGGCAAGTCTTCGGAGAGCGCCAGCGCCAGGCCGAAATCCAGGCGCGTCAGCGGCGTGCGCAACTCGTGGGACACCGCATTGAGCAAGTCGCGCTGCTGGTTGAGCAGGTTCTCGATGTCGCCGGCCATGGTGTCGAACACACCGGCGAGGCTGCCGATGTTGGAACTCGGGGAGATTTGCGTGCGCTCGCCCAGGTGGCCCTTGCCGAAACGTTCGGCAGCGCCCTTGAGGCGTTCCAGGTCGCGCCAGTGCGGGCGCAGCCACAGCAACAGGCAGGCGAGCATGGTCGCGCCGATCAGTACGTTGATGCTCCAGTACAACAGGTTGACGTCCAGCGGGTCCGGCGGCACCACCATTTGCACCACGGTGTGCTCATTCAGCGGCGCGACCGCCAACGTGCGCCAGCCCCAGTCGCCCACGCGCACGACGTTCTCGCCGCGACGCAAGCGCTGCTGTTCATCAGGGGTCAGGCTGCTGTCGTCATTGCTGCTGAGCACGATGTGCAGAGGAGAGAAGTCCTTGTCCATTGCAGCGGCCAGGGCCGGCCACTGTTCGGCCGGGACCCCGTGGAACTGTTTGACGATCAGGGTTTGCAACCCTCGCGAATAATCGAGGTTGTAGGTGACAAAGCGCTCGTGGAACACCTTGACCACCAGGTCCGGCACCAGGTAGATCGCGGCGCTGAACGAGACGATGGTCACCAGGTACAGGCGAAAGAGGATCCTGAACATCGGCTCAGCATTCCCACTCGGAACGGCTGAACAGATAGCCCTTGCCCCACACGGTCTTGATCTTGCGCGCCTCGCCGGCGTGGTCGTCGAACTTGCGCCGCAGCTTGGAGATCGCCACGTCCACCGAACGGTCGGTGCCGTTGAATTCGATGCCGCGCAGGCGCTGCAGGATCTGGTCGCGACTCAACACCTCACCGGCATGCCGGGCCAGCACCACCAGCAGGTTGTACTCGCCGCTGGACAGGTCGACCAACTGCTCGCGCCAGGTCACGGTGCGCTCCGACAGGTCGATGCACAGGTTGCCCATCAGAATGCGGTCATTGGCGGTCTGCGGCTCGCCGAGGCTGCTGCGTCGCAACAGGGTCCGCACCCGTGCCAGCAGCACCCGTGGCTCGCAGGGTTTGGTGACGTAGTCGTCGGCGCCCATTTCCAGGCCCAGCACCTGATCGTGGCTGTCGTCGCGGGCGGTGAGCATGAGGATCGGCAAGGTCGCCGAGTCGGCGCGCAGCAGGCGACAGACTTGCAAGCCGTCGAGGCCTGGCAGCATCAGGTCGAGGATCACCAGGTCCGGCGGACTGACTCGCGCACGTTCGCGCACATGATCGCCACGACCGATCACGCTGACGGAATAACCGTTGCGCTCCAGGTAGCTGGCAATCAGTTCGGCGAGGGCGGTGTCGTCTTCGACCAGGAGGATGTTGGGCATGGGGTGTTTCCAGAAAGTGCTTTGGCGTCTGTTCCGGCCTCTTCGCGGGCAAGCCCGCTCCCACAGGGATTTGCGGTGAACACAAATGATATGAACACCACCGACCACTGTGGGAGCGGGCTTGCCCGCGAAAGCGATCTCTCAGGCGCAATAGAAATCAAGGACTGAAGGATATACGCCCTCACCCGTCTCTGAGTAAAACCCTTACACAATTTCACACAGCACCAACAAAGCTTCACCGCTACCCTCGCCTGCGCCCGGTAGCATGCCGGGAGTCTTTAATGGGGTATTACATGTCGAAGAATCTGCTTGCCAGGCTCAGTCTGATTGCTCTGGCGTTGACACTGGCCGCGTGTGACAAGGCCTCGAACGCCGAGGAACAGGCGCCGCTGGCCACGGTTCGCATCGAGACCATCGAAGCGCAGCCACTGACCATCAGCAGCGAACTGAGCGGGCGGATTGCCGCACCGCGCATGGCCGAAGTGCGTGCCCGCGTGGCCGGCGTGGTCTTGCAGCGGACCTTCCGCGAAGGCAGTGACGTCAAACAAGGGGATGTGTTGTTCCGCATCGATCCGGCGCCGTTCAAGGCCGACCTGGACAGCGCCGAAGCAGCGTTGCGCAAGGCCGAGGCCAACGCGTTCCAGGCCCGGTTGCAGGAGCAGCGCTACGCCCAGTTGATCGACGACAAGGCCATCAGCGGCCAGGACTACGACAACGCCCGGGCCAACGCACGGCAGACTGCCGCCGACGTCGCCGCCAATAAAGCCGCCGTGGAGCGGGCAAAGCTGAACCTCGGCTACGCCACCGTCACCGCGCCGATCTCCGGGCGCATCGGCCGGGCGCTGGTCACCGAAGGGGCATTGGTGGGGCAGAACGAAACCACGCCGCTGGCACTGATCCAGCAACTGAACCCGATTCACGCCGACCTGACCCAGTCCACCCGCGAACTCAACGAGCTGCGCCGGGCCTTCCGTTCCGGCCAGTTGCAGCAGGTCGGCCAGGACCAGGCCAAGGCCACGCTGATTCAGGATGACGGCAGCCTCTACCCGCTGCCGGGCAAAATGCTGTTCAGCGACATCACCGTCGACCCCGGCACCGGCCAGATCATCCTGCGCAGCGAATTCCCCAATCCCGACCTCGACCTGCTGCCCGGCAGTTTCGTGCGCGTGCGCCTGGAACAGGCGGTCAACCAGCAGGGCATCAGCGTGCCGCAACGGGCCATCCAGCGCGACAGCGCCGGTATCGCCCAGGTGCTGCTGCTCGACTCCGAGCAGCGTGTCGGCCAGCAGCCGGTCGAACTCGGCGCCGTGCAGAATGATCGCTGGATCGTCACCGGTGGCCTGAAAGCAGGCGACCGCATTGTCATCGAGGGCCTGCAGCACGCCCGCCCCGGCGAGAAAGTGCAGATCGACGACACCCCTCTTCCACTCGCCCAGATGACTGGTCAGTAAGCAGGACGCTTTTTATGCCGCAGTTCTTTATCGACCGCCCGGTGTTCGCCTGGGTGGTCGCCCTGTTCATCCTGCTGGCCGGTGCCCTGGCCATTCCGCAACTGCCGGTGGCCCAATACCCCGATGTGGCGCCGCCGCAAATCGAAATCTACGCCGTGTACCCGGGCGCTTCGGCGCAAACCGTGGACGAAAGCGTGGTCAGCCTGATCGAGGAAGAGCTCAACGGCGCCGATCACCTGTTGTATTTCGAATCCCAGAGCAGCCTCGGCAGCGCGACCATCAAGGCTACCTTCCAGCCGGGGACCAACCCGGAACTGGCGCAGGTGGACGTGCAGAACCGCCTCAAGGCCGTGGAGTCGCGCCTGCCACAGGCGGTGATCCAGCAAGGTTTGCAGGTGGATAAAGTCTCCTCCGGTTTCCTGCTGTTGATCACCCTGACGTCCAGTGACGGCAAGCTCGACGACGTGGCGCTCAGCGATTACCTGGCGCGCAACGTGATGAACGAGATCAAGCGTCTGGACGGCGTCGGCAAGGCGCAGCTGTACGGCGCCGAGCGGGCGATGCGGATCTGGATCGACCCGCAGAAACTGCTCGCCTTCAACCTGACGCCAGCGGACGTCAATGCCGCGATCGTCGCGCAGAACGCCCAGGTGTCGGCGGGCAGCATCGGCGATCTGCCGACTCGCACCACCCAGGAAATCACCGCGACCATTCTGGTCAAGGGGCAGTTGTCGACGCCTGAAGAGTTTGCCGACATCGTCCTCAAGGCCAACCCGGACGGCTCGACCGTGCGCATCAGCGATGTGGCACGGGTCGAGATCGGCAGCCAGGAATACCAGTTTTCCACGCGCCTGAACGGCAAGCCGTCCACCGCCGTCGCCGTGCAGCTGTCGCCCGGCGCCAACGCCCTGAACACCGCGACCCTGGTGCGGGCGAAGATGGACGAACTCAAGCGTTATTTCCCGGCGAACGTCGAGTACTCGATTCCGTACGACACCTCGCCCTTCGTCAAGGTCTCGATCACCAAGGTGGTCTACACCCTCGGCGAGGCGATGCTGCTGGTGTTCGCGGTGATGTTCCTGTTCCTGCAGAACATCCGCTACACGCTGATCCCGACGCTGGTGGTGCCGGTGGCGTTGATGGGCACCTTTGCGACGATGCTGGCGCTGGGTTTTTCGATCAACGTGCTGACCATGTTCGGCATGGTGCTGGCCATCG
Organism: Pseudomonas sp. S2_H10; assembly: GCF_054668285.1. Classification (NCBI taxonomy): domain Bacteria; kingdom Pseudomonadati; phylum Pseudomonadota; class Gammaproteobacteria; order Pseudomonadales; family Pseudomonadaceae; genus Pseudomonas; species Pseudomonas sp. S2_H10. The sequence continues at coordinate 641,230 of NZ_CP162754.1, forward strand.
GCATCCTGGTGGACGACGCCATCGTGGTGGTGGAGAACGTCGAGCGCATCATGGCCACCGAGGGCCTGTCGCCCGAGGAAGCCACGCGCAAGGCCATGCAGCAGATCACCGGGGCCATCATCGGCATCACCCTGGTACTGGTCGCGGTGTTCATTCCGATGGCGTTCATGCAGGGCTCGGTCGGGGTGATCTACCAGCAGTTCTCGCTGTCGATGGCCACCTCGATCCTGTTCTCGGCCTTCCTCGCCCTGACCTTGACCCCGGCCCTGTGCGCGACATTGCTCAAGCCGATCGCCAAAGGCGAGCACCACGAAAAGACCGGGTTCTTCGGCTGGTTCAACCGCGGCTTCGAGCGACTGACCGAGCGCTATCAGGGCTGGGTGGCCTACGCGCTGAAACGCACCGGGCGCTACCTGCTGATCTACGGCGTATTGCTGTTCGGTCTGGGCCTGGCCTTCAGTCGCCTGCCCTCTTCGTTTTTGCCGGTGGAAGACCAGGGTTACACCATCACCGACATCCAGTTGCCACCGGGTGCCAGCAAGAACCGCACGGTGCAGGTGGCCGAGCAGGTCGAAGCGCACAACGCCGGCGAACCGGGCATCCGCGACAGCGTGGTGATCCTCGGCTTCAGTTTCTCCGGCAGCGGGCAGAATGCGGCGCTGGCGTTCAGCACGCTCAAGGACTGGTCGGAGCGCGGTAGCGACGATTCGGCCGCGTCGATTGCCGACCGGGCCAACGTCGCCCTCAGCCAGATCAAGGACGCGGTGACCTTTGCCGTGTTGCCGCCACCCGTGGATGGCCTGGGTACGTCCAGCGGCTTCGAGTTCCGTCTGCAGGACCGTGGTGGTCTCGGCCATGAGAAGTTGATGGAAGCCCGCACCGAGCTGCTCGCCGCGGCGGAAAAAAGCCCGGTCCTGATGAACGTGCGCGAAAGCGCCCTGGCCGAGGCGCCACAGGTGCAGCTGGTGGTCGACCGCAAGCAGGCCAACGCGCTGGGGGTGTCCTTTGCCGACGTCGGCAACGTGCTGTCCACCGCCGTGGGCTCGGCCTACATCAACGACTTCCCCAATCAGGGTCGGATGCAACGCGTCGTGGTCCAGGCCGAGGGCGATCAGCGCAGCCAGGTCGAAGACCTGCTGAAGATCCACGTGCGCAACACCCACGGAAAAATGGTGCCCTTGTCGGCCTTCGTGCAGGCCAAGTGGACCCAGGGCCCGGCGCAGTTGACCCGCTATAACGGCTACCCGGCGATCAGCATTTCCGGCGAACCGACACCGGGCCACAGCACCGGTGAGGCCATGGCCGAAATCGAGCGGTTGGTGGCGCAAGGCCCGGCAGGCCTGGGCCAGGAATGGACCGGGTTGTCCCTGCAGGAACGTTTGTCCGGCAGCCAGGCACCGATCCTGCTGGGGCTGTCACTGTTGATCGTGTTCCTGTGCCTGGCGGCGTTGTATGAGAGCTGGTCGATCCCGACCTCGGTGCTGCTGGTGGTGCCGCTGGGCGTGCTCGGCGCGGTGCTGGCCGTGACCTTGCGCGGTATGCCCAACGACGTGTTCTTCAAGGTCGGGCTGATCACCATCATCGGCCTGTCGGCGAAGAACGCGATCCTGATCATCGAGTTCGCCAAGAGCCTGTACGACGAAGGCCACGACCTGGTCGACGCCACCCTGCAAGCGGCACGCCTGCGGTTGCGGCCGATCGTCATGACCTCGCTGGCGTTCATCCTTGGCGTAGTGCCGCTGGCGATCGCCACCGGCGCCAGTTCGGCAAGCCAGCAGGCCATCGGCACCGGGGTGATCGGCGGGATGATCACGGCGACGCTGGCCGTGGTATTCGTGCCGGTGTTTTTTGTGGTGGTGATGAAGCTGGTGCGCAAGCGCCACAAAACCACCTGACCCAACACCAATCCCTGTGGGAGCGAGCCTGCTCGCGATGACGGTGTGTCAGTCAATGACTAAGTTGACTGTCAGTCCGCAATCGCGAGCAGGCTCGCTCCCACAAGGGGATCTCGGTGACTTCAAGATTGTGGTTACCTGGGCTAAGGTGTTGGCATAGCCCAAAGCCCATCGAGCCTCCATGATCTTCCTCGCCCGCACCCACCCTCGCCTGTCCGCCGCCATCCTGTTGGGCATCGCGGTGGGCTTTCTGGCGCCTGCCGATTCGCCGGTCAGCAAGATCCTCATCGGCTGGAATACCGGTGTCTGGATCTACCTGATCCTGATGTCCTGGCTCGTTGTGCGTTCGAAAGCGACCGACGTGAAACGCATTGCCGAGATCGAAGACGAAAACGCCGGGCTGGTGCTGTTGGTGGTATGCATTGCGGCACTGGCCAGCCTGGCGACCATCACCTTCGAACTGGCGGGCAGCAAAGACCTGGAAACCACCCGCAAGCTCCTGCATTACGGCTTCACCGCGCTGACGGTGATCGGTTCGTGGCTGCTGATCGGGGTGATTTTCAGCGTGCACTACGCGCGCCTGTTTTACACCTGGGAAGGCAAAGAGCCGGCGCTGCGTTTTGCTGAAGGCCTGACGACGCCCAATTACTGGGACTTCCTGTACTTCTCGTTCACCGTCGGCGTGGCGGTGCAGACCTCGGATGTCGGCGTGGCCACCCGTGACTTGCGCAAGATCGTGCTGGCGCAGTCGTTGATCGGTTTTCTGTTCAACACAGCCATTCTCGGGTTCTCGATCAACATCGCCGCCGGGCTGTTCAACTGAAAGCTGCACAAACGTTCTAGTCAGCGAGCTCGGCGCGGGCGTTAAATGGGTCGGTCTATTCGCCGTGCAGGTGCAGCATGACTTCTCACAACTGGATCGACCTGGCCCAGGATGCCGACACCGGCATCGAGACCCTGCGCGCGCATTTCGAAGGTCACGCCTATGACCCGCACTGGCATGACAGTTATCTGGTGGGCGTCACCGAGCAAGGCGTGCAGCAATTCAATTGCCGGAGGGCCCGGCACCAGAGCACCCCGGGCAAGGTGTTTTTGCTCGAGCCCGGTGATATCCATGACGGCGAAGCGCCGACCGCCGACGGTTTTACCTACCGCATGCTGTACCTCGACCCGCAGTGGTTGCAGCGCGAACTCGGCGCCGTGTTCGAGCATGCCCCCGACAACAGCCAACTGAGCTTCGCCGCCACCCTGGCCAGCGACGCGCGCCTGGCCCGGGCCACCAGCCTGGCGTTTGAAACCCTGCATGGCGGTGAGCTGAAGATCGTCCGCCAGACCGCCCTCGACGGTTTGCTCGAACGCCTGACCAGCCATTTGCACTGGCGCGCCCGCGATGGCCAGGACCCGCGTCTGCCGCAAGTGGCGCACAAGGCCCGGGAATACCTGCATGCCAACGCCCAATACGACATCGGCCTCGATCAACTGGCCGCCGTCACCGGCGTCGACCGCTTTCGCCTGACCCGCGCGTTCAAGGCAGCCTTCGGCATGGCGCCCCACGCGTATCTGGTGCAACTGCGCCTGGCCACCGCCCGGCGCCTGCTGGCGCGTGGCGAACAACCGGCGGCGGTGGCGATGCAACTGGGTTTTGCCGACCAGAGCCATCTGGGCCGCTGGTTCATGCGCGCCTACGGCCTGACGCCGGCGCTGTACCGCAAACGCTGCTCAAATCTTCCAGACAGATAAGCCTGCGGATTGTGAAGATCGGCTTCACTGATCTTCACTGGAGTTACCCCGCGATGCTGCCCTCGTTCCCGACCTTGCTGCCTTTTTTGCTGTTCGCCTTTGTGGCCTCGATCACCCCCGGCCCGACCAACATTCTGGTGCTGAGCAACAGTGCCCGACACGGCCTTGGCGCCGCCATGCCGATCATCTTCGGTGCCTGTGCCAGCGCCGCGACCCTTGTACTGCTGGTGGGTACCGGCGTGGGTTCGTCACTGACGGCATGGCCTGCATTGCAAAGCATCATGCAATGGGCCGGCGTAGCCTGGCTGAGCTATCTGGCCTGGCAGATCTACAGCGCTCCGGCGACGGCCATTGCCGCCAGCCATGGCCAGGCGCGTCTCGGATGGCGGGGAGCGGCCAGCCTGCAACTGATCAACCCGAAAACCTGGATGATGGCGCTGGCGGTGGTCAGCGTGTTCGCCGGGACTGGCGATCATCGCGCCGTGCACGTGATGTATTTGTCGCTGGTGTTTTTCCTGGTTTCCCTGCCATGCCTCGCGGTCTGGGCGATGCTCGGTGCCGGGTCGAGCCGCTGGTTGCACTCACCCGCTGCCATGCAACGCTTCAATCGCTGCATGGGCTTGTTGTTGCTGGGTTCGGCGTGGTTGAGCGTGCTGGCCTGTGCGCCACCTGTCGGTGATTGTTCGACAAAAAACCATTCGGGGCTTGACGGCGAAATGGCTTTTGGTGTCTTCTGAAACCGGTTTCAGTGCTGTCTCACGCAGCACTCGACCTTATAAATCCAATAAGAAGGTTTCAGACCGTGAACGATTTCTCCGCCGCCCAGCGCAGCCGCGTGACCATGCTCGACGTGGCCGAACACGCCAAGGTCTCCAAGGCCAGCGTTTCGCGGTTCATTGGCGATGATCGCGCCCTGCTCTCCGATGCCATCGCCCAGCGCATCGAACAGGCAATCGCCGAACTCGGCTACCGCCCGAACCAGATGGCCCGCGGCCTGAAACGCGGGCGCACCCGCCTGATCGGCATGCTGGTGGCCGACATCCGCAACCCTTATTCAATTGCCGTGATGCACGGGGTGGAAACCGCCTGTCGTCAGCACGGTTACAGTCTGGTGGTGTGCAACACCGACCGCGACGACGAACAGGAACGCCAGCACCTGGCACTGCTGCGCTCGTACAACATCGAAGGCCTGATCGTGAACACCCTCGGTCATCACCGTGATGAGTTGCACGAACTGCACCGGGAAATGCCCCTGGTGCTGGTGGATCGCAAGGTCGAGCACCTCGAAAGCGATATGGTCGGGTTGAACAACCCGCAGGCCGTCGAGATGGCCCTCGCCCATCTTGAAGAACGCGGTTATCGCGATGTGTTGCTGGTGACTGAACCGTTTGACGGCACCAGCTCGCGGATCGAGCGGGTCAACAGCTTCAAGGCGCAAATCGAACAGCGCCCGGCGCTTCGTGGCACATCGATCGAAACCGGCAGCGAACTGACCGCCCGACTGAAAACTTTCCTCGAAACGCCCGGGCCCGGTCCGAAAGCGCTGTTCTGCGCCAACGGGATCGCGGCGTTGGCCAGCACCCATGCGTTGCGTGAACTCAACATCAACCTGTTCGACGACCTGGGCTTGATCGCCCTCGATGACCTGGATTGGTACCCGTTGGTGGGCAGCGGCATCACCGCCCTCGCGCAGCCAACCACCGAGATCGGCGCCGGTGCGTTTGAGTGTCTGCTCAAGCGGCTGCGCGGGGATGACGGGGCGATGCGGACGCTGGATTTTTCGGCGCGGTTGATTGTTCGTGGGTCGACCCTTGGAGTTTCTCGGTGAATGTTCCGGCCTCATCGCGAGCAAGCTCGCTCCCACAGGGGATTGGTGCCATACACAAGGTGAGTGTTCAACACCGACCATTGTGGGAGCGGGCTTGCCCGCGATGGGGCCCGAAAGAACAACACACCCTTCCTGATATTTTTTTGAACAAAAATGAAACCGGTTTCAGAGGTATAAAAACAATGAACAAACCCGCCGTTTCCATCAGCCTTTCCAGCTACGGCGCCGACCTGGTGCGCCAGCGCGGCCAGGGCAGTTTCATCAGCATTCTCGCCGCCGCCGGCGCCACGCGCATTGAGTGGCGCGAAGAACTGCTGACCATCGAGGACCCCGCTCAACTGGCCGATGCCACTCAGGCAGAAGGCCTGCAAAGCGTGTATTCGTCGCCCATGGAGCTCTGGCTGGCCGGGCAATCCAGGCCCAATCCCGAACTGATCACGGCCCTGCAACGCGCCCAGGCGTTCGGCGCCAAATGGCTGAAGGTGTCGCTGGGTTATTTCACCGACAACTGCGATCTGCAAAGCCTCGCCCGAATGCTGGGCGACAGCGCCGTGCAGTTGCTGGTGGAAAACGACCAGACCCTGCACGGTGGCCGCATTGAACCCTTCCAGCGTTTTTTCGCTGAGGTCGAGCAGCACCAGTTGCCGATCAGGATGACCTTCGATATCGGCAACTGGCATTGGCAGGACCAGTCCGCCGCCAGCGCAGCGCGGTTGCTCGGGCGGCATGTCGGTTACGTGCATTGCAAAGCGGTCACGCGCCGCGCCGACGGCAAACTGGTGGCCATCCCTCCCGCCGTCAGTGACCTGCAACAGTGGGAACACCTGCTGCGGCACATGGCCCAAGGTGTCATGCGGGCGGCGGAATATCCGCTGCAGGGCGATGACCTGGTGCAACTGACCACCGAACACGTCGCCGCCCTCGCCCACCTCGGCCAAGCGCAGCTGGAGAGTGCTCATGTCTGAGATCGATATTCTGTCCTTCGGCGAGACCATGGCGATGTTCGTCGCCGAGCAGGCCGGTGACCTGGCCGGCGTCGGCGCCTTCCACAAACGCATTGCCGGGGCAGACAGCAACGTCGCCATCGGCCTTTCCCGACTGGGCTTCAACGTGGCTTGGCTGAGCCGTGTCGGTGCCGATTCGCTGGGCCGGTTCGTGGTCGACACCCTGGAAAAAGAAGGCCTGGATTGCCGCCACGTCGACATCGACAGCGCCCACCCGACCGGTTTTCAACTCAAGTCCCGCACTGATGATGGCAGTGATCCCGCCGTCGAGTACTTCCGCCGTGGTTCGGCGGCCAGTCACCTGTCGCCGCACTCGATCGTGCCCGAACTGCTCAAGGCCCGACACCTGCACGCCACCGGCATTCCCCCGGCGTTGTCGGAGTCGACGCGGCAGATGTCGTTCGAATTGATGAGCCGCATGCGCGATGCCGGGCGCAGCGTGTCCTTCGACCCGAACCTGCGTCCGAGCCTGTGGGCCAGCGAACGACAAATGATCACCGAGATCAACCGCCTCGCCGCCCTCGCCCATTGGGTGCTGCCGGGGTTGAGCGAAGGTCGCTTGTTGAGCGGGTTCGAAGACCCGGCAGACATCGCTGCCTTCTATCTTGACCAGGGCGCCGAAGCCGTGGCGATCAAGCTTGGCCCGCACGGGGCTTACTACCGCACACAGCTTGATCAAGGTTTCGTGCCTGGCGTACCGGTGCAAACGGTGGTCGATACGGTCGGCGCCGGCGATGGTTTTGCCGTCGGCATGATCAGCGCGCTGTTGGAAAACCAAAGCGTTGCCGAGGCCGTGAAACGCGCCAACTGGATCGGCAGCCGGGCGGTGCAGAGCCGGGGGGATATGGAGGGGTTGCCCACCCGATCTGAAATGGTCGGCGAATTTGCGGCCGCCATCGCGGGCAAGCCCGCTCCCACAGGGGATTTGTGTCGAACGTAAATCCAATGTGGGAGCGAGCCTGCTCGCGAAGAGGCCAGCACAGTCACTGAAGATTTAAACCGTTACCTGCTGCGACAAAAACAACAAGCTCAGGAGCACCACCATGAAAACCGCAACGCTCGCCACCCGCCGCTGGTGGTACATCATGCCCATCGTGTTCATCACCTATAGCCTGGCGTATCTGGATCGCGCCAACTATGGGTTCGCCGCCGCGTCCGGCATGGCGGCGGACCTGATGATCACACCAGGCCTGTCGTCGATGCTCGGCGCGCTGTTCTTCCTCGGCTACTTTTTCTTCCAGGTACCCGGCGCCATCTACGCGCAGAAACACAGCGTGAAGAAGCTGATCTTCGTCAGCCTGATCCTCTGGGGCAGCCTGGCGACGTTGACCGGGATCGTCTCCAATGCCTACTGGCTGATCGTCATCCGCTTCATGCTCGGCGTGGTCGAGGCGGCAGTGATGCCGGCGATGCTGATCTACCTGTGCCACTGGTTCACCCGCGCCGAACGCTCGCGGGCCAACACCTTCCTGATCCTCGGCAACCCGGTGACCATGCTGTGGATGTCGGTGGTCTCGGGCTATCTGGTGCAGCACTACAGCTGGCGCTGGATGTTCATCATCGAAGGTTTGCCGGCGGTGTTGTGGGCATTCATCTGGTGGCGCCTGGCCGATGATCGTCCGTCCCAGGCCAAGTGGCTCAGCGACCAGGAGAAGCAGGATCTGGAAAGCGCACTGGCCGCCGAACAGGTCGGCATCAAGGCCGTGAAGAACTACGCCGAAGCGTTCCGCTCACCCAAGGTGATCATCCTCGCCCTGCAGTTTTTCTGCTGGAGCATCGGCGTGTACGGCTTCGTGTTGTGGCTGCCGTCGATCCTCAAGGCCGGCGCGCAGATGGACATGGTCCAGGCCGGCTGGCTGTCGGCGCTGCCGTACCTCGCGGCGGTGATCGGCATGCTGCTGGTGTCCTGGGGTTCGGACAAGCTGCAAAAACGTAAACGTTTCGTCTGGCCGCCACTGCTGATTGCCTCGATTGCTTTCTACGGCTCCTACGCCCTGGGTGCCGAACATTTCTGGTGGTCCTACACCCTGCTGGTGATTGCCGGCGCCTGCATGTACGCGCCTTACGGACCGTTCTTCGCGATCATTCCAGAGATCCTCCCGGCCAACGTCGCGGGCGGCGCCATGGCGCTGATCAACAGCATGGGTGCCCTCGGTTCCTTTGGCGGTTCGTATCTGGTCGGTTACCTGAACAGCTCGACCGGCTCGCCGGGCGCCTCGTACCTGTTGATGAGCGGCGCGCTGATGTTCTCGGTGGTATTGACGATTTTCCTCAAGCCCGGCGCCAGCGACCGGGAGCGGCCCACGGCCACGGTAACGCGCACTGCCACGGCACATTCCTGAATTGACGTTGAGATCTCGAAGATGAAAAAGCAGGTCGTCCTGTACAAAAAACTCTCGCCGCTGCTGATGGCTCGCCTGCACGAGCAGACCGAGGTGACGCTGATCGAAAACCTTGATGCCCAGGGCCTGGCCAAACTGCGCGATGCCCTGCCCCGCGCCCACGGTTTGCTGGGGGCCAGCCTGAAACTGGATGCCGAACTGCTCGACCGGGCACCCGACCTTCAAGCCATTGCCAGCGTCTCGGTGGGTGTCGATAACTACGACATCGACTACCTGACCGAGCGGCGCATCCTGCTCAGCAACACCCCGGATGTATTGACCGAAACCACCGCCGACACCGGTTTCGCGCTGATCCTGGCAACCGCCCGGCGCGTGGTGGAACTGGCGAACATGATTCGCGAAGGCAAGTGGACCCGCAACATCGGCCCCACGCATTTCGGCAGCGACGTGCACGGCAAAACCCTGGGCATCATCGGCATGGGCCGCATTGGCGAGGCCCTCGCCCAGCGCGGGCATTTCGGCTTTGGCATGCCGGTGATCTATCACAGCCAGTCACCGAAACCGGCGGTGGAACAGCGCTTCAATGCCCAATACCGAAGCCTGCCGGAGCTGTTGCAACAGGCCGATTTCGTTTGCCTGACGCTGCCGCTGACCGCACAAACCGAAGGATTGATCGGCGCAGAACAGTTCGCCCTGATGCGCCCGGAGACCATCTTCATCAATATTTCACGGGGCAAAGTCGTCGACGAAGCAGCGCTGATCGAAGCCTTGCGTGAAAGCCGGATTCGCGCGGCGGGGCTGGATGTTTTCGAACGCGAACCGTTGAACCGGGACTCGCCGTTGTTGCAGTTGAACAACGTGGTGGCGACACCGCACATCGGCTCGGCCACCCATGAAACACGGGAGGCCATGGCCAGTTGCGCGGTGGACAATCTGTTGGCGGCGCTGGCGGGTGAACGGCCGGCCAATCTGGTCAACGTCCGAGCGTGGAAAGCTTGAGGGATCAGGCGCGGCGCGCGACCAGCAAATCCGCCGCGCACAAGGCGATGCGCCGACAGGCATCGGCCAGTTTGCGCTGGTCCACGACCAGGCCGATGCGGATATGCCCCGCCGCACTCGGCCCGAACGCTTCACCGGCCAGCACCGACACGCCATAACCTTCCAGCAGCATCTCGGCGAAGCGCTGGGCCGACAAACCGGTCTGGCGCACATCGACCATCACGAACATCCCGCCATCCGGGCAAATCGGCCTGAGGCCCGGACACTGGCCCAGACTTGCACACACCAGGTCACGGCGCTGGCGATACTCCTCGCGCATCATCGCCACTTCCGGCAACTCTTCATCCAGCGCCAGTTGCGCGGCGTTCTGGACGAAATCCGGAATGCCGAACAGCATGCTCAACGACAGGTTCACCAGATGCCCGGCCATGGCTTTGGGCCCGATCACCCAGCCCACCCGCCAACCGCTCATGGCGTGGGACTTGGACAGGCTGTTGATAGTCGCCGTGCGTTCAGCCATGCCAGGCAGGCTCGCCGGGCTGATGTGCTCGCCCTCGTACAGCAGATCGCTGTAGACCTCATCGCTGATCAGCCACAAATCATGACGAATGCACAGCGCCGCCAGTTCCTGCCAGATGGGCAACGACAGGCTGGCGCCCGATGGATTGTTCGGACTGTTGAGCAGGATGGCGCGGGTTTTCGCCGTGATCCGTGCCGCGACATCCGCCGGGTCGACGCGAAATCCGTTCTGCGGGCGCACCGGCACCGGCACCACTGTGGCCGCACACGCGCCAATCACGCCTTCATAGGTCACGTACATCGGCTCGGCGACAATCACTTCATCGCCCGGATCGAGCAGGCACTGCGCCACCGAATACACCGCACACTGCGCGCCCGGAAAGACGATCACATGTTCGTCATCCACCACCTGGCCACTGCGTTGCCGATGCCGACGGGCAATGCTGTCGCGCAGGCCTCGACTGCCGCGCACTTCGGGGTAGTGCGTATCACCGGCCAGCAGGCTGGCGATGGCGGCCTGGACGATGGGTTGCGGCGTATCGAAATCCGGATCGCCAATGGACAGCAGCAGGACATCGACACCCTGTTCGCGCAATTGCAGCGCTCGATCGTGAATCTGCCAGGCCGCCGCTCCGTCACCGGCGATTCGTTGGGTCAAGGCTGAGTAGCGCATGTCGTTCTCCTGTCGCGCGGGTGCTCCCAGCCACAACCCTATCTCAAATCACGAAACGCGCCAGCATGGCTTTCAATTCCACAGAAAAACCCTCAGTCGCAACGAACAGCCATCCGCCAGACCCGTGCGATATCGGTCGCCCGTTCACGCAGCAAGCGCGGCGCTTCGGCGCAGGCTTGCTCCAGGGTCATCGGCCCGCTAGCCAGGGCAAACGCAGCGTCGATGCCATGCTCATAAAGCGCCTGATAACCTTCGCCCAGCGTGCCGGCGATGACGATGACCGGCACCGCGTGCTGCCTGGCGACACGCGCCACGCCAAACGGTGTCTTGCCGCGCAGGGTTTGCGCATCGAAACGCCCTTCCCCGGTGATCACCAGGTCGGCGCTTGCAACCGCCTCGGCCAGCCCCACCAGCTCGGCGACCACCTCGACCCCGGCCTTGAACTGCGCGCCCAGGAACGCTTTCGCGGCAAACCCCAGGCCGCCCGCCGCGCCACTGCCCGGTTCGTCGCGGACATCCTTGCCCAAGGCGGTCGCGCAATGGTCGGCAAAGTGCCCCAGTGCCCGGTCAAGCTGTTCGACCTGCACCGGCGAGGCGCCTTTTTGCGGGCCGAAAATCGCCGAGGCACCGTGAGGGCCGCACAATGGGTTGTTGACGTCAGCGGCGATGTCGAAGCGGACCTGCTGCAGACGCGGATCGATTTCGCTGAGGTCAATGCGCGCCAATTGCGCAAGGGCGAGACCGCCCGGTGACAGCGTCTGCCCCTGAGCGTCCAGCAGTTTCACACCCAGGGCCTGCATGGCACCGGCGCCGCCGTCATTGGTGGCACTGCCGCCAATCGCCAGGATCACCCGTTGAGCACCGGCGTCCAGCGCGGCGCGGATCAGTTGCCCGGTGCCGAAGGTGCTGCTGATGCATGCATCACGCTGAGCCAGAGGGACCAACTGCAACCCGCTGGCCTCGGCCATTTCGATGATTGCGGTGTGGCTGTCAGGCAACCAGCCCCAAGCGGCATTCACCGCAACCCCTAAAGGTCCGCGCACCTCATTGCGGCGCAGTTCGCCAGCGCACGCAGCCAGAATCGACTCGACAGTCCCTTCCCCGCCGTCGGCCATCGGGCATTTGATCAGTTGGGCATCCGGCCAGACCTGCGCCAATCCCAGGGCAATGGCATCGGCCACGCCTTGAGCGCTGAGGCTGTCCTTGAACGAGTCGGGGGCGATCACGATTTTCATGGGAATTCTCCAGTTCCAATGCCCACATGCTGCCAGCCGCCATGAACAATAACGCCGGTCCACTGCACAAGCGGCGATGACGTTTCTTGTTCATTTCCACAAAGCCTGCTGATTCATACTGGCCTCTGTAGGAGCCGGCTTGCTGGCGATGGCGCCATTAAGATCGCCATCGCCAGCAAGCCGGCTCCTACAGTGCATCATTCGGTTCGGGCAGCAGTTGCACGCCCAGGTACAGCGCCAGCATGCCGTCCAGCCGCAGCGGATCAACCCCGCTCAGTTCGGCAATCCGCTCCATGCGATAACGCAGGCTGTTGCGATGAATGCCCAGTGCATCGGCGCAGGCCTGGCTCTGGCCGCCGTGTTCGCACCAGCTGCGCAGGGTCGCCAGCAACTGGCCGTTGCCGTCCTTGGCAATGACCTTGCGCAGCGGGCTGAGCAATTCGTCGAGGGCGTCGTCGTTGCGGTGGCGCCACAGCATCACCGGCAGCCGATAGCGGTTCAGCGTCAGCAATCGCGAGCGCGGCAACACCTCGCGCCCGTAGGCCAGCAAGTCACCGACCCGGCGATAGCAACGACGCAAGCCCGAAAGCCCATCAGCCTGCCCACCCACGGCAATCCGCAAGATGTTCCAGCCAAGGCCATCGAGCTTGTCCAGCAAGCGCTCGTTCTCGACCGACTGGCTGGCTGGCCGGCACCAGAGCAATGAGGTCTTGGCCGAACTCACACACCAACTGTCGGGGTGCCGGGTGGTCAACCAGGCACTCAGAGCCTCGACGGTTTGCCCCGGTGCGTGCTCCAGGCCCAGTTCGAACAAATACGGCACCCGCGTCATTTGTGGCTTGAGGCCCAACTGCTGCGCTTCATCGACCAGTCGCGGAGAGTCCCCGGCTTCGCTGAGCAGCAGCGCCAGCAAGTCGTCGCAGCGCTGGCGCCGCCATTGCTGTTCGGCCTGCTGGTTGCGCTGGCCCACCAGCATCTCGGCGGTCATGCGCACCAGTTCGGCATAGGTGCGCAGTTGTTCGGGTTCACCGGTGATGCCGAGTACGCCGATCAGACGCTGGTCGAGCATCAGCGGCAGGTTGATGCCCGGCTGCACGCCCTTTAGATGCATCGCCGTCTGCGCGTCGATCTCGACAACGCGACCGTTGGCCAGCACCAGTTGCGCCCCTTCATGGCGGGTGTTGACCCGCTCCGGCTCGCCGCTACCGAGGATCAGGCCCTGGCTGTCCATGACGTTGACGTTGTACGGCAAAATGGCCATTGCCCGGTCGACGATGTCCTGGGCCAGGTCGTGATCGAGTTCGAACATGCAGTGATCCTTGAAGACGGTGATGGAACGGGTTGTTCACCCGCACAGGCCTTTGCTTGCAAACCCTGTGCTCAGGCACAAAGACAGCCACCCTGAGGGTGGTCGAGACTCTTCGGGCGATCAACGTTACCCTTTGCATCGCAAAAAATCATAATAAAGAGAGAGCCGCCATGACACAGAGCGCCGTAGCGTCCGAGGCCATCGCTGACGACAAAAACGCCGTCTACAAGCGCATTACCCTGCGCTTGATCCCCTTCATCTTCATCTGCTACCTGTTCAACTACCTCGACCGGGTAAACGTCGGCTTCGCCAAACTGCAGATGCTCGACGCGCTGAAGTTCAGCGAAACCGTGTACGGCCTCGGTGCCGGCATCTTCTTCATCGGCTACGTGCTGTGCGGCGTGCCAAGCAACCTGGCCCTGACTCGATTCGGCCCAAGGCGCTGGATCGCGCTGATGATGATCACCTGGGGCACGCTGTCGACCTGCCTGCTGTTCGTCACCACACCGACCGAGTTCTATACCCTGCGCCTGTTCACCGGCGCGGCCGAAGCCGGGTTCTTCCCGGGCGTGGTGCTGTATCTCTCGCAGTGGTTTCCGACCTTCCGTCGTGGCCGCATCATGGCGTTGTTCATGTCGGCGATCCCGGTGTCCGGCCTGCTCGGCAGCCCGTTCTCCGGCTGGATTCTCAATCACTTCGCCGCAGGCCAGGGCGGTCTCGCGGGCTGGCAGTGGATGTTCCTCCTGCAAGGCATTCCGACCGTGATCCTCGGCGCGCTGGCTTACTTCCTGCTCAGCGACAGCTACGCCAACGCCAAGTGGCTGACCCCGTTCGAGCGCTCGGTGCTGGAAGCCGACCACGCCGAGGACCTGGCCAATAAACCGAAGACCTCTACCGACTCACTGCTGGCGGTGTTCAAGAACCCGGCGATCTGGGCCTTCGGACTGATCTACTTCTGCATCCAGAGTGGCGTCTACGCGATCAACTTCTGGCTGCCATCGATCATCAAGAACCTGGGTTTCAGCGATAATCTGGTGATCGGCTGGCTCAGTGCGATTCCGTACCTGCTGGCCGCGGTGTTCATGCTGATCGTCGGCCGCTCGGCGGACCTGCGCAAAGAGCGCCGCTGGCATTTGGTGGTGCCGATGCTGATGGGCGCGCTGGGGCTGCTGATCGCGGTGAACTTCGCCGCCAACCCGGCCATCGCGATTCTTGGTTTGACCATCGCCACCATGGGCGCCCTCACCGGCCTGCCGATGTTCTGGCCGGTGCCGACCGCATTGCTCAGTGCCGGGGCCGCCGCCGGTGGCCTGGCGTTGATCAACTCGATGGGACAGATGGCCGGTTTCCTCAGCCCGTACCTGGTGGGTTGGGTCAAGGACAGCACGGGTTCGACCGATGCCGCGCTGTATATGCTGGCGGGCGTGATTGTCTGCGGCAGCCTGCTGGCGTTGCGCATGACCCGTACGCTGCGCGCCTGACCAGCACCTGATCACTGTAGGAGCGAGCCTGCTCGCGATGGACGTCAACGATAACGCGTTTATCCTGGATAAACGTGGTGTCCTGAAGTTCTTCGCGAGCAGGCTCGCTCCTACAGTTTGGTTCGAGTGTGTTTGAGATTTGCGTTTGCTCCCGGTCACGATTCTGGTATCTGATTGAGCCTTTCCCTCTGGCAAAAGGATTTCCTCATGAGCTACCGCACGCTGGGTCATTCGGGTCTGCAGGTGTCCACCCTGACCCTGGGCACCATGATGTTCGGCGAACAGACCAGCACCGAAGACTCCCTGCGCATCATCGACAAGGCATGGGACCAGGGCGTCAATTTCATCGACACCGCCGACGTCTACACCCATGGCCGGTCCGAAGAGATCGTCGGCGAGGCCATCGCCAGCCGCCGTCATGAGTGGGTGCTCGCCACCAAGGTCGGCTTCGGCCCCGTGGACGGCGTGCCCAACCGCAGCGGCTTGAACCGCAAGCACCTGTTCAATGGCATCGAGGCCAGCCTGACGCGCCTGGGCACCGACTACCTCGACATCTATTACCTGCACCGCGAAGACCACAACACGCCGCTGGAGGTGACGGTGTCGGCCATCGGCGACCTGATCCGCCAGGGCAAAGTCCGCTATTGGGGCCTGTCGAACTACCGTGGCTGGCGCATTGCCGAAGTCATCCGCGTGGCCGACAGACTGGGCGTTGACCGCCCGGTGATCAGCCAGCCGCTGTACAACATCGTCAACCGCCAGGCTGAAACCGAGCAGATCACGGCCGCGCACAGCTACGGCCTCGGCGTGGTGCCCTACAGCCCGCTGGCGCGCGGGGTGCTCAGCGGCAAATATGCACCGGATGTGAAACCGGACGCCGACAGCCGTGCCGGACGCCAGGACAAACGCATCCTGGAAACCGAATGGCGCGTCGAGTCCCTGCGTATCGCCGGGCAAATCCAGCAATACACCCGGGAGCGCGGCGTCGGCATCGTCGAGTTCGCGATTGCCTGGGTGCTGAACAACAGCGCCGTCACCTCGGCCATTGTCGGGCCGCGTACCGAAGCGCAATGGGACGCCTACACTAAGGCGCAAGCGGTGAAGATCACGGCCGAGGACGAGGCGTTCATCGATTCGCTGGTGACACCGGGGCATGCGTCGACACCGGGGTTCAATGATGTGAGCCATTTCGTGTCGGGGCGTACACCGCACAGAGCCTGACGACATGCATCCCCTGTGGGAGCTGGCTTGCCTGCGATGGCGGTTTCACATTCAACGCAAATGTTGGCTGATGGACCGCTATCGCAGGCAAGCCAGCTCCCACAGGTTCGGTGTTGATTGATTGGTCAATATTCGGCGCCAAAACCACGTATCCTGCGCGCCCCGTTTCACCTTCAACCTCGCGAGGACAGCTTGTCTAAAGGTATCGCTCTATCGGTTTCAGCCTCGGTGCTGTTTGCCGTCATGTATTACTACACATCGCTGCTCACGCCCTTGAGCGGCGTGGAAATCTTCGGTTGGCGCATGCTGCTGACCGTGCCGTGCATGACCGTGTTCATGGTGGTGTCCGGCGAATGGAAGCGCGTGCTGGAGATCGTTCGGCGCGCCATTGCCAATCCGAAACTGATCGGCGCGCTGATCGCCTCCTCCGCCCTGCTCGCCGTGCAATTGTGGCTGTTCATGTGGGCACCGCTGAACGGTTACAGCCTGGACGTGTCCCTCGGTTACTTCCTGTTGCCGCTAACCATGGTGTTGACCGGGCGGATCGCTTATGGCGAACGCTTGTCCTATCTGCAAAAAATCGCCGTGGTGTTCGCCTGCCTGGGCGTGATCAACGAGGTGTATCAGGTCGGTGGTTTTTCCTGGGCGACCTTGCTGGTCTGCATGGGTTACCCGACCTACTTCGTCGTTCGCAAACGGCTGGCAACGGACAATCTCGGTGGCTTGTGGCTGGACATGGCATTGACGCTGCCGGTCGCGGTCTGGTTCGTCCAGAGCGGCGCGCAAGGTTTCGGCGTGTTTGACCAGCATCCATGGTTGTCGCTGTTGATCCCGCTGCTCGGCGTGATCAGCGCGTCGGCGCTGGTGGTCTACATCATTGCCAGCCGCCTGCTGCCGTTCAGCCTGTTCGGCTTGTTGAGCTACGTCGAACCGGTGCTGCTGCTGGGCGTGGCGTTGTTGCTTGGGGAGAGCATCAAGGCCGGTGAGTGGCTGACGTACATTCCGATCTGGATGGCGGTGCTGGTGCTGGTGTTCGAAGGGTTCAAGCATCTGATGCGGCAGCGCAGGCCTTAAGCACACGCAAAAACAAATGTGGGAGCGAGCCTGCTCGCGATAGCAGTGTGTCAGTCAACATCAATGTTGAATGTACAACCGCTTTCGCGAGCAGGCTCGCTCCCACAGTGTTATCGGTGTAACGGCTTAGTCGGTAGAGAGAACACCACGACGCACCTGGTCACGCTCGATGGATTCGAACAGTGCCTTGAAGTTGCCTTCGCCGAAACCATCGTCACCCTTGCGCTGGATGAACTCGAAGAACACCGGCCCCATCAGGGTTTCCGAGAAGATCTGCAGCAGCAGACGCTTGTCGCCCGACTCGGACGAACCGTCCAGCAGAATGCCCCGTGCCTGCAGTTCGCCCACTGGCTCGCCGTGGTTCGGCAAACGGCCTTCGAGCATTTCGTAGTAGGTCTCCGGCGGCGCGGTCATGAAGCGCATGCCGATGCCTTTCAGGTGATCCCAGGTCTTGAGCAGGTCATCGGACAGGAAAGCAACGTGCTGGATGCCCTCGCCGTTGAACTGCATCAGGAACTCTTCGATCTGCCCGGCACCCTTGGACGACTCTTCGTTCAACGGAATGCGGATCATGCCATCGGGTGCGGTCATGGCCTTGGAGGTCAGGCCGGTGTACTCACCCTTGATGTCGAAGTAGCGGATTTCGCGGAAGTTGAACAGCTTCTCGTAGAAGTTGGCCCAGTAGGCCATGCGACCGCGATACACGTTGTGGGTCAGGTGATCGATGATCTTCAGGCCGGCACCGACCGGATGACGGTCAACGCCTTCAATGAACACGAAGTCGATGTCATAGATCGAGCTGCCTTCACCGAAACGGTCGATCAGGTACAGCGGCGCACCGCCGATGCCTTTGATCGCCGGCAGATTCAGTTCCATCGGGCCGGTTTCAATGTGGATCGGCTGGGCGCCGAGTTCCAGGGCACGCTTGTAGGCCTTCTGCGAATCCTTGACGCGAAACGCCATGCCGCACACCGACGGGCCGTGCTCGGCCGCGAAGTACGAGGCCACGCTGTTGGGCTCGTTGTTGAGGATCAGGTTGATCGCGCCCTGGCGATACAGGTGCACGTTCTTGGAACGGTGGCTCGCCACCTTGGTGAAGCCCATGATCTCGAAGATCGGCTCCAGGGTGTTCGGGGTCGGCGATGCGAGCTCGATGAATTCAAAGCCCATCAGGCCCATCGGGTTTTCGTATAGATCTGCCATGGTTGGCGCCTCATCATGCTGTTAGAAATTAACGAATGTCAGTTGCTAGCAATGCTGAGACCGGTGGGCGGCGCACAGGAGATGCCCCGCACGCTGCGGGCGAGAAAGTCACCGTAGATCAGTTGAAACCCGAATATCTTCATTTTGACCCAAGGCTCTTGCGGGCGAGTCTTCTGCTGCCAGAAGACGATTATTATTGTATGCGTAACTTGATTCTACACAGCGTAAATCAGTTTGTCCGCCTTCTGTATCAAATCCCCTTTTTCCCTGCCCGCGCAAGGGGTTTGTTGCAGAGGAAAATCCCCGTCAGTATCAACCCGCCGCCCAGGCACATGGCCAATGTCAGCGGCTCGTCCAGCAGCAGCGCACCCAGGATGACCGCCGTCAGCGGGTTCAGGGCAATGAACACCCCGGAACGCGTAGCGCCGATCTTGCGGATGCCGTCGTAGTAGCCAATGTACGCCAGCGCCGACCCCAGCACGCCCAGGTATAAAAGGCTCAACCATTGCGGCGCACCCAGGTGGGCGATCGCCGCGACACTCACCTCTCCCCGCACGATGCAGGTCATCCAGAGCATGGCGGTGCCCAGCAGAATCGAATACGTCACCGTTTGCACCGGCCCCAGGGCCTGGTTCAGCTCCCGGGAGCACAGCGAGTAGACACCCCAGCCGAGGACACAGCCAAAAATCAGCAGGTCGCCGAGCCAGGTACCGGCACCACCGGCCAGCACTTGCGGGTCACGACTGACGATCACCATGCTGGCGCCCGCCATGCAGATCGCGATGCCGACGACTTTCGCCCGGTTCAAGCGCTCCTTGAACAGCAGCCAGGAGGCCAGCCCGATCACGGCCGGATTCAGTGCCACGATCAAGGATGCCCGTGAAGCATTGATGTAGTGCAGCCCATAAAAGAAGCACAGGTTGTAGAAAAAGATCCCGAAAAAGCCAAGCAACGACAGTTGCAGCCATTGCCGGGCATTCGGCCGAACCAGTGGTGTGCGCAGCGCGCGTACGAGCAGCAGCAACGCCACGCTGGCCAGCAGGAACCGCAGGCTGGCGGCCAGTAGTGGGCTTAGGCTGTCGGCCAGATAACGTCCGGCAACAAAGGTGCCGCCCCATACCATCGTGACCGCCGCCAGCTTCATGTACACCGGAAGATCCGATGGTTTTGACAGGGATTGCTCGCAGATCGTCATAAGATTCCAGGACCGGATGTCGGGAAGATGACGTATCATTCGAGTAATACCCAGTCATCGTAAAATGAGTAAACACTCATGACCCTCACTCAACTGGAGATCTTCTCCCTGGTGGCCGAACTCCACGGCTTCACCGCTGCGGCCAATCGCCTGGGTATTTCCCAATCGGCGGTGTCCCATGCCTTGAAGTCCCTGGAGTTGGAATTGGGGGTCGAGTTGCTGCGCCGGCATCAATCCCAGGTCGAGTTGAGCGACATTGGCCAGCAGTTGCTGCTGCGCGCCCGTGCAATGCTCGGCCTGGCCAATACCCTGCGCCAGGAAGCGGCGGATGCGCGGGGCATGAAACGCGGCACACTGCGTATCGGCTCCTTCGGCCCGACGTCATCGATCAAATTGTTGCCATTGATTTTGCAGCACTACCGCGCCGCCCATCCCGGCATCGAGGTGCATATCGACGAAGGCCCCGACCGCCAGGTGCTCCAGTGGCTGGAGGAACGACGGATCGACATCGGTTTTGTGGTGTTGCCCGAGGAGCGCTTCGACACGGTCGCGCTGATCGAGGACCAGATGGTCGCGCTGCTGCCCGCCGGCCACCCGCTGGCGGTTCTTGACAGCGTGAGCCTGAAGGACCTCTGTGACTTCCCGTTTGTCCTTACCGAGGCCGGTTCTTCGGAACTGGTTTCGCGCCTGTTCACAGCGGCCCGACTGACCCCCAACGTCCGTTATCGCTGCTCGCAGTTGATCAGCACCCTGGATGTGGTCGCTCGGGGCGACGGGGTGACGGTGGTTGCCGAAGGTTCATTGCCCAGCCTCACCGACGGCCGCTGCGTGAAAAAACCGCTGTCGCCGGCGGTGTTGCGCCAGGTCGGCCTGGCGGTACTCGATCGACGCCAGGCATCACCCGCGACGCTGGCCTTTATCAAGCTGGCCGAAAGCCTTGACTTGCGTTGAGCGGCACAACCGCCAACGGCCAACTATCATGGCCCATACCCGAACTCTTCATGGGAGGCGTTTTTGCCCTGCCATCATTTGAGAGCCTTACTACTTCGTGACAGGATTCGCGAATGCCACTGAAAGCCAAAACCCGCAGTCGCAGAAAAAGAATTGCGGTCACCCTGATCAGTGGCTTGCTCCCGGTGCTGCTGGGGGCCGCCATTCTCTACGTGCAAGCAGGGCGCGCGCTCAAGCAAGACACCGAACAGATCGCCGAAGAAGCGGTTCGCCAGTTCGACCTGATGCTCGACAACACCGCCCAGGCCGCCCGTGAATTGCTGCCGCTGGCGGGCCAAAGTTGCAGTGACGTCAAACTGGCGCTGCGCGAACAGGTCACCCGCCGCCCCTTCGTGCGTTCCACCAATCTGGTGTGGGACAACAACCTCTATTGCAGCTCTTTGTTCGGCGACTTTGAGGAGAAGGTCAATCCCGGCGACTATACCCAGGGCGCCTTGTGGCTCATGAACGGCAACCCGGTGACGCCCAACACCTCCTTGCTGGTGTACCGCCTGAGCGAAGGAAAAAAAGGCGCGCTGACGACCCTCGACGGCTATCACTTGAGCAATGTCCTGCGCTTGATCGGCCGCAAGACCTTGCTCTTGCTGCAAGTGGGCCCGGACTGGATGTCCGCCGATGGCAAGGCGCACAGAGGGGATGCACCTGAATTGCCCGTTGCGCCGAGCCGTTTGACTTCCGAGCGCTATGCTTTTGCCGTGGAAGCCGGTTTCCCCAAAGGCGAAACCTGGCGATACATGAGCAGCGAATATCCGCCGCTGTTCAGCCTGCTGATTTTCTTCGGCGTGCTTGCCGGGGCAATCGGTCACTTCCTGCAAAAGCGCGCATCGTCACCCTCCCATGAAATGCAGCGCGCCCTGGAAGCTAAAGAGTTCATTCCGTATTTCCAGCCCGTGGTGCATGGCGACAGCAAAAGCTGGTGCGGCGCTGAAGTGCTGATGCGCTGGAAACATCCAAGGGAAGGCCTGGTACGTCCGGATCTGTTCATTCCGTTTGCCGAGCACTCCGGCCTGATCGTACCGATGACCCGCTCGCTGATGAGACAAACCGCTGCCCTGCTCGCACCGCAATCGGCCAGCTTCAACAAACCGTTTCATATTGGCATCAACATCACCGCCAGCCATTGCCAGGACCTGGAACTGGTCAAGGATTGCCGCGAGTTTCTAGATGCGTTCGAGCCGGGCTCGATCCATCTGGTACTGGAACTGACCGAACGTGAACTGATCGAGCCCACGGCCATCACCCTGCAACTGTTCGAGCAACTTCGCGAACTGGGCGTGAAAATCGCCATCGACGACTTCGGCACGGGCCACTCAAGCCTTGGCTACCTGCGGCAGTTCAATGTCGATTTCCTGAAAATCGACCAGAGCTTTGTCGCCATGATCGGCGTCGATACTCTCACTAGCCACCTCCTCGACAGCATCATCGAACTGGCGGTCAAACTCGATCTTGCCCTCGTGGCCGAAGGTGTCGAAACCCGTGAGCAGAGTGATTACCTGAGCGCTCACCAGGTCAACTTCCTGCAAGGTTACCTGTACGGCAAACCCATGCCGGCCGCAGAATTCATTAGTGCATTAAGCGACCATTAACTGGCGAATTTAATCGATAAAACAACGACTACAGGCACCAATTTGAATCAAAACACTACTGACGTTACATGAAGAAAAAGACAGGATTTACTCTTGGCCAATTAACTACTACAATTTTTCATGCCTGCGCTAAATTGGCAGGTGAGCCATTATCACCGAGTCGCTTCAAGGCTCTTGGCTTATAGCTTTGTTTGCGGTTGGTATCAGCCAAACACACTATTGGAGTAAAGATATTGTCCAGACTCGCTGAATTTCGTGCAGCCGAAAAGGCCCTTCAAGAACAGCTCAAGCAGTTGGAATCGCTGAAGAATGATGCCGGGCTCAAGAAAGAAATCGAATTCGAAGAGAAGCTCCAGGGTTTGATGAAAACCTACGGCAAGAGTCTGCGCGACATCATCGCCATTCTCGATCCAAACCCGGCAAAATCCGGCCTGCTGCAGGCAGCCGCACCTAAAACCCGCCGCGCCCGTGTGGTCAAGGTTTATCAGAACCCGCACACCGGCGAGCTGATTGAAACCAAGGGCGGCAATCACCGCGGCCTGAAAGCCTGGAAAGAACAGTACGGTGCAGCCACCGTTGATTCCTGGCTGCGCGGCTAACTCTCGCGGCAACAAAAAAGCCCTGCTTATGCAGGGCTTTTTCATGGGTTATCCAATTACTTTGTGCTTAATCCATTTGGATATCTAAAATTTTCTTCATGCATCAAAAAGCACTGTCGCCAACTAAAGTTTCAAGCTGTTACGGGCAGCGTCTATTTCATCCTGGCTCGCCTTATAAGCCTCGGCCTGCCCCGCGTAGGAAAGTACATAGGCCTTATCGGCATCCACCGCGGCGACCAATGTTTGAGAAAGCACATGCCTGCCGTTTTGCGTGATGGTGCAGGTAGTTTCCAGCGCAGCCAATCGACTCAGGGTAGTCGCATGAATTCGCGTGCAGACACTTTGATAGCCTCCCTGAAAGAAGTCCTTTTGCACCGACTTGCGCATTTCCAGCAATACGCCTTCGAGGTTTACCTGATGATCGCCTTGAACCGGGCTCATGGTCAGTTCCATCACCATGAGCGGCGTTCCGCCCTGATCAATTTTCACCGCCCGCTGGCGACTGACCCCCGGCGCTGACTCGGGTACGGCTTCGACCTGCCAGCCTTGCGGCCAGGTCACCACCGGTGCATCGGCACAAGCAGCGCCGGCCAGCGAAAACACACTGGCCAGAATAAACAGCAATCTATCGAGTCGAATCATTGCAATGGGCACTCACGGATCAGGCCGTAAAGTCTGGGCCCAGGCCGGCTGTCAGGCAATAGCCGACTGTTTGGGTTTGGTGATGTCCGAACCCTTGCGTATCATTGTCGCCATTCGTTAGCCCACATATTTCCCGGAGGGCCCATGAGCCTGCACGAATTGAACACCTTCCCCGGCGTCACCGCCCAACCGGACGCCGCTACGCAGAAGTTTGTCTTCAACCACACCATGCTGCGGGTCAAGGACATCACCAAGTCCCTGGACTTCTACACGCGCATCCTGGGTTTCACCCTGGTGGAAAAACGCGACTTCCCGGAAGCCGAGTTCAGCCTGTATTTCCTGGCGCTGGTCGACAAGCACCAGATCCCGGCCGATGCCGCTGCGCGCACCGAGTGGATGAAGTCGATCCCCGGCATTCTTGAACTGACCCATAACCATGGCACCGAGAACGACGCGGATTTCGCCTACCACAATGGCAACACCGACCCGCGCGGTTTCGGCCACATCTGCATTTCGGTGCCGGACATCGTCGCCGCCTGCGAGCGCTTTGAAGCACTGGGCTGCGATTTCCAGAAGCGCCTGAGCGATGGCCGCATGAAGAGCCTGGCGTTCATCAAGGATCCGGATGCCTACTGGGTCGAGATCATTCAGCCGGCACCGCTGTAAGCCACACCGAAAAACCTTGTGGGAGCGGGCTTGCCCGCGATGACGGCGGCACATCCAGCATTGATGGTGACTGGAACACCGCTTTCGCGGGCAAGCCCGCTCCCACAGGAAAGCATTCCGGATTCAGGAATGTGAACGGCACAAAAAAACCCCATGATCAATCATGGGGTTTTGTGTTTTCAGCGCCGAGGTTTATGCCGGGGCGGACGTGCGGATCAAGTGATCGAACGCGCTGAGAGAAGCCTTGGCGCCCTCGCCCACCGCGATCACGATCTGCTTGTACGGCACGGTGGTCACGTCGCCGGCGGCGAATACGCCCGGTACCGACGTTTCGCCGCGAGCGTCGACGATGATCTCGCCACGGGGTGACAGCTCGATGGTGCCCTTGAGCCAATCGGTGTTGGGCAGCAGACCGATCTGCACAAAGATCCCTTCCAGTTCCACGCTGCGCAACTCGTCAGTCTGACGATCCTTGTAGCGCAGGCCGTTGACCTTCTGCCCATCGCCGGTGACTTCAGTGGTTTGCGCACTGGTGATCACGGTGACATTCGGCAGACTGTGCAACTTGCGCTGCAATACCGCATCGGCACGCAACTGCACATCGAACTCCAGCAGCGTGACATGGGACACGATACCGGCCAGGTCGATGGCCGCTTCGACACCGGAGTTGCCGCCACCAATCACCGCCACACGTTTGCCCTTGAACAGCGGTCCATCGCAGTGCGGGCAGTACGCAACGCCTTTGTTGCGGTATTGCTGCTCACCCGGCACGTTCATTTCACGCCAGCGTGCGCCGGTTGCGAGGATCACGGTTTTAGCCTTGAGCTTCGCGCCGCTGGCGAAGTGGACTTCGTGCAACTCACCTGCTTTGCCAGTGATCAACTTGTCTGCGCGTTGCAGGTTCATGATGTCCACGTCGTACTGCTTGACGTGCTCTTCCAGGGCCACGGCCAGTTTCGGCCCTTCGGTTTCCTGCACCGAAATGAAGTTCTCGATCGCCATGGTGTCCAGTACCTGCCCACCAAAACGCTCGGCCGCCACGCCGGTGCGAATGCCTTTGCGGGCCGCGTAGATAGCCGCCGCTGCACCCGCCGGGCCACCGCCGACCACCAGCACGTCAAAGGCTTCCTTGGCGCTGATCTTCTCGGCCTGGCGCTCGATGCCGCTGGTGTCGATCCCGGCGAGGATTTCTTCCAGGCCCATGCGGCCCTGGCCGAAGTTCACGCCGTTGAGGTAGATGCTTGGCACGGCCATGACCTGACGCTCGTCGACTTCGGCCTGGAACAGCGCGCCGTCGATGGCGACATGACGGACATTCGGGTTCAGCACCGCCATCAGGTTCAGCGCCTGGACCACGTCCGGGCAGTTCTGGCACGACAACGAGAAGTAAGTCTCGAAGCTGAACTCGCCTTTGAGCGAGCGGATCTGTTCGATCACTTCCGCACTGGCTTTCGAAGGGTGGCCGCCGACTTGCAGCAGGGCCAGCACCAATGAAGTGAACTCGTGGCCCATCGGAATGCCGGCGAAGCGCAGGCTGATATCGGCTCCCGGGCGATTGATCGAGAACGACGGCTTGCGTGCATCATCGCCGTTGTCGAGCAAAGTAATCTGGGCGGAAAGACTGGCAACGTCTTTCAGCAGTTCGAGCATTTCCTGGGATTTCGCACCGTCGTCGAGGGAGGCAACGATCTCGATCGGCTGGGTGACCCGTTCCAGGTACGATTTCAACTGGGCTTTAAGATTGGTGTCCAACATACGGGCGATTTCCTTGAATTCTTGAGACAAAAAAACGCCCGAGCGAATCTCGCCCGGGCGTTTTTATTGGGCGGTGCAGCTTGCTTAGAAGGTGCGCAAGTGCGCCCTGATGAAGCGCGTCACAGACTTAGATCTTGCCGACCAGGTCCAGGGACGGAGCCAGAGTGGCCTCGCCTTCCTTCCACTTGGCTGGGCAGACCTGACCCGGGTGAGCAGCGACGTACTGAGCGGCCTTGATCTTGCGCAGCAGCTCGGAAGCGTCACGGCCTACACCGCCGTCGTTGAGTTCAACGATCTTGATCTGGCCTTCAGGGTTGATCACGAAGGTGCCACGGTCAGCCAGGCCAGCTTCTTCGATCAGCACGTCGAAGTTGCGGGAGATGGCGTGGGTCGGGTCGCCGATCATGGTGTACTGGATCTTGCCGATGGCTGGCGAGGTGTTGTGCCAGGCAGCGTGGGCAAAGTGGGTATCGGTGGAAACGCTGTAGATCTCGACGCCCAGCTTCTGGAATGCGTCGTAGTTGTCGGCCAGGTCTTCCAGCTCGGTCGGGCAGACGAAGGTGAAGTCGGCCGGGTAGAAGAACACGACAGACCACTTGCCCTTCAGGTCAGCGTCCGAGACTTTTACGAAGTCGCCATTTTTGAATGCGTCAGCTTTGAACGGTTTAACTTGGCTGTTGATGATAGGCATCGTTGACTCTCCGTCAGGGGTTAGGAAGTTGATGGAGAGAACTTTACCGACTCGACGAACGGAAGGCTCATTGGCAAACCTGATGCTGCTGATTGGCTTTCGCTATTAGCCAGCTGTATTAATAGAAGAAAAAGGTATCTAGGATTCCACCGGCCTTTGCGTGATGCGCGCCATGCCGAGGAACGGACTGGCCTCGATGTAACGCATGGCCGACTTCATGTCCTTCCAGCCCACATAGCTCATCAGCGACTTCAAATCCCAGCCACTCTGATGCGCCCAGCTCGCAAACCCACGACGCAAGGAATGACTGGTATAGAGCTCGGCGGCTATACCGGCGCGCTCCAAGGCCTGACGCAATAAAGGAATCACGCTATTGGCGTGCAACCCCTCCTCGCCCAGATGCCCCCAGCGGTCGACGGCACGGAACACCGGTCCGCGCACCAGTGCCGCCTCGGAAATCCAGTCGATGTAAGCCTGCACCGGACACAAGCGTTGCAACGCCGGGGTTTGATACGTCTTGCCGAGGTTGTCGCGATCACTTTTGCTGCGTGGCAAATAGAGACTGATGCCGGAACCGGCGCTGGCCTGCACATGCTCAACCTGCAGCCGGCACAGCTCATCACTGCGAAAGCCACGCCAGAAGCCCAGCAGGATCAACGCCATGTCGCGCCTGGCCCGCAGCAAACCCGGCCGGTCGCCTTCGGCCCTGGCGGTTTGCACCTCCAGCTCCAGACAACTGACTACCTGCTCCAGATGTTGCAGCTGCAAGGGTTCCGCCTGTTTCTCCCGGGCTGGATGCAGCGCGCGAATGCCCTTGAACACCTTGCGCACCACCGGCGCCTTGGTCGGATCGGCAAAACCCTGGCTGTTGTGCCACTGCGCCAATGCCGACAAACGCAGTTTCAGCGTGTTGATCGACAACACCCCGGCATGGGCCACCAGATAGCGCGCCACGCTGTCGCTGGTGGCCGGCAGAAAACCGCCCCATGTCACCTCAAAGTGTTCGATGGCCGCGCGATAGCTGCGACGGGTGTTGTCGCGCGTCGCAGCTTGCAGGTAACGATCCAGCTCGGTCATGGGGTCAGCTCTTGAATTCATACCGCGTTGACGGGTCAAAAAGCGGTATTCGGTGTATCACACGGGGTAATACCAGTATATCCCGTGTCAGACACACTCAACATTTAACTTTTTCGATTGAATGGTACAATGTGTATTTACGTGGTACGTACCACATCAACAAAACCCGGGAGATCTCATGGCACGCGGCGGTGTAAATAAAGCGGTGGTGCAAGCCGCCCGATTGGCGATCCTCGCTCGCGGCGAAAACCCCAGCATCGATGCCGTACGGATCGAGATGGGCAATACCGGTTCGAAAACCACGATTCATCGCTATCTCAAAGAGCTGGATGACAAGGTCGAACCGGTCGAGGCACCGACGGAGCCGATCGACGACGAACTGATGGCGCTGGTGGCGCGGCTCGCGCAAAGACTCAAGGAGCAAGCGCAGGAACCTATCGAACAGGCGCGCACGCAGTACGAGGAACAGCGCAAAACCCTGGAAAACCAGCTCAGTGAAGCGCAAGAGGCCAACAGCGAACTGCACGAGCAATACGAATTCCAGAGCCTGGCGCTGACTCAGGAGTCCGAGGCCCTGCAAGAAACCCACGCCATGCTGCAAACGGAGCAAACCCGCAACGCCGGGTTGAACCAGGCACTGGCGGATTTTGAATTGCGTTTGAAAGACAAGGACGAGCAGATCCGCTCCCTTGAAGAAAAGCACCTGCACACTCGCGATGCGCTGGAGCACTACCGCAATGCGGTCAAGGAACAGCGCGAACAGGAAATCAGTCGCCATGAAGGCCAGGTGCAACAACTGCAGATGGAACTGCGCCAGGCACAACAAAGCGCGCTGGTTCGTCAGGATGAAGTCACCCAGCTGCACCGCGACAACGAACGCTTGCTGACCGAAAACCGCGGCACGCTGCGTGAGCTGAGCCTGCTGCAAGAGCAGCTAAAGCAAAGCAATAGCCGCCAGGATCAGTTGCTGGAACAGGCCACCCGCGTTGACAGCGAACGCACCCTCCTCCAGGAACGCCTGCGCGTCGCCCTGCTGGAAAGCCAGGCACTCAAACAGAACGTCGATGAGCAGTCGCAGCTCAACAAGTCACTGGAAATTGAATTGGCCAAGACCCGCACGGATCTGGAAGACCGCTTGCGTCTGGCCGCGACCATGGCGGCAGCGGCAGACGCAGCGAAGGACGATTAACCGGCGACCGGCGTACGCATGGTGACAAACTCTTCGGCGGCCGTCGGGTGCACGCCGATGGTTTCGTCGAAGTGCCGCTTGGTGGCGCCGGCCTTCAAGGCAATCGCCAGGCCCTGGACGATTTCACCGGCGTCCGGGCCGACCATGTGGCAACCCAAGACCTTCTCGGTCTTGGCGTCCACCACCAGCTTCATCAGCGTGCGCTCCTGGCATTCAGTCAGGGTCAGCTTCATCGGCCGGAACCGGCTTTCGAAGATCTCCACCTCGTGGCCGGCTTCGCGGGCCTCTTCCTCGGTCAAACCGACGGTGCCGATGTTTGGCAGGCTGAACACCGCCGTCGGGATCATCTTGTAGTCCACCGGGCGATACTGCTCCGGCTTGAACAGGCGTCGTGCCACCGCCATGCCTTCAGCCAGGGCAACCGGGGTCAGTTGAACGCGGCCGATCACATCGCCCAGCGCAAGGATCGACGGCTCGGCGGTCTGATACAGCTCATCGACCTCGACAAAACCTTTCTTGTCGAGTTTGACCCCGGTGTTTTCCAGCCCGAGGTTGTCCAGCATCGGACGACGCCCCGTGGCATAAAACACGCAATCGGCTTCCAGTTGGCGACCATCCTTGAGCGTGACTTTGAGGCTGCCATCGGCCTGCTTGTCGATGCGCTCGATGTCCGCGTTGAACTGCAGGTCCATGCCACGCTTGGTCAACTCTTCCTGCAAGTGTTTGCGCACCGAACCGTCAAAGCCACGCAGGAACAGCTCGCCGCGATACAGCAGCGTGGTCTGTGCGCCCAGGCCATGGAAGATCCCGGCAAATTCGACGGCAATGTAGCCACCGCCCACCACCAATACCCGCTTGGGCAGCTCTTTAAGGAAGAACGCCTGGTTGGAGCTGATGGCATGCTCGTGCCCCGGGATTTCCGGAATCTGCGGCCAGCCGCCGGTGGCGATGAGAATATTTTTGGCGGTATGGCGCTCACCATTGATCTCGATCGTATGTGGATCGACGATGCTGGCGTGACCTTCATGCAAGGTCACGCCACTGTTGACCAGCAGGTTGCGATAAATGCCATTGAGGCGATTGATCTCGCGGTCCTTGTTGGCGATCAGCGTCGCCCAGTCGAACTGCGCCTCATCCAGGCTCCAGCCAAAACCGGAGGCCTGCTCGAAGTCCTCGGCAAAATGCGCACCGTAGACCAGCAATTTTTTCGGCACGCAGCCAACGTTCACACAGGTACCGCCCAGGTAGCGGCTCTCGGCCACCGCCACTTTCGCGCCGAACCCGGCGGCAAATCGAGCAGCCCGCACACCACCGGAACCGGCACCAATCACATAAAGGTCAAAATCGTAGGCCATTTTCAATCTCCTCGGCAGGCCAACAGCATACCCGCAGACATTTGTGGGGCAAGCGCTGCTGTCGATATGGGGCCTGAAAATGAAAAAGCCACCCGAAGGTGGCTTTTCAATACAGTCAGGTCACCGGCTATCAGTAAGCCTTACCCGTCTTGTAGAAGTTCTCGAAGCAGAAATTGGTCGCGTCGATGTAGCCTTCGGCGCCACCGCAGTCGAAACGCTTGCCCTTGAACTTGTAGGCAATCACGCAACCGTCCTGCGCCTGTTTCATCAGGGCGTCAGTGATCTGGATCTCGCCGCCTTTGCCTGGCTCGGTTTGTTCGATCAGGCTGAAGATGTCCGGCGTCATGATGTAACGACCGATGATCGCCAGGTTCGACGGGGCATCTTCCGGTTTTGGCTTCTCGACCATGTTGCGCACGCGGTACAGGTCGTCTCCGATCAGGTCGCCGGCAATTACGCCGTACTTGCTGGTTTCTTGCGGGTCGACTTCCATGATCGCGACGATGGTGCAGCGATACTGCTTGTACAGCTTGACCATCTGCTTGAGTACGCCGTCACCTTCCAGGTTGACGCACAGGTCATCCGCCAACACCACGGCGAACGGTTCGTCGCCGATCAGCGGACGACCAGTCAGGATCGCGTGACCCAGACCTTTCATTTCAGTCTGGCGAGTGTAGGAGAACGAGCACTCGTCCAGCAGGCGACGGATGCCGACCAGGTATTTTTCCTTGTCGGTGCCCTTGATCTGGTTTTCCAGCTCGTAGCTGATGTCGAAATGGTCTTCCAGGGCGCGCTTGCCGCGACCGGTGACGATGGAAATTTCGTTCAAGCCGGCATCCAGTGCTTCTTCGACGCCGTACTGGATCAGTGGCTTGTTCACCACCGGCAGCATTTCTTTGGGCATGGCTTTAGTCGCTGGCAGGAAGCGAGTACCGTAACCGGCTGCTGGGAACAAGCATTTCTTGATCATATAAGTCCTTGAAAGGGCTGTGTGTACGAGTTTCGGCGCAGTCTAATCAGGCGGCGTGCACCTTACAATGCCCCGCGCTGGCTAACCGATGTCAACATAGAGAAATATTCTTGCCGATAGTTCCCTGCGTACGTGCGCAGGTCACTTCGCAACCTGTTAGGCATAGCAGAAACCTGCGTAATTGCACGATTTCACAGGCGCGGATCGACCTACCCTACGCCCATCCGCACCCGTTGCGTGCGTTTGCCGGTATCATGGCGCGATTGAACCAGACAACGAGGCAAATAGATGTCGGAAGCAAAAAGCGTCAATGGATTCCTGATCAACAAGGCGAAAGATGGCCAATGGTGGGTGGCCAGTGTCGCCGGTGAAAATATCGCCGGACCTTTCCCGACCGAAGCCCTGGCAATCGAAGTGGCTTCGGTGCTTGAGCTGGAGCACCCGGAACCCAAGCGACGCGGCAAGGACAAGAACTGACCGACGCCCCCCCCCAAAGCCCTGTCATTGCACAGGGCTTTTTTCATGAGTGCGGATTCGATTCGGACACGGTCCTTGTAGGAGCCAGCTTGCTGGCGATGGTCGTCAACGATGACGCGTATAAACCGGACAAACGCGGCGCACTTGAGTCCATCGCCGAAAAGCCGGCTCCTACAGTATTGCGTTATCGGTGTTTCCCGGTGAATGACGAAAAGAAGTGGCCTTTGGCTATAACCTTTTCAATCCGCCGCTGTCTCAGCCTTAGCCCTTCCCACTGACGATGATCAAACCATGAAAAAGATTTTGCCTTTGCTGGCGGTATTGGCCCTGAGCGGCTGCGCAACGTCGGAACAAACCTACCTGGGCAATGGCGAACAGGGCTTGACGATCGATTGCTCGGGAGAGGCGAATTCCTGGGCGGCCTGCTACGAAAAGGCCGATGCCTCCTGTGCTGGGACCGGCTACCGGATTGTCGGCACCGACGGCACCCCCTCGCTCAAGGAGAGTGAAAAGACCCTCGGCGCCGACATTGGCAATTACAAGAACCGCAACGTCGTGGTGGTCTGCAAATAAGGCGCCCGACGCTACAGATGTATTTCGGCGAACTTGATCCCGAGTCCGCGCAGCGTTTCGATCAGCTCGTCGAGCTTGTCGAAGGACTCGACTTCATCATTGTCGTCCACCAGGAAATAGCTGCGCCCGGCGCTTTTCTTGAAAAAAACGATCCACTCGCCGCGGTCCGCCGGATTCTGAATCACATGGGTGGCAGAGATATGTCCCTCTGCATGGCGCTCCCGGACCTGCTCTCGCTTCATAGTCGACTCCAGAAATGACAATGCCGCCAAAGCCAGGCTTTGACGGCATCGGTGCTGTGGGTCGCCAGTTTATCAGCCGGAAATGCACTCGGTAGCGGCTTTCTGTACATCCTTGGGACGCACAGGGACATTGGACATGCTCTCGTGCAGCTTGATGCTGCTGCCACCCGAGCGATCCTCGATGTCGAATACGGCAGACGGCCCCATGGACAACTTGAGCGGAACGATCACGCGCAAGCCGTCCTTGTGCGGCTCGATTTGCAAGGCGCCACGACTGTCGGCCAGTTTTTCGCTGAGGCATTGCGCATACTCATGGGGCTTCTTGCCAGAAATCACGCTCATGGTTGGCAACGACTCATTGATATCAGAGACGTTCGCACAACCGCCGAGCGACACCGCCAGCGAAACAACCCACAAACCCCACTTCATACAAAACCTCCGATAAAGACGCTCGGACAACGCAGATGCGTTTTTTCTCCGAGGCAATCTGCTTTATCGCTCATCAAACGTGAAATTAGCGTTCTTTAATTGTCAAAGTGGCCGGATAATAAGGCCCCCGGGCTGATAAACTGCGCCAATCGCCCAAGCTATCGTTTTGATTTAGTAGAAAAAGCCCTTCTGGAGGCGCCTCATGAAATATATCCATCAGCGCGAGCACCTCAACGAAGACGACATCGTCGTCATTCAATGCTCTCAAATGTGCAACATCCGCTTGATGAACGACGCCAACTTCCGCAGCTTCAAGAATGGCGGCCGTCACACCTATCACGGCGGAGCATTCGACACGTTTCCGGCCCGCATCACGGCCCCGAGCACCGGTTTCTGGAACATCACGATCGACACCGTCAACCGCCGCGCCATCAGCGTGACGCGCAAGCCCACCCTGACTCACTCGATCAAAATCATTCGCCGTTCCAGCACGAAACTCAGCTGATCCGCGAACCCGAAACACACGACAGGCAGATACAACCGTGGCCCAAACGACCAAGTACGTCATCAAATACAAACTCAACGGTGAGCGCCGCTTCGAGTTCGCCCAGCTTGAAAACGGCACCCCGGAAGAAGCCAGGGCGGCGCTGGATGCCATTCACGGCCAGGACGACGTCATCAGCGAAATCAGCGTCAGCAAAGCGCTGTAACGCGATCCGGAGCGACATGGACGTCGACTCCCCCTCGCAGTTCGACCGCAAGCGCCGGAGTGCCTGCTGCATTCATCTGATCCAGACTGGCCACCTCCCCCACAAGAGGCCCGGCAATGAGCGAGCAATATCTGGACAGGCTGGACTGGCCCCGACTGGAACAGCAACTTGATCAGGACGGTTACGCCGTCATCCCGTCACTGTTGAGCCACAAGGCTTGTGAGCAGGTCAGCGCCCTGTACCCCCGGACCGAACCCTTTCGCTCGCATGTGGTGATGGCTCGCCACGGGTTCGGTCGCGGCGAGTACAAGTATTTCAGCTACCCGTTGCCTGACCTGGTGACCCGCTTGCGCAGCGCGCTCTACCCGCGCCTGCTGCCCATCGCCAATCGCTGGCATGAACAGATGGGTGTGCCGGAGCGTTTTCCTGAAACTCACCACGCCTTCCTCGCACGCTGTCATGCCGCTGGTCAGAACCGTCCGACCCCCTTGTTGCTGCAATATGGAGCGCAGGACTACAACTGCCTGCATCAGGATCTGTACGGTGAGCACGTTTTCCCACTGCAGGTGGCGATTTTGCTTTCAGACCCCGAGCAAGATTTCACCGGCGGTGAATTTGTCATGACCGAACAGCGCCCGCGAATGCAGTCGCGCCCGATGGTCATCGTTCTGAACAAAGGTGACGGGCTGATATTTGCCGTCAACCAGCGGCCGGTCAAAGGGACTCGCGGTTTCTACCGCGTGACCCTGCGTCACGGCGTCAGTCGCCTGCACAGCGGCAAACGGCATACTCTTGGAATCATCTTTCACGATGCGTCATGACCCATGAACCCACTGACTTTCGATCTGTTTGCCGATGCCGAGCCCGAGCAGCAGCCGAGACGCGAGCAGATCGGCGAACAATCCTACGTGCTCAGAGGCTTCGCCCTGCCCTGGCTTGAGCGTGTGTTGCCCGCGCTGGAGGCGGTGCTGGCGGCCGCGCCGTTTCGACAGATGGTCACGCCCGGCGGCTTTACCATGTCGGTCGCGCTGAGCAGTTGTGGCACCTTCGGCTGGACCACTGACCGCAGCGGCTATCGCTACACTCGCCACGACCCGCAGACCGGCCAGCCCTGGCCCTTGATGCCCGAGGTGTTTTTCCAATTGGCACAAGCGGCGGCGCAGGCCGCGGGTTTCAGCGACTTTGTGCCAGACTCCTGCCTGATCAACCGCTACATCCCCGGGGCAAAAATGTCCCTGCATCAGGACAAGGACGAGCATTGCTACGCAGCCCCCATCGTTTCGGTTTCGCTGGGCTTGCCGGCGATGTTCCTGTTCGGCGGCTTTGCGCGCAGCGACAAAAGCCAACGCGTTCCCCTGCTGCATGGCGACATCGTGGTCTGGGGCGGCGTGGATCGCCTGCGCTATCACGGCGTGTTGCCGATCAAGGACGGTCATCATCCGAAACTGGGCGAGCAACGCATCAACTTCACGTTTCGCACCGCCGGTTGAAGACTGCGAATTTGACCGCAAGCGCCGGAGTGTGTGGCAATTGCCCCATGGTTATTGTGCAGGCAACTCCTCGAAGGACATGACGCCATGACTCGCCAATCGACCAAGATCACCATCGAAAACGATCCGCGCTGGGCCGCCGTGGTCGCCCGCGACTCCAAGGCTGACGGGCAATTTGTGTATGCCGTGAAAACCACCGGCATCTACTGCAACCCCAGCAGCCTGGCGCGCCTGCCCAAACCACAGAATGTCGAATTTTTCGACAGCGCCGAACAGGCCCAGGCCGCGGGCTATCGCGCGAGCAAGCGTGCGGCGAAAGATCAGAGCGAAGTCGCCGTGCAGCATGCCGCCACCGTGGCCGCTGCCTGCCGCCAGATCGAAAGCGCCGAAACCCTGCCCACCCTGGGCGAACTGGCCGAAGCGGCGGGACTTAGCAGCTTTCACTTTCATCGCGTGTTCAAAGCCGTCACCGGCTTGACGCCCAAGGGCTACGCCGACGCACATCGCTCACGCAAGGTGCGCGAGCGCCTGACGGACGGCGGCTCGGTCACCGATGCCCTGTATGACGCCGGCTTCAACTCCAACAGCCGATTTTATGAAGCGGCAGACCAACTGCTTGGCATGAAACCCGGGGACTACCGTGCCGCCGGTCAAAACAACGACATTCGTTTTGCCGTCGGCCAGTGTTCGCTGGGCGCGATACTGGTGGCGCAAAGTGAGCGCGGGGTCTGTGCGATCCTGCTGGGCGATGACCCGCATCAACTGGTCTGCGATCTGCAAGACAAGTTCCGGCGCGCCAACCTGATAGGTGCCGATCATGAGTTCGAGCAGTTGATTGCCGGGGTCGTCGGCTTCATCGAGGCGCCGTCCATTGGCCTTGACTTGCCGCTGGACGTACGCGGCACGGCGTTTCAGGAGCGTGTCTGGCAAGCCCTGCGCGAGATTCCGGCGGGCAGCACTGCCAGCTACGCCGATGTCGCCCAGCGCATCGGTCAACCAAAAGCCGTTCGCGCCGTGGCCCAAGCCTGCGGCGCGAACAGCCTGGCCGTGGCGATCCCGTGCCATCGCGTGGTGCGCAGCGATGGCAATCTGTCGGGCTATCGCTGGGGAGTCGAGCGCAAACGCCAGTTGCTGGAGCGCGAGTCGCGCTGATCAGCGATTCACATCCACCACCACGCGCCCGCGCAACTGCCCGGCGAGCAAGCGCGGCGCGGCTTCGATGGCTTCGCTCAAGCCGATCTCGTGACTGATCAGTGGCAACAGATTGAAGTCCAGATCCCTGGCCAGGCGATCCCAGGCTTGCACGCGCTTGGCTTTGGGCTGGGTCACGCTGTTGATGCCGGCCAGGGTCACGCCGCGCAAGATGAACGGCGCAACGGAGGCCGGAAAGTCCATGCCCTGGGCCAGGCCGCAGGCCGCGACGGTGCCATTGGCCTTGGTGCTGGCGCAGGCATTGGCCAGGGTGTGACTGCCGACCGAGTCGATGACGGCCGCCCAGCGCTCCTTGGCCAATGGCTTGCCTGGCTCGGACAAGGTGGCGCGGTCGATGATTTCGCCGGCGCCCAGTTGCTTGAGGTAATCGTGCTCCGAGGTCCGGCCGGTGGAGGCAACCACCCGGTAGCCGAGCTTGCTGAGCAACGCAATGGCGAAACTGCCGACGCCGCCGTTGGCGCCGGTTACCAGGACTTCGCCTTGCTCGGGCGTCACACCATTGTGCTCAAGGGCCAGGATGCACAGCATGGCCGTGTAGCCTGCCGTGCCGATGGCCATCGCCTGGGCAGCGGTAAATGCCTTGGGCAGCGGGATCAACCAGTCACCGTTCAAGCGGGCCTTCTGCGCCAGGCCGCCCCAATGACCTTCACCCACACCCCAGCCATTGAGCAGGACCTGATCACCGGTTTTATAGTCCGGATGCCCGCTGGCCTCGACGACCCCGGCCAGGTCGATGCCCGGCACCATCGGGAATTTGCGCACCACCGGGCTGCTGCCGGTGATCGCCAGGCCATCCTTGAAGTTCAGCGTGCTGTAGGCCACACGCACCGTGACATCGCCCTCGGGTAACTGATCGTCCTGGATCTCCTGCAGCGTGGCCCGGTAACCGCTGTCGTCTTTATCGATCAAAATACCTTTGAACATTACGGCCTCTCAATGGAATCAGTCTGGTTGTGGTGCAAATGAAATAACACATGGCAACCGATTGCCGTACCCGACTTTAAGCCAATCCGGAAAACCGCCGGGCGTTTTGATTGACGGCGGCTATGCTTTTTCGCAACCCTGAAATGCCGCAAGAACCTGACTTGTCGATGGAGCTGACAATGCCTCAACTGCGTTTATTCACCGTTTTACTGATGCTCTGCCTGGTTCCGCTCAGCGGTACGCAGGCGGCCCCCGCCCAACCCCCCGCGAATGAAGCACCGGCGGCCCCCAGCTGGCCACAGGTGCTGGCGGCCGGCGATACCAAATTGACCATCTACCAACCACAACTGGACAGCTGGGACGGTTACACCCTGAACGCGCGGGCGGCCGTGGAGGCCACGGGCACCGATGGCAAATCCACCTACGGCATCGTGCAGTTCAGTGCCCACACCCTGGTCGACAAGGCCACGCGCTGGGTGGCGCTCGACCAGTACACCATCACCAAGGCCGACTTCCCCGAGAGCGCGACCAAGGCCGACAGCTGGGTCGCGGCAGTGAAGAAAGACGCCGAGAACCGCACCAAAACCATTTCCCTCGACCAGCTAGAAGCTGCACTCGGCGTCCTCGCCGCCGAGCAGAAGTCCAACAGTGAGCCGCTGGACAATACCGCGCCGACCATCATTTCGTCCGAGGTGCCGGCGCTGCTGGTGTACATCGATGGCGAGCCGGCCTATCGCCCCGTTGATGGCACCGCCCTGCAACGGGTGATCAACACCCGGCCGCTGCTGCTCAAGGACGCACAGGGCAAGCATTACCTGCACGTGTTCGATGGCTGGATGGTGGCGGACAACCTGGGCGGCCAGTATGCGCCGCTGCCCTCGCCGTCCGCCGAGCTGGAAAAGGCCAGGAAAACCGCGATCCAGAGTCGCCAGGTCGACCTGCTGACGGGCCAGAGCGATCCGAAGGACAAGATACCGACCCTGGCCAAGCCGCCGGTTCCGCAGATCTACATCGCCACGGTGCCGACCGAACTGATCGTCACGGACGGCGCGCCCCAGTGGCAGCCGATCCAGAACACCAAACTGCTTTATGTGACCAACACCACCGGGCATATCTTCAAGGAGATCGGTGACCAGGACAGCTACGTGCTGATCTCCGGGCGCTGGTTCCGCGCCAGTGAC
Source organism: Pseudomonas sp. S2_H10 (assembly GCF_054668285.1). NCBI lineage: Bacteria > Pseudomonadati > Pseudomonadota > Gammaproteobacteria > Pseudomonadales > Pseudomonadaceae > Pseudomonas > Pseudomonas sp. S2_H10. Next base: position 679,727 of record NZ_CP162754.1, read on the forward strand.
ATGAAAGGCCCCTGGAGCTTTGTCGGCGCGGACAAACTGCCCGCGGACTTCGCCAACATCCCCGACGACAGCCCCAAGGAAAACGTCAAGGCCTCGGTGGCCGGCACGCCGCAAGCCAAGGAGGCCGCCATCGCAGCGACCATTCCGCAGACTTCGGCGATCAACAAAAGCCAGGTAAAAATGAGCAAGCCGCCGATTGACGGCCAGCCACAACTCAAGGCCATCAACGGCACGCCCCTGCAATACGTGATCAACAGCCCGATGCCGATCATCATGGTCGATGCACAAAGCTGGTACGCGGTGGAGAACGGCATCTGGTTCGTCGCGACTTCAGTGCAAGGCCCGTGGACCGTCGCCTCTTCGGTGCCGGCCGTCATTTATTCGATTCCGCCCAGTTCACCGCTGCACTACGTCACTTACGTGAAAGTCTACGAATCCAGCGGCGATACCGTCGTCGTCGGTTATACGCCGGGGTATCAGGGCTCGACGCTGGACCCGGTCAGCGGTGTGGTCGTGTATGGCACCGGTTATCCGTATACCCCGTGGGTGGGCAGCGTCTGGTACGGACCGCCGGTGACCTATGGTTTCGGCGTGGCGATGCGCTACACCCCCTGGACGGGCTGGACGTTCGGCTTCGGTTTCGGCTGGAGCTGGGGCGGCAGTACGGTCGCGATGGGTTGGGGTTGGGGCGCTTATCCGTGGTGGGGCAATTACGGCTGGGGTTATGCCTGGGGGCCGCACCTGTACCCGGCGCCAATGCCTTGGGGTGGCGTTGCCTACGGTTATCACGGCGGCGCCGTTGCCTGGGGCCCCGGTGGCTGGGCCGGCACGACCGGCAACATCTACCGCCAGTGGGGCGACCGGGCTTCGGTCAGCCGCTACGGCAGTGGTTACAACGCCTGGACCGGCAATCGCTGGGCCGGCCAGGTCGGCGCCTCCTACAACTCGCGCACCGGCATCGCCGCGGCAGGCCAGCGCGGCGCGGTTCACAACGTCTATAACGGCAATTATGCCGCTGGCCGCAGCGGTGTGGCCGTCGGTCCCGAGGGCGGCGCCATTGCCGGCCAGCATGTGACTGCCGGCAACGTGCGCACCGGCACCCAGGTCACGGCCAATCGCGGTGCCGTCTACAACCCCAATTCCGGCAACACCACTCAGTATGGCGGTATCCATGATCGCAACGGCGGCGTCGCGCATGTCGGCGACAATGTCTACGCCGGCCATGACGGCAACGTCTACAAGAAAACCGATAGCGGCTGGCAATCGATGGTCCAGGGCGGTGCAACCCGTCTCGATTCGGCCAACACGGCCCAGATCCAGAACCTCAACCGAGAGAACGATGCCCGTTCCTTCGGCAATGATCGCTTCAACAGTTTTCACGACTCGTCCCGCTTCATGAACCACTCCTTCGGGGGTGGCGGTGGTGGCTTCCACCGACGCTGAAAAAAGCCTTGCACGCTGAAATGACGACTGGCCTTGCGCCAGTCGTTGCGTTACAAATCCTGTTCTACCGTCCCTGCCCTGCTTCCACGTCGGAGAACACAGCACATGAACCAATGGCCAGATACCCGCATTCTTGACCTGCTCGGGATCGAACTGCCGATCATTCAGGGGCCGATGGCCGGTGCCACAAACTCGTCCATGGTGATTGCAGCCTGCAATGCCGGCGGCCTGGGCTCGATGCCTGCGGCGATGCTCAGCACCGATCAACTGCGCGAAGAGCTGAAAACCATCCGCCAACACACCCGTGGCCCGATCAACGTCAATTTCTTCTGCCATCAAACGCCTGCCGCCGATGAACAACGCGCGCAGGACTGGAAAAACCTGCTGCAACCCTACTACCAGGAACTCGGCGTCGACTTCGATGCGCCAACACCGGTGTCCAACCGGGCGCCGTTCGATGACGCGGCCTGTGCGGTGGTCGAAGAGTTTCGCCCTGAAGTGGTGAGCTTTCACTTTGGCCTGCCGGAAAAATCCCTGCTCGACCGGGTCAAGGCCACTGGTGCGAAAGTGTTGTCCTCGGCCACCACCGTCGCAGAAGCGGTGTGGCTGGAGCAGCATGGCTGCGATGCGATCATTGCCATGGGCTACGAGGCCGGCGGCCATCGCGGCATGTTTCTCAGCGATGACCTGAGCAGCCAGGTCGGAACGTTTGCCCTGGTGCCACAAGTCGTCGATGCGGTGAAAGTGCCGGTGATTGCCGCTGGCGGCATCGCTGATGCACGAGGTGTCGCCGCCGCCTTCATGCTCGGCGCTTCGGCGGTGCAGGTCGGTACCGCCTACCTGTTCACGCCGGAGGCCAAGGTCAGCCCGTCTCACCACAAAGCCTTGCGCACCGCCAGGGAAAGCGAGACGGCTGTCACCAATCTGTTCACCGGTCGCCCGGCCCGGGGCATCCTCAATCGGCTGATGCGTGAACTGGGGCCGATGAGCGCCAAGGCTCCGGCCTTCCCCCTTGCCGGTGGCGCATTGATGCCTCTGCGGGCCAAGGGAGAAGCGGACTTCAGCAACCTCTGGGCCGGCCAGGCCTTTACCCTGGCCGTCGAACTGAGCACCGAGGCACTGACTCGCCAACTGGCGGAAGAAGGGATGGCGAGACTGCTACGGCGTCCCTGAGGAGCAAACTTGCATTAAAATTGTATACAATTCCACCGCAACACATTCCGTTCAAAGGCAATTCGCTATATATTTAACTACATAACGATTCACCCCTGTCGCAATTGCCTTTAACGGAGCCGTTTCATGACCATTCGTGCCTCACGTTTTGCCCCTACCTGCCTGGCGAGCCTTCTCGCCGTGTTCGCCTTCGGCTCAGCCCAGGCGGACGAAGTCCAGGTGGCTGTCGCCGCCAACTTCACCGCGCCGATCCAGGCGATTGCAGCGGACTTCGAAAAGGACACCGGGCATAAACTGGTGACCGCCTTTGGCGCCACCGGCCAGTTCTACACCCAGATCAAGAACGGCGCGCCGTTCGAAGTGTTCCTCTCGGCAGACGACAGCACCCCGAAAAAACTTGAGGCCGAAGGCGACACCGTCAAGGGTTCGCGCTTCACCTACGCCGTCGGCACCCTGGCGCTGTGGTCGGCCAAGGAAGGCTACGTCGATGCCAAGGGCGACGTGCTGAAGAAGAACGAATACCAGCACCTCTCCATCGCTAACCCGAAAGCTGCGCCTTATGGCCTGGCGGCAACCCAGGTGTTGGCCAAGGAAGGTCTGACCGACAAGGTCAAGGACAAGATCGTTGAAGGCCAGAACATCACCCAGGCCTATCAGTTCGTCTCCACCGGCAACGCCGAGCTGGGTTTTGTCGCGCTGTCGCAGATCTACAAGGACGGCAAGATCACCAGTGGCTCGGCCTGGATCGTTCCCGCCAGCCTGCACGACCCGATCAAACAGGACGCGGTGATTCTCAACAAGGGCAAGGACAACCCGGCCGCCAAGGCATTGGTTGACTACCTCAAGGGCCCGAAAGCGGCCGCTGTCATCAAGTCCTACGGTTACGAAATCTAAATGTCGCTATCGAGTGCCGATTTTTCCGCCATCTGGCTGACCCTGAAACTGGCGTCCCTGACGACCGTCATCCTGCTGATTGTCGGCACTCCGATTGCGTTATGGCTGTCGCGCACCCGCTCCTGGTTGCGCGGCCCGGTCGGGGCGATAGTCGCCCTGCCCCTGGTGCTGCCACCGACGGTGATTGGTTTTTATCTGTTACTGGCGCTCGGCCCTCACGGGTTCGTTGGCCAGTTCACCCAGTCACTCGGCCTTGGCACCCTCACTTTCAGTTTCGCGGGGCTGGTGATCGGTTCGGTGTTGTATTCGATGCCGTTTGTGGTGCAGCCGCTGCAAAACGCTTTTTCCGCGATCGGCACGCGCCCGCTCGAAGTGGCCGCAACCTTGCGGGCCAATCCCTGGGACACGTTCTTCAGCGTCACGCTGCCCCTCGCCCGCCCAGGTTTCATTACCGCCGCCATACTCGGATTCGCCCACACCGTCGGCGAGTTCGGGGTGGTGCTGATGATCGGCGGCAACATTCCCGAGAAGACCCGCGTGGTCTCTGTGCAGATCTACGATCACGTCGAAGCCATGGAGTACGCCCAGGCCCATTGGCTGGCCGGGGCGATGCTGGTGTTCTCGTTTGTCGTCCTGCTGGCGCTGTATTCCAGCCGTAAAACCAAAGCGGGCTGGAGCTGATCGATGATTCAAATGCGCCTGAAACTGGACTACCCGGGCTTCGCCCTGGACGTCGACCTGCAACTGCCGGGCCGTGGCGTCACCGCGCTTTACGGTCATTCCGGCTCGGGCAAGACCACTTGCCTGCGCTGCATCGCCGGCCTGGAACGAGCCGATCATGGCTTTATCCAGGTCAACGATGAAGTCTGGCAAGACAGCGACAACAAGGTGTTCGTCGCGCCACACAAACGCGCACTGGGCTACGTGTTCCAGGAAGCCAGCCTGTTTCCTCATCTGTCGGTGCTGGCCAACCTGGAGTTCGGCTTCAAGCGCATCCCCAAGCCGCAGCGCCGGGTCGACATGGCCCACGCCACCGAGTTGCTGGGCATCAGCCATTTGCTCGACCGGCACCCGCAACACCTCTCGGGCGGCGAGCGACAGCGCGTCGGCATGGCCCGCGCACTGCTCACCAGCCCGAAACTGTTGTTGATGGACGAGCCACTGGCCGCGCTGGATGCCCAGCGCAAAAGTGAAATCCTGCCCTACCTGCAACGCCTGCACGACGAGCTCGATATCCCGGTGCTGTACGTCAGCCATTCCCAGGATGAAGTCGCGCGGCTGGCCGACCATATCGTCTTGCTCAGCAGCGGCAAGGCACTGGCCAGCGGCCCGATCGGCCAGACCCTGGCGCGCCTCGACTTGCCGCTGGCGATGGGCGATGACGCCGGCGTGGTGATCGAAGGCCGCGTCAGCGCCTATGACGCCGACTATCAATTGCTGAGCCTGCAACTGCCCGACACTGCCCTGAACATTCGTGTGCCGCATACGCCCATGGAGGCTGGCCAGGCACTGCGCTGCAAGGTTCAGGCGCGGGATGTGAGCCTGAGCCTGCACAGCACTGAACAGAGCAGCATTCTCAATCGCCTGCCAGTCACCGTGGTCAGTGAAATGAACGCCGACAACGCCGCCCATGTGCTGATTCGCCTGGACGCCGCCGGCACGCCGCTGCTGGCGCGGATCACGCGTTATTCGCGCGATCAGCTCAACGTCCACCCGGGCCAGCAACTCTGGGCGCAAATCAAGGCGGTCGCGGTGCTCGCGTAAATCCGCGGGCACGACTGCCAAGGGCCGCGGTCAATGGCTGTAACGACCATCGCCCGGGACAATCGCCATGCCCGATGTTCTGCCTCCTGACCTGCATTATGTCGATGATACTCAGCCGGGCATCAGCCGCAGGACACTGCGCGGCAGATTCGCCTACTTCGACCCGGCGGGTCAGCGCATCACCGACCCCGACGAGATCAAGCGCCTCAACGCACTCGCGGTGCCGCCCGCCTATACCCAGGTGTGGATCTGCGCCGATCCACGTGGGCACCTGCAGGCCACTGGCCGGGATGCCAGGGGGCGCAAACAATATCGCTATCACCCGCGCTGGCGAGAGGTGCGCGACGCCGACAAATACCTGCGCCTGCGTGAGTTCGGCCTGATTTTGCCGAAACTGCGCCAACGACTGGAGGCGGTACTGGCGGCTCCGGGATTCAGTCGCGACAAAGTCATGGCCACGGTCATCACCCTGCTCGACTCGACGTTGATCCGTATCGGCAACAGCCAATATGCCCGGGACAACCGCTCCTACGGCCTGACAACCTTGCGCAGCCGCCATGTGGAGATCAACGGCAGTGCCATCCAGTTCCAGTTCCGCGGCAAAAGTGGCGTCGAACACCAGATCACCGTGAAAGACCGGCGACTCGCGCGAATCATCAAACGCTGCCAGGACATACCCGGGCAGAACCTGTTTCAGTATCTGGATGAAAACGGTGACCGCCACACTGTCAGTTCATCCGACATCAATGGTTATTTGCAGACGCTCACCGGCGCAGAGTTCACGGCCAAGGATTACCGCACCTGGGCCGGCAGCGTTCTGGCCCTGGCGACATTGCGCAAGCTGCAGTGGGAGCCTGAGACGGACGCCAGACGGCACCTGGTGGAAATGGTCAAGAACGTTGCCAGGCAGTTGGGCAACACCCCGGCGGTGTGCCGCAAGTGCTACATCCACCCGGCGGTGCTCGATGGCTTCCTGCTGGGCGACCTGGCTCAACTGCCAAGGACCAGAGCGCGCAAGGGACTGTCGGCCGAAGAGGTCGGGCTGGCGATCTTCCTCGAGAGGACTTCCGCAGCAATGGTCGTCAACGATAACGCGGATAACCAGGATAAAACGCGGCGCACCCGAGCCCATCGCCGGCAAGCCGGCTCCCACAGGGATTGCGTGTTTCGACCGGTACGCGGTCCCTTGTAGGAGCCGGCTTGCCAGCGATGGTCGTCAACGATAACGCGTGTAACCAGGACAAAACGCGGCGCACCCGAGCCCATCGCCGGCAAGCCGGCTCCCACAGGGATTGCGTGTTTCGACCGGTACGCGGTCCCTTGTAGGAGCCGGCTTGCCAGCGATGGTCGTCAACGATAACGCGTGTAACCAGGACAAAACGCGGCGCACCCGAGTCCATCGCCGGCAAGCCGGCTCCCACAGGTATTGCGTGTTTCGACCGGTACGCGGTCCCTTGTAGGAGCAGGCTTGCTGGCGATGGTCGTCAACGATAACGCGTGTAACCAGGACAAAACGCGGCGCACCCGAGCCCATCGCCGGCAAGCCGGCTCCCACAGGTATTGCGTGTTTCGACAGGTACGCGGTTCCTTGTAGGAGCCGGCTTGCTGGCGATGGTCGTCAACGATAACGCCTGTAACCAGGACAAAACGCGGCGCACCCGAGCCCATCGCCGGCAAGCCGGCTCCCACAGGTATTGCGTGTTTCGACCGGTACGCGGTTCCTTGGAGCCGGCTTGCTGGCGATGGTCGTCAACGATAACGCGTGTAACCAGGATAAAACGCGGCGCACCCGAGCCCATCGCCGGCAAGCCGGCTCCCACAGGTATTGCGTGTTTCGACAGGTACGCGGTTCCTTGTAGGAGCCGGCTTGCTGGCGATGGTCGTCAACGATAACGCCTGTAACCAGGACAAAACGCGGCGCACCCGAGCCCATCGCCGGCAAGCCGGCTCCCACAGGTATTGCGTGTTTCGACCGGTACGCGGTTCCTTGGAGCCGGCTTGCTGGCGATGGTCGTCAACGATAACGCGTGTAACCAGGATAAAACGCGGCGCACCCGAGCCCATCGCCGGCAAGCCGGCTCCCACAGGGATTGCGTTATCGGTGAGTCCCGGGATTGACGCGGTCCCACAGGGATTGTGTGTTTCCCGGGAATGCCTGCGGAGCCTTTTTTTTGCACGATCAGCAATGACTTCTATAGTTGAACTGAACACGAATCCGCTGCGGAGACGCCATGGAAGACATTTTCGTCGTGAAGCGTTGCAACAAGATCATCATCCATGGCCGTCGCGAGGGTGAAAGTGACCACCTGCCACCGGATGCCGCGGTCTGGTATCGCATTTCCGATACCCGCACCGAAGGGTACATCGGAGACGGCTTCGACACTGAAGAAGACGCCCAGCGAGTTTGCGAACAGTTGAACGCCAAATCACAAGTGACAGCCCGACAAAGTTGACGGGATGCCAGCATTTTTTAACGGGTCTATACTGGAAAGGCTGAAGGATCAGCGACCCCAACGGCAGAAAGCTCGCTCCTGGCGGGCTTTTTGCTGCCACAACCAGGTTTCTTGAACGGAGGTGTCTCCCATGTCCGAAAAAGAGTCCATCACCACCCTGCTCACCTTGCTGGATTCCCGTCAGGCCCGCCTGGCAGCAGCCTGCAAGGAAATCGCCGACTGGGTCGATCATCAAGGCGGACACCCCACCGCCCTCAGAATTCGTGATCGCCTGAACGACATCGAGAAGGACACACCGCTGATCCGACACACGCTGTCGTCTCTGCAACCTGTCGACCGGCCTCTACCCCGGTTCAGATGATCCGCCACGGACTTGCAGTGCGAGGATATGCCTGATCGGCCGCATGAGCGGTGACGTCGACGTCTCCGTGTGCGCTCCTGCCTGAGTGACTTTCACCTGTTTGCACGACCCGGCCCGGTGCCGGGATTTTTTGTTGCCCAAAACCAATCGAACGTCACCGCTCGCGTGGGGTCAACCGCTCACACGTCGCGAGGAGACGTTCCAATGGTCACTCATTACAAAGTCAGCGGGCACCTGGCCTGCGGTCACAACGGCAACAACCTGGTATCAACCCGCGAACTCAATCGCGTGAAATGCAGAAGCTGCCGAAACACCGACGCCTACAAAGAGGCTCGCAAGGCCGAACGCAACGCCACCCGTCGCGCAGCACGCAAGGCCAAAGCCGTGCATACCGCCATCAACTGGCGTTCAGCCTGGACCGAGCGACTGACCGCGATGGCCGGTTTGCAACGCCTGCCTCGCGGGTTTGCCGGCCAACCCTTCGTCTAGCATCAGGCTGAAAGAGATTTTCGTAATCCATGGGCCCTTGTCTTGCGCGAGGGCTCGAACGGAGCGGAAAACCATGAACGCAAAAGCCTTCATCGTCATTGCCTGCTTGAGCCCGGCCTGGGCATTTGCACAGGGCTGCGACGTTGTCACCCGCTCCCAGAGCGACTCGGTCCCGGCGATCGACACCCATTCCTGTTATGAGTACCAGGGCATGCCCGGGGATTCGATCAACTGGTCCTGCAGCAACGAAAGCAAGGACATGCTCAGCACCAGCAAAAACAATGTCGGACAGTGCGCCGATCACTATCGGGCCACTTGCCTTGGCACCTTGACGCAAGAAGCCCTGGCCAACCCACGGTCCATCAGCAAAGACAAAAACAGCAAATCGATCAACATCCCCGACAACGCCCAAATCATCACTTACTACTACGATACCGAACACCTGGCTCAAGCCAGGATCGATTGTGAAACCGGCGGTGGTCGCTGGAACGCCAGATAGCGGCCGGGTCTTTACTGCGGACCGGGGTCCTTGCGCACCGGCTGCATGATCTCGCGCAGGGACATACGCTTGAACGCCTCGACCAGTGCTCGCCCTTCCTCTGGCGTACAGGTGACTGCCAGGCGCATGGTCGCCTCCCCCAGGTGCCAGATCAAAAACGCCGACTCCTCAACCTGTCGCTCATCGAGGTCGGGATACACGCGAAACATCGCCCGGGCCAGCAACGCCCCCGCCACCCGGCTCTCGCCCAATTCCAACTGCAACAACTGCTTGTCGGCCTGCATGGCCGACCAGATGTCACGCATCACCGGAGTCGCCATGACGATCTCGTAATACAGATCGAGCAACTGCGAATAGGCCGCCTGCAAGCCTTGGGCGTCCTCGACAGCCTCCATCGCCTCAGCGATGCAACGACGGCTCTCGGCGTTGTAGCGTTCGGCCAGGGTATGGATGACGGAACTCTTGTCGGGAAAATACTGATAAAGGGAACCGATCGAGATCTCTGAGCGCTCGGCGATTTCACTCATCTTCAGTTGATCGCTGCCCTTGTCCGCAATCAATCGAGTCGCCGCTGCCAGAATCCGCTCCTGGCGTTCGCGACTGCGCTGTTGCGTGGGGTTGCGTCGAACAGCGACTGCAGCAGGCTGCTCGGAGGCTTCAGGGGTCTTTTTGCGCACGAGTGAGTTCCCGGTCAATAACGTGACATGTACTCACCTTAGCATCGCCAATTCCCATACCCAACAACAGATGCCCGCACGTCGGGCCGTTCGATCTGATGGCTTGACGGAAAAACATGAGGATCTATCATCTTTTAAACGTGAGCATCACTCACATTAACCGTTGGAGATGAACGCCATGCAAACCGCTCAACCCATCACACTGGTCCTTGGCGCCACCGGCAAGACCGGACGGCGAATCACCCAACGACTGGAAGCGGCCGGCCTGCCCGTTCGCCACGGTTCCCGCGATGCGAATCCCCCCTTCGACTGGCAGGATCGATCAACCTGGGATGCCGTCATGCAGGATGTGCATGCCGTCTACATTTCCTTCCAGCCCGATCTCGCCGTGCCCGGCGCCCTTGAAACCATCCAGGCGTTCACCGACCTGGCGGTGAAAAACGGAGTCCGCAAACTGGTGCTGTTATCCGGTCGCGGCGAAATCGAAGCGCAGCAGGCTGAGCAAGTAGTACAGGACAGCGGGATCGACTGGACGATTCTGCGGGCCAGCTGGTTTTGCCAGAACTTCAGCGAGGCGCACTTTCTCGAGCCCATCGTGCAAGGCGAACTCGCACTCCCCGTCGGTGATGTCGCCGAGCCCTTTGTCGATGCAGAGGACATCGCCGAGTGTGCCGTCGCGGCCCTGACCCATCCCGGACACACCCGCCAGCTCTATGAGTTGACCGGCCCCCGTGCACTGACCTTTACCCAAGCCGTGACCGAGATCGCCCGTGCGACACACCGCACTATCGAGTTCGTGGCCGTGCCCGCGGATGCCTATCGACAGGCACTGGAACAGGAACACCTTCCCCCGGAGCTGATCGATCTGGTGCTGTACCTTTTCACCACGGTGCTCGACGGCCGCAACACAGTCGTGACCGATGGCGTCCAGCGGGCATTGGGACGGCCGGCGCGCGACTTCAGCGACTACGTACAGCGCACCGCGGCTACGGGCACCTGGGAAAATGAGCGTGCGACGTAACGCATTGGCGGGAACAGGCTTCGTCAGCCAGGGTCTCTGCGTATCGAACTACGGCGCCTTAATTGGCAGGAGCCAGATCAGGGAGACCCGGCGCGCTAGAACCACCCACCGCGATCATCTTCCAGTGCCTGGCGACACTGCTTGAGTTGGGCGTTGTAAATCTCCGACTGCTTCTGCACTTTCTGGGCAACCTGCATCAGCCACGGTTTGGCGCGATAGGAACTACGGCTATAGCCCCCACGCCCCTCGTGATACGCCAGGTACTGATTGTAGGTATCCCACTTGGAGATTCCGAGCTGACGCTGGGTGCCCGTGGTGTACCACCCGATAAACATGATCGCGTCGTCGAAACTGTCACGCGCCCCCCCGTTGCCGGTATCGCCCTTGTATTCGCCCCACACCGGATCCTGCGCCTGCGCATAACCGTACGCGGAGCTGACTCGCCCCCAGGGGATCACCCAGAGCAGGTAGTCACGTGGCGGCAAAGCGTCAGCCACGAAACTGCTTTCCTGCTTCATGATCGCCATGGCCACGTGCAGTGGTGTCCCGAATTCACTCTGCATCTTGAGCGACTCCTCGTACCAGTCGGGATACTCAAGGTAAATACTGCAGAGGTTGCCTTGATCTTTGGGTGGCGCAGTCGTGCAACCTGTCAAAAACGCAAACAACAAAGCCAACAGCAAAACCTGTCCCTGTTTCATTCATCACTCTCAAAAGTAAGGGCACCAGTGCCCTCCGCTGACGGCAAGAAGCCTGAGTCATGCAAGTGCATGCAAACACCTCAGAAGACTTCCAGCTTGATCGCGTCACCCTCAGAGCATTTTCTCCAGGCCGATCTTGTCGCTGAGCCAGGCCTTGAAGCTGCGCCATTTGCCACCGGGCTCCTTGCGCAAGACGTGCTGGCGACCGTCGTCCTCGGTGAACCAGACGACCTCGCCGTTTTCCAGCCGGGCCTGGTAACTCATGGCCGGCGCCATGCCCTCAAGCGCCAGTTGGCGCACGTAACCGGCCAGTTCGGGACTGTCGACCAGCACCCCGACTTCAGTGTTCCAGAACACTGAACGCGGGTCGAAATTGAACGAACCGATGAACACTTTCTGTTTGTCCAGGATCATGGCCTTGGTGTGCAGGCTGGAGTCCGAGCCACCACTCAAGCCAAACGAAGAGCTACGACCGGGGTCGTCCGGCTGGCGCCGAAGCTCATAGAGTTTCACGCCATGTTCGAGCAGCTCCTTGCGATACGGTGCATAGCCACCATGCACCGCCGGCACATCGGTCGCTTCCAGTGAGTTGGTCAGCAGGCGCACATCAACGCCGGCATCGGCACGCCCCAGCAGATAATCCATGCCCGGCTTTTGCGGGACGAAATAGGCCGAGATCATGATCAACTCGTTATTGACGCCATCGAGTTCAGGCCGCAGTTGCGTGGCCATCAATAACGCCCGTGCCGGTTCGCCGTCCGCCAGGACCTTGCTCGGAGCGTCCCACATTGCCTTGTTATGGGCCCAGATCAGCTGATTGCGCCAGGTCGCCAATTGCGGGTGAGTCCGGTAGGTCATGAGATGGTTGTACAACGCCGTGTTCTCGATACGTGAGGCCTCGAGCGACTGTTCCAGGCGCTGACGGCTCTCGAGCAAATCCTGTGCTGTCGGCTTGTTCAGCAGGAAGTCGCTGATCGACTGGCTCAAGGCGCTGTTCCAGTACTGATCGAAGCTGTGCCCCAACTGCTCGGCGACCGGGCCGATGCACAGCAGGTCCATGTCGGTGAAGTTGAGATCGGGCTTGGCGTCGAAATATTCATCCCCCAGGTTGCGTCCACCGACGATCGCTGCACTGTTGTCGGCCAGCCAGAGTTTGTTGTGCATGCGTCGGTGTTGTTGGGAAAGATCAAGCAGACGGCCCATGGTCCGGGTGACCACGGTGCTGCGCCCCAGATGCAAAGGGTTGAAGACGCGGATATGGATGTTCCTGTGCACCGCCAGGGTCGCGATGACCTGTTCCTGGCCGTCGCTGGCCGTGTCATCGAGCAAGATGCGGATCCGTACGCCGCGATCGGCTGCCAGCAGCAATTCACGCACCAGCGCCCGGGTGCTCAGGCCGTTATGCACGATGTAGTACTGCAGATCGACGGTTTTCTGTGCGTTGCGGATCAACTCGGCGCGCGCCTTGAAGGCTTCACTGCTGTTGGGCAGCAAGCGAAACCCCGAGCGCCCTTCATGCGCGGCGGCCTGAACCTGGATCGAGCGCCCGAAAGCCGATTCGCTGGCGGGTATCGCCTCGCTGATTTCGTGGGGCAAGCGCGGGGTGGCGCAGCCGACCAGCAGCAGCGCGAGCAACATGGTGCAGAGGAACCGGGACATGGGCTGGTCCTCAAGCTCGACGGGTGTAGTGTTGAACTCGGCATACTGGCGGCCGAGAACATGCAGCCCCCGGTAATCTGCACGACTTAATCCAGTAAAGCCCGTTTCCGGCAGCCTGTCGAAATTTCCAGGGTAGCGACTGGCCGCTATTCACTGTGCAGAGCCGCCACCGGATGCAGACGGGACGCCCGCAGTGCCGGAGCCAGGCCGGCGAGAATGCCGAGCACCGCCGCCAGCAGCAGCGCCAGCAGCAAAAACAGCGGCTGCAGCGCCAGGGGCAGGCTCGGCATGGCCAGGTGCAGTAGCCCGAGCAGGAGGCCCATCAACAGCAGACCCAGCAGGCCACCGGCCAGGGACAGCAGCGTCGCTTCGGCGAGAAACAGCCCGAGCACCTGCCGCGGACTGGCACCGATCGCCCGCAACAGGCCGATTTCCGCGGTGCGCTCGCCCACAGTGGTGGTCATGATGGTAAGAATGCCGACGGCGCCGACCAACAGGGAAATGCCCCCCAAGGCACCGATGGCCAGGCTCAGGGTGCCGAGAACGCGGTTGAAGCTGCGCAGCATGTCGTCCTGAGTGGTCAGGCTGAAGTCCTCCACGCCGTGCCGTTCGCCGAGCACCTGGCGAATCTGCCGACTCAACGTCCGCGAAGTGGTGCCGGCGCCGAACACAACATGGACTTTGACCACTCCGGTGCGGTTGAACAGGCTTTCGGCCCAATCCACCGGGATGTAGGCAATATCGTCGAGGTTGAAGCCGAGCAACTGGCCCTTCTGCGCCATCACGCCGATCACCCGGAAACGCACGCCGCCGACGCGGATCAGCTCGCCCAGCGGATTGCGTGCACCGAACAGTTCGACACGCAACTGATGGCCGAGCACCACATAGGGCGGCGAACGACCGTCACGGGCCGCGGGCAGGAACTCGCCCAGGCTCAGTTGCATGCGCCAGGCCTGCGCCATCTGATGGCCGCCACCGACAATGTCGCTGCGCCGGCTCAGTTGACCGAACTGGATATCCCCGCTGCCCTGAATGATCGGCACCGCCGCCTCGACATGCGGCAAGCGCCGCAGGGCGTCGGTATCACTGATGGTCAGTGGCCGTACGCTGCCGAGCAGACCGCCGAGGCCGCTGGTCTGGGTCTGGCCCGGGCGCACGGTGATGATCCGCGTACCGAACTGCGAGAAGTTCTCCAGCACATAGCCGCGCACACCTTCGCCGATGGCCGTGAGCAGCGCCACGGCGGCTATCCCGATCGCTATCCCGAGCAGGGTCAGCAGGCTGCGCAAGGGTCGACAGGTCAGCGCCGAGCTGGTCAGCCGCAAACCATCTTGCCAGCGCATCAGTGCGCTCCCGGCGGGCTTAGCGCCGCCACCGGCTCCAGCGCCGAGGCCCGAGTGGCCGGCAACCAGGCGAACAGCAGCGCCGTGCCAAGTGCCAGCAGCACCGCGCTAACCCGCGCCCACCAGGGTGCATAGAGCGGCAGATCGAACGCCTGGCGCCCCAGCCAGAGCAAGGTTTCGGCCAGCAGCAGCCCCGCCAGCGCCCCCGTCAGGGCGAGCAGCGCCGCCTCGCCGAGGAACAGCAGGCGCAGCTGCGCCGCCGTCACACCGATGGCTTTGAGCAGGCCGATTTCGGCGCTGCGCTGGCTCACCGCAATCCAGGTCACGTTCATGATCAGGATACCGGCCACCAGCAAGCTGATCGCGGCAATCCCGGCCACCGCCAGGGTCAGCACCGCGAGTATCTCGTCGAAGGCGCTGAGCAGGCTGTCCTGGCTGACCAGAGTGATGTCTTCCTCACCCTCGTGGCGCTCCTTGAGCGTGGCGAGTATCAGCCGCTTGCTACGGTCGAGAAAGCCCGGCCCCCGCACCTCGACAAACACCCGTAACAGCCCCTCGCGATTGAACAAGGCCTGGGCACTGGCCACCGGGATGATCAACATCTCGGAGAAATCCATCCCCAGGGATTCGCCCCGCTCACCGAGGACGCCGACCACCCGGAAGCGCCGGTCGCCGGCGCGCAGCCATTCACCCAGGGCCGGGCGCGCACCGAACAGTTCGCGCCGGAGTTTGCCGCCGATCACGCAGACGGCCTCGGCCTGCTCAGGGTCCAGCGCCGGCAGGGGCTGGCCCTGGACGACCGTCAGTTGGCGAATGGCGAAGAAGTCCCGCGTGGTGCCCAGGGTCAACACCTCACGATTGCGGTTGCCGACTATCACCTCCATCTGCCCGGCTTGCATCGGCGCGACGCGACGGATGCCCGGCAACCGGGTGATGGCCTGGACGTCCTGCAAGGTCAACTCGTGCGGTGTCAGGCCGGTGAGCGGCGGTATACGCCCCGTGGTTTCCTTGCGGCCCGGGAAAACGATGAGGATGTCGCGCCCGAGCAGCGAGAATTCGTTCAGGACGAAGGCCCGCGCCCCCGCACCGAGGCCGGTGAGCAGATTGACCGCAACCACCCCGATAGCGATGGCCAGCAGCAGCATCAGGCTGCGCGACCGATGCCCGCGCAAGGCGCCGATCCAGAAGCCCAGGGCATCGGCAGCGCGCATCAGACCAGCGCCCGCTGTGGCGCAGCACTGTGGATCCGCCCGTCACGCATGTGTAACTGGCGCTGCGCGCGGGCGCCCAGGCTGGCGTCGTGGGTCACCACTATCAGGGTCAGGCCCTCGCCGTTGAGCTCCTCCAGCAGGCTGAAGACCTCCGCGCCGGCCTGGCTATCGAGATTGCCGGTGGGCTCGTCGGCCAACAACAGCGCCGGTTGCATGACCATCGCCCGGGCGATGGCGACGCGCTGGCGCTGGCCACCGGACAGCTCGGCCGGGCGGTGGGCAATGCGCTCGCCCAGCCCCAGGCGCGCCACCAATTGGCTGCTGCGCTTGCGTCGTTGCGCCGCGCCGATGCCGGCGAGGACCATCGGCAGCTCGATATTTTCCAGCACCGTCAGTCGTGCGATCAGGTGGTAGGACTGGAACACGAAACCTATCAGTTGGCTGCGCATTTGCGCACGCCGCGCCTCGCTCAGCGTCGCCGTGGCCTCGCCCTGCAGCCAGTATTCACCGGCGCTCGGCGCATCGAGCAGACCGAGGATGTTCAACAGGGTCGACTTGCCCGAGCCCGACGGGCCCATCACCGCCATGTAGTCACCGGCGGCGATGTCCAGATCCAGACTGTCCAGCCCCATCACCTGCTGCTCGCCCAACTGGAAGCTGCGGCTGCCGCCGCGCAGGCGGATCATCGCTCAGTCTCCGCGGCATCCACCGGGATCACCGACACGGTGTCCTTGAGCCCTTTCTGATCGAGGCTGGCGACAATACGCGCGTCCTCGTCCAGCCCGGCGAGCACCTCGGTCCAGCGCCAGTTGCTCAAGCCGGTTTGCACCGCCACCTCGCGCAACACCCGGGCGCTCGGGTCATAGCGCAGCACACGCTGCCCCTCCAACAGGGTTTCGGTGGGGATGCGCAAGGCACGTGCGCGCTGTTCCAGGAGGATCTCGACATCGGCGCTATAGCCGGTCAGCAGGGCCAGATCGGCCGGCGGCTGGTCGAAGCGCACCTCGACATCGACGGTGCGCGCCTGCTTCTCCAGCTCACGCACATAGGGCGCGATGCGGCTGACGCGGCCGGCGAAATGCTGGCCACGGAAGGCATCCAGGCTGATCCGCACGGCGGTGCCGGGGCGAACCCGGGCAGCGTCCACCTCATCGATCGGCGCCTCGACATACAGGCAGCTGTCATCGATCAGGTCGACCGCCGGCGGCGTGGGAATACCCGGCGGCGAAGGGGTGACGAACTCGCCGAGTTCGCCGTTGATTTCTGCGACTATGCCGGCGAATGGCGCACGCAGGGTCGTCTGCTCCAGCAGTGAACGCTGCAACTGCAGGCTGGCGTCGGCCTCGCGGATCAGCACGGCACTGGCACTGCACATCAGCTTCGCCAGGTGAGCCTTGGTCTCGGCCTGATCGAGGCGATCAGCGGCCACCAACTTGCGGTCGGCCAGTTGGCCCAGGCGATCGAGGTCGCGGCGGTCCAGATGAGCCTGCTGGCAGCGCTGTTCGCGGACACTGCGTTGGGCCTCCAGCCGCGCCTCGGCCTCCTGCAGCCGAGCCTGTTGTTCGTCCTGGCGCAGGCGCATGAGCACCTGACCCGCCTCGACCCGCTGGCCCTCGCCGATCAGCAACTCGGCAACCTGGCCGCCAACATTGAAGGACAGATGCGAACGTCGACAGGACTTCAGCGTACCCGCGCGGGTGTTGGCCACCAGTGTCTCCACCGGCCCTCGCTCAACCTCCAGCAGCCTGACCGGCAACGGCTGTGGGCGACTCAACCAACCGCCCAGTACCACCAGACAGGCCAGCATCGACGAGCCAATCAATAATTTGCGCATGGCCTGTACCTCCTCCCCACTTGGCTTGAGCCTAGGTCAGGAAGGTAAAAGCTCAACGCGAAACGTCATTTATCCGACGCTTTTCAGACGAGCGTCATGGATGCGTCAGATATCTGGCGTAATGAGATTTATTTCTCTCGCAAAGCCCCTTGGAGCAACGAAAGTTTCGGAGTGTCGAGATGGATGTAGAGACTGACAATGTGCACTAAACGGGAGCCGCCATTGCAGCGGCCCCTTTGCTTTACCCGGCTATTTCGCGCAGAGCGCAAGCCCTCGCTCGATAAGTGGTGTCATCGCCACTTTCGATCCTTTGTTTTCGGGATCATTACGCCAAATTCTATTGACGTCGGTCCAGCCGGACTGCTTCGCATGGCTGCCAGCAGAATCGTTCATTGCATAGGTCACGCCCTGGAACTCGAGCAGGACCGATGACGGACTCACGCAGGAAAGTGTTCCTTCGGAAATGGTCAGAGGCCATTTCTCGCCGTACTCAGACCGGGTAACGGAGATGCCTGGAAACAAGACATGAAACGTAAACCAGTAAATGACTCCGGCGGTGGCTGCGAGTCCTACCAGCTTTGAAGTTCTTGAAGTTTTCTTTTTTGTCCCGCACTCGGGGCACGCATTCGCCGACGGTGAAATTTGATGCATGCACTCTTTGGAGGCTGCCAAAGCCATTTGTGTTTCCCTCTCATCCTGAGTTCTGCCAAAACGACAGACATGGTTTTCCTTCCCAAGGTGCCTTCCGGACCATTGGGTTTGAAGCATTTATTGGTTGTGTCGCGACACCAGCTCAGTAAACGCACTGAGCAAATGGTGAATATGGAGTTTATCGCTTTCAGGGAGAGAGCGATACATATCAGGGGCCTGGTGCTTTTGCGTAGATATGTCGCCCAAGGGAATCAAAGCCGACTTCCGAATGCGCGATTTGCGGGCGAATTGCGGCAATAAAAAAAACTAAGGGCCTGCATGAGGTATCTCACGCAAGCCCTTGATATTCATGGTGCCCGAAGCCGGAATCGAACCGGCACGCCCTTACGAGCGGGGGATTTTAAGTCCCATGCGTCTACCAGTTTCGCCATTCGGGCGGTAGCGCGGTGAAGCGTCAGATTTTTGCCAAACCAGGGTCTGGCCGTTCTTACGCTTGTGCAGCAGAGCTGGGAATATATACATCCCGCCCCGGTGAAGCAAGTTTGCAAATAGCCTTTTCAAGTCTAAATCTTGCAGGCTACTGCAAATAAAAAAGCTCCGTAAATCATAGATCTACGGAGCTTGTTTATTAGTGGAGGCCGAGGTCGGAATCGAACCGGCGTAGGCGGATTTGCAATCCGCTGCATAACCATTTTGCTACTCGGCCTCAAAACATTTGATATCAGTAGCGCGACATCAAATGCGTACAAACTTGGAGCGGGAAACGAGACTCGAACTCGCGACCCCGACCTTGGCAAGGTCGTGCTCTACCAACTGAGCTATTCCCGCGTCTTGGTGTGGCGCATTCTATAGAATTCAGAAGCGCCGTCAACCCCTTGATTCAAAAAAGTTTTATTTCTTTTCAACGTCAGTCTTCAGATGTGGCCAGGCGGCCCGCAAGTACTGGACCATCGACCACAAAGTCAGGCCAGCCGAGACCATCAGCAAGGTATAACCGAGCAAGACCCAGAAGCTGAAGTCCTTGGGATTGGCCAGCAGGATCACCAGCGCCAGCATTTGCGCGGCGGTTTTCCATTTGCCCAGGTTCGATACGGCGACGTGGGCACGTGCGCCCAGTTCGGCCATCCATTCGCGCAGTGCCGAGACGACAATCTCGCGACCAATGATCACGGCAGCCGGCAGCGTGAGCCACAGGTTTCCGTGTTCCTGGACCAACAGCACCAGTGCAACCGCGACCATCAGCTTGTCGGCAACCGGATCGAGAAAGGCCCCGAACGGCGTGCTTTGCTCCAGACGGCGGGCCAGATACCCGTCCAGCCAGTCGGTGGCGGCAGCGAATGCGAAGACCGAGGCGGATGCCAGGTAGCTCCACTGGTAAGGCAGGTAGAACAGCAAAATGAAGATCGGAATGAGCAGAACGCGTAGAACGGTAATCAGATTAGGGATATTCATCGGCACAACTGGCTACGAGGTGAGGGGGCATTCTACTCGCTGTGCAGATTTGCATAAATCAACTCTGCGAGCTTTTTACTGATCCCGGGGGCTTTGGCAATTTCTTCGATGCTTGCACGAGACAGCTCCTGCAATCCACCAAAATGTTTCAACAAATCCCGCCGACGTGTTGGGCCGACGCCGGCGACGCCTTCCAGTGTAGACGTCCGGCGGGTTTTTCCACGTCGGGCGCGGTGCCCGGTAATGGCAAACCGGTGGGCTTCGTCGCGAATCTGCTGGATCAGGTGCAGGGCGGGAGAATCGCCGCGCAAGGTGAACTCATGTGCTGCGTCGTTCAGGTACAGGGTTTCGAAACCGGCCTTGCGCGTCGCACCTTTGGCCACGCCGAGCAGGATCAGGTCAGGCACGGCGAGTTCATCAAGTACGTCGCGGGCCATGGACAGCTGACCTTTACCGCCATCCACCAGCAGGATATCCGGCAACTTGCCCTCCCCGTCCTTCAGTTTACTGAAGCGTCGGGTCAGTGCCTGGTGCATTGCCGCGTAATCATCGCCGGCCGTAACGCCCTCGATGTTGTACCGGCGGTAATCGGATTTGATCGGGCCTTCGGGGCCGAAGACCACACAGGACGCCACCGTCGCCTCGCCACTGGAATGACTGATGTCGTAGCACTCAAGTCGCTGCGGCGGCTCATCCAGCTTGAGCACCTCGGCCAGCGCATCGAAGCGTGCCGTGATGTGCTGACGGTTTGCCAGCCGCGCACTCAGCGCCTGCTCGGCATTGGTCACGGCCAATTGCTGCCAGCGCGCTCGCGTGCCCCGTACGCGATGACTGATGGTCAGTTCACGACCGCGCAGCTCGTCGATGGCGGCGATCAAGGTCGGAAAGTCATCGTGAACCACATTGACGATCAGTTCGCTGGGCAAGTCGCGTTCGGGACTGCTGATGAAGTACTGGCCGAGAAACGCGGCCATGACTTCGGAAACGTCTTCTTCAATACCGACTTGCGGGAAGAAGTTCTTGCTGCCCAATACCCGCCCGCCCCGTACGCTGATCAAGTGCACACAGGCGCCGCCCGGGTTTACGAACGCGGCGATCACGTCGACGTCCCCGGTCCCGCCTTCCATGCTTTGTTGATCCTGAACCCGGCGCAACAGGGCAATCTGGTCGCGCAACTCGGCTGCCCGCTCGAACTCCAGATTGATCGCCGCCTCTTCCATCCCGGCGGATAACTCGTCTGTCAGCGCATTGCTGCGCCCCTCGAGAAACATCACCGAGTGGCGCACGTCTTCGGCATATACCTGGGGGTCCACCAGCCCGACGCAGGGCGCCTTGCAACGCTTGATCTGGTATTGCAGGCAAGGACGGGTGCGGTTCTTGTAGTAGCTGTCTTCGCATTGCCGGACGAAAAACGTCTTTTGCAGCAGGCTCAGGCTTTCGCGAATCGCACCGGCGCTCGGGTAAGGTCCGAAGTATTTGCCCTTGGCCTTTTTCGCCCCGCGATGAATGCTCAGGCGTGGAAACTCTCCGTCGGAGAGAAAGACGTAGGGGTAGGATTTATCGTCGCGCAGCAGGATGTTGTAGGGCGGACGCCATTCCTTGATCAGCGTCTGCTCAAGCAGCAAGGCTTCGGTTTCGTTGGCGGTGATCGTGGTTTCGACCTGGGCGATTCGCGCTACCAGTGCCGCGGTCTTGGGGGCCAGCCCGCTCTTGCGAAAGTAACTCGACAGGCGATTCTTGAGGTTTTTCGCCTTGCCGACGTAAAGCAGCCGCGCTTCGCTGTCGAACATGCGGTAAACGCCGGGGCGCCCGCTAACGGTCGACAGAAAGGCGCTCGGATCAAAGGTTTCGGTCATTTTCAGAGGCTGGCGTCGACCATGCCATGACGAACCGCCAACAGCGTCAACTCGACATCACTGCTGATCGAAAGCTTTTCGAAGATGCGGTAACGGTAGGTGTTCACGGTTTTCGGGGACAGGCACAATTTGTCGGAAATGATCTGCACTTTCTGGCAACCGACGATCATCAGGGCGATCTGGATTTCCCGCTCCGACAACGCATCGAAAGGCGAATCGTTGGTGGGCTGGAAGGACTTGATCGCCAGCTGCTGGGCAATTTGCGGACTGATGTAGCGTTGCCCGGCGAACACCAGTCGGATGGCCTGGACCATTTCCGGCAAACCTGCCCCCTTGGTCAGGTAACCCGCCGCACCGGCTTGCAACAGGCGCGTAGGGAACGGGTCCTCTTCGCACACGGTCACCGCGACAACCTTGATATCCGGATGACTGCGCAACAGTTTGCGTGTGGCCTCGAGACCGCCGATGCCCGGCATCTTGACGTCCATCAACACCACATCGGGTTTCAGCTCACGCGCCTTGAGCAGGGATTCTTCGCCCGACTCGGCCTGGCCGACTACTTGCAGGCCATCGATGTCAGCCAGCATTCGTGTAATGCCTGTACGAACGAGATCATGGTCATCGACTACTAGCACCCTAATCAAGCAGACACCTCGCGATATGGTCTTATTGGGTTGCCAGACACCTTAGCAAAAAGCATCTGGCAGACCTAGCGGAAAGCGTCAGATTAAAAGTTTCAATTCATCTTGAAAGGCTTGTCGCAAGCGTGTTTCAGCTGTACTGGCCCGGGATATCCAGCTGCATCCTCAGGAAACATTCGTCCTTGCCCACTACCCTCAATCCCTTGCGCAGGTACAACGCTTGCGCCGGATTGTTTTCGAAAACCGTCAGGCGCAATGCCGGCCGACGCTCCTTGCGTGCAAGAGCCAGTACCTGATCAATCGCCCAGGACCCGGCGCCCTGCCCGCGAAACGCGTCGACGACATGCAATTCGCGGATATACAGGGCCCTGGCATCACGACTCAGGCTGACATAACCCGACACATCGTCGCTGCCTGTGATCAATCGGTTGTCCCGCCCCGCCCAGGCCACATCAAACGCTTCGTCCTGCCACAACAGGTCATGCTCAATGTAGTAGCGCAGCATGTTTGCGCGGGTCAGTTCGCGGGCGAACGCCAGGTCACCAGACGATGCCGGACGCCATTGGTATTCAATCATTGCAACTCCACGGCGAGGGTCAGTGTCGTCATGCTGCGTCCTTGTGACGATGGGTGTTTTATCGACGCGCAAAGTGTGTCACAACCTGCGGGGCACTCAAGCGATAGAAGACGCCGTCGCCGGCCGATAGCATTTTCTGATTGAATCTGCGTATCGGCCTCTAGTAAGCTCGGGCCATCCATCGGAGACAGACCATGTTGAACGCCCACTTACAGCTTCGTACCGCCAGCGCCCTGCGCTCGGTTGCGGCTGCCCGGGTGAATGACGGTTGTGCTCCGGTCAGCTTTTATTTTGGGTATTGGTTTAGCCACTGGCGCGCCTGATACCCACACGGCGCCCACTTTAAACGGGTCGCCACCAGAGAATTCTCAACCCCCGGTCGGCCTCCCGACCGGGGGTTTTGTTTTTTCAGCCCCGACACTTTTAGCGACACACCAGACATCCAGAGGATTCAAAACATGAACTACGCCACTTATTACCGTTACGACAGTTTTACCGCCTGGCGATTTACCACCCTCCGCTCGGGACAGCCTGCCGCCTCCGATCGGTCACCCACAGGTGGCAAGCACACACACGCAGCCAATCCGGCCAATTGTCGAACACCCCAGTAGGGCCGCGACCGCGGGCATGATCCCGCCGCCAGCCCCAGGAAACCTTGAACATGAACTCGTCCGTCTCTGCACTGCCGCTGTCCACCTTGAGCCCTGCCAATGAAGCGCTGAACCTGCGCCTGCCCAGCTCATTGCAACTCAAACAGCAATTGCCCCTCGGCAACACCCTGACCCGGCAAATCGCCGCCCACCGCCAGGCGGTTCGCGCGATCCTCAACGGTGAAGATTCCCGTCTGCTGGTCATCGTCGGCCCCTGCTCGATACACGATCCGAAATCCGCCCT
Organism: Pseudomonas sp. S2_H10; assembly: GCF_054668285.1. Lineage (NCBI taxonomy): Bacteria > Pseudomonadati > Pseudomonadota > Gammaproteobacteria > Pseudomonadales > Pseudomonadaceae > Pseudomonas > Pseudomonas sp. S2_H10. The sequence goes on from NZ_CP162754.1 coordinate 703,320, forward strand.
CGAATACGCCGGCAACCTCGCCCGCCTCGCCGCCGAAGTCAGCGACGAAATGCTGCTGGTGATGCGCGCCTACGTCGAAAAGCCCCGCACCACGGTTGGCTGGAAAGGCCTGGCCTACGATCCACACCTGGATGGCAGCGATGACATGGCCGGTGGCCTGACGCTGTCGCGCGAGCTGATGCGCGAAATGCTCCGGCTTGGCTTGCCTGTGGCCACCGAACTGCTGCAACCGATGGCGGCGGGCTACTTCGACGATCTGTTGAGCTGGGTGGCCATCGGCGCCCGGACGACGGAGTCGCAGATCCATCGAGAAATGGCCAGCGGCCTGGGCATGCCTGTAGGGTTCAAGAACGGGACTGACGGCGGCGTGGGCGTTGCCAGCGACGCCATGCGTTCCGCCGCCCACCCCCATCGCCATTTCGGTGTCGATAGCCAGGGACATCCGGCGATCATTCAAACGCCGGGCAATGCCGACACTCACCTGGTATTGCGCGGCGGCCATCGCGGACCGAACTACGACAGCGCCAGCGTCGCCCAGGTGAACAGTGACCTGACCAGGCTGCGGATTCCCGCGCGAATCATGGTCGATTGCAGTCATGCCAACAGCGGCAAAGACCCGTTGCGCCAGCCAGCCGTGTTCAACGATGTACTTGAGCAGCGTCTGCGTGGTGATCGTTCGCTGATCGGCATGATGATCGAGAGCCACCTGTTCGAGGGCTGTCAGGCGCTGGGTTCGTCGCTGCAATACGGCGTGTCGGTGACTGACGGTTGCCTTGGCTGGACCGGCACGGAACAACTGTTGCTTGAAGCGGCAGACCGGCTGCGAGCGCAGTAATCGCCATCAACCACCCGCCCTCCGGCCTTCATGCGAAGACTGGAGGGCAAATGGCAATCAATGCCCCATCAAGGATTGCACCTGAACCAGTGTCACCGCCGATTGCTGACAGGTGTCATCAAGGCGCTCGACTGAATAGGAAACACGGATCGCAGAATCTCGATGCTCCCTCCAGAACCGGTAGGGCACGATGAACACCAAGGGCTCGCCCGCCGTGTCTCTGGTGATTTCGCGGTCCTCGCAGTGATTGAATTTCTCTGCGTCGCACCTCAGGTAAACCAGCTCGCCATTTTCAGCCCTGGGGTTTTCGATGACGACGGTCACGCCATCCTGCGCATCATGCAGGTCCACCCAACCCTCATCGGCCTCCAGCACAGTGGGGGCTGGCAGTGGTCCCCGCTCCAGCCTGCCAATCATCAGTGTCGTGACTTCAGAATAACGATGACCCTGTCCTGCTTGCTGGACGCAATAATCAACGGAAACCGATGAGCCCAGATTAGGCACAATGCACTCCGGGCTGACCCAGAACGACAGTTCGTCCCCGACAGCAAAGGGCTCGACCTTGAGTGCATCGCTGAAACTGCCTTCGAACGAAACGCCGGCCCAGGTCAGCAATACCCAGTCACCCGCCGCCATGCGCGCATAGGGTTTGATTGTAACGATCGCCCCTTCTTTCACCCGATCCGGATCAAGCGTTCTACCCAACGTATCGTTCACCGTCGCGGGCAGCAGGTCTGCCTGCACATCGCCCACACTCAGCTGCAAGCGATGGGAATGTACGGGACCGGTAAATCGGGCGGCAAAGAGCGAGTAACCGAGTTCGAGCGAACCACCGTCGAGCGCCTCGATATGGGCGCAATCCACAGCAAAGATCAGGTCCTCGCCGACCCGGTCGTCACTGACAAAACGCGCCAGCTGATGATTGCAGGCGAGGCCATCGGCATCCAGTCCCGCCCACTCCAACAGCAATTTGTCGCCGCAGGTCATGCCTGGATAAGGCCGGACCCGGATGACGGCTTTTCTGTCGGAGGGGTTCAGGACGCCGTTTGCCGCCTGCTCAAGTATGGGAGGTGGCAAGGGTTGCTGTGCGAGATTCAAGGTGTCGGGTTCATAAACAGTCATTCATTCGCTCCATTCCCTGGAATAAACACCGAACGGGTGGCCGGCTTTTGATAACGACTATTTAACCTCAGGCCATACAGCCGGGATGTCGGCCTCGCTCTCCGGCTCCTTGGGAAAATCGATACATGCAAAGTAGGTCTTTGTTCAGCGGCAAGCCGATTGCCGTGAAAAATCGCCAATCTATTCCGACAAAAGCCTCAGTCCATCTTGAGCATTCACACTCGTTCTATTCCGCTTTCTGCGGGTTGCGGCGGACTTTTCATACATCGCGCCAACCTCGAGTGTTTTAGAGTGAAACGCCACGCAGTCCCGACGAACTTTTGTGAAAAGGTGTGAATATGCAAAGGAATGCAAGCACTCGTTATCCAATACTGCTGGTCCATGGCCTTTTCGGCTTCGAAAGAATCGGCAAGTTCGAGCTGTTTCACGACATCAGACAAGCGCTGAGGAACGCCGGAGCAAGGGTGTTCGTCCCTTACCTGTCGGCTCCCCATGACAACGAGGTACGCGGTGATCAATTGCTCTCGCAGATCGCGCGGGTTCTGCAAAGAACCGATGCAGGCAAGGTCAACCTCATAGGTCATAGCCAGGGTGCACTGGCCGCGCGCTATGCCGCAGCGATTGCGCCACACAGCGTAGCGTCGGTCACCTCCGTCAGCGGGCCGAACCACGGCTCGGAACTCGCCGATTTCTTGCGCAAGGCCTTGACCCCAGGCTGCCTGCCGGAACAGGTGGCCGACACCGTGGTGACCCTCTTCGCCGACTTCCTCGCGGCATTGAGCAACAATCAGTACCAACCGCGAACCGCCATCGCAGCCCTCAATGCGTTGACTACCGAGGGCGTAGGCGCGTTCAACGATAAATACCCGCAAGGATTGCCCGCCACCTGGGGTGGCAAGGGGCGCGGACGGGTCAATGGTGTTCATTACTACTCGTGGAGCGGCGTATTGCAGTCGAACGTTCTCAAGGAGGGGATGAATGCGCTCGATCCACTCAACACCTTCTGTCGGGCGCTTTCTGCCTATTTCGTCACCGAAGCCGAGCAGAATGACGGTCTGGTCGGGCGTTTCAGCTCCCATCTGGGCACGGTTATCCGCTCCGACTATGCGCTGGATCACCTGGACACCATTGGCCAGCCGACCGGGCAATTGCGCACGGGTGTCGACCCGATCGAGCTGTATGTCCTGCATGCCGAGCGTTTGAGAGACGCCGGCCTTTGAGGTGCCACATGCCGTGGATCCCTCGTGGAACGGAACTTTGAGGAGAAATAGCTCACTGAATCCGGTAGGCTCAGCACTTTATCGAGTATTGAAAGGAGTATTTTTCCATGGCTAAAGCCACTGCCCGTCACATCCTTGTTGCCTCGCAAGACAAGTGCAACGAACTCAAGGCCCAAATCGAGGCTGGCGCCGATTTCGCCGAAGTTGCCAAGGCCAACTCCACCTGCCCTTCCAGCCGCCAGGGCGGTGACCTGGGTTCGTTCGGCCCGGGCCAGATGGTCAAGGAATTCGACACCGTGGTCTTCAGCGCACCGCTCAACGTGGTCCAGGGCCCGGTCAAGACCCAGTTCGGTTACCACCTGCTGGAAGTGACCAGCCGTCAGGACTGATCGACGCTTGAGCTATTCACGCAACGGCCCGCCTTTTGGCGGGCCGTTGTGTTTGCGATGCGCATACGGCTGGCGAGGGACGCGCCGCTAGCGTACAAATTGTCGTTAACGACCACCCGGCTCTAAGGCTGACAATGCGACTGGCTTTCCCTACCTTGTTGTTCACGGTCGTGGCCCTGCTGTCGGGCACCGTGGATGTGAACGCGGCACCGCAACCGGCAATGACCGTGTACGGCGAACCGGCCAAATACCCCGCCGGCTTCAGTCATTTCGCCTACACCAACCCGCAGGCCCCCAAGGGCGGCACGATGCGGCGCTCGGCGATCGAAATCGGGCAGTTCGACCATGTCTTGCCTTATATCGACAAAGGCATCGGCGTCTCGCAGATCGATGGCTTGCTCTATTCACCGCTGGCCCAGCGCTCGCTGGACGAGCCCTACACCGTGTATGGCCTGGTGGCAGAGAAAATGGAGCGTTCCGAGGATGGCCTGTCCCTGCGCTTTTACCTCAATCCCAAGGCGCGCTTTGCCGATGGCAAACCGATCAGCGCCGCAGACGTGCGCTACACCTTCGACCTGCTGATGACCCAGGGCAGCCTGCGCTACCGCACGCAGTTCGCCGACGTCAAAAACGTCGAGGTGGAATCGCCGCTGACTATCCGCTTCGATTTCAGGAACAACGAAAACCGCACCCTGCCACTGGATATCGCGACCTTGCCGGTGTTTCCCGAACACTGGTGGAAAACCCGCGATTTCGCCGGTGGCGGCGGCTATGAAGCCCCGCTGGGCAGCGGCCCCTATAAAGTCGGCAAGATCGATTCCGGGCGCAGCATCACGTTCGAGCGCAATCCCGACTGGTGGGGCAAGGACCTGCCGGTCAGCCGCGGCCTGTACAACTTCGATCATTTCAGCATCGAGTACTTCGGCGATACCGACGTGGCGCGCCAGGTCCTGCGCGGTGGCGCCTATGACTACAATCGCGAATTTTCCGCCACCGGCTTTTCCATCGGCTACGACAGCCCGGCCCTGAGCGACGGTCGCCTGCAAAAAGCCCACCTCGCCACCGAGGCGCCGCAGCCGGCCCAGGGTTTTGTGTTCAATCTGCAAAAGCCCATGTTCCAGGACCGTCGCGTACGCCAGGCGCTGGTGATGCTGTGGGACTTCGAGTGGAGCAACCGGCAGATGATGCGTGACATGTACATCCGTCAGCAGAGCTTTTTCTCCAATACCGATCTCGCGGCCCGGCAACTGCCGGATGCCGGTGAGCTGGCGATTCTCGAACCGCTGCGCGGGCAGATTCCCGATGAAGTCTTCACCAAAGTATTCCAGGCGCCGAAGACCGACGGCAGCGGCGTGATTCGCGACAAACAGTTGCAGGCCCTGGACTTGCTCGAACAGGCCGGCTGGAAACCCGACGGCGACCAACTGGTCAATGCCGACGGCGAGCCGTTGAGCTTTACGTTCCTGGTCAGCCAGAACGGCATGGACCGCCTTTTGCTGCCCTATAAACGCACGCTGAAACAGATCGGCATCGACCTCAACATCCGCCGCATCGACTCCTCCCAGTACGTCAACCGCCTGATGAGCCGCGACTACGACATGATCGTCACCGGCTACCCGGTCACCACGTCCCCGGGTAACGAACTGCTCAATTACTTCGGTTCGGCGGCAGCCACCGACCCTGGTTCCAACAACTATATGGTGTTGCAAAACCCGGCGGTGGATACCCTGATCACCGGGCTGATCCGCGCCAATACCCAGGCTGGCATGCTGCATTACGCTCACGCGCTGGACCGGGTGCTGCAATGGAACTACTACTGGATTCCCAACTATTACCCGCCTGGCACCTCGACGGTGTGGTGGAACCGCTTCGGCATCCCGAACGTGCAGGCGAGCAATGACGAAGCCATCGAGAGCTGGTGGGAGATGAGCACCACGCCATTGACCAACCAACAGATGACGGCCGAGCGTATCAGCCGTGGCAAACCCGGAGGGCCGCACTGATGTGGGCTTACATACTGCGGCGCCTGCTGCTGATCATTCCGACGCTGGTGATCATTCTTCTGGTCAATTTCGTCATCGTCCAGGCCGCGCCGGGCGGGCCGGTCGAACAGGCCATCGCGCACCTGCAAGGGATTGGCGGCGCAGCGGTTGGCGGCGGCTCCGGCGAAACCATGAGCGGCAAGTCCCGGGCCAGTCGCGGGCTCGATCCGCAACTGATCAAGGACATCGAAAAACAGTACGGCTTTGATAAACCGGCACACGAACGCCTCTGGTTGATGCTCACCAGCTACGCTCGCCTGGACTTCGGCAAGAGCTTTTTCCGCGGTGCCACCGTCACCGACCTGATCCTCGAGAAAATGCCCGTGACCATTTCCCTTGGGCTCTGGGCGACGCTGATCACCTATCTGGTGTCGATTCCGCTGGGCATCCGCAAGGCCGTGCACCATGGCAGCCAGTTCGACATCTGGAGCAGTACCGCGATCATCATCGGCTATGCCATGCCGGCGTTCCTGTTTGCGATGTTCCTGATCGTGGTCTTTGCCGGCGGCACTTCGCTGAACTGGTTCCCGGTTCGCGGACTGGTCTCGGACAACTTCGACTCGCTGTCGACCATTGGCAAGGTGGCCGATTACTTCTGGCATCTGGTGTTGCCGGTCACCGCGCTGGTGATCGGCGGTTTCGCCACGCTGACCATCCTGACCAAGAACTCCTTCCTCAATGAAATCACCCGCCAGTACGTGGTCACTGCCCGGGCCAAAGGCTTGAGTGAACGGCGGGTGCTATATGGGCACGTATTCCGCAACGCCATGCTGCTGGTGGTGTCGGGTATTCCCCAGGCCTTCATAAGCGTGTTTTTTGCCGGCTCGCTGTTGATCGAGGTGATCTTCTCCCTCGACGGCCTGGGCCGCATGAGCTACGAAGCGGCGGTATCGCGGGACTATCCGGTGGTGTTCGGCTCGCTGTTCATCTTCACCCTGTTCGGCCTTCTGATAAAACTGGTCGGAGACCTCTGCTACACCCTGGTCGACCCGCGTATCGACTTCGCCGCGAGGAACGCCTGATGTTCAAGCTTTCACCGCTGGCGCGCCGGCGCTTCGAGCGCTTCAAGAAAAACCGTCGCGGCTGGTGGTCGCTCTGGCTGTTTATCGGCCTGTTCCTGATGACCCTGGGCGGCGAACTGATCGCCAACGACAAACCGCTGCTGGTCAGCTATCAAGGCCAGTGGTACTTCCCGGTCTTCAAGCGTCACACCGAACAGGAGTTCGGCGGGCAACTGCCGTTCCAGGCCGACTACCGCAGCGACTACGTGCAAAAGCTGATCAAGAAGGACGGTGGCTGGCTGCTGTTTCCACCGATTCCGTTCAGTGACGACACGCCCAACTATGACCTCAACAAACCCGCCCCCAGCCCGCCCACCAGCGTCAATTGGCTGGGCACCGACGACCAGTCACGGGACGTTCTGGCGCGGGTGATCTTCGGGGCCCGGGTGTCGATCCTGTTTGCCCTGATGCTGACGTTTGTCAGCGCACTGATCGGCATCGCGGCCGGGGCCCTGCAAGGCTATTACGGCGGCTGGGTGGATCTGCTCGGCCAGCGCCTGCTGGAGGTCTGGTCCGGGTTGCCGGTGCTGTACCTGCTGATCATCCTGTCGGGTTTCGTCGAACCGAATTTCTGGTGGCTGCTGGGAATCATGGCGCTGTTTTCATGGCTGGCCCTGGTGGACGTCGTGCGTGCCGAGTTCCTGCGCGGGCGCAACCTGGAATACGTCAAGGCCGCGCGCGCGCTGGGCCTGACCGACCGCAAAGTCATCGTGCGGCACATTCTACCCAACGCCATGAACGCAACCTTGAGCTACCTGCCGTTCATTCTCACCGGGGCGATTTCCACCCTGACGGCGCTGGACTTCCTCGGCTTCGGCATGCCGGCGGGCAGTGCCTCGCTGGGCGAGTTGATCGGTCAGGGCAAGCAGAACCTGCAGGCGCCGTGGCTGGGCCTGACGGCGTTTTTCACCCTGGCGCTGATTCTTTCTTTATTGGTGTTCATCGGCGAGGCGTTGCGCGACGCCTTCGATCCGAGATCTTGATGCGGACGGCTGAAATGACCAACCTGATCGAAATCCGTGACCTCAGCGTGGCCTTCACTGGCCAGACCGTGGTGCGCAATCTGTGCCTGGATATCCGCCCGGGCGAATGCCTCGCGTTGGTGGGCGAGTCGGGTTCGGGCAAGTCGGTGACGGCCCACTCGATCCTGCAACTGCTGCCGCAAACCGATACCGTGACAACAGGCAGCATTCGCTATCGCGGCCAGGAACTGGTGGGGGCCGATGCCTGCAAGTTGCGAAAACTGCGCGGCAATCGCATCGCGATGATCTTCCAGGAGCCGATGACCTCCCTCAACCCGCTGCACAGCATCGAAAAGCAGATCGGCGAAACGCTGTTGGTGCATAAGGGCCTGGCGGGCAAGGCGGCACAAGCGCGAATCCTCGAACTGCTGCACCTGGTGGGCATCCAGAAACCCGAGGAACGCCTCAAGGCCTACCCCCATCAACTGTCCGGCGGCCAGCGTCAGCGGGTGATGATCGCCATGGCCCTGGCGTGCGAGCCGGAACTGCTGATCGCCGACGAACCGACCACCGCGCTGGACGTGACGGTGCAGCGCAAGATCCTGCTGCTGCTCAAATCCCTGCAACAGCGCCTGGGCATGTCGCTGCTGCTGATCAGCCATGACCTCAATCTGGTGCGCAGCATCGCCCAGCGCGTGTGCGTGATGAAGGCCGGGGAAATCGTCGAGCAGGCTCCGTGTGAAACCCTGTTCACCGAACCCAGGCACCCTTACAGCTGCGTGCTGCTGCATGCCGAACCCGAGGGCGAAGCCTTGCCCCGGGACGAGCGCGAGAACGTACTGGAGGTGGACAACCTGCAAGTGCGCTTTGCCGTCAGTGGCGGGCTGTTCCAGCGCAAGACCTGGCTGCGCGCTGTCGATGGCATCAGCCTGAGTATTCAGCGCGGCAAGACTTTGGGCATCGTCGGCGAATCCGGTTCCGGCAAGTCCACCCTCGGCCAGGCGATCCTGCGCTTGCTCGACTCCGAAGGCAGCATCCGTTTTCAGGGCCAGGCACTGGACGGCCTGACGCAAAAACAGCTACGGCCGTGGCGCAAGACGATGCAGGTGGTGTTCCAGGACCCGTTCGGCAGCCTCAGCCCGCGGATGTCGGTAGCGCAGATCATCAGCGAAGGCCTGGAAGTGCACAGCCAGTTGAGCGCCGATGAGTGCAACGCCGAGGTGATCCGGGCTCTGAACGAGGTCGGCCTCGACCCCAAGAGTCGCCATCGTTACCCCCACGAATTCTCCGGTGGCCAGCGCCAGCGCATCGCCATTGCCCGGGCGCTGGTGTTGAAACCGGCGCTGATCCTGCTCGACGAACCGACCTCGGCGCTGGACCGCACCGTGCAGAAACAGGTGGTCGCCCTGCTCCGCCAGCTTCAGGAAAAACACGGCCTGACCTATCTTTTCATCAGCCACGACCTGGCGGTGGTGCGCGCCCTGGCCCACGACATGATCGTGATCAAGGACGGCAAAGTGGTGGAACGCGGCGCCAGTCATGAGGTGTTCGACTCACCGCAGCACCCTTACACCAAGGAGCTGTTGGCGGCGGCGTTGTTGGGGCAGGCATAATCTGGCCGTTAGACCGCATCGCGGGCAAGCCCGCTCCCACAGGGGATTGCATTTCCCTGTGGGAGCGGGCTTGCCCGCGATGGGGCCGGAACAGTCAAAAAGAAATCAGGATCAATACAGATGAACACCACCGAAAACCTCAAGGACTACCAGCGCGTTCGCTTGCTGGCGATCCGTTCGTTGTTCGAGATCATCGAGCAATCGAGCGAGGGCACGGTGATTGTCGACCGCGATGCCAACATCGTCTGGATGAATGAGCGCTATGCCCGGCGCTTCGGCCTGCAATCGGCGCAGGATGCGATCGGCAGACCCTGCGAAAGCGTGATCCCCGGCAGCCTGTTGCGTGAAGTGGTGCGCACCGGCCGGCCGATCCTGCTGGATATGCAGGACACCTCCAAAGAGCCGCTGGTGGTCATGCGCCTGCCGATTCACGATGATTCCGGCGTGGTGATCGGCGCCATCGGTTTCGCCCTGTTCGACGAATTGCGCAGCCTGTCGCCGATGCTCAAGCGCTACATGAGCATGCAGGAAGAACTGGCCTCCACCCGCTCGCTGCTGCGCGCGCGGCAAACCAAATACAACTTCGCCCATTTCATCGGCACCAGCGCCGCCAGCCTCGAAGTCAAACGCCGTGCCCGGCGCAGTGCGAGCACCGAATCGCCGGTGCTGCTGCTCGGCGAAACCGGCACCGGAAAGGAGTTGCTGGCCCAGGCCATCCACAATGCCTCACCCCGTGCACACAAGGCGTTTGTCAGCATCAACAGCGCGGCGATTCCCGAATCACTGCTGGAAGCCGAATTCTTCGGCACCGCCCCCGGCGCGTTTACCGGCGCCGACCGCAAGGGCCGCGCCGGCAAATTGCAGATCGCCCAGGGCGGCACGTTGTTCCTCGACGAAATCGGCGACATGCCGCTGCCCCTGCAAAGCAAACTGCTGCGGGTGTTGCAGGAAAAGGAATTCGAGCCGGTGGGCTCCAACGAGGTGATCCAGAGCGATGTGCGGGTGATCGCCGCGACCTCGACCGACCTTGAAGCGGCGATCAAGCGCGGCGAATTTCGCGCCGACCTGTATTACCGGCTCAACGTGCTGCCGATCCAGGTGCCGCCCTTGCGCGACCGCCTCGATGACGTGCCGGCGCTCAGTGAAGCGATTCTCGAGGAACTGCGCAGCCAGCATGAACTGCACCACGAAGCTCTGGAACTGCTGGGGCAACACGCCTGGCCGGGGAACATTCGCGAACTGCGTAATGTGCTGGAGCGGGCCGCGCTGCTCAGTGACGACCTGCGCCTGAGCGCGGCGGACATCCGCGCGGCGATTGGTACGTTCACCCAGGTGGAACGCGTGGTGCCCTTGCCCCTGGAACCCTTTGCCCACGAGACCTTCAGTGCGGCACGGGAGCGTTTTGACCGGCAACTGATCGAGTCCACCCTCGCGCAATGCGGGGGCAAGGTGATTGAAGCAGCGGCGCGGCTGGGGCTTGGACGGTCGACGTTGTACAAGAAGATGGTGGCGCTGGGGATCGTAGAGTCTCTATAACGAGACGCAATTCTCATTTATTGGACGCGCTGTGCGCGAATCGCTGGCAAGCCAGCTCCTACAGGTTTACGCAACCCCCTGTAGGAGCTGGCTGGCCAGCGATGAGGCCAACACTGCCAATAAAAGTCTCAAAAAAGAGACAAAACGATCAAGAAAATTCAAATAATATAAATATACCCTTATATTTCAATAACTTAATCATCTGGCACAAAACTCGCTATACGCATCTCCTACCAAGCTTCACCCAACAAAAATAACAACCAGGAGACACACCATGAGTGTGATCATTGCCTTGGCAGCCCTCGCGCTGCTGATGCTGGCTGCCTACCGTGGCTACAGCGTTATCCTTTTTGCCCCGATTGCCGCGCTCGGCGCCGTTCTGCTCACCGACCCTTCCGCCGTCGCCCCGGCTTTCACCGGCGTGTTCATGGAAAAAATGGTCGGCTTCATCAAGCTGTATTTCCCGGTATTCCTGCTCGGCGCGGTGTTCGGCAAATTGATCGAACTGTCCGGTTTTTCCCGCTCCATCGTCGCCGCGGCGATTGGTCTGCTCGGCACCCGCCAGGCGATGCTGGTGATCGTGCTGGTCTGCGCCCTGCTGACCTACGGCGGCGTGTCGCTGTTCGTGGTGGTGTTCGCGGTCTATCCGTTTGCCGCTGAGATGTTCCGCCAGAGCAACATCCCCAAGCGCCTGATCCCGGCGACCATTGCCCTCGGCGCTTTCTCGTTCACCATGGACGCCCTGCCCGGCACGCCGCAAATCCAGAACATCATCCCCAGCACCTTCTTCAACACCACCGCGTGGGCGGCGCCGTGGCTCGGGGTGATCGGCACGATCTTCGTGTTCTGCGCCGGCATGCTGTTTCTCCAGCGCCAGCGCAACAAGGCACAGCGCGCCGGTGAAGGTTATGGCTCGGACCTGCGCAACGAACCGGAAACCGCCGCCGACCTCAAGCTGCCCAACCCCTGGCTGGCACTGTCGCCACTGCTGGCGGTGGGCATTATGAACCTGCTGTTCACCCACTGGATTCCGCAGGTGTACGGCAAGACCCACAGCCTCGCGCTGCCGGGCATGGCCACGCCGGTGACCACCGAAATCGCCAAGCTCACGGCGATCTGGGCGGTGCAGGCAGCCTTGCTGGTCGGCATCCTCATGGTGCTGGTGTTCGGCTTCCAGGCGATTCGCAGCAAACTCGCCGAAGGCAGCAAAAGCGCGGTCAGCGGTGCGTTGCTGGCGGCGATGAACACCGCCTCGGAATACGGTTTCGGCGCGGTGATCGCGTCCTTGCCGGGCTTCCTGGTGCTGGCCGACTGGCTCAAGAACATCCCCAATCCACTGGTCAACGAAGCGATTACCGTGACCCTGCTGGCCGGCATCACCGGTTCCGCTTCGGGCGGCATGAGCATCGCGCTGGCGGCGATGTCCGAGCAGTTCATCAGCGCCGCCCATGCCGCGAACATTCCCCTGGAAGTGCTGCACCGGGTCGCCGCGATGGCCAGCGGCGGCATGGACACCCTGCCGCACAACGGCGCGGTGATTACCCTGCTGGCGGTGACCGGGCTGACCCATCGCGAGGCTTACAAAGACATTTTCTGTATTACGCTGATCAAGACCCTGGCGGTTTTCGTGGTGATCGGCACTTTCTACGCCACTGGCATTGTGTGAGGTATTCATGACGACTCTTTCGGGCAAGACCGCACTGGTCACCGGCTCCACCAGCGGTATCGGCCTGGGCATCGCCCTCAGCCTGGCCAAGGCGGGAGCCAACCTGATCCTCAATGGCTTTGGCGATGCGTCCAAGGTCATCGCCGAAGTGGAGCAGTTCGGCGGCAAGGTCGGCCATCACCCGGCCGATGTCAGCGATCCGGCGCAGATTGCCGACATGATCGCCTATGCCGAACGCGAGTTCGGCGGCGTCGACATCCTGGTCAACAACGCGGGCATTCAGCACGTGGCGGCGGTCGATGAGTTCCCGGTGGAACGTTGGGATTCGATCATCGCGATCAACCTGTCGTCGGTGTTCCACAGCACCCGCTTGAGCCTGCCAGGCATGCGCGCCAAGGGTTGGGGCCGGGTCATCAACATTGCCTCGGTGCATGGCCTGGTCGGCTCGGTGGGCAAGTCCGCCTATGTCGCCGCCAAACATGGGGTGATCGGCTTGACCAAAGTGGTCGCGCTGGAAACCGCGACCACCCAGGTCACCTGCAACGCGATCTGCCCAGGCTGGGTATTGACGCCGCTGGTGCAGAAGCAGATTGATGATCGTGCCGCCAGTGGCGTTGATCCGCAGCAGGCGCAGCATGATTTGCTCGCTGAAAAACAGCCATCACTGGAGTTCGTGACCCCGCCGCAACTGGGTGAACTGGTGTTGTTCCTGTGCAGTGAAGCCGGCAGCCAGGTGCGGGGTGCGGCGTGGAATGTTGATGGTGGGTGGTTGGCGCAGTGATCGCCTGCCAGACCGCGTTATCTTCATCGCGAGCAAGCTCGCTCCCACAGGTTCTGTGGTGCCCGCGATTGGATCTGAAGAGATAAGAAGAGGCAAACCATGTCCGACATCCTCTGGCAACCCGACGCCAAGCGCATTGGCAAGACGCGCATGGAGGCCTTCCGGCGCTTCGTCAATCAGCGACACCACCTCAAGATCGACGACTACCCTGCCCTGCACCAATGGTCCGTCGAGCAGCGCCCCGACTTCTGGCAGGCCATCGTCGATTTCTTCGACATCCGCTTCCATGAACAACCCGACGCCGTGCTGCTCGAAGGCCCCCGGATGCCCAGCGCCCAGTGGTTCCCCGGCGCTACGCTGAACTTTGCCGAACACCTGCTGCAACGCCGCGATGATGCGATCGCCGTGGTCGCCGTTGGCGAAAACGGTCAGCGTGAACATTTGACCTGGGCCGAACTCGCAGAGCATGTCGCGGGCTTTCAAAACGGTTTGATCGCCGCCGATGTCAGGGTCGGTGACCGGGTCGCCGCGTGCATGCCCAACACCTGGCAAACCCTGGTGGCCATGCTCGCCACCACCAGCCTGGGCGCTGTCTGGTCCTGCTCTTCACCGGACTTCGGCACTCAAGGGGTGGTTGACCGTTTCGGCCAGATCGAACCGAAAGTACTGCTGACCTGCGCCGGCTATCGTTATGCCGGCAAAGAGATCGACCAGACCGCCAAGGTCAACGAGATCCTGCAACGGCTGCCGTCGTTGCAACAGTTGATCGTGGTGCCTTATGCACGACCTCAGGCGCACATCACAGACTTCCACACCCCGGCCAACGTGACACTGTGGGACGATTTCTATGTACCCGGCGGAGAACCGGACTTCGTCCCGGTGCCGTTCGCCCATCCGCTGTACATCCTCTACTCCAGCGGCACCACCGGCGTGCCCAAATGCATCATCCACAGCACCGGCGGGGTCCTCCTGCAACACGTCAAGGAGCACGGCCTGCACTGCGACCTCGGCCCCGGCGAACGCCTGTTCTACTACACCACCTGCGGCTGGATGATGTGGAACTGGCTGGTGTCGGCATTGGCGGTCGGCAGCGCGGTGGTGCTGTACGACGGCTCGCCGTTCCACCCCGACCCGCAACGCTTGATCGACCTGATCGACGACGAAGGCATCAGCGTCTTCGGCACCAGCCCGAAATACCTCGCGACCCTGGAAAGCAGCGGCATCAAGCCGCGTGACAGCCATGACCTGGGCAGCCTCAAGACCTTGCTGTGCACCGGCTCGGCACTGTCGCCGCAGAGTTACGACTTCGTCTATCGCGACTTCAAGGCGGACGTGTGCCTGGCCTCGATGTCCGGCGGCACCGACGTCGTCTCGTGCTTCGTCAACGGCAACCCGATGTCGCAAGTCAGGCGCGGTGAAATCATGGGCAAGAGCCTGGGCATGGCCGTCGAAGTGTGGAACGACGCCGGCCAGCCGGTGATCGGCGAAAAAGGCGAACTGGTCTGCACCCGTCACTTCCCGGCAATCCCCGTTGGCCTGTGGAACGACGCCGATGGCGAAAAGCTGCGCCAATCCTATTTCAGCCTGTTCCCCGGCGTCTGGGCCCAGGGTGATTACGCCGAACAACTGCCCCATGGCGGGATGATGATCCACGGCCGCTCGGATGCCGTACTCAATCCCGGCGGCGTGCGCATCGGCACGGCGGAAATCTATCGCCAGGTGGAAAAAATCCCGCAGGTGCTCGACAGCGTGGCCATCGGTCAGCAATGGCAGGATGACGTGCGAGTGGTGCTGTTCGTGCGGCTGCGCGACGGGCTCGAACTGGACGAAGCGCTGCAACAGCAAATCCGCCAGACGATTCGCGCCAACACCACGCCGCGCCATGTGCCGGCGAAGATTGTCGCAGTCACCGACATTCCCCGGACCATCAGCGGCAAGGTCGTCGAGCTGGCGGTGCGCAACGTGGTGCATGGGCAGCCGGTGAAGAACACCGATGCGCTGGCCAATCCCGAGGCGCTGGAGCAGTTTCGTGACCGGCCTGAACTCCTGGATTGAAATAAGGTTACCTGTAGGAGCGAACTTGCTCGCGATAAACCCGAGAGCGCCGCGGGGCACCTGCCAGCCCGCGTTATCGTTGACGACCATCGCGAGCGAGTTCGCTCCTACAGGGGTTGTGTCGCTGAACCGCTCAAGTCTCTGAATCTACCTGCACCTGTCACCTGTGCAAGAATAGAGGCCAGCCAAATCGACTCAGGCCCAGGACTCCCGGATGAACGCTACACCCACCGCCAGCGATGCCCAGGCCTTGATCGCCCGAATCGACTGGGCAAGCAGCCCGCTGGGCGCTGCCAGCACCTGGCCACAGAGCCTGCGAACCGCCGTGGACATCGTCATTCACTCGCCGATGCCGATGCTGCTGCTCTGGGGCCAGCAACTGACGCAAATCTACAACGACGGCTTCGCCCTGCTCGCCGGCAGCAAGCATCCCCACGCCTTCGGACAGCCGACACACCTGATCTGGCCAGAGCTGAAAGACTTTACCGACCCGATCTACCGCGCTGTCTTGCAAGGTCAGGTGCGAACCTACAGCGAGCAGCGTTTCACCCTGCAACGCGAGGGCCGCGAGTCCGACTTCTGGCTCGACCTGACCTACAGCCCGATCCGCGACGAAGCTGCCGAGGTGGCCGGGATATTGGTCACCGCCATCGAAACCAACGAGCGTCGGCGCATCGCCCTCGAACTCGAACAGCGCTCGGCAGCCAGCCTCAAGGCCCAGCGTGAAACCGAGGAGCGCCTGCAACTGGCGCTCGCCGCCACGGATGCGGTCGGGACCTGGGACTGGGACATCAGCGAAGACCGCTTCATCGCCGATGCACATTTTGCCCAGCTCCACGGCGTCGACCCGGCCATGGCCAACCAGTTGCCGATCAGCGAATACCTGCACGGCGTTCACCCGCAAGACCGTGCCCTGATCGCCCGCAGCATCAAGCACTGCATCACCCACGGCAGCGAATACGCCGAGGAATACCGTCTGCTGCAAACCGACGGCCAGATGCGCTGGGTGTTTGCCCGTGGCCGCTGCTACAAGGACCATCATGGCCGTCCGATCCGTTTCCTCGGCGCCGCCCTGGACCTGACCGAGCGCAAACACACTGAACAGGCCCTGCGCCAGAGCCAGACCGAGCTGCAACTGATCATCAACGCCATGCCGATCCTGATCAGCTACGTCGACCGCGAGGAACGCTTTCGCCTGAACAATGCGGCGTACCTCGACTGGTACGGGCTGACGCCGCAAGAGCTGTACGGGCGGACCATTCTTGAAGTGCTCGGCGAAGAAGCCTACGCGCTGCGGGCCCCGCACATCACCGAGGCGCTGTCCGGCCGGCCCTGCTGTTTCAGCATCAGCACGCCACACCGCGACGACAGCATCCGCCAGGCCCTGATGAATTACCTGCCGCGCCACGGCCCGGACGGCGCGGTGAACGGCTTCTATATCTTCGTGATCGACGAAACCGAACGCAAAAAGACCGAAGAAGCCCTGCGCAACCTCAACGAAACCCTGGAGGAACGGGTCGCCGCCCGCACCCGCCAACTGGCCGATGCCAACGAGCGCCTGCAAAACGAGATGTTCGAGCGTGAACGGGCCGAAGACGCCTTGCGTCATGCCCAGAAAATGGAAGCGGTCGGCCAGCTCACCGGCGGCATCGCCCATGACTTCAACAACATGCTCACCGGCATCATTGGCAGCCTCGACCTGATGCAGCGCTACATCGCCGAAGGCCGCGCCAGCGAGATCGGCCGATTCACCGAAGCAGCCGTGTCCTCGGCCAACCGTGCCGCGGCCCTCACCCATCGCTTGCTGGCGTTCTCCCGGCGGCAGTCGCTCAACCGCACGCCGCTGAACCCCAACGAGTTGATTCGCTCGCTCGAAGACTTGTTGAGTCGTACCAAGGGCGATCATATCGAACTCAAACTGCAACTGGCCGAGGACATCTGGCGGGTCAACACCGATGTCAGCCAGCTGGAAAACGCCCTGCTCAACCTGGTGATCAACGCCCGCGACGCCATGCCCGAGGGCGGCGAGTTGCAGATCGAAACGGCCAACGTGTACCTCGACGGCAGCGACATCACGACCCTGGAACCGGTCAATGCCGGCGACTACGTGATGATTGCCGTCAGCGACAACGGCACGGGCATGACGCCCTCGGTGCTGGCCAAGGCCTTCGATCCGTTCTTCACCACCAAGCCCATCGGCCAGGGCACCGGTTTGGGTTTGTCGATGATTTACGGCTTCGCCCAGCAATCGGGTGGCCACGTCAGCCTGTTCAGCCTGCCCGGACGCGGCACCAGCGTGCGCCTGTACCTGCCGCGCCTGCATTCGACCGAGCCGGACAAGGTCCTGTCACCCGTCGTCGGCGAGGCACCTGCGGCCATTGCCGGCGAAACGGTGATGCTGGTCGAGGACGATGCCGCGGTGCGCATGCTGATCCTCGACCTGCTCAAGGAGCTCGGCTACCGTGCCCACGAAGCCGAGGACGCCAAGGGCGCACTGCAGGTGCTGGAGTCCGACCTACGGGTGGACCTGCTGGTGACCGACGTGGGGTTGCCGGGCATGAACGGCCGACAACTGGCAGAAATCGCCCGTCAGCACCGTCCCGGACTGAAGGTGCTGTTCATGACCGGATACGCGGAAATCGCCGCCGAGCGCCAGGGTTTCCTCGAAGAAGGCATGGACATGGTCAGCAAACCGTTTTCCATCGACCTGCTGGCCAACAAGATTCGCACGATGATCGGTCAACCGCACTGAGTTGAGGCATAATCGCGCGCCCCGTTGTCAGCCTCGTTGCAAGGTAACTGTCCCATGAAAGCTCAAGCCCGCCATATCCTGGTGAAAACCTCGGAAGAAGCCGAGCAGCTCAAACAACGCATCGCCAAGGGCGAAGCGTTCGATGTGCTGGCCAAGAAGTATTCGACCTGCCCCTCGGGCAAGCGCGGTGGCGATCTCGGTGAAGTGCGCCCGGGGCAGATGGTCGGCGTGATCGATGCGGTGATCTTCAAGAAGCCGCTGCGGGTGGTGCATGGGCCGATCAAGAGCAAGTTCGGCTATCACCTGGTGCAGGTGTTTTACCGCGATTGAGGGTTTGGCTTGAGGGCCCTATCGCTGGCAAGCCAGCTCCCACAGGGATTTGTGAGTTGCAATAGATTGCAGCCACACCGCTAAACACTGTGGGAGCTGGCTTGCCAGCGATTCGATGGCGCAGCCAGCGGCCATTCACCGCTTACCTCGGGATCAACGCACCCGGCACCTGAATCACCCGGCTGGCCAGCCGATGTCCGGCCTCGGCGGCTTCTTCAGGGCTGCCACCCTTGAGCCGCGAAGCCAGGTACGCCGCACTGAACGAATCCCCCGCCGCCGTAGTGTCCACCACCCGCTCGACCTTCTGCGCCGGCACCTCGAACGACTCGCCATCACAACGGATCAGGCACGCTTCGGCGCCCCGCTTGAGCACCACTTCCGGCGTACCGATCTGCTCATACGCGGCAAACACCGCCGCACAATCGGCATAACCAAACAACGCCTGCTCGTCATCCACCGTCAGCAACGCCAGGTCGACATGCGGCAGTACGCTGCGATACGCCGCTTGTGCGTCCTCGACCGACGCCCACAGCCGTGGCCGGTAGTTGTTGTCGAACACGATCCGCGCATCGCGCTGGCGGGCTTCGATCAGGGTTTGCAGCAACCTTTCCCGGCCTTGCACCCCGAGTACCGCCAGGGTGATGCCACTGAAGTACAGCACGTCGTAATCCGGCAACGCCGCGAGGATCGGCGCCGCGGCCGGGGTGGTGAAGCAATCGCGTACCGCCGCTTCATTGCGCCAGTACAGAAAGCGCCGCTCGCCAGCGGCGTCAGTCTGGATGCAATACAAACCCGGCAGGCGCCCGGGCAGGCGCTGGACCATGCCGAGCCCGATGTTTTCCGCAGCCCAGCTCTGGCACATCGCATCGCTGAAACTGTCATCGCCCAGGGCGGTGACGTAGTCCACGCAGCCTTTTTCTCCCAGCTCCCGGGACAGATACACCGCCGTGTTCAAGGTATCGCCGCCGAAGCTCTGCTGCAGGCTGCCGTCAGCGCGATGCTGCAACTCGATCATGCATTCGCCGATCAGGGCGATGCGCGGGGTGTTGGGGCCGAGGGTGTTGATGGTGTTCATTGTCGTGGGGTCTCTGGTGTTGCGATGTTGTCTGGTCGGCCGCCATCGCGGGCAAGCCCGCTCCCACAAGTTCTGCAGTGTTCATAAAACCTGTGGGAGCGGGCTTGCCCGCGATGGCAACACCTCGGTTTCTGTCTTAGAAACAGGTTTCCATGGTCTCGATGACGTTCAGTTGCTCATCCACCAGGCAACCGACACGCCACTTGTCGAACGTCAGGCACGGGTGCGAAGTACCAAACGAAATGATGTCGCCCACCCGCAGATCAACCCCCGGCGCCACGGTCATGAACGCATGCTGGTCCATCACCGCGGTCACCTTGCAGGCGCTCACATCTTCGCCCCTGGCCGGCACCACGCCTGCCTTGTAACGCAGCAACGGCACCGGCAGACCGGCGTCGTAGGCCACGTCGCGTTTGCCCAGGGCGATCACCGCAAACCCCGGCTCCGGCAACGACTGCACGTGCGCCCACACCTCCAGCGCCGGGCGCAGGCCTTCGTGCAGGTCGCTGCGACGGTCGAGTACGCAGCACTGCGCTTCCTTGTAGATGCCATGGTCGTGGGCCACGTAGCTGCCGGGACGCAGCACGCTGAGGAAACGTCCGGCGGCGTTCTGCGCTTCGAAGGACTCGGCAATCAGGTCATACCAGGCCGAACCCGAGGCAGTGATGATCGGCTTGGCAATGGCAAAAGCGCCGCTGTCCTGCAACTGCACCGCCAGGCGCACCAGTGACGCGGCGAAATCACGGATACCGGTCACAGCGTGATCACCGTGGATCACCCCTTCGTAGCCTTCGATACCGGTCAGGGCCAGCGCCGGTTGCGCGGCGATGGCCTTGGCCAGGTCGAGCACTTCCTGCTCGCTGCGGCAACCGCAGCGCCCGCCAACTACACCGTACTCGATCATCACGTTCAGGCGCACGCCACGGGAGGCGAAATAGGCGCCGAGGTCGGCGACGTTGTCCGGGTGATCGACCATGCAATAGAAGTCGAACGTCGGGTCGGCCAGCAGGTCGGCGATCAGCGCCATGTTCGGCGTGCCGACCAACTGGTTGGCCATCAGCACCCGGCGCACGCCATGGGCGTAGGCGGCACGGGTTTGCGTGGCGCTGGCCAGGGTGATGCCCCAGGCACCGGCGTCCAGTTGGCGACGGAACAACGCCGGGGTCATGCTGGTCTTGCCATGGGGTGCCAATTCGGCGCCGCTGTCGCTGACGAAGGTCTGCATCCAGCGAATGTTGTGTTCCAGCGCCTCGCGGTGCAGCACCAGCGCGGGCAGGCTGACGTCACGCACCAGGCTGGCACCGATCGGGGCAGCGCCTTTGTCCACGTTAGCGGTATGGGGGCAGAAGACATGGTCGAACTCCTCGTTCACGCGGCCGCAGGCAGCCGCTGTTATTCGTTGATGCGACGGGCCAGGCTGTTGGCGCTTTCGATCAGCACCCGGCGGTAGTCGTTGTAGTTTTTCTTCGCATCGGCGCGCGGGGCGACGATGCACAAAGTCGCGATGGCCACGCCGCCGGGGTCTTTGACCGGCGCGGCGAAGCAATGGGTAAAGGTGTCGGCGACGCTATCGAAAGAGAAAAAACCATCGATGCCGGCCTGACGGATTTCCTTGAGGAACTGCTCCAGAGGCAAGCGTTCGCCGTCGGGCAGGATGAAGTCGTCGTGGTCGATCAGGTCGACGATTGCCTGGTCGCTCAGGTGCGCCAGCAACAGGCGTCCGGAGGCGGTCCAGGGGATGGGCGCGTTTTCGCCGATGTCCGAGGAAATGCGGAAATGCCGCTCCCCCTCCTTCATCAACGCGACGGTGTATTTGCGCCCGTTCAGCAGGCACATCTGCGCCGTCTCGTGGGTCTGGCTGACGATCTCCTGCAAGGCGTGATCGGCCTCGCGGGTCAGGTCGAAGTGGCGCAAATGCGCCTGGCCGAGAAAGTACAGCTGACGACCGAGGTAGACGTGACCGTCCTTGCCCACCGGTTCCAGGATCCGTCGTTCCAGCAGCGAGGCCACCAGTTCGTAGACCGTGGACTTGGGGCTGCCGATGCCGTTGGCGATGTCGTTCGGGCGCAGGGGCTGGCCGACCTCCTTGAGGAAGTCGAGGATATCGAACGCCCGGTCCAGACCGCGTGCCCGGCGCTTGATGGTGTCTTCGGTCATTTCAGTGATTCCCATAAAAGTGCCGGGAGTTTACCTACAGGCGGCGGCGACCGTCAGGCCGCCATCGCGGGCGAGCCCGCTCCCACAGGGATTGATGATGTGTCTGCAATCTGTGGCAGCACACAGAACCTGTGGGAGCGTGGCTTGCCCGCGATGGGCGCGACTCGGTTCAAGCCTTTTTCTTGTACGCAATGCAGTCGATCTCGACCTTGCAGTCGACCATCATGTTCGCCTGCACACAGGCCCGCGCCGGGGCGTGTTCAGGTTTGAAGTACTCGGAGAAGACCTTGTTGAAACTGGTGAAATCCCGCGGGTCCTCCAGCCACACGCCGGCACGCACCACGTCTTCCAGGCCATAACCGGCCTCCTGCAGAATGGCGATCAGGTTCCTCATGGTCTGGTGGGTCTGTTCGACGATACCGCCCGTAATGATCTCGCCATCCACCGCCGGCACCTGCCCGGAAACGTGCAGCCAGCCATCGGCTTCAACGGCGCGGGCGAAAGGACGAGGCGTGCCGCCTGCAGCGGCGCTGCCGGTGCCGTAACGAGTAATGCTCATGAGTGTTTCTCCTGATTGAAAATTGAAGGATCAAAAACGCGTGTTCTTGAGAAATTCCGCCAGACGCGGCGATTGCGGGCGCTCGAACAGCGCCTTGGGTGGCCCCTGCTCTTCGATGCGCCCCTGATTCATGAAAACGATCTTGTCCGAAACCTCGAAGGCAAAGCGCATTTCGTGGGTCACCAGCAGCATGGTCATGCCGTCTTCGGCCAGGCCCTTGATCACGCTCAACACTTCGCCGACCAGTTCCGGGTCCAGCGCCGAGGTCACTTCGTCGAACAGCATCAGGCTCGGGTTCATCGCGATCGCCCGGGCAATCGCCACGCGCTGCTGCTGGCCGCCGGACAACTGACCGGGAAAGTGATCGCGCCGTTCCAGCAGGCCGACGCGCTCCAGCCATTTTTCGGCCAGGGCCACCGCCTCGTCCTTGTGCAGCTTTTTGACCTTGAGCAGGCCCAGGGTGACGTTCTGCAACGCGGTCAGGTGCGGGAACAGGTTGAACTGCTGGAACGCCATGCCAGTCATGGCGCGATGGCGGGCGATGACTTTCTCCGGGTGGCGAATGCGCTTGCCGTTGACCTCGTCATAACCGATGGATTCGCCGTCGAGCAGGATCTGCCCGCCCTGGAACTCTTCGAGCATGTTCACGCAGCGCAGCAAGGTGGTCTTGCCCGAGCCGCTGGAGCCGATCAACGTCACCACGTTGCCGCGTTGCAGGGTCAGGTCGACGCCCTTGAGCACTTCGAGCTGGTCGTAACGCTTGTGCAGGCCGCGAATATCCAGCAGGGGTTGGCCGTCTTGTGCATGGGTTTGAGTCTGAGTCATGGCAAAGCCACCCGCTTTTCAATGTGCCGGCCGAGTAACTCGATGCCGTAGTTGATGACGAAGAACAGGAAACCGGCGAACAGGTAAAACTCCAGGGTCATGAAGGTCCGGGCGATGATCTGCTGGGTGCTGAGCAGCAATTCCGCCACGCCGATCACCGACAACAGGGTCGAGGCCTTGACGATCTCGGTCGACGAATTGACCCAGGTCGGCAGGATCTGCCGCAACGCCTGGGGCAACAGCACATAACCCAGGGCCTGGTAGAACGTCAGGCCGATGGCCTTGCTCGCCTCCATCTGCCCGCGCGGCAATGCCTGCAGGGCACCGCGCACGATCTCGGCGACGTGGGAACCACAGAACAGCGTCAAACCCAGCGCACCGGCCTGGAACGCACTGATCTGCCAGCCCAGTGCCGGGGCCATGTAGAAGCACGCCAGCACCAGCACGAACACCGGCGTGCCGCGAATCACATCGACATAAAAACGAAACGGCGCGCGCATCCAGAACTTGCCGTAGGTCAGCACCAGACCGGTGACGACGCCAAGCAGCGTGCCGAGCAGAATCGCCAGCACCGACACCTGGACACTGGTCAGGAAGCCTTGCAGCAGCACTTCGCGCGCGACCCATAATTCATGCAACCAACTGGGGGATTCGTACATGGGGAGCTCCTATCGGCGAATCGCCAGACGCTGTTCGAGGTAACGCAGCATCATGGCAATCAGGTAACAGGCCGCCACATAGAGCGCCGTGGTCACCATCCAGGTTTCAATCACCCGGTAGCTTTCGACATTGATCTTGCGCGCGTAATAGGTCAGCTCCGGCACGGCGATCGCGGCCGCCAGCGAGGTGTCCTTGAACAACGAAATGAAGTTGTTCGACAGCGCCGGCAAGACATTGCGCAGCATCACCGGCACGGTGACGTAGGCCTTGACCTGCCACTCGCCCAGACCAATGGCCAACCCGGCTTCGCGCTGGCCCTTGGGAATGCTCAGCAAACCGCCGCGGAACACTTCGGTCAGGTAGGCCCCGGCGTACAGCGACAGGGTGATGATGAACGAAGGAATCTTGTCCAGACGGATCCCCAGGCTCGGCAACGCAAAGTAGATCAACAGAATCAACACCAGGATCGGCGTGTTACGAATCACCGTGACATACACCGACGCCAGCACCCGCAATGCGCGGTGCTTCGACAACAAAGCAAACGCCATCATCAGGCCGATCACGCAGCCGATGGCGATCGACACCAGGGCCAGTTCAAGGCCCAGGCCGAGCCCCGCCAACAAGGTGTCGAAATCGCGCCACACGGCGGCAAAGTTCAACTGATAGTTCATGGTCAGCAGTACCTTGAGCGGGGCGCGCACGCCCCGCTCTCACGGGGTCATTTGAATTCGACGGGGAAACCGATCGCTGGCGACGGCAGGTCTACGCCGAACCACTGCTTGAACGACGCCGCGTAAGTCGGGAACTCAACACCGGTCATGGCCTCATGCAGCGTGGTGTTGACGAAGTTCAGCCAGTCCTGATCGCCGCGTTTAACCGCGCACGCGTAAGTCTGCGGGCTCCAGGCGTAGGCCGGGCTGCGATAGCGGCCGGGGTTCTGCACCATCAGGTACTTCACCGAAGACTGGTCGGTGGCCGCCGCGTCGGCACGGCCGGAGTTCACGGCCTGGTACATCAGGTCGACGCTGTCGTATTGATCGACCTTGGCCTTGGGCAGCGCCTGGTGCACCAGCTCTTCGGCATAGACGTTCTGCAGCACCGCCACGGTCAGGCCATCGCCGGCGGCGTTCATGTCATCGACTTCCTTGTACTTGCTGTTCGCCGGCAGCAGCAGGCCGACACCTTCACGGTAGTACGGCAGGGTAAACGCCACTTGCTGGGCGCGGCTGGCCGTCACGGTGATGAACTGGCAACTGATGTCGACCTTGTCGGTCAGCAGGTTGGGAATCCGCGCATCGGACGACTGCACCACGTACTCGACCTTGCTCGGGTCGTTGAACAGCCCCTTGGCAATCATGTGCCCGATATCGATATCGAAACCCTGCAACTTGCCATCCGCCCCCTGGAAGTGCCACGGCGCATTGGTGCTGCCGGTGCCCACAATCAGTTTGCCGCGGGCCAGAACGCTGTCGAGCTTGCTGTCCGCCGCCTGGGCCACGCCCATGGCAGCGGCGGTGGCCGCGAACAGAAAAACACACGCTTTGAACAAGGAAGGTCGGCGATGCATGGCAAGCACTCCAGGGTGATGTTTATTCCGCTATACCGGAACGTGGTATGTAACAACGGAATAGACAGCAGAAAGTGTGCCACAGGATGTGAAGGGAATGGGAGGAGGATTGAAATTTGTTTTGAATCAGAGGGATGCGTGCAGACAGAAAAAAGCGTTACCAAACGCACGGACTGTCAGGCGCTACCGTTGGCTACAGGAGGCGGGTATCTGGTTCACAACCGGGCCGAGATGGGCCATTTCGATGCAGCCTGTAATTCAGACTGCTAGCGTTCGAGTGCGTCCTTGTAGACCTCTCCCCGCTCTCTTTTCCCTACAGCAATTACAGTGACCACCAGCACCTCATCTTGCACGCGGTAAACCATTCGATACCCGGCACTGCGTAACTTGATTTTGTAGGCGTTACCGAGCCCGCCGAGGCGATCTGCGAGAACGTGTGGATTGACCAAACGTTCTTTTAGTTTCTTTTTGAACTGCCCCTTCAGGTTTTCTCCAAGCTTTTTCCATTCTTTCCAGGCCTTTTCGGAAAACTCCAGTTCATAGGTCATCAATTGAAACCTTTATGGTTGGATCGTTTTCCCTCTCCTTGCATAGGGCAATCAATTCCAGATCCTCCAGACGGTTCATCAACGCTTCGTACTCTTTTGCCGGGACGCAATAGAAGGCGGGTTCATTACGGTTGAGGATCGCAACTGACAAGCCACCACCGGCAGCAACCGTACCCATAGGGTTTCTTTTCAGTTCAGAGATGCTCGCCACGACCTGCGACAGCACGATATGTGTCATGAAGTTATTCCTTGGAGTGCTATTAGAGGCACTCAAAATAGCACTCCAAAGCACATTCCCGCTCTATCCTTAAGGCAGAAAATTCTGGATTTCATGATGTATCTGACCTCCCTTTGAATTAGCACAGAACCATGCTCGCCAATGAGCGCACAAAAATTATCACGTCACTCGCTTCTGCATTTCCGAGACTGTTGTGAGCCCGGCCTTGCAAAATTGTGCGAATTTTCCGAGTCGCGTCCACTAATTGGACAACCCTCCATCCGGCTGCTTTATTCTATGCTCAGGAAATAATCGGTATTAGCTGCCGCGACGTATTCGGCGTGCGCGGTCCCAGGAGGGTTGATGTCTTTTAAAGTCATGATGGTTTTCGGCACGCGTCCGGAGGCCATCAAGATGGCACCTTTGGCTCGGGTCCTGCGTAACTGGCCCGGTATCGCTTTGAACATCTGCTCCACCGGCCAGCACCGGGAAATGCTCAAGCAAGTGCTCGACTCTTTCGAATTGGTGGTCGACGAAGACTTGCAGGTGATGACCCAGGGCCAGACCCTCAATGGCCTCTCGGAACAACTGCTGGGGCATCTCGACAAAGCCTACGAGCGAGTGCAGCCGGACATCGTGCTGGTGCACGGAGATACCACCACCAGTTTCATTGCCGCCCTCGCCGCCTTCAATCGCCAGATTCCCATCGGCCATGTCGAGGCCGGCTTGCGTACCGGCAATTTGCGCGCACCCTGGCCGGAGGAAGCCAACCGGCACCTGACCGGCGTTATCGCCGACCTGCATTTTGCACCGACCACCAAGAGCGAAGACAACCTGCTGCGCGAAGGTGTGCCCAAGGCCAATATCGAAGTGACCGGCAATACCGTGATCGACGCCCTGGTATGGATGCGCGACCACCAACAGGCGAGCCAGTGGCACCCGGCCAGTGACTCGCCACTTGCCGTGCTCGACGACAGCCGGCGCATGGTGCTGATCACCGGGCACCGGCGGGAAAATTTCGGCGGTGGCTTCCGCAACATCTGCCTGGCGTTGGCCACCCTCGCCCAGCGCTATCCCGACGTGCAGTTCGTCTACCCGGTGCACCTCAACCCGCAGGTGCAAAACGCGGTGTACAGCGTGCTGTCGGACAAGCCCAACATCTATCTGGTGGCACCGCAGGACTACCAGCATTTCGTCTGGCTGATGGGGCGTGCGTACTTCATCCTCAGCGATTCCGGCGGCATCCAGGAGGAAGCCCCGGCCATCGGCAAACCGCTGCTGGTGCTGCGCGATGTCACGGAGCGGCCATCGGTGCTCGAAGGCGGAACGGTGCTGCTGGTGGGCACCGACACCGACCGGATCGTCAAAGAGTCCTGCCTGTTGCTCGATGACCAGGCCACGTTCCAGCGCATGAGTCGTATCCATAGCCCGTACGGCGACGGCCACGCCAGCGAACGGATCGCCAATCGTCTCGGCGTCTGGCTCAAACATCGCGCGGCCTCGGGAAAAGCCGTATGAGCCTGGAGCTGGTCGATTTTTTTGCCTACGTGCTGTTCGGACTCAAATACCTCGCGATTATCCTCGCCCTGCTGATGTTCATTCTCGGGCTCGATGACCTGTTCATCGACCTGGTGTACTGGACCCGCAAACTGATCCGGCGCTGGCGGATCTATGAAAAATTCGAGCGCGCCGATGAAGAGCGGCTGTACACCATCGGCGAAAAACCCCTGGCGATCATGGTGCCCGCGTGGAACGAAGTCGGCGTGGTCGGTGAAATGGCGCGCCTGGCCGCCTCGACCATCGATTACGAGAACTACCAGATTTTCGTCGGCACCTACCCCAACGACGCCGAGACCCAGGCCGACGTCGACGCCGTTTGCCTGCACTATCCCAACGTGCACAAGGTGGTATGCGCCCGCCCCGGCCCGACCAGCAAGGCCGACTGCCTGAACAACGTGATCGACGCCATCCTGCGTTTTGAAAGCGATGCAAAGATCCAGTTCGCCGGCTTCATCCTGCACGATGCCGAGGACGTGATTTCGCCCATGGAGTTGCGCCTGTTCAACTACCTGCTGCCGGCCAAGGACCTGATCCAGATTCCGGTCTACCCCTACGCGCCGGAATGGAAAGGCTTCACCGCCGGGCACTACGTCGACGAGTTCGCCGAGAACCATGGCAAGGACGTCATCGTGCGCGAAGCGCTGACCGGGCAAGTGCCCAGCGCCGGCGTCGGCACCTGCTTCAGCCGCAAGGCGATCAGTGCCCTGCTCGAGGACGGTGACGGTATCGCCTTCGACGTGCAGAGCCTGACCGAAGACTACGACATCGGTTTTCGCCTCAAGCAAAAAGGCATGAAGTGCATCTTCGCCCGCTATTCGGTGACCGATCCGAAATTGGCGCTGGAGCAGCCCTGGGTGTTCGGCATGAACCGCGCTTTCTCCCAGGTGATCTGCGTGCGCGAGCACTTTCCCCGGGACTTGCAGCACGCGATCCGGCAGAAGTCGCGCTGGATCGTCGGCATCGTGTTCCAGGGCACCAAGAACCTCGGCTGGAGCCCCAAGGGCCTGCTCAATTATTTCCTGTGGCGCGACCGTCGCGGCTTGATTGCGTACCTGCTGAGTTTCCTCGTCAATCTACTGTTCGTGGTGCTGTTGGCAATGTGGCTGGTGACGGTGATTTCACCGAACGCCTGGCGTTATCCGTCGATCCTTGCCGGCAGTTCGCTGCTGACGACCTTGCTCTGGCTCAATGGCCTGATGCTGCTCAATCGGTTGTTCCAGCGCGGCTGGTTCGTCACCCGCTATTACGGTCTGGTCGAAGGGCTGCTGTCCGCCCCGCGAATGATGTGGAGCAACTTCGTCAACTTCTTCGCCAACCTGCGCGCGCTGCGTCAGGTCATGGAGATGGGCGACTCACGTCGCGTGGCCTGGGACAAGACCACCCACGAATTCCCCGCCTTGACCCAGGCCCAGCGCACCCCGCTCGGGCATCGACTGGTGGAAAAAGGTTTGCTGAGTGAAGAGCAGCTGGAAGCGGCGGTGACCAACCCTGTGCGTCGGCGCCTGGGTCGTGAACTGCTGCTGCGCGGGCACATCGACACCACGCAGCTTGTGCAAGAGCTGGCAGAACAACTGGACCTGGAATGGGCACCGCTGAATCCGTTCAAACTCGACAAGCACCTGATCGCTGCAGTACCCCGCAAGATTGCCACGCACTACGGTGTGCTGCCGGTTGCCGAGGAAGGCGACACCCTGGTGCTGGCGTCCGAAGGCCCGGTGAGCCAGGTGTCCCTCGGCGCCATCAGCCGTCAACTGAAGCGCCCGGTGCGTTGCCGCCTTGCGCCACAAGGCCGGGTGACGCTGGGGATCCGCTACTGGTACGCCAGCCCTCGTCAAAGCGAAGAAGTCCATCGGATGCTCGAGGTGCTTGAGCAACATCAGGACGACGAAGACCTGATCGAGCGCGTCAGCCACCACCAGGTGCTGCTGGGCAATCTGTTGCAAGTACGCGGCATGGTGCCGCCAACCCTGTTCAATCAGGCGTTGATCGATTTCGATGCGGAAAAAATGTCACTGGGCGAACACTTGATAGAACGCGGCATGATCACTCGGGAAATCCTCGAGCAAGCCCTGGCCGATCAGGCCAGCGAACAACAGGCGGCTTACCGCATTGCCCGGGAGGTCGCATGACAGCCGGCCACCGCTACACCCTTTTACTGGGCAGCCTGCTGCTGAGCCTGAGTTCGGCCACTGCTGTGCACGCCGAACCGCTGACCGAGTTCGAGCAGTTTCGCAGTTATCCCTACATGGACCGCAGTTACCGTGAGGCGAAAAAAGGCAACTGGGGCGAAGTCGAAAAGTTGATGCGTCACCTGCTGAGCAAGGTGCCGAACAACGATGAAGCGCGGGCGCTGCTGGTGCAATCACTGGCCAGGCAACGGCGCTACAAGGAAGCCGTGCAGGCGCTGCCCGACAATTCGGCCAACAGCGACGCGTTGCTCAACCTGCGCCTGACCTGGATCGAACAGGACCCGCCCGGCAGCGACCAGGTGGAACAGTGGATCGCCACCAGTAACCTCAATCAGCGCATCCGTTTGTGGCAGGCCTACAGCCTGAGCCTGGCCAAATTCGGCGGCGCGGCGCGTGCCCATGACTGGCTGGCGCACCTGGCGCCCAAGGGCGATGAACGCATCCTGCACCTGGCCCGGGCCAACTGGTCCGAGCAGTTGCACGACTGGAACGGCACCATCGAGCAATTGGCTCCGCTTGCCGCGAAGAACCAGCTCGACGCGCAAGGCTGGGAACGATTGGCCAACGCCTACGTGCAACGCCTCGACGAGCAACCCTTGCAGCAATTGCTACTAACAGCGCCCAGTCCGCAGGCCGCGCGCAAGGCTCGCCTGGCCATGGTCGACCGGGCGATCGCCATGGGCCACACCCAGCAGGCGCAACGCTGGATGCAATCGCTACCGCCCGCCGACCTTGCCGATCCGACGCAGCGCCAGCGTCTGTGGGAACTGGCGCGGCAAACCGGAGACAGCGCCACGGTGCAACGCTTGAGCGCGGAGTTGCAGCGGCCGTGCCTAGAGACCGCCGACTGGCTGTCGCGCCGTGATCCGCAAGCGGCGCTGACCCAGTTGAAAGGTTGTCAGCCCGAAGAAAATCCGCAAACGTGGCTGGTCCTCGCCCAGCGCCTGCAAGCCACCGACCTGCTGCAAGCGACCCGTCTGCCAGAGCCTTGGGACACGCGACGTCGCGAACAGTTGCTCGACGTCTGGCAGGGTGAAGGCCGCAGCGACAAAATCATGGCCTACCTCGCCAGCCAGCCGCAGACCGCCGACGTGGTCAAGCGTCGCGCTGAACTGCTCCAGGCATCGGATCACGATACCGAAGCGGCGGCATTCTGGGAGCGGCATTACCAGCAGACCGGCAACCTCAACTCGCTTGATCAGGCGACCTACCTGGCGCTGAAAGCCGGCCAGCGGGAACATGCGCAACAGTTGCTCGAGAACGCCTACGACCGCCACGGCGGCAAGCTGCCGACGCCCCTGCTGCAACGGTTGGCGGGGTTGTATGCCGCATCGACACCGACCGCGGCACAACAGCAACGCATCGCTTCACTGCTCAACCGCGTCGATCCCGCCACCCGCGGACAACTGCTGGCACAATTGGCGGAAAACGGCCAGTGCGGCGCGGTTCAACAGGCGATTGGCGATCATCCGCAAGCCGCAGGCGACTACCGCGCCCTGGGTCGTTGTGCGATGCCGGAGCGCCCCGGCGAAGCGGTGGTGTACTACCAGACCGCCGAAAAAATGGGTGACCAGAACACTCGCCTGCCACTCGCCTACGCCCTGGAAGCCGCCGGCGATTCGGCCGGTGCCCTGGCCATCTGGCGCAGCATTCCAGACGCCGAACTCAGCGACAATGCTCGCCTCACCGCCAGCCGTGGCGCCCTGAACATCGGCGACACGCAAACGGCCGAACGCTACTGGCAACTGAGCCGCACCCGTGGTGCCAATGAGTGGACGTTGGGCGCGGCGATTGCCGATGCCCGGGGCGATCACGCGCTCGCACTGCAACGCCAGCGTTCCGCCCTGCAGCTGGTACCGGATGCCGAGCATTACTATGCGGCTTCGGTCACGGCGCAAAAGGCCGGCGAGCTGCAACAAAGTACCGAATGGCTCGCCGAGGCCGTGCGTCGCGATCCGGCCAACCCCCGTTATCGCGCCGACTACGGCGTGCGCCTGGCCGGTGCCGAGACCAAGGCTGAACGTGCCCGCGCCATCCCGTACCTGCAACGCGCCACCCAGGACTTCCCGGAAGACTATCGCCTCGGCGAAACCCTGGCCTGGCGGTATGACGAGGTCGAGGACAGCGCCTCGGCGCGCAAGGAACTGGAACGCGTGATCGACCTGGAACAAAACCCGGTCGCGGCCGACGACGAGGACGGCAGCATGGAAGCCCGGCGCTATCGCCAGCGGCGCGCCCATGAATCCCTGTCCCGGCGCGATACCCTGACCTTCGCCAGTACCTGGTCGCCGGCCGGGGTGTCGACCAACGACTTCGTGCGGCCCGACGAAAGCACCGGTACTCGACGGCGCACGACCTCGCAGAACGTGCAACTGGCCATGTGGGACCATGCGCTCGGCGAAGAACCGAGCCGCGCTGGCAGTTCGCTGTCGGCCTACGGACGGGTGCTGCTCGGCGGCCAGAGTCGCTCCAGTTATGCAGAGTCCGTCGCCACCGGCGTGGGCCTGCGCTACAAGCCCTGGGGTACGGCCAACATCAACTTCTACGGCGAGGTCTACAAGCAAAGCCAGTTCAATGATCAGGACAACCACGGCTTGAGCCTCGGCCAGATGCTGATTCCCGACAAGGTCAACGACCAGGCTGAGGATCATCGTGAGGATGGGCACACCACTACTGACTACCTCCTGCGCGCTACGGCGTCGTTCCTCGACCAGGGGCGTTATCGCAACGACTGGCGCGTCGACGAAAGCGATTGGGAAGAACGTTTTCTCTATCTCGACGCGGCATGGTGG
The DNA here is from genome assembly GCF_054668285.1 of Pseudomonas sp. S2_H10. Lineage (NCBI taxonomy): Bacteria > Pseudomonadati > Pseudomonadota > Gammaproteobacteria > Pseudomonadales > Pseudomonadaceae > Pseudomonas > Pseudomonas sp. S2_H10. Next base: position 735,833 of record NZ_CP162754.1, read on the forward strand.
ACCAAGGCCGGCGACCATCAATGGTTGTCGCGTTTCCAGCAAGGGCACACCTGGAAACTGCCGTTCAACAGCGCACAAACGCTCATGCCGTACGGCTTTCTCGAGTTTGCCAGCCAGGACCCGAGCAACGACTGGCGCCAGGACCTGCGCACCGGCCTGGGCCTGCGCTGGCAATGGTGGTTCAACGACAATGTCTACAACGCCTATCGCGCGCACCTGACGGTCCGCACCGAGTATCAGCAATCATTGGGCGGCAATCTGTATGAAGGCGCCAATGGCGTGCTGTTGGGCGTGGAGTTGAATTTCTGATGAGACGACTATTACTGGCCTTGTGCGTGCTGCTGGGCGGCGTGACGGCCCATGCCGACGAGCGGATTTTCTATCAGCCACTCAATGCCGATGCCAACCTGAGCCAGGCGCAATGGCAGCGCATCTGGCAGGACACCGCCCGCCAGGGCGCGCACACGGTGATCGTGCAATGGACGGCCTACGGCGACTCCGACTTCGGCGGCGCCAATGGCTGGCTCGCCGGCAGCCTCAAACTGGCCCGGGCCCAAGGCCTGAATCTGGTCCTGGGGCTGCGCATGGACCCGGCCTATTACCAGCGCATCAATGAACTGGACAGCGCCGGGCTGGCAACCTACTGGCAGACGCAACTGGGGCAGTCGCTGGCCCGCCAGCAGACACTGCGCAAAGAGTGGAAACTCCCGGTCAGCGGCTGGTACCTGCCCATGGAGCTGGATGACCTGCACTTTCTGCCGCTCGATCGCCGGCAAACGCTGCAACGCCAGCTCAAGGACTTTTCCGCCAGGCTCGACGCGCCGCTGCACATCAGCGTGTTCAACGTCGGCAAACTTGCGCCACAGGTCAATGGCCAGTGGCTGGGCGAATTGGCCAACGCCGGGATCCAGGTGTGGTGGCAGGACGGCGCCGGCACCGGGCGCTTGCCACTGCTGGTTCGCAACGGCTATGCCGATGCACTGCCCTGCCCCATCGGTATCGTCAGGGAAGCGTTCCGGCAAACCAGCACGGCCGGGCAACCCTTCCGTGCCGAATCGATGCCCCCGCAAACCGCATCGCCGGGTTGCCACCCGACGTCGGTTTTCTCCCTGCGCTACCGACCCTGGGGTAAGGTGATTCTCGACAACCAGCACAGCAGCAAGGTCGGCGATGTACAAAACCATTGAAGATGAAGTGCTGAAGAAATCGGCGCCGGCCAAGCTCAAGGCCGAATTTCTCCAGCATGAATTTGATCGGCTACGCACCTTTTGCGTACTGATCTACATCGCCAGCATTGCCGTCTGGATTGCCTACGACCTGATCCTCAGTTTCATCGGCGGACAGCCATTCACCTGGCGTTCGCTGGTGTTTGTCGGTGTTTTTTCGATTCTCGTCATCGTCCTGCGGTTGATCCGCGATGCCCGGCATTTCCAGAAGCTGAACCTGCTGTTTGTATTCGCCATGGCTCTCGGCACGCGACTGCTGACCAACGGCCTGTCCGGCGATCACCAACCCGCCTGGCTGTTGCTGGCGGCGTCGACCACCCTGTTCACCGCCTCGGTACTGCCGCTGAGTCGCTGGTCATTCTTTGCCGCGCAGATCATCACCTGGTCGTTCCTCAACCCCTTCTACAACACGGGTATCGAACACATGGAGCTGAGGGGGGTGATGGCCATCAGTTACTCGGCATTCATCTGCGGCCTGACCATCTACAGCTTCCTGACGTTGCGCAAGGCCAAGCTCTACAACTTCATCATGTCCAAGCTGCTGCTGGACCAGGCCTATATCGACACCCTCACGGAAATCCCCAATCGCCGCTCGTTCATGACCCGCGCCAACCAGCAGTTGAACACTGTGCCGCGGGAAAACGACCACTACCTGGCGATGGTCGATATCGACAACTTCAAGAAGGTCAACGACGTCTACGGCCATGACATTGGCGACGAGGTGCTCAAGCGCATCGCCCAGGACATCAAGTCGGTGATGCCTGACTACGAATATGCGCGGCTGGGTGGCGAGGAGTTCGCGATTTACCTGGCCGGCGTGCGCCATGAAGACGTCGAGGCGCTGGCAGGCGAGTTGTGTCGAGTGGTGCGCGAGCAACCCACCAGTCACCCGGTGACCATCAGCATCGGCCTGGCCCGTGTGCTCGACGGCGACACGTTGAACCAGGCGCTGGTCAAGGCCGATGAAGCCTTGTATGAGTCAAAGCATACCGGGAAGGATCGGTATACGTTTTATCGCCAGGCTTGAGTTATCGGGTGTCCATCAGGCCGCCATCGCGAGCAGGCTCGCTCCCACCCAGATGCCGTGTCCCTGCCCGGCCTAGTGCTTGAACGACGTCATCAGCCTTTCCGCATTTTCATCGCAGCTCATGCCTGCGGGTTTGGCCTCGATAGAGTCGATCCATCCCAGCAACTGCGCCTTGCTCTGGGCAAGGTGCCGTTGCATCTCTTCGATCTGCTCGACCTTGCGGTGCAGGCCGGCCATCAACTCATCGTGCTTGAAGGCACCCGTCACATTGTCCGGCAGTAACTGCTTGAGTTCATCCAGGCTGAAACCGGCCTGCTGTGCGCACTGGATGAGCTGCAGGGTTTGCAGCGCCTGTTGCGAGTAACGCCGATACCCGTTGGCAGAACGCTCGACCTGCCGAATCAACCCCTGAGACTCGTAAAAGCGGATGCGCGAGGCGGTCAACCCGCTCAACTGCGCCAATTCACCGATCTTCATTGCGCTCTCATCTTCCTGCTTGACATTAAAGTTAACTTTAAGCTTAGCCTCTGCTCATCACTACGAGGAGTCAAGCATGTCGCCCTTTCAAGCGTTGAATTTGCCCAACGGCCAGACCATCGGCAACCGCATTGCCAAAGCCGCGATGGAGGAGAACCTCGCCAACACCGATCAGGTGCCCGACCAGGCACTGTTGCGCCTGTATCAGGCCTGGGCCGAGGGCGAAGCCGGCTTGTTGCTGACCGGCAATGTGATGATCGACCGCCACGCCATGACCGGGCCTGGTGGCGTCGCGCTGGAGGACGAGCGACACCTGGAGCGTTTCCGCCAGTGGGCCAGTGTCGGTCGCGCCGGCGGTGCGCAATTCTGGGTGCAGCTCAACCACCCTGGCCGCCAGACCATGGCCAACCTCGGCCAGCAAGCGTTGGCGCCGTCGGCGGTCGCGCTGGATCTCGGTCAGTTCTCGAAGATGTTCGCCGAGCCCAAACCGATGAGCGAGGACGACATCCAGCAAGTGATCCGACGCTTCGCCACCAGCGCCGCACTGGCGGAAAAAGCCGGTTTCACCGGAGTGCAGATCCACGCCGCCCACGGCTACCTGATCAGCCAGTTCCTGTCGCCGCTGACCAATCGGCGCACCGATCAATGGGGCGGATCCCTGGAAAATCGTGCGCGTTTGCTGTTGTCCGTCGTCGCGGCGGTCCGTCAGGTGGTGTCGCCGCAATTTTGTGTGTCGGTAAAGCTCAACTCGGCGGATTTCCAGCGCGGGGGGTTCGACGCCGACGATGCACGGCAGGTGATCCAGTGGCTCAACGAACAAGCGATCGACCTGCTGGAGCTTTCCGGTGGCAGTTACGAAGCACCGGCCATGCAAGGCGAAGCGCGCGATGGCCGGACCCTGGCGCGCGAAGCGTACTTTCTGGAAATGGCCGGTGAGCTGGCCAGCGTGGCGCGGATGCCGGTGATGGTGACCGGCGGGATCCGGCGCTTGGCAATCGTCCAGCAGGTCCTCGACAGTGGCCTCGCCATGGCCGGCATCGGCACCGCGCTGGCCGTGGAGCCGCACTTGGTCAGGCATTGGCGTGAAGGCCGGGACAGTCACCCGCAACTGCCGCCGATCCGCTGGAAGCGCAAGCCTCTGGCGGCGCTGGCGAGCATGGCGGTGGTCAAGTTCCAGCTGCAGCGCTTGAGCCGTGGGCGCAAGACCCGACCTGATGTCTCGGCGTTGTGGGCGTTGATTCTCGACCGGTTGTACATCGGCAAGCGTACCCGGCAGTACCGGCAGGCGATGGGCAAGTAGCCCGAAAGTGATGTTGACTGTCCCACCGCTATCGCGGGCAAGCCCGCTCCCACAGGTTTCGCGCTGAACACAAATTTTGTGTAAATCACCAACCACTGTGGGAGCGGGCTTGCCCGCGATGAGGCCAGCACAGACAAAACGGATCTCAGCCAAGCAACAGCTCATCAATATGCCGATACTCAGCCTGCAATTGCGCCGCCAACACCTTGCTGCGCCCCAGCCGGATCGGCCCGCGCTCGATGTCGATCAACAACCCCGGACAATCCAGCGTCGGCAACAGCGGCCAGTCCTTGAGCCTTCCATCGGTCACCAGCAACAACCGCTGCTGCTCCGCCGGAAAACGCTTTTGCCGCAGCGCAAGCCACTGCCCCGCTTCGCTCAAGGCCGCCAGCAACGGCGTGCCGCCACCAGCGCCAAGGTCATCAAGCCAATGGCGCAGCCCCGTCGAAGCCTTCAACCCCTGCACCTGCCACCTGGGTGCAGCACCGCTGGCCGTGAGCAAGGCCAGCCGGGCTCGCTGGCGATAGGCATCATCGAACAACTGCGCCAGCAAACCCTTGGCATCGCTCAATGCCTGATGACGACGGGTCGATGCGGAGGCATCAACGATCAGCAGCCACAGTTCATGGGGTGAACGGGTACGCAGGTGAAACAACAGATCGTCGCGCTGACGCGGCCGGCCCTTGAGCAATGTGCCGGGCCAATTGACCGAGCCACTGCGAGCGGCGTGTCGCTTGCCCTGTTTGCCATGGTCCAGCCGCCCGGCCCGGGGTCTGGCATTCGCCCCCGCGTCACAGCGAGAGCGAATGCCTAGGGCTTTTTTGGCCAGCTCGGCACTTCACGTCGTGCGCCGACCGGCAGCGCCTGGGCAGGTAGTTCGCCCCATTGGCCCTGCCCTTCACTCGGGTTGGCGTTTTGCGGCGCAGAGGGTTGCGGCGCGTGGGATTGTTGAGGTGCCGGTGGTGAATGCTCGCGACGACGATGGCGCAAGGCGAACTCGGCGACGGCGTCGATATCCTCCTCGGCGATCGCGTTCACCCCGCGCCAGGCGGCGTGCGCCCGGGCGGCGCGCAGCCAGACCAGGTCGGCGCGCAAACCATCGACACCGGCGGCGAAGCAGCGCTCGGTAATCTGCGCCAGCGCCTGGTCGTCGAGAGGAATGCTTGCCAGTGCATTGCGTGCGTTCTGGCAACGTTCGCGCAGAGCAGCCTGCGCCGATTCCCATGCAGCGCAGAAGCCTTGCGGATCAGTGTCGAAATCCAGGCGACGGCGAATGATCTGGCCACGTTCGGTCGGCACGGTGTGGCCACCCAGGGCGACGTTCAAGCCGAAGCGGTCGAGCAGTTGCGGGCGCAGTTCACCCTCTTCCGGGTTCATGGTGCCGATCAGCACGAACTTCGCCGGGTGCCGATGGGAAATGCCGTCACGCTCGACCAGATTGGTGCCGCTGGCGGCGACGTCGAGCAGCAGGTCTACAAGGTGATCAGGCAACAGGTTGACCTCGTCGACGTAGAGTACGCCGCCGTCAGCCTTGGCCAGCACACCGGGAGAAAACTGTGCACGACCTTCGCCCAGCGCCGCGTCGAGGTCGAGGGTGCCGACCAGGCGCTCCTCGGTGGCGCCCAAAGGCAGGGTGACGAACTGACCGCTGGCCAGCAGGTCCGCCAGGCCTCGGGCCAGGGTCGACTTGGCCATGCCCCGCGGGCCTTCGATCAGCACACCGCCGATCTTCGGGTCGATGGCGGTCAGGTACAGGGCCAGCTTCAACTCGTCGGCGCCGACCACGGCGGAAAGCGGGAAATGCGGGGTGTCGGTCATGGTTTTATCTCGGTCATGGTCGGTGGTCTCACAGGCGCCCCAATCTCTGTGGGAGCGAGCTTGCTCGCGATGGCGGAATGTCAGGCAACATTTTTGTCGACTGAATGAATGTCATCGCGGGCAAGCCCGCTCCCACAGGGTCTGTGGCGCATCAGCCGTCTTCCTCTATGTCCAGCAACAGATTCTCCAGCGCCTCGCGGTACTCGCCGGGCTCCTTCCACATCCCGCGCTGTTGCGCCTCGAGCATGCGTTCGGTCATGTCGCGCAAGGCATGGGGATTGTGTTCGCGAACAAAATCCCGAGTGTGCGGGTCGAGCAAATAGGCATCGGCCAGCAAGGCGTACTGGTGATCGTCGATCAACTGCGTGGTGGCGTCGAAAGCGAACAGGTTATCGACTGTCGCGGCCATTTCGAATGCACCTTTGTAGCCGTGACGCTTGACGCCTTCGAGCCACTTCGGATTGGCGGCGCGGGAGCGGATGACCCGGTTCAGCTCTTCCTTCAAGGTGCGAATCTTCGGCAGGTCCGGCTGACTGTGGTCGCCATGATAGCTGGCTGCCGCCTCGCCTCTGAGGCTTTCCACCGCCGCGAGCATGCCGCCCTGGAACTGGTAGTAATCGTTGGAGTCGAGCAAGTCGTGCTCGCGGTTGTCCTGATTTTGCAGCACCGCCTGCACCTGGCTCAGGCGCTGGCTGAACTGTTCACGAGCGGCAGTGCCCTCGTCGGAGCCGCCGTAAGCGTAGCCGCCCCAGTTGAGGTACACCTCGGCCAGATCCTCGCGGGTTTGCCACAGCCGACCGTCGATGGCGCCCTGCACACCCGCGCCGTAGGCACCGGGCTTGGCGCCGAAAATCCGCCAGCCGGCCTGACGTCGCGCCGCGTCTTCATCAAGCCCCGCCTGCAGCAAGGCGGCACGCTCGGCGCGGACCTTGGCTGCCAATGGGTTGAGGTCGTCCGGCTCGTCGAGGTCGGCCACCGCTTGCACTGCCGCGTCGAACAGGCGAATCAGATTGGCAAAGGCATCACGGAAGAAACCGGACACCCGCAAGGTCACGTCCACCCGCGGACGGTCGAGCAGGCTCAACGGCAGAATCTCGAAATCATCGACCCGCTGGCTGCCGGTCGCCCAGACCGGACGCACGCCCATCAGCGCCATGGCCTGGGCGATGTCATCGCCACCGGTGCGCATGGTCGCGGTGCCCCACACCGACAGGCCGATCTGGCGCAAATGATCGCCGTGGTCTTGCAGGTGCCGCTCCAGAATCAGGTTGGCCGACTGGAAACCGATACGCCACGCCGTGGTGGTCGGCAGGTTGCGCACGTCCACCGAGTAGAAGTTGCGCCCGGTGGGCAGTACGTCCAGCCGCCCGCGACTCGGCGCACCGCTGGGGCCGGCCGGGACGAAGCGCCCGTCGAGGGCATCGAGCAGGCCGCGCATTTCCGCGGGACCGCAGGCGTCCAGGCGCGGAGCGACCACTTCGCGCAGATTGTCGATGATGGCTTGTACCTCAGACCAACCCGCCCCCTGTAGGAGCGAGCCCCCTCGCCACAACGGCTCGCTCCCACAAGGGTCAGCCAAAGCATCCGAGATCATTTGGGTGCCGAACAGCTCGAGGCGCTCACGGGTATCACCCGCCGTACGCCAGGTCTCGTCGCTGATCAGCAAAAGCGGTTCGGGACGCGGTCCGGTCCAGGGCACGGCCAGCGCGCAATCGAGCGGGTCGAACCCCAGCCCGAAAGCCTTGGCCAGTGCCCGCAGCAGGCTCGATTGCGCCCCCCGGCCATCGCCCCTTGGAATGCGCAACAACGCCAGCAAGGTGTCGATGCGCAAACGCCCGGTGGGCGATTCGCCGAACACATGCAGGCCATCGCGGATCTGCGACTCTTTCAAGTCGCACAGGTAGGTGTCGAGTCGCGGCAACCAGATCGCCGCGTCTGCATCGCTGTCGAGCTGTTCGTCCAGCTGCAGCTCACGGTCGATGTGGGTGTCGCGCACCAGTTGCAGGATGTCGCGCTGCAACTCTCGGGCGCGGCGCGGATCAAGCAGTTGCGCTTCGTAATATTCGTCCGCCAACAGTTCGAGGTTACGCAGCGGACCGTAGGTTTCGGCGCGGGTCAGCGGCGGCATCAGGTGATCGATGATCACCGCCTGGGTACGCCGCTTGGCCTGGGCGCCCTCGCCCGGGTCGTTGACGATGAACGGATAGATATTCGGCAGCGGCCCGAGCAGTGCATCCGGCCAGCAGTTTTCCGACAGCCCCACGCCCTTGCCCGGCAGCCATTCGAGGTTGCCGTGCTTGCCGACGTGGATCACGCCGTGGGCGCCATAGGTGTTGCGCAACCAGAAATAGAACGCCAGGTAGCCGTGGGGCGGCACCAGGTCCGGGTCGTGATACACCGCGCTCTGATCGACCTGATAACCCCGCGCCGGCTGAATGCCGACGAAAGTCAGGCCAAAGCGCAGGCCGGCGATCATCATTCGTCCGCTGCGGCACATCGGGTCGTTTTCCGGTGCGCCCCAACGCTCCAGCACCGCTGCGCGATTGGCTTCGGGCAACGCCTCGAACATCTTCAAATATTCATCCATTGCCAGACTCTGCTGGCATGGACGCTGGTCGAGGGTCTCGAGATCATTGCTGACGCCGCCGAGCAACTGCTGGATCAACGCAGTGCCGCTGTCCGGCAATCGGGCCGGCAACGGATAACCTTCGGCCTGCAGCGCCCGCAGGATATTCAGCGCGGCGGCCGGAGTGTCGAGGCCCACTCCATTACCGATGCGTCCATCGCGGGTCGGGTAGTTGGCGAGAATCAGGGCGATGCGTTTATCCGCATTGGGCACCCGCGCCAGCTCGACCCAGCGCCGCGCCAGTTCGGCAACGAAATCCATGCGTTCCGGTTGTGGCCGGTAGCAGACCACATCCGACTGACTGCGCTCACTGCGCCACGCCAGGTCCTTGAAGCTGATCGGACGGCTGATGATGCGTCCGTCCAGTTCCGGCAAGGCAATGTGCATCGCCAGGTCGCGAGGGCCAAGCCCCTGTTCACTGGCGCGCCAACCCGGTTCGTTGTCCTGGGCGCAAATCGCCTGGATCACCGGGATATTGCGGCGAAACGGCCGCAGATGAGGGGCTTCCGGACTGGATTGAGCGAAGCCGGTGGTATTCAGAATCACTGAAACTTCGACTTCATCCAGCCAATCCTCGACCACCGAGAGGCAGCCGGGTTCTTTCAAACTGGCCAGCGCAATCGGCAGTGGATTCAACCCCGCCGCCTGCAAACGCTGGCAAAACACATCAATGAACGCAGTGTTCGCCGCCTGCAAATGCGAGCGGTAAAACAGCACCGCCGCCACCGGCTGATCAGCGTACCAGTCGGCCTGCCAGTCGCTCAGTGCGCCAGAGTGTTTGTGCGGATGGTAGATCGCCGTGCGTGGCAGGGTTTGCGGCTCGCCCCAGGTGTAATCACGGGCCAGCCAGCGGTTGGCCAGACAGCGGAAGAAATCCAGGGCGTTGCCCATGCCGCCCTGGCGCAGAAACTGCCAGAGCCGGTCGCGATCCTCGGCGCCGACGGTGCTCAGGTCACTGAGCTCCGGGTCCGGACGATCATCGCCCGGTACCAGGATGACCTGCACGCCGCGCTGCGACAGCTCGACCAGTCGTTCGATGCCGTAACGCCAATAGGCGATGCCGCCGTGCAGCGAGATCAGGATCACCTTGGCGTGACGCAGCACTTCATCGACGTACAAGTCGACCGAGGCATGGTTCTGCACCTGCATCGGGTTGGCCAGGCGCACGCTCGGGTAATCCTCGGGCAACTGCTGCGCCGCTTCGGCGAGCAGCGCCAGGCTGGAATCGCCGCTGCACAGGACCACCAGCTCGGCGGGGGTTTGTCCAAGGTCGGCAATGTTGTCATCCGACACGAAACCGCCGGGCTGGGTCCTGAGCAGGTGCATGGCTTACACGCTGAGCGCGGCGCGCAGTTGCGCTTCGAGCGCGGCGGCGTCGAGTTCCTGGCCGATCAGCACCAGGCGGGTGACGCGCGCTTCTTCGGCGCCCCACTGACGGTCGAAGTGCTTGTCGAAACGCGTGCCCACGCCCTGGATCAGCAGACGCATCGGTTTGTTCGGGATCGCGGCGAAGCCTTTGACGCGCAGGATGCCGTGCTGCACCACCAGTTGGGTCAACGCGTCCAGCAGCAGGCTTTCGTCGGCTTGCGGCAGCTCGATGGAGATCGAATCGAAGGCGTCGTGATCGTGGTCGTCATGATCGTCGTCGCCATCGTGATGATGGTCGTGGTGACTGTGGCGGCTGTCGATGTGTTCTTCGGAACCGGCACCCAGGCCGATCAATACGTCCAGCGGCAGGCGACCGCTGCTGGCTTCGACGATTTTCACCGCTGGCGGCAATTCTTCGGCGACTTCCAGGCGCACCCGGGCCAGGTCTGCCGGGTTGATCAGGTCGGTTTTGTTGAGGATCACCAGGTCAGCGCTGGCCAGTTGGTCGGCAAACAGTTCGTGCAGTGGCGATTCGTGGTCCAGGTTGGGGTCGAGTTTGCGCTGGACGTCGACCTGGTCCGGGAAGGCGGCGAAGGTACCGGCGGCGACGGCCGGGCTGTCGACCACGGTGATTACCGCGTCGACCGTGCAGGCGCTGCGGATTTCCGGCCACTGGAAGGCTTGCACCAGCGGCTTGGGCAGCGCCAGGCCGGACGTTTCGATCAGGATGTGATCGAGATCGCCGCGACGGGCCACCAGTTCACGCATCACCGGGAAGAATTCTTCCTGGACGGTGCAGCACAGGCAGCCGTTGGCCAGCTCATAGACACGGCCGCTGGCTTCTTCTTCGGTGCAACCGATGGAGCACTGCTTGAGGATTTCGCCGTCGATGCCCAACTCGCCGAATTCGTTGACGATCACCGCGATTCGGCGACCCTGGGCGTTGTCGAGCATGTGCCGCAGCAGCGTGGTTTTACCCGAGCCGAGAAAGCCGGTGACGATGGTGACGGGAAGTTTGGCCAGTGTTTTCATCGGATGCCCTATGGCTTAGGTGGCGGGCATACGGGACGACAACCGGCAACGCGGAGGCGCGTGCCTGAAGAGTTCGCCACCGGATCACCCCGCCCGGTTGAAAGTGAGAATCTGTGTCGAGGCAGGTCTCCTGGCTGACGGTGTGCCGGCCTTGAGCCTGGCATTCGCTGCGCCTTCCCGCCGGCCTCATGGATTGAGCCAGCAGTGGCGTGGCAACGAACATCACCGTTCACAGTTGCGGGGGCAGCCGCGGCATTGACCGCGTTCCCTTCTTAGCTTCGACAAACGCCGAAGAACCTCGAAAGCGCAAGGCTACGCATGGTATTGGGGCGGGTCAATGTCCGCTTGAAATCAGTGGTGAGCCCTTCGCGAGCAGGCTCGCTCCCACAGGGGATCGCGTTCCAATGTGGGAGCGAGCCTGCTCGCGATGAAGGCGACTCGGTCTTCAGTTGAGAACCCCTGCCAATTGACGCCCAACCCCCGCCCATGCTCTCCTACGCATCTTGTTACGGGTGCCCTTCACAGGGTGAAACGGGAAACCGGTGAATCATGTGCTTTACTCCAAAGCCATGTCAGTCCGGTGCTGCCCCCGCAACGGTAAGCGAGCGAAGCATCAGATCCACTGTGCCATCACGGCATGGGAAGGTGATGCTTACAGGTTCAGGCCCAGGCCTTTGCCCCTCGTGAGCCCGGAGACCGGCCCGCAACACAAAGTGACCAGTACGATCACTGAAACAACAAACCCGCGGTGGGCGGGCGCTGTTTGAAACCCTGCGCGCCTGGTCGTGCAGGGTTTTGCATGCGCTCTTATTCCCCGCTGACAGACCAGAGGGAAACGCCATGTCGATCATCAGCAGCACCGGCCACACTACAGCCAGCACCACCTCAACCCTGACTCAACGTCTGACCGCCGCCGCCTGCGCGTCGATTTTGGGCGCGTGCCTTGTGTATTTCGCCGGTTTCTCGCACATCGAAGCGGTGCACAATGCCGCCCACGATACCCGTCACAGCTCCGCGTTCCCGTGCCATTGAGACCTGACGACATGATCAAGCGTATTGCGCAAACCGCAGGTTTCACCGGGCTGCTGGCCGCCCTGCTGCTGACCCTGCTGCAAAGTTTCTGGGTTTCTCCCCTGATCCTGCAGGCCGAAACCTACGAAAAAGCCGAACCGGCCGTTGTTGAAATGCATGAGCACGCCGACGGTGCGATGGCGGCCCATACTCACGATGCGCAAGCCTGGGAGCCGCAAGACGGCTGGCAGCGCGTGCTGTCGACCACCGGCGGCAACCTGGTGGTGGCCGTCGGTTTCGCCCTGATGCTGGCCGGCCTTTACACCTTGCGCGCGCCGACCAAAACCTCCCAGGGCCTGCTCTGGGGCCTGGCCGGTTATGCGACCTTCGTGCTCGCGCCGACGCTTGGCCTGCCGCCTGAACTGCCCGGCACTGCCGCCGCCGATCTGGCACAACGGCAACTGTGGTGGATCGGCACCGCCGCCTCCACCGCCGTCGGTATCGCGCTGATCGTGTTCAGCCGTCACTGGCTGATGAAAGTCCTTGGCGTGGCGATCCTTGCCGTTCCCCATGTGATTGGCGCACCGCAACCGGAAGTGCATTCGATGCTCGCTCCGGAGGCGCTGGAAGCCCAGTTCAAAATCGCTTCGCAACTGACCAACGTGGCGTTCTGGCTGGCCCTGGGCCTGATCAGCGCCTGGTTGTTCCGGCGCAAAAGCGATGGCCAGTACCACGCATGACTGATGTCAGCACAGCGCCGACCCTGGTGGTCGGCCTGGGCTGCCAGCGGGGCTGCCCCGTCAGCACGCTGCTGGCGCTGCTCGACCAGGCATTGGCGGCGCACCGGATTGCACGCCATGAAATAAAGGCGCTGGCCAGCATCGATTTGAAGCGCGACGAACCTGCGCTGGTCGAACTGGCCCAGCAGCTGGGTCTTGAATTGATGTATTTCACCAGTGAACAACTGGCCGCCTATGAGCCGCAACTCAGCCATCAATCGCAAATAGCGTTTGAACGCACCGGTTGCTACGGCGTGGCGGAAAGCGCCGCACTGGCCCTGGCTGAACAACTGGCCCAAGGCCCGGCGAAACTGCTGATTCCACGACAGAAATATGCCCAGGCAACACTGGCATTGGCCGGCGCCGCCTGAAAACCGCGATAATCCCCACCTTTGATCATGAACATTCTTCATCTGAAGCCCTGTTCAGCCCCTTTTTTTTCCGACAGGAACCGACGATGACCGTCTACTTCATTGGCGCAGGTCCCGGCGACCCCGAACTGATTACCGTCAAGGGCCAGCGGCTGATTCGCAGCTGCCCGGTGATCATCTACGCCGGCTCTCTGGTGCCTGCCGCGGTGCTGGAAGGCCACAGCGCCGAACAGGTGGTCAACAGCGCCGAGCTGCACCTGGAACAGATCATCGAGCTGATCAAGAGCGCCGACGCCAAAGGTCAGGATGTTGCCCGGGTGCACTCCGGCGATCCGAGCCTGTATGGCGCCATCGGTGAGCAGATTCGCCATCTGCGTGAGTTGGGCATTGCGTTCGAAATCGTACCCGGCGTCACGGCCACAGCCGCGTGTGCAGCGCTTTTGGGCGCGGAACTAACGCTGCCGGACATCTCCCAAAGCGTGATCCTGACGCGCTACGCCGACAAGACCGCCATGCCACCCGGCGAGGAATTCGCCAGCCTGGCGCAGCACGGGGCGACCATGGCGATTCATCTGGGGGTCAATCACCTGGCGAAGATCGTTGAGGAACTGCTGCCGCATTACGGCGCCGATTGCCCGATAGCCGTGGTTCACCGCGCAAGCTGGCCGGATCAGGATTGGGTGGTGGGCACGCTCGAGGACATTGCCGGGAAGGTTCAAGCCAAGGGCTTTCGCCGTACGGCGTTGATTCTGGTGGGTCGGGTGCTGGGCAGTGACAACTTCAGCGAGTCATCGCTGTATCGCGCCGGGCATGCGCATCTCTATCGCCCATAAGGCCCCTTCGCGAGCAGGCTCGCTCCCACATTGGAATACTGTCAACTGTGGGAGCGAGCCTGCTCGCGAAGGCGTCAGCGAAGTTCACCCATAAAAAAACGGCGCTCACGGGGCGCCGTTTTTTCAATCCGCAGCGAACACCTTAGTAGTAGGCGTTTTCTTTCTGCGTGTGGTCGGTCACGTCGCGAACGCCTTTCAGCTCAGGGATGCGCTCGAGCAAGGTGCGCTCGATCCCTTCCTTCAGCGTCACGTCGGCCTGGCCGCAGCCCCGGCAACCGCCGCCGAACTGCAGGACGGCGATGCCGTCTTCGACCACGTCGATCAGGCTGACCTGGCCGCCATGGCTGGCCAGCCCCGGGTTGATTTCGGTCTGCAGGTAATAGTTGATGCGCTCGTTGACCGGGCTGTCGGCGTTGACCATCGGTACCTTGGCGTTTGGCGCCTTGATGGTCAGCTGGCCGCCCATGCGGTCGGTCGCGTAGTCGACAACGGCATCGTCCAGGAAAGCTTCGCTGAAATGGTCGATGTACGCGGTGAAGCTTTTGAGCCCCAGCGCGGTGTCTTCGGGTTTTTCTTCGCCCGGCTTGCAGTAGGCAATGCAGGTTTCGGCGTACTGGGTGCCAGGCTGGGTGATGAAGACGCGGATGCCGATGCCCGGGGTGTTCTGCTTGGAGAGCAGATCAGCCAGATAATCGTGGGCGGCGTCAGTAATGGTAATAGCGGTCATGGAAACTCCTCGCAGGCTTGGGCGCAGTTTACGCCAATCGACGCGCCGGACAAAGTCCTAGTATTTTTGTCGGGAAAAGAAACACCGATCCCCCTGTGTCGGCGCCTCCACAGGGGGGTGGGGGTGGATCAGAGATTCTCGTAGCGGTTCATGTCCAGCACGCCCTCTTCCACCGGATCGTTTTCCTGGATGTAGCGACTCATGTCATGAAAATAAACCCAGAATTGCGGATGACTGCGACGGATCCCCCAACGTTCGACGATTTTCTCGAAGCTGGCGCTGTCCCCGGCATTTTCCATCGCATCCACAAACGCCGGCACCTGCCCGGCCGGGATGTTGAACATGAAGTTCGGGTAACTGCTGAGTACGCCCGGGAAAATCGTCAGGGTGTCGAGCCCCGGTTGATAGCGCAACGATTCACCGAGCAGGAACGCCACGTTGCTGTGGGCACGATTGCGCAGCAGGCTATAGACCTCGCGCTTGCCGCCGGCGGTTTCGATGCGCAACAGGGTCGCTTCCGGCAGTTGGTCGATGACTTTAAGCCCCGCCGCCGGGCGTGAGGTCAGGCGACTCAGCGCCTGCTCGGCACTTTGCAGGTCCGGATCGATGTTCGGCCGCGAGCAGTAGGCACCATCGCAGCGATTGATCGGATCGGGCCTGGCATTGAGGTCGCCATAGCGGTCCAGCAACTGCATGGCAAAGTCGCGCTTGGGGTCTTGTGGGTCCAGCTTCAGTGCAGTTGGCTTGTCATCGTCGATGGACTCGTAGTCCAGCCACATCTTGAATTTGCCACTGTTCTGATACCAGTCGTCGAGGTAGCCGTCGCGGGAGTCGGCGGGCATCAGCCGCAGGAAGTTCTGCTCGGCACCGTTGCGAATCAGGTCGAAATACAGGCGCGTCTGGGCCTGATGGGACACGTTGCCGAACACATCGAAGTTCACCGCCAGTTGATAGTAGGTGCGTTCCAGCAGCGGATAGTCGAACAGCCACATCGTCTGCGGCACGTCGCCGATCAGGCCCTTGGTCACCGAAGCGCTGTCGAAATGGCGGAAGATGCTCAGCAGCGCGTTATCGTTGCCGGCCCACAGGCTCGACCAGCTCGGTGCAGGCTCGTCGGCGTAGCTGTCGCGGCGCAGGGCCTCGTATTCGTTGCGTTTGTCGCGGTAGTCGTGCCACAGGCTCAGGACGCTGCCGACATCATCATTCTGCCCCGGCATCGCCAGCAACGGCGTGGCTTGCCCGCGATAGTTCGGGTCGGTGACGTAGAGGTCGTGTTCAGGCGCCTGGAACAGCGCCCAGAAGTTGTCGCGAATCACATCCGTGGCGATCTGCCCGCGGCACACCGGGCCGCGGATAAACGTGCGCACAAAGTACTCGGCGTTATCGAGCATGAACTGATAACGCGCCTGCGCCGGAATCGCTTCGAAAGTGGCAAACGGGTTGGCCCGGCTCTGCGGCCCGTAGCCCGGCAAGGCATCGACCTGCCAGTTACCGCTGTAGAACAGCGATTTGACCCGCGCCATCTTCGCCGTACTCAGTGGGTAGCTGATGTGGGTCTTGTGCACGATCACGCCCTGCACCGGCCACAGGCGGTAGTAGAACTGCGTGCCCGGGTCATCGTTGGGGCGACGGCTATTGATCAGGTCGATCGGCTGGCCGGTGGGCGTGCGCGAACGCACCCACTGGAAGAAATGCCCGGGCTCGCCATCCTTGAAGTAGTGATGGGCGAGGAACCAGTGCTCATACAGCCAGCGCCCCACCAGACTTTCACGGGCGCCCGGTGAATTGAGCAGGTTTTCCCATTGCACCACCTCCAGGGCCTCCCTGGCGCTGGGCGCCATCGCTTGCTGACCAATCGGCGCCCCTGCCGCCAGCCAGCGTTGCAGCGTCTGGTACTGCTGGTCGGTCAGGCCGGTCACCGCCAGCGGCATGCCCTCCTTCGGGTGCGCAGCGGCATAGGCGCCGAACTCCGCAGGCATGGCACACATGTTTTCCCGGTTCAGGCCCAGGACGATGTCTTGCGGCAACTTCGCATTGGGTTGCAACGGGGTGTTGTGGCCCAACTCCAGCATCCGCGCCATCAATGCGGCCTGGCTGCCCTGGGCATCGAGCACCGAATAGAAGCCCTTCTGCTGCCAGGCGGCTTTGCCGGAGGCGTCCAGAAACAGCCGCGTCGGCGCCACCGCTTTAGTGCGGTCGCCGTCATACACCGGGACTTTCGTCGCGCCCCGTGCAGCGCCCTCGCCGCTGCCCAGATTGAGCTGACAGGCGGCGTCGTTGCAGGCGTGGCAGGCCACGCACTTTTCAGTGAAGATCGGTTGAATGTCGCGGCTGTAGGAAATGGCAGAAGAAATCGCCGGGCTTTGCGCCGCAGCGCCCCAGCTAAAAAACAGCATCAATGTGCCGATGACGAAGCGATACGACATGTCCCTGGTCCTGAATCCTGAAAAAACGCCGCGATTCTACCGGTCTGTCACCCCTGCCAACATGAACGATATTCATGCAAATTCGAGTCATGCTCTAAAAGCGCACAGGTTTGCTATCATCCCGGCCCTTCGTCATGGTCTTACCGAGTAGTCCAAATGTCCGATCGCAGCGTTCGCCTTCAAGCTCTCAAGCACGCCCTCAAAGAGCGCATCCTGATTCTCGATGGCGGTATGGGCACGATGATCCAGAGCTACAAGCTCGAAGAGCAGGATTACCGTGGCAAACGCTTCGCTGACTGGCCGAGCGATGTCAAAGGCAACAACGACCTGTTGGTACTGACTCGCCCGGACGTGATTGGCGGCATTGAAAAAGCCTACCTGGACGCCGGCGCCGACATTCTGGAAACCAACACCTTCAACGCCACCCAGATCTCCCTGGCCGACTATGGCATGCAGGGCCTGGCGTATGAGTTAAACGTAGAAGGCGCGCGCCTGGCGCGCAAGGTCGCCGACGCCAAGACCCTGGAAACCCCGGACAAGCCGCGCTTCGTTGCCGGCGTGCTCGGTCCTACCAGTCGCACCTGCTCGCTGTCCCCGGACGTGAACAACCCCGGCTACCGCAACGTGACCTTCGATGAGCTGGTGGAAAACTACACCGAATCCACCAAAGGCCTGATCGAAGGCGGCGCCGACCTGATCCTGATCGAAACCATTTTCGACACGCTCAACGCCAAGGCCGCGATCTTCGCCGTGCAAGGCGTGTTCGAAGAGCTGGGCATCGAGTTGCCGATCATGATTTCCGGCACCATCACCGACGCCTCCGGCCGTACCCTGTCCGGCCAGACCACCGAAGCGTTCTGGAACTCCGTGGCCCACGCCAAGCCGATTTCCGTCGGCCTCAACTGCGCCCTCGGCGCCAGCGAGTTGCGCCCGTATCTCGAAGAGCTGTCGAACAAGGCTGGCACCCACGTTTCCGCGCACCCGAACGCCGGCCTGCCGAACGAATTCGGCGAGTACGACGAACTGCCGTCGGAAACTGCCAAGGTCATCGAAGAGTTCGCCCAAAGCGGCTTCCTCAACATCGTCGGCGGCTGCTGCGGCACCACGCCGGGCCACATCGAAGCCATCGCCAAGGCCGTGGCCGGCTATGCGCCGCGCGAGATTCCGGACATCCCCAAGGCTTGCCGCCTCTCGGGCCTGGAACCGTTCACCATCGATCGCAGCTCGCTGTTCGTCAACGTCGGCGAGCGGACCAACATCACCGGCTCGGCCAAGTTCGCCCGTCTGATCCGCGAAGACAACTACACCGAAGCCCTGGAAGTCGCCCTGCAGCAGGTCGAGGCCGGCGCCCAGGTGATCGACATCAACATGGACGAAGGGATGCTCGATTCGAAGAAGGCCATGGTGACCTTCCTCAATCTGATCGCCGGCGAACCGGACATCTCCCGCGTACCGATCATGATCGACTCCTCGAAGTGGGAAGTGATCGAAGCCGGCCTCAAATGCATCCAGGGCAAGGGCATCGTCAACTCGATCAGCATGAAGGAAGGCGTCGAGCAGTTCATTCATCACGCCAAGCTGTGCAAGCGCTACGGCGCCGCCGTGGTGGTGATGGCCTTCGACGAAGCCGGCCAGGCCGACACCGAAGCGCGCAAGAAGGAAATCTGCAAACGCTCCTATGACATCCTGGTCAACGAAGTGGACTTCCCGCCGGAAGACATCATCTTCGACCCGAACATCTTCGCCGTGGCCACCGGTATCGAAGAACACAACAACTACGCCGTGGACTTCATCAACGCCTGTGCCTACATCCGCGACGAACTGCCGTACGCGCTGACCTCGGGCGGCGTGTCCAACGTATCGTTCTCGTTCCGTGGCAACAACCCGGTGCGCGAGGCGATCCACTCGGTGTTCCTGCTGTATGCGATCCGCAGTGGCCTGACCATGGGTATCGTCAACGCCGGCCAACTGGAGATCTACGACCAGATCCCGCTGGAGCTGCGCGACGCCGTGGAGGACGTGATCCTCAACCGCACCCCGGAAGGCACCGACGCCCTCCTCGCCATCGCCGACAAGTACAAGGGCGACGGCAGCGTCAAGGAAGCCGAGACTGAAGAGTGGCGCAACTGGGACGTCAACAAGCGCCTGGAGCACGCACTGGTCAAGGGCATCACCACCCACATCGTCGAAGACACCGAAGAATCTCGTCAGTCGTTCGCCCGCCCGATCGAAGTGATCGAAGGCCCGCTGATGTCTGGCATGAACATCGTCGGCGACCTGTTCGGCGCCGGCAAAATGTTCCTGCCGCAGGTGGTGAAATCCGCCCGCGTGATGAAACAGGCCGTGGCCCACCTGATCCCATTCATCGAACTGGAGAAAGGCGACAAGCCGGAGGCCAAGGGCAAGATCCTGATGGCCACCGTAAAGGGCGACGTGCACGACATCGGCAAGAACATCGTTGGCGTCGTGCTCGGTTGCAACGGCTACGACATCGTCGACCTCGGCGTGATGGTCCCGGCGGAAAAAATCCTCCAGGTGGCCAAGGAACAGAAGTGCGACATCATCGGCCTGTCCGGCCTGATTACCCCGTCGCTGGATGAGATGGTCCACGTCGCCCGCGAAATGCAGCGCCAGGACTTCCACCTGCCGTTGATGATCGGCGGCGCGACCACCTCCAAGGCGCACACGGCGGTGAAGATCGAGCCCAAGTACAGCAACGACGCGGTGATCTACGTCACCGACGCCTCTCGCGCCGTGGGCGTGGCGACGCAGTTGCTGTCCAAGGAACTCAAGCCCGGTTTCGTCGAGAAAACCCGCCAGGACTACATCGAAGTTCGCGAGCGCACCGCCAACCGCAGCGCCCGCACCGAACGCCTGAGCTACGGCGCGGCCATCGCCAAGAAGCCGCAATTCGACTGGGCGAGCTACACGCCGGTCAAGCCGACGTTCACCGGCACGCGGGTGCTGGATAACATCGACCTCGACGTGCTGGCCGAATACATCGACTGGACGCCGTTCTTCATCTCCTGGGACCTCGCCGGCAAGTTCCCGCGCATCCTCCAGGACGAAGTGGTCGGTGAAGCCGCCACCTCGCTGTACAACGATGCCGGGGAAATGCTGCGCAAACTGATCGACGAAAAGCTGATCAGCGCTCGCGCAGTGTTCGGCTTCTGGCCGGCCAACCAGGTGCATGACGACGACATCGAGCTGTATGGCGATGACGGCAAGCCAATGGCCAAGCTGCATCACCTGCGCCAGCAGATCATCAAGACCGATGGCAAGCCGAACTTCTCCCTGGCCGACTTCGTCGCGCCCAAGGACAGTGAAGTGACCGACTACGTGGGTGGTTTCATCACCACCGCCGGCATCGGCGCCGAAGAAGTCGCCAAGGCCTACCAGGACGCGGGCGACGACTACAACTCGATCATGGTCAAGGCCCTGGCGGACCGCCTGGCCGAGGCCTGCGCCGAGTGGCTGCACCAGCAGGTGCGTAAAGAGCATTGGGGTTATGCGAAAGACGAAACGCTGGATAACGAGGCGTTGATCAAGGAGCAATACACCGGCATCCGTCCGGCACCGGGTTACCCGGCCTGCCCGGATCACACCGAAAAAGCCCAGCTGTTCGCCCTGCTCGATCCTGAGGCCGAGGAAATGCGCGCAGGCCGCAGCGGTGTGTTCCTCACCGAGCACTACGCCATGTTCCCGGCGGCAGCGGTCAGCGGCTGGTACTTCGCCCACCCGCAGGCGCAATACTTTGCCGTGGGCAAGGTCGACAAGGACCAGGTGCAGAGCTACACCTCGCGTAAATCCCAGGAGCTGAGCGTGACCGAACGCTGGCTGGCACCGAACCTGGGTTACGACAACTGAGTGCCCCCTTGTAGGAGCGAGCTCGCGATGGACTCAAGAGCGCTGTGTTTATCCAGTAAACACGCGTTATCGTTAACGACCATCGCGAGCGAGCTCGCTCCTACAGGGAGAATGAATCAGCCGTTTGAGGCGAGCTCCGCGACCTCTTTTCGAGACAACTCGATCATCTTCGCATTGCGTGCCGCCGCCTGATCGAAAAGCACGCTCAGGAACACAGGGTCGTCAGCGTTGCCAACCTCATCGGTGTCCATCTCCTGGACATCCATCTCATCGAGTGCCCTGAATTCTTCAGGGTATTTCTCCTTGAGATAGCTCACCCAGTAGTCACGCTGAATCAGGTCTTCAAAAAACCCGTCGGAGCGCTCTGCATTGCCGATCTCGATGCGCGCCTGCGCCAGTTGCCCGGGTGTGACGCCCGAGGCGTAGGTCATGTGCCTGGGTTGCCCTGGCAGGCTCAGGCCATCAGGCCAGCCATCGGTAAGGCCGATTCGATAACCCAGCCGCACTTCGGCTTCATCATGACCGGCACGCGCGGCGGTTTTTGTCGCCAGTTCGTCGACCTTGTCCAGCCGGAACAACTGCCGGGACAACCTCAATAGCGCATCACCCTTTTCACTCAGGCGTCCGACGGGAATGTCGAGCAAGGCATTGTGGGTGAACACTTTGCTTTCCAGCCCGCTGAACGTCAGGATCCGGCCATCGACACAGGTGCCATGGGTAGCGGAACCGGCGAACAGCACCTCGCGAAGTTCGCTGTTGCTCGCGGCGGCGTCCATGACTGTCCACACTCGCCGGGTCAGATCGGCTTTCGCCACCCTGAACTCCTGCGTGTCCTGCAATCGCGCAATCAAATGGAAGAACGCCGCGTTGTCCGGCTCCGCCGCCAGTTGATTCCAGGTCTCTTTTTTACCGGCCAACTCCTCAGCCGGAGCATTGGCCAGCCAGGGTTCCCTTTGAGCGGAATCAGGCTCGGTTTCAGAGAGTTCCTCATCAGTCTCAATGCTGTCGATGCTTGCTTCGTCAAAGCCATGCGCATCATCAATCAGATCATCAAGATCACTGCGCGAGAATCCCAGCACGGTGTCGTGCAGTCCCTCTTCGCGATAGGTCCTCAATCGCTCCAGGCTTTCCAGCGACAGGTTGTAGTTGTCGCTCATGTCCGTACCGCTCAGCAGAACCTCGTGGCTGCCATCCAGAACGTCCTCGGGAACCGACGTGATGTCGTTGCCACTGAGGTTCAGCGATCTCAGGCGATTGGCAGTCGCCACGCCGTCCGGCCATTCGGTCAGATTGTTGTTGCGCAGATCGAGCGTCTCCAAAGCGTCGAAATCACCGACGTCAAAAGCATCCAGCTCGTTGTAACTCAGGTCCAGCGATTGCAGCCGTTGCAGATTGCTCAACTTTGCGTACAAGCCCTCGGTATCGCTGATACGGTTCGATGAGATTTCCAGGCGCTCGAGCTTTTCCATGTGTTGAACCGGGTCGGGTACAACCTCCAGCCCATTGCCATTGAGTTCAAGTGCCTTCAGTTGAGTGAATGCCTTGAGGAACCCGTCGGAGCCTTGAGTGGTCAGTTTTACGCTCGTCAGGTTCAAGCTGCCCACATGCTCGAACATGACCGGCAGCTCCGGCAGGTCGCCCAGTTGCAGGCCATTGAGATCCAACACGGCGTGCGCAACACCCGGCGCGCCGCCCAGACCTTCACGCCAGCATTCAAGGATTCGCAAGGCACCCAGCCTGCGGGTGCTCGAGGACGTCATCCAACCCGGGCCCTGTGTCCCGCGCGTAAACAGCCAACCATTCAAACGACGGGTGAGCACCTCATAAGCTTGCTCCCATTCGGCTATTCGCTCACCGATTTGCACCTGCGTTGCCCCGCTCTCGCGCATCTGTTCGATCACTTGCAAGGCGTCATCATCGGTGAGATTCGGTTTTAGTCGTTGCAGGCGTTTTCCCAACGCCGCAGGCCCTTCTCCCACCGGAACTTTTGTCAGCGCCAGCAAATGACCTGCGATCGACTCCCGGCTCTCCGACGGCGGGAAAATCGTTGGCACCTCCTCCAGGTCAAACCGTTTCAGGGTCCCGGCTGGCAAGCCTTTGCCCATTTCCACTCGTTGTCGGGCCAAATCGAGTTCTGCGATGGACTGCGGGGTCAAGGGTGTGCCGGTCAGGTTGGTTTTGAGCAGCATGTCATCCGCAAGCGGCGTCGGCAGCGCGCTGACTTGACTGTCACGCAAATCGATCCAGTTCAGTTCTGGCAAGTGCTGCAACCCGGTTGGCCATTCCTGCAGGTCCGTGCCGCGCAGATTCAAGGCTTTGAGACGAGTCAACGCACTCACGTCCAGCGAGTGCAGCGGGTTGTTGCTCAGGTCCAGGTATTCGAGACTCTGCAGCCCCTCGAAACGTTGTGGTTCGGTTGAACCGGCACCCATGCGGTTGCCCGATAGATCCAGATAAGTCAGTTTGCCAAGTTCGCCAGGCGCAATCGGCACCTCAGTCAAACCGGTACCGGGCAAGCCGAGCCTCTGCAGTTCGGTAAAACCACCGACAAAGCGGCGAATCTGTTCCGCAGGCGCTTGAGTACCCCTCAAGTTCAATGTCTGCACATGCGAGAACTCACTGGCCGGTAGCACTGGAAGTTCACTCAGTTGCAGATTCGGCACCTCGAGCACCGAGGCATCGGCCGTAGAGCCATAACGTTTGAAGGCACCATGACGCCAGCTGACTCTCAGGGAATGGCCCAACCACTCCCGCGCCATCGTCTCTTCGATGGCTACTGGCGTCGCTTTCGAGTGGTACCAGTCATTGAGTTGCCGGTCGAGTGTTCGGTAGCCATCGCCCAAAGCCTCCAGGGCCTCGAACCTTGCTTCGGCGCCCGGCCATTGCTCGGTAAACTGACTGAATATCACCTCGACCGAGTCGTACATGCCTTCGCCAAGACGCCTTAACTCCCCCTTGCTGTAGTCCTTGACCATTTCCTGCAGATCAACCAGGTGTTCAGGATGGTGCTTGACGTAGTCATACGCTGGCTTGAAGTTTTCCCGCAGGAAGTTCGACCAGTCCAGCGACAGCCCGGACCAAAGTTTTTCATGCCCTTGGAAAACACCGTCGGGCAATGTCCTGATACCGGTCCCCCTGAGGTTCAAACGCTCAAGGCGTGGCAGCTCGAGAACCCCTGCAGGCCATTCAAACATCGAGGGAGCAAGGACTTCCAGGCTGCGCAGTTTGCGCAGTCCGCGGACATCCAGAGCAAGCGATGCGTAACTGGAGGAAGAGACACTGAGATCCTCGAGCGCCACCAAAGCGTTTAACCTCGACGGCATGTCCACGGCGTATGGCGTGGCGCAATAAAGGCTCAGGTCAGTCAGCTCGCGCATACCGCTCAATGTGGCAGGTACGTTGCTGAACTCATCCCCCGTGGCATTTATTCGCAGCCTTTTCAGCCTGGGGAAACTCGCCAAAAGGGCATCGACATTGGCGTCAGTGATGCACCGGCCGCGAACATACAAATCACGCACATGGGAGAAATCCGCCGACAATGGCGGTATCGGGTCGTCACAGACCAGATCCAGCAACCTGTACATGGGGTGACTGTCAGCCAACGGTGAGTTGCGCCAGCTTTGCTTGATGTTGTGCGCAACCGAGGCCTTGCTACCGAGCATGGATTGCAAAATGGATTCCGGCACCGGCTCGCCAACCCATTGATCGAGGGTCGATTCCAGTACTTCCCACTGACGCATGCGCTCCTGCATGAGGCTATAGACCTGTGCTTCGGTCTTGCCCGCGCGCAACTGA
Organism: Pseudomonas sp. S2_H10; assembly: GCF_054668285.1. Classification (NCBI taxonomy): domain Bacteria; kingdom Pseudomonadati; phylum Pseudomonadota; class Gammaproteobacteria; order Pseudomonadales; family Pseudomonadaceae; genus Pseudomonas; species Pseudomonas sp. S2_H10. The sequence continues at coordinate 760,516 of NZ_CP162754.1, forward strand.
GCCAGGATAAATCCATTGGCCTGCTGATCGCTGAGCCCGGGATGCACATCCTGCACGCGGGCCACCAGCGAAGGATTGAACCCTTGGCCGCGACCGCTGGCGTAGTACCCCACCCGGCGCTCGGAGACGCGTACAGGTGGCTTGAACGATTGGCGGCGACCCGCTCGTTTCGCCAGCTGCTGCGACAACTCCAGTCGATGCTCGATGGCAGAGTCGATGACCGCCTGGCGCAGACCGGCACTCTGACTGACATGTGGAACGCCCAGTGCCTGACGGGATTCATCCGGCAAGGCATGCATGATCGAGGCGAAAAAATTGTCGCCACTGGCGGGCACGCCATTGAGCGTTTCTCCCCGTTCATCAAAGGCCTGAAAAGAAGGCCCCTGTTTCACCACATACTTGCGACGGCCTGCCGATTCATTGCCGATGCCATCGATGAGCGGGCCGTTGATGTGTCCGTCGCGTACCTCCAGGCGTACTTCGCCGGACCAGCCAGGCAGTTTTTCCAGCGCATGCAGCGCGAGCCATCGGCTGTCTGCCGAGGCCATGTCCTCCCTGTACAAGCCGGCGAAAGCCCTGGCCTGATGCCCTTGCTGCGTATACCAACGCGCCTCCTCGAGCATCTTCAACGGTATCCGGGCGGATGCTTTCAGGCGGTTGAGCTCTTCGGCATTGGCATCCAGCAGGATCCTGCGGGCGGCGGACTCACTCAGTCCCGGGCTGGCACGCTGCAATTTTTCGATCAGTGGCCCGCTGCTGCCAGGATCGGCTTCGAACAAGCGCAAGGCGTCCGCCAGTTCCGGTGGCGGCGGCAAATGATCCATGTGCATCTTGCGCAAGGCGCTGTCGTCCACATCACAGGCATCCGCGATGTCGAGCAGTTGCTCATCGGAAAATGCTTCGGTGATGTGGCCCATGCGCCGCAGCAGGGTCAGACGATCCCACGCCAGCGGTCGCTCCAGCGAATGGCGCCAGGCACCCTGCCCGTTGTGTTCGAGTATGGGTTGCCAGGCCTGAGTATCGCTCGGATGCTGGATGCGCCACTTGTTCAGTTCAGAGTCGAAGCGTGTTTCATAGACCTTGCCGCTCTGCCGGATCCAGGTTTTGCCGTTTACCCGGTGCAGTCCCAGCGCATCAGGCACTGAGTTGCGATCGAGCATGACATTGCCTTCATAGGCACTCAGGTCAGGTTTCCACAATCGGGTTTCGCCGTCGGCACACTTGACCGGGGCCAGGCGCTCGACCACCGGCTCGGGTGTCACCGGCGCCAACCTGGCCACCCCTTTGCCAACCCCCGCCATCACCGCGATCAGCGCCAGGTTCTCGGCCACATCGATCAGGTGCGCCTTGGCTGCATTGCGATCGCCCTCACTCCACTCGATCACGCCCTCGAAAGACTCATACAGGAGTTGACCGGCCATGACCGTCAGCATGATCTCTCCCAGTACCGGCACGAACATCGACACCATGTTCAGCCCCAACATGCCGACTTCCAGCAGATGGTTGAGCTTTTCGGCCCGAGCTTTCGCATCGACATCAGCCGTGGGGACCGCATGGCTGCGGGCATCGGCGATCGCCTTGGCGCGGTTTTGTTCGTAGAGGTAGGTCCACAGGTCAGTGTTGGCGGACCAGATGCCGTCGACGCCTTCGCGAATGATCCCGAAAGGATTGAGGTAGGGATCCTCGACCGGTTCGCGCTTGCCAGCACGCTCTGGCGGCAATTCCTTGATCCGCACAACGCTGGATAATGGCGGAAGGAATTGCGCGACTTTCACCCAGATCGAATGCAAGGGATCGGCAGGCGCATCCGCGGCTATTCGGGTGAACTGACTGAAGTAGTAAGGACGATCGGCGTAAGCAACGAACTGACTGAAAAAACGCTGGTGAGCCGTCGGGCCACCAGCGCCGGGCTGCGTTGTGCCCCGGTCCGTGAACTGGCGTTTGAATTCCTCACTCAACTGCCCGGAGGTATAGCGTTTGAGTGGATGCTCGGGATCATGGGGAATGTAGACGATGAAGTCGCTGGTGTAGCGATACTGCTCGCTGATACTGAACACGACGCAACCGGTCATCCTGCGCTTCATCAAACTCAGGTCGCGAAACCACACGGGCGTGTTACCGACTCGGGGATGGATCTGGCCTTCAACGACCGAGAGGATCATTGTGTAATCTTCAGGCTCGATATCCTTCTTCAGCAGGGCCATTTCGGCTGCGGCCCGCAATGCCGCTTTCTGGCTGGTGACGAATTGCTCGCGCAGCGCCGTTTCCTGGCGCGTATCCGCTGGATGAAAGAATGCCTCGAGACAGGCCTGATATTGGGCGCCGATATCCAGTTCGCGACACAGGGACAGGAACTGACTGACGGTCATGGCGAGGGTCGCGACCTCGTAGGTGCCGGGCGTGGACGTCTCGACCAGGAAACCCGACTTGCGATGGAAGGCCCCCTCCTCGCACTCGGCAGCTTCGAAGTTATGCAGCGCCGCCTGTAGCAACGACAGCTTCATGACCTCGAACGATGCCACTTCGATGTCAAGATCGCCGATCTCCAGCGGCCGCCTGAGGCAGAGCAGGGTTTTGTTGACGTCCAGTTCAATTGCGAACCGTTCCTTGAGGGCCTTGGCGAGCACCGGCGCGGCGAATGAGTCGATATCCGCCAGCGCGGACATCGTTTTGTCCAACCTGGCTTGCGCAGTGAAACTGGCAATGAAACTGTTCTTCAGTACTTGCTGTTGCTTGACGGAGGCGCGCTGAAACCAGTCCGCTGCAAGCGTGCCGGCGTCCTTTAACGCAGCCCGTCTTGGCGGCAGGGCGTTGATCAGCCAGGCGGGTGTTTTCTGCTCGAGAAGCTCGCCATGAATACTGCTTTGGCGCGCGATCCAATGTTGACGGGGTAAAGACGGAGGATGGGTAGACATGTTGACGTTCCTGAAAAGTGGAACGACAGAACATCATTTCAGGGAGCCCCGACTGAGGTAGATAGTTATTGCACCGGCGGATACTCATTTCCAAATGCGTCAGCCGGCTAAAATGCCAGCTGCGGTTTTGGCTATGCTCTGAAGACCTACTCAAAGGCGAGGGATTTATGGACGATCCAGTCGACAACAAGCCACCGACCTTCTGGCAGATGTTGCACAGTGTCATGGCGGCAGCGTTCGGAGTGCAGAGCGGGAAGAATCGGGCGCGTGATTTCACTCATGGCAAGCCGAGTCATTTCGTGATTCTGGGGATTGTGTTCACCGTGGTGTTTGCATTGGCGCTGTTCGGCATCGTCAAGCTGGTGCTGCTTATGGCCGGGGTTTGAAGCGACTCAATGCATCAGGGTTTGCAGGGTGAACGGATAACGATAGGAGGTCGGCCGACCCTTGGCGGACAGTTTGTGAAAGTCCACACCGAAGTCCTGCGCGGCGCCCATCGCCAGCAGCCGCTTGGCCTGTGTCCGGTCGATGAGCTGTAGCAGCGGAATCTGCCGGTCCCGGCCGCCGTACTGGCTGATGTCCACGCCTTCATCGTAATCATGCAATTGCACCAGCGCCCAGCCGCCCAGGCTGAAATGCCCGCCCAGCAACACGCTGAGGCGGCGGTCGAGCAGTGCCTGCAACGCCGCGGGTGAATTGTTGATCGCGCCGAACAACACGCCTTTGCCTGGCTCACCGCCGGCCTCGACATACGCCTGCATCACACCGAACACCATCTCGTCATTCGCGGCCCAGACCAGAGCCGTCTGCGGGTAGCGCTTGAACAACAGCCTGGCCTGCTCATAGGCGCGTTGCCGGGTCCAGCCGCCGTACACCAACTGCCGCAAACGCACTTCGGGATGCTCGGCCAGAGCACGCCGCATGCCTCTCTCGCGGTACTGCGCGGACGGGGTGATCTTCAAGCCGGAAAAGGCCAGCAGATCAATCGTCTGGCCAGGGGCTACCGGGCCGTGCTGGCGGATCAGGTCCTTGAGCATCAGGTAGCCGCCCTCCTCGTCATTGGGCACCAGGCTGCCGAGCAGGTCGGGGTATTTGTCGGGGCGTGCGCCGATGAGCTTCATCTGATCCGGGGTCAGGGCGTTGTTGACCATGAACAGCTTCACCCCGCTGCCTTTGGCCAGGCGCAGGATTTCGGGGGCGATGTATTGCTCGTTGACGAACACCAGGTAGTCGGGACGATGGTAGCCCTGAAGGGCTTCACGAGCCTGGTGGATGGTGTTTTCCGGGACGCGGTCGGAATACTGGATGCGCAGGTCCATCCCCAGGTCGGTCGCCGCGGCCTGCATGAACTGCGAGTAACTCGCCCAGAAAGCTTCCGTCGGGGTTCCAGGATTCAGGAACAGCACTGACGCCGCCTGGGCACAGGGTCCCACGACCATGCCCAGCGTCAGTAATACGCCATACAGAAACTTCAACATTGGTCGTCCGAGCCCCCGGAAATTCGCCGCGCATTATAGCCAGCGAACGTCCGTGAAACGGCGATTTTTCCGGTTTTTGTCGGACAATCGTCGCAACCGGGCCCGGGCGCAGTCGTTTACTGGTGGCTGACCCAGAAAACCGCCGTCCCCACGACCAGGATGATCAGGAACAAGATTGCCCAGGCATCAACGCTGCTATCGCTTTTCCTTGCTTTGGTTGGGTTGCTCATTGCATCGCCTCTTGTCGGTTTTATCGGTGATTGCATAAAGACACGAGCAGAGTAAAGACGACGATTGCCCTCATCACAAACAGGGTCTTTGCAACAACGATTCTCATTAGGCGATTTGGTTCTTTACATATGCTCAAACATCACTTTTACGCATAAACGCAAACTGGTATCGTGCCCCGGCTCCGTAGGGAGTGCGCGGCCGTGCGCGCAGAATTGCCGAGGTTTTATCGGACGCCAGCAAGCCAAAAAAACGCCGCTGTTTCCGACCGGCCCAAGCCTGAGAACAGGACTTATATGTACGTATACGACGAATACGATCAGCGGATCATCGAGGACCGCGTCAAGCAGTTCCGTGATCAGACCCGACGCTATCTGGCAGGCGAGCTGAGCGAAGAAGAATTCCGCCCCCTGCGCCTGCAAAATGGCCTTTACATCCAGCGTTTCGCGCCGATGTTGCGAGTCGCCGTGCCTTACGGCCAACTGACTTCGCGCCAGATGCGAATGATGGCCAAAATTGCCCGCGACTACGACAAGGGCTACGCCCACATCAGTACCCGGCAGAACGTGCAGTTCAACTGGCCGGCCGTGGAAGACATCCCGGACATTCTCGCTGAACTCGCCACCGTGCAGATGCACGCGATCCAGACCAGCGGCAACTGCCTGCGCAACGTCACCACCGACCAGTTTGCCGGTGTCGCCGCCGACGAACTGATCGACCCGCGCCCTTGGTGCGAAATCGTGCGCCAGTGGACGACTTTCCACCCGGAATTCGCCTACCTGCCGCGCAAGTTCAAGATCGCCGTCAACGGTTCGACCTCCGACCGCGCCGCCATCGAAGTCCACGACATCGGCCTTGAGCCGGTGCACAACGCCGCTGGCGAACTGGGCTTCCGTGTGCTGGTCGGCGGCGGCCTGGGCCGTACGCCAGTAGTGGGGGCTTTCATCAATGAGTTCCTGCCGTGGCAAGACCTGTTGAGCTACCTCGACGCCATCCTGCGTGTCTACAACCGCTATGGCCGTCGCGACAACAAGTACAAGGCGCGGATCAAGATCCTCGTAAAAGCGCTGACGCCTGAAGTCTTCGCACAGAAAGTCGATGCGGAAATGGAGCACCTGCGCGGTGGCCAGACCACATTGACCGAAGCCGAAGTGCATCGCGTCGCCAAACACTTCGTCGACCCGGACTACAAGGCCCTGGACAACCAGGCCGCCGCCCTGGCCGAGCTCGATCAGCAGCACCCGGGTTTTGCCCGCTGGCGCGTGCGCAACACCCTGGCCCACAAGAAGCCGGGCTACGTGGCCGTGACCCTGTCCCTGAAGCCGACCGGTGTTGCACCGGGCGACATCACCGACAAGCAGCTCGACGCCGTGGCCGATTTGGCCGAGCGTTACAGCTTCGCGCAACTGCGCACCTCCCACGAGCAGAACATCATTCTGGCCGACGTCGAGCAGGACAAGCTGTTCGTCCTGTGGGGCGAGCTGCGCGAGCAAGGCTTCGCCACGCCGAACATCGGCCTGCTGACCGACATCATCTGCTGCCCGGGTGGCGATTTCTGCTCCCTGGCCAACGCCAAGTCGATCCCGATCGCCGAATCGATCCAGCGCCGTTTCGACGACCTGGACTACCTGTTCGACATCGGCGAACTGGACCTGAACATCTCCGGTTGCATGAACGCCTGTGGTCACCACCACGTCGGCCACATCGGCATCCTCGGGGTGGACAAGAAAGGCGAAGAGTTCTATCAGGTTTCCCTCGGCGGCAGCGCCAGCCGTGACGCCAGCCTGGGCAAGATCCTCGGCCCGTCCTTTGCCCAGGAAGCCATGCCTGACGTGATCGAAAAGCTGATCGACGTGTACATCGAACAACGTACCGAAGACGAACGCTTCATCGACACCTATCAGCGTATCGGTATCGACCTCTTCAAGGAGCGTGTCTATGCAGCGAATCATTAAGAACAACGAGGTCGTCGACGAGACCTGGCACCTGCTGCCCAAGGACTTCAACATCGACGAGATCAGCAACTGCGACGACCTCATCGTGCCGTTGCAGCTGTGGCGCGAACACAGCCGCATGCTCCAGGCCCGCGACGGCGGCCTGGGCATCTGGCTGGACGCCGATGAAGAAGCCGAGGAAATCGGTGAGGACGTGGCGCAGTTCCAGGTCATTGCCCTGAACTTCCCGGCCTTCACCGACGGTCGCAACTACTCCAACGCCCGCCTGCTGCGTGACCGATATGGTTTCAAGGGCGAATTGCGGGCCATCGGCGACGTGCTGCGTGACCAGTTGTTCTACATGCATCGCTGTGGTTTCGACGCGTTCGCCATTCGCGCCGACAAGGATCCGCACGAAGCCCTTGAAGGCCTCAAGGACTTCTCGGTGACCTATCAGGCCGCTACCGACGAACCGCTGCCGCTGTTCCGTCGCCGCTAAGTACACCGCACAACAAAAAGCCCTGAGTCGCAAACCGACTCAGGGCTTTTTTGTATTCGGCGATCAATCCGCAATCAGCGTGTCGTTACCAGAAGCGTTGCTGGGTCAAACGGCTCCACCAGCTCAGCAGCACGCGATCGACCGAGCCGCTGGCAGCCATGCCGATGCGCTCCGGCAGGCTTTTGCGTTCGGCGTAATGCAAGTGATAGAGCTCGGACTTGCTGGCGCGCTCGGCCAGGTATTCGTCGCTGGTCTTGAGTTCGTCCACCAGTTGTTTGTCCAGTGCCGCGACACCGAGCCAGATTTCGCCGGTGGCCACTTCATCGATTGCCAGTTGCGGGCGATAGCGCGACACGAAGTTCTTGAACAGTTGATGGGTGATGTCCAGGTCTTCCTGGAACTTCTCCCGCCCCTTCTCGGTGTTTTCGCCAAACACGGTCAGGGTGCGTTTGTATTCACCGGCGGTCAGCACTTCGAAGTCGATGTCGTGCTTCTTCAGCAGGCGATTGACGTTAGGCAACTGTGCCACCACCCCGATCGAGCCGAGGATCGCGAACGGCGCGCTGATGATCTTCTCGCCGATGCAAGCCATCATGTAGCCGCCACTGGCCGCGACCTTGTCGATGCACACGGTCAGGGGAACGCCGGCGTCACGGATACGCGCCAGTTGCGAGGACGCCAGGCCGTAGCTGTGAACCATGCCACCGCCGCTTTCCAGACGCAGCACCACTTCATCCTTGGGCGTGGCGAGGGTCAGCAGTGCGGTGATTTCATGGCGCAGGCTCTCGGTGGCCGAAGCCTTGATATCGCCGTTGAAATCCAGCACGAACACCCGGGGTTTGGCTTCGGGTTTTTTCTTCTGTTTCTTGTCGGTCTTGGCCTGGGTCTTGCGCAGGGCCTTGAGCTGATCCTTGTCGAGCAAGGTCTGCTCCAGGCGCTCACGCAGCCCCTTGTAGAAATCATTGAGCTTGCTGACCTGCAACTGGCCGGCGGACTTGCGCCGCCCCTTGCTGCGCAATGCGGCAAAACTGGCCAGGACCACCAGAATGGCGATCACCAGGGTCACGGTCTTGGCCAGGAAAATGGCGTACTCGGACAAAAACTCCACAGGGACTCCTTAGACGATGCGCGGCATCAACGCGCGCGGGATACCACCAGCATACTCATGCACCGGCCTTGCGACCAGCCGTGACACCTCTGGTTACAGGCGTGTAACGAGCATTTCAAACAAGCGTATGTTTTTTCATTGACAGCTCAACGCCATCCTCATAACCTCGCCAAACCTTCAACGTACCGGGATGACGCGGACGTGGGCAGCATCTACTTGATTCGACATGGCCAGGCCTCCTTTGGTGCAGACGACTACGACGTCCTGTCGCCAACCGGTATTCGTCAGGCTGAAATCCTTGGCCGGCACCTGGCTGAACTCGGGATCAGCTTCGACCGCTGCCTGGCAGGGGATCTGCGCCGCCAGCAGCACACGGCCAATAGCGCGCTGGAACAATTCGCCGCCGTGGGCCTGCCGGTGCCGTTGCTGGAAACCGACTCCGCCTTCAACGAATTCGATGCCGACGCGGTGATCCGCGCGCTGTTGCCGGCGATGCTGGCTGACGAACCCGAAGCGCTGCATATCTTGCGCAACGCCGCGCAAAACCGTGCCGAGTTCCAGCGAATCTTCGCCCTGATCATCGAGCGCTGGCTCGCCGGCACCTACGACACGCCGGGGCTGGAAAGCTGGCTGGGATTTGTCGAGCGGGTTCAGGCCGGTTTGCAGCGTATCCTCGACCAGGCCGACGACAACACCCAGAAGATCGCCGTGTTCACCTCCGGCGGCACCATCACCGCCCTGCTCCACCTGATTACACAAATGCCTGCCCGGCAGGCCTTTGAATTGAATTGGCAAATCGTCAACACCTCGCTCAACCAGCTCAAGTTTCGTGGTCGCGAGGTGGCGCTGGCTTCCTTCAACAGTCATGCGCACCTGCAACTGTTGAAGGCCCCGGAACTCATCACGTTTCGCTGAGTCCGGACTATTGTGACCCTGGCTGTAATCAGCTTCTATTACCCAAGAAAGGATCGAACCATGACCTCCGTAGCAGACGCCGTACAAGCAATGAAAGCCAAGTTCAACCCAGCCGCTGCTGCCGGTCTGGACCTGGTCTTCGGTTTCCGCATCGACGACACCAAGAACTTCTCGCTGATCGTCAAGAACAGCACTTGCGAGCTGCAGGAAGGCGAGAACCCGGACGCCCAGGTGACCCTGGTGATGGATGGCGAAACCCTGGAAGGCATCGTCGACGGTTCGACTGACGGCATGCAAGCGTTCATGGGCGGCAAGCTGCGCGCTGAAGGCGACATGATGCTGGCGATGAAACTGTCCGAGCTGTTCCCGTCGTAAGCACCCGGCTCCCGGTCTTCGGGAGCGTGCCTGCTGCAAACGAATCCCGCCCTTAGTGGCGGGATTCGTCGTTTTTGGCCTGCCACATTTTTGGTGGTGCTCTTACAATGCGAGCACTTACAACACCGGCCACCCCATGGACATCGACCTCGCCCGCACCTTCCTCGAAATCGTCCGCCACGGCAGCCTGGCCGCGGCTGCCGAGAAGCTCCATGTCACCCAGACCGCCATCACCGCGCGGGTGCAGAAACTCGAGAGCCAGCTGGGTAGCACCCTGTTCGTGCGCAATCGCGCCGGCGCTCGCCTGACGCCCAACGGTGAAGCCTTCGTGGTGTACGCCAATCAACTGGTGCAAACCTGGGAAGCGGCGCGGCGTGACCTGCCCCTGCCCGAGGGTTATCGCGACGTGCTGCACATCGGTGGCGAGGTGAGCCTGTGCAACCCGTTGATGCTCGGCTGGGCCGGCGAAATCCGCGAGCACATTCCCAGCCACGCCTTGCGCATGGAAATCCGTGACGGCGAAAACCTGCTGCGCCAACTCGAGTTGGGCGTTCTGGATGCCGCGCTGGTGTATCAACCCGAGTATTGGCCACGCTTGCAGGTCGAGCAGATTCTTGAAGAAAAGCTGATTCTCGTGCGCCTGGCCGACAAGCCCGATCCCTATGTGTACATCGACTGGGGCGCCGATTTCCGACGCCAGCACGATGCCGCCCTGCCGGAAAAAGCCAAGGCCGCACTGAGTTTCAACCTGGGCCCGCTGGGTTTGCAGTACCTTCTGGAAAACGGCGGCAGCGGTTATTTCCGCACCCGTGTCGTGCAGAGTTATCTCGATAGCGGCGCCCTGGAGCGGGTGCCCAAGGCTCCGGAATTCAACTACCCGACCTATCTGGTCTACTCCCGCGATCGTGACTCGCCGACGCTGCAACACGCCTTTGATTTGCTGCGCAAGGTGATCGATTCCGACGAAGACTGGTCGCAACGCTGGGACCCGCTGACCTGAGTCCGGTTTGCACCGGATCATGGCGGTTGTGTCCTCAAGGTTCGCTCCGCCAGGACACTGGAATCGACTAATCTGCTGGAGATAACAATAACCACAGGTGATTGCAGTGAGGCAGACCACCGAAGGATTCCGAAGCCGTTACCGCGCCGCCATTCATCCTCTCTACAACCCTTGGCTGCACGGGGCTTTTGTCCTGTTGTTCGGGGCACTGGCGATCAGCGTTTTCTGGAGCAACGTGCATCAGGTACGGCCGGCGCAATGGCTGGCAGTGCCCGTCACGCTGCTGCTGTTCAACCTCGGCGTGTACACGGTGCATCGCCACCTGGGTCATCATAAAAAAAGCTTCGCCCGGCTGTTTTATGCCCGTCACGCCGGCGACCACCACAGCTTTTTCACCCCCGGCCACATGACCTGGGACGGTGCCCGCGACTGGCGGGTGATTCTGTTTCCGGCATGGCTGATCGTTTTGCACACCCTGGCCGTCGCCCTGCCCCTGTGGTGGCTGCTCAAGCACATCGACACCAACGTCGCCGGGTTGGTCGGCGGCGTTCTTGTCCTCGGTTACCTGGCTTATGAAGTGTTTCACGCCTGCGAGCATCTGCCGCCAAACAACCCGGTCACGCGGTTGCCATGGATCCGCCAGATGCGCCGGCTGCACGAACTGCATCACCGCCGCGAACTGATGCAGGAGCGTAATTTCAACATCGTTTTCCCGCTGATGGACTACCTGTTCGGCACCCTGTACTGGGAGCCGGAACCTGCGCCGCTCAACCCTGCGAGGACGCCCATGACCCGCATGCAGCATCAGATCGTGATTACCGGAAAGCCCGTCGATGTCCTGGCCTACGCCAGTACCGTGACCCTTTGGCCGCAATGGCACCCGTCGTCGCTGCATATCGATGGGCCAAAAGGTCCGTTGCATGCCGGCGCACGTTTCGAGGAAGACATCCGCGCCGGGGGCCGCGACGGGCACTTGAGCTGGGAGGTGGCGGAGTATCTGCCCGGAAGGCGCTGGAGTGCCCGGGCCCGGGGTGATCATGGCCTGTCGCTGGTGGTGACCTACGAATGCGAAGGCAGCGGCGCGGACACACGTTTCGTGCGCACCCTGGAGTATCAATTCAGCGGCCTGGCGATGCGGATTGCCAACCGCTTGTTGCTCAAGCGGCGCATCGACCGGGAATCGGCGGCATCGATGCTGGCCTTGCGCAACATGGCCCACAAATACCTGGCGGCGACAGGGGTCAGCGCGTGAGCAAAATCTTCAAGAGCCTGTTGCTGGCCATAGTCGTCATCGGCGCGTTCCTGCTGTTGATGCCGACCAAGGTTCGACCGGTGGCCTGGGCACCCCAACCGGCGCCATCCCTCACCAGCGGCATCTACGCTGAGAATCAGCGACTGCGGGGAATGGAGCGCGTCGGCGCCGCTGACATCGACGGACCGGAAGCCTTGTTGCTGGAAAACGACGACACCCTCATCACCGGCCTGCACGACGGTCGCCTGATCAGCACCAGCGTGGATGGCAAGAGCAGAAAAGTCCTGGCCGACACCGGTGGCCGGCCACTGGGCCTGGCCCGGCATCCCAATGGTCTGCTGGTGATCGCCGATGCCGTCAAGGGCCTGTTGTCACTCGACGCCCAGGGTCGCCTAGTGGCCCTGACCACAGAGGCCGGCGGTGTGCCCTTCGGTTTTACCGACGATGTGGTCATCGACAAACCCGGTCACTACGCCTATTTCAGCGATGCTTCGAGCCGCTTCGGTTATGGCCACGACGGTGAGGCCGTGATCGAACACGGCGGCGACGGTCGACTGCTGCGTTATGACTTCCAGAGCGGCAAGACCACGGTGGTGCTGGACAAGCTGGAGTTTGCCAACGGCGTGGCCATGGGACCGGACGATGCCTACGTGCTGGTCAACGAAACCGGCGCCTACCGCATCAGCCGCTATTGGCTGACCGGCCCCAAGGCCGGCACCCATGACCTGTTCATCGACAACCTGCCGGGCCTGCCGGACAACCTGTCGTTCAATGGGCACGACCGGTTCTGGGTAGCGCTGTATGCCCCCCGAAACGCCTTGCTGGACGGCACGGCGGCGCATCCGTTCGTGCGCAAGATGATCGTGCGGGCCCTGACCATTTTGCCCAAACCCGTGGAAAAACGCGGTTTTGCCCTGGGCCTGGACCTTGAAGGCAAAGTGATCGCCAACCTGCAGGACAACAGCAGCGACAGCTACGCACCGATCACCACGGTGCGCGAGTATGGGGACTGGTTGTATTTTGGCTCGCTGAAAGCGCAGCACATGGCGCGGTTGCCTTTAAGCAAGGCATTGCAATGATCAGTTCGCCGGGATATCCGGGCGGGGTCATGAGGCACCTCGTTGAGAGCCGTTATATCGGTCCCTGTGCATTCGAGGTGCCGGTTCGGTTTGCCGTTCCAACTTTTCAGCCACCGATCGTCGGTGGCAGGCACGCTGGATCAGGACGACGGGCCAAGCTGCCTGACGATCTTGTCCTTGACCAGTAGACGCGCCTCCTTGAGTTTCCTTACGGTGTCATCGTTGGATTTGGCCTCCTCTGCTTTCACCACTTCGGCATCCGCCTGGGAATACTTGTTAAGCAGTGAATCCAGTAACGGATCCTTGGTGCGTTTCTGCTGGATTTCTTCCTTTGAGCGTTTCAGATCCTGATAAAGGTCATGTGGCACCGGCATGGAACACCTCCGTTTGTTGATCGGTAGCGAAACGCGATCAATTGCGTTCACCAACTATCAGAATGGCCTCGGATAGCCCGTTATGTCGACCACCCGTCAGACCAGCGGTGCCCGTTCGTCGTCCTGTCGCAAATGCGATAAAACCTTTGCCGACGCTGGCGCCTCCACCGGTTAACGATCATTCGATCTTCTTTGAAACCTGCGTGGAGAAACATCAATGGACGGATTCAACGTGCGTCACCTGGCCCTGGTCATCGCAATGAGCAGTTTCATGGGCAGCGCCCTGGCTGCCACTTCCAATGATTTTGTCGACAAAGCGGCTGCCGGCGGGATCGCCGAAGTCGAGGCCAGTCGGCTTGCCCTGGAAAAAAGCGGATCGGCCGACATCAAGAAGTTCGCCAACATGATGATCAGCGATCATTCCAAGGCCAACGATGAGCTGGCCGCCCTGGCGAAAAAACACGACATCGAAGTGCCGGACAGCACGACGCTGACCAAGCAGGCCAAGGAAAAAATCCTCGACATGCGCGATGAATCCTTCGATGCGGCCTATGCCGACAATCAGGTCAAGGCGCATGAAGAAGCCATTGAGCTGTTCAAGAAAGAAGCCAATACGGTGACGGACGACAAGGTCAAGGGCGCCACCGAGCTCAAGGGCTTCGCGCAAAAAATGCTGCCGGCCCTGGAAAAACACCTGGAGATGGCGAAGGCACTGCAAGCCGCCCATCCGGATAAATAGACGCCATCAATACAGCTCAGCCGTTCAGCACCCTGCGCACCATCTGCCTGAGCGCGTCCGGATTGTAGGGCTTGCTCAGCAGGTGGGTGTCGGGGCTGAGCTGGTGATTGCGCGAGATGATGTCGCGGGTATGCCCCGAGGTGAACAGCACGGCCACCGGCGGCTCCTGTACTTTGGCCCAGGCCGCCAGGTCCGAACTCTTGATCAGGCCGGGCATCACCACGTCGGTGAATATCATGTCCACCGCCAGCCCTTCCATCAGCATTTGCATGGCGACGTCACCGTTGGTGGCCGTGAGAATCTGATAACCCTCTTCGCGCAACAACTCCACCACCGATACCCGCACGGCCTCGTTGTCTTCAACCACCAGGATGCGTTCGTGCCCGCCCCGTTGCGGCACATCGGGGCTCGGGGTTTCACTGGCTGCCGCGCGCAAGGTGCGCGGGAAGAACAACTGCACCCGCGTGCCCTGCCCGACGTCGCTGGCGATTTCGATATGCCCGCCACTCTGCTTGACGAAGCCGAACACCATGCTCAAGCCCAGTCCGGTGCCCTGCCCGTCGGCCTTGGTGGTGAAGAACGGCTCGAACGCCTGGGCCAGTACCTGCGGCGGCATGCCGACGCCGGTATCCGCCACGGACACCCGCACGTAGTCCCCGGGGGCAATGCCCCTGCCGGCACAAAATTCGCGATCGAGGACGATGTTTTCCGCACAGAGGTCGATCACGCCTTCGCCTTCAAGGGCATCCCGGGCGTTGATCGCCAGATTGAGAATGGCGTTCTCCAGTTGGTTGCGATCGACAAACACGCTCCACGAATCTTCCGGCGCCGCCATGTGCACCTGCAGGGTTTCACCCAAGGCACGCAGCAACAATTCCGCCAGGCCATCGAAAATCTGCCGCAACGTGAACACCGCCGGCGACAAGGGTTGGCGACGGGCGAATGCAAGCAATTGCGAGGACAGCTTGGCACCGCGCTCGACCGCGGCAATCGAAGCCGCGACGCGGCGCTGCACATTGGCGTTGTCCGGCTCATGGCGCGCGAGCAGGTGCAGGTTGCCGGCGATCACTTGCAACAGGTTGTTGAAGTCATGGGCCACACCACCGGTGAGCCCGCCGATGGCTTCGAGTTTCTGTGACTGGCGCAGTTGTTCTTCCGCCGTCAGCCGCGCCTCGACCTCATCGGCCACCCGCTGTTCGAGATTGCGGGTGAACTTGAGCAGGGACTCTTCGGCGATCTTGCGCTCGTGAATGTCGATCAGCACGCCGGGAAAACGAAACGCCTTGCCCTGCTCGTCGAATTCGCAACAACCGCTGGCAAGCACCCAGAGGTAATGGCCGTCGGGGCTCTGGATCCGGTACTCGACGTTGTAGGGCTCGCCAGTCTCGACCGACAGAGTGACACGTTCCTGAACCCAGCCGCGGTCGTCCGGATGGATCCGGCCTTGTGCGATGTCCTGGGGCAGATTTTGCAAGTCTTGTCCGGGCGGATAGGAAAACGTGCTGGCGAAGCGCTCGTCACCCGACAACACGTTGCTCTTGATGTCCCAGACGAATGAGCCGAGCAAGGCGCCGGCGTTCAATGCCAGGCGCACTCGTTCGTTATCCGCGCGATAAGCGTCTTCGGCCGCCTGTCGCCGACTTTCGGAGATCACCCGTTCCGTGGTTTCCACCACCATGGCCATGACCCCGGCCGGACGCCCGTCGTCGCCGGCCACCGGGCTGTAGTAGAGGTCGAGCCAGACATCCTCGGGAACGCCGTCACGCAGTAACACCAGGTCTTTGTTGCGATAGGACAAGGTGCCGCCCGCCAGGCAAGTGTCCACCACGTGGCGATTGAATTCGGCGACCTCGGGCCAGCCCAGTTCGACCGCGGAACCCAGCAGGTAGGGATGACGCCCACCGGCAAACTTCGAGTAGGCGTCGTTGTAGATCATGTACCCCGACTGTCCCCAGAGCATCACCATCGGCAGCGGCGAAGCGAGCATCAACTGCACCGCGCTGCTCAGGCTCTTCGACCATGAATCGAGCGGGCCCAGTTCGGTCAGGCTCCAGTCGAACGCACGAATGCGCCCGGCCATTTCGCCGTTCCACCCGGCACACCCGTGGCTATCCTCTAGAAACTGCATCGGCTGGCTCTATCCCGGTAAATTGCACCCGTTTGTTTCGAGCGTCGCGAAGACTATTCGTTTCATAGAGGTATAGCTGATTCTCGCGGGCCACCGGAGATCCCCTGTGGGAGCGGGCTTGCCCGCGAAGGCGGTGTGTCAGAAGACATCAATGTTGAATGTACCATCGCCTTCGTCGGAACGCCGCCCGGAGCCGGCTCGCTCCCACAGTTTGAGCTTCGGTGTGGTTTACACCTCAATCAAATGCTTGAGCGGGTTGTAACTGCTTTTCAGCGTGGCCGCGACATCCAGGATGGCCTTCTCGATGCCATTCAAATGCATGCAGGTCAGTTCGATCGCCGCGCTCTGGTTGCCCGCTTCGATGTACTCGATCAACCGCAGGTGTTCATCGTCGCGGCA
Source organism: Pseudomonas sp. S2_H10 (assembly GCF_054668285.1). Lineage (NCBI taxonomy): Bacteria > Pseudomonadati > Pseudomonadota > Gammaproteobacteria > Pseudomonadales > Pseudomonadaceae > Pseudomonas > Pseudomonas sp. S2_H10. The sequence continues at coordinate 776,939 of NZ_CP162754.1, forward strand.
GGCTTCATGGCTGTCGTCATCCAGCGCGGCGGCATACAGCGACGCCCGGGAAATCAGCTTCTGGAACCAGTCGAGCAGCACCGGATTGTTCAGGCTGCGGGCCAGTTTGATATGGAACTCGCCGAGCAGGTGAATCAGCCGTTCGTGATCGCCGCTCTGATGCGCTTCATCCTCCAGCAGCAGGTGATCGCGCAGGTCCCGGGTCACCGCTGTATCGCGACGGCGGCACAGTTCGCTGACGATGCCGATCTCGACCAGGCGCCGGGTTTCGAACAGCGAGCGGATCTCTTCGTCACTCGGCAACGACACCGATGCACCTTTATTGGGCTCGGTGGTGACCAGTCCGTCGGCTTCCAATTGCTTCAGCGCGGCCCGAACGGAGGTGCGGCTGACATTGAACAGTTCGGCCAAAGACGCTTCGCCAAGCTTCATTCCCGGACGCAGCGAGCGCTTGCTGATTGCCTCGTAAACCCCTTGGTAGACACGGTCGACCGTGGTTTCCAGTTTCTTTTCCGTCATTCATCAACTCCTTACATCCAGTGCAACCGACCCTGGCGGATGAACAGCCATTGAAAAAGGGGCTTGCACGGGCAGATTAATCCGGGTATTTCTAAATTGCATCCAGATTTTGCATACAATAATTAGAGGAATGCACCATTATGGGTCATCCAGTTGCAATCGAAGTGCGTAACGTCTCCAAGCGGTATTCCGACGACCCGGGCTTGGCACCCGCGCTGGATAACGTTTCTGTCGATATTGCCGACAACGAATTCTTCACCCTGCTCGGCCCCTCGGGCTGCGGCAAGACCACCTTGTTGCGCACCATCGCCGGCTTCGAGCATGTCAGCGAAGGCGAGATCCGTCTGGCGGGCGAGCCGGTGAACGATTTGCCGCCATTCAAGCGTCGGGTCAACACGGTGTTCCAGAGTTACGCGCTGTTTCCGCACATGAGTGTTGCGCAGAATATCGCCTTCGGCCTCGAGATGCAGGGCCTTGATCGCAAACTGATCCCGCAGCGCGTCGAGGAAATGCTCGCACTGGTGCAAATGCAGCACCTGGCACGGCGCAAACCGGCCGAACTGTCCGGTGGCCAACAGCAGCGTGTGGCTCTGGCCCGGGCCCTGGCGCCGAAACCAAAGGTGCTGCTGCTCGACGAACCGTTGTCGGCCCTGGATCTCAAGCTGCGCAAGGAAATGCAGGTCGAACTCAAGCGCGTGCAGAAAGAAGCCGGGATCACCTTCATTTTCGTCACCCACGATCAGGAAGAAGCGCTGACCCTGTCCGATCGCATTGCCGTGATGTCCGCCGGCAAGATCCTGCAGATCGGCACGCCCAACGAGATCTACGAGCGGCCGCAGCACCAGTTCGTCGCGCAATTCATCGGCGACATCAACTTCCTCCCCGGCCACCTCAAGCGCGGCCAGCAGAATGAAAACATCTTCGTGCCCAACGGCATGCCAGTGGAGATCCCCTGCGCGGCCCAGGGCTTTGACGGTAGCAACGTGCAACTGGCGTTCCGCCCCGAGCGCTCGCAACTGGTCGAGCCGACGCAACCGCATCACCTGCGCGGCGTGATCGAAGCCGTGCTGTATGTCGGCACGGCCACGCTCTATCAGTGCCGCCTGAACAATGACATCAAGGTCATGCTGCGCGAGAACAACGAAGGCCTGAACCATGGGCGGGTGGTCGGTGATCGCGTCGCGGTCAACCTGCCGCCTCACGCCTGCCTGTTGATGGAGGCCTGAGATGAGCGTCAGCAGCACTTCCCCGGCTCTTAACCGCGCGCTGTTGCTCAGCCCGGTAGTCCTGACCCTGCTGGCCCTGATCGCCATTCCGCTGGGCATCATGGGCTACATCAGCCTGTTGCCGCGCAACGTCTATGGCGGCGTCGACTGGCAGGCCGACTGGCAATTGCAAAGTTATGTGCAGTTGTTTTTCCAGGAAGGTTTCGACGGCGAACTGGAGCTGAACTGGGTCTACGCCCAGGCGCTGCTGCGTTCGGTGTTCCAGGCCGGCGGCACCACGGTCCTGTGTTTCCTGTTCGGCTTCCCGGTGGCGTTGTGGATGTCGAGCCTGACACCGCGCCGGCGCAACCTGATGGTGCTGCTGATCACCATCCCGTTCTGGACCAACCTGCTGATCCGCAACTACGCGTGGCTGATCATCCTGCGCGAGCACGGCTGGGTCGCCCAGAGCCTCAACGCGCTGTTGCCCCAGGCCGGCGGCATCACCCTGCTCTACAACGATTTCGCGGTCAGCGTCGGCCTGGTCTACAGCTTCCTGCCGTTCATGATTTTGCCGATCTACTCGACCCTGGAAAAACTCGACTGGCGCCTGGTGGAAGCCGCCTACGACCTGGGCGCCAACCGCTGGCACGCATTGCGCCGGATCATCCTGCCGCTGTCGATGCCGGGGGTGATTGCCGGTGCCTTGCTGGTGTTCGTGCCGAGTCTCGGTGCGTTCATCACGCCGGCGATTCTCGGCGGCGGCAAGACCTTGATGATCGGCAACCTGATCCAGCAGCAGTTCGGCACCGCACGCAACTGGCCGCTGGGCAGTTCGCTGTCGTTCCTGTTGCTGGGGATCATGCTGGTGTCCCTGGTGCTCTACGCCCTCTATAGCCGCAATGCCGCCAAGGCCCAACGCCCGGGAGCCCAAGCATGATTGCCCTGCACCTGAAGAAACTGCCGCTGACCCGCGAAGTCAGCCTGCTGATGCTGGCCTATCTGTACCTGCCGATCTTCGTGCTGATCGCCTACAGCTTCAACGCCAACCGTTCGGCGACGGTGTGGACCGAGTTTTCGTTCGCCTGGTACGGACGCATCCTCGCCAACCCGTCGATTCAGACAGCGGCGCTGAACTCGATCATCGTCGCCAGCATCGCCACGGTCTGCGCCACGGCGATTGCCCTGCTCGCGGCGCTGGCGACCTACCGGCCGTTCTATGGGCAGAAGATGGTCGAGGGCGGGATCAACCTGCCGCTGATCCTGCCGGAGATCGTCACCGCCGTGGCCACCCTGCTGCTGTTCATGGCGCTGGGGATCAAGCTCGGCTTGCTGACCGTGATCGTCGCGCACATCGGCTTCTGCATTCCGTTTGCCTACCTGCCGATCCGTGCGCGGCTCAATGACCTGGACAAGAGCCTGCTGGAAGCGGCGAACGACCTGTACGCCAACCCCTGGCAGGTGTTTCGCCGGGTGACCTTGCCGTTGCTGTGGCCAGCGGTGCTGTCCGGTTCGGTGCTGGCGTTCGTGGTCAGCCTCGACGATTTCATCATGACCTTCTTCGTCGCAGGTCCCGGCTCGACCACCTTGCCGGTGTACATCTTCTCGGCGATCAAGGCCGGGGTGACGCCCGAGATCAATGCGATTTCAACGCTGATGCTGGTGATTTCCATCGTGCTGGTGGTGCTGGCCTTCTGGCTGGGACAGCGCGGCAAACAACAATGAGCCTGGAGCCTTCCGATATGAGCAAGAAAGTCAAAAGCATGCGTTTCGCCGTTGCCGGTCTGGCCTTGAGTTGCTTCACCGCACTCACTTCGTTCGGCGCCCAGGCCGCCGAGCCCAAGGAACTGTTTTTCTACAACTGGACCGACTACTACCCGGTCGAGCTGCTGGCCAAGTTCGAAAAGGAGACCGGCATCAAGGTCACCATGGACGGCTACGACAGCAATGAAACCCTGCTGGCCAAGTTGCAGGCTGGCGGCGCGGCCTATGACGTGATCGTGCCGTCGCAGTCGATCATGCGCACCCTGATCAACCAGGACCTGCTGCTGGAAATCGACGCTTCCGCCCTGCCCAACTTCCAGTACGTCAAACCGGCATTCCGCGACCCCAGTTTCGACCCTGGCCGCAAGTTCTCGGCACCGTACCTGTGGGGCACCACCGGGTTCTCCTATGACAGCGCGCGGGTGCCTGGCGGCAAGCTCGACGACTCGTGGAAAGAGTTCTTCGAGCCGCGCAAGGAACTGCAGGGCCAGCTCGCCGCGCTCGACACCTCCAGCAGCGTGATCAACGCGGCCAGCCACTACCTGAATGTCGACGAATGCAGCGAAAACCCGCAGGACGCCAAGCGCATCCTTGAACTGCTGCAGAAACAGAAACCCTTCCTGAAGATGTACAGCTCGGACAACACCGTCGACCGCATGGCCTCCGGCGAGGTGATCATGATGCAGAACTGGAACGGTTCGACAGCGCGGGCCACCTTGCAGAAGAGCACCATCAAGTACGTGTATCCGAAGGAAGGCCTGGCGATGTTCCAGGACAACTTCGCCGTGCCGAAAAGCGCACCGCACCCCGGCAACGCGAAGATCTTCATCGACTGGATGATGAAGCCGGAAAACGCCGCCGCCGTGTCCAACGCCATCGCCTACGACAACGGCATCCAGAGCGACAAGCTGATCGACGCCAAGTGGCGGGTCATGGATGCCATCAACATGCCCGACGAATTCGCCTCGCGCCTGCGCCCGGAAAAGGAATGCAGCAACAAGGCGCGGGAGTTGCAGGACCGCATCTGGGCCAAGCTCAAGGGCTGATTGCCTGACTTGAAACCGCGGTGCGGCCATCGCTGGCAAGCCAGCTCCCACAGTTTTTGTGTTGATCACAAAATGTGTGCCCCCCCCAATCCCTGTGGGAGCGGGCTTGCCCGCGATGAGGCCCGTCCAGACACCATTGAATTAGAGGTTTGCAATGAATCAACCCCGCTGGCTGCGCAACGTGCGCCCCTACGGCTCCCCCGCCGAAGACCTGCTGATCGAAAACGGCCGCTTCAGCCAACGCCGCCCCGCCTCGACCACCGAGCTGCTCCCCACCGACATCGACGGCCAGAACCAGTTGCTCACTCCCGCCTTGGTGGAAAGCCACGTGCACCTGGACAAAACCCTCTGGGGCCAGCCCTGGCGCCCCAACAGCGCCGGCCCGACCCTCAAGGACTACATCGCCAACGAGCGGCGCATCCTGCGCGAAGTCACCACGCCCATCGCGCAACGCGCCGGTGCCCTGCTGGAAAACTGCATCGCCCGTGGCTCGCTGACCATGCGCTGCCACGTCGACATCGACCCGGAGTTTGGCCTGCGGCATGTCGAGGCCATGCAGCAACTGCGTGAACACTACCGCGACCTGATCGACCTGCAACTGGTGGTGTTCCCGCAAACCGGCCTGATCAGCCGCCCCGGCACCGCCGAACTGATGCGCGAGGCCATGGCCCTGGGCGTGGAGAACGTCGGTGGCCTGGACCCGTGCGGTATCGATAACGATCCGGTTGCGCAACTCGATTTCGTCTTCAAGCTGGCCAGCGAATTCGACCGTGGCGTCGACATTCACCTGCACGACAAGGGTGAGCTGGGCCTGTGGCAGATCGCGCTGATCGCCGACTACACCGAGCGCTTCGGTCGCCAGGGCCGGGTGATGATCAGTCACGCGTATTGCCTGGGCATGTTGCCGTGGAGCCGGGTCAAACCGGTGGCCGAACGTCTGGCCAGATTGGGCATTTCACTGATGAGTTCGGCCCCTGCCGACTGCGCGGTGCCGCCGTTCCTGGCCCTGCGCGAAACCGGCGTGAATGTCTGCCTGGGTTCGGACGGCATTCGTGATGCCTGGTCGCCCATGGGCAACGGCGACATGCTGGAGCGGGCGATGTTGCTGGCGTTCCGCTTCGACTTGAACAAGGACGAAGAACTCGCGGCAGCGTTCGAGGCGGCGACCGTAAGTGGCGCCCAGGCCCTGGGCTGCGAAGCCAATCGCCTGGAGATCGGCCAGCCGGCGGACTTCCTGTTGATGCCAGTGCAGACACTGGGTGAGGCAGTGGTTTCGCGACCACCGCGCCAGGTCTATCGCGCGGGCCGGTTGATTGCCGCCGGTGGCCGTTTGCTGGATAGCCGCCTGTGAAGCGCATCGGCTTGCGGGCCAGTTGCGTGGTCGGCTTCGACGGCACCCGGCATGTCCTGTGGCGTGACGGCGAAGTGGTGTTCGCAGGCTCGCGCATCGAGTTTGTCGGGCGCGGTTATCCGGGGCCGGTGGATCAGTGGATCGATTACGGCAACGCGCTGATCGGCCCCGGCTTCATCGATCTGGATGCCTTGGGCGATCTCGATTCCACGGTGTTGACCCTGGACAACGGTGACGAGCGCGACATGGGCCGGATGTGGTCGGCGCAGTATCTGGCGCGTGGATCGCGGGACAGCTACAGCCCCGAAGAAGAAGTCTTCAAGTACCGCTACGCCTTCACGCAACTGATCCGCAACGGCATCACCACGGCCATGCCGATCACCTCGATGTATTACCGCGAATGGGCCGAGACCTACGACGAGTTTGCCGCGGTCGCCGGCGTGGCGGCGGAACTGGGGCTGCGCACTTACCTCGGCCCTTGCTACATGAGCGGCATGAGCTACTGGCAGGCCGATGGAACCCTGGCGCACCACTGGGACGAAAACCGGGGCATGGGTGGCCTCGATGCCGCCGAACGGTTTTTCCAGGATTTCGATGGCGCGCATAACGGTCTGATTCGCGGCGCGCTGCTGCCCGACCGCATCCAGACCTGCACACCGGCGCTGCTGCAACGCACCGCCGCACTGAGCCGGGAACTCAACGCGCCGATGCGCCTGCATTGCTGCCAGGGCCTCGGTGAAGTAGCGATGGTCGAGCAACGGCGCGGCACCTCGCCGCTGGGCTGGCTACAGCAGCTTGACCTGTTGAACCCGCGCAGTCTGCTGCCCCACGGCATCTACACCCGAGGTGATGAAGACCTTCAGCGAGTAGTGGATGGCGGCGCCAGCCTGGTGCATTGCCCGGTGGTGTTCGCCCGGGACGGCGAGGCGCTGAATTCGTTCGGACGCTACCGGGTCAGGGGCATCAACTTCGCCCTGGGCACCGACACCTGGCCGGCGGACCTGCTGGACAACATGCGCCAGGGCTTGAACATCGCGCGCCTGATGGAGGGCGGCAACGACCTGACCAGCACGCTGGACATGTACAACGCCGCGACCCTGGGTGGCGCCAAGGCACTGGGGCGCGATGATATCGGTCGCCTCGCACCGGGCTGCAAGGCCGACATCACGGTATTCAACCTGCGCGGGATGCATCTGGGGCCGCTATTCGATCCGCTGAAGAATCTTGTACTGGCCGGGCGTGGTGACGATTGCATCGCCAGTTACATCGATGGCCGTTGCGTGATGCACGAAGGCCAGGTCCTGGGCATCGACTACCCCGCCCTGCAACGCCAGGCCCAACAACAATTCGAAAAACTGATGCGCAGCCATAGCGACCGGGCCTTCGGCCAACCGGACTGGAAAAGTCTTTTCCAACCGGCCATCCCGTTCGCCGACAACTACAGCGCACAGGCGCCGCTGTGCGCCAGTGACCCTCTCCTTTAGAGATTTCTGCCTATGCAAAGCTTCGATTTCAGCCAACTGAGCCCACGGGACAAATACAAGATTCTGATCGGCAGCGTCGTGCCACGGCCGATTGCCCTGGTCACCACCGTCGACGGTGAAGGCCGGATCAACGCCGCGCCGTTCAGCTTCTTCAATGCGCTGTCGGCCGATCCGCCCATCCTCGCCCTGGGCGTGGAAAACTACGGCGACCAAAGCCCCAAGGACACCACCCGCAACATCCAGCTCAACCAGGAATTCACCGTGAACATCGTCAGCGACGCGCTGGTAGAGGCCATGAACGTCTGCGCCGTGCCTTTCGCCCCCGGCTTCGATGAACTGACCGCCGCCGGCCTCACCGCCATCCCCGGCACCACGGTCAAATGCCCGCGCATCGGCGAAGCCCCGGTGGCGCTGGAATGCCGGCGGATGATGGCGCTGTCCATCGGCCAATCCCGGGAGATCATCTTTGGTGAAGTGCTGATGGCCCATGTGCGGGACGAATTGATCGATCCGAAAACCCTGTACATCGATCAATTGGGGCTCGACGCCATCGGACGCATGGGCGGGCACGGCTATGCGCGCACACGGGATTACTTCGACTTGCCGACCCGTTCGCTGCAGGCCTGGACAGATGCGCCGGGGGGTGGCGAGCGGTTTTGGCCTGTTACCAAGTAACCCGCAATGTCACAACCCTGTAGGAGCGAGCCTGCTCGCGATGGTGGATAACGATAACGCGGGCTTTCTGAATGAACGCGGCGCTCTCAAGTCCATCGCGAGCAGGCTCGCTCCTACAGGATTTGCAGCGTTAGTGGAAATCCCGGCTCCGCACAGTGATGCCATCGAGCAATGAACTCAGGTCACTCAAGCGTCCGGCTATCAAATGCCGGACCTCCCCCTCCTTCTCCCAGCGCCCATCGACCTTGAGCAACTGCGAGCCGACCAGCACCTGGCGCTGGCGCTCGGCCAGGTCGCGCCAGACCACCACGTTGACGTTGCCGAACTCGTCCTCAAGGGTGACGAACGTCACGCCGCTGGCGGTGGCCGGGCGTTGTCGGCCGGTGACCAGCCCGGCGATGCTGACCGGTCGGCCGTGCTCGACGTCCAGCAACTCCTCGAACTGCGGCAGCGCCGCGCCTTCAATTCATCGCGCAACAGGGCCAACGGATGCGGCCCCAGGGTGGTGCCAACACTGGCGTAATCGGCTTGCAGGTCCTCGCCCACGGTAGGCTTGGGCAACGCCACCGCGTCCTCCTCCTGGCGCGGCAGGCCGGCGAACAGACCCAGTTGCTTTTGGACCCCGGCCACTTCCCAGCGGGCCCGGTGCCGGTCGCCCGCCAGACCTCGCAGCGCGCCGGCATCGGCCAGTTGCTCGCGGGCGCGGGCATCGAGTCGCGCCCGTTCGCCGAGGTCGGCGATGTCGGCAAACGCGCCCTGCAAGCGGACCGCCTCGATGCGTCGGGCATCGTCCTCGCGAAAGCCCTTGATCATGCGCAGCCCCAAGCGAATCGCCGGTTGCCCGCCGCTGATCGGCTCCAGGCTGCAATCCCAGTCGCTGGCACGCACGTCCACCGGGCGAACCTGCAAATGATGCCGGCGAACGTCCTGCAGAATCTGGTCCGGGCTGTAGAACCCCATCGGCCAACTGTTGATCAGCGCACAGGCGAAGGCCGCCGGCTCGTGGCATTTCAACCAGCAACTGGCGTACGTCAGCAAGGCAAAACTGGCCGCGTGGGACTCGGGAAAACCGTAGCTGCCAAAGCCCTTGATCTGCTCGAAGATCTGCGCGGCGAACTCCGCCGTGTAGCCGTTTTTCTTCATCCCGGCAGCCAGCCGTTCCTTGTGCGGTTCGAGCCCGCCGTGGCGTTTCCACGCAGCCATGGAACGACGCAGCTGGTCGGCCTCGCCGGGACTGTAGTCGGCGGCGACGATGGCGATCTGCATGACCTGCTCCTGAAACAACGGCACGCCGAGGGTGCGCTTGAGCACCACTTCCAGTTCCGGTGACGGATAGACCTCCGGTTCTTCCTTGTTCCGTCGCCGCAGGTACGGATGCACCATGCCGCCCTGGATCGGCCCCGGTCGAACGATGGCGACCTCGATCACCAGATCGTAAAACGTCTTCGGCCTGAGCCTCGGCAGCATCGACATCTGCGCCCCGGACTCGATCTGGAACACGCCGATGGTGTCGGCCCGACCGATCATTTCGTAGGTGGCCGCGTCTTCGGACGGGATGGTCGCCAGGCTCAGGTCCAGGCCCCGGTGCTTGCGCAGCAGATCGAAACATCGGCGAATCGCGCTGAGCATGCCCAGCGCCAGGATATCGACCTTGAGCAAACCGACCGCGTCGAGGTCGTCCTTGTCCCACTGGATGATGGTGCGCTCGGCCATGGCGGCATTTTCCACCGGCACCAGGCTGTCCAGCGGCTGCTCGGAAATCACGAAACCGCCGGGGTGCTGGGACAAATGCCGGGGGAAGCCGATCAACTGCCCCGTCAGGCTGAGCACCCGGTGCAGCACCGGGCTCTCGGGGTCGAACCCGCCCTCGCGCAGACGCTCCACGGGCGGTGTTTCATCGCTCCAGTGACCGCAGCAATCGGCCAGGGCGTTGATCTGGTCCGGCGGCAAGCCCAAGGCCTTGGCCACATCGCGCACCGCACCGGCCGCATGGTAAGTGCTGACGACCGCCGTCAGCGCGGCCCGGGCCCGGCCATAACGCTGGAACACGTACTGCAAGACTTCCTCGCGGCGCTCATGCTCGAAATCGACATCGATGTCCGGCGGCTCGTTGCGCTCTTTGGAAAGAAAACGCTCGAACAACAACGTGGTGCGATCCGGGTCGATTTCGGTGATCCCCAGGGCGAAGCACACGGCCGAGTTGGCGGCAGAACCACGCCCCTGACACAGAATGTGCTGGGTGCGGGCGAAACGCACGATGTCGTGGACCGTCAGGAAATAGCTTTCATAGCCCAGCTCCGCGATCAGGTGCAGCTCCTTGTCGATCTGCCCCAGCACTGCGCGTTTCGGTCCTTTTGGCCAGCGCCACTGGATGCCTTCGTCGGTCAAATGACGCAGCCACGAGGTGGCCGAGTGCCCTTGCGGCACCAGTTCGCGAGGATATTGATAGCGCAACTGGCCAAGATCGAAGGTGCAGCGCCGGGCAATGGTCAGCGTTTCGGCCAGCAAGCCCGGCGGATACAGCGCCTGCAGCACGTCGGGGCTGCGCAGATGACGCTCGCCGTTGGGGTGCAGGCGTAACCCGGCATCGGCCACCGGCAGGTGATGACGGATCGCGGTCATGGTGTCCTGCAAGGCACGCCGGCCGCGAGCGTGCATATGCACATCGCCACTGGCCACCGCCGCAATCTGCAACGCCCTGGCCAGTGTCAGCAGATCGTCCAGGCGCCGCGCATCATCCTGGCCGCGATGCAACTGCACGGCCAGCCACAGGCGCTCGGCGAAGACCTGCTTGAGCCAGTGGCCCTGCGCGAAGGGATCGACGGCGTCCGGCACCCACAACGCCAACAACCCCGGCAAGGGTTCGCTGAAGTCTTCGCGCAGCACCTGGTACTGGCCTTTCGGCGTGCGGCGTCGGGCGCGGGTGATCAATCGGCACAGCGCCTGATAGCCTTCGAGGTTCTCCACCAGCAGCACCACTTTCGGACCGTTCTCGATGCGTATCTCGCTGCCGATGATCAGCGGCAATTCCACGGACTTCGCCGCTTGCCAGGCGCGCACGATGCCCGCCAGGGTGCACTCATCCGTGATCGCCAGGGCTTGATAGCCCTGTTTTTTCGCGCGTTGGAACAGTTCGAGGGCACTGGAGGCACCGCGCTGGAAACTGAAGTTCGACAGGCAGTGCAATTCGGCATATTCGCAGCTCATGCGAACCAGCCCTGCAACCACAACGGGCCGTCCTCGCCGACCGCCCGGTAGGCCCAGCCCTGTTGGCCGGCTCGGGTTTCGATCAGGTAATAGTCACGGCGTATGTCGCCGCCGTCCCACCAGCCGGACTCGATACGTTCCGGCCCCATGAGAATGCGTGCCGAGCCCTGATGCACGGCCAGCGGCTCGGTCAGCAGCCAGCCCGGCCGCTTCACGGCGGCCGGCACCGTGCAAGGCTGGCTGTCGGCACGGGCCTGCCACGCGCACTCGGGGCGGTGATCGGCCTGAAAACGCAAGTCGTGCACCGCGTCATCCCCCAGCCGTGCACGCAGGCGTTCGCGCAGTTGTTCCCAGGGCAAGGTCTGCTGCGGGCGCTCGTCGAACAGCTCCTGAAACTGGGGCACGAAGGTCGGCAAATCTTCGGCGCGCAGGCGAAAGCCACGCACCGGCGCCTCGACCTGGACTTGCTCCAGCCGCCCCCGGGCCAGCTCGAAGAGCATCGCCGGATCGCGCTCGGCGCTGAGCAGGCCGACCTTGATGACGGTGTCCGGCAACCCGGCGTGCTCCAGGTGCAGGTCGAAACGCTGTACGCCGCTGTCGCGACCGCAGAGGAACGCCGACAGGTCGCCCGTCAACCGGCGCAACGGAAACAGCAAGGCCTGATGGGACTGCACATCGAAATTGAGCTCGATGCGCACATCGAAGCGGTCCGGCGGCAGGTAGAACGTCAGCGCCAGCCGCCGCAAACCGGACAGGGCATCCAGATGCTTGAGCACCTGGGCCTCGAAACGCCGGGCCAGGCTATGCCGGGGCAACGCCTGCACCTGGCTCAAGGTGCGCAGGCCCATGCGCGACAAGGCCGTGGCGACCGAGGCTTCGAGACCGACCCGGTCGACGGGCATTTGCCCCAGGTGATGCTGCAAGGCTTGATCGTCCGGCACCACCAGACCGTCATAGGCGTTGGCCAGCACCCGCGCCGCCACCGGGTTGGGCGCGGCCACGATGCGGTGCCGAAACCCCAGTTCACCAAGCTCTCGGCGCAAAAGCGCTTCGAATTGCGGCCAGGCGCCGAACAGGCCGAGGCTGGACTCGATCTCGAACACCACGGCCCGGGGGTAATGCACGCTGACCTGGGAACTGAAGCGATAGGCCCAGGCGGCGAGAAACTGCTGCCAGTGTTCGATGTCAGCGGCGTCGTATTCGGCCGTGACAAAGCCTTTGCTCAAGGCCTGTGCCGCGCTCATGGACTGGCCGGGACGCAACCCCAGCGCCCGCGCCGCGTCGTTGACCGCCTGCAGCACCCGGCGCTGAGCCGGGCCGGTCAGCAACGCCAGGGGTTGATCGGGATCGGTGCGCTGACGCAGTACCGCGTCCAGCGCCAATTGCGGGAAAACAATGCAGACCCAGCGCATGGCAACCTCAATGCCCCACGGCGAAGGCAATCGGCGTCGACCGAGCCAGGCCGCCGCGACACTTGAGCACGCGCAGTTGTGCCGGTCGGGCATCGATGGCGATGCGCAGGGCCGCCGGCGAAGGGTTGATCGCTTCACTGAGGGGGCGATAGGCGAAGGCCAGGGTCTGGCCGGTTTCCGCCGCCACCTGCAAGCGGCGCAAGGCGCGGTCATCGACCTTGTGCGGCCAGCACAGCACCGCGCCGCAACTGCCCGAGCGCAGGCATTGTTCGGCGGCCCACAGCGCATCGCGCTCGCTGGCGCGGATGATCGACAACTGCCGCAGATCGACCCCGGCGCCCTGCCACGCCTGGGGATACGGCACATAAGGCGGCGCCACCAGCACGATACGCTCGCCCGCCGCCGACAGCCGTGCCAGCGTCGGCCACACCAGTTGCAACTCGCCCACGCCCTGCCCGGCCAACAGGATCTCCGTCAGCGCCGCCTCCGGCCAGCCACCGCTGGGCAATGCCGCGTCGAGCGCGGCATGCCCGGTGGGTTGCGGGCTGGCGGCCGGTGGCGCAGGCCGGCCCCTCCAGACCTGGCCGCCATTGAACAGCGTATCCAGCGCAACGACGGCACCCATCAGCCTTGCCTCACCAGGCCACAGAACACGCCTTCGATGGCCAGGTCCCGGTCGGCCTCGACAATGATCGGCTGGTAGGCCGGGTTGCGTGGCAGCAGCCGAACCACATCGCCGACCCGCTCGAAGCGCTTGATGGTGACCTCGCCGTCGAGCCGCGCGACGACGATCTGGCCGTTGAGCGCCTCGGGGTTGCGGTGCACGCCCACCAGATCGCCGTCGAGAATGCCGTCCTCGATCATCGAATCACCGCGCACCCGCAGCATGTAGTCCGGCACCCGCGAGAAGATCGACGGATCGAGCAGCAAGCGGCTGTGTACCTCGGCATCAGCCCCGATCGGCGCACCGGCCGCCACCCGGCCAAGCACCGGGATGTCCAGCAACTCGGGCCGCGGCGGCTGCCCAAGCAGGCGAATGCCCCGGGCCTGATGCGGGTTGACCTCGATAAACCCGGCTTCGGTCAGCGCCAGCACATGCTTGCGCGCCACACTGCGGGAGGCGAAACCGAACGCCTCGCTGATTTCAGCGAGGCTCGGAGGCTGACCGTGCTCGGCGATGCGATCTCGGATAAAGGTCAGGATGGCGGTACGGCGGGGAGTCAGAGTCGTCATGGAGTACATTTGTACTCTTTTGGCTTTTTTCTGGCAAGGGCCGTCAGTCATCTGCCGGACAGTTCGCTCCCACATTCAAGGCCTACCGTTCGTCGCCTTTTTTTTAAAAAAACAGGCTCTAAAAAAATAAAAACCATAGAAAAAATAGAAATCGCACATTGTTCCTACAGAAATATTCTACCCAACATAGAAGATCATTTTTGCTTGCCGAAAACTAAACCGCAGTTTCAAAAAGGAATTTCACAATTCACGCTAAAAAGTGCCAACACCACGATAAACCAAGACTCCTGACATCGTGCAGGACGCATCTTAAAAACATGCAGGAATACCCCTACAAACACAAAATTCTCTCGCTTGCACCCAGCAGCAAAATCAATTAATCCTTGCAATACCACTCAACGCCAAACGCCAAACGCCAAACGCCAAAAAATATAAAAAACAAATCTAAAAAGGTGCTACCCCATGACTAGAAACATTGCACCCAGAGCTTTTGTCCTAACTTCAATATTTATAAAAGAACAACTAAAAGAACCCACCGCCCTTTTCTGGATCATGATATCGCCTTGCGCGATGTTCTATTTTTTTGCAATAACCAGACAAGGCCTTAGCTATTTTTCCAGCAATTACATTACAGCCTCAGCATGGTTTTATGCCTACATCTCTTCAAGTGTCGCATTATTCGGATTCGCCTTTTACATAATCGGAAGAAGGGAAAGTGGATTCACCCGATCATTTATTTACTCCAAGGAATCGAAACTGATTTTTCTTTTATCGCACTTCATTGCCTACTCGCTAATATCGATATCTTATTGCGCAACCTTTTACTTAACGACCAAATTACCATTCGGAAACTACGATCTCAATGAACTACTGAATATCACACCACGCTTTTACATCTGCTTTATCATGTTTTGCGCGATCGGGGCTGTATTCTCATTATTACCGATCAACTTTCAGAACTCGAACACTTTGCTTTCCATTTTTTCGTTCTGCATGTTGATTCTCGGCGTAATGAGTGCCAGCAGATCAAACCCCATCACCGACACTTTGAACCTCGCAAACCCACTGACACTTGCAAGCCAGATAATGGAACAAGGTCTTGAGTCCAACAAACTCATCACAGCAGCAATAATTCTTTTATTCATTTTTTCACTGCACAAAACTTTCAAACACCTAAGAATCAATCCCGTATGGAGCCGATACTGATGAAAAAATTTACGGCGCAGAGCATTGACTTCTCCTATACAGACAACCCCCTCTTGACCCAGGCATCTCTTGAGGTTGCTCAAGGCGACATTGTCGGCATTCTGGGGCCCAACGGATCTGGAAAAACAACTTTTTTCGATATCGTCTGTGACCTTAAAAAAGCAAAGTCCGGCTTCATAAAAAACGACTTCAGTCAGTTTTTATACCTTTCTCAAATCATCACCACTCCCCCGCCGCTGCGCATGCGAGACATTTTTAGAATGGTGACTGCGCTGTCATCAAGCGAACCGATGACACAGGATAAGACCTTGAAAAAATTAAGTGCATGGAGCCCCGCGATAGTTGACCGATATCAAGACATATGGAACAAAAAATCATCGCTATGCAGCTACGGAGAGACACGCTGGTTCTTTACGCTCTCTCTTCTTTCAATTTCTGCAGACTTCGTGATTCTCGACGAACCTACCGCCGGTGTAGATCCGGAATTTCGGCGCTATATTTGGCAGTGCCTACGCGGCGCCGCCAGTGAGGGCACCGCTATTCTGGTTTCCTCGCACAATGTTGATGAGGTCATTAACCATTGTGATTATTTCTACATGATTAGCCAGAAGCGCTTCAATCGCTTTGCCAATGGTAGGGTGTTCATGCATCGGTATAACGTGAAGACTGTGGACGATGCGTTTATCCGAGCCGTTACTGAGCCTGTATTCACCGCATAAAGCCGGTCGACTGTTGGCGAAAAGCGTCCAGGCGTACCGATTCCTCCAACGGCATCGCTTTATCGTTCACGTCCATCGCGAGCAGGCTCGCTCCTACAGGGATCAGGCCAGAGCAGAGAGATACGCCCAAGGATAAATCCCCCGCTCATGCCCATCGCTGAACACCAGTTGCAGGCCATACCCTTGCGGATTCAGTTCGATCACCTGAACCCGCGCATCGACCATCGGTGTCATCCCCCGCAATCGAAACGCCCGGCACTGTGAACACGGGCACTGCCGGCGCAGTTCGGCATGATCCAGCAGTTGCTCGCGACCATCCGGCCAGTTCAGGCGCAACTGCTGTTTGCTGCGGGAGTTGCCGATCGCCAGCGGGTTCATTGCAGTTGACTCAAGGCAATGCGCACGGCCTTGCGCACTTCCGGGTCGCCGTCGTCCTGCGCGGCCTGCAACGGCGCAATGGCCCGTGGGTCGTTCAATTCGCCGAGGGCCAGCGCGGCTTCCTTGCGCAGGTTGCTGATGCGGTGGCCGAGGGTGTCGATCAGCGCTTCGAGCGCCGGTGTAAAACGCAGGCGGCCGAGGCTGCGGGTGGCGCGCAGGCGCACTTGCCAGTAATCGTCGCCCAGGGCGTCGATCAGGGCCGGGCCGGCGTCGGGGTGGCCGACCTTGCCCAGGGTGGTGGCGGCTTCTTCGCGCACTTGCCAGGCTGCGTCGCGCAAGGCCTGACGCAGGGCCGGCAGCACCTGGGCGTCAGACGCCAGGCCCAATGCGCCGGTGGCTGCACGCCGCACCTCGGTGTCCGGGTCAGCGCTGGCCAACTGCGCCAGCGCCGGCAAGGCATCAAGCTGCTTGAGCCAGCCGAGCACGCCCACCGCTTCGCGGCGCACACTGGCGCTTTCATCGGCCAATGCAGCGACAGCCGCCGAGGCGGCATCGGGGCAACGCAACTCGCGCAACGCCCTGAACGCGGCAATGCGCACGCCGCTGTCGGCGTGCCCGGTCCACGGCAGAATGACCCGTCCCGCCGCTTCGCTCTTGAGCAGGCTGAGGCTTTGCGCGGCGGCCGCCTGCACCGCCGGGGACGGATCGGTCAGGGCCTGGCACAGCGCTTCAACCACCGGCTCGTCCTCCCAGGCTTCCAGCAACCGCGCGGCTTCGGCCCGAACGTCTGCAATCGGGTCTTCGGCCAGTCGATCGGTCAGCCACAGCAGGCCGTCCGGTTCCTCGAGATCGGCCAGTTCGATCAGTGCGATCCGGCGTACACCGGGGTCGTCATCGGTCAGGCGCGGTTGCAGGGCAAGGATGTCGTCGTTATCGGTTACATCGAATAGTGAGGTCATAGGGCAAATCGCGGCAGTTTGTTTTCAGGAGGAAGCCCCAGCGGGTTCAGGCGCGGCAGTTGCCGACCGTCTTCGTGGCGCAGGAGTTCGAGGCAATGACGCTTGAGGTGCGAGAATTCAGGGCTGGTCACCAGTTCGGTGCTGCGCGGCCTCGGGAAGTCCAGGCGCAGGTCTTCGATGATCCGCCCGGGGCGCGGTCCCATGACCAGCAAGCGGTCGGCGAGGAACAGCGCTTCGTCGATGTCATGGGTGACGAACACCACGGTGGTGCGGATGCGCGTCCAGATGTCCAGCAGCAGTTCCTGCATGTTCAACCGGGTCAGGGCATCGAGGGCGCCGAAGGGTTCGTCCATAAGCAACAGGCGCGGACGGTTGACCAGCACCCGGGCGATTTCCACCCGTTGCTGCATGCCGCCGGAGAGCTGATCGGGCCAGCGCTCGGCAAAACCTTCGAGGCCCACCAGCGCGAGGATGTCATCCGCCGCCTTGTGCCGTTCGCGCTTGCCGACGCCACGCATCTTCAAGCCGAACGCCACGTTGTCACGCACCGTGCGCCACGGAAACAAGGTGTGCTGCTGGAACACCATGCCGCGTTGTGGCGAGGGCCCCGACACCGGCGCGCCATCCACGTTCAAGGTGCCGGTGCGCGGTTGCAGGTGACCGGCCAGTGCGCCGAGCAAGGTGGACTTGCCGCAACCGGACGGCCCGAGAATGCACACGAACTGCCCCGGTTCGATCTGGCAATCGAGGCCCTGCACCGCTTCGAAAGCCGCGGCCCCTTCGCCCAGGCTGATCGACAGCCCGCGAATGTCGATGCGCCCTTCCATGTGTTGAAAAACGCTCATCAGGCTTTTCCTCGTGGTCGATGCCAGGGCGTGAACAGCCCGCCCAGACGCTTGATCAGCAGGCTGCTGCCCATGCCGAGCACGCCGATCAGCAACATGCCGACGACGATGTCGGCGTAGTTCTGGATGGTGTAGGACTCCCAGGTGTAATAGCCGATGCCGAATTGGCCGGAGATCATTTCCGCCGTTACCAGGCAGAACCACGAGGTGCCCATGCCGATGGCCAGGCCGGTGATGATGCTCGGCGCAGCGCCCGGAAGAATCACCTCCAGCAGGATGGCCCGGCGCCCTGCCCCGAGGCTTTTCGCCGAGGCGATCAGCCGTGGGTCGACGCCTTCGACGCCATGCACGGTGTTGAGCAGGATCGGGAACAGTGCGCCGGTGAAGGTGATGAACACCATCGACAGTTCCGACGAGGGAAACATCAGGATGGCCAGGGGAATCCACGCCACCGCCGGAATCGGGCGCAGCACTTCAAGGGGCGGCAGCAGCAGATCTTCGGCCCATTTCGAGCGGCCGATGGCCAGGCCCAGGGCAACGCCAATGACCAGCGCTGCGAGGTAACCGGCGAACACCCGGCCGAGGCTGCTGCCCAGGTGCTGCGCGAGCTTGCCGGAGTCGCCGAGGCCGAGGGCGGCTTCAACGACCGCCACGGGTGTCGGGACGTTGGCGAAAGTCACCAGGCCGAGGTTCCAGTGGTGGCTGGCGGCGAGTTGCCAGAACAGCAGGCAGAGCAGCAGTGAAGCGGCTCTGGGGAGCCAGCGAGAATAGGATCGGTACACAATTATTCCTCTCAACCAAAAACCCGTAGGAGCCGGCTTGCTGGCGATAGCGGCGGGTCAGTCGACATCAATGTTGAATGTCAGTCAGCAATCGCCAGCAAGCCGGCTCCTACAGGGTTAGCGAACGGCCACGGCCTGCGCTGTGGCATCGGTGAAGTCGAAGACCTTGCCGCCCTGGGCCGTAGCGAACTGCTGGGCCTGGCCCTTGAGCAGGAACGCGCTCAGCTGGCCTTTGCTATCGGTGGCAAACCACGCCTGATCCGCCAGCAGCTTGATCCCGCTGTCACTGGCCTGGGTGTACACCGCGCGGATGTTTTTGCCTTCCTGTTTCAGCGCTGTCAGCGCGCTGAATGCGGCTTCCGCCGAGGCGTATTGACGGACTTTCGGCTCGCCACGCACCCAGATTTCCGCCACGTGGCGCACGTCGGTGATGGCTTTGCCGCTGGCGGCATCGACGGCCTTGAGCGGCGTCTGCCGGTAGTCGGCAAGCTGCGCGTTGTAGTCCAGGTTCGAGGCCTTGAAGGCGGCGCGGATGTACTGGTCGTCGATGAAGGTGTTGAGATCGAGACCGCGATCGGCCTTCTTCAACAACTTCAGGGTATCGATGGCGGTGCCCACGGCCTGACGGTATTCCGGCTTCCAGCTCAGGTCGCGGGTTTGCACGCCGAGGGGGCCATGGAACAGGTAGTTGACCTCGGCATCGACCCCGGTGACCTTGGCGATCAGCTCGCTGTATTTCTCCGGTTCAGCCGCCAGCAGTTGGTTGGCTTCGATGCTCGCGCGCAGGTAAGCGACGACGATTTCCGGGTACTTTTTCGCATAGGCCTGATCGACCAGCGCACCGTGGAAGGTCGGCGCATTGGCTTGGGAACCGTCATAGATCTTGCGGGCGAATCCACGGCTGGGGAACAGTTCGGCGAACGGCACGAAGTCAGCATGGGCATCGATCTTGCCGGCCTGCAACGCGGAGCCGGCGACTTCCGGCGGCTGGGCGATGATGTTCACGTCCTTGAGCGGGTCCCAGCCCTGGGCCGCCACGGCTCGCAGCAACATGCCATGGGCGGTGGAAGCGAACGGAACGGAAATGGTCTTGCCCTTGAGCTCGGCCAGCGACTGCACGCCCGACGCACTCGGCACCACGATGCCGTTGCCACTGCCCTTGGTGCTGCCCGACAGGACGCTGATGAACAGGCTGTGCTTGCCGGCGGTTTCAAACGCCACGCCGTTGAACGAACCGGGGAAATCGGCCATGGCGCCAAAGTCGAGCTTGCCGGCGACCATCTCGTTGGTCAGCGGTGCGCCGCTGGTGAAGTTCTTCCACTGCACGTCGTATTGGGCGTCTTTGTATTGGCCGTCGTGGGGCAGGTATTTGTCCAGCAGACCGAGCTCGCGAATCAACAAACCGCCGGCGGCGCAGTTGATGGTGGTGTCCTGGGTGCCGATGGCAATGCGGATGGTTTCGGCCGAGGCCGACAAAGTGAATGAAGCCAGTACCAGACCGGCCAAAGTTGCACGCAACATGAGTGTTTCCCCTCGAATCATTTATAGGATGTTCGTCTCCGCCACGATCAGGGCGTGGTGGGAAACGAGGGGTGTTGTGAATCAGGCGTCCGGTGGTGGCCGGATGGCGTTTTAGCGTTGTTTGGGCTGGCCTCATCGCTGGCAAGCCAGCTCCCACAGGGTTCTTTGGTGTTTTCAGATGTTGAGGTGCTGCACAAATCATTGTGGGAGCAACTGTGTTCACATTCAGCGCAATAAATAGGGGATCTCGACTTTCACCGCGCCCGTCGGGCAGTCCTTTTCACAGGGCATGCAGTACCAGCATTCATCGAAGGCCATGTAGGCCTTTTGCGTGGCCGGGTTGATCGCCAGCAGGTCCATCGGGCAAACGTCGACGCATACGGTGCAGCCTTTGTGGGCGATGCAAAGGTCCTCGTCGACCGTGACCGGTGCGTTGGAGCGGAAGAAGATTTCCTGGGGTTGGTAAGCCATGTTCGGTCTCTCTTTGATTGTCGGCATCAAGCCGCATCGGCACCGACCCGCAACCGGTCGTAAGCCTGCATCTCGTCGGCATCCAGCGGGATGATGTAAGGCTCGACGGCTTTCTTGAAGCTGCTCATCAAACCGTTCTGGTCTTTCTTCAGGTGGCAATGGCAGAACCAGTCGCGATCGTTGCGTTGCGGGTGATCGACGCGATGGTGGTACAGCCCCCAGCGGCTCTCGGCGCGGAACAATGAAGCGCGGGCGGCCATTTCGGCGCAGTCGCGGATCATGCTGACTTCCATGGCGCGCATCAGCTCATGGGCGTTGTGGGCCTTGATCTGGTCGAGGTCGCGCTGGATGTCGCTGAAGCGTTGCAGTCCGATCTGCATCTTCTTGGTCACTTTCGGCGGTTGCAGGTAGTCGTTGACGAAGCGCCGCAGCTTGTACTCGACCTGGGCCGGTGGCAGGCCGTGTTCGCGATCGAGCGGCGCGTAGACCCGCTGTTTTTCCGCTTCGATCTGTGCCACATCGAGGGCGGAAAACTCACGCCCGGCGACAAAATCCGCCGCGTTGTTGCCGGCGAACCAGCCGTAGGTGAAGGCGCCGAGCATGTAGTTGTGCGGCACCGCGGCCATGTCACCGGCCGAGTACAAACCCTTGACCGAGGTCTCGGCCTTCTCGTTGACCCACACCCCCGACGCCGAATGCCCGCTGCAAAAGCCGATCTCGGAGATGTGCATCTCGACCATCTGCGTGCGGTAGTCCGTACCGCGATTGGCGTGGAACTGGCCGCGACTCGGACGCTCGTTGCTGTGCAGGATCTCTTCGATGTTCTGGATGGTTTCCTCGGCCAGGTGATCGAGCTTGAGGAACACCGGGCCGTTGCCGCTTTCCAGTTCCTGATGGAACTCCCACATCATCTGCCCGCTCCAGTAGTCGCACTCGATGAAGCGCTCGCCCTTGTTGTTGGCGGTGTAGCCGCCCAGGGGACCGGTGACGTAGGCGCAGGCCGGGCCGTTGTAGTCCTTGATCAGCGGGTTGATCTGGAAGCACTCCAGGTTCGCCAGCTCGGCCCCGGCGTGGTAGGCCATCGAGTAGCCGTCGCCGGCATTGGTCGGGTTTTCGTAGGTGCCCATCAGGTAACCCGAGGACGGCAAGCCGAGGCGTCCGGCGGCACCGCAGGCGAGGATCACCGCCTTGGCCTTGATCACATGGAAGTCCGCGGTGCGGCAATCGAAGCCCATCACGCCGTTGACCGCGCCCTCTTCATCCGTCAGCAAGCGCGTGCAGACCAGGCGATTGGTGATGCTCACCCGCGCGCGTTTCAACTGGCGGTACAGGACTTTCTTGATGTCGTGCCCTTCCGGCATCGGCAGCACGTAGGCGCCCATGTGGTGGACCTTCTTCACCGCGTAGTCGCCGGTTTCGTCCTTCTCGAACTTCACGCCCCAGCGGTCCAGTTGCTCGATGGTCTCGAAGCTGTGGGTGGCATAGGCGTACACCGCGGCCTGGTTGACGATGCCGTCGTTGGCGATGGTGATTTCCTTGGTGTACTGCTCCGGCGTCGAGTGGCCGGGAATGATCGCGTTGTTCAGGCCGTCCATGCCCATGCTGATCGCGCCGCTGCGCTTGACGTTGGCCTTGTCGATCAACAACACCCGCAGGTCGCGGTTGCGTTCCTTGGCCTTGATCGCCGCCATGGGGCCGGCGGTGCCGCCGCCGATCACGACGATGTCGTATTCCTGTTCGAGGGTGTTGCGTGTCATGTTCAAGCCCCTTTGTGCCGGTCGATCCGCAGGCGGTACTGGAAGGCATCGCCACGGTAGTAAAGGTGTTCGAAGTCCAGCGGCTGGCCGGCACAGTCGTGGGTCAGGCGCTCGATACGCATGATCGGCGAGCCGGGTTCGACGTTCAGCGCCTGGGTCAGGTCGCTGTCGGCCAGTACCGCATCGATGGCCAGGTCAGCGTGGCCCAGGGCCAGGCCGCAGTCGTTTTCCAGGATCAGGAAGATGTCGCGGGTGACCAGGTCGGCCTTTTCCAGACGCTCACCAATGGTCTTGGGCAGGTAAGTGACCTCCAGGGACACCGGCTCGCGATTGATCAGGCGCACCCGTTTGATCTGCGCCACGATCTCGCCTTCGGCGACCTGCAAACGCTCGGCGACGAGCTTGTCGGCGGCGATGAACTTGAAGCTGCGCAGACGGTTGATCACCTCATAGCCACGCCCGGTCATGGACTCGGCCAGGCCTTGCAGGGTGCTGACGTTCTGGAAGGTTTTCGGCTTGGCGACGAAGGTGCCTTTGCCGTGGATCTTGAAGATCAGCCCTTCCTTCTGCAGGTCGCCCAAGGCCTGGCGCACGGTGATGCGACTGACCTTGAACAACGCGCCAAGCTCGCTTTCGGAAGGCATCTGGCTGTCTTGCGGGTACTCGCCGTCGAGGATGCGCGCACGCAGCACGTCTCGCAGCTGGGTGTGCAGCGGGACGCTGCTCAGGGATAGAACGTTATCGGTCATGGCAGATCACTTGTTATAACGAGTTATGACGTGATCTTAGAGAGGTTATGGCAGGCTTGAGAAATACCGAATGCGCATAAGGTTAGATGCGCAACGCAATCCGAAACTGTAGGAGCGAGCCTGCTCGCGATAAACCCGAGAACGCCGTGGGGTGTCAGACTTCCAGCGTTATCGTTGACGACCATCGCGAGCAGGCTCGCTCCTACAGGTTCAGTGGCGCTTGAGGATCTGGTCCATGACCCAATCGGTCTTCAGCGCTTCGCCGGCCACGGCCGGATGCTGTGCCTCGCCACGAATATGTGCATTCATGCCCAATACGTGGTGCCACTGGATGTGGGCGTGATGCTCGATGGTCAGGCTCAGGTGTTCATCGGCGTGCAGTTCGACCGGGTGCTCATCGAACACCGAGAACGTGATCCGGCCTTGGCTGCCGATCACTTCGACGCGGTCTTCGCGACGGTCTGCAACGAAGTTCCAGCAGCCCATGCCCAGTGCCCCGCTGGCAAACCGCCAAGTGGCGCTGACGGCATCTTCGGCGGCATACAAACCGGCCTGCCGGGCGGTGAACCCGGCCACTTCGACGATATCGCCGAACAGGTACTGGAACAGGTCCAGGCCATGGCTGGCCAGGTCGGCGAAGTAACCGCCACCGGCAATCGCCGGGGCGGTGCGCCAATTGTTCGCGCCCTCCAGATCCGCCGCCGACGGGGTTTTGGTGAGGGTCCAGGTCAAGTGCCGGACCTCGCCGATCCGCCCCTCCTCCAGCCATTGCCGCACTTGCCGGAAGCGTGGCAGCGAACGCCGGTAATAGGAGACGAACAGGTGCAGCCCGGCATCGGCGAACACCTGCTGCATCTCGCGGCTTTGCCCGGCGTTCAGCGCCATCGGTTTTTCCACGCAGCAATGCTTGCCGGCGGCGGCCACCTGCAAGGCGTAGGCGTGATGACTGTCGGGCGGCGTGGCGATGTACACCGCGTCGACCTCGGGATCGTTGATCAACGCTTGCGCATCGGTGTAGACCCGCGCGATGCCGTGGCGAGCGGCGTAGTCGGTGACGGCTTCCAGGCGCCGGCCCATGACCGCCACCAAGGCCGATCCGGGCGCCTTGTAGAAAGCCGGGCCGCTTTTGCGTTCAGCGACACTGCCACAACCGATCATGCCCCAGCGCACCCGGTTCATAAGCTCTCCTTTTGCTCAGCCGACGCGCAATGCGCGCAGGTCCAGTCGACCGTCCTTGAGCGGCGGGCACCAGTAGTAGCCACCGGTGAGCGGACGGCTGATGCGGTACAGACCGTCGGTGATGCCGTCTTCCAGGCCGCTCATGCGACGCAGTTGAGCTTCGAAGGCGTCGAGGGAAAAACCGAAGGCCAGGAACATCAGGCCGGCACGCTCGCCTTCGATCCACGGCATCGAGCGGCGCACCACGAAGGCCTCGGGCGCGAAGCTTTCCTGGGCGGTGCGTTTGACGTGGGCGGAAACCGGCGCGTCGTCGATCTCTTCGTTGTCGCTCAGGCGGCGGCCCATGATGTTGTCCTTGTCATCGGCCGACAGCGCATGGAAACCTTGCAAGTCGTGCTGCCATTGCTGGATCGCGGCGAAGCTGCCACCGACCGTGCCGTCCGCGCCCTCACCCACCAGGGCGGCAGCGGCTGCGGCTTCATCGTGGGGGTTTTCGGTGCCGTCTTCGTAGCCGGTCAGGTCATGGCCGGTCATGTGGCGGAAGGTTTCGTTCATCTGCACCAGGCGCAACGCCGGAGCCAATGCGGCGGCGATGGCATTGCTGCGGTTGAGCAACTCACCACGGTCTTCGCCGTGCAGCCAGCACCAGAGCGCGTGCTGGGTCGACGGGTTGTCGACGCCTACGCCGGTCAGTGCCGGGAATGGCCGCAGACCTTCGATCTGCCCGTCCAGCGCCTTGACCAGGGACTCGCCGAAGCCGACCACCACCGACTTGCCGTCCACCAGCCCTTGCAGCTTATCGAGCGCGGCCGGCAGTGCAGCGGCGGATTCGAGCGCGAAGAACATATGGCGGGCTTGAGGCGGAACGGGGGTGGCGAGAATGCCCGGCTGGTAATGACTCATATGAACTCCTTGAAAAAGAGCACGGAGTTTAACCGGAGTATGAGGGTTTGTGTGCCGTCGGAGGCCAGGAACCTGTGGTGAAAAGCCAAGCCCTTTCACCACAAAGAGATCAAACCAGGCTGGGGCTGTCGTTGCGGAACGCGCTCGGGCTCATGCCGGTCCAGCGCTTGAACGCCCGGCGAAAGCTGCGCACGTCGCTGTAGCCGACTTCTTCGGTGATGCGTTCGATGGACATGTCCGGGTTGGCCAGCAGGCTCATGGTGCGGGCCTGGCGCACCTGTTCCAGCAAGGTTTCGAACGTCAGCGCGTGTTCGGTGAGACGGCGGCGCAAGGTGCGGCTACTCATGTTCAGGTCGCCGGCGATTTTCTCGATGTGGCTGCCCTCGGTCAGGTCCCGGGCAATCGCCCGTTCCACCGCCTGGATCAGATCCATTTTCTGGTGCACTTGCGCCGCTTCCAGCTCGAGCAGTTTCACTGCCTGGCGCAGGGCCAGGGAATGGTGATTGGGCAACTGCACGTCCAACCAATGGGCATCGATCAGCATGCGGTTTTGCAGGCAGCCGAAACGCACGTCCGGCCCCAGCAGGCGTGCATATTCGTCGAGATAGCCCGGCGCGGCATGCATGAATTCCACGGCCACCGGCTTGAAATCCGCCCCGACCAGCGCCCGGCCGTAGACCAGCAGGCTGGCGAAAAACTCCTCGACCGCGAACAACTGCACGTCGGCGAACGGCAAGCGGCATTCAACGTCGACAAACACCCGATCACCCGCCTCCTCCACACTCGATACGACAATGCCCCCCGACGTGTGTTGATGGCGGATGCCCAGTTCAAAGGCATCGCGCAGGGTCTTGCACAGCGACAACACGTGCCCCAGCAGCCCCAGCGTACCGAGCACGTTCTGCGCGCCGACCCACAGGCCCAGGCCCTGATTGGGCAGGACTTTGAGCGCGCGCTGAATCATGGCCACGGCCTGGCGATAGGAAATGCGCTGCGCGGGGTCCTGAAGGTCTTCGAAGTTGAAACCCAAGCCTCGGCACAGGCTCTGTGGGTCGATGCCTTTTTGCTCGGCCACGTCGGCCAGGGTCTGCAGGAGAAACGGCGACACCAGCGCCAGTTCAAAGGTGGGGTCAATCACTTTCATTTGCATGGGGCTATACATTCCGGGTCGAGCTGCATTCTTATTTTTGTAACCGGTTATGTCGAAGGAAGTTAGCACAGGGTGCAAAGGCTGTCCGCAGAAGTCCCCCTAAATGGCCGCCAATACCCTGCCTTGCAGGGCGCAGACAGCTTATTTCTATGTTGCGGCCCTCGTATGGATGCCGGACAGCCCGCCAACAATAATAACGAGTACACCCATGACCCCGATCCGCAAGACACTTCCCCTGATGGTCATCAGCCTGGCCGGCGTCTGCGCCCTGCAACCGGCACTGGCCACCGAGGCCGGCGTGGACAACATCGGCCCCGGCACCGACGGCTACTTCATGTTGCCGCTGTCGCCCGACAGCCTTCCGGACAACATGCTTGCCTTCAACCTCTACTACAACCACTACAAGGCCACGAAGCTGAACATCAGCTCGTTCGGCGGCAAGGTGCCGAACGTCGAGATCGAATCCACGGCGGTCATTCCGCGCCTGGATTACCTCAGCCCGGTGCGCGTGTTCGGCGGCCGGCTGGCGGGTTACATCGCGCAGCCCTGGCTCAAGCAGGAAGTCTCGGTGTTCGGCCTGCCGCAGGACACCCGTGAAGGCATGGGTGACACAACGTTTGCGCCGATCATTCTCTGGGACATGGGCCCGAACCTGACCCTGGGCGCCGCCATTGAAGTCACGGTGCCGACCGGCGAATACAGCGTCGATCGCCTGGCCAACACCAGCAACAACTTCTACACCTACAAACCGCTGTTCTCCTTCACCTGGCTGCCGACGGACAGAACCGAGGTGTCGATGAAGACCACCTACAGCTTCAACGAGAAGAACAAGGACACCGACTACAAGTCGGGGCAGATTTTCCACTTCGACTATTCCGCCAGTTTCAAGATCACCGATGACCTGATGTTCGGGCTGAACGGCTACTACCTCAAGCAGACCACCGACGACAAACAGTTCGGCCACACCGTGCAGTTCAATGGCGAGGACGTGAACGACGGAGTGCGTGGGCAGGTGTTTGCGATCGGTCCGGCACTGCACTGGACCTTTCTCAAATATGCCAGCGCGGAGATTCGCTGGGCCAAGGAGTTCGACGTGGAGAACCGGCCTGAAGGGGAAATGCTTTGGGCCAAGGTCAGTATTCCCTATGCGTTTTGACTGAACTGACGCCATCGCTGGCAAGCCAGCTCCCACAGGTATCTGCGGCGTACAAAAATTTGTGTACGACAAAATTCACTGTAGGAGCTGGCTTGCCAGCTCCCACAGGTATCTACGGCGTACAAAAATTTGTGTACGACAAAATTCACTGTGGGAGCTGGCTTGCCAGCGATGGCGGCGGCACAGCCACAAAAAATCCCTCAGGAATACACCGGCCAGCTCTCCACAATCTTCCCACCCCGAACCGCCAGCAAATCCCCGAACTGCAACAACACCGACTCCGTCTGGGTCGGGCGCAAGAACACCTGATCTTCAACCGCCAACCCCACCGCCGCCGAGCCGTTGACCATTTCCTGGTTCGAACTGCGGCCATACACACCATTGCTCTGCAACCCCGCTGGCGATTCGAGCTCGGCCATCCAGTTACCGCCATAGATGAAATACGTCTCGCGCTGATTGGTGTCCCACCAGGAGAACAGCCTGGATTTGTCGTCCAGCGCCGGAATGTTCACCGCCCCGGTGCTTTTCAATACCGGCGTGGCGATGTAGGCCGCTGGCACATGCTCGATCAGTGACGGCAAATCATAGTGAGTGGGCTTGAGCATCGCGGTCCCCACCGACACTTCGCTGCTGAGCTGTTCGCGTTCATGCATGCCATAGCTCGGGCTGCCGGCCGTATTGAGCGTCAGCCCTGCATGCCACAAACCGGGGTACTGTTGACGGGTGAAATCGACACAGCGCTTGTAGATCACCATCACCTTGGCAAACAGCTCTTCGGGCGAGCCCAGAATCCCCGGCACGCCCATGCCCACGAACGGGTCGTAGCCCATGAACCCGGCGAACTCCAGGTGCTGCGGGTGCTGGCTGATCAGCGCCAGCATCTGCCCGAGTACGCCAAGGTCGCTGACACCGCCGCGATGCAGGCCGACATCCAGTTCAATGTTCACCCGCAACCGCGTGCCCAGCCCCTGGGCCAGGGCGAGGTATTGCTGCAAGCGCTGCGGCGTATCGAGCAGCCATTGCAATTGCTTCGCCGGGTCGAAGGGCCCCTTGTGCGATTGATAGAACAGCTCGGCCGAACGCACCGGCAGCGGCTTGCCCAACAGGATGTCGGCGGCGGGAAACTGCACGGCGTCATGATTGAGGAACGGTTGGTGAAACGACATCAGGCGTTGCGTGCCGGCGCGCCGGGCGATGTAGCTCAAGAGTCCCGGTGCCGGCAGTGATTTTTCCACCAGGCGCAGGTGTTTGCCGCCACGCTTGACCGACTGCATCACCACATCGACGTTGTGATCGAGCCGGTCGAGATCGATCAGCATCACCGGGCGCATCGGCCCGTGGTCCTTGAGTTCGGCGTTCAGCATGCGGAAGTAATCGCTGTACGGCGCACCCCGGTCACCCGGGCGCAGCCACGCCCCGACACCCACCAGCAAGGCGCCGACACCCGCAGTGCCGAGCAGGAAATTGCGGCGATTGACGGCCATCAGCTCACCCCAGGATCGATGACAAATGCGCATTGAGGAATTTGCCGCTGGGGTCGAGCGCCTGCCGCACCTCGATGAACTCCTGCCAGCGCGGGTACAGCGGCTGCAGGTTTTTCGCGTTCAGCGTGTGCAACTTGCCCCAGTGCGGCCGGCCGTTGTACTTCCAGAAGATCGGCTCGATGGCGGCGAAGAAGTTGTGATGGTCCATCTGGTAATGCTGGTGCACCGAGATCGAACAACTGTCGCGGCCTTCGAACATGCTCAGAGGAATGTCGTCGGCCTTTACGTAGCGGTACTCGATCGGAAACCAGGTGCGCAGGTCCTTGTCCTGGATCAGCTTGAGGATCTCGCGCAAACAGGCCGGGCCGTATTCGGCCGGCACGGAATACTCCATTTCGTTGAAACGCACAGTACGCACGTTGGCGTAGATGTCGAACGAATCGCCCACCCGGTCATCGAAACTGGCCAGGTGGCGCAGGCTGTTGAGCATGCTGCGGCGCAAGTCCGGAAAATCACTGCCGTATTTGTCGATCTTCTCGATCAGCGTGACAAACTCGTTGCCACCCTCCTCATCCGCCGGCACCGGCGGTGTGGCCGGGTCGGTGGTTTCGTTCAAGGCGATCGACAAGGCGTAATCGGAATGGGTCACCACGAGCATTTCCCAGTGCTGGTTTTCCCTGGTGTTCTTGTCCAGGTCTTCCAGCAGCTCTTCGGTTTTAGCGATCCACTGGCGCTCCCGCAAGCGATACGCCGGGCGATTTTGCAGACGAACTTTCGTGGCCACCCCGAGTGCGCCGAGTGATACCCGGGCGGCGTTGAACACTTCAGGATGACGCGTGCTGTCGCAGTCCACGACCTCGCCGCTGGCGGTCACCAACTGCAAGCCACAGACATGCGCCGAATAGGATTGAAAGTGCTTGCCGGTACCGTGGGTCGAGGTCGAGATCGCACCGGCCAGGGTCTGGTAATCGATATCGGCCATGTTCTGCAGGGCCTGACCGATGTCCTTGAGCGGCGTGCCCATGCGTGACATCGGCGTGCCGGCGGCGAACTCGGCTTGCAGGGTCTGCGGGTCGTGATCGAGCAAGCCCGTGAAATAGCTCAGCGACAGCAAGGTGCCGTCGGTGGGCACCAGCGCGCTGAAGGAATGCGCCGAGCCCACCGGGCGAATCCTGCCGGGGGCCTGGCGCACCACTTGCGTCAACTCATCCAGGTTCTTTGGCGCCAGTCGCGCCGCCGGCAGGCAGCTCTGGCCGCCCGACCAGTTGCGCCAGGGAATCAGTCGTGGCGCGCGCAGCAACTCGGCCAGTGCCGGCGTCGAGCCGAGCGCGGTAAAGGCGCCAATGACGCTCGCCCGTTGCAACAACTGACGCCGTGTCAGGTCCATCGTCATGAATCGCACCCTGCCGTTCTTGTTATTGGATGGGCTGGCCGGACATAAAGGCAATCAGCGCCAGGAACTGTTCTTGCGAACACTGCATGCACATGCCCATCGGCGGCATGCCGTTGTAACCGTTGATCGCGTGATCGAGCAGCGTGTCGGCACCCTGCAATACCCGTGGTTGCCAGGCCTTGATGTCGCCGGTCAGCGGCGCCCCGGCCGCCGGGTTGGCATGGCACAGCTTGCAGCTGTTGTCGTAGACCTGCGCCAGCTCGGCGTCGGCGGGCCGTGCGGCGCCTGCTTCGCTGCGGGTCGGCGGGGTGTTCGACTGTTCGCCGCACCCCGCCAGCAACACCGCGAAGATGCACCCCGCCAAGGCCAAACAAAGGCTAGGCTTTTCAGTTAATCGGCTTGCCCGCATGGCGGTCCTCTCATGGGCTGCCCGGCCAGCCGGGTGCAGCTTTTTTATTGTGATCAAGCTGAGGTCAACACTAAGGCACCCGGCGTGGGTGGGTTGAGGGCATTGGGGGCCAACTAGGGGCGCTTCTGAGGCCATGACGCAGGGCGTCGATAAATCGGCAATCCGTCACGCCGTGGGGCAAAACCCTGAGATGAGTCATGACAAGGGTAACCGGGGTCTGCTAAAACGATTCATCAGTGCATCACCCAATCCAGAGGGGTAGCGACATGACCACAGCCAACATTCTCCAGAACCTGTTCCCGAGCCCCGCCGACATCCCGGAAAAATACCGCCTCGACGGCCAGACCGAGCAGCGCGAGTACCTGGTCGATGGCGTGCTGAAAACCTGGAACGGGCCGCTGGCCCAGGTCCGCAGCCCGGTGTACTTGAACGGCCCGGATGGCGACGAGCAAGTGATCCTCGGCAGCACGCCGCTGCTGGATGCCGAGACCGCATTGACCGCCCTCGACGCCGCCGTCCGTGCTTATGACCGCGGTCAGGGCCTGTGGCCGACCATGCGCGTGGCCGAGCGCATCCAGCACGTCGAAACCTTCCTGGGGCGCATGCGCGAGCAGCGCGAAGCCGTGGTCAAGCTGCTGATGTGGGAGATCGGCAAGAACCTCAAGGATTCGGAAAAAGAGTTCGACCGCACCTGCGACTACATCGTCGACACCATCAACGCGCTGAAGGAACTCGACCGCCGCTCCAGCCGCTTTGAACTGGAACAGGACACCCTCGGCCAGATCCGTCGCGTGCCGATGGGCGTGGCCCTGTGCATGGGGCCTTACAACTATCCGTTGAACGAAACCTTCACCACGCTGATCCCGGCGCTGATCATGGGCAACACCGTGGTGTTCAAGCCGGCCAAACTCGGCGTGCTGCTGATTCGCCCGCTGCTGGAGGCCTTCCGCGACAGCTTCCCGGCCGGAGTGATCAACGTCATCTACGGCAGCGGCCGCGAGACGGTCAGCGCGCTGATGGCCAGCGGCAAGATCGACATCTTTGCCTTCATCGGCACCAACAAGGCCGCCAGCGACCTGAAAAAACTCCACCCCCGACCTCACCGCTTGCGCGCGGCGCTGGGCCTGGATGCGAAAAACCCGGGCATCGTCCTGCCGGAAGTGGACCTGGACAACGCGGTCAGTGAAGCGCTGACCGGCTCGCTGTCATTCAATGGCCAGCGCTGCACCGCCCTGAAAATCCTGTTCGTTCACGAAGACGTGGTCGAGTCCTTCATCGACAAGTTCAATGCCAGGCTCGCCAGCCTCAAGCCCGGCATGCCCTGGGAAAGCGGCGTCGCCCTGACACCCCTGCCGGAATCGGGCAAGGTCGCCTATCTGCACGCACTGGTGGCGGATGCCGAGAGCAAAGGCGCCAGGGTGGTCAACCCCAACGGCGGCGAGGCCCGGGCGTCGTTCTTCTACCCGGCGGTGCTGTACCCGGTCACGCCGCAGATGCGCGTTTATCAGGAAGAACAGTTTGGCCCGGTCGTCCCGATCGTGCCGTACCGTCATCTGGATACCGTGATCGATTACGTGCTCGAGTCGGACTTCGGCCAGCAGCTGAGCATCTTCGGCACCAACCCGGTGGCGGTCGGCCGCCTGGTGGACACCTTCGCCAATCAGGTCGGGCGCA
Organism: Pseudomonas sp. S2_H10; assembly: GCF_054668285.1. Lineage (NCBI taxonomy): Bacteria > Pseudomonadati > Pseudomonadota > Gammaproteobacteria > Pseudomonadales > Pseudomonadaceae > Pseudomonas > Pseudomonas sp. S2_H10. The sequence goes on from NZ_CP162754.1 coordinate 809,570, forward strand.
TCAACCTCAATGCGCAATGCCAGCGCGGCCCGGACACCTATCCTTTCAATGGGCGCAAGAACTCGGCCGAAGGCACCTTGTCGGTGCATGACGCACTGCGGGTGTTTTCGATCCGCACCCTGGTGGCCACCAAATTCCAGGAGACCAACAAGGACCTGATCAGCGAGATCATCAGCGGCCGCAGTTCGAGTTTCCTGACCACCGACTACATCTTCTGAGGAGCGCCAGCCTGAGTACGTCCACAGCCCAACGTTTGCCACCGCTGCTGCGCCGCTTGTTGCGGCCCTTGCTCGACCCGTACCGGCGCTACCGCCATGCCCGGGTGATCCATGCGGTGCGCGTATCGCTGGGGTTGCTGGCGACGATCCTGCTGACCACCGGGATCAACCTGCCCCATGGTGAGTGGGCCTCGGTGACGATGCTGGTGGTGATCGGCGGCTTGCAGCACCACGGCAACATCGGCAAGAAAGCCGCCGAGCGCGCCATCGGCACCTTGATCGGCGCCGGTGTCGGCCTGGCGCTGGTGGCACAACACGCCTGGCTCGGGATGCCTTGGCTGACTTATTTCGCGATGTCGGTGGTCTGCGGGTTTTTCTCGTATCACGCCATCGGCAAGGGGGGTTACACGGCGCTGCTGTCGGCGATTACCGTGTTCATCGTCGCGGGGCACGGCGACAACCCGGTCACCGACGGCTTGTGGCGCGGGGTGGACATCCTGATCGGCATTGCCCTGGCCCTGGCGTTTTCCTTCGCCCTGCCGCTGTACGCGGTATATTCCTGGCGCTACAACCTGGCCGATGCGCTACGTGATTGCGCGAAAGTCTACGGGCGCATCATTGACGGCCAGGCCATCACCGCCGACGAACACCTCAAGCTCATGACTCGCCTGAACGCGGCGATGGTGCAACTGCGCTCGTTGATGCCGTCCGTGTCCAAGGAAGTGAAGATTTCCATGACCGAACTGGACGCCATCCAGCGCAACCTGCGCATGTGCGTGAGCACCCTGGAGATCCTCGCCAATACCCGACCCGACGCCAATGATCCCGAGGCGATGAGGCTGATGCAAACGGCATTGAAAGCCGAGCATCGACAGATTCGCGTGCAATTGATCGGCATGGCCAGGGCGTTGAAATCGGGCGCCGCCCAGCGGCTCAATCGTCCTGTGGATGTGCCGCTTGTCAGCCTCGATGCCCCGGTCTACAACACGCTGGATGGCTATCGTTTGTTGACTCAACAACTGGCCGCCAACGTCGGCGAGATGCGCCAACGCCTGGCCAAAAGCGCGCCGCGCTGGAACATCTGACGCCTGGCTCGCGGGTTACGGCGTCACCGTGCGCCGAAACTTCAACGACCAGCCTTGTTGCATGCCGGCAGCCGCCAGCAGAATCGCCGCGACACCGAGCCATTGCAGCGGCTCCAGGCGATGGCCAAAGGCAAACCAGTCGACGAAAATCGCCGCGATCGGGTAGATGAAGGACAGCGCCCCCGTCAGCGCAGTCGGCAGTTTCTGGATGGCACCGTACAGCAACACGTACATCACGCCGGTGTGCACCATGCCCAGCGTCACCAGGCTGGCCCACGCGCTCGGCGCCTGCGGCAATACGGAAAGATTGGCGAAGGGCGCGAGCAACAACACACCGGTGCTGACCTGGATCAGCGCGATCAAGTGCGGTGGTGTCCCCGTCAAACGCTTGATGATCAGCGCGGCAATCGCGTACAGAAGCGCCGCGCCCAAGGCCAGGGCAATCCCCGTCAGGTAATCGCTGCCGCTCTCGCCCTGGCTGCCATGGGCGCTGACGATTGCCAGCATCCCGAGGAACGACACGCCCAGCCAGAGCAGTTTCTGCGTGGTGATCTTTTCGTTGAGGAACAGCGCCGCCAACCCGACCAGCATGAACGGCTGGACGTTATAGACGGCGGTGCCGATGGCAATCGACGCCCGGGAATAGGACGCGAACAACAGCACCCAGTTGCCGACAATCGCCAAACCGCTGAGCACCGCCAGCAAGAAGGTCGTGCGGGTCAGAATGCCGGGGCGCAGAAAGCCGAATGCCGCGCAAATCAGCAGCAAGGTGCCGGCACCGAACAGGCAGCGCCAGAACACCACATCGAGCACCGGTTGCCCGGACACCAGCACGAACCAGCCGATGGTGCCGGAGATCAGCATGGCGGCCGTCATTTCGAGCGAGCCGCGGCGTAGGGTTTTGTCCATCATCAGACTCCTGTGTTTGTGGGCAAAGTATGCCAATGCACCCAGGCACCACTCCATAGCAAAAAGCAGGCTAAACTCGGGATCTGCCTTTTTTATCAAGGCCGTTTTGAATAAATGCCTAACAGAGGATTTCGCCATGACCGATGACATCGACCAGGTGCTGATCGCGGCCCTGATGGAAGATTCGCGACGTTCGCTCAAGGCCCTGGCGCAGATCAGCGGCCTGTCCTCCCCCAGTGTCGCCGAGCGTCTGCGCCGCCTGGAAGAGCGTGGTGTGCTCAAGGGCTACACCGTGGAGATCGACCCGAAGAGCTTTGGTTATCAACTCCAGGCCATCGTGCGCATTCGCCCGTTGCCCGGGCAACTGCAGGAAGTGGAGCGGCAAATCATGGCCATTCCCGAATTCACCGAGTGCGACAAGGTCACCGGCGACGACTGTTTCATTGCGCGCCTGCATGTGCGCTCGATGGAACAACTGGACACCCTGCTCGACCGCCTCAACACCCACGCTGAAACCAATACGGCCATCGTCAAGAAAACTCCGGTCAAGCGCCGGTTGCCGCCCATGGCGTAAGTGATATTTGTTTCAGAGTGAAGTAGATTGGCGTTTTCCGGCGAAGGATTGACGGTATGAAAACTCAGGCAATGCTGCTCGCGGCAATGATGCTGGCGGGTTGCGGCACGATTCAGACGGTTGTGCGCAGTGACGAAGTGGCCTCCAAAAGCCTCAGGGAACAGAAGAGTTATTGCGGCGCCGTACCACGTATCTACAGCGGCGTGACCTACGATTTCTGCTACCTGAACGCCCCCCTCGAAGACGGTCGGGATGCCCAGGTACATGGTCCCGCCCCCGCCGTGGTGTTGCTCGACGTGGTCGTGTCCGGGGCGATGGATACCTTGCTGCTGCCCTACACCATCTACCGCCAGCAAGCCGATGGCAGCATTGTCATTACAGAGTAGTGCTGAATTTCAGGTAATAAAAAACCCGCCTGGGCGGGTTTTTTACTCAATGCCGACGATCAGTCATCGCGACCCATGATGCCGAACAGCTGCAACAGGCTGATGAACAGGTTGTAGATCGACACATACAGGCTGATGGTAGCCATGATGTAGTTACGCTCGCCGCCATGAATGATGGCGCTGGTCTGGAACAGGATGCAGACCGAGGAGAACAGCACGAAACCTGCGCTGATCGCCAGTTGCAGGCCGCTGATCTGGAAGAACATGCCCGCCAGCGTCGCACCCAGCAGCACGAAGAAGCCCGCCGTGATGAAACCGCCGAGGAAGCTCATGTCCTTGCGGGTGATCAGCACATACGCCGACAGACCGCCGAACACCAGCGCCGTCATTGCGAACGCCGAGCTGACCACTTCCGCGCCGCCCTGCATACCCAGGTAACGGTTGAGGATCGGGCCGAGCAGGAAACCCATGAAACCGGTCAGGGCAAATGCCGACACCAGGCCCCAGGCCGAATCACGGAGTTTGTTGGTGAGGAAGAAAAGACCGTAGAAGCCGATCAGCACCACGAAAATATTCGGGTAGCCAACACGCATCTGCTGGGCAACAAAGGCCATTACACCGCTGAAAGCCAGGGTCAGGGCGAGCAAGCCGTATGTGTTGCGCAGGACGCGGCTAACCTCTAGCTGCTCAGCCTGCACGCTGTTATTAACTGCGTAATCCTGTTCGCGCATGGCGACACTCCTGTTGGTTTGAAACGTTCAGTCGCAAAGATCATAACAGACGCCCTGTAACAAGCTATGCAGAGAGTTTGACAGTGTGTTTCATTCAGGTATTATGGCGCCCGCAACGCAAACGGAGGTGTGGCCGAGTGGTTTAAGGCAACGGTCTTGAAAACCGTCGACTGTAACAGGTCCATGAGTTCGAATCCCATCGCCTCCGCCATCTTTATACGACAAAGCCCTGATTATTCAGGGCTTTGTCGTTTCTGGCTTTCCGCTTTTCACATCCAGATCCTGATCCGTTACAAAACTCTCCTGATTCAACCCCTACTCCGGCGTTCTGCTGACCGTTAAAAAGCCTTCATGAAATACAGTGCTTCACTGACCTCATAACCGAGGAGCTCAAGGTGATGAGCAACGGTGCTCAACACAACTCGCACCAAAACAGGACCATGCTCGTCGCCAGGCCGCTAGCGGAGATCCCGATTCCAAACATCACGCCGCAAAACAGAGTTTTTGCCCACATGGCCCGAACCTCCGGATACCGCATTCAATGAATGCTTGAGTATGAGTACCTGAGCAAAATCCAGGCCATTTGGCATAGGTACAGTCCTGGCTCGGCAATTGCTCTGAGACGGTCTCTTCGAGTGGTGAAAATTCCCCGGAAAAGGGTTCGCTCCCCCTGCATTTTTGGGTAAACCACCCAAAGGACAGGATTGCACTGGCGCTCATCCCACAGGTACTATTGAGAACGATTTACACTAACATCTGGAAAGCCGACCAGTGCAATCTCCTCCGTCCAGCAAGCTGGGATTCTTTTTCAGCGATCACCACCGTTGGCTGCTGCAGCATATTCATCGACACCTGCGCAATCACGCGGACGCAGAGGACACCGCCGCCGATACGTTTTGCCAGTTACTGGTGGCGCGGGTCGATCCCGACAGCATCGAACAACCTCGCGCTTACCTTTCGACCATTGCCCGGCGGCTGATCTTTGACCGTCATCGCCGGCGCAAGCTGGAGCTGGCCTACCTTGAGCGCTTGTCCAACCTGCCCGAGGCGCTGGCCCCCTCCCCCGAAGAACAGCTGCTGTTGATCGAAGCCCTGGTGGCCATCGACCGGGCTATCGACGGCTTGCCGATGCTCGTCAAGGCCACGTTCCTCTATAGCCAACTGGATGGCCTGAGCTATGTCGCGATTGCGCAGAAGCTGGGGCTGTCGGAGCGCACTGTCAGTCGCTACATGAAACAGGCATTGCGTCAGTGCTATCTGAGCGAAGTATCGCCATGAGCAAGCCGCGCCTGGACCCCGTCAGTGAGCAGGCCATCGACTGGATGGTCAGGCTTCGCGCCGGTACGCCCGATGCAGCACTGCAGGAACGTTTCAACGCGTGGCTGGCGATGGATCGTGCGCACAGCCAGGCCTGGGCAACGTTGCAGGATCGTCTCGGCGGTTCGTTCAACACGGTTCGCGCGCTGGATCGGCGTTTGCCCGGTCAGGCCAGCGAAGCCCGGCAAGTGCTCTTGCAGCCTCATGGTTCGCGGCGCGACGCCTTGCGCGTGATCGCGGGTCTGGGCCTGCTCGGCGGCGGTGTGTGGCTGGGCGCCGGGAGTCAGCTGGGTGACGCGCTGCTGGCTGACCTGCACACCGGACGCGGCGAGCGTCAAGACTTCAATCTGGCCGACGGCAGTCGCCTGAGCTTGAACGCCAACAGCGCGGTGGACCTGCGCTTCGATGACAAGCAACGGCTGGTGATCCTGCGCCACGGTGAACTGGTGATTGACGTGGCGCCCGATCCCCGCCGGCCGTTGCGCGTGCGCACCGCTGAAGGTGAAGTGCGCGCGCTGGGTACCCGGTTTCTCGTGGCCCAGGAGCAAGAAGCCAGCCGACTGGTGGTGTTGCAGCATTCGGTCGAAGCACGGTTGTTCGACGGCACAGTGCAAGTTGTGCAGGAAGGTCAGTCGGCGCTGCTGCATGCCCGGCAAATTGCCCTCCTTGCCGGCGATCAGCGCAGGCGAGCCGACTGGTTGAACGGCAGGCTGAATGTGCTGGACGAATCCCTTGAGCAAGTGGTCGACGCCCTGCGCCCTTACAGTCGCGGTTTTGTCCGCGTGGCACCCCAGGTTCGCGGCTTGCGTGTCCAGGGTGTGTTTCCGCTTGACGATCCCGACCGCGCGTTCAATGCCCTGGCAGAAACCCTGCCCATACGGGTGGATCGCTACAGCCCCTGGCTGACGCTGATCGGTTCGAAGTAAAACGCTGTTTTTTTGATAATCGATCTTATTCGTGTCCGGTTTTCATTTCTCATCCCACCTATCTCCTGACACTTCCAAACAAACAGGAGAATGTTGTGTTCAACACATGGCCCCACGCCCTTTCCGCCGCCGTTGCCCTGGCAACCCTGGCGACCCCTGCCCTGGCGCAAAACCTGACCTTCAATCTGCCGGCCGGCCCACTCGCCGGCACGCTTAATGCGATCGCCGGCCAGAGCGGGCAAATCATCTCGCTGGAGCCAGCGCTGGTGCAGGGCAAACAGGCGCCATCGGTGATCGGCCAGATGTCGGCCGAGCAAGCGATGCAGAGGGCTCTATCGGGCAGCGACTTGCAGTTGCGCGTGACGGATCAAGGCAACTTCAGCGTTGAACCGGCTCCGCAGAGCGGCGCGGCACTGCAATTGGGTGTCACCAACATCGTTGAACGCAACACCGACGCCACTACCGAAGGCTCGGGTTCCTATGCCGCGCGGGCAGTGACCATCGGCAAAGGCACCCACACCCTCAAGGAAATTCCGCAGTCGGTCACGGTGATGACCCGCAAGCAGATGGACGATCAGGATATTGTCGATCTCAAGGACGCGGCCAACAAGACCACCGGCCTGGTCGGGGCCCAAGGCGTCGGCCGAGGCTTGATCCTCAGTTCCCGCGGTTTCCAGATCGATGACTGGCAATACGACGGCGTGCCGATTCCGCGCAACACCTACGCGCTGGGCAACTGGGCCACGCAGGACATGATCTTCTTCGATCGCATGGAAGTACTGCGTGGCGCATCCGGTCTGCTGCAAGGCACCGGCAGCCCTGGCGGCGCGGTCAACCTGGTGCGCAAACGCGGCCAGGCCGCACCGACAGTGACCCTCACCGGCAAGGCCGGCTCCTGGGATCATTACGGCCTGCAACTGGACGCCGGCGGGCCGCTGAACCAGAGCGGCACCGTCCGTGGACGCTTCATTGCCGACCAGGACGACAGCCACTCCTTCATCGATTCCGAATGGTACAAGACCACCTCGCTCTACGGCGCGCTGGACTTCGATCTGCGTGAAGACACCACCCTGGGTTTTGCGGTCAGCCAGTCCGACGGCGAATCGCGCTCGAACGTCCGCGGCTTCCCGCGCTACGCTGACGGCAAACCGATCGACCTGCCGCGCAAGACCTACACCGGTGCGAAGTGGAACCATTCGGACATCGATGTCACCACCCTCTACACCGACCTGGAACACCGTTTCAATGACGAATGGGCCTTCAAGGCCGGCGCCGTGCGCATGACGGAAACCAACAAAGCGAAGAACCAGCGGGTGCAAACCATCGACAACGGCATCGAGCCCGATGGCACCGGCGTGGAGTACGCCGACTTCGTGACAGACCTGGACTCCACCAAGATCGGCCTGGACATGAACCTCAATGGCAAGTTCGAAGCCTTGTCCATGCAGCAGGAAATCATGGTGGGCGGCAACTATTCCAAGTACCGCTCAGACGACAAATTCGCCCGGACCTTCAATGACGGCACCGACAATATCTTCGACATTGATCACGACCGTCCGGAGATCAGTTACGAAGGCTTGCTCGATTCCGGTGGATTCGGCACTCAGAGCAAATATGACATCCGCCAGAAAGGCCTGTATGGCAGTTGGCGAGTCAAGCCGATCGATCCGCTGACCCTGGTGCTCGGCTCGCGGGTCAGTTGGTACGACTACAGCTACACATCGTGGAGGCAGAACGCGACCAGCATGACCGCCGACCCTGAAAGCACCAGCAACGAAAACGGCGAAGTGACGCCCTACGCCGGCATTGTCTATGACCTGAGCCGCGAATGGGCGGTCTATGCCAGCTACACCGACGTGTTCACACCGCAAACCGAACGCGACACGGGCGGCTCGGTGCTCAAACCGATTATCGGCACCAACTACGAAATCGGCCTCAAGGGCGAGTTGCTCGATGGTCGGGTCAATACGTCCTTGGCCTTGTTCCGTTACGACCAGGAAAACCGCGCCACTCTCGATACAGAGGGTGAGCAATCCTGTAACGGTTGGTACTGCTCGAAGGCCTCGGGCAAAGTGCGCAGCCAGGGCCTCGACGCGGAAATCAGCGGTGAAGTGATCGACAACCTGCAACTGTTCGCCGGTTACACCTACAACACCACCAAGTACCTCAAGGACCCGGACAATGAAGGCAAAGTCTTCAGTTGGTGGACGCCCAAACACATGCTGCGCGTGTGGGGCAACTACCAGTTCAGCGGCGACTGGAACCGTGTGAGCACCGGTCTGGGCTTCACCGCCCAAACCCACACGCTGGGTTACGACCACGCCGTCAACGTACCGGGTTACGCCGTGTGGAATGCCCGTCTCGGCTACCAGCTCACGTCGGAAATCGAGCTGGCGATGAACGCCAACAACCTGTTTGACAAGACGTACTTCACGGCGGCCTACAACCAGATCAATGGCAACAACAACTACGGCGAACCGCGCAACGTGATGTTCAGCGTGAAGTACACCCCGACGTTCTGACCCCCATCGAGCCGGAATCCGTTTCCGGCAAGAGGGCCTTGCCGACCCGCCAGCGACACTTGTTCGAGACATTGGCGCACAGAGACTTCCGTCATGGCGAGCAAGACCGCAAGCGTATTCGCCGGCGGTGGCAGCCTGGGGGCGGTGCAGGTGGGAATGTTGCGGGCCCCCGTAGGAGCCGGCTTGCCGGCGATGGATTCAGGTGCGCCGCGTTTATCCGGGTTACACGCGTTATCGTTGACGACCATCGCTGGCAAGCCAGCTCCTACAAGGGACCGCGTCCGGATCGAAACACGCCATACCTGTAGGAGCCGGCTTGCTGGCGATGGATTCAGGTACGCCGCGTTTATCCGGGTTACACGCGTTATCGTTGACGATCATCGCTGGCAAGCCAGCTCCTACAAGGGACCGCGTCCGGATCGAAACACGCCATACCTGTAGGAGCCGGCTTGCCGGCGATGGACTCAGGTGCGCCGCGTTCATCCGGGTACACGCGTTATCGTTGACGACCATCGCTGGCAAGCCAGCTCCTACAAGGGACCGCGTGCTGGTCGAAACACGCAATACCTGTAGGAGCCGGCTTGCTGGCGATGAACTCAGGTGCGCCGCGTTTATCCGGATTACACGCGTTATCGTTGACGACCATCGCTGCGATGCGGCGACCCGACAGGCTGCCCTAGTTCCTGGGCCAACCCGATGAGTATTCCCTCGGGCCCCCGGATGTAGCAGAGACGATAGGCATCTTCGTAGCGGGCCACTTTGCCGACAAGCTGTGCGCCGCGCTTTTGCAGCCGGGCGAGTGTGTCGTCGATGTCCTCCACGGTGAACATCACGCGCAGGTATCCGAGGGCGTTCACCGGGGCGTTGCGGTGATCGGCGATCACGGGGGGTGCCAGAAACCGGGATATCTCGAGCCGGCTGTGACCGTCCGGCGTGCGCATCATGGCAATCTCGACGCGCATGTCATGCAATCCTGTGACGCCATCGGCCCACTCGCCTTCGATCGGAGCGCGGCCCTCGAGCTCAAGGCCCAGCTCGGTGAAGAACCCGATGGCAGCGTCGATGTCCTCTACAACGATGCCGATGTTGTCCATACGCTTGACCGTCATGATGTCTCCCTGGCACTTGAAGGCGCGTGCGGTACCTCTGCAACCGCGCCTGAGGCATGCTCACGCCATCACCTGGCGCGAGCATACGTCGTTCACTCAGGTAAAGGCGAAATCCGCTTCGCCGATGCTGGCCTGTGCCACGCCGCTCAAGGTGATGGTTCCCACATCCGGCTGGCCAGTGACGCTGATGACGGCCTCGCCGAACTGTTCTGCGATGGTGAGATTGGCGAAGGTCAAACCGCTGGTGCTCAGGTCGATCAGGTCTGTGCCGTCCTCGAAGTCGGCGATGGTGTCCGTTCCCCAGAGGGCCCCGAACTGGAACCTGTCCGCATCGAGGCCGGGTTCGAACTGCAGGCTGCCGACCATGAAGTCATCCGCCGCGCTGCCTACCAGCCGGTCATCCCCCGTGCCACCGATCATGAAGGCGCCTGCGCTGCCCGATTGCAGTGTGTCGTTGCCTTCATTGCCCTCGAGGGTCGTCTGGAAGGCGAACTCGGCGCTGCTGCCGATCACCAGGTCATTGCCGGCACCGCCGAAGGCACTGCCGAAATCCTCGATGGTGAGCGTGTCGTTACCCTCGCCGCCGAACAGATTGTCCAGGCCCGTGCCGCTGAGCAGCACGTCGTCCCCCGTACCGCCATCGAGCAGGTCCTCCCCTGCCTGGCCGAACAACTGGTCGTTGCCGCCGAGGCCGAAGATCTTGTCGTCGCCATCAGTGCCGACGATGATGTCGTTGCCGTCGGTGCCCGCCGTGACGAATTCGGTATTGTTACCGAAGTCGCCCACCGTGAAATTCTTGACGCCGAGGAACTTCACCGTGAAGTCGGTGCTGTCGAGCCGGCCGTTGTCATCCTCGTCCGCAATCAGCCAGGTGTTGCCCTGGCGGACCGTGTAGAGCAGATCGGTGATGCCGTTGCCGCCGCCGACCAGCACCGCGCCCAACTGTGGATTGAGCGTGACCTGGCCACGAAATACGAACTCATTGAACAGCTCGAGCGTATCGCCCCCGGCCACGCCTGCGCCCTGGAAGTCCTGGACGGTATCGAAGGTCGCGAAAGGTGTGTTCGGGTTGAACGAGCCAAGGAAGAACTCGAACTCGTCATTGCCGGCCCCGCCATTCAATTGGTCCGTCCCGGCGTCGCCTTCGAGCGTGTCGTCACCATTGCCGCCGAACAACTGGTCGTTACCGGCATCGCCAAACAGTTCGTCGTCGCCGTCCTCGCCAAACATCTGGTCGTTGCCGTCTTCACCGAACAGGTCATCGTTACCGATGCCGCCGAACAACTGGTCGTTGCCGGCATCGCCGTCCAGCGTGTCGTTGCCTGCACCGCCACTGACTATGTCGTTGCCGTTGCCGCCGGCAAGCAGCGAGTCATTACCGGCACCACCGTCAATGATGTCGGCGCCGTCGTTGCCCGTGATGCTATCGCGGTCGTCGCCACCGTTGAGGATGTCATTGCCCAGCCCACCGGTAAGCAGATCGTTGCCCGCGCCACCGTTCAGGATGTCGTTGCCGGCGCCGCCGTCGACGATGTCATTGCCGTTGCCAGCGTTAATCACATCGTTGCCACCGAGCGCGAAGATCCTGTCGACCTCTGCGGTGCCGTTGATCACGTCATTGCCTTCGGTGCCACGCACGACAAAGGTCGTGGTGCCGAAATCGGCTTTTACGAGGTTGTGCCGGCCCGTCAGTTGTACAGAGAAGTCCGTAGCGTCAAACACGCCGTTGTTATTGGAGTCCGCGAATAGTAGCGTGCTGGCGGCACCTGCGACATAGAAGACCTCGGTGAAGCCATTGCCGCCGAAACCGAGCGAAGCACCCAGCGTCGGCACCGTGGTGCGAGCCCCCTCGAAAACCATCCGGTTGCTCGCGGTGAGAAGCAGGTTGTCACCTCCGGCAACGCCGGCACCCTGGAAGTCGGTCACCGTGTCGCGGGCCAGGGACGTGGAGTCCGCGCCATTGCCGATAAACCAGTTGAAAGAATCGTTGTCAGCCCCCCCGGTCAGGGTATCGGCACCGACATTGCCCGTGAGGCTGTCGAGTCCGGCGCCACCGCGAAGCAGATCGTTGCCGTCGCCACCGGAAAGTTCATCGTTGCCATCGCCACCTTCTACCGTGTCGTTGCCTCCGTCACCCAGGATAAAGTCGTCGCCGCCGAGACCGAAGATCTGATCAGCCTCCGGGTTGCCGAATATGAAGTCGCCTTGTTCAGTCCCATTGATAACAGCCATGGTACTACCCTCCATTAAAGGAAATGGTAAGCGTTAACTGCGTTACAGCGGGTTGAGGCAAGTTAGACAAACCCGAGGGGGCACAAGTGCGCCATTTTGGCTCACCGTTTATCGTGAATGCAGGCGCGTGTTCTGGCGTCTTTTTCACCCCTGGAAGGCGGCAACATGGCTAGCTCCTGAGCTCCAGGGCCGGAGGTTCAGAAAAGCCGCCATCTCCCGGCGCCCCGAGGAAACATTCGGAAACAGTTAAGACTTCCCTTGTAGGAGCCAGCCTGCTGGCGATGGTCGTTAACGATAACGCGCGTAACCTGGATAAACGCGGCGCACTTGAGTCCATCGCCGGCAAGCCGGCTCCTACAGGTGGGCGTGAACCGGATAAAACCGGCGCACTTGGGTTCATCGCCGGCAGGTATTGCGTTATCTGTGTCCTGGCGAACGAACACGGCCATCACGCAGTGGTCATAACAGGTGATGGCATCGCAAATGACAGGTGGTCGCGAACCCACTTCATTCAGGAGCGCTGCTTGCAATTCACACATTTCAGGGTGCGACGGATAACCTCAGCGGGTTCGGTTCCTGCCTGACGCAGGTGCTTGCTGCTCTCGTCCAATGCTCCCTCAGCGGAGTACCAAATGACTCGATCAATACGCTTGTTCCTCTCGTTCTTCCTCGCGACCGCAGCATTGGCATCGGCCGGTTTACTGAACAATGCAGCAGCGGCCACCGCCGAGGATCTCAACGCCGATGCTCGACAAGCCTTGCAATCGCTGTACAAGACCAATCCTTTTTCCGAAACCATCTCGCACGAAGCCAAGGCGGTGCTGGTGTTCCCGAAAATCATCAAGGCGGGTCTCGTGTTCGGTGGCAGCTACGGTGAAGGCGTCCTGATGAAAGGCAGCAAAGTCGAGAACTACTACAACTCCGTCAGCGGTTCCTGGGGGCTGCAGGCCGGCGCCCAGTCGTACGGCTATGTGGTTTTCCTGATGACCGATAAAGCCGTGAAATACGTGGCCGAAACCAAGGGCTGGGAAATCGGTGTGGGGCCAACGGTCGTCGTGGTTGACGAAGGGGTTGCGAAGAACCTGTCCAGCTCGACGCTGAAAGATGACGCCTACGCGTTCATCTTCGACCAGCAAGGGCTGATGGCGGGTGTCAGTATCGAGGGAACGAAGATTTCCCTGATCAAGCGCTGAAGTCCGTCGTTTGATTGGCCATCGGGAGCGTGATGACGACTTGGCCGTTTAGGCTAGGCTGTCATCACTCCCGGCACACAAATGTACCTGGTGATTGCGGCACAGGCCTGTATCGACCGTTCATTGATACAGGTCCATATATTGAATGTGCGAATCCTGATAATGATTTTTCAGTTTTCCAGGTAGGCCTTAAATGACTTCACAGCTCTTCCAGGTTCACGGCCTCGTGAGCTTCACCCTCGCCATCCTTCTGCTTTTCCTCGGCAAGACCCTCGTCCAGCACAACACCTTTCTGCGTCAATACTGTATTCCCGAATCGGTCGTTGGCGGCTTCGTCTGTGCGGCCGTGACGTCCTTGCTCTACTTCGGCCTGAATATCCAGATCGAATTCGATCTGCAGGTACGCGACACCCTGCTGCTGTATTTCTTCGCCGGCATCGGCTTGAAATCGGACATGCGCCAACTGCTCAAGGGTGGCCGCCCGCTGCTGATCCTGCTGGTGCTCGCCGCTGTCTTCATTCTCCTGCAGAACTCGCTGGGCATGGGTGTGGCCCAGGCGTTTGGACTCGATCCCAAGGCCGGCTTGATGGTGGGCTCCATTTCCCTCACCGGCGGAGTGGGCACCACCCTGGCCTGGGCACCGCTGTTCGTCGATAAGCTGGGCATCGGCAACGCGCACGAACTGGGCATCGCCAGCAACACCGTCGGCCTGATTGCCGCCTGCGTCATTGGCGGCCCGATCGCCAACCGACTGATACGCCGCTATCAACTGACGCCGTCCCGGGATGCGGAACTGGAAGTCGGCATTCTCGAGCAACAACCGGGCAAGGCACTGGATTACTACGATGTGCTCTGGGCGTGGATGTGGCTCAACCTGACCCTGATGCTCGGTTATGGGCTGAATCTGCTGCTGGTCGATGCCGGCGTCACCCTGCCCAAGTTTGTCAGCTGCCTGTTCGCGGGTATCGTCATTCACCACCTGGTACTGGCGTTTGTGGGCGATCAACGCCTGAAAAGCTGGAGCGGCGCCAGCCTGGGTCTGTCGCTGATCTCCGACATCTGCCTGGGCATGTTCCTGACCATGGCCCTGATGGGGCTTCAGCTATGGCAACTGAGCGGCGCCTTGATGTTCATCCTGTGCGCATTGACCCTGCAGATCCTGCTGACGGTCCTCTATACGTACTTTGTGGTGTTCCGCTGCATGGGACGCGATTACGAAGCCAGCGTGATTGCCTCAGGATTCGGCGGGATCGCCCTCGGCTCCACCGCGACGGCCATCGTCAACATGTCGACCGTGACGCAAAAGTACGGCGCGGCGCACCAGGCCTTCCTGATCGTGCCACTGGTCTGTGGCTTTTTCATTGACTTGGTCAATGCCGTGATCATCAGTATGTTCAGTGGTTTGTAACGCTACGATGGGTTACAGGAATGGCATAATCGCACCGGCTCATAACAGGTGCGTATAAATGACCGTCGAAAGCTACGATCAACTGGCGATCTTCTCCGCCGTGGCTCAGGAACGCAGCTTCACCCGTGCCGCCGCCAGGCTGGGCATGTCGCAGCCGGCCTTGAGCCGGGCCATGCGCCAACTCGAGGATCGGCTGGGCGTCAGGTTGCTGGCTCGCACCACACGCAGCGTTTCACCGACGCAAGCCGGAGAGCATTTACTGCGAGTGATCGCCCCCAGATTCGAAGAAATCGACAGCGAACTGGCCTTGCTCAGCGAATTCCGCGACAAGCCCGCAGGCAAACTGCGGATCACCGCCGGCGAGCATTCGGCGATCACCGTTCTGCACCCCGTGCTCGCAAAATTGCTGCCGGACAATCCCGATCTCAACATCGAAATCATCGTCGACTACGGCTTCACCGATATCGTCGCGGAAGGCTTCGACGCCGGCGTTCGATTGGGTGAGCAGGTCGCCAAGGACATGATCGCGATGCGCATCGGCCCTGACATGCGCATGGCGGTGGTCGGCTCTGCGGCGTATTTCGCCCGCTATCCAAAACCGGTTGTCCCGATGGATCTGATGCAGCACAACTGCATCACCCTGCGCATGCCGACCTACGGAGGGCTGTATCTGTGGGAATTCGAGAAGAACGGCCAGGAACTGAAAGTCCGCGTCGAAGGCCAACTGGTGTTCAACAACATTGCCATGCGCCTGGAAGCCGCCCTTCAGGGGTTGGGCCTGGCCTATATGCCGCAGGACCTGGTGCAGGAGCATGTCGCGCAGGGCCGGTTGATCCACGTGCTCGCGGACTGGTGCGAGCCGTTCTCCGGCTACCACCTTTATTACCCGAGCCGGCGCCAGAGCTCGCCGGCCTTTACCTTGCTGCGCGAAGCCCTGCGCTATTCGGGCTGATTGGCCAGGGTGGTGTCGAGCGCCTCGGCGGCGCGTTTCGCCGCATCGGCATCGCCCTGATCGGCCAATAGCCGGGTCAGTTGACGCAATTGCGCGACACTCAGCCCTACCCGCAGGCTGGCGGCCATGTGCGAGCGCAGTTGGGACTCCACGCCCGGCGTAGCAGCCAGCGCTGCGACTGTCGCCAGCTCCCGGCTTTGCCAGTCGAGGTTGTCGCGCTCGAAAATGTCACCGAACAAATGCGCTTGCAGGTACTGGTTGATCACAGGGACGAAGTCGAACAGCGGCCCCTGCACCGGCGCCCCGGCAATGCGCGTCTGGTTGGCCTTGCCCCGCGCCAGCAGTTCATCGCCGACGGGAATGACGCGACCAGGCTCACGGCCCGGCTCGTCCTCAACGCCGCGCTGTTTACGCGCCTCCAGCACTTTCAGCAACTCGCCAAGGGCATTGAGGCTGCGAGGAAAGCCGCTGTAGGCGTAGAGCTGCACCAGGATTTCCTTGGCCTCGCTAACCGTCAGCCCGGCATCCAGGCCCTGGTTCAGGGCAACGTTGAGGCGCGCAATATTGCTCGAGGCCATGGCGGCGGCTATCAACGGGATGGCCTGCTGCTTGGCCGACAATGTCTGCGAGGCAGGTTGCACCACCGTCTGCGGCACCACCGGACGTTGGGCGTCGTACTGGGCATCGGTGACTTTCTCCAGCCACTGCACGCTTTTGCCCTCAACCGAACCGGTCACGGCCAGGTGCGTCATGCTGCTCGCCGGAGCGGCCCCGTGCCAATGCTTGACGCCCGGCGGGCAGACAATCACATCGCCCGGATGGATTTCCTGCACGGGCTTGCCCCACTCCTGCGTCAGGCCGACGCCGGACGTCACCACCAGGCGCTGACCGGCGGGATGGGTATGCCAGGCCGAACGCGCACCCGCTTCGAAGGTGACGTAGGCGCCGGAGGCATTGTTCTCGCCGGTGGCCGGAAACAATGGATCGACCCGTACCCGCCCGGTGAAATAGTCCCCGGGCCCTGCGACCGAAGCCTGGCTGCCAGCACGGTTGATCTGCTGGGCGGCCCCGGGCTCACTGATACTGCCTGCATCGGCGGCACCGGCGAAGGGAGCCGCGGCGCACACCGCGATGCCAAAAAGCGTGTTTTTCATATTGGCGAATCCTTCAAGTCACAGCGTTCTGGCATAGAACGCATTCAATTGGCCGATGGCGACGTCCACATACTCAGGCACCCAATAGGTTTCGATATGGGTCGCGCCATCGATGGTGAACAGCTTCTTGTCCCGGGTTCCGGTGGCCTTGGCGAACGCCTGCTCCGACATGTACAGGCTGTCGGCCTTGCTGCCGGCGATCATCAGCAACGGCTTGTCGATCAGTTCGATCTGGTCCGTGGCATCGAAACTCATCAGGTCCAGCAGACTGCTCTGGGTATAACGGAAGGTCGAATTCGGGTGTGCGTGGGTCTTGCCGTAATACTCGAACCCCTGCCGATACAGATCGAACGGCAGCCTGGCAATCTGCTCATCGGTCAGTTTGGCGTCGCCGACATAGCGCACCTCCCCGCCCGCCGCTTCCTGAGCGCGGGCAGCTGAAGCCTGTTGCAAACGCTCCTGGATCGTCGCCACTTGCGAGTCCTGGTACCCATTGCGGCGCACCAGCCCGGAGTTGAACATGCTCAGGGTCGCGATCGACTGGAAGCGCTTGTCGGTCTGCGCGGCCTTCAACGAATAACCACCGCCGCCGCAGATGCCGAGCAAGCCCAGGCGCGTGCTGTCGACACCGGGAAAGCTGGCGATGAAGTCCGCCATGCCATGGATGTCCTCGATGCGGTAAGCGGGCTTGTCGATGTTGCGCGGCTCGCCACCGCTGGCGCCCTGATACGCCGCATCCGCCGTGATGGTGATGTAGCCCTGGTCCGCCAGACGCTGGGCGTACAGTCCCGCCACCTGTTCCTTGACGCCGCCATTGGGGTGCGCCACGACGACGGCGGGATACTGCTTCGCCGCATCATAATTGGCCGGGGTATAGACGTTGGCGGCAATGTCCAGACCGTTGAGCTTGTAGCTGACCGGGTGGATGTTGACCTTGCCCGGCTCGTTCTTCACCAACGCACCAGCGTAGGTCAAGGTGTAGGGATTGTGCTTGTAGTCGGCGGCCTCGACTTCAACCCCCGACATGCCGATCATGGCAGCCATGAGCGTGGCCTTCAGCGTGGTTCGCATCATGTGAATCCTCCTGACAATTGCTGTTTCCAAAGGTGTGTGCAGCGATGGCCATGCACACTGTCAATCGAGGTTTTTCTCGGTGAGAAACTGCGAAACCAGATCCGCGATCTGCACGTTGTTCAGGTCTGAAAAGGGAAAATGGCTGTTGCCCCGGATGCCGATCTCCGGCAAGTGAACGAGCCGCACGTCTCCACCCTGGCGGTTCACGGCGTCTCGCCACAGCCGGGCCATCTCAAGGCGGGCACGCCAGCTGTCCTGTGCCGGCAATCGAACCGGTTTGTCCGGGATGTTGTCGCCGTAGATGATCAGGATGGGGATATGCGTCAGCGCCTGGAACTGCGCCTTCGATACGACCTGCGCGATGAGCGTGTCGAACGCGCTGGGAATCGGCGCCGGCGCCTCGCCTTCGGGAAACACGAAGCTGCTTCCCGGTTCGAACGCCACGATCCCTCGTACTTTCTGAGTCTTGATCGCAGTCATCCAGCCGGGCCCACCGCCCTGCGAATGAGTGAACAGGATGGCCGGCCCGGTTTTTTCCAGCAGCGCGGACACGCCATCGGAGGCCACTTCAATGTCATAAGGGCCGGTGTTGGGTGTCATGGAACGGAAGAACTGCTCCAGAGCCTGCGGTCCACGGGGAAACTGGCTGCCCTCGAAGGTCTCGGGCCACAGGCCGATACGGAACTGGTTGAACCACAGTTGCTCGTCCGGCACTGGCTTGATCGTCGTTTCCACCAGGCTGCGCCCGGCATCGCCACGGCGCGGCTGGTCGATCAGGTAAGTGGAGAAACCGCGTCGCAGGAAGATGTTCTGGAAACCCTCCCGGCCATCGGCCGTGGTTTCCAGGACTTCGCGGATTGCCCCGCGCCATGCCACATGACGATGGGCAACGGGTGAGCGTCGACCGGTACCTGATAGAACGCATACACATGGTCGCCATGGTAGGTCTGGCCATCAGGCATCATCGGTTTGTAAGGATCAAAACTCCCTGGCCGGGTGATCATTCCCCCGCCGGCGATCAGGCTTCCCTGATCCTTGATCATCAGCGGGCTGCGCTCCTCGGCGTCCACCAGTGCACCGCCAGTCAGGGTGACACAGAGCGTACCCGCCTTGATTGCAGCGTGCGCGTAGTTGCGGATGGAATCGCGGGTCATGAGTGGCTCTCGACTTGTTATCGCAGAGTTGCAACTTACCGCCCGGTTATTAATTAATGAATAGACCCAATCGAATAGCACTAATACCAAAAACACATAACTATCTTGATTGCAGCAACACCCGCGCCGAGGTGGCTGATGTCTTCAAACGGGCCTAATCTGAACAGGCAGGACCTTGAGCACGCCTCTCGATACAGGGGAACCCGGATGACTGGAACAATTGCGTGCCATGGTCCGTCCTGGATCCTGCTTTCCCTGCTCGCCGCCAATCTGGCGCTGACCAGCGGGTGTTCAGGCAAAACCAGCACAGCGCGTTATTCAGCGTCGAACATCGGTTCGGCCTGCTATGCCAAAGCCCTCCCCACGGTCGGCGAAGGTGGCCTTGCCTGGGGCGATACCCTGAACATGGCCCGGCAAAAATCCCTGAGCAATTGCGCCCGCTATGCCGGCCGATCGGGCGGCACACCGAGCACCTGCCAAGTGGTGCTGGCAGAATGTAAGCACTGATGGGCGGTTTTTCGTTTCTGCGCCGCTTTTGCGTTTCTGTGCGACAGATCCCACTTCAGGGGCTCCCGCTTCACAGGCTCGCGGTGTTAGTTTTGAGATGTTTCTGACAAAGCGATCAGATATTTCTTACAACCCGCCTGCAAAGGAATGCCCCCAGCAATGGATTTTTCACTCAAGCACCTGGCTGCGACCACCCTCATGCTCGCCAGCCTTTCGTCGTTCACCTCGGCTGCGCAAGCCAACATCACGCCAGAACAGAGCGCGGTCATCCTCAAGACTTTCAATGATGCGTCGGTCAAGGATTTCAGGCAGTTCCTCGCAAGCCTGGCCAAGAGCGATATCGCCAGGACCGACAACCTCGGCGCGGCCATCGGTGCCTTCCTCGACAACAAGACGCTGTCCGCCGAACAGCAGAACGAAATCCATCGTTTGCTCGGTCTTTATGCCCGGGTGAAATACGGCAGCGCGGCCACCGAAACCTTGAAGGAACTGGTAGCCATTCCGACAGTGAACGTGGAAGGGGTGGCCCAGCACGACAACCCTGAATTCATCAAGATTGCCGAGAAGATCAAGGGGCTCGCCCAGGCGTTCAACCTGAACTTCCGCAACATCGACAATCGCGTCTACGAGATTTCCCTCGAAGGCAGCGGCGATGAAGTCGTGGGCATTCACGCCCACGCCGATGTGGTGCCGGTGACACCGGAGAACTGGGTGTTGCAGGACGGCACCCGCCTCGACCCGTTCAAGGTCACCCTGATCGGCGATCGCATGTATGGCCGCGGCACCGAGGACGACAAGAACGGCATCGTGGTGGCGCTCTATGCCATGAAAATCATCAAGGAAGAAAAGCTGCCGCTGGCGCGCAACTTCAAGTTGCTGGTCGACACCACCGAAGAGACCACGGGCGACGCCATCCCCTACTATTTCGAACGCAACCCGACGCCCAACTACAACCTGGCGCTCGATGGCGGCTACCCGGTGGTGATCGCCGAGAAAGGCTACGGCACCGTCATGGCCAGCTTCGCCAAGCGCGCTGGCGAGGGCAAAGGCGCAGAGATCATCTCGATGACCGGCGGCCTGGCCACCAACCAGATTCCGTCGACCTCGGTCGCGACCCTGGTGACCGACAAGCCCGCCGAACTGGCCGCCAGCCTGCAAACCGCCGGCAGCGAATACGCCAAGCGCAACGGCGGCAACTTCGAGGTGGCTGCCAAGGTCGACGGCAAGGACGTCAAGTTGACGGTCACCGGCGTGTCCGCGCACTCCTCGGAACCTGAATCCGGCGTCAACCCGGTGGCCAGGATGCTCGATTTCATCAATGGCCTCGACGGCAAGGTGGCGCTCAAGCACAACCACATCACCGATGCCGCGCGCTACGCCGCCGACAACTGGGGCCTGGATTACCTGGGTGGCAAGTTGGGGGTCGGTTTTGCCGATGAGTTCATGGGCCCGCTGACCACTTCCCTGACCTATGTCGGGATGGACGACAAAGCCTTCAAGCTCGCGGTCAACCTGCGCGTGCCGAAGGGTAAGTCGCCTGAGGCGCTCAAGTCGGAGATCGCCGGCAAGCTGGACGCCTGGAGCAAGAAGACCCGCATCGCACCGACCTTCGAGCTGTCGATCGCCGAACCGATGTACCGCAACCCCGAGGGTGAATGGGTCAAGGCGCTGCTCGCGGTGGCCAGCGAAAACCTCGGCATGGAACACAAGTTCGGCACCTCGGCCGGCGCCACGTCCGTGCATGAACTGCCTAACGGCGTGCAATTCGGCCTGGCCATGCCGGACGTCAAATACACCGGGCACAACGACAACGAGTTCAAGACCACCGGGCAGTTCCTGCTGGACTTGCAGATCGTCACCGAAATGATGGGCCGCATCGGCCAATTGCCGAAACTGTGACACCTCTTCGGACCCGCCGCACTGGCGGGTCCTTTGCTTTCACTCCAAAATCACCTGCCGGCCCTTGTAGGAGCGAGCTTGCTCGCGAAAAACCCAAGGGCGCCACGGTGCGTCCGGTTTCCCGCGTCATCGTTACCCTCCATCGCGAGCAAGCTCGCTCCTACGGGTCGATTTGATCGTTGGAAATCCCCGGCAAGGCATTGCGCGACCCACCGTCCAGGTGATCCACCAACTTGATCAGGACAGGCTTTCCAGTAGCTCCAGCGCCTGATCGAAATCGAAGCACTGCGCTTGCTCGACAACCCGGTGCAACTGCTCGGCCATCTTCGGGTCCGAAGCCAGCCCCTGGAGTTTGAGCAAGGCCGTCAGGGCCTGGGTGTCGCTCTCGGCCAGCAGAGACCGGGTGTGGGCCAATTGCACATGCCATGCGCTGTCGAGTGGCGTGGTTGATGAGTCTGCGGACGATGTCGCTTCGCCGAGTACCGATAGTCCTTCCAGCACCGGTGTCAGGTGGCGTTCAACCTCCGCCAGCCGCTCGGCCAGCGCTTGCTCGGCGCCAGCGCTTTGGCACGCCTGCTCCAGCGCAGCGGCCGCGTTCGCCACTGCAACGGCACCAATGTTGCCCGCCGTGCCTCGCAAGGTATGGGCCAGCCTGGCAGCCGCCAAAGGATCGCCCGGGCCTCGGGCAGCGAGGAATTCGCTGCAAAAAGCCTGGTGGCTGGAGCGAAACTTGCGCAGCAGGCGCAGGTAGAGTTCAACCTTGCCCATGCAGGTGCCCAGGCCCGCTTTCAAATCAATACCGGGAAGGCTGGCGGGCAGGCTCGTCGCTGACGCCGTGGTGACCGGCGAAACTTCCGCCGACACCGCGCCACGGTCAGGACGCGGATGTATCCACTTGGCGATCGTGGCGAACATATCCTCGACGTTCAAGGGCTTGGAGATGTGGTCGTTCATGCCGCAGGACAGCGCCCGCTCACGGTCTCCCGCCATGGCGTTGGCCGTCATGGCGATCACCGGCAGGTTCGCCCAGCGTGGCTGCTCACGTATCTTGCGGGTCGCGGTATAACCGTCCATCACCGGCATCTGGCAGTCCATCAACACGCCATCGAAGTCGGCGTCACGCGCCAGTTGCTCAAGCGCTTCTGCGCCGTGAACGGCCAGACACAGCTCGATACCGGCGCTTTCCAGCAGTTCACAGGCGAGCTCGCGGTTCAGCTCATTGTCTTCCACCAACAGCAATCGCGCGCCACGCAGGCTGGCCATGGCGCTGGCGCTCTGACCGAGTCGTTCGCTGGTGCGGGTATCGGCCTGGGGTATCTTGCCGAGCACTGTGCCCAGCGCCTCAAGCAAAGTGGACGGCGTCACCGGTTTGGTCAGGACCACCGGCAGTTGAATGCCGTGCCGGCTGGCCACTTCACGAGCCTCCTCGCGACCGAACGCCGTGACCATGATCACCGACGGCGTTTGCGCCAGTTTGGCGGCACGCATCTGCCGTACCGTCTCCACACCATCCATGCCCGGCATGCGCCAATCCATCAGCACCAGATCATAGGGCAGTGTCTTCGCCTCAGCCTCCAGCAGCATGTCCAGTGCGGCCCGGCCACTGTGCGCGACGTCCACCTCCACGCCAAAGCTACGCGCCATGCTGGACAAGATCTCGCGCGCGCTGGCGTTGTCATCGACCACCAATACACGGCTGCCCAGCAACTCATCGGCAGTCACCATGCGCCGCAACTGGCTGTCGCGCTGCACGCCCAGGCTCACCTCGAAATGAAAAGTGGAGCCCTGGCCCGGCTCGCTCTCGACCCAGATGTGACCGCCCATCAACTCCACCAGATGCCGGGAGATGGCCAGGCCCAACCCCGTGCCACCATACTTGCGGGTGGTCGAGCTATCGGCCTGGCTGAACGGTTGAAACAGGCGCGAGCACTGTTCGGTGCTCATGCCAATCCCGCTGTCACGTACCCAGAAATGCAATTGCACCTGCTCTGCTGCCGAACCTCGCCGCTCTACTCCGAGCACGATCTCGCCCTGCTCGGTGAACTTCGTCGCATTGTTGCCCAGATTGATCAGCACCTGGCCGAGACGCAATGGATCGCCGATCAAGGCAGTCGGCAGTTCGGCATCGGTGCTGAACAGCAACTCCAGGCCTTTGTCCTCGGCTTTCAGTCCAATCATGCTGGCAAAGCCGTCGAGCACGTCCTCGAGGTGGAAGGGAATGTGCTCCAGGTGCATCTTGCCGGCCTCGATCCTGGAGAAGTCGAGGATGTCGTTGATGATCACCAGCAGGTATTCCGCTGAACGATGGACCTTTTCGATGTAGTTGCGCTGGCGGTGGTCGAGTTCGGTTCGCAGTGCCAGGTAGCTCATGCCGATGATGGCGTTCATCGGCGTGCGGATCTCATGACTCATGGTGGCGAGGAAATTGCTCTTGGCCCGGGTCGCCTCTTCCGCGGCCTCGCGTGCGCGCTGCACCTCGGCCTCGGCGATCTTGCGCGCGGTGATGTCGAAGTACCAGTTGGCCCCCATGCCCCGCTCTCCCGGCGTCATCGCGACAGACGAAACCAGAACGTCGACGCGCCCGCCTGTGGCACGTTGCAGGGTCGTCTCGAAGTTCAGCACCGGACCTTGCGATGCCGCTTCAAGAAAGCGCTGGTGCGCCGCAGGGTCGACCCAGAACTGCCCCGGATCCACACCCTCGAGCTCAGCCAGACGCGTTCCGAACAAGCTGTCGAACTGCGGATTACAGTAGGTCGGACGGCCATCGACGTCTCTGATCACCATGGCCACCGGGCTGCTGTCCAGGACCGAGCGCAACTGTGCCTCGCTGGCCTTGAGTGCCGCCTGCAGATGACGGCGTTCGCTCACGTCACGCACCGATGCGCACACGCATGCACCACCCCCCTCCAGGCTCGGCAGGTGCGACAGGCTGATCTCTGCCGAGAACAGACTGCCGTCCTTGCGCACGCCTTGCAGGTCGTCGAGGTTGGCGCCCATCTGGCGGGTTTCGCCGTGGGCCATGAAGCCCTTGCGCAGTGCCACGTGGCGCCCTCGACTGGCCAACGGCACCAGGCGATCGATGGACTCGCCGAGCAGCTCGCCGGCGCTATAGCCGAACAGCTGATCCAGTTGGCGATTGGTGCGCAGGATTTGTCCTTCGGCATCCACCACCAGCATGCCGTCCGGCGCAGCTTCGATAATCCCGCGATACCAGGCCTCGGTCGCGCGCAACGCCGATTGCTGGGATTCGAGTGCTTGCGCCTGCTGCTCCAGTTGCAGCGCCTGTGCCGACATTTCATTGGCCTGGCGCCGGGTTTCGGCCAACAGGGTCTTGACCGCCTGATTACGCTCCAGAATCGCCATGGCCGCGGCCAAACGCGGGGTAGCTTCCTGCAACAGCAGCATTTCGCGCTCGCCCAAAGGTTCCAGGCCAGCCAGTTCGAGCACTCCCAGCAAGCGCTCGCCACGCACAATGGGTTGCAGTAGCAGGCAACGGGCCGGGACCTCGCCCAGCGGCGAGCGCAAGCGCCAGTATTGCTCCGGCATCGCCTGAAACTGACGTGGCAGGCGATCCACCGCGCACTGCCCCAGCAGGCCATCGCCGAACATGACTTGCGCCTCGGGTGGCCGCTCGGGATCGGTGGCATAACGCCCCATCAGCTGCAGCGTCCCGGCGTCCTCCTGTGCGCTGTACAGCACCCCTTGGCAAATTCCGTGCAGGCTCGCCAAACATTGCAGGAACACCTGCGCCAGTTCCTCCGGCGTTTCTGCCTGCTGCAGATCGACCTGCAATTGTGCGGTATGCGCCTTGATCCAGCGTTGACGCTCAAGCTGTTGGGACTCGGTCTGCAGTTTGGCGATGGCGCGCGCCAGGTCGCCCGTTTCGTTGTTCAGGTCGGTGTGGGGAATCGGTTGATCGAGCTGCCCCGAGGCCAAGTGATCGACCGCCACCCGCACCCGGTTGAGCGGATTGCGAATCGACTGGCTGACGACCCAGGACAACAGCAACGCCAGCGACAAGCCACCGAACAACAGTACATAAGTGAGCATGGTGCTGTGCTCGGCAAACTCGGCGATGTCCTTGGCCGTGTCGCGAATCGAGGCTTCCTTGATCTGGGCGATCGCATACAAAAGGGCGTCGGCCTGCTCGGCGATTTGCTGGAACTCGGTGCTGTTGAGCAACAACAGCGCCTTGCTCTGCTGGCCCTGATCGATCAACACGAAGGCCCGGTCGCTTTGGCCCTGCAATTGTTGCAGCAGCAGGTCGAATTCAGCCAGACGCGCCAGGTTTTCCGCACGCTTGAGGGTCACTTTTGCTTGGGCCACAGACTGCTGCAGGCGGTCTTGGGTATCACGCAACCGCTGCAGGGATTCGACGCGAATCTGTGCGCTGTCGGTGCCCACCGCGCGCTGCAATCCTTGCATCATTTGCGGCAGGAGCACCCGTGCTTCCTGCAGGTGCTCCATGCCGACCAGTTCCTGCAGATAGAGGTTCTGCATGTCCTGCTTCAGCGATTGCTGGGTACGCAGGCTTTGCACGCCGAGCACCAGCACCAACAGCAGCAGCGCAGCGAAACCAAGGATCAGTTTGTGAAGCAGCGCCAGGCGCTCAAGCAGGTTGCGCAATCGGGCCATGACTATCCTCAAGGACCTGGTGAAAACACTGACAAAGGGGTAACAGCGGGTTCACGGAGTCTGGCCGGTACGCTCCAGGGCCGCCCGCTTGGCGGCCATGTCCTGATCGGTATCGACGAAACGCGCGGCAATGGTCTGGAACTGTTCAACGCAATCGAGGAAGGCATCGCAGACGTCCGGATCGAAGTGCGTTCCTCGCCCCTGACGAATGATCTCGACTGCCTGCCCATGGGGCATCCCCGATTTATAGACCCGACGGCTGATCAACGCGTCATAGACGTCCGCCACTGCCATCAACCGGGCGCTGATGGGGATGTCGTCACCGGCCAGCGCTTGGGGATAGCCGCTACCGTCCCACTTCTCCTGGTGACTGTAGGCAATTTCCTTGGCCAGGCTGAGGAACTCGGCGCGAATGCCAAGTTGGTCCTC
Organism: Pseudomonas sp. S2_H10; assembly: GCF_054668285.1. Taxonomy (NCBI): domain Bacteria; kingdom Pseudomonadati; phylum Pseudomonadota; class Gammaproteobacteria; order Pseudomonadales; family Pseudomonadaceae; genus Pseudomonas; species Pseudomonas sp. S2_H10. Next base: position 835,984 of record NZ_CP162754.1, read on the forward strand.
GGCATGCTGGATGGCGTCACGCCCAAGCGTCGTATGAGTCTTCATGATTTCGAACTCTTCCTCGGTGTAGCGTCCCGGCTTGAGCAGGATATGGTCGGGAATGCCGATTTTGCCGATGTCGTGCAGCGGCGCCGACTTGAACAGCAAGGCGATGGTGTCGTCGGTAAGAAAATGACTGAAACGCGGATGATCACGCAGATGCTCGGCCAGCACCTTGATGTAGTGCTGGGTCCGCCGGATATGGTTGCCCGTTTCGTTATCGCGAGTCTCGGCCAGTGAAGCCATGGCCTGGATGGCCACATCCTGGATCGCACTCACCTCGCGGGTCCGGCGTGCCACTTCCTTTTCCAGATAGTCGTTGTGATCACGCAGGAATGCTTGAGCGGCCTTGAGCTTGAGCTGGGTATCCACCCGCGCCAGGACCAGCGCCGGCCTGATCGGTTTGGTGATGTAGTCGACGGCGCCCAGCTCCAGGCCAAGGATCTCGTCTTCGGTGGCGGCCATGGCCGTCAGAAAGATGATCGGGATATCGCGGGTACGCGGGTCGCGCTTTAGCTGCTGCGCCACCTCATGGCCCGATAGCCCAGGCATCATCACATCAAGCAGGATAAGGTCCGGAAGCGTGTCGCCCTGAAGTACGCGTAGAGCCTTTTCACCGCTGTTGGCGGCCTTGACCCGGTAGCGATCCTTGAGCAGATCAGTCATCAGCATCAGGTTATCGGGTGTGTCATCGACCACCAGGAGGGTCGGCGGGCTGTAATGACTCTGTTGTGCACTCATGGCGCAGGCTCCCTTGCCCGAAATAGACGCTCCAAGGCAACACTTCTGACTGCCGCCCCAGCGCACGAAAGCTTAGCTGCAGGGCTGCCCGACGTCGAGCGTGGCCATTACCCCCTCATTGTTGGTCAATAGTCTGTTTGAGGTATTACCGGGGGCTGACCTTGATTGACTATGGCGCCAGAGGGTTTCCCGCATGCGGGCCAGACCATTCGGACGGACCAGGCAGCACGACGGCGGGTCCAGCCATCAACCGCAACGAGGAGCTCGATAGCGATGGAAAAAGTCATCTACCTGCTGTGGCGTGATACTCAAGTCAGTCCTGCTACCTTCGCCCACCGCCTGCGCAGTGAGGTCGCCGGGCAATTGCAGGCACTCGGTGCCCGTGGCGTGCAATTGAACCTGTGCGACGCACATGTGCAGCCTGCAGCCGGCCTGCGCCAGGAAAACAACCGACCATTGCCCGATGGCAGCCTGTCGCTGTGGCTGGACAGTGCCAACGGCCCGGCACGTCGCCCTTTCGATGACGTGATCAATGCGGTAACGGCGCGCATGGCCGCCTACCTGGTCTGCGAATCGGTGGCCATCGCCAATACGCGCTTCCCCGCGACGCCCGGTGAGCGTACCCACGGGTTTGCCCAGCTGGCCCTGCTGACCCGCCCGCCACGCCTGACCCCCGAGGCCTGGCTGGATATCTGGCGCAACCATCACACAGCGGTGGCCGTGGATACCCAAGACAACTTCCAGTACGTGCAAAACCTGGTGGTGCTGGCACTGACCCACGGCGCCCCACGGATCGATGCCATAGTCGAAGAATGTTTTCCGCCGGCAGCCATGACCGATCCCCAGGCCTTTTTCGATGCAGTGGGCGACGATGCGAAATTCCAGCGCAACCTGGCCACGATGATGGACAGCTGCAGCCGCTTCCTTGATTTCGACAAGATCGACGTGCTGCCCACCAGCCAGTACTGCCTGTAGGCGCGGCAGATCGAAGCCCGGATACGCCAGTCCGGGCCCTTGATTATCGAGACTGCAGCGCTTTGCGCATGAAAACCTTCCATCGGTTGTGCTCGTGATACGCATTCGTTCTATTGGGCCGGGTATTGCTAGCTACTCTACTCAGGTCGAGGGGGGACGAAAGGCACATGCATATGGAAGAAAATCTGATCGAAACCGACTATCTGGTCATCGGTGCTGGCGCGATGGCCATGGCTTTCGTCGATACACTGCTCAAGGAAACGACAGCACACATCGTGATCGTGGATCGACACGACCGGCCTGGCGGGCACTGGAACGATGCCTACCCTTTCGTGCGGCTGCACCAACCCTCGGCCTTTTATGGCGTCAACTCACGCGAACTGGACAACGCAACGAAACACCCTGCGAAACTGAACGAGGGCTTGCACGAGATGGCCTCCGGCGCCGAGGTGTTGAGCTACTTCGACCAGGTGATGAACCAGCAGTTTTTGCCGTCAGGTCGAGTCCGTTACTTCCCCATGTGCAACTACACCGGCGATCGCCTTGACGACCACCGCTTTGCCTCGCTGGTCAGCGGCACACGCCATCGGGTGCGGGTGCACAAAAAGCTGGTCGACGCCACCCACACCCAGACGGCAGTTCCCTCGACCCACCCGCCCAGGTTCAGGGTGGAGCCCGGCGCGCAATGCGTGCCACCCAACCACCTGCCGAAGATCGAGCACCCACACGCGGGCTACGTTGTGGTGGGAGCGGGCAAGACCGGGATCGACGCTTGCCTGTGGCTTCTGCAAAACGCTGTCGAGCCGGCAAAAATCTGCTGGATCATGCCGAGCGATCCATGGCTGATCGACCGGGCCAACCTGCAACCCGGCCTCGATAACTTCGAACGAACCATCGGCGGCCTCACGGCACAATTCGAGGCCATCGCGGCCGCTGACTCGATCCCTGACCTGTTCGCCAGGCTTGAGGCGTCCGGCCAGTTGCTGCGCCTGGACACGTCGGTCGAACCCACGGCTTATCGCTGCGCCACCGTCACCCAGACAGAACTGCGCGAGCTGCGGCGCATCGACAACATCGTGCGCCTGGGCAAGGTGCAGGTGATCGAGCCAACGCGCATCGTGCTCGATCAGGGCAGCATCGCCACCCGCCCGGATGCCCTGCACATCGACTGCAGCGCCAGTGCCATCCCGTCACTGCCCGAGATGACGGTGTTCGAGGCGAGCAAGATCAACCTGTTGATGATCAGCAGCTGCCAACCCTTGTTCAGCGCGGCCCTGATCGCTTATGTCGAAAGCCACCTGGCCGATCAGGCGCAAATGAACGCGCTGTGCACCATGGTCCCCCCGCCTCACCTCCCCACGGACTGGCTCAGGATGTGGGCGGTCAACCTGGGTAACCAACTACGCTGGGCAGAGCGCGAAGACCTGACCCGCTGGATCAGGCAGTCGCGCCTGTATTTCCTGACCTCGGTGGTCAGGGGCTTGAAAGAAACCGACACCGGCAAACTGGCTCAGCTGCATCGGCTCTCTGTCTGCAAGCAGCAGGCGCTGGTGAATCTGCCACGGTTGCTGGAGTCCATCGCTTGATTTGCAGGAAGCACACATGAACGAGCCCCACCTGGAAATACTCGACATCAACGGCATCCGCATGCAGATAGCGTCCCAGGGTTCAGGGCCGTTGGTGCTGCTATGCCACGGCTTCCCGGAGCTGTGGTATTCGTGGCGCCATCAGCTCGCTGCGCTGGCGGGGGCCGGTTATAGAGCGGTCGCGCCCGACATGCGCGGCTATGGCGGCACGCAAGCCCCCGCCGAGCCTGACGCCTACACCACCCTGCACCTGGTCGGCGACATGGTGGAGCTGGTCAACGCACTCGGCGAACGGCAAGCCGTGATCGTCGGTCATGACTGGGGCGCACTGGTGGCCTGGAGCGCAGCCATGATGCGACCCGACATGTTCCGCGCAGTGGTCGGCATGAGCGTGCCCTTCTCGCCGCCGGGCCGTGTGGAACTCCTGAGCGCGCTGGCCTCGCGGGGTATCAGCGACTTCTATATCCAGTATTTCCAGACACCGGGTGTGGCCGAGGCCGAACTGGAAAGGGATGTCGAGTCGTCGCTGCGGCGGATCTACTTCAATGGCTCGGGTGACGGGCCCGACTGGCCTGTGTTCGGCCAGTTGCTGCCGGGCAAAGGCTTCCTGGGACGGATGATCGAGCCCGACACCTTGCCGGCCTGGCTGAGCCTCGACGACATCGCCTACTACACCCGCGAATTCACCCGCAGCGGATTTCGCGGCGGCTTGAACTGGTACCGCAACATGACACGCTCATGGGCACTGCTGGCGCCCTGGCGCGACTGCATCATCCGCCAGCCGTCGATGTTCATTGCCGGAAGCCGCGACGGCGTACTGAAGTTTCCGGGCTCCGCGCGGCAGATCGAAGCCTTCGCGCAGACACTGCCAGGACTGCGCGGCTGCCATATCCTTGAAGAGGCCGGTCACTGGATACAACGAGAACGCGCGACAGAGGTGAATGAACTGCTACTGGGCTTCCTGAAGGAACTGTGATCAGGCGGTCACAGCGGCCCCAACCCTAACAGCAATAGGCCACTATGCTGTTTCAGTGCATCTCTATAAAGTGTCCTGCACGATTCAAACCCGTCCGGCAGCGTTCAGTGAACACGCCATTGCCTGGGCTCCACCTGCTACCTGGAAGAAAGGAAATCAACTTTGGCCACAGTCATCGGCACAACGGAAAACGATAACCTCTCAGGGACAAGTGGACCTGACAGCATGACGGGCGCCGCAGGAAACGACACCCTCGACGGCGGCGCGGGCCAGGATACGGCTATCTATACGGGCAACGCCGGCGACTACCGTTTTGGATGGAGCAACGGCCAGCTGACGATCACCGACCTGAATGTCGCTGATGGCGATGAGGGTACCGATTACCTGCGCAATATCGAAAGCCTGCAATTCGCCGACAGGGTTCTGAGCGTCAAGGCGGGCGGTGAAAGCCGGGTCAGTACGCTGACGCCGATGACTGTGGACAGTATCTCCATTACCGGACTGGCCGACGGTGGGTGGCTGGTGTCCATGCAGTCCTCTGATTCGGGCGATATTTTAATCCAACGTTACAGTGCAGCAGGCGAGAAGCTGGGCGATGAGATTACTGTCGCGCCTTTGAATTCGCTATACGCTCAGCAAAATTCCGATGTCGCCGGGCTGGCTGACGGTGGCTGGGTGGTTACCTGGTTCTACACTGGGGGGAGTGGTGACATCTATGCCCGGCGGTTCAGCGCGGCTGGTGATCCCATGGGCGATGAATGGCGCGTCAATACCCACACGGTTGAAAGCCAGGACAGCCCGGCTGTTACAGCACTGAATGACGGTGGTTGGCTGGTGGTATGGATGTCCCGGGACGTCGCTGGCAATAACTTCACGATCGAGTCCCAACGCTATAACGCAGCGGGCACGGCTGTGGGGGGGGGGAAACCCAGGTCAACACGACGACTGGGGATAATCAGATCGTACACGGCAGCTCTGACGTGACGGCCCTGAAGGACGGTGGCTGGCTGGTGACCTGGCATGCGACTCACCCGGGCGACAACCTCTTCGATATTTATGCCCAGCGTTACGATGCAACAGGTAACAGGGTAGGCAGCGAAACTCAGGTAAACACCAATACGCTGAATGACCAGTACTTTCCTGCGGTCACGGCCTTGAACGATGGTGGCTGGCTGGTGAGCTGGTCATCCTTCAGCGTAGCTGCCAATGGTAGCGATATCTACTTCCAGCGCTATAACGCCAATGGTCAGGCGGTCGGCGGTGAAACCCACGTCATAAACAGCCCTGACTATGCCACTCAGTCTCAGAGTTTCTCCGATGTAACGGCATTGGCTGATGGCGGCTGGGTGGTGACCTGGGAAGCGGGCGGCGCGCAGGATGGCAGCGATATGGCTATCTATGCCCAGCGCTACAATGCCGCGGGCCAAACCGTCGGTGGCGAAACGCTGGTCAACACCACCACCGACGGCTATCAGGTTGTCGCCAAGGTCACGTCTCTGGAAGACGGCGGCTGGGCGGTGACTTGGGTGTCTCAAGGACAGTCCAGTCATGTCAATGACGGTGTCCATGTCCAGCGCTTCAGTGCCGATGGCACCGCGGTACGGCTGGAGGTCACTGGCGGGAGCGCTGATGACACGCTGAACGGTCAGGGCAACATGCTGCTGGCCGGGGGCGCTGGCAATGATACTTATGCAGTGGGCGACAGCCTGATTCAACTTCGTGAAGAGCTGGGTGCCGGCACTGACACGGTCAAGTCGGCGGTGAGCTGGGTGCTGGGGGCCAACCTGGAGAACCTGACGCTTACCGGAACTTCGGCGATCAATGGCACCGGTAACGGCCTCGCCAACACGCTGACCGGTAACGCTGCCGCCAACACGCTCAATGGCGGTGCCGGCGCCGATGTGATGATCGGCGGCCTGGGCAATGACATCTACTACGTCGACCATGCCAGCGACGTGGTCAGCGAAACCTCCGCCGCCGGCGGCGTCGACACCGTCGTTTCCAGCGTCAGCCGCACCCTCGGCAACTACCAGGAGAACCTGACCCTCACGGGCAGCGCAGCGCTCACAGGCACCGGTAACGATCTCGCCAACACACTGACCGGCAACGCCGCCACCAATCACCTCTACGGCGGTGCCGGCAATGACTTTTTGAATGGCGGCGCAGGCGTCGACAGGATGACGGGGGATGATGGTTCCGACATCTACTACGTCGACAACGCGGCTGACGTCGTGGTTGAAACCAATGCCACGGCCAGCACCGGCGGCAGCGACACGGTCTACAGCTTTCTCAACGCCTACACCCTCGGTGCCAACGTCGAGAACGGGCGCGTCCTCGCCACCGGGATCGCCGGCCTGACGGGTAACGGCCTCGACAACACCCTCTATGCCGGGGTCGGCAACAACGTCCTCAATGGTGGTACCGGCGTCGACACCGCCTCCTACATCTATGCCGCCAGCGCAATCACCGCCAGCCTGGCCGTGACCACGGCCCAGGCCACCGGCGGCTCGGGCGCCGACACCCTGATCGCTATCGAAAACCTCACTGGTTCCAGCTACGACGACACGCTCACGGGCAACGCCGCCGCCAACCTGCTGAGCGGTGGTGCCGGAAACGATACGCTCGCCGGTGGTGCGGGCAATGACATCTTGAATGGCGGCACTGGCGCCGACGGCATGACCGGCGGCGATGGCTCCGACATTTTCTACGTCGACAACGCCAGCGACGCCGTGGTTGAAACCAATGCCACGGCCAGCAGCGGCGGCAGCGACACGGTCTACAGCGCTCTCGGCGCCTACACCCTCGGCGACAATGTCGAGAACGGTCGCATCCTCGCCACCGGGGTCGCCGCCCTCACGGGCAACGGCCTCAACAACACCCTCTACGACGGGACCGGCAACAACGTCCTCGATGGCGGCACCGGCGTCGATACGGCGTCCTGGCTCTATGCCGGCAGTGCCGTCAGCGTCAGCCTCGCCGTGACCACGGCCCAGGCCACCGGCGGCTCGGGCTCAGACACCCTGATCGCCATCGAAAACCTCACCGGCTCCAACTACAACGACACGCTCACGGGCAACGCCGCGGCCAACTTTCTGAACGGTGGCAGCGGTAACGATACCCTCGACGGGGGGGCGGGCAATGACGTTCTGGATGGCGGCGCAGGCGTTGACAGGATGACAGGCGGTGATGGCTCCGACCTCTACTACGTCGACAACGCGGGCGACGTCGTTATCGAAACCAATGCCACGGCCGGCACCGGCGGCAGCGACACGGTCTACAGTTCTCTCGGCGCCTACACCCTCGGCGCCAATGTCGAATACGGTCGGGTCCTCGCCACCGGGGCCGCCGCCTTGTCAGGCAACAGCCTCAACAACACCCTCTATGCCGGCGCCGGCAACAACGTGCTCAATGGCAGCACCGGCGTCGACACCGCCTCCTACCTCTATGCCGGCAGCGCCGTCACCGCCAGCCTGGCCGTGACCACGGCCCAGGCCACCGGCGGCTCAGGCTCGGACACCCTGCTGGGCATGGAAAACCTCACGGGCTCCAACTACAACGACACCCTCACGGGCAGCGCCGCCGCCAACCAGCTGAACGGCGGCGCCGGCAATGACATCCTGATCGGCGGGATGGGCAAGGATGTTCTCACCGGCGGCGCCGGCAACGACATCTTCGACTTCAACGCCGTCGCTGAAACGGGGCTGACCAGCTCCACCTGGGACATCATCAGCGACTTCGTCCAGGGAGCCGACAAGATCGATCTGTCGACGCTCGATGCCATCACGGCGACGGCCACCAATGAAGCCTTCACCTCGATCATCGGCAGTACCGCAGCCTTCAGTGCGGCCGGCCAGTTGAAGCTTTCTGGGGGCGTGCTCTACGGCAATACCGATGCCGACAGCGCCGCCGAATTCGCCATCCAGATAGTCGGACTCAACAGCGCGACCACGGCGGACTTTATACTTTAACTGGCGGTTCTGGCATCTGGCAGGCTCCATGATGACGATGTCCGGATCGAGTGTTGCCAGACACCGGCGTCTGCCGACGCTATTGAGCCGAAAGCGGCCACCGATGGTGATCTCTAGCGTTCTTTCCGGACCTCTACAGCTATCTGGTCGCCGAACTCGACAAGCTGCGGCTGGCCGCACAATGTAGAATCAATGCCTGGTTCTGCGTTCAAGCATGCGCACGGCAAGTGAAAGCGGATAACACAGTGCAAAGTAGATCGCGCCAACCAGGATGTAGATTTCCAGCGGCATGAAATACACCGAGCTCAAATCCTGCGCCCGCAGCATCAGGTCTGGCGCGGCGATCAGTGACGCCACCGAGGTATCTTTCAACAACGAGATCGCGACGTTGCCAATCGGCGCCAGCACGATACGGATGGCCTGGGGCAACACGACCCAACGCAGCACGTTGTGGCGTGCCATGCCGATCGCTTTCGCCGCTTCCACCTGCCCTTTGGGCACAGCCTCCAACCCTGCACGGTAAATCTCTGCCAGGTATGCCGCAGCGTTCAGCCCCAGGCCGATCATGGCGGCCTGGAACGAGCTGAAATGAACGCCGATTTCGGTGAGGCTGAAATAGACGATGAACAACTGCACCAATGCTGGAGTGCCACGAAACAGCTCGATGTAGTAGAGCGCCGCACGCCTCATTGCCCGGTTACCGGACAGTCGTGCCAGCGCCACCAGCAAACCGACGATCAAGCCGATGACCAACGCCCCGAACGCCAACTGAAGCGTGGCCCAGGCGGCCGCCAGCAATTCGACATGGGTCGCGCCCCACAACTCGCCATAGCCCATATCAATTCTCCTTGACGACTTTGAGACGGCGCTCGGTGCGCGCCGCCCAGTGGGAAAGCACCAGGCTGAGGATCAGGTAGATCGTCGCCAGCAAGAAGTAGATCAGGTTGGTCTGGTAGGTTTCGCTGACCAGCATTTTCGCCTTGAACGTCAGTTCCGGCACCGCCGCCGCAGACGCCAGGGACGTGTCCTTGAGCAGCCCGATGGCAAAGTTGGCCATCCCCGGAATCGCCACCTTGAACGCCTGCGGCAGCACGATCATGCGCATCGCCAATGACCGGGTCATGCCAATGGAAAACGCAGCTTCGCTTTGCCCACGGTCAATGGTGCGGATGCTCGAGCGAAAAACCTCCGACAGAATGGCTGCACCGTTCAGGCCGAAACCAATGATCGCCGCGCCAATTGCCGGCAACGTAATGCCGATATAGGTCAACCCGAAGTACAGAATGAACAGTTGAGTCAGGATCGGTATGTTGCGGAAAACCTCCAGGTACAGACTGGCGATCAGGCTCAAGATGCGGCTGCGCGAAAGTCGCATCAACGCCAGGCAAAAACCCAGCAGTGCCGCCACTGCAAACGCAGCAGCGGTCAAGCCGATGGTGGTCAGCGCACCGATTCCCAGCACGTTCAAAAAGTACGGCAGCATCTCGATGGCTTTGTTCAGCGCAGTGGTATCGAACATCGATCAATGCTCCTGCACGGCGCGAATGAAGGAGCGGGTGCGTTCGATCTGGCTCTCGCGGAAGATCTGCCGCGGCGGTCCCTGTTCGACGATGTTGCCGTCGGCCATGAAGATCACCTGATCGGAGACGCTTTCGGCAAAACGCATTTCGTGGGTCACGATGATCATCGTCATGCCCTCCTCCGCCAGCCTGCGCATGACGCCCAGCACTTCCCCGACCAACTCCGGGTCCAGCGCCGAGGTGGCCTCATCGAACAGCATCAGCTTGGGTTTCATCGCCAGCGCCCGGGCGATGGCGATCCTTTGCTGCTGCCCACCCGACAGTTGCTCGGGAAATGCATCGCGCTTGGCGAACATGCCGACCTTGTTCAGCAGGTCCTCGGCCAGCTCCACCGCTTCGGCGCGATTGCGCTGTTGGACCTTGAGCGGGCCGAGGATGATGTTTTCCAGTACCGAGAGGTGCGGGAACAGATTGAAACGCTGGAACACCATGCCGATTTCGGCGCGCATCCGCGCCAGCTCCTTGTCGCTCATGGGCACTTTTCGAGTGCCCGCCAGACGCTGGCCGATCAGCTTGTCATCGATGTAGATGTTGCCTTGGGTCGGTTCTTCGAGATAGTTGACGCAGCGCAGCAAAGTGGTCTTGCCCGAGCCACTGGGGCCGATCAGCGAGATCTTCTGGCCTTGCTGCACATTGAGGTCGATGCCTTTGAGAACATCCAGGGTACCGAAGGACTTGTGCAGCCCCTCGATGCGTACCAGGGGGGTTGATTCAGCCATGAACTATGTCCTCGACTCAGGCAAAGGCCTGACTGAAATCACGCGGTGGGTGCTCGAATGGCCCGATGAGGTTGCCCTTCTCGTCGCGGTCCACGCCGATGCGCGGATTTTTGGCCGGTGGCACGAGATAGTCCGGGTTCTTGATACCGTACCTGGCAAGGACCGGCTTGATCTGATCCGTTGCCTTCAACCAGCGCAACCCCTGGTTCACGCCATCGAACAAGTCCTGGTTCTGCGGATGAACCCCCCAGATCGCCTCGAACTTGGCGGTCAGGCTGGGGAACTTCTCATCGTAGGCCATGGGGATCTGCTTGAGCTTGAGGCTGGGGTCCTGAAGGATCATGTAGTCGATGGTCGGCGCATCCAGTACGGCAAAATCCAGGCGCCCGGCGCGCACGTCACGCAGGCAGGAGTCGGTGTTGTCGTAGAGCTTGACCTCCTTCACGCCCTCGATTTTCTTCATGTCGGGGATGGTGAAATAACCGGTGATGGCGCCGATGGTACGGCCCTTCACATCGTTGACCGCGATCGAGGTATCGAACGGCTCGCTGTCGCGCATGATCACGTAGGCACCGGTGTAGAACACGGGGTCAGTCAGCAGCAGGATTTTCGAACGCATCGGGTTCCAGGCGAAGTTGCCGCCGAACCAGTCGGCACGTCCCGATCTCACCGCTTCAACCACCGCCGGGAAGCCCATGGTCAGTACATCGAGCTTGAGTTCGAGGCGGTCGGCAATCAGCTTGAGCAACTCCAGATCAGTGCCGACCGGCACACCTTCACGCAGCGCGCCCAAGGGCATGTCGCCCAGGCACGCTGCCGTCAGGTAGCCGGGGCGCACGGTCTTGATCGGCTGACCGGCCCCGAAAGCGCAAGACATCGGCCCCAGTGCGCCGCCCACCAACGCCGCCAGCGAACCATAACCCGTGGCCTTGAGCAGCCCGCGGCGGGAAAAACCCTGGGTATCAAACTTGAAGTCGGACATAGATCACCTATAGGCAAATATTATTGTTTTGACCGGTACAAGCTTTACAACTCAACCACCGTCCGTGGCTCGATGTCCCTGTGATTCATGACCGTGCCGGCAGTCCCGCGAGGATGTCGATGGCATTGACAGGCGGCTTGTTGGCCTGCGTGCGTCGGCGCTTGAGTATCAGATAGGCAGCGGACACAACACCGAGGCTGACGAGGCTGGCCAGGAACTGCGTACGCAAGGATTCCTGAAACGCCATGGCCACCAAAACACCCGCAATCACTGCCACCACAGCATAGGAGAGCCACGGAAACAGCCACATCCTGAGGGTCAGCCGCGCCGGTGCCGCAGCCTCCACCTGACGACGCACCCTGATCTGCGCCAACGCCACCGCCAGGTACACAAACAGCATCACCGCACCCGACGCGTTGACCAGGAACAGGAACACGCCTTCAGGAGAAATGATCGCTGCCATGATGGCGATGTAGCCGATCACACTGCTGAGCAGTACGGCGGCCCGGGGCACTTTGCGCCCGGTCAGCACCGACAGTTTCGCGGGCGCGTCACCGCGCTGACTGAGGCCGAACAGAATCCGCGAAGACACATACAAACCTGAGTTCAGCGCCGACAGCACGGCCACCAGCACCACCGCTTGCATGATCATTGCCGCACCCGGAATGCGCATGACCTCCAGCGCCGCAACGAACGGTGAATGACCGGCGACGATCTGGCCCCACGGCACCACGCAGACAATCAGGAATATCGAACCGACATAAAAGGTGATGACGCGGAAGATCACCGAACGAGTCATGTTCGCCACGTTCTTCGAAGGGTCGTCGGATTCGGCGGCGGCAATCGTCGCGATCTCGGCGCCACCGACGGCGAAAATCACCGTCGGCACGCCGGCCAGGATCGCACTCACGCCGTAAGGCATGAACCCGCGGTCATTCACCAGATTGCCCAGCAGAGCGCTGGTGCTCGGCGCGAACCCGAACAGGTAGGCACCGACGACAAAGATGAAGACGATGATTGCGAAAACCTTCAATGAAGCGAACCAGTACTCGAACTCGCCATAGGATTTCACCGACAGGCAATTGATGGCGGTCATGACGGCCAGCAGGGTCAGGCCGATCATCCAGGCCGGCAGCGGTATCCACTGTTCGAGGATATTGGCGCCGACCACCGCTTCCACCGCCACCACGATCACCCAGAAATACCAGTACAACCAGCCACTGGTGAACCCGACCCAATTGCCCAGGCCGATCCGCGCGTATTCGGTAAAGGAACCCACGCCGGGCAACGCCACGGCCATTTCACCGAGCATGCGCATGACCAGCATCACCACAATGCCGGCAGCGAGATAACTGAGAAACGCGGCAGGCCCGATCGCCTGAATCGTTGCGCTACTGCCGACAAACAGTCCGGCACCAATGATCCCGCCCAGGGAGATCATGGTGATATGGCGCTGACGCAGGGCCCCGCTGAGGCGTTGTTGGCCGGGTTTTGTCTTGCTTGGCTGAGCGTTGCTCATCGGAGGACCTCCGCTGCGGTGGATAGGGTCGATCGACCGGATAAATTCATCGAAAACTTTGCGCGTGGGGTACAACTCACCGGATACTCTGTGCCGCCCACTATCAGGGACAAGAGTCGGTGGTGTCGGGTCGCCAAGGCTGAGCCCGGCTGGAATGTTTCATAAGTCATGTGCTTACCCGTTTGGGCTGATCATGGCAGCCATTTTCTTATTGTGTTGCATGACAAGCATTACAACTCACACACTAATCACGGTTTTTTAGCTTGTCAATGGGCTTTGTATCGGATAAAAAGCAATACAAATTTGCTTATTGTCTGGCTTAAAGCATGACAAGCAGGGATAAAGCACCATGAGTCAATTCGAACAACTGCTGGACGAACTCAAAGCCAGCGCGGCGTTGCAACGTGACAAGGCAGAAACCCTTTACGCCCAACTGGCCGAATCACTGGCCGAAGCGATTGGCAACGGCAAGCTCAAGCCGGGTGAACGTCTGCCACCCCATCGCGATTTCGCCAGCGCACTGGGGGTGAACATCACCACGGTGACCAAAGCCATGGCGGTGCTGCAGCAAAAAGGCCTGGTGGAAAGTCGTCCGGGACGCGGTACCCAAGTCGCACAGCCTCGGCATCCGGCGGCGCAGTTTCAGTCGGCCCCCAGTAATGACCCGGGCACCGTCGACCTGAGCGTCAACCGCCCCGCCACCCATGGCTTCAATCGGGTGTTGGCGCAGCTGTTGCCGCGCCTTGCCAGTGATCCGCGCTTTGTGGACATGAAGGACTATCACCCGTCCGAAGGTCCGCTTTGGGCTCGTGAAGCTGCAGCGCAATGGCTACGCCACACCGGTGTCGATGCCCAGGCCTCGCAGATGCTGATCTGCGAAGGCGCCCAGCACGGGATCGCCAGCACCTTGCGCAGCTTGACCAACAGCGGCGATACCGTGCTGGCCGACAGCGTCACCTATCAAGGCATCAATGCGTTATGCCGCTCGTTGGGCCTGATCCTTGTCGGCGTCGATGCCGATGAGCGAGGCATGTCTCCACGAGCCCTGCGCCAGGCCTGCGCCGAACACCAGCCACGTCTGTTGTTTCTGGTGCCGTCGATCCATAACCCGACCGCCATCACCCTCGATGCCGAGCGCCGTAAAGAGCTGGCGACGGTCATTCGCGAAACCCGCCTGCTGGTCATCGAAGACGACGTCTATCGTCCCCTGCTGGACAAGTCGCCGCCGCCTTTCGCCGCGCTGATGCCGGAGCGCACGATCTATATCTCGGCCCTGTCCAAATGCATCGCACCGGGTCTGCGCATGGGTTTTGTCATGGCCCCGCAACCCTTGGTGCAAGACATCGCTGCCATGCAGCGCATCGACTGTTGGAGCACCTCGCCACTGACGGCGCTGATTGCCGCCCGGTTGATCGAGGACGGTCATGCCGAGCAACTGGTCTCGGAACAGCGCGAAGAACTGCGCATCCGCCAGGCGCTGCTGGCCACGCACCTTGAAGGCCTGGAGTTCCAGCACAGCGCCACCGGCACCCACGCCTGGCTGGTGCTGCCGGAACCCTGGACCGGCTCGCGTTTCGCCCGCCTGTGTCAGGACCGCGGTGTGGTGCTGCTTGCCGGTGGCGCCTTCACCTTGCGTCCGGAACTCTCGCCGCAAGCCGTACGAATCAATATCTCCGCTGCCCTGTCACGCGAGCAGTTGATCAAAGCCTTGACCATCATCAGCCAATTGGCGCGTCAGGGTCACCTCCATATGCACAACCGGATCTGAGGACATGACACAACCCGTTCATTGCGAAATTGCCGTTATCGGTGCCGGCGTTGTCGGCGTTGCCACCGCACTCTGGCTACGCCGCCAGGGTTACCAGGTCTTGTTGTTGGAGCGCGATGCGATTGCCAGTGGCGCGTCCTACGGCAATGCCGGCACTCTGGCACCGTACGGCGTGATGCCCATTGCCCAGCCGTCGCTGCTGAAGGCGATTCCGTCACTGCTGTTTTCCAGGGAATCGCCCTTCGTCATCAACTGGGCACGGCTGCCAAGGTTGATGCCGTGGCTACTGCGGTTTCTCAATGAATGTCGCACTTCGCGTTGTGAGGCCAACACCCTGGCCCTGAGCAGGATTCTCCAGCACACCTACAGCGGTTATGCGCCGCTGCTGGCCGACGCTCCGCTGGCCGATCAGCATTTGCGCCACAACGGTTGCATCTACGCCTACGGCACCGGGCAAGGTTTGGCCGGCGCGCAATCGGCCATCGAATTGCGCCGCTCCCTGGGCATTGCCCAGCAAGTGCTGAGCGCGGCGGACATCGAGCAACTGGAGCCTGCGTTGGCAGGCAAAGCCGTCGGCGGCATCCTGTTTCCCGAGTCATCGCACATGGATGACCCGCGCGCTTTCATCGAAGCGTTGGCCGCGCCGCTGATCGCTGAAGGCGCATTGCATCAGGCGACCATCACCCAGTTACAACGCAAGAATGACGGCCTGTACCTGAACAGTGCCGAAGGCAACAGCTGGCGAGCCGACCGCGTCGTGCTGTGTGGCGGCGCCTGGTCCGCAGCACTCGCGCGGCAGGTAGGCGATCACATTCCACTGGATACCGAGCGCGGCTACCACATTGAATTCGACCTGCAAGACACCCTGCTCAACCGCCCCTGCTGCCCGGTGGAAAGTGCCTTCTACATGACGCCCATGGCGGGTCGCCTGAGAGTCGCGGGCACGGTGGAACTTGGCTCGATCAACGACCCGGCCAATCCGCAGCGCTTCGACTACCTGGAGCGACACGTACGCCGGGTCATGGGCCTGACCCAACCGGTCTCGCGCAAGTGGCTGGGATTTCGTCCTTCGCTGCCCGACTCGTTGCCGGTCGTCGGCCCATCGCCGAACGAACCGCGGTTGATCTACGCCTTCGGCCATCAGCACCTGGGCTTGACCCTGGCCGGAGCCACCGGCCAGTTGGTCGCCGACTGCATCGCCGGCAAGGCCCCGTCATGGCTGGACAGTTTTTCCGTACAACGCTTCTGAACAACGCCTTTTGACAGGAGAAACAAGGATGCAAACCATCGAGCGCAAACAGACCAAGCAGCGCATGAGCCAGATCGTCATCCACGGCGATACCGTGTATCTGGCCGGGCAAGTGGGAGAACCCCATCACGACGTTGCCGATCAGACCCGCGACGCACTGGCGCGGGTGGATGCCTTGCTCGAGCAGGCCGGCTCGTCCAGGCAACACCTGCTGCAGACCACCATCTGGCTGGCCGACATGGCGGACTTTGCCGCGATGAACGCCGTTTGGGATACCTGGGTTCCGGCGGGGCATGCGCCGGCCCGTGCCTGCGGCGAGGCGAAACTCGCCGATCCGGGCCTGCTGGTCGAGGTGATTGTCTGCGCGGCGAAGGGGTAGTTTTTTCGGCTTGCCGGCAGGCAGCAATCAGCGCGAATCGGCCACGGCATCAGTCCGGCTACGCCCCCGGGTTTTGCAGTGACGTCAACGCCACCGGAAATATCCGGTGGGCAAAAAACAAAATTTCCATGTGCTCCCTTCGTTCATCCTTGCGTCGCACTGTTCATTGCCCATTCCCTGCACGCCTGGAGTTTCCCCGATGCCCTCGCCTAATTCATTGCCCGCCGCGCTGCTGGGCCTGGCCCTGGTTTGTCCGGCCATGACCGAGGCTCAGGGTCTGGAGCTCGGGCAAGTGCTGATCGGGGCCGAGGACCCGAGCGACGAAGACCGCACGATCGAGGACGCCAGGGCCCGGCTGGACCAGGTGCCCGGCGGCACCAACGTGGTCGACATGCGCCGCCCGTTGCAGGGGCGCGTGGCCAGCAATCAGGATGTGCTGGCCTACCAGCCGGGGATCTATGCCCAGTCGGCGGGCAACGAAGGGGTGAAGGTTTCGATCCGCGGATCGGGCATCAACCGCGCCCCGGGCGCCCATGCCTCGGGGCTGTACACCCTGCTCGACGGCCTGCCGCTGACCGGCCCGGGCGGTACGCCCTATGAGTTGCTGGAGCCGCTGTGGCTCGACCATGTGGAAGTGCTGCGCGGCGCCAACGGTTTCGACCGGGGTGCCCTGGCCCTGGGCGGGGCCATCGATTACGTCAGCCACACCGGCTACGACGCGCCGAAGCTGCAAGTGCGCTATGCGACCGGCAGCCACGGTTACCAGCAACGCCAGGTCAGCTCCGGCCAGGTGCTGGGCGACTTCGATTACTACATGGCTTTGACCGACGCAAACGCAAACGGCTACCAGGACCACACGGCCAGCGAGAGCCAAGGCGTGATCGCCAACTTCGGTTATCGCTTCAATCCAAACCTGGAAACACGCTTCTACCTGCGCCACCGTCAGACCGACAACGACCTCGCGGGACGGGTGACCAAGCACTCCATCGAGCACGACCCACGGGCGGCCAACCCGGCCTACGTGGCGCGGGACGACCGTCGCGACGAGCCCGGCAGCACCTTTATCGGCAACAAGACCACCTGGTACATCGATGACGATTCGAGCATCCAGACCGGCCTCGTCTACCACGACTACCCCATGGACTTGCGTGAGGGGCCCAACCGCCTGAAGGTGGCGTACACGGATGTCAGCGGTACGTTCGACTACAAGCGTCGCGACACGCTCTGGGGACTGCAAAGCCAAAGCATCGTGGGCCTGCGAACGACCAAACATCTGCCCAATGCCGGCGCCAGCGAGTTCGTGCGCATCCCCACCGGCAACACTGCCGGTTACGCACCGGGTACGCTGATGCGCAACTTCACCTACCAGGGCTCGGACACGGTCCTGCACGCGGGCAACGACCTGGAAATCGCCGACGACCTGTGGCTGACCACGGGCCTGGCCGCCATCTATACACGTCGTGAAAGTGACGTGACCTACCCGCAAGAAGGCGGCAAGACCAGCCTCAACGACTGGGACTACGCTCCGCGCGTGGGCCTGCGCTACCAACTGACACCCGACCTGCAACTGTTCGGCAATCTCAGCCGTTCGGTCGAGGCACCGCATCCGTGGTCGCTGATCTATAGCTCCAACATTCGTTTCCCCGCAGGCAGCGGCCCTGCCACGGGCGCCCAGCGCGATCCGGTCAAGCTGCAAAACCAGACCGCCACCACCCTGGAAATCGGTGGCCGCGGTGACAGCACGCTGGGGCAATGGAGCCTGGCCTGGTACTACGCCCAGGTGCACCATGAATTGCTTTCGGTGCTGCCGGACGCCAACGCCACCACGCCCTACGAACTCAATGCCAGCCCCACCGTGCACCAGGGCGTTGAAGCCAGCCTGCTCAGCCCCCTATGGTCGCCGGGCGATGGCGGCCAGTTGAGCCTGCGCCAGAGCTATACCTTCAGTGACTTCCACTACCGCGACGATGAGCGCTTCGGCGACAACCGCCTGCCCGGCCTGCCGATGCATTACTACCAGGGCGAACTGCGTTACGACTGGCCGCAAGGCTTCTTCGCCGCCGTCAACACGCAGTGGACGTCGAAAGTGGCGGTCGATTATGCCAACAGCTACTACGCCGATCCCTACGCCATATTCGGCGCGACCCTGGGCTACAACGCACCCAAGGGCGACTGGCAGACCTGGCTGGACCTGCGCAACCTGACCGACAAACACTATGCCGCCACCGTCACGCCTGGCTACGACGACAAAGGGCTGGACGCAGCACGCTCCACGCCTGGCGAAGGCATGGCGATGTACGTCGGAGTGTCGTGGAGCCTGCTCTGAGACCGGGTTTACCGGCCGCAGGCATAGTGCCTGTGTAGAAACTGGCTTGCCGACGAAGGCGGAGTGTCAGGCGACATTGATGTTGAATGTGAGGGCCTCATCGCTGGCAAGCCAGCTCCCACAGTAATTGCGGTTGTTCACAGAATTTTTGTATACCCGCCAATCCTGTGGGAGCTGGCTTGCCAGCGATGGCGGTGTGTCGGGCGACAGTGATGTTGAATGTGAGGGCCTCATCGCTGGCAAGCCAGCTCCCACAGTAATTGCGGTTGTTCACAGAATTTTTGTATACCCGCCAATCCTGTAGGAGCTGGCTTGCCAGCGATGGCGGAATGACAGGCAACATTGATGTTGAATGTGAGGGCCTCATCGCTGGCAAGCCAGCTCCTACAGTAATTGCGGTTGTTCACAGAATTTTTGTATACCCGCCAATCCTGTGGGAGCTGGCTTGCCAGCGATGGCGGTGTGTCGGGCGACATTGATGTTGAATGTGAGGGCCTCATCGCTGGCAAGCCAGCTCCCACAGTAATTGCGGTTGTTCACAGAATTTTTGTATACCCGCCAATCCTGTGGGAGCTGACTTGCCAGCGATGGCGGCGGGCCGCGTCCAGAGAATCGATTCACCTCAATTATTCCGCAAATATAGATAGCTGACTAATTACAAGCTCAACTATGATGAGCTAACTCTCCAGCAGCAGATATCACCATGACCGACCCATTGACCCTTGGTTTTGCCCTGCACGACAGCGCCCGGCTGATGCGCAAGCGGTTCGAGCAACGCGCGCGGCATGTCGGCCTCACTCGCTCGCAGTGGCAAGTGCTGGCCATGTTGTCGACCAACGAGGGCATTCATCAGAAGGGCCTCGCGGATTTACTGGAACTGGAGTCGATCACTCTCGTGCGCCTGCTGGACAAGATGGCCGAACGCGGATTGATCGAGCGTCGCAGTCATCCCACGGATCGACGCCTGTCCCTGCTGTTCCTGACGGAGCAGGCCCACCCACTGCTGCAACTGATGCGAGACATGGGCCGAACGACCCGCCAGGAAGCCACGTGCGGATTCTCTGCCGAGGAGGAACAACTGCTGTTGCAGATGATGAAGCGCATGAGGTCCAACCTGATCGAAGCCTGCAGTCTTCCCGTTGAAGAACAGGAGCATCGTCATGCTTGAGAGACGTCAGTTCGTGCGTACCACGCTCTTTGCCTTGCTACCGATCGCGTTGGTGCTCGGCGGCTATTTGTA
Organism: Pseudomonas sp. S2_H10; assembly: GCF_054668285.1. Lineage (NCBI taxonomy): Bacteria > Pseudomonadati > Pseudomonadota > Gammaproteobacteria > Pseudomonadales > Pseudomonadaceae > Pseudomonas > Pseudomonas sp. S2_H10. The sequence continues at coordinate 856,031 of NZ_CP162754.1, forward strand.
TGTCACCGGCGGGCAGATCATTTCCACCGACAATGCCTACATACAGGCCGATCGTGTCGGCGTCTCCACCGATGTCTCGGGCCTGGTCGCCTCGATCGATGTCAAGGACAACCAGCGGGTGGTCAAGGGTCAAGTCCTGTTCACGTTGAAGACGGAGCCCTTCGAGATTGCGTTGGCCAGTACCAGGGCGCAGCTGAGCAACGTGCGCAACCAGATCCTCAATCTCCAGGCCAATTACAAGCAAGCGCTGGCCGAAATCGACCAGGCGCAAATCGACCTCGCCTACTACCAGGCCAGCTTCCAGCGCCAGCAAACCCTGCTCAGCGTCTCGGCGGTGTCCAGGACCAACTACGACGATGCCAAGCACGCGCTGGACAGCACCCGGCAAAAAATCACCGTGGCCAGGGCTACCGCGCAGATGGTGCTGGCGCAACTGGGCGGAAACATCGAGACCCCGGTCGAACGTCAATCCACGTACCTGATCGCCCAGGCTGCCGTCGACGAGGCGCAGCGCAACCTCGACAACTCGGTGGTCAGGGCTTCGTTCGACGGCGTCGTGACCAACGTCGATTCGCTGCAGGTCGGCGCCTACCTGCAACCACCGCAATCGGGTATCAGCCTGGTGTCGGCCGATCACCTGTGGGTGGCGGCGTCCCCCAAGGAAACCGAACTGACCCACATGAAACCCGGCCAACCGGTCGCGATCAGCGTCGACAGTTACCCCGGCGTGCAGTGGCACGGCACCGTCGACAGCATCAGCCCGGCGTCGGGTTCGAGCTTCTCGTTGTTGCCCGCGCAAAACACCACGGGTAACTGGGTCAAGGTCGTGCAACGGATTCCGGTGCGCATCAGCATCGATGATGCCGGGGAAAAACCGCCGCTGCGCACCGGCATGAGTGTGCAGGCCGAAATCGACACCGGCTCGGCCCGTGGCCTGCCACCTATGTTCTCGGGCCTGCTGGCGAGCAAGGCCGCCCCCCATGAGTAGCGAGGCACCGAGCGAAGCGGTGGCCCATCGCGGCATGATCACCGCTTGCGTGGTGCTGGCGGTGATCATGCAGGCGCTCGACACCACCATCGCCAACGTCGCTCTGCCCTACATGCAAGGCAGCATCTCGGCCAGTTCCGACCAGATCAACTGGGTGCTGACGTCCTACATCGTCGCCGCGGCGATCATGACGCCGCCGTCGGCCTTCCTGGCCCGGCGCTTCGGGCGCAAACGCGTGCTGCTGTGGGCGATTGTCGGTTTTGTGGTCTCGTCGATCCTTTGCGGGCTGGCGCAGTCGCTGGAAGAAATCATCCTCGCCCGCCTGCTCCAGGGCCTGGCGGGCGCGGCGCTGGTGCCGCTGTCCCAGGGCATTCTGCTGGACATCTACAGCCTCAAGGAACGCGGCTCGGCCATGGCGCTGTTCGGCGTGTCGGTCATGGTCGGCCCGGTGTTGGGGCCGATGCTCGGCGGCTGGCTGACGGACAATTTCAGCTGGCGCTGGGTGTTCTTCATCAACTTGCCCATTGGTTTGCTGGCGCTGGCCGGGATCGTCTATTACGTCAGCGAAACCACCACCGACACCTCGAGCCGCCTGGACTGGCTCGGCTTCGGCTCGCTGAGCGTGGCGATCATGGCCCTGCAACTGTTTCTGGATCGGGGCGAACAACTGGGCTGGTTCTCTTCCGGTGAAATCCTCGTCGAAGCGATAGTGGCCGCTGTCGCCCTGTATGTGTTCCTGGTCCACACCTTCACCACCGACACGCCCTTCATCAGCCCGCAGCTGTTCAAGGACCGTAATTTTTCGATCAGCGTCATCTTCATTTTTATCGTCGGCATCACCTACCTGGCCTCACTGGCGCTGATGACGCCCTACCTGCAAACCCTGATGGGCTACCCGGTGCTGACCGCCGGCATGGTGATGGGCCCACGTGGCCTGGGCACGATGCTGACCATGTTCCTCGCCGGGCGCCTGTTGGGCAAAGTCGATACCCGCCTGTTGCTGCTGACGGGCCTGGGACTGTCAGCGCTGTCGATGGGGCTGATGACCGGCTGGACGCCGGATGTATCGATGCAAACCGTCATCTGGGTCGGTTTCATCCAGGGCACCAGCCTGGGCATGCTGTTCGTGCCGCTGACCACGGTGGCCTTCGCCACCCTGCCGGCTTCCTTGCGCGCCGAAGGCACCGGGCTTTACAGCCTCTCGCGCAATGTCGGTTCCAGCGTCGGCATCTCCATCGTCACCGTGCTGCTGACCCAGAACATCCAGGCCAACCACGAGCAGATCGGCGCCTACATCACGCCCTTCAACCGCGCCTTCGACGCAGGGCTGATCAAGAGTTACCTCGACCCGATGGCCGCCTCCGGCCGCGCCGCCCTGGACGCAATGGTCAACGTGCAGGCCAGCTGGATCGCCTACGTGAACGACTTCAAGCTGCTGATGCTGTTGTCGCTGGCGGTCATGCCGTTGTTGCTGATTATCAAACCGCCAAAAACCCAGGCCAATGAAGAGCCGGCGCCGGTGATGGAGTAAAAACCTGCGCAACTCGTTAAATCCAGCCGCTTCAGACCTGCGCCTGACGGCAGGTCGACAGGCATTCATCGACTTCGCCCGAGCGGCTCGCCAGCACCCCACATGACCGCGCGCGGCGACTACGCTTTTATAACGTCACTTCGTCCCTCAAGGAACTGTCCATGAGCGCCGCCCTGTCCGAACTCGATGCCGCCCTGCCCGGCCTGACCCGCAAGATCCGCGTGCTCGATGCCCTGTCCTGGCCGGATGGCGTCGAGGAAGACTTCCTGGCGAAATGGCGCGGCGGGCGTGCCGAACTGCCCAGGGTCCAGTTGCAGCCCCGCGACCACAGCGCCGACATCGCCGCCCTGGAAAGCTTCATCAGCCAGTGCGATGTGGGGCATCCGGCCGGGAATTACCTCGCCATGACCGCGCGCAGCTATGCCACCGCCGGGCACATGCTCGGGGCCATTGGCACGCCGGCCTTTACCCAGTATTCATCCGCGCTGTACCGGCGCCCGGACTTCTACTACACGCGCTTGCAACTGAGCATGCTCGACGCCGCGCGTTTCTTCCTCGATACCACCGACGCCCTGCTCGGCGGCGCGCGGATTCCACCGAGCCCGGCGGAGATTCCGGCCAAGGCCTTCGCCGCCTGGATTCAACCGGAACTGGACCGCTTCTTCGGCGTCGGCCAGATCACCGTCGTGCTCGATCCGAACCTGGCCGCCAAGGCCATCGCCGGTTCGAGCCGCATTCGCCTGCGGGCCAGCGCGCTGTTCACGGAGCTGGACAAAAACCAGCTGCTGCAACACGAAGCCTTCGTGCACGTCGCCACCGCACAGAACGGCGCACGGCAGCCCAACCTCATGAGCCTGGGCCTGGGCGCACCCCGCACCACCCAGACCCAGGAAGGCATTGCCACCCTGGCCGAGCTGTTCACCGGCAGCATGGACATCAACCGCCTGCGTCGCCTGGCCCTGCGCGTGCTCGCCGTCCAGCAGGCGCTGGAGGGCGCCGACTTCATCCAGGTGTTCGAAGGTTTCCTGGCGGCCGGGCAGACACAGGAAGAGTCCTTCCGCTCAACCCAACGGGTGTTCCGCGGCGCCGACCTGCGCGGTGGTTCGGCGTTCACCAAGGATGCCGCCTACCTGACCGGTCTGCTCGGCGTCCACACCTTGCTGCGCATAGCGATCCGCGATAATCGGCCGGAACTGGTCGGGCATTTGTTTGCCGGGCGCCTCAGCCTGGCGGACACCGTGCGCCTGGCGCCGCTGTTCGAGTCCGGCTGGCTCAAGGGCCCCACCTACCTGCCGGCCTGGGCCTCTGACCTGCGCCTGCTGGCCGCCAACCTGGCGTTCTCCGCGTTCATCTCGCGGATCAAGCTGGATGTGCTGGACCTCGACGTCTTCATGGCATTTGCCGAAGAACACGAAAGCGATGCCAGTGCACCTTGATCGGAAACAGGACCGGCATCACACCCTTTCAAAGCCGGACGGGGTCTTTGAAATCTGCTGCTACCATTAGGAAGCGGTGTCGAGGCCGGGCTCTGTGGCTTGCAAAGTCGGCTTTCACTGCAAGGGATTGCTCCATTCATTTCAAGCCTGCCTGACCACGTGGGGGGTGCAATGCACATTCCATTACTGTATGCGCTGTCGGCCGTACTCTTGTTGAGCGGATCTTCCAGCCTGGCACTGGCTGCGAATGAAAGCGCTGCCACACCCGCCGTTCCGGCCCAGGCAACGGCGGACAATACCGCGCCCGTCGCCCCGGTGGCCAAGGATCCGGTGTTCACCCAGGAACAGCTGGACCAGATGCTCGCGCCCATCGCCCTTTACCCGGACCCACTGTTTGCACAGGTACTGATGGCCACCACCTACCCGGGGGAAGTCGGCGAGGCGGTCAGCTGGTCCAAGGCGCACCCGGACGCCAAGGGTGACGACGCGGTCAAACAGGTGGCGAACCAGCCCTGGGACCCGAGCGTGCAAGCGCTGGTGGCCTTCCCGCAGGTGCTGGCAACCCTGGGGCAGGATCCGGTGTGGGTGCAACGCCTGGGTGATGCCTTCCTGGCGCAACCCGACGATGTCATGGAAAGCGCGCAACGCTTGCGTCGCCAGGCACAGGCCGCCGGCAACCTGCAGAGCAACCAATATCAGAACGTGACGATTCAGAACGTTGCCGCACCCGCCCCTGCACCCGCTCCCGCGGCCACGACTTCAGCTCCCGCTGCGGAGCCTGCCCCTGCCGCCAGCACTTCCACCATCATCATTCAGCCTGCCGATCCGCAGGTGGTGTACGTCCCCACGTACAACCCGACTACAACCTACGGCACCTGGCCCTACCCGGCGTCGCCGCCCGCGTACTATCCACCGCCACCGGCCTACTACCCTGGCCAGGCGCTGATGGCCGGACTGGCGTTCGGCGCCGGCGTGGCGATCGTGGGATCGTTGTGGGGGGAATGTGACTGGGGCAACAACGACATCGACATCGACGTCAATCGCTACAACAACATCAATGCCAACAACCGGATCAATAACAACAAATGGCAGCACAACCCGGTGCATCGCAATGGCGTGCCCTATCGGGACAATGCGAGCCGTGCGCAGTACGGCCGGCAACTGAACGGCGCCAACCAGCGCGAAGCCTATCGCGGAGACAACGCCCAGCGCGCCCGGGCACGTGAAAACGCCCGCAGCTCGATGGACCGGCACGGCATCGAACGACCCGCCACCAGCAACCTCGAAGCCCGCGATCAAACGCGCAAGCTCCAGTCCGCAAACGCGGGGGCCAATCGCTCGCAGGCCGGTGCCGACAGACCGAGGGCCGCCGACCGAAGCCAGGGCACGGCCAGAAACACCCGGGAGAATCAGCAGCCGAGGAACCAGGCCCGTCAGGAACCCAGGAACCAGAGCGCTCAGCTGAATCAGCGCAGAGAGGGTCAGGCGCAGACACGACAGGCGACGAACAAACGGCCGGCCGCCAGTGCCGGCAGTGCCGGCAGTGCCCGCAACAATGCGTTCGCCGGTGCACGCTCGCCGTCCCAGGCCAACCTGCAGGCCAATCGTGGCCGGGCCAGCCAGGCCTCCGCCCATCGCCCCAATGCCTCGCGAGCGGCCGGTCACCAGATCAGTCGGCCGTCCAGTCCACCAGCACGTCAAAGGGGGGGCCGTCGTTGAAAAACCATCCTCGAATGAAAGGATTCAAGGGCTTGCGGCCTCATGTCCTCGCAATAGCTGCCGGCTTGATGTGGTCGTGCCTGGCGACGGCCCAGCAGGCCTTTCCAACCCCGGAAAAGGCCGCAGAGGCCTTTGTCCAGGCACTGGGCACGGAACAGGCCGACCAGGCACGCCTGACCGAGTTGCTGGGCGATAACTGGCACAATTACATCCCGCGTGAAGGCGTGCAGCGCAAGGACGTCGATGCGTTCTTGGAGCAATACCGCGAGCAGCACCACATTGAAAAAAGCGGCGAGCGCAAGGGCATCCTCGCGGTCGGTCCCGAGAACTGGACACTGCCTATTCCCCTGGTAAAAGTCGCGAGCGGTTGGCGCTTCGACATGAAGGCCGGCAGTGCCGAGATCCGCGCACGCCAGATCGGCCGCAATGAACTGGCGGCGGTGCAATCGGTGCTGGCCTATCACGACGCGCAGATGGACTACGCAGCAGTCGATCGGGACGGTGATGGCGCACTCGAGTATGCGCAGAAAATCGTCAGCACCCCCGGCAAGCACGACGGGCTCTACTGGGCAGAAGACGACAGCGACCAGATCAGCCCGTTGGGGCCTTCATTCGGCAAGGCGATTGACGAAGAAGAGTGGCATGGCTACCGCTTCCGCATCCTCAATGGCCAGGGGCCTTCGGCACCGGGTGGCGCCTACAGCTACCTCATCGGCGACAAGATGAGCCGCGGTTTTGCCCTGATCGCCTGGCCGGCGATATACAACGACACCGGGGTGATGAGTTTCATGATCAGCCATGAAGGCCAGGTGTTCGAAAAAGACCTGGGCCCCGGCGGCGAAAAACTCGCGCAGTCGATGAAGCGCTTTGATCCGGACGACAGCTGGAAAGAGGTGCCTGCAGATCAAGCGCAGCAGGACTGACCGGGGGATTTTGTCTATATCGACAGGACGAACCGGTCTTCGTTGCCCGTATTTTCGTGACAAGCGGCCTGCTCAAGCTGGAATCCGCAGCGCTCGAGGACTTTTCTTGAGCCCAGGTTTTCCTTGAAGGCAAAGGCAACCAGTTGCGTAATCCCCCAGCGCATCCTTGCCTGCTGGATCAGATGCCTCAGCGCCAGTGTTGCCAGCCCCTGACCGCACGAACGCTGATCGATTCGATAACCCACCTCGGCGGAGCCCGTCGCCAGGTCGATGCTTTTCAGATTGGCTCGACCAATGATTGCCTGGCTGCAATCCTCGATGACAAACGGGTGCCAGGCGCCAATGGCCAGGCCGGTCAGATAGCTGTCGATATGCTCGGCGACGCCCTGCAATGAGTAAAACCCAGGGTCGCGCGCATCGATATGCGCTTCGAACCATTCACGGTTGCGGATTTCGAAAGCCAACAAGGCTTCAGTGTCAGTCTTTTTCAACTCGCGAACGCTAAACGACTCCATTCCTCGCCTCTCCTTTGTCTTGTGCCGAAACGCCTCGAGTCTACCTCATACCTGATCAGCCTTGCCTTCCTGAGTCCCGCCGGCTTGCACAGTACATATGGAAAAACGTATATTCGAATAACCACATGTATCGAACCATGCCAATGCTCAATCCTGCCGCCGTATTCAAGTGCCTGTCCGACGAAACCCGCGCCCGGGCCACTTTGCTCATCACCCGCGAAGGCGAGCTGTGCGTGTGCGAGCTGGTCTGTGCCCTGGACGACAGCCAGCCGAAGATTTCCCGCCATCTGGCACAGCTGCGCGGATGCGGCCTGCTGCTGGACCGCCGCCAGGGGCAATGGGTGTACTACCGGCTCAATCCCGACTTGCCGGCGTGGGTCCGCGACGTGCTCGAGACCACGTTGCTGGCAAACGCCGACTGGCTCGAAGACAACATCGCTCGCCTGAACGCGATGGGCGACCGCCCTCTGAACACCTCCGTCTGCTGCTGACCTTCATTGCTCGAGAGATTCCACATGTTGATTGCGTTTGGCATTTTCCTACTGACCATGGTGCTGGTCATCTGGCAACCCAAGGGCCTGGGCGTCGGCTGGAGCGCTTCCCTGGGCGCCGTTCTGGCCCTGCTGGCCGGCGTCGTGACGCTGCACGACATTCCGCTGGTGTGGGCCATTGTCTGGAACGCCACCGCCACGTTCATCGCGCTGATCATCATCAGCCTGCTGCTCGACGAGGCCGGTTTTTTCCAGTGGGCCGCGTTGCATGTGGCGCGCTGGGCCAAGGGTGACGGGCGGCGCCTGTTCGTCTTCACGATACTGCTGGGCGCCGGCGTATCGGCGCTGTTTGCCAATGACGGTGCAGCCCTGATCCTGACCCCCATCGTCGTTTCAATACTGCTCGCCCTGCGTTTTTCGCCGGCCTCTACCCTGGCGTTCGTCATGGCGGCCGGTTTTATTGCCGACACGGCGAGCCTGCCGCTGGTGGTGTCCAACCTGGTCAACATCGTTTCGGCGGACTACTTCGGCCTGGGCTTCAGCGAATACGCCGCCATCATGGTGCCGGTCAACTTCGTTGCCGTGGCGACCACGCTCGCCGTGTTGTACTGGTTTTTCCGGCGTGACATTCCCCGGCACTACGCCCTGGAAGACGTGCAGGATCCACGCCGGGCCGTACGTGATCCGCTGACCTTCCGCGTCGGCTGGGTGGTCCTGGCGCTGTTGTTGATCGGGCTGTTTGCGCTGGAACCCATGGGCATTCCGGTCAGCGCCATCGCCGCGGTCTGTGCCGCGCTGCTGTTCGCCGTGGCGGCGCGCGGGCATGTGATTTCCACCCGCCGGGTGCTGCGTGAAGCGCCCTGGCACGTGGTGATCTTTTCGCTGGGCATGTACCTGGTGGTCTACGGGCTGAAAAACGCCGGACTGACCACCTACATGACGATGGCCCTGAACCACATGGCAGCGTTCGGCATCTGGGGCGCCGCGCTGGGCACCGGTCTGCTCACGGCATTGCTGTCATCGGCCATGAACAACATGCCCACGGTGCTGCTGGGCGCATTGTCGATCCAGGCCAGCGACGCCACCGGTGTGGTGCGTGAAGCCATGATCTACGCCAATGTCATCGGCTCCGACCTGGGCCCCAAGATCACCCCGATCGGCAGCCTGGCCACCCTGCTCTGGCTGCATGTGCTGGAGCGCAAGGGCATCCGCATTACCTGGGGTTACTACTTCAGGGTCGGCGTGGTGCTGACGCTGCCGATCCTGCTCATCACCCTGTCTGCCCTGGCCCTGCGCCTGAGCGTTTAACCCTGTGCGACTGCAAAGAGGAGCCACCATGCGCGTTCTGTTTATGTGTACCGCCAACAGCTGTCGCAGCATCCTGTCCGAAGCCATGTTCAACCATCTCGCCCCCGCAGGTTTTGCAGCCATCAGTGCCGGCAGCTTCCCCAAGGGACGCGTGCTGCCGCGCACCCTGAGCACCTTGCAAGAGGCCGGCATTGCCATCGACGGCTTGAGCAGCAAAGGCAACGAGGCGTTCGAAACCAACCTGCCGGACATCGTCATCACGGTCTGCGACAAGGCTGCCGGCGAGGCGTGCCCGGTGTACTTCGGGACGGCACTCAAGGCCCATTGGGGCCTGGAAGACCCATCGGACATCAAGGGCGATGAAGCGACGGTATCGGCCGCGTTCCACTCAACCCTGGCGCACATCGAAACGCGCTGCCGGGCATTGCTCGCCCTGCCCTTTGCACAACTTGACCGCGATGCGCTGGAGCGCGAACTCGAGCGCATCGGCACGCTGTAAGCGCAACCCGCATGGACGCGGGGAGATTACCCAGCGATGAACTTGAACCCCCACAGCACCGCCATCCCCACAGCCAGGGTCAGGACGGTGCTTCGCGTCTTCCAGGCGATCCACGCCGCGATAATGGCTGCGGGTATCTGCGGGTTGGCGAACACAAACGCTCCCTGCCCGCCGGGGTACACCACCGCGGGTAACACCAGGGCTGCCAGCACGCTGGCCGGCACGTACATCAATGCCCGACTCAGCAGCGGGGGAATTCGCCACCGGCCATAAAGCTCCACAAAGGAAAGGCGCATGACAAAGGTGCCAATGCCGACCGCCAGAAACATCCCCCACAATGCCCAATCACTCATTGCGATTCCCTCTCGACGTTACCGGTTGAAGCACTGCCCGAGGTTTTCCTGCGAGCGTTTTCAATCAGCAACCCTGCAATGACGCCACCGATGGAAGCGGTTACCAAGCCGAGGTTGTAGGGCAGCTTTACGGCTGACACTGCAATCAGCCCCCCTGTCACTGCGGCCCCCAGGCTCGCCGCACTGCGTATGCCCGGAACCAGTAGCGCCAGAAAGGAAAGCGGCACGGCAAAGCTCAACGACCACGCCTCGGGAATGCTTGCCCCCAGGTAAACCCCTGCGAACACTGACAGCTGCCAGGTCAGCCACATGGCAACGGCTGTGCCGGCATAAAAATGCGGCGCGAACCGACCCAGTTCTCCCGAGGAAAACTTCAGCGTGCAAAGGGCATAGGACTGGTCGGAAAGCAGGTAGGACACCGGCCACGTCCAGCGACGCGGCAAGTGGTGCAGGTAAGGGGCCAACGAAGCGCTGTACATGATAAAGCGCAAGTTGATGATCAGGGCCGTGACCACCACCGTCACCGGCAAGGCACCATTTTGCAGGAGCTGCAGTGCAACCAGCTGAGCGGAGCCAGAGTAGAAGAGCAATGTCATCCCCATGCTCATGCCGGGCGACATGCCCATCTCGATCGCCATGACCCCGGTGATCAAACCGAACGGAATGACCCCGGGAGTCAGCGGGATGAGCGTGCGTACGCCGTGGAAAAAAGCTTCTCTACCTGTTCGGTACGTCATGTCGTGTCCTTCAGTTAAACGGGCGACTCCCCTGCAAGCTGCAATCTAATAGCCTTTGGACCGATCGTGAAATGGATATTCGCCATCAGTTGTTTTTCAATTGCAGCAGCACCCATCCCGACATTCTTGGTATTCGGGACGGGTGTGCATAGCGCTGTCATCAGCCCGGTGAACTACCGGTCAGAGACGTCGATCCAGATGGTCTTGATTTCGGTGTACTGGTCATGGGCCCAGATTGACTTGTCGCGCCCGCCAAACCCCGACTCCTTGTAGCCGCCAAACGGCGTGGAAGCATCACCTTCACCGAAGCAGTTGACCGTCACGATCCCCGCACGGATTTCACGCGAGAGCTTGATGGCGTTGCGCAGGTTATCGGTATAGACCGAGGCTGCCAGGCCGTACACCGAGTCATTGGCCAGGGCGATGGCCTCGTCGACGGTGTTGAAGGTCGTCACCGCCAGCACAGGGCCGAAGATCTCTTCCTGGAACAGGCGGCTGCCGACACCAACACCATCGACAACGGTCGGCTCGACAAAGATTTCGCTCTCGGTGTTGCCGCCATAGACAACGTCGAGTTTCTCGACCGCGGCTTGCTCGAGGTAGGAGCGAACCTTCTCGAAATGCGCTTTGCTGACCATGGCGCCGAGGCGATTTTCCGGATCCAGTGGATTGCCCATTTTCCATTCGCGCATCTGCACACCGATGCGCTTCAACAACTCGTCCTTGATATCGGCATGCACGATCAGACGGGAGGATGCTGAGCAGTTCTCGCCCATGTTCCAGAACGCGCCATTGACGACGTGGCTGGCGACCAGGTCCAGGTCTTCGATGTCATTCATCACCACGGCCGGATTCTTGCCGCCACACTCCAGCACGATGCGCTTGAGGTTCGAGTCCGCCGCGTAGTTGAGGAACTTGCGGCCGGTGGCTGTCGAGCCGGTGAAGCTGACCATGGACACGTCCATGTGCCGGCCAAGCGGCTCCCCTACTTCGCCGCCCCCGCCAGACAGCACGTTGAACACACCGGCCGGCACGCCGGCTTCATGCGCCAGTTCGGCGACACGCAGTGCGGTCAAGGTGGTTTCCTTGGCCGGCTTGACGATGATGGAGCAGCCCGCGGCCAGCGACGGACCGATTTTCCACGCCAGCATCAGCAGCGGGAAATTCCAGGGCAATACCAGGCCCACCACGCCGATGGCTTCGCGCACAACCAGTGACAAGGCGCCGGAGCCGACCGGCGCGGTGCTGTCGTAGATCTTGTCGATCAACTCGGCATGCCAGCGGATCATGTGAATGGTTTCCGGTACATCCGTGAGCTGGCACTCGCGCACGGGTTTGCCGCTGTCCAGACTTTCCAGGACAGACAGCTCGTGGGAGTTCTGCTCCAGCAGATCGGCAAAACGCAACAGCACCTTCTTGCGCTCGCCCGGGCTCAACTTATGCCAGCGACCGTCTTCGAAGGCCTCCTTGGCCTTGGCCACCGCGAAATCGACGTCTTGAGCGTTGCAGGCGGTAATCTCGGCCAGCACGTCATTGGTCGCCGGGTTGGTTGTCGTAAAGGTTTTGCCCGATACCGAGCTGTAGGACTCGCCGTTGACGAACGACTGAGTCGGGAACTTCAGCTCCCGAGCGATGGCGGCGTATTCTGCCGCGCTGAGAAGGCTTGTCATTTTGCGCTCCCGGTCACCAGGGCGACGTCACGTTTGAGAGTGGTGATGATGTCCTGCAAAGCCTGTTTCTCGTGTTCGTACATCGGCTGCAGAGGCGAACGCACGCTGCCGGTGCGAAGGCCGTTGAACTCGCAGCCCACCTTGATCGACTGGACGAATTTCCCGCTTTCCAGGAAGTCCATCAGCGGCATGAAGGCGCTCATGATCTTGCGACCTTTATCGAAGTCCTTCTCGACGACACAGGCCTCGTAGAGTGCCACGTGCTCACGGGGAATGAAGTTCGAGCCGGCGCAGACCCAGCTGCGGGCTCCCCAGGCGAAGAACTCCAGCGCCTGGTCGTCCCAGCCACAGGACAGGCCGATGTTCGGGTATTCCCGGGCCAGGCGATGCACTTGCGCCATGTCGCCGGAGCTTTCCTTGATGGCCACGATGTTTTTGCTTTCGGCAACGGCGGCGAAATACTCCGGGCCCATGCTGACACCCATACGTGCCGGGTAGTTGTAGAGCATGATCGGCAAGCCGGCGGCGCGATCCACGGTCAGTGCGTGGATCGCGTTTTCTTTCTCGGTCGGCAGCGCATAAGGCGGGGAGCCCACCAGAATCGCATCGGCCTTGATCTCGCGAGCAGCCTTGGCATATTCGACGGAGTCTTCAGTGCGGATTGCACCGGTACCCACCACCAGCGGGAGACGTCCGCCGATGACATCCTTGGCCTGGGTGGCCAGTTCGATGCGTTCCTGAGCGGTGTGGGCGTAGTACTCGCCAGTCGAACCGCCAATGATAATGCCGTGCACCTTCGACTCGATCAGATACTCGAGCACATCGGCGAAAGCGGCCTTGTCGATTTCACCGCTCGCGGTCAAAGGAGTGATTGCCGGGGTATAAATGCCTTCGAATTTCATGATTGCCTCTCCATCACTAAGGGAATGTTTTTCAACCTGGCGTCCACCGCCATCTGTCACGGATCCAACTACTAATTGGTAAGCGCCGCCGCATCGCGCAAGTTCAGCGAACGTGTTTCGGGGGCCATGGCCCAAGCCGCCATCAGCCCGATAAAGGTGACCAACGCGGCGACGTACATGGTGTTGCCGATACCCAGTGTCTGCAGCGAAACAGGGACCAGGTAAGTACCCACCGCGGCGCCCACACGGGAAAGAGAAGTTCCGATGCCTACGGCAAATGCGCGAATTTCTGTGGGGAACAACTCATTCGGATAAACAAGTTGCAGCACCTGTGCTCCGCCGATAAACACCGCGTAGGCGCCGAACAGCAGGAGCACCAGCACTTCATTGCTGCTCGAGAAAGTCGCCAGCCCCAACAGCGCCAGGCCGGACCAGAGAAAGCTGTGAATCAGCATGCAGCGCCGGCCAATGGTGTTGATCAGCCTTGTCGCCAGGACACACCCCACAACAAACAGCATTGTGATCGCCATGGAGCCGTATGAGGCCCACTCGCCTTTCAGATTCAACGCCAGGAGAACCTTGGGGGCGAAGGCATAGACGGCAAACACCGGAATGATCGAGCAGGACCAGAAGATCGAAACAAAGAACAAGCGTTTCCCGTAACCGGAGTGAAGCAAATCCCGAAATGTCATTTTCTTCTGGTCTGGTTCTTCGGGCAGGTCTCGAAGCGAATAGTGCTGGCCGTACACACGCTTGATCACCTGTTCTGCATCTCCCTCGCGCCCTTTGCTCAAGAGCCAGCGCGCGGATTCGGGGGTGCCGACACGCAGCAACAGCAGCACCAGCCCGATGACGGCGGCACTGGCCAGTGCGTAACGCCAGGCGTCATCACCCCCTACACTCAGGATCGAAGTGCCGACCAGGTAGGCAAATGCCGCGCCGGCAAACCACAGGATGGTCAGCGCCGCGAGCCGGGGACCGCGTTGCTTCTTCGGCAGGAACTCGACCAACAAGGACGTGGCCACCGGATATTCGATACCCACCGCCAGCCCGATGATAAATCTGAGGGCGAACAATACCGGGGCTGACTCGACCCAAAACTGTGCCAACGAACAAAGGATGAACAATGTCGGCCCAACGAAATAAACTTTTTTGCGGCCCAACTTATCGGTCAGCCAGCCACCGATGAAACCACCAAAAAACACACCCATGAGTGCCGATGCGGCAATCATTCCCTGCCAGAACTCTGACAAGTCCAGCGCTGAGGTAATCTGCATCATCGCTATGCCGATAATGCTCAGTACATAACCATCGACAAATGACCCGCCCCCGGAGCGGGCCGTCAGTAAACGGTGAAAGTTATTAAGCGGAACATCCTCAATAGAGGTATTAGGACTTGTCATTATTATCTCCTGTTTCGCTTCGGCAATTCTTGGGGCTGAAGCGCAAAGCCAAATTCCGGGCAAACTAAAGCCGACTCGATAAGAAACCAGCGGCCTTGATGGACCAACTAATAAACCAAAACTTTAATCCAGAAACTTAGTGCTCAACTTGCCTGTCACTGTGTTGCGTAATCAGCTTTCTTTACCCGCCCGACACTGGCCCCACAGCAAGTTCATGTTCACGCCTGCGGAAAGCAGCGGTTCAGGTGGGTTTCTGTTAGGACCCGGGGACGACAACAGAAAGTCGATCAGCGGATCTTTCTTGCCTGCCAGCCAGTCGGCCAGCAAGGTCCCTGTCACCGTGCCACGGGTGACACCCAGGCCATTGCAGCAGAGTGCGCCATAGACGTTGTTGGCCAGTTGCCCGAAGTGCGCCATGTGGTTGCGCGACAACGCCAGCGACCCGCCCCAGGTGTACTCGAAGTTGACGTCGGGGAGCATGGGAAATCTGCGTTCAAACGAATCCTTGTGGCGCTGGCTAAAGCGCTCCAGGTATTTTTGATGGCTGCGGCCATCGGCATTGAAGCTGAAGCTGTTGCGCACCAACAGGCGGTTGTCCGTGGTCCGGCGCAACGTGGTGCCGAACGGATCGGCAGGAATCACGCCCCAGTACGGTTTGCCGCCCAGACGTGCCTGCTCGTCTGGCGTGAGCTGCCGGGTCAGGCTGCCATACGTGAAGATCGGCAGCATGCGCCCTTTCAAGAATCCGAAACTCATGGCGAAGGCGTTATTGGTCAGCAGCAATTTGTCCGCGACAATGCGCCCGTTCTTATGGGTAAGGATGGTTTTGTCGCCGTACTCCACCTCGGTGATCGGCGTGTTTTCATATAGCGTCACGTTAGCCGGCAAGCTGTCGGCCAGGCCTTTTACCAAGGCTGCCGGCTGGATGAGCGCGGTGCCAGGGGTGAACAACGCCTTGCGATAGAAATGCGTGCCGATGTGGTCCGGCAAGTCTTTCTCTTCGATCATCCGGTAATCCTGACCGAGCTTGTCCAGACCACGGCGATAAGCATCCAGAACCGAGATACCCCGGTCTTCAATGGCCGCCTGATACTTCCCGCACATACGGAACTGACAGTCGATCCGGTGCTTTTCCACCAGGTCCCTGAGGATGTGCTGCCCTGTCAGGTTCAGCTCCATGCTGATCTTCGCCGTGGTGATATCGCCGATGTAGTCATCGGCACCGATATCGTGAGGCAGGTCGATGGCGAACCCAGCATTTCTGCCGGAGGAGCCATAACCGACTTCCTGGGCCTCGATCAGGACGATCTCGTCATCCGGAAAATTCAGCGCCAGTTGGCGGGCGGCTGCAAGCCCGGTAAACCCGGCACCGAGTACGACCCAGCGGGCCGAGCGAATGCCGGATTGAGGCGAACGGGCCACTCTTGGCTGGCTCAGGTGGAACCAGCCGCATGTAGAGTCATCTGCAGGTGTGTATCTGATTTTTGCCATTTTTCGCGACCTGGGCTCTTTTATATTTGTAATGACTAAAAGCGTCCCTTCTGCACATGCTCTTCACACTGTTCATGCAAGTGGCATCGGTACTGCTTTCTAGTAGGTAAGTGCTACATCCAACCCTTCCGGCGCGGCGTATTCGGACATGCGACGTCGCGACAGTTCCAGATGCGCACGGACGATATCTCCTGCCAGAACCTGATCGTGGTTTTCAATGGCACTGATCATTTCGTCATGTTGTTGCGCCGCCACTTCCAGGTCCGCTTGCATGTCCACTGTCGTCGGATGGCGATAGAAGATCTTGCCCAACCGCGCATGGTCGATCAGCAAGCGCTGCAGGCTTGGCATCAAGTACGCGTTATGAGCCATCTTGCCGATCTGCAAATGGAATTCGTCGTTATAGAGCACGCGCTTCTCGACATCTTTTTCTTCGATGGCCGTGCGGAAAAACGCCTGGATGCGTTTCAACTCTGCAATCTCGGAAGGCGTCGCATGGGCAGCCGCCAGTTGAGTGGTGGCGATGTAAATCAGCGGTGCTGCCAGAAAGAAGCTTCGCAACGACTGGTAGCTCATCGACGAAACGCGGGCGGCGCGGTTTGCTTCGAGATCGATGTAGCCCTCGGCCGCCATCTGCCGCATCAGCTCGCGCACAGGCGGGCGGGAAAGGCCGAACTCGTCGCACAGGGCCAGTTCGTCGACGACTGCGCCAGGTGCCAGCTCCATGCTGAGGATCCGGCGACGCAGCGCCTCTCCCAGCACCGCTTTACGGTCAACGGGCAGATCCGTGCCGGCCTGTTGTTCGAGTTCTTTGGTAGCCATTTATGAGAAACCTTTGTACGGGTGAGTGAACGCTGTCTACTACCTGTATTCGAACTATAAAACAACGTTATTCTTTGTGTCTACAATTAAAATACACAAACAAAACAACCCTGAACACCTAGCGACAAGTGGTCGGTGAGACCGCGCTTTGGCGTGGCGGACAAGAGAACAAAGGGTGCTGGAAATCGGGCTCGGGCCCCGCTCCCCTGACGAGAAATCAAGGGATGATCGGGGTGCCTTTACTTGACCAGCCGGACTTCCTTCGACGGGCGATAGCCAAAGTAGGAGCTGTAGCACTTGCTGAAATGGCTGGGGGACACAAAACCACAGGCCACCAGCACATCGACCTGGGAAAGCTCCGTGTGCTGCAGGAGCCGACGCGCTTCGGTGATGCGCAGCTCCAGGTAATAGCGTTGCGGTGTAGTGCCCAGTTGCTCCCTGAACAGGCGTTCGAGCTGGCGGCGTGAGCGGCCGGCGTAGGCCGCCAGTTGCTCCAGCTCGAGGGGTTCTTCGAGGTTGGCATCCATCAGCTTGACCACCTCGCGCAGCGGTGCGCTCAAACAGATGTTTTCTGTCGGCTTGATGCGCCGGTAGCGCGACTCTTCAAACGCGAGAATGTCCTCGATGCCCTCGACCAGGGCTTTGTCGTGCAGCCCCTTGATCCAGTCCAGGGCCATGTGGAACGCCCCGGAAGGACTGGAGGCTGTCAGCCGGTCCCGATCGATCACATAAGGCTCGCTGCTGACTTGTGTCGCCTTGCAGAACTCGGCCAGCGCGGGACGATGCTCGGGATGGATGGCGCAGCGGTAACCGCTGAGCAACCCGGCGCGCCCCAGGAACCAGGCGCCATTCCACAGCCCGGCGAGCGTGATGCCCAGACCCGCGGCGGTCTTGAGCAACTGGATGAACTCATCGGACGCCCTGAGCTCGGTCCTGTAGCCGCCACAAATCACCAGCAGGTCCAGGTCCTGAAGGGCCAGACCATCAATACGCGCATCCGGGCGGATGACCAGGCCCAGATCACTGACGACCTCGCCGTCGTTCAAGCCGAATGTGCGGGAGGAGAACAGCCTGGGCCGCAGGAGATTCGCCGTGACGATCGTATCCAGCGCCTGGGTGAACGCTGGCAGGGAGAAATGCTCAAGCAGGAGGAATCCTGCTCGAACCATCTGCGCCGGCTGATTGGGGTTGTCATTCACATAGCGAAGATTTTTCCCCTTCATGCCTCCGCTAAACTGGCGTCTTTCGATCAATCTTCGATCCACTCTTTCACGTTCTGGAAGGCGTCATTTGCAACGTTGAGAAGCCCATCATCCTGATACCACCGCTGCCCGGTCAAGCAAGCTGAAAACCGTGACGAAGGGGATCCTTGTCGTCGACAAAAATAGTGTTGTGTCCGGTGATTTGCGCCCAGCCACCGATGCTCGGCCTGATGCCGTCAAACACCCCGACTTTCACCGACGCCTCAACCTTCCCTTCGAAGATCGTACCGATCAGGCTTTCGTTGCGGTAAGTCTGCCCGACCTTCAAGCGTCCTTTGCCAAACAGTTGCGCCATGCGCGCCGAGGTGCCCGTGCCACCGGGCGAGCGATCAATGGCCTTGTCACCGTAGAACACCGCACCGCGCCCATCGGCAGCCGTGGAGTGTTCTTCATCACACCAGATGACATGGTGAACGCCGCTGATCCTGCTGTTTTCCGGATGCACCGGATCACTGACTTGCACCAGGGCGGTGCGCAGCCTCTGACTCAGGCTGACGATGTCTGCCGTGGTCAATCCTTGCAAGCCGGACCAGTTTTCCTGCGGCTCGACCACCGCATAAAAATTACCGCCGTAGGCAATGTCGACGATGAGCTCGCCGACACCCGGCACATCGACCGCCACATCGGCGCTGTGCAGATAACTGGCCACGTTGAACAGGCGAATGGAATCGACATATTCGCCGTTCATGGTGTAGTCGACATCCACACGACCAGCCGGTGTCTCGATGGCCAGCCGGCCAGGTTCGCGAGGCGTGACCAGGCCTTCTTCGATGACGACGGTAGACAATCCGATGGTGCCTGCACCGCACATGGGCAAACACCCGCTGACTTCGATGAACAAGGCACCGAAGTCGCAATCTTCGCGGGAGGACGGGTAGATGATCACACCGGACATGATGTCGTGCCCACGCGGCTCGAACATCAACGCCGTGCGTATCCAGTCATGATCGCGCACGAAAATCTCGCGTCGCTCCGCCATCGACACGGAGGGCAACAATGGCCCGCCAGCCGTCACGACCCGAACCGGATTCCCGCACGCATGGGAATCAACACAAAAAAAGCTACGTCTCATTCTGGAAAGCTCTCACAGGAGTTTGCGTGGGGAGTGACGTTGCAGCGCGCCGCGAGACAGGCGATCGAGCAGGAGTGCAACAGCGACAATCGCCAGACCGGCACGCAGACCCAGGCCCATCTCCATCCTCGTGAGCCCTCGGGTCACTTCAGCCCCAAGACCACCCGCCCCCACCAGGCCTGCCAACACCACCATCGCCAGTGACAGGAGAATGCATTGGTTCAACCCCACCAACAGCGTCGGCGCGGCAGTCGGCAATTCGATCTTGAACAGGATCGACCTTGGCGAAGCACCAATGGCCTGGCCCAGCTCAAGGAACTCCTTGGGTAGCTGCTTGAAGGCCAGGGTCGTCAATCTGAGCATCGGTGGAATGCCGTAGACGATGGTCGCAATGATCGCGGGCACTCGCCCCAGGCTGAACAGCATCACGGCCGGGATCAGGTAAACCCAGGGCGGTACGGTTTGCATGATGTTGAGGATCGGCAGGAACGCCTCGTCGACCCGCTTCACCCGAGCGGCCAGAACGCCAAGTGGAAAGGCAATGGAGACTGAAATCAGCACCGAAACCGAGACCAGGGCAATGGTCTGCATGGATGCCATCCACAGCCCGGAGAACAGACAGAATGCCAACATCAATGCAGCAAACAGCGCCACTTTCTTGTTGGCAAAAAAGCATGCCAAGACCACGACCCCACCGATCAGGGCATAGGGATGCGGGGCAAGCAATGCACTCTCGACACCGCCCAGTACCGCCTCGATCACCTGGCTGATGACTTTGAACAACCCGTGCAGATGGGTGTTGAGCCAATCGACCGCGGGGGCGAGAAATGCGCCGGGTGAAAAATGGATTTGTGCAGCACTCATTTCGATTCTCCCATCCGCGACCGTGCCGCGCTCTGCGCCAGCCGATCCAGAATCATGGTCAGGATCACGATGGCAATGGCGGCGTTGATCGACTTGGCGATGTCCAGCGTGCGCACTGCACCATAGATCGATTCACCCAGGCCGCCGGAACCGACGATACCGGCGATGACCACCATGCCGAAAGCCATCATCAGGCTCTGATTGACCCCGGCCATGATGCTGGGCATGGCAAACGGCAGGCGGATCTTGAAAAACATCTGCCAGCCGGTGACGCCGCTGGCGTCCCCCAGTTCGATGAACTCTTTGGGCGTCATGCGAATCCCCAGGGAGGTCAGGCGCATGGCCGGTGGCACGGCCACGATGAACGTCGCCAACAGCGCCGTGGCGGTGCCATAGCCCAGCAGCGCAATGGCCGGCAGCAAGTAGATGTAGGGCGGCATGGTCTGGATCAGATCGAGGAACGGATCCACGACCCGATCGAATGAAGGCGCCAGACCCGCCAGCACGCCCAGTGGAATCGCGACCACCAGGGCAAGCACGGTAGCCGTCAGCACCAGAGCAAGGGTGCTGACTGTTTCCGGCCATAAACCGATGACGTTACAGAACAACAGGGCCAGCCCGCTCAGAATCGCAAAACGCAAGCCAACCGCGCGCCAACCGATCAGGGCAATGACAATCGCAATGACGTAATAAGGCGGATAGGCGATGCACCACTGCACAGCTTCGTAAACGCCCTTCAAAAACGCGTTGGTCGTGTCGAACACGGACTCTCCGTTGTCCATCAGCCATTCAAGGCTCGAATCGACGACCGAATCGAACTGGTCGGAAAAGTCAGGCGTGCTCATGTCGACGCCTCCAGCGCAGTGGCGGCAGGAGAAGCCGCGAACTCGTTTGGAATGCCTTGAACGCCGCGCAGCAAATCACGCGGTGTAACGATCCCGATCACCGCGCCTTTATCCACCACCGCGAGTGCGTCGCGCTCGGACTTCATCGTCAAGCCGATCAGCTCGTTGATATCGGCATCCACCGTGGTCTTGCTGAGCCTTGCGATGTCGCAGCCGGGGTTCGCGGCCTTGAATGCCTCGACGGGCGTCATGACGGAGTGCGCCCTGACCAGGTGCAACCTGGAGATGCCGGCGACAAATTCCGCGACGTAATCGTCAGCCGGGTTGAGGACAATCTCCTCGGCCGTCCCCACCTGAATGATCGCGCCGTCCTTCATGATCGCGATCCGGTCACCGATTCGAATCGCTTCATCCAGATCGTGAGTGATGAATACCGCCGACTTGCCCAGTTCCTTGGTCAGCTGGCGGAACTCATCCTGCAGCTGCCGGCGAATCAACGGGTCGAGCGCACTGAAAGGCTCATCCATCAGGATCACTTCGGGGTCTGCGGTGATTGCCCGGGCAAGACCTACCCGTTGCTGCATGCCCCCGGACAATTCGCTGGGGTAACGCGACATCCAGTCGCTCAACCCGACTTTGGCCAAGGCCTGCTCGGCGACCTTGTAGCGCTCGGCCTTACCCACGCCCTGCACTTCCAGGCCAAACGCGGTGTTCTCCAGAACCGTACGGTTAGGCAGCAATGCAACGCTCTGGAAAACCATGCCGATGTGACGCGCCCTCACCTCGCGCAGTTGTGCAGCATTCAACGAAGAGAGTTCCTTGCCCTTGACTACGATCTTGCCGGCGCTGGGTGTGATGAGTTTGTTCAACAGCCTTATCAGGGTAGATTTGCCACTGCCTGACAATCCCATGATGCAAAAGATCTCTCCCCGGCGAACCTGGAGACTGACGTCCGAGACCCCGACCACGCAGCCGTAGTTTTGCAGGATCTGAGTCTTGGTGAGCCCCTGTTGAACGACAGCATTCATCGCAGCAGGTGCGGCTTTCCCGAAGATTTTCCAGACTGACTGGCAATCTATCAGCACTTCGTTGGTATCTATGTTGGGCGTTGTCATTTTTCGTACCCGTCGAACCAGTTTTTCTGGTTTTTCTAATGAATCAAAGGGCGGCAGTGGCGTTTAAAAAGTGGCTCGTTATTTCTTTATGTTTTCCCAGCGCTTCAACAGATCTGCGTGCCCATCGGTCCAGCCCTGAATGGCTTGCTCCATGGTCTTGCCGTCCTTTACTTCACCGTTGATTGCAGTGATATCTGCGATCGGCACGTAGACGCTGGCCATGACTTCACGTGCACGTGGGTACTCCTTGGAGAAATCCTTATGACCAATCCAGTAGTAACCTTGTGGCGGCGGGAAGACACCTTTTGGATCCTTGAGGAACTTCAGGTCGAACTTCTGCGCCATCCATGAAGGCTCCCAC
This sequence comes from Pseudomonas sp. S2_H10, assembly GCF_054668285.1. Classification (NCBI taxonomy): domain Bacteria; kingdom Pseudomonadati; phylum Pseudomonadota; class Gammaproteobacteria; order Pseudomonadales; family Pseudomonadaceae; genus Pseudomonas; species Pseudomonas sp. S2_H10. The sequence continues at coordinate 878,338 of NZ_CP162754.1, forward strand.
ACAGTGACTGCAACCCACTCTTTACGATCGACCGCCGATTTCAATGCCGCGGTCATGGCAGCGGTACTGCCTTCGAGCAATTGCAGCTTGATGCCGTAGTCCTTGACCGCCTTGCTCGCGTCATTCATCAGGCCCGAACCTGGTTCGATACCGATGATCTTGTTGCCGAACTTCTCGGCGTTGTCATTGAGTTGTTCGATTGAATCGATGTCGACGTATTTAGGTACGGCGATCGCCTGGTAAAGGCCATAAGAAACCGGAGAGAGTTTTTCCAGGCGATTCTTGTTTTTATTCCAGTAGTCATTCGCCGCGTAATCAGTTTGAGAGGCAAGAACCTGGATATCACCTTTGGTCAGAGCGGCATAAGCGATACCCCACTCGGAGAACTCAATGACTTTTACGCTATAACCGGAGTCTTCAAGCACCTTTTTGGTAATACCGGTAATAGGTGTCAAGTCTTCCCAGGTCAAGGTACCCATGGTGATTGTTTTTTCTTCCGCGTGAACAGGCAGCATGACCATGCCCATCATCGCGACCGCACAGACTGCCTTCCAAATCTTCTTCATGGCGTTCCTCGATCTACGTTTAAACTTATTGATAGTAGTCTCTAGACAATAGAGGCCCGTGGTGCACAGCTATAAGCTCACCATCTGTTTCAGTTGTTGTTGCCTATCAATCCATAGCCGGATTGATATTCAATGCCGTGTCTTCTTCGGCATCAACTTGCATCGACCCTCAAACTCTTCAGGCGAAGGTCGGTATTATTTAAGAGAAAGTGGCAGGTCTGCCTTCATCCCGTGGGGCGCGATAAACATTTCCATGTTTTCGCGAGAAAGTTCCCAATGTTCGAAAACCAGATCGACTACAGCGCTTTCGTCACGCTTCTCAATGGCTTCAATAAAACAATCGTGGTGCTCTGCGGAAAGCTCCAGCCGTTGTTCCATGTCCTCGTCGCGAGGGCGGAAAAAAGTATGGCCAATGCGTGCGTGATCAATCAGCAGTCTTTCGAGGCTGGGCTCGAGGTACTGGTTACCTGACATTTCACCCATGATTGCGTGGAATCGATTGTTTTCCACGACCATCATCAGAGCGTCGCGTGAAATCGTCGCTGCACGAAAACGGCGTTGCGTTTCCTTCAGGTCGACCAGTTGATGAGCCTTGAAATTCTGCACGGCCAGGCGACCTATCGCGGCGTACACCATGGGGGCGACCAGGAAAAAGTTTCGCAGCGTCGAGTGGTTCATGGGAATCACCCGGGCACCGCGGTTTTCCCTGATGTCGATGTACCCCTCACCCGCGAGACGCCGAAATACTTCTCGCACCGGAGTTCTCGACAGCCCGTACCGCTCGCTGATGGCAACCTCATCCAGCGCCTCGTCAGGATCGAGTTCCATCGTGAGGATCTGACGTTTGAGGTCGTCGTAAAGAGTGCTCTTGCCGTTTTTCACAATGACCTCCCAAGGCAGTCAAATCAGCGGTTACGGCTTGTTGTTGAATTCAGATTCGCACGGGTTTCGGGTGTCGTCAATGCTTTGTATTTTTTATGTATACACAGAAAATACTGTAAGAACACACATGTAAATTCTAATTATTTCTTATAAATCATGGCGTTATGTTTTCTATTCGAAATCGTATGGTCGTTAACAGAAATGTAACCTGTCGCAAATTGAACACCCTCTCGGCCCTTGGATCGGTCAGCCAACCGAACAGGATGTCCGCAGGCGTCATCGCATAGGCCGCATGCGACAGGCTATTGCCACCACCCACGCAAGAATCCTCGGGCCGAAAACGGACACCGTTGGCTATCAAGCAGCGGCTCCCTAGAACTTTTTCCTATTAATCGGTCTATGTGGACAGGCATATCCACTTTGCGAGCACGAAGGCTTCGCGAACCAGGTGCCACACGCCCAATTGTCAATCAGAGGTTGAATTCGCTCATGAAATTCCATGACCCACGGATGGTGCTCTTCGGCCTGTTCGCGTTCGCGGCGGTGGGCTCGGCATCGGCAGCACAGATGAAGACCTCGCCCCCTGCGCTCGCCACTGAGGTCGTGGCCGTCCAGGCCCCGGTCCAGGCCGCCGACAACCCCTGGCCGACCCTGGCCGCTATGCCCGGCAAGCAATCCGGCCCGTTGCTTGCCCATGACGACCGTTATTGGCATGACGGCCGCTGGCACGATCGTCGAGACGATTGGCGCCGGGACGACTGGCGCAGGGATCAGTGGCGTAGAGAACAATGGCGCAGAGAACAAGCCCGTCGAGAAGCCGAACGCCATGGCGACTGGGAGCGCCATCGCCGCTACGACGACGATGACCGCTACTATCGTCGCTAGTTCGACACCACGGAAAACTGTAGGAGCCGGCTTGCTGGCGATGGACTCCAGTACGCCGCGTTTATCCAGTTCATACGCGTTATCGTTAACGATCATCGCCGGCAAGCCGGCTCCTACAAAGGATCGCGTAATACCTGTAGGAGCCGGCTTGCCGGCGATGGACTCCAGTACGCCGCGTTTATCCAGTTCATACGCGTTATCGTTAACGATCATCGCCGGCAAGCCGGCTCCTACAAAGGATCGCGTAATACCTGTAGGAGCCGGCTTGTAGTGGTCAAATGTTTTTGGACCATGATGTAGGAGCGTCGACTTTAGGAATCATCATGGGATATCGGGTTGTTACATCTGAGGAAAAAGCGGAGGCGATCCGTTTGGTTGTGGAAATGGATTACTCCATACCTAAAGCCTGTGAAACTACCGGTGTTGGCGCTACAGCCCTGCGCCGCTGGGTTTCGCGTTGGCGGCGAGAGCAGGAAGGGATGGTGCAACCTCCTCGACTGCAGGATCAGGAACTGATCGAGTCGCTTCAGGCGAAATTGGCGCTACTCGAAGCTGAGAACCAAGTGCTAAAAAAGCAATTGCCCTCTCATCTAAAGGTTCTGTTTGGTCGAACCAAGTGATTGATGGCGTTAGAGGCGCGATGTCGATTAGGCGTATGTGCGCCGTGTTCGGTCTGGCCCGCAGCAGCTATTACGTGAAGCGCAAACCCGAACTGTTGCTACCTGCGCAGCGATGGCTGGGGCGCAAACTCCGTGCATTGCATAAGGAGCATCGCAAAGCGTTAGGTACTCGCGGGCTATCCAAGGAATTAAGAAAAGAAGGCATTTTCATTGGCCGCTATCGAATGCGCACCTTGATCAAGACCTTCGGTTTGCACCGGCGTAGGCCTCGCTACGCCCATTATCGCCGTGCGACGAAGCCGGCAGTCGCTGCACCGAACATACTTGATCGTCGTTTCAATCCGGTCCGGCCTGACACGCTTTGGGCAGGCGACATCACTTACATCAAGGTGGGGAGCGGCTGGTTGTATCTGGCCGTGGTGATGGACCTGTTTTCACGCAGGATCGTGGGGTGGGCTTGTTCGCGAACCGCTGATACTGAGCTGTCTATGAAAGCACTTAAGCTGGCAGTGGCGTTACGCCGTCCGATGCCTGAGTTGCTATTTCACTCCGACCAGGGCTGCCAATACACCGCTGATCGATTTGTTGCATGTCTGGCAGAAAACCGGATCGTTCAGAGCATGAGTCGTCGAGGCAACTGCTGGGATAACGCGGTGGTTGAGCGCTATTTCAGGACGTTGAAGCACGATTGGATGCCAGAAAACGGCTACCAAAATCATTTCGAAGCGGAGAAGGATGTGATGGGCTTCATCTCACATTACAACCATCGCCGTTGCCATTCCGCTTCAAACCACCTGCCGCCTGCGCTATTTGAGCAGCAAGCGGCTTAATGCTCCTACAGAGCGGTTCAAAAAAACTGAACCACTACAGCTTGCCGGCGATGGACTCAAGTGCGCCGCCTTGCTCGGCCACAGAGCCACGGCCCATTGTCGCTTGGCAGTCTTCAAAATGATGTCGTAATACCGGCACTCCTCGCTAATACCCAACGCAGACAGGTCTTCGGCTGTAACCCCCCCGCCTGCAAGCCAGATAAATAGCCAGCTATTGGTTATTGAATACCTGAAGTATTCATTTGAATTTTCGGATTCTTTCGTCGCTCCGCCTGTGCCTAACATCGGCTCCACAGCGAACCCGCCGCTTGATCGGCGGGTGCCGTCGAAGTGCTTTTGCAGTAGGCCCTGGGATTTTTGAGGATCACCGATGAAGCTGGAAATTTTTCGCACGCTGTGGGGTTACACCGCCAGCAAGGCTCAGGCACTCGAAGAGTTGCTGCAAGCGGGCTTTGACGGCATGGAAGCACGCCTGCCACTGGACGCCCGTGAACGGGCCGAGTTTGCTGCCTTTCTGAAGGCCAATCGCGTGGGCTATATCAGCACTGTCTTCACCGCGTACGACGTGCTGCCGGAGCAGTCGGCAACGCCTGCCGTGCACCTCGTTGACCTCGACCACAAACTGGCCTTGGCCGCTGATCTCTCCCCGCGTTTCGTCAACGTGCTGGCGGGCAACGACCGCTGGTCCTTGCCGCAGCAAGTGGAGTTTTTTGGCCAGGCGCTGGAGCTGGCGCGCAAGCACGGCCAGGTCTGCAGTTTCGAAACTCACCGCTCGCGTTCGCTGTTCAACCCCTGGGTGACCCTGGAGTTGATCCGGCAACTGCCCGACCTGTTGTTCACCAGTGACATCAGCCATTGGGTGGTGACCTGCGAGCGTCTGTTGAACGACCCGGCCGATGACCTCAGCGCTTTCGTCGAGCGGGTTCACCATATCCAGGCACGGGTCGGTTACGACCAGGGGCCGCAGGTTCCGCACCCTGCCGCGCCGGAATATGCCAGGGAACTGGCCTTCCATCAGCAGCATTGGGAAAGCATCTGGCGCTCGCAGCAAGCCCGCGGTTACCAGGTCAGCACCCTGACCCCGGAATTCGGTGCCGACGGCTACCTGCATCACCTGCCCTTCACCAATGTCCCGGTCGCCGACCTGTGGTCGTTGAACGTGTGGATGGGCCAGACCGAACGCGAACATTTCGAGCGATTCCACCACTCCAGCCATCCTTAGGGAGCCGATGCGTCATGCCTGACAATAAAAACAACAGCGCCAGTACTGACACACAAAAAGCCAACTTCAACAGCATCCCGGTGGTCAACATCGCCGGTCTGTTCAGCTTTGAACTGGAACACCGCTTGGCCGTGGCCGAACAATTGGGGCGCGCCGCCAGCGAAGTCGGGTTCCTCTACATCACCGATCACGGCATCGACCCGCAACTGATCGCCAACCTGCGCAAGGCTGCGAAAGACTTTTTCGACCAGCCCCTCGACACCAAGATGCAGCACTACATCGGCACCTCGCAAACCCACAAGGGCTTTGTACCCGAAGGCGAAGAGGTCTATTCCAAGGGCAAGCCGGACCACAAGGAAGCCTTCGACGTCGGCTTCGAAGTCCCGGCCGACGACCCGCTGGTGCTGGCCAACACGCCATTGCTGGGGCCCAACGACTGGCCGCAGCTGGCAGGTTTCAAGGCATCGGTGCAGGCCTACTATGAAGCGATCTTCGCCCTGGGCCGGCGCCTGTTCGGCGGCTTCGCCCTGACCCTGGGCCTGGAAGAAAACTACTTCGACAGCCTGGTCACCCGGCCACCGTCCAAACTGCGCCTGATCCACTACCCGTTCGACGGTGCGGCCCATGACGCACCGGGACTTGGCGCCCATACTGATTACGAGTGCTTCACCATCCTGCTGGCCGATAAACCGGGCCTCGAGGTGATGAACAACCTTGGCCAATGGATCGATGCACCACCGATCGCCGATGCCTTTGTGGTCAACATCGGCGACATGCTCGAAGTGATGACCGCAGGCGCGTTCGTGGCTACGGCGCACCGGGTGCGCAGCGTGAAGGAGGAGCGTTATTCCTTCCCGCTGTTTTATGCCTGCGACTACCACACCCAGATCAAACCGCTGCCCGGCTTCGCCCAGGCCGGCAACGACTACGAAGAGATCACGATCGGCGAACACATGTATGGCCAGGCGCTGCAGACCTATCAGTATCTGCGCCAAAGGGTGGCCAACGGGGACGTTCAACTGCCAGGCAAGGCACGCAAGCCCGCCAGTTTCGGACATTTGAAAAATCAGGTGCAACCGTCCTGATTGCAGTTTTCAGCTACATCCCTACCTACGCCGGAGTCAGTAAAAATGAAAAACAACAAGAAAAACCTTTTGAGCCTGGCTGTATTGGCAGCCGGCCTGTTCGGCGCCTCGGTGAGCATGGCCGCCGGTGACACGTTCAAGGTCGGCATGGAAATCACCTACCCGCCTTTCGAGTCCTATGACAAGGACAAGAACGTGGTGGGTTCCGACCCCGAGCTCGCAACGGCCCTGGCCAAACACATGAACGCCAGGGTCGAGTTCGTCGACACCAAGTTCCCGAGCCTGATCCTGGGCCTGAACTCCGGCAAGTACGACGCGATCATTTCCGGCATGTACATCACGCCGGAGCGCCAGACCCAGGCCCAGACCATCGCCTATGCCAACACCGGCGCCGCGGTCATGGTGCCCAAGGGCAGCGAGATCAATGCGAAAAAACCTGAAGACCTGTGCGGCCTGAAACTGGGCCTGGAACAGGGCACGACCTGGGTCAAGGAATTCAGGAAGCTGTCCGACGAATACTGCGTGCCGAACAACAAAGGCGCGATCACCGTCAGCGAGTACCCTTCGGCCCCCGAAGTGACCCAGGCCCTGCTGTCCAGGAACATCCAGGCCCAGGTCGAAATCGCCGGCGCCGCCAAAATGATCGCGGAAAAAACCGGTGGCCGTGTCGTGATTACCACCGAGCACCCGATCTATCAGCAGACCCTGGGCATCTTCGTCAAGAAAGGCAACGACGAAACCTACCAGGCCGTGCAGAAGGCCTTCGAGGAGACGAAAAAGAGCGGTGAATACGCCGCAATCCTCAAGAAATATGGCCTGGAAGAACCGACCGCCCACTAAGAACCTGCCCTTGTAGTCTGGTTATCTGCCGCCCCTGCACGGGGGCGGCAGATCGAGGTGTCCCATGCAATTCGATTGGTCGTATTTCTTCTCGCTGTTCTCCCTGCCGGACTTCTGGAATGCCTGTGTCACGGTGGTCCAGCTCAGCGCCCTGGCCTGGTTCATCGGCATGCTGCTGGGTTTTGTCCTGGCCTCGGCCAAGCTGTCCCAGTCGCCCTTGCTGCGCATTCCCGCAGCGGTCTACATCTGGTTTTTCCGCAGCATCCCGTTGCTGGTGCTGGTGGTGTTCGTCTACAACCTGCCGCAGCTGTTTCCCGGCAGCGGACCGATTCTGTCCAACCCTTTCTACTCAGGCCTGCTGGCCCTGGTGGTCACTGAAGCGGCGTACATGGCGGAGATCCATCGTGGCGGCCTGATCTCCGTGGCCAAGGGCCAAAAGGAAGCCGGACGCGCGCTGGGTGTCGGCCTGTTCGGCATGCAGCGCCTGATCGTGATTCCCCAGGCTTTCCGCATTTCCCTGCCCACGCTGATCAATGAATACATCACCGTGGTCAAGCTGACCTCGCTGGTCTCGGTCATCTCCCTGACCGAGATCCTCACGGTCGGCCAACGCCTCTACGCCACCAACTTCCTGGTCATGGAAACCCTGGCGGCGGTTGGCGTCTACTACGTGCTGATCGTCACCGTATTCGGCTATTTCCTGCAGCGCCTGGAGCGCTACCTGGACCTGAACTTCCGCAAGCCGCACACCCTCGACGACGCCACCATCGCCAGGTTCAAGGCCAGCGCCGAAGCCTTGCCCGACATTGCTCGCAAAGCCACAGGCAACAACACGACGCCGATCCTGCAACTGAACAACATCCAGAAGAGCTATGGCACGCACAAGGTGCTGCTGGGCATCGACCTGAATGTCGATTACGGCCAGGTGGTCTCGATCATCGGGCCATCCGGCTCCGGCAAGACTTCGCTGATCCGCACGGTCAACGGCCTGGAAAGCATCGATACCGGCGATATCCAGTTGTTCGGCGAAACGTTCATCGAAGCTTCGGACAAACCCAACAGCGCCCGCCTGCGCAAAGGCGTGCGGCAAATCGGCATGGTGTTCCAGAACTTCAACCTGTTCCCGCACCGCACCATTCTCGACAACATCACCCTGGCACCGCGTTACCACGGCCAGCCGGGCGAACTCAGCGAGCATCGCGCCTATGCGCTGCTGGACAAGGTCGGCCTGCTGGCCCATGCCCACAAGTACCCGCACCAGCTCTCCGGCGGCCAGCAACAGCGCGTGGCAATCGCCCGGGCCCTGGCGATGGAACCGCAGATCATGCTGTTCGACGAACCGACCTCGGCCCTCGATCCGGAACTGGTCAACGACGTGCTCAACGTGATCCGCGACCTGGCGAAGGAAGGCATGACCATGCTGATCGTGACCCACGAAATGGACTTTGCCATGTCGATCTCCGATCGGGTGATTTTCATGGAGAACGGCAATATTCAACTCGATGCCGCCCCTGAAACCATTCGCTGCGAGGCTGAAGGTGAGCGGGTACGGCGCTTCATGGGCATCGGTGCGCGATCGCCAAACCTGTCCGTAGCGGTGGATCACGCATGAACAGGCCAGCGTTTCATTTGAGCTTCTTTCAGTCAGGAACACACGCATGAATCTTGGAATTGCAGGACGCTGGGCGCTGGTGTGCGCCGCCAGCAAAGGCCTGGGCAAAGCCTGCGCACAGGCACTCGTCAGCGAAGGCGTGAACGTGGTGATCACCGCACGGGGCGAGGACACGCTCAATGCAACCGCCCGTCAGCTCAGGGCGATAAACCCTGAAGTGACGGTCATCGCCGTGGCCGGAGACATTGCCACGCCCGAGGGCCGGGCGGCCGCGCTCAAGGCCCATGAGCATTTCGATATCCTGATCAACAACGCCGGCGGCCCTCCTCCCGGGGACTTCCGCGAATGGAACCGTGACGCCTGGCTCAAGGCGCTGGATGCCAACATGCTGACCCCCATCGAGCTGATCAAGGCCACCGTAGACGGCATGGCGGCACGCGGTTTTGGCCGGATCATCAACATCACCTCGAGCGCCGTGAAGTCCCCCATCGAAAGCCTGGGCCTGTCCAACGGCGCACGCAGTGGCCTCACGGGGTTCATCGCAGGGCTTGCCCGGCAAGACAACATTGCCAGTCGCAACGTGACGATCAACAACCTGCAACCGGGCTCGTTCGACACCGATCGACTGCGCGGCAACCTGGTCGCCGCCGCACAGGAAACGGGGCAAGACAGCGAGGCATTCCTTGACGAATGCCGCAGCGAAATTCCGGCCAGACGCTTCGGTTCACCCGAGGAATTCGGCGCGCTGTGCGCCTTCGTCTGCAGTAGCCATGCCAGCTACCTGACCGGGCAGAACCTGTTGATCGACGGCGGGGCCATTCGCTCCAGCCAGTAATCACGGGAGGCACGATTGCAGGGGGTGGCACGGATACTTGTGCCATCCCCTGCGAAGAAGTGATGTTGAATCCACAGTCGTTTTCTGCCCCTCGCGACGGGCAGAAAACGGCCAAAAGGACACAGTCATCAGATGCGCCTGGCAAATCAAGAGTGATTCGCCAGGCGCCAGATTGCCAGATGCCAGATCCGCCAGTCAGAGTATAAAGTCCGCCGTGGTCGCGCTGTTGAGACCGACAATCTGGATGGCGAATTCGGCGGCGCTGTCGGCATCGGTATTGCCGTAGAGCACGCCCGCTGAAACCTTCAACTGGCCGGCCGCACTGAAGGCTGCGGTACTGCCGATGATCGAATTGAAGGCTTCATTGGTGACCGTCGCGGTGTTGGCGTCCAGCGTCGACAGGTCAATCTTGTCGGCCCCTCGGGTGAAGTCGCTGATGATGTCCCAAGTGGAACTGGTCAGCCCCGTTTCAGCGACGGCGTTGAAATCGAAGATGTCGTTGCCGGCGCCACCGATGAGAACATCCTTGCCCATCCCGCCGATCAGGATGTCGTTCCCGCTTCCACCGTTCAGCAGGTTGGCGGTGGCGTTGCCCGTGAGCCTGTCGTTGTAGCTGGAGCCGGTGAGGTTTTCGATGGCCAGCAGGGTGTCTGCGCCTGAACCACCGGTGGCCTGGGCCGTGGTCAGCGCCAGGCTGGCAGTGACGGCGCTGCCGGCAAAGAGGTAGGAGGCGGTGTCGATGCCGGTGCTGCCATCCAGGACGTTGTTGCCGGCCCCGGCATAGAGCGTGTTGTCGAGGCTGTTGCCCGCAAGGGCGGCGACCCCGCTCGTGAGGAGGCGCCCGTTCTCGACATTGGCGCCCAGGGTGTAGACGCTGAGAAAGCTGTAGACCGTGTCGCTGCCGCCGGTGCTGGCCGTGGCATTGGTTTCAACCACGACGTCACGAATGTTGTCGACGTAGTAGAGGTCGGAACCATCACCGCCGGTCATCCGGTCGAGGTCTGCGCCGCCATTCAAAACGTCATTGCCGGCGCCACCATTGAGCAGGTTCGCTGCGGCGTTACCCGTAAGCTTGTCGTTGTAGTTGGAGCCCGTGAGGTTTTCGATGGCTACCAGGGTGTCTGAGCCTGATCCGCCGGTTGCCTGGGCCGTTGCCACAGCCAGGCTGACGGTGACTGCACTGTCGGCATAGGCGTAGGAGACCGTGTCGACGCCGGTGCTGCCATTGAGGACGTTGTTGCCGGCCCCGGCATAGAGGGTGTTGTTGAGGTCGTTGCCCGTCACGGCAGCGACTCCGGTGGCGAGAATGCGACCGTTCTCGACATTGGCGCCGAGGGTGTAGGCGCCGAGAGCGCTGTAGACCGTGTCGCTGCCGCCGGTGCTGACCGTCGTATTGGTTTCAATCACAACGTCACCCGCGTTGTCGACGTAGTAGATGTCAGAACCGTCTCCGCCCATCAGCCTGTCGAGGCCTGCGCCGCCATCCAGAACGTCATTGCCGGCACCACCGTTGAGCAGGTTGGCTGCGGCGTTACCTGTGAGTTTGTCGTTGTAATCGGAGCCTGTGAGGTTTTCGATGGCCAGCAGCGTGTCTGAGCCTGAACCGCCGGTTGCCTGGGCTGTGGTCAGGGCCAGGCTGACGGTAACTGCGCTGCCGGCATAAATGTAGGAGGCGATGTCGACGCCGGTACTGCCATTGAGGACGTTGTTGCCGGCCCCGGCATAGAGAGTGTTGTTGAGGCTGTTGCCCGTCAGGGCGGCGACGCCGGTGGCGAGGATGCGACCCTCCTCGACATTGGCGCCGAGGGTGTAGGCGCTGAGCGAACTGTAGACCGTGTCGTTGCCGCCGGTGCTGGCCGTGGCATTGGTTTCAATCACGACGTCGCCGGTGTTGTCGACGTAGTAGGTGTCTGAACCCTCACCGCCCGTCATTCTGTCGAGGCCTGCGCCGCCGTTCAAAACGTCATTGCCGGTGCCACCATAGAGCAGATTGGCTGCGGCACTACCCATGAGCGTGTCGTCGTAGTTCGAGCCCGTGAGATTCTCGATGGCGATCAGGGTGTCGGAGCCTGATCCGCCGGTTGCCTGGGCCGTAGTCACGGCCAGGCTGACAGTAACTGCACTGCCGGCATAGATGTAGGAGACCGTGTCGACGCCGCTCATGCCATTGAGAACGTTGTTGCCGGCCCCGGCAATGAGGGTGTTATTGAGGCTGTTGCCGGTGAGAGCGGCAACCCCGGTGGCGGTGAGGCGACCGTTCTCGACATTGGCGCCAAGGGTGTAGGCATTGAGAGCGCTATGGACCGTATCGGTACCACCGCTGCTGAGCGTCGCATCGGTTTCGCGAACAACATCGCCAATATTGTCAACGTAGTAGGCGTCGTTGCCGAGTCCGCCAATCAAAGTGTCCGCACCCGACCTGCCGCTGAGGATATTGGCCCCATCATCGCCGGTCAGAACATCATTGAAACTACTGCCGATGATGTTTTCGATACTCCACAACTGGTCGGCAAAGTCTGAGATGGCGTGTTCCACGTCGTTGATGAAGTTCCCGATGCCGGTGCCCGGAGGAGGTCTGCTGTTAAGCAGAGCAATGGCACCCGTTGCATACCCAAGGCCGCTGGCCAGGTTCACGACCACGCTCGATTGGGCATTGGCATAACTGACGAAATCGTTGCCGGTGCCACCGTCGAGGGTTTCGCCGTGGTAGAACCAGAAGTCAAAGCCGCTGATCAGATTGCCGGATTCATCGTATGTCTTGCCGTAGTCAATCGACTCCAACGTCGCCGAATACCCCCCTTCAGCCATCAGGGTATCGTTGCCGCCTTCGCCCCTGACAACATCACGGCCGACATTGCCATCCAGGGTATTGTCTTGCGCGTTACCGATCAGGGTGTCGTTGAACTGGCTGCCGATCACCGCCTCGATGGTTCCCAGGGTATCCGTGCCGGAGCCGCCCGTGACTTGCGCGACGGTGATGCCCAGATTGATGGTGACAGCGTCCGCATACTCATAGGAAACAGTATCGAAGCCTGTATTACCGAAGAGACTATTATTGCCGCTACCTGCGTAGAGCACGTTGTCGAGAGCGTTGCCGCCCAGGTTGGAGGTCCCGGTCGAGAGAATGCGGCCACTCTCGATATTGGCACCGAGCACGTAACTGGCGAGGGAGTAGGCGACCAGGTCAAAGCCGCCTGTGCTGGTTTCGCTGACCACATCGCCGGAATTGTCGACGTAATAGGTGTCGTCCCCGTCGCCGCCCTGCATCAAGTCGGCACCTGTGCCTCCGTCCAGGACATCGTCGCCACCGTAGCCCATCAGGATGTTCTTGCCGCTGTTGCCGGTCAGCCGGTTGTTCAGGTCGTTACCGTCACCATTGATATTTTCGCTGCCTGTCAGCTCCAGGTTTTCCAGGGTGCTGCCCAGGGTGTAGGTGGGCAGGCTGGACTTGACCAGGTCGGTACCACCACTGTCCACTATTTGGTCCTGATCTATGTGGTAGTTGTAGAAGAAGCTGTCGCTGACGTTCTGTTCGGAGGCCAATCCCCCTTCAGACTCAATGGAAAACCACGCGGTGACAAACTTGCCGCCACGGGCGGCGTAGGTGCCTTGGCCCCAATACAGTCCGGATGATTCAGAAAAGAACATGGCGTCGATTTGCAGTTGACCGCCACTCCAGTAGCTGATCGTGGAGTAGAAGGGGCTCGTGAAACCGGAAACTCCGGATACATTGGTAAAGCCAGACTTCAGCTCGGGGATCTTGTCGAGAATGTAAATATCATCCCCGTCACCGCCATCCAGCGTGTCCAGACCTACACCGCCGTCGAGAATGTCATCCCCCGCCAGACCGATAATGCTGTCAGGCTCACGTGTCCCGACCAGATCATCGTTGTTCGTAGTGCCTCTTATCACGGCCATGTGTGATTTCCTTTATTCGACCGGCAGGGTGAAACCGCCAGGCATTTCATCGAAATTCGTTGAGGCTGCTACTGTCCGGCCGCAAAGATAGTGGCGCTCATTATATGTAGCCATTTGCCATCGTGCTCGCCCGATTGTCGCCTCTTATGGGGGGATGCTGGCAATTCATTGCGGCTATACCAAGCAAATTTCTGCAGTTCAGCCTGGCTGCCGGGCAGACCGGCAGAGATCAGCCAAAAGCGCTAATCGAAACCTTCAGAAAATGGTCTCTTCTCTTAGCCCGCCCCGCCCAAAAATTGCACCCTGCATTGGGGAACATCCCCCGTCATCGGGGGGTTTCACCCTGGCTTCTCATATCCCCGCCAAACGCCAGCTGACAAGGCTGCGCGGCGTTGCGCCATAGCCACCACCTGTCACTTCTGGTAGGAGTCTTGCATCGCTCTCATCCCGGCTCGAAATCAAGCATTTCGCCAGTCGGGCCAGAAGCAGTGGCTCGTTGGCCATGCATCGCCACGCGCTTCGAGGAATCCGTCAGAGGTGTTTGCGATGAAACTGGATACCGCAAGGTTGAATTCTAGTCCATTGTTCAAAACCAGGCTGGCGTTGAGTATCTCTGCTGCCGCGATCATGTTGGGGCTGGGTTTGTCCCAGGCCCGGGCGGTCCCTCTCGACAACACCGATCCCCCGCCACCTACCGACCCATCGGCGTTCAGCAATCCGCCCGCCGACCCCAATGCCGCATCGAGGGACTTGCTCAAGCAGCCTCCCGCAAACGTCGGCGCTTTCGACTTGCCCAATGGAGTCGGCGGTAACCGCAAGACTCCCTTGGTCGACAATGTGCTGCCACCCAATCTGCAAACCGGCTTCAACATCCCAACCAACGGTAATGCCAGCCCGGTTTTCGGGGCTCAACCGTTTACACAGAAGCTTGAACTTTTCGAGGAGTTCGGCTCGAACAGACTGGACCCGACCGACCCGCCATCACCCGTTCCGTTTCCGGTCCCGACGGTGGGCTCGGCACCGGCACAAGATCCATTGAAGGTTGCGCGTAGCGGCCCGTCGCCGGCGGCGCTGGATGCCTTTCTCAGGCAGCCTGCGTTGACGCCCTTCCCGACAGAGTTCTCCAATGTACTGGACCGCAACCCCTGGAAGGCGCAGATCGAGGACTTCCTCAATCGCCGAGTCGATTCGCCCGCAGAAGGCCGGCCTCCGGGAAAAGGCTGGTCGCACCAGCGCTTCAATGAGTTTCTCCCGCGCGACGCCTTCAAGACTGTGCAAGCAGGCGCGCACGTCAACAGCGGCTTGCGTGATCGCATGCAACGGCATAACTACGCCGTGGGGGAATTCGCGCCAGGCGGGCTCTATCACAACACCGACGGCAGCCCGGACAACGAGGGCACGACCAAGGGCATTCAGGTGCAGTTTCACCCCAACTTCCCTGTCCAGGACCACAATGCGCTGTGGACGTTCGACGGCACCTTTCCGCCCAAACTGCTCCTGGTGCGCTATGGCCAGGCGATGCTGATGCGTCATTACGATGCCTTGCCCATTGATCCGGCGGCGAACCGGGGCTTTGGCTTGCACACCCTCACCACCCATGAACACAACGGCCACTCCCCCGCGGAGAGCGACGGCTTTACCAACGCGTTCTTCTTCCCGGGCCAGTACTACGACTATCGCTGGCCGATCCAGTTGGCCGGGTACGACACCATCAACACCAAGGCTGAAGACCCGCGCGCGGCGTTCCCGTGCGACCCCGGTGAAAAGCTGTTCGTCAACGATGCCAGCCCCGGCTTCAAGACCTGCGACCACGGCACCATCAAGATCCGTGGCGACTGGCGCGAAACCATGAGTACCCACTGGTTCCACGACCACATGCTCGATTTCACCGCGCAGAATGTCTACAAGGGCAATGCGACGATGATGAACTACTACAGCGCCGTGGACCGTGGCAACGAGGCGGTCGACGACGGGGTCAACCTGCGCTTGCCCAGCGGTTCGGGGCTCGGTTGGGGTAACCGTGACTACGACATCAACCTGACGATCGCCGACAAGGCCTGGGACCAGGCCGGCCAGTTGTGGTTCAACCCCTTCAACACCGACGGTTTTCTCGGTGACCAGGTACTGACCAACTGGGAGTACAAGCCCTTCCTGGAGGTACGTGCCCGCCGCTACCGTTTGCGGATTCTCGACGGATCGGTTTCTCGCTTCTTCAAGCTGGCGCTGGTGCGCCAGGTCAATGGCAATGGTGGCGAGTTCCCCGGCCCGAACAACTCCGGGGTTTCATACAACCGGGTACCGTTCCACATGATCGCCAACGACGGCAACATCATGGAGCACGCTGTGCCGTTCGATGGCAGCCTGGACCTCGATGGCGACGGCGACAAACAGGACAACAATGCCATTCTGCCGATGCTGGGCGTTGCCGAGCGCTATGACATCGTCGTCGACTTCGCACAGAACGGCATCAAGCCGGGCGACAGGATTTTCTTCGTCAATATCGCGGAGCATGAAAACGGCAAGCTTCCAAAGCGTGACGTTCCATTGGCCGATGTACTCTCCGGCAGGTACCTGCCCGTCGTCAGGCAAACCAGCCACGGGCCACAGTGGATCAACGGTGACCCGGGCGTGGGTATGTTCATGCAATTGATCGTCAAGCCTTACACCGGCCAGGACGTCAGCATGAATCCGGCCGACTTCGAGCCCGCCAAGCCTGGCAAACCCGAGGGCAAGTTCATGATCCCGCTGCCCTTGCACCGTGATGACCCTGCCGATATCGCCCGGCTTGCCCAGGCGCGGCACCGCACCTTTATCTTTGGTCGCTCCGATGGCACGGACCTGACGCCCTGGTCGATCAAGTCCGATGGCGGCCCAGGCTTCAACATGGACCCGCGTCGGATTTCCGCTGCGCCGCAACTGGCCACTGGCCCGACACCGGCAGGGTTCAAGGGTGAAGGGACGCTGGAGATCTGGAAGATCCAGAACGGCGGCAATGGCTGGACTCACCCGGTGCATGTGCATTTCGAGGAAGGGATCATTCTCAGTCGAGGTGGCAAAACACCACCCGCCTGGGAAAAAGGCGCGCGCAAGGATGTCTACCGTGTAGGTTCCGATCCTGACAGCCTCGACAATGTCGAAATGGCCATACGCATCCGTGAGTTTGCCGGCACCTACATGGAGCACTGCCACAACACCCAGCATGAAGACACGTCGATGCTGCTGCGCTGGGACTCCGAGCACCCGGGTCAGTTCCAGTTGATGCCCACGCCATTGCCCAGCTGGGACGGCGTGAAATTCGTGAACTCGGTTGCATTACCGACATTCCGTACGGGAGATGGCGTCGGGCCGCAGGTCAAGGTCAACAATGGCCAAGGAGGTGGTAGTGGTAGCGGTAGCGGCGGTGTCAGCGGGGGCAAAGGCTAGCGTCGTTTAAAACCCAAAGCCGCCTGTCACCACGGTCGGCTTTGGGTCGATGGCGCATCCTCGTAACAGGCGCCAGTCGGCCAGTACGTGACGGTCGCAGCGCTTTCAACTGGGGCGAGTGGTCTCCCTGGGGCTGACCGAGCAGTTCGAGCCCCGACAACTGAGCATCGTGACGCGTCGCAATGGCGCACTGAGCAATCCGGCAGTGTGCTTCACCGAATGCCTGTTGCAAGTGATTCGGCGCCATGCGCGCTCGGCAAAAAAATAAGACCGCGCGCTGTTTGAAACCTTACGGCTGCGGTGAGGTGACCTACAGTTTCATGCCTGATACGTCAGGATGTCTAAGGGTCAGATCTGACCGTAGGTGCCGACGCCAAGCGTTCTCGCTCAAAAGCGCTAATCGATGCGCTTCAACACAACGCTTAACTGCCCTGATTGCCAGGCCATAGCATCCGCGGAACACAAACAGCCCCATCCAGAAGCAATCGGGCCGTTCTCATCAGACCGCAACTCACCAAACGATCATTGCCAAGACGCAATTCCACGGTGAACTCTCCGGTGGGGTGTTCGACCGAGAGTTGCTTGGTGTCACCCTGAACGACACTCGCCACCCCCACCGCCACACTGCCCTCGATCAGGCAGGCAACCGCCACACTGACCGCACCGAACACGCCGATGCTGGTATGGCACCGGTGTGGAATGAAGGTGCGGGTGCTG
Organism: Pseudomonas sp. S2_H10; assembly: GCF_054668285.1. Classification (NCBI taxonomy): domain Bacteria; kingdom Pseudomonadati; phylum Pseudomonadota; class Gammaproteobacteria; order Pseudomonadales; family Pseudomonadaceae; genus Pseudomonas; species Pseudomonas sp. S2_H10. The sequence continues at coordinate 895,773 of NZ_CP162754.1, forward strand.
AGCGCCCCGCCTGCTTGTGCGGGTGCGATCAGGCACATCTTGGGCACGTTGCGCTGGCTCACGTCCCCCAGGTTCATGCGTGGACCGGCCTGCAAACGGATCGATTCAAGCCGGGCCTTCAACCGGGTGTCGGCATCCAGTTGCCCAGGTTGCTCGTAGCCACTGAGCCCAAGGTCCACGGCACGGATGAGGATGACCGGCATGCCATTGTCGACGCAGGTGACCTCTACACCATCGAACACATCGACCGCGTTGCCGGTGGGCAGCAATGCTCCGCAACTGGAGCCGGCGACATCCTCGAACTCCACGATCAACGGCGCGGCGTACCCTGGCACGCCGTCTATCCGTGCGTCGCCCGCATAGCAGACGTCGCCATCCGGTGTCGGTACCTGAGCAATCGCGATCTGCCCGGTGTTTTCCATGAAGATGCGTACCGAGGTTACCTCACCCGCCACTGCGACCAGGCCGCGCTCAATGGCGAATGGCCCGACACCGGCAAGGATGTTGCCGCAGTTCTGTCCGTAATCGACTCGCGGCTCATCGACCAACACTTGCGCGAACAGGTAATCGACATCGGCATCGGCGCGCGCGGAGGGCTTGATGATCGCCACCTTGCTGGTCAGCGAGTCGCCGCCTCCGATGCCATCGATCTGCTGCGCATCCGGCGAGCCCATGACCGCCAGCAATACGCGGTCGCGCAGCGCTTGCTCGGAAGGCAGGTCGCGGGCCAGGAAGTACGCGCCTTTCGAGGTCCCGCCGCGCATCAAGAGGCAAGGAATACGTGTCTGGCCCATGCTCAGTCTCCGAGTTCATCGAAGCTGTCGACGTAGCGCAGGCCCTTTTCCGCGAGGCGTTGGCGCATGTTGTAGATGTCCAGCCCCAATTCGCCCTTGGCCAGGCGCAAGGCTTTCTGTTCTTCCAGATCGGCGCGTGCGCGACTGGCTTCGACAACCTGCGCCACTTCGCCGCGACGCACGATGACCACGCCATCGTCATCGGCTACCACCACGTCACCCGGGTTGACCAATTGACCGCCGCACACCAGCGGCAGGTTGACCGAGCCAAGGGTTTCCTTGATCGTGCCCTGGGCACAGATGGCGCGGGACCAGACCGCAAAGCCCATCTCGCGCAGGGTGTGGGTATCGCGCACGCCGGCATCGATCACCAGGGCACGCACGCCGTGGGCCTTGAGCGAAGTGGCAAGCAGGTCGCCAAAGTATCCGTCGCTGCACGGCGAGCTCGGGGCGACCACCAGGATATCGCCGGGGCGGCACTGCTCCACCGCCACATGGAACATCCAGTTATCACCCGGTGCAACCAGCACCGTGACCACCGAGCCGCTGACGGCCACCCCTCTTTGAATCGGTGTGATCGCAGACGTCAGCAGGCCTTTTCGCCCCTGCGACTCGTGGATGGTCGCGACACCGAAGCGCCCCAGCTCATCGACCAACGCCTGCTCGGCCCTGGCGATGTTGCGCACGACGATGCCGGTCTTTCCGATCAGCTCGCTCATGCCAGGTTCTCCGTCACACGCGGGAAGATGCTCTGGTAGCCCTCGCCATAAATGATGTCACGGCTGGAGGTGATGCCTACGTTGCGCTTGGCCTGCACACCGCGCTGCAAGGCGACGCGCGTGTAGTACTCCCAGAGGTGTTCCTGACCGGCCATGCACTGGATGGCGGCGTACTTCTTGTCCCAGACCGGGGTGATGTCCAGCAACACATCAGGTCGCCATTCGCATTGCTCGGGCTGGTGCGGTTCGAAGCTGTAGACCGGCGGCGCACCGACAATTTTCTCGCCCGGCTTGTAGCCTTCGGCCTGGGCGATGATGCGCGCCTCTTGCGTCAGGTTCATGGCCAGCGGGTGATCGTAGTTGTAAGGGTCCTTGATCGAGTGACTGAGGACGAACTCGGGCTGGACTCGACGAAACACATCCGCCAGGCGAAACAGCGTTTCCTTGTCGGCTCGCATCGGGTAGTCGCCGATGTCGAAGAACTCGACGCTGGCACCGAGGATATCGGCGGCGGCCTGGGCCTCTTCGCGCCGCGCGCTTTTGACTTTCTCTTCGCTCATCTCGCCCTTGCGCCACAGCTTGGCGGACTCACCGCGCTCACCGAAGGACAGGCAGACGATATGCACGGCATAACCCTGTTGCGCATGCAGCGCGATGGCACCGCCCGCGCGCCAGACGAAATCGGCAGAGTGGGCGCTGACGACCAGCGCGTTTTTCGGTGACTCGATCATTGCGGATTCTCCTCCTGCGTTTCGAACGAGCATCGCACCGCGACCCGCCCCAGGAGTAATGCGTTGAAGTGTTTGAGGTATGCGTTTTTTTTATTGCCATCCACACAGGGCGGCGGCATAGTCCAGCGCAGATGCCCCTTTGCAGAGCCCGTGCCCCATGGAATCCACCGAACTGCCCAGCCTGATGCACATACGCGCCTTCGTCCGGGTGGCCGATCACGGGAGCGTTTCCAGGGCCTCGGTGGCGCTGTTTCGCGCTCAGTCGGTGGTGACCCGGTCGATCTCCGAGCTGGAGGCACGACTCGGCGTGCCACTGTTCGAGCGCCACGCCAACGGCATGCGCCTGACCGATTTCGGCGAGCGCTTGCTGCCGCGGGCACGTCGAGTGCTGGCCGAGCTCGACAGTGTGCCGCGACTGCTCGATGGCGCGGATAAACGCGCGGTCGAGCCGCTGTACCTGTTCCAGGCCCGGCGCCTGCAAGTGTTCGTCAAACTCTGCGAAACCCGGCACATGCAGACCGTCGCCAGCCTGCTCGGCCTGAGCCAGCCGGCCATCAGTTCAACCATCAAGGTGATGGAAAGTGGTTGCCGCCAACCGCTGTTCGAGCGCACGCCTCGCGGGTTGCAACCCACCCGTGCCAGTCACGAAATTCTCTTTGCGATCCGTCGGGCGCTGAACGAATTGCGCCACATCGAGACCGATATCACCGCTCTGCGCGGCACCTTGCAAGGTGTGGTGCACGTCGGCGCCCTGCCCTTGGGCCGCACCCGGATATTGCCCGAAGCCATGGTGCGCATGATGGCCGAACACCCGGGCATCCAAGTGATCACCAACGAAAGTCCGTTTGATCTGCTGGCCACAGAGCTGCGTGCCGGTGATGTCGATTTCGTCTTTGGGGCCTTGCGCCCGGAAGCCTACGCCAGTGACCTGGTCGGCGAAGCGCTGCTCACGGAAGACATGGTGGTGGTGGCGCGGCGCGGTCATCCGCTGTATTCGAGAAACGTGCTGCACGATGAACTGGGTGCCGCCCGCTGGGTGCTGCCTCGCGCCGGCTCGCCGGCCCGGCAGATGCTCGATGAATGTTTTACCCGGTTCGGCATTGCGCCCCCCCGGCCTGTGGTGGAAAGCGGCGATATGGCGATCATTCGCGGCCTGTTGTTGCGTTCGGACATGCTCGCCGCCGTGTCCGCCCATCAACTGGAACAGGAGATAGCCTCGGGCGAGCTGTGCATTTTGCCCCTGGAATTGAACCAGACCACCCGGGCTATCGGTTTGACTTATCGCAACGGCTGCCTGCACTCCTCGGTGGCTCAGGTCTTGATGGATATGATTCGCCGGGTGATCCACGAGCAGGCTCACTCCCACAGTTGACCACGGTCCAATGCAGGAGCGAGCCTGCTCGCGATGGCGGTGGTGAAACTTACAACAGACTGATCGGATAGCTGACGATCACCCGGTTCTCATCGAACTCATTGCTGCTGAAGCTCTTGCGAATGCTCGAATTGCGCCATTTGACGTTGAGGCTTTTCAGCGGCCCCGTCTGTACCGTGTAGCCCAGTTCACTTTCGCGCCCCCACTCCTTGCCATCGGTGATCGCGCCGGTGTGCACGTTGTCGCCGCTGATGTAGCGGTTCATCAGGGTCAGGCCGGGAATACCGAGGGCGACGAAGTTGTAATCGTGGCGCAGTTGCCAGGACTTCTCCCGCGCGTTGTCGTAGCTGTTGTTGTAGCTGTCATTGGCCAGGGTGCCGCCGCTGGTGCCGTTGACGCGCATCCAGGCATCGTCACCGGTGAGTTTTTGCAGGCCGACATAGAACGTGTTGCCGCCATACCGGGCCGACAGCAGCGCCGAGACGGTACGGTTGTCCAAGTCGCCGGCACGAGCACTGCCATCTTCGCGGCCCCAGAAGTAGCCGAGATTGGCGCCCAGCGTCCAGGCACCCAGGGGCTGGCTGTGGACCAGTTGCAGGTATTGCTGCTGATAGATGTCCTTGAGTTCAGCGTTCCACAGCCCGATCATCGTGCGCTTCTCGTTGAAGCCGTATTCGCCGCCGACGAAGTTGAAGCGATCGGAGGTGAACGCGGTCTTGCCCTGCATGAACATGTCTTCCATGCTCGCATCGTTGCGCGGACTGTTCTGCCGGAACTGCCCGCCGTACAAGGTCAGGCCGTCGACCTCCTGCGAAGTGACCTGACCACCACGAAAGGTTTGCGGCAACGAGCGACCGTCGTCGGAACGCAGGATCGGCAGCACCGGCATCCACTCCCCGACCTTCAGTTCGGTCTTGCTCACTTTCATTTTCCCGGCCACCGCCAGGCGACCGAAATCATCGGCGGGACGCCCGTCGCCATGGATCGGCAACAACTGAGTGCCACCGGTGCCCTTGCCGCCATCGAGCTTGACCGAGTAGAGCCCCAGCGCATCCACCCCGAAACCCACCGGGCCCTGGGTAAAGCCGGAGCGGAAGTCGAGGATGAAGTTCTGGGTCCACTCTTCGGCCTTGCTTTGCGGATAGGCAGGATTGGTGAAGTTGCGGTTGATGTAGAAGTTGCGCAGGTTCAGGTTGGCGCTGGCATCTTCAACGAAGCCCGCAGCGAATGCTTGCAGCGGTAGTGCGCAGATGGCTGCCAGCGAACAGACGATTCGATGATTGACGGCGGTTTTCATTGTTATTGTTTTCCGGTTTTTGGGGTAAAGGAAATGCCCTGCGCCCGCAATCACCGGGCACAGCAAGATCAGAAAAAAGGGATAGCGGCCCGGGACGAGCCGCTGAATTAACCGCTGATGATCAGCGCGGGCCTTTGCCCGCCACCGAGTAGAGCACCTGCTGGTTTCGGGTTTTCATGAAGTCCTCCAGGCTCTGCCCACGCATGGCGGCATAAACCTGCAAGTTGGGAATCCCGAGTACCGCCGCGAGCTTCTCCAGCACAAAGAAGATCGCCCCGTACTGAATCAGCCCGCGCCAGTCACGGCGGCGCAACAGATCCCGTTCCTCGTCGCTCAGGCCACCTTCATCGAACAACGCTTCCGGCGTTTCGAGAAAACGCTGGCGCCATTGCGGCTCGATCATGCGATGCAGGAACTTGTTCAGGCGATAGCCCTTGGCGCTGCGTTCCAGGGTGAACGGATAGGTGCCCTCGAGCTTTTCGATGCCGGCCAACTGGTGCTGCATATGTTGCAAGTGGCGTGCGTTGGCATCGGCAGGCACCGCTCGATCCTGGTTTTCCAGCAACAGGGTCGCGATACCGGTCATCGACGGCAGGTAATAGTCCTGATGCAGATTTTTCACCGTGGCCGACAACGCGCCGCGCATGATCAGCCAGGTGATCACCTCCGAGCCTTCCATGCCGCCCAGGGTGGCGTATTCGGCGTGGGTCAGTTCGGTCAGGCGCAGCGGGTCGTTGACCAGCAGATCGATGAACTGTTCGTCCCACTGCGGGTTGTTGAAACCGCAGCGCTCGCCATGCACCTGATGGGACACGCCGCCGGTGGCGACAATGGCCACCTTCAAGTCGTCGGGATAGCTCTCGATCGCGCGACGCAGGGCCTGGCCCAACTTATAGCAGCGCAACGCACTGGGAATCGGGAACTGCAACACCCCCACCTGCAGCGGCACGATTTGCACCGGCCACGCCGGATCACAGGGCAACAGCGCCGACATCGGCGAAAAGAAACCGTGGTCCAGCGGCTTGTCGCGGAAGAAGCTCATGTCGAACTCATCGGCCATCAGGCTTTGCCCGATGTGCCGCGACAGCGCGGCATGCCCGCCCACCGCAGGCAGCGAGCGTGGATTGCCGCCCTCGTCGGCGACCTCGTAACGCTCATCGACGCCCAGGGAGAACGCGCCATAGTGGTCGAAGAAAAACGACGTCACATGGTCGTTGAAGATGTAGAACAGCACATCCGGCTGTTGCTCCTTCAACCACACCTTGATCGGTTCGAATCCTTCGAAAATCGGCGCCCACGCCGCCTCGTTCTGCTTATCGTGATCGACGGCGAAGCCGATGGTAGGTGTATGGGAGACAGCGAGGCCACCGATAATGCGTGCCATGATGAGTTCCTGTGTTCGAAAAAGATTATTGCGCCAGCAGGGCCCGGTTGACCCGGCGCCGTGCATGACCGTTGGCCAGGATCGCCAGTGCGGCGATGAAGGCCGGCACGCTCAACAGGGCGAACAGAAACGGCAGGCCCAACCCGAGGCTGAGCACCGCACCACCGATGAGAGAACCAAAGATACCGCCGAAACGACCGATGCCGAGCATCCAGCTCACGCCCGTTGCACGGAATTCCGTCGGGTAATAACCCGGGGCAAACGCGTTGAGGCCAGTCTGCGCGCCGCTCATGCAGAAACCGGCGGCGACCACGCCAAGCGCCAGCAGGCTCGACTCCAGGCTGAAAGCCCCCAGCAGCAGGATAAACACCCCGCCCAGCGCATAGGCGGTGGCGATCACGCCGTTCGGATTGCGTCGGTCCATGACCCAGCCCACCACGATCGCCCCGACCGTACCGCCGATCTGGAACAGGCCGGTGATGGTGGCGGCGCGCTCGATGGACAGACCGCCTTCACGCAACAGGGTCGGCATCCAGCCCATGGTCAGGTAGATCACCAGCAGGCCCATGAAATAGGTCAGCCAAAGCGCCAGGGTGCCGGCCCGATAACGTTCGGTGAACAGCATGCGCACCGGCGCCTTGTGCTGGGCCTGGGGTTCGGCGAGGGTGAAGTTTGTCGTAGCCGTGAATTTGCCGCCAAGCTTGTTCAGTACCTTGGCGATCTGGGCGGCTGGCGCATTGCGCGCCGCCAGGAAACGTGCGGACTCAGGCAGCAACAACCAGAGGAACGGCAACAGCACCAGCGGCAGAATGCCGCCGGCGAGCAACACCGACTTCCAGCCGTGCAGGGGAATCAACCAGGCTGCCAACAAGCCGCCCAGCCCCGATCCCATGTTGAATCCGGTAAACATGATGGTGATGAACAGCGAGCGATTGCGCTCCGGCAGGTACTCGGCAAGCAGCGTGGTGGTGTTGGGCATTGCGGCGCCCAGGGCCACACCGGTCAACAGCCGCAAGGCCGCCAGCTCATAGGGGTTACGCGCAAATGCACACGCCAGGCTCAAGACACTGAACCCCGTCACCGCCAACAGCAGCACTTTCTTGCGTCCCACGCGGTCAGCGTAAGGGCCGGCGGTCAAGGCTCCAATGGCGAGCCCGACCATCCCGGCACTCATGACGGGGCCAAACGCCGCTTTGGACAATCCCCATTCCTGAATCAGTGAAGGCGCGATAAAGCCCATGACCGCCACATCGAGCCCATCGAATAAAACAATGAAGAAGCACAGGCTCATGATGAGCCACTGGTAGCCGGCAACCGGTCGGTTGTCGATCCACGCTTTGATATCGACCGTCTCGTGACTCATGTTTTCACCTTCTTATTGTTGTAGAGATACCGAACGGCCTGGAGATCGGTGCAAACCAGAGGCCGCCCGACAGCCGAACGCTGGACGTGACTTTAAAGCCGCAGTTGCCCGCACCGCCTCTGGGAAATCCTTAAACGGGTATCTGTTTTTCTTATCGGGTGATGAGCAGCGCGTCGCTGCGATGCCAAACGGCGTGGATTCAAGGCGCGGGCCTTTTGCGCAGATGTCGGTCATAGGGAAATGCCCATAAGAAAAACCGATACCTGCTTAATGTCTTCACAGACGACGCTCGGCAAGCGCTGCCTTAAGGTCGACCCACTGCCTTGACGGCGGTAGCGGTAATTGACTCTCTGTCGCTGCACATACTAATAAAACAAGGGTTTGAACATGACCACGCGTCTCGATGACACCCGCTTTTCCCGTCGCTCGCTGCTCAAAAACAGCTCCGTAGTGCTGACAGCCAGCGCCGCGCTTGGCCTGCCGCTTCTGAGCCAGGCCTCAAGCAACAGCCTGCAGAACGCAGACAATCAAGGCACCGATCAATTGCCCGGTACGGTTATGGATTCCCAATTACTCAGTCTGTTTTCGCAACCCAAGATCGATTGCCACCATCATGTGATCGACCCTGCCCAATATCCCTATCCCGCTGAGTCTACCTACCAGCCGGCAGGACCTGAGGTCGGCCCTGCGGCGTATTACGAGCAGGTCATGCAGGCCTATGGGATTCAACATTCAGTGATCGTGCAGCCGACCTCTGCGTATGGCTACGACAACAGTTGCCTCCTGGACACGCTGGCTCGCAACAAGGGCCGCCATAAAGGTGTGGTCGTGGTGCCGAACGACGTCACCAGCGAGACGCTCGCGCAGTACAAGGCACAGGGGGTCATCGGTGTGGCACTCAATGCGGCGCTGCTGGGTCCGGAACGCTTTTTGAAGATCGACGCCTTGATGGGGCGCCTGGCCGAGCTGGACCTGTACGCCCAGATTCAGGTGAAGGACGACCAGTTGCTTGCACTGTTGCCCTTGCTGCAGCGGACACGGCCACGTGTGCTGATCGACCACTCCGGTCGGCCCGATGCAAGTGCCGGCTTGCAGCAGCCAGCCTTCCAGGCACTCCTGTCTCTGGCCGGCAACGGGCGTACCTTCGTCAAACTCTCCGGGCTGTCGCAATACTCCCGGCAGAATTACCCCTATGCCGATGCCCAGCCCTACCAACGGGCACTGTTGCAGGCATTCACCGCCGAAAACTGTATGTGGGGCACCGACTGGCCGTTCTTGCGCGCCCATCAACACATGGAGTTGGGCACCGTTCTGACAAACTTCGGCGAGATGTTCCCCAATGCCAGTGACCGCCAGCAGATTCTGTGGGAAACGCCAAAACGCCTGTTCGGCTTTACCGCCTGACCCAAAACGTCACGGATAACCGCAAGCGCATGGACGGGGCGGCTGATCATTGTCTGCGCCAGGTGCCGGGGGGCGTGCCGGACTGGCGTTTGAAGGCGCGGCTGAACGTACAAATTAATAGGTTCGTGGCGGTTCGGTTTACCTTCTTTTGCGTACAGTTAGTGAGTTTTCTTGCTCTCATTGTCATGGCCGCCTGTTACGGCGATTGAACACATAAATGGAAAATAACCAACGCACTGAGTTTGATATCGGATAAGCGGTCTGTGGATACACGGCGCGCCATGGGTGATACGACTAACTTTATAGATCCGCGTTGCCAGTCCGGCACACAGTAGCGGTGACCCCCATGGAAAAGACTCCCCGAAAGTTGATCCACTCCCCTGTAAGCCGAATCACCGGAGCTGGACTTGTATTGGTAATGGGTTTTGGCGCGTCGGCAGGCGCACTGGCGGATGAGGCCTATGCGAAAAGCCAGCTCAAGAACATGTCCGACTATATGTCAGCGCAAAAAAGCATATCGTTCAACTACGACACTATCCTCGAAGTCGTGACCAAAGATCAGCAACGACTTACATTGGCGGGATCCGGCACGGTCGTTATCAACCGACCGGACAAGTTGCGCAACACGCGCTCCAGCGGGTTTACCGATATCGAGATGGTGTTTGACGGCAAGACGCTGACCTTGTTGGGAAAAGGTAAAAACATTTACTCGCAGGTCGAGATCCCGGGCACGCTTGACCACCTGCTCGATGTGTTGAGGGATAAATACAACAGGCCGCTGCCCGGCGCGGACCTGTTCATGTCCAATCCTCAAGATCAACTGATGGCCGGCGTGAACAACATCAAGGACCTGGGCAGTGGCGTTATCGGTGGCGTGGAATGCGATCACCTGGCCTTCAGGAAGAAAGAGGTTGATTGGCAGATCTGGATTGCCCAGGGCGATCGGCCTTATCCGTGTCGATATTCGATCACGTCCAAAACGATTGCCGGGAGCCCGCAGTACAGCATCCAGCTGAGAGACTGGAAAAGCGGCGATACCGTTGCAGCTGATGATTTTGTTTTTAACAATTCGACGGATGCGAAAAAGATCGATCTCAAGGACCTGCCCAACGCCGAGGGCCTGCCGAGCAATTTTGTGCGAGGAAAAACCAAATGAACCTCTTGATGAAGTCGGCTGGCCTGCTGCTGGGGGGATTGGTCCTGATATGCGCGCTTGAGTTGGGAGAGACCTTGTCGATCCCCGGTGTGCACAGTGTCATTGCTCCAGCCGAAGCTGTGGTCGGGCGTCCCCTCACCCCCGTGAGCGTTGCGGGAGTGGCAAGGCGCACGGCACGACGCAATTGAGCCCCCGGTCCCTTGTAGGAGCTGGCTAGCCAGCGATGGTCGTTAACGATAACGCGGGTAACCAGGATAAACGCGGCGCATTGAAGTCCATCGCCGGCAAGCCGGCTCCTACAGGAATTGCGGGTTGCCCGGAATTTTCGACCAGGACGCGGTCCTTGTAGGAGCTGGCTAGCCAGCGATGGTCGTTAACGATAACGCGGGTAACCAGGATAAACGCGGCGCATTGAAGTCCATCGCCGGCAAGCCGGCTCCTACAGGAATTGCGGGTTGCCCGGGATTTTCGACCAGGACGCGGTCCTTGTAATTGGATGGACTCGCCCAAGCCGAGGCGTCAATGCGCCACGGTGGCAGTCTAAACAGCCATCGACAGCGAGGGCGAGTCCATGAAAAATCATAGTTCGTTTGATCAATCCGTGTCTCCTTCCGATTTGTCGGCCTGCACAACCTTGGCGGTCGACCTGGCCAAACAGGTCTTTCAGGTCGCCGGTGAAAATATCCTCGGCCAGCTGCTCTACGAGCAGCGGATCAAGTCGCGCGAGGCGTTTTATGAGTTTCTCCGACAGTTGCCACCGCATGTCGTGGTTTTGATGGAGACCGGTCCGGGTGCCCAGGCCTGGGCCCGGCAGCTGCAAGACCAAGGCAATCCGGTGCGGATTCTTCCAGCCGGTTTGGTGGCCACACATCGCAGCGGGCCTAAAAATGATCGCAACGATGCGCTGGCGATTCTGCGGGCTAATCGCGATGAAAAAATCTGCGCAGTACCGGTCAAAAGCGTTGCGGCGCTGGCAATGCAGGCGTTGCATCGCGCCCGCCAGGGCTATGTGCGTCGACGCACGGCCCTCAGTAATCAGATGCGCGGCCTGCTGCTTGAGCACGGCATAGCCTTGGCACAGGGCGATGTTGCGATCAGCCAGAAAATCCCGCGGGTGCTGGAAGATGCTACACAGCCGGTGCCGGGCCTGCTGCGTGAACTGATCGACGAACTGTTGGCCGAGTGGCGCCATTTGGGCGAGCGCATCAGCGTACTGACGGGACGCCTGGAAGTGGCCGCCAACGCTGACATGACGGCGAAGCGGCTAATGACTGTGCGCGGCATCGGCCCGGTCACAGCCACGGCACTGGTGGCCAAGGAAACCAAGCCTGAGCGATTTCCCAATGCCCGCAAGTTTGCCGCGTACTTTGGCATGGTGCCTGACCAGCACAGCAGCGGGGAGACGGTCCGGTTGGGGGACATGACCAAGCGAGGTGATGCTTATTTACGCAGCCTGATGATCCAGGGCGCCCATGCGGTGCTGCAACAACTACGACCTGATTCCCAGCAACCCGATGACCGCCGCTTGTTGCACTGGATGAGCCGGTTGGGCCGCAAGGAGGCTGCGATCAGGCTAGCCAACCGCAACCTGCGAATCGTCTGGGTGCTTCTACAGAATGACCAGACTTATCGTCGCCACGCGGGTGATGGTCTGCCAGCGACGATGGGCCACTGAGCGACAGAGTTCTGCCACCGAGGTACTAACCGTCTGACCCTCTGCTGAAAAAAATTGACCCCAGGTAAGACCGGCGTGGATTGATGCCTAAGCTCCTACTGGCCTTCGAGGCCTGACTGTAATCGGCATACCACGAGCTTTTCCAATTTTGGCCAGAAGCCGAAGACGGCTTCCACGAATAGGCCTAATACATAGATGCAACGGGGCAGCGGTTTTTCAAAAGCGGGTAGACAGTGGGGGCGAGTCCATACATAGGAGCTGGCTTGCCAGCGATGGTCGTGAACGATAACGCTGGTAACCAGGATAAACGCGGCGCATTGAAGTCCATCGCCAGCAAGCCGGCTCCTACAGGTATTGCGGGTTGCCCGGGATTTTCGACCAGGATGCGGTCCTTGTAGGAGCTGGCTTGCCAGCGATGGTCGTTAACGATAACGCTGGTAACCAGGATAAACGCGGTGCATTGAAGTCCATCGCCAGCAAGCCGGCTCCTACAGGCTTTGTGTGTTTCGCGGGATTTTTGGAGACGTTTTTTAGGGGTAAATGGCTTATAACCACCGATTTTCACCCTGGAATATGCAAAAAAAGGCGAAAAAATCTGCACGGCTTTCATCAGCCTTCCGACTCGCCGAAAGCCTTTTAGGGCAACGGCTGCGCCCTCCAGTGATAGCAATGTGCAACTAACTACGACGTTGCCGCTGGTCAGCAAATTTGATCAAAAAATGAACGGAGATGGTTTTTTTCGTTCAGAATACGCAACAGGTGGCACGGGCAACGATGCTCACCTCACCCCCAGAAGCGGAAGTTAAACCTCATATAGACGCCCAGTGCGAATGAGGTTTTTTGTTACCTGAAAATGGAACTGGTCGAATGATTGAAAGTTCATTCGAGAAACTCGCTTTTTTCTTCGCAGCGCATTAGCCGCAAGATTAAATAATAGAAATTGCTGGATCACAACCGTAGTCGGCATCGGAATAAACCCAACTAATCCGTGCTGAAATCATGTTGATCCACTGTTAGATCAAAGAGGTAACCATGGAACTAAGTATACTGTCTTCGCCTGCCGCGGAATATATTCGCCTGGGTGTTGTATATTTCCATCTTATCGCCTGCTGCGTTGCAATCGGGCTTGTGTTGACCAGTGACGTTGCCATGGTCAAGCAACTCCTCAAGGGGGATGTGTCGGGTCACCATGATGACGCACACATGGAAAGCCTGCAAAAAACCGTAGTGCTTGCGCTTGTGGCTCTGTGGATTACCGGCATTGCTATTATCGGAATAGATTATGCCGGCAAGGGCATGGAATATTTCCTCAATCCAAAGTTGCAAGCCAAAATCGGCATCGTTGTGCTGTTGACCATTAACGGTTACCTCTTGCATAGCGCTGTATTGCCGGCGCTGAAAAAAGCCGGTTCGTTACTTAAACTTTCCTTCAACTTGCGCATGCTCGCACTGTTCTCCGGCGCGCTCTCCGGTGTGTCGTGGTTCTATGCCGCCATGCTCGGTGTCGGTCGTCCATTGGCCTGGAAATACTCGCTGGTCGAGTTGCTGGCAGCCTATCCGGTTCTGATCGTCGGGGGCTTTGCAATGATGGTGCTGCTCACTGCCTGGGCAAAAAACAAAGACGCTCAAAACCGTATGGAGCGAGGCACCTGGGACAACAGAAACGCTGCCCTGGCTGGCTGGTAAAGCCAGGTTGAATCCGCAGGTCCGGCTTTAGCCAAAGAATTCGCTGTTAACTTTTTACTGAATCTCACTTTCTCACTTGAGGATAATCAAATGAAATCCATTAAAGCTCTCTTCGTAATCGCTGCCCTGACCGCTTCTTCCCTGGCCATGGCCACGGGTGGTGGTGACAAGACGTTCAATCGCATGGAGTCGAACCGCAAAGTCTCGATGGAAGCCTTCCAGGTTGCGCAGAAGCAGAAGGCTGAAGCCGCTGTCGCTGTCGCTGAAAGCAAAGCCAAGGCGAGCAATCGCACCAACGGCTAATCGGTGTAGCACGGCCCGGTCGGTGTTTCGGGCCGCGTAAAACGATGGCAAAAAAGAAGTCGCAAACCCTGCAGGGTTTGCGACTTTTTTATACGCCCTTCAAACTGCCGGGACGTTATCTACGGGTATGCCTGCCGTTGCGTAGCGTGCAGGCCTAGTTCCGTACCTCAGGCACGTCTACATCCGGGGCGTCTGGGGCGTCCGGCGCGTCAGGGGCATCCGCCACATCCTGTCTGGCTGCCCTCGCCTCGGCCTTGGCCGCCTCTCTGGCCGCGTTCGCATCAACTTTGGCGGCGTTCCTGGTCGCATCTGCCGCAGCCCTGGCTGTGTCTCTGGCCGCATCTGCATCTGCCTTGGCGGCGTCCCTGGCGGCATCTGCAGCGGCCCGGGCAGCATCTCTGGTTGCATCCGCACCTGCTACGCCAGCCGCTTTTGCAGCGTCTCTGGCCGCATCTGCGTCAGCTCTTGCTGCATCCCGGGCCGCATCTGCGTCAGCTCTTGCCGCATCCCGGGCAGCATCTGCATCAGCCTTGGCAGTGTCCCTGGCTGCATTCGCATCATTTCTGGCGGCGTCCCTGGCTGCGTCTGCGGCATCGTTGTCCGCATTGTTATTGCCACGTGCATTGCCCTGGCCTGCATTGCCGGCAACACCTCCGTTGTCGGCATCGCCGCGTCCCAGCCCGCCATGCCCTGCGGCACCATTGCCGCCACCATCGCCATGGCCGCTGCCGGCGTTACCGCCTGCGCCATTACCACCGTGACCACTGCCTCCGGAGCCTCCATTGCCGGAGCCACCGCCGTGACCACCACTGCCACCACCGTTACCGCCGGCGCCACCGCCACCGCCACCAGCGCCGTTGCCACCATGGCCGCCTCCGCCGTCACCACCGTGACCGCCACCTCCGGAGCCACCGCCGCCGCCTCCATTACCGCCACCGCCTCCACTACCGCCCCCACCGCCGCTGCCACCATCTTTGGCATACGCGCTGGAGAAACTACCGACGTAATCGGGCACCAGCACAGTCGATGCCGACAGCACCGCGCCTATTGCCAGAGCCAACAAACATTTTTTGAGAAGCATGATGCACCTCCGCTTGGAGTTGCGTAGTCATGTCCGTATCGAACGCAATGTCCAGTGAGTTCCCGGCCGCCCATTGGAGCGGCCAGCCAACCGGCACGGCCATTAATTTGCAGCAGAAACAAGCAACTGCGGTTTCCGAAAGATCCTTCAACGCCAGTCGGCATCCAAACGTGGGAAATATTCCCACATATTTAGATTAGGCCTGTCAGCCCGTGTGTCAACGACCGAACATCAGGACGCGCGCAGGCGATGGCCGGATCGAGGCGGTGAACCTCCATCAGGGCAGGTAAACAGGCAGGTATCAGAATGTGTGGCTGAACAGCACGCCCGCCTCGGCATCCGGGCTGGCCTCGGAAAACCCCTGGACGGCATACAACTGGAACTTCCAGTGCTGATTGAGCTTGTGCGTGAGGAACAGGGTGAGCTCCTTGATCTGGTCACCCGTGGACACGACCTTCTGTCGCCAGTCGTAGGAGACGCCGGCCGTGGTGCGCGCGAACACGGGCATGGCGAAGCCCAGGCCGGCGAATATCGGATCGTCGAAGTCGGTGCCCGACGGGTCACCGAATTTTCTCCAGCCAAGGGTGGCGAACCCGGTCACAGGGCCGAAGACTTTGGCGACATCGACCTGGGCCGAATAGTCGGTTTTGCCGGTGCCCAGGCACTTGTCTTCGTCGGCCGTGGGCAACTTGACCTTGCCGATCAGGTCCACGAACAGTCCGCCAATGTTGCCGTCCACCACGGCATAGTCGGCTCCGGCGACGGTGTCGCCCAGACCGCTTTCCACTTTGCCGCAGCCGCCGGGCAACGGCACGCCGTCAGGACCGACCGAAGGGTTGGTGATGCGCAGCCAGGGCACAGTGAGCTTGTAGGTCATGGGGCCGGTTTCGTATCTGCCCACCAACGGTACGTACCAGGTTTCGGACGTCGTGCCGGTGCCATAGTCACCCCGCGAATAGTCGGATCCGATCGAGGCCGTGAAGCTATCGGCCAGCGCTGGCAAGGCCAGGCTGGCAAGTAAACCGGCGAGCAGGAAACGCTTGGGGGTCATGTTCACCTCGTATCTTGCGTCCTCGAAGTTCACTCGCATGCTTTGTTGCGTGACTTACCCAGCCTAGTTACTTATGACGAAAGTGCATCATGACTGCACTGTCTAACCCGACTTGCCGGAGTGATCGACTTTTTCAATCTTCTCGACCTTTTCGACTTTCTCCACCTTCTCTACCTTCTCGACCCTCTCCACCTTTTCGACTTTCTCTACCTTCTCGACTTTTTCTGGTCGCTCAACCTTCTCGACTTTCTCCGGACGTTCGACTTTTTCAACTTTGTCGACCTTGTCCAGCCTCTCCACTTTCTCTACTTTGCCGGATCGGTCGACCTTCTCGACACGCTCTGACTTGCCGGACTTGTCCACGTCCACGCGTTCTATCTTGTCGCCACCGCCATGACTGTCATTGCCCCCGTGGCGACTGTCGTCGACAACGCTGCCCTCGTTCCCTGAGCGGCCGCTCCTGTCGCTGCCTGAATTACCTGAGTCCCCTGAACTGCCAGAGCTGCCAGAATTGTCGGAATTGTCGGAATTGTCGGAATTGCCGGAGCTATCGGAGCCGCCCGAGTTGCTCGAGTTGCCCGATCCACTCGAGTCATCGCTGCTCTGCTCGCTGCTGCCGGACGGCCCGTGGCGGTTGCCGGCCGGCGAATCGGAGCGCTCACGGGGCAATTCGATGCGCGTCGCCTGCACGTCCCGCGCGCCGGTGAACACACCACTGATACGCACGCGGCGATCGAGCGTCAGCTGCGAAGACTGCATGCCGACAAACACGGTGTCGCGCGCCATCGTCACATTAAAGCCCCCCACCACCAGGCGACGGTCGTGCCGGCCCTGTACCAGGCCCTCGATCACCGCATTGTGCGCCCGACCCATGAAAGGCAGGCTCGGGTCGGGGCGGCTTTGCGATACGTCCAGCTCGCGACCCGACCAATGGCCGCGTACCAGCATTTCCTGGGCCTCCCCCGGGTGATTGGCCAGTTTGAGTCCCTGCAGATAACCGCTGCGATCTACCGGGCCGATGGCACTGGCCTCCTTGAGGCCCGGCGCTCGGTCGATGCGGCTGGCCACCACTTCACCACGGGCATCGCGCAACCCGCTGACGCGTACCGGATCACCCGGACGCAGGCCGGCGGCGACTTGAGCACCGTTGGCCAGGCGTACCGGTTGCCCCATGACACGCATGGGCAAGGAGTCTCGAGGCAGGGAGGTCAAAGGACCTTCGTAGACATGCAGGATGGAAATGCGCCCGGCCTCCAGACCGCGCCGGGAATTGAACGCCTCCACGGCAACCACCTGCCCTACCGCCAGGCGGGTGCTGGCGGCGGCAATGCCGTTCTCGCTGATCGGAACATTCTTGTTGAAGTGCACTTCCACGCCATTCACGCAGATCGAGGCGAACCCGGTGATGGTGCCGACAATGCCGGTGCCACCGATGCCACCGTTATCGTCGCTGATGCCCGTGCCACCCACGCCGCCCGCAACGGCACCGGTGCCGCCAATGCCGCCGGGACGTTTTTGCACGGGCGCGCCGGTACCGCCCATGCCGCCGTTGTCGTTGTCGCTGCCGATGCCGGTTCCGCCCATGCCGCCAGGCGCTGCGCCCGTACCGCCGGTGCCACCCGGAGCCTGGATGACCGGCACATCGAGGGTGCCCGCGTCATTCTGGCTGACACAGGCCGGAGCGGCTTGCAGCACAATCGCAAACCCGAGGCCCAGAACGAGGGCCGTTGCTTGAATCAGACGCAAATTGACGGTCATGGCTCAGGGGTCGTGGGCGAGTTGGGGTCGGCAGCTTCAGTGTAGAAGTACAGGCCGACCGTGATGCGCTGGCGCGGTTCGAGGCTGGGCAGGTCGTGAAATTCCAGTTCGGAGGCCTGTCGATTGAAGCTCAACAGGGCCTGCATGCCCTCGCAGGCAACGGCCTCGCGCAGCGCCTCGACGCTCTTCGGGGCCAGGGCGTCATAGTGCACGCTGCGTTCAAAAAAGGCCGGCCCCTCGCTGCTCAGGTTGTGTACCGCTGCGCAGGCATGATCGTGCAGGTTATGCCCCAGGTAAGCCGCTTTTTCATCGAAGCCCTTTTGCGGCACAAAGGCCTGGGCCTCGAGGTGCACGTGCTCTTGCTCGTCAAGGCGCACGACGCCCAGGCGCAACCACTCGTCCAGCACCACCCGCGCACGGATATCCGTGCTGACCTTCGCCACCAGGGCATCAAAGGATCGGTCGCCGCCGACACTGGCCAGGCGAGGCAGCGGCAGTGGCTGGCCGGCTTCATTGCAGAAGGGGGCGCTGGTCCAGGCGTTGACCAGTTGCGCACCGAAGGTGATGTTTTCCGGAAGCGTGGAAGCAGCAGGGTCGCTGGTGTTGCGCAAACGCCGTACGTCCTTGCGGTGCACGCCGGTGAGCAGGCTGATGCGGCTGTCGGTCGGCGCCTTGTCGTCGAGACGGAACTCACGGTCCGCCACATCGACGAAAACCTCCTTGAGCAGGTCGGCGAACACCAGGTACGTGACGCCTTTGCGCAGCATCAGGCGTACCAGCGGCCGCATGACATGGCGCAGGGCTTTGAGGAGCGAGGTGGGCAAGGTAGACGATTGCATTCAGCGCATTCCCGGATAGATAACCCCAGTATAGCTATGTGGGAAATAATCCCATGAATGCGGGTGTGATTTTTTGTGTGCCTCATGCAAAACCGGCCCCTCCCCGGTTTTGCATGAGGCATCAGGCCGCTTCAGGTCCGGCTGTTGTCGTCGCCGGGTTCGCCGCCGGCGTGGACGCCATTGTCGTCACCTGGTTCGCCGCCAGCGTGAACGCCGTGGTCGTCACCCGGTTCTCCGCCGACGTGAACGCCGTGGTCGTCACCTGGTTCGCCGCCGACGTGAACGCCGTGGTCATCACCTGGCTCACCGCCGACGTGGACACCGTGGTCATCACCCGGCTCGCCGCCGACGTGTACACCGTGGTCGTCACCCGCTTCTGCATGGGTCCCGCTACGACCGGAGTTCGAACTGGCAGAACCGGCATGGCCTGAATTCCCGCTTCCATGATCGCTGCCGCTGTGACCGCTGCCACCGCTTCCACTGTTGCCGCCATTGCCATTGCCGCCATTGCCATTGCCGCCATTGCCGCCGCTGTTACCGCCATGGCCTCCACTACCGCCACCGCCGTTGCCACCACCGCCATTGCCGCCACCACCGTTGCCACCGTGGCTTCCACCACCGCCACCGCCGTTACCACCACCGCTTCCGCCACCGCCATTGCCGCCGCCGCCGCCACCGCCATTGCCGCCACCACCACCACCACCACCACCACCACCACCACCACCATCCTTGGCATAGGCACTGGAGTCATGGGAAATGGAATCCGGGACCAAAACGACGGAAGCCGAGAGGACGCCACCGATTGCCAGCGCCAGTAAACCTTTCTTGAACAGCAGGTATGTATTCATCGTGCATTCTCCAGATGATTGACCGCGATCCGCGTTGCAATCCGAAGGCGGCATGGGAGCAAGCTTTACGATTATCCTGAATCTTTTGCGTGGGAAATTTTCCCACCTGTTGAAAGCTAGCCCTTTCTGGCGTCAGGTCAACCTGCACAGGAGAAAGACGACCGACGGTGCTCACGCCATCGGCTCGGGCACCAACAGAAGGGCTGCAGGGGCGTCCCCCGTCAGTGCAGCTATAGACGACCAACCTATAAGCTCACCTTATTTATGACATGTGATTAATCGATTTCAATTATTTTTCTTGAAGTGATTTTATTGCGCCATGCATCACTCCCCCACAAAAACAACATCGCCGGAGAAGATCATGACCAAAGCTGAATTTCCCACCACCCATGCCCTGGCAACACCAGCCCTGGGTGAACCCTACCTGCTGACACCAGGCCCACTGACCACGTCCAAGGCTACCAAGGAAGCGATGCTGCGCGATTGGGGTTCATGGGACGTATCTTTCAATCAGGTGACCGCTGAAGTTCGCCAGCATCTGCTGAGCATGGCCGGCGTCGAGGATGACAGCTTCGCCTGCGTGCCATTGCAAGGCAGCGGCAGTTACTCGGTGGAGGCTGCGTTGGCCACCGCCATCCCCAGGGACGGCAAGGCCCTGGTGCTGATGAACGGCGCTTATGGCCAGCGTGCCACCAAGACCCTGGAATACCTGGGTCGTGACTTCATCACCCTCGACAAGGGCGATTACCTGCCCCCGCAGCCCGAGGAAGTGGACGCCTTGCTCAAGGCCAACCCCGACGTCACCAATGTCTTTCTCGTTCATTGCGAAACCAGCTCCGGCATCCTCAACCCATTGCGCGAAATCGCCGATGTGGTGAAGGCGCATGGCAAGAGTTTGATCATTGACGCCATGAGCTCTTTCGGCGCCGTGCCGCTGACCATCGACGACATCGCATTTGACGTGGTGGTGTCATCGGCGAACAAATGCATCGAGGGCATTCCAGGTTTTGGCTTCGTGATCATCCGCCGCTCTGTAATTGAAGCCGCCAAAGGTCGCGCCAATTCGCTGAGCCTCGATATATACGAGCAGTGGACCTACATGGAGCGCACCGGCCAATGGCGCTTCACGCCACCGACCCATAGCGTCGTGGCGTTTCACAAGGCGTTGGAACAACACAGCGCAGAAGGCGGCGTGCACGGCCGCTTGGCACGCTACACGCGCAACCGCGATGTCCTGGTCTCAGGCATGCGCGGGCTGGGCTTCAAGACCCTGCTGGAAGATCGCTGGTTGTCGCCGATCATCACCACGTTCTTCAGTCCGGAACATCCGAATTTCGAGTTCAAGCGTTTTTACGATGAACTCAAAGCCCGTCAATTCATCATCTACCCGGGCAAATTGACGGTAGCCGACAGTTTCCGCATCGGCTGCATCGGCCAGATCGACGAACACATCGTCCACCAATTGCTGCGCGCCATCGCCGACAGCCTTCTGGCGATGAACGTCGACATGCAAAAGCCGGCAGCCTGATCGACCCCTTTAAAGGTCCCGGCCGATTCGAGCACAGGTGCAATGGGTAGCACCTTTGGGCGGGGATCTTTTTTTAAACAATGGATGCGGTGACTTATCGCTCGGCAATGCCGGGCAGGAGTCAGCGATCACAGCAATTCATTAATTCATGAAGCCTGACGCCATCCACACGGCCATCCAGACGATGGCGTGTGCGTGGACAGGTCTTCTGCACCGAAAACAAAAACAAAAACCAATTAATTGCGCTGTCTGGCACCTCATACGGGATCAGAACTCCATGAACAAGAACACCACAAGTCCTCTCGCGACCGGGTGGAAATCGTTGCAGCGTTGGCGCCTGCAGATATTCCTCATCACCTGGTTCGCCTATGCCGCGTTCTACTTCACCCGCAAGGCGTTTTCCGTGGCCAAGCTGGGTATTGGCGAGGACCCGGACTTCATGCTCGAAAAGGCCATGATGGCCAACCTCGATGCGCTCTACCTGACCGCTTACGCCGTGGGCCAGTTTCTCTGGGGCAATTTTGCCGACCGCTTCGGACCGAGGATCGTGGTGCTCAGTGGCCTGGTCATCTCGGCGCTGGCGGCGCTGCTCATGGGCACCTATGCCACGCTGCCGATATTCGTCTCCTGCATGCTGGTCCAGGGTCTTGCGCAATCCACCGGCTGGTCGGGCCTGTGCAAGAACGTGGGCAGCTTCTTCAGTACCGGCGAACGTGGCCGCGTGATGGGTTACTGGTGTACCTGCTACGCCTTCGGCGGACTGGTCGCCACCCCATTTGCCGGCTGGTGGGCCTACAGCGCATACCACGACTGGCGTCTGGCATTCATCAGCAGCGCGGTGGTCGTGCTGGTGGTGGCGCTGTTGTTCTTCTGGTTGCAACGCAACCGGCCGGAAGACGTCGGCCTGCCTCCCGTCGAGATCGAAATCGAGCCTGTCAGCAATGTCGTCGTCCCGCGTGAAAGCCTGTGGGCCGGTCTGCGTACCGTGATGAAAAACCGCACCGTGCTGGTACTCGGTCTCGCCTACTTCATGCTCAAGCCCGCGCGCTATGCAATTCTGTTGTGGGGTCCGGTGATCATCTACGAGCGCATGCCCGAGATCGGCAAAGTGGCCTCCGCCATCGTCCCCACGGCGTTTGAACTGGCAGGCCTGGTAGGTCCCATCCTCATCGGTTTCGCATCGGACAAGTACTTCGGTGCGCGTCGTATCCCGGCCTGCGTGCTGAGCCTGGTTGTCCTCACCATTTCCCTGGGGCTGTTCGTTCCCGCCATGCAGAGCGGCAGCCTTTACCTGGTGGTCGGCCTGCTGTTCATGATGGGCATGACCCTCTACGGCCCGGACTCGATGATCAGCGGCTCGGCTGCCATTGATTTCGGCAGCAAGGACGGCGCGGCCTCCTCCGCGGGCTTCGTCAACGGCTGCGGCTCGATAGGCGCAATCCTCGGCGGCTTGCTGCCCGGCTACTTCGACACCATCACCGTGTTCCTGGTCTTCACCGGTGCTGCGCTCCTGGCCAGCCTGATGCTGGTGCCCTTCTGGAACAGCCGCCCGAAAACACTCGAAACCAAGTCGCTCGACTCGCTGGCGATTCAGCCGGTCATCGTCGGCAGCACTTCCTGAACCCGAACGTCCAATCTCCCCATCACTGGAGCAATCACCATGCACTACCAACAACCTGATCAACTGCAAGCCGTGGTACTGGACTGGGCAGGCACCGTCGTTGACTTTGGCTCCTTCGCCCCGACGCAGATTTTTGTCGAAGCCTTTGCCGAGTTCGGCGTTGCGGTCTCCCCGGAAGAAGCCCGTGGACCGATGGGCATGGGCAAGTGGGACCACATCCGCACGCTGTGCAACGAGCCGCAGATCGCCGAGCGCTATCACACAGCCTTTGGCCGCCTGCCGACGGACGATGACGTCACCGCCCTCTACGAGCGTTTCATGCCGCTGCAGATCGAGAAGATCGCCTTGCACTCGGCGCTGATTCCCGGCGCGTTGGAGGCCATCGAGACCGTGCGTGACAAGGGCCTGAAAATCGGCTCCTGCTCGGGCTACCCGGCCGTGGTCATGGAGAAGGTCGTGGAGCTGGCGCGCAAGAACGGTTACGTCACCGATCATGTGGTTGCCACCGACGAAGTGCCCAACGGCCGGCCACATCCTGCGCAAGCCCTGGCTAACGTGATTGCCCTGGGCATCAGTGACGTCGCGGCTTGCGTCAAGGTCGACGACACCTGGCCGGGCATCCTCGAAGGCCGCAGCGCGGGCATGTGGACGGTCGCACTGACCTGCTCCGGCAACGCACTGGGCCTGACCTACGAGGAGTTCAAGGACTTGTCCCTGGAGGAGCTGGCCGAAGAGCGCACACGCATCATCAAGATGTTCAAGGACTCGCGCCCGCATTACCTGATCGACACCATCGTCGATTTGCCGGCCGTCATCGACGACATCAATGCCCGTCTGGCGCGCGGCGAAACTCCGCAGGGCTGCTGACAGCTTTCAGCCATCGCTGGCCGCCGCAAAAGCGGCCAGCGACCGAAACCGGCCTGCCTGTTCAACCGATAACAACAAGAGAACCTCATCATGATCTATGCCCATCCTGGCACTCCCGGTGCCGTCGTCTCCTTCAAGTCACGTTACGGCAACTACATCGGCGGCGAGTTCGTTGCGCCGGTCAATGGTCAGTACTTCACTACGACCTCGCCAGTGAATGGCCAACCGATTGCCGAATTCCCCCGCTCCAGCGCCGAAGACATCGACAAGGCGCTGGACGCAGCCCACGCAGCCGCTGATGCCTGGGGCAAGACCTCGGTGCAGGACCGCGCCCTGGCACTGTTGAAAATTGCCGACCGCATCGAACAGAACCTCGAACTGCTGGCCGTCACCGAATCCTGGGACAACGGCAAGGCCGTGCGTGAGACCCTCAACGCCGACATCCCGCTGGCGGCCGACCACTTCCGCTACTACGCCGGTTGCATCCGCGCCCAGGAAGGCAGCTCAGCGGAAATCAACGAACACACCGCCGCCTATCACTTCCATGAACCATTGGGCGTGGTCGGGCAGATCATCCCGTGGAACTTCCCGATCCTGATGGCCGCCTGGAAACTCGCCCCGGCCCTGGCCGCCGGCAACTGCGTGGTGCTCAAACCCGCCGAGCAGACCCCGCTGGGCATCACCGTGCTGGTCGAACTGATCGGCGACCTGCTGCCACCGGGCGTGCTGAACATCGTGCAAGGTTTCGGTCGCGAAGCCGGCGAAGCGCTGGCCACCAGCAAGCGCATCGCCAAGATCGCCTTCACCGGCTCGACCCCCGTCGGCTCGCACATCATGAAATGCGCTGCGGAAAACATCATTCCGTCCACCGTGGAGCTGGGTGGCAAATCGCCGAACATCTTCTTCGAAGACATCATGAAGGCCGAACCGTCCTTCATCGAAAAAGCCGCCGAAGGCCTGGTGCTGGCGTTCTTCAACCAGGGCGAAGTCTGCACCTGCCCGTCCCGCGCGCTGGTGCAGGAGTCGATCTACGACGAATTCATGCAAGTGGTGATGACGAAGGTCCTGCAAATCAAACGTGGCGACCCGCTGGACACCGACACCATGGTCGGCGCCCAGGCGTCCGAGCAGCAATTCGACAAGATTCTTTCGTACCTGGAAATCGCCAAGGGCGAAGGCGCCGAGCTGCTGACCGGCGGCAAGGTGGAAAAACTCGAGGGCAGCCTGGCGAGCGGGTATTACATCCAGCCGACCCTGCTCAAGGGCACCAACAAGATGCGCGTGTTCCAGGAAGAAATCTTCGGCCCGGTGGTGAGCATCACTACCTTCAAGGACGAAGCCGAAGCCCTGGCCATCGCCAACGACACCGAGTTCGGCCTCGGTGCCGGCCTCTGGACCCGCGACATCAACCGCGCCTACCGCATGGGCCGCGCCATCAAGGCCGGTCGCGTGTGGACCAACTGCTACCACCTGTACCCGGCGCACGCCGCGTTCGGCGGCTACAAGAAGTCCGGCGTCGGCCGTGAAACCCACAAGATGATGCTCGACCACTATCAGCAGACCAAAAACCTGCTGGTGAGCTACGACATCAATCCGCTGGGCTTCTTCTAAAAGCCGGGGGCGAAACAGGTGTTTCTGTGTCGCCCTGCAGTCAGTCATCGCGGGCAAGCCCGCTCCCACAGGGTTCTGTGTCAGGTTCCAAAAGGTGGATTCACCACAAAACCTGTGGGAGCTGGCTTGCCGGCGATGGCGGTCTCAAAACACAAAAAAATCACTTTCCCGCCGCGCGGAGCTGTCGATGAAAATCCGTTACAAGGTAAGCCTTGTGGCTGCTTGTGTGCTGTTCGTGACCACCAGTCTGCTGTCGCTGGTCCAGGTAGGACAGATACGTACGATTTTGCGTAACCAGGTCGAGGCGAGCATCGCTGAATCGAGCAATGCGGTGGCGCGACAGATTGAAAACTGGCTGAACGGCAAACTTCGCCTGATGGATCTGGCCGCCCAGGCGATCGACCGTCAGTACAGTGCGCAAGCGACCCAAAGCGTCATCGACTCGCCCGTTCTGAAGGATGAATTCAAGCTGGTTTTCGGCGCACTCGAATCCGACGGAAAACCCATCAAGAACACGGCATCGTGGAATCCGAAACCCGATTATGACGGTCGCACCCGCCCTTGGTACGCGACCGGCAAGGCAGGCAGCCAGGCTGTTCTGACCGAACCCTACAAGGACTCCACCACCGGTGAAATCCTGATATCGGCGGTTGCCCGGATCAGCGATGCGGGCCAGCTGCTCGGGGTGTTTGGCGGTGACATCCGCCTGACGTCGGTTGCCGACGCCATCAATACGCTCGACTTCGGCGGAGCCGGTTATGCGTTCCTGCTGAGTAAAAGCGGCAACATCATTTCCCACCCGGACGCTGAACTGAACGGCAAGCCCTACAGCCAGCTTTTCGCCGGAAGCGCCCTTGCGCTCGACAGCCGGCTTCAGGAAGTCAGCAGCGATGGAAAGACACGGCTGGTGTCCTTCATCCCCCTCACCGATCTCAGGGGCATGGACTGGTACATCGGCGTCGTGCTGGATCAGGACATCGTCATGGCCGCCGCCCATACCCTGACCTGGCGAGCCGTCATCGGTACCGGCCTGGGCGTGTTGCTCAGCCTGCTGGTGTTGGGGCTGCTGGTCCGGCGGTTGCTCCGGCCTCTGGATCGACTCAAGGAATCGCTGGCGGACATCAACCGCGGAGAAGGCGACCTGACCCGCCAGTTGCCCGTGACCGGCAGCGATGAAGTGGCGCTGGTCGCCGGGGAATTCAACCAGTTCCTGCACAACCTCAAGACGCTCATTGGCGATGTGAAAAGCAGCTCGCACCAGGTTCGCGAGAGCACCACCGCGACGTCATGTGAAGCGGATCAGGCCGCCGGCCGCGTACAGATTCAATTGCAGGAACTGGATCAACTCGCCACGGCCATGACCGAGATGGCCTCGACAGCGGAGGATGTGGCACGCAACGCTCAGGCCGCGGCCGAAGCGGCGATCGTTGCCACCGGGCAAGCAACGGACGGCGTCGCCCTGGTCTCCAGGTCAACGGGGGCGATCAAGCGTCTGGCTGACGAGATGGACGACACCGGTCATGCCATCAATGAACTGTCCACGCTCAGTCAAAGCATCGAATCGATCGTGGCGGTCATCACCAGCATCGCCGACCAGACCAATCTTCTCGCGCTCAACGCGGCCATCGAAGCGGCACGCGCCGGTGAATCGGGACGGGGGTTTGCCGTGGTTGCCGACGAGGTGCGCTCGCTGGCCTCGCGGACCCAGCAATCCACCCAGGAAATCCGCCTGATGATCGAGCAACTGCAGACGGGGGTCAAACACGCTCAAGGGCGAATGCAGCAAAGCCGCGACACTGCCAGCAAGACGGCAGGCGATGCCGATGCGGCCAATGCAACGCTTGAACGCATACGTGAAGCCATTTACCGCATCAATGACATGAACCTGCAGATTGCCGCCGCCGCTGAAGAACAGAGCGCCACGACCGAGGAAATCAATCGCAATACGAGCAACATCCGCGATATCAGCCTGGAGGTGTCCGGCAGTGCCGAGAAGCAGGTCCGCCAGTGTTCAGTGATGGGTGACCATGTAGGCCAGCAAGACAGGCTTCTCAGCCGCTTCAGAATCTGAATCCGGCACCACGGTCCCTTGTAGGAGCGAGCCTGCTCGCGATGGTCGTCAACGATAACGCGGGTGAACTGGATAAACGCGGTGCACTTGCGTCCATCGCCACGATGCGGCGACCCGACAAGCCGGCTCCTACAGGTTTGCGTTATCTGCCTTTCCCTGGATTGCGTGAAGAACCTTTTAAAGGCGGTGTCTCGGCGCCCGGGATCAGTCGTGATGCTTGTGCTTATGTTTATTCTTGTACTTGTTCTTGTGCTTGTAATCGGAGTCGTGGTGGTCGTTGTCATCGGCCAGATTGTTGCCGACAGCACTCCCTGCCGCGCCGCCCAGCCCGGCGCCGATCAGGCCGCCGGTGGAACCACCGACACTGTTGCCGATGACCTGACCACCCGCCGCACCGAGACCGCCGCCAATCGCCGTCTCGGTCTTCTTGCCACTCTTCGCGGTCATTGCGCCACCGGCCGCGCCACCTACGCCGGCTCCGATCGCAGCGCCAGTACTGCCTCCCATCGCCTGACCGACCACGCTTCCGAGGGCGCCGCCGAGACCGCCACCGACAGCCGTGTTGGTGGTTTCGCCAGCGAGGGAGTACTGCGATACAAGCAGACTTAATGCAATGACAGTGAACGACTTACGCATCAGACAGACCTTTGGAAGTAAACGAGAGCCGAAAAGTCTGTTGCTACGCCGCACTCAGGTCAACAGATATTCGGCGGTGCATTAATCTGGATCAACCGATCGGTGAGAAACAGGACCGCTTGTCGATCAACTGCCCTGCCCGCCCTACCCTCGACGAACCCGGAAACGAAGAAACCCCGCCGAAGCGGGTAATGCGGTTCACGACACAAAACCCGTGGCGAGGCGACGCAACAGGCTGGCTGAATCTCAGGCACGCCAGGCCGGGTTCTCGATCAACAGCGCCATGCCCTGCCCGCCGCCAACACAGGCCGCGGCGACCCCGTAGCGCAGATTGTGCTCACGCAGTTGTCGCGCCAGGGTCAACACCAGGCGCAAGCCACTGGCGGCCAGGGGATGGCCGAGCGCCAGCGAACCACCCTGGACGTTCAGGCGCGAACGGTCCAGTTCCAGTTCCTGAGCCACCGCCAGGACCTGGGCGGCCTGGGCTTCGTTGATTTCAAAGCGGTCGATCTGCTCCAGGCTCAAGCCGCTGCGCTGCAACAGCAGGCGAATTGCCGGGGCCGGACCGATGCCCATGAACTCTGGCGCCACCCCAACCACCGCGCTGGCGCGCAGCAAGGCCAACGGTGTATCCCGACAGGCCGAAGCGCGCCCGACCAGGGCCGCCGCCGCGCCATCGACCACCGCACAACTGTTGCCGGCGGTTTGCACCCCGCCTTCGTGCACGCTGCGCAATCGGGTCAACGCCGCAATGTCTCCGGGCCGTGGGTGGCTGTCTTCACTCACCGTGTCGACGCCGCGTGGCAGGCGGATGCTGCGCGGCTGGTAGCCTTGCAGTTCAAACACCTGATGGCCCACGGCAACGACCTCGGCTGCCAGCCAGCCGGACTGCTGCGCAGCGAACGCCCGTTGATGGCTGGCACAGGCGTAGGCGTCCACCGCTTCGCGACTCAGCCCGTAACGACGCGCCAGGTTGTCGGCGGTGTTTATCATGTCCACCCCGGGAGCCGGGTCGTACAAGGCTTCCCAGAGAAAATCCTTGAACTGCACCTCAGCGCCAAGGCGGAAACCGCCACGATGGGTATAGGCCGCAATCGGATTGCGTGACATCGATTCGGTGGCCACGCACAACGCCAATTGCACGCCGTCATCCAGTTGCTTGGCGGCCTGGCGCAGCAATTCGAAACCGGTCGCGCAGATGCGCTGCACCCCCAGCGCCGGAACCGATTGCGCCACGCCGCTGTACAGGCCGATGTGCCGTGGCAGCAGGTAGGCATCGAAGCTGGCCTGGGCCATGGAACCCGCCAGCACGCTGTCGACCGCCAACGGGTCGACTTGCGCGCGCGCCAGTACTTCGCGCCCGACCTTGATGCCCAGGTCGATCGGCGACACCTCGGCCAATGCCCCACCGAGGTCCACCCACGGCGTGCGCACCGCATCGAAAATTGCCGCATCGGCAAAGGCCGAGTACTGCCCACCTGTGCTCACGACTTCACCCCGGCACGCAGGATGGCCGGATCGAGCCCGCGATACAGCGCCTCGACCTGCTCCGCGCGCCACTGCAATACCGCACGCTGATTGATCGAACCCTTGTCGGTGATTTCCCCCCGGTCGATGGATGCCGGCTCGTCGAGCAAGGCGATCCATTCCAGGCGACTGGCATTGCCCGTGGCCTGGCGATTGAGTCGCTGCAACCAACCGGCAAACCATTCGCGCACCGGCGCGCTGGCCAACACCTCGGTGTCGCTGGCACTGGCCGCCAACCCTGACAGCCGTCGACATTCGAACATCCGTGGAAATACCAGCGCGCCCAGGCATTCGCGGTCCGGCGCGGTGACCACCAGGTCCTGGACATAGGGCGATCCTTCGAGCACCGCGCGGCTGCGCAACGGCCCGACGCTGACGAACACCCCGGATGACAACTTGAAGTCTTCGGCGATGCGCCCGTCGAACATCAGCCCCAATTGCGGATCGCGCGGGTCGGCGAGCTTGAGCGCATCACCGGAACAGTAGAAGCCCTGCCCGTCGAACGCATCGAGGGTCTGCTGCGCTGACCGCCAGTAGCCGGGCATGATGTGCGGCCCGCGAAAGCGCCCTTCCAATTTGCCGTCCACCGGCACCAGGCGCACCTCGCAACCCGGCGCCGGCAGGCCGACGTAACCGGCCATGGACAACGGCCCGGTGGTGAAGGTGCAGGACGGCGAAGCCTCGGTCATGCCGAGCCCGGCCATCATGCGGATACGCTCACCGCAGTGCTGTTCGGCGACGCGATCGAGGCGGTCCCAGACACTTTGCGACAGGCCGGCGGCGGCGAAGAAAAACAGGCTGATGCGTTTGAAAAAGACCTCGCGCAGCTCCGCGTCCTGCTCCAGTGCCGAGGCCAGCTCTTCCCAGCCCTTGGGCACGGTCAGGTAGGCGGTGGGCGATATTTCCTTGAGGTTGCGCAGGGTCTGCGCGAAACCCTGCGCCGTGGGTTTGCCATCGTCCAGGTAAAAGCTGCCGCCGTTGTACAGCACGATGCCGACGTTATGGCTGCCGCCGAAGGTGTGGTTCCACGGCAGCCAGTCCACCAGCACCGGCGGTTCTTCGCCGAACACCGGAAACGTCTGCAACAGCATCTGCTGGTTAGCGCACAGCATGCGTTGGGTGGTGATCACTGCCTTTGGCAATTTTGTCGAGCCAGAGGTGAACAGGAACTTGGCGATGCTGTCCGGCCCCGTGCCGGCAAACGCGGCTTCGGCCTCGGCCCCACCCGGCTGCTCAAGCAGGCTGGCAAAGCTGACCTGGCAACGCCCCGCGACTTCGCCCCGGACGGTAATCATGGGCGTTTCAGCGGGTAGCACGGCATCGATGGCACGCTGGTAGGCCGCGGCATCACCGACAAACACCAGGCCAGGCTGCAGCAGGTCGCAGACGTGACGCAGCTTGGCGAAATCCTGGGACAGCAGCGAATAGGCCGGCGACACCGGGCAGTAGGGAATGCCCGCATACAGGGCGCCGAAGGCGAGTTGCAAATGCTCGATGTCGTTGCCCGAGAGCAGCACCAGCGGTTTTTCTGCAGACAGGCCGTAGCTCAACAGGCTTTGGGCGATGGCCCGGACACTGTCGAGCATCTGCGCGTAGCTGACCCGGCGCCACTCACCGTCGGCCTGGCGGGCGGCGATGAAAGTCTGCTCGGGACGCACCTTGGCCCAATGCACCAGACGGTCGAGCAGTCGCGGTGGATAGTCGGCCAATGGCTCCAGGGAGCGCATGTGCAATGCACCCTGCTGTTCTGTCACCTCGACCGCTGCGCGACCGATGGACACGTGACGGTAGCGCGGCGCGCTGATCTGGGTGTGGGGTTGCGATCTGAATTCGGAACTCACGTGCTTGTTCTCCATCAAGGCACGCTACCACCAAGCCGCACGAACGGGCATGGTAGTGGCTGCAGCCTTTTTTATTGTTATTTCTGCGGTTCAGATCGGGTAATGCCGTGGTCCATGCTGCAAGGTGACCCAGCGCAACTGGGTGAAATGCTCGATGGACGCCTTGCCGCCAAAGCTGCCGTAGCCGCTGGACTTGACCCCGCCGAAGGGCATTTGCGCTTCGTCGTGCACGGTCGGGCCATTGATATGACAGATACCCGACTCGACCCGTTGGGCCAGTGCCAGGGCGCGCCCGGTATCGCGACTGAAAATCGCCGCCGACAAACCGAACTCGGAATCGTTGGCCAGGCGCAGCAACGCTTCATCGCCCTCCCCGCGCAGCAACACCGCCACCGGGCCGAAGGATTCCTCGCGATACAGGCGCATGGTGTCGTTCACGCCATCGAGCAGGGTCGGCTGCAAAATGCTGCCGTCCAGCTGTCCGCCGACCACCAGCCGCGCGCCCTTGGCCAGGGCATCGTCGATCAAACCCTTGATGCGCGTGCCGGCACTGGCATCCACCAGCGAACCGAGTACCGAATCCGCCAGCGCGGGATCACCGGCGCGCAGGGTCTCGACCTTGGCCGCCAGTTTGGCGACAAAGGCGTCGGCGACCTTGGCATCGACGATCAACCGTTCGGTGGACATGCAGATCTGGCCCTGATTGAAGTACGCACCGAAAGCGGCTGCCTCGACTGCAGCATCCAGGTCGGCATCATCGAGCACCAGCAACGGCGCCTTGCCGCCCAGTTCCAGCAGAGCCGGCTTGAGGTGGCGCGCCGAGAGTTCGCCGACAATGCGCCCGACATGGGTCGAGCCGGTGAAGTTGACCCGCCGCACCGCCGGGTTGGCGATCAGCCGCTCGACAATCGCCGCGGCATCCGTCGGGGCATTGCTGATGACGTTGACCACGCCATCACCCAACCCGGCATCCTGCAAGACCTGACCGATCAACCGGTGCACCGCCGGGCTCAACTCGGAGGCCTTGAGCACCACGGTGTTGCCGCACGCCAACGGCATGGCGATGGCGCGGGTGGCGAGAATCACCGGGGCATTCCACGGGGCGATGCCCAGCACCACACCGCAGGGTTGACGCAGGGCCATGGCAAAACTGCCCGGCACATCCGAGGGGATGACTTCGCCATTGATCTGGGTGGTCATCGACGCCGCTTCACGCAGCATGTTGGCCGCCAGTCGCACGTTGAATCCGTACCAGTTGGCCATGGCCCCGGTTTCGCCGGCCGCGGCAATGAACTCGTCGCTGCGCGCCTGCAACTGCTCGGCGGCCTTGAGCAAACGGCTGCGACGTTCATTGGGCGCCAGGGCGGCCCAGGCGGGAAACGCGGCCTGGGCCGCAGCCACCGCGGCATCGGCATCTTCCAGGGTGGCGGCGGCCACCCGCGATACCACTTCACCGGTCACCGGGTTGCGGCGTTCGAAGGTCCGACCGTCGCGGGCAGGCAGCGACTGGCCGCCAATCAGCAGGGGCACGTCCAGCATGGTGATTCCTCTTTATTGTCTTTATCGGGAATACAGTCGAGCGATGCAGAGCGCCGGGGCGGACACGCACCCGGCGATCAGTCTCAACGTTTGTAGGCCTGCAGACCGGGCTTGATGCTCTTGTCGTCGAGGAACTGCTTCATGCCCTGCTCGCGACCACCTTCGGTATCGAGCAGGCGCGACTGGTCGAGCTTGGCGTACAGGTAGTCCTCGTTCTGTTCCCAGGTCAGCTCGCGGCAGCGCTTGAAGCCGTGCTTGGCCGCACGCAGCACCACAGGGTTTTTCTCCAGCAGGTTGCGCGCCAGATCCACGGTGACTTCACGCAATTGCGCCAGGGGCACGCTTTCGTTGACCAGGCCCATCTCGGCGGCTTTCTGCCCGCCAAAGGTCTTGCCGGTCATGATGTAGTACAGCGACTGACGATGACCCACGGTGTCGGCCATGGCCTTGCTCACCAGGTTGCCCGGGGGGATGCCCCAGTTGATTTCCGAAAGGCCGAAGGTCGCTTCGTCGGCGCAGATCGCCAGGTCACAGGCCACCAGCGGGCTGAAGCCGCCACCGAAACACCAGCCGTTGACCATGGCGATGGTTGGCTTGGCGTACATGCGCAGCAATTTCCATTGCCATTGCGAGGCTTCGCGGCGGATCTTTTCCTGAAGGATCTCCGGGCCCGCGTCCACTTCGCGGAAGTATTCCTTGAGGTCCATGCCCGCGGTCCAGGCATCACCGGCACCGGTCAACACCAATACGCCGGCGGCTGGATCCTGCTCCAGGGTTTCCAGTACATCGATCATTTCCCGGTTGAGTGTCGGGCTCATGGCGTTGCGTTTTTCCGGACGATTGAGAATGACCCAGGCGATGCCTTCCTCGATCTCGACCTTGACGGTTGTCCAGCGACCTTCGTAGTTGCTCATGGCGATGCTCTCTTGTTCTTGGCTTGAAGATGACTGGAAATTAAAGGAGCCATTTAGTTATGTCAATTAACTATTAACAAAATTAACCATTTTTTTGTCCACCCGAAAATATCCTCCGAACCCATCGCCCTGAACGACGGGCATAGCCATCAGCGACCAACCCCGGCAAACTAGATACACTTGTTAACCTCCACCTCTTCAGGATTCACCCGCAATGGCCAAGCCTTCTCCCCTCGCCGAACAGAGCGAGTCCACGTCCGCCACCGCCGAGCTGCAGGCACCGCTGGATTCGGCACTGGATGACCTGATCGGCTACGCGATGCGGCGCGCCCAACTCAAGCTGTTCCAGAACCTGATTGGTCGCCTGTCGGCCCACGACCTGCGCCCCGCACAGTTCTCGGCCCTGGCGATCATCGACCAGAATCCAGGGCTGATGCAGGCCGACCTGGCCCGGGCCCTGGCCATCGAGCCACCGCAGGTAGTGCCGTTGCTCAATAAACTGGAAAGCCGCGCGCTGGCGGTGCGAGTACGTTGCAAGCCGGACAAACGCTCCTACGGAATCTTCCTGAGCAAGACCGGCGAAACCTTGCTCAAGGAGCTCAAGCAGATCGCCGCACAAAGCGATTTCGACTCCACTGCATCGCTGACCGGCGAAGAGCGCGAAGAACTGCTGCGCTTGCTGAGAAAGGTTTACCAGGACTGAACGCACGCTGCCGGCACGCCCCCTCCAAAAAAAGGTTCATCACGGATTACCGGGAACCTGTAGGAGCCGGCTTGCCGGCGATGGACTCAAGTGCGCCGCGTTTTTCCAGTTCATGCGCGTTATCGTTAACGACCATCGCCAGCAAGCCGGCTCCTACAAGGGACCGCGTCCGAGACGAGATGATGTGAACGCCAAACTGTAGGAGCCGGCTTGCTGGCGATGGACTCAAGTGCGCCGCGTGTATCCGGTTTACCGCGTCATCGTTGACGACCATCGCTGGCAAGCCGGCTCCTACAAGGGACCGCGTCCGAGTCGAAATGATGTGAACGCCAAACTGTAGGAGCCGGCTTGCTGGCGATGGACTCCAGTGCGCCGCGTTTATCCGGTTTACCGCGTCATCGTTGACGACCATCGCTGGCAAGCCAGCGCCCACAAGGGACCGCGTCCGAGCCGAAATGATGTGAACGCCAAACTGTAGGAGCCGGCTTGCCGGCG
This sequence comes from Pseudomonas sp. S2_H10, assembly GCF_054668285.1. NCBI lineage: Bacteria > Pseudomonadati > Pseudomonadota > Gammaproteobacteria > Pseudomonadales > Pseudomonadaceae > Pseudomonas > Pseudomonas sp. S2_H10. The sequence continues at coordinate 930,587 of NZ_CP162754.1, forward strand.
ATGGACGCAAGTGCGCCGCGTGTTTCCAGTTCATGCGCGTAATCGTTGACGACCATCGCTGGCGAGCCAGCTCCTACAAGGGATCGCGTCCGGGTCGAAATGATGTGAACGCCAAACTGTAGGAGCCGGCTTGCTGGCGATGGACGCAAGTGCGCCGCGTTTATCCGGATCATGCGCGTTATCGTTAACGACCATCGCCAGCAAGCCGGCTCCTACAAGGGTCCATGCCCCCGCTGAAAATGAAGTGACCTCCAAACCAGTGAAAGCCCCCCAAAAAAAGGGACGGCCGGCGGCGAACATCGAAGGCCCCGGGATTACCAGATCGGCAAGGTATAGAGCACCAGGAAGCGGGTCTGGTTTTCATCACGAAACGCCGTACCGCTCGGGAAGTCATTGCGGTAGATCGCCTTGCGCGCCAACAGCCCGACGTTTTTCAGCGGGCCGCTCTGAATGACATAACCCAGTTCCATCTGGAATTCGCGCTCCTTGCGGTCCTCGGCGTTGTAGGCGGCCAACTCGATATTGTCGCCGCGCACGTAACGCAACCTTCCCTTCAAACCGGGCACCCCGGACGCGACGAAGTCGTAGTCATAGATCGCTTGCCAGGTGCGTTCCTTGGCGTTGAGAAAATCCGACGCCATGGTCAGTTCGCTCATGCCCATCAGCTCGGTGCCTGAGATGTACGGCGTTGCCGTGTCGCCACTGGAGTGCATGTAGCCAAGGCTCACCCGGTGCCCGCCGAAGCGGTAGCCGAACAATGCCGAGAGGTTGCGGTTGTCCACCCTGCCCGCCTTGGCGCTGCCATCCTCGCGGCTGAAAAAGCTGCGCAAGTCGCTGGTGAACACCCCTTCGCCCAGCGGCAGGTTGTGCAGCAACGCCAGGGTGTCCTGTTGGTACAGGTCGGTGACCTCGGCATGGTAGGCGCGCAGGCTCAGGTCCTTGTTGACCTGGTAATCACCCCCCAGATAGGCCAGGTGCGAGGTGGTGGCCGCGCCGTTGAAACGCCGGTTCGGCGAGGCGATGGTCATGGCCTGATAGTCCGTGGAATCGCGCTTGTTGATGCGATCGATGTAACCGGTGTTCAGGGTCAGGCCATCGAAATCCCTGGAACTGAGCGTGGTGCCGCGAAAGGTCTGTGGCAGCAGTCGCGACGGGCTGGCAAAGGCAAACGGCAGGAAGATCGAGACATCGCCGCTCTTTACCGTTGTCTGGGCAAACCGCAGCTTGGCCGTCGGCGCCAGCCGCGAATAGTCATCCGCCGCGCGCTTGTCGCTTGCCGACACCGGCAACAGCTCGGTGCCGCTGCGATCCGGAGCGGAGTCGAGCTTGACCCCCAGCAACCCCCGCACATCCAGACCAAAGCCCACAGTCCCTTCGGTAAACCCCGACTCCATGCCCAGGATGAAACCCTGGGCCCACTCCCGCGCGGCAGACTTGGCGCCGCCGTCCTGGTATTCACGGTCCATGTAGTAATTGCGCAGGGTCAGGTTTGCGTGACTGTCCTCGATAAACCCCTCGGCCCGCAGCTGAGAAGGCAGGACGCTGACGCCAAGCAGTGCCACGACCCACCCTGGATGGATGCTGGAGACGCAGGGGAGCGACGCTACGGAACCGGTGTTCATGGGGCGTTTTGGCATGTTCGATGTCCACTTTTTATTGTTGTTTGTGGGTGCCGGATCCGCACGGGATTGCCAGCTTCACGATCAGAGAATGGAAACAGCGACGGGCCGCCGTCAATCGCAGATGACCGATAATCGAACATTAATATCATTATCTTTTTTCACGACGCCTTTTCGATGCGCTTACAACAACCTGTTTTTAAACACTTTATTTGTGTTTTTTTACAATTTTCGGGACAGCATTCTTTTTTTAGTTATCTTTGTTATCTTAATCGTCAGCGGTCACTGACGGCGCACCCAACGCACGGAGGGCTCGACTGCATAACAAAAACAACAATGAGGTTCACCCATGGACAGTCCATCGCGTCGCTCGACGCTGACAATCGCTTTGTGCTTTATCGTTGCGCTGATCGAAGGGTTCGATCTGCAGGCCGCCGGCACCGCTGCCGCGGGATTGCGCCAGAGCTTTACCCTGGACCCGAAGATGATGGGATGGGTGTTCAGCGCCGGGATCATCGGCCTGCTGCCCGGCGCGTTTTTTGGCGGCTGGGTGGCCGATCGTATCGGCCGCAAGAAAATCCTCGTCGGCGCCGTGTTGCTGTTCGGTGTCTTCTCGCTCTGCACCGCTTATGTCGAGAGCTATTCCAGCCTGCTGCTGGTGCGCTTCATGACCGGCCTGGGCCTGGGTGCCGCCCTGCCCAACCTGATTGCCCTGTGTGCCGAGGCCGTGAGCGAGCGCCATCGCGGCACCGCCATCAGCGTCATGTACTGCGGCGTCCCCCTGGGCGGCGCGCTGGCGGCAGTGGTGGCGATGTTTTCCAGTGAACACTGGCAAACCACCTTCATCATCGGCGGTCTGACACCGCTACTGGTGGTGCCGCTGATGGCCCTGCTGCTGCCCGAATCCACTGCGTTCCGCCAGCAACACGTCAGCACCGCCAGCCCACGGTCATCTACCGCCCAGGCGCTGTTCGGCGAAGGACGCGCCCGCTGCACGCTGGCCTTGTGGTTGAGCTACTTCTTCACCCTGACCGTGATGTACATGCTGCTCAACTGGCTGCCCTCGCTGTTGCTGGAACAGGGTTTCACCAAGCCCCAGGCAGGCATGGTGCAAATGCTGTTCAACATCGGTGGCGCCATTGGCTCGCTGCTCGGCGGGGTGATGCTCGACCGCTGCAACGGCCTGAAAGTGGTCCTGTTCGTGTACGCCGGGGTGTTGGCGGCGCTGGCCGGGGTCGGCCTGTCAGTGGGTATCATGCCGATGGCAATCGCCGGGTTTGCCGTCGGGTTGTTCGTCATGGCCGCACAGCTTGTGCTGTATGCACTGGCGCCCCCTTCCTACCCGACTTCGGTGCGCGCCACCGGTGTCGGCGCTGCCGTGGCCATCGGCCGGCTCGGTTCGGTGGCGGGTCCCCTGGCCGCCGGCCAGATCCTCGCCGCCGGTGCCGGCACCACCGGCGTCCTGCTGGCCACTTCTCCGGGGCTGGTCATCGCCGCGCTGTCGATCCTCACCGTGATCACCCGCAACGGAGCGACCACCGAGTCTCAACCGCAAGCGGCAAATTGAGCCCCGCTACCAAGGTTTCAAAAATGAAAATGCCCGGCAATTTGCCGGGCATTTTTTATCGTCACCAAACCAACTGCCCGGTTAACGCAAGCTCGTGCCGTACTGGAGGCGAGAAGCAGAAACCGGCCAGAGGCAGTCACTCGCAGTCCCTTTGGGGTAATGTGCCGAATTGCCCCCTTCAAACTTCGCCCCCCCCTTCACTTGTGGATCTCTAATGACAACCCAACCCGCTATTGTCGAGGTGGTTCAAGAAACCGATCCCGTACTTCTCAGATCTTTGGGCGAAGCGTCACCACCGGCTACCGGTGCAACATCCCGAACCATAGATGCCACACATTGGATCCTTTACTACGAAAAACACATGCCGTCCGATAATCGAACGATTTATTAACATAGATAACTATTTGTTTTTAAACGATTTACTATAGAAAATAGAAAACTCAACGATAAATAATCCATCAATCTACTTTTCAATGGATCCATAAATTGATTGACTGGCACTGCACGGTGTCAGGTACAACGCCTGCCCGCTCATAAAAATAACAAGGGTGTCGGGATGAATGAGTTCTCAATCGGGATCGAGCTTCGGCTTGCACCCAGCTTCGTATGCCTTCCTCGCTTTGCCGTTATGCAGCCTCTTCTCGAGGGGCAGCCATGAGTGTCGATCTGAAGAGCGTGGTAGATGAACGTGCCATGGCGCGCTTCCAATGGCTGGCCGTGGGCATCTGTATTGTCCTGAACATGATCGATGGCTTCGACGTGCTGGTGATGGCCTTCACGGCGTCCTCGGTGTCTGCCGAATGGGGCTTGAATGGCGCGCAGATCGGATTGCTGTTGAGTGCCGGATTGTTCGGCATGGCGGCAGGCTCGCTGTTCATTGCGCCGTGGGCGGATCGTTATGGACGTCGGCCATTGATCCTGTTTTGCCTGCTGCTTTCGGGCATCGGCATGCTGTTGTCGGCCCTGAGCCAGACGCCGCTCCAACTGGCGCTGCTGCGTGGCTTTACCGGCCTGGGTATCGGCGGAATCCTGGCCAGCAGCAACGTGATTGCCAGCGAATATGCCAACAAGCGCTGGCGCGGGCTGGCGGTGAGCCTGCAGTCCACCGGTTATGCCTTGGGCGCGACCCTGGGCGGGCTATTGTCGGTGTGGCTGCTGACGCACTTTGGCTGGCGTTCAGTGTTCATCTTCGGCGGCGTCGCGACCCTGGCGGTGATTCCCCTGGTGTTGCTGTACCTGCCTGAATCGCTGGACTTCCTGATCGCCCGTCGCCCCGCAAATGCCTTGACACGCATCAATCGCCTGGCCGCCCGCCTCGGCCAGCCGGCACTGCGTGAACTGCCCGTCGCCACATCAGTGCCGACGTCAGGCCGTGGCCGCCTGGCACAGTTGCTCTCGCCGGATTCACGGCGCACCACCCTGCTGATCTGGCTGCTGTTTTTCCTGGTGATGTTCGGCTTCTACTTCGTGATGAGCTGGACGCCGAAGCTGCTGGTCTCGGCTGGGCTATCGGCACAGCAAGGCATCAGCGGCGGCGTGCTGCTGAGCGTAGGCGGCATCTTCGGCGCCGCACTGATTGGCGGCCTGGCCTCGCGCTGGCGGCTGACCCGGGTGCTGTCGCTGTTCATGCTCATTACCGCGGGCTTGCTGGTGCTGTTCGTCGGCTCCGCTTCATCAGTATCCATGGCACTCGGCCTGGGTCTGCTGATCGGCCTGTTCGCCAACGGTTGCGTGGCCGGCCTGTACGCGCTGTCGCCGATCGTCTACGACGCCTCAGTGCGTACCACGGGGGTCGGTTGGGGGATCGGTATCGGGCGCATCGGCGCGATCCTGTCGCCCACCGTTGCCGGTCTATTGCTCGACAGCGGTTGGCAGCCACTGCACCTGTATGGGGTGTTTGCCGTGGTCTTCGTGATTGCCGCCGCCGTGTTGCTGCAACTGCGGCCCAAGGCCCAAACACAACCAGGTGCCGAGCCTGTCCAGGCCTGAGCCATGCAGATGTGAGCCGCGCAAAACAGTAGCGATGCCCCGCCCTCGCTACTGACAACATCCTCCAGGAAAACAACAATAATGACCTACTTTCCTCTCCCTCCCCGGGCCCTGCTCGGCGGTGCAATAGCGTTTGCCCTGATGCCTTCGGCGTACGCTGAAAGCAACGGTTTTTTCGAAGATTCCAAGACCAGCCTGACCCTGCGCAACTACTATTTCAATCGTGACTTCAACGATCCCGGCGCCAGCAAGAGCAAGATAGAAGAATGGGCTCAGGGCGCGATTCTCAAGTTCAGCTCCGGTTACACCCCGGGCGTTGTCGGCTTTGGCCTTGACGGTATCGCGATGCTGGGCGTCAAGCTCGACAGCGCCCCGCAGCGCAGCGGTTCGGAGCTGCTGCCGGTGCACGACGACGGTCGCTCCGCCGACGACTACGGACGCGCGGGGCTGGCGGCAAAAATGCGTATTTCCGACACCGAGCTGATGCTCGGCGAGCTCATGCCGGATATTCCTCTGCTGCGCTACGACGACGGACGCCTGCTGCCGCAGACCTTCCAGGGCGCCATGCTGGTGTCCCGGGAGCTTCCCGGCCTGAGCCTGCAGGGCGGTCAATACACCTCGGTGAGCCTGCGCAATTCCTCGGACATGCAAGACCTCTCGGCCTGGGCTGCGCCCACTGTCATGTCGGACGGTTTCAACTATGCGGGTGCCGAATACCGCTTCAACGATCAGCAGACCCTGATCGGCGCCTGGCACTCGCAGCTCGAAGACATCTATCAGCAAAACTATCTGAACCTGCTACACAAACAGAAGCTCGGTGACTGGACCCTCGGCGCGAACCTGGGTTATTTCATCGACAAGGATGACGGCAGCGCCCTGATCGGCCATGTGCAAAGCCATACCGCCTACGGACTGTTCTCTGCCAACCTGGGTGGCCATACCCTGTACCTGGGGCTGCAAAAGGTCAGCGGCGATACCGGCTGGATGTCGGTGTATGGCAGCAGCGGGCGGACCCTGGGCAACGACATGTTCAACGGTAACTTCAGTAACGCCGACGAGCGCTCCTGGCAGGCGCGCTATGACTACAACTTCGTCGCCGTCGGCATTCCCGGCCTGCTGCTGATGACCCGCTATGGTCACGGCGACAACGCCACCACCAAGGCAGGCAGCAATGGCAAGGAATGGGAACGTGACACCGAAGTCAGCTACACCCTGCAAAGCGGCCCACTGAAAAACCTCAGTGTACGGGTCAACAACGCCACCAACCGGCGCAGTTTCAACAGCGACTTCGATCAGACCCGCGTCATCGTCAGCTACCCCCTCTCCCTCTGATCCTCCCGCCAGGGGCGCTCGTCGCCCCTGTATCTCTGCCCTCCTTGCGTTACTATGGCGAACCAACTTCTGGAAGTCGCCTGCATGAGCAAACCGGGTCAAATGGTGCTGGTCGCACTGCGCAAAATGATTGCCTCGGGCGAACTGGCGGCCGGCGAACGACTGATGGAGATTCCGACGGCGGAACGCTTCGGTGTTTCGCGCATGCCCGTGCGCATGGCCTTCCTGACCCTGGAGCAGGAAGGTTTGCTGGTGCGCCATGGTGGCCGGGGCTATCAGGTGCGCTCAGTGAGTGCCGACGATATCGCTGGCGCCGTGGAGGTGCGCGGAGTGCTGGAGGGTTTGGCTGCGCGGCAGAGCGCCGAACGCGGCTTGAGTGAGCAAGCACAGGCGGCGCTGCGCGAATGCCTGGTGCAAGGCGATGCACTGTTCGACAAGGGTTACGTGACGGAAGAAGACCTCGAGGCGTTCCATGACCTCAACATGCGCTTTCACCAGGTGATCGTCGACAGCAGCGCCAACCCGGCGATTGCCGAAGCCCTGGCGCGCAACGACCATCGCCCCTTCGCTTCAGTCTCGGCGCTGGCGATCGATCGTCAGGACATGGCCCGCGAATACCGGCGCTTCAACTTCGCACACATGCAACACCACTCGGTTTTCGACGCGCTGGTCAGCCGCCAGGGCGCTCGCGCTGAAGCCATCATGCGTGAACACGCCAATGCGACACTGCGCTACGCCGAGGTATTCGGTGCGATCAGCAACGGCGACCGGATGAAAGTGATCGCGCGCGGCGAGTGATCGGCCGGTTCAGAGGTCCAGCACCAACAGCTTGGACTTGGCCCTCGAGCAGCAGGGCGTGAACTGATCATTGGCCGCTTGCTCTTCTTCGGTGAGGAACAGGTCACGGTGCTCCGGCACCCCTTCCAGCACCCGGGTCAGGCAGGTGCCGCAGATGCCCTGTTCGCAGGAAAGCGCAATCTCGACGCCGTGGCTTTCCAGCACCTGGACCACCGTCTTGTCGGCCGGAATATCGAACACCTGCCCGCTGCTGCCCAGCTTGACCTGGAACGAACCGTCGGCACTGGTATCCACCGGCGCCGCGGCGAAGTATTCACGGTGCAAGTGCTCATCGCTCCAGCCCTGGGCCTTGGCGCTGTCGAGCACATGCTGCATGAAACCTGAAGGACCGCAGACGTATAGGTGCACGTCAGGTTGCGGATTGGCCAGGACCCTGGCGGCATCCAGGCGCGAATCGGCTTCTTCGTCGAAATGCAGGTGCACGCGATCGGCAAAGGATGCCCCTTTGAGTCGCTCGACAAACGCTGCGCGCTCACTGGAACGCGCACAGTAGTGCAGCTCGAAATCGGCGCCGCTGTGGGCCAGGTGCTCGGCCATGCACAGGATCGGGGTGATGCCGATGCCACCGGCGAACAACAGGCTGCGCCGCCCCTCGGCCACCAGCGGGAACAGGTTGCGCGGCTCACTGATGAACAGCCGATCGCCGCTGTTGATCTGCTCATGAAGACTCTGGGAACCACCGCGCGAGGCGACATCCTTGAGTACGCCGATCAGGTAGCGATGGCGTTCTTGCGGGTGATTGCACAGCGAGTACTGGCGGATCAGCCCGCCGGGCAGGTGCACGTCAATATGGGCACCGGCGCTGAAGCCGGGCAATTCCCCTCCTTGTGCACAGGCCAACTCATAGCTGCAAATATCCAACGCTTCGTTGTTGCGGGATGTCACGACGACTTCAATCATGGCGCACCTTCAAGACCGGCCACCGCAGTAGCCGGGAACAGTATCAATGGGAGTGGATGGCGTAGCGCTCGAACTAGGTTGCCGTAGCGATCAGCTCGACAACCGGCGCACGTTCACGGGCGATGATTCGCTCCAGCACGCGCCTGGACTGCACACCACCTGCATCGATATTGAGCTTGAGCAGGTTGCGCTCGGGATTGGCCAGCAGGTTCTTCTGCTGCTGTTCGAGCATGTCGAGGTCTTCGCTGAAGATCTTGCCCTGGCCCTCACGGATGGTGGCCGTCAGGTCTTCGTCATGAGGATTGAAATTGCGTGCCATGCCCCAGAAGTACCAGATCGACGTCTCGGTTTCCGGAGTGATGAAGTCAACCACGATGCTCGCGGCCTTGTGTTGCGGCTCGGCGTCGTAACCGCCCTTGCCGGCGTGGGCCACGCCCACCTCGATCAACACGTGGCTGGGTGGGCTGAAGCGGCAGATCTGCCAACGGTCTACCGGCACGTCGTCAGCCAGGTTGTTGCCGCGCAGGGCCATGCGCCAGAACGGCGGCGCCATGATGTTTTCCATGTGCCGCGCGGTAACCACCTCGTCACCTTCGACAGTGGTAATCGGTGCCGCTTCATCGATCTCTTTCTGGCCGATGCTCGAGGCGTGCACGTAGGTTTCGTGGGTGAGGTCCATCAGGTTATCGATCATCAATCGATAATCGCAATTGATGTGGAACAGCCCCCCGCCATACGCCCACTCATCGCTGACAGCCCACTCCAGATGATGGATCAGTGCAGGGTCAGCCTTGTCCTGCTCCCCGGGCCAGACCCAGATGAAACCGTAGCGCTCTTCAACGGCGTAAGTCTTGTTGCACGGAAAGCCCCGTACGCGCTGACCGGGCATTTCGACGGTCTTGCCGTCACAACCCATGACCAGGCCGTGGTAGCCGCAGACCAGGTTGCCGTTTTCAACATAACCCAATGAAAGGGGGGCGCCGCGGTGTGGGCAAAAATCTTCGACGGCGGCAACGCGCCCTTCTTGTCCACGATAGAAAACGATTTTCTCACCGCATATCTGCCGCCCCAGTGGCCTGGAAGCAATCTCGTCAGGGGTGCAGGCGACATACCAGGTGTTTTTCGGATACATAGGATTCTCCGGACAGGCTTGTTTTTATGGATCCAGTAAATCGGATTATTCCCATACACGTCAAGCTTTTCGCCGGAATATAAATACTAATGGATCCATTAAATCCTAAACCGATACCTTCACCGTTCGGATCGTGGCTCTGTTCTCAAGCCGGTGTGTGGTATTCCTGTCTTCGGGCCAACCTATTCACGGCCCACATGCCGTGGCGAATCCATTTGGATGGTCGGTGATCGCGCCTCGCAGTCTGTAGACACTGCCTGTTCGGTCTTCACGGTTGTGAATCGGCCAGATTCGTCCCGTTTTCTGCCCCTCGTGAAAGGCAAGAATCCACAGCCAAAAGCGGTCACTCACAAGTGTCCGTTTCACCCGGGAATGACGCTGACTGTGTTGACGACGCCGTCTTCGCTAGTGGCCCGTTCGATGCCCAGTGGAGTGGCACGTCGGTCTCGCAAATAGCGATAATTCTTTCGGCTCTCTTCAATCAGCCCGCGCTCCAGCGTGGCACGGACAGGATGTCCATCGATGGATTCGACCAACACATTTCCGAACGGATCGACGGCGACACTCTCGCCAGGAAACGACAGGCCCTTGCCTTCACCAATGCGGTTCACCAAAACGGCAAAGCATTGGTTTTCCATGGCGCGGCTGATCACGGCGCGTCGGTGTACGGGGCCGTAGGGGTTCATGTTGCCATCCAGCACGAGAATGAGGTCGGCGTCCAACAGGGCCAACGAGCGAGCGGTCTCCGGAAACTCGATGTCATAGCAGATGAGCACTCCTACGCGTAACGAGCCAATTTCACAGATCGAATACTGCGAGCCGGCATCGAAAACGCCCCAGTCCGTATCGGGCCAGAGATGAGTCTTGCGGTATTTGAGGGCAATGCGCCCCGATCCATCGACCAGCAACGCGGTGTTATACGCCCGCCCGTCAGCCACCTCGCAAAAACCGAAAGCGATGGCAGTATTGCTATTGCGTGCCGCCTCCTGAATGAGTCGGATGGGCTTGCCACGGGTCGTCAGCCCAACGGTGGCAATCTCATCCTTGGTGGGAAAACCTGAGAGCGTCGTCTCCGGAAACACGATTAAATCCGTATCGATCGGAGCATTGCGGATCATTGACAGCATGTTGCTCAGGTTGATGTCGACCTGTGCGTCCGCGATGGGCAGTTGTGCCAGCAAAATGTTCATGGAAACCTCCAAAAAAAGGGCATCGCACCTGGGTCGATGGAGCGGTGCCCTGAAACGTCAAACAATGCGACTGTCGATCAGAACCAGAAAACGGGGGTCGTCGTCAGCAACTCGATTCCAGTCCGGGTTACGATGAAGTTCTGCTCCCACCCAACGCTGCCGACACCTTTTCGTGTCATGAAGGACTCTCCGGAGGCGACCATCCCTTCTTCGAAAATATCGTCCGCCGTGACCGAGTCCCGGTTGATGATCGGGTGTTCCCACATGGAGCCGTTGCCGTGGCCAAAGTACGGCCATTGCTTGGCGGCCAGATCCTCTTCTTCGGCCACGCGTGCCTGCACGCGCTCGGCCTCGCCCACCACGTCGAGCACCCGGGCGCCGTGTTTCACGGAGTTCATCACCGCCTCCGTGATGGCGTAAGAGTCGATCAGCAGCGAGCGCTGCTCCGGGGTCGGCTTGCCGCCGCAAACCAGCGAGCGTCCGGGGTCGAGCCAGTACCCCTGATGGGTCGGCCCATAGATCCAGGTCCGGACCATATCGCCCTTGCTCGGCGCGCCCATGGAATACCCGTACATGGGATCACGCTCGAAGAACTGACTGTCCTCGTCGTTGCCGAAATTCACTGGAATCCGCAGCCAGCCTCCCCCACGCCGGGTAAGTTCATAAGCGCCCTCTGCCGCCGCCTCGGCCGCAGTCTTGCCTGCGTAAAGGCTGTCGCACACGCGGTACAAGGCGCTGGAGACCATCTGTCCCGCCTCGCGAAACATGTCCAGTTCTCGCGGGCTCTTGATCCGGCGGCAACGGCGGATCAGGTTATCGTCATACTCGAAGTGGATACCGGGCGTCTGTTCCGCGAGCTGACTGGCGTACTTCATCGGCAGATTGTCGGACCCGACGAACACGACGCTGCGATGCGGCTTGCGCGCGTTCAGAGCCTTGGCGACGCTGCTGATCGGGTCGTCACTGAAGAAATAATCGCCGCAGCGCACCATACGACGACGCACTGTCGCCACGTCGGCATGCAGTTCAGGTTTCTTTCCAGGCTCCAATATCACACAGCAGAAACCTCGTGCGTTCCAGATTGGAGAATCCGGTTCCTGGCCAGAGTGTTCCGACCAGAAGTTGGTCAGCCAAAGTGTTTCCATGGCCCGCTCATAATGACCAGCTGTCTTGCCCCAGACAATGGCCAACTCATAACCCTGCCGGCGCATTTCATCTTCCACTTTTCTCCAGCGATCTTCATATTCATCCACTGGAAAATAACCGTCAGGGTAATTCATTCTTTCGATAGTCATCACGATTACCTCAATCTTTGTTTTTATACATAAGTGCGTCGAATACTGATCAGCGTTCGAGCGCCGTAGCCGTCATATTCAACCCATGACAGGAGAATTCAAATACTGCAAATCTGCACTATTGCTATCGTTGTTAAATCAACCATGGAACGAAATTTCGTATCGCTAGAGGTCGCGTTCCACGACAACATGTGCAAGTTGTCGAAGTGCATCGGCTTCTGGGCCAAATGCATCCAGTGCCGTTAATGCCTCCCGCAGAAGTTGCCAGGCATATTGCTGCGCCCCTTCCAATCCCAATGAAGAAACAGCGGTGGACTTGTCAGCGTGCTGGTCCGCGTGAACCGCTTTCCCCAGGGCAACCCGATCTCCGACGACATCCAGAATGTCGTCGCGCACTTGAAAGGCCCTGCCGATCTGTTCGGCGTATTTTCTCAAGGCCACGAAGCGATTGGTTTCCACGCTTGCTCCACTCGCCATTGCGCCCAGCACAACGCTGGCCTCGATCAATGCGCCGGTTTTCAAACGCTGCATTTCGGCGACTTGCTCCAGAGTCGGTCGGGCACCGGCCAGCGCCATGTCGAGAAACTGGCCGCCTGCAAGACCGGCGGGGCCAGCCGCCCTGGCCATGACCGCCACCATTTGCAGGCGAATCCCGGCACTCACCGCTGATGGCTGCGCCAGGGATTCGAACGCCAGTGCCTGCAAGGCATCGCCCGCGATCAAGGCCGTGCTTTCGCCGTAGGCCACATGCAACGCCGGCTTCCCTCTACGAACGAGAGCGTCGTCCAGTGCCGGAAGATCGTCGTGTATCAAGGAATAGGCGTGCATCAGCTCCACCGCGCAAGCGACACCGTCGGCTGCGTCAAACTGCCCTCCCATGGCTTCACACGCATTGTAAACAAGCATCGGACGCAAACATTTACCCGGTTCAAATACGCCGTAAGCCATAGCGTTATACAGTTTCTCCAGTGAGGAACTTGAGTGTGTCAGTCGTTTCCGTAATTCATTGTTCAGACGCGCGCGAAGTATCAGATATCTTTCGCTGTCCATGGTTTTGTGTGCTCGCATCACTGGCTCGCCAGATTTATTCGTTATCCGCGACGGCGGCGCGTAACGTTGATTGCGTATAAGAAGGGGAGGCCCATTTCGAATAAATAACCCAGCCCGCCAGCGCCAGGAAAACAATCATGATCGGCACCGCCCAATTTTCGTACCACGACAGTTCCGGATAACGAGGCCACGAAATATTGACCGTTTCAAATAGAGTCCAACCGGTGGCCGCGAAGATGGTGGGAATACTCAAGATACCCAGAGAGAACGGCCCCTCTCGCCAGTCACCTTTCAATACACTTACACACGCCCCCACCAGCGGGAATGCAAAGGCGAGATAGAATCCGGCAATACTGAACGCCAATAACAGCGGATAAATATTGGTAAAAGACAACATGAACAATAATGCCGACAACCCGCCCGTTAACAGAAAAGCGCGCGTTGGCAATTTGTCGTCCCCACTCAACTGTCGCAGGAAATCCGAGCAGGGAATGGTTCTGTCCCGAGCGAACGCCCAAATGACCCGCGATACCGAAGCCTGAATGCCCAGCATGCACGCTAGAAACCCGATAATGAACAGCACCAGCATGCCCTTGTAGGCGATCTGACCTAAATGAGTGATCAGCGTCACCGTGACAGGGTCGCTTCCCGCAGGGAACTCCAGGGTGGGCAAGGCCAAAATCAGTGAAAACGCCGAGAATGCCACCACCGCGCCAACCGACAGCAGGCAAAACAGCATCGCCTTGGGTACCGCTCGTTCAGGATCCTTGACTTCCTCGGCAACGGCACCGGCGCTTTCAAAACCCACGAATGCCCAACCGCAGTAGGCAATGGCGAGCGCTACTTTTGAAGAGAAAAAGCCGGAGATACCCGGTTCCGGCCAGGCAAACACCTGAGCGTCGGGCATCAGGATGGACAGCGCGTTGACTTTGAACTCCATCAGCAACAACACGCCGATGCCGACCGAACCGATCACTTCGGCACCAATGCATAGCCAGACGATGGTCGAGAAAATCTTTCGGCCTTGGGTATTACCCCACGTGGCGAATGCGATGAGAAACAGGGCAATCGGCACACTGATCATCTTGTCGGTCGCATCGATGCCAAACAGTTGCGCCACGAATCCCGCGCCGCCAAGGGCTACCGTTGCAATGGTGATCGGCAGCGTGCAGATGTAAGTCCAGCCTGCAAACCAGCCAAAGCGACTGCCGAGCAGGTACTTGGACCACTGATAAATACTGCCCTCATACGGAAATCTCGATACCAGCATGGCGAAGACCAACGCCACCAGCAGTTGCCCTGCCATGGCCACCACCAACCCCCACCAGAAGGCAGGACCGACCGTTAAAATGCCGATTCCGAAGATGGAGTAAAGCGCCACAATGGGCGATATGAAGGCAAAAGCCAGGGAGAATGTGGAGGAAAAGTTCAGTTCACGCTGGAGGTGATGACCCTTTTCCTGACAATTGTCCTTGCCAACCGTTGTGCTGTTCATGAGCATACTCCCGCCGCTCGCGTAATACGCGAGTCTTCAAGTTCATATTGTTATCGTTGTAGGCCGGCCGCTGAATGACCGTTGTTGCGGGGATGCGTGCCGAGCCTTGAAGGCGATGTTAGCGCTCGTCACCGACTGTACCAATAGTGCTAATCTGCACTAGCTACCGTTATGGCTGCCCGAACATATGCATCATGAACAAAGAAAATATTTCCCGTTCACTGGTGATATCGAGTTTGGCGTACAACCGCTGTTTATAATTTCTGACCGTTCCCAGACTAAGATCCAGTTTTTCTGCGATCACGGGCATCGAATACCCGCGCAAGGTTTTTTCGACCAGTTGTCGCTCGCGCGGGCTGAGGTGATAAGTATCATAGAATTGTTCGAAGAACTCTTTTACATCCGTTTGTATATACCCTTCGCTTTTCTGTTCGAGAAATACTGCTCTGACGCTCGCAGTAGAAGCGGATACATTCCTGGAATATTCCCAGTGGGCAATCAAGCCTTCAACATGAACCGCTATCAGTTCAGGCTGACTCAATATTAATTCCAATTTTTCTTTTCCGAAGGTATGACCGGTCAAGGCGTGCCATGCGGGGTTTTGGTAGATGACCCTGTTATCACTTCCTAATGTGAGTACGCCGACCTTTCCATTCCCGAACAGGGCACCAAGCCCCTCCATGAACTCCGTTCGCATGTGCGCGGCATGCGCAGCGACGATGATCGGGTACAGGGCGGTGAAAAAGGCGATTTCATCCTCATTGAAGAGGGTGTACTCGCGATCAAAACAGAAACCCAGATACCCCCCACCGATGACAGGCAGCATCAGCGTCAATTCGTCCAGAATCTGCCCCGACTTGAATATTTCATCGTAATAAACATTGGACTCATCCTCGCTTTGCATGAGTGAAAACGTGACCACTGAGGGCACACGATCTTCAGTCACTAGCCGAAGCAGAGGGTCGATCCTATAAAGGTGATTCATGTATTGCGCAACCGCCTCGTGGCTCAAAGACGTATTGACGATGAATTCGGGGGCAGAAAATCTGCTGTACTTGATAGCCAGCCAACGCTCACAATCAATATATTGTCCTAGCGTCTCCAGCACGATGGCATAAAAGCCCTGTTGCCCTACAGCATCAACAACGGTCGCTATTGCTGCCGCCACACGCTTATGATCACGGAAGACTTCATTCATGGGATCTCCGATTCTGCAAATGCCTTATCACTTCAAGCATAGTCCCTTCACAGTGCAGCATGCCCACCAAACCAGTATCCACCGGTGGTGATGAAGTAACGCGTCAGCTACCGACAATCGACCACGCACACATCGGCAATTACCAAGCCACGTTAATTGACACAACGAAACCTGCAATAGTGCAACATGACACCATTGACTTTTTATCAAGAGGCAATACAACGCAGCGATTGAAAAGTTAAGCTCTTAAGCCAACCTCTGCATTTTCAAGTATCACCGTCAGTACCAGAACCACTGAGATCATCCCAATAGGGAGGAACGCCAATCGCGCTGATGAAGTAGTCCCACACCACGCGGACTTTCTGAGAGCGGAGTCGATTCTCGGGGGAAATCAAATGGATCTGGCTTGGCGTCTGCTCAACCGCCCCCTCCCAATCGGGTAAAAGCTGAATGAGCTGTCTGTTCATGAAACTCTCTCTACTGAAGAGCCAGGAAGGAAAAAACACAATCCCCCGCCCCGCGAGCGCCGCCTCTACCAGGACCTGGCCATTGTTGCTTCTGAGCGGCCCATGCACTTCGATGATTTTCACCTTGTCGCTGGCCGGCTTTCTGAAGTACCAGCGCTGCGCCCCACCGGTTCCCTTGTAGACCAGGCACGCGTGGTTCTGCAGATCCTCTGGCGAAGCGGGTTTGCCGTGCTTCGCCAGGTACTCTGCGCTAGCGCACAGCACGTATTGTTGGTCGCAGATTTTCCGGCCAATCAATCCGGAGTCCTCCAGGTGCCCCACCCGGAATATGATGTCTGCGCCCTCCTGAACCGGGTCGATAAAGGCATCGGTGACCGTCAGTTCAACGGTCAATTGCGGATACTTGTCATGCAGGCCATTCAACAGTTTCACGATATGCAGACTGCCGAACGCAACTGGCGCGTTGATCCGCACCAGGCCACGAATCTCGCCGCCCTTGCCGGTGACTTCCTCATCGGCGGCATCCAGCAACTCCAATACTTCGCGGATCTGCACGTAATAACGCTCACCCGCTTCCGTCAGCTTGACGGCGCGAGTATTGCGATACAGCAGCTGCTGGCCCACCTCCCGTTCCAGCGCCGCGATGAAGCGTGAAACGGAGGACGCAGGGACGCGAAAATGTCGCGCCGTCGCCGAGAAACTGCCGGTCACCGCAACCATGGCAAAGTATCGGTGCGCTTTGAGGTGCATAGGGGAAATCTCCAACAGAAGGCGCCGTGGAGCTGTACTAAAACAGAACGGCTGCTGATTGTCCTCTCGGACCCGCCTCCCGGACCTGTTTGCATCAGCCATGAAAAAGCAGCCGCACCGAATACCGGTGACGGCTGCCAAAATTTCAGGAAGTGGAACCTTGCCGGTTCGCGACTGCTTACCCTCGATGAGGCGCGTAATCGACATAACCTTCGGCCCCGCCGCCGTAGAAGGTTTCGCGCTTGGCGTCTGTCAAAGGCCAGTTGTTCTGCAGGCGCGCCACCAGATCGGGGTTGCTGATGTAAGCGGTACCAAACGCAGCGAGGTCGATGATGCCGTCGTTGATCAGGTCTTGCGCACGTTGGCGCGACATACCGCCAGCCAGAATGAGCGCCGTGTCAGGCAATCTTGATTTCATGGTCGACAGCAAATTGATAAAAGTCGCTTTCGGTCCGCCACCGCTACCCACAGTACCCGGGGCAGGAAATCCGGACTGATCCATGACATGAACATAGGCCAGCTGCCGAGCGCCAATCTCTGTGGCAAGCGCGGTGTAGGTTTCATCGATTTGCTCATACAACGGCATATCGAACAGTTGACCATAGGGCGAAATGCGGATGCCCACTCGGTCGGCGCCAATCCGCGCAACCACGGCGTCGATGACTTGCAGGGTGAAGCGCAGGCGATTTTCCAACTGATCGGCGGAGTATTGATCGGTTCGATCATTGACCAGCGGATTCATGAACTGCTCGAACAGATAGCCATTGGCACCATGAATTTCGACGCCATCAAAACCTGCCTCGATCGCATTTTCGGCCGCCTGCGCGAACTCACCGACGATCCGCGAAACCTCGGCCGTTGTCAGCTGGCGTGGCGCCGGTGGCGCTACCAACGCCGGTTTGCCGTCAGCGTCGTAGCCGAAAGCCGTCGCGCCAACCGCTTGCTTCGACGTGGCACTCACCGGCAGTTTCCCGCCCTCCTGGATCGACGGATGCGAAACACGACCCACGTGCCAGATTTGCGCAAACATCTTGCCACCCACGGCATGCACCGAGTGGGTGGTGAGGCGCCATCCAGCGATTTGCTCGGTGGTGAAGATCCCCGGATTGAAGAGGTAGCCCTGACCTTCACGGGATATCGGCGTGCCCTCGCTGACAATCAAGCCTGCGGTGGCGCGTTGCGCGTAGTACAACGCCACTCGCTCATCGGCGACATCATCGGGTGCGCGAGAGCGGGTCAAAGGCGCCATGACGATACGATTTTTGAGCGTGGTGTCGCCCATGCTGAATTCTTCGAAGAGTTTCGACATTGGAGTTTCCATATTTGATCGAGGGAGGGACGATCAGCTGAGCGACAGGTAAAAAGCTGTCTTTGACTCACGCCAAAAGTCTGATGAGTTGCAGCGATGGATCGATGCTAACTTCGGACTCCTGGCGCAACAATCCTCCCGAATCGCAAATGACTTTTGCTTTTTTAGCAACGCATGGAGGGTTGGGTCAAACCTGTCTTCCATCAAACCTGGTTTCGCGATGTGAAAAAAGCCAGCACTGCGGCGAGTACCAGCAAGACTGCGCTTGAGAGAAAGGTCATGCGATAGCCGCTCCCGTCGAACAGCAGCCCGCCGAGGGTCGAACCCAGCGCAATGGATAGCTGAATGACTGCCACCATCAGGCCGCCACCGGCCTCGGCATCCTTGGGCAACGCCTTGGCCAGCCACGACCACCACCCCACTGGCGCTGCCGTCGCGATCAGGCCCCACAGCCCCAGCAATACAAAAGCTGCCACGACTCCTGTGCCAAGGACTATCAAGGAAAGTGCAATGGCGGCCATCAAGAGTGGAATGCAGACCAGGACGCGATACATGCCGGTTTTCAGGAAAGTGCCGATCAGGATGGTCCCGAAAAAACCCGCCACGCCGATGACCAGCAGGATCATTGACAACATGGAAACCTCTACACCCGTGACGGTCTCCAGGAACGGGCGCAGATAGGTGAACAATACAAACTGCCCCATGAAGAAAATGCCCACACTCAACATGCCGAAACTGACCAATGGGCTCCTGAACAATCGAAAGACATTGCCATCCCCCGCTTTGCGCGGCGCCGCCTTCATGCCTGGCAGGCTGATCCACTGCCAGATCAACGCGATGATCGCTACCGGAATCAGGCAGAAGAAAGCACCCCGCCAGCCGATGACACTCCCCAGGTAGCTTCCCAGTGGTGCGGCCACGACGGTTGCCAAGGCATTGCCGCCGTTGAAGATTGCCAGAGCCTTGGGCACGCTATGGGCCGGTACCAGGCGCATGGCCATGGCCGCCGACATCGACCAGAACCCGCCGATCACCACGCCGATCAGCGCACGACCAATCATGTACACCTTATAGTTCGGCGCCAGACCGACCACCAACCCCGACACGCACATGATCGCGGTCAGTAGCAGCAACAGCGTCTTGCGGTCCATCGAGCCCGCAAGCCTGGAAATCGAAAGGCTTGTCAGCACCGCGAACGCGCCGGAGATGGCGATCCCATACCCGGCCAGTCCTTCACTGATTTGCAGATCCGATGCGATCGGCGTGAGCAAACTGACGGGCATGAACTCCGAAGCGATCAGCGCGAATACGCACAGCGTCATCGCAAAAATGCCACTCCAGTGAGCCGGCAGTTCCGCAGTGCCCGGCATGCCGAGGGCATCACCTACCGGAGTGTCGAATACTTGAGCCGTCATTTAAAAACCTCTCTTCCAATCGTTGTTGGCTGAAGCACTGGCGTTTCAGCCAACCACCGTCAGGTCGTACATGCCGACGTCGGTGGCCTTTACGAAGTCGCGCCGAACAAGCCCTGGAGGGGTCAAGGCTTCTACAGTCCCAAGGAGGGTTACAGCTGTCTCGCTCATCATCAGTACTCCGTTCCAGATAGGTGACAGAGCTTGACGGATTCGAGATACCCTGATTAGTAGGCATAATCTTCATGTAGTTTTGAGAAAAACTCAGCAATGGCCAATACCAAAGTCAACGACCTCCAGGCTTTTCTGGCAGTGGCGCGCGATCAAAGCTTTACCAAAGCCGCCGCCAAACTGGGCATTACGCCTTCTGCGCTGAGTCATACGATCCGGGCACTTGAACAAAGACTGGGGATACGTCTGCTGGCCCGCACGACACGCAATGTGTCGCCGACAGAAGCGGGAGAACGGTTGATGCGCTCGATCGCCCCGCTTTTTGACCAGATCGCTGTTGAGCTTGAAGCCTTGAGCGAATTACGGGACAAGCCCAGTGGCACGATTCGTATTTCCTGCACTGACGATCAGATAGAGTTGTGCATTCGGCCGATGCTTGCCGGCTTCCTGAAGAATTACCCGGATATCACACTGGAGTTCTACGTCGACTATGGATTCACCAACGTGGTCGAGGAACGCTTCGATGCCGGCATTCGCATGGGCGAATCGATCAGCAAGGACATGATTGCGGTTCGCATAGGACCGGATTGGCGGTTGGCGGTGGTGGGATCTGCGGCGTATTTCGAACATCACCCGGTACCCGCCACACCTCATGAGTTGACTGCCCATGACTGCGTCAACATCCGTCACCGGCCATCAGGGGCGATTTACGCCTGGGAGTTTGAACGAGATGGCCAGGCGTTTACGGTCAAGGCAGACGGGCAACTCGTTTTCAACAGCATCATGCATGTTCTCAATGCCGCCCTGGATGGCGTTGGTCTGGCCTACGTACCAGAGCAATTGGTCGCACCGTACCTGGCCGACGGCCGACTCAAGGAAGTCCTGGCCGACTGGTGTCCCGAGTTTCAGGGCTACCATTTGTACTACCCCAACAGACGCCAGGCATCTGCAGCCTTTTCTGCGTTTGTGGAGGCGCTGCGATATAGACGCTGAGCCTTGTGTACCGGCGCGCGGGGCCAGAAGCGGTCACTCCAACCGACCCGGTCAGGAAAAACCATTGCACAACGGCGGCTTTCCTTCTGAGTCAGTCCGCTATAAGGGTGAAGTACTCGACCGCAAAATAGCCGAGCTGATAGATCAGGCTAAACAGTGCAAGTGCCAGTTGTACTCGACGCCGCTTCTGTGTGATGCCAATCAACACGATGCCCAGCATGATGACGGTATGGGCGGTATACGCCGCTCCCAACGTCTGCCAGCGGGCGTTACCCTTGAGGGAGGTATCGACAAGGTCCATGGCCGTAAGAAGAGCGATGAGCCCGAAGAACCAGGCACGTCGTTCCAGCAGGTAGTTTTCATAGCTGCCGAACTCTCTCACGTCGGACGGAAACAGCATCGTCGATACCATGAAGTAGAGGGCGCAAAAGCAAACAATGAAAAAGTAAGACTCGAACGTCCATACCGGTACCTGCGTAAGACGAAACTCCCACCACCAGAATGTCATGATTGAAATGAGCGCCCACACCACCCAGCTCATGTGTATCCAGGACCATCCGAAACGGCGCGGGTGTTCGATGATCGATGCGATCCCCTTGAGCAACGTCGTTATGCCCAGCCCCAGAATGATGCTGAGGACGATGCGGATATGCGAATAGATTTGGTCTGGGGTCATCTCACTGCGCCGAATTTCTGAAGCGTTGCTACGACACTTGGGCGTCGAGTCCTGGGCTTTCAGGAAAAGAACCGACGCAGGTAAGTGCCCGCGTGCACCTATGGGTTGCAACCGCACTGCGATCCATACTGCACAACGACCGCTTTGCCCTTTGGGTCTTAGCGTAGATGGGCATCGATGACGTTATACGGCTTTTTTTCGCAGACGATTCCGTCACCCATCGATTCGGCCCCTTGACAAATCCACAGTAACCCAAGTCCATCCAGAGGGTGAAAAGATGCGCAATGCGTTGGCATTGTTCACGATAGCAACCACCGCCCTCACGGTCAGTGGTGCGGCGCTTGCCGATCCCCCAGGGCAATGCCTTCAGCGATAAATGAGTCACACCCCCAGGCTCGGCTACCCCACCTTGTGACTCGCAACCGGCTTGCAACGGAATGTCACGAAGGCAACGCCATTAACCGGAAACGACCAGCGCGATTGAATATCCAGAACGCTGATGTCGCTGCCGAGCGAGGTGCACTTGGCGTTCGCCGCCTCAAGCGCAAGGCGGCGGGCTCCGGTTTGTGCGCCGCGTGCCAGCGAAGCGTTCGCCGAGGTCTGATACAACTGGTTATCGAGCTTCAACGCTGGTGTTTGCCAAGCACAACCGGACAGCACTGCAAACGCCGCGATAGCAGCAACAATTTTGAGTGTCATGAGTTTCTCCTGAACTTGATGAGTGAGCGCGAAATCAGTCGCCTGCGCCGACTGGTTCGTGAAACGGCGACTCTGGTGATCAGAGGAGCGATGTCGCCGTGAAGCCATCATCGGCGTTAGCGGTTTCCTGGTTAAGAATAATGAAGTAACTTTCAGCATTGCTTAGCAAAACTTAATGAGGCCGCGCGGTGAAACTCGATGCCAAGCAGTTGCAAGCGTTCCTGGCAGTCGTCGACGACGGCAGTTTTGAGAAGGCCGCAAAGAGGCTCGCGATAACGCCCTCGGCTATTTCCCAGCGAATACACGCGTTGGAGGCCTACCTGGGCAGCCCGCTCGTGGTCCGAGGTCGACCCTGCGAGCCGACCCAGAGGGGACGGAGGCTGTTGCTTTATCTTCGACGCGCAACCGTGCTCGAGGAGGAATTGCTCAACGAGCTCTCGGGCGATCAAGACGAGCACCTACGGGTTGTCATCGCAGCCAACGGCGATACCCTCGCGACCTGGTTTTTCCCCGCTCTAGCGGCCATTTTTGTCAGCGAACGCATACTGCTCGACCTGGTCGTCGATGATCAGGACCATACGTACACGCTGCTCGAAAGTGGTCAGGTCATCGCTTGCATCAGCTCACGTGCGGAACCCATGCGTGGCTGTCTCGCCCTCCATCTGGGTTCTGTTCGCTATCGCCTCGTAGCGTCGCCCGATTTCCAGGCGCGGTGGTTTCCCAACGGACTCACTCGGGAGGCGGCGCGCAAGGCCCCCGTGTTTGCTTATTCACGCAAGGACACACTGCAGGATCAGTTCATGCAATCACACTTCGGCCTGCGCGCAGATGCCTATCCTACGCATTACTTGTCACTGCCCGAGGCCCGACTTGAAGCGATTCGCCGCGGCCTGGGCTATGGCATGGTGCCGCAAATACAACTGCGTGATTGGCTAAAAAACCGAGAGCTTGTGGACGTCGCACCGGGGCACTTCACCGACGTGGCGTTGTATTGGCACTCGTGGGCCGTGCAATCCCCGCGTATGCAGGCCCTGTCCCAGCGCAGTGTGGAAACCGCACGGCGCAGACTACTTCTGGAGGGGGGCCCGCTGCCGGAGGCACTGTTCCAACCCCCACGTGACAGGCAGCAATCGGCCAATTGCGGACAGCACACATCCGCCCCTAACAGCGAAGCATTCCTCGCCAGGCCATAGCGATCCCCGACCATCTCATCGCCGGGCAGGGTTTACTTGGCATAAAAGGTCACTGTATCGGAGTTTATTGTGGAATCTGTGTCTGACTGTCGGCCCCTTCGCTCGCTAGCATGGATGCTCTCGCGGCGACAAACGTGATGAAATCTTCAACCAGACGCTGATACCGATTAGCGCTAAGAGGCATCGAAATGTTCGACAGTACTGCGGTGCTTACTGTTTTCTGGGTTTATCTGGCGGGCGTAGTGATTCCGGGGCCGAACTTCGTCGCCGTTGTTCACAAGGCAGTAGCCGCGACACGTGCCGAGGCGTTGGCCTTGGTCGCCGGTATAGTGACCGTGAACCTGCTCTGGTCTGGCTGTGCGATCACAGGCCTGGGCCTTGTGTTTGCAGCCTTCCCATGGGCAGTACTGGTTGTGAAGATAATGGGTGCGACGTACCTGATGTGGTTTGGCGTACGCCTGATCGTTAAAGCAGGCAAGCACCCCGCCTTACGGCCTTGTGAGGGCACGGCTGGCAGCGTCCGGAAATCTTTCTTTCAGGGTGTCGTCACCAACATCGGTAATCCTAAATCCATGGCCTTCTACGCCGCCGTCTTTTCAGCAGCAGCCCCCGCCCACCCCTCGGTCAGCACCTTCGTCTCAATGCTGGCGGTTGTGGTGGTCGTTTCGCTGACCTGGTATGGACTGGTTGCGGTGGCTTTGTCGCAACCAAGGATTTCCTCGGCGTATCAGAAGGCTCGGAAAGTGATTGATCGCCTGTGCGGTGGTCTGATTCTGGGCCTGGGAGTACGACAGCTGATCTAAGTATTGAATCGACCGCGAGAGGTGGGGAGACTCCGCTCTCGGCCAGCAGCGGACACTCAAATACTCAACCGTGCACCAGATAGGCCCCAGCGGGAACCCGATGGCGCAGCTTCTTGCATTTACCGGGTGCAGGCTGATGCCCTGGCGGACGATCAGGAAACCAGATTCGACATTTGCCCGGAGGCGGCATATGACCGCGAGGAATCCCAAGCTCGGCGTACGCATGCTCTGTCTCTGCGCCAGCGATGTTGTCTGCGCCGCGTTGCGCAACAATCGCCATTTCCGCTTCGCGGCGCCTTTGAGCCTCCTCTTCCAGCCCTTTCTGTACTGCGGCCAAGTCCTCTTTGGCATTGGGTGGGGTACCCGTAGATTGGGCCTGCTGCGCCGCCTGGATCAATTGAAAGTTTCGGTTGCGTAATTGGACGTTTCCACCAACTCGCATGTTCGAGCGCGCCGCTAAGGTTTCAGCCTGCTGGAACTGCCCCTGCTGAAGACGCAACACACCGAGGTAATGCAGCGTCGCGGGATTGTTCGGCTGGATATGCAGGGCACGCTCCAACGTTGCAGCGGCCTGGTCCAACTGACCATTTTCATACTGCCGCGAGGCTGTTTCGATCAGGGCGGTTGATGCACTGTTACTTTGAGCGGGCGCTCTTCGCTCGGCAGCGACAGAACAAAACGAGGCGATAGCGCAGAACACCACGATGAGTCTCGGTAGAACACTCTTGGTTTGCATGAGGGGGCGGACTCGACTGAACTCGGACGGCACTGCCGTAAACAGACCACACCGCTGTTCGGCAATTGCGATACAGGGCCGCTATTGACCCGGCCTACACCCTGAAGTTCCAGGTGCAACGGCCGTCGCGATGAGTACCGCTTTTTACCCTCTCCCATCTAAGTACGATGAGTTGCTGCAGTTCACACGGGGCAGCCATCGGCCAAAAACAGTCGTTCCGTATTTGAATCAAAGATGCTTGCCCATCAAGTGCCCACGCGTTTCCAGGACCTCGCACAAAAAGACCAGCGCCCGACGAAAAACCGGGTGGCAATCGTCATAAGGTAAATGGTCGAGCGAAGCCCAGAAAAACTCGAAGAGGTGACCATGGTCATCTAGCGTTTGATGTGACCATTGTTCAGGTAGTGGCCCACCCGCCTGGCACAGTTGAAACGACCAGATCTGGCCGAGATGACCGGATTCCCAACTTCCCAGGTCGTCTTCGATTGCGGCCGCGCTTATACCAGACTCTTCCGCCAGTTCACGCAGGGCTGCTCGGCCCGGTGTTTCTCCCTTTTCAATGGTTCCCTTCACCAGTTGCACTCCAGCCTGAGGATGACGGAACAAAAGGATCCTGGGGGGCTGCGCGGGACAGAGAACTACTGAACACGCCTTGTCAGGACGCATGGCGATTTCCTTATCGGTAATGAAGGCTCGCCATCATACGCTTTCAGCCATTGCGCAAATGGTGTGGACTGGATCCTGAATGGCGTTGTGAGCGGCTGAAATGAGTTGTTTTCTGCCCCCTGGTGACAGGCAAGAATCGGCCAGTAACAGCCGTCCAGCCCATCAAAAACACACGAATGACGCATGTACTGATTCACCATGGTGTGACCGTCAAAGGCTACAGGCCACCCAATCTCTCTTGCCCGACCTATCCGATTACGGTACAAATCGATCAAGTTGTACGACAACATAATAAAAACCCGACGCCATCCCCGAACTGGCCTGTCACCCTTCGAGATCCGCCATGCCTCGCCCTACGCAGTCCGTATCGCCGCCCTTCCCCCGCCATCTCGCCGTTATCATTCTTTTGTGCATGGGCTGTGCGTTCGCCGGTAACCATGTGGCGGCGCGGGTCGCGTTTGACGATGGCGCGGGTGTATTGCTGGCGATTTTGATGCGTTCTGGCGGGACCTTGCTGGTGCTCGCCATCCTGGTGCTGTGGCAAAGACAAAGTCTGCGTCTGCCGGCGGGTGCCTGGCGCTGGCAATTGCTGTTGGGCCTTCTGATTACCGCGCAGAGCCTGTGCCTGTACTCCGCCGTCGCACGGGTCCCGGTGGCGCTGGCGCTGCTGGTGGCCAACGTGTTTCCCATCCTGCTGGCGTTGCTCACCTGGGCGCTGGGTGGCCCGAGACCCACTGCGCGCACCGCTATGTTGATGGGTTTGATTCTGGTGGGGCTGGTATTTGTGCTGGACGTCCCCGGGCGTCTTTCGACCGCGGCCAACGTCGGCCCGCAATGGCTGCTGGGCGTCGGGCTCGCGTTCTGCGCCGCCAGCGTGTTCGCCTGCGCGCTGTGGATTACCGACCACAAGTTGCCTCAGGTACGTGGTTCGGTGCGCAGTCTGTTGACCATTTTTATCGTCTTCAGCAGCGTCAATCTGGCAGGACTGGCTGACGCCCTGCCAGGCGGACTGAACCTGCCCGCGACCTCGACCGGATGGCTGGCCCTCGCCACATTGGTGGTGTTGTACGGCACCGGTTTTATCGTGCTGTTCATTTCAGTGCCTCGGCTGGACATGCCACGCAATGCGCCGGTGATGAACATCGAGCCATTGGCGACGTTGCTGATGGGCTGGATTGTGCTGGATCAAATGCTCAGTGCGGGGCAGATTCTGGGCGGGACAATTGTGGTCACCGGCATCGTTTTGCTGACCTATCGCAAATCAGCTATCAAGGCTGACGCCAAAGCTGTGGTGTGAGAATGCCTAAGGCCGCTGGTTACAAGCGCATGATGTTCTGGACAACCAGCGTGCTTACCGACGCCCGAAAGCTATATCAAAAGGTAGGTTTTCAATAGGTCGAAGCGCATCTCAACCAACAGACATCTTCTCGGTAAGGTTTTGTTGCAGGTACGCCAGGAAACGTCGCTGGAACAACATCGTGTGTTCATGCGCCGCCCGTTCAGCCTCGTCGGGCTTGCGCCCAGCAATGGCATCGACGATTTCATCGTGGTCGCGACCGATCGAAGAAGAGGTATTGGCTGAACTGATGATGTAGTCAAAGTGCAGGTGCAGCAATCGTTGACCTTCACCCAACAGCTTCTCGTAATAACTGATGAAGTACGGGTTTTTTCCGGCCTCGGCAATTGCCATATGCAAGGCTTTGTTGGTTTCGGACATCGCCTGGAAGTCCCCGGTGCTGACTGCGTCCAGATAGGCGGCATCAGCAGCACGAATACGAATCAGGTCCTCATCCGTACGATGCAGCGCCGCGAGGCGAGTCACTGCGCGCTGAATCAAGTCAAGGGCCGAAATGTAATTGGGGAACTCTTCGATTTCGAAGGGCGTCACCAACAGCGTGCGATTAGGCAGGATGGTGACCAAGCCTTCGCTGATTAAACGCGCAAGCGCATCACGCACCGGAGAACGGGAAAGACCAAACTGCGCGGCCAGGGACACTTCGTCCAGCGGCATACCGGGCTTGAGCTTCAGCGTCAGGATCTGCTTGCGCAACTCTTCGTAGATGTAGCGACCGCCATGGCGTTTGGCACCACCGGTAACTTCAGTCGTTTCTTTGCTCATCAGGTCATGCTCTCGGCAGTGCAGGCCGGTTATCCGGCCAGCCCACAACTTTAACATCCACCCGGGGTCAGTTAAAAACCCTCACCCCAAGTATCGCTCAGCATAAAACCATCCGCCAAAGGGTCATCCGGATCGACCCCGATCTGATGCAATCCGTAAATCCATGCCCTCCCCGTGATTCTGGGCAGGACCGCCGGTTTTCCGGCCACTTGCGTCAGCCCCAGCAACTCAACCTGAAACTCGCCGCCAATGGTCGACCGCGAGGTGAGTTTATCCCCCACTTCGACCAGATTCCTTGCGTTCAAGGTCGCCAGATTCGCCGAACTGCCCGTACCGCACGGCGATCGGTCGACTCGCCCCGGAGGCAGTGTCGTGCAGGTCTGGTAGGTTTTCGCGTCCACGCGGTTGCGGAACATCACATAGGCCACCTCGTTGAGCGCCTTGAACAGCGGATGACAGACCTTCACCTGCACATTGATCAGCCCCTTGAGACGAACGCCTTGAGTGGCCAGTTCACGAGCGTTCTCAGGGGCGATGGTCAAACCGATCTGATCAACGTCCACCAGTGCGTAATAGACACCGCCGAACGCGATGTCTGCCTTGATCACACCAAAGTCTGCGGTCTCGACCTTGGCATCCAGTTGCTCGACAAACGACGGCACCATGTCCAGCGAAACACTCTGGCAGCGCCCGTCCGCACACTGTGCACGGGCGGTAACCAGGCCGGCCGGAGTGTCCAGCACCACCGTAGTCACCGGCTCGAGCATTTCCAGCATGCCAAGCTCCAGCAACGCCGTTACCACGCAAATGCAGTTACTGCCGGACATGGGGTGAGCCTTGTCCGCTTGCAGCACGATGAACCCGGCCTGAGCCTCGGGCCGCGTCGGCGGCAACAGCACATTCACCGACATTTGCAGGCAACCACGCGGCTCCAGAATCACCAGGCGTCTGAGGCTGTCATCGACTTCGTTAATGTAGTTCATCTTGTCGAGCATGGTCTTGCCGGGGATATCGATGACCCCGCCGGTGATGACCTTGCCGATCTCACCTTCACAATGCACATCAGCCATTTGCAGCGTCTTTTTCCAGCGCATGACGGGCTCCTTTACTTGATGTACCAGCCCCACGGCTGATGACTGTCGTAACGGGTGATCTGCTTGGTTTCCAGGTAATTGCTCAACCCCCACTCACCCAGCTCACGGCCGATACCGCTTTGCTTGTAACCGCCCCAAGGAGCTTCGGTGAAAGTCGGTTGTGAGCAATTGATCCAGACGATGCCCGCTCGCAGTCGGCGGGCAACGCGCTCGGCACGGGCAAGGTCATGGGACATCACGGCAGCAGCGAGTCCGAAGCGCGAGTCGTTGGCGCTGCGCAATGCTTCGGCTTCATCATCGAAGGGTCGCACGCATACCACTGGGCCGAAGATTTCCTCTTTCCAGATCCAACTGTCTTGCGGCACGTCGGCAAAAATCGCCGGGGTCAAGAAGTAGCCTTTCTCGCAATTCGCCGGACGCGTACCGCCGGCAAGCAGCGTTGCGCCCTCCTCCCGACCCTGAGCGATGGCTGCCAGCACTTTGTCGTACTGGCCGCGATTGACCAGCGGGCCGAGCAGTACGCCCTCGTCCATGCCGTTGCCAATGCTGACGCGCTGGGTCTGCTCCACCAGTCGCTTGAGCAGTGGTTCGTACAGGTTGCGTTGCACCAGCACCCTTGAAGTTGCCGAACAGACCTGCCCCTGGTTCCAGAAGATCCCGAACATGATCCACTCGACCGCCGCTTCTATATCGCTGTCGTCGAAGATGATGAAAGGCGACTTGCCCCCCAGCTCCAGACTGATGTTTTTGATGTCGCGGGCGGCGGCCTGCATGATCCGCGTACCCGTTGGCACGCTGCCGGTGAACGCCAGTTTGTCGATGCCTGGATGCTCGCTCAGCGGAGCGCCGGCATCCGGACCGAGGCCGGTCACGACATTGAGCACGCCAGCAGGCAAACCGGCCTGATGGGCGATGTCCGCCAGCTCCAGGGCGGTCAACGGCGTCAGCTCCGAAGGTTTGAGCACCATGCAGCAACCAGCGGCCAATGCCGGCGCGACTTTCCAGGCGGCCATCAACATCGGGAAGTTCCAGGGAATAATGGCCCCGGCGACACCCACCGGTTCTTTGCGCGCGATGGACGTGAAGCGCTCATCGGCGAGGGAAATATTCTGCTCACGATGGCCATCAAGGTCATCGGCCAGATCGGCATAGTAGTCAAAGCAGCCTGCGGTATCGGCGATGTCCCACTGCGCTTCGGGCAACGGTTTGCCGTTGTCTCGCACCTCAAGTTCGGCCAGTTTGTCCTGACGTTCACGGATACCACGAGCGATGGCCCGCAGAATCGTCGCGCGTTCGGCCCCGGTCATTTGCGGCCATGGCCCCTCATCAAATGCACGGCGTGCGGCGTTTACCGCCAGGTCGATATCGCCTGCGGTGGCCGCGGCGACCTGGGTGATGACCGACTCGTTGCTCGGATCAATCGTGTCAAAGGTTGCGCCGTTCTTCGGACGAACCCACTGGCCGTCGATATAGAGCTGGTCATAGGATTTCATGCATGGCCTCCAACAAGGGCAAAGCGCTGGGCGCTAAAAGGGGTCAGGTCCTGGGCAGGTTTTCGACCGGCAACCAGGTCAGTGATCAGTCGTCCGGTGGTCGCTCCCAATGTCAGGCCGAGCTGGCCGTGACCGAACGCAAGGAACACGTTCGACAGTCGAGTGCTGCGATCGATAACGGGTTTGGTGTCGGGCAAAAACGGGCGATAGCCGACGCCGTACTCGACGTTATCCAGTTGCAACCGGGGAAGTATTTTTCGCGCCTTCTCAAGAATGATGTCGGCGCGCTTGAAGTTCGGCTCGGCATTGGGGCCGGCGAATTCGATGGTGCCGCCAATCTGTAATCCACGGGTCATCGGGCTGAAGCAGAAACCGCCGTCGGCATAAATCACCGAGTGACGAATCTCCACGCCGGGGGTGGGCAATAGCACCTGATAACCGGCGATACCGGCCAGCGGAACCTGCGCACCGAGTTGCTCGAAAAACTGACGCGAGCCAGTGCCGGCAGCGATTACCACATGATCCGCGGCGTAGCGTTGGCCATCGCCGAGGGTGACGCCGCTGGCGCGATCGGCCACCTCATCGATGCGCTTGACCTGGCCACGTACACGCACGCCGCCCTGGTCGAGAAAACTTTGCGTCAGCGCGGCAATAAAACCTTTGGTGTCATTAACCGACCGCCAGTCTGGGAACAGCAAGCCATGGCTGAATTTGCCGACCAATGACGGTTCGAGATCCGAGATTGCCGCCGCATCCAGCACTTCGGACTTGAAGCCCAGCGCCTGACGCAGCGCCAGATGCTCCCGTTCGTGTTCGATGCCTGAAGCCGAATCAAACAGCTCGAGGATTGGCCGTTCGCCCATCAGGGTCTTGTCCGGGCACGCTTCGAGCAAGGGCGCATAGTCCTCGTAGACATGGTGAGTGAGCGTCGCCATGTCTTCGGAAATTTCGACAATTTTCGAGTGGCGGGCACAAGCCAGAAACCGCAGGAACCACGGCAGGATGCCAGGTAACGCACCGGGCCTGAGCGCCAGCGGGCCCTTCTGATCGAGCAGCCAGCCCGGGATTTTCTTCAGGATGCCGGGCTTGGACAACGGGATGACCTCGCTGACCGCCATTTGCCCGCAGCTCCACTTGGCGGTGCTGTCGCCCGCGGCGGCCGGGTCGATCAGGGTCACCGCATAGCCTTCCCGTTGCAGGTAAAGGGCACAGCAGACGCCGACGATACCGCCGCCGACCACGACTACCTTTTCTCCGGGAACCGGGATTTGTGCAACGGGCTGCGCAGGTGTCATAGGGAAGTCTCTTGTGCAGAGGCCGGAGCGGCATAATCTTCCAGACTGAAGCCGTCCCACCAGGGTTGGGTATCGTCGACAATAAACTCAGCGCGCCCTGTGATCCATGCCCTTCCCTCAATACTCGGGCGAATAGCGGCACTGCCGTCTTCCAGGTGCAGCGTCTGCGCCACGCGACCGACAAAAAAACTGCCGATCAGGCTTTCGTGGCGATAGGCGCCCTCTTCGGCCAACCAGCCACGGGCATAGCGCTGGGCGACCCGGGCCGAACTTCCGGTGCCGCACGGCGACCGATCGATCAGGCTTTCACCGGCAATCACCACGGCCCGGCCCTGAGACTCGCAAGCCAGGGGCGCGCCTGTCCACATGCAGTGTTTGACACCTTTGATCGCAGGGTTTTCCGGGTGAACCACGTCCACCGACCGGTTAAGCAGATCCTGCATTTGCCGGCCCATTTCCAGCAGTTGCTGCGCGCTGAAATGCTCACAACCCGGATAGTTGGGCTGCACTTCGATAATCGGGTAAAAATTGCCGCCGTAGGCGATGTCGATCTTCAATGGCCCCAGTGGCGGAAAATCGATTTCCAGGTCACGGTGCAGCAAGAATGAAGGGACGTTGGTGAAACACACCGAGCTGACCTTGTCGCCGCTGCGGGTGTAGGTGGCGTGGATCTGCCCTGCCGGAACGTCCACCACCACGTTGCCCGGGGTCTTGGGCTCAATCAGCCCGGCCTCCAGCGCAAAGGTAATCGAACCCAACGTGGCATGCCCGCACATCGGCAGGCAGCCGGAGGTCTCGATGAACAGCAGGCTGAAGTCACTGTCAGCGCGCATCGGCGGGTAGAAGATCGTACCCGACATGTGCGAGTGGCCACGGGGTTCGAGCATCAGGCTGCGGCGAATCCAGTCGAAGTTGGCCATGAAATATTCACGCCGCTCACTCATGGTTCGCCCTTTGAGCGCGGGCGCACCGGCTATCACCATGCGCACAGGCATGCCTTCGGTATGGCCTTCGATGCTGCTGAAAACGTGTCGGGTCATCTCACTCTCTCCGATAAAGCCACATCAGTCGGGCGTGGCGACTGATGTGGCGGGCAACATCAGCCCTGGGCCAGTTCGAAAGCCTTGCGGAAGCTGGCTTTCTCGTCGTCGGTCAATGGTTGCAGCGGCATGCGCGCAGCACCGGCGTCAAAGCCTGCCAGTTCGCAGCCGTACTTGACCTTCTGGATGAACTTGCCCGACTCCATGTCTGCCAGTACCGGGAACAGCGAGCGCACGA
This sequence comes from Pseudomonas sp. S2_H10, assembly GCF_054668285.1. Classification (NCBI taxonomy): domain Bacteria; kingdom Pseudomonadati; phylum Pseudomonadota; class Gammaproteobacteria; order Pseudomonadales; family Pseudomonadaceae; genus Pseudomonas; species Pseudomonas sp. S2_H10. The sequence goes on from NZ_CP162754.1 coordinate 963,366, forward strand.
TGGCCTGTGCACCGGTCAGGTCGCCGCTGGTGTACTTGGTGTAGAAATCACAGACCTGTTGCGTCAGGCAGTTGGCCGGGCCGCAGATCCAGCTGCTCGCCCCCCACAGGAAGAAATCCAGCGCCTGGTCATCGGAACCGCAAGACAGCTGATAGTTGTCTTTGTAGGTGTTGCCGATTTCGATGGCGCGCAGCAGGTTGCCGCTGCTTTCCTTGATCGCGATCACGCGTTTGTTTTCCTTGAACGCATCCAGCACACCGAAACCGACTTCGACGTTGGTACGCACCGGGTAGTTGTACAGCACCAGGTCGATGTCCGGCACGGCATCGAGAATGGCCTGGTAGTGACCGACCAGCTCTTCCTGGGACGGCAGTGCGTAATAAGGCGGTGCGATCAACAGGTTGGTGTAGCCGGCATCACGGGTCTGCTTGACCTGCTCGATGACTTCACGGGTGCAGGAACCGTTGGCACCGGCAATCAGCACGCCACGGTCGCCGACTATTTCGCGCACAGTGGCCAGAATCTGCCGGCGCTCTTCGTTGGTCAGGGCGTAGTACTCACCGGTGGAACCCAGTGGCACGAAACCTTTGACGCCCGCCTTGAGTTGATGCTCGATGATGTTGCCGAGCATGTCGTAATTGACTTTGCCGGCCTTGTCGAACGGGGTGACCAGAGCAGGCAGGATACCTTTGAGTTGAGTCATTGCAGACACTCCACGGATTTGGATATGAGGGTTGGGGTTAGTACGCATAACGACGCAGCATCCGCGCCTCGATCACACCGACCAGACGGGTCAGCGGGAACGCCACGAGGAAATAGATCACAGCCACCGCCGAGAGAAACTCGACCGGGCGGGCCGTGCTGTTGGAAATGTTCTGGCCGACGAACATCAAGTCCGCGATGCCCACCGAAGAGATCAGCGCGCTCTCCTTGAACAGCGAAACCACGTTGGAGAGCAGTGGCGGAATGCCCCGAAGCAAGGCTTGGGGAAACACCACGAAGAGGGTTTTATTCCACGAAGCCAGGCCCAATGCGACGCAGGCATCATGCTGTTCGCCCGGGATGGACTTGAGCGCGCCGCGAAAGGTCTCGCTGGTGATCGCAGTCATGTACAGGGTCAGCGCCAGTAACACCGACAGGTAAGGCGGGATATCAACGCCAAACACCACCGGGAAACAGAAGAACACCCAGAACAGCTGGATCAACAACGGCGTACCGCGAAACAGCTCCACGTAAAGACCGGCAGGCACGCTCAACCAGCGACTGCGAGAGGCCCGCAACAGGCTCAACAGAAAGCCGCACAGACTGCCCAGAATCGCGCACCCGACGGTGAACACCAGCGTCAGCGCCAGCCCCTGCAACAAGGCCTGCCAGTAAGAAAACACCACGGTGAAATCAAGGTTCATCACAGCCTCCTCAGCGCGCGAGCGCGGTATCCTGGCGACGTTCCAGCCACTGCACGAACTGTGCGATGGGCAACGACAAGGCGAAGTAGATGAGCGCGATCAGCGAGTAGGTTTCCAGTGGGCGATAAGCCTCGGTAGCGATGCTTTTGCCGACGTACATCAGGTCGCCGACCGCTACGATTGCCACCAGCGCACTTTGCTGAAGGATCGAGATGCCATTGGTCATCAACACCGGAATGGCACTGCGCAATGCTTGCGGAAGAATCACGTAAAGCGTTCGTTGCCAAGGGCGCAGGCCCAAGGCGATGCTGGCGTCCAGGTGCTCATGAGGCACCGCCTGCACACCGGCCCGATAAGCCTCGGCGTTGAACGCGGTAAGGTTCAGGCCCAGGGCAAGCACGCCCATGGTGATCGGGTCGATGAACACGTCGAACAGCATGGGTACGCAGTAGAAGAACCAGACGATTTGCAGCAGCACCGGTGTGCAGCGAAAAAATTCGATGAACAACTGCGCCGGCCAGCGCAGGAAAAACCAGCGGCTCAAGGTCAGTAGGCACAAGCCGAAGCCCAGCACCAGCCCGACGATGTTCGACACAAGGGCCAATTGCAGAGTGACCTTCAACCCGTCCCATAACAGGCCAAAATTACCGCTAAGAAAGTTGAAGTCGAATTGATAATTCATGGCTGTGCTCCTCAGTCCAGGTGCAGCACTTTTTCCAGAAACTCGCGAGTGCGCGGTTCCTTGGGCTGGGTGAACAACTGGTCAGGATGGCCTTGCTCGACGACTTTGCCGTTGGCGCAGAACACCACGCGGGTGGCGATATGCCGGGCGAAGTGCATGTCATGGGTGACGATGATCATCGCCATCTTTTGCTCGGCCAATTGCAGCATCACGTTCTGCACCTCGATGACCATCTCGGGGTCGAGTGCTGAAGTGACTTCATCGAACAGCATCAATTTGGGTTCGAGCATCAGCGCCCGGGCAATCGCCACACGCTGTTTCTGGCCGCCGGACAATTGGCTGGGATAAACGTTGAGCTTGCTCTCCAGGCCCAATCGGGCGAGCAGCGTCCTGGCTTTCTCGGTGGCCTGCATTTTCGACAGGCCATGCACTTTCATCGGGGCCAGAATCAGATTGCCCAACACCGACAAATGCGGAAACAGCGTGTAATGCTGAAACACCATGCCGACCTGGGTCTGCAGTGTGTTGTCCATGGGCTTGCCCTTACCCCGGGCATTGCCGTCGATATACGGTTTGCCCTGGAAGCGGATGGTGCCGCCCTGAATGCTTTCAAGGCCCATCATGACTCGCAGCAAAGAGCTTTTGCCGCTACCGCTGGGGCCAATGATCACCAGGCGATCATCGGCCCGCATGTCCAGGTCCAGGTGATCCATCACCACCAGGTTTTCGCCGTAGGATTTGTAGACGTCGCGCAGTTGAATGAACTCACCGTTCATCTTTTCGCAGGCGTGCAGAGGCCGTGGCGGCACCGCCGCCAGATTGGAAGCTTTCATCGAAGATTCTCCGGGAGCGCGCAGCCCGCTGCGCGCTCGACATCGGCGGGATTTACTGAGGGGTTTTGTCGGCGTTGGCCAGTTGCGAGGCCTTATCGACCAAGGCGTCGATTTCACCGGTTTCGCGACGCTGGGAGAGGTAGATGTTCAGCGTCTGCAAATCAGCGGCGCTGACGTCTCGACGCACGCCGAACGCTACGCCTTGCTTGGCCAGTGCGGGTTTGGGCAACACTTCCTTGGTCCAACCGGGGTTGGCCACGGCGAACAAGTGGTTGGTGTCGCTGGCATCGACCAATACATCAGCGCGCTTTGACATCACCGCCATACGCACCTCATCCATGCCCGGCAGGCGCATGATCTTGCCCTGCTTGATGACCGCCGAGATGGCCTTGTCCTGAGCGGTGCCGGACATGACGGCGAAGGTCACGTCAGGCTTGTCGAAATCGCCGAGGTTGTTGCCGGCATTGGCCAGTTTCGGGTTGTCCTTGTTGACCAGGAGCGACACCTGGTAGTCCGTCGCCGGCACCGAAAAACTCACGGCCAGCGCGCGTTCAGGCGTCTGGTTGAGCGCCATGGCCATGTCCCACTTACCACCTTGCAAGCCCGCCACAAGATTGTCCCAGTTGGTGTCGACGAACTCGACCTTGACCTTCAGCACCTTCTCGCCGAAGTCACGGCACAGGTCTACGAAATAGCCGCTGTATTCACCAGAGCGAGCATCACGCATGACGTAAGGCGCGGCGACGGCCGCTCCACAACGCAGGACGCCTGCTTTCTGAATGTCTTTCCAGAGTGAAACATCAGCCGCCTGGGCTGGGACCTGAGTGAGCAGTGCGCCAATTGCGGATGCACAAACGAGCATGTTGCGGATGGTGCGAGGAAGGAACCGAGCCATTTTGACCTCTCCGATGATTTCGTTCTTGTAGGCAGGAAGGTACAAATCTACAACGTTGTGCGCCGTAATGTGTGCAGCGCTGTATGCAGATTAGAATCGAACGAATCGAACTGTCAACACAGGTCGGGAAAATTAATCGGCAAAGTGACTGAGCGGTCGAATGACCGCTCTGGGCAGGAAGGGACTGTCGCGGTTGCTGCAACGCTTCGAGGAAAGGGTCGAGAATCGGGCGAGGATGGTGGCCTGCGAGGATGAGCACGCCGGGCGGCGCCTGGATGAAACCAGTTGGAACACCGATCAGGACAACCCGTACTACCGCTCAAAAATCCTCTCTGAACGCGCCGCCTGGGAGACCGCCGAGGCCTGTGGGCTGCCGAGGCGGCGCTCAACACCTTATGCCCCGGCTATCGTCTGCCGCGCCGCGCACCAAAAGCCTTGCTGTTGTTGATCGCCTGACTGCAGGAACAGCGGGCACGCTACACCGGTCAGCCAGCCGAGCTGCTGCTCAGCCAGGTGCGGATGTTTTATGGGGTGCGCCAGGTCTACTACATCGACAAGGCCATCAATGAGCTGGGCTACCAGCCGCGCTCGCCACAGAACGCTCTCAAGCAGGCGTTTGCGCACTTGTTGGCGCGCTGATAGCGGGCGCAGCGCCAGGCGCTGACTTGAGCGCGAATTGCTGGTTGATCTGTTGTTGCAACAGCGGCTGCCAGCAGCTCGCCGCAGTTTACTGGCTTTCGGTGTAGTAGATCTTTCCTGTCACAAGCTGTAGATGATCTCAGCAGCCAGCAACCTTGCATAGGTATAGGGGGTATGCCTATCATGCGCAATACATAGGTAGGGGGGTATCCGATGGGCCATATCGCAGCAAACAAAGACGATCTTCTCAAACGCGTAAAACGGATCGCCGGACAAATCCAGGCCGTTGAACGGGCACTGGTATCGGATCTCGATTGCGCCAAGACACTGCACCTTGTTGCCGCCACTCGCGGGGCCATCAACGGCTTGATGGAGGAAATCATCGAGGATCACGCGCGCGAGCATGTTGCGAACCCAGGGCTCAGCGAAGAAGAGCGCAACAAGGGTGTCGAAGAGCTTCTTGAAGCCATTCGCCGTTACTCCAAGTGAACGCATCCGGGCACACACTCATGAACAGGACGAACATCAACTACACGCACGACCACGTGTTCCTGGGCTCGGCGCACGATGAAAATGCCAAGCGTACGCTTTGGGTAGTTGCACTCACCGTTGTGATGATGGTTGGCGAGATCACCGCCGGGTATGTCACGGGTTCGATGGCGTTACTGGCCGATGGCTTTCACATGGCGACTCATGCCGGCGCATTGGGCATCGCGGCGGCCGCTTACGGATACGCCAAACGCCACGCTTGCAGCCAGCGGTACAGTTTCGGTACCGGAAAGGTTGGCGACTTGGGCGGGTTCGCTTCGGCGCTGATTCTCGGCATGGTTTCCCTGGGCATTGGCGTTGAGTCGGTCATGCGCCTCTTGCAGCCAACGGAGGTTCAGTTCGGCACCGCCACGCTCATCGCGATCGCCGGTCTGATCGTCAACATTGTCAGCGCCCTGCTGCTGGGCCACGGGCACAGTCATGGGCACGATCATGACGATCATGGCCATCCCCATGCGCATCACGGGAACGACAACAATCTGAAATCGGCCTACGTCCACGTCATCGCAGACGCGCTGACTTCGGTGCTGGCCATCGTTGCACTGCTCGCCGGCCGGTATCTCGGTTGGGTGTGGCTGGACCCGGTCATGGGCATCGTTGGCGCCATCGTCATCGCGCGTTGGGCATGGACCTTGATGGGGACCACAGCAGGTGTACTGCTGGATCAGACAGATGCGCACGTTGCCGAGGAAATCCGCGCACGGGTCGAGAAACCGGGGGATGCCACTATCACGGACTTGCACGTATGGCGGGTTGGACCGCAAGCCCATGCGGCCATCGTCAGCGTCCTTGGTGAGGCCACTGCGAACGCCGATAGCATTCGTGAACGTCTCAAGCCGGTGCACGAAATCGGCCATCTGACGGTTGAGTTTCGACCGGTCTGATGCAGCGCTCCCCCACCCTTGTCTCCAAAGGAACCCGAAATGCCTCCAGGCAAACGTGAACTGGCGCGAATCGAACGCCGGTTGATAACCACACTCACCGAAGCGTGCGAAACAGCAAAAGGTGAAATCAAGGGCTTTACCTGGCTCACCCACACCGCTGACCTGAACGCGTTGGCAGGAACCCTGAAGGTAATCTGGGTATTCGAAACCCTGGCGGACCGAAAGCTCGCCCAGGTTGACGCCAAGGCGCGCATCTTTGAGTTGACGGCCATCGCGCTGAAAGAGGCGAACATCGACCTGACCCCTTCAGACCATAGTGTCCGCTTCGACTCTGAGGAGGAGTGTCAGCGAACCCATGGCGGCGACTGGAAAATCCGCCTGACTCGATCACGTGTGACTAAAGGTGGCTGACAATGGCTGAAGAAATCGAAAATCCTTGCATCTCGGTTTGCCAGCTCAGTGGTGATCTGTGCGTGAGCTGCGGACGAAGCAAGGAAGACATCAGAAAGTGGAAACGCATGAAGCGGCCTGAAAAAATGGCCGCTGTGCAAAGGGCGAATGTGCGCTTGAAAAGGCTGAAGAAAGCACAGGGATAGTCAGTGTTTTTTGAGGGGGCGACCAGGCTGAAGCAGGTTTACTACAGCCATCACCAGATCATCACTGGACCAGGGCTTGGCCAGGTACGTTGTCGAGTAAGGCACTACCGAGGCATCCAGCAAGTAACCGGAGGTGAGAATCGTAGCGGTAGCGGGCCATTTCGCCTTCACCAGCTTTATGAATTCCGCACCCTGGAGTTGACCGGGCAAAACTTGATCCGCGATCACCAGTGGGCAACCGTCCGGCATGCTCCGCAGGTAGTTCAAAGCTTCGTCGGCAGAGTCGAAATCCAGGGAAAGGAGATCGATATCTTTCAAGATATCGACTATCAGCTTGCGAACTGCCGGATCGTCCTCAACAACGATCGCCCACCCCACTACCATCGAGAGCTTTCCCCATTCTCTGTCCACGCATGGCTCCTTGATCGGGTTCGTATTCCGAAAAAACAGGCAGAGATAACGTGTCCAGTGTAGGTGCTTTCTACCCGGTACTACGGATCCAATCGGCGGGGAAAATGCCATAAGTGGGCCTGTTGTGAATGGTTGAGGGATTGTCGGCCATGGTTCGGTAACTGCCCTTCGCGACAGGCAGAAATCGGCCAAGAGCTGACCTTCAGCGATGCTACTCTTGACCTCAGGCTACTACCTAACCCTTCCATCGAGCTGACATGCGCCGACTAGCCAGGGCATGCAGCTCGTGTCAAACGTCGTCACATCCAAAAGGCCAGGTACGGTCAGAACAGCAGCCCCCGCAAGCAAACGCAGCTCGAAGTCCGCGCGACCCCACCCTTTAGCTGATCAACATCCAGCCCCGGCAGGATCCTCAACAAAACACAATGCCTGCGCCAGGCCATTTCATGACTGATTGGTGCTCATCGTGAACGCCGAATCTGCAGGTGTCGATATCAGACAAGGAGGTGACGCGAACAGGTAACTGAATCGTCGGGCAGGCCGGGTAAGGTGGCGCATCTTTTCATCTAAATAACCACATCGCGATGATGGGTTTGATAAGAACTGCAGCGTTTGAAGGGTCCCTCTTGCAGGACTCCCGGCAGGCAACAGTGATGACCCGTTGCCCCTGTCAACTCGCTTAAATGTCGATCAGCAGAGAAAAAAACCAATGATTAGCCCGAGCTCCAAGGATTTGAGTGGCCAATTGGCGCAGGGCTTCAAGCCTCGTCACGTAACGATGCTGTCAATCGCCGGTATTATCGGCGCCGGTTTGTTCGTTGGCTCGGGACATGCCATTGCAGCCGCCGGCCCAGCAGTCCTGCTGGCCTACCTGTTTTCAGGCTTGCTCGTCGTTCTGGTCATGCGCATGCTCGGTGAAATGGCGGTGGCCAACCCGGACACCGGCTCGTTCTCGACCTATGCCGACCAGGCAATCGGCCGTTGGGCAGGCTTCACCATCGGTTGGCTCTATTGGTGGTTCTGGGTGCTGGTGATTCCCATCGAAGCACTGGCCGCAGGTCATGTGTTGAATCAGTGGTTTCCCGGGATCGATGCCTGGCTGTTCGCTTTGGTGTCGATCATTGCACTGGTGGTGACCAACCTGTTCAGCGTGTCCAAGTATGGTGAATTCGAGTTCTGGTTCGCCATGGCCAAGGTCGTGGCGATCATCGGTTTCATCGGCGTGGGTTTTGCCGTGCTGATGGGCTGGGTGCCCGAACGGGAAGTCAGCGGCTTGAGCGGCCTGATGGCCGAACACGGCGGGTTCGCCCCCAACGGCCTGTCGGCGGTGGTGGGCGCCTTCATCACCATCATGTTCAGCTTCATCGGAACCGAGGCCGTGACCATCGCCGCCGCCGAATCCGACAATCCCTCGCAGAACATTGCCAAGGCCACGCGTTCGGTGATCTGGCGCATCGGCGTGTTCTACCTGTTGTCGATTTTCGTGGTCATCTCCGTGGTGCCCTGGAACGATCCGCTGCTCGCCCAGGTCGGCTCCTACCAGCGGGCACTGGAAATCATGAACATTCCCCACGCCAAGTTCATGGTCGACGTGGTGGTGCTGATCGCCGTGGCCAGTTGCATGAATTCCTCGATCTACATCGCTTCGCGCATGTTGTATTCGCTGGGCCGCCGTGGCGATGCGCCGAAGGCGCTGAAGGCGACGTCCTCCGAAGGCGTGCCGCGGGCGGCCGTCATCGCCAGCACCGTGCTGGGCGCGGCGATCACCGTGTGGAGCTACTTCATGCCCGCCGGGCTGTTTGACTTCCTGCTGGCCAGCTCCGGCGCCATTGCCCTGCTGGTGTACCTGGCCATTGCGGTGTCACAGCTGCGCATGCGCCGGATGTTGCGTCGGCAGAACGTCGAGCTGACCTTTCGCATGTGGCTGTTTCCATGGCTGACGTGGCTGGTGATCGTGTTCATTTGCGCAGCGCTGGCGGTCATGATGATCACCCCGGAGCACCGTACCGAAGTGAGCACGACCATTGGCCTGGCGCTGGCAATTTCCTTTATTGGCCTGGTGACGTCGCGTCACCCTGCGCAGGCTGCGAGGGTGACCTCCGCGGGATAATTTGCGCCGAACCGGATACTCCCTGCGCCGAGGCCGACGGTACGACTCAATCCGTTGGTTTTCTGCTGTTGTATTAATTCACACCCATTTCCCTGGCCTCGGCCACATTACCTGGCTGCAAGTCCTGGCACGTCTGATTTGGCGCAATCGTGCTGATCGGCCGTTGTTAATCACCGAACTGGCGCCCTTCCATATCAATAATATGGCTTCATGAATTCCATCGAACTCCGGGCGTGTCGGGCTTAACATGGACGTCGGTTCAACAGGAGGGCTGCAATGGATCTGAAGTTCAGTCACGTAGATGTACTGGTCAATAATCTCGACGAAGCCTGTGCCTACTATGCACGGATACTCAATGCCAGGATCTCCAGAACGCTCGTCTGGGAACGGGGCGGCCTGCACGTGCGCTACGCGATTGCGCTGATCGGTCAAGAGCGTTTCATGCTGGTACAGCCGTTGGCAGGGAACCTGAAGGAGTTATTGGACACCTCGGGTGAAGGGATGATTTATCGCCACTGCTATTCGACGCCGGACATCGAGAAGGCCTACGACGAATTGATGGTCGCCGGCGTTCAGCCAGAAGACGAAAACGGAAAGCCGTTGGCCCGCGCGAACCTGCAATCGCCGTCCGGGACACGCATTATCTGGTTGCCCAAGCGCTTCGGGCACTTCTCAATCGAAATCCTCGAAGACAAGGCGCTGGAGGCATTTGTAGAAGCTGCATTTGCCTGAGTGATGCGGCGATGAACGTCCCCGGCCCTGGCAGCCGGCAGCCCGTACGTCAATGCAAGTTCCACGGCCGGTTACAAGGGGTATAACTATCAGAACAAAAGGCGCATCACCCGGAACAGGCTCTCCAAAGGCAGCGCCCGGGCCAGGCGCCCCAGACCTGATCGGCGCCTGCGGCGCGGAGCGATGTGATGAGTTCCAGAGCATGGCAATGGGCTCGCAAGAGCCTTCCTGGCAGCATCGGACTGGCATTGCTGGTCGCGCCACTGTGCGCCAGCGCCATGTTCAAGTGCCAAACCAGGGACGGAACCATCAGCTACACCAGCCAGGCCATCGCCAACGCCCGCTGCACTCACCTGAATGACATCGCGGGTGCCGCTGGCGGCGCCAAGGCACAGGCCCTGCCACGGGTTGTGCAGGCCGACGACTCAGGCGCGGTGCGGGTCCGGGTGTTCACCTTCATCCACAAGGGTAAACGTCAATATGTGAGCCGGCGCCCCGTCGGGATCTCCGCGCGGGTCGATGTCCTTGAGCTCTACTACATCAAGGGCTGCTATCTGTGCATGGCGCCGAAGGATTTCAAGGTCACCGCACTGCGCCTGGACACCCATTCCTATCGGCAGGAGATCGAGGCCGCTTCGGGTCATTATGGTGTCGACAAGGCGCTGGTCCGCGCAGTGATACATGCCGAATCGGCGTTTCGCCCCAACGCCATTTCCGAAGCCGGCGCCCAGGGGCTGATGCAGTTGATGCCCGCCACCGCCGAACGCTTCGCCGTGGACAACCCGTTCGACGCACGACAGAACATTCGTGGCGGCGTGCGCTACCTGGCCTGGCTGCTCAAGCGCTTCAACGGCAACCAGATGCTGGCGTTGGCAGGTTACAACGCCGGCGAAGCGTCCGTGGTCGAACACAATGGGGTGCCTCCCTACGCCGAGACGCAATCCTACGTCACCCTCGTGCAGTCCTTGACCGAACGCTATCGCAACCAGCGCTAGTACCGTAGGGCGGCATAACCCGGAACAGGTAATACGCCGGGCGGGCATCAGAAATGACTGTGAGTGCCAACGCGCTGGCTGATATCTTTCCCGCGCTCCAAATCGCGTCCAATCAACGCTGATCCCATCAAGGAAGATAAAAAAATGAAAACATTATTCATCGTTACGCTAGGAATTTTATCGCTGACTCAAACATCACTATCCTTCGCGGATAATGCCAATGGAAAAAACCTCTATCTACAGCGATGCAGCATGTGCCACGGAATGGATCTCAAGGCAACAGGGCCACTGGCCAATAAAAGCAATCCGCCCACGCCTGATCTGACAACGTCCGCTTTCAAAAAACGATTAACTGATTATCCGGGCGTGATTGTGTCTTCGATAATACTTCGCCCAAATGGAGACCTGATTCCAAGAACCTTGCGTGAGAACGGTGTAAAGCTGTCGCCGCACTCATGGAGCATTCAAGATCTGCGCGATTTGAATCAATACATGGGCGGCGTCATTGCACAAAACCGATGATATTGAAAATGCCTGGTCCTGCGCTGTCACCTTCGATTGGCCTGACGCAAGCGCTTGACTCTGTACCTTGGGGCTACCCGTAACTGCCATGGCGCTGAGGGGTCAGCAGGCCCAGCTGCTCATACAAATGAATGGCTTTGGGAGTGCGCTCCTTCTGCTTACACAGAATTTAGTTGTGTTGCGTCGACCGGTTGAATCCACAGCCAAAAGCAGACAGTCGTCAAATTTTCTTCTTGCTCTACACATACGGATATCCGTATATTCGATTTTCCATATGTGCGGAGTTTACATGATCACGCCTCCAGAAATCTTCAAGAGCCTGGCCGACGAAACCCGAGTTCGCGCCACCCTGTTGATCGCTGATCAGGGAGAGCTGTGTGTCTGCGAGCTGATGTGTGCTCTCGACGACAGCCAGCCAAAAATCAGCCGTCACCTGGCGCAATTGCGCAGCAACGGTTTGTTGCTGGATCGTCGCCAGGGCCAGTGGGTTTATTACCGGCTTGATCCAGAGCTGCCCGATTGGGTCCGCGACATTCTGCAAGTGGCGTCCAGGGCCAACGCCGATTGGCTTAAGGACAACGTCGGCCGCCTGCAAGACATGGATGGCCGCCCCGTGCGTGAAACAACCTGCTGCTGAACCCGCCCTCTTCAAACTGCCCCTCAATACTCTCAGTCGCGATGAGCTCAAAAACCGAGCTGGATCGAATTGGCGCTCCCTAAGGAGGATTCATGTCTCAACATCTCCCTAACCTCGATCTGACCCTGTTCGATAATGTGCAAGCGTCGACGCCGGATCATCACAGACCACGCATCCTGCTGCTCTACGGATCGACCCGCGAGCGCTCTTTCAGCCGCCTGCTGGTTGAAGAGGCCGCGCGCCTGCTGGAACACTTCGGTGCCGAAACACGCATCTTCAACCCTTGCGGTTTGCCGTTGCCGGACGATGTTCCGGTCGATCATCCCAAAGTGCAGGAGCTGCGCGATCTGGTGCTGTGGTCGGAAGGCCAGGTCTGGTGCTCGCCAGAACGCCATGGCGCGATGTCGGCGGTGTTCAAGGCACAGATCGACTGGGTTCCTCTGGAGCTCGGCGCGGTACGCCCGACCCAGGGCAAAACGCTGGCGGTGATGCAGGTATGTGGTGGCTCGCAGTCGTTCAACGTGGTCAATCAACTGCGAGTGCTGGGACGCTGGATGCGCATGTTCACCATCCCCAACCAATCCTCTGTGCCGAAGGCCTACATGGAATTCGACGAAGCAGGACGCATGAAACCATCACCGTTCTATGACCGCGTAGTCGATGTGATGGAAGAGCTGGTGAAGTTCACCGTGTTGCTGCGCGATCGGCAGGAATTCCTGGTGGATCGCTATTCCGAACGCAAGGAAAGCGCTGAGCAACTGATGGCACGTGTAAACCAACGTTCTATTTGAGAGCGGTCATTCAACGAATGTCTGCTCCTGGCCGACGTCTGCCTGTCATGCTGCCGCCGCGCACGTGTCAGCAAGACACGTGCGCGGGTTTTCCCTTGTGGTTAGAGGGCAGGATGAGGGCTCAGCTGACCATCACCTCATCCAGTGCCTGCTCGAGGGTGCTGACCGTGCGCTCGATATTGTGCAGCTTTTCGAGTCCGAACAGACCGATGCGGAAGGTCTGGAAGTCGGCCGGCTCGTCGCATTGCAACGGCACTCCGGCGGCGATCTGCAGGCCTTGGTCGGCAAATTTCCTGCCGTTCTTGATGTCGGCATCATCGGTGTAGCTCACCACTACGCCTGGGGCCTGGAAGCCGGCGGCGGCCACGCTCTTGAAGCCTTTGCCGGTCAACATTGCGCGCACCCGATCGCCCAGGGCCTGTTGTTCGTCGCGGACCTTGTCGAAACCGTAGGCTTGCGTCTCGTTCATCACTTCGTTGAACCGCGCGAGGGAATCGCTGGGCATGGTCGCGTGGTAGGCATGCCCGCCCTGTTCGTAGGCTTGCATGATCTGCAGCCACTTTTTCAGGTCGCAGGCGAAGCTGCTGCTCTGCGTTTGTTCGATGCGCCCGAGGGCCAAAGCACTGAACATCACCAGGGCGCAGCACGGGGAGGCACTCCAGCCTTTCTGCGGTGCGCTGATCAGCAGGTCGACCGCGCATTTGTGCATATCGACCCAAATCGTGCCCGAGGCGATGCAGTCCAGCACGAACAGGCCACCCACCGCGTGCACGGCGTCGCCGACGGCCCGCAGGTACTCGTCGGGCAGGATAATCCCTGATGAGGTTTCAACGTGGGGAGCGAAGACAATCTGCGGCTTCTGTGCCGCAATGGCTGCCAGCACTTCATCCAGAGGGGGTGGTGCGTAGGCAGCCTGGCGACCCGTGTCGACCGGTCGAGCCTTGAGCACCGTGGTGGCCGCCGGGATGTTGCCCATCTCAAGGATCTGGCTCCAGCGATAACTGAACCAGCCGTTGCGTATCACCAGGCATTGCTGGCCGGTGGCAAACTGTCGCGCCACCGCTTCCATGCCGAATGTGCCGCTGCCCGGGACCACCGCAACGGCCTGGGCGTTGTAGACCTGTTTGAGGGTCGCGGAAATGTTCTTCATCACCGCTTGAAACGACTGCGACATGTGGTTGAGCGAGCGGTCGGTGTAGACCACTGAGTACTCGACCAGCCCCTCAGGATCGATACCGGGATATAGCTTTGACATGGGGTGACTCCTTTGGCAGAGATGTCAGTGGTATCGACCCTGCCCCAAACCTTGGCAAATGACAAGATTGCCCGGGATTGAATGGCGACGCCTGTCGCCTGCCCTCAGGCCTCCAACCCGAACGGGTCGTCTACGGAATGGCTCGGCTGGGTAAACCAGCGCGGGCCAGTGGCGGTCATGTAGAAATGATCTTCCAGGCGAATGCCGAACTCGCCCGGCACACAAATCATCGGCTCATTGGAGAAGCACATGCCCTCGGCCAGCGGCGTCTGGTCACCACGCACCAGGTAAGGCCCTTCGTGAATGTCCAGGCCGATGCCATGTCCGGTGCGGTGCGGCAGGCCGGGCAACTGGTAGTCCGGGCCGAGACCGGCGGCTTCCAGGCCAAGCCGTGCGGCGGCATCCACCACCTGGCAGGGTTCGCCCAGGCGGGCGGCGTCGAAGGCGGCCAGTTGGGCGGCCTTTTCCAGGTTCCACATGGCGCGCTGGCGGTCGCTGGGGGTGCCGAACACGTAACTGCGAGTGATATCCGACTGGTAGCCGTGGAGCAGGCAGCCCGTGTCGATCAGCACTATGTCGCCGTCCTTGAGCACTTGCGCGTGCTTCACCCCATGGGGGAAGGCGCTGGCCTCGCCGAACAGCACGATGCAGAAGGTCGAACCCGGCGCGCCCACCTTGCGGTGCGCCTCGCGGATGAACTCGGCAACCTCGGTGGTGCTGATGCCTGCGTGCAGGATGCTGGCGGCAGCCTTGTGCACTTGCAGGGTCATGTCTTTGGCGCGCTGCATCAGCGCCAGTTCTGTTGCGGACTTTTGATAGCGACACAGGTTTGTCACGCAAGAGGCGTCTACGAACGCGTAGCCCGATCCGAGGCGGCGGATGGCGTCGAACATGAAGAACGCCAGGGACGGGCACAGGCCCACCACTGCGTCGGCGGCGATACCCATTCCAGCGAGCATGTCGAGCAGCAGGCGGTAGGGACTCTCGTGCTCATGCCAACCATGGATAACCCCATCCACCTCGCGCAAGTCGCGGATGGTGCCCTCTTCGAAAGCCGGGGCGATATAGGCCAGCGGACCGTTGGCGGGCAGCACGGCGCCGACCATGCGTTCGCTCGGGCTCCACTTCACTCCGGTGAAGTAGTACAGGTTGCTGCCAGCGTTCAGGTAGAGGGCAGCGATACCCTGCTCGAGCATCAGGCTCTGGGCCTTGGCAATGCGTGACTGGTATTCGTCGAGGCCGATGGGCTGCATGCCCGCGGTCATCTTCACCAGGCCGGCCAGCGCCTGTTGCGGAGTTTTGCCACCTACACCCACTGTCATCTCGTTCTCCCGAATTATGTTTTGGTGCTCGAAATTTAAGTCAGGCTTAAATCATCGTCAACGTATATTTTCAGTGGTACTTAATTTCAATGAGGCGAAAAGCCTTTTCTGCTGTGCGCCGCCCGCTATACTGGCGCCTTTCAGAATACGAGCCACGCCAATGACCGTAGAACAGATCGGGGAACGGTTGCGCCGCCACCGGCGCGCCGCCAACAAGACCCTGAACCAGGTCGCCACTGAAACAGGCCTCACAGCCAGCTTCCTGTCACAGGCGGAGCGTAACCTCACTGGCGTGTCCATCTCCTCGCTGGCGAGAATCGCAAGTGCCTTGGGCGTTCCGCTCAACACCCTGTTCGACCAGCCCGCCCAGCCCCAGCCCGACTCCCATCAGGGCCAGCGCGTGCGGTACTCCATCGGCAGCCAGCCGCTGGTCTACGAGCGTCTGTCCAGCAACTTCCCCGGCAACCTGATCAACGCGATGAAGATGACCATGGCGGTGGGCTACCAGTCCGAACTCATCTCCCACGAAGGCGCAGAGTTCACCTATGTGCTCTCCGGGCAAATCATCTACACCATCGAAGGCCACACCTACCCGCTCGGCCCGGGGGGATCGGTGCATTTCGACTCCACCAAGCAGCATTCCATCGCCAACTCCGGCGACGATGTTGCCGAAGTGCTGGTCGTCACCACCATGGGCGGCCTGCTCGACGACCACCCCACAATCTGACCGCTCGCCCTCAAAAAGTAAGTACCACTGAATTTAAGTTGTATTTAATTTTAGAATCACTTAAGTTTTGCCTCGGCCGGTGGCGGCGCGAGCATCCCTCTCCCCCCCTTCAGCGCTAGCGCCCGAGCCAGGATGTCGGCCTTCGGCTCCCCGTTCGTAAATGACGGGCAGCCTGCAGTCCGTAAAGCCGCAGGATCAGGTGCATCCCCCCAGGAATGGACTACCTGATCTGCCGCCCTCAAAAATAACAACAATGAGGTTCGCATGCGCAAAAAGACCACGCTCAAGACCATGATTGCCGCCGGCCTGATCCTCGGTTCCGGCTTCACCCACGCGGCCAGCAATCTGGTGTTCTGCTCCGAAGGCAGCCCGGCTGGTTTCGACCCGGGCCAATACACCACCGGGACCGACTTCGACGCCTCGGCCGAAACCGTGTTCAACCGTCTCTCGCAGTTCGAACGTGGCGGCACCAAGGTCATCCCGGGCCTGGCAACCCGCTGGGACGTTTCTCCCGATGGCCTGAGCTACACCTTCCACCTGCGTGAAGGGGTCAAGTTCCACACCACCGACTACTTCAAGCCGACCCGCGACTTCAACGCCGACGACGTGCTGTTCACCTTCGACCGCATGCTCGACAAGGACATGCCGTTCCGCAAGGCCTACCCCACCGAATTCCCCTACTTCACCGACATGGGGATGAACGAAAACATCACCAAGGTCGAAAAAGTCGACGACCATACCGTCAAGTTCACCCTCAAGGGTGTCGACGCCGCCTTCATCCAGAACCTGGCCATGAGCTTCGCCTCGATCCAGTCGGCCGAATACGCCGGCCAGTTGCTCAAGGAAGGCAAGGCCCAGGACATCAACCAAAAGCCGATCGGCACGGGTCCGTTCGTGTTCAGCAAGTACCAGAAAGACGCCCAGATTCGCTACAAGGGCAACAAGGATTACTGGAAGCCTGAAGACGTGAAGATCGACAACCTGATCTTCGCCATCACCACCGATGCCTCGGTGCGCATGCAAAAACTGAAAAAGAACGAGTGCCAGATCACCTCCTTCCCCCGCCCGGCCGATATCAAGCCGCTGCAGGAAGACAAGCAGCTCAAGATGCCTAGTCAACCCGGCTTCAACCTTGGCTATATCGCCTACAACTTCACCCACAAGCCGTTCGACAAACTCGAAGTACGCCAGGCGCTGGACATGGCGGTAAACAAGAAAGCCATCATCGAAGCCGTTTACCAGGGCGCCGGCCAGTTGGCCGTCAACGGCCTGCCGCCGACCCAGTGGTCCTACGACGAGACCATCAAGGACGCCGCCTACAACCCGGAGAAGGCCAAGGAGTTGCTGAAGGCTGCAGGCGTGAAAGAAGGCACGCAAATCACCCTCTGGGCCATGCCGGTGCAGCGCCCCTACAACCCCAACGCCAGGCTGATGGCTGAAATGCTCCAGGCCGACTGGGCCAAAATCGGCATCAAGGCCAACATCGTCAGCTACGAATGGGGCGAGTACATCAAGCGCGCCCACGCCGGCGAGCACGACGCCATGCTGATCGGCTTCACTGGCGACAACGGTGACCCGGACAACTGGCTGGGCACCCTCTACAGCTGCAACGCGGTCAACGGCAACAACTTCTCCAAGTGGTGCGATGCTGGCTACGACAAACTGGTGAACGCCGCCGAGGCCACCGCCGATGTGGAACAGCGCACCGCGCTGTACAAAGAAGCGCAGCATGTCCTCAAAGCGCAGGTGCCGATGACCCCGATCGCCCACTCCACGGTCTACCAGCCGATGCGCGCCAGTGTGCAGGACTTCCAGATCAGCCCCTTCGGACTCAGCAGCTTCTACGGCGTCCACAACGAACAGTGAGTGACAGGGGCCGCTCAAGCGGCCCCCGGCACGCAGACCGGCATTACAAAAACAATAACGAGTGATAAGTCCAAATGCTGAGTTTTATTACCCGCCGACTGGGGTTGTTGATCCCCACGTTTTTCGGCATCACCTTGCTGACATTCGCGTTGATTCGCATGATCCCTGGCGACCCCGTGGAAGTCATGATGGGCGAACGCAGAGTCGACCCCGAAATGCACGCTCAGGCAATGGAACGCCTAGGTCTGAACAAACCCCTGTATGCCCAGTACCTGGATTACATCGGCAAACTGGCCCACGGCGATCTCGGTGAGTCCCTGCGCACCCGTGAAAGCGTCTGGACCGAGTTCACCTCCCTGTTCCCCGCGACCCTGGAACTGTCCATGGCCGCCCTGTTGTTCGCCGGCATCCTCGGTCTTCTGGCCGGGGTGATCGCGGCACTCAAGCGAGGATCGCTGTTCGACCACGGGGTGATGGGCATCTCCCTGGCGGGATACTCGATGCCGATCTTCTGGTGGGGCCTGATCCTGATCATGTTCTTCTCGGTGAGCCTGGGCTGGACCCCGGTGTCCGGGCGGATCGACCTGCTCTACGACATCGAGCCGCGCACCGGCTTCATGCTGATCGACACGCTGCTGGCCGACGAGCCGGAGGCCTTCTTCGATGCCCTGCACCACCTGATCCTGCCGGCCATCGTGCTCGGCACCATTCCGCTGGCGGTGATCGCGCGGATGACCCGCTCCTCGATGCTCGAAGTGCTGCGCGAAGACTACATCCGCACCGCCAAGGCCAAGGGCCTGTCGCCGTCGCGCGTGGTGTTCGTGCACGGCCTGCGCAACGCGCTGATTCCGGTGCTGACCGTGGTCGGCCTGCAAGTCGGCACCCTGCTGGCCGGTGCGGTCCTGACCGAAACCATCTTCTCCTGGCCCGGCATCGGCAAATGGCTGATCGAAGCCATTGGCGCCCGGGACTATCCCGTCGTGCAGAACGGCATCCTGTTAATCGCCTGCCTGGTGATTCTGGTCAACTTCGTAGTGGACATCCTCTACGGCTTTGCCAACCCACGCATCCGTCATCAGCGCTGAGATCATGACCATGACCACTCCAATTCCATCGGTAGCAGTCGATCAAAGCCTGCTGTACCCGTCCCCGTACAAAGAGTTCTGGCAAGCGTTCGCCAAGAACAAAGGCGCCGTCGCCGGCCTGATGTTCATGCTGCTGGTGATTTTCTGCGCCATCTTCGCCCCGTGGGTGGCCCCCCACGATCCGAGCGAGCAATACCGTGACTTCCTGCTGACCCCGCCGGCCTGGCTGGAAGGTGGGCAGATCCAGTTCCTGCTCGGCACCGATGAACTGGGCCGCGACCTGCTGTCGCGCCTGATCCAGGGTTCGCGCCTGTCCTTGCTGATCGGCTTGTCGTCGGTGGTGATGTCGCTGATTCCGGGCATCCTGCTGGGCCTGTTCGCCGGGTTCTTCCCGCGCGTGCTCGGCCCGACCATCATGCGCCTGATGGACATCATGCTGGCCCTGCCGTCCCTGCTGCTGGCCGTGGCGATCGTCGCCATCCTCGGCCCTGGCCTGATCAACACCGTGATCGCCATCGCCGTGGTGTCCCTGCCGTCCTACGTGCGTCTGACCCGCGCCGCGGTGATGGGCGAGCTGAACCGCGACTACGTGACCGCCGCGCGCCTGGCCGGTGCCGGCCTGCCGCGCCTGATGTTCGTCACCGTGCTGCCCAACTGCATGGCGCCGCTGATCGTGCAGGCCACCCTGAGCTTCTCTTCGGCGATCCTCGATGCCGCCGCACTGGGCTTCCTCGGCCTTGGCGTACAACCGCCAACCCCTGAGTGGGGCACCATGCTGGCCTCGGCCCGCGACTACATCGAACGCGCCTGGTGGGTGGTGAGCCTGCCGGGTTTGACCATTTTGCTCAGCGTGCTGGCAATCAACTTGATGGGTGACGGCCTGCGCGACGCGCTGGACCCGAAACTCAAGAACGCCGCCTGAGGAGATTCCCATGTCACTGTTAGAAATCAAGAATCTCAACGTGCGTTTCGGCGACAAGACCGCCACGCCGGTGGTCGACGGCCTCGACCTGAAAGTCGACAAGGGCGAAGTGTTGGCCATCGTTGGCGAGTCCGGTTCCGGCAAGTCCGTGACCATGATGGCGTTGATGGGGCTGATCGAGCACCCCGGCATCGTCACCGCCGACTCGCTCAGTTTCGACGGCAAGGACATGCTCAAGCTCAGCAACCGTCAGCGTCGGCAGATCGTCGGCAAAGACCTGTCGATGGTCTTCCAGGACCCGATGACCGCGCTGAACCCGAGCTACACCGTCGGTTTCCAGATCGAAGAAGTGCTGCGCCTGCACCTGAAAATGTCCGGCAAACAAGCACGCAAGCGCGCCATCGAACTGCTGGAGAAAGTTGAAATCCCGGGCGCCGCCAGCCGCATGGACGCCTACCCGCATCAACTGTCCGGCGGCATGAGCCAGCGTGTCGCGATTGCCATGGCGATTGCCGGCGAACCGAAACTGCTGATCGCCGACGAACCGACCACGGCATTGGACGTCACCATCCAGGCGCAGATCATGGACCTGCTGCTGGCGTTGCAGAAAGAGCAGAACATGGGCCTGGTGCTGATCACCCACGACCTCGCCGTCGTCGCCGAAACCGCCCAGCGCGTGTGCGTGATGTACGCCGGGCAAGCGGTCGAAGTCGGTCAGGTGCCGCAACTGTTCGACATTCCGGCGCACCCGTACAGCGAAGCGCTGCTCAAGGCGATTCCGGAACACAGCCAGGGCGCCGCGCGCCTGTCGACCCTGCCGGGCATCGTGCCCGGTCGCTACGACCGTCCGCAGGGCTGCCTGCTGTCGCCGCGCTGCCCGTATGTGAAAGACAACTGCCGTCAACAACGTCCGGCCCTTGACCCGAAAAGCAACAGCCTCGCTCGCTGCTTCTACCCGCTGAACCAGGAGGTGGCGTAATGGCCGTCGTTCTTACCGCCCGCGACCTGACCCGTCACTACGAAGTGTCCCGTGGCCTGTTCAAGGGGCACGCCACCGTGCGCGCGCTCAACGGCGTGTCGTTCGAACTCGAAGCCGGCAAGACCCTCGCCGTCGTCGGTGAATCGGGCTGCGGCAAATCCACCCTGGCCCGTGCCCTGACGCTGATCGAAGAACCGTCGTCCGGCTCCTTGAAAATCGCCGGCCAGGAAGTCGCCGGCGCCGACAAGGCCCAGCGCAAACAACTGCGCAAAGACGTGCAGATGGTGTTCCAGAGCCCGTACGCCTCGTTGAACCCGCGGCAGAAGGTCGGCGACCAGCTGGCCGAACCGCTGCTGATCAACACCAACCTGAGCGCCGCGCAACGTCGCGAGAAAGTCCAGGCGATGATGAAGCAGGTGGGCTTGCGTCCCGAGCACTACCAGCGTTATCCGCACATGTTCTCCGGCGGTCAACGCCAGCGGATCGCCCTCGCCCGCGCGATGATGCTGCAACCGAAAGTGCTGGTCGCGGACGAACCGACCTCGGCGCTGGACGTGTCGATCCAGGCCCAGGTGCTGAACCTGTTCATGGACCTGCAGCAGGAATTCAACACCGCCTACGTGTTCATTTCCCACAACCTGGCGGTGGTGCAACACGTGGCCGATGACGTGATGGTCATGTACCTCGGTCGCCCGGTGGAAATGGGTCCGAAGAACGCCATCTACGAACGCCCCCTGCACCCGTACACCCAGGCCCTGTTGTCGGCGACACCGACCATTCACCCGGACCCGAACAAACCGAAAATCAAGATCGTCGGCGAACTGCCCAACCCGCTGAACCCGCCACCCGGCTGCGCGTTCCACAAGCGCTGCCCGTACGCCACCGAGCGTTGCAGCACCGAAGAGCCGGCCCTGCGCCTGCTCGACGGGCGCCAGGTGGCTTGCCACTATGCCGAGCAATTCCTCGACGGCGCGGCATAAAAAACTGTGGGAGCGAGCTTGCTGGCGATGGTCGTCAACGATGACGCGGGCTGTCTGGGGCCCCGTGGTGTCCTGGCGTTTTTCGCGAGCAGGCTCGCTCCTACAATGCGGCGCAAAAACAAAACCCCTACCTGCATACGCAGATAGGGGTTTCGGAATTTAATCTTGACGATGACCTACTCTCACATGGGGAAACCCCACACTACCATCGGCGATGCATCGTTTCACTGCTGAGTTCGGGATGGGATCAGGTGGTTCCAACGCTCTATGGTCGTCAAGAAACTCGGGTACTGAGTCGTGACCAGATGGCCTCGCTTCAGCAAATTGGGTATGTGACAGCTTTCGGTGTTTTGTGAGTATCACGAACTTTCGGTTCATTTCGTCTTCACACACCGCAATCTGGCCTTTCGACGCAAATTGCTTGGGTGTTATATGGTCAAGCCTCACGGGCAATTAGTATTGGTTAGCTCAACGCCTCACAGCGCTTACACACCCAACCTATCAACGTCGTAGTCTTCGACGGCCCTTCAGGGGACTCAAGGTCCCAGTGAGATCTCATCTTGAGGCTAGTTTCCCGCTTAGATGCTTTCAGCGGTTATCTATTCCGAACATAGCTACCCGGCAATGCCACTGGCGTGACAACCGGAACACCAGAGGTTCGTCCACTCCGGTCCTCTCGTACTAGGAGCAGCCCCTCTCAAATCTCAAACGTCCACGGCAGATAGGGACCGAACTGTCTCACGACGTTCTAAACCCAGCTCGCGTACCACTTTAAATGGCGAACAGCCATACCCTTGGGACCGGCTTCAGCCCCAGGATGTGATGAGCCGACATCGAGGTGCCAAACACCGCCGTCGATATGAACTCTTGGGCGGTATCAGCCTGTTATCCCCGGAGTACCTTTTATCCGTTGAGCGATGGCCCTTCCATACAGAACCACCGGATCACTAAGACCTACTTTCGTACCTGCTCGACGTGTCTGTCTCGCAGTCAAGCGCGCTTTTGCCTTTATACTCTACGACCGATTTCCGACCGGTCTGAGCGCACCTTCGTACTCCTCCGTTACTCTTTAGGAGGAGACCGCCCCAGTCAAACTACCCACCATACACTGTCCTCGATCCGGATAACGGACCTGAGTTAGAACCTCAAAGTTGCCAGGGTGGTATTTCAAGGTTGGCTCCACGCGAACTGGCGTCCACGCTTCAAAGCCTCCCACCTATCCTACACAAGCAAATTCAAAGTCCAGTGCAAAGCTATAGTAAAGGTTCACGGGGTCTTTCCGTCTAGCCGCGGATACACTGCATCTTCACAGCGATTTCAATTTCACTGAGTCTCGGGTGGAGACAGCGCCGCCATCGTTACGCCATTCGTGCAGGTCGGAACTTACCCGACAAGGAATTTCGCTACCTTAGGACCGTTATAGTTACGGCCGCCGTTTACCGGGGCTTCGATCAAGAGCTTCGCGTTAGCTAACCCCATCAATTAACCTTCCGGCACCGGGCAGGCGTCACACCCTATACGTCCACTTTCGTGTTTGCAGAGTGCTGTGTTTTTAATAAACAGTCGCAGCGGCCTGGTATCTTCGACCGGCGTGGGCTTACGGAGCAAGTCCTTCACCCTCACCGGCGCACCTTCTCCCGAAGTTACGGTGCCATTTTGCCTAGTTCCTTCACCCGAGTTCTCTCAAGCGCCTTGGTATTCTCTACCCAACCACCTGTGTCGGTTTGGGGTACGGTTCCTGGTTACCTGAAGCTTAGAAGCTTTTCTTGGAAGCATGGCATCAACCACTTCGTGTTCTAAAAGAACACTCGTCATCAGCTCTCGGCCTTAAGATCCCGGATTTACCTAAGATCTCAGCCTACCACCTTAAACTTGGACAACCAACGCCAAGCTGGCCTAGCCTTCTCCGTCCCTCCATCGCAATAACCAGAAGTACAGGAATATTAACCTGTTTTCCATCGACTACGCTTTTCAGCCTCGCCTTAGGGACCGACTAACCCTGCGTCGATTAACGTTGCGCAGGAAACCTTGGTCTTTCGGCGTGGGTGTTTTTCACACCCATTGTCGTTACTCATGTCAGCATTCGCACTTCTGATACCTCCAGCAAGCTTCTCAACTCACCTTCACAGGCTTACAGAACGCTCCTCTACCGCATCACCCGAAGGTGATACCCGTAGCTTCGGTGTATGGTTTGAGCCCCGTTACATCTTCCGCGCAGGCCGACTCGACTAGTGAGCTATTACGCTTTCTTTAAAGGGTGGCTGCTTCTAAGCCAACCTCCTAGCTGTCTAAGCCTTCCCACATCGTTTCCCACTTAACCATAACTTTGGGACCTTAGCTGACGGTCTGGGTTGTTTCCCTTTTCACGACGGACGTTAGCACCCGCCGTGTGTCTCCCATGCTCGGCACTTGTAGGTATTCGGAGTTTGCATCGGTTTGGTAAGTCGGGATGACCCCCTAGCCGAAACAGTGCTCTACCCCCTACAGTGATACATGAGGCGCTACCTAAATAGCTTTCGAGGAGAACCAGCTATCTCCGAGCTTGATTAGCCTTTCACTCCGATCCACAGGTCATCCGCTAACTTTTCAACGGTAGTCGGTTCGGTCCTCCAGTTAGTGTTACCCAACCTTCAACCTGCCCATGGATAGATCGCCCGGTTTCGGGTCTATTCCCAGCGACTAGACGCCCTATTAAGACTCGCTTTCGCTACGCCTCCCCTATTCGGTTAAGCTCGCCACTGAAAATAAGTCGCTGACCCATTATACAAAAGGTACGCAGTCACCCAACAAAGTGGGCTCCCACTGCTTGTACGCATACGGTTTCAGGATCTATTTCACTCCCCTCTCCGGGGTTCTTTTCGCCTTTCCCTCACGGTACTAGTTCACTATCGGTCAGTCAGTAGTATTTAGCCTTGGAGGATGGTCCCCCCATATTCAGACAAAGTTTCTCGTGCTCCGTCCTACTCGATTTCATGACTAAGAGATTTTCGCGTACAGGGCTATCACCCACTATGGCCGCACTTTCCAGAGCGTTCCGCTAATCTCAAAGCCACTTAAGGGCTAGTCCCCGTTCGCTCGCCACTACTAAGGGAATCTCGGTTGATTTCTTTTCCTCAGGGTACTTAGATGTTTCAGTTCCCCTGGTTCGCCTCTTGCACCTATGTATTCAGTACAAGATAACCATCTTATGATGGCTGGGTTCCCCCATTCAGACATCTCCGGATCAAAGTCTGTTTGCCGACTCCCCGAAGCTTTTCGCAGGCTACCACGTCTTTCATCGCCTCTGACTGCCAAGGCATCCACCGTATGCGCTTCTTCACTTGACCATATAACCCCAAGCAATCTGGTTATACTATGAAGACGACATTCGCCGAAAATTCGCAAAACTCTTAAGAGTCACTCACAAATTTTACCTTAGCCTGATCCGTTACCAGTGAAAGTAACGTTCAGTCTATTTTTCTATCACATACCCAAATTTTTAAAGAACGGTTCTGAAAAGATCAGAGCTAAGTATTCGAAGCGAATATTTAACTCTGCACTTTTACAAACGCGTGAATCAAGCAATTCGTGTGGGAGCTTATGGAGCAGCTGAGTCGTCGATTAAGGAGGTGATCCAGCCGCAGGTTCCCCTACGGCTACCTTGTTACGACTTCACCCCAGTCATGAATCACACCGTGGTAACCGTCCTCCCGAAGGTTAGACTAGCTACTTCTGGTGCAACCCACTCCCATGGTGTGACGGGCGGTGTGTACAAGGCCCGGGAACGTATTCACCGCGACATTCTGATTCGCGATTACTAGCGATTCCGACTTCACGCAGTCGAGTTGCAGACTGCGATCCGGACTACGATCGGTTTTCTGGGATTAGCTCCACCTCGCGGCTTGGCAACCCTCTGTACCGACCATTGTAGCACGTGTGTAGCCCAGGCCGTAAGGGCCATGATGACTTGACGTCATCCCCACCTTCCTCCGGTTTGTCACCGGCAGTCTCCTTAGAGTGCCCACCATGACGTGCTGGTAACTAAGGACAAGGGTTGCGCTCGTTACGGGACTTAACCCAACATCTCACGACACGAGCTGACGACAGCCATGCAGCACCTGTCTCAATGTTCCCGAAGGCACCAATCCATCTCTGGAAAGTTCATTGGATGTCAAGGCCTGGTAAGGTTCTTCGCGTTGCTTCGAATTAAACCACATGCTCCACCGCTTGTGCGGGCCCCCGTCAATTCATTTGAGTTTTAACCTTGCGGCCGTACTCCCCAGGCGGTCAACTTAATGCGTTAGCTGCGCCACTAAGAGCTCAAGGCTCCCAACGGCTAGTTGACATCGTTTACGGCGTGGACTACCAGGGTATCTAATCCTGTTTGCTCCCCACGCTTTCGCACCTCAGTGTCAGTATCAGTCCAGGTGGTCGCCTTCGCCACTGGTGTTCCTTCCTATATCTACGCATTTCACCGCTACACAGGAAATTCCACCACCCTCTACCATACTCTAGCTTGTCAGTTTTGAATGCAGTTCCCAGGTTGAGCCCGGGGCTTTCACATCCAACTTAACAAACCACCTACGCGCGCTTTACGCCCAGTAATTCCGATTAACGCTTGCACCCTCTGTATTACCGCGGCTGCTGGCACAGAGTTAGCCGGTGCTTATTCTGTCGGTAACGTCAAGACAGCAACGTATTAAGTTACTGCCCTTCCTCCCAACTTAAAGTGCTTTACAATCCGAAGACCTTCTTCACACACGCGGCATGGCTGGATCAGGCTTTCGCCCATTGTCCAATATTCCCCACTGCTGCCTCCCGTAGGAGTCTGGACCGTGTCTCAGTTCCAGTGTGACTGATCATCCTCTCAGACCAGTTACGGATCGTCGCCTTGGTGAGCCATTACCTCACCAACTAGCTAATCCGACCTAGGCTCATCTGATAGCGCAAGGCCCGAAGGTCCCCTGCTTTCTCCCGTAGGACGTATGCGGTATTAGCGTTCCTTTCGAAACGTTGTCCCCCACTACCAGGCAGATTCCTAGGCATTACTCACCCGTCCGCCGCTGAATTCAGGAGCAAGCTCCTGTCATCCGCTCGACTTGCATGTGTTAGGCCTGCCGCCAGCGTTCAATCTGAGCCATGATCAAACTCTTCAGTTCAAACATCTTTGGGTTTTGAGAAAACCCTAAACTTGGCTCAGCAATCGTTGGTTACATCTTTGATTTCTCGCGGAGTAACTTGTGATGCTGATAATCTGTTGACTAGCAGTCTGACTCCACAAGCACCCACACGAATTGCTTGATTCAGTTGTTAAAGAGCGGTTGGTTAAGATCTTTCGTCTCAACCGAGGTGCGCATCTTACAGCGCATCTTTTCAATTTGCAACCTTAAAAGTTTCTGATTTTTCAACAAAATCAACTACTTAAGCCAAGATCAACATCGAGTTGCTCGTTAGCGGGAGGCGAATAGTACAGTATTAAAATACGTGGTCAACCCCCACCGGGAAATTCTTTTCCCTTATCAAAGAGCAAGGTTGCCACCATGAAAACCTTCAAGATCCGTACAAAGCACCAGGGCAGCAGAGTCGCCTGACGACGTCATCACTGAATCGCCCCTTATACGAGGATGCTGACTGACCACTTTTGGCTGCTCTCTGCCGGTCTCGACAGGCAGAAAACGGCCAGAAACGGTCGCTCTCTTGTCCTGGCAGCCTCATTCAACTGGCTCAAGCCCTGCGATGTTCAGTAATGCGCTGATTAGTCGATAATGAAATACCACTTAGCTATCGGCACGCCCAAATGGATCAGATTCTTTCTCTTCTCTCCGATACCATTCCAAAAGCCCAAACCCTGGAGCAACTAACGCGTCCCTTGCTGGCCCTGCTCAGCAAGGTAACCGGTATGGAGTCCACCTACCTGACGACCATTGATACCGACGAGGGTGTCCAGCGTGTCGAGTTCGCACGCAACGTCGGAGACATGGTGATTCCTGAAGGGCTGGTCGTGCCTTGGACAGATACTCTGTGCAAGCGGGCGCTGGATGAAAATCGCATGTACTCGGATAACGTTGCCGAATGCTGGAGTGACTCGCAGGCCGCCGCGGCCTTGGGCATCAGAACTTACGTGAGCGCGCCAATCAGGTCCCAGGACGGGCAAGTGCTGGGGACGGTATGTGCCGCCAGCTCGGATCAGGTGGCCCGCTCTCCTGACGTGGAACCCTTGCTGATGCTGTTGTCAGGGCTGCTGGGATACTCCCTTGAACGTGGACTGCTAGTTGAGCGACTCCAGGCTGCCAACGCCGAGTTGACCAAGCTGGCCCTGACGGACCCACTCACCGGCCTGTCCAACCGGCGTGCCATTTTAAACGATGCCGCGCGCCTGTTCGCCCTGGCCCAACGGGAGCACAAGTACATACTGATCGGTGTCATCGATCTGGATGGGTTCAAGCTCATCAACGACACCCGCGGTCACCTGGCAGGTGACCAGCTACTGCGCGACGTGGCCGCACGACTGCAGCACGTCCTTAGAAGCAGCGACATCATCGGGCGTACCGGAGGTGATGAGTTCATCGTGATCGCCTTGGGCACTCCATCCGAACACTCGGACCCGGAAAAGGACAAGCGACATGCCGCCGAACTGCTTCAGGAGCGCCTGTCCAAAGCGACAATAGGGCGATATGAGCTGGGCCACGGTCTTGATGATGTTCAATATGCCGGAGCGAGTGTTGGGGTCGTGGCAGTGGTTCCGGGGAGCATGACTGTGGACGAGGCCACAAAACTGGCAGACCGCGAGATGTATAAGGTCAAACAGCAGCGAAACCGTCAACGGCTGTAGGAACGCCGAAGCTCGGCATTGGGTCGGTAACTGCCGTTCGCGACAGGTAGAAAACGGCCAGAATCAGCCGCTGGACAGGCTAGTGACCAATAGCCGTCAAGCGTATTGGTTAAAGGAGTTGCAATGACAACAATCGATGTGAAATCCAGATTCGAAGCCAGGCTTCTTCGTCCGGCAAAGCCTGGCAGTGATGCGTCGTGGGCGTTCGTAGTACTGCCAACAGACGCAAGTGAACAGCTTCCGAGGCGAGGAAGGACGACCGTTGCAGGCACGATCAACGGGCACCCTTTCCAGGCAACCCTTGAACCGGATGGTCAACTGAGCCATTGGCTGCCGATAAGTAGAGAGTTAATCGAAGCCGCGGGCGTGGTCGTTGGGGATATCGTTACACTGGAGCTAAGCCCTGTGAAGAAGGAACCCGAGCCCGACATCCCGACAGATTTTCAGGAGGCGCTGGCAGCCACTCCCGAGGCTCGTGAAGTCTGGAACAATACGACGACCATCGCACGAGTAGACTGGATACACTGGATTACTTCAGCCAAGCAAACCAAGACGCGCGCAAAACGCATTGGCGACGCCTGCGATATGCTTGCATCCGGCAAGAAGAAGGTTTGCTGTTTCGACCCGTCCGGTTACTACAGCAAGGCCTTCCGTGCACCCGAGGCAGAAGATTCTTAACTGAAGGTCAGTGTGATGACACGAAGGGCGACGGGGTTGTCGGTGCCTACGCGTGTCGACTGGTTCTGAATAGACAAGGTGAGGCCATGCTAGTGCCGGGTGTGGTGGTGGACTATGCCGGATTGGATTTGAGTCTTGCCTGATCCCTGATCCTTAAGCTCCAACGCAGCACGTTACTCCTTCGGCTGTTCTTGAACGCCGAGATCTCGATACTTTTGCTTACCCCACACGGCAGGATCTGGAACCACTTCGATCACCCTGGTTGGCGGAGTATTGATATTAAACCCGGGCTCCATTTTCTCACGCATTTCCAGGTACTGGCCCAGGAAGGCGTCGTAAGCCAGGCGGGGCGCGTACTGAACGCCTCCTTTCTGGTCCACCGCCTCGCCGTGATAGAACAAATCCACGCCCTGGGTAAGCGGCACTAACAGGCTGGCGACAGGTTTGTAGTCACCCTCATAAAGAGTGAGCCGCAGCTTTGCCTTTGCACCGTACAGTTGCCCCATCTGTTCGGCGAACCAATTGACGTATTGGTCGCCGTTAATCCGCGTTGGGTTGGCAGGCAGCGTATAAGCAGTGTCCAGTTTTCGATTCTCACGGATGCGACTGGCCATCCCATTCAGCTCCAATCCTTCAGCGAACTCGACATCGACCTGTTCCCCAGCCTCGATTTTGATCGGCTTGTTCATCGAAATCACGGGCCACAACAAGTTCTTGGAGAAGTATGAGCCGCCACCTTTCGACAGGTTTCTCGCCTGCACTATCTCCCACTTGGCTGACGTCAGGAGAATTGGCGCCGCCGTTATATTGGTCACACGGACTGAAACATAGACCTGTTCATTGATGGTTTGCTCACCACCGCCGGGGCGTCCGAACATCGGAGTTGGGCTGAGCCAAGCCTCTGCCACAAAGAGCCTGCGGCCCTGGCTCGCGGCAGTGATGTCGGTCAGGCGCTCCAGTACTTCTTCCGTGACGCCGATGCAATAACTATTTCCCGATGCGCCCGCACCGGTAACGATCGACGAGCACGGTCCCGTGGTCTGCATATTCTGGGATTGCGCCAGAGCAAGCTGAGGCAACACCAGCACCGAAAGCATCATCACCGCATGGAGAAGTTTTTCCTTCGTCACGGCCGGGTGTCGACTGTGGATTTAACCACAGCGCCTTGCCCGGTCACGATTGGCGAGGCCGCTCCGTGAGTGGAAATTCCATTCTTCGCCGGGGCATCTGCAGGCGCCGACCTGCTTGGCCCTTTGACTTCGGTTACGACATGCGCATCAGCTGCGGTGATGATGGGAGAGGCGTCGCCATGGGTGGAGATTGAAGGGCTTGGATGCTGTGCTGGTTGCAGTGTCACGCCTATCCGATCGGGGTTTGCTTCAACTTGCAGCTCACGATTTTGAACGAGTGCCGAGATGGTCATCACCCCAATTACAACAACCAGGATGAACGTCGCTACCGACATCTTTCGGACACTTCTCGACCTTGCGGGCGGCTGTTGCGAATTTCCATTCAATTTTGAACTCCTGTAATTATTGGCGGGGCAGTATCCCTACCGCCGCTGCTGGCAGCTACTGTGCAAGGTACATCCATGCCTGAGGCGGTGAGAGTATTGATCAAACTGACTCTGGCTTTCATCGTAATAAATCCATGGCCCCTGCTTCAAGAGTTCCTCCAGGCGTTCACGCCCCACTCACGGCACCTGCGCAACAGCAGCAGGAACCCGTTGCCTGTCACTGACCAGGCAAACAACCAGCGCCGTCACGGCAATGCCGAACAGGTACAGAGCCTGGCGTCCAAAATGCTCCATCAACGCACCTGCCACCAACGGGCCGATGGTCGCGCCGATGCCGAACGTCACCAGTAACACCCCGGCGACGGATACGCGCAACTCCGGCTCCAGATTGTCATTGGCGTGCACAACGCCCAATGGATACAGGCAGAACTGCAGGAACCCGATGACTGAGCCCGCCAGCATGACCCAGCCCGGCCCTGGTGCCGGCAAAAAGGCCAATGGCAGGTAAGCGATGCAAAGCAAAGCGGCGGTCAGGCGAATCAGGCCAACACGGGAGAAACGGTCCGACAGTTTGCCCAGTGGCAGCTGCGCAAACAGTCCGGCCGCAATACTCAAGGCCATGAACTGACCAACCTGCGCGGGGCTGAAACCCGATTGCGCAGCGAAGATCGGCGTCAGTCCATAGAAGCAGCCGTTGAGCAATCCCGACGCGAGAATAGTGCCCAGCGATTGCGGGAGCCGCCGGACATAACGCATGAAGCTGACCCGCGTCTGACTGATCGGGCTGGGCTGTGTTCCCCTGTGCATGGCCATCGGCACCAGCCCCATGGCAAACGCGATCGCCACGCCCGACAACACCAGGGCATCGAGCCCGTTGCCGAAGCTGAGCAACAGTTGCCCCAGCATCATGCCGACGTAGCTGGCCACCATATACAGCGACATGGCACCGCCACGGCGGCCACTCGGCGCGCAGTCGTTGAGCCAGCTTTCGATGACCATCAGTTGGCACATCATCGCCACGCCGACCACAAACCTCAGCGCCAGCCACAGCGCCAGCCAGTCACTCAACTGATGGCTGAGGACCGCCGTGACGATCACGCCGGCACTCACCACGAATGCCCGCACATGCGAGATCCGGCCAATCAGCCAGTAACCGATCCGTCCTCCCAGTACCATTCCCAGCGCATTGGCCGCCATCAGTGCGCCGCCCCAGACCTCGGCGATACCGGCGGCGTTCAGGCGCAAGGCCAGATACGTCATCAGCAGGCTGGAGCCCAGTTGCATCAGCAGCGCGGCAGCGTAAATCGTTGCAAACACCTTGGTGAGCGCAAACATGTTCAGTTTCCCGGATCAGATGAGGCCGTGACGTTGCTTCCAGTCACCGGGATGCACGACATAGCCAAACAGTGCGTGGCCGCCGTAGACGAGCTCGGTACCTTCGGGAATCCAGAGCAATTGCCCAGGTACGACCCGGTACAGTTCGCCGTTCGCCCGCAGTTCGAAGCAGCCTTCGATGACGAAAATGACTTCGTCATACAGCAAGGTCCAGGCAACCTCGGCCCCCTCCCACCGCGCAAAGCCGATCCCCAGGTGAGGTGACACGTCGTTGCTCACGGCACGGGCAACGCTGGCGCCCCCGGGGGGGCCGCCGCGATGCACGAAGTCCAGGTCCCGGTGATCGACCAGCAGTACCGGTTTGCTGTCGGCCGGCGCACGGGTCATAGCTCGCTCCTGCTGTTCCAGGCCGCCCAACGGATACGCGAACGCACCCCGAGCCCCAGGAACGGTTCCGGCGGATTGCGCGAAGGCATGCCCGTCACCGTTTCGATGTCATCGAGCCGTTGCGAGTCGGCCCCCAGTACCTTGTCCGCCAGCAACGTGCCGGATATGGTGCCCCACGCGGCCCCTACCCCGTTGTCGCAAGCGGTGGCGAATACGCCGTCGTCGAGTTGCCCGAAGAAGTTGGTGAAGTTGCGCGAGATCGCGTAGACCCCGCCCCATGTGTGCGTAAAGGGTACGTGGGCAAGCTGGGGGTAACGGGAAAGGAATGCCGCATGATGATCCTCGCGGACTTTCAGGCGAGTTGCGTCATTGATGCTGCGCCCGTAGCGCGGCACATGCTTGTAGGTATTACGGATGATGAGACGGCGATCGCGGGTCATCCTCACCGTGGTACCGGCGTGGTCGGCTGGCGTCAGCCCCCAGTCGGCCTGGGCGCCGACAGTCGCCATCTCTTCGTCGGAGAGTGGACGCGTCCAGCTGGCAAACGTCATCACCGGCAGCAGCCGATTGCGCAGGTAACCGAACTCCTGGGTGAAGATACTGGTGCCAAGCAACACCTTCGGCGTTCGAATCAAACCCTCTTTGCCCTGCAGGATCCAGTTGCCGCCGGCGTCTTTCTCCAGGCGCTGGATGGGCGATTCTTCGAGTACTTCGACGTTGTCGGGCAGTGATGCGCCCAGACCGCGCACCAGTGCCGCCGGCTGCATGAGATAGCAACCCGGCGTAAAGATCGCGCGGCTGTAGTAGTCGGTGCCCAGCACGTTGGACAGTTCCTGGCGTTCCACCACGCGATAGGGCTCGCCGAGGTCCGCCATCAGTTTTTCGAAGTGACCGAGATACGCCAGGCCACGCTCACCCACTGCGCCTTGATACTTGCCGGCATGGGACCACTGACAATCGATGCCGTGACGACCGATCAGGGTCTGCAATTGGTCAATGGCCGCGCGATTGAGCCCGAGCAGGCGCTGCTTGTGCCGGGGGTCCGGATGCTCCAGGGCAAACTTGTGCGGCAAATCGATGACGAAACCGGAGTTGCGCCCCGATGCCCCGTAGCCGACACGCTGGGCGTCGACCAGCAGAATGCGCGACTGCGGCATGTGCTCGGCCAACCGGCGCGCCGCGGCGAGCCCGGCGAAGCCCGCGCCGATCACCACGTAGTCGGCCTTTTGCTCACCGCTCAGGCGCGTGGCTGGCAGCGGTTCCGGCAATGCGGCGTACCAGCCACAACTGCGGTCATCATGAGGCAGGTTAACGATACTGTTCATTGGTCGACTCTCAGGCCACATGCTGTTGGGTGTCCTGGCAGCGTTGCAGCCAGGCATTGCGTTGTTGTTGGGCCTGCCGTCCGAGCAGGACGAAGCCGCGCAAGGCGCCGGCGTTGTCACGGAAGGCAGCGCTCAGTCCGTCCCCGGTCGCGTCGCAGTGCCATTGCCCCTCACAATCGACGGGGGGCGGCAGCAGGCACAAAGGTGCCGCCGGCGTCTTCACCGTCACCGGCGCGAGTGGGTACGTCACCGGCGTCGGCTGCCCGGACAAGGTCCTGGCCAGGGCGCGGATGCCCTCGTTGATCGGCGCGAGATAGGGCAGCAATTGCCCATCGACCTCGATGCAATCGCCCAAGGCATAGATGCCGCGCTGCGAAGTCTGTAGCTGCGCATCCACCTTGATGCCGCGTCCGCAGGCCAGGCCGGCGGCTTGCGCCAGTTCCAGGTTGGGACGCAGACCGACGGCCGACAGCACCAGGTCCGCCTCGAAGTGCTGACCATCGGCCAGCGCCAGTCGATAGCCGTTCGAACCCTGCTCGATACGCTGCAAGGTCGTGCGCAAATGCCATTGCACGCCAAGACCGGACAATGCCTGTTGCAGTTGCAGGCCCGCCGGTTCCGGCAACAGGCGCTCCATCGGCCACTTGCCCAGACCGATGACCCGAACCTGATAACCACTGCTCGCCAGGTCATTGGCGAACTCACAGCCGATCAGCCCGTCGCCCAGCACCGCCACGCTGCGCACGCCGTCGAGACGTTCACGGAAGGCGCGGTAGTCCTGCAGGTTGTTGACGCTCAGCAGCGCATCGGCACAACCCTCGATGGGCAGGCGCAGCGGCGAAGCACCGCTGGCCAGGACGAGTTGGCCGTAGGCCATTTCGCCGAGATTGGTGTACAGGCGCCGTGCCTGGGCGTCGATTCGGTCGACCCGGCAATGGCTATAGATGCGAATGCCCAGGCGCTGTTCGAGGGCCAGCGGACTTTCCGTCGCCAGCGTCTCGGCGCTGCGCCCCTGGGCCAGGGCGATCGACAGCGCCGGCTTGGAGTAGTTGTGCCCGCAGTCCTGGGTCAGCACCCGGACATCGAGTTGCGGGTTGGCTTTGCGCAGCGCCTGCGCCAAGCCGTAACCGGCATGACCGCTACCGATGATGACCACCGGCTGGGCCGGCGCAACCACAGCAGCGGGCAGCTTGGCGATTGCCGGCGCAGCCGCCACGGCTTTCACCGGCTCGCTGATTTCGATCATCTCGAAATCGGCTTTGCCCACCTTGCACTCGGGGCACAACCAGTCTTCGGGGACGTCTTCCCAGCGGGTCCCGGCGGCAATGCCGTCGTCCGGCCAGCCCAGGGCTTCGTCATAAATCAGGCCACAGATAATGCAGAGCCACTTCTTCATGGTGCTTTCCCCTCACTCGCCCGCGATACGCACGGCCAGGTTTTTGGTGCGCACGTAGCTGTAGAGCGCTTCCTGGCCTTTCTCCCGCCCGAAACCGGAGAGCCCCACGCCACCGAACGGCGTTTCAATGCCGCCGGCGTACCACTCGTTGATAAACACCTGGCCAGCGCGCAGTCGCCGCGCACAACGCAGGGCACGATTGAGGTCCTGGGTGAAAACCCCCGCGACCAGACCGAATTCGGTGCCGTTGGCGATGGCGATGGCTTCTTCTTCGGTATCGAACGCAATGACCGCGAGCACCGGACCAAAGACCTCGGCCTGGGCGATCTGCATCTGCGGGGTGACGTCACGGAAAACCGTTGGCGCCATGAAATGCCCGCGCATCCCGCTGAGCGCCTCACCGCCGGTTGCCAACACAGCACCCTCTTCCTCGGCTCGCCGGCACATGGCTTCAATGCCCTGGAGCTGGCCTGCGGAGATCACCGGCGTCAGGTCCGGATTGTCCTGGCCGAGACCGACAGCCAGGCTTTCAGCCATTGCCACCACGTCCGCGACCACTTCTTCGTACAGGGACCGGTGCACCAGCAGGCGCGACATCGCCGAGCACACTTGGCCGGCATTGAAGAAGATGCCGTTGCGCACGCTGGCCAGCAGTTGCTCGCGATCGGCATCAGGAAACACCACGGCAGCCGACTTGCCACCCAACTCCATGACGCTGGGAATGGCATGTTCGGCGGCAGCCCGCAGGATGCTCTGACCGGTGCCGACGGAACCGGTGAAGACGATCTGGTTGACCGCGCGATGCCCGGCCATATAGGCGCCCACTTCCCGGCCGCGACCGCAGATCAGGTTGACGGCGCCCTGTGGCAACCCGGCACGCTCGATGGCCTGCAGCAGGACACACAGCCCCAGCGGAGAAATCTCCGGCGACTTGATCACCACGGCGTTGCCGGCAGCCAGGGCCGGTGCCAGCGAGCGGGCACAGATGGACACCGGAAAATTCCACGGCACGATCTGCAACGACACACCCATGGGGTCGTAGACCGTGAAGTCCATGTAGCCATTGCCCAGGGGAATGGAGGTGCCTTCGATCTTGTCGGCCATGCCGGCGTAGTACTCGAAGTAACGCGCCGCTTCGATGAACTCGTCGCGGGCATCACGCAGGCTCTTGCCGTTCTCCTGGCACAGGACCCACGCGCCCTCCTCGGTCACCGCGCGGATCTGCGCGGCAATTTCCAGCAGCCAGGTGACTCGCTGCGCAGGCCGCGCGCGGGTCAGTTCGCCGCTGTCGGCGCAGCGCCGTGCCGCCTGCAGCGCCCGCTCCGCGTCGGCCAGGCTGGCCTGGGCGATGGTGGCGACAGGCTCGGTTGTGCCTGGGTTATTGACGGTGAGGTGCTGCTCACTGTCGGTCCAGGTGCCGTCGATGAAGTTCAGCCAATGCGCTTGAATCGGATACATGGCCATGACCTCAAACGCTCTGCGCGCAGGCGAGAAGCTGACGCGCAGCCCACTGGTGGAAGAAGTGCGTCGGCAGATCCATTTCCGGGGAGAACGCGCCACCGCCATAACCCGGGGAGTGACGGCCTTTCTGCATGCCTTCGACCGAAGCGATGTCTTCGGCGAACACCACGCGCCAGGACTGCATGACCGCGTCACGCGCCGCTTCGAAACGGCTGTCGAGCGCCTCGTCGCCGACATAGAAAAGGCGCAGGTGCTCGACGGTCTTACCCGGTGCGATCGGCTCCAGCATCATGGCGAAGGCGTGGTCGGCCTGGATGCCCAGCAGGACGTTGGGGAAGAACGCGACGTATTCGGCGGTGCGCAAGCGATCCTGCGGCCAGGACGGGAAAATCGGCAGGTGTGTGCCGGCGACGTCGGACAGGTTATAGGCATGGCTGCCCTGGCCGGCGAACTGATCGAAGATGATGTTGTAGTGGTCTTCCAGGCGCGAATAGCTGTTCAGGCTCGGGTGCACCCAAGGCAGGTGGTAGGCCTCGCAGTAGTTTTCCACCGCCAGTTTCCAGTTGCAGTTGACCTCGATGCTCACGGCACCGCTGTTGGGTTCACGGCGCAGCAAGTCCATGCCATCGGTCCCGAGGAACTGGGTCCAGCGCTCGGTCAAGGGGGCGAGCTGCTCGTGCAGATCCGGTGCGTCGGCCGACAGGTTGATGAACACCATGTCCATCCAGATGGCGCTGCGCAATGCCTTCAGGCCATGCTTCTCGCAAGCGAAACGCTCGTCCTTGTGCTGGTTGATGCCGCCCACATGTGGCGTGCCCTTGAGGCCACCGTTGAGGTCGTATGTCCAGGAATGGTAGGGGCAACGAATCACGCCCTGCACTTCACCGGCTTGCTGCACCAGCTTGACGCCACGGTGACTGCAGACGTTGTGGAAGACCTGGACGACGCCTTCGCGGTTGCGCATCAGCAACAACGGCAGCCCCATGAAATCCACCGGCTTGACGTAGCTGTTGCTCGGCAGATCACTGGCGAAACCGACACAGGCCCAGTTGCGACCGAGCACGTGGTCGCGCTCCAGGTCGAAGTAGCGTTGGTCGGTATAAAACTCGTTGGTCAGACCATGGGCTTCATGGATAGGCGCCAGGACGGTTTCCAGGGCATGAGTGGGGATGAGGCGAGTCGCGGTCGTGGACATTATTGTTTTCTCTTGCTGGCACGAAAGGAAATACGCGGCAGGTCTGGGCTGCTGCATGGCGGCGAGTTTCGGCAAGAAGAGGAACAGTCGACAAACGATTTTTTAGGCATACATTAATGACTATTAATCATTAATGTAAAAAGCACTTTTGCTGATACGGTTCAGTGAACGCGGGAAAATACAGACCATCATTACGGCCCGATATTGATGATCAAATGTAATGACATGATGAGGATAAATGAGTTGTCGGCCGCCTGTGTCTCCACCATTTTGTTGCCACATCTCGAGCCTTGATCGCCTCGAGATTTCCCTGAGGTGCGAATCACCGGCAGCTGGCATCCGCCAAGACCGCCCCGCCCTTCACCCGGCAACATCCACAACCCTTGAACAATAATAAAAGGGGAAAAAATGCGTGCAGAATCGGGCCTTCTCAAAGGTCTCAACCCGAGTGTAACGTTGGCTTCGATCACGACCGTGGTCCTGTTTGTGCTGTTCTGTGCGTTCATGGATGAGCAAGCGGCAAAAGCCTTTGAAACAGCGTCGACCTTCATCCTGACTAACTTCAAGTGGTACTACCTGGCACTGCTGAGCGGTGTGCTTTGCCTGTTGCTGTACATCTCCCTGAGCCGCTTCGGCACCCTCAAGCTTGGCGCCCACAACGATCAACCCGAGTTCAGTTTTGGCTCCTGGATTGCCATGTTGTTCAGTGCCGGCATGGGCATCGGCCTGATTTTTTGGTCGGTCGCCGAGCCCATGCTGCATTACGCCGACAACCCGTTCTCCAAGGGGCTGACGGATGAAGCCGCGAGCATGGCCATGCGCATCACCCTGTTCCATTGGGGCCTGCATCCCTGGGCGATTTTCACCTTGATCGGCTTGAGCCTGGCTTACTTTGCCTATCGCAAAGGCTTGCCCCTGGCGCTGCGGTCCCTGCTCTACCCGCTGATTGGCGACCGGATCTACGGTTGGATCGGTCATGTCGTGGACATCATGGGCGTGGCGATCACCGCATTCGGTGTCTCCCAATCGCTTGGCCTTGGCGTTGCGCAGATCAACACCGGCCTTCACCAGGTCTTTGGCCTGCCCGTCAGTGTCGGGCTGCAGCTGTCGATCATCCTGGTCGTCACCATCATCGCCTCCATTTCACTCCTGGCCGGCCTCTCCAAAGGAATGAAGCGGATATCGACGCTCAACATGTACATGTCGATCCTGTTGATGCTGGTGGTTCTGCTGGTGGGTCCGACGCGCTACATCCTCAACCTGATGTTCGAGTCGACCGGGGACTACGTGCAAAACCTGGTCGGCTTGAGCCTGTGGATGGACACGCAGAAAGACACTCAATGGCAAAACTGGTGGACGGCGTTCTACTGGCCGTGGTGGATGACCTGGGGGCCGTTCGTTGGCCTGTTCATCGCACGGATCTCCAAGGGGCGGACCATTCGCGAGCTGATCGTAGGTGCCCTGGTGGTCCCCACGATGGTCACCATCCTGTGGATGTCGGTCTTCGGTGGTGCCGCGTTGAAGAGCGAGCAAACCGAGCGCCAGCAGTACCAGCAGGCCGCCGCCAGTACCGAACAGGTCACGGAAAAGGCCACGTTCGAAGGCGGCACCATTCTGCTTGCGACCAAGAAAGAACCCACGGCGGCGATGTTCACCCTGCTCGGCAAACTCGACGGGCCGTTGATCGGTGGCGCGCTTTCGATTTTCGTCTGCCTGCTGCTCGCCGTTCACTTCGTTACCACCGCCGACGCGGGCACCCAGGTGCTCTGCACATTGAATGCGATGGGCAGTACCAATCCGCCGAACTGGATCAGATTGCTCTGGTGCATTCTCGAAGGTGGCGTGGCGGCGGGGCTGCTCCTGGCTGGCGGGCTCAAGGCCATTCAGATGGCGAGTATCGCCGCGGGCCTGCCTATCGCGATTCTGATGACGATCATGAGCTACACGCTGATTCGCAGCCTGCGTGAAGAGCCATTCGGCGCCTTGCCGCACCCGCCGCCGGCTGGCCGCCTGCCGGTTCAGGAGCAAGCCCACGAGAGTGTCTCGCCACTGGGTGGTTCCATTCTGGGCGGGGCTGCGGATTCATTGCTGACCGCTCGAAAAGCCGGCTGACACCAGCCAGACACGCTGCCAAATAAAAAGCCGTCAGTGCAAGCTGACGGCTTTGTTCATTTCAGGACGACCCTTTATCCCTGGATGGAAGGCAGCCCCATCAGCCAGTCACGAAACAGCTTCACGCTTTGTCGCGGGCCGCGTGTACTGAGAGGCTCGAGCAGGCAGAACTTGGCGTTTGTCTGCAGCACGATATCGTTCGGCCGTACCAGCCCTCCCGTGCTCAGCGGATCATCGACCAGATTGTTCCAGGCCAGCGCAACGCCCTGCCCGCTGATGGCCGACTGGATCAGCATGCTGTAGCTGTTGATGTTGATCCGGTGTCTGGGCGCAACCGGTGTCTGCTCCAGACGCTTGAACCACTCCGGCCAGCCGATCCAGTCCCGCTGCGAATCCTCGAGCCACAGCCAGGTACAGGACGACAGCCCCTCGAGGGTTGAAAGCTGGGGATGTGTGGCCAGGTAGGACGGACTGCACACCATGAAAATCTCTTCCGAGAACAAGGGTGTCACGTCCAGGCCTTTAGGGGGTGCACCGCAGTAATACAGCGCCAGGTCGCAATCGAGCCTGGCGTAGTCCTTCACATGATCGATCGCAATGATCCGCAGATCGATCTCCTCATGCTGACGTTGAAACTCGGCAACCTTGGGCAGGAGCCAGAGCGAGGCCATTGCCGTGCTGGTGGCAACGGTCACCTGCTGATCCCCGCGCCATTGCCGAATCTCCCCCGTGGAGCGAGCCAGGCTCTGCAGACAGTCGCGAACCGTTTCGTGGTACTGGGCCCCGGTCGGCGTCAGGTTGATGGTCCGGGTTGTCCTTTCGAACAAGGTTTTGCCGAGATAATCCTCGAGCAATCGCACCTGGCGACTGATTGCGCCCTGGGTGACATTCAGCTCTTTGGCGGCAAAGGTAAAACTCAAGTGGCGGGCTGCAGCCTCAAAGGCAATCAAACTGTTGAGCGGCGGAAGAGGCTGAATTTTCAAGGGGCTTAAATCCACTGATTCTTGTTTTTTTCGGTCGCTCCATTCTAGTGATTCGCAGGCGCTCAGGCGCAGGTTTTATGCATGGACGGCGACAAGTCTTCCGGTCACTCCCCCTTTCGAGTAACCCGGCATGGTGATAGGCGTCACCCTGCAACCGCAGTCCCATGCGATTGATTGCATCCGCACGCGCTCTTGGAGCACCGCATTGGTGATGTGGTTTGCGAGCGCCATCGGGTGCTGCCGATTGCATTGTCTGAGTGCTGAAGTGATCGATCCGGGTCCTTCTTCACTGTCAGAAATCGTCCAGTACCTGACACTTCTTCCTGGGTAAAAATCCGTCATGACATGTCATGACCTCTTCCAAAAAGGGACTTTGACCAACAAATACGGGGGTTAAAGGACGAATGGTCAAGAGGCGTCAAGCGCGGGGAATTGCCGGGAGTTTACAGCCACTACAGGCTTTTCAGGAGGGCACGTTCGTCGTTGTCAAGTGAACTTCACTTTAACGACGTGTCACATTAAGTCCATGTCAAGCAAACGCAGTGGAGGTACAGTCTTATGAGCATGACCACGATTGTCAGTGCAGTAATTTCCAGTCTCGCACCCAGCGTCTTCGACCAGAACAGCCTGATGGAACCCGGCGCGCATATCTCAGCCGTTGAATACCACTACGGAATGGACATCGATGTGAAACGGGTGCTGCAGCGCACCGATACATCCGACAAGACCGGCGTGGTACCGGTGACCCTGGTCTACGAAGACAGCGAGGGCGAAGTCCACAAGATCCGTTTCCTCGAATGGGGTGGCAGCACCGCCGACCCAACCAGCATTGCCTGATCAACCAGTCGATCGAACTCCGGGCCTCGCCGCCCACCCCAGAAGCGGAAGTTAAACCTCATAGGCACTCAGTGCGGATGATGTTTTTTGTTACCTGAAAAATGGACATGATCGAATGACTGAAAGTTCATTCGCGAAACCCACCATTATCTTGATGGCGTAAATGCCGCAAGATTAATTGATAACAATTGCTGGATCTAAATGGCAGTCAGCAACGGCAACTTCCAATAAAGCCGTATCGACAGCCACGTTGATTCACTATTGAAGCCAAGAGGTAACCATGGATCTAAGTATGTTCTCTGCGTCCACCGTGGAATATACGCGTTTGGGCGTTGTATATTTCCATCTTATCGCCTGCTGTGTGGCAATCGGGCTTGTATTGACCAGTGACGTTGCAATGGTCAAACAACTCCTTAAAGGGGATGTGTCGGGTCACCACGATGACGCACACATGGAAAGCCTGCAAAAAACCGTAGTGCTCGCACTTGTAGCCCTTTGGATTACCGGCATTGGTATTGTCGGAATCGATTATGCCGGCAAAGGGATGGAATATTTCCTCAATCCAAAACTGCAAGCAAAAATCGGCATCGTTGTGCTGTTGACCTTTAACGGCTACCTGCTGCATAGCGCGGTATTGCCGGCACTAAAAAAAGCCGGTTCGTTACTCAAACTTTCCTTCACCCTGCGCATGCTCGCGCTGTTCTCCGGCGCACTCTCTGGCGTGTCGTGGTTCTATGCCGCCATGCTTGGTGTCGGTCGTCCGCTGGCCTGGAAGTACTCGCTGGTCGAGTTGCTGGCAGCCTACCCGGTACTCATCGTCGGTGGATTTGGCGCGATGGTACTGCTCACCGCCTGGGCCAAGGACCGAGACACCGAAGCGCGCATGGGCCACGGCACCAGGACTACAGGAAACGCCGCCCTGGCTGGATGGTGAAGTCAGCTTGAGCTTGAACAAGGACGTTCAGCTATCCCCCAGCCGACATGCAGACCGGCGACTATCGCTTGCCCTTCATGCAGACTACCGAAAGATAAACGCCCCATAGCAACCCAACTACGGCAAGTATCAGCTCCGGACTGAGAATGTTCTGATCGGCCGGTGTCACCAGGATTTCGCTGTAGAGGCACATCGCGCCCGCGATCAACGCCATGAAGTAGCCGGTCCGGTTCCTGGTCCGGCGCAACAGCAGAACCTTTTTCAAACCCTCGTCTTTCCATTCCTGAAGGGGCATGCGCTGGATCTCTTCCAGCAGCACTACGCCCCACAGCAATGCGCATAACCAATAACCTATCATCATGGCTCCCTTCAGTTAGAACCCTGATTCAACATCAGTGTTGGCGAACTGCATGATTAAACCGAGGGGTAAATATGCTTGATTGCAACGGCCAGCGCTATCGACGTTAGCAGGACTTCCTTGTGGCGTTATCGGCCAGGCGCTTGTAGTGATTCCACTACACGCTTACCGCAGAGAGTGAAGAATGTTTAAGTCAACAGGCCGTTTTCGAGTGCATAACGGGCCAGTTTCGCATTGCTGTCCATCCCTGTTTTTTCCAGGATACGTGCCCGGTACGTCGTCACGGTACTCGGGCTCAAGTGCAATATCTGCGCGATGCGCACGATCCTCTCACCCGAAGCGAGAAGCTTCAGTACTTCTAGCTCCCGGTCCGATAGCGCTTCGTGGGGGGCCGCGTCGCCTCCGCCGATTGCGTTGACCAGTTTCTCCGCAAGCTCGGGACTGACGTGCTTGCCGCCCGAGGCCACCTTGCGCACCGCCGCCACCAGGGTCGCTGCGGAAATGTCCTTGGTCAGATAGCCCGCTGCGCCCTGCTTGATTGCGCGTAACGCATAGGCCTCGACCGAATGCATGCTCAACATCAGAATCGCCAGCTTGGGCTTGTGCGCTCGCATGAGCTTGAGGAGTTCGAGGCCGGACTTGTCGGGAAGCTGGATATCGACCAGCGCCACGTCGAAATCCTGCTCCCGGACCAGGAGCATTGCGTCCTGTGCCGTCTCGGCCTCACCCGTCACGTCGATCTCGCCGGCAGTCTCCAGCATGCGGCGCACGCCGCTGCGCACGATGCTGTGATCATCCACCAGCAAGACTCTGGTTTTGTGGTCAATCATTGGTATTTCCCATTCGCACCCGCAGGGCCCTGGCGCACTTGTGCATGCCCACGTTAGCAGGCGCAGAGCACGCTTGCACCTTTGTCGCAACGGCCTG
The DNA here is from genome assembly GCF_054668285.1 of Pseudomonas sp. S2_H10. Classification (NCBI taxonomy): domain Bacteria; kingdom Pseudomonadati; phylum Pseudomonadota; class Gammaproteobacteria; order Pseudomonadales; family Pseudomonadaceae; genus Pseudomonas; species Pseudomonas sp. S2_H10. The sequence continues at coordinate 1,007,439 of NZ_CP162754.1, forward strand.
CTCCCGGCCAATTTCCCCGGAATCCGGGGCATTGCGCCAACCTTGCTAGTATTTCGTAAGCCAACGTTCGGTACTCGGCATGGTCAATACTGCAATGCCGGCTCCTGCATGACGCCTTGCGCGTGGCATCCATCCTGACTGGACATCGACATGGCCACAGTGACGACACCGACCGAAGCTTTCGACATGAAGACCTTGCTGGCAGCGCTGAAGGCGTTGCGCAATGGTGATTTCACCACGCGCATGCCGCAGGACTGGACCGGCATGCCGGGCAAGATCGCCGACACGCTCAACGAGATCTTCGACATGGCGGCCGACACCGCCACCGAATTCGAACGCGTGGCGCGACTGATCGGCAAGCAGGGCATGGTCGATGAGCGTATCCAATTGCCGATGATGAAAGGCTCATGGCAAAAGATCGTCAACTCGAGCAACGCACTCACCAGCGACCTCATCAGCCCGATGACCGAGATGATTCGGGTCATCGGTTCGGTTGCCGAGGGCAATCTGAGCCAGCAGGTACCACCGGTGCTCGACGGCCTGAGACTGCGGGGCCAGTTCCTCAAATCCGCCAAAATCGTCAATACCATGGTGACTCGCCTGGGCTCCTTCGCTTCGGAGGTCACCCGCGTGGCGCGCGAAGTCGGCACTGAAGGGATTCTCGGTGGGCAGGCCAATGTCAAAGGCGTGTCCGGCACCTGGAAGGACCTGACCGACTCCGTCAACGACATGGCCGCCAACCTGACCACCCAGATGCGCAACATCGCTTACGTGACGACCGCGGTGGCCAAGGGCGACCTGGGCAAGACGATTACCGTCGAAGTCAGGGGTGAGATTCTCGAGCTGAAAAACACCATCAACACCATGGTCGGCCAGCTCTCGAGTTTCGCGGCGGAGGTGACCCGCGTGGCGCTGGAAGTCGGTACCGAAGGCAAGTTGGGCGGTCAGGCGGAAGTGCGCGGCGTATCAGGCACCTGGCGCGACCTGACCGAATCGGTCAACGGCATGGCGGCCAACCTGACCACCCAGGTGCGCAACCTCGCACAGGTGACGACAGCGGTGGCGCGCGGCGACCTCGGCAAGAAAATCACCGTTGAAGCCAAGGGCGAGATTCTCGAACTGAAAAACACCATCAACACCATGGTCGACCAGCTCTCCAGCTTCGCCTCGGAGGTGACCCGCGTCGCGCTGGAGGTCGGTACCGAAGGCAAACTGGGCGGACAGGCCGAAGTCACCGGCGTGTCCGGCACCTGGAAGGACTTGACCAACTCGGTCAACGGCATGGCGGCCAACCTGACCACCCAGGTGCGCAACATTGCCGACGTGACCACGGCGGTGGCCAACGGTGACCTGTCACGCAAGATCACCGCCGAAGCGCGAGGTGAAATTCTGCAACTCAAGGAAACCATCAACACCATGGTCGACCAACTCTCGACCTTCGCCGACGAAGTGACGCGCATGGCTCGCGAAGTGGGGACTGACGGCAAGCTCGGCGGCCAGGCCAGGGTGACGGGCGTCGCTGGCACCTGGAAAGACCTGACCGACTCGGTCAACAGCATGGCGGCCAACCTGACCAATCAGGTGCGCAACATCGCCGACGTGACCACGGCGGTGGCCAAAGGCGACCTGGGGCGCAAGATCACCGTGGAAGCCAAGGGCGAAATCATGGAGCTGAAAAACACCATCAACACCATGGTCGACCAGCTCAACAGCTTTGCCGCCGAAGTGACGCGGGTGGCCCGTGAAGTCGGCACCGAAGGCAAGCTCGGCGGACAGGCTCAGGTGCAAGGCGTGTCCGGCACCTGGAGGGACCTGACCGAAAACGTGAACTTCATGGCGGCCAACCTGACCAGCCAGGTGCGCGGCATCGCCAAAGTGGTGACCGCCGTCGCCAACGGTGACATGAAGAAGAAACTGACCCTGGAAGCCAAGGGCGAAATCGCCGAACTGGCCGACACCATCAACGGCATGACCGATACGCTGGCGCTGTTCTCCGACCAGGTGACCTCGGTGGCGCGTGAAGTGGGCGTCGAGGGCAAGCTGGGGGGCCAGGCGAACGTGCCGGGTGCTGCCGGCACCTGGCGCGACCTGACCGACAACGTGAACGGTCTGGCGGCCAACCTGACCAACCAGGTGCGCGCAATCGCCGACGTGGCGACGGCCGTGACCAAGGGCGACCTGACTCGCTACGTGGAGGTGGAAGCAAAGGGCGAAGTGGCGGAACTGAAGGACAACGTCAACGAGATGATCCGCAACCTGCGCGAAACCACGCGGCAAAACGCCGAGCAGGACTGGCTCAAGAGCAATCTCGCGAAATTCAACCGTCTGCTGCAGGGCCAGCGCGATCTGGCGGCGGTCTCCAAGATGGTGCTGTCTGAACTGGCGCCGCTGATCAACGCCCAGCACGGTGTGTTCTACATGATGAACGAGAGCCCGCCCGATCCTGCGAAACTCATCCTGCTGTCCGCTTATGCGTACAAGGGCAACATCAATGTGAACGATGAGTGGCGGCTCGGCGAAGGCCTGGTCGGGCAATGCGCCTACGAGAAGCGGCGCATCCTGCTGACCGATGTACCCGCCGATTACGTGGCGATTTCATCCGGACTGGGTGCGGCCGCCCCGCTGAATATCATCGTGTTGCCGATCCTGTTCGAGAACAAGGTCAAGGCCGTCGTCGAAATGGCTTCGTTCACGCGCTTCAGCATCATTCATCAGACCTTCCTCGATCAGCTTGCCGAGTCGATCGGTATCGTGCTCAACACGATCGAAGCCAATATGCGCACCGAGGAACTGCTCAAGCAGTCGCAATCGCTGGCTCAGGAACTGCAAAAGCAACAAGAGGAATTGCGCCAGACCAACGAAGAACTGGGGGACAAGGCTGGACTGCTGGCGGAGCAGAAAGCCGAAGTCGAACGCAAGAACCGCGAAGTCGAAATCACCAAGCTGTCCCTGGAGGAGAAGGCCGAGCAGCTGACGCTGACCTCGAAGTACAAGTCCGAATTCCTCTCCAGCATGTCCCACGAGCTCAGAACGCCCTTGAACAGCTTGCTGATCCTCGCCCGGCAGCTCAGCGACAACGCGGAACACAATCTCACGCCCAGGCAGGTCGAATATGCCAAGACCATCCGTAGCGCGGGTAAAGACCTGCTGGAGCTGATCGACGAGATTCTCTATCTGTCCAAGATCGAGTCGGGCACGGTCACACTGGACCTCAATGAAGCGCGGTTCGCCGACCTGCACGAGCAGATCGAACGGACCTTCCGGCCGGTCGCCGAAAGCCGTGGCCTGACCTTCACGATTGAACTGGCGCCTGCCCTGCCCCCCGTCATCCGGACCGACGAAAAACGCCTGCTGCAGGTGGTCAAGAACCTGCTGTCCAACGCCTTCAAGTTCACTGAGCAAGGCAGCGTGAAGATCCGCATCGAACCCGCTGTGTCCGGGTGGAGCGTGGACAACAGCGAGCTCAATCGTGCCGATGCAGTCATCGCCTTCGTGGTCACCGATACCGGCATTGGCGTATCCGCCAGCAAGCAGAAGCTCATCTTCGAAGCGTTCCAGCAAGCCGATACCGGCACTTCACGAAAATACGGCGGCACCGGCCTCGGCCTGTCGATCAGCCGCGAGCTCGCACACCGGCTGGGCGGCGAGCTGCGGCTGCTTTCCGGTGAGATCGGCAAGGGCAGTACGTTCGCGCTGTACGTGCCCTTGCGTATCGAGGATGCCCAGCATCAGACGCTGGACGAATCGACGACAGAGGCAGTACCCGGCCAAGTCAGGCGCGACCTCGTCTCGAGCCCGTCGGCACAGATACTGGACGACCGCGAGTCTGTCCAACCCCGGGACCAGGTGCTGCTGATGCTCGAGGGCGACGCCCGATTCGCCGGCATTCTGCTCGAAGCCGCGCACCAGAAGGGGTTCAAGGCTATCGTCACGACCCGTGGCGCGCAGGCGCAGGCGCTTGTCGAGCGCTTCAAACCCGTCGCGATCACGCTGGACCCGGGCCTGACGGACATCGATGGCTGGGCGCTGCTCGAGCAGTTGAAGCGCAATTTCGCCACGCGGCACATCCCGGTCCAGATCATCTCGAGCGCTGACGACCACACACGCGGGCTGCGCTATGGCGCTTTCGACTGTCTGCTCAAGCCAGTCACCGCCGACGAGATCGAAAATGCGCTGGTCGGCATCGTGAAGTTCGCCCGACGCAAGAGCAGGAACCTGCTGCTCATCGATGGCGACGACGGCAGCCGCGCGCGCATCCTCGATCTGCTCGGCAACTCCGACGTGAAGATCGAAACGACCGCCAGCGGCGCGTCAGCCTTGAAGAAACTGGCAAAAAAACGCTGCGACTGCATGGCAATCAATCTCGAACTGCCCGACGCATCCGGCCTCAAATTTCTCGAGGTGTTGTTGCAAGACCCCGCCATGCGTGAGTTGCCGATTGTCGTCTATGGCGCAGAGACACTGACCAAGGCCCAACAGGAGCGCTTCAGGACATTGCTCGGCAAAGGCGTCATCAAGGCGGTTCAGTCACCCGAGCGCATACTCGACGAAACTGCACTGTTTCTACACCGCGTCATCGACAGGCTGCCGCCGACCCAGCGCAGGATGCTGGAAAAACTCTATGAAGGTTCGGACAGTCTCGAAGGTAAAACGGCCCTGGTGGTCGACGATGACGTGCGCAATATCTTTGCCCTGACCAGCGTGCTGGAACGCTACAAAATGCAGGTGGCCACGGCCGAGAACGGTCGAACCGCCATCGAACTGCTGCAGCAGCAGCCCGACACCGACATCGTGCTGATGGACATCATGATGCCGGAGATGGATGGCTTTGAAACCATGCGCCAGATCCGTACGTTCAAGCGATTTGAAACCCTGCCCATGATTGCGCTGACGGCCAAGGCGATGATGGGTGACCGTGAAAAGTGCATCGAGGCAGGCGCCTCGGACTATGTCAGCAAGCCGGTGGATACCGACCAGCTGCTGTCACTGATGCGCAAATGGCTCTATCGATGACGAAACGGCAAAAAAATATGCAGCAGGAACCCCCGGTATTCAATGAGAGCGCCCAGGCGCGGCACCCTCTCCCGCCTGATGGCGTGCCAGCGTCGGTGTTGCTGGTCGATGACAATCCCGCCAAGCTCACGGCGCTCGCCGCGGTGATTGCCGACATGGGCCTGGACATTGCCACGGCGACATCCGGACGCGAGGCGCTGCGTCTGCTGCTGCAGCGTGACTTCGCGGTGATCCTGCTCGACGTGAAAATGCCGGTGATGGACGGTTTTGAAACCGCCTCACTCATTCACGGCCGCCCGAAGTCGGCCCACACGCCCATTATCTTCGTCACGGCGGAGGCCGACACGGATTCCGAGCGTTTTCGCGGTTATACGTCCGGGGCCGTGGATTACATCTTCTCGCCGATCGTGGCCGAGGTGCTTCGCGCCAAGATCCAGGTGTTTGTCGACCTGTTCTACTTGCAGCGCACACTGACGATGCAGACCGAAGAATTGCTGCAATCGAAGCGGCAGCTGCGCGAACTGGCGTCCTATCAGGAGCACATCAAGGAAGAAGAGCGAAAACGCATCGCCCGCGACATCCATGACGAGCTGGGACAGAGTCTGCTGGCGTTGCGCATCGATGTCTCCATGCTGCAGGCGCGTACCGTTACCCGGCACCCCAGGCTCAACGAAAAGGTCAGCGATGCCCTGAATCACCTCGATACTGCCATCCGCAGTGTCCGCAGTATCATCAATGATCTTCGCCCGCCGGTACTCGACCTGGGCTTGCAGGCAGCGATCGAATGGCAACTTGAAGAGTTCCGGCAGCGCAGCGCGATCGATTGCACGATGTCGGCAAAAGACGAAAACTTTCGCTGCGACCTGCATGAAAAGTCCGCCACCACACTGTTCCGCATCGTCCAGGAATCGCTGTCGAATATCGCTCGTCACGCGCAAGCGACACAAGTGCATATCGAGCTCTCCAGGGAGGGTCGCCGGCTTTACCTGCAGATCAAGGACAATGGCGTCGGCATGACCGATCGCAAAAAATCGAACTCGTTCGGGCTGGTGGGAATGAAGGAACGCATCAGCATGCTGGGCGGGGAATTCACGATCGACAGCGCACCAGACAAAGGAACGAAATTAACCATATCGCTGCCGCTCGACTGAACTGGATGGTTCTGAAATTTCCCGTGCCTACCCGTCGCGACAGGCAGCAATCGGCCATAAGCAGTCAGTCGACTTGCTCCCGGGTATGAATTGAGGAGCGGTTCGTCAAATGAAGCAATACAGAAACCTTCTCACTCTTTAAGCCTGATTCAACGCTCCTCCATCGCCAGGGACTAATTGTTCTGACCGTTACTCTGGGCTAGATAATCTCCCATCATTTCCAGCCGATCATTGCCCCAGAACAGCTTCGAATCGGCGATGAAGGTCGGAGCACCGAAAACGCCTACCTGCACGGCTTGATCGTTGTTAGCCTCCAGTGCCAGTTTGAATCGCTCATCGGAAGCAGCTTGAATAGTTGCACTTCGGTCCAGGCCTGCTGCAATCGCCAGATCGCCGAGGATCTCCAGGTCGCTGATATCCCGGTTTTCACTCCAGTAAGCTCGCATCACGTTGAAGATGAACTCCACGCCCTTTCCCTTCTCGATTGCATACAAGCTGCAACGCAAAGCTCGGGAAGGCCGCAATGGAAACTGAGGGTGGTAGCTTAGCGTCAAGCGTCTCAGTCGAGCCCAATCCTGCAAATCCTGCTGAAACCACCGCACAAATGCTGGCGATGCTTCCAGTGGTCGCCGCCCCCCGATGTGATCGATCAGGTTAGCCAAGTGCATAGGCCGCCAATGAATCGCTCGACCATGGGCAGCGGCGATTTCTCGCAAGCGCGGCATAGCCAGGTAACACCATGGACTGTGAAAATCGAAAAAAAACTCAATTGGCTCGCCCGCGCTGATCGGTTGCGGTATGGAGAAGCGGTTGAGGTCGACCCTCACTCGTTCGTGATGGCCGCGCATCACTAACCGCCCTTGTTGGCTCGCGCTCACCGCGAAACTCAACGTGCGGCCCTTGGTCGACTCCAGCACGGCTTCGCACTGGACCTCAATGCCCGGCCAGGCCGGGCTCAAATGCGCAATATCCACTTTAGTGCCAACCGTGCCCCATCCCGGAACGCAGAAAGCCTGAACGCCACTGCCCGCCGTTTCCTCCAGCAGAGCAATAAGTGCCGGCGTAGATACCACCTGCACCCCGGCATTACCGATGGCGGCAGCCGTCTGTTGAAGCCCTGGTACGAATGCGCAGTGATGCCGGTGGCCGATGATCGGTGTGCTCATGGCAATTCCTCCAGCTGCATCGCCATGGCTTGGGCTTTCAGCTCGCGCTTGAGTATTTTTCCACTGGACGTCATGGGCCATTGGCAGACCTTGAACACCCTGGATGGATGCTTGAACCCAGCGATTTTTCCGGCACACGCTTGCTTCACCTGCGCAGCGGAGAGCGCCCCACCCAACTCGACCGCCGCGGCGACCACTTCGCCGTAGAAAGGATCCGGCATGGCAAATACAGCGATTTCGGTGATCGCCGGGTGGCCGCGTAGCAGGTTCTCCACCTCCACCGGGTAGATGTTCTCGCCACCGCGGATGATCATGTCGCGTAACCGTCCTCCCACAAGTTCCACTCGGCCATCGGCGGTAACGCGTCCGAGATCCCCCGTCTGCATCCAGCCATCGAGGTCGATACAACGAGCAGTCTCCAGCGGGTCACGATGATAACCGAGCATCACCATGGGCCCGCGCACCTGAACCTGCCCGGTCTCACCGCAGGCCAGCACCTGGCCGTTGTCCGGATCACACACGCGCACCTGCATGCCTGGCAATGGCATGCCGGCGGTGGTGAATCGCTGCGCACTCTCGCAACTGTCTAAAGCGATAAGGGTGCTGGCTTCGGTCTGGCCGTACACCTGCACCAGGCCTGGAATCGGGAACGCAGACGCGCAGCGTTCGAGCAAAGCTGGGTCGCAATCGGCACCACCGCAAGTACCCGCCCGCAACGAGCCAAGGTCGTACTGTGTTCGTCGCGGGTGCTCCAGCATGGCCAGATAAGAGGTGGGAACGCCCGTCAGCAGCGTACAGCGCTCGGCCTCCACGAGGTGCAACATTCGCTCGGCATCGAAGGCACTGACCCCCACATACGTAGCCCCTGCGGCCAGCGCTGAGAGCACATTCATAATGCAGCCCGCGCAGTGGAATAGCGGAATGATGGAAGTCCAGCGATCCTCGGCGGTAACGGCCAGCCGCGCAACGGTGCCTCGTGCATTCATCAACATGCCTTCGAAGCACAGTTCAGCGCCCTTTGGCCGCCCTGTGGTGCCGGAGGTGTACTGGATGCTGGCCAGCTCGCGAGGCGACCAGGGCCACGCCTGAAATGGCAGCTGCGGTCCTTCGCTCATCAGTGCTGTGTAACTCCAGCAATTCTCAGCGTGAAGCTCAGGTCCGTCGAAGCAAATCACGTCGCGCAGAAGGGGTAACCGGTTACGAGTGTCCAGTGTCATGGACAGATAGTCACTGGAGCGAAAGCGCGCGGAAAGCAAGATCGCCACCGACTGACTGTGGTCCAGCACATGCAGGAGGTCGTCCTCGCGAAAGTGCGTATTAACCGGCACCAGCACCGCACCAATGGCAGCGATGGCGACCTGCGCGATTGGCCATTCGATTCTGTTTTCCGCCCACAATGCCACCGAGCTGCCGGGTTGAATCCCGCGCCGCCGCAAGGCACAGGCCAGTGTCTGGGAAGCAAGCAACCATTGGCTGAAGGTCAGCCGCTGAGGTATGGAGTCAAATACGAGCGCCTCCTTGTCCGGCCAGCGGTTCGCGCAGTGCAACAGCATTGCGTATGGGTCGCCGGGCAAGTTTTCGAGTGCGAAGCGGGATTCATCCGATGTCATGAAAAGACTACCTGAGAGTGGAGTGAAGGCTGATTGGATTGGCAATCCAGTTAGGCTTTGCTGTCGAGAGCAGGCGTCAGGGACGGTGGCACCCTGGCGGCCATTCGCCGACTGACCAGGCAATAAAGCATTCCGGTACCCAGCAGGCCGACCACCCAGGAAACATCTGCATAGTTCAGCGCACGGGCGACCGGTCCGGTGTAGAAACCGCTGGAAATGAACGGCAACTCCATCAGCACCCCACAGCAGTAGGTGGCAATAACCGGCCAGTTCCAACGGCCATAGCGGCCAGCGGGATCATTGAGAGCTGCCAGGTCATAGCGCGTGCCGTTGACGAAGAACACGTCGGCCAGGCTGATAGCGCTCCAGGGGGTGATGAACGCCAGGAGAAAAATGAGGAAGGAAGAAAACGCACTGATAAAGCTGTGGGAACCGGCCAGGGCAATCAGCACTGCAACGGACACCATTCCCAGCACATAGATGAAGCGATGGGCCAGAGACACTTTGCTGACGCCGCAGAACGCGCTGACAATGGTCGCGCTGGACATGTAGCTGCTGTAAGCGTTGAGGGTCATCATGGTGATCTTGCCGAAGCCGACCACCAGATACAGGATCGTGGCCAACACACCCGTCGAGCCCAGGCTGACGACAAACTCTACCTCATGGCCCGAGAAGGCGGTTCCGGCGAGGGCTGCGGCAAACACACCGAAGGTCATGGCGGCCTGTGATCCCAGTACTGTGCCCAGCGATGCAGCCAGAAAGATCTTCAACTTGGACGTCTGACTGGGCAAATATCGGGAGTAGTCCGCTACGTATGGCCCATACGAAATCTGCCAGGCGGCTGCCAACGAGATCGAAAACACGAAGTTGGCAGCGACGAAGTGACGATTGTCGAGCAGCGCATGGATATCGTGCCGGGCCAGCAACGCACCGAACATGTAGATAAAGGCAACGACGCCCACCACGCTGGCTACTTTGGCGATGGAGTGGATGGTGCGATACCCAAGGGTCGCCAACAACAGGGTTACCAGGCCGAACAGAATGATGCCCTGCCAGTCCGCGATCGATAGCACTTTCGCCACCGATTGACCGGCCAGCAACGTGCCGCCCGCCGAGAACCCCACGTACAACAAACTCACCAGTACAAGCGGAATGACCGCACCATAGACACCGAACTGCACGCGACTGCGGATCATCTGTGGCAGGCCAATCGCCGGCCCCTGGGCGGCTTGCAGGCCCATGACGATGCTGCCAAGTACTTGGCCTATCAGAAGGCCAATCAACGACCAGAATACATCGCCTCCCAGCACCACCGCCAAAGCCCCGGTGACGATGGCCGTGATGTTCAGGTTCACACCCAGCCACAGTGTGAACTGACCGAATACGCTGCCATGGCGCTCGTTTTCCGGTATGTAATCGATGGAGCGGGTTTCAATTACCGACCTCGGTGCAACAGGCGCAGTTGAACGAGCCATGGGCGAATCCTCGATATTGTTAGAGCAGCATCTGCGCCAGATCAGCGCGTTTTTTGGAAGGACACAGGCTGTGGATGGACTGAGGTTAAGCGGCGGGGTATATAATTAAAAATATGCACTGTTGATACAGCGAATTAAAAATAATGATTCACTTCAGCCTTCGGCAAATCGAATATTTTGTAGCAGCGGCCCAATGTCGAAGTACTGTCAATGCGGCGAAGTCGCTGAGTGTGTCCCAACCCTCGATATCAAACGCGATTGCGGAGTTGGAAGCCTTATGGGATGAGCGCTTGTTCGTGAGGATTCCAGGGAAAGGGATCGAACTCAGCTCCGCCGGAACCCGCCGTTATCAGCAAGCAAGGCAGCTACTGCAAAGTGCCGCGCAGCTCTCTGCCAAGGAGACTGATAGCGTGGTGGGGGACCTTTCGGTGGGTTGCTTTGCAACGTTGGGCGCGCGACATGTCCCCACCATGGTCGAGCGCTTCAAGCAGCGTTTTCCTGAGGTACGAGTCGCCATTGTCGAAGGTGACACCGAGGAACTGATCGAACGGGTGGAGCGCGGCACCCTTGATTTAGCGCTGATCTATGACATGAACCTGGCTCGTAAGGTCAAGCTACAGGCGGTGGGACTGCAATCACCTTATGTGCTGCTGCCCGAAGGGCATCATCTGACAGCAAAAGCCAGCTTGTGTATTCAGGATTTGCAAACCGAGCCCTTCATCCTTCTAGACCTGCCTCACAGTCGCGACTATTTCCTGTCACTGTTCCGCTCGGGCGGTGTAGAGCCCAATGTCATTATGGAGTTGCGCTCGGTGGAAATGGTGCGCTCACTCGTGGCACATGGGCACGGAGTGTCGATTCTCGTCACTCGACCCGCTGGAGACTTGAGCTATGACGGGCGACCCATCGTGTGTCGCCCATTTGACGCTAGCATCCCACCGCAACGAGTCGTGATCGCCTCGTCGCAAACCCAGAACCCATCCCGCCCGGCTGAAGCGTTCGTGGTGGTGATGCGCGAACTGTTCAATGAAGCCGATACGCTTGAAACCTCGACGATCTGATGAAGGTTTTTGATTTCTCCGCCGAGCTATTTTCAGAAGTCCGTTGCGGAGCAGTTTTCCGCTGGTGAACGACAGCTATGGGTCGACTGCTGCCCCTCGTGACGGGCAGCAATCGGCCAGAAGCACTCATTCAATATCGGATTTTGTTTTGCCAGACAGATTGGGAGCGATTCAGGCTGGCGTTACATTGCGAGCCCAGAAGATCTCTTGGTGGAAAACAGCGACGCTTCCCTCAACGCCCCTCAGGCCCAATGATAGAATCCTGTTTTGAAAAAGGAGTTTCATCTGTGGAGGCTGGAAAAAAGAGTTGCCCATATTGCGCGGAAGTCATCATGGCTGAAGCCATCATCTGCAAACACTGCAAATCTGACCTCGGGCAAAAAATACGCATCCCACCGGGATGGCCACTACCGTCAGAAAAGAGAATCGGCCTGGACAGCAAGATCGTCATCGGAATCATTATCGCCATCACGTTGTGCCTGGCTTTCGGCTTTTACGTCAGCAACACATCGCAAGACAAGGAAATAACGCAGGTCCGAGAGGCCGCCGAACGATGCCGCGAGGAAGTAAACAGCTACTCCGGGCCGGCAGTCGGGAAAAACGTTATCGCAGAAGTTTGTCGAAAACTGGAGGTCGAACTCCGCAAGAGTTTGGGCCACGCGCTATAGGAAAAGCCGATTCCGAAGCCCGCCATTGAGCGGGCTTTTTTACCCTTGGCACCAGGCAACAATCGGCCAAATCAGTTGATACTGAAAGGCAGCTATGGGTCCAGGCTGTGTGAAAACACATGCACCGTTTTGAAGTCCGCGTTTCTACGTAAAATCTGCCAGCGTTTGGTTGTCCAGCCGCTCTGAAATTTGCATAGGATCGCGTTTTTCGTTGCGATCCTGACGGTCAAACTCGCTCTAAAACGTTTTCACACAGCCTGGGTCGGTTACTGCCCTTCGCGACAGACAGAAAACGGCCAGGAGCGGACAGTGACCAAATCGTTGCGAGCAGCCCATCGACTGCTCAAGGTCGCGCGCACGCTGGCGGACCTTGAACAAGCCGAGGGGATCAGAGGCGAACATTTGGCCGAGGGCTGCAACATCCGCCGACAATGCTCCAGCCGGTGTCACCCCTTGGTCAGATCAACCAACGGCGTCTGCCGCACCTCAGTCTCCCGCCCACCCTGAATTTCGCTCACCTGCTTCAAGGCCTTATCCACAGCCGCCTTGTCCGCCAACAAGCTGTAGCTGATGCGGAACTGCTTGTGTTCCTTCGGCCCAATTGTTGGCACCAGGTTCAGTGGCCGCTGATAACGGCGGTTGTAGGAAAAACTTGTCCCCGGCTCCAGCCCCGTGACATAGCCCTGGCCTTGGGTATCGGTGTTTTTCCACAGGGAAAACACGGGCAGTGTCTGGGTATTGAAGCCGACCGAAACGCCCAGGCTGCCGGCCTTGTTATGCAACACGGTCAACGTATCGCCCTTGGCATCGGCATACGGCACCACGTTGTAGACCGTTTCGTCGTAGTCCCTGGTCGGTGCGCGGTAGGTTTGCCAGTCGGGCAGATCGCCCTTGGCCTTGTCGTTGAACGGCGATACCTGTTTCACCGGCGCGGCGAAACGAGCGCCCTCCTCCAGGAACGGGTTGCTGAAGTTACTGTGATACAGCGCCTGGTATTCCTTCGGATAGTCGCCGTTGTTGGTCAGGGTGTCGTTGAGGGCGAACACGACGCTGCCGGATTCGGTGACCAGTTCGGTCGCGACGGAGAAGTCTACCTTCTTGAACGCCTGCTCTTTCAGTTCGCCGCGCAGGGTGATGGCGTACGGTGGTTTTTCATCGATGTGCAGTGTGACTGTGTTCGCAGGAATGTTGGCGGCCCGACCGTGCAGGGTCAGCAGTTCGCCGTTGTCGACGCCGGGGTGGCCGACCCATTCGTATCCGCAGCGGGTGACCAGCTCATTGAAACCTTCCAACCAACCCAGACCACCGCGACCATTGAGTTCGATGAAGGACGGATTGACCACTTCCTTGACCGGCGAATCCCAGCCCATGCGCACATTGCCGACCGATGCCTGCAAGACGTTCATTCCGCGAGTCGGCACTACCGAGAGTTTCATCGTGCCGTTATCGATGTCGACGATGCTGACGCCCTCCTGCCGACCGCCGTGCAAGGTGCGCAGGGTAACGCTGAAGGGTTTGTCGGTTTTTATGCCGAGTTGCTCGCTGGTGATCTGCCAGTTCTGCGCGGCTTTGTCGGTGTCGAGCAGAACGTAATCCCAGGCCATGGCGTGGGAGGCACCGGACAGTGCGCTGAAGGCAACAAAGAGTTTGATCGGGGTCATGGCAGCAGCCTTTCTTGGAGTTGTGCCATTTTTATAAACTTGATGAAACGTTTCAGCAAGCTAAAAAAGCGACCCAATGACGACGAGGCTGGCAGCGTGCAGCGAGCGCAGGGCAAACACGGTAATGTCACTGATAGCCGAAAGCGGACGTTCCCAGGCACCTGCGAAGTTATGGCGATTTAGTCTTGGTCCTGGAAATCAGTGCTCGCCATTGATCTTTCGTGAACATACGCCTCAAATTGTTCGGCTGGCAGTGGCGGGGAAAACAGGAAGCCCTGGTAGGTCTGGCAGCCATGCTTGAACAGAAAGGTGCGCTGAGCTTCTGTCTCCACACCTTCTGCAATCACCGAAAGCCCCAATATCTGGCTCAGGCTCACAATCGCGCAGGCGATGGCGGCGTCGTTGGGATCAACCAGCACATCCCTGATGAAGGACTGGTCGATCTTGAGTTGATCCAGCGGAAGGCTCTTCAGGTATGACAGTGACGAGTAGCCGGTTCCGAAATCATCCAGCGAAAGACCTATGCCGATCGATTTCAACTCGATCATTTTGGCGACAGTACTTTCCATATCCTCTACCAGCAGGCCTTCGGTCAGTTCCAGTTTCAACTTCTTCGGATCGGCCCCCGTGCATCTCAGTACTTGCAGTACCTCCTCGACGAAGTCCGGATGGTGAAACTGGCGGGCGCTGACATTCACAGCCATACCCAGTCGGGCGGTATGCGAATGCTTTGCCCAGGCAACCAGCTGAGTGCAGGCAGCCTGCAGCGCCCAACGGCCTAACGGCAGAATCAACCCCGTTTCCTCTGCCAATGGAATGAACTCTCCTGGAAACACGACTCCGCGCTCGGGATTCTGCCATCTCATCAGTGCCTCTGCGCCAATGATACGGCCCTCACTATTCACCTGCGGCTGGTAATGAAGAAGGAATTCGTGGTCCTGCAGGCCTCGGCGCAAGTCCACTTCCAGTCTGGCGCGTGCCGTGGCAACCGCCTGCATTTGCGGATCGAAGAAGCGCATGGTATTGCGGCCCGCCGCCTTCGCGCGATACATCGCCAGGTCAGCGCGCTTCATAATATCGTCCACCGTGCTCATCTGCCCCTGGAACAGCGCAATGCCGAGGCTGGGGGTGCTGTGGTGCTCATATCCATCCAGCTGGTAGGAAATGTTCAGAGCGTCGAGAATTTTTTCGCCAATAGCCTTGGCCTGGATAGCTGCGTCTGGAGGATTCTCATTCAGGCCGTCCAGCAGGACGACGAATTCGTCTCCGCCCAGGCGAGCCACGGTGTCGCTCTCGCGTATGCAGCCGCAAAGGCGCAGAGCAACTTGCTGCAGCAACATGTCGCCTCTGTCATGCCCCAGCGTGTCGTTCAGTGCCTTGAAGTTATCCAGGTCAATGAGAATGATCGCGTTCGTATGCAGGCTACGGGGGCTGCCCGCCAGCAGATGCTGTAACCGGTCCAACATGAGCCGCCTGTTGGCCAACCCGGTCAACTGATCGTAGAAGGCCAAACGCTGGACCTCTTGCTCAGCGGTCTTGCGGTGGGTGATGTCAGTATTGATCGACAGAACGGATTGCGGCTGGCCATCATCGTCTCGCACCAGTGTTCGATGACTATCGAACGTGATGGTGCAGCCATCCCTGCGTCGAAGGGTAACTTCGTCCGCCCAGTCACCCGTTTCGATCAGGCTGTCAGTGGCCGCATTGAAAGCGGCGCTACCCTGGTAGATCAACTCCTGTGCCGATTTGCCGAGTGCCTCTTCCTTTGACAGACCGTAGAGACGCTCGGCACTTTTGTTCCAGTACAGGATGCGGTTATCCATCCCGTGAACGACAATGGCGTCCTGGGCCTTGTCCAGCAGCGATGCCTGCTGGCGGGCCTGCTTCTCGCTTTCGCGCAGCACTGCCAGATAACCTTCCCTTTCGGCTGCCTGCGACTCCATTTCGCGCCTGATCTTGCCCCCGTAGATAACGGCCGCACTGACCATCAGTAGCACGAACAGCATGATCGCGTATTCGACCCGGCGCAGTTCTTCGACCGACTCAAGCTCCTCCTCCAGAAGCTTGCTTTGCACCAGGCCAACGCGATCACGCACGGTACTGAGTGAGGCGAGCAACAGGGAAAACTTCCTGTCCATCGTTGCCATGCGTTTGCCGGCATTATCCGACTGCCCTTCCCTGAAGTAGGAAAAGATCAGCAAGGCCTCGTTCACCATTTCGACCATCGCGGCATCAACGGCACCCACCTCATCCTTCAATGCAAGGATAAAGGCCTGGATATCTGCACTGTGTTCAGCCTCATTGGCGATCCGTGCTTCCAACTGTTTTTTGGTCATTGCCAAATGCTCGTTGAAGACGCGCAAGGCTTCATTCATGTTCCGCGATTCGGCTTCAACATTATGTGTATCGAACACATTATTGCCCGGCGCATTGACTGTGGAAGCCAGGCTGCCCAGCGTTGAATAGCTCGACAGCTGTTGGACCCACGACTGGTTTGCCTTGATGGAGCGGTGATAGGTATCGACGATCAGGTGATTCAATAGCACGCTAAGCACAACAACCAGTACGTCGAATCCCGCAAGAAAAAAGTACATGCGGTGCCATTTGGTCGAGCGCGGCTTATTCAAACGGGTGGGTATGGCTTGCTGTGCGGCGCTTTTATCCCTGAAAGAATCCATTTCACAATCTCCAAACATAATCCTTCTAAATTGAGCAATAGAAGCGGTATTCGGAAACCAGATAACCTTTTGTGCCGACACCTGAACCTGAGAACACACCGCACGTAGCATTAGCCACGATTCTCCTCGCTCTCCAGTGTAGAACTGAATGTCGGCAACCACTTTTGCCAGATGTTCTGTTCCTTTCAATTTCTTCGCAGAATAGTCCGGTGACATAGGGCACGTTGCGGTTCATTTCCGCGCAGCCTGCCGGACCGTCTGATCAGTTTCGTCAGTAGACAAAGCATAGCCATTAATTTGCCATTATTCTGGTCGCCAACTACTCCGGGTCGGTAGCAGGCCTTGATGGTCGGCAGCTTTCAGCCGGGATGAACAGCGCTGAAAAGATGGCTGCGGATGTCATTCATGCTTTGTCGCAAGAAGCGCAATAGCTCGAAACCGGAACGGCAGAGGCGCGTCCTCATACAGGTATTGTGTTGCCCGTGTTACCCGGGACAGGACGCGGTCGCTTGCTGGCGATGGTCGTTAACGATAACGCGTGTGACCTGGAGAACCGCGGCGCACCTGAGTTCATCGCCAGCAAGCCGGCTCCTACAGGTATTGTGTTGCCCGTGTTTCCCGGGTCTGGACGCGGTCCCCTTGTAGGAGCCGGCTTGCTGGCGATGGTCGTTAACGATAACGCGTATGACCTGGATAAACGCGGCGCACTTGAGTTCATCGCCAGCAAGCCGGCTCCTACAGGTATTGCGTTGCCCGTGTTTCCCGGGACAGGACGCGGTCGCTTGCTGGCGATGGTCGTTAACGATAACGCGTGTAACCTGGATGACCGCGGCGCACTTGAGTCCGTCGCCGGCAAGCCGGCTCCTACAGGCGGTGCTAGGACTTTCTCGCCCCCGGGTTCTGCCAGAACGACGGATCGGCACTCTTGAGCCGCTCGACGGCATTGTTGATGTGGTTCAACGCCGCATGGCGCGCGCCTTCGGGGTCGCGTGCGGCGATGGCCGCGTACACGGCAAAATGCTCGGCCCGCACGGTCTTGGCCAGATCCCGGCGGCGCTCCTCGTTGGAGCGCGTGATGCGGATCGCCTCCTTGATGTATTGCGCGATGAATTCGTGCAACGACGGGTACAGCGGGTTGCCCGTCGCCCGGGAAATCGAGTGATGGAACGCGAGGTCTTCCTCTACCCCGTCGCGACTCTCCTGCTCGGCTGCATCGATGGCCTTCAGTGCCTGATGAATGGCTTCGAGCTGCGCCGGCGAATGCCGCTGGGCCGCCAGTGCAGCCGCCTCGCCTTCGATCCCGCGGCGCAGTTCGGTGACCCTCAACACCGCCTCGATCGACCCGCCGACATCCAGATCAATCGTGAACGCCTTGATGTGCGCACCTTCGCTGACCACGGTACCGCTGCCCTGGCGGACTTCGACCAGACCGGCTGACTTGAGGCGCGAGATCGCCTCGCGGATGACGGTCCGGCTGACCCCGAAACGTTCCGAGAGCACGGGCTCGGTGGGCAGGCGATCGCCCGGCAGCGCTTCGCCGCTGGCGATAAAGGCCTTGAGGGCCGCCGTCACCTGATCGGACAGCGTGCCCTTGGCGGAGTCCTTCAGGACCCCCAGCGCATCGGCGGCACAGGGAGATTTGTCAGGAATGGGCATAGGCATCTCTGGGCTCAAATCGGTGAACGGTACTGCATTTTAGACCCGCCGTCCTCTTTGGATTTAGGCGTTGAATTCGTATGACGTATTATGATAAAAAACGCCACATCATGTAATCCGACAAAAACAAAGTCACCCACTACAAAAATAAGGATGGGGGAAACACATGACTGAATCAGTGATTCAAACCGGTGCCGCCGTGCCCGCCGATCGCTTCGAGGATCTGGCGTACCGCAAAGTGGCGTGGCGTATCCTGCCGCTGTTGTTGCTGTGTTACCTGGTCGCCTATCTGGACCGGGTGAACGTCGGTTTCGCCAAGTTGCAGATGTCCGACGATCTACAGTTTTCCGAAGCCGTCTACGGCCTTGGCGCAGGGATTTTCTTCATTGCCTACTTCCTCGTGGAAATTCCCAGCAACCTGATCCTGCATCGCGTCGGCGCGCGGCTGTGGATCGCACGCATCATGATCACCTGGGGCATCATCTCCTCGGCCATGGCCTTGGTGAATACGCCGATGTCCTTCTACATCATGCGCTTCCTGCTGGGGATCGCCGAAGCCGGGTTCTACCCGGGCGTCATCCTCTACCTGTCCTATTGGTTCCCGACCCACCGCCGCGGCAAGATGTACGCCCTGTTCGCCACCGCCGTGCCGCTGTCCGGGCTGATCGGCGCGCCCTTGTCCGGCTGGATCATGAGCGCCTTCAACGGTACCCACGGGTTTGCCGGCTGGCAGTGGCTGTTCTTTCTCGAAGGACTGCCCTCGATCGCCGTCGGCATCCTGGTGATTTTCTGCCTCAGCGACCGCATCTCCAGTGCCGGCTGGCTGACCCGGGAAGAAAAAACCCTGCTGCAGACACGCATCGACGCGGAAACCGCCGGCCACCAGAAACACAGCCTCAAAGAGGTGTTCCTGCAACCGCGCATCTGGCTGCTGACGGCCATCTACTTCTGCATGATCGCCGGCTTCTACACCGTCGGCTTCTGGTTGCCGACCCTGATCCGCCAGGCCGGCGTCAGCGATGTCCTGCAAGTGGGCATGCTCACCGCCATCCCTTACGCCGCAGCGGCCATGACCATGATCCTGGTGTCGCGCAGCGCCGACCGGCTGCGCGAGCGGCGCTGGCACCTGGCGCTGACCGCCGTGCTCGGTGGCATCGGCCTGTTCATCTCCGCCACCTGGAGCGACAACTTCACGGTTTCGATGATCGGCCTGACCCTTGGCTCGATGGGGGCGATGAGCACCCTGCCACTGTTCTGGAGCCTGCCGACCGCCTTCCTCGGTGGTACGGCAGCCGCAGCCGGCATTGCCCTGATCAACTCCTGGGGCAACCTGGCGGGCTTCGTCTCGCCGTACCTGATGGGCTTCCTCAAAGACGCAACCCACAGCACCACGATCGGCATGTATGTGATGGCAAGTGCCTTGTTCCTCGGCGCCCTGCTGGTCTTCAGAATTCCCGGAAAACTCGTCAACCGCTGACGTTTGGAGTAACTCATGAATATTCTCGTGACCGGCGCGGCCGGCTTCCTCGGCCGCCGCCTGATCGAAGCGCTGTTGCTGCGTGGCTCGCTCACCGACCGTACTGGCGAGTCCCGGCCCATCGGCCAGATCGTCGCCTTCGACATGGTCGAACTCACGGGGATCGACGATCCCCGGGTCAAGGTGGTGTGTGGCGATATCGCCGACCCTGAAGTGCTGGACCGCCTGATCGATGCCGGCACCGACAGCATCTTCCACCTGGCCGCCGTGGTTTCCAGCCAGGCTGAAGCCGACTTCGAACTGGGCATGCGCATCAACTTCACCGCGACCCGGAACATGCTCGAACGCGTGCGCGCGCTCGGCACCTGCCCGAAATGGGTGATGACCAGCTCGGTCGCGGTGTTCGGCGGGCAACTGCCGGAACGCGTCCGCGACGATCAGGTCTGGGCGCCGCAGAGTTCCTATGGCACGCAAAAAGCCATGAACGACCTACTGCTCGCCGATTATAGCCGGCGCGCATTCGTCGATGGCCGCAGCCTGCGCATGCCGACCATCGTGGTGCGCCCGGGCAAGCCCAACCTGGCCGCCTCCAGCTTTGCCAGCGGGATCATCCGCGAACCGCTCAACGGCCAGCCCAGCGTATGCCCGGTACCGCTCGATACGCGCCTGTGGCTGATGTCGCCAGCGCAGGCGATTCGCAACCTGATCCATGGTCATGAACTGCCCGCCGAGCAATTGACCGAAGGTCGGGTGATCAACATGCCGGGCCTGTCGATCACCGTCGAACGCATGATCGATGCCCTGCGCCAGACGGCAGGCGAGGAAGTGGCCGCACGGATCCGCATGGAACGCAACCCGGCGATCGAGCGCATCGTCGGCTCCTGGCCAGGTGCATTCTGCGCCACCTACTCCCGGGACCTGGGCTTCACCGCGGATGAGCATTTCACCGATGTGATCGAGCAGTTCATCAATGAGTACCTGCCCGGCTAAACCGGATTGAGGAGTTCAACATGTCGAATGCCCCTGCCCGGCCGCTGCTGGGCTGCATCGCCGACGATTTCACCGGTGCCACCGACCTTGCCAACATGCTGGTGCGCGGCGGCATGCGCACCGTGCAAAGCATCGGCATACCCGCTGCCGATGTCGCCGGCCAGCTCGACGCCGACGCGGTCGTCATCGCCCTGAAGTCGCGAACGGTACCGGCGGCCGATGCGGTGAAGGAATCGCTCGAAGCGTTGCGCTGGCTGCGTGAGCGTGGCTGCGAACAGATTTTCTTCAAATACTGCTCGACCTTCGACTCTACCCCGGCCGGCAACATCGGCCAGGTCAGCGAAGCCTTGCTCGAGGCACTGGACAGCGATTTCACCCTCGCCTGTCCGGCCTTCCCGGAAAACGGTCGCACGGTCTTTCGCGGGCATTTGTTCGTACAGGACCAACTGCTCAGCGAGTCGGGCATGCAGCATCACCCGCTGACGCCGATGACCGACGCGAACCTGGTTCGCGTGCTGCAAGCGCAGACCCGGGGCAAGGTCGGCCTGTTGCGCCACGACAGCGTGTCCGGCGGCGTCGAAAGCATTCGAGCGCGCATCGCCCGGCTTCGTGCCGACGGGGTGCGCATGGCCGTCGCCGACGCCGTGTCCGATGCCGATCTCCATGCACTGGGCGAAGCCTGCGCCGACCTGGCGCTGCTCACCGGCGGTTCCGGACTGGCGCTGGGCTTGCCGGCCAACTTTCGTCGAGCCGGCAAGTTGCGCGACCTCGACGCCGCCCAAGTGCCTGCGGTCGAAGGCGGTGAAGTGGTGCTCGCGGGCAGCGCTTCGCAGGCCACCAACGCTCAGGTCGCGACCTGGCTGCAGGCAGGCCGTCCGGCCTTTCGTGTCGACCCGCTGGCCCTGGCGGCAGGACAACCGGTCATCGAGGAGGCCCTGGCCTTCGTCGCCGACCATGCGCAAACCGTGCTGATCTACGCCACCAGCACCCCTGATGAGGTCAAGGCGGTGCAACGTGAGTTGGGCGCCGAGCGCGCCGGGCATCTGGTCGAGCAGGCCTTGGGCCGGATCGCCAGCAGGTTGCGCGAGACGGGGGTACGGCGCTTCGTGGTCGCCGGAGGGGAAACCTCCGGGGCCGTGGTCCAGGCGCTGAACATCCAGCTGTTACAGATCGGCGCACAAATCGACCCGGGGGTGCCCGCTTGCGTCAGCACGCCCGGGGAACCGCTGGCCCTGGCACTCAAGTCGGGCAATTTCGGTGCCGCGGACTTCTTCGACAAGGCGCTCAAGCAACTGGCAGGAGTACCTGCATGAGCAACGAAAACGCCCTGCGCGAAGAGATCTGTGAGGTCGGCGCGTCGTTGTATGCCCGTGGCTACACGGTGGGCAGCGCCGGCAACATCAGCGCCCGGCTGGAAGACGGCTGGCTGATCACGCCCACGGACGCGTGCCTGGGGCGCCTGGACCCGGCCGCGATTGCCAAGGTCAGCCTGGCGGGGGAATGGGTCAGCGGCGACAAACCGTCCAAGACCCTGGCCCTGCACCGCCAGGTCTACGATCGCAACCCGGGGGTTGGCGGCGTGGTACACACCCACTCCACCCACCTGGTGGCATTGACGCTGGCCGGGGTCTGGCATGAGGATGACATCCTGCCGCCGCTGACCCCCTATCAAGTGATGAAGGTCGGGCACATCCCGCTGATCGCCTACGAGCGTCCCGGTTCACCGAAAGTGGCCGAACGTGTGGCGCAGCTGGCCAACCAGGTGCGCGGCGTGATGCTCGAGCGCCTGGGCCCGGTGGTCTGGGAAAGCTCGGTGTCCAAAGCCAGCTATGCCCTGGAAGAGCTGGAAGAAACCGCACGCCTGTGGCTGATGAGCCATCCACGACCGACCCCGCTGCACCAGGCGGCGCTGGATGAATTGCACCAGGCCTTTGGCGTCCGGTGGTAACCCACAGATTGATATTTTGACCGCAGGAGTCTTCATGCCTCGTTTCGCTGCCAACCTCAGCATGCTCTACCCCCAACATGACTTTCTCGACCGTTTCGCCGCCGCCGCCGCCGATGGTTTCCAGGCCGTGGAATACATGTTCCCCTACGACTACAGCGCGCAGCAATTGAAACAGCGGCTCGACGACAATGGCCTGGTCCAGGCCCTGTTCAACGCCCCGCCTGGCAACATCGCGGCAGGCGAAAAAGGCACCGTCTCCCTGCCAGGCCGTGAAGCGGAGTTTCGCGCAGGTTTCGACCAGGCCCTGGAATATGCGGCGGTACTGGGCAACGAGCGCATTCACGTCATGGCCGGACTGCTGGCGAACGAAGCGGATCGTGCCCGGCACCAGCAAACCTACCTGGAAAACCTCAGCCACGCAGCGACGCAAGCCGCCAAGGCTGGCATCACCGTCTTGCTGGAACCGATCAACACCCGCGACATGCCGGGGTTTTTCCTCAACCACCAACACCAGGCCCAGGCCGTCTGCAAGGCCGTCGGCCAGGCCAACCTCAAAGTCCAGTTCGACGTCTACCATTGCCAGATCGTCGAGGGCGACGTGGCGACAAAGCTGCGACGGGACTTCGCCGGCATCGGCCATATCCAGATCGCCGGCGTACCGGACCGCCACGAACCGGACCTGAACAACGAGCTGAATTATCCCTACCTGTTCGAACTGATCGATCAACTGGGTTACGACGGCTGGGTAGGTTGCGAGTACAGGCCGCGCGGGGATACGTCCGAGGGGCTGCAGTGGCTGCGCGATTGGCAGGCGCGGACATTGTGAAGTGACGTTGCTATTCTGGCGTGTCATTCACCCAGGACATACGGCATATGGAAATTGCCCCGCAGTTCATCATTCACCAAACCGACCACTGGATCATCAACCACCACCTGTCCAGCGCCCTGCCCGGCTACCTGATGTTAGCCACGAAAATGCAGACCTCATCGCTGGCAGAACTATCGTCTGCTGCACTTGCAGAACTGGGAGTCCTGCTCGCCAGGACTCAGCAGACAATCGAACGGCAACTGCAGCCCAAGCGCCTCTACATCGGGCGCTTTGGTCATGATCCGGGCTGGCCCATCCACTTCCATTTCATACCGGTCTACCACTGGGTCGAAGACCTCTTCTGGAATGACGCCCGCTATCGGCAGCTTGAAACCTTTGCCTATGCCGAGAACGCTCTCTCTTCAACGGATGGAGCAGAGCTGACGATGTTTGTCTGGCGAGAGTTTGGTGAAAACCCCACGCCACCAAAGATCCAAGGCCCCTCTATTGACGAGGTGATCACAAGGCTGCGTAGCGCATTCACTTGATCGAGCGGTTGGGTCCCCGAAAGCAGACGCTTGGTGCGTGCGTGTAAGCTTCGCGCTACTTCTCAAAGTCTTTGTGCAGCTTCGCCAGGACGTTGAAGATTGACTCGCCGGCTTTATGTGGGATCTTCAATTGAGTGAATACCTTCTTCCAATCTGACAGCGCGGCGAGGGTCTGCTCGATGTAATCCTCGGCTTTTAGGTATTTGTAATCCCTACAGATCTCCATGATCCTCCTCCTGGTCGGTTTGCCCGGGGTGCGCCCCCCGAAGTCAGTGGTGTGCTCACCCATAGCGTTTGAGAACGTCACGTCGTAAGCGGGGGTAAGCGCCCAGGTTTCCTTCTCGCCAGGCGTTGCAGGATCGTGACAAAGGAAAGCGAAGTTTTTCGCGTGGTCATCATGGTTATGTGACAGAGCGTTGAAGATCATCAACCGGGCCATCTTTTCGACTTCAATGGAGTTCTTGGTCATCGCCTGGGTGAGCTTCAGCAGGTTGGGGTAATCGATGGATGACAAAGCGCGGTAATTCGCATACATCAGTGCCGATACGGTCATCATGTGTATCCTGCGGTCGCCCTCCCGGTCGAAGCGCTTGGTCGCGAAGAAATGCTCAACCTGGCCGTTGGGCATATGCATATTCAAGAGCCTCGACTCAGCCATGGTGACCCCGGCTGCCTTGGCCATCTCTGCATAGGCGAACTCGATGCCCCCTGTTTCCACCGGCTCGTGCAAAGCTCTGAACTTGACGATCCAGTGTGCATAGCCCTCGGGAAGAGGCCCGAAGGCCGAGGTTGCATTGGCTCCATCGGCAGAGAGAGCCACAATCGCCTTTGGACGAGCACCACCCGGTGAGCCACCGGCAAGCCGTAGTTTGGTGAGCACTGTTTGGGTCCCGCCCTCCTGAACCTCGATGGACGCTTCATACAGCTGGCAGAGATCAATAGGACCAGCCAGTTCTGTTTTTTCAGCCTCTGGCTGATACTCAAAAGCTCCCATGCTTCGGTCACCCATGTAGGCCAGGCGATCCAGGGCAGTGACAGTGAGATGGGTGCCGTCACCGAAGGTGCTGTTGAAGAACCTGTCCATCAGCAGCATGCCCCAACCATCTGGCAGGGAATCAGCGAATGGTCCATGGAGCCCTTCGAAGAGGCTTGTGTCTTTGGCAAGCTGTGGTTTTTCGTCCCAGGCCATCGTGAGCGGCGAGAGATTGTAGCCAGTGGCGAGCCACCCCTGATCGTAAGCGAAGTAGATCCCCTTCCCTTCGACTTTATGGAGCTCCCCGACCTTAGCGCCGCTTTTCATGACGCTCAGAGCTTCGGTGCGTTTGAACTCCTTCGTCATTACCTCATCCCCCGCTTGCGCTTGGCATTCTTGAGTTCATCAACTGACTTCGGATGCTCAGGCTTGAAGAGTCTGGTCACGCAAGTAAGCTCATCAAGAGCGGTGGCAACAAGAATCAGAGCCTCCAAGGTCACCAAACCGGTCATCTCAAATCGCTTGATGGTGGACTCAGACACCCCCGATTTTTCGGCGAGCGTCTTCCGGGAGAGGTTTTTTGAGAGACGAAGTGTCTTCGCGTTCTCTCCAACGTTCCTGGCGATCTCAGCCGGCGAATAGAGCAAGTGCATGAAAGACATGGGCGCCCTCAAAATCTACGATAATGGCCATACCTGACCAATTATATCAGTAAATCGCTCCACTTTAGTCAGATATGACCTTTTACAAAGATAGTACATTCTGAAAAACTCCTACTAAGCAAAATGGTCATATAAGGCCTTTATTGAGTATAAAATGGTATCAGTTGGTCATATATGACTACTTAAACACTACAATCCCATCACAATCAGCAACCGCCAAACACCAACCCCCATCAACAAGTCTTACACGTCAACCACGCCCCCCAGAAAAGGCTGCTGAAAAAGCGCGTAGCCTCAGCGAACCCACAGTCGTGCAACAGCTGTTGCACCGCCGCCTCGGAATGCGGGGGATCGGCGCCTTGCAGAATCTTGCCCAGCTTGACCTTCACTTCCTCCGGGCTGGCTCCATGCTGGCGCCAGCGCTGCCCCCAGGCTTCGAGCAACAACGGTTGGCTGGCATAAGCATAGTGATTCCCCGCCACAATCAACGGCGCACCGGGCTTCAGACGAGCATGGATGGACCGCAGGATTTCGCGCTTGGCGTCATCGCCCGGCAGATGATGCAGCACCCCGATCAGGGTGGTCGCGTCGTATGACTCATCGGCCGGCAAGTCTTCAACACGCCCCGGATGCACGTCCGTCCTGGCAAGCAGGTCGTTTGCCTGGAGTTGCTGCGTCGCGGCTTCGAGCATTGGCGCGGAGGGGTCAACGGCCATGAAGCGCCAATTCGGTTCCAGCCTGGCCATCGCAATGATTTCCTGGGCCATACCGCCCGCGCCAACCACCAGTACGTTCGCCGAAGTGGTGCTGCCCAGGCTTGCTGCCAGCATGCACGCGGCCAGATCGTGGCAGGCGTCATAGCCGGCCAACGCGATGCGGCTCTGCCTGGCGTACTCGTTGGCGCGTGAGGTATCAAACTTTTCAGCGGTGTGGGTAGAGGATGTTTTCAAGGCGATTCTCCATGTCGTCGAATAAAACTACGCCACCCAAAACGATAATAAAAATTCATTAATTTTATTCAATGCATTCCCATGAGGAATGAGACCCGCGCATCCTGTTGTCGATTTCCCGACGTCCCGTTCGACTATCGTTCAGGGAATGGTCTCAAGGGGCCGCAGACTTCCCTGCCCAACTCTTTCACCAAGGCGAATCAGGAGAAGACCATGCGCACACTCACCGTTGCCGCGTTCATCAGTCTGGACGGTGTCATGCAGGCGCCCGGCGGGCCTGAAGAGGACACCAGTGGCGGATTCCGCTTCGGTGGCTGGATAGTGCCCTACGCCGACCCGACAACCGGCCAGGCCGTGCAGGCGCTGTTCTCGCAGCCATTCGAGTTGCTGCTGGGACGTCGCACCTACGACATCTTCGCCTCCTATTGGCCGCACGTTCAGGCCGACGCCCCCCACCACGGCATTGCCGAGCTGTTCAACGGCGCAGCCAAGCATGTGGCCACCCATCACGCCGATACGCTGGAGTGGCACAACAGTCGTGCGCTGCCGGGCAACCCGGTCGACGCGGTGCGCGCGCTCAAGCGCCAGGAGGGGCCCAGGCTGCTGACACAAGGCAGCGGCGACCTGGTGCGGCAACTGCTCGGCGCCGGCCTGGTCGATGAGCTGCGGCTGATGATTCACCCCATCCTGCTGGGTCGCGGCAAGCGCCTGTTCGACGACAACGCACAAGCCTCTGCCTTCACCTTGCAGAACTCGCTCAGCTCGCCCGGGGGTGTACTGATCGCCCAATACACCCGCAGCGGCGAGGTGCGCACAGGTTCGTTCGAAGGCGCCCGGCAGTAATCCATTTTAGTGAGGGGGGGCTCAGGCCACTTGCAGCAACTTCGCGTAAGCCTGCAGATGGTGATCGTCGTCGCCGAACTGACGCGCCACCATCAGCAGATGCTTGGCATGGTGCGACAGCATGTATTCCCAGGTCAGGCCGATGCCGCCGTGCAGCTGGATGCCCTGGTCCGCGACAAATCGACTGGCGCGACTGACGATGAACTTGGCGGCGGCCAGGATTCGGCTGCGTTCATCGCTGTCCGCCTGATCGGCCACGCAGGCGGCGAGCAGGGTCATCGAGGTGGCCTGGTCCAGTTCGATGCGCATATCCACCATGCGGTGTTGCAGCACCTGGAACTTGCCGATGGGCTGCCCGAACTGCTGGCGGGTTTTCAGGTAGTCGAGGGTCAAGGCGCACGCCGCTTCCATGCTGCCGACGGCTTCGGCGCATTGCGCGGCGATGCACCGGCCTTGCTGATAACGCAGCGCCGGCAAGGCCTGGCCCACTTCGCCGAGGACCGCAGTGCTTTTGACGAAGACGTCTTCCAGGTACAGCTCGCAGGCCATCCGCCCGTCCAGGGTGTCGAAGCTGCGTCGACTGACGCCGCGGTCTTGCGGATCGACCAGGAACAGGCTGATGCCCTTCTCGTCCCGAACTCCGTGGCTGGTGCGTGCCGAAACCAGAATCAGCCCGGCGCTCTGGCCGCCGATGATCACCGATTTGCGACCATTGAGTTTCCAGCCACCGCTGACGGCCTCGGCGCTCGTCTGCACGTCGTGCAACTGATAGTGACTCTGCGGCTCATCGAGGGCCACGGCCAATTGCAGGCTGGCGCTGCCGACTGGCGGCAACAGTGTGTCTTTCTGGGCGGCGGTGCCTAGCTGCTCGATCAGGCCGCCGGCGAAAATCACCGAGTGCAGGTAGGGTTCCAGACACAAGCCCCGGCCCAGTTCGGTCATGATCAGCATGTTCTCCACACCGCTGCCGCCGTAACCGCCATAGGCCTCGGCAAAGGGCACGGCGCACAGGCCGAGCTCGCCCAGTTGCTGCATGAACGGGCCGCTGAAACCCTGTGTGCTGCGGCGGTATTGCTCGCGCTGCTCAAAACCATACACGTCACGCACCAGGCGCGCGGCGGTGTCCTGCAGCATCTGTTGCTCTTCTGTCAGTTTGAAATCCATGATCGTGGCGCCTTACAGTTCGAGGATCATTTTCGCGATGATGTTCTTCTGGATTTCGTTGGCGCCGCCGTAGATCGAGGCCTTGCGCGCATCCAGATACTGGTAGGTGGCCGCGCTGCTGTAGTCGGTGTACAGCAACGGTTCGCTGCCATAACCCAGTTCATCTTCAATGAACGGCAACGCGTACGGCCCCACCGCCTTGCTGATCAGATAGGTTATGGCCTGGCGGATCTCGGTGCCCTTGATCTTCAGGAACGAGCTTTCGGCACCGGGTACATCGCCGTTCCGGGTCGCCGCCAGCGTGCGCAGATTGCTCATCTCGGCCGCCATCAACTGCATCTCGACTTCGGCGATCTGCGCACGGAACAGCGGGTCTTCGATCAGCGGCCGCCCGTCACGCACCTCCTGGCTGGCAATGCGCTTGAGCCGCGTGAGCAAGGCCTTGTTCTGCGCGATCCCGCCGATGCTGGTGCGCTCGTGGGTCAGCAGGTACTTGGCGCAGGTCCAGCCCTCGTTTTCCTGCCCGACCAGATTGGCCACCGGCACCCGCACATTGTCGAAGAACACTTCGTTGACTTCATGTTCGCCGTCCAGGGTGATGATCGGCCGCACGGTGATGCCCGGGGTTTTCATGTCGATCAGCAGGAACGAAATGCCACGTTGCTGCCGGGCCTCGGGGTCGGTGCGCACCAGGCAGAACATCCAGTCGGCGAAGTGCGCCAGGGTAGTCCAGGTTTTCTGGCCGTTGACCACGTAGTGATCGCCCTCGCGCACGGCGCGGGTTTTCAACGACGACAAGTCAGAGCCGGCACCGGGTTCGGAGTAGCCCTGGCACCACCAGTCTTCGCAGGAAAGAATCCGTGGCAGGAAGTGTGCCTTCTGCTCGGCGGTGCCGAACTTGATGATCACCGGAGCGACCATTTTCAGGCCGAAGGACACCACTTTCGGCGCACCGGCGGCGAAGCATTCTTCGTCGAAGATATGTTTGTGCACCGCGCTCCAGCCGGTACCCCCGAACTCAACCGGCCAGCCCGGCGCGAGCCAGCCTTGCCGGTCGAGGATCTGCATCCATTGCACCTGATGTTCCTTGCTCAGGCGTTTGCCGAGGGTAATTCGCTCGGACAACTCCTTCGGCAAGTTGTCACGCAAAAAGGCCCGGACATCCTGGCGAAAGGCTTGTTCGTGCACCGAAAATTCAATGTCCATCCATCAACTCCAAAAAGCGTTTGGGCGTGCCCTGCCTGTTTGTATCTCTGTAGGAGCGAGCTTGCTCCGGGCGGCGTTCCGACGATGGACTCAAGAGCGCCGCGTTCAACCCGCGAACCCGCGTTTTCGTTAACGACCATCGTCGGAACGCCGCCCGGAGCAGGCTCGCTCCTACAGGGGAATGAGGCCAATCAATCGAAAACGATCACCGAGCGCGCCAGTTCACCGCGACGCAACTCATCGAACGCCTCGTTGATCTGGTCCAGGCGGATACGCTGGGAAATCATCTCGTCGAGCTTGAGCCGGCCCTGCATGTAGAAATCCACCAGGCGCGGCATGTCCACCGGGAAGCGGTTGGAGCCCATCAGCGAGCCCTGGATGCACCGCTCGTGGAGCAACTGCAGCGGGTCCAGCTCGATCTTCAGGCCAGGCTTGAGCATGCCGATCACGGTGGCGGTGCCGCCGCGCGCGAGCATGGCGAACGCCTGTTCGGCGGTCTGCTTGAGGCCGATGCATTCGAAGGCGTGGTGCACGCCACCACGGGTCAGCTCCAGCACCTGTTTGGCGGCATCGCCGTCACGGCCGTTGATCACATCGGTGGCGCCGAACTGCCGGGCCAGTTCCAGCTTCGAGTCGAGCATGTCGATGGCGATGATGCGCCCTGCCCCGGCCAGCGCCGCGCCGTTGATCGCGGCCAGGCCGATGCCGCCGCAGCCGATCACGGCCACGGTCTCGCCCGGACGCACCTTGGCGGTGTTGAACACCGCGCCGGTGCCGGTGGTGACCGCGCAACCGAGCAAGGCGGCACGGTCCAGCGGCATGTCGCGGCGGATCGCCACGCAGGCGTTTTCGTGCACCAGCATCTGCTCGGCGAACCCGGACAGGTTGACGAATTGCGGCATCGGCTTGTGCACGTAGGTCAGGCGTGGCTCCTCGTCCTTGCCGCGCTTGGTTTCCGGCGACACGCAGCGCGCCAGGTGACCGGTCACGCAGTGATCGCAGTGACCGCAGAAAACGGTGAGGCAGGTGACCACATGGTCGCCGGGCTTGACCGAGCGCACTTCGGAGCCGACCTGCTCGACCACGCCAGCGGCTTCATGGCCCAACACCATGGGGCCCGGGTACGGGAACGAACCGTCGATGACGTGCAGGTCCGAGTGGCAAACGCCGACCGCTTTGGTGCGGATCAACACTTCGCGCGGGCCCGGTTTGCCGATGCCCACTTCTTCAATGACCAGCGGGGCTCCAACCTGATGGAATACAGCAGCTTTCATGGCAGTTCTCTCGACAATGATGGGGGGGGTCAGGCCGGGTTGGCCGTGCGCAGTACGGCTTTGGCGTGGCTGAAGGTGCGGAAACCGTCGATGCCGTGGTAGGCGCCCATGCCGCTCGGGCCGACGCCGCCGAACGGCAGGCCTTCGGTGCTGGCGTGGCTCATCACGCCGTTGAGGGTCACGCCGCCAGAGCAGGTGCGCGCGAGCACTTGCGCTTCTTCGCTGGCGTCTTTGCCGAAGTAGTACAGCGCCAGCGGACGCGGCCGCGCATTGATCTGGGCGATGACTTCGTCGAGGGTTGCGTAGGGTTTGATCGGCAGCAGCGGACCAAAGATTTCGTCCTGCATCACCTGCAGATCGTCGCCGGGGTTGCGCAGCAGCGTCGGTACGATCTTGTTCAGCGTCGATTGGCTGAAGTCTTCCGCCGCGGCGTTCAGTTCGATCAACTCGACACCGGCGGCGCGGGCCTCGCTCAGGTAGCCCTGCAAGCGTTCGAAATGGCGGGCGTTGATGATCGAGGTGTAGTCAGGGTTGTCCTTGAGCGTCGGGAAGAATTTCGCGACCACGGCCTTGGCCACGCCGATGAAGGCGTCCACCGACTCCTGCGGGACGAACACATGGTCCGGTGCCACGCACAACTGGCCGGCATTGAGCAGTTTGCCGATCACCACCTTGGCCACCGCGTCGTTGAAGTCCGCCGAGCGCGAGATGATCGTCGGCGACTTGCCGCCCAGCTCCAGGGTCACCGGCACCAGGTTCTCCGCCGCCGCCCGCAGCACGTGCTTGCCGATGCTGGTGGCACCGGTGAACAGCAGATGGTCGAACGGCTGGCCGCAGAACGCCTGGCCGACCTGCGCGTCCCCCAGGATCACCGCCACTTCCTCTTCGGCGTACACCGAACGGATCAGCCTGGCGATCAGTGCCGAGGTCTGCGGGTTGTATTCCGACGGTTTGATCATCACCCGGTTGCCCGCCGCCAAAGCGCCGGCCAGCCCGCTGAACACCATATAGCCGGGCACGTTCCACGCGGTGACGATGCCGACCACGCCAAGCGGCTGATACTGTACCCAGGCTTCACCGGCCCGGGCCTGACGTTGTTCCGGGCGCATCCATGACGCCAGTTCGGCCTTGGTCTGCTTGAGCGTGGCCAGCGGCGACAGCACTTCACTGCCCTTGGAAAAACCGGGGCTGCGATGGCCGAAATCGGCGGTCAGGGCGTCGATGATTTCCTGCTCATGGTCGACCAGCAAACCGATTGCCCGGTCGAGCAATTCACAGCGTTCTTCCAGGCTATAGGGCACACGGGCCTGGAAGGCCGCTCGCTGTTTTTCCAGGATCGTGCGGATGTCACAGCTCGTCGAACTCTCGATGGCGCTCATCACTACCTCTCTTGTTTTTGTCGGGAAGCGCCCGCGTGGGGCTGCAATGCACAGGGTCTGGCTGCATGGTTGATCATCGCCGGCGCGACGCCGCCACCCGGACCGGGTGGGTGGCGGCCGCTCGAAAGGGTTCAGGCGAGAATGCCCATGGCCTTGGCGCTATTGATGGCCTGGGTGCGACGGCACGCGCCGAGCTTGACGTTGATGTTCTTGGCGTGGGTTTTCACGGTGTTTTCCGAGATGAACAAGCGGCTGCCGACTTCGCGAACCGACATGCCTTCGGCCAGCAACTTGAGCACCGACACCTCGCGGGGGGTCAGGTCATCCTGATAATCCGGCACGCCGCTCGTGCGCACCGGCGAGACTTTTTCGTCGTTGGCCGGTTGCTCGCGGGCGGCGATCCTGGCTTTGTGCCGGGCGATCGGCCCCTGGTAGCACGCCGGGTGGATCTTGCCCCAATGCATGCGCCGCTCGGCTTCGTGCAGATGCCAGCGGGCCTTTTCCGGGTCATGGCGGCGTGAGGCGATTTCCGCCAGCAGCAGATAACCGTTGAGCACAAAGGTGCGCAGCAGTCGCGGACCTGCAACAGCCCCGCCTGTACCACCGCCTCGGCTTCGTTGGCGTGGCCCTGTTGCAACAGCAACTCGCCTTGCGCAAACAACAACCGTCCCAGCAAGGGGTACGGCCGCGCCCCGCTCGTGGTCAGTCGATTGAGCTCGCTGCGTACCAGCGATTGCGCCAGGCCCAATTGCCCCTGAAGGATCAGCAGGCGCACCCGGTCGACGTTGACCAGCACTTCCGATTCATGACTGCCCTGGCGTCGGGCCAGTTCCAGTGAGTGATCCAGCAGCGATTGCGCTTCGACCAGGTCGCCCGCCTCCATCGCAATGCGCGCCAGGATGCAGTGACACAACAGGACCGACAGCCAATCCTCGGCCGACAGACAGTCGAGGGCCGCACGGCAATGCAGGCGCGCACAATCGGCGTGGCCGCGCAGTGCCTGCAAGGTGCCGTACAGCGCCTGCCAGTTTGCCAGCAGGCGCTGGTTGCGCCGCGTATCGGGCAACGGCAGAAAATGCCCCAAGCGCGTCAGGCATTCGCCGGCTTCGTCCAGCCGCCCACTGAACAACAACGCCTTGGCACACAGGTAAATCAGGCGCGGGCTGCTGTGCAACAGTTGCGGCTCGATGCGCTCGCGCCAGTCCATCAGCTTGTTCAGATGCCGCTCAGCGAGGATCCAGCTCAGCCACAGGCGCTCCATGTAATTGGCCGCCACCTCGGGTTGGTCGGCGCACAACGCCTGCTCCACCGCGTCGTCGACCTGCCCCAGCACGCTGAGCAATTGGCAGGCCCGCAGGCGCAAGCGGTTCAGCGCCACGCCGGTCAGTTGCGGCTGCAACGCCCGGGCCACGGCCGGCAGCAGCCGGTACCAGCCTGGTTGTTGCTCGACCGGGAACACAAAGGCCTGGCCGTGCAGCAGGCTGTTGAACACCCGCCCGCCCTGCTGGCCTTCCCACAACTGTTCGCAGAGGTCGGCACTGACCCGGGACAAATGCGCGAGGCCGCCAAGGACCTCGCGCTGTTCTTCGCTGAGCCGCGACAGCAATTCACGCTCAAGGTACTGACCGAGCAAGGGAGCCGAAAGCGCAAGGCGAACACCGGCGCACCACCCGCCGGTCTCATGCCAGAGCTTTTCCCTGGCCAGTGCATCGGTGTGCGGCGCGAGGGCATCGATCATCGATTCGAATTCGTCGGGGCGCAGGGCCAGTTGCCGGGCATCGAGTTCCAGCAGCTGGCCGGTCAGCATCAGGCGCGGCAGATTCCAGTCCGGGCGCTGGCGACAGGTGACCAGCACTTGCAGTCGGGGGTTTTTCAGGGACAGGAGTTGGTCGAACCAGTGGTTCAGTTCTGGCGGCAGGTGTGCCGGGAGGTCGTCGAAGATCAGGCTTAGCTTGGGATCTTCGCTGTTCGCCAGGGCCTCTTCGCGAGCAGGCTCGCTCCCACAGTTGACAGCAATCCCCTGTGGGAGCGAGCCTGCTCGCGAAAGCGGAGTAACAGGCACCGACGCTCCTGAATCGAGAAACGCCAGCACCACATCCGCCGCCGTATCAACCGCCAACCCCAGCGCCCCCGCCAATCGTGCAATGAAGTGCTCAAGCGTCAAAGCCTGCCCACCCAAAGACACCCACACCACCGTCGCGACACCCTGCAAATACTCCTGCAAAACGGAAGTCTTGCCATACCCGGCAGGCGCGCAAAGCAGTTGCAAGCGGCAAGGCTTGCTCTCGAGTACGTCGCACAGATGCGGTCGTGGCATCAACATGGCAGACCTCATTGATGGAAAGTGAACTCCATCATTGGGCCAGTCGGCAGTTCAGGCGCCACCCGCATCAGGTGGGTATCAACGCACAACGCCCTGCGAACAGGGCGTTGTCTGAAGCCGGACAAGCGGTCAGCGAATGCCGTCGTTACGCAGCGCCGCCGGGGTGAAGTCGGTCATTTTCGCGGTCATGCCGTAGGTGGTGGCATGCCTGGACTGGTTGGTCATCGCCAACACGTTGTAGCGACCGGCGATCAGGTCGTAGATGCCGAGCATGGCAAAGTTCGACGCACCACGCTCGTAATCGTTGACCGCATAACCTTCCGCCACCCGCCACAGCTGGCCACGGCCATCGTAGTGATCGACTTCGGCCAGTTGCCAGGTGTCTTCGTCGAAGTACATGTCACGCTTGGCGTACACGTGGCGCTGGCCCGGCTTCAACGTGGCCTGCACGTGCCACACGCGGTGCAGCTCGTAACGCGTCAGGTCCTGGTTGATGTGTCCCGGCTTGATGATGTCGTCGTACTTGACCTTCGGTGACTGCAATTTGTAGTTGTTGTAAGGGATATACAGTTCCTGTTTGCCCACCAGCTTCCAGTCATAGCGATCCGGCGCACCGTTCATCATGTCGGTGTTGTCGGCGGTGCGCATGCCGTCCGAGCCGTTGCCCGGCCCGTCATACGCCACCTGTGGCGCACGGCGCACCCTTCGCTGGCCGGCGTTGTAGACCCACGCCAGGCGCGGTTCCTTGACCTGGTCGATGGTCTCGTGGATCAGGATCACGCTGCCGGCCATGCGTGACGGCGCGGTGATTTCCTGTTTGTAGTAGTACAGGACGTTGTCGGCCTGCCCGGCATCGACGCCGTCCATCAGTTGCGGGAAGGCCAGTTTGTCCTCGTACTCGACGATGGAGTAAGACCCGTTGGTTTGCGGAGCGGCCTGGGCCGCAATGCGTTCCATGTTGCCGCCGCGATAACGGTTGGTGTGGTTCCAGTACACCTGCACACCGTTCTTTGGGATCGGGAACGGGTAATAGCGGGTCTGGGTGAAGTTCACCAGGCCGTTGCCATCGGGGGTCAGTTCGGTGGTCACCGCACTCTTTTTGGCAATGTCATAGATGTTCTGAGGCGAGGCGGCGGTGCGCTGGGTCTTGAACACCGGGATCTTGTAGCTGTCCGGATAGCGCTTGAACATCGCCATCTGGCCGGGGGTCAGCTTGTCCTTGTACTGCTCGACGTTGGCTGCCGTGATCACGAACTGCGGCTTTTCACCGGCGAACGGATCGCCGAGAAAACCATTGTCGAGTGCCGCCGCGCCGGGTTTGAGGCCTCCGGTCCACGCCGGAATGGTGCCGTTGGCATTGCCCTCTTTCTGCGCGCCCAGTGGCGTCAAAGTGGTACCCAGTTGCGCGGCTTCCTGCGGGGTAACAGCGGCCATCACACCGCTGGCCAGCAACGACAGACTCAGTGCGCCGGCGCGCAGCATTACACGTGCGTTCATGTTCGGATTCCTCTGGCAGGCTTGCATCAGAAATTCACGCCGAAGCTCAGCGCGGCGTAGTCGCGGTCGACGTTGGTATTGAAATCACCGCCGAAGTAGTTGGTGTAACTGAGGCTGGCGGTGTAGGTGTTCTGGTAGTCGGCATCGACACCGACGCTGACCGCCTTGGAGCCTTCATCGAAGTTCGGGCCGTAACCCTGGACGTCGTGGGACCAGGCGATGTTCGGCGACAGGTTGATACCGGCGATCACGTTCTGGTAATCGAGCTTGCCGCGCAGGCGATAGCCCCAGCTGCTGCTGGTGTAGAAACCATCGTTGTTGCATTCCTGCGCCGGGTTGCTGGCGTTGGGCAGGCCCGCTGCGGTGCCACGGCAAGTGGCGGCACCCGCGGCACCCGGCAGTTCACCGGAACCGAAAGCCGGGCTGCGACCGAAGCGCAAGTCCGTACCGTCCGCCTTGCCCAGGCCGTTGATCTTGTTGTAACCCACCTCGCCCACCAGGGTCAGGCGACTGGCGCCGAAGACCTGATCGAAGAACTGCGTGGCGGTCACCTGCGCCTGGGTCACCGGCATGCGCTTGTAGCCATTGACCTCGCCGCCCAGGGTACGCCCGGCGAAACCGGTGGTGATCAGCGGCGACGTCGCACCGAAGGTCGCCGAAGACAACAGGTCGGCAGTGTTCAGTTGCAGCGGCATGTTCGGCCGGTAGCTGACTTCGCCACCGAGCGAGACGCCGGCGACGTTGGTCTGGAAGCTCAAGCCATACAGGCGGATGTCTTCCGGGTAATCGATGAAGTAGCGGGCACTGCGCGCCGAGGCCACGCCACCGGCCGGGTTGCTCATCTGATTGATACTGAGGAACGGGCTGCGGCTGTGGTAGTTCATCGCGTAGGCACCGAACTCGGTGTCATTGGCTTCCGGCACGTACCAGCGCAAGGCCAGGCCGTACTGGCCGCTGTCGCGTGCATCGTTGTCGTTGAGGCGCGGAATGAAGGCGTCATCGCTGCCCGCGGCAATGGCTGCCAAGCCACCGGTGTTCTTCGCCACGCCCGGCGGCAGGTCGAGACCGGCGATCACCAGGCGGTCGTCGCAGCCTTGGGGTACGCCGTCACTGCCGAAGAACGTGCCGCAGTTGTCCACCACCGACTTGTCCCATTGCAGCTGATAAAACGCTTCGGCGGTGATGTTGTCGGCCAGGCCCTGGGACACGTAAAGCAGGTTGACCGGGATCAGGCCTTCCTTCACTTCCGCCCCTGGACGGCGCAGCGCGGCGACGTCGATCGGGTTGATGCTGTTGATCGAGTTGCCGATGAAAGTGCTCTCGCCCCAGCTCACCACTTGCTTGCCCAGGCGCACGTTGCCGACCTGATCGCCGATCGTGTAGTTGTGGTAGATGAAGCTGTCGAGGAACATCGCGCCGGACGACTTGGCCGCACGGTCGCGCCCCGAGTCGTTGATGTCATAGAACGGACGGCTCTCGTCCATCAGCTCGAAGTCGTACCAGTACTTGCCGCGCACGAAGGCGCCGCTGTCGCCGTATTTCAGCTCAAGGTCATGCACGCCCTTGAAGATCTTCGAGAAGGTTTCACCCTTCTTGAAGTTCAGGCGGTTGTCGTCTGTCGTGCGGGACGAAGACTGGCCGCCGGTGACGCCCTGGGAGTTGAAGTTGGAGATGAATTGCTTGTCTGGATCAGCCGTCGACCAGCTCGCACCGACCGACAGCGACGAATCGAAATTGCCCTGGATTTCCCCGATGTTGAAATCAACAGCGTGAGCCTGATTGCTCGCGCAAGCGGCAACCATCACAGCGACGGCCAGCAGACTCGGCTGGAAGACTCCGCGCATTGTTTTTGTTGTCATGCGGTTTCTCCGGTTAAGGATTAAGTGTTGGAGCGCCCATGCTAGTGGGGCTCCGTTGGGGGTCTCACACCCGAACGGGTGATTTGAAGCAGCGTTATCGATGGGATTTTGTGCCGCGTAACCACCCGGTCTGAACGCCGCTCACCGGGCGTTACGCTCGGTGACACTCACCCGGTAAAAGTCGGTGGCCGCTTGTCGATAAACGCCGCCACGGCTTCGCGGTGGTCGGCGGTCTGGTGCGACAGCACCTGGAACGTCGCCGACATTTCCAGCAGCGTGTCGAGTCGGGTGTGCAAGGCCTCGCGCAACAAACGCTTGGCCAGGCGCACGGCGTGAGGCGGGTTGGCGGCAATCGACGCGGCGATGTCCCGCGCCGTATCCAGCAACTGCTCGGCGGGAACAACGCGGGACACCAGGTTCCATTGCTCGGCCTGGCGCGCGTCGATCATTTGTCCGGTCAGGGTCAGTTCGGTGGCGCGGGACAAACCGATGATGCGTGGCAACAACCAGGCACCGCCGTCGCCAGGAATGATCCCCAACTTGACGAAACTCTCGGCAAACTTCGCATGCTCCGATGCCACGCGGATGTCACACATGCACGCCAGGTCCAGCCCCGCGCCGATGGCCGCGCCATTGACCGCGGCGATCACCGGTACTTCCAGATTGAACAACGCCAGGGGCAAGCGCTGAATGCCGGTGCGATATTCCTGACGCAACTGCATGCCCGACATCTGCGCGTAGCGATCCATGTCGCGCACGTTGCCACCGGAGCAGAACGCCGTGCCGGCGCCGGTGATGATCACTGCACGCACACTGCTGTCGCGTTCGATTCGCTCAATGGCTTCGAGGAATTCCGGCACGGCGCTGTTGCCGGTCAGCGGATTGCGTCGCTCGGGGTCATTCATCGTCAGGGTGACGACATGACCTTCCTGTTCGTATTTCAAAAACGCGCTCATGAATGATCCTCAGGCCGATGGGGACGGGGTGACTTGACGCACGAAATGGCTGGCGCAGGTGTCCGGCTGTGCGAGAAACGCCTGGCCGACGATGCCGTTCCACCAGGTTTCCGAGCCGTCGCTGATACGCCACTCGTGCAGGCGCCGGGTGAACAGTTGCAAGTCCAGTTCTTCGGTCACGCCGATGGCGCCGAACAGTGCGTGGGCGATGGCCGTGACTTGAGGCACGGCCATGCTGGTCCGCGCCTTGGCAATGGCCGTCGCCATCCGGTCCGGCACCTGGAAATCGCCGGAAAACGCCAGTTCAGCGGCGATGCGCGCGGCGGCCACTTGCTCGGCCATCACGCTGAGTTGATGCTGCACGGCCTGGAACTTGCCGATGGCCTTGCCGAACTGCACCCGGTCGTTGCAGTACTCCAGCGTCATGGCGAGAACCTGCTCCATGGCCCCGGCGATGGCGGCGGCGTGGATAGCGGCGTTGAACACTCGAACTTCTTCGCCGTTATGACCGATTGCGCTGCCGAGTGAATCCTGCGGCCAGTACAAGGTGGCGCATTGACTGCCGTGAACGCCCGTGGACTCGCGGCGGGCGAGGCTGCAATCGAGCAGCAGCAACTCGCCTTCCAGGTTGACCAGGGCGAAATCAGCCAACAAGCCAAACGCCACACGCGGCACACACAACAGGCCATCGGACTGGCGACAGGCTGTACCGGCCAGGGTCACCATGCCGGACGGTGGCGCGCTCGGGCAGTCACGCAGCAACGCGCGGGCGGCAATGCTTTGCGCCGCCGGGACCGGCAGTGCGCAGCGACCGAAGGCGACAAAAATCGGCAGCAGTGCATTCAGCGCCAGTCCCGCGCCACCGGCGATTTCTGGCGTCAGCAATTCGAGAAAGCCGCTGTCTTCCAGGGCACTCCACAGCGTTGCAGCGCTGTCTGCGCCTTCCACCGCACGGACCAGCGCCGGCGTGCATAAGTCGCTGAGGATCTTTTCAATGGCTTCAGTGAACATGAAGTTTTTCCTATTCGAGGTGCATCAGCGCAGGCCGAGGCCGCGGGCGATCATGCCGCGCAGGATTTCCCGGGTGCCGCCGCGCAACGAGAAAGTCGGCGCGACCTGGTTCAGGTAGGCGACCGTGCGGTACAGCTCCTCATCGACGGGTACATCCGGATTTGCGCTGATCGCCGAGGCAATCGCTGACGGGATCGCCTGTTCGAATTCAGTGCCGATGTCCTTGACCAGCGCGGCTTCCACCACCGGGCTTTGACCCCGGGCGAGCAATGCCGTCAGCGCCAGCGAGAGATTGCGCAGGCAGGTCAACTGCGTGAGGAAACTGCCGAGCAACGCGGATTCCTGTGCAGTGGCGCCATGACGACGCAAGGTGTCGGCCCACAGATCGAGCAACACCACGCTGGAGTAGAAGCGTTCCGGCCCGCTGCGCTCGAAGGCGAGTTCGGCATTGACCTGCTTCCAGCCGCTGCCCTCCTCGCCCACCAACGCGTCTTCGCCGAGCAAGACGTCGTCGAAGGCCACTTCAGAGAAATGCGCGTCGCCGGCGAGGTCGACAATGGGACGCACGCTGATGCCTGGCTGCCTGAGGTCGATGATGAATTGCGACAGCCCGTTGTGACGGTCCTCGGGCGAGCCGCTGGTGCGCACCAGGGCGATCATGTAGTCGGCGTGATGGGCATTGGTGGTCCAGATCTTGCGCCCGCTCAGACGCCAGCCTTCAGGGCAACGGGTGGCGCGGCTGCGCACGCTGGCCAGGTCAGACCCTGAATTCGGTTCGCTCATGCCGATGCAGAAAAACGCCTTGCCGGCGCAGATGCGCGGCAGGAAAAAATCCTTCTGCGCGTCGTTGCCGAACTTCAGGATCAACGGTCCGCTCTGGCGGTCGGCGATCCAGTGCGCCGCCACCGGAGCACCGGCCGACAGCAGTTCCTCGACCAGCACGAAGCGACTGAATGCATCCAGCCCGGCACCGCCATAAGCGGCCGGCAAGGTCAGGCCGACCCAGCCACGTTGCGCCAGTTGGCGACTGAAACCGGCGTCAAAACCGGTCCAGCTGCGGGCCCGTACATCCGCCGGGACGCTCGGCAGATGCTCGCCCAGAAAACCTTTGACCTCGGCACGAAAGGCCTCGGCGTGTGGCGGCAGCGCGGTCAGGCGAAAGGCCTCGAGCAAGCTGCTCACCGGGCACCCCCACTGGCCTTGCCGTACAGCGTCACCACACATGCACCGCCCAGCCCGAGGTTATGGGCCATGGCCAGGCGTGCACCTTCGACCTGGCGTTGGTCGGCGTTGCCGCGTAACTGCCGGGTCAGCTCGTAGCACTGCGCCAGACCGGTCGCGCCCAGCGGATGGCCCTTGGAAAGCAGGCCGCCGGACGGGTTGATGACGATCTGTCCGCCGTAGGTGTTGTCGCCGTCCATGACGAACTTCTCGGCCCCGCCCTCCGGGCAGAAACCCAGCGACTCGTAGCAGATCACTTCGTTCTGGGCGAAGCAGTCATGCAGCTCGCACACATCGATGTCCTGCGGGCCGACCCCGGCCTTCTCGTAGACCTGGCCCACGGCGGCGTCAGTCATATGGGTACCGACCCAGTCGAGCATCGACGGTTTTTCGAAGTTGAAGGATTCCGGGGTGTCGGTGGTCATCGCCTGGGCGAGGATTTCCACGTCGCGGCGCAGGCCATGCTTCTTCGCAAAACGCTCGGACACCAGGATCGCCGCGGCACCACCGCAGGTTGGCGGGCACGCCATCAGGCGGGTCATGACGCCTGGCAGAATCACCGGGTCGTTCATCACGTCTTCGACGCTGAGCACCTTGCGAAACAATGCGAGCGGGTTGTTGGCGGCATGACGGCTGGCCTTGGCGCGCACGGCGGCGAAGGTTTCCATTTTGGTGCCGTATTTGTGCATGTACTCGCGCCCGGCACCGCCAAAGGTACGGATGGCCTGAGGCATGCCATCCATATCGGCGGTGAGACCGCGCAGGATCGGCAGGAAGCGTTCACGGGTTGGCGGGCGGTCGTCCCAGTGGGACTTCAACGCGCCGGCCTGCATCTGCTCGAATCCCACCGCCAATACGCAATCGGCCGAACCGGACTCGATGGCCTTGCGCGCCAGGAACAGCGCGGTGGAACCGGTGGAGCAGTTGTTGTTGACGTTGACCACAGGAATCCCGGTCATCCCCACTTCGTACAGCACGGTCTGGCCGCAGGTAGAGTCGCCGTAGACATAACCGGCATAGGCTTCTTGCACCTGTTTGTAGTCGATGCCCGCATCCGCCAGGGCCAGGCGTATCGCTTCGGCACCCATCTGCACATAGGTCGGGCTTTCGCTGGGCTTGCGGAACGGGATCATGCCGACGCCGGCAACCAGGACTTTTTCGCTCATGGTGTCACCTGAAAATGAGGAGGAAGGATCACAACTGGCGCGCGATCAGCTCGCG
Source organism: Pseudomonas sp. S2_H10 (assembly GCF_054668285.1). Classification (NCBI taxonomy): domain Bacteria; kingdom Pseudomonadati; phylum Pseudomonadota; class Gammaproteobacteria; order Pseudomonadales; family Pseudomonadaceae; genus Pseudomonas; species Pseudomonas sp. S2_H10. The sequence goes on from NZ_CP162754.1 coordinate 1,049,888, forward strand.
CAGCACTTCACTGGTGCCACCAAAGATGCGCGTCACACGCATGTCAACGAAGGCGCGGGCAATCGGGTACTCGAGCATGTAGCCGTAGCCGCCGTGGAGCTGGACCATGTCGTCGATGCACTGCCAAAGCGTCTCGGTGGCGTACAGTTTGGCGATGGCCGATTCCTGCACGGTCAGGCGCCGGCGCATGTGTTCGGCGATGTAGTGGTCGATGGTCAGGCGCACCGCGGTGGCCTTGGCCTTGATGTCGGCGAGCTTGAATTTGGTGTTCTGGAAATCCCACACCGTCTGGTTGAAGGCCTTGCGGTCCTTCACATACTCGACGGTCTGCTCCAGCAGGCGTTCGAGCTTGGCGGCGCTGTACAGGGCGATCACCAGGCGTTCCTGCGGCAACTCTTCCATCAGGTGCATGAAGCCTTTGTTTTCCTCACCGAGCAGGTTGCCCACCGGCACGCGCACGTCGTCGAAGAACAGCTCGGCGGTGTCGGCAGCATGCTGGCCGACCTTCTCCAGCTTGCGGCCACGACGGAAACCTTCGCGGTTGCACTCCACCATGATCAGGCTGCAGCCCTTGGCGCCAGCGCTCGGGTCGGTCTTGCACACCACCACGACCATGTCGCAGGTCAGGCCGTTGCTGATGAAGGTCTTGCTGCCGTTGATCACCCACTCGTCACCGTCACGCACGGCGGTGGTGCGAATGGCCTTGAGGTCGGAACCGGTGCCCGGTTCGGTCATGGCCACCGCCAGCACGGTTTCGCCGGTGCAGATTTTCGGCAGCCATTTGTGCTTCTGCTCTTCGGTGCCCAGGCGCACGATGTAGGGCGCGACGATGTCCGAATGCACGCCCAGGCTCCAGCCGGAGACACCGGCGCGGTAGAGCTCTTCGATCAGCACCGCCGAGTGGCCGAAATCGCCGCCGCCACCACCGTACTCGGTGGGCACGGTGAGGCACAGCAGGTTATGGCGGCCCGCCTTGAGCCAGGTTTCCCGGTCGACCTGCCCGGCCTCGTCCCACTGCGCCTGCTTGGGCAGGCATTCGCGCTCGAAGAAACGCCGCGCGGTTTCACGCAGCATTTCGTGGTCTTCACGGTAGACGGTACGGTTGATATGCATCGGGATCTCCAGTGGATTGCCAGGCAGACGAGCGCCTGGTTCGTGAGTCCACTGTATTGATGCGGGTGGGTGGTGAAGCCACCCGGATCGGGTAGCGAAAATCGAAGGTTTGAAACACGGCCCCCCCTGTAGGAGCGAGCCTGCTCCGGGCGGCGTTCCGACGATGGACGTCAACGATAACGCGTGCTGCCTGAATTTACGCGTCGTCCTTACGTCCATCGCGAGCAGGCTCGCTCCTACAGGGGGTGTGGTGTGGTTATTTACGCAGTTCGCGCTTGAGGACCTTGCCGGCCGCCGACAGCGGCAGGTCATCGCGGAACTCCACGCTCTTGGGGCACTTGTAGCCGGCGATGAATTCACGGCAATGCAAGCGCAGCTGTTGCTGATCGACCCAGGCACCTGGCTTGCGCACCACCACCGCGTGCACCGCCTCGCCCCACTGCTCATGGGGAATGCCGATCACCGCGCACATCGCCACGGCCGGGTGTCGCGCCAGTACGTTTTCGACTTCCGCCGAGTAAACGTTTTCCCCACCGCTGACGATCATGTCCTTCAAGCGATCGACGATGAACAGGTAGCCCTGCTCGTCCATCCACGCCGCGTCGCCGGTGTAGAGCCAACCGTCGCGCAACGCCCTGGCGGTTTCCTCGGGCTTGTTCCAGTAGCCCTGCATGATGTTCGGCCCGCGCACGATGATCTCGCCCACCGTGCCGCGCGGTACCTCCTGGCCCTGCGGGTCGACGATCTTCACGTTGACGCCCAGGCCACCGCGCCCTACCGAGCGGGAAAGGCCACTGATGCGCGCCTCTGGCGTGTGATTGCACGGCAGATTGCTGGACACCACCGGGCAGGCCTCGGTCAGCCCGTAGGAATGTGAAAGTTCGATGTCCGGCAGTCTGGCCAGCACTTGCTCGACCATATCCCCGGCACTGGGTGAAGCGCCGTAGGTCAGGCGCTTCAGGCTGCCCAGGTCATACTTGTCAAAGTCTGGATGAGCCAACAGCGCAAGGATCATGGTCGGCACCAGCAACGTCTCGGTGACCCGTTCGCGCTCAATCATCTGCAAGGCCTGCAACGGGTCGAAGCTCGACACCAGCACATGGCTTTCACCGGCCAGAAACTGAATCAGCGCACGGGCCATGCCGGCGACATGGAACAATGGCGCGACATGCATCAACAGACCGCCACGGATCGGCGGCATGTCCACCATGCGTGGCATGCACGCCGACCACAGGTTCAGGTGCGACTGCATGACACCCTTGGGAAACCCGGTGGTGCCGCCGGTGTACATGATACAGGCGAGGTCCTCACCGCCGCGCCCGGCGTCCTCGACCGGCGTGGCCTGGGCAATCAGCTGCTCAAAACCGAGCATGCCCACCGGCACTTCGCCCTCACCGGCATAAATGAATCGGGGCGCATGGCGCGTGACTTTGCGGATGTCTTCGGCCAGCGTGGCAAAGTGTTCGTCGACGATCAGGATGGCGGTATTGCAATCGTCCAGCGAGTAGACAATCTCCGGCACACTCCAGCGCACATTCACCGGGTTGAGCACCCCGCCGCCCCACCACACGCCCATGATGTATTCCAGGTAGCGGTCGGAGTTCAGCGCCAGCATGCCGACCCGGTCACCAGCCGCCATGCCGAGTTTCTGCAAGGCGCCCGCCAGGCGAGCGACCCGTTCGCCAAATTCACGGTAGGTGTGGCGACGCTCGCCACAGATAGTCGCGATGTGATCCGGGTTCTGTTGCAGTGTGCGCTGCAGGCATTGGGTCATGTACATGCTGTCAGCTCACACCCCGATCCGTGCTGCGCCAGAACGGTTCGCGCAGATCGCGCTTGAGCACCTTGCCCGCACCGGACAACGGCAACGCAGCGCGGAACTCCACGGATTTCGGGGTCTTGTAGCCGGCAATCTGCCGACGGCAGTGCTCAATGATCTGGGCGCTTGCAACCTCGTTGTCCGGTTTGAGCACCACCACCGCGTGCACCGCTTCGCCCCACTGCGCGCAGGGAATGCCGATCACTGCGCAGGCGGCGACGGCCGGGTGGCTGGCGATGGCGCTTTCCACCTCGCCGGAATACACGTTCTCGCCACCGCTGACGATCATGTCCTTGAAGCGGTCGACGATGTAGATGAAGCCATCGGCGTCCATGTAGGCACCGTCGCCGGTGTGCATCCAGCCGCCGCGCAAGGCCTTGGCGGTTTCCTCGGGGTTGTTCCAGTAGCCGAGCATGATGTTCGGGCCGCGCACCACCACTTCGCCGACGGTGCCGCAGGGCACTGGGTTGTCCTGTTCGTCGACGATGCGCACCGTGACACCCAGCCCCGGGCGCCCGGCCGAGCGCAGGCGGCCATTGGCGATGCCTTCGGCGCTGTGGTTTTCCGGGCCGTTGGCGGAGATCGGCGGCGCCGCTTCGGTCATGCCGTAGCCTTGGGTGAACTCGACATTCGGCAAGGCCTTGAGTGCCATTTCCAGCAAGGGCACGGCAATCGGCGAGGCGCCGTAAGTGAGACTGCGCAGGCAGCTCAGGTCATGCCCGGGGAAATCCGGGTGCATGATCAGCGCCTGAAGCATGGTCGGCACGATCAGGATATCGGTGATGCGCTCGCGCTCGATGGTGCGCATCACGTCCAGGGCATCGAAGGCCGGAACGAAAATGCTCGGCAGCCCCAGCAGCGAAATCAGGATCACCCGCGACAGCGCCGCCAGGTGGAACATCGGCGCGATGTGCAGGGTCAATGCATCCACCGGCACCGGTACGTCGGCGGCGCGGGCCACGGCGGCGGACCACAGGTTCATGTGCGACTGCATCACGCCTTTCGGTCGGCCGGTGGTGCCGCCGGTGTACATGATGCTTGCCAGGTCGTCGCCGCCGCGAAACGCGTCGTCCACGGGCGTGGCGTCACCCATCAACTGCTCGTAGGACAGCATGCCTTCTGGCAACGGCCCGTCGCCGATGTGGATCAGCAACGGCCGCACCCTGGCGCTGCCGGCAATGCCTTCGGCCATGGGCAGGAAGGTGTCGTCGATCAGCAGGATGCGGGTGTCGCAGTCGTCCAGCGAATAGACGATTTCCGGCACGCTCCAGCGAATGTTCACCGGGTTGACCACGCCACCACCCCACCAGGTCGCCAGGAAATACTCAAGGAACCGGTCGGAGTTCAGGCCCAGCAGACCGACGCGATCGCCGGTCCGCATCCCCAGTTGCTGCAGGGCCCCGGCCAGGCGAGCCACCCGGTCGGCCAGTTCGGCATAGGTGCGGCGGCGGTCGCGAAAGACCGTCGCTACGGCATGGGGACGTTGCTGCAGCACACGGTGCAGGCCTTGGGTCAGATACATGAGGTTCTCCTGTGAATTATTGTTGTCAGGTAACGAACGCGAGGATACGGATCAGGTACCGGTGTATTTCGGTGAGCGCTGCTCGACCTGGGCCATGCGCCCTTCGGCGTGATCTTCGCTGTCGCGCAGCAAGCCCCAGTGCAGATGGGCCTGGGTGACGAAGTCCCGGGGCGCGAGATGGGCGCTCTGCAAGGCCAGGCGCTTGATCGACTGCACCGCGAGCGGGCCATTGGCGGCAATGCGCTCGGCCAGATCCAGCGCCGCTGGCAGCAGGCGGTCCTCGGGCAACAGCTCGATGATCAAACCGATGTCCAAGGCCTGCCCGGCGTTGATCGATTCCCCGGTCAGCGCCATTTTCATGGCATGGGCCGCTGGAATTGCACGCAGCAAGTACTGCACGCCACCGGCCGCCGGAATGGTCGCGTCGCAAACCTCTGGCAAGCCGAACGTGGCGCTGGCCGAGGCAATGCGCAGATCGCATTGCAGCGCCAACTCGAGACCGCCACCCAGGCAGGCACCATTGATGGCGGCAATCACCGGTTTCCAGATGTCCAGGTCGCTGAGGTCGAACAGCCGGCTGTAGCCACCCTCCTCGGCTTCTGTCTCGCGGCTTTTGAGGGTGCAGGCGACAAACCCGGATGCCCCCAGCAACGACTCCTTGTGGCTTGCACCGCTGCAAAACGCGCGTTCGCCGGCACCGGTCAAGACGATCACCCGCACCTGCTCGTCATCCTGGCAGGCACCCAGGGTCTTGCGCAGGTGCATCAGGTCGCTGACGGTCAGCGCGTTGTTCGACTGTTGCGCATCGAGCGTGATGAGTGCCACGTGATCGATGATCTTGAATTGAATGGCCATGGTGTAACTCCTGCGCTGCGCGATTCTTCATGTTGTTTTCAGGCGCCAAAACCCAGGCCCAGTTCACGCAAGCGCTCGATGGCCGCAGCGTCGAAGCCCCAGTCGAGCAGTGCTGCGCCGCCGTGTTCTCCACGCTCGGGCGCCGGTTGCGGTTGCGCCGATGGCGTGCCGAGGAAACGCGGAGCCGGCACCGGTTGCACCACCCCGGCGACCTCGATGAAGCTGCCACGGGCAATGCCGTGGGGGTGCCTGGCCGCTTCGGCGAGCCCGAGCACCGGCGCAACACAGGCGTCGCTGCCTTCGAAGGCCTCTTCCCACTGCTTGCGGGTACGGCCGAGGAACGCGGCGGTGAATGCCTCACGCAACCGTGGCCAGCCAGCCCGGTCGTGCTGGCTGGGCAGGTCGGCGCTGGAGAGTCCGAGAATGTCCAGCATTTGCCCATAAAAGCGCGATTCAATCGGTCCGATCGCCATGTACTGGCCGTCGCCGGTTTCGTAGGTGTCGTACCAGGGTGCACCGCCATCGAGCAGGTTGCTGCCGCGCTGTTCTTTCCAGTGACCGCCGGCCAGCAGGCCCCAGATCACCGAGCCCAGCTGCGCCGCACCTTCGGTCATCGCCGCGTCGACCACCTGCCCGGCGCCGCCGCGCTGCACATTGACCAGCGCCGCCAGTACGCCCATCGCCAACAACATGCCGCCACCGCCGTAGTCACCCACCAGGTTCAGCGGCGGCACCGGCCGACCACCGGCCGGACCAATACTCGACAGCACTCCCGACAAGGCGATGTAGTTCAGGTCATGACCGGCACGGTCGGCCATCGGGCCAGTCTGGCCCCAGCCGGTCATACGGCCGTAGACCAGGCGCGGATTGCGCTGTAGCGCGACTTCCGGGCCGAGACCCAGGCGCTCCATCGTGCCGGGGCGAAACCCTTCGATCACCACGTCGGCGCGTTCAATCAACTCCAGCGCGACGGCGACACTGTCGGGGTGCTTCAGGTCGAGGGTGACCGAACGGCGGCTGCGCCCGGTGATGTCCGCGCGCTTGCCCTCAAGCTTCGGCCCCAGGTCAGCGGCCTTCTGCGGCCGGTCGATGCGCACCACGTCGGCGCCCATGTCGGCCAACAGCATGGTGCCAAACGGCGCCGGCCCGATTGCCTCGAATTCCACCACCCGAATGCCGCTCAGTACGCTCATCGCCAACGCTCCCTGATTCTTCTGGAGCGCCAGCAGCACTCCTATTGTTGTGCCATCCAGTAGATCAATCCCGAACCCACCGACCACCACCCGCATCGGGTGGTGGCCGCCAAAGACAGGGTCATCCCGCCCATGGTCTGGGTTACACTCGATGAGATTCGGCGCACTCACAAAACAAAAAAAGAATCGGACAGCCCCATGGATAAACACCGCAAGTCCAATGCATCGGACACCCATGCCAGCCAGGCCTTCAATCCGGTTCAGTCCCCGATCGTCAGTACCAAGCTGACTCCGCCGCGCAGCGCCGGGCGCCTGATTTCCCGCGAGCGCCTGCAGGAGCAAATGCTCAAGGCTCGCCGCCTGCGTTGCATCGTGCTCAAGGGACCGGCCGGGTGTGGCAAGACCTCGACCCTGATCGCCTGGCGTCAGGCGCTGTTGCCGCTGGGGTTCGACGTGGCGTGGCTGACGCTGTCGGCCGACGACAACGAACTGGCGCGCTTTCTTGACTATCTGCTGGCAAGCCTCGGCCAGATCGACCCGACGCTCGTGCGCGAAGCGACTCAACTGGAAGGTCGCGGCCTCGACAGCGAAGCCGTGGAGCGCACCGTCATCACCCTGGTGCGCAGCATTGCCAGTCGTGGCCGTGAGCTGGTGCTGGTACTCGACGACCTGCACCACCTGACGGACGTGGGCATTCACCAGGCCTTGCAATGGTTGATCGACTACGCCCCGGCCAACCTGCACCTGGCGCTGATATCGCGCAGTGTCGTGCCGCTGTCCCTGGCGCGGTTGCGCAGCCAGGAACTGGTGCTGGAGCTCAACCTGCGGGACTTGCGTTTCACCGCCGCCGAATCCGAACAGTTCCTCAAGGCGCAATTGGGCGAGATCAGCGCCCGGGACGCCCGGATGATGCATGATCTGACCGATGGCTGGGTCGCCGGCCTGCAACTGCTCGCCGTCAGCCGCAAAAAGAATCGCCCGCCTGCCGCCACGCAGGCAACGTCGGTGCAGGCGCAGCTACGGGACGATCAAGCCTTCGCCAGGTTTTTCGAAGTCGAAGTGTTGTCCCACCTGTCACCGACCGACCTCGACCTGCTGCTGCTCATGGCCGTGTGCAACCGTTTCTGCGCCTCGTTGTGCGCGGCCTTGAGCGGTCAGCCGCAGGCGGTTGCCGAAGCGAACGCGCTGCTGACGCGGCTGGAGCGGGACAACCTGTTCCTGATTCCGGTGGACAGCGCCGAGCGCGAAACCTGGTATCGCCTGCACCCATTGCTGCGTGAAACCCTGCTCAAGTATTTCGACTCGCGCAGCAACGCCGAGCAACAAGCGGTGCACGTTCGCGCATGGAACTGGTTCCGCGAGCACAATCACCTGGATGAAGCGGTGCACCATGCGGTCATGGGCGGCGACCCGTCGGCCGCCGCCGATCTGGTGGAACAACACTGCGAGGCGCTGTACGCCCATGGCGACCTGCGCATGCTGATCGAGCTGGTGCGGCTGTTGCCGGTCGAACAGGTACAGGCCCGAGTCAAGCTGCGCATTCTCAAGACGCGCATGCAGCTGTATGCAAGGGACTTCGTGGCCTGCACCGCCAGCCTCGAACAACTGTTTCGCGACGTTCCCGAGAGCGAAGTCCATGACCGCTTCATGATCTCGCTGCTGCGCGCCTCTTTGGCCCTGCAACGGGATGACACCGATGCAGCCATGACGGTCCTGCCGCAATTGCTCAACCCGCCCGCGGGCAGCAACAGCGTGGCCATCGGCTCCTGTGCCAACATCCTGTCCTGGCTGTACATGCACCGCGGTGAATACGAAAAGGCCCGGCAGGTGCAACTCGACCGGCCGAACCTGCTGATCAATGGCCAGCCCCTGCTGGGGACCACGGCGGGCAGCCTTCAGGGCCGTTGCCTGATCGGCTTGAGCCTGGCCCTTGAAGGCCAGATGACCCAGGCGGAACGGGTTTACCGCGATGTGTTGCATGAAGCCGGCCAATGCGGCAAGGGCGGTGCCGACGCGACTTATCTCTCCGCTGCCCTGCTCGGTGAAGTGCTGTACGAAACCAACGACCTCGACGCCGCGTTCAAGATGCTCTCGGGCTGGATCGACATTCTCGAACGGATCTCGATTCCCGATTCCGTGCTGCGAGTGCTGCAAGTGCTGTGGAATGTGCAATGGCTGGCGGGTAACCATCAGGAGGCCCTGGCGTTCGTCGAGCGCCTTGATGAGTACGCGATCAAACTCGGCCTGGAGCGTCTGCAAGCCTATTGCCTGACCTGGCAGGTGCGCTGGTTGCTGACGCTCGGCGAGACCACACAAGCCCAGGCCAGGCTGGCGCGCCTGGAAGCCATCGACGCGCGTCACCCGGACGCCGGGCACACGGCACTCAAGGAAATCCATATCCTGGCCGAGAACGCCCGCGCTCGCTGGCAACTGGCACAGGGCGACCTGGACGGTGCCTTCGCACGCATAGAACTACTGATCGAAACCTGTGAAAGGCACCGCCGCCAACTCGGCGCAGTGCGCCTGATGGTGCTCAGTGCCGTGATCGAGTCCGAACGGGGTCGACATGAGCAGGCGCGGGACAAAGTCATGGAAGCACTGCGCCGAGGGCAACGCTTCGGCCTGGTACGCAGCCTGCTCGACGCCCATCCGGACGGGTTGCAACTGATCTGCGACATCACCAGCCGGGAAGTCCTGGACCCGGTGCTGGCGTTTTATGTCGAACGCTTGCAGGCCGCCGGGGCCACCGCGCCTGCGGTCTCGAAAGCCAAGCCTGAGAAGGCGCCAACCAGCAAACCGTTGGCGGCCGGGATCGAGCCCTTGAGCGAGCGGGAGATCGAAGTGGTGCGCCTTCTGGCCCAGGCCCTGCCCAACAAGAAAATCGCCCGTGCGCTGGGGCTGTCCCCGGAAACCGTGAAATGGCACCTGAGCCATATCTACAGCAAGCTCGGCGTCAGCAGCCGCGATGAAGCGGTGGCGCGGGTGCGGGATCTGGAGTCGCAGGGTGATCCAGGCACTGGTACTCACTAACTGCCAATAGAGAAACCTGTGGGAGCGGGCTTGCCCGCGAAGGCGGTGCGTCAGTCAACACAGATGTTGAATTTGCTGGCCTCTTCGCGGGCAAGCCCGCTCCCACAGGGATTGTGTTGTCTTCAGTGATTTTTTAACCGCCACCCACCTCGGGTGGCGTTCGCTCGCTGCCCCCCACCTATCGTAACCCTCAAATCACAGGCGCTTGGCCCAATGCCGGCCCGCTATCTTTGAGGAGTCTTGCGTGCACATCGCCCGAACCGTTTTCCGCGACGACCATGAGATGTTCCGCACCACCGTGCGACGTTTTTTCGAGCGTGAATGCCTGCCGCGCCAGGCCGCCTGGGACAAGGCCGGCCAGGTCGACCGCGAAACCTGGCTCAAGGCCGGTCGCGAAGGTTTGCTCGGCATCACCCTGCCCACCGAATACGGCGGTGGCGGCGGCGATTTCGGCCATTGCGCGGTGTTCAACGAAGAGTTCGCCCGGGCCGGTGTGAGCGGCGCCTACTTCGGCATGCACTCCGACGTCATTGCCCCGTACATCAACCGCTGCGGCAACGAAGAACAGAAACAGAAGTGGCTGCCGGGTATCTGTTCCGGTGAAATCATCCTCGCCATCGCCATGACCGAACCCGGCACCGGTAGCGACCTGAAAGCCGTGCGCACTACCGCCGTGCGCGACGGTGACGAGTACGTGATCAATGGCAGCAAGACCTTCATCAGCAACGGCCTGACCGCCGACCTGGTGATCGTCGTGTGCAAGACCGACCCGGCGGCCGGCGCCAAGGGCATCAGCCTGATTGCCGTGGAAACCAGTCGCCCCGGTTTCAAGCATGGCCGCAAGCTGGAAAAGGTCGGCCAGCACGCCCAGGACACCGCCGAGCTGTTCTTCGACAACGTCCGTGTGCCGGTGGGCAATCGCCTGGGCGAGGAAGGCCTGGGCTTCACCTACCTGATGGGGGAACTGCCGCAAGAGCGTTTTTCCATCGCAGTCTCCGCCGCCGCCAAGCTGGAGCGCCTGCTGGAGCAAACCATCGAGTACGTGAAGGACCGCAAGGCCTTCAACCAGACCGTGTGGGACTTCCAGAACAGCAAATTCAAGCTCGCCGACATCAAGGCCCAGGCCACCGCGCTGCGGGTGATGGTCGACTACTACCTGGGCGAACACATGCGTCGCCGGCTGACCCTCGAAGAAGCCGCCATCGCCAAGCTCCACACCACCGAAACCCTGTGGAAATGCATCGACGACATGGTCCAGCTGCACGGCGGCTACGGCTACATGATGGAGTACCCGATCGCCCGCGCGTTCGTCGACATGCGCGTCAACCGCATCTACGGCGGCACCAGTGAAGTCATGCGCGAAATGATCGCGCGCAAGCTCTGAACCTCTCAAACAACAAGGAAAACAACGATGAGCAATAAAGTGTTCGTTGCTGGCGTCGGCATGATCCAGTTCAAGAAACCGGGGACCAACGAGCCCTACGACATCATGGGCGAACAGGCGATTCGCCTGGCCCTGGCCGATTGCGGCCTGGACTTCAGTGACATCCAGCAGGCTTACGCCGGTTACGTCTACGGCGACTCCACCTGCGGCCAGAAAGCCCTGTACCGCGTCGGCATGACCGGCATCCCGCTGATCAACGTCAACAACAACTGCGCCACCGGCTCCAGCGCACTGTTCCTGGCCCGTCAGGCCGTGGCCAGCGGTGCGGTGGACTGCGCCCTGGCATTCGGCTTTGAACAAATGAACCCGGGTGCGCTGAAATCCGCCTGGACCGACCGCGCCCCGGCCACCGAACGCGCCCTCAAGCTGACCAACGAACTGGTCGGCATGCCCGACCTGCCGACCGCCATCCGCCAGTTCGCCGGTGCCGGTTACGCACACATGCAGAAGTACGGCACCCGGCTGGAAACTTTCGCCAAGATCCGCGCCAAGGCCAGCCGCCACGCCGCCAACAACCCGCTGGCCGTGTTCCGCAACGTGGTCAGCAGCGAAGAAGTCCTGGCCGCGCCGATGCTCTGGGAAGGCGTGTTGACGCGCCTGATGGCCTGCCCGCCGACCTGTGGCGCCGCCGCCAGCATCGTGGTCTCCGAAGCGTTCGCGAAAAAGCATGGCCTGCGCACCGACGTGCTGATGGCCGGCCAGGCCCTGACCACCGACCTGCCGAGCACCTACGACGCCAAGGACATGATCCGCGTGGTCGGTTTCGACATGACGCGCATGGCCGCCGACATCGCCTACAACCAGGCCGGCATCGGGCCGAAAGACATCGACGTGATCGAGTTGCACGACTGCTTTGCGCAGAACGAACTGCTGACCTACGAAGGCCTCGGCCTGTGCGCCGAAGGCGGCGCCGAGCAACTGGTCAACGACGGCGACAACACCTACGGCGGCCAATGGGTGACCAACCCGTCCGGCGGCCTGCTCTCCAAGGGCCATCCGCTGGGCGCCACCGGCCTGGCCCAGTGCTACGAGCTGACCCACCAGCTGCGCGGCACCGCCGAGCAGCGCCAGGTGCAGAACGCGCGCATCGCCGTGCAACACAACCTCGGCCTGGGCGGCGCCTGCGTCGTCACCGTGTACCAGAAAAACTGAAGCGGCCAGCACACCCGGGAGTCATTCAGATGATCGACAAAAAACACATCGGCAAGCAGTTGCCCACCTTCCTCGTCACCGCCGAAGCCGGGCAACTGCGCTTCTTCGCCAAGGCCACCGGGGAAACCAACCCGGTCTACTTCGACGAGCAGGCCGCTCGCGACGCCGGGCATCCAGCCCTGCCGCTGCCACCGACCTTCCTGTTCTCGCTGGAATTCCAGATCCCGTCCAACGCCTGGCGCGATGAACTGGGCATCGTCACCGCGCGCATCCTGCACGGCGAAGAGTCGTTCCGTTATCACCGCATGGCCTATGCCGGCGACACCCTGCGCTTCGACGTACGCATCGCCGACATCTACGACAAAAAAGCCGGCGCCCTGGAATTCGTGGTGCGCGAGACCCGGGTCACCAACCAGCACGGTGAGCACGTCGCGGACCTGCGCAGCGTGCTCGTGCAGCGCAACAGCTGAAGCGGAGAACAACCATGAACGCGATAAGCCTGGAAAAAATCAACGTCGGCGACACCCTGCCGGCGCTGGAACTGCCGCCGATCAACCGCACCACGCTGGGACTGTTTGCCGGCGCGTCAGGGGATCACAACGCCATTCACATCGACACCGATTACGCACGCAAGGCCGGCATGCCCGATGTGTTCGCCCACGGCATGTTGTCGATGGCCTACCTCGGTCGCCTGCTGACCCAGTGGGTCGATCAGCGCCAGGTGCGCGAATTCGGTGTGCGCTTTCTCGGCATCACCCACCTGGGTCACCGCATCACCTGCACCGGCACTGTGGTCGAGCGCTTCGAAGCCTGCGGCGAGCAGCGGATCAAGGTCGAAGTACGCACCACCAATCAATACGGCGAGACCAAGATCGTTGGCGACGCCGTGATCGCTCTGTAAACAAACCCAAGAATTGAGGAGCAACACCCCATGGCAAAACTCGAAGGCAAAGTCGCACTGGTCACCGGTTCCGGTCGTGGCATCGGCCAGCAAATCGCCCTGAAACTGGCGAGCGAAGGCGCGCGCATCGTGATCAACGACCTGGACGCCGATCCGGCCCACGAGACCGCAGAACTGATCCGCAAGATGGGTGGCGAAGCCGCCGTATGCCACGGCAACGTCAGCGCCCCGGACTTCGGTGACCGCTACGTCAAGACCGCGATGGACAACTTCGGCGGCATCGACATCATCGTCAACAACGCCGGCTACACCTGGGACGACGTGATCCAGAAGATGAGCGACGAGCAGTGGTACGCCATTCTCGACTGCCACATGACCGCACCATTCCGCATCCTGCGTGCGGCCTACCCGATCATCAAGGCCCAGGCCCTGGCGGACGCTGCAGCCGAACGCGAAGTGTTCCGCAAGGTGGTCAACATCTCTTCGGTCTCGGCCCTCAACGGCAATGCCGGGCAGATGAACTATTCCTCGGCCAAGGCCGGTGTGATCGGCATGACCCGCGCGCTGGCCCGCGAATGGGGCCGCTTCAAGGTCAACGTCAACGCCGTGGCCTTCGGTTTCATCGAAACCCGCATGACCAAGGCCGACGCCCACGCCGGCGCCACCGTGAACATCGAAGGCCGTGACATCCGCGTCGGCATCAGCCCGGAAGCGGCCAAGTCGTTCGCCCAGCGCAACCCGCTGGGCCGCCCGGGCACCGTGCAGGAAGCGGCCGACGCCGTGTACCTGTTCTGTTCGCCGGAGTCGAACTACATCACGGCGCAGACCATCGCGGTGGCCGGCAATCTGCAATAACCAAACGGCCTGCGGCCAGGGAGCTCTCTGTAGGAGCGAGCTTGCTCGCGATGGACGTCAACGATGACGCGGGCTGCCTGATTGCTCGCGGTGTCCTGACGTTTTTCGCGAGCAAGCTCTCTCCTACAGAGATCTCCCTGGCCACGATAGCTGTGTTTGCATATTGATGACCGCAGGATCACACCATGAACACCACCGAAACCAACATCCGCCAGGCTGCCGTCAAACTGATCTCGCGTAATGGCTACGGCTCGATGAGCCTTCGGCAACTGGCGGCCGAATCGGGGATCAATTGCTCGACGCTGTACCTCTATTACCAGGGTAAAGGCGAATTGCTGCTGGAGCTGATCCTCGAATACTTCGAGACATTGTCCCGGGAGTGGGCTCGATGCCGCCCTGCCGTAGCGCGCGCCGATAGCAGACTCCGCGCTTTTGTCGCCTGCCATGTGCGTTATCACCTGGAACATCAGGACCAGGCCGTACTCGGCAACCTGGAATACCGGAGCCTCGACGAAGAGTCCCTGGCCCTGGTGCGTCAGGCCCGCCGGGTGTACCTCAAAGACTTGCAAGCCCTGCTCGAACAAGGCGTTCGGGAAGGTTCGCTGAGCTGCGCCGAACCGAAATTGATGGCGCGCACGCTGTTCAACATGCTCACCCACGCCTGTGTCTGGTATCAGGCCGATGGCCGCTGGAGCGTCGACGACGTCATCCGCCATTACTCGGAACTGGTGCTGAAAATGCTCGGTGCCGTGCCCATTGCATCACCCCGTCCAGCCGTGCGCCGCGCGGCCATTACCCGCCGCGCCGCGCCGCTGGAGGCCGTGTCATGAGCGACCTCATGCAACCCTTTTCCATGGCCGGTAAAACCGTGCTGGTGGCCGATGCCACCACGCAACTCGGTGCCCATTTCGCCCGGCTGATCAGCCTCGCGGGCGCCCGGGTGGCCCTCGGCGCGCCATGCCCTGCGCAGCTTGAGCAGTTGCAAGCCGACCTGCGCTGGGATGGCGGTGAAGTGCTGATCGTCAGCCTCGACAGCGCCCGCCGAGCCAGCATCGAGGCGGCGCTTGGTGCCGTCGAGTTGCGCTTCGGCAGCGTCGATGTGCTGATCAACAACAGCGCCGAACGCGAACATCCGGCGCGCAACAACCACCTGGTCCATTGCACCAGCCGGCACATGATCAAGGCCGAGCGCGGCGGCAGCATCGTCAACATCGAGCCGCCACCGCGCCCGATCAGCCAGCTCAACCCGTGCCTGCGGCCCAACAGCAGCCTGATCCGCATGAGCCGGGCCATGGCCCAGTCGCTGACGCCACACCGGATTCGGGTCAACGTGATCGCGGCCGGACGCGGCAAGGACGCGGGGCTGCAGGAGCTCAACGGCCCCTTGCTATTGCTGGCCAGCGGCGCCGGTGCCAGCGTCACCGGCGCGGTATTGCACATCGACAATCACGCCACCTGATACGGGTGGCGCTTGGTGTCCGACGACCCTTGAACATCGGGGCCGGTCGCTCTGCGCGACGCCCGTCAACAAGGAGCCAGTCAGATGACTCGCATAAAAAAGTGGCTGCCGAAACTCGCCTTCATCGCGACAACGGTCATGGCAATGGCGGCAAACGCCGCTGACAAACCCAACATCCTGGTGATCTTCGGCGACGACATCGGCCAGACCAACATCAGTGCCTATTCCATGGGTGTGGTCGGCTACAAGACCCCGAACATCGACCGCATCGCGCACGAAGGCATGCTGTTCACCGACTATTACGCGGAGAACAGCTGCACCGCCGGGCGCTCGTCGTTCATCACCGGCCAGTCACCGCTGCGTACCGGCCTGACCAAGGTCGGCGTGCCGGGCGCGCCCATCGGTATCCAGGGCCGCGACATCACCATCGCCCAGGCCCTCAAGTCCCAGGGCTACGCCACCGGCCAGTTCGGCAAGAACCACCTGGGTGACAAGGATGAGTTTCTGCCGACCCACCACGGTTTCGACGAGTTCTTCGGCAACCTGTATCACCTCAACGCCGAAGAAGAACCCGAGCGCCCCTACTGGCCCAAGGATGACCCGGACTTCGTCAAATCCCGCACACCTCGTGGCGTGATCCACAGCTACGCCGACGGCAAGATCGAAGACACCGGTGCGCTGACCGCCAAGCGCATGGAAACCATCGACGATGAAACCACCGCTGCGGCGCAAGCGTTCATCGAGAAACAGGCCAAGGCGGACAAACCCTTCTTCGTGTGGATGAACACCACGCGCATGCATGTATTCACCCACGTGCGCGAGTCGATAAAGGGCCAGAGCGGCATGCCCGGCAACGAGTATGCGGACGGCATGCTCGAACACGACGGCGACGTCGGCAAACTGCTGCAGACCCTCGATGACCTGAAAGTTACCGACAACACCATCGTCGTCTACACCACCGACAACGGCCCTAACCAGTTCTCCTGGCCGGACGCGGCGACCACGCCGTTTCGTAACGAGAAGAACTCCAACTGGGAAGGCGCCTACCGGGTCCCGGCCATCGTGCGCTGGCCGGGCAGGATCAAGGCCGGTGAAGTGTCCAACGAGATGTTCTCGGGCATGGACTGGTTCCCTACCCTGCTCGCCGCGGCGGGTGATACCGAGGTGAAGGACAAACTGCTCAAGGGCTGGGCACCGACTTCCGGCGGCACCAGCTTCAAGGTGCACCTGGACGGCTACAACCAGCTGCCCTACCTGACCGGGCAAAAGCCCAAGGGCGAGCGCCGCGAGTTCTATTACTTCAACGACGATGGCGTGCTGGTCTCCATGCGCTTCGACAACTGGAAAGTAGTGTTTGCCGAACAGCGCGAGCCCGGCGGTTTTGCGGTGTGGAGCAGCCCGTTCGTGCCGCTGCGCGTGCCCAAGCTGTTCAACCTGCGCATGGACCCCTATGAGCGGGCAGACCTGGTCTCGGATCAGTACAACGACTGGCTGGTAAAGAACTCCTACCTGCTGGCCGCCGGTGTGGCCAAGGCCGCGCGCTTCCTGCAGACCTTCATCGAATACCCGCCGAGCCAGAAACCCGCGAGCTTCAGCATCGACCAGATCCGTGCTGCGGTAGACGCGAAAATCGAAGAGAAGCTGAAAAGCCAGGTCAAACCGTAAGCGCCTCTCTACGCCGATACGGCCTGAATGCCAACGGCCAACCCGCCCAGGTGAAATTAAGCTTGGGCTAAGGTTGCCTGTTTAATCTTCGACACTTTCGGTTAGTCGAGCATTTCGAAGATGGCAAAACCTCCGTTCAGCATCGTTCTGGTGAATTACAAAACCCTCGACTTGACCAGGATCTGCCTGGACCTGTTACGCGAGCCTGCACGAAAAGCCGGAATCCCGGTCTGGGTGGTCGATAACGATTCGGCGGACGCCAGCGTCGAGTACTTGCGCTCACTCGACTGGATCAACCTGATCGAACGCGCTGTCCCCGGCAAAGAGCCGGGCCATATCGCCCACGGCAAGGCGCTGGACATGGCGCTGGCCAGGGTCGATACCGACTACCTGTTCCTGATGCATACCGACACCTTCGTCTTCAATGCAGACGTCTTTGCGATGATGATGGAGCACTGCGCCAAGGATCGAAACGTCATCGCGGTCGGCTGCACCGAGCAACTCAACCGAGGGTTGCCAAGGACGGTCTGGCGCTTCACCTCCCGCTTCGCCAAGCACCATTTCCGCCGCCTGAAACTGTCCCTGGGCCTGCGCTCAAAAGAACCCAAGCCCTATACCGAGACTTACCTGAAAAGCTTCTGCACCCTGTGGAACTGCAGGCTGATGAAACAACAGGGCCTGCAGTTCCAGATCGACGATCGGGTGCCTGGGTATGAACTGCAAGACCGGGTGATCGGCCTTGGCTATAAGGTCGTGTTTCTTTCGCCCGGCAAGATCTTCAAGTACCTGGATCACGTGCAGGCCGGCACCGTTGCCGCCGCTGGAGGATATGGCCAGGGTCATCGGCGGACGAAAATGTACCAGGACATTCTCAAGCGCTTCGGTGCGGTGAACACCTCGATGTCGTGAACAAACCTCACACCCAAAAAAGCCCACTGACCATTACCGGTCCAGTGGGCCTTTTTGCATCAGGTTCACTGGCTCATGATGAACGTCGCCAGGCTTTTCAGATCGTCCGGGCTCAACTGCGCAAACGGCGGCATGGGCACATCCCCCCACTTTCCGCTCCCGCCGTGCTGAATGCTGGACATAAGCCGGTCCATTGCCTGCGGGTCCTTGGCATATTTGGCCGCCACATCGCGGTAGGCCGGGCCTACCACTTTATGGTCAATCGCGTGACAGGACAGGCAGGCGTTGTTCTGCAGCAAGGCCTTCGCGTCGACTTTTGCCACAGCCACCGCCGGGGCGTTCGAGGCAGCCTGAACATCGGCATCATTGGCCTTCGCACTACCATAGGTCACCGCCAGATAGGCACCGATAACACTCACCTCCTGGTCGCTGATCGGCGCACCGTACACGTGCTGCATCTTGCCCGCTTCGGCGGTCCACTGCGCCAGGCTCATGCCCGGAGGCTGGAAGTTGATGTAGTCGGCTGAATGGCAGACGGAACACTTCTGCTGCGCCAAAGCGTAGCCAGGCATCGAACTGGACTTGAACGCCGCCGTTTCGGGCGGCAACGTGATCGAAAGCGGCGCTGCACTGGCCAGAGTGGCCAAACCAACCTGAGCCGCGCAGAGCAAGACGGTCATGCTTTTCACAAGTTTCATACGGCCCTCCTCAGGCGACGGTCACGTGGGTGGTTTCGACGACGTGGCGGCGGTAGCCGGCTGGGTTCCAGTCGGCCTGCAGCGGTTGTGTCTCGCCGGCACTGTTGCTGGCTCGCACCATCAACTGCGTGGTGCCCTTGCCGGTAAAGATGATCGGCAGTGTCCACTCACGAAAGGAGAAACGGCCAAGGTCCTGCCCGAGCGTGGTTTCGCGCCAGGTTTTTCCGCCGTCGATCGACACCTCCACCTTGTTGACCCCAACGCCCCCGTCGAACGCAATGCCCTTGAGCTCCAGGTTTTTGTTCAGCGGCAATACATCGCCGTGTTTGACGCTGGTGATGAAACTGCGTACCGGCAACTTCGAAATTGGCTGGGTTTTCGCCGCCGTGGTACCGGGCGCGATGCAGAAGCAATCGTTGTCCGGAACCCGGTAACCCTTGGCCATGAAAAAACCGTCGTAGGTCGTGTCGACGACTTCGATCTCGCTCAGGTGCTTGACCCAATAAGTGCCGAAATAGCCTGGCACCACCAGACGAATCGGGTAGCCGTTGAGAAATGGCAGGTCTGTGCCGTTCATGGACCAGGCGATCATCGGCTCGCCATCCATGGCATGGCTGATGTCCAGCGCCTTGATGAACTCCGGTGTGCTGGGCAACACCGGCTTATCCAGCCCACGGAAAGTCACTTGCGCGGCGCCGGCCTTCACCCCCGCCTTTTCCAATACCGCCTTGAGCGGTACCCCCACCCACCGCGCATTACCCATCGAGCCATTGCCCAGTTGGGCACCGAACACTCGGGGCATCGAGAAGCCACGGCTGTTGCCCGAGCACTGATTGACCGCCACCACTTCCACCGGTTCGGCGAGGGCCTTGAGTTCGGCCAGGGAAAGCGACAGCGGCGTGTCGACCGAGCCCTTGATCGTCAGGCGGTAGGTGTCGGGATCGATGCTGGTCGGAAAATTAGCCAGGTGATAACGCACGAAAAAGGCGTCATTGGGCGTGATCGGCCCTTCGTTGAAGACAGGGAATGGCGTCTCCAGATGCGGCGGCCGCGTGGTCACCAGGGTCAACGGGCGTTTTTGCGGGTATTGCACCAGCGGGCGCGGGCCAGCGGCAAAGGTCACTTCTTCAGCGTTGTCATCGGCTGCCCTGGCGAGACTTGCCAAAGGCGAGGCCGCCACGGCCAGCGTGAATGCATCGCGTAAAACCCGCCGGCGGCTCGGCTGGCTGCTGTCTAAAAAACTGAACTTCATTCTGCGCTCTCTATGATTGTTTTATTGAGATGCAACTGACAGTCCCTTTGTCAGGGTGAAGAGGCATCGGCCTTTTTGTGCCAGTGCGGGAGAGCCAACCAGTATCGACACGTGCAAGCGGGCTGCTTCACATTGGGCGTCAGGGACTTGGCAATTGATGACAGGGGGCTATGTTGCGTTCTTCTGTAGGAGCGAGCCTGCTCGCGAAGATCGTCAACGATAACGCGCAAATCCGGTAAAACGCGTTGCCCCGAAGTTTTTCGCGAGCAGGCTCGCTCCTACAGGGAATCCGGGGTATTTCGAGCGAGGTCACGGTCCCGTGTAGGAGCCGGCTTGCTGGCGATGGTCGTCAACGATAACGCGTGAGAACTGGATAAACGCGGCGAACCACAAAAAAACCCACTGACCGTCGCCGGTTCAGTGGGCTTTTTTTGATCTGGTTTCTAGTTACAGAGCCATATCACTCGCAGCACTAGCCTTCGGTGCTTTCGCATCGGTATCGACAGTCACCGGAGTCACAGCCGGCGCGATCACCGCAGGTGGCGGAGTCAGTTCCAGCACCTTGGCGGTGTAGGCCCACTCCTCGGCAACCTTCTCGGGACTGCCGTTCAGCTGGGTGCCGTAGCTCGGCACGATCTGGTGCAGTTTTGCCTGCCATTCAGGGCTCGCGACCTTGTCCTTGAAGACTTTCTGCAGCACGGTCAGCATGATCGGTGCGGCGGTCGAAGCGCCTGGGGAGGCGCCCAGCAGGCCGGCGATGCTGCCGTCTTGCGAAGCGACGATTTCGGTGCCCAGTTTCAGCACGCCACCGGCAGCTTCATCACGCTTGATGATCTGCACGCGCTGGCCGGCTTGCCACAGGCGCCAGTCTTCAGCCTTGGCGTTCGGGAAGTATTCCTTCAGGGCGTTGAGGCGGTCTTCATCCGACAGCATCAACTGGCCTGCCAGGTACTCGACCAGCGGGTATTCCTTGATGCCGACCTTGGTCATTGGCCACACGTTGTGCGTGGTGGTGGTGGTCAGCAGGTCCAGGTACGAACCTTCTTTCAGGAACTTGGTGCTGAAAGTCGCGAACGGGCCAAACAGGATCACGCGCTTGCCGTCCAGCACGCGGGTGTCCAGGTGCGGAACCGACATCGGCGGTGCGCCGACGGAGGCTTTGCCGTAGGCCTTGGCCAGGTGTTGCTCGGCAATGGTCGGGTTCTCGGTCACCAGGAACGAGCCACCTACCGGGAAGCCTGCGTATTCCTTGGCTTCAGGAATGCCGGACTTCTGCAGCAGGTGCAGGGCACCGCCGCCGGCGCCGATGAACACGAACTTGGCGTCGGTTTCGGTCTTGCTGCCGTCTTTGAGGTTTTTGTAGCTGACGCGCCAGCTACCGTCTTCGTTCCTGGTGATGTCCTGCACTTCGCTGGACAGCTTCAAGTCGAATTTCGGAGTGGTTTGCAGGTGCGCAACGAACTGACGGGTGATTTCGCCGAAGTTCACGTCGGTGCCGAGCGGGCTCCAGGTGGCCGCGATCTTCTGGCTCGGGTCACGCCCTTCCATCATCAGCGGCACCCACTGCTTGATCACGGCCGGGTCTTCGGAGTACTGCATGCCGGCGAACAGCGGGCTCGCTTGCAGGGCTTCGTAGCGTTTTTTCAGGAACTTGATGTTGTCGTCGCCCCACACGAAGCTCATGTGCGGCGTGGAGTTGATGAACGAACGCGGGTTCTTCAGCACGCCTTGCTGAACCTGCCAGGCCCAGAACTGACGGGAGATCTGGAAGGCTTCGTTGATTTCAACGGCCTTGGGGATCGAGACATTGCCCTTGTCGTCTTCCGGGGTGTAGTTCAGCTCGGCCAGGGCGGAGTGACCGGTACCGGCGTTGTTCCAGCCGTTGGAGCTTTCCTGGGCGACGCCGTCGAGGCGCTCGATCATCTGCATCGAGGTAGCAGGCTCCAGCTCATTGAGCCAGACACCGAGGGTCGCGCTCATGATGCCGCCGCCAATCAGCAGTACATCGACTTTCTTGGCTTCTTCGGCCTGGGCCGTCGTCATCCCCAACGACAAGGCCAGCCCCAGCAGGGCTGTGTTCACTTTCTTAAACATCTGTAGCACCTATGATAAAACGCCATCCGCCCTTCCATCCTCGCGCACACAGCCCCGTGTTTCACGGCAGTCACGGGTGCGGCACTCAAGGATTGCAGGGTGGGCACACAAGGCCGACGAACCGCATCGACCCCAGTTTAATGTCCCTTCTGAACTGACTTCTTATCTTTATTGGCTTCAGCTACTTGAGCGACAGTAATTCCGTCGGCACGTCTCAAGGACATGCAAACTGAACAGGTCAAACCAAGTTGTCGCGAAGAATATCACGACAAGGCTTACCCGCGCGTCTGTTCGCGACTGTCTGGTCCGGTCAATGATGGATCTGTAGGAGCCGGCGGATCGGCGACTATACTCAGTGGTCTTCAGATGAGCCGGTGAGGACAAGTCATGAGCGACAAAGACGATCTGCGCAAGTACTCCTCTCAAGTGATCGACGGCGTGGAGGCCGCCCCCGCGCGCGCCATGCTGCGGGCCGTGGGCTTCACTGACGCCGACTTCCAGAAGCCGCAGGTCGGCATCGCCTCGACCTGGGCCATGGTCACGCCCTGCAACATGCACATCGACAAGCTGGCGCTCGAAGCCGAAAAAGGCGCGAATGCCGCAGGCGCCAAGGGCGTGATCTTCAACACCATCACCATTTCCGACGGCATCGCCAACGGCACCGAAGGCATGAAGTATTCGCTGGTGTCCCGGGAGGTGATCGCCGACTCCATCGAAGTGGTGGTCGGTTGCGAAGGCTTTGACGGCCTGGTGACCATCGGCGGCTGCGACAAGAACATGCCGGGCTGCCTGATCGGCATGGCACGGCTCAATCGTCCGTCGATCTTTGTCTATGGCGGCACCATCCAGCCGGGGGCCGGGCATACCGACATCATTTCCGTATTCGAGGCCGTGGGCCAGCACGCGCGCGGCGATATCAGCGAGATCCAGGTCAAGCAGATCGAGGAAGTGGCGATTCCCGGCCCCGGGTCCTGTGGCGGCATGTACACCGCCAACACCATGGCTTCGGCCATCGAGGCGCTGGGCATGAGCCTGCCCGGTTCCAGCTCCCAGGACGCCATTGGCGGCGACAAGGCCTCGGACAGCTTCCGCGCCGGCCAGCAGGTCATGGAGCTGCTCAAGCTCGACCTCAAGCCGCGCGACATCATGACCCGCAAAGCCTTCGAGAACGCCATCCGCGTGGTGATCGCCCTCGCCGGCTCGACCAACGCCGTGCTGCATCTGCTGGCCATGGCCAATGCGGTCGACGTTGAGCTGACCCTGGATGACTTCGTCGAGCTGGGCAAGATCTCCCCGGTGCTCGCCGACCTGCGCCCCAGCGGCAAATACATGATGAGCGAGCTCGTGGCCATCGGCGGCATTCAACCTTTGATGAAGCGCATGCTCGATGCCGGCATGCTGCACGGCGATGCGCTGACCGTCACCGGCCAGACCCTGGCGGAAAACCTGGCCCATGTGCCCGACTATCCGGCCGGGCAGGACGTGATCCGGCCGTTCGACCAGCCGATCAAGAAGGACTCGCACCTGGTCATCCTGCGCGGCAACCTATCGCCCACCGGCGCCGTGGCCAAGATCACCGGCAAGGAAGGCCTGCGCTTCGAAGGCACGGCGCGTGCCTATCACGGCGAGGAAGGTGCGCTGGCCGGCATTCTCAATGGCGAGGTGCAGCCCGGCGAGGTGATCGTGATCCGCTACGAAGGGCCCAAGGGTGGCCCGGGCATGCGCGAAATGCTCTCGCCGACGTCGGCGGTCATGGGCAAGGGGTTGGGCAAGGATGTGGCGCTGATCACCGACGGGCGGTTTTCCGGTGGTTCACATGGCTTCGTGGTGGGACATATCACGCCGGAAGCCTTTGAGGGCGGGCCGATTGCGTTGATCGAGAATGGCGACAAAATCACGATCGACGCCGAAACCCGGCAGATCAGCGTTGATGTCTCCGATGCCGTGCTGGCCGAGCGCAAGAGCCGCTGGGTACGGCCGGAGTCGAAATACAAGCGCGGGGTGCTGGCCAAGTATGCGAAGACGGTGTCCAGTGCCTCCGAAGGGGCGGTGACAGACAAATACCTCTAGTTCGCCAGTCTGGCGGTGGCTGAACCACCGCCATCGCGAGCAAGCTCGCTCCCACACTGAATCTCCATACGCCGAAGATCCCCTGTGGGAGCGAGCTTGCTCGCGATGGCGTCAGTTCAGGCAACCTCTACCTCAAAGCCTGAACCGATCCACCGACTGCGACAACTGCCCCGCCAGGCTCGACAACTCATCGGTGGTCGAAGCCGTCTGCCCGATCACCTTGCTGTTGCCTTCGGACATGCCCGCAATCATCTCCACCTGATGGGCGATTTCGTTGCTGGCCAGGCTTTGTTCGCCGATGGTGCGGCTGATGTCATTGACCAGTTGCGTGGTGTGCAGCGTGGCCTCGAGGATCTCGCGGATGGCGCGCTCGACATCGGCCGTCACCGCCATGCCTTTGTCGACCTGGGCCACGCCCTCCTCCATGCTGATCACCGCCTCGCGGGTGCTTTGCTGGATGCGTGCGACCATGCTGGCGATCTCCTGGGTGGAGGCGCTGGTGCGCCCCGCCAGGCTGCGGACCTCATCGGCCACTACGGCAAAACCGCGCCCCTGCTCGCCGGCGCGGGCGGCTTCGATGGCGGCGTTGAGAGCCAGCAGGTTGGTCTGGTCGGCGATGCCCTTGATCACCTGGATGATGTTGAAGATCCCTTCGGACTCCTTGTCCAGCGTGCGGATCACCTGGGCCGACTGCTGCGCCGACCGCGCGATGCCGTCCATGTCGCTGACCACCTGATGGATCACACGGCCGCCGTCCTTGGCCAGCGATTCGGCCTGGTTGGCCATGTCCAGCGCACGCTCGGCGTGGCGAGTGATTTCCTCGATGCTCGCGGTCATTTCGCTGGCGGCCGCGGCCATGGTGCTGGCTGCCGCGCTTTGCTGCTGGCTGCTGCCGGCCACCTCATGGCAGCCGTTGCTCAGTTGCTTGCTCATGCCGCTGACGCCGTGGGCGTTGCTGCGCACCACCTCGATCATGCCGCGCAAGTCCCGTTGCATGGTCGCCAGGCTACGGATCAGCGCGCTGGCTTCGTCGTTGCGGGTGGGCTCGACAATTGGCTCGCTGAGGTTGCCATGGGCGATGCTCTCGGCAATGCGGCTGGCGGTTTGCAGCGGGCCCATGATGCTCAGGATCGCCGAGCGCCCCAGGGCCAGCAGCAGCAACAGGCTGGCGATCAGCACGCCACCGAGGGTCAGGTTGGCGTTGCTGATGGCGTGCGCGGTGCCCTGGCTGGTCTGTTGCGTGTCGTTTTCGATCAACTCGCTGACGGCGGCCATCTGGTCTTCCAGCTGGCTGAAGGCACTGTTGAAGGTGCCCAGTTCCTGTTGCGCGGCGTCCGTGTTCTCCAGCGCCAGCCCGGCGATGCGCTCGGCGGAGCTGATGTAAGTGTCGAGACTGGGCTTGATCTTGTTCAGGCCGGCCTTGATGGTGTCGTTGACCGGCAGCTTGAGGTTTTCCCCGAGCACTTCGCGAAAGCGCTGGGCGTGCTCTTCGAGGGAACTGCGCACCTCGGCTTTGCTGTTGGTGCTTTTGTTCAAGCCCACCAACATCGACGACAACACGTCGGCGCGCAGCGCGTCGTGCATCATGTCGGCTTCGAGGTGATTGCGCAGCGCGGCCATGCTGACGTTGTTGTCGTCCACGGCCCCGGCCATCCGGGTGTTTCCCAGGTAACTGACCAGGCTCATGATCAACGCAGTGAGCAATCCGGTGCCGATCAGCAATATTAAACGCAGTTTTATGGACACTCTGTGGTTCCTCTCTGGCACGTCGGGTAGCGGGGTTTGCCCCGTGCGGATGGCACGCTTCAAGAGGTTATCGACGGGATTGCGCAGTTATTGAAGCCTATCCCCACAGATTGTTTTTTTTGCGACATGCGGTCGTCATCGGCTGTTTTTGCGCCGTGCCGCGCAGAGACACCAGCAACAGGCTGGCAAACGCACCGGCGACTGCGATGGCCATGTCCTTTTGCGAATCCCAGGGATCGTTTTGAGCGCCGACGAAGGCGTTGGCCGTGTCATTGCCCAGGAAGGCACCGCCGATCCACTCCACCAATTCGTACACGGCGGATGTCGAGAGCATGATGTTCAGGGTCACGAAAAACAGCCAGAACCCGCGCAGCGGCGTCAGGCGCCCCAAGACTTCACGCACCGGATAAACCAGCAGCAGCCCGTAGCTCAGATGCACCAGACGGTCGTAGTAATTGCGGTGAATACCGGTCGCCCGTTCGAAACTGAAACCCAACCACGCCGACGACCAGTGTTCGTAAGGCACCAGGGAATAGGTGTAGTGGGCACCCAGTTCATGCACGCACAAAAACGCAAACACCAGTGTGATGGAGGTCGTCGACAAGCGGAACCGCCCGGCAACCGCGACCAGCGTCCCGACCAGCAGTAGCACCAGCAGGTTTTCCAGGGCCCAGTCCACCCGGCTTCGGGGATCAAAGCCTGATATCAGCACAATCACCAGAAACACCATGAGCAACGTCAGGTCGTACCGTGAATGTTGGCGGGACTGCATGGCTTGAGTTCCTCGAAGTCTGGACAATGACCCTTTCAGTTCGAGGAAAAGCTGCGGCGCAAAGTTCGCTTTTTTCCGATGAGCCGATGACCTGTAGGAGCCGGCTTGCCGGCGATGGCGGTCTTGAGCCATGCATCGATCTTTCGGGCGCCATCGCTGGCAAGCCAGCTCCCACAGTGGGCTGTACGCAGGTTTGCCTTTGTAGGAGCCGGCTTGCTGGCGATAGCGGTCCTGAGCCATGCATCGATCTTTCGGGCGCCATCGCTGGCAAGCCAGCTCCCACAGTGGGCTGTACGCAGTTCTGCCTTCGTAGGAGCCGGCTTGCTGGCGATAGCGGTCCTGAGCCATGCATCGATCTTTCGGACGCCATCGCTGGCAAGCCAGCTCCCACGGTTTGCCTTTGTAGGAGCCGGCTTGCCGGCGATGGCGGTCCTGAGCCATGCATCGATCTTTCGGGCGCCATCGCTGGCAAGCCAGCTCCTACAAGGGGGGTGTGGGTCAGTTGCCTTTCCACTCCCCGGGACTCAGCCCGGTCTTGCGCCGAAACGCCCGGGCCAGCGCCGAGGGGCTTTCGTAGCCGACTTCCTCGGCGATCAGCGCAATCGGCCGGCCCTCGCGCAAGCGTTTCTGCGCCAGGCTGATGCGCCAGCTCACCAGGTAATCCACCGGCGTCTGCCCGACCACCCGGCGAAAATGCTCGGCGAAACCGGCCCGCGACATGTTCGCGGCCACCGAGAGTTCGGCCACGCTCCAGGCCTTGGCCGGGGCTTCGTGCATCAGGCTCAGCGGCCGCGCCAGGCGTGCGTCGGCGAGGCCGGCCATCATGCCCGGCTGCTGGCCGGTGGTGCTCAGGATGTGCCGCAGCAACAGAATCACCAGCAACTCGAACAGGCGATCCATCACCGCTTCGCGCCCGCAGGTACCGTCGAACGCCTCGTTGAACAGCCATTCCAGGGTCCCGGCCAAGGAAGGAATTTCATCGAGCTTGAGCACCAGGTAATCCGGCAACGCCGCCGCCAGGGCATTGCCCGCCCCGCCGTCAAAATCCAGGGTCGCGCAGACCAACTGCGTGCCGGACGCTTCAGAAGCGAACAGACGATGTCGATAGGGCCGGGGAAAAAGATCAGGGTCGGTTCGCTCAGTTGCAGGTCCGGCTGATCGCCCATCTTGAGCAGCAGGTCGCCGGCCTGCAGCAAGTGCAGGTGACCGCTTGCCTGTTGGCCGTCGTAGGCGGCGGTGCCGCAAAACGTGCCGCTGTGAAAGGTGCCGGCATTGACGCCGAAGTGTGTGAGCAAGGTGGACAAGCGATCCATGACAAGGCTCCGGGAGGCATCTTTGGACGATCTGTCGCATATCCTCGACGATTTGCACCCAACAAGCCAGGCGCTCTCCCTAACATCAGCTCCGTACCCAGCGCATACCGCGCTTCACACTTCGGAGTATCACCATGACCCGCATTGCCCCGATCAGCCTCGAACATGCCACCGACACCACCCGTCCGCTGCTGGAAGCTGTGCAGAAGAAAATCGGCTTTCTGCCCAACCTGTTCAGGGTGCTGGCAAACGCCCCTGTCGCGCTGACCTCGTACCTGCAAATTTCGGCAACCCTGGCCAAGACTTCCTTGAGCGCCACGGAAAAAGAAGCGGTGTTCCTCGCCACCTCGCAGGTCAACGGTTGCGACTACTGCGTGGCGGCTCACACATTTTTCGCCGGCAAGGTCGGGCTGTCGCAGCAGGACATCCTCAGCGCACGACACGGCGAGCTCAACGCCATTGCCGCCCTCGCCCGCCAGATCACCGAAAGCCGCGGACACCTGAGCGCCGAGCAACTCGCCGCCGCCCGCGCCGCCGGTATCGACGACGCCAAGATCATCGAAGTGATCGCCCATGTGGCGGCGCAGACGCTGACCAACTATCTGAACAACACCGCGCTGACCGACATCGACTTCCCGGCCATCGACGCCTGAATGACTGGATTGACGGAGGACCCACCATGAACACCGTGACCCTATACACAACCGACACCTGCCCTTTCTGCCGCAACGCAAAAGCCTTGCTGGCGAGCAAAGGCGCGGTGATGCAAGAGATCAATATCGAGCGCGAGCCCGGAAAAATGCAGGAAATGCTCAACCGCAGTGGTCGACGCAGCGTGCCGCAGATCTTCATTGGCGACACGCACATCGGCGGCTTCGACGACCTGGCCAAACTGGATCGTCAGGGTGGGTTGATGTCGATGCTGGCCTGAGTCAGTCAGGTATTGGTTTTCCACCTGGTCCACTGCAAGACCCTGTGGGAGCGGGCTTGCTCCCACAGGGTGGACTCAATCATCCTCATGCAACTTGATGCCGCGTTTATGCAGCACATGCGGCACCACCAGCACCAGCAGCGTCAGGGCGAGGAAGAACGCCGAGATCGGTTGCGTGAGGAACACTGTCCAGTCGCCCTCGCCGATGGACAGGGCGTTGCGCAGCTGTTTCTCGGCCATCGGCCCCAGCAGCATGCCGACGATCACCGGCGCGACGGGGAAGTCGAACCGCCGCATCAGCACCCCGCCCCAGCCAATCGCCAACATCAGCAGCAGGTCGAAAGATGAGTGGCGCATGCCGTACACGCCGATGGTGGCGAAGACGAGGATGCCGGCGTTCAGGTAGGGCCGGGGGATTTGCAGCAGCTTGACCCACAGCCCCACCAGCGGCAGGTTCAACACCAGCAGAATCACGTTGCCGATGTACAGCGAGGCCACCAGCGTCCAGACCAGGTCGGCGGAGGTTTCGAACAGCATCGGCCCGGGTTGCAGGTTGTAGTTCTGGAACGCCGCCAGCAGGATCGCAGCGGTGGCGGACGTCGGGATGCCCAGGGTCAGCAACGGCACCAGCGAGCCGGTCGCGCTGGCGTTGTTGGCCGCTTCCGGGCCGGCGACGCCTTCGATGGCGCCCTCGCCCTTGTTGGCGGAAAACTCCTGGGGGTACTTGCTGAGCTTGCGTTCGGTGGAATAGGACAGGAAGGTCGGAATCTCGGCGCCACCGGCCGGAATCGAGCCAAACGGAAAACCGATCAGCGTGCCGCGAAGCCACGCCGGCACCGAGCGCTTCCAGTCGGCACGGGTCATCCACAACGAGGTCAGGCGATGCCGGCCTTCGTTGGCTTCGGTTTGATAGAGCAAGCTGTACAAGGCCTCGCCTACTGCGAACAAACCGACCGCCACCAGCACCACTTCGATGCCGTCCACCAGTTCGGGCACGCCGAGGGTGTAGCGGGCAATGCCCGAGGTCGAGTCCAGGCCGATCAAACCGATGGTCAGCCCGACACCCAGTGAAGCGAACCCGCGCAGCATGGACGCGCCGAGCACCGCCGACACGGTGGTGAACGACAGCACCAGGATCGCGAAGTATTCGGTGGGGCCGAAATTCAGGGCCAGCCTGGCCACGATGGGCGCAAACAGCGTCAGCAAAACCGTGGCGATGGTGCCGGCGACGAATGAGCCGATCGCCGCCGTCGCCAGCGCGGGTCCGGCGCGGCCGTTTCGCGCCATGAGGTTGCCTTCCAGGGCCGTGACCATCGACGACGATTCGCCGGGGGTGTTGAGCAGGATCGAGGTAGTGGAGCCACCGAACTGCGCGCCGTAGTAGATACCGGCGAACATGATCAGCGCCCCGGTGGGATCGACCTTGGCGGTGATCGGCAGCAACAGCGCCACCGTCAGCGCCGGACCGATCCCCGGCAACACGCCGATGGCGGTGCCGAGCAGGCAACCGATGAACCCCCACATCAGGTTGATCGGCGTCAGCGCCGAGGAAAACCCCATCGCCAGGCTTGAAAGAATGTCCACGGTGTCGCTCTCCTTTCAAAGCCAGATATTGATCAGCGACGGCAGGGAAACCCCGAGTCCGGCGTTGAACAGCCAGTAGATCGGCAGGGTCAAGGCGATGCCGATGGCCAGGTCCCGCACCGGATGACGGCTACCGAAACCTCGCGCCGAACAGGCAAACAGCAACCCGGCGGCCAGCACGAAACCGATCAGGTTGATCAGCAGCGCCACCCCGACAAGCCCCGCAGTCACCCAGGCCGCGCCGGCCTTTCCACCGGGCACCGTGCCCGTGTCGTCGTTACCCAGCTCGCGAAAACCGCCGCTGAGCGCCTGATAACTCAGCAACAGGCCCACACCGCCGAGAAACGCCGCCACGACATAGGGGTAAACGTACGCAGGCAGGATGACGAACCCCATTTCAGGCGGAAAACGGTAGGCACCCATCGCCAAGATGACGCTGATGGCGATCAGGCCGATACCGACCGCCAATTGCGTCGGCACCACGGCGCGCTGTGTGGCCATCTCAAAGCAGCCCGACCTTGACCAGCATGGCGCGCAACCGCACGTGTTCTTCCTCGACGAATTTGCCGAACTCATCGCCGGTCAGCACGCTGGGCGTCCAGGCGTTGGCCTGGATATTGTCCTGCCAGACCTTGCTGTTGGTGGCGGCCACGACGGCGTCGGTCACCTCTTTACGCTGCTCCGGGGTGAGGCCCGCCGCACCATAAACGCCGCGCCAGTTGCCGATGATCACGTCATAGCCACTCTCTTTGAGGGTCGGTGCATCAATGCCGGGAACACGCTCCGGCGCGCCGATGGCGAGGACACGGAACTGACCGTTCTTGATGTACTGGCCAAGCTCGGCGTAACCGCCGGTGATCACCTTGAGCTGGCCGCCCAGCGCCTGGGCAACCACCTCGCCGCCGCCGCCAAAGGCCACGTAGTTGACCTTGTTCACCGGAACGTCCAGCTTGCCGGCAAGCTCGGCGATACCGATGTGGTCGACCGAACCCTTGGAGCCGCCGCCCCAGGTGATGCTGGTCGGTTTGTCCTTGAACGCCTTGATCAGGTCATCGAGGGTCTTGAATTCAGATTCCTTGCGCACCGCGATCACGTTGTACTCGGTGAACAGCCGGGCAATGGGCGTCACATCCTTCAGGCTGATCTGCGATTTGTTCTGTTCGATGCCCGCGACCATGATCGCGCCAACCACCAGCAATGCGTTCGGGTCGCCCTTGGTGCTGTTGGCAAACTGCGCCAGACCCAGGGTGCCACCCGCCCCGCCCTTGTTCTCGAAGGTCACGGCCTTGGCCGTACTGGCCTCGACCATGGCCTTGCCCAGCACCCGGGCGGTCTGGTCGTAACCACCGCCCACCGAGCCCGGGGCCATGAACTTCACGGTATCCAGCGCGAAGGCTGGCGCGACCAGCACGGCAGCGGCCAAACCGGCGGCCATGCAGTGGCTGAAACGACGGATCAAAGCAGACATGGGCATCTCCTGATTGCGTTGTTTTTATGGGTGCCGTGGGTCCATCGAGCTGCTCGATGGAGATGGGCCTGCGAACAAGCTTAGGCCATGGATGGGTGGGTTGATCTGTTTTGCTGAAACCGCCCGCCAATGGCGCCGCAACCCCCCTTGTGGGAGCGAGCCTGCTCGCGATGAACCTACAGTCACCGCGTTTATTCAGGTAACCCGCGTAATCGTTAACGACCATCGCGAGCAGGCTCGCTCCCACAAGGTCCTGGGCGCTCCTGCCATCCATTCATTACAACTTTGTCATCAAGCTGTTGGTCGGCTGTCGGGATCGCCTCGTTAACCTGAGCTCACTGCCAGGCCAACCTTCGGCAGCCACCCTGCCCTTGTAGAGAGAGATCCGTCATGAAAATGTTGATCGCAGGTTTTGTCGCTCTGCTCGCCACCGGATCGGCGTTTGCCGCTACCCAGCCCACCTCGCCGGTCATCCACGACAAGGACGGCTTCTATGTCCCGGTGGATGTGGCCAAGGTCCTGTCCATGACCGACCTGTCCGGCAAGTGCGGCATCGTGCCGGCGCAGTTCAACTACCTCGACCACCAGGGTCGCGAACACCAGCTGGACTATCAGGTCCAGGGCGTGGGTTGCCTTGGCGAGAACTGATCGAATGCCTGTATTGACGACTGGCCGGGCTACACTTGCGCCAGAGATGCGCCTCCGTAGTCCGACCGAAACAGGCAGCGCCCGATGAACATCCTCGTAGTCGAAGACGAACCCAAGGCCGGCAATTACCTGCTCAACGGCTTGCAGGAACTCGGATACACCGTGAGCCTGGCGCGCGATGGCGTCGATGGCCTGCACCTGGCCCTGGAACACGATTTCGATGTGATCGTGCTGGACGTCATGATGCCGAAGATGGATGGCTGGGAAGTCCTGCGCCGCCTGCGCAAGGAAGCCGACACGCCGGTGCTGTTCCTCACCGCCCGGGATGACATCGCCGACCGCATCAAGGGCCTCGAACTGGGCGCCGACGACTACCTGATCAAGCCGTTTTCCTTCGCCGAACTCGTGGCACGCCTGCGCACCCTGACCCGCCGTGGTCCTACCCGCGAAGAAGAACACCTGCACGTCGACGACCTGCAGATCGACGTGCTCAAGCGTCGCGTCAGCCGCGCCGGCAACCGCATCACCCTGACCAACAAGGAGTTCGCCCTGCTGCACCTGTTCGCCACCCATCAGGGTGAAGTGTTGTCACGCTCGATGATCGCCTCGCGGGTCTGGGACATGAATTTCGACAGCGACACCAATGTCGTCGATGTCGCGGTGCGCCGCCTGCGCCTGAAAATCGATGATCCGTTCCCGCTCAAGCTGATCCACAGCGTGCGCGGCATCGGCTACCGCTTCGACACTCAACCCTGAACGCCCCCATGAATGCCATGACGCCGCTGCGATCGGCCTCCCGCCTCAGCCATTCCCTGACCCTGCGCCTGGCGCTGGTGTTTGCCCTGCTGGCGTTTGTCTCGCTGGCGCTGCTGGGTGTCGCGCTGTACCGCGACCTGGAGCGCGAGCTGATCCATCGCGACGACATCGCCCTGATCACCCGCATCGACCAGTTGCGCACCTTCCTCAACGACAGCAATACCCTGGACCTGATCAAGGCCAAGCCGGCGCTGTTCCAGAACATGATGGGCAACCGCGAGGCCCTGCTGACCATCGGCACCCCCGGCCAGCCACCGTTGCTGGTGGTCAACCCGGGCAACCTGAACATGCCGGTGCTGACCCCAGTGGCGATGGATCATCGGCTGACCCTCGACGACGTGCAGCATTTGCCCAACGTCAATGGCGTGCCGTTTTCCGCCCTGGCGGCGACCATCGACTCGGGTGACCTGGGCAGCCTGCAAGTGGTGACCGGGCGCCTGATGACCGAGCGCACCGCCGTGCTCGCCGAATACCGCTTCAATGTCTACCTGTTCGCCAGCGTCGCGGCGATTCTGCTGGCGCTGTCCGGCTATCTGCTGGTGCATCGCGGCCTGCTGCCCGTGCGACGCCTGGCCCGCCACACCCAGAGCATCGACGTCGGCAACCTCAACGAACGCCTCGACAGCCAGGGTGCGCCGCTGGAACTGTTGCCCATGATCGACGCCTTCAACGCCATGCTCGACCGCCTGGACAAAGGCTTCATCCAGCTGGGCCAGGTATCGACCGACATGGCCCACGAGCTGCGCACGCCGATCAACAACCTGCTCGGCGAAACCCAGGTGGCCCTGCAGCAGAACCGCAGCACCGACGCCTATCAGCAGCTATTGGCTTCGAATGTCGAAGAGCTCGAACGCCTGGCGCGCATGCTCGACAACATGCTGTTTCTGGCCCGCACCGATCCGCGCAGTGCCTTGCGCCAGCGTCAGGAGCTGGATGCCGCCGACGAAATGCAACGCATGGCCGACTATTTCGAAGGCCCGGCGACCGACGTTGGCATCTGCATCGATGCCCGGGGCAGCGGTCTGATCTGGGCCGAACCGATGTTGCTGCGTCGCGCTCTGGCCAACCTGTGCGCCAACGCCATCAAGTACGGCGCCCCGCATTCCGAGCTGTGCATCCACGCCCACCCGACCGACGACGGCATTCAAGTGCAGGTGCGCAACCACGGCCCGACCATCCCGGCCCGGCATCTGCCAAGGCTGTTCGAACGCTTCTACCGGGTCGACGAGTCCCGCGAACGCTCGGCCCAATCCAACGGCCTGGGCCTGTCGATCGTGGCGACGATCATGCAACTGCACAACGGTGCCTGTCATGTCAGCAGCGCCGACGGCATCACCTGCTTCGAACTGTTTTTTCCGGCGCGGCAGCGGCATGAGTAGCGCCCGGGCGAAAAACGCCCCGGGGCACTTCCGACAAAACAACGCTGCAGGGCGCGTGTCATGGCCTAACCTCATTGGCTAAGTGACTAACAACCCGTCGAGCACGCCGATGCGCAATGTATGGAAGTCAATGATCTGCGTCGCTTTCGCGCTTCTGACGGCAAGCCCGGGATGGCTGTTGGCGGTGCCCACGGCCGACACCCTTGCGCCCACTCCCACAGCCCCGGTCATCAGCATCGCCGACGAAGAACTACTGGGATTGCAAAACCAGCTCAACAGCCTCAAGCAGCAGGTGTCCCAAGCGAGCAACTACACCCAGCTGGAAAGCTCACAGGACCTGGTGCAGGTACTGATTCAGGATATTGAACGCCTGTCCACATCGCTGCTGCCTGGACAGGCGCAGTTGCAGGCACAACTCAACGTGCTGGGACCCGTGCCGCTCGCCGAGAACGCCCCGATAACGTCTGCCATAACCACCCAGCGAGACACCCTCAGCGAGCAAAAAAGCAAGATCGATGGCCAACTCAAAACCCTGGCCGCGTTGAAAATAAGTGCCGCCGAGTTGATCACCCAGATCGCCAGTATTCGGCGCAGCCTGATCGAAGCGGAAGTGACCCAGCAAACCAGCAGTATCTTGAACCCGGGCTTCTGGTCGCCATTGTTCGATCTTCCGTACGATGACCGCCAACGCTTCAATACGCTCATCGAGCAGCTCGACGCCACGCACCGAGCCGCCTGGCAACCCGGACAACGCGGGATCACCGCCGCCCTGCTCCTGCTCGCCCTGGTCATCTGGACCGTGGGGCGAAAGCTCGCCGGCCGGTTTCTGGCATGGTTGTGCATCCATCGAATGCCTGAAGGCCGGCTGCGGCGCAGCTCCCTTGCGCTGGCCTCGGTAGTGGCGACGGTGCTGAGCGCCGGCATCGCCCTGCAACTGCTGCACTTTGCCGGGACCCGCCAACTGCCCTACTCGCCGCTGTTGGCCGACCTGGCGCAGTACCTGGAAAAGCTGGCCTATACCTGCGTGCTGATCACCGGATTGAGCCGCGCACTGTTGTCGACCAAACACCCCTCCTGGCGCCTGCCCGACATTGCCGATGAGGTGGCACTGGCGATGGAGCCCTATCCGCGGTTGCTGGCAAGCCTGTTGCTGGTGCTGGTGACCCTGGTGCAGATGAGCAATGTCACCGGCATGAGCGCCGAAGTGGTGTTGTTCGGCCGGGGCATCGTCGCGTTGGTCGCGGCACTGGTGATCGGCGCGTTGCTGTTGCGCGTCAGCAAGACTCGCCGGGAGCTGATAGTCGCCGGCGAAGCCCCCGAAGGCGTCACCACCTTCGCTGGCCTGATCTACACGTTTACCGGCGTTGCCGTGGTGGTGTCGCTGTTCGCCCTGGTGATCGGCTACGTGACGATGGCCCGGTTCATCACCTATGAAATGGTCTGGGTCTTCATCATCTTCTCCGGTTTCTACCTGCTCACCCAGGTTTACCAGGACACCTGCGACTACCTCTTCTCGCCCCGACAAGCTGCCGGCAAGGCGATCAAACAGCTGCTGGGCATCGGCAACCCGCGACTGGAGCAAATCTGCACGGTGTTCTCCGGAGCAGGCCGCGCCATCCTCATGCTGATCGGCGTCATCGCCCTGTTTGTCGGCGGTGTGGGGACGACGCTCGGACAACTGGTCACCGGCACCGTAGCCATCCTCGGCGGTGAAGGCCTGCGCAAGCTGAACATTGTCCCGGACAACCTGCTGCGTGCCTTCCTGACGCTGATGATCGGTGTCTACCTGATACGCACGCTACGCCGCTGGCTGGATCGCGAATTCCTGCCGAAAACCGAGATGGACCCTGGCATGTGCGCCTCGCTCAGCACGCTGTTTGCCAACATCGGTTACGCCTCCGTGGTGCTGCTCACACTGTCGTCGCTGGGGATCCAGTGGACCAACCTGGCCTGGATCGTCAGCGCCTTGTCGGTGGGCATCGGCTTCGGCCTTCAGGAGATCGTGAAGAACTTCATCTCCGGCCTGATCCTGCTGACCGAGCGCCCGGTGAAGGTCGGCGACCTGATCAGCATCAGTGGCGTGGAAGGCGATATTCGACGGATCAACGTGCGGGCCACGGAAATACAACTGGCCGACCGCTCGATCATGATCGTGCCCAACTCGCACCTGATTTCACAGAACCTGCGCAACGTCACCCTCGGCGGCAGCGCCCAGGGCGTGGTGATTCTCGAACTGATGTTCCCACTGGATATCGATCCGGAGCTGGTGCAAAACCTGCTGATGGACAGCTACACCGAACACGAGTCGATTCTGGATAAACCAGCGCCGTTCCTGCGCTTCAGTCAGCTGAAACCTGAAGGTATCACGCTGACCATCACCGGTTATGTCGGCAGCCCGCGCACGGTCGGCGCGATCAAGAGCGAGCTGCTCTTCGAGATTCTCAAGCGGCTGGGCGCCGCCGGAATTGCACTGACGAAACCACCACCGGCAGCGTGATTGTGGGAGCGAGATGCGGCGATCCGACGCAAATCAAACTGTAGGAGCTGGCTTGTCGGGTCGCCGCATCGCAGCGATGGTCGTTAACGATTACGCGTGTGACCTGGATAAACGCGGTGCACTTGAGTCCATCGCCGGCAAGCCGGCTCCTACAGGACCGCATTAACCTGACGTCGCTCCCACAGCTCAATCAATGCGCGATACACACCGACTTAAGCTCGGTATAAGCCTCAATCACCGCACGCCCAAACTCGCGGCCCATGCCCGATTGCTTGACGCCACCGAACGGCATCGCCGGGTCGAGCAGCACGTGGGCGTTGACCCACACGGTGCCGGCCTCGATGCGCGGCACCAGGTTCATCGCCTTGCCCAGATCATTGGTCCACAGGCTCGCGGCCAGGCCGTAGCGGTTGTCGTTGGCCAGTTCGATCACGGCGTCTTCGTCGTCGAACGGCATCACGCCCAGCACCGGGCCGAACACTTCTTCACGGGCCACGGCCATGCTGTGGTCGATGTCCGCGAGAATGGTTGGCTGCACGAAGAAACCGTCGCCTTGCAGCAATTCACCGCCCGTCACCACCCGCGCACCTTGCTGGCGGGCCAGTTCGATGTGCTTGAGCACGCTTTGTTGTTGCTTGCGCGACACCAGCGGGTTGATCGCCGCGTCACAGTTCATGCCGGCGCCGATCGGCATCGCCTTGACAGCGGCGGCCAGGGCTTCGACGAATTGGTCGTGGATCGAGCGGTGCACATAAAAACGCGACGCTGCGGCGCAGACCTGGCCGTTGTTCAGCAAACCGCCAAGTATCGCGCCTTGCACGGCTTTTTCGATGTCGGCATCGGCGAGCACGATCATCGGGTTCTTGCCGCCCAGCTCCAGAGAGAAGCGCGTCATGTTTTCCATGCACGCCACGCCGACGCTCTTGCCCACGGCGGTGGAGCCGGTGAACGACACCTTGCTTACCATAGGGTGCGAGGTCAGCACGCCGCCAACCGAGGCGCCGCCGGTGACCACATTGAACACGCCGGCCGGGATGCCCGCTTCCAGCGCCAGCTCAGCCAGGCGCATGGCGGTCAGCGGGGTTTCCATCGCTGGCTTGATGATCACCGTGCAACCGGTGGCCAGGGCCGGCATCAGTTTCCAGGCGGCGATCAGCAGCGGGAAGTTCCACGGCACGATGCCGACCACCACGCCCACCGGCTCGCGCTTGGTGAATGCGGTGAACTTGGCGCCTGGCGGCAGCGGGATCGATACATCGAAGGTCTGCCCTTCGATCTTGGTCGCCCAGCCGGACATGTAGCGCATGAATTCCACGGTGGCGTTGAGGTCCAGCGCGCGGGCCATGTTGATCGACTTGCCCTGGCTCAGGGTTTCCAGCTGGGCCAGTTCTTCGGCGTGCTCTTCGACCAGGCGGGTGAAGTTCAGCAGGATGCGTTCACGGTCGGCCGGACGCAGGCTCGACCACACGCCGGACTTGAACGCCTTGTGCGACGACTGCACGGCGCGTTCGACGATTTCCAGCGGCGCGTCCAGGGTTTCGCACAGGGTTTGCCCGGTGGCCGGGTTGACCACGGCGATGCTGTCGCCCTCGGCAAACAACCACTGGCCATCAATGAAGCAGCCGTGACGACGTTCGAGGAATGCAGCAACCTGGGGCAGGATTTCAACGTTGCTCATAAATCACCTTTCATTCAGATGCAGGAGCCGGCTTGCTGGCGATAGCGTCTTGACGGGCAGTGCAGACTCAAGGCCGTCTCGCTGGCAAGCCAGCTCCTACAGGGGGTGGTTGGTTGTCAGTCAGTAATCCGACTGATCAGTGTTGTTCTTTGAGGAAGCACGCGACCGCCTGGCGGTCATCGGCGGAAGCCAGGCCCATGTACGGCATGTAGGTGCCCGGTACGTAGGCCTGGGGCTGGGTGATCAATTGCGTGATGGTCTCGGCTTGCCAACTGACGTCTTTGTCACGCATGGCCTGGGAATAGCTGAAGCCGGCCAGCGAGCCGGACTTGCGTCCGTACACGCCGAACAGGTTCGGCCCCATCATGCCGGTCGTGCCCTTGGTCACCGCGTGGCAGACGCTGCACTCGGTGGCAAACACTTCGGCACCACGATGGGTGTCCGTGGCGCATTCGGCAGCAGACACCGCCTGAACCAGGGTGAAGGACAGCAAGCCGA
Organism: Pseudomonas sp. S2_H10; assembly: GCF_054668285.1. NCBI lineage: Bacteria > Pseudomonadati > Pseudomonadota > Gammaproteobacteria > Pseudomonadales > Pseudomonadaceae > Pseudomonas > Pseudomonas sp. S2_H10. The sequence goes on from NZ_CP162754.1 coordinate 1,089,249, forward strand.
TGAGGGGCAAACGCAGCGAAGTGAACATAGGAAAACGACCTTGAAAATCCACGCGCCCGCCAGCAGGCGAACGCCAACACTAAAAACGCCGAGGCAACGGTGCTTCGGCAGGTTGGAAAGGATTGTCGGTGGTCGCCGGCACGCAGGTTTTGCCCTGCGTGCCAGTTGTATTGGCCGGGCTGCCAAACCGGCCAATCTGGCATGCACAACCAACTAATTGGCAAACAGGGAAAAGGGCAATCGAAAGCCGCGACTTAGTATCCGGGCAGACCGCAAACCTGCGCTCAAGAACAAGAACGGATGCCACACCATGCTCAAGTCCCCCTTGCTTCGTCTCTCGACGCTCGCGCTGATGATCAGTGCCGGCAATGCCGGTGCCTATGAACTCTACGCCGATGACGACAGCCATCTGAACGCTACCCTCGAGGCCGTGTTCGGCATTTTCCACAGCCAGGAAAACTACGCCCTGTCCGGCCGCCTGAGTGAAGGCAGCTCGTCGTGGCGCGAGGGCTACATCAAATACGGCTTGAGCTTCGACCAAGGCCTGGGCGGTGTGGGAACCGCGTACGGCGCGGGCAACATGCTCAGTTCCGGCACCTGGGGCGATGGCGATGCCGCCGGTTTCAGCGATGGCTCGGAACGCACCACCAAGTTCGAAGACGCCTACCTCGGCTGGCGCTCGGCCGACCTGTTCAGCGCGCTGGGCAGTGACGGTGTAGACCTGTCCTTCGGCCGGCAGAACATCGTCGTCGGCGACGGTTTCCTGATCGACGGCGACGCGCTGAACATGGGCAAGGGCCTCGCCGACGGCGAATTCAACCGTGGCGGCGCCTACTACCTGGCGGCGCGCAAGGCCTTCGACGAAACCGCCGTATTGCGTCTGGGCGGCAAGGAAGGCTGGCGCAGCGACCTGATGTGGCTCAAGTCCGACAACCGCGCCCAGGCCAAGACCGAAATGTACGTCGGCACCCTGGAGCACGTGGCCGAGGCCGGCACGGTCGGCCTGACCGTCATCAAGACCACCGACATCGACGAACAGTACGCCTCGCCGATCCAGCTCGAACGCGACGGCATGAAGACCTACAGCCTGCGCGCGGCGGGCAACGCCGGGGTGAAAGACCTGTTCCTGTCCGGTGAATACGCCAAGCAGGACAAGCCGCACACCTCGACCGAAGACGCCTGGTACCTGGAAGCCGGCTGGACCTTCTCCGACGCGGTCTGGACGCCGAGCGCCAGCTACCGCTACAGCCGTTTCTCGGAAGGCTACGACACCCTGTTCTACGGTTTCAGCCGTGGTTATGGCACCTGGTTCCAGGGCGAGGTCGCGGGCAACTACGCCGGGCCGTTCAACAGTAACTCGCGCATCCAGAACGTCACGCTGAAAGTCTCGCCGCTTGCGAACCTCAACATCGGCGCGATGTACTTCAACTACGACACCATCGACCGCAGCCTGGGCAACACCGATGGCCACGAAGTCGACCTGTACGCCGAGTGGCACGTCAACGACCACCTGACCGTGATGCCGCTGGTGGGCATCTACCAACCGGACAAGAGCGCCGAAGACGGTGGTACCCAACTGGGTAACAACGACAAGAACGTCTACGCCCAGGTGGTGTTCGCCACCGGTTTCTAATCTCGGCCGCGGGCAGTGGCCAGGCCATTGCCCGCGTGGAAAAAGGTATTTCCAATGCACAGAACATTCCTGACGATCCAGAGCAAGATCGCCCTCCTCGCCGGCCTCTGCCTGCTGCTGGTCGTCGGCTTGTTGATGGGGCTGTCGCTCTATCAGACCCACAAGAGCAGCCAGCAAGTGGCCCAGGCCAGCGGCGACATGCTCGCCAATGCAGCCAGGGAACACATGCAGGCCCTGGGCAAAGTGCAGGCCATGCAAGTGCAACGCACCTTCATGCAGACCCACGAATACGGCCAGGGGTTATCGCGCTATTTGCTGTACCTGCGACAGTTGCAACAACAGGGCAGCCTGACCCGCCAACAATTGCGCCAGGAGCTGAGCACCCAGCTGCACCAGGCCTTGATCGACAAGCCCGACCTGCTCGGGCTTTATGTCATTTTCGAACCCGGTGGACTCGACGGCTCCGACGCCGACTTCGTCCACCAGACCGAACTTGGCAGCAACGAAACCGGACGCTTCGCCCTGTATTGGGTGCAGAGCAAACCCGGTGAACTGCAAGCGGTGATCGGTGACGAAGGCCTGCTCGCCAACACCGAGCCGGGGCCGAGCGGCGCGCCGTACAACGCCTTCTACACCTGCGCCCGCGACACCCGCCAGGCCTGTGTGCTGGAACCCTATTTCGATGAAGCCTCCGGCAGCCGCAAACTGGTGACCAGCGTGGCGTTCCCGTTGATGGAAAACGGCAAAGTCATCGCCGTCGTCGGGCTCGACATCAACCTCGCCGCCCTGCAACAGAACAGCGAGGCCAGCGCCCGTGAGCTGTTCGATGGCAACGGCCAGATCAGCATCGTCAGCCCGCGCGGGGTGATCTCCGCCAATAGCCAGGACGTCGGCCGCCTCGGTCAACCAATGGACAACGTCGAGGTGATGGACAGCCTGCGTCAGGGCCAGCCAAAAGTATTTGTCGACGCCCGGCAAATCACGGTCCTCGAACCCTTGTCGCCGATTGCCGGTGCCGCGCCTTGGGGCGTGCTGGTCGGTGTGCCGCAGAACGTGTTGCTGGCACCGGTCACCACCCTGCAGAAAGAACTCGATGCCCAAGGCGTGCAAAGCACCGCGCTGGAACTGCTGCTCGGCGGCGGCTCGGCCCTGCTCGGCCTGCTGCTGATCTGGTACACGGCGCAACGCATCACCCGGCCACTGCAAGTGCTGACCCGAGTGATGGAGGACATCTCCCTGGGCGAAGGCGACCTGACCCGGCGCCTGCAAGTGCAATCGCGCGATGAAATCGGGCAACTGGCGACCGCCTTCAATCGCTTCGTCGAGCGCATCCATCATTCGATCCGCGAAGTGTCCTCGGCGGCACTGGGTGTGAACGAAGGCGCGCGGCGCGTACTGGATGCGTCGAACTCATCGCTGAGCAATTTCGACGATCAATCGACCCGCACCAACAGCGTGGCGGCGGCGATCAACCAGCTCGGCGCGGCCGCCCAGGAGATCGCCCATAACGCCTCCGATGCCTCGCAACAGGCTTCGTCCGCACGCCAGCAAGCCGAGGATGGACGTCAGGTGGTGCAGCGCACGATCGAGGTGATGAACGAACTGTCCGGCAAGATCAGCGCCTCATGCGCCAACATCGAAGTGCTCAACGACAAGACCGTGAACATCGGGCAGATCCTCGAAGTGATCAAGGGCATCTCCCAACAGACCAACCTGCTGGCGCTCAACGCGGCGATTGAAGCGGCGCGGGCCGGTGAGGCGGGCCGTGGTTTCGCCGTTGTCGCCGACGAGGTGCGCAGCCTGGCCGGACGCACCCAGGCCTCGGCGCTGGAGATCCAGCAGATGATCGAGGAACTGCAGGTGGGCGCCCGGGAATCGGTCACCACCATGACCGAAAGCCAGCGCCACAGCGAAGAAAGCGTCACCATCGCCAACCTCGCCGGCTCCCGCCTGGGCAGCGTGACCCAACGCATCGGCGAGATCGACAACGTCAACCAGTCCGTGGCCGCCGCCACCGAGGAACAGACCGCCGTGGTCGAAGCCTTGAACGTCGACATCATCCAGATCAACACCCTGAACCAGCAAGGGGTGGAGAACCTGCAGGCGACGTTGCGCGCCTGTACCGAGCTGGAGCAACAGGCCGGGCGATTGAATCAGTTGGTGGGGAGCTTTCGGATCTGAGATTTGTGGTGCCTGATGTACCGCTTTCGCGAGCAGGCTCGCTCCCACACTTTTGACCTTTGTCGTACACAAATCCCGTGTTCACCGAAGATCCCTGTGGGAGCGGGCTCGCCCGCGATGAGGCCGGCACACCCAACATCACTGGCGCCTGACACGCCGCCATCGTCGGAACGCCGCCCGCAGCAAGCCCGCTCCCACAATTGGATTTTGTCGCCCACAAATCCCGTGTTCACCGAAGACCTCTGTGGGAGCGGGCTCGCCCGCGATGAGGCCCGCACATCCAACATCACTATCGCCTGACACCCCGCCTTCGCGAGCAAGCCCGCTCCCACAATTGGATTTTTGTCGCCCACAAATCCCGTGTTCACCGAAGCCCCCTGTGGGAGCGGGCTCGCCCGCGATGAGGCCCGCACTTCCAACATCACTGTCGCCTGATACTCCGCCATCGCGGGCAAGCCCGCTCCCACATTTTTGACCTTTGTCGTACACAAATCCCGTGTTCACCAGAGATCCCTGTGGGAGCGGGCTCGCCCGCGATGAGGCCCGCACTCCCAACATCACTGGCGCCTGACACTCCGTCATCGCGGGCAAGTCGGATCGCCGCACCGCCGCTCCCACATTTTTGATTTCTGTCGTACACAAATCCTGTGTTCACCAAAGATCCCTGTGGGAGCTCGCCCGCGATGAGGCCGGCACCTCCAACATCTCCACCGCCTGACACGCCGCCATCGCGGGCAAGCCCGCTCCCACAATTTTGACCTTTGTCGCCCACAGATTCCTTGCTCACTGCAGATCCACTGTAGGAGCGAGCCTGCTCCGGGCGGCGTTCCGACGATGAGGCCCGCACTTCCAATATCGTTGCTAGTTAACTATTGGTGAGATCCATCCTGTAACCCGCCCCCGGTGCACCTTCATGCAACGCCACCTGAATTTTCGAATACAAGGTATTTGCCTCATCAGCGGTGATTGATCGCGAACAATCACGCAGTACAACACGCAGCAGCACATTCTCCTGCCCCGGCAGCAATCCAAGGCGATCGATGGCCTGCGCAGGCAGTTCCGTGAACGCCCAACGCCCTTTGATTTGCATCTCCTCGATCCAGTCCGAACAATCGCCAGCGGCCTGCAACATCCTTTCAGTCAGCACTTCCTCGCTGAGCCCCGGCGTTACCGCCAACGAAATATCACGAGTAATCGAAGGCAGCCGAGAGACGGCACTCCACGGACTCAAATCATGCATCTGCGCCTGCACTCTTTCGTTCTGATCACGCAGCAAACGAATATCCGGGATACCTTTTCTCAGCATGGTCAAGCGATCCAGGCCCATGCCCAGAGCCAATCCACCATGATGCAAAGGATCGATCTTCAGTCGCTCAAGCAAGGACCTGGCAATGCGGCCACACTCCAGAACCTCGACCGGGACGCCATCATTCAAAAGATTTACTTCGATCCCGCCTTCAGTGTAGTGATGTGGACTTTCACCGTAGATCCAAGGCATATCAGGAACGGCAGATTTCAGAATATCGCCGACCAGGCGCAACAGATGCTCATGCGTCGACAAATCAGGATCACCGAGTACCCAGATATCCATCTGATGCGGCTCCGCGCAATGCCAACGGTCCCGGCTGTCGCGCCGAAAAGTGATACCAGGCGCAGCCAATAATATTGACTGTCCTGGTTGTCGCGACTGAGCCGCACTCTGTAGCGCTGCTGGAATTTGACTGGTGGTTTGCGTCCGCAACAACGAACATTCATCAACCCAGCGGGTGTGCGCACTTCCGAGGGTGATTTCTGCCGGGTCATAACCGAGCAAGCCGTAGTTTTCTTCTGCGGACACGACTCTTGGGCCCGTCTGTACCTGGGCTTGCGGCCAACCCTGGTTCGCCAATCCCTGAAGAACCTCTTTGAGCAACAACCTTATCGCGTGATCGGGTGCAGCGGGCTCTGTCAGGTCAGCCAGCAAAAGGGCTTGATTGAGTCCTATGTCGGTAATGGTTCGCTTTGAAGATGTCTCCATACTTTTTCTGCCCTTAGTTCCAGATACACAATACCGGCACAGTACACAGACATGGGTGGGTATCGCCGCAGCATCAGAAAAATCAGATCGTACTGACAGCCGTGTCTTACACCCCATGTGGAGCACAAAAGTCTTTCTCAATCTGGCACCCACAACCAACCACATGGCATGCGCACACACCCGCCGCGCCCAACCCCGGGCGTAGTATCGAAACCGACCTTCAGGGCTCAACCCGCTTCAGGGGGCCTTGCGATGCAACGCTGAACCCCTCCATTTCTCACTAAAACAATAAACGGCCTTCGGGTCGCGGGAGATTTCTGTGCTCAAGAAAAGTGCGCTGGGCTGGCCCAAGATTGCCGGCCTCGGAATTGCGTTGGTGGTGGCCGGGCAGTTTTCCGGCTGGAACTTCGGGTTGGCGGCCGGTGGCTGGTTGAACATGCTGATCGCCACTTTGTTGATGGCCCTGCTCTGCGGCGGCCTGGCCTTGTGCGTGGCGGAGCTGTCGACGGCGCTGCCGAGTGCCGGGGGGTGTTCGTGTATGCGCAAAGCGCGTTCGGGCCGTTCGTGGGTTATCTGGTCGGGGTGGCTTGTGCGCTGGCGCTGACCATCGGCACGGGTGCGGCAGCGACGTTCATCTGCGCCTACACCGAGTCGATTTTCGGTCTCGGCGGCTGGCCGGTGAAGATCGCCCTGTTCGCAGTGATCATCGGCATCCACATGCGCGGCGTCGGTGAGGCCATGGGCCTGACCTTCATCGCAGGCATCATCGCCGTGGTCGCCCTGCTGACGTTTGGCGTGGCCATGGCGCCCCACGTCGAACTGGCCAATTTGCTGACATTGCCGGCCAACGTGACAACGCCGGTGAGCCTGGGCGGTATCTTCGCCTGCGTGCCGTTCGCCATCTGGCTGTTCATCACCGTCGAGCAAACCGGCTCGGCCGCCGAAGAAGCGCACAACCCCGGCCGCACCATGCCCCGCGGCATCCTGGCAGCCATTGGTACCTTGCTGGTGACCGCGCTGGTGGTGCTGGTGTGCGCACCGGGTGCCGGTGGCGTCGAACTGGTCGGGTCGGCGGGCGATCCGCTGTACGCGGCGATGTCCAGCAACAGCGCCTTCGGTGACGGCTCATGGCTGGCCAAGGTGATCGGCTGTGGCGCCGTGTTCGGCTTGATCGCGACCTTCTTTTCCCTGGTCTACGCCGCTTCCCGGCAACTGTTCGCCATGGCCCGCGACGGCCTGTTCCCGCAATGGCTGGGCAAGACCGGCAAACGCGGCACGCCCTGGCCGGCGCTGTTGCTGATCGGCGCCATCGGCCTGCCGCTGTCGGAAGTGGACCCGGCCACGGTGATGCTCGCAGTCGTGCTGCTGCTCAACGTTTGCTACCTGCTCATCTTCGGCGCCTACCTGCGCATCAAGACCCGCCAGCCAGATCTGCCACGGCCGTTCACTTTGCTCGGCGGCAAACTGGTTGCCTGGCTGGGCCTGGCCCTGACGCTGGTGGTGATCGCTGCGTGCTTCCAGCTCGACATGCTGATGCTGATCGCCCTCGCCGTGACCTTCACCCTGTGCATTTTCAACTACCTGCTGCGCAACCGTCGCGCCACAGCCATCGAGATTCCAGACCATGCCTGAAGACACTCTGCTGCAACGCCGTCATCGCGTGCTCGGCAGCGCCTCGCCGCTGTTCTACGACAAGCCCTTGCACCTGGTGCGCGGCGAAGGCGTCTGGCTGTTCGATGTCGACGGTCGCCGCTACCTCGACGTCTACAACAACGTGCCCTGCGTCGGCCACTGCAACCCCCGCGTGACCGAGGCCATGCACCGCCAGGCCACCACGCTGAACATCCACACACGCTACCTGGATGAGCAAGTGGTGCGCTACGCCGAACGCCTGACCGCGACGTTTGGCGAGTCGCTGGACACCGCCATGTTCACCTGCACCGGCAGCGAGGCCAATGAACTGGCGCTGCGCCTGGCACGCTTCGCCAGCGGTGGCACCGGCATTATCGTCAGCGACTACAACTACCACGGCAACTCCGCGTCGCTGGCCGAAGTCACCACCGCCCTGCCCTCGCCGGAACCCTTCGCCGCCCATGCCCGAGCGGTGCCGATTCCGTGCCTGTACCACGCACCGGTCGGCACCACCGAGGCGCAACTGGCCGAGCAGTACGCGGCCAATATCGCGGCGGCGATTGCCTCGATGCAGGCCCAGGGCATTCGCCCGGCCGCGCTGCTGATCGACACCCTGTTCGCCAACGAAGGCCTGCCGCGGGTGCCGGCCAGTTTCGTCAACAGGGCGGCAAAGCTGATCCGCGATGCCGGCGGCCTGTTCATCGCCGACGAAGTGCAGTCCGGTTTCGGCCGCACCGGTGATCACCTGTGGGGCCACCAGGCACACGGCGTGGTGCCGGACATCGTCACCCTCGGCAAACCGATGGGCAACGGCTATCCACTGGCCGGGCTGATCACCCACAAGGCCTTGGTCGAATCCTTCGGTCGCCACGCCATGTACTTCAACACCTTTGGCGGCTCGCCGGTCGCGGCAGCGGTCGGCATGGCGGTGCTGGATGTGATCGAGGAACAGCAACTGCTGAAGAATGCGCAAAGCGTCGGCGCCTATGTGCAGCAACGCCTGCAAGTGCTGGCCGGCAAGCACTCGATCATCGGCGACGTGCGCGGCAAGGGATTGTTCTTCGCCATGGAACTGGTGCGTGACCACGCCAGCAAGGAGCCGGCCGGGCTGGAGGCGCGCAAGGTGGTCAACGACATGCGCGAGAACGGCGTGCTGATCAGCAAGATCGGCGCCGGCGACAACATTCTCAAGCTACGCCCGCCGCTGGTGTTCGGCCGCGATCACGCCGACCTGTTCGTTGACACGCTGGATAACGCGCTCAGCGCGATTTGAGGCTTTTGCCATGACTGAATTCCACACCCTCCCCCATGACCAGCAAGTCGCCCGCCTGCACGAACTGGCGCGCCATGCCCTGCAACAGTGGGAAGGCGATTTCGCTGACATCGAACTGGTGAAATTCCGCGAGAACGCAGTGTTCTCCGCGCACCGCCACGATGGCCAGCGGGTAGCCCTGCGCATCCACCGCAATGGCTATCACTGCGAAGCCGCGCTGCGTTCCGAGCTGCAATGGATGGAAGCCCTGGCCGGTGCCGGCATCACCGTGCCGCAAATAATCCGTGCGCAGAATGAAAGCCATCTGATCGAAGTCACCCATCAAGCCATCGGCGAACCGCGCCACATCGACATGCTCGCCTGGCTGCCCGGTGCGACTGCCGGCACGTCCGAAGCAGGGGTGCAGGCCGATACCGAAATCGATTTCCTGTTCCGTGAAGCCGGGGCGATTGCCGCACGGATTCACCTGCATTCGGCGCAGTGGCAACAGCCGGACGAGTTTGTCCGGCATGCCTGGGACGAGGAAGGCTTGATCGGCGCCAACCCGTTCTGGGGGCGTTTCTGGGAGCTTGCGCAGCTCAGCGATGAGCAGCGGAATCTGCTGCAACAGGCGCGGCGCACGGCGCGCAGGGACTTGCGTCAGTATGGTCGGCACCTGGGCAATTTCGGCATGATCCACGCCGACCTGGTGCCGGAAAACCTGCTGATCGAAGGACCGCGCCTGCGCCTGATCGACTTCGACGATGCCGGGTTCGGCTGGCACATGTTCGAGTTGGCCACGGCGCTGTACTTCTGCCTGGATGACCCGCGTTATGAGCAGATCAAGGCGGCATTGCTCGACGGGTACAACGCGATCAAGCCGCTGACCGAGGCGGATCGCAAGACCCTGGCGCTGTTCCTGATGCTGCGCGGCACCACGTATCTTGGCTGGATTCACACCCGCCAGGGCACGCCGACAGCGATCGAGATGGCGCCGATGCTGATTGAGCGGGCGTGTGTGTTGGCTCGCGGGTATTTGCAGGCCTGATACATCGCCATCGCGAGCAAGCTCGCTCCCACACTGGACTTCAGTGAACTCAGAACCTGTGTTCGACGACGATCCACTGTGGGAGCGAGCTTGCTCGCGATGGCGTCTTCACATCCAGCATCATTGCTGACTGATACTCCGCCATCGCGAGCAAGCTCGCTCCCACAGGGGTCAACTGTGTGACGCAGATTCCAGCGGATCGAGCCTGTCCAACACCCGATTCACCGCCAACTCCCCCAGCATGATCACTTGCGCGATACCCAGCAGGGTGTTGCGGTGCGTGCCTTCCAGGAAGCCCGCCAGGTCATGGGCCATGACGTTCGCAGACGCCAGCGATTCGCAAGCGTGGACCAGCAGGGTTTCGGTGTCGATGTCGGGGTTGATGGTGAACAGGGTGGAGGGTTTGTGCGGGGTGGCCATGATGTGCAGGGCCGGGTTGGGACAAGTGTCGTTGTCCGGTGGATCGGGGGTAACTTTCAACATGATTCGAACTCCAGAAACTTGGAGCCGTCACCGAATCGCTGCTAAACGAAGGGGTGGCGGCTGTACGCAGGTTAGCAGACCGGGGAGTTACGAAACCGGCGCGCCCGAAGGCGCCCTGCGCACAGCTGCCATCAAGTGCAGGGATGGGGAATACCTGACTGTCTGGACTGCAAATACGCTTCATAACACCCCGGGCTGCTAAACCCGATCACTGGGAATCAGTGACGCGGACCAAGTTACCGATGGCCTCCAAGGCGCACAAGCCGGCGGATTCTGGCGTAGCTGTAGGCAATGCCGCAAGGTGCTGTAGCTTGCAGGACGTTACGCCTACAGCCGTTAAACATGCTCACGACTCCCCGACCGACAATGGCTTGCTCAGCTCACCAATCTTTTCCAGCCGCGCCCGAACGATATTGCGGCTGATGTTCAGCAACCGTCCCGTCTGCAACTGGTTGCCATGGCAGAATCGGTAAGCAGCGCGAAAGATGGTCTCCTCGATATGTTCATACAGGTCTGGAATATTCTGTTCGAACAAGGCGTTGAGCGCCGCTTCCAGGTTTACCGGTCCGGCAACGGCATGGCCCGTTTGCACCGCCTGCTCCTGCTCATGGCGGATGCCCGAGGAACGCATGTCCACCAGGTGCAGATCCGCCGGAGCGACCCGCTGATTGCGGCACACCAGCAAGGCATGGTGAATCGAGTTTTCCAGCTCGCGGATGTTGCCCGGCCAACTGTGCTCCAGCAGTTTGCGTTCCGCCTCGATGCTCAACGTGGCGCGGTTGTAGCCCAGTCGCTGGCAATGTTCTTCGAGGAAAAACTCAGCCAGCGGCAGGATGTCTCCCGGCCGTTCGCGCAAGGGTGGAAGGCGAATCGTGGCGACGTGCAAACGGTAGAAAAGATCCTCGCGAAAGTGCCCGGCAACCACCGCATCCGCCAGGTTGACGTTGGTCGCGGCCACCAGGCGTACGTTGATTGGAATGGGCGTACGCGACCCCAGGCGCACCACTTCACGTTCCTGCAAGACCCGCAGTAACTTGACCTGCATGTTCAACGGCAGATCACCGATTTCATCGAGGAACAGCGTCCCGCCATTCGCGGCTTCGAACCACCCGGCCTTGGTCGTGGTGGCGCCAGTGAACGCGCCTTTTTCATGCCCGAACAGTTCACTTTCCACCAGGGTTTCGGCAAAGGCACCGCAGTTGACGGCAACAAAGGGTTCACGCCCCCTGCGGCTCAGGTGGTGGATATGCCTTGCGACCAGTTCCTTGCCGGTTCCGGTTTCACCAATGATCAGCGTATTGGCTTCACTCGGGGCCAGGCGCTCGATGCGGCTGAGCAGTTCCTGGGAGCGCGGGTCCTTGAACACCAGGACGGTGGCCCGGACCGACTTGGTCAGTTCGCGAGCGTTTGGATGAGTGATCAGCGACATGGTGCATTCCTGGCAGTAAAAGCGCGTGCTCAATAGTGCATGAAGATTGTTAGACTAAAAAATTATTAATTAGTATTTACATATTCCTAATATGAATATGCCAGTCAATTGTTCCTGGCCTGCTGCCAGAGCAGCAATTGGCAAGCATCACCCTGCTTGCAGATCAGCACCCTGCCCGCTTCAGCACTACCACCCACTCCCCTACAAGCCCCGCCGCAAAAGGCCTGCAGCCGTTTTCTCGAGCGATGGCATGCAATCTGCTCTGTCCCCTCCCACCACTCATAAACGACACGCCCCCCTGTAGGAGCTGGCTTGCTAGCGATGGCGTCCGCAAAAGCGCTGCAAGGCTCGAAGGCCTCATCGCCAGCAAGCCGGCTCCTACAAGGGCAATCGCGTGGTTTTTCGTACAGTCGACTCAGGGAGATTTCAATGAAACGTTTCTGGCGCAACAGCCTGGTCGCATTGACCGGTTTACTGCTCAGTGCCACCGCACTGGCCGAACAGGCACCGGCTTCGGTGAAGATCGCCATCGTTGCCTACACGCAGGGTGGCAAGCCGGTGTTTGGCGGTATCGCCGGCCGAGTGATCGAGGACGGCTGGCTTGAACAGCAGCTGAGTCAACGCGGCGTGAAACTTGACTGGATCGCCCTGCCCCACGCCGGCGCCGGTCCGCAGATCAACGAAGGCTTCAGCAACAACAGCATCGACTTCGCCGTGCGCGGCGACCTGCCCTCGGTGATCGCCGGCGCGGGTGGCGTGCCGGGCAAGCTGATCGTCCCGGGTGGCAGCGGCAACAATATCTATCTGGTGGTGCCGGCCGGCTCCGAGGCCAAGAGCATTGAAGACCTCAAGGGCAAGCGCCTGGCCCTGCATCGCGGTCGTCCCTGGGAGTTCGCCTTCAGCAATTTCCTCGCCAGCAAGGGCCTGAAGCTCGACGACTTCAAGATCGCCAACCTCAATCCGCAAGTCGGCGCGGCGGCGGTATCCGCCGGCAAAGTGGATGCGGCGGTGCTGCTCAGCGAGGCCTATGCCCTGGAAGACAAAGGCGTGGGCAGGATTCTCTGGTCAACCAAGCAAGGTGCGAATGACTGGCGCCTGGTGTCCGATCTCTGGGGCACCGACAGTTTCGTCGCACAACATCCGGACATCACTCAGCTACTGGCGACGGCCTGGGTCAAGGCTGCGTGGTGGATTTCCCAGGAACAGAATCAGGACGCCTACTACCAGCTTTCCTCCCGCGCAGGCACGGCAGAAAGCGTGCTGCGCCGCGATGACTCGGACGATCCCGTGGCCTGGAAAGAGCGCTGGGCACCGAAGAGCGATCAACAGCTCAAGGCCCACTACCAGGCACTCACAGCCTATGCGTTGGCCAATCACCTGATTCGCGACAACTACGACATCAGCCCTTCGCTGGCCACCGGTTTTACCAACCAGGCGCTGATCGATCTGAAGCTCACCGACTACTGGCCGGCCCTGCGTGGCCAGGTCAGCAACAATCCATGAATAGGGAATTTGTGATGAAACTGCCGCAAAAATTCGTCTTCGGCCTGAGTGTCCTCGCGCTGTCCATGAGTGCCATGGCCGCAGGTGCACACGCGCCCAAACCCGACCCGCTGCAAGGTGATGGCCGCGTCTCGGCCTTCTACACCTGGCAAGAGACGATCCCGTCGACGCCGGGCAAGCTTCTGCGCAGCGAGCCATTGGAAAAAACATTGAGCCTGCCCAACGCGGCCAGCGCTCAACGGATTCTCTACAGCTCAACCGACGGCGTTGATAACAAGACCCCGATCGTGGTGTCGGGCACCTTGTTCCTGCCCAAGGGCAAGGCACCCGCCGGTGGTTGGCCGGTCGCCAGTTGGGGCCATGGCACGGTCGGTGTAGCGGACGTGTGCGCGCCGTCCTGGCAAGGCCGCTCCTATCGCGACGTGCAGTACCTCAGCCGCTGGCTGGACGAAGGTTATGCCATTGTCGCCACCGATTATCAGGGCCTCGGCGTACCCGGTGGCCATCCGTTGCTGAACAATCGCATGGCCGCCTACGGCATTCTCGATGCGGCCAAGGCCGTGGTCGCCGGCGTTCCGGGGCTGGCCAACAAAGTGTTGATCGTCGGTCAGTCCCAGGGCGGTGCGGGTGCGTTCGCCTCGGCGGCCTATGCCCCGACTTATGCGCCCGACCTCGGCGTCAAAGGCAGCATCGGCACCGGCGTGATTTACACCGTGGGCGCGAAAAACGTCGGTGAACAGGACCCGGACAAAGTCGATGCGTCCCTCGCCTACGGTTTCTACACATTGCTGGCTGCCCAGCAGTACGACCCAAGCATCAACCCCGGGGACTTCTACACCGACAAGGCATTGCCACTGTTCGAGCAGGCCCGCACCAGTTGCCTGGCGGCGTTGGTCAGCGACGTGATCGGCGTCGGCCTGACTCCGGCCAATGCGAAAAAGGACTACAAGGGCGACCAGCTTGCCCTGTGGCAGAAACAAGTGTCCTACCCGACGCTGAAACTGGCCCAGCCGATTTTCATCGGCACCGGTGCCGAGGACAAAACCCCGGCGGCCTCGACCCAGGTTGCGCTGATGCAGGACGCCTGCAAAACCGGCTCGGTGGTTGAGGGCCATCTCTACAAAGGGCTGGGCCACAGCGAAACGGTCAACGCCTCGCTCAAGGACTCGGTGCCCTTCGCCCACAAGGTCATCAACGACCAGCCCATCACCCCGATCTGCAGCCCCACTGTGCAGTGAGACGGAGCCCTCGACATGAGCATTGAATTTTTCACTCGCCTACCCCTGCATGGCGAAACCCAGTTCCTCCCCGGCGACCCGCGCAACCGTGGCGACTGGCACCGTGGCGGCCCGAGCACCGGCGCCGTCTCGGCGTTCAGCGTGGGCGATCACTTCACTTACATCGATTACCTGGGGCAGATCGCCAGGGCCGCAGAGATCAACGGTTTCGGCGGCGCCCTGATGGTCAATGCGCCCTCCGGCGAGGAGCCCTGGACAGTCTGCTCATTGCTGGCCCGGGAAACCCGTACGCTGAAATTCGTCACGGCGTTCCAGCCCTATCACTACACGCCGTGGGTGGCGGTGCAGCAAGCCGCGACCTATCAGCGCGCCACTGGCAATCGCCTGGTCTGGAACATCATCAACGGCGGCTCGGATGCGATTCAGCGCCAGGTCGGTGACTTCAGCGACCACGATGAGCGCTATGAACGGGCCATCGAGTTCATGGATGTGGTCAAGGGCTATTGGCACAACGAGAACTTCCACTACGAGGGCAAGTTCTACCAAGCCGAAGGGGGTGGCTTGCGCGGGCCATTGAAGAAAGCCGAATTGCCACTGATCTGCACCGCCGGTTCATCGGTCCCGGCTCGGGAGTTCGCGGCCAAACATGCCGACTTCTACCTGATGCGCGCTGAGCATCCGGACGAAATTGCCGCGCTGATTGCCGATATTCGCGAGCGTGCCTTGAAGTACGGGCGCACCGACATTCGTTTTGGCTTGTCGATCGATGTCATCACCCGGGAGACCGAGGAACTGGCCCGCACCGAAGCCAAGCGGTTCTTCGACGAAGGCATCGCCAGAGGCGCGGTCAAGGCTGTGGCGGCCCATGCCGGTCTGCGCACCGCGCGCAAGCTCAGCTACGAAAACCAATTCGCGCAAAAGGCCGAGACCCAAGGCTTCGACGACTTCTTCATCCACCCCAACGTCTGGACCGGCTTCGGCTACATCGGCATTCCGCCCGGTTGCGCGCTGGTGGGCAGTTACGAGAATGTCGTGGCGCGGATTCGCGAGTACAACGCCATCGGCATCGATCTGTTCTTCCTCGCCGGCTACCCGCACCTGGAAGAAGCCTATCGCCTGGGCGAACACATCCTCCCGCACTTTCGCACTGAGCGCGTCCAGCTGAGTCGCCCGTCAGAAGCGCCGCTGGAGCTGCGTTCCGCCAACGGCCCGGCCGGAGCCTGATGCCATGAGCGACGATCACTCATTATTCAGCCGCCGGGATTTTCTCGGCCACAGCGCGCTGCTGGGCGGTGGTTTGCTGCTCGGTGGCGGACTGCTCGCCGGCTGCGGCCCGAGCGACGACAAACCGGCCGTGGCCGTCGCCACCGACGATAATCCGCGCTACGGCGGACGTCTGCGCCTGGGCATTCTCGACGGCAACCAGAGCGGCAACCTCGATGCGCACAAGCCCATTGGCAGCGGCATCGTTCGCGGCTTTGCCCTGTACAGCAAGCTGTGGGAGTGGGACGAGCAGATGCAGCCGCGCCTGGCCCTGGCCGAATTCGCCGAGCCGAATGCCGATGCCAGCAGCTGGACCCTGCGCCTGCGCCCGGACCTGGAATTCCACCATGGCAAGACCATCGACGCCGATGACCTGATTTTCTCGATACGCCGTCTGACCGATCCGCAATTGGCCTCGCCCTATGCCGCGCTGTTGCACTGGGTGGACCGCGACAACCTGGTCAAGCTCGACTCGCGCACCGTGCGCCTGAACTTTCGTGAAGGCCGCAGCTACATGCCGCTGGCGGAAACCTGGGTCAACTTTGGCGGGATCGTGCCGGTGGACTATCACCCGGTGTCCAACCCGGTGGGCGCCGGTCCCTACAAACTGAAAAGCTTCACCCCGGGTCAGCGTTCACTGTTCACGCGGTTCGAGAACTACTACAAGGACGGCAAGCCGTACGCCGATGAACTGGAAATCATCGACTTCAAGGATCAGGTATCGCGCCTGGCGGCACTGCGCTCCGGGCAAATCGACATGGCCAACGTGATGCCCACCGAACAGCTGGAGGTATTGCAGCGCGATCCACGCCTGAAAGTAGTCAAATCGGTGACCGGCAACTGGTTGTCGTTCGACATGAACCTCGACAAACCGCCATTCAACGACCCACGGGTACGCGAGGCATTCCGCCTGCTGGCCGACCGGGAAGAACTGGTGCGCCGGGCGCTCAATGGTCAGGGGCGCGTGGCCAATGACCTGTACGCACCCAGCGACCCCACCTTCAACCACACCCTGGGACCGCGCCCTCACGACCCGCAGCGTGCGGCGCAACTGCTCAAGGAAGCCGGGCATGAAAACCTTGAACTGGAACTGGTGACGACACCGGGTCCGGGGCTGACTTCGGCGCTGGTGCTGGCCGAACAGGCCAAGCGCATTGGCGTGACCCTCAAGGTCAAGCAGGTCGATCTGGCTACATTCCAGGGGCCGTTGCGCAACGACTGGACGCTGAGTACCGGCGGCAGCATCGGCGCGCCATTCCTGGCCAGCGCCATTCACACCGACGCGCCGTTTGCCGTGTCGAACAAGACCCATTTCAACGACCCGCAGTTCAGCGAGCTGTTTCTGGCGGCCATGGCCCAGCCCGATCTGGAGAAGCGCAAGGCCCTGGTCCACCAGGTCCAGCAGATCCAGTACGAACGCGGCGGCATGTTGATCTGGGGCTACGCCGATCTGCTCGACAGCGTGGCCAACCGCGTGGGTGGCGCGACGGCCGAAGAGTCGCTGTTCAGCACCTGGCGCTTTGAAAAGCTCTGGTTGAAAGACACGGCATAACCAGACACCACCGACCTGTAGGAGCCGGCTTGCCGGCGATGGCAATGGTGGCCGTTATGACGCCATCGCCAGCAAGCCGGCTCCTACAGGGGCGATGTTGGCGTGTTTACGCAATTCAATGAATTCATCTTTCGAGGCACATTTTCATGCCCTCTATCGGCTTCGTTCGTCCCGCTTCTGGCCACGCTCTGGCATTGGTCATTGTTTCTACCCTGTCGACAGCAGCATTTGCCGCCGACACTCAACTGCAAACCGTCACCGTTCAAGCCAGCGCCGGTGATTCCGACGATGACGCCCTGCCCACCCGGCCCGAGTCTTCGATCTATGGAGGCATCGAAACCAAGGTGCTCGACACCCCGCGTTCGATCTCTCAGATCAATGCCGAACAGCTGGCCGACGACCCGATCCGCAGTGCCGACGATCTGGTCAAGTACGCGCCTGGCATTACCCGTGGCGGTGGCCAGAACGCCGGGATCGCGCCGCAATTCCGTGCCCAGGGTTCAGAAGTGTTCCAGGACGGGCAACGTGCCTACGGCGTGCGCCATCCGGCCAACTTCAACGCCTATGAAGGCGCCGACATCGTCGCCGGTCCGTCCTCGGTGACCTACGGCTCGGTGTCGGGCAGCGGCGGGTACGTCAATTACCTGAGCAAAAAGCCGAACTTCAGTGAATTCAAGACCAGGCTCAGTGGCGAGGTGGGCAGTTGGGTGCCTGACGGTGAATCCCGCGACGCCACTAAATTCAGCGTCGATAACACCGGCCCGCTGAGTGACAACTTGGCTTATCGGATCAGCATCACCAAACAGCGTCAGGAAGACTTCTACGACAACGTCGACAACAACTTCGACGCGTTCTACGGCGCCCTGGCCTGGCGCAATGACAACGTGCGCGTGGACTGGAATGCCAGTTACGACGACTACTACGACTACAACATCACCCACGGCTGGAACCGCGCCAACCAGGAACTGGTGGACAGCGGCAAGTATTACGCCGGACGGGCCACGCCGATCATCCAGAACGGCAACACGCTGTGGTCGCCGGTGCTGGCCTCCGGCGCGGCCGATGCGCCGACCCTGGGCTGGGTCAAACGCCAACGCAACGCACAAGGGAAATACAGCGTGGTCGACGGCAGTTTCCAGGCCGCCTCCCCCAACACCCGCAGCAACCCTGGCAGCCTGCGTGGCTGGGTCTACGACCCGACACTCGCCGGCAACGGCCTGACCTCCCTGTCGTCACAAACCGGCCAGCGCGATGAGGATGAAAACACTTCGCGACGCTTCACCACGCAACTGCGGGTGGAGGCCGACCTGACGCCGACCATCACCCTGGCCAACAACACGTTTTACCAACGCTCACGCGACATGACCGACGCCGTCGGCTCATTCCAGGTGCAGTCCAAGGACAACATTTTCGATAACCGCTTCGAGTTTCGCTCGCGCAACGAAACGCAGCTGGGCGGCTTGACCCTGCGTGATGACAGCAATACAGGGCTGATCTACCGCCGCGAATTCAACCAGTCGATCGCTGCCAACAACAGTTTCGGCTCGACCATCAATGCCTATGACCTGACACAGGACCCTTCGGGCAAGAACCCCGGGAGCCTTCTGGGACTGACCGGCTCCAACCCGGCCGGCGGTAACGCTGCCTGGATCGGCCAGGCTGGCGTACCACAGTTTTCCAACCTCTACGGCTGGCTGAACCTGCCGCCGATGTACCCGGCCGGTCATGGCTTGTACGCTGAATCCGTCGCGCCCTACACCGCTGAAAGCACCTGGACCACCCAGACATTGTTCACCCAGCACAACCTGCGCCTGGGTGAGCGAGTCGGCCTGAACATCGGCGCCAGCCGCAGCTGGATCGATGCCGAAATCGATAACCCGTTCGTGCTCGCCGGTGGCAATCCGCGCAAGGACAGTGACAACTACCGACTGTTTGCCTTTCAGGTCAGCCCCTACATCAAGCCGACCGAAAACAGCACGTTCTACTACACCTTCGATCGCTCCCTGGCCGTCAACACCGGGTTCTTCTCCAATGGCCTTGGCTGGGGCAGCGGCGCGGGCGCGAACCTGCTCAATCCGTTGGCGTTCGAAAGCCTGAGTGTCTTGCACGAAGTCGGGTTGAAAGTCGAAGCCGTGCCCAACGAATTGTTCATGACCCTGGCAGCGTTCAAGCAGGAACGGGATCAATCACCCGACAGCAACAACAACATCGCGCGACTGGTGATCAAGGGCGTGGAGTCGAGCATTCGCTACCAGCCTGACGATCACCTGCGCACGGCGTTGAACCTTACGAAACTCACCGCCTACAACGAGTTCGCCTCCCAGGCCGGTTTTGCCTCGGCCGGGTTCATCCCCGACAACGGCACGGTGTTTGGGGACAACAACAGCCTCAACCAGCGGCCTTCGGGGCGTTTTGATGCAGTGCAGATTCCCGAATACACCGCCAGCGGCTACGTCGACTATCGCTTCGACTCAGGCTTTGGTGCCGAGCTGTCCGGGTGGTGGACCAGTAGCTGGTACCTGAACCTGAGCAAGACCGTGAAGGTCCCGGACGAGTACAACCTCGACCTCGCGGTTTACTACCGCCAGCCCCAATGGAGCACCACCGTGCGCGTGCTCAACCTGACCAACGAACTGAATTTCGTCAGTGGCCTGGCCGGCTCCACCAACACCTTCCTGCAACCCATGCCCGGTCGCACGTTGCTGGCCCAGGTCGATTACCAGTTCTGAACCCACTTATTTCCATCAGGAGTGTTCCCATGTCCATCGAATTTGTCGGCATGATTTTCCCCCGCCAGTGGTCCGAGACCCGGGGTGTTCGCAGTCCGGATTTCGATCTGGAGTTTATCCGCCATCACGCCCGGGCCCATGAACACGCAGGTTTTGATCGGGTGCTGATCGCCAGTGGACCGGGCAGCGCCGACAGTTTGCAGATCGCCGCCTACGCCGCCGCGCACACCGAGCGTCTGGGATTCATGATCGCCCACCGACCGGCCCTCACCGCCCCGACCGTCGCCGCCAGGGCCTTTGCGACACTGGATCACACCACGGGTGGCGGACGGATTCGCCTGCATGCCATTACCGGCATCACCGCCGAACCCCAGGAAGGCGACTTCCTGCTGGACAAGACAGAACGCTACAAACGTACCGATGAGTACCTGGAAATCGTCCGGCGAACCTGGACAGCCGAGGAGCCTTTTGACTTCGAAGGGCAGTACTTCAACATCAAGGGTGCCTTCTCGCCGGTCAAGCCGTTGCAGCAGCCGCACATTCCGATTTCCTTCGGCGGGTCTTCGGATATCGCCTATCAGATCGCGGTGAAGCACGCGGACCTGTATGCCTTGTGGGGTGAGCCCTTGAGCGGTGTGGCCGAGCAGATCGGCAAGCTTCGTGCGGCCGCCAGCGCGGCGGGCGTGGAGGCGCCGAGGGTCAGTCTGTCCGTGCGCTTGATCCTGGGCGCGACCGAGGAACTGGCGTGGCAACGGGCGCAACAGATCCTTGAGCAGATCAAGGCCAACCCACAGTTTGCGGCCGGCAGCCCCTGGCAAAAACGCATCAAGGGCACCGGCTCCGAACGCCTGCTCGCCGCCGCCGCGGCGGGTGACCGTCATGACCGCGCGCTATGGATGCCCACCGCCACCGCCGTCGGTGCCTACGGCGACACCACCGCCCTGGTCGGCACCCCGGAAACCGTGGCTCAGGCCTTGCTCGACTACGTCGACCTGGGAGTGACCACATTTCTCAACCGCGGCTACGATCCGCTGTACGACACCGTGGATTACGGACGCTGGATCATCCCGGCGGTACGCGAAGAGGCACGCCGGCGAAAGGCGCGCGTGGCATAAGTACGATGCAATGTTGACCAACGCCATCGCCAGCAAGCCGGCTCCTACGGGTTCGGGTGTGCCAACACAATATCGGCACTGTAGGAGCCGGCTTGCTGGCGATGGCGTCACAACAGCCACCATCTACAGCCATTTGGCATCCCACAAAGAATAATCGTGCACGCGACTCACCAAGCCCGCACGTAACGGATTGGCAACGATGTATCGGGCCACAGCCTGTAAGTCCTCTTCCCGTCGAATTGCACGGTCGTGAAAACCTCTCTGCCATACCGGCCCCCTGCGGTTCAACGACGCATTTACCACCTGGGCGCTGCGGGATTTGGTGGCGAGCATCAACGCCGGTAACGTGCTGTTCTTCAGTTCGACCAGCCAATGGAAATGGTCGGGCATTACCACCCAAGCGAGTGAGTCGGCCCATTCTTCTGCATGGGCCTGGCGAAATTGATCCACCACCAGGCGCCCCATACGCCAATCAGCAAATAGCGGATCACGGTGATGAGTGACGGCAGTGAGCAAATAGATTTGTCCGGATTGGGAATAACGTCCGGTGCGAAGCCGATTGGCGTGAGGAAGTTCAGGCAATCCATTGCCCTCCTGTGTTCGAGACCGAAACACAAGGCTAGTGCGCCAGAATCAGGAACGTCGTCAAAGTCTGGTTCTGGATGTGACAGTACGACCGCCATCGCCAGCAAGCCGGCTCCTACGGGTTCGGGTGTGCCAACATAATATCGGCACACCCACGATCTGTAGGAGCCGGCTTGCTGGCGATGGCGGCATGACGTTCACCGCCGAATCGCTGACAAACCAGCACCTACAAAACGCCGCCCGCCAACGTCGGCGAGTTCTCCAGCAATGTGCGTGTATACGCCGCCTGCGGTTGATCCAGTACCTCATCCACCCGCCCCTGCTCCACCACACGGCCGGATTTCAATACCAACACCCGGTCGGCGATGGCGCGGACCACGCCCAGGTCATGGGTGACGAACAGCAGCGTCAGCCCTTCCCCTTGCAATTGCCGCAACAGCGCCAGGATCGACGCCTGTACCGAGACATCCAGGGCCGAGGTGATTTCATCGCAGATCAACAGCCTTGGCTCGCAGACCAATGCCCGGGCAATCGCTACGCGCTGGCGCTCCCCACCAGACAGGCTGTGGGGATACAGATCCGCCACCGACGCCGGTAGCGAAACCCGCTTGAGCACCGCCTCCACTCGCTCCCGTGCGGCAGCGCCCTTGATCCCGAAGAAATGCTCCAGAGGCGCGCTCAGGGTCTGGAAAACACTTTGCCGGGGGTTCAACGCCCGGTAGGGATTCTGGAAGATGTACTGGATCTGATGCCGTTGCGCCCCGTCACGCTGTCGCGCGGACAGGCTCAACAACCCGCCCGCATAAAACAGTTCGCCCTCGGCGTTTTCCCCCAACCCGGCAACGGCGCGTGCCAGGCTGGTCTTGCCCGAACCGGATTCGCCCACCAGCGCGAGGCATTCCCCGGCAGACACCTGCAGAGAAACATCGAACAGTACCTGGCGGTCGTAGGCCACGTTCAGGTCCTTGATCTGCAACAGTGGCGTGCGCTCCACCGAGTCGGTGACTGGCGCAACGCAAGCTTGGGCAACCCGTTGCAAGGGTTGCAAATGCGGGGCCAGGCAGGCCACCCGCTGCTGTGACGACAGGGCCTGCAATTGCGGCTCGAGCACCGAGCACGCCGCGAGGCGACGGGGGCATCGAGGCGCGAAGGCACACCCCTGTGGTCGCTGCCCCGGTGCCGGCGCATGCCCCGCAATCGCCGGCAAATCCCGGCGTTGCGCCACATCGGGAATCGCCGCCAGCAAACCTCGGGTATAGGGATGAGCCGGCTGATGGAACAGCATTTCGCGCTGTGCAACCTCGACGATACGCCCGGCATACATCACCATCACCCGGTCCACCAGGTCCTTGATCACCGCCAGGTCGTGGGACACATACACCGCAGCGATACCCTGGCTTTTGCACAACCGGCGCAAGGTGGCAAGGATGTGGGCCTGGGTGGTGACGTCCAGCGCTGTGGTCGGCTCATCAAGCACGATCAATGCCGGACGCAAGACAAAGGCCAGTGCCAACATCACCCGTTGCTGCTGTCCGCCGGACAGTTGATGGGGAAAGCGTCGCAGGAACTGCGCATCGTCGGGCAGACCGACATCACGCAACGTCTCGACGATGCGCTGCTGTTGAGCGGCACGGTCCAGTTCAATCTGATGGGCACCCAGGGTTTCGCGCAGCAAACTGCCGATTCGCAGTGCCGGATTCAGGGCGGTCGCCGGGTCCTGGGCCACGTAGCCGATCAGGCTGCCGCGGGCCCGGCGCAGGTCTTCGCCCTGCAGCGTCAGCAGCGATTGACCGGACACTTCGACTTCCCCGCCGACGATCCGCGCGCCCCTTCGGGCGTGGGCCAGCAAGGCAGTGGCCAGGGTGGTCTTGCCGGAACCGGACTCGCCGACCAAGCCAAGAATTTCTCCGCGTTCAAGACTGAAGGTCACGCCGGACAGCACATCGATCTGCCCCGGCAACTCGACTCGCAGATCCCGAACCTGCAACACCTGCGCAGTCTGCGCAAGGGGGTGGGACGCGATCCCGGCAATGGCGTTCATGGTTGTTTTTCTCCGATCCTGGAACTGCTGCGGCCAATGCCTTCGGCCAGAATGTTGGTGCCATAGGCGAAGATGCCAATCAGGATGGCCGGCGCCAACACCGCCCAGGGCTGAACCAGCAACCCTGCCTGGTTCTCATTGATCATCAACCCCCAATCAGCGGTCGGCGGCGCCACACCGTAACCGAGAAAACTCAGGCCCGAGAGCATGCCTACGCCCCAGGTCAGCATGTTGCCGAAGTGCACCAGCAGCGGTGTGAGGATGTTCGGCAGGATTTCCCTGAACAGAATCCGCCGCCTTGAATAGCCCATCATCTGCGCGGCCTCGACGAACTCCTGCCCGGCCACCGCCACCGCGCTGCCACGGGCCAGACGAATCACTCCCGGAGTGAACGCGATGGACACGGTCAGCACGATCAGCCAGGGCGCGCGACCCAGCATGGAGACGATCAACAGCACCAGGATCAGGTCGGGAAACGCCAGCGATACGTCCGCCAGCCATGTGATCAGTTGATCCAGGCGCCGCCGGGAAAATCCCGCCAACAGGCCTAACGTGCTGCCCGCCAACAGTGCGATCGAAGCCGCCGCCACTGACATCCACAGCACCGACACGCCGCCACTGAGCAAGCGCGACAACACGTCATGCCCGAGAAAGTCATAACCCAGCAACGCCGCCCCCACGGGCGCGCCGTACACCGAACCAACCATTTCCGTCGGGCTGTGGGGTGCCAGCCACGGGCCAAGCAGCGCCAGCAGCACCACCGCGAGGGTGATCAGCGCGCCCTTGCGGGTTTGCGGTTGCGCCAGCCATGGCTGCCAGCGCGAAAATCGGGAGTCAGTCATGCATCACCTCTCAAGGCGCCTTGGGTTGGGAGCGTCGCCACCAGGGCTGGATGCCCCGACGGTTGCGCCGGATCAGGGTCACCCGGCGGGCGGTGCGCAGTTTCGGCGTCAGCAGCACGGTCAGCAGATCGGCCAACAGGTTGATCAGCACCACGCCCAGCGTGATCGACAGCACGATGGCCTGGACCATCGGCAGATCACGCATCTGGATCGCCGAGTTCAGTGAGGTGCCGATGCCCGGGTAACTGAAGATCACCTCGGCGAGCAGTGCCCCACCGATCAGGGTGCGCAGGGTCAAGGCCACGCCCTGGATCGCGGGTATGAGCGCGTTGGGCAACGTGTGGCGCCAGACGATTCGCCACTCGGCAATACCGCGCAGCCTGGCGGCGATGACGTAATCGGATTCCAGCGCTTCGATCATCGACGCTCGCACCATGCGCGTCAGGTACGGCAGGGCTGACAGACTCAGGGCCAGCACCGGCAGCACCAGAAACTGCAACTGGCGCAGCAGCGACTTGTCCGGATCGATAATCGACACTGCCGGCAACACGTCCATGTGGGGCATGGAAAACAACAGGACCAGGCCGATGGCCAGGAGAAAACCCGGCGTGGCCTTGAGGAAAATCAACAGCGACAGGCACCAGCGATCAAGGCGACTGTCACGGCGCAAGGCCAGCGACACACCGAGCAGCAACGCCGCAGGCACCACCACGGCAATCACCCCGGCCAACAGCGCCAGCGTATAGCCAAAACGGCCGAACAGAATGCTGCCAACCGGTGCGTTGGAGTCGAGCGACACCCCCAACTCGCCACTCAGCGCGTGCCCGAGCCAGCGCAGGTATTGCTCCAGGATCGGCCGGTCCAGGCCCAACTGCCGTTGCAGGGTGAGGATGCTTTCCAGCGGTGCATCGGGCCCCAGGATCACCCTCGCCGGGTCTGAGGGCAGCGCCTGGGTCGCGATGAACACCACCAGGCTGATCACCCACGCCGTCAGCAGGCCATAGCCCAAACGCCCGATGAACCACGACAGCCAGGCCGGTGTGCGTGGAGGTTTGCAGGACGGATCAGGCATGGTTCACCCACATTTCATCGAAGCGCCAGGAGGCAAACGTCGTCTGTTCGGGTGCCAGTCCACCGACCCGCACGGAAGCAGCGTCCAGCACGTCGTTGAAGCCCCAGATCAGCAGCCCGCCACGGTCGTGCTGGATGCCTTGCGCTTCATGCACCAGTACCCGGCGCTGTTCCAGATCGGGCTGCGCCAGGGCCTGTCGGTACAACGCGCTGAAGCGCTCATCATGGAAATTGCTGCGGTTGTAGATGGCCTGCGGGGCGTCGTTGTGCAGCGCCGAAGCCAGGAACCCCCGGGCCGGCGTGGAGCCTGGCGACATCAGCCAGTTTTCACGTTGCGGGCCGTTGAACACCGAGCCATCGACCTGAGTGACCTTGATCTCGACCCCGGCCTTCTTCGCCTGTTGGGCAAACACCAGCGCCGCATTGACGCCAGGTCCCGGTGTGGTGGTCAGCTCCACCCGCAGATCGTTCTGCCCGGCCTGGCGCAACAGCGACCGCGCCTGCTCCAGGTCGTACGGACGCTGGGCAATGCCGTGGTTGTACGTCGGGTCATGGGGCGAATACAGGTCATTGGCGATCCGCCCGAAACCATTGAGCCCGCGCTCGACCAGCTCGCGACGGTCGGCCAGCAGACGAAATGCCTGGCGCACTCGCTGATCCTGAAACGGCGCCTTGGCCAGGTTCAGGTTGAATCCGGTAAACGAAGTGCTCGGCGATGCGTACAACTTGAGTCGTGCGTCAGCCTTGAGCAGCGCGCTGTGCTCGGCCTGCACGCCGCTGGCGACATCGATTTGCCCGGCGCGCAGGGCCGCAGCGCGGGATACCTGATCCTTGAACTCGATGATTTCCAGCTCATCGGCATAGGGTTGACCGGGTTTGTAGTAGTTTTCGAAACGCTGGTAGAGCGAGCGCTGGCCGGGGATGAAACTTTTCAGTTTGTACGGCCCGGCACCGACCGGATTGCTGACCGGGTCGTAATCGGTCGGCACGATGCCGCCGAAACTGATCAGGGTCTCATCCAGCGGATAGAAGCTTTGGCCCTCCTTGAAGCGAATCTCGATGGTGCGCTCGTCCAGTTTGCGCAAGGCGTTGCGGTCGATCGCCCCCACCAGGCCGGCAAATGGCGACGCCAGTTTCGGGTCCGTCAGGCGCAGGATCGAGAACAGCATGTCGTCGGCGCCGATGCTCTTGCCGTGGTGAAACTCCAGCCCCGGCTTGATGCGAATGGTCCAGGCGCTGGCATCGGCATTGGGCTCGGCAAACTCCGCCAGGGCCAGGCGCGTGCTGACGTCGGTGTTCCATTCCCAGAACTTGCTGTACAGCGCCCAGCCGCGAATGATCCCGCCGCCCACCGGTTTGTGCGCATCGAGATTGCCCGATTGATCGCCGTCGATAATGCCGACCCGCAAGCGCCCACCCTGCACCGGAGTGCTGGACAAGGCCGCTGCGCCACTGACTGCTGCGCCACTGTCGCAACCGCTGAGCAGGCTGCCGCCCAGTATCAGGCCACCGCCGACCGCCAGGCCGTTACCGAGAAACGTACGGCGGGAAAATCCCTCGTTCATGACTATCCTCAGGCCCGCTCGACCACGTTGCTGTATTGCGCCACCGGCGTGTCAGCCCGCAGGCGCGGCACGTCGAAACCGTGATCGAGGTCCAGCAACGGGAACAGCAGGTCCGCGACCCGGTGCGCTTCATCGATCAGCGGAAAACCCGAGAGAATGAACGCTGACGTGCCTTGTGCTTCGTACTCACGAATCCGCTCGGCAACCTGCTCGGCGCTGCCCACCAGATAAGTGCCTGCGGCCGGGCCGAGGATGTTGAAGCCGAACAGGCTCGGGCCGAGCCAGACGTTGGGATAGATCTCGAGATCCCTCGCCTTGGGCAGGCGACCTGCACGGACGGCGTCGACGTTGCGCTGGATTTGCGGGTCGTCGCTGTGGAAGCTGTCCAGGGTTTGGCCGGGTGGCAGTTGCCGTTCGATGGCCGTGCGCGCGGTTTGCAGCGAGGTGCGCTGCAAGAGTTTTTCGGCGTGGGCCCAGGCCTCCTCTTCGGTCTCGCGGACGATGATTTGCAGACGCGTGCCGAAGGTCAGCTCGCGGCCGATCTTTGCAGCCTCTGCCGCGACTTTGCGGAATTTCTCCCCGAGTTTCGGCGGGGTGTTGGCGAAACTCAGGTAAACATCGAGCAACTGCACCGAATGGGCAACGCCGGGCCCCGAGGTGCCGGCGCCCCACAATGGAATGCCGGGTTTCTGTTTGGGCGGATGCCAACCGCCCAGCGGATGACTGGCAGCAGCCGGTGAGCGAGGCGCGAGCTTGACGTATTGACCGTCATAGCCCGACGTGTCGCCGGCATAGAAGTTCTGGAAGGCGCGCCAGTATTCGAGACTGAAGTCATAACGTTCATCGTGAGGGTAATGCACGCCAAGGGTGGCCAGGCCGGCGTCGTTGCCGTTGACCACGTTGAACAACAGGCGACCGTTGGAGAATTGATCGAAGGTCAGCGCCCACTTGGCCAACACGGCTGGCGACAACTCGCCAGGGTGTTGCGCCACGAGAAAACGCAAACGCCGGGTGGCATCGATCAACGCGGCTGAAACAGCCAGGCTTTCGTTGGGGCTGGAGCCCAGCAACGAACCGTAATACCCCAGGCGATCACTGGCCACGGCCAGTTGTTTCAGGTGCTCGAAATCAGTTTTCCAGCGCCCTTCGGGCTCCCACGGATAAGGCCCGTCAGGGGTCGTCAGGTACCAGAGAATTTTTACAGCCATGGTGGTATTCCTTGAGTTGTGTATCGACCTTGCGACCGCCATCGCCCCCTGTGGGGAGACGGCTTGCCGGCGATGAGTCCTGCGAGCCTTGCGCCAATCCCGCGGACGCCATCGCTGGCAAGCCAGCTCCCACAGTTCAATGTTGCGAATACGCCCTCGTAGGAGCCGGCTTGCCGGCGATGAGGCCTTCGAGCCTTGAGCCAATCCCGCGGACGCCATCGCTGGCAAGCAAGCTCCCACAGTTCAGTGTTGCGAATACGCCCTCGTAGGAGCCGGCTTGCTGGCGATGGGGCCTTCGAGCCTTGCGCCAACCTCACGACCGCCATCGCTGGCAAGCCAGCTCCTACAGTTCAGTGTTGCGAATACGCCCTCGTAGGAGCCGGCTTGCTGGCGATGAGGCCTTCGGACCTTGCGCCAACCCCACGACCGCCATCGCTGGCAAGCCAGCTCCCACAGTTCAGTGTTGCGAATACGCCCTCGTAGGAGCCGGCTTGCTGGCGATGAGTCCTTCGAGCCTTGCGCCAATCCCGCGGACGCCATCGCTGGCAAGCCAGCTCCCACAGTTCAGTGTTGCGAATACGCCCTCGTAGGAGCCGGCTTGCCGGCGATGAGGCC
Organism: Pseudomonas sp. S2_H10; assembly: GCF_054668285.1. Taxonomy (NCBI): domain Bacteria; kingdom Pseudomonadati; phylum Pseudomonadota; class Gammaproteobacteria; order Pseudomonadales; family Pseudomonadaceae; genus Pseudomonas; species Pseudomonas sp. S2_H10. The sequence goes on from NZ_CP162754.1 coordinate 1,118,251, forward strand.
TTCGAGCCTTGCGCCAATCCCGCGGACGCCATCGCTGGCAAGCCAGCTCCTACAGTTCAGTGTTGCGAATACGCCCTCGTAGGAGCCGGCTTGCCGGCGATGCGGCCTTCGAGCCTTGCGCCAATCCCGCGGACGCCATCGCTGGCAAGCCAGCTCCCACAGTTCAGTGTTGCGAATACGCCCTTGTAGGAGCCGGCTTGCTGGCGATGGGGCCTGCGGGCCTTGCGCCAATCCCGCGGACGCCATCGCTGGCAAGCCAGCTCCTACAGTTCAGTGTTGCGAATACGTCCTCGTAGGAGCCGGCTTGCCGGCGATGAGGCCTTCGAGCCTTGCGCCAATCCCACGACCGCCATCGCTGGCAAGCCAGCTCCTACAGTTCAGTGTTGCGAATACGCCCTTGTAGGAGCCGGCTTGCTGGCGATGGGGCCTGCGGGCCTTGCGCCAACCTCACGACCGCCATCGCTGGCAAGCCAGCTCCTACAGGAGGTGTGGTGGTCGGTGGATCAGGTGCGCCGGTCGATGGCAGGTACCAGGCCCAGTTCGGTGGCTCTGTCGTACAGGCCGCTCATTTTCCATTGCTGGGTCAGAACGCCCGGGCCGTAAGGACGGGAACCGCCCAGGGCATCGGCGAGCAATTGCAGTTGCGCGCCCTCCTCCAGCAACAGGATGAATTCGGCAGTGGCGCGCAAGCCTTGCTTGCCCCACACGGTGGAACCGCCATTGGCTTCCAGGATCGCCAGGTTGAAGGGGTTTTCAGCGATCTTTTCCAGAATGAAATCGACTTCCGGCTGACGTCGGTCGATGTACACCGGCAGCTCCCGGGCCAGTTGATACCGCTGCACCGGCACGTAGTGGAACGGCAGCGTGCGATGGGTTTGCGCCCAGGCACCCAGGTACGGCGAATGCACATGGGACACGGTGGTGATGTCCGGGTGCTGCTGGAACAGTTTGGTGTAGCGCCCCAAGCCACCCTTGCCTGTGCCGTAGATGACGTTGCCTGCAAAGTCGGTGACCGTGGCCTGCAGTGGTTTGCGGTAGTTCCACGGCCCGCCATAGTTGACCGACACCAGCAACTCCTGGCCCGGTACGCGCTCGATGAAACCGACGGTGCCATTAGCCGTGATGGTGTTGGTTTCACGGAACACGGTGAAGGCTTCTTCAGCCTCGATCAGCACCTTGTCGATAAAGTTCTTCAGTTCTTCGCTGATCAGTTGTTCGTTGATTGGTTTTTCGTAGACGAGAGTGGTCATGGCAGATCTCCGGATTCAGGCGCGGCGCTTGGCCAACAGTTCATGGGCAGCTTGCAACGGGCGCGGATCGACCCAGTCGGCGATGGAAAAATCGCGTTCCAGGAAGCCGTGCAGATAGAGAAAGTCTTTCTGGATATCGAGAAACTCAAGGCGCTGTGAGGACAGATCCGGCGCCAGCGTGGTGTGGAATTCGCCGCGATAGGCCTCGGCGACCCCGGCGCTGCCGGCGCGGGTTTCTTCCTCGAGAATGGCGTTCAGTGCCTGCCGATTGTTGGCGGCCCAATCAGCGGCGCTGAGGGTTTGTGCGAGAAAACGCACCACCAGGTCGAAGTGGTTGTCGAGCAGGCTCTGGTGGACAGTGATCGGACGCGGTGTGCCGTTGTTGATGCGATAACGGGGCTCGGCGATCAGGTCCAGGTCGATGCCCACCACCAACCCGAGACGCCGCGCCGCATCGGCGGCGGAAGCGCCCTTGACGTAGACCGCGTCCACCTCGCCGCGCACCAGGTAATCAAGCCCTGACCACAAACGCTGCAAGCCTTCCTGCGGGTTCGCCGCGCGTTCCTGATCCTGCAACGCGACTTCCACCAGTTCGACATCGTCGAACCCCAGCCCGGCCAGGCTCAGCGCGCCTTTATAACCGTGCAGGCTCATGGCCCGGGCGATACTCCCCGGACGGGTTTCACCCCAGGCCGGCAGTGCCAGGCGCTTGCCCTTGAGGTCTTGCGGATGACGAATGCCGGAGTCGGGGCGAACCAGGATGGTCTGCCATTCTTCGATCCAGGTCAGGCCGATCAGACGGCTCGGCGCACCCGCCGCCCGGGCGGCCAATGCCGGGACGTTTCCGCCTTCGCGAAACAGCCCGGGCAGTTCGTGATCGTAGTGGTGATGACCCAGTTGACGGGCCTCCTGCAAGGTCGAAACCGGCAGGCCGTCGGCAGCGAACTCTTCGCTGAGCCAGCCGAGTTTGTAGGCGATTCCGGAGGCCGTCGGCACCGGGCAACGGGTGAACCAGATCTGCTCGAGTTCAGCTGTGGTATCGGGGCGGGCGTGTTTGGCAGCAAGCGTCATGGGCAGCTCCATCTGGGTTGGCAAGTGACTGTTGCCGGAGCTATTGCACCGCCCGTGCCAAGAAACGAAAGCCACGATTCATGGGGCTTTGCGCCTGTACCCGGATGCCCGACCGCTTTCAATTGCTGGTCTGCCAGCAGCATTGCGCGGCGACTGCTGCTGATCGAGCAGAGGGCTGCTTCCACAGCAGCACCCGTGCCTCTCGCAGACTGATAAACCCCGCGTCAACAGGCACCAAAGCCCTTGGCGCAGAACTTGCTCAGCCCCTCTCAACGCCCGGAAAACTCCCCCCTGTAGGAGCCGGCTTGCTGGCGATGGCGTCGACGGGATCAGCGCAAGGCTCGAAGGCCAATCGCCAGCAAGCCGGCTCCTACAGGGGACAGGTGTGATTTTCGTGGCCATCAGCCGATCAATTATCAGAGGTAGAGCAATGAGCAAGGTCGAACACAACCCCGGCGGGCAACTGATCCAGGAGCAGGCGCCGATCCGCTTGCTTCAGAGCGAAGCCCAAGCCATCGCCGTGGCGAAGGAGATCGCCGTGGAGATCGCCGAAATCGCCGCCGATGCCAGTCAGAACGGCCAACTGCCCCGGCGGCAGGCGCAACTGCTGTCCGAAAGCGGCCTGACCGCCATTGGCGTTCCCAAGGCATTTGGCGGGCTGGGTGCCTCGGTGGAAACCATCGTCGAAACCGTGCGCATCATTTCCGTAGCCGACGGCGGCGTCGGTCAATTGCTGCAAATCCACAACGTCATGCTGCGCGGGATTTTCACCGGCTACTCCGAGGACATTCGTGACCGGTTGATCCGCGATGTATTGGCCGGCAAACGTTTCGGCAACGCCCTGGCTGAAGTGGGTGGCAAGAACAAGTTCGCGCTCAAGACGCGGGTTGAACGGCGTGCCGACGGCAAGCTGATCCTCAACGGCAGCAAGTTCTACTCCACCGGTTCCTACCTGGCCGAGTGGATTTCCCTGACAGCCGCCAGCGATGACGGCGGCGCCGGCGTATTGCTCAATCGCAACGCGCCGGGCTTGACCCTGGTGGATGACTGGGAAGCCTTCGGCCAGAAAAACTCGGTCAGCGGCACAGTGATCTTCGACAACATCGAACTCGACGAAGGCTTCGTCTCCCAGCGCAAGGGACCGATGAAGCGCACCGGCCTGACCTTCCCGCAGATTCTGCATGCCGCCATCGACACCGGCATTGCCGAAGGCGCGCTGTCTGCTGCGGTGGACTACCTCAATCATAACGCCCGTCCCTGGGTGGAAAGCGGTGTCGACCAGGCCAATCAGGAGCCGCACATCATCAAGCAGATCGGCGAATACGCCGTGGCCTTGCGTGGGGCGCAATCACTGTTGCGAGACGCTGCACAGGTGTTCGACCAGCACGAACTGGACCCGGACAACAAAGCGTTGCAGGACGAGCTGATTCTTTCGGTGGCCACCGCCCGCGCCCACTCCGACGCGGCCTCGCTGAAAATCTCCAGTGACATCTTCTCCCTGCTCGGTGCCAGTTCATCGCTGACCAAGTGGAACCTCGACCGCTTCTGGCGCAATGCCCGGGTCCATACCACCCACGACCCGATCCGCTGGCGCCTGCATCACGTCGGTAACTACTACCTCAATGGTGTCGATCCGGGCGAATACACCGCGATCCTCAATGCCAAGGAGAAACAGGGGGCTACCAGCCCGGCATAGAGCTGACGGCCCCCTTCGCCAGCAAGCCGGCTCCTACAAGGGCGTATTCACAACACTGACCTGTAGGAGCTGGCTTGCCAGCGATGGCGTCATCAATACCGCTACAAATCCACAGGTCCCATCGCCGGCAAGCCGGCTCCTGCAGAGCTATTACATGATCGAAAAACATCCCCTGTTACGCTGCCTGGCGATTTATCGGGAAATGCCCTGGCGCTTCGCCCTGGTGGCGGTGCTGTTCATTGCAGCGAACCTCGGGCTGGTCTGGCAACAATGGCTGATCGGACACGCGGTGAACGACGTCAGCGCCGGTCGCGCGGTGATCCGGCAAGCCGATGGCAGCCTCGACGCCAGCCTTGGCTGGTACTGGTTATGGCTGATGCTCGCCGTGGCCCTGGGCCGTGGCGTGTTGCAATACGCCGCGAGCGTGTTGTCGCTGGTGCTCAGCCAGGAACTGCTGACGCGCCTGCGTGAACGTATCCTGCAACAGGTACAAACCCTGCACCTGGGCTACCACTGGCAACACGGCATGGGGGAAATGATCACCCGCACCACCCGTGATGCCGACAAGGTTCGCGATGCCCTGATCAGCTTCTGGCGGCAGGTGGTGGAAACGCCGCTGGTGGTACTGGCAACCGTCGGCCTGCTGAGTTGGTACAACCCGTTGCTGGGGCTGGTTCCACTCTTGCTGACGGTGTTCGGCCTGTGGATCTTTGTGCGCCAGACCGAACGTCTGGTCAGTCTCGACCGGGCCGTCGGCCAAGCCTACGACCGGGTCAACCAGGACCTCAGCGAAGGTATTGGCGGCGTGCGGGTGATCAAGTCGTTTGGCCTGGAACACCACCGCATCCAGCGTTTCGCCACGCAGGTGGCGGTGTTCGCCGACCACGCCCGCGACGCCCTCGCCTATTCAAGTTCGCGGATACCGCTGCCCCAGGCCGTCGTCGCATTGGCGCATGTGTGGATTCTGGTCTACGGCGCCCACCTGGTGGCAAGCGAACGGCTGGGCATCGGCGAGCTGGTCACCTCGCTGCTGATTGCCACCACCCTGGTGTTTCGCATCGAGGGCATCGGCCGCGTCATGCAGACGTTCGCCGACGCGCGCTCCAGTGCCGAGCGGATCTGGCAACTGCTGGACGAGCCGGCCGCCATCCGCAGCGGCAATGCCAGCCTGCCCGACACGCCGCTGGGCTTGAAACTCGAGCATGTCTGCGTCAGCGCCCCCGGTGGCGGCCTGGATATCCTGCAGGACTGTTCGCTGACGCTGCAGCCGGGCGAAATCGTCGCGCTGGTCGGCGCGACCGGCACCGGCAAAAGCCTGTTGGCCAGCCTGTTGCCGCGCCTGAGCGACATCAGCTCCGGGCGCCTGTCGGTAGGCTCGAACAGCGCCGGCTGGCAGGACATTCGTCAGTTGAACCTGGACGAACTCAGGCGACGGGTTCACGTGGTCCCCCAGGAAAGCTTTCTGTTTTCCGACACCCTCGCGGCCAACCTGCGCCTGACGGCACCGCACGCCAGCGATCAACAATTGCTTCACGGTTTGCGCCTGGCCGCCGCGGAAGATGTGCTCGAACGCCTGCCCCAAGGACTGGCCACGCCGCTGGGCGATCGTGGCGTGACGCTCTCTGGCGGCCAGCGCCAGCGCCTGAGCCTGGCCCGTGCGCTGCTCGGCGAGCCGGACATCCTGTGCCTGGACGATGCCACCAGCGCGCTGGATGCGATCAGCGAACGCCAGGTGCTGAACAACATTCGCCAACTGCGTCGTGAACAGGGGCGTGCCACCACCTTGCTGGTGATCTCCAGCAAGCTCTCGACCATCCTCCTGGCGGACCGCGTGCTGATGCTCCAGGACGGCCGGATCGCCGCCAGCGGCACCCATGCCGAACTGTTGAATACCTCTCCTGATTATCGCGACCTGCTAGGGATCGACCATGGCTAATCCAATCGCCGGCAAAGCCTTGAGCGATATCGAAATTGAAGAAATGCTGGCCAGGAAGGCCCTCGACCGCAGCATGTTCAGTCGGCTATTACCGCTGCTGAAGCCGATTCGCCGGCACATTTTCGGAGTCATCGGCATTGAGCTGTTGCTGGTATTCACCGTGTTCCTGCGCCCTTGGTTCGTCCGTGAACTGCTCGACCGTGGGCTGATTCAACAGGGCAGTCACTGGTTGCTCGATGAGCGCCTGGTACTTTGGCTCGGCCTGGGGTTGGCGGCCAGTTGGCTGGGGCGTTTCCTGCTCGCCGGGGTCTCGCAGTTCGTCGCCGGCAGTGCGGCGATCCGGGTGTTGAATAACCTGCGGGTGCGGGTGTTTGCCCATGTCCAGAGCTTGAGCGTCAGTTATTTCGACCGGACCAAGGCTGGACGGATCATTTCCCGAGTCGACCGGGATGTCGATGCCCTGGAACCGCTGTTGATTCAGGGGCCACCGGAGTTGCTGGGCGCGCTGCTGCGCTGCGGGCTGGCCTCGGTGATGCTGTGGCGAATCGATCCGCGATTTTTTCTCAGTCTCGCTGCGACGGTGCCGTTGCTGGTGCTGGCGACCTGGAGTTTCAAACGCATCTCCCAGCGCAACTGGGCAAGGGTTGCCGAGAACCGCAGCCGCTTCACCGCGCATCTGGTGGAAAGCGTCAGCGGCGCGCGCATGTTGCAGCAGTGTGCGCAACAGGCGCCGAACCTGCGGCGCTATCGCGGCCTGCTGGATGACTTCAACCAGGCGCTGATCCGTGGCAGCCTGCGGTCTGGCTGGTTCGCTCCCTTTACCGCGCTGCTCAGCTCGGCCGGCATGGCCGTGCTGTTGCTGGTGGGCGCCTACGGTCTGGCGCAGGCGGATGTGACCGTGGGCCAGATCGCCGAGAGTCTGTTTTATGTATTCCTGTTCCTCGGGCCATTGCAGGAGCTGTCGGACCTGTTCGAGCGCTACGCCACCGGTTCGGCTTCGGCGCAACGCATCTTCCTGTTGCTCGACACCCGCGCGCAAATCAACGACAGCGCCACACCGCAACGCGTGGGCAGGGCCCGCGGCGAGGTGAGCTTTGAACAGGCGCGCTTCAGCTACGACGCCAACAGTTCGACGCCGGTGATCAACGACCTTGACCTGCACATTCCTGCCGGTGAAGTGCTGGCGATTGTCGGCCCCTCGGGCCATGGCAAGAGCACGCTGGTGCAGTTGCTGACGCGTTTCTACGAGGTGCAATCGGGCGCCGTCAGGCTGGACGGCATCGATGTTCGCAACCTGACCCAGCATGAACTGCGGCGTAATGTCGGCGTGGTCTTGCAGGACAATGTGTTGTTCAGCGGCAGCATTCTCGACAACCTGCGCCTGGCCTCCCCCCAAGCCGACGACGCGAGCCTGATTGCGGCGGCCCGGGAGTTGGGTGCGGACGAGGTGCTGGAGCGCCTGCCGCACCAATACCAGACCGAAGTCGGACCACTGGGCGGGCACCTGAGCCATGGCCAGCGGCAATTGGTCTGCCTGGTGCGCGCCTACCTCGCGGACCCTGCGGTACTGGTGCTGGACGAGGCGACCTCGGCCGTCGACATCCATACCGAGCGCCGCATCCAGCGAGCGTTTCGCCGGCTTTGCGAAGGTCGCACGGCCATCATCATCGCCCATCGCCTGGCAACCATCCGCGATGCCGACCGCATTGCGGTCATCCGCCACGGTCGCCTGGTCGAACAAGGCCCTCACCGCCAATTGATCGATCAGGGTGGCGCTTACGCGGCGCTGTACCAGACCTACCTGCGCAGCGCCGAAGCGGGCGCCTCGATTGACGACATCGTCGCCACCGCACCGGCGTAATCAACACTGCCATCGCCCGTAGGAGCCGGCTTGCTGGCGATGGCAATCTCCAGAACACCACCAAAACCCGCCTGCTGCATCGGCGTTATTAAAATCGCCATCGCCAGCAAGCCGGCTCCTACGCAATCGCGGACAACACACATCCCCTGTGGGAGCTGGCTTGCCAGCGATGGCAATCTCCAAAACACCATCAAAACCCGCCTGCTACATCGGCGTATTCAAAATCGCCATCGCCAGCAAGCCGGCTCCTACGCAATCGCGGACAACACACATCACCTGTGGGAGCTGGCTTGCCAGCGATGGCAATCTCCAGAGCACAACCAAACCCGCCTGCTGCATCGGCGTATTCAAAATCGCCATCGCCGGCAAGCCGGTTCCTACGCAATCGCGGACAACACACATCCCCTGTGGGAGCTGGCTTGCCAGCGATGGCAATCTCCAAAACACCATCAAAACCCGCCTGCTGCATCGGCGTATTCAAAATCGCCATCGCCGGCAAGCCGGCTCCTACGCAATCGCGGACCACACACATCCCCTGTGGGAGCTGGCTTGCCAGCGATGGCAATCTCCAGAACACCATCAAAACGCGCCAGCTGCATCGGCGTATTCAAAATCGCCATCGCCAGCAAGCCGGCTCCTACGCAATTGCGGACCACACACATCCCCTGTGGGAGCTGGCTTGCCAGCGATGGCAATCTCCAGAGCACAACCAAAGCCCGCCTGCTGCATCGGCGTTATTAAAATCGCCATCGCCAGCAAGCCGGCTCCTACGCAATTGCGGACCACACACATCACCTGTGGGAGCTGGCTTGCCAGCGATGGCAATCTCCAGAGCACAACCAAACCCGCCTGCTACATCGGCGTATTCAAAATCGCCATCGCCGGCAAGCCGGCTCCTACGCAATCGCGGATAACACACATCACCTGTGGGAGCTGGCTTGCCAGCGATGGCAATCTCCAGAACACAACCAAACCCGCCTGCTGCATCGGCGTATTCAAAATCGCCATCGCCGGCAAGCCGGCTCCTACGCAATCGCGGACCACACACATCCCCTGTGGGAGCTGGCTTGCCAGCGATGGCATTCTCCAGAACACCATCACCCCCCCCTGCTGCACCCCGAACAACCATTGCTGACGGACTGCTGCTACAGCAGCACCCCCGCCTTCACCCCCTCTCCCTTCCCCCCGCCAACCCCCCGGCCCCGCTGGCCCAAACCCGGCGGGCCGGGCATGGCATGTCCGTTGCAATCCACCTGACAGGACAGCCTCGCACCTGCGCGATCTTACGCGTACTTGAATCAGGAGCAACCCATGAGCACTGAGTTTTTCTGGCGCCTGCCACTGGGCACCGACGGCCCGCAACTGACCACCGACAAACACAACCGCGGCAATCCGCACTATCGCCCGGGCAACATCGCACCGGGACGGCTGCCCAATGGCGAACCGGACGACTTCACCTACATCGACTACATCGCCCAGGTCGCGAAAGCCGCAGAACTGGCAGGCTTCGAAGGCGCCTTGTTGCCTACCGGCCCCGAGCCATGGATTGCCGCAGCCGCCCTGGCCCGGGAAACCCGCCGCATCAAATTCCTGATCGCGTTCCAGGCGACCTGGACCCTGCCGGCCTACGCCGCGCAACAAGCGGCGATCCTGCAGAACCTCAGCCGCGGACGCCTGGAGTGGAACATCATCACCGGTGGCAACCCGGCCAGCCAGCGGGCCAACGGCGATTTCCTCGAACATGACCTGCGCTACAAACGCACGGGTGAATTCCTCGACATCATCCAGGGGCTTTGGCAAAACGAACGTTTCTCCTACGAAGGCGATATCTACCAACTGGAGAACGGTGCCCTGCCCCACGGCCTGCAGAACGAGCGCAAGCCCGGGGTGTACTTCTCCGGGTTCTCCGACGCCGCCCTTGATGTCGCCGCCAAACACGCCGACGTCTACCTGAACTGGGCCGAGCCCATCGACAAGCTCAAGCCGCATATCGATCGGGTACGCGAACTGGCGGACAAGCAGGGTCGTAGCGTGCGCTTTGGTCTGCGTGTCGACCTGTTCGCCCGGGAAACCGAAGAGCTGGCGTGGAAAGATTTGCGTCGCCAGTTCGACAAACTTGAAGGCAAGAGCAGCGTGGTCGCCAAGGGCTTCACCAGCGGCTCCGATTCGGTAGGTGGCGCACGGCAAACCGCCTACCACCAGAACATCGACCGCTTCGACGACCTGATCATCGGCCCAAACCTGTGGGCCGGCTTCGCCAAAGCCAAGCCGGGGCCAACCGTGGGCCTGGTGGGCAGCCACCAGAACATCGCCGAACGCCTGGTGGAGTACCGCGATGCCGGTTTCTCGACCTTCATCCTGGCGGGCAATCCTCACCTGGAAGAAGCCCTGCGTATCGGCCAGGAGGTACTGCCACTGGTGCACCAACGTCCTGCCGTACAACCGGCAACTCATTTGAAGGCCAGCGCCTGAGCGCTGCGGGAGAATCATTGATGACTCAAGCTCTGGACACCCTCTGGTACACCCGCTGCCCGGTACCCACCGGGCTGGGCATTGCCGTGCAAAAAGGCTGGCTGCAAGACACCGTCGGCGCGTTGGGCACGCAAGTGCAGTCGCTGCGCGAATCCACCGACAAGGCCGTGCGTGAATCGCACTTCGATCACACCCTGCGCAACTCGGTGCGCCACGGCGGCAACATCCCGGCCATCTGGGCCAGGGCCCAGGGCCGGGAGACACGGGTGATTGGCCTGTCCTGGGCCGATGAAGTGCAACTGATCCTGACCCTTCCCGACAGCGGCATCAAAACCGTCAAGGACCTCAAGGGCCGTCGTTTCGGCTTGCCCGACTGGGCCGGCGCGCAAATCGACTTTACCCGCGCCCAGGCCCTGCGCGGGCTGGAAAACGCCCTGAGCCTGGAAGGCCTGCAAGTTGGCGATGTGCAGCTGGTGAATTTTCGCTATGAAGGTACGTTCAGCGATCCGCAGGTCAGCACTGTGAACGGCACGCCGGTCAGTGCGCAACGGGTCGAGGGGCGCAACCTGGAACTGGTGGGTCTGCTGCGCGGCGAGGTCGATGCAATCTTCCTCAAAGGCGCCAGCGCCGCCCGGCAGGCCCATGAGTTCGGCCTGCACACCGTCATCGACACCGGCTCGCACCCCGAGCCCCTGATTCGCAGCAACAATGGCACCCCCCGCACGCTGGCCGTGGACCTGAACCTGCTGGACAACCACTTCGATGTCGCCACCGGCATTCTCGATTCCGTACGACGCGCCGAACATTGGGCCCACACCCATCCGGAAGACACCCGCCGCTACCTGGCCCGGGAAACCAACAGCAGCGAGTACTGGGTCAGCGCCGCGTATGGCAACGATGCCCATCTGCGCTTGCGCACCGAACTGGATGAGCAGGCCATCGACGCCCTGCAGGACTTCACACTCTTCCTGCATCGCTGGCGCTTCATCCCAAACAGCTTCGATGTGCGCGACTGGATCGATCCTCGACCGCTGGACGCGTTGCTGCAAACCCCTACCGCACTGGCAGGCTAACCCGCCAGGTTTCATGGATCGGCACTGAAGGACTTTATGAGCAAACCACTCGATACGCTTTGGTACACCCATAGCCCTGTGCCCACGGGGCTTGGCATCGCCGTGCAATCCGGTCGACTGGCGCAAGCCTTTGCGCCGTTCGGCACGAATATCCAGTCACTGCGCGAGTCCAGTGAGCGGGAGGTTCGCGAAGCCCATTACGACCATCACCTGAAAAACTCGGTGCGTCACGGCGGCAACATCCCGGCCATCTGGGCCTATGCCAGTGGCGTACAGACCCGCGTGCTGGGGCTGTCCTGGAGCGACGAGGTGCAGCTGATCCTGACCACCGCGGAATCCGGTGTGAAGAGCATTCGCGACCTGAAGAACCGCCGCTTCGGCTTGCCGAAATGGGCCAACGTGCAGATCGACTTCACTCGCGCCCAGGCCCTGCGCGGCCTGGAAAACGCCCTCAAGCTCGAAGGCCTGGACGTGTCCGATGTCGAGTTGGTGGACTACCCCTATGGCGGCACCTACAGCGACGATCAGAAACAGCATGTCTACGGCTCGGAAGTCAGCCTCGATGTCACGCGTGTCAGCCGCCGCAACAACGAACTGATCGGATTGTTGCGTGGCGACATCGATGCGATTTTTCTCAAGGGCGCGCACGCCGTGCACCTGGCCAACGAATTCGGTTTGCAGGTGGTCGTCGATACCGGCTCTCACCCCGACCCGCTGATTCGCTCGAACAACGGCACGCCACGGACCCTGACCGTCGACACCCACTTGCTGCACGAGCATTTCGACGCCAGTGTGAACATCGTTGATACCGTGCTGCGCACCGAGCAATGGGCCTGGGCCAACCCAGACGAAACCCGGCGTTTTCTGGCCCGGGAACTGAACACCAGCGAGTACTGGGTCGCCGCCGCGTACGGCGAAGACGCCCATCGGCGCCTGCGCACGACACTGGATGCACGATCCATTGAAGCGCTGCAGGACTTCACCGATTTCCTGCATCGCTGGGACTTCATTCCACGGCGTTTCGATGTGCGTGACTGGATCGATTTCAGTGTGCTGGAAAAGGTCATTGGCTCCACGTCACGATTGGCGGTTTGAGATTTTCAGCGTCTGTCAGGACGTCATCGCCAGCAAGCCGGCTCCTACAATGTTTATTCCGTTTCAACACAAAACCTGTAGGAGCCGGCTTGCTGGCGATTCTTCCTCAACAACAATGAATTGCTGGCCTGGCAACACTTTCCTCCGTTCCGCCTGCTTCTCCAGCAACACCCGCCAAGCAACTTCTGCTGAATGCCTGACAGGCACTTCCCGGCAGACTGGATCCAACTAACAAACTCATAAAAAATCGGCTGAACGCACAGCTTTCGCCAACAACAAATCCTTTATTTTCAACACCTTGATAAAACTAACCACGCAAAAAAAGCACTTGGCACGATCTCTGCTCAACCCCCACTAGTGAAACTTTCCTGGGGGAGACTCAAATGCATAAACTTAATCCAATCACCAAAAGTATCTGGCTAACCCTGTTACTCGCCGGGGGTGGCGTCAGCGAGGGTTTGCTGGCAGCAGAAACCACAGAAACCGACAGCAGCAAATCGGCTGCGGAGCCTTCGCTGAAAACCGTGACCGTCACCGCGCAACACCGGGAGGAAACCCTGCAAGAGATTCCGGTGGCGGTGTCAGCGATCCAGGGCACCAGCCTGGTGGCCGACGGCGTGCGCAACATGGGCGACATCACCACCTTCGTTCCCAACACGTCGGCGAAAAACCCGGACGGCGATGGCCGCCCACGTTGGTACATCCGTGGTCTGGGTACCGGTGATACCGGCGCAGCCACCGTTTTCCCGGTGGGGATCTACGCCGATGACGTCTACCTCAATGCCCCGGTTGCCGGCGGCGGGCCGCTGTTCGACCTCGAGCGCATCGAAATCCTGCGCGGGCCGCAAGGTACGCTGTACGGCAAGAACACCACCGCGGGCGCCGTGAACGTCATCTCGAAAAAACCGACCTTCGACACCGACGGCTTCGGCACGATCGGATTTGGCACCAAGAACGAACGCATCGTCAGCGGCGCTCTGGGGGGAGCGCTGGTGGATGAAAAACTCGCGGCGCGGGTCTCGCTGTACTCCGAGGAGCGTGACGGTTTCCAGGAGAACCTGGTCGATGACAACACCTATGGCGATGTGAACAAGAAGGCCGTCCGCCTGCAGTTCCTTGCCCAGGTCAATGACGATCTCGAGGCACTGCTCAAGGTCCACAGCCGCGAATTCAAAGGCGACGGCAGCAACGGCTCGCTCGCAGTCGGGCGTTATTACAACGTCGGTTACGAAAGGCCTCGCGGGCGCGATATCGCCATCAATGTCAATGAAGACTCCAAGCTCAATCACGACGGCACGTCGCTGACCCTGAACTGGCACCTGGGTGACTACACCCTGACCTCCATCAGCGCCTACGACTACATTCGCAACCAGGCGACCAGCGACGCCGACTACACGCCTTATGAAGTCAACGGAGCAGCGATTTCCGACAACAAATACGCTCAATACACCCAGGAGCTGCGCCTGGCATCGCCACAGCAGGAAACCCTGCGCTGGCTGCTGGGCGCGCATTACTTCCACGAAGACCTCGACAGCTCTGCCCAACGCATTGTCACACCCGGCCCGACGCCTAACGGTACCGGCTCCAACCAGATCGGCGGCGTCACCGACTTTCGTGATCTGAGCTATGACCACAAGACCGACAGCTACGCGCTGTTCGGCAACCTGACCTACGACTTCACCGAAGATTTCAGCGTCACCGGTGGCCTGCGCTGGACCCAGGAAAAGAAAGACATCGACCTCGACCTGACGCAACTGACCCGCTTCACGGCCAACGGCCCGCTGGTGCCGCTGCCTGGTGTCGGCACCAATGGCAATCGTCAGGAAGACAAGACCTGGGAAGCCTGGACCTATGACCTGACGCCGGAATACCGGATCAACGACAACGTGCGGGTGTTCTTCCGTTACGCCCATGGCTTCCGTTCCGGCGGTTTCAACACCGGCCTGTCCACCAGCCTGTCGCAGCTGACCACGGTCGATCCGGAACAACTCGACGCCTACGAGATCGGCCTCAAATCCGAGTGGTTCGATCATCGCCTGACCGCCAACGCCAACATCTTCTACTACGACTACTCGGATATTCAGGTGAACCTGCTGACGGTCAACAACGGCGTGCTGACCACCGCATTGACCAACGGCGCCAAGGGTACGGTCAAGGGCGCCGAGCTGGAACTCGAAGCCCAGCCGACCGACTTCCTGCACCTGCGTGCCGCGGTATCGTTCCTCGACACCGAATACACCGACTTCAAGAACACCAACCCCAACACCGGGGTGGTCACGGGTGACTACAGCGGCAACAGCTTCGTGCGTTCACCGCGCAACGTGGTGGCGCTCGGTGGCGATTACACCTTCCCGCTGGAAGTCGGTGGCAAGTTGGTGGCCGGTGGCGATGTGAGTTTCCGCGACAAGGAATACTTCCTCGCCGACCGCCAGAGCAGCGCCGACAAGACCCTCAGCCAGGCGCACTACACCCTGGCCAATACGCGCCTGACCTGGTTCAGCCCGGATGAAAAACTCAGCGTGACCGGTTTCGTGAACAACGTCACCGACCGCCGCTACCAGGTACACGGTCGTCCGAACGGCACCCTGGGCCAATACGTGATCACCTACGGTGACCCGCGCACCGTCGGCCTGAGCGTGACCAGTCGCTTCTGACCCGAAACCTCCCCTTGCCGGCGATGGGCCCGCATGCCTTGCATCGCCCTCTTGGCCGCCATCGCCAGCAAGCCGGCTCCTACAGAAAAATCATCGAATCCGGACTACCGGTACGCACCCATAAAACCATCGATTTCCGGACCTCCGGCATCCACACATCCACTGTAGGAGCCGGCTTGCCGGCGATGAGGCCCGCAAGCCTTGCATCGCACTTGAGGCCGCCATCGCCGGCAAGCCGGCTCCTACAGGGTCTTCATTTGTCTGGAAGGAATTTAGCCATGTTCCATCACACCCCGTTGGCCGGCGCTGTCGCGCTGGTCATTGGCAGCCTTGCCATGCCTGTCGTGGCTGCCGAAACCCAACCCACAGCCAGCAGCGACCACCTCGACACCGTGGTGGTACTCGGTACGCGGCGCAGCGACGTGACCGCGCTGGAAAGCGCCGCGCCGATAGATGTGCTGTCCAGCGAACAGCTAGAACAGACCGGTGCCAGCGACCTGTCCGGCGCCCTCACCGCCCTGTCACCGTCGTTCACCTATCCGCAGTCGCCCCAGGGCGCTTTTGCCGGCTCCATCGCCCAAGGCGCGTCGTTGCGCGGCCTGGCATCCGATCAGGTGCTGGTGCTGGTCAACGGCAAGCGCCGCCACACCAGCGCCAACGTCACCCGCCAAAGCCTGGTCAACGGACGGGGCGCGGCAGCGGTCGACCTGAGCCTGATTCCCCTGAGTTCGATCCAGCGCGTGGAAATCCTGCGCGATGGCGCGGCGGCCCAATACGGCTCGGACGCCATCGCCGGGGTGATCAACATCGTGCTCAAGGAGAAAGACGACGGCGGCGACCTCGGTTATCGCTTTGGCGGCTACGACAAGGGCGATGGCATCCAGCGCAAATTCAGCGGCTGGAAAGGCATCGCCCTGCCCAACGACGGCTTCCTGACCCTGAGCTTCGATGCCGGCAGCCAGGACCCGGCCAGCGACACCAACCCCGACAACCGGATCTTTTACCCCGGCTCCACCAGCATCAACACGCCCCGCGAGCAGAACAACCGCTACCGCACCTGGCGCTGGGGTTCGGGCAACGTGTCGGACCAGTACAACTTCGCCCTGAACAGTGAAGTCGGGATCGGCGAAGGCCTGACCGCCTACGGCTTTGCCACCTACTCCCACAAGAACACCGACGCCGAAGGCTTCTTCGATCCGCCCACGACGTTGCGCAACAACTACAGCAGCACCGCGTTGCAACGCTTCCCGGATGGACGCCTGCCCATCACCCGCTACTCGCTGGAAGACTATGCGCTGACCGGTGGCCTGCGTTACGAAGACGAGCAACTGGGCAAGTTCGACCTTGCCGCGAACCATGGCGACAACACCCTGAAGTCCACCGACCGCAACGCGATCAACCCCAGCTGGGGCGCCGACAGCCCGGAAAAGATCTACACCGGTGAACGCGAGGCCGATCAGACCAACGTGACCCTGGACTGGGTGCGAGACTTCCCGACCGACCTGTTGTTCAAACCGCTGACACTTTCCGCCGGCCTGGCCTGGCGCCAGGAGAACTACGAACTGAGCGCCGGCGAAGCGGCGGGATGGCAGAACGGCCCGCTGTTCAACACGGTCGACCCGGTGACCCGCCGGCGCATTCCCGGGTACTACTCGGGCATCACCCAGGTCGACGCCGCCTCTCTGGAACGAAACGTACTGGGTGCCTATGTCGACGTCGAAGGCCAGCTCAGCGAAAAATTCCAGGCGGGCGTCGCGGTGCGCACCGAGCACTACTCGGACTTCGGTGACACCACCAACGGCAAGCTCTCCCTGCGCTACGACTTCACCCCGCAGATCGCCGCACGAGCCACCGCCAGCACCGGCTATCGCGCGCCATCCCTGGTGCAGAGCGGCTTGTCTTCGTTCAGCGTGCAGGTGGTGGAGCAGCCACCGGGCAGTGGCAACTTTGTCGAAGTGCAGCAGCGCACATTGCGCGCCGACAGCCCGGAGGCAGCACTGTTGGGCGGGACATCGCTCAAGCCGGAAGAGTCCACCAGCTATTCCCTGGGCCTGGTCTGGCGTCCGCTGGCCAATGCGTCGGTGACGCTGGACGCCTACCGCATCGATATCGACAACCGCATCACCCTCTCCGACCAGTTGCCCGCGTCGGTCGTTTCGCCGATCTTTGCCGGAACGCCTTACGCCAATATCCAGAGTGCGGCCTTCTACACCAACGTGGCCGACACCCGCACCGACGGTGTCGAGCTGGCCGGCAACTATCAGCTGGACCTGCAGCAATGGGGACGCCTGAACCTGAATGCCGGCGTGAGCCAGAACAACACCAGAATCACCGCCCTGCGCGACGTCGGCAACATCAAGGGCTCGCAGATTGTCGGCCGCACCACCCAAGGCCTGATCGAGGACGGCACGCCCGACTCCAAGCTGATCCTCAGTGCCAACTGGCTGTATGACGGTTGGGGCGTCACCGTGGCCCAGCGCCGCTATGGCGAATGGAAAAGCCTCAACTCCACCAACCCGACCCTGGACCAGACCTACAGCCCGCAATGGGTGACCGACCTGGATCTGTCATACACCTTCGACAAGGCGCTGAAGGTGTCGGTGGGGGCAATCAACCTGTTCGACACCCATCCGGACAAGGCTGACGGGGCGCAGTTGTACGGCGTGCCGAAGTACTCGATCACCAGCCCCGAAGGCGCCCAGGGCGCGTTCTACTACACCAGCGTCAGTTACGACTTCTGAGTGGGCTGCTGCCGGGGTGTTGCCCTGGCAGCAGCGGGTGCGGATCAGGCATCAATCGCCGGGACGACGAGCCCTGTAGGAGCTGGCTTGCCAGCGATGCGCTCAGCACGATTTGTGTCGGCCGCACCGCCGCCATCGCCAGCAAGCCGGCTCCTACGGATTTAACCCGCCCGATCCCGCCGCGCTGGCACAGCTCTTGCGATACCCCTTCGGTACTTCGCCGAATTAAGAACCGCCATGCGTACTCAACGTCTGTTGTCCTCCCTGACCTGGCTCATCTCTCCTGTTGCCCTGTTGTTGCTGTGGGCGGTGGTCGCCGAGGCCGGGATTTTTCCGCGCAACCTGCTGGTCCCTCCCGCTCGGGTGTGGCAGACCTTCGAACAATTGTCCGCCAGCGGTGAACTCCTCGAACACCTCCTCAACAGTCTGTCGCGCCTGGGGCTGGGGTTCGGCATCGGCTCACTGTGTGGCCTGGCGTTCGGCGTGCTGATGGCCCTGTCGAAGAATGTCGAGATCTACTGCTCGCCGCTGTTCCACACCCTGCGCCAGATTCCCAGCATCGCGTTGATCCCGATGTTCGTGCTGCTGTTCGGCATCGATGAAACCTTCAAGATCATCATCGTAGCCAAGACCGCATTCTTCCCGGTTGCGCTGGCCGCCAGCGAAGGCGTCAAGGCCATTCCGCGCAGCTACTTCGAGGTGGCTGACGTTTACCGCTTGCGCTGGCCGACACTGGTCCGCGAGATCGCCCTGCCCGCCGCCGCGCCGCCCATCATCACCGGTTTTCGTATCAGCCTGACCCGCGCCTGGGTGGTGCTGGTGGCCACCGAGTTGCTCGCCGCCGACAGTGGCCTGGGGCAGATGATCGAGATGAGCCGGCAAATGCTGCGCATCGATGTGGTGATGGTCGGGATCGTGGTGACCGGATTGATCGGCTTCACCCTGGATTTCAGCTTTCGCCAACTGGAACAGCGGCTGTTCCGCTGGCAGACCCGCTAGGAGCCTTCGATGTCTGGACTGATTGCCAAATCCCGTGGCCTGTTGCTGCCGCTGTTGTTGATCGGCGGCTGGGAATACCTGTCACGCCAGGACGCGGCGGGGGCTTACGCCTTTGTGCCGCTGTCGACCATCGGCGCCGCCTTGCTCGAGCTGCTGGGCAATGGCGAACTGCTGGTGAACCTGTTGGCCAGCCTGGCGCGTACCAGCACCGGGCTGGCGCTGGGGATTTTCTTCGGTGTCCTGTTGGGCGTGTTGATGGCGCTGTCGGGACTTGCCAACCGGCTGATCGGGCCGCTGTTTCATTCGATCCGCCAGGTACCCATGCTCGGCTGGATTCCGCTGATCGCCATGTGGTTCGGCAACGGCGAGTTCTCCAAGGTGCTGATTGTGAGCCTCGCGGCTTTCTACCCCATGGTGCTCAACACTTACCAGGGCTTCAGCCATGTCGAGCAGCGCTATCGCGAAGTCGGCCAGGTGCTGGTACTGACCCGCTGGCAACGGTTTCGTCATGTGCTGTTGCCCGCGGCGCTGCCGAGCATCGCCACCGGTGTGCTGCATGCGCTCGCGTTTGCCTGGGTCACGGCGGTGGGCAGCGAGTTGTTCCTGTCTTCGGGAGCCGGTCTGGGCAACCTGATGATGAACGCCGAAGCCGGCTCACGCATGGAAGTCATCGTCCTCAGTGTGCTGTGCATCGGTCTGTGCGGTTACCTGATGACCCTGCTATTCACCCTTCTAAGCCGCCATTTGCTGCGCTGGCGCAACATTCGTTGAAAGGCCACTCCATGAACGCAATCGCCCAATATGTCCCGCCCCATAGCACCCCGCTACAGTCCGGCGCCCTGCAAATTCGCGGCCTGAGCAAATCCTATCGGATCGAAGGCCAGCCTTTGCCGGTGCTGCGCAGCATCAACCTCGACGTTCGCCCCGGCGAGTTCGTCAGCATCGTGGGTGCCAGCGGCTGCGGAAAATCCACGCTGCTGCGACTCATCGTCGGGCTGGAGGCCGACTACGAAGGTGACATTCTGCTCGATGGCAAACGGATCGTGGCCACCAGCCTGGAACGCGGGATCGTGTTTCAGGATCACCGTTTGTTTCCGTGGATGACCCTGAGCCAGAACATTGCCCTGGCCTTGAAAAACCACCCACTGTCCCAGACCGAAAAAGACCGTTTGGTGGCCGAACACATTGCCCTGGTCAACCTCGACGGCTTCGAGAATGCCTACCCGCACCAGTTGTCCGGCGGCATGGCGCAACGAGCCGCCATTGCCCGGGCGCTGATCAACAAACCGAAAGTGCTGTTGCTCGACGAACCCCTCGGCGCGCTCGACGCCTTGACCCGGGTACGGCTGCAACACGAGTTGCAGCGCATCTGGGTGCAGCAACGCTGCACCGTGATCATGGTCACCCACGACATCGAGGAAGCCCTGTACCTGGGTGACCGGGTGATCGTCATGGACGCCCATCCGGGACGGATCAAGCACGAAATCAAGGTCGACCTGCCCCATCCCCGGGACCGGGCGTCAAGCGTACTGCAAGGCTACAAGGAACAACTGCTGGAGGAACTGGTGGGGCATTGAAGCCCGGACCGGTCCGTCCAAGCGTGGAAAAAACACAGGATTCACAGGAGTAAACAAATGGGCAATGTCCAAAGCCCCGCCAGTCTGCCGCAGGTGTTCCAGAGCCCGGGCCTGGGTGAGCTGCTCAACCTTGGCCGGGTGTTTCGCGAGCCCCTGGCACTGTCTCGCCTGCAACGTACACCGCAACGGCTGTTGAATCGTCGCGAGGTGGTCTTGCTCGCCGTGTTGGCGCTGGTCCTGCATGGCGCGGTGATCGTCTGGGTCAACCAGATACCGGCGCCGGAACTGCCTGTGGTGCCGCCGGAAATTCCGCCGATGACCATCGAGTTCTCGCAACCGGCGCCACCCGTTGTCGAACCACCTGCGCCCGAGCCGATTGCCCAACCCGTGGTGGAACCGCCGCCACCGGTGGAAGATGAACTGGCCGTCAAGCCGCCACCGCCCAAGCCGATACCCAAGCCCAAGCCTGTGATCAAGCCAGTGCCTAAACCGGTGGCCAAACCCGTGACAGCGCAACCTGCCCCGCCCGTAGCAGCACAACCGGTAGCGGCGGCGCCAGCACCTGCGGCACCGCCTGCCCCTCAGCCGGTGACCCCGGCTTCGGCGACTGCCGGTTACCTGCACAACCCGGCGCCGGAGTACCCGTCCCAGGCCATGCGCCGGGGCTGGCAAGGCACGGTGTTGTTGCGCGTGCATGTGTTGGCCAGCGGTAAACCCGGTGAAATCCAGATTCAGAAAAGCAGTGGCCGCGAATCGCTGGACGACGCCGCACTGGCCGCCGTGAAACGCTGGAGCTTCGTCCCGGCCAGGCAAGGCAACACCGCGCTGGACGGCTGGGTCAGCGTGCCCATCGACTTCAAGATCAAGTAACTCAAACCTATCGATACCTCGCGGGCTACCTGACAAAAGGCGCATCGCTACAACCGATCCAATGCCTTGCTGGAGCACCCGACCATGAATCTACTCACCTCCCCCTTCGAATCCATCGAACACGCCGTCATCTGGCTGTTGATCGTCTTCTCCGTCGCGACCTGGGGCCTGGCCTTGCTCAAGGGACTGCAGTTCACTCGGCTGAAGGCGCAGGACCGCAAATTCCACCGGCAGTTCTGGGCCGCCTCGAGCCTTGAATCGGCCGCCGATTTCGCCAACAACCTGCCTGGCGCCGCGGCCCGCGTTGCGCTTGCCGGTTACAACGCGATCCAGATCAGTGACAGCCAGAACGCCGACCTCAGCCAGTCGATCAATCATCAGGACCGCCTCGAGCGTGCTCTGCGCCAGCAGATCGTGCGTGAACGGCGCTCCCTGGAAACCGGCTTGGCAATCCTCGCCAGTATCGGCAGCACCTCGCCCTTCATCGGCCTGTTCGGCACCGTCTGGGGGATCATGTCCGCGTTGAAAGGGATCAGTGCAGCGGGTTCGGCGAGCCTGGAAACCGTGGCGGGCCCCATCGGCGCCGCACTGGTCGCCACCGGCGTCGGTATTGCCGTCGCCGTGCCGGCGGTGCTGGTCTACAACTACTTCCTGCGTCGCCTGAAGCTGACGGCGGCAGACCTGGATGACTTTGCGCACGACTTCTACAACCTCGCGCAGAAGCACGCATTCCGCGTACTGCTGACCCCAGTCGCGGGCAAATCCGGCGCCAGCACCTCCGGGCAGAAAATCAAGGAGGCGTCCTGATATGGCCTTTTCGACTCAAGACAGCGATGAAGTACTCAGTGAGATCAACGTCACGCCCCTGGTGGACGTGATGCTGGTGCTGTTGGTGGTGTTCATCGTCACCGCGCCGCTGCTGACCAATGCGATCCCGATCAACCTGCCCAAGACCGAAGCCGTGGCGCCCGTGGAGCAGAAAGACCCGTTGGTGGTGAGCATCGACGGCGCCGGTAAAGTGTTCATCAACAAGGATGAAATCCAGCCGGATCTGCTGGAGTTCAACCTTAAGGCGGCCAAGGCCAAGGACCCGGAAGTGCGCGTGCAATTGCAGGCCGATGACGGCGTGA
Source organism: Pseudomonas sp. S2_H10 (assembly GCF_054668285.1). NCBI lineage: Bacteria > Pseudomonadati > Pseudomonadota > Gammaproteobacteria > Pseudomonadales > Pseudomonadaceae > Pseudomonas > Pseudomonas sp. S2_H10. Next base: position 1,140,676 of record NZ_CP162754.1, read on the forward strand.
ATTATGGCGAAGTGGCTCGCGCCATGGCCTCGATCGAGCGGGCGGGGATCAGCAAACTGTCGGTGATCACTGCGAGGTAGGAGCCGGCTTGCTGGCGATGGCGGTCTTCAGGGCCTCATCGCTGGCAAGCCAGCTCCTACAGGTTGGGTGGGGGAGTTCAGCAATGCGCCCCGGCATGCTCGAGGCGATGAAACAGGCGGTTGAAATACACCAGGCTGTCACGCGGTTCGCGCACGCCGACCTTCGTCAGCTCGACGAACATCACCGAATGCGAGCCCACTTCCTTGCATTCGCTGATGCGTCCTTCCAGTTGCACCAGGGCATCGCGCAGCACCGGCACGTCGGCGGCGCCGTCGTCCCACAGGTCCCAGGCGAAGCGTTCGGCCATCGGCACCTGGGTCATGCCGGCGAAGTGCCGGGCCAGTTCTTCCTGCTCGCCACACAGCACGTTGATGCACAGGTGGCCGTTGGTGCGGAACACGTCGTGGGTGGCGCTGTTGCGGTTGACGCACACCAGCACCGTGGGCGGCGAGTCGGTCACCGAGCACACGGCGCTGGCGGTGATGCCGCAACGGCCGCCGGGGCCGTTGGTGGTGATGATGTTCACCGCGGCAGGCAGCTGCGCCATGGCGTTGCGAAAGTCGATTTGCTGCTGGCTCAGGTCGGCCATGTCGATGCCCCTTCCTTCTGGAGGACCGGCGTTGCGCGGTCCGTAGGTGATGGAACAAGACTAAGGCCGTGGCTGCGCCGCAACCATTCTGACGATCCCCATGACGAGGTTGGGTTTCCGCTAGTCGACTAGGTGGTTTCTTTATCGCAAGGGCCGGCCACAGTGGGTATTCTGCTTACTGACTCGGCAAAGACGAGCCGATGCGTGCCGCGCGTTCGCGTGCGAAAACAATAATTAGAATTTTCGTGGCAGCCCCGATGGAAACCCGCAAACCGATTGTTTACATCGTTGACGACGACAAGGACCTGCGCACTTCGCTGGCGTGGTTGCTGGAGTCGGTCAGCGTGCAGGCGCAGTGCTTTGCCGGCGCCGAAGAATTCCTCAGCCAATACGACCCCAAGCAGCCCGCCTGCCTGGTGCTCGACGTGCGCATGCCGGAGACCAGCGGTTTCCAGTTGCAGGAAATCCTCAACCAGCGCGGCAGTACCCTGCCGACCATCTTCGTCTCGGCCCATGGCGATATCCCGATGTCGGTCGCGGCGATGAAGAACGGCGCGCTGGACTTCGTCGAGAAGCCCTACAACCCGCAGCAGATGATCGACCGCATCCAGGCGGCGCTGAAAACCGCCGTGCACGCCCAGGCCGATCAGCAGCAGCGGCAGAACCTGCAAGGCAAGCTGGCGCTGCTGACCAGCCGAGAGCGCGAAGTGTTGATGCTGGTGATCGATGGCAAGGCCAGCAAGGTGATCGCGCGCGAGCTCAACATCAGCGTGAAGACCGTTGACGTGCACCGCACCAAGATCAAGGAAAAGATGGGCGTGACCAGCATCGCCATGCTGGTGCGCGAAGTGCTGCATTTGCCGGTGGAAGAGCCGGTGCGGCATTGAGGGATCTGTGGCGGTCATCAGACCGCCATCGCTGGCAAGCCAGCTCCCACAGGTTCTTTAGTGCACACAGCATTTGTGTACGACGCAGATACTGTGGGAGCGGGCTTGCCCGCGATGAGGCCGGCACATTCAACATTGATAGTGACTGACACACCGCTTTCGCGGGCAAGCCCGCTCCCACAGGTTCCTCAGTGCACACAGCATTTGTGTACGACGCAGATACTGTGGGAGCGGGCTTGCTCCGGGCGGCGTTCCGACGATGAACGATAACGCGCTGTCAGATCTGGCTATAGCGCTTGCGATAAGCCCCCGGCGACACGCCAAAGCGCGACTTGAACGCCGACGAGAAGTAGCTCGAGTCCGAGAACCCCCACGCATAACACAACGCCGACAGCTTCTGATCGACATCGGCGCGGCGCAGGTTTTCCGCGCAGAAGTCCAGGCGGCGATGCTTGATGTATTGCGCCACCACCAACCCGCGCTTGGAGAACATCCGGTACAGGCCGCGCACGGATATGCCCACTTCACGGGCGATCAGTTCGGGGCACAGTTCTTCGTCGCTGAGGTGTGCATCAATGAACGCGATGATCTTGCGGAATTGCCGTTCATGGGGATCGGCAGCGCTGTCGCGAGCGCTGATGCCCGGCAGCAGCAGGCTGGCCAGGGCATCGAGCACGGCCTCGCTTTCCTGCATGTCCAGGCCTTCGTGCTGACGGGTGTCCAGCACCAGCTTGTTGGCCATCGCCGCCAGGGGGCTGCTCGCCGCGATGCGCGTGGCACAGTTGACGGCGTTGAAGTGCGAACCACGTTCCACCACCTGGCGCGGAAGTATCAATGACAGCTGTCGACAGTCGTCGTTGTAGATCATGTCGCTCGGACGGCTGGCGTCGATCAGCGCGATGTCGCCACACCCCAGGTTCGCGCGGTTGTCGCCCTGCTCCAGCTGCGAGCTGCCGCGCATCTGGAACACTGCGTAGTAGTGTCCGTCGCTGCTGGTGCTGACGTCCTTGCTGGTGCGATACAAATGCACATGCGCCATGTCGACCACACTGAGGTTGATCGCACCGCTGCGAAATTCCGCCAGTTCGCCGTAGAAATCCGTGTCCAGCGCCCGCGCGTCGAAACGCCCACAGGCCTGGTTCACCTGGCTCAACCAACTTTCGAACGCCTCGTTGCGCACCGTCGATGCTGTAATCATGTCCGCAAAGCCTCAGGGTTTTTGTTGTTATTTTCCGACCGCTTCGTCGAGCGGTTCGCTAAAAATCATTCTCGTTTGTAGCCGTCTCCTCCCTCGACGGCCGCCGGGCGCCCATTCAACAGGCTCCGGCGCATGCTTTCCAGCCTTCCTTAGTCTTACAGGTCCAATACCAGACGAGCGGAAAGCGCCCGCGATACACAGGCGCAGATCTGCTTGTTGGAGGCCTTTTCCTTGTTCGACAGGCAGTTGTCGCGATGCTCCGGCAAACCGTCCAGGACCTCTACTATGCAGGTGCCGCAGATGCCTTCGCGGCACTCGGTGTCGATGTCGCAGCCGTGGGCTTGCAGCACGTCGACCAGGCTGCTGTCGGCCGGCACGTGTAGCACCACGCCGGAACTGGCCAGTTCCACTTCGAAACCGCCGGCCGGGGCGCTGTTGGCCGCCGGGTCCGCGGCGAAGTGTTCGAGGTGGATGGCATCGTCCGCGCGACTGCGCGAAGCCACTTCCACCACCTTGTTCATGAACGGTGCCGGGCCGCAGGTGTAGACGTGGGCCGCGCCGCCGGCGCGCTCCAGGCATGCGCTCAGGGCGCCGTCCAGATCCGCCGGCTCCACGCCGTAGTGGAATTCCACCTGATCGGCAAAGTTTGTCGCCAACAGCTCGGTAAACGCGGCGTACTGCGCCGAACGAGCGAAGTAGTGCAGGCGGTACGGCTGGCCGCTTTCCGCCAGTCGATAAGCCATGCTCAACAGCGGCGTGACGCCGATACCGGCGGCGAACAGCACGTGTTCGCGGGCACTTTCATCAAGACGGAACAGGTTGCGCGGCGCCCCCATTTCCAGCTCCATGCCCTCTTCTACCTGCTCGTGCAGCGCCAGGGAACCACCGCGCGACTGCGCTTCTTTCTTCACCGCCACCAGATACGCACGGCGATCCTGCGGCGGGCTGCACAGCGAATACTGGCGGGTCACCCCGGTCGGCCCGGTCAGGTCGACGTGGGCGCCCGGCTCATAGGTGTCGAGCGGCTGGCCGTCACTGCGCACGAGGCGAAAGGAACGGATATCCAGCGCTTCGTCGACGATCCTTTCGATCTTCACCTTCATCATTGCATCACCTGAATATATTTTTGTTTAACACAGCACTTGTAGGAGCCGGCTTGCTGGCGAAGGCGCCCTGATAGGCGATGCATGACTCAAGGCCGCCATCGCCAGCAAGCCGGCTCCTACAAGGGTTATTTTTCGGCGAGCCAATCAGCGCATGAACAAGCCGCCGTTGACGTCCAGGCACGCGCCCGTCACGGAAGTCGCGTTATCGGCGATCAGCAGCAACACGCTGTCGGCGATGAACGCAGGGTCACCGAGGGTGCCGGCCGGGATCATCTTGAGAATCTGCTCCAGACGCTCCGGCGCCACACTTTCACGCACTATCGGCAAGTCCAGCGGACCCGGCGAGATGCTGTTGACCGTCACCCCTTGCGGCGCCAGTTCCCGGGCGAAGACCTTGGTCAGGGTCGCCACGCCGCCCTTGGCCGCCGCGTAATGCGCGCCGGTGGCGGTGCCGCCGTTTTGTCCGGCCAGGGACGCGATGTTGACGATGCGCCCGAAACCGCGCTCGGCGAAGTGCGCGCCGAACACCTGGCAGGCGACGAAGGTGCCGCGCAGGTTGATCGCCATCGACTCGTCGAACTCTTCCGGCGTGATGTCCATCAACGCCGCGACCTTCGACACACCGGCATTGTTCACCAGGATGTCCGTGCCGCCCCAGCGCTCGGCGAGCAGGTCGCGGGCACGCAGGAAGTCAGCCTTGCTGCGCACATCCAGCTCGATGGCGACGGCGCTGGCGCCACTGCCATCCAGTTCTGCGGCCAGTTGCTGCACGCCATCGAGGCGCACATCCGCCAGGGCGACGCGATAACCCGCCGCGTGCAGACGCCGGGCGATGCATTCGCCCAGCCCGCGCGAGGCACCCGTTACAAGGGCTACTCGACTCATGATGTTGCCCTCACAAAGGAAGCCGAGCGCGCTCAGGCTGTCGGTGGAGTTGATCAGGCGCACCACTTTGCGCTCCAGGGTCGGCACGCCGTCGGTGAAGCGGATACGGTGGTTCAGGTCGGCCACGAACGGCGTGTGCACGCCGCGCTTGTAGGCGTACAGCAGCTGCGCGGAGTTCACTTCGACGATGTCGCCGGCCGCTTCCACCAGACGGAAACGCGAGACCGTGCGAATGGTTTTCGCAGCGTCCACCGCCGACGGCGAGTAGCCGGCGGTCAGGCGTTCGATGCGCAGGTCACGCATGCGCGCATCGTCGTAGGCGTAGTTCAGGGTCGCCTCGAAATCTTCGGTATCCGGGTCGATCGGCACGATGTACTTGCCGCTGTCGCTCCACAAGGTTGCCCATTCGGCGTAGTTCTTGTGGTCGAGCAGTTCGGCTTCGCGCCAGATGAATTCGATGGCCTGGGCCAACGGGCCGGAAAAACCATTCAGGGTGTCGTGATTGCTCATTGGCTCATCATCCTTTTCCACATGTCGTAGGCACCGCGCATGCCGCCTTCGTCGGTGGCGTGGCTGACCTTGTCGCCGTTTTCAGCGGTGATTTCGCGGTTCAGGCCGCGGTTGACCAGGATCGGCGCGTCGACGCCGGCATACGAGCCGCGCTGCACGCGGTCCCAGGCCTCGGCATCGTCGGGGCTGCCGAAACCGAACGGGCCCTGGAAGTGTTCGTGGATGCGCATGCGCTCGCGGTTGGCGACTTCCGGGCCGCCGTCCATGCCGAGGGCAACGTGACGGATCTCCGTCTCGGTGACCGACACCGGGCGCAGCACACGGAAGAACGACATCGACATCGCCACGTTGGGGAACAGGTTCAGGTTGAACCCGGCGCCGTGCAGCGAACGCACGATGCGACGCACCTGATCGGCCGGCATGGTTTTCGACAGCTCTTCAGTGACGTGGGCGAAGCGTTCCTGCAACTGCTCGGTGCCGTCGTCGTGATCGAGGTCGACGTGCTCCGGCACCATCACCATCACGCTGTGGCCGTTGCCCGGGGAGTGGGTCACGGCTTGTTCGTCGGTCATGAACGAGAGCATTTCCGAGGTCTCTTCATCCACCGACGACATGAACGACTTGTGCACGATCGGGAAGTGGTAACCGTCGGTGGTGTTTTCCAGCTGGATCTTCCAGTTGCCCTTGAAGCTGAACTTGTGCTCGCCCTGGGTCTTGATCGGGTAGCCGGCGCCCTGCTTCATGAACAGGTCCATCCAGTGCTTCGCGCCACCGAGGAAGTCTTCCAGCGGCTCGATCTCGTCGTTGTAGCTGGCGAAGACCATGCCGGCGTAGCTTTCGACCCGCAGGCTGGTCAGCGGCAGCTCGGATTTCTCCAGGATGCCTTCGTAACCGTCCGGATACGGCAGCGCGCGCAGCTTGCCGTCCAGGCCATAGGACCAGCTGTGGTACGGGCAGGTGAATCCGGTGGCGTTGCCCTTGTGCTTCTCGCACACGGTGGCGCCACGGTGGCGGCAACGGTTTTCCAGCACGTTGATGTTGTTTTTCTTGTCGCGCACGACAATCACCGGGCGACGGCCGACCATGGCGGTCTTGAAGTCGCCGCTGTTGCGCACTTCGCTCTCGTGGGCAACCCACACCCAGGTGCGGTAGAAAATCTTGTCCAGCTCGGCTTCGAACAGTGCTGGATCGTTGTACAGCGAGACGTCGACGCGGTCGTGCTGGACCAGGTCTTCGGGGCTTTTCGACGATGCGATCAGCTGATATTCATGAGTGCTCATGCGGTTCTCCTCATGGCTTCTTTTTATGATTGAGTGATAGAGGCTTGCAGCTGCGCACCAAAGGCGCAGACCAGTTCGTCCTGACCTTTGCGACCGACTATTTGCAGGCCGACTTTCAGCCCGCCGCAATCGAGTTCCACCGGCACCGTCAGGGCCGGATGGCCGCTGAGGTTGAAGGGACGTACCAGCGGGGTCATGCCGGCCACGGCCTTGCTGCCGGCGCGGGCTTCGCCGAGGGTCGGCGGCAGGGTTGGCAGTGTCGGCAGCAGCAATACGGCAAAGTCTTCCAGCGCTGCGTCCACTTGTTGGGTGAACGCTGTGCGCACGGCCTCGGCCTCGGCCAGGTCTTGGCGCGTGGTGCGGCTGGCCGCCAGCAAACGTGTTTCCACGTCGGCGCCGATCAAGCCTTTGCCGGTCAGGTGGCCGAACGCCGCCCAGTTTTCGAAATTGATCACGGTCAGGCCGGCGGCGAACGCTGCTTCGAACTCGCTCAAATGCAAATTGCCGCGGCGCCATCCGGCGCGGTCGGCGGCGGCACCCAGGCAGGCTTGCAGGTGCGGGTCGCAGTTCACGTCAAGGAAGGCGACTTTTGCACCGGCGCCCGGCAAGCCCTGAACGGCAAAGCCCGGACAGATCACCTGCATCGCCGCGATCAGGTCGTCCATGCTTTTGGCGAACGGCCCGACGCAATCGAGGCTGGATTCCAGCGGATGGGCGCCAACACGGCTGACTCGGCCGTAAGTCGGCTTGAGCCCGGCCACGCCGCAGCAAGCGGCCGGCACCCGCACCGAACCACCGGTGTCGGTGCCGATGGCGATGTCCGCCAAACCTGCCGCGACCGCCGCAGCCGAACCGCTGGACGAACCGCCCGGCACGCGGTCCGGCGCCTGCGGGTTGATCGGCGTGCCGGTCAAGTCGTTGATGCCGGTGACGCCAAACGCCAGTTCATGCAGGTTGGTCTTGCCGACGATTTGCCAACCGGCGTCGAGGATCGCGTCGACTACTTCGGCGTTTTTCGTTGCCGCCGGTGCATCGGCAAAAGCACGGCTGCCCGAGCGGGTCGGGTGGCCGGCGATGTCGATGGAGTCCTTGATGGCGACGCGCTTGCCGTTGCCACCGAGAAGGAATTCGCTGATGAAGGTACTCATGCACTCAACTCCGTATTGAACAAACGCTGCGTACGGAAATGCGCGATCAGCCAAGTGCCATCCACGCAACGAAAATCAATGTTCAGACGCGTGCCGAACAGCTCGTTGCGGCCATCGGCGTAAGTCGAGATCTGCTGCATGATCCACTGCCCTTGCGCCTTGTTACCGTCGACCACGATCGACTCGCTGGTGAGGTAATGCAGGTTCAGCTTGAAGTGATCGGACGGCGGCAGATAACCGCCGACAAAGGTCGCCACCGCCGCACGTCCGTGGTGCTGGCCGAAGGTCTGCGCGGTCTGGGTGCCGAGGCCTTCCCAGACCGCATCTTCGGTGAACAGTTGCGCCAACTGGCTCAAGTGAATCGCCGCCCGCGGCACATCGCACAGGTCCATGTAGCGCGCCATCAAACGACGCACTGCGCTTTCCCCTTCGAGCGTCGCCAGACGCTGCAGCAAGGCCTCGTTCATGGCTTACACCCTGGCCGCATCAGGGATGGTCAACGGGCGACCGATGCGCGCTTCGATCTTGGCGTAGCGCCACAGGCTGTATTGGCCGACCGGCGTGGTGCGGAACAGGTTGCAGGCGTCGATCACCGACTGGTGGCAGTCGACGTCGGCCATGATGTACACGGTCCATGGCGAGGTGGTGGACGGGCCGACCATCAGGCGGTCGTCGTCCATGGCACCGAGCACGGTGATGCCCGGCATGGCGCCGAGGTCGCCCATCATCTGGCTGAAGCCTTTCCACACGCTCAGGCCTTCGCCGGTGGGCAGGTCGAAAAAGTTCTGGGTGATGCCGATGCAGAAGACGACGCGCAATGGCTCTTGGGTGGTTTGCGACATGGGTGCGATTCCTTGAAAAAGTAATGGGGGTTCAGATGTAGCCCGGGAACGGCGGGACGCCGAGGAACACCGAGCCGGCGCCGTCATACAGGCCTTCGCTGAGGAAGGCGTGCTGGGTCACCACCATCGAGTCGCGCAGGTAGCGCTGCAGCGGATGGCGCAGGTAAATGGCGGTGGTGCCGGCCAGGCTGTAGGCGCTTTGCACCACCTCGGCACCGGCCTGGGACACGTGGATCGCCGACAGGCGCAGCAGGCTGGTCTGCTCCGGCGTGACCGGGTTGCCGGCCAGGATCGAGTTCCACACCTGTTCGGTGGCGTTGTAGAAGAAACCGCGCGCGGCGCTGAGCTTGGCTTCAGCCTTGGCGATCTCGATGCGCACGTAAGCGCGGTCGGACAATTTCGGTGCGCCGGTGATGCCGCTGCCGCCCGCCATGCGGCTGATTTCGTCCAGCGCTGCGCGGGCCAGGCCGAGGTTGACCACCGCCAGCACTTGCGCGGCATAGGCGATCGACGGGTAGCGGAACAGCGGTTCGTCGATGGTCGCGGCACCGCCACGGATGAAGGTCCAGCGCTCATCAACGCGCTTGTCCGTCACCCGCAGGTCGTGGCTGCCGGTGCCTTTGAGGCCGACCACTTCCCAGTTCTCGACGATGTCTACCTGCCCAGGGCGAAATACTGCGGTGCGCGGCTTGCCGCCAGCGGCGCCGATGCCCACGCCCAAAAGGTCTGCGCCTTTGCAGCCGCTGGCGAATTTCCAGGTGCCGTTGACCTGATAGCCGCCTTCGACCGCTTCGGCCGGTTGCAACGGAAACAGGCCGCCGGCGAACACCAGGTCCGGGCTGTCGGCATAGAGTTCAGCCAGGGTTTCTGGCGGTAAGGCGGCCAGATAGACACCGGCGCTGCCGAAGCTGGCGACCCAGCCCGCCGAGCCGTCGGCTTCGGAGATGCGTTCGATCATTTGCAGGAACAGTGCCGGAGCCAGGGCGTCGCCGCCGAAGCATTTCGGCGTGGCAGCGCGGTAGATACCCACCTGCTTGAATCGCTCGATCATGTCCCGAGGCACGTGGGAGCCGGCGTCGAATTCCTCGCGGCGTTGACGCACCTCATCCAGCACTTGCTGAAATAGCTGACTCTCGACCATTGGCACGACCGGGGCGGACACAGGGTCTTGTTGCGCGACAGCTGAACGCAGCATGGGCTAGTTCTCCGTTGTGATTATTGTTGGTGGGCTCCGCTGTTCCCTCTACCTGTAGGAGCGAGCTTGCTCGCGATGGACGTCAACGATAACGAGCCCAGTCTGGATGACTGCGTTGTTCAGACGTTTTTCGCGAGCAAGCTCGCTCCTACAGGGGTAAGGAGCGCGGTGGTTGCCCTTGCATTGAGGTCCAGTGTAAAAACCGCGTCCGGCCGCAACTATTGGGGCGTGCAGCCCCCGCGCTAAAGAAAACCCCTAGGCCCACGCCGGTTACCTCTGAGCGCATCGCGCTGTGCGAGCAGGTATAAAACGCCATACTGCAAATCTCTGCCGCCAGGGGCCGTGCGATGTACCTGCCAAAACCGAACGACTTTCATGCGCTGATCGAAGCCATGCCGCTGTGCATCATTCTTCATGACGCGCACACCAAGGAAATCCTCTGGGCCAACGCCGCTGCCCTGGCGGCGCTGGGCTTTACCCTGGAAGAACTGACGCCGCTCAAGGCCCCGGACATGACCCGCGACGCGCCGAAATACCGGCGTTCGGTGGGTTTGCGCTGGCTCGAAGGGGCCGCACGCACCGGGCAGCGGGCCATCGAGTGGTGCTACCGCTCCAAGCAAGGGGTGGAAATCCTGTCCGAAGCGGTGGCGACCCTGGTGCACCTGGACGGGCGCGACGTGTTGATGGTGCAGTTCCGCGACATCTCCAAAGAGGACAAGGTCAAGCGCGACCTCAAGCGTTTCGAGAGCCGACTCACGGCGTTCATGCAGGACCTGGCCGAAGGCGTGGCCGTACTCGGGCCAGAGGGCGATATCCGCTTTATCAGCGACTCCGGCGCGCACCTGCTCGACAGCGAAGTGCACAAGCTGATGGGCAAGAACTTCCTCGCCTGGTGCGACGACGCTTCACGCCAGCGCTTGCTGCAACGGTTCGCCGTGGAGACGCCGGAGCACGCGCCGTTCAACGTGCATTACCAGGTGCAGCGCCGCGATGGCGAATGGCGCTGGCATGATGCGACCTGCCGCTATATCGAGATCGAGGACGATCTGGTCGGCCACCTGCTGCTGTTTCGCGACGTGACCGAACAGGTGCAGGCCGAAGAGGCGCGGCGGTTCAGCGAGCAGAAACTCGAATACCTGGCGCGCTACAACGCCATGGGTGAAATGGCCGTGGCGATTGCCCACGAGCTGAGCCAGCCCCTGGCGGCAACACGCAACTTCATCGAAGGCACGGTGATTCGCCTGGGCAACGTCGCCGATGCCGACCCCGCTGTCACCTGGGGCCTGCAGAGCGCCGTGCGGCAAATCGAGCATGCTTCGGTGATCATCAAGAGCGTGCGCGATTACGTGGTCAAGCTGGAGCAGTCGGAAGAGCGCGTCGACCTTAATGAACTGCTGCGCGAAACCCGCTATTTCATCAGCCTGCGCGCCGACCCGAGCCTGGTGCGCGTGGAAATCATCGACTCGCCCGAACCGCTGATGGTGAGCTGCGAGAAGGTGCTGATCGGCCAGGTGATCCTCAACCTGGCCTTCAACGCCATTGAAGAAATGGCCGACCTGCCGGCCGAACGACGCCTGCTGCGCATCCATGCCAGCCGCGACAACGATGTGGCTTTGGTGCGCATCGAAGACAGCGGCCGTGGCATTCAGGCCCAGGCGCAAGAGAAGCTGTTCGACGGGTTCTTCTCGTCCAAGGTCAGCGGCAACGGCATCGGCCTGGCGCTGTGCAAGAACATCATCGGCCGGCATCGGGGCGATATCTGGGCGCAAAACCTGGAGCCGTGCGGCGCTGTATTTACCTTCTCCCTGCCTCTCGCCAATCCCGCCTGACCTACACAAGCCCCCTCACCACAAAAGCTCCTTTGCCCCCCCTCTCCACCCCCCGCCTTATCAGCCTGCGCAGCCAGTTTCATGACACTGGCACAGACACACAAACACTTGGCAGGCAGGGCAATTCTCGCGATCGCGGGGCACGGCAGAATCAAAGGGTAAAAATCTGCCAAAGCACCCGCGATCCGCGTTACCAACAATTCAGGAAGTTCCCCTTATGCGAACAAACAGGATCTCCGTACAGTCAGCGCTAGGCCTGAGCCTGCTTGTACTCGGTTTGAACAGTGCCCGTGCGGATTTGCCCGCCGGTACGATTGGCCAGACCGTTCTGGCGTTTCCACCCGAAGCTCACCGCGCGTTTGTCATCGACGTCGAATTCGACAGTTTCGTCGCTGGCCGCGTGACCGTGGTCGACCCGGACCAGAAGCGCATCCTCGGCATGGTCCCGACCGGTTTTGCCGCGCCGTCGACCCTCAGCCATGACAAGAAGACTATCTACAGTGCAGACATCTGGTATTCGCGCGGTACCCGTGGCACCCGTACCGATGTGCTGACCGCCTGGGACAGCTCGACCCTGTCGCCGGCCTGGGAAGTACTGATCCCGAACAAGCGCGCCGAATCGCTGACCCAGCGTTACTCGCTCAAGCCGAGCGGCGACGACAAGTTCGTCTACGTCTACAACTTCACCCCGTCGACTTCGGTGACCGTGGTCGACACCCAGGCCAAGGCCGTGGCCGGCGAAATCGCGATTCCCGGTTGCGTGCTCAACTACCCGGTCGGCAACCGCCGCTTCGCCTCGCTGTGCGGCGACGGCAGCCTGCAGGTGGTGACCCTCAACGACCAGGGCCAGGAAACCGCGCGCAGCCGCACGCCGTTCTTTGATCCGAACGCGGAAAAACTGGTGGAACGCGCGGTCAACGTCGGCGACACCTACTACTTCACCACCACCACCGGCACCGTGCGCCCGGTGGATTTCGCCGGCGATGCGCCGAAGATCCTGCCGTCCTGGTCGCTGGTGTCCGAGGAAGAAAAGAAAGCCGGTTGGGCTCCGGGTGGCTGGCAGCTGATGGCCGTGGCGCCGAAGCTGGACCGTCTGTACGTGCTGATGCACGACGCCCACGAAGCGATGAAGTGGGAAGACCCGAGCCCGCTGATCTGGGCGTTTGATCTCAAGACTCACAAGAAGATCGCCACCCTCGAAGCACCGGTTCCGGTGTGGAGCATGCAGGCCACCGGCGACGACAAACCGCTGCTGCTGGGCACCGACGTGGAAGGCGGTTTGCAGATCTTCGACCTGAAGACCAACAAACTCACCGGCAGCATGCCGAAAGTCGCGAAGACCGCGACTCAGGTCCTGAGCTACTAAGAGGTTCGGCTATGCACACAGATCCGATCTTCATCATAACCAGCGCCGTCGCCATCGCGGTGTTGCTGGCCAGTGCCGCGACCCACAAGTTGCGCGCGCCGGCCCGCTTCAGCAAGCAGTTGGCGGACTACCAGTTGCTGCCCGCAGCGCTGGTGCGCCCGACGGCACGCCTGGTGCCGCCGCTGGAACTGGCCATCGCGTTCGCCTTGCTGGTGCCGGTCAGCCGCGGTTACGCCGCGCTGAGCGCCGCCAGCCTGCTGGCGCTGTACGCCGCCGCCATCGGCATCAACCTGTGGCGCGGTCGCGCGGACATCGACTGCGGTTGCGCCGGTCCCGACCAGGCACAGCCGCTGCGCCCGGTGCTGCTGGCGCGCAACAGTGCGCTGGTCGCTCTGGCGCTGGTGGCCAGCATCGCGCCGGTGGCCCGCGACCTCAACCTGTTCGATGGCTTCGTGACCCTGGCCGCCGCCGCCGTCGCGCTGCTCATCTACGCCGCCGCCGATGGCTTGCTGGCGAACTCCCCTCTTCTGCTCAAATTGATTGGTAGGTAATCGAAATGGAAGGCTTGATAGTTTCCAACGTTCTGCTCTGGGTGCTGCTGGTGGCCGTGGCGTTTGTCGTCATGGGCCTGGTGCGGCAGATTGGCGTACTGCACGGTCGCCTGGCACCGGCCGGCGCGCTGATGGTCGATAAAGGCGTGGCCGTCAACGAAGCCGCTCCGCAAGTCACCGCAGCCGACCGTCACGGTCGTCCGGTGAACTTCGGTTATGCCGGCGAGAAATCGCAGCTGCTGTTCTTCCTCTCGCCGACCTGCCCGATCTGCAAGTCGTTGCTGCCGGCGATCAAATCCATCGCCGGGGAACAGGCCGGTACGCTCGACGTGGTATTCGTCAGCGACGGCGACATGGATGCCCAGCAAGCGCTGATCCGTGAGCACAAACTCGAAGACGCGACTTATGTGGTCGGCCCGGAAGTGGGCATGACCTACCAGATCGGCAAGCTGCCGTACGCCGCGCTGATCGACAAGGCCGGCACCCTGCGCGCCAAAGGCCTGGTCAACTCCCGCGAGCACCTGGACAGCCTGTTCGAAGTCGAGCACCTCAAGCACGCGACGCTGCAGCAGTACCTCAATGCCCAGCCGCACACCCACGATCACGACCACAGCCACGGCCATAGCCACTGATAAGGCAGGGAGACCTTTATGAAACTGCTGGATCTGTTGTTTGAGCGTTCGTCCCGCCGTGTCGCCGACACCACGTCGCGCCGCAAACTGCTGGCACGCATGGGTTCGCTGATGGTGGCCGGTGCCGCCCTGCCCCTGCTGTTGCCGCTGGATCGCACCAGCAAGGCCCTGGCCGCGGAACCTGCGCAGGCCGGCGACCCGGGTGATCCGAACAGCTGCGACTACTGGCGCTACTGTTCCATCGACGGCTTTCTGTGCAGCTGCTGTGGCGGGTCGGTGACGTCCTGCCCTCCGGGCACCGAAGCCTCGCAAGTGACCTGGATCGGCACCTGCCGCAACCCGGCCGACGGCAAGGACTACATCATTTCGTACAACGACTGCTGCGGTAAACAAAGCTGCGCCCAGTGCGCCTGCACCCGCAACGACAGTGAAGAACCGGCTTACCGCCCGTTCAACAACAACGATGTGAACTGGTGCCTGGCCGCCAAATCGCACATCTACCACTGCACCGTATCGGTGATCCGCGGCGTCGCCGTTTAAAAAACGCGCTTTGCGCCGGTTGCTCGCGCAACCGGCGGCTTTTTTTTCTGTGGCTGCTTTTGTTTTTTTTTAGCTGTTCTCTGTACCTCTGTACCTCTTTACCTCTTTACCTCTGTACCTCTGTACCTCTGTACCTCTGTAGGAGCGAGCTTGCTCGCGAAGGACGTCAACGATAACGCGGGTTATCTGGTTTAACGCGTCGCCCTTGAGTTCTTCGCGAGCGGGCTCGCTCCTACAGGGGATCCAGAGTCAAAACGGTCATCAGCGGAGTTAGTTACATGCGTAGTTTGATATTGCTCGGTCTCGTCTGCGCCCTCGGCGCCCCGCTCGCCCAGGCACGGGCCATTCCCGACCCGAACCAGCATCACGCGCCGGGTAATGAATCGGTGCAAACCCCGATTGCCCAGGCCGGGTACAGCGTCGGCGTCAACTACCAGTTGCAATGCGCCGGTTGCCACCTGGGTGACGGCACGGGTTCCGCCGCCAACGACACACCACGGATGAAGGGCTTTGTCGGCAACTTCCTGAAGGTTCCGGGCGGCCGCGAATTCCTCGTGCGCGTGCCGGGCATGTCGCAGTCGGCGCTGGACAACGCGCAACTGGCGGACCTGCTCAACTGGCTGATGCGCAAAGACGGCATGGCGGGCGACAGCCTGCCGGCCGACTATCAGCCTTACACCGCCGAAGAAGTCACGGCGTTACGCGCCAAGACCATGCTTAACCTGCCGGGCACCCGCAGCGAGTTGATCAAGGGCATGCGTGCCCAAGGCATCGCGATTGATGACGGGATGAACTACTGACTTCGAAATCGACGGCTCGAACGATGGACTCACCGAAGGCAAATCAGTAACGTAATCGGCGCTGCATTCGAACTCAGATCATTGGAAAGGGAGTTTGCATCGTGACCGAAGAGACCAAAACCAAAGGACCGGCTTCGTACTTCCCGTCAATCGAGAAAAAGTATGGGCAGCCGGTCAGCCATTGGCTGGACCTGCTTAAAACCGTCAGCGACAAGAAACACATGGAGCTGGTGGCCTGGCTCAAGGCCGAACACGGCATGGGGCATGGGCACGCCAACGCGTTGGTTGCCTATCATCTGGCAGCCGCCAGACCCTAGCGCCGGACATCGACATGCCCGCCCCCGAATCCTTCCTCCTCGACAGCTGGCATCACAATGCCCGGGCCTGGATCGACGCGATCCGCACGGGCAGCATCGAAAGCCGCCTCAAGGTCACCGACCAGGCCATCCTGCTGGCGGTGCTGGGTCGCCAGCCTGAGCGTGTTCTCGACCTGGGTTGTGGCGAAGGCTGGTTGTTGCGGGCGCTGGCTGACCGTGGCATCGAGGCGGTCGGTGTGGACGGCGATGCGACGCTGGTGGAAGCGGCACGGGCGGCGGGCGCTGCGCCGGTGCATCTGGCGAGCTATGAGCAGCTGGCAGACACGCAGGTCGACATCGGCCGCGACTACAACCTGATCTGCGCCAACTTCGCCCTGTTGCATCAGGACATCATCCCCCTGCTCGCCGCCATGAACAGCCTGCTCGCCCCCGGCGGCGCGCTGTTGATCCAGACGCTGCACCCGTGGGCAGCTGCGGCAGGCGATTATCAGGATGGCTGGCGGGAAGAAACCTTTGCCGCGTTCGAGGGGCAGTGGCAGCCCATGCCGTGGTATTTCCGCACCCTGTCCAGTTGGCTGAATGCCCTGGACATGGCGGGCTTTACGCTGGCAGCCCTGCAGGAACCGCAGCACCCACAAAGCCCCGTGCCGCAGTCGTTGCTGTTGGTGGCCGAGCCACGACTGTAGGAGCCGGCTTGCCGGCGATGACGTCGGCGCATCCAGCATTGATGCCGCAGACATACCGCTATCGCGAGCAAGCTCGCTCCCACAGGTTTCAGTGGTGTAGCCACCGACCCGTCAGGCCCATTCCTTGCGCAGTTGGCGCGCCGCATTGACCATGTGCACCAGCGCCGCTTCGGTTTCCGGCCAGCCGCGGGTTTTCAGGCCGCAGTCCGGGTTGACCCACAGGCGGTCGGCGGGAATGCGTTTGGCGGCCTTGCGCAGCAGGCCGGCCATTTCCGCGGAGTCCGGCACGCGTGGCGAGTGGATGTCGTACACGCCCGGGCCGATTTCGTTGGGGTAGGCGAAGGCTTCGAACGCATCCAGCAACTCCATGTCCGAGCGCGAGGTTTCGATGGTGATCACGTCGGCATCCATGGCGGCGATGGACTCGATCACATCGTTGAACTCGCTGTAGCACATGTGGGTGTGGATCTGCGTTTCGTCACGCACACCGGAAGCGCACAGGCGGAACACTTCGGTCGCCCAGTCCAGGTAGTGCTGCCACTGCGCCCGGCGTAGCGGCAGGCCTTCGCGGAACGCGGCTTCGTCGATCTGCACGATCTTGATGCCGGCGGCTTCCAGGTCGACCACTTCGTCGCGGATCGCCAGGGCCAGTTGCCGGGCCTGCACTTCGCGGCTCACGTCTTCGCGCGGGAACGACCACATCAGCATGGTCACGGGACCGGTCAGCATGCCCTTCATCACTTTGTCAGTGAGGCCCTGGGCGTAGCGGATCCACTCCACGGTCATGGCTTTCGGACGGCTCAGGTCGCCGAAGATCACCGCCGGTTTGACGCAGCGCGAACCATAGCTCTGGACCCAGCCGAAGCGGGTGAACACGTAGCCGTCGAGTTGCTCGGCGAAGTATTCGACCATGTCGTTGCGTTCCGCTTCACCGTGCACCAGCACGTCCAGGCCCAGGCGCTCCTGGATTTGCACGGCGTGACGGATCTCGCTGTGCATGGCCTCGGTGTATTCGGCTTCGCTCAGCTTGCCTTGCTTGAACGACTGCCGGGCCAGACGAATCGACGCGGTTTGCGGGAACGAACCGATGGTGGTGGTCGGGAACAGCGGCAGGTTCAGACCGGCGCGCTGTTTGGCGATGCGCAGGGCAAACAGCGAGTGACGCTGGCTGTCCCTGGCGGTGATCGCGGCCACACGGGCCTGAACAGCCGGCTTGTGAATGCGTGGCGACGCCGCACGGGCAGCCTGTACGGCACGGCTTTGGCCGAGCGCTTCAAGCACCTTCGGCGCTTCCGGGTCGTTGACCGCCTGCGCCAGCACCGCCACTTCTTCACACTTCTGCACGGCAAACGCCAGCCAGCTTTTCAGTTCGGCATCGAGCTTGTCTTCACGGCCCAGGTCGACCGGGCTGTGCAGCAGCGAGCACGATGGCGCCACCCACAGGCGATCACCCAGACGCTCATGAGCGTGCTGCAAGGTGGCCAAAGCGTTTTCCAGGTCACAGCGCCAGACGTTGCGACCGTTGACCACGCCCAGCGACAGCACTTTATAGGCCGGCAACCGATCAAGAATGGTCGGGAACTGTTCAGGCGCACGCACCAGGTCGATGTGCAGGCCGTCCACCGGAAGGTTGGCGGCCAGCCCCAGGTTCTCTTCCAGACCACCGAAGTAAGTGGCGACCAGCTTCTTCAGCGGGTCGCGCTGAATCAGGTTGTAGGCGCGCTCAAAGGCGTTTTTCCAGTCTTGCGGCAGGTCGAGGACCAGGATCGGCTCGTCGATCTGCACCCACTCAACGCCTTGTGCGGCAAGACGCTGGAAGATCTGGCCGTACAGCGGCAGCAGGCGATCGAGCAATTCGAGCTTGTCGAATTCGCCGCCCTTGGCCTTGCCCAGCCACAGATAAGTCAGCGGGCCGATGATCACCGGCTTGACGTTGTGCCCCAGGGCGCGGGCTTCTTCGACTTCTTCGAAGAGTTGATCCCAGCCGAGCTGAAACTGCTGGTCGACGCTGAATTCAGGCACGAGGTAGTGATAGTTGGTGTCGAACCACTTGGTCATTTCCTGGGCGTGCGCGCCGCCGCAGCAGCTGTCGCTGACACCGCGGGCCATGCCGAACAGGGTTTGCAGACTGGCCTTGCCATCGTGCGGGCGGAATCGCTCGGGGATCACACCGAACATCAACGAATGGGTCAGGACCTGGTCGTACCAGGCGAAGTCGCCGACCGGCAACAGCTCGATGCCGGCCTTTTTCTGCAAGTCCCAGTGGCTCTTGCGCAGGTCACGGCCAACGGCGCGCAGACCGGCTTCGTCGAGCTCGCCTTTCCAGAACGCCTCTTGAGCTTTTTTCAGTTCGCGGTCGCGACCAATGCGCGGAAATCCAAGGGAATGGGCCAAAGCCATGTCAAATAACTCCAATGCGTTCAATGGGGTCATTGTCGACAGTGCCGCGGAGTGAGACAAACTCATTTTAATCGTGATGATCACAAGTTATCCTCATGATCAATCAACACGGGTTGCAAGTTGACCGACCATGACCTGTGCGTAAGCCGGATGTCGATGGCATCATCACCCGCTACGAATAATTCGATGATCGCCGCCCTCTGATCGGCCAAGGAATAATCCCGATGCGTATCAAGACACTGTCGGCCCGGGCCCGGACCGCCGGGATCAACCCATGACGGCCATTTTTCGGCCGCGTCCGACCTTGATCTTTTTGCTGCTGTTGCTGGTGCTGGTGTTCTGGCTGTCCCTGGCCCTCGGGCCGGTCAGCCTGCCGCTGGGCGATACCCTGCTGGCCGGGATGCGTCTGCTCGGGTTGCCGCTGGACGGTGGCGACACGCAACAGGCGGAATTGATCCTCGGGCAGATTCGCCTGCCACGCAGCCTGCTCGGGATCGCCGTGGGTTCGGTACTGGCGTTGTCCGGTGTGGCCATGCAGGGGTTGTTCCGCAACCCCCTGGCCGATCCGGGCCTGGTCGGTGTTTCCGGCGGTGCGGCACTCGGTGCAGCCCTCGCTATCGTCGGCGGCAGCCTGCTCGGCGGCGTGCCAGCGGCCATCGAGCCTTATCTGCTGTCGCTCTGCGCCTTCGGCGGGGGCTTGATCGTCACGGCGGTGGTGTATCGCTTCGGCCGTCGCAACGGGCAAACCGACGTTGCCACCATGCTCCTGGCAGGCGTGGCGATGACGGCCATGGCCGGTGCCGGCGTGGGGCTGTTCACCTACCTGGCCGATGACGCGACCCTGCGCACCCTGACGTTCTGGAACCTGGGCAGCCTCAACGGCGCCAGTTACCCACGCCTGTGGCCGTTGCTGATCGTCACCGTGGGCGCGGCGCTGTGGTTGCCACGTCGCGCGGCGGCACTCAATGCCATGCTGCTGGGCGAATCCGAAGCCCGGCACCTGGGCTTCGATATCGAACGGATCAAGCTGGAGCTGGTGCTGTGCACGGCGCTCGGTGTCGGCGCGGCCGTCGCGGCGGCCGGCCTGATCGGTTTTATCGGCCTGGTGGTACCGCACCTGATGCGTCTGCTGGTCGGCCCGGATCACCGGGTGCTGCTGCCCGCGTCACTACTGGCCGGTGCCAGCCTGCTGTTGCTGGCCGATCTGGCTGCGCGCCTGCTGTTGGCGCCGGCTGAACTGCCAATCGGCATCGTGACGGCATTGATCGGCGCGCCGTTCTTTCTTTATTTGCTGGTACGAGGACGTTCCTGATGCTGCGGGCAAACAACCTGCTGGTACGTCGTGGCAACCGTACGGTACTGGCGAACATCGATATCGAGTTGCGCCCGGGTGAAGTGCTCGGCGTGCTGGGTCCGAACGGCGCCGGCAAAAGCACCTTGCTCGCGGCCTTGTGCGGCGAACTGCCGACCAGCGAGGGCACGGTCAGCCTCGACGAGCGCCCACTCGCCGACTGGCCGGGCCAGGAACGGGCGAAACGCCTGGCCGTGCTGCCGCAGAGTTCCAGTCTGAACTTTGCCTTCTCGGTCAATGAAGTCGTGGGCATGGGGCGCTTGCCTCACGCCAGCGGCCGCGTGCGCGATGGCGAAATCGTCGCAGAGGCGTTAAAAGCCGCCGACGCCCTGCATCTGGCCGGACGCAGCTACCTGGCCCTGTCCGGCGGCGAACGCCAGCGCGTGCATCTGGCGCGGGTGCTCGCTCAGCTCTGGCCGGGGGCCGCAGGGCAAACCCTGCTGCTCGATGAGCCGACGTCGATGCTCGATCCGCTGCACCAGCACACCATCCTGCAAGCCGTGCGCGACTTCGCCGAGCGCGGCGCCGCGGTGCTGGTGATCCTGCACGACCTCAATCTGGCTGCTCGCTACTGCGATCAACTGCTGTTGCTGCAACAGGGCCTGCCCCACGCCTACGGGCCACCGGCAGAGGTGCTGACCGCCGAAGCGCTGGCGGCGGTCTATGGCCTGGAGGTGCTGATTCATCAGCATCCGGAACGCGGCCATCCGTTGATCATCGCGCGCTGATACCGCCCCCCTCCTTGCTTGATCGAGGGGGCCTCTATCTATCAAGGAAATCCGATGCGCTTTCTGTTGCTGTGTGCGTTCAGCCTGTTGGCTGCCTGCCAAACCCATTCTGTAACGCCGCCCCCGGCGCCGATTGCCCCGCAAGGGCGCGATCACGCCGACCTTGGCGTCATCCGCGAACTGGCCAGCGGTCGCACGCTGACCCCGCAGGAACTGGTCGAACGCCTGGCCGTGGCGCCGCGCGTGCTGGTCGGTGAACAACACGACAACCCGGACCACCATGCCCTGCAATTGTGGTTGCTGCGCGAGCTGGCGGCACAACGCGCCCAGGGCAGCCTGCTGATGGAAATGCTCAATCCCGACCAACAGACCAAAGTCGATGCCGCGCAAACCGCGACCCGCGCCGGACAGCCACCGGCCGATGCGTTCAAGGCGCTGGCCTGGCAGGCCAATTGGGACTGGAGCGTGTATGGCGCCCTCGTCACCTACGCGCTGCGCCAACCCTATCCGCTGCTGGCGGCGAACCTGGACCGCGCGCAGATCATGCAGATCTACAAGCAGCGCCCGGTGCTCACCGGTGAAGCGTCCACCACCCGACAGGTACAGGCGACCTTGCTCGAGGACATCCGCGAATCCCATTGCGACCTGTTGCCCGAAGCACAGATGCCGGCAATGCTCGCCGTGCAGCAACAGCGTGACCGGCGCATGGCCGAGCGCCTGATGGCCGCGCCGACACCGGCGTTGCTGTTGGCCGGGGCCTTCCACGTGCGCAAGGACCTGGGAGTGCCATTGCACCTCAAGGACCTCGGTGCCGGCGAGGGCAATACGGTGCTGATCCTCGCGGAGGCGGGCAAGACCGTGACCGCCCAGAGCGCCGATTACGTGTGGTACACCGCTGCGCAGCCGGAACAGGATCACTGCGCGAGTTTGCGTCGATAAATTGTGGTGAGGGGGGCTGCCTGTGGTGAGGGGGCTTGCCCCCTCACCACAAGAGCACTTTCACCCCGATGGCGCGACACTATGTCGCGCCGCAGCAAAGGTCCAATGGTCGTATCCACCCCTCCGCCACCGGCACAGTTTGGTAACATCCCCACGATTTTTTCGTCTGTACAGTCACCACGCTGTCAGTTTCAGCCTGTTCAACAGGATGCTTTTTTCCATGAGTACTTTGTATACCCGCCGAACTGTCCTGCAAGGCATGGGGCTGTTGAGCCTGGGCCTGCTCGCCGGTTGCGACGGCAGCAGCAAGCTGTCGTTCCAGTACGGCAAAGATCTCAGCGACAAGATCATGGGGCGTAATTTCAAGCTCAAGAACCCTGAGGGCGAAACCCGCATGCTGGGCAGCTATCGCGGCCTGATGCCGATGGTGTTCTTCGGTTTCACCCAGTGCCCGGCCGTCTGCCCCACCACGCTGGCCCGTGCCGCACAGGCCAAGAAGCTGATGGGGCGCGACGGCGAAAGGTTGCAGGTGGTCTTCATTACCCTGGACCCTGAACGCGACACCCCGGAATTGCTCGACAAGTACGTCAAGGCATTCGACCCGAGTTTCGAAGCGCTGTACGGCACCCTGGAAGAAACCGCCGCGACCGCCAAGGAATTCGGCGTGTTCTTTGAAAAAGTCCCGAGCGGCGATACCTATACCCTCTCCCATACCGCGACCAGTTATGTCTTCGACTCCCGGGGCAATCTGCGCCTGGGCCTGTCCGCGTCCCTGACGGCCAAAGAGTGCGCAGAAGACCTGCTCACTGTGATGGAGGTTTGCTGAAATGAATGCCCCACAGGTTAAAAGCCGTATCGCTCAACGCTGCAAGCAACTGGCGCTGGGCTTGTCCCTGATCGGCCTGGCCTTTGCGGTATCGGCACAAACCCGGGTCGACGACGCCTGGGTTCGCGCCACCGTAGCCGGCCAGCCGTCGAGCGGCGCCTTCATGACGGTCACCGCGAGCAGCGACAGCAAACTGCTGAGCGTGCAAACGCCGGTGGCCGGGCTGGTGCAGATTCATGAAATGAGCATGAAAGACGACGTCATGAAAATGCAGCAAGTGCAGTCCGTCGCGCTGCCCGCCGGTGAAGCGGTGAGCTTCGATCCCAATGGCTACCACGTCATGCTGATGAACCTGACGGGGCAGATCAAGGAAGGCGACAAGGTGCCGCTGACCCTGACCGTGGAAAACGCCAGCGGCGCGAAAGAGTCGATTCAGGTTGAGGCCGTTGCCAAGGCGATCGGCACCATGGATCACGGCTCGATGGCGCACGATCACAGCAAGATGAATTGATGCACGCGTGACACCGTGTAGGAGCCGGCTTGCCGGCGATTTGCCCTCGAGCCTTGCGCCGATCTCGTGGTCGCCATCGCTGGCAAGCCAGCTCCTACAGAAATGGTGAACGCCCGTCGACTCAAACCAGCTTGAGCACGACGTTGATGTTGTTGCGCGTGGCCTTCGAATACGGGCAGTACTGGTGCCCGGTGTCGACAATTTTCTGTGCGGTTTCACGATCC
Source organism: Pseudomonas sp. S2_H10 (assembly GCF_054668285.1). NCBI lineage: Bacteria > Pseudomonadati > Pseudomonadota > Gammaproteobacteria > Pseudomonadales > Pseudomonadaceae > Pseudomonas > Pseudomonas sp. S2_H10. The sequence continues at coordinate 1,164,097 of NZ_CP162754.1, forward strand.
AGCCCCGGCAGGCTGACATTGAGCCGCGCCTGCAGCAGGTAGCCGCCTTCATTGGTGCCCAGGTCGACTTCGGCATCGACGGCGACATCCTTGGGCAACGCCACTTTCATTTCCCTGGCCGCCACCTGCATGGCGCCGATGAAACAGGCTGACCATCCGGCAGCGAACAGTTGCTCGGGGTTGGTACCGCCGCCCCCCGCGCCCGGCGACGACAGCTTCACGTCGAGGATCCCGTCGGAACTGCGGGCGGCGCCGTCACGCCCGCCGGTGGTGTGGGTCTGGGCGGTGTACAACACTTTATCGATCTGGCTCATGGTGACCTCCTGATTGAGTTGTAAGAAACCGGTTTTACACCCCATCCGATTGCCGGGATGGTCAATCAATATAGTCGTCACAGCCATGCGCCGTGGTCGATCCGACCGGCGCCCGCCCCTTGTTTATTTACGTGCCAACTTGTACCTGACGCAGTCCTCATGAAAGCTCTGCCGCACGGCGGTCGGTTTCAATCGCGACGGACTGTCATAAGTTTGCTCTGTAATGCCAAGTGCCATCATGCGCATCCAGGTTTTGGCGAACTTGTAGGCCTGGATTTTCTGCCGTGCGGCGTACAGGGAAACGCCTGAAAGCTTGAGTTCCTGTGCCCTTGCAGCGGTGCCTGCGCCCCAACTGCACATGTACTGATCATTGGCGGCTAATTCTTTTGCTTGAGCCGAGTTGCCTATGCCCGCAACTATTAGCGGGATTAACGCGATCCATATCTTGCGCATTTCGACCTATCTAACCAACTGAAAACAAAGTAATTTTGCAGAGAACTTGGAAATTTGGGGGCCAGCATCCTGCCTTTTCTGCAAATAAATGAAAAAGCGCGGTGGGGTTCGCCTATTTCTTGCGAGTTCTCAAACCTTTGCTATAGCTAAGGTTCTCAATCGCCAACTAAGTGAGGCAACGGAATGTCAGTCGCAAAGAAAATGAGTGTGGGGCAACTGACAATGTTGACCGCCGTCAACATGTTGGGCTCAGGAATTATCCTGCTACCGACTAAACTCGCGGAAGTCGGTGCGATTTCAATCCTCTCCTGGCTGATAACGGCCACCGGCTCCCTCGCTCTGGCCTACGCCTTTGCGCGATGCGGGATGCTCAGCCGCAAGACCGGCGGCATGGGCGGTTACGCCGAATACACCTTCGGTAAAGCAGGTAACTACATCACCAACTACACCTATGGCCTCTCGCTGTTGATTGCCAACGTGGCGATCAGTATTACCGCGGTCGGCTATATTCAGGTGTTGTTCGGGATAAAACTTGATTCGCTGCAAGTAGGCCTGGCCACTATTGCCCTGTTGTGGATCACCACCTTCGCCAACTTCGGCGGCGCGAGCATTACCGGGCGTATCGGCGCGGTGACGGTCTGGGGTGTGATTGCACCGGTGGTACTGGTGTCCACCATTGGCTGGTTCTGGTTCGACAGCAGTGTCTACGCCGCTGGCTGGAACCCTCACGACAAAGGCTGGTTCGAAGCGGCAGGCGCCTCGGTGGCCATTACCCTGTGGGCCTTCCTCGGCCTGGAATCGGCTTGTGCCAACACCGACGCGGTGGAAAACCCTGAGCGCAACGTACCGATCGCGGTGCTGGGCGGCACCCTGGGTGCGGCGGTGATCTACATCGTCTCCACCAACGTGATCTTCGGCATCGTCGGCAACGAAGAGCTGGTCGCATCCACCGCGCCGTTCGGTCTGGTGTTCGCCAAGATGTTCACCCCGATGGTCGGCGACATCGTGATGGCGGCCATGGTGCTGGCCTGCATCGGTTCGCTGCTGGGTTGGCAGTTCACCATCGCCCAGGTGTACAAAAGCTCGGCCGACACCGGCTACTTCCTGTCGATCTTCGCCAAGGGCAACAAAGCGGGAACGCCGATTGTCGGCATGCTGGTGCTGCTGGCGGCACAGACCGCGCTGGCCCTGCTGACCATCAGTCCCGACCTGAGCAAACAGTTCGACACCCTGGTCAACCTCGCGGTGGTGACCAACCTGGTGCCGTACATCCTGTCCATGGCCTCACTGATGACCATGCAGAAAGTCTCCAACGTGCCGGAAGGCAAGGCACTGGCGACCAACGTCATCGCCCTGATCGCGGCGGCCTACAGCTACCTGGCGCTGTACAGCTCCGGTGAGCAGGCGCTGATGCTGGGCGGCGTGGCCACAATCGTCGGCTACACCCTGTTCGGCTTCGTCAACAACCGCCTGATCCGCCTCGAAGCACTCAACAACAGCGTACCGACGCAAACCGTCAGCGCGCAGCACCTCACTGCCGAGCCAGTGCCGGTGAACAATCTGAATAAAGCCACTCTGGAGGTTCAATAATGACGGACTATAAACACTCGCTGGGCATGCTGGCGCTACTGGTCAGCAGCCCGCCGGACAAGCGAACGGTGTTTGGCCGTGCCCTCGATCACCTGCTCCACGACGTAGAGGGACGCGGTGTCAGCGTCCTGGCTTCGGAAAGCCTCAGCGATGCCGCATCGATCCTGCGTTCGGACCCTGCCGTCCAGTGCGTGCTCATCCGTTGGGAAATGGACACCAGTGAAGGCCACGCCGACTGCATCAAACTGCTGGTCAAACTGCGCGAGCGCAACACGCGGGTGCCGGTGTTCCTGATCAGTGACCGCACCACCGCGTCGAGCATTCCGTTGCTGGTCATGCAACACGCCGACGACTTCATCTGGCTGCCCGAAGACACCACCGGTTTCCTCAGCGGGCGCATCCTGGCCGCCATCGAGCGCTATCGCCAGGCCGCCCTGCCGCCGATGTTCGGCGCGCTGGTGAAGTTTGCCCGCACCTATGAATACTCCTGGCACACCCCGGGCCATGCCGGTGGTACGGCGTTTCTCAAGAGCACCGCCGGACGTGCCTTCTACGAATTCTTCGGCGAGAACCTGCTGCGCTCCGACCTGTCGATCTCGGTCGGCGAACTGGGTTCGCTGCTCGATCACAGCGGCCCCATCGGCCAGGGCGAACGCTACGCCGCCAAGGTCTTCGGCGCGCACCGCACGTACTACGTGACCAACGGCTCGTCGATGTCCAACCGCGTCATCCTCATGGCCAGCGTCACGCGCAACCAGATCGCCCTGTGCGACCGTAACTGCCACAAGTCCGCCGAACATGCGATGACCCTGTCCGGGGCGATTCCGACCTACCTGGTGCCGACCCGCAACCGCTACGGCATCATCGGCCCGATCCTGCCGCAGACCCTGAGCGCCGAAGGCGTGAAAGCCGCCATCGCCAGCAACCCGCTGGTCAAGAAAGGCATCGACCCGACGCCGGTGCACGCCATCGTCACCAACTCCACCTACGACGGCCTGACCTACAACGTCACCCGCGTCGAGGAGCTGCTGGGCGAAAGCGTCGACCGCCTGCACTTCGACGAAGCCTGGTACGGTTATGCGCGCTTCAACCCGCTGTACACCGGACGCCATGCCATGCACGGCAACCCGGCCGATCACGACAAGTCCAAGCCGACCGTGTTCGCCACCCAGTCGACCCACAAGTTGCTGGCCGCCCTGTCCCAGGCCTCGATGATCCACGTGCGCGACGGCCGTAACCCGATCGAACATGCGCGTTTCAACGAGTCGTACATGATGCACGCCTCGACTTCGCCGAACTACGCGATCATGGCCTCCTGCGATGTCAGCTCGGCGATGATGGAAGCCCCGAGCGGGCAGATCCTCACCAGCGAGTCGATCGAAGAAGCGATCAGCTTCCGCCAGGTGCTCTCGCGCATGCACAACGAGATGCTGAGCAAGGACGACTGGTTCTTCACCTGCTGGCAGCCGCCGAGCGTACAGGTGGGCGCAGCGACCGTGCCGTTCCATGAGGTCGACCCAGTCACGCTGAAAACCGACCCGAACTGCTGGGTGCTGCATCCGAATGCGGTATGGCACGGTTTCGGTGACATCGAAGACGGCTACTGCATGCTGGACCCGATCAAGGTCTCGGTACTGGCCCCGGGCATGGGCGACGACGGCAGCCTGCTGGCCCACGGCATCCCCGCCTGCGTCGTCACCGCGTACCTGGGACGCCAGGGCATCGTGGTCGAGAAAACCACCGACTTCACCATCCTGTTCCTGTTCTCCATCGGCATCACCAAAGGCAAGTGGGGCACGCTGCTCAACGCCCTGCTCGACTTCAAGCGCGACTACGACGACAACGCCGAACTGGAGCTGTGCCTGCCCGACCTGTACAACGCCAACCAGCGACGCTATGCCGGCATGGGCCTGAAGGACCTGGCCGACGAAATCTTCGCCGCCATGAAGAAACACAAGACCACCGCCAACATGTCCCAGGCGTTCGGCACCCTGCCACAAGCCGAGTTCAGCCCGGTGGAGGCCTACGAAAAACTGGTGCGCAACGACATCGAACTGGTCACCCTCGACCAGGCCGCCGGCCGCCTCGCCGCCACCGGTATCGTGCCGTATCCGCCAGGCATCCCGTTGCTCATGCCAGGTGAGAACGCAGGCCCTGCGGACGGTCCTTTGCTTGCGTATCTCAAGGCACTGGAAGCCTTCGACAGATCCTTCCCGGGCTTCACCCATGACACCCACGGGATCGAAGTCGAAGACGGCGTTTATCGGATGCTGGTACTGAAATAAATTAAACAGCTTCACCGCAACCCTTGTGGGAGCGAGCTTGCTCGCGATAGCGTTTTTCCAGTCAACATCAATGTTGCCTGACACGACGCCATCGCGAGCAAGCTCGCTCCCACATTGCTTTTGCATACCCTTTCAAATCCCTATGGGCAAATTCAATCACGGCGCTCTATGATTGATCCCCATGACCACCACCGCTGCGACCCGCTCACCCTGCCCGCCCGGCGCCTGCGACTGCGGGCGTGACCCGCTGCTGGAAACACCGGGGGCGGACCTGCGCATTCTGTTTCTGACCCGCAACGAAGAAAAACGCCTGATCGAACGCCTGGAGAACCTGCAGAGCCTGAGCGATCTCGAGCACCTGCAGCGGCGCATGTTCGAGCAGTTGGGCATTCGCGTGGCCATCGCCCCGGGCTTCAATGAAGTGCGCACCATGCGCGGCATCGGCATCCAGGTTGGCGAACTGCCGGGACTGTGCCGCAAGACCCGCGCGAGCATCCCCGCGGCCATTCGCCGTGCCATGGAAAAGCGCCCGGAGATAGCCTACGACCTGCTCAACGCCAACGACCTGTTGCGTGACGCCTGATGAAACTGCTGCTCGAATTCCCTCGCACCGACGAGATCCTCACCTCATTCGCCCTGGCCATCGGTGCCGACCTGCAGGGCTACCGTAACCACATCTACCGGGTGCTGAATTTCCACGCGGCCCTCAGCGCTGCCGACGGTTTGCCCTCGGACGCCGTGCAGATCGCCGCAGCGTTTCACGACCTGGGTATCTGGACCGATGACACCCTGGACTACCTGCCGCCCTCCATTGCCCTGGCCACCGAGTACCTCGACAGCCAGCAGCGATCGGACCTGAAGGAAGAAGTCAGTGCGCTGATTCTCGAGCATCACAAGCTGCGCCGGTATCGCGGCGCTTGTGCCGAAAGCGTCGAAGCCTTTCGCCAGGCCGATCTGGTGGATGTGTCCCTGGGCCTGGTGCGTTTCGGCTTGCCTCGAAGCTTCGTCAAAACCGTGCAGTCGACCTTTCCCGACCATGGTTTTCACTCGATGCTGATGAAGCTTTCAGTCCGGCAACTGATCCGCTCGCCGCTGCGGCCGTTGCCCATGTTTCGCTGGTGAAACAGACGCTTATATCGACTGAAAGCCTACTTTCTAACTAGCCATTACTGGATATTTCGCAATTCGAACCTACGCTCTTGACGGGGAACCTGAACATCATCGCCGAGCCGGGCGCGGCCAAGGTCGCTGCAGCGCGGACCAAGAGGCCAAGTAAACAGCCGAATCCGCGGGTGGCCGGCACCGTCCACGCGCATTCGAAATGGACATTTGCTGAGGTAGATACATGCCGACCAGAACACTAGCCGTATCTGCATCCGCGCTACTGACCCTGTGCTGCCAGCAGGCCTGGGCCGGCGGCATCATGCTCTACGAAATCGGCACCGACAACGCAGGCCTGGCCAACGCTGGCGCCGCCGCCCGTGCCCAGGGCCCCTCGACCATCGCCAGCAACCCGGCGGGCATGAGCTACCTGCCAGGCACACAAATCACCGGTGGCCTGCAAGTGCTCTACGGCGACCTGAGTTTCGACCGCGACTCCGGCACCAACACTGCCGGCAGTGGCAGCGGCAATGCCCTCGATCCGATCCCCGGTGCCAGCTTCTTCATCAGCCATGAACTGGACGATCACTGGAGCGTCGGTTTCGGCTCCTATGGCGACTTCGGCCTGGCGGTCAATTACGACAACGACTGGTCCGGCCGCTACTTCGCGCAAAACTCCAGCCTGCTCGGTCTGTCCCTGGTGCCGAGCGTGTCCTACCGCTTCAACGAACAATGGTCGGTGGGCGTGGGCGTCAAGGCCATGTATGGCATGTTGCAGGCGCAAACGGCGATTGACCGCTCGCCCTTCGGCTTCACCGACCGCACCGACGGCCAGTACAAATACAAGGACAACGCCTGGGGCTACGGCGCCAACGTCGGGGTGATCTACGCCCCGCAACCCGGCACGCGCATAGGCCTGGCCTACACCAGCCAGGTCGACCTCGACTTCAAGGACCGGCTGGACGTCAAGGGCGATGGCCGCCTGCTCGATCGCATCAACAACACCGACACCGAACTCGACGTCAAGGTGCCGCAAACCCTGACCCTGAGCCTGTTCCAGCAACTGGACCGACAATGGGCCCTGCTGGCTTCGGCCAACTGGCAGGACTGGTCCGAGTTCGGCGATATCGGTGTTGAAGTCGACACCACGGCGCTGGGTTCGCAATCGAAAAACGTCGACGCCGGATTCAAGGACACCTGGCACCTCTCCCTTGGCGCGCAGTACCAGGCCACCGAACAGTTGTTGTGGAACTTCGGCGTAGCCTATGACAGCAGCGCCGTTTCGGACAGCAACCGCAGCGTGATCGTGCCGATGAACGAATCCTGGCGCATTGCGACGGGAGCCACCTATGCTCTGAACAAGGACACCGATGTCAACGTCAGCTGGGCCATGGTCTGGCTCGGCGACATGCCGATCGATCAGACCAAGTCCGTATCCGGCAACCGAGTTTCCGGCGAGTTCGACAACGCCTGGATTCAGGCCCTGACCGGGAACATGACCTGGCGCTTCTGATGCTCAGACAACGCAAGAACGACGATTTCAACCAAGGAGTAAACACCACTATGAATCTGTCCCGAAAACTGCTGGTCGGCGCTACGCTGGCAAGTCTGTTGCTAGGCGGCTGTACCTCGAAAGTGACCGAGAAGGAACAATACTCAGGCTTCCTGCCCAACTATAACAACCTGCAGGAAGTCGAAACGCCGAGCGGTGGCACCGCGATGCGCTGGGTCAGCCCGTCGTGGAACCCGAATGCCTATGACACCGTGGTGTTCAACAAGCTGGAGCTGTACCCGGCGCCCAAGCCCGATGAGCGGGTCAACCAGCAGACGCTGACCGACATCCAGAACTACATGACCAACAAGGCCAAGGCCACGCTCGGTCAGAAGTACCGCGTAGTGTCCACCTCGTCAGCCGCTCCGGCGGGTTCCCGGCCGCTGCTCATGCGCGCTGCGATCACCGGGGTGAACGCCGAGAACGAAGGCATGAAGTGGTATGAAGTGGTGCCCATCGCGGCCGTAGTCGGCGCAACCCAGGCCGCCACCGGTCACCGTGACCAGGAAACCACCCTGTTCATCGAAGCCGAATTCATTGACGCGAAGAGCAACCAGACCGTAGCCAAAGTGGTGCGCAAGGTGTTCGGCAGCGAACTGAAAAACGAAAGTCAGAAGATTACCGCCCAGGACTTCAAGGCGGCGATCGACAAACTGGGTACCGACTTCCAGGCCTTCATCAAGTAACACCCCCTGTACCTGTGGCGAGCTCGCTCGCCACAGGGATTTCCCTTGACCCTTGCGGTCACTTTTTCATCCCCACCCGCCGACGCATCTCGGCGGTGATCGCCTGCCGCGTCTTGCGCATCTGTGCCCAGGGTTCATCGCCGACTTCGGCCAGGCGTTCATGTGCATTGTGCAGGTTCCACTGATTGCCGCCCTTGAGCTCGGCAACCTCCTCGCGAAAAATCGGCATCGACACCGGCAGACCCTCGCGGGTACGTACCGCGTAGGCGCAGATGGTGGTCGCCCCCAGGCCGTTGCGCAGGTAATCGATGAAGATCCGGCCGACCCGGTTCTTCGGTCCCGACACCGCCGAAAAACGCTCGGGCAACAGCTTGGCCATGTGGCTGACAATGGCATGGCTGAAGTCCTTGACCTCATCCCAACCGAGCTTGCGAGTCAGCGGCACCACCACATGGATGCCCTTGCCGCCGCTGGTTTTCAGAAACGCCTTGAGCCCCAGTTCATCCAGCACCGACAGCGTCAGCGCAGTGGCCTCGACCATGCGCTTCCATGGCAGCGCCGGGTCCGGGTCAAGGTCGAGGACAAAGCGGTCTGGCTTGTCCAGGTTGGCCGACGTGGCGTTCCAGGTATGCAGCTCCACGGTACTCATCTGCACCGCGCCAATCAGCGCCTCGGCGTTGTTGATGAGCATGATCGGCTGGCCGGTGAGCTGCTTGTCCAGCGTGGTGATGCCCGGGATCGCCAGGTGCTCGGCATTCTTCTGGAAAAACAGTTCGCCGGCGATGCCGTCCGGCGCACGCACCAGCGCCACCGGACGATCCTTGAGTTCGGGCAGGATCCACTCGGCAACGCTCGCGTAGTACTGCGCCAGTTGCAGCTTGGTGGTGCCGCTGTCGGGATCGATCACCCGGTCCGGGTGAGTGATGCGTACCTTGCCCTGCTCCAGACCGATTTGTGAGGGGGCGGGCTCGGTTTTCTTGTGCGTGGTTTTTTTCGCAGTGGAGGTTTTCACGGTTTTCGCGCGCTCTTCGGTGATGTCTTGAGCGGGTTTGTCATTGCGCAGGCCATGGAACACGGCATGACGCACCGAGCCGTCCCTGGTCATTTCAGCGAAGGCCACTTCCGCCAGCAGTTTGGGTTTGAGCCAGTGCACGTCCCTGGCCTCGGAGCCGTCGGGCGGATTGACCACCGGCGGTTTTTTCACCCGCAACGGCTTGAGCTGCTCATGGATGCTGCGCAGGGTCGCCTCGTTGAACCCGGTGCCGACCTTGCCGGCGTAACGCAACTCGCCACTGTCGCGGTCATGCAGCCCCAGAAGCAATGCGCCGAAGGCATGGCGCGAGCCTTTCGGGTCGGTGAAACCGACGATGACGAACTCCTGTCGATGTTGGCATTTGAGCTTGATCCAGTCGCTGCTGCGCCGGGACACATAAGGCGAACCCAGGCGCTTGCCGATCAAGCCTTCCATGCGCATCTGGCAGGCGCTGTTGAGCAAGGCCTGTGGCTCCTCGCCGAACGACTCGGAGAAGCGCAGCAACGGCTGGTCGTTGGCCTTGAGCACTGTCGAAAGCGCGGCCCGGCGCTCTTCGACCGGCACCTCGCGCATGTCCACGCCGTTGAGGTAAGGCATATCGAACAGGTAGTAGAGAATGCCGTCGCTGCGGTTCGCCTCGAAGGCGTTCTGCAGCGCCTGAAAGTCCGGTACACCCTGGTCGTCGGCCACCACCATTTCGCCGTCGAGCCACGCCGACTCCAGGCCCAGCGCGGCCAGGGCCTCGGCCTGGCGGGGTAACTTGTGGGTCCAGTCGTGGCCATTGCGGGTGATGAGTTTGACCGCGCCGTGGTCGATGCGCGCCATGATCCGGTAACCGTCGAACTTGATTTCGTAGCTCCAGGGGCCGTCCGGGACTTTTTCCACCAGCGTTGCCAGCTCAGGCTTGAGCAGGTCCGGCAGCCTGGCCTTGCGCGCGCCGGTCAGTGGCGAGGATTTTTCCTGGGCACTGGCTGTGGGCTTCCTGACGGACTTGGGTCTGGCGGCCGGCTTCGAGGGTTTGTCGGCGATGCGCCGCTCGCTGAGCACGCTGTCCGGTTCGGCGCTGAGCACATCGTAGTCATGCTGCGAACGGGCGGCGCCGTCCTGATGCTTGATCAAGAACCACTGCTCCTGTTTGCCCGGCATGTGCGTGCGCACCAGGTTCCACAGGCCGCCCAGCTTCTCTCCCTGCAATTCGAACTTGAGTCGCCCCTTGGCATAGGCCTTGGCGGGATCGTCCTGGGGAATCCAGATGCCCCGATCCCAGACGATGACCTCGCCGGCACCGTAATGCCCCTCGGGAATGCTGCCTTCGAACGTGGCGTACGCCAGCGGATGGTCTTCGACGTGCACCGCCAGGCGCTTGACCGAGGGGTCCAGGGACGGGCCCTTGGGCACGGCCCAGCTCTTGAGTGCGCCGTCGAGTTCCAGGCGAAAGTCATAGTGCAGGTGGGAGGCGTCGTGCTTTTGAATGCAGAACTGCAAGGCATGATCCCCGGCAGTTTTCTTGCGCGAGCGCTTGTCGGCAGCAGGCTCGGAAGTCGCCGAAAAATCACGCATGCGGTTGTAGTCATCGAGGTTGCGGGCCATGGCTCACCTGCTTCGCGCCAGGACGTCGAATGCAAACGTCTCCTAACCCAGCAGAGCCGGCGAGCGGCGCAATAATTCAATCGGTGTTGAAATTGCCCGGACAGACGGGCTGTTAGCGCGGGGTACAAACAGGAGATGTGCCCTACATCAAACTGTGGGAGCTGGCTTGCCAGCGATGAGGCCAGCACATCCAACATCAATCTCGCCTGACACACCGTCATCGCTGGCAAGCCAGCTCCTACAAGGGGATTGGGTCGTCCGCAAATGCCAGGTTCACCACAAAAACTGTGGGAGCTGGCTTGCTGGCGATGAGGCCGGCATATTCAACATCGATGGCGCCTGACACTCCGGCATCGCTGGCAAGCCAGCTCCTACAAGGGATTGGGTTGTTCGCAAATGCCAGGTTCACCGCAAAGACTGTGGGAGCTGGCTTGCCGGCGATGGTCGTCAACGATGACGCGTGTAACCCGGATGAACGCGGCGCATTTGAGTGCATCGCCAGCAAGCCGGCTCCTACAGGTATTGCGCTGCCCCTTGGATTTTTGCCATGCACCCGTCAGGCAGTACCCTTGGCCTGTTGCTCCAGGTGCAATTGCAACTCTGGGTCGATCTGCAACGCCGCGGCCAGTTCATCCAGATAATTGCGCTCGGCGTCCTGCTGGTCATCCACCAGCATCACGCTGGCCAGGTACATCTCCGAGGCCATGCCGGGGTCGGTGGCCGACTGTGCCACTTCATTGGGGTCAAGCGGCTTGGCGACTTCATCGTCCAGCCATTGCTGCAATTGCGGATCGTCGGTGTGACGACCGATTTCAGTGCTGATCATGTGCTTCTCTGCTTCATCGATCCGGCCATCGGCCTTGGCCGCGGCGATCAATGCCCGCAGGATCGCATGGCTGTGCTCCTCGGCCTCCGGACCGGCCAGCAAGTCCACGGTGCGTGGCGCTTCCTGCGGTGCCGACGCCTGGCTGCGCTGCCAGGCCTGATACGCCTGGTACGCCATCATGCCCAGTGAGGCCAGTGCCGCATAATTGGTGCCGCCGCCGGAGCGGCTTTGTGGCGCGCCACCCATCGGCGAGCCGCCGCCAAGCAAACCACCGAGCAATCCGCCCAACCCACCGCCACCGCCGCCCGCACCGGCACCGGCGCCACCGCCCAACAACCCGCCGAGCAAGCCGCCCAGGTCGCCGAGCCCGCCCTGGGCCGATGCGCCACCGCCACCCTGTTGCGCCATCGAGCCTTGGCCGGCGCGCAGTAATTGTTCGAGCAGATCGCTGGTGTTCATCACGCTTGTCCTCTTTGGAAGGGTTCTGTCCAGTCAGGCAACGATAGACCTCGCAAGCGAATGTGCCAGCACCGTTGGGCCGACGCACCCGCGCCAGCGTGGATTTGTCCGGGGTATTTCTTTGCGGCACAGCTAAGATTTCATAGGTGGTGAACCTTATTCCCGGATACCCGGTCGATACCTGCAACCCGACCCGCTTTGCCACCGCCCCGTACGCGGGGTGACAACTGGCTTGCTTCATTCACTGGAGAATGCCCCTGTGATTTCAACCCTGTACATCGCCAGGCTCAAAGCATGGGGCGCCCATGGCTTTACCGCCACTGGCGTTGTCACCGCTTTCCTCGCCACCCTGTCCCTGCTGGACAACCAGCCGACCCATTGCCTGCTGTGGCTGGGCGTTGCCCTGATCGTCGATGGCCTGGACGGTGCGCTGGCACGCAAGGTCAATGTGCAGTCGGTGCTGCCGAGCTTCGATGGCTCGATCCTCGACCTGGTGATCGATTACCTGACGTATGTGTTCATCCCGGCACTGTTCATCTACCGCTACATTCCGCTGCCGGACTACACCTTGCTGCTGAGCGTGTCGCTGATTCTGGTGTCGTCGCTGTTCTGTTTCTGCAACGTCAACATGAAGAGCAAGGACAACTATTTCCAGGGCTTCCCCGCCGCCTGGAACGTGGTTGCCCTGTGCCTGTACATCATCGCCCCGTCGCCGTGGATCACCTTCATTACCATCATTGGCCTGGCCCTGCTGACCGTGACCCGGATGAAATTCCTGCACCCGTTCCGCGTGCGCCGGTTCATGCCGATCAACATTGCGGTGACGGCCATCTGGTTGCTGTGCAGCCTGTCGCTGGTGCTCAACCATCCAGTGATCAACCCGATGGTGATGGGGCTGTGGCTGCTGATGTCGGCGTACTTCCTGGGTATCTGCCTGTGGCGCACGGCGCTGGAGTGGTTCGACGAATCGCGGCTCAAGTAGCCATGCCGGCGAAAGTCATTTAGCAGGTATCACACTACCCCTTGTAGGAGCGAGCGTGCTCGCGATGGTCGATAACGATTACGCGTGTTTTCTGGATGCACGCGGTGTTTTCGAGTCCATCGTCGGATCGCCGCCCGGAGCAGGCTCGCTCCTACAAGGGCCATTAGCGCCGCGTAATCACCACCTCCAGGTACTCACTCGGCACCACCAGCGACTTGTCGCCCGCCCGGTTCATCCGGTTGATCAGTTCGGTCAGGTCCGCTTCCAGCGCCTTGGCGCCGTCTTCGGGCAGCGCGGCGAAGGCTTTGTGCACCGGCCCGTACCAGGTGCGGAAGGTGTCGATGAAATGCGCCGTCGAGCGATAGCGGAAATTGAAGGTGCGGCGCGTCACCTGGAGCAGAAATTGACGCTCGTCAAAATGCTCGTGCAACCAGGCTTCGGTGCCCCAGCGCGAGGGCGGATTCGCTCCCGGCGCAGGTGGCAGGTGCTGGCCAAGGGTCTTGAACATCTGGCCGACGAACCCTTCCGGCGTCCAGTTGGCCAGGCCGATCCGCCCGCCCGGGCGGCAGACCCGTGCCAGCTCCGCGGCGGCCTTGGGCTGGTCCGGCGTGAACATTACGCCGAAGGTCGACAGCACCGCATCAAAACTGCCGTCGGCAAAGGGCAAGGCTTCGGCATCGGCGACCTGGAAGCTGACTTTCAGGCGTTCGGCCCGGGCCCGCTCTTCACCGCGTTCCAGCAAGGCCGCGACATAGTCGGTGGACGTCACCTGACAGCCACGGCGCGCGGCAGCGAGGGTCGCGTTGCCGTTGCCGGCGGCAACGTCGAGCACGCGCTCATCGCACAACAGGTCGCAGGCTTCGGCCAGTTGCTCGCCGACGATTTGCAGGGTGGTGCCGATCACGGCGTAGTCACCGCTGGCCCAGGAGGCCATCTGGCGGTTTTTCAAGGCAGTCAGATCAATGGGTGTACTCATGGAGGCAGTCTCTGGGGTGAAACACGAATCGGGCCTGGCCGCGGTTACTCCGCCGTCGTCGGATCGATGATGTTCATGACCTGGGAAATCCGGTTGGCGGGAAAACCACTGATCCTGGCGTGCTCCTGGATCTGCCCCTCGTTCGGCGCGATGTACACGCAATAGAGTTTGTCACCGGTGACATAGCTCTGCAGCCACTGCACCTCCGGCAACTCACGCAAGGCCTGGCAGGACTTTAGCGAAGCGGCTTTCAAATCCCTTTCCGACAATGCTCCGGCGCCCTGGATCTCGCGCTCAATCACGAACTTCGGCATGGCAACCTCTCTTTTCTTGTTCTGGGAAGCAGGGCCGGGATTGACCCCGTAGACAAACTATCGTCCTGACGGGTGCTGGCGTCCTGTCCGATCGTCGCCCAGGCCTGCCCGATCGTCCGGAGATTCCACGTTGCGCACCGAGGCGTTCACAATCAGGAATCCTGCCACGGGGAACGCCCTATGGACGCTCTGTCACAAACCCTGCGCGTCGTGCACCTGGTCGGCGCGATCTTCATCAACGCCCGGTTCACCGCGCCCTGGTGCTACCAGTCGCCCAGCGCCGACACGGCGGCGCCGTTCCTGGAGCCCGATGCGGAACGGGTGGTGATCTTTCACCTGATCACCGAGGGCGAGTGCTACGTCGAGCTGGGCGATGATCCGCCGCTGCTGCTCAGCGCCGGCGACGTGGTGATCTTCCCCCAGGGCGACGCCCATCGCATGTGCTCCCGACCGGGATTGCCCCCGGCCACCGGTGCGCGCCTGGATGCGGTGCTGGCGCGCCGGCCCCGCCAGTTGAGCTATGGCGGCGGTGGCGCGGTCACCCGCCTGGTGTGTGGCTACCTGGCCTGCGATACGCGCCTGGCGGGCATGTTGCTCAAGGGCTTGCCGGCCGTGGTGCGGGTCAATGTGCGCGGATCGAGCGCCGGTATCTGGCTGGAGTCCTCCGTGCGCTACGCCCTCGCCGAAGCCCGCTCGCCCCGCCCCGGCGGTGAAGGGGTATTGGCCAAACTCGCCGAAGTGCTGTTCATCGAAGTGCTGCGCCTGTACATGAACGAACAGGACGAAGGCCGCACCGGCTGGCTGGCCGGCGTGCGCGACCGGATCGTCGGCGCCGCCCTCAACGCCTTGCACAAGAACCCCTGTCACGCCTGGACGCTGGAAGAACTGGCCCGCACCGCCAGCACCTCAAGATCGGTGTTGGCCGAACGCTTCCAGCAACTGGTGGGGATCTCGCCGATGCAATACCTGACGCAATGGCGCATGTTGCTCGCCGCCAACCTGTTACGCAGCAGCAACAGCTCATTGACGCGGATCGCCGAAGAAGTGGGCTACCAGACCGACACCGCCTTCAGCCGCGCTTTTCGCCGCGAGTTTGGCGCACCGCCGGCGGCGTGGCGGCGCGGGCAGGCGGCTTCGAATCACTTGAGCGGTCGCTGAGCCGGTAGGGGCGACAGCACCACCCAGGACCGCTACTCTCGCGACTGACCTCTGAAAGGACTCACACCATGACACCCCGCCTGGACTGGCTTGCTCGCCATATGCAGCACAGCAACACATTCGCTGCGTGGATCCACCAGCAGTTCCACTACGAATACGCTGGGCAGCCACTGCCCGACTGGCAACGAGAGTTCGCCGAAGGCCAACACAGCGGCGACTGGAAATGTCTGATTGCCCTTGACCATGATGAGCTGCTGGGCGGCGCGGCACTGGCCCGGGCCGACCTGGCCCATCGCCCGGATCTTGGGCCTTGGCTCGCTTGCGTGTTCGTTACTCCCGAAGCACGCGGCAAGGGCCTGGCGGAGCGGTTGATCGAAGGGATTTGCGCGCAAGCCAAAGCCAGCGGCGAGACGAGGATCTACCTGCACACCCAGGACCAGAGCGATTATTACGCCAAGCGCGGTTGGGTGGTGCTGGAGCGTTTTCGGGCGTGGGACAAGGATCAATGGCTCATGGCGCGAGACCTGTGAGCCATTGATCGAGCGGTTTACGCGGAGGGCGTGCCGACCTTCGCCTCTTCCAGCAACTGCTGGATGACTTTTTCCTGGGTGTCGTAGCTGCCTTCACCGAAGTGCGTGTAACGCACCTGCCCCTTGGCATCGATGATGTAGTGCGCCGGCCAGTACTGGTTGTCGAAGTTGCGCCAGATCGCGTAGTTGTTGTCGATCGCTACCGGGTAGGTGATGCCGTATTCCTTCACCTTGGCCCTGACGTTGTCGATGATGCGTTCAAAGCCGTATTCAGGCGTGTGTACGCCGATCACCACCAGGCCGTCCTTTTCGTACTTCTTCGCCCAGTCCTTCACGTACGGCAGGGTGTGTTTGCAGTTGATGCAGTCGAAGGTCCAGAAGTCCACCAGCACCACCTTGCCTTTGAGGGCTTCGTTGTTCAGTGCGGGCGAGTTGAGCCAGTCCACCGCGCCGGACAGCGACGGCATGGCGCCCTGGGCGTTGCCCATGGTGCTGTCGGCCTTGACCTTGCTGACCAGGTAATCGACGACTTTCGGCACGGTCTCCAGTACGCCTTTCTCGACACTGCTGACCGCTTCGGATGAGGTGTTGACCAGCAGTTGGTCATTGGCACCCGTGGCAATCACCGCTGCCCCGCCCAACACCGCGACCCCGGCACCACGACGCAACCAGCCAGTGACCGGAATCGATGGCTTCAAGCGATTGACCAGGCCGCGACCGGCAAAGATCAAGGTCCCCAAGGACAGCGCACTGCCCGCGCCATAGGCCACCAGCAGCAGACTGGTACCGGCGTTCGCGCCCTGCAGCATGGCGCTGGTCAGAATCACCCCGAGGATCGGCCCGGCGCAGGGTGCCCAGAGCAACCCGGTGGCGACACCGATCATGATCGAAGCCAACGGCCCGGACATCTTGCGCGAGTTCGGGTCGATGCGATTGCCCAGCAATACGAAAGGCCGCGCCAGCCAGTCGCCGACCCGGGCGGAGATCAGCGACAGGGCGAACAGCACCATCACGAACAGGGCGACGTGGCGGCCAGTGTTGCTGGCTTGTATCACCCACTCAGTGCTGACCACGGCCAGGCTCGAGACCAGGGCGAACGTCAGGACCATGCCACCGAGGGTCAGCAGGATCGAGGAGCGTGTGCGGTCGGCACCGGCGAACAGGAACGGCACGACCGGCAGGATGCACGGGCTGAGGACGGTCAGAATGCCGCCCAGGAAAGCGATGAGTAACATGGGATCACCTAATGCAGATTAGTGGACGACACTTGGCCAGTGTGGGAGCGAGCCTGCTCGCGATGGCGTCCGGTCAGACGACACATCGCTGACTGAACAATCGCTTTCGCGAGCAGGCTCGCTCCCACAGTGGATTGGGGGGCTCAAGCCGTTTGCTCATCCAGCAATTGCCCCTGAGGCGTACGGCTGGAACCGTCCTGCGCGAGGAAACCCTGGGTGCCCTTCTCCGCCACCGGCGTGAGCTGGAAGCAGGTGTTGCTGCCACAGGCGCTTTGCTCGACGGCGGCGTTGGCATGGGCTGCCGCACCGGCGAGGGAAAAGGCGACGGCGGTCAAAAAGCGCGATACGTTGTTCATGATGTCCTTCCTGATTCAATTGGATTAAGCGGTGGTTGCGCGCGACACTCAGTTTTCCGAGTTGCAGTGGTCGGCCAACTTGCTGTAATCGAGCACCTGGGTCCTGGACTGGGAGTCGAGGTAGGTCAGCCGGGCATTCACCACGCCGCAGGAAGGCGTAGAGTCTTCGGTCAGCGACAGCACTTTCCTGATGTCGAGGTGGCTGCCATAGGTGTAGGTTTTGGGTGCGACATCGGCTTCGGCGCGGGCCGACAGGGTGCAGATGTTCAGGGCGGCAAACAGGCAGGCGGCGTAAACGGCTTTGGTGTTCATGGCGGATTCCTCGAAGTTTCAGCAGTCGTTGGTTCGTTGGGCCGAGGCGGTCTGGTGTGCCTCGATGGAACCCATTAGAAGCCTGCGAGGTATCTCGTCTGTGTCGGGAATCGGCGCGAATCAATCGGTACGTATCAGAACGGGGCGCAGATACAGAGCAATACAAAACCGCTGAAAAACCGGCCTTTTTGCCTTCGTGTGTATCCGCGGGCAGGCCAGATACACTGCAATACAAAGGGCGGTCAGCGACCCCGCCCGGGCTCGATAGACTGTGTGGCAATCCCCATTTATCAGAGGTTTGGCCCAATGGATCACGTTGATCACATCCTCATCGTTGACGATGACCGCGAAATCCGCGAGCTGGTAGGCAACTACCTGAAAAAGAACGGCCTGCGCACCACCGTCGTGGCCGATGGACGGCAGATGCGCGCATTCCTGGAAACCACGCCGGTGGACCTGATCGTGCTGGACATCATGATGCCGGGGGACGACGGCCTGTTGCTCTGCCGCGAATTGCGCGCCGGGAAACACAAGGCCACGCCGGTGCTGATGCTCACCGCCCGCAACGATGAAACCGACCGCATCCTCGGCCTGGAAATGGGCGCCGACGACTACCTGGTCAAGCCGTTCGCCGCCCGCGAACTGCTGGCGCGGATCAACGCGGTGCTGCGCCGCACGCGCATGCTGCCGCCGAACCTGGTGGTGAGCGAAGCCGGCCGCCTGCTGGCCTTCGGCCGCTGGCGCCTGGACACTTCGGCGCGCCACCTGCTCGACAAAGACGGCACCATGGTCGCCCTGAGCGGTGCCGAGTACCGGTTGCTGCGGGTGTTTCTCGATCATCCGCAACGGGTGCTCAACCGTGATCAATTGCTCAACCTGACCCAGGGCCGCGATGCCGACCTGTTCGACCGCTCCATCGATCTGCTGGTCAGCCGCCTGCGCCAGCGCCTGCTCGACGACGCCCGCGAACCGGCCTACATCAAGACCGTGCGCAGCGAAGGCTATGTGTTCTCGCTGCCGGTGGAAATCCTGGGCGATCAATCATGACCCTGGCGCTGCACTGGCCGCGGACCCTGGCCTCGCGGCTGTCGCTGATCTTCCTGATCGGCCTGATCCTCACCCAGGCCCTGTCCTTCGGCGCGCAATATTACGAGCGCTACGAATCCTCGAAAAACACCATGCTCGGCAACCTGGAAACCGACGTTTCCACCTCCGTGGCCATCCTCGACCGCCTGCCCGCCGATGAACGCGCAGGCTGGCTGCAACAACTGCAGCGACGCAATTACAGCTACCTGCTCAATCAAGGTTCGCCGGGCACGCCGATCCGCACCGACATGCCCGATGCGCCCGTTGCCATCGCCTCGATCAAGGACGCCATCGGCCACGATTACCCGATGACCTTTACCGACATCCCCGGGCCGAAAAAGCATTTTCAAGTGCACTTGAACCTGGCGGACGGCAGCCCGCTGACCATCGACGTGCGCCCGGCGATGGTGCCCTTGTCGCCCTGGCTGCCCATCGTGCTGCTCGGGCAACTGGCGCTGATGCTTGCCTGCACCTGGCTGGCGGTCAGAATCGCCATCCGCCCCCTCACCCGCCTGGCCGGCGCCGTCGAAACCCTGGACCCCAATGCCCACCCCGTGCTCCTCGACGAAAAAGGCCCGACCGAAGTCGCCCACGCCGCCAGGGCCTTCAACTCGATGCAGGCACGCATCGCGGCGTACCTCAAAGAACGCATGCAACTGCTCGCGGCGATCTCCCACGACCTGCAAACCCCGATCACCCGCATGAAACTGCGCGCCGAGTTCATGGACGACTCCAGCGAAAAAGACAAACTGTGGAACGACCTCGGCGAGATGGAGCACCTGGTGCGCGAAGGCGTGGCCTACGCCCGCAGCATCCACGGCGCCACCGAAGAAAGCCGGCGCACCGACCTCGACTCTTTCCTCGACAGCCTGGTGTTCGACTACCAGGACATGGGCAAGGACGTTCAACTCACAGGCAAGAGCACCGCCATCATCGACACCCGCCCCCACGCCTTGCGCCGGGTGCTGGTCAACCTGACGGACAACGCATTGAAATTTGCCGGTGCTGCCGAGTTGCGCGTGGAAAAACAGGTCGACGGCAAGCTGTCGATCAAAATCCTCGACCGCGGTCCGGGGATCGCCGAGGAAGAACTCAAGCAAGTGATGGAACCCTTCTACCGCGTGGAAAACTCGCGCAACCGCAGCACCGGCGGCACCGGGTTGGGACTGGCGATCGCCCAGCAACTGGCGGTCGCGATTGGCGGGGCGTTGATCCTGAGCAATCGTGAGGGTGGCGGGTTGTGTGCGGAGTTGAAGTTGCCGGGGTAGAGCGTTTCGGTTCAGGGGCGAGGGATGTAGGACTGGGCGTAAAGAATGGTCGGCTCGTAGGCCGCCATCGCTGGCAAGCCAGCTCCCACAGTATTTGCGTCGAACACCATTTTTTTGGATGACATCAAACCTGTGGGCGGGCTTGCCCGCGATGAGGCCAGTACATCCAATATTGATGTTGGCTGATAGGCCGCCATCGCTGGCAAGCCAGCTCCTACAGAAAAGCAAAAAGCAAAAAGCAAAAGCCGCGCACACCCGCCGCTTTTCACCACTCAACAGGCCGAGCGTTAGCTCGCCTGCAGCTCTTGATCTTGATCCACCCGCCCCCTCGGGAGGCTGAGTGGAGGTGTTCATCCGGGGATTGGCGCGCAGCGCCGTTCGACGCAGTCGAACTCATCGCATGTAGGTGCCAGCGAAGCCAACCGGAGGGCGATGCCCCCGGATGAATGCCGGAGCGAAGGAACGCCGAGCCTAAGCGAGGGGCCGGACGCCAGGGGCGAGCGCTTTTTTTGCTTACTTTTTTTGAGGCGCTTGTTAAAAAAAGTGAGTCGCCGTAAGGGCGAAACCATAAGTCGCCGTTACCGCAGAAACGGATATGTACTCAATCAACCAATAACCTGGTCGGCCCAAAGGCCGCCAAGGTCAAAGAAGGTCAAAGAAGGTCAAATACCCCCAACACCCCCTCCCCATGCATCTGCCGCAACAACCCCAGACCACCCTCGAAAAACGCCGAAGAGCCAACCTGCCCTGCCTCCACCGCCAACCCTTGCAACTGTTCACGCCCGGTCAACTCCGGAAACTCACCAACACGCAGCAACAACCGCCAAGCCAACGGACTCAACCCGGAAAACCTCACACCCCAGTCCTCATCCCGACGCACCAACAACAACGTCGGCTGATCAGGCAACACATCCGGCTGATAATCCGGTCCAACCTGATGCACCGGCCAGGCGTACGCCAACGGCCAGGCCAAATCCGATACCCGCAACGGCCGATCCAGCAACAACGCCGCATCACCCACAGCCAAAGGCTCGGCATCAGACTGCTGCAAAGCCATTTCCACCCACTCGTAATGCGCCAGCTCCACCATGAACGGCGGCCACGCCCGCTCGTTCAACACCTCAGGCCCGGCCGCGAGAAACTCGACAAACTCCTGAGCGATCTCACCAAATTTCGGCGTGCGGGCGCGGTAGTCCCGCAGAAAGATCCGCACCAGCGAACGCCAATCCTCATCCCCGAGAATCTTCACCAACACCGGAAAAGTGCCACTGAGCAAGGACGACAGGTTGGCGAACACCAGATCGCGGTAAACCTGTGCCCGCACCGGGTCCATCTCGGTGGGTGGCGCGTTGTGCTCAGGGTCACGCAGGTACAGGCCCATGGCGGTTTGTTGCTGCAAAAGGTTCGACTTATCCACGGTTCAAACCCTCCTGTTGCAGGCGGCGAATGGTCTGCAATTCGGCCACCAGTTCGGCGAATGCCGGAAAATTGAAATCGCGCTCCAGCAGCGTCGGTTGTGCACCGAACCGGTCATAGGCCTGAGACAGCAACGACCACACCGCCGGTTTGACCGAAGCGCCATGGGTGTCGATCTTCAAGGTCTCGGACTCGTCGAAATGCCCGGCGATATGCATCGCCACCACCCGGCCCGCATCGATACCGGCGAGAAACGCCTGCGGATCAAAACCGTGGTTGATCGAATTGACGTACACATTGTTGACGTCCAGCAGCAGGTCGCAATCAGCCTCGCGCAACACCGCATTGGTGAACGTCACCTCGTCCATGTCCTGCCGGGGCGCGGCGTAGTAGGAAACGTTTTCCACCGCCAGGCGCCGACCGAGAATGTCCTGGGCCTGACGGATACGCGCGGCGACGTGGTGCACCGCCTCTTCGGTAAACGGCAGCGGCAACAGGTCGTAGAGGTGACCGTCATCGCTGCAATAGCTCAAGTGCTCGCTGTAGAGCGGCACCTTGTAGTGGTCGAGAAAAACCCGCACCTCCTGCAGGAAACCGACGTCCAGCGGCGACGGCCCGCCCAGGGACAGGGACAAGCCATGGCAAGACAACGGATAACGCTCGGCCAGCGCCCGCAGCGCCGCACCGTGGGCGCCGCCGATGCCGATCCAGTTTTCCGGCGCGACTTCGAGAAAATCGAAATGGCCGGCCGGGGCCGCTTGCAGGTCTTTGAGTAAACCGCGACGCAGGCCAAGCCCTGCGCTGGCCTTGGCTACGGGGGGAATGGATGTGTGCATGGTGTCGATCTCGCCAGATGTTCAAGGACGCGAGCCGGTGCCCGCCTTGAGACACAGTTAATCGAAAGGGTGTATCGGGACTGTGTTCGGCTGGGGGCGGAACAAGAGGTCACTGTGTCAGGAAGGGTTCTGGATACAGTGGAATACACGATCCCTGTGGGAGCGGGCTTGCCCGCGATAGCGGCCTTTCAGTGATGGAGATGTTGGCTGACACACTGTCATCGCGGGCAAGCCCGCTCCCACAAGGTTTTGTGTCGAACCAGAAATTGCAGCCAAGGGACTTTCGTCGCGAGAAAAACCAGCTCACAGCCCCCGGACTAAACTTACTGCACACAGGGCCCGCTCAGCGTCCTGCACATTCCCACGACCACCGCCCAGCGGCGAACGCCTCGCCAGACAATGCCCCTGGACCGTGATCCTGCCAAAGGAGCACACGTGATGGACGAGGCCAGACTCAACGATTTCATGGGCAAACTGGTGAATGACATGGGTGGCGCGGCGATGCTCGCCAACGTCATCCTCGGCGAAGAACTCGGCCTGTACCGGGCGATGGCCGACAGCCAGCCGATCACCCCCGAAACCCTTGCCCAGAGAACCGGCTGCAACACCCGCCTGCTGCGTGAGTGGCTCAGCGCCCACGCCGCCTCCGGCTACATGGAACACCGCGACGGCCAGTTCCGCCTTCCGGAGGAACAAGCCCTGGCCCTGGCCATCGAAGATTCACCGGTCTATATCGCCGGAGGCATCGGCGTGGTCGCGTCGTTTTTCCATGACAAGGACAAGCTGGTCAACGCCATGCGCGGCGACGGCGCCCTGCCGCGGGGCGATCACCATCCGTGCATGTTCAGCGGCACCGAACGATTCTTCCGCCCCGGCTACAAAGCCCATTTGATCGCCGAATGGCTACCGGCCCTGGACGGGGTGGTGGCCAAACTCGAAGCCGGGGCCAAAGTGGCGGACATCGGCTGCGGCCACGGCGCCTCGACGGTGATCATGGCCCAGGCGTTTCCGGACTCGCGTTTCGTCGGCTTCGACTACCACGCGCCGTCCGTCACCGTCGCCACCCAGCGCGCCGAAGAAGGCGGCGTGTCCACACGCGCCCGGTTCTTCCAGGGCAACGCGAAAAGCTACCCCGGCAGCGACTACGACCTGATCTGCTATTTCGACTGCCTGCACGATATGGGCGACCCGGTGGGCGCGGCCAAACATGCCTATGAGTCGTTGAAGGACGACGGTACCGTGCTGCTGGTCGAGCCCTACGCCAATGACTTGCTCGACGACAACATCAACCCGGTCGGACGCCTGTTCTACGCCGCCTCGACCTTCATCTGCACGCCCAACTCGCTGTCCCAGGAAGTCGGCCTCGGCCTCGGCGCCCAGGCCGGCGAAGCGCGGTTGCGCAGGGTGTTCAACGAGGCCGGGTTCACGCAGTTTCGCCGAGCCACGGAAACGCCGTTCAACCTGATACTGGAGGCGCGCAAGTAAACACCGCCGCCATCTTTGTAGGAGCGAGCTTGCTCGCGATAGGGGTGTCAGGTTTACAGTGTTATCGTTGACGACCATCGCGAGCATGCTCGCTCCTACAGGTAGGTTTCCCGGCATGCTCGACTGGCAGACCCGCAACCAACTCGACCGCCTCCATCAGCTCATGGCCGATGCGCCGTTTGCGGTGTTGACCGGTGCCGGTATCAGCACACCTTCGGGCATCCCCGATTATCGCGACAATCAGGGCGTGCGCCGGGGCCGGCAGCCGATGATGTACCAGGAGTTCCTTTCGGCCCCCGAATCCCGGCGACGCTACTGGGCGCGGGCGATGCTCGGCTGGCCGCGGGTGCGTCTGGCCCAGCCGAACGAGGCCCATGACAGCCTGGCCCGATTGCAAGGCAGGCGGCAGATCAGCGGGCTCATCACCCAGAACGTCGACACCCTGCACGACCAGGCCGGCAGCCATGACGTGATCGAGTTGCACGGCAGTCTGCACCGGGTGCTGTGCCTGGATTGCGGCCGGCACAGCGAGCGCGATTCGATCCAGCACCTGATGGAAACACAGAATCCGTACCTGGCCGGCGTCGACGCGGTGCAGGCACCGGATGGCGACACCCTGCTCGACCCGGCCTTCGAGGCCCGCTTC
This sequence comes from Pseudomonas sp. S2_H10, assembly GCF_054668285.1. Taxonomy (NCBI): domain Bacteria; kingdom Pseudomonadati; phylum Pseudomonadota; class Gammaproteobacteria; order Pseudomonadales; family Pseudomonadaceae; genus Pseudomonas; species Pseudomonas sp. S2_H10. The sequence goes on from NZ_CP162754.1 coordinate 1,188,586, forward strand.
CAGGTCCCGCACTGCCCGCATTGCGCCGGGGAACGGATGAAACCGGACGTGGTGTTTTTCGGCGAGAACGTCGCGCAGGCCACGGCGGCCAAGGCGATGGCCACTGTGGAAAAGGCCGCGGGATTGCTGGTGGTCGGCTCGTCGCTGATGGCCTATTCGGCGTTTCGCCTGTGCCGGGCGGTGGTGGACCAGGGCAAGCCGTTGATCGCGATCAACCTGGGCAAGACCCGGGCGGATGAGATGCTGGATATGAAGATCGAGGGGTCGTGCGAGCGGTTGTTGCCTTTACTGGCCGAACGCCTATCTTCCTGACCCCAAAAACTTGTAGGAGCCGGCTTGCTGGCGAAGGGGCCGGTACATCAAACAAAGTTGTTGGCTGACAGACCGCCTTCGCCGGCAAGCCAGCTCCTACAGGTTCCGTGCAATTCAAGTCAGTCGCTCGCCCAGATTCTCTTCCTTGAGTACATCAAACAACGCCTGCGCCGCCGCCGACAGCTCCCCACCCGGCAAGGTCAGCACCCCCAGCGCCCGCTCCACCACCGGGTCACGCAAGGTGATGCAACGTGCGCCCAGTTCGCGCATCTGCCCGGCGCACAGGGCCGGCACCGCGCTCACGCCCAGGCCACTGGCGACCATGCGCCCGACCGTCGCCAGTTGATGGCTTTCAAACTCCACCGACAACTGCATGCCGCGGGCCTGCAAGTGTTCTTCCAACATGACCCGCACGGTGGAAGGTCGCTGCAAGGTAATGAACGGCTCCTTGAGCAGCGTCTGCCAGTCGATGGCATCGAGTTCGGCCAGCGCCGAATCCAGGGGCACCACCGCGACGAAACGATCGATGTACAGCGGCGTGAATTGCAGAGGTGAACTCATGGTCGGTTCGAACGCCACGCCCAGTTCAACCTGGCGGTCACGGACCATTTCCAGCACTTGCTCGTTGATCACGTCGTTGACCGTCACGTTGACATTCGGATAACGCGCGCGGAAGGTCTTGAGGATCGGCGGCAGCAGGTTGCCGGCGAACGACGGCATCGCCGCCAGGGTCACGCGACCGCGCTGCAAGGTGAAGCGTTGGCGCATTTCATCCTCGACATTGTCCCAGTCGGCGATCAAGCGGCGCGCCAGCGGCAGCAGGGATTCGCCTTCGGCGGTGAGCGCCACGTTGCGCGTGTTACGGGTGAACAGGCGCCCGCCCAAGCCCTCCTCCAGCGCCTTGATGGTCAGGCTCAGGGCCGATTGCGACAGGTGCAGGCGCTCGCAGGCCACGGCAAAGCTCAGGCTCTGGGCCACCGCCAGAAAGGCGCGGATCTGCTTGACGGTCATGGGTCGCTTGGCTCCAGAATGAATGAACCACTGAACTTGTAGGAGCCGGCTTGCTGGCGATTGCAATATGGCAGGCGAAATTGATGTTGACCTTATCCGCCGCCATCGCCAGCAAGCCGGCTCCTACAGGTCTGCATATTTTATCGTTTAATGAGCTTTATCAATCAATCCAATCTAAAAATCAACTTAACAAATGAATCTTACAGCGAGACACTCCATCCCATTCGGCTAGCCAGCCGCCCACAAAGAATAAAAGAGGTGCATATGGCAGGTTTCGACAAGCGCGTGAGTTCCTACGAGGAAGCTCTGGCAGGTCTTGAAGACGGCATGACCGTGATCGCCGGCGGCTTCGGCCTGTGCGGGATCCCGGAGAACCTGATCGCCGAGATCAAGCGCAAGGGCACTCGCGACCTCACCGTGGTCTCCAACAACTGCGGCGTCGACGGTTTCGGCCTCGGCGTGCTGCTGACCGACCGCCAGATCAGCAAAGTTGTGGCGTCCTACGTCGGCGAAAACAAGCTGTTCGAAGAGCAACTGCTCAAGGGCGAAATCGAAGTCATCCTGACCCCGCAAGGCACCCTCGCTGAAAAAATGCGCGCAGGCGGTGCCGGCATCCCGGCCTTCTTCACCGCCACCGGCGTTGGCACTCCGGTTGCCGACGGCAAGGAAGTGCGCGAATTCCATGGCCGCAAGTACCTGATGGAAGAGTCCATCACCGGCGACTTCGCCATCGTCAAAGGCTGGAAAGCCGACCATTTCGGTAACGTGATCTACCGTCACACCGCACAAAACTTCAACCCGCTGGCCGCCACCGCCGGCAAGATCACCGTGGTCGAAGTCGAAGAAATCGTCGAACCCGGCGAGCTGGACCCGGCGCAGATCCACACCCCTGGCATCTACGTCGACCGGATCATCTGCGGCACGTTCGAGAAGCGCATCGAACAGCGCACCGTGCGTAAGTGATCCCCTGCCCCCGGACCGAATGAAGGAATAACGACAATGGCACTTTCCCGCGAACAAATGGCTCAACGCGTCGCCCGCGAAATGCAGGACGGCTTCTACGTGAACCTGGGCATCGGCATTCCGACCCTGGTCGCCAACTACATCCCCGAAGGCATGGAAGTCATGCTGCAGTCGGAAAACGGCCTGCTGGGCATGGGTCCGTTTCCCACCGAAGAAACCATCGATGCCGACATGATCAACGCCGGCAAGCAAACCGTGACCGCGCGCATCGGCGCTTCGATCTTTTCCTCGGCCGAGTCCTTCGCGATGATCCGCGGTGGTCATGTCGACCTGACCGTATTGGGCGCGTTCGAAGTGGACGTGCAAGGCAACATCGCCTCGTGGATGATCCCCGGCAAACTGGTCAAGGGCATGGGCGGCGCGATGGACCTGGTGGCCGGCGCCGACAACATCATCGTGATCATGACCCACGCCTCCAAGGACGGTGAGTCCAAGCTGTTGTCCCAATGCAGCCTGCCACTGACCGGCGCCGGTTGCATCAAGCGTGTGCTGACCGACCTGGCTTACCTGGAAATCGAAAACGGCGCGTTCATTCTGAAAGAACGCGCACCGGGTGTCAGCGTCGAAGAGATCGTCGCCAAGACTGCCGGTAAACTGATCGTGCCGGACCACGTACCGGAAATGCAGTTCGCTGCCCAGTGAGGAATCATTCCATGCAAGAAGTCGTCATTGTTGCCGCCACGCGCACCGCGATCGGCAGCTTCCAGGGCTCGCTCGCCAATGTGTCCGCCGTCGAGCTGGGCGCTGCGGTGATCCGCCAACTGCTGGCGCAGACCGGCCTGGACCCGGCTGAAGTCGACGAAGTGATCATGGGCCAGGTGCTGACCGCAGGCGCCGGGCAAAACCCTGCGCGCCAGGCCGCGATCAAGGCCGGCCTGCCCTTCGCCGTGCCGGCCATGACCCTGAACAAGGTCTGCGGCTCGGGCCTCAAGGCCCTGCACCTGGGTGCCCAGGCGATCCGTTGCGGCGACGCCGAGGTGATCATCGCCGGCGGCCAGGAGAACATGAGCCTGGCCAACTACGTCATGCCCGGCGCCCGCACCGGCCTGCGCATGGGTCACGCGCAAATCGTCGACACCATGATCAGCGATGGCCTGTGGGATGCGTTCAACGATTACCACATGGGCATCACCGCCGAGAACCTGGTCGAGAAGTACAGCCTGACTCGCGAGCAGCAGGATGCCTTCGCTGCGGCCTCGCAGCAGAAAGCCGTGGCCGCCATCGAAGCCGGGCGCTTCGTTGATGAAATCACCCCGATCCTGATCCCCCAGCGCAAGGGCGATCCGCTGTCCTTCGCCACCGACGAGCAGCCACGGGCCGGCACCACCGCCGAATCCACTGGGCAAGCTCAAGCCGGCCTTCAAGAAGGACGGTTCGGTGACCGCCGGCAACGCTTCGTCGCTGAACGACGGTGCCGCCGCCGTGATCCTGATGAGCGCCGAAAAGGCCAAGGCCCTCGGCCTGCCGGTACTGGCGAAAATCGCGGCTTACGCCAACGCAGGTGTCGACCCGGCGATCATGGGCATCGGCCCGGTGTCGGCCACCCGTCGTTGCCTGGACAAGGCCGGCTGGAACATCGACCAGTTGGACCTGATCGAAGCCAACGAAGCCTTCGCCGCGCAATCGCTGGCGGTGGCCAAGGACCTGGAATGGGACTTGAACAAGGTCAACGTCAACGGCGGCGCAATCGCCCTGGGTCACCCGATCGGTGCCTCGGGTTGCCGCGTGCTGGTGACACTGCTGCATGAAATGCTCAAGCGCGACGCCAAAAAAGGCCTCGCCACCCTGTGTATCGGTGGTGGTCAGGGCGTGGCACTGGCGCTCGAACGAGCTTAAAAGCGTTCAACAGACGGCGCGGGGACCCACGAAGATCCGTCGCCGTCTGAAAAAACACCCGGTGCGATGCAAATCGCACCGGGTTCTTTTTTGCCTGAGTTTTTTTCGGCCGAACCGCGTTATCGTTCTTCGCGAGCAGGCTCGCTCCCACAAGGGAACGCGGTCAACTGTGGGAGCGAGCCTGCTCGCGAAGGGGCCAGACCTGTCACCCCAAAAACTGCAGAATCAACCAGCTATTAGCCCCACTGATCACCACAAACAACCCCCACGCCAGCACCCGTGTCGGCAGCCGGTTCACCAGCGGCCCCATCAATGCGTGATCGTTGGTCATGCGGATCAACGGGTACAACGCGAACGGCAACTGCAAGCTCAACACCACCTGACTCAACACCAGCAACTTGCCGATCGCATCATCCCCCATCAGCCACACGCCGATGAACGCCGGGATCAGCGCCAGCCCGCGGGTGAGCAGGCGCCGTTGCCAGCAGGGAATGCGCAGGTTGAGGAACCCTTCCATGATCACCTGGCCGGCGATGGTGCCGGTGAAGGTCGAACTCTGCCCTGAAGCGAGCAACGCCACGCCAAACAACACGCTGGCCAAGGCCCCGCCCACCAATGGGTCGAGCAAGTGGTAGGCATCCTGGATGTCCACCACATCGGTGTGCCCGGACTGATGGAAGGCTGCCGCCGCCAGAATCAGGATCGCCGCGTTGACCAGCAGCGCCAGCGCCAGGGAACCGATGGTGTCGATGCGCGCCAGCTTGACCGCGTCCTGCTTGCTGGCCAGGTCCTTGCCGATCAACCGGGTTTGCACGATGGAGGTGTGCAGGTACAGGTTATGCGGCATAACTGTGGCGCCGAGGATGCCGATGGCCAGGTACAACGGCGCAGCATCGGCAATGGCCGACAGCGAAGGCGTGAAGCCGCGGGCGACGTCCGGCCAGTAAGGTTTGATCAGCAGCAACTCGACAAAAAAGCACAGGCCAATGGTCCCGACCAGCACCAGCATGATCGCTTCGAGCCGGCGAAAACCCCGGTTCTGCAAAGCCAGCACCAGCAAGGTATCGAACGCCGTCAGGGCGATGCCGAAGGTCAGCGAGCAACCGAGCAACAAATGGAACGCCAGCGCGCAGCCCAGTACCTCGGCGAGGTCAGTGGCGATGATGGAAATCTCCGCGAGAAACCATTGGGTGCGCGCGGTGCGGGTGCTGTAGCGCTCCCGGCACAATTGCGCCAGGTCGCGCCCGGTGGCAATGCCCAGGCGCGAACACAGGCACTGCACCACCATCCCCGCCAGGCTCGCCAGCAGCACCACGAACAGCAGGCTGTAGCCGAACCGCGAACCGGCCTCGATGGCGGTGGCCCAGTTGCCCGGGTCCATGTAGCCGATGGACACCAGCAACCCCGGTCCGGCAAAGCGCAGGACACGTTTGAAGAACGACGCACGCGGGTCGACGGCGACGCTGCCGGCCACTTCCGGCGGGCAAAACGGCGCAGTCGCGGTCTTGGGCAAAAAACTGAATTTCACACGATGATCCATCAACAGGTGGGAAAACTCGCAGGCTGGTGGTGATCATCGCAAAATTCAGCAGCCGCAAAAGCCTCTTTCCTACAATTTCGAGGGATAGCACGTGTGAACCGGTTAAACACGCCACACCTGGGTCCATCGCCAACGCGGCTCCTTGTAGGAGCTGGCTTGCCAGCGATGGTCGTTAACGATAACGCGTAAAACCGGATAAAACGCGGCGCATTGGAGTCCATCGCCAGCAAGCCGGCTCCTACAGGGATTGCGTTATCGGTGTTTCCCGGGGCTGCAGGAAGAACCTTTTTTGTATACAAAATCTACATGCACATGAAGCAATCCAACCAATGCGATGTTACCGTTGCCACCCCACACAGGTCGGAGACGTGCGCGTGTTGATCCTCAAACTACTGGTCATCCCAGGCTTCCTGCTCCTGATTTCCCTGGCCGGCAAACGCTGGGGGCCGAGCGTGGCCGGTTGGTTGTCGGGGTTGCCGGTGGTGGTCGGGCCGATCCTGTTGTTCCTCGCCTTGGAACAAGGCCAGGCGTTCGCCGCGCAATCGGCCACCGCCGCGCTGTCGGCCATGTTCGCGATGATTGCGTTTTGCGTGACCTACGCCCAGGTCGCACAACGGGCCGGATGGCCGCTGGCGTTGCTGGTCTCGCTGTCGGTCTGGGCGGTGGCGGCGGTTGCCCTGTCGCTGATCCCGCCATCCCTGGTGTTTTCACTGTGCGCCGCTGCGACCGCGCTGCTCGCCGCGCCCTGGCTGTTCCCTGCCGTGCAACCGGTGCTCAGTGGCCCGGCGCCGAAATCCGACAAGCTCCTGCTGCGCATGCTGGCCGGTGCCCTGCTCACCCTGGTCGTGACGCTGCTGGCCAGCACCGTCGGCGACCGCTGGAGCGGCCTGTTGGCGGTGTTCCCGGTATTGGGCAGCGTGATGGCGGTGTTCTCCCAGCAAACCCGTGGCCCGGCCTTCACCGCCGCGTTGCTGCGCGCCACCGCCACCGGCATGTACTCGTTCGCCGCGTTCTGCCTGGTGCTGGCCCTGGCACTGCCGACCATGGGCATGAATGCGTTTGTCCTGGGCGTCGCGGTATCGGTGGCCATGCTGGGCGTGACCAAACGCTTGCTGGCGCGGCCGGTCGGCCCGACGACGGACACTGGAGGAACGGCGATCAAACGCTAAGCTGCATGATGTCATCGGGCCAGGATGTTGCCCGCCTCTACGCGCTGAAGGAACAGACATGACTGCATCACGCTTGCGCAATGCCCGTTCGGCGACCGCCGTGGGCGTGATTGCGATCTTCCTCTGGTCCTGCCTGGCGTTGTTGACCACCCTCACCGAAGGCATCCCGCCCTTTGAACTGCTGACCTTGAGTTTCGGCGTGGCGTTTGCCGCCAGCCTGATCACCCTCGGCCGCCACGGCCTGGCCGGGTTCAGCAGCTGGCGCCAGCCCTGGGCCGTGTGGGCCACCGGGTTCATCGGCATTTTCGTTTATCACGCGCTGTACTTCTTCGCGCTCAAGGTCGCGCCTGCCGCCGAAGCCAGCCTGATCAATTACCTGTGGCCGTTGATGCTGGTGCTGCTGTCGGCCTTCGCCGCCGGAGAAAAACTGCACAAGCGCCAGGTGCTCGGCGCGGTACTGGGCCTGGCGGGTACGGCGTTCATCATGCAACAACGCGCTACTCACACGGCCGCAACCATGCCGGTCGCCGGATACCTCGCGGCGTTCGGCTGCGCGCTGATCTGGGCAGGCTACTCGGTGTTCAACCGTCGTTTCAGTGCGGTGCCGAGCAGCATCATCGGCGGAATCTGCGGCATGTCGGCCGCCGCCGGGCTGGTCTGTCACCTGGCCTTCGAAACCACGGTGTGGCCCGATTTCAAACAATGGGCGGCGATTGTCGTCCTCGGCCTGGGCCCGGCCGGCCTGGCGTTTTTCGCCTGGGACCACGCCACAAAGCATGGCAACCTGGCGACGCTGGGGGCGTTGTCCTATCTGGCGCCGCTGATTTCGACCTTGCTGCTGATCGTCGTCGGCCATGGCCACGCCAGCCCGATCCTGATCGTGCCGGCGCTGCTGATCATCGCCGGCGCGGTGATTGCCACTGCGCAGGCGCCGGAAAAAGCCCCGGCAACCCGTTCGATCATTTCGCACGAGTAGAACAACTAGCTTGCACGTCAATCGAACGGGTTTGCTTCAACATCAGCCTCAGTTCCAACCCCTACCCGACTGAGGCCTACAACATGAAATTCTTTTTCCACCCTTCGCCGAACCCGATGAAAGTTGCCCTGCTGCTCGAAGAGCTGCAAACGCCCTACGAATTGATCGGCGTCGACACCTTCAAGGGCGAGCAACACCAACCGGCCTTCCTGGCGATCAACCCGAACGCCAAGGTCCCCGCGCTGGTGGATGGCGATGCCACCGTGTTCGATTCCCAGGCGATCCTGCTGCACCTGGCGCAAAAACATCAGCGCTTCGTGCCGACGTCCGCCGCCGGCCAGGCCGAGATGCTCTCGTGGTTGATGTTCATCGGCACCGGCCTGTCGCCGTTCTCCGGCCAGGCGGTGCACTTCCTGCACCATGCACCGGAAGATCTGCCCTACGCGAAAAACCGTTACCTCAAGGAAGTCGAGCGCCACTACCGCATCCTCGACGAGCGCCTGGCCAAGCATCAGTACCTGGCCGGCGAAACCTACAGCATCGCCGACATCGCACTGTGGGGCTGGGCCAACTACGCGCCGTACATCCTCGGCGAAAACGGCCTGGCGGCCTACCCGAACGTCAAGCGCCTGTTTGATGAAATCAGCGCCCGCCCGGCGGCCCAACGCGCCCACGGCCTGAAAGAGCAACTGGTGCTCAAGGCCGAATTCGACGAAGAAACCCGTCGCAACCTGTTCCCGCAAAACTCAGTGACCGCTCGTTAGGCCACGCTGGAATCCATCACAACCTCCATGGGATGATCGCGCCCCCGCGCGTTCTTCCCTGGAGATTCCGATGTCATTGTTGAGTCACAAAGCCCTTGTCCTGCTGTTGGTTGCGGCTACCAGCCTGGGGGCTTTGAATGCGCAGGCCGCCACGGCCGTTTCCAGCGATGCGCCGGCGCAAAAAGTCTCGATGCTCGGCGGCAAGTTCACCTTCAACCTGCCCAAGGGTTTCAGCGCCAGCCCGCTGCCCGCCAGCCCTGACGGCGCCAGCGGCACCCTGTACAGCAATGCGACGACCAAGACCGTGGTGATCGCCGCTGAAAACAACCTGCCCAAAGGTGTCAGCGTCAAGGACAACGACGGCGAGTTCCTCGACGGCACCGTGGCCGACTTCGATACGGCGCAACAAAAATCCCTGCCTGACTACAACAAGCTCAGCGAGAAATCCCTGACCAGGCCCACCGGGCTGGGCCTGCGCCAGGTCGACGGCACCGCCACCCAGGGCGGTGGCATGACCCTCACCACCACGCTGATGGCGGCATCCGGCACGCGCATGGCGGTGGTCCAGGTGATTTCCCGTCCCGGCGACATGGCGGCCCATGAAACCCTGATCAAACAGATCGTCAGCGGCAAATAAGGCTCAGGGGTTGAGTCGCTGCAACCAGGCGCTCAAGTCCTGGATCTCCTCGGCGCTGATGTTGTGGCCGACACCGGGATAGGCGTGAAACTCGGGCTCGAGTGACACGCTCTGCAACAGGCTGTTGGCTTCGCTACCGTCGCTGAATGGCAGGCGTTTGTCCTGCTCACCATGACCGATGAAAATCGCCAGCGACTGGCGCTTTTCATCCGGTTTCAGTTCGGCCTTGAGCACCGGCAGAATCCGCCCGCTCAACGCGGCGATCCCGCCCAGTGCTTCGGGATGTCGCAGGCCCACTTCGTAGGACATGATCGCGCCCTGGCTGAAGCCCACCAGGAACACCTTCTCGGGTTCGGTGTGATATTTCTTCGTGGCCTGTGCGACAAAATCCAGCAGCACCTGGCCGCTGGACTTCAGATCATCGGTCTCGCCGTTGTAGGCCCCTTCGCCCTTCTTGCGGAACCACTGATAGCTGCCCGCCTCCATCACCAAAGGTGCCCGCACCGACAGGTAGGTGTAAGTCGCGGGCAAGTCATCCTTGATGCCGAACAGGTCCTGCTCGTTACTGCCGTAGCCGTGGAGGAAAATCACCAGGGGTTGATGGTTCGAATCGGCGTTGGCCTGCTCCAGGTACTTGAGCGGCAGGTCGGTTTGCAGCGGGGTTTGGGCGTGGACGGCGGTGGATGCCAGGAGCGTGAGCAGCGCGAGAATCTTCAACATGGGTCTTCCTTCACTGAATGCAGGATTCGGGGAAGAGCCTAACATTGTGAATCAGACAGGAACATCTCGGGTGTGGCTTATGCCGTCATCGCGGGCAAGCCCGCTCCCACAAGGTTCACTCGGCCCTTGTGGGAGCTGGCTTGCCAGCGATGAGGCCCGAACAGACGATATGGATCCCCGGCTCAGTCGTTGATCAACTTGCCCACCCGAATCGGCTCGCGCCCGGCAACCTTCGCCTGCCAGGTTCCCGGCTGGGTGTAGCGCCCACGGTCGATGGCGAACAGCACGCCACTGGTACCCGCCCGCACGGTGGTGACCTTGTCGTTCAACGGGTCGACCACCTCGAACAGCGCATCGCCCTTCTCCACCCACTCCCCGGCCTCGCGCAGGAAACTGACCACGCCGTGATGCGGGGCGAACAGGTATTGGGTGCCTTCGAACGGCATGCCTTCGCAGCAGTCGGCCGGTGCCGCCGGCCAGGTGCCGGAGATGAAACCCTGCTCGGCGAGGAAGCCGAGAATGGCCTCGCAATTGGCCTGGGCCTGGTCGACGCGGGTGTCGCCCATGCTGCCCAGCTCCAGCGTGGTTGCCAGGTTGGCCGGTGGAATCGCCGCCGCCGGAAACATCCTCGCCAGGCGCAACCATGGCGATGAACAGGATTCATCGAACGAGCTGCCACCGGAATCTTCACACAACAACGCCACGCCGGCCTTCAGGCGCGCCGCCAGGGATTGCCATTGCGGCCAGTGCTGCGGCAAGGCGTAGATGTGGATCGCCGCTTCGAAATCGCAATGCAGATCGAGGGTGATGTCGGCGTCGCAGGCATGGCGCAGCAACAGGCGGTGCATCGCTTCGAGCTGCGAGGTCGCGGCCGGCAAGTCGTCGAGGACCTGGCCCATGGTCTGGCGAATCAGCGCGATGTTGGCCTGGGCATCGCTGCCGAGGCGATCACCGACCCGCTCGGCCACCGGCGCACTGAGTTCGACGAACGAGCGGTTGAAGTTCTTGCCGCTGCCCAGTTCGAAACGCCCCATGTGGCTGCCTTGCAGGTGCTGGTCAAGGCCAATGGGATTGGCCACCGGTACCAGTTCGATCACACCGCTCAACTGTCCCTGTTGTTCAAGTTCGGCCAGGCGCTTCTTCAACTCCCAGGCCGTGCGCATGCCCGGCAGTTCATCGGCGTGCAGGCTGGCCTGGATGTAGACCTTGCGGGCGCCCGCGCCATAACGAAATACGCTGAGGCTGCGTTCGGTGCCCAGGTGGCTCCAGGGCAATGGGTGGTCGATGCGTTGCATGGGGAACTCCGGAAGTCAGAACGGCGAGATCACCTGTGGGAGCGAGCTTGCTCGCGATAGCGGTGGGTCAGTACAACATTATTCGACTGAAGGACCGCTATCGCGAGCAAGCTCGCTCCCACAAAGATCTCCTTACATTAGAAAATGCACAAAAAAAATGGCAACCGCGTCTGACGGTTGCCACTTTTCCGAACGGCTCGCTTACTCGCCGTAAACGTCAAACTTGAAGTACTTGTCCTGCACTTGCTTGTACTTGCCGTTGGCGCGGATGTCAGTGATGGCTTTGTTGAATTGCTCGGCCAGGGCGGTATCGCCCTTGCGCACGGCAATGCCGGCGCCGCCACCGAAGTATTTCGGATCGTTGTACTCAGGGCCGACGAAAGCGAAACCCTTGCCGGCGTCGGTTTTCAGGAAACCGTCGTCCAGGTTGACCGAGTCGGCCAACAGCGCGTCAATGCGGCCGGAGACCATGTCCAGGTTGGCTTCCTGCTGGGAGCCGTAGCGCACCAGGACAATCCCCGCCGGTTGCAGCACTTCAGTGGCGAAGCGGTCGTGGGTACTGGCGCGCAGGACACCGACTTTCTTGCCCTTGAGCTCGGTCAGCGGGTCCTTGACGTCGGTGCCTTCCTTCATCACGAAGCGTGCCGGGGTGTGGTAGTACTTGATGGTGAAATCGACGTTCTTCTTGCGGTCGTCAGTGATGGTCATGGACGACAGGATGGCGTCGATTTTCTTGACCTTCAGCGCAGGGATCAGGCCGTCGAACTCTTGCTCGACCCAGGTGCACTTGACCTTCATCTGCTCGCACAGCGCGTCGCCGATATCCACGTCGAAACCGGTGAGTTTGCCGTCTGGGGTCTTCATCGAGAATGGCGGGTAGCCGGCTTCGATACCGATGCGGATCGGCTTGGCGTCTTCAGCCACGGCGGTCAGGGACAACATCGACAGTGCCAGGGCACCGAACATCACTAGCTTCTTCATTTATAACTCCTGTGTGCGGAGGCTTTTATTGGCAGCTTCGATTGGCAGCGTTCGGTCCTCGCCTCGTGGGCGCAAACCGAAGTGGCCGGCAGTCTAGAGCGGCTACAGGAGGGCAAATTACGTCGAGGCGACAAATATTTATAGAAAAGTGGCGCCGGGAGAGAGGCAGTGCGGTGAACGCGCCATGACGGTGCAAAGTCTGTCAGACAAGGCGCGCCTGCAGACCCGGCCTACAGGTCTTTCGGCTGGCGATACCGGGTGATTTACGGCACATTGAGCCCCCATTCGTCCCATCGAGACTCGCCCGATGCCCACGTTGAACCTGATCCAGCACCACCCCGCCGAGGGACCGGGCGCGATCGCCGTCTGGGCTGAATCCCGAGGGCTGACGCTGAAGGTGTTTCGCGCCGACCTGGGCCAGTTGCCGCCCGTCAGCGCCGATCCGGTGATCCTGCTGGGCGGGCCTTACGAATCCAATGCCGGCCCGGCCTGGCTGGAGGCCGAACGGCAATGGCTCAAAGGTACCCTCGATCAAGGTGGCGCCGTGTTCGCCATCTGCCTGGGGGCACAATTGCTGGCGTTGAGCCTGGGCGGCAATGTGCGGCGCATGGACCGCAGCGAAACCGGCTGGACCAGGGTGAACTTCATCGGTGGGCAAACGCTGAAGGTCCTGGAGTGGCACGAAGATGCCATCGACCTGCCGCCTGCCGCGCAACTGCTGGCCAGCAGCGAACACTGCGGCCAACAGATGTACCGCGCCGGGCCGACGCGGTTGGGGTTGCAGTTTCATCCGGAGTGGAACGCCGGGTCGGTGGCGATGCTCAATGCGCATTTTGGTGATGAGTCGCCGTTGCCACGAGGGGCGCAGGATGCTGCGGATTACGCAGCGGTGGCCACATGGTTAGAGGCGACACTGGATGAGTGGTGGGCGGCGGCCTGTAGCTGAAATACATATCTGTGGTGAGGGGATCAGCACTCACATCCGATCGCAGCATTCACCGGGCGCTGCTCGGTGACACTCAACTCAAACCCTTCATCCAGCCAGCCGGTCACGCCGCCGATCATCTCCTTGACCGGATAACCCAGGGCCGCCAGTTTCACTGCCGCCTTGTTCGCGCCGTTGCAATGTGGCCCGGCGCAATAGACCACGAACAGGCTGTTTTTCGGATAACCGGCCAGACCTTCGGCGGTCAGCAAACGCCCTGGGATGTTGAGCGCTCCCGGCACATGACCGCGCTCGAACGCCAGCGGGCCACGCACATCCAGCAGGACGAAATCGACTTCACCACTCTGCTGGCTGGCGTGGACGTCGGAACAATCGGTTTCGAACGTCAGGCGGTTGCTGAAATGCATCAGGGCAATGGCCGATGGGGCGGCGGGAATTTCGCGAACCAGACTGGTCATGCTGTGTACTCCAAGGTATCGGTGGGTGTAGGAAGACTTTATCCGCCAGCCACTTGCGGCTAAAGTGGCGCACAAGACACTCACCGGGAACTTTCCGCCAAATGCAGCCCACACCAGGCACCGTCGCGATTCTGGCCTACGACGGCCTCTGTACGTTCGAGTTCGGCATTGCCGTGGAGATCTTCGGCCTGCCACGCCCCGAGTTCGATTTCCCGTGGTACGAGCATCGTATCGTCGCCGTCGATCAAGGCCCGATGCGCGCCATGGGCGGCATCCAGGTACTGGCCGACGGCGGCATGGAATTGCTCGCCGATGCCCGCACCATCATCATTCCCGGCTGGCGCGACCGCAGCGCCACGGTGCCGGCAGAACTGATCGCCGCCCTGCGCCAGGCCCATGCGCGGGGCGCGCGGTTGCTGTCGATCTGCTCCGGTGTTTTCGTCCTCGCCGCCACCGGCTTGCTCGACGGGCGCGGTGCGACCACGCACTGGCGCTACACCTCGGAACTGGCCGAGCGGTTTCCCGGGATCCTGGTGGACCCGGACGTGCTGTATGTCGATTCCGGCCAATTGATCACCTCCGCCGGCAGCGCGGCCGGCATCGATGCCTGCCTGCATCTGGTGGCGCGGGATTTCGGTACGCAGGTGGCCAATTGCGTGGCCCGGCGCCTGGTCATGTCACCGCAACGCAGCGGAGGCCAGGCGCAGTTCATTCCGACGCCGGTCAGCCCCACACCGCGCAGCGATCTGTCGCGCGTCATGCAGTGGGCACGCGAGCGTTTGCACGAACCGCTGGAGGTGCGCGACCTGGCCAGCGAAGCCGCCATGAGCGAACGCACCTTCCTGCGCCGCTTCAGCGAAGCCAGCGGACAGTCACCGAAAACCTGGTTGCAACACGAACGTTTGGGCCGCGCACGTGAACTGCTGGAAAGCAGCGACCAGAACACCGAGCAGATTGCCGAACGTTGCGGTTATCGCTCGGTGGAAAGTTTTCGGGTGGCGTTTCGCACGGTGGTCGGGGTGCCGCCTTCGGTGTATCGGGAGCGGTTCGGGCGTGGTGCCCCTGCTGGTTTTTGAGGCGCTCTCATGGGCCTCTTCGCTGGCAAGCCAGCTCCCACAGGGTTCGCGTAAGCCCTGTGGGAGCTGGCTTGCCAGCGATGGCGTCAGCCCGGTCACCGATTGATCAAGGCTTGCGCAGCAGGTAGGTATCCATGATCCAGCCATTGGCCAGCCGCGCCGCCTTGCGCACCTGTTCGATGTCATCCGCCACATCCCCGAGCTTGCCGCTGATGAGGATTTCATCCGCCGTCCCCAGGTAGGCCCCCCAGTAAATCTCGGTGTCCTGATCCACCACCTGACGGTAGGCATCCTGCGCATCGAGCATCACCACCAGGCTGTCGGCATCGCTCACCTGCCCCGCCGCCAGACGCCGGCCCGTGGTGATTTCAACGGAACGGCCGATCTGGTTGAGCGGCACCTTGTGTTGTGCCGCCAAGGCCTGCACGCTGGTAATGCCGGGGATGACCTCGAACTCGAACGCGCAGGCGCCCGAGGCCTGGATCGCCTGAAGAATGCGAAGGGTGCTGTCGTACAGCGCGGGGTCGCCCCATACCAGAAAACCACCACACTGGCCGTCGGACAGTTCCTCGTTGATCAGCCGTTCGAAGGTCTGCTGCCTGGCCAGGTTCAAGTCGTCGACACTGCTCCTGTAGTCCACCTCACCGCGCTCGCGCTCCGGGCTGTGGGCTTCGACAAAACGGTAAGCGGGGTCGGTGATGTAGCGTTCGCAGATTTCGCGCCGCAGTTCGATGAGCTTGTCCTTGCTCTCGCCCTTGTCCATGAGAAAAAACACGTCGACCCGATTCAGCGCCTTCACCGCTTGCATCGTGATGTAGTCGGGATTGCCGGCACCGATGCCGATGACCAGGAGTTTTTTCATCACAGCGGCTCCTCAAAGTCGGTGCCCGGCAAGCGCAGCCGCCAGCGGCCATGGAAACTCAACTCGACCGTTGCCAGGGGCTCGACGTCGATCAGGCTGGACGATGCGCCCTGCAACACGTGCGCCAGCGCGGCACGGATGACAAAGGGATGGGTGATGGCAACGGTGTGCCCCGGCTGCAACGTTGTCAGCCACGCGCCCAGCCGTTCCTCGAGTTGCAGCACCGACTCGCCACCGTGGGGTGCCGAAGCCGGATCCGCCATCCAATGCTGGAGCTCCTCGGCCTGGGTCTTTTGCAGCTCGTTGATGCGCACACCGGCCCATCGTCCGAAGTCGCAGTCCTTCAGCGCATCGACAATCTGCGGCGCGCTGCCGAACAGTTCGGCGGTTTGCCGGGTGCGCAACTCCGGACCACAAACAAGCCGTGGAGTCCCCTTGAACTGCTTGCAACGGGAAAGCCTGAGCGCTTGCCAATCCATTTCCAGAGGTTCGTCCAATGCAAAGCGCGCCAATTTCCAGGCGACGGTTCGAGCGTGGCAAATCAGGGTTAAACGGGTCGCCTGCACCGGCAATCACTCTATGAATGGAAAGGAACGACAGCGTCAGGTGAACGCCATGACGCAATTGTGCCGCAAGAAAGCAGGGTCCGGGGGCGTTTAGTTTCCCGGTAGATTTTCTGATATCGCTGACGGCAAACCGGGCAATGACCTACACGCTTTTGCGAGATCGGCGTAGGCCCTTTCCGTAGACCTTTCGCCCCATTTTTGGGCACGTCCCAAGCTCGCAAAAATTCACTAGACAGGCAGTGCGCGATAATTAAATACTTCTTTCAACGGATTGTTGAAGCATGTACCACACTCATCCAGCAGGAGCCCGGATGCCCTTTCCCCAACACCCGATCAATGCACCTGGCCAGGCATCGCCTTCGGCCGAACCGTCCGCTCCCCGTTTAATGCGGTCCAGCACAAGCAGCATCTGAATAGAAAAAGAATGGCGCCTGGCAACGATCAGACGACCACCGATTCATGTGTGGAAAAAACCGACAGTGATAGTCAGGTCCGGCACAAAACGCCGGATCGTTTGATACAGGAGTGTCTCCATGCTGGTCTTGCGTCCAGTCGAGTCAGCCGACCTGCCCCAGTTGCAGAAGCTCGCTCGTGAAAGCCTCGTGGGCGTCACCTCCCTGCCCGACGACAGCGAACGGTTGCGCGAAAAAATCCTCGACTCCCGAGCCTCGTTCGAGAAGAACGTCGAGGCCCATGGCCCGGAAAACTATTTTTTTGTGCTCGAAGACCTGACCACGCAACAACTGGTCGGATGTTCGGAGATCCTCGCCACGGCCGGGCACAGCGAGCCGTTCTACAGCCTGCGCAACCGCCACTTCACCAGTGCCTCCAGGGAACTGAACATCGAGCACGGTGTACCGGCCTTGTCGTTGTGCCACGACCTCAACGGCCATACCCTGCTGCGCGGTTTCCATATCGATGCCGCGCATGTACGCAGCGCGCATTCCGAACTGCTGTCGCGGGCGCGCCTGTTGTTCATCGCCGCCCACGCCCGGCGCTTTTCCGAAACACTGATCACCGAGATCGTCGGCTACAGCAGTGATGAAGGCCACTCACCCTTTTGGGATGCCGTGGGCAAGCATTTCTTCGACCTGCCCTACGTCGAGGCCGAACGGCTGTGCGGCCTGCAGAGCCGCACCTTTCTCGCCGAACTGATGCCGCAGTATCCGATCTACGTGCCGATGCTGCCGCAGGCGGCACAGGACTGCATCGGCAGCATCCACCCCGACGGCCAGGAAGCCTTCGACATCCTTGAACGTGAAGGCTTCGAAACCAACAGCTACATCGACCTGTTCGATGGCGGGCCGACGCTGTATGCACGCACATCGGCCATTCGTTCAATCGCCCACAGCCAGTGCGCCGTCACGCGCACTGGCGCGGTGATCGATGCCCGGGGCAGCTATCTGGTGAGCAACGAGTGCCTGGAGGATTATCGGGCCATCGTCGCCGATCTTGATTACATCGCCGGGCAACCGGTGACCCTGGACGCAGTCATGTGCAAGGCGCTGAAGGTCACCGACGGCAGCCCGATCAGGCTGATCGCCCTGTGAATGCACGCTGCCGTCAACGCCAACGCCCGAACACGCGCGAACAAGGAACAGCCGCATGATTGTCCGTCCGGTCCAGATCACCGACCTGCCCGCCTTGTTCACGCTGGCACGTCAGGCCAGTCCCGGACTCACCAGCCTGCCGGCCGACGAGGAACGCCTGGCCTACCGGATCCGCTGGGCCCAACGCGCCTTCGCCGGACAGGTCGATCGGGCCGATGCCGATTATCTGTTCGTACTCGAGGACGATGACCAGCAAGTGGTGGGCGTCAGCGCCCTCAAGGGTGGCGTCGGCCTGCGCGAGCCCTGGTACAACTACCGGGTGGGCCTGACGGTCAGCGCTTGCGCGAACCTGGGTATCCAGCGCCAGATCCAGACCCTGTTCCCGAGCAATGAATTGACCGGGCAATCGGAAGTCTGCTCGTTGTACCTGCGCCCCGATCAGCGCCAGGGCAGCAATGGCCGTTTGCTCTCCCTCGGGCGCTTGTTGTTTGTGGCCGAGTTTACCCAGCTGTTCGGCAGCCGGCTCATTGCCGAACTGCGCGGCAGTGCCGACGAACGAGGTGGCTCGCCGTTCTGGGACAGCCTCGGCCGGCATTTTTACAAGATGGACTTTTGCCACGCCGATCACTTGTCCGGGCTGGGCAGCAAATCCTTCATCGCCGAACTGATGCCGCGCCAGCCGCTGTACACCTGCCTGCTGACCGAACAGGCGCAGGCGGTGATCGGCAAGGCCCACCCCAATACCGAACCGGCCCGGAAAATCCTCAGCGCCGAAGGTTTTGCCCATCAGGGCTACATCGATATCTTCGACGGCGGGCCGGTCATTGAAGCCCCGGTCAGCGATATCCGCACCGTGCGCGACAGCCAGGCGCTGCTACTGGCCATTGGCTCGGCGGACGCTGACGATCCGCTCTGGCTGATTCACAATCGCCGCCTGGAAAACTGCCGCATTACCTGTGCCCCGGCCCGACAGGTGGGCAACTGCCTGGTGGTCGATCGCCTGACCGCCAAGCGCTTGCAGCTGCAACCCGGCGACCTGGTGCGCGCCGTGACGCTGCTCAATCAGCGGCAACAGGCCGTGGCAGCGTGACCTGGCAGGTCCATTGTTGCGACGTCAATCGGCCTGACCCAGCAAATTCGTCATCATTCTCCCGCTGCGCGCGTGATAGCCTTTTATTTCTTCGGCGTTGACACTTTTGCTCAAGCCCTTCCATTCCATTGGTGGAACTCATATGTCCAGGCTTTCCCATCAAGATTTGCGCCGCAATTTTCGCCAACTGTTCGCTTCTGACGCGTGCTATCACACGGCCTCGGTGTTCGACCCGATGTCGGCGCGCATCGCCGCCGACCTGGGCTTCGAAGTCGGGATCCTTGGCGGTTCGGTCGCCTCGCTGCAAGTGCTGGGCGCTCCCGACTTTGCCCTGATCACCCTCAGCGAATTCGCCGAACAGGCCACGCGCATCGGCCGTGTCGCCCAGTTGCCGGTGATCGCCGACGCCGACCACGGCTACGGCAACGCGCTCAACGTCATGCGCACCATCGTCGAACTGGAACGCGCCGGCGTCGCCGCGCTGACCATCGAAGACACCCTGCTGCCCGCGCAGTTCGGCCGTAAATCCACCGACCTGATCACGGTCGCCGAAGGCGTCGGCAAGATCCGCGCGGCACTCGAGGCCCGCTGCGACAAGGAAATGGCGATCATCGCCCGCACCCACGCGGGGATTCTGCCGGTGCAGGAAATCATCAGCCGCACCCGCCAATACCAGCAAGCCGGCGCCGACGGCATCTGCATGGTGGGCGTCAAGGACTTCGACCATCTGGAGCAGATCGCCGAGCACCTGAGCGTGCCGCTGATGCTGGTGACCTACGGCAACCCGCTGCTGCGTGACGACAAGCGCCTGGCCGAACTGGGCGTGCGCGTGACCATCGACGGCCATGGCGCGTACTTCGCCGCGATCAAGGCGACCTACGACAGCCTGCGCGAGCAACGCCAGATCCTCACCCAGACGTCGGACCTGAGCGCGACCGAGCTGACCCACACCTACACGCAGCCGGAGGAATACATCCGCTACGCGGAAGAATTCATGAGCGTGAAGGAGTGATGGTTTAAACTGACACTCCGCCATCGCGAGCAGGCTCGCTCCCACAATGGATCGCGGGTAAGCGCAAATGAGGCGTTCACCGCAAACCCACTGTGGGAGCGAACTTGCTCCGGGCGGCGTTCCGACGATGAGGCCTTCACAGCCAACATCCATGTCGCCTGATACTCAGCCATCGCGAGCAAGCTCGCTCCCACAATTGATCGCGGGTAAGCGCAAATGAGGCGTTCACCGCAAATCCACTGTGGGAGCGAGCTTGCTTGCGATGGGGCCTTCACAGCCAACATCCCTGCCATCTGACACTCAGCCATCGTCGGAACGCCGCCCGGAGCAAGCTCGCTCCCACAGGTTTTGCTGTGGCCGGTCACACCGAGCCGAACAGTTCGCGACGGGGTTTGCCATTGCCGCAACAGATCACCCGGTTGCGCCCGGTGGTCTTGGCTTCGTATAGCGCATGATCGGCGTCGTTGAGCCAAAGCGTCGCATCGGTGTGGGCCGGGTTGAATGAGGCCAGGCCAATGCTCAGGCTGACTTTGAGCGCCGGATTCTGCTCGTAACCCAAGGTGGCGAAGCGATCACGCAGTGCATCCATGACCACGGCGGCGCGGTTCAGGGGCAGGTCCGGCAGGATCACGCAGAACTCGTCACCGCCGTAGCGCCCTGCCACATCGGTCGCGCGCAGGTTCTGCTTGAGCATTTTGCTCAGCTGACGCAAGACGATATCGCCGGCAACATGGCCGTAGGTGTCGTTGATGGCCTTGAAATGGTCGATGTCGATCAGGGCGATCGCCCCGCCTTTCTGTTGGCGCTTGCAACGCTGGAACTCGACCTCCAGCTGGTCTTTCCAGGTGCCATGGTTGAGCAGGCCCGTCAGGCTGTCGGTGCGGCTCAGTGCCAGCAGTTCACGTTTCTGACGGCCGAGGGTATGGGCCTGGCGAAAGCAGATCCAGCCCAGCGCCAACGGGTACAGGCACAGCAAGGGCAAACAGGCATAGAGCTGCAGCGGGCTGGTGGCGGGAATGAATGCCGGGGCGAAAAGCTGTAGACCGACACCGACGCCCAGCAATTGCGCGGCCGTCCCGGCCAACAGGAAGCGCATGCCGCCGATGGCCACGTTGTTCATGGCCATCATGGAAATGGTGGTCGCACTGGGCAGCGGATTGAAATGCATCGCGGCAATCCAGAAGCCGCCGAGAAAGGCATCGAGCAACAGATTGCGGTGTTCGGCGTGATAAGGCTTTTTCGCCCGGCGCGCCAATTGATACGCCAGGTGCGGCCAGATCAGGCCGTTGAACCACATGAATCCCCAGACCCATGGCGCCGGATCGAGTGGATACATCGCCGCGCTCACGCACACCAATCCCAGGGCCACCCCGAGGATTCGCGATGTATAGAGCCTCTTGGCCAATGAAAATCCTTTTCCTCCCGTCTTTACCATAGGGCCTCTGTGCCACTCGACGAAATGCGATTACAGCCTGAGCCTTTGCGTTGGAGTCTATCAGGGCGATCTTAAATAGCCATCACCGGCTGGCGGGCTGAATATCGCGACATCACGCGTGCATAAAAGCAAAAGCCTCGTCTCCAGAAACGGCTATACATGAAAGAAGGGGTTGATCGATGACCATAAGAGGAGGCCCATGCAGACCTTTCAAGTATTGATCATCGGCAGCGGGTTTGGCGGCCAATGTGCTGCAATCAATTTGCTCAAGGCCGGCATCGACGATTTCCGCCTGCTCGAACGCCGGGATTTCTTCGGCGGCACCTGGTGCCAGAACACCTACCCCGGCGCGGCAGTCGACGTTCCCTCGCCGTTGTACTCCTTGTCTTTCGCCCCGTATCGCTGGACGCAAATGTTCGCCGAACAGGCCGAACTGCACCGCTACACCCGCCACGTGGTGGAACACTTCGGCCTGCGCGACAAGGTGGAGCTGGACGCGAATGTCAAGCGCATCGAATGGGACGACACCGCCAAGCGCTGGACCGTATACACCGCCGGCAAGGGCACGTTCAGCGCGCAGTTCCTGATAAATGCGACCGGGCCGCTGAGCCAGCCGGTGGTGCCGCACTTCGAGGGACAGGAACGCTTTGGCGGAAAGACGTTCCACACCAACAACTGGGATCACGGCTATGACTACCGGCACAAACGCGTGGCCATCGTCGGCAGCGGCGCCAGCGCGGCCCAGGTGATTCCGGCGATTGCCGCGGATGTCGGGCACTTGCATGTGTTCCAGCGCACGCCGCACTGGGTGCTGCCCCGGACTGATCGCCGCTTTGGCCGCTTCCAGCGCTGGCTGCTGGGGCTCAAGCCGGCCTACAAGCTGCTGCGCTGGGGCATCTACTGGCAGTTCGAAACCCGGGTGATCGCCTTCAAGTATTCGAAGCCGGCGGTGCAGATGGTCCAGCGCCAGGCCCTGCGTTTTCTCAAGCGCCAGGTGCCGGACGCCGAGCTGCGGCGCAAGCTCACGCCGGACTACACCATCGGCTGCAAACGGGTGATCCTGTCCAGCACGCTGTACCCGGCACTGGCCCGCCGCAACGTGACATTGCACAGCCGCGAGCAGGGCATCGCGTCCATCGACGAAACCGGCATCGTCACCCTCGACGGCCAACACATCGACCTGGACCTGATCGTCTGGTCCACCGGCTACGACGCCACCGACGGGGTGATTTCCTACCCGGTGACGGGCAGGAACGGCACCCGTCTCAGGGAAGTCTGGGCACAATACCCGCGGGCCTACCTCGGCACCGCCCTGCCCGACTTTCCCAACCTGTTCATCGTCACCGGGCCGAACACCGGCATCGGCCACACCTCGGCGCTGTTCATCATCGAATCGCAGATGAATTACATCCTCGACTGCATTCGCACCTTGCAGACTCAAGGTTTGCGCAGCATCGAAGTTCGCCATGAAGCGGAACGTACCTACACTGAAATGATCCACCGGGAAATGGAACGTACCGTGTGGAAGTCCGGTGGTTGCCACAGTTGGTATCAAAGCAAGAGCGGTCATGTGATTGCGATGTTTCCGGGGTTCAGTTTCAGCTTTCATCGCTTGACCCGAGCGCTGAAACCCGCCGATCACATTTTGTCCTGAACAGATAGAAGGGAGACGCGTGATGCTTTTGTTGTTCGTCGTTCTCGCAGTTTTCGTCGCCTGGAGCTGGCTGACCTACCCGGCCGTCGGCTACTGGCTCTATGACCTGAACATGGCGGCCGAGGCCAAGCTGTACCGGCTGCACAAAATCGTCGTGCCCATCCCCGAGATGACCGTCTCGACCTGGCAAGGCGGGCCCTACGAAGCCACCAGCAGTGTGCTGATGCTGCATGGCTTCAGCGCCGACAAGAATCTCTGGCTGCGTTTCGCCCGGCATTTTGTCGGCAGCCATCGGGTGATCATCCCGGACATCGCCGGCCATGGCGAAACCGGCTTCAAGGCCGGTGGCGGCTACGACATCCCGTTGCAGGCCAAGCGCATGATCCAGCTGCTGGACGTGTGCGGCGTCGAGAAAGTCCATGTCATCGGCAATTCCATGGGCGGCTACATGGCGGCATGGCTCGCGGCCAATTACCCGGAACGCATCGTGTCCGTGGCGCTGATCGACCCGGCCGGGGTCACCGCGCCCGAACCCAGCGACCTGGAGCGGCATCTGGCCAAGGGCCACAATCCCTTCCTGATTCACTCGCGCGAAGAGTTCAAGCGTTTCTACGCCATGACCATGGCTTCGCCGCCCTGGGTACCCAAACTGGTGCTCGATGCCGTGGCCCAGCGCTATGAACAGTCCCGCGACGAGCTGGAAGAAATCTTCCGCGATTTCCGCGCCAGCCCGCCGATGGAGCCGCACCTGCCCGACATCATGGCCCCGGCGCTGTTGCTGTGGGGGCGCAAGGACCGGCTGATCGATGTCAGCAGCGTGGCGGTGTGGAGCAAGGGTATCGCCGACCTGCGGGTGCATATCTGGGACGCCATCGGGCACATGCCCATGGTGGAGGCGCCGACCGGTTCGGCGCGCCTGTATCGCGAGTTTTTGGCATCACTGCGATCGGAGAGCCCACAGGATCAACGACTGCACTAGGCATCCATGACTTTGCAGAATGAAGTTCGTCAGAAACTTCGTTTGTCGGCGTCGCTGAAGGCTGCGATCTTTCGTCCATCCTTTACGTCACCGCGCCAGGAATCCTGTTCATGAACCAGCCGAACTTCGTCAGCCCTGACCTGATCCGCCAACGCTTCTCCAAAGCGATGTCCGACATGTACCGCGAGGAAGTGCCGTTGTATGGCGCGCTGATGGAGCTGGTGGAGCAGACCAACCGTCACGTGCTCGACAGCGATCGGCAGGTCCTGCAGCAGCTCACGAGCACCGGGGAAATCGAGCGCCTGGACCTGGAGCGTCACGGCGCGATCCGCGTCGGTACGGCCGATGAACTGGCGACCCTCGCTCGCCTGTTCGCGGTGATGGGCATGCAACCGGTGGGTTACTACGACCTGACACCGGCCGGCGTACCCGTGCATTCCACGGCTTTTCGCGCAGTGCACGAAGCGTCGTTGCAGGTCAGTCCGTTCCGGGTGTTCACCTCGCTGTTGCGCCTGGAGTTGATCGAAGACCCGCAGCTGCGAGCGTTTGCCGAGTCGGTGCTCGAGCAGCGCGCGATCTTCACGCCCCTGGCCCTGACCCTCATCGACCGCGCTGAAAGCCAAGGTGGCCTGACCGAGCAGCAAGCCCCGGAATTCGTCGAACAGGCCCTGGAGACCTTTCGCTGGCACCACAGCGCCACCGTCACCGCCGAGCAGTATCAACAGCTCAGCGCCCAGCATCGGCTGATCGCCGACGTGGTGGCATTCAGGGGCCCGCACATCAACCACCTGACACCGCGAACCCTGGACATCGACATCGTCCAGGCGCAAATGCCGGCCCACGGCATCACCCCCAAAGCGGTGATCGAAGGCCCGCCCCGCCGGCAGTGCCCGATCCTGCTGCGCCAGACCAGTTTCAAGGCCCTGGACGAGCCGATTGCGTTCAGCGATCAACACGAGGCTCGCGGCAGCCACAGCGCCCGCTTCGGCGAGATCGAACAGCGTGGTGCCGCCCTCACGCCCAAAGGTCGCGCACTGTACGACCGCCTGCTGAATGCCGCGCGGGACGAACTCAAGGACTTCCCCAACGAAGCCAACGCCGCCCGTTACAACGCGCTCATGGCGCAGCACTTCAACGAATTCCCTGACACCTGGGAAGGCATGCGCCAACAGGACCTGGCTTACTTTCGCTACTTCGTGACGGAAAAAGGCCTGGCGGCGGGCGACCTGAAAAGCGCTGCCCTGGAAGAGCTGGTCAACGCTGGTTATCTGCGGGTTGAACCGCTGGTGTACGAAGACTTCCTGCCGGTCAGCGCGGCGGGGATTTTTCAGTCAAACCTGGGGGACGCGGCGCAAACCCGTTACGGCGTGCATTCCAATCAACAGGCATTCGAAAAGGCCCTGGGGCGTTCGACCATCGATGAGTTGGGGTTATATGCCCAGAGCCAGCAGCGTTCGATTGAACAGTGTTTCGCTGCATTGGGCCTGTAGGAGCCGGCTTGCCGGCGATGGACTCAAGTGCCCCGCGTTTAACCAGTTCATACGCGTTATCGTTAACGACCATCGCGAGCAGGCTCGCTCCTACGGGCGGGTGTCGCTCACAAGACCTGTAGGAGCCGGCTTGCTGGCGATGGACTCAAGTGCGCCGCGTTTATCCGGTTCATACGCGTTATCGTTAACGACCATCGCCAGCAAGCCGGCTCCTACATGGGACCGTGCCCACGTTCAAAATGAAGTGATCTCCAAGTCAGCGAAAGTCCCAAAAAAAGGGCGACCTGCAGGTCGCCCGTTTTTTATATTCGAAACTTTCAATACAGCAAATCAAAGTGTTCGCCCAGTGCAGTGGCCTCGGCAATCCATGCACTGGTAAAGAGCCGTAACACTGGGCGAACGGAAAGTATTCTAGTAGAAGAGAATTACTATGTCCGCATTGCAAAGATGAAATTTATCGACACAATATTTAATAAAATGTCGACTTAAATATTATGCAACCGGGCAGTAAAACCAACTATCCAGACCAAATGGGTTGATTATTCCTGTACAGAACTTGCACAAAAACAATCAACCCGTATAACGCCAGCATTCAATCTCAGTGCTTGCTGGTCACGGTCAATATGTCGGTGTAAACCACGTTGACGCTTTGCCCGACTTTCAAGTCCTTGAGTTTGGCCTGGACTTCAGGTCGCTTGACGTCGACGGTCTTGGACTTGCCTTCCGGGTTTTCGAAGGTCACCTGGTTTTTCTTCAGGTCAATGCCGGTGATTTTCAGCTGCACTTTCACCTGGCGATAAGCTTCGCCGCCAGGATTGGCGCTACCTGGCGCCGCGCGGATTTCACCGGTGGCTTCGGCGGTGCCGGGCAGGCCTTTGTCGACATCGGTGTCGAGGTAGGCGGCAACGGCGCTGGTGACCGTGATGTCGACCGTATCGCCAGCCTTGAGGTTATCGAGGTTTTTCGCCTTGTCGGTCAATTGCACCGGGAACTCATTACCCTGCGGGCCTTTAAGAACCACGGAATGGTTCGCGGCATCAACCGAAACGACTTTGGTGGAGACCTGATCAGCCACAACGACTTCGGACAACGGAATATCGGCGGCAACCGCGCCAAAACTGGCGGCAGACAGCAGGGTAGCGAGGGTGATGGCTTTGGTCAGTGCGTGGCGTTTCATAGGCAGAACATTCCCTGTGATAGATGGCAACAGACGACGTTGAAACCGGGTTCAACGCCATGTGTGCGAGTGAGCATAGACGCTGTTCTGCGAGTGGTCGCGCCGCAGCGGTGATTTTCCTTGCACGAGCGCCTAGTACCCGGTCATCTCCAGATAGCCCTGCCCTGCATGGCTGCCACTTAGGCGCACCGGGCCTTCCCAATAGGGAATGCGCAAATCCATCCAGGCCTGGGGATTGAGCGCGGTGATGACGATATCGAGATGTCTGGCGGGGATCTTTATCGACCAGCGCACGGGCATCTCGCGGCCGGCCACGCGGGCGGTGTCTTGCGGGGTGAGGCTGATGTCGCTGGCATCGAGCAATTGCGTCTGGCCCCGAGCGTCGATCCAGGTGCCGGTGAGGTACGGCTCGCCGTCCTTTTGCCGCATGCGATACAGCATCACCTGTTCGCCGCTGTCCAGGTGCAGGGAGAACCAGTCCCAGCCGCTCTGGTTGGCCGTCAGGGGCTGGCTGCTCCATTCGCGGTCGAGCCAGGCCGGGCCACTGACCGCAAAGGCCTGACCGTCGATGGTCAAGGTGCCGCTGGCCTGGAAAAACGGCTGGCTGTAGTAGTAGGAAGCCTGACCCTGCTCGGATTTCTGGCTGAAGCCCTTGTCCCCTTGCAGCACCAGCGGCCCTGTCGGGATCAACCGTAGCCGGTAGCTGAAACGCTGGTCGCTGGCGCTGAGTTGCAGGTCGGCCAACGGATCGTCGGCAGTCCCCTGGCTGCGCAGCTGCCAGTCGTCGATCCACGCATTGAACGGCGTGAGGCTGACGCCCGCCTGGCCGACGCCGCCACGGGCATAACGTTCGGCCGCGTGATGCACGGTCGCCGAGGTCACCGCCGCGTGGCCGAGCCAGATCGTCTGGTTCTGCCAGCCCGCCACTTCGGGGCTGGCTTTCAAGGCGCTGCGGAACAAGGTCCATTGCGCGCCGAACGCTTGCCCCTGCTCGTCCTTCAGGTTGGCCGTGATGTACCACCATTCGATGCGAAAGCCGTCGTGGGGGCCGTGATCCGCCGGGAAACCGAATACCCGACCGGGCACCACCGGGGTAAACGCAGCGGCCTGGTTGCCCAGCCCGGCAAAACCCTTTTCGACCGGTGCCGGTTGATCGCAACCGCTCGCCAGCAACGCCAGGAGCAAGACGCCGAACTTAATCTTCATGGGCGAATGTCCGCAGCAAATCCGCCGGTTGCGTGCGGTACAGGCGGTACAAAGGCCAGGCCGAGGCCAGCAATGTCGCCAGCAGCGCCAGCCCCATCAACTGCAACAGTTGCCATGGAAACACCCGCAACGGCAGACGCCAGCCAAAGGCCTGGACGTTGATCACCGTGTCCAGGCACCACGCCAGGGCGATGCCCAATGGCAACGCCAGCACCAGGGTCAGCAGCGCCAGCAACCAGGTTTGGCCGAGGTTGAGCAGCATCAATTGCTGGCGCGTCACGCCCAGCGCCCACAGCGGCGCCAGTTGCCCGAGACGGCTCTGGCTTTGCGTCAGCAAGCTGATGAACAGCGCCACCCCGGCCACGCACAGCGTCAGGCTGTTGAGCGCGGCAGTGGCGGCGAAGGTGCGTTCGAAGACTTGCGTGGACCAGCCCTTGAGCCGCGCCTGGTCGACGATGCGGCTGTCATCCAGGCTGAAACGCGTCTGCAACGCCGTCACGAACGCAGGGATCGACGCCGGTTCGATGCGCAGGTTGAAACGGCTCGGTGTCAGCTGCGGCCAGCCCCGCAGCAAGTGGCGAATGTTGACCAGGATGTGGCCCTTGGGATTGCCATAGTCGGCGTAGATCCCGACGATCCGTGGCGACCATGGGCCGGTGGGCGTCGGCAGCGTCAGGTGATCGCCCAGTTGCACTTTCAGGCGCCGGGCCAGTTGTTCGCTGATCATCACCGCGTCGTCCTTGGCCAGGCGCTGCCAAGGGTCGTCACCCAGGGCTTCGAGCAGCGGCCAGTGCTGGCGATAGGTCGGGTGGTCAATGATCCCGGACAGGTCCGTCGGCCAGCCCTGCAACTGGATCGACACTTGCCAGTTGGGCAGCACCGCCGCCAGTTTCGGCTGCTGGTTGAGCCAGCTCTGCAGCTCCCTGGCCTGGGCCGGGTTCTGCGGGTTGAGGTAAAGCTCGGCCGTCAGCCGTTGTTCGAGCCAGTCGCTGAAGGTCTGGCGAAACCCGGCGGTCATGCTGCCGGCGCCGATGTTCGCGGCCATGGCCAACAGCAGCGCCATCAAGGCCAGGCTCAACGCCGGCAGTTGCTGGCGGCAATCGGCGACAAACCATTGGCCCAACACCGAGCGACTGCGCTGCGAAGCCAGACCGAGCAGCGCACTGAGCACCACCGGCAACGCCAGCGCGGCACCGATCAACAGCGCCGCCATCAACACGAAACCACTGATCAGGCTGTCGCCGAAACCCAATGCCAACAGCGCGATCACCAAGGCCATGGCCGCCACCCAACCCTGTCGACGCAACCAGCGCGCATGGGCCTGATGCCAGGCCTGCGGGTCGGCCAGCGCCAACAATGGCAAGCGCGCCGCCCGCAGCAGGCTGTTGGCACCGGCCAGCAATGCGCCGATCAGGCTCAGGCCGATGCCGCTGAACCACCATAAGGGGCTGAGGCTCAACTGCCCCGCCACTTCGGCGCCATACAAACCACGCAGGCTGGCGGCGACATCCGGCAATAGCACGCCGGCCAGCAGGTAGCCGCTGACCACCCCGGCCAACCCGCCGAGCAGGGCCAACCCGGCCAGTTCGACGGCCAGGCAAGCGATCAGCATCCGCGCACTCACACCGCAGGCTCGCAGGGTCCGCAGCAAACCTCGCCGCTGCTCCAGCGCCAGCCCGATGGCGGCGTGCACGATAAACAGGCCGACCACGAACGACAGCACCCCGAGGGCATCGAGGTTCAGGTGAAAGCTTTCGGTCAGGCGCGTCAGGTTGTTTTCTTCACCGGCGCGCTTGAATTGCAGCTGCCCCTTGAACGCCTCCGGCAGCGGCGCGGTGAAATCCTTGGGCAACAGCAGCCGCGACAGTTGCTCCGGCAAGCCGAGCACCTGCTGGGCAAAACCGATGTCCACCAGCAGCACACCGGGCGCCATGTCAGCCTGCGCATGCAGCGGCGGCAGAGCCACGCCGGCCAGGTTCAACGGTCGGTCACCTTCACGCAAACCCAATGCCTGCAGGGTCTGCGGCGAAATCCAGGTGGTGCCCGGCGGGCTGAAAAAATCGACCACCTGTTCAATCGCCAGGGCCTGCCCGGCCACCGCCGCGCCCGCCGGCAACGACACCGGCTCGATGCCCATCAACTGCAGGCGCTGCGCTTCATGGCCCTTGAGCGTGATCCGGCCTTGCAGCACCGGTGACACGGGCCAGCCGGCGCGGCGCAGGTCGATGAACCATTGCTGCGCGAAGGTGCCACCACCCGGCGCGCCGAGGCTGGCCTGAGGTTCGCCGCCGATCAACTGACTGGCGCGGGCGTAACTGTCCCGCGCCTGGCTGTTGAGTGCCTGGACGCCGGTCAACAGGCTGGTGGCCAGCCACAACCCGGTCAGCACACTGAAAAACTGCACCGGGTGCTGTCGCCAATGACTGAGCAGCGCGCGCAGGGTTTCGCCGAAAATGCGCATGTCAGCGCTCGCCCGCACAGGCCAGTCGACCGCCGCTGAGCAAGGCTTTTTCCGCCAGCCGCGCCGCCACGCCGGGACTGTGGGTGACCATCAGCAGGCTGGTGGGACTGTCGTCGAGCAGCTCCAGCAATAACTGCAGCACCTCGGCGCCGGTGCTTTCATCGAGGCTGCCGGTGGGCTCGTCGGCCAGCAGCAATGGCGGCCGTGACGCCAGCGCCCGCCCCAGTGCGACCCGTTGTTGTTGGCCGCCGGACAGTTGCTCCGGGTAGCGCCGCAGCAGCTCGCCCAGGCCCAGGCGCCGCACCAGGTGCGCTTGCCAGCGAGGGTCATGACGCCCCGCCAGCCGTGCCTGAATCGCCAGGTTGTCTTCGACCCGCAGGCTGCCGATCAGGTTGAATTGCTGGAACACCAGGCCGATTTGCGTACGACGCCAGTGCGCCAGTTGTCCTTCATTCATCTGTTCCAGGCGATGCTCGCCACAGTGGATGCTGCCGCGATCGATCCTGTCCAGCCCGGCAATCAGGTGCAGCAAGGTGCTTTTGCCACTGCCCGACTCGCCCATCAGCGCCAGGCTGCTGCCGGGCCTGAGCGTCAGGTCGACGCCTTGCAGCACCGGCAGCGGCCCCTGCGCAGTGGCGTAGCTTTTGAAAACGCCGTGGACTTCAAGCATGGCTCACCTGTCGGGTATGCGAGGCCCAAGGATAGCGGCCCTGAATGGTTTTTGTCCGGTGACGCTCATCGCCCCGCCGCCCCACCACCCTACCCTCGAGGCTGGTCCAGCCATAACGATAAAAACGGAGACGCCATGCCTCGTTTCACCCTCAGCCCTCGCGGGCTGCTCGCTTGCCTGATCACTGCCTGCCTCGCACAAACGGTGGTCGCCGCCGATGCGCCGGTCGCGGTCAGCCCGCAGACCAAGGCCAGTAACGCCGCCGTGTTGCAACAACTGCCCTTCACCGACCGCACCGACTACGAGTCGGTCAGCAAGGGCCTGATCGCGCCGTTCAAGGGCCAGGTCAAGGACGCCTCGGGCAAGGTCATCTGGGACATCCAGGCCTACGATTTCCTCAGCAAGGACCAGGCCCCGGAGTCGGTCAACCCGAGTCTCTGGCGCCTGGCCCAGCTCAACGCCCACGCCGGTCTGTTCGAAGTCAGCCCACGCTTGTATCAGGTGCGCGGCCTCGACCTGGCGAACATGACCATCATCGAAGGCGACGACGGCCTG
The DNA here is from genome assembly GCF_054668285.1 of Pseudomonas sp. S2_H10. Classification (NCBI taxonomy): domain Bacteria; kingdom Pseudomonadati; phylum Pseudomonadota; class Gammaproteobacteria; order Pseudomonadales; family Pseudomonadaceae; genus Pseudomonas; species Pseudomonas sp. S2_H10. The sequence goes on from NZ_CP162754.1 coordinate 1,220,037, forward strand.
ATCATCATCGACCCGCTGACCATGGCCGAAACCGCCAAGGCCGCGCTGGACCTGTACTACCAGAACCGTCCGCACAAACCGGTGGTGGCGGTGATCTACAGCCACACCCACGTCGACCACTTCGGCGGCGTGCGCGGGGTCATCGACGAGGCCGACGTCAAGGCCGGCAAGGTCAAGGTGTTCGCCCCCGCCGGGTTCATGGAACACGTGATGAGCGAGAACGTCTATGCCGGCACCGCCATGAGTCGCCGCGCGCAGTTCCAGTTCGGCAGCCTGCTGCCCCGTGGCGATCACGGCCAGGTAGACGCGGGCCTGGGCAAAAGCTCGCCGAGCGGCGGCACCGTCACCCTGATCCCGCCCACCGACCTGATCGACAAGGAACTGGAAACCCGCACCATCGCCGGCCTCGACGTGGAATTCCAGTTGACCCCGGGCACCGAGGCACCGGCGGAAATGAACCTGTACCTGCCGCAGTTGCGCGCCTTGTGCATGGCCGAAAACGCCACGCAAATGATGCACAACATCCTCACCCCGCGCGGCGCGCAAGTGCGCGACGCCAAGGCCTGGGCAGAGTACCTGGACAGCAGCCTGGCGCGTTACGGCGACAAGAGCGACGTGTTGTTCGCCCAGCACAACTGGCCGACCTGGGGCGGCGAACGCATCCGCACCTTCCTCGCCGACCAGCGCGACATGTACGCCTTCCTCAATGACCGCACCTTGCACCTGCTGAACCAGGGCCTGACCCCGCTGGAAATCGCCGACTCGATCAAGAAACTGCCCGGCAGCCTCGACCAGAAGTGGTACACCCGTGGCTACTACGGTTCCCTGAGCTTCAACACCCGCGCGGTGTATCAGCGCTACATGGGTTTCTATGACGGCAACCCGGCCAACCTCAATCCGCTGCCACCGGTAGAAACGGCCCGGCGCACGGTCGAGGCCATGGGCGGTGAAAACGCGGTGCTGGAAAAAATGCGTGGGGCGATCGCCAAGGGCGAATACCGCTGGGCCGCGCAACTGGGCAATCAGGTGCTGTTCGCCAACCCGGACAACGGAGAGGCGCGCAAAGCCCAGGCCGAGGCGCTGGAGCAAATGGGCTATCAAAGTGAAAACGCCACCTGGCGCAACATGTACCTGACCGGCGCCATGGAACTGCGCAACGGCGTGCCACCCCATGCGGGCACTTCGGTGTCGGTGGACATGGTGCGGGCGATGAGCCCCGAGATGTTCTTCGATTTCCTGGCGGTGCGCCTGGACAGTGAAAAGGCCGTGGGCCATGACCTGACCTTGAACTGGACCTTCGAAGACCTGAACAAAGACTTCAACCTGACCCTGCGCAATGGCGTGCTGACCCACCGTGCCGGGCTCAATGCTCAGGCGGATGCCGGTGTGAGCATGAGCAAGGCGACGCTGGAGCAGATCAGCCTCAAGCAGCTGGACATCCCGACGGCGATCCAGAAAGGCCTGATCAAGTTGCAAGGCAATGGCAAGAAGCTTGGGGAGCTGATGGGCAGCCTTGATACGTTTGCGCCGCAGTTCAATATCGTCACGCCTTGATACCGTCTTCGCGAGCAGGCTCGCTCCCACTGGAATCCATGCCGTTCACAGCATTTGTGAACGACACAGAACCACTGTAGGAGCGAGCCTGCTCGCGAAGGTCTGTCATTCGACGCTGGCTTGCGGGTGTACATATCCATTCCTGCGGTAACGGCCACCTAGGGTTCCGCCCTTACGGCGGGTGCCCACTGCGCAGAACCTGCGCTCGGCATCTCGATATAGGGCAAGAAAATCAAAAGCAAAAGCAAGGCGGCCGGATTCAACATCATCGTTGACTGACAGTCCGCCATCGCGGGCAAGCCCGCTCCCACAGGATCCCGGTTGTGCACAAAGATTTTGGCCGACACAGAACCACTGTAGGAGCGAGCTTGCTCGCGAAGGTCTGTCATTCGACGCTGGCTTGCGGGTGTACATATCCGTTCCTGCGGTACGGCCACCTATGGTTCCGCCCTTACGGCGGGTGCCCACTGCGCAGAACCTGCGCTCGGCATCTCGATATAGGGCAAGAAAATCAAAAGCAAAAGCAAGGCGGCCGGATTCAACATCATCGTTGACTGACAGTCCGCCATCGCGGGCAAGCCCGCTCCCACAGGGTCCCGGTTGTGCACAAAGATTTTGGCCGACACAGAACCACTGTAGGAGCGACGGTGCGGCGATCCGACTTGCTCGCGATGGCGGCCTGGCAGCCTGGCAGCCGCCCCAATACATCAAGGTGAGCGCCCCTCCCCAAAAATAGGCCGACCGGTAGGTCGCCTCGCTTTGGCTTTTGATTTGGCTTTTGATCTTCTTGCCCCATCGAGAGGCCGAGTGGAGGTTCTGCGCAGTGGGCAACCCGGCATGGATGCCGGGTTAGCCGCCCTCGGCCATGGATGGCCGATGGCGGCGGGCCCACGGAGCAGGACCGGAGCGAGGGAATGCCGAGCCTAGGCGAGGCACCGAACGAAAGGGGCAAGAGCCTTTGGTTACTTTGGGCTTTTCAAAGTGACCCGCCGTAAGGGCGGAACCATAGGTGGCCGTTACCGCAGCAATGGATATGTACACCCGCAAGCCAGCGTCGAATGACAGACCTTCGCGAGCAGGCTCGCTCCTACAGGGTCCCCCGTTGTGCACAAAGATTTTGTGCCGACGCAAATCCTCTGGAGGAGTGAGCCTGCCCGCGATGCTCTTCAAGCAGACACCACTTCAACCACCGGCATTTGCCAGCGCTGATTGACCACCTGCTGCCCAGGTCCATACAGGCGCAGGACCAGGCTGAACGCCCCGCTTGCAGGTGTCGGCAACCAGTTGCTCTGCGCAGTTGGAGCGGTATTCTGCAGGATCAACGTCATCCCGCCGTCCGCGTCCATCTGCAGTTGATCCCGGCTGCTCAGGCAGTAACGATTGATCGGGTTGGCCACCAGTTGCCGGTCCGGCAGGTCATACAAGGTCAGCGACCAGAACTCGCTGGCCGGCGGCAGTTGACCCGGTGCGAAGCGCAGGCGATAGCTTCGCCCGCCCTGCAAGGGTTGCCCCTGATTGTCCAGGCGAGTGCCGGTGTAGAAGGCCTCCTCCACGCTGTTGCCGTAGATGCCGACACTCGCCGCGACAGCGCGGTTGAGGTAGTTGCCGTTCAGCGCTGCGCGAGTGCCGAACAGGCCGAGGGTGGTGCGTACCTGGCTCACCGCGGCTTGCAGTTGCGCCTGGGCCTCCTGGATTCCGGCAAGCAGTGCCTCGCGCGTAGCTTGCGGCAACGTTGCCGGGTCGAAACCCTGGCCGGGCACGATACCGATTCGTGCAAAGCGTGCGCGCAAGGCTTGTTCGGAAGGTTGCGTGGGGCACAGGCTGAGGATCTGGTTGAGCGCCGCAATGAACTCCAACCCCAACCCGGTCTTGCTGTCCCAGGGGCGCCAGCCAATCACCGGTGCCGCTGCGGGCGGTGCACTGCCGATGTATTCATGCAACGAACGCAACCCGTATTGCTGCTGCAAGGCTCGCACCGCCGGCAGGTCCCCGGCGTTTTTCAGGCCCGTTCTTCCGAGCACCATGACGATTTCGGTTTCACTGCGCAGCACCGCCTGGACGCCGTCCGGTGTCGGGCCTTGCCAATCGGGGCCGGCGATCAGGTAATTGCCCGCTTCGCGCCCCGTGCTGAGCACGCCGACATAGGCAAAGTTGTGGGTGTACTGGTCGACCAGTTGAAGCACGTAATAGCGCTCGTCATCGACCGCCGGCACGCTCAGCACCTGGGGTTCGCTGCGCAGGTCGAGCCAGGCCCAGGAGTACGGCGTGTCGTTGTTCGGCGTGACGATGTCGCGGTTGTTCGGGGTAAACAACTCGCTGTAATGACGAAAGCGGTTGAAGCCGCCGACGTACTCCGGCGCAGCCGGGTGGAGCGCCTGTTTTTCCATGGTCTGGTAGTGCATGAGCATCGGATAGGCGTAGATCCACGCCTGCCGCGCAATGGTCCGAAGCTCATCGGCATCGGCATCGGCGGCCAGCAACCAGCCTGGCAACATCAGGCTTGCTCCCAGTCCCCCCATGCTGCCCAGCATCCGGCGGCGACTGAACATCAGGTTCATGATTCGATCCTCGTTATCGTCGGCAACTGATAACTTCCGTCCAATGCCCCGCCCTTGGGCAGGTACAGGCGCAGCAACAGGTTGAACGGACCTTGCGGTGTCGGCAGCCAGTTGCCCTGCGGCGCAGCCTTGGGCGTTTCGCCTTGCAGGATCAGGGTCAGGCCGCCGTCGGCATCGTATTGTAGACCAGGGCTGCGATCACCCAGGGCATAACGCTGGATAGGGTTGGCGGCGAGCAACTGGGTCTTGCCGTCATACAAGGTCAGCGACCAGAACGCATTCACCGGCGGCAATTGCCCGGCGGGGAAATGCAGGCGATAGGCGTGCCGGCCGTCGAGCATCTGCCCCTTTGCATCGTGCAGCGCCATCGGGTACAGCGCTTCCACCGCGTTGTTGGCATAGATGTAGCGCCAGGCGACCGCAGCGCGGGTCAGGTCATCGTCGCCAAACTTGCCGACGTTGGCCGGCGAAGGGAGCCAGCCCTGCTGCTCCACCGACAGCTGGCTGGAGGCTGCGCGCACCTGCTCGCGACCGGCTTCGGCACCCTGGGCGACGGCCTCGCTCAAGTCCGCCGGGGCCTGGAATGCAACGCCCGGCTTCACCCCGATGGCGGCGAAACGGGCGAGTTTTTCCTGCTCGCCGGCGCTCCACTGGTGCAGCGGCGCCAACGCGTTGAAGGTGCTGAACAGCGTCTGCGCCGGCCCCTGTCGGGTGTCCGCATAGGCTGGCAGTTGCAGCGCTGCCGACGGTTCAGGTGGCGCGCCGCCGCTGACTTTGGACAGTGGTTGCAATGCATAACCGGTCAGCACGTTGGCGGCGTCCTTCTGGTCGGCATCGCCCTTGACCTCGGTGCGTCCCAGCAGGAACACCAACCGGCTCGGCGAGCGGATTACGCCGCTGATGCCCGCCGGTACCTCACCCCGCCAATCCGGACCGGCAATCAGGTAGCGCCCCGCCTGATCACCCGTGGCGCGGGTGCCGATGTAGTCGAGGTTGTCGGTGCGCATGTCGACCAGCTGGAAGCTGTAGTAGCGACCTTGCACGGCCGGCACATCGAGCACCATCGGTTCGCTGCGCAGATCGAGCAAGGCGCGGGAGTAGAAGGTGTCGTTGTTCGGCGACACCACTTTGTTGTCTTGCGGGCCGAGCAGGCGCGGTTCGCTGTAGAGACGGTTGAACGGCAGCTTCGCGGCGATGGCGCTGAGCACCTTGTCGTGTTCGACGGTGGCGAAGGCGAACACGTAGGCCTCTTGCGCCAACGCCTTCGCCTGGGATTGATCAAGGGTTGTGGCGTGAACAGTGCCCAGGCTCGCGCCCAGGGCCAGTGCGGATATCCAGTGGCGCACGGTAGGTCTCCTTTGTGGAATCAACAATGCACCACAATCCCCTGTGGGAGCGGGCTTGCCCGCGATGGCGGTGTGTCAGACAGCAATGTCGTCGACTGACACTCCCACATCGCGGGCAAGCCCGCTCCCACAGGGACTTGCGGTGGTGCTGCAATACGATTTACTTGGCCCAGCGCCGCAGGTCAGACGGGGTGTAGTCGTCGGTCTTGGCGGCGAAGCCCACGCGCATCGGTTCGGTCTCTTCGTTGGCCAGGCCGCCGGCGTAGTAGCGCCCGGAAATCAGGTCGTATGAAGTTTCCAGCACGTTGTAGGTGAAGCCGTGGTCGTACTGTTGAATCGCGTGCAGTTCACCGCTACGCCACAGCTCACCGCGGCTGTCGTACTGGTCCGACTGCGCGATCTGCCAGCTGTCCTCGTCCACATAGAAGCGGCGCTTGGCATAGATGTGCCGGGCACCCGGCTTGAGGGTCGCCTCCACCACCCACACGCGGTGTTTCTCGTAGCGGGCCAGGTCCTGGTTGACGTGGTTGGGCTGGATCACGGTGTCGTACTTGAGGTCGCGGCTGCCGATCTTGTAGCTGTTGTAGGGGATGAACAGCTCTTGCTTGCCCACCAGTTTCCAGTCGAAACGGTCCGGTGCACCGTTGTAGCCGTCGATGTTGTCGGCGGTGATCAGGCCGTTGCTGTAACGGGCGCTGTTGTCGTAGGCGATCATCGGCGCACGACGCACGCGACGTTGCCCCGGCAGGTATTGCCAGGCCGAACGCGGCTCGGCGACCTGGTCGATCGGCTCATGCACCAGCACCGCCTCGCCGGACAGGCGCGCCGGTTCCAGCACCCGGCTCTTGAACATGAACAGGATGTTCGAGTTGGGTTCCAGCCCGCCGACGGTGTCGGCGAAGTTGATCAAGGACTGGTTGCGCACGTAGCTGGTGGCGCCGTTTTCACGCACCAGCGCCGAGCTGCTGATGCGCTCGTAACTGCCGCCGCGATAACGGGTCATGTGGTTCCACATCACCTCCAGGCCTTCGGTGGGCAATGGAAACGGAATACCCCTGGCGTAGTCGTGCAGGCCGTTGCCACCATCGGCCATGCTGGTCTTGGCCACGTTGTCGCGGCTCGCCGCCAGCACATCCTTGGGCAGGTTGGCGCTGCGATGGCTCGGGTAGATGTTCATCTTGTAGGTGTCGGGAAAACGCTTGAACAGCGCGACTTGCCCGGGGCTGAGAAACTTCTCGTACTGCGCCACGTTCTTCGCCGTGACGGTGAACAACGGTTTCTCGGCGGCATACGGGTCGCTGTAGCCGCCCTTGCTGTCGACGGTGCCGGCGTTGCTCGCCAGACCACCGGTCCAGGCCGGAATGCTGCCGTCGGCATTGGCCGCCATTTCCGAACCCATGGGGGTCAGGGTCTTGCCCAGGGCCGCCGAATCGGTGCCTTTGGCCTGAGCCAGGCCGACGGTGCAGGCCAGGGCCAGCACGCACAATTGCATACGCATAACGGTTCTCCTTAGAAGTCTGCCTTGAAGCTGACTGATGCGAAATCGCGGTCGTCGAGGGTGCTGTAGTCGTTAGAACCGAAGAATGTGTTGTAGGCCAGTTCCACGCTGTAGTCGTTCATGTAGACGCCGGTCAGGCTCAAGCCCAACGCTTGCTGGCCTTCCTGGAACGGCCCTTGCGGATCGTAGGAATAGCCCGAAACGTCATGCCGCCAGTTGACGGCCGGAATCAGGTTGATGCCCGGCAACACGTCGCTGTATTCGAGGCTGGCGCGCAGGCGATAACCCCACGACCAATCGGTGGCAAAACCCTTGTCGGTGCAGTATTGGTTGGTCACACCGGAAGCCACGGTGTTGCACGGCGTACCGTTGCGCGGTGCGCTGCGGCCGAACGCGGCGTTACGGCCCAGACGCTCGTCGCCGAGATCGTCGATGTGCACCACACCGGCTTCACCGAACAGGCTCAGGCGCGTGGCGCCCAGCACGTTGTCGATGGCCTGGGTGGCCGAGCCGGTCAACTGCCAGACGCCCTTGCGCTCCCATGCATCGAACTGGCTGCCATTGGTGGTGCTGAAGCCCGGCGGCAACTGCAACCAGGAACTGCCCCCGGGACCCGAAATCACCGCGACGTTGACGTCGGGTGCGTTGATCCCAAGCGGCATGTTCGGCCGGTAGCTCAACTCGCCGGCCAGGGAAATGCCGGTAACCGGCTCGACACCGTTGAGGCTGATGCCGTACAGGTGAATGTTTTCCGGAAAGGCCGCCGCATAGCTCGGCCCCTGGATGCCACCGGGGAAGGTGCCGGGCAAGGCGGTGTTCCTGGCATCGATGGTGAAGTACGGCAGGCGCGAGTGATAGTTGATGTAGTAGAACGCCGCTTCGGCATCGTTCAACGCCGGAATCATCTGACGCAACGCAAAGCCGAACTGGCCGTTGTCCGACGGCGATTCGTTGCCCCGCGAAGTGGCGTACAAACCGGCGGCCTGCATCTGTTGATCGGTCTGCACCTGGCTCAGGTAAAGCGGCCCGCAACCGGGCTGGATCGCATCACTGGTGGCGAAAAAGGTGCCGCAACCGTCGAGCACGCTGGGGCGCCAGTTGTACTGGTAGAAACCTTCGAGGTTGGTGGTGTCGGTCAGGCCGAAGCTGAAGGAGACCATCTCCACCGGCAACTGCCCTTCCTTGATCTCCACGCCCGGACGGTTGAACGCCGAGATGTCCAGCGGGTTGATCACGTTGATGCCGTTCTGGATCAACAGCGCCTCGCCCCAGGACAACACCTGGTTACCGACCTTCACGTTCAGTGGATGCCCGGCCAGCTGGAAGTCTTTCCAGACGTACGCATCGAGCACCTCGAAGCCCTTGAACCTGGACAGATCGTTCCAGCCCGAATCGTCGAAGTCCTTGAAGCGGCCATTGCCGGTTTCGTAGGCATGGTCGTACCAGTACTTGAAGCGCAGGAACGCACCCTGGCCCTGACCATCGAGACTGACATCGGTGAGCCCCTTGAACAGCTGCGAGATGGTGTCGCCCTTCTCGAAATTCAGCCGATTGTCGTCGGCGCTGACGCTGGTGCCATTGGCATTCACGCCCTGGGCCTGCAAGGCATTGGCGCGGGTCATCAGGCTTTTGTCGGGGTTCTGCGTCGACCAGCTGCTGCCCAGGCTCAGGCTGGTCTTGGTCGACAGGCTCCAGTCTTCGTTGAGGTCCCAGGTGGTGGCATGGGTCGGCCCCGTGAGTACGGCAAGAATCGCCAGCGCAAGCGGTTGCGGGCGAGTATGGCCAAGCCGGTGAAGTCGTTGGCGGACTCCGGCTGTGGCCGAGCGTTTTTTTATCATTATTGGGCTCCGGTCAGGTTTGCTCAGCCCGGACACGGTGCCCAACTATCGGTCATGACACGCAAGCGATGGCCGACAAAAAATAATCATTGGGGATCTGTGGGCGCTTCTGCTGTGGCTACCTGTAGGAGCGAGCCTGCTCGCGAAGGTCTGTCATTCGACGCTGGCTTGCGGGTGTACATATCCATTGCTGCTTTAACGGCTGCTTATGGTTCCGCCCTTACGGCGGGTCACTTTGGAAAAGCCTGCGCGGCCCGGCCCAAAGTAACCAAAGGGCTCTTGCCCCTGGCGTTCGGTGCCTCGCCTAGGCTCGGCATTCCCTCGCTCCGGTCCTGCTCCGTGGGCCCGCCGCCATCGGCCATCCATGGCCGGGGGCGGCTAACCCGGCATCCATGCCGGGTTGCCCACTGCGCAGAACCTCCACTCGGCCTCTCGATGGGGCAAGAAAATCAAAAGCAAAAGCGAGGCGGCCTGCCGGCCGGCCTGATCGCGAGGCTGTACATACCTCCTTTGTAGGAGCTGCGGTGCGGCGATCCGACTTGCCGGCGATGGCGCCATCCCAGCCAACCCTGCGGCACCTGACACACCGCCATCGCCGGCAAGCCGGGCTCCTACAGAGATTGAGTACATCTGCGAGAGATTGGTTGGCTTCCAGGCCGCCATCGCTAGCAAGCCAGCTCCTACAAGGGATCGACGTATGTCTGGGAGATATTGGTTGGCTTCCAGGTCGCCATCGCTAGCAAGCCAGCTCCTACAAGGGATCGACGTATGTCTGGGAGATATTGGTAGGCTTCCAGGTCGCCATCGCCAGCAGGCTGGCTCCCACAGAGGAGCAACAGCAGATCGGCGTGCATCCACGCTTTTCACCACTCACCAGGCCGAGCGTTAGCTCGCCTGCAGCTCTTGATCTTGATCCACCCGCCCCATCGGGAGGCTGAGTGGAGGTGTTCATCCGGGGATTGGCGCGCAGCGCCGTTCGACGCAGTCGAACTCATCGCATGTAGGTGCCAGCGAAGCCAACCGGAGGGCGATGCCCCCGGATGAATGCCGGAGCGAAGGAACCCCGAGCTCTAGCGAGGGGCCGTACGCAAGGGGCGAGACTTTTTGGTTCCTTTTGTGTCGTTTGACAAAAGGGACTCGCCGTAAGGGCGAAACCATAAGTCGCCGTTACCGCAGCAACGGATATGTACACCGACCCATCACCCTATAACCCAAGGCGAAACTGCTTAGGCGTAATCCCGAACTGCTTACGAAACGCCCGAATAAAATTACTCGGCTGCCGATACCCCAACCGCTCGGCGATCCGCTCGATCGGCTGATCCCCCGCCGTCAACCAATGCCGCGCCATCTCCAGGCTGTCACTGCGAGCATGCTGCACCGCAGCCGTCTGCCAGTGCCGCAACATGCTCTGATGCAAAAACGCATTCGCCCCCAACAACGGCTCATCAAGGCTGGCCGCGGGCAGGCTCAAGCACGGATGCGAACCCTCCAGCACCTCGACACCCACACTGCGCAACCACTTCCCGGCAGCCTGTCGCGGCGTCAGGTGGACCGCGACAAACACCTCGGCCGGCGCTCGCCCCAAGCGTCGGGCAATGTTACGCACCAACGTCAGCGTCGCCGCATCAAGGCCAAAAAAATGCGTCTGCTGGCCAACACTGCGCAAATGCAAACGAGCCTGCCCGCCGCCCTCCTCCAGTTCCGCCACCACACAGTTGGTCACCCGCGGCATGAACTCGGTAAAGCACGCCAGGCTCGCACGCAGGGTCGCGGCAGAGTCCAGCAAGATATTCAAGCCGCGCAACGTGGTGGTCGCCATGCCGTTGACCAGTTCACAGCCAAACGACGCCCCCGCCCCCGCTCGCTCGCACTCATTCCACAAACGTTCGACCAGATGCGCCGGCACGTGCAGGTCCTGCCCCTCGAGCAACGACAGGCAGATGCCGGCCCGTTGCAGCAACTGGTCCTGACACAAGCCGGACTGCCGGGCATGACTGAGAATGGTGCGGGTAAAGGCGCTGGAGATGAATGGTTGACTGGTCATGGCACGTTACGGCGAGAAGACAGGCGTGTACTTATGCCAGTCTCTATGCTATCGATCCAATGCATTAAAAGTATCCGCCAAATGCAGGAGACGCATGATGGACCTGAGACAACTCCGCCACCTTGTCGCCCTGGCCGATTACCGCAATTTCGGCCGGGCCGCCGAGGCGATCAATCTCAGCCAACCGGCCTTCAGCCGCAGCATCCAGACCCTGGAGCGCGACCTCGACTGCGCGCTGGTGGAGCGCGGCAGCCGTGAATTTCGCCTGACCGGCCAGGGCGAACTGGTGCTGCAACATGCCCGGCGCCTGCTCGCCGGCAGCCAGGCCCTGCACAACGAACTGACCCAATACAACGGCCTGACCGGTGGCGAATTGCACTTCGGCTGTGGCCCCTATCCGGCCCAGGTGCTGGTGCCCGAGGCGCTGGCGCAATTCATCCAGGCTCACCCGGCGATCCGTATCAGCTTCCATCAGGGCGACTGGGAACAACTGGCGGTCTGGCTGCGTGAGCAGCAGATCGAATTCCTCGTGGCCGACGCGCGCTACTTCACCGGCGACCCGCAATACCAGGTACAGCTGTTGCGACCCCGGCGCGGGCGGTTCTTTTGCCGGGTCGGCCATCCCCTGGTACAGCAGCACAACCTGTCCCTGCGCGCCCTGCTCGACTACGCGGTGGTCGGCACGCGAATGCCGCCGATGATCCGCAAGATCCTCGCCGACGTGCAGGGCGAGGCGGACTTCAACCCCAGCGTGGAATGCGCGCAGTTCGATGCCATCCGCCGCGTGGTGATGCACTCCGACGCCGTCGGCATCGCCACCGTGGAAGCCTTGGCCGAACTGGTCGACCAAGGCCTGATCCGCCTGCTGGAATTTGCCGATGTGCCCAAGGAGGATCCCGGCCTGCAACTGCACTACGGCATCGTCAGCCGCGCCGGCCACTCCCTGACACCGGCGGCACTGGCGATGGTCGATGCGGTGCTGTCGGTCGACCGGCGTTTGTTGGCGTCGAATTAGTCGAGTAACCACGGCCCCCTGTGGGAGCGAGCTTGCTCGCGATGGGGCCGGGTCAGTCAACATCACTTTTGACTGACCTGCCGCTATCGCGAGCAAGCTCGCTCCCACAGGGTTCGTCGCAGCTTTGAAGTCACGCACGCCGCGCCATGGCCTGCAACGCCCGAGGCTCTCCCAGCGCACGCAGCAGACAATGCATCGCCTCTTCGCGGCTGCGCTCGAAGCGATAGCGCGACTCGATGTACAGCGCCAGCTTCAGCTCAACGGGTTCGTCCAGGGGCAGCGGCGCCTGTTGCAGGCCCAGCACACTGGCGACCCGACTGGGCAGGCTGATGCCGAACGGCTGGCGGTCGGCGATCAGCTTCGCGGCCAGGGTGCTCTGGGTGCTCATCGCCACATTGCGCCGCAGGCCTTTCAAGCCAAGCTGCAAGTCCACCGGGCTGAGCCCGTCGCGGCGGCTCGACACCTGAATCTGCGGTTGCAGCAGAAACTCCTGCAGGGTGCGCGGCGGTTCCTTGAGCGCGGCGCCATAGGCGAACACGTAATGGTCGGCGGGCAATGTCTGTTTGTGCAGGCCGGCCAGCCCGGCCAGCGGCTGGTCGAGGTCGATCAGGATATCCAGCTTGCCGCTGGCCAGGTCCTGCAAGGCGTCACGGCGCCGGGGCTGGAAGTACCGCACCTGCCAATCGGCGTGGGGCGATTCGAGCAAGGCATCGAGCAGCACCGGTTGCAGGCAATCCAGGCAACTGATGCGCAGCAGCGGATTGTTCTGCCGTGCGGCGGGGATCATGCGCAAGCCGTCGCGCAGTGACTCGAGCGCGGCACGCACGAAGTCGGCCAGGCGATGGGCGACCAGCGTCGGCGTCACGCCCAGGCGACTTTTGATGAACAGCGGATCGCCGCACAATTCGCGCAGGCGACGCAACGCATTGCTCATGGCCGGCTGCGACAGGCACATCACCTCGGCGGCACGGGTGACGCTGCGCTGCTGGTAAATCGCATCGAAGGCGAGCAACAGGTTCAAATCGAGCTGGCGTAAATCAAGCATGGTCTTGCTCCGGCAAATCGCTTAACGTCGGGCAGCCTAACCAGTGTTCCGGAACAAGCTGTGAGCCCTACATGACAAAAAGCGATCAGCCACTGCACGCCCCATCGATACCCAATGCGTTCTACGCACCGACCCTGCTGCCGGCCATCGAAGAGTTGCTGGCCCGTGGCGTGAACCGGGACAGCATCGAAGGCCTGTTTCGGCGCAGCCTGTTCGAGTTGCGCACGCCATTCATGCGCATTCCGCTGTTCCTGTCGCGGCGCTTCTGGGCGTTTGCCCTGGAACAGAGCGGCGACCCGCTGATCGGCCTGGCGGCCGGTCGGCGTTTCGTTTCCACCGCCACCAACGGCCTGACGTACCTGTTCGACGTGGCCGATTCACTGGACAGCGCCTGCGAGTATTTCGTGCGCTTCTTTCCGTTCTTCAACGGGCACTTCCAGGCGCGGATCGTGCGTGGCGACGACAGCGTCGAACTGCAGTTGCTCGACCGCGGCAGCGTGAAAACCTGCGCGGCAACCACCGACTACATCCTCATCAGCCTGTGCAGCATGTTGCGGCGCAAGTTCCTCGCCAGTGGCCTGGAGCGTGATCCGATACTGGCTGTCGCGTTGGCCGGCCCCTGCACCGCCAACCCGCAGGATCACGAGCAAGCCTTCCGCGCCCCCGTGCAGTGGCAACAGGCACAACACGCGATCCGTCTCGATCCGCAGCTGTTCGTTATCCCCTTGACGCCGGGCAACCAGGAACTGGAAGGCACGCTGGTCGAACTGCTGGAGCAGACCCGACGCAACAGCGAACCGACCTTGCTGGAGCAAGTCTGCGACCATTTGATCGCCGACCTCGCCGCCGCCAACTGGCAGCAATTCTGTAGCACCCAGCACTTGCTCGAGCGCACCGCGGCCCGACGCTTGAAGGCGTTGGGCTGGAGTTTTTCCGAGTTGCTCGACGAGTACCGCCGCTACCGTGCCGAGGACTTTTTGCAGGGAACGGACCTGGAACTGGTGGAGATTTCCGACCGCCTGGGCTACAGCGATGTGCAAAGTTTCAACCGTGCATGCCTGCGGTGGCTGGGGTGCGCGCCGGGCGCCTGGCGAACCCGGCAAGGTCGATAAAAGCCACGCTCGTACGCCATTGATTTTTGCGTCCCACCAGTTTCCAGCTACAAATGATGGGTGGGTTGAATGTCCAGCGTCCTGACAGCGGATATCACGGGTCGGACATCGATGGATGGCTTCGGTTTTAGGGAAGGTCAGGCGCATGGCTCAAGGCAAGTACCGCTCCGACATCGATGGGCTGCGCGCTGTCGCAGTGATCGCAGTGCTGCTGCATCACCTCAAGGCCGGCCTGTTGCCCGGCGGCTACGTCGGCGTCGACATCTTCTTTGTCATCTCCGGGTTCCTGATCACGTCCCAGGTGTTTTCCGAGGTCAGGCGCAATGCGTTCTCGCTGAAGGGTTTTTATCAGCGGCGCATCAACCGCATCGTGCCGGCGCTGGCGACGGTGCTGCTGGCGACGGTGATCGTCGGCGCCTTCATCCTGTCGCCGGTCGACCTGGTGCGGCTCAACGTCAGCGCCCTGCTGTCGCTGCTGGGCGTTTCGAATATCTATATCTGGGTCAAGTACGGTAACTACTTCGCCGCCGATGCCAGCGAAGCGCCGTTGTTGCACACCTGGTCGCTGGGTATCGAAGAACAGTTCTACGTCATCTGGCCGCTGTTCATCGTGCTGCTGTATCGCCTGGCGCCGCGTTACGTGTTGCCCGTGCTGGCCATCGGCGTGGTGCTGGCGGTGGGCGTTTCCGAGTACGCAACCGGGGTCTTCGCCACGGCCGCCTACTACCTGCTGCCCACGCGTTTTTTCGAATTGATGCTGGGCGGGCTGCTCGCGGTCTACCTGCACCAGCCACGGGTCATCGGCAAGCTGGCGGGCCATGTTTTTGCGCTGGCGGGCTACCTGCTGATCGGCTTCTCGCTGTTTGCCTTGAACGCCAACTCCACCTTTCCCGGGATCAACGCTTTGATCCCCTGCCTGGGCGCCGCCCTGTTGATCCTGGCCGGCAGCGGCGAGCGTCATTCGCGCCTGCTCACCAGCCGGCCCATGGTGTTCATCGGCCTGATCTCCTACTCGCTGTACTTGTGGCACTGGCCGCTGATTGCCTTCCTCAACTACCTGGAAATCCCCATCGATCTGCGGGTGGGGGCGCTGCTGATCGGCGCTTCCATTCTGCTGTCGTGGCTGTCGTGGCGGTATGTCGAAGTGCCGTTTCGACGGACCGGGGCAAGTCTGCATTTTGCCCGGGTCTTCACCCGCCGGTTTGCCCTGCCGGCGTTGGGGCTGGCCGTGCTGGCGGGGCTGAGCGTGCAGTTCAACGGTTTTCCACAACGCTTCAACGCCAACGTCTCAGCGCTTGAAGCGATGACCCTGAACAAGCCCGCCGAGGTCCGCAGCGGCTGCCACGTCCCCAATGCGCTGTACCAGACCGAACCCAACGAGCGCTGCCGGTTGGGCGCGACCAAGGAGGCGCTGGACGGCATCATGATCGGCGATTCGTTCGCCAATCACTTCACCGGCATGGTCGATATTCTGGCCAAACCCAACAACATCATGCTGATGGACTACACCATGGACTCCTGCCCGCCGATCCTCGGCTACACCGCGGAAATGCCCCCGGTGTATGCGGCCCATTGCGCGAAACGCAACGAGCGGGTGTTCAGCCTGATCGAGCAGCACAAGTATCGCTACGTGGTACTGGCGGCGATCTGGCCCAAGGATGAGCGGGCCAGGGACCTGGTCGAAGCGAGCATCCGCCGGGTGGTGGAGAACAGCGGCCAGGTGATCGTCATCCTGAGCAACCAGCACATCGAAAAGGCGGCGAGTTGCCCGATTCGCCGACTGATGTTCGGCAACGAGCGCAACTGCTCGGTCGCCCGCAGTGCACCGGCGCCCTATTGGGCGGACGTGCGGGCCAGGTTCCCGCAAATACGCTTCATCGACCCCAACCAGGTGATCTGCCCGGCCGGCGTGTGCAGTCCGATCATCGAGGGTCAGTTGCTGTACCTGGACGACTCGCACTTGAACGAAGTGGGCTCGCGGTTCATCGGCCGCACCCTGCTCGAGCGTGGCTTCTCCCTGCTGCACGACCCTGAGGTCAAACCGCAAACCGCCGATGCCCGGATTGATCCCGCCGCAGTCAACTGATACCACCTCCCCGTTCAAGGGTGCCCGACCACAAGGGCGCCCGGCTCAGGAAAATGCCACTTCCCGGCGCTCCCGTCGACCTGTCGGATCATTGTATTTTGCAATGACCCGATGACCCCTTGCCAATGGATTGTCGGTCGATTCTTGACACTGGCATTGCGCCATCTGTACGTAAAAATTGTCTGACTTTTTGAAAAGCGTCAAAAAAACAATGACTCAAATCTGACACACTCGATCTGCTACAACCCTTGTATTTCGCGGCTTACGACCGTTTATCGCTTTCTTTGAATTCTCGCCGGCCCCTCAAAATCGGGGGAAAACCCAATAGTGGTGCGACTTTGATGGCAATTGGCCCCCCAGTTTTGGGGGTGTCTTGTCCATTTAACAGACGGTTTGTTGACACGGTTTGCCGAGGCTGGTCTATACCCCTTTTGACAGTTTTACTTCCCGACTCTTCACCGTCTTACGAGGCACGCCAATATGGACGTGAGCGTATTTGGTACGGGCTATGTTGGCCTGATACAAGCAGCGGCACTGGCCGATGTCGGACATCGCGTCCTGTGCGTCGACATCGATCCGAACAAGATCCGGCAACTGCAACAGGCCGTGCCACCGATCAGTGAGCCAGGGCTTTCGGGCACCCTTGAAGAGAACATCAAGGCCGGTCGCCTGCTCTTCACCACCCAGGCCAGCGATGCGGTGGAGCATGCCGACCTGATCTTCATCGCCGTCGGCACGCCCGCCGACGAAGACGGTTCGGCCGACCTCAGCCACGTGCTGAACGTGGCCCGGCAGATTGCCAGTTACATGGAGTCCGACCGCACGCTGATCATCAAGTCCACGGTACCGGTCGGGACGGCGGACCAGGTCAGCGCCACCGCCATCGAAGAGTTGCAACGCCGCGGCAAAGGCTCGCTGAAGGTACGGGTGGTGTCCAACCCGGAGTTTCTCAAGGAGGGCAGCGCCCTGGCCGACTGCATGCGCCCGGACCGGATCATCGTCGGCACCGCTGACGAAGAAGCCCGCAGCCAGATGAGCGAGCTCTACGCGCCGTTCTGCCGCAATCACGAAAAACTGATGTTCATGGACAACCGCAGCGCCGAGCTGACCAAGTACGCGGCGAACGCGATGCTGGCCACGCGCATCAGCTTCATGAACGAACTGGCCAACCTCACCGAGTTGCTCGGCGCCGATATCGAGTCCGTGCGCAAAGGCATCGGTTCAGACCCGCGCATCGGTTACCACTTCATCTACCCCGGTTGCGGCTTCGGCGGCTCCTGCTTCCCCAAGGACCTGCGCGCCCTGCTGCACACCGCCGAGCACAGCGGCATGCCCCTGCGCCTGCTGCGCAGCGTGACCGAGGTCAACGACAGCCAGCGGCATATCCTGTTCAGCAAACTCAAGGCGCGATTCCCGGGCGGACTGGCCGGCAAATCCATCGCCATGTGGGGCCTGGCGTTCAAGCCCAACACCGATGACATGCGCGAAGCGCCCAGCCGATATCTGATGGAGGCGCTCTGGGCCGAAGGCGCGAGCGTGCAGGCCTACGACCCGGAAGCCATGTCCGAATGCCGGCGCCTCTACGGCTACCGCGACGGCCTGCACCTGTGCGCCACCCGCGATGACACGCTCGAAGACGCCGATGCCCTGGTGATCTGCACCGAGTGGAAGAACTTTCGCGTGGTCGACTTCGACCTGCTGGCGAGCAAACTGCGCAGCCGGGTGATCGTCGACGGGCGCAACCTCTACAACCCGGAACAGGTGGCAGCCGCCGGCCTGCATTACAGCGGCATCGGCTTGCGCCACATCGTGCCCGAGGCCGTGCGTCCATGAAGATTCTCGTCACCGGAGCGGCCGGTTTCATCGGTGCCCATTGCGTGCTGCGACTGCTGCGCGATGGCCACCAGGTGTTCGGCCTGGACAACTTCAACAGCTACTACGACCCGCAACTCAAGCACGATCGCGTGCGTTGGGTGCAGGAGCAGGCACGCCCTTTCCAGCTCTCGACGGTTGACCTGGCCGATGCCACGGCCATAGAGACCCTGTTTGCCGAGGAACAACCCGACGTGGTGATCCACCTCGCGGCCCAGGCCGGTGTGCGTTACTCCCTGGAAAATCCGCGGGCGTACCTCGAGAGCAACCTGAGCGGCTTTTTGAACATTCTCGAAAGCTGCCGCAAGCACCCGGTCAAGCATCTGATCTACGCCTCGTCCAGCTCGGTGTATGGCGCCAACCAGCACACACCGTACTCGGTGAAGGACGGTGTCAATCATCCGCTGTCGCTGTACGCCGCGACCAAGAAGTCCAACGAGTTGATGGCCCACAGCTACAGCCACCTGTTCGGCATTCCCTGCACGGGGCTGCGCTTTTTCACGGTATACGGTCCCTGGGGCCGGCCTGACATGTCACCGATCCAGTTCGCCCGGGCCATTGCCGAAGAGCAGCCGCTGAAGCTGTTCAACTACGGTGAGCACCAGCGCGACTTCACCTACATCGACGACATCATCGAGAGCATCACGCGCCTGATCGAGTGCCCGCCGCAAGCCAACGACCAATGGGACCGCGAACACCCGGACCCGGCCACGAGCATGGCGCCCTGGCGGATCTTCAACATCGGCGGCCAGCACCCGGTGCAGCTCAAGGACTATCTGGCGCTGCTGGAAAAGCACATGGGGCAAAAAGCCCGGGTCGAACTGCTGCCCCTGCAGCCGGGCGATGTCCTCAACACCTGCGCCGATGCCAGCGACCTGGCCCGCGCAACCGATTACCAGCCACGGATCGAACTGGATGAGGGACTTGGGCACTTCGTTGCCTGGTTCCGCACTTACTACTAACTAACTAATTAACTAACAAAGTAATTAACCCGGCAACAACCCAGTAATACCTAAGTAGTAACCAAGCACTAACCAACTAATTAATTAATTGCGTAATTAATTAAATGACTGCCTATCGCCCACGCCGCACGCGGCTGAACTATGCGGAGGATTTATGACTGGACATGAGAAAAGTGTGCCCCTGGACAAAATGCGCAGGGACAAGCGCATGGACCCCGAGCACCGCATGCGCATGGACGCCGCCATTCACATGCAAGGCCGTGGCTGGTTGACCGGTCGCGACGGTGGCCGATCGTGGACCCTGTCGCGCACCAACCGCGTGCTGGCCTGCCTCGGTGCGCTGACGATCCTGGTGCTGATTGCGCCGGTGCTGCTGGGCCTGGCACTGGCCATCAAATGCACCAGCCCGGGACCGGTGATGTTCGTGCAGAAGCGCACCGGCTACCGCGGCCGCCTGTTCGGCATGTACAAGTTCCGCACCATGGTCACCAACGCCGAAGAG
The DNA here is from genome assembly GCF_054668285.1 of Pseudomonas sp. S2_H10. Lineage (NCBI taxonomy): Bacteria > Pseudomonadati > Pseudomonadota > Gammaproteobacteria > Pseudomonadales > Pseudomonadaceae > Pseudomonas > Pseudomonas sp. S2_H10. The sequence goes on from NZ_CP162754.1 coordinate 1,239,469, forward strand.
CTCAAGGAGTCCCTGCGGCACCTGAACAAGCACGGTGCCGACGCCATCGATTTCAAGATCGACAAGGACCCGCGCATCACCGGTATCGGCGGCTTCCTGCGGCGCACCAGTCTCGACGAGCTGCCGAACCTGTTCAACGTGGTGACCGGCGACATGCGTCTTGTCGGGCCCCGGCCGACTTCGTTCAACGCCTATCGCTACAAGGACAACCACCTCGCGCGCCTGAGCATCTACCCCGGCATGACCGGCCTGTGGCAGATCTCCGGGCGCAGCAATATCGACTTCGACCAGCGCGTCGAGCTGGACCTGACTTACATCGCCCAACAGAGCCTGCTGCTTGATTTGAAGATTCTGTTGAAAACCCCTTTCAAAGTGTTCAGCGGCCACGGAGCGAGTTAAATGGACGGTTCAACTGCTAAAAGTCTCAGCATTGCCAGCCCGAGCGAGTCCAACCTGACATCGACCGTGCTGGACCAGGACCTGCGGATCCTGTTCCTGACCGCCGCCAACCCCGGCGCAGGCACCACCACCAGCGCCCTCGCGCTGGCCAGTCAACTGGCGCAGATGAGCAGCGGCCTGGTGCTGCTGGTGGATGCCAGCCAGTCGGCGACCAACCTCACGCAACAGCTGGGGCTGACCCGGGAACGCGGGCTTCGCGACTTGTTGTTCAACACCCAGAGCCCGCCCTTGTTGCAGGACTGTGTGGTCAACGTGTCCAGCCTGCCGTTCCACGTCCTGCCGTTCGGCCGCCATTCCCGTGGCAACGAACACCTGACCCCCGAACGCCTGAGCCCGCTGCTCGATCAGCTCGTCAGCCAATACCGCTTCGTGGTGATCGACGGCGATGCGGTGTATTCGGATTCCGACACCCTGGTCATCAGCACCCAGGCGGACGGCGTGGTCATGGTCGTGAGCTGCGAAGACACCCGCTGGGAAGTGGCCCAGGCCGCGGCCCAGCGCCTGAGCCAGGCCGGCGCGAAACTGGTCGGCAGCGTGTTCAACCGACGCAAGTACTACATGCCCAAGTGGCTGTACAAAAACCTGTGAGCAACCAGATAAGGATGACGCCATGAACGCCAAGATGCTTGTCCTGCTGTTGCTGCCCCTCGCAGGTTGCTCCAGCACGCCCACCGAACAATCGCAAAGCATGCCGGTGCAGATCCTCACGGCCCCGCCGGCCAACGCCCAGGCCACTGACGTGCCCAAGGTCGAACAGACCTTGCGGCCGCAAGATGTGCTGGACGTGATCTTCCACATCAGCACCAGTGGTTCGGACGCCTATCGCGTGCAGTCCGGGGACATGATCGCGCTGAATTTCACCGCCGCCAGCCAGCTCAACGGCAACCAGTTGGTGCTGCCCGACGGCACCATCGAACTGCCGGGCGCCAACACCACGGTGAAAATCGAAGGCCTGACCCGCGATCAGGCACGGGAGGAAATTCAACGCGCCTACGATCGCAAACAGCTGTTCCAGCCCAACCGCAATCAGCTGTCGGTGATCCTGGTGACCCCGCTGACCAATGAGCAGAACCTCAAGTCCGTGCTCAACCACCCCGGCACCGGCATGAGCCGGGAAATCACCGTGGGCACCGACGGCTACGCCAGCTTCCCGGAAATCGGTTCCGTGCCGCTGCAAGGCATGACCGTCAACCAGTTGGAGGACTTCCTCAATAAACGCTACGCCAAACTGCCGGGGCGCATGACCGTGGACGTGCTGCTCAAGTCCACCGCCGGCAACGAAATCTATGTACTGGGTGAAGTCGGCCAACCGGGTTCCTACCCGATCCGCCGTCCGGTGTCGGTGCTCGAGGCCCTGACAATGGCGCGGGGTTCCAACGTCAAGGCCCGCCTGGACTCGGTGATGATCATGCGGCGCAACGGCAATCAGGTGGTCGCGCACCGTTACGACGTGGAAAAAGCCTTGTCCGGCGACGCCACCCAGATCGCCTACCTGCAAGCGGACGACATGCTGTACGTGCCCAAGACCAAACTGGCCAGCGCCGGCGAACTCGCCCGGCAACTGGCCGACGTGGTGTTGTTCCAGGGCGTGGGCATGAGCTTCAGCTACCGCGTCGACAACAAAGACAGCAATGACTAACTCACAGGTGACCGCCATGAATCCAAAGGAAAACTACCTGCATGAGTTCTTCAGGATCTTCTTCGCCAACAAGCAGTTGGTGAAGCGAGTCTTCCTGGTCTTTGCAGTGATCGCCGTGGTCTTGCCGCTGATGCTCAAGCAGAGCTTCGATATCACCGCTCAGGTGATCGTGCAGTCCAAGAAAATCTCCCAGGGGGATGCCACCAGCACCCTCAATCAGGAAAACGCGTCCTTCATTCCGCCGTCGCTGGCGGACATGGAGACCGAAAGCAACATCCTGCGTTCCCCGGCGTTGATTCGTCAGACCATCGGCCAGTTGCGCGAAAAGGGTGAGTACACGCCGCCCGTGAGCGTCTTCAACAAACTGCTGGTGCAACCGTTCAAACAGTTTGTGGTCAACCCCGTGCGCGAGCACGTGATCAACCCGCTGCGCAACACGCTCGGGCTGCAGACCGATCCGGTGCGCGACACCGTGCTCGATGTGCTCACGCAGGAAGCGGCCGACGCCCTCAAGGTGGAAACCTTGCCGGGCTCCAACGTGATCTCGATCGTCTACAGCTTTCCTGACCCGGCGCAAGGCACCAAATTCGTCGCGGCCCTGCTGCAGAACTACCTGGTCAGCCGCCAGGAAATGCAATCGATCGACCTGCCGCAGAGCTTCTACGAAACCAAGAAGCTGCAATACCAGGTGCGACTCAACGGCCTGGAAGCCAATCGCCTGGCCTTGCTCGAAAGCATCGGCTCGTCCGACCCCAAGGAAGAGATCACCTTCCGCCTCAACGCGATCAACACCGAGGAGCAGGCGCTCAACCTGTATCAGGACCGGCTGCTGCAAAGCCAGCGCTGGCTCGACTACCTGAAAACCAGCCTGGCGACCGCCAACAACGCCAGGTTCAATGACTACACCTTCCCCTACACCTTCACCACCACGGTCGACAACGTCGCTTTCGAAGACCGCGAGATCAAGCAACTGGGTGAGCAACTGACCACCCTGGTGAGCCGCTACATGAGCGACCTGGCGATCTTTCAGCCCGGCAGTGAACCGATGCTGCTGGCTCGCGAGCAAATCACCCGGACCCGTGGGCAATTTTTGAAGATCGTCAGCAACCGGATCCAGGAGCGCACCAGCGACCTGGCGACGATCGGTTCGGTCATCGACCAGAAAACCGCGCGCATCGCCGAGTTCAAGAACCGCATCCACCAGTTGCAGGAAACCCAGAGCAAGCTGCGGCAGATGGACACCGAGATCGACGCGCTGCATGCGGCGTTCTCCACCTATGCCCAGCGCTTCGCCGAAAGCAGCACCGCGCGCGCACTCGACAACGACCTGTCCAACGCCCGGGTGCTCAGCCCGCCGTTCGAACCGACCGAAGCGGCGTTTCCCAAACCGATGCTGATCATTCCGTTCGGGCTGTTCACCGGTCTGCTGCTGGCGATTGCCCTGGTCTACGTGCGTGAGTTCTTCGATCACCGCTTCAAGCACCCTGCGCAAATCACCCATGAACTGGGCTTGCCGGTGCTGCTGGTGATCAACGATCAAAACACCCTGCCGAACAATCCGCACCGCAACTGGAGCGTTCCTGCCCTCGTGCATTGGGTGCGCAATTGAACGCGGCGCTCGGCACCCCGCGCGACCTGCCGATCATTCATTTGCTCAGCAGCGGCGGCTTCTATGGGGCCGAGCGGATGCTGCTGGATCATTGCCTGGCGACGCCGGGGCAGCACCAGGTGCTGTTTCTCGATGCGCCGCCAGCGCTGATCGCGCGTTTTCGCGAGGCCGGCGTCGATTGCCTGGGATGCGCGGGCCTGGGTGCGTTGCTCGGGCACTTGCGCCAACGCCGGGACCAGCGGCCACTGATCAATACGCACAACTTCAAGGGCCTGTTGTTCGGCTGGGTGGGCGCCACGCTGTTGCGCCTGCCGCTGGTGATCACCCAACACGGCTTCACCCCGCGCAGCCGCAAGCAGAAGTTCTACACCTGGCTGAGCCTGCAGTTGTGCCGCACGGCTTCGGTGGATCGGGTGGTGTGCGTCGCCGAAAGCATCGCGGCGCTGCACCGCCAGGCCAACGTGAGCACGGACAAATTGCAGGTGATCCCCAACGGCCTGCCGGCAGCCAACGACCTGCTGCCGCACAGCGGCGCACGTCAACGTTTTCTGGCCGGCTACGTCGGGCGCCTGAGCAGCGAAAAGGGGCCTGACCTGTTTCTCGATGCACTGATCCCGTTGTGCCGGCAGTACCCGCAACTGGATGCGGTGATGCTCGGCGACGGACCGGAGCGCGAAAGCCTGCAGGCGCGCATCGACGCGGCCGGGTTGCAGGCGCGCATCGCCCTGCCCGGCTACCAGACCGACATGCGCGCCTGGTGGCGACAACTCGATGCGCTGGTGATCAGCTCGCGCACCGAAGGCACGCCGATGATCCTGCTCGAAGCGATGCAGGCCGGGGTGCCGGTGGTGGCCTTCGGCGTCGGCGGGATTCCCGATGTCTTGCAGGACCGCCACAACGGCCTGCTCGCCGCGCCCACCGACAGCGCCGCCCTCGCCCGCCAGATCGGCACGCTGCTGCGTGACCCGGCCCTGGCCGGCTATTTGGTCGACAACGCAAAACGTACGCAACGCGATCGCTACGACCTCAAGGCTTTGGCCGAACGCTGGTCGCAGCTGTATATCCGGACCGCACGGGAGGCACGCGCGTGATCTTTCCACTCTCGATCGTCAGTTTGCTCGGCCTGGTCTGCCTCGGTTTGCTGGCCAGCCCTTATCCGTTTCTGGCGCCGGGAGCGGTGCTCGGCCTGGTGGGTGTCGCGGTGCTGTACCGCAGGCCGACCTGGGGCCTGTTGGGGATTGTCGCCATCGTGCCGTTCGAGGGTCTGTTCAAGGACAACGCGTTTTCGGGCTCCAAGTTCCTCGGGGCCTCACTGGCGCTGATCCTGATGCTTCAACTGGCGATTCGCCAACTGCCGGCCGAGCGCCTGCGCAGCAATATCTGGCACTTGCTGGTCGGTTTCATGCTGCTGTACCTGCTCAGCCTGTTGAACACCGACGACATGGGCATTTCCCTGGGCCACCTGCGCGAATTGAGCGTCGGCCTGATTCTGTTTGTCATCACCCTGCTGGTGGCGCGTGAGTTGAATCTCGACATGTTCGCCCGACTGGTCGCCATCAGTGTCGCGGTGACCTGCGCCATGGCGATGTTCTCCACCAAATACCAGGACGCCGGCCGCGCCTCCGGGCTGCTCAAGGACCCGAACAATTTTGCCCTGATGATCGCCTTCGCCGTACCCATGGCGCTGTTGCTGGTGGTGCGCAGCCCGAACCTGTTGCACCGGTTGTTCTGGGGCGGCTGCACCCTCCTGCTGCTGGGCGGCATGACCAAGACCGAATCCCGTTCGGGGCTGGTGGTGTTGTTCCTCAGCCTGTTGATCGGCGCCTGGCATTACCGTGCGCAGTTGCCGCGCATTCGTCCACGCCACCTGGGCTTTGCCATGCTCGGCCTGGCGATCGTGATCCCGCTGGCACTCTATGCGATGCCGGCCGGCTACGTGGAGCGCATCCAGTCGCTGAGCATTCTCAGCTCCGGAGCGAAGAGCCAGGACCCGTCCCTGGGCCGTCGCGCCTCCTACATCGTGGTCGGCAGCGGCATGATCGCCGAGAACCCGTTGCTCGGCACCGGCCCGGGCACGTTCCCGCTGCACTACGCCATCACCGGTTACGCCAAGGCCTTTTCCATCAAGGGCGAGACCGCGGACCTGTACCGGCGCGCCCACAACACCTACCTGGAAATTTTCAGTGAACTGGGGATTCCCGCCGGCCTGATGTTCGTCGGCATGCTGGCACTGGGGCTGTACAACCTGCTGCGCGCCCGCCGCGCCTGGCTGTTACGCGGGGATGGAGCGCAGGCCGACGTGATGACCCACCTGGGCATGAGCTTCCTGTCGTTGACCCTGTTCCTGATGTTCCTCAGCGCGCCGAACCACAAGTACCTGTGGATCATGCTCGCAATGACCTGCGTGTTGCGCATGAGAGCCGAAGAAGCCCCGCACAAAGAGGTCAGGGCATGAACCGAATCAGTATCGTCATCCCTATGTACAACGAGGCCCGGCACATCGCCCGGACCCTGTTCGCGGCACAACATGCCGCCGATGCGGCCAATGTCGAATGCGAGTTGATCGTGGTCGACAACGGCTCCGACGATCAGGGCCCGCAGATTGCCCGGCAGTTCGGCGCCCAGGTGCTGGTGCTGCCCGGCCTGCTCATCGGCGCGTTGCGCAATCGCGGCGCAGCGCTCGCCACCGGTGAATGGCTGGCCTTCATCGATGCCGACATCGAGATGCCCGAGAACTGGTTCACGCTGCTGCCGGACCTCGAGTCCGGCGGCCAGGCCGATGTCATCGGCCTTGACCTGCACACCCCGGCCGAAGCGCCGTGGTACGCCGATGCCTGGCAGCGTCGTACCTTGCGCCCCGACACCCAGTCGCCGCATGTCGTGCAATGGCTGCCCAGTTCCAACCTGCTGATGCGCCGGCGCTGGTTCGACAAGGTCGGTGGTTTCAATGAACAGCTGCGCACCGGAGAGGACAAGGAACTGACCATGCGCCTGGCCGACGCCGGCGCCAAGCTGCTTTCGGTCAACCAGAGCGTGGCGCTGCACTGGGGCTACGAAGGCAGTTGGCGGGAATGGATGGGCAAGGAATTGTGGCGCCAGGGCAGTCATCTGCAACTGCTGCGCACCCATGGCCCGAGCCTGCGGCTGCTGCGTTTTCCGCTGCTGTCGATTGCCGCCTGGGTGATCGACTTCATGGCCCTTTCCGCCCTGCTCGACGGTTTCCCCCACCATGCGGCGCTGATGCTGCTGCTGACCGTCCTGCCTGCCCTGGGCCTGAGCCTGCGCCAGAGCGCCAAACACCACGATACGCTGCTGACCCTGCAACTCTGGGGCCTGCACTGGGTGCGCCTGCACCTGGCGGGCGCCGCGTTCATCCTCAGTCTTTGTCATTGGAATGCCAGGAGGCCCGCCCGTGGCTGAATTCATTTTCTGGTTGTGCCTGTTGCTGCCGGTTTACGCCTACCTCGGCTATCCCCTGCTGTTGACGTTGCTGGCGCCGCTGTACCCGGCACCGCGCCATGCACCGGCACAGCCCATGGACGTGAGCATCGTGATTGCCGCACACAACGAGGCGCGGCATATCGAAGAAAAATTGCGCACCGTGCTGGCCCAGGATTACCAGGCCCGCTCGCTGCACATCATCCTCGCCAGCGACGGCTCGACCGACGACACCGTGGCCTGCGCACGCAAGGTCGAAGACCCGCGCATCAGCGTGCTCGACCTGCCCCGCCAGGGGAAAGCGGCAACGCTCAATGCCGGGGTCGCGATCAGCAGCGGCGAAATCCTGGTGTTCACCGACGCCGACAACCAATGGTCCACCGACACCCTCGGCCACCTGCTCGCGCCGCTCAACGACCCGCAAGTCGGTGGCTGCGCCGGGCACATGGTGATCCCGGTGACCGGCAAGGGCCTGAGCATCGGTGACAGCCTGTATCGGCACTACGAAGGCTGGCTGCGCTACGTGGAAAATCGCACCGGCTGCATGGTTTCCGCCGACGGTGCCCTGCTCGCGCTGCGCCGCGAGCTGTTCCAGAACGTGCCGGCGGAGGTCAACGACGACTTCTTTATCAGCACCTGCGCGCCGGTCGCGTTCAAGAAGATTGTCTACGTGCCAGAGGCTAGGGTGATCGACCAGGGCGTGGACGAAGCCGACAAACAGTTCCGCCGCCGCCAGCGTGTCACCGTGGGCGGCCTGCAAAGCCTGGCCCAGCGCCGCGAGCTGCTCAATCCGCTGACCCACGGCCTGTATGCGCTTGCCTTGATCAGCCACAAGCTGATCCGGCGACTGGCGCCGGTCCTGTTGCTGCCGTTGCTGCTGAGCAATTTCTGGCTGTGGGGCGAACACGACTTTTATCGCCTGAGCCTGATCGCGCAACTGCTCGGTTACACGGTGGCCATTGCCGGCCTGCTGGATTCGCAACACCGCTTGCCCAAACCCTTTCGCCTCGCCGCGTTCCTTCTGGTGACCCTCGCCGGGATGAGCATCGGTCTGTGGCAGTTCCTGCGCGGCCAGCGTTACGCCCAATGGAACCCCGAGCAAAATCGATGAGAGGCGCGTGCCATGGCGATCAAGCAACTGTTAAAACGCACCAGTGGCTGGCTGTACCTCAACTCCCCGGTGGGGCGCAATCAACTGCACGGCGCCGGGGTGATCCTGATGCTGCACCGGGTGCTGGCCAGCGACCAGGCCGCCGCACTGCCCCACCGCAATGAACTGTGCGTGGGGCCAAAAGCCTTTGAACATCTGCTGGTGTGGTTGAAAAAACACTTCGACTGCGTGCCGCTGATGGACATTCTGCAACCCGGCGCATCGCGCTCGGAGCGGCCGAAAGTGGCGCTGACCTTCGACGACGGCTGGCGCGACAACGCCGTGAATGCCTTCCCGCTGCTGCAGAAATACCAGGTGCCGGCGAGCATTTTCCTGTCCACCGATTTCATCGGCAGCCGCCAGCGGTTCTGGTGGGAAAGCATCGGCGAAACCTTGTGGAACAGCCATGGCGAACAGGCACGCCGGCATTTGATCGAACGCTTGCAGCACCTCGGGCGCCAGTTGCCGACACTCTGCGATGACCCCGACGAGCAACGCCGTAGCCTGGCATTGCTGAACTTTCTACAGGGCCTGAAAACCCTGGCGCCGCAAGACCTCAATCACCTGACCGACGAATGCCCGCAGGAGTCGTTGCCCCAGGCGCTGGACTGGCAGCAGGTACGCACGCTCGAAGCGTCCGGCCTGGTGCGCTTCGGTCCCCACGGTGCCAGCCACGCCATCCTCACCGGTCTTGACGATCAACGCCTGGACGAAGAACTGAGCCGCAGCCGCGACGCACTGCTGCACGGCTGCAACCGACCGTTGCCGGTCTACTGCTACCCCAATGGCGACAACGATGCGCGGGTGCGCCAACAGGTCGCCCGGCATGATTTCCCGTTTGCCCTGGGCACCGGCACCGGCATTTATCGAGGGGCCGAAGATCCGCTGGCCCTGCCACGCTTCGGCGTCAGCCAGCGTACCGCGCGCAATCCCGAGTTGTTGTCGTGGCGCATCTACCGTGGGGCACGTCCATGAGCCGCAGCAACTACCTCAAGCACCTGGCCCTGAGCATGGGCACCAAGCTGGCGATGATCGCCCTGCGCTTGCTGCGCAACGTGTTGCTGGCGCGGATTCTCGGCCCCAGCGAACGCGGTTTGTTTGCCTTGCTCAGCACCCTGCCCGACCTGATCAGCGCCGCCACCAGCGGCGGCTTGAATTCGGCGGTGGGCTATCAGGCGGCCAAGCAACGACCGATGGGCCTGCTGCTCAGCCAGGTGCTGGTGTTCGGTTGCCTGCTGGCGGCGATGCTGACCTTGCTGGTGGTGGCGCTGACCCGCGAATTCGGCAGTGAACTGGACATCACCACGCAACTGGGCTTGCTCGCCTGGCTGTTGCTGCTGGCGGTGCCGCTGACCGTGCTCAAAAGCGGTTTGCTGACCCTGCACAACGCCTCGGGCGGCGTCGTCGCCTTCAATGCCTTGCGCCTGATCGAATCGCTGGCGCCGCTGCTGCTGTTCCTCGCCCTGTTCTGGATGTGGCAAAGCGCGGCGCTGGAAGCGGCGCTGATCAGTTGGCTGGCGGGCATCAGCCTGGTGGTGCTGGTCGGTTGGCTGTGGCTCAAGCGCAACCAGCCGCTGACCCTGCAATGGGACCGCGCCAGCCAGAACGAACTGCTGCGCTACAGCGCCCGCAGCCATCCGGACCTGCTGTTCCAGCAAGTGATCCTGCGCTCCGACTACCTGTTCATCGGCGCCCTGCTCGGCAGCACTGCGCTGGGTCACTACGCCATGGCCAGCGCCGCCGCCGAGTTGCTGCTGATCGTTCCGGAAGCGGTGACCACGCCGCTGATGAAACGCCTGCTGCAACAGGAAGAAGGCATCGAAAAAGTCACGCCATTGGCCTTGCGCCTGACCGCCACGGTGATGCTCGGCGCCTGCTTGTGCATGGCGCTGATCGGTGAATGGCTGATCGTCACCCTGTTCGGCGTGGCCTACCAACCGGCCTATCCGGCGTTGCTCGCGCTGCTGCCGGGCCTGCTCGGGTTGTGCTACGCGAGCATCCTGCGCCTGGACTTGCTGGGCAAGGATCGTCCCGGTTCGATTTCCCTGTTGATGGGCCTCGGTGCCTTGCTCAACCTGGCGCTGAACCTGGTGCTGATCCCGGCCTATGGCATCGTCGGCGCGGCGGCGGCCTCGTCCATCGCCTACCTGGCGGTGACGGTCGCCCTGCTGGTGATGTATTGCCGCCTGAGCCGGGTGCCGTTCTGGCAAACCCTGATCATCCTGCCCAGCGACATCGCGCCGATGCTGCTGGTCCTGCAACGGAAGTCGGCATGAAGTATTTCGCCCTGCTGATGGGCCTTGGCCTGAGCGTCGACGCGTACGCCGGGCCGATGCGCTGGGCCGATATCCGCGACGGCAGCCTGTACCTGCAAACCGATCGCCCCGACACCCTGACCGTGCAATGGGTGCCGGCGTGGCAGGCCGGTGCCAACGAAGAGCACCTGTACCTGCTCGATGGCCAGGGCAAGCTTGCGGGCGAACGGACGATCGCCGCCGCCGAGACCCAGGGCAACCAGAGCTGGTCACTGGCACCGGGTGCCAGCCCTTATCGCCTGGAGATTCCGGGCTACAGCTTCCGCCGCTACCGCGTGGAACACGACGAACGGACGGTGGCGCTGTTCGCCCCGGCCAAGGTGCATTTCAGCGCGGAAACCCGTGATGGTGATGAGCTGTATTTCAAGGTCGCGGCCGGGGAACACGCGGTGCTCGCCGGCAAGTTCCACGACGGCGTCGGCACCTTGCAAGCCCAGCGCGTGGGGGACGGCAAGCAACTGACGCTGGCTCTCAAGCCCTACCGTGCCTACTGGCAATTCGACAAGGTCGAACTGCCGGTCGCCGCCAGCGATCAGGTCTGGCGCCTGCGCCTGCAAGGCAGCGGCAAGGCGGCGTTCTGGCTCGACGGCACGGCCAACCTGTTCGCGCAGAATCCGCAACAGCTCAAGCCACTGGGCGAGGACGATGGCCGGACCCGGTTGACCCTGCACAAGGAACTGCTCGGCACTACACCGAACCTGGGCATCGCCCTGCCCTACGTGCTGCCCCCGCCTTCGAGCTTTGCCGTGCTCGATGCGCTCAAGCCCCAGGCGGCGACTTACTACAGCCTCGTCGACATCATGGCCACGCGGCCGCACTACGAAGATGCGTTCCGGCGTCTGTACCAGGAACGGTTCGGCATCACCCAGGACATCACCCTGTTGGCCGGCAGCCAACGCCAGGCCGAACTGCGTGCCGACAGCACCAGCAATGGCGGGCTCGAGGCCTGGCTGGCCGCGACCCGCGCCCTCGGCGGCAAGGGCACGCACTACATCGGATTTGCCGACGAACCGAACCTCAACTACCCGGACTACGCCAGTTTCCAGAGCGTGTTCAGCAGCATGGCCCGGCAGGTGCGCAGCAACCCGGACAACGCCAGGGCCGGCGTGCGCATCGTCATCCCGGCCAGTTCGCGGTTCGTCAACGGTCCACTGTCCGACAACGCCGGCGAGCGGCGCGGCATCGACTGGGCGCGGCGCCTGCTCAAGGACAACAGCGAGCAGATCGACGCCCTGGCCTGGCACGAATGGATGATCCGCGACCTGCTCGCCACCCGCGTCTATCGCGATAGCGTGCGCCGCGCGGCCGAACTGGTGGGGCTCGATGCCCGGGGCCGGCCACGCAAGGCGCTGTTGCTCGACCAGACCAACATGTCCAGCGGTGCCAGCCTCAGCCCTTACGATCAGGAAACCCACTACGCGTCATTGTGGTGGGCCTCGGTGGTGATCAATGCGTCGCAGGACGGCCTGCTCGACATGCTTGGCTGGTTCCAGGCGGCCGACGAGCCCGAGTACCCCAAAGGCATGCTGCGGGTGCTCGGCGACAATCATTTCGAACTCAAACCCGTCGGCCTGGCCCAGCAGTTCATCCGCCAGCACTGGCTGCACAACGTGCTGCGCCTGGACAACGATGCCTTCGAAGTCGACGTGCTGGCCATGGCCGACGACCAGAAGCGCACGCTGCTGGGGGTGAACAAGGGCACGCGCTTGCAGCGAGTCGACCTCAATGGCGCGACCTGCCCGCTGGGCAAGGGTTCCCTGCGTTATTTCGGCGCCGACAACCGCAGCCGCGACGCACCCTTCGACTGTCGGGACGGTCGCGTGAGCTTCGAGCTGCCCGGGCAAACCCTGTTCGCCCTCAGCTGGATCGCCTCATGACCGCCCCTCTTGTGTTTGGCCGTGTAGGCATTTCGCCGCACGCAGGAATCACTCCACTTACGGGCAAACCCGTCAGGAGCCAACAACATGAGTGCAATCAAAAAACTCAGCGAACACATCAAACAAAGGGGCCTGAGCGCCACCTTGAAAAAAGTCTGGAAGCACTACGTGTTTTCCCACCAGGAGCTACTGTGGATGGAGCGTGACCTGGTCAGCCCGGTACCACCGCACAAGCTCAAGGCCTACTCGCCGCTGCGGGTCGTGCGCATTACCCCCGAGAACGCCGTGGCCTTCACCCGCCACTTCGGTGACCGGGTCGAGACCATGGCGGAACTGGCCCGCGAGGGCTACACCGGGCAAATGCACCTGGACGACAAGGGTGACGCGGTGGCGTTCATCTGGGGGGCCGCGCGCAACTATCACGACAAGCACTACTACGGCTGCTGGTTCCCGGTGAAGCCAGGGGAATTCTTCGAGTTCGGTGGCGAACTGGCCAGGCCCTACTGGGGCACCAAGCTGTCGATGGACCTGCAGACCGAGCTGTGGAAAGCCATGCATGCCCAAGGCTGCAACAAGGTGGTGGACGTGTGCGAGTGGCACAACATCCCCGCGCTCAAGCTGCACATACGCACCGGCTACGACGAACAGGGACGCATCATGAACGTCTACGAACTGTTTGGCCGCTGGCGCTTCTTCCGCGAAACACGCTACACCGGCTCGCGCCTGGCAACCCTGCGCAAACCGGTGCGTGAACCTGCCACTGCCGAGGCGACGTGATCCCATGACGATACGATTCGAGTGGCGCACTTCGCTGTGCACCCACGACTTTCCCGCAGCGGCTTACGAAGCGTTGCGCCAGCGCGTGACGGACCACACGCCGTTCAACACCCTGGCCTGGCTGTGTGCATCGGAACAGGCACTCAAACCCGGCGAGCATCTGCACGTGCTGCTCGCCTGGCAGGGTGACGAACTGGCGCTGTGCCTGCCGCTGATGGCGTCCGTGGAGCGCTTTGCGCGTGTGCCATTTCGGGTCCTGCATCATTTGGGCTATCCCCTCGCCGACCGCCTCGCGCTTATGACGAGGCTGGACGGCGACTCTTTCAGCAAGGCGCTGACGCAGATCCGCCAGCGCCTGCCCCATGCCATGCTGCAACTCAACGAACTGGCCGGTGCCACGGCCCAGGCCCTGGCACCCTGGCAGGCACTGAGTTCGACCGCCGAACAGCGCCTCAGCTGTCGAGTGCCGGTGCACCTGATCAGCGAGGCCGACCATCAGGAAGTCTCTGGCGACCCGCGCTACAAACTGCGCCGCGCCCGCAAACGCATCGCCGCCTGTGGCGCCCAGGTACGCCGGATTATTCCCGACGCCTTGACCATGGGCCCGCTGTTGCAGGAAATCAGTGAAGTCGAAGCGGTAAGCTGGAAAGGCGATGAAGGCGTCGGGATCTTTTCCGATGCGCATCATCGCCAGTGGATGGACCGTGCCTTCAGCGCCCTGGCGGCTCGCGGCCTGGTGCGTGTGGTGGTGCTGGAACTGGAGGGGCGCTGCATCAGCTATCGTCTTGGTTTGCTGGAACAGGGTCGGCTGTACGACTACAACCTGGCATTCCTGCCGCAATATGCCGACCTGGGCAGTGGCCGGGTGCTGCTCGAGGAGTGGATTCGCTGGGGCCTGGAAGACAACTGGCAGTGGATCGATGCGTCTCGGGTCAGCCTGGAAAACTCCAGCCATCAACTGCACGAACGCATGAGCGGACAACTGGAGCACTGGCGCTGGAGTTTTTACTCCTGGCGCCCTGGCGGACTGGTGCTGGGGCTGGCCTTGCGGGTCTGGCAACGCGTCAAACCCCGATTGCAGCAATGGCGCGCCCGGCGCGCGGCGGCCGCAGTCGAAACCCCGGCGCCCGTCGCGACACCCGCGGCCAAAACACCGGCGTCTACGGAAAAATTCAAGGAGGGTGACCATGCCTCGGCAAGTGATAGTCAACGCTGACGACTTCGGCCTCAGTGCCTGTGAAAACGCGGTGATCCTCGGCGCATTCCAGGCGGGGCTCATCAGCTCCGCCACCGCCATGGCCAACATGCCGGCGTTCGAAGCGGCCTGCGTGCTGGCCCGGCACCCGTTGCTCGAAGGCCGCATCGGCCTGCACTTCAACCTCACCTACGGCCGTCCGCTGAGCCAGAGCATTGCGCAGCGCCCGATCTTTTGCGACGGTGCCGGGGCGTTCGACCTCAACCTGTCCCGCACCCGCCTCTGGCTCGGCCGACGGGATCGCCACGCCGTGCTCGAAGAACTCGAAGCCCAGTGGCAGCGTTGCCTGGACAACGGTTTGCGCCCCAGTCACCTGGACTCCCATCAACACGTGCACAACATCTGGCCGATCGGCGAGATCGTCGCGCGCTTCGCCGCCCGCCAGGGGGTGCCGGTGCGCCTGGCGCGCAACCTGGGGCAAAACCTCAGCCTGCCCAAGCGCGTGTTCAAAGTCCTGTTCAACCGCCGCCTGAGCAACCTGGCCGGCGCCACCGCCGACTACGTGTGCACCCCGGTGGACCTGCGCAACGCCGAGCCACCCGCCGACGGACTGCTGGAAATCGTCGCCCACCCGAACCAGCTCGGCGCCGACTTCGGCGATGCCTACCTGGAGCCGGGAGAATCCTTGAGTGCGTTGCTCGAACAGCGTTTGCCGGGGGTGCCGCGGGTGGCCTATAGCGCCGCTGGCGAAGGCGCGCTTCACCGCGCACAGGCAGTCCTGGAGTAACACCGCAATCCCCCTGTGGGAGCGAGCCTGCTCGCGAAGAGGCCGGTACATTCAACATCTTTGTTGACTGAACCACCGCCTTCGCGAGCAGGCTCGCTCCCACAGGTAATGCACCTTTCAATCGGCTGTTTTCCTCCCGAATGGGTTCGGGACGAGCAGCTTTTTGACGCCTGAAAATTGTGTCAAGACTGATACACAACTTGAAACATAATGCTGGCAAGGAGATGGCAATGCACTGGCCATCGGTGATCTATACCCATCAATACCTTCATCACGCACCATCAATCCTCGACAAAGGAGGGCTTCATGAGCGTACTCGACAAGCTTCAAGAACACATCAAGCGCAAGGGCCTGGGTCGCACGTTCGGTACCCTGTGGAAACGCTACGTGTTCTTCCATTGGGAGTTGCTGTGGATGGAGCGCGACCTGGTCAGCCCGGTGCCGCCGCACAAACTGCGGCCCTACTCTCCCGTGCGCCAGGTGACCATCACCCCGGAGAACGCCAGCGCATTCGCGAAGAACTTCGGCGACCGCGTCGGGACCATGGCCGAGCTCGCGGCCGAAGGTCACACCGGGCACATGTACCTGGATGAAGAAGGCCATGCGATCGGGTTCATCTGGGCCAGCACCCGGGACTATTACGATCGCCACTATTACGGCTGCATGTTCCCGGTCAAGGAAGGCGAATTCTTCGAGTTCGGCGGCGAAATGACCCGCGCCTACTTCGGCACCCGCCTGTCGGTGGATGTCCAGGTGGCTCTCTGGGAGACCATGGCGCTGCAAGGCTGCAACAAGGTGGTGGACGTCTGCGAGACCCACAACATCCCGGCGCTGAAACTGCACATTCGCATGGGCTACCAGGAACAGGGTCGCGTCACCCATGTCTACGGCCTGTTCGGCCGCTGGCGCTTCTTCCGCGAAACCCGCTACAGCGGCTCCCGCCTGGACCCGCTGCGCAAACCGGGGCGGCCGGTGGTGACGGCGGCGACGCAGGCGGAGGCTTGATCCCGGGGGAATCCGCAAGACCGCGTCGCGCCCATCGCGAGCAAGCTCGCTCCCACATTTGATCTGTGTCGTTCACAATTCGAGTGTGGGAGCGGGCTTGCTCCGGGCGGCGTTCCGACGAAGGCGTCGCCTACATACTCTTCAGAAAAAACCATCTGATCACGGAATTGTCTGACTGCTCATCTGTATCCACTTGGATACACTCGAGTAATGAATTATCTTATCCAGCAAACCGCTACTTTCGCAGCATGGCACGCCTCAGTTCGCGACTTGCGAGCCAAGGTCGCTATCGCTCGTCGTATTGACCGCGCATCTGCGGGTAATCTCGGCGATAACAAGCCTGTCGGTGATGGTGTTTCTGAAATGCGCGTGGACGTGGGTGCCGGATACCGGGTTTACTTCACGATGCGAGGTGGTGTCGTCATTGTCCTGCTAGCCGGAGGTGACAAGTCAACTCAAACCGCCGATATCCAACGAGCAAAAAAAATGGCAAAGGAAGTTTGACCATGAGCCAGACTTTGACGAATTTCGACATGGCAGCCCTGCTCGACAGTGATGAAGCCATTAGCGAGTACCTGTCTCAGGTGCTGGCAGACGGTGACAATGAGGAGTTTCTTCGCGCTATCGGCTATGTGGTGAAAGCCCGTGGCATGACACAGATAGCCAAAGACTCGGGAATGGGACGCGAAAGCCTGTACAAAGCCTTCGCGCCAGGAGCAAAACCACGTTTCGATACGGTGCTGAAGGTGATACATGCCTTGGGTATAGATCTCTGCGCGCAGCCAGGGCACACCGTCAATCATTCAAATGTCTGATTTGCTTCTTCGCTCTATGTCGCGGGCTTCACCACCACCCACGTAAAACACAACGGCAACTGCGCCACTTGCTGTTGATAGCGGTCATACAGTTCTTCGCGGTTGGAGTGCGGGTATTCCTGGAAGTGGCGGATCTGCAGGCCTGCCGCCAGGGCGGCGCTGAAGAGGTCGCCCAGGGTGTGGGCGAACCAGTAGGACGGCGCGGCCGGCTGTTCGATCTTGCCTTCGTAGACGATCGGCTCGTGCTGCACGAAGGGTTCGCGGCGAAAATATGAACTGGCCGGGCGAAAGGGATCGGCGGCCTCGGGGTCGAACATTTCCAGGTACGGGTGGGTTTCGTACACCACCAGCGCGCCACCCGGTTTCAGCGTGCGCGCCGCATGGCGGAAGAATTCGCCGATGTCCGGCATCCAGTTCAGCACCCCGATGGTGATCAGCGCCAGGTCGAAGCGCTCCTGCAGTTGCGCAGGCAAGTGATGAACGTCCGCTTCGATGAATTGCGGCGCATGGGGCGAACGCGACGCCAGTTCCCGCGCCTGTTCGAGGAATGCGCCGGACTGGTCGACGCCCACCACGCTGCGCGCGCCCAGGGCGAACAGCGACAGGCTTTCGCGGCCGTTGTTGCAACACAGTTGCAGCACGTCCTTGGCGTCGACACCGGTCCGGGTCAGCAAGTCGGTCAGGGTGTCATCCAGGCAGGAAAAATCCGCCTGTGCCACGCCCTCCAGCAAGGCTTGCCATTCCCTGGAGTCCTTGTGATGACGGGCGGAGTCATTCCAGGCCTCGCGGTTACTGGCGATGGCTTGTTCTTTTGTCGGCAGTTCCATTGCTCGCTCCAGGGTTCGGGTGGTCGATTTGACCGACCGGAGTCTAGATCAAGCTTGTTCTGGCAGCTGTTGCGAAGTTGTAATCCGCGCAGCGCCGACGGCTGCCCGCGGCCGCAGCTATAGTTAATGACCTTGGGGACATGTGGTTAAACCGATTTCGCAGGTGCTGCCATGAAAAAAACCGACCTGATGCTTGTGCTCGCCGTCAGCCTGAGCGCGACCGCTGTCGTCCATGCCGACGACATGCCCACCACCAACTACAGCAGTGAATTCAACTACTACGGCGCCGACCAACCCTTCGCCCACCCGGTGCCACAGTCCATGAGCACTGTGCCGCCGGGTTCGTACATCCCGACCGCACCCGGGGACTTCATTCCGGTTTCAAGTGCGCACGTGTTCTCCGACTCGCGCCTGCCGACCGTGGCCGACGCCACGGTCCGGGTGTTTATCCGCTCCTACGATGCGGAGCGTGGCGTGTACGTGAACCAGGAAGTCGAGAATCCCGGTTGCATGCTGTCCTGCCTGAGGGAAGGCCCGGTGTTGCAGTGAGACTGATTGAAAACACCCTTACCACTGGCGTTTGTCCGGACGGGCGAGGCCGAGTTTTTCGATCCGGTAGCGCAACATGTCACGGCTCAGACCCAGCAGGCGTGCCGATTTGGTGACGTTCCAGTCGGTCTTGTCGAGCATCTTGCGCACCATGTCGCGCTCCACTTCCGGCAGGTTCATCGATTCGCTGCCGTTGTAGGTCGGACGCTGCTCGCTGAAATGTTGCGGCTCCTGATGAAACATCGGTGGCTCATCCACCAGGCTCAGGCAGACGTTCAACTGGTTGGCGGCGATGGTGTCGCTTTGCGCCAGCAACACGGTTTGCTCGAGCATGTTGCGCAATTCGCGCACGTTGCCCGGCCAGCTGTAGCTGAGCAGCAATTCTTCGGCCTGGTTGCTGAAGTACAGGTTCGGCTTGCCATAACGTTTGCCGTGGGTCGCCAGGAAATGCCGGGCCAGCAGCAGGATGTCGGCGCCACGGGCATACAGGCGCGGCACCTTGATCGAAATGATGCGCAGGCGGAAAAACAGGTCGCGGCGGAACTTGCCCTGCTGGACCATCTGTTCGAGATTGCAGTTAGTGGCGCTGATCACCCGCAGATCGACCTTGCGCTCCTTCACCGAACCGACCCGGCGGATGGTCCGGTCTTCCAGCAGCTTGAGCAGCTTGGCTTGCAACAGCAGGTCCATTTCACCGATTTCATCGAGGAACAGCGTGCCGCCATCGGCCGCTTCCACCAGCCCCATGCGACGGTCCTTGGCGTCGGTGAAGGCGCCCTTCTCGTGGCCGAACAGTTCCGACTCCACCAGGTTGGACGGGATCGAAGCGCAGTTGAATTCAATGAACGGGCCCTTGCTGCGCGGACCGTCGAAATGCAGGGCGCGGGCCACCAGTTCCTTGCCGGTGCCGGTCTCGCCTTCCACCAGGACCGGCGGCAGATCGCTGTTGGCCATCCGCCGTTCGGCGTCGAGCAACTGGCTGATGGTGCCCTTGAGGTACATCATCGGTGCCGACTCGCCAATCAGCGCCTGAATCCCCGACTTCTGGGCCTCGCGCTCCTGGTAAAAGTTCAGCGTGCGCTCCATGCGGTCGGTCGCCAGGGCCTTGTCCAGCAACAGCTTGAGCTCTGGCAGGGCCACGGGTTTGGTGACGTAGTGAAAGGCGCCCTCTTTCATCGCCACCACGGCGTCTTCGACATTGCCGTAGCCGGTCATCATGATCACTTTCAGATCCGGTGCGCTCACACGCAACTTCTGGATCAGGTCGTGACCACTCATGCCCGGCAACGAGTTGTCGGTCAGTACCACGTCCGGAGCGAAAGAACCCAATTGCTCCAGTGCGTCTTCAGCCGAGTGGCAGACGGTCACCTCGAAGTCCTTGCGCTCCAGGTAAGTCTGAATATTCTCGGCGAGGATCTCGTCATCCTCGACCAGCAGAATGCTGTGCTCCATATACCCCTCCCGTTGCCACTTTGAAATTGAGACACACGCGGGTTCCTTCCTGCTCCCGGCTGGTCAGTTCGACCGAGCCGTCAAAACGCTCCATTATTCTTTTGACCAGGGCCAGCCCCACGCCCAAACCGCCTTGCTTGGTGGTGAAAAACGGCTTGAAGACCATTTGTTGCTGCTGCTTGGACATGCCCTTGCCGGTGTCGGTCAGGAGCATGGTCAGGTAGCCGGGCACCGAGGAGTCGATCTCGATCGTCAGCGTGCCGCCCTTGGGCATGGCTTCCAGTGCGTTAGCAAACAGGCTATTGAGTATTTGCGTCAGTAGCACCTGGTGGCTGACGACCGGTGGCACGCTGGCGGGAGAGAAGCTCACTTCGACGTTCGAGCGTTTGATCAGGGACTCGAAGGCACTCAAGGTGTCTTCGATGGCGAGCACCAGGTCGACCGTTTCAAAATCGTCATTCATCGGCCGCAACGACACCAGCAATTCACGGACCCAGCGCGACATGCGATCGACCTGATTGATGATGTCGCCAATGTTTTTCTGGGCCGGCTGGCTGGCGATGTCCTGGGCCAGTTCGGCGCTGGAGCGGATATTGGCCAGCGGATTGCGCAGACTGTGGGCGACCGCCGAGGACATTTCCCCCAGGGCGACGAAGGTTTCGTTGGCGATCAGCTGTTTTTGCTGGCTTTGCAAGAGTATCGCCGCACGCCGCACGATCCAGAACAGCCCCAGGTAGATCGCCGCCCCGCCAATCAGGGTCGCCAGCCAGATCGCCTTGAAGCCACGCTGGATGCGCCCCACCAGGTCCACCGGCTCCTTGTAGATCTCCACCATGGCAATCACTTTGCTTTTGTCGGCGCTGAACATCGGAATGTAGTTCTCGACGAACAGGTATTCCGGTTCGTGCAGCAGGCGCTGCTCGGGACGCTCCTCATCGATCTCGTGGTAGCTGGTGGAGACCGGCGATTTCATTTCGAAGGATTCATCCAGTTCCTCGTCGTCCTTGATGCGCACGCCGATCAACTCGGCGTTGGTCGACCAGACCACGGTGCGGTCCTGGGCATACACGGTCGCCAGCAGGATGTCCGGCAGATGTTCGACATGGTCGAGAAACTCGGCGCGCGCGGCGGCCCGGGATTCGGGGCTGACGTCGGCATAGGCATGATCCAGGCGCGGGTCGAGCATTTCGCCCATGGTTCTGCCTGGCGAAATCGCCGCATGACGGATTTCGGCCTCGCCTATGGCTTGAATGAACTGCGCGGTGAGCATCGAATCGCGCTCGATGCTTTCATCGACTACAAAGCGCGTGGAAATGTAACCCAGCCCCAACGCCACCACGGCAATGATGAAAAAACTGGCCAGGGAGAACCAGCGCAGCAAATTGAACTGTGGCTGCCAACCCTTGCGCATTGCTGCCGGAGCTGCCGGCGCAGGTACTTTTTGTTGTTCCAGTATCTGCATGGGGTCTGTCCTGAGTCCTTGAATCCAGCCTTTGCAGCCATGTATCACGTCAGTGTAGGTAACATTGATAGCAATTGGCTGGCCCACGTAACTATTTCGACACTATTGCACCGGCAAGGCCGGTTGCCCGACTGCGTGATGATGTTCGGGCTCGTCGTTACCGCTGACCAACGGCGCCACCGGTGGATGCTGACGGTCGGTTTCTTCCTGCAGGAAGTCGATGATGGATTGCGCGGATTTCGTATCCAGGCGCAGGTTGGGCATCGAAATCCTGTTGTAGCGTTCAAACAGTTCCATCGCGATCGGGTCCTTTTCCGCGAGCATGCGATCCGGCTCGCGGATCCAGCGGTTGAGCCACTGTGGATCGCGCTGGCGGGTCACGCCGATCAGGTCCGGGCCGATGCTGCGCAAACCGATGCCCTGTCCGTCCAGCGGGCCAAGGCTGTGGCACGACGCGCAGCGGGTGCGGAACAGCTCTTCGCCATTGCTTGGCGGGCGGATTTGCGGTGCATTGACGTAGCTTTCCTCGACGCTGGGCTGTTTCCAGTTCTGCAGGGTATTGGCCAGTTGGTCGGCGAGGATCCACGGGTTTTCGAACGGTGAGGCTTTCATCCAGCGGCCCGTTGCCTGGTTGCCGACGATCAGGCTCAGGTTGTGGTCCTTGCTGCGGCCGTTATCGACACCTTCGATGAACAGCCCCAGTTTCTTGCGCAGTTCGGTGACGTCGGCGAATTCCCCGGTGAGGAATTTCCAGCCCGGCCCGACCTGGAAGCGTTGTGCATAGGCCTTGAGCACCTCAGGGGTATCGCTCAAGGGGTCGATGCTGATGGAGTAGAAAAAAATGTCCTTGCCGACCCTGTCCCCCAGCAGTTTCTGCACCTGGCGCATACGCGCGGTTTCCAGGGGGCAGGAGTCGCTGCACGAGGTGAAGATGAAGTTGATCACCACCACCTTGCCTTTGATCATGTCATCGAAAAAACGCATCTGCCGGCCGTCCTGGTCGGTCAGCAGGGTGTTGGGGAAGTAGTCGCCCCCCCACGGGGTGACGTCTTCAACGACCGCCGTATCGGGTGTCGATCCGGGCTCGACTGCCGGAACAGTTGCGGGTGTCGACAACGGCTGGCTCGCGACCAGCAGCTGGCTGGTCAGCAGACCGGTCACCAGCATCAGCACCAGGTGCATGCCCAATGCTCGTGAGCGTGGTGAATGCAGTTTTTCATCCGGTGTTGAACGCTTGAATTTGCACCGCGCGCTTCTTTCCATCACCTGCCGCCTCGATGTCGTGAAGGGGGTGATGGGGGGACTGCAAGGAACTCGCCAGTTTTGGAACTGTTTTATACAAAGTATTAACTATCGATAAAACAATGGCTTATCAACATCAATGGGATACAAGGGTGGGTATTTGGCCGGGATTTCCCCAATAATGGGGATAGTTCATCCCCGTTTTCAGGGGACCAGCATAAACGCCAGGCGGACCGTGGTGCCCTCGCCTTCACGGCTATCGAGGGTGACCACACCGCCAAATCGCTCCATGATCCGCTTGACCAGCACCAGGCCGACGCCCAGCCCGCCCTGCTTGGTGGTGAAGAACGGCCGGAAGGCCATGGTGCGCTGTTCTTCGTTCATGCCTATGCCGGTATCGCTCACCGTCACGCTGACACGCTGGGCCTCGCGCGGCTCGATGCGGATGGTCAGCGTACCGCCCCTGTCCATGGCTTCCACCGCGTTGGACAGCAGGCTGTTGAGGATCTGCGTCAGTTGCACGTGCTGGCTCAGGACCATGGGCGTCTGGTCATACTCGAACACCACGTTGACCCTGGCCTTGGCGATCTGCTGCTCGTAAGCCAGCAGGCTGTCATGCAGTGCCGCCACCAGGTTCACCGGTTCAGCCTCGTCATTGAGCGGTCGCAGGGACTGCAGCAACTCGCGTACCCAATTGGACATGCGATCGACCTGACCGATGATGTTGTTGATGTTGCCGTGCGCCGGTCCGTCGTCGAACTCTATCGCCAGCTCGGCGCTTGAACGGATGTTCGCCAGCGGATTGCGCAGACTGTGGGCGACCGCCGAGGACATCTCCCCCAGTGCGACGAAGGTTTCGTTGGTGATCAATTGCTGCTGCTGCTCCGCCAGCAGGTTCGCCGCTCGCCGCACGATCCAGTACAGGCCCAGGTAAATCAGGCCGCCACCCAGGGCGGTCGCCAGCCAGATCAGCACCAGGCCGCGCTCCATGCGGTTGATAAGGTCCTGCGGTTCCTTGTAGATCTCGACCATCGCCGTGACGGTCTTGCCATCGGCGCCGAACAGGGGAATGTAATTTTCGATGAAGAGGTATTTGGGGGGCACCACGAACTTCTGTTCCTTGCGGGCCTTGTCCACATCGTGATAACCGGTCGACACGGAAGTCTTCGAGTGGAATGCCCGCTCGAGGTCTTCATCGTCACGAATAGTGGTACCCATCAGGGACGGATTGGTCGACCAGATCACCATGCGGTCGGGGGCATAGATATTGGCGAGGATCACGTCAGGCAGATTTTCGATATGGTCGAGGAACTCACCACGGGCACTGGCGCGGGCCAGCGGGTCGACGTCAGTAAAGTCCCTGTCCGTTCGCGGGTCGAGCAACTCGCCCATGGTCCGCACGTGGGGAATCGACACATGGCGCACCTCGGCGGAGGCGATCGCCTGAACGAATTGTGAGGTCAACAGCGCATCGCGCTGCACGCTTTCGGTAATCACGAACCGCGTGGACACCGCCCCCAGCGCCACTGCCACCGTGCCGATCACCGCCATGCTGATCAGCGAAAACCAGCGCAGCAGATCGAACGGCTGCTTGCGCGCTTTCAAGCGGACCTCGCTTTTGTTCGCAAACACTTTTGCGATCGTGGTCATGAACACGTTCCCGGTTACCCCCTATAGGTTTATAGCCCACTCATGGCCGTTTGCCCGAATCTGGGGACTTTGATTCCCCACCCGCCCCTGCGTCCCCATCACCCCCAATGTTGGGGACAACCGCCCGTTTGATTACTTCCCGGTCTATCGGCCGCGAATGCGCCAACGCCCGTATTCCGGGCCTCTTACGGGCGTTTTCGCGGATTGGTATGGAAGTTGCCAACTTCCCAGCCAACTGACCCATCCCCAAGGGGCAGGTACTTCGATAGAGGGAATACTCATGCACCCTTTACTGTGCAAAACCGCGACCGCCCTGGTCGTGACCGCTCTGGCCCAAGGCATCGCCCAGGCAGCGCTGTTTGCCGTAGACCCCGGACCCTACCTGCCAGCCAATGGCAATTTCGCCGCCTGGTACCAGGATGCACACGGCAGAACACTTGACCTGTGCTTGTCAAAGGCTGTCAGTTCCAGGGTTGCCAGCACGCCGGGCGCCCCGACTTACATGTGTTCGCTGATCCCTAACCCCGGTATTTTCGACGACACCAAACCGTTGGTCTTCCCGACCAATTTCCCCGACGAAGCGTTCTGGGCCACAGGCGAAACGACCATTGTCGATGCCACCCGAGGCATCGACCTGACCTATGTCTCGGCGCTCGAAGCCGCCTTCAGTGGCGGTGATCCGCTGGAGGGCGACCAGATCAGCTTCGCCCGTATCCGTATTCGCATCGACGTGCCCGTCGCCGGCACCTATGTCATCACCCACCCCTACGGCGTCGAAGTATTCAACGTCGACACCCCCGGCCGGCGGGCGATCAACATGACCCGGGACATCGGCATCGGTGCGCCAAAAACCTATAACGGCGCGCTCAAGGGCGACGTCGGACCGTTCCTGCGCAGCGTCAACGGCCCCTACACCGAGACCAACCCGACCACTGGCCAGGCGGAGAGATTCGTCGGCGATCCGAACCTCAACGAGGCCGTCACCGGCAGCCCGTTCAACACCAACTACGTGCGCATCGAAGGTCCCAATGGCCTGGACTTGCGCACCACCCTCTTCGCCGTTTCCGGCAAGTTGTCGACGGTAGTGCGGCCGACCCCGGTGATCGCCGAACGCAGCACCTACTCTCGACATGCCGGCGCCAGCGCGCCGGTGGCGCAGCAGGATGTGTTCGTGATGGCCCCGCCGCCACCGGCCAGCGTGACCCTGACCAGCAACAACCCGGTCCTGAACCTCTCCGAGGCGAACACCACCGGCCACTGGTATGCGCAGTCGCCGAACAACCCGACGCTGCCGAGCACCTTGCAGGTGACCGCCGACAACCACCTGGCCATCGCCAGCAGCACGCCGACCCTCCTGCCCATGCCGCTGACGGACCTGGTGACCATCTCACGGGCCGAGTACAGCCTGAGCACCGGGCAAATCAGCATCACGGCCTCGACCAGCGATGAAACGTCGCCACCGGTGCTCACCGCTACCACCGGCACCGGTATTGCCATCGGCGCCCTGAGTGGCGACGGCGCCGTGAAAAGCCTGGCCACCGGGATCACCCCGGTTCCGCCAGCCCAGGTTCGCGTGACGTCAGCCAATGGCGGCAGCGATACCGAAGAAGTGGTCATCGTGCAATGAACGCTCACATGCCCAGATCCTCATCAGGAGGCATCATGAACAAATGGCCACGCTTGGCGATCAACGCCCTGGGACTGACTCTATCGCTGTCCGGCAGTGCCTTCGCGCAACTCGCCGCCGTCGATCCCGGCCCCTACACCTTTGCCACCGGGAAATTCCCGATCTGGTATCAGGACAAAAATCTGCTGTCGATGGAGCTGTGCCAGTCCCGCGCCGTCAGCACCCGGGTAGGCGCCAGTGTGCCGCCGGCCTACATGTGTACCCTGCTGCCGACACCCGGCATTTTCGATGACACCCTGCCGATGGTGTTCCCGGATAACTGGCCGGACGAAGCCTTCTGGTTCCTTGCCGAGACCACCATCCCCAACAATGCCGCCGGCTATGGCATGGACGCCTATGTCGCCGGGATCGAGGCTGCATTTGCTGGCGGCGACCCGCTGGATGGCGACCAGATCAGCTTCGCGCGGATTCGCATGCGGATCAATATTCCTACTGCCGGGACCTACACCATTACCCACCCCTATGGTGTGGAAACGGTCAACGTCACCACCCCCGGCCGCCGTGCGATCAACATCACCCGGGACGTCGGCATCGGTGCACCGGGGGTTTTCACCGGTGCAGTCAACGGTGCGCTCGGGCCGTTCCTGCGTAGTGTCAACGGCCCCTACACCGCGGTGAACCCGGACACCGGCGCCGTCGAAACCTTCATCGGCGACCCGAACCTCACCGAGGCCGTGACCGGCAGCCCCAACAACACCAACTTCGTGCGCATCCAGGGCCCGGCCGGGACCATCCAGACCAACCTCTTCACCGTGGCCGGCAAGGTGCTCGACAGCCGCGCACAAACCGCTGTGGAAATGAGCCGTGCCACCTACCGGCGCATCGCCGGCACCGGTGGCAACAACACCCGGGTCGAAGTGTTCGCCAAAGCCGGCAATGGCTCGACCCTGTGCTTGCGCGAAAGCATCGCCCTGGTGCCCGGCCCGCCGGTGACGCCTTGCCAGACCACCATGGTCAGCGACAACAACGGCACGTTCTTCGCCCAGCATCTGCTGACCAATGGAACCGTGCCTCCGGTCGTGGTGGTCACCGCCACCAACCCGGCCGGCACCACCCGGCCGACAGCGGTGTCGAGCAAGCTCTCGGACGTGGTGAAAATCCAGACCGCTCAATACAGCTGGAGCAACCACAGCCTGCTGATCGAGGCCACCTCCACAGACGAAGTGGTGGTACCGGACATGGTCGCCCAGGGATACGGACGGCTGACGAAATCCGGCACCCTGCAACGCCTGACGGTGTCTGAGCTGACCCAACCCCCTGCAACCGTCACGGTGAAATCCGCTGCCGGCGGCAGTGATACCGAGCCGGTCGTTGTCGTCGGCACTGCACCGGACACCGGCGCGAATCAGGCACCGATCGCCGTCGCCGATACCGGCAGCACCAGCTTCGGCGTGCCGATCACCCTCAACCTGCTGGCCAACGACAGGGACCCTGACAACAACAATCCGCTGAGCATTACCGCGCTGACCCCACCGGCCACCGGCCAGGGCACCGTGGCATTGAGCGGCACGGCGGCAGTGGTCTACACCCCTCCTGCCGTGGTCAACGCGCCGCTGACTGCGACCTTCACCTACAAGGCCCAGGACGTCAAAGGCCTGGCCTCGACGACCGCGGCAACCGTGACCATTACCGTGGCGCCTAACCGGCCTGCGGTGGCAGTCGCCGATGCCGTCACGACACTGGGTGTGGCAATCCCGATCAGCGTGCTGGCCAACGACACCGATCCGGAAGGCAACCTGCCGCTCGCGGTCGCCAGCTTCACTCAACCACCGGTAAATCGCGGCACCGTCAGCAGTAACGGCACCGTGCTCACTTACACCCCACCGGGCAACGTCACCACGGCCTTCACTACGACCTTCACCTACTTCGCCCGGGACAGCTTCGGCGCCGTGTCGACAGCGCCGGCCACGGTCACGGTGCAGGTCTCGCCACGGCCTGCTGCGGAAACCTTCGCAGTGACCACCGCAACGGTGAGCGCCCGTTCCAACAACCGCTTCACCTGGGACTTTGCCGGCACCTCATCGGTGACCACCGGCAACACCATCACCATCAAGGTCACTACCCCTACCGGGCTGGTGACGCTGGGCACCACCACCGTACCGCTGAACGGTCGCTGGCGGTTGACGGTGAACAACATCACCACGGTGGTTCCGTCGGCGAACCCGACCGCCACGATCAGCTCGTCCCAAGGCTCCGTGCGTACGGTGCCGGTGATCGCCAACTGAGCCCGCGCCCCATCGACCGCGTCGGTTGATGGGGCCGGCTTGAACCCCAAGGACAAGACCATGAAAACATCGACCGCCGCCCTGCTCTGCCTGCTTTTGCTCTGCTGCAGCGCAGGCGTGCGCGCCGACGATTTGATGGAAAACGATGACCTGGGTCCCGGTGGCGATCTTGGTGAATTGCCACCACCGGTGGGTCAGCACGCGCTGATCAACCAGAACGGCCAGGCCAACGTCGCGATGCTGCAACAGAACGGTCAGTCGTTGCTCGGCACCATCGTCCAGTCGGGAAGCAATCAGGAGGCTTACATCCTGCAACAAGGAAGCGACTTGATGGCAATGATCAATCAACAAGGTACCGGTAACGATGCCTCGATTACCCAGACAGGCAGCCAAAACCGCGCCCAGATCTCGCAGAACGGCAATTACAACAGCGCCAGCATCGACCAGGCCGGCACGGGACTGCAAAGCGCCGTGAACCAGTCCGGGAACGGCATGAGCGTTTCGGTCAAACAATATCGCTAAAGCACTGCACGATACGGAGATTCAATCATGTTCAAATTGACGCCCCTCACCGCCGCGATCCTCGTCATGGTCAGTGCCCAGGCCATGGCCGACGACAGCATTTCCGACCAGTTTCAGGACGGCACCGCCAACATCGCCGACGTGAAGCAGACCGCGGCCCCGCTCAGTAGCGCCAATCAACAACAACAAGGTCTGGGCAACGATGCCGCGGCGGTGCAGGACAATGCCACCAGCACTATCGACCAGCGCCAGTCCGGCCAGTACAACGCCGGTTATGCCGAGCAACTGTTCGAAAACGGCAGCACCATCAATCAACTGCAGACCGGCACGTACAACTCCGTGCATGCCAGCCAGTCGATCGGCGTGGGCAGCAGCGAAGCCTTGCAGCAACAGGAAGGCAACGGCAACTTCTCGCTCATCTACCAGGACAGCCAGGACGGCACATCCGCCAGGAGCTTCCAGTTCGGTGACAACAACGAGGTCAACATCGAACAGACGGAGGTGGGCGTCGACAACAAGGCGACGGTCACCCAGCACGGTAACGAGAACTACGGCACCGCCGAACAGGTACTCCATAACGGTGCCCGGATGGACATCAACCAGAACGGCGACGGCAACTATGCCTATGGCGACCAGCGCAACGGCCAGGGCGGCAACCTGAACATCAACCAGTACGGCAACGGCAACGGCACCGAAGTCTGGCAAGAGACTCAGGTCACCAGCCAGGCCACCATCAATCAATACGGGAACACCAACGAAACCATCGTCGACCAGAGCTTTGGCGATAACAACGTGGCTTCGGTGATGCAGGTCGGCAACCTCAACGCCATCTATGCCGACCAGTACGAATCCACCAACGCGACCCTGGCGCTGTATCAACAAGGCAACAGCAACGTGCATTTCACCTACCAGAACGGCACGAACCAGGTACTCAATGTCAACACCACAGGTGACGGCAACAAGGTCTACGCCAGCAACTGGAAAGGCCCGCAGACCGGCGGCCAGTTCGGCAGCAACCAGCGTGCGACCATCAACCAGAACGGCCACGAAAACATCGCCAACTTCACCCAGAACGGCATTGGCCATATCGTCAAGACGAACCAGAGCGGTACCGGCAACAAGACCACCATCAGCCAGGCCGATTCGTACAACGAGCTGTACTTCGACCAGAACGGCAGCGACAACATCCTGATCTCCGACCAGCGCGGCGAGACCAACCTGGCCATCGGCAGCTCTAGCGGCATAGGCAACAGCACCGAGTTCAACCAGGAAGGCAGCAACAACCGCGCCTACACCGAACAGGTGTACGGCAGCGACAACATGATCACCGTCAAACAGGCCGACACCATGAACGTGGCCTACGTCACCCAGGGCGGCACCGGCAACATCGCCAGCGTCGATCAAAGCGGCATGACCCAGACCGCTACCGTGCAACAGTATGGCTCGGCCAACCAGGCAACCGTGCTGCAGCAGTAAAAGCGCGACACTTAAAACCGCGGCCCCGGAGGGGGGTCGCGGTTTTTTATTGATGGAAATGATTTGGCGGTGGTTGAGCTGCCATCATTTGGAGCGGAATAGATGGGTGGCTCGTAAGCCGCCATCGCTGGCAAGCCAGCTCCTACAGAAAAGCAAAAAGCAAAAAGCAAAACCCGCGCACACCCGCTGCTCTTCACCACTCATCAGGCCGAGCGTTAGCTCGCCTGCAGCTCTTGATCTTGACTCACCCGCCCCCTCGGAAGGCTGAGTGGAGGTGTTCATCCGGGGATGGGCGCGCAGCGCCGTTCGACGCAGTCGAACTCATCGCATGTAGGTGCCAGCGAAGCCAACCGGAGGGCGATGCCCCCGGATGAATGCCGGAGCGAAGGAACCCCGAGCTCTAGCGAGGGGCCGTACGCAAGGGGCGAGACCTTTTGGTTCCTTTTGGCTGGGCCGGCACTCCGGGCGTTTGCCAAAAGGGACTCGCCGTAAGGGCGAAACCGCCAGCCGCCGTTACCGAAGAAACGGATATTCACACACCCCCCCACCCAACCCACCCACCCCCAAAGAAAAAAAAGCGGACGGTTAGCGCACCAAGCGCTCGGCCAACGCCTTGGCCTGGCTCGCCACATCAGTGACGGCGGTACTTTCCCACCACATGCCGCGCAACGGCGGCCCCATGGCAAACAGGCGGCTGGCAGCCACCCCCTCGGCATTCAGCACCGCGCCATCAACCTGCGCCGCAATACCCAGGGCCAACGGCCCCGGCCGCACAAGGCCACGAGCGAGCAGTTGCCGGGGCAGCGGGCGCGCGACCCGGCGCCAATCGTATTCGATACCGCTGGAGTTGATCAGGGCGGCACCGCTGACCACACAGGCCTGCGCCTCGCCGCGCCGTCGCAGGCGAATACTCACCCCGCCCTCCGTCGCAGGTTCAAGGCCCTGAAAGGAGGCTGCATGAATACGCAACCTTCCTTCTTTATATAAGCGCTCGACCAGTTCGGCACTCAAGGGTGGCGAGCGGTGGTGATGGCTTTCCCACCATGGCCGCACGTGCCGCACGAACTGCCGACGCTGCACGTCCGTCGCCTGATGCCACAAGCGCCCGATATGAGCCCGCACCGTGTCCAGCGGCGCCTGCCAGTCGATGCCCTGGGCGATGGCTTCCCGGCAATGCCGATGAAGTTCGCGCAGCAATTGGCGAGGCGTGCGGATGCTCTGGTCCTCGGCGAGAAAATCCACCCAGGCCGGTGGCTGGCGGCGCACATGGGGCAGCAGGCCATGGCGGGAAAACACCTCGATCGGCCCGCGATGCCCGGCCTGCTCCAGGGAGACCACGGCGTCGACCATGGTCAGGCCCGAGCCGATGATCATGACCGTCGATTGCCCATCGAGCTGCTGCATGGCCGCCACGTCCCACGGATCGAGGGCGGCCGCGTTCAGGCCGCTGGACTCGGTTTGTGGCGTGCGCGCAGCGGGAAACATCCCGGTGGCCAGTACCGCAAAAGCGCCCTGCAGGCATCGGCCGTCGCTCAAGGTCAGCCGCACGGCATCGGCATCGGCCTGCAAATCGACCACCTCGGCTTGCACATGCTCGACCGTCGAACCGTTCAAGGCTCCCACTGCCTGCGCTTGTGCCAGGCGTTGCCGGGCGTACAGGCCGAAAATCCCCCGGGGCGGGAACAGTTCGCTGATCGGCACGTGCTGCCGGTCCGATTCCGGCCAGCCGCCCGCGGCGATGTATTCGGTCAGCCATTGGGTCAGGTCGTCGGGGTTGTCCGGGTCGACACTCATGCGCGCCGCGTTGCCGTTGAGCGTATGGCCCAACTCCACCGCGCTGTAGGCTTCGCCCCGCCCCAGTTCGGCCCGGGGCTCGATCACCAGCACCCGGCGCCGACCCGGCAAACGCATCAACTGCGCCGCCAGCATCGCGCCACTGAGGCCGCCGCCGACAATCAGGATGTCGGCGTCATTGGTCAAGGTCTGGCCCATCCTGCTCTCCCTGTTCAGATCACCACATTGCGCACAAACCGCGCCGCCACTGCCCCGTCGTTGCGATAACAGTGCGGCTGGTTGCTGGCGAACATGAAAAATTCACCCGCGGCGATCTGCTGTGGCTGGTCGCCGAGCATAACGGTCAGGCAACCTTCGAAGACATAAATCTGCTCGCTCCAGCCATCGGCGTCCGGTTCCGACGGATACACTTCGCCCGGTTGCAGGCACCACTCCCATTGTTCGACTTCGCGGCTGGCCTGGGCCTTGGAGAGCAACACGGCCTTGCTGCCGGGGATGCTGCCGGTCCAGGCCAGCTCGTTGATCCGGCTGGGATCGCGGGCGTCGGGCGCCTGGATCAAATCACTGAAGGCGACGTCGAGGGCTTCGGCCACCCGGTCGAGGGTGGTCAGGCTGACGTTCTTTTCCCCCGCCTCGATCGCCACCAGCATGCGCCGGCTGACGCCGGACTTTTCGGCCAGCGCGCTCTGGCTCAGGTCGGCGGCATGCCGCAAACGACGGACGTTCTGACTGACGTGCTGGAGGACCGAAGCCCGTTGAGTAGAATCTTTGTGCACTATATTGCTCACTGGGTGGGGTTGGGCAGTATACTGCGCAACATTGGACGCATTGTGCGTCCCCCTCCTGTAGCGTGCAAGGTCATGACGTCGGTGAACTCCCCAAAGGCTTCTTCCCGTTTTACAAGGTTCAGCAAGGCCGAATGCGTGCTGGTGCTGATCACGATGGTCTGGGGCGGCACCTTCCTGCTGGTCCAGCACGCGATGACCGTCAGCGGCCCGATGTTTTTCGTCGGCCTGCGCTTTGCCGCCGCCGCGAGCATCGTCGCCCTGTTTTCCTGGCGTCACCTGCGCGACCTGAGCCTGTTCGAAATCAAGGCCGGGTCGTTCATCGGCGTGGCGATCATGCTCGGTTATGGCTTGCAGACGGTCGGGCTGCAAAGCATTCCCAGCAGCCAGTCTGCGTTCATTACCGCGCTGTACGTGCCCTTTGTGCCGTTGCTGCAATGGCTGGTGCTGGGGCGGCGTCCGGGGTTGATGCCGAGCATCGGCATCATGCTGGCCTTTACCGGGTTGATGCTGTTGTCCGGGCCGGCCGGTGCGTCGTTCAACTTCAGCCCCGGCGAAATCGCCACCCTGATCAGCGCCGTGGCCATTGCCGCCGAGATCATCCTGATCAGCACCTATGCCGGCCAGGTCGATGTGCGCCGGGTGACGGTGGTGCAACTGGCGGTCACTTCGGTGCTGTCGTTCCTGATGGTGGTGCCGACCAACGAGGCGCTTCCGGATTTCTCCTGGCTGCTGCTGTGCAGCGCGCTGGGCCTGGGGGCGGCCAGCGCGGCGATCCAGGTGGCGATGAACTGGGCGCAGAAAAGCGTTTCACCGACCCGCGCCACGCTGATCTATGCCGGCGAGCCGGTGTGGGCCGGGATTGTCGGGCGCATTGCCGGGGAACGCCTGCCGGCGATTGCCCTGGTTGGCGCCGGGTTGATTGTGGCGGCGGTGATTGTCAGCGAGTTGAAGACCAAGGGTAAGGCGGCTGCGGCTGAGGAAGAGCTGGAGCAGGAGATACAGAGCTAGACTGTTGGTTTTGTGGTGCTCAATAGATAGCTATCGCGGGCAAGCCCGCTCCCACAGGGTCCGTAGGTGTGCATGCGTTTCTGTGTACGACCACAAACTCTGTGGGAGCGGGCTTGCCCGCGATGGGGCCAGTACTGACGAAACCCCTCCCCCTGAAACAATGTTAAACAGGCTTTTTCGGACTACCGTGTAGGATTCTGCGACAGCTTGGCGTTTGGCGATCCGGGAGCTGGCACGTATGATGCTTCACAAACTTCCGCAGATTAGAAGCCTATGTCCCTGATAGTTCTACTGCTTCTGCCTTTCATAGGCAGCTGTTTGGCGGCCGTGTTGCCGCACAACGCCCGTAACGCCGAATCCCTGTTGGCTGGCCTGATCGCCCTGATCGGCACCGTTCAGGTCGCGTTCCTGTACCCGCAGATCGCCCATGGCGGCGTGATTCGCGAAGAGTTTACCTGGCTGCCCAGCCTGGGCCTGAACTTCGTCCTGCGCATGGACGGTTTCGCCTGGCTGTTCTCCATGCTGGTGCTGGGCATCGGCACCCTGGTGTCGCTGTACGCGCGCTACTACATGTCGCCGAACGATCCGGTGCCGCGCTTCTTCGCGTTTTTCCTGGCCTTCATGGGCGCCATGCTCGGGCTGGTGATCGCCGGCAACCTGATCCAGATCGTGTTTTTCTGGGAGCTGACCAGCCTCTTCTCGTTCCTGCTGATCGGCTACTGGCACCATCGCGCCGATGCCCGGCGCGGCGCCTACATGGCGCTGATGGTGACCGGCGCGGGCGGTCTGTGCCTGCTGGCGGGGGTCATGCTGCTCGGCCATGTGGTCGGCAGCTATGACCTGGACAAGGTCCTGGCCGCCGGCGAACTGATTCGTGCCCATGCCCTCTATCCCATTCTGTTGCCCCTGATCCTGATCGGCGCCTTGAGCAAAAGTGCGCAATTCCCCTTCCACTTCTGGCTGCCCCACGCCATGGCCGCGCCGACACCCGTGTCGGCGTACCTGCACTCGGCGACCATGGTCAAGGCCGGGGTGTTCCTGCTTGCGCGGCTATGGCCGTCGCTTTCCGGCAGTGAAGAGTGGTTCTACATCGTCAGCGGCGCTGGCGCCTGCACCCTGTTGCTCGGGGCGTACTGCGCGATGTTCCAGAACGACCTCAAGGGCTTGCTGGCCTACTCGACCATCAGCCACCTCGGTCTGATCACTCTGCTTCTTGGCCTGAACAGTCCGCTGGCCGCGGTCGCCGCGGTGTTCCACATCCTCAACCACGCGACGTTCAAGGCCTCGTTGTTCATGGCCGCCGGCATCATCGACCACGAAAGCGGCACCCGTGACATCCGCAAGCTCAGCGGCCTGTACAAGCTGATGCCGTTCACCGCGACCCTGGCCATGGTCGCCAGCGCCTCGATGGCGGGTGTGCCGCTGCTCAACGGTTTCCTGTCCAAGGAAATGTTCTTCGCCGAAACCGTGTTCATCAATGCCACGCGCTGGGTCGAACTGAGCCTGCCGATCGTGGCAACGATTGCCGGCACTTTCAGCGTGGCCTACTCCCTGCGTTTCACCGTGGATGTGTTCTTCGGCCCGCCCGCGACCGACTTGCCGCACACCCCCCACGAGCCGCCGCGCTGGATGCGCGCGCCGGTCGAGCTGCTGGTGTTCGCCTGCCTGCTGGTGGGCATCTTCCCGGCCCAGATAGTCGGCCCGCTGCTCGCGGCGGCAGCGCAACCGGTGGTCGGCGGCACGCTGCCCGAATACAGCCTGGCCATCTGGCACGGCTTGAACGCGCCGATGATCATGAGCCTGATCGCCTTGTCCTGTGGCACCGTGCTCTATCTGCTGCTGCGCAATCAACTCAAGCGCGGACGCTTCAACCGCCCGCCCGTGATTGGTCGCCTGGACGGCAAGCATCTATTCGAATACGTACTGGTCGCCAGCATGCGCCTGGCCCGTCGCCTGGAGCCCCGGATTGGCACCCGGCGCCTGCAAATGCAATTGTTCCTGGTGGTGCTCGCCGCCGTGCTGGCCGGGTTGATACCCATGCTACACAGCAGCCTGCATTGGGGTGACCGGCCGAAGATCCCCGGGTCGATCGTCTTCGTCACCCTGTGGTTGCTGGCCATCGCCTGCGCCCTTGGCGCGGCTTATCAAGCCAAGTATCACCGTCTCGCGGCCCTGACCATGGTCAGCGTGTGCGGCCTGATGACCTGCATCACCTTCGTCTGGTTTTCCGCGCCGGACCTGGCCCTGACCCAACTGGCGGTCGAAGTGGTGACCACGGTGCTGATCCTGCTGGGCCTGCGCTGGCTGCCACGCCGGATCGAGGAAGTCTCGCCCTTGCCGGGCAGCCTGCGCCGGGCGCGGGTGCGGCGGATCCGCGACTTGCTGCTGTCGACCGCGGTCGGTGTCGGCATGGCGTTGCTGGCCTACGCCATGCTGACGCGCCAGACCCCCAACGACATTTCCTCCTTCTACCTGAGTCGCGCCTTGCCCGAGGGCGGCGGCAGCAACGTGGTCAACGTGATGCTGGTGGACTTCCGTGGTTTCGACACCCTCGGTGAAATCACCGTGCTGGTGGCCGTGGCCCTGACCGTGTACGCCCTGCTGCGCCGCTTCCGTCCACCGAAAGAAAGCCTGCAGCTGCCGGCCCAGCAACGCTTGCTCGCACCGGACGTGGTCACCGACCTGGTCAACCCGCGTCACGCCAGCGACACCGCGCTCGGTTTCATGATGGTGCCGGCGGTGCTGGTGCGCCTGCTGTTGCCGGTGGCGCTGGTGGTGTCGTTCTACCTGTTCATGCGTGGGCACAATCAACCGGGCGGCGGCTTTGTCGCCGGGCTGGTGATGTCGGTGGCGTTCATTCTGCAATACATGGTCGCCGGCACGCAGTGGGTCGAAGCACAGATGAGCCTGCGGCCGCTGCGCTGGATGGGCACGGGCCTGATGATTGCCACGGCCACGGGCCTGGGCGCGATGGTCGCCGGCTATCCGTTCCTGACCACCCACACGTGGCATTTCTCGCTGCCGCTGCTGGGTGACATTCACCTGGCCAGCGCGCTGTTCTTCGACATCGGCGTGTACGCCGTGGTGGTCGGCTCGACCCTGTTGATCCTCACCGCCCTCGCCCACCAATCGGTGCGGGGCCACAAAACCGCTGCCCAGCCCAAATCCGTTGCCGCCAAGGGAGCCGTCTGATGGAAGAAGTCATCGCAATCGCCATCGGCGTACTGGCCGCGTCCGGCGTCTGGCTGATCCTGCGTCCGCGGACGTTCCAGGTGGTCATGGGCCTGTGCCTGTTGTCCTACGGGGTCAATCTGTTCATTTTCAGCATGGGCAGCCTGTTCATCGGCAAGGAGCCGATCATCAAGGACGGCATACCCCAGGACCTGCTGCATTACACCGACCCGTTGCCACAGGCCCTGGTGTTGACCGCGATCGTTATCAGCTTCGCCATGACCGCGTTGTTCCTCGTGGTGTTGCTGGCTTCCCGGGGCCTGACCGGCACCGACCATGTGGATGGCCGGGAGCCTAAAGAATGATGGCGATGACCCACCTGATCGTCGCGCCCATTCTGCTGCCGTTGCTGACTGCTGCGATCATGTTGATGCTCGGCGAGAAGCACCGGCCGCTCAAGGCCGGGATCAATCTGTTCTCCAGCCTGCTCGGGCTGGGCATTGCCGTGGCGTTGCTGCAATGGACGCAAACCACCGGCGTGCCCGGCTCCATCGGCGTGTACCTGCCGAGCAACTGGCAAGTGCCGTTCGGCCTGGTGCTGGTGGTCGATCGCCTGTCGGCGCTGATGCTGGTGCTGACCGG
This sequence comes from Pseudomonas sp. S2_H10, assembly GCF_054668285.1. NCBI lineage: Bacteria > Pseudomonadati > Pseudomonadota > Gammaproteobacteria > Pseudomonadales > Pseudomonadaceae > Pseudomonas > Pseudomonas sp. S2_H10. Next base: position 1,277,030 of record NZ_CP162754.1, read on the forward strand.
CATCATCGGCGTCACGGCCCTGCTGTTTGCCATGGCCCGCTGGGACAGCGCCGGTTCGAGCTTTCACGCGCTGTTCCAGATCCAGTTGATGGGCCTGTACGGCGCATTCCTCACCGCCGACCTGTTCAACCTGTTCGTGTTCTTCGAGGTGTTGCTGGCGGCGTCCTACGGCTTGATGCTCCACGGCTCGGGCCGGGCGCGGGTATCGTCGGGGCTGCATTACATCTCGATCAACCTGCTGGCCTCGTCGCTGTTCCTGATTGGCGCGGCGCTGATCTATGGCGTCACCGGCACCCTGAACATGGCCGACCTGGCGGTAAAGGTCCCGTTGGTGTCCGCAGCCGATCGCGGCTTGCTGCACGCCGGCGCGGGGATTCTGGCCGTGGCGTTCCTGGCCAAGGCCGGCATGTGGCCGCTGAACTTCTGGCTGGTGCCGGCCTATTCCTCGGCCAGCGCACCGGTGGCGGCGATGTTCGCGATCATGACCAAGGTCGGCGTCTACACCTTGCTGCGCCTGTGGACGCTGCTGTTCTCCGCCCAGGCCGGGGCTTCGGCGTTCTTTGGCGGGCAGTGGCTGATCTACGGCGGCATGGCGACCATCGTCTGCGCCGCCATCGCGATCCTCGCCGCGCAACGCCTGGAGCGCATGGCCAGCCTGAGCATCCTGGTGTCGGCGGGCATTCTGTTGTCGACCATCGGTTTCGCCCAGCCGAACCTGGTCGGCGCGGCGTTGTTCTACCTGTTCAGTTCGACCCTGGCGTTGAGCGCGCTGTTCCTGCTGGCCGAACTGATCGAGCGCTCGCGCTCGGCCAACGAAGTGCTGCTCGAAGATGAAACCGAATTGCTGCCGCGGCCACTGGAATCCCTGCATCCGCCTAAAGGCATCAACCTCGACGACGAACAAAAAGCCGTGGTCGGCCAGGTGATTCCCTGGACCATGGCCTTTCTCGGCCTGAGTTTCATCGCCTGCGCCTTGCTGATCATCGGCATGCCGCCGCTCTCCGGGTTTATCGGCAAACTCGGGTTGATCGGCGCCCTGCTCAATCCATTGGGCCTGGGCAACAGCGGCGACACACCGGTTTCCAACGCTGCGTGGGGCTTGCTGGCATTGCTGATCCTGTCCGGGCTGGCGTCGTTGATCGCGTTCTCGCGCCTGGGCATCCAGCGCTTCTGGACGCCAGCCGAACGACCCTCGCCCCTGTTGCGACGCCTGGAATGCGTACCGATCTTCGCCCTGCTGGGCCTGAGCATTGCGCTGACCTTCATGGCCGATCCGCTGCTGCGCTACACCCAAGCGGCCGCCGATGCCTTGTACAGCCCGCAGCAATACGTGATGGCGGTGCTCGACACCCGCGCCGTGCCTAATCCGTCGGTCGAGACGACCCCGCAGGAGGTGCAACCATGAAGCGCCTGTTTCCGGCACCCTTGCTGTCGCTGGCCCTGTGCCTCCTGTGGCTGTTGCTGAACCTGTCGACAAGCCCCGGCAATCTGCTGCTGGGGGCGGCGCTGGGGTTTTGTGCACCGCTGATGATGCGCAGGCTGCGTCCGCTGCCGGTACGCATCCGTCGTCCCTGGGTGATCCTGCGCCTGGTCCTGCTGGTCGGGCGCGATGTGCTGGTGTCCAACCTCGCCGTGGCCTGGAGCGTGCTCAATGCGGGTCGCCGCCCGCCCCGCTCGCGATTCATCAAGGTGCCGCTGGACTTGCGCGATGCCAACGGCCTGGCCGCGCTGTCGATGATTACCACGGTGGTGCCCGGTACGGTCTGGTCGGAACTGGCGCTGGACCGCAGCATTTTGCTGTTGCATGTCTTCGACCTGGACGATGAGGCGCTGTTCATCCAGCACTTCAAGGCGGCCTACGAACGCCCGTTGATGGAGATCTTCGAATGAGCCCGTTGCTGGCGAATGCGATCCTGCTGAGCCTGTTCCTGTTTTCCCTGGCGATGATCCTGACGCTGATCCGCCTGTTCAAGGGGCCATCGGCCCAGGACCGGGTTCTGGCGCTGGATTACCTGTACATCGTCGCGATGCTGATGATGCTGACGTTGGGTATCCGTTATGCCAGCGACACGTACTTCGAAGCGGCGCTGCTGATCGCACTGTTCGGCTTCGTCGGCTCGTTCGCCCTGGCGAAATTTCTGCTGCGTGGTGAGGTGATCGAATGAATGCGCCCTTGTCGATGTGGGTGGAAATCCCCGTGGCGATCCTGCTGGTGCTCGGCGGCCTGCTTGCGCTGATCGGCGCCACGGGACTGCTGCGCATGAAGGACTACTTCCAGCGCATGCACCCACCGGCCCTGGCGTCGACGCTCGGGGCCTGGTGCGTGGCGCTGGCCTCGATCATCTACTTTTCGGCGCTCAAGTCCTCGCCGGTACTGCACGCCTGGCTGATTCCGATCCTGCTGGCGCTTACCGTACCGGTGACGACCTTGCTGCTGGCCCGGGCGGCGTTGTTTCGCAAACGCATGGCAGGCGATGATGTGCCGGCCGAGGTGAGCAGCCGGCGGACCGAGAGCGGTAGTTAGACCAAGGATTTGTATTGCCTGGACCGGCCTCATCGCTGGCAAGCCAGCTCCCACAGGGTTCAGCGCAATTCCTGTGGGAGCTGGCTTGCCAGCGATGGCGATGGACCGGTCAATGCATCATGACCGGCCTGCCTCAGACCCACGCCACCGCCAACAACCCCGCCCCCAGCACCACACACAACGGCGAATAAACCCAGGTATCGAGCCGGGCAAATTTCGAGCCTTTGACCTCTTTGAAAAAACCCACCAGTTCCGAATCGCCGATGGCCCGGGCAAACAGCAAAATCGCAATCGCGCTGATCACCCACTGCAACCACCAGTGATGCAAGGGTGGCAACCACCAACCCACCCGCCAGCACACCAGTACGGCAATCAACAGCAACAGCGCAGCCACCACCAGCGTGATCCAGCCTCGTGGCTTGAACGCCGGTCGCAGCTGTACGCTGCCCTCCTGCGGTACTTGCGGGACCGCCGCCACCGCTGCCCACTCACCACCCAGCGCCCAATACACATGCATCAGACTGATCGCTGCGAAGATCGTCACCAGCCACTGAGCCAACAGCAAGGTCATGGTTCAGAGATCCTTGAAAGGGATATGAACAGAACAGGCTAGTCGGCTTTTCGCGTAATGCGCGGACAAGTGCAAGACCAAAAGTTCATACCGGCGGCCGCTCACATTCCGGCAGAGACTTTATCCGCCACGTCCTTGGGCAGCCAGGCCCGCCAGACGTCCGGGTGAGCCTTCATGAACGCCTCTGCGGCCTGGCGCGGTGGCGTATGTTTCTCGCTCATCTCGGCCAGCGCCTTGTTCAGCGGGTCGATCGGAAAGTCGACCTTGGCGAAGAATTCGGCGATCTGCGGGTATTGCTTCTGGAAGGGAGTGGACACCCCGATCGACAACTTCGAGGCCAGGGAACGGGTGGGTTGCGGGTTGGGGTTGTCCGCGTCGGTCAGGGTCTTCCAGGCTTCGGCGTCGAACGGTGGTTCTTCGAGCTGGATCAGCTTGAAGCGGCCGAGCAGCGGCGTGGGCGACCAGTAGTAAAACAGTACCGGCTTGCCGCGATGAATCGACGAGCTGATCTCGGCATCCAGTGCCGCGCCCGAGCCGCTGCGAAAGTTCACGTAGCTGTCTTCCAGGCCATACGCCTTGAGCTTCTGTTTGTTGACCACTTCCGAGGTCCAGCCGATGGGGCTGTTGAGGAAACGCCCCTTGGTCGGCGCTTCCGGGTCCTTGAACACGTCTTTGTATTTCGCCAGGTCGCTGACACTGCGCAGGTCCGGCGCCAGCGGCTTGATGCCCTTGGCCGGGTCGCCCTTGATCACGTACTCCGGCACCCACCAGCCTTCGGTTGCGCCCTTGACCGTGTCGCCGAGGCTGACGACCTTGCCTTCGGCTTCCGCCTTGACCCAGACCGGGCTGCGGCCGGCCCATTCTTCGCCAATGACCTGGATGTCATTGTTGGCCAGCGCGGTTTCCAGGGTAATGGTGGTGCCCGGCAAGGTATCGGTGGGCAGCCCGTAGCCCTTTTCGACAATGATGCGCAGGACATCGGTGATCAGGCTGCCGCTTTCCCAGTTCAGGTCGGCGAAGTGGATCGGCTTCTGGGCGGCAATTACCGTGGCGGGTGTCGCGAGCAAAGCGAAAGTGGCCAGGACAGCAGCCAGCAACCGTCGAAATCCGTTCATGCTTTTGCACCTCGTGCTGTTCAGGCAATAGCGGGATGGCCTGGCAGTAGACCGCGAAGCCTCTGAATACTCAGTCCACTGACTGTAGTAGAGGTTCCTGCTTTCGAGGTGCGTGGATCAGTTTTCCGAAATTTCCTGCAGACGCATCAGCTCTCGCCTGACCATGCTGGCGTAGGGCGCCGGTTGCAGTTGGTAAAGCTGTGACGCCACCCAGTTCAACCAGGCGCCCTGCAGAATGCTCTTGTGCCCGAACAGCCGCCGCGCTTCGTCTTGAGCGCTGGCCAGGTTCTGTTCGTGAAAGTCGGCGCGGGTCAGGGTCGTCACTCGCTGGCCTTGAAGGTCACCAGCTCGCCCTTGCGCCACTTGGCCACTTTGGTGGTCACGGCCTTGAGGGTCTTGGTCAGGCCTTCCTGCAATTGTTGGTGAGCGGCAAAGACCATCACCACGCTGTGACCTTCCTTGAACACGACCCCCTGGCCGTCGGCCGTGGTCACGAAGGCGTAATCGCCGATTCCGTAGACCGTCAGCTTGATGTCGCGGAACCTGATGTCCAGCTTGCCGCCTTCGCGACTGGGCAGCACGGACGCGCTGAAATGATCGCCGACCTTGAGCTTGAGTCCGGGTTTGTCGTCCACCACCAGGGCTGATTCGGTGTCGATTTCGGCAATGTAGATGCCTTCAGCGTTCTGTTCGGTGATGTAGACGAAACGCGACTGAAACTGCTTGACCAGCTTTGCGCGCAGGTCGCCCAGCACGAACAAGGCATGCATATCGAGATTACTTACTGCCAAGGAAACATCCCCACATCTGAAAAATGGTGCCGTGCGCGAAAAGTGAACGCACAGGCAAAAAAGCGGCAATGCCGAAGGTGCAGCCAAAGTACCCGGATTGAAGTCCTGAATGAGCAGTGCACTCATTCATCACGAAACTTGAGAAGACTACTGGAACGTCACTCGCGTCGTCCTGACTGGCGTTCGTCAAAGGCTGAAGGAAAACGCCCTTCCTGTTGCCAGAAAATTATGGACTATCAACTTCGGGGAAAAATCTCATGAAGAGAAAAAATTTCCTACATATCGTCAGCAAAAAATTGCTTTAGATAAACATCAATCACCCGCCAATGAGGGTGATTCTAGAGCAGCGATGCTCTTGGAGACTAGCCAAAACGACGTACATACGTCGATAAACCATGAAAAGGACTTCATATGTGCACGCTGACTCACTTTGCTTATCCCTTGGTGCCTGACACACAAACACCACCGTCCTCGCACCCGGTACGGTTGCGTCACCCCGAATTGCTGCCCGATGTCCCGGCCCGCCCGCGATTCCAGGTGGTGATGGCGGGCATTGCCTTCTTTCATATCAAGGATATTTCTACAGGCTATGTAAGAGGTTTCCGAGCCAATCATAACGAAGCCTGCGCCCTCGCCCGGTTTCTCGAGTCTCGCGGTTGACATGTCCACCCCGCTCATCTCCATAGACGTTTGGTCTGCCCGTCGACTTATCTGAGCCGTCGACGGGCAACTACTGCCATACTGCCCGCCATATAAAACGGATCCGCGAAAAATCGGGTTACGTTGACAACAACAATGTATGTCCAGGGGAAGTCTGCAACGTGACGGAATTTGATATCGGCGAGTTTTTTATCCGCGGTGAAGCCAGAGAAGTCGACGGTGAATTCCAGGCCGTGATTGTCATGCGCGCCAAGCCACCGCTCAAGACCGTGACCTATCACCAGGTCGAAAAGGATCGCTGGTTCAAAACCCCGGATGTCGCCGCCGTCGCGGCCCAGGAGTCGGCCAGGGAACTGAAGGCCGCCGTCGATGCCGGGGCCCTGAAAGCCTGATTGTCCGCCTGGCGGTCTATGCTCATTGTTGCGTTTGAACATCGTGATCGAACTCCACCCGTGCGGCGCCCTCGAAACCAGGGTAACGCGCTTCGCTTTCCGACCCGACTGATGACCTGCAAGGAGATGAAGATGGAATCACCGACACACGACTTGAAAGGCCTGTTCGACCAGCTCGGCCTGGACTCCAGCCAGAAAGCGATCGACGACTTCATTGCCGTCCATTTCCTGCCTGACGACAAGAAACTCATCGACGCCGAGTTCTGGTCACCGCAGCAGGCCGCCTTCCTCAAAGAGCAATTACGCGAAGACGCCGATTGGGCGCGGGTGGTCGACGACCTGAACCTGCGCATGCACCAGACGCACTGACAACTTCAATGCAGGCTGCCGGGTCTTTCGGCGCTCAATTGCGCCAACCAGGCAGCCTTGCACTCCTCCGCTTCGTCGCGACTTGCGAACGCCGTACCCCGGCGCTCGCCATTGAGCAACACCACCCAGCAAACCTTGCGCCCCATGGAACGCAGATCGGCAGGCACGCCGCTGCCGATCATGACCGCGACATCAACTTTGCCTTGCATGCTGACCTCCCGAACTTCATTAGCAACCTAATTAATAGGTATGTTAATTAATCTTCCGGCAAGGAAAAAGCAAAACCCTGCACAGGTCAGTTGCAGGATCGGTAACAATCGCCCGGCAGCCCGCAGTGCTTAACGCGGCTGTTCCGGTTTGTAGCCCAGGCGCAGACCGCCCCAATGCCGGCCCTTGAGCATGATCGGCACCGAGAGATCGTGCATCAGCTCGCCGGTGTCGCGGGTATAGGTTTGCAGCAGCACGGCCTTCTGATGGCTGCCACAGCGGATCCCGGTGCGGTCGGCGAACTTGCGTTTGGTCCGGTTCTGCAAGGCATCGACCTGTGCGTCTCCCGTCAGCGGCTGACTGAACGCATGGTTGTGGGTCGGCACATAACCTTGTTGGGTGCAGGCGATGGCAAACACCAATCCTTCGTGGCGCGGTAACAACGGTTCCTGGATCGTGGGCAAAACCTGATCGGTGTAGCGGTCGAAACGCGTCTGGTACTTGGCCGGGCTGGTATTGGCGATGACCTGGTAATTACGGTCGAACAGATCGTCGAGACTGATTCGACCGGCATCGATGTCCGCTTCGAAACGCTGCGCAATCCGGCTCGCGCCCTCCCGGGCCAGGTCATAGACCCGCTGGTGATAATCATCCAGCCCCACCTCGGCCAGGCGTTCGCTGATGGTTTCGGCCTGCCCTTCCATTTGCACCGCCGCCTGGGCCAGGCGTTGAGTCTGCTGGTCGCTGACCGCCAGGTCGCTGCGCATCTGTTCGATGGCAAGAAACAGGCTGTCGAGCTGCTCACGGTTGGTGTCTGCACCCTGGGCGATTTCCCCGACCTGGGACTCGACACTGGCTGCCAGACGGGCAATGTTTTCCAAGTGCTGCCCCGTTCGTTCGACCTGCCCGACACCGCTATCGAGGTCGCTGGACAGTTGGCGGATCTGCTCCACCACCTGCGCCGTACGCTGCTGGATGTCGGCCACCATCTCGCCGACTTCGCCGGTGGCGGCCGCCGTGCGTGCGGCCAGCCCGCGAACCTCGTCGGCCACCACGGCAAATCCGCGACCGTGCTCCCCTGCCCGCGCCGCTTCGATGGCGGCGTTCAACGCCAGCAGATTGGTCTGGCTGGCGATGGACTGAATCACCAGGGTCACGCGCTGGATATCGTCGCTGCGCACGCTCAAGGCTTCGATCAGTTCACGGCTGTTGCTGGCGCGCTGGCTGAGCTGATGCATGCGGGCAATGGACTCGATCAGTTCCGTACGCCCCACCGCACCGCTTTGATGAGCCTCGCTGGCGGCACTCAGCGCCTGGCGACTGAGCGTCGAAGTGGCGCGTTCGGTGATGATCATGACCTCGGCGTTGCTGACGATCCGGGCCGCCGCCGTGAGCTGCGATTGCAGTTTTTCCGCCAGTTGCCGAACAGAGAACGCCACACCGGCGGCTGACAGCGCGTTATGGCTGGTGGTGTAGGAAAGATCCCGGGTCAACTCGCCGATGGCATCGAGGTTGTCGAGGGACGCAGCCTCCGGGGTCGCGCGTGAACGCAGGCGAGGCAGCCAGATAATCACCACGGCCAGGGGCAGGCCAAGGTAAAGCGACCAGCCGCCCAACGTCATGCCACATAACAACAGCATCAGGGCGATGCTTTGCAGCGTCGGTGTGAGCCAGCGGTTTTTTGGCAACAGCACTGGTACAGGCACTGCCGCCACCAGAGACCCGTCTCTCGTCATCATCGTCACCCCGGAAAACTTCTAATTGTTGTCTTCGCATTAAACGCCACCATAAAGCCATTATCCATGAGCCTTTAGTCGCGAACGGTGCAGCAGATCAATAGAAGAATCGGGAAATCGAAGACGGCAAAAAGCAAAGATCGCAGCCTGCGCCGGCACCCTGCTTCGATTGCGCAGGGGCTGGCGCAGGCCGCGATCTTGTCAAAGGCAGCCCGGATTCAAGGGCTGCCTCGCAGAATCAGGCCTGACGCTGGTGCTTGTCGATTTGCTCGTGACGCTCTTGAGCTTCGATGCAGTACTTGGTGGTCGGGCTGATCAGCAGGCGCTTGAGGCCAATCGCCTCGCCGCTGTCGTCGCACCAGCCAAAGCTGTCTTCCTTGATGCGCTCAAGGGCTTGTTCCAACTGAGGCAACATGCGCTGGTCGCGATCGATCGCGTTCACCAGCCAGGTGCGCTCTTCTTCGACCGAAGCCGCGTCTGCCGGATCGGCCGGGGTGTCCAGGCTTTCGATGGCGATGCGGTTCTGTTCGATGCGCTCATGGGTTTCGACTTTCATGTTCTGCAACAGCTCGGAGAAAAAAGCATGTTGCTCGGCATTCATGTAGTCATCCGCCGGCATGGCCAGCAACTTGTCCTTTGTCATTGATATCTCTATAAAAAAACGTGCATTAAGGCGAATAAGGGAGCGTTCCGGCAGACCTGGGCAGGCCATCGGAAAGGCGCCGTTTGTTCCAAGCGCCACCCGGCACTCAATTTACGAGGGGCGGCAGTCTACGGCCGACTTGAGGCCTCAGCAACTGAAAAGACAGCGAATTTGTCCGACAAAGCCCTGAAAATGCTCTATGGCAGGCTTATAGGCGGTAATCGGAGTGCGTTTATAGCAAGAAATTCAATCGAGCGGAGGTATATAGAAGACAAACGGCCTGCACCGGGCAATTTTCACTGTCATTTGCAGGGCTGCGAACCTCAGCTAAGGTTGTCCCTCCCGAAATGGCCATATAAAGGAAAGGACCATGAAGCTGATCGGTATGCTGGACTCGCCCTATGTCAGGCGCACCGCCATTTCTGCCAAATGCCTGGGAATCACCCTGGAACATCAATCGGTCTCGGTGTTCCGCCACTTCGAACAATTCCGCCAGGTCAACCCGGTGGTCAAGGCGCCCACCCTGGTGCTGGATGACGGTGAGGTGTTGATGGATTCGTCGCTGATCATCGACTACCTGGAAACCCTCGCCGGCAACAGCCTGATGCCCGTCGAGCCGAACCAGCGCCTGCGCGCGTTGCGCCTGATCGGCCTGGCCCTGGCCGCCAGCGAAAAATCCGTGCAGCTTTATTACGAGCGCAACCTGCGACCCGAGGAGATTCAATTCGAGCCTTGGGTGCAGCGGGTAGAAGGACAGTTGGCTGCGGCATATTCGGCACTGGAGCGGGAGCTGGAAAAGCAGGCGCTGAAGACTGACGGATCGATCGAACAGGACGGCATCACGCTGGCGGTGGCCTGGAGCTTCAGCAATCTGGTGGTGCCGGACCAGGTGAGTGCCGCACAGTTTCCGCGGATCGCCGCCTTCACGGCGTATGCCGAGGGGCTTGAGGTGTTTGTGAGTACACCGATCGAGTAAGCGTCGCTCGATCAAAAACGCCGCTTCCACACGGGGTGGAAGCGGCTGCGAGGTCAATGCACAAACAACGCAATCAAGATAATGATCGGAATGGGCACGCCGAGAAAGAACAGCAGTAATGAACGCATGATGATTCTCCTGGGTTAGCGAACAGGGATCGAGGTGACGTAAGCATCGGATTGCAGATACACCACCGCATCCCGGCGACGACCGCCGAAGGTCGCGGCAAGGCTGGCGAAAAACGCACCGGCCAACAGCGCAACGAACATCCACAGCGTGGTCCACGCGGCCACTTTCGCGGCGGTGTCAGCCGCCTGTTGTGCGGCCTGCTTGGCGTCGGCCACGGCTTTTTGGGTACGGGCATAGACCTCATCGACACGACGTTCGGCGTCGGCCTGCGTCAGGTTGGTCCGCTGCGCGACCAGTTGCGCCAGATAGGTCCGGTCTTCGGGGGTCAATCCGCCCACACTCAGGGAACGTACAAAGATCCGGCTGACAGCGCCCCGGGCCGCATCATCGTTGACGGCAACCGGGCGATCGTCACGGAACAGGCTGTCGACGAAGTAACCGTACTCATCGCCCTGGGTATTGCCCGCCGCAGTGCCCACGGCCTGGGTCGCGACACTGGCGGCACCGCCGACGACATTCGCTCCGGCCTGCACGCCACCGCCCACCACGCTGCTGACCGAGCCGGCGACCAGCGTGGCCGTCACCAGCGTCGCCACGCACCAGGCCAGAAAACCATGGGCCGTGTCGCGAAAGTAGACTTCATCGCCATGCATGTTCGCCCACTTCACCCGCAGCCGGCCGGCGATGTAGCCGCCAAGTCCGGACGCGATGATCTGGGTGAAGGCCAGCCAGACAATGGTCGATATTCCCAGGCCCTTGGCGCTCACGCCTTCATTGGCCCAGGGCGATACCGCCGAGAAACCCAGGCCGAAGCCCAGCAATACGAGGATCAGCGACAACGCCGCCGCGGCCGCGGCACCCGCGAAAATCGCGCCCCAGGACACGCCGGACAGGCTGGTGGACTCTTCCATGGCAGGATAGAAACCGTCAGAGGATCTATTCATTGTTGTATCGCTCCAGGCAGAAAGATGGTGTTACAACTCTTCAGGGAAGGAATTGCAGTCACCGTGCCAGTCGCGTACTTTGAATAAATCTCAGCGTTTCAATTACTTAGAAATTTTGAACTTCTCGCAGCCATGCAAACTGCAACGAACAGGTCGATCCAGCGGGTTTTATGCATTGGTTATTTGCGCTTGTAGCTTTCCTGGATAAACCCTTGCGGGCGTGCCTGGACATAGCTCAATGACATCAATGCCACAGGCAGCGACCCCGGCCAGATGAAAGTTAATTTATTAAGTCGCGGGTTTTTCTTGGCAAAATGCGCGTTACTTCGTATTGAACTGCATATCAGGCCAGCCTTATGACCCGCATCTTGACCATCGAAGACGACGTTGTGACCGCCCGGGAAATTGTCGCCGAACTGAGCAACCACGGCCTCGACGTCGACTGGGTCGACAATGGCCGTGAAGGGCTGGAGCGTGCGGTCAGCGGCAACTATGACCTGATCACCCTCGACCGCATGTTGCCCGAGCTCGATGGCCTGGCGATTGTCACCACGCTGCGCACCATGGGCGTGGCCACGCCGATCCTGATGATCAGCGCCCTGTCCGACGTCGACGAGCGCGTGCGCGGCTTGCGCGCCGGCGGCGACGACTACCTGACCAAACCCTTCGCCACCGATGAAATGGCCGCCCGGGTCGAAGTCCTACTGCGCCGGCAGAACACCGTGACCGCCCAGGCCACCACGCTGCGGGTGGCGGATCTGGAGCTGAACCTGATCAGCCACGAGGCCAGCCGCGACGGTCAACTGCTGACGCTGTTGCCCACCGAGTACAAGCTGCTGGAGTTCCTGATGCGCAATACCGGGCAAATCCTCTCGCGGATGATGATTTTCGAAGAAGTCTGGGGCTATCACTTCGACCCCGGCACCAACCTGATCGATGTGCACATCGGCCGTCTGCGCAAGAAGATCGACCCGCCTGGCAATGCTCCACTGATTCGAACCGTGCGAGGCTCGGGTTATGTCATTGCCGAACCCGTCTAAAGGCTGGCGCTCCTCCAGCAGCCGGTTGCTGGCGCTCTACAGTTCGCTGTTCGTGATCTGGAGCGCGATCCTCATGGGGGTCATGTACTACGAGGTGTCCGCCTACCTGGACAACCTCGCCAAGCATTCGCTGATGCAGCGCCAGCACCTGTTTTCGCGCTTCTCGGGCGAACAACTGGTGGACGCCCTCGCCGTCAGCATGACCTTCGATATCCGCGGCCTCGACGCCTACGGCCTGTTCGATGCCGACCACCGTTACCTCAGCGGCGCCCTGCGCTACATCCCCGATGGCTTGCCGCTCGATGGCAAGATCCACATGCTGCGCGACTGCGACGCCTCTGACGACAACGACGACCAGACACTGCCCGCCGACAGTTGCGACGCCGTGGCGACCCGCACCCACGACGGCCGCTGGTTGGTGCTGGTGCGCGACAACGGTTCGCTGTTCGCCGTCACCCGGATCATCCTTCACGCCCTGTTCTGGGGGGTGACCCTGACCATCGTGCCGGGCATCGTCGGCTGGTATCTGCTGCGACGCCGGCCGTTGCGGCGCATTCGCGGGATCCAGGCCAGTGCCGAAGCCATAGTCGCGGGCGACCTGAGCCATCGTCTGCCACTGTCCAATCGGCGTGATGAACTGGACATGCTCGCCGCCATCGTCAACGCCATGCTCGAACGCATCGAGCGCCTGATGAACGAGGTCAAGGGCGTCTGCGACAACATCGCCCATGACTTGCGCACGCCCCTGACCCGTCTGCGCGCGCAGCTTTACCGCATGCAGCAGCAAGCCGGGGAAGGTTCGCCGCAGGCCATGCAACTGGACCTGGTGCTGGCCGAGGCCGATACGCTGATGGCGCGTTTCCGTGGTTTGTTGCGGATTTCCGAACTGGAAGATCGCCAGCGCCGAACCGGTTTCGTGCAGCTGGACCCGGTGTCGTTGTTGCAGGAACTGCATGAGTTCTACCTGCCCCTGGCCGAAGACGACGGGCTGGTGTTCCAACTGCACCTGCCCGCGTCACTGCCTTCGCTCAATGGCGACCGGGCGTTGCTGTTTGAAGCGCTGGCGAACCTGCTCAGCAACTCGATCAAATTCACCCCGCCAGGTGGCGCGGTGATCTTGCGCGGGGTCAATGCGGGCGGGCACACGCGGATCGAAGTGCTCGACTCCGGCCCGGGCATTCCCGAGGTGGAGCGCGAAGCGGTGTTCCAGCGTTTTTATCGTGCCGAGGCGGGCAATCAGAAAAGCGGCTTCGGGCTCGGGCTGTCCATCGTCGCGGCGATTGTCAGCCTGCACGGGTTCACGCTGGAAGTGGGCAGCAGCGAACTGGGCGGCGCGCGGCTGGTGCTCGATTGTCGGGAGAGCCTGATTCCGCAGGCCTGATGCAGGCTTCAATCTGACGCATAACCTGTGGGAGCGAGCTTGCTCGCGATGACGGTGTATCAGGTAAAAATGTATCGCCTGACACTCCGCTATCGCGAGCAAGCTCGCTCCCACAGGGATGGGTGGCATGCCTGTCAGGCCGGGTAATTCGCCCGCAGCGCCTCAAGCCCACCTTGATAGATGCCGGTAAACAACGCCTCCACCTCCTCGTTGCTCACACCTACCGGTTCGAACCGCCCGGACCAGGTCACCCGCGCGCCATCGCCTTGCGCCTCGACCTTGATCGTCGCCAGATAATCCGTCGCCGGAAACGGCGCCTGCTCAATCGAGTAGCTGTAGGTCCGGCCCGCGTTGTCGAACGTCTGCAGGCGCTCGATCACCACCGCGCCGTCCGCCGTTTGCAGGCTGCGCACGCGCCCGCCTTCGCTGAGTTCACTCTTGGGAATGAACGGCAGCCAGTCCGGCAGCGAGTTGAATCCGCCGATCAATTGCCAGACCTGTTCGGCCGAAGCCGGGATGTCGATGAAGGCTGATGCAGTTGCCATGTAGGGTTCTCTCTATCAATAAGGTTCAGATGGCCAGGCTGTCGACGACACCGCCGTCGACCCGCAACGCGGCACCGGTGGTGGCCGAGGATAACGGCGAAGCGATGTAGGCCACCAGATTGGCGACTTCCGCGACGTCCGCCACGCGCTGGATGATCGACGTCGGCCGGGCCTTGCGCACGAAGGCGTCGGCCTCTTCCTGAACACTGCGACCGGACGCGGCCATGGCATCCTTGAGCATCAACTCCACGCCATCGGTCAACGTCGGGCCCGGCAGGATCGCATTGACCGTGACCCCAGTGCCCGCCAGCCGTTTGGCCAGGCCGTGGGACACCGCCAGGTTGGCGCTTTTGGTCACACCATAATTGAGCATGTCGGCCGGGATCGCGATCCCCGATTCCGAGGACAGGAAAATCACCCGCCCCCAGCCCTGCTTGACCATGTCCGGCACGTAATGCCGGGACAGGCGCACGCCGGAGATCACGTTGACCTCATAGAAGCGCGTCCACTCGCTGTCGGGCGTATCGAAGAAATCCACTGCGTCGTAGATCCCCAGGTTGTTCACCAGAATGTCTGCCCGTGGTTCGGCGGCGAACAGTTTTTCCGCGCCTTGCGCCGTACCGAGGTCGGCCGTCAGCCCACGCAGTTGCGCGCCAGGCACCTGCTGGCGAATGCTCGCCAGCGCCTGCTCGACCTTGCTCGTGTCACGGCCGATCACCACCACCGTAGCGCCGGATTCGGCCAGTGCCTTGCTGATGCCCAGGCCGATGCCGGCGGTGCTGCCGCTGACGATGGCCAATTTTCCGCTCAAATCAATCTTCATGCTCAAGCTCCAATGAGGGGTAAGGGTGCGCGCTCGGAAACCAGCTTCGCCTCACGCATGGCCTGCCAGAACGCAACCGGAATCACCGCAGCGACTGCCGGGTTAGCCAACGAAAACTGCAATGCCGCGGCCTTGACGTCGACACCATGGGCCGCCGCGATGCACTTGATCTGCTCGACCTTGCTGATGATCGCCGGGCTGGCCTTCTGATACTCGAAGTGCGCGCCACCGGCCAGGATGCCGGAGCTGCAAGGCGCGGTCATGGTCGAGAAGAGTGTAGCGACCCGCCAGCAGAAAACCGTCCGGCTGCGCTTCGCTCAGATCAAGGGTCAGCTCGCATGTTGCCCAGTGGCGTGGTACCAAAACCCAGCGCGCCGGGAAGTTTGTCTTTCAAGCTCATGGATGAATCCTCTCGATTGTCAGGTAACCCTGTAGGAGCCGGCTTGCTGGCGATAGCGGTTCTTCAGGCGACACCTGTGTCGACTGTTCCGGCGCCATCGCCAGCAAGCCGGCTCCTACAGAGGGGTCATCGGTTTGCAGATGACCATTGAGCAGATGCTGGATTGCGAGGGTCGGGAAATCCCTCGGCAAGCGCCTGGGGCGTGGTGAAGAAGGCGGCCTGTGCATCGGCCACATCGAAAACGCCATGCACGCCGGCGTGCTGCCCAATGCCTTGCGGGTACTGCGGGTCGACCGGCCGAACGTACACGTAGCGCTATACAACCTGCGTTCGGCCACACCAGAATGTCGCCAGCCGCGAAACCTTCGTCAGCGCCTGCATCCGCGCAGGCTTCACCCCGGATATCCGCATGGAAGCCACCGGCCACTTCACCGCCATGGCTCTGGTGGCTTCAGGGCTGGGCATCGCCATGATTCAGAAAGGCTTGAGCCGCAACGCACAGCCAGGCGTGGTGCTGCGGGAAGTGCCGTGGATTTCCCTGAGCAGACCGCTGTGGGCGGCGTGGCACCGGATAAATTTGCGGACTTTGGTAGAAACCTTCCGCAAAATGCTCACGGAACCTGAATCCAACACAGAACCCTGTGGGAGCGGGCTTGCCCGCGATTGCGATCTACCTGCCAATAAAACCGTCCGCTGACACTCCGCCATCGCGGGCAAGCCCGCTCCCACAGGTCATCAGCGAACGGTAGATTGCACAGGGTTTGGTGCTTTACTGAAAACACCTCAGCCCCCTGCGAGCCCTCCCCCATGAACCGCAACGACCTGCGCCGCGTGGACATGAACCTGCTGGTGATTTTCGAAACCCTGATGTTCGAGAGGAACCTGACCCGCGCCGGGGAAAAACTGTTCCTCGGCCAGCCCGCTGTCAGCGCATCGCTGGCAAAGTTGCGCGACCTGAGTGTGAAGATCCTGCGCGGCGATGACCGTCCCGGCCAACTGACCCTCGACGAGTTCTGCGAACGCCCCCACGCGCTGGTGTCGTTTTCCGGGGATCTGAGCGGCGCCATCGACAATGACCTGGCACGGATCGGCCGTTCACGCCGGGTGGTGCTGGCGGTGCCACAGTTCGCAGGGTTGCGTGCCTTGCTGGCGGGCACCGACATGCTCGCCACGGTGCCCGATTATGCGGCCAGTGCCTTGATCGACGGCAGCAGCCAGCTACGGGCCGACGATGCGCCGTTCGAGATCAACCTGTCCGAACTGTCGATGGTCTGGAACGGGGTCAACGATAACGATCCGGCAGAACGCTGGTTGCGCTCGAAAATTGCACAGCACATGGCGGCGCCACTATCGGCGCATTGATCGACTGCAGGAGCACCGGCTCGGACTCGCGCAGATACACCGGCATGTCGGTCACCGGTGGCATGGCCGGAATCTCGAAGTACATCTGCACCACCCAGCCACGGTGATAGCTGGCGTGGTTGACCACGTGCATCAGCATCGCGCCGGCGCTCATGGTGCCGCTTTCGCCCGAGACAAAGGTGAATTCCAGGAGCTTGTCCAGGGAGGCCTCGGTTTGCCGGGCGCTCCAGTCGCAGTACCAGCTATCGATGTCTTTTTGCGCCTGGCGCAGTTCGCCCAGATCGGCATGCAGCAGGTCGTGTGAAGTCTTGAAACCATGTCCCCGGCCTTCAAGGTGCGCCTGCCAGATGCAATCAACCACATAGACGTGATTGAGGGTGCCGATCATGTTGTTGAACACCGACACCCGTTGTTTCTTGACTTCGCCCGGTGGAAGCGCGGCAAGGCTGTCAAACAGGCGCTGATTGGCCCAGCGTTTGTAATCGGCCAGCAGACAGGCAGTGCGTACGGTGATCATCAGAGTTCTCCGATGGCGGTAAGCGCACTTCCCAGCATAGACCCGATGGGCGCAAGGCAGCGCCAGCACTGATCATCGGTCGTTCAGGCGCCCTCCACTGTTTCGCCAATGACGCAACGGAGCTCTCTGCACGGAACTCTCGTCGACTGCCAGGTATCCTAAACTATGTGGTACTTCCCTTATGCTTCATGCTGTCGGAGGACACCGTCATGCGCCGCATGTTTATCATTTCTACGCTGGTACTTTGTTTGCCCGCAGGCTCCGCTCTGGCCGACGTGGATGCAGGTGACGTCGCCACTTCCGCCGGGGTTTCCGCCTCGCTGTACTCGACGTTCAAAGACCACAAACTCATGATTCCCGCCCGGGATGACGCCTCCAGCTTCGTGGCCAGTGGCGGTGAGATCCGTGGTGCCTATCTGGAGGCGGTGTTGAAAAAAGTCCGTCAGGATAATCCTGCGCTCATCAACGCAAGCGACGAAGACCTGGCACGCGCCATCCTCGTCCAGGAAGGCGTTGCCGCCGATCACTGAAGATCGTCATCGCCAGCGGTGGGGCTTGTAATAGCGCGATAGCGTTTGCGGCCCTCCCTGGCGTGCACGTCGGTGGACAGGCGTGCCCGCCCGGCCACGAGCTGGGCGTTGACCCTGACCCCGCCATGGCTTGGTTCACCAGGCACCGGGGCAACCGCCACAGGTGATTCTCCGCAATGTCAGAGCAGAGATATCTGTGTAGGAGCCGGCTTGCCGCGATTGCCTCTCAAGCCAGTGTTGCGTCTGGAAACGCCATCGCTGGCAAGTCGGGACCCCGCATCGCAGCTCCTACAATGAGAGAAGGGGCTATGCCGCATGTGAGGCATTTATGAAAATCTCGGCCAAACTGGCGTTTTTCGCCGTCGTCAGCACCCTCGCCTACCTCGCCCTGGCGATCTGGGGGCTGGGTGGTTTCGCGGCCTGGTTCAGCCACGGTTCACTGGTGGTCGTGACCCTGGCTACCCTGGTCATGGCCGTCGCGTCGCTGTTCACCGAGGTCAACCTGAGCTCGGGAGAGCGTGAAGACCGGGCCAATCGCTGGGTCCTCCCGGCCTTCGGCGTGATCGGTGTGCTGAGCGGTTTTGTCCCGGCCTATACAGACCGCATCGATTTCTGGACCTTTGGCGGTGAGGGCGTGCGCTGGCTGGGGGCGCTGCTGTTCATCGTCGGAGGCGCGCTGCGGTTGTGGCCGGTGTTCGTGCTGGGCAAGCGTTTCAGCGGGCTGGTGGCCATTCAGCCGGGGCATCGACTGGTCACCGAAGGCATCTACCGGCGCCTGCGCAACCCCAGTTATCTGGGGATGATGGTCATCGCCGTGGGCTGGGCACTGGCGTTTCGTTCGGGGGTCGGAATGTTGCTGGCAGCACTGACCCTGATTCCGCTGGTTGCGCGGATTCACTCGGAAGAAGCCTTGCTGAGGGCGCAGTTCGGCAGTGAATACGACGCCTATTGCAGTCGTACCTGGCGGTTGATCCCCGGACTTTACTGACAGGAACACTGATCCCACATCAGGCGGTGCACAGGCGCAGATCTGCGGCATCCACCTGAACCTGCACCGTTTCATAACTGGCCAACGTCCCATGCGGGGTCTCGATCGGCTGCTCATGAGTCGCCGTGACAATCATCAAGTCCGCCCCCGCCGCCTCGGCCGCGTGAATCCCCACCGTGGCGTCTTCAAAAACCAGACACTGCTCAGGCTCGACACCCAGGCGCCGGGCCGCGAGGCGGTACCCCGCCGGATCGGGTTTACCGGCCGTGACGTCCTCGGCAGTCACCATCACCTCAGGCTCGGGAATCCCCGCCGCGGCCATCCGCCGCAACGCCAGCTCCCGCGGGGCGGAAGTGACAATGGCCCACTGCCTGGCTGGCAAGGACCGCAGGAATGTCGCCGCGCCAGGCACTTCGAAGACCCCGTCGACATCCTCGATTTCCGCTTCGGTGATCCACGCGGCTTCGGCCTCGGCATCCACCCCGGGCAAGTCCAGGCGCCGGATGGTGTCGATGGCGCGGGCGCCGTGGATGGTCGGCAGGAAGGTTTCGACATCCACACCATGGCGCACGGCCCAGGTGGTCCAGACCCGCTCGGCGGCGGCAATGGACGTCAGGACGGTGCCGTCCATGTCGAACAGAAAGGCCCGGTAGGCCGAATTGAATACAGGATGATCAGACAAGGAAAATGACCTCGCGGGTGCCGGACGGATTTGCCCGGCAATGTAGCACCTGCACGCGCGTCAGTTGAGTCGTTTGGACTTGAAGGTCTGGCCCACACAATCGAGCAACCCGCCGATCATCCAGGGCTTCTTGATGAACGAGACGCTGTGTCGCACGCCTGAGCTTTGCGGCGTTTCAAAGCCGGACATGATCATGATCGGCTTGTCCGGCCAGCGATCGCCGAACTGGTTGGCCAGGTCCGCGCCATTGAGCGTGCCGGGCATGGTGATGTCCGTGAGCAGCATGCCCACCCGCGAGGCATGCTGCTCCAGATAGACCGCCGCCGCGTCCGCACTGACGTGCGGCTCCACGACAAAGCCCTCCTCCTGAAGAATTTCACAGAGAAACTCCAAAATCAGCGGGTCGTCCTCAACCACCAGAATCAATCCGCCAGGAAGATCTCCACCCGTCGTCGGTTCTCGACTCATGACCGTGCCGCTCCCTGAATGCGTCAATGATTTCGCGGAATTGGATCCGCTGCCTTACAGGTATGAGCAGCACAGACCGCGGAAATTCATTTTTGATACAGCAGATCGACAATGGGAAAAACCTGTGGGAGCGAGTTTGCTCCCACAGGGTCTGCGATGGTGGGACTTACTGCGACATTTCGCTTTTCTTCATTGCATCCTTGGACATTGCGTCTTTTTTCATCGCGTCTTTGGACATTGCATCCTTGGACATGCTGTCTTTGGACATCGAATCGGTCTTCTTCATCGCGTCTTTTTTCATCGCATCCTTGGACATGGCGTCCTTGGACATTGAATCCTTGCTCATGCTGTCGTTGCTCATCGTGTCAGCAGCGAACACGGAGGCAGCACCAACGGCCAGGCACATGGACAGAACAACGGTGGTCAACTTTTTCATGATGAAACTCCTTGAAGCGTGGGTTTGCGGAGGGTGAAGTCTCGGGCGTTCATCAGCTGCCACCGAACCAGTTGTAGCCCTGGTCTTCCCAGTAGCCGCCGCTGTAGGTGTTGCTGACGAAAATCGCCTGAATGTGTTTGGGGTTCTTGTAGCCAAGCTTGGTGGGCATGCGCAGCTTCATCGGGAAGCCGTATTCGCGCGGCAGCACTGCACCGTCATAAGTCAGGGACAGCTGTGTTTGCGCATGCAGTGCGGTGGCCATGTCGATGCTGGTGTAGTAGTCGTCGGCACATTTGAAGCCGACGTATTTGGCGTCGGTGTCGGCGCCGATGCGCTTGAGGAAGTCGCTGAAGCGCACGCCGCCCCAACGCCCGATCGCACTCCAGCCTTCGACGCAGATGTGCCGGGTGATCTGCTCGGTCTGGGCCATGGCGCGCAGTTCTTCGAGGCGCCAGCTGCGCTTGTCGGCAACCAGGCCGGTGACTTCCAGGCGATAGCTGTCCTCCTCCACCGACGGCGCTTCGTCGATGCCGTAGAAAGCATTGAAGGGAAACGGCCGGGTGATCATCGACTGCGGATAAGTCGGCGCCATGGCGTTGGGGTTGAACAGCCAGCCTTGCACGCGGTCGTTGAAACGCGACATGGACGACAGCGCAGTCTCGACGCTTTCGTTGTCGGTGATGTTGCAGCCGGACAACATGGCCACGCTGCCAAGGGTCAGGCCCCGCAGCAAAAACGAGCGGCGCGAGCGGTCTTCGATTTGCGGGGCGAGGATCTTGCGGGCATCGGTGAGGATCGAAGCCTCGTCCAGCCCCGGGATCTGAATGCGCTTTTTCATACCTGCTCCTTGCGGCCGACGATCATGGCCAACAACGTTTTCGGGACCAGCGCGACCATCAGCAGATGCACCGCCACAAAGGCCACCAACAGCGCCATGGCGAAGAAGTGCACACGGCGCGCGCCTTCGTAGCCGAACAACAATTCACGCAACAGCGGGAACTGCACCGACTTCCACAACACCAATCCGGAAAGCACCAGCAGGAGGATGTCGACCATCACGAACAGGTAGGCAAAGCGTTGCACCTGGTTGTAATGACTGAGGTCGGCGTGCCCGAGTTTTCCGCGCAAGGCGGCCCAGAGGTCATGCAGCACGCCCTTGGGTGAAACCGGGAAAAAACGCCGTTTCAGGCGACCGCTGAACAGGTTGAAGGCCAGGTAGATCAGGCCGTTGATCGCCAGGAACCACATCGCCGCGAAATGCCATTGCAACGCGCCGCCCAGCCAGCCGCCGAGGGTGATCGACTTGGGAAAACTGAATTCGTAGATCGGCGAGGCGTTGTAGATGCGCCAGCCGCTCGTGACCATCACCAGCACCGCCAAGGCGTTTAGCCAATGGGTCAGGCGTAGCCAGCGTGGATGACTGGACTTGGGTGAAGCAGTGCTCTGCGACATGTCCGGCTCCGGTTTGTTGTTGTTCGTTGGGAGCCGAGTATAGGAGCGGAAAGATCGCCAAATCCTCACGTAAAGTTAAAGTAAATGTGATAACTGGCCCGCAAGGCCACCGCAAAACCTGTAGGAGCGAGCCTGCTCGCGATGGTGTATCAGGCACCGTTGTGTCGTCTGACACACCATCGCGTTCAGGCTCGCTCCCACAAGGTGTTGTGTAGACCGCAAGATGGGCATTTATGGTTAAATGCCGCCCCTTTCCACGCCATTGACTCGATCCAATGAACCCTGAAGCTCTCGCTACCCTGCGCGAACACCTGCTGACCGCCCTGGCAGCCGCCCCCGCCGAAACCCGCCGCCTGTTCCACGGCCGTGGCCGCTGCTGGCCGGGGCTGGAGCAAGTGACCGTGGACTGGTTGCAGGGCGTGGTGCTGGTGGCGTTGTTCAAGGAGCCGGAGGCGACACAGCTTGAGGAGCTAAAACGGTTGCTGATGGCGATCCCCGAGTCAGAACAGTGGGCGCAATCGGGTGCCCATACGCTGTTGCTGCAACACCGCTACCTGCTGCAAAGCACCACCGAATGGCTGCTCGGGGACGTCATCGAGGAAATGACCATCACCGAAGGCGGGCTGAAGTACCGGGTGGACCTGGGCCGCAAACAGAACACCGGGCTGTTCCTCGACATGCGCTACGGCCGCGATTGGGTCCGCGCCAATGCACAGGGCAAACGGGTGCTGAACCTGTTCGCCTACACCTGCGGCTTCTCGGTGGCGGCCATCGAAGGCGGCGCGACCCATGTGGTCAACCTCGACATGTCCAGCCCGGCCTTGAACCGTGGCCGCGACAACCACCGGCTCAACGGCCACGACATGAGCAAGGTGAGCTTCCTCGGCCACGACCTGTTCAAGTCCTGGGGCAAAGTGATCGGCAAAGGCCCTTACGACCTGGTGATCATCGATCCGCCGTCGTTCCAGAAAGGCAGCTTCCTGCTGACCAAGGACTACCAGCGCGTGCTGCGCCGCCTTCCGGAATTGCTCGGCCCTCAGGGTACCGTACTGGCGTGCATGAACGACCCGGCGTTTGGTGCCGACTTCCTGATTGATGGCGTGACACGTGAGGCGCCGAGCCTGCGGTTCGAGCAGCGGCTGGAGAACCCGCCGGAGTTTGCGGATGCGGATGTGGAGTGTGGGTTGAAGGCGTTGGTGTTCAGGCTGGAAGGATGAGATTAATTCTGTCTATTGATAGCTTGCTTACTAGGGGGGACTGATTAGAGTTTCATACCCGCTACCGATAGGTTGTGCGCAACTTGAGGCGGCTTGTTTTCAAGTTTTGAATTTACTCCGCGGTTCATTACCTGAACAACACCACGGGCATTTTCAATCGAAGCACGAATTGAGAATCTCACATCAACGTAAAAATCAACCGCACGAAAAAATTTTTCTCCATCTTCAACAAAATACGGTATCACTTCAGGGTCTTGCCTAAAGCCTGTAGCGACAAGCTTGAAATCATCCATGATTCTTTTGGTTGACTTCCCATTAGGGGTTCCATTTAAAAAAATTTCCATCCTCTCTTCGGAAGTCCCTTCCGCCTCATGCATCACTCTGAGCGTGTCTTGATTGATAACATAATCTCTTTTTAAAACAAAAGGAAGAAATCCAAAAAAATCATTTTCCCGAGAAACAGCAGCGTACTGAAACTTCGCAACATCACTTGCAAAATACTCACGAGTTTCACTCTCCTTAAAGTTGTATTTCATAATCCATTCATATTTATCATATAAATTCCTAAACTCATCCTCCTCACCATATATCGACTCAATTGCCCTCGTATCATAACTAGATGAGTGCTGCATCTTATTAGCAACAAAATCGAGCCGTCTTTTTTCCTGCGCATCCGAAGGGTCATAACGCATATATAAATCAGGATCAAAATTTTTAGTTTCCCCTCCGGTTACAACAATAACTTTGAACGCATACCTCCACAACTTTATGGCGCTTTCCCTGTCCAGACCTTCCTGATCAAAAAACACTACCGGATTATTTTTTACCATTAAGTACCTGTTGAGGTCGGAAACATCACCCGCCGGGTCCGGACAAATCCAGCGTTGCAACCACGGTGCGTAATAGCGGTAGCCATAGTAATAAAGTCCCGTGGCATCCCGCTCCTTGCCCGAGTAGCGAATGGTCTTGTACTTGGCCACCAAGGCACTTTTACCCGCCCAGCACGCCGTGCCGCCAAAGGGGTAATAGTGTTCCCGGGTCAGCACGCCCGCCTCGTCGTCCAGTTCCAGGGTGCTGGAGCCGAGGTGATCGCTGAGGCTGTAGCGCAGTTGATCGTCGTGAACACCAGAGGGCCAATGCAATGTCCGAACATTGCTGCGTCCGGCTTCGATGCTGATGACGTGGTGTTCTTCGCCACCGGCCTGGCGGTGGATTTCCAGACTGGGAAGGTAACGGACCTCGGTACGCAAGGTGCGGCCGCTGGTATGGGCGAACCCCGTTTTGCGCAAGCGGTGGCCGGGGCGGTCGTAGCGGTAGCATTCGTAGTCGTCGGGGTCGGCTTCGCGGTTAACCAAAGTCACGCGGTGCAATTGGTTGCGAATGTCCCAAAGCATGGCTTGCCCGCGCTGCAGTTCCTGTTGATTGCCAGCGGCATCGAAACCCGAGGCGATATCGGGCTCGCCCGGAAACGAACCATCGTCCCGCTGCCCGAGGCTGCGGTTGCTGCTTGCCGAGGTAAACATCGAGAAGCCCGGCGCACCGCTGTGCTGGCGGGTGATCAAGTTCCCACCCCGGTCGTACTCGAAACGTTGGGTGTAATTGCGCCGTTGGTTGGGGTCCAGCGGAGTGGGCAGCAGTGTCGGCAGGGCCGGGCCATGGCTCGGCTGGCTGACTTCCCAGCCCTGGGCTTCGACCAGTTGGTACAGGCTGTCGTAACGGTAGCGGTTGATCGGGTCGATGCGCTGATTGTTGAAATGGGTCACGGGTTGGGACAGGTCATGCAACTCGACGATGTTGCCCGAAGCGTCGTAGACGTAGTTCAGATCCTGCAAGGGGTTCCGGTTGCCGACCGCCGCCACCAGCCGGATCAGCCGGCCGTCATCGGCAGCGTACTCGATGCGGGTCACCACACCATTGCCGGCGGTTTCGCGTTCGACCTGGTCCTGGGCGTTGTAACGGATGTCGCTGACCGGGCGTTGCGGCGGTTTCCCAGGGTCAGCCATTTGCAGCCAGACCACACTCAACTTGCCGGCCACGTCGTAGCTAAAGGTGCGAACGTTGCCCACCGCATCGGTTTGTCGCTGAAGTTCTGCGCCGGGATTGAAGGTGTGGCGGGTGATGAACGATTGAGCTTCCAGCCATGTCTCGCGCTCATCGAGATCCAAGGGCCAATCCGGTGTTTCGAGATCAGAGAGAAAGCGTTGCTCTTCAACCAACACTGCACCTAAAAGCCCGTAGTCAAAGGCGCATTGCGTACCTGCCGGATGATCATGACGGATCAACTGCCCGCAACGGTTGTGCTCGGCGAAAACAGGTCCGGAATCTCCGTAGGTCATGCGCTCCACCACACGCAGTCGATCACCCGCAGCCTGTTCGGTGACAGTGACGGGCCGCTGCTGATCATCAAACTCTGTGTGACGCTGACTGCCGCGTGCATCCCAGAACGAACAGGGCAAACCCATCTGATCCGGCAAACTCAACTGCCACCCGGCATCCACGCTGTCCGTCAGCAACGGTTGCCCGCTCAAGCCGTAGCGCGTGGTCAGGTTCGGTTTCGGTGCCGAGCCCCACAAGCGTGGGTCCCACGACTCGACCAACCGCCCCGCCGCGTCGAAACGTTGCCGGGTGATGCGCGGATCAATCTCCGGGCTGTCAGGATGACGGCAATAGCCGATGCTGCGAACCGTCAGGGCGCGTGGATCGATGACCGACAGCGTTGGTGTCGCGGCATGGTGATGAGTGTTCACGGCATTGACGGTCCTTCGCTCTGACTGAGGAAAGACTGGGCCTTTTGTCGCCGGAGCGAAACTGTAAGAAGTTACAGGTCAGCGCCTGTGACATCGCCATGGTGGGCAAAGCTTTTTCCATTCAAGCGGATGAGACGCAGGGCTGCCAATTCAACGCGGCTGCAACACCAGTGCGAACAACTCGCCATGCCCGTTGACGTTGAGCTTGTGATAGAGGTTGCGCCGGTGCACTTTCACCGTCTCCGGCGAAATGCCCAGTTGCTGGGCGATGGCCTTGCTGGAGAAGCCCTGGAGAATCAAGCGCGCGGTTTCGATTTCGCGCTGCGTCAGGCGTGCATCGAAGCGGTCGAGCAAGGTCGCCAGATCACCCGCCGGCAGTTCGGCGACCGGCCCTTCCAGCGGCAGCAGATCCAGGTGCCGGCGCATCGCTGACAGCACCCAGTCACGCACGCACAGCAGGCGGCCCTGTTCCTCGAGGCCAAAGCGCACCGAGCGACCGAGGGACAGGCCGAGCACGGCGCCATCGACGTTGACCATGAACTGCAACTCGTCCCCGCCGACCACCGTCCTGAAGTAACTCAGGTAGTACTCGCTGTGCTGGAACTGGTCGGGCGCCACCGAATCGAGGCTGTGCAAGCCGTCGGCGATGCCCGCACAGGCGGCCTGATAGAACGGGTCGAGCAGGTACATGCCGGCGCGGTAGTCCGCCAGTTCTTCCTGCTCGTCAGCATTGCCCATGGCATCGAAATCAATCAGCAGACGCGGCGCATGGCCCGGGCGCATCAGCGCCACCAGCGCGTTGTCCAGCGGCACCAACAAGCGCAGGGTATCGACCAGCGCCCGCCAGAAGCTCTCCCGCCCCACCGCCGTGAACACCCGCGCCAGCCCCTGGTGCACCGGCAACTCTTTCAACAACGCGTCCACGCACTACCCCTTTTGTGTAACCCATGTTGGGAATGGGTGAAGAGCACCCCGGTCGATACGCTGCAATCTCCTGATTACCACCGGCCGCAACAGGCCAGGAGTGCCGCATCATGAGTCGTCACCGCTCGTATTTCAATCTGGGGTTTGGCGCCAGCCTGGCGGTATCGCTGTCGGCTTTTGCCGTCGAAGCCCCGACGGTGCACGTGTACAACTGGTACGACTACATCGGCCCCACCACCCTGCAGGATTTCAAGCGTGACACCGGGATTGTGCCGGTCTACGACACCTTCGACAGCGCCGAAGTGCTCGAAGGCAAGTTGCTCACCAGCCGCAGCGGCTACGACGTGGTGGTGGCCAGCAACTTCAGTTTGCCCACGCTGATCAAGGCCGGCGCCCTCGCCCCGTTGCCCCGTGCGCAGATGCCGGACTTCAAGAACATGGACACCGATCTGCTGGCGAAACTGGCCAACAACGACCCGGGCAACCAGTACGCCGTGCCCTACCTGTGGGGCACCAACGGCATCGGCTACAACATCGACAAAGTGCGCGCGGTGCTGGGCGACAAGGCGCCGGTGGATTCCTGGGACCTGGTGTTCAAGGAAGAGAACCTGGCCAGGCTCGGCGAATGCGGCGTGGCCATGCTCGACTCGCCGTCGGAGATGCTGCCGGTCGCCCTGCACTACCTCGGCCTGCCGCCCAACAGCACCAACCCCGAAGACTACAAGAAAGCCGAAGCGCTACTTCTCAAGTTGCGTCCGCACATCGCCTACTTCAACTCGTCGAAGTTCATCAGCGACCTGTCCAACGGCAACATCTGCGTGGCGGTCGGCTGGTCCGGCGCGATGCTTGAAGCCAAGGCCACCGCCGAGCAGGCCGGCAACGGCGTGAAGATCGCCTACAGCCTGCCGAAGGAAGGCGCGCCGGTGTGGTTCGACACGCTGGTGCTGCTCAAGGACGCACCGCACCCCGAGCAAGGCATGGCCTTCATCGATTACCTGATGCGCCCCGAAGTCATCGCCCCGGTCAGCGACCACCTCAACTACCCCAACGGCAACCGCAGCGCGACCACGCTGGTGGCCGAAGCAACCCGCAGCAATCCGGCCGTCTACCCGTCAGCCGAAGCCATGGCCACCCTGTTCACCCTGCAACCACTGCCGCCTGCTACCGAGCGCGTGCGCACGCGGATCTGGAGCAAGGTCAAAAACGGCCAATAACACACCACTGACCCTGTGGGAGCGGGCTTGCCCGCGATGAGGCCAGCACATTCAACATTGATGTTGACCTATCCACCGCTTTCGCGGGCAAGCCCGCTCCCACAGGTAGAGCATCCGCCCCGCCAATTTTTTCTGCCACGAATCGAAGATGAGAAAACCATGAAACCACGTGCCCGCGACCTGAACATCCAGTTCGGCCAACTGCAACCCGGCCCGCTCAACGCCATCACCGACGTTCCCGGCGTACGGATCGGCCACAGCGATGTACGAGGCCGCACCACCAATGGCCGTGACATCCTCACCGGCGTCACCGTCATCGAGCCGCGCGCCGGTTCCACCAGCCAGCATCCGTGCTTTGCCGGTGTCCATGTGCTCAACGGCAATGGCGACGCCACGGGGCTGGAGTGGATTCGCGAAGCGGGCCTGCTGACCAGCCCCATCGCTTTCACCAACACCCACAGCCTGGGCGTGGTGCGCGATGCGCTGATCGTGCTCGACCGCGAGCAGCAGCCGGATGACGGGCGCCTGTACTGGAACATGCCGGTGGTGCTGGAAACCTTCGACGGCTTGCTCAACGACATCAACGGCTTTCACGTCAAGCCCGAGCACGTGGCCCAGGCCCTGCGCTCGGCAACGGGCGGGCCGGTGACCGAAGGCAACGTCGGCGGTGGCAGCGGCATGATCTGCCACGAATTCAAGGGCGGCATCGGCACCGCGTCGCGACGCCTGAGCAGCGCCCAGGGCGGCTGGACGGTCGGCGCGATTGTCCAGGCCAACCATGGCATCCGTAACGAACTGCGCGTTGACGGCTACCCGGTCGGACGCTACATGGAACAGGTCGATTCGCCGTTCCTCAAGGCCTCGCTGCCCCATCCGGGCATGGGTTCGATCGTGGTCTGCCTGGCCACCGATGCGCCGTTGCTGCCACACCAGTGCACCCGCCTGGCCCAGCGCGCCAGCCTCGGCCTGGCCCGCACCGGGGGCGGCAATGAAGACCACAGCGGCGACATTTTCATCGCTTTCGCTACCGGTAATGATGTGCCACCGGCGGCCTACGAGAGCAAGAAAGCGCCGACCACCGACCACCTGAGCATGGTCAACAACGACCACATCAGCGAGCTGTTCCTGGCCGCCACCGAAGCTGTGGAAGAAGCCATCATCAATGCCCTGCTCGCCGGCGAAACGGCCGAAGGCAACGGGCATGCGGTATCGGGGCTGGATGCCGACACCTTGCTCGAGGCCTTGCGCCGCGCCGGCTGGCCGGGGGATGCGACTAGTGGTACTTGAGTGAAATACTCGGACTTTTTAGGATGAACTTACGCAGTCGCTTGGTTGCTCGACAAGCCGCTGCGTAGGTGGTGAGTGCACTGAACCCCTACCAAGCTCACCGCCTGCTTCATGCGCATCTTGAGCCTCAACGGCTCTACTTCCTCCCCATCAAAGAGCTTTTGAGGCTCTTTTTTTTGCTTGTGAAAATCACACATTTCCTGGGGGAACGGGCTTGCTCCGGGCGGCGATCCGACGAAAAACCGCTGGACTACGCGGTCATTCAGGTAGCCCGCGTTATCGTTGGCGTCCATCGCGAGCAGGGCTCGCTCCTACAAGGGATTTTCATTGGGGCACAGGGAACGCCAGGCCGCCTGCGCCAGCATGTCCCGGTACGCCTTCGGGCTACCCTTGACCCGGCCCGACAGCCAGGCGCGGCAGTAACTGTCGGCCTGGCCGATGATCAACGACAGTAACAACTCCGTCGGAAAACCACCCAGCCCGTCCCCCTGTGCGCCCAGCCATGCCAGCAACTGCTTGTTGCGCGCCTTGTTGCGCGTGGCGAGCTCGTCCTTGAACGGTCCCTTGGTCACGGCAAACCGCGCGTGGTACTGGAACCGCGCCCACTCCGGCTGGCTGTCGACCCAATCCACATAGCTGTGCACCAGCGCGTACACACCAGTTTGAGTGGTGCTTGCCTCAGCCAGGTAGCTGTCGCGCAGACGCGCCTGATCGTCGAGGGCGGTAAAAAACAGCGCCGCCACCAGGCCTTCCTTGTTGCCGAAATGGTGATAGATCGCGCCGACACTGGTGTCGCATTCAGCGCGGATCATTTCGATGGTGGTGGCCTCGATCCCCTGTTCGTTGAACAGGCTCAGGGCCTTTCTGAAGATGTCGCGCTTGAGTTCGGCGCGTCGTCCGGGGTAGCAGCGTTCGAGCAGATCGGCGGTTTCCATGGGTAAAAACAGTCCGCAAAAATCATGGGTGGAGGCTGGCGCTTGCCAGCGCACAAGTGACGTCAGGTTGACAGATTTCCTCTCGACAGAATACTGTTCCGTCATAGAATAATATTCTGTAACGGAACAATATTCTGTAAACCATCATCCTCGAGAGGCAAAAAAATGAGTCAGTTCCTCAGCATGTTCAACAGCGCCGGGCCAGAAGCGTTCAGCAATTTGGCCTGCCAGGTGGCGCCCTACTTCTCCACCATCAATCCGCTGGTCAAGGATTTGCGCAAAGGCTCGGCCACCGTGCACGTGCCGTTTGCCCGGGAAATCACCAATCATTTGGGGACGGTGCACGCGATCGCCATGTGCAACGCCGCCGAACTGGCCGCCGGGATGATGACCGACGTTTCCATTCCCGCCGGCGCCCGCTGGATTCCCAAGGGCATGACCGTTGAATACCTGGCCAAGGCCAAGAGCGATGTGACGGCGGTCGCCGAGGGTGAGGCCGTGGACTGGACCAGTGAAGGCGACAAGATCGTGCCGGTGGACATTCACGATGCCGAAGGCAAGAAGGTGTTCACGGCGCGGATCACCATGAATGTGAAGCTGGCGTGAGCACTCCCCGGGCTCTCGCGGGCAGCCGATGAGCGTAGGAGCCGGCTTGCTGGCGAAGGCGTCTCCAAAAACGGCGCATGACTTGAGGCAGCCATCGCCGGCAAGCCGGCTCCTACAAGGGATTTGCGGTGTCACACAAACATTGTGCGACACCGCGAAGGTGTCAGTCGCGGCGGCAAAAATTACCAGTCGTACGTCAT
Source organism: Pseudomonas sp. S2_H10 (assembly GCF_054668285.1). Lineage (NCBI taxonomy): Bacteria > Pseudomonadati > Pseudomonadota > Gammaproteobacteria > Pseudomonadales > Pseudomonadaceae > Pseudomonas > Pseudomonas sp. S2_H10. The sequence continues at coordinate 1,307,841 of NZ_CP162754.1, forward strand.
CTCGACCGACGCCACCCGCTCTTGTCCGTAATAGCAACCGAACGAATAGTTGCAGTCCGATACATATTCACGGTCGAAGATGTTCTGCACGTTCAGGCGGGTCTGCAAACCGCGCAGGCTCGCGTCCAGCTTGCTCATGTCGTAGCTGACGGTGGCGTCATAGACGACCCAGGACGGCACGTCGAACGAGTTGGCCGCATCGCCCGGTTTGCGCCCGGTGTAGCGCGCACCGGCACCGAAGGTCAGGCCGTTGAGGTTGGCCTGGGTGAAGTGATAGTCGACCCACATCGATGCCGACACCGGCGACTGCGCTTCGTTGCGGTTGTCCTGACTGCCCCAGGTGTCCTTGGTGTAGAACGAATCCATGTAGCTGGCAGCCGCCATCACATCGATGTTGTCGAGGCTGGACTTGACCTCCAGCTCGATACCCCGCGAGCGCACTTCGCCGCTCTGGGCCATGTATTCCGGGTACACGACGTCGCCGGTCAACACGTTCTTCTGCTTGACCTCATAGACCGAAGCGGTAATCAGCGTCTTCTCGAACGGCTGGTACTTCACGCCGATTTCGTATTGCTCGCCCTTGGTCGGCTCGAACGCCTTGCCGCCGCGCTCGGGCGCCGCCGTGCCGAGGGTCGGCAGGAACGATTCGGAGTAGCTGACATACGGCGCCAGGCCGAAATCGGTCACGTAGGTCAGGCCCACCCGCCCGGTGAACTGGCTGTCGCGCTTGGTTTCATGGGTGGACGCCAGCAAGTCCTTGTTGTCGATTTCCGCCCAGTCCTGACGGCCACCGATGGTCAGGATCCACTTGTCCAGCTTGATCTGGTCCTGCAGGTACAGGCCGGTCTGGCGCAGGGTGTTGTCCCACTGGGTGGTCAGCGTCGGCGTGACGCTGGCGGTGTCGTAGTTGTTCTTGCCATACAGGTCGACCGGCAACACGTTGTTGGCGTTGTAGCCATCGTACTTGCGGCTGAAATGGCGATAGTCCACGCCCATCAACGTGGTGTGCTCCAGGGCGCCGGTGTTGAATTTGTATTCCAGGTTGTTATCGATGGTGTACGCGATGTTGTGCTGGCGCCAGTCGACCTTGGCGCGGTTGGCCCGGGTGTAGTCGGTCACGCCGTCAGCACCGGTGACAAAGCTGCGCAGGTAGAAACCCTTATAGCGGTCACGCACGTCGGTGTAGCGCGCGCTGGAGCGGTATTTCAGGTCTTCGCTGAAATCGTGGGTGAAGTCGTAGCCGAAGACGTACTGATCGCGCTTGTAATCGTTGAAGTTCGTATCGCCGGAGAAGAAGTGCCGGTTGATCCGCTCACCGTTCGGACCGCGGTCGAGGGAACCGATCCTCGGCAGCGACTGATAATCCGGCACGCCGTCGTCGCGCTGGACCTGCGCCAGCAGGGTCAGGGCAGTGTCGTCGTTCATGTTCCAGGTCAGGCTCGGCGCCAACAGCATGCGCTGGCTGTTGTTGTGATCGACCTGTTCATTGCCCTTGTCGGCGACGCCGACGAGGCGATAGAGGAACTGTTTCTGCTCGTCGAGCGGGCCACTGGTGTCGAAGGCGCCGTTGACCCGGTTGTAGCTGCCCGCACCGAGCTTGACCTGGTTTTGCTGCTCGCTGGTCGGGCGCTTGGAGACCATGTTGATCAGGCCGCCCGGCTGGTTCTGCCCGTAGAGCACCGACGACGGCCCCTTGAGCACTTCGATGCGTTCCAGGGTGTACGGATCGATTTGCGGCGCACCGCCCAGGCTCCCCGCATACGGAATGTAAGCGCCGTCCAGGTACAGCGGCGTCGGCGCGAAGCCACGGCTGGTGATCTCGTCGGCGATCGAATTGCGGTCGGTGAAACCGCCGGTGTTCAGCCCCGGCGTGTAGCGCAGGGCCTGGGTCAGGTTGCGCGCACCCTGGGTTTCCACCTGGTCAGCGGTGACCACGTTGATGGTCTGCGGGATCTCCAGGATCGGCGTGTCGGTCTTGGTGGCGGTGGCACTGCGGGTGGCGACGTAGCCGTCTACCGGACCATAGGCCGACTCGGTCAACGCTCCGGTAATGCTGGTGGCGCCCAACTGCACTGCCGCACCGCTGGCCACGATCGGCAACAGCGAATAGCTGCCATTGTCGTGGCGCACCGCTTCCAGTTTGCTCCCGGCCAACAGCTGGCGCAGGCCGGCATCGACGCTATAGCGGCCCTGCAACCCGGCGGTTTGCTGGCCGTTGGCATGGGCCGGGTCGAAGGAAACGGTCACCCCGGCGATGGAGGCAAACCGGGTCAGCGCTGAACCCAGCGGGCCGGCCGCGATATTGAATTGCGTTTCGACATCTGTTTGCGCCCACGCAGGCGCTGCCACCAGCGTCATCCCCAATGGAACGGCCAGCGCCATCCCCAGCACGGCCGCTTGTACGGCGCGATTCAGCGGTTTGACGGGGGACTGGCGAGGTGAATTGCGGTGTTGGGGATTGCGAGGGGTCATGCAGTTTCCTTTCGCCCGTTGGCAGTGAGTGGCGGCGTCTGTTGCACCTGTAACTACCAAGTCGAACGAGAATCAAAATCAACAACACCCGCGACGAATTTTTTTTCGATCATGCTCAAACCGGTTCCACCGAGACCCAGTAGCGGCTGAACCGACGAATGCGCACGGGCAAGGTGGACGTCAGGTTGTCCAGCACCGTATCGGTATTGCCCAGATGAAACGCCCCGGAAATCCGCAAGGCGGCGACCGCCGGACCACACCCCAGGTGTCCGCTGCGATAACGCTGCAACTGCGCGATGAAGTCGCCCAGGCGCCAGTCGTCGGCCACCAGCATGTCGCGGGTCCAGGCATCGGCCTGGGGATTGGCCGGTTGCAGCGTCTCGATACTGTCCTGGCGAAAACCCAGTTGCTGACCGGCATCGACCCGCACCACCGGCCCCGACAGATTGCTCATGCGCACCTCCACGGCATGCTCCTGCACGCTGACTTCGCTGCGCCCTGCTTCGCTGCGCACCACGAACCGCGTGCCCAGGGCGCGAATGCTGCCTTCGGCGGTGTGCACGATGAAGGGACGCGCGTGGGGGTCGCGGGCGGTTTCGATCTGGATCTCGCCCCTGAGCAACCGTACTTCGCGCAGGCGTTCGCTGTAGCGCACGTCCACGGCTGTCGCGGTGTTGAGTTGCAGTTGCGTGCCATCGTCCAGGCGCACGCGGCGGCGCTCACCGGTGGCGGTGCGTTGATCGGCCATGAGGGTTGGCAGCGCCGTGGTGTTCCAGGCCAGCGTGCCCGCCCCGCCCGCCACCAGCAAGATCGACAACACCTTGAGCACGTCGCGGCGCCTGGCCCGGGCGCTGGTCAGGGTCGACCGGCCGATGGCGGGGTTGATCTGCCCTATCTTGTCCTGCAGGCGCGCCAAGCGTTCCCACGCTTGCCGATGGCGCGGATCGTGTTCCAACCAACGCTGGTGCGCCGCGCAAACAGCCGCGTCCGACGCCTCGTCGCGCAAGTCGACATACCAGCGCGCCGCGGCTTCGAGGGTGGCGTGGTCCAGTGGATGCGGGTTTGCCACGCCTCAGTCCTCGATCAGCAGCAGGCAGTGGGTCAAGGCGCGCACCGCATGCTTCTTCACTGTGTTGACCGAGACCTGCAAACGCCGACCAATTTCGACGTAACTCAAGCCATCGAGCTGCGCCAGCAGGAAAATTTCCCGAGTGCGCTCGCCCAGGCCATCGAGCAGGCGGTCAATCTCCATCAAGGTCTCGATGATCAATTCGCGGGTTTCCGGCGACACCGCCACGGGCTCGGGGATGGCCGCCAGGGTTTGCAGGTACGCCTGCTCCAGCGCCCGTCGACGGAACGAGTCGATCATCAGGCTGCGGGCAATGGTGCTCAGGTAGGCACGCGGCTCACGCAACTCGAGGTTCTTGCGTTGAGTGAGCACGCGAATGAAGGTGTCCTGGGCCAGGTCCGCGGCATGGTCGACGCAGCCAAGCCGTTTGCGCAGCCAGCCGCACAACCAACCGTGATGGTCCTCGTACAGCCTGTGCACGGAGTGTTGCAGCGAGAGATCAGCGGATGACATGGAAACGACCCGTCACAAGAGTTATTTGATAATGACTCTCATTTTCTTCGAAGCCGGCACCGTTTGGCAAGACCGCTGAAATCCGCCGGGCAATCCCTCAGACCAGACGCAACCGAGGGCCAGTCGCCGGCACCGCATCGTCACCCAAGCGCTCGCGCACACACTCATTGGCTTTGCGCGTCAACTGGTCGAGGTGTCGGTCACGCTGTTTCTCCGCATCGGTCATGGCGCGCTTGCCATGCTTTTGCAGCAGGTAGGCATGAATCTGCCGCACCTCCAGCGAGCTGTAGATCGACGCCACATCCAGCAACGCCATCAAGCCATCGGTGACGTGGTCGCGGGTGTTCATCAACACCTGGGTCGCGCGCACGCCCACGACCTGAAAGCCCATCGCCTCGAAATACGGCACCTTGGCCACCGCGCAGGTCAGTTCGGCATGGGGATAGCGGCCGACCATTTCCCGCAGCATCCGCCGGGCCACGCCCTGGCGCCGAGACTCGGCCTGTACCGCCATGTACGCCACGCCGCACGCATCGGGATCGTCCTGCACCGGCAGGTACAGCAAAAAGCCCAGGACCTTTTCCGGATCGTCTTCGTCGGTGGCGACGATCAACTCCACGGCAATGCCTTTTTCACCGTTCAGCGCCTGCAGATACAGGTGCACCTCATAGCCGATCGCATATTGATAAAGGTTGTACAGCAGGTTGCTGGGCGGGATCGCGACCATGCTGACGTCGGTCAGGTTGTCGACCACCATCTGCAGGATCTGGCTGTTGATGTGCTCGGGGCACGGGGTCTTGAAATGGCTGATCAGGGGCATTGCGATGACAGGCTCCGGGGTCGAGGGCTGCCTATGATAGCGCGCCTGATACCTGCGGTCCGAGGGGTGATGGTGGCGTGACAGGTGACTGGGGAAATGGGTGGGTGAAGGCCCCCGGTTTTGAGGATTGCCACCCACTGCGGCGCTTCAGTTACAACCTTCAATATCTTGAAACAATTCAAACTCCAGCTTCCCGCGGATGTTGCAGCGCTTGGCACAGCTATTGCGTTGACCGTTTTGCGTACGTCAGCCACATCGGCGCGCCCCCGAGGGAAACACTATGAAAAGCATGCCTGACCTCAAATCGCTTGGCTTCAGCAAACCGGGCATCGCCGTTGTGGTGCTCATCAACATCAGCCTCGGCACCGTCAACGCCGCACCGCTGGACGACGTCGACTATCCGCCTCCTACAGATCCTTCAGCGTATACCAATCCTGCGGCCGACCCCAAGGCCGCACTGGATGGCTTGCTGACCATGCCACCCACCAACCTGGGTTCCATCGCCTATCCCAATGGAGTGTATGGCAATCGCGGCACGCCAACAGGCGATAACGTGCTGCCGCCCGCCCTGCAGACATCGTTCAAGATCCCCACCAACGGCAAGCCCAGCCCGTTGTTCGGGGCCTTGCCGTACACGCAACAACTGCTGCTGTTCGAAGAATTCGGCACGGAAAAACTCGACCCGACACTGCCGGCACCGCCCCTGACCTTCCCGGTTCCGACTGTCGGCCCGGCGCCCACGCAGGACCCCAACAGCATCGCCCGCAGTGGCCCGGCGGCCGCGGCGCTGGAAGCCTTCATGCGCCAGCCGGGGCTCTACCCGTTTCCGTCACAGTACTCCAACGTGCTGGACCGCAACCCGTGGAAAGCGCAAATCGAAGCCTTCCTCAACCGCCATCCGGTCGGCTCGCCGGCTGAAGGCCGTCCGCCAGGAAAAGGCTGGTCGCACCAGCGCTGGAACGAGTTCTACCCACAGGTCGCCTTCAAGACCGTGCAAGCGGGCGCCAAGCTCAACGGCGGCATGCGCGACCGTCGCCAGCTGCACAACTACGCCGTCGGCGAGTTCGGACCGGGCGGGCTGTACTACCAGACCTCGGACATCCCGGCCACCACGGGCACCACCAAAGGCATCGACACGCGTTTTCACCCCAACATGCCGATCCAGAACCACAAGGCGCTGTGGACGTTCGACGGCACCTTTCCGGTAAAACTGCTGATGGTGCGCTACGGCCAACCGACGCTGATGCGGCACTACAACGCCCTGCCGATCGATCCGTCGGCCAACTCGGGTTTTGGCCTGCACACCATCACCACCCACGAACACAACGGTCACTCTCCGGCAGAAAGCGACGGCTATGCCAATGCGTTCTTCTTCCCGGGGCAGTACTACGACTATCGCTGGCCGATGCAACTGGCCGGGTACGACACCATCAACACCAAGGCTGAAGATCCGCGCGCAGCATTCCCCTGCGCCCCGGGCGAAACCCTGTACGTCAACGACGCCACGCCAGGCCTGAAGACCTGCAACAACGGCAGCATCAAGATCCGTGGCGACTGGCATGAAACCATGAGCACCCACTGGTTCCATGACCACATGCTCGATTTCACCGCGCAGAACGTCTACAAGGGCAACGCGGTGATGATGAATTACTACAGCGCCCTGGACCGCGGTAACGAAGCCTTCCAGGACGGCGTCAACCTGCGTCTGCCCAGCGGCTCGGCATTGCCCTGGGGCAACCGCGACTATGACGTCAACCTGCTGGTGGCCGACAAGGCCTGGGACGCCAATGGCCAACTGTGGTTCAACCCGTTCAACACCGACGGCTTCCTCGGCGACCAGATCCTCGTCAACTGGCAGTACCAGCCGCGCCTGAAAGTGCGTGCGCGCAGCTATCGGTTCCGCATCCTCAACGGCTCGGTGTCGCGCTACTTCAGGATCGCGCTGGTGCGTGAAGTCGCCGGCACCGGGGGTGAATTCCCCGGCCCGGCAGGTTCCGGCGTGTCCTATACCCGCGTGCCGTTCCACATGATCGCCAACGACGGCAACCTCATGGAACACGCCGTGCCGTTCGACGGCAGCATGGACCTGGACGGTGACGGCGATGTGCAGGACCACAACGCCATCCTGCCCACCCAGGGCATTGCCGAGCGCTTCGACATCATCGTCAACTTTGCGAAGAACGGGATCTCTGTCGGCGACAAGCTGTACTTCGTCAACCTGATGGAGCATCAGACCGGCAAGCAACCGGAAAAAACCCCGCTGAGCCTGGCCGATGTGCTGTCCGAGAAATACAAAGCGGTGCTCAAGCAAGGCAGCAAAGGGCTGGAATGGGACAAGGGCGACCCGGTGGTGGGCAAGTTCCTGCAACTGATTGTCCAGCCTTATGCCGGCCAGGACGTGAGCATGAACCCCGCCGACTACGAACCCGCCAAACCGGGTAAACCGGTGGGCAAGGTGATGATCCCGCTGACCATCAACCGCGACGATCCGGTGATGCAGGCCAAGATCAAGGCCGCGCGGCATCGCGAGTTCATCTTCGGCCGCTCCGACGGCACCGACGAAGCCCCCTGGACCATCAAGACCGACGGCGGCCTGGGCTACAACATGGACACACGACGGGTCAGCGCTGCGCCGCAACTGGCCAACGGTCCGACCGATGCCGGCTTCTCCGGCGACGGCACCCTGGAAGTGTGGAAAATCAAGAACGGCGGCAACGGCTGGAACCACCCGGTGCACGTGCACTTCGAAGAAGGCACCATCCTCAGCCGCGACGGCAAGGCGCCACCGGAATGGGAAAAATGGGCACGCAAGGACGTCTATCGCATCGGCGAGGGCATCGACAGTTCGGTGGACGTGGAAATGGCGATCCGCTTCCGCGAATTCGCCGGGACCTACATGGAGCACTGCCACAACACCCAGCACGAAGACAACTCGATGCTGCTGCGCTGGGATATCGAGCACCCTGGCCAGTTCCAGCTGATGCCAACGCCCCTGCCCGGCTGGGACGGCGTCTCCTATGTGAACTCGGCCGCGTTGCCAACCTTCCGCACCGGCGATACCCGCAACAACAACGAGGGTGATAACAAGAAACCGCTCGCCAACCCCGACAGCGCCACCAGCAACGGCCAACCGGTGACCATCAACGTGCTGGCCAACGACAGCGACCCTGACGGCAACGTGCCGCTCAAAGTGGTGGGCCTGGAGCAACCGGACTCGGGCAAAGGCACGGTGACTACCGATGGTGCGCGCGTGATCTACACACCACCGGCCACGATCCCCGCGCCGTTCACCGCGACCTTTACCTATAAGGCCGCCGATGCCAAGGGTGCGGAGTCGGCACCGGCGACGGTGTCCGTGGCGGTCTCGGCAGCGGTGGTCGAGAACCTGATCGTCACCAGCGCGACCGTCACCGCCCGCAGCAACGGCCGTTACTACTGGGTGCTGTCCGGCACCACCTCGCGTGGCCCGGGCAACAGCATCACGGCGACGGCCACGACCACCACCGGTACGGTGAACCTTGGCGCCGCCACCCTGACGCCTACGGCGACAGGCGCGCGCTGGAACATAGCGGTGACGACCGTCGGTAGCCCGCCATCGCCCAGCCCGACCGCGACCATCACATCGGCCTTCGGCAAAACCGTGACGGTGCCTGTGCACTAGAGCGAATTGATCGGCGCCCGGTCCGCGGCGCCCGGTCCATGCAATGTGGACCGGGCGCTTTTTTTTGGGCCTTCACTGATTTGAAGATCACTTGTAGGAGCCGGCTTGCTGGCGATGGTCGTTAACGAAAACGCGTGTGAACTGGATAAACGCGGCGCGCTTGAGTCCATCGCCAGCAAGCCGGCTCCTACAAGGTTTGAGGGTCACGCGATCGCGTTATCGGGCAGGCTCCAGTCAGCGCTGCGGCGCCACCATCCGAAAGCGGATTTTGATCTCGTTGGACACCACGCTGCTCGCAAACTCGCCCTCGCCCATCTTGAAGTCGTCACGCTTGAGCACCAGTTCGCCATCGAAGATGCCGACGGAGCTCCCCGATTTCAGCAGCACCGGCACGCTCACCTCCCGAGTGAGCCCGCGCAGGGACAGGTTGCCGGTGAAGGTATAGCGGTTATCGCCAAGGGACTTGATGGTCGTCGACTCGAAGGTCGCCACCGGATAAGTTGCGGTATCGAACCACGCTGGTTTTTGCAGTTCGGTGTTGGCGTCGCTGCTGCCGGCGTCGATGCTGTTCAGGTCGATGGTCAGCACGGCGTGGGCACCGCCGGGGTTATCGGTGTCGAAGTCCAGATTGGCCTTGAACTTGCTAAAGGTGCCGTAGGCTCTCGAACCCATCTGCTCATAGGTGAAACTCAAGGTGCTGGCCCTGGCGTTCACCGCCTTGTATTCCACGGCCTCGGCGAACGATACCGGGCCGAACAGCAAGGTGCCGGCCAGAGCGACGCAACGCGCGGATCGAAGGTTCATGGCACTCTCCGGGAGGGCTCCCGTCCTGAGTTGGCGTGCCGCGCAAGAATGCCGGCACCAGATGGACTAAAGCAAACAACCGGCGTTTATTCCACCTTGCCCACTGATTTGCGACCACCTGTCGCTACCCGCAGTCCTCGCGCTGCCACGCCCGCCGCAACAGTTCGATCACCTCGGCATCCCGGGTCTGGGAAAAGTCCATGTACCAATGGCCAATCGACGTGAACCACTCGGGCATCAGCGGGCAGACCAGTTCATCCACCTCGCTGCGCAGGGCCTCCAATGTCTCGATCGGCGCCACCGGCACCGCCACCACGATGCGCGCTGGCGCCTGCAGCTTCAGCGTCTGGATCGCCGCACGCATCGAAGCGCCGGTGGCCAGGCCGTCGTCGATCAGGATCACCACCTGGTCCTTGAGCTGCACCGGCGGCCGCGTGCCACGGTAGACCTGCTCGCGGCGCAGCAGCTCGCGGGTTTCCCGCTCGACCACGGCGTCGAATTCGCCGCGAGCGATCGGGTGCGCGCGCAGTGCCTCTTCGTTACGGACCAGGATACCGCCGCTGGCAATCGCACCCATGGCGTACTCCGGACGGGACGGCACGCCGAGCTTGCGCACCAGCATCAGGTCCAGGCGAACCTTCAGCGCCGTGGCCACCTCATAGGCCACCGGCACGCCGCCACGGGGCAAGGCCAGAACGATGACTTCGGGGCGATTGGCGTAAGGCAGCAGCGGCTCTATCAAACGCCGCCCGGCCGCCGGCCGGTCTTGCAGGATGGAATGGGACAAGGGGTTCATCTCCCCAGGCGATTGCGCCTGTCTTTTTCAGTCACACCGTCCTTTTGTGGCGAGGGTTTTGTGGCGAGGGGGCTTGCCCCCGTTGGGCTGCGCAGCAGCCCCCAAAAATATCGCGATCAGTACAATTTTTTGCGAGCGCTTCGCACTCGAACGGGGGCAAGCCCCCTCGCCACAAAGTTCAGTGAACAGCATGCCCCTCCCGCTGCGTCCCGCCTACACCAACCGCTCAATCTTCTGATGCTGCCACACCAGTTTGTAATACAGCGTCTGCAACACCAGCATCCCCAGATACGCCACCGGAAACGCCATCCACACCCCTTGCAGCCCGAACTTCGCATCCAGCAGATACGCCGCCGGCAACTGAATCCCCACCACGCAGACAATGGAAATCGCCACCGGCACCATCACCGTGCCGCTGGCACGCATGATGCCGCCGATGATCGCCTGGAAGCCGAACACCAACAGGCTCCAGAGCATGATGTGCAACAGGTGCTCAGCCATGTTGAGTGTCGCCTCCTCGGTCAGGAACGACGCCAGCAACCAGCTCGACAACAAGTACCCGAGCACCACCAGGCCACCGGTCAGGCACACGTTGATCAACAGCCCGGTCTTCAGGATCGGCCCGATGCGCTCGATGCGCCCTGCCCCGATCGCCTGCGCGCCAAGGATCGACGCGGTAATCGCAATCGACAACGCGGGAAACTGCACGTAATTGACGATCTGCGTCACCGCGCCATACGCCGCCGTCGCCTGGGAACCGTGCTGGTTCACCAGCGCCAGAATCACCAGCTCCGACAACGACAACACCACCATCTGCAACCCGGTGGGCAAACCGATGCGCAGCACCTTGCCGAGGATCGCCATGTCCAGCTTCATCGCCGCAAAGAACTCGCGGTCCGGCGCCAGCGGATGGCCCTTGCCAATCAAGCGCCACGCCAGCAACCCCATCGCCACCAGGTTACCCACCAGCCCCGCAATCGCCGCACTCTGAATGCCCATCGGCGCAAAACCCAACCACCCGCGAATCAACGCCGGCGTCAGCGCCAGCCCGACCATGGTCGACACCACCAGCGCCAACAACGGCGACAACGTATCGCTGACCCCGCGCAACAACTGCGTGAACAGCACAAACACCAACAGCGACGGCATGATCCACAACATCACATGGGCATACGCCACCGCATCGTCCAGCACATCCGCCGGCGTGCCCAACCCGACCAACGCCGACCGCGCAAACACACTCCCCACCACCGCCGCCACCAACCCGATCAACACCCCCAACAACACCGTCGCCCCGGCAATCGCTTTCACCAGATGCGTCTCCCGTGCCCCCCACGCCTGCCCGATCAACACCCCCGCGCCCGCACCGAGGCCGATCACCAGGGCAATGAAAAAGAACACGATGGGGAACATCCCCGACACCGCCGCCAACGCCTGGGTACCGAGCATCTGGCCGATGTAGATGCTGTTGACCGTGCCGGACATCGATTGCAGGAAGTTCGACAGGACCATCGGGGCGAGGAAAAACAGGTAGGTTTTCCAGAGGGAGCGTTGGGGGCTGGGGGTTTGCATGGGCGAAGATCCATCTCGAGGGCGGGAGCGATGATTAAGGATAGCGTTGGTGGCTGGAAGCAAGGGGCGAAGACCATCTCAGGTCTGTGTTCATATTTCCAGCGACCTGAGGTGAAAGGTCTGAAGTGGCGCCCGATTTTTTGTCCGATCAGTAAAGTCTTGAAAGCTGCTGGTATCTCGGCAGCGCTATTTGAATTGCCGCTTATACTGATCGAGCAACCTGGGTTTGCCATCCGTGTCGTATTCTCCTCGCACAGTGTCGCGTTCGGAGTGACATCTTCGGGCAAGACAAAGACTTACAGGTAGACAAAAAGCGCGATGGGTCATCAGATCGTGAACAGCGCGACCTTTCATATCGCCTGACTAATGATCAGTAGATCGATTCACTATCCGATTCAAGGAATGGAGAAGCAGGTTTATGAAAGAACCACTACCTAGAGCCTTTGGCTGTGCGATGTTATTGCTCGCCTCTTTGACATCCACCCTCACCCACGCAACGGACATTACTCCCGCCGAAACGAAAGCCATCGCCGAGGAGGGCTACGTCTACGGTCTGCCCATCGTGATGAACTACGCGATCATGTACGAGTACGCAGTGGACAAGAACTCCAGCCAGTACAAGGCGCCGTTCAACCAGATCGATAGCTTGCATCACGTCGCGACCTACAAGGACACGGCCATCGTCTCACCGAACAGCGACACGCCCTATTCCATGCTGTTCATGGACCTGCGCAGCGAGCCGATCGTGCTCTCGGTACCAGCGGTAGAGAAACCGCGGTACTACACGGTGCAACTTATCGATGGCAACACTTACAACTTCGGTTACATCGGCAGCCGTACCACCGGCGATGAAGCCGGCGATTACATGGTAGCCGGCCCCGAATGGAAAGGCGCGACTCCGCCGGGCATCAAGAAGGTGTTTCATTCCCGCACGCAACTGCCCTTCGCGGTCTTCCGGACCCAGCTCTTCAACTCGGCGGATATGCCCAATGTCGTAAAGATCCAGTCCGGCTACAAGGCACAACCGCTTTCCGCCTATCTCAAGCAACCCGCGCCACCTGCCCCGCCACCGATTGATTTCCCGAAGATCGACAAAGACCTGGTGAAGACCGACTTCTTCAAGTACCTGGGCTTTGCCTTGCAGTTCGATCCCGCCGCACCGGATGAAGTGGCGATCCGCGAGAAACTTGCACGAATCGGCGTAGGGAAGGATTTTAACTTCCAGGCTCTATCGGCCGAGCAGAAGTCCGCCATCGTTCAGGGCATGCAGGCCGGGCATGCGAAGGTCGCGGATGGGATCAAGAATCTCGGCACGAAGATCAACGGCTGGAACATTGCCGGTGCCGGTGGCAACAGTGCCTTTTATAACGGCGACTGGCTGAAGCGCGCTGCCGTGGCGCAAGCGGGCATCTATGCCAACGACGCCGATGAGGCCACGTATCCGATAACCAGTACCTTACCCAATGGCGAGCGACTCGACGGCAGCAAACACAACTACACGATCACCTTTGCTGCCGGGCAACTCCCTCCAGTCAATGCTTTCTGGTCGGTGACGATGTACGACGGCAAGTCGCAACTGCTGATCAAGAATCCGATCAATCGCTACCTCATCAACGCGCCGATGCTACCCGACATGAAGAAGAACGCCGACGGCTCGCTGACGCTGTACATCCAGAAGGATTCACCCGGCGCAGACAAGGAAAGCAACTGGCTACCTGCACCGAATGATCTGATCTACATGGTGATGCGCCTGTATTGGCCGAAGACGCAAGCACCTTCCATCCTGCCTCCTGGCAAAGGGACATGGAGTCCACCGCAGATCGTCAAAGTTACCTGACCCACCAACGACCGTATCCAGCGGACGGCCCTGATGAGCCGCCGCTGGCCGCCGGCTTGGTGCGTTGCCCAGGCTTTGCAATGGAGCCCGTGGTACTCCCCGTCACTTCAGCATTACTTGCCTCTATATCGGACATTGTTTTCCACAAGCGACGTCGTATCGGCCAAGAATGATGGCCAAGGGCTACGCTCTCCACGATTTCTCAAATACACCGCGTCCATGCCGGCAATCGATTTGCCTCCATGGCTTAAGCGATAAAACCTGTGGCGAGGGGGCAAGCTCCCTCGCCACAGTGAGAGGCTCGTCTTCAGGTATCAGTCCTGCCCCAGTTTCCCGGTTCGAATACATGGAGTAAGCGTACATGCCCTTCCCCCCTCGTTTCCTCGACCACTACCGTAAAGCCGACCGCATCATGCTGGGGCTGATCTGGCTGATGTTCGTGTTCGCGGTGGGCCTGGCATTCTGGCACGACACGTTCAAGCAGGCGTTGCTGGTCGGCGGTGGCACCAGTGTGCTGTTGACCCTGCTGTATCGCGCCATCGGCGGGTCGCGGTTGATGCGTTGTTTGCTCGGCGTGGGCTTGATGGTAATGGCGGCATTGCACATCAATCAGGCCGAGGGGGTCATTGAGTCGCACTTCGGGATTTTTGCGTTGTTGGCGGTGTTGACGTTTTATCGGGACTGGCTGCCGATCCTGGTGGCGGCGCTGACGATTGCGCTGCATCACGTGGTGTTTCATGTGCTGCAGCATCAGGGTTTTCCGGTGTTTGTGATGGCCCATCACGGTGGCTGGACGATGGTGTTCGTCCACGCCTTTTATGTGGTGATGGAGACGGTCGCGCTGCTCTATCTGGCGCTGCACAGCCAGGCCGATGCGGTGGAGAGCCAGGACATGCTGGACAAGATGCTCGCCACTGCGTCGCAGTTCACCGTCGGTGCCGGCCAGGGTGACAAGGCGCGGGTGCATGTGTCGCTGGCGCAGCGTTTCGATCAGTTCCTCGGGCAGATCACTGCGTTGGTGGACGGCGTGGTGCGTGACTCTCAGGGTCTGGGTCAGTTGGGCCAGGAGTTGGCCAAGGCGAGCAATACGCTGGAGAAAGGCGCCAAACATCAGTTGACGGAAATCGCGCAGATGACCGGGTCGATGCAGCGCATGGGCGATGCGATGGAGCACATCGTGGTGCACGTCGAGCATGCCGTTGAACATGCCGGCCAGGCCAGCGTGCAGATCACCCGCGGGCAGGAAAGCGTGAACCGTGCGCAACAGGAAATCACTCAACTGGCCTCGCGCCTGCAAGGCACCAATGAAACCGTGCAGGCGCTGGCCGCGCAGGCGCAGCAGATCGGTACGGTGCTTGAAGTGATCAGCAGCATCGCCGAGCAGACCAACTTGCTGGCGCTCAACGCGGCGATCGAAGCGGCGCGCGCGGGCGAGCAAGGCCGGGGTTTTGCCGTGGTGGCCGATGAAGTGCGCAGCCTGGCGCAGCGCACGGCGGTGTCGACCAAGGAAATCAGGACCATCATCGAGGCCTTGCAGCAAGGCAGCCGCAAAGCCGTGGAGGCCATGCAGGACAGTCGCGAAGGTGTCGAGCGCTGCGTCGAGGACAGTCAGTTGGCGGCGGCGATGCTGCAGGCCATCGGCAGTGACATCTCGCACATCGATGAACTCAATGGGCGGATTGTCACCACGACCCGCGAACAGTCCTCGGCGAGTTTCGAGATTGTCGGGCGCCTGCAGTCGGTGCAGAGCATTGCGCAGAACACGGCGGATGATGTGGAGACGCTGGCGTCGAGCAGTCGTCAACTTCCGCCGATTGCCACGCGGCTGGATGCGTTGGGGCGGACGTTTCATCAATAATGCAGCCATAAGCACCGCAGCGGAGTAATTGACCACGAGCGTCTCTTGGACTCCCGATTCGTATTCGCTGGCGATTGGGATGCTGCACCCAGGTTTTATGCAAATAAAATTGTGAAATAAAATGTGAAGACGGATCAGCTAAAAACCTTCACAAATCCACATAAAACCCAACAAAATAAGGCTTGTTAAACGATTATCCATGTGAAATAAAATGTGAAGATAATTCTGAGCATACGAACTGCCATGTCCTTAGTCACATCGAAATCCTGGCTCGACCCGGTTCTCCCGGATTCATTGCCCCCATCGATCATTGATCTTGCGGATGCGTTGCCCAGAAAGACCCAGTTTCTAGCCGGGCGACTACCACCTGAAACCGCCGCACGACTCGGCCGCCTCCTGCAAATCACCAATACGTACTACTCGAACCTGATCGAAGGGCAATACACCGAGCCTGCCGACATGCAGAAAGCACAAACGGCGCCGGTCAAAGATCGTAAACGACTCAAAAGCCTGGCGGTTGAACAAATGGCGGTGCAAGCCTTGTTTGAGCGGACGTTACGCCAGCGAGGCCCCTTTGCGTGGGGCGACATGTTCGCACCCGAGTTCGTGAGCGCAGCGCATAACCGGCTTTTTCGGGGAGCCAGTGACGCAGAACGTACATTGTCAGATGGCTCAATAATGCAACCCGGAATACTTCGCTCGGTCACGGGTCAAAACGTGATCGTCGGCAATCATGATGCGCCGGACGCTTCAGCCGTCGAGGTGATGCTGCGTCACCTTCAGTCAGGGTTTGGTCGGCAGACAGACCCTCGCCGCCAGTTGATTTCTTCACTGGCCTACCACCATAGACTCGCCTGGGTTCACCCCTTTACCGACGGGAATGGTCGAGTCGCCCGACTGATCACACATTTGCAGTTGGTGCGCCTGGGACTGGAGCCAACCCTTTGGTCACTGTCACGCGGTCTTGCGAGACGGCACCAGGATTACTACAGCGCCCTGACCATGGCCGACCGTGCACGAGAAGGTGATTTGGACGGACGTGGTCAATTGTCCCAGCGACGTTATTTCGAATTCATCGAGTTCATGCTGCAAGTTTGTCACGACCAGGTCGACTACATGATTGCCGCAGTGGATCCATCTCGACTGCGAGAGCGCGTAATACGCGCGTTTCGCTACAACGAGAGACTACTGCAGCAAGGTATCCGTGCGGAAAGTGCGCCAGCGATCATCGCGCTAATCACCCAGGGCAGCTTGCCACGCAATGAAATCAAGACGTTCACCGGCCTGACGCCGCGCCCGGCAATCGACGAGTTATCCAGGCTTGTAAAGCTCGGTCTGGTAGAAAGCCGAACGCCAAAATCCAGAATCGTGACCCCCGGCCTGCCCGCCTGGTTTGCCCAGGATGTCTTTCCAGACCTGCATCGTCGGTTTCAGTGACCCATCAACTCAGCAAAAATCACAACTCTATTGCATTGGCAGGGGCAGGCCCACCCGTCGCACCAATATTGCTCTACAGACTCAAACTATCTACATTTGAATCTATAGATGCAATACAAGGACACGATCATGGCCGTCCCCCTGCAACCCCAATCCTTCACAAAAAACCAATGCGTCACCGGCCTGCGCGCCGCCGTGAGCATTCTGGAAAAGTGGAAGGCCACCAGCGACCAGGCCTGTCGCATCCTGCGTATTTCCCGCAGTACCTACACCCGCGCCCGGCAGCGTGACCCGGATTGGGCGGTGGCGCTGGATGCGGATCAGATGCAGCGCATCAGCTTTGTGTTGAACATTCACGCGACGTTGCGGCTGGTGTTCGACAACCCGGACAACGTGTACGGCTTTGCCTCGATGGCCAATGACAACGAGTTTTTCAACGGGCGTTCGCCGCTGGAAATCATGGCCCAGGGCGACATGATTTCGCTGTATGAAACCTTCCGCCGCATCGACATGCTGCGGGGTGCGTTATGGTGATGGCGAGTGAGCTGTCGGTGTTTGCAGGTGGGTCGTTGCAGGCTTATCGCCTAGTCAATTCGAAGTTTCCGCCCATTGCGTTGTTCGATGACGTGGCGGACGCGGATGAGTTCGAACTGTTGTTCGAGATTCAGGCCCTGACCAATCCGCGGTTGAAGAATGAAGTGGGTCAGCTGGAGTTGATTGCGCGCAGCGAAATTCCGTTCGGGATTGCCGGTTGTTCTTACGCCATCGCGCCGTTTACCCATGTCAATCCGGCGGGTTCGCGGTTCAGTGACGGCAGTTTCGGGGTGTTGTACCTGGCGGATTCGATGGAAGCGGCGCTGGCTGAGGTAAGGCATCACCAGGGTCTGTATTGGTCGAGGGTACCGAGCCTGAACTATGAGCGGTTTGTGTTTCGTGGGTTGGCTTGTGCGTTTGGCGATGCAGGGATGAAGGACGCCACCGCCCTGCCGCCGACCGATCCGGTGTATGCGCCGGACGATTACAGCCATTCCCGTGTGCTGGGGCGCGCGGTGCGGGACGCCGGTTGTCCGGGTTTGCGCTATCACTCGGTGCGGATGCCGGGCAGTTATTGTTGGGCTTTGATGACGCCGAGGCCTGTGTCTTCGATCATTCAAGCGGCCCATTACGAGATGGTCTGGAATGGGCAGATCACCAGTGTGAGTCAGATCAGTAAGGCTTGAGCCCCGTTGTCAGGCACATGAAAACCTGTGGGAGCGAGCTTGCTCGCGATAGCTGTGTGTCAATCGACACATATGTTGAATGTGAAACTGCCATCGCGAGCAAGCTCGCTCCCACAGGGATATGCGATCCATTGACCGCATCGATAGTCACCATCATTTCAATGAAGTTCTCTTAAAAAATCCCCGGCGTAACATCAGCTCCATACCAACCCATAAGCACCCCGGAGCACACCATCATGAAACGCCAAACCCTCCTCAGCATCGCTTTCTCGGTTTTCGCAGTTAACGCTTTCGCCGCTACCTCTGCCCAACCTGTGGTCGCTGAAGGCGGCTCGGATCGTCTGATTGAAAGCCGTGTGGCCGAAGGCGGTTCCGACAAACTCCTGCAGAACCGCGTAGCCGAAGGTGGTTCCGACCGTCTGATCGAAAGCCGCGCTGTCTGAATGCAGTGCTGTACCGCAGGACTCAACAAAAAGCCCGGCCTCAACAGCCGGGCTTTTTCGTGGCTCAGTGTTTGATCGGTGTCACCAGCACCTTTTCCTCGGTGTCGAGGACGAACACCGCCAACAGGCGTGCCGGTTGGGTGTCGCTGGCGTTGGCGCTGACCAGGTGCACGGAACCCGGCTCCTCTACGAAGTTTTCCCCGACGGTGTAGATCTTTTCCGGCTCGCCTTTGACTTTGATGCGAAACGAACCCTCCAACACCGTTGCATAGATGAAGGCCGTTTTCGGATGGGTATGGGCCGGTGATGCGGCACCCGGCCCATACTCGACGACCACGCCCCTCATGCTCTTGCCGGGGATGTTGGGAATCGGGCGGTCGAACACCACCGTCACCTTGCCGGGGGGCGGTTCGGCGGCCGATGCTGCGCTGATCGAGAGTGCTGCGAAGACTGCAGCCATTAGCAATCGGGTAATCATGGGACTTCTCCTGGATGCGTAGGGAAATGTGCGGGTGCGATCGGTTACTGCGCCGTCGACCGGGCCAGCCAGTCGTCGAAGCGGATCGCGCCCAGGCGTGCGTTCTTGCCGGTGACCAGCGATTGATCGTCGAGCACCGAGCCGAAGTAACGGGCATGCACATCCGGCACGACCTTGCGGCTGTCCCGGGTCGCTCGCAGATAGCGCCTGACCAGTTCGTCGATCGGCAGGGTTTCCGGGCCTCCGACTTCAACCGTGCCATTGACCGGCGCTGCCAGCACGACATCGGCCAGCGCCGCTACGACGTCGTCGGACGCTATCGGCTGGATCAGGGCCGGCGAAGCATGAATTTCCTCGCCGACGGCGAACGACTGGACAACGCCGCCGGCGAACTCGGAGAACTGCGTGGCACGCACAATGGTGTAGGGAACGCTGGATGCCTTGATAAGGGCTTCCTGCGCGACCTTGGCGCGGAAATAGCCGTTTTCGGGAAGCCGTTCGCTGCCGACAATCGACAGGGCAACGTGATGCCGGACTCCGGCGGCGGCTTCGGCGGCCAGCAGGTTACGGCTCGAGGTTTCAAAGAAATCGAGGACGGCCTGGTCCTCCCACGATGGCGCGTTCGCCACGTCGACCACCACGTCAGCGCCATCCATCGCTTCGGCCAGGCCTTCGCGGGTGATGCTGTTCACGCCGCTGCTGGGGCTGGCGGCGAGTGCGTCATGGCCGCGCTCGCGCAGGGTGTTCACAAGTTTCGATCCGATGAGGCCGGAGCCCCCGATGACGACGATCTTCATGACTGTTCTCCACTTTTCGACTGCACCATTGCGTCGGTGTAGAGAGATTGCCTGCGCACACCCGGCAAGTCCTTGCGCCGGGCTTGGGTTTGCCTTGGCGAACGCTTGGATTTTTGTCCAAGGCGACTGAGGTTCCTCCAACCGCCCTTGCCGCAGACTGTGCAGCGGATGTCGAGCTGCCTTATCATCTTCCCCTGCTACCAACCGCCAGCCGCCTGGAACACGGAGTTGAAGGCGCTTCGCCAGGGGATGCCCAACTTGCCATTCGCGTTTGAAGACTACGTGCTCGATCGGGAGCGCCGGGAGCTGACCCTGCGCGGGCAGGTCGTGGCCGTCGGACCGCAGGTCTTCGACCTGTTGCTGCTGTTCGTCAACAACCCCGATCGCGTCGTCGGCAAAGACGAATTGCTCAAGGCGGTATGGGGTGGCCGGATCGTTTCGGAATCGACGATCACCAGCCACATCAATGCAGTGCGCAAGGCCATCGGTGATAGCGGTGAGGAGCAGCGCCTGGTGCGCACTGTCGCCCGCAAGGGCTACCGCTTCGTCGGCCGGATCAACAACGACTCGAGCGGCGAAACGCGACAGCCTGACATCGACGAACGCGCAACCGCTGCCCCGAAGCCACCCCCTCCTCCCCGCTGGCGCTGCCGGACAAACCCTCGATCACAGTCCTGCCGTTCCAGAACCTGAGCGGCGACCCGGAGCAGGAATACTTCGCTGATGGCGTCGTGGAGGACATCATCGCCGCCCTGTCGCGTATCCGCTGGCTGTTCGTCATCGCGCGCAATTCGAGCTTCACCTACAAGGGCCAGGCGGTGGACGCGCAAGGCGTTGGCCTGGAGCTGGGCGTTCGCTACGTACTCGAAGGCAGCGTGCGCAAATGCGGGAACAAGGTGCGCATTACCGGGCAACTGATCGACGCGACGAGCGGGACGCACCTCTGGGCGGAGCGCTTCGAAGGCTTGCTCGACGATATCTTCGAACTGCAAGACCAAGTCACCGAAAGCGTCGTCGGCGCCATTGCGCCGCAACTGGAACGGGCAGAAATCGAACGCGCCAAGCGCAAGCCGACGGAAAGCCTGGACGCCTACGACTATTACCTGCGCGCCATGGCCAAATTGCACCGCGGCACCCGGGAAGCCATCGAGCAGGCGCTGCCGATGTTCTACCAGGCCATCGAACTCGATCCGGAGTTTGCCTCGGCCTACGGCATGGCCGCCTGGTGCCACTTCTGGCGCAAGCTCAATGGCTGGATGACCGATCGGCCTGCGGAAATCACCGAGGGCATACGGCTGGCGCGCCTGGCGGTGACCCTTGGTCGCGATGATGCGGTCGCCCTGACCCGCGGCGGGCATGCGCTGGCTCATCTCGCTGGCGAAGTCGACGCCGGCATCGCGCTGCTGGACCGCGCGCGCCTGCTCAACCCCAACCTGGCCCCTGCCTGGTTTCTCGGCGGTATCCTGCGGGCCTTGCACGGTGAAACGGACGCCGCCATCGAGAATTTGAACCATGCCGTGCGCCTGAGTCCGCTGGATCCGGAAATGTTCAGGATGCAGGTCGGGATGGCGCTCGCGCACTTCTTCGCCGGGCACTTCGATGCCGCTGCGGACTGGGCGGAAAAGGCCTTGGGCAACCTGCCGAGCCTGCTGGTCGCGGCGGCGCTGGTGGCGGCCAGTCATGCGCTCGGCGGTCGAATGGATAAAGCGGATGTGGCGATGCAGCGTCTGCAAAAAATCGATCCCTCTTTGCGCCTGGGCACCCTCAAGGACTGGCTGCCGATTCAACGGCCCGAGGATTTCGCCCGCTTCGTCGATGGACTGCGGTTGGCTGGCTTGCCGGAGTAAAGGCGACCCACCTTACCCTGTGGGAGCGAGCCTGCTCGCGATGGTCGCTAACGATTACGCGTGATGACTGGCTTAACGCGGTGCTCTTGCGTTCATCGCGAGCAAGCTCGCTCCTACAGGAACCAGGTCGTGCGTTGGCATTCACCTGGCAAAAATCACACATTGCAACAGTAGGCTAAGCTTTGAGCAACTCGTTGCTCATGATGCTCGGTTCTTTAGGTTTTGGGTGTTTCTGGAGAGCGTCTGCAACAGCGATCTCAGACTGGCCCAAACCTTTCACGCAGGATTGACGTGATGACCGAGCCCCTCCTCAGTTTTGATGCACTCAAACGCGCCGCGGCTGCCGGCGAAATCGATACCGTACTGGTCTGCATGGTCGACATGCAGGGACGCCTGGTCGGCAAGCGCTTCCAGGTCGAGTTTTTCATCGACAGCGGCCATGAAGAAACCCACTGCTGCAACTACCTGCTGGCCGACGACATCGACATGGAGCCGGTGCCAGGTTACGCGGCGGCCAGTTGGAGCAAGGGCTACGGCGATTTCGTGCTCAAGCCCGACATGTCCACCCTGCGGCGCGTGCCCTGGCTTGAATGCACGGCGTTGGTGCTGTGCGACGTGCTCGATCATCACCATCGCCAGGACCTGCCCCACAGCCCTCGGGCGATCCTGAAAAAGCAGGTCGAGCGTCTACGTGAACGCGGCTATACCGGCATGTTCGCCTCGGAGCTGGAGTTCTATCTGTTCGATGAGAGCTACGAGGCGATCCACAAGCGCAACTATCACAAACCGAAAACCGCCGGCCATTACATCGAGGACTACAACATCCTCCAGACCACCCGCGAAGAGCCGGTGCTGCGGGCGATCCGCAAGCACTTGCAGGCCTCGGGCATCCCCGTGGAAAACTCCAAGGGCGAATGGGGCCCCGGCCAGGAAGAGATCAACATCCGCTACGCCGACGCCATGACCATGGCCGACCACCACGTCATCATCAAGCACGCCTGCAAGGAGATCGCGCAGTTGCAGGGCAAGGCGATCACCTTCATGGCCAAGTGGCGCTACGACGCCGCCGGTTCCAGCAGTCACATCCATAATTCGCTGTGGGACAAGAACGCCAGGAAGCCGCTGTTCTTCGACGCGAAAGCCGAGTTCGGCATGTCGAAACTGATGCGTGCCTGGGTGGCCGGGCAGCTCAAGTACGCCAACGACATCACCTGTTTTCTCGCGCCCTATATCAACTCCTACAAGCGCTTCCAGGCCGGCACATTTGCCCCGACCCGGGCGGTCTGGAGCCGCGACAATCGCACCGCCGGCTTTCGCCTGTGTGCCGAAGGCAGCAAGGCGATCCGCATCGAATGCCGCATCGGCGGTGCCGACCTCAATCCCTATCTGGCCTTCGCTGCGCTGATCGCGGCGGGCCTGGCCGGTGTCGACGAAAAACTCGACCTCGTGCCGCCGTTCGAGGGTGACGCCTACCAGGATGAGCATCTGCCGGAAGTGTCCAAGACCCTGCGCGACGCGAGCGCCGCACTCAAGGCCTCCGCCATGTTGCGCGAGGCGTTCGGCGATGAGGTGGTCGACCATTACGTGCACACCGCCGAGTGGGAGCAGAAGGAGTACGACCGGCGAATCACCGACTGGGAATTGCAGCGTGGTTTCGAGCGCTATTGAGACGACCATGACAGAGAAGATTCAGCTCATCTCCCCGGTCGACGGCCGGGTGTACGCCGAACGCGAGGTGGCCGACGCCGCACAGGTCGAGCAGGCACTGGCGGCCGCTGCTACTGCACAGGCGTCATGGCAACGCCGCCCGCTGAGCGAACGCGCGGCGTTTTGCACTGCCGCGGTGGACGCGATGCTGTCGATGCAGGCCGACATCGTGCCGGAGCTGGCCTGGCAGATGGGCCGCCCGGTGCGTTATGGCGCCGGTGAACTGCGCGGTTTTGCCGAACGCGCCCGGCACATGATCGCCATCGCACCGCAGGCCCTGGCCGCTATAGAGCCGGAGCCCAAGGCGGGCTTTCGGCGCTATATCAAACGCGAACCGCTGGGCACGGTGCTGGTGGTCGCTCCGTGGAACTACCCCTATCTGACGGCGGTGAACACCATCATCCCGGCGCTGATGGCCGGCAACAGCGTGATCCTCAAGCACGCGTCGCAAACCCTGCTGGTGGGCGAGCGTTTCGCCGAGGCCATGCGCCGCGCAAAACTGCCCGAGGGGCTGTTCCAGAATCTGCTGCTCAACCATGTGTCGACCGGGTCGATCATTGCTGGCGGGCGCGTGCAGCAAGTAAATTTCACCGGTTCCGTGGAGGCTGGCAAAGTCCTGGAAAGCGCCGCCAGCGGACAATTTCTCGGCATGGGCCTGGAACTCGGCGGCAAAGACCCGGCCTATGTCCGCGCAGACGCCAACCTTGAACATGCGGTGGAAAATCTGGTCGACGGCAGTTTCTTCAATTCCGGACAGAGTTGCTGCGCCGTGGAACGCCTCTACGTCGACCGGAAAATCTTCCCGGCGTTTGTCGAGCGCTTCGCCGAACTGACCCGCCAGTACGTGCTGGGCAACCCGCTGGACGAAGCCACCACCCTCGGTCCGCTGGTGACACCGGGCGCCGCCTTCTTCGTGCGTGGCCAGATCGCCGAAGCGCTGGCCCAGGGCGCGACGGCGCTGATCGATGCGCAGGCATTTGCCGCCGACGTACCGGGTAGCGCCTACCTCGCGCCGCAGGTCCTGGTCGATGTCACCCATCAAATGTCGGTCATGCGCGACGAAAGCTTTGGCCCGGTGGTCGGCATCATGCCGGTGGCCAGCGATGAAGAAGCCATCGCCTTGATGAACGACAGTGAATTCGGGCTCAGCGCGTCCATCTGGACCCAAGACCTCGCCGCGGCCGAACGCCTGGGCAACGAGATCGCCACCGGCACGCTGTTCATGAACCGCTGCGATTACCTCGACCCGGCGCTGGCCTGGACCGGCGTGAAAAACAGCGGGCGCGGCGTCACCCTGTCGCCGTTGGGCTACGAGCACCTGACCCGGGCCAAATCCTTTCATCTGCGTCACGAGGTGTAGACCATGAACCTGACAGGAAACTGGAACTACCCCACGAGCGTTCGTTTCGGTGTCGGGCGCATCGCCGAGCTGGCCGACGCCTGTCGCAGCCAAGGTATCGAGCGGCCGCTGCTGGTGACCGACAGCGGCCTGGCGCGCGCGCCGATCACCACGGCGGCACTCGACGCACTGCGCGCCGCCGGTCTTGGCGTCGAATTGTTCTGTGACCTCAAGCCCAATCCGGTGGAAGCCAACCTGGCCGGCGGGCTCGACGCCTGGCGCGCCGGCAAGCACGATGGCGTGATCGCGTTCGGCGGCGGCAGTGGCCTGGACATGGGCAAGTTGATTGCCTTCATGAGCGGCCAGACCCGCCCGGTCTGGGACTTCGAGGACACCGGCGACTACTGGACCCGCGCCGACGACAGCCGCATCGCCCCGGTCATCGCCGTGCCGACCACCGCCGGGACGGGCTCGGAAGTCGGTCGTGCGGCAGTGATCATCGACGAGCGCACCCACACCAAGCGCATCATCTTCCACCCGAAAATGATGCCGCGCGTGGTGATCAGCGACCCGGCCCTCACCGTCGGCATGCCGGCGAAAATCACCGCCGGCACCGGCATGGATGCGTTATCCCATTGCCTGGAGGCGTACTGCGCCCCCGGCTTTCACCCCCTGGCCGATGGCATTGCCGTGGAAGGCATGCGCCTGGTCGCCAATGCTCTGGTGAAGGCGGTACACACGCCGTCGGACCTCGAGGCGCGCGCGCAAATGCTCGCGGCGGCGGCGATGGGCGCCACGGCCTTCCAGAAGGGCCTGGGCGGGATGCATGCGCTCGCCCATCCGATTGGCGCGCTGTACGACACCCATCACGGCATGACCAACGCCACCCTGATGCCCTACGTCCTGCAGTTCAACCGCTCGGCCATCGAGGAGCGCATCACTCGCCTGGCAGCATACTTGCGCTTGCCCTCACCCGGCTTCGACAGTTTCCTGGCCTTCGTCCTCAAGCTGCGCAAGGACATCGCCGTGCCGCACACCCTGTTCGAGTTGGGAGTGGACGATAAACAGGCCGACCTGGTGACAGACATGGCGGTCGTCGACCCCTCCGCCGGCGGCAACCCGCTACCCCTGACCCGGGACGGCGTGGCAAAGATTTTCGATGCGGCGTTTCACGGCCGTCTGTAGGAGCGAGCCTGCTCGCGATGAACGTCAGCGATGACACGGGCAACCTGACACCCCGCGCCATCCTCAAGTCCATCGCAAGCAGGCTCGCCCCCACAGAAACCCAAGGTCGAGCCTACGGCGGCTCAGTTCGACCTGTCCAAAAACCGAAGGGGTACACATGATGAACCCAGCAAGCCAGCCGGGCACCGAAACGCACGACGATGACGTCAAGGTGCTGCATAGCATGGGCTATGCCCAGCAACTCTCGCGACGCATGGGAGTTTTCTCCAACTTTGCCATTTCCTTTTCAATCATCTGCATCCTCTCCGGTGGCATCAACTCGCTGGCCCAGGGCACCTCGGGCGCGGGGGGTGCATCCATCGGGATCGGCTGGCCGATCGGCTGCCTGATCTCCGGGGTATTCGCCATGGCCATGGCGCAGATCTCCTCGGCCTACCCCACCGCCGGCGGCCTGTACCACTGGGGCTCGATCCTGGGCAACCGCTTCACTGGGTGGCTGACCGCTTGGTTCAACCTGCTGGGGCTGGTCACGGTGCTGGGCGCGATCAACGTCGGCACCTATTACTTCTTTTTCGGCGCCTTCGGACCGGCGCTGGGCATGGAGGACACGACCACGGTGCGAGTGATTTTCCTGGCGATCCTCACCGGCGTGCAGGCTTTGTGTAACCACTTGGGCATCGGTCTGACGGCCAGGCTCACCGACTTCTCCGGTTACCTGATCTTCGCCACGGCGCTGGCGCTGACCATCGTCTGCCTGATGTCGGCACCGAGTTATGAGTTCGCACGGTTGTGGACCTTCGGCAACTACTCCGGCGAGGCGGGCGGCAGCGTCTGGCCGCAGGTCTCCAACGGCTGGATCTTCATGCTCGGCCTGCTGTTGCCGATCTACACCATCACCGGCTATGACGCCTCGGCGCATACCTCCGAAGAAACCCGCAATGCGGCCATGTCGGTGCCGCGCGGCATGGTCATGTCGGTGGTCTGGTCGCTGCTGTTCGGCTGGCTGATGCTCAGCGCATTCGTGCTGATGTTGCCGAGCATGGACGAGGCGGCCAAGCAAGGCTGGAACGTGTTTTTCTGGGCCATGAACACCCAGGTCAACCCGACCTTGAAACTGGTGCTCTACGTGGCGATTTTCATCTCGCAGATACTCTGCGGCCTGGCCACGGTCACCTCGGTTTCGCGGATGATCTTCGCCTTCTCCCGGGACGGTGGCCTGCCCTGCTCCAAAGCCCTGGCTTCGGTCTCGCCAACCTTTCGCAGCCCGGTGGCGGCCATCTGGACCGGTGCCACCCTGGCCGTCCTGTTCGACTGGGGCTCGTCGGTGATCTCGGTCGGGGCAACGCCGGTCTACACGATCGTGGTGTCCTGCACGGTGATCTTCCTGTTCTTCTCCTTCGCCATCCCCATCGTGCTCGGCCTGTTCACCTATGGGACGTCGAAGTGGCCGACCATGGGGCCGTGGAACCTGGGACGCTTCTGGTACTCGGTGTTCGCCGTGCTCTCGATCCTGTCGATGATCATCATCTTCGTCATCGGCATCCAGCCACCGAACGATTGGGCGTTGTACATCACCATCGGCTTCCTGGTCCTGACGGCCATCGTCTGGTTCGGCTTTGAAGCCCGGCGCTTCCAGGGGCCGCCGGTGGGCGACATGATCGTCAGGCGCCAGGCTGAAATCGCCGCGGCGGAAGAGGCGTTGAACCGAAAATAGAGCAAGCAATGGGTAACCTGTAGGAGCGAGCTTGCTCGCGATGGACTTAAGAGCGCCGCGTTTAGCCATTAAACACGCGTTATCGTTAACGTCCATCGCGAGCAGGCTCGCTCCTACAGTGTCCCGGCGCTGATCAGTCGGGTTTTTTTGCACGCTGATGAATTATCCTGTGCCTCCCCGATTTCACCCCGGAGACACCTGTGCCCGCCCTCACCGCCCGCGAGGTTTACCAGCAGTTGCGCGACATCGCCCAGGGCATTCGCACCTTCAAGCGAGTCGACGGCGCCAGCGAGTCCGGTCATGTCCAGGTCGACATCGACGGCTGGCGCCTGACGCTCGAGGTCGACGCCGGCCACTTGCGCCACTGTCTGCGCGGCCAATGCCCCGATGGCCGCGAGTATGCGTTCGACAGCGGGCAACGCTTCGGCACCGATCCGGTGAGTTTGCTCAGCACCTGGGAACTGGCGCAGATTGAACGGCTGCTGGGCTGAATCCTTCGCAACCTATCGTTCCCTGGCCGCACTTGTGATACACAAGCCGGAGTGATTTCTGCGTCCAAGGAGATTTCGTCCATGCCCCGTTCCCCACGCCTGCCGCACTGGCTGGCCTGTACCCTGCTCGGCTTGTTCGCTGGCGGCGCCCAGGCCGGCACCACGCCCCCGGCGCCCGATGCCTTGCAACCGCTGCTGGCGACGATGAATGAGCGTTTGTACATCAGTGAGCTGGTGGCGCTGACCAAGTGGGACAGCGGCAAGCCGATCCAGGACAACGCCCGGGAGGCGCAAGTCATCGCCAACGCGCGCAAGCAGGCGACCCAGCGCCAGCTCGACCCCGATGATGTTGCCAACCTGATCGCCGCCCAGATCGAAGCCAGCAAACTGGTGCAGTACGGCCGGCTCGCGCAATGGCAAGCAGCGCACAAGGCACCGGATACGCCACGGCCGGACCTCAACAACCAGATCAGGCCGAAACTCGACACCCTGCAAAACCTGCTGCTCAAGCAGTACGCCGCGTTCCTGCCCTACCGCAAAGACCCGAACTGCCCGCAATGGCTGGCCGCCGAACGCTCCGCGCTGATCAAGGATTACCTGCATGGCCAGGCGATGATTCGGGCGACGGGGGAGCTGTGTGTTGTGGGTCGATGACAGCGAAATGATCCTGATGCAGAGCCCGGCCCGGTCAGCCGGGCTTTTTCATGGGCGGGTCCAGCAATGTAAAACACCCTTTACATCGGTGAAATGCCGGGCGATTATGTAAAGGGTCTTTTACATCAGGAGAATGCGATGAAACGCTATTACATGGAAATGGGCGCAGCGACGGCGCTGTACTCGGTATTGCTGGTTTTGTCGGTCATCCTGCTCAAGGATCAGCAAGAGATGGCCATGGCGCTGAAGGTCATCATCACGCTGCTGCCGGTGATTCCTGCGGGGCTGATGTGTTGGGCGGTGGTGCGCAATATGCGCACGCTGGACGAAATGCATTTGCGTATTCAGTACGAGGCGCTCGGTTTTGCCTTTGCCGCTTCGGCATTGCTGACCTTCACTTATGGTTTTCTGGAGAATGTCGGTTTTCCACACGTGTCCTGGGTCTGTGTGTGGCCAGTGATGGGCCTGATGTGGATGGTCGGGCTCAGACTTGCCAAGCGACGCTACCAATGAAAAACCGGCTCAAGGAACTGCGCGCCGAACGCAAGTGGTCGCAGGTCGATCTGGCGGCGTTGTTGAATGTTTCGCGGCAGACCATCAATGCCATCGAAAATGGCCGCTATGATCCCAGCCTGCCCTTGGCGTTTCAGATTGCCCGGGCGTTTGCGCTGCCTATCGAGAGCATTTTCGATGACGAGTTCGCCGGCTGATCACCCTCTTTCAATCAGGCAACTGCCCATGAGCCATACGGAAACCCTCGCCAAAATCCTCCTCGGCCCGGTCTTGCTTGCGCAAGGCCTGTACACCCGGCGGATGACGCCAAAATTGCCGGAGGCCGAAGGTGAACGCCAGGGCAATGCCGGCAGCGGCGAGGTTCTGCGCTTGTTGATTGTCGGCGACAGCGCCGCGGCGGGTGTGGGTGCGGCGACTCAAGGTGAAGCCCTGAGCGGTCGGCTGGTCGAGCGCCTGGCCGATGATTATCAGGTGTCGTGGAAACTCTGGGCGCGCTCCGGTCTGGATTCCCAAGGGTTGCTGGAGCTGCTCGAACAGCATCCCCCGGAGCCGTTCGATGTGGCGCTGTTGTCGATCGGCGTCAACGATGTCACCAGCTCACTCACCCTGGATCAGTGGCTCGCCCGGCAACGGCGCTTGATGGCGCTGTTGTGCGACAGGTTTGCGGTGAGGCAGATTGTCGTGTCGCCGCTGCCGCCCATGCATCTGTTCCCCGCATTGCCGCAGCCGCTGCGCTGGTTTCTGGGGTTCAGGGCGCGTGCGTTCAACGCACATCTTGCAGACCTGGCCACAGGCGTGGATGAATGCACGATGCTGTCCACCCCGCTGGCGCCCCAGCCGGGCCTGATGGCCAGCGATGGTTTTCATCCGGGGCCGCTGCTTTACCGGCAATGGGCCGACGATGCCGCCAGGGTGATCGACCAGGGTTTTCGCACCACAACAATAAAAAACAGGAGTTGAACATGTCCGACCTGAACCTGAATCACAACGTCGCCGCGTCGCTGGAGCAGTGGCACACGATGATCGGCAACCGCGACTTGAGCGGCCTGCCCGCCCTGCTCGATCCGCAGGCGGTGTTCCGTTCGCCGATGGCGCACACGCCGTATCCGGGGGCGCCGGTGGTATCGATGATCCTCAACACGGTCATGAACGTGTTCGAGGACTTTGCCTATCACCGCGAGCTGGCGACGGCGGATGGTTTGAACGTGATTCTCGAATTCAGCGCCAAAGTCGGCGAGAAAGAGCTCAAGGGCATCGACATGATCCGCTTCAACGAACAGGGCAGGATTGTCGAGTTTGAAGTGATGGTGCGGCCGCTCAGTGGCTTGCAGGCGTTGGGTGAGGAGATGGGGCGGCGGCTCGGAGCTTACCTGAAGGCCAGCAAGGCCTGATTTATCTGACTCACCAAAAATCCCCTGTAGGAGCGAGCCTGCTCGCGATGGTCGTTAACGAATACGCGGGGTATCTGGATAACCGCGGCGCTCTTGAGTCCATCGCGAGCGAGCTCGCTCCTACAGGTACAGGTACAGGTTCTGCGTACACCTGAAGCCATCACACCAGCGGCTGATGACTGGTCACGCAGTGAATCCCGCCGCCGCCCGCGGAGATCGCGTCGATGTTGAGCTGCACCACTTCGCGGTCCGGGTAGAGTTCGGACAGCAGGTCGAAGGCCTTGGCATCCGCTTCCTTGTCGCCGAACTCAGGGGCGATGATCGCGCCATTGATCACGAAGTAGTTGATGTAGCCAGCGGCGAAGTCCGGGTTGTCCTTGCTGAACCGGCTGTTGCGCGGGTTGAGCGGCGGCGACACGGTATGCACCTGCAATTTGCGGCCATCGGCATCCGTGGCGTTTTCGAGGATCTGCAAATGAGCGCGAGTGACCTTGTAGTCGTAGGACTCGGGGTCATTGTCGAGGTTGGCGATGACCACGCCGGGCTTGACGAAGCGCGCATAGAAGTCGACATGGGCGTCGGTGATGTCCTTGCCCTTGATCCCCGGCAGCCAGATGATTTTGCGCAGCCCCAGCCGTTCTTTCAGTTCGGCCTCGACATCGGCCTTGCTCCAGTCCGGATTGCGGTTGCGGTTGATCCAGCTGCTTTCGGTCATGATCCCGGTGCCGTGGCCGTCCACTTCGATGGCACCGCCCTCGCCCACCAGCTCACTGCGCTGGTGGTGCGCCTTGGCATTTTCGGCGACGAACTCCGCCAACTGTGCATCCTCTTCGTGCTGCTGTTTGTTGCCCCAGCCGTTGAAGTTGAAGTCCACGGCGCCGAGACCGCCGTTGCCATCGACGACAAAATTGGCGCCGGTGTCGCGCATCCAGATGTCATCCAGCTCGGTGATCACGAAGGTGGTGTTGTCGCTGCCGCATTTGGCTTCGGCCAGGCGCCGCTCGCTCTGGCGACAGAACACGGTGACCGGCTCGTATTGGGCGATGCTGCGGGCGATCCGCCCAAGGGCCTCTTGCACGTGGGGCGTGAAGTCCTCCCAGATCGCGGCCTGTGCGCCGAAGGCGATGAAGGCCCGCTGGTGTTTGTCACCCTCATCGGGCATGTACCAGTTTTCTTTGCCGGCCGCGCGCACCGGCAGGGAAGCAAAGCCCAATCCCATGGACGCCACTGCGCCCAGTCCGGCGATGACCGATGCCTGCTTGATGAATGTTCGACGTGTCGGCATATGTTTTCCTGAAATCCGGGGGTTGGCCGGCCCGCGGGCCGACCGGTGATCAATTGACCGTAGCGGTCTTGAACTTGGTCCAGGTGCGCATGCGTGCCCGCATGTCGGCCTGGGGAATGTCCTTGCCGGGAATCAGCCGCGCGTAGGTGGCTTCATCGAGGTAGATGTCCGGGTTGTTGCGCATCGCCGCATCGACGTCCGGCCGCGCCTTGGCGTTGGAGGTCGGGTAGCCGGTGAAGTTGCTGATCGCCGCCATGTTTTCCGGGCGCATGACGAAGTTGATGAAAGCGTAGGCGTATTCCGGGTGACGGGCGTCGACGGGAATGGCCATGGTGTCCATCCACACCGTGGTGCCTTCGCGGGGGATGCGGTAGTGGAAGGTGGTTTTCTTGCCGGCGCTGTCGGCCGTGCGCTGCGCCTGGGTCATGTCGCCGCTGTAGCCCAGGGACATGCACAGGTTGCCGTTGACCAGGTCGGTCACCGGTTGCGACTGGAACTTGCGAACGTACGGCCGCATCTTCATCAGCAACTCACTGGCTGCCGCCAGGTCTTGCGGTTTGGCGCTGCGTGGATCGCGGCCCAGGTAATTGAGCACCACCGCCAACACTTCGTCCGGCGAGTCGATCATCGAGATGCCGCAGTCGGCGAACTTCGCCGCCAGCTCCGGCTTGAACAGCATGTCCAGGCTGTTGACCGGTGCGTCCGGCGCACGCTGGGCGATCTGCTCGGCATTGTAGGTCAGGCCGATGGTGCCCCAGGTATACGGCACCGTGGCTTTGCTCGAATGCTCATAGTGCGAGCGCAGCTTCTGCAAACCGGGCTCGACGTCGTTCAGGGCGGTGATTTTCGACTGGTCAAGCGGTTGCAGGCTGCCGGCGCGCATCAGGCGTTCGGCCACGGTGTCACCGGGGAAGATCAGGTCGTATCCGCTGCCACCAGCGAGCATTTTTGCCTCAAGGGTTTCGCTGCCGTCCATGACGTCATAGATCACCTTGATCCCGGTTTCGGCCGTGAACTTGCTCAGGGTGTCCTCGGCAAAATAATCGGCCCAGTTGTACAGCCGCAGGGTTTTCTCCTCGGCGTGCAGCACAGGCACTGCACAGCTCAACGCCAGGCCCATGGCCAGGCACAGCTTGTTGATCGTGTTCATGTCACACCCCTTGGGTTGCCCAGCGTGAATGGATCTGACGACCGTCCTGGGTCAGCAAGGCGCCGTACATGTCCGGACGGCGATCGCGGTAGATGCCCCAGGTCAGGCGGTCTTCGCGCATGGCCGCCAGGTCCAGGCTGTGCACCAGCACGCCGGTGCTGTCGCGGTCGGCTTCGGCGAGCAACTTGCCTTTGTGATTACAGATGAACGACGAACCGTAGAAGCTCATTTGCAGGGTCGGATCGGTGGTCGCCGCTTCCCGGCCGACACGGTTGGCCGCCACCACCGGCAGCAGGTTGGCGGCCGCGTGGCCGCGCATGGTCATCTGCCAGTGATCCCGCGAGTCGAGGGAGGCACAGCCGGGCTCGGAGCCGATGGCGGTCGGGAACAGCAGCACATCGGCGCCCATCAAGGCCAGGCAGCGCGCGGTTTCCGGGAACCACTGGTCCCAGCAGATGCCCAGGCCGATGCGCCCGAACGCGGTGTCCCAGACTCGGAAACCGCTGTCGCCGGGGCTGAAGTATTCCTTTTCCTGGTAGCCGATGGCGTTGGGGATGTGGGTCTTGCGATACACGCCCAACAGGCGCCCGTCGGCGTCGGCCACGCTCAACGAATTGAAGTAGGCATTGCCGGCCTTCTCGTACCAGCTCAGCGGCAACACCACGCCGAGTTCCTTGGCCAGCGCGGCGAAGCGCTTGAGCACGTGGCTGTCGCGATACTCCTCGGCCAGCGCCAGGTGTTTGTGGTGTTGCTCGATGCAGAAATACGGCGTGGCGAACAGTTCCTGCAACAGGATCACCTGCGCGCCCTTGGCTGCGGCCTCGCGGACCAGTTGCTCGGCCTGGTCGAGGTTGTGTTTGAGGTCCCAGGTGCACGGCATCTGGGTGGTGGCGATAGTCAGCAGCGTCATGGCATCAACCCCGCACCGGCCAGGCCGGCTGCTGCTGGGTGATGCAATGCACACCGCCGCCGCCATGGGCCAGATGGTTGATCCGCACCGGCACCACTTCGCGCCCGGGGAATACCTGCGCCAGCACTTCGGCCGCGACCTTGTCGGCATCGATGCCATAGGCCGGCATGATGATCGCGCCGTTGGCAATGTAGAAATTGGTGTAGGAGGCGCAGAACACTTCGGCCTCGGTGTCCACCGCATCGCTGGCCTCATAAAGCTCGATCAGCTCGAACTTGCGGCCCTGTGCATCGGTGGCCAGTTCCAGGGCGCGACGGTTCTCGCGGGCCACTTCGGCGTACACCGATTGCTTGTCGTGGGTGGCGTCCACCAGCAACACGCCGGGGCGGGCAAAGGCGCACACGCCGTCGACGTGGCCGTCGGTCATGTCGCCGGTCACGTAGTCCGGATCGCCCGGCAGCCAAATGGTTTTCTTCACGCCCAGCAGACGGGTGAAGATCTCTTCGATCTCGGCCTTGGTCACGCCCGGGTTACGGTTGGGGTTGAGCAATACCGATTCGGTGGTGATCAACGTGCCCTCGCCGTCCACATGAATGGCGCCGCCCTCGTTGCTCAGCGCCGTGCCGAAGCACTCCAGGCCCAGGTGGTTGAGCGCACGGCGGGCCAGGCTTTCGTCCAGATCGTGGGCCGACTTGCCGCCCCACGCATTGAAGCGCCAGCTCACACCGGCCAGGCCCTGCTGCGGATGGCAGACGAAGCTCGGGCCGGAGTCGCGGCACCAGCTGTCGTTGACCGCCAGTTCGATCAACTCGACGTTCGGCCCGCACCAGGCTTTGGCGCTGGCGACGGCTGATGGATCGACCACCAGTTTCACCGGTTCGAAGCGGGCGATGGCGTTGACCACGCGGGCAAAGTCCTCTTGAACCTGCGCCAGCGTCACCCGCCAGCCGGATTCCCAAAGGGTCTTGTTATGCGGCCAGACCATCCAGGTGGCGGCATGGGTGACCCACTCGGCCGGCATCATCCAACCACTGTCTTGAATAACGTTCTGCTGCATGACAAATACCTCTGAGTTAAGTCATTGTGTTCAATGAAAACGCCCTTGGCGGTCTTGGCATGCATGCTACGGCTGGTAAAACGGGCAAACAAACGATGGATTTTGCAGGCAACTGATTAGAGGAGCTTATCAATATGCTCAAACACTGGCCGCCCCTGAGCACCCTGCGCGGCTTCGAAGCCGCCGCCCGGCTGGGCAGTTTTCACAAGGCCGCCGAAGAGTTGCACCTCACCCAGTCGGCGATCAGCCAGCAGATTCGCAGCCTTGAGGCGTACCTGGAACAACCGCTGTTCCATCGCAGCGGGCGCAGCGTCAGCCTGACCGATGCCGGGCACGATCTGCTGAGCACCACCCAGGCGCTGTTGCAGCAACTGGCGGTAGGGATTCGCCGGTTGGGGCAATACCAGAAGCCCAATCAACTGGTGCTCAACACTACCCCGGCCTTTGCCCGGCACTGGCTGTTGCCGCGCCTGGGGGATTTCCGGCGCCAGCATCCGCAGGTCGACCTGTGGATTTTCAGCACCGATGAAGTGCCGGACATGGCCAGCCAGACCATCGACCTGGCGGTGCGCGACGACATCAGTTCCCAGGCCGAATGCAGCTTCAAGGTGCTGCACGCCGACCGCCTCTACCCGGCGTGCCACCCGAGCCTGATGGCCGTACCGGCAGAACAACGCACCACCCTGCATGGCGAGCGGGAAATGGACTGGAGCCACTTGGCGGTGGAGTCGGGGATTGATGTGGGGCAGATGGATCAGGGGCTGAATTTTTCCGATCCGGGTTTACTGCTGGACGCGGCCTGCATGGGGCTCGGCATTGCGCTGGTCAGCCAGTTGCTGAGTCGACAGGCGCGGGCCAACGGGCTGTTGCAGCCGATGGTGGAGCAAACCATCCGCGGTCCGAACTGGGCGCTGCTGACCCATCGTGACAGCGAGAACATCCCGATGGCGCGGGCCTTCACCGGGTGGCTGGCCGACAATCTGGCGGCTGCTTGATTACTGCGCCGGGAAGGTTTGCAGATAGGCCAACAGGTCTTCGATCTTCTCCGGATCGCTGAGGCCCCAGAAAATCATGCGGGTGCCGGGGACGACTTTCTTTGGCGCTTCGAGATAGGCGATCAGGGTGTCGCGGTCCCAGACCAGATTGGCGGATTTCATCGCATCGGAATACACGTAGTCCGTGGTGACGGCGGAGTGGCGACCGATCACGCCATTGAGTTGCGGACCAAAGAAGGCCCGGGCCGATTCGCCGATCTGGTGGCAACCGCTGCACAGGCGCTTGAAGACTTTCTCCCCTGCCTGGGCATCGCCTGCAGCCAGGGTGGGCATGCTGAACAGGCCAGCGCTGAGCGCCAGGACGAGGGGCAGTGCGGCGATTTTCTTCATGTTGCGTTTCCAGTCTGCGAATGCTCGCTATTGGAACATGACAGCTGAAGATCTCCCAAGAGCTCAGGTGAGCACGGTTCACTGTGGGAGCGGGCTTGCCCGCGAAAGCGCTAGTCCATTCACCTACGATGTTGAATGTGCTGGCCTCTTCGCGGGCAAGCCCGCTCCCACAGGATTCTGTGTACTGAGTTACGGTTTCAGTGTTTGCTCATCAACCCATGCAGCACACCGAACCGCAGACCCGGTTCCGACGCAATCATGTGCGTGATGCCGAACACCTTGAACGCCGCGAGCATCAACACCAGGCCGCCGGGCAAAATGCTTAGGCGATGGGTGGGCAGGCCCGCCAACTTGAAATGCTTCACATGTTTGACTTCCAGCAGGCGCAACGACAGGCGCAACAGGCCGCCGTAGGTGATGCCGCTCTGGTCATCATCATTCAAGCCGTTGGCCTTGAGCACCTTGGCCAGCATCCGCGCCGTCCCGGAAGAGCCGATCGCCTGCTGCCAGCCCATGGCGCGATAGCGGCGGGCAATGCGTTCGAACTGCACCGTGGCCGCGCGCTCGGCCTCCAGCAACGCTTGGGCCACGATCCGCCCACCATGGAAGTAATGCGCGCCGAAGGTGCCGCTGCCGATGGCAATGCTTTCGGTGACCAGCAACTGGTCGCCACGACCGATGATCATCTCCGTGGAGCCACCGCCGATATCCACCACCAGCCGCGTGTTTTGCGCCGGCAAGGTGTGGGCCACGCCGGCGTAGACCAGTTGCGCCTCTTCGTGACCGGAAATGACGTCGATGCGAAAACCCAGATGCCGCTCGGCACTGGCCAGGAACAGCGGCGCGTTGTCTGCTTCACGCACCGCACTGGTGGCCACCGCCCGTACGCGCCTGGCCTCGAAACCGCGCAATTTCTTGCCGAACCGCGCCAGCGCCTGCCAGCCCCGGTCCAGCGCCAACTCATCAAGCGCCCCGCCCTGCAGGCCTTCGGCCAGACGCACGGGCTCACGCAGGGTTTTCACTTCCTGGATGACCATCTGCTGGTTGCGTCTCACCGACTGACCAATCATCAGGCGAAACGCATTGGAACCCAGGTCGATGGCGGCAAACAGCGGGGCGTCTTTCATTGGGGGTTCCTTGCACCTTCATCTGCCGGCGGACTGGCGGCCGTCGGGCACTCAAGACGGATTGCGAGGATCTTGCCATGGCTTCGATGACACCCAGATGACACCAGTGGCCATCACCAATTCGTAACAAACTGTGACCAGGATCGGCTGTGCCACCCACGACCCGAGTGCTCACCATGCTTTCCCATCAGGACACCTTGATCCAGCGCATCCACCGCGAGCTGCTCGATATCAGTGACGAAGAGCTGGAACTGGAATTATCGGAAGACGGACACAACCTGGACGCCCTGTTCGATGAACACATCGAGGATGGCAGCGAGAAAGAGGCCCGGCGCCGCTACTTCGCCGAACTGTTTCGCCTGCAAGGCGAACTGGTGAAATTGCAGAGTTGGGTGGTCAAGACCGGGCACAAGGTGGTGATCCTGTTCGAAGGCCGCGATGCCGCCGGCAAGGGCGGCGTGATCAAGCGCATCACCCAGCGCCTCAACCCCCGGGTTTGCCGGGTGGCCGCCCTGCCCGCGCCCAATGACCGCGAACGCACGCAGTGGTATTTCCAGCGCTATGTTTCGCACTTGCCCGCCGCCGGGGAAATCGTCCTGTTCGACCGCAGCTGGTACAACCGTGCCGGCGTGGAAAAGGTCATGGGGTTCTGCAATGACGACCAGTACGAAGAGTTCTTCCGCACCGTGCCGGAATTCGAGCGCATGCTCGCCCGTTCCGGCATACAGCTGATCAAGTACTGGTTCTCGATTTCCGACCAGGAACAGAACCTGCGCTTTCTCAGCCGCATTCACGACCCGCTCAAGCAGTGGAAACTCAGCCCCATGGACCTGGAGTCGCGCCGCCGCTGGGAGGCGTACACCAAGGCCAAGGAAATCATGCTCGAGCGCACCCACATCGCCGAAGCGCCATGGTGGGTGGTGCAGGCCGACGACAAGAAGAAGGCCCGCCTCAACTGCATCCATCACCTGCTCAGCCAGATGCCTTATGAAGAAGTCGAACTGCCGATGATCGAACTGCCCCAGCGCGAGCGCCAGAAAGACTACTCACGGGGACCTGTACCGCAGGAAATCATCGTGCCGGAGGTTTACTGACTCAACACAATTAGTCGGCAGTCAGCGAATTAACGGCATCCTGATGAATGGCCATCAAGCCGTCATCGAATCGTCATGAAGCGGGCGCCATACTCCAGTCATCCAATGCGTGCTTGAACTTTCTGCTGCCTCTCCCGGCGGCTTTTTTTTGCCTGAAATCCGGCTTACAGACACTCCTGCGCCGCACGCTCGAACGTCGACGGCACGAACGCCGAGGCCAGCAGCTTGCGCTCGTACAGGAACACCTTGCCGCCGTTCGAGGCCTTGTAGGTTTCCAGTACGTTGTCCGCCGCCACTTTGCTGGGTACGACAATCCGGTAGCTGCGCTGGGTCTGCGACACCGTGGGCGCCAGCGCATCGTGCTGCAATTTCGGCACCACGCAATGGGTGTATTCCTCGGGCGACTTGCTGGTCTGCAAGGTCATCGTCGGGTCGTTCGGCGTGGCACAACCGGCCAGCAGCAGCGAAGCGATTGCCAGAGTCGGGGTGAAAAAAGTGCGCATCAATCAGGTCCTGGAATAAATCGTTGGATTGCCCGCCGCTCAGTGGACGTCGGGCCAGTTAATTCGTTGTTGCAGTCAATCCGGCCGTTACCAACACCTTCAGCGACGCATCGAACTGTTTCAGCGCGGTCAGTTGCAGGTCGCGTTGCTGTTCGATTTGCGCGGCAATCTCGGGGGCGGCCTTGTCATGCACCCACACCGACGGCAGTTGTTTTTCCACCGCGCCTTCGGCCTTGCCGATGTATTGCAGGTTGGCGTCGTAGAACCGCGCGGCGAAACGCGCTTCGACCCGGTCGTTACGCTGGGTCAGCAACTGGTTGTGGGTATCGAGCATTACCACTACATCGGGATGCGCCTGCACCAGCGCTTCGAGGTTGTCGTAGACCGTCACCGACAGAAAAGTCTTGTGCAGCGAGCTCATCAGCCAGTCGATGGCCAGGTCCGGATCGGAGCTGTGGACGAATGCCTGGCGAATCCGTGCATCCAGTGCATTCTTCGCACCGTTCAGCGCGACCGAGTGGTATTGCTCAAGGTATTGCAGGTTCTCCACGGTGTTTTCGCTGTAGAGCACCCCGACCGTCTGCCCGTATTGCAATCCGCCCTGGCTCGCCGTGATGGGCGGCAGATGGCAGGCGCGTGCGTCCTCGGCGTAGGCCGATGCGGTGGATGCAACACTGCCCAGCAACAAGGCAATCACAGCCAGTCGGGTCAAGATTTTCATCGCGCAGGTTCCTTGAGCAGCGTGTTCAATGCAGGCGATTTTCCGCCTTTGCGCAGAAAACAGAACTTGCGATGCTTGATGGTGACTATTGACTGAACCAATAGTGCATCTGGCGCAAACTTACCGGTCGATGTCGAACAAGCGGCTGTGCCGGGCGCCCACGGTTCATTACAGTGGCGTCTGCACTCAAAACCCGATCAAGGAATGGAACAATGGTGACCTGCTACCTGAAATACGTGCTCGATCCCTACCAGCTCGAAGCCTTCGAGCACTACGGCAAGTTGTGGATTCCCCTGGTGGAAAAATTAGGCGGCCAGCACCACGGCTACTTTTTGCCGTCCGAAGGCGCCAACAACATCGCCCTGGCGCTGTTCACTTTCCCGAGCCTGGCGGCGTACGAGCATTATCGGCAGCAGTCGATGAACGATCCGCAGTGCATCGCGGCGTTCAAGTACGCCGAGGAGAAGAAATTCATCCTCAGCTATGAGCGTTCGTTCATGCGGCCGGTGTTTGGCTGACAGGATCGCTGACTCAGTCTTTTTTCAGATCCAGGCAGTAGGTGTAGTAACCGGGGTCGCGCACCCAGCCCAGGGATTCATACAGGTGCTGGGCGGTGAGGTTGTCGGTGGCGGTTTCCAGGGTCATGCCCTTGCCGCCGGCCAGCCTGGCAAAATCCCGGGCGGTGTTCATCAGCAGCGTGCCGACGCCTTTGCCCCGGGCGGCGGGTGTGGTGAACAGGTCACCGAGCAGCCAGGTGCGGTGGGCGTCGATCGAGGAAAAGGTCGGGAACAGCTGGACGAAGCCGAGGTCTTCACCGTCGTTGTCCCGGGCAAGAAAAATCACCGATTCGTCCCGGGCGATGCGCTCGGCGATGAAGGCGCGTGATTGCGCAAGGTTCGACGGCTGCTCGTAGAACATCCGGTAGGCGTCAAACAAAGGGGCGATCTGGTCGATGTGCGATGCGTCGGCGCGCAGGGCCTGAATAGCCATGAGGGTGCTCCATTGCGGTCTCAAGGAATTACAGACTAGCAATGACGAAGGACCAGCGACGGATAATTTGTCCCGACGAAGATCAACTGTAGGAGCCGGCTTGCTGGCGATCCAGTCGGCGCGGTGTGTCAGGTGGACCGCTTTCGCTGGCAAGCCAGCTCCTACAGGGTTTTGTGTGGATCAAACCCGCACGTTACGCCCCGGCAGCGAAGTCCGCTGGCTGCTCTCCCAGCCCTCGACCAACCCCACCGGCACATCCGCAGACGGCAACATCTGCACGCCACGCACCAGATCGGAGGCGCGCTCGGCGAGCATGATGGTCGGCGCATTGAGGTTGCCGTTCGGCTCGGTCGGGAACACCGACGAATCGATCACCCGCAGACCGGCGATGCCGCGCACGCGCAATTCGGAATCGACCACCGCCATGTCATCCTCGCCCATGCGGCACGAACCGCACGGATGGTAGGTGCTTTCCAGGTTGTCACGGACGAAGGCGTCGAGGTCCTCATCGCTGGTCACCTGCGCGCCCGGGGCGATTTCGCCGTCGCGGAAGCGGTCCATGGCTTTCTGGCCGATGATTTCGCGGGTCAGGCGAATGCAGCGACGGAAACCTTCGCGGTCCTCTTCACGCTCCAGGTAGTTGAAGCGGATCTCCGGATGCTCGTACGGGTCGGCCGAGCGCACGCGCACGTAACCACGGCTTTTCGGTTTGTTCGGCCCGGTCAGCACCATGAAGCCGTGGCCCTTGATCGGCTTGTTGCCGTCGTAGCGCATCGCTGCCGGCAGGAAGTGGAACTGGATGTCCGGCCAGCGCAGTCCCTTCTCGGAACGGATGAAACCACCGGCCTCGAAGTGGTTGGTAGCGCCCAGGCCATCCTTGAACAGCAGCCAGCGCAGACCGATCATCAACTTGCTCAGCGGGTCCATCTTGTTGTTGAGGGTCACCGGTTCCTTGCAGCCGAACTGGATGTACACCTCGGCGTGATCCTGCAGGTTCTCCCCTACCCCCGGCAGGTCGTGACGTACGCCGATCCCCGCCTTGCGCAGCACGTCCGCCGGGCCGATGCCCGAGCGTTGCAGCAGGTGCGGCGAACCGATCGGCCCGGACGAAATCAGCACTTCGCGGTTGCAATGCACCTGGTGGGTCTGGCCGCCGTGGTCATAGATGACCCCGACCGCACGCTTGCCTTCGAGGATGACCTGGCGCGTCATCGCATGGGTGATTACCGTCAGGTTCGGACGGCCCATGGCCGGGCGCAGGTACGCATTGGCCGTTGAGCAACGCACACCGTTTTTCACGGTCATGTGCATGGCGCCGAAACCTTCCTGCATGTAGCCGTTGCAGTCTTCGGTCTTGATGTAGCCCGCTTCCGCGCCGGCTTCGACCCAGGCGCCGTACAGCGGGTTTTTCATGTGGTTGCCGTTGGTGGTGTGCAGCGGTCCGGTCTGCCCGCGATAGCTGTCACCGCCCGACTCGTAGCTCTCGGCGCGCTTGAAGTACGGCAGGCAATTCTTGTAGCCCCAACCCTCGGCACCGAGGGATTCCCACTCGTCGAAGTCCAGTGCGTGGCCACGGATGTACACCAGGCCGTTGATCGACGACGAGCCGCCCAGCACCTTGCCCCGTGGGCAGTGGATGCGTCGGCCGTTGAGGTGGGTCTCCGGCTCGGTTTCGTAGCGCCAGTTGTATTTCTTGGTGTTCATCGGGATCGAGAATGCGCTCGGCATCTGGATCACTACGCTCTTGTCACTGCCGCCGAATTCCAGGACCAGCACCGAGGTGGCCGGGTCTTCGCTCAGGCGGTTGGCCAACACACAACCTGCCGAGCCTGCGCCAATGATGATGTAGTCGTATTTTTGCGTAATCATGGTCATCTCCCGACCGTCGATTCAGTGAATACCGGCTGTGGCTGCTGTTTGTGGGTCAGCGTGTCGCCGGTGGTGTATTGCGGCGAGTTTTTCTCGATCTGCTGGATCACCACTTCTTCGCGCTTGAGGTCGATCGAGCGGCTCAGCCAGTAGTACGCCAGGCCCGAGACGATCAGCCCGACCAGCCAGGCGATGTCGATGCTGCCCAGCGCCTTGGCGAGCGGGCCGACATACACCTCGCGCTGTTCAACGCCGTCGAAGATGTAGAAGAACGGGATCATCGAGATAAAGCCGATGGCATAGGCGGCGATGCCGCGCAGGCCCCAGCTGCCGTAGATGTTGCCGTGGGGCATGAAGAAGTGCGGGATGGCGTAGCGGCCCTTGCGCACGAAGAAGTAGTCGGTGAGGTTGACCGAAGTCCAGGGCACCAGGAAGTACAGCATCACCACCAGGTAGATCCCCAGCACCGACAGGCCTTTGCCGGAACTCTGGATGCTCAGGGCAACGCCCAGTTGCAGCAGGATCACAAACGCGATGGCGAGGATGCGAGCCCTGCGGGTTGGCTCGATGTGCTTGATCGAGTCGACGCAGGTCAGCGTGGTCAGCTTGGCGCTGTAGATGTTCATCGCGATCACCGGCAGGAACGCCAGGATGGTGACCACCACCACCGCCGTGCCCATCAGCGGCGACACGGTATTGCCGACCTGCCCCAGAGCCACCAGCACGTCAGTGGAGTGCAGGTGATCGGCCAGCCAGCCACCCACGGAAATCATCCACGCGCCGGACAACGAGGCACCGAGGAACACCACGGCGATCAGCTTGCCGCTGGAGGTGTTTTTCGGCAGATAGCGCGAGTAGTCCGACACGTACGGGGCGTAGGCGATGTTGTAGCTGGCGGCGGCCGCAAACTGCGCGATGAAACCGGTCCAGTTGAAACCCAGTGGCTCGCGGGCCACTTCGCCTTCGGCGAGTGCCGGTAGCACCGCATCCGGCACCCAGCCCATCACCACCGCGACGGTCACCAGGCCATACAGCGGCAACGACAGGTACAGCGCCCACTTGAAGCTGCGGTGCATCCAGTCATGGCCGAGAATCGCCAGCACCGCCGCCGGTA
This sequence comes from Pseudomonas sp. S2_H10, assembly GCF_054668285.1. Taxonomy (NCBI): domain Bacteria; kingdom Pseudomonadati; phylum Pseudomonadota; class Gammaproteobacteria; order Pseudomonadales; family Pseudomonadaceae; genus Pseudomonas; species Pseudomonas sp. S2_H10. Next base: position 1,351,664 of record NZ_CP162754.1, read on the forward strand.
TGGTCACCGCCACCGCGATCACCGCGGGGTTGAAACCGAACAGCGTGTGCAGCCCCTGCATCATCAGCACCAGGTTGACGATGTTGAAGCCGGCGAACACGAACAGCGTCGCCAGCAGCACCAGGATCACCCCGCGATAACCGAACTGCGCACGGGACTGGATCATCTGCGGCAGGCCAAGATGCGGGCCCTGGGAGCCGTGAAATGCCATGAACAGCGTGCCGAACATGATGCCCAGCGTACCGGCCAGGGTGGTCCACAGCGCGGTCAGGCCGACGCTCGGGCCGACGAAGCCGATGGTCATGGTGAAGAAGGTGAAATTGCCGAGAAACCAGAACGGGCCCTGGCTCGACAGTTTGTCGGTGCGCTCGCTCTCGGGGATGAAGTCGATCGAATGCGCCTCGACGACGGATTTTTCGTCGAGGCTGGACACGCTCGTGGCGGACTTGGCGTTAGTGTTCATGATGGACTCTTATTGTTGGAAGATCATGACGAGATAACCGCGTTCTTTCCCTGTGGGAGCGAGCCTGCTCGCGAAAAACGTTAACGATGACGAGGGCTGCCTGAATGTGCGCGGCGCTCGGACGTCTTTCGCGAGCAAGCTCGCTCCTACAAGGGGTGAGCTCACGCGTGCCTACCTGGCGTTGTTGCTGGAACCGAAAACCTGTGGGAGCGAGCTTGCTCGCGATAGCGGAGGGTCAGGCAACACAGATGTTGAATGTGCAACCGTCATCGCGGGCAAGCCCGCTCCCACAGGGGTTGTGCCAGCCTTGACTCAAGGTAAGGTGATCCACACCGCCTTGGTCTCGAGCAGGTAATCGAGCTGCTCGGCGCCCAGGTCCTTGCCGAATCCGGACTGCTTGTAGCCACCGAACGGCATCGACGGGTCGAGGGTGCCGTGGGCGTTGACGTAGACCGAGCCTGCTTTCAGACGCGGAATCAGGCTGTGCACCTTGCCCAGGTCGTTGGAATACAGGGCCGCCGCCAAGCCGTAGGGCGAGTCGTTGGCCAGGGCCAGTGCGTCCTCTTCATCGTCGAACGCTGCGGTGACCAGCACCGGGCCGAAGATCTCTTCCTGGACGATGCGCATGTCGTTGCGGCAGTTGGCGAAGATGGTCGGCTCGACGAAGAAGCCAGGGCCATCGACCGGTTGGCCGCCGTAGACCAGTTCGGCGCCTTCAGCCTTGCCGGTTTCGATGTACTCGGTCACGCGCTGCTTTTGCAGGGCCGAAACCAGCGGGCCGATGAAGCAGTCTGGATCCAGGCCCGGGGCGATTTTCAGGGTGCGCGTGTAGGCGATCAGCTCACGCAGGAATTCGTCGTAGACGCTGCTATGAATATAGGCCCGTGTACCGGCGTCGCATACCTGCCCGGAGTTGAAAAACACGCCGTTGGCGACCGCTTGGGCGGCGGCCGGGATGTCGGCGTCGGCGCAGACGATGACCGGTGATTTGCCACCGAGTTCGAGGGTCAGGCGCTTCATGTCATCCAGCGCTGCGCGGCCGACCGTCTGGCCGACCGGGGTCGAACCGGTGAAGGTCAGTTTGTCGATGCCCGGGTGGGTGGCCATGGCCGCACCGACCACGCTGCCGCGCCCGGTGACGATGTTGATCACGCCGTCGGGAATGCCCGCTTCCTGCACCAGTTCAGCGAAGCGCAGGGCCGACAGCGAAGTCAGTTCGGCGGGCTTGACCACCACGGTGCAACCGGTGGCCAGCGCCGCACCGAGCTTCCAGGCCATGGTTTGCAGCGGGAAGTTCCACGGCACGATGGCGCCGACGACGCCGACCGCTTCCTTGCGGGTATAGGCCAGGTAGTTGCCCGGCAGCGACGGTTCGACGGTACGGCCATGGAGCTTGGTGGCCCAGCCGGCGAAGTACCGCAGGGTGTCGACGGTGCCCTGGATGTCCACGTCCTTGGCGAAGGCCACGGATTTGCCCATGTCGATCGATTCGATTTCCGCCAGCTCGGCAGCGTTCTGTTCGATCAGGTCGGCCAGGCGTTGCATCATGCGCTCGCGCTCGGCCGGCTTGGCCTGACGCCAGGCGCCGCCGTCGAACTGGGCGCGGGCGGCTTGCACGGCGCGGTCCAGGTCATCGGTGGTGCCCATGGGAATACGGGTGATCAGGCCTTCGGTCGAGGGTTCGATCACATCGGAGGTCTGGCCGTCGCTGGCTTCGACCCAGGCGCCGCCGATGAACATTTTCTGGACCTTGCTGAGGAAGGTCTGGGTGGCTTCGCTGACGCCGAATTTCTGCAGGTAACTTTTGACGATCGTGTCCATTTTTGTTCTCTCTGCCCGGCAGTCAGAGCCTGCCGGGTCACTGGTTTCGATGATCAGGCTGATGCGGCTTCGCTCTCGGCGGCTGCCCGCACCTTGCCACGCTCGTGGAAGATGAAACCGATGCTGTTGAGCAGCAGTTGCGCGGCCAGGATCGAGGTCATGCCGGTCGGGTCGTACACCGGCGCCACTTCCACCAAGTCCATGCCGACGATGTTGCCCTTGCTGCGCTTGGCCAGGGCCTGGATGATTTCCAGCACTTCGTAGTAGAGGAAGCCGCCGTGGCTCGGGGTGCCGGTGCCGGGGGCGATGGACGGGTCGAAACCGTCGATGTCGATGGTGATGTAGTAGTTGATGTTCTGCGGGATCAGCGCCAGCACACCCTCGACGCCGAGGCGACGCACGTCGCGCACCGAGAGGATTTTCGAGCCGGCTTCGTGGGCCGCTTCGTAGTCGTCGCGGTTGGACGACGACACGTTGCGGATGCCCATCTGGGTCATGCCGACGATGTGGTTCATTTCGGACGCGCGGCGCAGCGGGTTGCCGTGGCCGTAGCGAACACCGTGGCGTTCGTCGACGAAATCCAGGTGCGCATCGAAGTGGATGATGTGGATCGGGCCGCGGCCTTCGAAGGCCTTGATCACTGGCGCGTGTACCGAGTGGTCACCGCCGAGCACCACCGGCATCACGCCGGCATCGAGGATCTTGCGTACGGCGTATTCGGTGTTCTTGTTACTGGTGACCATGTCGGTGTGGACGATGTCGGCATCACCGACGTCGACCATGCGCACGTCCGATGCGGTGAGGTACATCACGTCATCTTCGTGGTCGTAGGCGCCGGCGTGGCCGAAGGAAAACAGCGTCGATGCTTCACGAATCCCGCGTGGTCCGAAGCGTGCGCCGGAGCGCCACTGGGTGCCCATGTCGTTGGGCACGCCGAGCACCGCGACGTCGGCATCCAGTGCATCCCAATCGGTGCACACCGGGGATTTGCCAAAGGTGCAATGACCCACGAATGGCAGGTTCAGGCGACCGGATTCATAACCGTTGTTCGACATTTCTAGCCTCTCCACTTCTTGTTATCGGCTTGACGGACTGCAAGGCGACCGCCGTTGGAAAGACTATGGGCGCAGGTTTTCGTGGAAAAAATGCTAAACATCAGATACTCATATCGGCATTCCCGATGCATCCACATGCCGGAGGTGCCAGATGATCCAGCTGCACGATGTCGACCTGAAACTGCTCAGGGTGTTTGCCACGATTGTCCGTTGCGGGGGCTTCTCGGCCGCGCAGGCGGCGCTGAATGCCGGGCAGTCGACCATCAGCGAACAGATGACCCACCTGGAAACCCGCCTCGGGGTCAAACTCTGCCAGCGCGGGCGCAGCGGCTTTCGCCTGACCGAACAGGGCGTGGCGATTCACGAAGCCACCCAGCGCCTGCTGTCGGCGGTGGAGAATTTCTGCATGGACGCCGACGTGCTGAAGCAGCACATCAGCGGCAAGCTCAACCTGGGGATCATCGACACCACGATCACCGACCCCGACTCGCCGATCCCGCGCACCACCCAGCGCTTCGTCTCCCGAGGCCATGACGTACACCTGAACGTGTACGTCGGCACCCCGGCGGAACTCGAAGAGCGGGTGCTCGACGGTCGTTTGCACCTGGCCATCGGGCACTTCCCGATCCATCTGCCGGGCCTGTTGCAAGCGCCGCTGTACCAGGAAGCCCTTGGCTTGTATTGCGGGCGCCGCCACCCGTTGTACGGCAGCCAGGCTGAAGGCGAGGAACTGCTCGAAGAAGTCGCTGCCGGGCGGATCGTGGTGCGCGGCTACATGCAGCAATACGACCTCGAACACCTGGGCGTCAGCAAGGCCGCCGCCACCGTGGACAACATCGAAGCCACCGCGATCCTGATCATTTCCGGCGCCTACCTGGGATTTCTGCCCGAGCATTTCGCCGCCCAATGGATCAAGAGCGGTGAGATGCACCAGTTGGCACCCGCGAGCCTGCGCCTGAAATCGCCGTTCGACGTGATCACCCGGCGCGGCACCGCACCGCCGCCGATCCTCCAGGCGTTCCTCGAGGACCTGGCCGCCAGCGCCCGCAAAACCGGCACGCCGTGAGGTGACACTCGCCAAATTGAAATTTTGCCGGGCATACTGATTTTAGTTCGCCAACCTTGCAGGCCTGTCATGCGCATCCACGTCACCTTCATCGACCGCGTCGGAATCACCCAGGAAGTGCTGGCCCTGCTCGGTGGACGCAGTTTCAACCTGGACGCCGTGGAGATGGTGCCGCCAAACGTCTACATCGACGCGCCGACCCTCGGTACCGAGGTGCTGGAGGAGTTGCGCGAAGCGCTTTTCGGCGTACACGGCGTGCAAGCGGTGACCATGGTCGACATCCTTCCGGGGCAACGTCGGCGCCTGCAACTGGACGCGCTGCTGGCCGCCAGTTCCGACCCGGTGCTGGCGGTGGATGACCGTGGCCATGTGCTGCTGGCCAACCCGGCGCTGATTGCCCTGTGCGGGCGCGAACCGGCCGGTGAATCGCTGACCGCACTGTTCGACGATGCCGACTTGCAGCGCACCTTGATCGCTCAGCATTTCCGCCTGCCGATGCACGAGGTCAGCCTGGGCGGCCAGACCTTGCTGCTCGACGCGATGCCGATCACCGACGCTGGCGCCCTGCTCACCCTGTACCAACCCAATCGCATTGGCGAACGCCTGTCGGCGCTGCACCATGACCATGCCGAAGGCTTCGATGCGCTGCTCGGCGAATCGCCGCCGATCCGCGCGCTCAAGGCCCGCGCCCAACGGGTGGCGGCCCTCGATGCGCCGTTGTTGATCCAGGGTGAGACCGGCACCGGCAAGGAGTTGGTGGCCCGCGCCTGCCATGCCATCAGCCCACGCCACGACGCGCCGTTCCTGGCCCTGAACTGCGCGGCACTGCCGGAGAGCCTCGCCGAAAGCGAGCTGTTCGGCTACGCCCCCGGCGCCTTCACCGGCGCGCAACGGGGCGGCAAGCTCGGCCTGCTGGAACTGGCGGACCAGGGCACGGTGTTCCTCGATGAAGTGGGGGAAATGTCGCCCTATCTGCAGGCCAAGTTGCTGCGCTTCTTGAGCGATGGTTGCTTCCGTCGGGTCGGTGGCGACAAAGAGGTCCGAGTCAATGTGCGGGTGCTCAGCGCCACTCACCGCGACCTGGAAAAAATGGTCGCCGAGGGGCGTTTCCGTGAAGACCTGTTCTACCGCCTCAACGTGCTCAACCTGCAGGTGCCGCCGCTGCGCGAGCGCGGGCACGACATCCTGCTGATGGCCAACCACTTCATGCAACAAGCCTGCGCGCAGATCCAGCGACCGCCGTGTCGTTTGGCACCGAGCACCTTCGACGCCCTGCTCGGCAACCGCTGGCCGGGCAACGTTCGGCAACTGCAAAACGTGATCTTCCGCGCGGCGGCGATTTGCGAAAATCCGCTGGTGGACATCGACGACCTCGACATTGCGCGCACGGCGGTGGAGCGGCAGAACGACGGCGAAGTCGGCAGCCTGGAAGAGGCGGTTGGCGACTTTGAGAAGAACCTGCTGGAGCAGTTGTATCGCAGTTATCCGTCCAGTCGGTTGCTGGCGGCAAGGCTGCAGACTTCCCATAGCGCGATTGCGATTCGGTTGCGCAAGTATGGGATTCCCGGCAAACCCTGATCCCTTTTGGGGGATCACTATCCCACAACAAACACTGGAACCTGTGGGAGCGGGCTTGCTCCGGGCGGCGTTCCGACGATGACGGTGGACCAGCCAACATCAAAGTTGAATGTCAGTCAGCTATCGCGGGCAAGCCCGCTCCCACAGGACTTGCGTCGTCGCTGAATCAATGTCTGCAAATCGATACAGCGTAGCGAAATCAAGACAAAACCTTTCCCACCCCGCAATTACGGCGTCTGCGCCCACAGCCCTGCCTGCCTGTATTGATTTCAATACAAATAAAATCGCTCGCACCTAATAAAATAACTTCAAGCCATTGATTTAAAACAACTAATAAACATTGGCACCACCCTTGCTATCACTCCTCCAACCCCGCTCGTCGCCCCGCCACGAGCCTTAAAACAATAAGGAGTTGATATGAGCGAATTGCGTTTCACCGTCGATCACGAATGGTTGCGCCTTGAGAGCAATGGCCTGGTCACCGTCGGCATCACGGCGTTTGCCCAACAGGCGCTGGGGGATGTGGTGTTCGTTCAGGTGCCTGAACTCGGTGCCTTCGATGCAGGCGCTGAAGTGTCGGTGCTGGAATCGGTGAAGGCCGCCAGCAGTATCGGCATGCCGCTGGACGGTGAAGTGGTCGAGATCAACGGGGCGCTCGAGAGCACCCCGGAACTGGTCAACGAAGACCCGTTGGGCGAAGGCTGGTTCTTTCGCTTCAAACCGGTCGACATCGAAGCGCTGAGCGATCTACTGGATCAAGACGCCTATGAGCGCCTGACCGCCGAACACGCCGACGCCTGAAGCCCCCGAATTCAAAAAAGGACCACACCATGTTCAGCAAGCACGACCAGATCAAAGGCTACGACGACGAACTGCTGGCGGCGATGAACGCCGAGGATGCGCGGCAGGAACACCATATCGAACTGATCGCCTCGGAAAACTACACCAGCCAACGGGTGATGGAGGCACAAGGCAGCGGCCTGACCAACAAGTACGCCGAAGGGTACCCCGGCAAGCGTTACTACGGCGGCTGCGAGCACGTCGACGTGGTCGAGCAACTGGCCATCGACCGCGCCAAGCAACTGTTCGGCGCCGACTACGCCAACGTCCAGCCGCACTCCGGCAGCCAGGCCAACGCGGCGGTTTACCTGGCCCTGCTTCAGGCCGGCGACACTGTGCTGGGCATGAGCCTGGCCCACGGCGGTCACTTGACCCACGGCGCCAAGGTGAGTTTTTCCGGCAAGCTGTACAACGCCGTGCAGTACGGCATCGACACCCGCACCGGCCTGATCGACTACGACGAAGTCGAGCGCCTGGCCGTCGAGCACAAGCCGAAGATGATCATCGCCGGGTTCTCGGCCTATTCGAAGACCCTGGACTTCCCGCGCTTCCGCCAGATCGCCGACAAGGTCGGTGCCTATTTCTTCGTCGACATGGCCCACGTCGCCGGGCTGGTGGCCACGGGTCTGTACCCCAATCCCCTGCCCTACGCCGACGTGGTCACCACGACTACGCACAAGACCCTGCGCGGTCCGCGTGGCGGTTTGATTCTGGCCAAGGCCAACCCGGAGCTGGAGAAGAAGCTCAACGCCGCGGTATTCCCCGGTGGTCAGGGCGGCCCGCTGATGCACGTGATCGCCGCCAAGGCCGTGTGCTTCAAGGAAGCGCTGGAACCGGCGTTCAAGACTTATCAGGCACAGGTGATCCGCAACGCCCAGGCCATGGCGCAGGTGTTTATCGAGCGCGGTTATGACGTGGTGTCCGGCGGCACCGACAACCACCTGTTCCTGGTCAGCCTGATCCGCCAGGGCCTGACCGGCAAGGACGCCGACGCCGCCCTCGGCCGCGCCGGCATCACCGTGAACAAGAACGCGGTGCCCAATGACCCGCAATCGCCGTTCGTGACCTCCGGCCTGCGCATTGGTACGCCGGCGATCACCAGCCGTGGCTTCAAGGAAGCGCAAAGCATCGCGTTGGCGGGATGGATCTGCGACATCCTCGATCACCTCGGCGATGCCGATATCGAGGCCAATGTCGCCCGCCAGGCCGCCGCCCTGTGCGCGGACTTCCCGGTCTACCGCGACTGAGCAAACACGACAAAACCCTATGGAAAAAACCCTGTGGGAGCGAGCTTGCTCGCGATGGGGCCATTACATTCAGCATTGATGTTGAATGAAAGTCCGCCATCGCGAGCAAGCTCGCTCCCACAGGGTCTCCCACAGGTTCAGTACCCTGCTGCACAAGGAAATCACCATGAATGCCATTGTCGATTCAACCGGCAAGATCCCGGCCAAAATAGAAATCGGCACCAAACTGCGCGGCGCGGAAAAGGTCGCGCGGATTCCGGTGAAGATCATTCCCACGGATGAATTCCCGCGCAAACCCGACTGGATTCGTGTGCGTATGCCGATCTCTCCCGAGGTCGACCGGATCAAGCAACTGTTGCGCAAGCACAAGCTGCACAGCGTCTGCGAAGAAGCCTCGTGCCCCAACCTCGGTGAATGTTTCTCCGGTGGCACCGCGACCTTCATGATCATGGGCGACATCTGCACCCGGCGCTGCCCGTTCTGCGATGTCGGCCATGGCCGGCCCAAACCGCTGGACGCCAACGAGCCGATGAACCTCGCCGTGGCCATCGCCGAACTGCGCCTGAAGTACGTGGTGATCACCTCGGTGGACCGCGACGATTTGCGCGATGGCGGCGCTCAACACTTTGTCGATTGCCTGCGGGAGATCCGCAAGCTGTCCCCCGGCATTCAACTGGAAACCCTGGTGCCGGATTATCGCGGACGCATGGACGTGGCCCTGGCGATCACCGCCAATGAGCCGCCGGATGTGTTCAACCACAACCTGGAAACCGTACCGCGTCTGTACAAGGCTGCGCGGCCGGGTTCGGACTTCGAGTGGTCGCTGGACCTGCTGCAGAAATTCAAACTCGCGGTGCCCGGCGTACCGACCAAATCCGGCCTGATGCTCGGTCTTGGCGAAACCGACGAGGAAGTCATCGAGGTCATGCAGCGCATGCGCGAGCACGACATCGACATGCTGACCCTCGGCCAATACCTGCAACCCTCGCGCAGTCACTTGCCGGTGCAGCGCTTCGTGCATCCGGACACCTTTGCCTGGTTCGCCGAGGAAGGCACGCGCATGGGCTTCAAGAACGTGGCGTCCGGGCCGCTGGTGCGTTCGTCCTATCACGCTGATCAACAACTTCATGGAGGTACCGGCGGTTTCAAGCCATGATGGAATGACTGGTCATGCATGGAGCCGTTCCCGATGTCGCGTTCACCCTGTCTGTTGTTGCTGTGCCTGAGCCTTGCCACGCCGTGCATGGCCGATGAACCGAAGCCCGGGCACATGGTGTATGTGCGCAACGTCGACCCGGGCATCGAACAGGACATCCGCTACGCCAGCGCGCACAACTTCACCGGGCATCCGCTCGACGGCTACCAGGCGGCGGAGTGCCTGCTGTCGGAGGACGCTGCAAAGGCATTGGCCCGAGTGCAAAGCTCGCTGAAAGCCGAAGGCTACGGCTTGAAGGTATTCGATTGTTATCGCCCGACCCGCGCGGTAGCGGACATGGGTCGCTTCGCCACCGAACCTGGTGACCCACTGAAGACTGAGTTCTATCCACGGGTCGACAAGCAGGACTTCTGGCGCCTGGGCTATGTGGCCCGGGTGTCCAACCACTCCCGGGGCAACACCGTCGACCTGACCCTGACCGGCCCCGACACCCTGCCCGCCGACACCTGGACACCGTCAGCCACGCCTGGGGATTGCACCGCCCCTTACGGCCAGCGCTGGCACGACGGCGCGCTCGACATGGGCACCGGTTTCGATTGCTTCGATGAGCGGGCGCACACCGATTCGACGCTGATCAACACCACGGCCAAAGCCCATCGCCAGCGCCTGACCAGTGCCATGGCCAAGGAAGGCTTCGTGGGTTATTCGGCCGAGTGGTGGCACTTCACCTACGGCGGGAATCCGCCGAAGCCGGACGTCATGGACTTCCCCATCACGCCTCTGCAGCCATGAAGCCTCTGATCAGAACCCTGTTGGCGCTGCTTTTTCCGCTATTCGCGATGGCCCAGGGACTCGACGACAGCGATCAACTGATCGTGGTCACCAGCAAAAACTGGGATGACATCCAGGGCACTGCCCAGCGCTATGAACGGCACGGGCGGACCTTGCAGAAATTCGAAGCGCCCTTTGCAGTGGTGCTCGGCAAGAACGGCATGGGCTGGGGCAAGGGGCTACTCGATACCGGGCAACCTGAAGGACCGGTCAAACAGGAAGGCGACGGCAAGGCGCCGGCCGGAATGTTCAAGCTGGGCGCGGCGTTCGGCTATGCGCCTTCGGCCGAGACCCGCCAGCCTTATCTACCGCTGACGCAGACCATCGAATGCGTGGATGACAGCCAATCCACGCGTTACAACGAACTGGTCGATGGCGCGGTCGTCGACAAAGACTGGAGCAGTTCCGAACGGATGCGTCGCTCGGATGAGCTGTACCGACAGGGCATCTTCATCCAGCACAACACCCCGGCCTCGCCCGCTGCCGGTTCGTGCATTTTCTTCCACATCTGGCGTGGGCCCACGGCGCCGACCCGAGGTTGTACGGCCATGGACCCGGCGGATATCGCGCGGTTGTTCGATTGGCTGGATCCGGGAAAATCCCCGGTGCTGGTGCAACTGCCGCAAGCGCAGTACGAGCAGTTGCGTGAGCGGTGGAAACTGCCTGAGCGCTAACCCTGTGGCGAGGGGGCTTGCCCCCTCGCCACAAAAGCCCCTTGCCACAAAAGCCCATCGCCACAAATGCGGGGTTAACCCCGCTCAACCACCACCGCACTCATCGACGGCCTGGCCAGCGCGTAATAGATCACCCCCGGCACCAGCAGCCCGACGATCCAGGAAATATCCACGCCGCCCAACTGCGCAACCATCGGCCCGGAGTAGAAATGGGTGTCGACAAAAGGTAGCTGGATCAACACGCCGATCACATAGACGCTGATCCCCAGCACGTTCCAGCGACCGTAGCGGCCGTTCGGGTCGGACAGCGCCGGAACGTCGTAACGCTCCTTGTTGATGAAGTAGTAGTCCACCAGGTTGATCGCGCTCCACGGGGTGAAGAACGTCAGCAAAAACAGGATGAAGTACTTGAACGAGTTGAGGAACGAGTACTGCCCCAGCAACGCCAGCGTGGTGGACGCCGCGACGATCAGCAGCACAAACAACATGCGCTGGCGGGCGGTGATTTCCAGGCGACGGCGAAAGCCGCTGATGATGGTGGCGATGCACATGAAGCTGCCGTAGGCGTTGAGGGTGGACACCGTGACCTTGCCGAACACGATGCTCAGGTACAGCAAGGACGCGATCACCCCGCTGCTGCCCAGGCCGACAATGGTCGCCACTTCATGCCCACGGAAATTCGCTCCGGCCAATGCGGCGGCAAACACCCCCAGCACCATCGAAGCCTGGGCCCCCAGCACTGTGCCGAGACCGACGGCGGCGAAGGTTTTCCACGACGAAGTCTTGCTCGGCAGGTAACGCGAGTAGTCCGCCACATAAGGACCGAAAGCGATCTGCCAGGACGCCGAGAGCGACACCGCCAACAGGAATGTGCTCCAGCTGAAATGACGGTTATCGAGCAGCAGGCCGATGTCGTTGAGGGTCATCAACCGGGTGAACAGGTAGGCGAAGGCGATGATGCCCAGCACGCTGGCCACCCGTCCGACCAGGTGAATCACCCGATAACCGAAGATCGTCAGGAACGCGATGCTCGCCGCGAAAATCAGGATGCCGGTGCTGTCGCTGACACTGATCAACTGCGCGATCGCTTGCCCCGACAACACCGCGCCGGTGGCGCTGAAACCCAGGTACATCAGGCACACAAGGACAATCGGGATCGCCGCGCCATACACCCCGAACTGCACGCGACTGGAGATCATCTGCGGCAAGCCGAGCTTCGGCCCTTGCGCCGCGTGCAGCGCCACCACGGCGCCGCCCAATACCTGCCCGATCAACAAGCCGATCAGCGACCAGAACACATCGCCGCCCAGTACCACGGCGAGGGCGCCGGTGACGATGGCGGTGATTTGCAGGTTGGCGCCGAGCCACAGGGTGAACTGGCTGTAGAGACTGCCGTGTCGCTCAGCCTCGGGAATGAAATCGATCGAGCGGGTCTCGACCAGGGGACTGCGTTGCGCACTCATGACGGTGTTTCCTTTGAGGAACTGTTTTTGTTGTCGAGGTTGAACTTAGAAGGCCTTGGTGGCGCTGGCTACAACGGTCGCCGAGCACAGGTCGTCATAGCCGTACCAACTGCTGCACTCGCTTTTCGACAAGTCGGTGTCGACGTAGCTCAGGCCCCAGGTCACGCCGACGAAGTCGCGGGTCAGCTTGGCTTCCCATTCGTAGTAAGACTCACGGTTATCGCCACTGGCGGACCAGAACGCGGGGTCATTCACATCGTTGCGGCCAAAGCGCAGGTCGAGGCCGACTTCGGCCGGCAGATTGATTTTGTAGCCCAGGTAGGTGTAGAGGGTGTCCTGGTCCTCGCCGAAGAAGTTCGGCGTGTCCTTGGAGTAATAGGCACCCAGTTTCACGCCGTACAGGTCGAGAACGGCGTACGCCTCGCTGAGGTTGAATTCGGAATTCTTCGGGTAGTCGTACTTGATGTAGCCCAGGTCCAGGCTGATCGCGTCCGTCGCCTGCCAGTAATAACCCGCGTAGTACTCAAGCTCCTGCCGGGTATCGAAGCCGCCGCCGAAATCCACGTTGGAGGTCCAGGCGCCGATGTACAGGCCACTGCTGTGCAGCAGCGTTGCGCCGCCCTGCACCGCCGGATCGCCGAGAGTTTGCGAGATGCCCCGGGTGCGGTAGTCGCTGACGACGCCCAGGGTCATGTCCAGGCTGAAGTCATCGTTGAGGGCCAGGGCGTGGCTGGTCAGGGGGGCCAGTGCCAGCGCGGCGAGGGTCAATGCTGAAAGTGCGTTCATACAGTTCTCTTGTTGTTATGGCGTACGGAGGAATTTCAGGCATGGCGATGCCGTGCCCCTCGCGTTACGAGGGGCTGGCAGTTTTGTGCATGTGTCGGGTTTTGCGCAGGTCAGGACGCGGGGGCGTACACCTGCTTGCCGGCGAAGAAGGTGTTCAGGACTTTGGTTTCGAACAGGTCGTCATCGCTGACCTTGAACACATCGCGGTCGAGGATGATCAGGTCAGCCTGCTTGCCCGGTGCCAGCGAACCGATCTGCTTGTCCAGGCGCAGGGTTTTCGCGGCGTTGAGGGTGTAGGCGTAGAACATGGTCTGGCGGTCGATGCTTTCCTTGGCATTGAGTACGCCCAACGGACCTTTGCGCGTACTGGCCTGGGCAATGGCGTTGAACGGATTCGGACTGGACACCGGCCAGTCGCTGCCACCGGCAATCGTCGCGCCGGCGTTATGCAGGGACCGCGCGGGATACTGGTAACCGTAGGCAAAGGCGCTGATGTAAGGCTTGACCAGTTCGACGGTGTAGGACTCACCGGTGGCCCACAGCAATTGCATCGAGGCGATCACGCCCAGCTCCTTGAAGCGTGGAAACTCCTTGGGATTGACCAGTTGCAGGTGCGCGACGCTGTGGGGTACAGGCGTCGGGCTGAGCTTGCGCGCATACGCCACGCCATTGAGCGCTTCACGTACCGCGCGGTCGCCGACGGCATGCATGTGCACGATCCAGCCGCGTTTTTCCGCCGCCACCACCAGCTCACCGAAGTGCGCCGGGTCGGTCAGCAGTTGCCCGTCCTTGTGGCTGTTCTTGTACGGCACGATGACCGCAGCGGTCTGCCCCGGGTATTCGAGAATGCCGTCGACGAACACCTTGATGCCGGGGAACGTCAGGTTCGGCACGCCCTCGAACTGCTTCATCACCGTGGCGATCACCTCCAGGTCGGCAGGTTTGCTCTTCGGGTTGGTGACCATCAACGCTGCAACGTGGGCACTGAGTTCGCCGTTCTGCGCCAGTTCCTTGTACAGCGGCAGCACGCCGACACTTTCCGCGGTGGCATGGAAATCGAACAGCGAATCTTCACTGCCGCCGTTCGCCGCCGCGTCCATCCAGGCGGTGACGCCGTATTGATTGTTGACTCTCACCGCCTCACGCGCGGCCTTGAGCATGGCCTCCGGGCTGGGCGCCGGAATACCGTTGCGCACCACGTCCCAGCGGGATTCGGCAAAGTAGCCGTTAGGGGTGAAGTCCGCTTCATGGCCGATGTAGCCGCGTTCTTTCTCCGGCAGGCTCTTGACCAACGCCGCGTCGATGTTCAGACGCTTGAGCATCGCGTTGTTGGCCCAACCGGTGTGGCCATCGATGCCACTGAAGACGATCGGCTGATCGGCCCAGCGGCCCTGGTTGAACACCTTGCCCAGTTCACGGCTTTTTTCCCAGTAAGCCGAGCTGACCCCGGCCACGCTGATCACATCACCGGCCCGGGCACGCCCGGCCTTGTCCTCTTCGATCAGCCATTGCTCGAGTTCCGGCAAGGGTTTGACCTCGTCCAGCAGGTTGGCCTTCATGCTGTCGAACGCGCCCACCACCGGATGGCTGTGGGTGTCGATCATGCCTGGCATCAGCACCTTGCCCGCCAGGTCGATGCGCTGGGTCTTGGCATCGGCCAGGGCATTTATTTCGGCATCGCTGCCCACTTTAAGAATCTTGCCGTCTTGCACCGCAACAGCCTGCACCAGCGCCTGGCCGGGTTCGGCGGTAAAGACCTTGCCGTTGAACAACACCAGGTCGGCGGCGGCCATCGCCTGCACCGAAGACAAGGCCAGCGCGGCGGCCAACAGGTTTGGAATCAATCGCATCGGAACGCTCTCTGGTTTTTATTGGGCGGAACGGGAAGTAACAGTCTGGGAAACCACGTTTGGCGCAAGCCCGAGGAACGGCGCCTTGGCCCACACGACTTTGCCGCCGACCAGCGTCAGCAGTACGTCGTTGCGGGCCAGTTCCTCCTCGGGCACCTGCATGAAGTTCTTGTCGAGCACGATCAGGTCAGCGAACTTGCCGACTTCGACCGAGCCCAGCACCGCCTCCAGCTTCAGCTGTTCGGCGGCGCTCAGGGTGATGCTGCGCAGCACTTCGGCTCGCGACAGGGCCGGATCGGCGTTGAGACGCCCGGCATATTTGGGCCCATAGCTGTGCGGATTGGTCGGGTCGCCGGAACGGGTGACACCGACTTTCAGCGCCAGGAACTCGTCAAGGGGATCGACCGGCCAATCGCTGCCGAACGCCACTCGGCCGCCGGCATGGGCGATGCTGCCGGAAGGCTCCATGCGCTCGAATCGCTCGGCACCGAGGTGATCGCTGGTACCGTCGATGGTGGACGGGGCCTGCTGCGCCCACTGGAACGACATGGTGGCGGTGACGTCCAGCGCCTTGAAACGTGCGTAATCGACAGGGTCGACTGACTCGGCGTGCGCGATGGCCGGGCGGAAATCCGTACCGGGCAGTTCTTTGCGCACATAGGCGACGCTGTCCAGTGCATCGCGCACCGCGCGCTCGCCGGTGGCGTGCAGGTGCGGATCGAGACCGGCCTTGACAGCTTGCAGCACCAGCGGGTTGAGCACCTGCGGCGGGAAGTACAGCTCGCCCAGGTTCTTGCCCGGCGTCCACTGCGGCGCCTTGTCGGTGCCGCTGTTGTGCAGGTACGGGGTCAACATGGCGCCGGTGTCCGCCGGGGCATTGATGATGCCGTCCATGAACAGTTTGACGTGGCGCATGCTCACGCCCGGCGCGACCTTCACGTCGCCCTGGTCGTAGGTGCTGGCCAGGGCCTTGGCCTCGGCGATGGTTTTCACCGGGTCGGCAGCCGCGGCGGCCGGGTCCAGCTTGATCGCGAGCAAGGCCCGGGCGCTCAGTTCGCCGGACTTTTGCAGGCTGGTGAAGGCCTTGCCGTTTTCCGGCCCCGCCAGCGCATCGAAGAAACTGGTGATGCCTTGCTGGCGCATGGCGTCGAGGGCCGCGCGCATCTGGTTGAGTTTTTCCGCGTCGGTCGCCGGCGGCACCACGGCGGCCAGCGATTCGGCGGCGCCGTCTTCACAGATACCGTTCGGGTTGCCGGCGCTGTCGCGGCGGTATTTGCCGTCTTCGGGGTCGACGGTGTTCTTGTTGATGCCGGCCAGTTCCAGGCCGCGGGAGTTGGTCAGCACGGTGTGGAAGTCGGTGGAGCGCACCTGGATCGGACGCTTGGTCTTGAGCGCGTCCAGGGTCGATTTGTCGGCATCGCCGTCGAGCCCGGTCATGCCCATGCGGTCCCAGCTGCCGACTTCCAGCCATACGTCCGGGCCCTTGTCCTTTTCAGCATCGAGGCAGGCCTGGATGCTTGCCTGAAACTGCGCGCGGGTCATGGTCTGGTATTTCAGATCGCACAAGGTCATGGCGCGACCGCCATCCCCCGGGTGCATGTGCGCATCGACGAAGCCCGGCATCAGCATGCGCCCGGCCAGGTCGATCAGTTGTGTCTGCTTGCCGATGTAGCCGTCGACCCCGGCATCGCTGCCGACGTAGACGATCTTGCCGCCCGAAATGGCGATGGCCTGCTGCACGGAATTCTGGCCATCGACCGTGTACACGTAGCCATTGCGCATGACCGTGTCGGCGGGTGTCGCCGCCAACGCCATGGCGGAAAATGTCGTGGTCGCCGCCATGGCGACAAAAAGCCTGGAAAGTCTCAAATGCCTCACCCCTGTTCTTATTGTTTTGAAGCGGCCCGAAGCGACTGCGCCAGCCCCTGATAGACAGGGCCTACCCTATAGGGCGCAGCGTTCGAATGGACCTCTGCAAATGAGGAGGGGTAAGGCAAATAATTGAAACGACTGGGATTAATCCCGGCGCACGGGCTCCGTCAGCGCGCCCGGCGAACGCAGGACAGAGCCCAGTTCCACCTTGCTTTTCACCCCGAGCTGCAAGTAGCAATTGCGCAGGTAGGTGCGCACGGTAGACGGGCTCAAGGCGAGCATCCGGGCGATCTCCTTGTAGGAGTGGCCGGCGGCGAACAGCATCGCCGCCGTGCGCTCCCGAGGGGCCAGGCCGTCGCCGCCCGAGGGTGCTTCGAGGGACAGGATGACGTGTTCGGCGTTGGGGCTCAGGGTCAGGGCGCAGCGGCCCAGACGGATCACGCAGGGAGCCTTGGACAATTGCGCGATCACCTCCGGTGGCAGCGTGGAACCGCCCCAGCCGGGCAGTTCGCGCTGGATGGCGACGCACAACCTGGCCCCCACATAGAGCAGACTGCCGTCCATGCGCGCGACGCCAAAATCACTCGCGGCGTTTTCGCTGTCGAAGCGAATCATGTCCTGCACCTGGAACCGCCACAGCTGGAACAGGTGATCGCAGAACGCCAGGAACAGCTCGGCTTCGTTCTCCTCGAACGCCTGCTCAGCCTCCCCCCGGTAGAGGCAGACGAAAAACATCAGGCCGCTTTCGGGCAATTCGTAGGTGATGCTCATCAAGTGATAGAGATCGTAGCGCCGGGCGAAATCGTTGACTGCCTCGCAAGGGTCGGTGAAACCCTTGTCGCGCACCACTTCACCGGGATGATTGAGCGTGGCGTAGGAGAACTGATCGTTGGCCGCCACTGGATGCCAGTCGGCGGCAAAGGACTCAGGAAGATTGATGCTGCCATGCATCCAGCTTTGCATGGGCACCTCAGGACCTGGTGCAGACATTTCGCCCCACCAGGCAGAGGCGAAGGGCACCAATTGACCGAATGCCTGCAGACCATCGACGATGAACCGCGACGCCCCGCTCTCGCGCGCCAGCCGCCCCAGGTGCAATACGCAATGATTGAACGCCTTCAGCGTGGCCAGCGAGCTGTTGTCGTCGAGTTTGCTTCCCTCCTCCATCATGGCGATCCCGTTCACTGCATGGTCTGTTGCCGGGACGATGCCATAGCGCCGGGAAGGGCGTCCAGTTCGCCGTGACATCAGCAGTTACAAACAACCACTCAACCGTATAACTGCGGCCTGCGGTCGAGATGCAGGTCATTGCGCGCGCTGATGCGTTTGTTGCGCGCCTCGGCGAGGTTCAGCGTGGCCAGCAACATCTGCTCGCCGCCCTGCTCCGCCGGCCCGGCCAGCGGGTAGCCGTCGGCATCGACGATGACCGAACCCTGCACCCAGCCGACACCGCGCTCATGGCCATAGCGGTCACAGGCGGCGATGAACATGCGGTTGACCGAGGCATTGGCCTGCACCCGCAGCACTTCGGCCGGGCGCTCGGTTTGTGGCCGCGGGCCATCGGGCCAGTTGACCGGCGCGCACAGCAGATCGGCCCCGGCCAGCGCCGGAAGACGCACCCACTCGGGGAACTCCAGGTCGTAGCAAATCAGCATGCCGAGCCGTCCATGCAGCGTTTCGACCACGGGCGGCGGCGCATCGCCGGGCGTGAAGATGTCCTTCTCGGCGTCCCACAGATGCGCCTTGCGGTACACCGCGCGCAGGCCATTGGCGTCGATCATCGCCGCGCTGTTGGCCAGCTCGTCACCGGGCAGGCGCTCGCAGAAACCGCCGACTATCACCAGGTTCAACTCACGGGCCAGGGCCTGCCACAGTTGCAAGGTCGGACCGTCAGCGGTTTCCGCCAGGCTCAGCGCTTCAGAGCGGTCGGCAAACAGATAGCCGCTCTGCACCAGTTCGGGCAACACCACGACCTGCGCGCCCTGCAAGGCCACCTGGCGAATCGCGCGTTCGGTGAGCGTGCGGTTGTAGGCCAGGTCGCCGATTTTCGGTGCCAGTTGGCAACAGGCGACCACGGTATTTTTAACGCTGCTCAACGTCCTGCCTCCGCAGATGAATGGGTCATGGCGACGATGTCGCTTTCGCTCAGCGCATCGATCACCCGGCGTTCGGCGGCCAGATCGATCGAGCGACTGAGCAGGTAATAGGTCAGCCCCGCCACCACCAGGCCCACCAGCCAGGCGATGTCTACGCCTTCGAGCACTCGCGCCAGCGGCCCGACGAACACCTCTTTGCCGGCGGCGGCATCGAAGATGTAGAAGAACGGCACCATCGCGGCGAAGCCGATCAGGTACGAAACGATGCCGCGAAATTGCCAGGCGCCATAGATGCCCTTCGGCGTGAAGAAATGCGGGATCGCATAACGGCCCTTGCGCACGAAGAAGTAGTCCACCAGGTTGACGGCGGTCCACGGCACGAGGAAGTACAGCAACAGCACCAGGAAGGTGTTCAACAGCGCGATGCCGTCACCTTTGATCGACAGCACGCAGGTCAACAAGATGGCGCTGATCACACTGATCGACAGCACCCGGGCGCGGGGCGTCGGGGTGATTTTCTTGATCGAGTCGACACCGGTCAGCAGCGTCAGCATGGCGCTGTAGGTATTGAGCGCGATGATCGGCAGGAAACCCGCCACCGAGACGATCACCAGCAGATTGCCCAGCCCCGGCACCATCGAGGAGCCGACCTGGTTCAACGCCACCAGCGCATCCGCCGCCTTCAGCTCCTGGGCCAGCCAGGCGCCGAGGCCGATCATCCAGCTTCCGGACAACGAAGCGCCGATAAACACCGCCGCGATCAGTTTCGCCCGACTGGTGTTTTTCGGCAGGTAACGGGAATAGTCGGACACGTAGGGTGCATAGGAAATGTTGTAGCTGGCGCCGATGGCGAACAGCGTGGCGAAGGCCACCCAGTTGAAGCCCAGGTCGGTAGCCGGGGTGACGCCTTCGGAACCTGCGCCGAACATCAGGGCGATGGTCACCAGGGCGTACAGCGGCAAGGTCGCCAGCAGGGCCCACTTGAAGGCCTTGTGCATCAGGTCGTGGCCGTAGATCGACAACAGCGCGCCAACCAGCACCACGGACACGGCGACGATGGTCGGGTCGATGCCGAACACATGCTCAAGGCCGTTCATGATCAGCGAGATGTTGACCACGTTGAAGCCGACGAACACAAACATCGTCGCCATCAATGCGAGGATCACCCCGCGATAGCCGAACTGGGCGCGGGACTGGATCATCTGCGGCAGGCCCATTTCCGGGCCCTGGGAGCCATGGAACGCCATGAAGATGGTGCCGAACATGATACCCAGCGCACCGGCCAGCATGGTCCACAGCGCCGACAAGCCCAGGCTCGGGCCGACAAAGCCGATGGAAATGGTGAAGAAGTGGAAATTGCCGAGGAACCAGAACGGGCCCTGGCTGCTGAGTTTGGCGTGGCGTTCGTTTTCCGGAATGTAATCGATGGAGTGGCCTTCGATGGCCAACCCGCCGCTCGCCTCGGTGGCGTGCGCAGACACTGGGGAACCTGACATACGATTGTTCCTATGCTGTTGTTTGTTGTTTTTGTGGGCACAGCGCTCGCTACGACGTCCGGATCGGGTGAAACTCCATAAAAAGCTGACGATGACGCTGGTTTCACGGCAATGTAGGGCGTGAGTCCGGGCAATAAAATATCGCAGGCACACTGTTCACATAGATCGGCATCTATGTAAGCGAGAATCGGGAGCCCCCATGCTGGGAACTGTAACGGAGCTGGATCTGCGTCTGATCCGGGTATTTCTGACCGTCGTCGAAGCGGGCGGTATCTCGGCGGCGCAAACCGCCCTCAACACCACGCAACCCACCATCAGCGCACAACTGGCGACGCTGGAAGCCCGGGTCGGTTTCCGTCTGTGCGAACGCGGGCGCGGCGGGTTTTCGGTAACGCCCAAAGGCACGCAGTTCATCGACGCGGCTCGGCGCTTGCTGGCCGCGGCCGAGGGTTTTCGGGTCGAGGTGCAGCACATCAATCGCAAAGTCTCGGGCAGCATCAACATCGGCCTGCTGGGGCAAATCGATCCGGTGGCGAACAAGAAAATCGGCCAGGCCATTGCTCGTTTGCGGGCGCGGCACGAGGGGCTGTACTTCCATTTCACCGAACTGTCGTCGTCGCTGCTGGAAGAAAAAATCATCAACGGCCATATCGACCTGGCCATCGGTTACTTCTGGCACCGCTTGCCCAACATCGATTACTTCCCGCTGTTCCCGGAAACCCAGATTGCCTATTGCGCGCCTTCGCATCCGCTGTTCGACCAGGTCGGCGCGCTGACCCGCGAAGATGTCAGCGGGTTCGACTGGGTCTGGCCGAGCCATCCGCTGCCGGAAATGCCGGCGCCCACGTCGATCGAGCGCCTGACCGTACTCACCGACAGCATGGACGGCGCGGCCCTGCTGATCCTGTCCGGCCAGCACCTGGGGTTTCTGCCGCAGCACTACGCGACCCGGCATGAACAGCTGGGCCAGTTGCACCCGCTGAACCCGGAGCTGCTGCGTTATGAGGTTCGTTTTCATGCGGCGGTGCGGCATTCGTCGCGTCAGAAGGATCTGGTGAGTGCGTTCCTGAACGAACTGATCGAGATTTTCGGACCGGCGTAGGCCAGTCATCACCGAGCGCTGCGTTCAACGCTGGCTCAACCGCTATATAGTTTTGTATATTGCGATACTTGTTTTTCACAGATCGCCCCATGAGCCGTATTCGCCAGCACAATCTGCACCTCATTCTGGAGGCCGCCAGCGCCGAGTTCGCCGCCAAAGGCTTCGACGGCACGCAAACCCGCGACATCGCATTGCGTGCCGGGGTGCCAAAAGCCAATCTGTATTACTACTTCCAGACCAAGGAGAACCTCTACGCCCAGGTGCTGCTCGGCTTCGTCCAGCCGTTGCTGGATGCGTCAGCGGTGCTGCGCGAGAGCGACGACCCGGTAGCAGGGTTGCAGGCCTACATCAGCGCCCGTATCCGCATCGCCCGGGAGCATCCGCACATTGCCAAGGTGTTCAGCGGCGAGTTGCTGCTGGGGGGCAAACAGTTGCCCGAGGAATGCCGCGACCTGCTGTACGCCGAGGCCCGGCGCAATGTCGAATGCCTGCGCGGCTGGATCGATCGGGGCCTGATCACCCCCGTCGACCCGCAGCACCTGATGCTGTTCATCTGGTCGGCGACCCGGACCTATACCAACCTGGGTTGGCAGATGGCGCGCATCACCGGATGCGAGACGCCACAGGATGAGGATTACGCCAATGCGGCGGCGACCATTACCCGGCTGGTGCTGGGCGGCGTGGTGCCGCCTGCGGTGGGGGGTCCGAAATTGATGCTGGCTGTAAGGACGCCATCGCGGGCAAGCCCGCTCCCACAGTAATCCCGGTCGTTCGCGGATTTTGCATACACCCACCAACCCCTGTGGGAGCGGGCTTGCCCTCGATGGCGGTAGGTCAGCCGATATCAATGTTGAATGTGCTCCCACAGGGGGGATGTGCTGGTTTCAGAAGTGGATGTCCTTGGCCGGCTCTACGTCGATCCGAGCCACGGACCCGGTCAGGTGCGCCAGGTCCTTGTTGTGCTCGGCGATGATGTCTTCGGCGGTCAGGTTGCCGTTGTCGACGGTGGAATGCGCGTCGCCCGCCAGCACCACGTCGTAGCCCAGTTTCAGGGCCTGGCGCACGGTGGCGTTGACGCAATAGTCGGTCTGCAGGCCGCAGATCACCAGGCGTTCGAAGTCCTCTTTCGGCAACAGTTTTTGCAGGTTGGTCTGGTAGAACGAATCCCCGGTGGTCTTGCCCACGCGATGATCCTTGGGTGAAGTTTCCAGCCCTTCGGCCAGTTGCCAGCCGGCAGCGCCATGCGCCAGCGGACTGCCCGCTTCTTCATGCTGGATCAGCACCACGGGCACTCCCGCCTTGCGCGCCCGGGCAGAAAGATCATTGATGGTGTTGATGACCCGTCCAATCTCGAAGCATTCGTACTCCCCGGAGCACAAAGCCTGCTGGACGTCGATGATTAACAATGCTGCGGTCATGATTTCCTTCCTTGATTTGTCGATGGATCAGGGGACGAACATAAGCCCGTCCCCCGCCGGACACAACCCTCAATAACCCAGCGACAACCCGGTATTGCGCCGTGGGTCGTTCGCCCCGTAGAAGCGGTTTTTGCCGACCGGCTTGCCACCCAGGGATGGCGCGCCGACCAGGATCGCCGCCAGGTGGTTGGCGTCCTGGGGACCGGCGAACTTGTGGCCCCAGCTTTCGAGGATTTTCACCGTGTCCGGGCTGGTGGTGAAGGCCTCCAGGTTGGTTTCCTCCGGCAGCCATTGCTGATGGAACCGTGGCGCATCCACCGCTTCCTGGATGTTCATGCCGTAGTCGATCACGTTGAGCATGGTCAGCAAGGTTGCGGTGATGATGCGGCTGCCACCCGGAGTACCGACCACCATCACCACTTTGCCGTCCTTGGTGACGATGGTCGGGCTCATGGACGACAGCGGCGCCTTGCCGGGGGCGATGGCATTGGCCTCGCCCTGCACCAGGCCGTACATGTTCGGCACGCCGATTTTCGAGGTGAAGTCGTCCATTTCATCGTTGAGGATGACCCCGGTCTTGCTCGCCATCACGCCGGCGCCGAACCAGTCGTTGAGGGTGTAGGTGACCGATACCGCGTTGCCCCATTTGTCGACGATGGAGTAATGCGTGGTGTTGTTGCCTTCATGGGGCGCCACGCCTGGCTTGAGCTCACTGGATACGGCGGCTTTTTGCGGATTGATCGCGTCGCGCAGCTTGGTCGCGTAGTTTTTATCCAGCAGGTGGGCAATCGGGTTCTTCACGAAATCCGGGTCGCCCAGGTAGCTGTTGCGGTCCACGTAGGCGTGGCGCATCGCCTCGATCTGATAATGCATGCCCTGGGCCGAGTGGTAGCCCAGATCCTTCATCGGATAGCCTTCGAGGATGTTCATGATCTCGCAGATCACCACGCCACCGGAGCTCGGAGGCGGTGCCGAGACCACGTGGTAGCCACGGTAGTCACACTCGATGGGCGCCAGTTCGCGGGTCTTGTATTTGTCGAGGTCAGCCTGGGTGATGATGCCCTTGTTGGCCTGGCTGGAGGTGACGATGGCATCGGCCACCCAACCTTTATAGAAACCGTCGGCGCCCTTCTCGGAGATTTCCCGAAGGGTCTTGCTCAGGTCCTTTTGCACCAGCTTCTGGCCGACCTGCATCGGCTCGCCGTTGCTGAGGAAGATCGAGCCGGAATCCTTGATGTCCTTCTTGAACACGTCGGTGGCGTAGTCCAGCAGATCGACATCACCCTGCTCCAGCACGAAACCGTCTTCGGCCAGCTTGATCGCCGGGGCAATGATTTCCTTGCGCGGCTTGGTGCCGTACTTGGACAGCGCCAGTTCCATGCCCGAAACAGTGCCGGGTACACCCACGGCCAGGTGGCCACGGGTACTCAGATCGGGAACGACGTTGCCCTCCTTGTCCAGGTACATGTTGGCGGTGGCGGCCAGCGGCGCTTTTTCGCGGAAGTCGAGGAAGGTCTTGCGCCCGTCCGCCAGTTGAATGGTCATGAAACCGCCGCCGCCGAGGTTGCCGGCCGCGGGATAGACCACCGCCAGCGCATAGCCGACCGCGACCGCCGCATCCACGGCGTTGCCGCCGTTCTTGAGCACATCCACGCCGACATGGCTGGCCAGGTGCTGGGCCGTCACCACCATGCCGTTTTCGCCCGTCGCCGGGGCCACGGAGGCGGCATGGGCAGTCAGACAGCTGAGCGCCAATGCGGTCGCAATCAGCGATTTGGCAAAAGGTTCGTACTTCATGAGTCGGTCTCTTCTTGTTATTGAACAGGGGAACGCATCAAAAGCAGTAGGCAAGTATGGTCGGGAATACGTATTGCGCCTCCCCGTCGAGACAGTATCCTTAACGCTTGTTCAGCAATTTCCCGCGAGCCATGGCATGACTTATACCTGCATCACCGTGGCATCCCCGGTCGGCCAGTTGAAGCTGGTGGCGAACGGTTCGCGACTGGCGGCCATCCTCTGGGAAAACGACAAACCCGGACGGGTGCGCCTCGGCCCGATGAGCGAGGCGCCGGACAATCCGATCCTGGTGCGCACGGCTGCGCAGTTGCGCGAATATTTTTCCGGCACCCGGGATCGTTTCGACCTGGAGCTGGATTTTGCCGGCACACCATTTCAGCAGAAGGTCTGGGCGGCGCTGCTGACCATCCCGTTCGGCGAGACCCGCAGCTACAGCCAGATCGCCGAGCAGATCGGCAACCCGGCGGCGGTCAGGGCGGTGGGCGCGGCGAACGGCAAGAATCCGATTTCGATCGTGGCGCCGTGTCACCGGGTGATCGGTATGTCAGGCCAGTTGACCGGGTTTGCCGGGGGGTTGGAGGCCAAGGAGCTGCTGCTCACACTGGAGGGTTGGCAAAGGCCCGGCACGGCACGCCTGCCAGGCTTTTGATGGTGTTCCAGCAGGGTTGCCCCTCAGGCAAGCTGCGCCTTGTACTCCTTCTCATATTGCCCGGCCAGCGTCTCTTTCTGCTTGTCGTCGAGCAGTTTGCCGGCCATCTGGAAGAACTTCTGCTCCTCTTCCTCGAGGTGGTGATGCACCTTTTCCGAGAGCTTCTTCGCGGTCGCCAGCCAGGCCGGGCTGGACATCTCGGTGCCGTCCAGTTCCTCCATCATTTCGTCCATTTCGTGATGTTCGGAGATGGCATGGCGGCTGAGGTCGACACCGTTGTCGAACTCCATCAGAGGGATGTAGAAGTGCCGCTCTTCGGCCGTTTCATGAGCCTGCAGCTCGGACTTGAGTTGCTTGTACGCCTCGACCCGCTCAGGCGTATCGCCGCTGGTATGGATCAGCGCCTTGGCGTAAGTCCGTTGGCGTTCATGGCTTTCGCGCAAGGCTTCAAAGATGTTCACAGGGCGTTGTCCTCATCAGCTGCGTTCCGGAGTGACGCGTCTTAAGCAATGACAGCCGCGCGTTGGCCACGGTTCAACTTTTCCGGGGATGGAACATTCGCTGCGACCGGGATAGGCTTCGGCTTCAATGCCATAGGGATATAGCCATGAACCTGCGTATCGAACTGACGCAAAACCCCACGGAAGAACAACGCCAGGCCATCCTCAGGCCATTGCGCGCGTACAACGGCTCGAAGGCCGAAGGTAACGTGCCCGAGCACGTCGCCTTGCTGGTGCGCGACGACAACGACGAGATCCTCGGCGGCCTGCATGGCCGGTTGTTTTACCAGTGGCTGTACATCGATTTGCTGGTGGTGCCGGAGCAGGCGCGGGGACAGGGGCTGGGTTCGAAGCTGATGCAGATGGCCGAGGACCTGGCGCGGGAACGGCGCTGCGTCGGGCTGTGGCTCGACACCTTTGAATTCCAGGCGCCGGAGTTCTACAAGAAGTGCGGGTACAGCGAGATCGGGCACATTGCCGACTATCCGCCGGGGCACAAGCACTTCTTTTTTCAGAAGCGCCTGAATTACTGACCAGCACACAAACCAATGTGGGAGCGAGCCTGCTCGCGAAAGCGGTATATCAGCCAACATTGATAGCGACTGACACTACGTCTTCGCGAGCAGGCTCGCTCCCACAGGGGTAATGCAACAAGCCCTCAGATCACAGGCAAGTCGCCAGCGCCGCCAGCCGGCGCTTGGCGACGAAATCATCCTGCTGTGCGTAGTAGCTCAACACCGTCCCCGAGGCATCGGTGGTCACGTCCACGAACGACTCTGCCGAACGGGTATAAACGGTGGTGCCGCCCTTCTCGCCCGGTTGCAGATAGGCCGCCGCATCGACGCCGAACACGGACTCGTCCTGCCAGGAAAACTGTATGCACTGGGCGACGTCTTTTGCCGGTTTTTCCGAGTTCAGGGTCTTGTACGGGGCCTTGGTGCGGGCATCGTTCATCGCCGAGCCCGCACATCCCGCCAGCACAGTCACGGCCAGCGCCACCATCAGAATTCGCATTGCATACACTCATCAGGAAAAAGCGGACTTTATCATCCCGGCAGCCGGTATCGTTCTGCTTTACTTCATTTATACCGCGACATGGCGCGACGATTCGCGCACCCTGTCGCGCCTATCGCACCGCATCGCACCCATGACTGGAAACCTGATGACACCCAACGCCGAGTTCTACAAACCGACCACCGAATACGCCGACAAGCTGATCAGCCAGATCGGCCAGACGCCGTCCTGGATCGCCAAGCGAATCGGTGTCACCGAAAAACGGATCAAGTACATCCTCGACGGCGAAAGAACCGTCAAAGGCGATACCACGCCGATCCAGATGACCTACACCGAACAGTTCGCCCTCGAATGCCTGGCGGCAGCGGCCAAGGCCAGCAAGCAGCAGAATTCGTAATCCCCAATCAAGGAGTGACCATGGCGGCAACCGACCAGCAGCATGAGCAGGCACTGAAGCGTTTTCTCGACGAACGCCCCGAGTTGCGCCACGACCTCGACAATCTCAACCCGTTGCTGGCCCAGGCCAAGGGAGAAACCCAGGCACAGTACCGTGACGAACGCTTGCATGAGGCCTTCGAAGCCGAAGCCGAGCGCCTCGGACTGTTCGCCTGGGAGCTCACTCTGCAACTGACGGCGGCCACGGCCGCAGACTACGAAGCCCAGCGCCTTGAAGTGCACCGGGAAGTGGCGGAAATGGCCGGCATGGACTGGCTGGAATATTGCGAGTTGTATGGGATAAAACCCTAAGCACATTCAGGGATACCATCACCGATGCTGCCCAACACCACCAGGACCCACGCCAGCCCCGGTCATCTGCACACGCAGAAATGGCGCGGACGCATTGGCCTGGGCCTGGTGGCCATGCTCTCGGTACTCGCCGGCATGACCGACGCCATCGGCTTCATGGCCAGCGGTGACTTCGTCTCGTTCATGAGCGGCAATACCACCCGGATGGCGGTCGCCATCAGCACTGGCGACCTTGGCTTGACCCTGCGCCTGGTGATCCTCGTCGCTACCTTCATCGTCGGCAACGCGCTGGGCATTATCGTCAGCCGCCTGGGTGGCCGTCGGGCCCTGCCCTTGTTGCTGTGCATCGCCGCCCTGCTGTGTGCCGCCGCGGCCTGGCCTTTTGACGCGCAGCTGCCAGCCCTGCTGGCGGCGATCATTGCAATGGGCATGCTCAACGCCGCGGTGGAACAAGTGAACGGCCTGCCGGTGGGCCTGACTTACGTCACCGGAGCCCTGTCGCGTTTCGGCCGCGGACTGGGCCGCTGGATGCTCGGCGAGCGCCGCAGCGGCTGGCGCGTGCAACTGATCCCCTGGACCGGCATGTTCGCCGGCGCGGTACTCGGTGCCGTGCTGGAACATCACCTGGGGCTCAAGGCATTGTTTGCCAGTGGCCTGCTGGCTGCCGCGCTCGGGGTGTTGTCGTTGAAGATCCCGCGGCGCTGGCAGCTGGGGTATATGCCGGGCTGAGACTTGCATCGCCTGTTCGGCCGCTATCGCTGGCAAGCCAGCTCCCACAGGTTTTGTGGTCATACCGCAATCGTTGGCATGGCATAGATCACTGTGGGAGCGGGCTTGCCCGCGATGAGGCCCGTCCAGACAACATCACTTTAGCCGCCCCGCCGATAAAGCTTTATCATGGCCGCAGTTTCGCTGATCGAGTCCGTCATGAAGTTCGCCATCGCCGTGTTTTCCGCCGCCCACGCGCCCTCCTCGCGCCGCGCCTTGCTGTTCGCCCAAGCGGCGCTGGCCGGCGGGCATGAGATTGTCCGGCTGTTTTTCTATCAGGACGGTGTCTACAACGCGTCCGCCAGCGTGGTCACGCCCCAGGATGAACTGGACTTGCCCAAACAATGGCGCACCTTTGTCAGCGACCATCGACTCGATGGCGTGGTGTGCATCGCCGCCGCCCTGCGTCGTGGCGTGTTGAACGAAGAAGAAGCCAGGCGCTATCAGCGTGAGGCCGTTGCCGTCGGCGCGCCGTGGGAATTGTCCGGACTCGGCCAGTTGCATGACGCCGCGCAGGATGCCGACCGCCTGATCTGTTTTGGAGGCGCATGACATGGCCAAATCCCTGTTGATCATCAGCCGCCAGTCGCCATGGTCCGGCCCGGGCGCGCGCGAAGCGCTGGACATCGTGCTGGCCGGCGGCGCCTTCGACCTGCCGATCGGCCTGTTGTTTCTCGACGACGGCGTGTTCCAGCTGGCCGCCAGCCAGAATGCCAAGGCCTTGCAGCAGAAAGACCTCAGCGCCAACCTGCAGGCCCTGCCGATGTTCGGTGTCGAGGAACTGTTCGCCTGCGCCGACAGCATCACCCAACGCGGCCTCGACCCAAGTGGCCTGTCGCTGCAGGAAGCCCAAGTGCTGGCCACCGACGAAATCACCGCCCTCATTGACCGTTACGACCAGGTGATCACCCTCTGATGTCGACTTTGCATGTGTTGTCTCATTCCCCGTTCGCCGACGAACGCCTGACCAGTTGCCTGCGCGTGATCGGCGCCAACGACGGCTTGCTGCTGTGCGGTGATGCGGCCTATGCGTTGCAGCCAGGCACCGCCCCCTTCACTGCGCTCAGCGCACGTGGCCTGAACCTGTTCGTCCTCGACGAAGATGCCCGGGCCCGGGCGCTGGCGGTTCCAGACTGGGCCCGCGCCATCGACTACCCGGCCTTCGTCGAACTGTCGATTCACTACGACAAGGTCAACAGCTGGCTATGAATGCATTGACGGTCGGCGCCCGCGCCATCGAGCTGGACAAGGACGGTTTCCTCGTCGAACTGAGCGACTGGTCGGCCGATGTGGCCAGTGCCCTGGCGGCGGCCGAAGACATCGAGTTGACGCCCGAACACTGGGAAGTCCTCGAACTGCTGCGCAGTTTCTACGCCGAATTCCAGCTGTCCCCGGCCACCCGCCCACTGATCAAATACACCGCATTGAAACTCGGCCCGGAAAAAGGCAACAGCCTGCACCTGAACCGACTGTTCAAAGGCACCCCCGCCAAACTCGCCGCGAAACTGGCGGGCCTGCCCAAACCGACGAATTGCCTATGACCGACTATCCAGCACTGACACTCGAAACGCCCGCCGAGCATCCGTTCGCCCAGTTCGTGCGGATCCTTGGCAAAGGCAAACGCGGCGCCCGCGACCTGACTCGGGTCGAGGCCCGCGAAGCCATGGGCATGGTGCTCGACGAAAAGGTCGAGGAAACCCAGCTCGGCGCGTTCCTGATGCTGTTGCGGCACAAGGAAGAAAGCGCCGAGGAAATGGCCGGCTTCACCGAGGCCTTGCGCGAACGCCTGAATCCTCCGGCAATGGCGGTAGATCTGGATTGGCCGACCTATGCCGGCAAGAAGCGTCATCTGCCGTGGTATCTGTTGGCGGCCAAGTGCCTGGCGCAGAACGGCGTGCGGATCTTCATGCACGGCGGCGGCGCCCACACGGCGGGTCGACTGTACAGCGAGCAATTGCTGGGCGAATTGAACATCCCGCTGTGCCGCAACTGGCAGCAAGTCGGCGCGGCACTGGACAACGGCGGCCTGGCGTTCATGCCGCTGGTGGACTGGGCGCCACAGCTGCAACGGATGATCGACCTGCGCAACACCCTGGGGCTGCGCTCGCCGATCCATTCGCTGACGCGGATTCTCAACCCGCTGGGTGCGCGTTGCGGCCTGCAGAGCATTTTCCACCCTGGCTATCAGGCCGTGCATCGCGATGCCAGCGGACTGCTGGGTGATACCGCCATCGTGATCAAGGGCGATGGCGGCGAAATCGAGATCAACCCGGACGCCGACAGTCACCTGTACGGCACCACGGGTGGCGTCAGCTGGGATGAGGAATGGCCGCAACTGTCGAGCCAGCGCCACGTCAAACCGGCATCCCTCGAGCCAGAACACCTGAAAGCCGTATGGCGTGGCGAAGTGGTCGACAGCTACCCGCAAATGGCCTTGATCTCCACCATGGCGCTGGCCTTGCGTGGCCTCGGCCAGACCCGCGAGCAGGCGTTCGAAACCGCTGAAAAATACTGGGCTGCGCGGGATAAATCGATTTAACCGATCATTCACGCCCGATCTTTGCGCTTTTTGTTCGAACTCATCGGAATAGACTCGACTCCAACGATTATTGCCTTCTGGAGTCTTGAACATGGGTTTGTTAGTGGATGGCCGCTGGCAGGACAAGTGGTACGAAAGCAGCAAGGACGGCGCGTTCCAGCGTGAACAGGCGCAACGTCGCAACTGGGTTACGGCTGACGGCCAACCCGGCCCGAGCGGTGTCGGCGGTTTTGCAGCCGAGCCTGGTCGCTATCACCTGTACGTGTCCCTGGCTTGTCCGTGGGCCCATCGCACGCTGATCCTGCGCAAACTCAAAGGTCTGGAAAGCCTGATCGATGTGTCGGTGGTCAGTTGGCTGATGCTGGAAAACGGCTGGACCTTCGACAAAACCCTCGGCTCTACCGGCGACAAGCTCGACGGCTTCGCATTCATGCACCAGCGCTACACCGCCGACACCGCCGACTACACCGGCCGCGTCACCGTGCCGGTGCTCTGGGACAAACAGCAGAAGCGCATCGTCAACAACGAATCGGCGGAAATCATCCGCATGTTCAACAGCGCCTTCGATGATTTGACCGGCAATGACCTGGACTTCTACCCGGCCCCGCTGCGCAGTGAGATCGATGCGCTGAACGAGCGGATCTATCCGGCGGTGAACAACGGCGTATACCGCGCCGGTTTTGCCACCTCGCAACAAGCTTATGAAGAAGCTTTCGATGATGTGTTTGCAGAGCTGGACCGACTGGAGCAGGTGCTGGACGCCAACCGTTACCTGACCGGCGAATACCTGACCGAAGCGGACATCCGCCTGTTCACCACGCTGATTCGCTTCGATGCGGTGTACTTCGGGCACTTCAAGTGCAACCTGCGGCGCATTGCCGATTATCCGAACCTGTCGAACTGGCTGCGGGAGATTTATCAGTGGCCGGGGATTGCCGAGACGGTGGATTTCACCCACATCAAGCATCACTACTACGCCAGCCACAAGACCATCAATCCAACCGGGATTGTGCCAAAAGGTCCAGAGCAGGATTTCACCGCGCCCCATGATCGGGAGCGGTTGAGCGGGAAAGGGGTTTGGCGCAGGGCCTGAGATTTGCGTAGGTTTTGAAGGCCCCATCGCTGGCAAGCCAGCTCCCACAGTGATCCATGTGATGTTGAAGACTGCAGCTTCAACACAAAATCTGTGGGAGCTGGCTTGCCAGCGATGGGGACACCCGGGTTTCAGAGTTGCCCCTGAGCCCCTTCGAACCACGCCAGTTTTTCGCGCAGTTGCACCACTTCACCGACGATCACCAATGTCGGCGCATGCACTTCATGCTCCGCCACCAATCGTGGCAAATCGGCCAGGGTGCCGGTAAACACTCGCTGGTTGACCGTAGTGCCCTGCTGGATCAAGGCCGCCGGGGTATCTGCACCGCGACCGTGCTTGATCAACTGTTCGCAGATGATCGGCAAGCCCACCAGCCCCATGTAGAACACCAGGGTCTGCGCGGGGGCCACCAGATCGGCCCATGGCAAATCGCTGGAGCCGTCCTTGAGGTGGCCGGTGATGAAACGCACCGACTGCGCGTAATCGCGATGGGTCAGCGGAATCCCGGCATAGGCTGCACAACCACTGGCTGCCGTGATCCCCGGCACGACCTGGAACGGGATGCCATTGGCCGCCAGTTCCTCGATCTCTTCACCGCCACGACCGAAGATGAACGGATCGCCGCCCTTCAATCGCACCACGCGCTTGCCTTGCTTGGCCAGGTTCACCAATTGCTGGTTGATCTGCTCCTGCGGCACCGCGTGATCGGCCCGGCGCTTGCCGACATAAACCCGCTCGGCGTCGCGGCGGCACAGTTCGAGGATCGCCGGTGCGACCAAGCGGTCGTACAGCACCACGTCGGCTTGCTGCATCAGACGCAATGCCTTGAACGTCAGCAGATCGGGATCACCCGGCCCTGCACCCACCAGATAGACCTCACCGGTCGCGACCGGCGCCTCGCCGTCGATTTTCGCCTGCAGCAGACGCTCGGCTTCAGCGCCCTGCCCGGCCATTTGCCGATCGGCAACCGGGCCCTGGAAAACATCCTCCCAGAACGCCCGACGCTGCTGCACATCCGGAAACAGGCCTTTGACCTGATGACGGAAGCGCGCAGCCAGTCCGGCCAGTTGACCATAGGTGGAAGGAATCCAGGTTTCGATCTTGGCCCGGATCAAGCGCGCCAGCACTGGCGCATCGCCGCCGCTGGACACGGCAATGATCAAGGGCGAACGATCGACGATCGCCGGGAAGATCACGCTGCACAGGGCCGGCGCGTCCACCACGTTGACCGGCACGCAACGCCGATGGGCATCGGCGGAGACTTGCGCGTTCAGCGCTTCATCGTCGGTGGCGGCGATGACCAGCCCGCAACCGTCCAGGTCCGTTTCGGCGTAGCCACGCAACAGGCACTCGCCACCGCTGCCGGCAACCAGTTCGCGCAGTTGCGCTTCGATTTCGGGTGCAACCACCCGCAGCAGCGCACCGGCATCGGCCAGCAGGCGGGATTTGCGCAAGGCGATCTCCCCCCCACCGACGACCAACACACGACTGCCGCGAAGGTTGTGGAACAGCGGCAGATATTTCATTTAGCCGATGACCTCGAGGCCACCCATGTACGGCTTCAGCACGTCCGGCACGCGAATCGAACCGTCGGCCTGCTGATAGTTCTCGAGCACCGCCACCAGGGTACGGCCGACTGCAAGACCGGAACCGTTCAGGGTGTGCACCAGTTCCGGCTTGCCGGTTTCCGGGTTGCGGAAGCGCGCTTGCATCCGACGGGCCTGGAAGTCGCCGCAGTTGGAGCACGACGAGATCTCGCGGTACTTGTCCTGGCTCGGGATCCACACTTCCAGGTCGTAGGTCTTGACCGCGCTGAAGCCCATGTCGCCGGTGCACAGCGCCAGGGTGCGGTAAGGCAGCTCCAGCAGTTGCAGGACTTTCTCGGCGTTGGCGGTCAGGCCTTCCAGCGCTTCCATCGACTGCGACGGCTCGACGATCTGCACCATCTCGACCTTGTCGAACTGGTGCTGGCGGATCATCCCGCGGGTGTCACGACCCGACGCACCGGCTTCGCTGCGGAAGCACGGCGTGTGGGCGACGAAC
The DNA here is from genome assembly GCF_054668285.1 of Pseudomonas sp. S2_H10. Classification (NCBI taxonomy): domain Bacteria; kingdom Pseudomonadati; phylum Pseudomonadota; class Gammaproteobacteria; order Pseudomonadales; family Pseudomonadaceae; genus Pseudomonas; species Pseudomonas sp. S2_H10. The sequence goes on from NZ_CP162754.1 coordinate 1,385,628, forward strand.
TTGATCGGCAGCAGTTTCGAATCGACGATTTCACCGGCGACGATGTTGGTCAGCGACACTTCGGCGGTCGGAATCAGGTACAGGTCGGCCTCGCCTTCGCGCGCGATCTTGAACAGGTCTTCTTCGAACTTCGGCAGCTGGCCGGTGCCTTGCAGCGCCGGAGCCTGGACCAGATAAGGCGTGTAGGCCTCTTCATAGCCGTGCTCGGTGACGTGCAGGTTGATCATGAACTGCGCCAGGGCGCGATGCAGACGGGCGATCGGGCCGCGCAGCAGAGCGAAACGGGCGCCGGACAGCTTGGCGGCGGTTTCGAAGTCCAGCCAGCCGAACTTCTCGCCCAGGGCCACGTGGTCCTGAACCGGGAAATCGAAGGCAGTCGGGGTGCCCCAACGGCGCACTTCGACGTTGCCGTCTTCGTCTTCGCCGACCGGTACCGATTCGTGCGGCAGGTTGGGGATGCCCAGCAGGATCGAATCCAGATCGGTCTGGATCGCGTCCAGTTCGACTTTACCGGCGCTCAATTCGCCCGCCATGCGCTCGACGTCCGCCATCAGCGGCGCGATGTCTTCGCCGCGCTGCTTGGCCTGACCGATGGATTTGGAACGCGCATTACGTTCAGCCTGCAGTGCTTCGGTGCGGGTCTGGACGGTCTTGCGCTGTTCTTCCAGCGCTTCGATGCGCGCAACATCCAGGGTATAGCCACGGGATGCCAGGCGGTCCGCTACGTCCTGAAGGTTGCTACGTAACAGTTTGGAATCGAGCATGTCGGTTTCTCGTTTATCAAAGTTTGGTCAAGGACAGGCCGGCCCAGGTGGCAAGCAGCCCGCCGAATACGCTGAGCGCCGCATAGCCCAGGGCCAGCAGCACTTGCCCGCTTTCCAGCAGGCGCACCGTATCCAGTGAAAAGGATGAAAAAGTCGTCAGCCCCCCGAGGAAGCCGACGATCAACCCGGCACGCACCTCGATGGGCACCTCCGGGCGTATCAAAAACAGACCGTATAGAACGCCGATCAGCAAACAGCCCACGATATTAACGGCCAGCGTCGCGGTATAGAAGTGCCGCGGCCAATTCGCGTTGATCCAGTTGCCCGTGGCGAAGCGCAACAGCGTGCCGGCCATCCCGCCGACGGAAACCGCAACGATCAGTGGAAGCACTATTTTCTCCGCTGCCGGGGGCTTAAACGGTCGAGTTTTGCCAGGTGATTGAGCTTCTCGCCGATTTTCAACTCCAGGCCACGGGGCACCGGTTGATAGAACGGGATCGGGTCGAGTTCTTCCGGGAAATAGTCTTCGCCGGCGGCATAGGCGTCCGGCTCATCGTGGGCATAACGGTATTCATCGCCGTAGCCCAGCTGCTTCATCAGCTTGGTCGGCGCATTGCGCAGGTGCAGCGGCACTTCCAGCGAGCCGTGTTCGGCGGCGGCGCGCAATGCGGTCTTGAAGCCCATGTACACCGCGTTGCTTTTTGGTGCGCAGGCCAGATAGGTGATGGCCTGGGCCACCGCCAATTCGCCTTCGGGGCTGCCCAGGCGCTCCTGCACTTCCCACGCAGCCAGGCACAGGCTCAGGGCGCGCGGGTCGGCGTTGCCGATGTCTTCGCTGGCCATGCGCACTACGCGGCGTGCCAGGTACAGCGGGTCGCAACCGCCGTCGATCATGCGCGCGAACCAGTACAACGCGCCGTCGGGGTTGGAGCCGCGCACGGATTTATGCAGCGCGGAAATCTGGTCGTAGAAGGCTTCACCGCCCTTGTCGAAGCGTCGGCGCGTATCACCGAGCAGGCTTTGCAGGAGCTCGGTACCGATTTCGCTGTTGTCTTCCGCCAGGTCCGAGGCGTTTTCCAGCAGATTGAGCAGGCGTCGGCCATCACCGTCGGCGGCCGACAGCAGCATCTGGAAGCCTTCGTCGCTGAGGCTCAGGTTGCGCTTGCCCAGGCCCCGTTCTTCGCTCAGCGCGCGCTGCACCAGTTTGCGCAGCGCCGTTTCGTCGAGGCTTTTCAGCACATAGACGCGCGCACGGGAGAGCAAGGCGTTGTTGAGTTCGAAGGAAGGATTTTCCGTGGTCGCGCCGATGAAAATCAGCGTGCCGTCTTCGACATACGGCAGGAACGCATCCTGCTGGGATTTGTTGAACCGATGCACTTCATCGACGAACAGGATGGTGCGGCGACCGTACTGCGCGGCCTGCTGCTTGGCGATTTCCACCGACTGGCGGATCTCCTTGACCCCGGCCAGCACCGCCGAGACCGTTTCGAAGTGCGCGTCCGAGACTTCGGCGAGCAATCGCGCCAGGGTCGTCTTGCCCACGCCAGGCGGCCCCCAGAAAATCATCGAATGCAGGGCACCCTGCTCCAGCGCTTCGCGCAAGGGCTTGCCGCGAGCGAGCACGTGTTCCTGACCGACGTACTCGTCCAGATTGGCCGCGCGTAAACGGGCGGCCAGGGGCTGGGCGATGGGGGTGCTGCGAAACAGGTCCATCACGTACTTTTAAAACCTCGCTATGAACACCGCATCCCCCTGTAGGAGCCGGCTTGCTGGCGATGGTGGGTCAGTCGACATTAATGTTGAATGACAAACCGCCATCGCCAGCAAGCCGGCTCCTACAAGGGTTGTGCGTGTTACTCCTGGATCACGTCCGCACCCTTGGGGATGTCGAACTTGAACTTGGACGCCGGGATCGGCTCGTTGGCCTTCACCCCGGTGAACAGGATATTAGTGCGCTGGCCGACGCTGTCGATCAGTTGCATGTCATTGACCAGACCATTGCGGAACGACAGGCGCAGGCTGTCGAACAAGGTGTCCTTGGTTTTCGGCTTCAAGGTGAAGTCGATCACGCCACCGGCTTCCTTGGCGCTGATGTCGAAGCTCTGGCTGATCTTGGACACGTCACCGGACAGCAGCAAGGCCGGCGTCTGGGTCAGGCGCTGGTCGAGGTTCTTGATGGTGGCCTGTTCCAGGTCCGGGTCCCACAGGGTGACCTTCTTGCCGTCGGAAATCATGGTCTGTTCGGCCGGTGCATCGGTGTGCCAGTAGAACAGGCCCGGGCGCTGCAGGGACATCTCGCCAGCGGTTTCCTGCAACTGGGTGCCGGTGCCATCCAGGGTCAGTTGCGAGAAACGCGCGGTCAGGGTCTGGGATTTTTCCAGCAATTGGGTCAGGCGCGCCACGTCCTTGTCATCGGCGTGAGCCTGGAGCGTGGTCAAGGCCAGTACCGGCAGCAACAGCATGCGGATCAGACGCATGGGAGTCCTCATAACATTCGTGGGAGTGCGGGCGGCGCCAATGGCACCGCCCCTTTCATACTCGGTCAGTCGCGCACCGGGCCCGGAGCCAGGACTTCACGCGAACCGTTGGTGTTCATGGACGTCACGACCCCGGCCATTTCCATGGCTTCGATCATGCGCGCGGCGCGGTTGTAGCCGATCTTCAGCTTGCGCTGAACCGCGGAAATGGAGGCGCGACGGCTTTCCAGCACGAACTGCACCGCTTCGTCGTACAGTGCATCGGCCTCGGGATCGTCACCGTCGCCGCCACCGCTGCTACCTTCAAAGCCGCTACCGGCCTCTTCGACGCCATTGAGGATGTCGTCGTTGTATTCCGGCGCGCCACGCAACTTCCAGGCTTCCACCACGCGGTGAACCTCGTCGTCGGACACGAAAGCCCCGTGAACTCGAATCGGCAGGCTGGTGCCCGGCGGCATGTAGAGCATGTCACCGTGGCCCAGCAGTTGCTCGGCGCCGCCCTGGTCGATGATGGTCCGCGAGTCGATCTTGCTCGATACCTGGAACGCCATGCGGGTCGGGATGTTGGCCTTGATCAGACCGGTGATCACATCCACCGACGGACGCTGGGTCGCGAGGATCAAGTGAATACCGGCCGCACGCGCCTTCTGGGCGATACGGGCGATCAGTTCTTCAACCTTCTTGCCGACGATCATCATCATGTCGGCGAATTCGTCCACGACCACGACGATGGTCGGCAGCTTTTGCAGCAGTGGCGCTTCGTCGTGGATGCTTTCGCGCTTGTACAGCGGATCGCTCAACGGCGTGCCGGCGTCCTGGGCTTCCTTGACCTTGGCGTTGAAGCCCGACAGGTTTCGCACGCCCATCTTGGCCATCAGCTTGTAGCGTCGCTCCATCTCGGCAACGCTCCAGCGCAGGGCGTTGGCGGCGTCCTTCATGTCGGTGACCACCGGGCACAGCAGGTGCGGAATGCCTTCGTAGATCGACAATTCCAGCATCTTCGGGTCGATCATGATCAGCTTGGCGTCTTCCGGGCCGGACTTGAACAGGATCGACAGGATCATCGCGTTCACGCCCACCGACTTACCGGAACCGGTAGTACCGGCCACCAGCAAGTGCGGCATCTTCGCCAGGTCGGTGATGACCGGCTTGCCGCCGATGTCGTGGCCCAGGGCCAGGGTGACCGGCGACTTGAAGTTGTCGTACTCGGGGGTCGACAACACCTCGGAGAAACGCACGATCTGCCGGTCTTCGTTGGGAATCTCGATACCGACCGTGGTCTTGCCCGGAATCACTTCCACCACGCGCACGCTGGTCACGGCCAGGGAGCGCGCAAGGTCCTTGGCCAGGTTGGCGATACGGCTGACCTTGACGCCAGCGGCGGGCTGGATTTCGTAACGGGTAATCACCGGACCCGGATGGATCGAATCCACGGTGACTTCGACGCCAAATTCCTTGAGCTTGATTTCCAGCAGGTGGCCGACCGCAGCCAGGGATTCAGGCGAATAATTGAGCTGTTTCTTTTCCGCCGGGTCGAGAATCGAGATCGGCGGCAAGGTGCCTTCCACGGCGCTGTCGACGAACAGCGGCGCCTGCTTCTCTTTTTCGACGCGTTTGCTCGGTGCGGCGGGTTTTGGCGGTGCAGGCGCAATCACCGGCGGCACCTGCTTCTCGCGCTCTGACATGTGCTTGCTCAGCGCCTGTTCACGCTCGATCAGGCGCTCCTTGACCTTGGCCTGCTCGCGCTTGTCGGTGACGCTCGGCGCGACCACTTCATCCATACGGTCGTCGACTGCACGCAACTGGGCAACCAGCTGTTTTCGCTCGGTACGGGCCGCCCACCAGCGATTGGCCGCGCCCTGGAACAGTTCGAACAGGTCGAGGGTGATCTTGCCGGTGATGTCCATCACCTTGAACCACGACAGGTCGGTAAACACGGTCAGGCCGAACAGGAACAACGCGATGAACAACAGCGTGCTGCCCTGGATGTTCAGGGCGTTCCTCGCCAGTTCGCCGAGGCTTTCCCCCAGCGCACCGCCCGCCCCGGCCGGCAGGCCGGTCGCGGCATGGAAATGGATGTGGGCCAGGGCGGCGCCGGACAACACCAGGAACACCAGGCCGATCAGGCGCCAGGAGAACAGCCAACCGCTCCACTGCCAGGGTTCGTGACGCTGGCGGAAGATCTGGTACGCCTTGATCGCCAGCAGCAACGGGAAGATGTAGGCGAAGTAACCCAGCACCATGAACAGGATATCGGCGCTGTAGGAGCCCGCTGGCCCGCCGAAGTTCTGCACGTCGTCGATCTTGCTGTTATGGCTCCAGCCCGGATCATCCTTGCCATAGGTCAACAAGGCCATCATCAGGAACAGGCACAGGGCACCGATGGCGATCAGCGCACCTTCCTTGAGTCGGTAGTGCAAGTGCTGGCGCCAGAGCGGAACGACGGCTGGTTTAGGTGCTGCGGTGGATTTCTTCAAAACGCTTCTTTTCCTGCGCCATGGGCGCGTCCATCTGGTGAATGTCTATAAAAACTGCGAAAAAACCGCCCAATCCAGGCAGGTAAAAAAGTTAACACGTGTAACCGGGACTACTTTTAACACTGCGCCCCGGTTTTTATAAACACGGTGCGCACTGAATATATGTAACACGCAGGGCATTGTACGGGTTTGTGCGCACGACGCCATGCCTGAGACCCTTGGGTGTAGCATAGTCAACAGCACATGACATGCTGTTCAATTTGAGCACGCATTCTCTTTTGTGACAAAGGCTTATGAGGTGTTTTTATGAGCGAAGCGAAGCATTCCCGCCTGATCATCCTGGGCTCCGGCCCTGCCGGTTACAGCGCAGCCGTTTATGCCGCCCGCGCCAACCTCAAGCCCGTTGTCATCACCGGCATACAGGCAGGTGGCCAGCTCACCACCACGGTCGAAGTGGATAACTGGCCAGGCGACGTCGAAGGCCTGACTGGACCTGTGCTGATGGATCGCATGCAAAAACACGCCGAACGCTTTGCCACCGAGATCGTTTACGACCACATCCATACCGCCAAGTTGCAACAACGGCCGTTCGAACTGATCGGCGATGGCGGCACCTACACCTGCGACGCACTGATCATTGCCACCGGCGCTTCTGCGCAATACCTGGGCCTGCCCTCGGAAGAAGCGTTTGCCGGCAAAGGGGTTTCGGCCTGTGCGACCTGTGACGGATTTTTCTATCGTAATCAGGTGGTTGCAGTGGTCGGCGGCGGCAATACGGCGGTCGAGGAAGCCTTGTACCTGTCGAATATTGCCAAGGAAGTGCACCTGGTGCATCGTCGCGACAAGTTGCGTTCGGAGAAGATCCTCCAGGACAAACTCTTCGAAAAAGCCGCCAACGGCAATATCCGCCTGCACTGGAACCAGAACCTGGACGAAGTGCTTGGCGATGCCAGCGGCGTGACCGGCGCCCGTCTGCGCGACAGCCAAACCGGTGAAACCCGGGAGCTGCCGCTGGCCGGGGTGTTTATCGCCATCGGCCATAAACCCAACACCGACCTGTTCACGGGCCAGCTGGAAATGCGCGACGGCTATCTGCTGGTCAGGGGCGGTAGCGAAGGCGATGCCACCGCCACGGCGATTGCCGGTGTGTTTGCCGCCGGCGACGTGGCCGACCACGTTTATCGCCAGGCCGTTACGTCTGCCGGGGCCGGCTGCATGGCGGCACTGGACGCGGAAAAATACCTCGACGACATTCCCACCGTTTGAAGGCAAACTTATGGCGGGCCCACACCCGCCACTGCCCTCCCCTTCTGCAAGCCCGGATGCCATGCTGACTTGGTTACAACGTAATACCATGCTTTTCCCACCGCTGGAAAAGGCCATGCGCGACCCCAACGGGCTTCTGGCTGCCGGCGGTGATCTGTCCGCCGATCGGCTGATCTCGGCTTATCGCCACGGCTGCTTTCCATGGTTTTCCGAAGGCCAGCCAATTCTGTGGTGGTCTCCGGACCCGCGCACGGTCTTGTTTCCCGACGAATTGCACATCTCGCGCAGCCTGAACAAACTGCTGCGCCAGCAACGCTATCAAGTGACCTTCGACCAGGACTTCGCCGCCGTCATCCGCGCCTGCGCCGCACCCCGGGATTACGCCGACGGCACCTGGATCACCGAGGCAATGCAGGATGCCTACATCGAACTGCACCGACGTGGTCACGCGCACTCGGTGGAAGTGTGGGACGGCGACGAACTGGTCGGCGGGCTGTATGGCCTGGCGATGGGCCAGTTGTTTTTCGGCGAGTCCATGTTCAGCCGCGCCGACAACGCCTCGAAATTCGGCTTTGCCACATTGGTCCGGAATCTGAAAGACTCGGGTTTTGTGCTGATCGATTGCCAGATGCCCACCGATCACCTGCACAGCCTGGGTGCCCGGGCCATCCCCCGCCGCGAGTTTGCCAACTATTTGGCCAGGCACCTGGACCAACCCAACACCGCCACCTGGGTTTGCTGAGCGACATTTGCGCGCGTGGCTTACACTTAGGGGGCGTTCTCAGTTGATTTCACCGCCGCGCCGGGTCTGCTGTTGTGCAGGGCAAGGCGCGAGAAGCGTGGTTTGGTCATTCCAAATAAGCTTCGAGCAACGCAGCCCTGCACAACAGCAGGCCCGGCCCTTCGGGTTGTGCCTTAAAGCGAGCCAGGCTGCGTTGCACGCCTTGGAAAGGGAACACCATTCCCAGCGGCCTGCGCCTTGCCTGGCTCGCTTTAAGGCGACAACGCGGCGGTGAAATCAACTGAGAACGCCCCCAATCAAAAGCATTATCCCGAGGGTTGATCATGACCGAGTTGGCGCGTTTGAAGTTCTATGCCACTCAGCCGCACTCTTGCAGTTATCTGCCGGAGGAACAGGCCACAACCCTGTTCCTCGACCCTAGCCAGCCCATGGATGTGCATGTCTATGCAGACCTGTCGGAGATGGGTTTTCGTCGCAGCGGCGATCATCTCTACCGGCCGCATTGCCAGAATTGCAATGCGTGCGTTCCGGCGCGCATCCCCGTGGGACAGTTCACGCCCAACCGGCAACAGAAACGCATCTTCAAGCGCAACGCGGATTTGCAGGTGCGCCCGGCCAAGCCCTGTTTCAACGAAGAGTATTTCGATCTTTACCAGCGCTATATCGAACAACGGCATGCCGACGGCGATATGTACCCGCCCAGTCGCGACCAGTTTTCGACTTTCCTGGTGCGGGACCTGCCGTTTTCACGGTTCTATGAGTTCCGCCTGAACGGCCGACTGCTGGCCGTCGCCGTCACCGACTTGCTGCCGAACGGTCTTTCGGCGGTCTACACCTTCTATGAACCCTGCGAAGAGCGTCGCAGCCTCGGGCGCTACGCAATCCTCTGGCAGATCGGCGAGGCCCGACGGCTGGGGCTGGAGGCGGTCTACCTCGGCTACTGGATCAAAAACTGCAAAAAGATGAGCTACAAGACTCAATATCGCCCCATTGAGTTGCTGATTAATCAGCGCTGGGTGGTTCTAAACTAGAGCCGGCCCTAAACCCCTTGGCTTAAACCCCACTTTTCGGGCACAATGCACGCCGCTTTTGCCTGGCGCAGTTGCACCGGGCCATTCATTGGACACCGAGGGCTTTACTGCATGTCGAAAGAAGACAGCTTCGAAATGGAAGGCACTGTCGTCGACACCCTGCCCAACACCATGTTTCGTGTGGAGTTGGAAAATGGGCACGTCGTAACCGCGCACATCTCCGGCAAGATGCGCAAGAACTACATCCGTATTCTTACCGGCGACAAAGTGCGCGTAGAGCTGACTCCCTATGACTTGAGCAAAGGGCGCATTACTTACCGCGCCCGCTAATCAGGTCAATACAAGACGCCCGGCTTATGCCGGGCGTTTTTGTTTGCTTGCGATTTGGCGACCACCCCCTCCTGTGGGAGCTGGCTTGCCAGCGATAGCGGACTGTCAGCCAATAAAGATGCTGACTGGGACGACCTCATCGCGGGCAAGCCCGCTCCCACAGGGATTTGGTGTGTTTTGGCAGATAGCAAAAAGGCGCCTCTCGGCGCCTTTTTGTTTTGCCTCTGAACGTCAGGCCATTTCGGCCGTGGTTTCGAACTCGAAGGTCAGTTCGCCGTCCTTGATGTCGATGTGTACCACACCGCCATGTTCGGCCAGTTCGCCAAAGAGAATCTCCTCCGCCAGCGGACGCTTGATCTTGTCCTGGATCAGGCGAGCCATTGGGCGAGCACCCATCGCCGCGTCGTAGCCACCTTCGGCCAGCCAGCTGCGGGCCGCATCGGTGACTTCCAGCAACACACGCTTGTCTTCCAGCTGCGCCTGGAGTTCGGTAAGGAACTTGTCCACCACGCTCTTGATGACCTCATGGCTGAGGCGACCAAACTGGATGATGGTGTCCAGACGGTTGCGGAATTCCGGCGTGAAGCTCTTCTTGATCACTTCCATCGCATCGGACGAGTGGTCCTGATAAGTGAAACCGATCGAAGCGCGGGCTGCGGTCTCGGCACCGGCGTTGGTCGTCATGATGACGATCACGTTACGGAAATCCGCCTTGCGCCCGTTGTTATCGGTCAACGTACCGTGGTCCATCACCTGCAGGAGCAGGTTGAAGACTTCCGGATGCGCCTTCTCGATCTCATCGAGCAACAGCACGCAGTGTGGCTGCTTGGTGATGGCTTCGGTCAGCAGACCGCCCTGATCGAACCCGACATAACCCGGAGGCGCACCGATCAGACGCGATACGGTGTGGCGCTCCATGTACTCGGACATGTCGAAGCGAATCAGCTCGACACCCAGCGCCTTGGCCAACTGACGCGCCGCTTCGGTTTTACCGACACCGGTAGGCCCTGCGAACAGGAACGAACCGACAGGCTTGTCAGGCGACTTGAGGCCGGCACGGGACAGCTTGATCGCGGTGGCCAGCGAGTCGATCGCCGCATCCTGACCAAACACGGTCAGCTTCAAGTCACGCTCGAGGTTACGCAGCAGTTCCTTGTCGGAGCTGGTGACGTGTTTTGGCGGAATCCGCGCGATTTTCGCGACGATGTCCTCGACTTGCGGCACTTCGATGCGCTTCACACGCTTCTCGACCGGTTGCAGGCGCTGGTAGGCACCCGCTTCGTCGATGACGTCGATCGCCTTGTCCGGCATGTGACGGTCATTGATGTAGCGCGAAGCCAGTTCGGCAGCCGCGCGCAGGGCTTCATCACTGTATTCGATATTGTGATGGCTTTCGAAACGCCCCTTCAGGCCGCGCAGAATGCCGATGGTGTCTTCCACCGAAGGCTCCGACACATCGACCTTCTGGAAGCGCCGGGCCAAGGCTCGGTCCTTCTCGAAGATGCCGCGGAATTCCTGGAAGGTGGTCGAACCGATGCAACGGATATCACCGGACGACAGCAGTGGCTTGAGCAGGTTCGAGGCATCCATGACACCACCGGACGCGGCACCCGCACCGATGATGGTGTGGATCTCGTCGATGAACAGGATCGCCTGCGGACGTTTTTTCAGCTCATTGAGCAACGCCTTGAAGCGCTTCTCGAAATCGCCACGGTACTTGGTACCGGCCAGCAAGGCACCCAGGTCAAGGGAGTAAACCACGCTGTTGGCCAGCAGGTCCGGCACCTGGTTGTCGACAATGCGCTTGGCCAGGCCTTCGGCAATCGCGGTTTTACCCACGCCCGCCTCGCCCACCAGCAGAGGATTGTTTTTGCGGCGACGCGCCAGGATCTGCGCGACGCGCTCGACTTCCAGCTCACGACCTACCAACGGATCGATACGACCCTGGCGCGCGAGTTCATTGAGGTTGCTGGCATACGCATCCAGGGGATTGCCCGAGGAAGAAGACTCACCGCCCTCGTCGTCCTGCATATCTTGCTCACCTTCAGAGTGATCGCCATGCCCCGGCACCTTGGAAATGCCATGGGCGATGTAGTTGACGACATCTATACGGGCAACGCTCTGCTGCTTCAGCAGGAACACCGCCTGACTCTCTTGCTCACTGAAGATCGCGACCAGCACGTTGGCGCCAGTCACTTCGCGTTTGCCCGAGCTCTGTACGTGAAACACAGCACGTTGCAGGACACGCTGGAAGCCCAGGGTTGGCTGGGTTTCACGATCCTCGTCATGAACGGGAATCAATGGCGTGGTGGAGTCGATGAACTCCTGCAGGTCATGCTTGAGTTTGTCGAGGTTTGCGCCGCACGCACGCAGAACGGTGGCGGCAGCCTCATTGTCCAATAGGGCCAGCAAGAGGTGTTCGACGGTCATGAACTCATGACGCTTCGAACGGGCTTCCTTGAAGGCAAGATTGAGGGTGACTTCGAGCTCGCGGTTTAACATAGCTTCACCTCATACCCAAGTGGTCGGCGATTAACCGTCCTTCTCGATTTCACAGAGTAGCGGATGCTGGCTTTCCCTGGCGTACTGGTTGACCTGCATAGCCTTGGTCTCAGCGATGTCGCGGGTAAACACTCCACATACTGCCCGCCCTTCTGTATGGACGGCCAGCATGACCTTGGTCGCCAGCTCGCGATTCAGGTTAAAAAACACCTCGAGCACTTCGACGACGAAATCCATCGGTGTGTAGTCATCATTGAACAAAACCACCTTGTACATCGGCGGCGCCTGAAGTGCAGGCTTTGCTTCCTGAACAGCAATGCCTGCGGAATCGTCGTCGTGTGAATCAGGATGATCCTGATTGAATGTTAGTCGAATCTGGCTGATTGCATGCATGGAAAGAAAGGTTCGTCAGTTGTGCAAATACAGTGGTGGGGGCGGCTATCAGCGATTTCAACTCCGAGTGCCGGGTCAGCTTGACTATCGGCAAAAGGGTGTTACAACCAATAGAGCCCACAGTGGGTAAAAAAGGTCCGCGGAGTCAATCTTATTTTCAGATTCGACTGCGGATGTACTGGATGATACTCCAGTGATGGAGTCTGTTGCAGAGGGAGTTGGGTATGGCTGTCGGCAAGGTAAAGTGGTTCAACAATGCCAAGGGTTACGGTTTCATCATCGAGGACGGCAAGACAGAAGATCTGTTTGCCCACTACTCGGCCATTAAAATGGATGGTTATAAAACCCTGAAAGCCGGGCAAGCCGTCGTATTCGAGATTATCCAGGGCCCCAAGGGTCTGCACGCGGTCAACATCACCAATCCGGTGGACACCACGGCAACCACGTCACCCGTTGCTGAACAGACAGTTTCGGCTTAACACCACAGCGTTTTCCAGTCATTAAAAAAACCGCCTGACTCAACTTCTTGAATCAGGCGGTTTTTGTGTGCCTGCAGTTTCTTACATGTGCGAAATCAGCGCGTCACCGAAACCGGAAGACGACACCAGCTTCGCGCCATCCATCAGGCGTTCGAAGTCGTAGGTCACGGTCTTGGCGGAAATCGCGCCGTTGGTGCCCTTGATGATCAGGTCGGCCGCTTCGGTCCAGCCCATGTGACGCAGCATCATTTCAGCGGACAGGATCAGCGAACCCGGGTTGACCTGGTCCTTGCCGGCGTACTTCGGTGCCGTACCGTGGGTAGCTTCGAACATGGCCACGGTGTCCGACAGGTTGGCGCCTGGCGCGATACCGATACCGCCCACTTCCGCCGCCAGGGCGTCGGACAGGTAGTCGCCGTTCAGGTTCAGGGTCGCGATCACATCGTACTCGGCCGGGCGCAGCAGGATCTGCTGGAGCATGGCGTCGGCGATGGCATCCTTGACGATGACGTTCTTGCCGGTTTTAGGGTTCTTGAACTGCATCCACGGACCGCCGTCAAGCAGGGTCGCGCCGAACTCTTCAGCCGCCACTTCGTAGGCCCATTCCTTGAAGGCACCTTCGGTGAACTTCATGATGTTGCCTTTGTGCACGATGGTCAGCGAATCGCGATCATTGTCGACCACATATTGCAGGGCCTTGCGCGCCAGACGCTTGGTGCCTTGCAGGGACACCGGCTTGACGCCGATACCGCAGTTCTCGTCGAAACGGATCTTGGTAACGCCCATTTCTTCTTTCAGGAACTTGATGACCTTGGTGGCTTCCGGCGTGCCGGCCTTCCACTCGATGCCGGCGTAGATGTCTTCGGAGTTCTCGCGGAAGATCGTCATGTCGACGTCGCCTGGCTTCTTGACCGGGCTAGGCACGCCTTCGAACCAGCGCACCGGGCGCAGGCAGACGTACAGGTCGAGTTGCTGGCGCAGGGCCACGTTCAGCGAACGGATGCCGCCACCGACCGGAGTGGTCAGCGGGCCCTTGATGGAAACCACGTAATCCTTGACCGCATCCAGGGTTTCCTGAGGCAGCCAGGTGTCCTGATCGTAGACCTGAGTCGCTTTTTCCCCGGCGTACACTTCCATCCAGGAAATCTTGCGCTCGCCACCGTAAGCCTTCTTAACAGCAGCATCGACAACCTTGATCATGACCGGGCTGATGTCGACACCAATGCCGTCGCCTTCGATGAAGGGGATGATCGGGTTATTAGGAACATTGAGAGAATGGTCTGCATTGACGGTGATTTTGTCGCCGACGGCTGGAACCTGAATCTTCTTGTAACCCATGCTGAACTCCATTGATTGGATTGAACATCTGGCTTGGTTCGAGCGTAACCCAGTTGAATCGGCGCGCAAACCCTATGTTCCGTCCATCTGCCGCAAAGCCCCGAAACTCGCGAGCTACAAGCCTGAAAGCAAAGGGAAAAACGCCAAACTCAAGCACGACGAATGACCATACGCCCTGCTCGCCCCTGCGACCTTTAGACCAATGGACGACTTTCGTTGCGTATGAACCATCGGCAGATTGCCAGCTACCTATGTATAATGCCGCCGCTGACTAAAGGGTCACGTCAGGTTGAACAGCTCTACGACGAGTGTTTCCGCCAGTTAAGTCGATCTGTTACCGCAGCCCGGCTACTTGACACCCTACTGATGCACCCAACATCACAGCAACGAAACCTCGATATTCGGCTCATGGATGACTTTGAACGAACGCGCTTACCCGGCGCCCTCGAGTTTCTGCGCACGCTTTAGCAAAGAAGAGAGAGTTAATCCGAATATGCCCACCCGCTCGAAGATCATCTATACCTTCACCGACGAAGCTCCTGCCCTCGCCACCTATTCACTGTTGCCTATCGTAGAGGCGTTCACCGCCTCGGCTGATATCGCCGTTGAAACCCGCGATATCTCTCTTGCAGGGCGCATCCTGGCCAGCTTCCCCGAGCAACTGGGTGACAAAGCCGTAGCCGACCACCTCGCCGAACTGGGCGCCCTGGCCGTTACGCCTGAAGCCAACATCATCAAGCTGCCGAACATCAGCGCTTCGGTCCCACAACTGCAAGCCGCGATCAAAGAGCTGCAAGCTCAGGGCTATGCACTGCCGGACTACCCTGAGACCGTCACCAGCGACGCGGACAAAGAAGCCAAGGCGCGCTACGACAAGATCAAGGGCAGCGCCGTGAACCCGGTTCTGCGCGAAGGCAACTCCGACCGCCGCGCTCCGCTGTCGGTCAAGAACTACGCACGCAAGCACCCGCACAAAATGGGCGCCTGGGCCAAGGACTCCAAGTCCCACGTCGCGCACATGAGCACCGGCGATTTCTACGGCAGCGAAAAAGCCGCCCTGATCGACGCCGCTGACGCCGTGAAAATCGAACTGATCGCTCAAGACGGTACCGCTACCGTCCTGAAAGAAAAGACCAGCGTTCAAGCTGGCGAGATCCTCGATTGCGCCGTGATGAGCAAAAACGCCCTGCGCGCTTTCATCGCCGCTGAAATCGAAAGCGCCAAGGCACAAGGCGTGCTGCTTTCGGTTCACCTGAAAGCCACCATGATGAAGGTCTCCGACCCGATCATGTTCGGCCAGATCGTTGCCGAGTTCTATAAAGACGCACTGGCCAAGCACGCAGACGTGCTGGCACAGATCGGCTTCAACCTGAACAACGGCATCGGCGACCTGTACGCTCGCATCAAGGCCTTGCCTGCCGAGCAGCAAGCTGCGATCGAAGCTGACATCCAGGCGGTCTACGCCGTTCGCCCATCGCTTGCGATGGTCAATTCCGACAAAGGCATCACCAACCTGCACGTGCCGAGCGACGTGATCGTCGACGCCTCGATGCCGGCGATGATCCGTGACTCCGGCAAGATGTGGGGCACCGACGGCCTGCTGCACGATACCAAGGCCGTGATCCCGGATCGCTGCTACGCCACCATCTACCAGGCCGTGATCGAAGACTGCAAAGCCAACGGCGCGTTCGATCCGACCACCATGGGCAGCGTGCCGAACGTCGGCCTGATGGCGAAAAAAGCCGAAGAGTACGGCTCCCACGACAAGACGTTCCAGATCAAGGCTGACGGCGTTGTTCGCGTCACCGACAGCAAGGGCAACCTGCTGCTGGAGCAGTCGGTCGAAGCCGGCGACATCTTCCGCATGTGCCAGACCAAAGACGCGCCGATCCAGGACTGGGTCAAACTGGCCGTCAACCGTGCTCGCGCCAGCAGCACTCCAGCGATTTTCTGGCTGGACCCGATGCGCGCCCACGACGGCGTGGTGATCGAGAAAGTTCAGGCCTACCTGAAGGATCACGACACTGCCGGTCTGGACATCCAGATCATGTCGCCTGTCGACGCCATGAAGTACACCCTGCAGCGTACCCGCGACGGTAAAGACACCATCTCGGTAACCGGCAACGTACTGCGCGACTACCTGACCGACCTGTTCCCGATCATGGAACTGGGCACCAGCGCCAAGATGCTGTCGATCGTGCCGCTGATGAACGGCGGTGGCCTGTTCGAAACCGGCGCCGGCGGTTCGGCTCCGAAACACGTTCAGCAGCTGCTGGAAGAAAACTTCCTGCGCTGGGATTCGCTGGGTGAATTCCTCGCCCTGGCCGCATCCCTGGAACACCTGGGCGTGACCTACGACAATCCCAAGGCGCTGGTTCTGGCCAAGACCCTGGACCAGGCCACCGGCCAGTTCCTGGACAACAACAAGTCGCCATCGCGCAAAGTCGGCAACATCGACAACCGCGGCAGCCACTTCTACCTGGCGCTGTACTGGGCCCAGGCCCTGGCTGCCCAGACCGAAGACTCTGCACTGCAAGCGCAGTTCGCGACCCTGGCCAAGACCCTGACCGAGAACGAGGCGACCATCGTTGCCGAACTCAACGCCGTACAGGGCAAGCCAGTGGACATCGGCGGTTACTACCACGCCGACGCCGAGCTGATCAGCAAGGCCATGCGCCCAAGCGCAACCTTCAACGCGGCGGTTGCTGCGCTGGTTTAAGGTTGTAAGGGAACATCACAAACCCCGGCCCTGTGCCGGGGTTTGTGTTTGTGCCTTTTGTAAATCGACACAAAACCCTGTAGGAGCCGGCTTGCTGGCGATAGCGGTTTATCATTCATATCTTCGTTGACTGATACGCCGCTATCGCCAGCAAGCCGGCTCCTACAGGGATCACATTTCAACATCGAGGGCATTTTATGGACTGGAAACCCCACATCACCGTCGCCACCATCGTCGAAGACAACTGCCGCTTCCTGATGGTCGAGGAACTCAAGCACGGGCGCGTGGTGCTCAACCAGCCCGCCGGCCACCTTGACCCGCATGAAACCCTCACCGAAGCCGCCGTGCGCGAAACCCTCGAGGAAACCGGCTGGGACGTCGAACCCACCGGCGTACTGGGCATTTACCTGTACACCGCACCGAGCAACGGCGTGACCTACCAGCGGGTGTGCTTCATCGCCAAAGCACTGAAACATCGCCCGGACTATCAACTGGACGACGGCATCGTCGGCGCCAAGTGGTTGACCCGCGAAGAATTAATCGAGCAGCGCGACAACTGGCGCAGCGAGCTGATCATCCGCTGCATCGACGACTATCTGGCAGGCAATCACTTCGGCCTCGAATTGATCCGTCCTTCTCTTTAGCCATGCAGGCTCCAGCCTGTTAGAATCGCGTCCTTTTTCAAGACACTCATTGAATCCCTATGCGTGATCCAGCCCCTTCTGACACACAAAAGAAGCGCGTCATTGTCGGCATGTCCGGCGGCGTGGACTCTTCCGTTTCCGCCCTCCTGCTGATCGAGCAGGGTTATGAGGTGGAAGGCCTGTTCATGAAGAACTGGGAAGAAGACGATGGAACGGAATACTGCACCGCCATGGATGACCTGGCGGACGCCCAGGCCGTGTGCGACAAGATTGGCATCAAGCTGCACACCGCCAACTTCGCCGCCGAGTACTGGGACAACGTGTTCGAGCATTTCCTCGCCGAATACAAGGCCGGACGCACGCCGAACCCGGACATCCTGTGCAACCGCGAAATCAAGTTCAAGGCGTTCCTCGACTACGCCATGGTGCTGGGCGCCGACCTGATCGCCACCGGCCACTACGTGCGTCGCCGCGACATCGACGGCCGCACCGAACTGCTCAAGGGCCTGGACCCGAACAAGGACCAGAGCTACTTCCTGCACGCCGTCGGCGGTGAACAGATCGCCAAGACCCTGTTCCCGGTCGGCGAACTGGAAAAACCACAGGTGCGCGCGATTGCCGAGAAGTACGAACTGGCGACCGCGAAGAAAAAGGATTCCACCGGGATCTGCTTTATCGGCGAGCGCCGCTTCAGCGACTTCCTCAAGCAGTACCTGCCGGCGCAACCGGGCGAGATCAAGACCACCGAAGGTGAAATCATCGGCCGCCACCACGGCCTGATGTATCACACCATCGGCCAGCGTCAGGGCCTGGGCATCGGCGGCCTGAAAGACGCCAGCGACGAGCCGTGGTACGTGCTGATCAAGGACCTGGAACACAACGAGCTGATCGTTGGCCAGGGCAATGATCACCCGTGGCTGTTCTCCCGCGCCCTGCTCGCTTCGGACATCTACTGGGTCAACCCGATCGACCTGACCGAGCCACGCAAGCTGACCGCCAAAGTGCGCTATCGCCAGAGCGACCAGCCCTGCACCCTGGAAAAAACCGCCAGCGGTTATCGCGCGACCTTCGACGATCCGCAACGCGCGGTGACTCCGGGCCAGTCCGTGGTGTTCTATGACGGCGAAATCTGCCTCGGCGGCGGCGTGATTGAAGTTGCCGAGCCGTGGACGAGCAAGGGCCAGGCCCTATGAACCCGATTCAGGAGCAACTGACAGCACTGGGCGGCGTGTTTCTTGCCGCTGTGCTGGTGGACAGGATTGCCAAGTCCGGCCAGACCAACGAAGCCGGCCTGACCTGCATGCTCGGCAGCCTGCTGATCCGCGACCCCAAGGACACCCTGGAAGTCTATGGCGGCGACGACATCAACCTGCGTGAAGGCTACCGCGCCCTGATCGGCGCCCTCGAGCGTGATCCGAGCGCCCTGCAGCGCGAGCCGCTGCGCTATGCCCTGGCGATGCTCGGCCTTGAGCGCCAACTGGCCAAGCGCGAGGACATGCTCGAGGTGATCGGCAAGCGTCTGCCGCAGATTCAGTCCCAGGTCGAACACTTCGGCCCGGCCCACGAAAACGTGATCGCCGCCTGCGGCGCGCTGTATCAGGACACCCTGAGCACCCTGCGCCAACGCATCCAGGTGCACGGCGACATGCGCAACCTGCAACAACCGAGCAACGCCTCGAAAATTCGTGCCCTGCTGCTGGCCGGCATCCGCTCTGCGCGCCTGTGGCGGCAATTGGGCGGTCACCGCTGGCAGTTGGTGGTCAGCCGTCGCAAATTGCTCAAAGAGCTTTACCCATTGATGCGTAACGAATAACCCGCATCGACAGCACCGAACTTAGCAATACGCGTAATACGCCGGTCAGTTGGCGACGGACCGGCGGATTTTTTCATGTATGATACGCGCCCCATTTCGTTGCCCGACTGTCCGAGAACACCCCATGCAGCTCTCTTCGCTCACTGCGGTTTCCCCTGTTGACGGCCGCTACGCCGGCAAAACCCAGGCCCTGCGCCCAATTTTCAGCGAGTACGGCCTGATCCGTGCCCGCGTCCTGGTTGAAGTGCGCTGGCTCCAGCGCCTGGCCGCTCACCCTGCCATCAGCGAAGTGCCGGCGTTCTCCGCCGAAGCCAATGCTGTGCTCAACACCCTGGCGGAAAACTTCTCTCTGGAGCACGCCGACCGCGTCAAAGAGATCGAGCGCACCACCAACCACGACGTCAAAGCCATTGAGTACCTGCTCAAGGAGCAAGCGGCCAAGCTGCCGGAACTGGCCAAGGTCAGCGAGTTCATCCACTTTGCCTGCACCAGCGAGGACATCAACAACCTGTCCCACGCCCTGATGCTGCGCGAAGGCCGTGATGACGTGATGCTGCCGCTGATGCGCCAGACCGCCAACGCCATCCGCGAACTGGCCATCCGCTTCGCCGACGTGCCGATGCTGTCGCGCACCCACGGTCAGCCGGCCTCGCCGACCACCCTGGGCAAAGAACTGGCGAACGTGGTGTACCGCCTGGAGCGCCAGATCGCTCAAGTCGCTGCCGTGCCGCTGCTGGGCAAGATCAACGGCGCCGTGGGCAACTACAACGCTCACCTGTCGGCCTACCCTGAGATCGACTGGGAAGCCAACGCCCGCGCCTTCATCGAAGACGAGCTGGGCCTGGGCTTCAACCCGTACACCACGCAGATCGAACCGCACGACTACATTGCCGAGCTGTTTGACGCGATCGCGCGCTTCAACACCATCCTGATCGACTTCGACCGCGACATCTGGGGCTACATCTCCCTGGGTTATTTCAAACAGCGCACCATCGCTGGCGAAATCGGTTCGTCGACCATGCCGCACAAGGTCAACCCGATCGACTTCGAAAACTCCGAAGGCAACCTGGGCATCGCCAACGCACTGTTCCAGCACCTGGCGAGCAAGCTGCCGATCTCCCGCTGGCAGCGCGACCTGACCGACTCCACCGTACTGCGCAACCTCGGCGTCGGCTTCGCCCACAGCGTGATCGCGTACGAAGCCAGCCTCAAAGGCATCAGCAAGCTGGAGCTCAACGAGCAGAAGATCGCCGCTGACCTGGACGCCTGCTGGGAAGTACTGGCCGAGCCGATCCAGACCGTGATGCGTCGCTACAACATCGAAAACCCGTACGAAAAGCTGAAAGAACTGACCCGCGGCAAGGGCATCAGCCCAGAAGCGTTGCAGACTTTCATCGACGGCCTGGACATGCCAGCCGCCGCCAAGGCCGAGCTGAAATTGCTCACCCCGGCCAACTACATCGGCAACGCTGTGGAACAAGCCAAGCGCATCTGATCGACCGCTAGACCCTTTTAAGACGCCCGGCCGCGCCGGGCGTTTTTATTCCCGTCTGAAAAGTGCATTTTTTCAATAGGTTACACATGAATTCTGATATTCCTCTTCAACTTCTGGGCGGCATCACGGCACGGGAATTCCTGCGCGACTACTGGCAGAAAAAGCCGCTGTTGATCCGTCAGGCGATTCCTGATTTCGAAAGCCCGATCGACGCCGACGAACTGGCCGGCCTGGCGCTGGAAGAAGAAGTCGAATCGCGCCTGATCATCGAGAATGGCGAGCGTCCGTGGGAACTGCGTCGCGGCCCGTTCGCCGAAGATGAATTCAGCAAGCTGCCTGAGACTGACTGGACACTGCTGGTGCAAGCCGTGGATCAGTTCGTGCCGGAAGTCAGCGAACTGCTGGAAAACTTCCGTTTTCTGCCGAGCTGGCGCATCGACGACGTGATGATCAGCTACGCCGCGCCAGGTGGCAGCGTCGGTCCGCATTTCGACAACTACGACGTGTTCCTGCTGCAAGGCCACGGCAAGCGCAACTGGAAGATCGGCCAGATGTGCAACACCGAGAGCCCGATGCTGGCCCACGCCGACCTGCGCATCCTCGCCGAATTCGAAGCCACCGATGAATGGGTGCTGGAACCGGGCGACATGCTCTACCTGCCACCGCGCCTGGCTCACTGCGGCGTCGCCGTTGATGACTGCATGACCTACTCGGTCGGTTTCCGCGCGCCGAGCGCCGCTGAAGTGCTGACCCACTTCACCGACTTCCTCAGCCAGTTCCTGTCGGACGAAGAACGCTACACCGACGCCGACGCCGTGCCGACCGCCGACCCTCACCAGATCCAGCGCGACGCACTCGACCGCTTGAAAGGCCTGCTGGCCGAGCACATGAGCGACGAGCGCCTGCTGCTGACCTGGTTCGGCCAGTTCATGACCGAACCACGCTACCCGGAGCTGGTAACAGGCCCGGAAGAAATCGCAGAAGACGATTTCATCAACGATCTGGAGCAAGGCGCGATCCTGATTCGCAACCCAAGCGCACGCCTGGCATGGTCGGAAGTCGATGACGACCTGCTGCTGTTCGCCAGCGGCCAGAGCCGTTATCTGCCGGGCAAACTGCGCGAACTGCTGAAGATGATCTGCGCTGCCGACGCGCTGCACGCCGACAACCTCGGTGAATGGCTGAAAGACGAAGACGGTCGCGGCCTGCTGTGCGAACTGGTCAAGCAAGGAAGCCTGGGGTTTGCCGATGAATAAGATTCACGTACGTGTCGCAGACTGGCAGAAGGACAACGCCGAGATCCGGCGCATTCGTGAAGCGGTGTTCGTCGCAGAGCAATCCGTTCCGCCAGAACTGGAATGGGATGCCGATGACATTGATGCAGTGCACTTCCTCGCTTACGAAGGCGACTTTCCAATCGGCACCGCGCGCCTGCTGCCCGACGGGCACGTCGGCCGGGTCTCGGTACTCAAGGACTGGCGCGGCCTGAAAGTCGGCGATGCGCTGATGCAAGCAGTGATCGGTGAAGCCGAAGAGCGCGGACTCAAGCAGCAGATGCTCAGCGCTCAAGTGCAGGCCACTGCGTTCTATGAGCGCCTGGGCTTCAACATGGTCAGTGAGGAGTTCCTGGAAGCCGGGATTCCGCATGTGGACATGGTTCGCCATTCGGCTTAGGACCGAGGTGCTCCTTTCGCGAGCAAGCCCGCTCCCACAAGGTTCACGCTGAACCTGTGGGAGCGGGCTTGCCCGCGAAGAGGCCATAAAGCACTCCACAAAACGCCCCGACATCACACGATGCCGGGGCGTTTTGCTGTCTACGATTCAACTAGCGCCACGCCAGGCCGACAAACTGGCAATATCAAGCTTCAGAACGCGGAGATAACGGACATGTCCCTACGCCCCCTGCTCACCACCTTGCTGCTCTGCTGCAGTTTTTCGGTGATGGCAGCCACAGAAATCGTGCCCCTCAAGTATCACACCAGCGCCGACCTGCTGCCGGTAGCGCAGGACTTCATCGGCAAGGACGGACAGGTCAGCGCCTATGGCAATCAACTGATTGTCAACGCCGATCAACGCAAGATCGACGAACTTAAAGCCCTTCTTTCGCAACTCGATACAGCCCCCAAGCGCCTGCTGATCACCGTCGACACCAGCGACAGCAACGGCCAGGGTGAGCAGGGCTATTCGGTGAATGGCGCCAAGCCCAGCCAGACCCGCATCATCAACTACGGCACCGCCAGCCGTGACGGCGGCACCCAGCAGGTCCAGGCCAGCGAAGGCACCCCGGCGCTGATCCAGGTCGGCCAGAGCGTGCCGATCACCAGTAGCCAGAGCGATTCCTACGGCGGCTACAGCAGCGAAACCCAATACCGCAACGTCACCCAGGGTTTCTACGTCACCGCAAACGTCACCGGCGACATCGTTCACCTGTCGATCAGCACCAACCGTGACCGCATGAGCCAGGAACGTCCCGATGTAGTGAACGTACAAAGCACCGACACAACCGTCACCGGCCACCTCGGTGAGTGGATCCTGCTGGCCGGGGTCAATGGCCAGACCCAGGCCGACAAACAGGGCCAGACCCGCAGCTACTCGACCCAGGGTCGCAACGACATGACTTTGCGGGTGAAAGTCGACACCCTGGACTAAACCACCGAAAACTGACCGGCGAGTCGTATTAGACCAAAGATGTAGTGCCTGAAAAAAAGCACTACAAAACGTTTGACGAGCCAAAAAAGCGAAGGCATGATGGCCTCGCTCCCGCTAATCAGGGGCCCTGGCAAGGGCCTTCGAGGCGATGTTCGCAACCTACCCCCGCGAACCGCTTCGTGTCTGTACCGCCCACAAGGTGTGTTTGACGAGGTTGTCGACTGGAACGAAGTTGTCCCGAGGGACGGAAGCGTAATTAGGTAACCCGGCACCACACTGATGTTCGTACCAAGGCCCACGACGCCCGAATGCGCCCGCAGTTCGCCTTTACCTGCTCACTTCCCCTCGAGCCCATCGTTCATCTTGTCGCCCTCCCCGCCGAATCCGACTTGACCATCAAAGCTTCTGGTCAGCGAGCGCAGGAATTTTCCACCGCAGAACAACTTTTCATAAAGACGCGACGAGGTTTATCTCCCATGGCACTGACACGCGAACAGCAAATTGCAGCCCTCGAAAAAGACTGGGCTGAAAACCCGCGCTGGAAAGGCGTGACACGCACTTACTCCGCTGCTGACGTCGTCCGCCTGCGTGGCTCGGTTCAACCTGAGCACACCTTTGCAAAAATGGGCGCCGAGAAGCTGTGGAACCTGGTTACCCAGGGTGCCAAGCCGGCCTTCCGTCCTGAAAAAGATTTCGTCAACTGCATGGGCGCCCTGACCGGCGGCCAGGCTGTGCAACAGGTCAAGGCCGGCATCCAGGCAATCTACCTGTCGGGCTGGCAAGTGGCTGCGGACAACAACTCCGCCGAATCGATGTACCCGGACCAGTCGCTGTACCCGGTGGACTCGGTTCCAACCGTGGTCAAGCGCATCAACAACTCGTTCCGTCGCGCCGACCAGATCCAGTGGAAAGCCGGCAAGAACCCGGGCGACGCTGGCTACATCGACTACTTCGCACCGATCGTGGCTGACGCTGAAGCCGGTTTCGGCGGCGTACTGAACGCTTACGAGCTGATGAAGAGCATGATCGAAGCAGGCGCCGCCGGCGTTCACTTCGAAGACCAACTGGCTTCCGTGAAAAAATGCGGCCACATGGGCGGCAAGGTACTGGTTCCTACCCAGGAAGCCGTACAGAAGCTGACCGCTGCTCGCCTGGCTGCTGACGTTGCCGGTACTCCGACCATCATCCTGGCCCGTACCGACGCCAACGCCGCTGACCTGCTGACCTCCGACTGCGACCCGTACGACCAGCCATTCGTGACTGGCGAACGCACCCAGGAAGGTTTCTACAAGGTTCGCGCCGGTCTGGACCAGGCCATCGCTCGCGGCCTGGCCTACGCGCCGTACGCCGACCTGATCTGGTGCGAAACCGCCAAGCCGGACCTGGACGAGGCTCGTCGCTTCGCTGAAGCGATCAAGAAGGAATACCCGGACCAACTGCTGTCGTACAACTGCTCGCCTTCCTTCAACTGGAAGAAAAACCTGGACGACGCGACCATCGCCAAGTTCCAGCGCGAACTGTCCGCCATGGGCTACAAGCACCAGTTCATCACCCTGGCCGGCATTCACAACATGTGGCACAGCATGTTCAACCTGGCGCACGACTACGCCCGCAACGACATGACTGCCTACGTGAAGCTGCAAGAGCAGGAATTCGCTGACGCCTCCAAGGGTTACACCTTCGTGGCGCACCAGCAGGAAGTGGGCACCGGCTACTTCGACGACATGACCACCGTGATCCAGGGTGGCTCGTCTTCGGTAACCGCACTGACCGGTTCGACCGAAGAAGAACAGTTCCACTGATCTGCTTCGACTGAGACATCAGCCGCTGCGGACCGAATAGAAAGCTAACCGCAGCGCTGCACATCTGACGCCCCGACTGGTTCGGGGCGTTTTTTTGCCCGGAATTCACCCCGCCCTTGTAGGAGCCGGCTTGCCGGCGAAGGCGTCTTTATGAGCGCTGCAAGCTTGAGGCCGTCTTCGCTGCGGTGCGGCGATCCGACAAGCCAGCTCCTACAAGGGGCGGCAGCGGAGTAAGCGATCGAGAATCAGATAACGAAGTTAACCAGTCGGTTGGGCACCACAATCATCCTGCTCGCGCCTTCGAGATAGCTGCGCAACACTGGATCAGCCAATGCCTGGATCCGTATTGCGTCGTGATCGGCATCAGCCTGGATCAGGATTTCCCCACGCAACTTGCCGTTGACTTGCACCATCATTCTTACTTCATTCTGTTTCAAGGCTTCATAGTCCGGCACAGGCCATGAACTGTCATAAATGTCGCCTGGGAACCCCAGTTCCGACCAGAGTGTCTGGGTGATATGCGGCGTCACGGGATTCAGGACTTGCAACAGGATCGCCATCCCCTCGCGGGCCACCTGGAGGCCGGCCGACCTGCCCCCCTCCAGCACCTTGAGCATCTTCATCGCACCCGACACTACTGTGTTGTATTGCATCCGCTCGTAATCGTTGTTGATCTGCCGTAGCAAGCGATGCATCTCAAAGCGCACGGTGGATTCGGCAACGTCCTCAACCCGATCGTCCCTGCTGTCCCGGGCCTGACTGTCACAGGCAAACGTCCATAGCCGGCGCAGGAAGCGATAAGCCCCCTCGACCCCACTGTCGCTCCAGATCGTGTCCTGGTCGGGAGGTCCCGCGAAAATGGTAAACAAACGGGCAGTGTCGGCGCCGAACCTGTCAATGATGTCCTTCGGCTCGACAACGTTGTTCTTCGACTTCGACATTTTTTCCACGCCGCCAATGATGACGGGCAAACCGTCCTCAAGCGCCGTAGCCTTCACCGGTCGACTTTTTCATCGCACTCGACCGTCACCTGCGCCGGATAAAACCATCGCCGACTGCCATCATCCGCGTTTCGGTAATAACTTTCCCGCAACAGCATGCCTTGGGTGAACAGGTTCTTGAACGGTTCGCTGAACGTCACCAACCCTTCATCCCGCATAGCCCGGGTCCAGAACCTGGCGTACAGCAAATGCAGCACCGCGTGCTCGATACCGCCGATGTATTGATCGATGGGCATCCAGTATCGACTGCCAGGCCCGACCATCGCGGTATCACTGTCGGGATCGCAATAGCGCATGAAATACCAGCTCGAGTCGACGAAGGTGTCCAAGGTGTCCGTTTCCCGTAGCGCCGGAGCCGCACAGCGGGGGCAAGCCACATGGCGAAACCCGTCATGCGCCAGCAACGGGTTTGCGCTGCCGTCGGGAATGCATTCGGTTGGTAACACTACGGGTAGATCCGAGTAAGGCACCGGGACGTCGCCACAATGTTCACAAAGAATGATGGGGATAGGCGTCCCCCAGTAACGTTGCCGTGAAATCCCCCAATCGCGCAGGCGCCAAGTGGTGGTTTCCTCGCCCATCCCACGTTCAACCAACGCCACGACGATGGCCTGGGTGGCCTGTGCGACAGTCAGCCCATCGTAGACGCCGGAGTTGATAAGATGACCGTCCCGACTGGCATGGCTGTCTGACCAGACTTGAAAGTCATACACCTGATCGGCGCAAGCAATGACCTGCCGAACAGGCAATCCGTATTGATTGGCAAAGTCGAAGTCACGCTTATCGTGGGCAGGCACGGCCATCAAGGCGCCTTCACCATATTCGCTGAGCACGTAACTGGTAATCCAAAGGGCGACAGGCTCACCGGTCAACGGGTGCTCGACGTGCAAACCGCTGGGAACGCCGATCTTGACCTGGGCGCTGGAGGCCGGACCGGCCTCTGCCGCTTGACGACACGCCCGCACCTGCGACTCAAGGCTGGGATCAAGCTCCAGAGCACGCCTGGCAAGTGCATGCTCGGGAGAAATGGCACAGAAGGTCACCCCCATAAGCGTATCCACCCGGGTTGTGAACACCCACAGCTTGCCTGCATCGATCAGTTGCTCCGACGCATCCCGGATTCGGTGGGCAAATGCCAGACGAACACCGCTCGCCTTGTCGATCCAATTGCACTGCATGGCGCGCACCCTGTCGGGCCAGCCATCCAGTGTGTCGATGGCAGACAGCAACTCTTCGGCATATTGCGTGATACGCAGGTAGTACCCGGGAATTTCCCGCTTCTCGACCAGCGCCCCCGAGCGCCAGCCTCGACCGTCGATCACTTGCTCATTGGCCAGCACCGTTTGGTCGACAGGATCCCAGTTGACTATCTGGGTTTTCTTGTAGGCCACGCCCTTTTCCAGCAGCTTGAGGAAGAACCACTGACTCCATTTGTAATACTGTGGGTCGCAGGTGGCGATCTCGCGCGACCAATCGAAGGCCAGTCCCAGCGGCTGCATTTGCGCCTTCATGTCCGCAATGTTCAGCCGTGTCCACTCGGCGGGAGAAACACCCGACTGCATGGCCGCATTCTCTGCCGGCAAACCGAAAGCGTCCCAGCCCATCGGCATTAGCACATTGAATCCCTTCATGCGCAAATGACGGGCCAACATGTCGTTGATCGTATAGTTGCGTACGTGCCCCATGTGCAACTTACCCGAGGGATAAGGGAGCATGGAGCAGGCATAAAACTTGGGCCGACTGTCATCTTCGACCGCCCTGAATACATTACCTAGAAGCCATTTGGCCTGCGCCGTACTTTCAACCCAGGCTGGATCATACTGCGGTCGCATAGAGGTTCCTTGACATTGCTGGAGCTGAACGACAAATGATTCGCTCGGCTCACACTCCTTTAAAAGTTGCCGGTCTAATGCTTCAATTCCTGTCCGGCGATGGAACACGGGGCGCTGCAGCCATCCTGGCCGCAACCAAAAGACAGCCGCCTCCAAACAGGATGCCCACCAGCCCGTAGAGACTCCAGCTCAGTTGGAAACCGACCCCGGCGATCAACGAGGCGCCCAGCCCTACGGATACCATCCTCGCCCCCGCCAGCACGGTCGGAATAAGAGAAAAAAGACTGGCCTGGGTTTGCAATGTGGTTTTCTGAGAAATCAACGCAGTGATGTAGGTAATGCCGAGAATCTCACCCAACGTCCAGAAGAAAACAAACGACAGGATCAGTAT
Organism: Pseudomonas sp. S2_H10; assembly: GCF_054668285.1. Classification (NCBI taxonomy): domain Bacteria; kingdom Pseudomonadati; phylum Pseudomonadota; class Gammaproteobacteria; order Pseudomonadales; family Pseudomonadaceae; genus Pseudomonas; species Pseudomonas sp. S2_H10. The sequence continues at coordinate 1,413,773 of NZ_CP162754.1, forward strand.
CATCTGCTCGAAAAAGGCGTAGGCGCCAAATCCGATACCGTAAAAAACCGCAGCCATGGACAGATTGGTAAGCGCCCCGAAACGCGACGTCAACGCTATCAATGGTTGCGTCAACAAGATCACCAGCAAGGCATTGACGATACCGACAGCACCGAACAAGCTGGCGGCCTTACCCGCCGTCACCATGTCAAGCCATAGAGGCAGCTGATATTCACGCTGTGCATCCAGCACCGACAACGCAAAGAACATGGCGCCCGCAACGATCACGATCCTTGGCACGTCGACCATCGTGCCGAGGGAAGCCCTTCTGGCCTCAGGCACAGCGCTCGGGCGCTCCGGCAGTGCCAGAACGACACTCGCCAAAAAGCACAACACACTCACGACCATCGCAAAAAGCATCAGGTAGTGACTGTCGAGGCCGAGCAAATACCCACCTATCACGAACAGCAGCGCGCCCCCCAGATTGCTGGCCAGGTGTAAATAGCCAAAGGAGGCGATGCGGTTGCCTTCATCCGCCGCCAAGGACGTGAGGACACTGAATACCGGCGTGATCAGACCCGCGCACAGCATGAACAACAACACCATAGCAATGGAGGCGATCGATGAGCTGGACACGGCAGCGAACAACAAAAACACCGATGAACAGGACGAGGTACTGATCAAAAGCGCCCGGAAGGAATAACGACCGACGAGCGCCCCGCCTAACAGATTGCCCACCAGATAGAACGCCGACATCAGCGTGATCACCAAGGCCACCGCCGAACTGTCGAGCTGGTAATGACGTTGAAAAAACAAGGCCGCAAAAGGCCCCAAGGCATTTGCCATGACGAACAGCAACCGGAGCAAAACGATATTGCGCATCTCAGCCGCCAGGCCAATCCTTTTCAGCGGGTGACGTCCTTTCATCCATTGCGTCCTGAGTTTTAAACATCCTGTCAGCAAGCGTTACCGAACCGCTGTTTTGTGACATCACTCCTGCAACAAGCATTGCCGCTTCCGCGCAATATCGCTTTTAGGAATGTTTTGAAGTCCGACTGAACAGGAACGGCCACTCGCAACATGTTGCGGGGCAGGCCGAAGCTGTGGGGTACTGCGAACAGTCGCTTCACGGCAACGATGCATTCTGGCAATTAATGGCGCATCGATGACGACCAAATAAACGGCGATGATCCCTTCGGCCCGGGCCAATTGTTCATCCGATAGCAGAGAGGCGCACATGACGTCTCTCTAGAATCAAGATACAGACCAGCACCAATTTCAATGCCTCCTCTCTAGCCACCGAATTTACCTAACGGCAGCCCACTATCAACCCCACAGAACCAGCTTCATCAACACTTTAAGAAAGGTCGCTCTTTTTAAAATGAATGATCCGTAGGAGTTTTCCGAAAACCGACCAAAAACCTCCAAAACACAACAGATAGCAGAGCCCGAGCCATCCTCCTGGCATCTGATGAATCAGCACGGATGATCGGTGCCGATTTGGTAATTGACGGGGGGCACAGCTGCATTTAGAGACACCGGGAAGTCGCGGCGGGCGTACGCAATTTATTTCTATTGGGATGAGGCATTGCCCGGTCTTGGCCAGCCGCCGCTGATCTTACTTGGGTTTGGCGCATGAGACATTCGCCGCTTCACCCAACGAACCAAACCGCAATCTCGGGACATCGGTGCTTATGTAGCCCTTAGTGACTGGGTTACACCTTCGTGGCTCACCAGCAGGAAGTGGGCACCGGCTACTTCGACGACATGACCACCGTGATCCAGGGTGGCTCGTCTTCGGTAGCCGCACTGACCGGTTCGACTGAAGAAGAACAGTTCCACTGATCTGCTTCGCCTGAGACATCAGCCGTTGCGGGCCGAATAGAAAGCTAACCGCAGCGCTGCACATCTGACGCCCCGACTGGTTCGGGGCGTTTTTTTTGCGCGCGATTCAACAAACACCGCCCCTCCCCTGTAGGAGCGAGCCTGCTCGCGATTAACTCCAGGACACCGCTGGGTGTCAGGCTGCCAGCGTCATCGTTGACGACCATCGCGAGCAGGCTCGCTCCTACAGGAGATGATGGCGGCCCGGAAAAACATTGATCCAGAGCGCTATCGCCCTCAGAAAAATCCGCTAAAACGCACCCCGCCGCTACTTGCAGTAACGCCCATATAAGACAACTTCCCAACTCGCCACCGGGTAAACAGTTTAAAAACCAAGCCAAACAATATTGATTATCATTTAGCTGTAACTATGTTCGTTACATTCCCTACAAAACATAATTGGCGAAATGCCGGCTAATGCCCAAGGGGCAAGGCCTGCGGGAGTTTTCAAGCGCGCTATGTCCTTATTCCTATAATAAATTTCGCTATAGGAATTTTACTTGCCGGGTGTTTAGCCATAAAATCAGCGGGATTGATTGCTGCGACATATCGTCACTGCTTTTGTTTCTTTTCAAGCTCAGAGACCTTTGCTCTCTGTTAAGGATTACCAGCATGCCCGAAGCGACAGGACTCATGGCCCATAACTGGGGCTTTGCCATTTTCCTTCTAGGCGTCGTCGGCCTCTGTGCCTTCATGCTGGGCGTTTCCAGCCTCCTCGGGTCAAAAGCCTGGGGCCGCAGCAAAAACGAACCGTTCGAGTCCGGCATGCTACCTACAGGTGGCGCCCGCTTGCGGCTCTCAGCCAAATTCTATCTGGTCGCGATGCTCTTCGTGATCTTCGATATCGAAGCCCTCTTTCTCTTTGCATGGTCTGTGTCCGTCCGCGAAAGCGGCTGGACCGGATTCGTCGAAGCTCTCGTTTTCATAGCAATTCTGTTGGCAGGCCTTGTCTACCTATTCCGAGTGGGCGCCCTTGACTGGGCTCCGGAAGCTCGGCGCAAGCGGCAAGCGAAGCTGAAACAATGAGGCTTTGGCAATGCAATACAATCTCACCAGGATCGACCCCGATGCTCCTAACGAGCAGTATCCGATTGGCCAACGGGAAACCGTTTCCGATCCGTTAGAAGATCAAGTCCACAAAAACATTTTCATGGGCAAGCTCGAAGACGTGCTTAACGGCACGATCAACTGGGGGCGCAAGAACTCCCTGTGGCCGTATAACTTCGGCCTTTCGTGCTGCTACGTGGAAATGACCACCGCCTTCACGGCGCCCCACGACATCGCGCGCTTTGGCGCCGAGGTTATCCGGGCATCGCCGCGTCAGGCGGATTTCATGGTTATCGCCGGTACCTGCTTCATCAAGATGGCGCCGATCATCCAGCGTCTCTACGAGCAAATGCTCGAACCTAAATGGGTTATTTCCATGGGTTCGTGCGCCAACTCCGGTGGCATGTACGACATCTACTCCGTCGTTCAAGGGGTGGACAAGTTCCTGCCCGTGGACGTCTACGTGCCTGGCTGCCCGCCCCGTCCTGAAGCTTTCCTGCAAGGCCTGATGCTGTTGCAGGAGTCGATTGGACAGGAGCGTCGTCCGCTTTCCTGGGTCGTTGGTGATCAAGGCGTATACCGCGCCGAGATGCCTTCCGAAAAGGAAAAGCGCCGCGAACAGCGAATCGCAGTCACCAACCTGCGCAGCCCCGACGAAGTCTGATCCAGATCTGCTTCTTTAATAGAACGAGACACTGGCTTCATTCTTTACGTTGACCGAAAGCGATAAATAACCATGACTACAGGCAGTGCTCTGTACATCCCGCCTTACAAGGCAGACGACCAGGATGTGGTCGTCGAACTGAACAACCGTTTTGGCCCCGAGGCGTTCACCGCCCAGGCTACCCGCACCGGCATGCCGGTGCTTTGGGTTGCCCGCGCCAGACTCGTCGAAGTCCTGACTTTCCTGCGCAACCTGCCCAAGCCGTACGTCATGCTCTATGACCTGCACGGCGTGGACGAGCGTCTGCGCACCAAGCGTCAAGGGCTGCCAAGCGGCGTCGACTTCTCCGTGTTCTATCACCTGATGTCGATCGAACGTAATAGTGACGTAATGATCAAGGTCGCCTTGTCCGAAAGCGACCTCAGCCTGCCGACCGTCACCAGCATCTGGCCGAACGCCAACTGGTACGAGCGTGAAGTCTGGGACATGTTCGGCATCGACTTCAAAGGCCACCCGCACCTGTCGCGCATCATGATGCCGCCGACCTGGGAAGGGCACCCGCTGCGCAAGGATTTCCCGGCGCGCGCCACCGAGTTCGACCCGTTCACCCTGAACCTGGCCAAGCAGCAGCTCGAAGAAGAGTCCGCGCGCTTCAAGCCGGAAGACTGGGGCATGAAGCGTTCCGGCCCGAACGAGGACTACATGTTCCTCAACCTCGGCCCGAACCACCCGTCCGCGCACGGTGCGTTCCGCATCATCCTGCAGCTGGACGGTGAAGAGATCGTCGATTGCGTACCGGACGTCGGTTACCACCACCGTGGTGCCGAGAAGATGGCCGAGCGTCAGTCTTGGCACAGCTTCATCCCGTACACCGACCGTATCGACTACCTCGGCGGCGTGATGAACAACCTGCCATACGTGCTCTCGGTCGAGAAGCTGGCCGGCATCAAGGTGCCCGAGAAGGTCGACGTCATCCGCATCATGATGGCCGAGTTCTTCCGGATCACCAGCCACCTGCTGTTCCTGGGTACCTACATCCAGGACGTCGGCGCCATGACCCCGGTGTTCTTCACCTTCACCGACCGCCAGCGTGCGTACACGGTGATCGAAGCCATTACCGGTTTCCGTCTGCACCCGGCCTGGTACCGCATCGGTGGCGTCGCCCACGACCTGCCGCGCGGCTGGGAAAAACTGGTCAAGGACTTCGTCGAGTGGATGCCCAAGCGTCTGGACGAATACCAGAAAGCCGCACTGGACAACAGCATCCTGCGTGGCCGCACCATCGGCGTCGCCGACTACAACACCAAAGAGGCCCTGGAATGGGGCGTCACCGGTGCCGGCCTGCGTTCGACCGGTTGCGATTTCGACCTGCGTAAAGCGCGCCCGTACTCGGGTTACGAGAACTTCGAATTCGAAGTGCCGCTGGCCGCCAATGGCGATGCCTACGACCGCTGCATCGTGCGTGTCGAGGAGATGCGCCAGAGCATCAGGATCATCGACCAGTGCCTGCGCAACATGCCGGAAGGCCCGTACAAGGCGGATCACCCGCTGACCACGCCGCCACCGAAAGAGCGCACCCTGCAGCACATCGAAACCTTGATCACGCACTTCCTGCAAGTTTCGTGGGGCCCGGTCATGCCGGCCAACGAATCCTTCCAGATGATCGAAGCGACCAAGGGCATCAACAGTTATTACCTGACGAGCGATGGCGGCACCATGAGCTACCGCACCCGGATTCGCACCCCAAGCTTCCCGCACCTGCAGCAGATCCCTTCGGTGATCAAAGGCAGCATGGTCGCGGACTTGATTGCGTACCTGGGTAGTATCGATTTCGTTATGGCCGACGTGGACCGCTAAGCATGAACAGCACGCTTATCCAGACAGACCGTTTCACCCTGAGTGAAACCGAGCGCTCGGCCATCGAGCACGAGCTGCATCACTACGAAGACCCGCGCGCGGCGTCGATCGAAGCCCTGAAGATCGTCCAGAAGGAACGTGGCTGGGTGCCGGACGGTGCCTTGTACGCCATCGGCGAAATCCTCGGCATCCCGGCCAGCGACGTAGAAGGCGTGGCTACTTTCTATAGCCAGATCTTCCGCCAGCCGGTCGGCCGCCACATCATTCGCGTCTGCGACAGCATGGTCTGCTACATCGGCGGCCACGAGTCGGTGGTCAGCGAAATCCAGAACAAGCTGGGCATCGGCCTGGGTCAGACCACCACCGACGGTCGTTTCACCCTGCTGCCGGTCTGCTGCCTCGGCAACTGCGACAAGGCGCCGGCGTTGATGATCGATGACGACACTTTCGGTGATGTGCAGCCCGCAGGCGTTGCCAAATTGCTCGAGGGCTACGTATGACCCTGACTTCTTTCGGTCCAGCCAACCGCATCAAGCGTTCGGCCGAGACTCACCCGCTCACCTGGCGTCTGCGTGACGACGGCGAAGCCGTATGGCTCGACGAGTACCAGGCCAAGAACGGGTACGCCGCTGCGCGCAAGGCCTTCGCCGACATGGCTCAGGACGACATCGTCCAGACCGTGAAAGACGCCGGCCTTAAAGGTCGCGGCGGTGCAGGCTTCCCCACTGGCGTGAAGTGGGGCCTGATGCCCAAGGACGAATCCATCAACATCCGCTACCTGCTGTGCAACGCGGATGAAATGGAGCCCAACACCTGGAAAGACCGCATGCTGATGGAGCAACTGCCCCATCTGCTGATCGAAGGCATGCTGATCAGTGCCCGCGCGCTGAAAACCTACCGTGGCTACATCTTCCTGCGTGGCGAGTACACCACCGCCGCCAAGCACCTCAACCGTGCCGTGGAAGAAGCCAAGGCAGCGGGCCTGCTGGGCAAGAACATCCTGGGCAGCGGCTTCGATTTCGAGCTGTTCGTCCACACCGGCGCCGGGCGTTACATCTGCGGTGAAGAAACCGCACTGATCAACTCCCTCGAAGGCCGCCGCGCCAACCCGCGCTCCAAGCCGCCCTTCCCTGCCGCCGTTGGCGTGTGGGGCAAGCCGACTTGCGTGAACAACGTTGAAACCCTGTGCAACGTGCCGGCGATCATCGCCGACGGCGTGGACTGGTACAAATCGTTGGCTCGCGAAGGCAGTGAAGACATGGGCACCAAGCTCATGGGCTTCTCCGGCAAGGTCAAGAACCCTGGTCTGTGGGAACTGCCGTTCGGCGTCACCGGTCGCGAGCTGTTCGAAGACTACGCCGGCGGCATGCGCGACGGTTACAAGCTCAAGGCCTGGCAGCCAGGCGGCGCCGGTACCGGTTTCCTGTTGCCGGAACACCTGGACGCACAAATGTACGCCGGCGGCATCGCCAAGGTGGGCACCCGTATGGGTACCGGCCTGGCCATGGCGGTGGACGACAGCGTCAACATGGTGTCCCTGCTGCGCAACATGGAGCAGTTCTTCGCCCGTGAATCCTGCGGTTTCTGCACCCCGTGCCGCGATGGCTTGCCATGGAGCGTCAAGCTCCTGATGGCCATCGAGAACGGTCAAGGCCAGCCAGGCGACATCGAGACCCTGCTGGGTCTGGTCGGTTTCCTCGGCCCAGGCAAGACCTTCTGTGCTCACGCACCGGGCGCCGTGGAGCCGTTGGGCAGCGCAATCAAATACTTCCGTCCAGAGTTCGAAGCCGGTATCGCGCCTGTCAGCGCCGCCGTCCCGCCTCTGGCAAGGCCGATCGTAGTCGGCGCGTAAACGCTTAAAAAAGCGAAGGGTCCGTGCCCTTCGCTTTTCGTGTGATGACGCCTTTAACGGCTGTGTTGATTCACGCGGATAACAAGATTCCATTAGCCACGCCCGCTGACACCGGGCCAACGAAGAACTTTGAACCATGGCCACTATCCACGTAGACGGCAAAGAGCTCGAAGTCGATGGGGCAGACAACCTGTTACAGGCATGTCTGTCGCTAGGCCTCGATATCCCTTATTTCTGCTGGCACCCTGCCCTGGGCAGCGTTGGCGCTTGCCGCCAGTGCGCGGTCAAGCAGTACACCGACGAGAACGACACCCGTGGTCGCATCGTCATGTCCTGCATGACGCCTGCCACCGACGGCACCTGGATCTCCATCGAAGATGAAGAATCCAAGGCATTCCGCGCCAGCGTTGTTGAATGGTTGATGACCAACCACCCTCACGACTGCCCGGTCTGTGAAGAAGGCGGTCACTGCCACCTGCAAGACATGACGGTAATGACCGGCCACAACGAGCGCCGTTACCGCTTCACCAAGCGTACTCACCAGAACCAGCAACTGGGCCCGTTCATTTCCCACGAAATGAACCGCTGCATCGCTTGCTACCGCTGCGTGCGCTTCTATAAGGATTACGCCGGCGGCACCGACCTCGGTGTATTCGGCGCCCACGACAACGTGTACTTCGGTCGCGTTGAAGACGGCACCCTGGAAAGCGAGTTCTCCGGCAACCTCACCGAGGTCTGCCCGACCGGTGTGTTCACCGACAAGACTCACTCCGAGCGCTACAACCGCAAGTGGGACATGCAGTTCTCGCCGAGCATCTGCCATGGCTGCTCCAGCGGTTGCAACATCTCCCCGGGCGAGCGCTACGGCGAACTGCGTCGCATCGAAAACCGTTTCAACGGTTCGGTGAACCAGTACTTCCTGTGCGACCGCGGCCGTTTCGGCTATGGCTACGTCAACCGCGAAGACCGTCCGCGTCAGCCGTTGCTGGCCAATGGCACCAAGCTGAGCCTCGACGAAGCGCTGGATAAAGCCGCCGACCTGCTGCGCGGTCGCAACATCGTCGGTATCGGTTCGCCTCGCGCCAGCCTCGAAAGCAACTACGCGTTGCGCGAGCTGGTCGGTGCCGAGCACTTCTACTCGGGTATCGAAGCTGCCGAGCTGGAGCGCATCCGTCTGGTCCTGCAGGTGCTCAAAGACAGTCCGCTGCCATTGCCGAACATGCGCGACATCGAAGACCACGACGCCGTGTTCGTCCTCGGTGAAGACCTGACCCAGACTGCTGCGCGCATGGCCCTGTCCCTGCGTCAATCGGTCAAGGGCAAGGCCGAAGACATGGCCGACGCCATGCGCGTCCAGCCTTGGCTCGACGCCGCCGTGAAGAACATCGGTCAGCACGCGCTGAATCCGCTGTTCATCGCCAGCCTGGCTGAAACCAAGCTCGACGACATCGCCGAAGAGTGCGTTCACGCCGCGCCAGACGACCTGGCCCGCATCGGTTTCGCCGTGGCTCACGCCCTCGACGCCAGCGCACCGGCCGTTGAAGGCCTGGACGCTGAAGCCCTCGAGCTGGCCAAGCGCATTGCCGATGCCCTGCTCGCGGCCAAGCGCCCGCTGATCATCGCCGGTACTTCCCTGGGCTCCAAAGCCTTGATCGAAGCCGCCGCGAACATCGCCAAAGCCTTGAAGCTGCGCGAGAAGAACGGTTCCATCAGCCTGATCGTGCCAGAGGCCAACAGCCTCGGCCTGGCCATGCTCGGTGGCGAATCGGTCGACGCCGCGCTGCAAGCCGTGATCGATGGCAAGGCCGACGCTATCGTCGTGCTGGAAAACGATCTGTACACCCGTACCGACAAGGCCAAGGTCGATGCTGCCCTGACCGCCGCCAAAGTGCTGATCGTCGCCGACCATCAGAAGACCGCCACCAGCGATCGCGCGCACCTGGTCCTGCCAGCCGCCAGCTTCGCTGAAGGCGACGGTACCCTGGTCAGCCAGGAAGGCCGCGCCCAGCGCTTCTTCCAGGTCTTCGATCCGAAGTACATGGACGCGAGCATCCTGGTTCACGAAGGCTGGCGCTGGCTGCATGCCCTGCGCGCGACCCTGCTGAACCAGCCGATCGACTGGACCCAACTGGACCACGTCACCGCTGCCGTCGCTTCCAGCACTTCGATCCTGAACCGCATCGTCGACGCCGCACCGTCCGCCGCGTTCCGCATCAAGGGCATGAAACTGGCCCGTGAACCGCTGCGTTACTCCGGTCGTACCGCCATGCGCGCCGACATCAGCGTGCACGAACCGCGTACCCCGCAGGACAAGGACACCGCGTTCGCCTTCTCGATGGAAGGTTACTCGGGTTCGGTTGAACCGCGTCAGCAAGTGCCATTCGCCTGGTCTCCGGGCTGGAACTCGCCGCAAGCCTGGAACAAGTTCCAGGACGAAGTTGGCGGTCACATCCGTGCTGGCGACCCGGGCACCCGCCTGATCGAGAGCACCGGTGACTCGCTGAACTGGTTCGCCAGCGCTCCGCGTGCGTTCAACCCGGCGCCAGGTACCTGGCAGGCCGTGCCGTTCTTCCACCTGCTCGGCAGCGAAGAGAACTCTTCGAAAGCCGCTCCGGTTCAGGAACGCATTCCGGCTGCCTACGTTGCCCTGGCCAAGTCCGAAGCCGATCGCCTCGGTGTCAACGACGGCGCCATGCTGAGCCTGAACGTGGCCGGCCAGACCCTGCGTCTGCCGCTGCGCATCAATGAAGAGCTGGGCGCAGGCCTGGTGGCATTGCCTGCGGGCATCGCCGGCATTCCGCCAGCAATCTTTGGCAAATCCGTTGACGGTCTGCAGGAGGCAGCTCAATGACCTGGTTCACTCCTGAAGTGATCGATGTGATCATCGCGGTCCTCAAGGCCGTGGTGATTCTGCTCGCCGTGGTGGTCTGCGGCGCCCTGCTCAGCTGGGTCGAGCGTCGTTTGCTCGCCCTCTGGCAGGACCGTTACGGTCCGAACCGCGTGGGTCCGTTCGGCGCGTTCCAGATCGCCGCCGACATGATCAAGATGTTCTTCAAGGAAGACTGGACGCCTCCATTCGCCGACAAGATGATCTTCACCCTGGCACCGGTAGTCGCCATGAGCGCCCTGCTGATTGCCTTCGCGATCATCCCGATCACCCCGACCTGGGGTGTGGCGGACCTGAACATCGGCATCCTGTTCTTCTTCGCCATGGCCGGTCTGTCGGTCTACGCGGTGCTGTTCGCCGGCTGGTCGAGCAACAACAAGTTCGCCCTGCTGGGCAGCTTGCGGGCCTCGGCGCAGACCGTGTCGTACGAAGTGTTCATGGGCCTGTCGCTGATGGGCATCGTGATCCAGGTCGGCTCGTTCAACATGCGCGACATCGTCGACTACCAGGCGCAGAACCTGTGGTTCATCATTCCGCAGATCTTCGGTTTCCTGACCTTCTTCATCGCTGGCGTGGCCGTGACTCACCGTCACCCGTTCGACCAGCCGGAAGCGGAACAGGAACTGGCCGACGGTTACCACATTGAATACGCCGGCATGAAATGGGGCATGTTCTTCGTCGGCGAGTACATCGGCATCGTGCTGATCTCGGCGCTGCTGGTGACCTTGTTCTTCGGTGGCTGGCACGGTCCGTTCGGCATCCTGCCGCAGATCCCGTTCATCTGGTTCGCACTGAAAACCGCGTTTTTCATCATGCTGTTCATCCTGCTGCGCGCATCGATCCCGCGCCCACGGTATGACCAGGTGATGGATTTCAGCTGGAAGTTCTGCCTGCCGCTGACCCTCGTCAACATGCTGGTGACCGCTGCGATCGTGTTGCTCAACACGCCCGCCGTCGCGGCTCAGTGAGGATAGAGAATCATGAAGTACATATTTGACATCGTGCATGGCCTCTACACCCAGCTTCGCAGCCTGGTGATGATCTTCGGCCACGCCTTCCGCAAGCGCGACACGCTGCAGTACCCGGAAGAAGCCGTGTACCTGCCGCCGCGCTACCGTGGGCGTATCGTCCTGACCCGCGACCCCGACGGTGAAGAGCGTTGTGTAGCGTGCAACCTGTGTGCCGTGGCGTGCCCGGTCGGTTGCATCTCGCTGCAGAAAGCTGAAACCGAAGACGGTCGCTGGTACCCGGACTTCTTCCGCATCAACTTCTCGCGCTGCATTTTTTGCGGCCTCTGCGAGGAAGCCTGCCCGACCACCGCGATCCAGCTGACGCCGGATTTCGAAATGGCCGAGTTCAAACGTCAGGACCTGGTGTACGAGAAAGAAGATCTGCTGATCTCCGGCCCCGGCAAAAACCCTGATTACAACTTCTATCGTGTTGCAGGTATGGCGATTGCCGGGAAGCCGAAAGGCTCCGCGCAGAATGAAGCCGAACCGATCAACGTGAAGAGCTTGCTGCCTTAAGGAAGAAAGATGGAATTCGCTTTCTATTTCGCATCGGGTATCGCTGTGGTGTCCACGCTTCGCGTGATCACCAACACCAACCCTGTGCACGCCCTGCTCTACCTGATCATTTCGCTGATCGCCGTGGCGATGACGTTCTTCGCCCTCGGCGCACCGTTTGCCGGTGTCCTGGAAGTGATCGCCTACGCTGGCGCCATCATGGTGCTGTTCGTGTTCGTGGTGATGATGCTCAACCTGGGCCCGGCCTCGGTTCAGCAAGAGCGCGCCTGGCTCAAGCCCGGTATCTGGGGCGGCCCGGTCCTGCTCGCCGCCCTGCTGCTGGTTGAACTGCTGTACGTGCTGTTCTCCCACCAGACCGGTGAAGCCGTCGGCCACACCACCGTAGACGCCAAGGCCGTGGGCATCAGCCTGTTCGGTCCTTACCTGCTGGTGGTCGAACTCGCCTCGATGCTGCTGCTCGCCGCAGCCGTCACGGCGTTCCACTTGGGCCGCAACGAAGCCAAGGAGCAATGACGATGCCTGCTATCCCTATGGAGCATGGTCTGGCGGTCGCCGGCATCCTGTTCTGCCTCGGTCTGGTCGGCCTGATGGTCCGCCGCAACATTTTGTTTGTGTTGATGAGTCTTGAAGTGATGATGAACGCCTCTGCACTGGCCTTCATCGTTGCCGGCAGCCGTTGGGCGCAGCCGGATGGACAGATCATGTTCATCCTGGTGATCAGCCTGGCAGCCGCCGAGGCCAGCATCGGCCTGGCGATCCTGTTGCAACTGTATCGCCGCTTCCACACGCTCGATATCGACGCTGCCAGTGAGATGCGCGGATGAACCTACTCTTTCTGACTTTCGTATTCCCTCTCATCGGTTTCCTGCTGCTGTCGTTCTCCCGTGGACGCATCTCGGAAAACCTGGCCGCACTGATCGGCGTGGGTTCCATCGGTCTGTCGGCGATCGTCACCGCCTACGTGATCTGGCAATTCAACGTCGCCCCGCCGGAAGGCGGCCACTACACCCAGGTGTTGTGGCAGTGGATGGCGGTGGAAGGCTTCACGCCGAACTTCGCGCTGTATCTGGACGGCCTGTCCGTGACCATGCTCGGCGTGGTCGTCGGCGTCGGCTTCCTGATCCACCTGTTCGCGTCCTGGTACATGCGTGGTGAAGACGGCTACTCGCGTTTCTTCGCGTACACCAACCTGTTTATCGCCAGCATGCTGTTCCTGGTCCTGGGCGATAACCTGTTGTTCCTGTACTTCGGCTGGGAAGGCGTGGGCCTGTGCTCGTACCTGTTGATCGGTTTCTACTACAGCAACCGCAACAACGGTAACGCGGCACTCAAGGCCTTCATCGTGACCCGTATCGGTGACGTGTTCATGGCCATCGGCCTGTTCATTCTGTTTGCCCAACTGGGCACGCTGAACGTCCAGGAACTGCTGGTGCTGGCACCGCAGAAATTCCAGGCCGGCGACTTCTGGATGGTCATGGCCACCCTGATGCTGCTGGGTGGCGCTGTCGGTAAATCCGCGCAACTGCCACTGCAAACCTGGCTGGCGGACGCGATGGCCGGTCCTACCCCGGTTTCGGCACTGATCCACGCCGCAACCATGGTGACCGCAGGCGTCTACCTGATCGCCCGTACCCACGGCCTGTTCACCCTGGCGCCGGAAATCCTGCACCTGGTGGGCCTGGTTGGCGGTGTGACCCTGGTGCTGGCCGGTTTCGCCGCACTGGTCCAGACCGACATCAAGCGTATCCTCGCCTACTCGACCATGAGCCAGATCGGCTACATGTTCCTGGCCCTGGGCGTTGGTGCCTGGGATGGCGCGATCTTCCACCTGATGACCCACGCCTTCTTCAAGGCCCTGCTGTTCCTTGCTTCCGGTGCGGTGATCGTTGCCTGCCACCACGAGCAGAACATCTTCAAGATGGGCGGTCTGTGGAAGAAACTGCCACTGGCCTACGCCAGCTTCATCGTCGGCGGCGCGGCCCTCGCGGCCTTGCCACTGGTCACCGCAGGCTTCTACTCCAAGGACGAAATCCTCTGGGAAGCGTTCGCCAGCGGCAACAACGGTCTGCTCTACGCAGGTCTGGTCGGCGCGTTCATGACCTCGCTGTACACCTTCCGCCTGATCTTCATCGCGTTCCACGGTGAAGCGAAGACCGAAGCCCACGCCGGTCACGGTATCGCCCACTGGCTGCCACTGTCGGTGCTGATCGTATTGTCCACCGCCATCGGCGCGATGATCGTTCCACCGCTGCACGGCGTACTGCCGGAGAGCGTCGGCCATGCCGGCGGCGAAGCCAAGCACAGCCTGGAAATCGCTTCGGGCGCCATCGCCCTGGCCGGTATCCTGCTGGCAGCCTTGCTGTTCCTCGGCAAGCGTCGCTTCGTCACCGCCGTCGCCAACAGCGGCATCGGCCGTTTCCTCTCGGCCTGGTGGTTCGCTGCCTGGGGCTTCGACTGGATCTACGACAAACTGTTCGTCAAGCCGTACCTGGCGATCAGCCACATCCTGCGCAAAGACCCGCTCGACCAGACCATCGGTCTGATCCCGCGCATGGCCAAAGGCGGTCACACCGCCCTGAGCCGTACCGAGACCGGTCAACTGCGTTGGTATGCCGCCTCGATGGCTGCTGGTGCCGTGCTGGTCATTGGCGCCGTCGTGCTGGTAGCGGTCTGATATGAACCTTGCGAATTTGCGAAAGGAAACGAACCCGTCATGATTCTGCCTTGGCTAATCCTGATTCCCTTCATCGGCGGCCTGCTGTGCTGGATGGGTGAGCGCTTCGGCGCCACCCTCCCCCGCTGGATTGCGCTGATCACCATGTCCCTGTTGCTCTCCCTCGGCCTCTGGCTGTGGGCCAACGGTGATTATTCATTTGCCCCGGCGCCTGGCGCCGACCCGACCTGGGCGCTTGAGTTCAAGCACGTCTGGATCCAGCGCTTCGGCATCAACGTGCACCTGGCCCTCGACGGCCTGTCGCTGTTGATGATCATGCTGACCGGTCTGCTGGGTGTGCTCTCGGTACTCTGCTCGTGGAAAGAGATCCAGCGTCACGTGGGCTTCTTCCACCTGAACCTGATGTGGATCCTGGGCGGCGTCGTCGGCGTGTTCCTCGCCCTCGACCTGTTCATGTTCTTCTTCTTCTGGGAAATGATGCTGGTGCCGATGTACTTCCTCATCGCGCTCTGGGGTCACAGTTCTTCGGACGGCAAGAAAACCCGGATCTACGCGGCGACCAAGTTCTTCATCTTCACTCAGGCTTCCGGCCTGATCATGTTGGTGGCGATCCTGGGCCTGGTACTGGTCAACTTCAACGAAACCGGCGTGATTACCTTCAACTACGCCGATCTGTTGAAGACCAAGATGTCGATGACCACCGAGTACATCCTGATGCTCGGCTTCTTCATCGCCTTCGCGGTCAAGCTGCCGGTCGTACCGTTCCACTCCTGGTTGCCTGACGCTCACGCCCAGGCACCGACCGCTGGTTCCGTCGACCTCGCCGGTATCTTGCTGAAGACTGCGGCCTACGGCCTGCTGCGTTTCGCCCTGCCGCTGTTCCCGAATGCCTCGGCCGAGTTCGCGCCGATCGCCATGACCCTGGGTCTTATCGGGATCTTCTACGGTGCGTTCCTGGCGTTCGCGCAAACCGACATCAAGCGTCTGATTGCCTTCTCGTCCGTTTCCCACATGGGCTTCGTACTGATCGGCATCTACTCCGGCAGCCAACTGGCGCTGCAAGGCGCGGTGATGCAGATGCTGGCGCACGGTCTGTCGGCCGCGGCACTGTTTATCCTGAGTGGCCAGCTGTACGAACGCACCCACACCCGCGACATGCGTGAAATGGGTGGCCTGTGGTCGAAGATCGCTTACCTGCCGGCGCTCAGCCTGTTCTTCGCAGCCGCGTCGCTGGGCTTGCCGGGTACCGGTAACTTCGTCGGTGAGTTCCTGATCCTGATCGGCACCTTCCCTGCTGCGCCGTTGGTCACCATCATCGCGACGTCCGGCCTGGTGTTCGGTTCGGTCTACTCGCTGATCATGATCCACCGTGCATACTTCGGCCCGGCCAAATCGGACGCGGTGCTGCATGGCATGGACGGTCGCGAAATGATCATGGTGGTCGGTCTGGCTGCACTGCTGATCTACATCGGCGTGTATCCACAACCGTTCCTCGATACCTCTGCCGCGACGATGCATGGCGTGCAGCAGTGGCTCGGCACCGCCTTCACTCAACTCGCTTCGGCCCGGTAAGAGCGCTATGGAATTCACGACTCAACACTTTATCGCGCTAGCGCCGCTGTTGATTACCAGCCTCACCATTATCGTGGTGATGCTGGCAATCGCCTGGCGCCGCAACCACTCGCAGACCTTCCTGATTTCAGTGGCGGGCCTGAACCTGGCGTTGCTGTCGATCCTGCCAGCCTTGAAGGTCGCGCCATTGGCTGTGACCCCACTGCTGCAAATCGATAGCTTCGCTTGCCTGTACATGGCGCTGATCCTGGTCGCCACCCTCGCCTGTGTCACCCTCGCCCATGCCTACCTCGGCGATGGCGGCACGGGTTACCCGGGCAACCGTGAAGAACTGTACCTGCTGATCCTGATGGCCGCCGCCGGTGGCCTGGTTCTGGTCAGCGCGCAGCACCTGGCCGGGTTGTTCATCGGTCTGGAACTGCTCTCGGTGCCGGTCTACGGTCTGGTGGCCTACGCCTTCTTCAACAAGCGCTCGCTGGAAGCCGGTATCAAGTACATGGTGCTGTCGGCTGCCGGTTCCGCCTTCCTGTTGTTCGGTATGGCGCTGCTGTACGCAGACTCGGGTTCCCTGAGCTTCGTGGGTATCGGTCAGGCGCTGGCGGCCACTGGGCTGCCAAGCTCGCTGGCTCAGCTGGGCCTGGGCATGATGCTGATCGGCCTGGCGTTCAAGCTGTCGCTGGTTCCGTTCCATCTGTGGACTCCAGACGTTTACGAAGGTGCTCCGGCGCCGGTTGCAGCGTTCCTCGCGACCGCTTCCAAGGTTGCCGTGTTCGCCGTGATGGTGCGTCTGTTCCAGATCTCGCCAGCGGCCAGCAGCGGCGTGCTGAGCGACGTGCTGACCATCATCGCCATTGCCTCGATCCTGTTCGGTAACCTGTTGGCCCTGACCCAGAGCAACCTCAAGCGTCTGCTGGGTTACTCGTCCATCGCCCACTTCGGTTACCTGCTGATCGCCCTGGTGGCGAGCAAGGGCCTGGCCGTGGAAGCCATCGGCGTGTACCTGGTCACCTACGTGATCACCAGCCTCGGCGCCTTCGGCGTGATCACCCTGATGTCCTCGCCGTACAAAGGCCGTGACGCGGACGCCCTGTACGAATACCGCGGCCTGTTCTGGCGCCGTCCGTACCTGACCGCCGTACTGACCGTGATGATGCTGTCCCTGGCCGGTATCCCGCTGACCGCGGGCTTCATCGGCAAGTTCTACATCATCGCCACCGGTGTCGAATCGCATCAATGGTGGCTGGTTGGCTCGCTGGTACTGGGCAGCGCCATCGGCGTGTTCTACTACCTGCGCGTCATGGTCACCCTGTACCTGATCGAACCGAACCTGCGTCGCGTCGATGCGCAACTGCACTGGGAACAGAAGGCAGGCGGCGTGATGCTGCTGGCCATCGCCCTGGTCGCGTTCTTCCTCGGCGTCTACCCACAACCGCTGCTGAACCTGGTTCAACAGTCGGGCCTGGTGGGTTGATCGCTTAGGCGACATTCGGCAGTAAACGGAAACGGCACCTTCGGGTGCCGTTTTTTGTGAGGTAATCCTGTTCAGAGAGCCCTACTGCCCTCAATGCCCTCATCGCGGGCAAGCCCGCTCCCACAGGTTATGTGTCGTGCACAAAATTTGTGGTCTCACTCGGTTACTGTGGGAGCGGGCTTGCCCGCGAAGGCGCCGGGACAGACACCAACAAAAACGGCACCTTCCGGTGCCGTTTGCCTTTCACAGTCCAGACACTTTACTTACGCGCATCCGCCCACGATTTCAGCAGCTCGTTGTAGCTCACGGTTTCGCCTTTTGGTTTCTCGTTCTCCAGTTTCGGCTTCGGTGCACCCGGCTGGTCGAACCAGTATTGCGCATCGCGCTCTGGGTTCATTTTCGGCGCGCAGGTGGCTTGTGCCTTGGAGCGTTCCAGACGGGACATGATCGCGTCCTGATCCTTGGCCAGGCCGTCGAGTGCCTGTTGCGGGGTTTTCTCGCCGCTGGCGGCTTCGGCGATGTGGCTCCACCACAGTTGCGCCAGGCGTGGATAGTCCGGCACGTTGGTCCCGGTCGGGGTCCATTGCACGCGGGCCGGGCTGCGGTAGAACTCCACCAGGCCACCGAGCTTCGGTGCCAGGTCGGTCATGGCTTGCGAGTTGATGTCCGATTCACGGATCGGCGTCAGGCCGACAATGGTTTTCTTCAGCGACACGGTTTTCGAAGTCACGAACTGTGCATAGAGCCAGGCTGCGAGTTTCTGCTTCTCAGGGGTGGACTTCATGAAGGTCCAGGAACCCACGTCCTGATAGCCCAGTTTCATCCCCTCCTCCCAGTACGGCCCACGTGGCGACGGCGCCATGCGCCATTTCGGCGTGCCGTCGGCGTTCATCACCGCAAGACCCGGTTTGGTCATGTCGGCGGTGAAGGCGGTGTACCAGAAGATCTGCTGGGCGATGGCGCCTTGGGACGGTACGGGACCCGATTCGGAGAAGGTCATGCCCGCCGCTTCCGGTGGCGCGTACTTCTTCAGCCAGTCGACGTACTTGGTGGTCGCGAACACCGCCGCCGGCCCGTTGGTGTCGCCGCCGCGGGTCACGCTGGAACCCACTGGATGGCAGTCCTCGACGCGAATGCCCCACTCGTCCACCGGCAAGCCGTTGGGGATGCCCTTGTCGCCGCCGCCGGCCATGGAGAACCAGGCGTCGGTGAAGCGCCAGCCCAGGGATGGGTCTTTCTTGCCGTAGTCCATGTGCCCGTAGACACGTTTGCCGTCGATTTCCTTGACGTCCTCGCTGAAGAACTTGGCAATGTCCTCATAGGCTGACCAGTTCACCGGCACGCCCAGCTCATAGCCGTATTTTTCCTTGAACTTGGCCTTGAGGTCCGCGCGCTCGAACCAGTCGGCGCGGAACCAGTACAGGTTGGCGAACTGCTGGTCAGGCAACTGGTAGATCTTGCCGTCCGGCGCGGTGGTGAAGGAGATGCCGATGAAGTCCTTGAGGTCGAGAGTCGGCGAGGTGAAGTCCTTGCCCTCGTTGGCCATCAGGTCGGTGATCGATTCAGTCTTGCCGTAGCGGAAGTGCGTGCCGATCAGGTCCGAGTCGTTGACCCAGCCGTCATAGATGCTCTTGTCCGACTGCATCACGGTCTGCAGCTTTTCCACCACGTCGCCTTCCTGCAGCAGGTCGTGGGTCAGTTTGATCCCGGTGATCTCGGTGAAGGCCTTGGCCAGCACCTTGGACTCATACTCGTGGGTGGCGATGGTTTCCGACACCACCTTGATGTTCATCCCGCGAAACGGCTCCGCCGCCTTGATGAACCATTTCAACTCTTCCAACTGCTGATCGGCCGTCAGGGTGGACGGTTTGAATTCACTGCCGATCCATTTCTTCGCGGCATCTTCGTAGGCATCGGCCCAGGCCGAAGCGCTCAAACCGCTGAGTGCCAGCATGGCTGCCAGTGAAATGCTATGTCGCAGCTTATTGTTTTTGTCGAACATAGAGACCTCCTTTTAGGGTTTCGGAGCAACATTGCCGAGCGATTCGACTAGCCCCAACGCATCACAGCCAACAGCCACACCAGGGACAACGCGAACGCCACCCAGATGCTCCAGTCGGTGACGCCGATTACCAGCAAGTGCAGGTAGGCGCTACCGAGAAGACCGATGAACAAGCGATCGCCACGGGTGGTGGCAATCGGCAGAAAACCACGCCGAAGGATGCTCGGCGAACGCAACTCCCAAGTGGTCATGACCACCAGGATCAGGGCAATCACACTGAAGAATGCCGCCGTGGGGACGGTCCAGCTCATCCATTCCATCATCAGTTCCTCATACCCGGCCCAGGGCAAAGCCCTTGGCCACGTGGTTGCGAACAAACCAGATCACCAGCATGCCCGGCAGGATGGTCAACACCCCCGCCGCCGCCAGCACGCCCCAGTCGATGCCCGACGCCGAAACCGTACGGGTCATCACCGCGGCGATCGGCTTGGCATTCACCGAAGTCAGTGTTCGTGCCAGCAGCAGTTCGACCCAGGAAAACATGAAGCAGAAAAACGCCGTCACCCCGATGCCGGAGCCGATCAAGGGGATGAAGATCTTCACGAAGAACTTGGGGAAACTGTAGCCGTCGATGTAGGCCGTTTCGTCGATTTCCTTGGGCACGCCGGACATGAAGCCTTCGAGAATCCACACTGCCAGCGGCACGTTGAACAAGCAGTGAGCCAGGGCCACGGCGATGTGGGTGTCGAACAGCCCGATCGAGGAATACAGCTGGAAGAACGGCAGCAGGAACACCGCCGGTGGCGCCATGCGGTTGGTCAGCAGCCAGAAGAACAGGTGCTTGTCGCCCAGGAAGCGATAGCGCGAGAAGGCATAGGCCGCCGGCAGCGCCACGGTCAGGGAAATGATCGTGTTCAGGCTCACGTAGTACGCCGAGTTGATGTAGCCGGTGTACCAGCTTGGGTCGGTGAAGATCACCTTGTAGTTGGCCAGGGTGAAATCCTGTGGGAAAAGCGTCAGGCCGCCGAGGATTTCGGTGTTGCTCTTGAAGGACATGTTCAGCAGCCAATAGATCGGCACCAGCAGGAACAGGATGTAGAGCAGCAACGGGATAAGTTTTCTTTTGCTCATGGCGCGGGCCTCAACGGTTGGCGTCAGAGTGAGTCATGGCGGTGTAGAACAGCCAGGACACCAACAGGATGATCAGGAAGTACACCAGCGAGAACGCCGCTGCCGGCCCCAGGTCGAATTGCCCTACGGCCATCTGGGTCAAGGTCTGACTGAGGAAGGTCGTGGCATTGCCCGGACCGCCGCCCGTGAGCACGAACGGCTCGGTGTAGATCATGAAACTGTCCATGAAACGCAACATCACGGCGATCAGCAGCACACTCTTGAGCTTGGGCAGCTGGATATGCCGGAACACCGCCCAGGCCGAAGCACGGTCGATGCGCGCCGCCTGGTAATACACATCCGGAATCGCCCGCAACCCGGAGAAGCACAACAGCGCCACCAGCGAGGTCCAGTGCCAGACGTCCATGATCAGCACGGTGACCCAGGCGTCCATGGTGTTCGCCGCATAGTTGTAGTTGATGCCCATGGCCTTGAGGCTCGCCCCCAGCAGACCGATGTCGGCGCGGCCGAAGATCTGCCAGATGGTGCCGACCACGTTCCACGGGATCAGCAGCGGGATAGCCAGGACGATCAACACCACCGAAGACCAGCGCCCCTTGGTCGGCATGGTCAGGGCGATGGCGATGCCCAGGGGAATTTCGATCAGCAGCACACAGGCCGAATAGATGAACTGGCGCAGCAACGAGTCATGCAGGCGCGGATCGAGCAGCACCTGCTTGTACCAATCGGCGCCGACAAAATAGCGGCTGGACTGGTCGAAGATGTCCTGCACCGAATAGTTGACCACGGTCATCATCGGGATCACCGCACTGAACGCCACCAGCAGGAACACCGGCAACACCAGCCACCAGGCCTTGTTGTTCTGCACCTTGTTCATGGCTGCACCTCGGTATTGGCCTGGGCTTCCAGGAGGAATTCGTCGGCGTAGACCATCAGCCACTGCGCCGGGAAACTGATGTAGGCCGTGCCTTGCGGCACCGGTTTGTCTTCGGCCAGGCGCACCTTCAGGGTGGCGCCATCGAGGTTGAGGGTCATGATCTTGTAGGTGCCCAGGTCTTCGACGTGTACGACCTGTGCCCGCAGCGCGTCATCAAAGGCTTCATCCCACACATGGATGAACTCCGGACGAATGCCGACCTTCAGGGTTTTCCATCCGGACTCGGCGATACGCTGTTGCATGGCCTCGGACAGCGGCAGATGGGTCGAGGCGAACCCGACACCCCCCGGTTGCGGCTGCACCTCGATCAGGTTCATCCCCGGGCTGCCGATGAAGTAGCCGACAAAGGTGTGGCTCGGCCGCTCGAACAACTCCCTTGGCGTGCCGAACTGCACGATCTGCCCGCCGTACATCACCGCAATCTTGTCGGCGAAGGTCGAGGCTTCGAGCTGATCGTGGGTGACGTAGACCATGGTGATGTTGAACTGTTCGTGAATCTGCTTGAGCTTGCGCCGCAGCTTCCACTTCAGGTGCGGGTCGATCACCGTCAGCGGCTCGTCGAACAGGATCGCCGAGACGTCGTCACGCACCAGCCCACGGCCCATGGAGACTTTCTGCTTTTCATCGGCGGTGAGGTTGCGCGCCTTTTTGCTCAGCAGGTTCTGCAGGTCGAGTACTTCGGCGATTTCCTGCACCTTGGTATGGATTCTTGCCTCCGCCATGCCCTGGTTGCGCAGCGGGAAGGCCAGGTTGTCGAACACCGTCATGGTGTCGTAGACCACCGGAAACTGGAAAACCTGGGCGATGTTGCGCTTCTCCGGGGTCAGGTCGTTGACCGCTTTGCCGTCGAACAACACATGGCCCTGGGACGGGCTGAGCAGCCCGGAAATGATGTTGAGCAAGGTCGACTTGCCGCAACCCGATGGCCCCAGCAACGCATAGGCGCCACCCTGCTCCCAGATGTGGTCCATCTCGCGGATCGCGTAGTCCTCAGGTCCCGCCGGGGTCTTGGTGTAGCTGTGGGCGAGGTTCTGCAATCGGATTTCGGCCATCAGGCAACCCTCGCGACACGCCGGCCCGGCGCCTGGACCAGCCGCCCCTGCGTATCGAACACAAACAGTTTATGGGTCGGGATGTAGATGCGGATCGGCGCATCGACGTCGTATTCGTGAACACCGGGCAAGTGCAGCACCAGCAGGAAATGCTCGTTGCGCACATGCAGGAAGGTTTCCGAGCCGCTGATTTCGGCGACCTCGACGGTCACCGCCAGTTCGAGGTCATCGTCATTGCTCGGCACCAGCGAGATATGACTGGGCCGCACGCCGAAACGGAATTCGCCCTCGCCCACCGGGCGCAAGTCGACGTTCAGCGGAAAGTGCACGAAGTTGGCGAAACTCACTTCGTTGCCGGCAATGCGCCCCGGCATCAGGTTGATCGGCGGCTCGGAGAACAGCTCGGCCGCCAACACCGTTTGCGGCTGGTGATAGACCGCTGAAGACTGCCCGCTCTGGATCACCCGGCCTTCGTGAAGAATGGTCGTGGTGCCGCCCAGGGCCAGGGCTTCGTTGGGTTCGGTGGTGGCGTAGATAGCGATGGTGTGGCGCGCCTTGAACAGCTCGCGCATTTCCTGGCGCAGTTCTTCGCGCAACTTGTAGTCGAGGTTGACCAGCGGCTCGTCGAACAGGATCAGTTCGGCATCCTTGACCAGCGCCCGGGCCATGGCCGTGCGTTGTTGCTGGCCACCGGAAAGCTCCAGCGGATAGCGTTTGAGAAACTTCTCGATGCGCAGCATCTTCGCGGTTTCCAGCACCTTGCTCTGGATCATCTCGCTGGATACACCGGCCTGACGCAACGGCGAGGCGATGTTCTCGAACACCGTCATGGTCGGGTAGTTGATGAACTGCTGATAAACCATCGACACGTTGCGCAGGCGCACCGGGCGTTGGGTGACGTCGACGCCGTTCATCAGGATGCGCCCGCTGTCGGGCTTGTCCAGACCGGCCATCAGGCGCATCAGGCTGGTTTTGCCGGACAGGGTGCGCCCCAGCAAAACGTTGAAGGAACCGGGTTCGAAACTCAGGTTGGCATCGTCGATCCAGGTCTGGCCCTCGACGGTGCGGCTGACGTGCTCCAGGGTGAGTGACATGGCTCGGCCTTTTTATTATTGGAGTCAAGCGACCGGAGCGATAAAGCGACATTCGTGCCAAAAATCTCAAGCCGTTGATTCAGCTTGAAATCCCTGAAGATGAAGGCAAAAACGCGTTCGTTGCTGAACACAAATGAACAATCGGAAATGAACAATTGAACAGTTCACCCATTGACAGTGAACAATAGTGAACAACACTCTAGACACCGTTCATGCCCCTGTAGGAGCCGGCTTGCTGGCGATGGCGTCATCGAAATCGCCATCGCCAGCAAGCCGGCTCCTACAAAGGCGTGGCACGCCAGAACCGTCACGTGTGAGATTCAACGTGATGTGCAAAACCCATAAAAACAATAAAAGCTTGCCCAGAGATCGACTGCCATGGCCGCACCCGCCTCGCCGCTGTCCCACGACGCCATCATCCAGGACTCCTGGTCGCGATGCCGCGCGTTCGGCCTCAGTCACCAAAGCGCGCCGGCCTTCGACCAGTTGCCGGCCGCGGGCATCGCGCAACTGCTGGAGAGCCAGCACTCACTGGTGCAAACCACCCATCAGGAAGTCCTGCCCTACTACGAGAACATCCTGAGCAATTCCAATTGCCTGATCATGCTCGCCGACCATCAGGGCCAGGTGCTCACGTCCTGGGGCACCCAGCGCTTTATCGAACCGAAACTGGCCCGAGGCTTTAGTGCCGGCGCCAGCTGGATGGAGCGCTGCACCGGCACCAACGCCATCGGCACCGCCCTGGCCTGCGAGCAAGCCGTGCATATCGAGCACGATGAACACTTCCTCAAGGCCAACCGCTTCATGACCGGTTCCGCCGCGCCGATTTTCGATGCCGAGCGTAAAGTGATCGCGGTGCTGGACGTGTCCAGCGACAGCTACCTGCCGCCCTCCCACACCCTGGGCATGGTCAAGATGATGAGCCAGACCGTGGAAAACCGGCTGATCCTCAACCTGTTCCATGGCCAGCATTTCCAACTGACGTTCAACACCGGGCTGAACAACCTCGACAGCCAATGGGCCGGCTTGCTGATTTTCGATGAAAGCGGCCAGGTGCTTTCCGCCAATCGCCGCGCCGACAATCTGCTGGGCATCAGCCTGTCGCGGGTCAGTGTCGAGAGCCTGTTCAAGGTTTCGCTGCTGGAGTTGCTGAACCAGCCCGAAGGCCTGCCCTTCGCCCTGCAAACCTCGGGGCGCAATCGCTTCCAGTGCCTGTTGAAGCGGCCGAAACAGGTATCAATTCAACCTCGAGTGTTCACCGAACCGGTAGTAGCTACACCCGCCGCCATCAGCCTCAACACTCTGCATTACGGTGACAGCCGCGTGGAAAAAGCTGTGCGCCAGGCCGAGCGCTTGCTGGAAAAAGACATTCCATTGCTGATCCACGGTGAAACCGGCGTTGGTAAAGAAGTCTTCGTCAAAGCGCTGCACCAGGCCAGCTCACGCAGCAAACAAGCGCTCATCGCGGTCAACTGTGCGGCGATTCCCGCCGAACTGGTGGAATCAGAGCTGTTTGGTTATGAGAAAGGTGCATTCACCGGTGCCAATCAGAAAGGCAGCATCGGGCTGATCCGCAAGGCTGACAAAGGCACGCTGTTCCTCGACGAAATCGGTGACATGCCGCTGCCGACCCAGGCGCGACTGTTGCGGGTGTTGCAGGAGCGCTGCGTGCAACCGGTGGGCAGCAGTGAATTGTTCCCGGTGGACTTGCGCATCATTTCCGCGACCAATCGCTCGTTGCGCGAACAAGTCCAGCTGGGGCGATTTCGTGAAGACTTGTATTACCGCATCGGCGGCCTGCCCCTGGAACTGCCGCCGCTAAGAGAACGAAGCGATAAAGAAGCACTGTTCAAGCGCCTGTGGGAGCAGCACCGTGAACCCGCGCAATGGGCCGGTTTGAGCCAGGAAGTGATGGCGTTGTTCGGCCGGCATCCGTGGCCGGGTAACCTGCGCCAGGTCAGCAGCGTGATTCAGGTCGCCCTGGCCATGGCCGAGGAGCAACCGATACGGCCGGAGCATTTGCCGGATGATTTTTTTGTCGACCTGGAGATGGAGCCGGTGGAGACGCAGGAACCATTGGCCGTTGACCTCAATGATATCGAGGCGCTGAACCGGCAGTTGCAGGCGGTCGGGGGGAATATTTCCTACCTGGCACGCAGGCTTGGGGTGAGCCGCAATACCCTTTACAAGCGGTTGCGCCAGGCTGAATGACGGGTTGGCCGAACGGCCCCCATCGCTGGCAAGCCAGCTCCCACAGGTTCAGCGGGCTGCATGGATTTTGTGTACGACACGGACACTGTGGGAGCTGGCTTGCCAGCGATGACGTCAGCCCGGACTCCACATATATCCCCCTTTTCAAAAACAAAAACCCGCACTAGGCGGGTTTTGTTTTACAGCAGATCAAGCAATCAATCAGCCAAACGCCAGGTCGTGCCGCCCTTGCCGTCTTCCAGCACC
Organism: Pseudomonas sp. S2_H10; assembly: GCF_054668285.1. Taxonomy (NCBI): domain Bacteria; kingdom Pseudomonadati; phylum Pseudomonadota; class Gammaproteobacteria; order Pseudomonadales; family Pseudomonadaceae; genus Pseudomonas; species Pseudomonas sp. S2_H10. The sequence goes on from NZ_CP162754.1 coordinate 1,439,859, forward strand.
ACGCCCATGGCGGTGAGCTGGTCGCGGATGCGGTCGGATTCGGCCCAGTCCTTGCCGGCACGTGCCGCCAGGCGCGCAGCGATCAGCGCTTCGACTTCGGCGGCATCCACGCGCCCTTCAGCGCCCGCTTGCAGGAAGTCATCGGCTTCGAGCTGCAACACACCCAGTACGCTGGCCAGTTCTTTCAAACGGGCTGCCAGAGCGGCCGCTGCGTTCAGATCGCTTTCACGCAGACGGTTGATTTCACGAACCATCTCGAACAACACCGCACAAGCTTCCGGCGTGCCGAAGTCGTCGTTCATCACCTGGGTGAAACGCTCGACGAAGGCTTCGCCGCCAGCAGGCGCCACGCTCGGCAGGCCTTTCAACGCGTGGTAGAAACGCTCCAGGGCGCCCTTGGCGTCCTTGAGGTTGTCTTCCGAATAGTTGATGGCGCTGCGGTAGTGGCTCGACACCAGCAGGTAACGCACGACTTCCGGGTGGTACTTGTCGAGCACGTCGCGAATGGTGAAGAAGTTGTTCAAGGACTTGGACATCTTCTCGCCATTGATACGGATCATGCCGCAATGCATCCACGCGTTGGCGTAGGTCTTGCCGGTGGCCGCTTCGCTCTGGGCGATTTCGTTTTCGTGGTGCGGGAACTCAAGGTCGCTGCCGCCGCCATGAATGTCGAAAGTCTCGCCCAGGCAGCAGGTGGACATCACCGAGCACTCGATGTGCCAGCCCGGACGCCCGGCGCCCCACGGCGATTCCCAGCTCGGCTCACCCGGCTTGGTGGCTTTCCACAGTACGAAGTCCAGCGGGTCCTGCTTGGACTCGTCGACTTCGATCCGTGCGCCGATGCGCAGGTCTTCGATTTTCTTGCGCGACAGCTTGCCGTAACCCATGAACTTGGCGACGCGGTAGTACACGTCGCCATTGCCCGGTGCGTAGGCATAACCCTTGTCGATCAGGGTCTGGATCATGCTCAGCATGCCCGGAATGTGATCGGTGGCACGCGGTTCCATGTCCGGCTTGAGGATGTTGAGGCGCGCCTCGTCCTCATGCATTGCAGTGATCATGCGTTCGGTCAGCGCGTCGAACGGTTCGCCGTTCTCGCGGGCACGATTGATGATCTTGTCTTCGATGTCGGTGATGTTGCGCACGTAGGTCAGGTTATAACCGCTGAACCGCAGCCAGCGGGTCACCAGGTCAAACGCGACCATGCTGCGGCCGTGGCCAATGTGGCAGTAGTCGTACACGGTCATCCCGCAGACGTACATGCGCACGTTGTTGCCATCCAAAGGCTTGAAGACTTCTTTGCTCTTGGTGAGCGTGTTGTAGATCGTAAGCACTTTAATTCCTTGACGCTAAATCACTGGCCCCACGAATCACGCAGGGTCACGGTACGGTTGAATACCGGCTGACCAGGTTTCGAGTCCTTGAGATCGGCGACGAAGTAACCTTCGCGCTCGAACTGGAAACGGTCTTCCGGCTGTGCGTTGCCCAGCGAAGGCTCGGCACGACAACCGGTGAGTACCTGCAGCGAGTCAGGGTTGATGTTGTCCAGGAAACTGGCGCTGTCTTCGGCCTTCTCAGGGTTGGCCGAACGGAACAGACGGTCGTACAGACGTACTTCGCACTCGACGCTGGCAGCAGCCGGCACCCAGTGCACCACGCCTTTGACCTTGCGGCCTTCCGGGTTCTTGCCCAGGGTCTCGGGATCGTACGAGCAGCGCAGTTCGACGATGTTGCCATCGGCGTCCTTGATCGCTTCGTCGGCACGGATCACGTAGCTACCGCGTAGACGCACTTCACCGGCCGGCTCCAGGCGCTTGTAGCCTTTTGGCGGCTCTTCCATGAAGTCGTCACGATCGATGTAGATTTCGCGAGCGAACGGCAACGCGCGCACGCCCATGTCTTCTTTCGGGTGGCACGGCAGTTCGAGGTTCTCGACCTGGCCTTCCGGATAGTTGGTGATCACGACTTTCAGCGGACGCAGCACGCACATGGCACGCGGGGCGCTGTGGTCGAGGTCGTCACGGATGCTGAATTCGAGCATGCCGAAGTCGACCACGCCGTCGGAACGGTTGGTGCCGATCATCTCGCAGAAGTTACGGATCGACTTCGGCGTGTAGCCACGGCGGCGGAAGCCCGACAGCGTCGACATGCGCGGGTCGTCCCAGCCGTTGACGTGCTTTTCATCGACCAACTGCTTGAGCTTGCGCTTGCTGGTGATGGTGTAGTTCAGGTTCAGGCGGCTGAACTCGTACTGACGCGGGTTGGCCGGCACCGGCAGGTGCTCGAGGAACCACTCGTACAGCGGACGGTGGCTTTCGAACTCCAGGGTGCAGATCGAATGGGTGATGCCTTCGATGGCGTCCGACTGACCGTGAGTGAAGTCGTAGTTCGGGTAGATGCACCACTTGTCACCGGTCTGGTGGTGATGAGCGTGACGAATGCGATACATGATCGGATCGCGCAGGTTCATGTTCGGCGAGGCCATGTCGATCCTGGCCCGCAGCACGCGTGCGCCGTCCTTGAATTCACCGGCCTTCATGCGGGCGAACAGGTCCAGGTTTTCTTCCACGGAGCGGTCGCGGAACGGGCTGTTCTTGCCCGGCTCGGTCAGGCTGCCACGGTATTCCTTGGCTTGCTCCGGAGTCAGGTCATCGACGTAGGCATTGCCGGATTTGATCAGCTCCACCGCCCAGTCATGCAACTGGTCGAAATACTGCGAGGCGTAGCGCACTTCACCGGACCATTCGAAGCCCAGCCATTTGACGTCGCTTTCGATCGCGTCGATGTATTCCTGGTCTTCCTTGGCCGGGTTGGTGTCGTCGAAACGCAGGTGCGTGACGCCACCGAACTCCTGGGCCAGGCCGAAGTTCACGCAGATCGACTTGGCGTGGCCGATGTGCAGGTAGCCGTTGGGTTCAGGCGGGAAACGGGTGACGATCTGCGTGTGCTTGCCCGAGTCCAGGTCTGCCTGGATGATCGGCCGCAGGAAGTTGACCGGCACGGCAGGGCCGGTCTTGGCATTCGAGGTAGGGTCGACAGTGGGCTTGCTCATAGGATCCTTGAACGTACAAGTGCGTGGCCGTAATGAAGGCCGGACAAAACAAAGCCGCTATCATAGCCGATGCCGTCAAGTACCTGACAGAGCGCACTCTGTAAACCGTCGCATTTAATAGGACGCAAATGAAAAAACAGCCTCGAAATTCGCGTCTGGCACGCTAAACTGCGCACCTTGGCCAAAAAGGCTGAACCGGTGGCGGGACGTGATGTTCCAACACCAAGAATTCCTTCAATACGCTCCACCTCAAAAGAGTCCCGATCATGACCCAAGTCAAACTGACTACTAACCACGGTGACATCGTCATCGAACTGAACGCCGAAAAAGCCCCGATCACCGTGGCCAACTTCGTCGAGTACGTTAAAGCCGGTCACTACGAAAACACTGTTTTCCACCGTGTCATCGGCAACTTCATGATCCAGGGCGGCGGTTTCGAGCCAGGCATGAAAGAAAAGAAAGACAAGCGCCCAAGCATCCAGAACGAAGCTGACAACGGTCTTTCCAACGAAAAATACACCGTCGCCATGGCCCGTACCATGGAGCCGCATTCGGCCTCCGCGCAGTTCTTCATCAACGTGGCCGACAACAGCTTCCTCAACCACAGCGGCAAGAACGTTCAGGGCTGGGGCTACGCGGTATTCGGTAAAGTGACCGCGGGCACCGACGTTGTCGACAAGATCAAAGGCGTGGCCACCACTTCCAAGTCCGGCCACCAGGACGTACCGGCAGACGACGTGATCATCGAGAAAGCCGAGATCATTGAGTGATACTGCTGATTTCAGATTTACATCTGGAAGAGGAGCGCCCGGACATCACCCGGGCGTTTCTGGATTTGCTCGCCGGACGCGCCCGCTCGGCGAGTGCGTTGTACATCCTGGGCGACTTTTTCGAGGTGTGGATTGGCGACGACGCCATGACACCCTTCCAGCGCTCCATCTGCCAGGCCCTGCGCGACCTAAGCGACAGCGGCACGGCCATTTTCCTGATGCACGGCAATCGCGACTTCATGCTCGGCAAGGCCTTCTGCAAACAGGCCGGCTGCACCCTGCTGAAGGACCCGAGCGTCGTGCAGTTCAACGGCGAGCCGGTGCTGCTGATGCACGGCGACAGCCTCTGCACCCGCGACGAAGGCTATATGAAGCTGCGTCGCTACCTGCGCAACCCGGTCACCCTGTTCATCCTGCGCAACCTGCCGTTGCGCACCCGGCACAAGCTGGCACGCAAACTGCGCAATGAAAGCCGCGCGCAAACGCGGATGAAGGCCAATGACATTGTCGACGTCACGCCCGAGGAGATTCCGCGGATCATGCAGGCGTTCGGCGTGAAGACCCTGATCCACGGACATACCCACCGTCCGGCGATTCACAAATTGCAGCTCGGCGAGCAAGCGGCGCGGCGCATTGTGCTGGGGGATTGGGATCGTCAGGGCTGGGCGCTGCAGGTCGATGAGCAAGGGTTTGCCCTGGCGCCGTTCGACTTCGCCCCACCGCCGCAACTCGCCGCACCGACAAACTTGTAGGAGCCGGCTTGCTGGCGATCACGGTGGGTCAGCTGTATCAATGACATCTGAAACACCGCGATCGCCAGCAAGCCGGCTCCTACAGGATCGCGTTCCAGCCGGCCCGGATTTGATCGCGTTTGGCTCAATGCCCGGCAGAAGCCGCAGGCCCTGCCTTGGCCGTAAACGGCGGTTTGGCCAGCCACACGATCAATATCAGCCCCATGAACATCCAGCCCAGCAAGGTGAAGTAATCCACCGTGGACAGCATGTACGCCTGGCTGACCACCGTCTGCTCCAGCTGCGTGTAGGCCTTGGCCCCTGCCCCGCCCAGTTGGGTCAACGCTTCGCGGGTGGCCGGATCGAACGGGGTGATGCTTTCGGTCAGGTAGGCATGGTGCTGGTCGGCCCGACGAATCCAGATCCAGGTGGTCAACGATGCAGCAAAACTGCCGCCCAGGGTGCGCAGGAAGGTCGCCAGTCCGGAGCCGTCGGCAATCTGGTGCGGTGGCAGGTCCGAGAGCAGGATGGTCAGGGTCGGCATGAAGAACAGCGCCACGCCGATGCCCATGAACAGTTGCACCATGGCGATGTGCTGGAAGTCCACTTCATTGGTGAAACCGGCGCGCATGAAGCAGCTCAGGCCGATGGCCAGGAAGGCCCCACCCGCCAGCACACGCATGTCGAAGCGCGGTGCGTACTTGCCGACGAAAGGTGACAGCAGTACCGGCAGGATCCCCAGCGGCGCGACGGCAAAACCGGCCCAGGTCGCGGTGTAGCCCAATCGGGTCTGCAACCACTGCGGCAGGATCAGGTTGATCCCGAAGAACCCGGCATAGCCCAGGATCAGCACGATGGTGCCGTAGCGGAAGTTGCGGTGGGCGAACAGGCGCAGGTTGACCACCGGATGTTCATCGGTCATTTCCCAGATCACGAAGAACGCCAGGGCCACCACCGAAATAACCGAACCGATCACGATGAAGCTGGACTCGAACCAGTCGGCATCGTTGCCCTTGTCGAGCACGATCTGCAGCGCCCCGACGCCGATGATCAAGGCGATCAGGCCGACGTAATCCATCGGTTGGCGACTGGTGACCACCGGACGTTTTTTCATCTGCTGGGTCACCACCCAGGCGGCGAACAGGCCGATCGGCACGTTGATGAAGAAGATCCACGGCCAGCTGTAGCTATCGGTGATCCAGCCGCCGAGGATCGGCCCGGCAATCGGCGCGACCACCGTGACCATCGCCAACAGTGCCAGCGCCATCCCCCGTTTCGCCGGTGGATAAACGGCAATCAGCAAGGTCTGGGTCATCGGGTACAACGGCCCCGCCACCACCCCTTGCAGCACCCGAAAGCCCACCAGCTCAGGCATGGACGTGGAAATCCCGCACAAAAACGAGGCCAGCACGAACAGCAGTGTTGCCCAGACAAAAAGCTTCACCTCGCCAAAACGGCGACTGAGCCAACCGGTCAGCGGCAAGGCGATGGCGTTGCTCACCGCGAACGAAGTGATAACCCAGGTGCCCTGCTCCGAACTCACGCCCAGGTTGCCGGAAATCGTCGGCAGCGCCACGTTGGCGATGGTCGTGTCGAGCACTTGCATGAAGGTCGCCAGCGACAGGCCGATGGTGCTGAGCACCAGGCTGGGCGGCGTGAAAGACGCGTTATTGCTCATCGCGAATCCTTTGACACTCAAGTTGCGCTGCGCCCGTTACAGGCGCAGCCGACGGATTGGCGAATCAGCGCTGCGCGGTCTTGCTGACCGCGGCGCTGTTGTCGTGAATCAACTGCGTGATCATGGCGTCGGCCTCGGCCAACTGGCGGTCGTAGACGTTGGTGCTGAATGACGCCTTCTGCGGCGGCTGTTGCGCCAGCACCGGGCCGCTCTGGTCATGCAGATCGACATCGACGAGGGTCGACAGGCCGACGCGCAACGGGTGCTTGGCCAGCTCTTCGGCGTTGACGTGGATCCGCACCGGCACGCGCTGCACGATCTTGATCCAGTTGCCGGTGGCGTTCTGCGCCGGCAGCAAGGCAAAGGCGCTGCCGGTCCCGGCACCGAGACTGTCGATGGTGCCGCTGTACTTCACGTCGCTGCCGTACAGGTCGGTCTCGATCTCGACCGGTTGGCCGATGCGCATGTCACGCAGCTGGGTTTCCTTGAAGTTGGCGTCGATCCACAACTGATCCAGCGGAATCACCGCCATCAGCGCGGTACCCGGTTGCACCCGCTGGCCCAGTTGCACCGAACGCTTGGCCACGTAACCGGTGACCGGTGCAATCAGCACGCTGCGCGAGTTGTTCAGGTAGGCCTGGCGCAGTTGCGCGGCGGCGGCCATCACGTCCGGGTGCGAGGAAACCACGGTGTCGTCGACCAGCGCGCTGGTGGTCTTGAGCTTTTGTTCGGCATTGGCCAGGGCGTTTTGCGCCGAGGTCAGGTCGTCGCGGGCGTGGGACAGCTCTTCCTGGGAAATCGCCCCGCCGGCGGCGAGGTTCTTGCGCCGGCTGAAGTTGTCCCGGGCCTTTTGCACTTCGGCTTTCTGCGCGTTGACCTGGGCTTTCATGCCATCCACATCGCTGTACAGGCCGCGCACCTGGCGCACGGTACGGGCCAGATTGGCCTGGGCGTTTTGCAGACCGATTTGTGCGTCGTTCGGGTCGAAGTTCACCAGCACCTGGCCTTCATGGACCAGATCGCCGTCATCGGCGCCGATGCTGACCACGGTGCCGGTGACCAGCGGGGTGATTTCCACCACGTTGCCGTTCACATAGGCGTCGTCGGTGCTTTCACTCCAGCGCCCGTAGAATTCGTGGTAGGCCCAGACGCCCGCGCCGCCGAGCACTACGACGACAGCCAGCACCAACAGCATGAGTTTGCGCTTGCCCGAATTGGGGTTGCCCTGGGTGTTTTCAGGAGGTTGAGTTGTATCGGCAGTGGCCATGACAGGTACCTTGAATTAGTGGGTCAGCGTGGCTGGCGCGGCGTTGGCCGAGGCAATGGCCTCAGGCTGGAAACCGCCGCCCAGCGCCTGCATCAGTTGGATCGACAGGTCAATCTGCTCGGCATTCAGGTTGGCCAGCTGACGCTGGGCCTGGAGCAATTGCTGCTCGATGCTGAGCACGTCCAGGTAGTTGCCGATGCCGGAACCGTAACGCTGGACCACGGTGTTGTAGGAATCCTGGGCGATGTCGGTGGCATGCTGCTGGGCCGCGATCTGCCGGCCGATGTCACGCAGCTGGTTGATGCTGTCACTGACATCCCCCAGTGCCTTCACCAGGCTTTTGTTGTACTGCGCCACGGCGAGGTCGTAATCGGCGTCGCGCGAATCGAGGTCGGCGCGCAAGCGGCCACCGTCGAAGATCGGCACCGAGATCGTCGGTGCAATGTTGAAGAAACGGCTGGCGGAACCAAACATCGCATCGCCCAACAGGGATTCGGCGCCGGCTGCGGCACTGAGGTTCAAGTTGGGATAGAACCGGGTCTTGCCGGCGTCGATGTTTTTGCTCGCAGCCTCGACCCGCCAGCGCGCGGCCACCAGGTCCGGACGACGTCCGAGCAACTCGGCCGGCAACACTGAAGGTAGCGCTACCACGCCTGGCTGAAGAATGTTCGGTCGGGCAATGTCATTGCCGCGGTCCGGGCCTTTGCCGAGCAGCACCGCGAGAGCGATTTTGGCGCTGTTCAGGCGTTTCTCGGCATCGATCAGGTTGGCCTGGGAGGTGGCTTCCAGGCTTTCGGTCTGCTGGAACTGATACTGGCTGTCGATCCCGGCCGTCAGGCGGCGCTGGCTCAGGTCGAGCATTTGCCGGGTGCGCTTGAGGTCTTCGCTGGACAGGTCGTAGACGATGTGTGCCTGGCCCAGATCGCTGTAGGCGCGGGCAACATCGGCGGCCAGGGTCAGTTGCGCAGCCTGCTGGTCGACTTCGGCGGCACGGGCCTGGCCAAGGGCCGCTTCCCAGGCATCGCGCTGGCCGCCCCACAGGTCGAAGTTGTAGTTGAAACCGGCGCTGATGTTGCGAATGGTGGCGTAAGCGTCCCCCTGCCCGAGCGGGTCCTGGTCGCGGGCCAGGCGCGAACGGCTGACGCCGGCGCTGGCATCCAGGGTCGGCATCCGCTCGGCGTCGGCGGCGTCGGCAGCGGCGCTGGCCTGATGGGCGCGGGCGTCGGCAATCTGCATGTCCGGGCTGTCACGCAGGGCTTCGCGGATCAGGCCGTCGAGTTGCGGGTCGCCGAGGCTTTTCCACCAGTCGCTTTTCGGCCAGGCGGCCGGCGACAGGGTCACGCCGCCGAGGGATTGCCCGGCCTCGAGGGTTTTCGCGTCGAGGCTGACCCCTTCGGTTTTCAGTCCGCTGTAACTGGCGCAACCGCCCAGGCTCATGGCCAACAGCACCAGGCTCAGGCCGGTACGCAAGGGTTTACTGCTCATTTGTCACCTACCCGCAGCAGGGTGATCGAGTCACCGGCTGCCAGCAAAATTTTCTTCAGGATCAGCTCCAGAGTCTTCAGCTCATCCGGAGTGATGGCACCGGCCAGTTCATTCATGGCTTCGGCACCGATGTGCGGCAATAGACTGGCGAGCTTCTGCCCTTCTTCGGTCAGTACCAACTGCACCTGACGGCGATCCGCCTCGGAGCGTTGGCGGGCGAGGAAACCTTTCTGTTCCAGACGATCGAGCATGCGCGTCATCGAGCCGCTGTCGAGGGACAGGTGACGGCACAGCTCGCCCGGCGAATCGACGCCGTACTGGGCGATGATGATCAACACCTTGAACTGCGCGGCGGTGATGCCGTGGGGTTCCATGCGGGTGTCGAGGATCCGGTCCTTGAGCAGCGCGGCACGTCCGAGCAACAGGCCGAGATGGCAATTCTGGAAATCTTCCGGAGAGAAATGTTTCATCTGACCACCAATTAGCTGCCTAGGCAGTGAATGTATGTCGAGATGTTACTGCCTAGGCAGCGAATGTCAACGTAATAGTTAGCAAGCTTCGCAAATAGTTGACTAACGGCGTCGGGATTTGTTTCGACCACACTGACGCCATCGCTGGCAAGCCAGCTCCCACAAGGATCGCATTGGACCTTGTGGGAGCTGGCTTGCCAGCGATGGCAGCGACTCGGTTTGAAGAGGAAACGGGAGCCTAGAAATCCCGCTTGTAGAAGATGTCCAGCGAACTGGCCACGCCGCCGGCGGCTTCGAGATAGACCTTTTTGCTCAGCTTGTAGCGCAAGGCAATGGTATTGGCCGGTTCGAACACGCCGACGCCGTAACGCAGGCTGAGCTTCTCGGAAATATTGCCGCTGGCCACCACGCTGGTGGCATCGCCACTGCCCTGGGTGTCGAGCTGGAAGTCCTGGATGCCCAGGTTCTTGGCGATGCTGCTGGTCACCCCGGAACTGCCCATCAAGCCCAGACCGAGGGCCGCTTGGGCGAGCATGTTGTTGTCTTCGCCATTGGTGCTCAGCGGACGCCCAAGCACCAGATAGGACAACGCTTGCTCCTGACTCATGGCCGGCTCCGAGAAGATCTGCGTGGTCGGCTGCTCGGCACTGCCACTCAAGCGAATGCCGGCGATGATGTCATCGGTCTTGCGAATGGCCTCGATGTCCAGGTATGGCTGGTCGATGGGACCGGCAAACAGCAGGCGCGCCCGGCGTACCGAAAGCCGCTGGCCGTAGGCACGATAACGCCCGTCGTTGAGCCACTGCTCGCCGCGGGTGTCCATGTTGTCGCCGACGTGCACATGGCCCTGCACATTCGCCGTCAGGCCAAACCCGGTGAAACTCAGCTTGTCCTCGCCGACCACCACTTCAATGTCCATCTTCATGGCCAGCGGCGGCTTGCCCTCTTCGGTCTGCTGTCCGACGATCACCGTGTCATCGGAAACCTTGACCGTCGACGGCGGCAACTCGCGAATGGTGATTTCACCCCTCGGTACCAGCACTTTGCCAGCGATGGCCAACTCGTCGCCCTTCATCGAGATTTTCAGGTCCGGTGCGACTTCCAGCTTGGCGTAAGGCTCGACGGTAACCGGTAACTGCGAGCCCTTGAGCGCCAGATCCACCACCATGGCCTGCCCCCAGGCGATGTTGCCGTTCAGGCTGCCCTGCCCGGCCTTGCCGCTGTTCCAGCCGCCGTTGAGTTGCACGCTTTCACCGGCGATGAGCGCTTGAACGTGCAGGTTTTGCAGCTCCATCGGCAGTTCAGGCCCGGCAACCACGCCATCGCTCAGTTGCAGACTGCCATTGACCTGTGGCGCCAGCAGGCCACCGGAAATCGTCCCGCTGCCATTCAGGCGCCCGGCCAGCTTTTCGACCATGGGTACAAACGGCCGTACCACCGACAGGTCCAGCCCGCTCAAGCGGAATGAACCGGTCACGGGCTTGTTCTTCGGCAACGGATTGAGCTGTGCCTGCACCATCAGCTCCCCGAGCTTGCCACCGACGAAATTGAGTTCGGTGTCGATGCGTTTGGGCGTGAGCTTGCTGGTGAGTTTCAGGGCCTGGTACGGGAAATCCAGCCACTGGTCCTTATCCTTGACGCGCAACGTGCCGCCGCCGGCATCGACACTGACCTGGCCGTTCGGGCCGCTGGCCGGCAAGTCCAGTTGCAGGTCGGCATTGAGCCGGCCCTGCCAGGCGAAATCCTTCGGCAACCACTGCGCAAGACTGTCGATGGGGAACTGCTTGAGGTGATAGCGCAGCTTCGGCTCGGGCATCAGGCGCGAGTCTTCACCGCACAGGCTGGCTTGGCCGGAGGCCCAGCAATGGGCGCCGAAGTTGATCTTGCCATCCGCCAGGCGTTCGAGTTTCGCCGGCCCTTGCAGCTTCCAGTCCTGGCCACCGGCCTGGATATCACCGCTGGCCAGGCGTCCGCGCCAATTGCCCTGGTCGAGCGCACCGTCCAGACCAAGCGCCAGTTTCAATTTCGGCCCTTGCAGGTCGAGGTTCAGCTTCTGCTTCCTGATATCGCCCTGGCCGCTGGCGGTCAGCGTTCCCAGCGAGGTGTCGCCGGCCTGGATGCCGCTGCCCTTGAGGTCGATTTGCGCCCGTTGCGCGCTGTCCAGCGTGGCGTCCAGGTTCAGGCTTTGCAGGCGGTTGTCCTGGAAAGCCAATTGCGCGCCTTGCAGGTCAAGCTTGCCCTGGGGCGCCTTGAGCGTGCCGGCGACATCCACGCGGCCATTGAGTTGGCCGCGCAGCTCTGGCCAGAGCTGCGCCAGGCGCGGCAACTTCAGATCGATCTGGCCGGCGAGTTTCTGTTGCAGGCTGCCCTTGCCAGTGATGCTGTTGTCGCCGAGGCGAACTTGCAGGGCGTTGAGGTTCCACTGCTCGCCACGGCCATCGGCCTTGGCCTGGATCACCGCTGGCTGACCGCGCAGTTTGCCCTTGAGGTCCAGGTCGGCATTGAGGCTGAGCACTTCGTTTTTCATCTCGCCCTGGCTGCGCAACGGCCCGGCGAGGGTGCCCGGCAGCTCCGCGACCCAGTACGCCGGGTTGATCGCCGACAGGTCCAGCGCGGTGTCCCAGGCAATGCCGTCGGCAAATTGCAGGTTCAGGTGCCCTTCGGCCTTGCCCTGCCCGGCCTGGAGTTGAATCTGCTGCAGGTAGATTTTCGTCAGGTCGCCGGCGAACGGGCTGGCCAGGGTGAAAGCACCGGCCGGACCATCCGCCGCGGCGTCGAAATGACCGAGGTACTTGCCGTCGGTGTAGGAGATTTCGCCGGTGAACGTGCGCAGCGTTACCTGCGGCTCGTCGATGAGCGGATAGAGCCTGTGCCAGGGAAAATCCAGCCAGTCGATATTCGCTTGAGCGCTCAGGCCTTTGCTCCAGTCCAGAACCCCTGTGAGCTTGAGGCTTTGCTTGTCGTTGGCGGTCAGGTCCAGCGCGGCGATCTGTGCACCGTTGGCGTCGACCTTGCCCTGCAGCGCCAGGGCGACCGGCCCTTGCTCGGCGGGTAATGTGGCTTTGCCGAGCAGTGCGTAGCCGTTCTTCAAGTCGCCGGCCCCCGTGAGCTCAAGTTGATTGAGTTGCAGGGTGTCCGGCAGATCGGCGCTGGCCTTGAAGCCATCGGCGGTGATCCGCACCTTGGCCGGCAGGTTTTCCACCAGTGGTTGCAGCTCGCCGCTCAGTTGGCCGTTGAGGTAACCACTGCTGTCGGCTTTGAGGTTCAGGGTCTTGAGCAGGTCGCCGTCGATCTTGAGTGCCAGATCCCAGGGTGCTGGGGTAGACAGGGTCAACTTGCCTTCTGCGGTAAGTGGCCAGTTGCCGCTCGGTTGCAGGGAGCCGGACAGGTTCAGGCTCAGGTCATCGCGCTGCAAATGCACGGAATCGATCTGCATACCCTCAGGGGTCCAGTGCGCCGCGAGTTGCAGGCCCTTGAGTTGTTCGCTGCCGTTGAACAGCAGCCGGCCGACCTTGACGTCTCCCAACTGAATGGCCAATGGCAACTTCAGTTCCGGCAGCGTGATCGGGCCGCTGTCGGGCTCTTCGGCACCCGGCGGGAACGTCAGGCTGACCTGATCGGCCTGCAATTGCTCGATACACAGGGTCATGCGGGCCAGGCACAACGGCGACCAGGCGAAAATCACCTGAGCAAGTTCAACCCGGTTGTTGTCCTGCTGCCATAAAACCCGGTCGGCACTCCACTGCCGGCCCAGCCGGCCCTGGAAGTTGTCCAGGGTCAGCCCCGGGACGAAGCCCAGCGCCCAGCGGCTGCCTGTCGCCGTGCCCAACACCGTGGCCAGCGTCAGGACAACCAGCATCAACAGTGCCGTTATCGCCAGCAGCGTTACTTTCAAACCACGCTTCACAGCTCAGGCCCCATGGAAAAGTGCAGTCGAATGCCGCCATCGTCGTCCAGCGCATGGGCCAGGTCCAGCCGGATCGGCCCGACCGGCGAGACCCAGCGCACGCCGATGCCGACCCCGGTCTTGAGGTTCGGCAATTCGAGTGTGTTGAAGGAGTTGCCCTGATCGACAAAAGTCGCGACCCGCCATTTTTCGGCGATGGAATACTGGTATTCCGCGCTGGCGGCCACCATGTAGCGGCCACCGATGCGGTCACCGTCGGAGTTTTCCGGGGACAGGCTCTGATAGTCGTAGCCGCGCACGCTCTGGTCGCCACCGGCGAAGAAGCGCAACGACGGCGGCACCGACTTGAAACCGTTGGTGGCGCTGCCGCCGACCTGCACCCGCCCGAGGAAGCGGTGTTTATCGAACACCGTGGTCAGGCCTTTGACCAATGCCGTGCCGTAGAGCAGGTTGCTGTCGGAACCCAGGCCTTCCTTGGCCACTTTGGATTCGAATGCCAGGCGATAGCCGTTGTGCGGGTCGATGCGGTTGTCGCTTTTGAGGTACGAGTAGCTCACACCCGGCATCAGCAAGGTACTGAGTCCCGCGTCGTCGCCCAGTTGGTAATCCTCGCGCTGCCACTTCAGCGAAACCACCCGTTGCCAGCCGCTGGGCAGTTTGCTGTGCCACTCGGGGCCTAGGGTCAACAGCTTGCTGTGGCTTTCCTTATCGGCGATTTCTTCATTCTGGTAGCCGCCGGCAAAACGCAATTTGTCGGTCAGTGGCGGGTCCAGCGGAATGTCGTAGAACAGCCCGACGTTTTGCCGCGGCGCCGAGACTTCGGTTTCCCAGCCGTAACTGTGCCCTTGCGCGTTGACCCAGTGCCGGGTCCAGTTGGCCTTGGCCCGTGGGCCGACGTCGGTGGAGAAACCCAGGCCCAGGCCCATGGTCCGTGGCTTGCGGGTTTCGAGCTTGACGTCCACCGGGATCACATCTTCTTTCGATGCCGTGGGTGCCGCGTCCACGCGCACGCCTTCGAAGTAGCCACTCGATTGCAGGTTCTGATTGAGTTCGGCGATCAGTTCCGAGTCATAGGGCGCACCGGCCTTGAACGGCACCATGCGTTGCAGCAGCTCGTCGTCGAACGGCGTATCGCCCTCGAAACTGACCTTGCCCAAGGTATAGCGCGGACCACTTTCATAGATCAGTTCGATATCGGCGACGCCGGCCCGCGGGTCGACCGACAGTTTTGAACGGGTGAAGTAGCCGCTGAAAAAGCCATAACGCGAAGCCTGGTTCTGGATCAGACGCTTGGCGTCCTCGTAATGACCATGATTGAGCACGGCGCCGGACTTGAGCGCGTCGCTCTTGGGGACTCGAAAGGCCTTGAGGGAAGCGGCCGGACCCTCAACTCGTACCGTGACGTTGCGCAGATGCACCGGCTCGCCGGGATCGACCGTGAGCACCAGGCGCGGCTTTTCGCCGCCCTTCACTTCGCTGTCGATGTGCGGCTGGTAATAACCCAAAGCCTGGGCGGCCTTGCGTGCCTGCTCCTCGGCGCCACGGCTGAAGCGCAGCAGCGCCTCCTCATCGCGATCGCCGAGGCTGCCGATATAGCCTTCAATATTGGCCTTCAGCTCGTCATTGGACGGTTTGATCCGTACATCCAATTCACTTTGTGCCAGCGCTGCGCAGCTGGTCATCAGCATCAGCACACCGCTGGTAATTCTTCCTGGAAACTTCATAGGCGCGGATGCTATCACGAGCTCGAGAGCGTGATAGAGCCTGACTTGCCCGGAAAGTTCTTGGATTAAGCCGTTGCTGTATGTAACACCTGGGGATTGGGGTGAAAAAACACGTGCTCGCGCACCGGTCCTACGGCGACTTCACCGATTTCCTCGTACCCCTGACGCTTGTAGAACTCCAGATAACGCGGATTGCCGGTGTCGAGGATCACGCCCTGTGAGTTTTCATCCACGGCGCACCAGTTGTGCACGGCTTGCAACAGTTGCTCGCCGAAATGTTGGCCCTGGAACTGCGGATGAACCCCGAGCAATGGCAAGACGTGCACCGAGTCGTTCGGCACGCAGGCCTCCACGGCGGCGTGGTACTCGAGGTAGCGACGGGTGCAGCGAAATCCTGTGCTGAGCACCATGCGCAGGCGCCACGCCCAGCTTTCGGTGACGCCAAGACGACGTTGCGGCGGCGCGATCAGGGCGATGCCGATCAGGCGGTCGTTGACCAGCAGGCCGATGGCCGGCAGGTCCTGGAGAAAATGCTGGGTCACCAGTTCGCGCACCGTGGCGCGAACCCGCTGTTCGTAACCGGGGCGTTCGGCTTCGAACAGATAACCGAAGGTCGGCTCGTGTCGATACGCCTGGTACAGAAGAGAACGCGCTTCGCGGGCGTAGCCGCTGTCGAGCATGTGGATATCGGCGATGGCGGTCGAGGTTTCGGGCATGACGGTTGATCTCCCCGGCACAGCTCAAATGGCTGCGCTCTTGTTGTTACGAGCTGATCGGCGCTGACACAGTTCCCTACAGATCCGAAATCAGTGTAGGCAATGAAATCGCCTTCGCGAGCGACACAGATCTGACTGTACAGAGTAAATCCCTACCCCACACTGGCCCGATTCCCACATGTCAGCTAGCATCGCCCTTTTGCCAGGACTGCCGACCATGAAGATCGTCTCCTTCAACATCAACGGGCTGCGCGCCCGTCCCCATCAGCTGGCGGCGCTGATCGAAAAGCACCAGCCCGATGTGATCGGCCTGCAGGAAACCAAGGTCCACGACGAACAGTTCCCGCTGGCCGAGGTTCAGGCCCTGGGTTATCACGTGTATTTCCACGGGCAAAAAGGCCACTACGGCGTCGCCCTGCTGTCGCGCCAGGAGCCGCTGGCCCTGCATAAAGGTTTCGTCACCGACGAAGAAGACGCCCAGCGACGCTTCATCTGGGGCACTTTCGCCGACGCCAACGGCGTGCCGGTGACCATCATGAACGGTTATTTCCCACAGGGCGAAAGCCGCGACCACCCGACCAAATTCCCGGCCAAGGAACGTTTCTACGGCGACTTGCAGCAATTGCTGGAAAGCCAGTTCAAGAACGACCAGCCACTGGTGGTGATGGGCGATGTGAACATTTCCCCGGAAGACTGCGACATCGGCATCGGCCCGGACAACATGAAGCGCTGGCTGAAGACCGGTAAATGCAGCTTCCTGCCGGAAGAGCGCGAGTGGATGGCCCGCCTGAAGAACTGGGGCCTGGTCGACAGTTTCCGCCACCTGAACCCGGACGTGACCGACACCTTCAGCTGGTTCGACTACCGCAGCCGCGGCTTCGAAGACGAGCCCAAGCGCGGCCTGCGTATCGACGTGATCCTCGCCTCCCATGGCCTGCTGCCACGGGTGAAGGCTGCCGGAGTGGACTACGAGTTGCGCGGCATGGAAAAACCATCGGACCATGCGCCGATCTGGCTTGAATTGAGCTGATCCTCTCAGCAATTTGTCATTTTTCCGAAACCTTACTGACTTAATCTCCCGGCACCTCCTTTAGCTATATAAGGTGCCGGCATGATGCTGCGCGTGTTGTTCCTGTTGATGTTGTGCACGGGCTTGCCGCAGGCGGTCTCGGCCGGCGACTTGCCGACACCCGAACACGGCCCCGTACTGCGCATTCAGGGCTCCAACACCATTGGCGCGGCATTGGGACCGGCGCTGGTCGAGGGCTTGCTGAGCGAACAGGGCCTGCGCAAGATTCATCGCGAAACCCCGGACACCGCCAACGAATTGCGCATTGTCGGCGAAACCGTTGAGGGTCGGCGGGTCGTGGTGGAGGTGGCAGCCCATGGTTCCAGCACCGGTTTCACTGCACTGAAAGCAGCCAGCGCCGATCTCGCCGCCTCGTCGCGCCCGATCAAGGACGGCGAACTGGCCAGCCTGCAGTCCCTCGGCGACCTGAAAAGCCCGAACGCAGAACAAGTCATCGCCATCGATGGCCTGGCGATCATCCTTCACCCGGACAATCCGCTGAATCAACTCGACACCGTGCAACTGGCGCACATTTTCAGTGGCGAGGTGAAGACCTGGGAAGACCTCGGCGGCCGCGGCGGTCCGATTCATCTGTATGCGCGCGATGATCAGTCCGGGACTTACGACACCTTCAAGGAACTGGTCCTCAGTGGCCGGGGCAAGACCCTGAGCAGCTCGGCGAAACGCTTCGAGTCCAGCGAACAGCTGTCCGATGCGGTCAGCGCAGACCCGAAAGGCATCGGTTTTATCGGTCTGCCCTACGTGCGCCAGGCCAAGGCCGTGGCCATTGTCGATGGTCAATCACAAGCCATGCTGCCGCTCAACAGCCTGATTGCGACGGAGGATTATCCGCTGTCCCGTCGGTTGTTCCTTTACCTGCCACCCAACGGGAAAAACCTCTGGGCCAGTGCCCTGGTGGCCTTTGCACAGAGCACCAAGGGTCAGGCCATTGTCGCCGCCAACGGTTTTATTGCCCAAACCGTCCAGGCCATGGCCGTTACGCCCAATGCGCTGATGCCCGAGGGATACCAGTCCCTCAGTCGTCATGCCCAGCGGTTATCGGTGAATTTTCGCTTTGAAGAAGGCAGTGCCAGCCTGGACAACAAGGCGCGGCAAGACCTGACGCGAGTGCTCGACTATTTAAAGCAGCACGGCAAGGTCGATGGCCAGGTCACGCTGGTGGGGTTTGGCGATGCCAAGAGCGACCCGGCGCGCGCCGATCTGTTGTCGAAGCTGCGGGCCATGGCGGTACGGCGGGAGTTGGTGAAGAACGGCGTGGTGTTTCGCGAGATCCGTGGATTCGGTGCCGAAATGCCGGTGGCGGCCAATAGCGCCGATG
The DNA here is from genome assembly GCF_054668285.1 of Pseudomonas sp. S2_H10. Lineage (NCBI taxonomy): Bacteria > Pseudomonadati > Pseudomonadota > Gammaproteobacteria > Pseudomonadales > Pseudomonadaceae > Pseudomonas > Pseudomonas sp. S2_H10. The sequence continues at coordinate 1,458,067 of NZ_CP162754.1, forward strand.
AGGGAAGGATCAAGAACCGGCGGGTTGAGGTTTGGGTGTATTGAACCTGCTTTTGATGCACTGGATCGACTGACGCCATCGCGGGCAAGCCCGCTCCCACAGGTTCGGTGCAGTTCTTGTGGGTGCGGGCTTGGTCCGGGCGGCTGTCTGTCAGTGCCCGCTACGCATCATTTCCTTCGGCACATACTTGCCGATTTCAAACTTGCCGATCGCCGCACGGTGCACTTCGTCCGGGCCGTCGGCCAGGCGCAGGGTGCGCTGCATCGCGTACATGTAGGCCAGCGGGAAATCGTTGGAAACCCCTGCCCCGCCATGAATCTGGATCGCCCGGTCGATCACCCGCAACGCAACGTTCGGCGCGACGACCTTGATCTGCGCGATCTCGCTTTTCGCCACTTTGTTGCCGACGGTGTCCATCATGTACGCCGCTTTCAGCGTCAGCAGGCGTGCCATATCGATCTCCATCCGTGAATCGGCGATCTTGTCGATGTTGCCACCCAGGCGTGCCAGGGGTTTGCCGAATGCCGTACGGCTAACCGAGCGTTTGCACATCAGCTCCAGTGCACGCTCGGCCATGCCGATCGAACGCATGCAGTGGTGAATCCGCCCAGGGCCAAGGCGACCTTGAGCGATTTCGAAGCCGCGGCCTTCGCCCAGCAGGACGTTTTCGTACGGTACCCGGACGTTTTCGAAATGCACTTCAGCATGACCATGCGGTGCATCGTCGTAGCCGAACACCGGCAGCGGACGCACGATCTTCACGCCCGGCGCATCGACAGGCACCAGAATCATCGAGTGCTGGGCGTGACGTGGCGCGTCCGGATTGCTCAGGCCCATGAAGATCAGGATCTTGCAGCGTGGGTCGCAAGCACCCGAAGTCCACCATTTCTTGCCGTTGATCACCCACTCGTCACCATCGCGCACGGCTCGGGCGGCCATGTTGGTGGCGTCGGAAGATGCAACGTCCGGTTCGGTCATGGCGAATGCCGAACGGATTTCACCGCGCAGCAGAGGTTCGAGCCAGCGCTGTTTCTGCTCTTCGTTGGCGTAACGCACCAGCACTTCCATGTTGCCGGTGTCCGGTGCCGAGCAGTTGAACGGCTCTGGCCCCAGCAGCGAACGGCCCATGATTTCCGCCAGCGGTGCGTATTCGAGGTTGGTCAGGCCGGCGCCCAGCTCGGACTCAGGCAGAAACAAATTCCACAGCCCCTCGGCCTTGGCCTTGAGTTTGAGCTCCTCCATGATCGCGGTCGGCTGCCAGCGATCACCCTCGGCGACCTGACGCTCGAACACGGCTTCGGCGGGATAGACGTAGGTGTCCATGAACGCAGTGACGCGCTCACGCAGTTCCTGAACCTTGGGCGAATAAGCGAAATCCATGAGCGAGATACCTTCTTGGGGGAGGTTGTTTAGATCATGCAATCGATGCTAGAACAGCCATGAAAATTTACCTAGCCTATTCTCGGCGTGTATAAACATTCATCACCGATATATGATCGGCTGATCGTCATGGTCAGCCCGCCCACATAACAAGAGAACCGCGTAATGAATCTGAGCAAGGTCGATCTCAACCTTTTCATCGTCTTCGACGCGATCTACACCGAAGCCAACCTGACCCGTGCCGGGCAGATCGTGGGCATTACCCAGCCGGCGGTGTCGAACGCGCTGGCCCGGTTGCGCGAGACCTTCAACGACCCGTTGTTCGTGCGCACCGCCCAGGGCATGGTGCCGACGCCCATGGCCCAGAACATCATCGGCCCGGTGCGCAACGCGCTCTCGCTGCTGCGTGTGTCGGTGCAGGAAAGCCGCATTTTCAACCCGCAGCAAGCGGTAAAGACCTACCGCATCAGCATGACCGACCTCACTGAAGCGGTGATCCTGCCGCCGCTGTTCCAGCGCCTGCGCCGCCTGGCACCGACGGTGATCATCGAAAGCTTCCTGTCCAAACGCCGCGAAACCACCAAGGAACTGGCGGCCGGACGCCTGGACTTCGCGGTCGACGCACCGCTCAATACCGACCCGCAGGTGCGCCACGTCAAATTGATGGAAGACCGTTATGTGTGCGCCATGCGCAAGGGTCATCCGCTGGCGGGCAAGGACAAACTCACGCTGGATGACTACCTGAGCCTGACCCACATTCATATCTCCAGCCGCCGCAGCGGCCTGGGCTATGTCGACCTGGCGCTGGGCAAGATGGGCATCCAGCGCAAGATCGCCCTGCGCTCCCAGCATTACCTGATGGCCTCGCAGGTGCTGCAACAAACGGACATGGTCATGACCGTGCCGGAACGTTTCGCCCGCCGCAACGACCTGCATGCCTTTTATCTGCCGGTCAACGATGTGCCGCCGGTGGAAACCCACCTTTACTGGCACGAAAGCACTGACCAGGACCCGGCGAACCGCTGGATGCGCGAGCAGATGATCGAGTTGTGCCAGCAGGTGACGGCGCAGGAGAAAAAGCTCGAGAAGGTGTAGTACTTGATACCGAGGTGCCCCCATCGTCGGAACGCCGCCCGGAGCAAGCTCGCTCCCACAGGGGGCCGGGCTGTTCACAGCATGTACGAGCGACACAGATCCAGTGTGGGAGCGGGCTTGCCCGCGATGAGGCCTGCAAGAACAGCGAAAACCAATGCCCCTTGACGTAAACGTCAACCTGCCATTAGCTTAGCGCCATGACCTTTCGTGAGCGCTTCCATGAGCAGCCAGACCTACAGCATTTCCGATCTCGCCCGCGAGCTCGACATCACCACCCGCGCCATTCGCTTTTATGAAGAACAAGGCCTGCTCAGCCCCGAACGCCGTGGCCAGGAACGCATCTACTCGCCCCGCGACAAGGTCAGCCTGAAGCTGATCCTGCGGGGCAAACGCATCGGTTTCTCGCTGGCCGAATGCCGCGAACTGATCGAACTCTACGACCCGTCCAGCGGTAACACCAAACAGTTGCACAGCATGCTGGCGAAAATCAGCGAGCGCCGGGAGCAGCTTGAACAGCAAATGCTCGACATCGAACAGATGAAACTGGAACTCGATACCGCCGAAGAGCGCTGCGTGCAGGCGCTGGAGCAGACGCTCAAGAACCAGGAAGTCATTCAATAAAACCCGCCCCCTTGTAGGAGCGAGCTTGCTCGCGATGGTCGTTAACGATAACGCGTGTCTGCTGGATAAACGCGGTGCCTGGGAGTCCATCGCGAGCAAGCTCGCTCCTACAGGGTTTTCTGTTCATTCAGACAATCAGCACAGGTCGAACCCCATGCCCCTCCCCACCCACGTACGCATTGTCGAAGTCGGCCCACGCGACGGCCTGCAAAATGAAGCCCAACCCATCAGCGTCGCCGACAAGGTGCAACTGGTCGATGCACTGACCGCCGCCGGGCTCGGCTATATAGAAGTCGGCAGTTTCGTGTCGCCCAAGTGGGTGCCGCAGATGGCAGGCTCCGCCGAGGTGTTCGCGCAGATCCAGCGCAAACCGGGTGTGGTCTATGGCGCGCTCGCGCCCAACCTGCGCGGTTTCGAGGATGCCCTCGCCGCCGGGGTCAAGGAAGTGGCCGTGTTCGCGGCGGCATCCGAAGCGTTTTCGCAACGCAACATCAATTGCTCGATCAGCGAAAGCCTGGAACGTTTCGCGCCGATCATGGATGCCGCCAGGCAACAGGGGGTGACCGTGCGCGGGTATGTGTCCTGTGTGCTGGGCTGCCCCTATGAAGGTAACGTCGCCCCGGAGCAAGTCGCCCTGGTCGCCCGCGAGCTGTATGCCATGGGCTGCTACGAGGTCTCGTTGGGGGACACCATCGGCACCGGTACCGCTGGCGCAACCCGCAAGATGTTTGAAGTGGTCACGAAGGATGTGCCCCGGGAGAAACTCGCCGGGCACTTCCACGACACCTACGGTCAGGCTGTGGCCAACATCTATGCCAGCCTGCTGGAAGGCATCTCGGTGTTCGACAGTTCCATCGCAGGCCTGGGCGGCTGCCCCTATGCCAAGGGCGCCAGCGGTAACGTCGCCACCGAAGACGTGGTCTACCTGCTCAACGGCCTGGGCATCGACAGCGGAATCGACCTCGACGCCTTGATGGTTGCCGGTCAACAGATATGCACCGTACTGGGTCGCCCTACCGGCTCACGCGTGGCCAGGGCTCGCAGCGCACAGTGAGTGCGCTGAGTGTGTCCAGGTGTTACCGCTGTGTCTGAAACGTGGGCGAAAGCGAGTAACACGGAAACAAATCGTAGGGTTTTGCCTGAGGCGTAAAACCCTACAAAACTACAAACCTTTGATTTTAAAGGCTTTTGAAAAGTTGGCACGCCTCCTGCTATATCTATCGCATAACAAGAATAAAAAAAATTGCAGCAACCCTAATAAAAACAAGACGTAACGACTCTGACATAACAAAAACAACACGGCAGAGACGCAGCTAACAGATTTTTTTGGAGAAGATGTGCTTTTCAGGGTGCTTTTCGGAGTTACCCGCAACCGGACAGAGAATAATAAAACTACCTTCAGGTAGCTCCCGTATCGGTTGGATCGCTCAGCGAGAAAGTAGATCAGCGCTCAAAAAAATACGTTTGCTCTTGATCCCGAATGGGGATCGCCAAAAACAGCGGTAAAGGGCAACGGTTGCCAAAAACAAAAACAGACCGACCCTCAATAATAAAAAAAGAGCACGCGCAACGAGAATTAAAGGGGAGCTTCGGCTCCCCTTTGTGCTGTCTGGCATTTGAGATTTCCACCGCCCTTTGTAGGAGCGAGCTCGCTCGCGAAGAACACAAGGGCACCGCGTATTTCCAGACTGCACGCGTTATCGTTGACGTTCTTCGCGAGCAAGCTCGCTCCTACAGGGGAACGAGTCAGGCCTTGTTGCTACGCAACTCCTCAATGCTGATCTCGCGCATGCGGAATTTCTGGATCTTGCCGGTCACCGTCATCGGGAACTCCTCGACGAACTTGAAGTAACGCGGCGTCTTGAAGTGCGCGATGCGCTCCTTGCACCAGGCTTGCAGTTCCTGCTCGGTGGCGCTGTGGCCGGGGTGGAACTTGATCCAGGCAACGATCTCTTCGCCATAGCGCGAGCAAGGAATGCCGATCACCTGCACGTCGGCCACGGCCGGGTGAGTAAAGAAGAACTCCTCCAGCTCCCGCGGGTAAACATTCTCACCGCCGCGGATGATCATGTCCTTGTTGCGCCCGGCAATGCACACGTAACCCTCTTCGTTCATGCTCGCCAGGTCCCCGGTGTGCATCCAGCCTGCCTGATCGATGGCGCCTGCCGTGCCTTCGGGGTTGTTCCAGTAACCGAGCATCACGCTGTAGCCGCGGGTGCACAGCTCGCCGATGGTGCCACGCGGCACCAGGTTGCCTGCTTCGTCGATGATCTTGCTTTCGAGCTGCGGCTGGGTGCGGCCGACGGTGGTCACGCGCAGTTCCAGGTCGTCTGCAGGACCGGTCTGCAACGACACCGGACTGGTTTCCGTCATCCCGTAGGCAATCTGCACTTCGCTCATGTGCATTTCGCTGATGACCCGACGCATCACTTCGATAGGACAGGTTGCGCCCGCCATGATCCCGGTGCGCAAGCTCGACAGGTCGAACTCGGCGCGTTGCGGCTGATCGAGCATGGCGATGAACATGGTCGGCACGCCGTACAGCGCCGTGGCCTTTTCGTCGGCCACGGTACCCAGGGTCAGCAACGGATCGAATGCATCGTTCGGATAAATCATCGTGCTGCCATGGGTGATGCAGCCGAGGTTGCCCATGACCATGCCGAAGCAGTGATACAGCGGCACCGGGATCACCAGGCGATCGGCCGCCGTCAGGCCCAGGCTTTCGCCGACCATGTAACCGTTGTTGAGAATGTTGTAGTGACTGAGGGTCGCGCCCTTGGGGAAACCGGTGGTGCCGGAGGTGTACTGAATGTTCACCGCTTGATCGAAATGCAGGCTGTCCTGACGTTCGCGCAGTTGTTCGACCGAAACACCGCCCGCCAGATCAGCCAGTTGCGACCAAGGCAGGAAACCGCTCGGCGGCTGTGCATCCAGGCTGATGACGCCACGCAGCTCCGGCAACCGTTCACTGTGCAACTTGCCGATGGACTGCTCTGCCAACTCCGGCACCAGCCCTTGCAGCATCGCGTGATAGTTCGAAGTCTTGAAGGCCCCGGCACACACCAGCCATTGGCAACCGGATTGCTTGAGCACGTATTCGAGTTCGGAGCTGCGATACGCCGGATTGATGTTGACCAGGATCACACCGATTTTCGCCGTGGCAATCTGGCTGATGCACCACTGCGCACAGTTCGGCGCCCAGATACCGAGGCGGTCCCCGGCTTGCAGCCCCAACGCCAGCAGTGCCCTGGCGTGCAGGTCCGCAGCCTCGGCCAGTTGCCGCCAGGTGTAACGCAGCTGTTGATGGCGCACAACCAGCGCCTCCCCGTCCGGGTATTGCGCGACCGTGTTGTCGAACGCCTGGCCGATGGTCATCGCCAACAAGGCTTTGTCCTGGGAACCGCGGGTGTAACTGCGTTGCGGGCTTGCACTGGGTTGATCCATGACGACCCCTATTGTCTTTATTTTGTAGGAGCGAGCTCGCTCGCGAAGAACGTCAGGGCACCGCGTTTATCCAGACAACACGCGTTATCGTTGACGTCCATCGCGAGCAAGCTCGACTCCTACAGAATCACCCAAGTTGACGTTAACGTAAAGGGTGATTGACAGCCATTCGTCACAGGCTTACGTTAACGTAAAGGTGAGAGCCAAATCACGACCCTCCCCGCCCTACAAAAAAGCCAAAAGGTGACCCATGAGCTATCCATCCCTGAACTTTGCCCTCGGTGAAACCATCGACATGCTGCGCGATCAGGTCCAGTCCTTCGTCGCCAAAGAGATCGCCCCGCGCGCCGCTCAGATCGACATCGACAACCTGTTTCCCGCCGACCTGTGGCGCAAATTCGGCGACATGGGCCTGCTGGGCATTACCGTGCCGGAAGAGTACGGCGGTGCCGGCCTGGGTTACCTGGCCCACGTGGTGGCCATGGAAGAAATCAGCCGTGGCTCGGCCTCGGTGGCGTTGTCCTACGGTGCTCACTCCAACCTGTGCGTCAACCAGATCAACCGCAACGGCAACCACGAGCAGAAATCCAAATACCTGCCCAAGCTGATCAGCGGCGAGCACATCGGCGCCCTGGCCATGAGCGAACCGAATGCCGGTTCCGACGTGGTGTCGATGAAACTGCGCGCCGACAAACGCGGCGACAAGTACGTGCTCAACGGCAGCAAGACCTGGATCACCAACGGTCCGGACGCCAACACCTACGTGATATACGCCAAGACCGACCTGGAAAAGGGCCCTCACGGCATCACCGCCTTCATCGTCGAGCGCGACTGGAAAGGCTTCAGCCGCAGCAACAAGTTCGACAAGCTCGGCATGCGCGGCTCGAACACCTGCGAACTGTTCTTCGATGACGTCGAAGTGCCGGAAGAAAACATCCTCGGCGTGCTCAACGGCGGCGTGAAAGTGCTGATGAGCGGCCTCGACTACGAGCGCGTCGTGCTCTCCGGTGGACCGACCGGGATCATGCAGGCGTGCATGGATCTGATCGTGCCGTACATCCACGACCGCAAGCAGTTCGGCCAGAGCATCGGCGAATTCCAGCTGATCCAGGGCAAGGTCGCCGACATGTACACCCAACTCAACGCCAGCCGCGCTTACCTGTATGCGGTAGCCCAGGCTTGCGAGCGCGGCGAAACCACGCGCAAGGACGCCGCCGGTGTGATCCTCTACAGCGCCGAACGCGCCACGCAAATGGCCCTCGACGCGATCCAGATTCTCGGCGGCAACGGCTACATCAATGAATTCCCGGCCGGCCGTCTGTTGCGTGACGCCAAGCTGTACGAAATCGGCGCGGGCACCAGTGAGATCCGTCGCATGCTGATCGGTCGCGAACTGTTCAACGAAACCCGCTAAACGGAGCTGTCCATGGCTACCCTGCATACCCAGCTCAACCCCCGTTCAGCGGAGTTCGCCACCAACAGCGCGGCGATGCTCAAGCAGGTCGACGCGTTGCACACCCTGCTCGCCCAAGTGGCGCAAGGTGGCGGCCCGAAGGCTCAGGAACGCCACACCTCGCGGGGCAAACTGCTGCCTCGCGAGCGCATCAACCGCCTGCTCGATCCGGGTTCGCCGTTTCTGGAGATCAGCCAGCTTGCGGCCTACGAGGTGTATGGCGAGGACGTCCCCGCGGCTGGCGTGATTGCCGGGATCGGCCGTGTGGAGGGCGTCGAATGCATGATCGTCGCCAACGACGCCACGGTAAAAGGTGGTTCGTACTACCCGCTGACGGTGAAAAAACACCTGCGCGCCCAGACCATCGCCCAGCAGAATCGCCTGCCGTGCATCTATCTGGTGGATTCGGGCGGCGCCAACCTGCCGCGCCAGGATGAAGTGTTTCCGGACCGCGAGCACTTCGGGCGGATCTTCTTCAACCAGGCCAACATGAGCGCCATGGGCATTCCGCAGATTGCCGTGGTCATGGGCTCCTGCACCGCTGGCGGCGCGTATGTACCGGCGATGGCCGACGAAGCAATCATGGTTCGTCAACAAGCGACGATCTTCCTCGCCGGCCCGCCGCTGGTGAAAGCCGCGACCGGTGAAGTGGTCAGCGCCGAAGACCTCGGCGGAGCCGATGTGCACTGCAAGATTTCCGGGGTGGCCGACCATTACGCCGAGAGCGATGAACACGCACTCGCGCTCGCCCGCCGCAGCGTCGCCAACCTCAACTGGCGCAAGCAAGGCGAAGTTCAACAGCGCACACCCATCGCTCCCCTGTACAGCAGCGACGAGTTGTACGGCGTGGTTCCGGCCGACGCCAAGCAGCCGTTCGACGTGCGCGAAGTGATCGCGCGACTGGTGGACGGGTCGGTGTTCGACGAATTCAAGGCGCTGTTCGGGACTACGCTGGTTTGCGGTTTTGCCTACCTGCACGGCTACCCGATCGCGATCCTCGCCAACAACGGCATTCTTTTCGCTGAAGCGGCGCAGAAAGGCGCGCACTTTATCGAACTGGCCTGTCAGCGCGGCATTCCGTTGCTGTTCCTGCAGAACATCACCGGCTTCATGGTCGGCCAGAAATACGAGGCCGGCGGCATCGCCAAGCATGGCGCGAAACTGGTGACGGCGGTGGCGTGCGCCAAGGTGCCGAAGTTCACCGTGATCATCGGCGGCAGTTTCGGTGCCGGTAACTACGGCATGTGCGGGCGCGCCTACGATCCGCGTTTCCTGTGGATGTGGCCGAACGCGCGCATCGGCGTGATGGGTGCCGAGCAGGCGGCCGGCGTGCTGGTGCAGGTCAAGCGCGAACAGGCCGAACGCAGCGGCCAGGGTTTCAGCGCCGAGCAGGAAGCCGAGATCAAGCAACCGATCCTCGACCAGTACGAAGAGCAGGGTCACCCCTACTACTCCAGTGCACGCCTGTGGGACGACGGTGTCATCGACCCGGCCCAGACCCGCGACGTATTGGCCCTTGCCTTGTCCGCGTCGTTGAACGCGCCAATCGAACCGAGCCGCTTCGGCGTGTTCCGGATGTGATCGGGAGAAAAACATGACCGACTTCAACACCCTCGAACTGCTGACCGACCCCCGTGGTTTTGCCACGCTGTGGCTCAGCCGTGAAGAAAAGAACAACGCCTTCAATGCCGAAATGATCCGCGAACTGATCCTCGCCCTCGACAAGGTCGCGAGCGATGCCAGCCTGCGGTTCCTGATCGTGCGCGGTCGCGGCAAGCATTTCAGCGCCGGGGCTGACCTTGCCTGGATGCAGCAATCGGCCGAACTCGATTACGCCACCAACCTGGACGACGCCCGGGAACTGGCGGAGTTGATGTACAACCTGGCCAAACTGAAAGTCCCGACCCTGGCCGTGGTACAAGGCGCGGCCTTTGGCGGCGCACTGGGCCTGATCAGTTGCTGCGACATGGCCATCGGTGCCGATGACGCGCAGTTCTGCCTGTCGGAAGTGCGCATCGGCCTGGCGCCGGCGGTGATCAGCCCGTTCGTGGTGCAAGCCATCGGCGAGCGCGCGACCCGTCGTTATGCCTTGACCGCCGAGCGCTTTGGCGGGCAACGGGCACGGGAAATCGGTCTGTTGTCGGAGAGCTACGCAAGTGCAGAGCTGGAACAAAAAGTCGAACAGTGGATCGACAATCTGCTGCTCAACAGTCCGGCCGCGATGCGCGCCAGCAAGGACCTGTTGCGCGAAGTCGGCGACGGCTCACTGACCCCGGCATTGCGCCGCTACACCGAAAACGCCATCGCCCGCATTCGCGTCAGCCCCGAAGGCCAGGAAGGCCTGCGCGCCTTCCTGCAAAAACGTCCGCCGAGCTGGCAAGCACAAACCACCAAGGAGCCCCGTTGATGAGCGCACCTGTCCTCACCACCCTGCTGGTGGCCAACCGTGGCGAAATCGCCTGCCGGGTGATGCGCACCGCCAAGGCCCTGGGCCTGACCACCGCGGCCGTGCACAGCGCCACCGACCGTGACGCCCGGCACAGCCGTGAAGCCGACATTCGTGTTGACTTGGGTGGCAGCAAAGCCGCCGACAGCTACCTGCAGATCGACAAACTGATCGCCGCCGCCAAGGCCAGCGGCGCCCAGGCGATTCACCCCGGCTATGGCTTTTTATCCGAGAACGCCGGGTTCGCCCGCGCCATAGAAAACGCCGGCCTGATTTTCCTCGGCCCGCCCGCCTCGGCCATCGACGCCATGGGCAGCAAGTCCGCCGCCAAAGCCTTGATGGAAACCGCTGGCGTGCCGCTGGTGCCGGGCTATCACGGCGAGGCTCAAGACCTCGACACCTTCCGCGATGCCTGCGAACGCATCGGCTACCCGGTGCTGCTCAAGGCCACAGCGGGTGGTGGCGGCAAAGGCATGAAGGTGGTCGAGGACGTCAGTCAACTGGCCGAAGCCCTGGCCTCGGCCCAGCGTGAGGCGCTATCGTCATTCGGCGATTCGCGGATGCTGGTGGAGAAATACCTGCTCAAGCCACGTCACGTGGAAATCCAGGTGTTCGCCGACCAGCACGGCAACTGCCTGTACCTCAACGAACGCGACTGCTCGATTCAGCGCCGCCACCAGAAAGTCGTCGAAGAAGCCCCGGCGCCGGGCCTGAGCCCGGAACTGCGTCGCGCCATGGGCGAAGCCGCCGTGCGTTCGGCGCAGGCCATCGGCTATGTCGGTGCCGGCACCGTGGAGTTTTTGCTGGATGCGCGCGGCGAGTTCTTCTTCATGGAGATGAACACCCGCCTACAGGTCGAACACCCGGTCACCGAAGCCATCACCGGCCTCGACCTGGTCGCCTGGCAGATTCGCGTGGCGCGCGGCGAAGCCTTGCCGATGACTCAGGACCAGGTACCGCTGGTGGGTCACGCGATCGAAGTGCGGCTGTATGCCGAAGACCCGGGCAATGATTTCCTGCCGGCGACCGGCCGCCTCGAGCTGTATCGCGAATCCAATCCGGGGCCGGGGCGCCGGGTGGACAGCGGCGTTGAAGAAGGCGACGAAATCTCGCCGTTCTATGACCCGATGCTCGGCAAGTTGATTGCCTGGGGCGAGGATCGTGAACAGGCGCGCTTGCGCCTGCTGGGCATGCTCGACGAGTTCGCCATCGGCGGTCTGAAGACCAACATCAATTTCCTGCGGCGCATTATCGCTCATCCGGCGTTCGCCGCTGCCGAACTCGATACCGGCTTCATTCCGCGCTATCAGGAACAGTTGCTGCCGGCGCCAGCGCAACTCAGCGATGATTTCTGGCAAGCCGCCGCCCAGGCGTTTGCCCAGAGCCAGCTGCCTGTTACCCGTGCCGATGACCCGAGTTCGCCATGGGCGGCGCCGAACGGGCTGCGTGCCGGTTTGCCGAGAGAGATCACCCTTCACTTGAGTTGTGAAGGCCAGGACCATGCGCTGACGCTGGGCGACATCGATGCCCACAGCGCACGGCTCAAGGGCGAGCAACTGCTGACCGAGCACGCAGGTGTGCGCCGTCAACACCGCGCAATCCGCCGTGGCGAGCATGTGTATCTGCAGTGGGATGGCGAATTGCGCCGTATCGAGTCTTACGACCCGATCAGCGCCGTCGAGGCCAGCCACAGCCATCAGGGCGGGCTCACCGCACCGATGAACGGCAGCATCGTCCGCGTGCTGGTGGAGGCCGGACAATCGGTCGAAGCCGGAGCGCAATTGGTGGTACTTGAAGCGATGAAGATGGAGCACAGCATCCGCGCGCCCCATGCCGGTGTGATCAAGGCACTGTATTGCCAGGAAGGCGAGATGGTCAGCGAAGGCAGTGCGCTGGTCGAACTGGAAGAAGCATGAAATGAAGATCGGTCCTACGCATCGCGAGGACCGATCTGATCAGAACCTGGCAGTTGCCTGAACCACGACGCCGATGATTCGACATTCGTCGGTATACAAGGCTTTCGGATACGTCGGATTGAGCGGGACCAGATAACGCTGCCCGCCCTCTTCGATCAGTTTGCGAAACGTGGCTTCGGTGCTGTCCGGCCACTGGGCAATGACCAGTTTGCCAGGCACGGCTTCCACGGCCGGGTCGACCAGAATCAGCATGCCTTCCGGGATGCTGATGCCATTGGGCGCGGTCATCGCGTCACCGGCCACTCTCAACCAGTACGCCGCCCCGCGGGCATGGTAATCGGACAGTTCAAACTGCTCTTTTGCATACGCCGGGAGCTCACCGTCGCGCACCTGCGCGGGTTCGCGCCAGTCACTGACGGGGTAGCGAAAGTACGGGTTGTACTTCTGAGTCAGGGGCAGTTCGTCGTCCGTGGACGCCAGCGGTTCCCGGATCACCAGCGCCACTTCGAGAAACTCGAGACCCAGCGCCCGCAGGACACGGTTCATGTCTTCGATGCCGGGTTCACGACGCTTGTTGAGCCAGTGGCCAATGCCGCCCTGGGACATCCCGAGGCGCTCGGCGAGTATCTCTTGAGTGATTTTGAGTTCACTCATCTTGGCCTTGACCAATTCAATCCATTTATCCATGTGCGGCACGATACGTGGGCGACTCCGGCCATCAAAACACATATTGTAGTATTTAATTTGTCGTCACAAATACAATTCGTATTAGGATCAATTCACGGATCTGAATCTGACACGGAGCTTGCCATCACCATGAACCCACCCGCCAATGACCTGCCGAACATACAAATCGATACCACCCTCACCTCGCCCCAGGGCTCCGCTGCGGCACAGCGCGCGCTGGACTACTACTTGAAACCAACTGTTTCAGAGGAAATGGACGAGCCGCGTTTTTTTGATGTGAACCGCAATATCGGCGGCGAAGAGGCGTTGGTCCATGCGCTGGATCTGTTGCGCTGTGCGGCCGCCACCGCGTACGAGTCGGCCAATCACCTGCAAGGCGCCAACCGTGACCTGGCGTTTTCGACGGTGCACATGATCGACATGGCCAGGGCGATGGTCGATCGATCGCTGGAGAAGTATGAAAACGCTTGAAGTGGAAAAGGCGAATCGAGAGGACAGGAAAGAATTTTCCTATCGCGCAGGTAAAAACGTTTGACTTGCAAACGAGAATGATTATTATTGCATCAGCTGGTCGCGAGATCAGTCGATGGACCAGGTGACCTTAGGTCGGTCTCCTGGACTATCTCCTCATCAGGCTAATCACGGTTTTTGACCCGGCTTTTTGCCGGGTCTTTTTTTGCCAGTTTTCTGGCTTTTGGCTTCAGGCTAATGAAGTCTTTGGGTGTCGCAAATTCGATGGCGCGGATGATATCAAAAGAATACCGATTGGCAAGAGAAGCCCGGCATCATTGGTTGAAACCACTGACAAATAGCACTTGAGAATCAATCGCACAATCTCTAAGCTGCGACAGCGTCAAGGAGGACGCCCCCACCGCTACACCCCGCAATTTCCCTCGGTTTCACCCTTCCCTGCGTGTAAAGTAGCCGCCATAAAAATCATATTCAGGAATCGATTATGACCGTGGCCAAATCCTCTTTCGATATCAGTGCCAACTTCGACAGCGGCAACATCCAAGTCATCGACATCAGCGATCCGCTCAAACCGCTTCTGGCCATCCGCCCGGACACCAAAAGCAACCATTTCCAGTGGTTCCACTTCAAGGCCAGCGGCCTGCATGTCGGCCAGGATCACTGGTTTCGCCTGAACAATGCCAGCCAGTCCTCCTATAACAAGGCCTGGACCGGTTATCAGGCGGTGGCGTCCTACGATCACGTCAACTGGTTCCGCGTACCGACCATTTTCGAAGGCGACTGCCTGCGCTTCAGCCTCGAAGCCGAACAGACCCACGCCTGGTTCGCCTACTTCGAGCCCTACAGCCGTGGCCGTCACGACTGGCTGATCGAGCAGGCGCTGAGCAAGGCCGGCACCGAACTGTTGGCCACCGGCAAGAGCGTCGAAGGCCGTGACATCCAGTTGTTACGCAAAGGCACCGGAGCCGAGGGCCGCCGCAAGGTGTGGATGATTGCCCAGCAACATCCGGGCGAGCACATGGCCGAGTGGTTCATGGAAGGCGTGATCGAACGCCTGGAAAAACACGACGACCCGGTACTCAATAAACTGCTGGCCAGCGCCGACCTGTACCTGGTGCCGAACATGAACCCGGACGGTGCTTTCCACGGCCACCTGCGCACCAACGCCATGGGCCAGGACCTCAATCGCGCCTGGCAGAGCGCCAGCCAGGAAATCAGCCCGGAAGTCCTGTTCGTTCAGCAGCAAATGGAAAAGTACGGCGTCGACATGTTCCTCGACGTCCATGGTGACGAGGAAATCCCTCACGTCTTCACCGCCGGTTGCGAAGGCAACCCCGGCTACACACCGCGGATCGAAAAACTCGAGGAGCACTTCCGCAACCATCTGAAGCACACCACCAAAGACTTCCAGACCAAACACGGCTATGTCCGCGATTTACCGGGCCAGGCCAACATGACGCTGGCCTGCAACAGCGTGGGGCAGAAGTTTGACTGCCTGTCGCTGACCCTGGAAATGCCGTTCAAGGATCACGACGACCACCCGAACGCGGAAACCGGCTGGTCGGGCAAGCGTTCGAAACAGCTGGGCAAGGATGTGTTGACCACGCTTGCCGATATGGTCGATACCTTGCGCTGATTCCTCCCGCCAGTTGACCATCAGTGATGAGGGAGCCAGCGCCCTCATCACGAACGCTCTTCAGCCTCGATCCTTGCCCCGCAACATGCTGTCCAGCACCTCATCACGCCGAATCCAGCCGTGAAACAACGCCGCCGCCAAATGCAGCAACACGGTCAGGAACAGCAGATACGCCAGATACCCATGCGCCTTGCGCAAAAACGCAAACACCTGCGCATTCGCCGGCACAATCGACGGCAGTTGCAACGAACTGCTGAGCATGACCGGTTCGCCAGACGCAGAAATCATCGCCCAGCCCAGCAGCGGCAAGACCAGCATCAGAGCGTACAGCAGCACATGCGATGCCTTGGCGGCCAGCACCTGCCAACCTGGCAGATCCGCTGGCAGCGGTGGCTGCGTGGTGGAAAATCGCACCACCAGCCGCACGATCACCAGCAGCAAAATCGCGATGCCCAAGGGTTTGTGCAAATGAATCAGCCATTCATGTCGCTCGGACACCGAGGCAACCATGCCGGCGCCGATAAACAGCATGGCGATGATCATCAACGCCATCAGCCAATGCAGCAGGCGCGCCAGCGGGGCGAAGTGGTTCGGTTGGGTACTCATTGCCGGGTCTCCTGTTTGGCGGCGGGCAACTGGCTGACTTCGCTGGTACGACGCAGGTAGGAAGTGGCGTAACCGGCTGAACGAGCGGCGAGCAACGGGTCGTCGGAACCTTCGATCCCGGCAGGCAACACCAGCGGATCGTAGTTGATGTCACGGCATTCGCCGTTGAGTTGCGGCTGGGTCTTCTCAAGCACCAGCGTGCCGGCATTCAACACTTTGCGCCCTTCGGGCCAGGCCTTGCTGGCGTCGTTGACCGGGTCGCCGGGGTTGGCCAGGGTGATGTTCAACTGCCAGCGCAAGGGGCCTGCGGCGATTCGCTGAACCAAGTCTTTCTCCAGGAAATCACTACCTTCCGGTGCCGTGGCCCCTGGTGCGTCCTGGGCCATCGGCACCATGTTCCAGCGCACTGCCTGGCGTTGGCCGGCCGCGTTGACCAGGTAGAACGCATTGACGCTGTTGTAGTTTTCGGTGGCGTAGCTGGCCGAAGGCTTGGCCGTTTTGATCCAGGCCAGGAACGGTGCGGCTTCCGGGTGTGAACCAAAGAACGCCGGAACCGCCTTGGGGTCCGGCTTGCCCGTGGCCGGGTCTGGCGACTGGGCTTTTTGCAATTGATAGAACGCCTCGGGCGTGCCCACCGGGAACACCGGCATGCTGTTCATCCCCGTGCGCCACTGCTGGCCGTTGGCCTGGTTGAAACGCAACGCCATGCTGCGGATCGGCACGGCGCTGTCCGGCGCGTAAGGGTTGCCGGCCGGCAAGGCGAATCGTCCGACCACCGGCGTCTGCGCGTCGTTGAACACTTGAGCGGTGGAATAGCTGCGCGCCTCGCCGCTGCTCTCGAAATGCCCGATCACACACACGCCTTTGGAATGGTTGCGACGGAACCCCGGATGCACGCCGTTGTTGGTTTCCAGCACATTGATCAGCTTCTTCGGGGTCAGGCGTTGTGGGTCGAAAGTGCCGTTGACGTAGGCAAACGCCCCGGCCACGGCGGCAACGACCACGGCAATGCCAGCCAGCCGCAACGTCAGGCTGGCTGCGCTCAGGGGCGGCCGGATTGGCGGTGATGATCGATCTACCATGAAAGGCTCCAGGGCCATCGGCCACAAGTGAGAAGAATCAAGCAGACGAACCGCAAGCAGGTTTATTCCCACACGCGGTGTTTATTTTTTCTGACGTGGAATAACCTCGAGTTCCGGGCGTCTTCCTAGTCCAAAGCGTAGTGAC
Organism: Pseudomonas sp. S2_H10; assembly: GCF_054668285.1. Classification (NCBI taxonomy): domain Bacteria; kingdom Pseudomonadati; phylum Pseudomonadota; class Gammaproteobacteria; order Pseudomonadales; family Pseudomonadaceae; genus Pseudomonas; species Pseudomonas sp. S2_H10. The sequence continues at coordinate 1,475,049 of NZ_CP162754.1, forward strand.
TAGTCAGAATTTGATGAACGATATCGACGAACAACTGAGAGAAATCATTCCGCGATTGCGGCGCTTTGCCGTGTCCTTGACGCGCAACACCAGCAGCGCTGACGACCTGGTGCAAGCCTGCCTGGAGCGCGCGCTGTCGAGTTGGGGCAGCAAACGCACCGAGGGCGATTTGCGCGCCTGGCTGTTCTCGATTCTCTATCGGCAGTTTCTCGATGCGCACCGGCGCTCCCGGCGCTACGCGCGCATGCTCGAATTCTTCACCGGACGCGACGATGCCCAGCCGTCGGTGGAGCGTACAGTCATTGCACAATCGACCCTCAACGCCTTCGATCAACTGCCCACCGAACAACGTGCACTGCTGCTCTGGGTGTCGGTGGAAGGCTTGAGCTACAAAGAGGTCGCCGAGATTCTCGACGTACCCACCGGCACCGTGATGTCCCGCCTGTCCCGGGCTCGCCAGGCCCTGCGCCAACTCAGCGACGGCGAAATCAACCGCCCTTCCCTGCGGAGACTCAAATGATCAGCATGCCCCCCGGCGAGCGTGACCTGCACGCCTACGTCGACCACCAACTGAGCGACGCCGACCGACGCATGGTCGAGACTTTTCTGGCAAGCAACCCGGAAATTTCCACACAGGTGCGCGCCTGGCAACTGGACGCCCAGCAACTGCGTGCAGCCCTCGGGGGTGCCTTGCAGGAACCGGCCAACCCGGAACTCGATCCGGCCGTGATTCGCCAGCGCCTGAAACGTCAGTCGCGTCGGCATCTGGCCAGCGCGGCGGTGCTGTTGATTGCGGTCAGTGTCGGCGGGTTCAGCGGTTGGCAAGCGCGGGAAATGACCCTGGCCAGCCCCCAGCTGCCAATGACCGATGCCCTGCAAGCCTATCGCCTGATTGCCCAGCAAGGCCTGCTGCCGGCGGATTACAAGGTCGGCGACGACGGCGACATACAGGGTTGGCTCGACCGCTACTTCACCCAGGCCAATCGCCTGCCCGACCTTTCGAGTGCCGGGTTCAAGCCGGCCAGCGGGCGCCTGCTGAGCACCGAGCAAGGCGCGGCGGCAATGGTGGTCTACGAGAGCCAGAGCGGGCAGAAAGTCAGTTTCTACGTGCGTCCGCCTGGGCCGAAAAACTACATGCTGCCGAGGGGCAGTCGCAGCGATGGCGAGTTGCAGGCCGAGTACTGGTCGGGAAGTGGCTACAACTATGCGATGGTCAGCCCGGCGGACACAGCGGCGGCACAGATGCTCAGGCAGACCGTGCAGTTCTGAGACACTGCTGGAAGCACATTCCCTGCTCTGGTTACACTATGGCGCCGTAGCTCGGGGAGCCTGCCCGCACACCAGAGGTGATATTTCAGTGGCCTTTCGACCGCCCAACCGTTCGCGCATCAAATCGCGCTGGCAAACGCTGCGTCGCCTTCTCGGCAAGGCACCAGCGGCCGGCAGCGCCGAGGCAGGCCAGGTCATCCACGATTACTTTCGTCACCAGGCCCATTCCCGAGGCTACACCCTCAGTCACAGCCAGCAACGCGTGATCGACTGCATGGCCCGGCATGCCTGCATGCTGATCGGCACTTCGACGAAAACCCTTCCGGGCCTTTACCTGCACGGTGCCGTGGGGCGCGGCAAGAGCTGGCTGCTCGACGGCTTCTTCCGGGCCATTCCCATCGCGCAAAAACAGCGCCTGCACTTCCATGAGTTTTTCGCCCGGCTGCACCAGGGCATGTTCGAGCACCGCGAACAGGCCGACGCCCTGGCGAGCACTCTCGATGAGCTGCTCAACGATTGTCGGGTGCTGTGTTTCGATGAGTTCCATGTGCACGACATCGGCGATGCGATGCTCATCACCCGGTTGTTCAAGGCACTGTTCCAGCGCGGCATCCTGTTGCTGGTGACCTCCAATTACCCGCCCGAAGGCCTGCTGCCCAATCCGCTGTACCACGCACGCTTCAAACCGGTGATCGACCTGATCCATGCGCGCATGCAGGTGATGGAAGTCGGCGGGCCCCACGACTACCGCAGCCAGGCCCGAACCCATGCGCATCAGTTGTTCACTCAAGGTCACTACGTTTGGCCGGCGAACGTGGCGCAACGACAATTGCTGAACCTGCCCGGGCGCAATGCCACGCCTGTTTCGTTGCCGGTGGGCACCCGGCATTTGCGAGCGCATTTTTGCGAAGGGCGCGGCATCGGTTTTACCTTCACCCAATTGTGCGATCAGCCCACGGCGGTGATGGATTATCTGGAGCTGTGCCGCCAGTTCGACCGCTGGATCATCGATGAACTGCCACTGCTGGGCGATTGCTCGATTGCCGCCCAACAACGCTTCATCAATCTCATCGACGTGCTGTACGACCAGGACAAGCACCTGACCTTGCTCGGACAGCACTCATTGCGCGACAGCCTGGGTGGCGATGCCATTGATCTGGCGCGCACCCGCAGTCGACTGGGGCAACTGGTCGAAGTCAGCGAACCGACCTGACGGATCGGCCGCCGTTGCCGCTATCATGTCGCGCATTTCCTCGGCCACGTGCCTGTTCCTCGATCAAAAGCGAATCCATTCATGCACACCCTTGCTCAATTGCGTGCCGGCGAGTTGTCAGGCATCACGCGGCTGGATCTGGTCGACGGCCTGACCGAGTTCCCCCGGGAGATCTTCGATCTGGCGGACTCTCTGCAAGTGCTCAACCTCAGCGGCAATGCCTTGAGCGCCCTGCCCGAGGACCTGCATCGCCTGACGCGTTTGCGCGTGCTGTTCTGTTCCGATAACCGCTTCACCGAGTTGCCGGCCTGCCTGGGCCAATGCGCCGCGCTGACGATGATCGGCTTCAAGGCCAACCGCATCGCCCACGTGCCCGCAGCGGCACTCCCACCCCTGCTGCGCTGGCTGATCCTGACCGACAATTGCGTCGAGACGCTGCCGAGCGAGTTGGGAGAGCGCCCATACCTGCAAAAACTCATGCTTGCCGGTAACCGCCTGCGGGCGTTGCCGGAGTCGATGGGCAATTGTCATCGGCTGGAACTGATCCGCATCGCCGCCAACCAATTCACCGACTTGCCACAATGGCTGCTGACGCTGCCGAGCCTGACCTGGCTGGCCTACGCCGGTAACCCACTGGAAACCGAAGCCGATGCCGCCGCCCTCGATGCCACACCGCGCATTGACTGGTCGGCATTGCACCTGGAGAAAAAACTCGGCGAAGGCGCGTCCGGGGTGATTCATCAGGCCGTCTGGCAACCGGATGACCAGCCGCCCATGGCCGTTGCGGTGAAGCTCTACAAGGGCGAAATGACCAGCGACGGCTCACCGCTGCACGAGATGAACGCCTGCATCACCGCCGGTCTGCACCCGAACCTGATTCGCGTTGAAGGGCGGATTGTCGATCACCCGCAGCAAACGGCCGGACTGGTCATGCAGTTGATCCCGCCGAGCTTTCGCAACCTCGCCGGCCTGCCGAGCCTGGTGTCGTGCAGCCGTGACATCTACCCCGACGACTTGCGTTTCAGTGCCGCCGTGGCACTGCGCATTGCCTCGGGCATTGCCTCGGTGGCCGAACACCTGCATGGCCATGGCATCACCCACGGCGACCTCTATGGACACAATATTCTGTGGAATGAGCAGGGTGATTGCTTGTTGGGAGATTTTGGCGCGGCGTCGTTCCACGGGATTTCCGACAGCCTTGAAAGTCGTGCCTTGCAGCGGATCGAGGTGCGGGCGTTCGGGGTGTTGTTGGGGGAATTGCTGGCGCGGGTTGATTCGGGGTTGAGCGAGGAGCTGCGTGGGGCGCTGGAGGATCTGGAGCGGCGTTGCTGTCAGCCGCAGGTGCTGGGGCGGCCTGGTTTTGATGAGATCGTTCAGGAATTGAATGGTGGGTGACCGCTGCGCGGTCAATCGTCGGATCGCCGCCCGGAGCAAGCTCGCTCCCACAGTTGACCGAGTTGCCCGGACGGGCGCGATCCAATGTGGGAGCGAGCTTGCTCGCGATGACGGTGTCGCTGGCGAATCAGATCAACCCGCTAACCCGACAAACATGTCCTGCACGTCGTCGTGGTTATCGAGGCCTTCGAGGAACGCTTCGACTTCCGCCATCTGCTCATCGCTCAGGCCGCTGACCGGGTTTTTCGGCTGGTAGCCCAGTTTGGCCGACAGCACGGTGAAACCTTGTTCCGGCAGGGCTTTCTGTACCGCGTCGAGGTCGGTCGGCTCGGTCAGGAACAGGGTCGTCCCCTCCTCTTCACCCGGTTCGAAATCCTGTGCACCGGCTTCGATGGCGGCCATTTCCGGATCGGCGTCCGGGGTGTCCGGCGACGCTTCGATCATGCCGACGTGGTTGAAGTCCCAGGCCACCGAACCGGAAGCGCCCAACTGGCCCTTGCGGAATGCAACGCGGATTTCAGCGACGGTACGATTGATGTTGTCGGTCACGCATTCAACGATCAACGGCACCTGATGCGGTGCAAACCCTTCATACGTCACGCGATGGTATTGCACGGTCTCGCCCAGCAGGCCCGCGCCTTTCTTGATGGCGCGATCCAGGGTTTCCTTGGGCATCGAAGCTTTCTTGGCCTGTTCGACTACCAGACGCAGGTGTGCGTTGGTGGCGGTATCGGCGCCGTTGCGCGCAGCAATGGTGATTTCTTTCACCAGTTTGCCGAAGATCTTGCCCTTGGCATTGGATGCCGCTTCTTTGTGTTTAACCTTCCACTGTGCGCCCATTTCTCACTCTCTTATCTGTGCCAACTGTGGCGTCGGGACAATGATTGGCCGACGCTTTGCGCAAGTTTATACGGCATAAAGTTGGCAATCGACCAAAAAATCCCGACTCGCATCGACATCTTCACCAGCGGTTGTAGGGCGATTCTGAAATGCCGCTTTAGCCTGCCCGCAATGCGCCGGGGTTTCGTACGCTTTGCAGCCTATTCCACGGCAGTAGCGTGTTCGATGCACAACGACAAGGAAAGTCCCACCACCCTGACGCTTCTCGAGGACGACCTGAGTTTCCAGGTGGTCCGGTTCAGCGGTCACGAAGCACTCAACCAGCCCTATCGCTTCGACATCGAGGTCATCGGGCTGGCACCGGCCCTGAACCTTGAACGATTGCTGCACCAGCCGGCGTTCCTCGACTTTGGCCACGACCAGGGCATTCATGGCGTGCTCGACAGCGCCGGCTGTGAACATCGAAGCGGGCACCGGGTCGCTTACAAGCTGGTACTGGTGCCACGTGTCCAGGCGCTGGAGCAGCAACGCTGCCGACGGGTTTTCCAACGCGCCAGCGTGCCCATGATCCTGCGCCAATTGCTCGAGGAACACGGGTTGCCCGCCAGCAGTTATCGTTTTGAACTGGCAACCGGGCACTATCCCCTGCGACCTTTTTGCATACAGTACGAAGAAACCGACCTGGCATTGCTGCAACGATTGTGCGAGGAAGAAGGCATCCACTACCACTTCGAGCATCAACGCGACGGCCATGTCCTGGTGCTGGCCGATGACAGCCTGAGTTTCCCCCAGGAGCCGCTGCTCATGCCGCTGCGCAGTGACAGACATCAGCAACCCGTGATCAGCGAACTGTTCCAGCGCCATGACGCTTCGCTCCCTCCTCTGCGCCCGGGTGCGAGGGATCCGGGTGCAATGGACACCGGCGACGGCGCAGCCAATCACTCGTTCGCCACCACGAGACAGGCTCCCGCTCGCGAACAACAACATCGCGATCAGCTCGGCCGTCGGCAGCTGGAACGCCTGCGCTGCCGACACCTGCAGATCCACGGCCAAAGCAACCAGGGCGCATTGCGCAGCGGCCGGATCGTGCAGGTGGCCGAACATCCGCTGGCGAATTTCAATGATCAGTGGCTGGTGACCGATATCCGCCATCAGGGCCGTCACTCATCCATTCTGCTCGATGACACACCCGACATGCCCCCCGGTTACCGCAATCAATTCAGCGCCATCCCTTGGTCGACGGTGTTCAGGCCCGCACTCGAACAACCCAGGCCGAGTATTCCCGGGTATCAGCCGGGCCGGGTGTGCGGCCCGGTCGGGAAACCGGCGGTAGTGGATGAGAATGGCAAGGTGCAGGTGAGCCTCTGGCCCGACACACTATCAACCGCAGAGGCGTCCACCGGGCTTTGGCTGCCGCTGGCGCTGAGCACCGCCGAGGACTGGATCGATCCGTCGCGCCTGCCCGTGGCCGGCAGCGAGGTCTTGGTGATTTTCCTCGACAGTGATCCGGATCGCCCGGTGCTCTGTACCGCGCTGGGCCCCCGGCCAAAACCTCACCGACCTCGCCCCCGCGAACCCCGTGGCGATACCCGCCTGCTGTTCGACTGGTTGCTCACCCGCTCGGACCTTGCGCCCTGACACTCAGCCCTTGTCAGCCTTGCCGGCCGCTGCGGCGAACTTTGCCAGACGCACATCCAGATGCCGCGGCCGGTGCCCGTGATCCTCTGCGCGTTCCTTGCGGCGGATGGCGTTGCGCACCATCAGCGAGCCGAGGTAGCGAATCGGTTCCGGCGGGAAAAACCCCAGCGGGCCGTTGATCAGCGGCGAACGGGTCCAGGGGTTGTCCAAACCCTGGACCATCGACGCCAGGATCTGCCCGCCCATGTGGCAAGGCCCGACACCGCTGCCGGAGTAGCCAAAACCGTAGAACACGTTGCCACTGGCGCTCATCTGCCCGAAGAACGGCAGCCCGGTCACCGAACGGTCCGACGGGCCATTCCAGGTTGCTTCGACCTTGACGTCGGCAAACGCCGGGAAGAAATCCGCCAGGCTGTTCTTCAACAAGCCGGCATAAGGCGAAGGCTGATCGAACACCGGCAGCATGCGTCCGCCATAGGCAAAGGTATTGCCGCCCTTGCCGAGCATGATCCGGCCGTCCGGGGTGTTGTGGTAGTAGTGCACGAAAATCCGCGAATCGAGCACCGTGACGCCGCTGGTCAAGCCGATTTCATCGAGCAGGTCCGGGCGCGGCTCGGTGATCAGCATGTCGCTGGAAACGATCGCCACGCTGCGTTCGAACTGCGGGAACGCCCGGGCCATCCAGGCATTCATCGCCAGCACCACGCGGTCGGCGCGAACGGTGCCGTTGGGGGTCTGTATGCCCACCGGCTTGCCCTCTTCCAGCCCGGTCATCGCGGTGTTTTCATGAATCCTCACACCCAGTTGCAGGGCGACCCGGCGCAGACCGCGCACCAGCTTGCCCGGTTGCACGCTGGCAGCGGCCGGGGAAAACCAGCCCTCCAGGTGTTTAACGGAGCCGGCCATACGCTGCACATCGGCCACCGGCCGCTGAGTGAACGAGTTGATGCCGTTGCGCTCCAGTGCAGCGATGACCGCATCGGTCGAGCCGCACTGCGCACGGTTGGTGGCGGTGTAGAGCGTACCGTCGAGGCGGTAATCGGCGTCCACCGCGTATTTTTCGCAGAACGCGCCGATGGCATGGATGCTGCGCTCGGACTCCGTGACCAGGCGCACGGCCTCCTCGACGCCGAACAAACGCTCAAGGGTGAAATACTTGGCCGACCACGACAACGCACAACCCCCATTGCGCCCACTGGCCCCGGCGCCGCAGATATCCGCTTCGATGAGCAACACGTCCAGCTCGGGGTTCTGTTCCTTGAGCATGATCGCGGTCCACAAGCCGGTATACCCGCCGCCGACAATGCACACGTCGGCGCGGCTGTCGCCTGCAAGTGGCGGACAGGTTGGTGATGTATCAGCCTTCAAGGCCTGGTCCAGCCAAAAGGGTCTCATGGTCAATCTCCAGTCAGTGGCCCACACGCCAGCCTGCCGCAGACGCAGCAGGCGACGAGGGACAGGATTCAGGTACGCAGGGGTTTGATGTTCATCGCCCGGTTGGGCACGAAGGGGTAGTTGGTTTTCAGGCCACCGGGGCGGCTGTTCCAGTGCGGGATCAGCACCAGCGCCGAGAACATCGCGCAGCCGGCGAAGACGATGAACACGGTAACGGTGTCGAAGTAGCCCGGCAGCAACCCGCCGAGGATCGCCCCGACCGAGCCGCAGCCGTTGACGAAACCGGCTGCCGTGGCGCCGGCCTTGGCCGTGCCGAAGTCGATGGCGGCCGCGCCGCTGATCATCGAGTCCGGTCCATAGAGGGTCAGACCCATGACGAACAGCAGCGCCACCACCAGCAGTACGCTGCCGGTATGCAGGGCGCCCATGAAAAACGCCAGGGACACGGTCAGCGCCAACAGGCTGATCACACAAGCCGGCATGCGCCGGGCGCCGAACAGTTTGTCCGAGGCCAGGCCGATCAGGATCGGGCCGAGCAAACCGGCCAGTTCAAACGCGGTCGGAATGATCGCCGCACCGACCTTGCCCACCGAAGGCATCTGTTCGAAGACGATCACCGGCCCCCACAGCAGAATCGCGTAGCGCGCCGGCTTCAGCATGAAGTACGCCAGCCCCAACACCAGCACGGTGCGGTTGCGCAGGATTTCCTTCAACGGCTCCCACATGCTGATTTTGCTTTGGGCTTCCGCTTGTTCGGCGGTCAGCTCAGGTTCCGGCTCCACCGCCGGCAAGCCGACGTCTTCCGGTTTGTTGCGTTGGAAAATAAAAAACAGCACGGCGACCAGCCCAACCACCGCCGCACTGGAAACAAACGCCGCATGCCAGCTACCGATGAGCGTGTACGCCCACCAGCCGGCAAACGGCGAGGCTACCAGACCACCAAAGGCATAGCAGGAACTCCACAGGCCCAATACCCGCCCGCGCTGCTCGGAGGGAAAGAAGCTGCCGAGGTTCTTGCACAAGCCCGACCATCCGGTGGACTGCGCCAGGCCCTGGATCAGCATGCAGGTAGCGAAAATCGGCAAGGTTGCAAAGTTGCCCATCACCAGCGCCGCGCCAGCGGAAATCAGCAATCCGCCCAGCACCACGACCCGTGGACCAAAGCGGTCGGCAAGAATGCCCCAGGTGAATTGGCCGACGGCGTAAGCCGTCAGGTAGATGGCGTCGAGGTTGGCCATGGCCATTTTGTCGAGCATGAAGGTCGGGTCTTCGGCGATGCCGAGCTTGGCCACCGAGAACGCTTTGCGGGTGAAGTAGAAAGCGGCGTAGGCGAGCCAGGTGATCGCGAAGATCTGCACGCGCCAACGCTTGATGGTGCCGATGTGCTTGTTCATTGTAGTTCTGACCTCAGGGTGTGAGTGTGCCGGCAGAATTTGCAAGAAAACGCCTGTTTTTTTATTGTTGAGCACTGCGATATCGGCCTGTCGCTACGGCGGATACCGGTCAGATGAGTCCTGTGATTGCACGCCCAGGCTCATGGCACCCGCTGCTGTTCGACTGAACAGTCAACGGGGCTGAGGTTGATAAAAACAATTACTGATTAATAAGTGAAATCGATTTATCGTATTTCCAAAATAAGCCCAGCTTGTTATTGGAGATTCCCGTGTCGGTTTCCCACGCCCAACTCAAAGCCTTCCATGCCGTGGCGGTCCATGGAAGCTTTACCAAAGCCGCCGAGCGGCTATTTCTCACGCAGCCGGCGATTTCCGACCAAGTGCGCAAACTCGAAGAGCGCTACGGGGTTTTGCTGTTTCACCGCAACAAGCGCTCGGTGCGCCTGACCGACCTTGGCGAGCGTCTGCTGAGCGTGACCCAGCGGCTTTTCGTGATCGAGGCCGAAGCGCAGGAACTGTTGCAGGACTCCCAGGCCTTGCAGACCGGCAGCCTGATTCTGGCGGTGGATGCGCCGGTGCACGTGCTGCCGCAAATTGCCCGGTTCTGTGAACGCTACCCCGGGATCAGCGTGAAGATCGAAACCGGCAACACCGATGAATCGCTGTTTCGCCTGTTCAACTATCAGGCCGACCTGGCGTTGCTCGGCCGTGACGTCAGCGATGAACGGTTGATCTCCCTGCCCCTGCGCAACGACCCGATGGTCGCGTTCGTGTCGCGCAACCATCCGTGGGCCGACCGCGAATCCATCACCCTGGCAGACCTTGACGACACGCCGCTGGTCTTACGGGAAATCGGTTCGGTGACCCGGCAGACACTGGAAGAGGAAATGGCCGGTGCCGGGTTTCGCATTCGCCCGGCGATCCAGGTCGAAGGCCGGGAGGCGGCGCGGGAAGCGGTGGTGGTCGGGATTGGCGTGGGCGTGGTGTCGGCTGCCGAGTTTGGCGCGGACTCCCGGGTTTGCGCGCTGCCGATTATCGATTGCAAACGACGGCTGACTGAAACCCTGGTGTGCCTGCGGGAGCAGAGTTCGCGGCGGGTGGTGGCGACGTTTCTGCAGATGGTTCGCGAGAGTCTGGTGTAGGCAGGTCTGACGCCATCGCGGGCAAGCCACGCTCCCACAGGTATTGGGTCGTACACGATACCTGTGGGAGCGGGCTTGCCCGCGATTACAGACAACTCGGTCTACCTGACGGGCGCCAAGCCGAAAAACGCCTGAATCAGGCGCAAATCCCGCCGCCGTTCCATGCACCCGATCATGTGCCGGTTCACCAATCCCTCGCCAATGATCGGCACCGCCGCCACTCGCGGGTCGTGGCTGACCTCCACCGACGACACCACCCCCACCCCCAGTTCAGCGGCCACGGCTTCAGTCACCGCTTCGCGGCTGTCCAGTTCCAGCAGCACCCGCGGATTGACCCTGGCCTGGGCGCAAGCCTCATCGAAGGTGCGCCGGGTAATCGAACTCGGTTCACGCAGCACCATGATCACCTGGTCCAGCTCCTTGAGCTGCACGCCTTTGGTCTTTTGCGCCCAGGGATGCCCGTCGGGCACCAGCGCGCAAATCCGTGATTCGTTCAGCGCTTGCAGGTGCAGGCCCTTGCGCGGTTCGACTTCGGTCAACACCGCCACGTCGGCATGTTCGGACAGCAGCGCCGCCAGGGTTTCCTGGGCATTGCCCAGGCGCAGGTTCACCGTGATCCCCGGATAGCGCGCGCGCAGGCTGGCGAGCATCGGCATGACCATGTGCGGACCGTCCGCCGCCACCTCCAGGCGCCCGGTCAACAATTGCCGGTTGGCTTCAAGCATCACCTGCGCCTCTTCGGCGAGGCCGAACATCGCTCGGGTGATCGCCGCCAGCTTGGTGCCCTCCTCCGTCAGCTCGACTCGACGGGCGGTGCGGCGCAGCAAAGTGATCTGGTAGTGCTCCTCCAGGGCCTTGATGTGCCCGGTAACCGCCGGCTGGCTGATGAACAGCCGCGCCGCCGCCCGGGTAAAACTGCCTTCCCGGGCCACGGCATCGAAGGCGCGGAGCTGAAACAGGTTCATGAATAACCCTCACTGATGGCTGGCATAACAATAAACAATTTGATTGATAGCACGGCAAATTGCAATTTAAGCCCCGTAGCTTCATCCCATCGATTGCGAGGACACGAGAATGAGTATTGCCGAACCCATCCTGCTCACCCCGGGGCCGTTGACCACTTCGGCCCGCACCCGTCAGGCGATGATGATCGACTGGGGTTCATGGGATGACCGCTTCAATCAACTGACCGCCAGCCTCTGCGAGCAACTGCTGGCAATCATCAACGGCGCCGCCACGCACCACTGCGTGCCCTTGCAAGGCAGTGGCACCTTCGCGGTCGAGGCAGCGATCGGCACGCTGGTGCCTCGCGATGGCAAGGTTCTGGTGTTGATCAACGGCGCCTACGGCAAACGCCTGGCGAAAATCTGCGAAGTGCTGGGCCGCTCGTTCAGCACCTTCGAAACCGCCGAAGACGAGCCGACCACCGCCGCCGACGTCGACCGCCTGTTGCGTGCCGATGCCGGTATCACTCACGTTGCGCTGATCCACTGCGAAACCAGCACCGGTATCCTCAACCCGCTGCCGGAAATTGCCCACGTCATTTCGCAACACGGCAAACGCCTGATCATCGACGCCATGAGTTCCTTCGGTGCGCTGCCGGTGGACGCGCAACAGGTGCCGTTCGACGCCCTGATCGCCGCCTCGGGCAAATGCCTGGAAGGCGTACCAGGCATGGGTTTTGTCTTCGCTCGCAAGGAATCCCTGACTGCTGCCGCCGGCAATTCGCACTCGCTGGCGATGGATTTGTACGACCAACACGCCTACATGGCCAAGACCGGCCAGTGGCGCTTCACCCCGCCGACCCACGTGGTCGCGGCGCTGCACGAAGCCCTGCTGCAATACAACGAAGAAGGCGGCTTGCCGGCGCGGCACGCACGCTACGCCGCCAACTGCCAGGCCTTGATGGAAGAGATGGGCAAACTGGGGCTGCGCAGCTTCCTGCCGGCGGCCATTCAGGCGCCGATCATCGCCACCTTCCACGCCCCGAAAGATCCGCGCTACGCGTTCAAGGAATTCTACGAGCGGGTCAAGGCCAAGGGTTACATCCTCTACCCCGGCAAACTGACCCAGGTCGAAACCTTCCGCGTCGGCTGCATCGGCCACGTACAACCGTCCGAAATGCGTGAAGCCGTGGCGGCGATTGCCGAAGTGTTGCGTGAGATGGAAGTGCTCGAGATCTGATCTTGCAGGCGACCGAGCTGTTGTAGGAACTGGCTTGCCAGCGATCCACACACCTCGGTCCATCAGTCATGCCCAATTATCGTTCATCGCTGGCAAGCCAGCTCCTACAGGACACCGATACTCATGAACTACGCCAACCCAACCAAACTGCAAGCCGCCATCCTCGACTGGGCCGGCACCGTGGTCGACTTCGGCTCCTTCGCGCCGACGCAGATTTTCGTCGAGGCCTTCGCCGAGTTCGACGTCCAGGTCTCCATCGAAGAGGCCCGTGGCCCGATGGGCATGGGCAAATGGGACCACATCCGCACCCTGTGCGATCTGCCGGCAGTTGCCGAGCGTTATCGCAAAGTGTTCGGCCGCACGCCGACCGACGATGACGTCACCGCCATCTATCAGCGTTTCATGCCGCTGCAGATCGAAAAAATCGCCGAGCACTCGGCGCTGATCCCGGGTGCGCTGGAGACCATCGCCAACCTGCGCCAGCAGGGGATCAAGATCGGCTCCTGCTCCGGCTACCCGAAACAGGTCATGGACAAAGTGGTCGAACTGGCCGCCACCAACGGCTACGTGGCCGATCACGTGGTCGCCACCGACGAAGTCCCGAATGGTCGCCCATGGCCCGCCCAGGCGCTGGCCAATGTCATCGCCCTGGGCATCGACGATGTCGCGGCGTGCGTGAAGATCGACGACACCGTGCCAGGCATTCTCGAAGGTCGCCGCGCCGGCATGTGGACCGTGGCGCTGATCTGCTCGGGCAACGCCCTGGGCCTGGACTACGAAGGTTATCGCGCACTGGCCAGCGACCAGTTGGACAGCGAGCGCAAGCGCATCCACGGGATGTTCGAGAGTTCGCGCCCGCACTACATGATCGACACCATCACCGATCTGCCGCAAGTGATCGCCGACATCAACAAGCGCCTGGCCAACGGCGAAATGCCGCAATCGAGCTAAAAAACGCCACACCGCCCCTGTAGGAGCGAGCCTGCTCGCGATGGTCGCCAGCGATGACGCCGGCAGCCTGACACCCAGTGGTGTCCCGGAGTCCATCGCGAGCAGGCTCGCTCCTACAGGGGTTCTTCGAATCAGAGCATCCAGCGACCAATCGCCTCAGGCAAACCCGGTGAAACAGGATTACAGTTAAAGCACACCGTCAGACTAGAACGGTGGCTTTAAACCGGACCTGTGAGGAACATCGTATGCCGTGGAAGAACTCTGCCTCGCGCTACAGCACCGTATCGATCACGCTGCATTGGTTGATGCTGGTCCTGCTGGCACTGGTTTACGCCTGTATCGAGTTTCGCGGGCTGTTTCCCAAGGGCAGTGGTGGGCGCACGCTGATCGTCGAATCACACTTCATGCTCGGCCTGACCGTGTTCGTCCTGGTCTGGCTGCGACTGTTCGCACGCAGCCTCGGCCCGGCGCCGCAGATCTTCCCCGCCTCGCCGCTATGGCAAACGACATTGGCCAGGCTGATGCACTGGGCGCTGTACATTTTCATGATCGCGACGCCGATTCTCGGCTGGCTGGTCACCAGCGCCAAAGGCAATCAGGTGATGTTCTACGGTTTCGACCTGCCCATGCCGATAGCAGAAAACAAGGATTTCGCCAAACAACTGCAGGGCTGGCACGAGCTCGGCGGCACCATCGGCTATTGGCTGATCGGCCTGCATGCCGTGGCCGGGCTGTATCATCACTATGTGGTGGGCGATAACACCTTGCTGCGGATGATGCCCAAAAGCGTAAACCGTGATACCTGAGGCCACATTGGCTTTCGGTGACTTTCAGATTTGTGAACTGAACCCCCGCCGCCCCTGCAAGCCGCCCGTGTGGACGAAGATCAGCCGCGTGCCACGGGCGAACTTCCCCGCCTCGACTTGTTGCTTGAGGGCCATGAGGGCCTTGCCGGTGTACAGCGGCTCAAGGGGAATGCCGCTGGCCTGTTCGTTTTTTTCGATGAAGTCGAGCAGCAGCGGATCGACCTTGGCGAACCCGCCGCGACTGGCATCGATCAGTTCATACCTCGCATTGACTACACCGGCTTGCTGCACGATTTGCTCGACCATCTGCGCCACCCCATGATCGTCAGGCACCGCCAGGGCACCGTACACCGGATGCTCCCCCGCTTCGGCCAGCACCAGGCCAGCCAGCGTCGTGCCGGTGCCGCAGGCCAGCCACCAGCCGTCGTAGTCGCTCCAGCCCAAGTCCTGCAATTGTGCGCAAACGGCGGCCCGCAATGGCCTGCAACCCAAGGCGCCAGGCAACCCGCCTCCCCCTTCAGGCACTGGATGCAAGGTCGGGTAACGGGTTTGCCAGGGCTGCCAGAAATCCGCCTCATGCCGCGCTCGATAGCCTGCGTAACCCAGCCAGTGCAGTTGCATGCCGAACGCCTGCAAGTCTTTGACCGTCGGGGTTTCCTGAGGATGGCCGCGCAACAGGCCGACGGTGGCAAAGCCGAATCGCTTGCCCGCCGCCGCCAACGCGTGAAGGTGATTGGAATGCGCGCCACCGAGACTGATGATGCCTTCGGTACCCAGGCGGTCGGCAGTTTTCAGGTGTTCGACGAGCTTGAACCATTTGTTGCCGCTGATCAGCGGATCGATCCGATCCAGGCGCAGGATCGCCACTTCAATGCCGGCTTGAGCGAGCCAGTCGAGGTGAAGAGGTTCGAGGGGAGCCTGGGGTAGCCAGGTGTCGGGAGGGAAAGCATCGGTGCCGGCTCTGGGTGAAGAGCCGGCATCTTAACAGCTGATTTGTGGTGAGCAGCCTGACGAGTGGATTACAACTGCGCCGCCAATCGCGAACCCTGATTGATCGCCCGCTTGGCATCCAGTTCTGCCGCGACATCCGCGCCGCCGATCAGGTGCACGCTCTGCCCCGCCGACACCAGACCGTCATGCAACTCACGCAGCGGGTCCTGCCCGGCGCAAATCACGATGTTGTCCACCGGCAACAGCTGCGGTTCGCCGGTTTCGCCGATGCGGATGTGCAGGCCTTCGTCGTCGATCTTCAGGTATTCGACGCTGTTGAGCATCTGCACCTGCTTGTTCTTCAGACCGGTGCGATGGATCCAGCCGGTGGTCTTGCCCAGGCCGTCGCCGACCTTGGACGTCTTGCGTTGCAGCAGGAACACTTCACGGGCCGGCGCGTGGGGCGCGGCCTTGATACCGGCAACACCACCGCGAGCCTCAAGGTGCGTATCAATGCCCCATTCCTTCCAGAACGCGGCGCGATCCTGACTGGTGGCGACGCCTTCGTGGACGAGGAACTCGGAGACGTCGAAACCGATGCCGCCGGCGCCAATCACCGCGACACGCTTGCCGACCGGCTTGCGCTCCAGGATCACGTCCAGGTAGCTCAGCACCTTGGCGTTTTCCACGCCCGGAATCGCCGGCACGCGCGGCGCAATGCCGGTGGCCAGAATGATCTCGTCGTAGCCGCCCTCGACCAGCGCGGCCACGTCGACGCGGGTGTTCAGGCACACCTCGACGTTGGTGGTCTGCAGCTTGCGGTTGAAGTAGCGAATGGTCTCGAAGAACTCTTCCTTGCCCGGTACGCGCTTGGCGATGTTGAACTGACCGCCGATTTCGCTGGCCGAATCGAACAGTGTCACCTGGTGACCCCGCTCGGCGGCCACGGTCGCGGCGGACAGACCGGCAGGGCCGGCACCGACCACGGCGATTTTTTTCAGTTGCTGCACCGGCAGGTAGTTGAGCTCGGTTTCGTGGCAGGCACGCGGGTTGACCAGGCAACTGGTCAGCTTGCCGCCGAAGGTGTGATCGAGGCAGGCCTGGTTGCAACCGATGCAGGTGTTGATCTCATCGGCGCGGCCTTGCGCGGCCTTGTTGACGAAGTCCGGGTCGGCGAGGAACGGCCGCGCCATGGACACCATGTCGGCATCGCCCTCGGCGAGGATCTGCTCGGCCACTTCCGGGGTGTTGATGCGGTTGGTGGTGATCAGCGGGATATTGACCGAACCCCGCAGCTTGGCCGTGACCTTGCTGAACGCCGCGCGCGGCACTTTGGTGGCGATGGTGGGGATCCGCGCTTCGTGCCAGCCGATACCGGTGTTGATGATGGTCGCGCCGGCCTGCTCGATGGCCTTGGCCAGTTGCACGATTTCGTCCCAGGTGCTGCCGCCTTCGACCAGGTCGAGCATCGACAGACGGAAAATGATGATGAAGTTCGGGCCGACCGCTTCACGCACCCGGCGAACGATTTCCACCGGCAGGCGCATGCGGTTTTCGTAGCTGCCGCCCCAGCGGTCGGTACGGTGGTTGGTGTGGGCGGCGAGGAACTGGTTAATGAAATAACCTTCCGAACCCATGATTTCCACACCGTCGTACTCGGCGGTTTGTGCCAGAACCGAGCAGGTGACGAAATCGCTGATCTGCTTCTCGATGCCTTCCTCGTCCAGCTCCCCGGGCTTGAACGGGTTGATCGGCGCTTGAATGGCGCTCGGCGCAACCTGTTTCGGGCTGTAGGCATAACGACCGGCATGGAGGATCTGCATGCAGATCTTGCCGCCCGCGTCGTGCACGGCACGGGTAACGATACGGTGCTTGAGCGCCTCTTCTTCGGTGGTCAGCTTGGCCGCACCGGAATACACACCGCCTTCGTCGTTCGGGCCGATACCGCCGGTGACCATCAGGCCGACGCCGCCACGGGCACGTTCGGCAAAGTACGCCGCCATGCGCTCGAAACCACCCGGCTTCTCTTCAAGGCCGGTGTGCATCGAGCCCATCAGCGTGCGATTGCGCAGCGTGGTGAAACCCAGGTCCAGCGGAGCCAACAGGTGCGGGTATTGAGCGGCGGTCATCGGTAACTCCACATCGATCGATCACGGAAAGTGCAGGAGCTCTGCGGCTCCCATCAGTCATGTTCGACAGACTAAGAGCCGTGACGTCATGGCTCAATGACCATAAATAACAACTTATTGATCAAAACGTGCAGCCCTTGACGGCATAACCGCCCTCTGCGGTCAAACTCAAAAGCCGAAGTAGATAAATGCCGTAATGGCTGCCATACCCCACGCGGCCAACGCCATGACAGTTGAGTTTTGCGGTAACTGAAATTCGCTTGTTTGCTGTCCATCTGTCTTCGAAAGACCGGCCTGGTCATAGTAGCCATACCGGACTGCCCGGTAGGTACATCCAAGACCGACCAACAAAAACACAGTGATCAGGCCAAGCACCAGTCCACGCCTGATAGCCGGTTTAGCCAATGCGGCAAGGTGATCCTGCTCGCAGGCAGCGCTGTTGAGTTGCACGATGGTAATTCGTTGATAGTCGGTCGAAGACCGCTTGTGCCCAATCTGGATCGCCGCCTGTTGCTCCAGATCCAGCGCCTGATACCTCCAGAGCGTCGACGAGCTTTTTCGGCAGAAGGTAAACACGGCAGGACTTGAAGCGGAGATGATGCAAGCGTCGTCGATATCCAGTTTTTTCAGGGTTTCCATGGCCGATCGGGTGAAGTCCAGATCGAACACCGAGGCAGCTCCGAAGGCAGAAGCCACAACCGAAGCCAACAGGCTGATCAAGAGGCAGGTGGCTGAAATGTTCACGGCCGAATTTCCCTTTTTCATTATTTGATTGCGCAGCCCGGTACCGGCCTGCCTTGTCGAGCTCCAGTACGCTGCTGGCACCCGGAAATCAGGTGGAAGAAGAAAGGGAGGGCATCCATTGCCCTCCCTTCCGTGGTCCACGTTCCTTGCGACAGTGCCTGTCAGAACATCAAGAGGCCAGGATGAAGTCCGAGGCCGAGATGGTGTTAGGGTCACCCACACCTACCAGGGTGATGGTGCCGGCACCGAAGGTGAGCAATGTATCCGCTCCCAGATCGGTAACGTTGACACTGCTGTTGAACGTCGCAGCCGTGATACCGCCCCCGACGAAGTTGAGCAGATCCTGGCCACCCGCCGCGTTGGCATCGAAGCCGATGATCCGATCGTTGCCGAAGGGCAGCAGTCCGAACACGAAGACATCGTCGCCAGCGCTGGCATTCATCGTGTCGTTGCCGGCACCACCCGTCATGGCGTCGTTGCCGGCACCACCATCGAGGATGTCGTTGCCCAGACCGCCCAGCAAGGTGTCGCCGCCGTCGCCGCCGGTGAGGGTGTCATTGCCCACCCCGCCGGTGATGACGTTGTTCGACGCGTTGCCGGTACCGACGAAGTTGCCGACGCCGGTGAAGATCATGTGCTCGACGTTGGCACCCAGGGTGTAGCTGTTGAGTGTCGTCTGCACGGAGTCCTCACCTTCACCTGCCACCTCGGTCACCAGATCCCCGGTTGAATTGACGTTGAAGGTGTCGCCGCCGACGCCACCGACCATCCGGTCATTGCCCGCACCGCCAATGAGGAAGTCGTTGCCGGTTGCACCGAGCAAGGTGTCGTTGCCGTCACCGCCGTTGAGCGTGTCATTACCGGCTCCAGCGGTAATGATGTTGTTCAATGCGTTGCCGGTACCGTTGAAGTTGCCGACGCCGGTGAAGATCATGTGCTCGACGTTGGCACCCAGTGTGTAGCTGTTGAGTGTTGTCTGTACGGAGTCCGCACCCTCACCCGCCACCTCGGTCACCAGGTCCCCGGTCGAGTCGACGCGGAAGGTGTCGTTGCCGACGCCACCGACCATCCGGTCATTGCCCGCACCACCGTTGAGGAAGTCGTTGCCGGCTCCACCGAGCAAGGTGTCGTTGCCGTCAGCGCCGCTGAGGGTGTCATTACCCACCCCGCCAGTGATGATGTTGGCCAGCTCGTTGCCGTTGCCGGTGAAGTTGCCGGTTCCGGTGAAGATCATGTGCTCGACGTTGGCACCCAATGTGTAGCTGTTGAGTGTCGTCTGTACGGAATCCGCACCCTCACCCGCCGTCTCGACCACCTGGTCTCCGCTCGAATCGACGCGGAAGGTGTCGTTGCCGGCGCCACCGACCATCCGGTCATTGCCCGCACCGCCATTGAGGAAGTCGTTGCCGGCTGCACCTATCAGTGTGTCGTTGCCGTCACCGCCGTTGAGGGTGTCATTGGCCGTCCCACCGGTCATGATGTTGTTCAACGCGTTGCCGTTGCCGGTGAAGTTGGCGGCGCCGAGATAGATCATGTGCTCCATGTTGGCGCCCAGTGTGAAGCTGGCCAGCGTGGTCTGTACGGAGTCCGCACCCTCGCCGGCCAACTCGGTCAGCACATCCCCGGCCGAGTCGACGCGGTAGGTGTCGTTGCCGACTCCGCCCAGCATCTGGTCATTGCCCGCACCGCCATTGAGGAAGTCATTGCCTTCCTCACCATTGAGGAAGTCGTTGCCATCCCCGCCGTTGAGAGTGTCGTCGCCGATGCCGCCAAACAACTGGTCGACACCCCCCAGGCCATTGAGCGTATCGTTTCCGGCCAGGCCAAACAGCACATCGCTACCGGCGGTACCGTTGAGGGTGTTCGCCAGGGCGTCACCCGTTTGTACCGCACCCAGCAGCACGACCAGCGCCGTCGCCGCAGAGGTCACCGACTCCAGTGTGCCGAAGCCATCGGTGTAGCGCGCGATCACCCGGATTTGCTGGTTGATCTGCGCCGCGCCTGGGGTGAAGTTCACGCCAGTCGCGCCAGCGATATTGGTGAAGGTAGTCCCGGTACCTTGCTGCCATTGATAGCTGAATGCGCCCACGCCGTCCGGATCGACAATCGCGGCCGTCTGTGCGGTCAGCACCTGCCCTTGAGTCGGTGTGGTATCGCTGATCAGCAACGCACCTGTCGGTGCATCGTTGACGTTGACCACCGGCGCCGTGGCATCGGACGGCACGCTTTCAGCGACACCGAAGTCATCCACGTAACTGACCACCACGCGCACCTGGTTGCCGACCTGAGCCTGGCCAAGCGTAAGCGTGCTGCCGGTGGCACCGGCGATGTTGACGAAGGTAACCCCGTTGGTCACCTGCCACTGGAAGGTGAACTGCGGATTGCTGAGGCCATCGACGTCGATGATGCTCGACGGGTCGGCGGTCAACACCTGGTTCTGTGTTGCAAGCCCGGTGACGGTTGGCCCTGCCGTCGGTGTGTTGTTCGCCGACGAGGAGACAAACTCCAGCGTGCCATTGCCATCCTGATACACCGCCCGAACACGGATGTTCAGGCCGGCGACATCATCCGCCACCCGGTAGGTGGCGCCGATCGCCCGCGATACCTCGCCTGCGGCGACGAAGGTGATGTCTTCATAGACACCCGAGCCAGCAACGTTTTCGACTTGCCAGTAGTAAGACACGGGACCGGTAACCGCACCGGTCGCATTGGTTGCACTCACGCTGTCCAGGTCGCGGATCGACTGACTGCTGACCCGCAGCAACTGACCGGCGACAGGCGTATCGTCACGCGCACCGGTAGTAGCGTCGAGAATTGCCAGACGCCCCACAGGTCCACTGTTCACAGCGGTGCCCACTCCGGTCGCCTGCGCCTGGTCAGAGAACTGCAGGCGTTCGATGCCCGTCAGACGATCGACACCATCACGGCCCGCCACCAGGTCGGTCACGACGACGGCATTGCCGTCGAGCGTGACGGTGTACTCCGACGCATTACCGGAATACACCGCGGTGTCGAAGTTGTCAGTGCCGGCCAGAATCTCCCGCACGACGACCAGTTGGCCCGGATTGTAGGTACCGTTGAGCATAAACGGCACCAGCGGCTCCATGCTGTTGAAACTGGCGATTTCCGCGCCGGTACCATCAGCGTTTGCCCGTACGCTGATGCGTACGTTCAGCCACTTGTCACCATCGATGATGTCGTCACCGCCGCGACCTTCGATGAGGTCGCTGCCGCTACCACCGAGGATGATGTTGCCGCCGTCGTAGAACGTCGCTCCGGCTGCCAGTAGATCGGACAGGCCGTTGATCAGACTGATGTTGGTCAGAACACTGCCGGTTGCACCCGCGGTAGGTAGCGATGTCGCATCTTCGTTATCACCGCGCAGGAAGTCACCGTGTGTCGAACCCGACAGGCCTTCCATGATGTCGAAGCGCACCAGCGCCGAGGCTCCCGAACCCGGCATCGGTGGCACATCGAAGAAGCGGTCGCTGTAATCGATGGTCACGCCCTGGGCGAGATCCTTGAAGGTCGCCCAGTCATAGCCCGAGCCGCCGATATAGCGGTCACCAAAGCCGAGGCTGCCAACCATGATGTCGTCGCCGCCTTCGCCGTTGAACTTATCGTTCTCGTTGCCGCCGACGAATACATCGTTGCCGATCACCGGATCGTTGCCGAGCGGATCGAAGTTGTCGCCAGGTGCACCGTCCGAGGTGCCCTTCTCGATCCAGTCGTCGCCTTCGTTACCCATGTCCTGTTCGTTGGCCTTGCTGCCCAGGATGAAGTCGTTGCCCTGGCCACCAATCGCTTCGGAGGCGTCTTCACCGGTGACGATGAAGTCGCTGCCGAACCCGCCAATGATCAGGTTGACGCCATTGCCGCCGTGCAGCACGTCGTTGCCGTCGCCACCCTGGATGTTATCGTCGCCACCGGTGTCGGTGATGATGTCGTCGCCAGCGCCGCCACGCAGCTGGTCGTTGCCGTCACCGCCGTCGATGCGGTCGTTGCCGCCGTCGCCCCAGACCGTGTCGTCGCCTTCACTGGAGATGAGGATGTCGTTGCCGTCGGTACCACCCAGCACGATGTGCTCGTCACCGCTGTAGCGGATGTAGTTGGTGTCCGCGCCCACGGTCAGCGGGTTGTCGCGGAACACCACCTGTTCGCCGTTCGGGCCAAGTGGATCGACCGCGAGCAGGCCTTCGTTGAATTGCTTGCCCTGATCCACTTCCAGGTAGAAGCCAGGGTCCGAGAACACCAGGCCAGGCAGGTGCGTGGCCGAGGTGTTGGCCATGATCAGCTTGGCGAACGAGTTGCTTTCAAGCTCCGCGTTCATCGACAGGCCAGAGGTACGCTCCAGGTAGTAGAAGCGATCGCCGTCCTGCAGTTTTTCCATCTGGTTCTCGAACACGAAGTTGAAGGTCGAGCCGAGCATGCCGCCGAACGGCGTTTTCTGTTCGGCAAGGCCGCCAATCCACATATCGATGGCATCGACGCCCGTGACCGTCACTCCCTTCAGGTCGTCGGCAGTACCCAGCACTCCATCCCTGCCGGGCAGCGTCACGTTGGCATAGGCACCGGTACCGTTGAGGAAGTCCAGGCGGTCAGCCGGGGCACCCACACCACCGAACACCAGTGCCAGGGCTGCATCGCGTTTGGCATCCATCGTGATCGCCGACGTGATCGAGGCATGCGTACCGTAGGCCGCGATGAAGTTGATCAACGACTCTGGATGCTTGAGGTGCTGCACCAGGTCGACCCAGCTGTTGTACGGCTTGAGTTGGGTGTCACCGGTTTGGCTGTAGATGTCGCGACGGAACGCGTTGAGTGAAGGAATCCCTACGTCGCGGCCACGGGCGATGTTGATCGCCGGCAGGTCGAGCGGCAGGCCGAGCAGGTTGTTACGCAGCGCCTCGGTGACGAACTCGTCGATTTCGTTACCGGCTTGCCGGGTCACCCCGCGCACGATCGCACTGGTCGCATCCTCTGGCGACACGCCACTGGCGGCATACGCCAACGGGTTGAGGAACGCCGCGATCAAGCCCAGTTGCTGATCGGGATTGGCGCTGGCCGGATCGCCCACCACGTTGAAGTCGATGTCGTAGCGATCGACCGTCTCGGTCAGCATCGAGTGGCCGAACCGGTACACGGTGTGGGCGAACTCGGCGACGATCGAGGGATCGAGGTCGACGTCATAGACCTGGGTCGGAGCGAAGAACAGGTCAACGTTAGGCTGGATGGTCCGCGCAAACTCCTCGAACACCAGGTGTTGATACTGCATCTCGGTGCCGAACTTGGCAGCCTGGAACAAGCGCTCGCCATTCCACTGCAGCGCATCGAACTCGGCCTGGGTGGTTGGCAATGCTGCCACCGGATTGAGCAGCCACTCGTTGAGGAAGGTCACGTCACCCGAATCGAGCACGGTGTCCTTGGTCTGCTGGACCAGACGGTTGTGCTCGGAGTGGAAGATCGCATGCACCGCGGTCAGGCCGATGTTCTCGTTGACCCGGCCGTCGCCAGCGATGTAGTGAGCGTCGAGCAGTTCGTTGTCATAGGTCAGGTTGTTGCCGGCCGGGCCAGTGGGCTGCGCATTACCGACAAGGGCGTCGGTATCCGCCTGCAGAACCCCACCGACGATTACTGGTGCGGCATTGTTGTTGATGTCGACGAGGAACTGGTGACCGGTACGCACAGCAGTGGTCAGGCTGATGGGGGAAGTCGGATCGCCTTCGACAAGCACGTCATCCGCCGTACCACCAATGCCGTCAGCCCCCCTCATCACAACCATCGGGAAGCCGTTCGGCCCCTTGATGAAATTGCCATAGGCGTCTGTCGCCAACAGTGGGGAGTTATCGACGTCGGCATCGGTCAGGTTGATGCCCAGAACGTCGCGGGCCTGAGCCTTGACTACCTTCCAGGTCGCCATGCCCCCGATTTCGACGTCGTCCGCGGTACCATATGTGCCATCCGCGCCCAGGTCACGGTTAGTGATCAACCTGCCGTTGGCGACGGGGCCATCAGCGGTAAGGTCATAAGCGCGCAGGAACACCTGGTGCGACGGGTGCGAGCTATAGGTCTGGTTCTGGTCCACGAACGGCGTCGTGGTGTTGGTTTGCTCATGGATGTCATCGGCCGTGCCGAGAATGCCATCCGCCCCAGGCAGGTTGGTCGCGCGGGTCACCACCATGAAGTTGGTGTTGCCGCCTGGCACAAACAGCGGATCATCCGGTTGCAGCGGGATGAAGATGGTGCCCGAACCGCCTTTGGTCACCAGGTCCAGGCCATGGTCGAAGAACTGCCCGAAGAACGTCATCCAGGAGTTGAACGGTGCGGACAGCCCCGCATCCGCCGCGGTGTTCTCGAACATGTACACATCTTGGTCGTCGGCAGTACCGAACTGACCGTCCAGGCCAGGGCTGGCGACTACCCGTACGCCATCCTTGAGCACGTCGTCGTTACCCACCGCGCCGAAGTTGAGCACGCCGTCCGCGCCCACGTCGTGGGCCGCGGCATAGGCCGCCGGGTTGTTCGACGTCTGGTCGGAGATCAGGTTACTGATGGTGCGCGGCTGCGAGTCAAACACATTGCCGGCGTTCTGCGCATACGACGATCCAGGGACGGCCGGCGAGCCGGGGCCGAAGAAGCCGGCAGGCACACCTTCCGCCGGATTGAAGACCGGATCGCTCAAGCGCGGAAAGACGTTGTCGGCGGCACCAAACTCGGTGTTGTTGTGGCCATTGAGGTTCATCAGGTTGTTGTTCGACCCGTCGACCGCACGCAGGCCCAACGGCGCGCGAATGTTCGGGATCAGCGAGAGGATGTCCTGACCAGACGCTTCAGCCTCGGCAATCTTGATCTGGTCAAGAATGAAGTTGAGGTCGGAGCGGACCATGTGCAGGCCCGCGCCACCCGCGCTGGCATCCACCACAGGTACTGGCGCCGTCGGTACCACCGGCGTGCCGGGAGCTACTACACCAGTCGGCTCAGAGAACAACACTTCAGTGGTGCCATGAGCATCCTGGTAGATCGCCTTGACCCGCAACGACAACCCGGCAAGGTCGGGAGAGACCTTGAACGTGGTGCCGTCGGCACTCTGGAATGCCAGGTCGCCGGCCGGCAAGAGGATGATGTCCTCGAAAACGCCGCTGCCTGGCGTTGACTCGAACTGCCAGTAGTAGGACACCGAGCTATTGATCAAGCCCAGCGGATTACCCGCCGTGATGTTGTCGGCATCGCGCAACGCGTTCACGTTGACCGTCAGCGTGTCGCCCACGACTATCGCACCGCCGTTGCCGTCGATGACAGCCGGACTGCCAGTCGGCTGGGCATTGAGCCCCGGTACCAGCACTTGCTGCTCATCGGAGAACTGCAGGCGTTCGATATGCAGCAGGGTATCGGTGCCGTCGCGGCCCGCTACGCTATCTGTCACCGTATAGACATCGTCCGCCAGATCGACCGTGCCGCGGTCATCAACGGTAACCGTGTACTCGGAGGCAACCCCGGAGTAAATGGCGGTGTCGAAGGCCGCCCCGCCCGTCGAGGTACCCGGCATGATTTCCCGCACGGCCTTGAGCTGACCGGGGTTAATGGTACCGTCGATCATGAACGGGATCATATCGACCATGCTGTCGAAGGAGGCGACCTCAGGGCCCGTATGGTTGACGTCGCCAGGGGCATAAACGGCAATCCTGACGTTGATCCATTTGTCGCCGTCGATCAGGTCGTCACCACCGCGACCTTCGATCAGGTCACTGCCATCGCCGCCAAGGATGATGTTGCCAGTGGCAAAGCCGGTAACCGGCAAGCCGGCATCGGCCAGGAACTGATCCAGTCCGCGGATCAACGCGACATTGGTCAGTGCACTGCCCGTGGCACCACCGTGGTTGATGATGGTGTCAGCATCGACATCATCGCCTTTGAGCACGTCGCCGAAGCTCGAACCGGACAAACCCTCGACCTCGGCAAAACGGTCGAGAATCGAGGCCGGCGAGGCGCCGACCGGATTGAATACCCCGGCGTTCTGGTTTGGCGCGTTGCCGTGTGGCTGCGCCAGCGCGGCCAGGCTCAGGTCAGCGGTCACGCCAACCTTGTCATTCTTGTAGGTGATCCAGTCGAAGCCGGACATGCCGTCCATCTTGTCCTGGGCATCGCTGCCGACAAAGATGTCATCGCCACCCTCGCCGATCATTTCGTCGAAGCCACCGCCACCGACAAAGATATCGTTGCCGATGATGTCGTCATTGAGCAGCGGCGAGAAGTTATCGCCTGGCGCACCGTCCTGGGTGCCTTTCTCGATCCAGTCATCACCTTCGTTACCGGTCGGTGGCAGGTTGGTCTTGGCACCGAGGATGAAGTCGTCACCCTGGCCACCGAAGGTGGTGGTGATGTCTTCAGTGGTGATGATGAAGTCCTGGCCATCGCCACCCAGGATCAGGTTGCCTAAAGCAAACATGCTGCCCGCCACGATCACATCGTTACCGGCATTACCTTCCAGACGGTTGTCGCCGAACGAGTCGCTGATGATGTCATCGCCATCGCCGCCCAGCACCGCATCGTTCCCCGCACCGCCTTCGAGGCGGTCGTTGCCGGCGTCGCCGTAAACGGTGTCATCGCCATCACCGGAAATGATGATGTCATTGCCGGCGGTGCCGCCCATGACCACATGATCTTCACCGGTGTACTGCAGGTAATTGGTGTCCGCACCGGGGGTGTCGGGGTTGTCGCGAATCACCAGCGGCACGACTTCCACGCCGTTGATCATGATGCCGCCGGTCGGATCGTCGTGGCCACCCACGCCAAGGCCGGTGAACTGATTGGCCTGATTCACTTCGAGAGTGAAGGTCGGTGTCAGGAACACGGTGTTCGACAGGTGGGTGACATCGCTGTTGAGCATGATCAACTTGGCAAACGAGTTGTTCTCAAGCTCAGTGCCGAAGTTCAGGCCCGCGGTACGCGACAGGTAGTAGAAGCGGTCGCCGTTCTGCAACGCTTCCAGCTGGGTTTCAAACACGAAGTTGAACGTCGAGCCGAGCATGCCGCCGAACGGCATTTTCTGTTCGGCGAGGCCACCGACCCAGAAGTCGACATCGTCGAGCCCGGTGATCGTCACGCCCGTCACGTCGTCTGCGGTACCCACTACCCCATCCGCGCCGGCCTGCGTTACGTTGGCCCAGGCACCGGTGCTATTGAGGAAGTCCAGGCGGTCGGCAGGCGAACCCGCGCCACCGAATACCAGCGCCAGGGCAGCAGCGCGTTTGTCTGCCAGCGTGGTCGCCGACGTAATCGAGCTATGTGTGCCATAGGCCGCGATGAAGTTGACCAGCGACTCGGGGTGCTTGAGGTGGTCCACCAGGTCAGCCCAACTGATGTACGGCTTCAGCTGGCTGTCGCCGGTCGCTCCGTACATATCACGACGCGCTTCATTCAAGGTAGGGATGCCAGTGTCACGACCACGCGCCAGGTTCAGGGCCGGCAAATCGAGCGGCAGGCCGAGCAGGTTGTTGCGCAAGGCTTCAGTGACGAACTCGTCGATCTCGTTGCCGAGCTGGCGGGTCACGCCACGAATGATCGCACCTGCCGCCTCGTCTGCGGTCGCACCGCTGCCGGCGAACGCCAGCGGATTGAGGAAGGCCGCGATCAGGCCCAGTTGCGAGTCCGGATTGTTCGGATCAGTGAGCAGCGGATTGAACGCAGGGTCGAAGCGATCGACGGTCTCGGTCAACATCGAGTGACCGAAGCGGTACACCACGTGGGCGAACTCGGCGAGGATCGCCGGGTTGATCGAGGTGTCGTAGCCGTTGGGCGCGAGGAACTCGTCGACCTGCGGCTGCACGGTCCGCGCGAACTCTTCGAACACCAGGTGTTGGTACTGCATCTCGGTACCGAACTTGGCGGCCTGGAACAGGCGTTCGCCGTCCCACACCAACGCCGCGATCCCGGCAGGTGTAGTCGGTATTGCGGTCACGTCGTCAGCCAGCCACTGATTGAGGAAGGCCAGGTCGCCGGAGGCCAGGATGGTGTCCTTGGACTGCTGGACCAGGCGGTTGTGTTCGGAGTGGAACACATGGTGCACGGTGGTCAGGCCGATGTTCTCGTTGGCCCGGCCGTCGCCGGCAATGTAGTGGGCGTCGAGCAGTTCGTTGTCATAGGTCAGGTTGTTGCCGGTCGGGCCAGTGGGCTGCGCATTACCGACCAGGGCGTCGCCATCCGCCTGCAGAACCCCGCCAACGACGACCGGCGCGGCATTGTGCGCGATGTCGTCAAGGAAGGCGTGCCCGGTGCTCACGGCGTTGGTCAGACTGATGGGCGCTGCGCGGTTGCCTTCGACCAGTTGAGTGACGTCATCCGCCGTGCCCGCGATGCCGTCGGCACCGTTGCTGACGCGAATCACTACCTGCGGCATGCCGTTAGGCCCGCGGATGAAGTTGCCGTAGGCATCGGTTGCCAGTAACGGCACGTTGTGCACATCGGCGTCGGTCAGGTTGATACCGAGCATGTCACGGGCCTGGGCCTTGACCACTGCCCAGGTGGCCATGCCATCACCGGCGCCATCATCGGCAGTGCCGAAGATGCCATCGGCACCGAGGTCGCGGTTGGAAATCAGGTTCCCCGTTGCCACAGGGTCACCTGCCGCGTTGAGGACGTACTCGCGCAGGAACACCTGATGCGAGGGGTGCGAGCTGTAGGTCTGGCTTTGGTCGACGAACGGCGAGGTGGTATTGCTCTGGCCATCATCGGCAGTGCCGACTACGCCGTCCGCGCCAGCGGTACGCACCGCACGTGAGAGCACCATGAAGTTGGTCGGGCTGCCCGGTACGAACAACGGATCGTCCGGTTGCAGCGGAATGAATACGAGGTCGGTAGCGCTCTTGGTGACCAGGTCGAGGCCGTGGTCGAAGAACTGACCGAAGAACGTCATCCACGAGTTGAAGCCGGCGGTCAGGCCGGCGTCTGCCGACTGGTTGGGAAAGAAGAACACATCCTTGTCATCGGCCGTGCCGAAGACCCCGTCCAGACCGGGGCTGGAGACGATCTCTACGCCATCCTTGAGGACGTCGTCATTACCCGCGCCCACCACACCGAAGTTGAGCACTCCGTCCAGGCCGGGGTCGAAAGCTGAGGCATAGGCCGCCGGGTTGTTGGCGGTCTGATCGACTATCAGATTACTGATGATCCGTGGTTGCGGGTCGAACACCGTCCCTGTCCCGACATAGTCCGGCAGGAACGAGGGTTCAAGCAGGCGCGGGAAGGCGTTGTCCGCGGCGCCGAACTCACTCTGGCCGGTGACCAGGTTGTTCAGGCTGCCATCGACGGTACGCAGGCCGAATGGCACCTGACTGTTGGGTAGCAAATCACTGAGGCTGGTGCCGTCGGCATTCGCCTCCGCGATGAAGATTTGCTTGAGGATGAACTCCAGGTCCGACTTGTTGAAATTGGCCATTTTGGATTGCCCTCGATCTATTTGGGTAAAGGCACGGGACGAGAAGGTCCACCCGCGCCAAGTCAAATGCTGGCTTGTGCAGTTTTTTGGTCTTGTTTTTAGCGAGAGAGCTGGCGTTACCCGGGACCCGGGATACGCGCCTGGAATTCGCGTAGTGAATTGCCCGCCGAACGGTCAGGCAAAGCGGATACGAGCCCTGGGCGGGCCATGGAAACAGGAGGTAAAGGCGAACTTGCCAGGAAGCCCCTTCACTCTGCGAAAGAACGCAATGATCAACATGCTCTGCTCCTTCCGGGAAATCACCGCGCCTTGCGTCGCCAAACCGCTGGCAAGCTTCAGGCGGGCGGGGCCCCCGATAACTAAGACTAAAGTTCCATAGCAAACCTTTGTCAATATTACGTCATTAAAACAGACGACTGGTGCCAAGCCTTCCAACTAGCTGTTTTTAAAAGACATATAGAAATCCGAGTGCAGGTATAGAGCGAAATGTTATTTCGGAGTGTTTCGCCGCCACCTACGCTCCTGCATAAGGGAGCAACGCAGAGATTTCGGAAGACTCGCCATCCACAGAGCGACCAGCCTGCGTGTGCATAAGCGCTTAAAGGAACTACATTTACTGTTAGCTGTTGCGCCATATGGGCAACCGGCTTTTCGAAGTGGGAGGATCACCATGCCCCAGCAGTCGAGCATCCGTTCCGAACTGGCCGACGCGCTCTTTCGCATGCGCCGCAGCTTTTACACACTGGGCGCGTTCAGTGGCGTGATAAACGTCATGATGTTGACGCCAGCTATTTATATGCTGCAGGTCTACGATCGAGCCCTGGTCAGTCGCAACGTCACGACGCTGACGATGCTGACTGTGTTGGTGGTCGGTCTGTTCCTGCTGATGTCCACGCTGGAGATGGTCCGCACCAAGGTCCTGATCCGCGTTGGCAACTGCCTCGACATGGATCTCAACCGGCGCATCTTCAACGCCGCATTCGAGCGCAACCTGAGTCGCGCCGGCGGCAATCCGGCCCAGGCCCTGCAAGATCTCTCACAGGTTCGCCAGTTCGTCACCGGCAACTCCCTGTTCGCGTTCTTCGATGCACCCTGGACGCCGATCTACCTGCTGGTCGCCTACCTGATCCACCCGTTGCTCGGGCTGCTCACGCTGGTCGGCTCGCTGATTCTGATGGGCCTGGCCTATCTCACGGAAAAGGCGACGCAGAAGCCGCTCGCCGAAGCCAACCAGGCCGCCATGTCCTCTGCCCAATACGCCAACAACAACCTGCGCAACGCCGAGGTCATCGAGGCCATGGGCATGCTGCCGTCGATCAGCAAGCGCTGGTACATGAGCCATTTGCGCATTCTGGAAATGCAGACCCTGGCCTCTGACCGCGCAGCCTTGATCAGCAGCACCGGGCGCTTCGTGCGGATCACCCTGCAATCGCTGATCCTTGGTGCCGGCGCACTGCTGGCGATCGAAGGCAAGATCACCCCGGGAATGATGATTGCCTGCTCGATCCTCACCGGCCGCGCACTGGGTCCGGTGGAACAGGTCATCGCATCGTGGAAGCAACTGTTGGGCTGCCGTTCCGCCTGGGGCCGGCTCAATGAGATGTTGACCGATTACCCGCGCCGGCCACCGAGCATGTCGCTGCAGCGGCCAATGGGCATGCTGGCGGTAGAGAATGTGTATGCAGGCGCCCCCGGCACTACCAACACAATTCTGCGCGGCGTGAGCTTCAGCCTTGTGCCCGGCGAAAGCCTTGGCATCATCGGCCCGTCCGCCTCGGGCAAATCCACCCTCGCCCGCCTGCTGGTTGGCGTCTGGCCGACGCAGGCCGGCAAGGTGCGCCTGGACGGCGCGGACATTTTCACCTGGAACAAGGGCGAACTCGGCCCCTGGCTAGGTTACCTGCCACAGGACGTGGAGCTGTTCGAAGGCAACATCGCCGACAACATTGCGCGCTTTGGCGACGTGGACAGCGAAGCGGTCATCCGCGCCGCCAAGATCACTGGCGTGCACGAGATGATCCTGCGATTCCCGCAGGGTTATGACACCCGCCTGGGCACCGATGGCAGCCCGCTTTCCGGTGGCCAGAAGCAACGCATCGCCTTGGCCCGCGCACTGTATGGCGAGCCTAATCTGATCGTGCTGGACGAACCCAACGCCAACCTCGATGACGTCGGCGAAAAGGCCCTGGTCGATGCGCTGGCCGAACTCAAGAGCCGTGGCGCCACCGTCATCCTGATTTCCCATCGTCCCAACGTACTCTGCGCCGTCGACAAGGTGCTGATGCTGCGTGACGGCGGCGTGCAGATGCTTGGCACCCGCGATGAAGTATTCGCAGCGCTGCGCAAGGCCAGTGTGATGCCTGCA
Organism: Pseudomonas sp. S2_H10; assembly: GCF_054668285.1. Classification (NCBI taxonomy): domain Bacteria; kingdom Pseudomonadati; phylum Pseudomonadota; class Gammaproteobacteria; order Pseudomonadales; family Pseudomonadaceae; genus Pseudomonas; species Pseudomonas sp. S2_H10. Next base: position 1,506,878 of record NZ_CP162754.1, read on the forward strand.
GGCGCGTCGACTCCGCTGGCCTCCGTCAAAGCACGGGAGTGACCGATCATGCAATTGAGCCAACATACCGAAATGATTCCTGCCGATCCGCGCAGCGTCGTCGATCTGGACGTCGCCAGGCCCGCGCGTTGGGGCGTGTGGCTGGTGCTCGCCGGCTTCGGCGGTTTCCTCCTGTGGTCCTGGCTGGCCCCGCTGGATGCCGGCGTGGTCGCGACCGGCACGGTCAAAGTCACCAGCAATCGCAAAGCCGTACAGCACCTGAGCGGCGGCACCGTGGAGGCCATCCTTGTTCGCGAAGGCGACCTGGTGACAAAAGGACAGGAGGTGGTTCGCCTCGACTCGTTGCGTGCCGCTGCCGAAGAGGGTGCGATCAGCGCCCAGTACATCGTCAGCAAGACCGTGGAAAACCGCCTGGAAGCGGAGCGTGACGGTCGCGATGTGGTGGCCTTCGACCCCGAGCTGCTCAAGCGCTTCAAGGGCGATTACCGTCTGGAGGCCGCCATGGATCTGCAGCAGCGCCTGCTCGACACCCGTCGTGCCGGACTCGCTGGCGAAATCAGCATCCTGCAGGAGAACCTCGCGGCATCGGCAGTGCAACAAAAGGGCCTGCAGCAGGTCTATGCCGCCCGCGCCTCGCAGATCAACTTCCTCAATCAGGAACTGCAAGGCACCCGCGTGCTGTCGGCCGAAGGCTATGTGCCACGCAACCGCCTGCTCGAGCTGGAACGCAGCAACGCCGACCTCTCCGCCGGCCAGGCCGAGAACCTCAACAACATCGCCCGCATACGCAGCCAGACCACCGAGATCAAGCTGCGCATCCTGCAGCGTCAGCACGATTACCTGAAGGAAGTCGAATCGCAGCTGACGGAAACCGCCAAGGAAAACACCACATTGGCCGACCGCTTGCGCGCACTCGACTATGAAGTGACCCACACGGTGATTCGCTCGCCGATCGACGGCGTGGTCCAGGGCCTGAGCATCGCCACGGTCGGCGGGGTCATTCAACCCGGCTTCAAGATCATGGAAATCGTTCCGCTCGACCAACCGCTGCAGGTCGACGCGATGATTCCCGTGCAGGCCATCGACAAGATGGTGCCCGGGTTGCCCGTGGACATTTCCTTCCCGGCCTTCAACCATGCCAAGACACCCAACATCCCCGGCCGCGTGAAGACCATCTCCGCCGACCGCCTGATGGACGAGGAAAGCAAGCAACCGTTCTATCTGGCCCAGGTAGAAGTCACGCCCGACGGCATGAGCCTGCTGGGTACCAATCACATTCGCCCTGGCATGCCCGCCAGCGTCACCATCAAGACCGGCGAACGCAACATGATGAGCTATCTTCTTAAACCAATGCTCGAACGTGTGGACAGCTCATTCAAGGAACAATGAAATGGACCGTCATTGCCTGCTCTACTGCCTGCTCGGGCTGGCCCTGCCGGCCGATGCAATGGATCTCAAGCAAGCCTGGGATCTGTTGCAATACCAGGGCCCTATCTACCAGGCCGCCGTGCATGAAAAACAAGCCGGCGGCGAAAATCGCGCCATCGGCAAGGCTGGCCTGCTGCCGCAGATCAATGCCTCGGCCTACAACAACAAGGTCAATGGCTCGCAAAGCCAGAACAACATCGACAACGATCTGCACTACGACTCCAAGGGCGCCAACGTGCGCCTGCGCCAGCCTTTGTTCAACAAACAGAAAATGGCCGAGTACCGCCAGGGTCATCAGCGTGCCGACTACAGCAACGCAGTATTCGATGCCAAGAGCCAGGATGCTGCGGTGCGCCTGGCCGAAAGCTATTTCGATGTGCTCCTGGCCAGCGAAACCATTTCCCTGGCCAAATCCAAGCTCAGCGCCTTCGATGAACAACTCGCCTCGGCGAAACGGCGCATGGAGTTGGGGGCAGGCACCATTACCGACATCGACGAGTCGCTCGCTCGCCGCGACCTCGCCGAAGCCGAACTGATCGAAGCCCAGGACAACCTGGTCAACGCGCGCCGCAAACTTGAGGAATACATCGGCGAAACCCCTGAATCACTGACCACCTTGCGCCCGAGCTTCGATACACCACCGCTGCTGCCGAGCAACCTGCAGGACTGGCTGGTCAAGGCCCAGGCCGATAGCCCGCTGATCCATGCACGCCGTTACAGCCGCGACCTCGCCGAAGAAGAGGTCAAGCGCAACAGGGCCGGCCACTGGCCAACCCTGGATTTCATCGCTGGTTACACGGCGGGCGAAAGCCAGTCGCTCTCCGAGTTGAATCAACGCAACCACTACGGCTCGGTCGGGCTGGAAGTCAATATTCCGTTGTACAGCGGTGGCGGCGTCAGCGCACTGACGCGCCAGGCCGCCGCCAATAGCGACAAAGCCCTGGACGAACTTGACGCCGCGCGCCAGGAAGTCATCACCGGAACCACCCGTGAGTATCAAGGCATCCTGAGCGGCGCCAAACGCATTCGCGCACTGGAGAAGGCGGTAGCGTCCAACGAACGCTCTCTGGCATCGTCACGCAAGGGCTTCAAGGAAGGTGGCACCAGCACCAACTCGGATGTCCTCAATGCCGAAGAGCTGCTCTTCGTTGCGCGTCACGACCTGTTCGACGCCAAGTTGCGCTATCTGATGTCACGCCTGCGCCTGGCCTCTTCGGTGGGCAGCCTGGGCGACGACGATATCGAGCAGATCAACGAATACCTCGGCCCGGAACTGCTGGTCACCAACTAGTGTCGCACACAGACCTGTAGGAGCCGGCTTGCTGGCGATGGACTCAAGAGCTCCGCGTCCATCCAGTTCACCCGCGTTATCGTTGACGTCCATCGCGAGCAGGCTCGCTCCTACAAGGGACTGTGTGACCTCCAAACCCTGTAGGAGCCGGCTTGCCGGCGATGGACTCAAGAGCGCCGCGTTTATCCGGTTCACACGCGTTATCGTTAACGACCATCGCGAGCAAGCTCGCTCCCACAAGGGACCGCGCAATACCTGTAGGAGCCGGCTTGCCGGCTCCTACAAGAGATCGTGTGACCTCCACGCCAGTGAAAGCCAAAAAATACATCAGCGTTGAAAAGTGCCCACCCAGCCTTTGATTCCATTTATCCTCGATCCGCTTTCAAATCAAAAGCCACGCCCGTCTCCAGACTGTAAACTGTGTCCCCATGCGCAAACTCTTGTACCTGACATTCTCCATGGCATTGCTCGCCGCCCTCACGACCTACGCGATGTGGGCCGCCGACCGGCCGGTGGGTCATTACCTTTCAGACCTGCGGATCAACCTGGCTGTCGACCAGGGCACGCCTGCGGACCGTGGCAATCTGCTGGGCATTCAGCCCGAACTGTTTCCTACCGATTATCAAAGCCCCGAGCGTTTGCACCGCAAGCTCGCGGCCTATTTGCAAGCGGCCCGGGACCAGGGCTTGTTGAACGGCAAGACCGTCGTGGTATTGCCGGAACACGTCGGTACCTGGTTGATGGTCAGCGGCGAGAAGGATGAGCTGTATCAGGCCAGCTCTCTCAAGGAAGCCATGAACTGGCTGGCGGTGAGCAATCCCCTGAAGTTCGCCAGGGCGCTGATCAGCGCCGACGGCGGCAACCGCCTGGACGATGCGCACCTGCGCATGAAAGCCAAGGCGATGGCCAGGGACTACCAGGCATTGTTCGGCGGATTGGCCAGGGAATTCCACGTGACGCTGGTCGCGGGCTCCATCGTGCTGCCCGAGCCGAGCATCGTCGATGGCACCTTGAAAACAGGTCGCGGCGCGCTCTACAACAGCAGCGTGGTCTTCAACAACGACGGCCTGCCGATCGGCCAGCCCCAGCGCCAGATGCACCCCTTCTTCGCCGAACAGAGCGGGATCAAGGCGAACGCCGAGCGGTCGCTCAACGTCGTTGATACCCCCGCAGGAAGACTGGGCGTATTGATCGGCCACGACAGCTGGTACCCGGAAAACTACCTCAAGCTCAACGACCAGAATGTCCAGCTGGTTGCGGTACCGGCCTTTGTCGCCGGCCGAGGCACCTGGGAGCAGCCGTGGCGCGGCTACAGGAGCTCATCGGAGCCGGCGCAGGTCACCCTCAAGCCTGGAGAGGTCAGCGAAGGCCAGGCCTGGCAGCGCCTGAACCTCGCGACCCGGGTACCGGACAGTCAGGCAGTTGCAGGCATGAGTGTGTTCCTGCGGGGCCAGTTCTGGGATCAGGGCAGCGCCGGGCACAGTTTTCTCAGTCGCAACGGCCAGCACTTCGCCGATGGCAACGCCCAGGGTGCGCGCTTGCTGAACCTCTGGTTGTAAGCCATGAAACCGCAGCCCATGCGCCTGGGCGATCTGTCGGTGGGTTTTGTCCATAGCCTGGCCGATGCCGTGCGCAGTCATGGCATCGATCCGCAACCACTGCTCGATCAATACGGTCTCGATGCCGCGCGACTGAGCGAGGCCGGTGCCAGACTGTCGATACCGCGCTACATGCGCCTGGGTCACAGCGCCATTCAACTGACCGACAACCCGGCCCTGGGCTTGCGCATGGGTCAGCTCAGTCGCCTGAGCCAGATCGGCCTCGCAGGCGTCACCGCCGCCCAGGCACCGACAGTCCGAGAGGCCGCGCGCTGTCTGATTAGATTCGAAGCCTTGTATGGCTCGAACTATCGCGGTCAATCCAGCTTTCACGAAGACGCCCGGGGCGCGTGGCTGCGTTTCTATTCGATCAGCCCCTACAACGCCTACAACCGCTTCGTGGTGGACTCGATCGTCGCCGGCTGGCTGCAGCAGTTATCCAGTGTCAGCCCTGTCCCGCTGCGCGCCGAACGTATCGAGATCGAATTCGAAGAACCCGGTTACCGCTCGGCCTATGATGTTTTGGGGGACTGTCCGATTCAGTTTGGTAGCGAACGCAATCAACTGCGCTTGAGCCTGGCCAGTCTTGCCCAGCGCAACGCCGAGCATTGCCCGAGCACCTGGCGGCATTTGCTGCAACTGTGTGAGCAGGAGCTGGAACGACTGACACGCACCCGCAGCCTGCGTGAGCGGATCATTGCGCTGCTGGGACCCTTGCTCAACGGTGGCCGGGAGCCCGACCTGCAAGAGGTGGCGGCGCGCCTGAAGCTGCCGACCTGGACCTTGCGCCGCCGGCTCGTCGAAGAAGGCACGCAATTTCGTGCGATTCTCAACGACACCCGACGCGACCTGGCCATGACGTACATACGCGACACGGAACTGGCGTTCGGAGAGATCGCCTACCTGCTGGGCTTTGCCTCAGCCGAGGCGTTTCAACGCGCATTCAAACGCTGGAACGGGCAGACACCCGGCGAATTTCGCCGCAGCCATCGCCAATCCGCCTGACGCTCAAAGCTCGGTGGCGTCTTCCGCAGGCTCCAGTGGGTCCAGTTCGAACGCCTGATACTCGAGCAGCTCTTCTTGATAATCGTCCATTTTTGAATCCCCCAACCCGTCTTGAAAAAACGCCTGAATAAATGACCTGTCCCCTGAGAATAAAGTGCCCGTGTGAAAGAAAAATGACGCGGGCACGACACTCCGTCGCTACTGAATAAAACGTAGCAGCTGGTCAGGAATTTATCATCGGTTTTTTTTGCGGGAAACCGCAGAACAGCGGACTTGCCTGATGCAGGTCAATCAGTGGGGCGCTCGCAGGATCGGCTCATCCGATCCTGTGCTGTCGCCTTCACTGGCCGGAGACAGGCATCGCCGGAATGGGTTCGCTCGGCGGCGGCAAGTCACTCGGGTTCGACGGTGGCGTGATGATCTCCGAGGACTGTGCAGGCTCTGCACTCTCGGCCGGAGTGATCGGCGCCGCTTCGGGCGGTGGGGCAAGCGGTTCGGAGGCCGCAGGTGCTACTTCAACAGGTGCAGGCGCAACCACAGCGGCAGCAGGCTCCGAGGTGGGTGCCGCTACGGGGGCAGGCGCGAGCGGTGCCGGTGCCGCCTTGACTTCAGGCATGCCCAGGTCGGTTTTCGGTTTTTCGGTGATGTGCGCGGCCTTTTTCGCTTCCGGCGGCAGGAACAGCTCGACCAGTGCGAAGAAACGCTCGTAGAACTTGGCCGACGATACAGTCTCGCTGGCGACCTTGACCATCGAATCGTCCGATGAACCGATCGGCATCGACACCGAGCCCAGCACACCCACACCGAGACTGGCGGAGTTGTTGGTTTTCTTCAGCGCATAACGATCCTGCAGGGCGTTGGCAAACACGGTTGCGTGATGCCCTTCGCTGCCGTCATCGGCACAGACCACACTGAAGCTGATCTCCATGTGGTTTTCCCCGGTTTGCTGGAAGCTCTTGTGACCGCTGACCAGCTTCGAATCGTTGCTGGTGATGATGTAGCCCTGGCTGAGCAGGGCGCGACGGACGGCTTCACAACTCTGGGCATCGGTGACCGGATAGTTGCGCGAGAAGGTGCCGGAATCGTCGAAGTTCTCATGCTCGTAGATGGCGCTTTTGTTCGATGAACAACCAGCCGCGATGGCGAGCACGGCTGCCATCCCGACAACCCGCATGGGAAGTGATTTAAACATTGAACATCCTGAGGAAAACGGTTCGGGGCATATTGTGCAACAGATCGATGCTTAGCGGAGCATCGATTGTGTCTTAAAACGGTTACAGGCTGATTGACCCCGGTTTTGCGCAAAAGTCACCGCGGCTAATGACGTACGGCCAAACAAAAAGACCCCGGCGTTTCGGCCGGGGTCTCCTGTGCAGCGTCAAACCTGGTCAGGCATCAGAACTTCTTGATGTCCGCCTGGCTTTCCAGCTGTTTGCGATACGCCGCAAAGTCTTGCTGGCCGATGCGCGAAGCGAGGTAGCGACGATACTGCGCTTTCTCTTCGTCAGTCGGTGCCGCAGCTTCGTTCACGCCATTGAGACGCACGATCATCAGGCTGCCATCCGCCAGCGTGACGCTGGTGAAGGTCGGCTTGTCCTTGGCCGCAGGCTTGGCCATGCGGAACAGCGCTTGCAGCACGGCTGGGTCACCCCCTTCCTGAGCGCGGGTCGCCGCTTCGGTGACTTTCCAGGCCTGACCGTCGACCGCCTGATCCAGCGGGGTCTTGCCATCGCGCAGGCCAGCGATCAGGGCTTCAGCCTTGGTCTTGGCTTCGGCGCTGGCGTGTTCCTTGGCCAGTTGCGCACGGATCGGGCCATCAACGCTTTCCAGCGGCAGTTGCGAAGGCTTCAGGTGCTCCTTGGCACGCAACACGACCACGGTTTCCGGATCGAGCTCGATGGCGGTGCTGTTGGCACCCTCATCCAGCACTTCAGGGCTGAACGCGGCAGTGATCACGGCACGATTGGCTGCAATACCCTCGCCACCTTCACGGCCGAACGGCTTGGACGTCTGCACGGTCAGTTTCAGGTCCTGCGCCGGCTGAGCCAGATCGGACGCTTCGAACGACGCGTCTTCCAGTTGCTTGCTCGCCTCGACGAAACGCTGCTCGACCTGCTGGGTTTTCAGAGCACGGGTCAGCTTGTCTTTCAGGCTGGCGAAGGTTGGCACTTCAGGTGCTTCCACACCCAACAGCTTGATCAGGTGGAAACCGAAATCAGTGCGAACCGGTGCGGATACCTGATCCTTGGTCAACGCATACAGGGCTTTTTCGAACGCCGGGTCGTAGACGCCAGGACCGGCATAACCGAGGTCGCCGCCGTTGTTCGCCGAACCCGGATCCTGGGAGAACTCCTTGGCCAGCGCCTCGAACTGCTCACCCTTGGCCAGACGGGCCTGGATCTCGTCAATCTTCGCCTTGGCCTGCGCCTCGGTGGTCTTGTCGTTCACTTCAATCAGAATGTGCGCAGCCCGGCGTTGCTCGGACAGGTTCGCGATTTCTTTCTGATAGGCCGCTTGCAGGTCTTCGTCGTTGACGCTGACCTGATCGAAGAAGGAAGCCTTCTTCAGCTCGAGGTAATCGATGACCACCTGGTCCGGGGTCATGAACTCCTTGGCGTGTTCGTCGTAATAGGCTTTGACCTCTTCGTCGGTCAGCTTCACAGCCGCCGGGTCAGCCTTGATGTTCAGCGAGGCGAAATCGCGGGTCTGTTTTTCCAGACGGGCAAATGCCAGCACTTGCGCATCGGTCACGAAACCGCTGCCCGCCAGGCCGGCGCGCAGCTGACCGATCAGCATTTCCTGGGCCAGCATCTGGCGGAATTGCATGCGGCTATAGCCGAGTTGGCGAATCACTTGGTCGAAACGCTCGGGGCTGAACTTGCCGTCAACCTGAAACTCTGGTGTTTGCAGGATGACCTGATCAAGTGCCGCTTCGGAAAAAGCGAATTTCGATTGTTCTGCGCCTTGCAGCAGCAGCTTGCGATCGATCAGGCCCTTGAGAGCCGATTCGCGCAACATTTTCTCGTCCAGCAAGGAAGCATCGAAATCCTTGCCCAGCTGTTGCATGAGCTGGCGGCGTTGCATATCGACCGCCTGGCTCAGCTCGTTCTGGCTGATTTCTTCACCATTGACCTTCGCCGCGTCATTCTTGTGCGTCGTGGCCTGAAAAATGGCGTCGAAACCGGTCAAGGCCATCAGTGCAACGATGACCCCGATAATAGTCTTGGCAATCCAGCCTTGTGAATTGTCCCTGATATTCTGCAGCATGCGTCCCCCAGAAACGGTTGAACTTCAAAATTAGGCAACCGTGGAGCGTGGGTAGAATCCGGATAGAAGAAAGGCGCATCCGAGGATGCGCCTTCTCGTAACTGGCGGAGCGGATCGAGGGCTCGAACTGGCGACCCTCGGTGTCTTGAACCGGCGACCTGCAGTCAGGACTGCCGCTCCGCTGCCAAGTCAGGCATGACCCCGACCCGGATGGGTAAAAACCTGAATCGAACTTAGTTGACAGCTTCTTTCAGTGCTTTACCGGCTTTGAAACCTGGTTTTTTGGCTGCTGCGATTTCCAGCGTCTTACCGGTCTGTGGGTTACGACCAATGCGAGCTGGACGATCGGTGACGGAGAAAGTACCGAAACCAACCAGAACAACAGAGTCGCCAGCCTTGAGAGCGCCAGTGACGGATTCGATTACAGCGTCCAGCGCACGGCCAGCAGCAGCTTTCGGGATATCAGCGGATGCAGCGATAGCATCAATCAGTTCCGACTTGTTCACTCTAAGTCCCCTTATATCTATTTGAGTATGATTCTAAGTTTTTTTGGTTAAAGCAAAAACGAGTGCTGAATGGCCTACAGACACTTAAGAGCCGCTTTATAACAAGGGCTCTAAAAAACTGTCAAGGAAGCCCCCCAGGCAAATACGTACTAATGCGTGCTAATTCTTTCCTTAGAATCCGCGTCGCGTTTCTCATCCTTCGCGACTATCTCCGGAGCCACGTCCGGCAAGGGCTCCGGCGCGTATTGCAACGCAATTTGCAGGACCTCGTCAATCCATTTAACCGGTTTAATCTGTAGATCCTGCTTGATATTGTCCGGAATCTCTTTGAGATCGCGCACATTCTCTTCAGGAATGATCACCGTCTTGATTCCGCCACGGTGGGCAGCCAGCAGTTTTTCTTTCAAACCGCCAATCGCCAGCACCTGGCCACGCAAAGTGATTTCGCCGGTCATGGCAACATCCGCGCGCACCGGAATGCCGGTCAAGGCCGAAACAAGGGCCGTGCACATGCCTACACCCGCGCTGGGGCCGTCTTTCGGGGTCGCCCCTTCTGGCATATGGATATGCGTGTCGCGCTTCTCATGGAAGTCCAGGGGAATCCCCAGGCTCTTCGCCCGGCTACGAACGACGGTCAAGGCTGCGGTGATCGACTCGACCATCACATCACCCAGGGAACCGGTCTTGATCAACTGGCCCTTGCCCGGCACCACAGCGGCTTCGATGGTCAGCAGTTCGCCGCCCACCTGAGTCCACGCCAGCCCGGTCACCTGACCGATCTGATCCTGCTGCTCGGCCAGGCCGTAACGGAATTTACGCACGCCGAGGTAATGTTCCAGATCGTCGACAGTGACCTTCACCGAGAAGCGTTTTTCCAGCGCATGCTCTTTAACCGCCTTGCGGCAAACCTTGGCAATCTGGCGTTCCAGCCCACGCACACCGGCTTCGCGGGTGTAGTAACGGATGATATCGCGGATCGCTTCGGCGTCGAATTCCAGCTCGCCTTTCTTCAAACCGTTGGCAGTGATCTGCTTCGGCGAAAGGTACTTGACGGCGATGTTGATCTTTTCGTCTTCGGTGTAGCCCGGCAGGCGAATCACTTCCATCCGGTCCAGCAATGCCGGCGGGATGTTCATCGAGTTCGAGGTGCACAGGAACATCACATCGGACAGGTCGTAATCGACTTCCAGATAGTGATCGTTGAAGTTGTGGTTCTGCTCCGGATCGAGCACTTCCAGCAACGCCGATGCCGGATCGCCACGCATGTCGCTGCCCATTTTGTCGATTTCATCGAGCAGGAACAGCGGGTTGCGGACACCCACTTTTGTCATCTTTTGAATCAATCTTCCTGGCATCGAACCGATGTAAGTACGGCGATGACCACGAATTTCCGCTTCATCACGCACGCCGCCGAGGGCCATGCGCACGAATTTGCGGTTGGTGGCGTGCGCGATCGACTCCGCCAGGGAGGTCTTGCCCACCCCTGGAGGACCGACCAGGCACAACACCGGACCACGAATCTTCTTCACGCGTTTTTGCACGGCGAGGTATTCAAGGATGCGTTCCTTGACCTCTTCGAGGCCGTAGTGATCGGCATCAAGAATGTCTTCGGCACGCGCCAGATCCAGGCGCACCTTGCTCTGGGCCTTCCACGGCACCTGAACCAGCCAGTCGATGTACGAACGCACCACGGTCGCTTCGGCAGACATCGGCGACATTTGCTTGAGCTTGTTCAGCTCGGCCGTGGCCTTGGCCAGCGCGTCTTTCGGCAGGCCGGCGGCATCGATACGCTTTTTCAGCTCTTCGACTTCGTTGTGACCCTCGTCGCTGTCGCCGAGCTCTTTCTGAATGGCCTTCATCTGCTCGTTCAGGTAGTACTCGCGCTGACTGCGCTCCATTTGCTTTTTGACGCGACCGCGAATGCGTTTTTCGACTTGCAGCAGATCGATCTCGGCATCCAGCAACGCCAGAACGTGCTCGACCCGGGCCGACAAATCGATGATTTCGAGGATTTCCTGCTTCTGCTCGATCTTCAGCGCCATGTGCGCGGCCATGGTATCCACCAGGCGGCCTGGCTCGTCGATGCTGTTGAGCGACGACAGGACTTCAGCCGGGACTTTCTTGCCCAACTGCACATATTGCTCGAACTGGGACAGTAGGCTGCGCACGAACACTTCCGACTCGCGCTCTGGTGCGTCCACTTCGTCGATCAGGGAGACTTCGGCACGGCAGTGGCCGTCCACTTCAATGAAGCGCTCGACGGCGCCGCGCTGCTCGCCCTCGACCAGAACCTTGACGGTGCCGTCAGGCAGCTTCAGCAGCTGCAGAACGGTGGCAATCGTACCAACGCGATACAGGGCATCTTCGCCGGGATCGTCGTCAGCCGGGTTTCTCTGGGCCAGCAGAAGAATCTGCTTGTCACCCGTCATCGCAGCCTCGAGGGCTTCGATGGATTTCTCGCGCCCCACGAACAGCGGGATAACCATGTGCGGATAAACCACGACATCACGCAATGGCAGGAGAGGCAATTCGATGGTTGTCTTCATGATTTCGCCTCTACGGCGGCCATAAGGCCGTAAACAGATGGAAGTAAGCTTGAAACCAAGATGGGGGCTGCCTTGAAAAAAAACAAGCGCAAAGACAGGGTTAAAACACACGAAAAGAAAAGGGGCCCGAAGGCCCCTTCTTTGTTCAAGCTGCGTGACGCTTAGGCGTCTGGCGCGGCCTTGGCGGTCGGCTCACTGTTTTCGTAGATATACAGTGGCTTGGACTTGCCTTCTATCACGCTTTCATCGATCACTACTTTGCTCACCTCCGATTGCGAGGGGATTTCATACATAGTGTCGAGCAATACACCTTCGAGAATCGAACGCAGGCCACGGGCACCGGTTTTACGCTCCAGGGCACGCTTGGCGACCGATTTCAGAGCGTCGGAACGGAATTCCAGATCAACGCCTTCCATCTCGAACAGCTTGGCATACTGCTTGGTCAGGGCATTTTTCGGCTCGGTGAGGATCTGCATCAACGCAGCCTCGTCAAGCTCGTCCAGCGTCGCAAGTACCGGCAGACGACCGACGAATTCCGGGATCAGACCGAACTTGACCAGATCGTCAGGCTCGACTTCACGCAGGGATTCACCGACTTTCTTGCCTTCTTCCTTGCTGCGCACTTCCGCGTTGAAACCGATGCCGCCCTTGGTGGAACGGTTTTGAATAACCTTTTCCAGACCGGAGAACGCACCACCGCAGATGAACAGGATGTTACGGGTGTCGACCTGCAGGAATTCCTGCTGCGGATGCTTGCGACCACCTTGAGGCGGAACGGAAGCGACCGTGCCTTCGATCAACTTGAGCAGGGCTTGCTGCACGCCCTCACCGGAAACATCCCGGGTGATCGACGGGTTGTCGGACTTGCGCGAAATCTTGTCGATTTCATCGATGTAGACAATGCCCATCTGGGCCTTTTCCACGTCGTAATCGCATTTCTGCAGCAGCTTCTGAATGATGTTCTCGACATCCTCACCCACGTAACCCGCCTCGGTGAGGGTGGTTGCGTCAGCGATGGTGAACGGAACGTTCAGCAAGCGGGCCAGTGTTTCGGCAAGCAGGGTTTTACCCGAGCCTGTCGGGCCGATCAGCAGGATGTTGCTCTTGCCGAGTTCGACGTCGTCATTCTTTTTGTCGCGCTGGTTCAGACGTTTGTAGTGGTTGTACACCGCTACGGCCAGAACCTTTTTCGCACGCTCCTGACCAATCACATACTGATCAAGGATGCCGCTGATTTCTTTAGGCGAAGGCAATTTATGCGCGCTGCTCTCGGCCTGTGCTTCCTGCACCTCCTCGCGGATGATGTCATTGCACAGGTCGACGCACTCGTCGCAGATAAAGACCGAGGGGCCGGCAATCAATTTGCGCACTTCATGCTGGCTTTTGCCACAGAAGGAGCAATAGAGCAGCTTGCCGTTGTCCTCGCCGTTGCGGGTGTCAGTCATTCGTTCGATCCAAATCCGATAGGCTTGCAACACAAGATGAAGGCTATTGCGGGCTTTTTCAAGCCCGCAGGTGTCGGACGCGCCGACCAACCCTATTTTGAGCTGCTTATTTTACGCAGGGCGCTGACTGATCACTTCGTCGATCAAGCCGTACTCGCGCGCAGCCTCTGCACTCATGAAGTTGTCGCGGTTGGTATCGCGCTCGATTTCTTCAAGGGTGCGCCCGCTGTGCTTGGCCATCAACGTGTTGAGGCGCTCACGAATGAAGAGGATTTCCTTGGCGTGGATTTCGATATCCGACGCCTGGCCCTGGAAACCGCCCAGTGGCTGGTGAATCATCACTCGCGAGTTTGGCAGGCAGTAACGCTTGCCCTGGGCACCGGCCGTCAGCAGGAATGCGCCCATGCTGCACGCCTGACCGATACAGGTGGTCGATACGTTGGGCTTGATGAACTGCATGGTGTCGTAGATCGACATGCCCGCCGTCACCGAACCGCCTGGGGAGTTGATATAGAGATGGATGTCCTTGTCCGGGTTTTCCGCTTCAAGGAACAGCAGTTGCGCACAGATCAGGTTGGCCATGTAGTCCTCTACCGGGCCAACCAGAAAGATCACTCGCTCCTTGAGCAGGCGCGAGTAGATGTCGTAGGCGCGCTCGCCACGAGCGGACTGCTCGACAACCATCGGGACCAGGCCGCCTGCGGCCTGGATATCAGAGTTCTGCTGAATATAGGAATTACGGAACATGCTCTGCAGTCACTCCCAAATAGTTATGTCTTGAATACGCATAAGCCAGCTCGAGAGCTGGCTTATGGTGTGTGCTTCTTACCGCAAAAGTGATCAGTCGGCTTGTGGTGCTTCTACCGGCTTGACCGCTTCTTCGTAAGAGACCGATTTGTCGGTCACGCTAGCTTTCTGCAGAACAGTATCCACAACTTGCTCTTCCAGCACAACCGAACGAACTTCGTTCAGTTGCTGGTCGTTTTTGTAGTACCAGGACACAACTTGCTCAGGCTCCTGGTAGGCCGAAGCCATTTCCTGAATCATCTCGCGAACGCGGGTTTCGTCAGGCTTGAGGTCGAACTGCTTGACCACTTCAGCCACGATCAGGCCCAGCACTACGCGACGCTTGGCTTGTTCTTCGAACAGCTCGGCCGGCAGTTGGTCAGGCTTGATGTTGCCGCCGAACTGCTGAACAGCCTGCACGCGCAGACGGTCAACTTCGTTGGACAGCAGAGCCTTTGGCACTTCGATCGGGTTGGTGGCCAGCAGACCGTCCATTACCTGATTCTTGACCTTGGATTTGATCGCCTGACGCAGCTCGCGCTCCATGTTCTTGCGAACTTCGGTGCGGAAGCCTTCCAGACCGGTTTCCTTGATGCCGAATTGAGCGAAGAATTCTTCAGTCAGTTCTGGCAGCTTTGGCTCGGAAACAGTGTTGACGGTCACGGTGAACTCGGCGGTTTTGCCAGCCAGGTCCAGGTTCTGATAGTCCTCTGGGAAGGTCAGGTTCAGAACGCGTTCTTCACCGGCCTTGGCGCCAACCAGGCCATCTTCGAAACCAGGGATCATGCGACCGGAACCCAGAACCAGCTGGGTGCCCTTGGCGGAACCACCAGCGAACACTTCACCGTCGACCTTGCCGACGAAATCGATGTTCAGCTGGTCTTCGTTCTGGGCAGCGCGATCAGCCACTTCGAAACGGGTGTTCTGCTTGCGCAGGATGTCCAGCATCTTGTCCAGATCGGCGTCAGTCACGTCGGCGCTCAGACGCTCGACGGTAATGCCTTCGAAACCGGCAACGGTGAACTCAGGGAACACTTCGAATACGGCTACGTATTCCAGGTCCTTGCCAGCTTCCAGGGATTTTGGCTCGATCGAAGGCTGACCAGCCGGGTTCAGCTTCTGCTCAACCACAGCTTCGTAGAAGGAAGACTGGATCACGTCGCCTACAGCTTCCTGGCGAGCGTCGGCACCGAAACGGCGCTTGATTTCGCTCATTGGCACTTTGCCTGGACGGAAGCCAGCAATCTTGGCCTTTTGGGCGGTCTGCTGCAGACGCTTGTTGACCTGGCTCTCGATGCGCTCAGCCGGCACGGTGACGCTCATGCGGCGCTCAAGAGCAGTAGTATTTTCAACAGAAACTTGCATGGATATTCCTCGTTGCACAGACGTTAGCCGGCCGTTTCCGACCCCAGAATCAAGGGCATGCATTCTAGTGGGTCAAACTCAAGAAGTCACCCTACTGAAAACGGGTAAAAAAACAGCAGGCAATTTATAGGTGCGAATGCACGAATGCACCTCGCCCCGATGGCAAATACAACCAATCACGCCAGGGCTCTGCGCCGACCTTTCTCTATATGGAAGAGGTCGCCAATCATCTCCCCGACAGCCGTTCTCGCACGCAAGACCGGCGGACAGGGCAGCATCATCGAGAAACATAAATACGACGAAACGCCCTGCCCCTGCGACCCGCAACCGGCGGCCGCCGAAACAAAAAAGGCGCCAGACTTTTCAATCTGGCGCCTTTCGAAATATGGGGTGGACGATGGGGATCGAACCCACGACAACGGGAGTCACAATCCCGTGCTCTACCAACTGAGCTACGCCCACCATATTGCCTGTTAAAGAAGCCAAACAACTTCTTTATCAAGCTTCAGCCAGGCCAAGGACCTGAGTGAAGCTTTAATTGGTGCGGATGAAGAGACTCGAACTCTTACGCCTCGCGGCGCTGGAACCTAAATCCAGTGTGTCTACCAATTCCACCACATCCGCGGGTGAAGCCTTTAAAGCAAAGGCGCCAGACTGTTAATCTGGCGCCTTTCGAAATATGGGGTGGACGATGGGGATCGAACCCACGACAACGGGAGTCACAATCCCGTGCTCTACCAACTGAGCTACGCCCACCATATCGCGTTACTTGTGCCAAAGCTGCCTAATGGCGCACCCGGCAGGACTCGAACCTGCGACCATCCGCTTAGAAGGCGGATGCTCTATCCAGCTGAGCTACGGGCGCCTTGTTAGCTGTACCCTTGGAGGACTACAAACTAAGTGCTTTCCAGTCTTGCAGAACCGTAATCCCGCTCAACCTTCTTAACCAGTGCTAGGCTGTGCCCGACAAGTGCGACGAATAGTATAGAGCCCCCCGAAGGTCGTCAAATCCTTTTTAAAAAAAATTCATTTAATTAAAGGAGTTAGGGGAATTTGCAGACCAAGCGCCTTTGCCCTCACCGCATGACATGCGAGAATGCGTTCTCTTTTTTTCCCCTCTCGATGGTTAATCACGCGCAATGACTGCACAACTAATCGACGGCAAATCGATCGCCGCCAGCCTGCGCCAGCAGATCGCCCAACGTGTCACCGAGCGTCGCCAGCAAGGCCTGCGCACGCCCGGCCTCGCGGTGATCCTAGTCGGCAGCGATCCTGCCTCTCAGGTTTATGTCTCGCACAAGCGTAAAGACTGTGAAGAGGTCGGCTTTCTATCCCAAGCTTATGACCTGCCTTCCGAAACCACTCAAGAAGCGCTGACCGAGCTGATCGATCGCCTGAACGACGATCCGGCGATCGACGGCGTTCTGCTTCAGCTTCCGCTTCCCGAACACCTGGACGCCTCCAAGCTGCTGGAGCGCATTCGTCCGGACAAAGATGTCGACGGGTTCCATCCTTATAACGTCGGTCGCCTGGCCCAGCGCATTCCACTG
Source organism: Pseudomonas sp. S2_H10 (assembly GCF_054668285.1). Taxonomy (NCBI): domain Bacteria; kingdom Pseudomonadati; phylum Pseudomonadota; class Gammaproteobacteria; order Pseudomonadales; family Pseudomonadaceae; genus Pseudomonas; species Pseudomonas sp. S2_H10. The sequence continues at coordinate 1,523,665 of NZ_CP162754.1, forward strand.
CTGCGCCCATGCACCCCCAAAGGCATCATGACCCTGCTGGAAAGCACCGGTGCCGATCTTTACGGGATGAATGCCGTGGTCGTCGGAGCATCCAATATCGTTGGCCGCCCGATGGCGATGGAATTGTTGCTGGCCGGTTGCACCGTGACGGTCACCCACCGCTTTACCAAGGACCTGGCGGGCCATGTCGGCCGTGCGGACCTGGTCGTCGTCGCCGCCGGCAAGCCGGGCCTGGTCAAGGGCGAATGGATCAAGGAAGGCGCGATTGTGATCGATGTCGGCATCAACCGTCAGGACGACGGCAAGCTGGTCGGCGACGTGATCTACGAAACCGCCCTGCCCCGCGCCGGCTGGATCACTCCGGTGCCGGGTGGCGTCGGCCCGATGACCCGTGCCTGCCTGCTGGAAAACACCCTGTACGCCGCCGAAACCCTGCACGGCTGAGTTTCACCGCAGCCGCCGGCAGCGAATCAAAGAACCCCGCCCCTTGGCGGGGTTCTTTTTGCCTGCGAAACAAGCTCGACCACCCGACGGAAAATGACTTATTTTTCATGTTTCTCAGGACTTTCACCTGTTACTTGAACAACCATCGACAGTTATTCAGCCATACTCCAGAATGTCGCGCTTTTCAGGTAACAGCCCGTTACAAAACGGCTTATCAACACTTTACGAGTCTGCCAGCGTGAAAATCCGTCTTTCCATCCTGAGCCTATTTATTGCAGTTGCAGGGACTTTCATCACGCCAATCGCCAGCGCTGGCGAAACCACCGCTGCGCCGCGAGATACCAAGTCACTCAAGCTCGCTTCCGGCAGCTCCCTGCTGCTGGACATGCAGACCAACAAAGTCATCTATGCCAGCAATCCCGACGTGGTGGTGCCGATCGCTTCCGTCAGCAAGTTGATGACGGGCCTGGTCGTGGTTGAGTCCCGGCAGAACATGGACGAATACATCGACGTCAACATCAGCGACACACCGGAAATGAAAGGTGTGTTCTCCCGGGTCAAGCTGCGCAGCGAACTGCCGCGCCGGGAAATGCTGCTGATTGCCCTGATGTCCTCGGAAAACCGCGCCGCCGCCACTCTGGCGCACCACTATCCGGGTGGCTATGCCGCGTTCATTGCTGCAATGAACGCCAAGGCCCGGGCACTGGGCATGACCAACACGCACTTCGTCGAACCGACCGGGCTTTCACCGCGCAACGTGTCGACCGCTCGCGACTTGAGCAAACTGTTGATCGCCGCGCACAAATACCCGCTGCTGACCGAACTGAGCACGACCAAGGAAAAAACCGTCTCGTTCCGAAAACCGAACTACAGCCTGGGTTTCCGCAACACCGACCATCTGGTCCGCAAGCCGGACTGGGACATCCAGCTGACGAAAACCGGTTTCACCAACGAAGCCGGTCACTGCCTGGTGCTGGTGACCCGAATGGGTAACCGCCCGGTGGCCCTGGTGATCCTTGACGCCTATGGCAAGTACACCCATTTTGCCGATGCCACGCGCATGCGAAATTGGGTAGAGAGCGGAAAGAGCGCGGACGTGCCTTCCGTGGCCTTGCAGTACAAGGCAGACAAGAACCTCAAGCAGCGTCAGAGCGGCGTGGTTGAAGCGTCGAAGTAACCTTGCTGAAAGGCATGAAAAAGCCCCGGACATTCGGGGCTTTTTTTTCGTCGCAACGTCAGTCGTTGGGCAGCGGCATCTGGTCGTCATCCGGGATGCCATCCCCTTTGCTCGGGTCTCGCCAGCCCTGGGGATGCTCGGTTGGCACCACTGTCGGCCGTGCCAGGGGATCACGCAGCGGGCTGTCCGGGTCCAGCACCGGGTCGATGTCCTCTTGTGGGGTAGTGGGGACGGTTTCCGGACGTTTATCGTCGAAACTGGAATCAGTAGACATACGCACCTCCATTGGACCTAAGGTTTCAGATCACCCAGTGGATCGTAGGGCTTGGCCGGAGCCTTGGGGTTGTCACCCGGCTTCACGTCCCTCGGTGCCTTGGCGGGCCCGATCGGGTCGACCTGAGGATCGGCAAGGTCCGGGGAATCGGGATCGAAACCCAGCTCATCGCCAGACGAATGCTCAGACGAGTGGGGACCGACGGGCGTAGGGGAATGAGCCATGGGTGCCTCCTGATCGCGGCCCGGATGATGTTACGGGCCTTGAAAGATCAGAGGCTGTCGACGGGCGATGGTGCCCGTCGGGTGACCAACGGACTCAGTGCGCGGCCAAGGCTTTTTTCGCCTTGGCCGCTGCTTGCTCCTGACCGGCCTGGGCCACATCGTTGGCGGCCTTGAGCCAGCGCTGCTGATCGACCTGTGCGGGGATCTGCGTCGGGTTCTGGATCAGCACCGCCCAACCACCGGCCTCCTTGAACGCCGACTCGAAGGCGCTGAAGCTCATCAGTTCGCGGCGATTCATCCCGGCGCGCAGCAAAACCGTCTGCTTCTGGCGGTTGTAGCCGGCCAGAATGGCGTAACGCGGTTCGGCCCACATCGCCGAGCCCTCGGTGAAGCGCACCATCACCGGGTAACCGGCGGCGACCTGGGTCAACAAGGCCGCAAGATTGCTGTCGAGGGGATACACGACCATCCCGTACTCGCGGGCCAGGTTCTGCATGTTCTGTTGCAACTGCGCTTCACCCCCCGGCAAATGCAAGGGTTTGTCGAGCAGGCCAGGGGTAATCACGATGCCCTGCTGGGACAGCATGCTGGCCAATACCTGCGGCCCGCTTTGATAGGCCTCGCCCCGGTAGAATCGACCGCTGAGTTCGACGCGCTCCGGCAAACGCTTGATCTCGGGCGCAACGCTCCCGGCGCAGCCCGCCAGACCTGCAACACAACCGGCTATCAGCATGGCCGACAAAATTCGAGAAAATACCCGCACCATCCGCTCTCTCTTGTTCAGGTTCAGACGCCAGGCAATCCCATTCCCGGCTGGGTCGTCGATCATAGGTCGCCGCGCCCCTACGGTATAGCTCTAAACAGCAGTGGAGTGCATTCGATAGAGCGAACTGATTGGTGGCTGCCGACTTTCGGTCAATAGCCTGAAATGCTGCAAAGGCTAGACTGTTCTCTAACGAGGCAACTGCGAAGCTGTGTGTGCCCGCGGCAGGGCAAAGAGGAGGCACAAATGAGCCTGACCATGATCATTGTGATGTTGATAAGCGGCTGGCTGGCGGTAGCCGCCGCCATGCTGTGGGGCGTACTGCGCATTACTCGCCGCCACCATCACCCTGCCCCGCCAGCAACGGCGCCGGAAGAGACGCCCAGCCCGCACGCCAACGCGCACTGACAAGTTTTTTGCCTCGCACAAACGAAAACGGCCGCCTGGGTACAGGCGGCCGTTTCGCATTCATCTACCGTCAAGCGTCAGCGTTGACCTGCTTCTGCCGGGCCCGGCGGGACATCATGTTCAACACCTCGATCGCAGCCGAGAATGCCATGGCCGCATAGACGTAGCCTTTCGGTACGTGGGCGCCGAAGCCTTCGGCGATCAGCGTCATGCCGATCATGATCAGGAAGCCCAAGGCCAGCATCACCACCGTCGGGTTGTCGTTGATGAACTTGGCCAGCGGATCAGCTGCCAGCAACATCACCAGCACCGACACCACCACTGCGATGACCATGATCGGCAAATGCTCGGTCATGCCGACAGCGGTAATGATGCTGTCGATGGAGAACACCATGTCCAGCATCAGGATCTGACCGATCGCGGCAGCGAAGCCCAGGGTCACGGTCGAGGTCGCCGTCTTCGGATCATCCGGTGCCGGGTCCATGCTGTGATGGATCTCGGTGGTCGCCTTCCACAACAGGAACAGGCCACCGGCGATCAGGATCATGTCTTTCCAGGAGAACGCGTGGCCGAGAATCTCGATCACCGGCGCGGTCAACTGCACGATGAACGCGATGGTGCTCAGCAAGCCCAGGCGCAGGATCAACGCCATGCCGATACCAATGCGCCGTGCCCGCTGCCGATTGTGCAAAGGCAGCTTGTTGGTCAGGATCGAGATGAAGATCAGGTTATCGATGCCGAGCACGATCTCCATCACGATCAGGGTGGCCAGGGCGACCCAGGCGGTGGGGCTGGCGGCAAGTTGTAAAAGGTAATCCATGGGTCAGTCCTGACTCGTTGTAATGCGGTTTAGATTTCCTGGGAGGAAGATTCGGTTTTTTCCGTTTCTTGTTCCGATGATTCTTTTTTGCTGATCAACCCACCGGTGGCGTCGCTGAGCGCTTGCTCGGCGGCCTTGTGGGTATCGTCGATCGCCTGTTTGGCGCTTTCGGCAGCCTTGCCCATCAATTGCTGCGCGCTTTTCTCGGCCTGGTCGCAACCGGCCAGTACCAGTAAAGACGTAATCAGCAGTGCCGTGGTTTTCAGCGTCATGATGCTTTCCTCGATAGAACAAACGGGACCGAAACGATGGCCCGTTGATAGCGATGCATTCTAGGGAAATGAATACTTCAGTAAAATTCGTATTTTCAGCGGTTATACTTCGGTTTTTACGAACTGTAGACCGCCATGCTCAACTATCGGCAATTGCATTACTTCTGGGTGGTGGCCAAAACCGGCAGCATCGTGCGCGCCTGTGAGCAACTGAACCTCACGCCACAAACCATCAGCGGGCAGATATCACTGCTCGAACAGACTTACGGCGTTGAATTGTTTCGACGTGTCGGGCGGCAACTCGAGCTGACCGAGGCCGGACGCCAGGCCCTGCCCTACGCCGAGCAAATGTTTCAGCTGGGGGGCGAACTGGAACTGATGCTGCGGGCACAACCCAATGAGCAGCAGATTCTGTTTCGCGTCGGTGTGGCCGACGTGGTGCCCAAGTCCATCGTCTATCGCCTGATCGCGCCGACCATGGAGCTCAGCGAACCGCTGCGCATCACCTGTCGCGAAGACAAGCTGGAACGCCTGCTCGCCGACCTGGCGATCCAGCGCCTGGACCTGGTGATTTCCGACAGCCCGATGCCGTCGCACCTGGACATCAAGGGCTACAGCCAGAAACTCGGTGAGTGCGGGATCAGTTTCTTCGCCACCCCTGAGCTGGCGGCACGTTACGGACGCAACTTCCCGCGCAATCTGCACGGTGCGCCGCTGCTGATTCCCGGCCCGGAAACCGTGGTGCGCAGCCGTTTGCAACGCTGGTTCGCCGAGCAACAGGTGCAGCCGCAGATTGTCGGCGAATTCGACGACAGCGCCCTGATGCAGGCCTTCGGCCAATCCGGCAGCGGAATCTTCATCGGCCCGAGCGTGATTGCCGATGAGGTGCAGCGCCAATGCGCCGTGGAGGTGATTGGCCAGACTGACGCGGTGAGCGAGTCGTTCTATGCCATCTCGGTGGATCGCAAGGTCAAGCACCCCGGCATTGTCGCCATTACCGAAGGTGCCCGCCGCGAGCTGTTTACAGCGCTGTGATTTCTTCGCGCGGCTTGAAAGTCATCAGGGCGATGGCCAACAGGATCGACGCCAGAATGAAAGCGGCGGCTGCAAAGCCAAGGCCTTGCAGGCCGACGCTGTCGATCACCCGGCCGCCGATCATCGCGCCCAGGCCGATACCGAGGTTGGCCCCGGCGATGTTGAGCGACGCGGCAAACGCCGGCGCTTCGGGCGCGGCTTTCATCAGGCGCACATGGCTGACCAGGAACAATGCCGCCTGGGTCACGCCCCAGATGCCCATCGCCGCCGCCAGACCGAGCGGCGAATGGATGTTCGGCACCAGCGCCACCAGGCCGGCAATCATGAACGCGCAGAACATCATCGACGCCATCAGCGGATGACGATCCACCGCCCGACCGCCCAGGGAGTTGCCGATCAACCCGACCGCGCCGAAGCCCATCAGGCACCAGCCGACCACCGTGCCGTTGAAACCGGCCAGGCGCTCGAGAATGTCCGCCAGGTAGGTGTAGGCGGTGAACATGCCGCTGAACACAATCACTGACAGCAGCACATGCCCCAGCATCAGCGGGCTGCGCAGGATCTTGAACTGCGAGCGGAAGCTGACCTGGTGCTGGTGCAGATTCGTTCTCGGCAGGTAGATGAACAGCAGCAACGCCTTGGCGAAGGCGATGACCGCCAGAATCGCGAAGGCACTGCGCCAGCCGAACGCATCGGAGATCAGCGTGCCCACCGGAATGCCGAACACCGTGGCGCAGACAATGCCGAAGCCGATCTTGGCGATGGCACGACCGGCATAATCCGGCCCGACGATGTCCACCGCCGTCTCGCTGGCCAGCGCCCAGAACACCGGCAGCCCCAGCGCCGGGATCAAGCGGGCAAACGCCATCACCCAGATATTCGGCGCCAGCGCCGCCAGGGTGTTGGCCAGACCAAACATGATCAGCACCGAGATAAACAGCTTGCGCCGTTCGAAGCGGGCGAAGTACGCCGTCAGGAACGGCCCGAACGCGGCCACGGTGAAGGCGAACAGGGTCACCAGCAAACCGGCCTGCGGGATGCTGACGTCCAGGTCCCGGGCGATGGCCGGCAACAGGCCGACGATGACGAACTCCGTGGTCAGCACCGTGAAACCGGCGGCGGACAACAGAAGAATGGGCAACAGCATGCAAAACTCCAGAAAACGACAGCACCAGCGATAGCCCGGAGGCTCACTGGCAGACATGAAAATGAGGATGGCGAATCTTAGCAGAGTGTGTCCGGATGCGGTTGCACGAACCTGCAATTCGCGTTGAATGCCGGGGTGGCAGTTCGTCACAGGTCTGAAAGATCATTCCCACGTTGTGATAAAGTCCGCGCCCCTCGGTTTCCCGCCTGCGGCCTGCCCTGCTTGTTGCCGCAAGCCTGCGAAATCATGCATTTATAAAAAATCAGAGATGCCGTTTTATGACTGCTTCATCCCCTTCTCTATTGCAACGCCTTAAACGCCTGAGCCTGGTCACACAGATCGTGATCGGCCTGATCGCCGGTATTGCCCTGGCCCTGGTTGCGCCTGAAGCGGCGAAATCCACCGCGTTCATCGGCAAAGTGTTTGTCTCGGCACTCAAAGCGGTCGCGCCGATTCTGGTGTTCGTGCTGGTCATGGCCTCCATTGCCAACCACAAGCACGGCCAGGAAACCCACATCCGGCCGATTCTGTTCCTGTATCTGCTGGGCACTTTCGCCGCCGCCGTGGTCGCGGTGGTTGCCAGCATGATGTTCCCGTCGAACCTGGTGCTGTCGACCCAGGACGTCGCTGTCACGGCGCCAGGCGGCATCGGCGAAGTGCTGCAAAGCCTGTTGCTGAGCGTGGTCGACAATCCGGTCAGCGCCCTGATGAACGCCAACTTCATCGGCATCCTGGCGTGGGCCATCGGCATGGGCATCGCCATTCGCCATGCCGGCGACACCACCCGTGAAGTGCTGGGCGACCTGTCCAACGGCGTGACGGTGATCGTGCGCCTGGTGATCAGCTTCGCCCCGCTGGGCATCTTCGGCCTGGTGGCCTCGACGCTCGCCACCTCCGGCTTCGGCGCCCTGCTCGGCTACGCGCACCTGCTGGCCGTGCTGCTCGGCTGCATGTTGTTCGTGGCGCTGGTGATGAACCCGCTCATCGTTTTCTGGAAACTGCGTCGCAACCCGTACCCGCTGGTCCTGACCTGCCTGCGCGAGAGCGGCATCACCGCGTTCTTCACCCGCAGCTCGGCGGCGAACATTCCGGTCAACCTGGAATTGAGCAAGCGTCTGGGCCTGCACGAAGACACCTATTCGGTATCGATCCCGCTGGGCGCAACCATCAACATGGCCGGCGCGGCGATCACCATTACCGTGCTGAGTCTGGCAGCCGTGCACACCCTGGGCATCGCGGTGGACATCCCGACCGCGATCCTGCTCAGTGTCGTCGCGGCAATCTGCGCCTGCGGCGCGTCGGGTGTGGCCGGTGGTTCGCTGCTGCTGATTCCGCTGGCGTGCAGCCTGTTCGGCATCCCGAGCGAAATCGCCATGCAGGTGGTGGCGGTCGGCTTCATCATCGGCGTGTTGCAGGACTCGGCGGAAACCGCGCTGAACTCCTCCACCGACGTGCTGTTCACCGCGGCGGCTTGCCTGGGTGAAGAGGCAAAGGCAGAACGATTGGCCTGACACTCCCCCTGTGGGAGCGAGCTTGCTCGCGATAGCGGTGGGTCAGTCAACATCAATGTTGAAGGTTACACCGCCATCGCGGGCAAGCCCGCTCCCACAGGGTCGGCGGTGTATTTGCAACAAATGCATGCATGAAAAAAAAGCCCGCCAAGGCGCAAACCTTGGCGGGCTTTTTTGTACCCGGACGGTTTAGAACGCGCCCATGTAGTCGCGCTTGCCCACTTCCACGCCGTTGTGGCGCAGCAGTGCGTAAGTGGTGGTGACGTGGAAGAAGAACTGCGGCAGGCCGTAGGTCAGCAGGTAGGACTGGCCGCTGAAACGCTTCTCTTTAGGCGTGCCCGGACGGGTGACGATCTCGATGCCTTCCTTGCCGTTGATCTGCTCGGGCGTGAACTCGCCGATGTAGGCCAGAACCTTGGCGATCAGTGCCTGCAGCTCGGCGAAGGTGGTTTCGGTGTCGTCGTACTTCGGCAGTTCGACTTCGGCCAGACGCGAAGAAATGCCTTTGGCGAAATCAACGGCGATCTGCACCTGACGCACCAGCGGGAACATGTCCGGGAACAGGCGCGCTTGCAGGAACGCGTTCGGGTCGATGTTTTTCTCGGTGGCGTGGGCTTCGGCCTTTTTCAGCACGCCGCTGAGGGCGTTGAGCATTTGCTGGAGAACAGGGATGGAAGCGTCGTACAGGGAAATGGTCATGGCAGGTCTCGTGTTGAGGAACGTGGGTCATGTGTAGGAGCGAGCTTGCTCGCGATGGACGTGAACGATAACGCGTTCTGTCTGATTAAACGCGTTGCGCCGGAGTTCATCGCGAGCAAGCTCGCTCCTACAGGTGATCGGCATCAGGGGCCGATTATAGCCATGCACAGCCCTCCCGAGACCGGACTTTTTCAGCTGCCGTACACTTTGGCCGCCGGAACGGCGTGAGCCACCAACTGTGCAACGGCTTCACCCATCTCGCCCACCGCCCAGCGGCCCTGGCGATCCAGTTGCGGCCCACGGCGCCAGCCGTCGGCGATGGACAACTTGCCGCCCTCGACTTCGAACATCTGCCCGGTGACATCGGCGGAAGCCTCGGAACCGAGCCACACCACCAGCGGCGCGACGTTTTCCGGGGCGAAATAATCGAAGCCCTCTTCAGGCTTTTTCATGGTGTCGGCGAACACCTGCTCGGTCATCCCGGTCCGGGCGGCCGGAGCCAGGGCGTTGGCGGTGATGCCATAGCGGCGCAGTTCAGCGGCCTGAACCAGCGTCAGCGAAGCAATGCCGCCCTTGGCCGCCGCGTAGTTGGATTGACCGATGGAGCCCTGCAGACCGGCGCCGGAGCTGGTGTTGATGATCCGCGCATCGACCTTCGCACCGCCCTTGACCTGCTCGCGCCAGTACTTCACGGCGTGGCTGGAAATGCAGAAGTGACCTTTCAGGTGCACCGCAACCACGGCGTCCCAGTCGGCTTCGCTGAGGCTGGCGAACATGCGGTCGCGGCAGATGCCGGCGTTGTTGACCACCACGTTCAAGTCGCCGAAGGTTTCGATGGCCTGGCGTACGATCAGCCCCGCCGAGTCGTAGCGGGTGATGTCGTCGCTGTTGGCCACGGCACTGCCGCCCTGGCCGAGGATTTCGCCGACCACGGCCAGCGCCGCTTCGCGATTGATGTCGTTGACCACCACTTTCGCGCCTTCGGCGGCGAAGGCCAGCGCGTAGGCACGGCCCAGACCACCGCCGGCACCGGTGATAATCACGACGCGGTTTTCACAGATTTTCATAGGGTTATTCCTTAAAATTCATCACAGCACAAATCTCTGTAGGAGCCGGCTTGCTGGCGATGGGATCACTGCGGTGCGCCTGGTACACCGCGGTGATCCCATCGCCAGCAAGCCGGCTCCTACAGGATCGGTGTGCATCCTGGTTTACAAGCGTTCGATGATCGTCACGTTGGCCTGACCGCCGCCTTCGCACATGGTCTGCAGGCCATAACGGCCACCGCTGCGTTCCAGCTCATGCAGCAAGGTGCACATCAAGCGGGTGCCGGTGGCGCCCAGCGGATGGCCGAGGGCAATCGCGCCGCCGTTGACGTTGGTCTGTTCATGGGGATAACCGGTCTCTTTCAACCAGGCCATGGCCACCGAGGCGAAGGCTTCGTTGATCTCCACCCGGTCGATGTCTTCAAGCTTCATGCCGGCGCGCTTGAGTGCGTAGGCAGTGGCCGGGATCGGCGCGGTGAGCATCCAGATCGGATCTTCGGCGCGTACGCTCAGGTGATGGATGCGTGCCCGTGGCGTCAGGCCGTAACGCTTGAGCGCCGCTTGCGAGACGATCAGCATCGCGCTGGCCGCGTCGCAGGTCTGGCTCGACACCGCGGCGGTGACCCGGTCGCAGCCGAACAGGTATTCCAGCTCGGCCATTTTTTCCAGGCTGGTCTGGCGCGGGGTTTCGTCATGCAGCACACCGGCCAGCGGCACGATCTCGCGGTTGAAGCGGCCTTGCTCGATGGCCTGCAAGGCACGTCGATGGGACTCAAGCGAATAGGCTTCAAGTTGCGCCCGGGACAGGTCCCACTTTTCCGCAATCATCTGCGCCGAACGGAACTGCGTCGGCGGTTGCGCGCCGTAGCGCCGCACCCAGCCTTCGGAACCGCTGAACGGATCGGTGAAGCCCAAGGGTTCGGCGGCGATCATCGCCGAGGAAATCGGGATCTGGGTCATGGTCTGCACGCCACCGGCGATGACCACGTCCTGGGTGCCGCTCATCACCGCCTGGGCGGCGAAGTGCACCGCTTGCTGGGACGAACCGCACTGGCGATCGATGGTGGTGCCCGGCACCGATTGCGACAGGCCGGCCGCCAGCCAGCTGGTGCGGGCGATGTCCCCGGCCAGCGGGCCGATGGTGTCGACGCAACCGAAGATCACGTCATCGTAATCCTCGTCGGGAATGTCGTTGCGCTCGACCAGCGCACGCAACACATGGGCGCCCAGGTCGGCGGCGTGAATCTGGCTCAGACCACCCTTGCGCCGCCCGGTGGGCGTGCGCAGGGCGTCGACGATATAGGCTTCAGGCATGGTCTACCTCGGTGAAGAAATTGAAATCGGCACGGTCGCATCTTTGTAGGAGCCGGCTTGCTGGCGATGGCGTATTTGGGATCGCCATCGCCAGCAAGCCGGCTCCTACAGGTTCGATCCCCGTTGACTAGAAGGTGCTACCGGCACCCAACGCACGTTGTCCGTCGAACAGCGCCGCACGAATCCGTCCTTTGTGCAAACCGCGATCGCCCCAGACCTTGTCCAGTGCCCAGGCGCGTTTCATGAACAGGTGCAAATCGACTTCCCAGGTGTACCCCATCGCACCGTGAGCCTGGATGGTGTTCTTCGCCGCGAGCATGGCCGCTTCCGCGGTCGCCAATTTGGCGTGGGACACGAATACGTCCTGCTCCGGTTGTTGTTCGGCGATAGCATAAGCGGCGCGATACAACGGCCCCTTGGCGAACTCGATCTGCACCGCGACGTTGGCCATCAAGTGCTTGACCGCCTGGAACGAGCCCACCGGCTTGCCGAATTGCTTGCGCTCGAAGGTGTAGTCCACCGCCAGGTCGACCATGCGCTTGGCCAGCCCGAGCAATTGCGCGGCACTGGCGAGAGCGCCACGGTTGAAGGCGGCCGCCCACAAGCGTCGGCCCTGTTCACCGGAGGCGACGCAGGTAGCAGGCGTGGGTGTCCACTCGATCTGGAACAACTGGCGGCTCGGGTCGACCGACACGTTGCGGGTCAGGCGTACGGCATCACGCTCCAAGGCGTGCACTTCGTCGCCATTGGCCAGCAACAGCAGATCGGCGACATGGGCATCGCTGACCAGCGGATTACCTGGCTCGGAAACAGCAAGACGTGCGCGGCCCTCGGCCACTCGCGACAGCCATTTTTGCTTGAGCGACGCATGTTGCTCATCCAGGGCCGCGAGCAACGGCACGCCGACCAGCATGGTGTCCACCAGCGGTTCAGGCAGACCGGCGTAACCGCATTCCTGGGCGATCAGCACGAAGTCCAGCTCGTTCATGCCCATGCCCTCCTGCGCCTCGGGCACGGTCAGTGCAGTCAGGCCCAGCTCCACCAGTTGCGCCCAGAGCTGATCGCTGCGGCCACTGTCGCTCTGCCACAGTTCGCGAATGCGTTCCGGCGTGACTTCGTTGATCAGGAAGCTGCGGACGTTGTCCTGAAACAGCAGTTGGTCGCGGCTGAAACTAAAGTCCATGGTCTATTCCTCAGGCACGCGGCATGCCGAGCATGCGTTCGGCAATGATGTTGCGCTGGATCTCGTTGGTGCCGGCGTAGATCGGCCCGGCCTGGGCAAACAGGAAACCTTCCAGCCAATGGCCGACGTCACCGGCGGCCGGGGCATGCGGCAGCAGTTCGCCACGCAGGCCGAGAATGCTCATGGCGGTGTCGTGCATGCGCTGGTCGAGTTCGGACCAGAAGATCTTGTTGGTCGACGATTCCGGCCCGATCTTGCCGCCCTGCACCAGTTGCGAGGCGGTCATGTAGGTGCTCAGGGTGTAGGCCTCGGCATCGAGCCAGGCGCGCATCACCGCTTCGCCAATGGCCGGGTCGCGGTCGGCCTGTTCACGGTTGGCCAGGTACAACTGCACCAGGCGCTTGGCGGTCTCCTGGAAGCGCGCAGGTGAACGCAGCAACAAACCACGCTCGAAACCGGCGGTGGACATCGCCACGTGCCAGCCCATGCCTTCGCCACCGAGGGCGTTTTCCACCGGCACCTTGACGTCGTCGAAGAAGATTTCGGCAAAGCCCGGCAAGCCGTTGAGCTGCGGAATCGGCCGCACCGTGATGCCCGGCGTGTCCAGTGGCAACAGGATGAAAGTCAGCCCGTGATGACGCTGGGACTGCGCGTCGGTGCGGAAAATACCGAACGCCCAATCGGCCCACACCGCGCGGGTCGACCAGGTCTTCTGGCCATTGATCACGTAGTGGTCGCCCACCCGTTCAGCCTTGGAGCGGATCGCCGCCATGTCGGAACCGGCACCCGGCTCGGACCAGGCCTGGGCCCAGATGTCTTCGCCGGTGGCCATGCGCGGCAGGAACCGCGCCTTTTGCTCCGGGGTGCCGTACTCCATCAGGGTCGGGCCGAGCAGGAAGATGCCGTTCTGGTTGACCCGTGCCGGCGCCCCGGAACGGTAATATTCCTCTTCGAAAATCAGCCACTCGATCAGGTCGCAGCCGCGCCCGCCGAGTTCGGTCGGCCAGGTGACCATGCCCCAACGGCCTTCATTGAGCCTGGCTTCCCAGGCGCGGTGCTCGGCAAAGCCCTGTTCGGTGTCGAACGATTGCAACGGTTCACTCGGTACATTGGCCGCCAGCCAGGTCCGCGCCTCGACGCGAAAGGCCTGCTGGGCCGGGGTATAGGTCAGGTCCATGGATATGCCTTCAGCCGTTGAATCGGGCATCGCGTTTCTCGACGAACGAGTCGCGTGCTTCCTGAGAGTCCAGTGAGCGGTAGGCTTCGAGGGTGAAGCCCTGCTCCCAGCGGTATTTGTCTTCCAGATTGCCGTCTTCGATGCCGCTCAGCGCTTCCTTGGCCAGGCTGATCATGCCCGGGCTCTTGGCGGCGATGGTGCGGGCGATCTGCAACGCCGCTTCGCGCAAGTCTTCGCGCTTGACCACCCGCTCCACCGCGCCCAGGCGGTAAGCCTCGGCGGCGTCGATGGCCTCACCGGTGAAGTACATGTGGCGGACTTTCTGCACCGGGAACAGGCGCTGCAAATGCGCGCCGCCGCCCATGGCGCCGCGATCCACTTCCGGCACGCCGAAGGTGGCGCACTCGGACGCGACGATGATGTCGGCCGCCCCGCAGATGCCGATGCCGCCGCCCAATACGAAGCCATGCACGGCAACGATCACCGGTTTCGGGTTGCGATGGATCGCCTTGAAGCTGTCGTAGTTGCCCTTGTTCACCGCGACGATCAGGTTGCCGTCGGCGGCCAGTTCCTTGATATCGACCCCGGCGCAGAAGCCGCGGCCTTCGGCACGAATCACGATCACCCGCACGTCGCTGTTGCGACCCAGGCCCTCGATCTCGCTGGCGATGTCGGCCCAGCCCTGGTTATTGAAGGCGTTGACCGGCGGTCGGTCGAACACCAGTTCGGCAATGCCGTTATCGATGCTGACGCTAAATGGTTTCATGTCTTTCCCCTTACGACACACGGCGACACAGCTCGCCCAGGCGCGCTTCGGCGTCGCGGACGATCTGTTCAATCAATTGGGCGCAGCTGGGCAAGCTGTCGATGGAGGCGGCGATCTGTCCGGCGGGCAACACGCCCGCGGCCGGTTGCCCGTCGACCATGGCTTTCTGGATCACCATCGGCGCGTTGGCGGCCATGATGCTTTGCGCGGCGGTCAGCTCTCCGGCACCGCGCATCTTCAAGGCGCTGCTGAGCAATTGGGTCAGGCTCATGCCGGTGTGGCGGCGGTAGGCCAGGCCACTTTGCAACGCCAGCAACAGGCGCTTTAGGCCGCCACTGCTTTCCAGCTGGTTGAGCAATTCGTTGCGGATCATCCGTTGCGGCATGCCGTCGATAGCGCGGCTGATGATGATCGCCGCCGGGTCCTTGACCGCCAGGTAACGGGCAAGCGTCGCCTGGGGCACCGGGCTGTCGGCGCACATCAGGAAACGCGTGCCCATGGCGATGCCTTCGGCACCGTAGGCCAGGGCCGAGACCAGTCCTTTACCGTCCTTGAACCCACCGGCCGCCACCACGGGCACCGACACGGCATTGACCACCTGATCCAGCAGCAGCGAGGTCGGCACGGAACCGGTGTGCCCACCGCCCTCGCCGCCCTGCACGGTCACCGCATCGGCGCCCATTTCCACGGCTTTCTGCGCGTGCTTGAGCGCGCCGACCGTGGGAATGCACACCACGCCGGCATCCTTCAGGCGGCTGATCATTTGCTTGCCCGGCGAACGGCTGTAGCTCACCGCGCGGACTTTATGGCGCAACACCAGCTCGACGATCTCGCCGGCATTGGCTTGGTACATGTGGAAGTTCACCCCGAACGGCTGATCGGTCAGGCGCCGGGTTTCAATGATCGCCGCTTCCATCTGTTGC
This sequence comes from Pseudomonas sp. S2_H10, assembly GCF_054668285.1. Lineage (NCBI taxonomy): Bacteria > Pseudomonadati > Pseudomonadota > Gammaproteobacteria > Pseudomonadales > Pseudomonadaceae > Pseudomonas > Pseudomonas sp. S2_H10. The sequence goes on from NZ_CP162754.1 coordinate 1,538,848, forward strand.
GGCTCGATGGTCGCCCCGGCGAGAAAACCGAAACCACCGGCATTGCCCGTGGCCGCCACCAGTTTCGGGTCGGCGACCCAGCCCATGGCGGTCTGGATGATCGGATAACGGCAACCGAGCAGTTCAGTCAAACGGGTATTCAACGAGATCGCCATGCTCACGCCTCGCCCGACTTGCGCTGGGAACTGGCCATGGCCTTGGCGTCGTAGCCGCCGAGGCGGTCGCCGGACACCAGTTCATTGTGGGCATGGGCGAAGTGATGCAGGCCGAACACCATGTCCATGGTCGCGCGCTTGCCCATCAGGTCTTCGGCGTTGTTCACCGCTTGCTTGCTCAGTTGCAGGCCCAGGCGCGGCATTTGTGCGATGCGCCCGGCGATGTCGAGGGTCTGTTGTTCCAGCTCGTCGCGAGCCACCACTCGATTGAGCATGCCCATCTGATAGGCACGCGGCGCCGGCATGCGTTCGCCGAGGAACAGGAATTCCTTGGCGATGCGCGGATTGAGTTCATGCACGTGGGCGAAATACTCCACCCCGGGAATGCCCATGCGCACCACCGGATCGGCGAAGTAGGCATCCTCGCTGGCGACGATCAGGTCGCAGACCCAGGCCAGCATCAGCCCACCGGCAATGCACGCGCCCTGGACCATGGCGATGGTCGGCTTGGGCATTTCGCGCCAGCGGCGGCACATGCCCAGATAGACTTCCTGCTCGCGGGCATACAAAAACTCGCCGCCCGGTTTGTTCACATGGTCGTACCACAGGCTGGCGCGGTCGAAGGTCTTGTCGACGTCGCGGCCCGGAGTACCGATGTCATGCCCGGCGGAGAAATGCTTGCCGGCGCCACGCAACACAATGACCTTCACTTCATCGTCATCGCAGGCCCGGCGAAACGCCGCGTCCAGCGCATAGGTCATCTGCGAGTTCTGCGCGTTGTGGAACTCGGGGCGGTTCATGGTGACCAGGGCCACCGCGCCACGCACCTCGTACAGCACCACCTCGGCCTGATTGTTATCGTTATGTTCAGCCATCACTTTTCTCCGCAACGCGTTGCTCAGCGTTGGCCTGGCGGGTTGTCTTTGAGTTGCAGGGCGCGCAGGTTGTGCGGGTCCAGACGCTGGATCAGTTGCAATTGCTCGACAGTCGGGGCCGCGGTGGTCGGGCAGTCGTCCGGCACGTGCAATTCGAAACCGGTGTTGTCCTGGACTTGCGCTGCCGTCACGCCGGAGTGCAGCGAACGGATGCGCATCTGCCGCTGCGGACCCTGGAAATCCAGGACGCAGAGGTCGGTGATGATCAGGCGGATGTCGATGTCGTCCAGCGACCAGCCCCGCGCCAGACGCGCCGGGTTGTAGCCGACCGAGGCGACCATATCGACCTCGCCTTCGACGAACACCCGACGGTTATGGCTCGGCACGCAAAACGAGTTGGCGTGGCTGATCGAGTTGCCGGGGAAACCGCGCACGCCGAGCATCTGCGCCTTGGGTTTGGCGTAGTCGCCGATGCAGGAAATGTTGGCTTGACCGTAACGGTCGATCTGGGTCGGGCCGACCAGGGCATGGCGCTTGCCGCCCCAGACGTTGTCGAAAATCCGCGAGAAGCCCATCCAGCTGTCGCGCTTGGGTTCATAGCCTTTGCGCGCGCCCAAGGGCACCGGTTCGGCGACCATGTAGGCTTCGGAGTCGGTCATCAGCAGTTGCGGGTTGCTGGTCAACATGGCCAGCGAAGCAGCCAGACGCGGAATCACGCCGATGCCGGAGGCCAAAACTTCGCCGTCTTCGCGCCAGGCTTCGGAGGCCGCGCAGATCATCAACTCAGCGAGGCTGTAATCAGTAGTGCTCATCGAAAGGCTCCCTTAGAAAATCGGCAACGGCAGTTCACGGATCGCAGCCAGGCCGCCGACCTTTTCCAGATACTGTTCGTGGGTGCAGTCGACGTAGTCGCGCACGTAGCCTTCCCAGCCATCGGCCGCCTGGACCGTGGCGTTGTAGGCCTTGAAGTGCGCGACGTCGAAACCGTACAGCGGCGCGCAGGACGACGGATGCGCCCCGCCCGGCACGTGGGCCACGGCCGTGGTCAGGTTGCGTTCCCAGAACACTTGATGGGCGTGGGCACTGTCCTGATGGAAATACTCGCTGTCGACCAGCTCATCGCAGGTCACGTAGCTGTGGGTCGCGGCCCGCACGAACAGATCGTCCATGTAGTGATCCGGACCGCTGATCTGGCACACACCGCGTTTGTCGGCGCGGTCGACGTGGACCAGCGCCGCGTCGAGCTTGAGCGCCGGCATGGCGACCCAGTCCTTGCCATCGGCGTACGGCGAGGCGATCAACTTGATCTGACGGTTGTGGCGCAGCACGTCGGTGCCCAGGCCCACGGCAGTCGGAATGAACGGGACATTCATCGCCGCCGCCCGCAGGCCGAGCAGCAGCATGCCTTCGTCGATCTCCATCACTTCCAGCGCCGCTTCCTGGCGCGCCTTGCGGAAGTACGGCTCCAGCGGAATGAAGTCCAGGGAAACGAAGGCGAACACCAGTTTCTTTATCTTGCCGGCCGCGCAGAGCATGCCGACATCGGCCCCGCCGTAGGCAACCACGGTCAGGTCCTTGAGGTCCGAGCGCAGGATCTCGCGCACCAGCGCCATCGGCTTGCGGCGCGGGCCCCAGCCTCCGATACCGATGGTCATGCCGTCACGCAGATTGCCAACGATCTCGGCGGTGCTCATTTGCTTGTCCATCGTCTTGTTCCTCATTGGCGACCGACACTGAAGTCGTGGCCCCAGTGGCTGACCACGGTGCTTTCGAACGGCGTGTGGCGGTCCCAATCGACCACCAGGCCATCGCAGCCGTACTCCAGGTCAAACCCGGACGGGGTCTTGATATAGAAAGAAATCATCTGGTCGTTGGTGTGCTGGCCGAGGGTGGCCGACAGCTTCACACCGTTGGCGTGCACGCGGTCCAGGGCACGGCCGACTTCGTCCAGCGCGTTGACCTCGACCATCATGTGCACGCAACCGTGGGGCATCGGGCACTCGAAAATCGCCAGCGAGTGGTGCCGGCCGTTGTTGCAGTGCAGGAAGTGAATGCGTTTTTGCGGCTCGGCAGGGTCCGGGGTGAAGCGGACTTTCATCAGGTCCGACAAGCCAAAACCCATCACCAGTTCGTAGAAGTCGCGGCAGCGTTCGAAGGCTGGGGCCGGCAATACGACGTGGCCCATGCCGAGGTCGTTGGTGACAAAACCTTTGACGCCCACCGGCGAAACGAAACGAGCGAAGTCCTGCAGCGGGCCCCAGAAGATTTCGTGACGGTTGCCATCCGGGTCGCTGAAGTGCACCAGTTCCTGGACCTTGCGCAGCTCGGCTTCGGCCGCGGTGCCACGGGTCACCTGTACGTCGGCCTGTTGCAACTCACTGACCGCCTGCTCCAGCGCCGCCTTGCCGGCCACTTCCCAGCCGCAGGCACCGAAGCTGTTCTCGGCATTCTTCTGCACGAGGATGCGGTAATGACGCTCGTCCATTTTCAGGTACAGCTGCTCATCGTCGCCGCTGACCATCATGCCCAACACCTGGCTCGCGTAGTGGCGCCACTGCGCCAGGTCGCTGGATAACAGGGTGACGTAACCCAGACCGCGGATATCCATGGATGCACTCCTCGTTTTACTCAGGCCGTGCCGCCCTTCGGCGACTGCCGGGGGAGACTTTATGTAGGGGCTATATGTAGGAGCCATTCAAACGGGTTCGGGGAGGGGCAACATCGTCCAATGGGACTAGCGGAAATGATGGGGTAAACACATCAAAACTGTAGGAGCGAGCTTGCTCGCGATGGTCGCCAACGAAAACGCTGATAGCCTGACACCACGCGGCGTTCTTCTGTTTTTCGCGAGCAGGCTCGCTCCTACAGGGGATATGCGGTGGTCACGCCCTATCCGGCAGGCATAAAAAAACGGGCCTGGAAGACCCGTTATGGCGTTGCACGTCTGCTCTGTAGTTACTGGTTGGATTTGGCTTCTCGCACTTTCTTTTGCTCTGCCAGTGCTATTTCCTTGTAATCATAGGTAGGAAAGAATTCTGTCCGGTAACTTCCCCATGCGGTGTTTTCGAGTGCGAGATTTACCGCTGCGAGACGCGAGGCAGGCAAGCGCAGAACGATGACATGTCCAATACCCATGGTTATATTCCAGCTGACAACCTCCACCCCGGCAGGAGGGAACACCTTGTAAAACCCCAGCTTGGTGAATTGCTCTCTCAACTCCCCCAATGGCCGTGACTGATCGTGTTTCAGGAAAACAGTCAGCATGATTGCATTATCGGGTGTGGCGACAGCCTCTTTTGAAACCGAAGGCGTTGTCGGCTGTGCATTGGCGCCAGCCGAGTACATTCCAGCCAGCAGTAACATAGACATTAATAGCGGTCTGAATTCAATAATCATGTTGTGCCTTTTTTTGATTTTTATGGATGTTATTTCAGGACAGCATCAACAAAGTGGACGCTTTACAATATCGAAACAATGGATTGATAAATTACTGCAGGAAGTTTTTAGTGCGACATCGAGGTCTTTATAGGGCCTTTGTAGGGCGCATGAACCACATAAATCCGGACAGGCGCATTGGCATCGACCATGTCGCGAGGCACCTCTCGTGAATAGGTGAACTCTTCGTTATCCAGTTTTTCCAGCCTTCTGACCACAGTCCTGACCGTTCCTTGATCAGGCACCAGGATATGCGTTGTTTTGTCACCGGTGACAAGGAAGTAACCGCCACCACCATTGTCATACTTTGATAGCCCGGTATCGGTATAGAAAAACTCATAACGATTGCGGCCGGGATCCCACATTGAAATCCCAACAACACCCGGATACTTTTCCTTCACATCTACTTCAGGGGCTCCTTCTACATAAACCTTGGTTGTCAACCATTGAGAAGATGAGGCCAATGCTTGAATATCAGACTTATTCTCCATTTGCTTTCCATGGCTGACAAGCGGACTGAGTAGTCCAGCGAAGAGCAAACCTATAAACATTGAGTTGTATTTTCGCATGAAATAATCCCTCGATGAGCTTAGAGGTAACGCTTGTTTTTTTGTTGTCGCGGAAATTGATCACTGCGATCAGCGGATGGAATATAGGACCGATATCAGCCACTCACAATACCTGGCATATATTTGCAACAATTGCCGCGGAATGTTCTCGAAGTTAAACAAGGGGTGACAGCTACGCACAGGTCAATCGACCGGGGAGAAATCGGCGGGCATAAAAAAACGGGCCTTGGGGACCCGTTGGAAAGTTGGCCTGACGTCCGTGCCAGGCCTGAAAAACTTCTAAGCTTGATCAGCCAGATGGCAGACCAAAAACCTGTGGGAGCGAGCTTGCTCGCGATGGGGCCATACCAGTCAAGACCGCCATTGCGAGCAAGCTCGCTCCCACAGGGGTTAGCTCTTAGCCCTTGCGGAAGTGCGGAATCACCTTCTCGCCAATGTTCTTCAGGGTCTCCAGCTGTGCCCACTGCGGCACGGTGCCCATCTGGCAGATGAACAGGATTTCGTCGGCGCCGGCATCGATCAGGCGCTGCACGTAGCCGATGCAATCCTCGACGGTACCGTAGGCGTGGTTCGGGTTCATCATCGCCATGGTCGGGTCGGAGAAGTCGACGCTGACTTCTTCGGAGGCGAAGCGCGACTTGATCACGCTCTGGCCGTTGCCATCGACGAAGGTGTCGTCCTTCCACTTCTCCGGGTCCGGACGCTCGCCACCGCCGTACCAGTAGCCCAGGGATTCCATGAAGTAACGCTGGCCACGGATGCCGATGCGGCGTGCTTCTTCGTTGTCGTCCAGCACGATGGCCGGGCACAGCGCGGCAATGTGGCGGTTAGGGCGGAAGCCCACTTGCTTCTTCTCATCGCGATTGTCGTAGGCGGTGTGATACACCTCGACCTTCTTGGCGATCTCTTCCGGGCCACCGAAGCCCAGCACCAGGGCGCCCATGCCGCGACCGCCGGCATTCTTCAGCGACTCGGTGTTGGTGCACGCCAGGTACATCGGCGGGTGCGGATCCTGGTACGGCTTCGGATGGATCGGGCGCTTGGGGATCTGCACGAAGTCGCCGTTGTGCTCGATCTCGTCCTGCACGAACATTTTCGGGATCAGGTACATCATCTCGTCGATCTGCGGCTGCAAGGTCGCCAGGTCGTAGCCGAAGGTGCCGGCCTCCTGCTGGGTGCCGCCCTTGCCCACGCCGAAGTGCACACGGCCCTTGGACAGCAAGTCGAGGGTGGCGATGCGCTCGGCGACTTTCACCGGGTGGTTCATCGCCGGTGGCAGGCAGACCACGCCGTGGCCGATGCCGATGCGCTCGGTTTTACCGGCCACGAACGCCAGCATGGTTTCCGGCGCGGACATGTGCGAGTAGTTGCTCAGCGCGGTGTGTTCCACGCACCAGAAAGTATCGAAGCCGAGTTTGTCGGCGAGCACGGCCTGCTCGACGGTGTCTTCGAAAATCTTGCGGTCGCCTTCGCGGCTGGAGTCCACCGTCTGGGCTTCGTAAATCAGGGAAAATTTCATGGTTGATCCTTGTGCTTATTTGGATGCGCAGTCGGCGCCGTAGACCTTCGCCTTACCGTCAATGCTCGTGCATCGACGGGGCGCTCGAATCACGCAAACGGACTAGCTAATTCAGTAAAAATATCAGAGGAAAAAGTCGCTGCTGTCCTGCCCCATGCTGACGCCGCCGAGGTTCCAGGCGTACTTGGCCGGGCTGTTGGCGACGTGCGCGCGACCGGTGTGAATGTCGCGGAACGCACGGTTGATCGGGTGGCTGCGGAAGATCGTCGAAGCACCGCTGTTGAACATCAGGTCGCCAACGGCCTTGGCGCACTTGTCGGCCACCAGCGCCGAGTCGTAACGCATCTTCACCCGCTCGGGCATGCTCAACGGCTCGCCTTTCTGCGCGCGCTCCAGCATCAGGGCAAAGTTGCGATGCAGCACGGTCTTGCACTCGTCCACGCAGACCATGGCATTGGCCAGCGACGATTGCGCAGCCGGGTCCTGGACCATCTTGCGACCATCATTGACCCCGACCCGGGCACGGTTGTGCTCGACAAACTGATCCACTGCGCCTTGCAGGGCACCGATGGCCGATGACGACACCGCACGCACGAAAATCTGCCCGAACGGCAAACGGAACAAGGGCGCGGTGTTCACCTCGTTGCCCGGACTGTTCTGCATGAAACCGTCGAGTGCGCGATGGGTGCGATACTCGGGAACGAAGGCGTTTTCCACCAGAATGTCGTGGGAGCCGGTGGCTTCCAGGCCCATGACGTTCCAGTTGTCGAGAATCTGGTAGTCGCTGCGCGGCACCAGAAACGTCCGGTAATCCGGCGCCCCGCCCGCCTCTGCCGGCGGCACCAGCGCACCGAGGAACGCCCAGTCGCAATGCTTGCTGCCGGAAGAAAACCCCCAGCGCCCGCTCAGCTTGAAACCACCGTCGACGCGCTCCACCTTGCCCACCGGCATATAGGAAGAGGAGATCAGCACACTGGAATCACTACCCCAGACATCCTGGGCCGCGCGGTCGTCGAACAGCGCCAGCTGCCAGTTGTGGATGGCCACCACACCGAGCACCCAGGCAGACGACATGCAGCCTTCGGCGAGGGTCATCTGTACGTCGAAGAAATCCTTGGGCTCGAGCTCATAACCTTCCCAACGGGACGGTTGCAGGATGCGAAAGAACCCGGCGTCGTGGAAATCCTTCAGGGTTTCTTCAGGCAACTGGCCGGCTTGCGCGGCATTCAGGGCGCGTTCACGCAGGATCGGCACCAACTCGCGGGCACGTTGGCTCAGACGCTGGCGAATCAGGTCTTGGTTGAGCATTTTTATTGTTCTCCTTTGTTCACCCCATCCGCCGGGGCGCGCGTGCAGCGGGGCGGGTGTAGCGCCCCTACACTGGCATTCAAACAATGCGCAACGCGGGGGACATCCCTCAAACGGACCATGTGGGGTTGGAGAATCGCTTTGCCTGGCAGACCGCCGTCGCTGGCAAGCCAGCTCCCACAGTGATTGCAGGTGTTCACAGGATCTGTGCTCACAGCTGAAACCTGTGGGAGCTGGCTTGCCAGCGATGAGGCCGGCCCATTCAACATGAATGTCAGCCAGCAGGCCTCGCTGGCCTAGTCCCCTCGGACGATGTTTGCGCTAGACACCAGAGCAAGAATCCATCGCACTCCATCCCCAACAAAAAAGGCCCAGTGCGATGAACGACGCCAACCTCAAAGCCGACATGCTCCAGGCCATGCGCCGCCTGGCCAAGTCAGTCACCATTATCAGCACCAGCAACGGCTCCGAACGCTTCGCCATGGCCGCCACCGCAGTCGACTCCCTGAGCACCGAACCGCCATCGCTGCTGATCTGCGTCAACAAGACCGCCTCGCCCCACGCCGCACTGGCGACCGGCGCCGACTTCTGCGTCAACATCCTCGGCGTCGAACAACAAGACCTCGCCAACCTGTGCAGCGGCGCAATCAAGGGCGAAGCACGCTTCGACCGCGGCAACTGGCTGACCAGCCCAGGCGGCATCCCCTACTTGGGTGACGCCCAGTCGGCGATCCTCTGCCGCCAGGACGGCCACTTCAGCTACGGCACCCACACCGTCTTCATCGGACGCATCCTGCAGATCCACACCACCGCCGAGATCACCCCGCTGGTCTACCTCGACGGCAGCTACACCACCACCGCCAAACCGGCCCCTTCTCTCGCTGCTGCCGGCTGAGGCCCGGACATGAACGGCCAAAACGGGTTGACGGCGTTGCGAGTGAACAGCGCCGACCAGTTGCCATGGGATGACCGCTGCGACTTGCTGATCGTCGGGTTTGGCGGTGCCGGTGCCTGTGCCGCCATCGAAGCCAGCACTCGCGGCCTGTCGGTGCTCGCGCTGGATCGCTTCGAAGGTGGCGGCGCCACCGCACTCAGCGGCGGCGTTGTCTACGCCGGCGGTGGCACGCCGTATCAGCGCCAGGCCGGTTATGAAGACACCAGCGATGCCATGTTCAATTACCTGCGCCAGGAAGTCGGCGAAGCCGTCAGCCACGCGACATTGCGCAATTTCTGCGACGGCAGCCGCGAGCAACTGGCCTGGCTGGAGCGACAAGGCGCAGCCTTCGAAGCCAGCGTACCGCCGCACAAAACCTCGTACCCCAGCGACCAGTACTACCTCTATTACTCGGGCAACGAAACCGTGCCGGCCTATGCCGCCAGCGCCAAGCCGGCACCCCGTGGCCATCGCACCAAGGGCCCGGGCATGTCCGGCGCCAGCCTGTTCGCCCCGCTCAAGGCCAGCGCCTTGCGTCACGGTGCTCGCCTGCGCAGCCAGTGCGAAGTGCGCAGGCTGGTGCTCGACCTCGACGACAAGGTCATCGGCGTCGAAGCCTGGCAATTGCCGTCAGGCAGCCGCGCCGCCAAACAACATGCGCGCCTGTCACGCTGGGCCGCCGCCATTCATATGTACGCTCCGGCGTTGGCCGATCGCTTGCGCGCCCGTCAGCGGCGCATCGAACAGAGCAGCGCCATTCGCCAATTGATTCGCGCCGAACAGGCGGTGCTGCTGAGCAGCGGCGGCTTCATCTTCAATCGCGATCTGGTGCGCCAGCACGCGCCGCAGTACCTGGCCGGTTTGCCGCTGGGTGCCACCGGGTGCAATGGCAGCGGCATCGCCCTCGGCCAGAGCGCCGGTGGCAGCGTGGCGCGGATGGACAAAGTCAGCGCCTGGCGCTTCATCAACCCGCCACTGGCCTGGGCCCGTGGGCTGATCGTCAATGCCCGCGGGCAACGTTACGCCAACGAAGAAATCTACGGCGCGACCCTCGGCCACGCCATGGTCGAAGAACAGGACGGTCGCGCCATCCTGATTATCAATCGGGCCCTGGTCGCAGAAGCGCTCCGTCAGGTCGGCCCGGGCAAGGTGTGGAATTTCCAGCGCCTGCCGGTGCTGCTCAACCTGCTGTTCAACGCCAAGCGCAGCAACAGCCTCGCCGGCCTGGCCAAGCGCTGCAACCTGCCGCCGGAACTGCTGCGCCAAAGTGTCGAGCGTTATTCCCGCGCGGCACGCGGTGAGGTGGCCGATGAGTTCGGCAAATCCGCTGCGATGCTCGCCGACCTCGACCAAGGCCCGTGGTACGCCCTTGACCTGTCCTTCGACAGCAAACTCTTCCCCTGCCCGGTCATCACCCTCGGCGGGCTGAAAGTCTGCGAAGGCAGCGGTCGGGTGCTGGACCACACCGGCGTGCCCATAAACGGTCTCTACAGCGCTGGCCGCAATGCCGTCGGCGTGGCTTCCAACCTGTATGTCTCCGGCCTGTCCCTGGCCGACTGCATCTATTCCGGTCGCCGGGCTGCCGCCCACGTGGCCGACCAATTCGCACTTCAAACCGCACGATCAGGAGAACAACAATGCAACGTGTAGAAGGCAAAGTCTGCATCATCACCGGCGCCGCCAGCGGCATCGGTCGCGAAGATGCAATGCTGCTGGCCCGTGAAGGCGCCAAAGTGGTAGTGACCGATCTCAACGAAGAAGCCGGTCGCCAGGTGGCTGCGGAAATCGGCGCCAACGCGCTGTTCATCCGCCACGACATTGCCAGCGAAAGCGACTGGCAGAACGTGGTCAAAACCACCGTCGAACACTTCGGCCGTCTCGATGTACTGGTCAACAACGCCGCGATCCTGGCCCTGGGCAGCATCGAAGACACCACCCTGGAGCTGTGGCAGAAGGTGCAGAAGATCAACGGCGAAGGCTACTTCCTCGGCTGCAAGTACGCGATCCAGGCCATGAAGGAAACCGGCGGCGGCTCGATCATCAACATGTCCTCGGTCGCGGCATTGGGCGCGATGCCGATGTTCTGCGCCTACTCGGCGTCCAAAGGCGCAGTAGCGGCGATGACCCGCTCCATTGCCCTGCACTGCAAGCAACAGGGCTACCGCATCCGCTGCAACAGCGTGCACCCCGACGGCGTGAACACCCCGATGACCCAGGCCCTGGCCGGTGGTCAGCCAATCCCGCAGGAAGCCCTCGATCAGGACCCGATGAACCGCATGGCCGCGCCACGGGACATTGCCAACGTGGTGCTGTTCCTCGCCACCGACGAGTCGCGATTCGTCAACGGTGCCGAGATCCGCGTCGACAACGCCCAACTGATCAGCGGGCTCTGAGGTCGAGGTGAATATGGGCACGCAACAACAGAACCTGACCCCGGCTGAATCGACGACGGGAAGCGTCTCATTGCAAGTGTGCGCGGTGATCGACGAGACCGCTGACGCGCGCTCGCTGGTGCTGGACGTACCGCCAACCTTGCGTGAGCGCTTTCGCTACAAACCGGGCCAGTTCCTGAGTTTTCGCGTGCCTTTCGCCGGCAAACTGTTGACCCGTTGCTATTCCATGGCCAGCTCGCCCCTCGCGGATGCGCTGCCCAAGGTCACGGTAAAACGGGTCGACGGCGGCCGGGTGTCGAACTGGATGAACGAAGTCCGGGTCGGCGACTGGCTGGAGGTCCTGCCACCGGCGGGGCTGTTCTGCCTGGACCCGCAGGCGGACAGCGAAAAGCCCCTGGTCCTGTTCGGTGGAGGCTCGGGCATCACTCCGGTGTTCTCCATTCTCAAGTCGGTGCTGCACAGCAGCCGGCGGCCGATCAAATTGATCTACGCCAACCGCGACGAAGCGTCGGTGATTTTCAAGGACGAGCTGTGCCGGTTGATCAAGGCGCATCCTGATCAACTGCACGTGGTGCACGTCCTCGATTCGGTGCAGGGGTTCCTGACGGACCATCAGGTCCGTCATCTGCTGCGCGGATCGGCCGGCGGCGACTACTTCATCTGCGGGCCGGGACCGTTCATGGACACCGTGGAGCGCACGCTGCTGGCGTTGGGCGAAGCGGCCGAACGCATCCATGTCGAACGTTTCGTCTCACCGCCGGACCCGGACGAACTGCTGGCCGAAGAAGCCCTCGCCCGCAAGGCCGCGATGGGTTCCCACTGTGAAGCGTTGATCGTCGAACTCGATGGCCAGCAACACGAAATTGCCTGCCAGCCCGGCGATACCCTGCTGCAAAGTTGCAAGGCGGCGGGCCTCGACGTGCCGTCGTCCTGTGAAGAAGGTTTCTGCGGGGCGTGCATGTGCGTGGTCAAGGAAGGTGAGGTTCAGTTGGCGCGCAACGATGTGTTGAGCGCAAAAGAACTCGCCGACGGTTGGACACTCGCCTGCCAGAGCCGACCTACGGGAGCTCGGGTTCGCCTGAAATTCCCTGACTAATGTTCATTGTAGGAGCGAGCCTGCTCGCGATGGACGTCAACGATAACGCGCCCTGTCTGAATGAACGCGGTGCCCAGGCGTTTTTCGCGAGCAGGCTCGCTCCTACAGGGGGCTTTGTCGCCTTAGTCTCAACGGACGATCACCCAGGCCCGGTCTGCGGTTAGACTCGGCCACAGCATTAGCCCACAACAATAAAGAGGTGCAGTTATGGCTCGTTTGCAGAATAAGGTCGCGGTGGTCACCGGCGGCGCTTCGGGGATCGGTCTGGCCTGCGTGCGCAGTTTCGCCGAGGAAGGCGCGCAAGTGGTCGGGCTGGACATCGGCAGCGCACCGGCAGACTTTCCCGGCCTGTTCATGACCCTGGACGTGCGCGACGAAGCGCAGGTGCAGCAGGTCATGCAAGAAGTCATCAGCCGCTTCGCTCGCATCGATATATTGGTCAACGCCGCCGGCGTCGCCGACCAGGGCAGCGTGACCCAGACCACCACCGCCAACTGGCAACGGGTGATGGACATCAACCTGACCGGCAGCATGCTCACCAGCAAATACGCACTGGCGTCGATGGTGGAACAACGCGGCGGTTCGATCATCAACGTCGGTTCGATCTTCGGCCTGCAAGGCTGCGACGGCAACGTGGCATACAACGTGTCCAAGGGCGGCATCAACCAGCTGACCCGCTCGATGGCCATCGACTACGGCTACGCCAACGTGCGCGTCAACGGCCTGTGCCCGGGCCTGATCGAAACACCGATGACCAGCATGGTCCGTGACAATGATGCGTTCCACGCGTTTTTCGCCTCGCAGCACATGCTCAGCCGCTCCGGGCAACCGGAAGAAGTGGCCAACGTCGCGCTGTTCCTGGCCTCGGACGAAGCCTCTTTTGTCAGCGGCCAGATGATCGCCGTGGACGGTGGTTTCTCCGCCGGCCGACGTTTCGCCCCGCCCGCCCAGTAATTCGCATTCCGGCCGGGCGCCCTGCCCGGCCTACTCCCTTTTTCGCAACTGTCTTCTAACCGGGGAGGCCCCATGCCGCCTGTCGCCACCGCACTGACCTTCGCTCAACTGTTTGCCAACGCTGCCCAGGCCTACGGCGATCGCCCGGCCATCGAGGACGCGGGCCACACCATCAGCTACCGACAACTCGACCAGTTGCGCCGCCAGGCCGCCCGCGCACTGCTGGCCCTCGACGTCCAGGTCGGGGACCGCGTGGCGATCTGGGCGCCCAACGTGTGGGAATGGATCGTCGCCGCCGGCGCCCTGCAAAGCGTAGGCGCCGCGCTGGTGCCGCTCAATACACGGATGAAGGGCAGCGAGGCCGGCTACATCCTGCGCGAAAGCGGTACCTGCGTGCTGTTTGCCATCGGCCAGTTCCTCGGCGCGGACTACCCCGGCATGCTGGCGGCGGAAGACCTGCCTGAGCTGCGTCACATCGTCAGCCTGCGCGGCGCCAACCCGGGCACCCTGGCGTGGGAGCGGTTCATGGACCTGGCGGCCGACGTGCCGCAACTGGCGTTGCGCACCCGCGAGCAGAGCGTTGGCCCGCAGGCCCTGTCCGACGTGTTGTTTACCTCGGGCACCACCGGCAAACCCAAAGGCGTGATGACCAGCCACGGCCAGAACCTGCGCATCGTGCGCGACTGGAGCGATATCGTCGGGCTGCGCGAGAGCGATCGCTACCTGATCGTCAATCCGTTCTTCCATTCGTTCGGCTACAAGGCCGGCTGGCTGGCAGCGCTGATGCGCGGCTGCACCATCCTGCCGCAGCAGGTGTTCGACGTGCAGGCCGTGCTCGAATGCGTGCAGCGCGAACGCATCACCGTGTTGCCTGGACCGCCGACGCTGTATCAATCGTTGCTGGCCCATCCGCAACGCAACGAGTTCGACTTGAGTTCCTTGCGCGTGGCGGTGACCGGGGCGGCGGCGATTCCGGTGGAGATGATCCACCGCATGCGCGATGAACTCGGCTTCGCCACCATCGTCACCGCGTATGGCCTGACGGAAGTCTGCGGCTTCGCCACGATCTGCCGCGCCGGTGACTCGGCGGAGCTGGTCGCCAATACCAGCGGCCGGGCCATGCCTGGGGTAGAAGTGCGCTGTGTCGGCAACAACGGTCGCAGCCAGCCGGCGAACATCCCCGGTGAAGTGCAGATCCGCGGCTACAACCTGATGCAGGGTTATCTCAACAACCCCGAAGCCAGCCAGGAGATTCTCGACGCCGACGGCTGGCTGCACACCGGCGACATCGGCATGCTCGACGAACAGGGTTACCTGCGCATCACCGACCGCCTCAAGGACATGTTCATCACCGGTGGCTTCAACGTGTACCCGGCGGAGATCGAACAGTGCCTGCTGACCTATCCGGGCGTGGCCCAGGCAGCGGTGATCGGCATCCCCGACGAGCGCATGGGTGAAGTGGCGATGGCGTTCCTGCTGCCCGCGCCGGGCATCGAGATCGAGCAGGCGGGCTTCCTCGCCTGGTGCCGTGAGCAGATGGCCAACTACAAGGTGCCGCGCCGGGTGCAGGTGCTGCAGAAGATGCCGATCAATGCGGCGGGCAAGGTGACCAAGAATGTGTTGCGCGAGTGGGCGCTGCAGCCCGCTGACTAAACGCAATCCCTGTGGGAGCGGGCTTGCCCCGGGCGGCGTTCCGACGATGGCGGAGTGTCAGCCAACATCAATGTTGAAGCTGATGCCCTCATCGTCGGAACGCCGCCCGGGGCAAGCCCGCTCCCACAGGTTCTTGTGTATGCCTTGACGATTGTGAACTCAGACCACCCGCGCCGGATGTTGCTGGCGTGGATCGCCGAGCATGGCGCGATGGGACGGTGGTTGGCGGCCTTCGGCTTCGCTGATGCCGTAGCCGGGAGCGATTTCGGCGGTGATCAGGGTCTGCCCGGACAGCGCCATCAACTGCGGATCATTGAGCAAGGCATGAATCACCCGCCCGTTGAATTGCGGGGTTTCGGCGTGGGCCAGGAACGCCTGGTACTGCTCGCCATGCTGCTCGCCGGCAATCTTCGTGCGCTCGGTCAGTTGCGGGCCGAGCCATAGCGATAACGCCGCCACGCCCTGCCCTTCGAAATCGATCGCCATGTCCGCCGCCAGCTTGTCGACACCGGCCTTTTGCGCGCCGTACGCCGGGCCATGCATGTAGCAGCCGGCGCCGAACGACGAGGTAAAGCAAATCAGCCCTTGGGCACTTTTCAGCAACAACGGCGCAGCGTAGAAGCTGGCGATATAGGCCGAACGCAGACCGACGTCGAGAATGCGCACCAGCTCCAGCGGCTTGGCCCAGAACGGCCCCGGTTCGATCAATTGGTCATGGATGAACGCGGCGTTGTTCACCAGCAGATCCAGATGCCCGCACTCCGCCTCGACTTGTGCAAACAAAGCCTGAACCTGCGCATCATCGGCATGATCACAGACCACCGCGATACCGCGCCCACCGGCGGCGGTGATCGCGGCGGCGGTGTCCTCCAGCGAACCGCTCAAGGCATGCCCGTACAAATTCGACCCGCCCTGCGCCGGGGCACGACCGGTGACGTACACCGTCATGCCCGCCGCCCCGAGAGCCAGGGCAATGCCCTGCCCCACTCCGCGACTGGCGCCGGTAACGACTGCGATTTGTTGACGTGGCTGATTCATTCGACACTCCCGAACAAGGTTTTGACCGAAGCGGTTTCGCTCTGGCGCTTGATGTGATTGGCCGCCAGGTAACCGAAGGTCATGGCCGGGCCGATGGTCGAACCGGCACCCGGATAGGTGCGGCCCATCATCGAGGCGGCGCTGTTGCCGATGGCGTACAGGCCGTTGATCGGTTCACCGTCTTCATGCAATACGCGGGCGTGCACGTCGGTCAGCAGGCCACCCTTGGTGCCGATGTCGCCGGCGTCGATGCGCACGGCGTAGAACGGGCCCTTGAGCAACGGCGCCAGGCACGGATTGGGTTGCACGTTCGGGTCGCCGTAGTAGCGGTCGAACAGCGAGTCGCCTTTGTGGAAATCCTCGTCGACGCCCTGCACGGCCATGCCGTTGAAACGCTGCACGGTGCGCAGCAGTCCGGCGCCGTCGACGCCGATTTGCGTCGCCAGCTCTTCAAGACTCGATGCTTTGTGGAAGTAGTCGCGCAGATGCTCGGGCAACTGCCAATCGCGCTGGGCATAACCGGGCAGCAAGGCGCCGCACGGGTATTTGCGGCGGAACTCGGCGTCGAACACCATCCAGCACGGCACGCTCGCGGCGCCTTCGCGATTGTTGGCGTACATCGCGTAAACGATATCGGTATAGGGTGCGGCTTCGTTGACGAAACGCTCGCCCGCCGCGTTGACCATCACGCACCCCGGCAAGGTGCGTTCGACGAACAAGGCGCGCTGTTTTTCTTCCCCGCGCACGTGAGTGGTCGGCGCCCACCAGCTGTGCTCCATCAGCGCGGTCCGCGCGCCGATTGCCTGGCCGGCGCGGATGCCGTCGCCGGTATTGTTCGGCGGCGTGGCACTCCAATCCGCTTTGGACGGTTGCGGCAAATACTGCTCGCGCATCGCCTGGTTTCGCTCGAAACCACCCGCAGCGATGATCACGCCGTAACGCGCCTTGACGTTGAGCAACTGACCGTTGCGATTGACCCGAGCACCGCCAACCCGGTCACCGACCAGCAGCAATTCTTCCAGCGCACAGTTGAGCCACAGCGACTTGCCACGATCCTGCAACGAACAGCGCAAGGCACCGATCAAGGCGTTGCCCAACGTCAGGAAACGGTCGCGACGGGACAAGCGCCGGCCTTCGCGGTCCTTCCAATAACGCCACATCACCCGCAGGGTCAGGCGCAACCAGCCGGGGCCACGACACAGCAGCACCTGCGCCTCTTTCATGGTCATCGCCATGCGCCCCATCATCAGGGTGCCGGGGGACGGTGCGCGCATGCGCAAAAATTCTTCACCCAGCTCGGCGGCATCGAACGGTTGCGGATCCATCGAGCGATAGCCCGGTTTACCGCCCTCGACTTCCGGGTAGTAATCGGCGTAGCGCGGTTGCGCCTCGAAGCGTACGCGGGAATGTTTTTCCAGGTACTCGACCATCTCCCGGCCGTGTTCGACATAGGCTTCGATGCGCCCGTCGTCGATTTCGCCGTGGGTCACGGCGCGGATGTAGGCAATCGCTTCGGCCGCCGAATCGCTGCCGCCGAGGGCCTTGATCCGGTGGTTGTTCGGGATCCAGATGCCGCCGCCGGACACCGCCGAAGTGCCGCCATATTCGCCGCTCTTTTCGATCAACAGCGCATTCAGGCCCAGGTCATGGGCACGCAGCGCAGCGGTCATGCCCCCGGCTCCCGAGCCAATCACCAATACATCACAGCACTCGTCCCATTTGATCCCGGCAGCGTTCATGCGATCACCCTTGTTCAGCGCCCATCAGGCAGAAACCGCCACCGCCGGATCTTCGCCCGGTGCAGTCGGTCTCGGGATTGTTCGCCGCGCACGCCGGGTGTTCATCGTCCGATAAGACTAAGGCCAGGACAGTGGTCGCCCCGTACAAATCGCTTAGTCCGCTTGGACGATGTTGCGCGCAAGTCGTGACTCCATAGTCGCCCACAGCACTAACCCCCCCCTGAAATGCAGGTCGGGCAGGTCTGACCTGGGCCATGAGGACGACATGATAAAAACAATAATCGCCCCACCAACACAGCACCCTCGTGTACAACTCGCATTGCTGTTGCTGGCTGGCGGACTAAGCGCTCACGTTAACGCGATGAGCTTTCAGCCAAGCGAAGACTTGAGCATCGACTGGGACACCACACTGACGTACAGCCTCGCCTGGCGGACCGAGGCTCGCGATCACAAACTGACCGCCAATGCCGACGGCAACGATGGCGACAACGCGTTCGACAAAGGCAGCCTGATCAACAACCGCAGCGGCTTTCTCACCGAAGCCAACATCAAGTGGCAAGACAACTACGGCGTGTTTGTCCGGGCGACGGGCTTCTACGACAACGTCTACGATCAGGACAACGACAACACCACCGGCACTTCCAACTGCTTCGCCGGCGGTCATTGCAGCCAGCCCGACCGTTTCTCCCAGGACACCATCGATCAGCATCGCAATGAATTGCGCATGCTCGATTACTACGCCTATGGCACCTGGGACGTGGGCGGCCATGCCCTCAACGCGCGCCTGGGCAACCAGGTGGTGAGCTGGGGCGAGAGCCTGTTCTACCCGGGCATTTCCGCGGCCCAGAGCCCGGTGGACGCGACCAAGTCGACCACCCCGGGTGTCGAGGTCAAGGAAATCCTGCTGCCGGTCGGCCAACTGTTCACCCAGTTCGCCCTGACCGAAAGCCTGGGCATCCAGGCCTACTACCAATACAAGTGGGAAAAGACCGAGCTGTTCGGCGTGGGTAGCTACTTCTCCACCACCGACTTCATCGACGAAGGCGGCTTCAACGACGCCTCCGGTTTCGTCACCCGCCTGAAGGACGACAAGCCGAGCGACAGCGGCCAGTACGGTCTGGCCTTCACCTACGCCGCCGAATCGTTGAACAACACCGAGTTCGGCATCTACTACTCGCGTTATCACGACAAGACCCCGTCGCTGGACTTCGCCTCGACCCTGGGCCGTTACCAGGTGCGCTACTTCGACAACATCGACCTGTTCGGCGCGAGCTTCGCCACCGTGCTGGGCGATGTCAGCTGGGCCGGTGAAGTCAGCTACCGCGACGGTGCGCCGGTGATGGTCAACAACGGGTTCTCGAGCCCGGTGCGCGGCAAAACCCTGCAGGCGCAGACGTCGATGATCTACGTGGTCGGCCCGACGTCCTTCGCCGACAACACCACCCTGACCGGCGAGCTGGTCTACAACACCGTGATCAGCAACGACAAGTCGCAGCCGGTAACCCTGGCGCCGGGCTTCTCGCTGCCGGGCACCGACAGCCTGGTCTATGACCAGGATGCCTGGGGCTACACGGTGCAGGCGAGCTTCGACTACAACGACGTGTTCAGCGGCTGGGACATGTCGGTGCCGATCACCTACAGCGCTGCCGCCAACGGTGACAGCTCGACGGTTGGCTCGATCAACTCTGGCCAACACGACGACCGCGCCAGCATCGGCAGCTCGTGGCGCTACCTCGGCAACTTCACCGTAGAAGCCCGCTACAACGCCTACCTCGGCAATGCCAACAACAGCCCGTTGGCTGACCGCGACAACGTCGCGCTCAACTTCAAGTACCGGTTCTGATTCCCCAATCGGAGGAGCACAGCATGTCCAGATTCACCCAAACATTATTGAGCACCGCGCTGACCGTCGGCCTGCTCGGCAGTGGCCTGGCCTACGCCAAGGTCAGCCCCGAAGAAGCCGCCCGCCTGGGCCAGGACCTGACCCCGATGGGCGCGGAAAAGGCCGGCAACGCCGATGGCAGCATCCCGGCCTGGAGCGGCAAATGGCTCGGCCTGCCGCCGGGCCTCAAGTTCGACGGCCCCGGCACACCGTACCCGGACCCGTATGCGGCGGAAAAACCGCTGTTCGTGATCGATTCGAAGAACATGGACAAGTACGCCGACAACCTCACCGATGGCCAGAAGGCGTTGCTCAAACGCTACCCAGACACCTTCAAGATCCCGGTGTACCCGAGCCACCGTGACTTCCGCGTTGATCCGAAACTGGTCGAGGCGGTCAAGCACAACGCCGTAAATGCCGAACTGGCCAACGATAACAACGACACGAAAAACGCCTGGGCCGGTTCGCCGTTCCCGATTCCCAAGAACGGCAGCGAGTTGATGTTCAACCACACCCTCGCCGGCCGTGCCGCCGCCGAAGAGGCCAACTACCGGCAGGCCGTGGTGTACTCCAACAAGGAGCGAGTGCTCGAAGAGGTCAACTACAAGATCTTCTCGATCTGGTCCAACCCGGACAGAACCCTGGAGACATCCAACGGCATTCTCACCAACTTCCTGATCACCACGCTGGAACCGGTGCGCAAGAAAGGCGAGATCGTCGTCGGTCACGAGTTCATCAACCCGACCGCCTCCCCGCGCCAGGCCTGGCAGTACAGCCCGGGTCAACGCCGGGTGCGTCGCGCGCCGACCGTGGGCTACGACTCGCCGACCGGTGCCGGTGGTTTCCGTGTGTACGACGAAGACCGTTTGTTCAACGGTGCGCCGGACCGCTACAACTGGACCATCGTCGGCAAAAAGGAAATCTACATTCCTTATCACAACTACAAGATCGATGATCCGAGCGTGAGCACCGATCAGATCCTGGCCACCACCGGCCACATCGATCCGCAGTACATGCGCTATGAAAAACACCGCGTCTGGGTGCTGCAAGCCACCCTCAAGGAAGGTGCCCGCCACGTGTACGCCAAGCGTGTGATGTACCTGGACGAGGACACCTGGGCCGCAACCCTGGCCGACAACTACGACAGCCGTGGCCAACTGTGGCGCACCAACATGCAGACGTCGATCTACGCCTACGAGATGCAGCGCTACCACGCCCGCCTCGGGATCTATCACGACCTGATCGCCGGTTCGTATCTGGTTGACCGGATGCTGATCGATCAGAAACCGGCCAAGCTCAACGCCACCGCCTTCACCGAAGACGAATTCACCCCTGGCAACCTGCGCAAACTCGGCACCCGCTAAACTCACCGCGCCCCGACCGAATCATTCGGTCGGGGCGTCGTGCTTTGTAAAATCCGCTCCTTCCACGGAAGACTCCGCCATGAACAAACTCCTCACCGGCGTCATCGCCATGGCCAGCGTTGGCCTGTCGATGCAAGCCAACGCCCTGAACATCCTGCTGACCAACGACGATGGCTGCCGCGCGCCCGGCATCGATGCGATGTACCGCGCCCTGACCGCCGCCGGGCACAAGGTCACCCTGGTCGGCCCGTTGAACGACAGCAGCGGCATCAGCGCCGCCAGCGTGGTCGTGCCCGGCCAGGCGCTGGCAGTGACCGAACTGGCACCGGGGAGGTTTTGCGTCGGGCCGCCTGAAGGCTACACCCCGCCTGCCGGCAAGACCTCTGCCATCGGCACGCCGGTGGATGCAGTCAACGTCGGCCTCGACGTGATCCTCAAGGACACGCCGCCAGACCTGGTGGTATCGGGCAGCAACTTTGGCGAAAACGTCGGCCCGCTGACGCAGATGTCCGGCACCCTCAACGCGGCCGTACGTGCGATGTTCAAAGGGATTCCGGCGGTGGCCGTGTCCACGGGTATCGACATGGACCTGATCATCCGCGACCAGCAGGCAGGTTTTCGCAAGACCCTTGGCGCCATGGACGACACGGCGCGCTTTGCCGTGAAGGTGATCGAGCAGGCAAGCCTGGCCTGCGCCGAAGCCCGACAGGCCTGCGCCAAAAGCAAACACTCGTGCGAGCTGAACGTGCTCGGCCTGCCGGGCGTCAACGGCCTGAACCTCAACTACCCGCCCCTGCCACCCAGCGAAGTCAAAGGCGTGAGTTTCGCCCCGATCGGCAACTGGGACCGGGTGAATTTCACTTCACAGCGCGGCACCGACGGCGTGGTCCATGTCAACCTGGCCCCGCCTTCGACACCGACCGAAATCCAGCAAAAGGCCGATGCCTACCAACTGTGGCAAGGCCATGCGGTGATCACCGTGATCGACGGCAACATGACGGCACCCGAGGCGGTGCAGGATCAGGCGAAGAAGATGTTGCGCGACATCAAGCCTTAAGCCAATGCAGCCCTCGCAGGTGTACGCAACATCTACGGGTATCCAACAATCATTGTGGGAGCGAGCTTGCTCGCGATAAGGCCGGCACATTCAAAATAGATGTCGACCGACACTCCGCCATCGCGAGCAAGCTCGCTCCCACAGAGCTAGCGGGTGTAAGCAATCTCTGCGGATATCCAACAATCATTGTGGGAGTGAGCTTGCTCCGGGCGGCGTTCCGACGATGGTGGCAACGCGGTTACGGATCAAACCCATATCGCGTCCCACAGCGGATAATCGCCCAGCTTCCCCACCAATCCCGCGCGCAGCGGGTTGGCGACGACATATCGAGCAAGCTTTACCAGGTCGTCATCCCGCCTCAACGCCCGATCGTGATAGCCCTGCTGCCAAAGACTGCCTTTACGCCCGACGGACATGTTCACGGCTCGCGTACTCAATGATTTGGTTTTTTGCATCAGTTGACTGAGTGAGCACCGCTGCAGTTCGATCAACCAATGAAAATGGTCGGGCATGACGACCCAGGCTAAAGAGTTCGCCCGGTATTGTTCCTGTGCATATTGAAATTGCTTGACGACCAGCCTGCCCAAACCGAAATCCTTGAAAACCGGTTCTCGGCCCAGCGTGTTGCTCGTCAGCAGGTAAATCCTGTTGGGTTCAGGATAGCGGCCTGTGCGCAGGCGATGTGAGGCGGGTAAATCCGGCATTCCTTTGCCCTCTACATGGTGAGTTCAGGAGGAAGGCTAGACCGGTGGATGCTTGAGAGTTGGGTCAGTTTTTGACTGGATGTGTCTGATAGATCGCCATCGCGAGCAAGCTCGCTCCCACAGGGTTCGTGGGTGCACACAAAATATGCAACCAACCGAAATTACTGTGGGAGCGAGCTTGCTCGCGATGAGGCCGGCACATTCAACATCGATGACGCCTGACACTCCGCCTTCGCGGGCAAGCCCGCTCCTACAGTGCCGGTTGAAACGGCACGAATTCCGTCACTTCCAGATCAAACCCGGACACGGCCTTGTACGGTACCGGCGAACTCATCAGGCGCATTTTGCGTACGTTCTGATCGCGCAGGATCTGTGCGCCGACGCCCAGGGTTCGTTGTGGAAACTGCGGTGTGCGCTGCTTGCCGCCACTGCGCTGGCGCAACTGTTCAAGCACCCCGTCGGCGCTTTCCTTTTGGGCCAGCAGCACCAGTACGCCGTTACCGGCGGCGGCGATGCTCGCCAGTGAGCGATCCAGGCTCCACTGCTGCGCCCCGCTCTCGCTTTCACACCCCAGCACATCGCGCAGCGTCTCGATGCCTTGCACCCGCACCAGCACCGGTTGCGTGCTGTCGATCCGGCCCTTGACCAGCGCCAGGTGCAGCGAGCCCTGGTAGGTGTCCTGATAGGTCGTCACGCGGAACTCGCCATGACGGGTATGCAAGGGGTATTCGCCGCCGCGCTCGATCGTGCCTTCATGCAGGATGCGGTAGTGAATCAGGTCGGCGATGGTGCCGATCCGCAGGCCATGCCGGTGGGCAAATTCATGCAACTCGGCACCACGGGCCAGTTCACCGTCCTCGTTGAGAATGCCCACCAGGGTTGCCGCCGGTTGCAGTCCCGCCAGGCGTGTCAGGTCGCACGCGGCCTCGACATGGCCGGCCCGCTGCATCACGCCACCGGGCAAGGCCTGCACCGGGAAGATATGCCCGGGCTGCACCAGGTCCGCCGGGCCGCTGGCCGGGTCGACCGCGACCTGGATCGAACGCGCCCGGTCCGCCGCCGAGATGCCGGTGGACACCCCGGTGGCGGCTTCGATCGAGCGGGTGAACCCCACGCCATGCTGCGCCCGGGAGTTGGGCACCATCAGGTCCAGGCCCAGCGCACGGCAGCGCTGCTCGGTCAGGGCCAGGCAAATCAGCCCGCGCGCCTGCACCGCCATGAAGGTGACCGCCTCGGCGCCGGCCTGTTCGGCAGCCATCAACAGCGAGCCTTCGCCGTTGTGTTCGTCGTCGGTGATCACCACCATCCGACCGGCGCCGATGGCTTCGATCAGTTGCGGTACCGTATTGAACGCCAGGCCGCTCATTGGAGTGCCCCGCGCAGGTCGGCCGCCGCATCGGTCAGGGCTTGTGCCGCCCCTTCGACAAACGGCGCCATGCTGATAAACCCGTGGATCATGCCTTCGCAACGTTGCAACCGCACCGGCACACCGGCCTCGCGCAACGCCTGGGCAAACGCCTCGCCTTCGTCACGCAACGGGTCGAACCCGGCAGTGATCAGGGTGGTCGGCGGCAAACCGTCCAGCGTCTCTGCGCGCATTGGCGAGGCCAACGGGTCATCCGCCTGCCCGGTCTCTTGCAGATATTGTTGCCAGAACCAGCGCATCATTCCCGCGGACAGCAAATAACCGTCGGCGAATGCTTCGAACGAAGGGCTGTCGCAGCCCGCGTCGGTCACCGGGTAAAACAGGCACTGATGACGGATCTTCGGGCCCCGGTGCTGTGCCGCCAACTGACTGACCGCCAGCGCCAGGTTGCCCCCGGCACTGTCCCCGGCCAGGGCCAGGCGACTGCCATCGACCCCAAGGCTGGCGGCATGCTCGACCAGCCAGCAGGTGGCCGCATAACAATCGAGAGGCGCTGCCGGGAACGGGTGTTCCGGCGCCAGTCGATAGGCGACCGACACCACCACCGCCTCGGTCTGGCGCGCCAGAGAGCGGCAAAGATTGTCATGGGTATCGAGATTGCCCATGACAAAGCCGCCGCCATGGAAAAACACCAGCAACGGCAGGTCGAGGTCTTCCGATGGCCGGTACAGCCGCGCATCCAGATCGCCGTCCGCGCCGGCCACTTTCAGGTCACGAACCTCGCTCATCGGGTCGCCCGGAATGGCCGGCAGCAGGTTGTCGGAGAACTGCCGGTATTGCGCGGCGTCGACCTGGCTGAAATCGGGTTCCGGGAGGTCGCGAAACTGCTGGAGCACCCCAGCGATCTGTTTATCGAGCGGCATGGGCATCGTCCTCTACGTCGACCATTTGGAACTGCGGATTGGTCTCGCCCAGGATGCTTTGCACCCGGCGCTCCAGAGCCGGTTTGAAACCTTTGTGCGGCAGGATCCAGAAGCGTTTTTCGGCGACGGCGGCGAACACCTGCGCGGCCAGTTCGGCCGGGGTCATGCCCTGGCGAATGGTGCTGTCGAGCAGTTGACTGAAGTCGGATCCAGCGCTGTCGACCACCTGGTTCGAGGCCATGATTTCACTGGCCACCGGCCCCGGGCACAGCACCGAAACCGACACCGGTGCACCGATCATCGCCAGTTCGTAATGCAGGGTTTCCGAGAGCGCGACCACGGCCTGCTTGGTCACGTTGTACGGCGCCATCAACGGGCTGCTGACCAGACCGGCAAGGGATGCGGTGTTGATCACGTGGGCTGGCCGGCCCTGACTGAGCAACAAAGGGACAAAGCTGCGAATGCCGTTGATCACACCGTTGAGGTTGACGTCGAGCATGCGCTGCCATTGCGCGTCAGTGATTTCCCAGCTGAAACCGGTTTGCATCACCCCGGCGTTGTTGAACAGCAGGTCGACCCCGCCGAAGTGCTCGACAGCCTGGTCACGCAGGCGCTCGACCTGCTTCACATCACCCACATCGGTGGCGCAGGCGATCGCTTGCACGCCGCGGGCTTTCAATTCGTCGCACAGACCTTGCAGGCCCGCCGCATCCCGATCGGCCAGCACCAGGCGCATGCCCAGCGTCGCCGCGTGTTCGGCCAGGCCTCGGCCAATACCACTGGCCGCCCCGGTAATCACCGCTACCGGCCCTAGTTCATCATTCATCGCCAACTCCTGCCATGGGTCCAATGGCGCCAGTAGAGCGGGCCTGTTTAAACCGGCCATCGTCCATTCAGACGATGCCCGCTTTTACAGGGGCGGCAGAATCCGTTACATGCGCCAAACCCGTGATCCCTTGGGAGAATAATAAGATGAGTACCCTGCACCGCATCGAAGCCAAACTGCTGGAAGACCGCTACGCCCGTGGCTGGCATTGCCTGGGCCTGGCCGCGCAATACCGCGACGGCAAAGCCCACCGCCTGGAGGTGTTCGGCACCCGTCTGGTGGCGTTCCAGGGTGAAGACGGCGACCTGCATATCCTCGATGGCTACTGCCCGCACATGGGCGCCGACCTCAGCACCGGTTGCGTCGAAGGCAACTCGATCCGCTGCCCGTTCCACGCCTGGCGCTGGGGCGCCGACGGCGTGTGCGATGACATCCCTTATGCCAAGCGCATTCCGCCACGGGCCAAAATCAAAAGCTGGCCGATCATGGAAGAGAACCAGCTGCTGTTCGTCTGGAACGACCCCGAAGGCAATCCGCCGCTGCCCGAACAACGCATCCCGCGCATCGACGCCTGCTACAGCGACGAATGGGCAGCCTGGGAAGTCGCCGAACTGCAGATTGGCACCAACTGCCGCGAACTGATCGACAACATCGCCGACATGGCGCACTTCGGCACCGTACACGGCGCGCCGGTCGATGAGTTCATCAACATTTTCGAAGGCCACCTGGCGACGCAGATCATGCGTGCCCGCAGTGAGCGCCTGTCCGGCGACAGCGTGCTGAGCACCGAAGCCACCTACTTCGGCCCGGCTTATCAGATCACTGACATGAAAGGTGCGATGAACGGCCAGCCAATCCATTCGATCCTGCTCAACTGCCACGTGCCGATCGATCTCGACAGCTTCACCCTGCGCTACGGCGTGCTGGTGAAAAAGATCCCGGGCTTGAGCGAAGAGCAAAACCAGGAAATGGCCAAGGCCTACGTGGCGCAAGCCCAGGCAGCCTTCTACGAAGACGTGGCGATCTGGCACAGCAAGACCCGCGTCGACAACCCGCTGCTGTGTGACGGCGACGGTCCGGTCTATCAGTTGCGCCGTTGGTACGAGCAGTTCTACACAGACGTCCAGGCGCTGTCGGCGGACGTCGGCGAACACAAGAAGTTTGTCGTGCGCGCCAGCGAACGGGTCTGACGCCAGCGGCCTTTCGCCCGCCCCGGGCCTGAGCGGCAGCCGCCGGTCAGGCCCGGAGCCCGAGCGTTGCAAGGAGTCGATACCGGCGCTTATCCTCGGCCACCGCCAACGCTAATAATAAAAACGGTTTTCCCTATGCAGCAGAGCCTCAGCCTCGATACGTTCAGTGATTTGATCGGCAACCTCTATCAGGGTCCGCTGGAAAACATTCCCTGGGCCACTTTCCTCAATCAGCTCAACGTGCACCTGAACAGCAAGTACGTGACCTTCATCCTGCGTCCGCCCAGCGCTCATGTGGACGGCTTGATGGTCAACACCACCGGCACCTCGACCGAGGCGACCGCGTCGTACAACACACATTTTTTCAGCCTCGACCCCTTTGTCGACCTGCCCAACCGCCAGGTCGTGACCCTCGCCGAGTTCGTCTCCAACGACGACTGGCAGCATTCCGAGTTCTACAAGAACTTCCTTGAACCGGTGGACGTGTTCCACATCCTGGGTGCCGACATCAACACCGTCGATGGCGCCCAGTGCCGCATTCGCATCAGCCGCGGACGTGATGACAAAGCCTTCGGCGCCGAAGAAAAAGAGCTGCTGACGCACTTCATTCCGCATCTGGAACGCTCGATCAAGATCCACATGCAGCTCAACCGCATCGAAGCCGAGCGCAACCTGTACGCCGGTGCGGTGAATCAGATGGCGGTCGGGACGATCATCCTCGACGAGGCCGGCAAGGTGCTGCAAACCAACCAGGTCGCCGACCGACTGATCCAGGAAAAGGACGGGATCAAGCTCGTCAACGATGGCCTGCAGGTCGGTACGGCTCGCGACACCCAGGAGTTCCGGCGTCTGGTCAAGCAGTCGCTGCTGTCGCAAAAGAGCGGCAATCCGTCGGTGGTCGAGGCCCTGCGTGTACAACGGCCGTCCGGCAAATCGGATCTCGGGATCATCGTGCGTTCGGTACCCTTGAGCGACTGGAGCGAAGGCAAGCAGTGCCCCACCGTGGTGATTTTCATCAGCGACCCGGAGCAGCAATCCACCGCGCCCCAGGACATCGTCCGCGCACTGTTCGATTTCACCCCGGCGGAAACCCAGCTGGCGATGCTGTTGGCCAACGGTCTGACCCTCGACGAAGCCTCTGAAGAACTGGGCATCAGCCGCAACACCTCGCGGGCCCACCTGCGCTCGACCTTCTCCAAGACCGGCGTGACCCGCCAGACCATGCTGGTGCGCCTGATCCTGCGCAGCGTGGCGACCCTCGGTTAACCCTCATTGCCGCCCTCGTCCGCTCGGACGATGGCGGCGCCCGTTGTACAGCGCACAGTGACTTAATCCCAAACAGGGGACTGCCCCATGCGCAACTGCCCAACCATCCTCAAGACTGAACTGCTGGCGCAAAGCGGCCACTTTCAGATCGAAGCCCTGCACCTGCAATTCAGCAACGGCCAGCAGCGGGTCTACGAACGCCTGCGCGGCACCGGTTATCGCTCGGTGATGCTGGTGGCGATGCCGGATCCCGCGCATGTGTTGCTGGTGCGCGAATACGCGGTCGGAGTGGAAAAAACCATCCTCGGCCTGCCCAAGGGCGGCGCCGAACCCGATGAAGACTATTTGCAGGCGGCCCAGCGCGAGCTGAGCGAAGAAGTCGGCATGCGCGCCGAACGCCTCACCGAACTGGGCGAGCTGACCCTGGCACCGGGGCATTTGTGCCACCGCTACCGGGTGGTGTTGGCTGAACAATTGAGCCCCTGCCAACTCGAAGGCGACGAACCCGAACCCCTGGAATGCCTGCGCGTACCGATGGCGCAGATTCCCGAACTGGTGGCGCGTGGTGAACTGCATGAAGCGCGGGCGATTGCTGCGCTGTTCATGGCAATAGCCGCCCTCGCCCAACGAACCTGACACCACACAATACCTGTAGGAGCGAGCCTGCTCGCGAAGAACACAAGGACACCGCGTTTCTCCAGAGTTCACGCGTTATCGTTGACGACCATCGCGAGCAGGCTCGCTCCTACAGGGGGTTGTTGAATATCCAATTCATCACCTAGTCCATTCGGACGAAGCCACTCGCGAGCCACCGCCATAACCTGTCTCTACAACAATAAAACCGTGTCGAGACCCATCATGCGCAAATCTACTTGTGCTCTGTTCATCATCCTCTGTGCCGGCAGCACCGCCAGCCTCTGCCAACTGTTCAAGAACGAAGCCTACCGACCGACCACGGCCTACTTCAGCTGTTCGAACGCGGCGATCAATTGCTATCCGCCCGTGGTGCGCAATCTGCTGCCTTGAGCACGGTTTCCACGGCCATAAAAAAACCACCGAATCATCGGTGGTTTTTTCGTTGCCGCAATAATCAGGTCGGCAGTACACCCCTGGCCCGGGACAAGGTCAACGCCAGGTCTTCGATCATATCCTCCTGACCACCCACGGTTCCGCGCCGGCCCAGTTCCACCAGCAATTCACGAGCGGCAATCCCGTACTTCTGCTCTGCCCGCTTGGCAAACAGCAGGAACGAGCTGTACACCCCGGCATACCCCAACGTCAGCGCATCGCGGTCGAGACGGATCGGCTGGTCCATCATCGGCACCACCAGGTCTTCGGCCACGTCCATGATCTTGTACAGGTCGACGCCGCTGTTGACGCCCATGCGCTCCAGCACCGCGACGAACACTTCCAGCGGCGTGTTGCCCGCCCCAGCGCCCAGGCCCGCAACCGAACCATCGATGCGCGCAGCACCGGCCTCGATCGCGGCCAGAGAGTTGGCGATGGCCATGCCCATGTTGTGGTGACCGTGGAAACCGACTTCAGTCCCGGCATTCAACCCCGCACGCAGGGCTCCGATCTTTTGCGTCACTTCATCGGGCAGCATGTAGCCGGCCGAGTCGGTGCAGTAGATGCAGTTGGCGCCGTAGCTTTCCATCAGGCGCGCCTGCTCCAGCAGTTTCTCCGGGCTGACCATGTGCGCCATCATCAGGAAGCCGACGGTGTCCAGGCCCATCTTCGCCGACATGCCGATGTGCTGGCCGGACACGTCCGCCTCGGTGCAGTGGGTCGCCACGCGAATGGTCGACACGCCGTGTTCGTGAGCCATCCTCAGATGGTCGAGAGTGCCGATCCCCGGCAACAACAGGGCCGAGACCCTGGCCTGTTTCATCTGCGGGATCACCGCAGAGAAATACTCCTCGTCGCTGTGGGCCGGGAAGCCGTAGTTCAGCGACGCCCCGCCGAGGCCATCGCCATGGGTGATCTCGATCAGCGGCACGCCGGCCGCATCGAGGCCGGTGGCCACCGAGACCATTTGTTGAATGCTGATCTGGTGCTGTTTGGCGTGCATGCCGTCGCGCAGGCTCATGTCGTGCAGACGGACGCTCTTACCTTGTAGATTCATCGGGATTCTCCACTCAACGGACGGGCAGTTGCAGGGCGCCCTTGTGGGCTTCTTCGGCGAACATCTCGGCCGTGCGCAAACCGGCGGCGGTCATGATGTCGAGGTTGCCGGCGGACTTGGGCAGGAAATCGCCGAGGCCTTCGACCTCGATGAAAATCGACACCTTGCGCCCGTCGAACACCGGCCCGTTGATCAGCTTGTAGCCGGGCACATAGCGCTGCACTTCGCGGACCATCTCCAGCACCGAGGTGCGGATCGCGTCCTGGTTTGGCTCGTCATCGGTCAGGCAATGGATGGTGTCGCGCATCATCAACGGCGGCTCGGCCGGGTTGATCACGATGATCGCCTTGCCGCGCCGGGCGCCGCCGATCTTCTCCACCGCACCGGCGGTGGTGCGGGTGAATTCATCGATGTTCTGTCGAGTGCCCGGGCCGACCGAGCCCGAGGACACGGTGGCGACGATTTCGCCGTAGCTCACCGGTTGCACCCGCGACACCGCCGCCACCATCGGGATGGTCGCCTGGCCACCGCAGGTGACCATGTTGACGTTCATCGCCAGGCTCGAGGCGTGCTCCTTGAGGTTGACCGGCGGCACGCAGTACGGGCCGATGGCCGCCGGCGTGAGGTCGATCATGATCACCCCGAGTTCGTTGAGCTTGCGGCTGTTTTCCGCGTGCACATAGGCCGAGGTGGCATCGAAGGCGATGCGAATGTCATCGTCGAGCACGTGCGGCAGCAAGCCGTCGACACCACCGGCAGTGGTTTTGATGCCCATTTCCCGGGCACGCTTCAGGCCTTCGGATTCAGGGTCGACGCCGACCATCCACACCGGCTCGATCCACTCCGATCGGCACATCTTCATCAGCAGATCGGTGCCGATGTTGCCCGGGCCGATAATGGCCGCTCTGAGTTTTTTGCTCATGGGGTCAAACTCCAAAAGTCAGGCGCAGAAAGACACCCGGGCACTGCCCAGGCCATCGATAGTCAGCGAAAAATGGTCGCCGGCACGGGCCGGTTCCAGCGGTACCAGGGATCCGGACAGGATGATTTCCCCGGCCTTGAACGGAATGCCGAAGGCGCCCAGGGTGTTGGCCAGCCAGGCCACGGCGGTCAGCGGATTGCCTTGCACCGCCGAACCCAGGCCTTCGCTCAGGGGCTCGCCGTTCTTGGACACGCGCATGCGCAGGTTCGGCAGGTCCAGCTCACGCGGATCGACCTGGCTGTCGCCCAACACGAACACGCCGCAGGAGGCGTTGTCGGCCACGGTGTCCTGGATGCGGATGCGCCAGTCGTGAATCCGCGAGTCGACGATCTCGAAGCACGGCATCACGTATTCGGTGGCAGCCAGTACGTCGGCTTCGGTGATGCCGGGGCCGACCAGATCATGCTTGAGCTTGAAGGCGATCTCGCCCTCGGCGCGGGGCTGGATCAGTTTGTTGG
This sequence comes from Pseudomonas sp. S2_H10, assembly GCF_054668285.1. Lineage (NCBI taxonomy): Bacteria > Pseudomonadati > Pseudomonadota > Gammaproteobacteria > Pseudomonadales > Pseudomonadaceae > Pseudomonas > Pseudomonas sp. S2_H10. Next base: position 1,570,659 of record NZ_CP162754.1, read on the forward strand.
CCGACAGGGAAATCTGCGCATCGTCAGCGAACGACATCTGCCGCGTGATGAAGCCGAAATCCGGCTGATGCACGTTGAGCATCTGCTGCACCGCCGCCGAGGTCACGCCGATTTTCTTGCCGACGATCTGGTCGCCGGCCGCCACCCGACGCTCAATCGCGTAGAGGGAAATGTGGTAGGCGTCTTCGATGCTGATCGACGGCCAGCGTTCGGTCAGCGGTGCCAGGGTGGAGCCGCTGAGCAGCGCCTGATAAAGCTCTTCGCCGAACTCACGGCGCAATTGCACGCTCATCCGCGGGCCTCCTGAAGGAATGCCAGACACTGGCTATTGAAGAAGTCACGGTGTTCGACCTGGACCCAATGCCCGCACTCGCTGAGCATCACGAAACGGATACCGGAGCAGTTTTCGAGCATGGTCCGGGCTCCGGAGGACGGGCAGAACTTGTCGTTCATGCCCCAGAAACCGAGGATCGGGCATTGCAGTTCGGCCAGGCGCGACGTCATGTTCGGCACCTGCATGGTCGACAGCACACACACCGGCTGCTGCTGCACCACGGCCACGCGCTCGTTGACCGTTTCGTCGCTGATCAGGCTTTCATCGAACAGTTGCAGAGCCAGCAGGCGACGCATGCCCGCTGCATCGTTCAGCTCACCTTTGGCGAAGGCCGCGCCCATTTTCTGGATGCCTTCCATCTGCAGGTAGTACTGCTCCTTTTCCATCAGGCCACCGGGGGCCATCAGCACCAGACGGCTGACACGCTGCGGTTGGTCGAGGGTCAGCTTGATCGCGATCGCACCGCCCAGGGAGTTGCCGACCAGCACGCAGCGCTGGATGTCCAGGGCATCGAGCAGACCGCTCAGCGCGGCGACGAAGAAATCCAGGGTGTAGAGGGTCTCGGGTTTGTCCGAAGCGCCGTAGCCCGGCAGGTCGGGAACGATGACCCGGTAACCGGCCTCGGCGAACACCGGGTAGTTCTGCTTGAAGTTGCTGTGACCGCTGGCGCCCGGCCCGCTGCCGTGAATGAAAATCACCGGTTCGCCGCTCCCGCCGGTGTCTTTATAGTGCAGCTGCAAACCATCCGGCAGCGTAACGAAGTGCCCTTGCGCTGAAGCGCCCATAAGGTGTCCTCCCGGCCTGTTGTTGTAGCTCGGATTATTCCGAGGGCCCGGGAAATCAACATCGTCCGACAAGACTACGCCTGCTCTCCTGAACTACGCCTCCTCTCCTGTAGGAGCGAGCCTGCTCGCGAAAAACGTCAGCACACCGCGGGGCATCAGGCTTTGCGCGTTATCGTTGACGTCCATCGCGAGCAGGCTCGCTCCCACAGTCTCTAGTCCCATCGGACGTTGGATTACACGGTCGGCAGACCTAGCATCGAAGGCATTCCCGAGCGACAAAAAGAGAACTCGAATGGCTGATCCAATGGACTTTCACGGCAAAGTGGTACTGGTCACAGGCGGCGGCAAAGGCGTCGGGCGCGGTATCACTCAGCGCTTTCTCGACTGCGGTGCCGAGGTGGTGATCTGCGGTCGCGAAGCCCCGCAGACCTTGCCTGCCAGCGGCGGACGCGAGGCATTGTTCGTGGCCTGTGACCTGCGCGATGTCGAGCAATCCGCAGGCCTGATCACGAAGATCGTCGAGCGCTTCGGTCGCCTCGATGTGCTGGTCAACAACGCCGGCGGTTCGCCGAATGCCAATGCCGCCACGGCCTCGCCGCGTTTCAGCGAAGCGATCATCCGCCTGAATCTGATCGCGCCGCTGAACCTGTGCCAGCAAGCCAACCAGGTGATGCAGGCCCAAGCCGACGGCGGCGCGATCATCAACATCTGCAGCGTCAGCGCCACCCGCCCTTCCCCCGGCACCGCTGCCTATGGCGCGGCCAAGGCCGGGCTGTTGAACCTGACCACCTCACTGGCGGTGGAATGGGCGCCGAAGGTGCGAGTCAACGCCGTGACCGCAGGGCTGATTCTCACCGAGCAGGCAGCCATGCATTATGGTGACGATGCCGGCATTGCCCGGGTGGCGGCGACCATCCCGCTGCAACGCCTGGCGAATCCGGAAGACATCGGCGATACCTGCCTGTACCTGGCCTCGAAACTGGCCCGTTACGTCAGCGGCGCGGACATCGCGGTGCATGGCGCGGGCGAACGCCCGGCGTTTCTCGATGCAGCCCAATCCCATTCATGACAGGAGCCCCGACATGTCCGCAATTGCCAGCCACAGCGTACGACTTGAGCTGTCTCCCCAGGTGGCGTGGGCCAAACTGCGCGACCTGAGCCTGGCCCCGCACTATGTGCCGGGGCTCACCGGTTGCCACTTTCACCCCGGCGCACACGAAGGCGTGGGCGCCAGTCGCCGAGTGCTGCGCAAGGGCGACCAGTATCTGGATGAAAGCGTGATGCAATGGCAGGAAGGCACCGGCTTCGAATTGCTTTTGCATAAAGGCACCAATGGCTCGCCCTTCCCGTTTCGCGAAGCCACGTTCAGCTACGCCTTGCAACCCGAAGGCAATGCGACCCGCATCACCCTGCAAATGCGCTACAGCCTGCGCGGTGGCAGGCTGTTTGAGAGGTTGTTGGCCAAGGCCTTCAACAAGGTCGTGCGGCAGATCACCGAGAACCTCAAGGCCTACTACGAAACCGGCCGGACGCAGAATCCGGATATGGCGTTGAGCACCTCCCGCATAGATGTCGCCTGACACACCGCCATCGCTGGCAAGCCCACAGGGAATCGGGTCGTCCGCAAATGCCAGGCTCACCACAAAAACTGTAGGAGCTGGCTTGCCGGCGATGAGGCCAGCACATCCAACATTGATGTTGCCTGACATGTCGCCATCGCTGGCAAGCCAGCTCCCACAGTGAATTGGGTCGTCCGCAAATTCCAGGCTCACCGCAAAAACTGTGGGAGCTGGCTTGCCGGCGATGAGGCCGGCACATTCAACATTGATGTTGCCTGACATGTCGCCATCGCTGGCAAGCCAGCTCCCACAGGTGCTTCAGGGACGCGCTACTTCCGAGTGAGCGGTAAAGCAGGTGGCGATGATCTTCCATTGGCCGGCGATGCGCTGGTAACGGTCCTGATAGAACCCGCCCAGCTGCCGCGTCGCCCCGCTCTCGCCATCCACATTGAAATACCACAGGGCCCAACGGCCCTGGGCCTGATCCTCGCTCAGCACTTCGATTTCCGGGTTGGCGCCGTGATGCAGGTCGATCACCCGCGCATGGCAGGCCAGTTCGCGGTACAGCGCGACAAAACTGTCGCGCTCGCGAAAGATCCCCAGCGGCCCGTAATCGATCAGCACTTCACCTTCGGCGAAGCAATCGGCAATCACCTCGACCTGCTTGAGGTCGCAGGCATTGAGGTAGCGATGCTTGAGCTGGCGGATGTCCTCCAGCGCTTCCAGGCGGGCGACCCGCTGCTCCAGATTCATGCTGCACCTCGCGCCGTCACGTTGACTTCACTCCAGAAGGCTTTCATCGAACGGATCTTGCCGTCGGCATCGAACTCCATCACATCGATCACGTGCAGCGAGCAGGGCTGCCCGCCCCACTCCATGTCGACCCGGAACGGCATCGCGCCGCAACCGTTGAGCGTCGCGCGCACCGGGCCGGTTTGGGTGGCGCAGACGTTCATCGCCCCCAACCCTTCACGGTAGAAACGCGCGATAGCGTCGATGCCCTGCAACGGCGCCTGGCCGACCGGGTCTTCCACGGTAGCGTTACTGGCGTAGAGCGCGAGAATGCCGTCGATGTCGCCGGCATCCACCAGCTCGACATAACGCGCCATGGTCGCCTGAATCTGCTGTGCGCTGATCATTCAGACCACCTCGAACAGGGCTGCCGCGCCCATGCCGCCACCGATGCACATGCTCACCACCACATAACGCAGACCGCGGCGCTGGCCTTCGATCAATGCGTGGCCGACCATCCGCGCCCCGGACATGCCGAACGGATGGCCGATGGAAATCGCCCCGCCGTTGACGTTCAGACGCTCGGCCGGAATGCCCAGGGTGTCGCGGCAGTACAGCACCTGACAGGCGAACGCTTCGTTCAACTCCCACAGGCCGATATGATCCATGGTCAGGCCGTGGCGCTTGAGCAGCTTGGGAATGGCGTAGATCGGGCCGATGCCCATCTCGTCGGAGTTGCAGCCGGCGACCGCCATGCCGCGATAAATGCCCAGCGGTTCCAGGCCACGTTTCTCGGCCATTTTCGCGCTCATCAACACTGACGCCGACGCACCGTCGGACAACTGCGAGGCATTGCCGGCAGTGATGAAACGCCCCTTTTCGCTCCACTGACCGCCCGGCCATACCGGCTCCAGCGCCTTCAGGCTCTCGAGGGTGGTGTCGATGCGGTTGCACTCGTCGCGCAGCAAGGTGAGAGTTTCATAACTGGTTTCACCGGTGGCCTTGTCGAACAGTGCCTTGCGGCTGGCCAGCGGTGCGAGCTCACGGTCGAAGCGCCCGGCGCTCTGGGCTTGTGCGGTACGCAGCTGGCTCTGGTAGCTGTATTCGTCCTGCTCGTCGCGGGAGATGCCATAACGCGCGGAGACGATCTCGGCGGTTTCGATCATCGGGATGTAAGCGTGTGGATCGAGGTCGAGCACCAGGCTGGACTGGTTGCGATACAGGTTTTTGTGCTTGTTCTGCACCAGGGAAATCGACTCCAGGCCACCGGCCACGGCGATGTCGATTTCGTCGCACATGATGCCTTTGGCGGCCATGGCGATGCTCATCAGGCCCGACGAGCACTGGCGCTCGACGGCCATCCCGGCGACGGAAGTCGGCAAGCCACCGGCAATCGCGCACAGGCGCCCCAGGTTATACGACTGGGTGCCCTGCTGCGCCGCGGCGCCGATGATCACGTCGTCCACTTCTCCCGGCTCGATGCCGGCACGACGCACGGCTTCGCGCACCACGTGGCCGCCCAGTTGTGGGGCTTCGGTGTCGTTGAAGGCTCCGCGAAAGGCCTTGCCGATCGGAGTACGGGCGGTCGAAACGATGACGGCTTCTTTCATGCTCAATTCCTCGAAAATTCTGCTGACAGGCTTAGGCTGGGTAGTAACGGCTGATGGTGTCGACCACACAGCCTGGACGTTCCTCGCCGTCGATTTCGACGCTGACGCGAATGGTCACCTGCACGCCGCCCTTCACTTCCTCGACCGCAGTCAATTGCGCACTGCCGCGCACCCGCGAACCGACGCGCACCACCGAAGGGAAGCGCACCCGCTCGCAGCCGTAATTGACGCCCATGGCCAGGCCACGGACCTCGACGATCTGCGGCAAGAACAGGTTCACCAGTGACAGGCTCAGATAGCCGTGGGCAATGCAGGCGCCAAACGGACCGCTGGCGGCCTTGACCGGATCGACGTGAATCCACTGGTGATCACCGGTGGCGTCGGCAAACAGATTGATTCGGGCCTGATCCAGCAGCAGCCAGTCGCTGACACCGAGCGCCTGCCCCACGGCGTCGAACAAGGCCATCGGCGTATCGAAAATACGTGGCATGGTCACGCCCTCTGGCTGGACACCGACAACACTTCGCCGGTCATGTAGGAGCTGTAGTCGCTGGCCAGGAACATCATCACGTTGGCCACTTCCCAGACTTCGGCGGCGCGGCCGAACGCTTCGTTGGCGGCGAGTTGATCGAGCACCGCCTGGGGCGCGGATTTGCGCAGGAAATCGTGCAGGGCAATGCTCGGGCTGACCGCGTTGATGCGGATGCCGTAGTCGGCGGCCTCGACCGCTGCACAGCGGGTCAGCGCCATCACGCCGGCCTTGGCGGCGGCGTAGTGCGCCTGTTCTTTCTGCGCGCGCCAGCCCAGCACCGAGGCATTGTTGACGATGACTCCAGCACGCCGCTCCATCATTTTCGGCAGCATGGCGCGGGTCATGCGCATGGTGCCGGTGAGCGTCACGTCGATGACCCGATTCCACTCTTCGTCGGCCATGTCCACCAGCAGGCGCGAGCCGCCGAGACCGGCGTTGTTGATCAACACATCGACCCCTTGCAGGTCGCGCTCGGCGCAGGCAATCAGGTTTTGCACCTGGGCTTCGTCGGCGACGTTGCAGACCTGGCCGAAGACCTGTTGCAGCCCGGTGGTTTCGCGGATTTTCAGCACCGCTTCGGCCAGCCGGCCTTCGTGGATATCGCTGATCATCAGCGCGCGGCAACCTTCTTCGGCGGCGCGCACGGCGGCGGAAAAACCGATCCCGGCGCCGGCGGCGGCGGTGATCAGCACCGACTTGCCGCGCAGCAGGCCGCGACCTTCAACATATTGAGGTACAGACATGAACTCTCTCCTTTCAGGCGCGCGGACGCGGCTCTTTGGGCATGCCCAGGGCACGCTCGGCGATGATGTTGCGCTGGATTTCGTTGCTGCCGCCGTACAGGGTGTCGGCGCGGCTGAACAGGTACAGCGACTGCAAACGGGTCAACTGGTAAGGCGCGGCTTCGAGCAGTTCCGCCTCGGCGCCAAGCACGTCCATCGCCAACTTGCCGAGGCTGGCGTGCCAGGTCGACCAGAACAGCTTGTAGATGGTCGCCTCTTTGCGCAGCGAACCGTCCTGGCTACCCGAGAGCATGCGCAGCGAGTTGTAGCGCATGATCCGCAGCCCGCTCCAGGCTTCGGCCAGGCGCTGACGCAGGATCGGATCGCGGTCGGCGCCGTTGGCCTTGGCAATGGCGATGATTTCGTTGAGTTCGTTCTGAAACTGCATCTGCTGGCCGAGGGTCGACACGCCCCGCTCGAAACCCAGCAGCGCCATGGCGATCTTCCAGCCATCGCCCGGCGCGCCGATGATGTTGGCGGCGTCGGTGCGGGCATCGTCGAAGAACACTTCGTTGAATTCCGAGGTGCCGGTCAGTTGCTCGATCGGGCGTACGCTGATTTCAGCCTGGGCCATCGGCACCAGCAGGAACGACAGGCCGCGATGGCCGACGCTGCCCGGTTCGGTGCGGGCGATGACAAAACACCAGTCCGATTCGTGGGCCAGGGAGGTCCAGACTTTCTGGCCATTGATAATCCAACTGCCGGTGGCTTCATCCAGCGTTGCGCGGGTCTTGACGTTGGCCAGGTCGGAACCGGCGCCCGGCTCTGAATAGCCCTGGCACCAGAACGACGTACCGCTGACGATCCCCGGCAAAAAGCGCTGTTGCTGCTCGACCGTGCCGAACGCGGCAATGGTCGGCCCGGCCAGGCCTTCGCCGATGTGGCCCATGCGACCGGGGCCGCCAGCGCGGGCATACTCTTCGTGGAAGATCACTTGCCGGGTGATCGACAGGCCACGCCCGCCATGCTCCGGCGCCCAGCCGACGCAAGTCCAGCCACCCTCGGCGAGTTTGCGCTCCCAGGCTTTGCGCTCTTCGGGAAACATGTGCTCGTCGCCCGGACCGCCGCGAAAACGCAGGGCTTCGAATTCGCCGCAGAGGTTGGCGCTCATCCAGTCGGCGACTTCCTGGCGGAAGCGTTCGTCTTGCTCGCTGAAACTGATTTTCATGGCTGCTCTCCCAGAATCACCGAAGCAATGCGCTCGCGATGCCAGGCCGGTAGCCCGAGGAAGCTCTCGCTGGCGCGGGCGCGCTTGAAGTAGAGGTGCGGGTCGTATTCCCAGGTGAAACCGACACCGCCGTGCAACTGGATGGATTCGGAGGCGCAGTGGAAATAGGTTTCCGAGCACTGCGCCTTGGCCAGCGCCGCCGCCAGCGGCAGTTCGGCCGCGACCTGCGGATCGCCCTGCGGGTCGAGGACTTCCTGGGCCACGCACGCGGCGTAGTAACTGGCCGAACGCGCACACTCGACTTGCAGCATCATGTCGGCGGCGCGGTGCTTGAGGGCCTGGAAGCTGGCAATCGGACGGCCGAATTGCTGGCGTTCCTGCATGTAGGCCACGCTGAGGTCGAGCACCTGTTGCGCGCCGCCGGTCTGCTCGGCAGCCAGCCCGATGCAGGCCAGTTGCAGGACCCGCTCGAGGTGCGGCCAGCCACTGCCGAATTCTCCCAGCAGGCAGTCGGCTTCAAGGTACAGGCCCTTGAGCTGGATCCGCGCCTGGCGTCGGGTCTGGTCCATGGTCGGCAGCATCTGCCGCTCGATGCCGGCCCGCTCGGCGCTGACGGCAAACAGGCTGATGCCGGTTTCACCGGTCGAGCCGGGTTGCCGCGCGGCAATGATCAACAGGTCAGCACCCTGCCCGTCGAGCACATGCTTGAGGGAGCCGTGGAGGACAAAACCGTCGCCCTCCGCCACCACCGTTGCCTGGACGTCGTCGGCGGACCAGCCATTGGCACTGCTGAACGCCAGGGTCGCGGTCACGCTGCCGTCGGCGATCGACGGCAACCAGCGCTGCTTCTGCTCATCATTGGCCGCCAGCAATAGCGCGGGCGTGGCCATGCAGGCGGTGGCAAAAAATGGCGAGCACAGCAAACGCCGGCCCATCTGCTCCAGCAGGATCGTCAGCTCGACATAGCCGAGGCCCAGACCGCCGTAGGTTTCGGGGATATGAATGGCCGGCCAGTACATTTCCTGGCACAACCGCTGCCAGAGGGCTTCGTCGAACCCCCGTTCGCTGACCATTGCCGCGCGCACGGCGGCAGAATCCGAGACATCGGCGAGGAATCCCTCGGCCGATGCGCGGATCATTTCCTGTTCGTCGCTGAATGCAAACTCCATCGCGGCGCCTTCTGCTCGTTTGGCGGGGCGCGCGTGGCGCAACACCCCTTTGAGCATGAAGTCTGGCGCCGCCCGGGCGCGGCAGAATCGTTAGCCTTGCCTAGTCCGAACGGGCGATGTCAAAGTGCGTCTACGCAAGTGAAAAACATGAATCGGCTAAGGACGCAGAACATGAGCACCGAGCAAGAGACGACGTTCGACGAGCCGCGGCTCAACAGCACGGAAATCCGCATTCTGGGGTCGTTGATCGAGAAACAGGCCACCAGCCCGGAAACCTATCCCCTGACCCTCAATGCCCTGGTGATCGCCTGCAACCAGAAAACCAGCCGCGAGCCGGTGATGAACCTGACGCCGGGCCAGGTCGGCCAGAGCCTGCGCGCCCTCGAAGGACGCGGCTTCGCCAGGCTGGTGATGGGCAGCCGCGCCGACCGCTGGGAGCACAAGGTCGACAAGGCGCTGGAACTGGTGCCGGCGCAGGTGATCCTGACCGGGCTGATGTTCCTGCGCGGCCCGCAGACCGTCAATGAACTGCTGACCCGCAGCGGCCGCATGCATGAATTCGAAGACGCCGAACAGGTGGTGCATCAACTCGAACGCCTGATTGCCCGGGGTCTGGCGGTGCTGATTCCACGTCAGGCCGGCCAGCGCGAAGACCGTTATACCCACGCTTTGGGTGATCCGGCGGATATCGAGGCGATCATGGCGGCCCGAGGGAACCCTTCCGAGCGCGGCAGCAGCGGGGTTTCGGTGGAACGGATCGAAGAGCTCGAAGCACGGATTGCGGCGCTGGAAGAGCGCTTGGCGCGGCTTGAATAAAGTGATCCGCCATTTACTTTGGTGTTGGATGTACTGTCGACATCGCGAGCAAGCTCGCTCCCACAGGGTTTTATGGCGTTCACAAATGCCATGTACCTTTACAAATTACTGTGGGAGCGAGCTTGCTCGCGATAGCGGTTTGTAAGGCACCTTGTAATGCGTGCTACTCACCATCCCAGTAATCCACCCCATCCGCCTGCCGGGCCACCGCAACAAAGCCTGACGCGTTACCCTCGGCATCCACCTTGAAGTCATCCATCACCGCATACTTGCCGGAATCCGGGTACTCGCAGATCTGCGGTGACTGCTGGGTGCTGACGGCCAGGTAGCGCAACTCGCCGTGACTGGATGCATGGACACCTCCTAGCTGCGGGCAAACTCGACGGCCTTGTGGAATTGCTCATCCGTCGGCCGCACACCGGTATAGAGCACAAATTGCTCCAGCGCCTGGATCGCGATCACTTCCAGCCCGGTGATGACCCGCTTGCCTTCGGCACGAGCTCGCACGATCAGTGGCGTTTCCGAGGGAATCGCCACCACATCGAACACGGTTTGCGCTTTTTCGATCACGTCAGGTTCAAAGGCCAGTTGCCCGGCCTCCGCTCCGCCCGTCATGCCGATCGGGGTGACGTTGACCAGCATCTGCGGGCGACGATTGCCCAGCTCCGCCTGCCATTCATACCCCAGCGACTGCGCCAGCGCCTGCCCGGCGCGTTCGTTGCGGGCGACGATCAGGCCGTTTTCATAGCCGCCATCGCGCAAGGCGCTCGCCACGGCCTTGGCCATGCCACCGCTGCCGCGCAGGGCAAAGGTCGAATCCCTGGGCACCTGGTGTTTTTCCAGCAACTGGGCAACGGCGATGTAATCGGTGTTGTAGGCCTTGAGATGGCCGTCGGTGTTGACGATGGTGTTGATCGATTGAATCGCGGCGGCAGAAGCGTCGAGTTCGTCCACCAGGGCAATGCAGGCTTCCTTGAACGGCATCGACACGCCACAGCCACGGATGCGCAGCGCGCGAATGCCGGCAACGGCGCCCGTCAGGTCCTGGCTGGCAAAGGCCTTGTAGTAAAAATTCAGGCCAAGCTGTTCATACAGATGATTGTGAAAACGCAGGCCAAAGTTCCCGGGACGCCCTGAAAGGGACATGCACAACTGGGTGTCTTTGTTGGGGTTCATCTGCATGGGCAAGCTCCTTCGAATGCACTTTTCGGATGGACGGGATTAGCCCCCCATCGGGTTCTGATCGATCATATAAGCCTGATTACACGGGCTTACACGGCTCGGTAAGAAAGTCGGTACAGACCTTACACAAAATTTACCCAACGGCCGTGCCGATTTTCAAAAAAACGCTGTCTTAGAAGTAACCCCGCGACAATCCCTGGGTCTATTGCAGGCACAGGCGCCGGGCTGAAGAACCGAGGAACTATCATGATCCGTAAAATCCCCACAGTAGCCTTGCTGATCGGCGCCCTCGCTATCGCAGGACAGGCGCAAGCCCATGGTGGTGGCAATTACTGGCAGGGCCCGGCGGTGTTTGGCGCAATCGTCGGTACGGCCATTGTCGGCTCGGCTCTGATCAACGCCAACCGCCCGGTCTATGTCGCACCGCAACCGGTGTACGCAGCACCGCCTCCGGTTTATTACGCACCGCCGCCTCCGGTTTACTACCAGCCGGCCCCGGTCTACGTGCAACAACCGATCTACTACCGTCCGGCCCCGGTCTACTACGGACCACCCCGTGGTTACTACGGCCCGCCACGCGGCTACTACGGCCCACCACACGGTCGCTGGTAACGAACCCATCAAGCCCCGCTGAATCAGCGGGGCTTTTTTGTCCGTCACGGATTCCCGAAAACCTGTAGGAGCCGGCTTGCCGGCGATGGTCGTTAACGAAAACGCGTGTAAACAGGATAAACGCGGCGCACTTGAGTCCATCGCCGGCAAGCCGGCTCCTACAGGTTTTGCGTGTTTCGACCAGGACGCGGTCCCTTGTAGGAGCTGGCTTGCCAGCGATGGTCGTCAACGATAACGCGTGTAAACCGGATAAACGCGGCGCACTTGAGTCCATCGCCAGCAAGCCGGCTCCTACAGGTTTTGCGTGTTTCGACCAGGACGCGGTCCCTTGTAGGAGCTGGCTTGCCAGCGATGGTCGTCAACGATAACGCGTGTAAACAGGATAAACGCGGCGCGTTTGAGTCCATCGCCAGCAAGCCGGCTCCTACAGGGATCGCATGAAGAGCCTTTTTCATGCCCGTCTGTCGACGCAGGTCTGGATAAATCTCGTCAAGGTCGCTATCGGGACAGTGCACGCGGCGAAAGCGGGCAAGATGGACTCGACCGGTTTTCTGCCGTGCGGCATCAAGCGGTCATATTTTTGTCATGACAGATGCCCAAGCTCGGTGCTGTCCGTCGAAAACAGGTTGATAACAACAAGGACGACCACATGCCAACGCAAAACCCGCACCGCATCGTCGGTCTGTGCACCTCCAGCAAGGTGTACAACGCACTGACCGAACTCAAGCACCTGGAAGGCCATCGCAGCGCCAAGTTTCTTTCGCTGCTCACGCAAAACCTGGTGCGCAAGGGCCTGCTCAACGAGCAGGAAGTGGTTCATATGCTCGATCAGGTGGTCAGCTGACCGACCAACGGTCGTTTGCCCCCGCTGGCATTAATGACCACTATTGAAAACGTTGATTACCCCTCAAGGTACCCGGACCTTACAGTAGCTCCACAGATTGATGGAGGTACTTGTCATGTCCCAGGTTCAGATCATGTCCGTTATCGGCAGCGCCGTCCCCGCACAGCTCAGAGAGCTGGGCATGCTCGCCTGCTGGTATCTGGTGCAGGACGGCGTGCAGATCAGCGGCCCGCTCACTTCGCTGCCCGCAGCAAAGGAGCTGTCGCAACGCATCGGCACCGGGCAGTCCGGCAGGCTCAGCGCCTAAGGCAGCTGCACCCGCGGTTTGGTTTCAATGAAAATGGCCCAGCTCGACATGAACAAGGCCGCGATCAACGGGCCGATGACAAAGCCGTTCAGGCCGAAAATCGCCAGGCCACCGAGGGTCGAGATCAGGATCATGTAGTCCGGCATCCTGGTGTCCTTGCCCACCAGCAATGGCCTGAGCAGGTTGTCCACCAGCCCGATCACGAAGACCCCGAACAACACCAGCACAACGCCCTGCCAGATTGCCCCGGTGAGCAGGAAAAACACCGCCACCGGCACCCAGACGATCCCCGCCCCCACCGCCGGCAGCAGCGACAGAAACGCCATCAACACCGCCCAGAGCAACACGCTGTGGATGTCCAGAAACCAGAAAATCAGGCCACCCAGCGCGCCCTGGGTGATCGCCACCACCAGGTTGCCTTTCACCGTGGCCCGTACCACACGATTGAACTTGAGCTGCAAACGGCGCTTCTGCTGCTCCTGCAATGGCACCGCCTGGCGCACCTTGCGCGCCAGCTCCGCACCGTCGCGCAGGAAGAAAAACAGCAGGTACAGCATGATGAAAAAACTGACGACGAACTCGAAGGTGCCCTGGCCGAAAATGAAGGCCTGCGCCGCCAGCTCCTGACCGCCGGTCATCGCGCTTTTGACGATTTTCTCTCGCAGCCCATTCAACTCGCCCATGCCGAAACGATCCAGCAGATGCTGGAAATACGGCGGCAGGCTGTGCTTGAACTGCGACACGTACCCGGCAATGTCGAGTTCGCCGCTCTCGATGCTTTTGTAGAGCGTCGCGCCTTCCTGAACCAGCAAGGCGCTGATGATGATCACCGGCAGAATCGCAATCACCAGGCAAATGCTCAACGTGCACAGCGACGTGAGGTTGCGTTGCCAGCCAAACTTCAGTTGCAACCGGGTCTGCAGCGGCGCAAAGAGGATGCCGAGGATCACCGCCCAGAACACCGCGCCGTAAAACGGCAGCAGGATCCAGATGAAGGCGGCGCTCACCAGCACCAGCAAAACCGTCAGCGATCTGTCTTGCAGGGTCGTTTCTTTCATGTCCGGTCCATGCCAGCGAGGACGAAAAACTTCCGCCTTGATGTTTAGTCCGCTACGGCTCGCGCGAGTGCCATCGCTTTGTTGAACTATCATGGATTCAGGTCAATAAACCTCGCCACCGAAGGTTTACCCTGCGCGGCTTTTGCGACCGACACCGCCATGCCCCCCAGCGCGCCAGAACTGCTCGCCCCCACCGGCACCCTGAAAAACATGCGTTATGCCTTCGCCTACGGCGGCCCGGGGGTCAAATACACACAAAAACCTGTGGGAGCGAGCTTGCTCCCACAGGTTTCCCACAGGTTCTGCGTCAGGCAAACTCTTCGCGCAGCATCGCCACGAACGCCTCACGCGCCGGGTGCACCCCGGCGTTTTCGTGCCAGTAGAACAGGCTCTCGATGGCCGTCAGTTCGGGAAACTCGAACGCCACGCACCCGGCGCCCTTGGCGTATTGATCGAACACCCCTTTCGTCACCAGCGCCACGCCGGCCCCGGCGCTGACGCAACCGACAATCGCGCCATAGCTGGCCAGGCTGACAATCGGCAGTGCCAATCCGTTGCGCCATAACCAGTGCTCCATCGCCGCCCGGTACGGACAGCCTTGGGGCCAAAGGAAAACGGTCTTGTCATGCAGGTCCGTCACGTCGCGCAGCGGCCCGAGGGAAGTCGAGGCGATCAGCAGCAACTCTTCGCGGTACATCGGCGTGCGCTTGAGATGCGAACGCTCGACGTCGACCGCGACGATTGCACCGTCGAGCTTGTGATTGAGCGTGTCGTCGAGCAACTGGGCCCAGGTGCCGGTGGTCAGCTCCAGCGCGACCTGCGGGAAACGCTTGTGGAATTTCGCCAGCAGGCGCGGCAAGCGCCCGGTGGCCGACGACTCGATGGCGCCGATGCGCAACGCGCCGGACGGTTCGGAGCCTGGATCAACCGCGCGCTTGGCTTCGGCGGTGAGGGCAAGAATTTTCGAAGCGTAGGCCAGGAAGGTCTGCCCGGAAGGGCTGATGCGCAGCCCGCGGCCCTCACGCAGGAACAGCGCGACGCCGAGTTCGGCCTCCAGGGCCTTGATCCGCGCGGTGATGTTCGACGGCACGCAATGCAACAGCTCGGCCGCGCGGGCGATGCTGCCGACCTCGGCCACGGTCTTGAACATGCGAATCTGTGCCAGCTCCATACATCACCCATAGTGAACGATCAGCACAGTATAAGTCAGTTGTGGTGAACGGTACGCTTTCTGATACTCGCTGCATCCGCCCACAGGTGCACGACCATGACGCCGCTCACGCCCTCCCCCGTTTCACCCTGGAAAATCATCCTGGCCATTTCCTTTGTCGTGGCCTGCTGGGGTTATTCCCCGACCGGCATTCATATCGGCCTGCTGGCCTACGACCCCGTGCACCTGGCGCTCCTGCGCTTCCTCCTGGCTTCGCTGTTCATGGCCGTGATCGCAGCATTCAAAGGCATACGCCTGCCGAGCCTGCGCGATCTGCCACTGATGTTCGGCCTGGGTTTCTTTGCGGTGAGCCTGCACCACGTGGCGATCAACTTCGGACAACAGGGTGTCAGCGCTGGCGCCTCGAGCGTCCTGGCCCAGACCACACCATTGTTCAGCACGCTGATCGCGCGCTTCGTGCTCAAGGATCAGGTGAGCCTGTGGCGCTGGGGTTGCGTGCTGCTCGGGTTGTTCGGCGTGGTGATTGTGGTGGCGGGCGATCATGGCCTGGGCAGCATCGACGCCCACGGCTTGCTGATCCTGCTGGCGGCGGTGTCCTGGAGTCTCTACTTCGCCCTGCAAAAACATCACACCGGGCGATACGACGGGCTGACGCTGGTGTGTTACACGGTGTGGTCCGGGACGGCGCTGTTGCTGGTTTTCCTGCCCGGCCTGGTGGACCAGATCGCCCAGGCGCCGCTGCGCGTGCAGCTCGCCGTGTTCACCCTGGGTGTATTCCCCAGTGCCCTGGCGTACCTGGCCTGGGCCTATGTGCTGGCGCACGTCGATTTGAGCCGGGCGACGATGACCCTGTACCTGACGCCGCCGACGGCAATGGTCATAGCGTCCTGCGCGCTCGGCGAGCGGCCGACGCTGATGATCGTGGTCGGCGGGCTGGTGGTGCTGGCGAGTGTGCTGGCGTTGAATCTGGAGCGGCGGATTGTGGTTGTTCAGGCTGTCAGGGTCTGATTCAGGTTTTTCGCTGTCAGGTCTGGCGCTATCGCGGGCAAGCCCGCTCCCACAGGATTCTTGGGTTGCCGCAGTTCTTGAGTACAGCCGCAGAACCTGTGGGAGCGCGGCTTGCCCGCGATGAACGATAACGCGGTATCCCTGACCATCAACTGGGCGAAAAGCGGTCGCGGCTATTGGTCAGGTGCAACCACATCGCCGCCCGCGCCACATCCGGGTCCTCCCACAGGGTTTTAGGGTTGCCGCAGTTCTTGAGTACAGCCGCAGAACCTGTGGGAGCGCGGCTTGCCCGCGATGAACGATAACGCGGTATCCCTGACCATCAACTGGGCGAAAAGCGGTCGCGGCTATTGGTCAGGTGCAACCACATCGCCGCCCGCGCCACATCCGGGTCCTCCCACAGGGTTTTAGGGTTGCCGCAGTTCTTGAGTACAGCCGCAGAACCTGTGGGAGCGCGGCTTGCCCGCGATGAACGATAACGCGGTATCCCTGACCATCAACTGGGCGAAAAGCGGTCACGGCTGTTGGTCAGGTGCAACCACATCGCCGCCCGCGCCGCATCCGGGTCCTCCCACAGGGTTTTAGGGTTGCCGCAGTTCTTGAGTACAGCCGCAGAACCTGTGGGAGCGCGGCTTGCCCGCGATGAACGATAACGCGGTATCCCTGACCATCAACTGGGCGCAAACCGGTCACGGCTGTTGGTCAGGTGCAACCACATCGCCGCCCGCGCCGCATCCGGGTCCTGGCGCTTGATGGCGTTGAGGATCGCCTCGTGTTCAAGGTTGGCCAACTGACCCAGCTTGCTCAAATCCACCGCGCCGCGCTCGGCGGCATTGACCCGGGTGCGCGGAATCATCGCATTGCCCAGGTGCTGCATGATCTCGGTGAAGCACAGGTTGCCGGTGGCTTCGGCGATCAACAGATGAAAACGCCGGTCGGCTTCGACGCAGCTGTCGTTGTTGGCCAGCAGGCTTTGATAGTCGTCCAGCGCTTCACGCATCTGCAACAGGTGCAGGTCGCTGCGACGGCTTGCCGCCAGCGCGGCCGCCTGGGTTTCCAGGCCCATGCGCAACTCCAGAATGCTGCGCACCCCCAACGCCGTGTCGACATTCAGGCGCAGCCCCTGCTCCGGCGCACGCTCGATCACGAACGTGCCAATGCCATGGCGGGTTTCCACCAGCCCCGAGGCCTGCAACTTCGAGATCGCCTCACGCACCACCGTGCGACTGACCCCGTGCTCTTGAACGATGGTGTTTTCCGACGGCAACTTGTCGCCGGGCAACATCTGCCCGAGCAGGATGCGCTGGGTCAGTTTCTCCACCAGGTCATGGGCCAGGTTATGGCTGCGCTTGCGAGCAGGTACTTCGAGGTCTTCTTGCATGAGGCTGTCCACCAATCAGGGCTACCGAATCGTAGCACCGCGCCTGGCGGGAATCCTGAAAAATCTCGCTCAACTTGTATGACAACACTCAAGATCAAGCCAATTTTGAGGCGAAAACACGCGAGCCAGCACTGACAAAAATATAAAAACACCCCTATAAAGCACCATTTTGTTGGATAAGCATGGTTGCGCGATGAAAAAATCTAGTTGTATGATGTCTATCAACAACGCAGCACTCAGCTTCACCCCGCATAAAAATAACGAGTGGGAGAAAACGCAGTGAATACATCCATCTCCGGGATGCGCGACGACGCCGATTCAGCGCTGAAGTCCGCCATCGCCAAAGTCAAACGTCACGTCTTGCCGCTGTTCGTCATCATGTTCATCGTCAATTACATTGATCGGGTGAACATCGGTTTCGTCCGCGCCCACATGGAACACGACCTGGGCATTGGCGCTGCCGCCTATGGCCTGGGTGCCGGTCTGTTCTTCATCGGTTACGCGCTGTTCGAAGTGCCTTCCAACATCCTTCTGCAAAAAGTCGGCGCGCGCATCTGGCTGACCCGGATCATGCTGACCTGGGGCCTGGTGGCCGCATGCATGGCATTCATCCAGAACGAAACCCACTTCTACATTCTGCGTTTTCTGCTGGGTGTGGCCGAAGCCGGGTTCTTCCCCGGGGTGATCTACTACTTCACCCGCTGGTTGCCTGGCGTGGAGCGCGGCAAGGCGATCGCCATCTTCCTCAGCGGTTCGGCAGTGGCCTCGCTGATCTCCGGTCCGCTGTCCGGCTTGCTCCTGCAAATCGAAGGGCTGGGCATGCACGGTTGGCAGTGGATGTACTTCATCGAGGGTATGTTTTCGGTGGGGTTGTGCGTGTTCGTCTGGTTCTGGCTGGACTCCAAACCCCACGACGCCAAATGGCTGAGCCGCGAAGAGCAGGACGCGCTGGTCAAGGCCATCGACGACGAACAACTGGCCCGAGAAGCCGCCACGCCGATCAAGCCATCACTGGGCAAGTTGCTCAAGGATCGCCAGATCATCCTGTTCTGCCTGATCTACTTCTTTATCCAGCTGACCATCTACGCCGCGACGTTCTGGCTGCCGAGCATCATCAAGAAGATGGGCGACCTGAGCGACGTCCAGGTCGGGCTGTTCAACTCGATTCCGTGGTTGCTGTCGATTGTCGGCATGTACGCCTTCGCAACCTTGTCGGCCAAATGGAAACACCAGCAGGCCTGGGTTGCCGCCGCGCTGCTGATTGCAGCCACCGGGATGTTCATGTCCACCACCGGCGGGCCGGTGTTCGCCTTCGTTGCGATCTGCTTTGCCGCGCTGGGCTTCAAATCGGCCTCGTCACTGTTCTGGCCGATTCCCCAGGCCTACCTGGATGCACGCATTGCCGCTGGCGTCATCGCGTTGATCAACTCGGTGGGCAACCTCGGTGGTTTCGTTGCGCCGACCACTTTCGGTCTGCTGGAAGAACGCACCGGCTCCATTCAGGGCGGGCTCTACGGCCTGGCCGCGACCTCGATCATCGCCGCCATCATCGTCTTCGCCGCCCGCAACACCCCCAAATCCGCGCCTGCCGTCGAATCGGCCAAAGCTGCGCCACGTCACGCCTGAAAGGATAAGAAAATGACCGCACAAGAAATCGCCAAGGCCCCGATCATCACCAGCATGCAGATTGTTCCGGTGGCCGGCCACGATGGCATGCTGCTCAACCTGAGCGGCGCCCACGGCCCGTTTTTCACCCGCAATATCGTGATCCTCAAGGACAACGCCGGCCACACCGGCGTCGGCGAAGTGCCGGGGGGCGAGCGCATTCGCCAGACCCTCGAAGACGCGCGCAGCCTGGTGGTCGGCAGCCCGATTGGCACTTATCAGAAGATTCTCAATCAGGTACGCCAGACCTTCGCCGACCGCGATGCCGGTGGCCGCGGTTTGCAGACCTTCGACCTGCGCATCACCATCCACGCCGTCACCGGCCTGGAAGCCGCCTTGCTCGACTTGCTCGGCCAGCACCTGGACGTGCCGGTGGCCGCCCTGCTCGGCGAAGGTCAGCAGCGCGATGAAGTGAAGATGCTGGGTTATCTGTTTTATGTCGGTGACCGCAACGAAACCGACCTCGCCTACCGCAGCGAACCGGACGCCGACAACGACTGGTTCCGCGTGCGCCATGAGCAAGCCATGACCGCCGACGCGGTGGTGCGCCTGGCCGAGGCAGCCCATGCCCGTTACGGTTTCAAGGATTTCAAACTCAAGGGCGGCGTGCTCAGCGGCGACGCCGAAATCGAAGCGGTCACCGCCCTCGCCGAACGTTTCCCCGATGCGCGCATCACCCTCGACCCCAACGGTGCCTGGTCACTGAAAGAAGCCATCCGCCTGTGCCGCGATCAGCACCGCGTGCTGGCCTATGCCGAAGACCCGTGCGGCGCGGAAAACGGTTACTCGGGACGCGAAGTCATGGCCGAGTTCCGCCGGGCCACAGGCCTGAAAACCGCGACCAACATGATCGCCACCGACTGGCGGGAGATGGGTCACGCGATCCAGTTGCAGTCGGTCGATATCCCCCTGGCCGACCCGCATTTCTGGACCATGCAGGGCTCAGTGCGCGTGGCGCAGATGTGCCACGAATGGGGCCTGACCTGGGGTTCGCATTCCAACAATCATTTCGACATCTCCCTGGCGATGTTCACCCATGTCGCGGCGGCCGCGCCGGGCGAAATCACCGCCATCGACACCCACTGGATCTGGCAGGACGGCCAGCGCCTGACCAAGGCCCCGCTGCAAATCGTCGACGGCTGCGTGCAGGTGCCGCAGAAACCGGGGCTGGGTGTCGAGCTGGACATGGATCAACTGACTAAGGCTCACGAACTGTACAAAGGCATGGGCCTGGGGGCGCGGGATGACAGCGTGGCAATGCAGTTCCTGATTCCTGGCTGGAAGTTCGATAACAAGCGGCCGTGCCTGGTGCGTTGAATCAACGGTTGCGCGTGGCCGCCTGTTGGCGGCCGATTTTAAAAAGCGCTCGGAGCATGGCGCTTAAGCCCCTAAAATGACGCGCTACTGAATCAACGACGGATGAAACCAACATGGACAGGCTGAAAACCATCGCCGCTTGCATGGCGATGCTCGCCGCTGGCCAATGCGTGGCGCAGGATCAAATCGAGACGGTTGTGAACGCCGCAGTACAACCGGTGATGCAGGCCGAGGGTATTCAAGGCATGGCCGTGGCAGTCACCGTCAACGGCCAGGCGCACTACTTCAACTATGGTGTCGCCTCGAAAGAAACCGGCAGCCCCGTCACACAGGACACGCTGTTCGAGATCGGCTCGGTCAGCAAAACCTTCACCGCCACCCTCGCCGCCTACGCCCAGGCCACGGGCAAGCTGTCGCTGTCGGACAAGGCCAGCCAGGTCCTGCCGGCCTTGCGCGGCAGTGCCTTCGACCACATCAGCGTGCTGCAATTGGGTACCTACAGTGCCGGCGGTTTGCCCCTGCAATTTCCTGCCGAGTCCGATTCGGCCGACAAAATGCTCGGCTACTACCAACAATGGAAACCGCTCTACGCCCCCGGCAGTCACCGACTGTATTCGAACCCCAGCCTGGGCCTGTTCGGCTACCTCGCCGCCCACAGCATGGGCCAGCCGTTCGAT
Organism: Pseudomonas sp. S2_H10; assembly: GCF_054668285.1. NCBI lineage: Bacteria > Pseudomonadati > Pseudomonadota > Gammaproteobacteria > Pseudomonadales > Pseudomonadaceae > Pseudomonas > Pseudomonas sp. S2_H10. The sequence goes on from NZ_CP162754.1 coordinate 1,591,368, forward strand.
GAACTGATGGAGAAAACCCTGCTGCCGAAACTGGGCCTCAAGCACACCTACCTGCATGTTCCGCAGGACCGGATGGCGCTCTACGCCCAGGGCTACAACAAGGACGGCAAACCGGTACGGGTCACTCCGGGTGCGCTGGATTCCGAGGCGTATGGCGTAAAAACCAGTGCCGCTGACTTGCTCGCTTACGTCGAGGCCAACATGCACCCGGCGTCTCTGGAAAAGCCGTTGCAGCAAGCCATCGCCCTGACTCACAGCGGCTACTACACCGTCGGCGACATGACCCAGGGCCTCGGTTGGGAGATGTATCGCTACCCGATCACACTGGATCGCTTGCTGGACGGCAACTCCACGCCGATGGCCATGCAGGCGCATGAAGTCCAGTGGCTGAACCCGCCACAAGCGCAGCCGCAGGACGTGCTGATCAACAAGACCGGCTCGACCGGTGGTTTCGGTGCTTACGTGGCGTACGTGCCATCGAAGGACATCGGCATTGTGATTCTGGCTAACAAGAATTATCCGAATGCGGAGCGGGTCAAGATCGCTCATCAGGTTTTGAGTGCCCTTACTCGGTAAGCCTTGTTTGCTTTCCCAGAGAAAAAGACGACATCTAGAAGTTAATACTGATCATCTGATACACGAAACCTGTGGGAGCGAGCTTGCTCGCGATGACGGCCTGACATTCAGCATTTACATCGACTGTTACGGCGCCATCGCGAGCAAGCTCGCTCCCACAGAAAAACGTTCCATCGCCACAAGATTGAGGATCAATCATCCGGCATTTCCGGCGGCTTGGCCGGTTTGCCCGGTTTTGCAGGTTTGGCGCCCTTGGCACCTTTGACCGCCGGCTCGGCTTCCGTAACGGGAGCGGCCACGGTCGCCGTGAATTCTTTCTCGGCTGCCGGCAACTGATCGACCGCGCTGAAAATCTCGTCCAGCTTGATGGCGTCCGATTGATCAAGTTTCTTTTCGCCATCCTTGCCGACCAGGATCACCTTGGTCTTGGCGCCGGCGCCCAGCTTGAGCGAGCGGATCAGCGCCGCCGTGTCCTGGGGCCCGAGGTCCTTGCCGTCGCGCTGGCCCATCAGATTGAGCACGGTGTAGAGCACCATGTTGCGGTCGGTGAAGCCCTTGCGGTTGGCCGGCTCATCCAGCGCCTTTTTCAGGTTGACCCAAGCCGGATCAACAGTACTCGGAGCGATGACGATCAGAGGTCGGGCCCTGCCCTTGTCCATGTCCAGCGGTGAGTCGCCATCGGCGGCGAATAATGGGCCGGCAATCGCCAGCAAGGTAGCCAGGGTCAGTGACCTGATGAGCATGCGCATCTCCTTTTTGATATCCACGCTCTAATGATTGCGCATCGCGGCGATCGTTCCGGTTGACGTCCCGCAAATGTTTTCCGCCTTGCCCCAAGCTTAGGTCAGGGCGGTCATTGCGCAACAGGTCGGGCTAATCATCAGGCGGGAGGACGGCGGGTGTATTTCGATGACCCGGACGGGCATCTGTTGGAAATACTCACCCGCGAATGACGCTGGCGTGGCGGATGGAATCAGAACGCCAGCTTGTAACCGATCAACAACAGCATGGTCGCCAGGCAAGGGCGCAGCAGTTCGTCGGAGATGCGCCCGGTCAGGTGGCTGCCCAGGTAAATCCCCGGCAACGAGCCCACCAGCAAGTAACCCAATACGTGCCAATCCATGTTGCCCATGCTCGCATGGCCAAGGCCCGCGACCAGGGTCAGCGGCACGGCGTGGGCGATTTCGGTGCCGACCAGGCGGCGGGTCGGCAGCATCGGATAGAGAATGAACAGGGCCACGGTGCCCAGTGCACCGGCGCCGATGGACGTCAGCGCGACCATGGTGCCGAGGACCAGGCCAGTGATGACCGTCAGGACATTGAGGCGCGAGCCGCTGGGGTTGTAGTTGCCGCCCGCACGTTTGTGGGCGAAATCCAGCAGACGTTTCTTGAACAGAATCGCCAGCGCCGTGGCGAACAACACAAAGCCGAGAGCCTGCTTGATGATCGCGTTCATTGCATCGGGGCTGGAGTGCAAGCTGCTCAGGAACCACAACGTCAGCGCCACCGCGGGCACGCTGCCAAGGGTCAGCCAGCCGGTAATCGCCCAGTCGATGTTGTTGTTCTTGCGGTGCACCAGCACGCCGCTGGATTTGGTGATGGCAGCGTACAGCAGGTCGGTACCGACCGCGGTCGCCGGGTTGATGCCGAACCACAGCAGGATCGGGGTCATCAATGACCCGCCACCCACGCCAGTCATGCCGACGATAAAACCCACCACCAATCCGGCAACGACCAACCCGATGTTCACTAAATCCATGAATACGTCCACAACGATCGCAGGGAAAATCTGGCCCGCAGCATAGCGATATTTCTTATAACCAGTTATATCGATACGATCTATCTTTATGCCCTGAACTCACTGCACCGGCAGGAAATTCAGGAACAGCAGGCTCTGCGCATAATTCAGGCCGATGCGCCGGTAGCGCTCGTCGAGCATCTGGGTCAGCAGGTCCAGGCGGGCGACGATCTTGCCGAACTCGACGGCAAAGCTCAGGTTGCTGCCCTCCTCCGAGATTTCGTTGGAAAACAGCAAGGGCTGGCCTTCCCTGTTTTGGCGCTGGCTGAGGATCCAGGTGGCGATCTCGATGTTGCGCGCGGCATTGCTGACGAACACCGGATTGATCGTATCGGTCATGTAGAACTCGGTGCGGTTGCCGTGGGCGGTCACCAGCATGCTGCCGATGGCATAGATGAACGCTCCGACCCGATCACCCAGAAATTCCGGACTCATGGCGAAGCGCAGGGCCGCCAGGTCCTTTTTGCCGCCCAGGGTCGGTAACGGCTCCTGCTGTTCGATGGCCATGCGCACTTGCTTGCCGGCCGTGCGGGCATCGAGGAAACCGGACTTTTTCAGCTCGTCGGGGTTGCGCAGGTACAGCTTGCCCATGAGCAGGTAAAGGCTGTCGAGGTTGTCGCGCATGGTCAGGGTGGCCATGCGGTCGACACTGGTTTGCAGGAACTCCCGGGGGTTGCCTTCGCGCATCTGGGTGAAGATGTCGCCGCCCTGCTGCTGGCTGCAACCGGTGACGAAGAACATCGACAGACCTGCCAGCAGCAGGCAGTGACGGCGGAATATTGAGTTGATCGCAGGTAAAACTCGAGCCATGGGGTCTTGGACTTGGGCATGGGCCGACGGTGGGGATCGCCGCAGGCTGCCATGGATAGAGCCGGACATTTGGAAAAAGTGCGGTATCGGCACAAGGCAATCGATCACCGGCAAGGTCCGCCTCAAGGTTCGCAGCCTGCGGGGAACCGATGGACTATTCTGCTGCCCACTGAAATAACCATCGGCATTCATCAGGGAGGTTTGCATGCGCACACTTGAATTGGCTGGCGCCACAGTGCCTGTCATTGGCCAGGGCACCTGGCAGATGGGCGAAGACCGCTCACGACACGCGCAGGAAGTCGCGGCACTGCGCCTGGGCATCGAACTGGGCATGACCCTGATCGACACCGCCGAAATGTACGCCGAAGGCGGCGCCGAGGAAGTGGTCCGCGATGCCATCGCCGGCCAGCGCGACAACGTCTTCGTGGTCAGCAAGGTGTACCCGCACAACGCCAGCCGCCAGGGCATTCCCGAGGCGTGCGAGCGCAGCCTGCGCAGGCTGGGTACCGATCACATCGATCTGTATCTGTTGCATTGGCGCGGCCAGTATCCGCTTGCGGAAACCGTCGACGCCTTCGAGCGTCTGCGCGAAGACGGCAAGATCGGCCGTTGGGGCGTGTCCAATTTCGACCTCGATGATTTGCTGGAACTGGGCACCCCGGCCTGCGCCACCAATCAGGTGCTCTACAATCTGGAGCAGCGCGGCATAGAATTTGACTTGTTACCCTGGAGCCAGCAGCAGCCGCTGCCGGTCATGGCATACTGCCCGATCGGTCAGGGCGGCAAAATGCTCGCCAATGCCACGCTCAAGCAAGTGGCCGCCCGCCATGGCGTCACACCGGCACAGGTGGCGCTGGCCTGGATACTGCGTCAGGACGACGTGATCGCCATCCCCAAAGCGGTCCGCCCCGAGCATGTGCAGCTCAACGCCCAAGCCGCCACGTTGCGGCTTGAACCCGGGGATCTGGAGGCGCTGGACCAGGCGTTTCATGCGCCACAACGCAAACAGCGGCTGGCGATGGTCTGAGCCAACGCAGTCTGTCAGAGAGCTTCGCCATGAGAAGCAGCGACCACCTGGACCCGTTCAATCTGCAACGCTTTCTCCAGGCTCAGGACCCGGTATTCGACCGGGTCCAGACCGAGCTGAACAATGGACACAAGCGCAGTCACTGGATGTGGTTCATTTTTCCGCAGTTTGCCGGGCTCGGCGACAGCGAGATGTCGCGCCGCTTTGCCATCCGCTCGCGCGAAGAGGCCCTGGCCTACCTTGAGCATCCTTTGCTGGGCGCCCGCCTGCGCACCTGTACCCAGGAAGTGCTGAACATCCGGGGGCGCTCGGTGGCCGGGATTTTCGGTCACCCCGACGACCTGAAGTTTCACTCCTCGATGACCCTGTTTGCCCAGGTCGCGGTCGCCGACAGCCCTTTCCAGCAAGCCCTGAACCAATACTTCCACGGCATCCTGGATGACTGGACCTTGTCGCTGATGGACTCAAAACAGGCCCAGTTGCCCCCCAACCAGGGTTGAGAAGTCGTCGTCGACAAACGGCAGGATCGCGTCCGCCACCGGTTGCAGCTGCCGGGTGATGTAGTGGTCGTAATCGATGGGCGCGCTGCGCACTTCCAGCGGTTCGGGTCCGGCGACGGTGATCACGTAGCTGATCCAGCCGCCGTTCTGGTATTGCCGCGGGCGACCCTGGCGGTCGTTGTACTCGTCGGCCAGGCGCGCCGCACGCACATGGGGCGGCACGTTACGCTCATAGTCATCGAGGCTGCGGCGCAGGCGCTTGCGGTAGATCAACCGGTCATCGAACTCGCCGGCCAGGGTCTTGCGCACATAGTCACGCACATAATCCTGATAGGGCTTGCGCAGGAAGATCCGCGAGTACAGCTCCTGCTGGAACTGCCGGGCCAGCAGCGACCAGTCGGTGCGCACGGTTTCCAGGCCTTTGTAGACCATCTCGTCGCTGCCATCGGCGCGGGTCACCAGGCCGGCGTAGCGCTTTTTACTGCCCTCTTCGGCGCCGCGAATGGTCGGCATCAGAAAGCGCTTGTAGTGGGTTTCGAACTGCAGTTCGAGAACGCTCTGCAAGCCGTACTCCTGCTGCACATGCTCGCGCCACCATTGATTGACGTGCGCCACCAGCGCGTGGCCGATCTGCGCCGCCTCCTGCTGGCCGTGGGCGCGACGCAGCCAGACGAAGGTCGAATCGGTGTCGCCGTAAATCACCGCATGGCCCTGGGCTTCGATCAACTGCCGGGTGCGCAGCATGATCTCGTGCCCGCGCAAGGTGATGGACGACGCCAGGCGCGTGTCGAAGAAGCGACAACCGCTGGAGCCGAGCACGCCGTAGAAGGCGTTCATGATGATTTTCAGCGCCTGGGACAGCGGTGCGTTGTGTTCACGCTTGGCGGTTTCCCGTCCTTCGGCCACCCGGGCGACGATTGACGGCAGGCAGTGGCGGGTGCGAGAAAAACGCGCGCCACGAAAGCCCGGCACGGACTCGCTGTCGTCCGGGTGCTTGAGCCCTTCGATCAGCCCCACGGGGTCGATCAGGAAGGTGCGGATGATCGACGGGTAGAGGCTTTTGTAGTCGAGCACCAGCACCGACTCGTACAGCCCCGGTTGCGAATCCATGACAAAACCGCCCGGGCTGGCTTGGGGAGGCTTGCCACCGAGGTTGGGCGCAACAAAACCCTGGCGGTGCATCAGCGGCATGTATAAGTGAGTGAAGGCCGCCACCGAACCGCCCATGCGATCGGCCGGCAAACCGGTGACGCTGGCCCGCTCCAGCAGGAAGGTCAGCAACTCGGTCTTGGCGAAGATCCGCGTGACCAGTTCGCAGTCCTTGAGGTTGTACTTGGCCAGCGCCGGCTTGTCCTCGGCGAACATGCGATTGATTTCGTCCATGCGCTGGTACGGGTTGTCGATGGACTTGCCCTCGCCGAGCAGGGTTTGCGCGACGTTTTCCAGGCTGAACGAGGGGAAGCTCCACGTCGCCGAGCGCAGGGACTCGATACCGTCGATGATCAGGCGGCCAGCGGCAGATGCGAAGTAGTGGTTGCCGTTGCCGTGTTCGCGCCACTGCATTTCCTCGCCGCCACGCCCCAGTTTCAAGGGCACCGCCAAGCGTCGGGCGTGCTCATGCAGCACGCGCAAGTCGAACTGCACGACGTTCCAGCCGATGATTGCGTCGGGGTCGAAGCGGGCGAACCATTCGTTGAGTCTTTTCAGCAACAGCGTGCGCGAATCGCAGTATTCGAGCTGGAAGTCCACCTGGCTATCGTCGCCATTGGGCGGACCGAGCATGTACACCTGACGCTCGCCGCAGCCTTCCAAGGCGATGGAATACAGCTCGCCCCGGGCGGTGGTCTCGATGTCCAGGGACACCAGCTTCAGGCTCGGCCGGTAGTCGGGATCGGGCTTCATCTGTGCGTCGAGCAGCAGGCCCTCGGCATTCGGCGTGCCGCTGAAACGCACCGGCGCGGTGATGAAGCGCTCCATCATGTAACGTTCCGGCGGGCGCACGTCGGCTTCGAACACTTCGACACCGGCCCGGCGCAGCGTGGTTTCCAGGCGCATCAACTGGCCATGTTGCTGGCAGTAGAGGCCGAGGACCGGGCGATGTTCGAAATCCTGCAGGGCCAGGGGCTTGAGCTCGACGTTCTTCTCGTCATGCAAAACGCTTTCGGCCGCCTGACGCTGCTCAGCAGGGATGAACGCCACCGACGGTTGGTGAGGCAGGCGGATGCGCCGGGGACCGCTGTCGGTCGCCAGCCAGAACTCGACTTCCGTACCGGCCGGGGTGTCGCGCCAATGCCGGGTCAGGACGAAGCCCTGCTGTAAATCCACCACTGCAAACCTCGAAACTGATTCAGAGGGTGATTCTACCCGTCATCGGCAGGGATAGCAGACCTATCAGGCAGCCCCTGTGGGAGGGTGCTGGCCGGAAATGTGAGGTTTACCGAAGAAAAACCGCCAAATGACGTTTTTTGCGTGTTATCTGCCGCTTTCGCCCTTGCCCTGAACGCCTGCGTCTACGATTCTTCAAGAACAACGACAACACCCGAGTAACCACCATGAAAACCGTCGCCCAACTGCTCAAGCTCAAAGATCAGAAAAATCAGGAAGTGCACCAGATCAAACCCGATCACATGGTGCTCGAAGCGCTGATGAAGATGGCCGAGAAAAACGTCGGCGCCTTGTTGGTGGTGGAGAACGATGAAGTGCTGGGCATCATCAGCGAACGGGACTATGCACGCAAACTCGTGCTGCACGGCCGCTCTTCGGTGGGCACGCCGGTGCGCGACATCATGGTGTCACCGGTGATCACCGTCGACACCCATCAAACCGTGGACACCTGCCTGGGCATCATGTCCGACAGGCGCCTGCGTCACTTGCCGGTGGTGGAAGGTGGCAAGCTGATCGGCCTGCTGTCGATCGGTGACCTGGTCAAGGAAGCGATTGCCGAACAGGCGGAGCTGATCAAGCAGCTGGAGCAGTACATTCGCGGGGAGTAAGACGACACGCCGAAGATCCCCTGTAGGAGCGAGCTGTGGCGAGGGGGCTTGCCCCCGTTGGGTTGCGAAGCAGCCCCAAAATCTCTGATGCACCAAAGATCTTGTGAGTGCTACGCACTCAAACGGGGCGGTGCGGCGTTACGACAAGCCCCCTCACAACAGGGCTCGCTCCCACATTTGGGTTTCAGTGTGTTCAGGCTGGCCAATGCCGGGCGAACACCGGCGCCAGTGCCGGGTGGCGGTCGATGCGTTCCAGCCAGGCGAAAAACCCGGGCCGCGCAGTGCGCAAATGTTCCCGACTGCCCGCCCATCGCGAGACCACCGCCGTCAGCACATCCAGGGCCCCGGGCCTCTCGCTGCCCAGATACAACTCGCCCGAGAACTGATCGGCGAACACCTCCCAACTCCAGTGCAGGCGTCGGCGGGCTCCCTCCATGAGGTTCTGCCTGGATGATTCATCCGCCTCGGCCAGCCAGCGCTCGGGGTAATCGATGATGCCGATGGCCGCATAGCAATTGCTGACGATGTAAGCCATGGCGCGAATGGCCTGGTCGCGCTCGGCCGGATCCTGCGGCAACAACCCCGACGCGGGAAACGTCAGCGCGAGATGAATCAGGATCGCCGCGCTCTCGGTCAGGACGCTGCCATCGGGCAGCTGCAAGGTCGGAATCTGCTTGAGCGGGTTGAGTTTCTCCAGCGCATGGGCCGCCTCTGCAGACGTATCCACATCGATGAAGCGATAAGCGACATCACAGAGTTCAAGAGCGGCCTCGATGGCCGCGGCCCCGGAGTTCTGATGGCCGTAGAGCTGGTACATGATCGTCTCCTTACACACCTCATCAAGCGTCTCGGCACAGGAACACGCCAGCTATCCAGTGTAGAAGCCGCCACCTGCCACACAGCGACCATCCGACGATCGCACCATCACGCCCACAAGAGGCATGCCGCCGGTCCTATCATTGCCATCGATGTTCACCATCACTTCAATGAAGTTCTCTTAAAAATTCCCCGGCGTAACATCAGCTCCATACCAACCCATAAGCACCCCGGAGCACACCATCATGAAACGCCAAACCCTCCTCAGCATCGCTTTCTCGGTTTTCGCAGTCAACGCTTTCGCCGCTACCTCCGCTCAACCTGTGGTCGCTGAAGGCGGCTCGGATCGTCTGATTGAAAGCCGTGTGGCCGAGGGTGGTTCCGACCGCCTGATCGAAAACCGCGTCGCTGCGGATGGCTCCGACAAGCTGATGCAGAATCGTGTTGCTGAAGGTGGCTCTGACAAACTGCTGCAGAACCGCGTCGCTGAAGGTGGCTCTGACAAACTGCTGCAGAACCGCGTTGCTGAAGGCGGCTCTGACAAACTGCTGCAGAACCGCGTTGCTGAAGGTGGTTCCGACAAACTGCTGCAGAACCGCGTTGCTGAAGGTGGTTCCGACAAACTGCTGCAGAACCGCGTTGCTGAAGGTGGTTCCGACAAACTGCTGCAGAACCGCGTTGCTGAAGGTGGTTCCGACCGTCTGATCGAAAGCCGCGCTGTCTGAATGCAGTGCTTCACAGCAGGACTCGACGAAAACCCGGCCTCACCCGCCGGGTTTTTTTATGCTTTTTTTTTGGGGCTTACACTGGTTTGGAGGTCACTTCATTTTCAGCGTGGACATGGCCCCTTGTAGGAGCCGGCTTGCTGGCGATGGTCGTCAACGATGACGCGGTAAACCGGATAAACGCGGCGCACTTGAGTCCATCGCCGGCAAGCCGGCTCCTACAGTTTGGCGTTCACATCATTTCGACTGGAACACGATCCCTGTAGGAGCTGGCTCACCAGCGATGGTCGTCAACGATAACGCGCATGAACCGGATACACGCGGCGCACTTGCGTCCATCGCCAGCAAGCCGGCTCCTACAGTTTGGCGTTCACATCATTTCGACTGGAACACGGTCCCTGTAGGAGCTGGCTCGCCAGCGATGGTCGTCAACGATAACGCGTATGAACCGGATAAACGCGGCGCACTGGAGTCCATCGCCAGCAAGCCGGCTCCTACAGTTTGGCGTTCACATCATTTCGACTGGAACACGATCCCTTGTAGGAGCTGGCTCGCCAGCGATGGTCGTCAACGATAACGCGCATGATCCGGACAAACGCGGCGCACTGGAGTCCATCGCCAGCAAGCCGGCTCCTACAGTTTCCCGGGATTGCGTGGACAACCTTTTTTTCGCCGTGATTACTTCCCTGCCCGCGCCATGCAGCGCTGGTAACGCTCATCGACCCGTTTGGCGAACCACGCGGTGGTGAGTTTGCGGGTGATCTTCGGGCTTTTCAGCACGATGCCGGGCAACACTTCACGGGGCAATGGCCGGCCTTCGGCCCGTTCGGCCAGCTCGAAAACCCGTCGATAGAGTTTGCTGTCTTCGAACGCCAGGGTATTGCCCTCCTCCAGTTGCTCGCGGATCGTCGGGTTGCGCATGTCCAGTTGCCTGCCAAGGGTACGCACGGCCAGTTCCGTGGTGCCGGGCATGATCGAGCCGTGGCGCACCAGGTCGCCATCCAGCGCCAACGGTATCCCCGAAGCCCGGCTCACCGCGTTCTGAAACGCGGCGTTGCGGCTGGCGTACCAACCCGCGTTGAAGTCCGCAAAGCGGTACAGCGGTTGTGGGTAGCTCGCCGGATAGCCGAGCAGATGCGCGATGCCGAAATACATGCCGCCGCGGCGGGTGAACACCTCATGTCGAATCGAGCCCTGCACCGGGTACGGGTAGCCCTTGGCCTGCTGCTCGGCAAAATCGATGCTGACCTGCATCGGCCCGCCGGTATGCACCGGGTTGAAGCCGCCGAACAGGGTCTTGCCCATCGGGGCCATGCCAATGAAATCGTCGAAAATGGCGCTCAGCTCCTTTTCGCTGCGCGCGGCATTCAGGCGGTCGCTGTAGCTTTTGCCGTTGGGCGAATCGAGCTTCAGCGCACCGCTCACCAGCAGGCCGGGGATGTGTGCGCTGGCGGCGCGACGGTCAATTTCGTCGCGGGCGATCTTGCCCAGGCCGGGGACGCTCGGATCGACCTGAAAGGTCGACTCCTGCTCGGTCACGGCCAGCACCGAACACAGGTTTTGCGTGGTCGGCGAGAGGTCCTGCGCGGTAAACGCCACCTGGATATCCCTGGCCCAACCCTGGGGATCGGCGGCTTTCGCCGGCAGCAAACGCACAATCTCGGCCTGCACCTGGGCCGGACTGCGCGTTGCCTGTTCCTGCGTCCGCTGGCTGCCGCAACCGGCCAGTAGCAACAAAGCGGCGATGCTTGAGATCAATCGATTGGCTTGCATGTCGTTCCATCTGGTCCATTGGTCCGGCGTAACCATACGAGCAATGGCATGGCACAGGCTACGGCCGTGACCACCACTTGCCTTTATAGGCCGCTAAAACGGCCCTGAATCACCGACATCCGACCTCTGCGCTTGCAGAAAATGCCTGCGTACCTTGCACAAAAACGCATTGCACAACGTTAAAGAGAACAACTACCATTTGCACCTGGAGTCGTATTTGCGCAAGGAGTTCCCGCGCAGCCCCTTTTTCCAATCGGCCGCGCGCCGCCCAGGAACGAACCATGACCACTCCAGCCCGACTCCGCGTGCCTTTTCGTCCTACGCTAGCCGCCCTGTTTTGCTCCTTGTCCCTGACGGCCCATGCCGCCACGGACGAAACAACACAGAACCAGGGAAAACCGCTGGTGCTCGGCGACGTCAATGTCAACGCCCAGGCCCCGACTCCCTCCGACCTGCCCCCGGTGTACGCCGGCGGTCAGGTCGCACGCGGCGCTCAACTGGGAATCCTGGGCAACCAGGACATCATGGACGTTCCGTTCACCATGACCTCCTATACCGAAGAGTTGATCCGCGACCAGCAAGCCGAAACCGTCGGCGACGTGCTGCTCAACGATTCGTCGGTGCGTCAGGCTTCCGGTTTTTCCAACCAGGCGCAGACCTTCATGATTCGCGGCCTGCCGCTCAACGGCGATGATATTTCCTTCAACGGCCTGTACGGCATCCTGCCGCGGCAGATCATTTCCACCGATGCCCTGGAGCGCGTGGAAGTCTTCAAGGGGCCGAACGCCTTCATCAACGGAGTCACCCCGACCGGCTCCGGCATCGGTGGCGGCGTCAACGTGCAACCCAAGCGCGCCGGTGACGTGCCACTGCGACGCTTCACCACCGACATCAGCGACGACGGGCGCATCGGCGAACACCTGGACATCGGTCAGCGCTTTGGCGAGGACAACCGCTTCGGCGCCCGCCTCAACCTGTCCCAACGCGAAGGCGACACCGCCATCGACGACGAGAACCAGCGCTCGAAACTGTTCGCCCTCGGCCTCGACTACCGCGGCGATGCGCTACGCCTGTCCGGTGATTTCATCTATTCGAAGGAACGCGTCAACGGCGGGCGCAGTTCGGTCAACCTTGGCGACGCCACGCACATCCCCGATGCCCCCTCTGCCGACACCAACTACGCGCAGAAGTGGGGTTTCAGCGAGATCGAAGACACCTTCGGCATGCTGCGCGCCGAGTACGACCTGAACGACAGCTGGACCGCCTACGCCGCTGCCGGCGCCAAGCACAGCCGCGAAGTCGGCAACTACGACTCCACCACGCTGGTGGGCAACGACGGCAGCTCGGTGACCAGCGGTTCGTTCATTCCCCACGATGAAGACAACACCAGCGCCATGGCCGGCCTCAACGGCCGCTTCGCCACGGGCCCTGTGACCCATAAACTCAACTTCGGCCTGGCCGGGATCTGGACCCAACAGCGCAACGCCTTCGATTTCGACCTGACCCAATACCCGAACAACATCTACCACCCGATCGACGTTCCGGCACCAAAGGGCGGCTTCTCCGGTGGCGACCTGGGCGATCCGGGCATCACCGGCAAAACCTTCATGCGCAGCGTCGCCGTGTCCGACACCCTGGGCTTCATCGATGATCGCCTGCTGGTCACCCTGGGCGTGCGCCGTCAGCAACTGGTCGTGCAAGGCTACGACTACAACACGCAGAACCGCACCTCCAACTACGACAAGTCGATCACTACGCCGGTGTACGGCATCGTGTTCAAGCCGTGGGATCACGTGTCGTTCTACGCCAACCGGATCGAGGGCCTGGCGCAAGGGCCGACGGCTCCGACGACCTCCGGCTCACGGGTCGTGGTCAACGGCAATGAAGTCTTTGCCCCGTCGCGTTCCAAACAGGTTGAAGCGGGTGTCAAAGTCGACATGGGCACCTACGGTGCGACCCTGGGCGTGTATCGCATCGAACAACCGGCTGACGGCTACACCCAGGTCATCGACGACACCACCGCCGTGTTCATTCATGACGGTGAGCAGGTCAACAAGGGGGTGGAACTCAATGTGTTCGGCGAACCCATCGACGGCCTGCGCTTGCTCAGCGGCCTGACCGTGATGGACACCGAGCTGAAGAAAACCCAGGGCGGCCTCAACGACGGCAATCAGGCCATCGGTGTGCCGAGCTTCCAGTTCAATGCCAGCGTGGACTGGGACGTACCGGGCCTGCCCGGCGTAGCCCTGAACGGACGCATGTTGCGCACCGGCGGCCAATACGCCGACGCGGCGAACAACCTCAGCCTGCCGACCTGGAACCGCTTCGATGCCGGCGCGCGTTACGCCTTCAAGGTCCAGGAAAAAGACGTGACCCTGCGTTTTAACGTGGAAAACGTCGCCAACAAGAGCTACTGGGAATCGGCCCAGGGTGGTTACCTGACCCAGGGCGAACCGCGCACGGCGAAGTTGTCGGGGACCATCGACTTCTAATTGAGGTCCCTCTGCCCTGTACCTGTGCCTCTGTACCTGTAGGAGCGAGCTTGCTCGCGATGGACGTCAACGATAACGCGTACTTTTAGGATTAACGCGGCGCCCATTAGTCCATCGCGAGCAAGCTCGCTCCTACAGGGCCGAGTCGTCCATAGTCCATACTTGTCCTACCCAGCGAGGAGGACAGGCTCATGCACAGAAGCGACGTGTTGATCATCGGCGCCGGCCCGACCGGGCTGGTCCTGGCGTTGTGGCTCTGCAAACTGGGGGTTCGCGTGCGGATTGTCGACAAGGCCTCGGCGCCCGGCACCACGTCCCGGGCGCTGGCCGTCCAGGCGCGGACACTGGAACTGTATCGCCAGCTCGACCTTGCCGACGCGGTTGTGCAAAACGGCCACCGGGTGGCGGCCGCCAACTTCTGGGTCAAGGGTGAACCCGTGGCGCACTTGCCACTGACCCAGGTTGGCGAGGGGCTGACGCCTTACTCGTTCCTCGAGATTTTCCCGCAGGACGAACACGAACGGCTGCTGATCGAGCGCCTGCAAGCCTTCGGCATCTCGGTGGAACGCAACACCGATCTGGCAAGCTTCGAGCAAACCGCAGACGGCATCACGGCCACGCTGCATCTGCCCGACGGCCAGCAGGAAATCTGCCAGGCCTGTTACCTGGCCGGGTGCGACGGCGCCCGCTCGATCGTGCGCAAGGCCCTGGACACTGGATTTCCCGGTGGCACCTACCAGCAGATTTTCTACGTCGCCGACGTGCAGGGCAGCGGCCCGGCGTTCAACGGCGAACTGCATGTCGATCTCGACGAGGCGGACTTCCTCGCAGTGTTCCCGCTGGCAGGCAGCGGTCGCGCGCGCTTGATCGGCACCGTGCGCGACGAGCGTGCCGAACACGCCGAGACCCTTTGCTTCGAGGACGTCAGCAGCCGGGCCATCGAGCATATGAAGGTGAAGATCGAGCAACTGAACTGGTTCTCGACTTACCGCGTGCATCACCGGGTGGCGGATCACTTTCGCCACGGCCGGGCGTTTTTGCTCGGTGATGCCGCACACGTGCACAGCCCGGCGGGCGGCCAGGGCATGAACACCGGGATTGGCGACGCCATCAACCTGGCCTGGAAACTCGCGGCCGTGTTGAGCGGCGGCGCCGAGGCCGGATTGCTCGACAGCTATGAAACCGAGCGCATCGCCTTCGCCCGCAAACTGGTGGCCACCACCGACCGGGTCTTCACCTTCGTCACCGCCGACGGGCCGATTGCCGATTTGTTGCGTACACGCCTGGCCCCGTTCCTGATACCGAAAATGACCTCGTTCGAAACCTCCCGCCAGTTCCTGTTCCGCACGGTGTCGCAGATCACCCTGAACTATCGGGGCATGCCATTGAGCACAGGCGTGGCCGGGCACGTGCATGGCGGTGATCGCCTGCCCTGGGCCCATGACGGCGAGGGGGATAATTTTGAATCGCTCAAATGCCTGACCTGGCAGGTGCATGTCTACGGCGACACCAGCGACGAGATGATCGCCTGGTGCCACGAGCACCATCTGCCGCTGCATGTGTTCGCCTGGCGACCGGCGTTCGAAGCGGCGGGCCTGGGGCGCAACGGCTTTTATCTGTTGCGCCCCGATACCTATGTAGCGATTGCCGAGACCTGCTCGGACCCGAAAGTGATCGAACGGTATTTGCGCGATCACGGGATCCGGCCGTTTTTTGGCGCGCCCTGAAAACACCACGCCCTTGTAGGAGCTGGCTTGCCAGCTCCTACAAGGAATGTGTTCAACCAGCGACCGGGTTGGGGATCTGCAACCCGCGCACCACCGCCGGCCGCGCCAAGAAGCGTTCCAGCACCCGCGTGACGTTAGGGAAATTCTCGATGCCCACCAGATCGCCGGCTTCATAGAAACCGATCAGGTTGCGCACCCACGGGAAGGTGGCGATATCGGCGATGGTATAGCGCTCGCCCATGATCCAGTCGCGCCCTTCGAGCCGGCCGTCGAGCACCTTGAGCAGGCGCTTGCTCTCCTCGACGTAACGGTCACGGGGACGCTTGTCCTCGTAGTCCTTGCCGGCGAACTTGTTGAAAAAACCGAGCTGGCCGAACATCGGACCGATGCCGCCCATCTGAAACATCAGCCACTGAATCGTCTCGTAGCGCGCCGCCGATTCCTGGGCCAGCAGTTGCCCGCTCTTGTCGGCCAGGTAGATCAGGATCGCTCCCGACTCGAACAAGGCCAGCGGCCGGTCGTCGGGACCGTGGGGGTCGAGGATCGCCGGGATCTTGTTGTTGGGATTCAGAGAAAGAAATTCCGGGGACATCTGGTCGTTGGTGTCGAAGCCTACCCGGTGAGGCTCGTACGGCAGGCCGATCTCTTCGAGCATGATCGAAACCTTGACGCCGTTAGGGGTCGGCAAGGAGTACAGCTGAATCCACTCAGGGTACTGGGCAGGCCATTTGCGGGTGATGGGGAATGCGGACAGATCGGTCATGGGCTGGATCCACGAAGACATTGAGAGTGACGATGATAATGGAGATATCGGCTCTGCGATCCCTTGAAGCCATCAATATCGCTGATAGAGGAGATCAAAAGAGATCAGGACCCGCCTCAACGCAGTTCGGTTAGTGTGTCCACAAATCCGCAACATCCTGTCGATAACCTTCACTGCAATCCGTTAAAGGTTACCGGTACATTGCTGCGCTCCTGGCCGGAATCGAACCAAACGGGCTCATGGGACTCTGAGCACCACTCCCTTGAAAACGGACCGGCTTCAACGACATGGAAAACACCCGACGCAGGAAAGTCGTGGTGTAAAGGTTTGTCAGCCTTAACCGAATTGCGCTGAAGAACCTTTTATTCATGAATCTGTTCAATTTTACCCGACGTTTTAAACACCGCGCCTATCTGCTGTTGCCCGTCTTGCTGGCGGTCAGTGCGGTGTTCCTGTTGCTGGAGTCCGGCCTGAGTCGCGCTCAACCGATGGATGGCACCCAGACGCTGGTGTTCCTGCGCCACGGGGAAAAACCCGACGGCGGCCTGGGCCAGCTCAATTGCCAGGGGCTGAACCGCGCCATCGACCTGGCCACGCTGCTGCCGGAAAAGTTCGGCAAGGCCAACTACGTGTTTGCGGCGAACCCGACCCGCAACGTCGAGGAAGGCGAGTTCGACAATTCCTACAGCTACATCCGCCCCCTGATGACCATCAGCCCCAGCGCGATCAAGCTCGGCCTGCCGGTGAACATCAATTTTTCCGCCAATGACACCAGTGACCTGGCCGATGAACTGCTGCACGACAAGTATCACAACTCGGTCATCTACACGGCCTGGTCCCACGGCTACCTGCCGGAACTGATCAACAAGGTCGCCGGCGACGCCACCGGCAAAAAAATGAAGATCACTGAAGACTGGGAGTCCGGCGACTACGACTCGCTGTACGTACTGACCCTGACCTGGCACAACGGCAAGGCCAGCTTGCAGAGCAATGTGTACAAGCAGGGGCTGGATAACGGCGCTGAAACCTGCCCGACCTGAGATTTTGCATTGTTTGATCGGGCCCCTTCGCGAGCAGGCTCGCTCCCACATTGGATTTGCGCCATACACAAAACCTGTGATCACTGAAGATCTACTGTGGGAGCGAGCCTGCTCGCGATGGGGCCAGCGAAGACTGCATCAATGGCGCAGACTGCCCCGCTCACGCAGATACTCGAGAACCGCCCCCCGCTCCCCCGCAAACTCGATCCTTGCGCCCTTCTTCTCCCGCTGAAACGCATACATCGGATCGTAATACTCGCGCAGCAAGCCTTCGATCCAGCCGCGGTGCAGATCCACCGCGCCACTGCGGCCCTGTTCCGCCAACGCCTCCTCCATCAAAATCAACATGCGCCGGTGACGCTCGCCACCCAGGCGTTTCTGCACATTGTTCAGGCTCGCCAGCAACCGCTCGGAAAACAGCGCAAAGCCCTCCTCGCCATGCACGCCGATGAATTCGGCGCACAGATCCACCACGTAATCGCGCAGGATCCGCTCGACCCGACCTTCCAGGCTGTCTTCGAGCCAGACCATCGGAAACTGCTGCATGCCCTGGTACAGCGGTAACGGCAACGCGCAACTGCCCACCGCACGGCTTTCGTCTTCCAGTACGAACTGCTCGATGCCCCGGGCGCGTTTTTTCAGCACGTCCACCGCCAAGCGGTTTTCGAAGTCGATATTCGAAGGCTGGCCCGTGGCGCGCTTGCCGAAACTGGAGCCGCGGTGGTTGGCATGGCCTTCAAGGTCCACGCTGTTGGCCAATTGCGTGAGCACCTCGGTCTTGCCGGTGCCGGTCATCCCGCCCAACAGGACAAAATCGCACTGGGCAATCGCCTGATCGAGGGTATCGAGCAGGAAGGTGCGCATGGCCTTGTAGCCGCCGCCCACCCGTGGATAGTCTATGCCCGCCTCGTCCTTGAGCCATTGCTGGACGATCTGCGAGCGCAGGCCGCCGCGAAAGCAATACAGATAACCGTCCGGGTGCGCCCGGGCAAAATCGGCCCAGGCCTGGATGCGTTCGGCCTTGACCGCGCCCGACACCAGTTGATGCCCGAGCACGATGGCTGCTTGCTGACCGTGCTGCTTGTAGCACGTGCCGACCCGTTGGCGTTCAAGGTCATTCATCAACGGCAGGTTGATCACGCCGGGAAACGAGCCTTTGCTGAATTCGACGGGCGCGCGGGCGTCCATCATTGGCCGGTCGTTGAGGAAGATGTCGCGGTAATCAGTGCAGTCGACGAACATCAAAACACCTCGACTGCGTTGCTCTGTCGCTCGACCAGTTCACCGATCGGTTCCAGGCTCAGGCCCAGTTCGGCGGCCACAGAAAGGAATTGCTCGTTGCCTTCGGGCGTCACCGCAATAAGCAGGCCACCACTGGTCTGCGGATCGCAGAGCACGCGTTTGTGCAGTTCCTGAAGGCGCCCGAGCTTGCTGGCGTAGCTGTCGAAGTTGCGCAGCGTCCCGCCCGGTACGCAGCCCTGTTCAAGGTAATACTCGACGCCCGGCAGGCGCGGTACGCGCTCGTATTCGATGCGTGCGGTGAGCTGGCTGCCATCGGCCATTTCCACCAGGTGCCCGAGCAGGCCGAAACCGGTGACGTCGGTCATCGCGGTGACACCTTCGAGCTTGCCGAAACGACTGCCGGGTTTGTTCAGGGTGCACATCCAGTCCCGGGCCAGGCCGATGTCGGCATGACGCAACTTGCCCTTTTTCTCGGCCGTCGTGAGGATGCCGATGCCCAGGGGCTTGGTGAGATAAAGCAGGCAACCGGCGGTGGCGGTGTCGTTGCGCTTCATGTGGCGCTTTTCCACCAGACCGGTGACGGCCAGGCCAAAGATCGGCTCAGGTGCGTCGATGGAGTGCCCGCCTGCCAGCGGGATGCCCGCCTCGTCACACACCGAACGGCCGCCGCGTATCACTTCCCGGGCAATCTCCGGGGCCAGCACGTTCACCGGCCAGCCGAGAATCGCAATCGCCATCAACGGATCGCCACCCATGGCGTAGATGTCGCTGATGGCATTGGTGGCGGCAATCCGGCCGAAATCGAAAGGGTCGTCGACGATCGGCATGAAAAAATCCGTGGTCGAGACCACGCCGCGCTCTTCGTCGATGGCATAGACCGCGGCGTCGTCACGCGAGGCGTTGCCGACCCAGAGTTTCGGGTCAAGGTTCTGCGCCCCGCTGCCGGCCAGGATCACTTCCAGCACCTGGGGGGAGATTTTGCAGCCGCAACCGGCGCCGTGGCTGTATTGGGTCAGGCGAATCGGCTCGCTCATGGGTGTACCTCGCAAAGTCCAGGTAACCAATCCTACAGCAAGCGCGCCTTTTTCTTATGCAGGAGATGCCACGGACGACATCTCCCCGGGGCCGCAATCAAGGCAACAGAATCACCTTGTCACCGCTGCCCTGATTCACTTCGGCGTAACGCTCCAGGCCTTCGGCCAATGGTGACTCGAACAAACCCTGGGGCAACGGCAACAGGTCCTGATCGAAGAACCGGCCAAACTGCTCGAGCATCGCCGCACAGGCCTTCACCCCGTACAGCAACGAGTTGATTCCCACCACCGAACCACCCTTGCGATACAACGCCAGGGCCGGCAACTGCACGTGACCGTCCACGGGCGCGGCGATGATCGCGATGCGGCCGAACGTCGCCAGGGCTGGCACCGAGGCCGGCAGCCAGAAGCCGGTGGTGTCGAAAATCACGTCGGCACCGCCAGCGTAGACCGCGTTGACCTGCGCCCCGAGGTCTTCGGGTTTATCCAGTTGCAGGGTCGGGTAGCCCTGGTCCTGCAAATCCTTGACCTGCTCAGGACGCCGCGCGGCCGCCAACACCCGGGCACCGCGCACCTTGGCCAGGGCCAGCGCGGCACTGCCGACGGCGCCGCCACCGATGACCAGCAATCGGGTTTCGGCGGTTACCAGGCTGCGTTCCAGCGCATCCCATGCCGTGGTGTACGGCACACCGAGGCTGGCGGCCTGGGCGAAGCTCAGGTGGGTGGGCTTGAGTGCCACGCCATTGGCCGGCAGCTTGACGAACTGGGCGTGGGAGCCGTCGGCGAAAAAGCCCAGTTCCCGGCCCGTGCCCCAGACTTCCTGGCCGATCAGCGCCTGCGGGCCGGCCACGACCACCCCGGCGAAATCACGACCGGGAATGCGCGGCAAGGTGGTGTAGGGAAAACGTCCCAGCACGTTCTTCACGTCGCTGGGGTTGAGACCGGCGGCCTTGATCTCGACCAGCACTTCATCGGCGCCGGGCACGGGGGTCGGCACCCCGACGTAGCGCAGGGCCGAGAGATCACCGGTCTTATCGAATTGCAGAGCTTTCATGGCAGATTCCGGGGCAGTTGAGGTATGCGCCGAGTCTAGAGGGCGACGCCTGTAAGCATCGGTCAAGTGCTTCTGGATATCGGCCAAAGCATGGCGGCGGCCAATTCAGCCCTGGTGTTGCGCCGCAGGAAACTGCGAAGGGGCAACACCCAGTTCACGACGAAACATGTCGCTGAAACTGCTCGGCGAATAGCCCAGCTCCCGGGCAATCGCGCTGACGGGCACGCCCTGGATCAACCCGGCCACCGCCGTCGCCAGTTGCACCTGGCGCCGCCACTCGGCGAAGCCCATGCCCAGGCCATCCTTGAACAGCCGCGCCAGGGTGCGCACGCTGGCACCTGCAGTTTCTGCGTGCTGTTCGAACGGAATATCCAGCGAAGGCGCAGACATGACCGCCTGACACAGATTCATCAGCCGCCGGTCGGAATCGTCCGGCAGCGGGATTTTCAACAGCGAACGCCGGGCACGCTTGAGCTCCAGCAGTGCCAACCGCACCAGCGCGTCGTAATACTCGGGCGGCCCGTCGTTGCCCTGCTCCACCAGACCGACAATCAGCTCGCGCAGCAAGCCGCCGACCTCGATGACCTGCACGCTGTCATCCAGGGTCGCCGCCAGGGTCGGGCGCAGGTAGATGTTGCGCATTTGCAGGTCGGACACCACACGAATCCCGTGGGGCACGCCCGGCGGCAACCACACCGCCCGCTGCGGCGGCACCACCAGCGCCTCGTGCGGCGTCTCGACCCACATCACCCCGCTCATCGCATACAGCAACTGGCCCCAGACGTGCTCATGCGGCTCGATGAACAACCCGCGCGGATAGGTGCGGGCCAGCGGTTGCACCGGCACATCGGTGTCACTCAGGTCGGGCGGTACGGCGAGGGCCATGGTCTATGTTCATTGGGGGATCGGGGAAGCCACATGGTAACGAGGCAAGGAACTTGTCGCCAGCAACCGCCGCCTTGCGAAAATCCGAATGAATTTTCCCGATGGCGCGCGATCCTTTTATGTACAACAGGGAGGAACCGGGGCTTTATGAACAGTGCAAAATTATTCGTCATCGAGTACACACTCCATGGCACTCCAAAGTCTTTCATTATCCGACTGGAAAAAATGGATAACGCAGAAGCCTGGCATTGGGCGAGCTGTGATGCGGGGGTGGGGCGAATCCCGCGCTTTGGACGCGAGAAGGTGCAAAAGACCAGCAAGCCGATGGCGGAAAAATTCGGCGTGGAAAACGTCACGTGGCGGCCGGCGAACTAATCTCTGGCGACGATCAGGTTCGGGGGAAGGGAAATGAGCACAACATCCGTCACCAGCCCTGCGCAGCTGGACTACGGCCTGGACACGTTGTTCGGCCGCGTGACCAAAAGCGCGGAGTGCCGGATCGGACTGGAATCGATCGAAAACGACCCGTTTTGCTTCGCCATACGCGTCCCGGCGCCGCTGCCGGAAGATCTCGAGCAGGCCAAGACCCTGGTGCTGCGGGTCGAAGGGCGGCGCTTGCAGGGCACCGTTCGCCACAGCGAGCGCCTGGAGGATGACAGCCTCAGGCTGGAAGTGGAGCCGGACTAGGCTCCACCCTGGCGTGTGCGGGCTGGCGTGTGCGGGGGAGCTCAGTGAGCACACTTGCAGCCTTGGGAAGCGCACTCCTCGCCATGCTCGTGATGCTTGGCACAGGCTTCACAGCAATAGTGCTTGCCGTGACGCACGATCGGATGTTCACCGAGTTTGCAGGAACACTTCGGACAATCGCATTTACGCTCGGTCATGGGTTTGACTCCTGTGGGTGGTGGTCGTCGGGGGGAGATGAAAACAACCCGTGCTTTTCAGTGTAGGGGTCGACCGCAACACCGCAACAGCGCACTACTTGAGTCCTTGATGTATGACCCGTTTCGCGAGGACCGGGAATGACGCGTAAGAGGCGATGCCACACTGGTTATCCTTGTTTCTGGACATCCTTATATACCCGGCCTCCCCCCACTCCGGGCCCCTGCTGTTTTTCACCAGCCAAAAATCTTCACCATCTTCGGTACCATAACCAACGATAAGCACGGCGTAATTCAAATCATCTTCATCGCAACTTTCATCATTCAATACCCCGCCGGAGTATTTTTGAAAGTTGTCGGATGCGTCGATCGCCGCCGCTACCGGCCCTCTGGCTACGGCCTGGCGCAATGCCTCCTCGTCGCCATGAGGGATATTCGTATAGGTCACCGTATTGGCGGCGACAGCCTTGATCATGCCGGCACCACAGCGTCCTCCGTCCCCTGTGTAAGGGTAATATTCTGCTGACTGAATACCGTTTTGCTTGACGTAGTCATAGGTGTAATCCATCAGCCCGCCATCACAGCCTTGATTACCTTGCTCACTGCTGCAATCAAGAATCTGTTGCTCGGAAAGCTCGACCAGTCTTTCGGTTTGCAAAAACAATGCGCCCTCTAGGGCACCGACGGCTGAAAAAGCATAACCGGAGCCACAAGTCCCTAGATGCTTGACTCTGGTGACAGCGCCCTGGGTGCGCCAGTCCATTGAGCTGGGTATCTCCAGGGCCTGTGCCGTCACGGTAACGACACAGCCGCCAACCAGGATGAAACATGAGAGTTGCCAGAACCTCATACTTAGCCCCTGTTTCTAAATGGTTTTTCTGTTACCTCGCTATGTCATTGAAATGAAAGACCAATAAGCCAAAGGCAACAACTGTCAAATATGACAGTTGTTCAATACTATTTAGTTATAAAAACCAAGCCGTTTCGCGTTGTTAAACATAACTGTCAGATACGGAACTGCCCAACCAGGCTGCCCAGGCGCTGGCCGAGGTCGGCCAGGCTGCGCGAGGTCTGCGCGCCGAGTTGGGTTTCGTCGGCGACGTTGTCCACGGCCACGGCAATCTGATGCACGCTGCGGTTGATCTCTTCGGCCACGGCGGTCTGTTCCTCCGCCGCACTGGCGATCTGCGCGTTCATCGAATTGATGGTCGCGATCAACTGAGCCATGGTGTCCAGCGAAGCGCCCGCCTCGTTGGCCTGGGCCGAGGTGCCGTCGCCCGCCTCGCTGGAGCGGCGCATCGCCTCCACCGCCGACTGGGTGCCGGCCTGCAGGCGGTCGATCATGCCCTGGATTTCCTGGGTGCTGATTTGCGTACGGCTGGCCAGCGCCCGCACCTCATCGGCCACCACCGCAAAACCACGCCCGGCCTCGCCCGCGCGGGCCGCCTCAATGGCGGCGTTGAGTGCCAGCAGGTTGGTCTGTTCGGCAATCGAGCGGATCACCCCGAGCACGCTGACAATCGACGACACGTCTTTTTGCAGGCTGTCGAGGGACACACCGCTGCTGCGGATGTCGTCCACCAAGGCATGGATCTTCTCGATGCTGCCGGCCACCACGCGCTTGGCCGCCTGCCCTTCTTCGTCAGTCTGCTGGGCTGCCACTGCGGCGTTTTGCGCGCTCTTGGCCACTTCCTGGGCCGCTGCGGACATTTCGTTGATCGCCGTGGCCACCTGATCGGTCTCATGGCGCTGGCGCTCCATGGCCTGGTCCGAGCGATTGGCCTGGTCGGACACCTGATTCACCAGCCCGGTCAGTTGCGAGGTCATTTCGGTGATCTGCCGCACCAGTCCGTGGATCTTGTCGACAAAACGGTTGAACGAGCCGGCCAGTTCACCGAGTTCGTCCTGGCTGGTGATGGTCAGGCGACGGGTCAGGTCACCCTCGCCCGCGGCGATGTCGTCGAGGTTGGCTTTCATCAAATGCAGCGGACGCAGAATGGTGTTGGCCAGCAACATCCCGGCAGCGGCGATCACCAGCAGCACCACGAGCGCCACGCCGACGATGCTCAGCACCATGCCTTGCATGCGCTCCTGAACCTTGGCCTCGACCACGGCCACCTGTGCTTCGATGCCGTCGAGGTTGACCGAGGTACCGAACGCCATGTCCCACTTCGGCAGGTATTCGGTGTAGCCGAGCTTGGGCACCAACACCTGGGTGTTGCCGGGCAATGGCGAGCTGTATTGCAGATAGTGCGTACCGTCCTTCGCCACCTTCACCAGGTCGCGGTTGACGTAGACACCGTTCGGGTCGCGGTTGTCCTTGAAGCTCTGGCCCACGCCTTCGGGGCTGTTGGCCTTGAACAGGCGCACGGTATTGGAGTCGTAGCCGAAGAAGTAGCCGTCCTTGCCATAGGTGATGCTCGACAGCAGCTTGATCACCTGGGCCCGCGCCGCCTCATCGCCGGGAGCGGCCGCGTCGTAGAGCGGTTTGATCGTGGTCATGGCCACGGCCACGTAGCTCTGCAAGGTCGCCTTGGCATCGCTGAGCAGGCGTTCGCGGGTCTGCTCGACTTCCTTGCGCGCCTGATCCTGAAGAATGAACAGCGTGGTCAGGCTGATGACCAGCGCAAACAGCAACACCGGGAGGACGGCAAGGGACAGGACTTTGGCCTTGAGGCTCATGCGCATGACGTTCACTCTTTTGATTTTGTTGGCGTGGTTAAAGGCTTTAACGGCACCAAAAATCAAAACTGTAGAGCCGGCTTGCCGGCGATGGCGCCCCAGGAATCGCCATCGCCGGCAAGCCGGCTCCTACAAGTGAAGTTACAGCACCATCGCGGCCACCCAGCCAAACGCCAGCAGCGGCAGGTTGTAGTGCAGGAAGGTCGGGACCACGGTGTCCCAGATGTGATGGTGCTGGCCGTCGATGTTCAGGCCGGAGGTCGGGCCGAGGGTCGAGTCCGAAGCCGGTGAACCGGCGTCGCCCAGGGCTCCGGCGGTGCCGACGATGCACACGATCGCAATCGGGCTGAAGCCCAGTTGCACGCACAGCGGCACGAAGATCGCCGCGAGGATCGGCACGGTGGAGAACGACGAACCGATGCCCATGGTCACCAGCAACCCCACCAGCAACATCAGCAAGGCGCCAACGCCTTTGCTGTGATCGATGTACGCCGCCGACGACTCGACCAGCGTCTGCACTTCACCAGTGGCCTTCATCACTTCGGCAAACCCGGAGGCGGCGATCATGATGAAGCCGATCATCGCCATCATTTTCATGCCTTCGGTGAACAGGTCATCGGTGTCGCGCCATTTGACGATGCCCGACACCGAGAAAATCAGGAAGCCGACCAGTGCACCGATAATCATCGAGTCCAACAACAGCTGAACGATGAACGCCGCCGCGATGGCCACACCAGCCACCATCAGGCTCAGCGGGTTGTATTGCACCGCCACCTGCTCGACCTGTTCGATCTTCGCCAGGTCGTAGACACGCTTCTTGCGATAGCTGACAAACGCGATCAGCAGGCCCGCCACCATGCCCAGCGCCGGAATGCCCATGGCGTGGGTCACGTTGATGCCGCTGATGTCCACACCGCTGCGGGCGACGTTGGCCAGCAGGATCTCGTTGAGGAAGATGTTGCCGAAGCCCACCGGCAGGAACATGTAGGGCGTGATCAGGCCGAAGGTCATGACACAGGCGATCAGGCGACGGTCCAGTTGCAGCTTGGTCAGCACATAAAGTAGCGGCGGCACGAGCAACGGAATGAACGCGATATGGATCGGCAGGATGTTCTGCGAGGCGATGGCCACGACCCAGAGCAGGCCGATCAGCAGCCATTTGACCTGGCCACCGCCGCTGGCGTGCTGGCGATCGACCATCGCCAGCGCCTTGTCGGCCAGCGCATGGGCCATCCCGGACTTGGCAATGGCCACGGCAAAAGCACCGAGCAAGGCATAGGACAACGCCACCGTCGCGCCGCCACCGAGGCCGCTGTTGAAAGCCTTGAGCGTCGCCTCGATACCCAGGCCACCAGTCAGACCACCGACCAGCGCACCGACGATCAGGGCGATCACCACATGCACGCGGGACAGGCTGAGTACCAGCATGATGCCGACCGCGGCAATTACTGCATTCATTGTCATACCTCTGGGCAAGCGAAAAGAGTCCGGCCGGCAGTCTGCGAGAGCCGCCAGCGGATAAAAGGAATGGGTCTTATTAGAGGGCGCGCACTTTGCCGGACCGCTGCCGCCTTGTCAAAGCCCACACCCCCTGTAGGAGCCGGCTTGCCGGCGATGGGGCCGTGGAACATGGCGGTGATCTTGAGGCCGCTATCGCTGGCAAGCCGGCTCCTACAAGGGGTGATTCGATATTCAACGGGCAGCATAAAGAAAACCTGATCGCGGCCGTTACAGGGCAAAGTCTCAGATATTTATCGAATAAGGACGCCTCCATGTCGCTCAGACAACTCTCCATTCAATGGAAAATCACCCTGCTGGCCGGGCTGTGCCTGGCGGGCATCGTGACCCTGTTGGTGGGTCTTTCGCTGTATCGCATGGAGCACAGCTCCGCGCTGGTGAAAGCCTCGAGCATGGAGATGCTGACTGACGCGGCCCAGGCGCGGATCGAGTCCCAGGGCGAAAACCAGGCGCTGGGGATTCGCCAGCAGTTCATGGACGCCTATCAGTACGGCCACGGCTTTTCGCGGCAGGTGCTGTTTTTGCGCGACCAGGCCGAAAAACGCTTTCTCGATGCCTTCGACCTGCGCGAAGACCTGACCCGCCAGGTCAAGTCGGCCCTGCAGGCCAATCCCGAGTTGCTCGGGCTGTCCCTGGTGTTCGAGCCCAACGGCCTTGATGGCAAGGACGAACTGTTTGCCGGGCAAGCGGAACTGGGCAGCAACGACAAGGGCCGCTTCGCCCTCTACTGGTCGCAGCCGACGCCGGGCAAGGTCACCTCGATGGCGCTGCCGGAAAAAGACATGGCCGACACCAGCACCGGCCCCAGCGGCGAAGCGGCCAACGCCTGGTTCACCTGCCCGCGCACCACGCTCAAGCCATGCGTGATCGAACCCTACTTCTATGAGATCGACGGCCAGAACGTGCTGATGACCAGCATCGTTTTCCCGCTGATGGTCAACGGCAAGGTCATCGCCTCGCTGTCGGTGGACATCAACCTCAACAGCCTGCAGGCCATCAGCCTGGGCGCCAGCAAGAAGCTCTACGACGGCCAGACCAGTGTCAGCATCATCAGCCCGGCCGGCCTGCTCGCCGGCTACAGCCCAGACGCGAGCAAGCTCAGCCAGCGCCTGGACGCCGTGGACAAGGCCAGCGGTGCCGAACTGCTGCGGATGCTCGGCGCCAGCAGCAAAACCGCCAGCCTGCACAGCAACCAGCAACTGAAAGTGCTGGCTCCATTCCAGCCGATTCCCGGCGGCAAGTCCTGGGGCGTGCTGCTCGACGTGCCGGAGAAAGTCCTGGTCGGCCCCGCCGAAGCCCTGAAAAAGCAGCTGGACGAGAGCAACACCGCCGGTACGCTGATCGAGCTCGGCCTTGGAGTTCTGGCCGCCCTGCTCGGCCTGATGCTGGTGTGGCTGATGGCCCGCAGCGTCACCAGGCCGATCCTCGGCGTGGCACACATGCTCGAAGACATCGCCAGCGGCGAAGGTGACCTGACCCGCCGCCTGGCCTACGACAAGAAAGATGAGTTGGGCCAGTTGGCCGGCTGGTTCAACCGTTTCCTCGACAAGCTGCAACCGATCATTGCCGAAGTGAAACGCTCGGTGCAGGACGCCCGCAGCACCGCGGACCAATCGTCCGCCATCGCCACCCAGACCAGCGCCGGCATGGAGCAGCAATACCGCCAGGTGGATCAGGTCGCCACCGCCTCCCACGAGATGAGCGCCACTGCCCAGGATGTTGCCCGCAGCGCCGCGCAGGCGGCCCATGCCGCCCGCGATGCCGATCAGGCGACCCGTCAGGGTTTGACCGTGATCGACCGCACCACCGCCAGCATCGACAACCTTGCCGCCGACATGAGCGCGGCGATGATCCAGGTCGAAGGCCTGGCCGCCAACAGCGAGAAGATCGGCACGGTACTGGAAGTGATCCGCGCGATTGCCGAGCAGACCAACCTGCTGGCCCTCAACGCCGCGATCGAAGCGGCCCGTGCCGGAGAGGCCGGACGCGGTTTTGCCGTGGTCGCCGATGAAGTGCGCAACCTGGCGCGGCGTACCCAGGAGTCCGTGGAAGAAACCCGCCTGGTGATCGAGCAACTGCAAAGCGGCACCCAGGATGTGGTGGGTTCGATGAACAACAGCCATCGTCAGGCCCAGGGCAGCGTCGAGCAGGTTGGCCAGGCCGTGACGGCGCTGCGCCAGATCGGCGACGCGGTGACCGTGATCAACGACATGAACATGCAGATCGCCAGCGCCGCCGAAGAGCAAAGCGCGGTGGCCGAGGAGATCAACAACAACGTGGCGACCATTCGCGACGTGACCGAATCACTGTCGGGCCAGGCCAATGAATCGGCACGGGTCAGCCAGTCGCTCAACAGCCTGGCGAACCAGCAACAGAGCCTGATGGACCAGTTCCGCGTTTAAACCTTGCAAGTCGCACAAAATACCTGTGGGAGCGAGCTTGCTCGCGATGGCCGAGTGTCAATCAACAAAGATGTTGTCTGACCCACCGCCATCGCGAGCAAGCTAGCTCCCACATTTGTTTCTACGCGCACCTCAATCAAATGATGGCGAGTGGATATCTAGCAGAACCTGATTATGCTTCAGGGAACCTGGCAACAATCCGGGACGTCAACTTCAAAGCAAGCTTTGCGCAATCCGACGACATCAGCCCCAGGGCCAGGGTGCGGCAACATATGAGAGGTGCTCCGGCCTACACAATAACAACGGAGAACACTCATGGCGGCCATCGACACCACCACGGGCAGCACGCCCAACCGCGGCATCACCCGGGAGGAGCGCAAGGTCATTTTCGCGTCGTCCCTGGGCACCGTGTTCGAATGGTATGACTTCTACCTGTACGGTTCCCTCGCGGCGATCATCGCCAAGCACTTCTTCGCCGGCGTCAACGAAACGACCTCCTTCATCTTCGCCCTGCTCGCCTTCGCCGCCGGCTTCGCCGTGCGGCCGTTCGGCGCCATCGTGTTCGGCCGGCTGGGCGACATGATCGGGCGCAAGCATACGTTCCTCATCACCATCGTGATCATGGGTGTCTCCACGGCGGTGGTAGGCCTGCTGCCCGGCTATGCGAGCATCGGCGTCGCGGCTCCGGTCATCCTGATCACCCTGCGCTTGCTCCAGGGCCTGGCCTTGGGTGGCGAGTACGGCGGAGCGGCGACCTATGTCGCCGAACATGCCCCCAAGGGCAAACGCGGCTTCTTCACCTCATGGATTCAGACCACCGCCACCCTCGGCCTGTTTCTGTCGCTGCTGGTGATCCTCGCCTGCCGCACCGTCCTCGGCACCGAAGCCTTCGAGGCCTGGGGCTGGCGGATTCCGTTCCTGCTGTCGATCCTGCTGCTGATCGTCTCGGTGTACATCCGCCTGCAACTGAGCGAATCACCGGTATTCCTGAAAATGAAGGCCGAAGGCAAGGCGTCCAAGGCACCGTTGACCGAATCCTTCGCCCGCTGGGACAACCTGAAGATCGTCATCATGGCCCTGCTCGGCGGTACCGCCGGCCAGGCGGTGGTCTGGTACACCGGGCAGTTCTATGCGCTGTTCTTCCTGTTGCAGACGCTGAAGATCGACCCGCAGACCGCCAACCTGCTGATCGCCGGTTCGCTGCTGATCGGCACGCCGTTCTTCGTCATTTTCGGCAGCCTGTCCGACCGCATAGGGCGCAAGGGCATCATCATGGCCGGCTGCATTCTGGCGGCCGCGACCTATTTCCCGATCTTCCATGCGTTGACCCAGTACGGTAACCCCGACGTGTTCATTGCGCAGGAGAAGAACCCGGTCACGGTGGTCGCCAACGCCGACCAGTGCTCGTTCCAGTTCGACCCGGTGGGCAAGGCCAAATTCACCAGTTCCTGCGACCTGGCCAAGACCGTGTTGGCGAAACGGGCCATCCCCTACAAGAACGTCAACGCCGAGCCTGGCGCTGTTGCGCAGGTGCGCATTGGCGACAAAGTGATCGAGAGCTTCGAGGGCACCGGCATGCCGGCCGCCGACTTCAAGGCCAAAAACGACGCCTTTACCGCCACCCTCGCCACCGCCCTCAAGGACGCCGGCTACCCCGAGAAGGCTGACCCGGCGAAGACCAACTACCCGATGGTGTTGCTGCTCCTGACGATCCTGGTGATCTACGTGACCATGGTCTACGGCCCGATCGCCGCCTGGCTGGTGGAACTGTTCCCGGCGCGCATCCGCTACACCTCGATGTCGCTGCCCTATCACATCGGCAACGGCTGGTTCGGCGGCTTCCTGCCGACGGTGGCGTTCGCCATGGTGGCGGCCACGGGGGATATCTACTACGGGCTGTGGTATCCAATCGTCATCGCGGTGATGACGGCTGTGCTGGGCATTTTCTTCATGCCGGAAACCAAGGATCGGGAGATTCATCACACCTGAGGTAGACACAAATCACTGTAGGAGCGAGCTTGCTCGCGATGAACGCAAGGGCGCCGTTGTGAATCAGAAAGGGCGCGTCATCGTTAACGATCATCGCGAGCAAGCTCGCTCCTACAGGGGGGCGAGTTTCAGTGTCTGGGTAGCTCGATGACCACCTTCAATCCGCCCCACTCGCTGTCCAGCAATGCCAATCTACCGTCCCAGCTATCGACGATGTCGCGCACGATGCCCAGGCCCAGGCCATGCCCTTCGGTCTGTTCATCCAGCCGCGTGCCCCGGCTGAACACCTGATCACGCCGCTCTTCGGGAATGCCCGGGCCGTCATCTTCCACGCTGAGTTCAAAGCCCTGTGCGTTCTCGGCCACACTCACGCGAACCTCGGCATCCGCCCATTTGCAGGCGTTGTCCAACAAGTTGCCCAACAGCTCCAGCAGGTCCTCGCGATCCCAGGGCAATTGCAGGCCGGCGGGTGCGCGGTAGCTCAGCGCCAGGTGTTCACCGTGGATCATGTTCAGGGTCGCCAGCAATCCCGGGAGCTCGGCATCGCAATCGAACAATGCGCCCGGCAATGCATCGCCGGACAACCGCGCACGATTGAGCTCCCGATTGAGCCGCTGCTCGACCTGTTGCAGTTGCTCCTTGAGGACCTTGCGCAATTGCGGGTGCGCATCGAGCTGCTCGCTTGAAGCCAGGCTCAACAGCACCGCCAGCGGGGTTTTCAAGGCGTGGCCGAGATTACCCAGGGCATTGCGTGAACGCTTGAGGCTGTCCTCGGTGTGGGCCAGCAAATGGTTGATCTGCGCCACCAGCGGCTCCAGCTCCACCGGCACCTGGTCATCGAGTTGCGAGCGCTGGCCCTGTTGCAACTGCGCGATCTGCTCGCGGGTCTTTTCCAGCGGGCGCAAGGCGCGGCGCACCGTGATCCGTTGCAGCAGCAGAATCAGCAGCAGCCCGGCCACACCGAGGGCCAACCCGAGCTGCTGCATGCGCCGGAAGCTTTCGCGTATGGGCGTGTAATCCTCGGCGACGCTGATGGAGATCGGCACCCCCATGCGTCGATAATCCGTACGCAGTACCAGAAGCTGTTGGCCTTCCGGCCCCAGTTGCAGGTTGTCGTGCAGGCCGGGGTGATCGAGCGGCGGCAGTTCCTGATCCCATAAGGAACGGGAACGCCAATGGCCGTCGGTGAAATCAATACGGAAATAATGCCCGGAAAACGGCCGCTGATAGGCCGGTGACAGGCGTCGCTCATCCAGTTGCAAGCCCTGGGGCCCGCGCACCAGCGCCGCCAGCAGGTTCTCGCTGTCATTGCGCAAGCCGGCTTCGAGGTAGCGCTGCAAACCCAGTTCGAACAGCCACAGGCTGGTTTGCGCCAGCACCAGGCCTACGACCACCATCACGCTGATCAGGCCCAGGCTCAAGCGACGCTGGATCGATCTCACCGGGCTTGCCCGCCGAACAGATAACCCTGGCCGCGACGGGTTTCAATCACGTCTTTACCGAGCTTGCGGCGCAAATGGTTGACGTGGACCTCCAGCACATTGGAGTCGCGCTCGGTTTCACCGTCGTAGAGGTGTTCGGCGAGGTGGCTTTTGGAGAGGATCTGTTCGGGGTGCAGCATGAAGTAGCGCAGCAGGCGAAACTCCGCGGCGGTCAGTTGAATGTCGGCACCGTCGCGGACCACGCACTGGCGACCTTCGTCCAGATGCAGCCCGGCGGCCTGGAGCGTCGGCTGGTTGACCTGGCCATGGGAGCGGCGCAACAACGCCTGGATGCGCAAAAACAACTCTTCGGGATGAAACGGCTTGGTCAGGTAGTCGTCGGCACCGGCCTTGAGGCCCTCGATGCGCTCGGACCAGGAACCCCGGGCCGTGAGGATCAGCACCGGCGTGGCCAGCCCCGCTGCGCGCCATTGCGCCAGCACCTCGAGCCCCGGCACGCCCGGCAAGCCGAGGTCGAGGATGATCAGGTCGTAAGGTTCAGTGCTGCCCTGATGCACCGCGTCGCGACCATCGGCCAGCCAGTCCACCGCATAACCCTGGCGGTTGAGACCGGCCAGCAGTTCGTCGGCCAGGGGTACGTGGTCTTCCACCAGAAGCAAACGCATGGATCAGTCTTCCTTGTCTTTCAATAGGCGGCCGTTGGTGGCATCGATGTCCAGCTCACGGACCACGCCTTCAGGGGTCAGCAACTCGACTTCATAAATGTAGACGTCGTGTTTTTCTTCGAGCTCGGCTTCCAGCAGTTTCGCGCCCGGATAACGATCCATGGCCTGTTGCAGCAGTTGCTCGAGCGGCAGGATCACACCCTGTTGGCGCAGGCGCAGGGCTTCATCCTGGTCCAGGTCGCGGGCCATCACCACCGAGCAAAATGCCAGAAGCACCAGTGCCATCCGGCTGCCGGTGCAGCGTTTTAATAAAAACACCTTCATTACCAATCCTGATGATCCTTGAGAACCTGCCCGCTGACAGCGTCTAATTCCAGATCCCACTCGATGCCCTGGGGATCGCGCAGCTCGACCTTGTACAAGTACTTGCCGTAATGCTGTTCCAGCTCGGATTCACTGACGGTGGAACCTGGATGCCTGGCCAGCGCGCGGGCATTGAGTGTCTCGAACGCGACAATGGTACCAGCGTCGCGCAGCCTCAGCGCTTCATCCGGGCCAAGTTCCCGGGCATGGGCGATGCCCGCGGTCAGGCCGAGGATGGACGCGGTGAACAGGGCTGTCAGGGTTTTCATGGGTGTCTCCGGATTTCAGGTGTTGCCTGGGCGACACCTTAACCGGATGAACTTAATTGAAACTGAATGGCCATCATTGCCACCCCCAACCCTGTAGGAGCTGGCTTGCCGGCGATGGCGGAGTGTCAGGCAACATCGATGCTGACTGATACACCGCCATCGCCGGCAAGCCAGCTCCTACAGGGGTTGCGTATAATTCCACCGCAGGCCACACATCGAGACCGTAATGACCGCCATCCACATCAAATTCCCTTCCCTGACCCTCAAGGCCGGCCCGCGCGCCCTGGCGCACATCCGCGCCAACGGCCTGAACGCGGCCGAGGTCGGCACCCTGCCCGGCGCGGCGGGCGGGCCGAAGGCGCTGGGAATCCAGGGTCTGGACCTGGCGCTGTTCGGCGAGTGGCTGCCGGCGGCGCCGCGCGAACGCTCGCTGATCGGAGCCTCGGTGGGTTCCTGGCGCTTCGCCAGCGCCTGCCTGCCGGATGCCGCCGAAGGCATCCGGCGCCTGGGGGAACTGTACACCGAGCAGCATTTCGCCAAGGGCGTGACCATGACGCAGATCAGCCAGAGCTCGCGGCGCATGCTCAATGACCTGCTCGACGGTCGCGATGCCTCGATCCTGGCCAACAGCGATTACCGCCTGAACATCATGGTGGTCAAAAGCCACGGCCTGCTCGCCGACGATCATCGCGGTCGTCTCGGGCTGGGCCTGTCATCGGTCATCGCCGACAACCTGCGCGGCCGGGCGCGGCTGGCCCGGCACTTCGAACGCCTGATCATCCACGATCCGCGCCTGGCCCCGCCGGTGGATGCCTTGAACGACTTCCCTTCACGCTTCGTCGCCCTCGATGCCGGCAATCTGCGTCAGGCCCTGCTGGCTTCGGGTTCGATCCCGATGGTGATGGAAGGCGTGCGCAACCTGCCGGGCGCTGGCGCCGGCACCTTCCGCGACGGCGGCCTGCTGGACTATCACCTGGACCTGCCCTACAGCGGCAACGACATCGTGCTCTACCCGCACTTCACCGACAGGGTGATTCCCGGCTGGTTCGACAAGACCCTGCCATGGCGCCGCGCCTGCCCGACACGCCTGCAAAACGTGCTGCTGCTGTCACCGTCGAAGGAGTACCTGGCGCGCCTGCCCTACGGCAAACTGCCGGACCGCAACGACTTCAAGCGCTTCATGGGCGACGCCGCGAGCCGGCAGAAATACTGGCGCACGACCATGGATGAAAGCCGCCGCATGGGCGACGAATTCCTCGAACTGGCCGCCAACGGTCGCCTCGGCGAACGCTTGCTGACCCTTTAGTCAGGACAAACTGGTAAACTCGCCGCCTGCCCGAATCGCTGCGGCGAACGCCACCTGAACAGAGCTGAAAACACTGTGGAAATCTTCAAGGAATTTACTTTCGAATCCGCCCACCGCCTGCCCCACGTACCGGACGGCCACAAGTGCGGGCGCCTGCACGGTCACTCGTTCAAAGTGGCGATCCACCTGAGCGGCGACCTCGACCCGCATACCGGCTGGATCCGCGACTTCTCGGAAATCAAGGCAATCTTCAAGCCGCTGTACGAGCGCCTGGACCACAACTACCTGAACGACATCCCCGGCCTGGAAAACCCGACCAGCGAAGTGCTGGCCAAGTTTATCTGGAATGAGATGAAGCCCTTGCTGCCGGAGCTCAGTGCGATCCGCATCCACGAGACTTGCACCAGCGGTTGCATCTATCGCGGCGAGTAAGTCAAACATTACAAATAACCTGTGGGAGCGAGCCTGCTCGCGAAAGCGGTGTGTCAGACAACATGTACCGTGACTGACACGCCCTCTTCGCGAGCAGGCTCGCTCCCACAGGGGAACAGCGTTTTGTCAGAGAAAAAGAAAACAGCCTTCATCGGCTGTTTTTTTATGCCTATGCTTTTCCCCTCGCCCCGCCAAGAGGACAAGCCCATGACTGACTGGCCGCTGGATCAGGTCTTTGACTTCAACGGACACCCGGTCCGTTACGCCGTAGGCGGCGACGGCCCGCCGCTGGTGTTCGTGCATGGCACACCCTTTTCTTCTTATGTATGGCACCGGATCGCGCCGCATTTCATGGCCACTCACCGTGTCTACTACTTCGACCTGCTGGGTTATGGACAGTCGGCACAACCGGATGCCGATGTCTCGCTTGGTGTGCAAAACCGGCTATTGGCGCAACTGCTGGAGCACTGGGGCCTGGATCGTCCCGATGTGGTGGCCCACGACTTCGGCGGCGCCACCACCCTGCGCACGCACCTGCTCGACGGCAAGGATTACCGCAGCCTGACGCTGATCGATCCGGTGGCATTGACGCCCTGGGGTTCACCGTTCGTGCAGCATGTGCGCCAGCATGAAGCGGCGTTCAGCGGACTGCCTGACTACATCCAGCGCGCCATCGTGCCGACCTATATTCGCGGGGCCATCCAGCGCGACATCCCCGATGCCGAACTCGCCCCCTACGTGCAGCCATGGCTGGGGGAGCCGGGGCAAGCGGCGTTCTACCGGCAGATCGCGCAAATGGACGAGCGTTATACCCGCGAGGCCGAGGGTTTGTATCCGGCGATCCGCTGCCCGGTGCAGATTCTCTGGGGGCAAGACGACCAGTGGATTCCCGTCGAACGCGGACGCGCCTTGCAGCAGATGATTCCCGGCGCGCAGTTTCATCCGATCCCCAACGCCGGGCACCTGGTTCAGGAAGATGCACCTGAAGCCATAGTCGCTGCGCTGCTGCGTTTTTTGCCTGAGCAACATTCATCCAATTGAACTGGCAGGAGTTGCCGCCAGCGAGCTAACGTAGAGGTATTGCCAATACGATTCGCCAAAAGGATCTGCCCGATGCACATCATCAACGCCCGTCTGCGCAACCAGGAAGGCCTGCATGAGTTGAACCTGGAAAACGGTCTGATCAGCAGCATCGCCCGCCAGACCGAAGCCCCGACCCTGGGCCCTGACGATCTGGACGCCGGCGGCAATCTGGTGGTGCCGCCCTTTGTCGAGCCGCATATCCACCTCGACGCGACCCTGACCGCCGGCGAGCCGCGCTGGAACATGAGCGGTACGCTGTTCGAAGGCATCGAGTGCTGGGGCGAGCGTAAGGCGACCATCACCCTGGAAGACACCAAGACCCGGGCCAAAAAAACCATCCAGGCCCTCGCCGCCCACGGCATCCAGCATGTGCGCACCCACGTCGACGTCACCGACCCGCAACTGACCGCGCTCAAGGCGATGCTCGAAGTGCGCGAGGAAAGCCGGCACCTGGTCGATCTGCAAATCGTCGCGTTCCCTCAGGAAGGCATCGAGTCTTACCGCAATGGTCGCGAGTTGATGGAGGAAGCGATCCGCATGGGTGCCGATGTGGTCGGTGGCATTCCGCATTTCGAGTACACCCGCGATCAGGGCGTCAGCTCGGTGAAGTTCCTGATGGACCTGGCCGAACGCAGCGGTTGCCTGGTCGACGTGCATTGCGACGAAACCGACGACCCGCATTCGCGCTTCCTCGAAGTGCTCGCCGAAGAGGCCCGCAGCCGCGGCATGGGCTCGCGGGTGACGGCCAGCCACACCACGGCCATGGGCTCCTACGACAACGCCTACTGCGCCAAACTGTTTCGCCTGCTCGGGCATTCGGGGATCAGCTTTGTCTCCTGCCCCACCGAAAGCATCCACCTGCAGGGTCGCTTCGACAGCTTCCCGAAACGCCGGGGCGTGACCCGGGTCAACGAGTTGCTGGAAGCGGGCATGAACGTGTGCTTCGGCCAGGATTCGATCGTCGACCCGTGGTACCCGCTGGGTAACGGCAACATCTTGCGGGTACTGGAAGCCGGGCTGCACATCTGCCACATGCTCGGCTATCGCAACCTGCAAAGTGCGCTGGATCTGGTGACGGACAATAGCGCCAAGGCCATGAACCTCGGCGATCGTTATGGCCTGGAGCGCGGCCGGCCGGCGAACCTGCTGATTCTGTCGGCGGACAGCGACTACGAAGTGATCCGCAGTCAGGGATTGCCGCTGTATTCGGTGCGCGAGGGCAAGGTGCTGATGAAGCGGACGATGCAGGTGGTGGAGTTTGGTGGGCTGGGCTGAGTCTGGTGGTGACCGGGCTGACGCCATCGCTGGCAAGCCAGCTCCCACAGTGTTTTTTAGTGGCCACGATATTGGTGTACGGCTGCGATCCTGTGGGAGCGGGCTTGCCCGCGATGGCAATCTAAAAATCAATCCACCATTCGAGCCGTACCAAACAGACTGACCCGCCTCAACTCCCCCCGCTCTTCCTCCAGCAGGATCGGCGCCGTGCCACCCGGCATCGTCACCTTCACCTCTCCAGCACTGACCCAACCCACCCGCCAAGCCGCACAGGCCACCGCACTGGCGCTGGTCCCCGACGACGCCGTCGGACCCTCGCCGCGCTCGAACACCCGGGCAGCGATGTGCCCTTCGGCCAGGCGCATCGCCCATTGCAGGTTGATCCCCGCCGGACACGGCCGTCCCGCCCCGGTCGGCATCGCGTAGGCGATTTTCGTCAGACCTTCGGCCAACCCCGGTTCGCGCATCTGCTCATTGCTCGGCAAATCTTCGGCGTTTTCGACCAGCGTCACGCAATGCGGATTACCGACCCGGGCGAACTGACTGCGTGACCAGGCCCCGTTGAGTACCGACAATTGTTCAATGTGGCTGAGTTCACGACCGTTCAACATCGCGCTTTCAACGCCATGCGCGCTGACCGCTGCCGGCCCGAATCCCGGTTGACCCAGGTCGAGCCAGAAACCGTGAACACCATCGATTTGTGCGGTTTTCACTGAAGTCTGCCCCGGCGAAGGCGTATCGGCCTTGTCGTGATGAACCCTGAGCAGACAAGCTTCGTCCTTCGGCAACAGCCCTTGATCGCTCAGTGCCTGGGAAAAGATCGTCAAGCCGTTGCCACTGCGCTCGGCCAGGGTGCCGTCGGTATTGACGATCAACAGGTCAAAGGGTGGCGACGACTGGAAAGGCCCGACCAGCAAACCGTCGCTGCGATGATCCTTGCTGCCGGGTGGTTGAGTACCAGGCGCCCAGCTACAGCAAGCTTCGATGGCCGCGAGCGCCCAGGCTTCAAGGGTTTGCGCGGCCTGGCTGGCCTGATCGGGCAAGTCGATGCCCTGAAGGCGCAATTCGTCGGGTGCCACCACGATGTAGATGTTGCCCCGTGCATCGTACCGCTGCGCCATGGCGCCCTCCGTGTGTCATTGGAATGGCCCAACATATCGCGAAACACACTGGCGCTGTGCAACGATATCGCCCTGTTTGACCGCAAAACTTTGCGGACATTGATCGAACCCACACCGGTCGATCACTGTCCGTTGAGGACGCGACGTTTTTTGCCAGGAATTGATATGAGTAGCCTCAACAGCCAGACCACCTTCGTTCCCGGCCGCCTGGAACAGATGTCCACGCGCATCGCCTTTTTCATCGCCGGGGTCGGCATCGCCGCGTGGGCGCCGCTGGTGCCCTATGCCAAGGCACGGGCCGGGCTGGATGAAGGCACCCTGGGTTTGCTGCTGCTGTGCCTTGGGGTGGGTTCGATTCTGGCGATGCCGTTGGCCGGAATCCTGTCCTCACGTTTCGGCTGCCGGCGGGTGACGACTGGCGGAGCCTTGCTGATCTGTACCGCCCTGCCGCTGCTGGCGACGGTGTCGTCGATTCCGGCCTTGGTCGCTGCCTTGTTCATGTTCGGCGCGGGCCTGGGCACCGTGGATTCGACGGTCAACCTGCAAGCGGTGATCGTCGAGCGCGCCAGCGGCAAAAACATGATGTCGGGGTTCCATGGCCTGTTCAGCCTGGGCGGGATTGTCGGTGCAGCGGGCGTCAGCGGCTTGCTTGGCCTGGGAATTTCCCCGCTGGGCGCCACGCTGGTGGTGATCGTGATGCTGCTGATCGCGTTGGCCAAGGCCGTGCCGCATCTGTTGCCCTACGGCAGCAAGGGTTCGGGGCCGGCGTTCGCGGTGCCCCATGGCATCGTCCTGTTTATCGGCGGCATGTGCTTTATCGTGTTCCTCGCCGAAGGCGCGGCGCTGGACTGGAGCGCGGTGTTCCTGGTGCAGGAACGTGGCATCGACACGGCATATGCTGGCCTCGGTTATGCGGCGTTTGCCTTGACCATGACGGCCGGGCGTTTGACCGGTGACAAAATCGTGCGACGACTGGGCGCGACACGAGTGATTGTGTTCGGCGGGCTGACGGCCGCCGCCGGCTTGTTCCTGGCGACGTTTGCGCCGGACTGGAAGGCGGCGCTGGTGGGATACGCGCTGCTGGGCGCCGGTTGCTCGAACATCGTGCCGGTGCTGTACACCGCAGTCGGCAAGCAGACGGTCATGCCCGAAAGCATCGCCGTGCCGGCAATTACCACACTGGGTTATGCGGGCATTCTCGCGGGCCCCGCCGTCATCGGCTTCGTCGCCCATGGCAGCAGTCTGAGCTTTGCCTTTGCCTTGATGGCGCTGTTGCTGGTGGCGGTGGCGATTGGCGGGAGAGTTTTGAAGGTCTGAAGAGCATCGCCAGCAAGCCGGCTCCTACAAGGGATCCTGCGAACACATTATTGGTGTACGCCGCTGATCAACTGTAGGAGCTGGCTTGCCAGCGATGAAGTCCACTCGGTCTATCAGAACCCGACACTGGCCTGCACAAAGAACGTGCGCGGCGCGCCGACGTACATGCCCGAGTTGTTGTCGCTGGAGCGGGTGAAGTACTGCTTGTCGAAGATGTTTTTCACCCCGGCGCCAACCTTGAGGTTCGACACCTGCGGACCAAAGTCATAGCCACTGCGCACGTTCCAGGTCACGTAACCCGGAATGTCGCCGTACTGGCCGTCGGCGGTGCCTTCGGTGATGTAGTTGTTGCTGAAACTACCGTCGGCGTTCACCGCCACGCCTGGCGAGCGCTGCTTGGACTGGGCGAAGGCGTCGAGGTTGTAAGTCCAGCGGTTGATGTCGTAACGCAGCCCGGCAGTCGCTACCTGACGCGAGTAGAACGGCAGGTCGCGGCCCTTGAAGTCGGGAATATCGCCTTCATAGACAGCGCGGGTGTAAGTGAAACCGGCATTGGCGGTCAGGCCGTCGAGGCGTGGGTCCAGTGCCGCCATGTCGTAGTGCACCGACGCTTCGATCCCCCGGTGGGTGGTCGCGCCGAGGTTGGTCCAGCCCGCATCGTTGCTGATGTATTGCAGTTCTTTATCGAAGTCGATGTAGAACAGCGTCACTTCACCGCCCCACACATCATCGTTGTAGCGCGTGCCGATCTCGTAGGTCTTGGCCTTCTCCGGCTCCAGGCCATTGGCGGGGTTGTCACCCGAACCGCCCTGGCCGAGCTGGAAATACTGCAGGGCGCCGAACGAGGTTTCGTAGTTGGCGAACAGCTTCCAGGCATCGGACATGTGGTACATCACGCTCAGGGCCGGCAGCGGCTCGTTGCTTTCGATGCTGCGTTTCTTTTCCGGTACACGCTTGCCGGC
Organism: Pseudomonas sp. S2_H10; assembly: GCF_054668285.1. Taxonomy (NCBI): domain Bacteria; kingdom Pseudomonadati; phylum Pseudomonadota; class Gammaproteobacteria; order Pseudomonadales; family Pseudomonadaceae; genus Pseudomonas; species Pseudomonas sp. S2_H10. Next base: position 1,632,330 of record NZ_CP162754.1, read on the forward strand.
GGTATCGAGTACCGGGCGATCATGCCAGTCGGTGCTGATGTGCTCGAAACGGATACCCGGCGTGACGGTCCAGTTGCCGACGTCGATCTTGTTATCGACATACACCGAGTTGGCCTCGGTGCCACCGGTACGGTCCTGATACACGTGGCCGTCCGAGGCCTTGGTCACGACCGGCTCGTTGTTGCTGTTCAGCCCGAGGCGGCTGGCCTCCTCGTGCATGGCCTCCTTCAGGTAGCGATAGCCGACACTGACTTCCTGGGTGGTGGGGCCGACGTCGAACACATGGGACACCCGCGGCTCGATGCCGAAGGTGTAGTAGGTCCGCGGAAACGAGCCGAGGGTCTTCTGATCGCGTGCGGCAATGTTGCTGCCACGAAAACTGTCGGTGTAGTAAGTCAGCACTTCAGCCTGGGTGCGGTCGTCGATCTGTCGCGCCCACTTGAACGACACGTCCTTGCGGCGGCCGCTGAAGTTGTCGTTGTTGCGGTCGGACTGGAACGGATCGGCGTCGTACTGCGCCTGGGTCAGGCCACCGGGCATGTCGGCCTTGGCATCGTAGTAGTGAAAGTTAAGGCTGAAATCGTCGTAATCGGTCGGTGCCCAGTGAGTCTTGAGGATCACGTCGTCGATGTCGTTGCCGTTGTTGCTTTCACGGTAACCGTTGCCGTTCACGCCGGAGTACAGCAGCGCCACGCCCATGCCGTTGTCGGCGGTGCCGCCCATGAACGCGGTGTCGATGTGCTTCCAGCCACCGTGCTGCGAGGTTTCCAGGGTGGTGCCGATTTCAGCGGAGGCTTGTTCCGGGATCGCGCGGGTCACGAAGTTGATCACGCCACCGACGTTTTGTGGTCCGTAGCGTACGGAACCGGCACCGCGCACCACGTCGATGCTGTCGAGGTTGCCCGAGGAAATCGGCGCCATGGACAACTGCGGCTGGCCGTAAGGGGCGAACGCCGCCGGCACGCCGTCGATCAGCACGGTGGAGCGCGGCGACAGGCGCGAGGTCAGGCCACGCACACCGACGTTCAGGGAAATGTCACTGCCACCGGTGCCATTGGCTTCTTGCACCTGTACGCCCGGCACGCGTTTCAACACGTCGCCGACGTTCATCGCGCCCTGCTCGATCATGGCTTCGCGACGGACCACCGTTCGTGCGCCCGGATGGTTCTGTACCAAGGCCGCATCGGCATTGTCGAGCCAGTCGCCGACGACCTTGATGTCAGTCACGCCCAGTTCCAATGGACCGTTGGCCGCGGCAGTCGGCGCCGGCATCAGGGTCACCGAACCTTCATCGATCTGGTATTGCAGGCCGCTGCCTTGCAGCAACTGGCGCAGCGCGTCTTCCGGGGAAAGGTTGCCATCCACCGCCGGGGCCTGCTTGCCAGCGACCAGTTCAGGGCTGAAGAACACCTGAAGCGAGGTTTGCTGGCCCAACTGACTCAGTGCCTGTCCCAATGGTTGCGCCGGGATATGGATGCCGTCGGCCGCATAGGCCTGGGGCAGCGCAACGTTGACCGCCAGCGCGAGGGCCAGCGGCAACCAGGGGAGTTTGTTGTTTTTAGCGGTGGAGTTTTTCACGTCGAACGTAGTCCTGTGGATCGCAAGAGTGTGCGCTTGTTAATGCAAACCAGTTGCAGTTGAACAGGAAGACGATGAACTCGAAAAAAACCTGAATTTTATTTTGAAATTATTTCCTGGCTGCCATCGCCAAGGGTGCGCACGGCCACCGGCAGGATGTTCGGCAAGGCCTTGAGCAGCGCGTCGGTGTTGTCGGATTTGAACACGCTGGTCAGGCGCAGATTGCCCACTGCCGCGTTGCCGACTTTCAGCGGCCTCTCCCGATAACGCGAGACCTGCTCGGCGACGTCGGCCAGGCTGGCGTTGTTGAACACCAGCTTGCCGCTGCGCCAGGCGGTCATTTCCGCCGGGTTGGCCGCGTAGGCGGCGGCAACCTTGCCCCGGGCATCGACGTGGGTGCCAAGGCCTGCGGTCAGATTGATGAAATCGTTGTCGGCGGCCTCGCGTCCCTGGACCCTGACGGTGCCCTGCTCCACCACCACCCGGGTTTCGCCGGCACCGCGACGCACGTCGAAGCGGGTGCCGGTGACCGTGACCTTGCCACTGCCCGCCGCGACCACGAATGGCCGGCGGGTGTCGTGCTCGACGCTGAACATCGCTTCGCCTTCGCTCAGCTCGACGTTGCGTCGGTCCTTTTCAAAGCGCACCTGAATCCGGCTGCGGCTGTCCAGGTCCACCACCGAACCGTCCGGCAATTCCACCTGGCGCCGCTCATTCAGGGCCGTCGAAAACTCCGCCGTGTAAGGCGCCGGACCACTCAAGCCACTGAACAAGCCCAGGCCGAGCGCCACCGCGAGCACGCTGGCGGCAACCGCATAACGCAGCACCGGACGAGGTTTTTTCAGGGCTGGCGGGGTTTCACACAGGGCACGCAAACGCGCCGACGGCACCAGGTCGGCGGCGCTCCACAAATCCTGGAGCAGTTCGAATTCGTTTCGGTGCTGAGGGTGTTCGTCCAGCCAGGCCTGAAACCGGTGACGCAGTTCGACATCGACGACAGGTTCCTGCAAACGCACAAACCACTGCGCCGCCTCATCGCGCACCGTCGTTTGCCCGCACGCACAATCACGAGTATCCATCATGGAAGTTCCTGTTTGGCCGGGGAGGAGAAGGCAGGGGCAATCATGATTGCAACCCGTCCAGGCGATCACGCAGGTGCCGAAGCGTGCGGATCATATACTTTTCCACCATGTTCTTGGACAGTCCCAGTCGTTCGGCGATTTCGGCCTGGGTCAGGCCCTCGATTTTCTGCCAGACAAACACCTTGCGGCAGTTGACCGGCAGCTCGGTAAGCGCCCGTTCGATGGAATCCGCCAACTGGATCGCGTGCATGAAATGCTCCGGGTCGCCGGTCGGCGACTCACTGAGATCAATCGCCTCTGACTCCATGGCGCCCCGCCGGTCCTCACGCCGATAACCATCCACGGCGATGTTGCGCGCGGTCTGGTGCAAATACGCCCGAGGCTGTTGCACCGCCGCCGAATCGGACTCAAGCACCCGCACGAAGGTATCGTGGGCCAGGTCCTCGGCCTGCTGACGATTCCTCAGGCGACGGGTCCAGGTGCCAACCAACTCTTCGTAGTGCTCGAAAAAGCCGTGTCTGCGGGGCAGCTTGAGGGTCATTGCGGTGTGCTGTGGAGGCTGGGCGCGAATAGTAATGCTTCCTATTAACTTGAAGCAATGGTTAGCAGTCCCCCTTGGTCGGGCACTTTGTCTGCTTGCCATTGTGCATTTCGTCAGCAAAGCTCAATGGCGGCACGCAACCAAAGAAATCTGGCAGGCATTCAAAAGCATCCATTGACCAGTTGTAACAAAGTGCATGAGTGCCCGTACCCGGCTTTTCCCCAGGAATTCACCCATGTTCAGCGCCAAAGCATCGCCCAAAAGAACACCGCTTGCCCGCCTCGCCCTGGCCGTCACCCTGAGCGCCCTCGGCCTGCCTTTCTGGGCGAACACGGCCCAGGCCCACGGCGGTCACGCCGACATGGTGCCGCTGCAGGCGGGTCTGGAGGCCTTTGGCGCCACGGTGAAATGGGACGATTACGCCAACCTGTTCACCATTGCCAAGGACGGGGTCTATCTCAAGGTCAAGCCCGACAGCAAAGTGGCGATGCTCAACGGCAAGCGCATCGAGCTGACCGTGCCGGTGGTGTTCAAGGACCATACGGCGTTCATGTCCACCGACTTCATCAACCAGGTGTTCCAGTCCGGGCTGGACAAGACCTTCGTCGTCGAGACCCGCCCCAACCCGCTCAATCCCCTGAGCGCAGGCGAAATCACCACGGCCGTGGACATCGTCAAGCAATCGGAAAACTACAAACCCGGTTTTCGCTTCACCGAAGTCTCGGTCAAGGAGCCGCCGAAGGATCAGGTGTGGAACTTCGTGTTCACCGGGCAGAACGTCGCGCAACCGCGCCAGGCGAGCATCGTCGTGCTCGACGGCAAGCACGTGATCGAAGCGCTGGTCGACCTCGACAAGAAAGAACTCAAGTCCTGGAAGCCGATCGAAGGCGCCCACGGCATGGTCCTGCTGGATGATTTCGCCACGGTGCAATCAGCCGTCGAGTCCAGCCCGGAATACGCCCAGGCCCTCGCCAAGCGCGGCATCAATGACGTGAAGAAGGTCGTGGCCACGCCGCTGACCGTCGGTTACTTCGACGGCAAGGATGGCCTGGCGCAGGACAAGCGCCTGTTGAAAATCGTCAGCTACCTCGACACCGGTGACGGCAACTACTGGGCGCACCCGATCGAGGGCCTGGTGGCGATTGTCGACCTGGAACAGAAGAAGCTGATCAAGATCGAAGACGAAGCGCTGATCCCGGTGCCGATGAAACCTACACCGTATGACGGTCGCGGACGCCAGGGCGTCGCCGTCAAGCCGCTGGAAATCATCGAGCCCGAGGGCAAGAACTACACCATCAGCGGCAACAGCATTCACTGGCAGAACTGGGACTTCCACGTTCGCCTCGATTCGCGGGTCGGCCCGATCCTGTCCACCGTCACCTACGACGACAAGGGCAAAAAACGCAAGATCATGTACGAAGGCTCGCTGGGCGGCATGATCGTGCCTTACGGCGACCCGGATATCGGCTGGTACTTCAAGGCCTACCTCGACTCCGGCGACTACGGCATGGGCACCCTGACTTCACCGATCGCCCGTGGCAAAGACGCCCCGGAGAACGCCGTGCTGCTGGACGCCACCATCGCCGACTACACCGGCGCACCGACCGCGATCCCGCGCGCCATGGCGGTGTTCGAACGCTACGCCGGCCCCGAATACAAGCACCAGGAAATGGGCCAACCCAACCTCAGCACCGAGCGCCGTGAACTGGTGGTGCGCTGGATCAGCACCGTGGGCAACTACGACTACATCTTCGACTGGGTCTTCCAGCAGAACGGCACCATCGGCATCGACGCCGGCGCCACCGGCATCGAAGCGGTCAAGGGCGTGAAATCGAAAACCATGCACGAAGACACCGCCAAGGAAGACACGCGCTACGGCACCCTGCTCGATCACAACATCGTCGGCACCACGCACCAGCACATCTACAACTTCCGCCTCGACATGGACGTGGACGGCGAGCAGAACTCACTGGTGGAAGTGAACCCGGTGGTGTTGCCGAACGACCGTGGCGGCCCGCGCACCAGCACCATGCAGACCGAGACCAAAGTGGTCGGCACCGAGCAACAGGCGGCGCAGAAATTCGACCCGTCGACCGTGCGCCTGCTGACCAACTTCAGCAAGGAGAACAAGGTCGGCAACCCGGTTTCCTACCAGTTGATTCCTTATGCCGGCGGCACGCACCCGGTGGCCAAGGGCGCCAACTTCGGCAAGGACGAATGGCTCTACCACCGCCTGAGTTTCATGGACAAGCAGCTGTGGGTGACGCAATACAACCCCGAGGAAAAATACCCGGAAGGCAAGTACCCGAACCGCTCGGACAAAGACTCGGGCCTGGGCCAGTTCACCCAGGACAACCACTCCATCGAGAACACCGATGACGTGGTCTGGCTGACCACCGGCACCACCCACATCGCCCGCGCCGAAGAATGGCCGATCATGCCGACCGAATGGGTGCATGTGCTGTTGAAGCCGTGGAACTTCTTCGATGAAACGCCGACCTTGAACCTCAACGCACCGAAGTAACCGGGCAATACATATAACCTGTTGGAGCGGGCTTGCCCGCGATGACGGAGTGTCAGTCGATATCATTGTCACTGATCCACCGCTATCGCGGGCAAGCCCGCTCCCACAGGGTTATTCGGTGCTCAGGCAACCGATCAGGCATACCGCTTGCGATACTCCCCTTTTGAACGCCGTGGAGAGAATGGCTGTACCACCGCCTGAGCTTCATGGACAAGCAACTATGGGTGACGCAATACAACCCCGAGGAAAAATACCCGGAAGGCAAGTACCCGAACCGCTCGGACAAGGACTCGGGGCTGGGCCAGTTCACCCAGGACAACCACTCCATCGAGAACACCGACGACGTGGTCTGGCTGTTGAAGCGGTGGAACTTCTTCGATGAAACGCCAACGTTGAACCTCAACGCACCGAAGTAATCGGGCAATACATATAATCTGCGGGCTTGCCCGCGATGACGGAGTGTCAGTCGACATCATTGTTACTGATCCACCGCTATCGCGGGCAAGCCCGCTCCCACAGGGTTATTCGGTGTTCAGGCAACCGATCAGGCATTCCGCTTGCGATACTCCCCTTTTGAACGCCGTGGAGAGAATGGCTGTACCACCGCCTGAGCTTCATGGACAAGCAGCTGTGGGTGACGCAATACAACCCCGAGGAAAAATACCCGGAAGGCAAGTACCCGAACCGCTCGGACAAGGACTCGGGCCTGGGGCAGTTCACCCAGGACAACCACTCCATCGAGAACACCGACGACGTGGTCTGGCTGTTGAAGCCGTGGAACTTCTTCGATGAAACGCCAACGTTGAACCTCAACGCACCGAAGTAATCGGGCAATACACATAACCCTGTGGGAGCGGGCTTGCCCGCGATGACGGAGTGTCAGTCGACATCATTGTCACTGATCCACCGCTATCGCGGGCAAGCCCGCTCCCACAGGGTTATTCGGTGCTCAGGCAACCGATCAGGCATACCGCTTGCGATACTCCCCCGGCGCAATGCCGAAGCGCGTTTTGAACGCGGTGGAGAAGTAGCTCGAATCGGAGAACCCCCACGAATAACCCAACACCGACAACTTCTGTTCCTTGCCCGATTGGCGCAGGGATTCGGCGCACAGGTCCAGGCGGCGGTTCTTGATGTAACGCGCCACCACCAGTCCCTTCTTGGCAAACATCCGGTACAGGCCGCGGGTGGACATGCCGACTTCCCGCGCCAGCCATTCCGGGCAGAGGTCTTCGGAGCGGATGTGTTCGTCGATGAACTTGAGCGTCTTGCGGAAGATCCGCTCGTGGGAATCCTCGCAATCGTCGGTCTGGCTGATGGCCGGGCGCAGCAGGCTGACGATCGCCTCAAGGGTCGCTTCGCTTTCCTGTCGGGTCAGGTGCTGCTGGCGGGTGGCATCGAGGATCAGCCGGTGCGAGAGCATGGCGATGGGCGAAGTCGCGGCAATCCGGTGGCCGCACTTGACCTGATTGAAGCGCAGGGTTTGCTCGACCAGTTGGTACGGCAGGATCAACGACAACTGCCGGGAGTTTTCGCTGTAGGTGAAGTCGCTGGGTCGCGCGGCATCGATCAGCGTGATGTCGCCGGGGGACAGCAAGACCTTGTCGTCGCCCTGGGCCATGCCCGCCGTGCCGTCGAGCTGGAACACCGCAAAATACTTGCCGCCCTCGCCCGCCGCGACTTCCTGGGGCGTGCGGTACAAACGCGCCTGGCATGCGTCGACGAAACTGAGTTTGAGCGCATCGCTCTGGTATTCGCGGATGCGCCCGGCAAACTCGCTGCCCAGGGGTTGTGCATTGAAGGCGCCGCAGATCTGGTTGATCTGATGGATCCACTGATCGAACCCATCATGGCGCTGTGCGTTTGTAGAAATCATGTCAGGCCTCACGCAGGCTTATTTTTATTGTCTACGTCAAAACACAGGTTCTCCTGAACAGCGACTCTCCCTGATCGGCGACGGGCTTACTTCAACCCGCCAAACCGCCGATAAAAACTCTCGCCCACATCCGGCAACGGTCCGTCGGCGGTTTCCAGTGCACTGTTCAGCCATTCCTCGGCCTTGGCATAGATCAAACGGTAAATGTTGCGGCACAACTGCCGGGCCGCACGGCCTTCCCAATCGCCGGGCAACAATTCGTCCGGCAGCTGCGGGTCGCGCAGCAGCAGCTTGCGGTATTCATGAATAAGCAGGATCCGCGCCAGGAAGCAGTCGGACGGTTGCAGGTTTTCCTGCTCGCGAAGCGCCTGCCAGAGCGGCCGGAACAGCTGAATGAATTCACTGTAGTGGGTTGCCAGTTCCTCGATGTTCCAACTCTCGCGCACTTGCAGGCGCAGCGCCTTGGAGGCCAGCACGTCTTGCGCGGTGGTTTCGAAGACGATGGTGTCTTCCTGGGCGCCGAGGTCGAGCAGCGTCGCGTTGACATCGGAACGGTCACTGCGCGGACAGGCCAGCACCATCGGCGAAATCGCACCAAAACCTTGCCACTCCAGCTCCTCGCGCACCTGTTTGCGTTTGTCCTGGGTCAGCTGCGAGAGCATCACCAGGCACCAGGAACCATCCCAGGCCGGCATCGTGGTGCTGTAGACCCGCTTGAAGGCCTTGTCGAAACGCCGGCGACCGGTGCCGGTCAGGCTGTAGTAGCTGCGGCGGCCGACTTTCTCGGCGGTCAGCCAGCCTTCCTTGGTCAGGCGAAAAATCGAGGTGCGGATCAGCCGTTCGTTGATGCCGATCGGTTCGAGCAATTGAATCAGGCTGCCCAGCCACACGGTGCCGCCATGGGGTTCGATGGCATCCCCGTACAACGTGATGATCAAGGAGCTGGCGCGGATCGGCGTCTGTTCCTGGAAGCGGGTAATCAGATGGTTCAAGGGAGTCAGGGACGACATGGGCGTTCCGTGGAAAAAAGAAAAGGAATATACCGAAAGCCGGCCGGTTAAGCCCAACCCCTTGTAGGAGCCGGCTTGCTGGCGATGGTGTGTCAGTCAACGCCAAGGTAGCTGACCCACCTTCGCCAGCAAGCCGGCTCCTACAAGGGTCCGTGTTCACAGGCTGCTGCCTTTCGGCCGCAACCCGCTGTCGCTGATCCGCGGGCGATCCGGCTCCGGTTCGCTCAGCGGTTCGCAGACCTGCATCTGCGTAAGGCAACGCTGGGCCAGTTGCTGATATTCCCGAGTACCGGCCTGTTTCCACGCCACTTCCTGATCGCTGAGGGTGCGCTTGACGCTGGCCGGTGCGCCCATGACCAGTGACTGCTCTGGGCATTCGAAGCCGGCCTTGACGAACGCCGCCGCCGAAACGAATGAACGCGGACCGATCCGGGCGTTGTCCATCACCACCGCATTCATGCCCACCAACGCGTCGGCGCCGATCCGGCATCCGTGCAGCACCGCGCCATGGCCGATGTGGCCGTTGCGCTCGACCACGGTGTCGCTGTCGGGGAAGCCGTGCATCACGCAGGTGTCCTGCAGGTTGGCGCCCTCCTCCAGCACGATCCGCCCGAAGTCGCCGCGCAGGCTGGCCAGCGGACCGACATAGCAATGCGGACCGATGATCACGTCACCGATCAATACGGCGGATGGATGCACATAGGCGCTCGGGTCAACCACCGGAGTCAGGCCACCAAGGCTGTAGCAGGTCATGAAAGCGTCCTTCACAAAGCGATGCAAATAATTACTCATTTTGTATCACATCACTTTTACAATCACAAAGACTAAAAAGCGTATCACTTGAAACAGCAATTTCCGACGAATGCAAACGGCACACAAAAATCAGGCTAAAATCCAATAAACGCTGGGAAAAAACCACTAAAAGCGCTCATACACCAGGAGACGCTCAAATCAAAATCATCACCAATAAGACACATTAAATCTATTTTCATATTGCATTTACGTATCACGTTGCAGCTATACTTGGGCAAAACCGGCCCCTGCGGCCGATCCAATAACGAGCCGGCACCACGCCGAGCCTGCACCGTGAGAGCATCCGCCATGCCTCTAACCCTTGCCGTCGAATTGATCGAGCCTGGCGTCCGCCTGATTACCCTGCAGCGCCCGCAGGCCCTGAACGCCCTGACCACCGAGTTGCTGGGCGAACTGGCCGACGAACTGAATGCCGCGCAAGCCGACCCGGACACCCGCGCCGTGGTCCTGACCGGAAGCCGCAAGGCCTTCGCCGCCGGTGCCGACATCAAGGAGATGGCCGAGCGCAACCTGGTCGGCATCCTCGACGACCCGCGCCAGGCCTCGTGGCAAACCATCACGCGCTTCAGCAAACCGCTGATCGCCGCCGTCAACGGCTTCGCCCTCGGCGGTGGCTGCGAACTGGCGATGCACGCCGACATCATCATTGCAGGTGTTGACGCGCGCTTCGGCCAGCCGGAAATCAACCTCGGGATCATGCCCGGCGCCGGTGGCACCCAACGCCTGCTGCGCGCCGTCGGCAAGTCCATGGCCATGCAGATGGTGCTCACCGGCGAGCCGATCGATGCCCGCCAGGCCCAGCGCGCCGGCCTGGTCAGCGAAGTGACCCAGCCGGAGTTCACTGTCGAGCGCGCCCTGCACATCGCCCGCAGCATCGCCGCCAAGGCACCGCTGGCCGTGCGCCTGGCCAAGGAGTCGCTGCTCAAGGCCATGGACACCGACCTCGCCAGCGGCCTGCGTTTCGAGCGCCACGCCTTCACCGTGTTGGCCGGCACCCGCGACCGCGACGAGGGCATCGCTGCCTTCCAGGCAAAGCGCACGCCGACCTTTACCGGTCAGTAATCCCAGAATTCGAACGACCGCCAAGAGAGCGCCAAGACCATGAACTTCGAACACATCCTGTTTTCCATCGAGGCCGGCGTCGCCCTGCTCAGCCTCAACCGGCCGGACCAGCTCAACAGCTTCAACACCCAGATGCATGGCGAAGTGAAGGAAGCGCTCAAGCAAGTGCGGCAGAACCCGGACGTGCGCGTCCTGCTGCTGACCGGTGAAGGTCGCGGCTTCTGCGCCGGGCAGGACCTGAGCGACCGCAATGTCGCGCCGGGCAGCGCCGTGCCGGACCTGGGCGAGTCCATCGAGAAGTTCTACAACCCACTGATCCGCCAGTTGCGCGACCTGCCGCTGCCGGTGATCTGTGCGGTCAACGGCGTGGCGGCCGGCGCCGGCGCCAACATTCCGCTGGCCTGCGACCTGGTCCTGGCCGCGCGCTCTGCCAGCTTCATCCAGGCGTTCTGCAAGATCGGCCTGATCCCCGATTCCGGCGGCACCTGGACCCTGCCGCGCCTGGTTGGCATGGCTCGGGCCAAGGCCCTTGCACTGCTGGGCAACCGCCTGAGCGCCGAACAAGCCGAGCAATGGGGCTTGATCTACCAGTGTGTGGACGACGCCGATTTGCGCGACGAAGCACTGAAACTGGCGCGCCACCTGGCGACTCAGCCGACTTACGGCCTGGCGCTGATCAAACGCAGCCTCAACGCGAGCATGAGCAACAGCTTCGACGAACAACTCGAGCTGGAACGCGACCTGCAACGCCTGGCCGGGCGCAGCGAGGATTACCGCGAAGGCGTCGGCGCCTTCATGGAAAAACGCACCGCCGTTTTCAAGGGACGCTGAGTCATGAGCGCACTGAACACATCTGCACGCATCGCCGTGATCGGCGCCGGCGCCATGGGCGCAGGGATCGCCCAGGTCGCGGCCCAGGCCGGTCATCCGGTGCTGCTGCTGGACAACCGCCCTGGCGCTGCCGCTCAGGCCATTGAAGGCATCGACCGGCAACTGGGCAAACGGGTCGAGAACGGCAAACTGGCCGCCGAGTCGCGCAATGCAACGATTGCCCGCCTGCAAGCCGTGGAAGCTATCGAGGCGCTGGCCGATTGCGATTTGATCATCGAAGCGATCGTCGAGAATCTCGAGGTCAAGCGTGCGCTGTTCCGCCAGCTCGAAGGCATCTGCGGCACGCATTGCATCCTCGCCAGCAACACCTCGTCGCTGTCGATCACCAGCATCGCCGCACAGCTTGAGCATCCAGAGCGCCTGCTCGGCCTGCACTTCTTCAACCCGGCGCCGGTGATGGCGCTAGTGGAAATCGTTTCCGGCCTGGCCAGCGATCCAGCCCTTGCCGAATGCCTGTACGACACGGCCAAGGCCTGGGGCAAAAAACCGGTGCACACCCGTTCGACGCCGGGCTTCATCGTCAACCGCGTGGCCCGGCCGTTCTATGCCGAGAGCCTGCGTCTGTTGCAGGAAGGTGCTGCGGATTCCTCGACCCTGGATGCGCTGATGCGTGAGGCCGGTGGGTTTGCCATGGGTGCTTTCGAGCTGACCGACCTGATCGGCCACGACGTCAACTATGCGGTGACCTGTTCGGTATTCGACGCCTATTACCAGGACACCCGCTTCCTGCCGTCGCTGATCCAGAAAGAGCTGGTGGACGGCGGGCGCCTGGGACGCAAGAGCGGTCAGGGTTTCTACAGCTATGCCCAAGGTGCGGAGCGCCCGCACGCCGCTGAAATCAACAGCGCTGCGAAGGTCGAGGTTTGTGCTGTGGAAGGCGACCTCGGTATCGCTAAAGGCATGCTCGCACGCTTGCATGAACAAGGCGTCGAGATCATCCAGCGCGATGGTCAAGGCTTGCTGCGCGTCGGTGACGCCGTGCTGGCCTTGAGCGACGGACGCATGACCTGCCAGCGCGCTCGCGAAGACGGGCTGCGCAACCTGATCCTGCTGGATCTGGCGCTCGATTACGGTAACGCCAAACGCATCGCCATCAGCCATGCGGCAGGTATCGATCCGCTGGCACTCGAACAAGGCGTTGCCCTGCTGCAACAGGCTGGACTCAAGGTCAGCCTGCTCAGCGACAGCCCGGCGCTGGCAGTGCTGCGCACCGTCGCCATGCTTGCCAACGAAGCCGCCGACGCCCTGCTGCAAGGCGTGGCCTCGGCCGCCGACATCGACCTGGCCATGCGCGCCGGGGTCAATTATCCACAGGGGCCGCTGGCCTGGGCGGATGCGATCGGTCTGGCGCACATCCTCAACGTGCTGGAAAACCTGCAAGCCAGTTATGGCGAAGAACGCTACCGGCCGTCGCTGTTGCTGCGCCGTCGGGTTGCCGAAGGGAGAAACTTCCATGACTAACCATGAAGCCATGTCGCTGGCCAGCGACTGCGCACAAACACTGTTCCAGCGCGACGCCGCCAGTCAGGCCATGGGCATGCGCCTGCTGTCGGCCGGCCCCGGTTGCTCCCGGGTCGGCATGACCGTGCGCGCCGACATGGTCCAGGGCCATGGCACCTGCCACGGCGGCTACCTGTTCGCGCTGGCCGACTCGGCGTTCGCCTTTGCCTGCAACAGCTACAACGAAGCCACCGTGGCCATCGGTTGCAGCATCGACTACATCGCCCCGGCACGCCTGGGCGACACGCTGAACGCCGACTGCATCGAGCAGAGCCGTTCCGGGCGCACCGGCAACTACGACGTACGCATCGAAAACCAGCAGGGCCAGTTGATCGCCCTGTTCCATGGCAAATCCTACAAAGTGCGCGGCCCGGTGCTGACGCAGGAGAACCCGAATGAATGACGCCCTGATCATCGACGCCGTCCGCACCCCCATCGGCCGCTACGCCGGCGTCCTGAGCAGCGTGCGCGCCGACGACCTCGGCGCGGTGCCGCTGCGCGAACTGCTGCGCCGTCACCCGCAGGTCGACTGGAACACGGTCGACGACGTGATCTACGGCTGCGCCAACCAGGCCGGCGAAGACAACCGCAACGTCGCGCGCATGTCGGCGCTGCTGGCCGGGCTGCCGGTGAGCGTGCCAGGCACCACCCTCAACCGCCTGTGCGGCTCCGGGCTGGATGCCATCGGCACCGCCGCCCGCGCCATTCGCAGCGGCGAAACCGGGCTGATGCTGGTCGGTGGCGTCGAATCCATGTCCCGCGCACCGCTGGTGGTGGGCAAGGCCGAGCAGGCGTTTTCCCGCGCAGCCGAGATGTTCGACACCACCATCGGCTGGCGCTTCGTCAATCCGTTGATGAAAAAGGCCTACGGCATCGACTCCATGCCGGAAACGGCGGAGAACGTCGCCGAACAGTTCAACATTTCCCGGGCCGACCAGGATGCCTTCGCCCTGCGCAGCCAGCAGCGTGCAGCGGCCGCCCAGGCCAATGGGCGCCTGGCGAAAGAAATCGTCGCCGTGGAAATCCCGCAGCGCAAAGGCCCGGCCAAAGTGGTCGAGCACGACGAACACCCGCGTGGCGACACCACCCTTGAGCAGCTTGCCAAACTGGGTACGCCGTTCCGCGAAGGCGGCAGCATCACCGCCGGCAACGCCTCCGGGGTTAACGACGGCGCCTGCGCATTGCTGCTGGCCAGTCCAGAAGTCGCCAAGCGTCACGGTCTGACCGCACGGGGCCGCGTTGTCGCGATGGCCACCGCTGGCGTTGAACCGCGCATCATGGGCATCGGCCCTGTCCCGGCCACGCGCAAAGTGCTGGAAGTGGCCAACCTGAGCCTGGCCGACATGGACGTGATCGAGCTCAACGAAGCCTTCGCCGCACAGGGCCTGGCGGTATTGCGCGAACTGGGCCTGAGTGACACCGACCCACGGGTCAACCCCAACGGCGGCGCCATCGCCCTGGGCCACCCGCTGGGCATGAGTGGCGCACGCCTGGTCACCACCGCCCTGCATGAGCTTGAGGAACGCAATGGCCGCTACGCCCTGTGCACCATGTGCATCGGCGTCGGCCAGGGGATCGCGCTGATCATCGAGCGTCTATCCCACTAAAGAATCGCGATTCCCAGGGAGCCGAGAGGTATCCTTGGGGCATGCACTCAAAGCCCTTGTGCAAAAGGGCTGGAACACAAAAACAATTCGAGTGAACACATGAACATGCCAATAGCCAAAGCCGCCCTCGGCCCAATGCTGGACCCGCTGGAAACCGCCAGCATCGACGAGTTGCGCCAGCATCAGCTGGAGCGCCTGCGCTGGAGCCTGAACCACGCCTACAACAACGTGCCGCTGTACCGTCAGCGTTTCGATGCGCTGGGCGTGCATCCGGATGACATCAAGTCCCTCGACGACCTGGCGAAGTTCCCTTTCACCACCAAGTCCGACCTGCGCGACAACTACCCCTACGGCATGTTTGCCGTGCCGATGAACGACATCGTGCGCCTGCACGCGTCCAGCGGCACCACCGGTAAACCGACCGTAGTCGGCTACACCCAGAACGACATCGACACCTGGGCCAACGTGGTGGCGCGCTCGATCCGCGCCGCCGGTGGCCGACGCGGCGACAAGGTGCACATTTCCTACGGCTACGGCCTGTTCACCGGCGGCCTCGGCGCGCACTACGGCGCCGAACGCCTGGGTTGCACGGTGATCCCGATGTCCGGCGGCCAGACCGAGAAGCAAGTGCAACTGATCAAGGATTTCCAGCCGGACATCATCATGGTCACGCCGTCCTACATGCTCAACATCGCCGACGAAATCGAACGCCAGGGCATCGACCCGCACAAACTGGCCCTGCGCCTGGGCATCTTCGGCGCCGAGCCGTGGACCGCCGAACTGCGCAGCGCCATCGAGCAACGCCTGGGCATCACCGCCCTGGACATCTACGGCCTGTCGGAAATCATGGGCCCGGGCGTGGCGATGGAATGCGCCGAAACCAAGGACGGCCCGACCATCTGGGAAGACCACTTCTACCCGGAAATCATCGACCCGGTCACCGGCGAAGTACTGCCGGACGGACAGATGGGCGAACTGGTGTTCACCTCGCTCAGCAAAGAAGCCCTGCCGATGATCCGCTACCGCACCCGCGACCTGACGCGCCTGCTGCCGGGTACGGCGCGGCCGATGCGCCGTATCGACAAGATCACCGGACGCAGCGACGACATGCTGATCATCCGCGGCGTCAACGTGTTCCCGACGCAGATCGAGGAACAGGTGCTCAAAATCAAACAACTTGCCGAGTGCTACGAGATCCATCTGTATCGCAATGGCAACCTGGACAGCGTTGATGTGCATGTCGAGCTCAAGGCCGAGCACCAGCACCTGACCGACGAACAGCAGAAGGCTGTTTGCGGGGAGTTGAGCAAGCACATCAAGACGTACATCGGGATCAGTTCGCGGATCGTCTTGCAGCCCTTCCATTCGATCAAGCGATCCGAGGGCAAGGCTTGCCACGTGGTGGATAAACGCCCGAAAGCATGACCTCCCAAAGCATGACTGCTGCACCCCTTATGGCCCCGCTTTTGCGGGGCTTTTTTTTGGTTTTTGAGTGCACACCCATCAGCGTTTCTGTGGGAGCGAGCCTGCTCGCGATGGATGTCAACGATGACGCGAGAGAGCCGGAAAAACGCGGCGCTCTGGAGTCCATCGCCGGCAAGCCGGCTCCTACAGGTCTTGTGAGCGGCACATATCCCTTGTGGGAGCGAGCCTGCTCGCGATGGTCGGCAACGATGAGGCGAGAGAACCGGATAAACGCGGCGCACTGGCGTCCATCGCCGGCAAGCCGGCTCCTACAGGTCTTGTGAGCGACACATATCCCTTGTGGGAGCGAGCCTGCTCGCGATGGTCGTCAACGATGACGCGCGAGAACCGGAAAAACGCGGCGCACTGGCGTCCATCGCCAGCAAGCCGGCTCCTACAGGTCTTGTGAGCGACACATATCCCTTGTGGGAGCGAGCCTGCTCGCGATGGTCGTCAACGATGACGCGCGAGAACCGGATAAACGCGGCGCACTGGAGCCCATCGCCAGCAAGCCGGCTCCTACAGGTCTTGTGACCGGCACATATCCCTTGTGGGAGCGAGCCTGCTCGCGATGGTCGGCAACGATGACGCGCGCGAACCGGATAAACGCGGCGCACTGGCGTCCATCGCCAGCAAGCCGGCTCCTACAGGTCTTGTGAGCGGCACATATCCCTTGTGGGAGCGAGCCTGCTCGCGATGGTCGTCAACGATGACGCGCGAGAACCGGAAAAACGCGGCGCACTGGCGTCCATCGCCGGCAAGCCGGCTCCTACAGGTCTTGTGAACGACACATATCCCTTGTGGGAGCGAGCCTGCTCGCGATGGTCGTCAACGATGACGCGAGCTGTCTGGAAGCACGCGTTGTCCGGACGTTTTTCGCGAGCAGGCTCGCTCCTACAGTGGATCCGGGTATGTCTGCGAGAGATTGGTCGGCTGTCAGGCCGCCATCGCTGGCAAGCCAGCTCCTACAGAGGGTCGGCGTACACCCATGCTCTTCACCACTCATCAGGCCGAGCGTTAGCTCGCCTGCAGCTCTTGATCTTGATCCACCCGCCCCCTCGGAAGGCTGAGTGGAGGTGTTCATCCGGGGATTGGCGCGCAGCGCCGTTCGACGCAGTCGAACTCATCGCATGTAGGTGCCAGCGAAGCCAACCGGAGGGCGATGCCCCCAGATGAATACCGGAGCGAAGGAACGCCGAGCCACAGCGAGGGGCCGGACGCAAGGGGCGAGACCTTTTGGTTCCTTTTGGGGCGTTTGCCAAAAGGGACTCGCCGTAAGGGCGAAACCATAAGCGGCCGTTACCGAAGCAACGGATATGTACACCGACCATCCTGCCCCCAAAAAACGACCACCCACCCAAAGCGATACAAAAAACAAATACGACACGTCATTTTCCGTTTGATATTAATTTCTGTATCGCTTATAAAGTTCCCAATGCCCCAGAACAGATTCAAGGCGGGAACTCAAAATGTACGCACAGCTAGTAGAAACAGGCGTAAAGCGCATCAAGGACCTCTCGGAAATGTCCGAACAGGAACGCGCCTTCCAGGAAAAAATCGATTCAGAAATCAAGATCGAAGCCAAGAACTGGATGCCAGATGCCTACCGCCAGACCCTGATCCGGCAGATTTCCCAGCACGCCCACTCCGAAATCGTCGGCATGCTGCCCGAAGGCAACTGGGTCACCCGCGCACCGAGCCTCAAGCGCAAACTGCAGTTGATGGCCAAGATCCAGGACGAAGCCGGCCACGGCCTGTACCTGTACAGCGCCATGGAAACCCTGGGCGCCGACCGCGATGAAGAAATCGCCAAGCTGCACAGCGGCAAGGCCAAGTACTCGAGCATCTTCAATTACCCGACGCTGAACTGGGCCGACATGGGCGCGGTGGGCTGGCTGGTCGATGGCGCGGCGATCGTCAACCAGGTGGTGCTGCAGCGCACCTCCTACGGCCCCTACTCCCGGGCCATGGTGCGCATCTGCAAGGAAGAGAGCTTCCACCAGCGCCAGGGCTACGAAATCCTCCTGACCATGATGCGTCACGGTACCCAGGCGCAAAAAGACATGGTCCAGGACGCGATCAACCGCCTCTGGTGGCCGTCGCTGATGATGTTCGGCCCAAGCGACGAACACTCGCCGAACAGCGCCCAGTCCATGGCCTGGAAAATCAAGCGCCAGAGCAACGACGAACTGCGCCAGCGCTTCGTCGACCAGACCATCCCGCAGCTGGAACTGCTGGGCTGCACTTGCCCCGATCCGGACTTGAAGTGGAACGCCGAGCGCGGCCACTACGACTTCGGCGAAATCCAGTGGAACGAATTCTACGAAGTGCTCAAGGGCAACGGCCCGTGCAACCAGGAACGCGTCGCCACCCGCCGCAAGGCGATTGAAGACGGTGCCTGGGTTCGTGAAGCCGCCGTCGCCCACGCCCGCAAAAAACAAAACAAGAACGCCGCCTGATCCGGCCACCTGATGTGGAGTAACTGAAATGTCCGAGTGGACCCTCTTCGAAGTTTTCGTGCGCAGCAAGCACGGCCTCAACCACAAGCACGTCGGCAGCGTGCATGCCGCCGACACCACCATGGCGATCGAGAACGCCCGCGAGCTCTACACCCGTCGCAGCGAAGGCGTGAGCCTGTGGGTCGTGCCTTCGGCATTGATCACCGCTTCGTCGCCGGATGAAAAAGACCCGCTGTTCGATCCGTCGGACGACAAGGTCTACCGCCACGCCAGCTTCTACGAGCTGCCGGCCGAAGTCGGGCACATGTGAGGTCGACCATGAATAACAAGACCGATCTGATCGAATACCTGCTGCGCCTCGGCGACAGCGCCCTGATCCAGGGCCAGCGCCTGTGCCAGTGGTGTGGCAAGGCCCCGGCACTGGAAGAAGAGCTCGCGCTGATGAATGTCGGCCTCGACCTGGTGGGCCAGGCGCGCAACTGGCTGGAATACGCCGCCGAACTGCTGGACGACGGCCGCAACGCCGACGACCTGGCGTTCCGTCGCGACGAGCGCGCCTACCGCAACCTGCTGCTGGTGGAACAACCCAACGGCGACTTCGCGGTGACCATGCTCAAGCAGTTCCTCTATGACGCCTGGCACTTGCCGGTGCTGCAGGGCCTGAGCCAGTCCAGCGACGAACGCATCGCCGGGATCGCCGCCAAGGCCGTGAAGGAAGTGACCTATCACCTGCGCCGCTCCGGCGAGTGGATCGAGCGTATGGGTGACGGCACCGAGGAAAGCCACAAGCGCATGCTCGCGGCCATCCCTGAAGTCTGGCGCTTCACCATTGAACTGATCGCCGCCGACGACAGCGAACAGCGCCTGTGCGAAGCCGGCATCACCCCGGCCATCGCCAGCGTCGCCGTTCAGTGGCAGGCCAAAGTCGAGCAGATCTTCACCAGCGCCACCCTGCCCGTTCCCGCGGCGCCGAACTACTTCTACCTGAATGCACGCAAGGGCCTGCACAGCGAACACCTGGGCATCCTGCTCGCCGAAATGCAGTTCCTGCCACGAGCGTACCCCGATGCAACCTGGTGAGCTGATCGCCAGCGACCTCGGCGCCCGGCCGGCTCAACCGACCGACCTGGCCGCCGCCTGGGCGATCCTGTGCGAAGTCATGGACCCGGAAGTGCCGGTGGTCAGCGTGGTCGACCTGGGCATCGTCCGCGACCTCGACTGGCAGGCCGGCCACCTTCACGTGGTGGTCACGCCGACCTACTCCGGTTGCCCGGCCACCGAAGTGATCGAGGGCGATATCCGCGAAGCGCTGGAACTGGCCGGATTCAAGGCGCCGCAACTTGAGCGCAAATTGACCCCGGCCTGGACCACCGACTGGATCAGCGACAGCGGCCGCGAGCGCCTGCGCGCCTACGGCATCGCGCCGCCCGAGGGCAGCACCAGCAAGCGCAGCCTGCTCGGCGACAGCCCGCAGGTGATCTGCCCGCAATGCGGCAGCGCCCACACCGAGGTGCTCAGCGAGTTCGGCTCCACCGCGTGCAAGGCCCTGTACCGCTGCGTCGATTGCCGGGAACCGTTCGACTATTTCAAGTGCATCTGAGCGGCGAATCGGCCGTCCCAGCTGGAGAACAACAATGAGCAAATTTCACAGCCTGACCATCAAGGACGTGCGCACCGAGACCCGTGACGCGGTGTCCATCGCCTTCGAGATTCCGCAGGACCTGCAAGACAGCTTTCACTTCACCCAGGGCCAGCACCTGGTGATGCGCACCCAACTGGACGGCGAGGAAGTGCGCCGCTCGTACTCGATCTGCACCGGGGTCAACGACGGTGAGCTGCGCGTCGCCGTCAAGCGTGTGGCCGGCGGGCGCTTCTCGGCGTTTGCCAACGAACAGCTGAAAGCCGGGCACACCCTGGAAGTGATGCCGCCGGCCGGGCATTTCTGCGTCGAACTCGACCCGGTTCGCCACGGCAACTACCTGGCCGTGGCGGCGGGCAGTGGCATCACGCCGATCCTGTCGATCATCAAGACCACCCTGCAAACCGAGCCCCACAGCCGCGTCACCCTGCTGTACGGCAACCGCTCCAGCTCCGGCGCACTGTTCCGCGAGCAGCTTGAAGATTTGAAGAACCGCTACCTGCAACGCCTGAACCTGATTTTCGTATTCAGCCGCGAGCAGCAGGACGTCGACCTGTACAACGGCCGGATCAACGCCGAGAAGTGCGAGCAACTGTTCAGCCGCTGGCTCGACGTCAAGGCCCTCGACGCCGCCTTCATCTGCGGCCCGCAGGAAATGACCGAGACCGTGCGCGACAGCCTCAAGGCCAAGGGCATGCAACCCGAGCGCATCCATTTCGAACTGTTCGCCGCCGCCGGCAGCGAGCACAAGCGCGCCGCCCGTGAAGCCGCCCGGCAGGTGGATGCGGCGGTCAGCCAGATCACCGTGATCAGCGACGGCCGCGCCCTGGCCTTCGACCTGCCACGCAACAGCATGAGCATCCTCGAAGCGGGCAACGAGCAAGGCGCGGAACTGCCCTACTCGTGCAAGGCCGGCGTGTGCTCGACCTGCAAGTGCAAGGTCATCGAAGGCGAAGTGGAAATGGACAGCAACCACGCCCTGGAAGACTACGAAGTGGCCGCCGGTTATGTGCTGTCGTGCCAGGCCTTCCCGATCAGCGACAAAGTGGTGCTGGATTTCGATCAGCTCTGAAACAACACAAAACCCTGTAGGAGCGAGCCTGCTCGCGATGGTCGTCAACGATAACGCTGTTTGCCTGATACCCCGTGGCGATCTCGGGTCCATCGCGAGCAGGCTCGCTCCTACAGGGGTCCGGTGATCGACCCGAATACACCGTTTCACCCAAAACAAAAACAACAAAGGAGCGCGCGTCATGACACCCCAGGAAATAGAACTCATCGGCCAGCACCCGGATTTCATCCAGTTGGTTCGCCGCAAACAGAAGCTGTACTGGTCACTGAGCCTGGCCATGCTGGTGATCTACTTCGGCTTCGTGCTGCTGGTGGCATTCTCCCCTTCTACCCTCGGCCAATCCCTGAGCGGCGGCGTGACCACCGTGGGCATGCTGGTGGGTGTCGTCATCGTCGGGCTGGCCTTTGCGCTGACCGGTTTCTATGTCTATCGCGCCAACAACGTGATCGATCCGCTGAATGAAAAACTCAAGCAGGAGTGCGCCCGATGAACCGCCTCCTTGCACTGTTCCTGCTGCCGCTGGCAGCGGTCACTGATGTCGCGATGGCCGCCGACGGCGCGTCCCGCCCACTGAACTGGAACGCCATCGGCATGTTCCTGGTGTTCGTGCTGTTCACCCTCGGCGTGACGCGCTGGGCGGCACTTCGCACACGCTCCGCCAGCGACTTCTACACCGCCGGTGGCGGCATGACCGGGTTCCAGAACGGCCTGGCAATTGCCGGCGACATGATCTCGGCAGCCTCGTTCCTCGGCATTTCCGCGATGATGTTCCTCAATGGCTACGACGGCTTGCTCTACGCCCTGGGCGTGCTGGCCGGCTGGCCGATCATCCTGTTCCTGATTGCCGAACGCCTGCGCAACCTGGGTAAATACACCTTCGCCGACGTGGTCTCCTATCGCCTGGAACAGACCCCGGTACGCCTGACCTCGGCCTTCGGCACCCTGACCGTGGCCCTGATGTACCTGGTGGCGCAGATGGTCGGCGCCGGCAAGCTGATCGAACTGCTGTTCGGCATCGACTACCTCTACGCGGTGATGCTGGTCGGCGTGCTGATGGTGTTCTACGTGACCTTCGGCGGCATGCTCGCCACCACCTGGGTGCAGATCATCAAGGCGGTGATGCTGCTGTTCGGCACCACCTTCATGGCGTTCATGGTGCTCAAGCACTTCGGTTTCAGCACCGAGGCGATGTTCGCCGGCGCCACCGCCGTGCATGCCAAGGGCAACGCGATCATGGCGCCCGGCGGCTTGCTGTCCAACCCGATCGATGCGATTTCCCTGGGGCTGGGCATGATGTTCGGCACCGCTGGCCTGCCGCACATCCTGATGCGTTTCTTCACCGTCAGCGATGCCAGGGAAGCGCGTAAAAGCGTGTTCTACGCCACCGGTTTCATCGGCTACTTCTACCTGCTGCTGATCATCGTCGGCTTCGGCGCCATCGTCATGGTCGGCACCGACCCGACGTTCCGCGACGCCAGCGGCGCGATCATCGGCGGCGGCAACATGGTCGCCGTGCACCTGGCCCATGCGGTAGGCGGCAACCTGTTCCTGGGCTTCATCTCGGCGGTCGCCTTCGCCACCATCCTGGCAGTGGTTGCCGGGCTGGCACTGTCCGGCGCCTCGGCGGTGTCCCACGACCTGTATGCCTGCGTGATGCGCAAGGGCCAGGCCAGCGAGCAACAAGAGATGCGCGTGTCGCGAATCGCCACCCTGTGCATCGGAGTGCTGGCGATCATCCTCGGCCTGCTGTTCGAGTCGCAAAACATTGCCTTCCTCTCGGGCCTGGTGCTGGCCATCGCGGCGTCGGTGAATTTCCCGGTGCTGTTCCTTTCCATGTACTGGAAAGGCCTGACCACCCGCGGCGCCGTCCTCGGCAGCCTGTCCGGACTGGTCTCGGCGATTGTGTTGCTGGTACTGAGCCCGGCGGTGTGGGTCAACGTGATGCATCACGACAAGGCGCTGTTCCCGTACTCCAACCCGGCCCTGTTTTCCATGAGCCTGGCGTTCTTCAGTGCATGGCTGTTCTCCGTTACCGACACCTCGCCCCGTGCAGCCCTTGAGCGTGGCCGTTACCTGGCGCAGTTCATCCGCTCGATGACCGGCATCGGTGCCTCCGGCGCCAGCAATCACTAACAACGACCGACCAGTTGGCAGGGAATAAAAATAATGAGACCCGCTCGTACTGCACCTTTTGAATCACTGTTTTCGCTGGCCGCCGCATTGAGTCTGCCCATGGTCGCGCCCAGCGCCATGGCCGACTTCATCGGCGACAGCAAGGCCCGTATCGAAATGCGTAACCACTACATCAACCGCGATTTCCGTCAGGACAACGCCCCGCAGTCCAAGGCCGAAGAATGGGCCCAGGGCTTCACTGCGCGCGTGGAATCCGGGTTCACCGACGGCACCTTCGGTTTCGGCCTCGACGCACTCGGCGAGCTGGGGCTGAAACTCGACTCCAGCCCGGACCGCCGTGGCACCGGCCTGCTGCCGTTCGGCCCGCAGAGCCATGAGCCCGACGACGAGTACAGCGAACTGGGCCTGACCGGCAAAGTGCGAGTATCCAAGAGCGTGTTGAAACTCGGCACCCTGCAACCCTTGTTGCCGGTGGCGACCTACAACGACACACGCCTGCTGGGCTCGACCTTTGAAGGTGGCTTGCTGACCAGCCAGGAAATCGACGGCCTGACGGTGAATGCCGGTCGCCTGACCAAGGCCAACCTGCGCGATTCCTCCAGCAACGATGACATCGGTTACGCCGCCGCCAGCAGCGATCACTTTGACTTCGGTGGCGGCAGCTACGCGTTCAGTCCGCAACTGAACCTGAGCTACTACTACGGCAAGCTCGAGCAGATCTATCGCCAGCAATTCGCCGGACTGGTGCATACGCAACCACTGGGCAACGGTTTCAACCTGCGCAGCGACCTGCGTTATTTCGACAGTCGCGGTGACGGCGCGGAAAAGGCCGGGCGCATCGACAACCGCAACTTCAACAGCATGTTCACCCTGTCCCACGGTGCCCACAAGGTCAGTGCCGCCTACCAGCAGCTGTCCGGCGACAGTGCCTTTCCGTTCCTCAACGGCGGCGATCCGTACGTGGTCAACCTGGTGACGTTCAACACCTTTACCCGCGCCGAAGAGGATTCCTGGCAGCTGCGTTACGACTATGACTTCGCGGCGCAAGGCATTCCCGGCCTGACCTTCATGACCCGCTACACCGACGGCAGCCACGTCAAGGCAGGCAGCGTCGACAATGGAAGCGAATGGGAGCGCGACACCGATATCAGCTACGTCATCCAGAGCGGCGTGTTGAAGAACGTCAGCCTGCGCTGGCGCAACGTGACCTTCCGTTCCGGCGATGGCTTGACGACCGCCCTCGATGAAAACCGGCTGATCGTCGGTTACACCCTGGCGCTTTGGTAATTCCGCAAGGGCGCGGTCGCGACCGCGCCATAACCGTTCACAATCAGGAGCATTCGTGATGTCCCACGCCCCTACCCTGCAAAGTTTCATCGCCGGCCGCTGGATCGGCCAACACGGCGCACAAGTGCTGCGCAGCGCCCTCGACGGCCATGAAATCTTCCGTACCCACGAAGAGCGTCCGGACTTCGCCGAAGCCATCGAACACGGTCGCCGCCAAGGCATCAGCGGCCTGATGGCACTGGACTTCCAGCAGCGCGCCCAGCGTCTCAAGGCCCTGGCCCTGTACCTGAGCGAGCGCAAGGAACAGCTCTACGCGATTTCCCACCACAGCGGCGCGACCCGTGCCGACAGCTGGATCGACATCGAAGGCGGCAACAGCACGCTGTTCACCTACGCCAGCCTCGGTTCCCGTGAACTGCCCTCGGGCAACGTCGTCCACGAAGGCCCGGCGCTGCAGCTGAGCAAGATGGGCACCTTCGCCGGCACCCACATCCTCGTGCCGCGCGGTGGCGTGGCCGTGCACATCAACGCCTTCAACTTCCCGATCTGGGGCATGCTGGAAAAATTCGCGCCGAGCTTCCTCGCCGGCATGCCGTGCATCGTCAAGCCGGCCAGCGCCACCAGCTACCTGACCGAAGCCGTGGTGCGCCTGATCGATGAATCCGGCCTGTTGCCGGCGGGCAGCCTGCAACTGATCATCGGCGGCACCGGCGACCTGCTCGACCGCCTGCAGGGCCAGGACGTGGTGACCTTCACCGGTTCCGCCGACACCGCGGCCAAGCTGCGGGTCAACCCGAACCTGATCCGCAACTCGGTGCCGTTCACCGCCGAAGCCGACTCGCTGAACTGCGCGATCCTCGCCCCGGACGTGACCCCGGACGACGAAGAGTTCGAGCTGTTCATCAAGGAAGTCGCCCGGGAAATGACCACCAAGGCCGGGCAGAAATGCACCGCCATCCGCCGTGCCATCGTGCCGGCCAAGCACATCGACGCAGTCGCTGCTCGCCTGCGTGATCGCCTGGCCAAGGTAGTGGTCGGCGATCCGTCGGTGGAAGGCGTGCGCATGGGTGCACTGGCTTCCCACGACCAGCAGAAGGACGTGGCCGAGCGTCTGGAAGCCCTGTTGCAGAGCAGCGACATGCTGTTCGGCGCCCGCGACGGTTTCGAACCCCGTGGTGTAAATGTCGACAAAGGTGCGTTCTTCGCCCCGACCCTGTTGCAGGCCCGCGACCCGCATGCCGAGGGCGGCGCCCACGACATCGAAGCGTTTGGTCCGGTCAGCACCCTGATGGCCTACGACGACCTCGACGAAGCGCTGGCCCTGGCCGCTCGCGGTAAAGGCAGCCTGGTGGCCAGCCTGGTGACCAAGGATCCGCAGATCGCCGCCAAGGCGATTCCGGTGGCGGCAGCCCTGCACGGGCGCCTGCTGGTGCTGGATCGCAACTGCGCCGGCGAATCCACCGGCCACGGCTCGCCGCTGCCGCAACTCAAGCACGGTGGCCCGGGTCGCGCCGGCGGCGGTGAGGAACTCGGCGGCCTGCGCGCGGTGAAGCACTACCTGCAACGCGCCGCGGTGCAAGGTTCGCCGACCATGCTGGCGGCGGTCACCGGCGAGTTCGTGCGCGGCGCCAAGGTCATCGAAACCGACGTGCATCCGTTCCGTCGCCACTTCCAGGACCTGCAGATCGGCGAATCGCTGCTGACTCACCGCCGCACCGTCACCGAGGCGGACCTGGTGAACTTCGGCTGCCTGTCGGGCGACCACTTCTACATGCACTTCGACGACATCGCCGCCAAGGAATCGCAGTTCGGCAAGCGCATCGCCCACGGCTACTTCGTACTGTCGGCCGCGGCTGGCCTGTTCGTCTCCCCAGGCGTCGGCCCGGTGCTGGCCAACTACGGCCTCGACACCCTGCGCTTCATCAACCCGGTGGGCATCGGCGACACCATCCAGGCGCGCCTGACCTGCAAGCGCAAAATCGACCAGGGCAAGAAGAGCCCGCAGGGCGTTCCGCAAGGGGTGGTGGCTTGGGATGTGGAAGTGACCAACCAGTTGGGAGAGTTGGTGGCGAGTTATGACATTCTGACTTTGGTCGTGAAGCGCGAAGACTGATGCTCATCCGGAATCTCTGTGGGCTGTGCTGGCCTCATCGCGGGCAAGCCCGCTCCCACAGGGTTCTCGGCTGGATAAAAAATCTGCGGCACCCACAAATCACTGTAGGAGCAAGCTTGCTCGCGATGATCGTGAACGATGGCACGCGCTTTCTGGATGAACGCGGTGTTCTTGGTTTTTTCGCGAGCAGGCTCGCTCCTACAGTTGATCTGCGTTACCTGCTAATGCCTGCGCAACCACTCGATAAACAGCGCAAACAACTCCGACTGCGAACCCACCTCCAGTTTCAGGTACAGGTTCTTGCGGTGCATGCGCACGGTTTCCGGTGAGATGCTCATCTGGCTCGCCGTGGATTTCACCGAATGCCCACGCAGGATCATGTGTGCCACTTGCCGCTCGCGCTCGGTGAGCAAGTCACTGCCGAAATGCTCGAACGCCGACTGCACCCGGTGCTTGAGGTCATCGCGCAGGCCCTGGTCTTTATCGCACTGGATCTCGTGACTGCGCAGCATCCCGCGCTGACTGAATTCGCTGATGAATTCACGCACCAGAGGTTCCACGGCGCGCAGCAGGTTCAACTGTTCGGCGCTCAGGCATTCGCCGCCGAAGCCCTGATAGAGGCTGACGGAAATCTTCGTGTCATTGCCGATATCAACGATGTAGTAGCTGTCTTCCGAGCAGCCCGCCTTCAGGTAATAGGACTTGTAGTAGTCACTGTCGAAGAAGTTGTCCGGGGCAATTTCCTCCAGGTGATAGAACCCTTGCGCCAGCCCCTGCTCCACCGCCAGGCAGAACGGGTCGAGCAAATAGCCCCCGGCAAAATAGCGCTCAAGAATCGAGACCTGATACTCCTGGGCAATCCCGCGTTGATGCAGCAGCTGCGGTGCGCGGTCCTTGCGCTCCAGGCTGATCATCATCGACTCGACGGATACCAGCTGCGCCAAGGCCGACGCCAGGTGTTGCAGGGCGTCGGGCTCATCGATATGGACGAATGCCTCGCGCATTCCCCCATGCCATTTGTGCAATGCCCCGAAGGGCATCGCGATCAGCGTATCGTCGTCTGGTTTGTTCATGCCCCGCAGTCTAGCGGGAGTACAGCCCCTTGGTAACAGCCTGTGTGGCGAATTCATTGGCCGCCATACTGACCGCTGGCCTGAAGCTCCGCTGCCACCTCGACAATGCATTCGCGCAGGGTCTCGACGATTTCATCGACCTGGGCAAACGTCAGGATCAGCGGCGGCGACATCACGTTGAGGTGCATGATCGGCCGTACCAGCAAGCCCCGGGTCTGCGCTCGAGAGTGAATCATCTCGCCAATGTTGATCTCGTCGGCAAACAATTCCTTGGTGAGCTTGTCCGCGACGAACTCAACGCAGGCCATCAGTTTCAGGCAGCGCACATCCCCCACCAGCGGCAAGTCGCGCAGGGTTGCCAGGCGCTCCTCCAGATAAGCGCCCACCGTGTCGACATGGCCCAGCAGGTTTTCCCGCTCGATGATCTCGATGTTCTTCAGCGCCGCCGTGCAGCACACTGGATGCCCGCTGTAGGTAAAGCCGTGGGTGAAGCAGCGGCCCTTGCCCGGCTCGGCGATGACTTTCCAGATGCGGTCGGAAAAGATGCACGCGCCCAGCGGCAGGTAGGCCGAGGTCAGGCCCTTGGCGGTGGTGATGATGTCCGGCTGCACGTCGAACACATCATAGGAGGCGAAGAACTTGCCCAGGCGCCCGAACGAGGTCACCACTTCGTCGGCGACGAACAGGATGTCGTAGCGCTGGCACACGTCCCACATGCGCTTGAGATAGCCCCGTGGCGGAATGATCACCCCGCCCGAGCCCATGATCGGCTCGGCGAAAAAACCGGCGACCTTGTCCGCGCCGATCGAGAGGATCTTGTCTTCGAATTCCTTGACCAGGAACTCGAGGAACTGCGCTTCATCCATGCCGTCCGGCGCGCGGTACGGGTTCGGGTTGGAGACGTGGTGGATCAGCGGGTTGGCGTAATCGAACTCCGGCACCCGGTCGGCGGCCTTGTTGCCGATCGACATGGTCAGGGTGGTGGAGCCGTGATAGGCGTTGAACCGCGCGATGACGTGCTTCTTCTCGGGTTTGCCACGGCAGTTCTGGTAGTACTGGATCAGCCGGTACGCGGTGTCCACGGCGGTGGAGCCGCCGGTGGTGAGGAACACATGGTCGAGGTCGCCGGGCGCCAGGCTGGCGAGTTTTTCGCACAGCTGGATCGCCACGTTGTTGGACATGTCGGAGAACGGATTGGAGTAGGCCAGCTGACGCACCTGATCAGCGATGGCCTCGGCCATTTCCTCGCGGCCCAGGCCGATGTTGGTGCACCACATGCCGCCCACCGCATCAAGGAAGCGGTTGCCCTGGGTGTCGTAGATGTAGGCGCCATCACCGGCGACGATGTTCAACGAGCCCTGCTCCGCGTGTTCGTCGAACACGTGATAGCCATGCATATGGTGAGCCTTGTCGGCCTTGACCAGCCGGGACTCGTCCGCTGGGGAGAAAACGGTGCGTGTTGGCGTCGCCATAAATAAACCTCTAACCGAAATTGACTAACGATCGAAACAAATCAGATGCCGCTTTTCACGGTGCTCCAGACCCGGGTGATCGCCCGCATGTCCTTGGCATCCTGGGTCTTCTGCGGGAACAGGCGCTCGCGGGTCTGTGCATCGGGGTAGATCGCCGGGTTGTCGCGCACAGCGGCGTTCAACAACGGCGTGGCCGCCGCGTTGCTGTTGGCGTAGTTGATGTAATCGCTCACATCGGCCATCACCTGCGGCTGCATCAGGTATTCGAGGAACTTGTGGGCATTGGCGACGTGTGTCGCATCGGCCGGGATGTACATGTTGTCGAACCAGATCAGCGAGCCTTCCTTGGGAATGAAGTAGGCCAGGTCGATTTTCTTCTTGGCTTCGGCGGCGCGGGCCATGGCGGTGGCGTAGTCGCCGGACCAGGTCATGGCCATGCACACGTCGCCGTTGGGCAGGCTGGTCAGGTAGTTGACCGAGTCGAACTTGCGGATGTAGGGCCGCACCGACAGCAACAGTTCCTGGGCGGCTTTCAGATCCTCCGGTGCGGCGCTTCTCGGGTCGCGCCCCAGGTAAGTCAAGGCCATGGGGATGACTTCAGTCGGCGCATCGAGCAGGGTCACGCCGCAATCGGCGAAGCGCGAGACGATTTTCGGGTCGAAGATCATCGCCAGCGAGCCGATCGGCGCGTCCGGCATGCGCTCCTTGATCTTGTCGACGTTGTAGGTCACGCCGTTGCTGCCCCAGGTGTACGGCGCAGAGTACTGGGTGCCCGGGTCATAGCCCTGCAGGTCCTCGAGGATCTGCGGATCCAGGTTGGTCCAGCCCGGCAACTGCTTTTTATCCAGCGGCTGGAACACCTTGGCCTTGATCAGCGGCGGCGCCAGGGAGGCATTCAACACGATCAGGTCATAACCGGAATGGCCGGTGAGCAATTTGGCCTGCACCGTTTCATACGAATCGAAAGTGTCGTAGACCACCTTGATACCGGTGGCCTTTTCGAAATCGGCGATGGTTTTTTCACCGATGTAGTCCGCCCAGTTGTACAGCCGCAGCGTATTGCCGCCGTCCACTTGAGCGGCGTAGGCGTTCAATGTCAGCGGTACAACAAACAGACTGGAAATCACCTTAAGCAGTGTCTTGCCCATAGCAAATGCACCTTATAGCGAGTTCGGCTCTGGATGAGCGGATGCCCTCACTATTGGTCGATTCAGCCGGCGCAACCATACCCCGAATGGGTGTGTGTCGTTTTTGGCACACCGGCATGGCAAAAAGCGGCAGCGCAGTTGAACCGTTTTGCCATAGATCGGGGTGGGTCCGGCGCTTAAAGTGGCAGCCTGAACCGACCCTGCGGAGCCTGCGATGACAGATTTGATCAAACACGAGCAACGCGACGGCGTGTTGACGCTGACCATCGACCGCCCGGACAAGCTCAACGCGCTGAACAACGCCATGTACACGCGACTGGCCGACCTGCTGCAGGCCGCCGACGAAGACGAGCAGACCGGCGTGATCATCATCACGGGCGGCCCGACCTGCTTCACCAGCGGCAATGACCTGGTGGACTTCCTGCAGAATCCGCCGACTCATCTGGACGCCCCGGCGTTCCACTTGATGAAAGTCGTCACGCGCCTGCAAAAACCGCTGATCGCGGCAGTCTGCGGAGCGGCCATCGGCATCGGCACTACATTGCTGCTGCATTGCGACCAGGTGCTGGTCACCCGCAACGCCAAGCTGCGCATGCCGTTCGTCAACATCGGCCTGTGCCCGGAGTTCGGCGCCAGCCTGCTGCTGCCACGCCGCCTCGGCCATGCCCGCGCTGCGAGCCTGCTGCTGTTGGGCAACGGCCTGGACGGCAACGAAGCGGTCAATTGGGGCATTGCCAACGAAGCGTTTGACGACGGCGAGCAATGCCTGGCAGCGGCCCTCAAGATCGCTCAGCGCTTTCTGGCCATGCCGCAACAAGCCTTGCGCCAGTCCCGTCAGTTGATGAAACAGGGGTCCCTGGCCGAACTGGAAGCCACCCTGCGCGAAGAAAACACGCTGTTCATTCAGCGCCTGAACACCGACGAGGCGAAAACCGCCTTGAACGCCCTGCTCAATCGCAGTACAGACAAGAATCCACCGAAAGGAAACCAGTCATGAACACTCCAGAAATCTACGTCGTCAGCGCCGCCCGTACCGCCATCGGTACCTTCGGCGGTTCGCTCAAGGACGTGCCACTGGCCGACCTCGCGACCACGGCCGTGAAAGCCGCCCTGGAGCGGGCCGCCGTGGACCCGGCACTCGTCGGCCATCTGGTAATGGGCAACGTGATCCCGACCGAAACCCGCGATGCCTACATCTCCCGCGTCGCGGCGATGAACGCCGGCATCCCGAAGGAAACCCCGGCCTACAACGTCAACCGCCTGTGCGGTTCGGGCCTGCAGGCGATCATCAACGCCGCCCAGACCCTGATGCTCGGCGATGCCGACATCGTCGTCGGTGCCGGCGCCGAATCCATGAGCCGCGGCCCGTACCTGATGCCGTCCGCCCGTTGGGGTTCGCGCATGGGCAACGCCCAGGTCATCGACTACATGCTCGGCATCCTGCATGACCCGTTCCATGGCATCCACATGGGCATCACCGCCGAGAACGTCGCCGCGCGCAACGGCATCACCCGCGAAATGCAGGACGCCCTGGCGCTGGAAGACCAGAAACGCGCGGCCCACGCGATTGCCAACGGCTACTTCAGCGAGCAGATCGCGACCGTGGAAATCCAGGATCGTAAAGGCGTCAAACTGTTCAGCGTCGACGAGCACCCACGCGCCACGTCCCTGGAACAGCTGGCGGCGATGAAGCCGGCGTTCAAGAAGGATGGTTCGGTCACCGCCGGCAACGCCTCGGGCCTCAACGACGGTGCCGCCGCACTGGTCATGGCCAGCGGCAACGCGGTCCAGGCCAACAACCTTAAACCCCTCGCCCGCCTGGTCAGCTACGCCCACGCCGGCGTCGAGCCGGAATTCATGGGCCTGGGCCCGATCCCGGCCACCCGCCTGGCACTCAAGCGCGCCGGCCTGACCGTCGCCGACCTCGACGTGATCGAAGCCAACATCGCCTTCGCCGCCCAGGCCTGCGCCGTCAGCCAGGAACTCGATCTTGACCCGGCCAAGGTCAACCCGAACGGTTCCGGCATCGCCCTGGGTCATCCGGTGGGCGCCACCGGCGCAATCATCGCCACCAAGGCCATCCACGAACTGCACCGCACCGGCGGCCGTTACGCGCTGGTGACCATGTGCATTGGTGGTGGTCAGGGGATTGCGGCGATTTTCGAACGCGTCTAAGCAATAGCCGCAAAAAAGGCCGGTGACCGCGCAGATCACCGGTCTTTTTTTCATTTCCGCGCGCCGATTGTTTGATGACTTTTATCCGCGAACGGTTCGTAATCCGTCATTACCGCAGCCGCGGCAAGAAACCTCGGGATGACTAGGTCTTTTATCGCTTGATCCACGCCAACATCCAGGCCACCACCGCACATACCATCAAGGTCGCGCCCAGTGCCTGCCCCCAGGCCGCCAGCATCAGCCCGCCACCGATCAACAGGTAATACAGCAACCCAAACAGCGCGCCGGCCGTACCCAGTCGATCACCGTAGTTGACCAAGGCCGAGCCGAGGATGTTCGGGATCGCCATGCCGAAGGCCAGTACCACCAACACCATTGCCAGCACGAAAAGAACACTGTCCTCCATCAGCCAGACGAAACCGGCACCCACCAACATCAGTATTCCCGACACCTGGATCAGCTGTGCACCACTCCAGCCTCGTTGCAGCAGGCGTTTATTGAGCGCGGCCCCAAGGCCGGAGCCCAGGGCCAGGATGACGCCACTGTAGCCGAACATTTGCGCACTCAGCCCGAGCCGCTCAAACATGAAGGGCGCCAGGCTGTAGTAGCTGAACAGGCCGATGTTGAAGACTGCCACCAGTAACGTCGAACGCCAGATATCGCGATCCCGGAGCATTTGCCACAGCGTCTCGAACAGCGCCGGCGAAGCCACAGGCTGAGGTCGGGTTTCCGGCAAAACCCGCAGGCACCAGCACCACAGTCCAACCGATAGCACCAGCAGCCCTCCCGGCGCGCCTGGATAACCGAAGCCTTGCACCAGGCTTGCTCCGGCGAACAGCCCGATGGCCGGGCTGGCGGCCAGTGCGATGCCCATGAGCGAAAACACCTGGGCCAGTGCCACCCCCTTGAAGCGGTCGCGCAACACCGTTTGCGTAACGACCGAGCCCACCGCTGCGCCAAATGCGGCGAGGCCTTGGGCCGCCAACAGTGCATCGAACGTGCTGACACCGAGCGCCATCAACGAAGCAGCGGCGTACAGGGCGAACCCGGCAAGCATCGTCGGGCGACGCCCGATCAGGTCGCACATCCGCCCCCACACCACCACGCCGAACGCGAACGCCAGGAAATAGATGGAAAGCATTTGCGCCGCCGCCTGCGGCCCGACGGCAAAGGCCCGTCCGATGTCCGCCAGCGCCGGGCTGTAAATGGATTGTGCCAACTGCGGGAACATCAGCAGCGCGACGGCCAGTACCACGATTTTCTTGTCATTCATCACGGCTTCACTTTGAAAGGAGATTGCCGTGCAGATTAAGAAATCGTGACTGTCGTACTATCAGAACCCTGCCAATTTATCGCTGAAATCGGACAACCCATGGCCTGGCTCGACGCCCACGCACATTTCGATCCCGACAGCTTCACCGCACCGGTCATCGGCATCGCCGCAACCCTCGGTGACCACGATTCGGGCCTGCATCAACATCAACGCGGGCAACTGCTGTTTACCCGCCAGGGCTGCACGCGCATTACCCTGGCGCAGCAGCTGTGCCTGTTGCCACCCTCGCGCGCGGCGTGGATTCCTTGCGGTGTGGCCCACCGCGCCGTGATGCAACAGAGCGTCGACTACCGTTCCATCTACCTCAGCCCCGAGTTATGCGCAGACCTGCCGCAACAGGTCTGCGTGATTGAAGTCAGCCCGTTGCTGCGGGCCGTGCTCGAGTCGATAGCCCACGCCCGCTTCGACACCGCCTGGCAGCAGGGAAAATACGTCCATCTGCTGGGGCTGTGCCTGAGCGAAATTCGCGACGCGGCCCGCCAGCCCATGCTGCTGCCGCTGCCGTCGGACAAACGCCTGGCACCGCTGCTCGCGACCGTCGACAAGCTGCCGCCGAAACTTCAGGCACTGCAGGCACGCATAGGCGCCAGCGGCCGCACCATTGGCCGAATATTCCAGCGCGAGACCGGCATGAGTTATCAGCAATGGCGGCAACAGTGGCGGCTGATGCGCGCCATCGAACTGCTCGCGACCGGACGAAACATCGGCTACAGCGCTTTTGAACTGGGATTTGCCAGTGACAGTGCCTTCATCGCCTTCTTCAAGGACATGACCGGTATCACCCCCGGCGACTGGCTGAAACAGGACCTGACGACCGGCAGCATAAAGCATTTGCCACAAAATATTACATGCGTCATATTATAGTCATCATAATTAACCGCCGCCCTGACAGGTATCCCTCCATGACCAGCATGCCCACCGTTGAACCCGACCTGGCTGCCCCGGTGACTGCCGCCAAACCGCCCCTGCTCAGACGCCTGCTGCTGCCAACCGTGGGCATCGCAGCACTGGTTCTGGCCGGTATGTATGGCGCGCATTGGTGGACTGCCGGACGTTTCATCGAGGAAACCGACGACGCCTACATCGGTGGCGATGTCACAGTGATCGGGTCGAAAGTGGCGGGTTACATCGACGAAGTGCTGGTGACCGACAACCAGAAGGTCAAGGCCGGCGACGTGCTGATTCGCCTCGATTCGCGCGACTACCGCGCCAACCTGGCCAAGGCCGAAGGCGCAGTGGCCGCCCAGGAAGCCCTGCTGGCCAACCTCGACGCCACCGAACAACTGCAACAGGCCGTCATCGGCCAGGCCCGCGCCGGCATCGACGCCGCTGGTGCCGAAACCGCCCGCTCCCGGGACGACGACAGCCGCTACAAAAAACTGGTAAGCACCAACGCCGTCTCGGTGGAGAGCGCGCAGCGGGCCAACGCCACGTTCAAGACGGCCCAGGCCCAAAGCAACCGGGCCCAGGCTGAACTGCTGGCCGCGCAACGCCAGTTGAATGTGATCGACACCCAGAAACAGCAAGCCCGGGCCGCCCTGATCCAGGCCAGGGCCGAGCGCGACCTGGCGCAATTGAATGTCGGCTATACCGAACTGAAGGCACCGGTCGACGGTGTGATCGGCAATCGCCGGGCACGGGTCGGCGCTTATGCCCAGGCCGGCTCGCAATTGCTCTCGGTGGTGCCGGCCAGCGGTCTGTGGGTCGATGCCAATTTCAAGGAGGACCAACTGGCCCGCATGGTGCCGGGGCAACGGGTGGTGATCCATGCCGACGTGCTGTCGGGTCAGGAGTTCCACGGTCACCTCGACAGCCTGGCCCCTGCGAGCGGCTCGCAGTTCAGTGTGTTGCCGCCGGAAAACGCCACCGGCAACTTCACCAAGATCGTGCAGCGGGTGCCGGTGCGGATCCACCTCGACCCGGCCGACAGCGTGCTCGGCCACTTGCGTCCGGGGCTGTCTGTGACCGCTGAAGTCGACACCCGCAAGGAGCCTGAAGCGCCAGCCGTTGCGAGCGCGCCATGAGCCGCGCCCTCGCCGCCCCGGCGCAGCCGTTCGATGCCGCGAACATGGCGACGGCGACCAAGGTCTTCGCCTTTGCCAGCATGTGCATCGGCATGTTCATTGCGTTGCTGGACATCCAGATCGTCTCGGCTTCGTTGCGTGACATCGGCGGCGGGCTCTCCGCCGGCACCGACGAAACCGCGTGGGTGCAAACCAGCTACCTGATCGCCGAAATCATCGTGATCCCGCTGTCCGGTTGGCTGTCGCGGGTGTTCTCGACGCGATGGTTGTTTTGCGCATCGGCGGTGGGTTTCACCCTGACCAGCCTGCTGTGCGGCGTGGCCTGGAACATCCAGAGCATGATTGCCTTCCGCGCCCTGCAAGGGTTTCTGGGCGGCTCGATGATTCCGCTGGTGTTCACCACCGCGTTCATTTTCTTCACCGGCAAGCAACGGGTGATTGCCGCCGCGACCATCGGCGCCGTGGCCTCGTTGGCACCAACCCTGGGGCCGGTGATCGGTGGCTGGATCACCGACATTTCATCCTGGCACTGGCTGTTCTACATCAACCTGGTCCCCGGCATCTTTGTCGCCGTGGCCGTGCCGATGCTGGTGAAAATCGACCAGCCGGAACTGTCGCTGCTCAAAGGCGCGGATTACTTGAGCATGGTGTTCCTGGCGCTGTTCCTCGGCTGCCTGGAATACACCCTCGAAGAAGGCCCTCGCTGGAACTGGTTCAGCGACCGCACCATCCTGACCACCGCGTGGATCAGCGGCCTGGCCGGCCTGGCGTTCATCGGCCGGACCCTGCACGTGGCCAATCCGATTGTCGATCTGCGTGCCTTGAAGGATCGCAATTTTGCCCTTGGCTGTTTCTTCTCGTTCGTCACCGGCATCGGCCTGTTCGCCACCATTTACCTGACGCCGCTGTTCCTCGGCCGGGTGCGTGGCTACGGAGCGCTGGACATTGGCCTGGCGGTTTTCTCCACCGGGGTGTTCCAGATCATGGCGATTCCGCTGTATGCCTTTCTGGCCAACCGCGTCGACCTGCGCTGGATCATGATGACTGGCCTCGGGCTGTTCGCGTTATCGATGTGGGATTTCAGCCCGATCACCCATGACTGGGGGGCCAGGGAGTTGATGCTGCCGCAAGCCTTGCGCGGGATTGCCCAACAATTGGCGGTGCCACCGACGGTGACATTGACCCTCGGCGGCCTGGCGCCGGCGCGGCTCAAACATGCGTCGGGGTTGTTCAATCTGATGCGCAACCTGGGCGGCGCCATCGGCATTGCCGCCTGCGCGACCATTCTCAACGACCGCACCAACCTGCATTTCACCCGGCTGGCGGAGAACCTCAACAGCACCAACGAGGCGCTCAACCAGTGGCTATCCCAGGTCGGCAACAACTTCGCCGCCCTCGGCCAGAGCGGTGACGCCGGGGTCACCGCCAGCCTGCATCATCTGTGGCTGCTGACCTACCGCGAAGCCCAGACACAAACCTATGGCGACGCGTTTCTGATGATCGGAGTGTGCTTCGTCATCGCCACGGCGATGGTCCCCTTGATGCGCAAGGTGCAACCACCGGCCGCGCCGAGCGCCGATGCGCATTGATGCGTGTGCGGGTCAGGCCTGAGGCATTTTGCGGAAGCCGATGGCCAGGCGGTTCCAGGCGTTGATGGTGGTGATGGCGACGGTCAGGTCGACCATTTCCTTGGCATCGAACTGGGCGGTAGCCAGTTCATAGTCTTCGTCCGGGGCATGGGTCTGGCTGATCAGGGTCAGGGATTCGGTCCAGGCCAGTGCGGCGCGTTCACGTTCGGTAAAGAACGGCGTTTCGCGCCAGGCCGACAACGTGGCCAGACGCCGCTCGGATTCACCGCCCTTGCGCGCGTCGGCACTGTGCATGTCCAGGCAGAAGGCGCAGCCGTTGATTTGCGAAGTACGCAGCTTGACCAGTTCGATCAGGTTTTTTTCCAGCGGCAGTTTCGACACTGCGGTTTCCAGAGCGATCATCGCTTTGAGGGCATCAGGGGACGCGGTGTAGAAATCGATACGGGTTTTCATGGTGTGTTTCCAGGGCAAATGGGTGTGTCACTAAGTTAGTCCCGCGACCGGTCTGCACAAATAGCCAATCTTGCAGAAGTCGAGGAGGCCATTCACACCCGATTGCGCAACCACTGCAAAAAGCCCTTTTTCGCCGCCACCACCGGCAGGTCCTCACTCAGGATTTTCGCTTTTTGCAGCCGGTAATCGAGCAAGGCTGTCATCGCATCGTTGATATCGTGACGGGCATCCAGGCACGGCTTGAGGTATGACTTTTCGATGCGGTACAGGCCACAGAAGGTCTTGGCGGTAAACTGCGCAGGCAGCGCGCTCTCGGTGAGAATGCCCGCTTCGCCGATCACCTCTCCCGGGCCCATGCGCCCGGATTCGTAGGGCGCTCCGTGGCGCATCAAGGTCACCGAGATCACGCCGGACTCGATAATGAACAAGTGATCGCTGACCTCCCCCGCTTCCAGGACCACCTCGCCGGCGCGGAAGGTTTGCAGGGTCATGTTCTGGCTGAACGTGTCTTTCTCTTCCTGGCGCAAGGTGGAGAAAATCGGCGAGCTGTCCAGCAACGACCGCTGTCGTGTCAGGTTGATCGGCGGGCTGGGCTCCACGCTCGACAACAGATTCACCCCGGATGCCTGCAAGTGCCGATAGGCCAGGTCGTACAGCTGGTTACGCACCGAGCGTTTCTCGTCCATCGACGCGACAAAGCCGTTGATTTCGTAGGTCGCGCCGGTGTTGCTGGCGGTTTTCAGGCCGACGCTTGGCGACGGTGTATCCAGCAGCGCGCGGCAACCCTGCATGGCCCGCTCCAACGCCTCGATGACGGTGTTCGGCCGCGCGTGGGGGCTCACTTCCAGGGATACGGAAATGCCGAACATGTCGTTCGGCCGGCTGAAATTGATGATCTTGGCCTTGGCCGCCAAGGAGTTGGGAATCACCGCCATGCAACCCTGGGAGGTTTGCAGGCGCGTGGCACGCCAGTCGATGTCGGTGACCTTGCCCTCCATGCCGTCGATGGAGATGTAGTCATCCAGTTGATAGGGTTTGGTGGTGTTGAGGACGATCCCGGAAAACACGTCACTGAGGGTACTTTGCAAGGCCAGGCCGACAATGATCGCCAACGCACCGGAGGTCGCCAGCACGCCCTTGACCGGCAGGTCCAGCACATAGGCCAGGGCGGCAATGACCGCGATCAGGAAAATCACCGCGCCGAGCAAATCCTGGAGCAAGCGCCCGGTATGCCCGACCCGCTGCATCATCACCGCACCGATCAGCACGGTCAGGGTCCGCGCGCCGAACAACCACCAGCCGATCTGCAACCCGGTGGCCGCCAGGTGCAGCGGCACATTGTCGGCCCAGGGCGGGGGCTCCATCGGGTTCAGGCCCTCGTTGAACAGCAGGAGGCTGAACAACGAAAAAATCACCACCCGCACCAGCAGCCGCCAGGCACTGCCAACGGCGCTGAGCAAGTACCACAACCCGAGGTCGATCAGGATCAGCGCCATTGCACAGATCAGTGGGTGTTCAGTGAGCAATGACAGCATCAAGCAACTCCAGCCAGGGCCAAGAACGCGAAGATCGCATGGATTGGCCATAGTGTAGGAGCAATTGATTTGGCTGGATGAACACGCCTGCCTGGACACCCAAAAAACCTGCAGGAGCTGGCTTGCCAGCGATGGCGGTTAGCCTGGCAAACCGGGTTGCAGCCATCGCCGGCAAGCCGGCTCCTACAGGGGGACGGGATTATTTGCTGTTGGTCAGCGTGCTGTAGCTGGTCATCAGGTTGCGGTAATCCGGAATATGGTTGGAGAACAGCGTGCCCAACCCTTCGATATCGTTGCGCCAATCGCGATGCAGTTCGCAGGCCAGGCCGAACCAGGTCATCAATTGTGCGCCCTGGGCGGTCATGCGGCTCCACGCCGATTCGCGGGTCAATTCGTTGAAGGTGCCGGACGCATCGGTGACCACGAACACCTCAAAGCCTTCGGCCAGCGCCGAGAGGGCCGGGAATGCCACGCAGACTTCCGTCACCACACCGGCGATGATCAGCTGTTTCTTGCCGGTGGCCTTGATCGCCTTGACGAAATCCTCGTTGTCCCAGGCGTTGATCTGGCCCGGGCGAGCGATGTACGGCGCGTCCGGAAACAGTGCCTTGAGCTCTGGCACCAGCGGTCCGTTGGGACCGCTTTCGAAGCTGGTGGTGAGGATCGTCGGCAGCTTGAAGTACTTGGCCAGGTCGGCCAGGGCCAGCACGTTGTTCTTGAAACGATCAGGGTCGATGTCGCGAACCAGAGACAGCAGGCCGGTCTGATGATCCACCAGCAAAACGGCGGCGTTGTCCTTGTCCAGACGCTTGTAGGAAGTGCTCATTGCAGTAGTCCTCGCAGGTTATCGATGCCGAATGGAAATCGGCGTGGGTTGACCGGTCAGCGCTGAGAGTCCAGCACTTCGTGCTCGTTCGCCACTTGCTGGGCCTTGAGGTAGCTCTCGATCAGCAATTGGTAATGCGGCATGGCCTGGGCGTAGACGGCGGCCCACTGCTCGGCATCCGGGCGGTTCCACGAGCCTTGCAGCTCAGAAAGCGTCGCCATGATGTCGATCGGCACCACCCCGGCCTGGGCCAGGCGGGCAACGGTCAGATCAGTGGCCAGTTTCGAGTGGTTGCCGGAGGCGTCGACCACGGCAAACACCTTGTAGCCTTCATGCACGGCGGCAATGGACGGGAACGCCAGGCACACGC
Source organism: Pseudomonas sp. S2_H10 (assembly GCF_054668285.1). NCBI lineage: Bacteria > Pseudomonadati > Pseudomonadota > Gammaproteobacteria > Pseudomonadales > Pseudomonadaceae > Pseudomonas > Pseudomonas sp. S2_H10. Next base: position 1,672,979 of record NZ_CP162754.1, read on the forward strand.
TGGTCAGGGTGCCGGCGATCACCAGGGTTTTCTTGCCGGTGGCCTTGACCGCCGCGTGGAACTCCGGGTTGTCCCAGGCGTTGATTTCACCTTTGCGCGCCACGTACTGCGCATGGGGCGCGACTTCGTGGATTTCCGGAATCAACGGCCCGTTCGGTCCCTGTGGAACGGAAGCCGTGGTGATCACCGGCATCTTCAGCAGGGTCGCAGCCTTGGCCAGGGCGATGGCGTTGGCGCGCAGTTGGGGCACGTCCATGTCCTTGACGATCTGGAACAGTCCGCTCTGGTGGTCGATCAACAGCATCGCGCTGTCGTTGGGGTCGATGGTCGGTTTCTGGCCGTTGAAGTTGGCCGCGTAGATCGTGTTCATGTGCGTTTCCTCTTTATTTCAGGCAACAGCCATCCCTGGCCTCGGACCGGCCTACGCATCCTGTGTAGAGCGGGTTGTTGAAACGAAGCGGGTTAGAAGCGCCCGGACTGGAAGTCGGCGAAGGCCTGGTGGATTTCCTGCTCGGTGTTCATCACGAACGGCCCGTGACCGACGATCGGCTCGTCGATCGGCTCGCCGCTGAGCAACAGCACCACCGCGTCTTCGCTGGCTTCGAGAGTCATGCGGTCGCCCTTGCGATCGAACAGGGCCAGTTGCCCCTGGCGCACCGGTTCCAGGCCATTGACCTGAACCGTGCCGCGCAAGACCACCAGTGCGGTGTTGCGCCCGTCATGCAGATCCAGGGTGAGCAACTTGCCGGCATTCAAACGAATGTCCCACACGTCGACCGGGGTGAAGGTGCGCGCCGGCCCCTTGTGACCGTCGAACTCACCGGCGATCAGGCGCAGGCTGCCGGCGTTGTCCTTCAGGGCGATGCTCGGGATGTCGCCGTCGAGAATCGTCTGGTAGCCGGGGTCGGCCATTTTGTCCCTGGCAGGCAGGTTGACCCACAGTTGCACCATCTCCAGGGTGCCGCCGCTCTTGGCGAAACCTTCGGAGTGGAACTCTTCATGCAGGATTCCCGAGGCTGCGGTCATCCATTGCACGTCGCCGGGGCCGATCTTGCCGCCACTGCCGGTGGAGTCCCGGTGCTCCAGTTCGCCCTTGTAAACGATAGTCACGGTTTCGAAGCCGCGATGCGGATGCTGACCAACGCCACGTCGTTCAGTGGTCGGGGTGAACTCCGCGGGGCCGGCGTGATCGAGCAACAGGAACGGGCTGATGTGTTTGCCCAGGTTGTCGTAGGAAAACAGCGTGCGAACCGGGAATCCGTCGCCGACCCAATGGGTCCGTGGACTGGTGTAGATACCGATGATGTTTTTCATGGTGTCTCCTGATGAGGTGAGTGAAGCCATGGACAAAGCTTAAAACCGTGACCATTGCTGCGCTAGACTGCAAAAATCAGCTATAGCGTTCTATTTGGAGAACGATGGTGGAAGACCTCAACACCCTCTACTACTTCACCCAGGTGGTGGAGCATCACGGTTTCGCCGCTGCGGGCCGGGCACTGGACATGCCCAAGTCGAAGCTCAGCCGACGCATTGCCGAACTCGAAGAACGCCTCGGCGTGCGCCTGTTGCACCGCACCAGCCGGCATTGCTCGTTGACGGAAATCGGCCAGGCCTATTACCAGCGTTGCCTGGCCATGCGCGTGGAAGCGGAAAGTGCCGCCGAACTGATCGAACGCAATCGCTCCGAACCCCAGGGCATGGTGCGCGTCAGTTGCCCGACGGCGCTGCTCAATTCCTGGGTCGGGCCGATGCTGACCCGCTACATGCTCAAGTACCCGCTGGTGGAATTGTTCATCGAGAGCACCAATCGCCGGGTCGACCTGATTCACGAAGGTTTCGACGTTGCCCTGCGGGTACGTTTTCCGCCGCTGGAAAACACCGACATGGTGATGAAGGTGCTGGGCAACAGCACCCAGAGCGTGGTCGGCAGCCCGGCCTTTTTATCGCGCCTGTCGACTCCGCCCTCCCCGGCCGACCTCAGCGGCTTGCCGAGCCTGCACTGGGGGGCGGCGCAACGTGAGTATCAGTGGGAACTGTTCGGTGCCGATGGCAGCACCGCGATGATCCGGCATGCGCCGCGCATGGTCACCGATGACCTGCTGGCCCTGCGCCATGCGGCGCTTGCGGGGATCGGCATCGTGCACCTGCCCAGTGTGGTGGTGCGCGATGAGATTGCTGCCGGGCAACTGGTGGAACTGGTGCCGGGCTGGGCACCGAAGAGCGGCGTGATTCATGCGATCTTCCCTTCGCGCCGGGGCTTGCTGCCGTCGGTGCGCACGTTGATCGATTTTCTTGGGGAGGAGTTCAGTCGCAGTGATATTGCCTGAAGGCAGTAAGGATTCAGACCGAGTCGCGGCCATCGCTGGCAAGCCAGCTCCCACAGGATCCAGTTGTGAAAACAAATCCTGTGAACACCACTGATCATTGTGGGAGCTGGCTTGCCAGCGATGGCGTCAGACCAGACACCCTCAAAACATCGGTCTGACCCGATTGTTGATTTGCGGTAAACATTGCTTTGCCGCTCCAGCGGTTTTTCTCACGGATGCAGGCGCGGATACTGCCGCCCATTCCCACTGCAACCCCTGGAGTCATCAATGTCTATCCCCGCTTTCGGTCTGGGTACGTTTCGCCTGCAAGGCCAGGTGGTCATCGATTCGGTGAGCACCGGCCTGCAGCTCGGCTACCGGGCCATCGATACCGCGCAAATCTACGAGAACGAAGCCGAGGTCGGCGAGGCCATCGCTGCCAGCGGCATCGCCCGGGAAGAACTGTTCATCACCAGCAAGATCTGGGTCGCCAACCTGGCCGGTGATCGCTTGATCGACAGCCTGAAGGAAAGCCTGCGCAAACTGCAGACCGACTACCTGGACCTGACCCTGATCCACTGGCCGTCGCCAGACGATCAAGTACCCGTCGCAGCATTCATGGGCGCCCTGCTCGAAGCCAAACGCCTGGGCCTGACCCGACAGATCGGCGTGTCCAACTTCACCATAGAGCTGATGCAGCAAGCGATTGCCGCCATCGGTGCCGAGCACATCGCCACGAACCAGATCGAACTGCACCCCTACCTGCAAAACCGCAAAGTCGTCGAGTTCGCGCAGAGCCAGGGCATTGGCATCACCTCATACATGACCCTGGCCTACGGTGAAGTCCTCAAGGACCCGCTCATCCAGCAGATCGCCGAGCGCCTGCAAGCGACACCGGCCCAGGTCACCCTGGCGTGGGCCATGCAATCGGGTTACGCGGTGATCCCGTCTTCCACTCGGCTGGCCAACCTCGAGAGCAACCTGAGCGCTCGCGAACTGACTTTGAGCGAGGCCGACATGGCGCTGATCGCGACCCTGGATCGCGGCCACCGGTTGACCAGTCCAAAAGGTATCGCGCCGAACTGGGATTGAGCCTCAGCCCTGCCCGATACTGTGGTCCAGGCGGGTCATGGCTTGCTGCAACTGATCGACGGCGTCGTCGATCAGTGCCGCGCTGCCTTCATTGCACGCTCGCTCCAGCTGTTCGCAAGATTCGACCAGGCCCAGCGCTCGCACCATCAGTGCTCCGCCCTTGATCCGGTGTGCCAGCGTCTGCAAACCCGAGCGATTGCCGCTGGTGTGCAAGGCCAGCAGATGCACGCGGTCCTCGCGGTTGGTCAGCGCCAGATCGTGCATCAGTTGCTCGATCAAACCAGGCTCCGTATCCGCAAAACGTTCCAGCCCGCTCAAATCGAACTCGGCGAAGCCATGGTCATCGATTGAAGCCGAGGGCGTGCCGGCAAAGCGTTGGGCCAGCCACACCTGCAAGTCCACCAGGCGAATGGGCTTGAACAGGCAATCGTCCATGCCCGCCGCTTGGCATCGGGCCTTCTCCTCGGCCTGCGCATTGGCGGTAAAGCCCAGAATCAAGGTCGGCGACAGCCCCTGCACGCGCTCTTGCTCACGTATTGCGCCCGCCAGTTCATAGCCACTGAGCACCGGCATATTGCAGTCGGTAATGACCAGGTCGAAGCCCTCTGCGCGCCACTGTTCAAGCCCCTGTGCACCGTCCTCCGCCAGTACCACCCGGTGGCCCAGGTAGCTCAGTTGGCGCGAGAGCAACAGGCGATTGGCCGGGTAATCGTCGACCACCAGGATCGACAACGCGCGGGTCGCCAGCGGCGCCGAATCCCCGGCCATCTCCCCCGCAGGCAACGCTTGCAGGGCGGGCAGCAGCAGGCTGATGTCCACCCGCGTGCCGCGCCCAAGCTCACTGTCGAGTTGCAACTGGCCGCCCATCGTTTCGCACAGGGTCCGACTGATCACCAGGCCCAGGCCGGAACCCTGCCGGGCGGTCTGTGCACTGTTGTCCGCCTGGACGAAAGGGCTGAACAGGCGCTGCTGGTCGAATGCGCTGATACCGATGCCGCTGTCCTCGATCCGCACGCTGACGGCGAGATGCGCCGGGGCTTGGGGCTGCACTCGCAGAGTCAGGCTCACCTGGCCCTGGCGGGTGAACTTGATCGCGTTGCTCAGCAGATTGGACAGCACTTGCTTGAAGCGCACGGGATCGAGCATCACGTCGCGGTCACTGTGCTCGTCGAGCTCGACTCGCCACTGCAGGTTCTTCTGCATCGCCAGCCCTTCGAAAACCCGGCAGACCGATGCCACCAGCGCGTGCAGATTGACCCGCTCCGGTGCCAGCGACAAATGCCCGGACTCGATCCGCGCCACGTCGAGAATGTCGCCGATCAAATCCAGCAACTGCTGCCCGGCGTTGGACGCCACCTCGATGGCGGCGCGGTCGGTCTCCCCTTCATCGGCCCGTTTCAGCGCCAGTTCGAGCATGCCGATCAAGGCGTTCATCGGCGTGCGGATTTCATGGCTCATGGTGGCCAGGAACGTGGTCTTGGCCCGGTTGGCGTCGTCCGCCGCGTCCTTGGCTTCCTGCAACTGCCCGAGCAATTGCTGACGCTGGCGAATCTGCCGGCGCTGCCAGACGATCCCGGTCAACGCCAGCAACAGCAAGACACCCGCCAGCGCAAACGCCTGCACGATCGCCTGCCGGTGTCGCAGCCAGTAACTCTGCTCGACCATCGAGTCATACCGCCAGGGTTGCGTCAGCTCGTCTATTTCTTCGGGCGGGATGCTCAGCAGCGCCTTGTCCAGGATCGAATGCAGTTCGGCGGCCTCGCGACTGGTTGCCAGTGTGCTTCTTGCAGGGTCGGTGCCCACGGTGCTGGTCACTTGCAGGCGATCGCGATACTGCCGGGAAATCAGGTAACGGGCGCTGATCAACGAGTTGATGCCGCCCTGGGCCTTGCCCTGGGCGACCATTTCCATGGCGTCCGTGGACAGCGGCGCATCCACCGGCTGGATCAGCGGGTAATGCTGGCGAAGGTACTCGCCGGCAATGTTGCCCTGGGTCAGGGCAAGGGTTTTTCCCGCCATGTCATCCAGCGTCCGGGGGCTGTCCGCGGCTGCACGGGTCACCAGCACCGAAGGGCTGCTGAGGAACGCGCGGGTGAACAGCAGCTCATCTTCACGCTGGGAGCTGAGGCCGATGCCGGCCAGCACATCGATCTGCCCGCTCTTGATGCCGGCCATCATCTCGGCCACCGACTTCATGCCCCGGATGTCGAATTGCAGCCCGGTACGCGAACTGATTTTCGCCAGCACATCGACGCCGATACCGCGAAAATGGCCTTCGCTGTCGATGAATGTAATCGGCGGGATGTTTTCATTGATCGCCACCCTGACCCGCGGGTGACGTTCGAGCCAGTGCTGTTCGGCCACGCTCAACTGCAATGACTGGGTGCCCGGGATGGACGCCCCGTTTGCCCCCCAGCGGCGCAGGATGTTCATCTGTTCATTGGTGCTGACGGCCGCCAGCGCCTTGTTGACGACGCGCAACAGCGAGGCGTTGTCGCGGGCCATCGCAAAGGCAAAACGCCCGGACTCCATGGGCGAGAAGTCCGTCAGCTGCACGTTGTTCAGGTAGTTCTTGCTGATCAGGTAGTGAGCGTTGATCGCATCGCCCAGATAGACATCGGCCTGGCCGAAAGCCACGGCCCCGATCGCCGCCAGTGTCGAGGGAAACAGCTGGACCTGCGCCCTGGAATAGAACTGTTGCACGCTGTATTCGGGCAGGTAGTGATACAGCATCACCAATCGCTTGCCGGCCAGAGTCGGGTCGCGCACCGGTGGAAAATCGGTACGCGTGACCAGCACCGGTTGATCAACCGCGTAGGCGCTGGACATCTGCAGCAGCGGATCTTCGGCTTCGTAGCGATTGGCCGTTCCCAGCAGGTCTGCCTGCCCTTGCTTGATGGCCTGCACTGCGGCGGCCCGCGACGGATAACGCTGGACCTCAATGGCGACGTTCAACAATTGTTCGAGCAACCCGGCGTAATCGGCGGTTATGCCTTCGAACACCTTGCCCGCCGTATTGAACTCGAAGGGCGGATAGTCCGGAGCCGAGACGGCCAGTACCAGTCGGCCCTTTTGCCGTAGCCAGCGCGACTCGGTGTCCGACAGGCTGACGCTCAGGCCTTCGACACTCGAACGTCCCAGCAGGGTCAGCGACTGTTGCGCACAGGCCGTCGATGCCCATAGAAGAAGGCCCGTCAGCGCCCAAACTGTCAGTCGTCTCAGGGCGTTCATTCAGATCAGATGATTGCGCAGGGCGAAATCCCTCAAGTGCACCGACGAGCTCATATTGAGCTTGAGGGTGAGCCGGGTCTTGTAGGTACTGACGGTCTTGTAGCTCAGGTGCATGATCTCGGCGATTTCCAGGTTTTTCGAGCCCCGGGCCAGGTACTGCAGAATGGTCAGTTCACGATTGGAGAGCTTGTCGATCAACTGCTTTTCACTGCGTTGCAACTCCCCCATCGACACGGAACTCGAGGGGATCTGGGCGTAATAGGTGTAGCCGGCCATCACCGAATTCACCGCTGCCTTCAGGTCATCCAGGTCCCGGCTCTTGGAAACATAGGCCACAGCCCCGGCACGCATGCAGCGGTCCTGATAAAACTGCGCCTCCAGCGAGGTGAACACCACCACGCGGCAGCGCGTGTGTTCCGCCTTGATGCGGTCCATCACCTCAAGCCCGGCCACACCGGGAAGGCCCAGGTCCAGCAGCACGACATCCGGTTGATGCTCGCGGATCAACGACAGGACCTCATCGCCACGGGAGGCCTCGTAAATCTGCTTGAACCCCTCACCATTGAGTACGAGTTTGATCATGGAGCGAACCACCGGATGATCTTCCACAATCAGTGCTGACTTCATGACAACTCCCGTGCAAAACCACACGATCGGGCAAAAAAATGCCCTCCAGGCCCCGCAGCCGTTGGGCATAACGCTGCGCATAAACTCTTGCATGGAAGGCGGCAAAGAACTACCTGACAGAAATGACAGTTCCGACGAACGGTAAGCGACGTTCAACGACGCTCATCAACTGCGTAATCGACGCCAGATCAGGCAGGGCGGCCTGGCTGACCCGGACTTTGCCCGCGACGGGCGGCATCGGCGCTTGCGGTTCGTTGAAGATAAACCCGTGATGAACCTGCGGGTTGTCGGCAAGGAAACCCGGCAGGTCCAGCGATCCGTTGGCCATCGCCCCATTGACCAGCACCAGATCCAGAGGCTCGCAAGCGTACTCCACCAGTGGCAGGAGCTCGCCGAGGCTCTGAACCGGCGCCACCCGGAAGTAACCGAGCTGGTTGAACAGCCGCTCGATCCGCAGGCGGTTGAAGTGCTGCTCATCGGCGATCAGGATGCGCAAGGATTTGTTCGGCAAGGTGACCTCCAAAAGGATGTCGGTTTCAAGAGGTCGCAAAGCCTACGGAAGACCACCTTAGGTTTATGTAGGAATATTCCTAAATGAATGCCGGTTAATCTGACGCTTGCCAAGGAAACCCTGGCCCCCTGTGGGAGCGAGCTTGCTCGCTCCCACAGGGATTGTGTTGATTGGCCAGCCTCGCGGCCTTATTGCCAGCCAAACCGGCGAATGTAGAAGCCCTTCACCGCCTGGGTCAGCGCCATGTACGCCAGCAGGATCACCGGCAGGAACACGAAGTACAGCGACGGCAAGGCCTGCAGCTTGAAGTAGTGCGCCAGCGGTCCCATCGGCAGGAAAATCCCCACGGCCATGATCAGCCCGGTCATCACCAGCAACGGCATGGCCGCGCGGCTCTGCAGGAACGGGATCTTCGGCGTGCGGATCATGTGCACGATCAGCGTCTGGGTCAGCAGCCCGACCACGAACCAGCCGGACTGGAACAGGGTCTGGTGATCCGGCGTATTGGCATCGAACACGTACCACATCAAGGCGAACGTGGTGATGTCGAAGATCGAACTGATCGGCCCGAAAAACAGCATGAAGCGCCCGACGTCGCCCGGCTGCCAGCGCTGCGGTTGCTTGAGCATTTCCTCGTCGACGTTATCGAACGGAATGGCGATCTGCGAAATGTCGTAGAGCAGGTTCTGCACCAGCAGGTGCATCGGCAGCATCGGCAGGAACGGGATGAACGCACTGGCCACCAGCACCGAGAACACGTTGCCGAAGTTCGAACTGGCAGTCATCTTGATGTACTTGAGCATGTTGGCGAAGGTACGGCGGCCTTCCAGCACGCCCTCCTCCAGCACCATCAGGCTCTTTTCCAGGAGGATGATGTCGGCCGCTTCCTTGGCGATGTCCACCGCGCTGTCCACGGAAATACCGATGTCGGCGGTGCGCAGGGCCGGGGCGTCGTTGATGCCGTCGCCCATGAAGCCGACCACATGGCCGTTGCCCTTGAGCAGGCGGACGATGCGCTCCTTGTGCGACGGCGTGAGTTTGGCGAAGACGTTGGTGGCCTCCACCGCCTTCGCCAGCTCGGCATCGCTCATGCGTTCGATGTCGTTGCCCATCAGCAGGCCTTGCTGTTCCAGGCCGACTTCACGGCAGATCTTCGCCGTCACCAGCTCGTTGTCGCCGGTCAGCACTTTCACCGCCACGCCATGGGCCGCCAACGCCTTGAGGGCTGGCGCGGTGCTTTCTTTCGGCGGATCGAGAAACGCCACATAACCGATCAGCGTCAGTGCCTGCTCATCGGCCAGGCTGTAGGTGTCGCGGCCTTCGATCATCGGCCGTGCCGCTACCGCCACCACCCGCAAGCCTTCGGCGTTGAATGCGGCCGTGACCTGACGGATGCGTGCCAGCAGTTCTTCGCTCAAGGCTTCATCGACCGCGCCATGACGCACCCGCGAGCAGACCGCCAGCACCTCTTCCACCGCGCCCTTGCAGATCAGCAGGTGCGGTTGATCGTGCCCGGCGACCACCACCGACATGCGTCGGCGGGTGAAGTCGAACGGGATCTCGTCGACCTTGCGAAAGGCCGTGCCGACTTTCAGCTCACGGTGGATCTCGACGTGTTCGAGCACCGCCACATCCAGCAGGTTTTTCAGGCCGGTCTGGTAGTAGCTGTTGAGGTAGGCCATTTCCAGCACGTCATCCGAGTCGTTGCCCCAGACGTCGACGTTGCGCGCCAGGAAGATCCTGTCCTGGGTCAGGGTGCCGGTCTTGTCGGTGCACAGCACGTCCATGGCGCCGAAGTTCTGGATGGCGTCGAGACGCTTGACGATGACTTTCTTGCGCGACAGGAACACCGCGCCCTTGGCCAGGGTCGAGGTGACGATCATCGGCAGCATTTCCGGGGTCAGGCCCACGGCAATCGACAGCGCGAACAGCAGCGCTTCGGTCCAGTCGCCCTTGGTGAAACCGTTGATGAACAACACCAGCGGCGCCATCACGAACATGAAGCGGATCAATAGCCAGCTGACTTTGTTGACCCCGGTCTGGAACGACGTCGGCGCCCGGTCGGTGGCGCCGACCCGCTGGGCCAGGGCGCCGAAATAGGTGCTGTTGCCGGTGGTGACAATCACCGCCATGGCCGTGCCGGACACCACGTTGGTGCCCATGAACAGGATGTTGTCCAGGTCCAGGGGGTTGAGTGTGTCGCGGTCCTGCTGGCGGGGAAATTTTTCCACCGGCATCGATTCACCGGTCATTGCTGCCTGGCTGACGAACAGGTCCTTGGCGCTGAGTACCCTGCAATCGGCGGGAATCATGTCACCGGCAGACAGCACGATCAGGTCGCCCGGCACCAGTTGCCTGATCGGCAATTCGATGCGCTGCGCGCCATGTTCCTCAAGGTCGCGGCGCATCACCGTGGCGGTGTTGCTGACCATGGCCTTGAGGGCATCGGCGGCCTGGTTGGACTTGGTTTCCTGCCAGAAGCGCAGCAAGGTCGAGAGCACCACCATGGAGAAAATCACGATGGCGGCTTTCATGTCTTCGGTCAGCCAGGAGATGACCGCCAGCAAGGTCAGCAGCAGGTTGAACGGATTCTTGTAGCAGTGCCACAGGTGCGTCCACCACGGCAGCGGCTGTTCGTGCTCGACTTCATTGAGGCCAAATTGCTCGCGCAGGGCATCGGCTTCGAGTTCGCTCAAGCCGTCGATGTGACTGCCCAGGGTGTTGAGCAATTGACCGGTGTCGCTGCCGGCAGCGGCCACCAGTGTTTGCGCCAGGGTGGGTGGGACTTCACGGCTGACCGTGGTGTCGGTGAAGGTTTCCAGCAACGCCAGGCGGCGGAAGTGCCGGGCGATGTGGCGGTTACGCAGGAAACCTGCGAAGAATTCCTTGAGGGTAAGTTTCATGGCCGGTGCCCCTTTGGTCAGCCGGGAAACCGTCGAGCAGGCAGGTCCGCGCCGCTGCCGCCGGAACAACCGGCAAAGCAAGGCCTGGCGCCCCGGTCACGAATGACAGGCGTGTCGATAGAGCGGCGGCCACGACAAAAAGTCGAAACCACGCACTGTTCAGCGTCGATGAGAGGGACGTCGGGACACGGCCGGGACTGGCCATGATCAGGATGCCGCTGCTCGCTTGTCGGCGAGACAACGGCACAGGAGACTGCGCGTTATCTTGCCGAGAAAATGCCGGTTACCGAGACCGGCCGACAACTGTCACTCGAACAAGTACCCACTGTGGGTCTCCGTAATGGATGAAAACGCGCGAAGCTTACGCCCCGATGTTTGCAGAGTAAACCCGATACAAAATATTGCAGGGGCAATCTCGGGGATCTTCAGGAAGGGTTCAGGAATCAATGTATGTGGTGCTTTTCAGACCGCCATCGCGGGCAAGCCCGCTCCCACAAGGATCACTCCAAACCTGTGGGAGCGGGCTTGCCCGCGATGGCAATTTTGTAGGCGCCGCAGGACTCAACTGGCCGTGGCCAACAACAAATCCACCACCGACCGCCCCTGCCCGCGATGCTTGCCGTGCTCATACAAGGAGCCGGCAATCTCGTCCGCACGAATCGGCAGGATCGACAGCAAGGTGTCGCTCAGCCCGTGGCTGGCCTGGCAGAAGCCCTGCATGTAGAGGCCGGCCTTGCAGCGTTCGTCGGTGATCAGTTTGTAGTTGCGATCGACCTCGAAATCGCCCAGGTACTCTTCCAGCGGCGCCAGCAACTTGCGGTGCATCTGCCGCTCGTAACCGGTGGCCAGGACCACGGCATCGTAGTGACGAACCGAGACTTCACCGGTGGCGTTGTTGCGCAACAGCAGTTCGACGCCGCGCTCGTTGGCGGTGGCTTTTTCGATAGTGGTCAGGGTGTGGAACGCATGCCGGGCGATGCCCGAGACCTTCTGCCGGTAGAAGATGCCGTAGATGCGCTCGATCAGGTCGATGTCCACCACCGAGTAGTTGGTGTTGTGGTACTCGTTGACCAGTCGTTCGCGCTCGCTGTCAGGCTGCTGGAACACCAGGTCGGTGAACTCCGGCGAGAACACTTCGTTGACGAAGGGGCTGTCGTCGGCCGGCTTGAGTGCCGAGCCGCGCAGGATCATGTCCACCTGCACCGACGGGAAGCTGTCGTTCAGATCGATGAAAGCCTCTGCCGCGCTCTGCCCGCCACCGATGATCGCAATGCTCATCGGCTGGTTGTTCACGCACGGCTGCTTGGCCATCTGCGCCAGGTACTGGGAGTGGTGGAACACCCGGCCGTCATCCTTGAGCGCCTTGAACACCTCGGGAATACGCGGCGTGCCACCGGCGCTGACCACCACCGCACGGGTGGTGCGCACATGCTGATGGCCGCTTGTATCGCGGGAAATCACCCGCAACGCCTCGACCTGATGGTTGTGCAGCACCGGCTCGATGGTCAGCACTTCTTCACCGTAACGGCTTTGCGCGGTGAACTGCCCGGCGACCCAGCGCAGGTAGTCGTTGTACTCCATGCGGCACGGATAGAAGGTGCCCAGATTGATGAAGTCCACCAGGCGCCCGTGGGCCTTGAGGTAATTGACGAACGAGTAAGGGCTGGTCGGATTGCGCAGGGTCACCAGGTCCTTGAGGAAGGAAATCTGCAACTCGCTCTGGGTCACCAGGGTGTTGCCGTGCCAGCGGTAGTCGGCCTGCTTGTCGAGAAACAGCACATCCAGATTGCCCTGGCTCGCCCCGCGCTCTTGCAGCGCGATGGCCAGTGCCAGGTTCGACGGGCCGAATCCGACGCCGATCAGGTCGTGAACGAGGGGCGATGCAATTGCCTGTGTCATTTCCAGTGTCCTCTGGATGTTCCCCGCTAAAGCGGGGCATTGAACCTAAGTGACCTGACAGGCTTTGGGTCGCACAACAGGTCGTCTGTTGAGTAGGAACGAGGACAATGAAACAAAATTTAACAAGGCTTGATGAATCCGCCGGAATCAGTGCTCTTCCCACTGACGCATCCGCACACGGCAATGCTTCATGGCATTGACAATGTGTTTTTCCACCAGGGCCCTGGAAATACCCAGTTGCCCGGCGATCTCCGAATGGGACTGGCCGTCGATCTTGCGCAGCAGAAAGCTTTCTCGGCACAGCCGTGGCAGTTCCGCCAGGGCACGCTGGAGCATGTCCAGGCGCTGGCCGTGATCGAGGACCTTGTGCGGCGAAGGCGTGAAGCAGCTTTCTTCGCTGTCGAGTACGTCCAGCGGCTCGGTGCGCCGCAAGGCGTTGCGCCGATGGTCATCGACGACCAGGTTCAGGGCGGTGCGATAAAGGAATGCCCGGGGCTGCTCGATCGGCGTCTCGCTGGAACGCTCCAGGACCCGCAGGTAAGCGTCATGCACCACATCTTCGGCCACCTGACGGTTGCCCAGCCTGGCGTTCAGGAAACACACCAGCTCGCGATAGTAGTTTTCCAACATGACTCCCGTCCGCACGGGGGTGCGGTTACTGTCCTTGAGCCCTTTGTGCCAGCGTTGAAATAAACGGTGGCACGATAGTGGCAATTCGTATCGCGTAATTTATAGTAATTCTCATATAGATTTAAAGTACCGCGTCGCCTTGCCCGATAAATAGTCGTGGACTATGTGGGAGCGAGCCTGCTCGCGATGGCCGTGAACGATGATGCGTACTTTCTGATTTAACGCGTCGTCCTTGCGGCCATCGTCGGAACGCCGCCCGGAGCAAGCTCGCTCCTACAGTGGTTTGTGTTGTCGGCTAAATTCTCTGCTCCGTTCAACGTCTACAGGACAGCTTCCCGTCTCTGCGCCGCTCAACGACGGGCCGATATCCTTTGGCCGGAACCCTGCATGAAACGTCCCCGACAGACCCGCCGCGCGCTGCTTGCAACACTTTGCCTGATCCCTGTAGTAGTCGCCGTCGCCGCCTGGCAGTTCATCCCGCCGGGCCGCGACCAGTTCGCCACCGTCCAGGTCAGCCGCGCCGACATCGAAAGCAGCGTCACGGCCTTGGGCACCCTGCAACCGCGGCGCTATGTCGACGTCGGCGCCCAGGCTTCCGGGCAAATCCACAAGATCCACGTGGAAGTCGGCGATCGGGTCAAGGAAGGCCAGTTGCTGGTGGAAATCGACCCGTCCACGCAACAGGCCAAACTCGATGCCGGGCGGTTCTCCATCGAAAACCTCAAGGCGCAGCTGCAGGAACAACGGGCGCAACACGAACTGGCCCGGCAGAAATACCAGCGCCAACAGAACCTCGCCGCTGGCGGTGCCACCCGTGATGAAGACGTGCAGACCGCCCAGGCTGAATTGCGCGTGACCCAGGCGCGCATCGACATGTTCCAGGCGCAGATCCGCCAGGCCGAAGCCAGCCTGCGCAGCGATCAGGCAGAGCTCGGCTACACGCGGATCTATGCACCGATGGCCGGCACCGTGGTGGCCCTGGATGCTCGCGAAGGCCAGACCCTCAACGCCCAGCAGCAGACACCGCTGATCCTGCGCATCGCCAAGCTGTCGCCCATGACCGTATGGGCCGAGGTCTCGGAGGCCGACATCGGCCACGTCAAACCCGGCATGCACGCCTGGTTCACCACCCTGAGCGGCGGCACCCGGCGCTGGACCAGCACCGTGCGACAAATCCTCCCTGTCCCGCCCAAGCCGCTGGACCAGACCAGCCAGGGCGGTGGCAGCCCCGCCAACACCAGCAAAAGCGGGAGTGCCCGCGTGGTGCTGTACACCGTGTTGCTGGACGTCGATAACGCCGACAACGCGCTGATGGCGGAAATGACCACCCAGGTGTTTTTCGTCGCCAACCAGGCGCAGAACGTGCTCACCGCACCGATCGCCGCCCTGCAGGCCGGCACGCAGCCAGACCTGCAGACCGCGCAAGTGGTCGCCGGCAATGGCCGCATCGAACAGCGCAACGTGCGCACCGGCATCAGTGATCGCCTGCGGGTGCAGATCCTCGATGGCTTGCAAGAAGGCGATCACCTGTTGATCGGCCCGGTCGACGGGAGTGACGGCTGAATGCACACGCCCCTGATCGACCTTGCGGACATCCGCAAAGCCTACGGCGGTGGCGACGCGCCTGAAGTTCATGTGTTGCGCGGCATCGACCTGTCGATCCATGCCGGTGAGTTCGTGGCGATCGTCGGCGCTTCCGGTTCCGGCAAATCGACGCTGATGAACATCCTCGGTTGTCTCGACCGCCCGACCTCGGGCGAATACCGCTTCGCCGGGGAAAACGTCGCCGCCCTCGACAGTGACGAACTGGCCTGGCTGCGTCGCGAAGCCTTTGGTTTCGTGTTCCAGGGCTATCACCTGATTCCGTCCGGTTCGGCCCAGGAAAACGTCGAGATGCCGGCGATCTACGCAGGCACCCCCGCCGCCGAACGCCACGCCCGCGCCGCCGCCCTGCTCGACCGCCTCGGCCTGGCTTCGCGCACCGGCAACCGTCCGCATCAGCTCTCCGGCGGTCAGCAGCAACGGGTGTCGATTGCCCGCGCGCTGATGAACGGCGGCCACATCATCCTGGCCGACGAACCCACCGGCGCCCTCGACAGCCACAGCGGCGCCGAGGTCATGACCCTGCTCGACGAGCTGGCGAGCCAGGGCCACGTGGTGATCCTCATCACCCATGACCGCGAAGTGGCGGCCCGGGCCAAACGCATCATCGAGATTCGCGACGGCGAGATCATCAGCGACAGTGCCCGGGATAATCCCGCCGCGCAAAACTCGGCCAACCCCGGCGCCCTGCAAGCCGTCGATTTGCGCAAGCGCCTGAGCGAGGGCGCCGAAGCCACCGGCGCCTGGAAAGGTGAATTGGTCGATGCCGTGCACGCGGCGTGGCGGGTGATGTGGATCAACAAGTTCCGCACCGCGCTGACCCTGCTCGGGATCATCATCGGCGTGGCCTCGGTGGTGGTGATGCTGGCCGTGGGCGAAGGCAGCAAGCGCCAGGTGATGGCGCAGATGGGCGCGTTCGGCTCCAACATCATTTACCTCAGCGGCTCTGCGCCCAACCCGCGCACGCCAATGGGCATCGTCACTCTCGATGAGGTCGCGGCGATTGCAAGCTTGCCGCAAGTGACGCGGATCATGCCGGTGATTGGCCAGGAAGCCGGGGTGCGCTTTGGCAACCTCGACCATTTGAGTTATGTCGGCGGCAATGACACCAATTTTCCGACGATCTTCAACTGGCCGGTGGTCGAAGGCAGTTACTTCACCCACGCCGATGAACAGAACGCCGCAGCGGTCGCGGTGATCGGGCACAAGGTGCGGACCAAACTGCTCAAGGACGTGGCCAACCCGATCGGCCAGTACATCCTGATCGAAAACGTACCCTTCCAGGTGGTCGGCGTGCTCGCCGAAAAAGGCGCCAGCTCCGGCGACTCCGACAGCGACGACCGCATCGCCATCCCCTACTCCGCCGCGAGCGTGCGCCTGTTCGGCACGCACAATCCCGAGTACATCGCCATCGCCGCCGCCGACGCGCGCAAGGTCAAGGAAACCGAAAAAGCCATCGAGCAATTGATGCTGCGCCTGCACGACGGCAAGCACGATTTCGAACTGACCAACAACGCGGCGATGATCCAGGCCGAGGCCCGCACGCAAAACACCCTGTCGCTGATGCTCGGTTCGATTGCCGCCATTTCGCTGCTGGTGGGCGGGATCGGCGTGATGAACATCATGCTCATGACCGTGCGTGAACGCACCCGCGAGATCGGCATCCGCATGGCCACCGGCGCCCGCCAGCGCGACATCCTGCGCCAGTTCCTCACCGAAGCGGTGATGCTCTCGGTGGTGGGCGGCCTCACCGGGATCGCCCTGGCGCTGATCGTCGGCGGCGTGCTGATTTTCAGCGAAGTGGCTGTCGCGTTCTCCCTGATAGCGGTGCTGGGCGCCTTCGGCTGCGCCCTGGTCACCGGTGTTGTTTTCGGCTACATGCCGGCCCGTAAAGCTGCCCGGCTCGACCCGGTCACGGCCCTTACCAGTGAATGATCGATTTATGAAGCCGTCACTCAGTTTGCTCACCCTGTGCCTGTTGCTCGGCGCCTGCGGCACTCCGGTGCAGCGCCCCGACAGCGGCATCCGGCCGCCGGCCGCCTGGCACTCGCCGCACACCGTCGGCGCGATCCATGACAACCAGCAATGGTGGAACCGCTTCGGCAGCCCGCAACTGGGGCGCCTGATCGAACAGGCGCGGCTCGGCAGTTACGATCTGGCCGCGGCCATCGCCGGGGTGCGCCAGGCCCAGGCCGACACGGTGATTGCCGGCGGCTCGCAACTGCCGGAGGTCAAGGCCGGGCTCAACGCCAACCGCCAGAAGCTGATTCGGGGCAGCGGCTACAGTCAGCTCGATGCCGACAGCAACAATGACGCCGTCGACTACTTCACGGCGAACCTGGTCGCCAGCTATGAAATCGATTTCTGGGGTGGCCAGCGGGCCGGCCGCGACAGTGCGCAATTCAGTCTGCAAGCCAGTGAGTTCGACCAGGCCACCGTGGAACTGACGCTGCTCAGCGGCGTGGCCAGCGGCTATGCGCAGGCCTTGTCGTTGCAGGAGCAGAGCCGCATCGCCGAGTTGAACCTGGCCAATGCGCAAAGCGTGTTGAAACTGGTGCAGACCCGCTTTGATTCGGGCTCGGCCACGGCCCTGGAGCTGGCGCAGCAAAAAAGCCTGGTGGCGGCGCAGCAACGCCAGCTGCCGCTGGTGCGGCAGCTGGCCGAGGAGGCGCGAATCAGCCTTGCCACCCTGCTCGGCCGGCCGGTTCAGGCGCTGTCGTTGGGGCAGGAACACTTCGACCAACTGACCTGGCCCGCCATCGATGCCGGGGTGCCCAGCCAGTTGCTCAGCCGCCGCCCGGACATTGCCCGCGCCGAAGCGCAACTGGCCGCCGCCCAGGCCGACGTCACCGTCGCCCGCGCCGCAATGCTGCCGACCGTGACCCTCACCGCCGAAATCGGCTCCGGCGCCGACCGGGCCAACGACATTCTGCGCAGCCCCTTCTACAACCTCACCGCCGGGCTGCTTGCGCCAGTGTTCAACAACGGCCGCCTCGGCGCCCAGCGCGACAAGGCCACGGCGCGTCAGGAAGAGCTGTTGGAGACCTATCGCGGCACGATCATCAACGGTTTCGCCGACGTCGAAAAAGCCCTCAACAGCATTCGCGGGCTGGATGAACAGCGCGGGTGGCAAAGTGAAGAGCTGAGCCAGGCGCAGACTGCCTTCAACATTGCACAAAGCCGCTATCAGGCCGGGGCCGAGGATTTGCTGACGGTACTGGAAACCCAGCGCACGCTGTATGCCGCGCAGGATCTGAACGTGCAACTGCGCCTGTCGCGGATGCAGGCGAGTATTGCGTTGTACAAGGCGCTAGGGGGTGGCTGGCAGGTTCTTTAATTGTGGTGTGCGAAAGGACGCCATCGCGGGCAAGCCCGCTCCCACAGGTTATGCGTCGTACCCGGATCATGCGGCAAACGCAAAACCCTGTGGGAGCTGGCTTGCCAGCGAAGAGGCCGGCACATCCAACATCAACATTGCCTGACAGGACGCCATCGCGGGCAAGCCCGCTCCCACAGGTTATGCGTCGTGCCCGGATCATGCGGCAAACGCAAAACCCTGTGGGAGCTGGCTTGCCAGCGAAGAGGCCGGCACATCCAACATCAACATTGCCTGACAGGACGCCATCGCGGGCAAGCCCGCTCCCACAGGTTATGCGTCGTGCCCGGATCATGCGGCAAACACAAAACCCTGTGGGAGCTGGCTTGCCAGCGAAGAGGCCGGCACATCCAACATCAACATTGCTTGGCAGCGATTGAACGATAACGCGGTATCAAGCCTGGTTCTGTTTAGCCTTCAGATGTCGCGCATACCACGGCCGTTGCGGCACCTTGCGGAACAAGCCGGCCAGTTTCGTCTCGTCCTCGCCAAAGGTGATACGCAGCGCCAGCTTCATGGTTTCCGAGTCCATTTCCACTGACTTGCCCGCCTGCAACCCGGGCGTGGTGCTGCACCCGTGAGTGCTCGGGCCGAGCCACGGGTCATCGATTTCCACCCAGCGCCCCGGCGCAAACCATGGCACGCCGTTGACCTGCAGCCGACTGACCTGCCCCGGATGGAAGCGCTCGTGGGCGCGGAACCAGTCCTCCAGGCGATCGTCGATCCAGCCGTGGAAATGCCAGAACACCGGGTTCACATGGGAGGAGAACGGGTCGCCGAGGAAGTCGTTTTCCGCCGCGAACCAGCGTGCGGAAAAGTCCGCCGGATCACGGGCGAACGGCACCGGCTGACCGTTGGACGGGTCACGCGGCACCGAAGCCCAGCGCATGTGCAGCCAGTCGTGCAGGCCCAGTTCGACCTCCGAGCCGAACTGGCCGAGGGTCAGCGTCGACAGGTAACGCGGATCACGGTAGCGCGACTCCCAGACCTGGAAATTGCTGGAGTACGTCTCGCCGGTCTTGATGTCGCTGACCCATTGCGTGTACTCGTCATCGTCCTCGGCCAGCCAGGTCGGCGGCAACGCCGTGCCGTCGTGGTTGTCGTAGTAACGCGCGAAGCCGGGCCGATCGCGCATCAGCTCCGGCTGCGGCAACGGAAAGTGCGTCCAGGAAGGCAGGTCCTGCATCGACCGCGCAGTGCCGAGCATGTGCCGGTGCATGAAGAAAAAGTCCACGCCAGAACCGTTGCGATCCTTGCGCGCGCCACGGGCATCGCGTTCCTGATCCCGAGGGCCGGGCTGCCAGCCGAGCCCGCGCAAGGCACCGCGCTGGTCTTCGGACAGTTTGTGCCACTTGTCCCGGGAGGCATGCCAGAGCTGGTGGAACAATCGGTGCTCCGGCGATACCAGCCACGCCAGCAGTGTCGGATTGAGGCCCGTGCGCTCGCGCGCTTCCGGGAATACCCGTTTGACGGCAATGAAGCGATTGTCCTGGGCCGTCAGCATCAACGGGCGCTTGAGGTCCAGCACGCGCCCGCTGAGACTGCCGCTGCCGGCGTTGCCGAAACCGGCCCAGACCTCGTCCAGGCTCATGTCGAATTCGTATTCGCAGCAGCCGCTGGCACCCAGCAATCGCCAGGCGAGCTGCTTCGGGTCGGCCCCGGACAGATCGCCCAACACTCGGTAGCGAGGCTCTTCGCTGGAACGCAAACGCTCGGTGGTATCGAGATAACCGCTGACACCTCGCCCCTTGTGGCCGATATCAATGAACACTTCCAGGCCCTCCAGCGGCAAGCCTTCGATCCCGGCGTCACGACCTTCGAAACGAATCTGCCAGACCCCGCGCAAGGAATCGGCCAGGCGCTGACCGGCGACATCCGCCACGTCGAACGAGGCTTCGCCCGGGGTGATCGTCGGGTCCGGCCTGGTCAGTTCGCGATGCCTGTAATACACCGCAGGCACGGCGGCACCGGTCAGCGCCAGACCCGCGAGGAACCATCGTCGAGAAATCGTCATTGCCCTACCTGTGTCAGCCATGGAGCAGGCTTTATCCAAGCTAGAACGTTTGTTACCCGGACAAATTTAAAAGCATCGCTGGCAAGCCAGCTCCCACAGGGATCTTCAGTGCGACACAGATCCAGTGTGGGAGCGGGCTTGCCCGCGATGGGGCCATCAGCTTCGCTAAGTTTTCCGGCCAGCCACTCGTTCCCCCCAGATAGCAAAGGCCCCCGCGCCTGACCCTCGACGGCGAACCTGACTGAGACGGCAATGACAAAACCACGTTCGAAAAAGGCTCTTTCCATCGGCCTGCCGCTGGCCCTGGCGATCAGCGCGGGTGCAGGCTACGCGGCCTGGGACTACTGGTTTCGGGACAACCCCGGCTACCCGGTCAAGGTGATGAAACAGGCCGACCAGTTGCAGGAACGCATCCTCTCGTTCGACAGCCACATCACCGTGCCGATGGACTTCGGCACCGCCGGCAACGAAGTCGACAAGGATGGCGAAGGCCAGTTCGACCTGGTCAAGACCGGACGCGGGCGCCTGTCCGGTGCGGCCCTGACAATTTTCGGCTGGCCGGAAATCTGGAACGGCCCCAACGCCCCCCATCGTCCCACCGCAGGCTTCATCGACGAGGCCCGCCATGAGCAGGAAACCCGCTACAAGATCATCAGCGCGATGGTGCGTGACTTCCCCAACCAGACAGCCATCGCCTACACCCCCGACGACTTCCGTCGACTGCACGGCGAAGGCAAGTTCGCGATCTTCATCAGCATGCTCAACGCCTACCCGCTGGGCAACGACCTCAACGCCCTGGACAAGTGGGCCGCGCGCGGCATGCGCATGTTCGGCTTCAGCTATGTAGGCAACAACGCCTGGGCCGATTCGTCGCGGCCGCTGCCGTTCTTCAACGACTCGCGCGATGCCCTCGGCGGGCTGTCGGACATCGGCAAGCAAGCGGTGCAGCGCCTCAACGACCTGGGCGTGATCGTCGATGTGTCGCAGATGTCCACCAAGGCCCTGGAGCAGGTCGCGCACCTGAGCCGCACGCCGATGGTCGCCTCGCACTCGGCACCGCGAGCGCTGGTGGACATCCCGCGCAACCTCAGCGACGCGGAAATGCAGTTGATCAAGAACAGCGGCGGTGTGGTGCAGATTGTCGGTTTCCCGACCTACATCCGCCCGCTGAGCCAGGCCACCCGGGACAAGCTCAACGCCCTGCGCGCGCGCTTCGACCTGCAACCGCTGCAAGGCTTGGAGATGGCCCTGATGCCGGGCGATCCGGTGATCACCGTCTGGCCGGAGCAGCGTTTCGGCGAATACGCCAGCCAGCTCTACTCGATCCTCGACGAAGAACCCAAGGCCTCCCTCAAGGACTACGGCGACGCCATCGATTACGCCGTGAAGAAAATCGGCATCGACCACGTCGGCATCAGCTCCGACTTCAACGACGGCGGCGGCCTCGACGGCTGGAAAGACGTCAGCGAAGCCCGCAACGTGACCGCCGAACTGATCAGCCGCGGCTACAGCGAGGCCGACATCGCCAAGCTCTGGGGCGGCAATTTCCTGCGGGTCTGGGACCAGGTGCAGAAGTCCTCCCGGCCTGTGGTCCAGAACTGATTTTGTCCTTTTGCCAAAGCGAACCGAACCCATGACCAACCGTCGTTCATTCCTCAAGCAGGCCGGCATTCTGGC
The DNA here is from genome assembly GCF_054668285.1 of Pseudomonas sp. S2_H10. Lineage (NCBI taxonomy): Bacteria > Pseudomonadati > Pseudomonadota > Gammaproteobacteria > Pseudomonadales > Pseudomonadaceae > Pseudomonas > Pseudomonas sp. S2_H10. The sequence goes on from NZ_CP162754.1 coordinate 1,694,847, forward strand.
GGCCGGCATTCCCCTGGCCTCCACCGTGAACCTGCCAGCACTGGCCGCAAGCCCGGCGCCACTGCCCAAGGACAAATGGGACCAGTTGCGCCAACTGTTCACCCAGGACCCGAACTACCTGCACTTCGCCAACTTCCTGGTGACCTCGCACCCGCGCCCGGTGCGTGAGGCCATCGAGATGCACCGCGAGAATCTCGATCGCAACCCGGGCCTGGCCATGGACTGGCATCGCGGAGAAACCGAGCGGCGCGAAGAAGAGGTGCGCGTGTGGGCCGGCCGTTACTTGAAAGCCAAGCCGTCGCAGATCGCCCTGACCGGCAGCACCACCGAAGGCCTGGCGATGATCTACGCCGGCATCCACGTACGCCCGGACCAGGAAATCCTCACCAGCGAACACGAGCACTACGCCGCCAACAGCGTGTTCGAATACCGCACCCAGAAAGACGGCACCCAGGTGCGCAAGATCAAATTGTTCGAAGACCCGTACAAGGTCTCGACCGCCGAAGTGCTGGCCGCGATCGAGCGCAACATTCGCCCCGAGACCCGCGTGCTGGGCATGACCTGGGTGCATTCCGGCAGCGGCGTGAAGCTGCCCATCGGCGAGATCGGCAAACTGGTGGAAAAGGAAAACCGTGGTCGCGAGGACAAGGACCGCATCCTCTATGTGATCGATGGCGTGCACGGCTTCGGCGTGGAAAACGTCGACTTCCCGGACATGCACTGCGACTTCTTCATCGCCGGCACCCACAAGTGGATGTTCGGCCCACGGGGCACCGGGATCATCTGCGCCCGCTCCGACGAGCTCAAGGACGTGACCCCGACCATCCCGACCTTCTCCGAAGCCACGCAGTTTTCCACGGTGATGACCTACGGCGGCTATCACTCGTTCGAACACCGCTGGGCATTGACCGAAGCCTTCAAGCTGCACCTGGACCTGGGCAAGGCCGAGGTCGCGGCACGCATCCATGAAATCAACAGCTACCTGAAAAAACGCTTGCAGCAGCATCCGTCGGTGGAGCTGGTCACGCCGCTGTCACCGGAATATTCCGCCGGGTTCACCTTCTTCCGCATCAAGGACCGGGACTGCGAAGAAGTCGCCAACTACCTGATGGATCAGCGCGTGGTGTGCGATGCCGTGGACCGGGATGTCGGGCCGATCATTCGTGTATCGCCGGGGCTGCTCAATAACGAAGCGCACATCGACAAGTTGATGGAGCTGATGGCGAGCAAGCTCTGACCCACCGATTTCAATGGACGAGAATTTTTTATGAAAAACACCCTGAAAAACCTCGGTGCCCTGATGTTGCTGGGGGTGCTCGGCAGCGCCGTGCCCGGCCTCGCCCAGGCCTACACGGCACCACTGCCGGGCAAAGTCTTCAAGGATTGCCGCAACTGCCCGGAAATGGTGGTGCTGCCCGCCGGCACCTTCATCATGGGCACCCCGGACGACGAAATCGGCCGCGAGCCCGATGAAGGCCCGATGCATGAGGTGACGTTCGACAAACCATTCGCCATGAGCCGTTACCAGATCACCGCCGGCGAATGGAACCAATACATGAAGGAAACCGGCATCACCCTGCCCGATGGCGACACCCGCCCCGGCCGCGCCTGCACCAATGGCAAGCCGAGTTACCCCCAGGGCCCGCGCCAGCCGGCGGTGTGCATGAACTTCGCCGAGGTCAGCGCCTACGTCGCCTGGCTGTCGATGAAAACCGGCCAGCACTACCACATCGTCAGCGAAGCCCAGCGCGAATACGCCGCCCGTGGCGGATCGACGGGCGCCTTCCCCTTCCCGTTCGACCCCGGCACCGAGTACAGCATCGCCACCCACGCCAACACCTACGGCCCGACCGACGGCTACAGCTATTCCTCCCCCGTGGGCAGCTATCCGGCGAATGCCTTCGGTATGTACGACATGCACGGCAACGTCTATGAGTGGATCGCCGACTGCTACCACCCGGACTACGTCGGCGCGCCCACTGACGGCAGCGCCTGGACCGAACCGAACTGCGACACCTTGCGTATCCGTGGCAACGACTGGGGCGAAGCGCCGGTGTTTTCCCGCTCGGGCAACCGCAATGACATCGACCCGCAAACCCGTGGCGACTGGATCGGTTTCCGTGTCGTACGCGACCTGACCCCCAATCTCTAACCCCTCCACAACCCACCTGTGGGAGCGAGCTTGCTCGCGATGGCGGCAGCACATTCAACATCAATGTGACTGACAAATCGCTTTCGCGAGCAAGCTCGCCCCCACAGGGTTTATGTAACGCCCCCGCCACCCGTCTCCCACCTTTTAAATTAAGCCCTCCACCAGACGTTCTACTGGGTATCTGCCTCAAGACCCAAGGAACCCTCTGCTCATGACCCAGCCAACGCGCGGTGCAATTCATGAATTGTTCAGCCTCCTGAAACCGTTCCGGCTCGTCGTCAGTCTGTCGATCCTCATGGGCATGGTCGGTGGCCTGAGCGTGACGGTGTTGCTGGCCACCATCAACAACGCGCTGCACTCGCCGGACGGCCTGACCCAGGGCGTGGTCGCGCTGTTCGCCGGCCTGTGCGTGCTGGCCCTGGGCAGTTCGATCTGCTCGGACATCGGCACCAACTACGTCGGCCAGCACATCATTGCCAAGCTGCGCAAAACGCTTGGGGAGAAAGTCCTTTCCGCGCCCATCGAGCAGATCGAGCGCTACCGCAGCCACCGGCTGATCCCGGTGCTGACCCACGACGTCGACACCATCAGCGACTTTGCCTTCGCCTTCGCGCCGCTCGCCATTTCCCTGACCGTGACCCTCGGCTGCATGGGTTACCTGGCGATGTTGTCGTGGCCGATGTTCCTGATGATGGTGCTGGCGATTGCCATCGGCACCGGCATCCAGTTCTACGCGCAGGGCAAGGGCATCCAGGGTTTCATGGCCGCCCGCGACGCCGAAGACGAGCTGCAAAAGCACTACAACGCCATTGCCGGCGGCGCCAAGGAGTTGCGCATCCACCGCCCGCGCCGCCAGCGCATGTTCGTCAAGGGCATCCAGGGCACCGCCGATTTCATCTGCGACACCCAGGTGCGTTCGATCAACACCTTCGTGATCGCCAAGACCCTGGGCTCGATGCTGTTCTTCGTGGTCATCGGCCTGGCGCTGGCCCTGCAATCGTTCTGGCCCAGCGCCGACAAGGCGGTGATGAGCGGCTTCGTGCTGGTGTTGCTGTACATGAAAGGCCCGATCGAGCACCTGGTCAGCACCTTGCCGATCGTCAGCCGCGCGCGCATCGCCTTCCGCCGCATCGCCGAACTGTCGAGCCGGTTTTCCTCGCCGGAACCGCACCTGCTGCTCAACGACAAAGGCACCCAACCGGTCGTGGTCGACAGCCTGCAGCTGAACAACGTCAGCTACGCCTTCCCCGCCGCACCCGGCAGCGACCCGTTTCGCCTGGGCCCGGTGAACCTGACCATCGAGCAAGGCGACATCATTTTCATCGTCGGCGAAAACGGCTGCGGCAAGACCACCCTGATCAAGTTGCTGCTGGGCCTCTACGCGCCGCAACAGGGGGAAATCCTGCTCAACGGCCAAGGCATCGATGCGCAGAATCGCGACGACTACCGCCAGTTGTTCACCACGATCTTTGCCGATTACTACCTGTTCGATGACGTGGTGCAGGGCGACCAGCACATCCCCGAAGACGCCAACAAATATCTGCAACGCCTGGAGATCGCGCACAAGGTCAGCGTCCGCGACGGCAGCTTCACCACCACCGACCTGTCCACCGGCCAGCGCAAGCGCCTGGCGCTGGTCAATGCCTGGCTGGAAGAACGCCCGGTACTGGTGTTCGACGAATGGGCCGCCGACCAGGACCCGACCTTCCGCCGCATCTTCTACACCGAGCTGCTGCCGGACCTCAAACGCCTGGGCAAAACCATCATCGTGATCTCCCACGACGACCGCTATTTCGACATGGCCGATCAACTGGTGCGCATGGAATCGGGCCGGGTCGTCACCGAGCGTGCGACCGCCTGACGCTCGTTGCCGCACGCAGATCATTGTTTTTTTGAAGTTTGTTTTCCGGTTTAGGCAAAGTGGTCCGTCTAATAATAATTATCATTAACTAAAAAACTGCACACACCCTTCTGGAGCGATTCGAGCAATGCAAAGCCTTACTCTGTCCCGCGCACCTTTGGCACTCGCCATCGAACGGCAAAAGAAATTCCGCACGGTCGTGCCGGGCGCGCTGCTGACCCTGTTGCTGCTGGGTACTTCCCAGGTCGAGGCAGCTCCGGTCAACGTCAATGTGCCGTCTCAGTCCTTGGCCAGTGCATTGCGCCAACTGGGCCAGCAGACCAACCTGCAGATTCTCTATAGCCAGGACATGGTCAACGGCATCAAGTCCACAGCGGTGTCCGGCAACATGGAACCGGAACAGGCACTGAAAACCTTGCTGCTGGGGAGCGGCATCAATTTTCAGTTGAATGGCAACACCGTGTCGCTGGTGCCATCGGCCGGTGATTCCAGTGCATTGCAACTGGGCGCGACGTCCATCACCGGCGTCGCGCTGGGGCCGACCACCGAAGGCACGCACTCCTACACCAGCGATGAAGTGTCCATCGGCAAGGGCAACATCAAGCTCAAGGACATTCCGCAGTCGGTGTCCGTCGTCACGCGCCAGCGCATGGACGACCAGAACATGAACAGCCTGCAGGACGCCATGCGTCAGGTCACCGGCGTGACCATCAAGACCTACAACTCCGGCTCCAGCCTCAACGACGTCTACATGCGTGGCTTCCTCGTCGACCAGGTGCAGGTCGACGGCGTCTCGCAACCCACCGGCCAGGGCGACATGGCCACCAGCTTCGACCTGGCGATGTACGACCGCATCGAAGTGCTGCGCGGCCCGTCGGGCCTGTACCAGGGCGCGGGCGAACCCGGCGGTACGATCAACGTGGTGCGCAAGCGCGCCCTGGGCAAATTCGCCCTCGGTGGCGAACTGGCCGCCGGTTCCTACGATCACTACCGCTCTTCGGTGGACGTTACCGGCCCGCTGAACGACCAGGGCACCGTGCGCGGTCGCTTCATCACCGCCTACGAGAACAACAAGTCGTTTGTCGACTACGCGCAAAACGAACGCCCGATGGTCTACGGTCGCCTGGAATTCGACCTCGACCCGGCCACCACATTGTCGGTCGGCGGCGCCTACCAGAAGAACGACTCCACCCCGGCGTTCGGCTTGCCGGCCTATGCCGACGGCTCGTTGCTCGACGTTCCGCGCTCGACCTTCGTCGACGCCAAGTGGAACACCCTGAACGAAAAAGTCTGGGAGAGCTTTGCCGAACTCGATCACGAGCTGGACAACGGCGGTCAGTTCAAGACCACCGTGACCTACCGCGACGCCGAAACCCCGCAGCGTAACTTCACCTGGGCCGATGGCGCTGTCGACCCGGCCACCGGTGACAGCTGGGCCGTGGCCTACGACTACTACACCCACATCAAGACCGTCGGTGTCGACAGCTTCGTCACCACGCCGTTCGAGTTCGCCGATCGCCGCCACGAATTCACCGTGGGCGCCGAGTACCAGCACCTGGACAAGGAGTTCACCTACGGCGGTGGCGAGTACTTTCCGATCAACGTGTTCAATCCGGGCAGCATCGACATTCCCCGCAACGACTACGAGCACGTCAACGGCAACTGGTCCAAGTCCGACCAGTACGGTGTCTACACCCGTGCCAAGCTCAATGTCACCGACTGGCTCGACGTCATCGGCGGCAGCCGTGTGACCTGGTACGAAAGCGACGCGAAGAACGCCAACGCCTTCTTCAACAACTTCGGCGAAGCCCACACCAGCATCAACCGCAAAGTCGTGCCGTACGGCGCCATCATCGGCAAGATCACCCCGGAGCTGTCGACCTACTTCAGCTACACCGGCGTGTTCAAACCGCAGAGCGAAATCGGCACGGACGGCGAGCCGGTCGGCCCACGCAAAGGCAAGCAGTACGAAATCGGCCTCAAGCGCGAGTTCTTCGACGGTCGCCTGAACGCCAGCATCGCCGCGTTCCGCATCTACGATGAAAACCGCGCCGAATACGACAACAACTCCGGTGCCTACATGACCGAAGGCAAGGCGCGCAGCGAGGGTTGGGAAACCGAGCTGAGCGGCAACCTGACGGACAACTGGAGCATCGTCACCGGCTACGCCTACACCTCCACCAAGTTCCTGGACGCCGATGAGGCCAACCAGGGCAAGACCTTCAGCACCATCACGCCCAAGCACAACTTCAACCTGTGGACCAAGTACGAGTTCACCGACGGCCCGCTCAAGGACTTCAGCGTCGGCGGCGGCGTGCGTGCGGTCAGCGACACCTACTACCAGCGTGACGTGAAGTTCCAGCAAGGTGGCTATGCAATCACCACGGCGCAGGTCGGCTACAAGTTCAACGAAAACCTGTCGTCGACACTGACCGCCAACAACCTGTTCGACCGCAAGTACTACGATCGTGTCGATGCCTCCTGGGGCACCAACTTCTACGGCGACCCGCGCACCGTGACCCTGAGCCTGAGCGCGCAGTACTGATAACCGTTGCTTGATCCGCAACAACAATCCGGGCCGCAAGGGCTAATGCCAGTCAGTCAAGCTGACTGGCATTTTTATTTATGATCGGATACTTCGGTGATTTCCGATGGATAAATAAACAGCCCTTTAACCATTAAGAAACAATCGGCACATCTAACCCGCCTTATGGCTGGAACAAGGCGTGATAAAAGCTCTGATTTTCTTGCAAATACAATATCAATGTAGCGTCAACTTTTAACATTTACAGGAAATCTGCCATGGTCTACCCAGTGACCGCAGTTGCTCTCATCAGGCTTTGCAGCAGATTACTCTCAACCTTCAGTCAGGCCGATGAACCATTTGAAAAAAACCCACCATCTCGCGTTTCGAGTCCGAAGCCTCATGATAGAAGATCACCGAAGCTGCTGTCCAATGACTATACCGACCCGTAACTTGCCAAGTTTCACCTTCCACTGGATCGACCTCCTGAAGGACCTTGTCGCCTGGAATTGCCGTTACATCAGAGGTTTCGATCCACACTCTCTCAGGCCTCAGTATGTTATGTTTAACTATAACAGTGTGCGCAATGCCATGGGGTGCTACTACCCACCCACCATGACGAACAGGCTTACCATCGAACAACATGATCACCCGTTCCTCTTCAAAATCCGACATTATCCTGCAAACCGGCATATACAGCACTGAATTCATACCGTCAGCTTCAACTCCCAGTTTAAACATACCATTCCCGGTTGCTCCCATGACGTCCCACTGGAAATCGGTTTGCGCCACACCAAAATCAGGTTCACTGACAAGTTGGACGTCGTCGCCTTCAACAACCAGATAACTCAGCTTCAACGGAACAGTCGCCAATGGACTGTTGTTCTTGACTCTCAGCGAAAGCGATTTTTTTTCACCTGCTTTGAAAATAAAACCCTCGGGAAAGACTTCACCATCAATCAAGGCATCAGCCTCGTCGGCCAGGTCCGTCGACAACAGCTTGCAGAACGTAAGCTGAATTGAACTCGCCGCCCAGAAACCTAGATTCAAGCCAAAAGTACCGCTTTGGTTAAATCCGGTTACGGTCCAGCGGTGGGTTAATACTGTACCAGCAGGTTCCGTCACCACATTGTCTGGTTCAACGTCACCACCCGGTTGTCGAGTCAGCCCGACTGGATAGTCGCCAATCGGACTGCCACGTTTGGGTACCAGCGTGATGATTCGAGGTTGGTCGCGAAAAAACCAGATGAAATCAGAGGTAACCGGTACACCGTCAACTTCAACATCCGCCTCTTCGGCCAGTTTGTCCGACATCACCCAGCAACGAAGCTCTAGCAACAGGCCCACGCCTGGATACTCTGCACTCAAGGTGAGATGGCCGCGAACGGGATCAGCCTGCGTAAATTCCCATTCGGCCGCACCATCAGCATCAAGCGTCACCAGCGCATTGAAATCGGGGTTCGCCTGGATTTTTAACGCTGCTGCTTCCTCGCCGTTGAGGCGGATCTGCCCTCCCTTTAATTGTGGCGCTATCAATTTCACCTTGTTTGTCTGCCCCAGCGGCAATCGGGCAGGCACGAACTCATACGACTCGTTTCCGTTAATGAACCATCGAGCGCCTTCCCAGGGACTTTCGGAAATAACGCTTAATTTAAATTCCTGAGCAATCACTTTGTCATCAAACGGATTGTGGACTTTTGCTGCAATGGTCAGTTCACCCACCGTGTCGACAATATGGGTAAACTTGCTTTTGCCAGAATCCGATGTCGGTTCGGTAGCCACCTTCTCCCCCCCAACCCACCACTCCACTTCAATGCTTTCCAACAATTTTCCCGGAATGTAGAACGACTCAACGGCAATTTCGGCCGTTATTTCATCGCCCTTCGTCACAACACCGGGCGGGGCGAGTTCGACCAGAATTTTGCGTCGATAGTGTCCTACCGTCATGGATATTTCGTAAAGCGGGGCAGTAAATTCACTTTGCAAGCGTAATCTAAAGTTATGATCCGTGCCTTCCTTTGGGCAATGAATTCTGAACTTTGCCCCTTCAATAAGTGGCATTTCCTGAAGTTCACCAAATCCAGGCGCAACTGTAATCGGAAACGGCTGTGTACCGCCGCCCTCAAAAAGGATGTCGCGAAAACTAAATTTCTGATTGGCCCACGGATTATCTGCAAAAGGCATTAGAGTGCAAGTATGAGAAAGTTCGCCTTCGGCCCCATGACAGATCAGCAAAGGGTTTAGTTGGGTTGTTCCGGATATAGTGTCAGTCATGATTTGGTCTCGATAATCAGAATTGCCATTTAACGACGTGGCGCTCTAATATCGATGAACGCCTGCCTCATTAAAACTGTTATAAATGACAGTTCTTTAGAACCAATTACTATAAAAAACAGAACTATCCAGAACATGGCCGGCGTGGTGCTGTACTTGGCAGCTATACCACTCGGGGTTTCGTTGAGTGCGGATGGTAGGTTCCTGTCCTGATTCCGAGTCCGAGAAAAAAGGCAGTCCATTGACTGCCGCAAGGGCCAGATTCTGTTTTCTACGCCGGGTATGTGACAACTCCGCGCGCTCTGCCTATCCTGCAAGGCAGTCTTTACCCCCCTCACGCCACTCCCATTCACGGACCGAAAATGGCGACGCCAGCGGATGAACCCAACAGCGCCATCAACGAGCAAGGCAGCCGCGCGAAGCTGTCCAGGCCCTTGCCCATCGACCTGCGAGGGCTGATTCTTTTCTTCGTCCTGCTGTCGGTCCTGGCGACGCTGTGCAACAGCCTCTACGTCGCCTACCGGGTGCAGCGCCAGTCGCTGATCCATACGACGCTTGAGGCCAACGCCGCCTACGCAGCCAAGGTCGCCTCCAGCATCGGTGAGTTTCTCAACTCGGCGCACAGTCGTCTGAACTACAGCGCCAATACGCTCGGCCAGCACTGGAACGACCCCGAAGTGCTGCGCAAGGAAGCCATTCGCCTGCAAGCACAGGACTCCGATTTCAACTCCATTGCCATCATGGATGCAGCCGGCAAAGTGCTGCAGGCCTATCCCGACACCGCGCAGATTGTCGGCGCCACGTTGACTTCGCAAGGTGTCCAGCAGCTACTCAAGGAGCGCCGTCCATCGGTCAGCGCGGCCTATACCTCCATGGCGGGCAACCTGGTGGTGTTCATTTCACAGCCGGTTTTCAACGCTTCGGGGGAATTCCTCGGGGTCGTCGGCGGCTCTGTCTACCTGCTCAAGCAAAGTGCCTTTCATACGGTCATCAGCCGGCATTTTCATCGCGAAGGGACCTTTGCTTTCGTCGCCGACGGCAATCGTCGGCTGCTGTATCACCCGGACCAGAAGCGCATCGGTGAAGTCCTGGGCTGGAGCCTGACGGTCGATGCGGCCTTGCGCGGCGAACATGGCTCCCTGGAAGGCCCGAACTACAAAGGTGTTCCCATGCTCGCCGGATTTGCCCAGGTACCGGATTCCAACTGGGCGGTCGTCGTGCAACAACCCAGGGACCGCAGCCTCGCCCCGCTGGGCCAACTCATGCGCGACATGGTGCTGGGCATGATTCCCGCCGGGCTGTTGGGGCTCGGGCTGATTCTGGCGGGTACGGCATTGATCGCCCGCCCGCTGCGCCAGTTATCGGCCGCCGCCGACCAGTTGGCCGCGCCGCAAACGACGCAGCAACTGCAGCAGATCCATGCCTGGTACCGCGATGCGTCGGCCATTCGCCAGGCCATGCTGACCGGCGTGCAGTTGCTCCAGCAAAAGCTCGGGCAGCTCAGCCATCAAGCGCAAAGCGATCCCCTCACCGGCCTGGCCAATCGAAGGGCCATGGGCGGCGTTCTCGAACTGCTGGAAAAAACCGGGCAAGCGTATTCGGTGCTGGCGCTGGATATCGATCACTTCAAAAAGGTCAACGACACCTTCGGCCATGACGCCGGTGACGTGGCACTGAAAACGGTCGCCGACATCCTCAAGCAGAACTCGCGGACCGGCGACCTCGCCTGCCGCTCCGGTGGTGAAGAGTTTGCGCTGATCCTGCCGGACACGCCGCTGGATACCGCCAGGACCATCGCCGAACGGATACGCGAACACATCGAGAAGACCGAGGTGCCGCAGGTTGGCCGGCTGACCATGTCCATCGGCGCGGCTTGCTGGGACGCAGACACCCCGACGCCCGAAAGCGTGCTCAAACGCGCCGATGAGCGTCTCTACCTTGCCAAACAGAGCGGGCGTAACCGCGTGATGGCCTAGGCCCTGCGCGAATCCTGGCGACTCAAGCCACTAGGGTTTGGGCTGTTTTTCATCGTCCATCGAGCCGCTTGAGGTCGCGGCGTCCTTTTCCATCTCATGGGATTCGGCGCCAGAGTTTGAACCCGAGGCTTCCTCGCCCTTTTTGTCGGCCTTCTCGTTTTTGGGTTCATCGCCCCGAGGCTGGTTGATACCGGGAATGGCAGCCGGTGGTGCGGCTGAGCCCGCCATCGCGTTCTCGGTGACCAGTGCAAAAGACGAAGCCGTCGACAGCAGGCCCGCAGCCATGAGCGCGAGCATTTTTCTGTTGATCATTGGAGTCATCCCGGTGAGGTATAAAACCTTGGAAGACCCGGCATCGGCAAAGGTGCAGACGTGCTGACGAACGGCAAAGGTCGGGGTCAGAGATCTGCCTTGTTGTCGTGCGCGGCGGCCCGCAGTTGCTCGGTGTCGACGCGAACGAAAACCGAGTCGCCGACAGCGGTCAGCACATCCCCGGCGAAGACCTCGCAGATGACCCGGCTCTTGCGCCCGACCTCACCTTCGACCTTCGCCCGCAATGTCAGCAGAACGCCCATCGGCGTAGGCTTGATGAACTTGATGCCGAGGTTGCCGGTGACGCAGGTGATGTGCGGCAAGCTGCCCACTTCACGTTGTTCCGCGCGGTAGTGATAAGCCATCGCCGCCCAGTTGGAATGACAATCGACCAGCATCGCGATCAAACCGCCGTAGACCAGGTCCGGCCAGCCGCAAAACTGTTCGTCCGGCAAATGCTGCGCCATGACATGCACGCCGTCTTCATGCCAGAAGCTCTTGATGTGCAGCCCGTGTGGGTTCTGGCTGCCGCAGCCATAACAAACGCCTTCTGGCGCGGCGATGTCTTGAAGCGAAATGTCCTGCGTGCTCATAGCCTGTTCATCCTTAATGCCGGGTGATTGAAAGCGGACCGGGTCGCCCCGGTCCGCTGCGCCTGATCAATATTGGCAGAAGCGAATCCGGTTGCCGAACGGGTCGTAGACTTGCAATTCCTTGCCCCAGCCCTGCTGAACAATATCCGGGCGTCCGTAGCCGTAACGCTTGCCCTGCAATTCGTCCCTGAGCAGTTCGATGTTGTGCATCGGCACGAACACCGTCGCTCCCGGGCTGGCATCGCCATGATGTTCGGAAAGGTGCAGTTGCAGCCCGTCGCGGCTGATGCCCAGGTACAACGGCAGGTCAGCCTCGAAACGGTGCTCGAACTCGACGCTGAACCCGAGGAAATCCAGGTAGAACTCGCGCGCCTTGGCTTCGTCGAAACTGCGCAGGATGGGGATCGGTTTATCGAAGGTAATGCTCGGCACTGGCGGGGTGTTGGCCTCGGCCAGCAACGCCGATGCGGTGTTCCAGTCCTTGTAGCCCAGTTGCTGCGCGACCAGTTCCAGCGCGGTGGAATGGCTCACCGCCTGATTGCGCTCCTCCAGCGAGGCGCGCAACTGTTTGGCCATTTGCTTGGCTTGCTCGATTGAAAACATGGCTACTCCTGTGGCCGAGATGCTCTGGTGCTCGCATTGCCAAACCTCGACCGTCAAGAGAGGCGATTGGGTTCGCATGAAAAGGCGATGCTTTCACCTTTCCCAACGGGAGCGAGCGGCGGGCAGCATCGGGCCGGGGTCGATGATACATAGCCGATACGGGATGCGGAAGATGGCTCGGCAGAACCCTGCCCGAGGCCTGAGGACTATTCCCTCAGACGTGAAAGTTGCTGAAGCACAAATGCCCCGACGGTCACTGCGCTGGCTGCCCATGCGCAAGCCACCTGCCAATGCCTGAGCGGACCGAACGTATCGCCCATCAGGAAACCGCTCGAAAGCACAAACAGAAACAACGCAATGGCCACCAGGACAACGCGTGGAATCGCCATCAGCCATCGCCACCAGGCACCGGGTTCAAAGCGCCGCGTGCCCCAACGAGTCAACGCTGTCAGCCCCGCCAGCAATGGCGCGGCAATTACCAGCAGGATCGGAATGATAACGAGCGCCAGCGTGGGTTCCACTTCGCCGCCGTCCTCGCCGGGCGTGTAGAAGCTTTCCATCCAGATATCCTTGCACAGGGCGAAAGTGAGATAAATGACGGCGACAGGGGCGATGGGGAATATCAGGCAACTGATGAGGTTTTTTAGGGCTTTCACTGGTTTGGAGATCACTTGATCTTGTAGGAGCTGGCTTGTCGGGTCGCCGCATCGCAGCGATGGTCGTTAACGATAACGCGTGTGAACTGGATAAACGCGGTGCACTTGAATCCATCGCCGGCAAGTCGGCTCCTACAGGCATTGCGTTATCGGTGTTTCCCGGAATTGCGTGAAAACCTTTTTTGATGCCGCCAATTAACGGGCAGTTTTTTCGTACTTCGCAGTGCTTTGCCTCTGGCAAGGCACTTGATCGGTGACTTCGTATTGGCTATGTGATCTCAACCAATGACTTCATATGCGTCGCATGTTCAGCGTGTATCGGCTGGAACCCGCAGCGAAGGTAAAAGGCAGCGCCCTCGGGCGTGTCCGTGGACAGTCGCACAACGCGAAAATGCCCAGACGCCAGTTCCAGTAGCTGCTGCACCAGCGCTTTGCCCACATTCCGACCCCTTGATGCAGGGGCGACGTACACCCGCCGTAATCTTCCTACGCCCGGTTCGGAAAATGGATCGGATGAAAGACCTCCAACGGCTATCAGCCGTCCGTTGCGAAACACCCCCAAAAGGCACTCACCTTGCTGATCGAATCGATTGGCGCCGCTTTCCCATTCCGCAATCAACCGGGTGAGGAACCTGAAGCCTTCTGCAACGGCCTGCTCTTCCAGCTCGCGGATTTGCGGTGCGAGCCCGGAGATTTTACATATCACCCATTCGTCCATTGATATTGCTCTTTGACTCGATGAGGGCTCGCATATCTTCCATCATCCGATTATGCGGGACATTCGGGCGCGGGTCGTCAATCGAAGCTTGCACCTTGGCGCGGAACCAACGGTCATGGCTGGCGACTTGCTCTTCGGTCTCCAGACCGGAAACGATGGGGGAAAGTTCGGCGTTCATTTTGGCCTCCAGAGCCGCTGTCGTCATTGGCAATGATGAATGTCATTGGATTAACCGACCATTGCGTCGCGTCAGATCGTAAGGGCTGTACGTCCGAGGGCCAACCGCAAACTTTCGTAGGACTCTTCCTGCCGACTCCGAGGAGTTCAACGCTCTTTGACAAGGTAAAACAGCAGGTTAAAGACCACTCGATAGTGCTTGTTTAAGCGGCCTACAGGTTACTTCGTGAAAGCCACAACGCCTTGCGTCGTTGCCTACAGGTACGCCAGAATCCGCCGGCTTGTGCGCCTTGGGGGGTGTCGGTAACTTGAGTCCGTCACTGATTATCAGTGATCGGGTTTAGTAGCCCGATGAGGTTGAACGGTTGCACAAGTTTCATCCAGTCGGACATTCGTCTGCACTTGATGGTGGCTGTGTGCATGGCGCCCTCGGGCGCGCCGGTTCGCTTCCTCACCGGTCTACTAACTTGCGCACAGCCGCCACCCTTTCGTTTAGTAGCGAGATGGTTGTGGGCTCCCTACTAGAGGAAGATTTTTATGTTCAAGGTTACTCCAAATCCGCCGGACTCCGACCCGGGCCCCAACATCATGGCCACCCCGCGCACACCGAGCTCCATGTTCATCGTCAATCCCGAACTCAGTACCGAAACCCTGCTGGTGCACGCCTGCGAATCGCTGGCGTCGGCCAATGTCATGGCCAACGATCTGGTGGATCATCTGCAGGGGACGAGTCGCAATGCACTGTTGGGGATTGCGCAGGTGATCATGCTGGGGGAACTGGCGGTGAATCGGGCGCTGGATCGGCTTGATCCGCCCTGACCACAATTTCCAGATCACTGGAAAACCTGTGGGAGCGAGCTTGCTCGCTCCCACAGGGGGGCAGTCAGGCCAGACTCTCGCTGATCTGCGCCGCCAGTTGCACCAGCATCCCCGGCACTTCCTGGACCATCTCGCCCATGCGCGCAAAGTCGTGGGTCATGCCGGCCTTTACCTCCAGCACCAAGGGTTGCCCCGCGGCGCGAAGTTTCTCGGCCCAGGCCAGGCCTTCATCGAGCAACGGATCGTACTCGGCCAGCCACAGCACCGTCGGCGTCAGCCGTTGCACGCTTTCGGCGTACAGCGGTGAAAAACGCCAGTCGGCACGGTCCGCTTCGCTGCGCTGGTATTGCTGGTAGAACCATTCCAGCGTGGTGGCTTCGAGCAGATAGCCTTCGGCGAAGCGCGCAAGAGACGGACGTTTTTTGACCGCGTCGATCACCGGGTACAGCAACACTTGCAGGCGCGGTACCAGCGGCCATCCCAACGGGTTCCGGGCAATGGCGATGCACAACGATGCCACCAGGCTGCCGCCGACGCTGTCCCCGGCCAGCGCAATACGCTTCGCGTCCAGCCCCAATGCCTGGGCACCGGTAGTTGCCAGCCAGCGCGTCACGTCTTCGGCATCGTTGTAAGCGGTCGGAAAACGATGTTCCGGCGCCAGGCGATAGTCCGCCGACAACACGGCAAACTCCCCTGCCAGCGCCAGGCGCTGGCACAGGGTGTCGTGGGAGTCGAGGCTGCCGACCACGTAACCGCCGCCATGGAAATACAACAACACCGGGCGCGACTCGCTGTCCGGTTGCGCTTTGGTGTACAGCCGCGCGTTGAGCAAATGCCCGTCCCGCGCAGGAATGCTGACCGCCGTCACCGTCAACGCGCCCGTCGGGGCCGCATCGAGCAATTGTGAGGTCTGTTCGAATTGCTGTCGCGCGTCCCGAGGGCTCAGCTCATGCATGGGTTGGCTTTTGCCGCTGAGGCGGCCGAACTCGGCCAGCTCCAGAAAACCTTCGATGTCCGGGTGCAGTGCCATGGGCGGTAGTCTCCAAAAAATAAAAAGCTCGCCCAATAAACGAACCGGGAGGGGCGTTCATTAGGGCGAGCCTGTTAAACCAAGAACTTCACAGACTGGAGCGAACTCCTGTGGCGAGCCCCCTCGCCACAATTTATCGGCTTAGAACTCTGGCACCATCTCCAGACCCAGCGCAGCCACCACCGCACTCAGACACTCATCCCGCTGCAGAATATCGAAGTGCCCCGCCGTCACCACCTGCACCTTGCGCAACCGTGGCTGCTGGCGCTCCAGGGTCGCGCGTTCGGCCGTCGGGTTGCCATCGGCCCACCAGCAATGCAGCCCGGCTTGTGGGATCGGCAAGGTTTCGACCTGCCGCGACAGCGCCTTCAAGCGCGTGCTGACCATGAACGTGTGAGCCAGCTCATCGGCACCGAGCAGCGCATAGCCGCTGGCCTGATCGCTTTGGCCGTCGATCACCGCGCGAATGATCCGCGCGACGGCGTCAAAGTCCCCCGCCGACTCGCTGCTCAACGCCCGGGCAATCACCTCGCCATCCATGCCCAACGCGGCACCGAGGAACTCGGCCAGATCCACATGCCACTCATCCGCGCTGGCGACAGCATTGGCCTGGGTCGGCACGAAGCTGTCCACCAGACCGACGAACGCCACACGCTGGCCCTGCTGTTCGAACAAGTCACTGACCAGCAACGCCAACGCTCCGCCCAACGACCAGCCCAGCACGTGGTACGGTCCCTGGGGCTGCCGGGCGCGGATCGCCTCGACGTAGTCGGCGGCCATCTGCGCCAGCGAGGTGTCGTGCCACTGGCGGTCGAGCAGCATCCGGCATTGCACGCCGTACACCGTGCGCTCGCCATCCAGGCGCCGGGCCAGCGGTTCATAGTCGAACACCGTGCCGAAACCGGCGTGCAGGCAGAACAGCGGCGGCTGATCGCCTACCACCTGATTGAGCAACAACAGCGGTTGCGGACTCTGGCGCACGGGTTGCTCATCGACACCGGACAACCCGGCGATCGTCGGCTTGGCCATCATGTCGCGCAGCTTGAGCTGGAAGCCCGGCTCGTTCAGGGCACGGACTTTCGAGATCACCTTGAGGGTGCGCAACGAATCACCGCCCAACTCGAAGAAGTTGTCGGTGATGCCGACCTTCTCGATGCCCAACACCTGTTGCCAGATATCCGCCAGCGCCCATTCCAGCGGCGTGCGCGGTGCCACGTAGTCGCGGCCGGTGAAGGCCGGATCCGGCAAGGCCTTGCGGTCGAGCTTGCCGTTGGGGGTCAACGGGAAGCGCGGCAACACCACGACCTGCGTCGGCACCATGTAGTCGGGCAGGCTCTCGCGCAATGCCACCTGGCAACGCGGACCGAGGCCATCGTCTTGCGCCGCCACCACATAACCCACCAGTTGCGGCCCCTGGCCGTTGTCGCGCACCACCACCAGTGCATCGTTGATCCCGGCCTGCTCGCGCAGGCGGGCTTCGATTTCGCCCAGTTCGATGCGGAAGCCGCGCACCTTGACCTGATGGTCGATGCGCCCGACGTAGTCGAACACGCCATCCTCGCGACGGCGCACCAGGTCACCGGTGCGATACAGGCGCCCGCCTTCGCTGCTGAACGGATCGGCGACGAAGCGCTCGGCGCTCTGCCACGGGTGACGATGGTATCCGCGCGCGACACCGCGCCCGCCGATGTACAGCTCACCGACCATGCCCACCGGCAGCGGGTTGAGGTCCATGTCCAGCACGTGCAGGCTGCGAGTGCCGACGCGTTGGCCAATCGGCGCGTACATCGCCTGGCAGTGGCCGTCGGCGGCGATTTTCCACAGCAGCGGCGTGACCACTGTTTCCGTAGGGCCGTAGCCGTTGACCAGGTATTGCGGCTTGAGGGTGTGCTTGACCCTTTCGAAGGTGGCGTCCGGCACCGCATCGCCACCGAAGCAGTAGATGCGCACCGGCGGCGGATCCCCCCCTGCAACTCGGCGTGTTCGGCCAATTGCAGCAGGTACGCCGGCGGGAAGCACGCGACGCTGATGCGCTGGCGATGCAGCACCGCCAGGGTCTGTTCGGCGGTCCACAAGCTGTTGTCACGAATGACCAGGGTCGAGCCGCTGATCAGCGCGGTGATCCAGCGTTCATGGGCACCGTCAAAGGCGAACGACATGAAGTGCAGTTCGCGATTGTCCGGGTCCATCTCGTACAGCTCGGCGATGGCTTGCACGTGCATGCTCAACGGCCCGTGGGCCACGGCGACGCTTTTCGGTTTGCCGGTGGAGCCCGAGGTGTAGATCAGGTACGCCAGTTGCTCGGCATGCACGGAACACGAAGGCAGCGTCACCTCGACATCGAGGTTCAAGCGGTCCACCGCGACCATCGCCGTGCCCGGATTGAGCTGCGCCGAATCGCGCAGACGCTCCTGGGTCAGCAGCAGGCGCATGTCGCTGTCGGCCATCATGTAGCGCAGGCGTTCCTGCGGGTATTGCGGGTCCAGCGGCACGTAGGCGGCACCGCACTTCATCACCGCCAATAGCGACACCACCAGCTCCAGCGAACGCTCCATGAACACGCCGATCACGTCTTCGGCTTGCACGCCCTGCTCCAGCAGATGCACCGCCAGGGCATCGGAACGCCGGTCCAGTTCGGCGTAGCTCAATTGTTCGGCGTCACGCTCGGCATAGCTCAGGACCAGCGCCGTGTGATCAGGTTGCAGGCGCGCTCGCTGACGGATCAGCTCGTGCACCGGGGTCTCGTCGCCGTCCGCCACCACCGGCAGTTCGCCGTCCAGCGCCCGGCCTTCGTCCAGGGTCAGCAAGCCCAACTCACCGACGGCACGTCCGGCGTCGTCGCACAGGCGCTGCATCAGGCTTTCCATGTGGCTGCGCAGGACCTCGACGGTCGCCAGATCGAACTGGTCGCGCTGGTGCATGTATTCGATGCGCAGCCCTTCGTCGAGGCTGACCATCAGGTCCATGGCGAAGCTGGTCAGGCCGAAGTCGGAAACGTCCTCGAAGCGCAGCGAGTCGCCGTTCCACTCGCGCAGGGTGCGGTCCACCGGCTGGTTTTCGAAGACGATGATGCTGTCGAACAACGCCTGCCCGCCCTGCCCGGCCCAACGCTGGATGTCGCTCAGCGGGGTTTGCTGGAAGTCACGGATGTCGAGGTTGTAGGCCTGGATGTCCCGCAGCCAGTCACCGACGCTGACCTCGGTCGGCACGCTGTTGACCACCGGCAAGGTGTTGATGAACAGGCCGAGCATGTTCTCCGAGCCGTTGAGGGTTTCCGGACGCCCGGACACCGTGGCACCGAACGTTACCGTGCGCTGGCCGGTGTAGCGTTGCAGCAGCAACAGCCACGCGGCTTGCACCAGGGTGTTGAGGGTCACTTGCTGCTGTTGGGCAAAAGCCTGCAACCGCCCGGTCTGCCCGGCACTCAGGTGCGTATAGATCGCGTGGTAACCCGCCTGCGGCGCCTTGACCGGCAAGGCGCGGGCCAGATGGGTGGCGCCTTCGAGGCTGGCGAGCTTGCCTTTCCAGAACGCCTCGCTGGCTTCGGCGACTTGCTGGCCGAGCCAGTCGATGTAGTCGCGATAGGCGGCCACCGGCTCGTGCTCGTCGCCACTGTAATGGCGCAGCACTTCGCCGATCAGGCGCGACACGCTCCAGCCGTCCATGAGGATGTGGTGGTAGGTCCAGATCAGGCGATAGCGGTCGTCTTCCAGGCGTACCAGCAACAGGCGCAACAAAGGGGCGCGGTTCAGCGAGAAGCCGCGTTCGCGCTCCTCCAGAGCCAGTTGGCGGACGCGCTCTGGCTGATCATCCAGCCCGCGCCAGTCCAGTTCGGTCAGCAGCGAAGGTGCGTCACGCAGCACCACTTGCAGCGGTTCCTTGTCGCCTTCCCAGAGGAACGCCGTGCGCAGAATCGCGTGACGCCGGGCGGCATCGGCCCAGGCTTCACGGAAACGCGGACCATCAACGCCGCGCACGCCCACTTCGATCTGGTTGACGTACAGCCCCGAATCGCCGTCCTGCACCGAGTGGAACAGCATGCCCTGCTGCATCGGCGACAGCGGATAGACGTCCTCGACTTCGTCCGCCGCCAATTCCAGCGTCTGATATTGTGCTTCGCTCAGTTCGATTTTCGCCGCCATTGCAGCGACCGTCGGCACGGCTTCATCCGCCGCGACCGGTTGGGCCACCGTGGCCAGTTCGGCCAGGGTCGGATGGCTGAACACATGCTTGGGCGAAATGCTCAAGCCGGCCTTGCGTGTACGGCTGACGGCCTGGATCGAGACGATGGAATCGCCGCCCAGTTCAAAGAAGTTGTCGTGCATGCCCACTTGCGGCACTTCGAACAACGCCTGCCACACCGCTTGCAATGTCGACTCCACGGCATTGCGCGGCGCCACGTACTCGCGCACCTGCTGGTCCGGTTGTGGCAGCGCGCGGCGGTCGAGTTTGCCGTTGGGCGTGACCGGCAACTGATCGAGCAGCAGCACATGGCTTGGCTGCATGTGCTCGGGCAGTGCGTTGCGCAGGTGTTGTTTGAGTGGCTCAAGGTCGGCATCACCGATGACGTAGGCCACCAGTTGCTTGGACTTGCCGACATCGAGGGCGATCACCACCGCTTCGCGCACCGACGGATGTTCCAGCAGGCAGGCTTCGATTTCCCCCAGCTCGATGCGCAGGCCGCGGATCTTCACTTGATGGTCGATGCGCCCGACGTATTCGATCACGCCGTCCTCGCGGTAGCGCGCCAGGTCGCCGGTGCGGTACAGGCGCTCGCCCCGCTCACCGAACGGGCTGGCAACGAAGCGCTCGGCCGTCAGCTCCGGACGATTGTGATAACCGCGAGCCAGGCCGATGCCGCCCAGGTACAGCTCACCGACGCAACCCTGCACCTGCGGTTGCAGGCTGTCGTCGAGGATATAGGTGACCAGGTTGGCGATCGGATAACCGATCGGCACGCTGACGGCGCCGTCGTCGATGCAGGTCCAGTGGGTCACGTCGATGGCCGCTTCGGTCGGGCCGTACAGGTTGTACAGGCCAACGTTCGGCAGCACGCGGAACAGGCTGTGCTGCAAGTCCGCCGACAAGGCTTCGCCGCTGCACATGATCTGCCGCAGGCTGGCGCAACGCTCGAAGCCTTCGCCCTGGACAAACGCCTGCAACATCGACGGCACGAAATGCAGGGTGCTGACCCGGTACTGCTCGATCAGGCTGACCAGTTGCGCCGGATCGCGATGGGCGCCCGGTGCGGCCACGGCCAGGCGTGCGCCGGTCATCAATGGCCAGAAGAACTCCCAGACCGACACGTCGAAACTGAACGGGGTTTTCTGCAACACGGTGTCGCGCCCGTCCAGCGGATAGGCGCCCTGCATCCACGCCAGGCGGTTGTACAAGGCCTCATGGTGGTTGGCCGCGCCCTTGGGTTTGCCGGTGGAGCCGGAGGTGTAGATCATGTAGGCCAGCGATTGCGGCCCGACTACGCAGGGCAGGTTTTCGTCGCTCAGGCCGTCCAGCAGTCCGCCCATGTCGTCAAGGCAGATCGCCGTGGTGACGGGCGGAATCGGCAGTTGCCCAAGCAGATGACGCTGGGTCAGCAGCAGGTGCACACCGCTGTCGTCGAACATGTGTTCCAGGCGTTCACGCGGGTAGTCCGGGTCGAGCGGCACGTAGGCGCCACCGGCCTTCATGATCGCCAGCAGGCCGATCACCAGTTCCAGCGAGCGCTCGGCGGCGATGCCCACCAGCACTTCGGCGCCCACGCCCTGGCTGCGCAGGTAGTGCGCCAGGCGGTTGGCCTGTTGGTCGAGCTGGCGATAGCTGAGGGTCTGGCCGGCAAACACCAGGGCCGGGGCCTCCGGGGTTTGCAGTGCCTGGGCTTCGAAGCA
Source organism: Pseudomonas sp. S2_H10 (assembly GCF_054668285.1). Lineage (NCBI taxonomy): Bacteria > Pseudomonadati > Pseudomonadota > Gammaproteobacteria > Pseudomonadales > Pseudomonadaceae > Pseudomonas > Pseudomonas sp. S2_H10. Next base: position 1,716,427 of record NZ_CP162754.1, read on the forward strand.
CTGGTAGACCGGGCGCACATCCGCCCAGCTCTGCGCGGTGCGGTTGAAGCCCTCGACCTGCCGAGCGGTTTGCGCGGCATCGAGCAGGTTCAAGCGGCCCAATGGCTGTTGCGGCGCGCCGACCATGGCATCGAGCAGCGCCAGCAGACGTGCGCTCAATCCGGCGATGGCCTCGGCGCTGAACAGCGCCGTGTCGTAGTTGAAGCGCAGGTCCAGGCATTCGCCCAGTTCGGCGGCGATGGCCAGGGGGAAACTGGTTTGGTCGTGGTGACTGATGCCGGAGAACTTCAGCGCGCTGGTATTGCCCTCCTCCAGCGCTTGCGCCACCGGGTAGTTTTCGAACACCAGCAGGGTGTCGAACAGCGCCTCGCCGGAGTGACCGGCCCAGCGCTGCACATCCGCCAGCGGTGTGTATTCGACTTCGCGCAGCTTGAGATTGAGCGCCTGGACTTCATCGATCCATTGGCTGACCGTGCGCTCGGGGTGCGGCGTGGCGATCACCGGCAAGGTGTTGATGAACAGGCCGATCTGCTGCTCGATGCCTTGCAGTTCGCTCGGACGCCCCGACACGGTGGCGCCGAACGCCACGGTCGACTGGCCGGTGTAGCGTTGCAATATCAGCAGCCATGCCGCTTGCAGCAGGGTGTTGGGCGTCACGCGGGCCTGACGGGCAAACCCGCTCAGGCGCTCGGTGGCTGCGCGGTCGAGGCTCAGGTGCAAGGTGCGATGACCGCCGCCCTGCCCGGCAACCGGCGCCGGCAAGGCACCGGCCAGACGGGTCGGCTCGGCGAACGAGTGCAATTGCTCCAGCCAGAACGCCTCGCAGGCGGCACGGTCGCGCGTGCCCAGCCAGCTCATGTAGTCGCGATAGCGGCCAACACCGGGCGCCGGCGTGACGCCCGCGTAGCGTTGCAGCACTTCGCCGAACAACTGCGAGGTGCTCCAGCCGTCCAGCAGGATGTGGTGGTTGGTGAAGATCAGGTGATGGCTGTCATCGGCGGTCTGCACCAGGGTCAGGCGCAGCAACGGCGCCGCCGCCAGGTCGAAACCGCGCAGGCGGTCGTCCTCGGCCAGGCGCTCAAGCGCCTGCGGCAGATCAGGCCGGTCGCGCCAGTCGAGCAGGCTCATCGGCAGCCTGGCGTCGGCCAGGATCACTTGCAGCGGACGCGAACCGTTGCTTTCGCTGAAGAACGCTGCGCGCAGCACTTCATGGCGCGCCAGCGTCTGCTGCCAGGCATTGCCGAACGCCTCGACGTCCAGCCCCTGCACGTCCACGCGCATCTGCGGCACGTAGGCACCGGCATCCGGGGCGAACAGGCTGTGGAACAACATGCCCTGTTGCATCGGCGACAGCGGCAGGATGTCCTGGATCTGGCTGGCCGCGAGCGGCAAGGCATCCAGTTGCGCCTGATCGACGTGCACCAGCGGCACGTCGCTCGGGGTCAGGCCGCCGGCACCGCCCAGGCAATGCTCGATCAGCCGTTGCAGTTCCAGGGCGTAGGCATCGGCCAGCTGCTGCACGGTTTGCGCTTTGAACACTTCACCGCTGAAGGTCCAGCTCAGGCGCAATTGCCCGGCGTAGACCTGGCCGTTGATGCTCAAACCTCGGTCCAGTTCGGCAGACGCACCCTGTTCGGCACCGCCGCTTTCCTTCGCCGGACGCCATGGCGCCTGCTCATCGAAGCTGGCGTCGAACTGGCCCATGTAGTTGAAGGTGATTTGCGGTGACGGCAGGTCCTCAAGGCCGGCATTGGCCAGATAACGCAGGATGCCGAAACCGATGCCTTTGTCAGGCACCGCACGCAGCTGTTCCTTGACCGCCTTGATGCTGTCGGCCAGGCCGCCGGCCGGGTTGAGCTTGACCGGGAAAATCGAGGTGAACCAGCCCAGGGTGCGGGTCAGGTCGATGTCATCGAACAGGTCTTCGCGGCCGTGGCCTTCCAGTTTGACCAGCGTCGAAGCCTGACCGGTCCACTGGCCCAGCACACGCGCCAACGCCGTCAGCAACAGGTCGTTGACCTGGGTGCGGTACGCCGCCGGGGCGTCTTGCAGCAGTTGGCGGGTGAAGGTGCTGTCGAGCACGGTTTGCACGCTCACGGCATGCTGGCTGGCCAGGCTGCCTTGCGGGTTATCGGCAGGCAGCTGCACCGCCACGTCGTGGAATTGCGCTTGCCAGTAAGCGGCTTGCTGCGCCAGCTCCGGGCTTTGCGCATGGCGTTGTAAACGTGCAGCCCAGGCTTGATAGGCGCTGGTTTTGGCCGGCAAACGCAACGGTTCGGCCTGACGTGCCTGAGCGTAAGCGGCTTGCAGGTCTTCGAGCAGCAGACGCCAGGACACGCCGTCCACCGCCAGGTGATGCACCACCAGCAGCAGGCGCTGGCCTGCCGTGCCCATGTCCACCAGCAAGGCTCGCAGCAACGGGCCGTCCTGCAAATTCAGGCTGGCCTGTGCGGCGTTGCACAGCGTCAGCAGTTCATCGGCGTCTGCCGCCTGACGCTGCCACAGCACTTCGGCGCTGCTCCATTGCTCAGCTTGCGCTTGCCGCCACACGCTATCGACCTGATGCCAGCGCAAACGCAGGGCATCGTGGTGCTCCAACAAGGCCGCCAGCGCTTGCTGCAGGCAGCCGCTGTCGAGCGGCTCGCGCAGTTCCAGCAATACCGACTGGTTCCAGTGATGACGAGCGTCGATCCGTTGTTCGAAGAACCAATGCTGGATCGGTGTCAGCAACACCTCGCCGCGCACCGGTCCCTGATCGATGACCAGCCCGGCGCTGCGCACCGCCACCTTCGCCAGGCTCTGCACGGTCTGGTGCTGGAACAGGTCACGCGGGGTGATGCGGATCCCGGCCTGGCGCGCACGGCTGACCACCTGGATCGAGATGATCGAGTCGCCGCCCAGTTCGAAGAAGTTGTCGTCGATGCCCACGCGCTCGAGCTTGAGCACGTCTTGCCAGATCGCCGCCAACTCGCTTTGCAGCTCATCGATGGGCGCCGTGTAAGCCTGCTGCGCCAGAGCTGCGTCGGGCTTGGGCAGCGCGTTGCGGTCAAGCTTGCCGTTGCTGGTCAGCGGCCAGTGCTCGAGCTTGATCAAGTGCGCCGGCACCATGTAGTCCGGCAAACCGGCCTGCAAGTGTTCGCGCAGGGACTGGCGCAAATCCTTGTCGTCGCCGCTGGCCGTGAACCATGCGACCAGTTGCTGGCTGCCGTTGACCTGCGGCGCCAGCACCAGTGCCTGCTCGATGGCCGGATGGCTTTGCAGGCGATCCTGGATTTCTCCCAGCTCGATGCGGAAACCGCGGATCTTCACCTGATGGTCGATGCGCCCGGCGTACTCGATGCTGCCATCGGCGCAGTAACGCGCCAGGTCGCCGGTGCGGTACAGGCGTGCGCCCGGCTCGGCGGCGAACAGGTCCGGGACAAAGCGCGTGGCGGTCAGGTCGGCGCGCTGGTGATAACCACGGGCCAGGCCGGCACCGCCGACGTACAGCTCACCGACGCAGCCCTTGGCCACCGGGTTCAGGCGCGGGTCGAGCACGTACCAGCGCAGGTCGGCGATCGGTTCGCCCAGCGGCGAGCTGTTGGCGCCATCGAGGTCGGCGCGCGACAGCGGGCGATAAGTCACGTGCACCGTGGTTTCGGTGATGCCGTACATGTTGATCAGCCGCGGTTGCTCGTCATCAAAGGCGTCGTACCACGGCCGCAGGCTGGCCACGTCCAGCGCCTCGCCGCCGAACACCACGCAGCGCAGGGCCATGCCTTGCGCGTTGGCGCAGGCGAACGGCATCAACTGGCGGAAGGCCGAGGGGGTCTGGTTGAGTACCGTGACACCTTCCTCACGCAGCAAGCGGGCGAAGACTTCCGGGGAGCGGCTGACCGCGTGCGGCACCACCACCAGCTTGCCGCCGTAGAACAGCGCGCCAAAGATTTCCCATACGGAAAAGTCGAAGGCATAGGAGTGGAACAGGCTCCACACATCGTCCGCATTGAAACCGAACCAGTGTTCGGTGGCGCTGAACAGTCGGGTCAGGTTGCTGTGGGGCAGCAGCGTCCCCTTGGGTTTGCCGGTGGAACCGGAGGTGTAGATGACGTAGGCCAGGTTCGCTGGCGCGGTCAGGTTCGCCAGGTTATCGGCGCTGGCCTCATCGAGCCAGTCGCTGGCGTGATCGAGGCAGATCACCTCAATGCCTTCGTGCAACGGCAGGCGCGGCATCAGTGCCGAATCGGTCAGCAACAGGCGCGTGCCGCTGTCGGCGAGCATGTAGGCCAGGCGATCCTGCGGGTAGTCCGGGTCCAGCGGCACGTAGGCGCCACCGGCCTTGAGGATCGCCAGCAGGCTGACGATCATCTCCGGCGAACGCTCCAGGGCGATGCCCACCAGCACGTCCGGGCCGACGCCGCGCTCGCGCAGGCGATGGGCGATGCGGTTGGCGCGGCGGTTCAGTTCGGCGTAAGTGAGGGTGATGGCGCCGCAGGTCACGGCGATGTTGTGCGGGTGCGCGGCGGCTTGGGCTTCGATCAGTTGATGGGCGCACAACGCGTTCGCCTGATCGTTGTTCGATACCGCGCGGCGGTTCCAGTCGAGCAATGTGACCTGCTGCTCGCAGGCGTCGAGCATGGACAGATCCGCCAGGGCAACCGTGCTGTCGGCGCAGATCGCCTGCAACAGGTTCAGCCAGTGCCGGCCGAGGCGCTCGATGGTCGCGGCGTCGAACAATTCGGTGGCATACACGAACGAGGCATGGATGCCATCGTCACTTTCGACGGTGTCGAGCATCAGGTCGAACTTGGTGGTTTTCTCGTCCCAGATCAGCGGTTCGACGCTCAGGCCCGGCAAGTCCCAGCGTTGCGCACCGTTGCTGTCGCGCTGGTGGTTGAACATCACCTGGAACAGTGGCGTGTGGCTCAGGCTGCGTTCGACGCCCAGGCCATCGACCAGTTGCTCGAACGGCAGGTCCTGATGGGCCTGTGCGCCGAGCGCCGCGGCCTTGATCTCGGCGAGCAATTGCACAAACGGCTGGTCGGCCCGGGGCTGGCTGCGCAGCACCTGGGTGTTGACGAAAAAGCCCAGCAGGTTTTCCACATCCTGGCGGGTGCGGTTGGCAATCGGCACGCCGACGCGAATGTCCTGCTCGCCGCTGTAGCGGTGCAACAGCGTCTGCAAGGCCGCCATCAGCAGCATGAACAGGGTGCAACCTTCGCGGCGGGCCAGCTCGCGCAGGTGAGTGGTCAACGCGGCAGGTATCTCCAGCTCGACGCTGGCGCCCTGCTGGCTCGGGATCGCCGGGCGACGACGGTCGGTCGGCAGGTTCAGCGGCGGGTGCTGGTTGCCCAACTGGCCGCGCCAGTAATCAAGCTGACGCTCGGCCTCGCCGGCCTCCAGCCACAGGCGCTGCCAGCGGGCGAAGTCGGCGTATTGAATGCCCAACGGCGGTAGCTGCGTGGCCTGCCCGGCACTGAGCTGTGCATACAACTGCGTAAACTCTTGCAGCAGGATCGGCAGCGAACCGCCATCGGTGACGATGTGATGGAAGGTCAGCACCAGCACATGTTGCCGGGCATCGAGGCGGATCAGGCGGCAACGCATCAACGGGCCGTGCTGCAGGTCGAACGGCTGCTCGGCGTTGAGGGCGATCTGGCGTTGCAGCTCGATGTTGTCGGCGGCAGTGGCCTCGACCAGCGGGGTGTCCATTTGCGGGTGGATGCGCTGCAGCACTTGCTGTTCGTCGAAGACGAACGTGGTGCGCAACACCTCATGCCGCTGCACCAGTGCCGCCAGGGTTTGCGCCAGTGCGTCGCGGTTCAGCTCGCCGGTCAGGCGGAAGGCACCGGTCAGGTTGTAGGCGGTGGCCTGGGGCTGCATCTGCCAGAGGAACCACAAGCGCTGCTGCGCGTAGGACGCCGGCAGCGTGTCGACGGCGCGGTCCCGTGGCGGGATCGGCAGCAGTTCCAGGGTCAGCCCCTGGGCGTGCATCTTTTCTTGCAGCGCGCGCCGGGCGTCTGCGCTCAAGCCGCAGAAACGCTGGGCCAGGGTCATCATTCTGTCCGGTGCAGCACTCATCGCGCGTGTTCCTCATCCACTTCGTCGAACAACGCTTCGAGGGCGTCTACATCGTTTTCCTGGTGTTCGCTTTGCTGGCGGAATTGCTCGATTTCCGCCGCCAGGCGCTCCAGGGTGTCGCCGTCGAAAAACAGCTTGAGCGGGATCGCCAGGTTCAACTCTTCCTGGATCCGTGCACGAATGCGCGTGGCCAGCAGCGAGTGTCCGCCGAGTTCGAAGAAGCTGTCGTGCACGCCGACACGCTCTACGTGCAGCGCTTTGGCCCAGATCGCCGCCAGGTTTTTTTCGAGGTCGTTGCGCGGCGCGACGAAGGCGCTGCGGCGCACATCGAGATCGAGCAAGGCCTGGCGATTGAGCTTGCCGTTGGGCATCAGCGGGAAACGCTCCAGCACCTGCAAGCGCGCCGGCTGCATGTGCTCGGGCAGCGCCTCGGCCAGGTGGCTGCGCAACTCGTTGAGGCGGATGTCGGCGGTGTCGGCCGGGGACACCACAAAGCCCAGCAGTTGCGGACCGGTCGGGGTTTCCCGGGCAATCACGGCAGCGTCTTCGATGCCCGGCGCGTTGCGCATGGCCGACTCGATTTCGCCCAGCTCGATGCGGAAACCACGGATTTTCACCTGGTGATCGACCCGCCCCAGATACTCGAGCACGCCATCGGCGCGATAGCGCCCCAGGTCGCCGGTGCGGTACAGGCGCTGACCCGGCGCCTTGGCGAACAGGTCGGGAACAAAGCGTTCGGCCGTCAGCGGGCCACGCTGCAGATAACCCCGGGCAATGCCGGCACCGCCGACATACAACTCGCCTTCGACGCCCACGGCCAGCGGTTGCAGGTCCGGGCCGAGTACGTGGATGCGCATGCCGGCAATCGGCTGGCCGATCGGGATGCTGTAATCGTCCTGGTCAAGCGGCAGTTCCCAGGCCGAGCACCACACGGTGCCTTCGGTCGGGCCGTATTCGTTGACCAGCGTCACCCCCGGCAGCGCTTCGCGATGTCGCTGCACCAGGGCATGGCTGCAGGCTTCGCCGGCCACGATGACGCAGGCCAGGGCCTGTTGGTCGAGATGCTCGAGAATCTGCGCGTGGTACGACGGCAGCGTCAGGTAGTGGGAAATCTCTTCGCGCTGAATCAACTCGGCCAGTCTGGCCGGATCCTTGTAGCTGTCTTCGTCCGGCAGGCACAGGGTCGCGCCCTGCCCCAGCGCCCAGAAAACCCCGGCCACCGAGCTGTCGAAGGAGAACGACGAGAGCATCAGGAACCCGCGCAGCGGCTGGCGATAAAACGCAGTACGCGCCAGGGTCGAGGCCACGGCGTTGGCATGACTGATCATCACGCCCTTGGGTTTGCCGGTGGACCCGGAGGTGTAGATGACGTAGGCCAGGTTGGCGCTGTCGCCCTGAGGCGCAGGTTCGGTTGGCGCGGCGGACCAGACTTCGGCCCCCGGCATCAGGGAAACCACACGCTCACTGTGCAACGCGTCCGGCAGCGGCTGGCAGGCCAATACCTGGCGCGCGCCAGTGTCGGCGAGCATGAACGCCAGGCGCTCGATCGGGTAGTTCGGGTCCAGCGGCAAGTACGCAGCGCCGGCCTTGAGCGTGCCCAACAACGCAATGACCATTTCCAGAGAACGTTGACCGTAGACCGCAACGATTTCATCCGCCGCCACCGCTTGGGCGCGCAAGGTATTGGCCACCTGGTTGGAGCGCGCATCCAGCTCGGCATAGGTCAGGCGCTGGCCGTTGACGCTCAGGGCGATGCGTTGCGGATGCAGGCGCGCCTGTTCGCTGAACAATTCGTGCAGGAACCGGCACGGCAAAACCTGCCCGGTGGCGTTCGGATTGAAGCCTTCGATCAGGCGGGTCCGTTGCGCGGCGCTGAGCAGATCAGCCTGAGCCAGGGTCAGTTCGGGCGACGCCAACAGTTGGCGACTGAACTCGGCGAACTGCTGCAGCCACTCGGCCAGCATCGATTCGGGCAGCGCACCGTCCAGACACGACAGCTGCAACTGATTGCCCAGCACCCGCAGGCGCAGGACTTCGGGGTTGCCGTCGTCGACCTCGATAGCGGCCTCCTCGCCAGCCTGATGGACGAAGCCGTAACGCAGCGGCGCGGTACCTTCGGCGCTCAGTCCGAATTCGTTTAGGCAATCAAGCCACGACAGCGACTGTTCGACGCTGGCGGCAAAGCTTGCCAAGGCTTGCGCCAGAGTCTGCTGGCCGCGGTATTCGAAGGCCACCGGCAAACGCCGGGCGAAACGCCCGAGGGTGGCGGCGGTCTGCTCGTTGCGACCGTCCACCTGCCAGCCCATCAGGCCTTTTTCCTGTTGGCCGATGCGCGCCACGAAGGCGCTCCACAGCAGCAACGCGACTTGCTGCGCCTCGACGTTCGACTCATCAGCCAGCCGTTGCACCCCGGCGTACCAGGTGGCATCGGTGAGCGTGGCCTGACGGCGAGCCAGGGACACTTCCACGGCTTTTTCGAACGGCAAGCGATGGGCCACGGCGAACTGCTGTTGCAGGTTGCGCCAGAACGCGGCGCCCTGCTGGCCGATGTCTTCTTCGCGCAGTTCTTCCTGCCAGGCGCTGTAGTCCAGGTATTGCAGCGCGTCCTCGTCTTCGACCAGGGCTTCACCGCGCAACAGACTGGCAAGCTCGGCCGCGAGCACCCGCAGCGAAGCCTCGTCGAAGCTGCACGCCGGGGTCAGCAGGGTGATGAAACACTGCCCTGCCTGGTCTTCAACCTGCGCCACCACCAGCGCCTTGCTCGAATCTTCAACCATGACTTCACGGCTGCGGCTCAAGGCCTCGGCCAGCGAAGGCTGGATGCCCAGCAACGTGACCGGCAATGCATCGCACAGGCTTTGCACCGGCCACTTCATGCCTGGCAAGCGGCGGTAGACCGTGCGCAGGGTTTCATGACGCTGGCCCAGTGTCTCCAGCGCCGTGCGCAACGCCTGGGCCTCCACCGGCCTGGCGACCGGCAATGTCAGCGCGGCGAACAGTGGCCGGGCGTCCAGTTCCTGGACCCGCAAATAAAAGGCCTGCTGGGCCGAAGTCTGGAATACGTCTACCGAAGGTTCGAGGGCGGTGGTGTTCATGTCGGGTGTCCTTATTCCTGATCCAGGTCGGCGCTTTTCTGCGCGATGGCCATGGCCGTGAGGATTTTTCTGTAGCCGGTGAATTCGTTGCGCGCATGCACGCTGAGGATGTTGTCGAGCAGGACCACGTCGCCCTTCTCCCAGGCGAACTCGACCATCACCTCGCGGTAGATGCCTTGCAGGTGGCGAATCACATCGTCGGGAATCGGCGAGCCGTCGCCGAAGAAGGTGTTCTGCGGCAGGTCTTGCGGGCCGAACTCACGCAGCAGGTTGTCGCGGATGCTGTCCGGCAGGGTCAGCGCATTGAAGAAGGTGCCGTGGTTGAACCAGATGCGCTCGCCGCTCAGCGGATGACGCACGATGGCCGGGCCGTTCTGCCGGGTACGCAGGCGGTTGCCGGGTTTCCACTCGGCCTGGATGCCGATTTTCGCGCAGTAGGCTTCGACCTCGGCACGGTCCTCGCTCTGGAACACGGTCTGCCATGGCAGGCCCATGCCGTCGCCGTAGTTGCGCACGTACATGATGCGTTTGCGGGCAAACTCTTCGCGCACCTGCGGGTCGATCCGCGCGAGGATCTGGCGGGTGTCGCCGAACGGCGTTTCGCCGCCGGTGGTCGACGGGGTGTCGCAGTAGAAGTACAGGTGACGCGGGAACACCGGCGAGTACGAGTGTTCGTTGTGCGGGAAGATTTTCTCCGGCGCCGGGTAATCGGTGGAGCTGTAGATCTTGAACTGACCGGTGATCTGGGTGCGTGGCGAGGCGCGGAACAGGTACTCCAGCGCACCGCCGGAAATCGCATCGACACAGCGGTTGAACTCGCCGATGTCGGCCACCTGGAAGCCACGGAACAGGATCACCGCGTGTTCCAGCAGCTTGCTTTCGATCAGCGCGCGGTTCTGGCTGGCCCATTCCACCAGGCTCACGCCGGACACGGCCGGGCGGCACACCAGTGGCATGCTGTGGCCTTCGAACATCGGCGCAAAACTCACCAGCCGCGTCGGATCGGTGGACAGGCTTTTGCGGGCACCACGACCCATCTTGGGAATGGACTTGGTCGTTGAAACGGTCATAAACCCCTCCAGAAAATGATCACGGCGGCGCTAAAGGGCGCCGCCGCCTGAATCAGTCAGCTGCGGTTTGCGCTGTCGGCGCAGCCCGGTTCGCCGAGCGGCGCTTGATCGCCATGGCCCCGCCGAGCAAGGCCTTGCGTTGCTCGTTCAAGCGCGCATCGGCACGGCGCTGGACATCGCTGGCCAGGTTGAGCAAATCGCCGACTTGCAATCCACCAGCGCCAATCAACGCTGCGAGCACCGCCTGAATCTGTTCGGACAAACACTCAAGCGTGCTCGGCAGGTACTGACCGGCCGGTGTCTCGAAGCTCAGGTGGATGTGCTGCGCGTCGTTGTAGAACGCAGCGACCATGCCGATCTCGGCGGCCTGGCGCCCGGACGGGAAGTCCTCGACTTGCAGGCCCTCCATCGACGGCAGGCGACCGACGCCTTCCTGGTAAATCAGCTTGATGTCGAACAGCGGCGAACGTCCGGCCCGGCGCGGCAAGCGCAAGGCCTCCACCAGGCGCTCGAACGGCAGGTCCTGATGGTCCGAAGCCTCCAGCACCGCCCGGCGACAAGCGTCCAGCAACTGCGCCACCGGCTGCCCGGCATCGACTTCCACTTGCAGTACTAGTTGGTTAACGAAGAAGCCGACCATTTCTTCAAGCTCGGCTTGATTTCGGTTGGCGATATCGGTGCCGATGCGCACGCGATTGACCTCGGTGCGCTGGCGCAGGACCAGGGTGAAGCCGGCCAGCAGCAGCATGAACAGCGACAAATCGCGTTGCTGGGCAAAGTCGCGCAGCTGCTGGCTGAGTTCGGCACCGAAGGTGAAATGCGCGCTGGCGCCTTCCTGTGCAATGCGCCGGTCGCCATCGGCGGGCAACTCCAGCACGGCCAGCGGCTCGGCGAGGCGCTGCTGCCAGTAGTCGAGCTGGCGTTGCAATTCGCCGCCCTGCTCCAGCCACTGGCGCTGCCATTTGGCGAAGTCGGCGTACTGCACGCTGTGCGCCGGCAGTTGCGGGACCTGGCCACGGTTGAGGGTTGGATAGAGCGTGACGAACTCGTTGATCAGGACGCGGAACGACCAGTCGTCGGCGACGATGTGATGCACGGTCAGCAACAACACATGCTGGTCATCCGCGACCCGCAGCACCCGCACCCGCAGCAAGGGGCCATGGCGCAGGTCGAATGACCGCGCGACTTCCTCGCGGGCCAGTTGTTGCGCGGTGTCGTCCGGCGCCGGCAGATGCCGCAGGTCGTTGGCCTCGAAGCTCAACGGCAATTGCTCGTGCAGCCGTTGCCAGGCCTGGCCGTCTTCTTCGTAGAAGGTGGTGCGCAATACCGTGTGGCGCTGCACCAGGGTTTCGAAGGTCTGGCGCAGGGCCTCAAGATTCAACTCGCCACGCAGGCGCAAGGCACCGGGCATGTTGTACATCGAACTGTCCGGTTCCAGGTTCCACAGGAACCACAAGCGTTGCTGGGCAAAGGACAACGGCGAGCGCTCGCCAGAGGTGTCCGCCACCAGCGCCGGGCGTTCACAGCTGTGTTGCAGGGTTTGCACCTGTGCGGCGAAATCCTCGAGGCGCGGGTGTTCGAACAGGCTGCGCAGGCTCACCGACAGGCCCAGGCGCTGGCGAATCTGCGAGACGATCTGCGTCGCCAGCAGCGAGTGCCCGCCCAGTTCGAAGAAGCTGTTTTCGCGGTCGACGCGACTGACCTGCAACACCTGCTGCCAAATCTGCGCCAGCTCGGTTTCCAGTGCACCCTGTGGTGCGCTGCCGAGTTCAGCTTCCCAGACTTGCGGGGCCGGCAGCGCTGCGCGGTCGAGTTTGCCGTTGCGGTTGAGCGGCAACGCGGCGAGCAACACCAGTTGCGCCGGGAGCATGTAGTCCGGCAGGCGTTCGCCCAGGGCACGGCGCACGGTGTCGGTGAGTTGCCGCGCATCAGCGTCCAGCAGTTCATCCGAGGCCGGCACCACATAGCCGATCAACTGCTTGCCGCCGACACCTTCGTGCACCAGCACCGCGGCTTCGCTGATCATCGGCAGGCCTTGCAGGTGTGCTTCCAGCTCACCCAGTTCGACGCGGAAACCGCGAATTTTCACCTGGTGATCGATGCGCCCCAGGTATTCCAGCGCACCGTCCTCGCGATAGCGCGCGAGGTCGCCGCTGCGGTACAGCCGCGCGCCCGGTGTGGCGGAAAACGGATCGGCGATGAAACGCTCGGCGCTCAGGCCCGGTCGCTGGTGGTAGCGCTGGGCAAGGCCGGCGTCACCGCCGATGCACAACTCGCCGACGCAACCGGTCGGCAGCAGGTGGCCTTCGCTGTCCAGCACGTACAACGCGCGACCCGGCAGCGCTGTGCCGATGGGCACGCCAATGTGATTGCGGGTATCGGCCAGCGTGCATTCGTGGGTACTGGAAACGACCGTGGCTTCGGTCGGGCCATAGGTATTGAGCAGGCGCACATCGCCCAGACCGGCGACGTGCCACAGCTTCAGGCCTTCCAGCGACATGGCTTCGCCGCCGACGTGAACCTGACGCAAGTGCCCTTTCTCACGCTGCGGTTGCGCGGCCCACTCCTGCGCCAGGAGGAACCAGTAGGCCGCCGGCAAATCCGCCAGGGTCACGCCCTGCTCGATGATCTGCCGATAAAGCCTGTCGGTGTCCCACAACTCATCGCCGCGCATCACCAGCGCCGCGCCCACGCACAGTGGCGGGTAACACTGCTCGACAAAGCCGTCGAAGCTGAAGCTGGCGAATTGCAGTACGCGGTCTTGCGCCGTGAGTTGCGAATAATCCGCCGCGATCACGCAAAACTCGCGCAGTGCGGCATGGGCCAGGCACACGCCTTTCGGCCGTCCGGTGGAGCCGGAGGTGTAGATCAGATAGGCGAGGTCTTCGGCGCTGGCGAGGTTGACCGGGTTATCCGCGGAGAAACCGTCGGCACTCGCCTCCAGCGCCAGGCGCGGCAAACCTTGCGGCAGCGCTACATCGCCGAGCAATCCCGGTTGCGCCAGCAGCAGGTGCATGCCGCTGTCTTCGATCATGTAGGCCAGGCGCTCGGCCGGGTAATCCGGATCGAGCGGCACATAACCGGCGCCGGACTTGAGGATCGCCATCAAGCTGACGATCATCTGCGCATTGCGCCTAACCGCCAGGCCGACCCGCTGCCCCGGTGCCACACCGTGGGCGCGCAGGCGATGGGCGAGCTGGTTGGCTTGTGCATTGAGCTGCGCGTAGCTCAGGCGCTCGTCGCCAACCAACACCGCGAGGGCATCGGGCGTGCGTGCCGCCTGCTGTTCGAAACGCTGGTGGGCCAGCAACGGGCTGTCGAGTTGCGGCACCGCTGGACGTGAGCCGGCCAACACGCTTGCCCGGGCCTGTGCATCCAGCAAGCTGACCGCGCCCAATGCCTGTTGTGGCTGCGCGACGAATTGCTCCAGCACCTGCAACAGGCTGGCGCCCAATTGGTTGATCTGCGCGGCACTGAACCGGGTGCGGTCGAAACTGAAATCCAGGCGCAGGGTGGCTCCGACTTCGATGCCGAGGGTCAGCGGGTAGCTGGTGATTTCATGATTGTGCAATGCGCCGAAGGTCAGGCCCGCCGGTGCCCCTTGTTTGAGGGCTTCGGCCACCGGGAAGTTCTCGAACACCAGCAGGCTGTCGAACAGCGCCCCCTGTTGCCCGGCCCAGCCCTGGATGTCGTACAGCGGCACATGTTCGAACTCGCGCAGGCTCAGGTTCAACGCTTGCAGGTCGTTGAGCCACTGGGCCACCGACTGCCCGGCTTGCGGCGCGGCGATGATCGGCAAGGTGTTGATGAACAGCCCCAATTGCTGCTCGATGCCCGGCAGCGGCGCGGAACGCCCGGCAATGGTTGCGCCGAAGGCCACGCAGGATTGGCCGGTGTAGCGCTGCAACAGCAGGCCCCAGGCGCCTTGCAGCAGCGTGTTGAGGGTGACTTTCTGCCGGCGGGCGAAATCGCTCAGGCGCTGCAGCGCGGCGCTCTCGAGGGTCAATTGATGTTCGCCCATGCCGCGCCCTTCGGCGGGCGTGGGCAAGGCTTGCGCCAGCAACGTCGGCGTTTCCAGGAGTGCCAGCGCCTGCTTCCAGAACTGCTCGGCGGCCAGCAGCGGTTGCTGTTGAATCCAGCCCAGATAATCGCGGTACTGCCCCAAGGGCCCGGCCAGCGTCTGGCCGGCATAGTGCTGGATCACTTCGCCGAGCAACTGCGCGTTGCTCCAGCCGTCCATCAGGATGTGGTGGCTGGTATGGATCAGGTGCCAGTCTTCACTGCCGCGGCGTACCAGCAGCAGGCGGAACAACGGTGCAGCGCTCAGCTCGAAGCCACGGCTGCGCTCCTCGGCGGCCAAGGCATCGAGGTCAAGGTCCGTCGCTTCGATCACTTGCAGTTGCAGGTCGATCTGGCGATGAATCACCTGGTGCGCAGTTTCCAGGCCCAGCCAGTGGAAGCTGCTGCGCAGGATGTCGTGACGGTTGATCGCCGCCTGCCAGGCCCGGCCGAATGCCGCCAGCTCCAGCCCCTGGATGTCCAGGCGCAACTGATTGATATAGGCCTCGGCCTGGGGTTCGTACAGGGTGTGGAACAGCATGCCCTGTTGCATCGGCGTCAGCGGGTAAACGTCCTCGATGGCCGGCGCCGGGACAGGCAAGGCATCGAGCTGCGCCTGGGTGATGCGCGCCAGCGGGAAGTCCGACGGCGTGACCTGGCCTGCCACGGTCGTGCAGCAATGTTCAATCAGCGCCCTGAGCTCTTCGACATAGGCATTGGCCAGGTGCTGCACCGTGGATTCGGCGAACATGTCGCGACTGAAACCCCATTGCAGCGAGAGCTGCCCGCCATACACCTGGCCTTCCACGGTCAGCCAGTTGGCCAGCGGCGCTTCGTTGCCCTGGGCCTGGCCGCCGCTTTCCACAGCCGGTTTGAACAGTGCGGCGTCATCGAACTGACGGTCGAACTGCCCCAGGTAGTTGAAGGTGATGCGTGGCGTCGGCAAGCCTTGCAGTATCTCGCGCTGCGCCGGTTCGCCGAGATAGCGCAGCAGTCCATAACCCAGGCCTTTGCCGGGAATGGCGCGCAGTTGCTCCTTGATCGACTTGATCGAATTCTCCGCCCCGGCTTCGGGTTGCAGACGCACAGGGAACAGGCTGGTGAACCAGCCGATGGTGCGGCTCAGGTCGAGGTCGTCGGACAGGTCTTCGCGGCCGTGGCCTTCGAGTTGGATCAGCGTCGAGCCCTGCCCGCTCCAGCGGCAGATGACCCGCGCCAACGCGGTGAGCAACAGGTCGTTGACCTGGGTGCGATAGGCCGCCGGTGCCTGTTGCAGCAACTGGCGGGTCAGTTCGGCGTCGAGTTTCGATTCGATCTTGTGCCCGTGGCGCTGCTGCAAACTGCCTTGGGGGTTTTCACACGGCAGGTCCCGGGCATCCGCCAATTGCGCCTGCCAGTACGGCATTTGCCCAAGGAGGGTGCCGGCATGCTGTTGCAGCTGTGCGGCCCAGTCTTGATAAGCGCTGGTTTTTTCCGCCAGCGCCACCTGTCGGTATGCCTGCTGCAGGTCTTCGAGCAACACCCGCCACGACACCCCGTCCACCGCCAGGTGATGGACCACCAGCAACAGGCGCTGGCTGCCATCGTCGAGGCTGACCAGCAAGGCACGCAGCAGCGGCCCGTTCGCCAGATCGAGGCTGCGTTGCGCTTCATTGCACAGGGCGGTCAAGGCTTCGCTCGAAAACGCCCGGCGCTGCCACAGTCCAGCACTCTCGACTGGCGCGGCATGGCGCTGCTGCCAGCCTTCGGCAGCGTCGATGAAGCGCAGGCGCAAGGCATCGTGATGGTTGATGACAGTGACCAACGCCCGTTCCAGCGCCTCGGGATTCAACACTTGCCGGGGCGTCAGCAGCAGCGACTGATTCCAGTGCTGGCGCTGGGCGATGGCCTGTTCGAAGAAGTAATGCTGCGCCGGGGTCAGGACCACCTCGCCGCTGACCGGGCCTTGATCGATGCAGCTGCGGCTGTCGAACGCCGCGACCAGTGCCAGGCTGCGCACGGTCTGGTACTGGAACAGGTCGCGCGGACTGAGGCGGATGCCGGCCTGACGGGCGCGGCTGACCACCTGGATGGAAATGATCGAGTCGCCGCCGAGTTCGAAGAAGTTGTCTTCAAGCCCCACGGGGTCGGTGCCCAATACGTCCTGCCAGATCTGCGCCAGCGCAGTCTGCATCGCATCCTGCGGTGCGACGAATGCCTGCTGCGGCGCGGCGTCGGGTGGCGGCAAGGCCTTGCGGTCGAGCTTGCCGTTGGCGGTCACCGGCAAGGCGTCCAGCGGCATCAGGTAGGTCGGCACCATGTATTCCGGCAGGCTGCCGAGCAGCCAGGCCTTGAGGGTTTGCGGCCACTGCCCGTGGGCGTCGGCGTTTTCCAGCACAAGGTACGCCACCAGATGCTTGCCGCCCTGCACCAGCACCACGGCCTCGCGCACCAGGTCATGCTGCATCAGGCGGGTTTCGATCTCCCCCAGCTCGATGCGCAGACCGCGCAATTTGACCTGATGATCGAGGCGCCCGAGGTATTCGATCACGCCGTCCGCACGTTGGCGCACGCGGTCGCCGGTGCGGTACAGGCGCGCGCCGTCATGGAACGGGCACGGCACGAAACGCTCGGCGGTGAACGCCGCACGCCGGTGATAACTGCGCGCCAGGCCGGCACCGCCAAGGTACAACTCCCCCGCCACGCCGGCCGGAACCGGCAGCAATTGCGCATCCAGCACATGGGTGCGCAGGTTGGCGATGGGCCGGCCGATGGGCACGCTGTCGGCGCCCTCGTCGACGCAGGTCCAGTGGGTCACATCGATGGCCGCCTCGGTCGGACCGTACAGGTTGTACAACCCGGCAGCCGGCAGCTTTTTGAACACCTGCAATTGCGCATCCAGCGGCAAGGCTTCACCGCTACAGGCGATGCGCTTGAGGCTGGTGCAGGCCTCGACACCCGGTTCGTGGATGAACGCCTGGAGCATCGACGGCACGAAGTGCAGCGTGCTGATGTGGTAGTCCGCAATGAGGCGGATCAACTGCGCCGGTTCACGGTGCGCGCCCGGCGGCGCCACCACCAGGCGCGCGCCGGTCATCAGCGGCCAGAAGAACTCCCAGACCGACACGTCGAAACTGAACGGGGTTTTCTGCAATACCGAGTCGCTGCCATCGATTGCGTAAGCCTGTTGCATCCAGCACAAACGGTTGACCAGCGCCGCGTGACTGTTGCCCGCGCCCTTGGGCTTGCCGGTGGAACCGGAGGTGTAGATCACATAGGCCAGGTTCAACGGATGCACGTCCACCTGCGGGCAGGTGTCGCTGTAGCCGTCGAGCCAGTCTTGCTGCTGATCCAGGACGATGACCTTGACGCCGTCGGTGGGCAAGACGTCGAGCAGAGTGCCTTGCGTGAGCAGCAGGCCAATCGCGCTGTCGTCGATCATGTAGGCCAGGCGTTCGGCCGGGTACTCCGGGTCGAGCGGTACGTAGGCGCCACCAGCCTTGTGAATCGCCAGCAGGCCGATGACCATTTCCAGGGAACGCTCGACGCAGATCCCCACCAACACATCCGGGCCAACGCCCTGCTCGCGCAGGTAATTAGCCAGTTGACTGGTGCGGGCATCGAGTTGCGCGTAGCTGAGCTGGCGCTCGCCAAACACCAGCGCTGGTGCTTCGGGCGTACGTCGAGCCTGGGCCTGGATCAGTTGATGCATGCACTGCTCGAGCGGATAGACCTCGGCAGTGCGATTCCAGTCGTGCACCAGCACCTGTTGCTCGTCCGTCGTCAGCATCGGCAACTCGCCGATTTTTTTCGTCGAGTCGTCGACTATCGCCTGCAACAGACGCGTCCAGTGCGCGGCCATGCGCGCGATGGTCGCGGGCTCGAACAGGTCGCTGGCATAGGTCAGCGCGGCGTGCAGCTTGCCGCCCTTCTCCCAGGTGTCGAGGGTCAGGTCGAACTGGGTGGTGCGGCTTTGCCAGTCGATGCTGCCCAGCACCAGGCCGGACGCGGTGCTGACCGAAGCCATGTCGGCCACCTGCGGCTGGTGGTTGTACATCACCTGGAACAGCGGCGTGTGGCTGAGGCTGCGTTCCAGTTTCAGCGCTTCGACCAGGCGTTCGAACGGCAGGTCCTGATGGGCCTGGGCGCCGAGGGCGGTTTCCTTGATGGCGCGCAGCAGCTCGTCGACTCGGGTCTGGCCGTCCAGCTGTGTACGCAGTACCTGGGTGTTGACGAAGAAGCCGATCAGGCCTTCGATTTCCGCACGGTTGCGGTTGGCGATGGGCACGCCGACGCGGATGTCGGCTTGCCCGGTGTAGCGATGCAGCAGCACGTTGAAGGCGCCGAGCAGCAGCATGAACAGGGTGATGTTGTGCTTCTGCGCGGTGCCGCGCAGTTGCTCGGCCAGTTGCGCCTCGACCGCGAATTCGTAGCGGGTGCCGCGATAACTCGGCATCGCCGGGCGCGAATGGTCCAGGGGCAATTCCAGTACCGGATGCTCGTCGCCCAACTGTGCCTGCCAGTACGCCAGTTGCCGGGCCTGCTCGCCCGCCTCCAGCCAGCGGCGCTGCCACAGGGCGTAGTCGCTGTACTGGATCGGCAGAGGCGCCAGATTCGCTTGCGCGCCCGCATCGAAGGCGTCGTAGCAGCGGATGAATTCGTCGATCAGCACGTTCATCGACCAGCCATCGGAGACGATGTGGTGCAGGGTCAGCAGCAGCACGTGCTCTTGGTCGGCGAGCTTGAGCAGGGTGACCCGCAGCAGCGGCCCGCTCGACAGATCGAAGGGCAGCAGCGATTGCTGCTCTGCGGTTTGCGCCACGGCCCGTTCGCGTTCTTCGGCGGGCAGTGCGCTGAAATCCACGTGTTCGATCAGCAGCGGCGCCGTGATGGGGACTTGCTGCAAGCTGTCGTCGGCCTGGCGCTGGAACACCGTGCGCAAGGTTTCATGCCGCGCCACCAGGCTGGCGAATGCCTGCTCCAGCGCGGCCAGATTCAAGCGTCCGCTCAGCCGTACCGCGCCCGGCAGGTTGTAGGCGCCGCTACGGGGGTCCAGTTGCCAGAGAAACCACATGCGTTGCTGGGCGTAGGACAACGCATGGCGATCCTCGGCCTCAATGCCGGCCGGAATCGGAAAACGGGCGAAATCCACGCCCTCCTTGTGCAAGGCCGCAAGGAACATCTGGCGCTTTTCCAGGGGCAACCCGATAAACCGGCGAGCAAGTTTCAAGGAGTCTTCAGCATTCATCTATCGGCATCCGCATCAGTAGGCAGCAGGCGCAAAGGCGCGTCGTCCCTATAAAACGAATGCAGGCGGGAAAAATTAGCCAATCCGGCGGGAGGTGAAACGCGGAATGCAGAACGATGAAAACCACTGTGGGAGCGAGCTTGCTCGCGATGGCGGAGTGTCAGTCACATCCATGCTGAATGTGCCGCCGTCATCGCGAGCAAGCTCGCTCCCACAGGGATCGGGTGAAATTTGGGAGTGGTGTTAACCCACGGCAGCCATGGAATGCCGCCGACGATGCACCTCCAACTGATCCTTGATCACCCGCAGCACCTTGGCCTCCTGCTCATGGATGAAGAAGTGCCCACCGGCCAGCATGTCCACCGAGAAATTGCCGTGGGTTTCCTGGCTCCAGCCGATCAGTTGCTCGGTGGTGGCGCGATCGGACTTGCCGCCGAGCACGTGCACCGGGCATTTGAGCAACGGGCGCTGGATCGGCTCGAAACGCCCGCACAGCAGGAAGTCCGCGCGCAGCACCGGCAGGGTCAGGCTCATCAACTCTTCATTGGCGAGGACCTCTTCGCTGGTGCCGTTGAGGGTGCGCAATTGCTCGATCAGCTCGACGTCGGTTTTCGGCTGGGCAAAGCCGCGGTCGTAGTCGGCGCGCAGGGTCGGCGCGGCGGTGCCCGAGGCGAACAGCGCGACCGGCTCCGGGCAGCCCAGCGCGCGAAACGCATGGGCCATCTCGCAGGCCAGCAACGCCCCCATGCTATGGCCGAACAACGCATACGGCGCCTTGAGCGTGGCTTTCTGTTCGTGGGCCAGTTGCAGCGCCAGACGGCGCATGTCGGTGTGCAGGGGCTCGCCATACCGCGCACCGCGCCCCGGCAATTCCACCGGTTGCAGCTTGAGCCACTCCGGCAGCTTGCGCCGCCAACGGCTATAGACCATGGCACTCGCGCCCGAATAGGGCAGGCACAGCAATGTCAGCGGGGTCACCGGGCTTTCCTCGAAAGTTGTCTGTTTGGAGAACGGATGAGGTGCGCCGGGAATTAGTCGTACAGAGATCCCTTGTGGGAGCGAGCCTGCTCGCGATGGTCGTTAACGATTACGCGTGCTTACCGGCTAAACGCAGTGCTCTTTAGTCCATCGCGAGCAGGCTCGCTCCTACAGGGGCTGTTGCCACCATTTGATCTTCATTTCAAATGGCGATAACTCGGGATCGCGGAGCCGAGCACCACCGCCCCCGCCGCAATCGCCAGCCAGAACCCGCTGCGCGCGCCGAAGGCGTCCACCAGCCAACCGGAGCCGGCGGCGCCGATCGCCACGCCGATGCTCAGCCCGGTGACCAGCCAGGTCAGGCCTTCGGTGAGCTTGGCCGGCGGCACGATCTGTTCCACCAGGGCCATGGCGACAATCAGCGTCGGGGCAAAAAACAGACCGGCAACAAACACCGCCAAGGACAGGCCGAAAACGTTCGTCGCCAGCAGCAACGGCAAGGTCGTCACCGCCGTTGCCACGCCGCCGTACAGGAACAGGCGCGCCAGCGGCACTTTCGAGCGCAGCGCGCCGAAGGCCAGCCCGGCCATGCACGAGCCGATGGCGTATACCGACAGCACGATGCTCGCCGCCGCCGGCTGGCCCTGGTGCTGGGCGAAGGCGACGCTGACCACGTCCACCACACCGACGATGGTGCCCATGGCGACCATCAACAACATCAGCAATTGAATGTCGCGGGAACGGATGATCGAGCCCTGGTGATGCTCCTCATGGGGATGCACCGGCGGCTCCGTGCTGCGCTGCAACACGAACGCAGCGACGCCGATGGCCAGCGCCAGCAAGGCCGTCAACGGCCCGGCCTCGGGAAACGCCACCACGCACAGGCCCACCGACAGCGGCGGCCCGACGATGAAACAGACTTCATCGAGCACCGACTCCAGCGCGTAGGCGGTCTGCAACTCGGGGCGACCGCGATAGATCTCGGTCCAGCGCGCCCGCACCATTGCCGACATGCTCGGCATGCAACCGGCCAGCGCGGCGAACACAAACAGCGTCCAGTGCGGCGCCTGCAAACGTGTGCACAGCAACAACAGCAACAGCGCCCCGCCGCCGATCAGCGCCGCCAGCGGCAGAACCCGCCCCTGGCCATATCGATCCACCAGCCGCGAAACCTGTGGCGCACAAAACGCCGTGGCCAGGGCGAACGTCGCCGCCACCGCACCCGCCAGACCGTAGCCACCCTGCAACTGCGAAAGCATGGTGATCAGGCCGATACCGGTCATGGAAATCGGCATGCGCGCGAGCATTCCTGCCAGCACGAATGCGCGGCTGCCGGGGGCTTTGAATAGTTCGCGGTAGGGGTTGGCCATGGGACTGGTCTCATCAGGGGAGTGCACGTTGCCACAACGTCAGATTGCGGGGGAAGCAGGGAATTGTTGGTTGAATGTGAAGGCCCCATCGCGGGCAAGCCCACTCCCACAGTAGATCGGTGTACGCCGTCCAGGGTGGGAGCGAGCCTGCTCGCGAAGAGGCCCTCACAGCCACCTCGGCATCCCGCCAAATGAACTCTCGCCGCCCCCGACCAGTCAGCTGAATAGACCCTGGCTCCCGGAGTTTCGCGACAATGGCTGATCACCTCGAACGCCAAAGCCCCATCGACGCCCACGGCATCATCGGCGACATGCGTAGCGCGGCGCTGGTCAACGACAAGGGCAGCGTGGATTTTTTCTGCTGGCCGGAATTCGATAGCCCGTCGATCTTCTGCGCGCTGCTCGATACCCCCGAAGCGGGGATTTTCCAGTTGTCGCCGGACTTGCCCGACGCCCGCCGCGAACAGATCTACCTGCCCGACACCAACGTGCTGCTGACCCGCTGGCTGAGTGATCGCGCCGTGGTCGAAGTCACCGATCTGCTGCCGGTCGGCGACACCGAGGATGATTTGCCGCTGCTGATTCGGCGGATCCGGGTGGTCAGCGGGCGCGCCACTTTGCGCATGCGCTGCGCCGTGCGCCATGACTATGCGCGCGCCGACACTCGCGCATGCATGGACAAGCAGGATGTGGTTTTTGAGGCCGCCGACCAGCCGACGCTGCGGCTCTCTTCGGATCAGGCATTGCGCATCGACGCCAACGTGGCGGTCGCCGAGTTCACCCTCGAACAAGACCAGACCGCCGAGTTTTTGCTCGGCGGCCTCGACGATCCGCGCTTCAAGGAAGGCGCAGCCGAACTGTGCCTGCAACGCACACTGAAGTTCTGGCGCGACTGGATCGGCCAGTCCAGCTACCGCGGCCGCTGGCGCGAGATGGTCAACCGCTCGGCCCTGGCCATGAAGCTGCTGACTTCGCGCAAACACGGCGCGATTCTCGCCGCCGCCACCTTCGGCCTGCCTGAAAGCCCCGGCGGCGAACGCAACTGGGACTACCGCTTCACCTGGATCCGCGACGCCTCGTTCACGGTCTATGCGTTCATGCGCCTGGGTTTCGTCGAAGAGGCCAACGCCTATATGCGCTGGTTGCGCGGACGGGTCAGCGACTGCCAGGGCCACTCGATGAAACTCAACATCCTGTATGCCATCGACGGTCGCCAGGAGTTGCCGGAGATCGAGCTTACGCACCTGGCCGGCCACGGTGGCGCGCAACCGGTGCGCATTGGCAATCAGGCTTATGAGCAGGTCCAGCTGGATATCTTCGGCGAACTGATGGACGCGATCTATCTGGTCAACAAGTACGGCGAAGCCATCTCCCACGAGGGCTGGAAACACACGGTGGAAGTGATCGATCAGGTGTGCGCAACCTGGGAGCAGAAGGATGTCGGCATCTGGGAAATGCGCGGCGAGCAATACCATTTCCTACACTCGCGGCTGATGTGCTGGGTCGCCCTGGACCGCGCCATCCGCCTCGCCTCGAAGCGCTCGCTGCCCGCCCCGTTCGCCCGCTGGGACCAGACACGCCAGGCGATCCATGCCGACATCTGGGAGAACTTCTGGGATGAAGAGCGCGGGCATTTCGTCCAGCACATCGGCGGCACCGGCCTGGACGGCTCGATGCTGCTGATGCCGTTGGTGCGCTTCGTCAGCGCCCGCGACCCGCGCTGGCTGGCGACCCTGCAAGCCATCGAAAAAAGCCTGGTGCGCGACGGCATGATCTACCGCTACCGCAACGACGACAGCCGGATAGACGGCCTGCCCGGCAGCGAAGGCGCCTTCGCCGCGTGCTCGTTCTGGTACGTCGAATGCCTGGCCCGCGCCGGCCAGCTCGACAAGGCCCACCTGGAATTCGAACAGTTGCTCAGGTACGCCAACCCGCTGGGGCTGTACGCCGAAGAGTTCGACAGCCATGGGCGGCACATGGGCAACACGCCCCAGGCGCTGACGCATCTGGCGCTGATCAGTGCGGCGTGTTTTCTGGATCGCAGGTTGAGTGGGGAGAAGGTTGTCTGGCAGCCGTAAACACCAACTTCCAACACTACCCTCGCCTACACACCTTAAACAAAATCGCTTGCCGGTCGGCGAAATACCTTGTTGCCTGCCGACACATCCCCCCCTAACATCGACGCTCAACGGGTACAGCGGAGCTGTCTTGCGCGGGGAAGACCTGGACGTGGACCTGGCGCAGGAACGTGCGCTGACGTGCTCACGGACAGGCATGGTGGTGACGTTTACGCCGGATCGGGCGAAGTATTTTAATCAGGTGACGGAAGCGGAAGCCTGATAGTGCCGACGACGCAGCCCGAAAACCCCATCGTCTCGGTACTGCTCCATGCGCGATCCGTGGGGCAACTGCATCGGACTCAGGCAAAGAGCTTGATCAATGCGCCAGGCTTGCAAGAGCGTCCAGACAACTTGGGGATGTGATGATTGATCAACCGCTAAAGACCGTCCGCACGACACAACTCGACATTGCCTACGAAGAACACGGCCCCGCCACCGGCGACCCGGTTATTCTGCTCCATGGTTTTCCCTATTCGCCACGCGCTTACGACGAAATCGCCCCCGCTCTCGCTGCTACCGGTTACCGCGTGATCGTCCCGTATCTGCGGGGTTACGGTCCGACGCGCTTCATCAGCACCGATACACTGCGCTCCGGCCAGCAGGCCGCCCTTGCCCAGGATTTGCTTGACCTGATGGATGCCCTTGCCATCAAACAAGCGTCCCTGTGCGGCTACGATTGGGGTGGGCGAGCGGCGTGCATCGTCGCGGCACTGTGGCCGGAACGGGTGCGCTGCCTGGTGACGGGCGACGGCTATAACCTTCAGGACATCCCCCATTCGATACAGCCATTGGCCCCGCAGACCGAGCATCGCTATTGGTATCAGTACTATTTCCACACGCCGCGTGGCGTCGCGGGCCTGACTGAAAATCGCCGGGGCTTGTGCGAATTGCTCTGGAAGCTCTGGTCACCGACCTGGGCCGAAAACGCTGCACGCTATCCGTTGAGCGCCCCGGCCTTCGATAACCCGGATTTCGTCGACGTGGTGATTCACTCCTACCGCCACCGCTTCATGTATGCCCCTGGCGACCCGGCGCTGGAATGGATGGAGCAGGCCCTGAGCAAACAACCGAACATCAGCGTACCGACGATTTCCCTGTGCGGTGCCGATGACGGTGTCGGGCCTGCACAAGACGTCGACGAAGATATCGAGCACTTCACCGGCAGCTATGAACGTCGGATTTTGCCAGGCGTTGGCCACAACATTCCCGAAGAAGCGCCAGAAGCAACACTCAAGGCGTTACTGGATCTACTGCGGCACTGACCGAAAACCGCTCCCGATAAGCCTGCGGCGTCACGCCCATGGCCCGCAGGAAGCTGCGGCGCAGGGTTTCTTCGCTGCCGAAGCCGCATTGCACCGCCACCCGCTTGATCGGCACGCCGGTATCGCTGAGCAGGCGCCGTGCGGTTTCGACGCGGATCAGTTCGATGGCCCGGGCCGGGGTCTGGCCGGTGTCGATGCGGTAGTGGCGCACGAAGCTGCGCTCGCTCATGCCGGCCTGCAAGGCCAGGGTCGGGATGCCCAGGTCCTGGGTGAGGTTTTCGCTGATCCAGGCGTGAAGTTCGTCGAAACGGCTGCCTTCCTGTTGCAGTGACAGGGTCACGCTGAATTGCGCCTGACCGCCCGGGCGTTTGAGAAACACCACCAGTTGCCGGGCGACGTCCAGGGCCATGTTGCGCCCCAGGTCTTGTTCGACCATGGCCAGCGCCAGGTCGATGCCGGCCGTCACGCCGGCCGAGGTCCAGACCGGGCCGTCATTGATGAAGATCGGGTTGGGCTCGACCTGCAATTGCGGGTGCTGCTGCGCCAGTTGCTCGCAACGGGTCCAGTGCGTGACCACGCGCCGGCCATCGAGCCAGCCGCTGGCCGCCAGCAGGAACGCACCGGTGCACACCGAGGAAACACGCCGGCAGCCACGGGCATGTTCGCGCACCCAGGCAACCAACGGCGCATCTTGCGCCGCAGCGTAGACACCCCAGCCACCGGCGATGATCAGGGTATCGGTGCCGTCATCCGGTAACGGTTCGGCCAACAGCGCCAACCCCGCCGAGGACATCACCGCCCCGCCGCCGCTGGCGATCACCTTCGGATCATAGGGTGGCGGCAGGCCCTGTTGGCGGGCAATGTCGTTGGCCGAGGCGAACACCTGCAGCGGCCCGGTGACGTCGAGCAGTTGCACGTTGGCGAAAGCGAGCACATGGATGGTTTTCGACATTTGGCGTAATTCGTGGGCAGATTGGCGTATACGCCAAAGACTACGAGCCTAGAGTCAAACCGTCCACCTACCTCGTGAGAAAAACACCATGACGTTGCAGATCGGCTTTCTGTTGTTCCCACAAGTCCAGCAACTGGACCTGACCGGCCCGTATGACGTGCTGGCCTCGCTGCCGGATGTGAAGGTGCATCTGATCTGGAAGGACCTGATGCCGGTCACCGCCAGCACCGGCCTGCTGTTGAAACCGACCATCTCTTTCGACGATTGCCCGGCGCTGGACGTGATCTGTGTGCCCGGTGGCGGCGGCGTCGGGCCGTTGATGGAAGATGAGCAGACCCTGGAATTCCTCAAGGCCCAGGCCGCCAGCGCCCGTTACATCACGTCGGTGTGCACCGGCGCGCTGGTGTTGGGCGCGGCGGGATTGCTCAAGGGCAAACGCGCCACCACTCACTGGGCGTATCACGAATTGCTCAAGCCGCTGGGGGCAATCGCGGTGAAGGACCGGGTGGTTCGTGACGGCAACCTGCTGACCGGCGGCGGCATCACCGCCGGTATCGACTTCGCCCTGACCCTGGCCGCCGAACTGTTCGACCAGGCCACCGCCGAGCTGGTACAGCTGCAACTGGAATATGCCCCGGCTCCGCCCTTTAGCGCCGGTAGCCCCGAGACAGCTCCGGCGAGCGTGCTGGAAGAAGCTCGCCAGCGGGCTGCCAGCTCGTTGAAGCTGCGGGCGGAAATCACCGAACGGGCAGCGGCGAAACTCGATCGGCAGTAAAAGGAAATGGCGGCCGGAACCCGGTTCCTGTCGCCACGACTTTCCATGCGCCCACAAAAAAACCCGCCGAAGCGGGTTTTTCCAAGACCATGACGACTCCTTGTCGCAGCGTTCCTTGCCTATGGTCGATCATCCATGATCCTGAGCACATCCTGTGCTTCAGTGGATGGGGTCAGAATACGCATAGGATCCAATTTGTAACAGGCGATATCGCTACCAGCGCGTGTAAGACATTCGCTATAGAGCACCTTCCGAAAACCCTTAGGCGCCTCAGGCTTCAAGTCTGGAGGCGGCGAGTTTCGCGACTTCCAGCTGGCCTTGTGCCGCCAGGCTGTTGCCGTCTTCGACAAACCAGGCCGCCGACAGCCCGGCAAACGCCAGCACCCATTGCAGCAACCGCCGCGGATCAAAGTCAGCGGCCTGCGCCACGACGGCGAGTTGCCGATCAAAACGCCCGGGATCGGTGGCCGTAGGCAGGTCAGGATTGCAGATCAGGTTGGCGTAATCGAAGCCGCGCTCGCCGCTCACCCGCTTGGGGTCGATGGCCAGCCAGCCGCGTGCGCCGAAATCGAGGACATTGTCGTGATGCATATCGCCGTGCAGCACCACCACTTCCTGCGGGTCGGCAAGCAAGGCCTCGGCGCTCGCCAGACTGAGGGAAAACGCGCCGCCCTGCTGGGCTGCCGCCAGCCGCAGCGAAGCAAACCAGTGCGGCAGAGACACCAGTGGCGGTGGCGCAGAAAGACGTGGCGCATGCAGCCGGGCCAGTGCCGCACAGAGGATGCGGCTGGCGTCATCGTCCTGCCCCCCGAGGGCCATGCGCATCAGCGATTGCCGACCCACGGCGCGTTCCATCAGCAGCCCGTCGCCGTGATGGGCGAAGACCCGAGCGGCGCCATCGCCCTCCCACCAGGTCATCAGCAGGTTGCCGAATTTCTCCTCGGCATCGACGGCGATTTTCAACATGGCCGGCACATCACCCAGACGTACCGGTAACAAACGGCTGCCAGGCGTGATGATCGGCTCGCCGTCCGGCACCAGCGCCCAGCGTTTGACCCATGAATCGAACAGGTCGATTTCAGCCACTCTGTTGCTCATGGGCTTTGGCATTGTCGATCAAGAACTGCTCGATATTGTTCATTTGCTCTTCCCAGCCGCGACTGTCCATGCGGAACGCCTTTTCGCGACGAGCCTGGGGAACGTGATCGAAACCGGACTCGGAAACCTTGAGCAACGTGCCGTCGTCCATGTCTTCGAGTTCGAATTTCACCAGTGTGGTGGGTTCCTGGGAATAATCGACTTCCGGGTTCACGGCATAAGGGTGCCAGCGAAACGAAAACAGGCGCTCCGGCTCAACCCGCTCTACCAGTACGTTCCAGCGCAAATGTTCATAACCGGGATAGGTAATCTGCCCCTGGGTCCACTCGCCTGCCACAAAACGCTTGCCCTCCAGCGCCACGCCAAACCACTGTCCGAACACTTCGGCATTGGCCAGCACGCGCCAGACCTGTGAGCGCTTGGCCTTGAGCAGGACTTTCCTTTCGATGCGATCAGATGCTGGGTTCATAAGTCACCTCCTGTACTTGAACAGTAGGTCAGTAAGACCACAAGACCAACCCTAAAGTTGTACCAATCGGGATGTTCAATCAACCGTGCCTGCGATATTCGGTTGCATTTGCCGGGATAAGTTCTGGGGCGAGCACGAAGTCAGAGGGTCGAAACTGCTAACGTTCGCCCTCGGAACAGCATCGAAAAGGATAGCGACATGAAAAAACTGCGCGGCAGTTGCCTGTGCAAGGCCATCGAATACGAACTCGACAACCTCGATATGCCCATCAGCCACTGCCATTGCCAAACCTGTCGCAAGGCACACGCGGCGGCTTTTGCATCGACCGCCGGGGTGATGCGCGAGCATTTTCGCTGGATCAAGGGGCAGGATCGGCTGACGAGCTACGAATCGTCGCCGGGCAAGCTTCGGTATTTCTGTTCGGCCTGCGGTTCACATCTGATGGCCGAGCGGCCGGCTCAGCCTCACGTGATTGTTCGTGTGGCGACACTGGACGCTGATCCGCAGATGACGCCCCAGGCGCATATCTGGACGTCGCATGATGTGCCCTGGCTTGACTACCAATCGGTGGAAAAACATTCGCAATGGCAAGCGTGACGGGCTGAATCCGTCACAACGCTACACTGCATCTCAACATTCGGTCACAGCGAGCACTCCGGCATGAACCCACGTTTACTTTTGGCATTGACGCCACTGCTGTTCAGCCCCATGGCTTTCGCCGTGGACTGCGACAACGCCAGCGACCAGGCGACGATGAACCAGTGCGCGGCGCAGCAGCATGCGGCCGCCGACAAGGAATTGAATGCGCTTTACCAGCAGATCACCGCGCGATTGAAGGGTAATCCCGACAGCAAGAAACTGCTGCTGGGGGCACAGCGTGCGTGGATTGCATTCCGCGATGGCGAATGCAGGTTTTCGGCGTCCGGGGTCGAGGGCGGCAGCGTTTATCCGCTGATCTACAGCAATTGCGTGACCGAGTTGACCAAGGCGAGGGTGGAGACGTTCAAGAACTATCTGAAGTGCCAGGAGGGGGATATGAGTTGCCCGGTGCCGGGGGGGTGATTCTTTAGCGTCTGCCAGGGCCCTATCGCGAGCAAGCTCGCTCCCACATTGATTTGTGTGATGCCAGAGATTGCGGCTTCACCACAAAACCTGTGGGAGCGGGCTTGCCCGCGATGGCGTCAGCCCAGGCGCCGCAATTTACCGGACAAATATCTGCGCCGTGGTAATCGCCATATCCCCGCCCGGCAACTTGATGCTGCCCGTCTGCTTCAGGCTGTCGGCATCGAAGATCGCCACGTCGTTGAACGTCCCGGCCAGGTAGATCTTGCTGCCGTCCTTGTTGAAGGAAATGCAGTAGTACGAGTGTTCGAGCGTGGCGGACTGGAGCATCTTCTTCTGTTTGATGTCGTACTTGGCCAGGCGGTTGAGCACGCCAAACATCAGGTTCGGGTCCTTGGGCGAGCGCATGCCGCTAAAGTAGATTTCCGTCAGAGGGCCGAAATCGGTGGTTTCGGTCTTGCCGGTCTTCAGGTCGACACTGAACAGGCCGTACAGGTATTCGGCGGTGGCCGGGTCCTGTTTCTTGTCCTTGAACTTCGCCGCGGTGTAGAGCAGCGAGAAGTCATGCCGATACGTCTGCTGGTTCCACACGTAGAGCACGTCCGGCGCGCTGTAGTTCGGGCGTTTCCAGTGACGGCTGGGGATCAGCACGTCGAACTTGCCGGTTTGCACATTGACCTTGTAGACGTCCGCCCCCGCCACATACAAGGTGCCGTCGTCGCCACTCTGCATGATGGTCAACTGGCGCGGTGCCGGGAAACTGCGTACCGGCTTGGCGTCCATGCCGGCGTCGGTCTTGTACACGTCGAGCCGTGGCTGCTGCACCTCGTAGCGGTCGTTCATCATCAACGTCGGGTTGGCGATGGTGAACAGTTCCCTGCCGTCGTGGCTGAGGGTGAAGGCGAACATCGACTTCGCCTTCTCCCCCGGCTTCTGGGTGATGCTGGCGTGGAACACCTGCTTGCAGTTGTCCAGTTCGACGCCGTAGACATCGGCATAGTGGTTGTTCAACACGTAGGCGGTCTTGCGGTCCGGCGACAGTTGCACGGTGCCGGGGCCGAAGGCGTCGGGCATCTTGCAGGTCTTGAACAGGGTGTCGGTGGCCAGGTCGATCACGTGCAGGTTGTTCGGGTAATTGGTGGTCACCATGTACTCGTGACCGACTTGCAGTGCGCTGTTTTCATCGGCCAGAACACTGACCGAACAACTGCTCAGGACGGCGAAAGCGGCCAGGCCGCAGGCTTTGATGCTGTGCATGCTGGAATCCTTCTTATTATCTGATCACTTGTCTTTGGGGAAGACAGTGCCGAGGTTGCGCCAGTTGTCGTTGGACGCCTGGGCATCCTTGTTCCAGTCCGGGTAGGTGCTCATCATGTCGGGCACCTGGGCCGGCCACCAGCACGGGTCGGAGCAACCGTAGAGATCGGCCTCCATCGGCTGGCACAGCGACGACACGCCACCAAACGCATCGATTTCCCAGCCCGGGTCGGTGGTCGAGGCACAGCCCGCCACGGAACTCATGGCCACCACTTCTTCAATGCGGTTCTCGTCCGCGGCCTGATCCAGCTTCAACGCTTTGTTATTGATTGCCTTGAGATGTTTCATATCAGTGAGCCTTGCGCGGAGTGATGTAACTGCTGATGAACGCAGGGTTATTGGCCATGATCCGGGTGTAGACCTCGATGCCGAAGTCGACCCAGTCACGCATCAGTTCGCAGTAGTGATAGGTCGGGTGGGTCGGGTCGCCGTAGCGGGCGTAGCTCTCGTGGTAGCAGCCGCCGGAGCACAGGTTGCGGATCTGACAGTCTTCGCAGCCGGTGTTGGTGCGGTCCAGGCGCTGCGAAAGGAAGTCGTTCAACTCCACCTGTTTCACGCCGCTGTGGACGTTGCCGAAGGTCGGCAGGCTCGAACCGGTAAAGCGATGGCACAGGTTCAGCTCGCCCTTGTGATCCACGGCCAGCATCTTCAAGCCCGCGCCGCACGGCAGGGCTTTTTTATGGCCTTCATGGATGTCGGTGATCAACTGGTGCAGGTTGGAGAAGCCGATGTTGCGATGCTCCAGCGCCGCCTCCAGGTAACGCCGACCGAGGCGTTTCATGCTGGCGAAGACTTCGATCAGCTCATCGCTGGTGAGATTGAAGCTGCTGATGTCGCCGGAGGTCACCGGGGCAAAGCCGACTTCGGCAAAACCCAGTTCGTTGAACAGGTGATCCCAGATGGTTTCGACGTCGGTGACGCCAGTGGTCAGGGTCACCCGCGCGCCCACCGGACGGCTGTTGTAGCGCGACAGCAGCATCTCGGCCTTGCGCCGCACCACGTCGTAGGTGCCCTGCCCGCCCACGGTGATGCGGTTGCGGTCGTGCACGGTCTTCGGCCCGTCGATGCTCACCGACAAACCAAAGCGGTGGGCATTGAGGTAGTCCACGGTGTCTTCGGTGAGCAGCGTGGCGTTGGTGGTCATCACGAATTCGACGAACTTGCCCGCCTCGCGGAAACGCTTCTCACAGTAGTCGACCATGTACTCGATCAGCTTGCGGTTGCTCAGCGGTTCGCCGCCGAAGAACACCACGGTGAAGCGCTCTTCGTCCGGGGATTCGCGCAGCAGCATTTCCACCGAGGCAATCGCCGTTTCCACGTCCATCTTCTTGCCGGCCGACGGCTTGTCGAGGTCTTCCTTGTAGCAATAGGTGCAACTCAGGTTGCAGCCTGTGTTGACGTTCAAGACCACGGTGTTGATCGCGGTGCGCTCGACGCGTTTGGTGGCGATGTCCGGGGTCAGCGGCGAGCCGTCGCTGACCAGTTCCAGGGCCATCAGTTCACGCAGGGTCTCGGTGACTTCCTCGCCGTTGAAACGCGCGGCCAGGCGCTGGATCAGGTCGTCCGAGGAGCAGCCGGGGCCGCGCAGGGTATCGATGATGGTGCCCGTCAGTTCATCGCTGGCGAACAGCGAACTGCTGGGGATGTGAAACAGCATGCGGTCGGCATCGACCTGCACTTCGTGCAGATTGCGTTCGACCAGATTCAAGATAGCGCCCATAACCAACCTCCTGTGCAAGCCCCGGTCTGCGAGGCCTGCGATCATTCCGAAAAAAGTGTCTGAAGCCTGTGCTGTCAGCCATCTCAAGGAATGGGTGGATTGTTCCAGCGTTGCACGGTCACGATCATGTGGCCTTCGCCGGTCAGGGATTTGCCTGCGTCGTCGACGGCGGCGATCACCTTGAGGTTGCCGGCATTGTTGGTGGACATCTTGCGTGCCGGGTTTGGCCCGGCATCGCCCGGGGTGAACACGCCGGTTTCGGCCTGCATGGTGCCGGCGAACTTGACGTCTTCGTCCTCCCTGGCGCGGTCGTCGAAGGCCTCGACCTTCCAATGCGCCGGGAACACGCCGATGCGATACGGCTTGCCATCGGCGCCCTTGCCCCAGGCTTCCGCGTCGAAACGGCCCTGGACCTTCGGCGTCGAGCCGCCGCCCTCGCCGATCCGCGCCACCGAGAACTCCGGCACGACCTTGACCTCGGCAATCTTGTTGTAGACCGACAGGCTCGGGCCTTTCAGCATGCCGACAGTGACTGCCCGCAGGCCCGGTTGGGCGTTGGCGGCAGCCTTGAGTCTGACCTTGATCTGCTCCGGGCTCTGCGAGACGACTTCGAGCACTTCCACGCCTTTGCCGAAGTTCGGCTTGCCGGTCAGGCCGCTGCCGATCAGGGTCACTTCGGTTTCGCTGCCGGCCTTCACGTAACCCGGCTGCACCGCCAGCAATCGCTGGGAGCCCTGTTTGGCCGCGACGAAATCCAGGCCGCGCTCGTCGTGCTCGGCCTCGAACATGCGGCCCTGCATGGCATTGCCCTGGGCGGCGAACACCTGGCGCATGGTCACGCCATCGATGGTCACGTTGCCGCGCCATTCGTAGCCGGTGTAGAGAATCGCGCTGCCGTCGCCATCGAACGGGCTGCCGTCGGCGTACTGGCCTTTGACGCTGACCTTGAAGGTGTCGCTGCCATCGGCGGTCACGCTCATCACGCCGGCCAGTTCACCCTTGCCCGGCAAGTGGCCGCTGAAGCTCCAGTCGCCCACCAGCGCATCGGCCTTGGGCGCCGCGCTCTGCCATTTTTTCCAGGCCGGGTTGTCCAGCGCATAACGCTTGGCCAGCAGCGGCACCATTTCTTTACGGGCGAGATCGAACCAGTCGCGGTCGCGGGACAGCGCCTGATACTCCAGGGACGGCCATTGACCGAGGTGGAAGTTCACCAGGCGTTCCCACTCCTGTGCCGGACGCCGTTGCAGCGCGACCCGCGCACCGGAGTGGCAGCGGCCGCACATCTGGCGGGTTGGGTCGTCGAAATGCTCGACGGTATTGAGCCGGCGCTCCAGCGCATAGCGCACGCCGTCGGTTTCGCTCGGCGCCAGGCCCTGGGTGTCGGCCAGGTACTTGACCAGCGTGCGACGGTCGTCATCGCTGATCTGCAAACCGTGCATAGTCTGCATGCGGGCGATGCTCATCAGCCAGCCTTCCGGCGTCTTGCGCTGGTGGCTGATGCGGCTCAGGGCGTTATCGGCTTCGGGGGTGTGACAGCCCTGACAGGTTTCCTTGAGGATGGTCTGGGCATCGCGGGCTGCCAGGCTGTGAGGCGAATGCAGCGCTACGCAAGCGGCTACGGCCAGCAGGCTGGCGCTCATGCCTGATCGGAGTTTTCTCTTCATCAACGTCGAACCTCGCACGGTGCGTTCTTATTGTTGTGGCTTATCGTTTTTATGGTTTCTGCCGCCGGCGTTGATCCGCTGACGGAGGCAAGAGAAACGTCTGCGATGAGCAATACACGGAGCGTGCCAGCTTACGAATACCTCAATGAATCAATGGCTTGCCAGAATCGGCGGGAGTTTTGCCAGTCATGCCATCGCGGCAACACGTTCAATTTCGCGACAACTGTTGCAACCTGAGACAAGCATAGTTCTGCTCTCTGTGGGAGCGAGCCTGCTCGCGATGGACGCCAACGATAATGCGGGGGTGTCTGAATGCCTTGGTTGTCTGGAGGTTTTTCGCGAGCAGGCTCGCTCCTACAAGGGTGTACTGATGTCTCACGTCGTCGCAATTTGCGACGCTTGCCCACGCCGAGGGCCATTCGAAAAACAACCCGCAAGCCCGCTCGTTCGGGCTCGAAACAAAAAAAATCAACAACTGGCACAGCCATTGCGAATGACCTCGCCACACGAACAAGACGAGGTTTCATCATGTCGCTCCCAAACCTGCTTCCCGCCACTTCGGCATTCATCCAGCGCGCCCCGCGCATGCTGATCGGTGGTGACTGGGTCGAGGCCGCCGACGGCCAGACCATGCCCCTGCACAACCCGGCCACCGGTGAGGTGTTGTGCGTGGTGCCACGGGCAACGCCGGAGGATGTCGATCGCGCGGTGCTCGCCGCCCGCCAGGCGTTCGACGATTCGGCCTGGACCCGCACCCGTCCCCGGGAGCGGCAGAACCTGCTGTGGAAACTCGCCGACCTGATGCAGCGCGACGCCGAGCTGCTGGCGCAGCTGGAATGCCTGAACAACGGTAAAAGCGCGGCGGTGGCCCAGGTGATGGACGTGCAACTGGCCATCGACTTCCTGCGCTACATGGCCGGTTGGGCGACCAAGATCGAAGGCTCCACGGTTGACGTGTCGGCACCGCTGATGCCCAACGACCAGTTCCACAGTTTCATCCGTCGTGAAGCGGTGGGCGTGGTCGGTGCCATCGTCGCCTGGAACTTCCCGCTGTTGCTGGCCTGCTGGAAACTCGGTCCGGCCCTGGCCACCGGTTGCACCGTGGTGCTCAAGCCCGCCGACGAAACCCCGCTGACCGCCCTGAAACTCGCCGAGCTGGTGCTGGAAGCCGGGTATCCGGAAGGTGTGTTCAACGTGGTCACCGGCACCGGCATCACCGCGGGCTCGGCCCTGACCCACAACCCGCTGGTGGACAAGCTGACCTTCACCGGCTCCACGGCGGTGGGTAAGCAGATCGGCAAGATCGCCATGGACTCCATGACCCGGGTCACCCTGGAGCTGGGTGGCAAATCACCGACCATCGTCATGGCCGACGCCGACCTGAAAACCGCCGCGGCCGGGGCTGCCAGCGCGATTTTCTTCAATCAGGGCCAGGTCTGCTGCGCAGGTTCCAGGTTGTATGTGCAGCGCAAGCATTTCGACAATGTGGTGGCGGACATCAGCGACATCGCCAACGCGATGAAACTCGGCAACGGCCTGGACCCGAGCGTCGACATGGGCCCGCTGATCTCGGCGCGCCAGCAGGAGCGCGTCTACGGCTACATCGAAAAGGGTCGGGAAAGCGGCGCGACCATCGCCTGCGGTGGCGAGCAGTTCGGTCCGGGGTTCTTCGTCAAGCCGACGGTGATCGTCGACGTCGATCAGAAGCACTCGCTGGTGCAGGAGGAAATCTTCGGGCCGGTGCTGGTGGCGATTCCATTCGATGATGAGGCCGATGCGCTGCGCATGGCGAACGACAGTCCGTATGGATTGGGCGCGAGCATCTGGTCGAATGACCTGGCGGCGGTGCACCGGATGATTCCGCGAATCAAGTCAGGGTCGGTGTGGGTCAACTGCCACAGCGCCCTGGACCCGGCGCTGCCGTTCGGCGGCTACAAGATGTCCGGGGTCGGGCGGGAGATGGGGTATGCGGCGATCGAGCATTACACCGAGTTGAAGTCGGTGTTGATCAAGTTGTGATTTGTAGCGTCCTTCAGGTCGCCATCGCGGGCTTGCCCGCGAAGGCGCCGGCCCGAAGCCCGTGACGAAGCTTCAGGGCCGGCCGTTCGACGCAGCAGTACGAAACGCCGCTGAGCAGCAACGACAGGGCCAGCACTGTTGCAACAATGGCCCCATCGTAGGCAACCGACCAGATAGCGTGCAGGAAGTACATCACCACATAGTGATTCAGGAATACGCCGTAGCTGATATTGCCGAGGAACTCGTCAATCCGGTGAAACCTGAGCTTTGTCAGCAGGTACACGGCGGGTACGCCCAGCGCTATGCCGAGGGTCACTTCGGCATTGAACGGCCGGCGCTCTATCCATCCCGCCATGATGGCCGCAAACATCAGGGCCGCCGACAAGGCGGTGCCGGCAGCGATCGCCAGACCCTTCGGCCGCGCTTTGTACAGGTAGCTGCCGCACAGGAACATGAACAGCACGCCCGGCAATAGCCGGTAGCCGTAAAGGTCGGCGTTGATGAAACCCAGGCACGCGGCCATGAAGACGACGACGGACAGAGCAAACGCAACGCCCCGCGCCCTGTAGATGATCAGGAAAGGGATCAACAGGTAGAAGCACATCTCAAGCCCCAGGGACCAGGCCGGCGGCAAGATCCACGAACCCGCCGCTCCGAACATGTAGAAGCCGAGGGGCACGATGGTCAGGCTTGCGGCGATGTTGCGCAGCGTCAGCTCGGCGGCTTGAGGCGTACCGGGCAGCAGGAAATAGATCACCGCACAGGAAACTGCGAAGTAGAACAGGAATTGAGGGTAAAGCCGCAGGGCGCGGTCCAGGTAGAACAGGCCGACTTTCTCCGGCGTCTTGTAGTTGCGCTCGATCAGCGAGGTCATCACGAAACCGCTGATGATCAGGAAGGAAATCACGGCAATCACGCCGGGGTTTAGCCCCATGAACGTCTTGCCCATATGAGAAACGGCCACCAGAACGGCCAACAGCAGACGATAAGCTCCCACTTACACCCCAAAATTCCTTGTCGTTATGGCGCGTAAATTACGATGCTTTACGCTGGGAGAACAGGCTTTTCGCCGGATCCGGACGTTCTTCATTCAGGGTTTGAAACCCTGACCCAGCAACCAGCTGCGAACCATCCGCCCCTGCTCAACCGTCAAACCGGCCAACGCCTGCTCCGCCGGTTCGCTACGCAAGCGTCGCAACAACGGCGCCAGCTCAACCCCCTGCACATGCCAGATGCCCAACGGCTGATCCGACGTAATCACCACCTCGGCCTCATCGACAAAACCGTCACGCAGCACCGGCGCCCGTTCGATTTTCAGGGCTGCAAAATCCGCCTCGGCATGGGCCACCTCGGCATCCGGCCAGTTCCGTCGTGCCTGCCAGAACGGCTGATCCAGCCAGCGCTGCTCATCGGCATAAAAATCCCGGCCGATCCGCGCAAAACGCAAAAACAACTGCTCAACCCGTTGCTGGTGGAAACGCTGGGCCAGAGCCGCGCGTTCGGGCTTGCACAACAGCGTGTTGATCACCGCCGGCGCCTGCAACGCCGACGACAACGACTGAAAGATGCCATTGCCCGACAGCGGGTCGACGGCCATTGCCGCATCACCAACCCGGATCCAGTTGTCGCCACACACCTGCGGGCTCAGAATCGCCGTGCTGCTGCGAGCGTGCAGTTGTAGATCCGCTTCCTCTTCACCAGCAAAGAATGCCTCGGCAAGACGAGATCCCTGGCGCCGCTGCCGGCAGTAATCGAGCAATTGCGCCTTGCCCGGCAAGCCGGCACTGGCCACGTCCACCGTCCATTGCCAGTAGCACTGGCCGTCGGCGCGCCGCGCCATCCATGCCCAGCCGTCCTCGAGGCTTTCCACGGCACTGGCGGTATCGCCCGGCGAGCCCTGCCAGCGATTGAGCAGGCTGACCGTCTCGGGGCCGCGCAAACCCTTGCCGATAGCGGGGGCCTGCCTGCCACGGGCCTCGACGAGAAATTCAGCGAGCAACGGTTCGCGTCCGTCGATTTCGATGCGATGACCAGTGGCCGATGAGTGAACCGTGAGCACCCGGCCTTCGATCAGTTCAACCCCCGCCAGGCGCAAATCCTCGCGCAGGCCGCGGTCAAACACCGGTCGGTCGAGCAAGTATTCAATGTTCTGCGCATGCTGCTGGCCATTCCATGAAACCTGGCGCTGGGAGGGTAACGTCGCATCCGCCAGTGCGTGCTGCAGGCCGGCGCTGCGCAAGGCCTCCAGTACCCGCACCGAGACGCCTTCGAGCGCTGCAAACCGGCGCCATTCGCTGATCAGCGTGACGCCGTGGCCCAGCCGCCGCAACCCCAACGCGACCGCGGCACCGGCCGGTCCGGCACCCAGAATGACGATGTCGGTCATGGCCCGAAACGCCGTTCCGGGCCACGGTAACGCGCATGTTCGCGCAACCACTCGATGACTTGCGCATTGCTGGCGTCAGGCTGTTCGGCGAGGAACCCGGCGATGTGCCCGCTCAAGGCGGCACAACCGAGGCTCGCCCCGGATTGCCCCGGGTAGGTGCCATGCACACACGCAGCGAAATCCGCCTGGGCGCTGTTGAGCCACGACCATTCCTGCTCGGCGCAGCGCGCATCGCCGGTCACCCGCAACACCTGCGGATAGTTCGCCGGAAACACCCCTTCGCCCTGGGCCGGGCTCGACGCGCACAGCAGCACGCCCCGCGCCACCGCCGCTGCACAGGCCGCGCGCAACAGGCTGCGATCCTGGCGCAGGCCAAGGCTCAAATTGATCAGTCGCACGTCCTGCGCCACCAGCCAGTCAATCGCCGTGGCGATCTGCAAGGCGCTGGTGACGCCGCGCTGGTCGAACACCTGGGCGACGCAAAACAGCGCCGAGGGTGCGCGCCGGCCGATCGCCTCGATCACCGCGCTGCCATGCCCCAGCGGATCGTCGCGCAACTCGCCCTCAGCCAGGCCGTCTTCAAGCAATGAAAAGCGCCGACCGGCAATCACCTGCACCCGCTGTGCCGCCGAATGGCCGCTGTCCACCACACCAATGCGCAGCTCAGGCTTCATGCGGCACCGCTTTCGAGGTCAGTACGCCGTCGAGCAATTCAAAACGCAGATCGGCATCGGCCAGGGTTGAAGGACGATGGCTGATCAGGATGCGTGTGCGTCCGGCAAACAGGCGGTCGATGGCGTCGATGACTTCGCGCTCGGTGGCCTCATCCACCGCGGAAGTGGCTTCATCGAGCACCAGGATCAGAGGGTCCTGCAGCAGCGCCCGGGCAATCGCGATGCGCTGCTTTTGCCCGCCGGACAACTGCTGGCCGCGCTCACCCAGCGGACTGTCGAGACCTTCGGGCAAGGATTCGATCAGGCTGTCGAGTTGCGCCAGCCGCGCCACTTCGGCAATCGCCTCGCGGCTGGCGTCCGGCACGGCATAGGCCAGGTTGTCGGCGAGGCTGCCGCGAAACAGCACGATGTCCTGGCTGACGATGGCAATGCGTCGACGCAGCTGGAACAGATCCAGTTCGCGCAGATCGACGTCGCCCAGCAGGACCCGGCCCGATTGTGGATCGTGATGCCGTTGCAGCAGATCGATCAGGGTCGATTTACCCTCGCCCGAGCCGCCGCTGAGGGCCACTTTCAGACCGTAGGGAATCCGCGCTTCGATGCCGCGCAGGGTCGATTGGCGGCCGGGATGGGCAAAATGCACGTTGTCGAACCACAGATCGCCGCCAGTGGGCATCGCCCGTGGCGTGGCGGGTGTCAACACGGTCGGATGTTCGCCACGCAACTCCATGACCCGGCCGAGGCTGACGGTCATCCGCTGGATCGCAACGTAGAGCCCGAGCAAGCTCTGCACCGGCCCCACGGCCATACCCAGATAAGTGGAAAACGCAATCAGGGCGCCCAGCTGCCAGGTGCCCTGCACCACCCAGTAACCGCCGATCAAGAATGCGCAGGCCCGGGACAGCGAGGTCAGGGTACCGGGCACGGCCTGGGTGAAAAACTCGGTGACCTGCAGGCGCAGCAACTGGCTCATGTAGCCCTGCCCCAGCGTCTCGAGGCGCCGCGCTTCGCGCTGTTGCTGGCCGGCGGACTGGATGAACTTCATCACCGGCAGCGTCTCGACCATGAATGACGACATGTCCGCCGAACGCTCGCGCAACTGCCGCACATCGCGCTCGACCTTGCGCCGCATCCAGCGCAGCCAGAGGACATCGAGGGGAATCAGCACCAGGGCCAACAGCGATAACTTCCAGGACAAGGTCAGCAGCATCGCCACGGCCACCACCAGGCCGATCACACTCGACACCGCCGAGAACAGCGAGTCCACGGCAAAGCGCTGGATTTCCGCGACGTCGCCATCGAGGCGCGACATCAGGTCGCCGATGCGCCGCTGGCCGTAGAAGCCCGGCGACAGGGTTTGCAAATGCCGGTACAGGTCATCACGCAGGGCAAACAGCATGCGCCCGGAGAGGCGCGTGTGCAGGTAGCGGTTGATGCCTGAAAGCGCCGTGCCCAGCAGCCCGGCGACGATCATCAGGCCGGCGATCAACACCAGCATCGGGAAGTCGCGCGCCAGCAGGCCGTCGTCGATCAACAGTTTGGTCAGCCACGGCTGCACCAACACCAGCGCCGAAGCGCAGACCGACAGGCCCAGCAGCCCGGCAATCGCCAGGCGATGGGGGCGCACAAAGCTGTACAGCCAGCGCAGCGACGCTTGCAGGGCCTCGGGGTTCTGGCTGTCGATCAGCCGAACGATCAGGCGCTGCATCACGAACGCAACTGTTTGAGCTTGCGATACAGGGTCGCGCGGCTGATGCCCAGGGCGTCGGCGGCGGCCGAAACGTTGCCCTGGTGCGTGTCCAGGGACTGACGGATCAACTCCAGTTCGTTTTCCCGGATGCTGCCGGACTGAGGCCGTTCGCTGGCGGTCAATTCGTCGAGCATGCTGTCGGGCAAGTGGTCGAGGGTCAGCACGGTGTCACCCGGTTCGCGCATGGCCAGCGCGGTGCGCAGGACCATCTCCAGTTGGCGGATGTTGCCGGGCCAGTGATAACCGCCGAGCAAGCGATTCAGATCGTCGTGCAGGACCACGGTGGGTGCGCCCAGTGTCGTCAGCATGCGAGTGACCAGTGCGCTGAAATCCTCGCGTTCGCGCAGGGCCGGGAGCATCACGCTGATGCCGTTGACCCGGTAGAAGAGGTCTTCGCGAAAGTGTTTTTCTTCCACCAGACGCTTGAGGTCGCGGTGGGTGGCGCAGATCAGCGCGACGTCGATGTCCTGCTCTTCGCCGGCGCCCAGCGGCGCGACCTTGCGATCCTGCAGTACGCGCAACAGCCGGGCCTGCAAGGCCAGGGGCATGTCGCCGATTTCATCGAGGAACAAGGTGCCGCCATGGGCCTGCTGCAGGCGCCCGACCATGCCGCCACGGCGTGAACCGGTGAATGCGCCTTCGCGATAGCCGAACAGTTCGGACTCGATCAGGCCTTCGGGAATGGCCGCACAGTTCACCGCCACGAAGGGTTTGTCGCAGCGCGCTCCGGCCATGTGCAGGGCACGGGCGATGACCTCTTTACCGGTGCCGGTTTCACCCAGCAACAAGACCGGCAATTCATTGGCCAGGCCTTGACGGGCCATGCGCAAGGCACGGGCGTAGCGGGTATTGCTGCCGGCGAGCGCTTCCAGATCCGGTTGCGCCTTGGCCGGTTTCGCGGTTGTGCGTGGTGGGCTGCTGACGTTGATCGAGCGCTGCGGCGCGCGCAGGGTCTTGTAGAAGAATTCGCCTTTGGCGGTTTGCAGGCTGCCGACACCGCCCTGATGCAGACGCGCCAGCAACTGCAGGCCATCGACGCCGAGAAACTCCTCGCAGCGCCGCCCGACCAGGGCCGAGCGTTCGGCGTGAAGCAACTGACAGGCCTGGGCGCTGACCGCGAGGATCTGTCCGCCAAGGCTCACGGC
Source organism: Pseudomonas sp. S2_H10 (assembly GCF_054668285.1). NCBI lineage: Bacteria > Pseudomonadati > Pseudomonadota > Gammaproteobacteria > Pseudomonadales > Pseudomonadaceae > Pseudomonas > Pseudomonas sp. S2_H10. Next base: position 1,758,699 of record NZ_CP162754.1, read on the forward strand.
CAGCAGGCCTTGCCACGGGGACTCCAGGTATTGCCTGCGGCTGTGGAACGCGAGGACGATTTCGTCCGGGTAGCTTGAGTTAAAGACGCGGCTTTCGATCTGGCTGACCGCCATCGCCAGCAACGCAGTGCTGTCGTGGGCGCGGCCGAGGGGGCCTTCGCGGGTCAGGTCGAGGACGCCGAGGATGTCGCCCTGGGGGCAATGGATCGGCACCGAGGTGCAGGAGAAATCACTGAGGCGGTCCAGGTAATGTTCGCCGCAATCGATCAGGGTCGGCCGGGCTTCCACCAGCGCGGTGCCGAGGGCGTTGGTGCCGCGAACCGCTTCGCTCCAGCAGGCGCCGAGGGTGATGTCCTGCAGGCCGCTGCCCTTGAGGCGGTCGGCGCGGCCTTCGACGGCGAGGATGGTGGCGTCGGAGTTGGCGAGGATGATCAGCCCTTCCTTGCCCTGACGCTCGGCCAGGTAATCGATGGCCGGCAACGCGGCGTCGATCAGCAGGCGATTGCTGGACAGCAACAGGTCGAGGCTGGCGCTCGATTCCAGCGCCAGCTCGTGCTTGGCGTTGAAATGCACGCCATGGCTGAGGCTGCGGCGCCACGAGGCATCGATTTCCGCACGCAGGACGCCATCCGGCACTTCGCCTTCCAGGTGCAGCTTTTCCCGGGCCAGCCGGGCTTCGCGATGCAGTTTGGGGGAGTTGGTTTTTATTAGCGTCATCAAGCGCTCCGGGTCGTCCGCCCTGCGCCTTCATACGTCGGCGCCCTGCCGCAATCTTTACGTTAACGTAAGGGCTATGGCAAGTGCCGTAGGGCACTTACAGACCGCGTTATCGTTCATCGCTGGCAAGCCAGCTCCCACAGTGTCCGAGCAGAACCGCAGATATGTGGACGACGCGAAACCTGTGGGAGCTGGCTTGCCAGCGATGGCGGTATCCCGGACAGCAATTAACTCAGAGCTGCCACACCTCGGCATTCACAAAAAATGCCTTGGCATTATCCTCCAGACTCTCCAGGTGATACCCGCCCTCCTGCACGATCAGGCACGGCAACCCCAGGCTGCGAATCCGCTCACCGAGCAAGCCGAACCCTTCGCGCGTCACTGCCACTTTGCTTTGCGGGTCCAGTTCGAAAATATCGAAGCCCAGGGACAGCACCAGCACCTCGGCACCGAAGTCCGTTACTGCCTTCAACGCTACATCCAGTTGCCCGAGGAAATCCGCCTCGCTGGCACCATGGGCCATCGGCAAGTTCAGGTTGAAACCCTCACCCGCCCCGGCACCGCGCTCTTCGGCGAAGCCTGCGACCCCCGGATAGAAGTTGGTCGGATCGCCGTGCACGGAAACGTAGAGCACGTCATCACGATCGTAGAAAATCTCCTGGATCCCTTGCCCGTGATGCATGTCGGTATCGAGCACCGCCACCCGCGCAAAACCGCCGCGCAATACCTGGGCCGCCACCGCCGCGTTGTTCACATAACAGAAACCACCCGCCGCTTCGGCCCGGGCGTGGTGGCCGGGCGGACGGCACAGGGCATAGGCTGCGGGCTCGCCATCGAGCAACGCCCGGGCACCGGCGATGGCGCTTTGCGCCGACCAGTAGGCCGAACGCCAGGTCTGCTCGCCCACCGGGCAACTGCCATCGGCCAGATAGCGCGCCGCCTGGGCGAGAATCCCGCGAAGGGCATTGGGTTCACGCACGAAGATGTTCGACATGACCTCGTCGCCCCAGTCTTCGGGGATCTCTTTCCAGCGCTGATGGGCTTCCTGCAGGAACGCCAGGTACGGCGCGCCGTGCACCGCCAGCAGCGGATCGAGCCCGGCATCGGCCGGCTGCTCGACCTTGAAACCCAATGCGTGAGACGCCTGCACCAGACGCTGCGCACGCTCCGGCACTTCCTGCGGCGTGCGCATCTGGCCACGGGAGTAGTAGCTGCGTGGGTGGTGGAGCAATTGTTCGGGGTGGAAAAAACTGCGCATGGAGAGAATACCTGTCTGTGTGGGAGCGAGCCTGCTCGCGATGAGGGCAGCACATTCAATATTGATGGCGACTGATCCACCGCAATCGCGAGCAGGCTCGCTCCCACATGGGAATTGTGTTTATTCAACGATTAATGCGCGGGCCAGCACCGCGTTAAGCAGCACATCCGTACCCTGCCGCACATCTTCAGGCAGCACGTCTTCAGCTTCGTTGTGGCTCAGGCCACCCACGCAAGGGATAAACACCATTGCCGTCGGGCAGAACCGTGCCAGGTGGATCGCGTCATGCCCGGCACCGCTGACGATCGACTGCTGAGCGTAGCCCAGCCCGTCCACGGCCTGTTGCACCGCTGCCACGCAGTCAGCGTCGAAGGGTGTCGCCGGGCTGATCCAGTGCGGGGTGATCGCCAGTTTCAAACCGCGAGCGTCGGCGATCGCCTGAAGCCGCGCACGGACCTGTTGCTCCATCGCCTCGATGGTTTCATCACGGTGATGACGCAGGTCGACGGTAAAATTCACCAGCCCCGGAATGGTATTGCGCGACGATTTGTTGATGCTCAATTCACCGACCGTGGTCAGGCCTTCGGGGGCGAAGTCCGCCGCCAGGTCTTCGATGGCCTCGATCATCTGCGCCACGCCGTACAAGGCATCCTTGCGCAGCGGCATCGGCGTCGTACCAGCGTGGGCCGCCATGCCTTCGACCCGCACGTCGAGCCAGCGAATCGCCTGGCCGCCGCTGACCACGCCGATGCTCTTGGCGTTGTCTTCGAGGATCGGCCCTTGCTCGATGTGCGCTTCAAAGTAGGCATCCACCGCGCCACCCAGCGGACGCTCGCCGGCATAACCGCTGCGTTGCAGCGCCTCGGCGACGCTGATGCCGTCGATGTCGCGCACCGCCAGCGCGGCGTCCAGCGCCATGATGCCGGTGAACACCGCCGAACCGAACATGGCCGGGGTGAAGCGTGCGCCTTCTTCGTTGGTCCACACCGCCACTTCCAGCGGCTTGCGGGTCTGGATCCCCAGATCGTTGAGGCAGCGCACCACTTCCAGGCCGGCGAGCACGCCGTACACGCCATCGAACCGTCCGCCTTCGGGCTGGGTGTCGAGGTGGCTGCCCATCATCACCGGCGCAGCGTCCGGATCGGTGCCGGCGCGGCGGGCGAACAGGTTACCGATGGCATCGACGCTCAGGGTCATGCCGGCTTCGCGGCACCAGTGGGCAAACAGCTCGCGACCGGCCTTGTCCTCATCGCTCAGGGCCAGGCGGCAACTGCCGCCTCGGGCGGTGGCGCCGATTTCGGCCATTGCCATCAGACTCGCCCAGAGGCGTTCGCCATTAATCTTCAACATGAGTTTCTCCTGCAAATTAGAAACGACGATCTTTGTAGGAGCCGGCTTGCTGGCGATAGCGGTTTGTCAGGCGACATCGATGACAATTGTTCCGCCGCAATCGCCAGCAAGCCGGCTCCTACAGGGTCAATGGGTGGCTAGCTCAACGCGTTCAGCGCTGGCATGGCGACGGGCAAGGGACAATACGCAGACCAGCGAAGTCGCGGCGATCAGGCTGTAGAACACCGCCATCGGCCACCATTGGCCGGCAAACCTGTGCGCCAGCATCGTGCCAATCAACGGCGTCAGGCCACCGGCCACGGCGCCGCAAATCTGATACGCCAGGGAAATCGCGGTGTAGCGAACGCGGGTCTCGAACATGCCGCTGACGTAGCCGGCGATCACCGCGTAGAACGACGCCATGCACACCACCGCCAGGGCAATGCCGAGGATGATCAGCGGTGCCTGGGCCGAGCTGACCAGCACGAACATCGGGTATGGCGAGGCCATGGCCAGCAGCGACACAAGGCACAGGAAGCGGGTTGCACCGATCTTTTCGGCAACCCAGGCCGCCAGCGGCTGAATGCAGAACTGGATGATCGCGACGAAGAACAGGCACTCCAGGATCAGCGAGCGTGGCAGCGCAAGTTGCTGGGTGGTGTAGGCGATCATGAAGGTGTTGGTGAAATACACCCCGGCAATCCCCAGCGTGTTGGCGCCGATGCACAACAGCAGCGGACGCCACGCGGTGCGCAGCACTTCCATGACCGGCGCCTGCTCCTTGCGTTTGTTTTTGCTGGCCAGTTCGCGGCTGGCAAGAAACTCCGGCGACTCATTGACCCCCAGGCGAATCGCCAGGCCCACCAGCAGCAACAGCGAACTGGCGAGGAACGGCAGGCGCCAGCCCCAGCTCATCAGGTCTTCTTCCGGCAGGCGGGTGACGGCGCTGAAGGCCAGCAGCGAGAGGATCAAACCCGCCGGGCTGCCCAATTGCGCAAACGAGGCGAAGAAGTTGCGTCGGCCTTTCGGCGCATGCTCGCCGGCCATCAACACCGCCCCGCCCCACTCGCCACCCACGGCGATGCCCTGGACGATGCGCAACAGAATCAGCAACACCGGCGCTGCGGCCCCGATCTGTGCGTAGGTCGGCAGCAAGCCGATGCACACCGTGACCACGCCCATCATCAACAAGGTGATGATCAGCGACTTCTTGCGGCCGATGCGGTCGCCGATATGACCGAAGACGATTCCGCCCAACGGCCGCGCAAAGAAACCCACGGCGAAGGTGCCGAACGCGGCCATGGTGCTGAACAGTTTGTCGTCGGAGGGGAAGAACAGCGCGCCGAACACCAGCGCGGCAGCGGTGGCGTAAATGTAAAAGTCGTACCATTCGATCATGGTGCCGATGAAGGCAGCGGCTGCCGCACGGCGCGGCTGGGACGAAGCGGGAGGCTTCATGGGTCGGGACTCCTTTGGTTATTTTTCTGGCAGGAGAGAAACGGCAAATCCGCGGCGCTCTGACGGCGTCGGTCTGGGGATGATTTTTCGTTCCGGGACCATGATTAGTCAATTTTCTATTAGTTATTCGAAGTATTACGCCAACTTATAATCAACGCAGCCGCAGCCGAGTGCGACGTGCACCAGACGCTCGGTTCCAGCAATTGAATGGAATGAGAAAGGGAGGGCATCCATTGCCCTCCCCTCTGCTGTGCACGCTCCCTGCGACAGGACTTGCCAGGACCTCAAGAGGCCAGAATGAAGTCCGAGGCAGTGACGGTTGTTGCGTCGGCCACACCGACCAGGGTGATGGAATCAGCGCCGAAGTTGAGCAACGTATCCGCACCGAGATCGACGACGTTGACACTGCTGTTGAACGTCGCTGCCGTGATGTTCAGACCGGCGATATTGAGCAGGTCCTGGCCTCCCGCCGCATCGGTATCAAAGCCGATGATCCGATCGTTGCCGAAGGCCGCTGCGAACACGAAGACATCGTCGCCAGTGCTGGCAAACATCGTGTCGTTGCCGGCACCACCCGTCATGGCGTCGTTGCCGGCACCACCATCGAGGATGTCGTTGCCTGCACCGCCCAGCAAGGTGTCGCCGCCGCTAGCGCCGTTGAGAGTGTCATTACCCACCCCGCCGGTGATGACGTTGTTCGACGCGTTGCCGGTACCGACGAAGTTGCCGACGCCGGTGAAGATCATATGCTCGACGTTGGCACCCAGGGTGTAGCTGTTGAGTGTCGTCTGCACGGAGTCCTCACCTTCACCTGCCACCTCGGTCACCAGATCCCCGGTTGAATTGACGTTGAAGGTGTCGCCGCCGACGCCACCGACCATCCGGTCATTGCCCGCACCGCCAATGAGGAAGTCGTTGCCGGCTCCTCCGAGCAAGGTGTCGTTGCCGTCAGCGCCGCTGAGGGTGTCATTACCCGCCCCGCCGGTCATGACGTTGTTCGACGCGTTGCCGTTGCCGGTGAAGTTGCCGACGCCGGTGAAGATCAAGTGCTCGACGTTGGCACCCAGGGTGTAGCTGTTGAGTGTCGTCTGTACGGAGTCCGCACCCTCACCCGCCACCTCGGTCACCAGGTCCCCGGTCGAGTCGACGCGGAAGGTGTCGTTGCCGACGCCACCGACCATCCGGTCATTGCCCGCACCACCATTGAGGAAGTCGTTGCCGGTTCCACCGAGCAAGGTGTCGTTGCCGTCAGCGCCGCTGAGGGTGTCATTACCCACCCCGCCGGTGATGATGTTGTTCAACGCGTTGCCGTTGCCGGTGAAGTTGCCGGTTCCGGTGAAGATCATGTGCTCGACGTTGGCACCCAATGTGTAGCTATTGAGTGTCGTCTGTACGGAATCCGCACCTTCACCTGCCACCTCGGTCACCAGGTCCCCGCTCGAATCGACGCGGAAGGTGTCGTTGCCGGCGCCACCGACCATCCGGTCATTGCCCGCACCGCCATTGAGGAAGTCGTTGCCGGCGGCACCTATCAGTGTGTCGTTGCCGTCAGCGCCGTTGAGGGTGTCATTACCCACCCCGCCGGTGATGACGTTGTTCAACGCGTTACCGTTGCCGGTGAAGTTGCCGGTTCCGATGAAGATCATGTGCTCGACATTGGCGCCCAGTGTGTAGCTGCCCAGCGTGGTCTGTACGGAATCCGCACCCTCGCCGGCCAACTCGGTCACCACGTCCCCGACTGAATCGACGCGGTAGGTATCGTTGCCGGTTCCGCCCAGCATCTGGTCATTACCCGTACCGCCAATGAGGAAGTCGTTGCCCGCGTCACCATGGAGGATGTCGTTACCGCCCAAGCCGCTCAGGATGTCGTTGCCAGCACCTGCGCTGGCCACGTCGTCCCCTGCCGTGCCGGTCCATACATCGACACCGGCGGTACCGACAAACACATCACTGACCACGAACGTTGCGGCAGAGATGACTCGCTCAAGTGTGCCGAGGTCATCGGTGTACGTCGCGACGACACGCAGTTGCTGACCGACCTGCGCCTGGCCGGGCGTGAAGGTCGTGCCCGTCGCGCCGGCGATGTCGGTGAAGATCGCACCGCTGCCCATTTGCCACTGATGGGCAATCACCGAGGTCGTGGTTCCGTTGGCGTCGGTGAACGCATCCGTGGCGGTCAGGCCCGAGTCTTTCGCGGGGGTCGTATCGCTGATCAGTATCGTTCCAATCGGCAGGACATTGACGGTGCCGGTGCCGGCCGCCGTGATCGGTGCGGTCGGCGCCGAGAACACCTCTTCCAGCACACCATTGGCGTCCTTGTAGACCGCCCTGACGCGCAGGGCCAGCCCGGCTGCCACGACGAGTTCCGGGATTGCCGGTACGGCGCCAATGAGGGTCGCCGGTGGTGCGATCCTGAGTTCAGAGCCCACCGTGACGGTCGTGCCTTCCGCGCGCGCGACCTCGCCGGCGGCAAAGAAGGTGATGTCTTCGAAGACACCCGAGCCCGGGCGCGCTTCGAACTGCCAGAAGTAACTGATGGGGCCGGTGATCGCGCCGCCGGTCGCCGTGTTGTCGGCATCCGTGATGTCTGCGGCCGATACCGTCAGCACCTGGCCGGTGGCGGGTGTGGGATCGTCGATCCGCGGCGAACCGACTGGCCCGGAGTTCAAACCGCCAAGCACGATCGACTGGTCAGAGAACTGCACACGCTCGATATGGCTGAGGGTGTCGGTGCCGTCCCTGCCAGCGACACTGTCGGTGACCGTAACGGTACCGTTGGCATTTTCGACCACGGTGTAATCCACCCGATTGCCGGAGAACAGCGCCGTGTCGAAGGCGGGACCGGTCGCCGTGAGGATTTCGCGCACGATCTGGAGCTGGCCGGGGTTGTAGGTGCCGTTCATCATGAGCGGCACCAGCGGCGTCATGCTGTCGAAGGTCGCGATTTCCGGCCCGCTGCCATCGATGTTCTGCCGCACGCTGATGCGCACGTTGAGCCACTTGTCGCCGTCGATGAGGTCATCGCCGCCACGGCCTTCGATGAAATCGCTGCCGGCGCCACCCAGGATGATGTTGCCGCCGTCGAACTTATCGTCGGCGGTGCCGGCGATACCATCCGCGCCGTTGCCCGCGCTACCGACCAAGTCCCGCAGTCCGCTGATGAGGTCGAAGTTGGTGAGCACGCTGCCCTTGGCGCCAGCGATGGCGAGCAAGTCGGCAGTGGAGTCATCGCCGCTGAGGAAATCGGCGTGGGCCGACCCCGACAGCCCTTCCACCAAGTCCAGCCGGGCCAGGATCGACGCGTTGGAACCAGGCACCGCCGGCTGATCGAAGAAGCGCAGCCTGGAGTTGAGGCCCATGGTCACGCCGGCAGGATCATCCTTGTAGTCCGCCCAGTCGTAACCGGAGAACCCGATGAAACGGTCCGCCTCGCTGGGGCTGCCGATCATGATGTCATCACCGCCCTCCCCGTCGAAGTTGTCCGGCCCGCCATCGCCCATGAAGACGTCGTTGCCATTGATCGGGTCGTTGCCGAACGGGTCGAAGTTGTCGCCGGCAACACCATCGGCGGATCCACCCTGGATCCAGTCGTCGCCCTCACCGCCGCGCGCGAATTCGTTCGCCTTGCTGCCGAGGATGAAGTCGTTGCCCAGGCCGCCGCTGGTGTCGGCCGCGTCCTCGCCGGTGATGATGAAGTCCTGGCCGGCCTGGCCGAGGATCAGGTTGAGGCCGTTGCCGCCCTGGATGACGTCGTTGCCGTCCTCGCCGTGGATGACGTCGTCGCCGCCCATGTCCGTGATGATGTCGTCTCCGGTACCACCAAAGAGTTGGTCGTTGCCGTAGCCGCCATCGATCCGATCGTTACCGGCATCGCCATAGACCGTGTCGTCGTCCGAGTCGCCGGCAATGAGAATGTCATTGCCGGGCGTGCCGCCCAGCACGACCGTGTCGGCGCCGGTGTAGTGCAGGTAGTTGGTATCCGGGCCCGTTGTGTTGGGGTTGTCGCGGATCACCAGCGGCGTGAGGAAGTCAGTGCGCGGTGAGCCAATCGGGTGGTCCGACGGACCAAAGGGATCGGCATTCGCCGGCAGATCGTCGGCGGTGCCGACAATGCCGTCGGGACCGGCAATCACACTCGGGTTGTACTGGTGCGCCTGATTGACCTCCAGGGTGTAGGCCGGTGTCAGGAAAACCCTGGCCGAAAGGTGTGTTGCGTCGGTATTGGCCATCACCAGATTGGCAAACGTGTTGTTCTCCAATTCAGCGCCAAAGTCCATCGAGGCGGTGCGTTCCAGATAGTAGAAGCGGTCACCGTCCTGGAGTTTCTCCATCTGGTTCTCGAAGACGAAGTTGAAGGTCGAGCCGAGCATGCCGCCAAAGGGCATCTTCTCCTCGGCCAGCCCGCCAACCCAGAAGTCGACGGCATCCAGGCCGGTGATGGTCACATCGTCTGCCGTGTGCAACACGCCGTCCGCACCAGCGTTGCTGGCCCAGGCACCCGTGCTGTTGAGGAAGTCGACGCGGTCGGCCGGCGCGGTCGCGCCGCCTAACACCAGGTCCGCAGCCGCGGCGCGCTTGTCCGCCAGCGTGGTGGCGCCGGTGATGGTCGAGTGCGTGCCGTAGGCGGCGATGAAGTTGATCAACGATTCCGGGTGCTTTATGTGCTGCACGAAATCGGCCCAGCTCGTGTAGGGCTTGAGCTCTGCGTCGCCGGTGGGCCCATAGAACTCCCGCCGCGCCGCGTTCAGGGACGGAACGCCGGTATCGCGGCCGCGCGCCAGGTTGATGGCCGGCAGGTCGAGCGGCAGGCCGAGCAGGTTGTTGCGCAGGGCTTCGGTGACAAACTCATCGATCTCGTTGCCCACCTGGCGGGTCACGCCGCGCACGATGGCACCGGCCGCCTCTTCCGGGGTGGCGCCGCTGCCCGCGAACTCGAGCGGATTGAGGAAGGCCTGGATCAGCCCGATATCGCTCGAGGCGAAGTTCGGATCCAGCCGGTCGACCTGCTCCAGCAGCATCGAGTGCCCGAAGCGATACACGGTGTGCGCGAACTCGGCAACGATGCTCGGATCGATCGCGGTGTCGTACACCTGGCCCGGGGCGAAGAAGGGATCGACCATCGGCTGGATGGTCCGCGCGAACTCCTCGAACACCAGGTGCTGGTACTGCATCTCGGTGCCGAACTTCGCCGTCTGGAACAGGCGCTCGCCATTCCAGTCCAGAGTCGAGGTGTCGGCGGGAACGGCAGTGACGGGCGTCAGCAGCCACTCGTTGAGGAACGACACATCGCCGCTTGCCGCTGTCGCCAGGACCACCTCCTTGGTGTGATCGACCAGGCGGTTGTGCTCATGGTGGAAGATCGAATGGACGGTGGTCAGGCCGATGTTCTCGTTGACCCGACCGTCGCCGGCAATGTAGTGCGCGTCCAGCAGTTCGTTGTCGTAGAAGCCCGGCGCAGGCGTACCGCCAATGACATTGTCCGCATCGGGCAGGAGCGCTGCGCCGGTCTGGTCGTCCACCGGAACGGCGGTGTGCGCAATGTCGTTGAGGAAGGCATGGCCAGTGCGCGCGGCGTTGACCAGGCTGATGGGCGCCGCCGGATTACCTTCGACGAGCACATCGTCGGCCGTGCCGGCTATGCCGTCCGGGCCCAACATCACCACCTGTGGAAAACCGTTCGGACCCTTGATGAAATTGCCGTAGGCGTCGGTCGCCAGCAATGGCACGTTGTTGAAATCGGCATCCGTGAGATTGATCCCGAGCAGATCATGGGCTTGCGCCTTGACCACCTTCCAGGTGGCCATGCCGCCGATCTCGACGTCGTCGGCAGAGCCGAACACGCCATCGGCGCCCAGATCACGATTTTCGATCAACTTGCCGGTGGCCACCGGATCGCCCGCTGCGTTGAGTTCATAGGCGCGCAGGAACACCTGGTGCGAAGGATGCGAGCTGTAGGTCTGGTTCTGGTCGACAAACGGCGAAGTGGTGTTGGTGTTCTCGTGGATGTCATCGGGGGTGCCCAGAACGCCATCGGGGCCGGGTTGATTGGTGGCGCGCGTCAGCACCATGAAGTTGGTCGGACTACCCGGCACGAACAACGGGTCATCGGGCTGCAACGGAATGAACACGGTGCCCGAGCCGCCCTTGGTGACGAGGTCCAGGCCATGGTCGAAAAACTGCCCGAAGAAGGTCATCCATTGGTTGAAGGGCGCGGTCAGGCCCGCGTCGGGGCTCACGTTCGGATCGAAGAAGGTCTCGAACGTCGTGCCGTCGGTGCGAGTTCCGGTCACCACCTGGGCACCGGCCTTGAGCACATCGTCAGCGGTGCCGAGGACGCCATCCAGTCCGGGATCGAAGGTGGCCGCAACCGCCGCCGGGTTGTTCGCAGTCTGGTCGACGATCAGGTTACTGATGGTGCGCGGCGCCGAGTCGATCACCAGGCCGCTGGTCTGGGTGTAGCTCGTGCCGGCATCGGCCGGGCGGAAGTCCGGCGTGGTCAGGCGCGGGAATACGTTATCGGCGGCACCGAACTCGGGATGGAGCAGGTTGTTTTCCGTCCCTTCGACCGTGCGCAAACCGTACGGCACTCGTATGTTCGGCAGCAGCGAGTTCAGGTTCTCACCTGCCGCGTGATGTTCCGCAATCTTGATCTGGTCAAGGATGAACGCCAGGTCGGATTGCGTGTAACGCACACCGTTGCTGGGGGCCGTGGTTTGCGGATCGATCAGCGAAGGTGCCGCTGCTGGGGCCGGCGCCCCGGCCACTACGGCCGTGGTCGGTGCCGAGAATACCTGCTCGGTCACGCCATGATCGTCCGCATAGATGCCTTTGACACGCACTGCCAGGCCGGCAAGATCCGCCGTCACCGTGAGCGTGGGAGCGTCTGCTCTTGTAAATCCGATACCGATGCGGCCTGGGCCGAGGATGATGTCCTCGAAGACGCCCGAGCCCGGTGTCGCTTCAAACTGCCATATGTAACTGATGGAGTTGTGGATCGCCCCGCCTGCGTTGTCGCCATCGGTGAGGCCGGCCGCCGACACGGTCAGTATCTGGCCAACGGTCGGTGCGGTGTTATCCACCGTCAGCGCGCCCACCGGCTCGGCGTTGAGCCCGGGCACGAGGACCATGGACTGATCGGAGAACTGCAGCCGCTCGATGTGGGTGAGACGGTCGGTTTCTTCCTTGCCGACATTGTCGGTCACGGTGACGATATCGTCGGCAAAATTGAGCGCAGTGCCGTTATCGTTGACGGCGACTGTGTAGTTCGCCATCGGGCCCAGGAAGTTGACGGTGTCGAAGCCGCCCGCGCCCGACAGGATCTCACGCACGGCGACGAGCTGGCCGGGATTGTAGGTGCCGTTGAGCATGAGCGGGATCATTGGCGTCATGCTGTCGAAGGTGGCGATTTCCGGCCCGGTGCCATCGATGTTCTGACGCACGCTGATGCGCACGTTGAGCCACTTGTCGCCGTCTATGAGGTCGCTGCCGCCACGACCTTCGATGATGTCGCTGCCATCGCCGCCGAGGATGATGTTGCCCGCGCCGAACTGATCGTCGGCCGTGCCCCCGATACCGTCGGCACCGAATCCGGCGCTGCCGACGAAGGCCCGCAGGCCGCTGACGAGATCGAAGTTGGTGAGGACGCTGCCCCTGGCCGTGATGTTGGCGATGATGGCCGCGTTTTGTTCATCGCCGCGCAGGAAGTCGGAGAAGGCCGACCCCGACAGGCCCTCCACTTCCGCGAACCTGTCATAGACCGCATCGGGCGATTGCGCCACTGCGCCCACGATATTGCCCGCCGCATCGGGCACCGCGTGATAGGGGCTGAAGAACGGGACGACCATGTCGACGGTCACGCCGTACTTGTCATTCTTGTAGGTGGTCCAGTCGAACCCGGACATGCCGTCCATCTTGTCCTGGGCATCGCTGGCGACGAAGGTGTCGTCGCCGCCCTCACCGATCATTTCATCGAATCCGCCGGTGCCGATGAAGATGTCGTTGCCGGGTACATCGTCGGACAAGGTCGGGCTCATGTTATCGCCGGGCGCACCGTCCTGGGTGCCGCCCTCGATCCAGTCGTCGCCTTCGTTGCCGGTCGGCGCGAGATTGACCTTGGCGCCGAGGATGAAATCGTCGCCCGCGCCGGCGAAGGTCATGGTGATGTCTTCGGTGGTGATGATGAAGTCTTTGCCAGCGCCGCCGAAGACCAGGTTGTTGAGGCCGAGGGTCGAGTTGCCGGCCTGGATGACGTCGTTGCCGTCCTCGCCGCGCAGGGTGTCGCTGCCGCCGATGTCGGTGATGATGTCGTCGCCGGCACCGCCAAAGACGTTGTCGTTGCCGTAGCCGCCGTCGAGGCGGTCGTTGCCGGCGTCGCCATAGACGGTGTCGTCGTCCGAGTCGCCGGCAATGAGGATGTCGTTGCCGGCCGTGCCGCCAAGCACGACCGTATCGCCGCCGGTGTAGTGCAGGTAGTTGGTATCCGGACCCACTGTATCGGGGTTGTCGCGGATCACCAGCGGCGTGAAATGATCAATCCGTGGTGAGCCAATCGGGTGGTCCGACGGGCCAAAGGGGTCGGCGTTGGCGGGCAGATCGTCGACCGTGCCGACGATACCGTCGGGGCCGGCCACCACACTCGGGTTGAACTGATGTGTCGGGTCGACCTCCAGGATGAAGGCTGGCGTCTGGAAGATGTTAGCCGGCAGGTGCGTTGCGTCGCTGTTGAGCATCACCAGATTGGCGAACGAATTGTTCTCAAGCTCAGTGCCGAAGTTGAGTCCCGCAGTACGCGCCAGATAGTAGAATCGGTCGCCGTTCTGCAGATTTTCCAATTGGGTTTCGAAGACGAAGTTGAAGCTCGAACCCAGCAGGCCGCCAAAGGGCATCTTCTCCTCGGCCAGCCCGCCGATCCAGAAATCGATGGAGTCAAGGCCGGTGGTGGTCACATCATCTGCTGTGTGCAGAATACCGTCCGCGCCGGCATTGCTGCCCCAGGCACCAGTACTGTTCAGGAAGTCCAGGCGATCAGCTGGCGCCGTGGCACCGCCGAGCACGAGGTCCGCGGCCGCGGCACGCTTGTCCGCCAGCGTCGTAGCACCAGTGATGGTTGAATGTGTGCCGTAGGCGGCGATGAAGTTGATCAGCGATTCCGGGTGCTTCATGTGCTGCACGAAATCAGCCCAACTCGTGTAGGGGGTCAACTGGCTGTCGCCGGTCATGTGGTAGAACTCGCGCCGCGCCTCGTTCAGCGACGGGATGCCGACTTCGCGGCCGCGCGCCAGGTTGAGCGCGGCCAGGTCGAGCGGCAGGCCGACCAGGTTGTTGCGCAGAGCGTCAGTGACGAACTCGTCGATCTCGTTGCCGACTTGCCGCGTGATGCCGCGCACGATGGCGCCAGCCGCCTCCTCAGGAGTGGGGCCGCTCGCAGCAAACTCCAGCGGGTTGAGGAAGGCGGCGATCAGGCCGGTCTGTTGATTGCCCGGGTCAGCCGGATTGCCGTCGCCGACGACGTTGAAGTTGGGGTCGAAACGATCGACTGTCTCCAGCAGCATCGAATGGCCGAAGCGAAACACCGTGTGCGCGAACTCGGCGACGATCGCCGGATTGACGGTGGTGTCATTGCCCATAGGCGCCAGGAAGACGTCCACTTGCGGCTGGATGGTGCGCGCGAACTCCTCGAACACCAGGTGCTGGTATTGCATCTCGGTGCCGAACTTGGCGGCCTGGAACAACCGTTCGCCGTTCCAGTGCAGGCCCGCGATGTCGGCGGGCGTCACCGGTAACGCCGCCAGTTGGGCGTCGGGCATCAGCCACTTGTTCAGGAAATCGAGGTCGGCGGAGGCCAGTACCGTCTCCTTGGTCTGGTCAATCAGGCGGTTGTGCTCGCTGTGGAAGATGGAGTGCACCGTGGTCAAGCCGATGTTCTCGTTGACCCGGCCATCGCCAGCAATGTAGTGCTTGTCCAGCAACTCGTTGTCGTAGGTGCCGGGGGCTTGCGGGCCACCAATGACGGTGTCGGCGTCAGCCGTCAGGCCGCCGGTCGGATCGGCGCTGTGGGCGATGTCGATGAGGAACTGGTGACCGGTGCGCACGGCGTTCGTCAGGCTGATTGGCGCGGCCCGATTACCCTCGACGAGCACGTCATCGGCCGTGCCGGCTATGCCGTCCACGCCCTTCATCACGACTTGCGGGAGGCCGTTGGGGCCCTTGATGAAGTTGCCGTATTCATCGGTCGCCAGCAGCGGTACATCGAACACATCCGCATCGGTCAGGTTGATGCCGAGCAGATCACGGGCCTGGGCCTTGACGACTGCCCAGGTGGCCATGCCGCCGATTTCAACGTCATCGGCGGTGCCAAAATGCCCATCGACGCCCAGGTCACGATTGGTGATCAGCTTGCCGGTGGCGACCGGGTCGCCGGCGGCATTGAGCTCATAGGCGCGCAGGAAAACCTGATGCGAGGGATGCGAGCTGTAGGTCTGGTTCTGGTCGACGAACGGCGAGGTAGTGTTGCTCTGCTCATGGATGTCATCGGCGGTGCCGAGGATGCCGTCGGGGCCGGGCAGATTGGTGGCGCGCGTCAGCACCATGAAGTTGGTCGGGCTGCCCGGCACGAAAAGCGGATCGTCGGGCTGCAACGGAATGAAGACTGTGCCGCTACCGCCCTTGGTGACGAGGTCCAGGCCATGGTCGAAGAACTGGCCAAAGAACGTCATCCACTGGTTGAACGGCACGGTCAGGGCCGCGTCCGGCGTGATATTGGGGATCTGGAACACGGAGACATCGTCGGCGGTGCCGAACAGGCCGTCCAGGCCGGGACTGGTGACGAGCTGTGAATCCGGATTGGCCGCTGCGGCCGCGACTGCCGCCGGATTGTTGGCCGTCTGGTCCACGATCAGGTTGCTGATGGTGCGCGGCTGCGAATCGAAGACAAAACCGCTGGTTTGCAGATAGGAGGTCGGCGTGGTTCCGCCAGGATCGGTGGGACCGAAGAAGCCGACCGGCTGAACCTGCGCGGTATTGAACACCGGCGTCGTCATGCGCGGAAAGAAATTGTCGGCGGCACCGAACTGGGGATTGGCCAGGTTGTTGTCGATGCCGGAGACGGTGCGCAGGCCGAAGGGTACTTCTACGTTCTGCAGCAAGTCAGCCAGACTCGCGCCTGATGCATGCCGTTCCGCGATGAAAATTTGTTCGAGAATGAATTCGAGATCGGACTTGATGAAGCTGGCCATGGCTGTTTCCTCGATGCTTAACCAATCAGGAAACCACGCGCATAAAACCCGGCTGCAAACGCGTGGTTTAGTGCTGAACCCCATAGATGAAAATCGAAAGTTGAACGACGGGACCTGGTACTACGGGCGCACCGAACCCTTGCCAAATTGCGTGCAATCAGCAGTGCTCGACTGAGGATCAATTCCCCATGACAACCGTATCTACAGGCAGGTATTGCGCCTCAGGGAGGCGACGGCCCATGAGCGCGGATTGAATAGAAGGTGCAACTGTCATTGGCCGGAACAGGCTCGCGAAGCTCACCATGGTCCGGGACTTCCTGAAGGGTGATGGCACGGTTCTGCGTCCATGCGGCTTCATCAACAAGCCTTTTGTCCATGAGAAAGCTGGCATCGACTACGAGTTGACTAGTATGTATTGGAGAGGGATTCCACACGTTCGGTGAAGCAGTCAGGAAATCATTGAAACCCACGCTATTGGTCATAACCCCCGGCTGTTGTTGCCGGAAGTAGCGATTATCCAGACTGTTTGAGAATCTTTTTAAAACACTCATCACGCCTCCCACCTTCAACTTCAAACGCCAGCTTTACACTCCATTGAAAATGAGTATTGAGGGGCTACCCGGATGTGTACAGAGACGAAAGCCCAGTCAAATTCCGAGACCTTGGTCAACGAATCGGATCAGACCTTGGTCGAATCAGACACTGACCAAAAGTCCAGTGGCGCGGTGTCAGGGAGACAGGGCACCGGTGCGAAATTGCGCCATTTAAGCCGCTCAATCCAGTTCGTAATCTGCGCCACAATCATTCTGGGTTTGACCATGACGTTCGTTGGCAACCTTGTAAGCCAGAGCATCGAAGATGCAACTGTTCAAACGGCGGCAGAGACGGGCGCGCGTTATATGCAGAACTTTCTCGAACCTTTCGTCCAGGGATTAACCACTGCCAAAGAACTCCCCGATGAAACTATCCAGACCATTGATCGCCTGCTGTCCAGCACCTCGCTCAGTACACATGTTGTCTCGGTGAAGATCTGGTTTCCAGACGGCACGATTGTCTACAGCACTGACAAATCCACGGTCCGGAAAACCTTTCCGACAGAGGAAATCTCACAGGCGTTGGCGGGCAAGATCCATACAGAGCTGGACAATGATCTTGAAGGTTATACGGTGGATGATATTGAGGATGCCTTTGAGCGAAGCCTGAATATTCCGCTCTATGAAATTTTTGCTCCACTGCGCGAAGCGGGGACTGGAAAGATTATTGCGGTTGGCGAGTTCTACGAAACCGCGGAAGCATTACAGCGCGAGATCAATAACGTTCGCAAGAAAGTATGGGTAATTGTTGGCACTGCAACAACGGCGATGATTTTGCTGTTGTTTTTTATTGTTCGGCGTGACGACAAGATAATAAAACAGCATGAAGCAGCACTTAAATGGCGAATGAATGAGCAAGCCAGGTTGCACTCAAACAATGCTGCCCTTCAGCGCAAAGTCACTAAGGCCAATCGCGAATTCTCCAGAATCAATGAACTCACCCTGCGTCGGATCGGGGCAGATCTTCATGATGGTCCTGCCCAGCTGTTGTCTCTCATTCTCCTTCGCCTTGAAGAGCTCGGAGATTCGCAAGGCGTCGCCGATGTAGAAGCCCTCGAAATGATCAAACGTGCCGGTGAGGATGCTTTGAACGAAGTCCGGGAAATATCACTCGGCCTGGCACTTCCGGAAGTCAATGACCTGACCCTGCACGATGCACTGGTATTGCTTGCCGAGCGGCACGAAGAGCGAACCGAGACGCGCGTGGATCTGGCGCTTGATACTCTTCCGGACGACGTACCGATCGCGCTTAAAATTGGTATTTACCGCTTCGCCCAGGAAGCGTTGAACAATGCCTATATTCACGCAGGAGGCATAGGCCAAAAACTCAGCGCCTCTCATACCGAAGGGCTGCTGGAAGTACAAGTCGAGGATGCGGGAGTGGGCATTTCAAGCGAGAAACCAAGTGTGCCAGGTCGGGGTAAAACTCATCTGGGCCTTGTCGGCATGCGCTATCGCGTCGAATCCCTCGGAGGAGTATTCATCATTGAATCGGCACCCCAAGCCGGAACCAAAGCCAGGGCGCAGTTCAAAATCTGATGCCCTGGACACGAATGATCGTTGTGCTCAAGTCCTCGCAAGCGCATATGGCTCGTTATTCAGCTTCCGTTGTCATTCAAATCGCGGCGTTGAAGAGCACCGCACAGGCTGGATACATGGTCACCCTCCCAATGCCGTAGCACTGCTGCGACCGCCTGCGTGCGGTTACGAACGTGTAGCTTGTACATGACATTCGTCATGTAGTGCTTGATGGTCTTCTCGCAGAGCTCAAGCTTGATAGCAACCTCGCGGTTGGTCAGGCCCTTCGATACTTCCCGGATAACCTGTTCTTCACGATGGGTCAGCTCGAACTTTTGCTTGTCCCCCGTGTGCTTTCTGATATTGCTTAACAGCTTGCTGGCCAGTTTGGTTGTGATGAAGGTTTCACCCCCGGCAACATTTCTGATGGCCTGTACAAGCTCAAGACCGCTTATGCCTTTCAACGCATATCCCTGCGCGCCCGCTTCGAGGGCGGAATAGGCGTCCTCGATGGACTCGGATACCGTCAGCATCAAAATTTTAACGGCCGGCGAAGAGGCCGAAATCGCTCGCACGGCAGCAAAGCTGTCGCCCGGCATATTGACATCCATCAGCAACACATTCGGAGCAAAACGAGCGGCAATGTCCAAGGCATCATCGGCGGACCCGCCCTGCTCGACCACCTCAAAATCCGCTATTTTCTTCAGCGCCATTGTGACCCCATCCCTTAACAGCGGGTGATCGTCAACAATGCCAATCTTGATTATGGAACTCATAAGAAGCTCCTCATGAGAGGCGATGTAGCTGCATGGTGGCGTCGCGCGCGTTTCATTTTTCACCCCTCGCGTCATGCCGAATCCGGCAGCGCCATCGTCTCCATGATGCCCGCGAGGACAGTTATTGGGGCTCCAGAGGGAATGCAACAAATGAGCCATTACCTCAGGGAGAAGATAAAGCCCAGATGAATGAACACAATGTTTCTTAATGTTTCAAACGAGAGAAAGGATGAGGGGGGGATTTTCCTCAAACCTGGTGGTAACCGCCCGGTGGAGTGGGTGTAATGCCCCATTTATGGAGGCAGTAGCGGCCCTGTGATGACGGGACGGCATCGAAGGCTGTGCCGGACGGCCCGTTGCAGGCCGTCGCTTCCACAACGCTTCGATCAGGGTTTACGCGCAATGATCACCTGGCTCTTGGCGACCACCGCATCCAGCGCCTGCTTGATCTGTGCGCCCCGTGGCGAGGCCAGGATCGCTTGCCAGGTGTCCGCCCAATGGTTGAGCAATGGATGGTCAGGGTTGCTGAAATCGACCTTGGCTTCCCAGAACAACAGCATCCACATCGACCAGTAGAATCCGTACTGGCTGTGGCTGATCACTTCCAGGCCGGCATCGCTGACCATGGCCTTGAACTGCTCTTCGCTGATGATGCGGATGTGGTTGGGTTTCTGGAAATACACAGGCGCGGCGATATCTTTTTGCAGATCTTCCGAGCTTGGATGCGGGACGCTCAGCAGGTACAGCGCGCCCGGTTTACCGACGCGCACCAGTTCAGCGAGGAACTGCGCCGGATCATCCACGTGCTCGATGACCTCGGTCGACACCACCCGCGTGGCGGTCGCGTCGGCAATCGGCAGCGGGTTGCAGTCGGTGACGTGGCATTCGACGTCACGGGCCGGTGTATCGCCCAGGCGCTGGCGGGTCGCTTCGACCTTGGCCGCGTCGATATCGGCGATGATGATCTTCGCCCCGCGCATTCCGCAGAAATGCACGTTGCCACCGTCGCCGCAGCCGACATCGAGCAAGGTGTCCTCAGGCGTCACCTGGAAACCGGTGAACAGCTCGCCGGTCTGCTGATTGAACCAGCCGCTGAGCATCGCGTCGTGCAGGCCGAGCATGTAGGGGTCGACCTTTTCCACCAAGGCTGGCGCAGGCGGTGTCTCTGGCTGCACAGGCGCGGGCGAGCCCGCCGTGAGTTTCTTCAAAAGGCTCAGCATGAGGTGGCTCCAGAGGATGAGACGGCTGTTCGGGAGGTGCCCAGGCGCTTGACCAGCGAGGCGCCGCGGTTGCGCATGGGCATTTCGATGTAGCGATAGTTAAGTTCGCTCAGCAGCACGATCAGGCCGCCAGCCATCAGCAACATCAGAATCGGATGGCCAGCCGGACTGGGCAGCCCGGCAGCCTGTAATCGGAAAATGAATTCACGGACCAGCAAGTAGGCCGGGATATGGATCAGGTAGATCCCGTAGGAACGGCTGCCGACCCACGTCATCAGGTTCTTGAACAGGCCGCGCGGCAACAGGTAATCGCGGTTGTAGGACGCGATCCAGACCAGCACCGCGCACAGCAGCGCAATCACGCCGATCCGGTAGGAAGTGAAGGTGAAACGATCCGTCGCCATGAAACCGAGCAGCAGCGACAACGCGATCAGCGCGGTAACACCCGCCCATGGACGACGCAGGAATGTTGGCTCCCAACGCAGGTACGAAGGCTGCACGCTCCACATCGCCAACAGCACGCCAAGGGCCAGCGCGTCGGTACGCACCACCATCAGGATCGGCGTGCGCAAGGTGAACAGTTGCACCGCTACCAACGCCAGCAACGCCCACACCAGATGCTTGCGAAACAGCACGATCATCAGCGGAAACAGCAGGTAGAACTGCTCTTCGAGCGACAGGCTCCAGTAGACGAAACTGGTGCCGTACTCGTAGCGATAAAAACTGTCGGCAAAACGGAAGTTGGCGTACTGCGCGATGCCGGCCAGGGTCGCCTGAATGTTCGCGTGCAGCGTGCCGAAGGCGCCGGAGCGGTTGAGAAACAGACACGCCAGCAACATCAGCGCCAACCACAACCAGGCCGACGGCAGCAATCGAAAGGCCCGGCGCAACCAGAAATTGCGCGTCTGTTGCCAATACTCCCGGCGCGTTGTGCAGCGACGCAAGGCCGGGATCAGGCTGCGGGCAATGACGAAGCCCGAGATCGCGAAAAACAGATCCACGCCCCACCACGGCTGGCTGTACAAGGTGATGACCTGGAACAGCGGCACAGCCGCCGCGAACAGGCTGTCCTGCAGGTGATGAAACAGCACGCCAAGCACGGCAATGCCACGCAGCAACTCGATGTCCATGATCCGTTTTTCGTTGCTCATGCGCCCTCCCGGACATGAGGTTTGCGCGCAATGATCACCTGGCTCTTGGGCATGAACCGGTCGAGCATCTGCTTGATCGCCAGGCCGTCGGGCTGGGCGAGCAGGTCCTGCCAGGTTTTCGCCCAGCTCTCCATCAGCGGCGGATACGGTGCCTGGATCCGGTCACGCACCGCACCGCCCAGGTCACGCCCGACGGCCCGCTCGCTGGCCCAGAAAAAGATCATGCCCATGACCCAGAAAAAACCGCTGGCCTGACGGTGTTCAATCACCAGACCGGCGTCCTCGACCAGGGCGGCGAAGCGTTCGGCGGAAAAAATCTGCACGTGGTTGGGCGATTGGAAGTAGCTGGCCGGGGCGATGCCTTTCTGCAAATGCTCGCCCACCGGCGACGGTACGCTCAGCAGGTACTGCGCGCCGGGGCGGCCCATGCGCACCAGTTCGGCCATGAAAGGCTCTGGCTGATCGATGTGTTCGAGCACTTCCATGCACACGACTTTGCTCGCGCAGCCGTCGGCCAGGGGTAGCGGCAAACTGTTGCTGACCAGCCCCAGGTTCGGTTTGTCCGATTGCGCGGCCACTTGCCGGGCAAGATCGCGGACCTTGTCGTGCTCGCTGTCGGTGAAGATCACCGAAGCACCCTGGCGGACCGCGAACAAGGTCGCCACGCCTTCGCCGCAACCGACATCCAGCAAGGTGTCGTCGGCGGTGATGGCAAAGCCCTTGAGCAATTCGCCGCTGTCACCGAGAAACCAGCCGTCGAGCAGGGCATCGTACAAACCGATGTCCCTGGGCGAGACCCGGGGTTCGGGCGCGGTGACCACCACCGGTGCAGGCCGCAACTTCGCAAGCAGGCGCCGAATCATGTGCCCGACGCTTGTGCTGGGCTTGCTTCACGCCGTTCCAGCAACTGCTCGAACACCGCCTTCAGGCGTTGCTCGGCGACGGCCTGGCTGCAGAATCCTCGGAGGCTGCGCACGGAATGGGCCGACATCCGTTGATAGCGCTCGACGTCGTGCCTGGCGACGTCATGGCTGGCGGAAAAAGCCGTGCACAGCGAGTCCCAGTCGGTGACGTAACGCAGGGTGCGATACGCTGCGCGAGGATCGTGGGGCCAGGAGGTCAGTTCGTCGGTGCCTTCGACGATGAACGCGTTGTCACGGTCGATGTAGTCGATCATGGCAGTGTTCAGCGGCGCGATCGCCGGCTTGCCGCAGGACATGAACTCCATCAACGGCAGGCACTGCCCTTCGCCGTAGGAACAATTGACGACGTAACTGGTGGCCTCGACCAGGCGTTCGTAGTCGATGTCGGCCAGATAGCCGTGGATCAGCACGATGCGGCACTGGTACGACTGGTTCTTGTAGACGTGGTGCAGCATGTCGTTCAGTGCGTTGGCGATGTCATGGTGCGTGAGCTTGAGCACCAGGGTCGCGTCGGGCGTGTCGCGAAAGGCGGTGCAGAACGCACTGATCATGTCCTTCCAGTTCTTGCGTCCGTCGTAGGGATTGAACACCGAGGTGTAGACCACGCCCTCGAGCAGCAACTCACAGTCGCGTGGCGGTTGGTCGAAGGCAATCGGCGTGCCCTCGCGCAAGCGTTCCGGGCCATAGGGGCGCAGGTCCGCCGTGCGACTGTCGATCAACAGCCCGCGCAGGTTCAGGCGCGTGGGGCCCACGACCGGGCGTTTTTCCAGCAGCTCGCCACGGGCGGCAAAACGGTCCCAGACCGGCGCCGGGATCGCACTGATCGGGTAATCGGCGCCCATCACATCGCGCACGGCATCCACGGTAAAACTGGAGTGGGTGATCGCCGTCCCGCTGGTGCCCAACACCATCCGCCAGTCATGCCGCGGTTCGCCCTGCCAGGTCTCGGTGGGAATGGTGCTGAATTCCCAGGCGAACACCGGGATCGTCGGGCATGCGTAATGGACCGGCGTGCGATGCGGCGGGGAGAAGGACAGGAACACGCAGTCTTCGCCCCGGCTTTGGCAATCGAAATACAAGCGGTCGACCAGTTCGTCCGGGTTGCTGACTTCGATCACCTGCCCCAGCCGTTCGAGCACCGGGCGGAATTCCTTGAGGACGAAGTAGTAGCTGTACTCGGGGCGCCCAAGGTTCTGCCGGATGTTGCTCTTGTTGGTTTCCGAATGAATGATGATCAGCACGATGCAGCCCCCGTTTCGGCAACCACCGGTACGGCGTCACGCACGGCGTCCTGTTTGAAGAACAACGCCAGCCGCTGCTGCACCGGCGCGAAGCTGCAATACGCCTGCATGCGTTCGCTGGCCGCATCCGCCATGACCTGCCAGGCATCCGGCCGGTTCTTTGCCATGGCGTAGCTGTTCTCGTAAGCGCTTTTCAACGAGCCCCAATCCGGACGGTGGCGCAAGGTGCGATAGAGAATGCGCGCGTCTTCCGGCCAGATCGTCGGCTCCTGGCTGGACTTGACCACGAACGCCACGCGCTCGTCGATGTAGTCGCGCATCGCCGTATGGTTCGGCGCGATCACGGGCCGCGCGCAGGACATGAATTCCATCAGCGGCAGGCACAGGCCTTCGCAGCGAGAAGCGTTGACGTAGTAACTCGCCGCGCCATAGAGGCGGGCGAACTGCTCGTCCTGCAGATAACCGTGCATGACCACCACGCGACAGGCGAAGGGCGAGAGCTGGGACAGCAAGGTCATGAGCTCGACGTAATAGGTCGACAGGTCGTTCTGGGTCATCTTCAACACCAGCGTGGCGTCTTGCACATCACGCAGCGCCCAGCAGAAGGCCGTGATCAGGTGGTGCCAGTTCTTGCGCCCGTCATCGGGGTTGAACACGCTGACATAGATGACCCCGTCGACCGTGATTTCGACCGTTTCGCTGGTGTCGGGGAAAGCCGCTTGCGGATGTTCATCCTGCACGGGGGCTGCGCTGATTGCAGGTTCCTCGGCAACGGGCGCTTCGCAGACTGGTGGCTCGACCGGCAGCGCTGGCCGCGTCCGAAGCCTGGCCAGCCATGGGCGAACGGCATCCGGCACCAGGTCGCGAGCGGCTTCGCGGTACCACATCACCAGGTAATGCCTGGTGATGAAGAGGCGTCGACGCAGGGTCAGCGGCGGCGCGGGTTGAGGTGCCGGTTCGGGCTCCGGTTCCGGTACCGGCTCAACGATTTCCACTGGCGGTTGCTCGATGATCGGTGCGATCAAACCATCGGCGGACAACCCCATTGTGCGGCTGTCCAGGATGCAACCCTTGATCTGCAGCGTGGCACCGGCGTTCACCGGCGTGCCGGGATACTGCTGGCGAATGTCGGCGAAGCGCTCCCACAAAGGCGTCGGCAGCACCAGCACCGGAAAGTCGTCGCCCAGGGTGCGGCGGATGGCTTCGGCGGTATGGGTGGACAAGGTGATCACCCGTCCCAGGCGTGCCAGTGTGCGGCTCCAGTCCTGTCGCGGATCGTTGTCCCAGTGCTCGGCGGGAATGGTGTCGAACTCCCAGGCGACCACGCACACCATCGGGCATTGCAGGTCGGTGGGGGTCTTGTGCGGTGGCGCGAACGAAATGAACAGGCAGTCCTGGCCGGCCTGCTGCAACTGCCGGTACAGCGGATCGACCTCGGCGGCCGATGACACCACATGCACCGGTCCGAGGCTTTCGAACAATGGTCGATAGGCCTTGAGCACGAAGTAGTAACTGTACTCGGGACGGCCGAGACTCTGGCTGATGGAGCTGTCGTTGACGTCGGAATAAAGAATGAAATTCATGGCATCCCACGGTGACGCCGCCATCCCGGCAGCCTCACGCTATGACGGGGAGGATACGGTTCGAGCCAGTGTTGACTGACGCTCGTCCATCGTCTTCCTGCCCGTCTACGTTCTTGTTTTAGTGGTCAGTTTCTCGCAGTTTCGAAGCG
Source organism: Pseudomonas sp. S2_H10 (assembly GCF_054668285.1). Classification (NCBI taxonomy): domain Bacteria; kingdom Pseudomonadati; phylum Pseudomonadota; class Gammaproteobacteria; order Pseudomonadales; family Pseudomonadaceae; genus Pseudomonas; species Pseudomonas sp. S2_H10. Next base: position 1,783,849 of record NZ_CP162754.1, read on the forward strand.
ACGCTGCCGAACCCCGGGTAATCGTGACGAGGGGCATTCTAACCACATCCGTTGAGGATTCGTGAACCGCCCGGCGAGAATAAATCGGGCTACTCTGACGAGAACTGACCAGTCACGGTTGGACCTGTTGAAATTGCCGAGCAAATGGCACAGATTGGCTACCAAACAACTACAACAAACATTTCACCTGTCTTTCGAACCACCCTGTTGGTTCGTTGATTTTTCCGTAAAGCCTGTGGGAATTGGGTGAAATACATGACCGGGGGGTCGCTGTTGAAAAAACGTCTGTTTGTCACGGGTCTGACCGGATTCGTAGGACAACACATCCAATCGCGTTTGCAGGCCGAGACTTCGCAATGGGAGCTGCTGCCTGTTCCCGACCGCTACGATCTTGCCGCTCCGGACAGCCTCGAAGGCCTGTGGCCGGAAATGCCCGATGCAGTGATCCACCTGGCCGGCCAGACGTTCGTCCCGCAGGCGTTTCGTGATCCGGCGGGCACCCTGAACATCAACCTGCTGGGCACCCTGAACCTGCTGCAAGCCCTCAAGGCACGCGGCTTCAGCGGCACGTTTGTGTACGTCAGCTCCGGCGATGTCTATGGCCAGGTCGCGCAAGAGCATCTGCCCATCACTGAATTGCAACCACCCTGCCCGCGCAATCCCTATGCCGTGAGCAAACTGTCGGCAGAGTTCCTGAGTTTGCAGTGGGGCCTGAGCGAAGGCTGGCCGGTACTGGTCGCCCGCCCGTTCAACCATATCGGCAGCGGGCAGAAAGACAGCTTCGTCATCGCCGGCGCCGCGCGTCAGATCTGCCGGATCAAACAAGGCTTGCAGGCACCACGACTGGAGGTCGGGGACGTCGACGTCACGCGCGATTTCCTCGATGTCGGTGACGTGGTCTCGGCCTACCTGGCCTTGCTGGACAAAGGCACGCCGGGGCAGGTCTACAACATCTGCTCGGGGCGCGAACAGAGCATTCGCAGCTTGATCGAACAACTGGCAGATCTTGCCCAGGTCGACCTGCAACTGGTCCAGGACCCTGCGCGCCTTCGCCGCGCGGATCAGCGTCGGGTGTGCGGCAGCCCTGACAGGCTGGCCAGAACCACCGGATGGAAGTCTGAAATCACAACACAACAATCCCTGCGGGCGATCCTGTCCGACTGGGAGACGCGAGTACGACAAGTATGACTAAAAGTGCATTGATCACAGGCATCACCGGCCAGGATGGCGCGTATCTGGCCAAACTGCTGCTCGACAAGGGTTACAAGGTCCACGGCCTGGTCGCGCGTCGCAGCAGCGACTCGCGCTGGCGCTTGCGCGAGATGGGCGTCGAGGCGGACATCGTCTACCTCGATGGCGACATGGCCGATGCCTGTTCCGTGCAGCGCGCGGTGATCAAGTCGGCGCCGGACGAGGTCTACAACCTCGCCGCGCAAAGCTTTGTCGCGGCCTCCTGGGATCAACCGGTGACCACCGGCATCGTCGACGGCCTGGGCGTTACCCACCTGCTCGAAGCGATCCGTCAGTTCAGTCCGCACACGCGTTTCTATCAGGCATCCACCAGCGAAATGTTCGGCCTGATCCAGGCCGAGCAGCAGGACGAGAACACGCCGTTCTATCCGCGCAGCCCTTATGGCGTGGCCAAGCTGTATGGCCACTGGATCACCGTGAACTACCGCGAAAGCTTCAACCTGCACGCCAGCAGCGGAATTCTGTTCAACCATGAATCACCGTTGCGCGGCATCGAGTTCGTGACGCGCAAAGTCACCGACGCCGCCGCGCGCATCAAGCAGGGCAAGCAGCAGGAACTGCGCCTGGGCAACATCGACGCCAAGCGCGACTGGGGTTTTGCCGGGGACTACGTCGAAGCCATGTGGCTGATGCTGCAACAGGACAAACCCGATGACTTCGTGGTCGCCACCGGCGTGACCACCACCGTGCGCGAGATGTGCCGGATCGCCTTCGATCACGTGGGCCTGAACTACCGCGACTTCGTGAAGATTGACCCGGCGTTCTTCCGCCCGGCCGAAGTCGAAGTGCTGCTCGGCAACCCGGCCAAGGCCCAGCGTGTGCTGGGCTGGAAACCAAAAACCGACCTGGACACCTTGATCCGCATGATGATGGATGCGGACATGAAACGCGTCGCCAAGGAGTAGGCCATGCTGATTCCCGTGATTCTCTCCGGCGGTGCCGGGACAAGGTTGTGGCCGGTGTCGCGCGAAGGCCATCCCAAACCGTTCATGGCCTTACCCGACGGCCAGTCGCTGCTGGGCAAGACCTATCGGCGTGCCGCCGAGCTGCTCGACGGCTGGGGCGATATCGTCACGGTGACCAACCGCGAGTACTACTTCCAGAGCAAGGATCATTTTCGGGACGCACACCTTGGCCGCCATCGCGGGCACTTCCTGCTGGAGCCGACGGGGCGCAATACGGCGCCGGCGATTGCCGCCGCCGCCCTCTCGCTGCAAGCCCTGCATGGCGACGACGCGATCATGCTGGTGATGCCCGCCGACCATCTGATCGTCAATGTCGAGGCGTTGAAGGACGCGGTCGAGCATGCCGTGACGCTGGCCAGGCGCGGTCACCTGGTGACTTTCGGTGTGGTGCCGACGGCGCCGGAAACCGGTTTTGGCTACATTGAAGCCGGCACACCGCTGGACGACAAAGGCGCTGCCGGCGTGCGGCGTTTCGTCGAAAAGCCCGACCTGCAAACCGCGACGCATTACGTGGAAAGCGGCAACTTCCTGTGGAACTCCGGGATGTTCTGCTTCTCGGTCGCCACCCTGCTGGCCGAACTGCAAACCCATGCGCCGACGTTGCTGGAGCAGACGCAAACCTGCATGACCGCCAGCGCTGCGATGGAAAACGATGGGGGCTTGCAACAGGAACTGTCACCCGCGCTGTTTGGCGAGATCATCGACATTTCCATCGACTATGCGTTGATGGAGCGCTCCGACAAGGTGGTCGTCGTGCCCGCCCGTTTCGACTGGAGCGACATCGGCTCCTGGGGTGCGGTGGCCGCGCTGGTACCGGCGGATGCACAGAACAACCGCGCCGTCGGCGAGTCGATTTTCATCGACAGCCACAACAATTTCGTCCAGAGCGATAACCGCCTGGTAGCGACCGTGGGCGTGGATAACCTGATCATCGTCGACACCGCCGACGCGGTGCTGGTGGCCCACGCCGACCGCGCCCAGGATGTGCGCCGGGTGGCCAGGCAACTCAAGGACAAAGAGCACGAAGCCTATCGCCTGCACCGTACGGTCAGCCGGCCCTGGGGCACCTACACCGTGCTGGAGGAAGGCCCGCGCTTCAAGATCAAGCGCATCGTGGTCAAGCCCGGCGCCAAGTTGTCATTGCAGATGCACCACCATCGCAATGAACACTGGGTGGTGGTCGAAGGCATGGCCAAGGTCACCAACAACGGCACCGGCACTCACCTGGTGGCCAAGAACGAATCGACCTTCATTGCCGCCGGTCACAAGCATCGCCTGGAGAATCCCGGCGTGATCGACCTTGTGATCATCGAAGTGCAAAGCGGCGAATACCTGGGAGAGGACGACATCGTCCGCTTCGAAGATCAATACGGGCGGACGGATTGAATGCTGCGTAATCTTTACCAATCGCTGTGGAGTTACCGGGGTTTCATCCTCGGCAGTGTCAAACGAGAGTTTCAGGCGCGATACCGCAACTCGCTGTTCGGTGCCTTGTGGACCGTGCTCAATCCGTTGTCGATGATCCTCGTCTACACAGTGATCTTTTCCACCATCATGCGCGCCCGCTTGCCGGGCGTGGATGACAGCTTGGCCTACAGCGTCTACCTGTGCGCCGGCCTGCTGACCTGGGGCCTGTTCGCCGAGATCACCACGCGCAGCCAGAGCATGTTCCTGGAAAACGCCAACCTGCTGAAGAAAATCAGCTTCCCGCGCATCTGTCTGCCGGTCATCGTGCTGCTCAATGCCGGGATCAACTTCGCGATCATCCTCGGTTTGTTCCTCGGTTTCCTGCTGATCAGCGGACGGCTGCCCGGCATGGCGCTGCTGGCGCTGGTGCCGTTGCTGATCCTGCAAGTGCTGTTCGCGGCGGGGCTGGGGATGATCCTGGGCGTGCTCAACGTTTTTTTTCGCGACGTCGGGCAGTTTTTCGGCATCTGCCTGCAATTCTGGTTCTGGCTGACGCCGATCGTTTATCCGCTGTCGATCCTGCCGTCGGGCATCCAGAGCCTTATCGGGCTGAACCCGATGACGGCACTGATGAACAGCTACCAGAACCTGTTTCTCCATAACCAATGGCCAGACTGGGGCTCGCTGGTGCCGTTGCTGGTAATCGGCCTGTTGTTCTGTGGGATCGCGCTGCGGCTGTTCCGCCAGCGTGTCGGTGAAATGGTGGACGAGCTCTGATGGGACATATACGTGTCAGTGGCCTGGGCAAGGCCTACAAGCAGTACCCCAATCGCTGGAGCCGGCTGTTCGAATGGCTGGTGCCCTTCTCCCCCACCCGGCATCAGTTGCACTGGGTGCTGCAGGGGGTCGATTTCGAGATTCAGCCGGGCGAAGCCGTGGGCATCGTCGGGGTCAACGGCGCCGGCAAAAGCACACTGTTGAAAATGATTACCGGCACCACCCAGCCCACCTGCGGCGACATCCAGCTGCAAGGTCGCGTAGCGGCGTTGCTGGAACTGGGCATGGGCTTCCACCCGGATTTCACCGGTCGGCAGAACACCTTCATGGCCGGCCAGTTGCTCGGCATGCAGGTCGAAGAAATCGAAGCGCTGATGCCGGAAATCGAGAGCTTCGCCGAAATCGGCGAGGCCATCGACCATCAGGTCCGCACCTATTCGAGCGGCATGCAGATGCGCCTGGCGTTCAGCGTGGCCACCGCGCGGCGACCGGACATCCTGATCGTCGATGAAGCGCTGTCCGTGGGTGACGCCTACTTCCAGCACAAAAGCTTCGATCGCATCCGCAACTTCCGCAAGGCCGGCACCACGTTGCTGATCGTGTCCCATGACCGCTCGGCGATCCAGTCGATCTGCGACACCGCGATCCTCCTGGAAAACGGGCGCATGGCCATGCGCGGCAAACCCGAAGAAGTGATGGACTACTACAACGCCATGCTCGCCCAGCGCGAAGGCCAGACCGTGCGCCAGGAAATGCTTGCCAACGGGCAGGTGCAAACCATTTCCGGGACAGGCGAAGCGGGCATTCTCAGCGTCCGCCTGCTTGACCCCAAGGGCCGTTCGGTGGAAGTGGCAGAAGTCGGTCAGGCGATGGTCCTGGAGGTGCAGGTCGAGGTGCGCCAGGACATCGAGCGGCTGATTCTCGGTTTCATGATCAAGGATCGCCTCGGCCAGCCCATGTACGGCATCAACACCCACCGGGTCGACAAAGCCCTCACCGACCTGAGTGCCGGCGAACGCATCACTTACCGCTTTGCCTTCGACATGCGCCTGGGCAAGGGCAACTATTCGGTGGCCCTGAGCCTGTCGCGACTGGATTCGCACCTGGATCGCAATTTCGAATGGCGTGACTACGGGCTGGTCTTCCACGTGATCAATAATCGCCAGGAGGACTTTGTCGGTTGTTCCTGGCTCGAAGCGCAGACCAGTGTTACCCGCTCCAGCGAAAACCTGGCGAAAACCGTTGGAGTGACGCAATGACCAGACTGTTGGTTGAATGTACCTACGTTTTCGAACACCCCGATGCCAACTCGGGCATTCAGCGGGTCGTTCGCAACGTGATCCAGCAATTGCCGGCCGCGGACGCCCGGCGTGAATGCATTCCGGTGGTGATGATCAATGGCGCGTTGTTCGAGGTGAAAAGCCTGGCGCCCTTGCCCACCGTCAAAGTGGACCTGACGAGCCTGCGGGTGAAGCTCGAACAGATCGCCAATCTGTTCTGGCTGCGTCACCGCACGCTGGAACGACGCCGGCCGTTCAGCACATCGAAGTTCGCCCGCCTGGTGCTTTACGTCGGTTGCCGCCTGACCGCGTTCGCCTGCCTGAGCCTGCCGATACGCCTGCTCGACCGGGTACTCAAGGGCAAGCCGGTGCCCGAGCGCTGCGTGCCATTGCAGCATCGCGCCGGCGATCAACTGGTGCTGCTGGACTCGTCCTGGCACGCCAACTTCTTCCCCCTGGCCGAGCAACTCAAGCGTGACGGGGTCGGCATCATTTCGGTGATCTACGACCTGATTCCCCTGACCCACCCGCAGTTCTGCGACGCCGGGCTGGTGAAGGTGTTCAACGAATGGTTCGACTGGATCGCCCGCACCGCCGATGGCTACGTGGCGATCTCGACCACCATCCGCGACGAGGTTCGTCAGGAGATGACCCGCAGGATCGGTGCCGCGCAGGTTCAGCAGCGCTGGTTCGACTACTTTCACCTGGGCTCCGAACTCGACCTGAGCGATGCCCGTTCAGCCGTCGACCCGGGGCTGCTGCAGATGTTCAAGTCAAAAGACCCGGTATTCCTGATGGTCAGCACCATCGAACCGCGCAAGAACCATGCGTATCTGCTGGACGCATTCGAGCGCGCCTGGGCCGCCGGGTCCAGGGCGCGGTTGTGCATCGTCGGCAAGATCGGCTGGAAGTGCGAGGCGCTGGTCGAGCGTATCCGCCAGCATCCGCAGTTGAACCAGCGCTTGTTCATGTTCAACACGCTTTCGGACAAGAGCCTGGAGCACGCCTATAGCCACGCGACCTCGCTGGTGTTCCCGTCCTACGTCGAAGGCTTCGGTTTACCGCTGGTGGAAGCCATGCAGCGAGGCCTGCCGGCGATGGCCAGCGATATCCCGGTGTTCCGCGAAATCGGTGGCGAGTACATGGCGTATTTCGACCTCGACGACCCGCAGAACCTCGCCGACATGGTCATCGACATGGAGAGTGGCGGCGCATTTCCCGCGCCCCTCGACCTGGACGATTGGCGCTGGCTGAGCTGGCGCGAGGCGAGTGCGCAACTGGTCGAACGCATCCAGCGCAACCTGCACAGCGATGCGCAGGTGCCTGAGAGTCAGCATGCGCATTGCCCTTAACGCCCGCATCCTCCAGGCCCCGCGCACAGGCATCGGCCACTACGTCGCCGAACTGGCGACGGCCCTGGCCCACGAGCCGGACGTCGAGTTGTCGTTGTTCCATGGCTGGGGCTGGAGTTCGACCCTGCCTGAGGCGGCAATGCCCGGCTACTCGCGTTTGACGCCGTTGCTGCGACAGGTTCCGGGGGCCTATCAGGCGCGGCGCTGGCTGGAGCAGAAGCGTTTCGACCAGCGCCCCTCCCAGGCCATCGATCTGTATCACGAACCGAGTTTGTGGCCATTGTCGTTCGATGGCCCGACCGTCATCACCCTGCATGACCTGACCCACCTGCACTATCCCGACAGCCAGCCACCGGCACGCCTGCGCGAAATCGAGCGGCGCCTTGCCGACGGCGTACATCGGGCGCGGCTGATCCTGACCGACTCGCAGCACATCGCCAATGAAGCGCAGGCCTGGTTCGCGCTGCCGGCCGAACGCTTCGTGGTGGCACCGCTGGGTGTGGCCGCACGGTTCCACCCGCGTGAACCCGAGGCCATCGACCGGGTCCTCAAGGCCCATGGCGTCGAGGCACGGGAGTATTTTCTGTGCGTCGGCACCCTGGAGCCGCGCAAGAACCTGACCCAGGCCCTGCGCGCCCATGCGCTGCTGCCGGAACCCGTGCGCCAGCGTTTTCCCTTGCTGATCGCCGGCATGGCCGGCTGGCAGCGCCAGCAGTTCAACGACGAATTGGCTTCGGCCCTCGCCTCGGGTCATGTGTGCCTGCTGGGGTACCTGCCCGATGAAGATCTGGCGCAGTTGCTGGCCGGTGCCCGGGCGCTGGTCTTCCCTTCGTTGTACGAGGGCTTCGGTCTGCCGGTGCTGGAAGCCATGGCCAGTGGCACCCCGGTGATTCTTACGGGTATATCGGCGATGCCGGAGGTGGCTGGCGATGCCGGCAACTACATCGAGGCGCACGACCCGGACACCTTGCGCGATGCCATGCAGCGGTTGATCGACGACCCGGCGCACTGGCAGGCCTGTCGCGAAGCGGGTTTGCAGCGGGCGAAGCTTTTTTCCTGGGAGCGTTGTGCGACGGTGACCGCCCGCGCCTACCGCCAGGCTATGGAGAACTGATATGCGCGTCCTGCACTTTTACAAAACCTATTTGCCCGACTCCATGGGCGGCATCGCGCAAGTCATTTTCCAAATGAGCGAAATTGGTGTGCGCCATGGTGTCGACAGCACGGTGCTGACCCTGAGCAATAACCCGGCGCCAGGCGTGTTGCAGATCCGCGAGCACCAGGTGCATCAGGCCAGGATGGATTTTCAATTCGCCTCCACCGGTTTTTCCTACAGCGTGTTCAAGCAGTTTCGCGAACTCGCGGCTGAGGCCGACGTGGTCAACTACCACTTCCCCTGGCCCTTCATGGACTTGGTGCACTTTGCAAGCTCCACGAAAAAGCCCAGCGTGGTCAGTTACCACTCCGACATCATCCGCCAGCGCCATCTGCTCAAGCTGTACCGTCCATTGATGCGGCGGTTCCTGGACAGCGCCGATCGAATCGCCGTGGCGTCCCCCAACTACCTTCACACCAGCGATGTGCTCAAGGACTACCGGGACAAGACCCGGGTCATCACCTATGGCCTGGACAAGTCGAGTTATCCGAAGCACGACGCGGCCCGCACCGAGCGCTGGCGCCAGAAACTGGGGGACAAGTTCTTCCTGTTCGTCGGTGTGATGCGCTACTACAAGGGGCTGCACATCCTGCTGGAAGCGATGCAGGGATTGAACTATCCCGTGGTCATCGTCGGCGCCGGCCCGCTGGAAGCAGAGCTGCATGCCCAGGCGAAAGCGCTGGGGCTGCAGAACCTGCACTTCCTCGGCTTCCTCGACGATGAGGACAAGGTCGCACTGCTCGAGTTGAGTTATGCGGTGGTGTTCCCGTCGCACCTGCGCTCCGAAGCCTTTGGCATTTCGCTGCTGGAAGGCGCGATGTATGGCAAGCCGATGATCTCCAGTGAAATCGGCACGGGCACCAGTTACATCAACATCCATAACGAAACCGGGCTGGTGGTGCCGCCGAGCAATCCATTGGCGTTCCGTGAGGCAATGCGTACGCTGTGGGAAAACCCGGTGCTGGCCGCGCAAATGGGCGAGAAGGCGCAGGCCCGTTATCAGAGCCTGTTTACGGCGGACGAAATGGGGCGCAAATGGGCGGCCTTGTATGAAGAGCTGTTGGAAGAAAAAGCCCTCGCCTTCGCATGACGCCGATCCGGCGATGTAGAATTTCCATGGCTTGCGCACGAGGTGCGCAGGCCGTCGACTTTCTCCATCAACCTTTTCCTGACTGTTGAACGCCTATGCAACGTCTGCTCAATGACCGCCTGGACTGGAACCTGCTGCGCACCTTCCGGGTGATTGGCCAGGAGCTGAGCATCAGCCGCGCCGCCGCCCGCCTGCACCTGACGCAACCGGCCGTGAGCCAGGCACTCAAGCGCCTGGAAGAACAACTGGGGCGCCAACTGATTGCCCGTCGCGGGCCACGTTTTGCCCTGACCGAAGTCGGCGAGCAAATCTTCGCCCTGGCCGGGGAAATCTACGGGCAAATGTCCCAGGTCAGCAGCGTGCTCGAACAACCGGCCGACGAAGTGATCGGCAAGGTGCGCCTACTGATCATCAGCCGGATCTTCTCCGAGCGCTTTGATGAATTCCTCGCCGACTTCCATCGGCAGCACCCGCGAGTGGATCTGGAAGTCGATGTGATGCGCAGTTCCGACATCGTCAGCGCCCTCCAGGAAAAAACCGCGACCCTCGGCCTGAGCCTCAATCGGCGCCCGCAGCCACGCCTGGAGCAGCGCCTGTTCCTGCGTCAGCGCTATGCGTTTTTCTGCGGCAAGCATCATGCGATGTTTGGCCAACAGGACGTCGCCGAAGGGGATTTGCAACGGGAGAACTTCGTCAGTTTCACCAGTGACCAGATCGGCGGCATGCTCTCGCCCTTGACGATTTTTCGCGACCAGCAGGGTTTCAGCGGTCGCATCGTCGCGTCCTCGCCGAGCCTGGAAGAAGTCCGGCGACTGGTCATCGCCGGCTTCGGGATCGGCTGTCTGCCCGAGCACGTGGTGGCGGCCGACGTCGACGCCGGACTGCTCTGGCGCCTGCCGCCCCACGAAGGGATTGCCGATGTCGACATTCATTTGCTGTGGAACCGCGAACAGCGCATGAGCCGGGCCGAGGCGATCTTTCTCGAAAGCCTGCAACAACGGCTGACGGACTAGACGCGCAAGACCTGTGCGACCGGTTCACCGGCGCGCAAGCGTTCGAGCAGGCGCGGCTCGGCCTGATCAGATGCCAGCGCTTGCCCAATCACCGCCACCGCCGATGCCGTGTCGAGAAACAACACACCGTTGTCGTCCGCCAGCACCCAGTCCCCCGGCCTGATTTGCGCCAGGGCCCGGTTGACGGCGACGGCATCGGCGCCCACCAGTTTCAGGGTCAGCGCACGGCCAACGACTTTCACATTGGGCACCATGGCCCCCAGTTGCGGGTCGGCGACACAGTCGATCTCCAGCGACACGCCCCACAACGCCACGCACACCGTGGTGCGCGCCGATGGTGCATGACCGAGGAACTCACGGTACACCGCGCTGAACGGTTCCAGCTGTGCGGGATCGGTCAGGTAGGCATTGACCTTGAGGCCGCGGTTCTTGTAGGCGCTGGCTTGTCGGGTCGCCGCATCGCAGCGATGGTCGTCAACGATAACGCGCGTGAGCCGGATAAACGCGGCGCACTTGCGTCCATCGCCGGCAAGCCGGCTCCTACAGGTATTGCGCTATCGGTGTTTTTCGGGATAGCGGTTGGTTTAATAACCCAGCAATCGGTCGGCACAATTCAATAACGCTTCGCCGGCATTCAATCGACGGAAGTTCTCCGCTACTTGTTCGGCAATGCAGTCATGGGAAGCCGCCGAAGCCATGTGCGGGGTGATGGTGACGCCGGGCATCGTCCACAGCCGGTGATCGACCGGTAGCGGTTCCTGCTCGAAGACATCCAGCAAGGCGCCACGCAATTGCCCTCGGGCCAATGCTTGTTCGAGGTCGTCGATATTCAGATGGCCGCCCCGGCCACAGTTGATCAGTGCCGCGCCGCTGGCGAGCCGCTCGAAAGTGACCCGGCCGAGGATGCCGCGGGTTTCACTGGTCAGCGGTAGCAGGTTGATCAGCAACTCGACGCCGTCGAGAAACGGGTTCAACGCCTCCGCTCCGGCGAACGTGCGCACACCCGGCAAGTCCTTGCTGCGCCGCGCCCAGCCGCGCACGTCATAGCCGGCCGCGGCCAGGTCCAGGGCAATCGCGCTACCCAGCGAGCCGAGCCCCATCACTCCGACCTTGAACTGCCCCGCCGCCCTTTGCAGCGGCCGTTCCCAGCGTTGCTCGCGTTGTTGCGACAACACCTGATCGAAGCCGCGGTGATAGTGAATCACCGCCCAGCGCACGTACTCGGTCATGCCCTGGCGATGCCCCGGGTCGACCACACGGCAAACCGGCAGGTCCGGACAGGACGGGTCGTGGTCGAGGTGATCGATGCCGGCGGCCACCGAGTGAATCACCCGCAGGTTCGGCAACTCGCCGAGACTGCCCGGCACCGGGAACCAGCACGCCGCCATCTGCGCATCGGCTGCTCGGGAATCGTCGGCCAACACAGCGGTGAGCTGCGGCGCGCTACGGGCGAACGCCGCCTGCAATTGCTTGAGCAACAAGGTGTCGCGGGACAGCAGGACCACGGTATTCATGACAGATAGGACTCGCGCTGGGATTCGATCAGGGTCAGGGCGGCCTCCCAGGCCAGGTCGATGATGTTGTCCTGCTCATCACGGTCGAACTGCTCGGCAGTGTGCGCGCACACTTGCGGTGACGGGTAATGCAATGCCGAACCACCGGCCAGGGCCTGCACCTGGGCCTGGCAGGCGCGCTCCAGGAAGTGGATTTCCTGGAACGCCTGGGCAACCCCCGAACCACCAACCAGCAGGCCGTGATTGCGCAGGATCATCGCCCGGTGCGGGCCGAGGTCGGCAATCAGGCGCTCGCGCTCATCCAGCGACAGCGCGATGCCCTCGTAGGTGTGATAGGCCAGCTTGCCGTAGAACTTCAGCGCGTGCTGACTGATCGGCAGCAAGCCTTGCTTCTGCGCCGCGACGGCCATGCCTGCCGCCGTGTGGGTGTGGATCACACAGTTCAGGTCCGGACGCGCCATGTGGATCGCCGAGTGAATCACGAAGCCTGCTGCGTTGACCCGATGGCCTGCGTACTCTGGATCGACCACCCGCCCTTCCTGATCGATGCGCACCAGGTCCGAGGCGCGCATGCGGTCGAAGATCACCCCGTAGCGATTGATCAGGAAGTGGTGTTCCGGCCCCGGAATCCGCAGGGTGATGTGGGTGTCGATCAAGTCGGTCATGCGAAAGTGCGCGACCAGTCGGTACAGCGCAGCCAGTTCGCAACGGGCTTGCCATTCAACCGGGTCGATGTGTGCAGGTTTACTCACGAATATACCTCTTTGGCAGCGTGGGAGACGACCGGGTTGGCGCGCAGGCGGGCCAGGCCGCAAACACCGATCAGGGACAGGGCCGAGAGCAAGGTGAAGAACACCGCCAGGGGCAACCATTGTCCGGAAAACTTGCTGGCCAGCAGGGTGCCGATCAGCGGCGTGGTGCCCCCGGCCACGGCGCAAGCCAATTGATAAGCGATGGAAATGCCCGAGTAGCGCAGGTGCACCGGGAAGGCCTGGGTCATGTAGCCGGCGATCACCGCGTACAGTGCAGAGAGGATGACTACGGCCAAGGCGATGCCGAGGGTCATCAACAGAATGTTCTGCGTGCCTACCAACAGGAACATCGGATACGGCGTGACCATGCACAACAGAGCGACCACTTTGAGGAAGCGATCTTCGCCAATGCGCTCGGCCAACAGCGCCGAGACCGGTTGCGAAAGCAGCTGGATGACGGTCACCAGAAACAGGCAATCAAGAATCGTCGAACGGGCAATGCCCTGGTATTGGGTGACGTAGGTGATCATGAAGGTGTTGGTGAAGAAGAACCCGGCCGAGCCGATGGTCACTGCAGCGGCGGCGAACAGGATCTGCCGCCAGCAGGTGCGGATCACCTCCAACACCGGGTATTTGGCGGTTTCATTGTTGTCCTGGACTTTGGCGAATTCCGGCGACTCGTGAACCCCGGAACGGATCAACAAACCGACCATCATCAGCACGCCGCTGGCGAGGAACGGCAGGCGCCAACCCCAGGCGAGGAACTCCTCGGGCTCAAGGGACGTCACCAGACGAAAGGCGATCAATGCCAGCAACAAACCGGCGGGACTGCCGAGTTGGGCAAACGAGGCGTAGAACGTCTTACGCTTGGCCGGGGCATGCTCGCTGGCCATCAGCACCGCCCCGCCCCACTCGCCACCGACCGAAATGCCCTGGATCACACGCAGGACGATCAGCCCGATGGGCGCCCAGATACCGGCGCTGGCATAACTCGGCAAGAGGCCGATCCCGGCGGTGGCGATGCCCATCAGGGCCATGGTCACCAGCAGCATTTTCTTGCGCCCGAGACGATCACCCAGGTGACCGAAGACCATGCCGGCCATGGGCCGGGCAATGAAGCCGACAGCGAAACTGCCGAATGCGGCGAGGGTACTCATGACCGGGTCGCTGCTGGGGAAGAATACTTGCCCAAGCACCAATGCCGCCGCGGTGGCGTAGATGTAGAAGTCGTAGAACTCGATGGTCGTGCCGATGAAGGCGGCGGCCGCGGCTCGGCGCGGTTGGGCGGTAGTGTGCATGCAAGGACCCTGTGTACTTATAGTTTTGGGCAGGTGTTGAGGCTGGCGACGGTTGCGCTCTGTGGCGCTTGTGGGTTTTATCGCTTCCGTGCCAGGATTAGTCAATTTTCAAATTCTTATCTTTACTATTAGCACTGCTACTGCATGAGGTTTTATGCCCTCCACTTCCAACCCTTGGGTCGGCCGGCGCTTTCTCAATGACCGCCTCGACTGGAACCTGCTGCGCACCTATCTGGTCATCGGGCAGGAGGGCAGCATGAGCCGCGCCGCCGCGCGACTGCACATCACCCAGTCGGCCGTCAGCCAGGCGCTGAAACGCCTGGAAGAACAACTCGAATGTGTGTTGATTGCCCGCAGTGGGCGACGCTTTGACCTGACGGAAACCGGGGAGGAAGTGCTGCGCATTGCCGCGGATATCTACGGTGATATTTCCCGTCTGGGCACGGTGGTGGAGAGTCGTCACGACGACGTGGTGGGCAAGATCCGCATCCTCACCGTCAGCGGTGTGCAGGCTCGGCACTACGATGAGTTCCTTGCCGACTTCCATGAAACCCACCCGAAAATCGAGCTGGAAGTGGAAGTGATGGGCAGCTCGAACATCATCAGTTCATTGCTGCAGAAGACTGCGACCATCGGCGTCGGTTTGTGCCGTTTGCCACAGCCACGGCTGGAACAACGGGTACTGTTTCGCGAGACCTACGCTTACTTTTGCGGTCAGCGGCATCGGTTGTTCGGGCAAGAGAACCTGACCCTGGAGCAGCTCTCGGCGGAAAATTTCGTCAGCTTCACCAGCGATCAACTGGGCGGCAATCTTTCACCCCTGACGCTGTTCCGCGACCAGCAAGGCTTCACCGGCAAGATCGTCGCCTCATCCACCAGTTTCGAAGAAATTTACCGCCTGATCTGCGCAGGTTACGGCATCGGCGCCTTGCCCACGCACCTGGTGCACCGGGATGTCGAGCAAGGCCTGCTCTGGCGTTTGCCGCCGGAAGACGGGGTGGTGGATTTCGATATCCAGCTGTTGTGGAATCGCGAACAGAAGATGAGCCAGGCTGAAACGGTGTTCCTCGAGAGCTTCCAGCACATGCTCAGCATCCGTGAGCCTGTGCTGTGAAGCCACGAAGGTTCAGACGTGAGGATCGCCCGCTGCCTTGCTCGGCGCGGCGTACTGCGGCTTGAGGTGCCCGTCCTGATCGAGTAGCCAGGCGTCCATGATCTGCCGTACGACGGGCCCGGCGACACGCCCCCCCGCCTCGCCGTTTTCGATCATCACCGAAATCACGATCTTCGGGTGCTCGGCCGGGGCGAAACCGACGAACAAGGCATTGTCGCGGTTGCGCTCGCGGGTTTTCTCCCGGTTGTAACGCTCGCCTTGCTTGATCGCCACCACTTGCGCGGTACCGCTCTTGCCGGCGATACGGTACTGCGCCCCCGCCGCTGCGGCCCGGGCAATCCCGCGGGCATCATGCATCACCATCTGCATGCCGTGATTGACCTGCTCCCAGTCGCGCGGATCCTTGAGCAGGATGTTCGGCATTGGGTTCTCATCCACCGGCGCGACGCCATCCACGGTTTTGGCCAGGTGCGGGCGATTCCACACGCCTTTATTGGCAATCAGCGCGGTGGCCTGTGCCAATTGCAGCGGTGTGACCTGCATGTAGCCCTGGCCGATGCCGAGAATCACCGTCTCGCCCGGAAACCAGGCCTGACGACGGGTGGCGCGTTTCCAGGCCTGGGATGGCATCAGGCCGGAGGCTTCTTCGTTCATGTCCAGGGAGACTTTCTCACCGAGTCCGAACATGGCCATGTAGTCGTGCAGGCGATCGATCCCCAGCTTATGTGCCAGGTCATAGAAGTAGGTGTCGTTGGAGCGCATGATCGCCGCATCCATATCCACCCAACCATCGCCGCTGTGGTTCCAGTTTCGGTACTTGTGATCGAAATCCGGCAGTTGGTAGTAACCGGGGTCGAACACACGAGTCTGTGGCGTGACGACACCGGTATCGAGGCCGGCAATTGCCACTTCCGGCTTGATGGTTGAACCCGGAGCGTACAAGCCACGCAGCACGCGGTTGAACAGCGGCCGGTCGATGGAGTCGCGCAGCGTGGAGTATTCCCTGGAGCTGATGCCGGTGACGAACAGGTTAGGATCGAAACTCGGATTGCTGACCATGGCCAGCACCTCACCGGTCGACGGGTCCAGCGCGACTACCGAGCCTCGACGATCACCCAGGGCTTGTTCGGCAGCTTCCTGAAGCTTGACGTCGAGGCTCAGGACAATGTTTTCGCCCGGCACCGGGTCAGTGTGCTTGAGCACCCGCAGCACACGTCCCTGAGCATTGGTCTCGACCTCCTCATAACCGACATGGCCGTGCAGCTGCGCCTCGTAGAATTTTTCGATCCCGGTCTTGCCGATCGATTGGGTGCCTCGGTATTCGACCGTATCCAGCGCCTTTGACTCTTTCTCGTTTATGCGTCCGACGTAGCCGACCGAATGAGCGAAGTGTGCGCCCAATGGGTAGTGTCGAACGAACTGCGGCTCGACATCGAGGCCCGGCAAGCGGAACTCGTTGACGGCGAGTACGGCTATCTGTTCTTCGCTCAGCTCATAGAACAAGGTCACTGGTACGAATGGGTGACGCGCCTGCTTCATCGCCTTGTCGAACTGCGAACGGTCTTCGGCGGGCAGGTGCAAGAGATTGACCACCTCGTCGAGCTCGCTTTTAACATCGGTGGCGAGTTCGCGGGTGATTGTCAGGTTGAAGCTGGGACGGTTGTCGGCAAGGAGTACGCCGTTGCGGTCATAGATCAACCCGCGGGTAGGCGTAATCGGCAGGACGTGGACACGGTTGTTTTCGGAGATGGTGGAGTGATAGTCAAACTCGACTACCTGCAGGACATACAGGCGCACCACCAGCGCACAAGTAATGGCGGCAACGAACAAGGCGCAGGCCATGAGTCTCTTGTTGACCAGGCGTGTTTCTTTCTCGTGGTCCTTGATCGGTATCGGTTCAGGCACGTGTACAGCAACTCTTTTAAAAGAACGCCGATCCGTGGGCGCAAACTCAGTCCATTAAAAATGAGCTGCACCATACCAAAAGCGTGGAGCCTGGTTTATGTGATTTTTTTCACAATTGACCTTGGCTGGCTCGGTCCTGTTTTTCGAGCGCAAAAACAAAACCCCAACTGCTTTCGCAATTGGGGTTTCGGAATTTAATCTTGACGATGACCTACTCTCACATGGGGAAACCCCACACTACCATCGGCGATGCATCGTTTCACTGCTGAGTTCGGGATGGGATCAGGTGGTTCCAACGCTCTATGGTCGTCAAGAAATTCGGGTACTGAGTCGTGGCCAGTTGGCCTCGCTTCAGCAAATTGGGTATGTGACAGCTTGGTGTTTTGTGAGTATCACGAACTTTCGGTTCTTTCGTCTTCACACACCGCAATCTGGCCTTTCGACGCAAATTGCTTGGGTGTTATATGGTCAAGCCTCACGGGCAATTAGTATTGGTTAGCTCAACGCCTCACAGCGCTTACACACCCAACCTATCAACGTCGTAGTCTTCGACGGCCCTTCAGGGGACTCAAGGTCCCAGTGAGATCTCATCTTGAGGCTAGTTTCCCGCTTAGATGCTTTCAGCGGTTATCTATTCCGAACATAGCTACCCGGCAATGCCACTGGCGTGACAACCGGAACACCAGAGGTTCGTCCACTCCGGTCCTCTCGTACTAGGAGCAGCCCCTCTCAAATCTCAAACGTCCACGGCAGATAGGGACCGAACTGTCTCACGACGTTCTAAACCCAGCTCGCGTACCACTTTAAATGGCGAACAGCCATACCCTTGGGACCGGCTTCAGCCCCAGGATGTGATGAGCCGACATCGAGGTGCCAAACACCGCCGTCGATATGAACTCTTGGGCGGTATCAGCCTGTTATCCCCGGAGTACCTTTTATCCGTTGAGCGATGGCCCTTCCATACAGAACCACCGGATCACTAAGACCTACTTTCGTACCTGCTCGACGTGTCTGTCTCGCAGTCAAGCGCGCTTTTGCCTTTATACTCTACGACCGATTTCCGACCGGTCTGAGCGCACCTTCGTACTCCTCCGTTACTCTTTAGGAGGAGACCGCCCCAGTCAAACTACCCACCATACACTGTCCTCGATCCGGATAACGGACCTGAGTTAGAACCTCAAAGTTGCCAGGGTGGTATTTCAAGGTTGGCTCCACGCGAACTGGCGTCCACGCTTCAAAGCCTCCCACCTATCCTACACAAGCAAATTCAAAGTCCAGTGCAAAGCTATAGTAAAGGTTCACGGGGTCTTTCCGTCTAGCCGCGGATACACTGCATCTTCACAGCGATTTCAATTTCACTGAGTCTCGGGTGGAGACAGCGCCGCCATCGTTACGCCATTCGTGCAGGTCGGAACTTACCCGACAAGGAATTTCGCTACCTTAGGACCGTTATAGTTACGGCCGCCGTTTACCGGGGCTTCGATCAAGAGCTTCGCGTTAGCTAACCCCATCAATTAACCTTCCGGCACCGGGCAGGCGTCACACCCTATACGTCCACTTTCGTGTTTGCAGAGTGCTGTGTTTTTAATAAACAGTCGCAGCGGCCTGGTATCTTCGACCGGCGTGGGCTTACGGAGCAAGTCCTTCACCCTCACCGGCGCACCTTCTCCCGAAGTTACGGTGCCATTTTGCCTAGTTCCTTCACCCGAGTTCTCTCAAGCGCCTTGGTATTCTCTACCCAACCACCTGTGTCGGTTTGGGGTACGGTTCCTGGTTAC
>NZ_CP162754.1:1807500-3025000 GCF_054668285.1 Pseudomonas sp. S2_H10
GGCTTGCTGTTCCTGCATGAATACCTCTCGCTGTCGCAGTGGATGGCAATCATGTGCATCATTCTGGCTTCTGTCGGTGCAACCATGACCATGGGCGCTGCCGCCAGGCCCGCTGTAGCGGCAGATTGATAGCAGATATGACGCGGGTCTGGTATTTGCCGCTCAATTAGGCCATGTTTAGCCCCGCACTCCAGAGTCATGCCATGGACAATTTCAGATAGGGATATCGGTACGCTTCAAGCGAAAGCGAATGCAGTCAGACTCGGGCACAAGACCCGGGGACGCTATAAGGACAGTAATGAAACGAATTTTGATACTGATCGCCGTACTTGCAATTGCGGGCTGCGCAGCGACTTCCAACACACAGACCAAGCACGGCAAGAAAGGGTTACATATCAACTGTTCGGGGCTGTCTTCGTCCTGGGACAAGTGCTACGCCAGCGCCGCCAACTCCTGTGCGCCCAAGGGGTACAAGGTCATCGCCAAGTCGGGCGACTCCGTGGAAGAGCCCGGTGATTATCCGTTTGGTCTCAATCCTGCCGGCTATACCAGCCGCAGCATGATTGTCATCTGCAAATAGGCAGGGGCCGTCGAGTCAGGTTCTCGGGCTTGCGATCTGACGGCCGATTTCGTCGTAGCTGGACTTCAGCACTGTGCGCTGGATATCCGGGCTAGCCAGCATGCGCGCAACGACCAGCGCGCCAATGCATTGCGACAGGATTGCCCACGCCAGGCTGTCGCTTTGCAGGACACCCGCCCAACTTTCCTGAAGCCGACAAATCCAGTGCTCTGCCTGTTGCCGAACCGCCAGGTCGGAACGGGCGATTTCCGCTCCCAATGCCGGTAGCGCACAACCGGTTTCCGGACTCTCGACGTGAGACATGCTCAGGTACAGTTTCAGGCAGCGCTCAAGCTTGTCCCGGTCCTGTCCTACCCCCAGCCGCGCCAGGCTTTGTCCCAGCTCACGCTCGACAATGATGGCGAACAACTCGTCCTTGGACGAAAAGTGGCTATAGAAGGCCCCGCCACTCAAGCCAATCGCTTTCATCAGGCCGTCCACCCCCACCGTTGAAAATCCGGACTTCTTGGCCGACAACGCACTGCTTTCCAGCAGCTTCTGCCTGGTTTCCAGCTTGTGACTGGCCGAGTAACGCATTGTCCTTCTCCCGTAGTTGATCACCTTGACGCCTGTTCAATCGTAGCATAACGTTCGTTTAGTTAACGATCGTTTACCAAAAAGGGATCTACCCATGAATAACAAGAAGGTCGTACTGGTCGTCGGTGCAGGGGATGCCACGGGCGGCGCCATTGCCAAGCGTTTTGCCCAGGAAGGTTTTGTCGCCTGCGTCACCCGCCGCAGCGCGGACAAACTCCAGCCATTGGTGGATGCCATCAAGGCCGATGGTGGCGAGGCCCAAGGTTTTGCCTGCGATGCACGCAAGGAGGAAGACGTGATCGTGCTGGTCGAGCAAATCGAAAGCCAGATCGGCCCCATCGAAGCCTTTGTCTTCAACATCGGCGCCAACGTGCCGTGCAGCATTCTCGAAGAAACCGCCCGCAAGTATTTCAAGATCTGGGAAATGGCCTGTTTTTCCGGTTTTCTCAACGGGCGTGAAGTGGCCAAACGCATGGCTAAGCGCCAGCGCGGCACGATCCTGTTCACCGGCGCCACCGCCGGCATGCGTGGCGCTGCCGGCTTCGCTGCATTTGCCGGTGCCAAGCACGGCATTCGCGCGCTGGCGCAAAGCATGGCTCGAGAGCTTGGCCCGATGAACATTCACGTTGCCCATGTCGTCGTCGACGGCGCGATCGATACCGACTTCATCCGCGAAAGCTTCCCCGAAAAATACGCCACCAGGGAACAGGATGGCATCCTCAATCCCGAGCATATCGCCGAAAACTACTGGTACCTGCACAGCCAGCCCCGTGACGCCTGGACCTTCGAGCTGGACCTTCGCCCCTGGAGCGAACGCTGGTAATTACCCTCAGACAACAATAAGACGAGCGCCTTGAACATGAGCAAAACCGTGGAGTTCTACTTCGACCTCGGCAGCCCCGCCACCTATCTGGCCTATACCCAACTGCCAAAGATCTGCGCACAGACTGACACCCAGTTGATCTACATACCGCTCTTGCTGGGCGGAGTGTTCAAAGCCACCGGCAATGCCTCTCCGGCGACGGTCCCGGCGAAGGGCCGCTACATGTTTCAGGACCTGGACCGCTACGCCAAACGCTACGGCGTACCCCTGAAATTCAATCCGCACTTCCCGATCAACACCTTGATGCTGATGCGCGCAGTGACAGGCATGCAGTTACGCCACCCTGAACGGTTTGCCGCCTTCATCGACTGCCTGTTCAAGGCCCTTTGGGTCGACGGTCGCAGCCTGGACGAACCGGCGACCGTCGCCGCAGTGCTCAGCGAAAACGGTTTCGATCCACAAGAGGTACTGGCCCTGACTGCCGATGAAGAAGTCAAAGCCCTGCTCAAGGACAACACCGAAAAAGCCGTACAGCGAGGCGTATTCGGAGCCCCGAGCATGTTTGTCGATAACCGGCTGTATTTCGGCCAGGACCGACTGGACTTCGTACTCGAAGCCTTGAGTTAGATCTCGACCACCAACCGCCCCTTTGCCGCTCCCGACAAGAGCAGTTGATGGGCGGCCTCTGCGGACTCCAGCGTGAACGAGTGCG
This sequence comes from Pseudomonas sp. S2_H10, assembly GCF_054668285.1. Taxonomy (NCBI): domain Bacteria; kingdom Pseudomonadati; phylum Pseudomonadota; class Gammaproteobacteria; order Pseudomonadales; family Pseudomonadaceae; genus Pseudomonas; species Pseudomonas sp. S2_H10. Next base: position 1,810,192 of record NZ_CP162754.1, read on the forward strand.
GGTCAAGCAATGGCGCGAGCTTGCCCGCTTCGATCAACCGCGCCGCATCGCGCAGAATCTCGCCGTGATGCTCGCGCCCCTGCCCCGTCAGCAACGGCAGCAAAGTGAAGACCCCGGAGTAAGTCGCCCCGCGAAAGGAAAGCGGTGCCAGACTGTGCTGCCCCCATCCAAGGCAACTGAGCACATGCCCGTGATACATCCGTACCGCCTTGAATGACGCATCCAGGGTTTCGCCCCCCACTGTGTCATAGACAAGGTCGAAGCCCTCACCGGCCGTATGTTCAGCCACATAGTCCTCAACCGAAGACTTGCGGTAATCGATGAACGTCGCGCCGAATCCTTCAATGATCGCTTGTTGCCCGGCCGAGCCCGTGGCAAAAACCTCGGCGCCAAAAGCGCTGGCGATTTGCACGGCGACATGGCCAACGCCACCGGCACCGCCATGAATCAATACCTTCTGCCCGGCTCGAACGCGAGCCCGGTCCACCAGGCCTTCCCACGCCGTAATCAACACCAGCGGCAATCCGGCAGCCTCGCGCATGCTCAGGTTGTGCGGTTTGCGAGCCAACAGTCGCGCATCGACCGCCGCATATTCGGCCAATGAACCTTGAACACCGCCAATGCCGGTGGCCATGGCGTACACCTCATCCCCCGGCAGCCAGCCACTGACGCCCTCCCCCAGCGCCTCTACGGTCCCGGCCAGATCCATTCCCACTATCGCCGGCAATGGTTGAGCAGCATGGGCCGCCTGCCCGCAGCGGATTTTTCCATCCAGTGGATTCACACCGCTGGCCTGGATCCTGACCAATACCTGCCCTGCCTGGGGCTCCGGACGTGCAATGGATACCAAACGCAATGGCGCATTGGCAGAGTCGACCATCAGAGCGCGCATATTCAGTGAGTCAGTCATTTCGCCATGTCCCGTCAGAAGTGGATGTGGACCCATTCTGCTTCGTTCAACTCATGCCGATAAGACGCCATATCGCTATAGTGATCATGCCTGTTTCGCATGAATGAGGAATCCCGTGGACAAACTCAACGCAATGGCGATTTTCGTGAGGGTGGTCGAACGAGGCAGTTTCTCCGCCGTTGCCCGGGAGTTGCAGACCAGCCAGCCGACCATTAGCAAAGTGCTGCAGGCGCTGGAAAGCCAACTGGGCGGAAAGCTGATTGCCCGCAGTACCCGCAAGTTATCCCTGACAGACGAAGGTCAGCGCTATTACAACGAATGCCGGATGATCCTGGCCGCCGTGGATGCCGCAGAACATAGCTTCCAGTCCGGTCGGGAAAGGGTTGCCGGGGCGCTGAAAATCGGTTCGTCGGTCAGTTTCGGCCGCCTGCAGATCGCCCCGCGGTTGCCGGACTTTCTCAAACACTACCCCGACGTACAGATAGATTTGCAATTGAGTGATCAGAACCAGGACCTGGTCAGCGAAGGGATGGACGTCACCTTCCGCATCGGCACCCTGAACGACAGCGGCCTGATCGCTCGCCTTGTCGGCACCACCCATCGGGTGACCGTCGCCTCACCTGACTACCTCAGGCAAAACGGCCAGCCGCAAACGCCAGAGGAACTGGGCAGGCACAACTGCCTGATGTTCAACCTGCTGAGCAGTCAGAACCTGTGGGCTTACACAAAAGACGCGGAACGTCACGAGGTGCGGATCAAGGGCAATGCACAGAGCAACAATTCCGAGGCGATCCGCGAACTGGTGCTGGGGGGATTGGGAATTGCGCTGTCACCGGTGTGGTTGTTCAGCGAAGACCTGATTGCTGGCCGGGTGGTCGCGATTCTGCAGGACTACAACACGCTGTCGCTGCCGATCCATGCCGTATCCCCGGCGAATCGTCGCCAATCCGCCAGGGTCAAAGCCTTTGTCGACTTTATGGCTCAGGCGCTGGATAACGCGCCTGAGTTGCAGCCGGTCAAATAGCTGCGGTGCGGGTATTGAGCCACTCCAGTGCGGCGCCCTCGACCAATGGGCTCAGGCGTTCGCGCACTTCGGCGTGGTAGGCGTTGAACCACTGTTTTTCCTCTATGGTCAGCAGCGATGTTTCCAGGCAACGCGTGTCGATCGGGCACAGGGTCAGCGTTTCGAACTGCAAAAACTCGCCGAATTCGCTTTTGCCTGCCTCACGGTTCATCGCCAGGTTTTCGATGCGCACACCCCAACGCCCCGGACGGTAGGTGCCCGGCTCGATGGACGTGATCATGCCCGCTTGCATCGCGGTTTGCGGTGCAGGTGCGGCCTGATAGGCGATGACTTGCGGACCTTCGTGGACGTTGAGGAAGTAACCGACGCCATGACCGGTGCCGTGACCATAGTCGACACTTTCCGCCCAGATGGGCGCGCGGGCGATGGCGTCGAGCAGCGGCGACAGAATGCCTTTGGGGAACTGCGCGCGGGACAAGGCAATCACGCCCTTGAGCACGCGGGTGCAATCGCGTTTCTGCTCTTCGGTCGGCGTGCCCACTGCCACCATCCGTGTGATGTCGGTGGTGCCGCCCAGGTACTGGCCGCCGGAGTCGATCAACAGCAGACCGTCCCCTTCGATGACCGCGTGTTCCTCTTCAGTGGCGTGATAGTGCGGCATCGCGCCATTGGCGTTGTACGCGGCGATGGTATTGAAGCTCAGCGACACATAATCCGGGCGGCGCTCACGGGCCGCGGTGAGTTTTTCGTCGATGGTCAGTTCGGTGATGCGCTCGCGGCCCAGCGCCGAGTCCAGCCAGGCGAAGAATTCGCACAGCGCCGCACCGTCCTGTTCCATGGCCTGGCGGATGTGTTCGGCATCGGCCAGGCTTTTTTGCGATTTGGCCAGGGTCGTCGGGTTCAGGCCTTCGATCAGTTTCACCCCGCTGTCGAGGTTGTCCAGCAACCCCGCGGTGACCCGCGCCGGGTCGACTTGCAGGCTCGCGCCACTCGGCACGGCACGCAATGCGGCAGCGACTTCGCTGTAATCGCGCAAGGTCACGCCGTCCTGTTCGAGGACTGCACGCAACTCGGCGCTGACCTTGCTCAAGGCCACGAACAGCGTGGCCTGTTGCTGATTGATCAGGGCAAAGGAAACGAATACCGGGTTGAACGACACGTCGCCGCCGCGCAGGTTGAACAGCCAGGCGATGTCATCCAGTGTGGCGATGAAATGCCAGTCGGCACCCCGCGCCTTGAGGGTGTCACGCAGTTGGGCGAGTTTTTCGCCACGACTGACCGTCGCTTGCGGTGGCAGGTGTTGATAGATCGGTTCGTTCGGCAGACCTGGGCGGTCGCTCCAGACACCGCTCAACAGGTCGATGTCGGTGCGCAGACGGGCGCCACGCTCTTCAAGTTTGCTGCCCAGGGTCCGTGCCGAAGCCACGGCCATGACCGCGCCATCGACTGCCACAACGCCACCCTCGGGAGTTTGCTCGGCTAGCCATTCCAGTGGCCCGGGTTGACCCGGTTGCAGCTTGACCAGGTCAATGCCGCTGCCCTTGAGTTCCTTGGTCGCCTGCTCCCAATAACGGCTGTCGGCCCAGACGCCGGCAAAATCCGCAGTCACGATCAGGGTACCGACCGACCCATGGAAACCCGACAACCACTGGCGCCCCTGCCAGTAACCCGGCAGGTATTCGGACAGGTGCGGGTCGGCCGACGGCACCAGCAAGGCGTGAATGCCCTCCCGGCTCATCAGTTCGCGGGTTTGCGCCAGGCGCTGGGGCACCGATCCATTGATCGAAAACTGCGTATTCATCGTGTCTCCTGCTAACCACTTGGTCATTATTGTTGAGCGCCGATCAATGTCGGCGCTTCCTCGCCCTATTGCCAGAATGCCGGGGCACTGGCGCAGGCTGCCTTGATCAGTTGAACCGCCTGGTCGATATCCTGCTCGGTGGTGAAGCGCCCGAGGCTCAAGCGGATGGTGCGGCTGGCCGAACGGGCATCATGCCCCAGGGCCAGCAGCACATGGGATGGGGCATTGCTCGCGGAATTGCAGGCCGAGGTCGCGGAAAACGCGATCGAGGCCAGTAACGCCGCCGGGTTGAACTCGCCTTCACTGAAGGTCAGGCTCAGGGTATGGGGGATGCGCCGGGTCGGGCTGCCGTTGAGACGCACACCGGGAATGCTCTGCAATTGCTCGAGCAAGCGCTCACGCAAATGCACGATGGTGGCTTTCTCTTCATCGAAGGACGCTGCCGCCAGTGCGAATGCCGAACCCATGGCCACGATCTGATGGGTCGCCAGGGTGCCGGAGCGCAAACCGCCCTCATGCCCGCCGCCATGGATCTGCGCCTGCAATCGCTGCTGTGCACGCGGCCCGACATACAACGCACCGATACCCTTGGGGCCGTACAGTTTGTGCGCGGAAAACGACATCAGGTCCACCGGCCACTGCGCGAGGTCGATCGCCACTTTGCCCGCACCCTGTGCGGCGTCGACATGGAACAATGCCCCGCGCTCACGCACCACCTGGCCAATGGCGGGTATGTCGTTGAGGGTACCCAGTTCGTTGTTGACCAGCATCAGCGACACCAGGAAGGTGTCCTCGCGCATGGCTTCGCTGACTGCCTGCGCAGTGATCAGGCCCTCGGCGTCCGGCACCAGATACGTCACGGCCACACCGGCATCCTGCAATTGCCTGGCGGTATCGAGAATGGCTTTGTGTTCGATCTGGCTGGTGATGATATGGCCGCCGCCGGTACCGCGGGCCTGGGCCACGCCCTTGAGCGCGAGGTTGTTGGATTCGGTGGCGCCTGAGGTCCAGACAATCTGCTCGGGCATCGCACCGACCAGTTCGGCGACCTGGCGTCGCGCCTGTTCCACCGATAGCCGGGCCTGCTGGCCGAAGATATGGGAGCTGGAGGCCGGGTTGCCGAAATTGCCGGTAAAGCCCAGACACTCGACCATCACTTTGATGACCCGCTCATCCACCGGCGTGGTGGCGGCGTAATCGAAATACAACGGACGTTTATTCATAAAAGACTCGCAGAGCGTGTTCCGGGATCAGGAAGCTCGTGACTGCAAACGGCAAAGCGCAGCCTTGTGAGCTGCGCGCTGTTTTCAGAACGTACCAATACCTGATCGGATGCCGTTAAAGAAGAACTACTTCATTTAAAAGTGCGTAGGAACGCTCCTGAAAAGTCAGCTTAACAGGCATCGGGCAACCGGTTGAAGCAATGCGTCAGCCAAAGCTTTCGAGCAACAGCGGATACAGCGAGGCCACGAGCAGCGCGGCCATGCCCCAATTGAACAGGCGCAGCCAGCGGCGATCCTTCAGAACGCTGCGCAACAGCGTGCCGCAAGCGGCCCAGACACCGACGCTCGGCAGGTTGATGATGGCAAAAACCGCCGCGATCACGATCACATTGGTGAAGTAACCCTGCATCGGCGTGTAGGTGCTGATGGCGCCAATGGCCATGATCCAGGCCTTGGGATTGACCCACTGGAACGCGGCGGCGCCCAGATAACTGATCGGTTTCGCCTCGCTTTGCTGACTCTCCGACATGGGGCCGGAATGGGCGATTTTCCACGCCAGATACAGCAAATACGCCGCCCCCACATAACGCAGCACGGTGTAGAGCAAAGGGTACGTCTGGAATACCGCGCCAAGGCCAAAGCCGACCGCCACCACCAGTACAAAGAAGCCACAGGTGATGCCGAGCATGTGCGGAATCGTGCGGTTGAAGCCGAAGTTCACCCCGGATGCCAGCAACATGGTGTTGTTCGGACCGGGAGTGATCGAGGTGACGAGGGCGAACAGGGCGAAGCCCAGCAGCAGGTCGAGTGAGAGTGTCATGGCGGGCAGTCCGTGAGGTCGGTCAGGTGTTGACCCTATCGCACACCCCGGGCGAAACCCATGGACAGTTACGCGAAACTTGCAGCAGTACAGTTTTGCCTCAGCTTGGACGACCGTGCAGCTGTACAGATCGCCCGACGCTCATTTCACCCTGATTATCGAAGCCGAACGACTTGCGCGGCTCACCGAGCAGTTCGGCTTTTTTCGCGTGGTATTCCTCGAAGGACAACCCGCGACGGTTCAACGCTTCCAGCGCCAGTTCCTTGCTTTCTTCAGCCGTGTAAGGGCGAAGTTCGGGGGAAACATGGCTGGCGCATCCGGCGAGCAGGGAGACGGCGAGCATCAGCATCGTAGCGATCATGGGTTTCATATCTGGCGTCCTGGCGACTGGGTTCGAGGCAATGAACACAGGCTACCCGCGCCTCCCGGACAGCAGAAATCAACGCTTTCAATAGTGGCTATCAGGAAATGGCGATCATTGTCGAGGCGAAGGGAGTGAGTTGGCTGGAGCCGAGCTGATGGCACTTGTATTGCGCTGCTGCTCGTCGGCCGCTCGGTAAGCGCAAAGCGGCTGGCCTATATTTATTCGGTCGTACAACGGCACGGGCCGTTTCCATTCACACAATAAAAACAGGGAGATCCATCATGAGCGTCAAACCCATTCCAGAGGGGTATCACAGCATTACGCCCTATCTGGGCATCCGCAAAGCCGCCGAAGCCATCGACTTCTACAAAAAAGCCTTCGGCGCCACTGAGGTCATGCGCCTGGCCATGCCCGACGGTGGCATCGGTCACGCCGAGCTGCGCATCGGCGACTGCCCGATCATGTTGGGCACGCCCTGCGATCAGGGACCGTTGAGCAATCCGGACAATTCGCCGTCCGTGGGTCTGCATTTGTACGTGCAGGATGTCGACAAGTCCTACAAACAGGCCATCGATGCCGGTGCAACGGTTGTGTCCGAGGTCAAGGATCAGTTCTACGGTGACCGCTCGGGCACCTTGAAGGATCCCTACGGGCACCTGTGGTTCCTGGCCACGCGCAAGGAAGACCTGACCCAAGAGCAGATCGAGCAACGGGCCAGGGAGATGTTTGCCCAGGGGTGAAATCTTCAGGGTTGGAGCGGGCCTCTTCGCGAACAGGCTCGCTCCACAGTGGCGTACTGGCTGCCCGTTACACACGGTTCATGAATAAACACACCACGGTTTGTACCTTGCTCTCGGCCGCCGGGGATTTCAGGATGGCGGCAACCATTACAGGGAGCCACCCATGTTTGCCGGATTCCGCAAAGACCAGCGCCACGTCAACGCTGTAGAAATCGCCTATCGGATCGGCGGTAGCGGGCCTGCCCTGCTGTTGCTGCACGGTCATCCACAGACTCACGTCATCTGGCACAAGGTCGCCGAGCAACTGGCTGCGCACTTCACCGTGGTGGCCGCCGACCTGCGCGGTTATGGCGATAGCGGCAAGCCGCCGGCCGATGAACAGCATGCCCACTATTCAAAACGGGAAATGGCCCGGGACGCCGTCGAATTGATGCGATCCCTGGGCTTCGAGCGGTTTTCCGTGCTGGCCCACGACCGTGGCGCGCGGGTGGCTCATCGACTGGCACTCGATCATCCCGAGAGCGTGCAGCGCATGGTCTTGCTCGATATCGCCCCGACCCTGTCGATGTATACGCAAACCAACGAAGCCTTTGCCCGTGCCTATTGGCACTGGTTCTTCCTGATCCGTCCGGCACCGCTACCGGAAACCCTGATCGAGGCCGACCCGCAGGCCTATCTGCGCAGCGTCATGGGCAGCCGCAGCGCCGGGCTCAAGCCCTTCACTGACGAAGCCTTCGGCGAATACCTGCGCGGCCTGAAACAACCGGGCGCCGCACGCGGCATCTGCGAAGACTATCGCGCCAGCGCCAGCATCGACCTGGACCACGACCGCGCCGATATCGAGGCCGGTCATCATCTGAAGCTGCCCCTGTTGGTGTTGTGGGGTGCCGAAGGTACGGTCGGGCGCTGCTTCGAGCCACTCAAGGAATGGCAACAAGTGGCGTGCGACGTGCGTGGCAAAGCGTTGCCGACCGGCCATTACATTGCCGAGGAGGCGCCAGAACTGCTGCTCGCCGAGGCGCTAGACTTTCTGCGCTGATACGTCCCCCCCGCGCCGGGTTCACCGCGCGCGGGTTGGTTCTCTCGTTGTTTCTCTCCCCTCCTCTGTGCCTCGCTCGCAATCACTGCGCGGCCCCTCCAGGCACTTTGCCAGCAAGCCAACTCCAGGTTTGCGGCAATGCGAAACATTTTCTTTCATTTCCCCGTTCGGGATTTCCTTTGCTCATCCGTCTTACATAGATGCAGTCCTGTCGCGTAGGCAAAAGCCACGACTGGACGTTCAGGGCGCTCCCCCCTGCGAAGCCCGCAGACGAGCTGCCTCTCATCCAGGCAAGACCTCCAATATGTCGAAGAAGTCCCGTTCAAAAATCTGGTTCCTGGTCCATAGCTGGCTGGCGCTGCCAATCTGGTTTTTCGTGCTGATCGTCTGCGTGACCGGCACCCTGGCGGTGATCAGCCAGGAAATCGTCTGGCTGGCCAACCCGCCCATGCGCGCCAGCCAGCCCGTGGACGATGCACCGCTTCTCAGTTATCAGCAGGTCATCGAGGCCATCAACAAGGCCGAGCCGCAGACCGTGGTGCAGAGCATCAGTCGGCCCGACGAGTCGCACTTCGCGCTGGATGTCGAAGTCAGCTATCCCGACGGGCGCTCGGTGGTGATTTACGTCAATCCGTACAGCGGCGTGATCCAGGGTGTCGCGCCGGAGTTCAACTTCCGCGCGTTCACCCGCGCCCTGCACGGTTGGTGGCTGGTGCCGTTCACCAATGGCTATAGCTGGGGCTGGTACCTGGTGTCGTTTCTTGGCTTGCCGCTGCTGGCTTCGCTCGTTACCGGACTGGTTGTCTACAAACGTTTCTGGAAAGGCTTTTTCCGCCCGACCCTGCGCATTCGCCACGGCGCGCGGATTTTCTGGGGCGACTTCCACCGCTTGAGCGGCATCTGGTCGATCTGGTTCATCGCGGTGATTTCTGTCACCGGCACCTGGTTCCTGATCCAGGCACTGCTGTTCGACAACCATATTTCCATTTCCACGGAAAAGATCATCCCGGCGATGTCCCGCGAAGCGGTACCGCTGTCGTCCGATGGTTCGCCTGCGCCGCGCATCGACCTTGACCGCGCGATTGCCATTGCCTCGCAGAAGATTTCCGGACTGGAGGCCAGTTTCGTCAGCCTGCCGGGCAATGCCTACAGCCATCTGGATGTCGGTGGACGCGGCTGGTATCCGCTGATGTTCCAGACCGCGACCATCAACCCGTATAACGGCGAAGTCGCCGCCACGCGCCTGATTTCGGACCGTTCGACCCTGGAGTTCGTCACCGAGTCCATGCGCCCGCTGCATACCGGCGACTTCGGTGGCCTGTGGATCAAGCTGATCTGGGCGTTCTTCGGCCTGTTGCTGAGCATGATGGTGCTCAGCGGTTTGTTGATCTGGACCAAGCGCACGGCCCTGGCCACGGCCAATGCCTTCAAGCGCAGCAACAAAAAAACCCGTATTACCGCTGCGCAACCGGCCACGAACAATGAACCATCGGAGGTCAACCTGTGAGCAAAGTCATTGCGGCCTCACAACCTTCGCGCCTGAGCGTGTTCTGGCACAAATGGCGCTTTCACCTGAATGTCCTGTTGCTCCTGATTCCACTCGGTTTCATGCCCAAGTACTTCGCCGACGAAGCGCTGATGCGTGGCGACAGTGGCCTGGGCGAACGCGAAGTCGGTGAAGTCCAGGTCGGCCCCTGGAGCCTGCGCCTGGCGGAGCTGCGCAACGCCGCGCCCACGCTCGATGGCCCGGCCGGCTACATGAAGGGTTTCAACGCGGCGCTGTGCGAGGCCTGCATCGGACAGGTCAAGGCCACTTACCTGCGCATCGGCAAACCCCGCAGCCTGCGCGCCGCCGGAGTGATTTTCTTCGGCACGCCGTACCGCATGGGCGCTTCGCTGCCCGTCCCGGAAAAGACCACGGCCAACGCCGAGCTGTGGATCACCATGGAAGGCTGGGACGGCTCCATGCATCAGGCATCCATTCCTTTGAGCCAGGCCTCCCCCTCCACCATCGCCTGGCTGAACAAACAAGGAGGCAAACCATGATCAACCCGCTTCGTCCACTCAATGCCGTGTTGCTGCTGCTATGCGCCGGCTTCAGCGCCAGCGCGCTGGCCCACAACCCGATGTGCGAATGCAAGGCCATCGACGCCGAGCAGATCAAATGCACCGGCGGTTTTTCCGACGGCAGCGGCGCGCCGGGCGTGACCCTCGATGTGATCGGCTACGACGAAACCATTCTGGTGCCGGGCAAACTCGGCGCCGATTCGACCCTGACCTTCAAGAAACCGGGTGCCGAGTTCTACGTGCTGTTCGACGCAGGCCCGGGTCACGTGGTGGAAATCGACCAAGCGGACATCGAGGCACCATGAGCACGCCAACGACCCAAGTCGTACGCCCGGCCGGTGCCGGCCACGAAACCCTCTACGTCCTGCTTCTGTGCCTGCTGATCCTTGCGGTCGCAGGCTCGGTGGTGCTCTGGCGCGGTGAGTCCCATGAGGTCAGCAGCGTCAACAGCCACCAACTGGATGCGCGCCGCGACCTCAGTGCTTCCGAGCAAGGCATCTACGCCGATTTGCGGGTGACGCTGGACGAAATTCATTTGCTGCGCCAGGAACAGCAGACCCTGCCGACTCCCGAGGTCCTCGCCGACGAGGGTTTTGCCCCGTTTGCCCAGGACGCCAGCTCCGTCAGCCGTGGCGGCCATGCCTGGCAATTGCTCAACGCCAAGGCCTACTTCGGCCTGAGCCAGGTACCGACGGTCGCCGGCTCATTCCTGATGCGCCTGACTGCCACCGATGACGCTCCTGACATCTGGCTCAATCGCGCCAGCACGCTCACGGCTCCGGCCGATCTCAGCGATACCGCGCTCGAAAGCTCGGGCTGGCAACAGATCGTCGCGCAATACGATGCCGGCGTGACTCGCCAGCACCGGCACTGAATCCTCGCCCCCATCCGAGAGAAGACCGCTTTCCCATGCCCATTCCATCTCAACGTTCCACCTTGCGCTTGCTGCTGGTCGGCCTGCTGGCCTGCCTGCTGCCATCCCTCGCCAGTGCCGACGACGCAGCCAAACGCCTGCGCATCGGCATCACCCTGCATCCTTATTACAGCTACGTGGCGAACATCGTCGGCGACAAGGCCGAAGTGGTACCGCTGATTCCGGCCGGCTTCAACCCGCATGCCTACGAACCCCGCGCCGAAGACATCAAGCGCATCAGCGGGCTGGACGTGGTCGTGCTCAACGGCGTGGGCCATGACGATTTCGCCGACCGCATGATCGCCGCCAGCGAAACCCCGAACGTGCCGGTGATCGAAGCCAACGAAAACGTGCCGCTGCTGGCGGCCACCGGTGTGGCTGCACGCGGTGCCGGCAAAGTGGTGAACCCGCACACCTTCCTGTCGATCAGTGCCTCGATTGCCCAGGTCAACAACATCGCCCGGGAGCTGGGCAAACTCGATCCGGCCAATGCCAAGGCCTACACCGAGAACGCCCGCGCCTACGGCAAGCGCCTGCGCAAGATGCGCGCCGATGCCCTGGCCAAACTGACCCAGGCGCCGAACGCCGAGCTGCGGGTGGCCACGGTGCACGCGGCGTACGACTACCTGCTGCGCGAATTCGGCCTGGAAGTGACAGCCGTGGTCGAGCCGGCCCATGGCATCGAGCCGAGCCCGAGCCAGCTGAAAAAAACCATCGATCAGCTGCGTGAACTGGACGTGAAAGTGATCTTCTCGGAGATGGACTTTCCCTCCACCTACGTCGACACCATCCAGCGTGAGTCCGGGGTGAAGCTGTATCCGCTGTCGCACATCTCCTACGGCGAATACACCGCCGACAAGTACGAAAAGGAAATGACCGGCAACCTCAACACCGTGGTGCGGGCGATTCAGGAGTCTGGCGCATGACGGCTCAAGAAAACCTGCTCCTGCAAAACCACGGCCCGACGCTGGATTTTGCCGACATCAGCCTGACCCTCGGGCGCACGACAATCCTCGACAACGTGACCTTTCAGGTCCGCCCCGGCAGCGTGCACGCACTGGTCGGCCCCAATGGCGGCGGCAAGAGTTCACTGATCAAGACCCTGCTCGGGCAGATGCCGCATCAGGGCCGCTTGAGCCTGCAATGGCCGGGCGAGCCCGGCACCATTGGCTACGTGCCACAGGCACTGGAATTCGACCGGGGCTTGCCGATGACCGTCGACGATTTCATGGCCGCCATGTGCCAGCGTCGCCCGGCCTTTCTCGGCTTGAGCAAACATTTCGCGGCGGCGATTGGCGAGGCCCTTGAACGGGTCGGCATGCAGGACAAACGCAAGCGCCGCATGGGCGCACTGTCTGGCGGTGAGCGCCAACGGGTGTTGCTGGCCCAGGGGTTGATTCCGCCTCCGCAATTGCTGGTGCTCGACGAGCCGATGTCGGCCCTCGATGAGGCCGGCATTCAAGTGTTCGAACGCTTGCTCGGTGATTGGCGAGCGGCGGGCATCACCGTGCTGTGGATCGAGCACGACCTGGAAGCGGTCGGGCGCCTGGCCGATCACGTCACCGGGCTCAATCGCCGCGTGCTGTTCGACGCCACACCGCAACAGGCACTGACGCCGGAACGCCTGCTGACCCTGTTCTCGACCCACCCACGGAGCCTTGCCTGATGAGTTACGAAGCTTTTCGCCTGATGGTCCAGGGTTGGGCATCGTCGGGTTATCTGCCCGAGGCGCTGGCCTATGGGTTTGTGGTCAATGCCCTGCTCGCCGGCCTGCTGATCGGCCCGGTGCTGGGTGGCCTGGGGACATTGGTGGTGGTCAAGCGCTTCGCGTTTTTCTCCGAGGCGGTCGGTCACGCCGCGCTCACCGGCGTGGCCGTCGGCATTTTGCTCGGCGAACCCTACACCGGCCCCTACGGCAGCCTGTTCGGTTACTGCCTGCTGTTCGGCATCTTGCTCAACTACCTGCGCAACCGTACCGGCCTGGCACCGGACACCTTGATCGGCGTGTTCCTCTCGGTGTCGCTGGCCCTGGGCGCGAGCCTGCTGTTGATTCTGGCGGGCAAGATCAACGTGCACATTCTGGAAAACGTGCTGTTCGGCTCGGTGTTGACGGTGAACGGCAATGACCTGCTGGTGTTGGCCATCGTCGGTTCGCTGGTCATGGCCCTGGCCTTGCCGTTGTACAACCGCATCATGCTCGCCAGTTTCAATCCGCAACTGGCGGCCGTGCGCGGGGTGGCGGTGAAGACCCTGGATTATCTGTTCGTGATTCTGGTGACGCTGATCACCGTTGCCGCGGTGAAAGTCATCGGCGCGATTCTGGTCGGCGCGCTGCTGGTGATTCCGGCGGCGGCGGCACGTTTGCTCAGCCAATCGCTGAAGGGCTTTTTCTGGTGTTCGGTGTTGATCGCCACCGTCAGCACGCTGTGCGGGATTCTCGCGCCGATTGTCTTCGACCTGCCGATTCCGTCCGGCGCCGCGATCATCCTCGTGGCCGGCATCGCCTTCGCCCTGGCCGCCCTCGCGCGCGGCATTGTCCCCAGCCTGAAAGGAAACCTTGGATAAATGATTTTTTCTCTGCGCCAACTGACCCTCGCCGTGGCCCTGTGCGGGCTGGCCACCACGACCTTCGCCGCCGGCAGCGGCAAACCGCTGCGGGTGCTGGCCTCCTTGCCGATTACTTATGGCCTGGGTGAGGTACTGCTCAAAGGCACCGATGTCAGCCTTGAACGCGCCGCGCCGGCCAATCTGCCCGGCAGTCGCCAGACCGCCTACTTCACCGGACGTGGCGCACCGGCGCTGGCCGGTCTGGCGAACGATGCCGACGCGGTGATCGGCCTGCGCTCACTGTGGCCGGATGACCCGCTGTACCCGATCTCCCGACGCAGCAATATCCGCATCGTCGAAGTCGATGCCGCCCGCCCGGTGGATGGTGCCCTGCCCGGCATTGCGGTACAGCCCGACAACAAGGTCGACGGACTGAACAGCCAGCCCTGGCTCTCCAGCAACAACATGGGACGCATGGCCGATGTGATGGCGGCGGACCTGGTGCGACTGGCTCCCGAGGCCAAGCCGACCATCGACGCCAACCTGGCCGCGCTGAAACAGCGCTTGCTCAAGCTCAGCGCCGCCAGCGAGGCGCGACTGGCCGATGCGGACAACCTCAGTGTGATGAGCCTGAGCGATCATTTCGGCTACCTGATCGGTGGTCTCAACCTGGAATTGATCGGTCAGGATGCACGTCCCGATGCCGAGTGGAGCGCCGATGCGCTCAAGCAACTGGGCACAACACTCAAGGACAACGACGTGGCGGTGGTATTGCATCACCGGCAGCCGTCGGATGCTGTGAAAGCGGTGATTGCCGGAGCGGGTAGCCGCTTGGTGGTGCTGAGTACCGATGCCGAAGATCCGGTGGCGGAGCTGGAGGGGAATGTGGATCTGGTCATCAAGGGGCTGAGTGGCGCGTAACCCCGTGTTGCACACGACATGAAAAAGCCCGCTGACTGTCACCAGTCCAGCGGGCTTTTTCATGTGTGACGAATCAGTGTGCCACAGCCGCCTCGTCCATCTTCTGGCGCAGGCTCAACGGGCGCATGTCGGTCCAGGTCTCTTCGATATAAGCCAGGCATTCCTTTTTCAGGCCGCTTTTGCCCACGGTGCGCCAGCCTTGCGGCACGGCCTTGTAGTCGGGCCAGATCGAGTATTGCTCTTCATGGTTGACCACGACCTGAAAGAGGATGTCCTCGCGGTCGAATACTGAAGTCATGCTGTCTCTCCATCGATGTTGGGCGGGCTACGCCGTGTGCGCAGCCGTTATGTAGAAGGAACGTTGCGCACAGCGAAAAATTTATAGGTCGCGGGTGGCCGCAGCCAGGGCTCGGCCGAAAATCCCGGCCACCTGATCGATTTCCGCAGCACTGATCACCAGCGGCGGCAGGAAACGCACCACCGCGCCATGACGGCCACCGAGCTCCAGGATCAAGCCACGCTTGAGGCATTCGCGCTGCACCAGCGGTGCCAGGCGGGCGAAGGCCGGTGGATGACCCTGGGCATCCAGCGCACCCGTCGGATCGACCAGTTCGACACCGAGCATCAAGCCACGCCCACGAATATCGCCCAGTTGCGGGAAGTCCCGCTGCAGGATGCGCAGGTGCTCGGCCAGGCGCTCGCCCATCGCGGCGGCATGCTCGCAGACCTTGTTTTCGACCAGATAACGCATCACCGCGGAACCGGCGGCCATGGCCATCTGGTTGCCACGGAACGTCCCCGCATGGGCACCCGGCAGCCAGGTGTCGAGCCAGTCGCGGTAGACCACCACCGCCAGCGGCAGGCTGCCGCCGATGGCCTTGGACATCACCACGACATCGGGAATGATCCCGGCGTGCTCGAAGGCGAACATCTTGCCGGTGCGGGCGAATCCACTCTGGATCTCATCGACGATCAGCGCGACACCCGCCTTTTCGGTGATCCGCCGCACACCGCGCAGCCAGTCCAGATCCGCCGGGATCACCCCGCCCTCGCCCTGCACCACTTCCACAATCACCGCCGCCGGTAGTTGCACACCAGCCTCGGGATCGTTGAGCAGGTTTTCCAGATAACTCAGGTTGGCGTTCACCCCTTGCGCACCGCCGAGCCCGAACGGGCAGCGGTAATCGTATGGATACGGCATGAACTGCACGCCGCTGCCAAGCAAGGCGCCCAAAGGTTTTTTCGGCCCAAGGCTGCCCATCAGGCTCAACGCGCCCTGGCTCATGCCGTGATAACCGCCCTGGAACGAGATCACGGTGCTGCGGCCGGTGGCGGTACGCACCAGTTTCAGGGCAGCTTCCACGGCGTCGGTGCCGGTGGGGCCGCAGAACTGGATCTTCGCTTCAGCGGCCAGCGCAGGCGGCAGCAGACCGAACAGATCCTGAACGAACTGGTCCTTGACCGGCGTGGTCAGGTCCAGGGTGTGCAGCGGCAGTTCATCGGACAGCACTTGTTGGATGGCTTGGATCACCACCGGGTGGTTGTGCCCCAGGGCCAGCGTCCCGGCACCGGCCAGGCAGTCGATGAACGTGCGGCCTTCGACGTCTTCGACATGGATGCCCTTGGCGCGCTTGAGCGCCAGGGGAATGCGTCGCGGATAGCTGCGGGCGTTGGATTCCTGCTGACTCTGACGGGCGAGCAATGGCGATTCGTTGAACTGATAAAGCGTCTCGGCGGACGTCGCCGGCTGCTCTTCGATAAGGCTGGTAGCGACTGACATCTCTCTAACCCTCAATGAAGTTTTCCTGTTCTGGAAACGCATCAGCGCTTGAGGGATTTAGGCGGTAACACGCAAACCTCTGCTCGCGATGGACTCAAGAACACCGCGTGCATTCAGAAAGCACGCGTTTTCGTTTTCGACCATCGCGAGCAGAGCTCGCGCCTACAGTGGCATGTGGTGTTTTCAGACCGGTTGCAGTGGCATCGTCAGCTCGACCCGCAGGCCATCCGGTCGGCTATCGAATTGCAACGTGCAGCCGCAACGCTGGACGATGGCCTGGACAATCGCCAGCCCCAGGCCACAACCGGTGCTCTGGCCGTTGCGCCAGAAGCGCTGGGTCAAGTGTTGCAAATCCTCTTCGGCAATCCCCGGCCCATGGTCGCGCACCACGAACTGCACTCGATTGCCGGTGGTTTCCAGGCTCAACTCCACGGCCTTGTCGGCGGGGGTATGGCGCAGTGCGTTGTCGAGCAGGTTGCGCAGCGCGGCAATCGACAGCACGGCGGGCATTTGTACAGGTGCCGCGGAGACCTTGCCCGGCGCCTGGAACCTGATGCGCTGGCGATCACCGCTCGCCGCGTCCTGGATCGCCAGTTTCGCCACTTGCTCGGCGTTGCACTGCACACCGTCGTCAAACGACAGGCTGCCCTCGACTCGCGCCAGTAGCAGCAATTGCTCGAGGGTGCGGTGCATGCGGTCCGCGCCTTCTTCGGCGCGCGCCAGGGACTGGTCCCGGGCGTTGCCGTCGGTCATGCGCGCCACTTGCAGGTGGGTCTTGATGGCGGTCAGCGGGCTGCGCAGCTCATGGGCCGCGTCCCCGGTCAGGCGTCGCTCGCGTTCGATGGTCTTGCCGATGCGCTGCAGCAACTGGTTCTGGGTTTCCAGCAAGGGTTGCAACTCGCTGGGCAACGGCTGGATCTGCAACGGCTCGAGGGAGTCGGCACTGCGGCGCATCAAGGCGTCACGCATGCGGTTGAGCGGCGCCAGCCCCTGGCCGATGCCCAGCCAGAGCAGGCACAGGCAACCAAGCAGCGCCACGCCCACCGGTACCGAGGCGGCCAGCAGGATCGACATGTTCAACGCCTCGCGTTCGATCTGCCGGTCGGCGGTGGTGATGCGCAGATCGCCCCGGACCAGAGTGAAACTGCGCCAGGGCGCGCCGTCGATCATCTGATCGTGAAAGCCCAGTTTCTCGGCCTCCAGGGTCTGCTGCGGATCGGTATGGCTGCGGGCAAGGATTTCACCGCGCAGCGAGCTGACCTGACAGGCCATGCCTCCCGGAATGTTCAGTTGTTCGGCGCTGAAGTGGGTGCCCTCGCCCTTGCTCGGCACAGGCGGCAGTTGCTCCATCAGGCCGGCGACCATGCGCGCCGACGCCACCAGGCGCTGGTCGAGGGAAAACATCATCTGATTGCGCAGATCGCTGAGCATCCAGGCCGCGGCCAGGGCCCAGATCAGCGCAAACGCGGCACCGAGCGTCAGGCTCAGGCGCAAACGCAGACTCATCACTTCGATTCTTCTCCGCCATCAGCCGGCCCCAGGCGATAGCCCAGGCCGCGCACGGTCTCGACAATGCCGTTGCCGAGCTTGCGCCGCAGGTGATGGATATGGACGTTGAGGGCGTTGCTCTCCAGTTCGTCGTTGAAACCGTAGACGCTGTCCTTCAATTGCTCGGTGGACAGCACCCGGCCACGGTTATGCAACAAGGCCTGCAGCAGCGACTGCTCGCGACGCGAGAGGTCCACCGGCTGGCCTGCAAGTGTGGTTTCGCGGCTGCTCGGGTCGTAGGTCAGGGCGCCGTGTTCGATCAGGTTGACGCTGCGCCCCGCCACCCGCCGCAACAGCGTGTGCAAGCGCGCAGCAAGCTCACGCAGGTCGAACGGTTTGAGCAGGTAATCATCGGCGCCGGCCTGCAGGCCATCGACGCGGTCGGTGACCGAATCACGCGCGGTGAGGATCAGGACCGGCAGTTCCAGGCCTTGATGACGCAATTGCTGGAGCAGCTTGAGACCGTCTTCGTCCGGCAAGCCGAGGTCGAGCACCATGACATCGAACTCCGCGACCTTCAGCATCGCCCGGGCGGCGGACGCGGTGGCGACGTGCTCCACGGTCAGGCCCTGGGCAGTCAGGCCGGCGACAATGCCGCTGGCGATCAGCTCATCGTCTTCACAAACCAGTACGTGCATGGCAGATCCCTGATTAAAAACGTGAGTCAAGCAGGTGAGGATTAAGGCTCAATTATGACAAGCCATTTGAATGAGGAGAAGCGCCAGGACCGCCCAGAGCCGTTGTATCAGCTATCACCTGCCCTTTGAACAAACCTGAAACAACTAACATTTAATCAGGCCATTTAAATAACGAAACAAAGCTCACTGAATAGATCTTTAAAAACTGCATAAAGTCATACAACTGGCGCCCCCCCTCACGCTATCGCCAGACTGAATATAGATCCAAACCTACCGCTGAATAACATCGATAAAACTGAAAGGAATCAGAACATGCGTACATTAAAAAACATGGTCGCCGTCGATTGGCGATCCGGAAAAGATCGTTATTACTTCTTTTTCACAGACACCGAAACCTACACCCGCTTCGATATTGGAGACAACAGCGTTCCTGACGGATACCCAGCATCAGTCACGCCAGATAATTGGGACAGCTTTCACTCGGAGGTCAAAAACCTGCGATTCGGGTTCTCAACCACCAATCTTTACAAGTTCGATGGGCAGGAAGCTTTTGACCGGGATTATCTTCTGCTCTTCTATTACGAAGGCAAAACACCCATGTGCTGCTGGTACGACCAAGATGATGACAAGGTAACTCGCCGTCGACCCGTGGCAACTACTCATTGGCGCCCTATTCTTCCGTACTTTGATAAAATTGTGGCGGGCACATGGTGGGAAACCGGCGGTGCAAACTGGATAGGCAAACCGTCACCCTTTCGATTCCTTATGAGCGACGGGCAGTGTTTCTGGTTTGATATTTATAGGTCGGATGTGCTCCTTCAGCCCATCGATGAACAGACCTGGCCTGGCTTGGCACCGTACAAGGATCGGATTCTCACCGGCGTACAAAATGACCGAACTCTGGCACAGAGTCATTTCCATATCTTCCTGACCAATAATGAGTTCATGACCTATACCATTCCTAATGGCGAACTCGTGCACGGCCCCGAGAAAGTCGATGAACAGACCTGGCCCGGTCTGCTTCGCGACTGAGCCTGGCCAGACCACAGCAGGTAAGCGGTGGTTAATCATCGGTTAATCGCCGTCATCCATTGTCCTTCTCACTTGCACAGGGACAAGGCTTACCCATGCGTCGATTGTTTTTCCTCTTTGCTCTATTGATCTCGGGCCTGGCCCAGGCCAGTACCAATCCGTTCGAAACCAAACCTGACTTTCTTCCGGTCGGCAACGCGTTCATTTTTACTTCCGAACGCCTGGAATCCGGTGAAACCCAGCTGTTCTGGCAGATTGCCGACGGCTATTACCTGTATCAGAAGCGCCTGAAATTCGATGGTCTGCCGGAACAGCACAAACCCGTGCTACCGGAGGGCGAAGCCCACAGCGACGAGTTTTTCGGCGAGCAGCAAGTCTACCGCCAGGGTCTGGAACTGAAGATACCGGCCGGTGCCAGCGGCCAGGTCAAGGTCAGTTACCAGGGTTGTGCCGATGCCGGTTTGTGTTATCCGCCGCAAACCCAAGTCGTGGACCTGGGTAACGTCAATGCGCAGAGCGCGGCCAATGAAGCACCAGACCAGGCGCTGGCCAGCAGCCTGCAACAACGGGCACTGGGCTGGAGCCTTTTGTTGTTCTTCGGCCTTGGCCTTCTGCTGGCCTTCACCCCGTGTTCATTGCCGATGCTGCCGATTCTGGCCGGGTTGATCGTCGGTAGCGGCGCCACGCCCAAACGCGGTTTCGCCCTGGCCAGCAGTTACGTGTTCAGCATGGCGCTGGTGTATGCGGCGATGGGGGTTGTGGCCGCCTCCCTCGGTGCGAACCTGCAAGCCTGGCTGCAGAACCCCTGGCTGCTGGGCAGTTTCGCGGCGATATTCGTGTTGCTGGCACTGCCGATGTTCGGTTTCTTCGAGCTGCAACTGCCTGTGGCCGTGCGTGATCGACTGGAAAACGTTTCGCGCAATCAGCGCGGCGGCAGCCTGATCGGCGCCGGAGTGCTGGGAGCCCTGTCCGGCCTGCTGGTCGGTCCCTGCATGACCGCACCGCTGGCCGGCGCCCTGCTCTACATCGCGCAAAGCGGTAACGCGCTGCATGGCGGATTGATCCTGTTTGTCATGGGCATCGGTATCGGCGTTCCGCTGCTGTTGCTGGTAACCGTCGGCAATCGCTTCATGCCCAAGCCCGGCGCCTGGATGAACCTGATCAAAGGCATCTTCGGTTTCCTGTTCCTCGCCACCGCGCTGCTGATGCTGCGCCCGGTGCTGGACGAATCCCTGTGGGTCGGCCTGTGCGGTGCCCTGCTGTTGATCACGGCCTACAGCGCCTGGAAGCAGTCGGAAGGTTTCGGCCGTATCGCGCAGCTGTTTGGCGCCAGCTCGTTGCTGCTCGGTTTGTGGGGCAGCCTGCTGGTGATCGGGGCGGCCGGTGGCAGTGACGATCCGTTCAAACCGTTGCAGGTCTTCCGTGCCTCGAACCAGGCGGTGGCCGCCGTGCCGGTTGGCCACGATGCCTTCACCACCATCAAGGACCCGCAAGCCTTGCAACGTGAACTCGACGCGGCACAGGCTCGGGGCCAATGGGTGCTGCTGGACTACTACGCTGACTGGTGCGTGTCGTGCAAGGTCATGGAAAAACAGGTCTTCGGCAAAACCAACGTCATGCAAGCCTTGAGCGATGTGCGCTTGCTCCGCCTGGACGTGACCGCCGACAATGCCGCCAGCCGCGAGCTGCTCGGCCGTTACAAAGTGCCGGGGCCACCGAGCCTGCTGTGGATTGGCGCTGACGGTGAAGAGCGGCGCAGCCGGCGCATCACCGGCGAGGTCGATGCCGAGACTTTCCTGCAACGCTGGATTAGCACCCGAGACGCCCATTAATGCTGACCTTCACCCTCGGCACCTTTGCCATCGCGCTCAATCACCTGCTGCTGATCAGTGCGCTGGCGCTGGCCACTTTTGTCGGCTGGCGGGTCGCCAAGCGTGGCGGCGAAAACCCCGAGTCGGCGCTGTTCAGCCTGTTTCTGCTGGGCATGCTCGCGGCCCGGATCAGTTTCGTGGCGGTGTATTGGGCGCACTACCGCAACGATCCGTGGCAGGTCATCGACCTGCGCGATGGCGGCTTCCTCGCCTGGCCCGGGGTGATTGTCGTTGTGCTTGCCACGCTGTATCGAGGCTGGCGTCGCCCGGGTTTGCGCCGTCCATTGGGCTTTGGCGCGGCCAGCGGCCTGGCGTTCTGGCTATTGGCAACGTTCTCCCTGTCGATCTATGAACAAGGCACACGCCTGCCGGAAATCACCCTGCGCAATGCCGCCGGCGAAACCGTGCAGTTGGCCGACTACAAGGGCGGCCCGTTGGTGATCAATCTCTGGGCCACCTGGTGCCCGCCGTGCCGCCGGGAAATGCCGGTGCTGGAAAACGCCCAGCAACAGCGGCCGGACCTGACGTTCCTGTTCGTCAATCAGGCGGAAAGCATGCAGAGCGTGGCGACCTTTCTGGAAACCCAGGGCCTGAGTTTGTCCAACGTGCTGTTCGACGGCGGCGGACGACTGGGCCAGGCCGTCGGTTCCATGGCATTGCCGACTACGCTGTTCTACAACCCCGAAGGTCGCCTGCTGGGCAGCCATCTGGGTGAGTTGTCGGACGCCAGCCTGGCCCGCGCGCTGGAAAATTTCGACACCGTACCCGCCACTTCTTCAAGGAAACTGCCATGCCCCGCCTCCGCCACCTGCTGACCCTGAGCCTCGGTGCCGTCCTGTTGCACCTGCCATCGGTGCAGGCCGAAGAGCTGCCCGATGCCGTCAAGAAAATCGAGGCCAAGGGCGCGAAAATCGTCGGCCAGTTCGATGCCCCCGACGGTTTGCGCGGTTATGCCGCGCAGTATCAGGGCCGCGGTATGGCGCTGTACCTGACACCTGACGGCAAACACGTGTTGCTGGGCAACCTGTACGACGCCGAGGGCAATGATCTGAGCAGCGCGCCGTTGCAGAAACTGGTGTATGCGCCGATGGCCAAGGAAGTCTGGGCCAAGTTCGAAACCAGCAACTGGATCGGCGACGGCAAAAAGGATGCACCGCGCGTGGTGTACCTCTTCAGCGACCCGAATTGCCCGTACTGCAACATGTTCTGGGAACAGGCGCGGCCCTGGGTCAAGGCCGGCAAGGTGCAGTTGCGCCACATCATGGTGGGCATCATCCGCGAAGACAGCCCGGGGAAATCCGCCGCACTGCTCGCCGCCAAAGACCCGGAAAAAGCCCTGCAAGACCACGAAGCCGCCGGCAAGGGCAGTTCGCTCAAGGCCTTGAAGGAAGTGCCGCCAGCCGTTCAGGCAAAACTGGCGGCCAACATGCAATTGATGGAAGAGCTGGAGTTGCAGGCGACACCGGCGATTTTCTACATGGACGACAAGGGGGAACTGCAACAACAGCAGGGCGCGCCGTCGCCGGACAAGTTGGCGAAGATTCTCGGGCCGAAGTAAGTAGTCCGCCGTCGGATTCACGGTGACAACGCTGACGCCATCGCGGGCAAGCCCGCTCCCACAGGAGTCTAGGGTGCCCACAAAATATGTGTTCACCACCTGCCCTTGTAGGAGCGGGCATGCCCGCGATGGGACCAGGACAACCGGCTAAGTTCTCTCAGCTAAAAAATTCAGCAGTTCGGTGGTGACGAACCCGGGATTCTCCAGATTGGAAATATGCCCCGCCTCCGGCACCAATACACACGGACAACCAATCAATTCGGCCATTTCTCGAGCTTCACTCGGTGGCCGAGGCTTGTCCTGGTCGCCGCACATCACCAGTGTGTTCGCTGCGTCCAGTTCGCCCAGTCGTGATAACTGGTCATCGCGTCCAAATGTAATCCGCCCCATCGGCACGATACTTTCACGCAGGCGATCCGCCGGTAGAGCCGCGAGGGAAGCACAAAAATCCCGGTAGAGCGCCGACTGCGGATCAATGCCCGGCCGGAAGAAAATCGGCACCACGATATCCAGCAGTTCTGGCGTGATGACACCAGCCTCTTCGATCTGCTTCAACAGTGAAAAGTAATACTGGCGAGTCGGCTCCGGCTCGGCGCCCAGGTAGGTGTCCATCAGCACCAGCCCGTTGATGCGCTGCGGCGCCGACAGCGCCAGGCGCGCGCCCCACATGCCGCCCACCGACAGGCCGACCAGCGTTATCCGCTCGATGTCCAGATGATCGAGAAGGAGCAGGGCCTGACGCGCAATGTCATCAAGTGACGTGGTACCGACAGGTATTGGCCCGGATTGGCCATGTCCCCAAAGATCGAGGGCAATCACTCGATACTGCTGCGCCAGCGCCGCAATCTGCGGCGCCCACATGCCCTGGTCCCACAGGTAACTGCCGGCCAGCAGCACCACCGGGCCGGTGCCTTGGTCAATGTAGTGAAGGGCTTGTCCGTCTATCGTTACGAAGGGCATCGACTGTCTCCGCGAGCAAAAATGGGAGCCGGAAGACTGAGCGGCAGACAGTCCATCGTCAACCGTAGGAGTGTGTGCGCTTGTGCCACCGCCTTCGCTGACAAGCCAGCTCCCACAGGTTTTGAGGTGTTCATATCTCATGAGTCCACCACCGAACTTGCAGGAGCCCGCTTGCCCGCGATGAGGTCCCTCCAGCCGCTGGAGACTACAACCCCTCCAGCTCCGCCATCAGGTCATTCAGGCGATCCACCTTCTCCTCGGTGATATCCGTCGCCGCCAGCCCCTCGATGTACCCGGCCAGTTCCTCGACCGTGCTGCATTCGAACATCGCACGCAGTGGCACATCCCGCTGCAGGGTTTTCTGCACCCGTGAGGCAATTTGCGTGGCCAGTAGCGAATGCCCGCCCAATTCGAAGAAGTTGTCGCGAACGCCTACCCGTTCGACCTTCAGCACCTCGGCCCAGATGTCAGCCAGGGTTTGCTCCAGTTCATTGCGCGGGGCCTGGTAGTCGTGACTCTGAACCTGGCCGATCTCCAGCACCGGCAGGGCCTTGCGGTCCAGTTTGCCGTTGGCGTTGAGTGGCATCTTGTCCAGCCATAGCCAGTGCAGCGGCACCATGTATTCCGGCAGTTCAGCGCGCAAGCGTTGCTTGATGCGCTCAAGACTTTCCGCCGGACTCAGCGAGAGGCCCGCCGCGACCAAATAGCCGACAAGGTGCTTGCCATTCACGCCTTCCTGCACGCCAACCGCCGCATCACGAATCTCCGGCTGCTCATGCAGGCGCGCTTCGATCTCTCCCAACTCGATGCGGTAGCCGCGAATCTTGATCTGGTGGTCGACCCGGCCAACGTATTCCAGAACACCATCACTGCGACGGCGGGCCAGGTCGCCGGTGCGATACAGGCGTTCACCGGGTGCGCCGAACGGATTTGGCACAAACACCGGGGCGGTGCGCAGCGGATCGCTGACATAGCCGCGCCCGACCCCGGTCCCTGCCACGCACAGTTCACCCACCGCGCCCAACGGCACCAGCTCCAGCGCTCCGTCGAGCAGGTACAAACGGTTGTTGTCGGTCGGCGTTCCGATCGGCAGGTAGCTGCCGCGAGTCGACGCCATATCGACACGGAAGAACGCCACGTCGTCCGAGCACTCCGCCGGACCGTAGGCGTTTACCAGGCCGATGTCCGGATAGCGCTGCAACCATTGATGCGCCAGCTCCGGCGGCATCGCCTCACCGGTCGGCAGCATCCAGCGCAGACCGTCGAGGCTCATGCGCTCCTGGGCGAGCATGCCCTGGATCAGCGACGGCACGCTTTCCAGCACGGTGATGCCCTGGGTCGCGACATGCGCCAGCAAGCCCTGGGGATCATGGGCGATGGTGTTCGGCACGATGTCCACCCGCGCGCCGAACAACGGCGCGGCGAGGAACTGCCACACGGAAATGTCGAAGCTTTGCGAGGCGGTCTGGGCGATGACGTCAGCGTCGCTCAGGTTCAGGTACGGCACCTTGCTCAACTGGTTATTGAGCATGCCGCGCTGTTCGACCATCACGCCTTTGGGCAAACCGGTGGAACCGGACGTGTAGATCACGTAGGCCAGGTTGTCCGGGGTGCTGTAACGACCAGGATTGTCCGCCGACAACGCCAGGGCCTGAACCTCTTCCCAGACCAGCAGTCGTGGCCGGCTGACGCAGGCGAATTCGTCGAGCAGAGCCTGCGCCTGTTCACGGCACGCTTCGGTGCACACCAGCAATGGCGTGCGGCTCAGGTCGATGATCCGGCTCAGACGCTGAGTCGGCAGCCCCGGGTCCAGTGGCAGGTAACCCGCCCCCGCCTTGAAGCTGCCGATGATCATGCCCAGCAATTCGAGGCTGCGTTCGGCCAGCAGCGCCACCGGTTGATCGCGCCCGACTCCGGCGGCGATCAGCGCATGACCGAGACGGTTGCTGCGCTGGTTCAGCTCCAGATAACTGTACTGGCGGTCCAGACAACTGGCGGCAATCCGCTGCGGGTGCATCGCGACCTGGGTTTCGAACATCGCAACGTAGCTCTGTTCCAGCGGATAGTCGTGTTCGCTCTGGTTGCAACCATGGATGAGGAAGTCCTGCTCCTCGGTACCCAACAACGGCAGGTCGGCCATGTCGCCATGGAAGCCGTCCACCAGCGCCAGCAGCAATCGCTTGAACTCGCCGAGCATGCGTTCGACCGTGGCCACATCGAAGTAGCGCTGGTCGTAGGACAGGTGCAAGCCCAGGTCATCCCCCGGATAACACACGGCCGTCAGCGGGAAGTTGGTGTGCGTGCGGCCCGAATCCGAGGTCGCGTTGAGGCTTTGCGCTCGGTCCAGCACCGAGACTTCCACCGGGGCGTTTTCAAACACGAACAGGCTGTCGAACAGCGGTTGGCCTTTCGGTAGTTCGCTTTGTTCCTGGATATTCACCAGCGGCAGGTATTCGTACTCACGCAGTTGCATGTTGCTGTCGAGCAGCCCGCTGAGCCACTGGCGCACGCTGCAACGCTGACCGTCCTCGGGCATTTTCACTCGCAGCGCGATGCTGTTGATGAACAGGCCGACGGTGCGCTGCATCTGCGGCATGTCCACCGGACGTCCGGCCACGGTGACGCCGAACAGCACGTCGCGATCACCGCTCATGCGCCGCAGCACCAGCGCCCACGCCGCCTGGGCGAAGGTGTTGATGGTCAACTGATGGGCCTGGGCCAGTTCGCGCAATTGCGCACCGTCACGGGCATCGAGCCTTGTGTAGCAGTCGCCGACGATCATGCCGCCGCTGTCGCCGGCATGTTCGCGCAGCAATGGCCGGTCGCTCGGGATCGGCGTGGTCCGCTCGAAGCCTTGCAGGTTGGTTTTCCACCATTGCCGCGCTTCGGCCAGGCTCTGGCGTTGCAGCCAGCCGATGTAGTCGCGATAGCGCGGCGGCACCGCTAATTGCGCTTCCCGGCCTTCGCCCAGGGCGCTGTAGATTTCGAAGAAATCGTTCATCAGCAGCGAACGGCACCAGGCATCGATGAGGATGTGGTGGTTGCTCATCATGAACCAGTAGCGCGCCACGCCGACCCGGATCAGGCGCAAGTGGAACGGCGCCTGGTTGAGCAGATCGAAACCCGCCTCGCGTTCGGTCTTGAGCAAGGTTTGCAGCTTCGGCTCTTGCTCGGCTTCGTCAATGTCGCTCCAGTCGAGGTACTCGATCGGCGTGCTGCCCGGTTTGTGGATCACTTGCAGCATGTCTTCGCCGACGTTCCAGCAGAACGACGCGCGCAACGCTTCGTGGCGGGCGATCACCGCTTGCCAGGCCTGGGCGAAACGCTGCGGATCGAGCTCGCTGTTGATGCGATAGCGGTCCTGCATGTAGTACAGGCCGGTGCCCGGCTCCAGCAAGGTGTGCAACAGCATGCCTTCCTGCATCGGGGTCAGCGGGTAGACGTCTTCAATGACAGCGGCCGGCACCGGCAGTGCATCCAGTTGCGCCTGATCGAGCTGCGCCAGAGGGAAATCCGACGGCGTCAGGCCGCCCGCGTCGTCGCGCAGGCAATGCTCGATCAGGCTGCTCAACTCGCCGAGGTAGGCATCGGCCAACTCGCCGATGGTTGTCGGATCGAAGCGTTCGGCGCTGAACGTCCAGCGCAACACCAGTTCACCGCCATACACCTGACTGTCGACGCTCAGCTCGTTGGGCAACGGCGCATTGGCATCGTGGGCCGCGCCGATGGCCTCATCCAAAGGATGGAACAACGCGTCAGACCCGAAGCTCTGGTCGAACTGGCCAAGGTAGTTGAAGGTGATCGGTGCCTGTGGCAACGCCGCCATGCTGTGGCGACTCGGCTCATCGGCGAGGTAGCGCAGCACGCCATGACCGAGGCCTTTGTGCGGCACGGCACGCAATTGCTCCTTGATCGCCTTGATCGACGCGCCCTGCCCGGCGGCCTCTTCGACGTTCGACGGCGTCAGGCGCAGCGGATAGGCGCTGGTGAACCAGCCGACGGTGCGGGTCAGGTCGATCTCGTCGAACAGCGCTTCGCGGCCGTGGCCTTCCAGTTGAATCAGCGCCGATGTCTGACCGCTCCAGCGGCACAGCACCCGGGCCAATGCGGTCAACAGCAAGTCGTTGACCTGGGTGCGATAAGCACTCGGTGCCTGTTGCAGCAACTGCCGCGTACGCTCGCTGTCGAGACGCACGCTGACAGTTTGCGCGTGGCGGTTCTGCCGTCCGCCATCAGGGTGATCGCAGGGCAAACCGGCTGTTGGCCCGGCCAGTTGCGCCTGCCACCAACCCAGTTCTTCACGCAGGGACTCACTGCCGGCGTAGGCCTGCAAGCGAGCAGCCCAGTCCTTGAAAGCGCTGGTTTTCGCCGGCAGTTTCACCGCCTGCTGCGCATCCAGTTGGCGGTACACCGTTTGCAGATCATCCAGCAGCACCCGCCACGACACTCCGTCCACCACCAAGTGGTGAATGGCGATAAACAAACGCTGCTGGCTTTCAGGTCCATCGACCAGCAATACGCGCAGCAACGGCCCCTCTTCCAGGTCAAGACTGCGTTGAGCATCGGCGAACAGGGCGGCGCACTTGTCCATCGACGAAACCCGCACTTGCCACAGCACCGGCGCATCCCAGATCGGCTGGTGCATGGCCTGCCACTGACCGGCGACCTTGCTGAAGCGCAGGCGCAAGGCGTCGTGCTGTTCGATCACCGCCAGCAGCGCTTGCTCCAGACGATGAGGTTCCAGGACCGCCGCCGGCTGCAGCAGCAACGCCTGGTTCCAGTGCTGGCGTTGCGCGATGTCGGTGTCGAAGAACCAGTGCTGGATAGGCGTCAGGTGCGACTCACCCATGATCAGGCCCTGCTCGGCGCTGATCTGCTCGCTGCGAGTGGCGACGGCGGCGAGGGTCTGCACCGTCTGGTGCTGGAACAGGTCGCGAGGGCTGAAGTGGATGCCCTGCTGCCGCGCCCGGCTGACCACCTGGATCGACAGGATCGAGTCGCCGCCCAGTTCGAAGAAGTTGTCGTTCAGACCCACCTGAGCGACGTTCAGCACGTCGCACCAGATCTGCGCGAGCGTGACTTCGAGCTCGTTGCTCGGCGCCACGTAATCCTGGCGATTCGACTCCGGGTCCGGCGCCGGGAGCGCGCGGCGGTCGAGTTTGCCGTTGGCGGTCAGTGGCATGCTCGCCAGCAGGATCAGGTGCGCGGGCACCATGTAATCGGGCAATTGCGATTTCAAATGGGCCTTGAGCGACTCACGCAATGCGCTTTGTTGTGCTTCGTCCTGTTCGGCAACATCGGTCACCAGGTAACCGGCCAGTTGCTTGCCGCTCGGGGCATCCAGCGCCAACACCACGGCTTCACGGATCGACTCGTGCTCCAGCAGGCGGGTTTCGATTTCACCGAGTTCGATGCGGAATCCGCGAATCTTCACTTGATGGTCAATACGCCCCAGGTACTCCACCAGGCCATCGGCACACTGACGCACCAGGTCGCCGGTGCGGTAAATACGCCCGCCGTCTTCTGCGAACGGGTCCGCCACAAAACGTTCAGCCGTCATCCCCGGGCGCTGGTGGTAACCCTGCGCCAGCCCCGCGCCACCGACGTACAACTCCCCCGTCGCGCCTTGCGGCACCAACGCCAGATCGGCATCGAGAATGTAGGCCACGCGGTCGCCGATCACGCTGCCGATCGGTACGCTGCCGACGCCCTCCTCCAGCACTTCGGGCGCCAGGCTGGCCAGCGGCATGACCACGGTCTCGGTCGGGCCGTAGGCGTTGAAGAACTGGCTCGGCGTGAAAGCTGCGCGAATGCGCGCCAGGTGTTCACCGGTCAGCGCTTCGCCGCCGGTGATGATCATGCGCACCGGCAGGGTCTGGTCCCGGGTCGCCAGCCATTGCGCCAATTGGCTGCCATAGCTCGGCGTGAAACCGAGCACATTGATCCGGTGACGACGGATCAGGTCACAGATTTCTTCCGCGTCCCACTGTCCTTGAGCCCGCAGCACCACTTGCGCGCCGCTGAGCAGCGGTACCAGCAAGCGCTCGGTGGCGGCGTCGAAGTTGATCGAATAGAAGTGCAGTTCGCAGTCATCGGCGCGCATGCCGAAACGCTCGATCACCGCGCGGCAATGCATGGCGATTTCGCCGTGGGACACCACCACGCCCTTGGGTTTCCCGGTCGAGCCCGAGGTGTAGATCAGGTAGGCCTGATGCTGCGGCAAGCTGATCAGCGGCAGCTCGGTGGCCGGGTAACGGGCGAGCGCGGCTGCGTCTTCTTCCACGCACCAGCGGCCAACCGTTGGCGGTAGCTCGCCGAGCGCCTTGAACATCGCCGCATCGCTGAGCAGCAAACCGACGCCGCTGTCTTCGATCATGTAATGCAAGCGGTCCAGCGGGTATTCCGGGTCCAGCGGCACATACGCACCGCCGGCCTTGAGGATCGCCAGCAAGCCGATGACCATCTCCAGCGAACGTTCCAGCGCCAGCCCCACACGCACCTGCGGTCCGACGCCACGCTCACGCAGCATCCAGGCCAGGCGGTTGGCGCGGCTGTCGAGTTCGGCGTAGCTCAGGGTCTGCCCGGCGAAAATCAGGGCCGGCGCGTCCTGGCGCATCAGGGCTTGCTCGGCGAACAGATGATGGATGCATTGATCCAGCCGATGTTCGCCCGCCTCGACGCCGAGGCTGTCGAGCAGACGTTGTTGTTCGCCGGATGCCAGCAGCGGCAACTCGCTCAGGCGCTGTTGCGGATCGGCGATCAGCGCCTCCAGCAGATTGCGCCAATGCCCCGCCATGCGGGCGATGCGCGGTTCGTCGAACAGGTCGGTGCTGTAGGTCAGGCAGCAACCGAGGCGATGGTCGAGGTCGGTGACTTCCAGGTTGAGGTCGAACTTGGTCGCGCGGGCATCGTTGGCCAGGTACTCGACCGTCATGCCGGCCAGGCTCCGGCGTTGCTGGAACTCCCAGCGTTGCACGTTGCACATCACCTGGAACAGCGGGTTGTAGGCTGCGCTGCGCGGTGGCTGCAAGGCTTCCACCAGATGGTCGAACGGCAAATCCTGATGGGACTGGCCCTCGATCACCGTATGGCGCACCTGCTCGAACAGCTCGCCGACAGACATCTGCCCGTCGAGCTGGCAGCGCAGCACCTGGGTGTTGAGGAATGCGCCGATCAGCCCTTCGCTTTCCGGCCGGATGCGGTTGGCCACCGGCGCGCCGATGCGCAGATCGGTCTGGCCGCTGTAGCGGTACAGCAGCGTCGCCAGGGCGGCGGTCATGGTCATGAACAGGGTCAGGCCATGTTGCGCATTGAAGGCGCGGACCCGTGCCGCCAGATCATCGCTCAGGTCGAAGCGGTACAACTCACCCTGATGGCTTTGCACCGGCGGGCGCGGACGGTCGGCCGGCAACTCCAGCAGCGGGTGTTCGCGGCCCAGTTGCGTGGTCCAGTAGTCGAGCTGGCGCTGACGTTCGCCGGACTCCAGCCACTGCCGCTGCCACACGCTGTAGTCCAGGTACTGCACCGGCAACGGCGCGAGCGGCGACTCACGTTCATCGACAAAGGCTTCGTACAGCGCGCTCAGCTCCCGGGCAAAGATGTCCATCGCCCAGCCTTCGGTGACGATGTGATGCAAGGTCAGGACGAAGTAGTGTTCCTGCTCGGCGGTCTTGACCAGGCACGCGCGCAGCAAGGGGCCGGTTTCCAGATCGAACGGCTGGTGCGCTTCGTCGTCGGCCAGTTGCTGGACCTGCCACTCGCGGCCATCGGCATCCAGCGCAGTGAAATCCTTCCACGCCATGCGCACTCCGGTTTGCGTGTGCACCTGCTGGCGGGCGACGCCGTCGATGCTCGGGAAGGTAGTGCGCAAGGTTTCGTGACGCATGATCAAGGCTTGCAGCGCCGCTTCGAAACGCACGACATCCAGCACGCCGCGCAGCCGCGCCATGCCGCCGACGTTGTAGGCCGGGCTGTCCGGCTCCATCTGCCAGAGGAACCACATGCGCTGCTGGGAATAGGACAACGGCACCGCCTGACTGCGGTCGACTTTTTCAATCGGCGGCTGTTTGTTGGTGCTGCCGCTGGCCTGGATCAAGCGAACCTGTTCGGCAAATGCACCGAGTTCGCTGTGCTCGAACAGCGCTCGCAGTGGCAACTCGACGTCGCAGGCCTGACGGGTACGGGAGATGATTTGCGTGGCCAGCAGCGAGTGGCCGCCGAGCGCAAAGAAATCATCGCGCAGACCGACTTGTGCCAGGCCCAGCACCTGGCGCCAGATAGCGGCAATCTGTCGTTCCAGTTCGGTCACCGGCTCGACGTGTTCGCGCACTTGCCATTGCGGCTCCGGCAAGGCGCGGCGGTCGAGTTTGCCGCTTGGGCCCAGGGGCATTTCTTCCAGGCGCATCAGCTGTGCCGGGACCATGTACTCCGGTAGCTCTGCCGCCAGCGCCGCTTTCAGGCGAGCCGTCTGCGCATCGATGGCTTCGCTGGTGTCGGTGGCGGTGAAGTAACCGATCAGTTGCCCGCCCGCCGACGTTTCGCGCACCAGCACCACCGCTTGGGCGACACCCTCCTGCGCCAGCAGGCGTGCTTCGATTTCTTGCGGCTCGACGCGGAAGCCGCGCAGCTTGACCTGCTGATCGAGGCGCCCGAGATATTCAATCACGCCATCGCCCATCCAGCGTGCACGGTCACCGGTGCGGTACAGGCGCGCGCCATGCTCGCCCAACGGATCGACGACAAAGCGTTCGGCGGTCAGGCCCGGACGACCCAGATAGCCGCGGGCCAGGCCCACGCCGCTGATGCACAACTCACCCGGCACGCCGGCCGGCACCGGATTGAGCTCGCTGTCGAGCACGCGGCAGATCACATTGCCCAGCGGCCGGCCAATCGGCGAGCGTTCGCCGTCAGCGCCGGAGCACTGCCAGTGCGTGACGTTGATCGCGGTTTCGGTCGGGCCGTAGCGGTTGTGCAACTGTACCGCCGGCAGTTGCGCCAGCACGCGGTTGCGCAGCTCCGCAGGCAAGGCTTCGCCGCCGGAGAACACCCGGCGCAGGCTGGAGCATTGGGCACTGAGCGGTTCGTCGATGAACAGCGAAAGCAGCGGCGGCACGAAGTGCAACGTGGTCACGCCATGCGCTTGCACAAGCTGTGCGATGCGCTGCGGATCGCGGTGTTCGCCAGGGTCGGCGATCACCAGCCGTGCACCGGTGATCAGCGGCCAGAAGCACTCCCACACCGACACGTCGAAGCTGATCGGCGCCTTTTGCATCAGCACATCGGTTTCGTTCAGTTGATAGGTCTGCTGCATCCATTGCAGGCGCTCGGCCAGCGCCGCGTGGGTGTTGCCGACGCCTTTTGGCTGGCCGGTGGAGCCGGAGGTGTAGATCACATAGGCGAGGTTGTCGCCGTGCAGGTGCAGGCCCGGCGACTGGCTAGGCCAGCTCTCCAGATGCAACGCATCCATGGCGATCACGCTGACGCCGTCGCTGGCCGGCAACCGGTCGAGCAGTTCAGTCTGGGTCAGCAGCAGTTCAACGCCGCTGTCGTTGAGCATGTAGGCCAGGCGGTCGGCCGGGTAGTCCGGATCCAGCGGTACATAGGCACCACCGGCCTTGATGATCGCCAGCAGGCCGATCAGCAGTTGCGGCGAACGTTCGCAGGCGATGGCCACGCAGACATCCGGGCCGACGCCCTTGTCGCGCAGGTAATGGGCCAGGCGGTTGGCGCGGGTGTGCAGTTCGGCGAAGTCCAATTGACCGCCGTCCCACAAAAGTGCGGTGCGCTGCGGGGTCAGTCGGGCTTGTTCGTTGAGCAGTTCCGGCAGCCATTGGCTGGCAGGTGCGCACGGCGCAACGGACCAGTTCGCTTGCTTATCGTGCTCGGGTTCAGTCAGCAGCTGCAGATCGCCGAGGGCCGTTTGTGGGCGCTCGCAGACTTCGCCCAACAGGTTGGCGTAATGCTCGGCCAGACGCTCGATGGTCGTCGCATCGAACAACTCGCTGGCGTAGTCGAAGGACAGGTTCAAGCGACCGTTGCGATCTTCTTCACTGTGCAACTGCAAATCGAACTTGGCTTCGCGGCTGTGCCACGGCAGCTCTTCGGCCAGTAATCCCGGCAGGCGTTTCAAGGCACCGAGGTCGCGTTGCTGGTGGTTGAACATGACCTGGAACAGACCCTGCTCGCGAGCCTGCGGGAAAGCTTCAAGCAACTGCTCGAACGGCAGGTCCTGATGCGCTTGCGCACCCAATGCCGCCTGACGGGTTTGCCCCAGCAGTTCAACGAACGGCAGACGCGAATCCACCTCGGCGCGCAGCACCTGGGTGTTGATGAAAAAGCCGATCAAGCCCTGGGTTTCCAGGCGTGGCCGGTTGGCGTTCGGTACGCCGATGCGGATGTCACGCTGGCCGCTGTAGCGATGCAACAGCGTCTGGAACGCGGCGAGCAACAGCATGAAGGTAGTTGATTCATGAGCCTGGGCGGTCTGGCGAATCGCATTGCTCAGGGCCGCGCCCAGACGCACAGTGTGGCGGGCGGCGCTGTGCCGTTGTTGTGCCGAGCGCGGATGGTCGGTAGCCAGGTTCAGGGTCGGATGTTCATCGCCCAAGCGGTCTTTCCAGTAGGCCAGTTGCCGCTCACCCTCCCCTTGCGCCAGCCATTGGCGCTGCCAGCTGCCGTAGTCGGCGTACTGCGTCGGCAACGGCGCCAGTTGCGCTTGCTGGCCCTGGGAAGCCGCCGCATACAGGCGCGAGAACTCGTCGATCAGCACATTCAGCGACCAGCCGTCGGCGATGATGTGGTGCAGGGTCACCAGCAACTGATGATCCTCATCGTCGAGGCGTACGAGTGTCACCCACAGCAGCGGCCCCTGTTGCAGATCGAACTGGGTACGGGCTTCGTCCTCGCGGATTTGCACTGCACGGGCTTCACGCTCGGCAACCGGCAGGTCGCTGATGTCGATCATTTGCAGGTTGAATTCAGTGGCCGGATCGACCTGTTGCAACGCCACGCCATCACGCTCGAAGAACCGCGTGCGCAGGGATTCGTGGCGCTCGATCAACTGCTGGAAGCTGGCGCGCAACGCGTCCTCATCCAGCTCGCCACGCAAGCGCAAGGCACCCGGAATGTTGTAGGCGCTGCTGTGCGGGTCGAGTTGCCAGGTGATCCACAAACGGTTTTGTGCCAGCGATTGCGGCATTGGTTGCTGGCGCGACAGCGCAGTGATCGCGCCCTGGGCCAGGCCACCGTCCTGCTGCTGACGGGCCACGACATCAGCGAATGCGCCGAGGGTCGGCGCTTCGAACAGCAGGCGCAGGTTCAACTCCAGCCCCAGCTCTTCACGCAGGCGCGCCACCACTTGCGTCGCGGCGATGGAGTTGCCGCCGAGCAGGAAGAAATGATCGTCGGCGCCCACCTGCCCAACCTGCAACTGTTCGCACCAGATGCGACCGATGAGATCTTGCAGCTCGGAGCCCGACTCGACCAGCCCTGCACTTTCGACGCTGGCCGACGGGAATACCGCATAGCTGTCGAGGCTGCCATCCGCCAGGCGACTGCGGCACGCCGAGCGCTGCAATTTGCCGCTGGAGGTCTTGGGCAGCGCACCCGGGTTGAGCAGCACCACCACGCTCGGTGCCTCCTGATACGCCTCGGCGACGGCCTGGCGAATGGCTTTGATCAGGGATTCGGGCGGCAGGATTTTCTGCACGCTGCGGCTGATTTCGGCGGCGATGCCGATGCCTTCCTGACCATCGACAGTGACGGCAAAGGCGGCAACGCGGCCCTTGCGCACCACTTCCACTTCACGTTCGACGGTCTGCTCGATGTCCTGCGGATACAGGTTGTGCCCGCGCACGATCAGCATGTCTTTCAGGCGGCCGGTGATGAACAGTTCACCGTCGCGCATGAAACCCAGGTCGCCGGTGCGCAGCCAGGTCTGGCCAGCGTGCTGGACGAAGGTCTTGGCGGATGCCTCGGGGTTGCGCCAGTAACCGAGGGCGATGCTCGGCCCGCTGGCCCAGACTTCGCCGACGACGTTGTCGGCCTGTTCGCTGAGCGAGACCGGGTCGATGATCAGCACGGCGTGAGCCGGCTGGCTGCTACCACAGCTCATGATCGGGCTGCCCTCGCCCGCTTCGACCCGGTTCTGCGCCAGGGCCTGATCGTCCACCCGCAGGTTGCCGATGCCTTCGCCGCGCGGCGTGCCGGCCACGAACAGCGTGGCCTCAGCCAGGCCATAGGAGGCCATGAAGCTGTCCGCGCTGAAGCCGCAGGTCGCGAACTTCCCGGCGAAGCGTTCCAGGGTGTCGAGGCGAATCGGTTCGGAACCGGAATACGCCACGCGCCAGCCACTCAGGTCGAGCCGTGCCAGGGCTGACTCGCTGACCCGCTCGCTGCACAGGCGATAGGCAAAATCCGGCCCGCCGCTGATGGTGCCGCCGTATTCGCTGATCGCCTCCAGCCAGCGCAATGGCCGGCCGAGGAAGTACGCAGGCGACATCAACACACAAGGCACGCCGCTGAAAATCGGCTGCAGCAGGCCGCCGATCAGGCCCATGTCGTGATACAGCGGCAGCCAGCTGACGATCACGTCGTCAGGGTTGAGGTCGATGCCGAAACCGTGACGAATCAGCAACTCGTTGGCCACCAGGTTGCCGTGGCTGACTTGCACGCCCTTGGGCAGCGCGGTGGAGCCGGAGGTGTATTGCAGGAACGCGATGTGGTCGTCCTGCAAATCCGCCGCGACCCAGCGTTCGGCCAGTGCCTCGTCGAGGGTATCGACACACAGCAACGGCGGCGCCCCTTCGATTTGCTGCAACGCATCGCGCAGGCCGGCGCTGGTCAGCAGCAGGCGCGGCTGGGCATCGCCGATGATCGACAGCAGGCGTTCCTGGTGATGACGGCGCGCCGATTCCGGCGGGTAGGCCGGCACCGCGATCACCCCGGCGTACAGGCAACCAACGAACGCCGCGACGTAATCCGGACCGCTGGGGAACAGCAACACGGCGCGATCGCCGAAATCCGCCTGAGCCTGCAATGCGCCGGCAATCATCCGCGCCCGTTGATCCAGCTCGCGATAACTGAGCACCACAGCGTGTTCCGGGGTCTCGGCGAGAAAACGCAGGGCCACCCGATCCGGCGTCAGGGCCGCGCGGCGCTGAAGGGCTTGGACCATTGTGCTGGGGAGTTCGAACGCGTCGGTCATGAGGTTTCCTGCCTGATTTCGGCTTGCAATTGGAATCGGTTTTCTGACGTCGCACCCTGATCGAGGGCGCGCGGGACGCGGTCTTCGCCGACCGCGCAAGGCATTGGCAATGCGCTTGTGACCGGGGCTGCTGCCCGGTGCCATTCACCAATGAGAACGGATGACGTCTTGAAATAATTAGTCGTCAGGCTGCAACACCAGGCGTGTTGAGGGGGCGTCAACGTGTCGCAGTTCGCACTCTGCGCCTTTGTAGTGCATTAGTTCTTCTTCTCATTTGACAATCATTATCATTAAGCCTAATTTGTCGCTCGATTGTGCAGGACGGCCCCCCGGTTTCTCCCCCGTCCCACTAACCTTTTGGCAGCAGGGTGATTTCCATGATGGAACCAGTGTCCACAAGCAGGTGCGATACACCGCTACTTCAGGCATTCGTCGATAATCGACTGATTCTGGTGAAGATCGCAGCCCGTATTACCGGTTGCCGCTCGCGAGCCGAGGATGTGGTGCAGGACGCGTTTTTCCGGTTGCAATCGGCACCGCCGATCACCAGTTCGATCAAGGCCCAGCTCAGCTACCTGTTCCAGATCGTGCGCAACCTGGCGATCGATCACTACCGCAAGCAGGCGCTGGAGCTGAAGTATTCCGGACCTGAAGAGGAAGGGCTGAACGTGGTGATCCAGGGTGCGTCACCGGAAACTTCGCATATCAACTTCTCGACGCTGGAGCACATTGCCGATGCGTTGACCGAGCTGCCGAGCCGCACCCGCTACGCCTTCGAGATGTATCGCCTGCACGGCGTACCGCAAAAAGACATCGCCAAGGAACTCGGCGTCTCGCCGACCCTGGTGAACTTCATGATTCGCGATGCGCTGGTGCACTGCCGCAAGGTGTCGGGCACGCGTGGTGATATGGCTGCTCGCCAGTAAAATCCGGGATCTGCATCGCGCCCATCGCGAGCAAGCTCGCTCCCACAGGTTCAGCGCACACCCTGTGGGAGCGAGCTTGCTCGCGATGGGGCACTCAAGAACACCAAAGATCTTGAGTATCAAGCCAGCCTGCACCGGTCAAAAAACCGCTCCCGCCCCAACACCATCAAGGCTGCGCGCTTGTGCGGGAAGTCGAACTCTTTCTCGCAGTGAAAACACTGGTTCTGCATATACCCGATCATCTTCGCGTTATCGGCGCGCGGTTCGGCAACCACCCGATGTGTGCGCGGATCATCGAGAAACAGGTAATGCACCAGCGCCGATAACCAGCTCGCCACCTTGTGCGGACCGCGATGGTTTTCTTCGCCCACCAGCATGTGAATGCCACGGTCGTAATCGCCGGCATCGTAGAAAGGTGCGATGCGATCTTCCTTGGCCCAATAGGCTTCGAAGTAAGCGAACGGCTGATCGTCAAAACACCCGATCAGCGTCAGGGTGTGCGGATCGGCCGCGAGTTTGCCCAGGTATTGGCGATGCTGTTCGAGGCTGCCCTCCTCCTGCCAGAAACCGGCGACGCGCGGGCTGTTCTGCCAGCGATTGAAACGCGCCAGGTCTTGCTCGATTTCCAGCGTGCGCAGGGACACCCAGGCGCCCAGCCGGGCATCGAAGCGTCGATACACCTCACCCCGGGGTTTCACCGCTCGCAGCGGATGACGCTTGCCACCGGTGATGACCATTTGCTGCGGGTAACTGCCGGTCAACGAATGGCCCAGCCATGGCTGCGGCAACTGCCAGAACAAGGTGCGCTCGCAGAAATACTGGCCACTCACGGGCGTCGAAATCAGCAAACCGCTCAGCAGCGCTTCGCTCGGTACCTCTTGCAGTTGCCAAATCAGGCGCTGACAGTCGGGGTCGCGAGCGAACAGCCAATAGCAGGCCGCCCAGATCGCTTGTCCTTCGGGGCGACTGAAACGCTCGAGCAATTGCACCTGCAACTCGGGGCCAGGGCTCATCTGCAGGGTGAGCAACGGTTGCCCTTCCAGGCTGAGGCTCAGGCGGCCTTGCGTTTCATCGGCGGCAAGACAGCTGCCGGTCGGCAGACACAGGTCAGTCAGGTCATTCAGATTGGACATGGGGCGGGCTCACGATAATCGTCGACAGTTCAACGAGGTGACGTCAGCCACGGCGGGAAATTTAGGGGGAAACCGTCAATTGGCGACTTGAGCTGCCGGTTCGTCGTGCGGCACCGGCACCACCGCAATCTTGTACGGATCGAAAATCCTCAGCATCTGGCCATTGTCCCGCAAGCCTTGCAACAACTTGCCGAAGGCCTCGCCGCTGATGGGCGCGGCCGGGCGCAGGATGGCGTAGTGGTGATAGACCTGATCGATGCGATCGGACACCAGCAGCTCTTTGGCGACATTCAGATTGCGCAAAAAATAGTCATTGAGGTAGGAGCGCGTGACCAGGGCGATGTCGGCGCGACCGCGTAATACCATCAGCAGATTGCTGTCATGAGAATAGGTCAGCGTGGCGTTGTAGTTTTGCGCCAGGTACCGGGGCTCGGCATTGAAGTTGGCGAACTCGTAGTGATAGCCGCTGAACAGTGCCAGACGCTTGCCGCTCAGGTCGGCAAAATAGCCTTGCTGCCGATCGGGCAGGCGTTGCGCGACAAAAATCTCGGCGTCTTCGAGCCCCATGTCGACGGCGCTATGGGGAATGTCTTCCCAGCCCCAGGCCGGATTTTCGAAGATGGCCATGTCGATCCGGCCCTGCTTGAAGTCACCGAAGCGCCGTGGAATGGAGGTGGGCACCAGGACAAACTGATAGTCGTTTTGCGCTGCGTTGAGGGCCTCGACCAGTTGCGGCAGCAACCCGGTATCGGCCCCGGATTCGGGGCGCACGGTGTAGGGCGGAAAGTGCGCGGCACCAATGCGCACCAGTTGCGCAGCCTGGGATGGCAGCACCGTTAATGCCGCAAGCGTCGCCAGCAAAAGCCGCGAGGCTGTCCGAATTGGCGAACCCATCAAAACAAGTCCACTCCCCAATAAAACGGCATCAATGCCTTCAAGCCAGGCGTTTTCGTCCAGTTAGCCAGTTTAATGCTGGCCAGCACAAGCCTATTGCTGGTCTTTCAACACCAGAATCAACGCTTCTTCGGCCAACTGGTCGAGGCTCATGCTGCCGCCGGCGCGAAACCAGGTGGTGGTCCAGGACAACGCGCCGGTCAGGAAGCGTCGGGTGATGAACACATCGCCGCGAACGAACCCGGCGGTCCTGGCTTCACCCAGTACTTGCAACCAGATGTCTTCATAGATGTCGCGCAACTCCAGGACCTTGGCCTGGCCCTCTTCGGACAGTGAGCGCCATTCGTAGACCAGCACCGCCATGGCCTCGCCGCTGCCGCCCATGATCGACTGCAATTCACAGCGGATCAGCGCCAGCACCCGCTCGCGCACATTGCCGGCGTCGGCGATGGCCGCACGCATCAACGCGGTATTGTAGCGTATGGTTTCTTCCATCACGGCGCGCAGGATTTCGTCCTTGCTCTTGAAGTGATGAAAAATACTCCCGGACTGAATGCCCACGGCACCGGCCAGGTCGCGCACGGTCGTGCGTTCATAGCCTTTATTGCGGAACAGGTGGGCGGCCACTTGCAGCAGCTTGCCACGGGCGCTGTCCGGGTCGGTCAACTGGCCGCCGTCGACCAATTCACGCATGACCCTCAGGGCTTTTTGCTCGTCCACCCGTTCTCTCCTACAGTCGATCAATCAATAACGCCGAGCCCCCCGAAAACACCGGGGTTGCGCGGGCAATTTAAGCTGACGGATGGAACCAAGCAAGCGCTTGGGCAGAAGAAAATCAAGTCATTTACAAACCAAGCGCTTGCTTGGTAATGTCGATACACTTCGGTTGGAGGTAGCTATGGAAAGGACTGCGCCCAAAACAATTCGCATCGGTTGCGCCAGCGCCTTCTGGGGCGATACCTCGACCGCTGCCGCGCAACTCGTGGAACACGGGCATCTGGACTATCTGGTCTTCGATTACCTGGCCGAAATCACCCTGTCGATCATGGCCGGTGCGCGGATGAAAGATCCCCGGGCCGGCTATGCGGGCGACTTCATCGAAGTCCTCGCGCCCTTGCTGCCGCAACTCGCGCAACACAACATCCGGGTCATCAGCAATGCTGGCGGGGTCAATCCCCAAGCGTGCGCCGCCGCCCTGCAAGCGGCCTGCGACAAGGCCGGGGTGGCGCTGAAGATCGCCGTGCTGCTGGGTGATGACCTGCAACCGCAATTCAAACAGCTGGGCAGCCAGGGCATTCACGAAATGTTCAGCGGCGCGCCCCTGCCATCGATGTGCGTGTCGACCAATGCCTACCTCGGCGCACCCGGCATTGTCGAAGCCCTGCGCCTGGGCGCGGACATCGTGATCACCGGGCGCGTGGTCGACAGCGCGGTGGTCAGCGCCGCGCTGGTGCATGAGTTCGGCTGGTCGTGGCACGACTACGACAAGCTCGCCCAGGCGGCATTGGCCGGGCACATCATCGAATGCGGCGCCCAGTGCACCGGCGGCAACTTCACCGACTGGCGCGACGTGCCCGACTACGAACACATCGGCTTTCCCATCGTCGAAGTCAGCGCCGACAGCCAGTTCATCGTCAGCAAACCCGAAGGGACCGGCGGGCTGGTCACGCCACTGACGGTGGGCGAGCAGATGCTCTACGAAATCGGTGACCCGCGGGCGTACCTGCTGCCCGATGTGGTGTGCGACTTCACTCAGGTCAAACTGCTGCAACAAGGCAAGAACGCGGTGCAGGTGCACGGTGCCAAGGGCCTGGCGCCGACGGCTCAATACAAGGTCAGCGCCACGTACCCCGATGGTTTTCGCTGTACCGCCAGTTGCCTGATTGCCGGCATCGATGCCGTCGACAAGGCGCGGCGCGTTGGCGATGCGATCATCAACAAGACCTCGGAAATGTTCCGCCAGCGCGGTTGGGCGCCGTACAGCGACGTGAATATCGAGTTGCTGGGCAGCGAGGCCACCTACGGTCCCCACGGCCAACGCCAGGACAGCCGCGAAGTGGTGATCAAGCTCGCCGTGCGCCATCCCGACAAGCAGGCATTGATCGTGTTCTCCCGGGAAATCGCCCAGGCCGCCACCGGCATGGCGCCGGGGCTGACCGGCATTGTCGGTGGCCGGCCGACGGTGTATCCGCTGATCCGTCTGTTCTCGTTCCTGATCGACAAAACCGCCTGCACGCTGGAGATTGATTTCATGGGCCAGCGCCACGGGTGCGCCCTGCCCGCCCTCGATGTGCTCGACCCGCTGGACCTGCCAGCCGCGCTGGCGCCGCCGAAACCGACTGGCCTGGCCGACGCCAGCGTGGCCCTGGTCAAACTGGCGGTCGCCCGCTCCGGCGACAAGGGCAACCACAGCAACATCGGTGTCATGGCCCGCGAGCCCGAATTCCTGCCCTGGATCGCCGAAGCCCTGACCCCGGAAGTGATCGTCGACTGGATGGGCCACGTCCTCGACCCGATTCATGGGCGGGTCGAACGCTGGTACTTGCCTGCCAGCCACAGCCTGAATTTCCTGCTGGAGAACGCCCTCGGCGGCGGCGGTGTCGCCAGCCTGCGCATCGATCCGCAAGGCAAGGCCTTCGCCCAGCAACTGCTGGACATCCAGATCCCGGTGCCACAGCGCATCGCCGACCAGTTCAACTAGAGGATTGCCGCCATGGCCTACGATTCGATTTTCAAAGCCGATCTGTTTGCCGGCCAAAACATCATCGTCACCGGTGGCGGCAGTGGCATCGGCCGCTGCACCGCCCACGAACTGGCGGCTCTCGGCGCCCATGTGCTGCTGGTCGGGCGCAAGGCCGACAAGCTGAAAAACGTTGCGGCGGAGATCGCCGACGACGGCGGCAAGGCCGATTGGGCGATTTGCGACATCCGCGAGGAAGAAGCGGTGACGCACCTGGTCAGCGAATTGATCCGCAAGCATGGCCCCATTCATGGCCTGGTCAACAATGCGGGCGGGCAGTACCCGTCGCCCCTGGCCTCGATCAATCAGAAGGGTTTCGAAACCGTGATGCGCACCAATCTGGTGGGCGGTTTCCTGATGGCCCGGGAAGTCTTCAACCAGTCCATGAGCAAACACGGCGGCGCCATCGTCAACATGCTCGCCGACATGTGGGGCGGCATGCCCGGCATGGGCCACTCCGGCGCGGCACGTTCGGGCATGGACAACCTGACCAAGACCGCCGCGTACGAATGGGGGCATGCCGGGGTACGGGTCAATGCCGTGGCGCCGGGCTGGATTGCCTCCAGCGGCATGGACACCTACGAAGGCGCCTTCAAGGCGGTGATCCCGACCCTGCGCGAACACGTGCCGCTCAAGCGCATCGGCACCGAATCGGAGGTCAGCGCGGCGATTGTTTTCCTGCTCAGCCCGGCCG
The DNA here is from genome assembly GCF_054668285.1 of Pseudomonas sp. S2_H10. Classification (NCBI taxonomy): domain Bacteria; kingdom Pseudomonadati; phylum Pseudomonadota; class Gammaproteobacteria; order Pseudomonadales; family Pseudomonadaceae; genus Pseudomonas; species Pseudomonas sp. S2_H10. Next base: position 1,853,539 of record NZ_CP162754.1, read on the forward strand.
CGGCGTTCGTCAGCGGCAGCACCTTGCGCATCGACGGCGCCGCCAGCCTCGGCGGACGCGCCTGGCCGATCCACAAGGCGACCAACAGCGAGTCGTACAACGGTTTCCACCGCGCCTACATACCCGACGTGTTGAAGGACAAGGAATAACCCATGCCGGTGATTCAGTCGTTACTCGATCCCCACAGCGAGCCGTTCGCCCGCAACCGTGTGGCGATGCTGAGCGCCATCGAACAAGTCCGCGCGCTCGAACAGAACTTGCTGAACAAGGCGGCCGAAGCCCAATCGAAATTCGAAAAGCGCGGTCAGTTGCTGCCCCGCGAACGCCTCAATCTGCTGCTGGACCCCGGCGCGCCGTTTCTCGAACTGGCCAGCCTGGCCGGCTACAAGCTGCACGACGACAAGGACGGCAGCTCCGCCGGTGGCGGCCTGATCGCCGGCATCGGCTACGTGTCCGGCGTGCGCGTGCTGGTGGTGGCGAACAACAGCGCGATCAAGGGCGGGACCATTTCCCCCAGCGGTCTGAAAAAATCCCTGCGCCTGCAACAGATCGCCATGGAAAACAAACTGCCGGTGATCACCCTCGCCGAAAGCGGCGGCGCCAACCTCAACTACGCGGCGGAGATTTTCGTCGAGGGCGCACGCAGCTTTGCCAATCAGGCGCGGATGTCGGCCATGGGCTTGCCGCAGATCACCGTGGTGCACGGCTCGGCCACGGCGGGCGGTGCCTATCAGCCGGGGCTGTCGGACTACGTGGTGGTGGTGCGCGGCAAGGCCAAGCTGTTTCTCGCAGGTCCGCCACTGCTCAAGGCCGCCACCGGCGAAGTCGCCACCGATGAAGAGTTGGGCGGCGCCGAGATGCACGCACAAACCGCCGGCACCGCCGAATACCTGGCTGAAAACGACGCCGACGGTGTGCGTCAGGTACGCGAGATCGTCGCTTTGTTGCCGTGGAACGAACAGTTGCCGCCGCGCCCCGAACGTCGCTGGGATGACCCGCTATACCCCATCGACGAACTGCTGGGCCTGATCCCGGATGACCCGAAAAAGCCCTACGACGTGCGCGAAATCATTGCTCGCCTCGCCGACGCTTCGAACTTTCTTGAGTTCAAAGGCGAATTCGATCAGCAGACCGTCTGCGGCCATCTGAAAATTCAGGGCCGCGCCTGTGGCTTCATCGGCAACAACGGCCCGATCACGCCGAAAGGCGCGAGCAAGGCCGCCCAGTTCATCCAGCTGTGCGACCAGAGCCAGACGCCGCTGCTGTTTTTCCACAACACCACCGGGTTCATGGTCGGCACCGAATCGGAACAGCAAGGCGTGATCAAACACGGCGCGAAAATGATTCAAGCGGTGGCCAACGCCCGCGTGCCGAAGCTGACCATCGTCGTCGGCGGCTCCTATGGCGCCGGCAACTATGCGATGTGCGGACGCGGCCTCGACCCGCGCTTCATCTTCGCCTGGCCCAACAGCCGCACCGCCGTGATGGGCGGTGCGCAAGCGGGCAAGGTGCTGCGCATCGTCACCGAGGCCAAACAGGCCAAGGACGGCCTGGTGCCCGATCCAAAAATGCTCGACATGCTCGAACAGGTCACCGCGCAGAAACTCGACAGCCAGTCCACGGCGCTCTACGGCAGCGCCAACCTGTGGGACGACGGCTTGATCGACCCGCGCGATACCCGGACCTTGCTCGGTTACTTGCTGGACATCTGTCACGAGGCCCAGGTGCGGCCATTGCAAGCCAACAGTTTTGGCGTAGCCCGCCTCTAGGCCGGCTCAAGGAGAACAATAAAAATGATCTTCACCCAGGAACACGAAGCACTGCGCCGCACCGTTCGCCAGTTCGTCGAGCACGAGATCAACCCCCACGTCGAGGAATGGGAAAAGGCCGGGCGCTTCCCCATCCACGACATCTTCCGCAAGGCCGGCGACCTCGGCTTGCTGGGGATTTCCAAGCCGGAAAAATTCGGCGGCATGGGGCTCGACTACAGCTATTCGATCGTCGCCGCCGAAGAGTTCGGCACCATTCATTGTGGCGGCATCCCGATGTCCATCGGCGTGCAGACCGACATGTGCACCCCGGCGCTGGCCCGGTTTGGCTCTGATGAGTTGCGCGAGGAATTCCTGCGCCCGGCCATCAGCGGCGAGCAGGTCGGCTGCATCGGTGTCTCCGAAGTCGGCGCCGGCTCCGACGTCGCCGGGCTGAAAACCAGCGCACGCAAGGACGGCGACGACTACGTGATCAACGGCAGCAAGATGTGGATCACCAACTCGCCGAGCGCCGACTTCATCTGCCTGCTGGCCAACACCTCGGACGACAAACCGCACATCAACAAGTCGCTGATCATGGTGCCGATGAACACGCCGGGCATCAGCTTGAGCTCGCACCTGGACAAGCTCGGCATGCGCAGCTCGGAAACCGCCCAGGTGTTTTTCGACAACGTACGCGTGCCGCAACGCAACCGCATCGGCCATGAAGGCGCGGGGTTCATGATGCAGATGCTGCAGTTCCAGGAGGAGCGTCTGTTTGGCGCGGCCAACATGATCAAGGGCCTGGAATACTGCGTCGACAGCACCATCGAGTACTGCAAGGAGCGCAAGACCTTCGGCAACGCGCTGATCGACAACCAGGTCATCCACTTCCGCCTGGCGGAACTGCAAACCGAAATCGAATGCCTGCGCGCGCTGGTCTATCAGGCCACCGAGCAATACATCAAGGGCCAGGACGTCACGCGCCTGGCCTCCATGGCCAAGCTCAAGGCCGGGCGGCTGGGGCGCGAAGTCAGTGACAGTTGCCTGCAATACTGGGGCGGCATGGGCTTCATGTGGGACAACCCGGTGGCCCGGGCTTACCGCGATGTGCGGCTGGTGTCGATTGGCGGTGGCGCCGACGAAATCATGCTGGGGATCATCTGCAAACTCATGGGCATTCTGCCGGGGAAAAAGAAATGAACAACCTGCCGGTTTGCCAGACGCTGTTGCTGGAACTGCACAACGGCGTGTTGCACATCACCCTCAACCGCCCGGAATACCGCAATGCGATGAGCCTGCAGATGGTCGCCGAGTTGCGCTCGGTGCTGGCCGCGGTTCGCGATAAACCAGGGGTTCGCGCACTGGTGATCGGCGGCGTCGGTGGGCACTTCTGTGCCGGCGGCGACCTCAAGGACATGGCCAACGCCCGCGCTCAAGGCCCAACGGCACACCGGGATATGAACCGGGTGTTCGGCGCGCTATTGCAAGAAGTGCAAAACGCACCGCAAGTGGTGATCACGGTGCTGCAGGGTGCAGTGCTCGGCGGCGGTCTCGGCCTGGCCTGTGTCAGCGATGTCGCCCTGGCCGATCACCAGGCACAATTCGGCCTGCCGGAAACCAGCCTCGGCCTGTTGCCGGCGCAGATCGCGCCGTTCGTGGTGCAGCGCATCGGCCTGACCGAGACCCGGCGCCTGGCCCTGACGGCCGCGCGTTTTGACGGCACTCACGCGCGGCGCATGGGGCTGGTGCATTTTGTCGAGCATGATCCGCAAGCCCTGGCCGAGCGTCTCGATGAGGTGTTGGCCCATGTGTTGTGCTGTGCGCCGGGGGCGAATGCGGCGACCAAGAAACTCTTGCTGGCGAGTGCCGGGCAGCCCTCGGATGCCCTGCTGGATCAAGCAGCTGAATGGTTCAGCGAAGCGGTGATAGGAGCCGAAGGCGTCGAGGGAACCATGGCCTTCGTGCAAAAGCGCAAACCGGGGTGGGCCTCTTAAAAGCTTCGCGAGCAGGCTCGCTCCCACATTTGCAATGTATTCCCCTGTGGGAGCGAGCCTGCTCGCGAAGAGGCCAGCACTTTCACCGCACAACTTGAGAGACGTCCCTATGCCCGGACTCAAGAAAATCCTCATCGCCAATCGCGGTGAAATCGCCTGCCGCATCCAGCGCACGGCCCAGGCGCTGGGTTATCGCACGGTCGCCGTGTTCAGCGATGCCGATGCCGATGCCCTGCACGTGCAGATGGCCGACGAAGCGGTCAACATCGGCCCGGCGGCGGTGCAACAGTCTTACCTGAACATCCCCGCCATCCTCGACGCGGCCCGGCGCACGGGGGCGGATGCGATCCATCCGGGCTACGGTTTCCTCTCGGAAAACCCATGCTTTGCCCTCGCCTGCCGGGATGCCGGCCTCACCTTCATCGGCCCCAGCCCCGAAGCCATCGAACTGATGGGCAGCAAGCGCCTGTCGAAGATCGCCATGCTCGAAGCCGGCGTGCCCTGCATCAAGGGCTATCAAGGCGCCGAACAGGACGACGCCACCCTCAGTCGCGAAGCCGCGCGCATCGGCTATCCGTTGATGATCAAGGCCAGCGCCGGCGGTGGCGGACGCGGCATGCGCCTGGTGCACGATGCCAGCGATTTGCCGGATCAGATCCGTACCGCGCGTTCCGAAGCCTTGAACGGTTTTGGCAGCGGTGAACTTATTCTCGAGCAGGCACTGGTCGAACCTCGTCATGTCGAGATCCAGCTGTTCGGTGACCAGCACGGCAACCTGATCTACCTCGGCGAGCGCGATTGCTCGGTGCAGCGCCGACACCAGAAAGTCATCGAGGAAGCCCCCTGCCCGGTGATGACGCCTGAACTGCGTCAGGCCATGGGCGAAGCGGCGCTCAAGGCCGGGCGGGCAGTGCAGTATGTCGGTGCGGGCACCGTGGAGTTTTTGCTGGATGCGCGCGGACAATTTTACTTCCTGGAGATGAACACCCGGCTGCAAGTGGAGCACCCGGTCACCGAACTGATCACCGGGCTGGACCTGGTGGCCTGGCAGTTGAACATCGCCGAAGGGCAGCCGCTGCCCTTGCGCCAGGAACAGGTGCAACTCCACGGGCACGCCATGGAAGTGCGCCTGTATGCCGAAGATCCGGCCCAGGGTTTCCTGCCGCAGACCGGGCGTGTCGTGGCCTGGGAACCGGGTCTGCAGGACGGCGTGCGGATCGACCATGGCCTGATCGAAGGTCAGGTCATCAGCCCCTTCTACGACCCGATGCTCGGCAAGCTCATCGCCCATGGGGCCACCCGCGAGGAAGCCCGGCGCAAATTGCTGCGGGCGGTGCAAGACAGCGTACTGCTGGGCGTGCAAAGCAATCAGCGCTTGCTCGCCAACCTGCTGGATCACCCGCAGTTCGCTGGCGGCGATTTCAGCACCGGGTTCATCGCGCAGCATTTTTCCGCGCATGCCTGCCTGCAACCCCACGCCCCTGACGCGCAACACCTGGCGATCGCCACCGCCCTCCTCTATCAGGCTTCGGCGCAGGCTCATCCGGCCCCGCTTTGTGGTTGGCGCAACAACGCCAGCGTACCGCTGCACTATCGCATCGGCCTTGAGGATCAGGACTGGCCCGTAGCGCTGCTCGCCATCCCGGGCGAACCGCTGCGCATTCAGGCCGCCGAACGCACCCTCGAACTGAAGATCATCCATTGCGACGGACGCTGGGCCACCCTCGAAATCGACGGTATCCGCCAACGTCACGCCTACCGTCTGGAGACCGGGCGACTTTGGTTGTTCACCCGGCCCGGCAGTCTGCAGTTCACCGATCGCACTCAAGCGCCGGTCAGCAGCCAGGCCAATGTCAGCTCCGGTACCCTCAAGGCACCGATGGACGGGGCGATTGTCGACGTCCTGGTCAACGAAGGCAGCAAGGTGACCAAGGGCCAACTGCTGGTGGTGCTGGAGGCGATGAAAATGGAGCACCCATTGAAATCGGGCGTCGACGGCGTTCTCAAGCGCTTGCAAGTCAAAGTCGGGGATCAAGTGAAAAACCGGCAGATTCTGTTGGAGGTCGAATAAGCCGCTAGGCGGAACCGCCGGGTTTGGCTACGCTCAAACCCTACAGGACGCGGATACCAGGAACCCTGCAATGCCTCATTGGCTGGTCATTGATCTGGAGGCCACCACCGATGAGGGGGGATGGCCCGTAACGGATATGGAAATCATTGAAATCGGCGCCACTCTGGTGGACCGCAAGGGACGCGAACTGGATCACTTCCAGCGCTTCGTCCGCCCTGTGCGGCGGCCGTTGCTGACGCCGTTTTGCCGCGAGCTGACGCACATCACCCAGGCAAACATCGATGCCGCACAACCGCTGGGTGAAGTCTGGCCGGCGTTTGAGCGCTGGCTTGGCCATCACCACACGCGTCTCGAAGGCTGGGTCAGCTGGGGCGATTACGATCGCAAACAACTGCTTCAGGAATGGCAGCGCCTGGGACTCGCCAGCGTGCTGGCCAACGTGCCGCACATGAACCTCAAACAGCGCTTTGCCAAGGCCCGCCGCCTGGAACGTCCGCTGGGGCTCAACGGCGCGCTGCAACTGGCCGGGCTGCAGTTTACCGGCCAGCAACACCGGGCACTGGAGGATGCGCGCAATACCGCACGCCTGCTGCCACTGGTTCTTCCGCTTTAGACAGGTGACGACTCCCGGGGCCTTGTGCATACTGGCCGGCCCTTTTTAGCCCTTTTCGAGGAATCGCCCATGTTTAAAGTCAACGAGTACTTCGACGGCACCGTCAAGTCGATCGCCTTTGGCACCGCAGAAGGTCCAGCGACCATCGGCGTCATGGCACCGGGCGAATACGAATTCGGCACCAGCCAGCGTGAAATCATGCACGTGGTCAGCGGTGCACTGACCGTCAAACTGCCGGACAGCAGCGACTGGGAAACCTTCGCCGCCGGCAGCCAGTTCAACGTACCGGCCAACAGCAAGTTCCAGCTGAAAGTCGCCGTCGACACCGCTTACCTGTGCGAATACCGTGGCTAAACCTGCGCGGCCTCTTCCAAAAAAGTCGCCGCAATAAAAATGCCCGTGTTGTCAGACACGGGCATTTTTTATTCTGCAAAAAACTACTCGAGGATCTCCACCGGCATGCCGACTTCGAGTCGACCGTTGCCGTCGTTGACCAGGTTCTGGCCGAACATTGCGCCGTCGGCCTGCGAACGGTATTTCTGCAAGGTTGCCAAGGGCTCGCGGTCGTCGCTGCGCTCCCCGGTCTGCGGATCGATAGTGGTCAGGATGCAACGTGAACAGGACTTGACCACGCGGAACTCGACCTCGCCGATACGGACACGCTTCCAGCCGTCCTCGGCGAAGGCTTCACTGCCTTCGATCACCAGGTTTGGCCGGAAACGCAGCATCTCCAATGGACGCCCGACCCGTTGCGACAAGTCCTCGAGGGAGGCCTGGCCAATCAGCAGCAGCGGATAACCATCGGCGAATGCCACCTGATCGTCGTCCTTGCCGAACCCGGCCTCGGTCATCCGCGCCCGATCCAGCGGCACTTGCACCAGGCGTGTCGGCTTGCCAATGAACCGGCTGACCCAAGCCCCTGCTTCATCGCCTGCATCGGGGACTCGCAAGGTGTCGCGCCAGATGGTCACGCCACGCAGCTCTGCATCACTGCCGGGCAAAGCGATGTCGATCGGCGAATGGCCGGCTGCACTGAGGGTCAAGCCGCCTGCGGCATTCCACAACGCCGACAACTGGCTCATCTGCGCCACCGCACGCTGGGTCAGGAAGCGACCGCTGGCCTCATCCACCAGCATCCAGCGGCGATCGCCGTCCAACCCGAGTTTATCGAGACCGATCTGTTGCAGGGCCTCACCCCTGGCGGACTTCAACGGATAACGATACAACGCGCTCAGACGCAACATGGCCAGCTCCCTGGTTAGCAAAACGCCACCCTATACGAGCTTGAAGGCCGAATCAAAGGCTGACGAGCACCCTGTGGGAGCGAGCTCGCTCGCGATTGCGGTAGGACAGTCAACATTGATGCTGAATGCAATATCGCCATCGCGAGCAAGCTCGCTCCCACAATGATCGTATCTTGATCAGGCCGGTACTTCGTCCAGCATCAGGCGCTGACGGACCACGTCGACGAGTTTGTCCGGCTGGAACTTGGAGAGGAAATTGTCGCAGCCGACCTTTTTCACCATCGAGTCGTTGAAGCTGCCGGACAAAGACGTGTGCAGCACCACGTACAAGCCACGCAGGCGCGGGTCGTTGCGGATCTCGGTGGTCAGGCGATAGCCATCCATTTCCGGCATTTCCGCATCGGTGAAGACCATCAGCAGCTTTTCGGTCATGTCCACGCCGGTGTCGGCCCAGGCCTTGAGCATGTTCAACGCCTTCAACCCGTCGCTGGCGATGTGCATCTTCACGCCCAGTTGTCCCAGGGTATCGCGCAACTGCGCCAGGGCGACGTTGGAGTCATCCACCAACAGCACTTCACGGCCACGGGCGCGTTCCAGTACCGGATCTTCAAGTTTTTCGCGAGAGACCTTGGCGTTGTACGGGACGATTTCGGCCAGGACCTTTTCGACGTCGATGATTTCCACCAGTTGATCATCGACTTTGCTGATGGCCGTCAGGTAGTGCTGGCGGCCGGCGCTGGTCGGCGGCGGCAGGATGGCTTCCCAGTTCATGTTGACGATCCGGTCAACGCCACCGACCAGGAAGGCCTGCACCGAACGGTTGTATTCGGTGACGATGATCGTGCTGCCAGGCCCCGGCACCAAGGGACGCATGCCGATGGCCTGGGACAGGTCGATCACCGGCAGGGTCTGACCACGCAGGTTGACCACGCCGCACACGAAAGGATGGCGCTGCGGCATCAGCGTCAACTTTGGCAGTTGCAAGACTTCCTGTACTTTAAAGACGTTGATCGCGAACAGTTGTCGTCCGGCGAGGCGGAACATGAGAATTTCCAGGCGATTCTCACCCACCAGTTGCGTGCGTTGGTCTACCGTGTCGAGAATGCCGGCCATCAATGACTCCTGGTCTTGTTCGGATGAATCCACTTGAAGAAGGTTATCGGCTGTCTTTGCCGAAGCTTGACCCTCGCTAAAATGCCACGCGCAGGCATTGATGTCACATTAACATCATGCTTAACTGACGCTGCAGTTACATCTCATCCGCCGCACTTCAACGCCTCGCGACCCCGGTTTTCGTGAAAGGTTCCGCTGCGTAAGGGATTCCCCTATCAACAATCAGGTGCAACCTGATATTCGCAATATCCAATAGCCATTAATGTGACGCCATTCTCATTGCATGAACGGAGTCAGGCTTTTGTGTGCGATCGCAAGTAAGTGGCCAACCACCCTCTCGTGTTCCCCAGCCTGCCTGTGGGCCAGTCGCAGCCCGTCCACCCGACGACTCGGCAATGCCGGGGTCCCGACCGCCCTCGTCGACACACACGATATCCCCTCATTTGCCATGACGTTGTGGAGATAAGTATGCCGAACGACCGTAAAGAGTGGGCCCTGCGGCTCCCGGAGTTTCTCGTCGAGGCTGAAACACTCCTGGCTAAAACCGAGGAATGCCTGAGTCATCTTCAACTGATCAGCAATGACAAGGACGCCATCGACTGCATGCTCAGTACGCTGCTCAAGCTGGCCAACAAGGCCGATGCCCTGGCATTGGCCGCCGTGTCGGAATTTTCCCTGCATATACATGGCCTGCTGAACCACGCACAGAACACCATGAGCCTGCACGACGAGGCGTTGAGCGCACTGAAAGACTGTCTGACCCTGATTGCCTGGCAACTCGAACTCATCGACCAGACCACCGGACAACTCAGCCTCGACGACAGCGAACAGGCCACCCTTATCGAAGCCTTCGCCTTTCAGGTCGGACAAAGCCGGTTCCAGCCACCGGTCAACGCCAGGCCGTTCACCCTCGTGTCCTATTCGGAACGTCAGGCGTGAACTGACCCAACTCTGCCGTCTGGCGTGACTGGGTTATCAATCCCGCACTGTTACTTGAGTGTGCACATGTCGCAAATGAATATCTCATAGCTATAAGCGACATCTTTCAACAACCACTTTTACTCATCGACTAGTTCACGACCGTATAGACAAGGGCATTGCCTGACCTCGGCATTCTGCCAACTTGCTGCATTATGGAACCATCGTCCAAACGGCTGAATTCCTGACTTCCCGGACATGTATACAGACGCGACCAACGGTATCTTAAGTGCTACTATGCCGCCTGTTAGTTGGCGCCAATTAATGGCAGTGTGGTTGCAGCCGGACACAGCTCGCTCCCGTTCGGGGCGAACTCTCCATTTAAAAGTACATTCCGTTGAAGTCGACGCTCCACATAAAAAAACAGGGGCCTGTCAGCCAGCATGACCGGTCAGCCCGCAGCGAACATCCATTGGCTCCATCCGCTATGCACGCCAGCCTCAAGTCAATCGCCACGTGGCCACCTTCCCGAGAAAATGCACGCACATTCACGCTGTTGCTATGCACCTTCTCGACGCTTGGCAGTTTGCTGGTCTATGGCTTGTCCATCCCTTTGCCCCTGCCATTGCTGCTGCTCGACATTGCCGCCCTGAGCAGCGTTGCCGTGCAGTACCGCCTCTCGCGCAAATCCATCAAGTTCCAGCCTCAGGAACTGGCCGACCGGCTGCTGCAGGTGCAGGAAAACGAACGTCACCGGTTGAGCCGCGAACTGCATGATGACATCGGCCAATTACTGACCGCCGCAAAGCTGCAAAGCGACTGGCTCAAGCGCCGGATGCCCGAAGAACTCCACGGGCAATGCTCGGTCCTGTGCGACACGCTGGAGGAAACCCTGGCCAAAGTGCGTGACGTCTCCGCCATTCTCAATCCCCGGCAGTTGACCAGCCTCGGGCTGGAAGCCAGTCTGCGCGCGCACTTGCTCAAGACCCTGGCCAACACCCCGGTGAACTGGAGCCTGGAATGCCAGCAGCGCCTGACCGGCATACCGGAGGAAATGGCCGTGGCCGCTTTCCGCATCACCCAGGAAGCGGTCACCAACATCCTGCGCCATGCCCAGGCCAAGAACCTGCTGGTATGCCTGCAGCGCCTGCCCCAAGGCCTGCAGTTGCAGATCCGCGATGATGGCCAGGGTTTCGCGCCGGCAACCGACCCAGGGCGCGAAGGGCAACGTGGCATGGCCGGGATGTCGGAACGGATCGACCAACTGGGCGGCACGCTGACCGTGACCAGCGAGCCGGGCAAAGGCACTCAAATCGAAGCTCTATTTCCCTGGGCGCCCCGTGCACTCGAACGGGCCAGTTCGAATAAGGTTATGCATTGACTTGTAATTTACTACTGGTGGATGACCACTCGCTGATCAGGGCTGGCGTGCGCGCCCTGGTGATGGACCTGCCCGGCTATGCCGTCATCGGTGAGGCCAGTGACGGCTCGCAGTTGCTCGAAATGGTCGCGCATCTGTCCCCGGATATTGTTCTGCTGGATATTTCGATGCGCCACACCGGCGGCCTCGAAGCCTTGCAGCAGCTCAAGCGGGTGCGCCCGCAGAGCAAGGTCCTGATCCTGTCGATGCACACCGACCCGACCCTGATCATGCAGGCGCTGGAATCCGGCGCCCACGGCTACCTGCTCAAGGACACCACGGCGACCGAACTCGAGCATGCGCTGGACGCCTTGCGCAACAACGAGCGCTATCTGAGCCCGGCCATTGCCCACACGGTGATCACTCAGGCGCTGACCCGCAACCAGAAGCACCAACCCGACCCTGCCGACTCGCACAACCTGACGGCACGTCAGCTGGAAATCCTGCGGTTGATCGTTCGCGGCAAATCCACCCGAGAGATCGCCAACGGTCTGGGGCTGAGCGTGAAGACCGTCGAAACCCACCGTTCGCAGATCATGAAGCGTTTGCAGATCTACGATGTGGCCGGCCTGGTGCTGTTTGCCGTGCGTGAACAAATCATCAGCCTTGATGACTAGGTACTTCACTGGCCCGTAGCAGCGGTGATTTTTCGGGCATATGCACGAGCAACGCCGCCGGGCGAACCGCGAAACGCAGGCTGTCCCCTTCAAGAGGCTCACCATCCAGGTTGATATAGAGCCCTTCCGAGACCTTGATCTCGACCCAGGGCAGGCGCGCACGGACAAACATGCTGTCGATGCCAAAGCCTTCGGTCAGCAGGTTTTTCAATGTAGCGACCACCTCCTGCGGTGCCGGCAAGATACTGATATCCAGCAAACCGTCGTCTACCAGCGCCTGCGGGCACAACTCCCGTCCACCACCTGCCTGCCGGCCATTGCCGATGCCCAGCGCCAGCAGATCGCCGCGCCATTGAAAACCCGGTCCCTGCAATTCACCGTAGGCGGTATGCAGCTCATTGAAGCGTGACAGGCCGGTAAACAGGTACGCCGCGCCGCCGAGGATTTTCTTCAGATCCTCCGGGGTGTTCGCTGTGACCTGGCTGCCAAACCCACCGGTCGCCATGTTCAGGAATACCTGCCCGTCGACCTCGCCCAGATCAATGGCAGTCGGCACCACATCTAGCAGCGCCAGCGCCTGATCGGGCTCCAGGGGCACGCCCGCCGCACGCGCAAAATCGTTGGCGGTTCCCAGCGGCATCAAAACCAGGCTGGCCGTTTTCGGATGCTCCGCCATGGCTTCGGCAATATCGCGCAAAGTGCCATCGCCGCCACCGGCAATGATGTGTCGATACCCTGCCGCCAACGCTTCGCCCACCAGTCTCTGCGCATCGCCAGCTTCCCAAGTCAATCGAACAGCCAGCTCCCAACCTTGCTCACGCCGGCTTTCGACAGCGGCGCGAACCGCCTCGTTGAGTGCCTGTTTGCCGTGCAGAATCAACAATGCCTTGCGATCGCCCATCAGTTCACTCCCGGTTTGGATGCCATCTGGGAGATGTTGACCGCAAAGGCTCGGTTAAAAGTCGCAGACAACCGAATTATTTCCATTCGGACAGTCTTGATCGCTACACAACAGGATTTTTCTTACAAAACATGAGGAATCGGCTCAATTGACCGGAAATCCGAATTGGGAGACTTTTGGGGGCCACAGCAGGACACCACAAGGACGTGCCATGCAAAGCCAAGACCTCGGATCAGCGGCCAGCACAAAGGCCACGGGAGAAATTGATATGGAACCGCGCGTCACCGAGCTGGAAACACACCTCAAGCACATACGCAGGGACATGGACGAAATCCGCGCTGACCTCAATTCCATCAAGCACAGGCTTGCCTACTCGGCATGCGGAACGATCGTGATCCTCGGCCTCCTTGGCTGGATCGCCAATAGCCGCTTCGAACAGGTCGTTTCATTGCTTCTGGCGAGTTGAATGACCATCAACCTGAAACCCGGTCAATCGACCGGGTTTCATGTAACAAAGGCGCTGCAATTTCAGCTCAGGACTTCGCTCAGTGGAATGAAGAAAACGCTGTCGCCCTGAACCAGTGTGCGACCTTCCAGGACTTCTACCAGCCCATCCGCCCAGGCAGCGCTGCGCAGCACGCCGGAACTCTGGTTTTTGTAGATAGTCGCCCTGCCGTTCTCCAGCCGCCCGCGCAAATACTCACGCCGATTGCCAGGCTGCGGCCAGTCAAACCCTGCCGGCACCTGCACCTTCAGTGGCTCAACCTCTTTTACACCCTGACGACGCAGGAGATATGGCCTGGTCAACAAGGCAAAGGTCACGAGGGTCGATGCCGGATTGCCCGGCAAGCCAATCACCGGCACCCCGCGAAAATGCCCGAACGTCAGCGGTTTCCCAGGCTTGATGGCGAGCTTCCACAGCGTCAACTCGCCCTCTTCGCGCAAGGCGATACCGAGAAAATCGGCTTCTCCCACCGATACGCCGCCGGTCGAGAGGATCAGGTCGACATCCTTCAACTCAGCCAATCGGGAACGGGTGGTTTGCAGATTGTCCGGCAGAATGCCCGCGTCGACGACCTCACACCCCAAACGCTGCAACCAGCTACACAACAACACCCGGTTGCTGTTGTAGATCTGTCCTGGCCCCAGCGTTTGCCCGGGTTCAATCAATTCGTCGCCGGTAGACAGCACCGCCACTCGCACCTTGCGAACCACTTCCAGCTCGGCGCACCCCAGCGAGGCAGCCAGCCCTTGCTCGATCGGCCCCAGCCGCGTACCCGCTGGCAGAATCAATTCGCCGACGGTGGCTTCCTGGCCTTGCGGGCGAATGTTCTGGCTTTGGGCCAGGGCTTGGGTGAAGCGCACTCGCTCATCGGCCTGAACCTCGGCGTTCTCCTGCATCTCGACACAATCGGCACCGGCGGGCACAGGTGCCCCGGTGAAAATGCGCGCACAGGTGCCTGGCTGCAACGGATCGGGGGCCTGGCCGGCAAACACCTTCTGGCTGACCGCCAACGGCTCTCCCGTCCAGTCCGCCATGCGCAAGGCATAACCGTCCATGGCACTGTTGGGCCAGGGCGGCAGGTCAAGGGTCGACAGCAGATCTTCAGCCAGTACACGCCCCTGTACCTGCGCCAACGGCAAGCGTTCACGCTCGACAATCCTTGAGGCCTCGGCCATTTCCAGCAAGCGCGCCAGCGCCTGCTCGACCGGCATCAGGCTGCCGGTCTTGCCAGGCTTACCCACGGGATTCACAAGGCGCAGCCTGTTTCAGGTGAGGCACGAAATTGCACGGACGATGCCGCGCATCCAGTTGCTCGGCCAGAATGCCGTCCCAACCGGTGCGCACGGCATTGGTCGAGCCCGGCAAACAGCAAACCAGCGTGCCATTGGCCAGACCGGCCAACGTCCGGGACTGAACGGTCGAGGTGCCGATATCGGCAACCGAGATCTGGCGGAACAGCTCGCCAAACCCATCAACCTGTTTGTCCAGCAGGCAACTGACGGCTTCCGGCGTGCTGTCACGCCCGGTAAAACCGGTGCCGCCGGTGATCAGGACAACCTGTACGACATCGTCGGCAATCCAGTTGGCGACTTGCGCGCGAATTTTGTAGAGATCATCTTTGAGCAACACCCGGGCTGCCAGGTTATGACCGGCAGCGGTCAAACGGTCGACAAAGAGCTGGCCCGAAGTGTCGGTGTCCAGTGTGCGGGTATCGCTGACAGTCAGCACAGCAATGTTCAGCGGTGCGAAAGGTACATCAGCCTTGGCTTTCATAGGCTCGTCCAGTTGTAGGAGAAACAGCCCGGTGTTATATCACAGCGCTCCGTTTTTTCGCCGCTCCCATGGAGAGCTGCCATGACCACGAATTCACAATTGCCGCCCTGCTCCATTCTGCTCCTGGCGGGCGGTCGCGGCCAACGCATGGGTGGCCAGGACAAAGGGTTGCTGGACTGGCGTGGCGAACCACTGATTGCGCATTTGCATCGCAAGACTCGCCCGCTGACCGATGACCTGATCATCTCCTGCAATCGCAACCTAGAGAAGTACGCCCCCTACGCCGACCAGTTGGTCCACGATGACGAGGGTGACTTCCCCGGGCCGCTGGCTGGAATTCGCGCTGGCCTCAAGGCTGCCCGGCACACCCACCTGCTGGTCCTGCCCTGTGACGTTCCGGGCATTGATGCGGCACTGATCGGCACGATGCGCGAGACCGCCAACCTGCACCCGGACAAGCCGCTGATGGTGCGGCATGACGAGCACTGGGAGCCATTGTTGTGTGTAATTCCCGTGCTGCACGGGGCAGCCTTTGAACAGGCCTGGAACGAGGGTGAGCGCAGCCCTGGCCGATTGATGCGCAAGCTCGGCGCGACCGCGCTGCAATGTCCCGACAAAGACCCGCGGCTGGCCAACCTCAACACGCCGGAACTATTAAGCGGTCATGACACTGTGTCAGACTGACGGTGATCCGGAACTTGCGCGGGCGGTACACGTCTCAAGTTCAGTAACCAAAGATTTCTTATTCGGAGACACACACTCATGACTCAACGGACCCTCGCCACTTTCATGCTCGCACTCGGCCTGGCCACCCTCGCCGGTTGCGCATCACCTACGGTGATCACCTTGAATGACGGTCGCGAAATCCAGGCCGTCGACACGCCAGAGTTCGACAAGGATTCCGGTTTCTACGAATTCGAACAGCTTGACGGCAAGCAGACCCGCATCAACAAGGATCAGGTTCGTACCGTTAAAGAGCTGTAATCCGACGCTGCCGGATACAGAAAAGCCCGCTTGATGCGGGCTTTTTCATGCCTGAAGCACGGCACTGCAGGGGCGCTTTCCTGATCACCATTGCAGGGTGATTTCACTCTCGAACACTCGCTCCTGGCCCGTGACCGGATCGATGAACTTCAGCCCCTGAGCCAACAGTTTCAAAGGATTGGCGTAGTCATCCTGCGCATCCTTGAGCACCTCGGGGTAAAACGGGTCGTTGCAGATAGCGGCGCCCAACGCGGCCATGTGTACCCGCAACTGATGTTTCTTGCCCGTCACCGGGTAAAGACCATAACGCCAGAGATCGCCCTGTTTCTCCCTGACTTCGACCGCCGTCTCGGTGTTGCTGGCCCCAGGCCCTTCCTGCATGCGGAAGAACGGCTCGCCATCGACCAGCCGGCTTTTATGCACCAACGGGAAAGCAACGTCGGGCAACGCCGCTGCGATGGCCTCGTAGCGTTTTTCGATCCGACGGGTAGGAAACAACGACTGATAAGCCGAGCGGCTCTGCGGATTGGCGGAAAACAGGACCAGCCCTGCGGTATGCCGGTCGATGCGATGCAATGGCACCAGGTGCGGATTGTCCAGGCGACGGATCAAGCGCCTCAGCAGCGTCTGTTCGACGTATTCGCCCGCCGGCGTCACGGGTAGAAAATGCGGTTTGTCCGCCACCACCAGATGCTCGTCCGCGTACAGGATCGACTCGGTCACCGGAATCGGCTTCTCATCCGGCACTTCGCGAAAATAATGAATCCGCAAACCTTCCTTGTAGGCCAGATCGAGGGCGATCGGCTTGCCCTGCCCATCGAGGACCCGGCCACGGGCGATTCTGTCCAGCCATTGTTCACGACCGATGGCGCTGAAATGCTCACACAGGCAATCGACAACGGTGTGCCACGGGCCAGGTGGCAAGTAGAGCGTACTGGCCTGACTGTGTGCCGCGGAAAAAGAAGAAGTGGACATACGAAAGCTCTAACCCTCAGTGCAGGGCAGCATTATCCAACAGCAGCGGAAATGAACCTAGAGGAGATTCCTCAAGCCGGGATCTGCGTGCGTGCCGCGGCTTCGGTGTACTCCTTGAGCCAGCGCAGTACATCGACCGCCTCCCAGCGAGCCGGGTCATAAAGGGCGTAAAGCAATCCCTGGTAACCCACGACATCGAGTTGCCGGTGATAGCCCGCGCGTTGAAACAAAGCTTCGATTTCAGCGAAACAGGTATTGAAATGCGTTTTGTTGAAGGGCGTTTTCCCCTCGGTCACCAGTCCGTCCAGGCGCAACTCCAGGACGGCCTCGCGCACGATGTCCGCGGACATCCGGTTCACGCTGTTCTTCAACTGTTCGACATTGACCACTATTCATCCCTCTCACGCCCGGGGCCGCCTGCTTACTTCCGAAAATCGGCTACGGCAAGGCAGGCACCGCGAATAACTGTATGCGCATACAGTATCCGATCAACACCGATTAAGCCAAGGGGATCAATCGCAAAGTTCGACAGGCGGGACATGCCGCCAGGGCAAAACCGCTTAACGCAGGAACGCCACCACCTCATCGGCACTGAACGGCCAGCCCAGTTCGGCACCGGTGTCGACTCGCCGCAACACCGGAATACGCAGGCTGTAGGCGGCGAACCAGGATTCATCCTCAGCGATGTCCACCAGTTCCACCAGCAGGCCACGCTCGACAAACTCCATCAGCATGGCTTCGGCTACTTCACAGAGATGGCATCCAAGGGTGCCGAACAGCTGACATTCGGGAAGCATGAGCGCTCAACCAGAAAATGAAGTGACCATTCTAGGCCTGCCCCGAAAAACCGTCGAGCCATTGAATCTCCTGCCCGGATGCCACCAACGATGAAGAGACCCGAGTCAGTCCTGACTCACGGCGCCGATCTTGTGGATCGACAGGTCCGCGCCGTAATACTCCTGTTCCTGGCTCAGGCGCAAGCCATGCAGCGCCTTGATCACGCCATACACCGCGAAGCCGCCGACCAGTGCCACAGTCACGCCCAGTGCAGTGCCGATCAACTGACTGATCAGACTGACTCCACCCAGCCCGCCCAGCGCGCTCTGGCCGAAAATGCCGCAGGCAATGCCGCCCCATACACCGCACAAGCCATGCAAAGGCCAGACACCCAACACATCGTCGATGCGCCATTTGACCTGGGCGGCGGTAAAGCACCAGACAAACAAGGCGCCCGCGACGGCGCCAGTGACCAGCGCGCCGACAGGATGCATCAGGTCGGACCCGGCACAGATTGCCACGAGCCCCGCCAACGGGCCGTTGTGCAGGAAACCGGGGTCGTTGCGCCCGACAATCAGCGCCGCCACCGTACCGCCAACCATGGCCATCAGCGAGTTCACCGCCACCAGTCCGCTGACGCCTTGCAGGGTTTGCGCGCTCATGACGTTGAAGCCGAACCAGCCAACGATCAGGATCCACGAGCCCAACGCCAGAAACGGGATGCTCGAGGGTGCGAACGCGACCAGCCGTCCCTCGCGATAGCGGCCATTGCGCGGCCCGAGCAACAGCACCGCCGCCAGTGCCAGCCAACCGCCCATGGCATGCACCACCACTGATCCTGCGAAATCATGGAAACCGGCGCCAAAGCGCTCCAGCAACCAGGCCTGCAAGCCCAGGTTGCCGTTCCAGACCATGCCTTCGAAGAACGGATAGATGAACGCGACGATCAATGCGGTTGCACACAGTTGGGGAACAAACCGGGCGCGCTCGGCGATCCCTCCGGAAATGATCGCCGGGATCGCCGCAGCAAAGGTCAACAGGAAGAAAAATTTCACCAGCCCATAACCATGATCGGCATTTAGCACGGCCGCCGGTTGCATGAACGTCACGCCATAAGAAATCCAATAGCCTATAAAGAAGTAGGCCAGTGTCGATACGGCGAAGTCGCTGAGGATTTTCGACAACGCATTGACCTGGTTTTTCTGTCGCACGGTTCCGACTTCAAGAAAGGCAAAACCGGCGTGCATGGCCAGAACCATGACCGCACCGATCAGAATGAACAGCGTGTTGGAACTATGGACCAGGGTGTCCACTGCGCTTTGCAGATTTTCCATGGGATGGGCAGACCTTATGGCAGAAAAAAGCACCAAAGCAGTTCGCGACGACCATCCATGCACCAAGTTGCGGCTTCGAAGCATCAGAGGACTGAACTCGTCGAACCACTTTGGCGCACGGACACCGTCCAGGAAAAACCTGCCCCGGACGTTTGCGCGAGTTTTTGATTGTTGGTCCTACGGTTTTACTGAAATCATGCCCGGCTATAGCGCAATGGTGCGGACCGGCGCACCACGACACAGCAAAAGTTGTACCAGTCATTTGTACTGAACCTTCGCCGAAGGCTCATACTCGAACACATCAGAAAGCCACTTATGGAGATCCCCCATGGCCCGCACCCAGGCAAAGACTGCTCAAGAAATCCTGATGAACGACTTTCAGACACTGGTCAGCGATACCGAACGCTTGCTGGAGCACACCGCGACCCTGGCAGGTGACCAGGCCGACGAGTTGCGCGAGCAGATTCACGACAGTCTCCTGCGCGCCCGTGAAACCCTGAAACTGACCGAAGACTCCCTGCGCGAACGCGGCAAGGCTGCTGTCACCGCCACGGAGGACTATGTCCAGGCCAACCCTTGGCAATCCGTCGGCATCGCGGCCGGTGTGGGATTCCTGATCGGCCTGCTGGCCAGCCGGCGCTGATATGTCGATCGGCGAATCCGGCCCGTCCATGACGGGAACAAGCTCCTCATCGCGGCGCCTGGGTGCTGCCTTCCTTGGGTTGCTGCACAGTCATGTCGAACTGTTCGGCATCGAATTGCAGGAACAGAAAGCCCGCACCGTCAGCCTGTTGCTGTTTGCCGGCCTGGCGCTGGTGTTTGCCTTGCTGTTGTTGGTGGGGCTGTCGACGCTGGTGCTCATCCTGTTCTGGGATACGTATCGCCTGGCCGCGATCATCGGGCTCTGTGTGTTCTACACCCTCGCCGCCATCTTCTGTGGAATGCGCTTGAGAGCGGCGATTTTCGATGAGTCCTCGCCCTTCCACGGCACCCTGGAAGAGCTGGCCAACGATCGGGAGCGCCTGCTGCCATGAGCCTGCCTGAATTGCCACAAAACAGCTCACGCACGGAAATGCGCAAGGCGCTGATCCGCCTGCGCATGGAAATGCATCGCCAGGAAATCCGCCACGAATCCGCGCAACTGCTGCAGCCTTTGCAACGGGTACGTGGAATGACGCAAAACCTGCAGGACGGTTTCGGCATCAAACACGCGCCACTCTGGGGCGTGGCCGCCGTCACCCTGCTGGGTTTTCTGACCGGCAAGGGTGCAAAAAACGGCGGAGGCCTGAGCAGCCTGACCAGGCTGGTCCGCCTCGGCACCACATTGGGGCCGCTGATCAAACTGATCATGCAGGGTTCTTCACGCAAAGACTGATCTTGACGCACGCTTGCAATGTTCACGGAATGCCCCCCTCCATCGAGGGGCGCAATCCTGTGCGCCTGCCCGGCTGCTCATCGATATCGACTTCACCGGCTCCCGTTCCCCTTGCAGGTCCGCGCGCGAAACGGGAAGCTAGGCCATCAGTCACCTGACGGAGAGACCCCGCCTTGGATTGGCACACCCTGCTCACCCGCGAACGCCTCGGAAAACCTCTGCACAGCCCGGAAGAACTCGGCCGCAGCCCTTTTCACAAAGACCACGACCGCATCATTTTCTCGGGGGCTTTCCGCCGCCTCGGGCGCAAGACCCAGGTCCATCCGGTGTCCAGCAACGATCACATTCATACGCGCCTGACCCACTCGCTGGAAGTCAGTTGCGTGGGGCGCTCACTGGGCATGCGGGTCGGTGAAACCATCCGCAACACCCTGCCCGACTGGTGCGAACCCAGCGACCTGGGAATGGTGGTGCAATCGGCCTGCCTGGCGCACGACATCGGCAACCCGCCTTTCGGCCATTCCGGTGAAGACGCGATCCGCCACTGGTTCCAGCAGGCCGCCGGGCGTGGCTGGCTGGATGCAATGAGTGAAGCCGAGCGCAATGACTTCCTGAATTTCGAAGGCAATGCCCAGGGCTTTCGGGTGCTCACTCAACTGGAGTACCACCAGTTCGACGGCGGCACCCGACTGACCTATGCAACGCTGGGCACCTACCTGAAGTATCCATGGACGGCCAAGCACGCCGACTCGCTGGGCTACAAGAAACACAAGTTCGGCTGTTATCAGAGCGAGCTGCCGCTACTGGAGCAGATCGCCCAGAAACTCGGCTTGCCGCAACTGGAGGAGCAACGCTGGGCGCGGCATCCGCTGGTGTACCTGATGGAAGCCGCCGACGACATCTGCTATGCGCTGATCGACCTGGAAGACGGCCTGGAAATGGAGTTGCTGGAATACGCCGAAGTCGAGTCCCTGCTGCTGGGCCTGGTGGGCGACGACTTGCCGGAGACCTACCGCCAACTCGGCCCCGGCGACTCGCGTCGACGCAAGCTGGCGATCCTGCGCGGCAAAGCCATCGAACACCTGACCAATGCCGCAGCCCGCGCCTTCGTCGAGCAACAGGACGCACTGCTGGCCGGCACATTGCCCGGCGACCTGGTGGAGCACATGCACGGCCCCGCCAAACGTTGTGTGCTGAACGCCAAGGACATGGCCCGCAAGAAAATCTTCCAGGACAAGCGCAAGACCCTGCACGAAATCGGCGCCTACACCACGCTGGAAATCCTGCTCAACGCCTTTTGCGGCGCAGCTCTGGAGCAGCACAACGGTCGGACTCCGTCGTTCAAAAGCCGGCGCATTCTTGATCTGCTGGGTAACAATGCTCCCGACCCTCACGGCCCGCTGCACACCTCCTTTTTACGCATGATTGATTTCATCGCAGGCATGACTGACAGTTATGCCAGTGACATGGCCTTGGAAATGACCGGACGCGCCAGCCACTGAGGTGTATCGAGTGATCAGCCATTGCGGCATTCGTTATGGCTGATCCCCCCTTCAACAACCAACAGCGCTCAAGCTTCGTCGAATCGCCCTACAACACATGGCGAGCGAACTGATCGCTTGTCCGCCACTCTCGCGAAACAATCCCCATTCCTTCTGTTCGACAGATGAAGTGCGCCCCATGGCCGAAGACGATCTACGCATCCTCGTGGTGGAGGACCACCCCTTTCAACTCATAGCGACTCAATATCTGCTGGAAAGTTATGGCTTCACCCGACTGACGACCACCGACAGCGCCAAAGGCGCCATGCAGCGAATGCTCGAGGTCGACCAGCCATTCGACATTCTTTTATGCGATCAATGCCTGCCTGATCTGACAGGACTCGATCTGGTCCGGTTCGCCGGCCGGCAAGGGCTGATCAAGCATGCAATCCTTCTGAGCAGCCTGACGACCTGCGAACTGGACGAATTGGTAAAAACGGCCACTGAAGACGGATTGCCATTATTGGGTTACTTGATAAAACCTTTGAAACAATCTGAATTTAGAGACTTGTTGACCTCAGCATCAACATAAGAAATAGACATATATAAAAAACCGACAAAGACACTACGTAAAACTTACAAACAACCTTCTCAAAAAACGCACTAGATAACTGATTTTTCCTATCCTTCCTAATAAGAAACCTAGTTAATGCGTAGTCCTATTCCTTTTAATTTGTAGGACTTCTCCTAAATTGCTGCTACAGCTCGGTCCGTTCATGCGTCCCTGCAAGTATCTGAGCTAAGGTGCGCGCTTTATTTGAGCTCGCATGGGACTTGATTATGAACTCCGTTTTTATTGTCGACGATCACCCGGTTATCCGCCTTGCTGTTCGAATGCTGCTGGAACACGAAGGTTACAAAGTTGTCGGCGAAACTGATAATGGGGTCGACGCCATGCAGATGGTTCGCGAATGCATGCCGGACCTGGTCATTCTCGACATCAGCATTCCAAAACTCGATGGTCTGGAAGTGCTTTCCCGCTTCAACGCAATGAGCAACCCTCCTAAAACACTGGTACTGACTGCACAATGCCCGACACTCTTCGGTATTCGCTGCATGCAATCCGGTGCCTCGGGTTATGTCTGCAAACAAGAAGACATCAGTGAACTGGTCAGTTCCATAAGAGCGGTATTTTCAGGTTACAACTATTTCCCGAGTGAGGCATTGAACCCCATCCATGGCGATGAAACACGCTGTATTGAATTGGAACTTTTCAAATCCGTAAACGACCGGGAACTGATGGTCTTGCAACTTTTTGCCCAAGGTCGCACAAACAAGGAGATCGCCAAGGGCATGTTTCTGAGCAACAAGACCGTGAGCACTTACAAAAAGCGCCTCATGCAAAAACTCAAAGCCAAATCCCTGGTTGAACTGATCGAGATGGCAAAACGTAACGCACTCGTGTGAGAACCTGGATGCCCAGCCGCTTGAAGGTCTACCTGATTCAATTGACCGCAGGTCTATGCGTGTGTACCTCGTTGTTCGGGGCACCGGCCAATGAAAATTACACCCTGCTCAGCCGCTCGAAGGCCGGGGCTCTGGAGATTCGACTGGATGAATCCCAGCGCCAATGGATAAAAAACAAAAATCAGCTGACGCTCGGCACCTCAGCCCCCGACTATCCTCCTTTCGACCTGACCACCAGCGGCCAGGACTATGAAGGGTTTACCGCCGATTACGCCGGTCTTCTGGAAAAAGTAACCGGTTTGCCCATCAAGGTTCAGCGCTTCGATTCCCGAGGGGCCGCGATCGCTGCGCTGCAGAACGGCGATGTCGATCTGCTTGGCACCGCCAATGGATTCGAAGCCGGCATTGCCGGCATCACACTGTCCATACCCTATGCCGTCGACCAACCCGTGTTGGTGACCCGCGAAGGAGAAACCCGATCCCTGACCGATGGCCTGGCCGGATTGCGCCTGAGCATGGTGTATCACTACTTGCCGCTGGAGGAAGTCAAGGCGCTGTATCCAAAGGCCATCATCACGTCCTATCCGTCCTACCAGAATGCGATCAACGCCGTTGCATTCGATCAGGCGGACGTGTTTCTCGGTGACACGATTTCAACGCACTACATGATCAACAAGGGGTACCTGAACAACATCCGGATGGCCAACTTCGGCAAACATGAAGCCCATGGCTTCAGCTTTGCCGTCAGCAGGAACAACCCCGAGCTGCTCGTCATCATCAACGCGATGATCAGGGCCATCCCCCCCAGCGAACGTGAAAACATCGCCAAACGCTGGAGCGCCGGCAGCGACATCCTGCTGACCGATCAAAAACTGCAGCTCACTGATCGGGAAGAACGCTGGCTGGCGCACCACCCGACTGTGCGAGTCGTCGTCAACGAAGCTTTTGCACCCCTGTCGTTTTTCGACAGCGATGGCAACTTTCGCGGAGTCACCGCAGATTTGCTTGAGCTGATCAGGCTGCGCACCGGTTTGCGCTTTGACATCCAGCGCAGTCGAAGCGATCACGAGATGATCAAACAGATCAAGGACGAAAAGGCCGATGTGATCGCCGCGTTGCTCCCCAGCGCCAAACGTCAGACCCAACTGAACTTTACCCGCCCCTTTCTGGAAAATTCCTACGTCCTGCTGACCCGCAAAGCCGTCGACAGCCCGACCAACCTCGAGCAGTTGCAGGGCAAACGCCTGGCCATTGCCCGCGGCAATCCACTCATGGATTACCTGCGCAAAGAATTTCCCCGGATCAAATTGATCGAAGCCGCGGACACCTTCAGCGCCGTAGAGCTGCTCGACGAAGGTCAGGCCGAGGGCGCGGTGAACTCACTGGTGATTGCCAACTACTTCATTTCGTCACGGCTGTTCGAGCACTCATTGCAAATCAGCACCACCATCGGCACCGAGCAGGCAGCGTTTTCCCTTGCCACCGCCCGGGGTGCCAGAGAGCTCAACGCCATTCTGAACAAGGCGTTACTGAGCATCTCGCCTGAAGAGCTGGGCGTCATCAACAGTCGTTGGCGCGGCTATTCGGCGTCCTCGCAAAGTACCTGGCGCAACTATCAAAGACTGTTCTACCAAATCGCCATCGGTGCCGGTGCGCTATTGCTGATTTCCATTGCGTGGAACGACTACATGCGACGCCAGATCAAGCAGCGCAAGGCCGCCGAGCGAGCCTTGAACGATCAGTTCGAGTTCATGCGCTCGCTGGTCAACGGCACCCCTCATCCGATCTACGTACGTGATCGCCAGGGGCTGCTGCAAAGTTGCAACGACAGTTACCTGCAAGCGTTCTGCGCCAGGCGTGAAGATGTCATCGGCAAAAGCGTCATGCACGGATCGATGAGCAATGTGTTCGAAGCCCGGGAGTATCAGGCTGACTACCAGCGCGTAGTGGCCGAGGGCAGACCGCTGATCGTCGATCGCGAACTGCACATAGGTGGCCGGCGGCTGACGATCTATCACTGGATTCTTCCCTACCGCGATTCCAGCGCGAAAGTGCAAGGCATTATCGGTGGCTGGATCGACATCAGCGAACGGCGGCAGCTGCTCGATGACCTGCGTTGCGCGAAAGAGCGCGCCGATAACGCCAACCGGGCCAAAAGCACGTTTCTGGCTACGATGAGCCATGAGATCCGCACGCCGATGAACGCAATCATCGGCATGCTTGAACTGACCCTCAAGCGTCTTGATCACCAGCACCCGGAGCGTCCGGCCATCGATGTCGCGCACAACTCGGCGAAAGGATTGCTGGAACTGATCGGCGACATCCTCGACATAGCCAGAATCGAATCCGGGCGCTTGAGCCTGAGCCCGGAGCGCGTCAATCCGGGTGAACTCGTGGCCTCGGTCGTGCGGATTTTCGATGGCCTGGCCCGACAGAAGGAACTCGAACTGATATTGGAATTTTCTCCGGCCACCCCGACCTTCGATGTGTTGTTGGACCCTTTACGCTTCAAGCAGGTGCTGTCCAACCTGATCAGCAATGCCATCAAGTTTACCGAGCAAGGCCAGGTCCGGATCATTGTCGACCTGCACCCGGCAACGCTGCCTGATCGCGCGCAAATGCGGGTGCAGGTCCACGACAGCGGTATCGGGATCAGTGAACAGGATCAATACCGGCTGTTCGAACCTTTCGCCCAGGCCGACAACGCCATTCAATCGGCCAGGGGCGGCGCGGGACTGGGGCTGGTCATCAGCCGCAACCTCTGCGAGATGATGGGCGGCAGTCTGCAATTGCGCAGCGAACCGGGCGTCGGCACCCAGGTGGAGGTATCGCTGCAGCTGGAAACGTTGCCGCTGCAACCCTCAGCCCAGGTGGCCGAAACGCAAATTGTCGTTGCCACAACCCCTTTGAATGTTCTGGTCGTCGACGATCACTCGGCCAATCGCTTGCTCACCTGCCAGCAACTGGAGTTCCTTGGCCATCGATTTACCGTTGCGGCCGATGGTCAGGAGGGATTGGAGGCTTGGAAAGGCCAACCGTTCGATCTGGTGATCGCCGATTGCAACATGCCGGTCATGAACGGTTACGAGCTGGCCCGCGCCATTCGAAAGCAGGAAAGACAAAACCATCGTCCTCCCTGCACCGTGCTCGGCTTTACCGCCAACGCCCAACCGGAAGAAATCCAACGCTGCAAGCAAGCCGGGATGGACGACTGCCTGTTCAAACCCCTCAGCCTCGGCGCCTTGAGTCAGTGGCTGGAAAACATTCAACCCACCCGGATAGCCCCGGCGTTCAGCCTGCACGGATTGAAACTGCTGACCGGCGGCAATCCGGTGTTGAACCGCAGATTGCTCAATGAACTGGTGAACAGCAACCGCCAGGATCTGCAAACGCTGTTGTCGCTATCCAGCTCCGGGGATACGCAGGCGCTGCTGGATATTGCCCACAAAATCAAAGGCGCAGCCCGGATCGTGCAGGCCTCCCCCCTGATCGACCGCTGCGAGGCGCTCGAAGCTGCCTGCCATGAGGATTTCGCTCACGAAAAAGTGGCTGGATGCTGCAAATTCATGGAGCGCACGATGCTTGAGTTGGAGGACGCGTTAATACGTCAGATCGCCCATTACGACGAAGGCAAAATCGCAGAGCCTTAACTATGCTTGGACCCTCGGCAGTGTGTTGACCATCATGGAGAAACCCGCAATGCCACTGCGCACGGTTCAACGCCGGTTTCCACTGCATGTCCATATCAGCGTGATGTTCACCTTCCTGTTGTTGCTGACCGGAGTGCTGCTGGGTCTTTTCAACTACCGGCAAACGACCCAGATCATATTGTCGAGCAGTGAAAAACTCTTCAACCGTATCGAGCAGGATGTCCGGCTGGACCTGCACTCGACCTATGCACCCATTCGCCATCTGTTGAGCCTGCTGGCACTCGATCCGGCGGGCCAGTCCGCTGACCTGGAGCACCGCCTGGCACTGCTCGAGCCGTTCAGCCAGTCGCTCGAGGACAACCCCAATCTGGCTTCGCTGTACCTGGGCTACGACAATGGAGACTTTTTCATGGTCCGCCCGCTACCTACCCCAGAGGTCAAGGCCCTGGTCAAGGCCCCGGACACGGCGGCTTACCAGGTCTGGAGCATCGAGCACGACAGCAGCGGCCAGGCCCGTTCCCAGTCGTTGTTTTTCGACACGAACCTGGCACTCGTCAGCCGCCAGGACAACCTGAACGACCCCTACGACCCTCGCAGCCGTGCCTGGTTTACCAGTGCGCGCAACGACAGTGACCAGATCACGACCGAACCCTATATCTTTTTTTCCACCCATAACATTGGCACAACGCTGGCACGACGCAGTGGCGACAAGGCAATCATCGCCGCCGACCTGACCCTGGCCGAACTCAGCGCGACCCTGGCCAAACACGTCGTGACTCCCAATACCGAAATCGTGCTGTTCGACGGCGAAGGCAATGCCATTGCCTACCCCGACAGCCGCAGGCTGATCATCGACGATCAGACATCGCGCCTGATCAAGGCGGCGGATCTGAGCCCCAGCCTGGCTGCGTTGCTCGGCAACCCCGCGCAAGGCAATCGCCTGGACGCCAATGGCCGACAGTGGATCGTCGCCCGCAGCAGCATGCAGGAAGGCGGACCACAAGGTCTGCAACTGGCTTTGCTGGTACCGGAAGACGAGTTGCTCGTCGATGCTTACCGGATGCGCTGGCAAGGCGCGCTGATTACTCTGGCAACATTGCTGTTATGCGTGCCGCTGGGCTGGCTGACGTCAAGGATCCTGGTCAAACCCTTGCGCGCCCTGGTGCAGGAGGCCGATGCGATTCGCAGTTTCGATTTCAACTTTCCGCTTTCCCGTCGCTCACCGGTGCTCGAAGTCGACCAACTGAGTGTGTCGATGGCACGGATGAAAGACACGCTGGCGAGCTTCTTCCAGATCACTGACAGCCTCAGCGCGGAAACCCGTTTCGCCCCGCTGCTGCAACGGGTGTTGTTTGAAACGGTGAAAATCGGGCAGGCCCAGGCCGGCCTGATCTATCTGCGCGAAGCTGATGGCGGGCACATGCAACCCCACGGACTGGTCATCAATAACACCGCCGAAAACCTGCAATCCTTCGGCATCCGCGGGCATTCGCTGGAAAACCCGCAAAGCCCGCCTTGGCTGCAGCAATTGGCAAACGTCGACAATGTCGTCAGCAACCTTGGATTCGAGCAGGCGGGCGATCTGCAGAAAGTCTTGCTCGCGCTGAACAGTCCCCGGGTCCATCTGGTCGGAATCCGCCTGCACAACCGTCACAACGAAACCGTGGGACTGCTGGTGTTGCTATTGGCCGACAGTGGCGAGCAGAGCGACCTGGACAAACTGCGGCCGGACCGCATTGCGTTCCTCCAGGCCGTATCCGGCGCGGCGGCCGTGTGCATCGAAAGCCAGCGCCTGCAAGCCCGGCAAAAACAACTGCTGGACTCCTTCATACAGCTGCTGGCCGGTGCCATCGACGCCAAAAGCCCCTATACCGGCGGCCATTGCCAGCGCGTCCCGGAACTGACCCTGATGCTGGCCCACGCGGCGGCGGCCAGCCAGGAACCGGCCTTCAGTGAATATCAGCCGAGCGAAGATGAATGGGAGGCACTGCACATCGCCGCCTGGCTGCACGATTGCGGCAAGGTCACCACACCGGAATACGTCGTCGACAAAGCCACGAAGCTGGAAACCCTGACCGATCGCATCCACGAAATCCGTACCCGCTTCGAGGTGCTCAAGCGCGATGTCTGGATCGGTTACTGGCAGGCCATTGCCCTGGGCGGCGACGAGCAATCGCTGGCAGAACTGCGCAATGCCAACCTGGCCGGGCTGGATGACGATTTCGCCTTCGTTGCCCGCTGCAATCTGGGTGGCGAAGCCATGGCCGACGCTGATCTGCATCGCCTGCGCAACCTGGCCGGACGCACCTGGACCCGGACCCTGGATGACCGGCTGGGCGTGTCCTGGGAAGAGAACCGGCGTCAGGCCCGAACGCCCGCCCCCACCCTGCCCGTCTGCGAACCGTTACTGGCGGACAAACCCGAGCACCTGTTCGAACGCAACGAAAACGAAGTGATACCACAAGACAATCCCCTAGGCTTCAAACTCGACGTTCCGCCTCACAAATACAATCGCGGCGAGCTGTACAACCTGAGCATTGTCCGCGGCACCCTGACGAGCGAGGAGCGTTATGTCATCAATAACCACATCGTCCAGACGATCCTGATGCTCAACCATCTGCCGTTTCCCGCGCACCTGCGCAGCGTCGCGGAAATAGCCGGCGGGCATCACGAGAAAATGGACGGCAGCGGTTACCCGAAACGCTTGAAGCGGGAAGAGATGAGCCTGCCGGCGCGGATGATGGCGATTGCCGATATCTTCGAAGCGTTGACGGCAGCCGACCGCCCCTACAAAAAAGCCAAGACCTTGAGCGAGGCGCTGGGCATCATGGCGTTCATGTGCCGTGATGCCCACATCGACCCGGAACTGTTCGGGCTGTTCATCAAGGCGCAGATCTACTTGCAGTACGCCAGACGCTTCCTCGACCCTGCGCAGATCGATGCGGTGGACGCATCGGGCCTGCTGGCCAAGGCCGGCCTGGCGTCTTGATCAGCAGTCGGTCAGGCGCAGGAAAATCGTCGCCAGTTGTTCGATGCCGGCCTGGTCCTGCGCAGTGAAACGCGCCAGTTTCGGGCTGTCGAGGTCGAGCACGCCGATCAACCGGCCGTCCTTGACCAGCGGTACCACCAGCTCGCTGTTCGAGGCGCTGTCACAGGCAATGTGACCGGGGAACGCATGCACATCTTCGACCAACTGAGTCTGCAAGGTGGCGGCCGCCGCCCCGCAGACACCACGCCCGAAAGGGATCCGCACGCAGGCGATCTGCCCCTGAAACGGGCCGAGCACCAGCTCCTCATTACGGTTGAGGTAGAACCCGGCCCAGTTCAGGTCATCGAGCTGATTGAACAGAAACGCCGAGAACTGCGCGGCATTGGCGATGAAATCCCGCTCGTCCGCCAGCAAGGACTCCAGTTGCGCATGCAGCATGCCGTAGCCTTCGAGGCCCTGGCCGCTCTGCTGTAAATCGATCATGCCTTGTGCTCCAACAGTTTCAGCCCGACCCAGTAACGGGCAAATTGATAGGCGCAACGTCCATTGCGATTGCCCCGGCCGGTGGCCCAGCGTACCGCCAGAATGTCCAGCTCTTCGCTGCGTTGCCATGCCAGCCCGGCCTTCGCGGCCAACTGGCCGATCCAGTGCTCGACAACGTTGAGGAAGTGTTCCTGGGTAAACGGATAGAACGACAGCCACAGGCCGAAGCGGTCCGAGAGCGCGATCTTGTCTTCCACGGCTTCGCTTGGATGCAGCTCGCCGTCGACCCGTTTCCAGTTTTCGTTGTCGCTTTCCTTTTCCGGCACCAGGTGGCGACGGTTGGACGTGGCGTACAGCAGAACGTTGTCCGGTGCCTGCTCCAGCGAACCATCCAGGACGCTTTTGAGCACTCGGTAATCGCCCTCGCCCGACTCGAACGAAAGGTCGTCGCAAAACAGCACGAAACGCTGGGGCAGCTTGCCGATCTGTTCGACCACCCGCGGCAGGTCTGCCAGGTGATCGCGTTCAATCTCGATCAAACGCAAACCGGCTTGAGCGTGCTCGGCCAACAAGGCGCGCACCAGCGACGACTTGCCGGTGCCGCGCGAGCCCCAGAGCAAGGCATGGTTGGCGGGCATGCCATCGAGGAACTGCTGGGTATTGCGCCCCAACTGTTCGACTTGCCGGTCGACGCCAATCAGGTCGGACAGGCGCATGTCGAGGCTGACTTCCAGCGGCATCAGATAACCGCCGCGCGACTCACGCTGCCAGCGCGCGGCCAGGCATTGCGTCCAGTCGATGGCTGGCCTTGGTGCCGGCAGCAACGGCTCGATACGGGCCAGAACGGCATCGGCACGTTCAAGAAAAGCATTCAATCGGGAATCCACGACTTCTCCTCGGGCACGTTCACAGTAATGATGGTGATACAGCGGCCAAACACCGCGTCACACAGTGGCTGACCCCGCAGTACAGGCCTCGCGAGAACGTCAGCAGACAGACATGATCGGCTATGCTTGAGCAGCGAAAGGAAACGGAAGTGGTTCACCCCCCCATGGACATCAAATTCACCAACCGGCTGTCATTCAAGCAAGCCCGGCTTACCGTGCTGGTCGGTTTCATTTTGGGCACGCTGCTCAGCCTGCTGCAAATAGGCATCGATTATGCCAGTGAAGACGCCTCCATCAATCGTGAAATCCTTTCATTACTTGAAATCAGCCACAACCCGGCCTCGCGAATCGCCTACAACATCGACGCCGAACTCGCCAAGGAACTGACCCAGGGCCTGCTGCGCTCGCCGGCAATCATCGGCGCGAAACTGACCGACAACAACGGCACCGTGCTGGCCAACGTCAAACGATCCGGCATGCAGAACGACTATCGATTGTTCAGTGACTTCCTGTTCGGGGCCAATCGGCAGTTCGAAGACCGGCTCTACCTGGATCATTTACCCAACGAGTCCCTGGGCACACTGCGGCTGAACGTCGACACTTATGCCTTCGGCAACCGTTTCCTGCGCCGGGCCGAAGTGACCCTGCTCAATGGCTTCGCCCGTAGCCTGCTGCTGTCCGGCATCCTGCTGGCGCTGTTCTATGTGATGCTGACCAAACCTCTGGTGCGGGTCATCCGCGAGCTCAGCGGTCGCGACCCGAGCAGTACCGAACCGACGTCGCTGGAGTGTCCCGCCGGGCACGCCAACGATGAGATCGGCGTGCTGGTCAAGGTTGCCAACCAGCAATTCAAGAACATCGCCACCGAAATCCAGCAGCGGCGCAATGCGGAAAACCGTCTGACCGAATATCTGGGTCAACTGGAAAACATCGTCTCGGCCCGCACCGCCGAGCTCAAGGCGATCAACGCCCGGCTGAGCCAATCCAATGAGGAACTGGAAGCCGCCCGCAGTACCGCCCTGGACATGGCCGAAGCCCGCTCGGTGTTCCTGGCGAACATGAGCCATGAAATCCGCACGCCCCTCAACGGCTTGCTCGGGATGATCGCACTGTCCCTCGACGGACCGCTGAATGCCGAACAACAGCAACAACTGTCGATCGCCCATGACTCCGGCAAGGTGCTGGTGGAATTGCTCAACGATATTCTCGATCTGTCGAAGTTCGATGCCGGCCAACTCGAACTCGAACACATCCCTTTCGACCTCGGCTCGCTGATCGAAGACACCGCCAACCTGTTGTCGCAGAACGCCGCCCCCAGTGTCGAACTGACCTGCCTGATCGATCCGCATTTCCCGGCGCTGGTGCTCGGCGATCCGACCCGCGTGCGGCAGATCGTCAGTAATCTGCTGTCCAACGCTCTCAAGTTCACCCGGTTCGGGCGAGTCGACGTGCGCCTGTCGACGTTCGGCGACGGTGTCCGGATCGAGGTGTGCGACACCGGCATCGGCATTCCTCAAGATGCCCAGGTCAAGATATTCCAGCCCTTCACCCAGGCGGGTGCCGGCATTACCCGCCAGTTTGGCGGTACCGGGCTGGGTCTGGCGCTGACCTACAACCTGTGTGAAGCCATGCAGGGACGCCTGTCGATCAGCTCCGAGGCGGGTTTTGGCAGCCAGTTCTGCGCGGACTTGCCATTACCCAGCCATACCCGCGCAATGCCTGCCGTTTCGCTCAAGGGCAAAGTCATCGCCATCACGGCCGCCAGCAGCGGGCTGGGCGAGCTGCTGAACAGCCTGTTGCCTGGCTGGGGGCTGGACTATGAACGGCGCTCCATGGATGACCCACTGCTTGGCCTGGCGGCCGACGTGCTCATCACCGACTGCCCCGAATGCCTGTTCACTTTGCGCCCCACCCTCAGTGCGCCGATCCTGCTGATCACCGCCTATGGTAATTTCATGCCCGGCGAAGAGGTCCACGCCCTCGCCCCCCTGCAACAACAGGCCCGCCCCCTGGCCCGCAATACGCTGTTTCAGACCTTGCGGCGGATCCTGCAACCGCAAGCCCGGCCGGTCAACGATGTCCCGCTCGACGCGCAATGTCCGCAACGACGCGGGCGCGTACTGCTGGTGGAAGACAATCCGGTGAACCAAATGGTGGCCAAGGGCATGCTCGGCAAGCTCGGCTGCGAGGTCACCACGGCGGCTCATGGTGGCGAGGCCCTGGATCAACTCGAACAACGGGAGTTCGATCTGGTGCTGATGGACTGCAACATGCCGGTGATGGACGGCTATGAAGCCAGCCGGCAAATCCGCCGCAGCGGACGCTGGCCTCAACTGCCGATCGTCGCCCTGACGGCCAACGCCATGTCGGAGGAGCGCGAGCGCTGCCGTGCCGCGGGTATGAGCGACTACCTGGCCAAACCCTTCCGGCGCGAAGAACTGGCCGCCCTGCTGGACTTGTGGATCCCCGCTACGACAGCGCCTTGATCTGCCCCAGCAGATGATCGAGACCATCGCGCAAGTCGTTGAGACGATTCGGATCGACCCCGCTGTCGCACAACAGGCGCGCCTTGAGTGGCCCGACCTGATCGCGCAAGGCCATGCCGGCCGGGGACAGGCTCAGATGCACCTCACGCTCATCGCGCGCCGAACGCTGACGCTGCACCAGTTGCAGTTGTTCGAGGCGCTTGAGCAAGGGTGTCAGCGTGCCGGAATCCAGGGCCAGACGCTCACCCAATGCCTTCACGGTCGGTTGCTCGGGAGCTGCCTGCTGCCACTCCCACAGCACCAGCATCGCCAGGTACTGAGGGTAAGTCAGGCCCAACTGATCGAGCATGGGCTTGTAGGCGCGAATCACCGCCCGGGAAGCAGCGTACAGCTTGAAACACAGCTGGCTGTCGAGCTTCAGGGAATCAACTGACAAGGTGGTCATTTGAGCAGGGCTTCGATCTCTTGGGTCAGGTCCTGCGGCTTGGTCGCCGGGGCGAAGCGCTTGACCAGTTGCCCGTCCTTGCCGATCAGGAACTTGGTGAAGTTCCACTTGATGCCCTGGGAGCCCAGCACACCCGGAGCGCGCTTTTTCAATTGCACGAACAGCGGATGGGCGTCGGCACCGTTAACGTCGATCTTTTTGAACAGTGGAAAGCTGACACCGAAGTTCAGCTCGCAGAACTCGGAGATCGCCCCTTCATTGCCCGGCTCTTGCTTGCCGAACTGGTTGCAGGGAAAACCGAGCACCACCAGGCCCTGGTCCTTGTAGGTCTGCCAGAGTTCTTCCAGGCCTTTGTACTGCGGAGTGAAACCGCATTTGCTGGCCGTGTTGACCACCAGCACGGCTTTGCCGGCGAAATCCGCCAGGGTCTTTTGCTCACCCTTGATCGTGGTGCAAGGGATGCTCAGCAGGTTGTCGCTCATGTTTGGGGTTCCGAGTGAATGCCAGAGACAACAAAATAGCGAGCAATTGAATTGTGTGCAATTTAAATAACTGCACAAGCGATCAACTGTAGGAGCTGGCTTGCCAGCGATGGCGTCCGTTGGTGCACCGCTGCACTTGAGGGCCTCTTCGCTGGCAAGCCAGCTCCTACAGGGCTCGCATTACGAGCGGGGTACGAGGTCCAGGCACACCGAATTGATGCAATAACGCAGGCCCGTCGGCGGCGGACCATCAGGGAATACATGCCCCAGGTGCGCGTCGCATTTGGCGCAGACCACTTCGGTGCGGATCATGCCGTGGCTGACATCACGGATTTCGGTCATGGCGCTGTCGCCGATCGGCGCATGGAAGCTGGGCCAGCCGCAGCCGGAATCGAATTTGGTCGCCGAGTCGAACAGCGGCTCGTTGCAGCAGATGCAGTGGTAGACACCGTCGGTCTTGGTGGCGTTGTACTTGCCGGAAAACGGTCGTTCGGTGCCTTTGAGGCGGCACACGTTGTACTGCTCTGGATCGAGCATCGCCTTCCATTCTTCCAGGGTTTTTTCCAACTTTTCCATCATCACACCTCAGCGGCTGAAAAAGCCCGATCTGTACCTTTTCCACGGATCGGGCGGCACGTATGATTGCGCCTCGTCAAACGCCAGTCTGGCAGCCAGACCACGCGCATTCAAACGGAAATATGGGTGCTGCATCTCAAGGCGTCAGGCCTGTGTGAATACGCAGGATTCCCAGTACGGTTGTCCAAACGCCGTCTGGATCGTTCATTTTCGGGAACACATCGCCATGCAGGTCAGCAAATCGAACAAGCTCGCCAACGTCTGCTACGACATTCGCGGCCCGGTGCTCAAGCACGCCAAGCGCCTGGAAGAGGAAGGCCATCGCATCCTCAAGCTGAACATCGGCAACCCGGCGCCTTTTGGTTTCGAAGCGCCGGATGAAATCCTCCAGGACGTGATCCGCAACCTGCCGACAGCCCAGGGCTATAGCGATTCCAAGGGTCTGTTCAGTGCGCGCAAGGCCGTGATGCAGTACTACCAGCAAAAGCAGGTGGAAGGCGTCGGCATTGAAGACATTTACCTGGGCAATGGCGTGTCCGAACTGATCGTGATGTCGATGCAGGCCCTGCTCAACAACGGCGACGAAGTGTTGGTGCCCGCTCCCGACTATCCGCTGTGGACCGCAGCCGTGAGCCTGTCCGGCGGCAATCCGGTGCACTACCTGTGCGACGAGCAGGCCAACTGGTGGCCGGACCTGGCCGACATCAAGGCCAAGATCACCCCGAACACCAAGGCGCTGGTGATCATCAACCCGAACAACCCGACCGGCGCGGTGTATTCGAAGGAAGTGCTGCTGGGCATGCTGGAACTGGCCCGCCAGCACAATCTGGTGGTGTTCTCCGACGAGATCTACGACAAGATCCTTTATGACGATGCCGTGCACATCTGCACCGCCTCCCTGGCGCCGGACCTGCTGTGCCTGACCTTCAACGGTCTGTCCAAATCCTATCGCGTGGCCGGTTTCCGTTCCGGCTGGATCGCCATTTCCGGCCCGAAACACCACGCCCAGAGCTACATCGAAGGCATCGACATGCTGGCTAACATGCGCCTGTGCGCCAACGTGCCGAGCCAGCACGCTATCCAGACCGCCCTCGGCGGTTATCAGAGCATCAATGACCTGGTGCTGCCGCAGGGCCGCCTGCTGGAACAACGCAACCGCACCTGGGAATTGCTCAACGATATTCCGGGCGTAAGCTGCGTCAAGCCGATGGGCGCGCTGTATGCATTCCCGCGCATCGACCCCAAGGTCTGCCCGATCCATAACGACGAAAAATTCGTCCTCGACCTGCTCCTTTCCGAAAAGCTGCTGGTGGTTCAAGGCACTGCATTCAACTGGCCATGGCCAGACCACTTCCGCGTCGTGACCCTGCCACGGGTCGATGACCTGGAGATGGCCATCGGGCGCATTGGCGGCTTCCTCAAGTCATACCGCCAGTAACCGGCCCGTCACCGTGCGACGCTGCTGCAGCGTCGCACGGTGATTCATTCAGCAACACATGCATGCGCGCCACCGGTGGCAGCCGCTTCGCGCCCTGCCGGATGTCGCCCGACCTGCTCGCGCCTAACAAAGGCGGGGGCTTTCGACAGGATTTGACTGACAAACACTTCCCGCACTCGCGCCGGAAATGCCCTGCAAGCAGCTAGACTATTGCCGTAGGACACAGTTTGAAATAGTCACCCGGTTGAATACCCCGGTGCAGCACCTTATATACCCCGCAGTAAGCTACATCTTTAGCATGAGGAGATTTCTACAACCATGATGCGCATCCTGCTGTTCTTGGCCACTAACCTGGCGGTCGTGCTGATTGCCAGCATCACCCTGAGCCTTTTCGGCTTCAACGGGTTCATGGCGGCCAATGGGGTTGATCTGAACCTCAATCAGCTGCTGATCTTCTGTGCGGTCTTTGGTTTCGCAGGTTCGCTGTTCTCGCTGTTCATCTCCAAGTGGATGGCGAAGATGAGCACCAGCACCCAGATCATCACCCAGCCACGCACCCGTCACGAGCAATGGCTGCTGCAAACCGTCGAGCAACTGTCCCGCGAAGCCGGGATCAAGATGCCCGAAGTCGGTATCTTCCCAGCCTATGAGGCGAACGCCTTCGCCACCGGCTGGAACAAGAACGACGCACTGGTCGCGGTGAGCCAGGGCTTGCTCGAGCGCTTCTCGCCGGATGAGGTGAAAGCCGTCCTGGCCCACGAAATCGGCCACGTGGCAAATGGCGACATGGTTACCCTGGCGCTGATCCAGGGCGTGGTTAACACGTTCGTGATGTTCTTCGCCCGGATCATCGGCAATTTCGTCGACAAAGTGATTTTCAAGAACGAAGAAGGCCAGGGCATTGCCTACTATGTGGCGACCATCTTCGCCGAACTGGTCCTGGGCATCCTCGCCAGCTCCATCGTCATGTGGTTCTCGCGCAAACGCGAATTCCGTGCCGACGAAGCCGGCGCAAACCTGGCCGGTACTGCCGCAATGATTGGCGCCCTGCAGCGCCTGCGTGCGGAACAAGGCCTGCCGGTGCACATGCCCGACACCTTGAACGCCTTCGGCATCAACGGTGGCATCAAGCAAGGGTTCGCTCGCATGTTCATGAGCCACCCGCCGCTGGAAGAGCGTATCGACGCCTTGGCGCGTCGTCGGGGCTAACAGGCTCCACAGCAAATCAAAAGGCCCGCTGCGATGCGGGCCTTTTTTTGTCTGCTGATTATTGGGGTGTCTGTGAGGCCCTCATCGCGAGCAAGCTCGCTCCCACAGGGGATCGCGGTCAAATGTGGGAGCGAGCTTGCTCGCGATGAGGCCAGAACAAACAACCTGTCTTTTAGCGGGTGGAAACTCGATACACCCGCTCCTCAAGCCGCGTCACACCCGCCTCCAGGAATTTCCCGCTCTCGCTCAACACATCCTGATCTTCCAGGATCTTCAGCGCCCATGAGTCCCCGAACAACCGCTGCACCTCATCGTCAAGCACGGCAAATGGCGGGCCGGGCAATTGCGCCTGGTCATAGTCCAGGGTAATCAACAAGCCATGGGACTCTTTGGGCAGTATCCGCTTCAAATGGGCGGCGTAACGCTCTCGCATTTCCGCCGGCAACGCGATCAACGCCGCACGATCATAAACAGCCGAGCAATCGGCAACATCGCCGGCCGTGAGCTCAAAGAAATCACCGCACCACAGCTCGATGGAGCCAGCCCGATAGACATTGAACGGCCCCTGCTCGCTGACGGCCGGATCAAAGCCATGCTCGCTGAAAAACTCCTCGATGGCTTTTTCCGACAATTCGACGCCCAGGACCTCATGGCCTTGATGGGCGAGCCATAGCAAATCCAGGCTTTTTCCACATAACGGCACCAGCACGCGTGCCCCCTCTTCAAGGCTTAACGCTGGCCAGAACCGCTTCAGATGAGGGTTCACCTGCGGCAGGTGAAAGCCGATCTGGTTCGCCGCCCACTTTTTGTGCCAAAACTCCGGCTGCATAAATAACCCCGAAAATTCGATCAAAACACCCTAAAACTTATATTAGATTTAGATCAATGATCTGACTGAAGATGTTGCATCTTAACTCTCAGGAGCTCATTCATGTTCCCCAGCCTGTACATATCCCACGGCTCCCCCATGCTCGCCCTCGAGCCCGGCCCCAGCGGGCCGGTCCTCGCCCGCCTGGCCGCCGAAATACCCAGGCCCAAGGCCATCGTGATTGTGTCGGCGCACTGGGAAAGCCATGAGCTGCTGGTCAGCGGCAATCCACAACCGGAAACCTGGCATGACTTCGGCGGCTTCCCCAAAGCCCTGTTCGAGGTCCGCTACCCGGCTCCCGGCGATACACGACTCGCCGCAGAGGTTGCCGAGTTACTGCAAACCGCTGGTTTGCCTGCACGTATCGACAGCAATCGGCCTTTCGACCATGGCGTGTGGGTGCCTTTATCGCTGATGTACCCGCAAGCAGACATCCCGATTGTCCAGGTTTCGCTGCCCACCCGCGGCGGCCCCGCCCTGCAGACCGGCGTCGGCCACGCACTGGCCAGCCTGCGCGAGCACGGAGTCCTGCTGATTGGCTCCGGCAGCATCACGCACAACCTGCGCGAACTCGACTGGCATGCCGGCCCCGAGAGCGTTGAACCGTGGGCCCAGGCGTTTCGCGACTGGATGATCGACAAGCTCGCCGCGAACGACGAAGCCGCGTTGCACGACTATCGCGCGCAAGCACCGAATGCCGTGCGCAACCACCCCAGCGACGAACACTTGCTGCCGCTGTACTTTGCCCGCGCTGCCGGCGGACCGTTCAGCATTGCCCATCAGGGGTTCACCATGGGTGCGTTGGGCATGGACATCTACCGCTTCGGCTGAGGCTTTTGCGCAGGCAAAAAAAATCCCCGAACCTGTCGGGGATTTTTCATGTTCGATCAATCAGCTCGAGAGCGGATCAATCTTCGCGGTAGCGACGCAGCTTCAACTGCTTGCCGGCAACGCGAGTGTCCTTCAGCTTGGTCAGCAACTTCTCGAGACCGTCTTCCGGCAGCTCGACGAGGCTGAAGCTGTCACGCACCTGGATGCGACCGATCGCTTCACGGGCCAGACCACCTTCGTTGAGGATGGCGCCCAGCAGGTTCTTGGCAGCGATACCGTCACGCGCGCCCAGCGCGGTACGGCAACGTGCACGGCCTTCGCCCAGTGGCATCGGAGCACGACGCTCGCGGTCACCACGCTCAGGACGATCACCGGAACGCTCTGGACGATCGCCACGCGGTGCGTTGTTCGGCACCAGTGGACGCTCTTTCTCGATAGCGGCCAGGTTCAGCGCTTGACCGTTGGTTGCCTTGCGCAGCAGGGCTGCGGCCAGGGCACGCGGGCTGCAACCGATGTCGGCGGTCAGGCGATCGAGCAGATCACCGTGAGTCGATTCGGCCTCGGCCACCAGCGGCGACAGGCTGTTGGTCAGTTTCTTGATGCGCGCATCCAGAACGGCTTGAGCGTCCGGCAGGCGAACTTCAGCAACTTTCTGACCGGTTACACGCTCGATCACTTGCAGCATGCGGCGCTCACGCGGAGTCACCAGCAGCAGTGCACGACCTTCGCGACCGGCACGGCCGGTACGGCCGAT
Organism: Pseudomonas sp. S2_H10; assembly: GCF_054668285.1. NCBI lineage: Bacteria > Pseudomonadati > Pseudomonadota > Gammaproteobacteria > Pseudomonadales > Pseudomonadaceae > Pseudomonas > Pseudomonas sp. S2_H10. Next base: position 1,893,950 of record NZ_CP162754.1, read on the forward strand.
ACGGTGAACGTAGGACTCTGGGTCGTACGGCATGTCAACGTTGAATACGTGAGTGATGCGCGGAACGTCCAGGCCACGAGCAGCAACGTCGGTCGCCACAACGATGTCCAGACGGCCATCCTTGAGGGAGTCGATCACGCGCTCACGCTGGTTCTGGGCGATGTCACCGTTCAGCGCAGCGGCTTTGTAGCCTTTGGCTTCCAGGGCACTGGCCAGGTCCAGGGTCGCTTGCTTGGTGCGCACGAACATGATCAGGGCGTCGAAATCTTCCACTTCCAGCAAGCTGAGAACGGCCGAAGTCTTCTGGTCAGCGTGAACCAGCAGGTGAGCCTGCTCGATCGCGGTAACGGTCTGGGTCTTGGTCTGGATCTTCACGTGTTGCGGATCGCGCAGGTGGCGTTCGGCAATGGCACGGATCGACTGCGGCAAGGTGGCCGAGAACAATACGGTCTGACGGGTTGCAGGCAGAGCCTTGAAGATAACTTCCAGGTCGTCCATGAAGCCCAGTTTGAGCATTTCGTCAGCTTCGTCGAGAACCAGGTGGTTCACGGTCGCCAGTACTTTTTCGTCACGACGCAGGTGGTCGCACAGACGGCCCGGAGTGGCGACAACGATCTGTGCGCCATTACGGATTGCTTTCAATTGTGGGCCCATCGGCGCGCCGCCGTAGACAGCCACAACAGTTACGCCCGGCATTTGCTTGGCGTAGGTTTCGAAAGCGGTTGCAACTTGTAGCGCCAACTCACGAGTTGGGGCCAGGATCAGGGCTTGCGGCTCGCGCTTTGCAGGATCGATGCGATGCAGGATCGGCAGGGCGAACGCAGCGGTTTTACCCGTACCGGTTTGCGCCTGACCAATCATGTCGTGACCGGCCATGATGATCGGGATCGATTGCTGCTGAATAGCCGATGGCTCTTCGTAGCCAGTCGCGGTGACGGCTGCAAGAATATTCGGATTAAGATTAAAAGCGGCGAAGCCGCCGGTTTCCTGGGTCATGGGTCTGCCTCTAAGTGCATCCGCAAAGACCCATGCTCCAAAGCTGCGCGTGCCGTGTTGAGACTCAAGAGTCGCCCTGGCAGCTTTGTCGGCGGGGATTTGCGAAAACGAATGAATGAAAAGAATCGTCAAGGGAGAGTCCGCAGTACGGACATGCAGCCGAAGCTGACTTCGGGGAATTGCTCTACCTAAACGCGGCCCGGCTAAAGGCCGGCGCGCACTATACCGGAATTCGCCCAAAAAGGGAGCTTTTTTTATCGGAAATCCACCGGATACACCGTTGTGTCACAGGCTTTGCGAATAATCGGTCAGCCGTCTATTTTTCAAAGGCCCGGCTTGGCGGGTGACGGCGCTAAAACGGTTCACCCTTTGCCGTGCAGACCGCAGGTCCCGCACGCCTTTCCCACCCCGAGGATCGCTCCATGAGTCAGCCCAGTTCCAGTCGAGTCAGCCGCGAACGGCGTGGTCATGTGTTCCTGATCGGCCTGGATCGGGTAACCAAGCGCAACGCCTTCGATCTCGACCTGCTCAACGCCTTGAGCCTGGCCTATGGCGAGTTCGAAGCCGACAGCGAAGCGCGGGTGGCGGTGGTGTTCGCGCATGGCGAGCACTTTACCGCCGGGCTCGACCTGGTCAATGCCAGCGTCACACTCGCCGAAGGCTGGCAGGTCCCTCCTGGCGGCTGTGATCCGTGGGGGGTGTTCGCCGGTCCCGGGGTCAGCAAACCGGTGATCGTCGCCGCCCAGGGATATTGCCTGACCATCGGCATCGAGCTGATGCTGGCCGCCGACATCAACCTGTGCGCCAGCAACACCCGGTTCGCGCAGATGGAAGTGCAACGCGGGATCTTCCCGTTCGGCGGCGCCACCCTGCGCCTGCATCAGGTCGCCGGCTGGGGCAACGCCATGCGCTGGTTGTTGACCGGTGATGAGTTCGACGCCCGCGACGCCTTGCACCTGGGGCTGGTGCAGGAGGTCATGGCCAGCGAGGACTTGCTGCCCCGGGCGGTTGAACTGGCAGAACGAATCGCCCGCCAGGCCCCGCTTGGGGTACAGGCGACACTGATGTCCGCGCGACAGGCTCGCTATGAAGGAGAAACCGCAGCGGCACAGGCGTTGCCGCTGCTGGTCAAGAAATTGATGGCCAGCGAGGATGTCAAGGAAGGTGTGCGGTCGATGGTGGAGCGGCGGCCGGGGGTCTTCAAAGGGCTTTAGCCCTGCATTGCCCGTTAGAAAGCCATCGCGGGCAAGCCCGCTCCCACAGGGTCTTGTGGACACCGAAGATCCACTGTGGGAGCGGGCTTGCCCGCGAAGGGGCCCGTCCAGACGATCAATTAATCAGGTAGCCGGACGAATGCACTTGATCAACGAATCCAGCGAATACCCCAACCGCGGCGCCAGCGCTTCGGCGCGGGTGATCAGCCCGTCCATGTCCAGATCCTGATCCAGCTCCGACGGCACGATCAGGATCACGTTGCCCTCCTTCACCGGCAGTTCCCAGTAATGTCGGTGATACAACCCGCGCAACAAGGCGGCACCCAGGGGTTTGCCATCGTCGGTAGCCCACTGATTGATGACCAGCCAGCCCCCAGGATTCAATCGCTTCTGGCAGTTTTCCAGGAAACTCCAGGCCAGATGCCCGACACCCGGGCCGACATCGGTATAAAGGTCGACGAAAATCAGGTCGGCCGATTCCGCGGTATCCAGCAACTCCAGCGCATCGCCAACGCGGATGTACAGGCGCGGATCGTCATCCAGCCCAAGGTATTCGATGGCCAGGCGCGGCACGTCCGGGCGCAGTTCGATGGCTTCGACATCTTCCAGCGGCAGGAACTTGAGGCAGGCCTGGGTCAGCGTCCCGGCGCCGAGGCCGAGAAACAGTGCGCTGTCCGGTTGTTCATGGCACAGCGCACCGATCAGCATCGCCCGGGTGTAGTCGTATTCGAGCCAGCTCGGATCGGCCGTGAACACGCAGCTTTGCTCGATGGCATCACCGAACTCGAGAAAACGGTAATCGGCCACTTCCAGCACACGAATCACGCCGAACTCGTCCTGCACCTCGGCGAGCAGATGCTCGACGCGCTCCTCAGTCATTTCATCTCCTGATCGTCACCGGGGCCGGCAACGCAATAACACCGCGTGTAGAGAGCGGCAAAGGCGAGATTGTCGACGAAGCGACGGGAACAGGTCACGCACTAATTTGCTGATAACATGGACGTCCGAGCGAAAACACTAGAGACCGTGATGAGCCAACCCTGGAGCCCTGACAGCTGGCGCGCCCTGCCGATCCAGCAACAACCCCGATACCCCGACGCCGCGCATTTGCAGCAGGTCGAACAGACCCTGGCCAGCTATCCGCCGCTGGTGTTTGCCGGCGAAGCCCGGGAGTTGCGCCGTCAGTTCGCCGAGGTGACCCAGGGCCGTGCGTTTCTGTTGCAGGGTGGCGACTGCGCCGAAAGCTTCGCAGAGTTCTCCGCGGCGAAAATCCGCGACACCTTCAAGGTGTTGCTGCAGATGGCCATCGTGATGACGTTTGCCGCCGGCTGCCCGGTGGTCAAGGTCGGGCGCATGGCCGGGCAGTTCGCCAAGCCGCGCTCGGCCAACGACGAAACAATCGATGGCGTGACCCTGCCCGCCTACCGTGGCGATATCGTCAACGGCATCGGTTTCGACGAAAAAAGCCGCGTGCCGGACCCGGAACGCCTGCTGCAGTCCTATCACCAGTCCACCGCCACCCTGAACCTGTTGCGCGCGTTCGCCCAGGGCGGTTTTGCCGACCTGCATCAGGTGCACAAGTGGAACCTGGACTTCATTGCCAACTCGGCGCTGGCGGAAAAATACAGCCACCTGGCCGACCGCATCGATGAAACCCTGGCGTTCATGCGCGCTTGTGGCATGGACACTTCGCCACAACTGCGCGAGACCAGCTTCTTCACCGCCCACGAAGCACTGCTGCTGAACTACGAAGAAGCGTTCGTGCGTCGCGACAGCCTGACCAACGATTACTACGACTGCTCGGCGCACATGCTGTGGATCGGCGACCGCACCCGCCAGTTGGACGGTGCCCACGTCGAATTCCTGCGCGGGGTGAACAACCCGATCGGGGTCAAGGTCGGCCCGAGCATGAACCCCGACGACCTGATTCGCCTGATCGATGTGCTCAACCCGGACAACGACCCGGGCCGCCTGAACCTGATTGCGCGAATGGGCGCGAACAAGGTCGGCGATCACTTGCCGCAGCTGATCCGTGCCGTCCAGCGTGAAGGCAAGCAGGTGCTGTGGAGCTCCGACCCGATGCACGGCAACACCATCAAGGCCAGCAGCGGCTACAAGACACGCGACTTCGCGCAGATCCTTGGCGAGGTGAAACAGTTCTTCCAGGTGCACGAAGCCGAAGGCAGTTATGCCGGTGGTATTCACATCGAAATGACCGGGCAGAACGTGACCGAGTGCATCGGCGGTGCACGGCCGATTACCGAGGACGGTTTGTCGGACCGCTACCACACCCATTGCGACCCGCGGATGAATGCCGATCAGTCGCTGGAGCTGGCGTTTTTGATTGCCGAGACACTGAAGCAGGTTCGACGCTAAATCCCGTCGCCGCCATCGCGAGCAAGCTCGCTCCCACATTGACCGCGTCGCTCACAGATTTTGTGTGCGGCGCGGATCCTGTGGGAGCGAGCTTGCTCGCGATGGCGTCAGATCAAACACCACCAATTTGTGTGAATGCCACCCGCAACCGCGCCGCACTCGCCCGCGGGCAATTCAACTGAACCTGCGCCAACCCCAGCCAATCCGCCATCTGCCGCAGATTGACCGCCAACGCCAGCATCCCCTCCTCATCCAGCCCCGTTTCCTCTTCATGCACCGCATGCACTGCCAAACGTCCGGCGGCCCGCTCGGCACGCAGATCGACCCGTGCGGCAATCCGTTCGTTGTGCAGGAAGGGCAGCACGTAATAGCCATAAACGCGCTTGTCCTGCGGCGTGTAGATCTCCAGCCGATAGCGGAAATCAAACAGTCGCTCAGTCCGGTTGCGCTCCCAGATCAACGAATCGAACGGCGAAAGCAATGCACTGGCCGCGACTTTGCGTGGCACTTTTGGCTCGGGCAGACAATAGGCCGGTTGTCGCCAGCCCTGGACTTCGCAAGTGAGCAATTCTCCGGCCTCGACCAGTTCAGCCAGTCGCGGACGGCTATCGGCGGGGTTCAAACGGAAATAGTCACGCAAGTCCTTCTCCGTACCGACACCCAGGGCCGCTGCCGCATGCCGCAACAGGCCACGCTGGGCATCGCCTTCACTCAGGACGGGGTGCGCGAGTACAGCCGAGGGAATCACCCGCTCCGGCAGATCGTAGAGCCTTTCGAATCCGCGCCGTCCAGCAACGGTCACTTCACCGGCAGCGAACAACCATTCCAGCGCATGCTTCTCCGCGCTCCAGTCCCACCAAGGCCCGGCCCGCTCCTTTCGGGTCGACAGGCTCCCGGCGCCCAATGCGCCCTGCTGCTCGACCGACGCCAGCACCCGACGAATAGTGTCTTGCTGTTCACGCCCAAAACGCGCCAATTGCTGATAGATGTCTTCGCCACGGCTCGCACGCTGCATCCGCCAACGCATCAAGGGATACATGGAAAGAGGCAGCAACGAGGCTTCATGGCCCCAATATTCAAAGAGTGTTCGGCGACGGCCCTGACTCCAGGCAGCCTGGTCGAGCAAATCGGCAGAATAGTTGCCAAGGCGGGAAAACAGCGGAAGGTAGTGCGAACGCACCAAAGCATTGACCGAGTCGATCTGCAAGATACCCAGGCGCTCGATCAAGCGGTTGATCCCGGCAGGCTTGATCGCAACTGGCGGCTGACGCCCGGTAAAACCTTGGGCAGTCAGCGCCAGGCGCCTGGCCTGTTTCATGGAAAAGCTCAGGGAAGCAATCATTCAATGGCTCATCGGCAAGGCTCTCGCCACCATAGCGGCAGGCGCGAAAAACGCCAAGGCCGACGCGTCAGCGCTTGAGCGGATCATCCCAGAATGGCCGCGATGCCTCCCGTACCACATCGGCCCGACTCAAGCCGATATCGCGCAGACGCTCATCACTCAGACGCACCAGTTCCACGCGCTCGTTGCTCAGTTGATGCCAACGCCGCAGTTTCACGACCACGTTGGTTAGCGGTTTCCTGAACGTTCTCAGTGCAACGCCCACTGCCTGTAACGTAACGCTTCCTGCAATGTTTTTTCGTTCCATCACTGCATACCTCGAAATTGAGGACGCAATCTTCGATGGGTCCGGGAAAACGCTCCAGTCAGGGTCTATGACGATCTGTTGCGGGCCGGTGCCGACCCCTTTAGCCCGGGCTTTTGCCAGGATAACGGGGTCGTGACCGGAGATTTCAACAATCCGCCGGACTTACTTTCCGCGCCCCATCGGATCCTGCCAGAAGTGCAGTTCAGCTTCGTGTGCAACGTCCGCGCGACTGAGTCCGATGTCCTTCAGCGCCTCATCACTCATGCCCGCCAGCATTTCGCGTTCACGGTGCAGTTCGTACCAGCGATTGATTTTGTGCAGCAGGTCCGATACCAGGTGGATGGAGTGTTTTTCAACTTCGACAAAACCTTTTTGACCTTTCATCTTGTTGCCCTCCGTTTGGATGGCCCCAGTCTCGCGCCAGGTCTAAGATCAATCCAACGAATGTTTCTGATGTCACACATCTCGGAGATTGATGGATGTCCGCCTACCCGAGTATCGATACCGAAGTGCTGCGTACCTTCGTCGCGATCGCCGACCAGGGTGGCTTTACCCGTGCAGGTGAATTGGTCAACCGCACTCAGTCCGCCGTCAGCATGCAGATGAAGCGACTGGAAGAAGATGTACTGCAGCGCCAGTTGTTCCAACGCGACGGCCGGCAGGTGCGACTGACCGCCGAAGGCCAGATATTGCTGGGCTATGCGCGGCGGATCCTCAAGTTGCACAGCGAGGTCTTCAATACCCTGCGTGAGCCCGACATGGTCGGCACGGTGCGCATCGGTACGCCGGACGATTACGTGATGCGATTCCTCCCGGGGATTCTGCGCCGGTTTGCCCAGACCTACCCGCTGATCCAGATCGAAGTGCACTGCGAATCATCGAAACAGCTGTTGATGCGCCAGGACTTGGACCTGTCCATCGTGACCCGCGAACCGGGCAGCGAAATCGGCCAGTTGTTGCGCAAGGAACGTTTTGTCTGGGCCGAGGCGCAATGCTACAGCGCTCACGAACAGACACCGCTGCCGCTGGCGATGTTCAACAGTGATTGCTTCTGCCGCCTGTGGGCCTGCAATGCCCTCGATGCCCAGGGGCGCGATTACCGGGTGGCGTACAACAGTGACAGCCTGTCGGCGATCATGGCAGTGGTCAGTGCCGGCCTTGCCGTCACCGCGCAGCTGGAAAGCCTGATTACCGCGGACATGCGCGTCCTCGGTGAAGCCGAGGATCTGCCGTTGTTGCCCGAGGCCAGCATCATGCTCGTGCGCAATTTGCATAACCCGTCACCCATCACCGAGTGCCTGGCCGAGCACATCGTTGAAGGCTTCAAACTTTGAAGGCGAGCATCACCGCGCAGAACACCAGGAACCCGCAAAACAGCCCGCGCAACAACCGCTCCGGCAATGCGTGGGCAACCTTCACGCCCCAACTGATGCTCATCAGCCCGCCGACCGCCAAGGGTAGGCCGATCACCCAGCTGACCTGATGGTGCACGGCGTAGGTCACCAGCGTAACCCCGGTACTCGGCAAGGCCAGCGCCAATGACAACCCCTGCGCAACAACCTGGCTGGTGCCGAAAAGACTGGTCAGCACCGGTGTCGCCACCACCGCGCCCCCCACGCCGAACAGCCCGCCCATCGTGCCGGAAGCAGCGCCAAGCACGCCCAGCCAGGGCCATGAGTAGTTCATCTGCGAAGCCGCCGGGGCGTTGGCGGTGAACATGCGCACGAGGTTGTACGCCGACAGTGCGATCAGGAACGCGACAAAGCCTATGCGCATGGTTTGCGCATCAATGCCCACGGCACAGATCGATCCGAGCCAGGCGAAGCAGAATCCCATGATGGCCAACGGTAGCGCGTGGCTCAGCTCGATCCGGTTGCGCTGATGATAGCGCCACAGCGCCAGCATCACGTTCGGCACCACCATCACCAACGCTGTGCCTTGGGCAATCTGCTGGTCGAGCCCGAACAGCACGCCCAGCAGCGGAATGGCAATCAGGCCGCCACCGATTCCAAACAAACCGCCAAGCGTGCCCAGGGCGGCACCAAAGACCAGGTACATCAGAAACTCAATCACGGCCAATTTCTCCTCACTTCATGGAATCGATCCTACGCAGTTGCTTCTGGCGCGGAAACGCACAGCGACGCACAATGGCTGTGCCAACTTCGCATAAGCGTTTACCTGCCATGAACCCCACTCAACTGACCGACCAATTGGCTTTGTTCCTCGATGTACTGGAAACCGGCAGTTTTTCCGCCGCCTCACGCCGTCATCCGTTAACCCCTTCGGCCGTGGCACGGCGGATCGACAGCCTGGAAAACGCGGTCGGCAGCCAATTGTTCATCCGCAGCACTCACGCGGTACGCGCCACCCCGGCGGGATTGGCTTTTGCCGAGCGGGCACGGCGGATCGTCGCCGAGTTGCGCCTGGCCCGGGCCGAGGCGGTGTCCCTGAGCAGCGCCCCGGAAGGCCTGATTCGCATCGATGCACCCGCAGCCTTCGGGCGTCGACACCTGGCACCGGTGATTGCCGATTTCCTCATGCTCTACCCGGGGCTCGACGTCCAATTGCACCTGATCGACAGTTTCGTCGACATGCAGGGCCAGAACCTCGGCAAGGTCGATCTGGTGCTGCGCGCCGGACAATTGGCCGACACCCGACTGGTGGCCACGCCTCTGGCGAGCATGGTGCGTATCGCCTGTGCCAGCCCCGATTATTTGCGCCGCCGCGGCGTGCCGACCGACCCGTCACAGCTGACAGACCATGACGGACTCGATTGGGATGGCCTGGCCCCGCTTTTCGCCTGGCGATTCGAGCGGGATGGACAAATGCAATTGCACCGGCCGACGCGGGTCCGCATGAGCGCCAACAATGCCGAAGCACTGGTATGCGGCGCATTGGCCGGACTGGGAATTGCGCATCTGCCAACCTGGCTGGCCAGCGAATACCTGTTGCGCGGTGAGTTGCTGCCGCTGTTCTGCGACAGCGGCCTGCCGAAAGCGGAAAATACCGGCATCTATGCCTTGCGCCTGGAACAACAACCCAATTCCCGCAGCCGCTTGTTGCTGGAGTACCTGAAAACCCGCTTCAGCCCGGTTCCGCCCTGGGATCTGTTGCTGCAAACCCATTTGCAGCAACACTGATCAGAATTATCTGGCGCATTAAAGATTCGCCCGCTAGATTCTTCAGATCACAGATCAAGGCTTCGACATGACCACCGAGCGCAACACCCCGGATAATTGCGACAACCTGCTGCTGGACAATCAGGCCTGCTTCGCCCTGCATTCCACTTCGCTGATGATGACCAAGGTCTACAAACCCTTGCTGCAAGCGCTGGGCCTGACCTACCCGCAATACCTGGCGATGATGGTTTTGTGGGAACGGGATGGTTTGACCGTAGGGGAAATCAGCACGCGATTGCTGACCGATCCTGGCTCGTTGACGCCGCTGCTCAAGCGCCTGGAAGCCGAAGGCCTGCTGAGCCGTACCCGCAGCCGTGAGGATGAGCGCGTGGTGATTGTCGAACTCACCGAACAGGGCCGGGCCTTGCGCGACAAAGCCCGGGATGTTCCCCAATGCATTCTCGGCGCCAGCGGGATGACCCTGGAGCGCCTGCAAAACCTGCAAGCGGAGCTGCAGGAACTGCGTCGCCATCTGCAAGACAGCCTGTAATTTCAAGGCCAGCACATCCCCCCTGTGGGAGCGAGCCTGCTCGCGAAAGCGGTGGGTCAGTCGACATCTCTGTTGGATGTGCCGGCCTCTTCGCAAGCAGGCTCGCTCCCACATTTGTTTTGCGTGGGACCGAAAAGCCGGGTTCGCCACTTTTTCTTGAAAATCCCCCTCGATAGCTCTAGCTCAACACTTCCAACCAAAACTCCCCGCTGCCTTTTCGTCTATTTCAAATTTCTTTGAGAAATTATCTTGCACACTAAATATTTGCGAGATACATTTATCTCGCACTTACTTAGCGCGCAAACATTTAGCGCAAAATAAACCAACCCTGAACGAGGCTTCCACCATGCAAACTCTCTACACCGCAATCGCAACTTCCACCGGTGGCCGTGACGGTCGTGCGGTTTCCAGCGACAACATCCTCGACGTCAAACTCGCCACCCCGAAAGAACTCGGCGGTGCCGGTGGGGCAGCCACCAACCCCGAGCAACTGTTCGCCGCCGGCTACTCTGCCTGCTTCATCGGCGCGCTGAAATTTGTGGCCAGCCAGACCAAGCGCAGCATCCCGAACGACGCCTCGATCACTGCCCATGTCGGCATCGGCCAGATCCCTGGCGGCTTCGGTCTGGATATCGACCTGCACATCAGCCTGCCAGGTCTTGAACAGGCCGATGCACAAGCGCTGGTCGACGCGGCCCACCAGGTCTGCCCGTACTCCAACGCCACCCGTGGCAACGTCGATGTGCGTCTGCACGTAACCGTCTAAGCGCTGACTCCCCAGGCCCGAACAGGAAACGAACATGAACACTTTCAGCAAAGTCTTGACCGGTACCCTTCTCGCCCTGTCCATCAGCAACGCGTTTGCAGGCACCGGGGTCGAACACAACACCCAGGCATTCCTCGACGCTCTGAACGCCGGTACCGGCAAGCCGATGGAACAAATGACGCCCGCCGAAGCCCGCGCCGTTCTGGTAGGGGCGCAGGCCGGGGTGAAGCTGACGCTGCCAAAAGCCGATGTCAGCCAGAAGACCATTCAAGTCGAAGGCCAACCGATCAGCCTGACCATCGTCCGGCCGGCCGGGGTCAAGGGCGAGCTGCCGGTGTTCATGTTCTTCCACGGCGGTGGCTGGGTGCTGGGCGACTTCCCGACCCACGAGCGGCTGGTGCGTGATCTGGTGACGGGTTCCGGTGCAGCGGCCGTCTTCGTCAACTACACGCCGTCGCCGGAAGCGCACTACCCGGTGGCGATCAACCAGGCTTACGCCGCGACAAAATGGGTGGCCGAGCACGGCAAGGAAATCAACGTCGATGGCCAGCGCCTGGCGGTAGCCGGCAACAGTGTCGGCGGCAACATGGCGGCGGTGGTCGCGCTGATGGCCAAGGACAAGGGCTCACCGGCGATCAAGCTCCAGGTGCTGTTGTGGCCGGTGACTGATGCCAACTTCGAAACCGCGTCCTACAACCAGTTCGCCGAAGGGCACTTCCTCACCAAAAACATGATGAAGTGGTTCTGGGACAACTACACCACCGACGCCAACCAGCGTAACGAGATTTATGCCTCACCCCTGCGGGCAACCACCGCCCAGTTGAAAGGATTGCCTCCAGCGCTGGTGCAGACCGCCGGTGCCGACGTGTTGCGCGACGAAGGCGAAGCCTACGCCCGCAAGCTCGATGAAGCCGGCGTGCCGGTGACCTCGGTTCGCTATAACGGCATGATCCACGACTATGGTTTGCTCAACGTAGTGAGCCAGGTGCCGGCGGTGCGTTCGGCGATGCTTCAGGCCTCGCAGGAGCTCAAGGAACACCTGAAGAAGTAACACTCACCCTGTAGGAGCCCGGCTTGCCGGCGATAGCGGTCTCAAGGACGCCATCGCCGAAAAGCCGGGCTCCTACAGGGCACAAAAAAGCCCGACTCGATGGTCGGGCTTTTTCATTACTCAAGCAGTGCTTATTTGGCACGGCCTTTGTAGGAACCGCCTTCGCGGGTATCGATCTCGATCATGTCGCCGATTTCGATGAAGTCAGCAACCGACAGTTCGGTACCGTTCTTCAGTTTGGCAGGCTTCATCACCTTGCCGGAAGTGTCACCGCGAGCGGAACCTTCGGTGTAGTCAACCTGACGCACGATAGTGGTCGGCAGCTCTACGGAAACCAGACGTTCTTCGAAGAAGATCGCTTCGCAAACGTCGGTCATGCCTTCTTCAACGAAAGGCAGAACACTTTCGATGTCTTCGGCGTTCAGCTCGTACATGGTGTAGTCGGTGGTGTCCATGAACGTGTAGGTGTCGCCGCTGATGAAGGACAGGGTCGCTTCTTTGCGGTCGAGGATTACGTCGTCCAGTTTGTCATCGGCGCTGTAAACGATCTCGGTCTTGTAACCGGTCAGCAGGTTCTTCAGCTTGGTCTTCATGATCGCGCTGTTACGACCGGACTTGGTGAATTCAGCTTTCTGAACCAGCCAAGGATCGTTTTCGAGACGAATCACGGTCCCGGGTTTCAGTTCTTTACCAGTTTTCATTGCGAATATCCGAATTTGGATGGGATTTACAAAAATCTAGGCCGCGTATCATATCCAATTTCCATAAAACTGTACCAGCGCCGTGGCAAGATCGGCCTGCAAGGCCTGTTCCAGACACCACGTCTCGGCGTGTTTTTCCAGCTCTGGCCAGTGTTTACGGGTGAATTGCCAGTGGTCGGCCATTTTTTCGCCGGCGTTCCAGGCCCGCCAAAGACCGCTGATCGCCTCCCGCGCGGGCTCGGAAAGTCCCTTTACATAGAGTTCGAGGAAGGCTTCGAGCTTGTCCAGATGGATGTCTTCTTCCTGCCGGTAGATGTGCCAGAGGAATGGCCGGCCAGCCCATTGAGCGCGCACGAAGGAGTCTTCGCCGCGTACGGCGTTGAAATCGCAGCACCACAGCAAGCCGTCGTACTGGTCCTGGCGGACGAATGGCAGCACCTGCACGGTCAGGGCATCACGCACATGCACGGCGCCGGCCGCCAGCCCCTCCACACCGAGCCATCGTTCGACATCACCGAGAATCCGCCCTTCCGGCACCAGAAGATGAGTGGCCGTCGAATCGCCGGCCATCGCATCGAGCCAACTGGCCAGCGCGGTGTTTTCGTAGGCAAACAATGAGATCAACTGCGCGCCGGGGGCACGATCAATCCCCAGTCCTTGCAGGAATTCCGTTTGAGCTTGTGGGTCTTGCTGGAATTGCCGACGCCGTTCCAGCAACCCGCTTTCACGCAGCAACCCGCCCGTGCCCTTCTGGAACCCCGGGAAGAAAAAGAACTTCTGTACGTTTTTGTACTTCACCGAGGGCAAGCCGTGGCAGCCGATCACCCAGTCCTCGGCACTCAGGTAGTCGAGGTTCATCCATAGCGGCGTCTTTTCCCGTTCGACCATGGCGTCCATATAGGCGCTCGGCAATTGGCAGGCAAATGCGGCGATCACCACATCGGCGGCTTCGGTCGGCTGCCACTCGGCTGGCCACTGACGCACTTCGACGCCCTGCTGCCACTGCTGCAGGGCGTGGGTGTCGATTTGCGGACAAATACGCTCGAAGGCGCGCAAATCATCGACCCATAGACGCACTGCCAGCCCATGCTCGGCCACCAGCTGCCGGGCCAGGCGCCAGGTCACGCCGATGTCGCCGAAATTGTCGACCACAGTGCAAAAAATATCCCAGCGGGTTTTCAGTTCAGGCATTCCAGGCTCCCGTTGGCAAAGGCGCCGATTGTCCGCATAAATTACCCCGTGCAGAAGAGCCGACGGCGATTATTCTTCATGCGACAATCCCCCCTCGCCAGTGACCTTTCGCCAGGAGGCAAGCATGCCCCACCGTCCCACGCCGCGCCGCTCCTTCCCGATCAGCCTCAACGCCCTGCAACTGACCGGCAGCATCGCCCTGGGCATGTGGCTGGGATTCATTGCCATCGCGCTGACCTGCTGGCTCGCTTCGCGCCTGCTGTTCAACGAACAACTGGCACCCGTGGCGACAGCCGTGGAGCAATTGGCCAAACCTCCCGCGGTGGCTCAACCCGTGCCGGACATCCCGCCACAGAGCCCGCTGTTCGAACAATACGAAGAGAACCTGCGCAAGAACGAGCAACAGCAACGGCTCGATCAGGCGCGCAGCAGCAGTCGCAACCTGGCCAACCCGAACTGTCAGTTCTGGCTGCAACAGGACCGCACTGCACCCAGCGAAAAAAGCCGCGCCAATGTCCTGCAATTCTGCGATTGATCATGAATAAGCACAGCATCCACCAACTGATTCTCGACAAGCTGCGGATCGATCTCGACATCGCCGAACGGGCTGCGCAAACCGCTTACGAAACGGCGACCCACGAAGAAAACATCGCCGAGAACAAGTACGACACCCTGGGACTGGAAGCTTCGTATCTCGCCGCCGGGCAAGCCAGAAGAGTCGAGGAGATTCGCCAGTCACTGGCCCTCTGCCAGAATCTCGCCCTGCGCCCCTATGACGATCAGCGGGGCATCGAAGTGGGTGCGCTGCTCGGGCTCGAGGACGAAAAGGGTCGCGAGCAATGGCTGTTTCTCGCCCCCGATGCCGCCGGACTGAAGGTCGACCTGGTGGGGCAACTGATCACCGTCATTACCCCGCGCTCACCGCTGGGCAAAAGCCTGCTGGGCAAGTTCGAGGGCGATGAGGTGGAAATTACGGTGGCGGGCGCTCGGCAACAGTTCGCTGTCACCGAGGTCGTCTGAGAGGAATGAAACGCTATCAGTGAACGGGCAGTTCGACGCCTTCGAACAGCTCTTCCAGTTCCTGCTTGTTATGGCATTGAATGGCCTTGGCCATGACTTCACGGGTCAGGTGCGGCGCGAATTTCTCGATGAAATCGCACATGAAACCACGCAGGAAGGTGCCGCGACGGAAGCCGATCTTGGTCACGCTGGACTCGAACAACTCACTGGCATCGAGCACGACCAGGTCGCTGTCGAGCTTGGTGTCGACGGCCATTTTCGCCACGATGCCCACGCCCAGCCCCAGGCGAACATAGGTCTTGATCACGTCGGCGTCGGCGGCGGTGAACACCACTTTCGGCGTCAGACCACGATGGCTGAACGCTTCGTCGAGTTTCGAACGGCCGGTAAAACCGAACACGTACGTCACGATCGGGTACTCGGCCAGCGCTTCGAGGGTCAGTTTCGACAGCTTGGTCAGCGGGTGGCCCTGAGGCACGACCACGCAGCGGTTCCAGCGGTAGCACGGCATCATCACCAGATCGCCGAACAACTCCAACGCTTCGGTGGCGATGGCGAAATCCACGGTGCCGTCGGCGGCCATTTCGGCGATTTGCATCGGCGAACCCTGGTGCATGTGCAGGGCAACGTCCGGGTATTGCTTGATGAAATTGCTGATCACCGGCGGCAGCGCATAACGCGCCTGGGTGTGAGTGGTGGCGATCGACAGGGTGCCTTTCTTCTCGTTGGAGAACTCCTGGGCGATCTGCTTGATGCTTTCGACCTTGCGCAGAATCTCGCCGGCGGTGGTGATGATACGTTCACCGGCCGGGGTGACCCGGGTCAGATGCTTGCCGCTGCGGGCAAAAACCTCGACGCCCAGTTCGTCTTCGAGCAGGCGGATCTGCTTGCTGATGCCGGGTTGAGAGGTGTAAAGGCTTTGGGCTGTAGCGGAAACGTTGAGGTCGTGGTGCGCCACTTCCCAGATGTAGCGCAATTGTTGAAGCTTCATATGAATCCCTCAAAGCAGGTAGACGCCACGGGCATCAGCGACGATATATAACTATATTAATGGCATGAAGAATAAATCTAGAACTTTTTTATCAGATTGCCACTATTCGTGTTCTAGCGATCCCCTTGACGACGACGTTGCACCAGCGGCACCAGGTAGACCGGCACCTTGGACAGTTGCAACACACGGGCGGCGGTACGCCCCAGCGGCGTTTCCGCACCAGCACCATGGCTGTGACTACCTACGATCAATAAATCCACGGAGAGTTTCTGAGCCTGGTCCAGAATCACCTGCGACGGATCGCCCTGCAGCACCCGTACTGCCTGAATCCGCTCCAGGTCGTGCTCCCCCTCTTCCCCCAGCTCCTCACGAAAACTGTCGAGCACCCGCTGCTCGATACTGGCAATCACCGTATTGAGACCCTGGCTGTGAAACTCGTTCAGCGCCTGTTCATCGAGATAGCTTTGCAGCACCGATTCGGCAAACAACCCCATGGGCTCAACCGCATGCACGACATACAAACTGGCATTGAACGACCGGGCCAGCTCCAGGGCATGCTGCATCACCACGGGCGCGTACAGGCCAAGGTCAGTGGCGTACAGCATCGAACGAATCATATGACCTCCTCGACTGCCAACATGGCGGAGATTTGATTCAGCTTAGCAGTGCCTTGGCGACTACGACGTCCGGCGCAACACATTGAACGGCGGGCTTAAACCTTTTGCTCGTTGCTTATGCCATGGGGCACATGACCGGTGGCGACGACTTCACGGGCCAACTCGCAGTGGCCGGCCTGGTCGTCGAAAAACACATCGGCCGCGAAGGCTTCGAGAAAGGCGGACTTGGTCAGGCCGCCGAGGAACAGCGACTCATCGAGACGGATGTCCCACTCGCGCAACGTGCGGATGACCCGCTCATGGGCCGGCGCCGACCGCGCCGTAACCAGCGCGGTGCGGATCGGACAGGCGTCCTCCGGGAATTCACGCTGCAACAGATTGAGGGCGGCGAGAAAGCCCTTGAACGGCCCGCCACGCAACGGCTCGCGGGCGGCCTCGCGCTCGCTGGCCTGGAACGCTTCCAGACCACCGGCCTGATAGATGCGCTCCGACTCATCGGAAAACAGCACCGCGTCGCCGTCGAAGGCAATGCGCAGCTCGTCGCTGGCCGCACGGCTGGCGCCGCCCGACAAAATGGTCGCCGCGGCGAACCCGGCGTCCAGGGCACTGCGTACGTCTTCGGCGTGAGTGGAAAGAAACAGGTCGCAGCCGAAGGCCTTGAGGTAGGGATACGGACTGCGCCCGCCGACAAATGCCGCACGGGAAATCGCCAGTCCGTAGTGGTCGATCGAGTTGAATACCCGCAGCCCGGTGTCGGCGCTGTTGCGCGACACCAGAATCACCTCGACCCGGGCGCGGCCGAGGCTGTTGTTGAGGTTCAAGAGTTTTTGCACCAACGGAAAGGCATCGCCGGGCTCGAGGATTTCGTCCTCGTGTTCGATCTGATACTGCCGGTAGGCTTCGACGCCGCTCGCCAGATAGACCTTGTGGCTTTCGCTCAGATCGAACAGCGCGCGCGAAGAAATCGCCAGTACCAGCTTGTCGTCAATTGCCTTTGGCATGCCCTTCCCCCCTCAGGTCGGTCGACTCAGGTGTTGCGTCGATCAATGAAACTCAAGCTGCGATACAAGGCCTCGATGCGCGGCATTTCACACCCCGCGGCCTTGGCTGCCGCCAGTGGCCGGGCGTAGATGGCGGCCAGTTCCAGCGGCCGCTTGTGCAGGAAGTCGTGATACATGCTCGGCCAGTAGTCGGGCATTTTTTCAGTCACCATGAACAAGTGCTCGGCATACCCCGCCGGTACGTCGTGCCCGCAGGCAATTGCGCCTTGCACCACTTCAGCCATCAGCGCCTTGATCAGCTCGCGACTGTCGGCATCGGCCATCAACGGCGTGGTGCTCGCCCCCAGCAAAACCGAGAGACCGTTGTAAGGAATATTCCAGACCAGTTTTTGCCAGCGCGCCTGATGCAAATTCGCCATCGCCTGGGAATCGAGGCCGGCGCTGCGAAACAGACCGACACCCTCCTCGACGATCGCAGTGCGTGTCGGCCCTTCGGCGGGACCGCTGTGATATCCAACGTGCACCGCGCCCAGCGCCTGATGGGTGATGACGCCCGGCGCCTCGCGATGGACGCAGATGTAGCAGAGCCCACCGAGCACATGCAGTGAATCGGGGAGCAACTCACGTAGGCTGTCTTCGACGTCCAGGCCATTTTGCAACAGCAGCACTTTGGCGTTCGGTGCCGCCGCTTGCAGGATCGCGGGCGCAAGGCCTGCGTTGCTGGTGGTTTTCGCGCCCACCAGCAGCCAGTCGCAGGGCGGCATGTCTTCAGCGTTCGAGTAAGCCTGCACCGGGTTCAGCTTCAGCGCTCCATGGGGCGCGCTATCGACTTGCAACCCGTGCTCGGCCACCGCGGAAAACTCGCTGCGCAGCAGAAAATGCACATCAAAACCGGCACGCGCCAACATCACCCCGTAGAAACCGCCGATTGCGCCGGTCCCGATAATGCCGATCGTCGGCCTGGCAACTGTCCCCATCATGGCAACTCCTCTGCTGTTCGACCCAGCGCCTGGCGCACCGCCCGATTGAGTTCGGTGTCGGTCAGGCGCGATTTCAGTGCTCCGAAGAATTCGCCGTCGCGAACGACAAACAGCGCCGGCAAGTGAAAGACCTGATAACGCTCGACCACCCCGCCGTTGTTGCCGGCATCGATCCAGCACAGGCGATCGACTGCCAGGTCGAGTGTCGGCAATTGCTCCCGGGCAAAACGGCAACTGGCGCAGCCGACACTGGTGAAAATAACCAGCGATACGCCGCTCATCGCCAGCAGCCGTTGGTCGGCGTCAAAATCGGTCAGTTCCAATTCGACCACTATACTGGGGGAAACAATGTCAGATGGCCGACACATGGAGTCTGTGTTCATGGGACGTTTTATTCCTCACCCTGACGATGTTCCCGTCGAATTAACGTTGCTGAAACCTGATTGTATTTCGCGACGACAGCTGCACACTATCAGCCTCGGGGGCATGGCTTGCAATTATCACCGCGCGTGGCGTCACGGCACGGCGCTCGAGGTACGCATGCCGACCGTGAACCCGGACATGCGCTACCTGGGCTATGTCGCCTGGTGCCTGCGGCGCAAACGCGGATATCTGGTGGGCATCGCCTTCGTCGACGAACAAACGCTGTTCAGCGCCCGGATGGGTGAGCAGGTGTGCCAGATCGAACGCTACTGCCGCCTGCATGACGCCCACGAAGATTTGCAGGGTATTCAGGCCCTGGCCCTCGAATGGGTCCAGGAACATGCCGACGAGTTCTCTCACGAATCGGTGCGCAAGGCTTTTGCGCAGCCTGTGCCGGAATAGGAGCGTTCTTGATCAGTTTGCCCCCTGCGGCAGGGAAACTGACTGCGAAAGCCCACCAAACCGGCGTCTGCCCATTGTCGAGCCACGGTGTAACGCGCTAAGGTTCGGCTCCCCGACGCGCTTAATTTGCTGTGCTCCGCCGCGCGGGTTCGCTGGCGGCCGGCACCCGTGACCTGACGAGTAAACGATGGCTGATTTACCGATCAACGACCTAAACGTCGCCTCCAACGAGACGCTGATCACTCCTGATCAGCTCAAGCGCGATATTCCCCTGAGCGACGCCGCACTGCGCACCGTCACCAAGGGCCGCGAAGTCATTCGCAACATCCTGGATGGCACCGACCACCGCCTGTTCGTCGTCATCGGGCCTTGCTCGATCCACGACATCAAGGCCGCCCACGAATATGCCGATCGCCTGAAGGCACTCGCTGCCGAAGTGTCCGATACCCTGTATCTGGTCATGCGCGTGTATTTCGAGAAGCCACGCACTACCGTCGGCTGGAAAGGCTTGATCAACGACCCGTACCTGGACGACTCGTTCAAGATCCAGGATGGCTTGCACATCGGCCGCCAGTTGCTGCTGGACCTGGCTGAAAAAGGCCTGCCGACCGCCACCGAAGCCCTCGACCCGATCTCCCCGCAGTATCTGCAGGACCTGATCAGCTGGTCGGCCATCGGCGCGCGCACCACCGAATCCCAGACTCACCGTGAAATGGCGTCCGGCCTGTCCTCGGCCGTCGGCTTCAAGAACGGTACCGATGGCGGCCTGACCGTGGCGATCAACGCCCTGCAGTCGGTTTCCAGCCCGCACCGGTTCCTGGGCATCAACCAGGAAGGCGGCGTGTCGATCGTGACCACCAAGGGCAATGCCTACGGTCATGTGGTGCTGCGCGGCGGCAACGGCAAGCCGAACTACGATTCGGTCAGCGTTGCGCTCTGCGAGCAGGCGCTGAACAAGGCCAAGATCAAGCCGAACATCATGGTCGATTGCAGCCACGCCAACTCCAACAAGGATCCGGCCCTGCAACCGCTGGTGATGGAGAACGTCGCCAACCAGATCCTCGAAGGCAACCAGTCGATCATCGGCCTGATGGTTGAAAGCCACCTGAACTGGGGCGCCCAGGCAATCCCGAAAGACCTCGCCGACCTGCAATACGGCGTATCGATCACCGACGCCTGCATCGACTGGACCGCGACCGAAAACACCTTGCGCAGCATGCATGCCAAGCTCAAGGATGTGCTGCCTAAACGCGATCGCAACTGATCGCCAAACTGGCCGCACAAAAAGCGCAGACAAAAAAACGCCGGGTAGAACCCGGCGTTTTTTTTGCATTCGTTGTTCTGAAGGTCACTGACTCAGCTTGGCCGCATGCCGCTGGTGACGCTCCATGTAGCGCTCGACGTAGGAGCACGATGGAATGACGGTGTAGCCCATTTCGTCAGCGTACTCCAGCGCCTTCTCGGTCAAGGCTGCCGCAATACCGCGACCACGCAATGCGTTGGGCACGAAAGTACGATAGATATCCAGGGTCTGCTTCCCCAGATCCATATAGGTCAGATAGGCACGATGACCGTCCACATTGGTCTCGAACTGATGACCAGCCTGGTCATGGTGGATGGACAACGCCTCGCTCATCACTACTCCTCGCGGGTCTGGAATTCCGACCTCTACCTTACCGATGTTTTTCCGGCGAAGGAACATCTACGCCACCCCGTGCCTGAATGGACACCGAGAAGAGCTGCACCGATCTCGCGCTACCGAGCACGTACAAATAGTAGGCACCATTGACAGAAATGCTCAAGGTGCGCTCGTCATCGTGCAGGTTGGCGGGTGCTGCTCCGGTTCACGCAGGAATGGCTCGACCGAGGGTTACTGCGGGTCGATAGCCTGAACATTGCCGGATGTTGAGACTTAAGACGAGCGCCCGTTGTTAAAGTCACCTGAACATCGAGAAAGATATTGAGAGCTGCTGCGCAAAAGCCGAACAAAAGTGTAGACGAATCCATCTAGGCGGACTTTAGCCAGACCGGGAAAAAGAGCACTGTGCAGCGGGAACTTTTTCTCGCCAGCTCGCTCAGCAACGGGCCTTGCAGCTGGATATTTTTTAAACAGCTCAGTTAAAAGTTGCTCGAAAAAGAATCAACGCCTACAATTTTTTTTGCTTCTTGCTTCACGTCAGTTTTACTTACTACAAGTAATGGGTAGTATGTACGCCGGCTATTTCCTCAATCGGAGGAGATAGCTACTTAATAGAAAGTCCTTGAAGGGGAACACGATGAACAACGTTCTGAAATTCTCTGCTCTGGCTCTGGCCGCAGTTCTGGCTACCGGTTGCAGCAGCGCATCGAAAGAAACCGAAGCACGTCTGACCGCTACTGAAGACGCAGCTGCTCGCTCCCAGGCTCGTGCAGACGAAGCTTACCGTAAAGCTGATGAAGCTCTGGCTGCTGCTCAAAAAGCACAACAGACTGCTGACGAAGCTAACGAGCGTGCTCTGCGCATGCTGGACAAAGCTAGCCGCAAGTAATAGTCCTTCGGGATTGTTATCAAGCCGACCCATTTTTTGGGTCGGCTTTTTTTATTGCCCGGTGTTTCTCCAGGCAATAAAAAACCCGTCGACGCGGTCCGCGCCGACGGGTTCCTGACCTGCGTTACTGCAGCGGGTCGATCGGCGTGCTCGACACCATCGGCGCGGCGCCGTTGCCCGGCACAGCGATTTCCACCGGCAGGCCGTCTTCAGCGGCGACCACATCACGCACCACATCCCAGTTCATGCGCAGGTTGTTGGTGATGTCTTCGCGCTTGAGCATCGCATTGATGACCGCGGTGTGCTTGTCGACCACCGACGGGTTGCCCTTGTCATCCAGCGGCGTATGCGCCTCCAGATAGACCTTGCCGCCACTCATGCCGAACTTGTACGGGTCGTTGATGATCCGCACGGACGTACCGACCGGCACCATGCCCGCCATTTCCAGCACGTTGTTGTTGAACATGCGGAAGCAGCCGTGGCTGGTGCGCATGCCGATGCCGAACTTCTTGTTCGAACCGTGGATCAGGTAGCCCGGTGTGCCCAGGGTGAACTTGAAGGGCCCCAGCGGGTTGTCAGGGCCTGCCGGCACGACGTTGGGCAGCGGATCACCGTCTGCCGCGTGCTCGGCCTTGATCGACGCCGGAGGCGTCCAGGTCGGGTTGGGTGTCTTGGCGGTGATGCTGGTATGGGCAATCGGCGAGCCCCAGCCTTCGCGACCGATACCCAGCGGGAACGTGTAAACCACGTTCTTGCCTTTGGGGTAGTAGTAGAGGCGGTACTCGGCCAGGTTGATCACGATGCCTTCACGCGGGCCTGGTGGCAGGATGAAGCGGGTCGGCAGAATGATTTCCGTGCCGGCGCCCGGCAACCAGGCATCGACACCCGGGTTGGCCGCGACCATTTCCGTGTAGCCCAGATCGTAGGTAGTACCAAGGTCGGCGAAGGTGTCTTCATACTTGGCCTTGATCACCTGCACCTGGCCGATGATGTCCTCGCCGGGCGGTGGCAGGGGAAGCTCCAATGCTGCGACAGGGCCGGCCACAAAAAGGGCGGCAAGGGTCAGGCAGCGGGTGACGGCAGGAAAGCGCGGCAACATCCGGAAAATCCTTCGCATGATCAACTGAGGGTATAAGAACGCGATTGTACACTGCCGCCCGTTATTTCGGGGAGATGGCCTGTTTGCAGGCGATACAAGGTGTTTGGCGATCCTCGATTTCGCGTGGGATAGAGCGATGGCCTGACTTTTTTGAACGTGTACATATCCGTTTTTGCGGTAATGGCGGCTATTGGTTCTGCCCTTACGGCGGGTCACTTGGAAAAACGGAACGCCGCCCGGCCCCAAGTAACACTCTTGCCCCTTTCGTTTGGTGCCTCGCTGTGGCTCGGCATCCTCTCGAGGGGGCAAGAAGATCAAAAAGCCAAAGCGAGGCGGCCTGCCGGCCGGCCTGATCGCGAGGCTGTACATACCTCCTTGTAGGAGCTGCGGTGCGGCGATCCGACTTGCCGGCGATGGCGCCATCCCAGCCAACCCTGCGGCACCTGACACACCGCCATCGCCGGCAAGCCGGGCTCCTACAGAGATTGAGTACATCTGAGAGAGATTGGTTGGCATCCAGGCCGCCATCGCTAGCAAGCCAGCTCCTACAAGGGATCGACGTATGTCTGGGAGATATTGGTCGGCTTCCAGGTCGCCATCGCCAGCAGGCTGGCTCCCACAGAGGAACAACAGCAGATCGGCGTGCATCCACGCTCTCCACCACTCATCAGGCCGAGCGTTAGCTCGCCTGCAGCTCTTGATCTTGACTCACCCGCCCCCTCGGAAGGCTGAGTGGAGGTGTTCATCCGGGGATTGGCGCGCAGCGCCGTTCGACGCAGTCGAACTCATCGCATGTAGGTGCCAGCGAAGCCAACCGGAGGGCGATGCCCCCGGATGAATGCCGGAGCGAAGGAACCCCGAGCCTAAGCGAGGGGCCGTACGCAAGGGGCGAGCGTTTTTTTGGTTACTTTTTTTAGGCGCTTGTAAAAAAAGTGACTCGCCGTAAGGGCGAAACCATAAGCAGCCGTTACCGCAGCAACGGATATGTACACAACCACCCAGGATCAAAGCTCAAACCGCAACTCGGGCCAGATCGGCGAAGTCCCCCGCTTCTGCGACTCAAGAATAGCCCGACACAACGAACACAACCGCTGATCCTGAAACACCCGCCGATCAACACTCGACCAGCGAGGCGAAGCCGGCAACAAACTGCCACACAGGGTGCGATCGGCCGAACCACCCAACTCCAGTTGACGGGTCACCAGATGCACCCGCACTTCCTGGCAGGCGAACAGATCCAGCTGTTCGTCAGGCTCGATCAGTTGGTAGGCAAATAGTGACCAGGCAGGACGCGGCATCGGGGGCTCCAAATCGGGGGCGCCACCTTAGCCGAAAGCCTGCCTCTAGAAAAGTGTCATAACAGCGGTTTTAGGGTAGGCCAGACATTTTCCAGCAACTTGTCCTGGGCCCCGGCCGCCGGGTGTATGCCGTCAGCCTGCATCAAGTCCGGATGGCCACCCACGCCGTCGAGGAAAAACGGCACCAGCGGGATCTTTTTCTCATCGGCCAGGTTGCTGTAGACCTCGGCGAAGGCCTTGGTGTAGCGCACACCGTAATTGGGTGGCAATTGCATACCGAGCAGCAGCACCTTGGCCCCCGCCTCCTGCGATTGCTGGATCATCGAAGCAAGATTTTGTTGCAATTGAGTTGGCAGCAAACCGCGCAGGCCGTCATTGCCCCCCAACTCGAGGATCACCAGTTCCGGTTTATGCTCTGCAAGCAGCGCAGGCAGGCGCGCCTGGCCTCCGGCGCTGGTGTCGCCGCTGATGGACGCATTGATCACTTTATCGTCGAAACCTTCGCGCCTGAGCCGTTCTTCAAGCAACGACACCCACCCCAGCCGGGTATCCAGGCCGAAACCGGCGCTGATACTATCGCCAACGATCAGGACTGTACCCGCCGCTGCGTTTTGGGCCATGCACATCAAGGCCAGGCCAGCACTCAAAAACCAGACACGCATCGGACTCTCCATGGGCGCAAGCATTCTCATCGCGAAGGACCTTAGCAAAGTGGTTCCCAGCGCGGAAGGTGAACTGACCATCCTGCACGAACTCAGCCTGGAACTGAACAAGGGCGACAGCCTGGCCATCGTCGGCGCTTCGGGTTCCGGCAAATCCACCCTGCTGGGCCTGCTCGCGGGCCTCGACCTGCCGAGCAGCGGCGAGGTGACGCTCGCCGGGCAAGGCCTGAGCAACCTCGATGAAGACCAGCGTGCGCGCATCCGCGCCGAGCACGTAGGTTTCGTGTTCCAGTCATTCCAATTGCTCGACAGCCTCAATGCCCTGGAAAACGTCATGCTGCCGCTGGAACTCGATGGCCGCAGGGATGCCCGCGAACGCGCCACCGAGTTGCTGCAACGCGTGGGCCTGGGGCAACGCCTGACTCACTCGCCGCGCCAGCTCTCCGGGGGCGAGCAACAACGCGTGGCGATTGCCCGCGCATTTGCCGCCGAGCCCGACGTACTGTTCGCCGACGAACCGACCGGCAACCTCGACAGCCACACCGGCGAGCGTATCAGCGATTTGCTGTTCGAGCTCAACAAGGAGCGCGGCACGACCCTGGTGCTGGTGACTCACGATGAACGCCTGGCCCATCGCTGCCGGCGCCTGATCCGTCTTGAAGCCGGCCTGCTGGTCGCCCCTCTGGAGCCTTGATGGCACGCTTGCCGCTGTTGCGCCTGTTCAGTCTCGCCATCCGCCAATTGCTGCGCGACGCCCGCGCCGGCGAATTGCGCGTGTTGTTTTTTGCCTTGCTGGTGGCAGTCGCCGCCAGCACCGCCATCGGTTACTTCGGCGCCCGCCTGAACGGCGCCATGATGCTGCGCGCCACCGAGTTCCTCGGTGCCGACCTGCTGCTCGAGGGCAGTTCGCCAGCGCGCCCGGAGCAAATAAAAAGCGGCACCGAACTGGGTCTGCAACACGCGCAAGTCGTGGAATTTTCCAGCGTCATCGCCACCGACAACGGCATCCAGCTGTCGAGCATCAAGGCAGCCGATGACACTTATCCGCTACGCGGCGAACTGAAAAGCGCACCCGCGCCCTTCGCCGTGGAGCAACCCGGGGAGGACCGAAACCCGGTGAAGCCTGGGTCGAGGCACGACTGCTGACCGCCCTGGACCTGAAGATCGGCGACAGCATCGATGTCGGCATGAAAACCCTGAAACTGGCGCGGGTGCTGACGTACGAACCCGACCGCGCCGGCAATTTCTACAGCCTGACGCCACGGGTGCTGATCAACCTCGGCGATCTTGTGGCCACCGGCGTGGTGCAACCCGGCAGTCGTGTCAGCTATCGCGAGCTCTGGCGTGGCAATGCCGAGGCTCTGGAAACCTATCGGCAACTGATCAAGCCGGGACTCGCCGCCAACCAACGCTTGCAGGATGCCCGCGACGGCAACCGACAGATCGGCGGTGCCTTGGGCAAGGCAGAGCGCTACTTGAACATGGCCAGCCTGGTGGCGGTATTGCTCTGCGGCGTAGCGGTGGCGCTGTCGGCAACCCGCTTCGCCACCCGCCGCTTCGATGCCAGTGCGTTGCTGCGCTGTCTCGGCTTGTCGCGCCGGGAAACCCTGGCGCTGTTCAGCCTGCAACTGACCGTCCTCGGATTGCTCGCCAGCATCAGCGGCGCCCTCCTCGGCTGGCTGGCACAGCTTGGGTTGTTTGCCCTGCTGCATGACTTGCTGCCGACCGACGTACCTCCGGGTGGGTTGTTTCCGGCCATTGCCGGGATCGGCACCGGCCTGGTCGCACTGGCCGGTTTCGCCTTGCCGCCGCTGGCGGCCCTGGGCCGGGTTCCGCCATTGCGCGTATTGCGGCGGGACATGCTGCCGATCCCATCCAGCACCTGGATGGTCTACGGCGCGGCGTTGGGCGCGCTCGGCCTGATCATGTGGCGCCTGAGCCTGGACCTGGTGCTGACCTTTGCCCTGCTCGGCGGCGGCGTGATTGCAGCGCTGGTGCTGGGCGGTTTGTTGCTGCTGCTGTTGAAGAGTCTGCGGCGCATGCTCGCCCGTGCATCCTTGCCCTGGCGCCTGGGACTCGGCCAATTGCTGCGTCACCCGCTCGCTGCCGCGGGCCAGTCCCTGGCGTTCGGCCTGATTCTGCTGTCGATGGCGCTGATTGCGCTGCTGCGCGGTGAGTTGCTGGATACCTGGCAAAACCAGTTGCCGAAAAACGCTCCCAACTACTTCGCCCTGAACATCCTGCCTGCGGATAAACAGGCCTTCACCGATCACCTGATCACGGTGTCGGCAAAATCGGCACCCTTGTACCCGGTAGTCCCGGGCCGCCTGATCAGCATCAACGGCGAACCGGTGCAGCAAATCGTCACCAAGGAATCAGCCGGGGATCGGGCCATCCAGCGCGACCTGAGCCTGACCTGGGCGGCGGACCTGCCAGCGGGCAACAAACTCACGGCCGGCAATTGGTGGAACCAGCAAGCGCTGGACGATATTCCCGGTGTGTCGGTGGAAGGCAAGGTCGCCGAAAGCCTGAAGCTCAAGCTCGGCGACCATCTGGTTTTCAGCGTTGGCGGGGTCAATCGCGAGGCGAAAGTCACCAGCCTGCGGGAGATCAACTGGGACAACTTCCAGCCGAACTTCTTCATGATCTTCCAGCCTGGCACCCTGAAGGATCTGCCGGCGACCTACCTGACCAGTTTTTACCTGGCACCCGGTCATGACCCACAAATTGTCGAGCTGTCCCGTGCCTTCCCGGCGGTAACGATCCTGCAGGTCGAAGCCTTGCTGGAGCAACTGCGCAGCATCCTCGCCCAGGTCACCCTGGCGGTGGAATACGTGCTGTTGTTTGTGTTGGCGGCAGGGATGGCCGTGCTGTTTTCCGGTCTGCAGGCGACACTGGACGAACGCATTCGCCAGGGCGCACTACTGCGAGCGCTGGGGGCCGAACGACAATTACTGGTGAAGGCGCGGCGTATCGAGTTCGGCTTGCTCGGTGCGGTCAGCGGTTTGCTGGCGGCATTGGGATCGGAACTGGTGAGCCTGGTGCTCTACCGTTATGCCTTTGACCTGCCATGGCATCCGCATCCCTGGCTGTTGCTGCTGCCACTGCTGGGCGCCGTGCTGATCGGTGGTGCCGGGGTGTTCGGCACCCGTCGGGCATTGAACGCCAGCCCGCTGACAGTCTTGCGCGAGGGTTGATAGACTCCAGCCGTCGCCACCACAAGAAGTTGCCATGAGCCGTTATCGCCCTCCCCGCACCGCCGGCACCGCGCTGATCACCCCTGAAGGTGAAGCGCGGATGCGTGCCGAGTTCCATGAACTGTGGCATGTACGCCGACCCCAGGTGACCCAGGCTGTCAGCGAAGCCGCCGCCCAGGGTGATCGCTCGGAGAACGCCGAATACACCTACGGCAAAAAGATGCTGCGAGAGATCGACAGCCGCGTGCGTTTTCTCACCAAACGCCTGGAGGCGCTGAAGGTCGTCAGCGAAAAACCCAGCGATCCGAACAAGGTCTACTTCGGCGCCTGGGTCACGATCGAAGACGAGGACGGCAAAGAGTCGCGCTACCGCATCGTCGGGCCGGATGAACTGGACCTCAAGCTCGGCCTGATCAGCATTGATTCGCCGTTGGCCCGGGCCCTGATCGGCAAGGCGCTGGACGCCGAAGTCCGGGTGCAGACACCGACCGGTGAGCAGTGTGTTTATATCGTTGCGATCGACTATCCGTAAAATTCAACCGCGGGTGATCAGCCCTTGCCGGGCCACGCGGGTCAGTTGCCTGATCACTTCGGGCGCGTCTTCGAGGCTGGGGGATTGAATCACCGCCAGGTCGAAACTGTCGTCGGCAAAACGGGCGAGCGACTCACCGTCTTCGACAAACTGGATCAGGAAAGCAGCGGGGCCGCCGGTACGACGTGGCCAGCCATCGAGATAACGCAAGAGCGTCGGCTGATGTTTACCGCCAAGCAGGATTTTTGGATTGCGCTGGGTGAGATGTGCCGTGATCGGCGCGGGACGTACAACGGGGTTTAGTGCATTCATTGTGTCGTGTCTCTGCCTCAAAAGTCTGCATGGCAGGTGAGAGGCAACACCGAACCAGCGCTTTAGCGGTATTTCGAAGCCCGTTCCGGCTTCTATCGGCAACTGGATGAGTCACCTGGCGCCCCGCAAGTAGCTGTTTAAATCGGCGCATGGACAACATCCTAGAGAAGCTGACCGGAGAGTGTCAAGAATGACGCGCAACAAAAAAGGCCCGCACAATGCGGGCCTTTTCGTTGAGCCAGAGCGGTCAACCGGCGATGACACGGTCCGCCGACAGTTTGCCCGCGCCTTCGATCAATACCGCGATACTGCCACCGAGCAACGCCAGGGCGAATTCATAACCGTTGTTGGCCATGAACAGGCCATTGCTGATGTGCACCGTGAAAATCGCGACCAGCGACAGGAAGGTCAGGCCCAGGGCGGCTGGGCGAGCCAACAGGCCGACGATCAAGGCCAGGCCGGCGAAGAATTCGGTGCCGCCCGCCAGTGCCGCCATCAGGTAACCCGGTGTCAACCCGAGGCTTTCCATGTACTGCGCGGTTCCGGCCAGGCCATGGCCGCCGAATGCCCCGAAGAGTTTCTGCGAGCCGTGAGCGGCGAAGACAATGCCGACAACGATGCGCAGTACGGTCAGGCCGTAGCCGGCGCGGGTGAACAGTACCTTGTTGATCAGAGTGCTCATGCTGTTTCATTCCTTGTGTGTTGGTTGGCCGCTATATTAATCAGTAAACCGTATGTTAAAAGCGCAAAAAACCCGCCATAACAATCAGATAAGTTGATCATTTACGCGAAACGACCTTTTGTCCCTGGGGCTCCAACGACTCCCGCTCCCGATCGAACGCCAGGTAATACTTGTTCACACTATTAACATAGCTGACAGGCCCCATACCCACCTGCTCCAAGGCAACGCGTTCGACCTGGAAGAACCACTGGTTGGGATTCAAACCGCGCCGCCGCGCTTCGGCGCGCATGCCCTGAACCCGCTCCGGCCCGATGTTGTAGGCCGCCAGCACGAAGGCCATGCGTTCGCGCTCGTTGAGTTTCGGGCTGGCAAAGAACTTGCGCCGGATCATCGCCAGGTACTTGGCCCCGGCCTGCACATTGCCATCAAGCTCCTGAAAATTGTTGACCCCCACCCGCTGCGCAGCAGCAGGCGTGATCTGCATCAGGCCGGTCGGGCCACCGCCACTGCGGGCGGTGGGCTGCAACGCTGATTCCTTGAACGCCAGCGCCGCCAGGTTGAGCCAGTCCATGCCTTGGGCATCGGCGTGTTTCTGCAGCACCGGGCGAAGTTTTTCCAGGCGCTGGCGGTCCGCCTTGGCCAATGGGTAATGCACTTGGTAGAGACGCCGATAGATCCGCAGGAATGCGGCATCCTGATCCGACGGTTTTTTGTAGACGGTGAGGAAGCGATCGATGCTGGCACGCAGCATCGAGGCATCACGGCGCACGAACCAGAATTCCTCTCCCGGATCACTGATGACTACCTGTTTGTCCACACGCAATTTGGGCAGGATCTTGCCCCAGCGTTCGGCAATCGGCTGCTCGACGATGGTCAGGTGGAAGATGCCGCCCTGCACCATCTCCAGCACATCCTCGACGGCAAGGCTCGGATCGACCCATTCGATTGTGACCGGTGGCAGTTTGTGCAGGGCAAGCTTTTGATTGATCTGGCTGACGGCATCCCCGGCGGCGCTGCCGGCCGGTAACGCCAGGGTCTTGCCGGAAAGCTGTTCAAGTTTGCTGTAGCGGCGTTCGCCCTTGATACCGACCAGGACCAACGGAATGTTGCTGGCGATCGGCTCACTGGTGCTGACGGCGAAGCCTGGTTGCAGATCGAGCAACTCGCCTGGCGCCACCAGGTCGCCCTCCCCGCGCTGCAATGCGCCGAGCAGTTGATCCTTGGCCTTGGGAATGATTTTGAGGGTGATTTCCTGCCCGTCACGGGCATGGCCGTTGAGGTATTGCTCGAACGCTCTCAGGCGATGGTATTCAACCCCGATCGCCTGCCCCTGGACTTCGCCGGAACTGTTGCGGCTCTGGTTGACCAGCACCCGCAGCACTCGACTGCTGCGGATTTGCGCAAGGTCGCGCACCTGGCTGGCCGGTACGGCTTGCAGCGGCCCGGGCAGCCGCGCAACCGCCGTCATCGGCAGTAGCAGCGAACAGCACAGCAGTAGCAAAACCGAGGGACGAATCATCCGCTCTCCGGAAAGAATATGAGGCGCGCTTCAATGATGAATGGCATCAAGCACAGCAACAAAACAGAGCGCCCACGGCGCTGACAACGTGCGAAAGACTGGCACAATGATGGCGAAACTACCAACCCGGCCCGTCCCGAGGCTCAAGAGACAGCGTTAACTCGTTGTAGTTCTTGGCTTTTCTTATAAATCCGTAGCTCTGATATGCTTTCCGGCCTTTGAGCCGAGGTAGCACCATGCAACTCATCGATATCGGCGTCAACCTGACCAACGCCAGTTTTGCCGACAAACACCAGGCCGTGCTCGACCGCGCCTACGCGGCCGGCGTGTGCCAACTGGTGCTGACCGGCACCAGTGTCGAGGGCAGTGAACAGGCCCTTGAGCTGTGCCGACAACTGGACGAAAGCGCCCAGCGCCTGTTCTCAACTGCCGGTATCCACCCTCACTGCGCCAGCGACTGGAACGCCGACAGCGCCCGAGGTTTGCGCAGCTTGCTCAAGGAGCCGAACGTGGTGGCCGTGGGCGAATGCGGGCTGGATTTCAACCGTGACTTCTCCCCGCGTGCGCAGCAGGAAAAGGTCCTCGAAGAACATCTGGCCATGGCCGTTGAGTTGCAACTGCCGGTGTTTCTGCACGAACGCGACGCCAGCCAGCGTTTGCTGGAGATCCTGCGCGACTTCCGCGACCGGTTGCCGGCCGCCGTGGTGCACTGCTTCACTGGCGAGCAGAAGGCTCTGTTCAGTTATCTAGACCTGGACTTGCACATCGGCATTACCGGCTGGATCTGCGACGAGCGCCGGGGCACGCATTTGCATCCGCTGGTCAAGGAGATCAAGCGTGGACGCCTGATGCTCGAGAGCGATGCACCCTATCTGCTGCCACGCAGCCTGCGCCCCAAGCCGAAAAACGGGCGAAACGAACCGGCGTACCTGACCGAAGTATTGCGCGAAGTAGCATTGCATCGCGGGGAAAGCCAGGAGGATCTGGCGGCGCACACAACAGCCTGTGCGCGGGCGTTTTATGGCCTGCCGATGATCTCCTGATCACCATAAACCCCACAGGTTTGAAGTTGATCTGCATCAAGAGTCGACTACCTGAGTAGCGGCACAATAATGGCACCTTGCCAAAACTGTTTCCGCTATCAGAGAAGACCTCCATGGGTGCCTGGCTTAGCAATATCTCGCTGAAATACAAATTCTGGGCGGTCAATGCCGTCGCCTTCGTCACCACGCTGCTGTTGGTGCTGTACGCCGTCCACCTCGAGCAACAGGCCCGCGCTGATGCGTCCCAAGCCTCGGCTCAGGCGCAAGCGCGATTGCTGCTCGACTGGCCTGCCGGGCAGCCTCTGCCCCAGACCAATAACCTGCTGACGTTCGATCGCGCACAGACTCCGTCGTTGAACGGGCAACCCATGCCGGAACTCACCCACGCAAACGGCTGGGTCGAGATCAACTCGATGCCGCTGTTCGGTGACAATCCGTTGATGGGTGCCGAAGTGTTCGCGCGCGCCGACGGCCAGCGGGTCGCCGTGATTGCCCACGGTCCAAGCCTGGGCCAGGTGTTCAGCGAGCGCTTCAGCCACTACGCGCTGGCGGTGTTCATCCTGATGCTGGCGATGCTCGGCGCATCGCAGCTGTTGATCCGCTTCCTGCTCAGCCAGCTCAACACCTTGAAGGACGTCATGCTGCACGTGGAGAAAACCGGCGACCTGTCGGCCCGCGTGCCATTGGCTTGCAGCGACGAGGTCGGGCAAATGGCCAATGCCTTCAACGCCATGCAGGCCGGTTATCTAAGGGTGGTCAACACCGTTGCCAGTACCGCCCGGCAACTGGATGACGGTGCCGCGCGGCTGGCGGCGAGCATGAATGAAGTGCGTCACGGCATGCTCGGCCAGCAGAGCGAAACCGATCAGGCCGCCACGGCGATCAATGAAATGACCGCCACGGTCTATCACATTGCCCAACACGCGGGCGCCACCCGAGACCTTTCACAATCGGCCGACACCCTGGCCGGCAGCGGGCAGGAGGTCGTGAACCGGGTGCAGCGTTCGATTGCCGGACTGTCCACCGGCGTCCAGCAGACCGCCGAGATGATTCAACGCCTGGCCGAGGACAGCCAGAAGATCAATGGTGTGGTCAACGTGATTCACAGCATCGCCGAGCAAACCAACCTGCTGGCACTGAACGCCGCCATCGAAGCGGCCCGGGCCGGCGAAATGGGTCGCGGCTTTGCGGTAGTTGCCGATGAAGTGCGCAACCTTGCCAAACGCGTGCAGGCCTCGACGGACGAAATCACCCTGATGGTCTGCGCGTTGCAGGCCGGCACGCGGGACGCCGTGGACTTCATGCAGGAGAGCTCGCTCAAGGCCGACGATTGCGTGCAACAGGCGCAAGAGGCCGGCGCGGCATTGGCCGAAATCACCGGCGCGGTGGCGCAGATGCGTGAAAGCAATACGCAGATCGCGGTAGCGGCCGAGCAGCAGAGCCAGGTGGCGGAAGAGATGAACCGGGCGGTGGTGAGCATCCGTGACGTGACCGAGAACACGGTGCAGCAGACGGTGACCTCGGCGAATACCAGCAATGAGTTGGCGGCGTTGGCTGGGGAGTTGAGCAAGGCGATAGGTCAGCTCAAGCTTTGAGGGCCCTTTCGCGAGCAGGCTCGCTCCCACATGGGATCTATGTATGCCCGGAATCATATGGTCACCGAAGATCAATGTGGGAGCGAGCCTGCTCGCGAAGGCGTCAGAACCGACACCATCAATTCCAGTCATGTCACCTATCAAGCCAATAGCCAGCCTTGATTCGCGGCCAGCATTGACCGGGCCTATTCTTAATCACATGTATTGAACATGGATCGAGGATCAGCATCATGGGCAAGCGTCACCCCAACCTTCCCGCCTGGCAATGGCGAGCGTACCCGAACAATCACCAGCACCCGACCAATCTGGTGTTGCACCTGATCGCGGTGCCGCTGTTCATCGTGGCGTTTCTGCTGATTGTGTCCGGAGTGTTCAGCCTGACCCTTTCGAACATCGCCATCGGCGTGATCGGCGTGATTGCAGCGTTGGCCTTGCAACGCCACGGCCACAGCATGGAGACGCAAGCTGCCGAGCCGTTCGATGACCGCAAGGATGCAATATCGCGCCTGTTGGTCGAACAGTTCCTGACTTTTCCGCGGTTCTTCCTCAGCGGTGGCTGGTGGCGCGCCTGGCGTGAGCGCCACCGCCGTCACTGAGTCAGGCGAATACCGTCACCGTCTGCCGGCTCATGGCGATCAACCGGCCGTCGGCGCTCCACATTTTCGCGGCGGCATGCCCGTAACCGTCGGCGGCGTGCTCGGTCTCGACGAGGTATTTGCACCATTGCAGGGTGTTCAATTGCAGCAGCGGCTGCACGAATTCGATGGTCCAGGTCAGCGTGCTGCCCATCGCCGGCTTTTTCAGAAACGGCATCAGGGCCGGCGGCCAGGCGTCTACCAGGGCCAGGATGTGCGCCTCGCTGATGGCTTCTTCTTTCACATCGCCGCGCAAACGCACCCAGCCACCCATTTGCCGCGATGTGCTGCCGCTGAAGGGCAGCCCGCCGACACTCCAGCGCATCGCCAGATGCCGCATGAACTCCGGGATGACACCTTCGATAAAGGGTAATTCCTGGCACTCGTCCCAGTGCTTCATTTCAGGTGCCGGTTCAGCGGTCACCGCCACTTCCGAGGGACGTGAGGCACCAAAGCTGCCCTGGATCAACGTCACCACCTGCCCCTTCTGCATCACCCGGCCCAACACCTGGCTGACGGCCTTGCCTTCGCGCAAGACGTCGACTTCAAAACTGACCGCAACCTCAGGCTCGACCGGGCCGACAAAGGTGATTGCCAACGAGCGCACCGGGCGATCCGCCGGCACCCGGGCACGCATGGCTTCGTACTGCAAGGCGGCCACCAGGCCACCGAAACTGGCGCGCCCCTGGGCCCAGGAGGCCGGGACAGACAGTTCCTGCGGGTGGCTACGGACAGCGTCGAGCAGTTCGGAAAAACGCATGCAAACCTCAGCGGGCGAAAAAGGATGAAGGGATCTTACCCAGCCGGAGCAGGC
Source organism: Pseudomonas sp. S2_H10 (assembly GCF_054668285.1). Classification (NCBI taxonomy): domain Bacteria; kingdom Pseudomonadati; phylum Pseudomonadota; class Gammaproteobacteria; order Pseudomonadales; family Pseudomonadaceae; genus Pseudomonas; species Pseudomonas sp. S2_H10. Next base: position 1,928,913 of record NZ_CP162754.1, read on the forward strand.
TATACAGCACCCATTCCGGCCAAATTGACTGACAGATGAGCCGCACAAGGCTCGTGCCTACAATGGATCTGCGGTGTTTTCAGGATTTGAAACAGGCCTTGCCGAGTTTTTCCAGCACCCGGTCCGCACGGCTTTCGGCCTCGGCCATGGTGGCTTGCCACACGGCAACACAGGGCTGCAAATCCGCTTCCTGTTCGGCCATGGCCAGCCATTGCAGGCAATCGTGCCAGTCACCCAGCGCCCCTTGGGCCGATTTCAACCGGGGCATGGCCGCTTTCGGCAAACGGTCCAGCTCGGGGTAAGCATCGATGCCGTAGCGCACACGCTTGATCAGCAGGCGCAGCCGATGGCGGTCGTGGGCGGGGTCGTGCAGTGCCTTGTTGAGTTTTTGCCACTGTTTGCCCAGGCGTTTTTCGATGAGTTTGCGCAAGCCCTTGAGCAACCCCTGGCGCTGGGCAGCCCGTAGAAAACGCGGAAACGCATCGAGGACGATCAGCAATTGCGCGAGTTCGGTACTGGCCGCCACGGCCGGATAGGCCTCGGCCATTTGCGCCATGCGCCACTGTGCAGCTTGAGGTTGGCCATGCTCGAGCAGATAAGCCGCCAACACTTCACGATCACGCAATGGCGTGGTCAGATCACCCACCCGTGAGGCGGCCGCTTCCAGTTGTTCGACACCCGGCAACTCGCGCAAAGGCCGCAACAGGCTGCGCAACCGCCGCACGGTAGTGCGCAGATCGTGTAACGCTTCAGGGTCAGTACGCTCTTTCAAGCGGGCCTGACAGGCCAACACACGAACTTCCAGGCCCAGAACGCGGGCCACCAACCGATCGATCATGAGGGTTTGCTCCGTAAACAGCGCCATGCGTCACCTGTAGGAGCTGGCTTGCCAGCGATGGCGATATCAGGCCACGGTAACATTCGAGAGCCTATCGCCGGCAAGCCAGCTCCTACAGGAGTAGCAGTGTTTTCAACGCCCCGCGCGCGATTCACGAATATAGAAACGAGCCTTCTCGGCTTTTTTGGTGCAGCCTTCGAACCCCTCGAATTGCTGCTGGGTCTTGGCGGCGGTCAACAGCGACAGGGCCTTGGAGTAGCTGACCGTCCCGGCGAAACCTTCGGCTTTGGCCAGGTCCAGTTCATGCCAGGCCGCATCCAGGCCACTTCCGCAACTGTCGCGATAAGCGGTTTTGCCGGCACAACCGGCGAGCGCCAGGGCAATCAATGGCACACAGATCCAGGCTTTCATCACTCACTCCTCAAAGATAGGTCAACAGTCATGCAGGTAAGACGGTGCGGCGACGCAAAAGTGCCGTTGGTCCGCCGTGCGAACTATAGCGCTGACGAGAACAACCCTGTGCCGCCATGGAGTGTCGAAAATACGACGCTCCTGCTTCATCGAGCGACCATGGCGATTGAAGCATGACCCTCGATGGGTGCATTGTTGAACCATTAAAACGAGGGCGATTGATGAAAAAGCGTGTCGCACTGGTATTGGGCTCGGGTGGGGCCCGGGGTTATGCACATATCGGGGTCATTGAAGAGATCGAACGGCGCGGCTATGACATTGCCTGTATCGCCGGTTGCTCCATGGGCGCGGTGGTGGGCGGGATCTACGCCGCCGGCAAACTCGATGAGTACCGCGACTGGATCGAGAGCCTGGATTATCTCGACGTGTTGCGCCTGGTGGACGTCAGTTTTCGCCTGGGGGCGATTCGTGGCGAGAAGGTGTTCGGGCAGATCCGCAAGATCGTCGGCGAGATCAACATCGAAGACTTGCGCATCCCCTACACCGCCGTTGCCGCCGACCTGACCAACCAGCAGGAAATCTGGTTCCAGGAAGGTTGCCTGCACCAGGCGATGCGCGCCTCGGCAGCGATTCCCAGCCTGTTCACCCCGGTGATGCAGGGCAACCGCATGCTGGTCGATGGCGGCATTCTCAACCCGCTGCCGATCGTGCCGGTGGTGTCGAGCCATTGCGACTTGATCATCGCGGTCAACCTCAACTCCACCAACCAGCGCCACTATCAATTGCCGGTCATCCAGCGTCCCGCCGCCTTCAAGACCCGCTTCGACAGCCTGATCAACTCTCTGGGCTCGAAGCTGCCGTTCCGCCGCAAACAGGCCGAGCAATTGTTGATCCTCGAGCAGGAAGCCCTGAGGGCCGAAGGCGCAGATTTCAATCCGTGGATCGAATCCGCCGAGCCTGAAGCCCAGCAACCCGCGGCGGCGCCGGAATCCAGTGGCGCACCGCGCTCCGCCACCGGTTCGTTCATCATCGACAACGTCGGACCGGCGTCCTTGCTGGACTTGATCAACCAGAGTTTCGAGGTGATGCAGACATCGCTGGCGCAGTACAAGATTGCCGGATATCCGCCGGACATCCTGATCAACGTGCCCAAGCGCGTGTGCCGGTTTTTCGAGTTCTACAAGGCGCCGGAGCTGATCGCACTGGGAAGGGAGATTGCGCGGGATACGCTGGACCGGTATGAGAAGGAGCAGAACTGAAAGCCTGAAAGTTCTCGAGTGAATGTAAGGGCCTCATCGCGGGCAAGCCCGCTCCCACAATGACCGCGTCGATCACAAATCCTGTGTACGCCGCTAACCCTGTGGGAGCGAGCTTGCTCGCGAAGGGGCCGGATCAGTCACCACAAATTTTCAAAACTATTCACTCAACAACCGATACCCCACCCCAGCCTCTGTGACGATGAACCTGGGTCGGGTCGGATCATCCGCCAGTTTCTGGCGCAGGTGCCCGACCACGATGCGCAGGTAGTGCGTGTCTTCGGTGTGCGTCGGCCCCCAGATGTCCTTGAGCAATTGCTGCTGGGTGATAACCCGCCCGGGATGCCGCGCCAGTTGCGCGAGCACGGCGTACTCCTTGCGGGTCAGCGCGACTTCGATGCCGTCGAGCAGCACCCGGCGATACGCCAGGTCGACCGTCAATGGACCGAAGCTCAGCGCGGCTTGCGGGACCTCGCCGACGGTTGCCTGGCGCAACAGCGCACGAATCCGCGCCAGGAATTCCTGAATGCCGAAGGGCTTGGTCACGTAGTCATTGGCGCCACCATCCAGGGCCTCGACTTTCTGCCCTTCACTGGCACGCACCGAGAGCACCAGCACCGGCACCGTCGACCACTCGCGAAAATCGCGCAGCACCTGTTGGCCGTCCATGTCGGGCAAGCCGAGGTCGAGCACCAACAAGTCCGGCTTGTTCAACGCAGCCTGGGCCAATCCTTCACTGCCGGTGCCGGCCTCCAGCACTTTGTAACCCTGGGAAGCGAGGCTGATGCGCAGGAATTTGCGGATCTGCGGTTCGTCGTCGATGACCAGGATGGTCGCAGTCTGGCTCATGAGTTCACATCAACACTTAGAAGTGGCAAGAGAGTAGCGCATGCACGATCAGGCTTCACTCTCGTATCCGGGCTGAGCCTGTAGCGGCAGGTGCAACGTGATGCAGGTACCGCGCCCGTCGATGCCGTCGGCGACGCTGATGTGCCCGCCATGGGCACCGACCATGCCCTGACAGATCGCCAGCCCCAGTCCGGTGCCCTGCCCGCCACGATCACCTCGCGCCGCGGTGTAGAACATGTCGAAAATCTTCGCCCGCTCCTCCTCCGGAATCCCCGGTCCCTCATCGCTGACCGAGAAAAACAACTCACTGTCATCGGCCCCGGCGCGTAGTTGTAAACGCCCGCGGGGTGGCGAAAACCGCGCAGCGTTTTCCATCACGTTGATCAGTGCCTGTTCGATCAGCGCGGCATGGACGAACAGCAGCGGCAAATCCGCCGGCACTTCGGTGCTGACCTGCAGCGACGCGAGTACCGCGCGCAAGCGATTGAGCGCGCTGCCGACGATATCCGCCGGCGACACCCAGTCCCGCGCCAACTTCAGGGCACCGTGGCCGAGGCGGGTCATGTCGAGCAGATTCTGGATATAACGATCAAGGCGCTCGGCTTCATCGCGAGTACCTTCGAGCAACTCACGCCGGTCCTCCAGCGGGATCGCTTCGCCCAGGGCCAACAGGCTGTCGATACTGCCGCGCATGGACGTCAACGGTGTACGCAAATCATGGGACACCGAAGCCAGCAAGGCACTGCGCAGTTGCTCGGTTTCACCGTGCAGCCGCGCCGCTTCCAGGTCATCGGCCAGTTGCGCCCGGGCCAGCGCCTGGGCCAGCGGCTGGCTCAGCGCGGTCAACAAGCGGCGGCGCTGGCCGCTCAGGGTCTGGCCTTCCCTGGCGCAGACACCGAGCAACGCCAGCGGGCCGTCCTCCACCGATAACGGCCACCACCACCAGCGGCCGAACGGCAAGGTGCCAGTGCCCGCACCCGCCGGTTGGTCGTGCTGCCAAGCCCAGTCGGCGGCAGCGCGTTCGGCTTCGGTGAACTCCAGCGGGCCACCGGTTTCGACTTTCCAGCCGTTTTGCCCATCGCGGTTGAGTAGACACAGTTGCACGTCGCTCCAACCGTTGAGGTGCTGGGCGGCCGCGCTGACCACGGCCTGGCGATCGGTGGCGGCGGTCAGTTTGCGCGACAGGTCGAGCAGTTCGGTAGTCTCTTCCTGGGTATCGCGCAGGGCCTGCAATTGCCTGCGCTGGCGCGCCGCGAGGTTGCCCGTGAGGGCCGCCATCAGCAGGAAGAACAACAAGGTCAGCACGTCTTCTTCGCGCTGGATGCTGAAAGAAAAATTCGGCGGAATGAACAGAAAGTCGTAGGTCAGAAACGACAGCGCCGCACAGGCCAGCGCCGGCCCGAGACTGCTGCGCACAGCCACCAGCAGCACGGCGGCGAGGAACACCAGCGAGATGTTCGGCAGCGGCAGAACACTCGCCACGGCCCAAGCCAGGGCGCTGGCCAGAATCGTCGCGACCACGGCCAACGCGTAATCGAACCAGACCAGCGCCCCCATCGACCGCTGATGAGGCCGATGCTGTGCGTGATCGCTATCGAGCACATTGATTTCCAGTCCGCGCGCATTGCGCAACAGGCGCGCCGCCAGCCCGCCACCGAACAGGCGACGACGCAATCTCGGCCGGGACTGGCCGACCAGCACCAGGCTGGCACGCCGCTCGGCGGCATGCTGGATCAGGGTTTTCGCCACCTCACCGGCGCGCAGCAACACCACTTCGCCACCCAGGCGTTCGGCCAGTTGCTGGGCACTTTGCAGGCGCAGGCGCGACTGTTCGTCACGCACGCTGCCGTTGTCCACATGCACCAGGCTCCAGGGCAGGTGCCGCCGCTGGGCCACGCGGCTGGCATGGCGTACCAGACGCTCCGCCTGGGCATCGCCATCGACCCCCACCAGCAAACGCCCGCGCACGGCCGGTGCCGCTTGACCGAGTTGGCGATAACCCTGGGCCAGATCGTTATCGACCTGAGCCGCCGCGGTTTGCATCGCCAGTTCGCGTAGGGCCGTGAGGTTGGTCTGGGAAAAGAACGCGTCGATGGCCGCCCGCGCCTGTTCCGGTACATAGACCTTGCCGTCGCGCAATCGCTCGAGCAGTTCCCGTGGCGGCAAGTCGATCAGCAGCAGTTCGTAGGCTTCCTGCAACACCCAGTCCGGCAGGGTTTCGCGGACCTGCACGCCAGTGATGCCGCGTACCTGGTCGTTGAGGCTTTCCAGATGCTGGACGTTGACCGTGGTGTACACGTCGATGCCGGCGGCGAGCAGTTCCTGAATGTCCTGCCAGCGTTTTTCGTGACGGCTGCCGGGGGCGTTGGTGTGTGCCAGTTCGTCGACCAGCACCAGTTTTGGTTTGGCTTTGATCAGTCCGTCGAGATCCATTTCTTCAAGCAACACGCCCCGGTACTCCGAGCGCACCAACGGCTGCTGCGGCAAACCGCCGAGCAGTGCTTCGGTTTCGGCCCGGCCGTGGGTTTCGACGACGCCGGCCATGACCTTCACCCCTTGGCGCAGCTGGATGTGGGCCGCCTGCAGCATGGCGTAAGTCTTGCCCACCCCCGGCGCGGCGCCGAGAAAGACCTTGAGGCGGCCACGGCCATCGCGGGGCAGGTCTGCTAACAGCGCGTCGGCGCGGCCGGAGTTGCTCATGCTTGGGAATCTCTTTTTTCAGATGTTGTTGTGGTGATTGTGAGGCCGTCATCGCGAGCAGGCTCGCTCCCACATTTGGAATGCGTACTCCTGTGGGAGCGAGCCTGCTCGCGAATGGCTGCGCCGCCGATCTACAGGTTTTCCAGCGCCAGATTCAACTCAAGCACATTCACCACCGGCGGGCCTACCAACGGCTGCTCGATGTGGGCATCCAGCAGTTGTTGCAGGGTCGCTACCGGTAGATTGCGCGCCGCCGCGACTCGCGCCAGTTGATAGGCAATCGCCGCCGGTGGCAAGTGCGGATCGAGGCCGCTGCCGGACGTCGTGACCAGCGCCAATGGCACCGGCCCCTGGCCTGGCACAAACAGTTTGGTGGCATCGTCGATCACCCGCGTTGCCAGCGCCGGGTTGCTCGGCGACAGGTTGCTGGCGCTGCTCGACACCGTGGCAAAGGCACCGGCGGAAGGCCGTGGGTGGAACCAGGCGTCGCCAACGAAGTCCTGGGCGATCAGCGAGGAACCGCGGACCTTGCCGTCGGCATCACGCACCAGGCTACCGTTGGCCTGATCCGGGAACGCAACCTGGGCCACGCCAGTGACCACCAGTGGATAGGCGACGCCGGTGATCAGCGTCATCAGGACCAGCAGGCTCAGGGCCGGGCGTATCAATGTGGACATTTCAAAATCCTCGAATTCACATGAAAATCCTGTGGGAGCGAGCTTGCTCGCGATGGATCTGAAGGCGCCGCGCTTTGTCAGAAAGGGCGCGTTATCGTTAACGCCCATCGCGAGCAAGCTCGCTCCTACAGAGGGCAGTCAAACCAGATGCAACGCCGTCAACAGCATGTCGATCGCCTTGATGCCCACGAACGGCACCAGGATCCCGCCCAGGCCGTAGATCAGCAGATTGCGTCGCAACAACGCCGCCGCACTCGCCGCCTGCACGCGCACACCGCGCAATGCCAGTGGAATCAGCACCACAATGATCAAGGCGTTGAACACGATCGCCGAGAGAATCGCGCTCTGCGGACTGCTCAGGTGCATCACGTTGAGCACGCCCAGTTGCGGGTAGATCGCGGCGAACAGCGCCGGCAGGATCGCGAAGTACTTGGCCACGTCGTTGGCGATGGAAAAGGTCGTCAGCGCACCGCGGGTGACCAGCAATTCCTTGCCGATCTGCACCACGTCCAACAGCTTGGTCGGGTCGCTGTCGAGATCGACCATGTTCGCGGCTTCACGTGCCGCTTGCGTGCCGTCATTCATCGCCATGCCGACGTCCGCTTGAGCCAGCGCCGGGGCGTCGTTGGCGCCGTCGCCACACATCGCGACCAGGCGACCGTCGTTTTGCTCGTGACGAATGCGCGCCAGTTTTTTCTCCGGCGTGGCCTCGGCCAGCACGTCATCCACACCCGCTTCGGCGGCGATGGCAGCGGCGGTCAACGGGTTGTCGCCGGTGACCATGACGGTGCGGATCCCCAGCTTGCGCAGCTCGGCGAAACGCTCGCGGATGCCGGGCTTGACCACGTCCTTGAGGTGGATCGCACCCAGTAATTTACCGTCGGCACACACCAGCAACGGGGTGCCGCCACTTTGCGCGATCCTGTCGATTTCACGGGACAAGGGGGCAGCCAGATCAGCCCGCTTGAGGCCGACGAACGCCAGCAGCGAATCCACCGCGCCCTTGCGGTACACGCGCCCTTGATAGTCGACACCGGACAGGCGGGTTTCGGCACTGAACGGTACGGCTGTCAGCACCTCGGCGGACGGTTCCGGTTGCGGATGAGTGCCGCGCAGGTACTCGACGATCGACTTGCCTTCAGCGGTGTCGTCGGCCAGCGAGGCAAACAACGCACCTTCAGCCAGTTCCTTGGCAGTGACGCCCGGAGCGGCATAGACCGCTGTGCAACGACGGTTACCGAAGGTGATGGTACCGGTCTTGTCCAGCAGCAGGACGTGCACGTCCCCCGCCGCTTCCACCGCACGACCGGACTTGGCGATCACGTTCAGGCGCACCAGGCGATCCATCCCGGCGATACCGATGGCCGACAGCAAACCGCCGATGGTGGTCGGAATCAACGTGACCAACAGCGCCACCAGGAACACCAGCGGCAGGCTGCCATTGGCGAAGTGCGCGAACGGTTGCAGGGTCACGACCACCAGCAGGAAGATCAGGGTCAGGCCGATCAGCAGGATGTCGAGCGCCACTTCGTTCGGGGTTTTCTGGCGTTTGGCGCCTTCGACCAGGGCGATCATGCGGTCCAGGGTCGACTCGCCAGGGTTGGCGGTAATCTTCACCAGCAGCCAGTCGGACACCAGCCGGGTATTGCCGGTGACGGCCGAGCGGTCGCCGCCGGACTCGCGGATCACAGGGGCCGATTCACCGGTAATCGCCGCTTCGTTGACCGCCGCGATGCCTTCGATCACCTCGCCGTCACCGGGGATCATCTCCCCCGCTTCGACGCGCACCACATCGCCTTTGCGCAGGCTGGTGGCCGGCACCACCTGGAACGTGCCGTTGCCGGTTTTGCGCCGGGCGCTCAAGCCCTCGCTGCCGGCCTTGAGGCTGTCGGCGCGGGCCTTGCCGCGACCTTCAGCCAAGGCTTCGGCGAAGTTGGCGAACAGCACGGTGAACCACAGCCACACCGCGATTTGCGCGGCGACGAAAGTCGGCACCGCCGTGTCGGGAATGAAGCACAACACCGTGGTCAGGATCGCGGTCAGTTCGACCACCAGCATCACCGGCGCACGCTGCAATTGCCGTGGGTCGAGCTTGACGAAGGCTTGCACCAGCGCCGGGCGCCACAGGGCCGAGATCGCGGTTTTCGGTTGCTCCGGTGCCTTGGCGGCGACCGGTTTGGTTGCGGGCATATTCATCATCAGCTCCTTAGAAGCCCATGCTCAGATGTTCAGCGATAGGGCCCAGCGCCAGGGTCGGCAGGAAGGTCAGGCCGCCCACCAGCAGAATGGTCACGGTCAACAGGGTCACGAACAGCGGGCCGTGGGTCGGGAAACTGTTCTGGCCAATCGGTGCGGCTTTCTTCATCGCCAGGCTACCGGCCAATGCCAGGACCGGGAGGATGTAGCCGAAACGACCGATCAACATGCCCAGGCCCAGCATCAGGTTGTGGAACGGGGTGTTGGCACCGAAGCCACCGAACGCGGAGCCGTTGTTGGCACTGGCCGAGGTGTAGGCATAGAGCAACTGACTGAAACCATGGGGCCCCGGGTTGCTGACGGCGGCCACCGGGCCAGGCAGGCTGGCGGCAATCGCGCCGAGCACCAGCACGCCGATCGGCATGACCATCAGGGTCACGACCAGCAATTGCACTTCTTTGGCTTGCAGTTTCTTGCCGAGGTATTCCGGTGTGCGCCCAATCATCAGGCCAGCGAGGAACACCGCGATCAGCACGTTGAGCAACATGCCGTAGAGCCCGGCGCCGACACCCCCGAAGATCACTTCGCCGACCATCATGTTGACCAGCGCCACCATGCCGCTCAGCGGGTTGAGGCTGTCGTGCATACCGTTGACCGAGCCGTTGGACGCGGCCGTTGTGGTCACCGACCACAGCACGGTGGCGGTGGTGCCGAAGCGCGCTTCCTTGCCTTCCAGCGGCGCGGTCTGTTCGACAGCGGCATTGTTCAACGAAGGGTTCGGCTGGTACTCCGCCCACAACGAAGTCGCACCGCCGATCAGGAACAATGCCAGCATGCAGGCAATGATCGCGCGGCTCTGACGCAAGTCCTTCACGTAATGGCCGAAGGTGAAGACCAGCGCGACGGGGATCAGAATGATCGAGGTCACTTCGAACAGGTTGCTCCACGCCGTCGGGTTCTCGAACGGATGCGCCGAGTTCACGCCGAAGAAACCACCGCCGTTGGTGCCCAGTTGCTTGATCGCAATCTGACTGGCAGCCGGCCCCAGCGGAATCACTTGGTCAACACCCTGCATCGTCAGCGCATTCACGTACTGCGCGAAGGTCTGCGGCACGCCCTGCCACACCAGGTACAGCGCCAGCAGCAGGCACAGCGGCAGCAGGCCGTAGAGGGTGGCGCGGGTCATGTCGACCCAGAAGTTGCAAAGCGATGCGCTGGATTTGCGCCCGATGCCACGGCACAGCGCGACCAGTACCGCCAGGCCGGTGGCGGCGCTGACGAAGTTCTGTACGGTGAGGCCGACCATCTGGCTCAGGTAGCTCAGCGACGCTTCGCCGCTGTAGGCCTGCCAGTTGGTGTTGGTCATGAAACTGACGGCGGTGTTGAACGCCAGCGTCCACTCCTGGCCCGGCAGGTTTTGCGGGTTCAGCGGCAAGTGGTCCTGGAACAACAGGATCGCGAACAGCAGCAGGAAACCCGCGAGGTTGAAGGCGAGCAAGGCCAGCGTGTACTTCTGCCAGCTCTGTTCGGCCTGCGGATCGACACCGGCCAGACGATAGCAACCGCGTTCGACCGGGCCGAGAACCGGCGTCAGCCAGGTGCGCTGCCCTTCCATCACCTTGTAGTAGAAACGTCCGAGAAACGGCGCCGGGACCAATACCACCGCGAAGAACGCGAGGATCAGCCAATAGTCATAACTGTACATGGCCGCTCCTAGTTCCGGTCCGCGCGCAACAGCGCAACCAACAGATAAATGAACAGCCCCACTGCCAACAGCAGTGACACCCCATCCAGAACGCTCATGGAAGTTCTCCTTGTAACGGCGTATTGCCGCGTGTAGATCCATTGTCGGGAAGGAGGCTGTAAAGGAACGAGACCGAGGGCGCGCGCGGGGCATAAAGAAAGCGTAAAGAGTGGGTTTACGCGGGGGTTACGGCGTGCGGCACGGAAAAAGCCGGGTGTGACGTACGTAACGGGCTAAATTGTGCGCGAGAGTAGTGAGTGACAGCTGCAACTCATGGATAATCGAGCCTGATCGGCGCGACGCAACCCTATGGGGGTCAGGAACTCTTGCACCTCCCCGCTCGCGCCTGCAAGCTACCGCCATTCGCATTACTGAAAAAGGCTGGCCCAACGTGCGTATCCTTATTACCGGCGGAGCCGGTTTCATAGGCTCGGCCCTTGTTCGCGAGCTGATCCAACACACCGAGCATGAAGTGCTCAACCTGGACAAACTGACGTATGCCGGCAATCTCGAATCGCTGACCAGCATCGCCACCGACACTCGCTACGAGTTCGTTCAGGCCGATATCGTTGACCAGGCGACCGTCAGCGCCGTGCTGGCGCGTTTCCAGCCGCACGCGATCATGCACCTGGCAGCGGAGTCCCACGTCGATCGCTCCATCGACGGGCCATCGGAATTCATCCAGACCAACATCGTCGGCACCTACAGCCTGCTCGAAGCCGCCCGCGGCTATTGGCAAACCCTGGCGGAACCCGAGAGAAGCGCCTTCCGCTTTCATCACATTTCCACCGACGAGGTCTACGGCGACCTGCACGGTGTCGATGATCTGTTTACGGAAACGACGCCCTACGCGCCGAGCTCGCCCTACTCCGCCAGCAAGGCAGCGTCCGACCATTTGGTCCGCGCCTGGCAACGAACCTATGGCCTGCCGGTGCTGCTGACCAATTGCTCGAACAATTACGGGCCGTTCCACTTCCCCGAGAAACTGATTCCGCTGGTCATCCTCAATGCCCTGGCCGGCAAGCCCCTGCCGGTGTATGGCAACGGCCTGCAAGTGCGCGACTGGCTGTTCGTCGAGGATCACGCCCGGGCGCTGCTCAAGGTAGTGACCACCGGCACCGTCGGCGAGACCTACAACATCGGCGGGCACAACGAACAAAAGAACATCGACGTGGTGCGCGGCATCTGCGCCCTGCTTGAAGAACTGGCACCGCACAAGCCGCAAGGCGTTGCGCATTACACCGACCTGATCACATTCGTCCAGGACCGTCCCGGCCATGACCTGCGCTACGCAATCGACGCCGGCAAGATTGAACGCGAACTGGGCTGGGTACCTGAAGAGACTTTTGAAACAGGCCTGCGCAAGACCGTCCAGTGGTACCTGGACAACATGGAGTGGTGCCGCCGAGTCCAGGACGGCAGCTATCAAGGTGAACGCCTTGGCGCCATCAACCCCAAGGAGCTGCTCGCATGATGAAAGGTATCGTTTTGGCGGGTGGCTCGGGCACGCGCCTGCACCCGATTACGCTCGGCGTGTCGAAACAGCTGTTGCCAGTCTACGACAAGCCCATGATCTACTATCCGATCTCGGTGCTGATGCTGGCCGGCATCAAGGATATCCTGCTGATTTCCACCCCGCAGGACCTGCCGCAGTATCGCAATCTGCTGGGTGACGGCAGCCAGTTCGGGGTGAATTTCAGTTTTGCCGAACAGCCTTCACCGGACGGCCTGGCCCAGGCTTTCCTGATTGGCGAAGCGTTCATCGGCGATGACCCTGTGTGCCTGATCCTGGGCGACAACATCTTCCACGGTCAGCACTTTGGCGAGCAACTGCAGAGCGCGGCAAAACGCTCCTCCGGTGCCACCGTGTTCGGTTACTGGGTCAAGGACCCCGAGCGCTTCGGCGTGATCGATTTCGACAGCGACGGCCGTGCGCTGTCCATCGAAGAGAAACCGAAAAAACCGAAATCCAGCTATGCCGTCACCGGCCTGTATTTCTACGACAACGATGTGATCGAGATCGCCAAGGCGGTGAAACCTTCGCCTCGCGGCGAGCTGGAAATCACTGACGTCAACAATGCCTACCTGCAGCGTGGCGACCTGCAGGTCGAGCGATTTGGTCGCGGTTTCGCCTGGCTCGACACCGGCACCCACGACAGCTTGCTCGAAGCCTCTCAATACGTGCAAACCATCGAACACCGCCAAGGGCTCAAAGTCGCCTGTCTCGAAGAGATCGCCTATGAAAATGGCTGGATCGACCGCGAACAGCTGCTCGAGCGCGCCCGTTACTTCGGCAAGACCGGGTATGGCCAGTACCTCGCCAAACTGGCCGGGGAAGAGCAATGAAATGCTGTGATCCCGCTTCGCCCTGTGTCAAGACCGGACTGTTCCAGTGAAAGTACTCATCAATGGCCGGCACGGTCAGGTTTCACATGAATTGCAGCGGCGACTGGCGGCTGTCGGCGAACTGATCGTCTTGGGTCGCGATCAGCTCGATCTCGCGCAGCCCGAGCAGATTCGCCGTCAGGTGCAGAACATCCGGCCTGACCTGATCATCAACGCCGCGGCCCATACGGCGGTTGACCTGGCAGAAAGCGAGCCGCAAGCAGCCTTCGCCATCAACGCCGTAGCTCCCGGTGTCCTTGCCGAAGAAGCGTTGGCGCTCGACATTCCGTTGATCCATTACTCCACGGACTATGTATTCGACGGGATGAAAGCCGGGCCTTACACCGAGGACGACACGCCCAATCCGCTCGGGGTGTACGGCAAGAGCAAACTGGCCGGTGAGCAGGCCGTCCGGGACGTGCAAGGCAAACACCTGATCCTGCGTACCAGCTGGGTCTATTCAACCCATGGGCGTAACTTTCTGCTGACGATGCAACGTCTGCTGCAAGAGAAACCGGAGTTGCGTGTCGTCGCCGATCAAATCGGAGCGCCGACCTGGGCCGGCACCATCGCCAACAGCACCCTTGCCCTGATTGAACGCTGGCAGGCGAACGAAGTGGCTGACTGGGGTACTTATCACCTGAGCGCTCAAGGCGAGACCTCCTGGTTTGGCTTCGCCCAGGCGATCGGCGAAGCGCTGCGACAACAGGGCAAGCCCTGCGCCACGCTGATTGCGATCCCGTCCAGCGATTACCCCACACCCGCCGCCCGGCCGCTCAACTCGCGCCTCGATTGCAGTCGCCTGCAGCGCGACTGGGGTGTCAGCCAACCTGACTGGCAAACGGCGCTGCGCGAATGCCTGACTGAACAACCCTGAGCATCAACCGGTCCCCGGACCGGTGTCGGGTAGCGGGCATGCGGGCTCGCTCGCGAAAGCGGCACTGGCCGCAACGGCGCCCCTGACTGACGCACAAAGTTCGCGCATTCAGTAGCGAACATCCCCGATACGACAGCTTTCCCGCTATTACGACGTACCACCGCAAAATGGCACGTCCGCTGCAAAGCCCTCCCCTGAGCTTTCCAAACCACTCAGGGAGCAATCACATGAACACACAACTAAAACCCACACTGGGCACATTGCATCTGTGGGGCATTGCGGTCGGGCTGGTGATTTCCGGGGAGTATTTTGGCTGGAGCTATGGCTGGGGCGTGGCCGGGACGTTGGGCTTCCTGGTGACCTCGTTCATGGTCGCCACCATGTACACCTGTTTCATCTTCAGTTTCACCGAGCTGACCACCGCCATTCCTCACGCTGGCGGCCCCTTTGCCTACAGCCGTCGCGCCTTTGGCGAAAAAGGTGGATTGATCGCCGGACTGGCGACCTTGATCGAATTCGTCTTCGCACCACCGGCGATTGCCCTGGCCATCGGCGCCTACCTCAATGTGCAGTTTCCAGCCCTGGACCCGAAACACGCGGCAGTCGGTGCCTACATCGTGTTCATGGGCCTCAACATCCTTGGCGTGAAACTGGCGGCGACCTTCGAACTGGTGGTCTGTGTGTTGGCGGTCGCTGAACTGCTGGTGTTCATGGGCGTGGTCGCTCCGGCCTTCAGCTTCAGCAACTTCGCGCTCAATGGCTGGGCCGGCTCCGACGTGTTCGGTGCTCCGGCGATTGCCGGGATGTTCGCGGCAATCCCATTTGCCATCTGGTTCTTCCTCGCCATCGAAGGCGCGGCCATGGCCGCCGAAGAAGCCAAGGACCCGAAACGCACGATTCCCAAGGCCTACATCAGCGGTATTCTGACCCTGGTGCTGCTGGCGATGGGCGTGATGTTCTTCGCCGGTGGCGTCGGCGACTGGCGCACCCTGTCGAACATCAACGACCCGCTGCCGCAGGCGATGAAAACCGTGGTAGGCGAAAGCTCGGGCTGGCTGCACATGCTGGTGTGGATCGGCCTGTTCGGCCTGGTGGCGAGCTTCCACGGGATCATCCTTGGCTACTCGCGGCAGTTCTTTGCCCTCGCCCGGGCCGGTTACCTGCCGGCATCCCTGGCCAGGTTGTCGCGCTTTCAAACCCCGCACCGGGCGATCATCGCCGGCGGCGTGATCGGCATCGCAGCCATCTACAGCGACGGCCTGATCAACCTCGGCGGCATGACGCTGACCGCCGCGATGATCACCATGGCCGTGTTCGGCGCCATCGTGATGTACATCATGAGCATGCTCAGCCTGTTCAAACTGCGTAAAACCGAGCCAAACCTGGAGCGCACCTTCCGCGCCCCCTGCTACCCGCTGGTGCCGTTCATTGCATTGATGCTGGCGGTGGTGTGCCTGGTGGCAATGGCCTGGTTCAACACCTTGATCGGTCTTATCTTCCTGGGCTTCATGGCGGCGGGTTTCGTCTACTTCATGCTCACCGCGCAGTTGCGCGCCGACGCACCGGCGGATGCGATGCTGACCGGACATTGAATGCGTTCGGGTGAACCTTGAACAACAGGCATAGAATGGGGTGATAGCGATGGAACTGCGATGATCCCCCATCACTCGAAATGCTATGCACGATCGGTTGGCGAATCCTCGCCCGCCTGCTTCTCAAGGAGAGTCCTATGCCCTGGTATGCCTGGTTGATTCTGGTCGTTGCCATCGGCTCGATCGTTGGTGGTCTGATGATGCTGCGTGACACCGCCAACAAGGTCGAACTGACTGAAGAGCAACGTAAGCGTGTCGCCGAACGCAATGCGGAAATGGACGCCAAGGAAGCGCAGGACCGCTGAATGAAAACCCCGCCTGCAACGGCGGGGTTTATTTTTACGTGGAATCTCCCGAAATCACGCCGCTTTGTACCCATATCGAAGCATCTGCATGCTTTTTAGAAGTAGAAGTACAGTCACCATGCAATTTTCATTGGTTAATATGGACCGCATTGATGCGGAGATATCAGATGCGTTACTCGCAGGACCATAAAGCCCAGACCCACCAACGCATTATCAAGGAAGCTTCAGCGCGATTCCGACGCGACGGCATCGGCGCGACCGGGCTGCAACCCCTGATGAAAGCACTTGGCTTGACCCACGGTGGCTTTTACTCGCACTTCAAGTCCAAGGACGAACTGGTAGAAAAAGCCCTGCAAGAGGCTGGCGTACAAGTCGATGAGTTGTGCGCGCAAATCTTCGCCGAGGAACACCCGCTCGAAGCATTCATCGACACCTACCTGTCCGAATGGCATCAAACCTCACCTCACGAAGGTTGTCCGTTGCTGACCATCTCTTCGGAACTGGGGCTGCGTGGCCAACCGAGTCCAACCAGCGACGCCGTGCTCCAGGCGCGACTCGATCAGATCCGCCACACCCTTGACGCAGAGCACAGCGCCGAGCGCAGCATCGTCATCATGTCCACGCTGGTCGGCGCCTTGCTGTTATCGCGCAGTGTTGCAGACGCCGAGTTTGCCCAACGGATTCTCGACGTCGCACGTGAACACCTCAAACGCTCCGCCCAGGACTAACCCTGCCAACGCTTGAACAACACGCTGGCATTGACCCCGCCAAATCCGAAGCCGTTGGACAACGCGTATTCGATGGCCATCGGCCGCGCACTACCATGAACGATGTCCACGCCTTCAGCGGCAGGGTCCGGGTTCTCGAAATTGAGGGTCGCCGGCACGACCTGGTCGCGAATCGCCAGCAGCGTAAAGATCGCTTCGAGTCCGCCCGCTGCACCGAGCAAATGCCCGGTCGCCGACTTGGTCGATGTCACGGCAATGCCGTTTTGCGCACCGAACAACGCCTTGATCGCCGCCAACTCACCCAGATCACCCACCGGAGTCGAGGTGGCATGAGCATTCAAATGCTGGACCTGAGCCGGAGAAACACCGGCCTGTGCCAATGCCAACGACATCGCTCGCCGCGCCCCACTGCCATCCTCGGGGCCGGCGGTCAGGTGATAGGCATCGGCGCTGGTACCGTAGCCGACCAGCTCCGCCAGCGGCTGGGCGCCCCGGGCCAGCGCATGGTCCAGAGACTCGATGACCAGCAGCCCGGCCCCTTCGCCCATGACAAAGCCATCGCGCCCGCTGTCGAAAGGTCGTGAAGCGCGCTCGGGTGTTTCGTTGTAGCCGCTGGACAGGGCACGAGCAGCCGCGAACCCGGCAAGGCTGACCCGATCGATCGCCGCTTCCGCACCGCCGCACACCGCGATATCCGCTTCACCCGCACGAATCAGCCGCGCCGCGTCGCCAATCGCCTGAACCCCGGCAGCGCATGCCGTGACCGGCGCGCCTAGTGGCCCCTTGAAACCATGCTGGATCGACACATGACCGGCCGCGAGGTTGACCAGGAATGAAGGAATGGTGAATGGCGACAAACGTCTCGGCCCACGGCTATCGGTGGTGCGCACCGCGTCGGCAATCGCGCCGAAACCACCCACTCCGGAACCGATGATGGTCGCCGTGCGCTCCTGGGCATTGGCGTCCAGCGCTTGCCAGCCGGCTTGCTCCAGTGCCTGACGCGCGGCTTCCATGGCGAACAGAATGAAGCGGTCCATCTTCTTCTGTTCCTTGGGCGGGGTTGCCCGGTCCGGATCGAAACCCGCCAGCGGATCATCTGCCAGCGTCGGCACCGCACCGCCTACCTTGGCCGGCAGGTCGGCAACCACCTCATCCGGCAGATTGCGCAGCCCGGAACGCCCGGCCAGCAAGCGCTCCCAGACCACTTCGACACCGCTGCCCAACGGCGACACCAGGCCCATGCCCGTTACAACCACACGACGATCTTTCATACCGCACACACCTCAAGCCGGTTGATGGCGCTTACCGATAACGGGAAGCGGCCTTGCTTTTGGAAAGGTTAGGCGCCATCACATGACGCGCCGCCACGAACGCCTCCCAATCCGCCGCATCGGGCAAAGAAGGAATGGTGACCAATTCACCCTGATCCAGGCCCGACAACGCCGCATCGACCATCTCCCCCGCCTCCATCACCATGTCTGCTGGTATCTGTGACGCATCGATGCCAGAGCGCTCCCAGATCTCGGTGCGTGTCACACCGGGCAGCACCGCCTGGAGCTTCACCCCGGTGCCGTCCAGCTCGGCGTTCAACGATTGAGTCAGGCTCAATACATAAGCCTTGCTGGCGCTGTACGTCGCATTGAAGCGCTCGGGAAACAATGCCACCACCGAAGCAATATTGATGATCGTGCCGCGCCCGGCCTTGGTAAAACCTGCTGCGGCCGCCGCGGCCAATCGCGTGACAGCGGTGATATTCAACTGGATCATGCGCTCCAACTGATCGAGATCGGCATTGGCCAATAATCCGTCCGCCGCCACACCGGCGTTATTGAGCAACAGGCTGATGCTCGAGTCGCTGCGTAATCGCTGTTCGAGTTGCAGCACGTCTGCTTTCTGGGTCAGATCCGCCTTCAGCACTTCGACCTTGATCCCATGCTCCGAGCGCAGCTTGCTTGCCGCTGCCTGCAGTCGCTGCTCGTCGCGAGCCACCAGCAACAAATCAAAACCGCGGGCTGCCAACCGCTCAGCGTAAACCGCCCCGATACCGGAAGATGCGCCAGTGACGAGAGCCGTACCTTGGGACTGAACTGAATTCATGACATTGCTCCTGAAGGATGCTGAATGACGCCTGACGCCAAAGCACTTCGGCGCAAGCAGTTTATATTATAGTCATAATCCAAACTCAATATGATAGCCGTAATTTTTTCCCCCGAGAAACACTCGGCTCTCGTCGGTGGCCCGGGCAAAATCAGAGTAGACCCTTAATGAACATGAAAGCGCGTCAAACCCATGTGATGGAATGAACGGTATTGCGTGACTTCCGACCAATGGTGGAGGGAATGAAACACGTGCTTTCAACGGCACCGAAGCGCAGGATCACACGTGTCGAATCAGTCTTTAATCCGCCTTGCGTTGGTAACTGCGAGCGTTTCTCACCCTTGCTGTTTGGTATCAAATGCAGGAAAATCCAAAAAAATTTAACCAGATGTAAATTTTCCAACCTGGATGACGATAATTTTCCGGAAACACTGTGGAGCGTCTGTCCAAATTTTTCAGAGCGTGTAATGAACATTCCAGTAAATACAATTGATACCCCTCGACACGACGTTGCTGAAGTAAAGGAGCTGATTGGTAGCATCTGGAGCCAACGGCCGATTGTTTTACTGTTTACTGCACTGACTGTTACCGCCGCCATTGCTTATGCCTTATTGGCAACTCCGGAATATGAAGTCGAAACAACTCTTCGACCTGTTCCAATGGCAGACCTGGACGAGTTGAATGAAGCCGGACTTTACAGAATCCAGCCAAATGAAGCGCTGAATAACATCGGCTCTTCCATGCAGTCTTATGATGTCCGCCTGAAGTTCTTCCAGACCAACCCACAGTTCCTTGCACCATTGCAGGCACCAGGGCAATCCATTGAAGAGGCATTTGAAAAGTTCAACGAAAAAGCATTTTCGCTTGAAAAAATCGACCCTAGAAAGAGCTCCAGCCTTACCGAAGCCGTTGGTCTTAGTCTCAGATACCCTCAGGGTGTAGATGGTGTAGGCATCTTGAAAGGTTTTACCGACTTCGTCGTCAAAGCCGAAAAAGAAAAAGTCGCTGCAAACCTGAAAACACTGATTGCCAACCGCATCGAGAATGTAGAAAAGAAACTGGAGTCAAAAAAATCCGTCTATGAGGCGGAAAGAGACTCCAAGATCGCGCACCTGCTGGAAAAAGATCAATTAAAGAAACAAGTACTTCAAGACGAACTCAAAGCACTGCGTCAACAACTGCAAAGCCGTCGCCAGAACCGCATCAAAGAGCTTGATGAAGCCATCGTCATCGCCAAGAAACTCGGCATCGTAAAACCCACCACGCCTTCGGCGCTGGGAGATGGAGAGCAGGCACATCAGGGCAACATGATCCGCACTGAAGTCAACAATCAGAAAATACCGCTGTATTTCCTGGGACAGGCGGCACTGGAAGCGGAACGCGCCACCCTGGTAACTCGTAATTCCGATGACTTCACCGAGCCGCGCATCGATGAAATTCAAAAAGAACTCAGCCTGCTGGCCACCAACCGCGAAGCGGCACTGCTCAAAGAACGCAATCATCCTGAGCTGTTTCTCAAGGAGTTCGCGGATATCCGCGGAGAGTTGACTCACTTGAAACAACTGGATGTAAACTTCGATCAGTTCAACCTGGTTCAAGTTGATAAAGATGCCACACCGCCTCTAGGGCCGATTAAACCGAAGAAAGCCCTGATCGTTGGATTTGGCCTGGTCTTCGGACTCATCCTCGGCGTCGGTGTCGCGATTCTTCGTCGCGCCCTGTTTTCACTGCAGGCATCTCGTCGCTAATTGTCGAGCGCTGCGCTTGCTCTGCAAGCGCAGCCGACTTGGTTAACGGACGACAACTTATTCGCGCAGTGCCACTGATGAAGTGATCGCCTGATCATTCCCGCTCAACCAGACATTAACGTTCTCGACACTTTCTTCCGACAACTTTCCGGCCCAACGATTCAGGATGAACAAGTTGGTTATAAAGTCGTATTGAGTCTTGAGCAGATCGCGACGTGCCTTGAATTCGTTCTGCACGGCGGTCAATACATCCACAGCATTGACCACGCCGTAAGTAAATGCCTTTTCTGCTGCAATGCGCGACTGCTCGGCCGAGGCCAGTGCATTACGATTGGCATGAATCCTTTCCACACTTGAGTCTGCAGTCAAATACGCGTTGGTCGTTTCCTTCACCACCTGACGGCGCGTCGCTACCAACTGCTGCTCTGCGGTGAGCTGATCCTGATACAACTGCCTTACCCGCGCGGACGTCGTGCCACCGCTATAAATCGGAATCTGTACCCCCACACCCGCGACATAGCTGTCGGTCTTCGGCGCCAACGAATTGTTGTAACCCTCGTTGGTCTGCTGTGCACTCAGGTTCAGATTGACTGTCGGATAGTGCCCGCCCTTACCGGAGCGCAGAGCAGCCTCGGCAGCGTCCTGAGCATTTTCACTGGCCTTGATCGCCGGATTGTCGGCGATCGCCAGGTTTACCCAGCTTTCCAGGCTTTCGGCGGATACCTTCAACTCGACATCATTGCGGACACGACTGAGCTTCTCTTTGACCGGTCGTCCGATAATTTCCGACAACGCAACACGGCTAAGGCTGACCTGGTTCCGCGCATCGACTTCCTGGGCCGCCAGCGAATCGACTCGCGCCTGCAGATCCAGCAAATCGGTAACCATCGCCAGCTGCTTGCTGTAAAGCGCACTCACCCGGTCGAGGTTTTTCTGGGTAGCCCTGCGTTCGGCCTGCACCAGCTCAAGCTCATCATCGGCAGCCAGTGCAGCGAAATAACGCTGCGCAAGGTCCACCGTTGCCTCGGCCTGAGCCTCCTTCGACTCGGAGTCCGCCTGCTTTGCCAGGCTTTTATAGCGCTGGTAGTTTTCCCAGGCAGCCTTGTTGTACAACGGCTGGGTCAAGCCCACCGAATAGTTACGACTGTTGTAGGCCTCGTCGACTTGAAGGTTGGTCTGCTTGATCCGGTTGTAACCGGCATTGGCCGTTACCGAGGGCAACAGACTGCCGAATGCCTGGTTTTGCTCTTCGAGCCCGGATTGAGCCTTGGAGTAGGAAGCGATCACACGGGGGTCTTCCAGGCGTGACTCACGGTACAGCTGCATCAAGTCAACCGAGTAGTTCTGCTTGCTGACCGAAGCCGTTGGCGGTGTCGCGACGGGCGCTTCGACAGCGTGAACAGGCAATGCCATCGAGCCCAACACCAGGCAGGGAAACAGGCGCACGATCACTCCTCGATCATCGACTGGGCGATAACGTTACGTGCCGGCTGCAACAAGTACTGCAGCATGGTGCGCTCTCCGGTGTTGATCAATACGTCTGCCGGCATGCCCGCCAACAGCTTGCGGTCACCCAGTTTGCGCGCTCCTTCGCCCGTCACGCTGATCCGGGCCAGGTAATACGGCGCACTGGTTTTCTCGTTGATCAGGCGGTCGCCGGATACGCTCGTCACTCGACCTTCGATGACAGGAGTCGTAGCCGTGTTGAAGGCGTTGAAGCGAATGTCCGCCAACTTGCCGACAGCGATTCGGTCGATGTCATTGGGCGAAACCTGCGCCTCAACCACCAGATCGGAAACCGATGGAACGATATCCAGCAAGGGCGTCGCAGGGCGCACAACGCCACCGATGGTGTGAACCGTCATGCCGATCACCATCCCGTCATCCGGAGCGCGGATAACCACCCTGCTCAGCCGATCCTCCAGCGCCGAGGCTTTTTCCTGCAAGTCGTAGGCCTTGGTCTGGGTCTCTGCCAACTGTTTGGTAACGTCGGCGTTGAAGTCCTTGTCGATCTGCAGGATCTGCAACTGGGTTTCGTTGATCTGCAACCGGGTCTTGATGTTTGTCGAGCGGTGGTCCGCCACTTCGGACTTGAGCAAGTCCAACTTGCGCGCTTGTTCCAGCATTCGCTGTTTATCGACAAACCCCTGGGCCAGCAATTCTTTCAGTTCGGCAATTTCGCCACTGTAGGACTCTTGCAAGTTGGTCTTGGTACCGATCATGGTGTCGGTTCCCTTGATTTGCTGGTTCAACTGACCAATACGCTCTTGCAGGACCGAGATCTGTCCAAGTCGCGAGCTACGCCTTGCATTGAATACCTGAGTCTCGCCGTAACGCGCCTCGGCACTTCGCTGATTATCGGAAATGAGGTCCTTCGGGAATGCGATCGCCGGCAGGTCATCGCGCTCGGCGAGCAGGCGCGCCTCCATTGTCCTGGCAGCAATCAACTGACTGCGGGTCATTTCATACTCGGAGCGCAGTTGAGCGTCATCGAGCACGATGATCGGGTCGCCTTTTTTCACGACATCGCCATCATGGGCAAGCAGGTCCTTGACGATCCCGCCCTCCAGATGCTGCACCGTCTTGCGATACGTTTGCACGGTAACGACGCCCGGCGCGTAAGCCGCGCCGTCGAGCGGAGCAAACGTCGCCCATCCGCCAAACAGGCCGAACGTCACGAATACAATGAGAAATCCCTTACGGCGTACGGATCCGTCGGACATGGGCAGATCTGCGAAAGTATCGGCAGGAGTGGTGAGCGTGCGGTTCATCGATAACTTCCTGTCAACCTTCGGTCGAAGCGACTTCTGTACCTGCCCGTGCGGCGGGCTTTTGCTGGGCGGGCAACTGTTGTGCATTGAGTTGCGCGAGGACCTGATCCCGCGGACCGTACAAACTGATGGTGCCGGCGTTCATCACCAGCAAGCGGTCGAGCTGGGCCAGAATCGAGGTCCGGTGGGCGATCACGAAAACCGTTGCCCCGGTGAGTTTTATCTGTTGCAACGCCAACGCCAGCGCGCGCTCGCCGACTTCGTCGAGGTGAGCGTTTGGCTCATCCAGCACGATAAGCCGCGGGCTGCCATAGATTGCGCGGGCCAACCCGATGCGTTGCCGCTGCCCGCCCGACAGATTGATGCCCCCCTCGCCGATGACCGTGTCGTAGCCGTCGGGCAGCATCAGAATCATTTCATGGACACTTGCGGTCCTGGCCGCCAGCACCACCTTGTCGGGATCCACGACACCAAAACGCGCGATGTTGTCGCTGATAGTGCCTTCGAACAATTCAATGTCCTGCGGCAGATACCCGAGGTGTGGTCCCAATTGGCCTTTGTCCCAATTGGCGATATCGGCAGTATCCAGACGGACGACGCCATGCTGCGGCTTCCACACGCCCACCAAGGCCTTGGCGAGCGTCGACTTGCCCGAGGCGCTTGGGCCGACGACACCGATCATTGCACCGGCCGGTGCGTTGAAACCGATGCCTTTGATGATCGGGGTCTTGGCACCGGGAGCCCCCAGGGTGAGGTTCTCGACCGTCACATGACCGATCGGAGCGGGCAATTGCATACGCTCGGGTTCGGCACTTTGCTGGTCGAGAATACTGTTCAGACGCGCGTACTGCGAACGGGCCGCGATAAACCCCTTCCAACTGCCGATCATCAAGTCCAGAGGGGCCAGCGCTCGGCCCAACAGCACGGAACCTGCAATCACCAGCCCGGGGTTGATCTCATGGCTGACCGCCAGATAAGCGCCAAGCCCCAGAATCAGTGATTGAACAAGCAGGCGAAATGTTTTTGATATCGAGGTGATGATCCCGCTGCGGTCACTGGCTCGGGATTGCAACAGCAGCACTTTCTTGTGGCGCAGACTCCAGCGCGACATGAGGGAGTCAAGCATGCCCATGGATTCGATCACTTCGGCATTGCGCAAATTCTTGTTGGTTTGCAGCGTCGAACCAATGCTCTCTTTATTGGCCGCTGCCAGAACCTTGCCCGTGGATTGCTCATTGATACTGGCCAGCGCCAGCAAGATCACCGCACAACCGATCGCCGTCCAGCCAAACCAGGGATGAAACAGGAACAGCACCGCGACATAGATCGGCAGCCACGGCGCATCAAAAAACGCGAACAGGCCATTCCCGGACATGAATTGACGCAGCCCGGTCAGGTCGCTGAGCGGTTGGGCCGACGCGTCCTGGCCACCGCTGTCCAGTGCCCGCTTGAAACTGGCCCGGTAGACATCCCGGCCGAGCAGGACGTCGAGCCTGGTGCTGACACGGACCATGATCCGCGAGCGTACCCACTCCAGCAGCCCCATCGTCACCAGCAGGAAGGTCAGAATAATGGTCAACATGGCCAGCGTCGTCAGGCTGCCGCCCGTGACTACCCGTCCGTAGACCTGAAGCATGTAGAAGGTCGGGACCAACATCAGTGCATTGATGAACAGGCTGAAAAAACCCACCGATATGAAACTGCTCCTGCAGGCCCTCAGGGCTACCTGCAAGCTGTTTTCGGGCGTACTGCGTATCATCTCGGAACTGACAACCTAGTGTGTTGATCGGGGATTGCGGGGCGCGCGAGTGTATCACCTGAGCAACGTTTGCAGAATGAAATCGCCACTATCCTGGCTGGGTGATGCAGTCGACGAGCAGCGCTGGTCGTGACTCTCTGAGGTGTCATGATTCCGCTATAGTCAGTATGGGTTATTTAACATAGCGGCCAAATGACTGTAATATATGTGAAATTATTGGCCTGCAACGCCGTTTACAGAGCGATTCGGGTACAGGGAGCGGCCACCCAATCATTGCGGAGTCAATTTTGACCAATTATTTTGCTTTACTCGCCAATATCGTCCGACAAGAAGCGGCTGCAACGGGCATGCTGATCCAGGATGTGGCGCGTGAACTACTGTCCAACAATACAACTCACTCGGATGGCGCCTGGTGGGCAGTCCACGGCAATGACCCTTATTATTCCGCCGAGCAAATTTATAAAACCGTCACAGGTGACCCGACTGCGGAACGCGCAGAACTTCTGTGCGGTAACATAGTTAACGTATTCAACGGCCTCTGCTCGGAGCTAGGCCTGCAAAAACGCACCATCTGGACGTACTCAGACTCCCAGGGATACTTCCAGGGACATACGTACATTGAAATTTTCAATACCACAACCAACAAGTGGGAAATCCAGGACGCGGACTATAACGTCTATTACACCGACGTTCGCACGGGCGAGCGTGTCGGTGTCAAAGACATGATGAACGCAGACGATATTGAAAACTTCATTCCTCATAATTCCAGTGTATCCGGATGGTCAGAGACAGGTGCAGAAGGCTTGCGCCTGGCCAATCTCTATGCAGCGCAAGTCATCACTACAGAGCATAAGCTCTATACCAGTAGCGACAGTCTGAGCGACACCTTGCTGGCCAGCATTTCCAACTCCCTCAGTGGAGTTTTTGACTATACGGTAGTGGCCGCTGCGGGCGATCCAGCCGTCACGCACTTTACCGATAGCAACGCAACCACCGAAAACTCACGAGCCACGATAACAGGGACCGCGGGTGCGGACTTTATTTCATATGACGGCAGTTCGATCAGCCCGGTGTTTGCCAATCTGATCGGAGGAGAGGGTAATGACACGCTCGCTCTGCATTTTTCCGCTGGTCAACTCTATGGCAATGCAGGCAATGACGTCCTGATTGGCGGAATGCGGGCGGATCTCCTGGTCGGCGGTACAGGTGATGACTACATGTCCGGCGGTGCCGGTGCAGACCAGTATGCGTTTTCCAAGGGCGACGGCTTCAACGACGTCGTCGACAGTTTCGGTGTAGGTGCAGATCAACTCGTTTTCCTCGGCGTCAGCGGTGCCGGCGGTACAGGCCGCACACAAATTTCGCAAAGTGATTTCAACTTGAGGATCGATCAGACAATCACCGATGACGGCGTCTATCTTCGTTATGACATCGATGGCGATGTACGTTTTGATGGAGGGATGTTGCTCGAAGGCCGTACGACTCTGCTCACCGCCAGCGACGCTACTTTCATTTTCAACGCTGATCCGCTCAAAGACTTCAAAACCGTGGCTGCCACTGGCAATGGCGGTTACGGGTACGCCGATCAAATCTTCGGCGGCAGCTCGGCAGACAAGATCCTCTACACCGGCACCTCAGGCGCCATACTGGCTGGCAGTGTCACCGGCTTGAACAGCGGCAATGACGTCATCCAGTCTCGTTCGGATGCAAATTGCTCGCTGAACGGTCACGATGGCAACGACGTATTGATCGGAGGTAACGGAAGCGACTTCATCGTCGGCGGTACCGGTAACGACCTGTTGATCGGCGGAAACGGGCACGACTTCTTCACATTCACCGCGGGTTCGGGCTCAGACACCATCCAGGACTTCAAACAAGGTGAAGACACCCTGTATATCTACGGCTGGACGGCTTCGACCAAGGCCGTGACGCAAACGCTGCAAGACAACGGGCTGCTTGTGACTTTCGACACCGCCGGCGATGGCGCTCACGGTGGCAATATCACGCTACTGGGCCAGACGACCTTGCTGAACAATACCGACATGTTGTTTGCCTGAGTCAGGGCGTTAGTTTCTCCAAAGAAAAAGGCCGATCAATGATCGGCCTTTTTCGTTTCTACAACACCTCAGTTCACTTCGATCCTGTCGCGGTTGCGGTCAAGAATCGCTTTGCCGATGCCCTTCACTTCCAGCAACTCGTCAACGGATGCAAACGCACCGTTACTATCACGATAAGCAACAATCGCTTTGGCCTTGGCCTCGCCCACTCCAGCCAGCTCGCGTTGCAGCGTAGGTGCATCAGCACTATTGAGATCGACCTTGCCGAGTGGTGCCGTGGCGGCCACATCCTGCACCAGAGGCGCTTTCATCACCTCCGGCGGGTTAGCAGGCGCGGCGATTGCCGTAAGGGAGGCGCTGGCGAGAAGGGCAAAAACCAGAGAGTGGAAACTGCTTGTACGCATTAGTGAAGCTCCATGCCGTCGTTTGAGAAAGCAGCTTTTCCGAAGCTGCTCTCCAAACTTAGGCCATGACATTCAGCTGTCAAAAATGTGTACGTTACCGGATATGAAACAATCAGGGTTCGAGGCGGCGCTGCTGATAAATCCAGTCGACAATCTCACCGTCCGGGGTATAGCCGCTGACAGTGTCGCGCAGCAACTGGCGGACGCGTGCATAGTCGTCCTGGTCCACGGCAGCCAGCAACTCGGTCAACTTGACCTTCAGCACATCCCAGGACAGATGATCCTCGTTGGCCGTCATGATCATCGGGTGTTGGGTGGCCGCCACGTTGTCTCCAATCAGCAGCTCTTCGTACAGCTTCTCGCCCGGACGCAGCCCGGTGAACTCGATGGCGATGTCACCGTGCAAGTTCTTTTCCGAGCGCACGCTCAGGCCGGAAAGATGGATCATCTTCTCGGCCAGCTCGACGATCCTCACAGGCTCACCCATATCGAGTACGAACACATCACCACCCTGCCCCATGGAGCCCGCCTGGATCACCAACTGCGCAGCTTCAGGGATGGTCATGAAGTACCGAGTGATCTTCGGATGCGTGACAGTCAGCGGACCACCCGACTTGATCTGCTTGTGAAACAACGGAATGACCGAACCCGACGATCCCAGGACATTACCGAACCGCACCATCGTGAAGCGCGTCTTGTTCACACGCGAAACATTGCTCGTATCGCCGAACAATACCGGAGCCAACTCACGACTCAACGCCTGCAACGTCAACTCGGCAAGACGCTTGGTGCTGCCCATGACATTGGTAGGTCGCACAGCTTTGTCCGTCGAAATCAGGACGAAGTTGGCCACTCCCGCCTGGAGTGCGGCCTGGGCCGTATTGAGCGTGCCGATCACATTATTGAGCACACCTTCGGCAATGTTGTGTTCGACCATGGGCACATGCTTGTAGGCCGCGGCGTGATACACCGTGTCTACTCGCCAGGTTTTCATGACATCCAGCAACTTGTCCGGGTTACGAACCGACCCGAGAATCGGCAGGAGACGGATGGACAGCGACTCTCGGGCGACCCGCTGTTCCAGCTCCGACAAGATGGAGTAAAGATTGAACTCACTGTGTTCAAACAACAGAAGCGTTGTCGGGCGCAGCGCCAGAATCTGCCGGCAAAGCTCGGAGCCAATGGAACCACCAGCGCCCGTGACCAACACCGACTGCCCCGTGATGCAATGTTCGAGCAAGTCAGCCTGAGCCGGGACTGCGTCCCGTCCGAGCAGGTCGGCAATGTCTACTTCCTGGATATCGTCGACCTTGACCCGGCCACTGGCGAGGTCCATGAATCCCGGGACACTTCGAACGTGCAGCGGAAAGCCTTCCAGAAACCCGAGAATCTCGCGGCGACGTCCACGGTTGGACGAAGGAATGGCGAGCAGGATTTCCTGGGCGCCAGTGTTGTCGATCATTTGCTGGATATTTTCAGGCTGAAACACCTGCAACCCGGAGATCACCCTGTCGGCGATGCCACTATCGTCATCGATAAAGGCCACGGGCCGCATGACACGCCCCATCCGCAGCGCGGCAACGAGTTGATTACCCGCTGCCCCCGCGCCGTAGATAGCAACTTTCGGCAGTCCATCATCCCGGTTTGTAAACGGAACGTGCTGAGTCGCACTGAACCAGTCGCCCATAAAATACTGACGCATGACCAGGCGAAGGCCGCCGATCATGATCAGGCTCAACCACCAATAGTTGAAAATGATCGAGCGAGGAACGACGTTTTGATGATTACTGTACCAATACACCACAACGCCAAGTATCAAGGATGAAAGTGTTACGGCCTTGATAATGGCAATGAGCGCGTCATTGCCAAAATAACGCATGACGGCACGGTACATGCCAAAGCGGACGAAAAGAGGAATGGCGATGACAGGTGCACTGACAAAAAGCCAGACATGCTCAGTGAACGGGTTGATCAACTCGTCCACCCCCAGACGCACGACAAACGCCATCCACAGGGCAAACCAGACCAAGGAAGTATCAGTCATAACCTGCAGAATGCGTTTATGTCGTCTTGGCAGACTTAACAACTTTGCCCGAATCTTATCCATAACCCCTCTTAACACCTCTCGAAGCTCCTAGCATTGATACAGCAACTACAGCTTTCGGTAACTCGCTTGCCGACAAAGCAATGCTCAAGACCCAATGCATCAATCACGCCTTGCCGACGATTTCCAACTCGCCTGCGTGAAACTTGAACGCCAGCAACACCAAAGGCACGTAGGCCAGGATCAATCCTGTCACGCCATCGACATATTGCATGACGACCAATATAGCCACTGGCACTAACCACAACAAATTGATCGCTGCGATTGCCAGCGTGACCGACCGATGGCTGCGATATTTTCGTGAAGCGTACTGGTAGCCATGGCTGCGATGAGCCTCATAAACCTTGTCACCGCGCAACAGCCGACGAATGAGGGTAAAGGTGGCATCCACAATGAAGACGCCCAACAAAATGAGCCAGGCCCAGAGAAACAGAGAATTGGTCCAGGCCGCGTGAAGCGACATCACCGCCAGTACGATGCCCAGGAAACCACTGCCGGCATCCCCCATGAAAATTTTCGCTGGCGGAAAATTCCAGGCAAGGAAACCCGATACGGCCATCGCCAGTACAAGCGGAGCAATGGCGAGACTGGTGTTGCCCGCAACCCAGTAGACCAGGCAAGCACCGACACAGGCGCAAATCGCCTCGACGCTGGCCAGGCCGTCAATGCCATCCATGAAGTTGTACAGGTTGAGCATCCAGACCAGATAGAACGCCCCGATGACATAGCCGAACCAGCCGAGACTGAACTCGTGACCGAACAGATTGATCGGCGCCATTCCCCCAATCCAGCACAATGCCCAGATGGCACCACTGAAATGCGCAAGCAGGCGCCAACGCGCGGCAATATGCCCATGGTCATCGAGAAAACCAACGATCGCGATCCAGCCGCCGGCCCCCAGCAGAGCCAACGCCAACGGCCAGGCGACGGCATCCGTCCAGGCCAGGACAGGCAGTGCAATCAGAAAACTCAAGACGATAGCCACACCACCACCCCGAGGGGTCGGGACCGAATGTGAACTACGCGCGTTAGGAACATCTATCAAGCTGCGTGCCAATGCGTATTTGCGCAATGCACCGGTGCCCAAGAATGAAACACCCACCACCAACGCCAACAACCATATTGTGTTCAAAGGTCAACTTCCTGAAACAGCCAAAACCGGTTCTGCAAGGAACCGGCACTGTCATAAGCCAGCTTGGCGCTGGCTTTCCTTGTAGTGATTGGCAGTCGACGCAAGCGCCTCATCTACGCTGATCGGAGGAATCCAGCCCAGCAATTCTCGAGTCTTGCTTATATCGACCTGCAGCGTCGACGACGCTCAGGATTTCGACCAGACAGTACGATTGATGTAGTCGGTGTAACTCAACACGACCCGAACTACCTGCTTCGACACAGGACCTGCCTGGTAATCCCTCACGACCGGGATAACGCGCTGGCTGCGATCATGCTGGCTGGTGACCACCCGTACAGCATCCAGCACGCCTTCCACTTTCAGGCCACTCATGATGAGAGTGCCTTCATCCATCCCTTCCGGGCGCTCGTGCGCATTACGAATGGTAATGGCAGGCAAATTCAGAAGAGAGGCTTCCTCGGTGATGGTGCCGCTGTCGGACAGCACGCAGAACGCCGACATCTGCAACTTGATGTAGTCGAGCAGACCGAATGGCTTCGAGAAACGAATCAATGGGTGATCGAGGGATTCTCCAATCGCTTCCAGGCGCTTGCGGGTGCGAGGGTGCGTGGAGACGATAATCGGATACTGGTATTTGTCCGCCAGGGCGCGCAGCGTTTTGAGCAAGTCGCGAAGGTTTTCCGGCGTATCGACGTTTTCTTCACGGTGAGCGCTGACGATGAAGAACTTGTCCTGCTCCAGGCCTTCTCGTGCCAGCACGTCGGAAGTGAGGATTTTCGGCATGTAATAGTCGAGCACCTCCTCCATGTGCGACCCGGTCTTGATGATGGTTTCAGGACGAATGCCTTCGGCGATCAGGTAGCGGCGGGCATGCTCTGTCAGGACCATGTTGATATCGCTCAGGTGATCGAGCACCTTGCGATTGAGCTCTTCAGGGACGCGCTGGTCAAAGCAGCGGTTACCGGCTTCCATATGGAACACAGGAATCTTGCGGCGCTTGGCGGCAATGACGGCCAGGCAGGTGTTGGTATCGCCGTAGAGCAGAAGCGCATCAGGCTTCTCGGCCTCGAATACTTCATCC
Organism: Pseudomonas sp. S2_H10; assembly: GCF_054668285.1. Taxonomy (NCBI): domain Bacteria; kingdom Pseudomonadati; phylum Pseudomonadota; class Gammaproteobacteria; order Pseudomonadales; family Pseudomonadaceae; genus Pseudomonas; species Pseudomonas sp. S2_H10. Next base: position 1,960,624 of record NZ_CP162754.1, read on the forward strand.
GCCTTGGAAATCACTTCGGCGATGGTCTTGGCTGCGGTATCGCCTGCAGCACCCAGGAAGTAATCAGGCTTGCGAATTTCAAGGTCATCGAAAAAAACCTGATTCAATTCGAAGTCGTAGTTTTGACCCGAGTGAACCAACACATGATTAACCTGCTTATCAAGCTCGGCAATGACGCGGCTCATCTTGATAAGTTCTGGTCGCGTACCGACCAGCGTCATGACCTTAAGCATCAAGCTGCTCCTGAATGTATTCCAGATTCAACAGAACTTTCTTCACGCCTTCCACATCCAGACGCTCGGTATTGTGCGAGGTGTAATCGTCCAGATCGGAAATTTCCTTCTCGCCTTCAACAAAGAACTTCTTGTAGTTCAGGTCACGATTGTCCGATGGAATGCGGTAGTAACGCCCCATGTCTTCGGCTTTGGCCATTTCTTCGCGAGAGATCAGCGACTCGTAAAGTTTTTCGCCATGACGGGTGCCAATGACCCTGACGTCATTGTCGCGAGCAAAGAGTTCCTTGAGCGCTTGCGCCAGGTCCTCAACGGTCGAGGCAGGTGCTTTCTGGACGAAAATATCACCTTGCTCGGCGTGTTCGAACGCGTGCAGAACCAGGTCGACGGAATCCTCGAGCGACATCAAAAAGCGTGTCATGTTCGGGTCGGTGACGGTCAGCGGCTCGCCACTTTGCAACTGCTTGATGAACAACGGGATAACCGAACCGCGCGACGCCATGACATTGCCGTAGCGGGTTGCGCAGATCACCGGGCCTTTAGCCGGGATCATCCGCGACTTGGCAACCATCAGCTTCTCGGCCATGGCCTTGGAAATACCCATGGCATTAATCGGATAGACAGCCTTGTCGGTACTCAGTACAACGACACGCTGCACACCCGAAGCAATGGCCGCATTCAAAACGTTTTCGGTACCCATGACGTTGGTACGCACGGCTTCCATCGGGTAAAACTCGCAGGAAGGTACCTGCTTCAGGGCCGCGGCGTGGAAAATGTAATCCACACCCACCATGGCCTGATCAAGGCTGTCGCGGTCACGTACGTCACCGATGTAGAACTTCACTTTGTCATTGGACAAAGCAATGCGCATGTCTTCCTGCTTCTTCTCGTCACGGCTGAATACGCGAATCTCTTTTACGTCGGTATCCAGAAAACGCTTCAACACCGTATGGCCAAACGAGCCCGTACCGCCCGTGATCATCAAAACCTTATTATCAAACATATCTACCACCTTCCAAAACCTGATTGAATTTAATGATCAACGCAACGCGCGCATCGATTTAACCAATTCCAACCATGAAGGTGGAACGTAACCGGTTGCAGCCTGAAACTTCGAGGAGTTCAGTGAGCGATCTATAGAAAGTTGACTGTCCGCGATGATATCGATTTCCTTTTCGTAAACTTCCGCTACCAGTTTCAGAAGAGACAACTTGTCAATCGGAGCCACCGATACATGGTAAAGGCCATGAAGCTGCGGATTCGGTATTACGTAGTCGCGAATGACACGTGCCAGTTCCGCCGTAGGCAACCCCGAAAAAATGGCCTTTTCATAGCCTTTGACGGCGCCATTCTGGGAAAGAAACCAGTCGACCAGCGAATACTGGCTTCCCAATTCGTGACCAATGATGGAGGTCCGCAGGGTGATCGCATTCGATTCGGCATGCAGCTCGCCAATGTACTTCGACTTACCGTAGAGATCTTCCGCGTCGGAGGTATCCTCTTCGGTGTACGAACCCTTGCGACCGGAGAACACGCAATCGGTGCTGATATGAATCAGGCGTGCCCCGGACAGCGCGCACAGCTTGGCAATGCGGTGCGGCAACATCGCATTGATAGGCAGAGCCGACAGAGGATCCTTGGCATCAGCCAACTGCTTGATCAATCCAACGCAGTTGATGACGACATCCGGCTTGACCCGTGCCAGTACCGAAACCAGGGAGTCATGGTCAAGCACGTCAACGTTACTGATCAACGAACCGTGGGTGTCTTCAGAAAAGTATCTGGCGCCATTCGGGTTGCGCAATGTGCCCCACACCTCAAGGTGCGGGTTTCCGTGGAATTGCCTGAACACCGTGCTACCCAGCATTCCGGTGACCCCTAACACAAGAACCTTCATTTTGACCTGCCTTTCAATTCGTTAATCCTGCTGTGGAGAAGCTCGACCAGGCGCTGGCTTTGCCGCTCCATTTCGAAATGCTCGAGGTAGTACGCTCGCCCTGACTGCCCCAACGATTCCCGTTGTTCCAGAGTCATATGGAAAAGTTGTTCAATGCTCTTCGCCATACCTTCGGCGTCCTGCGCCGGACTCGTCAGACCAGCCCCGGCTTCCTGAACGATGCGGGCCCCCTCGCCATCCAGTGCAGCAATGATGGGCCTCCCTGCTGCCAGGTAAGCCTGAACTTTACTGGGGATGGTATAGGAGAACGCCTCATTCTGCTTCAACGTCACCAACAAACCCGCTGCCCGGCTGAAAAAATGTGGCATTTCGCTCGCCGGGAAACGCCCGGCAAGGATGAGGTTGTCCAATGCTCGTGATTGCTTCTGACTTTCGATCCAGCTCAACATGCTGCCGCTGCCGACCAGAACAATTTTAAGGCCGGATAAACCGCGAAGCTTGTCCGCCACCTCGACGAGGGTTTCAACCGACTGGGCAGTCCCGAGGTTTCCGGCGAAAACGAGGCAGAAGTTATTCTCGAGCTCTGCCAGCAAGGGCGCGGGAATCCGCGTTTGCTCAGTACTTGGAGGCACGTCCTGATAGGAGTTTGGGTAATACACAATCTTACCCGGGTCAGCATAGCGGGCGACCGGCTCACGGAATGCTCGCGACTGAACCAGAAGCGTATCGACGAACGCGTAAATGCCTCTCACCATCCAGCCCGCGGCACGCAGCGCTGTTTTGTTCTTGACGAATCCCGTTGCACTCAGGCTCTCTGGCCAAAGATCTTGAACCCATACAGCCAGATGGCTCTTGAGCTTCCACTTCAGATAAATGGCAGGGATGGCCGCCGTAATGGGAGACATTGCAAATACAAAGATCGCATCGTAATTTTCGCCTTTGACTGCACGCGGAAAGTATCTCAGCCCATTCACAACGAAAGACAAATAATTGAACAGCAGGTTTTTTGCGCCCGATGAACCACGAGGCCTGAGCGGTGCGCGACAGAGCTTGACCGAAGAGTCGTAGATTTCTTCCTGGTATCCAGAAGCACTGTAACCGTCGAATACAACTCCCTCCGGATAGTTTGGTTTCCCGGTGAGAACCTTTACGACGTGCCCCTGTGCAGTTAAAGTCCTGACCAGATCATTAATAATAAAAAATTCCGGCCAGAAATATTGCGACACCACAAGAATTTTCATCTATCAAACACTTCCCTTTGCGCGCCCGGCCAAAGCCAGCAACTCGAACCACGTTTTTCTCGAGGTGTTTTCCCAGTCAAACTTGTCACTTTGCGTTACTGCCTCGGTGGACAATTTCTTCAAAATATCTGGGCTCGTTAACGCCTCGGTGAGAACATCTTGTATGTTTTTTGAATCAAACGGCGAAAAATAAAGTGCAGCCTCTGCTCCAAATTCCGGCATAGGCATTACATTGGAACAGATCATTGGCCTACCGGAGGCCATCGCTTCAAGAAGAATATTCGGGCAGTTCTCACAGGACGAAGCAAAGAGATTCAGATAGGCGTGATGATACAGAGGAGGAAGGCTCTGATAAGGAATAGCGCCCAACAACAGCACCTGACTTTCCAGGCCAAGTGTAGAAATCAGGGCTTTTACGCGCTCGGCCTCTGGCAGATGTGTTTCACCCACGAAAATCAGCGGAAACCTTTCACGAAGCTCCTGAGGGAGGTTTGCGTAGGCACTGACAACCTCATAGTGATGTTTGTAAACATCAAATCTCGAGACATATAAAATGTAATCACCCGCCGGAAGAAAATCAGGGCGAACGGGGTTGCTGCTGTGAGTTCGAAACACCGAACCGATGCCATGGGGGATGGTGACGGCGTTTTTCACCTTGGTCAGCGACTCGATTACACTTCGCGCGTAATTGGAGATGAAGATTGTCAAATCAGCTTCCGACATGCTCTTGAGCATAATCCGGTTCAACAACCAGTTCCTCAGGCGCTGTAATCCCAACGGGATACTTTTGCGTACGCGCAGATCAAACGGGATCATGTTCCGAAACATCGTTGCAACCTTGCAGCCTGCAGGCGCACGAGTGCTGACGACCCCACCGGGGCAAAACAGTACGTCGGCCTTTTCCGCCTTCAAGATCCGGGGCAGCGCCCACTTTTCCCAGAGCGCCCTGAGAATCGGGTTCTCTGTGGGCCAGGCCGGTTCGACCCGACGGATGCGGGGATGATCCGGCAGCTTCAGTGAAGCCGGGGCGAAGACAACGATCTCAAGATCTTCGTTGACGGGAACAAATTGAAAAAGATTGATCAGGTATGTCTGACCTCCGCCAAGTCGGGCAGAGAGCGCGTTGAAAACTATCTTCATAGAACACCATTGCTCAATATAATTAACGACTATTTTTATCAAGCCAGGACTGGAACATTAGAATATTCCACAAATGAAGACTGCGATCGTAGGTTCCGTTTTGATGCTGGACCCATGCCGAACGAATTTTCTGACAATCAAAATAACCTTCTCTCTTGATTCGCTCTTCCGTCAACAACTCTTCCGCCCACTCTCTAAGCGGCCCACGCAGCCATTGCGCCAGGGGAATGGAGAAGCCCGCCTTCGGCCTATCGAAGAATGAATTGGGTACATAGCGTTTCAGCAACTCACGAAGCGGCCACTTCCCGACACCATTTTTGATTAATTGGTCTGAAGACAAGGAAAACGCCAGTTCCGCAACTCGATGATCGAGCAATGGCGCGCGGGTTTCGAGGCTCGCGCTCATGGCGCCGCGGTCTACTTTAACCAGCAAATCGTCAGGCAAATATTGAGAAACGTCCCACCGACGCATTTCCTCAATATAGTCGTCCGCCGATTCCCAGCAAATAGCGCCCTGACCTTGACTGCCAGCTCCCAGCACGACGTTGTCGTCAGGCTGCCACTGCGACATCAAACCGGTGTACATCTGTGCCAGACTCTCGGATGCCAGCAACTCGGACATTCTGTAGATGCGGCGACCATTCACTTTTGCTCGTACCGAACCCGGTAAAACAGAGCAGACGTTGTCCCACCCCTTTGAGGAAAGCGAGCGAAGTGAGTAAGCCATGACACGGCGTGCAGGCAAAGGCAGCTTTTCTATACGCGCCCATAAGCCGGCAGTGATCTGGTAGCGGGGATAACCGGCAAAAAGTTCATCACCGCCGTCCCCGGACAGCGCAACAGATACATGTTGCTTGGTCATCCTGGAAACCAGGATTGTAGGGATCTGCGAGGAGTCAGCGAAAGGCTCGTCGTAAATTTCCGGCAAATGCGGAATGATCGAAACGGCGTCATCCGCACCTAGATAAAACTCAGTGTGATTCGTCCCCAAGTGCTTGGCGATCGCCTTCGCATAAGGGGCTTCGTCAAACTCAGGCTCATTGAAGCCGATGGTGTAAGTGTTGATACTTGAGCTGCTTTGCGACTGCATCAACGAAACAATCAGGCTTGAATCCACCCCACCGGACAGGAACGCACCGAGTGGAACATCCGCAATCATCTGCGACTTCACCGCCGCTGACAGCCTTTCACCAACAACGTCCACCACCTCTTTGTCGCTAGCCTGCGACAACTCATCCCTTAATACACTGGATTGCGCCAGTGACCAGTATGAAACAGGTGTCTGCCGGGAAGAAAAAGAGTCCACCGTCAGATAATGAGCTGGCGGAAGTTTCTTAATACCTTCGTAGATAGACTCAGGGGCTGGAACATAGCCAAACCTGACAAACTTCGCCAAAGCATGACGATCAATGCGCAGATCATCAGTAAAGGCCGCCTTGATTGCTTTCAACTCGGAGGAGAAAACAAACCGGTTACCGACAATACCGTAATACAGGGGTTTTTCCCCCATACGATCCCGGGCTAACGTAATTGTCTTGCTGACTTTGTCCCAGACGGCGAATGCAAACATGCCGACCAGATTTTCGAGCGTTGTTTTTACACCCCACGCCTCGATCGCAGCCAGCAGGACTTCCGTGTCAGAGTGACCACGCCAGATACGTGTCGAACCGGAGTCAATCAGCTTTTGTCGCAACTCATTGAAATTATAGATTTCACCATTGAACACAATAACGAAACGTTCGTTATCGGACACCATTGGCTGACTTCCATGTACCGACAACTCCAGAATGGAAAGCCGCCGATGGCCCAGCGAAATCCCACTATCGGCATCTGACCAAACTGCTCCGTCATCGGGCCCGCGATGTATCAGCGCATCCACCATTTTGCCAACGGCAAAGGCGCTCTGCTGATCCAACTTCCACCCGACAACTCCCGCAATTCCGCACATACCTACGCTCTCACTCCAGTGAAAATATTTAAACTCACTTCAAAACCCGAACGAGTTTCATCGCGAAGAATAATCCAAATGACAATACATAAAAAACCATCGCATTCAGCAAGCTTATTTCACCATACCAAACCCAGTGCATAACCGATGCAGCACAAAGCATATACAGAAAAAGCTGCAAGAAGTCCTGATCGCGCCAGCCCGAATCGACAAAACGCAAGAAACAGACGCTGATGAACCCGTTGAAGAATACACCAAACAAGCCGAAATTTTCGAACGCCACACCAGCGGCATGGATCCCGCCCATCCCGGTAATGAAGTACCAGTAGGCCGGGTTATCCACCGTAATGGGCTTCACTACACCGAAAGCCGAATAGATAGGAGAAGGTGCCAGCGAAAGAAACATGTCGAGGTAGGTCTGACCATACCGCAGGTGCTCGCCATCCCAGAAGCCCGTCAACTGCTGGACGAGCGGCAGGATGATTGCATTCCATGAGTTGAACAAAAAGAATTGTTCAATGTTATCTGTAGTTAAATCAACATCCATGCGTACCATGGAAACAATAACGCCGCTGCTCAGAACTACCAGCATAAAAGCCGCAACACACAACAATGTTTTGAATTTGATGAGATGGCTGTAGCGAAACATCAAGCCCAGCACATAGGCCACTACCAACACAACAAAGTCCCGATCTCCGGTCATCGCGTTGGCAACGGAATAAGCCAGCACCAGCAGCGCCGAGAAGGTGAGCATGTACCATGATGGATAGGCAAACGCCAATGCAGTGACCGCAATGATAGAAAAAACCACCACAGCCTCGACACCCGCAAACATCTCGAGCATCGCCTCCACATTTATCAGCCTGAACAAAACAAAGAAGACCGAGACTGAAAGAAACACCAGCCCTGCCAACTTGAAGTCAATTGGAGAGAAAAAAGCGCGGCGCGAAGAGGAGATGTCGGCAGGCACCAAAAGCCCCAACAGGTAGGCAGTCAGCCCGCCAGCGACACCTAGAAACCAGACAAGCGAAAGTCTGAATACGAACTGCTCATCAAGGTAAAAACTATAGTCTCCGATCGGCCAAAGCGTAACGGTATCGCTCCATAGGCTGCTTACCAGCCCAAGGAAGGGCACCGAATAGCAGACGGCGTATAACGCAACCAGATATTTTTTGGATATCAGGCACAAAATAATTTGAACGACCAAAATCAGCAAGCATGTCGAAACCAGTAATATAACCATGAACCTAACTCAAAAAATTAAAGCAACAGAACCGACCACCAGGTCCAACACTGGCCCCAACATCACTTGCAGTCATGCGTATAGCCTGAGCATGAATCATATCGAATACACCTTTCATTGCAGCAACTTACGTCCACCCAAGGACGCAAGCACCACAATTTGCGCAACCAGGGCCAGTATGAATGACCTGAAAAGATCAATCGCCAACATGTCGCCCTTCATACCCGCATAAGCCGTCGACGCCAGATAGACAATCGCATAAATGCAACTAGCCAGAAAAACTACCTTCGTCAGGTTTTTGCTGTGCAGGATCTGAGTAATGATAGTAGTCACAAGGCCAAGACCGCCCGCCAACACTGCATAAGCCAGAAGGTCGGTTTTACTGCACAAACTGCTACCCAGAAAACACAACCAGTAACTCTGCGTCAGAATCATGAACAAAGGCAAACAAATCGAAACTGCAACACCGAGCATCAAATACAACTTGCTGGAATTCTTGCCATGACCCGCCAGCTTGACGATGGCATATGAAGCAAGCGAACTCGGAAGAACCGTGACCAAAATATAAAAAAGAAAAAACAGATTGAAATAGCCCACTTCAGAAACATTCAAACTTGAATTTGCAAATATCATCAGACAAATGATATGAACAGGTGCCCCCAGAAGCATGCTTCCAGCGATGGCAGGAGCACCAGAACGGGTGAGCAGAGCGGCCATCTTTGCAAAAGAGAAGTACTCACGCACTCCTCCTTCTTCAGGGCTGAACTTGCTCGCCTTTATCATAAAAAAACCGAACGCAGGAGCGATCAACGTGCAGAGTGCAAGTGTCAGAATGACACCCTCTATACGCCCTTCAACCTTCGCGATAGCCAGTACCAGGAGTAATCCAAGCAGCCCATGGGCGGCCAAGGCAGCCACCCATCTTCCAGAGGTGTTAAGCGAGAACATCAGACCGGTTATGGTCAGATTGCAAACACAGGCAAACCCGAGGAAAAACGCGCCGGTCATCAAGTAGCCAGCACTCAGCTCATAAGAGGACGCAGGCGCCGGGAACACTGAAAAAACAGCGACACAGAGGGCACCCACAACGATGCCGCCCCATGCCATGAGACTCAAGGAAGTCCTGTAGTTTACATTTTCGGCATTCATTACCGCATAGCGACTTAGCGCCACACTCAAGCACTCCCCCACCACAGTCGCGATGCCTGTTACGATCGCGTAGTGGTAAGAGAATACGCCGTACAACTCAACCCCTAACATTCGAGCCAGGCTGAACAGCAAAACAAACATGCAAAGTTTGTTTGCCAAAACTGTAATAGCACAGATCCCTTTAATCACAAGAATTAACTTCTTGCGAAGAACGAAACGTACCAGTCAGCTGCTTTCAACATACCTTCGCCAACATTGAAGAGAGGTTGATAACCCAGCAGATCCTTTGCCTTGTCAATATTGGCTTGCGAATGCCTTACATCACCTGCACGAAAATCCCGATATACCATTTCAGAGGTAGTCGTGACATCAACATTGGACAAAGCACCCTTGATACAAGCAAAGACCTGATTCAATGTCGTGCGGTCGCCCACGGCGACGTTATAAACATTGTTTTTTGCTTCAGGACTCGCACAGGCAGCCAGAATATTGGCCTGGACCGCATTCTCTACGAAGCAGAAATCGCGACTCGTTTCCCCATCACCATTAACGAAAACCTCCTCGTTGTTGATCATGGCCGCAGTCCACTTGGGAATAACTGCTGCATAGGCGCCATTTGGATCCTGACGCTTGCCGAACACGTTGAAGTAACGAAGACCAATGGTTTTGAAACCGTAGGTGCTGGAAAAAACCTCAGCGTACAGTTCATTTACATATTTCGTGACGGCATAAGGAGAAAGAGGTTTTCCGATAACCCCCTCAACTTTAGGCAGTCCCGGATGATCGCCATAGGTAGAGCTGGAAGCTGCGTAGGTAAAACTCTTCACCTGTGCATCTTTCGCCGCGACCAGCATATTCAGAAAGCCATCAATATTGGTGCTGTTCGTGGTAATCGGATCATTGATGGAACGAGGGACGGACCCGAGCGCCGCCTGATGCAGAACGTAGTCCACCGGAACATCAGTGGCCGCATCAAAAGTCATCGCCTTTCTGCAGTCTTCAATATTTCTGATATCCCCGGTCACCAGCACGAATCGCGCCCATTGCTCCGGGCTCACTACCGACTGCACTTCGTCGAGATTACGTTGATGCCCGGTCGCAAAGTTATCGAGCCCAACAACCCGCTGATCCAACTTCAGCAGCGTCTCCAATAGGTTGGAGCCGATAAATCCGGCGACGCCTGTGATCAACCAAACCTTGGGAGACTGTTGAATTTCAGCTTTGACTTTCTCGAAACGGATCATGTAATTCTCGACTTGGCATTTTTATGTCAGTGATAACGAATCAGGGTCTTCACAGACCCCGAGGATCACAAACGCAGATCTGACTGAGAGGCATCCAGCAGATACTTGAGGTCATAGAGAACGTGTTCGGCTTTACCCAGGCTCCGGATGCTCTCAGCGCCCATCGCGGCAAACTCGTTATGTGCCACAGCCAGAATAATACCGTCGTAGGAATTGACCTCTGGTTGACTGATAGGAGTAATCGAGTACTCATGCATTGCTTCAGCCGCATCGACCCACGGGTCGTACACATCAACGACAATATTGAATTCAGCGAGCTCATTTACGATGTCGATGATTTTGGTGTTGCGCAGATCAGGGCAGTTCTCCTTAAACGTCAACCCCATAATCAGCACTCGCGCACCATCAACATGAATTTTGCGCTTGAGCATTGCCTTGACTAGTTGAGAGACGACGTAAGCGCCCATACTGTCGTTCAAACGGCGACCGGCCAGAATGATTTCAGGGTGGTAACCAATAGACTGAGCCTTATGCGTCAGGTAGTAAGGATCTACACCAATGCAATGCCCGCCTACCAGACCCGGACGAAATGGCAAGAAGTTCCACTTAGTACCGGCGGCCTCCAGAACGGCCTGGGTATCAATACCCATTTTATTGAAAATCAATGCCAACTCATTGATCAGCGCAATATTCAAATCGCGCTGCGTGTTTTCAATAACCTTTGCAGCCTCGGCAACTTTGATGCTCTTGGCCTTGTGAGTACCAGCGATAATGATTGTGTTATACAGCGCATCGACAAGATCGGCGACTTCTGGAGTTGAACCCGCTGTCACTTTTTTAATGGTAGTGACACGATGCTCTTTATCGCCCGGATTTATGCGCTCCGGACTATAACCTGCAAAAAAATCAACATTAAACTTTAGACCGGATACTTTTTCCAATACCGGTACACAGTCTTCCTCGGTAGCGCCAGGATAGACCGTTGATTCATAAATAACGATATCGCCTTTTTTCAGAACGCGACCAATGGATTCACTCGCTTTAATCAAAGGCGTCAAGTCCGGGCGCTTGTGCTCATCGATCGGCGTAGGCACGGTAACAATAAATACGTTGCAGGCAGACAACTCATCCAGCGCGGAGCTAAAGCTCAATCCTGACGCGGATTGCAACTCATCATCAGACACCTCGAGAGTAGCGTCATGACCGGCCTTCAGCGCTTCAATTCGTCGCTGGCTGATATCAAAACCAACCACTTGCATTTTTTTGCCAAACTCAACCGCCAGCGGCAAGCCCACATAACCGAGACCCACTATGGCCAACTTCACATCTTCGAGTTTAAGCATTGTTTTCCCTTGCCATTCATCAATATTAAGTCGATCGTTAAGCACTTCACATCTCGCGCGTCAGAAACGTACGGCATAGCTGCGTAAACTGGAAATTATACCGAAAGCTCCGCTGGGAACCACAATCATTTTCAGCAGTCCGGGAAAGAATATCCCGACCCTTGGCGTAACTGCGAGGAGCACCGCACCGCCCGGGATAATAGCCGCCAATGAAACGACTGGAAACTGCCGACGATCAATTCGTGACCATCACTGCCTATCACACTGCGGAGCAAAGCTCGACCCCTCCCATCGAAAAAACGCCGAGCTGGGTGATTACGAGCCAGGAAACATATCACGCATGATTTCGTCGAAGCCGGACAGACAGACAAATCGAAATTCGATTCATCTGGCACTGCCCGCCCGGGAGCAGAAGCCAGCTTCCTTCCCGGGTTAAATTAATGCCCCATCGCTCGGCGATAGGGCACTGAAATATTACTGACAGAGGGTATAAAGCTTAATCATCCGATTTTGCTGCGAAGAACCCACGCAACAATACGACAGCCAAACCCAGAATAAGGCCGGAAATAATACCCAAGACAAGGATCAATGCCTTGTTAGGCTTGACCGGGGCATCTGGCAGCTCGACATCTCCGTCCTGGCGATAGACAGACACCGCCGTCGCGTCAGTTTTCAACCCTTTGAAAAAGTTGTACTTACCCTGAAGCTCACGCAAACGATCCGTGAATGGGTCATCCGACGTGCGGGCCTGGAGATTCTCGATTTCCGCCTTCAGCGCTTTCGAGCCACGCATGTACGTAAGCTGACCAGACTCACCACCCGCAATAACAGACTGACTCAGCGTAATGGCGGGCGGCCTCTCCAATCCAATCGACTCGGCAATGCGCAAGGCTTCAGTCAACCTGGCAATCGAGTCCTCTTTCGCCATGCGACTGGCATCCCTTGCGGAGCTTATCTGCTGCTCCAGATTACGAGCACGAACCTCAGACTCGATCGAAAGGTTCCTGATCATTTCATTTTTGGCTAAATCGCCAGCCTGGGCGATGTACGCTGCAGCCCAATTTCTGGCCTGCTCAGGGTTGCTGGTCTGTACGACAACCAAATATCTGTCCGAGGCCTCCTTGAGTGGAGAAACGACACGGAGCACCTGAGAGAAATCCCCATACAAGACATCCTGGGACTTTTTACGCTGTTCCTCGGACAAACTTGGTAGATAGACTTTGTAAAAAAAATCCCGACGCAGCGACTCTGCCTGCAAACGACGAATGTATATCTCGTAGACATCCTTAACATTATAAGGCGCCAACTCTGTATCTCTCGTACGCCCGTAGTTAAAGTTAGCAATATCGTTCTGAGTTGGCGGAATTACGAAAGCCTTCGCTTCATAAATTGGAGTAGCGACAAAAGCGTAGCTCGCTGCAGCGACTGCCCCAAGGACAACAAAAGCTAAAATGATAAATTTCTGACGTGAAATAGCGCGAACAAACCTTTGAAACTCAAAATCACTTGAATTATTTTCTTGTCTGGAGTCGCCCTGCATATACTGGTAGCCTTTTACTTATAAAGTTACTTTACATTCCACGAACACAGACATTGAGAACCATCAACGTAAATCTCCAGGACTCAAGCTGCAACCGTACCGCGCATCCTCCCTAAAAGAGCGTTCGCAGCACACTACATAGCAAAACCCCGACTGAGCGCTCGAACACCCAGCGTCAAGCTTAATGAGGAATTTGCCGCACTCTCCTCCTGGACCTCAAGGCATAAACGGCTACCATCAACCCGCCCATGATCATTCCGGCCAGGAATGCGACAACTCCAACAATTGATACCTGCAGCTCGGGGGATGCAAAACCGAAAAAGGAAACGACAACAAGCTGCTGATTTTCCAATACAAAAAGCAAACACGCGACCGCGACCAACAATACCAGCCCCGTGATTGCAAACCGCATGAAGCGACTCCCGGCACGCCAGCTACTCCTCAACGTAACCTTCCTCCTCTTCATTCACCCGATCACGCAACTCTTTCCCCGGCTTGAAATGAGGAACAAATTTGCCATCGAGACTGACTGACTGACCGGTTTTCGGATTGCGACCGACACGCGGCGCTCTGTAGTGCAAGGAGAAGCTGCCAAACCCACGGATCTCGATGCGATCACCGGTAGCCAGACATTGGGACATTTGTTCAAGCATGGTCTTGATGGCCAGTTCCACATCCTTGGATGAGAGCAGCCCTTGGTGGGTGACTATTCGTTCGATCAACTCGGACTTCGTCATATTTTTCCCTTCCTTTTCAAGCAGCTAGATCAGCGCTTCAAAGGTTTTAGCACGCCCCGATCAATTTGAACAGCCCGAGTTTTTGACATTTTCCACCAGCAAAGGGATGCCCACTTCCAAAGCAGCGGAACACTGATCGTGCACTCTCACGCCGGCCTACAGACAACCAACATGGTGCGCGTCAGATAGCCTGCGGGGTTGAAGCCAAAGGGGCCCTCATCCTCATCTTTGGCATCATCGGACCTGGCTAGAACTTTGTAGCCCTGCGCCTTGCACTCCTTGTTCGCCCGCTTGCGGCACTTCTCCCATCCGGACCCCAACCCCGAACAATCAATCTCGATACCACTGACCCCGCGCACTGCGTGAGTCTTGGCATTAGTGCCGCAGCCAGCCAGAACCAGTACCGCCATTACTACGATGAGCCTGTTCATTCGCTTCCTTAGGCCAGGCACGCCGCCCGACTGTCGTTCGCTTCAAGCAAAAGACTAGCTGTAAATAAACGATTCATGCTGATGTAGAAAGAGACCACTTGCCATGGGCACTAGTTTCACGGCAGAAGCAAAACAAGGAGCCAGCCAAGGCCCCCAAGGAAAGCGTCACATCACCCACTGAAGGCGAAACGAGTACTACTCACCCTTCCCTCGTGCGCATCACTTTGAATTCCCGCCCCGACTCGATCACCGCCTCATCTGCACCGAGCGGTGCGCGCCATCCGAGAAGATTGCAGGCTTTACTGGAGTCCACGACCAGAGATCCACAGAGCTGTTCAAAGGCACCTCCCATCCCCGCAACGCGAGCCCCCCAACGCATAAGTCCTGGCGGCATAGGCACGAGCAAGGTCCGCTTCCCCATTCCTTGCGCCAAGCGCTCGATAATCTGGGGCGTGGAAAGATCCACCCCATCAGAAATCAGGAACGTTTCGTTAGCGGCCGCTGGATGCTCTATACACAGGGAAATGAAATCCACCAGGTTGCGCAATGACACCATGCTGCGGCAATTATCGACCGATGCAAGTGGCAACGGCAGGCCAATGGCAACCAGTTTCAATAAACGCCGAAAATTTCCAGGTGCGTGGCCTGCATACACAAGCGGTGGACGAATGATGACGAGTTCCATGTCGGAACCCTTCAGAAGCTCACGCAGAGCCTGTTCAGCTTCCCACTTGGATATCGCATAGTCCGCTTTGGGAGCAGGCATTGAGGACTCATCGAATGGCGTACTTGTTGTGCTTGATCCGTTCACGCCAATGGAGCTGATAAAAATGAAGCGTTTCACACCCGTGGCCAGTGCCTTTCGCGCCAGATTCAATGTGAATTCAACATTGTCTGCGCGATAGAGATCGAGAGGCGAACTCGAGGTTTCCTTCAAGACGTGCGCGCGACCGGCAAGGTGGATCAGCGTGGTGACGCCCTCAGGAAAAGGTGCATCGGCCCAGGCTACGTTACTGTTGATTATGACTTGAGCTACTTCACTCGGAACTTTCTGACTCTGACTGCGAACCAGCGCAGTGAGATCCACATTCTTTTTTGCTATGAGTTGCTGCACAAGCTCCTGCCCGATAAAGCCGGTAGCGCCGGTGATCAGTATCTTTTGTGAGGGAGTCAAGAATGCCGCTCCGAGAGTCGAAGGATTAAATTCATAGCGCCGCGAACCAATGACGTTTACGCGGGACGCATCAAAATCAGGATATAAAAAAAGGGCGACCGAAGCCGCCCTTTTTTATGGTCTGACAGAACTTAGTTCTGCTTTTCCATTTGTGCACGCAGCAGGTCACCCAGAGTGGTGGCCACAGGAGCATCAGTAGCTACTGGCTTGTCGCGCAGGCTCTGAATTGCTTCTTTCTCGTCTTCAACGTCTTTCGACTTGATCGAGAGCTGGATTACACGGCTCTTGCGGTCAACGCTGATGATCTTGGCTTCTACTTCTTCGCCTTCTTTCAGAACGTTGCGCGCGTCTTCAACGCGGTCACGGCTGATTTCGGAGGCTTTCAGAGTCGCTTCGATATCGTCGGCCAGAGTGATGATGGCGCCTTTAGCGTCAACTTCTTTCACGATGCCCTTAACGATTGCGCCTTTGTCGTTCTCTTGAACGTACTCGGAGAACGGATCGCTTTCCAGTTGCTTGATACCCAGGGAGATGCGCTCGCGCTCTGGGTCAACCGACAGGATAACGGTGTCCAGCTCGTCGCCCTTCTTGAAACGGCGTACGGCTTCTTCGCCCACTTCGTTCCAGGAGATGTCGGACAGGTGAACCAGACCGTCGATGCCGCCGTCCAGACCAATGAAGATACCGAAATCGGTGATCGACTTGATGGTGCCGGAGATTTTATCGCCCTTGTTGAACTGGCCAGAGAAATCTTCCCATGGGTTAGATTTGCACTGCTTGATGCCCAGGGAGATACGACGACGCTCTTCGTCGATGTCCAGAACCATGACTTCCACTTCGTCGCCGACTTGTACGACTTTCGAAGGGTGGATGTTCTTGTTGGTCCAGTCCATTTCGGAAACGTGTACCAGACCTTCAACGCCTTCTTCCAGCTCAGCGAAGCAGCCGTAGTCGGTCAGGTTGGTTACACGAGCGGTAACGCGAGTGCTTTCTGGGTAACGGGCTTTGATAGCAACCCATGGATCTTCGCCCAGTTGCTTCAGGCCCAGGGAAACACGATTGCGCTCGCGATCGTACTTCAGAACCTTGACATCGATCTCGTCGCCAACGTTGACGATTTCGGAAGGATGCTTGATACGCTTCCAAGCCATGTCGGTAATGTGCAGCAGGCCATCGACGCCACCCAGATCGACGAATGCGCCGTAATCGGTGAGGTTCTTGACGATACCTTTGACTTGTTGGCCTTCCTGCAAGGATTCCAGCAGAGCTTCGCGCTCGGCGGAGTTCTCGGCTTCCAGGACGCTGCGACGGGAAACGACAACGTTGTTGCGCTTCTGGTCCAGCTTGATGACCTTGAATTCCAGCTCTTTGCCTTCCAGGTGCGTGGTGTCGCGCACTGGACGGACGTCAACCAGAGAACCTGGCAGGAACGCACGGATGCCGTTAACGTCGACAGTGAAGCCGCCTTTAACCTTACCGTTGATAACGCCCTTGACCACTTCTTCGGCTGCGAAGGCTGCTTCCAGAACAATCCAGCATTCAGCGCGCTTGGCTTTTTCACGGGACAGCTTGGTTTCACCAAAGCCGTCTTCAACCGAGTCCAGAGCAACGTGAACTTCGTCACCGACGTTGATGTTCAGTTCGCCAGCGTCGTTGTAGAACTGCTCAAGCGGGATGAGTGCTTCAGACTTCAGGCCAGCGTGAACGGTTACCCAGCGAGCTTGGTAATCGATATCAACGATAACACCGGTGATGATGGAGCCTGCCTGAAGGTTCAGGGTTTTTAGGCTTTCTTCAAAGAGTTCCGCAAAGCTTTCGCTCATTTTAATTCCTGTTGATGAGGGCGAAGAATACGCCCATCTCCACACCCCAGACGGTGTGGGTTAGTTTCATTTAAAAGAAGCCACCGCAGGACTATGACTGGTCCCCTGCGGCCTTCTTGGTCACCCGGCGATATCGCGAATGGCGATCTCGCTCATGATGCGTTCCAGCACCTGGTCGATGGACAATTCCGTGGAATCCAGCTGTATGGCGTCAGCCGCCGGTTTGAGCGGGGCTACCGCTCGCTGGGTGTCACGCTCATCGCGCGCACGTATCTCATCTAGCAGACTCGACAGACTAACACCCTCGACTTTTCCCTTCAACTGCAAATATCGACGGCGCGCCCTCTCCTCGGCACTGGCGGTCAGAAAAATCTTCAGCGGTGCATCCGGAAAAACCACGGTGCCCATGTCGCGGCCATCGGCCACCAGCCCCGGCGCTTCCTGAAAAGCACGCTGGCGTTGCAACAGCGCCTCGCGTACAGCGGGCAGCGCAGCCACCTGGGAGGCGCCGGAACCGACGCTTTCGGTGCGGATGACATCGCTGACTTCATCACCTTCCAGGATGATCCGCTGCAGCTGACCGTCCGTCGCAGCGATGAACTGCACGTCCAGATGAGCGGCGAGTTTCTTCAGCAGCTCTTCATTGGTCAGGTCGACGCCGTGGTTATGCGCAGCGAAGGCCAGCAATCGGTACAACGCACCGGAATCCAGCAGGTTCCAGCCCAGGCGCTTGGCCAGAATCCCGGCTACCGTGCCCTTGCCCGACCCGCTTGGCCCATCGATGGTGATGACCGGTGCAATGTTGATCACGACTGAGCCTCTTGCGCCACACGAATGCCGACCTGCGCACACAGCGCGAGGAAGTTCGGGAACGACGTCGCGACGTTGGCGCAATCATGAATGCGGATTGGCGCACTGGCGCGCAGCGAAGCAACGCTGAACGCCATGGCGATACGGTGGTCGCCATGGCCGTGCACCTCACCGCCGCCGATCTGGCCGCCGTCGATGATGATGCCGTCCGGAGTCGGCTCGCACTTGACGCCCAGCGCCAGCAGACCGTCCGCCATCACCTGGATGCGGTCCGATTCCTTGACCCGAAGTTCTTCGGCGCCGGTCAGCACGGTGCGCCCTTCGGCACAGGCAGCCGCCACGAACAGTACCGGGAATTCGTCGATGGCCAGTGGAACCAGCTCCTCCGGAATCTCGATACCTTTGAGTTTAGCTGCGCGTACGCGCAAGTCGGCTACCGGTTCGCCACCCACTTCACGCTGGTTTTCCAGGCTGATGTCGGCGCCCATCAGGCGCAGGATGTCGATCACACCGGTACGGGTCGGGTTGATGCCGACATGCTCGAGCACCAGCTCCGAACCTTCGGCGATCGAAGCGGCCACCAGGAAGAACGCCGAAGACGAGATATCGCCCGGCACTTCAATGTGGGTCGCCGTCAGCTTGTTGCCGGACTCGACCGATGCGGTCGCGCCGCTGACCGTTACCGGGTAGCCGAAGCCACGCAGCATGCGCTCGGTATGGTCACGGGTCGGTGCAGGCTCGGTAACCGTGGTCTTGCCTTCTGCATACAGGCCGGCCAACAGCAGGCAGGATTTCACCTGGGCACTGGCCATCGGCATGGTATAGGTCAGGCCCTTGAGCTTGTGGCCACCACGAATGGTCATCGGTGGACGACCTTCAGCGGCGGTTTCGATCACCGCGCCCATTTCACGCAGCGGATTGGCGACGCGATTCATCGGGCGCTTGGACAGAGAAGCATCGCCGGTCAGGGTGCTGTCGAAGCTCTGCGCAGCCAGCAGGCCGGAGAGCAGGCGCATCGAAGTACCGGAGTTGCCCAGATAGATCGGGCCCGGCGCCGGTTTCAGGCCATGCAGGCCAACGCCGTGAATGGTCACGCGACCGTGGTGCGGACCTTCGATCACGACGCCCATATCACGGAAAGCCTGCAAGGTCGCCAGGGCATCTTCGCCCTCGAGGAAGCCTTCGACTTCGGTGACGCCTTCGGCCAGGGAGCCAAGCATGATCGAACGGTGGGAAATCGATTTGTCACCCGGTACGCGAATCCGACCGGACAGGCGGCCACCAGGTTGAGCCAGGAAGATCAGATCGTTGGAATTCATAGCGTCCACATAGGCCCTGCGGGCCAGGATTTTACTGAAATGCTCGCGGGCAACCCGGGCGCGCGTGAAAACGCCCAACAATTGGTGCCCATCCCCTGCATCGACCGCGTCGCGCAAGGCGTCGAGATCGCTGCGAAATGTATCGAGTGTGCGCAGGACAGCTTCGCGGTTGGCGAGGAAGATGTCGTGCCACATGACCGGGTCGCTTCCGGCGATTCTTGTGAAATCGCGGAAACCGCCCGCAGCGTAACGGAAGATCTCAAGATTTTCATTGCGCTTGGCCAACGAATCGACCAAACCGAACGCCAGCAAGTGCGGCAGATGACTGGTCGCCGCCAATACTTCGTCGTGACGCTCGACCTGCATGTGCTCGACATCGGCGCCCAATTCGCGCCACAAACCGTCGACCACCGCGAGGGCTGCCGGATCGGTTTGCTCCAGCGGCGTCAGGATCACTTTGTGGCGACGGAACAGTTCGGCATTGGAGGCTTCCACCCCGCTCTGCTCGGAACCGGCAATCGGATGGCCCGGCACGAACCGCGCCGGCATGCCACCGAACGCCTCGGTTGCCGCGCGCACCACATTGCCCTTGGCGCTGCCGACATCCGTCAGGATCGCCTGCCCCAGATCCATGCTCGCCAAACGCGCGAGCACTTTCTCCATGGCCAGAATCGGCACTGCCAACTGAATCACGTCGGCACCCTGGCATGCAGCCGCGAGGTCGTCTTCACAACGATCCACCACACCCAGCTCGACCGCCAGCTTGCGCGATTGCGGGTCAAGATCGACCCCGACCACTTCGCGGCACAGACCGCTTTCACGCAAGCCCTTGGCAAACGAACCACCGATCAGTCCCAGACCGACCACCACCAGGCGACCGATCATAGGTTCAGCAGATTGCAGTGCAGTGACATCAACCACGAGCCAGGACCTTGGTCAACGCTTCAAGGAAGCGGTTGTTCTCAGCCGGCAGGCCAATGGTGATGCGCAGGTGATTGGGCATGCCGTAATTGGCTACCGGGCGCACGATCACGCCTTCACGCAGCAGGCCCTGGAATACCGGGGCCGCGACCTGACCGAGATCGACGCAGATGAAGTTGCCTTTGGATGGAATCCAGCTCAGCCCCAACTCACGGAAACCGGCTTGCAGTTGCAGCATGCCGGACTCGTTCAACTGGCGGCTTTGCGCCAGATACTCTTCATCCTTCAACGCCGCGCAAGCAGCGGCCAGGGCCAGGCTGTTGACGTTGAACGGCTGACGTACGCGGTTCAGCACGTCTGCGACCACCGGCGTGGACAATCCGTAACCCACGCGCAGCGCCGCCAGGCCATAGGCCTTGGAGAAGGTGCGTGAAACCAGCAGGTTCGGATACGCCGCCAGGAAGTCCAGGCCATCCGGCAGATCACTGCCTTCGGCGTACTCGATGTAGGCCTCGTCCAGCACGACAAGTACATGCTCCGGAACATCCTGCAGGAATTCATCCAATGCCTCGGCATCGAACCAGGTCCCGGTCGGGTTGTTCGGGTTGGCGATGAAGACCACACGGGTATTGGCATCGATGGCTGCCAGCATGGCAGGCAGGTCATGCCCCCAGTCCTTGGCCGGAACCACCTTGGCCTGTGCGCCGACAGCCTGAGTGGCAATCGGGTAGACCGCGAACGCATGCTCGCTGAACACGGCATTCAGGCCCGGCGCCAGATAGGCACGCGCCACCAGTTCAAGAATGTCGTTGGAACCGTTGCCCAGCGTCACTTGATTGAGCTCGACACGGCACTGTTCGGCCAGCAGAGACTTGAGCGCAAAGCCATTGCCGTCCGGATAGCGGGTCAGCTCGGCCAGCGCCTCGCGGATCGCCGCCAGCGCCTTGGGGCCGGGGCCCAGCGGGTTTTCGTTGCTCGCCAGCTTGACGATGCTGGCCGGATCGAGATCCAGCTCACGCGCCAGTTCGTCCACGGGTTTGCCCGGAACGTAAGGCGAAAGTTGTTGCACGCCCGGCTGTGCCAGAGCGAGGAAATTGCCACTCATTTGCTACCGCCCCTTAGAGAACTGCTTTCGGGTAGGAACCCAGCACTTTGAGTGCCACTGCTTCCTGACTGATCTTTTCCAGCACACCTTTTATCAGCGGATCACGGTGGTGGCCGACAAAGTCGATGAAGAACACGTAGGTCCATTTGCCACTGCGCGACGGACGCGTCTCGATTCGGGTCAGGTCGATGCCATTGTCGTGGAACGGCACCAGCAACTCGTGAAGCGCACCCGGCTTGTTGCTCATCGAAACGATGATCGACGTCTTGTCGTCGCCGGTCGGTGGCACTTCCTGATTGCCGATCATGAGGAAACGCGTCGAGTTGTCCGGACGGTCCTCGATTTTCTCGGCCAGACGGGTCAGGCCATACAGGCCGGCCGCCATGTCGCCGGCAATCGCCGCCGAGTTCCACTCGCCCTTGACCCGCTTGGCCGCTTCGGCGTTGCTGGACACCGCCACGCGCTCGACATTCGGGTAGTGGGCGTCCAGCCACTTGCGGCACTGGGCCAGTGACTGGGCGTGGGAGTAGATGCGGCTGATGCTGTCGGTCTTGGTGTTTTCACCGACCAACAGGTGATGATGGATACGCAGCTCGACTTCACCACAGATCACCATGTCGTGCTCGAGGAAGCTGTCGAGGGTGTGGTTGACCGCGCCCTCGGTGGAGTTTTCCACCGGGACCACGCCAAAATTCACCGCACCGGCCGCCACTTCACGGAACACTTCGTCGATCGCCGCCATCGGCTTGCTGATCACCGCGTGGCCAAAGTGCTTCATGGCCGCCGCCTGGGTGAAGGTACCTTCAGGGCCGAGGTAAGCCACTTTCAGCGGCTGCTCGAGCGCCAGGCACGACGACATGATTTCGCGGAACAAGCGCGCCATCTCTTCGTTGCCCAGCGGCCCCTGGTTGCGCTCCATGACACGCTTGAGCACCTGAGCTTCACGCTCGGGACGATAGAACACCGGCACTTCGCCTTCGGCCAGCGAGGCCATCTTTACCCGCGCGACTTCCTGGGCGCAGCGCGCACGCTCACTGATCAGCTCCAGCACCTTGGTGTCCAGAGCATCAATGCGAACGCGCAGTGCCTTGAGTTCTTGCTCAGACATTAGCCGTGTTCCTTCTCGAACTCTGCCATGTACGAAATCAGCGCATTGACGGCGATGATATCGACGGCGTTATAGATGGAGGCGCGCATGCCGCCCACGGAACGGTGACCCTTGAGGTTCAACAGGCCACGCTCGTCGGCACCGGCCAGGAACGGCTTGTCCAGACGATCATCAGCCAGGCGGAACGGCACGTTCATCCACGAGCGGTCCGACTTGTTGATCGGGTTGCTGTAGAGGCCGCTGGCATCGATGAAGTCGTACAGCGTGCGCTGCTTGACTTCGTTGAGCTTGCCGATGGCCTCGACGCCGCCCTGCTCCTTGAGCCACTCGAACACCAGGCCGGACAGATACCAGGCCAGGGTCGGCGGGGTGTTGTACATCGAACCGTTATCGGCCGCGACCTTGTAGTCGAGCATGGTCGGGCACAGGGAACGGGCCTTGCCCAACAGGTCTTCGCGGACGATGTTGACGACAATGCCGCTCGGGCCGATGTTTTTCTGGGCGCCGGCGTAGATCATGCCGAAGCGCGAAACATCCACCGGGCGCGAGAGGATGTCCGAGGACATGTCGGCCACCAGCGGGACGTCGCCGGTTTCCGGGATCCACTGGAATTCCAGGCCGCCGATGGTTTCGTTCGGCGCGTAGTGAACGTAGGCCGCGTCTTTCGACAGCTTCCATTCGTTCTGGCCGGGAATGGCGAAATAGTCGTAAGGCTTGGCGGTGCCGGCAACGTTGACGTGGCCGTAGCGCGAAGCTTCTTCGATGGCTTTCTGCGACCAGATACCGGTGTCGATATAGTCGGCCGAGCCGTTTTCCGGCAACAGGTTCAGAGGAATCTGCGCGAATTGCTGGCTGGCGCCACCTTGCAGGAACAGCACTTTATAGTTCGAGGGGATATTCAGCAGATCACGCAGATCCTGCTCGGCCTTGGTCGCGATGGACACGAACTCATCACTGCGATGGCTCATTTCCATGACCGACAGGCCCTTGCCGTGCCAGTCGAGGAGTTCACCCTGGGCGCGCTGCAGGACAGCTTCGGGAAGCGCCGCAGGACCGGCACAGAAGTTATAGGCTCTCTTGCTCACATCCAATCTCGCTCTGATTTGGTGGTATCACGCAATAACGCAAAATCGATCAATATCCTGTAGGAGCGAGCTTGCTCGCGAAAAACCTGAGAACGCCGCGGGATATCAGGCTTCCCGCGTTATCGTTAACGTCCATCGCGAGCGAACTCGCTCCTACAGGAGGGACATAATTATTCAAAGGGACAAACAACAAGGGGGCGAATTTTCATCCGCCCCCTGTTTGTCCACTTACTCTTGTGGCTCTTCGTCAGCGGCAGCGTCGAGTTGCTGGTCTTCGACAGCATCGTCGCTCACGACGTGCGCCTCGAACTCAGCCCCTTCTTCACCTTCCAGCTCTTCACCCTCGACTTCCGACGGCTCCTGAACCCGCTCAAGCCCGACCAGTGTTTCGTCGTTGGCCAGTTTGATCAGGGTCACGCCCTGGGTGTTACGACCCAGGCTGGAGACTTCGTCGACACGGGTGCGCACCAGAGTGCCCTGGTCGGAAATCAGCATGATCTCCTCGCCGTCGAGCACCTGGACCGCACCGACCAGACGGCCGTTACGGTCGTTGCTGACCATGGCGATAACGCCCTGACCGCCACGCTTGTACTCAGGGAACTCGGTGATCGCCGTGCGCTTGCCATAACCACGCGCCGAAGCGGTAAGGATCTGGCTGCCTTCTTCCGGGATCAGCATGGAAATCAGCTTCTGGCCTTCCGGCAGACGCATGCCGCGCACACCGCGGGCGGTACGGCCCATAGCGCGAACGTCGGATTCCTTGAAGCGCGTCACCTTGCCGCCGTCGGAGAACAGCATGACTTCGCGCTCGCCATCGGTGATGGCCGCGCTGATCAATACGTCGCCTTCATCCAGCTCGAGCGCGATCAGGCCGACGCTGCGTTGACGGCTGAAGGATTCCAGCGGGGTCTTCTTCACGGTGCCGTTGGCGGTGGCCATGAAGATGTAGTGACCTTCGGTGTACTCCTCGACCGGCAGCATGGTGGTGATGTACTCACCGTCGTCCAGCGGCAGCAGGTTGACCAGCGGACGACCACGGGCAGCGCGGGACGCCTCGGGGATTTCGTAGGTTTTCAGCCAGTACACCTTGCCCTTGCTGGAGAACAGCAGCAGCGTGGTGTGGCTGTTCGCAACCAGCAGGTGAGCGATGTAGTCCTCATCCTTGACGCCGGTCGCCGACTTGCCTTTACCGCCACGACGCTGGGCCTGGTACGCAGCCAGCGGCTGGGTCTTGGCGTAGCCACCGTGGGAAATGGTCACGACGCGCTCTTCTTCCGGGATCATGTCGCCCAGGGTCAGGTCGAGACGGGCATCGAGGATCTCGGTGCGACGTACGTCGCCGTACTCGGCGCGGATCACTTCCAGCTCTTCGCGGATCACTTCCATCAGGCGCGTGGCGCTGCTGAGGATACGGATCAGCTCGCCGATCTGGTTGAGGATCTCTTGATACTCGGCCAGCAGTTTTTCGTGTTCCAGACCGGTCAGGCGGTGCAGACGCAGTTCCAGAATGGCTTGCGCCTGTTCTGGCGACAGGAAGTACTTGCCGTCGCGCAGACCGTATTGCGGATCGAGGTTTTCCGGACGGCACGAATCGGCACCGGCTCGTTCAACCATCGCCACCACCGCCGAGGACTCCCAAGGCGTGCTGATCAGCGCTTCCTTGGCTTCCGACGGGGTTGGCGACGCCTTGATCAGGGCGATGACCGGGTCGATGTTCGACAGGGCAACCGCTTGACCTTCAAGGATGTGACCACGCTCGCGTGCTTTACGCAGCTCGAACACGGTACGACGGGTAACGACTTCGCGACGGTGACGAACGAAGGCTTCCAGCAGGTCCTTGAGGTTCAGGATGCGTGGACGACCGTCGATCAGCGCGACGATGTTGATACCGAACACCGCTTGCAGCTGGGTCTGGGCGTAGAGGTTGTTGAGGATGACCTCAGGCACTTCGCCGCGACGCAGCTCGATCACGACGCGCATGCCGTCCTTGTCGGACTCGTCGCGCAGTTCGGTGATGCCTTCGAGCTTCTTCTCTTTTACCAACTCGGCGATCTTCTCGATCAGACGCGCCTTGTTCAACTGGTAAGGGAGTTCGGTGATGACGATCTGCTGACGGCCACCGACCTTGTCGATGTCTTCGATCATCGAGCGGGCACGCATGTAAATGCGCCCGCGACCGGTACGGTAGGCTTCGATGATGCCGGCGCGACCATTGATGATCGCGGCGGTCGGGAAGTCCGGACCAGGGATGTATTGCATCAGCTCGTCGACAGTCAGCTCAGGATTGTCGATGAGCGCCAGGCAACCGTCGATGACTTCACCGAGGTTGTGCGGCGGAATGTTGGTCGCCATGCCCACGGCGATACCGCTGGAGCCGTTGACCAGCAGGTTGGGAATACGGGTCGGCATGACCGCCGGGATCATTTCGGTGCCGTCGTAGTTCGGCACCCAGTCCACGGTTTCCTTGTGCAGGTCGGCCAGCAGCTCGTGCGCCAGCTTGGTCATGCGCACTTCGGTGTATCGCATGGCCGCGGCGTTGTCGCCGTCCACGGAACCGAAGTTGCCCTGGCCGTCTACCAGCAGGTAGCGCAGGGAGAATGGCTGCGCCATCCGAACGATGGTGTCGTACACCGCGGTATCACCGTGCGGGTGATACTTACCGATCACGTCACCGACAACACGGGCAGATTTCTTGTACGGCTTGTTGAAGTCGTTGCCCAGCTCGCTCATCGCGAACAGCACACGCCGGTGCACGGGCTTCAAGCCATCGCGCGCATCCGGCAGTGCCCGCCCGACAATTACGCTCATCGCGTAGTCGAGGTAGGACTGCTTCAGCTCGTCTTCGATATTGACCGGGAGGATTTCTTTGGCCAGTTCGCCCATGAGAAGCCTGATTCCTTTTTCTGGTGAAACTTCGTCAGGACCAACGAAGCTCGCCGCCGCAGGCTAAGTGCCATGCATTGGCTTACGACAAATCAACGAGTTATGCCATGGATCTGCGCAGTAAAGGTCACCCCGCGGGGCAACCTTGGAAACCGCCGGATGTTATCACAAGAGCCGCCACGCACCTATCCCCCAGATGCGCATGGAGAGTAGTTAGTTGACCGATGACAGGCTTGAAGGGGACGAGAGAGGCTCAGAGACGTGTTGAATGGAGAATTTGTGGCTGATTCTGGCTGATTTGTTGACTTTAAGGGCCTCTTCGCGGGCAAGCCCCCTCCCACAGGTTTTGTGAACACCATAAAACACTGTGGGAGCGGGCTTGCCCGCGAAAGCGATTGACCAGACGCCAAAGATAATCAATGCAGACGCTTGCGACACATCAACTGCGCCATCTTCGCCGTATCCGGGCGCTCGACGATGCCTTTTTCGGTGACGATCGCATCGATCAGGTCCGCCGGCGTCACGTCGAACACCGGGTTGAAGGCATGGACGTCAGCCCCGACGCGCTTGCCGCCGACCTCCAGCAACTCGCGACCATCGCGCTCTTCGATCGGGATGTCATCGCCGCTGGCCAGGTTCATGTCGATGGTCGAACTCGGCGCCACCACCATGAAGCGCACACCATGGTGCATGGCGTTGACGGCCAGTTGATAGGTGCCGATCTTGTTGGCCACGTCGCCGTTGGCGGTGATCCGGTCAGCGCCGACGATGACCCAGGTAGGGCCCTTGGTCTTCATGATATGCGCGGCAGCGGAATCGACGTTGAGGGTCACGGGAATGCCCTCGTTGGCCAGTTCCCACGCGGTCAGCCGCGAGCCTTGCAGCCACGGGCGGGTTTCATCGACATAGACCTGCTCGACCATGCCTTCGATGAATGCACCACGAATCACGCCCAGCGCCGTGCCGAAGCCGCCCGTGGCCAGCGCGCCGGTGTTGCAGTGGGTCAGGATCGCCTGAGCGTTGCCCTGATGCTTGCGGATCAGGTCGACACCCAGTTGCGCCATGGTCAGGTTGGCTTCGCGATCACTTTCATGAATGGCGATGGCCTCCGCCTCCAGTACCGCCAGCGGATCGGCATTTTCTTTCAACCGATCAAGCCGGTCGTGCATGCGACCCAACGCCCAGAACAGGTTGACTGCAGTAGGACGGGAATCGGCCAACTGCATGAAATCCTCTTCCAGCGCCGCGTACCAGTCGCCACCTTCGGCAATCCGCGTGCGGGCCGCGAGCACGATGCCATAAGCGGCGCTGATGCCGATGGCCGGCGCGCCACGCACCACCATCGAGCGAATCGCCTCGGCCACGCCAGCGGCGCTGGTATAGGCGATCCAGGTTTCCTCGAACGGCAAAACACGCTGATCCAGCAGATGGAGAGCGCCATCACGCCAATCGATGGCCTTCACCTTCTCCGCAGCCAACAGTCGATCGCGCATCCCACACCCCGCACTCATGTACAAAAGCCGCCGATTATAGCGATCCCCCCGCGAAGACGCTCGGGTATACTTCGCCATCCTTTACAAAAGCACTGGAACCCACCCGCGATGCCGAACACTGCCGCTGCGCTCGACCTGTTATTGCTGCCGACCTGGCTGGTACCCGTCGAACCCGCCGGTGTTGTCCTCAAGGAACATGGCGTGGGCATCCGGGATGGACGCATCGTCTTTATCGGCCCACGTTCCGCCGCGCTGAAGCTTAACGCAATCGAAACCCGCGAATTGCCCGACATGCTGCTCAGCCCCGGTCTCATCAATGCCCACGGGCACGCGGCGATGACACTGTTCCGCGGCCTGGCAGACGACCTGCCATTGATGACCTGGCTGGAAAATCACATCTGGCCCGCCGAAGCCAAGTGGGTCGACGAGGACTTCGTGCGCGACGGCACCGACCTTGCGATCGCCGAGCAAATCAAGGGCGGTATCACCTGTTTTTCTGACATGTACTTCTTCCCGAAGGTTGCCAGCGAGCGCGTGCACAACAGCGGCATTCGCGCGCAGATCGCGATTCCGATCCTCGACTTCCCTATCCCGGGAGCCGCCACGGCGGACGACGCCATTCGTCAGGGCGTTGAACTGTTTGGCGATCTCAAGCACCACGAGCGTATCAAAATCACCTTCGGCCCCCATGCACCCTACACCGTGGGCGACGAAAACCTGGAAAAAATCCGGGTGATCGCCGAGGAGCTGGACGCCTCGATCCACATGCATGTGCATGAAACCGCCTTCGAAGTGCAGCAATCGCTCGAACAGCGCGGCGAGCGCCCGCTGGCCCGCCTGGCGCGCCTGGGCTTGCTGGGGCCGCGCTTCCAGGCGGTTCACATGACCCAGATCAGCGAAGAAGACCTGGCCCTGCTGGTAGAAAGCAACAGCAATGTGATTCATTGCCCGGAGTCGAACCTGAAGCTGGCCAGCGGATTCTGCCCGGTCGAGCGTTTGTGGCAGGCCGGGGTCAATGTCGCGGTCGGTACCGATGGCGCGGCCAGCAACAACGATCTCGACCTGCTCGGTGAAACCCGCACCGCAGCCCTGCTGGCCAAGGCTGTCGCCGGTTCGGCCACCGCGCTGGATGCCCATCGCGCCTTGCGCATGGCCACCCTCAACGGTGCCCGGGCACTGGGCATCGAGGCTGAAACCGGCTCGCTGGAAATCGGCAAGGCCGCGGACATGGTGGCTTTCGACCTCTCCGGCCTGGCCCAGCAACCGGTCTACGACCCGGTTTCGCAACTTATATATGCCACCGGTCGCGACTGCGTGAAACACCTTTGGGTCGCGGGCAAGCAATTGCTCGACGACCGTCGCCTGACACGTCTTGATGAACAGCAGCTTGCCACTGTCGCCAAGGCCTGGGGTCAGCGCATCAGTGGACGTACCGAATCGTAAGCCCCCCGGACCGCAACCCGGGGCAACAGGATTTTTCAAGTTTTAGAGGACTTAAACCATGAGCAACGTCGACTACGCCGAAATCGCCAAATTCGAGGCCCTGGCCCATCGCTGGTGGGACCGCGAAAGCGAATTCAAACCGCTGCACGACATCAACCCGCTGCGGGTCAACTGGATTGACGAACGTGTCAATCTGGCCGGCAAAAAGGTCCTCGACGTCGGTTGCGGCGGCGGCATCCTCAGCGAAGCCATGGCCCAGCGCGGCGCGACCGTCATGGGTATCGACATGGGCGAAGCGCCGCTGGCGGTTGCCCAGTTGCATCAGCTGGAGTCGGGCGTCAACGTCGAATACCGGCAGATCACCGCCGAAGCCCTGGCCGAGGAAATGCCCGAGCAGTTCGACGTGGTCACCTGCCTCGAGATGCTCGAGCACGTGCCGGACCCGTCGTCGGTCATCCGCGCCTGCTTCCGCATGGTCAAGCCCGGCGGCCAGGTGTTCCTCTCCACCATCAACCGCAATCCCAAGGCGTACCTGTTCGCCATCGTCGGCGCCGAATACATCATGAAGCTGCTGCCGCGCGGCACCCACGACTTCAAGAAATTCATCCGCCCTTCCGAACTCGGCGCCTGGAGCCGCATGGCCGGCCTGACCGTCAAAGACATCATCGGCCTGACCTACAACCCGCTGACCAAGCACTACAAACTGGCCTCCGACGTGGACGTCAACTACATGATCCAGACCCTGCGCGAGGAGTAAGCCGATGCCTATCAGAGCAGTTCTTTTCGACATGGACGGCACCCTGCTCGACACCGCGCCGGACTTCATCGCGATCTGTCAGGCGATGCGTGCCGACCGCGGTTTGCCACCGATGAACGACAAGCACATCCGCGATGAGATCTCCGGCGGCGCCCGGGCAATGGTTGCCGTGACGTTCTCGATGGACCCGGAGTCGCCGGGCTTCGAGGAGCTGCGCCTGGAGTTCCTGGAGCGCTACCTCGTGGGCTGCGCGGTGCACAGCAAGCTGTTCGACGGCATGGCTGAACTGCTCGCCGACATCGAGAAAGCCAACCTGGTCTGGGGTGTTGTGACCAACAAGCCGCTGCGCTTCGCCGAGCCAATCATGCAACAGCTGGGGCTGGCCGAGCGTTCGGCGTTGCTGATCTGCCCGGACCACGTGAAAAACAGCAAACCGGATCCGGAGCCGCTGATCCTGGCCTGCAAGATGCTCGACCTCGACCCGGCCAGCGTGCTGTTCGTCGGCGATGACCTGCGCGACATCGAATCGGGACGTGATGCCGGCACCAAGACTGCCGCGGTGACCTTCGGCTACATCCACCCGGATGACAACCCGCGGCACTGGGGTGCGGATGTGGTGGTCGATCATCCGCTGGAGTTGCGCAAGGTGCTCGATAGCGCGCTTTGCAGCTGCTGAGGCACGGCATTGAATTCTGAATTTGGGTGTCGGTGCTGACGCCTTCGCGGGCAAGCCCGCTCCCACAGGTTTCGGCTGGTGATACAACATTCATGTACACCCTCGATCCTTGTGGGAGCGGGCTTGCCCGCGAATGGCCGCGCCGCGATCTGTCTTCTGTTTGTGAGGTTTTTTATGTTTGATTATTCCGCCCGCCCCGAACTGCTCAAGGATCGGGTCATTCTGGTCACCGGCGCAGGACGCGGCATCGGCGCCGCTGCCGCAAAAACCTACGCAGCCCACGGCGCAACCGTGCTGCTGCTGGGCAAGACCGAAGCCAACCTGAGCCAGGTCTACGACGAAATCGAAGCTGCGGGCCATCCACAACCGGCGGTGATCCCGTTCAATCTCGAAACCGCCCTGCCCCATCAATACGATGAGCTGGCGGCGATGATCGAAACCGAATTCGGGCATCTCGACGGCCTGCTGCACAACGCCTCGATCATCGGCCCGCGCACACCGATCGAGCAGCTTTCCGGCGAAAACTTCATGCGGGTCATGCAAGTCAACGTCAATGCCATGTTCATGTTGACCAGCACCCTGCTGCCGCTGCTCAAACTGTCGCAGGATGCCTCGGTGGTGTTCACGTCCAGCAGCGTCGGCCGCAAGGGGCGCGCGTACTGGGGCGCTTACGGCGTCTCCAAATTCGCCACCGAAGGCCTGATGCAAACCCTGGCTGACGAAGTCGATACCGTGGCCCCGGTACGCTCCAACAGCATCAACCCTGGCGCTACCCGCACCAGCATGCGCGCCCAGGCTTATCCAGGTGAAAACCCGCTGAACAACCCGACGCCGGAGGAGATCATGCCGGTCTACCTCTACCTGATGGGCCCGGACAGCACCGGTATCAATGGTCAGGCGTTTGACGCCCAATAACGACCGTACGTCGCTTTTTTGCTGCCGCGCCGGGTTCCCGGCGCGGCACTCGAAAGGTCTCGACTTCAGGCAGCAACCCGTCAATCGAACGTCACTGGCAACGCTCGACAGGTTGCCAACCAACGACAACCTATTGATTTAATAAACAATTTATTCGGATGAACCGAATGGCACGACTTTCGCTCTAAGTTTGCTCAGACAAGCAACGTGAATGCAGACGGGGCGAAGCTTGAGTGGCAGAGATTACTCATCTTCCATAAAGCAGATTAGACTTGTACGAAATGTCCTACGGGACTGACGGATCAGTACGACGCGCAGCCCTAAGCCGCTCTCACCCTGCTTGTAAGACAAGCCTTACTGCTTAGGGGCGCACGCCTAATGAAACCACCTTCCCAGACCAACGCAATTGACTTCGACAGCGCCAAATTGCAACGCCTGGGCTTTGGTCAGCAGCCGCCTCTTCTGGAAAGGCCTCTGGGCCTTGCGCAATTGCGCCAGCAACTGAGCCTGCAGCTGCAAACCAGTCTGGAACCGCAACGCATTCTTGGAACGTTCTATCGCGAGATTCAACGATTGGTGCCGCTGGACGCCTTGTGCTACCTGCACAAGAGCAGTGATCTGCGCCTTGAGTTCGGCCAGCGCGGCCACCATTCCATCAGCTACAGCCTCAGCCACGAAGGCGAACACCTGGGTGAGCTGATCTTCCGCCGCAATCAGCGGTTCAGCGAACAGGAACAGGGCAATCTCGAATCATTGCTGGCCGCGTTGCTGTTCCCGATGCGCAACGCGCTGCTTTACCGTAACGCCACCCAAAGCGCACTGCGCGACCCGTTGACGGGCACCGGCAACCGCATCGCCATGGACCAGACGCTGCAAAGGGAAATCGAGCTGTCCCGGCGCCATCTGCAACCGCTGTCGGTGCTGATGCTGGACATCGATCATTTCAAGCAAGTCAATGACACCCATGGCCACAGCACTGGCGATGACGTACTCAAGGCGGTTGCCGCCTCGATCAAGAACCAGCTGCGCAATGTCGACATGGTGTTCCGCTATGGCGGCGAAGAGTTCCTGATCCTGCTGTCCAACACCAGCCGCGAAGCCGCGGCCATGGTCGGTGAGCGGCTGCGGTTTGCAGCGCAATCCGAAGAGTACCCGGCCGATGACCATACGATCCTGCTGACGGTCAGCCTCGGCTGTTCGACCCTGTTGCCGGGCGAATCTGCCGACAGCCTGTTGCGCCGGGCAGACAGCGCGCTGTATGTGGCCAAGCGCGAAGGTCGTAACCGGCTGGAGATGGCGGGCTAAGTTCTTAACCGCGACACAAACAATGTGGGAGCGAGCCTGCTCGCGAAAGGGATCTGACTTTCAACGATGATGTTGACTGACAGTCCGTATTCGCGAGCAGGCTCGCTCCCACAGTTGTTTTTCAAACAGCGACTGGATCAGCTTTCGGCCAATGCCATCCGCTCACGAACGACCGGCGCCCGCTCGGCGTGCTCCAATTGCATGCAACGCTCGAGAAACAGGTACATGTAGTCGTAGCTCTTGCACACAGCCTGGCGCAACTCCACCTGCAGGGATTTGCTCGGGTTGGTGCCCGCCAATGTGCAGATGATTTCCAGGGCTTCCCAGGGATGGGCATCGTCATACTGGGCATGCATCTTCAGCCACTTCATCGCCCGTTTGCGCTCTTCCTCGGGGAACGAGGCGGCATAGATGCCGTTGGAACAAACGACCGCAGACCACTCGCCGGTCGCGCCTTCGATGGCGTAATTGGTGGCGGCGATCGCAACGATCAGCGAGTCGGCCGAACTGGTATGCCAGCACCAATGGCTCAAGGCGTGAAGCTCCGGTGCCACCTGCTGCGCCTGCAGATCTTCCAGGCTGACACCGTGCGCGCGGCTCCAGTGCACCCAGTAATCGGCGTGGTTCAATTCGACGCGAATGTTGCGCATCAGCCAGCGACGGGCCATGTCTTCGCCGGGGTGGCGGGCAAAGCGGGTCTTGGTCAGGTTTTGTGCCATGTACAACGCGAACTGTTCGACCACCGGCCAGCCACCGATCAGGTACTGGCGCATGGTCTTCGCACTGAGCTTGTTGTCTCGCATGCGTTGGTACAGTTCGTGTTCGACAACCCGGCGCTTGCTCTCGCTGCAATCCTGGATCAGGCGCTGGGCCCAGGCAGGGTAACTTGCAGCTTCCATGAGCGGTCCGGTTCTGTTGAATGTATCGATCACTGTCGAGCTCCTTTTGATTGTGATTGTAAGACCGGCAGGAATCTCAACGGAACGTGCCAGGCGCCTTGAACAACAGCGGTCGGGGCCTGGCGGGACGACTGAGCAAGCTATCGCAGGTAAACAGATGCGGGCGTTCAATCACATACCCTTGAGCGTAATCCACCCCGATCTCCAGCAATGCCTGCTCGATCTGGGGCGTTTCGACAAACTCGGCAATCGTGCGCTTACCCATGACATGGCCGATGTGATTGATCACTTCGACCATGGCGCGGTTAATCGGGTCGTCCAGCATATCCTTTACGAAACTCCCGTCGATCTTCAGGAAGTCTACAGGCAAATGTTTCAGGTACGCGAACGAGGACATTCCGGCACAAAAGTCGTCAAGTGAAAAATGGCATCCTAAGCCTTTGAGTTCATTGATGAATCGAATAGCGCTGCGAAGATTTGAAATAGCACTGGTCTCAGTAATTTCAAAACAAATCATTTCAGGCGGAATCGAATACTTCACAAATTGTTCGCGCAGGAAATCCAGAAACGCTTCATCGCCGATGGTCGTGCCTGACAGATTTATCGCACACATCGCCAGCGGCCCCCGGCCCTGCTCGGCCCGGCACTGGGCAATGACCTTGAACACGTTCTGCACCACCCAACGATCAAGCGAACTCATCAGGCCATAACGCTCGGCAGCCGGAATGAAACTGTCGGGCAAGATCATCCGCCCGGCTTCATCGTGCAATCGCAGCAGAATTTCAATGTGCCCGCCATCCTCGTCGACATGACCCAAGGGGGCTATTTCCTGGGCGTACAGGCAAAAGCGGTCTTCCTCCAACGCCATGTGCAAACGCTGCACCCAGGCCATTTCGCCAAAGCGCAGGGACAACTCCGAGTCATCCGGATGATAGACCTGCACCCGGTTACGACCCTTTTCCTTGGCCATGTAGCAGGCCATGTCGGCCGTGCGCAGCGAGGCTTCGAGCGTCGTCGGGTTCTGCGCGACATGGACCAAACCGATGCTGACGGTGGTTACAAAAGGCCGGCCCTTCCAGACAAAATGCAGATTCTGCACAGTCTGGCGCAGGCTTTCGGCAATTTTCTCCGCGGCTTCGGGTGAACAGTTTTCCAGCAGGATGCCGAACTCGTCGCCGCCAAGGCGGGCCAGGGTATCGCCTTCGCGCAGACCCGATTGCAACAAGGCACAGATGTGCCGCAACAGCTCGTCGCCCGCCGCGTGGCCGCAGGTATCGTTGACCAGCTTGAACTGATCCAGGTCGAGGAACATCAGGGCATGGCGCCCCGAATGACGGGTCAGGTTATGCAGCGCCTGTTCCAGGCGATATTCGAATTCCCGGCGGTTGGCCAGGCCGGTCAGGGCATCGTGGGTCGCCTGCCACGACAGGTTGGCGATGTATTGCCGCTCCTGGGTCATGTCATGCAGTACCAGCACTGTCCCGCTGACTTTGCCGGCGTTGCGGATTGGCGCGCCCACCAGCGTGACCGAGACCGTGCTGCCATCGAGTCGCTGAATCAGCTTGGAGTGCTCACTGCCGCCACTGAGCTGGCCGCTGAGAATATGCTCGATCAGGGTGAACTCATCGGTCTGGGCGTTTTCGTCCAGCAAGTTGAACAGCGCCGCCAGCGGCAAGCCGCTCGCCTGTTCGGCCTTCCAGTGGGTCAGCGCCTCGGCCGCGGGATTCATGTAGGCAATCGCACCGGAAACATCCGTGGTGATCACGCCGTCGCCAATCGACTGCAGGGTGATCTGCGCCCGTTCCTTCTCCACTTGCAGCGCATCGGCGAAGGCATGGCGCTGCTTGAGCAGTTTATGCGTGCGCATCAGCGCCAGGGCAATCAATCCCAGCGCAGTGGCAAGGTTGGTCAGCAGCAACAGACGAAGAATGACCCGCGATCCTTCCCCCAGAGCATCGCTGAACGCCTTCGCAGCCGGCGTCACTTCATCGTTGATCGCGAAAATCTGCTCCTTCCAGCGCTGTACATCCGCTTTCGAAGCCGGGCTGGCGGAGAGGTGCTGATGCATGTCCCTGGCAACGTCATCGAGCTTGGCCAGATAGGCATCGCCCACGATCCACAGGTCGATGGCTTTTTCGAGGTAACTGAAGTGACGAAAATTGAGGTACAGCCAGATCAGGCTGGAAACGTCGTCGGGGTGGTTGCCCCCCTTGAGAATTGCCACGCGCGCCGCTTCGATGTTCGGCGGTTGCTGATCCAGCGCCACACGCAATTCATGACCGCCCTGAGGCACGGAAATGGCGTTCTGGTACTTGTGAAAAATCCCTTCGTCGCCGCTGTCGGCATAGAGATTGAGGTAATAGATGGCGTCTTTCTGGCCCTTGGACCAGAGGCTTTCACCGGCTACATAGCCGCGAACCGCCGACAGCACGTAAAGGCTAACGCCGCCCAGCAAGGCTTGAAACAACACAACGGCGATAAATGGCCAGACGATGCCCAACAACCGTGGCGTTCCGAGAGTCCGCGTTTGATTCATGAGGTCCCTTGCATTAGCACTGCTTGCTCGTCTTCCGGACGAAATCGCTACAGCTAGACTAGGGGGCGTTCGTGATCCCGGCAAGTATGAACTGCCGCCCTCCGTGAGTAGCGTTCCTTAAGCAACGCCAGCGCCGTACCGCCCCGCACACAGACCTTGTACAGAAGTCGGCTGGTTAAAAAACGCTGCATTAACTATGTACCGCACAGCCTCTGCCATGAACCGTTGTAATCGGTGGCAAAACGCCAACGCTCGTTCAATCGAGCGAAGGCCAACCGACGCAACGAAAAGAGAAAAGCAGGCTTATGCAAACGCCCCCTTTAACCGAGAGTTCAACTGAAACTTCAAATTCAGCCCCGACCACTGCGCAGATCCAGCAGAACCAACTGGATGACTATGAATTATTGCTGTCTTCCCTGCGCGCAGAAGTCGGCTCTATCTCTCGATTCGCGCAAACACTGCTAGCCCCCCGCACGCACTCTGCGCTGGATCAGGAAAATGAAGTTGCTCAAACCGCTTTGCAAGAGTTGATGAAAGACAGCGAGTACCAAGCACTGTGTGAAAGTAAAAACGTGTCCCCTCACCGCTTGATTGTCACTGCAAAAGACGGAACCTACGTCTACGAGACGTCGAATGACGATGACGAGAACAAGATGGATCTGGCATTGACCGGATCTGAAAAATGGCCAGAACTTAAAGCCCGCATCGAAAAGGCCGCCAAGTTACTGGGTGGGCAGATCCGCTACGACCGCCTTGTCAGCCTGCCCAGAATGGCCACTTTTTACGGTTTAGCCCCCTGGGACCCGACCAACACGACCGAACACCAGGCAGCCATCAATGCCCTTGAGGAAAAAATCTCAAGCTATCGTCTGAAACTGGAAGACGACTTCAACATTGTCGACTTGAAGCGCCCTCCCAGCGAAAAAGATCGCAAAGTGTTTAAAACTCTCCAGGCAGTTTCATCCGATCCCTCCAGTGTCACGATGCAGAAAGTGCAAGAGCAGATCATCGGTGCGGAAACGATCGAAACGATAAGAGCGTTTCTACCCGAGGCCGGCATTTCTCCATTCACCCATCTGGCCAATGACATTGTCATGTCGGCTACCGTTGAACAAATCCGCGCCACTCCTGCCGTTTATCTTGAAAAGATCCTGCAAACCCCTGAAGCCGGGAAACTGGCAACCCGTTTACTGTCGACCTTGAACTGGTATGGAGGAACACCTGGCGAAGAAACATCGCAGCACATCCGTATCAAGGTCATCGCCAATGCATTGCAAACCTGGTTTGAGGCACCGAGCCGAAACCCGGAAGAGATCGCCGGTTTCGATTGGCAGGCGCGTTCGCACTGGGGCAAAAGTTATCAGTCCCTTCGAAACGAATTCGAAACCCATCTACTCACGTCAAAACGGGCCGCGTCGGAAAAAGAAGCGATTGTCATGGCTCGATTGTATCTGTGCCAGTTTCCGCTGGAGTTCCGGGTCGCCGATATCCCACCCGGCCTTCCCTACCGGACTTCCCTTGTCTGGGTGAACTTCCTGAATGGCGTGAACCTGATAAACGCTACTGACCCCGCAGCGTTATGCCGAATGACCTTTCGGCAATTGGTTAACCTGGCCCTCGATCGGGTCGAGGGAGCGACAGACGAGCAACTAAAAGAAATAAGCCTGGCAAGGCTGCTGCCGACACTGGACTGGGCAGTGACCCAAGGCATTGTCCCGTCTAAACGTCATGAGGATCACACTGAGCCCGAGATCGAGCTGGCGCTATCTGAGCTGGACAAACACACCAAAGCGCTCGGCACTGCCATCACCCGAATCAACGAAACCCCGCCCAACCGGCTATCGATGGCGAAAACCGTAGCGCAAGAGTTCTTTGGACATCGCTTTGTCGCTGAAAACAGGAAGCTGGCGAGGAAAGAACGCGAGAGCATCCGATGGAATAGCGTTCCGACCCTCCCCGGCAGGGAGTACGACCACTATTCGCTCATCGACATTCTCGCTTCGAATGAATTCGATGAACAGACACGGTGGTATTACACGCGGACTGATGGCGCCGTCAGTCAATATTATTTCAGTATCGACAGTGAC
Source organism: Pseudomonas sp. S2_H10 (assembly GCF_054668285.1). Lineage (NCBI taxonomy): Bacteria > Pseudomonadati > Pseudomonadota > Gammaproteobacteria > Pseudomonadales > Pseudomonadaceae > Pseudomonas > Pseudomonas sp. S2_H10. The sequence goes on from NZ_CP162754.1 coordinate 1,999,109, forward strand.
CGGAGGGTAACGTCGCCCTTTTATTGGAAAGCACCAGGGATACCGGCAGTATATGGCACCCTGCCAAACGTCAAATCGATGTTCTATCTCCGCTTCCAGGATTACCTTGAACGCCAGACCACCGCTTACAAAACGCTGATTCGCAGTCAGCTGGCGTCACTCCCATTCGATGATCGCCAGGCCATTGAATGGGGTGAACTCAAAATCCATAGTCTGAGAAAGCAAACCAGCGGCATAGAAGCCCAAAACGAAACGCCTGAAATACTCCTGCCGTTACGAGCCCGCAATGGCTTGATTTTGCAGGCGACCTACGCCAATGAAACGAGGACTTACGAACTGCTACCCCGAGCAGGCGTAATACGCCGCGTGGAAAACCCCGACACTGAGCAATTCGGCGGTAGCAAAAAAATCGAGCAGTGGCGGACGCCCAAAGGGACCGTTTCAGTTTCGGTGGTGCGCAACCAGACATTGCCCTTTGACTGGGAGGCTCATTCGACCGGGAGCGCACCCAAAGCAGGAGCGGCCTGTGAGGCAATCATCGAACAACTGGGTGATACGTTCACCGCACCCTCCAACAGTGAGCAGGCAGCAAACAGTGCTCCACTGACACTTTCCTCACCCCGTTGCCTGGCAATCAGTGAGCTCATTGCCAGCCTGTTGCCGTTTATAGACCCCCAACAGCTCTACAAGGAATGTGCCGGGCAGACCGCGTTTGAACGCGAAAAAGCCAGGAAAGATAAAATCCTCGAAGTTATCAAAATCTTCGTGCCGTTCTGGAAAAGTATCGAAGATTTGGCTTCAGGCGAAAAGACGCGCCTTATCAATGGCGTGTTCGGAGTGTTCATCGACCTGTTGTCATTCGTACAACCGATCGGCAAGTTTGCTTCGGGCTCGACAAAACTGATCAGCAACGCCGGCCAACTCACCTTACGCGCCAGGCTTCCGGCATTTACGTCTCTGACCAAAGAGTTTTTGGTTTTGAGCTTGCTGGCACTGAATCCGCTTGATGGCATCGGATCGTTGCTCAAGGCACTGGCATCAAAAGGCCTGAAAATCGGCAGATCGGGTATTTTCCGCGCCAGGGAACTGGCAGGCAGAGCGGGTCACTATCATTTCTCCCGCAGCCTGCCGCAGGTCACGGGTGCGGGCCGCTGGAAGCCTCTGGTAAACGGCGACCAGTTAGCGTCCCTGAGAGGCGTGGACGATGTAGCCATACGCAACCTGTCGTCCTCAGGCAACGCCCGGCATTATCTGGTCGACCCATTGTCCTCCAGGCCCTATGGCCCCTTGCTGGCCAGTCGGTCGAGTGAGCTGTCATTGGGGCGATCCCACTACAGCCCCCTGGAAAAAACCCAAGACAATGTCATCGTCGAGTTGGCTGACAAAAGCAGAGTGCGCGAAGTGCTCGAAGTCGATGGCCGGACGACGCTCTTCATTGACGACCAGCCTTATCGACTGCAGGACGATGTGTTACGCCGCGCTGACCTGATGGACCTGAAGGACAGCTACAAGTCGGCCCCTTGCAGAATCCGTCGCATGCCCGGGGCCGCACTGTGTAAAACCAGCTATGTCCTTCGCGACCCTGCCCCCACACCCGACATCGGCAGTTTTGATACTGCCAAGGGCTGGGCGCCCTGGTTCGGGGATATTACCTACGTCCCGGCTACCAACAGAGCTGCACTGCAAGTGAGCGCGATCCGCCCCCACTCGACCCTTCAGGGCACAATGGAATTTCAAAAAGGTATTTATGGGCGGGTCATGGTCAGTGTCCGCGTTCCGGGAGAAGAACTCGTCGATAACTTCCACGTCGGCAGCATCATTGTTGAAGCGGCGGACAGCTCAAAACACTACGTGTTCACGCGGCTGAACGCCGGGGACTTTTACTTCGCCGAGCGCGCACCTGGACATAGCGTGCATGACATCCTGATGCTCAAGAAAGCCGACACCCTTCCCGACGAACTGAAAAACGAGTTACTGGTGGTGTACACCGGCTCCCTGAATGCCAACAACATGGTCAGAATCCATGGTCATGTGGCGGTAGAGCGGGCATTGAAAGCTATGGATGAGATTGCGATCCCGATCGGCGGCCACGCCAATCCGCCCGAAACACTCAAATGGCTCAAGGTTGATACCAGCCCGGGCGAAGCGGCTTTATTCGATCACTCCACACGAATGATCATTCGGTCCTCTTCCGACGGTGCTGCAACCTGGTCGCTGTCCAGGGCTGCACCCGACAGTGCGCGCGAAACGACCGCAGAAATTTTCAACAACCTGTTCGATAAAAAGGTCATCACCGTTGAGTCATCGACACAGGCGGGGGCAAAGGCATTGAAAATCGATGACACGATGATGCAACTGCAACGCCTTATCAGCAAAAAAACAGGGCGCGCCCTGCGCAGACCCAGGAACATTGCATTCGCGGAGATCAAGACCAAGGCCGGGGCGCACGAGGTGTACGTCAGTGTTTCCGGCAGCCAGGGTGATACCGGCTTCTTGCCATTATTTTCCAGGAACAGGCATACGAATCAGGTCAAAGTCGGCAGCACCACCTACTTCAACATCGATCATCAAGTGCGTTTCCCAAAAACTGCACTGGAAGTATCGCCCCAGGGCAAGTTGCAGGCGATCCCGCACACCATCGAAAACATTGAAACCTACACCCCTGCGCTCACGTCTCGCCCCACCTCACTGGACACCGAGAGCAAACTCATCAGTGTCATCCGAGGCAAATACCCGGACCCCAAGGACCTGGACTCCATCACGATCGCCACCACCCTGGCACCGTGCGATTCGTGCTCGGTCGTGATGAAGCAATTCGGCCATGACGGCAACGCCAATGCACTGGACGTGATCTGGAAGTAATTGCCTGCTGGTCAGTGTTGTTGCAAATGCCCATAAAGCTTGGCGTACAAGCCACCATCGGCAATCAGTTGCTGATGGTCGCCATCCTCCGCGATCTGCCCCCCGTCGAACACCAGCACCCGGTCGGCCTGTTTCACCGCCGAAAGGCGGTGGGCAATGATCAGCGTGGTGCGATTGCTCAGAAACCGCGCCAGCGCCTGGTGCAGGTTGTATTCGGTGGCGGCATCCAGCGCCGAGGTGGCTTCGTCGAGGATCACCACCTTGGGCTCGGCCAGCACCATCCGGGCGATGGCCAGGCGTTGACGCTGTCCGCCGGACAAACGCACGCCGGAGCGCCCGACGATGCTGTCCAGGCCATGGGGCAAATCCCGCACCGTACTGTGCAATTGGGCGATTTCCAGTGCCTTCCAGCACGCCTCGTCACTGCGCTCACGACCCATGGTCAGGTTAGCCCGGATGGTGTCGTTGAACAGCGCCGGATGTTGCAGGACCACGGCAACATTCTCCCGCACGGTTTCCAGGCCGATCTCTTGCTGGGTCGAACCGCCGAAGCGAATGGTGCCAGCCAACGGCGTGTACAAGCCCAGCAGCAGTTGCACCAGGGTGCTCTTGCCACCGCCGCTGGCACCGACGATCGCGACCTTTTCGCCGGGGGCGATGGACAGGTTCATCTGGTTCAGGACCAGTTCATCGCCATAACCGAAGCTCAACCCTTGCACTTCCAGCCCGACCGTCTCGCGACCGATGAACGGGTCGACGCCGCCCGGGTATTCAGGCTCGTCGGCCCGGGACAGCAGCTCATTGATACGCGCCAGTGCACCGCCGGCAGCGTAGTAGGCATATTGCAGGTTCAGCAGTTGCTCCACCGGGCCGATCATGAACCACAGGTAGCTGAACACCGCGAGCATCTGGCCGATCGAAAGGTCGGAAAACAGCACGGTGAGCATCGCGGCGGCACGGAAAATATCGATGCCGAACTGGAACAGCAAACCGCTGGCGCGGTTCGACGCATCGGTTTTCCATTGCGAATTCACCGCATAGTCGCGTACGTCTCGGGCGCGATGCCCCAAGCGACCGAGGAAAAAGCCCTGGCGGTTGCCGGCGCGAACTTCCTGGATCGCATCCAGGGTTTCGGTCAGCGCCTGGGTAAAGCGCGAAGTGCTGTCGTTCTCGAGTTTCTTCAGGTGCTTGACCCGCTTGCCCAACTGCACCGTGGCGTAGATCACCAGTGGGTTGAACAGCAGAATCAGCAAGGCCAGCTTCCAGTGCATCCACATCAGAATGCCCGCCGTGCCGACCAGGGTCAGCATGGCCACGAGGAAACGACTGAGGGTTTCACCGACGAACTTGTCCAGCGTGTCCAGGTCGGTGACCAGATGCGTGGTCACCGTGCCGCTGCCCAGGCTTTCGTATTCCCCCAGCGAGATACGCTTGAGCCGTTCGATCAGGCGTATGCGAATGCGGTAGACGATGTCCTTGGCCAACCCGGCGAACAATTTCGCCTGCACCACGTTGAACAGCAATGCCGCACAGCGCAGGGTCAAGGTCACCAGCAGCATCAGGCCGATGTAACCCGCGGCCTTCTGCCAGCCCTCGGGCAGCGCGTGGTTCATGATCTTCAGCGCGGCATCACCGTGCCCCAGCAGCACCTCATCCACCAGCAACGGCAGGAGCAAGGGAATCGGTACGCTGCACAAGGTCGCCAGCACGGCCACGCCGTTGGCGATCCACAGGGACTTCTTGTGATGCAGGGCCAGGCGGCGGATTTCCGCCCAGCTCAGACGGTCGACACGTTTAGCGTTGGAAACATCATCGGGCAGGTCAAGCACAGGCAGCGCGCTCCAGCCAGCGGCCGAGCAGCGGCGACAACTCGCTCAGAGGCTGATAGCCATTGGTCAGCAATGCGAGCTGGCCATTACGCTCCGCCAGCAAGGTCGGGAAGCCGGCAATGCCCAGATCCTGGACCCAGGTGAAATCGGCAGAGGTAGCGGCGTGCGTATCGGCACGATCGAACGCCGCGGCGAATTCAATTCGCGGCAGACCGGCCTGCTCGGCCAACTCCACCAGGACACTGGCGCGCGTGACATCGCGACCCTCGACGTAAAAGGCGCGCTGAATCAGCCCCAGCAGTTTCCACGCACAGTCCGGCGCCAGTCCGCGCGCCGTCACCAGCGCCCGGCAGGCAGGCTCGGTGTCGTAGACAAAGCCATCGGGCAGCGCGCCTTCAAGCGTGAAGGGCTGACCGGTGGCTTCGGTGACTGCCTGCCAGTGTTCAAGGATGTAGCGCCGGGTAGTCGGCTCCAGCGCGGCACCGTTGCCGGTGCGCAGACCACCGACAATCAAGTGCACCTCCACACCTGCAACCTGCGCCTGCTCGACCAGTGCGTTGGCCACCGGGGCAAACCCCCAGCACCAGGAACACATCGGGTCCATCACATAGAGCAGGCGTGCAGACATGGTTCAGGCCTCGGTGGATGCTTGCTTATAGTTGTAGCCGATCGGGTGAGGCTGGTTGCGAGCCTTGGCCAGTTCGATCTGCTTCTGCCGGTCGATGGCACTGCGACGGGTCTTCTCGCTCAGCTTATCCCAGCAGTGCGGGCAACTGATGCCGGCCACGTAATGCTCGGACGCGCGGTCTTCCACGCTGACCGGCGTGCGGCAGGCATGACATTGGTCATAGTCGCCCTCGCTCAGGTCATGACGCACCGTCACGCGGTTATCGAACACGAAGCAGTCGCCCTGCCATTTGGTTTCTTCCTGCGGCACCTCTTCGAGGTACTTCAGGATGCCGCCCTTGAGGTGGTAGACCTCACCGTAGCCTTCGCTGAGCATGTAGCTCGATGCCTTCTCGCAGCGGATGCCGCCGGTGCAGAACATCGCGACTTTCTTGTGCACGGCCGGGTCGAAGTTGGCTTTGATGTAGTCGGGAAATTCGCGAAAACTGGTGGTTTTCGGGTCGATGGCGCCTTCGAAGGTACCGATCGAGACTTCGTAATCGTTACGGGTGTCGATCAACAGCACTTCAGGATCGCTGATCAGCGCGTTCCAGTCTTGCGGGTCGACGTAGGTACCGACCTTTTTGTTCGGGTCCACGCCTTCCACGCCGAGGGTGACGATCTCTTTCTTGAGTTTGACTTTGGTGCGGTAGAACGGCTGTTCGTCGCAGTACGACTCTTTGTGGTCGATGTCGTCCATGCGCGGGTCGTTCTTGAGCCAGGCCATCAGCCCGTCGATGCCTTCGCGGCTGCCGGACACGGTGCCGTTGATGCCTTCTTCGGCAATCAGCAGCGTGCCTTTGATGCCGTTGTCGACCATCGCCTGCAGCAGTGGCTCGCGCAGGGCGACGTAATCTTCCAGGGTGACGAACTTATACAGTGCCGCCACGACAATCTGTTGTGTCATGGGTAAATCTCCAGGTGGCTACCCTCGTAAGGGGTGAACCGGATGCGAAAAAAAACGCGCCGGGTTAGCGGCGCGCTGCATTCTAACAAAAATAACCTTCCCTGTAGGAGCCGGCTTGCCGGCGATAGCGATTTCAAAGACGCCATCGCCGGCAAGCCGGCTCCTACAGGGGGAGAATCAGTGCTTGCTGCCGCCAGCACAGGTCGGTGAGGCCGGGGCCGCGTCGATCTGTGCCCATTCCTCTGGCGTGTACGTATGCAGCGCCAACGCATGGAACTCGCCCATCAGCTCGCCGAGCGTGCCGTAGACCTTCTGGTGGCGCTTGACCCGGTTCAGGCCTTCGAACTGCGCGCTGACCACCACGGCCTTGAAATGGGTTTGCAACCCACGACTGTGCATATGGCTCTCATCGAGCACTTGCAGATGCTCGGGCTGAAGCAGGCCCAGCGTCGATTCGATGCGTTGTTGCATGGTCATACCGAACTCCGCTTAAGGCTTTTTCTTGGCTGGAGCGGCCGCGTCTTTCGGCGTCAGCTCGGCGGTCATGTCAGCCAGCAGCTTGTTGACCACCGGCACTGCGCTTTCCAGCTTGGCCTGGGTCATCTGGGCCGATTGCTGGGTCAGCTGAGGCATTTTTTCCAGGACTTTCTTGCCCAGTGGCGACTGGTAGAACGCAACCAGATCCTTGAGCTCGGATTCGCTGAAGTTGCTGGTGTAGAGCTTGACCATGTCCGGCTTCAGCTTGTTCCAGCCAATGGCCTGGTCCAGGGCGGCGTTAGCCTTGGCCTGATAGGTTTCCAGTACGGCTTTTTTCGACTCAGGGGCTTTGGTCTGTTCGAAACGTTGGGCAAACATCTGCTGTACTTGCATGTACACCGGGGTGCCCAGTTTGTCAGCGTGCGCCATGGTCAGGAAAGCCTCGGCACTGGCGTTATGGCTGGCGGTGTCGGCAAGAACCTGGCCGCTGGCGCAGACCAAAGCAACGGCGGTACAGATGGCACGAAGACGAGTCATCGAGTTTCCTTTTCTAGCTGGCGAGGTAAGACCCCAAGGGCGTCCATTCTGCGCCTAAAAAAGTGTGTCGCTCAACCCCAAGCCTTGTCGCACCTGATTTAGAGGGGTTGAATGGTCAAATACAGACTGATGGAACCACGGCCGTCGAGCACGGCCTAAACTGCGCAATCGGACCTACAGGAGTGAGCAAGATGAGCCGTATCGAAACCGACAGCCTCGGCCAGGTTGAAGTCCCGGATGAAGCCTATTGGGGCGCTCAGACACAACGCTCGCTGATCAACTTTGCCATCGGCAATGAACGCATGCCGTTGGCGGTGTTGCATGCCCTGGCGCTGATCAAGAAAGCCGCGGCGCGGGTCAATGATCGCAATGGCGATGTGCCCGCCGATATCGCTCGCCTGATCGAGCAGGCAGCCGACGAAGTGCTCGCCGGCGACCACGACGACCAGTTTCCGCTGGTGGTCTGGCAAACCGGCAGCGGCACCCAGAGCAACATGAACGTCAACGAAGTGATCGCCGGTCGCGCCAACGAGCTGGCGGGCAACCCCCGTGGCGGCAAGTCCCCGGTGCACCCCAACGATCACGTCAACCGTTCCCAGAGTTCCAACGACTGCTTCCCCACCGCCATGCACATCGCGGCCGTCCAGGCGGTGCAACAGCAATTGCTGCCGGCGATCAACGAGCTGTCCGGCGGCCTGGCGGAGCTGGCCGCGCGCCATATGAAACTGGTCAAGACCGGCCGTACCCACATGATGGATGCGACGCCGATCAGCTTCGGCCAGGAGGTCTCGGCCTTCATCGCGCAACTCGACTACGCCGAGCGGGCGATCCGCAGCTCGCTGCCTGCAGTCTGCGAGCTGGCCCAGGGCGGAACGGCCGTCGGCACCGGATTGAACTCGCCCCACGGCTTCGGTGAAGCCATCGCCGCCGAATTGGCCGCCCTCTCCGGTTTGCCGTTTATCACCGCGCCGAACAAATTCGCCGCACTGGCCGGCCATGAGCCGCTGACCACGCTGTCCGGCGCGCTGAAAACCCTCGCCGTGGCGCTGATGAAAATCGCCAACGACCTGCGCCTGCTGGGCTCCGGCCCGCGCGCCGGGTTCGCCGAAGTCCGGCTGCCGGCCAATGAGCCGGGGAGCTCGATCATGCCGGGCAAGGTCAACCCGACCCAGTGCGAAGCGCTGTCGATGCTGGCCTGCCAGGTGCTGGGCAACGACGTCGCCATCGGCTTTGCGGCCAGTCAGGGGCACTTGCAGCTGAACGTGTTCAAACCGGTGATCATCCATAACCTGCTGCAATCGATCCGCCTGCTGGCCGATGGCTGCAGCAACTTCCAGCAGCATTGCGTGGCCGGTCTGGAGCCGGATGCGGAAAAAATGGCTGAACACCTGGAACGCGGCCTGATGCTGGTGACCGCGCTCAACCCGCACATCGGCTATGACAAATCGGCGGAGATCGCCAAGAAGGCCTACAGCGAAGGGCTGACCTTGCGCGAGGCGGCGTTGCAGCTCGGGTATCTGACTGACGCAGAGTTCGATGCGTGGGTTAGGCCGGAGAATATGCTGGAGGCTGGGGCCAAGGGCTGAATCTTTAGTGCCTGATAATCCGTCATCGCGGGCAAGCCACGCTCCCACAGGTTTTGCGAACGACTCAGAACCTGTGGGAGCGGGCTTGCCCGCGATGAACGATGACACGGTCTAACTGGCCGCCATCCTTACTTTGCGAGCCTTCAACCCGGCAATCAACGACGGCCCCAACGCCACCAGCGCCGACCCCAGCACCACCAGCACCGCACCGCCATAACCCAGGCCATTGATCGTCTCGGCATGTACATAGTCAGGCCACAGCCATGCCGCCATGGCGACCGCCGCAAAGGTCACCAGCGGTGTGATGGCCAGTGTCGCGCTGACCCGGGAAGCTTCCCAATGGGCCAGGGCCTCGGCAAACGCGCCATAGGCAATCAGGGTGTTGAGGCAGCACGCCAGCAGCAACCAGCCCTGCAACGGGTTCAATTGCAGCGCTTCGAGCGGATGCACCCACGGCGTCAGCAGCGCGGCGCAAAACAGGTAGATCACCATCATCACCTGCAGCGAGTTCCACACCGTCAGCAATTGCTTCTGCCCCAAGGCATAGAAGGTCCAGACCGTGGACGCCAGCAGCACCAGCAACACACCGGCGGTGTAATCGGTCAACGACGTGAGCAACTCACTCAAGCGCTGGTTGAAAAACAGTGCAAAGCCGATCAGCAGCACCAACAGGCCAATGCCCTGCCCCAGGCTGAATCGTTCCTTGAACACAAACAGGCTGGCGATCAGGAGCATGATCGGTCCCATCTGCACCACCAACTGCGCCGTGCCGGGGCTGAGCAGGTTCAGGCCCATCAAGTACAACACGTAGTTACCGACCAGGCCGAGCACGGCCATCAGCACCAGCCAGCCTCCGCGAGGCCCGAGCACTTTGCGGCTGGGCAGGCGCTTGGTCGCTGCCAGATAGATGAACAGACAGCTGCCAGAGACCATCAGGCGAAACCAGGTCACCGTCACCGGGTCCATCACCAGCAATACCTGTTTGAGCTTGATCGGCAGGATTCCCCACAGCAACGCGGTCAGCAAGGCCAGGAACAGACCGTAAACCCAGCGACCCGATGAAATGTGCATGTGAACCCCAACGCCAACTGACAGGAGCCGTCATTCTAGGCTGGGAGCGGTGGTGTACACAGGCACAGTTTGGGACTGGCCGCGGATGAAACTGTGCGGGTCGTAAACTGAAAGACCGCGGCGCCTGCATCGCGGGCAAGCCCGCTCCCACAGGTTTTGTGGCGTACACAAGACTCATGATCGCCGCTGAACACTGTGGGAGCGAGCTTGCTCGCGATGGCTATCTAACTGACAACGAGAAATATCGAGGCTTAACGCACCGCCTCGAACAATCCCGTAGCCCCCATCCCGCCACCCACGCACATGGTGACAATGCCGTAACGCAGATTGCGTAGTTGCAACTCACGCACCAGATGCCCGACCTGGCGCGAGCCGGTCATGCCAAACGGGTGGCCGATGGAAATCGAGCCGCCGTTGACGTTGTACTTGTCGTTATCGATTTCAAGGCGATTACGCGCATACAGGCACTGCGAGGCAAATGCTTCGTTGAGTTCCCACAAATCGATATCGGCAACTTGCAGGCCCTTGGCCTTGAGCAGCTTCGGCACCGAAAACACCGGGCCGATGCCCATTTCGTCCGGCTCGCAACCGGCCACGGTAAACCCGCGGAAGAACGCTTTCGGCTTGAGCCCCAGTTCCAGTGCCTTTTCCAGGCTCATCACCAGGGTCATCGACGCGCCGTCCGAGAGTTGCGAAGAGTTGCCGGCCGTGACCGAGCCATCTTCGGCGAACACCGGTTTCAAGCCGGCCAGGCTTTGCAGGGTGGTGTCGGGGCGGTTGCAGTCGTCGCGGTCGACGATGCCGTCGAGAATCTGCACCTGACCGCTCGCCTTGTCTTCGACGCGGTACTTCACCGCCATCGGCACGATCTCATCGGCGAACAGCCCGGCGGCCTGAGCCTCTGCGGTACGCAGCTGGCTTTGCAGCGCATACAGGTCCTGTTCTTCGCGGCTGACGCCGTAGCGACGCGCGACGATTTCAGCCGTCTGGCCCATCGGGAAGTAGATGCCCGGCACCTGCTCCTTGAGCAGCGGATTGATCAGGTTGTCGGTGTTGACGCTCTTCATGGTCAGGCTGATGGACTCGACGCCACCGGCGACGATGATGTCGCTGCAACCCGACGCGATCTGGTTGGCGGCAATGGCGATCGCCTGCAAGCCCGAGGAACAGAAGCGGTTGAGGGTCATGCCGGCCGTGCCGATGCCCAAACGCGAGAGCACCGCGACGTTGCGCCCGATATTGAAACCCTGGGCGCCTTCATTGGAGCCGGCGCCCACGATGCAGTCCTCGACGCTCGCCGGATCGATGCCGGTGCGCGCCAACAGCGCATCGACACAGTGTGCCGCCATGTCGTCCGGGCGGGTCATGTTGAATTTGCCGCGAAAGGATTTGGCCAGGCCGGTCCGCACGCTGTCGACGATCACCACTTCACGCATGGCATACCTCATTGTTGTTATCGGTTGAGAGTGGACCGAGCATAAGTCCAGCCCTTCACCGACCGCGACGATCATTCACCTCGCGTATGCGCAGCCATCGCTTCAATCCTTTTGCTTGTGCTTCTTGTGCTCACGCCGATCGGACTTTTCGAACGCCTCTTCCAGTGCCCGGTTGATGGTGCGCAAGACCTTGACCCGCGCCCAGCGCTTGTCGTTGGCCTCCACCAGGGTCCATGGCGCAATCTCGGTGCTGGTACGGTCGACCATGTCGCCGACCGCCGCGCGGTAGGCATCCCACTTTTCACGGTTGCGCCAGTCGTCCTCGGTGATCTTGAAGCGCTTGAAGGGGATCTTTTCGCGCGCCTCGAAGCGCTCCAGTTGCGTCTGCTTGTCGATCGACAGCCAGAACTTGACCACCACCACGCTGGCATCGGTCAGTTGTTCCTCGAAATCGTTGATCTCGCTGTAGGCGCGCAGCCAGTCCGCCGGGCTGCAAAAACCTTCGATGCGCTCCACCAACACCCGGCCATACCAGGAGCGGTCGAACACCGTGAACTTGCCCCGGGCCGGCAGGTGGCGCCAGAAGCGCCACAGATACGGTTGCGCCCGCTCCTCTTCGGTGGGTGCGGCAATCGGCACGATGCTGTACTGGCGCGGATCGAGCGCTGCCGCTACCCGGCGGATCGCCCCACCCTTGCCGGCTGCGTCGTTACCCTCGAAGACCGCCACCAGCGCATGGCGACGCATGCGTTTGTCACGCATCAATCCGGAAAACCGCGCCTGCTCGGTAATCAGTTGTTCTTCGTAATCCTCCTTGTCCAGGTGCAGGCTCAGGTCCAGGCTGTCGAGCAGGTTCACTTGATCGACACTGGGGAACACGGGGGCCGCGCTGACCTTTTCCGGATGGATCGTCGGCCGCTGCAGTGCGCCATGCAGGCCCTCAAGCAGAATCCGCCCCACGGCCAGACTGCGATAATGTGCATCCGCCCCTGCAATCACATGCCAGGGTGCATAGTCGCGGCTGGTGCGACGCAGCACCCGCTCGCCATACTTCACGAACCTGTCGTAGGTTTGCGACTGCTGCCAGTCCAGCGGGCTGATGCGCCAGCTGTGCAGCGGGTCGTCGGCCAGCGCCTTGAGCCGTGCCTTCATTTGCTTTTTGGAGAGGTGAAACCAGAACTTGAAGATCAGCGCACCTTCATCGCACAGCATCTTTTCCAGGCGTTCGGCGGAGTTGATCGCCTGGTCGAGTCGCGGGTCCTTGAACTCGCCATGGACCCGCCCCTGCAGCATCTGGCTGTACCAGTTACCGAAGAAAATCCCCATGCGGCCCTTGGCCGGCAGCATCCGCCAGTAACGCCAGGCCGGTGGACGCGCCAGTTCTTCGTCGGTTTGCTGATCGAACGTGCGCACCTCGATCAAGCGCGGGTCCATCCACTCGTTGAGCAACTTGATCGTCTCGCCCTTGCCCGCACCTTCGATGCCGTTGATCAGGATGATCACCGGAAAGCGGCGTTGCTGCTGCAATTCGAATTGCGCTTCGAGCAAGGCTTCACGCAAGGCCGGCTCTTCGGCGTCGTAGGTCTCTTTGTCGATGGCGTGATCGATTTCGGCAGATTCAAACATGAGCGGCTCCCTTACAGATGTGAGCAAGACTAGCGGATCGAACTGAAGGCCAGCGGAGATTTTCCCATCCAGCCCCATGCATGCCTTGCCACAGATCAAGCGCCACACCCGCGATCGGCTAGAATGGCGCCCTTGCCGTTGCCGAGCCTGCCATGAAACCTGTATTGCCCCACGCCCAACTCGACTGGGATGACCAAGGTCGTCCGTATTCGCGAGTGTTCGACGATGTGTATTTCTCCGACAAGTCGGGGCTGGACGAGACCCGCTATGTGTTCATCGAACAAAACCGTCTGGCCGAACGCTTTGCCGCCTTGCCCGAGGGCGGGCGGCTGGTCATCGGCGAAACGGGGTTTGGCACCGGGCTGAATTTCCTGTGTGCCTGGCAGGTGTTCGAGCAACACGCGGCGGCGGGAGCACGGCTGCATTTTGTCAGCGTCGAAAAGTACCCGTTGAGCCCGGCCGATCTGCAACGTGCCCTGGGGCTGTGGCCGGAACTCAAAGTGTTTGCCGATCAACTGCTTGAGCAGTACGTGGCGATCCATCAGGGTTTCCAGCGCCTGACGCTGGACAACGGCCGTGTGACCCTGACCCTTTTGATCGGCGATGCACTGGAACAACTGCCGCAACTCGACGCCCGGATCGACGCCTGGTTCCTCGACGGTTTCGCTCCGGCGAAAAATCCTGACATGTGGACCGCCGAACTGTTTGCCGAACTGGCTCGCCTGGCCGCTCCCGGTGCGTCCATCAGCACCTTTACCAGCACCGGTTGGGTGCGACGCCTGCTCAACGCTGCCGGCTTCAAGATGAAACGCACCCCCGGCATCGGCCATAAATGGGAAATCCTGCGCGGTGAGTTCCTCGGCTGGCCCGAGCAAACCCCTGCTCCGCTCGCCGAGAAGCCGTGGTTTGCCCGCCCGGCGCCCCTGACCGGCGAACGCCGGGCATTGGTGATCGGTGCCGGCCTGGCCGGTTGTGCCAGTGCCGCCAGCCTTGCCGAACGGGGCTGGCAAGTGACGTTGCTGGAGCGTCACGACGACATCGCCCGGGAAGCTTCGGGCAACCCGCAGGGCGTGCTCTACCTGAAGCTATCGGCGCATGGCACGGCGCTGTCGCAAATGATCGTCAGCGGATTCGGCTACACCCGGCGACTGCTCGAACACTTGCAGCGGGGCCGTGACTGGGACGACTGCGGCGTATTGCAACTGGCCTTCAATGCCGTGGAAGTCGAACGCCAGGCGCAATTGGCGGCGGCGTTCCCGGCGGATTTGCTGCACCTGCTCGATCAGTCCGAGGCGCAGGCCGTGGCCGGTATCGGGCTGGCCCACGGTGGCCTGTTCTATCCAGAAGGCGGCTGGGTCCACCCGCCGGCGCTATGCCAGTGGCAGGCCGGGCACCCGCGAATTCAATTGCTCACCCACCGCGATGCGCTGGAACTGCGCAAGGTAGAGGATCAGTGGCAAGCGTGGAACGGCGAGCAACTGCTGGCCAGCGCCCCCGTGGTGGTGCTCGCCGGTGCAGCCGAAATCCAGCGCTTCAGCGAGAGTGCCGAGTTGCCGCTCAAACGCATTCGCGGGCAAATCACCCGCCTGGCACAAACCCCGCAAAGCCAGGCCCTGAGCACGGTCGTGTGCGCCGAAGGTTATGTCGCTCCCGCACGTCTGGGCGAACACACGCTGGGGGCCAGTTTCGACTTCAAGAGCGATGACCTGACGCCGACCACGGCCGAACACCTGGGCAACCTGGCCATGCTCGAAGAGATTTCCCACGACCTGGTCGAGCGCCTGGAGATCGAGCACCTGGACCCCGAAAGCCTCCAGGGTCGCGCTGCGTTTCGTTGCACCAGCCCTGACTACTTGCCAATCGTCGGCCCGTTAGCCGACAACCAGGCGTTCACTCAGGTGTATGCCGCGCTGGGCAAGGACGCCCGGCAGGTGCCGGACGTCGAATGCCCATGGCTTGACGGTTTGTACGTCAACAGCGGCCACGGTTCACGCGGCCTGATCACCGCGCCGTTATCCGCGGAACTGCTGGCGGCGTGGCTGGACAACGAACCCCTGCCGTTGCCCAGAAGCGTGGCCGAAGCCTGCCATCCCAATAGGTTTGCCTTGCGTCGCCTGATCCGCGGCAAGTAGTCGATTGGGCCCGCACAGCCCGCTTATAACTCATCGATATAAAACTCCCCTTGCCGAGGCGGGTCAGTTTCTGAGTACCCGCCGTTTTGGCGCGGTATCGATCGACCCTCCCCAACGGAAAAACCGGTAAGGAATTTATGTGCGGATTAGCTGGCGAGTTACGTTTTGATCATCAACCTGCAGACCTTGCAGCCGTTGAACGAATCACCCATCACCTGGCCCCTCGCGGCCCCGACGCCTGGGGTTTTCATAGCCAGGGGCCGGTTGCCCTGGGCCATCGACGCCTGAAAATCATGGACCTGTCGGACGGCTCGGCGCAGCCGATGGTCGACCCGCAACTGGGCTTGTCCCTGGCCTTCAACGGGGCGATCTACAACTTCCCGGAACTGCGCACCGAGCTTGAAGGCCTGGGCTACGCCTTCTATTCCGGTGGCGACACCGAGGTGCTGCTCAAGGGTTATCACGCCTGGGGCGAAGCCTTGCTGCCGAAACTCAACGGCATGTTTGCCTTTGCCGTTTGGGAGCGCGATGCCCAACGCCTGTTCATCGCCCGCGACCGTCTCGGCGTGAAGCCCTTGTACCTGTCGCGCACCGGCCAGCGCTTGCGCTTTGCCTCGGCACTGCCGGCATTGCTCAAGGGCGGCGACATCAACCCGCTCCTCGATCCGGTGGCGCTTAATCACTACCTGAATTTCCACGCAGTGGTCCCGGCACCGCGCACCTTGCTGGCGGGTATCGAAAAACTGCCGCCGGCCACCTGGATGCGCATCGACGCCGATGGCCGCACCGAACAGAAAACCTGGTGGACGCTGCCCTACGGCCCACACGAGGATGAGAAAAACCTCACCCTCGAAGACTGGCGCGACCGCGTACTCGACAGCACTCGCGAAGCGGTCGCCATCCGCCAACGGGCAGCGGTGGATGTCGGTGTGCTGTTGTCCGGCGGTGTCGACTCAAGCCTGCTGGTGGGCCTGTTGCGCGAAGTCGGCGTGGACAATCTGTCGACCTTTTCCATCGGCTTCCAGGACGCGGGCGGCGAGCGCGGCGACGAGTTCCAGTATTCCGACCTGATTGCCCGGCACTACGGCACGCAGCATCACCAATTGCGCATCGACGAAAAAGAGATCATCGAACAACTGCCCGCCGCGTTCCGCGCCATGAGCGAACCGATGGTCAGCCACGACTGCATCGCCTTCTACCTGTTGTCCCGGGAAGTGGCCAAACACTGCAAGGTCGTCCAGAGCGGCCAGGGCGCCGATGAACTGTTCGCCGGCTACCACTGGTACCCGCAGGTGGACGGCGCGAGTGATCCGTATGCCGCGTACCGCGAAGCGTTTTTCGACCGCAGCTACGACGACTATGCCGCCACCGTGCAACCGAAATGGCTGACCGCGAATGACGCCGCCGGTGACTTCGTCAAAGACCATTTCGCAAAACCCGGTGCCGACGCGGCAGTGGACAAGGCCTTGCGCCTGGACAGCACGGTGATGCTGGTGGATGACCCGGTCAAACGTGTCGACAACATGACCATGGCCTGGGGCCTGGAAGCGCGCACGCCGTTTCTCGACTACCGCCTGGTGGAGTTGTCGGCACGGATTCCGGGGCGTTTCAAACTGCCGGACGGCGGCAAGCAGGTGTTGAAGGAAGCCGCGCGGCAAGTGATTCCCAGTGAAGTGATCGACCGCAAGAAAGGTTATTTCCCGGTGCCGGGCCTCAAGCATTTGCAGGGCGATACGCTGGAGTGGGTGCGCGAACTGCTGCTCGACCCAAGTCAGGATCGCGGCCTGTTCAACCCGGCGATGCTCGACCGTCTGCTGACCGATCCACAGGGACAATTGACGCCGTTGCGCGGCTCGAAGCTGTGGCAACTGGCGGCCCTCAACCTGTGGCTCAGCGAACAAGGAATCTGACCGATGAAACCTCACGCCACGGCTTTCAGCCAACGCCTGTTGCGCGGCCAGTCACCCTCCTATGAACGTTTGCAGGCGCGACTGGCCGAGGATGGCGGTGCGCTTGGCGCGGCGCCGATTGCCGTGCATTGCGGCTGGGGCCGCCTGCTGATTGGTCACACCTTTGCCGATGCCGCGAGCCTCGCCGGGGAGTTGCTCAACGAGCAGCCCGGCGAGCGGGACATCGCGCTGTACGTCGCCGCGCCCCAACAAGTGCTGGGGCTGGAGCCGACGCAGTTGTTCCTCGACCCGTCCGATACCCTGCGCCTGTGGTTCAGCGACTACCGCCAGGCGACCCGGGTGTTTCGCGGATTTCGCATTCGCCGCGCGCAAAGCGACGCCGACTGGCAGGCCATCAACCAGCTGTATCAGGCACGCGGCATGCTGCCGATCGATGCCACCCTGCTCACTGCGCGCCACTTGGGTGGCCCGGTGTACTGGCTGGCCGAAGACGATGACAGCGGCGCGGTGATCGGCAGCGTCATGGGCCTCAATCATCAAAAGGCCTTCAATGATCCGGAGCACGGCAGCAGTCTCTGGTGCCTGGCGGTCGACCCGCATTGTGCGCGACCGGGCGTCGGTGAAGTGCTGGTGCGGCACTTGATTGAACACTTCATGAGTCGCGGGCTCGCTTATCTCGACCTGTCGGTGCTGCACGACAACCGCCAGGCAAAAAACCTTTACGCCAAGCTCGGTTTTCGCAACCTGTCGACCTTCGCCATCAAGCGCAAGAACGGCATCAACCAGTCGCTGTTTCTCGGACCCGGCCCGGAAGCCGCCTTCAACCCGTACGCCCGGATCATCGTCGAGGAAGCACACCGTCGCGGCATCGATGTGCAAGTCGATGACGCCGACGCCGGGATGTTCACCCTCAGCCATGGCGGGCGCCGGGTACGCTGCCGCGAATCCCTGAGCGACCTGACCAGCGCCATCAGCATGAGCCTGTGCCAGGACAAGAGCCTGACCCACAAAGTGCTCAAGACTGCCGGGTTGAACCTGCCGGCGCAGCAACTGGCGGGCAATGCCGATGACAATCTGGCGTTCCTCGATGAATACCAACGCGTGGTGGTCAAGCCACTGGATGGTGAACAGGGCCAAGGCGTGGCGGTGGATTTGCGCACCATCGAGGAGGTGCAGCAAGCCATGGAAGCCGCCCGCCACTTCGACAATCGCGTGCTGCTGGAAAGCTTCCACCAGGGCCTCGACCTGCGAATCCTGGTGATCGGTTTTGAAGTGGTCGCGGCCGCCATTCGCCGGCCGGCCGAAGTGGTCGGCGACGGCCAGCACTCCATCGGCGCGTTGATCGAAGCCCAGAGCCGGCGCCGACAAGCGGCCACGGATGGCGAAAGCAAGATCCCGCTGGACGGTGAAACACTGCGCACCGTGCAGGCCGCCGGGTACGACTACAACAGCATCCTGCCGGCCGGTGAGCATCTGTTCGTACGCCGCACGGCGAATTTGCACACCGGCGGCGTGCTCGAAGACGTCACGGCGATCCTGCATCCGACGCTGGCGGATGCCGCCGTGCGCGCGGCCCGGGCGCTGGATATTCCCGTGGTCGGCCTCGACCTGATGGTGTCTGCCGCAGACCAGCCGGACTACGTGTTTATCGAAGCCAACGAACGGGCCGGGCTGGCCAATCATGAACCGCAGCCCACGGCGGAGCGGTTTGTCGATCTGTTGTTTCCGCACAGTCAGCCGGTGGTCTCTTAGTCATGCGGTGCCAGCACCGACGCCATCGCGGGCAAGCCCGCTCCCACAGTTGACCGCGATCCTCTGTGGGAGCGAGCTTGCTCGCGATGGCGGCCGTACAGGCGATAACCAATCAGGAGTTTCCATGACCAGCAATATCCCCGAACCGGACCTCGGTTACCTGCAAAAAGTCCTGCTGGAAATGCTCGCCATTCCCAGCCCCACCGGGTTCACCGACACCATCGTGCGCTACGTCGCCGAACGCCTTGAAGAACTGGGCATTCCCTTCGAGCTGACCCGTCGCGGCACCATCCGCGCCACGCTCAAGGGCAAGAAAAACAGCCCCGACCGCGCCGTTTCCGCTCACCTGGACACCATCGGCGCGGCGGTGCGTGCAGTGAAAGACAACGGCCGCCTGACCCTCGCGCCGGTCGGCTGCTGGTCCAGCCGCTTTGCCGAAGGCAGCCGGGTCAGCCTGTTTACCGACAATGGCGTGATCCGCGGCAGCGTCTTGCCGCTGATGGCGTCCGGGCACGCATTCAATACTGCCGTGGATGAGATGCCGATCAGTTGGGACCACATCGAGTTGCGTCTGGACGCCTACTGCGCCACCCGTGCCGACTGCGAGTCACTGGGCATCAGCGTCGGCGATTTCGTCGCATTCGACCCGTTGCCGGAGTTCACCGAAAGCGGTCACATCAGCGCCCGCCACCTCGACGACAAGGCCGGGGTGGCCGCGCTGCTGGCGGCGCTCAAAGCCATCGTCGACAGTGGCCAGGAACTGATGATCGACTGCCATCCGCTGTTCACCATCACCGAGGAAACCGGCAGCGGCGCCGCGGCGGCGCTGCCCTGGGACGTCAGTGAGTTCGTCGGCATCGACATCGCACCGGTCGCGCCCGGCCAACACTCCAGCGAACATGCGGTGAGCATCGCGATGCAGGATTCCGGCGGGCCGTATGACTATCACCTGTCGCGCCACCTCCTGCGCCTAGCCAGCGACAACGAACTGCCGGCACGACGGGATCTGTTCCGCTACTACTTCAGCGACGCTCATTCGGCGGTCACCGCCGGCCACGACATTCGCACCGCCCTGCTCGCCTTCGGCTGCGATGCCACCCACGGCTACGAGCGCACCCACATCGACAGCCTCGCCGCCCTGAGCCGCCTGCTGGGTGCCTACATTCTCAGCCCGCCGGTGTTTGCCAGCGACGCGCAACCGGCCAAGGGCTCACTGGACCGTTTCAGCCATCAGCTCGAACACGACACCCAGATGGAAAGCGATACGCGGGTGCCGTCGGTGGACAGCCTGGTGGGGCAGCGGTCGGAGAACTGATCCAGGATCTTCATTGCCAGGTATGCCGCCATCGCGAGCAAGCTCGCTCCCACATTGCCCGCATTCCCATGGGAGAACTCGATCAACTGTGGGAGCGAGCTTGCTCGCGATGGCGTCAGTGTGGACAACATCGAACCCCAGGCTAGCCGATACAGGTCATACGCCGTAGCATCCCGACATTGATCCAACCGAGGTGCCTATGCTGATCCCCCACGACCAACTTGAAGTCGACACCCTCACCCGCCTGATCGAGGATTTCGTGACCCGCGACGGCACGGACAATGGTGACGACACGCCGCTGGAAACCCGCGTCCTGCGTGTGCGCCAGGCCTTGACCAAGGGGCAGGCACTGATTGTCTTCGATCCGGAAAGCGAGCAATGCCAACTGATGCTCAAGCACGACGTGCCCAAGCACCTGTTTGACTGAATCTTCAGCGTCCCTTGGTTTTCGCCAGTTTTTTCTGGATGCGTTCGTAGATTTCGCAGCGGTGCACATTCACTTCCTGAGGCGCTTCGACGCCAAAGCGAACGTTGTTTCCGTTGATCGCGAGAACCCGCACGGTAATGTTGTCACCGATGGAAATGTTTTCGCCCACAACGCGAGTGAGTACGAGCATGAGGAGTGTCCTTCAGGGGTTACCGGCCCTTGAAGATGCCCGGCCCGCCGTACGCCTACAATGCTCCGACAGCAAACCGGAGCGAGCTGACAGCCCCTGAGCCACCGCGCTTACGGAAAGGTCCGACAAGCCGGCGGATTGTAGGAACCCTCTGTCAGGACGCGGAGAATCGCGGCCCGAACAGGATGATGCTCGCGCCGATCACACACAGCGCCACACCGAGCCAGTCCGACCCCAGCGGACGAATCCGCTCGACCACGGCCAGCCAGCCAATCGAAGCAATGATGTAGATGCCACCGTAGGCGGCGTAGGCGCGGCCGGCGTAGGTGGCCTCGATACGGGTCAGCAGCAGGGCGAACAGTGTCAGGCTGAGAAGCGCCGGCACCACCCACCACATGCTCTTGCCCTGGCGCAGCCACATCCAGAAAGCGAAGCAACCGGCAATTTCGAACAGCGCGGCAAGGAAAAACCACAGGTAATTGAGCATGCAAGCGTCTCGCGAGGATGGCCGATGGCGGCCACCCTAACCACCGCGCTGCCTGCGGGCAAGATCAGCTTGCGGATTGCCTGGCCTTGGCGCGCATTTTGTCGGCCATGACGGTCATTTCGTCGTAGAGCAATTGCGGGTTCTTCTGCTTGATCGCCCAGGCCATGCGGCCCTGTTCGTGGGGCAGGATCATGAACTCGCCGGCTGCGACCTGCCGGTAGATGTAATCGGCGATGTCGGTGGCGCTGATCGGCGAACTCTCCAGCAACTTGCCGACCTGTGCTTTCATCGCCGGGGTCGGGCCGCGGAAGGAATCCAGCAGGTTGGTCTGGAAGAACGACGGGCACACCACATGCACCCCGACTTCCTGATGCGCCAGCTCGATCAGCAGGCTCTCGGACAACGCCACCACACCGGCCTTGGCCACGTTGTAGTTGCTCATCGCCGGGCCTTGCATCAGCGCGGCCATGGACGCGATGTTGATGATCTTGCCTTTGCTTTGTTCCAGCAGCGGCAGGAAAGCCTTGCAGCCCTTGACCACGCCCATCAGGTTGATCGCGATCTGCCAGTCCCAGTCCTCCAGGGACAATTCACTGAAGAAGCCGCCAGACGCTACACCGGCGTTATTGACGATGACGTCAATGCCGCCGAGCTTGACCTCACAGGCCTGGGCGAACGCCGTCAGTTGGCTGTAATCGCGCACGTCGCAGCGTTGGATAAAACCATCGCCACCGGCCTCCCGGACCAGCTTCAGGGTTTCCTGCAGACCGGGCTCGCTGACGTCCGACAAGGCCAGTTGCCAGCCTTCACGCGCCCAGCGCAGCGCGATTTCGCGACCCAGGCCAGAGCCTGCACCAGTGATCATCATGCGATTTTGCATAGCAAACAGCCTTGTTGTTCTCGGAAGATGCACCGAGTGTAGCGAAGGAAATTGCCCGACCCACGCTCCATCAGATTGCTGAATGGCCCGAGCAAACCGCGGGAGTGCCTGAAGCAACTAAGGCAACGCAAAAGAAATAAGAACCCATCCGAAATACTTCAAAAAAACTTGGAATTTTCTTGCCTGCGCAAGAGTCGGATTTTTTAAGCAGCTCGAATTCATTTCATTCCCGCTGATCTTGATTGGCATGGTCAATCCACTGCATTTTCGACAAGGAAATAGACATGGGCACAATACTCATCATTATTCTGATCCTGTTACTCATCGGTGGTTTGCCGGTCTTCCCGCACTCCAGAAGTTGGGGTTATGGTCCGTCCGGAATCATCGGCGTCGTGTTGGTGGTCCTGTTGATCCTGCTCTTGCTCGGCCGAATATAAGAACTCGCCAGGCAAAAAAAAGAGGCCCTTGAAGGGCCTCTTTTTTATTGCGTCACAACTTGTTAGTCCGGCTTGCCATCAACTACACCGGCGGTGTTGTCCAGCAGGCTCTTGGTCGCCGTTTGCAGGAACGATTCGAGCTTGAGTTTCAACTCGGAGGTCCGTGGCGCATCGGCAATGATTTCGGCGTGAGGGTTGGCACCCAACTCATAGCGATACAACTTCGGCGCCATGTCCTTGTCGCGCGGCAATACCAGAATCTGGTCGGCGGTGAGGATGGCCGTGGTCTGCTCGCTGCCCGACGGCTTGATCACACCAATGCCCGCGTCGCCTTCCGGCAGGTTGAGCAGGTCGCGTCCCCAGCACTGATGACGCACTTCGCCACCGATGCGGCCCATGATGGTCGGCACGATGTCGATCTGGGTGCCCACTGTGTGGTCACGCTGGCCGAACTTTTCCTGGATGCCCGGCGCGATCATCAGCATCGGCACGTTGAAGCGGCCCAGGTCCATTTCGGTGATCTGCCGTTCGTTGCCAAAACCGTGGTCACCGACGACGACAAACAGGGTTTCCTTGAAGTACGGCTCCTTGCGGGCCTTTTCAAAGAACTGGCCCAGGGCCCAGTCCGAGTAGCGCATGGCGGTCAGGTGTTCGTTCAGGCTGCCGCGATCGGTCACGCGCTCGACCGGCAATGGCGTCGGCAAGGCGTAAGGCGTGTGGTTGGACAGGGTTTGCAGCAAGGCATAGAACGGCTTGCCGTTTTCCCGTGCCTTGAGCTCGACCAGGCCACGGTCGAACATGTCCTGGTCGGACACGCCCCAGGTCGGATCGGAGAACACCGGATTGACGAAATCGTTACGGCCGATGAAGTTGGTCATGCCCTGGTTGCTGAAGAAACCCGACTGGTTGTCCCAGGCGAAATCGCCGTTGTAGACATACACGTCGTCGAAGTCACGGGCACTGAGCAACTGCGGCAGGCCGGACAGCTTGTGGCTGCCTTCCGGGGTCTGCATCAGGTATTCGAAGCCCGGCAGGTTCGGGAAGCAGGCCATGGTGGCGAACATACCCTGGTGGGTATGGGTGCCGTTGGAGAAGAAGCGGTCGAACAGCAAGCCTTCCTTCGTCAACTTGTCGAGGTACGGCGTGATGTTGCCCGGTCCGCCCAGCGCGCCCACCGAGTGACCGGCCATGCTTTCCATCAGGATCACGACGACGTTCTTGATCGGCAGGGTCTTGTCGGCCGGCGGCGTGTAATCGCGACGTACCGCTGCGGTTTCGGCATCCACCAACTTGTCGGCCGGCACCACCAGCATGTCACGCACCACTTGCTGGGCTTGTGGCTGTGGCAGGGTCGCCTTCCAGATATTGTCGCGATCTTCGGACATCCGGCTCTTGGCTGCGGCAACCAGCGACAGCGTGCCATTGAGGCCCAACTGGTTGGCGAAGTTCGAGTCGGTGGTATAGACGTCACCCCAACGCAGCGGCGGCCCCTGACGCAGGGTGCCTCGCGCGGCGACCACACAGATCAGCAGGCAAACCACGAACACGGCGATGCGCGCGTACCACGGCGCAATCTGGCGAGTGCCGATGCTGCCGCCACTGAACGGGCCACGTGGACGGGTTGCACGGTCGGCGCCCTTGAATGCCAGGCTCAGGAGCCAGGTGCCCACGGCCCAGGCCAGCAGGTAGCGAACCACCGGGAAACCGTACCAAAGCATGCTCATCACGGTCTTCGGATCTTCCTTGACGTACTGGAAGACCAGACCGTTGAGGCGCTGGTGGAACTCGCGGTAGAAGTCCATTTCCATCAGGCCCAGGAACAGCGCGATGCTGGAAACGATCGTCAGCCACAGACGGAACAGCCCGCGTGCGGCCATGGCCCGGGCGCTGAACAATGCCAGCAGCAACGGAATGCTGAGATAGACCACCAGGCGCAGGTCGAAACGCAGACCGTTGGCGAATGCCTCGAGGAAAGTCGAGGCCGGTGTGTCGAGGATCATCGAGCGGTTGTAGACCAGCAGCGCGACGCGCAGCAGGCTGAACATGACCATCATGACCAGGGCACACAACAGCGTGTAGGCCAGATGCGATTTGACGGTCGGTTGCAGCAGGCGACTAGAAGCTCGCTGCTGATTCAGGGCGTCCGGGATTGCCATGTCGTTTTAGGACCCATTGGAAGTTGAAGTTTCAAAAATACAGCTGCGCTTTGCCCTCTTTTCGGCCCGTACGAGGCCCGGGGGGTTGCGCGGTGCGCAAATGTTGCACGATCAACGGCTGTATTGCCATTGATTACTACCCTCATCCCGACTGTTTCATCCTGCACTCAGGAATACGCAGCGTGTTGCGGCAGAGCCGGCGAATTGTCTTGGAGACGGGGTGAAAATTTCGTGCAACGCATATCCGGAAACAAATTAAAGCGCTCAGACCCGGTCAAAAATGCAAACGCCCCGAACCGGTCGGGGCGCTGCGAAGTCACCTGAAAAGAATCACTGCCTTACTTCTCGGCGCGTTCCTTGAGGGCTTTCAAGGTATTGAACGGGGCATCCACCACGAACTTGTTGGCCACCATCGACGGCACGCTGCCGCCCGGCTCGGTGTGTACCTGATAGGTCACTTCGATCTGGTCGCCCTTGGGGACGAACTTCCAGAAACCGTCGACCTTGGCGACCCGCACGAAACCTTTTTCTTCGGGAATGTATTTCGGCACGCCTTCGAGCTTGCGGGTCACGCTGCCATCGGCACCTTCGGTGGTCGTGATGTGCAGCACCGAATCACGCGGCGTAACCGGCCATGGGGTGTTGAACTGAGTGTAAGTCCAGCTCTGGTCACCTTCGTGCTTGAGCAGCTTCTGGGTCTTGCATTCGTGAATCCAGGCGCAGGCCCCGGACACGTCCTCCTGCAACGCACGCAGCTTGGCCATGGTGGTTTTCATCAGCGTGACGCCCTGGTAGGCCTTGTAGTCGGACCCGGCCACTTCACTCAGGGAGATCTTGATGCCGTCTTCGTCTTTTTTGACTTTCCAGTCTTCGGCCTGGGCGGTCGAGGTAGCCAGCACAACCGTCAAACCACACAGCACAGCCATACGATGCAGCGAACCCATAGTCTTATTCCTTATTGTTGAAGTTCCGTTCGTTGTACACATCACGCCGCCGTCATTTGCTCCCACCAGCCAATCAACCGGATGGCTTCTTCGCTGCTGCTTCCACACACCTCGGGGTCGGCCTCGAAGGCAGAACACACCGCCGGCCGTTCCGGCTGGCCGAAAATATTGCACAGGTTATCGGAGGAAAGTTGCAGGCAACGTTGCCCCGCGGCCTTGCCGTTTGGCATACCGGGGATCGGTGAACTGATGGACGGGGCAATGCAACAAGCGCCACAGCCCTCACGGCATTTCATGACGACAAGCTCCTCGCGACGAGCAATGTGTAAAAGGACGGGGCACAGAGTACCCGCTAAAACAGTTGTTTTAAATTACCTGCGAGCGGGTTTTCAGTACAAACACGCGTGACCGGCCAGTCTCCGACAAAGCGCCTGGTCTGCGGCTCGCGGATCAGGTTACTGCTTGAACTCGAAATCCAGTGCCGCGCCTTCGACCTCGCGACGCTCTTCATTGCGCAGTTGCAGCTGCATTTCATTGTTGAGCAGGCGGCCGTTGAGCTGGAACGGACTGCTGCCGCTTTTGTCACCGAACAGTTGGGGTAACAGCGGTTCGCGCTTGACCAGCGGCACCGTGCCGACCGGCTTCAGCTCCTGAACCATGTCCCGGGGCAAGCTCAGATCCAGGTTGGCAGACGGAAGCGCGGTCTTTGCCACCTCACTGGCCGGTTTCGACTTGGAGGCAATGGGCGGGCGTTTTTTCACCGGTGTCGCCGGTTTCCTGGCCGGCGCGGCTTTTTTTACAGGTTCGGACTTGATCGGTGCGACGTGGAAACTGCCGGTAGTCTGTTCCTGCTCGGGGGCGGCAACGACGGATGCTGGCTGAACACTCATCAACAGACAGAGCAAAAGCCAGGCGGCAGGAAAAATAGGTTTCATGTATCCCACGGTGGGTGCAAACGGCAGAGGTGCATATGCTCGCCTGTTGCAGCCCACAAGACAAGCGAAGTAGCTGCCTGTTACAAACCGCCAGTCATCTCCTGGCAGAGCTGGGTGGCCAGCATGCCCAGGGTCATCAATGCGCGCTCGGCTTCACGGTTCCACGGGATGCCGCAATTGAGGCGAATGCAGTGATTGAATTGCTCGGTGTTACTGAAGATCAGTCCCGGCGCAATGCTGATGCCCTGCTGCAGTGCCCGCACGTGCAACTCCTGAGTGTTGACCCGTCCCGGCAGACTGACCCACAGGATGAAGCCACCGGTAGGGCGGGTCATCTGCGTGCCTTCCGGGAAATACTGCTGCACCGCCAGCTGGAAGGCACTAAGGTTCTTGCGGTATTCCTGGCGAATGAAACGCAAATGCCGGTCGTACCCGCCATTTTCCAGGTAAGCGGCAATGCCCATCTGGGTCACGCTGCACGCAGAATGCGTACTGAACGTCTGCAAGCGCTGGATTTCCTGCTGATACTTGCCGGCAATCATCCAGCCGATCCGCACGCCAGGCGACAGGGTTTTCGAGAAGCTCGAGCAATAGATCACCCGGTCCAGCCGATCGTAGGCCTTGAGGGACTTGGTGCGCCCCTGCTCGAACATCAGCTCGCCATAGATATCGTCTTCGACAATCTGGATATCGAAGTCCGACGCCAGGCGCAGCAGTTGTTTCTGCCGTTCTTCGGGCATGGTGCCGCCCAACGGATTGCTCAGCCGCGTGGTCAGCACCAACGCCTTGATCGACCATTGGTTGGCGGCCAGTTGCAGGGCTTCCAGGCTCATGCCCGTGGCCGGATCGCTGGGGATCTCGATGACCTTGAGACCCAACAGGTCGGCCAGTTGCAGCAAGCCGTAATAGGTCGGCGACTCGGCCGCGATCAGATCGCCCGGACGGGTCAGCACGCGCAAGGACATCTGCAGCGCATCGACGCAGCCGTGGGTGATCACCACTTCCGACGGATCGACCACCACGCCGGCATCGCGCATGCGGATCGCCACCTGTCGGCGCAACGGCTCGAAACCGGGGCTGAACATGTAACTGAAAGCCCGCGGGCTATGGAAACGGGTGACCTTGGCCAGTTGCTGATGCAGTGCCCGCACCGGCAAATAGTCGACGCTCGGCACTGCGGCGCCCAGCGGAAAGACGCCTTCACGACGGGATTCGACCAGCACTTGTTGAATGATGCTGCTGCGGGTGACCAGGCCCGGGCGTTCGACCCGGGCGATGTCCGGCGTCGGCGCGGTGAGTGCCGGCGTCTGGTGCACGTAGTAACCCGACTGCGGCCGGGCGCGGATCAGCCCCTGATCTTCGAGATTGGCATACGCCTGCAATACCGTCGCATGGCTGACATTGAGCTGCGAGCTCATCTTGCGCACCGAAGGCACGCGCTCTCCCGGCTGATAGACCCCACGGCGGATGTCTTCGGCCAGTTGTTGAGCAATACGTTGGTAGAGCAAAAGATTGGTCATGACGCAGCACTCGATTTCACGGGCATTTTATTCTTGTGTGAAACAATACCGGAACAGTTTAGAAGTGTACGGGGACAGTTGCCACAATAGTCGACCGTACAGTGCAGTGTCAGCAAAATCTGTACTGTTTTGTGCGCTAATCGGCAGGCGTAAAAAAACCCGGCGCTGCATGGCAGGCCGGGCTTTCCAGCGACGCAACCCTTAGCGGGCGGCGCCGAGCTGGCCGTTTTCGTCGGAAAACACAATTTCCACCCGACGATTCTGCGCCCTGCCCCGTTCCGACGCATTCGCGTCCACGGGATACTCGTCGCCATAACCTTCGACCTTGATGCGCTTGTCGTCGATACCCAGGTCAATCAGGACATCAGCCACCGATTGCGCGCGGTCGCGAGACAGCTTGAGGTTTTCCTGCTTGCCGCCGGTACTGTCCGTATAACCTTCGATCCGCACCACACGCTTGGGGTTGAGTTGCAGGAACTGCACGATCTTCAACACCACGCGGTTGGCCGAAGGTTTCAGCTCCGCTTCGCCGGTGTCGAACAGCATGTCGCCCAACGTCATCACCAGGCCGCGGTCGGTCTGGGTGGTGGTCAATGCGAGGATCTGCTCTTCGAGCCATTTGCCTTGCTGCTGCACGCTGAACAGTTTCGATTCACGCAGCGCCAGTTGCAGGCGCTGGCGTTCCAATTCGAGTTTTGCCGCTTGCTCTTCGTTGAGCGCCTGATTGGTGTGTTCCCGGGCAATGGCGCTGTAGCGCTGGCTCAGGTAGGCGTAATGCACCACGTCCGAACCGCTGCCCCAATAGCTGGACAGGCGATCGGCACGGGCCAGGGACTCACCGGCGCGAATCACGTCCTTGGGAGCGATTCGCAGCACATTGGAGTCTTCCTTGACCTTCTGAAAGTCGGTACCGGCCTGCTGCAACGCAGTCTCGCTGTGCTGGCTGACGCAACCGGACAGTGTCGCGC
Source organism: Pseudomonas sp. S2_H10 (assembly GCF_054668285.1). Lineage (NCBI taxonomy): Bacteria > Pseudomonadati > Pseudomonadota > Gammaproteobacteria > Pseudomonadales > Pseudomonadaceae > Pseudomonas > Pseudomonas sp. S2_H10. Next base: position 2,028,159 of record NZ_CP162754.1, read on the forward strand.
AACCTGCCAGGATCAAACTGCCGAGGGCTTTGCTCTTGAGGCTCATTCGGCATCTCCCAGTTGCTTGCGCAGGCGGGCGATGCGGGTGTTGAGCACGTTCAACTGTTCTTCGCTCTTGGCCGTCAACACCTTGGCTTCAGCCAGGCGCGCATCGAGTTCGGCCTGTTCGGCCCGCATGCGTGCGTTCTTGAAGGACTGGTCAGCCATGTTGCCCTTGGCGCGATTGAACTTGTCTTCGGCCAGTTTCATTTCCGACACATCGTCGGCGGTGGCACCCACGGCCCGGGCCTGTTCGAGTGCCTGCTCGGTCAGGCGAAATTGTTCATTCGGCGCAGGATCGGTTGCACAACCCGCCAGGGCGGCAATGGCCACGGCAGCGAAAAGAGGTCGAATACTCACTAAATATCCCTACTGTTTTGGGGTACTGACGGGTTGTTGCGAGGGTTGCTGCGGTTGTGAACGCTGTGCCTTCCAACGCTCGATATTGCGCAGCAACACGGCCTCCGTCAGTCCGGACGCGGGCAATTCTGTCATCTTTTTGGCCAACTGTCCGCGCAACCACGGATCGTTGCAGGCCGAGTCATGGGAAATCGCCAGGTACAGGCCAGGCTTGTCGACCGGTTGCGGGCGCGCAATCAGATCAGCGGCCATGCCCAGGCTCTGCGCGGTCGCCATGCCTGAATAGCGTCCTGCCAGCACAAACTCGACTTCGCCCAACAGCAGTTTCTGCAAGGCCTGGGTCAGGCTGGACGTGCGCTCAAGGGTCAGTTGCTGTCCGGCAAAGGTGCTGAATGGCGGGGTCATTCGGGCCTTTTCCGACACGGCACCGGGATGGCCGTGCAAGTCCTGTGCTTGGTTGTAGACCAGCGTCGAGTCCTTGCGAGTCCAGACCAGGTAGTCGTTTTCAAGCAAGGCAGGATGGATATAGTCCAGGGTCTCCAGCTCGCTGACGGTCAACGTCGCATCCGCCAGCATGTCCATGCGCCCGCTGCGCACTTCCTCCAGGGCCTGGGCGCGTTTGCCGGCATACAGCAGTTCGACCTTGAGCCCCAACTCCCCCGCCACGTGCTGCAGCAAATCGGCGCTGGCACCGATCAGGTGTTTGGGGTTCTGCGGGTCTTGCCACAGATACGGCGGCGCGTCAGGGCTGCCGGTGACCACCAGGCGTTCGCATTTGCCTGCGGCGACAGACAGCGTCGGCAATAGCACCAGTCCCAACAAGCTCCACGCAGGTCGCAGATCCATGGCAATACACTCCTCAAACCGGTTATGCCCCCCCTGTAGGAGCGAGCTTGCTCCCACAAGGGAAAAAGGCAAAAAAAAGCCCGACCATAAGGTCGGGCTCTTTATAAGTGAAGCAGCCGGATTAGACCAGCTTCTCCAGCTCAGGGATGGCTTCGAACAGGTCCGCCACCAGGCCGTAATCGGCCACCTGGAAGATCGGCGCTTCTTCGTCCTTGTTGATCGCAACGATCACTTTGGAGTCTTTCATGCCGGCCAGGTGCTGGATCGCGCCGGAGATACCGACGGCGATGTACAGCTGTGGAGCAACGATCTTGCCGGTCTGACCGACCTGCATGTCGTTGGGTACAAAACCTGCGTCGACCGCGGCGCGCGAAGCACCAACGGCAGCGCCCAGCTTGTCGGCCAGGGCGTACAGGTGTTTGAAGTTGTCGCCGTTCTGCATGCCGCGGCCGCCGGAAACGACGATCTTGGCAGCGGTCAGTTCCGGACGATCGGACTTGGCCAGCTCTTCGCCGACGAAGCTGGAAATGCCAGCGTCGTGGGCAGCAGCAACGGCTTCAACGGCAGCCGAACCACCTTCAGCGGCAACCGGGTCGAAACCGGTGGCACGCACGGTGATCACTTTCACTGCGGCGTTCGATTGAACGGTAGCGATGGCGTTACCGGCGTAGATCGGACGCTTGAAGGTGTCGGCGCTTTCTACCGAGATGATCTCGGAGATCTGGTCAACGTCCAGTGCAGCGGCAACGCGCGGCAGGATGTTTTTGCCGTTGGAAGTAGCGGCAGCCAGGATGTGGCTGTAGCCCTTGCCCAACTCTGCTACCAGAGGAGCGACGTTTTCCGGCAGTTGGTGAGCGTAGGCAGCGTTATCAGCTACCAGCACTTTAGCCACGCCAGCGATTTTCGCAGCGGCTTCAGCCACGGCGCCAACGCCCTGGCCAGCAACCAGAACGTGGATGTCGCCACCGATTTTGGCGGCAGCAGCAACGGTGTTCAGCGTGGCCGGGGCCACTACTTTGTTGTCGTGTTCAGCAATAACCAAGATAGTCATTTAGATTACCTTCGCTTCGTTTTTCAGTTTCTCGACCAGTTCAGCCACCGACTTGACCTTGATACCCGCGCTGCGTGCAGCCGGCGCTTCGACTTTGATGGTCTTGTTGGTGGAGGCGGTGGAAACGCCCAAAGCGTCCGGAGTCAGCACTTCGAGAGGCTTCTTCTTGGCTTTCATGATGTTTGGCAGAGACGCGTAGCGCGGCTCGTTCAGACGCAGGTCGGTGGTGACGATGGCCGGCAGTTTCAGGGAAACTGTCTGCGCGCCGCCGTCGACTTCACGGGTAACAGCTACGCTGTCGCCGCTGATTTCGACTTTCGAAGCGAACGTGCCCTGACCGTAGCCGCTCAGTGCAGCGAGCATCTGGCCGGTCTGGTTGTTGTCGCTGTCGATGGCTTGTTTGCCAAGGATCACCAGCTGAGGCTGTTCCTTGTCGACAACAGCTTTCAACAGTTTGGCAACAGCCAGGGAGGTCAGGTCTTCGGCGTTTTCTACGAGGATGGCGCGGTCGGCACCCAGAGCCAGCGCGGTGCGCAGTTGCTCTTGAGCGGTGGACGGGCCTACGGAGACGACGACGATTTCAGTCGCAACACCTTTCTCTTTCAGGCGTACGGCTTCTTCCACGGCGATCTCGCAGAACGGGTTCATCGACATCTTGACGTTGGCAAGATCGACGCCGGAATTGTCCGCCTTGACGCGAACCTTGACGTTGTAATCCACAACGCGTTTGACAGCTACAAGAACCTTCATGGATTCCTCGTTACTCTCCGGTGAAAAGAAAATCGCCTGGGCGAACCTGGCGGTTGATGCTCATCGGGCGCAAGGGCACCTCTAAAAACGCCGGCAAACGTGTCAAGTGACCGTCGCTCATGTTCTGCATGACCGTTCGTCAGTGGTGACTGACGAGTCATTCAACATCGCGGCGTGTAAACTTCGCGCCAAACCCGCATGGCGCATCACTCTCTACGGCCATCGCCCTGTCTTTAGAGGTGCTCTTGAAACCAACAGTCAGCCTACGGCGAGCGCAAAACCGACCGTATCTTGACCGGAACGCCTATTCCGGTCAATACGCCAAAATAGCCGTTCATAAGGCGCGTGACTTTGATTTCTCTGGCTTTGAGCCAATTCAAACAAACGTTTGTATTGGACGCTGAGAGTGGTGTAGATATAATGCGCCACCCAAAGAGAAAGGTGGTCAATCGATTGTCCGCTTTCGGCGTTGCGCCGGAATTCATGGATGCGACACCCAACCTCCAAATTAGAAAAAAAACTGTTGAGCCTTGAGTAGGAGATAACCTGTGGAACGCGAATACATGGAATTCGACGTTGTCATCGTCGGTGCCGGCCCCGCTGGTCTTTCCGCCGCCTGCCGCTTGAAGCAGAAGGCCGCCGAAGCCGGTAAGGAAATCAGCGTCTGCGTGGTCGAAAAAGGCTCCGAAGTCGGTGCTCACATCCTCTCCGGTGCCGTGTTCGAACCACGCGCCCTGAACGAACTGTTCCCGGACTGGAAAGAACTCGGCGCGCCGCTGAACACCCCCGTCACCCGCGACGACATCTTCGTGCTGAAGAATGCCGAAAGCGCGCAGAAGATCCCTGACTTCTTTGTGCCCAAGACCATGCACAACGAAGGCAACTACATCATCTCCCTGGGCAACCTGTGCCGCTGGCTGGCCACGCAGGCCGAAAACCTGGGCGTGGAAATCTACCCGGGCTTCGCTGCCCAGGAAGCGCTGATCGACGAGAACGGCGTGGTGCGCGGGATCATCACCGGTGACCTCGGTGTCGACCGCGAAGGCCATCCGAAAGAAGGCCTGTACACCCCGGGCATGGAACTGCGTGGCAAGTACACGCTGTTCGCCGAAGGTTGCCGCGGCCACATCGGCAAGCAGCTGATCCAGCGCTACAACCTCGCCAGCGATGCCGACGCCCAGCACTACGGCATCGGCCTGAAGGAAATCTGGGAAATCGACCCGGCCAAGCACCAGCCAGGCCTGGTGGTCCACACCGCCGGTTGGCCGATGGACATCATGGGCACCGAGAACACCGGTGGCTCGTTCCTCTATCACCTGGAAAACAACCAGGTGTTCGTGGGCCTGATCGTCGATTTGTCCTACAGCAACACCTACCTGTCGCCGTTCGACGAGTTCCAGCGCCTCAAGCATCACCCGGTGCTGGCCCAGTACCTGGAAGGCGGCAAGCGCATCAGCTACGGCGCGCGCGCCATCTGCAAGGGCGGCCTGAACTCGCTGCCGAAAATGGTCTTCAAGGGCGGCGCGCTGATCGGTTGCGACCTCGGCACCCTGAACTTCGCCAAGATCAAGGGCAGCCACACCGCGATGAAGTCCGGCATGCTCGCCGCTGAATCGGTCGCCGACGCACTGTTCGCCGACAAGGATGGCACTGAGGAGCTGACCAGCTACGTCGACGCGTTCAAGAAGAGCTGGCTCTACGAAGAACTGTTCGCCAGCCGCAACTTCGGCCCGGCGATCCACAAGTTCGGCGCAATCGTCGGTGGCGGTTTCAACTGGCTCGACCAGAACATCTTCGGCGGCAAACTGCCGTTCACCCTGCACGACACCAAGCCGGACTACGCCTGCCTCAAGCTCGCGGCCGACTGCAAGAAGATCGACTACCCGAAACCCGACGGCAAGCTCAGCTTCGACAAACTCAGCTCGGTGTTCATCTCCGGTACCAACCACGAAGAAGAGCAACCGTGCCACCTGAAGCTGAAAGACCCAAGCATCCCGATCAGCAAGAACCTGCCGCTGTACGATGAGCCGGCACAGCGTTACTGCCCGGCCGGCGTGTATGAAGTGGTGACCAAGGAAGACGGCGAGAAGCGCTTCCAGATCAACGCCCAGAACTGCGTTCACTGCAAGACCTGCGACATCAAGGATCCTGCACAGAACATCACCTGGGTAACGCCGGAAGGCGCTGGCGGCCCGACTTACCCGAACATGTAAACCGAACCGCTGAACATCAAGGCTCCCGAATGGGGGCCTTTTTGTTGCCTGAAATTATGGTCACGCACCTTTGTAGGAGCCGGCTTGCTGGCGATAGCGGTGTGACAGAGAACATCTATTTCGACTGATACTCCGCTATCGCCAGCAAGCCGGCTCCTACATGGGGTTGGTGGTGAGTCAGGCGGCGCGCTCGTCGCCGGGGTTGCGCTCGAAGTAGCGTTTGTACTCGCGACTGAACTGCGACGTGCTCTGATACCCCACCCGATGCGCCACCTGCGCCACGCCCAGCCCCTCGGCCAGCAACAACTGCTGCGCCCTGAGCAGACGCAATCGCTTCAGATACTGCACCGGCGACAACAAGGTGCTGCGTTTGAAATGCTCGTGAAAGGTCGATGCACTCATGTTCGCGCAACTGGCCAGGGTCTCGACGTTCAACGGTTCGGCAAAATGCGCATGCAGATGACTGAGGGACGCCGCGATCCGGGCGAACTGCCCCTGCTGCTCGACCAGCGCCCGCAGCACATCGGCCTGTGGCCCGCGCAACGCCACGAACAACAATTCGCGCAAGCGAGCCTGGCCCATGATCCGACTCTCCAGCGGATCGTGCAGGCAACGCAGCAGCCGCTCGACACAACCGCGCATGGCGTCGTCGAGCACTGCCGAGGTCATGGACTCAGGCGTTTGCGCCGCAATATGCCGCCCGGGAGCCAGGCCCATCGCCAACACCAACTCGCCCAGCATCACCCGGTCGATCGCGACCGAGACCCCGAGCATCGGTCCGTCCGGGGCGGCAAAGGTTTCACACTCGAACGGCACTGGCAGCGCCTGAATCAGGTAGTGCCCTGCACCATATTCCAGGGTGCGCGGCCCCAGGTACGCCAGTTTGCTGCCCTGGGCGATGATCACCAGGCTCGGCTCATAGATCTGCGGCCCTCGGGCCACATCGCAACTGGCCCGCAGCACCTGCACGCCCGGCAACGCGGTCGGGACGAATCCGTCGCGCGTCGATAGCGGCTCGATCAGCGAAACTAGCGTGGCATTGGCATCAAGGTGACGGGTCAACTGCATTGAAAAAGCTTCACGGAAAAAGGGATGAAAACATCATCGCAGGTCTGATCGCCAATGGGATCGATCAACCGCCGATGCCGGAGGAATAGGCAAAACACCCGGAGGAATCGCCATGGCCGCTACCGGGTTCGGCGCCCAGAATGCGTCGCCTCACCTGTCACTGCTTCTGCGAGGTTCAACATGTACACCGCCATCGGATACGCCGCCCAGTCGGCCACCACTCCCCTCGCCCCCGTGAAATTCGAACGCCGCAGCCCACGGGTCGACGACGTTGCCATCGAGATTCTCTACTGCGGCGTCTGCCATTCCGACATCCATCAGGCCCGCAACGAGTGGGGCATTGCCGTTTACCCGCTGATGCCCGGCCACGAAATCGTCGGCAAAGTGACCTCCGTTGGCGCGAACGTGACCCGCCACAAGGTCGGCGATCTGGTCGGGGTCGGCTGCATGGTCGACTCGTGCCGCAGCTGCGAAGCTTGCCAGGCCAATCTCGAGCAATACTGCCTCGAAGGCCCGACCATGACCTACGCCACCCCGGACCGGGTCGACGGCAGCAACACCATGGGTGGCTACTCCGACAGCATCGTGGTCAGCGAGCACTTTGTGGTGCGCATTCCCGAGAAGCTCGACCTGGCCAGCTCCGCGCCGATCCTCTGCGCCGGCATCACCACCTACTCACCGCTCAAGCACTACGGCGTGAAGGCCGGTGACAAGGTGGGGATTCTCGGCATGGGCGGGCTGGGCCACATGGGCATCAAGTTCGCCAAGGCCATGGGCGCCGAAGTGACGCTGTTCACCCGTTCGGCAAGCAAGGCCGAAGAGGCTCGGCGCCAGGGCGCGGACCATGTGATCGTGTCCACCGATGACGCGCAGATGCAGGCTGCGGCCGGTCACTTCGACTTCCTGCTCGACACCATTCCGGTGCAGCACGACCTCAATCCCTACCTCGATACGCTGCGATTCGACGGCGTGCATATCCTGGTGGGGTTGATCGAACCGGTGGAGCCGCCGTTGCATGCGGCCAAACTGGTGCTGGGACGTCGCGTGCTCGCCGGCTCGCTGATCGGCGGCATCGCCGAAACCCAGGAAGTGCTGGATTTCTGCGCCGAGCACAACATCACCTGCGACATCGAAATGCTCGACATCCGCCAGATCAACGAGGCTTACGCGCGCATGATCGCCGGTGACGTGAAATACCGTTTTGTCATCGACATGGCGACCCTCAAGGTTTAAACCTTGAGGCCCAGCTCCGCCGACAGCCGGGTCGTGACCCCTTTGATCAGGGGAATCAGCTCGGCCATCTTTTCCAGCGGCATGTACGGCACGGTGCTGGCGATGCTGATGCCGGCGACGATGCGTTTGCTGGCATCGCGGATCGGCGCCGCCACGCAGCGGATCGACGGTTCGTTGTCTTCCAGATCGAAGGCGTAACCGCCGGCCACGTACTCGACCATGCGCTGCGCGAACTGCTCCCAGGATTGCTCCGGGTGCTGCGGCCAGAACTGGTTTTTCCCACCCACCGGCAGGCTGACTTCGTACAGGCGCTGCCACTCTTGCGGCGAATCATCGAGCATCAGCGCCTTGCCGATGCCGGTGCGCGCCAACGGCATGCGATGGCCGACCCGCGAACGCATTTCCGGGCCATTGCGCCCCGGGTTCTTGTGCAGGTACAGCACTTCGTCGCCTTCACGGATCGCCAGGTGAATGGTGTCGCCGGTCAATGCCGACAGCTCATCCAGATACGGCCCGGCCAGGGTCACCAACGGCAACTCTTCACGGGCCTGAAAGCCCAGCTCGATCAGTTTCGGCCCCAGCAGATAACCGACTTGCGGCACCACCCGCAGATAACGCTCGTCCACCAGGCAGCTGGCCAGGCGATGGGTGGTGCTGCGCGTGGTGCCGATCAGCCGGGCGATTTCCTTGAGATCGCGGGCGCCACTGGCCACGGCGTGAACCACACCCAGCCCGCGAAGCAGGGTCTGGGTGCCGGTCGGCGCGGCGTCCTTGGCGATTTTTGGGGCGTCTTCCTGCATATCCAGCCTTTACCGTTGAGCGAGTGAACGGGCGGCATTATGGTCGCCCGCGTGCCACGACTACAACTTGATACGCTCGACCTTGCCCACCAGCAGGATGTAGGACAGCGCGCCAATCAACGCGAGCACCGAGATGTAGGTGATCGCCGGGGCAAAGGAATCACCCGTGGCGAGAAAACCGATGACGATAGGCGTGGCGATCGCCGACAGGTTGCCGATGAAGTTGAACACCCCGCCGGTCAGCCCGAGCAAGCGCGCCGGGGCCAGGGTCGACACCAGCGACCAGGTGATCGAAGCCAGGCCGTTGCCGAAAAACGCCAGCGCGAGGAAGGCAATCACCAGCGGCGTCGACTCGACGAAGTTGGCGCCGATGATCGAAGTGGAGATCAGCAGGCCGCTGATGATCGGCAACTTGCGGGCGAACCCTACGGTGTAGCCGCGCCGGATCAGGAAGTCCGAAAAGAAACCGGAGCACAGCACGCCGACAAATGCCGCCAGAAAAGGCAGCGAAGCCAGCAAGCCAGACTTGATGAAGTCCATGCCGCGGTATTTCACCAGGTAGGTCGGGAACCACGTCAGGAAAAACCACAGCGTCGAGTTGAGGCAGAACTGCCCGAGGTAGATGCCCCAGAGCTTGCGCTTGGTCAGGACGATGCCCAGGTCGGTCCAGCTGAATTTGGCTTTGACCTTGGCTTGTTCCGCCTGGATATCCACCAACCCGCCGCCCTCGCGGATCAGGTCGATCTCAGCCTCGTTGGCGCCCTTGAAATCCCGTGGCTCGCGATACACCGCATACCAGATTGCAGCCCAAATGATCCCCACCGCGCCAGTGGCGACGAAGGCCATGTGCCAGCCGAATTCGTGCTGCAGCCACGCCAGCACCGGTGTCAGGAAGGCCAGGCCGACGAACTGCCCGGAGGTGTAGAAACCGATGGCCGTGGCGCGCTCGCGCTCAGGGAACCAGGTGGTGACCACGCGGCTGTTGATCGGATAGGCCGGCGCCTCCAAAGCACCGACCGCCATGCGCAATACGAACAGCGCGATGAAGCTCGCGGCGAAGCCGAGCATCACCGTGGCCACCGACCACAGCAGCAAGGCGACGCTGTACAGGATCCGTGGCGGCACACGATCCACCAGCCAGCCACCGGGGATCTGCATGGCGGCGTAGGTCCAGCCGAACGCCGAGAAAATCAGGCCGACGTGGATCGGGTCGATGCCCAGGTCACTGGTCAGCGCCGGGGCGGCGATCGACAGGTTGCTGCGGTCCAGGTAGTTGATCACCACGGTGATGAACAGCAGCACCATGATGAAAAAACGCTTGCGGCTGGGCGTCACCAACGACGCCTGCCCGGTGAGGGTTTGCGGTTGCATGAGGGGTGCCTCTTATTATGGTTATTGAGGTCGATTTAAAAACTGGCGGCAAACCCTGTGGGAGCTGGCTTGCCAGCGATGACGGCGACACATTCAATAATGATGTGACTGACAGGACGCCATCGCCAGCAAGCCGGCTCCTACAGGGGATCGTGGTGAATCAGAGAGATTTCACCACTCGGCAAAACTGCCATCGGCATGGCGCCAGATCGGGTTGCGCCAGCGGTGGCCGATGGCCGCGCGTTCGATCACGTATTCCTCGTTGATCTCGATGCCCAGGCCCGGGCCGTTCGGGATCTTCACGAAGCCCTTGTCGTAGTCGAACACCCGTGGGTCTTTGACGTAGTCGAGCAAGTCGTTGCTCTCGTTGTAATGGATGCCCAGGCTCTGCTCCTGAATGAACGCGTTGTAGCAGACCGCATCCAGTTGCAGGCAGGCCGCCAGGGCAATCGGGCCCAGCGGGCAATGCAACGCCAACGCGACGTCGTAGGCTTCGGCCATATTGGCGATCTTGCGGGTTTCGGTGATGCCGCCGGCGTGGGAGGCATCCGGCTGGATGATGTCGACGTAGCCTTCGCTGAGCACGCGCTTGAAATCCCAGCGCGAGAACAGCCGCTCGCCCAGGGCAATCGGCGTACTGGTCAGCGGCGCGAGCTCTTTGAGCGCTTCATAGTTTTCGCTGAGCACCGGCTCTTCGATGAACATCAGCTTGTACGGATCCAGCTCCTTCATCAGCACCTTGGCCATGGGCTTGTGCACCCGGCCATGGAAGTCCACGCCGATGCCGACGTTCGGGCCGACCGCATCGCGCACGGCAGCGACGTTGGCCAGGGCCTGGTCGACCTTGTCGAAGGTATCGAGGAATTGCAGCTCTTCGGTGCCGTTCATTTTCACCGCGGTGAAACCCCGCTCGACCGCTTCCTTGGCTGCACGCGCGGTGTCCGCCGGCCGGTCGCCACCGATCCACGAATACACGCGAATCTTGTCCCGCACCTGCCCACCCAGCAGGTCGCTGACCGACACCCCCAGCGCCTTGCCCTTGATGTCCCACAAGGCCTGGTCGATACCGGCCAGGGCGCTCATGTGGATCGCGCCGCCACGGTAGAAGCCGCCGCGATAGAGCACGGTCCAGATGTCCTCGATGTTGCGCGGATCCTTGCCGATCAGGTAGTCGGACAATTCTTCAACGGCGGCGGCAACGGTGTGGGCACGACCTTCGACCACGGGCTCGCCCCAACCGGTCACGCCTTCGTCGGTTTCGACCTTGAGGAAGCACCAGCGCGGCGGAACGATGAAGGTGGTCAGTTTGGTGATTTTCATCTTTTGGCTCTCTTGTTAGATGCAGCGCGCTCGGCGCTCAACGAAGTCTTAGCGAAGGGCTTTCCAGGCAGCGACGTAGGCCTTGGCATTGGCCGCCACTTGCAGAGAGGTCATGCCCGGTTTGAACAGACCGGAGCCGAGGCCGAAACCTTTGACGCCGGCGTCGATGAACGACTGCATGTTGTCCGGTGTGATACCGCCGACCGGCGCCAGAAGGGTTCCGGCAGGCAATACGGCGAGCCAGGCTTTGACGACGGCAGGGCCCATCTGCTCGGCCGGGAACAGTTTGAGGATGTCCGCGCCTTCAGCCAGCGCAGCAAAGGCCTCGGTCGGTGTGGCGACACCCGGCGACAGGTAAAGCCCCGCCGCTTTCGCTGCGCGCAGGACTTTCGGATCGCTGTGGGGCATGACGATCACCTGGCCGCCCGCAGCTTTCACTTGTTCGACCTGCTCCGGCGTCAACACCGTGCCGGCACCGATCAGGCAATCGGCAGGCAAGGTGCTGCGCAGGATGCGGATACTTTCGTACGGCTCAGGGGAATTGAGCGGCACTTCGATGACGCGAAAGCCTGCGGCGTACAGGACTTCACCGATGGCAGCCGCTTCCTGTGGGCGCAGGCCACGCAGGATCGCGATCAGGCCGTTTTGCGCCAGCGCTTGTTTGAGCATGTCAGACCTCCAGGCAGGGTTAACGGGATGCGGTGGACGTGACCAGGCCGGCGGCGAGCGCCAGTTGCCACAAGCCACGCTCAGTGGCCTGTTCGGCCAGGGTCACCCGGGCAAAACCGCAGGCGTCGAGCGCACGGCTGTAGCGGGCACACAGTTGCGAATTACCAATGAGGATGATCGACGGCAGGTGCACGCTGTTGCGCCGACGCCGCTGGACATTGGCCAGGGCCGCCAACTCGTGGCCGATCAGCAGGCCGGACAGGTAGTCCGCCTGGGCAGTGGCGCTCAACTCGCCGGTCAGGCCCAGGCTGCGGGCGCTGAACAGGGTCGACAGCGGACCGGTCTCCCCGTCCGCCGACAACGCGACCTGCACACCGCGATCAAATGCATCGCCATCGAAGGACCCACCGCGCTGCTGGGTGCGTCCGAGAATGCTGTGTTCGCTGAGCACGGCGAAGACTTCGCCGGTCATGAAGGTATCGAAATGCACGATGCAACCGTCGGCCACCTCCACCCATTTCGAATGGCTGCCCGGCAGGCCGATCAGCAGATCGGCGCCCGCCTCGCCCGCCAGGGTTTGCAGCACGCCGAGCACCTGGGTTTCTTCGCCGCGCATCACGTTCGGCAAACGCGAACGCTCGATGACGCCGGGCACAATGTGCACATCGACGCCGCGCAGGCTGCGTACGGTTTGCAGGGAGGTACCGAGTGTGGCGACGTTCGCCGGCGTGTCGCGGTAGGCCGCTTCGCGCCAGCCCTGGGCGCTGCCGACCATGCCGCAGGCAATCACCGGTAATTGCGGCTGCGCATCGAGCCAGTCGCCGCAAGCCTCATCGAAGGCCAGTTCGAAACCATCGGTGCATTCGCGGCCGCCAATGATTCGCGGCGCCTTTGGCAGCTGCATGATCCCCGACGACAGCGAACGCTGTTCGAGCACCTGCCCGCCTTCAGCCAGTTTGTAAGCACGTAATGAGGTTGTCCCCCAGTCGAGCGCGATCAATTGCGCCTGCATCGCTTCACCTGTTTTGGTTTTTGGCAGTGAGTGAGCTGGACTATAAACCTGCGCAGGGAGAAATCTCAATATATAAATATCAATCCCACATTGTGAGACAAGACAAAAAAACGCAGCCCGAAGGCTGCGCTCTTTTAAACGCGATCAGTTGCCCGCGGCGAAATCCCGCAGTACTGACCCATCCATCCGATAGCGAACCCACTCCTCCTGCGGCTGTGCACCCAGGGATTTGTAGAAATCGATAGCTGGCGTATTCCACTCCAGCACGCTCCACTCGAAACGGCCGCAGTCATTGGCGCAGGCGATTTTCGCCAGGTGCCGCAGCAGGGTCTTGCCCGCACCACCGCCGCGCTGTTCCGGGGTGATGTACAGGTCCTCCAGGTACAGGCAGTTGCTGCCAAGCCAGGTGGAATAGCTGAAGAAGAACACCGCGAAACCGATGGCCTCACCCTCGCGCAGGCAGATCAGGCCATGGGCGGTGGCGCCTTCGCTGAACAGGCTGCGCTCGATGTCGGCAACGCTGGCGATGACTTCATGGCGGGCACGTTCGTAGTCGGCCAGCTCAGTGATGAACGCGAGGATTTGCGGTGCGTCACTGGGGGTCGCCGGGCGGATTTCGATCGTCATGGACGTGCCTTGTCAAAAAGAGGAAAACGCCATACTAAGTCGGCGCGGTATTTGTGGCGAGGGGGCGTAGAGGCTTTACTCCGGCCGACACTAACCCTGGCATCGATAACCTCGGACCTAACATTCGCGCACTGCGTGGTTAGATAGCGGCGCTGCTCATTTATCCGGTCAAGGAACCGCGTCATGTCTACCGCTACACCCCCCGTTTCAAGCAAGTTGTTCGGCCTGTTTTGCCTCGCCAGTTACCTGTTGTCGCTGTCGTACGGTTCGACGTTTTTGCTGTCGTTGCTGATCAGCTCGCGCGGTGGCAACGAACACGACGCCGGCAGCGTGATTTCGGCGGCGATGCTCAGCACCTTTGTGGCGGTGATTGTTTACGGTCATTTGTCCGACCTGCTCGGTGCCGCCCGATCGGTGGCGTTGTTCGGTGTGCTGCTGGTCGCGGCCAGCCTGGGCTTCGCCCTGACCCCGGGTTTCGGTCACCTGCTGTTGTTTTTCGGCCTGCTGCTGGGCCTGGGCTGGGGCGTGTTCTACACCCTCGGGCCGATCATCGTGGCCAGCCTGGTGACACCCGCGCAACGCGCCAAATACTTCGCCCTGCTATCGGGCAGCATGATGACCGGGATCGGCAGCGGCCCCTTGCTCGGCCGCGCGGCGAGTGCGCTCGGTTATCCGGTGACGGCGGCGTTCTACCTGGCCGCGCTGGCCAGCCTGATCGGTGTGCTGCTGTTCTGGCGCCTGGATCGGCAGTTGAAAAAGGCGAACACCCAATCAACCAGCGTGTCGCGGATTTCCTGGCGTGCAGCGGGACAAGTGCTGTCGTCCCGGGCCATTTTCCCGATCATCATGGTCGGTCTGGGCGGCTGCGTGTTCGGTGGTCTGTCGAGCTTTCAAACCAGTTATGCCGCGGCGCGCTCGCTCGACTATTCGCTGTTCTTCCTCGGCTTCATGAGCGCCGCGATCAGCGGCCGCATGCTGGTTGCCGGGTTCGTGGTCAAGCGTGATCCATTGCGCGCCTCGTGCCTGCTGTCAGGGCTGATGCTGGCATCGATCGTGATGTTCGGTTATGTCGTCGCCAGCAGCTTCAGCTACGTGCTCGCGGCGGTGATGCTCGGGATCGGTTACGGCCTGACCTACTCGGTGATCAACGGCCTGGCCGCCAATGAAGCGCCGAACGGCACCACTGCGCAATCCTTGCTGCTGTTCAGCCTGTCGTACTTCATCGGCGTGTTCGGCTTTCCCTTGCTGGCCGGGAAAATCATCGTCGAGCAAGGCATGGCCACGCTGCTGCTGACGGTGTTGGCGGTGGCCTCGCTCAACTGGCTGATCACCGTGGGCCGGTTGATCTGGCGTCGGGTGACCACGGCCAAGGCGCTGCAACAAGCCTGAGCCGTTCGTCGCTGACAATGCACCCATTCGTCTCGAGGGCGGACTAATCAGGTAAGGACTCTAACCGTTGGAGACAACACCATGATCCTGTCCAGGTTGACCGCCCTCGCCCTCACCGCCCTGCTGTCTTGCACCTCGTTCGCCGGGACCATCGGCTCCAGCACCGGCCCGACCAACCCGGTGGAAAAACCCAGGGCACCGGCCATCCAGAGTGTTCCCGGCATGAACACCGATGGCACCACGATCGACCACAACCTGCCGCCCTCCACCGGCACCGACCCGCGCATCCAGGGCAATGACATGGGGCGTCAGGGCGGGGCGGACCTGCCGGACAAAAAAACGCCCGGCACTGGCGGCCTCGGTTCAAGCACCACCGAGGACAAGGAAAGTCATATCAGCCAATAGTGACTCAGGAGAAATCCCACGCCTCGTGGAAGCAAGGCTTCGCGGGAAACTCAAACAGTCGATAGCTTGAGGAAAGAAGCACGGGCAAAGGATATTCCCGGGCGGTCTTCGATGCGCAAGCAGGAGCTGATCGAGGCGTTGCGCAAGGCTGGTTAAGGCCAGTTTTTGTGCTGTAGCCAATGTCCCCATCGCGGGCAAGCCCGCTCCCACAGTGGGCCGGGTTACTTGTCCATTGTGGGAGCGGGTTTGCCCGCGATGGCGGCAGCTCAGTCGCTGAAAGTCCTGCGGATCAACTCATCCACTTCAGCCGTCCCCGGCGAAGTCGCCGGCCCCCAACGGGTGACCGCCAGCGCCGCCGCTGCATTGGCCCGCCGTGCCGCCTCGAATGCCGACAAACCTTGCGCCAGCCCGGCCACAAACACACCGGCATGGGCATCGCCGGCGCCATTGCTGTCCACCGCGTCGACCTTGAACCCCGGCACATGCCGACGCTCTGCGCCATGGCTGATCCAGCACCCTGCGGGCCCGTCGCGCACGACCATCAGTGCCTTGGCCGACAGGTGCCCTGCCAGGCAATCCAGCGCCTGGGCGATGTCCGCCGCGCCGGTAAACTTCAGCGCCTCCACGGCATTGCTGGTCCACACATCGATGCGCGCGAGCAAGGCTTGCATCATCGGCGCGTCCGGCGAATCCACCAGCGGGCCCGGATCGAACACCAGATTGACGCCATCCGACAGCGCCAGCACCCAATCCACCAGCGCTTGCGCCTTGCCTACGTGCAGCAGGCTGTAGCCGCTGACGTACACGTAGTCGCCCGCCTCGGCCGGCACACTCGCCAGATCTTCGGCGCTCAACTCGCCTTCGGCACCGATGTAAGACACGAAACTGCGTTCGGCCGAAACGTCGGTGATTGCCACGCACAGCCCGGTGTCGCGTTCGGCGCGATCGGTAATGCCGATGCGGATGCCTTCGGCAGTCATCGCCTCACGGGCCAGGTCACCGAAGCGTCCGCTACCGTGGCGGCCCAGGTAGACCACCGGCAAGCCATTGCGCTGTGCCGCGGCCATCACATTGAAACCGCCGCCGGCCTCGAAACTGGCGGACTGCGCCAGCACGTCGCCGCCCGCTTCGGGCAGTGTGTCCACGGCCATGACCAGGTCGATGATGACCTGGCCGGTGTGCAGCATTCTAGGCATGAGCATTCTCGATTGCGGCGGCGCGGCGATCCCTGGCCCCGCCCAGTACGAAGTAGATCCCGCCTGCCACGACGAAGGTCACGATCCAGCCAAGACCGTTGTGGCCCAGCCATGAGTCGGACAACAAGCCCTTGAACCAGACATTTTCCGCGGTGGTGCCGATGGTGGTGAAACTGAAGCCCAGCACGATGGCGATCGCCCATGCGCCGAACGCACGCCACTCGATGCCGCCGCGATACCAGTAGGCACTGCTCGGGCTGACGTTCAGCAGGTCCTTGGGGCTGTAGTAGTGACGATGGATCAGGTCGACCACAAAGATCCCGACCCACGCCGTGATCGGTACGGCCAGCAGGGAAATGAAGGTAATGAACGGGCCGTAGAAACTGTCGGCGATCAGCATGAAGTAGATTGAACCTGCGAAGATCGCCACGATGTCGACCACCACCGCATACACGCGCTTGACCTTCAGGCCCAGGGTCAGCGTGGTCAGGCCGGCGGAGTACACCGACAGGTTGTTCGACAACAGCAGGCCGCCGAAGGCAGTGATCAGGTACGGCACCGCCATCCAGGTCGGCAGCATGTCGCGGATCGCGATGATCGGGTCAGTGGCTTGCGCCAGGTCGTTGTTGCCCACCGACAGCAAGCCGCCGAGGGTGATCAGCAGCACCAGCGGAATCCCCGCACCGAACGCCGCCGACGCCACCAGGCGCACGGCCTTGACGCTGCGGTGCTGGTAGCGCGACATGTCCGCGCCGGCATTGGCCCAACCGATGCCGGTGCCGGCGGCCATGGTGCCGACGCCGATGATCATCGCGCTGAGCGGCGCGGGCGTGGCGTTGAACACCGCGCTCCAGTCGATGGTCGCGCAGAGGAAACCACCGACCAGTATGTTCAGCGCGCCGAACACATAGGTCGCCCACTTCTGAATCACCAGCAAGGTCGCATGGCCGAGGCCGGACACCGACAAGGTCAACAGCACGAAAATCGCGATGAACACCAGGGTCAGCACCGGTGCGCTCTTGGCTTCCACCGGCGAGCCGAACAGGATCGAGCACAGCGACAGCAGCACGAACGCAGCGGTGGTGGTGTTGACGGTTTCCCAGCCCAGGCGCGACATCAGCGAGACCAGCGTCGGGCCGATGTTGCCGCGCACACCGAAGATCGCTCGCGACAGGGTCAGGCTCGGCGCACGGCCTCGACGGCCGGCGATGGAGATGATCCCGACCACCGCGAAGGAGCCGGCGGCACCGAGGATCGCGACGATGATCGCCTGCCAGATCGCCAACCCGCGAAAGGCCACCAGGGTCGCGCCCAACGGCAGGCCGAGGATGGAAATATTGGCGGCGAACCACACCCAGAACAGTTGCAGCGGATGCCCGTTGCACTCGGATTCCGGCACCGGTTCGATGCCGCGGGTTTCCAGTTGCCCGGCGCTTTGCCCGGCGTTGGTTGAACTCATGAAAAATGCTCCTGTTGCCATTTGTTGTGGTTGTGGGCAATTGCGGAATTGGCGATCCATTGCGGGGTTATCAAGTCAAGTCGGTGGCGCGCCCATCGCGGGCAAGCCCGCTCCCACAGGTATGTGTGTACCTCAAGGTATCTACTATCCCTGTGGGAGCGGGCTTGCCCGCGATGGGGCCCGTCCAGTCAACGCAAAGCCAGCAGCCCGGTCACCAATGGCTCCAGCTCCAGATCATTGACCACCTTGACCTTGTCGATCATCTCCACAGGCCAGCTCTCAAGACCCAGGCAGGCCCCGAGCATCGCGCCCAGAATCGCCGCGATGGTGTCCGTGTCGCCGCCCAGGCTGGCGGCCATGCACAGTGCATCGAAGGCGCTCATTTCACCGATGGCCACTTGCTGGGCCAAGGCGAACGACACCACCACCGACTCCTGGGAAGCCACGGAGGTGCCGATCACGTCGTACAGCACATCGGCGAGCAGCCCGTTGTCACTGTCGACGCTGATGCTGCGCGCCCAACTGATGCGCGAGGCAATCCGTCCACCGGCCACCCAGTGACCATGACTTTCGGCTTGCTGGGCGATTTGCTGGCCGAGGTTCAAGGCCTCGCCCAGGTCCATGCCGTTGATGCCGGCAGACACCACCGCCGCCACCGCCGCCGCGCTGGAGATCCCCAACGTGGTGTTATGAGTGACCTGGCAAGCCTGCACGACCGCTTCAATGAATCGCTGCGGATCGGCGACATTCGCCGCGATCCCCACAGGCGTAATGCGCATCGCCGCGCCGTTGGTGGTGCCGTAGCGCCCCGCCTCCTCCGGCGAATGACCGGCAAGGATCATCTCGATGGCGCGTTTGGTCGAAGGGCCAAGCAAATCCTGCGAGCCCTTGGCCTGCATCACCGCCTCCCATTCGATCAAACGCTGTGCGAGCACCGACACTTCGATCTTGCCCTCGCCATCAATCAACAACTGGCCGACCAGGATCGCCTGTTCGGTATCGTCGGTGATCGAGCCCTTGGGCATGTTGGCGGCAATCGGCTGATCGGGGCCGGCGTCTTCGAGGCTGGTGATTTCACCGAAGCGCGCCTGGATCTGTGCGCGGCTCAGGGATTGGGTCGGCATGCCCAGTGCATCGCCCAGGGCCAGGCCATAGAACGCGCCCAGGGCACGATTGAGCGCAGTCATTTCGAATTTCCAAATTGCAGGTGCAGACGGAAGTGCACGGGATCGAGCAGGCTTTCGACCTGTTCCATGAAACGGTTCTGCCGGTCGTAGGTGGTGCGCAAGGCCTTGAGGAACACCGTGCCGACCGGGCGGCCCAGCAGTTCGGCGTCTTCGGCGCTCAGGGGTTCGGCACCGATCCACTGATCGCCGTGGTCGCCGATGTAGCCATAAGCGGCCAGGGTGATGGTCAGGGAGTTGTCGATCAGACCGACCCGCGGCAGGCTTTCCAGGCCTCCGCAGGCGGGCATCAGTGAGCGTTCGAGGGAGACCAGCGTGCCGTCGTTGGAACGGCGACGACGGTCGAGGGTGATGAACTGGTCGGTGCCGAAACGCGACAGCAGATCAGGGCGGGTGACCGCCTCAAGCCGCAACACTTCGGTATTGACCAGCGCCCCGCTGTCCGCCAACGCCTGCGCCCAGCCGCTGCGCTGGTCGAGCACCACGCCGTCAAAGGTGACGATGGAACCCACCCCGCTCTGCGTCGCGATGTAGTTGCGCCGTTTCAATTCGGCCAGGGCCTCACGCAAAGTGCCTCGGCTGACCTTGAATTCCTGAGCCAACTGATGCTCACCCGGCAGTTGAAAGCCGTCCTCCAAGAGGCCGCTTTCGATGCGCCGGATGAGTTCGTCGACCACCCGTTGTTTCTTGTCAAATCGTACCTGTCTAATCATGTACAAAGTGATAACCGAAACAGGCTGAAACGAGCAAGAAATATTTCGGGGAGGTGACGGAAGGAGTGTCTGCAAGCAGTGACCGCTGCGCGGTCAATCGCGGGCAAGCCCGCTCCCACAGAGTCAGTGCAAGCCTCAGGGTTCACATTGTGTACCTGTGGGAGCGAGCCTGCTCGCGAAAGCGGTGTTTCTGACACATTGATGCTGGATGTGCCAACGCCTTCGCGAGCAGGCTCGCTCCCACAGGTAATGGGGGTGTCAGCGCTGTTTGAGTCGGTCGATGACCACCGCCAACAACAGAATCGAACCGCGAATCACATACTGATAAAACGTATCGATGTTCTTCAGGTTCATCGCATTCTCGATGATCGCCAGTATCAGCACCCCGGCGATCACGTGCCGGATCATGCCGATCCCGCCACTCAACGAGACCCCGCCCAGTACGCAAGCCGAGATCACGGTCAGTTCGAAACCCTGGCCGATCATTGGCTGGCCCGAGGTCATGCGCGAGGCCAGGATCACCCCGGCCAGCGCACCGATCACTCCGTGCACGGCGAAGATGATGATCTTGGTCCGGTCGACATTCACCCCCGCCAGCAACGCCGCTTCCTGGTTGCCGCCGATGGCCATGGTGTTGCGCCCGTAGGTGGTGTAGTTCAGCAGCCAGCCGAAGAACAGAAAGCATACGATGGTGATCAGGATCGGTACCGGTACGCCAAACAACTGGCCGTTGCCGAAGACGAAGAACGATTCCTGCGACACCCCCACCGCCTTGCCGTTGGCGAAAATGTAGGCCAGGCCACGCACGATCTGCATGGTCGCCAACGTGGTGATCAACGCGTTGACCCGCAACTTGGCAATCACGATGCCGTTGATCAGCCCGACGATCAGCCCCATCACCAGCGCCGCACAGACTCCGAGAAACACGCTGTCGGTGTCACGCATCACCACCGCCGCGACCACCCCGGCACAGGCGATCACCGAGCCCACCGACAAGTCGAAATGCCCGGACGCCAGGCAATACAACATGGTGCAGGCAGCAATGCCGGTGGTGGAAATCGCCAGGCCCAGGCCACGCATGTTCAGCGGTGAAAGGAAGTTGTCGATCAGCAAGGTGCAGGCGACAAAGATGCCGACCGCCGCCAGCAGCATTACCCAGTCATCGAGAAAACGCCGCATATCCAGCGGTTTGCGCGTGGTTGGCAGGGTGTTGTTTTGGGTTGTCATCATAGTCACCTCTCAGTTCGCCACGCCGTCGGCGCGTTGGCGCGGCAAAGCCAGTTGCAGCAGGTTGGATTCATTGGCCTGTTCGCGGCTCAGCTCGCCACGCAGGGCGCCTTCGCACAGCACCAGGATGCGGTCGGAAATGCCCATGACTTCCATCAAGTCGCTGGACACCACAATCACCGCGATCCCCTCGGCGGCCAGGTTATGGATGATCTGGTAGATCTCGGCCTTGGCACCGATGTCGATGCCGCGGGTGGGCTCGTCGAGCAGCAGCACTTTCATCGGCATCGACAGCCAGCGGCCGAGAATGGCCTTCTGCTGATTGCCGCCGGAAAGAAACTTGATCGGCTGCCCGGCGTGTGGCGTTTTCACCTTGAGCGCCTTGATCTGCTGCGCGGCGTTGTCCTTTTCCCACAGGCCACGCAACAGGCAGCCGAAGGTGGAATGGGCGCCGCGTGCGCTGATGTTGATGTTCTCGGCGACGCTGGCCAGCGGCAGGATGCCCTCCTTCTTGCGGTCCTCGGGGCACAACAGGACGCCGGCGGCAATTGCGTCCCGGGGAGAACGCAGTTTCAGTTCATGGCCACGCAGCTCCAGGCGCCCGGCGCTGTTGCGCGCCAGGCCGCTGAGCAGGCGCAGCAGCTCGGTGCGGCCGGCACCGACCAGCCCGAACAACCCGAGGATTTCGCCTTTGTGCACCTGGAAACTCACCGGTTCGCGCAAGCCGGGCCCGAGCAAACCGTCGACCTTGAGTGCCACCGCGCCGCGCTGGCGCGGGCGGTAATCGTAGATGTCCTGGATGTCGCGACCGACCATGCAGGTGACCAGTTGATCGTGGGTCAGTTGGCTCATGTCATCGAACGTGCGCACGTATCGCCCGTCCTTGAACACCGTCACCGCGTTGCAGATGCGGAACACCTCCTCCATGCGATGAGAGACATAGAGCACCACTTTGCCCTCGTCCCGCAGCCGCCCGATGATCGCCATCAAGCGCTCGATCTCCCGTGCCGAAAGGCTGCTGGTGGGCTCATCGAAGGCAATCACATGGGCGCCACGGGACAGCGCCTTGGCGATTTCCACCAACTGCCGTTGCCCCAGGGACAGGCGCCCGACTTTCTCCTGCGGATCGATTTCATCGGCCAGGCCCTTGAGACAGGCCAGTGCCTGCTGACGCAAGGTGCCGCGATTGATCAGGCCGAAATTGGCCGGCAGATGCCCGAGAAACAGGTTCTCCGCCACGGTCATCTCCGGCACCAGATGCAGCTCCTGGTGGATCACCGCGACGCCACTGCCGATGCTGTCGGCGGTGGACTTGAAGTCCATCGTCCGCTCGCCGATCTGCAAGTCACCGCTGCTGGGAATGTAGGCCCCGCCGAGGATTTTCAGCAGTGTCGACTTGCCGGCGCCGTTCTCGCCCATCAGGGCATGAACCTGACCCGGATGCGCGACGAAGCTGATGTTGTCCAGCGCCTTCACCCCGGGAAAGGTCTTGCCGATCCCGTTGAAGCGCAAGCTGCCGTTGTGTTGTTGTGTGTTTGATTGCGCGTGCATAACCCACCTCTTCAAACCGGTCAGGCAGCCCCGTCGCCGAGGCCGCCGTTGAAATCAGACGGCCGTCAGTTCCACAGGCCGATCTTTTCCAGCTCCTGCTTGAAGTTGTCGCGGGTGATCAGCGTGACGTCGTCCATGGCGGTGTATTTTGCGGGTTCTTTGCCGGTGGTGACCCACTCGTACATCATGCTCGCAGTGTTGTAGCCCTCGATGTGCGGGCTCGGCAGCATCGAGCCGTAGAAGCCGCTGTCGGGTTTCTTCAGCTCGCCGATGGCGTCGGTACCGTTGATGCCGATGCCGATCACGTTGGCCGCAGCGAAACCGGCGCTCTCGGTGGCGCGCACCCCGCCGAGCACGGTGTTGTCGTTCATGCCGCCGATGATCAGGTTCTTCGCCGCACTCGGCAGTTTCACCAGGGCCGAGTTGGTGGCGTCCATGCTGCCCGGCACGTCGAGGGTCTTGAGGGCCGAGAACAGGATGTGGTCTTTCGGCATGCCGGCATCTTCCAGCGCTTTCACCGAACCGTCTGTGCGTTTCTTGCCGGTGTCGAGTTCGTTATAGGTGTTGATCACCGCATAGGTGTCTTTCCAGTCCCAGCCGCGTTTCTTCGCTTCGGTCGCCATGGCGGTGCCCTGCTTCTGGCCAACTTCGAACGCGGCCATGCCCAGGTACGGCACGTCTTCCATGAACTTGCCGCTGGCATCGACGAAACGGTCATCGACCGCAATCACTTTCAGCCCGTTGAGCTTGGCCTTGGCCATGATCGCAGGTCCCAGGGACACGTCCGGCGGGCAGATCACGAAGCCTTTGGCGCCGTTGGCCGCAAGGCTGTCGATGGCAGAAAGGGTTTTCTCACCATCGGGCACGGCGATCTTGATCAGGGTGAAGCCCTTTTCTTTTCCGGCCTTTTCGGCAAAGGCCCATTCGGTCTGGAACCAGGGCTCTTCCGCTTGCTTGACGAGGAAACCGATTTTCACTTCCTCGGCCGCCAGCAGCGTGCTGCTCAGGCTGACCGCCGAGACCGCCAACGCGGCACAGCACAGGGAACGGATGGCATGACGACGATTCATAAGCTGACTCCTTGTTATTTTTCTTGAGCGTTCTTTGAAAGCGTTCTTTATTAACCAACGGGCGACGAATAGTCATATCGTATGATGATTGAATTTCAGACGTAGCAATTCACCTGAAAGCCCGGTCACTCAGTCGTGGTACATCACCGAGCGCCCGCCATCGACGGTGATGCACGAGGCATTGATGAACGGCGCTTCATCGCTGGCCAGGAACACGGCGGTCATCGCCACTTCGATCGGCTGGCCGATGCGCTTCGGTGGATGCAGGTCAAACGCGCGCTGGCGCTCGGCATGGGGGTCGGCGAAACCGTTCCAGTAATCGATGTTGATCTGGGTTTCGATGTAGCCCGGCGCGATCGCATTGACGCGGATGCCCTTGGCCGCATATTCGATGCCCAGCGCGCGGGTCAGGCCAAGCAGCCCATGCTTGGCCACCGGGTACGGGAAGCAGCCCGGAATGATGTGGGAGGAATGGGTGGAGGCAATGTTGATGATGCTGCCGATGCCCTGCTCGATCATCTGCGGCAGTACGGCCTTGCAGCCGTACCAGGCACCGTCCAGGTCGATGGCAAAGCAGCGACGCCAGTCGTCCTCGGTCATTTCCAGCGGGTCACGGAACACGTTGACCCCGGCGCAGTTGACCAGCACGTCGATCCGGCCGTGACGCTCGACCGCCAGCCGGGCCATCGCCTGCAGATCCTGCTGACACGACACATCGGCCTTGATCGCCACCACATCGGCGCCTTTGTCTCGCCAGTGCGCTGCGACTTTCTCGACTTTCTCGGCCTGAATATCGCTGATGATCAACCTGGCCTGCTGGGAAGCGAAGGTCGCCACAATCGCTTCGCCAATTCCCTGGGCGGCACCGGTCAGCAACACGACCTTGTTTTTCAGGCGCTCGCCCTTCGGGGGCTCAGGCACCGGTGGCAATGACAGTGGTTCAGTCATGAAAAAAGACTCCTGTTCGAAAACACGACGAAAACCGGGCATCTATCGATGTCCGGTCAAAAGGCGCTGAAGAAGAAACAGGTGAGTGCGAAAACGTTTCAGCCTGGAAACGGTTTGAGGCACTGTCTCCGCAAGGGAGCATGGAGGAACTTCGCTGCATCACTTCACCTGTTTTGTTTTTTTAGTGTGAGTGCATGTACTTGGTGAGGCCGACTATAAACCCGGCCCACGACAAATCTCAATATATATATTTACATCCCATATTTAGGGATTTTAGCCGGCAAAACGCGTGCAAAGCTTTCCAGACACATCCACTGCAATCGACAGCACAGCCCCGTCCAGCGGATGGCCCAGCGGACTTGCCGCACTGGTGATGTACAGGGTTTTCAGGTCTGCCCCGCCGAACACGCAACTGGTGGGACGACTGATCGGCAGCTCGATGATCCGATCGACCGTGCCGTCAGGGCTCAACCTGAGCAGGCAGCTTCCGTCCCAGCGGGCATTCCAGATAAAGCCCTCGGCATCCATCGCCGAACCATCCGGGCCGCCACGCCCATGCGGCCCGAACCAGGCTTGCGGCGCATCGAGGGCACCGTCGGTACGGATGAAATGGCGATACAAGGTGCCGTCGAGACTGTCGCCGAAATACACGCGGGTGCCGTCATCGCTCCACAACAGCGTGTTGGGAATGCCCAGGTTGCGCAGCAAGGGCGTAACCCGCCCGGCGTGGTCGATGCGAAACAGTCCACCCGAACGGCGCACGATGGGCAGGTCTTCGCCCTGTTCGCCGATGTTGTTTTGCATGGTGCCGAGCCAGAGCCGGCCCTGGGCGTCGCAGCGGGCTTCGTTGGGGCGGTTGCCCGGTTGCGGATCGGCCACGCAGAACAATGTCAGGCGCGGTTCCAGGCCAGAAGAGTCGAGATCGAGCCGATAGATGCCGCTGCTCAACGTCACCAGTGCATCGCCGCTGGCACAGGGGATGAAGGCTGACACATGCTCCGGCATCTGCCAGATCTGCACGTTGGCGCCGCTCAGGCGCAACGCTTGTTTACCGGCGATATCCACCCAATACAGGGCCTGGGTCGGTGCATCCCAGAACGGCCCTTCGCCCAGTTTCGCCCGATGTTCGGTCACCGCAGTCCACGCCATGAAACCTCCTGCATTGTTCTTGTTTTTATGTGGGGATATTCGTTGTCAGCCGGCTTTTTTATCGGCCATGACCTGCGGGTAGTAACGCTTGATTGCCAGGTCGGCGTTATCGATCAGGGTCATGCACGCCCAGACGCCGCGGGCGGTATCGCGGGCTGCGATAGCCTCGGCCAGGTCCCGGTGAATCGGCAAGGTACGACGCAGTTCATCCGGGTCGGCGGCAGACACTTCAAAAGCCACCGCCAGCAACGCGCCGAGAGCGGGCACCATTTGTTCGATGAATTGATTGTGGCTGGCGGCGAGGATGCACTCGTGGAAGAGCTGATCGGCACGGTTGTAGTCGATGCCGCTGTCCACTGCCCGCTCCAGCGCGTTGCAGGCCAGCAGGATCGCGTCCACCTGCTCGCCCGTAGCGCGCTCACAGGCCCAGCGTACGGCCATCGGCTCGATGGTGCGGCGCAGGTCGAGCAGATCGTCGACGAAGTTTTCCGGCAAGCCGCTGCGCGACAACCAGCCGACGACTTGTGGATCGAAGAGATTCCAGCGCCGCACCGGCAATACTCGCGTGCCCACTTTCGGACCGACTTCGAGCATGCCTTTGGCAGCCAGGGTCTTGATCGCTTCACGGATGACCGTGCGGCTCACGCCAAGTTGTTCGCCGAGGTCGGCTTCGACCTTGAGTGACTCACCCGGCTTGACCTGCCCCGTGGCGAGCCAGCAGCCCAGCCAGTCGACGGTCGATGCATGAAAGCTGCTGGACATGGACACCTCGAAGCCGTTCGCAATGGAGGCCCACGCTAATCATCATATGATTGGGTGTCAATTTGAATTTACCGAGTACACACAAACCACTGTGGGAGCGAGCTTGCTCGCGATAGCGCTATGTCAGTCAGCATTGATGTCGCTGACACGCCGCCATCGCGAGCAAGCTCGCTCCCACAGGGTTTTGTGTCAGGGTTCAAGACCGATGGTGAAAAACTCGCCGCCGCTCCATACACCCAGCCAGCGCTGGCCGTCGATCTCGCGGCTTACCGCCAGTTCCACCAGTTGGTAGAACACGTTGCGATGGATCAACGCCTCAAGATTGCTGCGCACATGCACATAAGGCGCTGGCTCCTGGGTTACCGGGTCAATGACCACGCGCATCGGGTGCTCGGCACCGGCCTCGGTGGTCTCGTCGACGTTGGTGGTAAAGCGCAACACCTGCGTTTCGCCCTCGCCCTCCACGTCCACCGCAATCGCTACGAACGGCGCATCGTCGACCTTGATGCCGACTTTTTCCACTGGCGTGATCAGGAAGTAGTCATCGCCATCGCGGCGAATGATGGTGGAGAACAGCTTGACCATCGGCTTGCGCCCGATCGGCGTGCCCAGGTAATACCAGGTGCCGTCGCGGGCGATGCGCATGTCGATGTCGCCGCAGAAATCGGGATTCCACAGGTGCACCGGCGGCAAGCCTTTGGTCTTGGGGATTTGCCCCAGCAGGTCGTTGGCTTTTTGCGGGCCACTCATGGCGTTCTCCTTGGTTTTACTGATTGCTGATCCCCAACAGACTGCGCGCATATTGTTCCAGCGGCGGGCCCATCAGGTCTTCGGGTTTTTTATCGTGGAACGTCAGTAAACCGCCACGACTCTTGATGGTCGCAGTATCAATCAAATACTGGGTGCTGGTCTCGATCAACATGATCTGAATCATACCGCTGTCCACGCCGAGGCGATCCAGGGCTTCCTGATCCAGCCACTCGTCCGAGTTGCCGATACGGTCGTCCGACTTGGCAAACCGGGTGTAGAGCAGATAGTGCGCACCGGCGGCACGGGCTTCGCCCATGGCCTGGTCGAGGCCTTCCGGCGTGCGGGCACGGCGCACCATCGGGAAGTATTCGATGAAGCCATCGAACGCGACTTCGGCAATCACGTTGGGTCGCGGGTAAACGGCGCTGCCCGGCGGCATGAAAGCGCCCTGGGCGATGTAGACGAACGAGTCCGGCTGGATGCGCAGGTTGTTTACGCGACGGCTATCGCTGTGATCAAGCAACCCGGCATCGCTCATATGGTAACGAGTCCCTTCGGCCATATCGCTGACGTTCATGCAGCCACCAAGTGCCAAAACGGCCAGCAGCAAAACCAGGCTACGCATCCTATCCTCCAGAGGCCGGTGTCGGAAAACCGGCGAATGGCCGTGGGATGCAGCTTTTGCGCCAGCTCAAGTCGAGGTTTACGCAAAACCTTGTGGGAGCGTGGCTTGCCCGCGATGAGGCCGGTTCAGCCGCCAATGATCTTCATGACAGTCGCACCACCAGAGAACGCCACTTCCTGCTTGTCACCCAGGGCTTTCACCAGAAGGCGTTGCAAGGCCGGCAGGGCTTGATGGCGCGGTTTGTCCAACAGGTCGCCGATGTAATGGCGATTGCTCGACGACAGGCAGCCATGCAGCCACCCGGTGGAGGACAAACGCAGTCGCGAGCAGGTCCGGCAGAACGGCACGCTTTCGTTGGCGATCACGCCGAAATGACCCTGACCGGGAATTTCGTAGCGAACGGCCGTGGCATCCACCGGAGCATCCGCTTGCAGGTATTCGTAGCGCTCGCCGATCAGGCTGAGCAACTGCTGGAGGCTGACGAACTGTTGCAGGAAGGCATTGGAATCGTTGGCCAGGTGGCCCATGCGCATCAGCTCGATGAAGCGCAGCTCATAGCCGCGCTCCAGGCAGTAGTCGAGCAACGGCATCACCTGATCGAGGTTCTGCCCGCGCAGCGGCACCATGTTGACCTTGATCTTCATGCCGGCCGCACTGGCCTCGTTCATGCCGTCGAGCACGGTGGCCAGGTCGCCGCCCCGGGCAATGCCGCGGAACGCGCTGGCGTCGAGGGTATCGAGGGAGACGTTGAGACGGCGGATGCCGGCGTCCACCAGCAACGGCAGTTTCTTCGCCAACAACTGGCCATTGGTGGTCAGGCTGATGTCTTCCAGGCCCATCTTCCCGACCGCCGTCATGAACGCTTCGAGTTTCGGGCTGACCAGCGGCTCGCCGCCGGTAATGCGCAGACGCTCGATCCCCGCCGCTTCAATCAGATAAGCCACACCGCGCGCCATGGCTTCGGCCGACAACTCATCCTGCGCAGCCACCAGCCGCTTGCCGTTGGGCACGCAGTAGGTACAGGCGTAATTGCAGGCAGAGGTCAGACTGATTCGCAAGTTGCGAAAACGCCTGCCTTGACGGTCAACGATCATGGTCACTCCGGCGGAAGAATATCGGGCCGCTAAAACTTGACTCAGAAATCAAGTTTTAGCAAGTCCTCTACCTGAGTATATTCCTGCGGCACTGCGCCAAGTAGCGAAATCATGGCGCAATAAGGCAACTGAATGGCTCAGCTGCTGGGCGTGTCGGTGTCGCGCTTGCGCTTGTTGCCCATGCGCACGCCGATGTCCATGAGGAACTGGAAGAAACCTTCCTGATCTTCCAGCACATTGCTCCAGAACGGCGAGTGATACAGCGCGACGGCACCGTGCACCAGCGCCCAGGATGCGCAGTAGTGGAAGTAAGGTGGTACGTCTTCAAGCTTGCCTTCGCTGATCCGGCCCTTGATCAGCAGGGTCAGGCGTTCGAAGTTCGAGGCGCGGATCTTGTGCAGCTCCTCGATCATCTCCGGCACCTGGTTGCCCTTGACCACTTTCTCTTCGAGGCGGTCGAACAAGCGATAGCGTTGCGGATCGCGCATGCGGAATTCGAAGTACGCACGGGACAGGGCTTCCTTGTCCTTGTCGACATCGGCCGAATGCAGCAGTTCGTTCAAATCGCGCTCGTAGTCGAGCATCAGGCGCAGATAGATTTCCGCCTTGGATTTGAAGTGCTTGTAGATCGTGCCTTTGCCGATACCGACGGCATCAGCAATCATCTCGACGGTGACACTGTCTTCACCTTGTTCGAGGAACAGCTTGAGCGCGGTATCGAGAATTTCCTGCTCGCGGCGACGAAACTCACGGACCTTACGAGGTTCTTTATGCATAAGAAAAGGTCTGTCGGGGTCAAAATTCGAAGCCGCGTATTATGCCTAACTTACGCAAAAATGCACGGATCATCCGACCATATCTGCGCTTTCCGGTCATTCCGCGCACGATTTGCGGTTGATGAGAACTCTTCTGAAGCGCACGTATTCCAAATTTGTTTAAAAACCCGGGTCGGCAAACTGGACGAGGCGCAATCCTGATCAATACTTGAACTGTCGGCGGGACATCTCCCCCAAGTGTTACGCCGATATTGGTACCAACGGACCGCGTGCCATTGTTTTACTCCTAATGGTCTTAACCCGGATTCACCCCCCAGAACCCGGGTTTTTTTTGCCTGCGATTTAGCCTTTAACGCGCGCCAGCGGGAACAGCCGCTTGAAATTTTCCGTGGTCTGCTCGGCAAACCGCTCGTAGGGCTCACCACGCAACATTGCCAGAAATTCCGCTACTTCACGCACGTACTGCGGCAGGTTTGGCTTGCCGCGATAGGGGATCGGCGCCAGGTACGGCGAGTCGGTTTCCACCAGCAAGCGGTCGGCCGGCACCTTGCTGGCGACATCGCGCAGCGCATCGGCATTGCGGAAAGTGACAATCCCGGACAGGGAAATGTAATAACCCATGTCCAGCGCAGCCTTGGCCATTTCCCAGTCTTCGGTAAAACAGTGCAGCACGCCCGCCTGGGGCAGCGCCGCTTCACGCAGCAAGTCCAGGGTATCGGTGCGGGCCCCACGGGTGTGGATGATCACCGGCTTGCCGGTCTGCTGCGCCGCTTGCAGGTGCAGGCGAAAGGACGCCTGCTGCAACTCTGCAGCTTCCGGCTCGTAGTGATAATCGAGACCGGTTTCGCCGATGGCAACCACACGCGGGTGATTGAGCTCCTGTAACAGCCAGTCCAGCGCTGGCGCGGCACCCGGCTGCACATCCAGCGGGTGCACGCCCACCGAACAGTCGACATCGTCATAACGGTCGGCCAGGGCCTTGACGTCGGCCGCGTTGTCCGCGCTGACGCCAATACACAGAAAGTGCCCTACCCCGCGCTGCCGGGCGGCATCCAGGGCAGCGTCCAGGGAGCCGTCGTGGGCGGCCAGGTCAAGGCGATCAAGGTGACAATGGGAATCTACGAGCATAAAGGGCTGCAACTTGTATCGAATGGGTGGGACGGTCGGGTTACTCGGAGTCTAGGCGCTGACAGTCATCGTTGGCCAGGCAACGACACCCACTGCACCAGCAATGCCTCCAGCAGCAAGGCCGGGTTGAGGTTGGCCTTGCTCAGGACTTTCTGGCGCTGGGCGAGTATCCAGTCCTGAATATCGAGGACTTTGCCCTGGGCGCTTTTCTGCGCCAGGTATTGCACGACCTTGCGCATGTCGGGCAGGCCGAGGCCGGCTTCATCCTGGGTCAACTGATAGCGCAGGATCAGGCTCGACCAATCGCAGAACCAATCGAACAGGCGCAACATCGGAATGTTTTTCCACTCTTCGGCCAGTTGCGTCGGCGACTGCTGTTGCTTGAGCAGCTTTTTCACCCCTTCGACCACTTGCGCACGCTGTTCACGCACGCCCTGGGCCTGGAGATTGACCGCTGCCAGTGGCGAACCGGCGGCCAGCGTCAGCAGTTCGACGCGCTCGTCTTCGGAACACTCCGGCAACGCCTGGGCCAGCCACTTCAAGCTCATGGCCTCGCCCGGCAGCGGACAGGCCTGCTGCACACAACGGCTCTTGATGGTGGGCAACAAACGGCTCGGTTGATGGCTGACCAGCAACAGGACGGTATTGCCGGACGGCTCTTCGAGGCTTTTGAGCAAGGCGTTGGCGGCGTTGATGTTCATCGACTCGACCGGCTCGATCAGCACCACTTTGCGCCCGCCCAACTGCGCGGTCTGCACCACGAAACCGACCAGATCGCGGACCTGATCGACCTTGATCGCCTTGTCGGCTTCTTCCGGCTCCAGGATGTAGTTGTCCGGGTGACTGCCCGCCTTGAGCAGCAGACAGGATTTGCACTCGCCGCACGCCTCCAGTGCCGTCGGGCGCTGGCACAACAAGCTCGCCATCAGGCGCTCGGCCAGTGCGCGCTTGCCGATTCCGGCCGGGCCATGCAGCAGATAGGCGTGTGCATGCTGAGCGCGCCCCGCCAGCTGCTGCCAAAGGGTTTCCTGCCACGGATAGGCCTCAGCCACGGTTCAACTCCAGCAGGCGCGGCAGCAAGGCATCCAGCGATCGCTGGAC
Source organism: Pseudomonas sp. S2_H10 (assembly GCF_054668285.1). Classification (NCBI taxonomy): domain Bacteria; kingdom Pseudomonadati; phylum Pseudomonadota; class Gammaproteobacteria; order Pseudomonadales; family Pseudomonadaceae; genus Pseudomonas; species Pseudomonas sp. S2_H10. Next base: position 2,060,045 of record NZ_CP162754.1, read on the forward strand.
CTGTGCCAGGGGTTGGGCGGCATCGACCAGCACGTAACGCGCCGGATCCGCCTCGGCCCGCTTGAGGAAGGCATTGCGTACGGCGTCGAAAAAGGTCCGGCCTTCGAGCTCGAAGCGATCCAGGCGACCGCGAGCGCTGGCACGGGCCAGTCCCACCTCGACAGGCAGATCGAAAATCAGCGTGAGGTCCGGACGCAGGTCGCCTTGAACGAACGTTTCCAGGGCCGCGATGCGCTCCAGCGACAATCCGCGACCACCGCCCTGATAGGCGTATGTCGAATCGGTGAAACGATCACACAAGACCACGGCACCCCGGGACAGCGCCGGACGAATCACTTCGGCCAGGTGCTGGGCACGGGCCGCGAACACCAGCAGCAACTCGGTATCCGGATTCATGACTTCGTCGACAGGTGCCAACAGCACTTCACGGATGCGCTCGGCCAACGGCGTGCCACCCGGCTCACGGGTCAGCACCACCTCGATGCCGGCGGCGCGCAGGCGCTCGGCCAGGTATTCGCGATTGGTGCTCTTGCCGGCGCCTTCCGGGCCTTCCAGAGTAATAAACAAGCCAGTCACAGGCAGTCCTTAGTCAGAGTCATTGCGCGTTTTGCGGCGCGGCTGCATCCGGTGCGGGCATGGGTGCAGGTTCAGGCGCAGGTTCTTGCGCTGGCACTTGCGGCACGGACTCGGGAGCAGTGTCGGGTGAAGCGGCCGGGATCGGTGCCTGATCCTGCCCGGTTTGAGATTGCGCAGACTGAGTCTCCTCAGCCGGAGCCTGCGGCGTTTCGGGCGCAGTAACAGGTGCCGGGCTGGAACGGTAATCGGCACGACGCCTCAGTTGATACTCTCGCACAGCGTTGTTGTGGGCATCCAGATCATCGGAGAACACATGACTGCCATCACCGCGAGCCACGAAGTAAAGGCTGCTGCCCTCCACCGGGTTCAGCGCCGCGTGAATGGCTTCGCGACCGACCATGGCAATCGGGGTCGGCGGCAAGCCGGAAATCATGTAGGTGTTGTAAGGGGTGGCTTCCTTGAGATGGGCGCGGGTCAACTTGCCGTTGTAACGGTCACCCAGGCCATAGATCACCGTCGGGTCGGTCTGCAACAGCATGCCGATCGCCATGCGCCGCACAAACACACCGGCAATCTGCCCGCGCTCCTGCGGCACGCCGGTTTCTTTCTCGACCAGCGAAGCCATGATCAACGCTTGATAAGGTCCTTTGTAGGGCAAATCAGTTGCACGCTGATTCCACTCCTTGGCAAGCACCTCATCGAGACGATCGTAAGCCGTCTTCAGTAACTCGACGTCACTCATCCCCCGCACGTAGCGGTAAGTGTCAGGGAAGAATCGCCCTTCAGGGAAAATCCCGGCATGGCCGATTTTGTCCATGACCTGGCTGTCGCTCAAACCATTCAGGGTTTGTTCGATCTTTTCCTCTTTGGCCAGGGCCGCACGGACTTGATGAAAATTCCAGCCTTCGACCAGGGTCAGGCTGTATTGCACCATTTCCCCGCGTTTCCACAGGTCGATCAGACTTTCGACGGTCATGCCCGGCTGCAGGCGATATTCGCCGCTGTGCAGGGGCTGCTTGGCCAGGTTGAAGCGCCAATACACGCGCAGCCAGAATGCGTCCTTGATGACGCCATTGGCTTCGAGTCGGTAGAAAGTGCGGGTCGGCGTGGTGCCCTTGGGCACATTCAGCAATTGTTCCTGGGCAATGTTCAGCGGCTGTACCAGCGCCGAATGAATTTTCCAGGCTGAAGCCCCCATCATCAGCCCTGCCAGAACCAGTCCGGTTTCCAGCAGCAGCAAGAGTTTACGTCTCACGTATCAAGCATCCAGTAGTGCACGGGCAATGGATTGGAGTTTACGGGTGAGCGGGCCAACCGGCCAGTGAAGAGCAGCACAGGCACGTACTGGCCACACGCCATACACGCTGTTGCAGACAAAGACTTCGTCAGCCCATTGCAGCTGTTCGAGGGGGATGTCGGTGATTTGCGTGGGGATTCCCAGCGACTCGGCTTGAAACAATATTTCGGCGCGCATCACCCCGGCCACGCCGCAGCGCTTGAGGTCAGCGGTGATGAGCCCATCGTCACGCACCAGGAACAAATTGCTGAACACGCCTTCAATCACGCGACCGGCCTGATCGAGCATCAAGCCTTCGGCATGCTCGGTGTCTTGCCATTCGGCACGGGCGAGGACTTGTTCAAGACGATTCAGGTGCTTGAGGCCGGCAAGCAGTGGCTGCCTGGACAATCGCGTGGTGCACGGAAACAGACGAACACCCTGCTCACCGTGCGCGGCAGGATAAGCCGCCGGTGGATTGCCTTGCAGAATGCGTCGGGCCTGAGCCGAGGGATCGGGCGCGTAACCGCGCAAACCGTCGCCGCGGGTGAGGATGAGCTTGAGCACTCCGTCACCCAGCGCCGCGGCATAGGCCAGCAGTTCGCTGCGGATCAATTCCTGATCGGCAGCAAGCGCCAGGCGCGAACAGCCGTGCGCCAGACGCGACAGATGCCGGTCCAGCAACACGGGCTGCCCGTTGCGCACGGCGACGGTCTCGAACAAACCATCGCCATAAGCCAGGCCGCGATCCTTCAGCGACAAAGCGTCAGCCGGCTGACCGTCGACCCAGCAGTCCATCAGCCTGCGAACCGGCGGAACACCAGCGAGCCGTTGGTGCCGCCAAAACCGAAGGAGTTGGAAACGACCACATCGATATCCATGTTGCGCGCCGTGTGCGGCACGAAGTCGAGGTCGCAGCCTTCGTCCGGCTCATCGAGGTTGATGGTCGGCGGCGCTACCTGGCCGTTGATGGCCAGCACGCTGAAGATCGCCTCGACCGCGCCCGCCGCACCCAGCAGGTGGCCGGTCATGGACTTGGTGGAGCTGACGGCCAGCTTGTAGGCATGCTCGCCGAACACCGACTTGATCGCATTGACTTCGGCCAGGTCGCCTGCGGGAGTCGAGGTGCCGTGGGCGTTGATGTACTGCACCTGGTCGCCATTGATCTTGGCATCGCGCAGCGCATTGGTGATGCAGCGAGCGGCACCGGCGCCATCGGCGGGTGGCGAGGTCATGTGGTAGGCATCGCCGCTGGTGCCGAAGCCAATGAGCTCGGCATAGATGGTCGCACCACGGGCCTTGGCGTGTTCCAGCTCTTCCAGGACCAGCGCACCGGCACCGTTGGACAACACGAAGCCATCGCGGCCCTTGTCCCAGGGACGGCTGGCGCGGGTCGGTTCGTCGTTGCGGGTCGACAGTGCGCGGGAGGCACCGAAGCCGCCCATGCCCAGACCGCAGGCGGCCATTTCGGCGCCACCGGCAATCATCACGTCGGCTTCGTCGTACATGATGTTGCGGGCTGCCATGCCAATGCAGTGGGTACCGGTGGTACAGGCCGTGGCGATGGCGTAGTTGGGTCCCTGTGCACCGAGGTGGATGGACAGGAAACCGGAAATCATATTGATGATCGAGCCAGGCACGAAGAACGGAGAGATCCGTCGCGGGCCGGTCTCGTGCAGCGTGCGGGCGGTTTCTTCGATATTGGTCAGACCGCCAATACCCGAGCCCATGGCCACGCCGATACGCTCACGGTTGGCGTCAGTGACTTCCAGACCGGAATTGCGTACCGCCTGAAAACCTGCGGCCAGACCGTATTGAATGAACAGGTCGAGCTTGCGGGCTTCCTTGACCGACAGGTACTCCTCGACATTGAAGTCCTTTACCGAGCCGCCAAAACGGGTGGAATAGGCAGAAAGGTCGGTGTGTTCGATCAGACCAATGCCACTGCGGCCAGCCAGAATGCCCTGCCAGCTGCTCGGCACATCCGTGCCCAGTGGCGACAACATACCCATACCGGTGACTACGACGCGTCTACGCGACACAGCACTCTCCTTTTTTTCAAATGACGACTTTGCATCAGGCCTAAAGAAAAAACCGCACGCCATGATGGCAGTGCGGTTTTTCCATGACAGCGAGCAACGATTACAAACTATTACGCCTGGTGGCTAGTAACGTAGTCGATTGCAGCTTGTACAGTAGTGATCTTCTCAGCTTCTTCGTCAGGGATTTCGGTCTCGAATTCCTCTTCCAGAGCCATCACCAGCTCAACGGTGTCAAGGGAGTCGGCACCCAGGTCTTCTACGAAGGAAGCAGTGTTGACCACTTCTTCTTCTTTAACGCCCAGTTGCTCAGCAACGATTTTCTTGACGCGCTCTTCGATGGTGCTCATACCTTGTTTTCACTCCTAATGGACAAATTCAGGCAGCTGGCCAGTGGGTAAGTGTATAGAAAGACTTTTCAGCTTTTCAACTGAAAGCTTCACTCCTCGAACCCGGTGACCCTCTGCCTATAAATAGATTGCAGCTTTATAACGGATTTTAGACAGCTCGTATGACATTTTTTTGAAGCAATCCGTCACATTTGAATTACATGTACATCCCGCCGTTCACCGGGATTGTAGCTCCGGTAACGTAAGCCGCACCGTCCGACGCAAGAAAAGCGACCACGGACGCGATCTCTTGAGCCTGCCCCAGACGACCCAGCGGAATCTGCGACTGCAGGGCTTCACGCTGCGCCTCGGGCAGTTCACGGGTCATATCGGTATCGATGAACCCTGGGGCCACCGAGTTTACCGTAATCGAACGCGAACCGACTTCACGCGCCAGCGCACGGCTGAAACCTTCCAGGCCGGCCTTGGCGGCAGCGTAGTTTACTTGGCCTGCGTTGCCCATGGCACCCACAACCGAACCAATACTGATAATTCGGCCCCAACGGGCTTTGGTCATGCCACGCAAAACGCCCTTGGACAGGCGGAACAGACTGTTCAGGTTGGTATCGACAACGTCATGCCACTCGTCGTCTTTCATGCGCATCATCAGGTTATCGCGGGTGATACCGGCATTGTTGACCAGGATCGCCGGTGCACCGAACTGCTCCTGAATGCTCGCCAGGACTGCCGCCACGGACTCGTCGCTGGTGACATTGAGTTCCAGGCCGGTGCCTTGAATACCGTTTTCCTTCAGGGTGGCGGCAATGCGCTCGGCACCCGACGCGGAGGTCGCGGTACCGACGACAATGGCGCCCTGACGACCCAGTTCCAGGGCGATAGCCTGGCCGATGCCACGGCTTGCACCGGTGACCAGTGCAACTTTACCTTGCAGACTCATGCAAGTTTCTCCTGATTCAGGCCAGCGCTGCACGGGCGGCAGCGAAAGCGTCTGGGGTATTGAGGTTGGATGTCGATACGCCTTCGGCGCAACGCTTGTTCAGGCCGGCCAGCACTTTGCCCGGGCCGCACTCGACCAGGTTGGTCGCGCCCTTGGCTGCCAGCGCCTGTACCGATTCGACCCAGCGTACCGGCTTGTACAACTGCTCGAGCAGATCGCGCTTGAGGGTTTCCAGATCGGCCGGCACCTGGGCACTGACGTTCTGGACTACAGGGATCTGTGGCGCCTGCCAGTCGATCGCGGCGATCGACTCGGCGAAACGCTCGGCAGCCGGGCGCATCAGCTCACAGTGCGACGGCACGCTGACCGGCAACGGCATGGCGCGCTTGGCGCCACGCGCCTTGCAGCCTTCGATGGCGCGTTCGACCGCAGCCTTGGCACCGGCGATGACCACCTGGCCCGGCGAGTTGAAGTTGACCGCACTGACCACTTCGCCTTGCGCCGCTTCGGCACAGGCTGCCAGTACGTCGGCATCGTCCAGGCCGAGGATCGCGGCCATGCCGCCCTGCCCGGCCGGAACGGCTTCCTGCATCAGTTGGCCACGACGCTCGACCAGTTTCACCGCGTCGCCCAGGCTCAAGCTGCCAGCAGCAACCAGTGCGCTGTATTCGCCCAGGCTGTGACCGGCAACATAAGCCGGACGCGCGCCGCCTTCCGCCAGCCACAGACGCCACAGGGCGATCGAAGCGGTCAGGATGGCCGGTTGGGTTTTATCGGTTTGATTGAGTTGCTCTTCCGGCCCTTGCTGGGTCAGTGCCCACAGGTCGTAACCCAGTGCATCGGAAGCTTCTTTGAATGTTTCAAGGACAACCGGATGTTGCGCGCCCAGCTCGGCCAGCATGCCGAGGGACTGCGAACCCTGTCCTGGAAAGACGAATGCGAGGGAAGCAGACATGTAACAAGCCCCTAATGATCTTGTCGTCGGAGAAATGGCGCCCCGCTTTGGGGACGCAAGAAACTGACAGTTGGATGGCCCATCGAACCAAGCGGTCACATTTAAGCATTGTCCGACGAAAACGCCTAAAGCAACAAATCCTCCAGACGACCGTGCAGGCGCTCGGGAAGATTCTCCTGAATCTCGATCAAGGCGCGCTGAATGGCACTTTGGAAACCCTGGACCCCGGCAGAACCGTGGCTTTTCACCACAATCCCCTGCAAGCCGAGAAAGCTCGCACCGTTGTGCCGGGCAGGCGCCAGATCGGCCTGCAGGCGCTTCATCAAGGGCAGCGCCAGTGCGCCGACCGCGCGCGAGGCCACATTCTTCTTGAACAACGCCTCGATGCGCGCGGCAATCATGGTCGCCAGACCCTCGCTGGATTTGAGCAGGATATTGCCGACAAAACCGTCGCACACCACCACATCCGCTTCGCCACGGTACAAACCGTCGCCTTCGATAAAGCCGATGTAATTGATGCCACGGGCGCCTTGCAACAAGGTCGCCGCCAGTTTGACCTGCTGATTACCCTTGATATCTTCGGTGCCGATGTTCAGCAACGCGACCCGTGGACGGATTACGCCCAGAGTCTCCGCCGCCACCGAGCCCATGATCGCAAACTGCAACAGCTGCTCGGCACTGCAATCGACGTTGGCGCCCAGGTCGAGCAATTGGCAGTAACCCTTTTGCGTCGGGATCGCCGCCACCATGGCCGGACGATCAATGCCCGGCAGGGTCTTGAGCACGAACCGCGACAACGCCATCAGCGCGCCGGTATTGCCGGCACTGACACAGGCCTGGACTTTGCCATCACGCAGCAGCTCAAGGGCCACGCGCATCGATGAGTCAGGCTTGCCACGCAAGGCCTGGGCGGGTTTTTCGTCCATGGTGATGACTTCGGACGCCGGCGTAATCGACAGGCGCGCGCGATCCACAGCCGAATGGCCAGCGATCAATTCTTCAAGTAGGGAGGGTTGACCGACGAGGGTCAGGTGCAGCGAGGGTGTAGCAGACAGGCAAGCAAGGCTGGCCTGGACAATGCTGCGGGGACCGAAGTCCCCGCCCATTGCGTCAATCGCGATGACTTGAGCGGACAAGTGATTACTCGTCAGCGCCCTTGTCGATCACTTTACGGCCACGGTATACGCCTTCTGGCGATACGTGGTGACGCAGGTGAACTTCACCGGTGGTTTTTTCTACAGACAGGGTGCTAGCCTCGAGAGCGTCGTGCGAACGGCGCATGTCACGGGCAGAGCGGGATTTTTTGTTCTGCTGAACAGCCATAATTGATTAACTCCTAAACGTTTGGGTCACGCTTTAACTGCGCCAATACACTGAACGGGTTGGACCGCGTTACCTCGTCCTCGCTCGGTTCGGGCTCATCGAGACCCGCCGGCTGCTGGCATTCTTCCGGATGATGAGCAGGCACAATGGGCAAGGCGAGCAGAAGCTCCTCCTCGATCAGTGACTGCAGATCCAAAGGATCTTCGCCCAGTTCCAGCACGTCATAACCTTTCGGCAACGACTGGGTATTCGCACCCTCCTTCACCACAGCGTAACTGCATTCGCTATGGATCGGCAGGGTGACCAGCTCAAGACAACGCTGGCAAACCATTTTGACTTCAGTGTCGATAAAGCTGTGGATGACCACAGATTTACGTTCATCTCGTTCAAAAACGAATTTAGCCTGCACCGTACCGACATTGTCGGAAAGCGGGTCGCAGAGTCTCTCCAAATCGGCCAGCAGCATTTCACCTTGAAGGGTGGTGCCACGATCAGCCAATTTGCGCGGGTCAACGTGAGGTGGAATCGGGTCATTCAACATAGGCGCAGCATTATAGGGATGCCCCCGCCCATGTCAAAGGAAATTCAGCCCTGTCCGTCACTTGGAAGCCTCGCTAGAATTCGCACCTGCCTTATGGAGATGCGCATGCTGCCTTTATTACTCGCTTCCGGCTCGGTCTATCGCCGGGAATTGCTCGCTCGCTTGCAGCTGCCTTTCACGTGCAGCTCGCCGGATATCGACGAAAGCCATCGCCCGGGTGAATCCGCCATCGAGCTGGTCAAACGCCTCGCCGAAGAGAAAGCGCGAGCCCTGGCCGATAGCCATACCGCTCATCTGATAATCGGTTCCGACCAGGTCGCCGTGCTGGGAGAGCGGATCATCGGCAAGCCCCACACCTTCGAAAAAGCCCGCGAACAGCTGCTGGCCGCCAGCGGTGCCAGCGTGACATTCCTGACCGGCCTGGCCCTGCTCAACAGCCGGACCGGGCACTGCCAGGTCGACTGCGTGCCGTTCACCGTACACATGCGCACACTCGACGCGCCACGCATCGAACGCTACCTGCACGCCGAGCAACCCTACGACTGCGCAGGCAGCTTCAAGGCCGAAGGCCTGGGGGTCAGCCTGTTTCAAAGCACGCAAGGCCCTGACGCCACCAGCCTCGTCGGCCTGCCACTGATTCGCTTGACCGACATGCTCATGACCGAAGGTGTGCAAATCCCGTAGGAGCCGGCTTGCTGGCGAACCGGGCGACGCGGTGTATCAGGCATGCCGCCTTCGCTGGCAAGCCAGCTCCTACAGATGGTGCGAAGGAAAAAAAACCGGCCACGCAGGCCGGTTTTTCATGTCACTTCAGACTCAGCGCAGCGACGGACCGTTGAATCCCATCCACATCGCCAAATGCTCAGCCACGCTGGCACCGAGCTTTTTCGAGAAGCGATCGAACGGCGACTCCTGAACGGTAAAGTCCACCAACTCTTTCTCGCCGATCACATCCCGCGCAACCGAACTGGCATTGCCCAGTCCATCGATCAACCCCAACGGCAGCGCTTGCTCGCCGTTCCAGACCAGGCCGGAAAACAACTCCGGATGCTCCTTGTCCTTCAGGCGATCGCCGCGCCCCTGCTTGACGCTGTTGATGAACTGCTTGTGGGTCGTATCGAGCACGCTCTGCCAGAAAGCGGTTTCTTCCGGTTTTTGCGGCTGGAACGGATCGAGGAACGACTTGTGCTCACCCGAGGTGTAGGTGCGACGCTCGACCCCCAGCTTCTCCATGGTGCCGACGAAGCCATAACCGGCCGCTGTCACACCGATGGAGCCGACCAGGCTCGCCTTGTCGGCGTAGATCTGGTCCGCCGCGCTGGCGATGTAGTAGGCACCGGAAGCCCCGAGGTCGGAAATGACCGCATACAGCTTGATATCCGGGTGCAGGCCGCGCAGGCGACGGATCTCGTCGTAGACGTAACCCGACTGCACCGGACTGCCGCCCGGGCTGTTGATGCGCAGGATGACGCCCTTGACCTTCTCGTCCTCGAAGGCCGCGCGCAGGCTGCCAACGATATTGTCGGCGCTGGCCGGCTCCTTGTCGGCAATCATGCCGGTCACGTCGATCAACGCCGTGTAGTTGGCGCTGCGGGTAGCGGCCTTTTCCATGTCCATCAGCGGCGAAAACAGCGCAATGGCGCCGAACAGGTACACAAACGTCAGCAACTTGAAGAATATTCCCCAGCGGCGGGACCGGCGCTGCTCCTGCACGCTGGCCAGCAGCGTCTTTTCCAGCAGCTTCCAGCTTTTGTCGTCACCGCTCTCTGCGCTCGCCTTCGCGGGCGCCTTCCATTCGTCGGCCATGCCATTACCCCACAAACAACCGGTTAAGCCCGCTGACTCAGCCAGGCATGCAATTCTGAAAAACGGTCGATGGCCAGTCGCGGCTCATACAACTTCAATGCCTCGATCGATTGAGCACCATAGCTGACAGCCACCGAGCCTATGCCGGCGTTGCGCGCCATCTGCAAATCAAAGGACGAATCCCCGACCATCAACGCCTGTTCCGGGCGAACTTCGCAATGCGCGAGAATCTGCTCGAGCATCAGCGGATGGGGCTTGCTGGCGGTCTCGTCGGCAGCGCGGGTGATATCGAAAAAATCCTCCCAGCCATGGGACTTCAACACCCGATCCAGCCCGCGACGGGCCTTGCCGGTCGCCACGGCCAGATGATAACCCTCGGCGCGAAATGCCTCGAGCGACTCGACCACGCCCTCGAACAGCGGCGAAGGCACGGCCTCCGACGCAATGTAGTGCTCGGCATAATGCTCGCGGAACGCGATCAGCTCGGCATCATCAATCTCGGGATACAGGGTGCGGATCGCTTCCGGCAAGCCCAGGCCGATGATGCCCTTGACGGCAAAGTCATCACGCCGCTCAAACCCGGAACGCTGCGAGGCAACGTGCATCGCCTCGACTATCCGGCCAATGGAATCGGCCAGCGTGCCGTCCCAATCGAAAATCAGCAGCTTGCAATCAGATGGGCGCACTCAAACGCTCCACGGTCTTGGCCCACATCTCGTCGACCGGCGCCTGCAGCTTCAGCTCACCGCCATCGGGCAGCGGCACGGTCAGCATGTAGGCGTGCAGGAACAGGCGCTTGCCGCCCAGGTCACGGATTTCCTTGCTGAAACCTTCTTCGCCATACTTGGTGTCGCCAGCGATGCAATGCCCGGCGTGCAGGGTATGGACACGGATCTGGTGAGTACGACCGGTAATCGGCTTGGCTTCGATCAAGGTGGCAAAGTCGCCAAAACGGCGCAGGACCTTGAATACGGTCACGGACTCCTTGCCCTCCTCCTCGTCGACCTCGACCATACGCTCGCCGGAGCGCAGATTGCTCTTGCCCAGAGGCGCTCGTACCTGCTTGATCGAGGACGCCCAGTTACCGCGAACCAGCGCCATATAGCGCTTATCGACGCCATCGCCGCGCAACGCCGCATGCAAGTGGCGCAACATGCTGCGCTTCTTGGCGATCATCAACAGGCCGGAGGTGTCACGGTCGAGACGGTGAACCAGCTCGAGCTCCTTGCAATCGGGGCGCAACTGACGAAAGGCTTCGATCACCCCGAACGTCAGGCCGCTACCGCCATGAACCGCAATGCCGCAAGGCTTGTTGATCACGATCAGCGCCTTGTCTTCGAAGACAATCGAGGCTTCGAGGCGCTGCAGCAGGCCTTGTGCCAGTGGCACCGGCTCGTCGCGCTCAGGCACACGTACCGGCGGCACGCGCACGATATCGCCCGCCTGCAGCTTGTACTCGGGCTTGATCCGTCCCTTGTTCACGCGCACTTCGCCCTTACGCAAAATGCGGTAAATCAAGGTCTTGGGCACGCCTTTGAGTCGGGCGAGAAGGAAATTATCAATACGCTGGCCGGCATATTCCGGCGAGACCTCAAGCAGTTGTACGCCTGGAGTCGGGGGGGTAGTCGTCGTCATGGCGCGGATGATAACAATTTTTTATGGAATTGAAGCACTTAATCATTGCTGCTATAGTCGCGAACGCCGCCAAAAGCGGCCTGGACAGCGGACCAACGGTCAAAAACCGGCCCTGACCAACGCAATTCACCAGGACGCGAGGCCGTCCTACGGGGCTTTCGCTACGTAACGGTGGAGTTTGCAGGTGTAACGAGCGCAGGTGACATGAGGCCTGAATCACGCCACAAAGCAGAGTTTTCACTCGTTTTGCGAGCCATATTCACGGCCAGTTCACAAAGTGCAGTCAGCTGCGAATGACCCCGAGCGAAGGCATCGGAAACAACGCCTAAATTAGCCATGATGCGTGACCTCCCCTTTCGGAGCTCACGGTAAATGCCAACCCGCTGCGGATTCTGCGCGCGGCAGCACCCGAATTATCAGGGATACGTGTAGGGTGGAGATGCACAACCGCCGGACTGTGTAGCAACAGGTTTTCTCAAGACGCTTCATCTCGTCCACAGCCGCTGGTTGATTCCTCCTCCTGACTGAGTGCTTAAGTAGCCACAGCAAGCAGGACGCGTACGTCGCGATGAAGGCCCACATTGGCCGGACTTCGCTGGACACGGGAAATGGCCAACCACTCCCGACGCACCTGACACCGACCGTGAGAAGTCGTGTGTGCCGAACGCCGTTTCCGGCAGCCCGGAAACCGACGGTACTACATGAAAAGAATGCTGATTAACGCAACTCAACCCGAAGAGTTGCGTGTTGCACTGGTAGATGGCCAGCGCCTCTATGACCTGGACATCGAATCCGGTGCACGCGAGCAGAAGAAGGCCAACATCTATAAAGGCCGGATTACTCGCATCGAACCAAGCCTCGAGGCTGCCTTTGTCGATTTCGGCTCTGAGCGCCACGGCTTCCTGCCCCTCAAAGAAATCTCCCGCGAATACTTCAAGAAAGCCCCGGAAGGTCGCGTCAACATCAAGGACGTCCTGAGCGAAGGCCAGGAAGTCATCGTTCAGGTCGAAAAAGAAGAACGTGGCAACAAGGGCGCCGCCCTGACCACCTTCATCAGCCTGGCCGGTCGTTACCTGGTGCTGATGCCGAACAACCCGCGTGCCGGCGGTATTTCCCGTCGCATCGAAGGCGAAGAGCGCAACGAACTGCGTGAAGCGCTGAACGGCCTGGTAGCCCCGGCCGACATGGGTCTGATCGTGCGCACTGCCGGCCTTGGCCGCAGCAGCGAAGAAATGCAGTGGGACCTCGACTACCTGCTGCAACTGTGGACCGCCATCAAGGAAGCTTCGCTGGACCGCGCCGCGCCGTTCCTGATCTACCAGGAAAGCAACGTGATCATCCGCGCGATCCGCGACTACCTGCGCCAGGACATCGGCGAAGTGCTGATCGACAGCGTCGAAGCCCAGGACGAAGCCCTGACCTTCATCCGCCAGGTGATGCCGCAGTACGCCAGCAAGATCAAGCTGTACGAAGACAGCGTCCCGCTGTTCAACCGTTTCCAGATCGAAAGCCAGATCGAAACCGCTTTCCAGCGCGTAGTCGAACTGCCTTCCGGCGGCTCCATCGTGATCGATCCGACCGAAGCCCTGGTGTCCATCGACATCAACTCGGCGCGCGCCACCAAAGGCAGCGACATCGAAGAAACCGCACTGCAGACCAACCTTGAAGCCGCCGAAGAAATCGCCCGTCAGTTGCGCCTGCGCGACATCGGCGGCCTGATCGTCATCGACTTCATCGACATGACCCCTGCCAAGAACCAGCGCGCCGTGGAAGAGAAAGTCCGCGAATGCCTGGAAGCCGACCGCGCTCGCGTGCAAGTCGGTCGCATCTCGCGCTTCGGCCTGCTGGAAATGTCCCGTCAGCGCCTGCGTCCGTCCCTGGGCGAAAGCAGCGGCATCGTCTGCCCGCGTTGCAACGGCACCGGCATCATCCGTGACGTTGAATCGCTGTCCCTGGCGATCCTGCGCCTGATCGAAGAAGAAGCCCTGAAAGACCGTACCGCCGAAGTTCGCGCACAAGTGCCGATCCCGGTGGCTGCGTTCCTGCTCAACGAAAAACGCAACTCGATCACCAAGATCGAACTGCGCACCCGTGCCCGTATCGTCATCCTGCCGAACGATCACCTCGAAACGCCGCACTTCGAAGTTCAGCGCCTGCGTGATGACAGCCCGGAAGCCGCGACCAACCAGTCCAGCTACGAAATCGCCGCTGCCGCTGCCGAAGTCGAAGAAGTCCAGCCTGCCGCCGCGACCCGCACCCTGGTTCGCCAGGAAGCCGCGGTCAAGACCGCTCCGGCCCGCGCCAACGCTCCGGTTCCGACCGAAGTCGCCGCTCCGGCCCCTGCCCCGGTCGCCGTACCGGAGCCAAGCCTGTTCAAAGGCCTGGTGAAGTCGCTGGTGAGCCTGTTCGCCACCAAGGAAGAGCCTGTTGCTCCGGCCGTGGTTGAAAAGCCTGCGACCACCGAGCGCCCGGCCCGTAACGAAGAGCGTCGCAACGGTCGCCAGCAGAGCCGCAACCGTAACGGTCGCCGCGATGAAGAGCGCAAGCCTCGCGAAGAACGTGCACCGCGTGAAGAACGTGCTCCACGTGAGCCGCGCGAAGAGCGTCAGCCACGCGAAGTGCGCGAGCCTCGCGAGACCCGTGAAGAAACCCCGGCAGTCGCCCGCGAAGAACGCGCACCACGCGCTCCACGTGAAGAACGTGCACCGCGCGCCCCGCGTGAAGACCGCAAGCCACGTGGCGAGCGCGAAGAACGCGTTCGTGAACTGCGCGAGCCTCTGGATGCCACCCCGGCCGCTGCCGCTGTCGCTGCTGATACCGCTACCGCAACGGCTGAAGAGCGTCCGGCTCGCCAGCCACGTGAAGAACGCGCGCCACGCCCACCGCGTGAAGAACGTCAGCCACGTGCCGAGCAAGCTGCTGCCGCCGCTGCCGAAGAAGAGCTGGCCACCAGCGAAGAACAAGCGCAGGAAGACGGTCAGGAAGGCGCCGAAGGCGATCGTCCACGTCGCCGCTCCCGTGGCCAGCGTCGCCGCAGCAACCGTCGCGAGCGTCAGCGTGATGCCAATGGCAACGTGATCGAAGGTACGGAAGAGTCCGAGTCCGGCGAAAACGCTGAAGCGCCAAGCACTGCCGATCTCGCCGCCGGCCTGGCTGTGACCGCAGCCGTTGCCAGCAGCGTGATCAGTGCTCCAGCCGAAGCTGAGGCCAATGTGCAAGCCGAACGCGCCACTGCCGCCACCCTGGAAACTGCTCCAGTCGAAGCGCCAGCCGTTGAAGCGACCACGCCGGTCGAAATCACCGCCTCACCGGAAATCGAAGTAGCGCCAGCGCCGCAAGCACAACCTGTCGTTGAAGCTGCCGCCGAGCCGACTCCAGTGGTTGAAGCCCCTGCCCAGGCAGCAGAAGCCGTCGTCGAAAGCGTGTCTGAAACCGTTCGCGAAGTGCGTGAAGAGCAAACGGCCTTCAACTGGGTAGCCGAGCCGGCTGTCGCTGAAACACCAGCGCCAGCTGTCGAGACCCAAGTGGCTGAAGCCATGGTTTCCGAGCCAGTGGTTGTTGCTGCAGAGCCGGCTCCAGCGCCGGTGGTTGAAGCGCCAGTCGTTGATGCGCCGGTCGTTGCCGAAGCACCGGCTCCGGAAGTCGAAGCTGCTCCTGCCAGCGCCCTGACGCCAAGTGGCCGTGCGCCTAACGACCCACGTGAAGTGCGTCGTCGCAAGCGTGAAGCCGAGCGTCTGCAGAAGGAAGCTGAACTGGCTGCCGCTGCTGCTCCGGTTGAAGCGGTTGTCGCCGCCGAACCTGCAGCGGCCGCCGAAGTGGCTGCCGAGCCGGTTGAGTCGGTGATCCACGAAGCGCCGCGCTCCGTTCAGGAAGCGGTAGAGCAACACGAGCAAGCCGAGGAAAAAGAGCACGAGCCTAAACCTCTCGTCTGATTCCATCGGCCACTAAAAAGCCCCGCCTGGTGATCCAGGCGGGGCTTTTTTTATGTCCGGACTTCACAGCAATCCCTTGTGGGAGCGAGCCTGCTCGCGATAGCGGAATCACATTCAACATTGATGCTAGCTGATCCACCGCTATCGCGAGCAGGCTCGCTCCTACAGGTGAGCTAAGCGGACCTGAAATTCAACGCGTCAGGTACATCCACATCCCACAACACGCCGGGATCATCCACGATCAGTTCAATCACCCGCCCCTCGGCGAACAACGGTTTGGCGCCACGATCCCCCGATAGCGCCATCAACCCCGCCGCGAAGTCCCGCCCAAACCCGACCGGATGCCCATACTCACCGCCCTGCACTGGCACGCTGATACGGTCATCGCCAATACCCGCCACCACTTGTTCGATACTGGACGGCAGGATGAACGGCATATCCCCCAGCACCATCAGCCAGCCATCGAGCTGCTTGCAGGCAGCGACCCCGGCGGCAATGCTGTCGCCCATACCCGTCGACTCGATCAGCACGATCTCGCAGCCATAGGCCTGAGCCATGCGAACCACTTGCGGACGGTCAGCGGTCGTCACCAATACGCGCTTGTCCAGTGCGACCGGCAGATTGACCAATGTGTGTTCGATGACAGACCGCACCGCACCATCGCGACCGGTGCAATCGGCCAGCAATTTATCCTTTTCGGCGCCCGCCACCTGACGAAACCGACTGCCCTGCCCTGCCGCCAGCACGATGACGCCAATTGACTTGCTCATACCCTCTCCTGCAAGACTTTCTTCTGCTTCAATTCGATGCCGTTTTTGACCGCGACGATTTCCGCCATGAGCGACAAGGCAATTTCCGCCGGATTATGACTGCCGATATGTAAACCGATCGGACCATGCAAGCGATCGATCGTCGATTGCGCCAACCCCAACTGCGCCAGGTTTTCCCGGCGCTTCTGGCTGTTGACCCGCGAACCCAGCGCCCCGACGTAGAACGCCCCGGAATCCAGGGCGGTGAGCAGCGCCATGTCGTCCAGACGCGGATCATGGGTCAAGGCCACGATGGCCGTGCGCTCATCGGTGTGGATACTCAATACCGCGTCATCCGGCATGCCTGCAACGAATCGTCCGTGCTGCTCTTCCCAGCCATAGGCAAATTCGCTACGCGGATCGCAAATCAGCACCTCGAAATCCAGCAGGCGGGCCATTTCCGCCACATAACGCGACAGTTGCCCCGCGCCGATCAACAGCAAGCGCCAGCGCGGGCCGTAGATCGCCCGCAAGGTCTGGCCGTCGAACGTCAACACGTCAGCTTTACCGGCCGGCTGCAAAAGCACTTTGCCGGTGGCCAGGTTCAGTTCACGGGCGACGATTTCATGGGCCTCGCAACGGGCGAGCAAATGCTCGACCCAGTCCCCATCGTCGATACGCTCCTCGGTCAAACGCAAGGTGCCGCCGCAGGGCAGGCCGAAACGTGCGGCTTCCTCGCGGGTCACGCCGTAGGTGATCAATTGCACCGGCGGCCCGTCGCGCGCGAGGCGCCCGTCGTGCAGCCGGGCGATCAAGTCATCTTCGACACACCCGCCCGAGACCGAACCGATCACCATGCCGTCTTCGCGCAGGGCGAGCATGGCGCCGGGCGCCCGGGGCGCCGTGCCCCAGGTTTCGACCACGCTGTACAACACCACCCGCTGGCCGGCGCGATGCCATGACAACACGCTGCGCAGGACGTTCAGATCGGCGCTGTCCATCAGGCTTCGGCCTTCTGCCAGCCCGACAGTTGATAACGAACCGGCAAATTGCGAATGCGCTTGCCGGTGGCGGCAAAGATCGCATTGCACAGGGCGGGCGCAATCGGTGGCACGCCCGGCTCACCCACACCACCCAATGGCACGTCGCCCGGCGGCGTCACCAGATGCACGGCCACCTCTTTCGGCGCCAGGGACATGCGCGCCACCTCGTACATATGGAAGTTATCCTGCTGGACCTTGCCGTCCTTGAAGCTGATTTCCCCCAGCACCGCATTCCCCAGGCCCATGACACAGGCGCCTTCGAATTGCGCGCGAATCCGCTCGGGGTTGATCTGCGGCCCGCAATCGACGGCGATGTCAGCCTTGTGCACCACCAGCGTGCCGTCGTCCTTGACCTCCACCTCGATCACCGCCGCCACATATGTCACGAAGCTGTAATGCACCGCCAGGCCCAAGCCGCGGCCCTTGGGCAGTTCACGCCCCCAACCGGCGGCCTTGGCGGCGGTCTCCAGTACCGTGCGCAGGCGCGCGGTATCGATCGGATAACGCTCGGGGGATTCGCCGTAGTTCCACTCTTCACTCAAGGTGCGCGGATCGATCTTGCGGTCCGGGCCGAGCAATCTGACCTGATACTTCAGCGGATCCTGCCCGGCCTTGTGCGCCAGTTCATCGATAAAGCTCTGGATCGCGAAGCCGTGGGGAATGTTCGACACCGAGCGATACCAGCCGACCCGGGTGTGCACCGTTGCCTCGGGGTTTTCCAGGCGAATGTTGGGGATCGCATACGCCATGTTGGTGAATCCCATGCCCAGCTCGAACGCTGCCTCATGGTTCATGCCCGGCGCAAACAATGCGGTGATGCTCGGCGCCACCGTACGGTGCAACCAACCGGACGGCAGACCGTCCTTGTTCAGACTGGCCTTGAGGTATTCGGCCGAAACGGTATGGAAGTAGGAACAGTGGATGTCGTCTTCGCGGGTCCATTGCACCCGCACCGCCTTGCCGGGAAATTCCTTGGCGAGGATGGCGGCTTCAATGATGAAGTCAGGCTTGGACTTGCGTCCGAACCCGCCCCCCAGCAGGGTCACGTTGAACGTGACGTTGTCGAACGGCAGGCCCAGGCGCTCACCGATCCGCTCCCGGGTGACCTGCGGCGCCTGGCTTGGGCCCCAGGCTTCACACGCACCGTCCTTGAACCGCGCAATGGCGACCATCGGTTCCATCGGCGACTGCGACAAATGCGGCAAATAATAGGAGGCTTCCAGCGTGCTGTCGGCGCTGCTCATGGCCTCATCGATATTGCCGGTATTGCGCACCACCTTGCCGGGTTTGAGCGAGGCGGCTTCGAGCTCCTTGCGGTAAGCGATGGAGTCGTAGCTGGCGTTGGGGCCGTCGTCCCACTCGATTTTCAGCGCCTCGCGGCCCTTGATCGCCGCCCAGGTGTTGTTCGCCACCACGGCGATACCGCCGAGCGGTTGAAACTCCGAAGGCAAGGGCCGGCTCTCGATCTGCAGCACCTTGACCACGCCGGGGACTTTCATCGCCGCACTGCCATCGAAGCTCTTGACCTTGCCGCCATACACCGCGGGCCGCGCAATGGTCGCGTAGAGCATGCCGTCGAAATGCACGTCGGCGCCGTACACCGCACGGCCATTGACGATGTCCTCACCATCGATGGCCTTGGTGCCTTCCTTGCCGATGTAGCGAAACTCCGAGGGCTGCTTGAGCCTCAGGCTGTCACGCGCCGGCACGGCCAAGGCGCCGGCAGCGGCGGCGAGCGCGCCATAATCGAGTTCGCGGCCCGAGGGTTTATGGATGACTTTATGCAGTTGCGCATGGCATTCGCCGACCGACACTTTCCACTGATCAGCGGCGGCCTGTTCCAGCATTGCGCGTGCAGCCGCCCCGCAACGACGCATCGGCTCGTACCAATGGCGCATGCTGCGCGAGCCGTCGGTGTCCTGGTTGCCGAAGCGTACTTCATCGCCGGGGGCCTGCTGTACCTTGACCCGAGCCCAATCGGCCTCCAGTTCATCGGCCACCACCATGGTCAGGCTGGTGCGCACGCCCTGGCCCATCTCCGAACGGTTGCAGATTACGGTTACCGTGCCATCGGCGGCGATGCTCACATAGACTTTCGGGTCGTCGACCCAACCGTGCGGCATGCCGTCGGCGCCGAACTTTTTCTCTTTGTCCTCGGCAAAAGCGTCTTGCCAGCCCCAGCTTGCCGCCAATACCAGCGCACTGGTGGCGCCCACGCCTTTGAGAAAGCCACGGCGACTGAGGTTGCTCAGGGCGAAATCATTCAGTAAGCGGTTCATGCCTTGACCTCCTTCAGGTGGGTGGAGGCCTGGCGGATGGCGGTCTTGATGCGGTTGTAGGTGCCGCAGCGGCAGATGTTGCCGACCATGGCTTCTTCGATCTGCTCGTCGCTCGGGTTCGGATGGGTCTTGAGCAGCGCTGTCGCCGACATGATCTGCCCGCCCTGGCAGAAGCCGCATTGGGCGACCGCCGTGTCGAGCCAGGCTTGCTGCACGACTTTGCCGACCGGGTCGGCGTGCAGGTTGTCGATGGTGCTGACATTCTGCCCGATGACGGAACCGATGGGCGTGATGCAACTGCGTGCCGGAGCCCCTTCGATATGAATGGTGCAGGCGCCGCACAGGCCCATGCCGCAGCCGAATTTTGTGCCGTTGTAACCGGCCACGTCGCGGATCGCCCAGAGCAGCGGCATGTCCTCGGTGACGTCGAGTTGATGGTCTTGACCATTGAGCTTCAGGGTAATCATGGGCACGCCCGCATATTTCTTGAGTTATGGGGTCGAGCAATCTGCCGCTGGATCTCAGGCTTTGCGACGTAGGGTCGCACGCAGATCGACTCAGGCTAATAGGCTCTCTTGTGCGGACGCAGACGTCTGCACCGGGCCTTTGGTGAAACAGGAGTGGGCATCGTTAGCCGACTAAGTTAACCGAGCATTAACATTCCGGGAAACACCGCAATACCTGTAGGAGCCGGCTTGCCGGCGATGGACTCCAGTGCGCCGCGTTTTATCCGGGTTATACGCGTTATCGTTGACGACCATCGCCAGCAAGCCGGCTCCTACAAGAGACCGCGTCTTGGTCGAAAATGAAATGATCTCCAAACCAGAGAAAGCCAAAAAAAAGCCCTGCACGATAAACATCGTGCAGGGCTTTTTGATCCGTCCTGAAAGCTTAGCTCAATACCGGTTCGGTTCCATTTCCAGGTCGACATGGAAACGCTCCGAAATGTCTTTCTGGATACGTTGCGCCAGGTTCAGCAATTGCAGGCCCGTTGCGCCGCCGTAGTTGACCAGCACCAGCGCCTGCAGCTTGTGAACACCCGCGTCGGCTTCACGAAAACCCTTCCACCCTGCCCGCTCGATCAACCAGCCGGCAGCCAGTTTCATCTGCCCGTCGGGTTGCGCATAGGCCACCAGGTCCGGGTATTCGCCCTTGAGCCGTGCCGCCAGCGCTGCCGACACCAGGGGGTTTTTGAAGAAGCTGCCGGCATTGCCGAGTACGGCCGGGTCCGGAAGCTTTTCATTGCGGATGCTGCAAATGGCCTGGCTGACATCGGTGGCGGTCGGATGCTCGATGCCTTGTTCGGTCAGGCGCTGACGCACCGGTCCGTATTCCAGATGCAGATGAGCGCCGCGGTCGAGGGCAAAACGCACGCGCAGGATCAACCAGCGCCCAGGCTCCTGCTTGAACAGGCTGTCGCGGTAAGCGAAGTTGCACTCTTGCAACGTGAAGTCGCGCAGTTCGCCGCTCTGTCGATCGAGGGCGGTCAGGCCGGCGAACACGTCCTTGATCTCGACCCCGTAGGCGCCGATGTTCTGCATTGGCGCCGCGCCGACGGTGCCGGGAATCAGGCTGAGGTTTTCCAGGCCGGACAACCCCGCCGCCAGCGTGTGTTGCACGAACGGATGCCAGGGCTCGCCCGCCTCCGCTTCGATCACCACCTTGCTGCCGTCATCGCTGAGCAGGCGAATCCCGCGAGTGGCCATGCGCAGCACCAGTGAATCGATATCCGCCGTCAGCAACAGGTTGCTGCCGCCGCCAATCACCAGTACCGGCACCTTGTGCTCCAGCCCATAGGCCAGGGCTTCACGCACATCGGCGTCGCTATGGGCCTCGGCAAACAACCGCGCCTGGACATCCACGCCAAAGCTGTTGAACGGCTTGAGCGAAACCTGCGACCTGACCTGCAAACTCATAACCGTCCCTTCAATTCGATCACCAGCAAATCGCTGGCGTGCTCGATCAGGTCCAGCACCTGCTCGAAGCCTTGGTCGCCGTCGTAATACGGATCCGGCACTTCATCGACTGGCGACTGATAACGGCGCAGGAACAAATCAAGCTCTGCCTTGCCCTTGGCCGGTTGCAGGGCCTTGAGGTTGCGCAGGTTGCTGTTGTCCATCGCCAGGATCAGGTCATAGGTGGCGAAATCGGCGCGGCTGACTTGTTGCGCGCGCTGGGCGGACAAATCATAACCGCGCAGCTTTGCCGCGGCCTGGCTGCGCTTGTCCGGCGCCTTGCCGACATGCCAGTCGCCGGTGCCGGCGGAGGCGACTTCGACCTGATCGGCCAGCCCCGCTTCACGCAGCTTGTGCCGCAGCACGCCTTCGGCCGTGGGAGAGCGGCAGATGTTGCCCAGGCAGACAAACAGAACCCGCATCACGCCTCCAGCAGGCGACGAACGCGCTCAAGGTCTTCAGCGGTATCGACGCCGGCGGGCGGCGCAATCAGTGCGTCGGCCACGTGGATCCGCACGCCGTGCCACAGGGCACGCAGCTGCTCCAGGCACTCGGTGTTTTCCAGCCAGCAGGGGCCCCAGCTGACGAAATCCTGCAGGAAACCGGCGCGGTAGGCATAGATGCCGATGTGGCGGCGGTACGGCACACCTTCCGGCAACTGCTCAGGGTTCACGGCGAAAGCATCCCGCGCCCAGGGCAAGGTGGAGCGACTGAACGTCAACGCCAGGCCATTGAGGTCGCTGACGACCTTGACCACGTTGGGATTGAACAGGGTTTGCGCGTCTTCGATCGGCTCGGCCAGGGTGGCCATGCGCGCTTGCGCGTGGGCGGCCAGGTTGGCGGCGACCTGATCGATCACGCTCGGCGGGATCAGCGGTTCGTCGCCCTGGACGTTGACCACGATGGCATCGGGCGCCAGGCCCAGCTTCATCGCGACTTCGGCCAGGCGATCGGTGCCGGAATTGTGATCCTCGCGGGTCAGCACCACTTCGGCACCAAAGCCATTGCAGGCCTCGACGATGCGCGCGTCGTCGGTGGCAACCACCACTCGCGCGGCACTGCTTTTGCTCGCCTGTTCCCAAACATGCTGGATCATCGGCTTGCCGGCGATCAGCAGCAGCGGCTTGCCCGGCAGGCGGGTGGAGGCGTAACGCGATGGAATGACGACGGTAAAGGCTGTGGTCATTTATCCAGGCGCTCGTCGGTGGTCAGGGTGCGCGCTTCGGATTCGAGCATCACCGGGATGCCATCGCGAATCGGGTAGGCCAGGCCTGCGCCCTTGCTGATCAGCTCGGTCTTGTCGGCGCTGAGCTTGAGCGGGCCTTTGCAGACCGGGCAAGCGAGGATATCGAGCAATTTGGTGTCCATGTGCATTCCCTGGAAAAAACGGAGTTAAGGCAACAAACGAGCCGGCAGCAGGCGCATCAGCTGTGTGTCGAACCAGGCCACGAAGGCCGGTGACGGCACGGCATCGACCGCCAGGTACCACCAGTCGGCGGCGGCAAAGGCACGGCATTTCACCGCGTCCTTTTCCGTCATCACCAAAGGCAACGACGGCGTGAAATTCAAAGCCTGCACGCTGTATTCGGCGTGGTCGGCAAACGCATGTGGAACCGGCTGCCAGTGTAGCGTTTCGAGGGTCTTGAAGAAACGTTGCGGATTGCCGATGCCGGCCACCGCGTGCAGGGCCTGGCCGCCGGGAAAATGCTCGAGGGAGCGCCGTTCGCCGCTGCGCAGATTGACCAGTGCGGTGGGCTGCAACTGAAAGGCAAATCCATCCTCGCGGTCGGTCGCAGCCCCGTTATAGAGCACCGCGTCGACGCTTTGCAGGCGCTCGACCGGCTCGCGCAATGGCCCGGCAGGCAGGCAACGGCGGTTGCCCAGGCCCCGGGCGGCGTCGATCAGCACCAGCTCCAGGTCGCGGGCCAGGCGGTAGTGCTGCATGCCGTCGTCGGACAGGATCAGGTCCAACGGCTCACTGGCCAGCAACGCCCTGACGGCGTTGCTGCGATCGGGATCGATCATCAGCGGCACGCCCGTGCGCTGGACAATCAGCAACGGCTCGTCGCCGGCGATGTCGGCGCTTTGTTCAGCTTCAACCCGCCATGGCAATTGCGGCGGTTTGGCGCCGTAGCCGCGGCTGACCACGCCAACCCGCAGGCCGCTGCGCTGGCAGTGCTCGATCATCCACAGGATCAGCGGCGTCTTGCCGGTGCCGCCCACGGTGATGTTGCCGACCACGATCAGCGGCACCGGCGGCTGATAGATCTCGCCCTCGCCCGCCAGAAAGCGCTTGCGCTTGTTCATCACCACGCGCCGGTACAGCCATTCCAGTGGCTGCAACAGCTTCAGGGCCGGATGACCTGCGTACCACGCGGCGAGCAATCGATCGGACATGGCCATCAGGGCGCGGGAGGCGCCGCCTCGATGGTGGTCATGCGCAAATGACTGAAACCGAGTTTGCCGGCCGCATCCATGGCAGTTATCACGGACTGATGCGCAGTTTTGCCGTCAGCGCTGATGGACAGCGGCCGGTTGGTGTCGCCGTTGGCTTCCTTTTGCAGTGCGTCCATCAGCGAGGCCAGGTCGCTTTTCGGCAGGATCTGGTTGTTCACCGAGAACACACCGTCGGCACTGATGGTGATGTCCAAAGCCTTGCCCTGATCATCGGCAGGCGTGCCGCTGACCGCTTCCGGCAGATCGACGCGCAGCTGGGTTTCACGGGTGAAGGTGGTGGTCACGACGAAAAACAGCAGCAGGATGAACACCACGTCGATCAGCGACGCGAGGTTGATGTCCACCGTTTCCCGTGGTTTGCGGCGGAATTTCACGCGTTGCTCCCGGACAGGTCCACATCACGGTCGCCCTGCACCACCTCGACCAGCTTGATCGCTTCCTGCTCCATGCCGACCACCAGTTCATCGATCCGGCGTTGCAGGAAACGGTGGAAGAACACCGCAGGGATACCCACCATCAGGCCCGCAGCCGTGGTGATCAGTGCCTTGGAAATACCACCGGCCAGTACCGAGGCGTTGGTGGTCATGCCACTGCCTGTGAATGCGCTGAAAATATCGATCATGCCCAACACCGTACCCAGCAGGCCGAGCAATGGCGCCATGGCGGCAATGGTGCCCAGGGCGTTGACGTAGCGTTCGAGCTCATGGATGACCCGTTGCGCGGCCTCCTCGATGCACTCTTTCATGATCTCGCGACCATGCTTGGAGTTGGCCAGGCCGGCCGCAAGGATCTCGCCCAAAGGCGAATTGGCGCGCAGTTCCTTGAGTTTGTCTTTATTGAGCTGTTTGTCCTTGATCCAGACCCAGACCTGCCCGAGCAAGTGCTCCGGGGTCACGCGACTGGCGCGCAGCGTCCAGAGACGCTCGGCAACGATGGCCATGGCCGCGATGGAACTCAGAATGATCGGCAGCATCATCCAGCCGCCGGATTTGACCAATTCCCACACAGTGACAGTCCCCTCGAAAAAGTGCGTCACTCTAACATAGGGGGTGCAAGCACCGAAGTCCGTGATGCCACATCCGGCTGGGCGTTCATAACGCTCGGTTATTGCTCCGGGGGCGGCGGATCGCGCCAGAAACGCCGTTCCTGACGCATTGACCAAGGCGCCTCGAAGCGCCCCAGTTGCAGACGAATGGCACCTTGATCGGCGCTGTCGTAGATCGCCATTCCGCGTTTTTGATAACGCGCGATCACCGTCGCATGCGGATGGCCAAAGGAATTGCCCTGCCCGCGGGAGATCAGCGCAGCTTTGGGTTGCAGGACATCCAGCAGGGCCCCGGACGATGAACTGCGACTGCCGTGGTGCGGTGCCTGCAGCCAATCGATGGGGACAGCCAAC
Source organism: Pseudomonas sp. S2_H10 (assembly GCF_054668285.1). Lineage (NCBI taxonomy): Bacteria > Pseudomonadati > Pseudomonadota > Gammaproteobacteria > Pseudomonadales > Pseudomonadaceae > Pseudomonas > Pseudomonas sp. S2_H10. Next base: position 2,085,297 of record NZ_CP162754.1, read on the forward strand.
GGACTGCCCAGCAGGGCTCTCTCGGCGGCGGCGTCTATGTCGCCACTCAACAGCAACCGTTCGCCATTGGCCTCGACCAGCAGGACACAAGAGTTCTGGTTGCTGTCGCCGGCCAATGGCCAGTGCCAGAGCTGGAAATCGACGCCATCCCAGGTCCATTGCCGACCGCTTTCACAGCGCTCGGCCTGCAACTGCGCAGGCAGGTCTGACGGTTCACCACTGACCACCCGGTTCACCGGCAAGCCCCTGGCAATCGCCCGGGCACCGCCGGCGTGGTCGGCATGGGCGTGGCTGATGAGCATCAGGTCGACGCCTTTCACCCCCAGTTTGCGCAACGCCGGCAGTACCACCCGCTCGCCCTGATCGAGCTCACCGAAACGCGGACCGGCGTCGTACAGCAAGGTGTGATGCCGCGTGCGAACCAGGATCGCCAGGCCCTGGCCGACATCCAGTTGCCAGACTTCGGCCATGCCTGGCTGCAACATCGGCCTGGGCGAAAAAACCAGCATCAACAACATCGGCCACCCCAACGAACGCATCGGCACGCCTCGCGGCAGCAAGAGCAAAAACGCGCCCATGGCACCGATTACCCAGGCCCATGACGGGACCGCCGTGGGCATCCACGCGGGAACCTGACCGGAGACCAGCCCCAGCACCCGGAACCACCCGTCGATCAGGCCGCCCGCCAGCCAAAGCAATTTCTCACCCACGTAGGGCACCGGCAGCAACAGGGTTCCGAGCAACGCCGGTGGCAGGACCACCAGACTGATCCAGGGCACCGCGAACAAGTTGGCCAGCGGCCCGCTGAGGCTGATGGGCAACCCCAAGGCCAGCAACAACGGGCACAGGCCGATTGCAATCAGCCACTGGGCGCGGGTCCAGGCTTGCCACCAACGCCAGGGGCCCAACCGGCCGCCGAAGGTCAATATCAAGACTGCCACGGCCGCGAAAGACAGCCACAAACCAGGCTGAAGGCTCGCCAGCGGCTCCAGCAGCAAAATGCCGTTGAGTGCCAGCAACAGCGGCAACCATGCACCGAGATGGCGGAAGCGCAGACGCCACAACAACACCAGGCCGAGCATCAGGCAGGCGCGTTGCACCGGCACCCCGAACCCGGCCAGCATCCCGTAACCGAGCGCCGCGGCGAATGCCAGGCCGCACGCCCAAGGCAACCAGGGCAGGCGGCTCGGCCACCAGCCAACGCGGGCCAGGCCGGCGATCAGCAGATACACAACGCCCGCCAGCAATCCGATGTGCTGCCCGGAAATAACCAGCAGATGCACCGTGCCGGTGTCCTGCAATACCTGCCAGTCTTCGCGACTCAGCCCGGCGCCGTCGCCGAGTACCAACGCCGTCAGCGCGCCGCTGCGTCCTTGGGCATCCACCATCATCAAGCGCTGGCGGATTCCATCGCGCCAGGCCCATTGGGCCGGAGCCAGACGTTCACCTGACTTGACCGCCCCCGTCGCCCCGATGCGTTGCGCCAGCAACCAGGCCTGGTAGTCGAAGGCCTGCGGATTGAGAAGCCCGACCGGACGCTTCAACTTGACTGCCAGACGCCAGCGCTCCCCGCTCTGCACGGTCGGCCCGCCATACCAGGCCAGGCGCATTTGTCGCGGCAGCCGGGTACGCCGGGACTCGATGTCGGCCATTTCGAATCGCACCACACCGTCGTCATACCGGGGCAAGCCTGTGACCCGCCCTTCGATCCAGCGGGTCTCCCCGTCCAGCGCCGGCGGCAACCGGTCATCCAGCGCCCACTGCGCACTCGCGCAGGCCCAACTCAAGCCGAACAGGTAAAACGCCAGCGGATACGTCCTGAACGGCAGCAACATCAATCCCGCCACCGGCATCGCCAGCCACAACCAGACCGGCGGTAATGCCGGTAAAAAACGCAAGGTCAACAGACCCAACGCCAGCGCCATCATCCCTGTGCGCATAAGCCCGTCCTTGAGAGTCCCCTCCAAGGCTTAGCCCGCCCGTCGCGCACACGCCGTTAATAATTGTCACAAAGTCTGAATGGGCAGTTCATGGAATCCAGACATACTTGCCACCCTGACCGACCGAGAAGCCTTATGCCCCGGCGCTTATTCAAACGTTACATGCCAGATCCGTTGAGCATCAGGGAACACAAGTCCTTACGCTTTCTCGGCACGCTGTTGCATGACCCGAACCTGTGGCATCTCAACCGCCACTCCGTTGCCCGAGCCATGGCGGTTGGCCTGTTCGCGGCGTTCCTGCCGATCCCCCTGCAGATGTTGCTGGCGGCAATCCTCGCCATCATCGTGCGCGGCAACATGCCGATTGCCGTGAGCCTGGTCTGGCTGACGAACCCGATCACCATGCCTGCCGTATTCTTCTGCACCTACCAGACCGGTGCCTGGTTGATGGACGTTCCCGCCCGGCATTTGCCGGACTCGCTGACCTGGGAATGGATCACGGGTGAAATCTCGACCTTGTGGCAACCGTTCCTGTTGGGTTCGGTCGTCACGGGGCTGGTACTCGGTGCGCTGTCCTATTTCCTGGTGATGGCGTATTGGCGCTGGTGGGTGGCCAGGCAATGGAAGCGGCGCAAGAAGAGCCGGATGTGAGAATGCAAAACGGCCTCCATTTTGGGAGGCCGTTTTTTTTGCGGTGTCCGGGCTGACGCCATCGCTGGCAAGCCAGCTCCTACGGTCAGGTACGCATCCCGCGCCCACTGACCAGCAACCGCGCACAACCGAGGTAAAGCACCACGGTCGCCACCAGCATGAACGTAATCGCAATACTGATGCGGATATCCGACACGCCGAGGATGCCATAGCGGAATGCGTTGACCATGTGCAGCACCGGGTTGGCCAGCGACACGGTCTGCCAGAACGGCGGTAACAGCGAGATCGAATAGAACACCCCGCCCAGGTAGGTCAGCGGCGTCAGTACGAACGTCGGGATGATCGAAATGTCATCGAAGTTGCGCGCAAACACGGCGTTGATGAAGCCCAGCAGTGAGAAGATCGTCGCGGTCAGCACCACCACCAGAACGGTTACGCCCAGGTGATGCACCTGCAAATGGGTGAAGAACAGCGACAGCAGGGTCACGATAATCCCGACCATCAACCCGCGCAGCACGCCACCCAGGGTGTAGCCGATCAGGATGGTGTGCGGCGACAACGGCGAGACCATCAGTTCTTCGATGGAGCGCTGGAACTTGCTGCCGAAGAAACTCGACACCACGTTGCCGTAGGAGTTGGTGATCACCGACATCATGATCAGCCCCGGCACGATGTACTCCATGTAAGTGAAGCCACCCATGTCGCCGATTTGCCGACCGATCAGATTACCGAAGATCACGAAGTACAAAACCATGGTGATCGCGGGTGGCAGCAGGGTCTGCGGCCAGATCCGGGTGAAACGCCGGACTTCACGGTAAACGATGGTGTTGAGGGCAATGAGGTTGGGGCGCAGCTCGGAACTCATACCGCCACCTTCGACAGATTTTTCTCCACCAGGGACACGAACAACTCCTCGAGGCGATTGGTTTTGTTACGCAGGCTCAGCACTTCGATGTTCTGCTGTGCCAGCTGGGTGAACAGCGCGGTGATGCCCATGGACTTGTCCACCTGGACTTCCAGGGTATGGCTGTCGATCAGGCGGGACGGGTAGCCGAGCAACTGCGGCGCCACTTGCAACGTGTTCTTCATGTCCAGCAGGAACGTTTCCACATGCAATTGGCTGAGCAACTGCTTCATGCTGGTGTTCTCGACGATGGTGCCGTGGTCGATGATGCCGATGTTGCGGCACAGCTGCTCAGCCTCCTCCAGGTAGTGGGTGGTGAGGATGATGGTGATGCCCTTCTGGTTCAGCTCGGTGAGGAAACTCCACATCGAGCGACGCAGTTCGATGTCCACCCCGGCAGTCGGTTCGTCGAGGATCAGCAGGCGCGGTTCATGGACCAGCGCGCGGGCGATCATCAGGCGCCGCTTCATGCCGCCGGACAGCGAACGCGACGGCACGTCCTTCTTGTCCCACAGGCCGAGCTGGGTCAGGTACTGTTCGGCGCGTTCCTTGGCGATTTTCGCCGGGATGCCGTAGTAGCCGGCCTGGGTCACGACGATGTCGAAGGTCTTTTCGAACTGGTTGAAGTTGAATTCCTGAGGCACCACGCCGATGCAGCGCTTGAGCTGCGCAGGATTTTTGTCCAGGTCGTGACCGAAGATATTCACGGTGCCGCTGGTCTTGTTCACCAGGGTCGAGAGAATACCGATGGTTGTGGATTTGCCGGCGCCGTTGGGGCCGAGCAAGGCGAAAAAGTCACCTTCGGCGACATCCAGATCGATACCACTCAGGGCCTGGAAACCGTTGCCGTAGGTTTTGGTTAGCTGCCGGATGGACAGAGCGGAACTCATATCTGATTTACGCACCAAGAAGGGAAGAAAGGGATAAGTATGGGCGGCGGCGCACAATACAACCGCAACGAACTGACACAATGGTGCTTGTCGCCGCCACACAAGTACAGTCAAGCGTGTCGATAGTGAGTATTAAGTCAACGCGGTCATGACGGCCTTCTGGTAAGCCGGACGCTGTTTCAACCGTGCGTACCAGGCCTGCAGATGGGGTTGCGGCGCGCGCTCGATCGGCATCTCGAACCAGGCATAAATGAAACTGCCCAGGGGAATGTCGCCCATGCCGATCTCGTCTCCGGACAGGTAAGGCGTGTTCGCCAACGCCTGATCGGCCATCGCCAGCAGTGTCTCGCATTCCTTGATTGCCGCCTGGATGGCGGCCCAGTCCTGCTGGTCTGCCGGAGTGCGCAATACGCCCCAGAACACCGTACGGAACGGGCCGGCAAAGCTCGAGGTGGTCCAGTCCATCCACTTGTCCGCGGTGGCGCGGGTCTGCAGGTCCGCCGGATACCAGGCCGTATCAGCGGCGTGGCGGGCCATCAGGTAACGCACGATAGCGTTGGACTCCCACAACACGAAGCCATCGTCTTCGATCACCGGCACCCGACCGTTGGGGTTCATCGCGCGGTACTCGGGCGTATCGACGACACCAAAGGCGCCACCGGCATCGATGGCCTCGTAGGCCAGTCCCAGTTCTTCGGCGGCCCACAATGGTTTTCTGACATTCGACGAGTTTTTCCGACCCCAGATCTTCAGCATGACCGCCTCTTTTTCGGTAAGTGGGCAGGCAGCATACGCCGGATCAGGCGCGACTCAAATCGCTCTGCATATCACCCAGCAGCGGTTGCTGCTGCTCACCGAACAGGTGCGGATAGCATTTTTCCAGATGCTCGAAAAAGAACGCTTCAGGGACGTCGGCGAACTGGCCATGATCGACCAGGTACTCCATCAGCTTCGCGCCATCGCGGTTGTAGGGATGAAAAACGCTGTCGTTGATCCCGTCGAATTCCAGCGGTGCCACATTGAACAGGTCGCAGAGTTTGCGGTTGAACGCCGGTGTCGCCTTGATCCAGCGACCCTGCAAATAAAATTCGGTGTAGCCGTGCATGGCGAACATGTCGCTTTTGAGCAATTCAAGCAGCCGTGGCGTCGACAAGTGGTTGCGCACGTCCGCCAGGCCGATCCGCGCAGGAATCCCGCAGTGCCGCGCGGCACCGGCCAGCAAGGTGGCCTTGGGCACGCAGTAACTTTCGCCGGCGGCCAGCGCATAACTGCCGCGCAGGGTCTGTGGATCGCGACTGAAGGTGTACGGGTTGTAGCGCACCGCTTCGCGCACGGCGTAATAGAGACTGATCGCCTGCTCAAGCGGATCGCGACTGGCGCCTCGGTGTTTTTCGGCGAACTCCACCACGGACGGGTGGTCACTATCGATGAAGCGGCCGGGGCTCAGATACTCGTGCATGAGAACAATCTCCTGGGGAAGCCCCGAGTCTAGCGAGCACTTGAGCACAGAGATAACGACGTTTCGGCCAAAATTGGGCGCTTTGCCGCTCGCTCGACAAACGCTTTTGCCACGCGTGCGGCGCCATCTGCCGCAGGAAAATCATCCGGGATCCCCCGCGATTCCGATCACATCGCTCTAACCAGCCTCTTTTGCGGATGCCGTCTAAGCTTCGAGGGTTGGTTCGCCCTGGTTTCACGGAGGAATGAATATGCTGCTGTTGTGGATACTGGTTCTGCTGGTCGGGATTGCTTATCTGGCCCACCGTCGCATGGCCCCGCTGCCCGCCCTGGTCATCGTGGCCGTCTATGTCGTGGCGATGGGCGCGTTCAGTCGCGCGCCGGGCTGGTTGCTGCTGGTTTTATGGGTATTGATCGCCGCCGTCGCCGCGCCACTGCTGCTGCCCGACCTGCGTCGAAAATTGTTCAGTGCACCGATGTTCAGCTGGTTCCAGAAGACCCTGCCGCCGATGTCGCAAACCGAACGCGACGCCATCGACGCCGGCACGGTGTGGTGGGACGGTGAACTGTTCAGCGGTCGCCCGGACTGGAGCAAACTGCTGTCCTATCCCAAGGCGCAATTGAACGAAGAAGAACAGGCTTTCATCGACGGTCCGACCGAAACACTCTGCACCATGGTCAATGAATGGCAGCTTGGTCAAACCATGGACCTGCCGCCCGAAGTCTGGACCTTCATCAAGGACAACGGCTTTTTCGCGCTGATCATCCCCAAGGAGTTTGGCGGCAAGGGCTTCTCCGCCTATGCCCACTCGCAAGTGGCGATGAAACTGGCGAGCCACAGCGGCGACCTCGCCTCCACCGTGATGGTCCCCAACTCCCTCGGCCCGGCTGAACTGTTGCTGCATTACGGCACCGACGAACAACGCCATCATTACCTGCCACGCCTGGCCCGCGGCGACGACATCCCGTGCTTTGCCCTGACCGGCCCTCTGGCCGGCTCCGACGCCGGCGGCATGCCGGACTCCGGAGTGATCTGCAAAGGTGAGTGGGAGGGTCAGGAAGTGCTCGGCCTGCGTCTGAATTGGGAAAAGCGCTACATCACCCTCGGCCCGGTCGCTACCCTCCTCGGCCTGGCCTTCAAGGCCTACGATCCGGATCACCTGCTGGGCGACAAGGAAGACCTGGGCATCAGCCTGGCGCTGATTCCGACCGACACCGCCGGTGTCGAGATCGGCCGCCGGCATCTGCCGTTGGGCGCGGCGTTCATGAACGGCCCGAACTCCGGCAAGGACGTGTTCGTCCCGCTGGAGTTCCTCATCGGTGGCCAGGAAATGCTCGGCAAAGGCTGGATGATGCTGATGAATTGCCTGTCGGTCGGACGTTCGATTTCCCTGCCGGCGGTGGGCACCGGCATGGCCAAGTTCACCAGCCTGGTGACGGGCCAATACGCTCAGATTCGCGAGCAGTTCAATGTTCCGATTGCCGCTTTCGAAGGCATTCAGGAAGCCATGGCCCGCATCGGCGGCAACGCATGGATGATGGACGCCGCCCGCATGCTCACCGCCAACGCGGTCGATCTGGGCGAGAAACCGTCGGTGCTGTCGGCGATTCTCAAGTACCACCTGACCGAGCGCGGCCGTGACTGCATCAGCGATGCCATGGACGTGCACGGCGGCAAGGCAATCATCCTGGGGCCGAACAATTACCTGGGGCGCAAATGGAACGGCGCGCCAATCTTCATCACCGTCGAAGGCGCGAACATTCTCTCGCGCAACCTGATGATCTTCGGCCAGGGCGCCATTCGCTGCCACCCCTTCGTCCTCAAGGAAATGGCCCTGGCCGGTCGTGAAGACAAGGATCAGGCGCTCAGAGAGTTCGATGACCTGCTGCTCAAACATATCGGCTTTGCCGTGAGCAATGCCGCCAGCACGCTGGTGCTGAATCTCGGTTTCGGGCACTTGGAACACACCCCGGGCGACAAGCTCAGCCAGGGTTACTTCCGCGCACTCAATCGCCAGGCGGCTGCTTTCGCCCTGCTCGCCGACCTCAGCATGATGTTGCTGGGCGGCGCACTGAAACGCCGGGAGCGTCTGTCCGCAAGGCTGGGTGACGTATTGAGCAACCTGTACCTGGCCTCGGCCGCGCTCAAACGCTACAACGACCTCGACTCACCGCAGTACATGACACCACTCGTGAGCTGGGCCATGGAAGAAAGCCTGGGCCAGGCGGAACGGGCCATGGATGAGCTGCTGAACAACTTCCCGAACAAAGTCGTCGGCTGCCTGTTGCGGGTGATCGTGTTCCCGTTCGGGCGCCGGCACAAAGGGCCATCGGACAAACTCGGAGCCGAAGTCGCTGCGTTGATCGGCCGCGCCAAGGGCGACCCGGCCCTGGAGGAACTGCTTCTGGGCTGCTATCGCCCACAAGCGAGCAACGATCCGGTCGGCGCATTGCAGCACGCCTGCGATCTGCTGGGCGCGGCACAGCCGCTGCAGAAAAAACTGCATGTGGCACTCAAGAGCGGCCAGGTCAAAACGGTGGCCGGCGAGTCGCTGATCGATGCCGCGCTCGAGGCTGGCGTGCTGCAGCCGGTGGAAGCGCAAACCCTGCGTGAAGCCGAGGCGGCGCGGCGCAAGGTGATCGATGTCGATGACTTTGACCAAGAGGCTTTGACACTGGCCGCAGGAAAAGTCCGCTGATCCCTTCAAACATGTAAAAACGGGCGCGGGCGCTTTATACTCCCGCGCCCGTTTTGCTCTTGAGGACTTATCTCGTGTCCAACATCGTTGCCGATCATCTCGTTTTACTCGACCACCTGCGCAGCATCCTGGTCGCCGTAGGTGAGGCCGAGCAGGTTCCCGACGAAAGTCATGCCTTGTTCCTTGAGCGCTTCGACGAACTGCTCGCGTCACTGCCGATCGATCCGATCGAAAGCCAGTACCTGGGCCAGGATATCCTGTGCCAGGTCATCACTCGCTACCCGCAAATCGCCCATCTGGTGCCACGCGACCTGCTGTGGTATTTCGCCGGTGACTGCCTGCATTACATGCCCGATGATGAAATCGACCTGTACCAGGCCCTGGAAGAGCGGCGCTTCGAAGCCGAACAGAACGACGAACCTTTCGACTGGAATCAGGAAAAGCAGCTGCTGGCGTTGTCGAACCAGGACAGCAAGCACTGATCCCCGATCGGTCATGCAAAAAAGGCCCGCATGGTTGAACATGCGGGCCTTTTTTTGGTTTGGAGCTCACGCGGCCCCTTGTAGGAGCGAGCCTGCTCGCGATGGACGTCAACGATGACGCGTGCAGACTGGGTAAACGCGGCGCACTCGAGTCCATCGCCGGCAAGCCGGCTCCTACGGTTTTCCAGGATTGCGTGAAGAACCTGCTTTTCGTTCAGAACAAGCCGTCACTTTCCGGCAGCTCATACTCCGATGGCGACCAGCCCGGCCCATTCGACTTGCCGGGCTTGCCCAGCGTCGGCTCCTTCGCCAGACACTCCACCAGGTAATCGATCAACACCCGCAGTTTGGGCGGCAGGTAGCGGGTTGGCGAATGCAGCAGCCAGGCACCGCCGTGATAGGACGCGAGGAAGGTCCAGTCCGGCAATACTTGCACCATCAAGCCCTTCTCCAATGCATGCCGTGCGGTGAAGTACGGCAGGCTGCCGATCCCGATGTGCTGCAACACCGCGCCATAACGTACGCCGGTGTGATTGGCGGCGTAGCGTCCACGCACGCCGACGGTGACCGTCTTGCTGCCTTTCTTGAATTTCCAGCGCGCATCGCTCGGGGTTTCGCCCAGGTAGATGCAACTGTGGTTGAGCAAGTCGTGGGGGTGAGTCGGCGTACCGTGTTCGGCCAGATACTGCGGAGTGGCGCACAGCAAATGATCGATGGTCAGCAGCTGCCGCCCCACCAGCCCCGCGGGTGGCCGGTCGGTGATGCGAATCGCCAGGTCGACGTGATCATCGATCAAGTCGACCTGGCGGTCCTCAAGCAACAGCTCCACGTCCACCTTGGGATAACGGCGCAAGAACTCCGGCATGTGCGGGTGGATCACGATCCGGCCCACCGCTTTCGGCACGCTGATACGCACCAGGCCCTCGGGCTCATCCGTGAATTGACCACTGATCTCCATCACTGACCGGGCGGCATTGACCATTTCCTGGCAACGCTTGAACACCTCTTCGCCACCGTCGCTCAGGCGCAACTTGCGCGTGGTTCGTTGCAGTAGTCGCGTGGCGAGCGCCTTTTCCAGACGCGAAATGCTCCGGCTTACCGCCGAAGGCGAAGTACCCAACTGGCGAGCCGCCTCGGAAAAACTGCCGGTCTCGACAACCTTGACGAAAATCGCCATTTCACCCAGCAGCGGCAGCGGAAGATTTATGCTCACAGCGCAACAGTCCTTTGATGTTTGCCCGGATTATCACGCATTTACAGGCTTTCTATAATAAAAACAGATTATCAATACGAGCCTGGAATATGACGCTGCGCCTTTTTTTCCATAGTGATGAGCTCAAGGCCAACGTGGAAGTCCTGGAATGCACCCCCTGCGAACACGAATTTGCCGTGGTACTGCGCGCTACCCTGTTCCACCCTCAAGGCGGCGGACAGCCTTGTGACACTGGCTGGATCGGCGAAAGCCAGGTACTGCGAGTGGTGCAGGATCCCGAACGGATCATTCATTTTGTCGACCAACCGGTAAAAACCGGGATGACGCAGATCCGCGTCGACGAGCAGCGCCGGTTGTTCAATACGCGCATGCATTCAGCCGGGCATTTGATCGGCCACTTTGTACAAGCCATGGGCTGGATGCCGATCAAGGCGCATCACTGGCCTGGGGAAGGCCGTGTGCAATTCAAGCCGGGCAGTTCAGCCCAGGACGTTGAGGCCCAGGCGATCGAGCATGGCATCGGCCAGTGGATCGACCAGGACCTGCCGCGCCTGACCTCGCTGCGTGAAGGCGCCAGGGAAATCGGTTTCGGCGAACTGCCTGCCTACGGTTGCGGCGGCACCCACGTTCGCAGCCTGAAAGATTTGGGCGCGGTCACGATCAACGCTCTTTCGCAAAAGAAAGGCACGCTGTCCGTCCACTACCACGTGGACTGAACACCGGGCGATGCAAGCATTACCCGAAACGCAAAAGGCCCGCCCAGTCAGAATGGCGGGCCTATTTTTGCGTCGAGCATAAATCGAGGACAAACAAAAACGCCGCTCAATGAGCGGCGTTTTTGTTAAATATGGAGCGGGAAACGAGACTCGAACTCGCGACCCCGACCTTGGCAAGGTCGTGCTCTACCAACTGAGCTATTCCCGCAAATGGCGTCCCCTAGGGGACTCGAACCCCTGTTACCGCCGTGAAAGGGCGGTGTCCTAGGCCACTAGACGAAGGGGACACGCTGCCCGGAACACATGGTGTGTGTTTCGGTGCCCAGATCCGCATCCGAAGACTTGGTTCTGGTTTCACTCAGCCCTGCCCGAAAGCAACGCTGTTTAAAAATGGAGCGGGAAACGAGACTCGAACTCGCGACCCCGACCTTGGCAAGGTCGTGCTCTACCAACTGAGCTATTCCCGCATTGGCGTCCCCTAGGGGACTCGAACCCCTGTTACCGCCGTGAAAGGGCGGTGTCCTAGGCCACTAGACGAAGGGGACACACTACAACATTCACTCCCTGCTTCGTTTCGCTGTGTGCTTTACGCTGCAAGTGGCGCGCATTCTATGGATGGATTGAGAGGTCGTCAACCCCCTGATATAAATTTATTTAAATCAATGACTTCGCCATGCTTTTGGACGCCTTTGCGGTTTTTCCGCTGCCCGGCGTTTGACGCCTATATTCTGACACCCGCCAAGACGTTATAGTCCATCAGTGATGGCAATCTGTATATCGCGTGCCACCATTTATGGAAGCGCGGCTGCGGCCGATATAAGCGCAGGCATGTCCGATCCAACCCGTCATGCGGGCCTAGGCGCTCATATGCCAAGCCACTAAACTCGCATGCGTACCCTAAAAAGAGGTCTTACCGGTGACGCCACTCATGATCACCCTGCTAGTAGTAGCCGGGATCGCGCTGTTGATCGCCATTGGCTACATGAACCATGTAGTGGAAAACAACAAGCTGGAAAAGGCCCGTACCAAGATCGAGCTCAACGATCGCCTGCGACGCTGCGGCGAAATCACCGAGACTTTTCCCGGCCAGTTGATGACCCCGGCACTTAAACTGTTGTTGGCTCGCCTGGAAATGAACGTCTGCCAGCGCCTGCTCAACCTTGAAAAATCCAGCGCCAACCTCAAGGCACGGATCGCCGAACTGGAAACCCTTGTCGGCCAGGGTGAATCGATCCCGGTCAACAATCCGCCGGCACCGATCCAGACCGAAGCCAAGGCCAAGGATGTGCGCTTCCTGCTCGAAGCCCTGCACGGCCAGATCACCCGCGCGGCACAGGACGGCTTCCTGGCGCCGAACGAAGCCAAACGCTGGATCCGCGAGGTGCGCCACATTCTCGTGCTGCTGCACATCGAGTTCTTCAACAACCTCGGCCAGCATTCCCTGCAACAGAACCAGCCCGGGCAGGCTCGCCTGGCATTCGAACGCGGCGTGCAATACCTGCGCAAGCAACAGGAGCCACAGGTCTACGCCGAGCAACTGGAGTACCTGGAAAAACTCCTGGCCCGCGCCAATGACCAGGTCATGGATCGCATTGCACCGGTCGAAGGCGAGGTCAACCAGTTGACCGAAGGCCTCAAGGATGTCGAGGCGGACGCAGACTGGAAGAAGAAAGTGATCTACGACTGATCAGTGAAAACAGAAAAGCCACCAAGAGGTGGCTTTTTTTTGGTGTCTTGTTTGGGTGGCGAGTACAACCGGGGGGAAATACATCGCCTGCGTGACCATCATCGCGAGCAGGCCCGCTCCCACACTGTTGAGAGGAGTACACCCGTAGCTCTTCACCACTCAACAGGCCGAGCGTTAGCTCGCCTAGCGTTTTTGATTTTGATCCACCCGCCCCTTCGGGAGGCTGAGTGGAGGTTCTGCGCAGTGGGCAGCCCGGCATGGATGCCGGGCTAGCCGCCCCCGGCCATGGATGGCCGATGGCGGCGGGCCCACGGAGCAGGACCGGAGCGAAGGTACGCCGAGCCTAGGCGAGGTGCCGGACGCCGGGGCAAAGCCTTTTGCTTACTTTTCGGCGTTTGGAAAAGTGAGTCGCCGTAAGGGCGAAACCATAAGTGGCCGTTACCGCAGAATTGGATATACACACCATCCAAACGCTTGGTCGGCTTTCCCGCCGCCATCGCGGGCAAGCCCGCTCCCACAGGGTTCCGGGTACATTTCAAGTCCAACACCGGCCATTAACGCCGCAAGACTCAAAGCCTGAAATGCCCCACCATACCCTTCAGTTCAACGCCCAGTTGTGCCAACTCGATACTGGACGCCGCATTGCCCTGCATTGCCAGCGATGACTGATCGGCACTGGCGCGAATGCTGGTGACACTGCGGTTGATCTCTTCAGCCACCGAGCTCTGCTCCTCGGCCGCCGCGGCAATCTGCTGGTTCATCTGCTGGATCAACGAGACCGCCGCCGCAATGCTGCCCAGCGCGCTCTCGGTCTGCAAGGCATCGCTGACCGCCAGCTTCACCAACTCGCCACTGCTCTGGATCTGCTGCACCGACGAGTGCGCCGCCGAGCGCAAAGCGCTGACCAAGCGTTCGATTTCCTCGGTCGATTGCTGGGTTCGCCTGGCCAGTGCGCGCACTTCATCGGCCACCACCGCAAAGCCCCTGCCCTGCTCGCCAGCCCGGGCCGCCTCGATTGCGGCGTTCAGCGCCAGCAGGTTGGTTTGCTCCGCCACGCTTTTGATCACACTCAAGACCGTGCCGATGTTCTGGATTTCTGCACTCAGGCTTTCGATGCTCGAACTGGCCGAGGACGCCGAATCCGCCAGCTGTTCGATCCGCGCCATGCTCTGGCGCACCACCTGCTGACCCGTTTCAACCTTGCCGTCAGCCGTTTGCGCAGCCTGGGCGGCTTCCTCTGCGTTACGCGCGACATCATGCACCGTGGCCGTCATCTGATTCATCGCGGTGGCGACCTGTTCGGTTTCTTCCTTCTGCGTACTGACTTCGAGGTTGGTCTGTTCAGTGACCGCCGACAGCGATTGGGCGGAACTGGCCAACTGTTCGATACCCGCCTGCAAGCCGCTGACGATTTGGCTGAGCCCCGCGCCCATTTGCTGCATTGCCTGCATCAACTGGCCGATTTCGTCACGCCGGGTCACGTCAATGGTCGCACTCAAATCCCCCGAGGCAATCTGCTGCGCCACATGAATCACACTGCGCAGCGGCGCCACGATCACGCGGGTGATGAACCACGCGGCAACCAGCCCGACCAGCAACGCCAGGGCGGAAGAGGCCAGGATCAGCATCGAGTTCTTTTTCAGTTCGGCCTGCATCGCCTGGTCTTGCGCGACATAAGCCTGATCCACGCGCTCGACCACTTGGGCGGCACGCTGGTGCAATTGTTGATAGACGGTTTTTTCCTGTTCCAGCAGGCCGGTGTACTCGGAGAGTTTTTCACTGAAACTGGCGATATGACCCGCCACCTCGTTGAGCACGGTCTGGTAACCCTCGTCCTTGACCGTGGTCTTGAGCTGCTCGGCCTGGGCCAGGGCCTGGCTGGCCTGTTCGATCTTGCCCTGCCCGGCGCTGTCGTCGCTCTTGCGGCTTTGATCCAGACGCACGCGCGCTTCATTCATGGCTTGCAGCATCAGGCGTGAAACCTGGCTGACCTGACTGGCCTGTTCGATGAATTGCGCACCGTCCTTGCCCTCGGAGTCCTTGAGCGTATAGGCGCCGTCATCGGCGAGCCCGGATTGCAGTACATCCAGATTGTTGGCCACGCTGGACACCGACCAACTGGCCATTTCCAGCGCCAGGTCCTTGGCCTGGGTGAGCGAGACAAACTCGTCGAAGGCCTTGCGATAGGCACCCAGGGACTGTTCGACATCATTCATCACCGGTACGTTGGCCGCCGACGCGGCCTTGAGCTGGCTGGCCAGGGCGATCAGACCATCGACGCCCTCGTGCAGGGCATCGACGGTTTTCGGATTGCCGTGCAAGGCGTACTCCTGCTCCAGCAGCCGTACCTTGAGCAAACCGCTGTTGAGCGATGACATCTGCTTGAGCCCGTCGAAGCGCTGACTGATGGTTTGCAGGGACCAGACGCCAATGCCTGCCACCAGTGCAGTCAACAACAGCACCAGGACAAACCCGACACCCAGTTTTTTCGCCATACCGAGGTTGGCAAAACGTCCTTGCACGGCCGAAATCATTTGCACTTAGTCCCCTGCCAAAGTCTGTAGACGCAGATTCGCAACGGGCCAGTAGCAACACAAGGCTCTGGCGCCGGAATAATGGCAAAAAGCTACGCCAGCGTCGTTTTCAGAACGCTTGAGGTCGATCCCGAGCAGTGGCCTGAAAGAACGCACGGGCACGCGAGTCGCAGGCATAGGCCACGTTGATACGCTGCCAGTCACTGGCTTCACCCGAGGGGTTGAAGGCCGTCTTCGACGACAGCAATACACCCAGACGCCGCGCCTGGGCCCGCACCTGATCGTAGTCCGACATTTGTGAGCGCGCCCAGATGAACAAGCCTCCCGCCGGCTTGCCGAAAACCTCCCACTCGGCGTCCTCGAGCATTTGCAGCACCGCCAGCCGGTCGTTGTTCAAACGTTGGCGCTGGCGTTGCACCAGTTTGCCGTAGGCACCATTGGCCAACAGGCACGCCAGCACCGACTCGCAAAACCGCGAGGCTCCCATGCCGGTGATCATCTTGACCTCGGCCAGCCGCGCAATGACTGCGCAACCGGCCACCACAAAACCGACCCGCAGCGAACTGCTGAGGGTCTTGGAATAGCTGCCCACATAAATCACGCTGTCGTCCAGCGCAGCCAGTCGCGTACCGGAACCGCTGCGCAAGTCCGCATAAACGTCGTCTTCGATCACCTGCACGCCAAAACTCCTCGCCAACTGCAGCACGCGGCGCGCCACCACCGGCGCCAGACTGGTTCCGGTGGGGTTGTGATAGAAGCTATTGATGAGCAACCCTTGAGGCCGGTGCTCGACCAGCACCGATTCGAGCGCCTCCACGTCCAGCCCGCGCGGCGTTCGCGGCACATGGACCATTTGAATGCCGTGCAGCCTGAGCAGATCGAACAACACCGGATAACCGGGACTCTCCACGACCACACAATCACCGGGCTTGAACAGTGTCCGCACAATCAGGTCCAGGCCCTGACTGGCACCTGCGGTGGTCATGATCCGGTTGTCCTGCACGCGGATGTCCAGCTGCCTGAGGCGCTTGAGTATCTGTTGTCGCAAGGCTGGCGAACCCAGCGGCGTGCTGTAGTTGAACAGGCTGGCCGTATCGGTACGACTGACTTGCTGGATCGCGTAAATCAAATCGTCGGTCTCGCGCCAGCTTTCAGGCAGCCCGCCACAGCCCAGCCTCAACCCATCCGACAAAGCCCCACACTCGGGCTCCGTCCCCTCGAACCACGCAGACTCTCGCCTTGCCCCCGTGGCCAATGCCGGATTGGCAACCCTATAGCCAGGCCCATGGCCTGACGCCAGCACTCCCTGCGTCACCAGACGCTCACACGCCTGAGCGACGGCTGACTGACTGAGCAAATTGATCCGAGCTATCTGTCGCACCGAAGGCAGGCGCGTACCGGGCGACATCCCACTGGACTGAAGCCAGCAGGTCAGCGCATCGACAATTTGCTGTACGACGGGCACCAGCGCCTGTCGGTCGATTCTCAACTCCATGAGCAAGCAAACTCCTGTTTTTTTTGCGACAAACAGTTAATCACAGGAGTATTCGAAGGCATGTGCGACAACGCCGCCAAAAACATTCGAACTAATCATTTGCAACACATTGCCCGATCCCTTTGTGAAACCAAAAAACCTGCGGGAGCGGCGGTGCGTCACTTGTTAAAAGGCAGTAACGCCACCATCCACCGCCAGCGAATGGCCGGTAGTGAACGCCGCGCCATCGCTGCACAGGTACAGCACCGCGCTGGCGATCTCTTCGACCTTGCCGATGCGACCGACCGGGTGCATGGCGTTGGCGAACTCGGCTTTTTTCGGGTCGGCTTCATAAGCACGACGGAACATATCGGTGTCGATCACCGCCGGGCACACGGCGTTGACCCGGATCTTTTTCTTCGCGTACTCGATGGCTGCCGACTTGGTCAGACCGATCACCGCATGCTTGGAGGCTGCGTAGATGCTCATTTTCGGCGCGGCCCCAAGGCCGGCCACCGATGCCGTATTGACGATCGCGCCGCCCCCTTGCGCCAGTAGCAACGGCAGCTGGTATTTCATGCACAACCACACGCCTTTGACGTTGACGCCCATGATCGCGTCGAACTCATCGAGCGTACCTTCGGCCAACTTGCCTTTCTCGATTTCGATGCCGGCATTGTTGAAGGCATAGTCGAGACGACCGTAAGTATTGATCACCTCATCCATCAGGTTTTTTACGTCGCTTTCCAGGGTAACGTTGCAGCGCACGTAGGTCGCTTCGCCACCGGCCGTACGAATCAGCTCCACCGTGCCCTCTCCGCCCGCCGCGTCCATATCGGCAACCACGACCTTCAGGCCCTCGGCGGCGAATGCCTGTGCGGTCGCGCGGCCAATACCGGCGGCCCCGCCTGTCACCACGACCACCTGGCCGGAAAACGTCATGCTCATTGTTATGTCCTCGAAGAGATGAAAGCGGAAGATCGCGCAGGACCAGTCTAGCCATGACGGTCTTGAACACGGCAGCACTATCAAGACTCCGGTTGGGCCCCCATGAGTTGCAGTGATGGAACTTCCGTACCAACTATCACTGCACTGGATCAGCATGCATTCGCCGCATCAGCCGAACTTGCGGCATCGGCGCTGACGGGCTATCAACAAGGCTTCATTCACTTTGAGTGCCTGCCCCATGACCTCCCTGACCAATCGCCAATTCCTGCTCGCCAAACGTCCGGTTGGCGCGGCGACCCGCGAGACATTCACTTACCAGGAAGTACCGGTCGGCGAACCGGCGGCGGGTCAGATCCTGGTCGAAAACCAATACCTGTCCCTGGACCCGGCCATGCGCGGCTGGATGAACGAAGGCAAGTCCTACATCCCGCCGGTAGGCCTGGGTGAAGTCATGCGCGCCTTGGGTGTAGGCAAGGTCATTGCATCGAACAACCCGGGGTTCGCGGTCGGGGACTACGTGAATGGCGCCATTGGTGTGCAGGATTATTTCCTCGGCGAGCCACGAGGTTTCTATAAGGTCGATCCGAAACTGGCACCTCTTGAACGTTACCTGTCCGCATTGGGCATGACCGGGATGACCGCGTACTTTGCCCTGCTCGACGTCGGCGCTCCGAAGACCGGCGACACCGTGGTGTTGTCGGGTGCGGCCGGCGCCGTGGGCAGCATCGCCGGGCAGATCGCCAAGATCAAAGGGTGCCGTGTCGTCGGCATCGCCGGCGGCGCGGACAAGTGCAAGTTCCTGATCGATGAACTGGGTTTCGATGGCGCTATCGACTACAAGAACGAGGACGTCCTCGCCGGCCTCAAGCGCGAGTGCCCGAAAGGCGTCGACGTGTATTTCGATAACGTGGGTGGCGACATCCTTGATGCGGTGTTGAGCCGTCTGAACATGAAAGCCCGCGTGGTGATTTGCGGAGCCATCAGCCAGTACAACAACAAGGAAGCGGTCAAGGGACCGGCCAACTACCTGTCACTGCTGGTCAACCGTGCGCGCATGGAAGGTTTTGTGGTGATGGACTACGCCGCCCAATACGCCAGCGCCGCTCAGGAAATGGCCGGTTGGATGGCCAAGGGCCAACTCAAGAGCAAGGAAGACATCGTCGAAGGACTGGAGACCTTCCCGGAAACGCTGATGAAATTGTTCAGCGGGGAGAATTTCGGAAAGCTGGTACTGAAGGTCTGACACAGCCCTTGTAGGAGCGAGCCTGCTCGCGAAGAACTCAAAGACACCGCGTTTATCCATGATATGCGCGCCATCGTTGACGACCATCGCGAGCAGGCTCGCTCCTACAGGGTTGGTGTTTAAGCCAATTCGGCCACAACCGAAGCCAGTGCCTTGGCCGGATCTGCCGCCTGGCTGATCGGACGGCCGATCACCAGATAGTCGGAACCGGCATCCAGCGCCTGACGCGGGGTGAGGATACGACGCTGATCGTCCTGGGCGCTGCCCGCCGGGCGAATCCCCGGAGTTACCAGTTGCAGCGACGGGTGCGCGGTTTTCAGCGCCTGGGCTTCCAGGGCCGAGCACACCAGGCCATCCATCCCGGCTTTCTCCGCCAGGGCGGCCAGGCGTAGCACCTGCTCTTGTGGCTCGATGTCCAGGCCGATGCCCGCCAGGTCTTCACGCTCCATGCTGGTCAATACGGTCACGCCGATCAACAGCGGTTTCGGACCGTTGCGCTGATCCAGCACTTCACGGCACGCGGCCATCATGCGCAGACCGCCGGAGCAATGCACGTTGACCATCCACACGCCCATTTCCGCAGCCGCCTTGACGGCCATCGCGGTGGTGTTCGGGATGTCGTGGAACTTGAGGTCCAGGAACACTTCGAAACCCTTGTCGCGCAGGGTGCCGACGATTTCCGAGGCGCAGCTGGTGAACAGTTCCTTACCGACTTTGACCCGGCACAGCTTCGGGTCCAACTGATCGGCCAGCTTCAGTGCGGCGTCACGGGTAGGGAAATCCAGGGCGACGATGATAGGAGTCTGGCAGGCGGACATGAGTGGGCTCTCAGGCAAGTCGAAATCGGCGCGCATTGTAGCGGAACCAGCGCCGCTGCGGGACCCGATGATCGGTAAATCGTCGAGACGGCTCAGGCAAGACTAGCCCCTGAAGCCATTGTGTCGAGTTCGATACACACATGACACGCCCGCAACACCCGCGCCCGCTACCCTCGGCAACCGCAACGGGTCCTTACAACAGCACTTCCCGCCTCAGGGCCGGACGCCTATGCTGGAACCACAACCTCGCAGCCTATCTTTGTGGTTGGCAGCCTATCTGGCAGATGAACGCACGCATGCACAACACCCCAGCACCCGTGAACGACGACCAAAAAACGCCAGGCGACGACAAACGCTGGAGCATTCGCGCCCTGATCGTCGACGATGACGTCCCGATCCGCGAACTGATGATCGACTACCTGGCTCGGTTCAACATCCACGCCAGCGGCGTCACCGACGGCGCCGCGATGCGCCTGGCGATGCAGGCGGAGCATTTCGACGTGGTGGTGCTCGATCTGATGCTGCCTGGTGAAGACGGTCTGTCGCTGTGCCGCTGGCTGCGCGCCGAGTCGGACATTCCGATCCTGATGCTCACCGCCCGCTGCGAACCGACCGACCGGATCATCGGCCTCGAACTCGGTGCCGACGACTACATGGCCAAGCCGTTCGAGCCTCGCGAGCTGGTCGCACGAATCCAGACCATCCTGCGTCGGGTGCGCGATGACCGCAGCGAACAGCGGGCGAACATTCGTTTCGACAATTGGCGCCTGAACAGCGTATTGCGCCAACTGATTGCCGACAATGGCCTGGTGGTGCCGCTGTCCAACGCCGAATTCCGCCTGCTCTGGGTATTTATCGAGCGTCCGCGTCGCGTGCTCAGCCGCGAACAACTGCTGGACGCCGCTCGCGGTCGTTCGATCGAAGCCTTCGACCGCAGCATCGATCTGCTGGTGTCGCGCCTGCGCCAGAAACTCGGCGACGATCCCAAGGCTCCGCAGTTGATCAAGACCGTTCGCGGCGAGGGCTACCTGTTCGATGCCCGAGACATCGGCTGATGCGCGGGCGCTTCGATACGCTGTTCGGCCGCCTGTTTGGCGTGCTGTTGCTGGCGATTATCCTCGCGCACCTGCTGGCGTTCGCCTGGTTTCATCATTACGGCCCACCGCCACCGCCGCCTCCTGCGGAGTTTTCCGAAGGCCTGGACGGGCCACGTCCGCCACTGGACCCGCGCTTCGAGAAGCGGCCACCACGGCCATGGTTCGGCGGCCCCCTGGTGCCGCTCACCTTTCAATTGGTCTCGCTGATCATTGCCGCCTGGTACGGCGCCAAACTCCTGAGTCGACCGATCCAGCGTCTGAGCGATGCGGCCGAGCGCTTGAGCGAAAACCTCGACAGCCCGCCACTGGAAGAGTCCGGGCCACGGGAAGCACGGCAGGCGGCGCACACGTTCAACAAAATGCAGCGGCGCATCCTGGAACAGGTCAAGCAGCGCTCACGCATGCTCGGCGCCGTGTCCCACGACCTGCGTACGCCGCTGTCACGGCTCAAACTGCGGCTGGAGAAAATCGACGACGACAAGCTGCAAGGCCAGATGCGCCAGGACCTCGACGACATGATCAGCATGCTCGACGCCACCCTCACCTACCTGCATGAACAGCGCACCAGCGAAGCCCCGCAGTGGATGGACGTGCAGGCACTGGTGGAGTCCCTGAGCGAAAACGCCCAGGACCAGGGCGCAAACGTCCAGGCCAGCGGCCACTGCGCGCCCCTGCAGGTTCAGCCGATGGCCTTGCGTTCTTGCATCAACAACCTGATGGACAATGCCCTGCGCTACGCCGGACAGGCGCTGATCACTCTGGAGGACCAGCGCGAACAACTGGTGATTCGGGTCATCGACCATGGCCCGGGTATCGCCGCCGAACAACGTGAAGCCGTGTTCGAACCCTTCTTTCGCCTTGAAGGCTCGCGTAATCGCAACTCCGGTGGCGTTGGACTGGGCATGACCATTGCCCGCGAAGCCGCGCAACGAATGGGCGGCCAACTGACACTGGAAGAAACCCCCGGTGGTGGCCTGACAGCGCTGATTCGCCTGCCGCGAACCTGAGCCACCCACAGGTTCAGCGACTTTTTTGTGTGTACCACTCGGTACAAACTCCACATACCCGCGACAACTCGCCCCTTGAGTCTGGATCAGCCGGTACACCACCGGTTTATCTTTCCAGGGAGTGAGCCCGATGATCGGTAGCATCAGCAGCAATTACTCGAACTACACCAGCACCAACAGCACATCCAATAGCGCTCGCAGCCAGCAATTCCAGAAGGACCTGCTGGCCAGACTCGACAGCAACACCGACGGTACGGTCGATCAGGATGAACTCGAAAGTGCGTTGTCGCAGAAATCCGACGACGGATTGCTGGTCAGCCTGAGCAAGAATTTCACCGACCTCGACAGCGATGGCAGTGGCAGCCTGAGCAGCGAAGAAATGGCCACGATGGCGCCCCCGCCGCCTCCACCGGGCGATATGGCACCCAATACCGACCTCGCTGACGCACTGATCAGCGCGCTGGATGCCGACGGCGATGGCGTTATCAGCAGCGATGAGCTGAGTAATGGCCTGAGCAGTGCCAGCAGCAATTCGTCGACCAGCACCGACACCAGTGCCGCGCTGCTCAAGGCGCTGGACAGCGATAGCAGCGGTGACGTCAGCAGTGACGAACTCAAGGCGGCCCTGCAGGCCGGTCGCGAACAGAACACCGACAGCACCACCGATCAGGCGAGCATCAACGATGCATTGCAGAAAATGATCGCCAACCTGAGCAAGCAATACTCACTGGACAACGTGGCGAGCGTGGGCAAACACCTGAACGTGGCGACCTGAGTCAAAAAGCTCGCGAATCGGATTGCAGGAGCCGGCTTGCCGGCGATGGCGGTCTTGAAGTGCCATCGCCAGCAAGCCGGCTCCTACATTGATGGATGCAAGGAGGTTTCAGGGCAGGCGATCCTCGACCCGTGCCTGAGTCTTGCTCCAGTCGATCAACAGGCTGTAGGCCACCGCCAGCAATGTCGGGCCGATGAACAGGCCGATAAAACCAAAGGCTATCAACCCGCCAAACACCCCGAGCAGCACGATGACCAGCGGCAGGTTACCGCCACGGCTGATCAGGTACGGCTTGAGCACGTTGTCGACGCCGCTGATGACGAATGTGCCCCAGATGCCGAGGAATATGGCCATCCCGTAATCGCCTTTCCAGGCCAGCCACGCGGTCGCCGGAATCCATACCAGTGGCGGGCCCATCGGGATCAGGCTGAGCATGAAGGTCACGATGCCAAGCACCAGCGCACCCGGTACGCCAGCGATCAGGAAGCCGATCAGCGCGAGGATCGCCTGGGCCGCCGCCGTGCCGATCACGCCGTTCACCACCCGCTGTACAGTGCCCGCCACCAGCTCGATGTAGTAGCCGGCCCGCTGACCGATCAACCGCTCCAGCAACGTGTGGACAAACGCCGCCAGGCGCGGCCCGTCACGATAGAAAAAGAACACGAAGACGATGCTCAGGGTCAGTTCGAGAATACCGCCGCCGATCTGCGCGCTGCGCGCCAGCAACCAGTTACCCACCTGCCCCAGATAAGGCTTGAGCGACACCATCATCGCCGCGCCCTGCTCATCGATGCTGTTCCAGATCCCGACCAGCCGCTCGCCCACCAGGGGAATCGCCCCCAACCAGTGCGGTGCTTCGGGCAGCCCCTCGACCTGCGCATCCTTGATGAATGCGGTGGCATCACGCACATGATCGGCGAGGTTGAACCCCAGCCACACCAGCGGTGCCGCGACCAGCACCATCCAGCCCAGCGTCAACAATGCCGCCGCCAGCGACTCGCGGCCATTGAGCCAACGGGTCAGCAAGCGCATCAACGGCCAACTGGCAAATGCCAGGACCGCGCCCCAGAACATCGCCGACCAGAACGGCGCCATCACCCAGAAGCTCGCGCCGAACAGCACCACGAGCAGGATCTGCACCAACAGGCGATCGTTATTGATCATCAAGAATCCCGAAAATGTCAGTCAGCAAAAGAGTAGGCGAACGCAGCCTGCACGTTCGCCCGGTACAGCCTAGCGCAATAGCTCGATGTGCAGGCCAGAGCCTTCGGCACTGCCGGTTTCCAACCGCGCGGCACGCACGCCCTGGGTAATCAGGGCCTGACGCCAGGCTTCGGCGTTCGCTCCGGAAATACTGACCCGCAAAGTGGTGTCCAGATTCAGTCCGCGAGAAATCAAACGCAGCCAGGTCGCGTCAGGGGCGCTGTTCAACGTGGAAAAATCGAGCTCGCCGGTGCTCTTGAGTTCACGCAGCAAAGTCGCGGAGGTCGGCAACAACTCGCCCAGCGGTGCCGAAGCGTCGAACTGTTCGACATGCAGGTAGGCTTTGCGATTACCGCGGGTAATGCCGTACAGCGCGACGAGCGTGTTTTCCCGTGGAGCGGCAAGGCGCAGCAGAAGATAGGCTTGTTGATCGTCGGCGCCGTACAGCTTGGCATTGCCGAAGACTTCATTGGCCCAGAGGCTGCTTTCGCCGCAATCACGCGCCTGGCACCAGAAGAGCAACCCGGCGTCCTGCTTTTGTAAAGCCTCACGGGCAGCGGTAAACGCCTCGAGGGAAGAATGCTCCGGCGGCAACTCGTAGGTCACCGACGTGACGTTGCCGCGAGCGCTGACCTGACCGTCGAAGCGTAACTGGCCACTGATCTTGCGGATCGAACCCAAGGGGTAGATCCGCTCCAGCTCGGCGGCGGGGCGATAATCGACAATCTGCGCGTCGACCATGCGCGGCACTATCGGCAGGTCCTGACTGCCTGGAACATCGGCGGCGAACAACAAGGGACTGAAACTGCACAGCACCAGCAGACTGAATGAACGCATGGATAGACTCATCGGATCAGCATGGCCTGGGCACGGTCGACAATCGCCGGAATCCGGCCATTGGGGTTGATCTTGAGGAAGTCCGCGGACTTCTGTTCCTTCTTGTCGAAACTCAGGGCATGCACCGTGTAGGGCAGGCCGAGTTCCTCGAGCACGATAGAGACCTTATGGCCATTCGGGGTCGCAGCGGTGTAGAGATCTATCATGGTTGTCTCCCTTTTCAACCCGCCAAGCCTCGACAGTTGCCCGGCGCAAGTCAAGGAATGGCGAAAAACCGATTGAAACAGTCTGCGACAAGATCGGCACCGGCTTCGTCATTGAGGTGCAAATGGTGGCCGCCAGGCAGCTGTACACGGCTAAAGGGTAGACGCTCCAGCAATTCAGGATGTTTGGCGAGCATGCCGTCAGCCGCGACCACCAGTGTTGCTGGACATTTGATCCGCTGGACGAAGGCCATGGCCTGTTCGGTGGTCAGGCGCAGTGGCGACGGCAGCGTGAGGCGATTGTCGGTGCGCCAGGTGTAACCGCCCGGCACCGGCATCAGCCCCCGCTGCGCCAGCAGTTCGGCAGCTTCGCGACTGACCGCCACCAACCCTTTCATGCGCGCCTTGATGGCACGGTCGAGGGTGTCGTAGACCGGTTTGCGCTTTTCCCGCAGATCCAGTTGCGCCTGCAGAGCCATGCCCATGCGCTCGGCAGCGTTTTCACCCTTGTCTGTCGGTGGAATGATGCCGTCGATCAACGCCAGGTGGGTGATCCGCTCGGGCATCGATCCGGCGATGATCAACGAAGCGATCGCGCCCATCGAATGTCCCATCAGCGCAAACTTGTTCAATCCCAGCTGTTCGGCGACCTGCAGCACATCGTGGGCATAGTCCCACATGGCGTAGCCGGCGCCCGGCGGGCGATGGCCGGAATGACCGTGACCGGCCATGTCCAGGGCGATGATGCGCAGGCCTTTGAGTTTCGGCGCCAGACGGGCAAAGCTGTTGGCATTGTCCAGCCAGCCATGCAGGGCAATGACCGGCAAACCGTCTTCAGGCCCGAACAGGTGCGCCGCCAGTTCGATGTGCGGCAGGCTCAGGCGGACTTCTTCGACGACGTGACTCATGCGCAATCCTGTTGTCGACGGCCGCCCCAACGATGGAACAGGCCTTTGAGCATTTGTGCGGTATCAAGGGGACGTTCGAGCGGAAACATGTGGCCGCCGGGCATAGTCAACGACTCGCCCAACGGCAGGCGGTCGACCGAACTGGCGTGATGGCGCATCACCACACGGCTGTTGTGCCCGCGAACCACCGCCAGTGGCACCTGCAACTTGCGGGTGCTGCCTGGACTCGTGTGCGGCACGCCGCGATAGATGCTGATTTCCGTGGCCGGATCGAACCGCAGGCGCAGCTTGTCGTCGACCCGGTGCAAGCCATGTTGCAGGTAGGCATCGAAGCACTCCGGGTCGAAGCCGCGAAACAGGGTTTTGCCGGCAAAATACTTGCGGGCGCTGTCCAGGTCGGCGAACTCCTCTCGGCGGCCCAGGGTGCGCCCGGCCGGGGTCAGGCGATCAATGAAACCGAAGCGTTTGGCCGCACGAATGACCCATCGATCGGCTCGGGTCAGCACTGGTGAGTCGAGCATCACCACCCCGCGATACAACTCGGGGCAGCGCAAGGCCGCATGCAGGTGCAACACGCCACCGAAGGAGTGACCGACGCCCCACACGGGCTCGGCCTGTTGTTGCAGATGATGGATCAGCTCATCCACCAGGTTGTACCAGTTGTCGTCCGCCGGGAAACGCGGGTCGTGGGCGTGCTGCTCCAGATGCGTCACCTGAAACTCGGGTGCCAGCGCCGCAAACAACTTGCCATAGGTCCCCGAAGGAAAACCGTTGGCGTGGGCGAAAAAGATCTGTTGCGACATACCTGCAAATCCATGAGCGAAACAAAGGCTGATTGTCCGCAAAGAAACATCTTGCAGCAATGACCGTAACTGCCAGGAATGATGACAGACCTGCCGTGGCTATGGCACCACCGTGGGCGCCACCTGTTACTTCTGACAGTTGACTGTCAACCGGCATCAAGTGGATAAGAAGGGCTGTTCGTCGAGCCATGGGCACATTCACGATGACCCACGCCAACACTCCGGCCATCCAGGTTTTTGACCCTCGCGGGCTGAGCGTGCGTGGTGTGGGGTATCTGCGGCGCGAGAATGCGTCGACTCCGCAGCCTTGCATCACTCAGCAGGAATATGACGGCGCCGGTCGCGCCATTCTCAGTCGTGATCCACGCCTGTTCCGTTTACATCAGGACGGCCAAACGGCAGTCAATCAGCAGAACGTTTTCAGTTTTTCGGACGCGGTCATCCTTGCGCAAAACAGCGACGCGGGCTGGCGCCTGGGATTGCGCGGCGCCCATGGGCAAAGTGTTGAAGGATGGGATCAGAAACTCAGTCAGAGTCGCGTCGCCTATGATCTCCAGTGTCGCCCGGTCGCCAGTTTCGAGCGCGCGTGGCAAGGACCGGAACGTTGTATCGCACGGTTCACCTATGCCAGTACCGAGGCCGATGCCGACCGAAACCTGCGCGGTCAGTTGATTCGGCACGACGACACCGCCGGCACCCTGCTCTTCACCGGGTTCAGTCTCAACGCTACGCCGTTGCAACACGGCCGCGCCTTCATCGCCGACCCGCAATGGCTGGTTGACTGGCCCGAATCAGAGCCTGAACGCGACGCCTTGCTGGAGAGCGAGCGAGCCATCACGCGCCTTCAGTGCAACGCCGCCGGCGAGCCTGTCAGCCAGACCGATGCATGGGGCAACCGGCAAACGTTCATTCATACCTGCGCAGGCGAACTGCGCGAAATCCGCGTGAAGCTTGCCGGACCGGCCGATGAAACGACACTGGTCCGGGATATCCGGTACAACGCCTTCGCCCAGATCGAACTGCAACGTGCGGGAAACGGCGTTGTTTCATGTGCGACTTATCGGCCCGAGGACGGTCGACTGCAACACCTCAAAGCCTATGTAACAGGACAACCGGCCCTGCAGGATCTGACTTATGAGTATGACGCGGTGGGCAATGTCACCGGCATCACCGACGCCGCCGAAGCGACTCACTATCATCGCAACCAGCGCATCGAACCCGTCAGTCGCTATCGCTACGACAGCCTCTACCGCCTGATCGAGGCCAGTGGCCGGCAACTACGCAACGCGGCGGGTGGACCACAGCTGCCGGATTTCCAGTGCGCTGCCGACCCCGGTCAGCTGGAGAACTACACGCGTTTGTACACCTACGATGAAGCCGGCAACCTGACGATCATGCAGCATCAGGCCGACAGCGCCAGCCGCACCGAACTGACGGCTGTGGCACGGTTCAGCAATCGCAGCCTGCCCGAAAAAGCCAATGGCGAGCTGCCCGACGAACAGGAAATCGCCTTCGGTCATGACCCGAATGGCAACCGTACCGGCCTTCAACCGGGGCAAACGCTGCAATGGGATCTGCGCAATCAACTGCGGCAGGTCGATCAGGTGGTGCGTGAAGATGAACCGGACGATTGCGAGTTCTATGTGTACGACGGCACTGGTCAGCGTCAACGAAAAATCCGTCGGGCCTACACCGGCACATTGATCCGCACCCACGAAACACGATACTTGCCAGGTATGGAAGTGCGCATTTCTGCCGAAGAGACGCTCCACGTCCTGACGATCAAGGCCGGACGCTGTACGGTGCAAATCCTGCACTGGCAGGCCGAACCGCCAGCCGGAATCTCCCAGGACCAGCATCGCTACAGTTTTACCGATCATTTGGGTTCCAGCGCTCTGGAGCTGGACAAAACAGCCCTGCTCATCTCCCGGGAAAGTTACTACCCCTACGGCGGGACCTGCTGGTGGACCGGGCGCAACAAGCTCGAAGCCAGCTACAAGACGCTGCGCTATTGCGGTCAAGAGCGGGATGCCACCGGGTTGTACTACTACGGGTTGCGCTATTACGTACCCTGGTGCCAACGCTGGCTCAACGCGGACCCGGCGGGAATTGCCGATGGGTTGAACCTGTATGCCATGGTGCATGGCAATCCGATCGGGCACGTGGATCTTCAGGGGCTGATCACCGTGGGAGAGGTGTTCGGTGCAGCCGCCGCGACGCTTGGCCGCGACGGTGTGAGTGCCCTGGCCGGTGGCTTTGTCCGGTACTTTGCAGGACAAGGACTGGAGCAGCTGGCAAGCACGTCCACGGATGATCCGGATGCCCGGTCGGTTGCCCCCGCCGCCAATCTGGCGCTGACCCTTGCAGGCGCTACGGTCGGGGCATTCGCGGGTGGATCCATGGGGGTGGGCGCGGGAAGCAACATCGCCTCCCGATACAGCAACAACCGCGCTGCGCAGTGGGCAGGCGCAGCCATCGGCGGGTTGGTCGGCGCGGCAGCAGGTGCCGCTACCCCGCTCTATTCCTATTGGAGCAACCCTGAAAGCCTCAATGCAGTAGCCGTCAGCCTCATCACCAGCGCGGTCGGCAATCTGACACGGGAAACAGGGCAACGCATCAGCGCAGAACTGGGCCCCAGACTTTCACTCCCGCCGTCAGGTGTCGCAAGTGCCCTGCGCACAGGCGTCTATGGCGGATTGCTGTTCGCTGGCGGCATGATTCGCGAAGAGCTTCCGCCCCTGTCAGACGTCGCCATCAATGCCGCCGTCGAGGGTCTTGATGGCGTATCCATCGTCATTATCAATGCCTGGCGCGGAGGCACCTTCACCCGGGGCACTAATGCATTGAGCAGACCGAATGGCCTGGAAGTGCTGTATGGCTGGGCTACGCGCACGGCCGGCTCAGGCTTGACCGCCTCGCTGACATTCATGTCCACCCCGCTGACCGGCGCGATTGCCAACCCCAATCTGCGGATGGGCGCCATTGCTGCAATGGCTACCCTCACAGAACTGCGAACGTATTTGGGGCAACATGTTCAACGCGGCATCGCCGCATTGTTCAGATATGACGATGCAGACTTCGTGCTGGACCACTTCACCCAGGCGAACAGCCTGTGGAACGGGCACCCGGACATACCCACTGACAACGCACTTCCAATGATAGCGTTCAGGTCCCGTGCTTCGAGCTTGCCTTAACGCGCTGGCGGTGCCTCACCCAACGGCACCACCGCCATGGTCAGCCGCGACACGCAACTGGCCTTGCCCTCATCGCTGGTCAGGCGAATGTCCCAGACATGGGTCGTGCGGCCGATGTGGATCGGCCTGGCCACCGCCGTCACCCGGCCGCTGCGCAGGCCGCGCAAATGGTTGGCGTTGATTTCCAGGCCCACGCAATAGAACTTGCTGGCATCGATGCACAGGTAGCTGGCCATGGAGCCGACCGATTCGGCCAGCACCACCGAGGCGCCGCCATGCAGCAAACCGTAAGGCTGATGGGTGCGGTGATCGATGACCATGCTGGCGGTCAGGGACTCCTCGTCGAATGCTTCGAAACGGATGTCCAGCACTTCGCCGATGGTGTTTTTCTGGATTGCGTTCAACTGTTCGATGTTCGGGGTGGTGCGCCACAGGCTCATCGCAGAGTTTCCTTGTTGGTTTTGTTCGTGGATCAATCCTGCCACAGCACGGCTTCGCTGCGCTCGCTCCATTCCTCGAAGCGCCCACCGTAAGCGGCTTCGATCACGTTGCGCTTGATCTTCAAGGTCGGCGTAAGAAAGCCGTTTTCCACGGCCCAGCTGTCCTTGACCACCACCAGGCGCCGCAGTTGTTCATGCTTGTCGAGGGCGCCGTTGACCTCTTCCAGCAGTTTTTCCAGGCTCGAATGCAAGCCGACGCGCCCGACCCCGCCGGCATCCTGCTGGCCGACCGCCGACAACACGCACAACCCCAGCGGCGCACTCAAGCCATCGCCCACCACGCAGACCTGTTCGATGCGCGAATGCACGGCCAGGCGATTTTCGATCGGTGCCGGCGCCACGTATTTGCCTTTGCTGGTCTTGAAGATTTCCTTCAGGCGCCCGGTCAGGCGCAGATTGCCTTCTGCGTCCTCCTCGCCCTTGTCGCCGGTGCGCAGGAAGCCGTCCTCGGTAATGGTTTCAGCAGTTTTTTCCGGCTCCTTGAAATAGCCGAGCATGGTCGCGCCACTGCGCACCATGACCTCCCCCGTCTCGGCGATCCGCACTTCGACTTCCGGGCACGGCTTGCCGATCCAGCCCGGTTTGTTCTGGCCCGGCATGCAGATGTGCGAATAGCCGCAGCTCTCTGTCATGCCGTAGACCTCCAACACGTCCAGCCCCAGCTTGCGGTACCACAGCAACAAGGTCTGCGGCACCGGCGCAGCGCCGGACAGCGCAATGCGCAATGCATCCAGGCCCAATCCGGCGAGGACCTTATGCCCGACCCGTTTGCCGATGATTGGCAGGCCGAGCAGGAAGTCGAGGCGTTTTGCCGGGATCTTGCTGTACACGCCCATCTGGAACTTGGTCCAGATGCGTGGCACGCCAAACAGCGCGGTCGGGCGCGCACGCTTCAGGTCGGTGAGAAAGGTGTCGAGGCTCTCGGCGAAAAACACCGTCTGGCCGGTATAGATCGACGCCAGTTCGACGAACATACGTTCAGCAACGTGGCATAGCGGCAGGTAGGACAGCAACCGGTCCGACTCGTTGAGGCCGAACAACGAAGTGCCACGCGTGGTGGCGAACCCCAGATTGCCGAAGCTGTGCATCACCCCTTTGGGCATGCCCGTGGTGCCGGATGTGTAAATGATGGTCGCCAGTTGATCGGCGCCAGGCTTGGGATTGTCCTGGATCGGCGAGCTGCGTTGCAGGTCGGCCCAGCTGAAATCGAACATGCCCGGCGGATGCAGGGGCAGACTGACGGTCGGCAGGTCGGGGCTGACGCCACGGGACATGCCAGGCCAGTCGTCGAGCTTGCCGATGAACGCCAGCGCTGCTTCCGAGTGTTCGAGCACCTGGGCAACCGACTCGGCGGTGAGGTTGGGGTACAACGGCACCGACACATGGCCGGCCATCCAGATCGCCAGGTCGGCAATGATCCAGTGCGCACAGTTCTTCGAGATCAGGGCGATATGGCTGCCCTGCGGCAGTTCCCGCGCCCGCAACCAATGGGCCGCGCAACGGGCCTGATGACCGACGTCGGCCCAGGTCAAGGTCTCGACCTGGCCGCCTCCCACAGGCTGGACCAGAAAGCGCTGGCGGGGATGACGGGCCTCACGCTCGTAGAAAACGTCCAGTGGCAAACGAAAAGCAGCAGACATGCGACTCGCTCCTGTGATTTTGGTCTGGAGCAAGCGTAGTCAACCAAGCAAGTGCTTGGTTGACTATTTTATTCAAAACCTTCGGGGTGAGACGTACCTGTGGGAGCGTGGCTTGCCCGCGATGCAGGCGCCACGGTTCATCAGATAAACCGCGGCGATGCCTTCGCGGGCAAGCCACGCTCCCACAGAAAAGCGGCGCTACGGGTGCTTGATGCTGTCGAGTTTCATCGACCCGACCAGCAGCTCATCACCCTTGAGCTCCGCCAGACCGGCAGTGCTGACCCTCTCCGGCGGATGTCCGGCACCATGTTGCAGGTAGCTCAGCAGATTCCCCACCAGCGGGTTGTGACTGACCAGCAACACGTTGCTGACCGCGACCATCTGCTCGGCCACCTTGTCCGGCTCCGTGTCCGGTGTCAGCCACTCGACGGTGCGGATTTCCGGTTCGAAACCCAATGCATCCCGTACCAGCTGCGCGGTTTGCTGCGCTCGCCGGTACGGGCTGGCGTAAATGCCGGTCAGCGGCTGCCCCACCAGCTCTGCGGCGACTTTCAATACTTCCTTGCGACCGTTTTCCGTCAGTTCCCGCTCCGAATCGTGGGGACGGGAGCCGTGCGGTACAGCTTCACCATGACGCAATACCCAGAGTTTCATAGCTTGGGTTCCTCATCTCGGGCCGGATGCGGTGCCGGTGCCACGACATGCGGCGCTTCACCTTCCGGCGTACGCGGCGTCGGCCAGTCGGCGAACGGCCAGGGCTTCTGGTCGCTGTGAAAGCTGCCGAACCGGCCGATCTGCGCCAGAAACTGGCTCAGGCTGTCGCCGAAGTTCATCAGGCTGGCGCTCGGGGCGCCATAGAACAAACGATAGATCAACTGCACCAGCACGACGGCGCCAAGGATGAACTGCGCCACTTGCCACACCAGCACGAAGACGATCATCCACAACGCGCGCAGGAGGATGGACTCGTATTGGGCTTCTACTTTTGGATCGTTCATGCGCAACTCCCTGCTTTTCTGGCAAGCGTGATTAGTTGAAACCACTGGTGGAAATAAAGTCGACGTCGGTTTTCGGCTCGCCACGCATCAACAGACCGATGACCTGCTCCAGCGTGCGCCCCTCGAACAGGATCGCGTGAAGCCCGGCGACCAGCGGCATGTACACGCCAACCTCCTGAGCCTTGGCCTTGAGTACTTTAAGGGTGTTGACCCCTTCGGCGACCTCGCCCAGGCGTGTGACGGCTTCGTCCAGGCTCAGGCCCTGACCGAGGGCGAAGCCGACCTGATAGTTGCGGCTCTTGGGCGACGAACAGGTCACGATCAGATCGCCCACGCCCGCCAGGCCCAGGAAGGTCATCGGGTTGGCGCCCTGATTCACCGCAAAACGGGTCATTTCCGCCAATGCCCGGGTGATCAGCATGCTCTTGGTGTTTTCCCCCATGCCCAGCGCCACCGCCATGCCGGCAATGATCGCGTAGACGTTTTTCAACGCCCCGCCCAACTCCACGCCGAAACGGTCGGCGCTGGCGTACACACGAAAGGTGCGGCCATGCAGCGCGGCCTGGACCTGCTGGCACAGCGCTTCGTCTTCACTGGCGACCACCGTGGCGGTCAGCGCATGCTCGGCGATTTCACGGGCCAGGTTGGGGCCGGACAGGACGCCGATGCGCGCCTGCGGGGCGATCTCTTCGAGGATTTCGCTCATCAGCTTGAACGTGTGGGCTTCGATGCCCTTGGTCAGGCTCACCAGCATCTTGCCGGTCAGGCGATCGGCGTGCGGCACCAGCACCGAGCGCAGTGCGCTGGACGGCAATGCGACGAAACACAGGTCACAGGCATCCAGGGTGGCTTGCAGGTCGGTCACCGCTGTGACGCCAGGCAGAATCTTGATGCCTTTGAGGTAACGCGGGTTTTCGCGATTGACCCGAATGGCCTCGGCCTGTTCGGGGTCACGCATCCACTGAAGGACCTGATGCCCGTTCTCGGCCAGCAGATTAGCCACGGCGGTTCCAAAACTTCCGCCTCCCAGGACCGCAATCGGGCGCTGTTCAGTCATATGCAATCCGTTAATCCATACCAGTGGCGATCTCGGCATTATACGGGGCAGCCCATCGGCGGCCAGCCCCGACATCAAATACAGCTACCCGTAGGAAGAAGACCAATAAAGCCGAGGAAAATGCAGACATCGTGAATGGAAAAGTCGTTCGGCTCGGTTAACATGCGCGCCATCAATCATGGACAGGGATGTGTTGTGTCGGCTCCTTCACCGCATTCGCCTCTGGTACTGGCGCTGATGTTCAGCTCGCCATTGCTGGCCGACGATCTGTTCCTGGACAGCGAACAGCTGCCGCAGGTGCTCACGGCCACGCGCCTGAAGCAATCGCCGGCCGCGGTTCCCGGAAGCATGACGGTGATCGACAGCGCCCTGATCCACGCCAGTGGTGCCCGCGACATCAGCGAGCTGCTGCGACTGGTGCCGGGGATGATGGTCGGCAACATCAGCGGCAATCAGGCGGCGGTGAACTACCACGGCACCAATGCGACGCAAGCGCGGCGCATGCAAGTGCTGATCGACGGGCGCTCGGTGTATCGCGCCGGCCTGGCCACGGTGGACTGGAGTGACATTCCGGTGGCCATGGAGGACATCGAGCGCATCGAAGTCTTTCGCGGGCCGAATACCGTCAGCTACGGCGCCAACGCCCTGATGGCGGTGGTCAACATCATCACCCGGCGGCCGGCCGACAGTCACGGCACGCGCCTGAAAGTCACCCGGGGCCAGCGCGGCATCAACGACTTTTACGCCAGCCAGGGCATGGGTTGGGAAGACGGTGACTTGCGCCTGTCCCTGTCCGGCCAGCAGGACGACGGCTTCGACACTGACCGAAGCGGAGCCGACTATCATGACAGTCGCCGCCTCGATCGCTTCAACCTGGCTGTCAGCCAGGCCCTCGACGAACGGCAAAGCCTCGATTGGCAATTGAATGCCAAGGACGGCACCAACCAGCGGCCCTATACCTACCGACCGGTGTTCCCGGGGATTACCCGCGCGGGCGACGACTCCGACGTCACGGCCAAGGACTACGCCGGCTCATTGCGCTGGAATCTGGACATCAATCCCGACCACAGCCTTTATATCCAGGGCTCGGCCCAACACTGGGATCGCCAGCAAACCTGGCGCGCCTGCGACGCAGAAGTGTCGTTCAGCCCGCAACTGACCGAACTCTGGCAGTTGAACCCGAACTACACCGAACGGCTGGCCCGCAACATCACACGCTTCATCGGCCGTGGCGCGCCGGCCGGCACACCCGCCGAGCAGGCGCTGGCCAACCAGGTACTCGATCAATGGCGCAACGGCGCGAGCCAGACCGTTTGTGGCGACATCGACCAGAGCACCCGGGAATCGCGCTACGACCTCGAACTGCAGGACACCCTGAGCCTTGCCGATAACCTGCGGCTGGTCAGCGGCATGAACTATCGTTACGACCGGGCGGATTCCGAGACCTACTTCAATGGCACTCTCGATGACACGATCTGGCGGGCGTTCGGCCAGTTCGAGTGGCGCGCCAGCGAACACTGGCTGCTGCAGGGCGGTGCCATGTTCGAGGACACCCGCTTGATCGGCAGCTCGCTGACACCTCGCATGGCCGTGAACTACCTGATCAATCCGCGCCACGGCTTGCGTGCGGTGTATTCCGAGGCTGTGCGTTCGCCGGACATGTTCGAGAACAACGTCAACTGGAGCTATCAGGTCTCCAACCTCAGGCCCGGCGCCTTTGGCCAGTCCAGCGCCCGCTATTTCGTCAGGACCCGCGGCCCCGGCGACCTTGATCAAGAGCACATGCGCTCCCGGGAACTGGGCTACAACGGCTACTTTCCGGAGCCTGGGCTGGCGCTCGACGTGAAGCTGTTCCACGACGAAATCACCGGCATGATCAGCGAACCACTGCGCAACAATCAGTACATCGCCAGCAATGCGAACAAAGAGCGTTTTACGGGAGCCGAAACCCAGCTGGACTGGCGTGTCGGCAACCTCGATCGCCTGCGATTGACCTATGCCTACGTCGATGCCGACGCCAGCAACCCGCTGGATGCCAGGCAGACCGCACGCAACAGCGGTTCGGCCGGATGGCTGAGGGATTGGGGACAAGGCTGGAACAGTGCGCTTTTCTATTATGGCGATGACGCCCTCAACGGCTATCGCTTCGAACGGGTCGATGCGCGCATTGCCAAACGCATCGCCTTGGGCAAGGCCAGCCTGGAACTGGCCGGAGTGCTCCAGCAGCGGTTGGACAATCAGCCAGCCACCTTCAACGACAACAACTATGACCAGCGCCACGTGATGTATTTCAGCGCGGAGCTGGAGCTTTAGGATGCGTTATCGCCCGGCCTGGAAAATGCCGTCCCTGGGTCGGTTGCTGGCCATGCTGTGCCTGTTGTTCGGCAGCCCGGCGGGTAACGCCGCCGACATTTTGCTCACGGGGGCCGAAGACAGCCCCGGTGTGCGGGCGTTTACCCAGGCCTTGAGCGAGTTGCGACCGAGCGACAACGTACGATTCCAGGCACTGGCCAGTTTGCCGATCCCCGACAGGTTGCCGGAAAACATCCGTTTGATACTGCTCGACCTGCCCAGCCTCGACTGGCGCCTGCAGGACGCCGAGGGCCCGGCGACACTGGTGCTGCGCATCAGCCGCCTGCAAGCCCGGCAACGCTTGAACAACACGCTGCCTGCGCGTCTTTGCCTGCTATGGAGCGATCCACCCGTGGATCGCCAGTTGCGCTTGACCCACACCCTGTTACCCCAAGCCAAACGCATCGGCGTGCTCTACGACAACCACAGTGAGTTCCTGTTGGCTGAGCTGCGTGAAGCCGCCCGCCCCCTGGGTCTCGAGGTGGTCACCCAGCGCTGGGACAACATTCACGACAGTCGTCCGTTGCAGGCCTTGCTGAAGAACAGCGACGTGTTGCTGGGCCTGGACGACGCCGACCTGTACAACCCGCAAACCGCAAAAAACCTGCTGCTGAGCAGCTACTCGCGCCAAGTGGCGCTGATCGGACCCAACGCCGGATTCGTCAAGGCCGGGAGCCTGGCCAGCACCTATAGCGATCAGGACGATTGGCTGGCGGTACTCAACGAATTGCTCGACCGGCCCCCGGCCACCTGGCCGCGCAGCCATTATCCCCAGCGATTCAAAGTCGCGAGCAACCCGCAAGTAGCGCGCTCCCTGGGTATCGAGCAGATCAACGAAGCGTCTGTCGCCACGTTGCTGGCTGAAGGAGAACGCCGCCCATGAACTTTCGCCGTCGCTGGGACATCAACACCCGCACCCAACTCATCAGCCTCGGCCCTGCCCTGCTGCTGACCTTGTTGCTGATCAGTTTCTTCACCTTCGTACGCATTCAGGATCTGCGTCAGGAAATCACTCACACCGGCCAATTGATCGCCAACCAACTGGCCCCCGCCACCGAATACGGGGTGATCTCGGGCAACAGCGAAGTGCTCGAAACCTTGCTCAAGGCAACGCTGGCCACGCCCAACGTGAGCTTTCTGGAGATCCAGGACAGCGCCAACCGGGTTCTGGTGTACGTCGAACAACCGAACGAACACCACAACCGCGCGCAACAACTCGAAGTATTCCAGGCACCGATCCGGCTCCAGCGCATCGCGCTGCACAATGACTTTTTCCAGAGCAGCAAAACCGTCAGCGCGGCCCCCGCCGAAGACTATCTGGGCCGGGTGATCGTCGGCCTGTCCAACGATGCCTTCAGCCGTCGCCAGCAGGAAATCGTCCTCAAGGCTGCGATTCTGGCGCTGTTCGCCCTGCTGTTTACCTTCATCGTGGCCCGGCGTCTGGCGGGCAGCCTGTCGCAACCGATCCGTGATATCGGCAATGCGGTCAAGGCGATTCAGGACGGCGACTACAAAACACCGCTGCCCATTGTCGACGACGCCGAACTGGGGGCGTTGTCGCAACACATCAACAACCTCGCCAGCGGTCTCGAACAGGCCAGCCGCGAACAGCATCAAGCCATGGCGCAGTTGATCCAGACACGCGAAGAAGCGGAAAAGGCCAACAATGCCAAGTCCGACTTCCTCGCCATGATGAGCCATGAACTGCGCACGCCCATGAATGGCGTACTGGGCATGCTGCAGTTGTTGGAAACCACCGACATGACCGAGGAACAGGTCGAGTACGCGGCACTGGCCTCGGAATCCACCGAGCACCTGCTCAAGGTCATCAACGACATCCTCGTTTTCTCGCGGATCGAACGTTCGGAACTGGAGCTGGAGCACATTGCGTTCAACCTCAGCGACCTGATCGGCAGTTGCGCCCAGTCGTTCCAGCACAGCGCCGCGCAACGCGGTCTCGACCTGCAACTGATGATCCCCGACGACATGCGCAGCCTGCAGGTCAAGGGCGACCCGACGCGTATCCGGCAGATTCTGGTCAACCTGGTCGGCAATGCGTTGAAGTTCACCGAACAGGGCCGCGTCACCATCGAGGCACAGTGGCAGTCGCTGGACCACGAGTTGCTGTGGTTCACCTGCACCGTGCGCGACAGCGGCATCGGCATTCCGGCGCAAAGCCTGGAATTGATGTTCGACGCGTTCCAGCAGGCCGACAGCTCCATTTCAAGGCGCTACGGCGGCACCGGGCTGGGCCTGCCGATTGCCCGCACCCTCGCCGAACGCATGGGTGGCACCCTGCGCGCGCAGAGTGAGGAAGGCCGCGGTTCGGTGTTCACCCTGGAAATTCCCCTGGCACTGCACCAGCAGACACAACCGCCGCTGGCGCCACGCGCGCAACCGCGCAACAGCGACGGCGAAGGACGCAATGTGCTGCTGGTCGAAGACAATCCGGTCAACCAGACGGTCATCGAAGCCATGTTGCGCAGCCTGGGTTTCAAGGTCAGTGTCGTGGCCGACGGCGCCCAGGCGGTACGCAGTGCCGAGAGCCTGATTTTCGAAGCGATCCTGATGGATTGCCGCTTGCCGGTCATCGATGGCTACGAAGCCACCCGGCAGATCCGCAAGCTGCCCGGTTGCACCGACCTGCCGATCATCGCGCTGACTGCCAACGCCCTGCAGGGCGATCGCGAAGCCTGCCTGTCGGCAGGGATGAACGATTACCTGGCCAAGCCGTTCAAACGCACTGATCTGCAGCAAATTCTGCAACGTTGGGTGCAGTAGTGCAGGCCTTTCGACCATCTGCGACTGGCGTGAAAGGCGAAAGTGCGGCAGTCTTAGGCACCCGTACAGGCCCGAAAAGGGGCTTGAATAAAAATTTCAGTGCACAAGTGTACATTCATGTCCTTGGTGCTGTGACTTTCACCACAACGCAATAGTCTATGAGTAGGCTGCCGGTTCGAGGCATGAACGCTTCGATCGGCCGGGAAGATTTGCCCCACCTGCCGCATGGGACTATTGAGGAGCTCGCATGACCAAACAAAACGCCTTTACCCGGGAAGACCTGCTGCGCTGCAGTCGCGGTGAGCTGTTCGGCCCAGGTAACGCGCAACTGCCCGCCCCGAACATGCTGATGGTTGATCGCATCACCCTGATCAGCGAAGAAGGTGGCAAGTACGGCAAAGGTGAATTGGTCGCCGAGCTGGATATCAATCCGGACCTGTGGTTCTTCGCCTGCCACTTCGAAGGCGATCCGGTGATGCCGGGCTGCCTGGGCCTCGACGCCATGTGGCAACTGGTCGGCTTCTTCCTGGGCTGGCAAGGCCTGCCGGGCCGTGGCCGTGCGCTGGGTTCGGGCGAAGTGAAATTCTTCGGCCAGGTCCTGCCGACCGCCAAGAAAGTCACCTATAACATTCATATCAAGCGCGTCCTCAAGGGCAAGCTGAACCTGGCCATTGCCGACGGTTCGGTGACTGTCGACGGTCGCGAAATCTACACCGCCGAAGGCCTCCGGGTCGGCGTGTTCACCTCCACTGACAACTTCTAAGGGTTATCCGCATGCGCCGCGTCGTTATCACTGGTCTGGGCATCGTTTCTTGCCTGGGCAATGACAAAGAGACCGTCTCCGCTAACCTGCGTGCAAGCCGCCCTGGCATCCGGTTCAACCCGGAATATGCCGAAATGGGTCTGCGTAGCCAGGTTTCCGGCTCCATCGACCTCAACCTTGAAGAACTGATCGATCGCAAGATCTATCGCTTCGTCGGCCACGCGGCAGCTTATGCCTACCTGGCCATGAAAGACGCCATCACCGACTCCGGCCTGACCGAAGAGCAGGTGTCCAACCCGCGTACCGGCCTGATCGCCGGTTCCGGTGGCGCATCGACACTGAACCAGATGGAAGCGCTGGACATCCTGCGCGAGAAAGGCGTCAAGCGCGTCGGCCCATACCGCGTCACGCGGACCATGAGCAGCACCGTTTCGGCTTGCCTGGCCACTCCGTTCAAGATCAAGGGCCTGAACTACTCCATCGCTTCTGCCTGCGCCACCAGTGCTCACTGCATCGGTACCGCCATGGAACAGATCCAGATGGGCAAGCAGGACATCGTCTTCGCCGGTGGCGGTGAAGAAGAGCACTGGAGCCAGTCGTTCCTGTTCGACGCCATGGGCGCCCTGTCCAGCAAGCGCAACGACACCCCGGAAAAAGCCTCCCGTGCCTACGACGCTGACCGTGACGGTTTCGTCATTGCCGGTGGTGGCGGCATGGTCGTGGTTGAAGAGCTGGAACACGCTCTGGCCCGTGGCGCAAAAATCTACGCGGAAATCGTCGGCTACGGCGCGACCTCCGACGGCTACGACATGGTTGCCCCGAGTGGCGAAGGCGCGATCCGCTGCATGCAGCAGGCGCTGTCCACCGTCGACACCCCGATCGACTACCTGAACACCCACGGCACTTCGACTCCGGTCGGCGACGTCGCGGAAATGAAAGGTGTGCGTGAAGTGTTCGGCGACAAGGCTCCGGCCATCAGCTCCACCAAGAGCCTGTCGGGTCACTCCCTGGGCGCCGCCGGCGTTCACGAAGCGATCTACTGCATGCTGATGATGGAAGGCAACTTCATTGCCGGTTCCGCCAACATCGACGAACTGGACCCTGAAGTGGCCGATCTGCCGGTGCTGACCAAGACCCGCGAAAACGCCACCATCAACACCGTGATGAGCAACAGCTTCGGTTTCGGTGGCACCAACGCCACGCTGGTACTGAAGCGTTGGGAAGGCAAGTAATTTCCCGCTGCTGAACCGCACATGAAAACGCCCCGACTGGTTCGGGGCGTTTTTTTTTCCTCAAAAACATGGCGCCAGTGTCGCTTTCGTAGGAGCCGGCTTGCTGGCGATGGCATTTTCAAGGACGCCATCGCCAGCAAGCCGGCTCCTACAGGTGGTGTCTGAACATGAAACGTTTGTCATGAAACCCAGGGGCCTGCGACCGAATGTCACGTGTTTAGCGGGCTGCGGGATTTTCTCCAATTTTGCAAAAGTCTGTTTCCAAATCGAAGCGTTTACTTAGCAAGCTACCAAACTCTATAACAGAGTCCTGCACATGCCTTGCTGCAGATAACAGAGATTGGAGCTAGCAGATGACTGTAAAAGTAACTGAACGCGACGATTCACATAAATCCCATGAGGGTGTAGCCGCCGGTATCCGGATCTGGGACGTGCACCAGCAAGACCTGCTGGTCGGAATGTTCCATTCCGAGACCGACGCGCAAAACTACAGGGCCGAACTGGAAATGCTCGAGCGTAAACGCGAGCTCGCAACCGGTTGAAGACTGACTCCACGTGCAGCCTGCCCTCTTCCTGGCGGGCAGGCTGCAAGCCGAATCAGACAACCTCGATCAACGTCAAATGAAGGTTGTCATCGATCAGCACCGAAGGGACACTTTCAAGAATCCAGCCCGCTTGAAGCCTGACCACCTCGACCTCGCCATCGCCCATTCCGTCATTGCGGATCGAAAACTGCAGCGATGACGGGTGACGCTTGGCGTAATCGAAACTCATGCCGCACGCGATCAGGAAATCGATTTTTGCCTCGGTCAGTTCAACTTGAGTATCGCGCTCGCCTTCTTTCAGACTGTAGTAATCCAGGCACAGGTTGATTGTAAAAGGGCAGCCATTGACGAGACTGTTGATGAACCTTCCTTCATAACCACCAAAATAACTGTGCTCTGCCCGCACACTGCTGAGCTTCTTCACCCTCACCTCGATCCCTTCGGACAGTTTGAACAACCAATACTCCCTATCCGAACCCTGGTGGCTGCCGAAGTCGATACCTGATACATGACGCTTTGGCCACATCGACATCAATGGAATATCAACCTCATAATCTTTATTGGTTATCGCCAACAAATAATTAATAACATCATAATAACTTGACTCACCCTCCCCTACTTTTATAAGTGTCGCACAGCTTCCCGCCAGCAATACGATCTTGCCATAACGCTCCACTGGCAGTTCAGTCATCAATAAAGCCACACACGCTGGCACTTTCTCCAGATAGGCAGAGTTCAGCTCATGGAGCTCCTCTTCATTGCGAACCACGTGCCAGGGTATGTTCCAGAAGAATTCGGGCAGGGTAAAGAACACACAAGCGGATGCGCCATGGTCCTCGCGAGCGGCTTTTGCGGCGATCTTGATTTTTCGGCGCACAAGCTCGGCACGAGCGACCAGCTCATCGTCCAGATAATCGCCAATGGATTGATCGTGCGGTCGCGGCTGTGAAAATTGCGACTTGAAAGTTGGCTGGCGTAACGAAGCGATACTTACAAACATTTATTCCATCCTTGGAAACTAAAGTTTATTAAATTTGTTTTCTCA
The DNA here is from genome assembly GCF_054668285.1 of Pseudomonas sp. S2_H10. NCBI lineage: Bacteria > Pseudomonadati > Pseudomonadota > Gammaproteobacteria > Pseudomonadales > Pseudomonadaceae > Pseudomonas > Pseudomonas sp. S2_H10. The sequence continues at coordinate 2,127,894 of NZ_CP162754.1, forward strand.
GACCACAAACATCTTTATAAGCAAAGATTATTTTTGGCAAAAGAAAACCCGAAAGATCGTATCGACACGATCATTCGGGCTCAATGTATAAATCATGAAAAGTACTAGCAAACATGTAAGCCTGCTAGAACATTAAATCGATTACCACATCAGGTCATCAGGAATCTGGTACGCCGCGTACGGATCGTCTTCGACGCTGACCTCTTCGGTCTTCACGTTCATCTGCACGATGCGCTGCGGGTCGCGCTCCTGGATCTTCAGCGCGGCTTCACGGGGGATGACTTCATAGCCGCCGCCATGATGGACGATGGCCAGCGAGCCATTGCTGAGCTTGTTGCGCATCAGGGTATTGACCGAAAGGCGCTTGACCTTCTTGTCGTCGACAAAGTTGTAGTAGTCCTCGGTCGTCAACTTGGGCAGGCGCGTCGCTTCGATCAATTGCTTGACCTGGGCGGTACGGGCCTTGGCCTCAGCCTTTTCCTGCTGCTGGCGGTTGAGTTCCTGGTCGCGCTTGACCTTCTCGGCCATGGCTTCCTGTGCCGCACGCTGCTGGGAGTCATCCAGTTCGACCTGGCCTTTGTGCGCCAGGCGCTGTTGTTTCTGTTTGTCTTTGCTGACCTGCTTGGCCTGCTTCTGGTTGACCAGCCCTGCTTTGAGCAACTGGTCGCGAAGGGAAATGCTCATGGTGCTTATTACTCACTTAGGCCACTGCTCAACCGCAGCTGGGCAAATTCTTTTCCTGACGTTTGGCTTCGCCCCACAAGGCGTCCAACTCTTCGAGGGTGCAATCTTCCATGGGACGACGGGTATCGCGCAATGCCTGTTCGATAAAACGAAAGCGTCTTTCAAACTTGCCGTTGGCGCCACGCAGTGCGGTTTCCGGATCGACCTTGAGATGCCGCGCCAGATTGACCACGGAAAACAGCAGGTCGCCGATCTCGTCGGCCACGGCCTCGGGATCGTTTTCCGACATGGCTTCGAGGACTTCATCGAGCTCCTCACGCACTTTATCCAGCACCGGCAAGGCGTCCGGCCAGTCGAAGCCGACCTGCGCTGCGCGCTTCTGCAATTTTGCCGAGCGCGACAGTGCAGGCAGTGCAGCGGGGACGTCATCGAGCAACGACAACTGCTCCGGTGCCGACGACTTTTCCGCGCGCTCCTCGGCCTTGATCTCTTCCCAGCGCTGCTTGACCTGTTCTTCACTCAGGCGCGGGACATCCAGCGGTGCGTACAGCTCACCCGTGGGGAATACGTGGGGATGACGGCGGATGAGCTTGCGGGTGATGCTGTCGACCACGCCGGCGAACTCGAAACGCCCCTCTTCCCTGGCCAACTGGCTGTAATAGACCACCTGGAACAACAAGTCGCCGAGTTCACCCTGCAAGTGATCGAAGTCACCGCGCTCGATGGCGTCGGCGACTTCGTAGGCTTCTTCCAGAGTGTGGGGGACGATGGTGGCGTAGGTTTGCTTGATGTCCCACGGGCAACCGTACTGCGGATCGCGCAGGCGGTTCATCAGGTGCAGCAAGTCTTCAAGGCTGTACATCATTTATCTGTCTCACCACAAAATCCTGTGGGAGCTGGCTTGCCAGCGATGGCATCACCTCGATACTCCTGAGAGACCGAGTTGCCTGCATCGCTGGCAAGCCAGCTCCCACATTGGATCGATGTCACCATTACGGCGTTCGGTTACGCCGCGTCTCGATGATGTTCGGCAACTGGGATATCCGCCCCAGCAGCCGCCCCAGTGCATCCAGCCCCGGAATCTCGATGGTCAGGGACATCAGCGCAGTGTTGTCCTCCTTGTTCGAGCGGGTGTTGACCGCCAGCACGTTGATCCGCTCGTTGAGCAGCACTTGCGAGACGTCACGCAGCAGACCGGAACGGTCGTAGGCGCGGATGACGATGTCCACCGGATAGGTGAGCACCGGCACCGGCCCCCAGCTGACCTGGATGATCCGCTCGGGCTCGCGCCCGCCCAGTTGCAGCACCGAGGCGCAGTCCTGGCGGTGAATGCTGACGCCACGGCCCTGGGTGATGTAGCCGACGATCGCATCGCCCGGCAATGGCTGGCAGCAGCCGGCCATCTGGGTCATCAGGTTGCCGACGCCCTGGATCTGGATATCGCCGCGCTTGCCCGGTTTGTAGCCGGTGGCCTTGCGCGGAATCAGTTCCAGCTGTTCGTTGCCGCGCTCCGGCTCGACCAGTTGCTGCGCCAGGTTGACCAGTTGCGCCAGGCGCAAATCGCCGGCACCGAGGGCGGCGAACAGGTCTTCGGCGGTTTTCATGTTGGCCTTGTCGGCCAGCTTGTCAAAATCCACCGCCGGCAGGCCGAGGCGATTGAGCTCGCGCTCGAGCAGGGTTTTACCGGCTGCGACGTTCTGGTCACGGGCCTGCAGCTTGAACCAGTGAACGATCTTGGCCCGCGCCCGCGAGGTGGTGACGTAACCCAGGTTCGGGTTCAGCCAGTCACGACTCGGGGTGCCGTGCTTGCTGGTGATGATCTCGACCTGTTCACCGGTTTGCAGGCTGTAGTTGAGCGGCACGATGCGCCCGTTGATCTTGGCGCCGCGGCAGTTGTGACCGATTTCAGTGTGTACGCGGTAGGCGAAGTCCAGCGGCGTCGCGCCCTTCGGCAAGTCGATGGCATGACCGTCCGGGGTGAAGATGTAGACCCGGTCCGGTTCGATATCGACCCGCAACTGTTCCGCCAGGCCACCGATGTCGCCCAGTTCTTCATGCCACTCGAGCACCTGGCGCAGCCAGGAGATTTTCTCTTCGTAGTGATTGGAACCGGATTTGACGTCGGTGCCTTTGTACTTCCAGTGCGCGCAAACCCCCAGCTCGGCCTCTTCGTGCATGGCGTGGGTGCGGATCTGCACTTCCAGCACCTTGCCCTCGGGGCCGATCACCGCCGTGTGCAGCGAGCGGTAGCCGTTTTCCTTGGGGTTGGCGATGTAGTCGTCGAACTCTTTCGGGATGTGTCGCCACAGGGTGTGGACGATACCCAGCGCGGTATAGCAATCGCGCATTTCCGGCACCAGCACACGCACGGCACGCACGTCGTAGATCTGGCTGAACTCCAGACCCTTGCGCTGCATTTTGCGCCAGATCGAATAGATGTGTTTGGCCCGGCCGCTGATGTCGGCATCGACGCCGGTGGCCTGCAATTCGTTTTTCAGCTGGCTCATCACCTCGCTGATGAAGCGCTCGCGATCCAGCCGCCGCTCGTGGAGCAACTTGGCGATCTGCTTGTACTGGTCCGGCTCCAGGTAACGGAAGGACAAGTCCTCCAGTTCCCACTTGATGTGACCGATACCCAGGCGGTGGGCCAGTGGCGCATAGATGTCGAAGACTTCACGGGCCACGCGGTTGCGTTTTTCGTCGTCGGCGGTTTTCACCGCACGAATCGCGCAGGTGCGTTCGGCCAGCTTGATCAGGGCGACGCGAACGTCGTCGACCATGGCCACCAGCATCTTGCGCAGGTTTTCCACCTGGCCCTGGGTGCCCAGCACCAGGGATTTGCGCGGGCTCAGGCTGTCGCTGATCGCGGCCATGCGCAGCACGCCATCGATGAGCTTGGCCACCACCGGGCCGAAGCGCTGGCTGACGGCCGGCAGCTTGATCTGAGCTTCACGCACGCCCCGATAGAGGATCGCGGCGACCAGTGAGTCCTGATCGAGCTTGAGATCGGCGAGAATCTCGGCGATCTCAAGGCCGGTACGGAACGTGGAGTTCCCTTCCGACCATAGATTCTGTGCAGCATTGGCTTGCTGCTCAGCCTCGCGAGCGTACTCGCAGGCTTCTTTCAAGGCTTCGCGATCCAGTGCCAAATCGACACTCACCGCGTGATCGAGCCAAGCCTCGAGATTGATACTGCCGTCGGTGTTGATCGGCTGGTGTGCTCTCACCTGTACCATCTTGCTTACCTTCCCTACGACGCAGATTCAATGCGTCAAATCGCTGACCTTCGTTGCCCGTGTGCCCACGTCGGGCTGGGGTGCGCGGCTGCACGGGCGGGCCAGTCGGACCAGACGAGCATCCTAGCTCGCTTCAAATAACGCCATGGCCTCGACATGTGCCGTTTGAGGAAACATATCGAGAATCCCGGCACGTTTTAACCGGTAGCCCTGCTTGATCAATTCGACCGTGTCGCGCGCCAGAGTTGCCGGGTTGCATGACACATACACCAACCGCTCGGCGCCCAGGGTCTTGAGCTTGCGCACGACCTCGAAAGCACCGTCACGCGGTGGGTCCAAGAGTACCGCACAAAAGCCTTCGGCGGCCCATTCGGCATCCGTCAAAGGCTGGGATAAATCGGCCTGAAAAAACTTCGCGTTATGCAGATTATTGCTAGCGGCGTTCGCGGCTGCCCGCTCGACCATTACCTGTACGCCTTCGACCGCAACGACTTCGCGAACGGTCTGGGCCAGCGGCAAGGCAAAGTTGCCCAGGCCGCAGAACAGATCGAGAACACGCTCATCCGCGGTCGGTTTCAACCACTCCAGCGCCTGGGCTACCATCGCTTCGTTGACCCCGGCGTTGACCTGAATGAAATCTCCAGGCCGGTAAGCCAGCTCCAGATCCCACTGTTCCAGACGATAGCCCAACGCCCGGTCTGCTTCGACCGGCTGCGGTTCACCCTCACCATGCAGCCACAACTGGGCTTCATGGAACGCGCAGAAATCCTTGAGGATGGTCAGGTCGGCTTCCGATAACGGCGCCATGTGTCGAAGCAAAACCGCCAGCGAGGAACCGCTGAACAATTCCACGTGCCCGAGCGCCTGAGGCTTGCTCAAACGACGGAGCATCTCCGGCAAACGGGTCATGATCGGTTGCAAGGGCTGTACCAGCACCGGACATTCATTGATACCAACAATGTCCTGACTGCCAGCGGCGCGGAATCCTACTTCGAGTTTCTTTGCCTTCATGTCCCAGCGCACGGCGACGCGGGCACGGCGACGGTAGCCGAATTCCGGACCACTCAAAGGCGCCGCCCATTCTTCAGGCTCGACACCGGCAACCTTGGACAATTGCTCGGCAAGCATGCGCTGTTTCAGGGCAAGCTGTTCGTCATGAGGCAGATGCTGCACGCTGCAACCGCCGCAACGGCCGGCATGGGCGCACGGCGCCGGACGACGCAATTCGCTGGCCGTGAACACTCGCTCGGTGCGCGCCTCGACCACTTTGCCGTGGGCACCGAGGACGCGCGCTTCGATTTCTTCACCGGCCAACGCACCGATGACGAACCAGGTGCGGCCTTCGAAAAACGCGATGCCGCGACCGTCATTGGCCAGGCGCTCGATGGTCAGGCGCTGCTTCTTGCCGGTCGGGACTTGCGGGGCCTTGCTGCCGCCGGTGGGCTGGAAGCGCAGGCCTCTTTCATGTTTGGCCATCAGTTGGGCGCGTCGAAAATGCCGGTCGACAGGTAACGGTCGCCACGGTCGCAGATGATCGCGACGATCACCGCGTTTTCAACTTCTTTGGACAGGCGCAGCATCGCAGCCACGGCACCGCCCGAGGACACGCCGCAGAAGATGCCTTCTTCGCGGGCCAGGCGACGGGTCACGTCTTCGGCTTCGCTTTGCGCCATGTCGACGATCCGGTCCACGCGGTCAGCCTGGTAGATTTTCGGCAGGTATTCGTGAGGCCAGCGGCGGATACCCGGGATCGCCGAGCCTTCCATCGGTTGCAGGCCGATGATCTCGACGTTTTCGTTCTGCTCTTTCAAGTAGCGCGAAACGCCCATGATGGTCCCGGTGGTGCCCATGGAGCTGACGAAATGGGTGATGCTGCCCTGGGTCTGGCGCCAGATTTCCGGGCCGGTGGTGGTGTAGTGCGCCTCGGGATTGTCACCGTTGGCGAACTGGTCCAGGACCTTGCCGCGACCTTCGGCTTCCATCTTCTGCGCGAGGTCACGGGCACCTTCCATGCCCTGCTCCTGGCTGACCAGGATCAGCTCGGCGCCATAGGCCGTCATGGCCGCCTTGCGTTCGGCACTGGAGTTGTCCGGCATGATCAGGATCATCTTGTAACCCTTGATCGCAGCGGCCATGGCCAAGGCGATCCCGGTGTTGCCCGAGGTCGCTTCGATCAGCGTATCGCCGGCGTGGATCTGCCCGCGCAGTTCGGCGCGGGTGATCATCGACAGCGCCGGACGGTCCTTGACCGAACCCGCCGGGTTGTTCCCTTCGAGCTTGAGCAATAGGGTATTGCTGGTGGCGCCGGGCAGGCGCTGCAAACGGACCAGCGGAGTGTTGCCGACGCAATCGGCGATGGTTGGGTACTGCAAGGTCATGGCGTATTCGCAATCCAGACTGCGGGGGCGCCTATCATACCGGCAAACCTCGCAAGGCCATATCACGCAAAGTGTGGTGCTTATGGCTTATGGGAATAAGGCTTGGTTTTGTGGTGAATGGATCGGCCTCATCGCGGGCAAGCCCGCTCCCACAGAGGGCTGAGGTGATCACACATTTTGCGGTTGAAACACCGTCAGTGTGGGAGCGGGCTTGCCCGCGATGGCGTCGTCAAGAGCATCACCATCATCCGCCAACAACCGCATATTCAGCCGCAACCCGGTCCCGGTGTTCTGCGCCCAAAGCTGTCCACCCTGACGCTGCACTGCGTTCCTGGCGATGCTCAAGCCCAACCCAAACCCACCATCCCCCGGCCTTGAGCCGTCAAGACGGGTAAACGGCAGGAAGATCCGCTCCAGATCAGCTTCCGCCACACCGCCACCCTGATCCTCTAGCCACAGGTACCAGAAATCGCCATCACGCCGTCCGCCTAATTGGACAATGCCTCCGGCCGGCGAATGACGAATCGCATTTCGCAGAATGTTTTCCAGTGCCTGGGCCAGGGTATTGAGATGACCGCGCACCCAGCAGGATGAGTCCACCGTGCATTGCAACCGGGTATCCGGCCAGCCACTTTCATAGCAGGCATTCTCGGTGAGCATTTCCCACAGCGCCTGGATCTGGATGGCTTCGTCGGGCAGCCGGGTGCGTTCGGTGTCCAGCCAGGCCAGTTGCAACGTGTCTTCCACCAGGCGCTGCATGCCATCGACCTCACGACCGATGCGTTCGCGCAACAACTCCAGCCCCTGCTCACTTTCACTGGCCACCCGCAGGCGGCTCAAGGGCGTACGCAATTCGTGGGACAAGTCGCGCAGCAGTTGCTGTTGCAAGGCCACGGTACTTTGCAGGCGCTCGGACATGTGATCGAACGCCCTGCCCAACTCACCCAGTTCATCGGAACGATTGGTGGTCCGGCTCGATAGCCGTACGTTCAGCTGATCGGCACGCCAGGCATTGGCCTGCGCGCGCAGGTGGTTGAGTGGCACCACCAACAGACGGTACAACCCGACGCACAGCAGCAGGGTGAACAATCCCGGAATCACGCCGTTGGTGATCACCCGCCAGAACACTCGGTAATGCCCGGGAACGAAGCGCTTGGGCAGCTCGATCACCAGGCTGCCGACGGAAGGATCGCCGGGAAAGGGTATGCGCATCCAGGGCCGGCCTTTCTTGTGGATCGGCCAATCGAGGCCGCGCAAAAAAGTCAGGCGTTCGACTTCCTTGTCGGTCAGCGCCTGGTTGCTCAAGGACTGCAAATCACCGCCTATGACACCGACCCAGCCTTTTTCCCGCTGATGCATGCCTTGCAGCCAGTCATCGATGCCGGCGCTCTGGCGCTGCTGCCAGGCCTGTTCGGCTTCGGCGGCGTAGCGCGTCAGGGTGCCGCGGGCCTCATCGGAGAGGAACTGGTTGCGCTGCTCCATGTAACGGCCCCAGGACCAACTCAACCAGATCATCAGCAGACAGAAAGCGACCAACAGACAAGCCAGTTTCCAGAACAGCGAATGCCTGCCCGGCAATTTACATTTCATCGGCGGCGCTCAGGATGTAGCCCTTGCCCCATACCGTACGCACCTCGCGATCGGTGTAGCCAATGGCCTTGAGCTTGCGGCGGATCTGGCTGATGTGCATGTCCAGGCTGCGGTCATGGGCTGCGTATCCGCGCTGCAGCACCTGCTGATAAAGGAAGGCTTTGCTCAATACTTCGTCGGCGCTGCGGTGCAGCGTCTCCAGCAAACGATATTCACTGCGGGTCAGGCCGCCAGCCTGCTCGCCATAAAACACCTCGAAGCTTTCATCGTCGAAGCGCAGGTTGTCCATCGAAGGGGTCGGTACCGGGGGTGCGGGCCGACGGTCGAGGGCCACCCGTCGCAGAATGGCTTCGATGCGTACCCGCAACTCCACCATGCTGAAGGGCTTTGGCAGGTAATCGTCGGCCCCCAGGCGAAAGCCACTGATGCGATCGGCCTCGGCGCCGAGGGCCGACATCAGCAACACCGGGGTGGCATGGCTCTGGCGCAATTGGGTGAGTACCGCCAGGCCGTCCAGGCCCGGCAGCAGAATATCCATCAGCACCACGTCGAAGGGTTGCCGGCGGGCGATGTCCAGGCCCTCCTGGCCGTTCTGGCACCAGGTCACCTGGAAGCCGCTGCGGTCCAGGTGCTCGTGAACATAGGCGCCGAGCACCGGGTCGTCTTCGATGGACAGGATTCGGGGAAGGCCGGCAGCGATGGGAGTCATGACTATCTGCAAATAATTCTCAGTTGATCGATTATTCAAGATTGCTTCGCCAGGGGCAACCCACGGTTTGTCCGTATCGCCAAAGAGCCGCCCGGGCCGACGAATGACAGCACCATTTATACGAAGATTGCCCGCGAGCAAATCGCTACACTGCGCAAGTGGTGCATGGCGGATGCATGTGCAGTTCTATGAATAGCGGGATGCAGGAGAGATGCGTGCTCAAGAAACTGGGAATCAAAGGCCGCGTGCTGTTGCTGACCCTGTTGCCGACCAGCCTGATGGCGTTGGTGCTGGGGGGGTATTTTACCTGGATGCAACAGACTGACCTGCAAACCCAACTCATGCAGCGCGGCGAAATGATCGCCGAGCAGTTGGCGCCACTGGCGGCGCCAGCGATGGGCCACCAGGACAACGAACTGCTCGAGCGCATCGCCACCCAGGCCCTGGAACAAACCGATGTACGGGCCGTGACCTTCCTGGCTCCCGACCGCACCCTGCTGGCCCACGCCGGGCCGACCATGCTCAACCAGACACCCTCCGGCACCGGCACGCAGATGCTGCGCCGCAGTGGCAGCGATGCGACCCGCTACCTGCTGCCGGTGTTCGGCAAACACCGCAACCTGGCCGGCGACGTGATTCCCGAAGAAGCCGACCGCCTGCTGGGCTGGGTCGAACTTGAACTGTCCCATAACGGCATGCTGTTGCGCGGTTACCGCAGCCTGTTCGCCAGCCTGATGCTGATCATCGGGGGACTGATCGGTGCGGCACTGCTGGCCCTGCGCATGGGCCGCACGATCAATCGGCCGCTGAGCCAGATCAAGCAGGCCGTGACTCAACTCAAGGACGGTCACCTGGAAACCCGCTTGCCGCCTCTCGGCAGCCAGGAGCTGGACGAGCTGGCGTCGGGCATCAACCGCATGGCCGGCACCCTGCAAAACGCCCAGGAAGAATTGCAGCACAGCATCGACCAGGCCACCGAAGACGTGCGCCAGAACCTGGAAACCATCGAGATCCAGAACATCGAGCTGGACCTGGCGCGCAAGGAAGCCCTGGAGGCGAGCCGGATCAAGTCCGAATTCCTCGCCAACATGAGTCATGAAATCCGCACGCCGCTCAACGGCATTCTCGGTTTCACTCACTTGTTGCAAAAAAGCGAGCTGACCCCACGCCAGCTCGACTACCTGGGCACCATCGAAAAATCCGCCGACAGCCTGCTGGGCATCATCAACGAGATTCTCGACTTCTCGAAGATCGAGGCCGGCAAGCTGGTGCTCGACCATATTCCGTTCAACCTGCGCGACCTGCTGCAAGACACCCTGACCATCCTCGCCCCCGCCGCCCACGCCAAGCAGCTGGAACTGGTGAGCCTGGTATACCGCGACACGCCGCTGTCCCTGGTGGGCGACCCACTGCGGCTCAAGCAGATCCTGACGAACCTGGTGAGCAATGCGATCAAGTTCACCCGCGAAGGCACCATCGTCGCCCGCGCCATGCTCGAAGAAGAACACGAAGACACCGTGCAGTTGCGCATCAGCATTCAGGACACCGGCATCGGGCTGTCGAACCAGGACGTGCGCGCCCTGTTCCAGGCCTTCAGCCAGGCCGACAACTCGCTGTCGCGGCAACCCGGCGGCACTGGCCTGGGCCTGGTGATTTCCAAGCGCCTGATCGAACAGATGGGCGGCGAGATCGGCGTCGACAGCACGCCGGGGGAAGGCTCGGAATTCTGGATCAGCCTGAGCCTGCCGAAAACCCGCGACGATGCCGAAGACTTGCCCGCCGCGCCCTTGCTCGGACGCCGGGTGGCGGTGCTGGAAAACCACGAGCTGGCGCGACAGGCGCTGCAGCATCAACTGGAAGACTGTGGCCTGAGCACCACGCCGTTCAATACCCTGGAAAGTCTGACCAATGGCGTCACCGCCGCCCACCAGACCGATCAGGCGATCGACCTCGCCGTGCTCGGCATCACCAGCAACGACATGCCGCCGGAACGCCTCAACCAGCACATCTGGGATCTCGAACATCTTGGCTGCAAAGTGCTGGTACTGTGCCCGACCACGGAACAGACACTGTTCCATCTTTCCGTGCCCAACCCCCACAGCCAGCTCCAGGCGAAACCGGCCTGCACGCGCAAGTTGCGCCGCTCCCTGTCTGACCTGGTCAGCCCGCGCCCGATGCGCAATGAACCGGGCGAGCCGCTGTCCAGCCGGGCCCCGAAGGTGCTGTGCGTCGATGACAATCCGGCCAACCTGATGCTGGTGCAGACCCTGCTCGAAGACATGGGCGCCAAGGTGCTCGCCGTGGAAAGCGGTTATGCCGCCGTCAAGGCAGTGCAGAACGAGGCATTCGATCTGGTCTTGATGGACGTGCAGATGCCCGGCATGGACGGACGCCAGAGCACCGAGGCGATCCGCCAGTGGGAAAGCGAACGGCATTGCACGCCGCTGCCGATCGTGGCCCTCACCGCCCACGCCATGGCCAACGAAAAACGCGCGCTGCTGCAAAGCGGCATGGACGACTACCTGACCAAACCGATCAGCGAACGGCAATTGGCGCAGGTGGTGCTGAAGTGGAGCGGCCTGGCGCTGCGCAATCACAGCCCGGAGCGCTCCGGCGACGGGCATGGCGGCGCCCATGAACTGCTGGTGCTCGACCACGAGGAAGGATTGCGCCTGGCCGCCGGCAAGGCGGATCTGGCGGCGGACATGCTGGCCATGCTGCTCGCCTCCCTGGAGGCCGACCGCGAAGCCATTCGCCTCGCTCAGCAAAGCAATGACCACAACGCCCTGATCGAACGGGTCCATCGCCTGCACGGCGCGACGCGTTACTGCGGCGTGCCGCAATTGCGCGCGGCCTGCCAACGCAGCGAAACCCTGCTCAAGCAACAGGACCCGAAAGCCAGCATGGCGCTTGATGAACTCGACCGGGCGATCAATCGTCTGGCGGCCCAGGCGCGCATGAATGCTTGATGCAGCGCAAACACTGTAGGAGCCGGCTTGCCGGCGATGACGGCCGCAAAATCCACGTAGCCCTTGAGGCCGCCATCGCTGGCAAGCCAGCGCCTACGGAAATGGGACAGAGAGGAAATCATGCGTACGATTTTTTTCAGCAGCCAGAACTACGACCGCGACAGTTTTCTCGCTGCCGAACAACCGGCCGGCATCGAGCTGCAATTTCAGCCTGCGCGCCTGAGCCTCGACACGGTGGCGCTCGCCCAGGGCCATGAAGCGGTCTGCGCGTTCATCAATGATGACCTCGGCGCACCGGTGCTCGAACGCCTGGCCGCTGGCGGCACACGCCTGATCGCCCTGCGCTCGGCCGGTTACAACCACGTCGACCTGCCGACGGCAAAGCGTCTGGGCCTGGCCATCGTGCGCGTCCCGGCCTACTCGCCCCACGCCGTGGCCGAACATGCGGTAGCACTGATCCTCGCACTCAACCGCCGCTTGACCCGCGCCTACAACCGCACCCGCGAAGGGGACTTCAGGCTGCAGGGTCTGACCGGTTTCGACCTGGTGGGCAAGACCGTCGGCGTGGTCGGCACCGGGCAGATCGGCGCCACCTTTGCAAAGATCATGAACGGTTTCGGCTGCCAACTGCTGGCCTTTGACCCCTACCCCAATCCAGAAGTCGAAGCCCTCGGCGCGCGTTACCTGAGCCTGCCGCAACTGCTGGCCGAATCGCAGATCATCAGCCTGCACTGCCCGCTCAACGAGCAGAGCAAGCACCTTATCAACCGCCAATCACTGGCGCAGATGCAACCGGGCGCGATGCTGATCAATACCGGGCGTGGCGGCCTGGTGGACACGCCGGCGCTGATCGACGCCTTGAAAGACGGCCGCCTGGGTTACCTGGGACTGGATGTGTATGAGGAAGAAGCGCAACTGTTCTTCGAGGACCGCTCCGACCTGCCGCTGCAAGACGATGTGCTGGCACGGTTGCTGACTTTTCCTAACGTGATCGTCACCGCGCACCAGGCCTTCCTGACCCGCGAAGCGCTGGACGCGATTGCCACCATCACATTGCGCAACATTTCAGCCTGGGCGGCGGGCACCCCGGAAAACCTGGTGACGGGAGACTGAAACGGATCGAAGGTCATCTGCCTGCGCGATGCGGTGTGCAAGCCCGTGATAGCATATCGCGCATATTTGGAGGACCCATGGTCGAACACGATTTCCGCTACAGCCTGATGAACCCGCAACACACCCTCACCGAATGCCGCGCCCTGGTGCCGGGGCGTTATCAGGTCACCGGCAACGGTGGCTCGATTCGCAACAACGACGTGCTGGTCGTGACCCTCAAGGGTGCCAAGGACTTGTCCATGCGCCTGACCGTCGAAACGGTTCGCCACCTGATCAACCCGCCAGGCCAATGGGTCGCGGTAGCCAGTGGCCCGGTGTTCGGCGAACTGGCGATTCACACCTGGCAAGTGAACTGTGACAGCTGCGCCAAAGAGCTGAGCTTCGAGTTCGCCGTCGATGCCAAGCTGGGCAACAAGGCCGAAAAGCCGGCCGCCTCCGCGCGAATCGCCGAGCTGGGCTGGACCACCGTCGGCGAGAAACACCTGTGCCCGAAATGCCAGGAGCCCGCGTGATGAAACGCCTCGCTCTGACCGCCATGGTCGGCGCCAGCCTGCTGGGCTGCGCCGCCGAGCCGGTGCAACTTGAACCAAACCGCAGCTACATTCTGGAGTGGATCGGCGAGCGGCCGCTGATGGACTACAGCCACCTGACCATTACCCTTGGTGAAGATGGCCGGGCCTATGGCAATGGCGGCTGCAACCACTGGTTCGCGCCGTACACCCTCGATGGCGACAAACTGACCTTCGGCAAAGTCGGCAGCACCCGCAAAATGTGCGCGCCGGCATTGATGGAACAGGAAAAGCGTTTCCTCCAGGCCCTGGAAAACGTCCAGCGCTGGGACGTCTCCCCGATCGAGCAGATCCGCTTCTGGCCAGCCGAAGGCAAACCGCTGCGCTGGTGGCTTGAGGAGGGTTGATCGCCCTCTGTTTCATGTGAATGACTGTGGTGAGGGGGCTTGCCCCCTCGCCACAAAAAGCCCGATCGCCACAGTGTTCAATTTTTCGCCTGCAACGCCTCAAGCTTCGCCATCACCCCCGCCGCCGTCTGCTCCCCCATCAACTGCTCACGCACCTTGCCCTTGTTATCGATGATGTAGGTCACCGGCAACGCCTCGCTGCGCGGTAGCTCAAACACTTCGGAAGGGTCCTGGGCCAGCACCGTGAACCTGATCCCCAGTTTCTCGCTCGCACTCTTGAGCTCTTGCCCCTGGACGTTGTCGAAGTTGACTCCGAACACACCGATTTTCCTGTCCTTGAGTTGCTCGGCCAGGGTGTTCAACTCCGGGATCTCGGTTCGGCAAGGCCCGCACCATTCCGCCCAGTAGTTGAGCACCAGCCATTTGCCGTCCAGCCGGTCGGCGGCGATCTTGTGGCCGTCCTGGTCGATGCCATAGTCATTCCCGCAGCCCCCCAGCATCAACGCTCCGATGATCGCCAATGCTGCTGCCAGTCGCCTTGTCATGTCGTGTTCCTTGTCAAAAATTGAATGCGCCTGCGACCCATCGCCTCTCACGGTTCTGGATTGCGCGCTGCACAGTTAGAATAGCCGCCACCTTACGCAAGATGCGACCCGCTCATGACCGATCTGACGCTTTATCACAACCCGCGCTGCTCGAAATCCCGCGGTGCGCTCGAACTGCTTGAAGCCCGTGGCCTGACCCCGACCGTGGTCCGTTACCTGGACACGCCGCTGGACGCCGCGCAAATCCAGGGCCTGCTGGGCAAACTCGGGATCAGCGCCCGGCAACTGCTGCGCACCGGCGAAGACGAGTACAAGACCCTCGACCTGGCCGACACCAGCCTGAGCGAAGCGCAATTGATCGCCGCCATCGCCGCCCACCCGAAACTGATGGAGCGCCCGATTCTCGAAGTCGGCGACAAAGCCATCATCGGCCGTCCTCCGGAGCAGATCCTGGAACTGTTGCCATGACTGCGCCTTACATTCTGGTCCTGTACTACAGCCGCAGCGGCTCGACCAACGAAATGGCCCGGCAGATTGCCCGTGGCGTTGAACAGGCCGGGCTTGAAGCGCGCCTGCGCACGGTGCCGGCGATTTCCACCGAATGCGAAGCCGTGTCCCCGGAAATTCCCGACGAAGGTGCGCTCTATGCCAGCCTCGACGACCTGAAGAACTGCGCCGGCCTGGCGCTTGGCAGCCCGACCCGCTTCGGCAATATGGCCGCGCCGCTCAAGTACTTCCTCGACGGCACCAGCAACCTGTGGCTGACCGGCGCCCTGGTGGGCAAACCGGCGGGTGTGTTCACGTCCACGGCGAGCCTGCACGGCGGCCAGGAAACCACCTTGCTGTCGATGATGCTGCCGCTGTTGCACCACGGCATGCTGATCACCGGCCTGCCCTACAGCGAATCGGCACTCCTGGAAACCCAGGGCGGCGGCACGCCGTACGGCGCCAGCCACCATGCCGGTGCCGACGGCAAAAGCGGCCTGGATACCCATGAAGTGGCCCTGTGCCGCGCGCTGGGCATGCGCCTGGCGAAGACTGCACAGAAACTGGAGAGCTGAGGTGGCCAAGAAGCCGAAGATTCTGCCCACCCTCGAATGGCTCGAACCACGCGTGAAGGCGATGCGCGTCATCAGCCTGCTGTGTTTTTTGGGGCTGGTGGGACTGTTGTGCGTCTACTACCTGCTGGTCGCAGACCTGCATGGCGCCCGGCCCTGGGTGATTCTGCTGATCGAACTGGTGCCACTGTTGATATTGGCGCCAGGAATGATCATCGGCAGCCCGCGCGGGCATTCGTGGATGTGCTTTGTGGTGAACCTGTACTTCATCAAGGGCGCATTGGCGGCCTATGACCCGAACCGGCAGATCTTCGGCTTGCTGGAGATGGGCGCGAGCCTGGCGGTGTTCTGCTCGGCGCTGCTGTATGTGCGCTGGCGGTATCAGTTGAACCGCAAGCTGGCTGGCGAGGGTGAGATTTCCGTCGCCTGATCGGGCCTCATCGCTGGCAAGCCAGCTCCCACAGGTTTTTTTGTGTCGATCACACATTTGTGATTCAACAGAGATCCTGTGGGAGCTGCGGTGCGACGATTCGACTTGCCCGCGATTCGGGCGACTCGATCTTAATGATTCACTGTATAAGCCAGCATCATCGAAATCTGGCTCATCGGCCGCCCACCGCTTTCTTCATGCCACCGGTTGAACACGTCCTGCACCAACGCCAGGTCGCGCAGGCTGCTCGGCACTTTGTCGATGATGTCCTGCGCATTCAGTGCCGCCACTACATCATAGCTCGGTACAAACGTGTCCTTGCCGATCATCCGCAAGAAGCGCGGGGCTGACAGCCCGCCCAACTGATGGCCGCGTTTTTTCAGGAAGGTCCAGAGCCCGACGATATCGGTCACCGGCCAGTCGGCGACCAGCGCACCGAAGCTCCCCTTTTCATGGGCCACGTCCAGAATGAACTGCGCATTGCGCGGCACGCTCTTGAGCTTGCCCAGGTGACGGATGATCCGCGTGTCCTGCATCAGGCGCTCAAGGTGCTCGGCGCTCATCAGCACGACTTTTTCCGGGTCGAACCTGAAGAACACTTCTTCGAAAGCCGGCCACTTGGCATCCACCAGGCTGTGCTTGAGCCCGGCGCGGAACACCCGCAGCGCCATCGTCGAGAGGTAGCGATCGTCGCTGATCTTGCGCAGTTGTGCGGGAGTCTTGGGAACGGGCAGATGGGCTTCCAGTTCAGCCGCCGAACCGAAGCGGTTCAGGCAGTATTCGTTCAGCCACTTGTAATCGCGCATGCCCTCTCCTGAGGAATGAAAAATGAACTGCCCACTTGCAACAAAACCTGTGGGAGCCAGTCTGCTGGCACCCACAGTAATGGTGTTTAGAGGTTGACCACGTTGACGAAGCGCGATGCCGCGGACTCGTCAATCTTCAGGCTGGTGAAGTCAAACAGATTGCGGTCCGCCAATTGCGACGGGATCACGTTCTGCAGGCTGCGGAAAATGCTCTCGGTCCGGCCCGGGGTCTTGCGATCCCAGTCCTGCAGCATGTCCTTGACCACCTGACGCTGCAGGTTTTCCTGGGAGCCGCAGAGGTTGCACGGGATGATCGGGAATTGCTTGAAGTCCGAGTAGGCCTGAATGTCTTTTTCGTTGCAGTAGGCCAGCGGGCGGATCACCACGTTACGACCATCGTCGGCGCGCAACTTTGGCGGCATGGCCTTGAGCGAACCGTTGAAGAACATGTTCAGGAAGAACGTTTCGACGATGTCGTCGCGGTGGTGACCGAGGGCCATCTTGGTCGCGCCGATTTCGTCGGCAAAGGTGTAGAGCGTGCCGCGACGCAGACGCGAGCATAGCGAGCAAGTGGTCTTGCCTTCCGGAATCAGCTCCTTGACCACCGAATACGTGTCTTTCTCGACAATGTGGTATTCGACGCCCAGTTCTTTCAGGTAGGCCGGCAGCACGTGCTCCGGGAAGCCCGGCTGCTTCTGGTCCATGTTCACGGCCACGATCTCGAACTTGATCGGCGCGACCTTCTGCAAGTGCATCAGCACATCGAGCATGGTGTAGCTGTCCTTGCCACCGGACAGGCAGACCATGACCTTGTCGCCGTCTTCAATCATGTTGAAATCGGCAACCGCCTCACCGGCCAGTCGGCGAAGGCGCTTTTGCAGTTTGTTCTGGTTGACCGTGAGAGTGCCCATGACGCGAAATCCGTGAGGTGTGACGAAAGGCGGGCATTTTACGCAAAAACGCCTCAGGGGCGAAGTGTCCCGCCAAAAGGGCTGCCCGGCACAGACCCGGCGGCGATTAACAGCTGTGTTTACAGCGCGATTTGCTCTAAAGCCCTTACTCCCTCTGGGGAAACTCCTCCCTATACTGCGACATAAGGTCGTGTACAAATTTCAGACCTGTGACTTGCTTGGCCGCATTGGCCCGTAGGCGCTCCACTGGGGGGCGACGGTAAAGACAAGAGGAGTGACTGGCATGATCCATCACGTAGTGGGGCTCTTCACCCACCCTGACCAAGAATGGAAAGACATCCGTGGCGACCAGGAGGAAAGCATCAGCCACATGTACCTGACTCATACCCTGATCCTGGCGGCGATCCCCGCGGTGTCGGCCTTCATTGGCACCACACAGGTCGGCTGGGTCATCGGCAATCGGCCTCCCGTGATGCTGACCGTGGAAAGCGCGATATGGATGACGGTCATGTCGTACCTGGCGATGCTCGGGGGTGTAGCGGTCATGGGCGCATTCATTCACTGGATGGCCCGCACCTATGACGCCAACCCAAGCCTCGCCCGCTGCATTGCATTTGCAACCTACACCGCTACACCGCTGTTCATCGGTGGCCTCGCCGCCTTGTACCCGCACCTGTGGCTGGGCATGATCATCGGCACCGCCGCCATCTGCTACACGGTGTATTTGCTGTATGTGGGCCTGCCGACATTCATGAACATTCCATCTGACGAGGGCTTCCTGTTTTCCAGCTCGGTACTCGCCGTAGGCCTGGTGGTGCTGGTCGCCATCATGGCGTTCACCGTGATCGTCTGGGGACTCGGCGTGGGGCCGGTCTACACCAGTTAGCCGCACATCACTGAAAACCGGAACCGCCGACAAGGGCCGCCGCAAGGCGGCCTTTTCATTCTTCAGCAACGAGACGGCTCACGACCATTCGTCAACCTGGCGATTCGCAAGGTCCGAGGGTTGCGGCATACTCGAGCGCTCTGGAGATCCATCAAGCATGCCCGAGCAACTCAATACCCGCGTCGAAGACTGTTTCCAACAAGCCGAATCCTTTTTCAAACGACCTTTCAAGCGCCCCGTGGTGAGCCTCAAGCTGCGCGGGCAAAAAGCCGGTGTCGCGCATCTGCACGAGAACCTGCTGCGCTTCAACCCGCAGTTGTACCGGGAAAACACCGAGGACTTTCTCAAGCAGACCGTGGCCCATGAAGTCGCACACCTGATCGCCCATCAGCTGTTTGGCGACCGCATCCAGCCCCATGGCGAAGAGTGGCAATTGATCATGCGCGGTGTGTACGAACTGCCGCCCAACCGCTGCCACACCTATGACGTCAAACGCCGCAGCGTGACTCGATACATCTACAAGTGCCCGTGCGCCGACAGCGACTTCCCGTTCTCGGCCCAGCGCCACGGCCTGGTTCGACAGGGGCGGCGGTACTTGTGCCGGCGGTGTCGCAATACCCTGGTGTTCAGTGGGGAGATGCGGGTCGAGTAGTTGGATTTCCGGTGTATGTGCTGCCGCCATCGCGAGCAAGCTCGCTCCCACAGTGGTCGGGGTTGTCCACAAAACTTTTAATCAACGCTGCCCCCTGTGGGAGATTCTATGGTTGAGGGGAAGCCCTCAACTGGCTTTTGGTTGGTATTCGCTCTGCCCCTTCAGTAGGGCGAATACGATCCGAGCAAGCTTGCGAGCCAGTATCACCAGTGCCTGAGTGGTGCTGAAGCCTCGAGCTCTTTGCTCTTCGTAAAAGCCTTTCCAGGCTGACGTTCGGCTGGCCGACATCGCCGCGTTGTGCAAAAGCCGGCGGGCTTCCGGGTCACCTCGCTTAGTCAAACTCCGGCGACCGTCTTTTTGTCCTGACTTCGACACTCGTAAATCCATCCCCAGAAAGGCGATAAACGCATCCGCGCTTCTGAACTCGCCCCGCTGAAACGTCGTGAGCAAACGGGCTCCGGTCAGAAATCCAATGCCTTCAACTTTCAGGCAACGCTTCAACTGACCGAGCAAACCAGCTTCTTTGAGACGATCGTTAATCGTCTTTTCGACCAGCGTTTCAAGCTTTTGCATGGACTTCACTTGCTCGGCGAAAGCAGATTTCAGCAGCGGCTCATTCGCCCAGCTTTGCACCAGCCCGACCCGCGCCTGAACCAAGGCTGCGCGACGACGAAAAAGGCTCAAGAGCTGGCGGTACAGCGGTGATGGCGGGGTCCAAGGGTGAAGATCATCACCTTCGTTCTTCAGATAGCGAGCGAGCAGTCTGGCATCCAGCGCATCGGTTTTGGCGCGGATATTCACCCCTTTGCGGTAATGGCTGAGTTCATAGCCACCCACCATATAAATCACGCAGCCGGCCTCATAGGCCAGATCGGCAAACTCCAGGTGATAGATATTGGTCGACTCAATGGCTACAGCAACAGTCCCCGACAGGACCTTCAACCAATGCTTGATGGCTGTTTTGTTGTTGGGGATCTCTTCGAGCAGGTCAAGTTCGGCGTGATAGATCACCAGTTCGTTCTTGGCGACATCCACGCCTACGATCGGCTTTTTGACAGAAACCGGCATTGCCATTGGATTTCCTCCGGGATATGGTTTTGAGCACTTGAAGGGCTCACCCAGAGGCGCAGGCTTGTTCCTATCGTCGGTCTAGCCAGATGCATTCTTTATCGGCGCTTGGGTGAAAGGAGGAGGGGCGAAATCTCCCACGGATCTGTACTGCGTCAACAGTCAGAATCGGGCTTTGTCCCTCCTCCTCCCTTCAAGTCCTACCATACAAGCGGGCTTGCCCGCGAAGAGGCCGGTGCAGACGCTAGAGAATTACCTTGGCGAACCGCAATTCGGCAATCCGCTCAACACTGAACCCCAACTCCCCCAACACCTGATCCGTATGCTGCCCCAGCGTCGCACCGATATGCTTCGGCTCTGGCAAGCCATCGGAAAACTTCAGCGGGCACGCCATCTGCGCTTGGCTCGAGCCATCGCCACGAGGCACATCGGTCACCAACTCCCGCGCCTGCAACTGCGGATGACTTAGCGCTTCTCCCAAGCTCAACACCGGCTCGACACACGCATCCAGTTCGGCGAACAGCGCGCGCAATTCGGCAAAGTCATGCTTTTCGAATTCGACCTTCAACGCGTCTTTAAGCTGTTTCTGATGCGCCGGTTGCGGTGACAGGCCAAGTCCGGCCAGCGCCTCCAGCCCCAACGCCGTGCACAACTGCTTCATGAAGGTCGGCTCCAGGCTGCCCACCGACAGCCAGCGCCCATCCCGGGAGCGGTAGTAATCGTAGAAGCTGCCGCCATTGAGCACCTGGTTTTCCGGGCCTGGCTCGACACCACAGGCCAGATATCCGGCACCCGCCAGCGCATTCAGGCTGACCGCGCAGTCGGTCATGCTGACATCCAGGTGCTGGCCCTGGCCGGTCTGCTGCCGGGCAATGACCGCCGCCAGCAAGCCAATCACTCCGTGCAGCGAGCCACCGGCGACATCCGCCACCTGCATGCCCAACGGCAGCGGCCCGCTGTCGGCCCGGCCGGTGTAACTCGCCAGCCCGGACAAGGCCAGGTAGTTGATGTCATGGCCGGCGCGGTCCTTGTAGGGACCGGTCTGGCCGTAGCCGGTGATCGACACATAAATCAATCGCGGATTGATCGCCTTCAGGGCTTCGTAACCCAGGCCCAGACGCTCCATGACACCGGGGCGGAACTGCTCGAGCACGATGTCGTAGTCTAGCAGCAACGACCTGATCACCTCCAGCGCCTCGGGCTGCTTGAGGTCCAGGGCGAGGCTGCGCTTGTTGCGGTTGAGGTACGCATGACTGGCTGACACGCCTTGATCGTGGGGCGGCAACACCCGCAGCAGATCCATCCGGGTCGGTGATTCGATGCGCAGCACTTCGGCGCCCATGTCCGCCAGCAGCAACGAGGCAAACGGCCCCGGCAGCAGGGTCGAGAAATCCAGAACCTTGAGTGATGCCAGTGGACCGAGCATGAACGTTCTCCCTGAATGATGCCCCCCAGACTAGGCAGTCGAACGCTCAGGGGCAATCACCTTATGTGCCAGTGACGCTGACCTTTGTGCTCATCTCGCAGGCAGAAAAAAACCCGCCGAAGCGGGTTTTTTATCACGACAAGGTTTACTTGGCGCTGGTCGGGGTTGCTCCTTCGACATGCCCCAGAACATCGTCTTTAGGCTCATCGGCAATGCCACGACCGCCCGAAGCCAACTCGGCTTGCAGCACGTCGGTGTCCAGTTCCTTGACCCACTTGGCAACTACGATGGTGGCCACGGCGTTGCCGACCAGGTTGGTCAGGGCGCGAGCTTCGGACATGAAGCGGTCGATGCCGAGGATCAGCGCCAGGCCGGCAACCGGCAGGTGGCCAACAGCGGACAGGGTGGCTGCCAGTACGATGAAGCCCGAACCGGTCACACCGGCGGCGCCTTTGGAGGACAGCAACAACACCACCAGCAGGGTGATCTGGTGCGTGATGTCCATGTGGGTGTCAGTTGCCTGGGCAATGAACACGGCCGCCATGGTCAGGTAGATCGCGGTACCGTCGAGGTTGAACGAGTAACCGGTCGGGATCACCAGACCCACGACAGACTTCTGCGCGCCCAGACGCTCCATCTTGATCAGCATGCGTGGCAGTACCGATTCCGAAGAAGAAGTACCCAGCACGATCAGCAGTTCCTCACGGATGTAGCGGATCATTTTCAGCACGCTGAAGCCGTGCAGGCGGGCGATGGAGCCCAGCACGATCAGGATGAACAGCACGCAAGTGATGTAGAAGCAGGCCATCAGTTGACCCAGCTGCACCAGCGAGCCGACACCGTAGGCACCGATGGTGAACGCCATGGCGCCGAAGGCACCGATTGGCGCGAGCTTCATGATCATGTTGATGATGTTGAACATCACGTGCGCGAAGCGATCGATGAAGTCCAGCAGCGGCTTGCCGTAGGCACCCAGGCGATGCAGGGCGAAACCGAAGATCACCGAGAACATCAGCACTTGCAGAATGTCACCGGTGGCGAAGGCGCCGACGATGGTGGCCGGGATCACGTTCAGCAGGAAACCGACGACGCTTTGGTCGGCACCGGCCGCAACATAAGCGGCAACCTTGGAGGCATCGAGGGTGGCGACGTCGATGTGCATGCCGCTGCCCGGCTGCACGATGTTGACCACGACCAGCCCGACCAGCAAGGCAATGGTCGAAACGATCTCGAAGTACAGCAGCGCATAACCACCGGTCTTGCCCACTGACTTCATGTCCTGCATGCCGGCGATACCACTGACGACCGTACAGAAGATGATCGGGGCGATGATCATTTTGATCAGCTTGATGAACCCGTCACCCAGTGGCTTAACGGCCACACCGAGTTGCGGGTAGAAGTGACCGAGCGCGATACCGATGACAATTGCAACGATCACCTGGAAATACAGGGATTTGTACAGTGGCTGACGAGTCGTCATTGCAAAGTTCCTCCAGGGTGCCCGTGACAACATCCATCTGTTGCCCGCAACACCGCAATTGCGAACCCTCCTGCACTGGAGGGATTTGTTTTTTCGAGCTGCGCAACGGCAGGCATCTGCACGTTGTATCGCAAGGCCCGTGCCACCTCCCTTAAAATCCCTGCATGCCTTTTGATATCAGGGGTCGCAGCGAATTCCCTGTCAGCGGACGCATGCAAGCATGTGGCGGATTTCCGCCCTTCCACTAAAAGTCGTCCTGCAATTTGGCGGATATCCGCCCTGTTCATGCCCGCAGCGCGCAGCTACCATCGGTCGCTCAACGGTCAGAACTGCTGTCATGCGCGAACGCACCATTGCCAGTCATTTCGCCCGCGCCGTCCTTGGCGGTGCGCGTCGGCACGGCTATGACTACTCGGGCCTGCTCCAACAACTGGGAATCAGCCCCGAGTTGCTGGACGAGCCACGGGCGCGCATCGCTCTAGAGCAATTCACCCAACTGATCAAGGCCTTGTGGCTGGCACTCGACGACGAGTACCTGGGGTTCGGGCAAGCCCCGAGCAGGCCGGGCAGCTTCGCGATGATGTGCCATGCGGTGATTCACTGCCGCAGCCTGGATAAGGCACTCAATCGCGGCTTATTGTTTTATAGCCTATTCCCCGGGGCTCCGCGCCTGACCCTGAACCGCGAAGATGAATGGGTTCGCCTGAGCCTCGATGACTCGCAGCTTTGGGACCCGGATCATTTCCTCAGCGAAAGCCTGCTGGTGATCTGGCATCGTTTCGGCAGTTGGCTGATCGGCCAGCGCATTCGCCTGGAACAGGCCACGTTCAGCTACCCCCGACCGGAACACGGCGCCGAGTACGACCTGCTGTTTTCCTGCCCGCTGGCGTTTTCCAGCCCTCAGAGCAGCCTGTTGTTTCACAGCCGCTACCTGGCCATGCCGCTGCTGCAGGATGAACGCACGCTCAAGCATTTCCTCGAGCGCTCCCCCGCCGACCTGCTCTCACGCCCGGACGATGGCGACAGTTTGAGCAGTCGCTTGCGCCGCTTGCTCAGCCGCGACAGCTCATCCTGGCCCGATCTGGAAACCGTGGCCGCGCACCTGCACATCAGCCCGCAGACCTTGCGTCGGCATTTGCGCGAAGAGGGTTCGAGCTTTCAGGAGTTGAAGGACCAACTGCGCCGGGACATCGCGATTTACCACCTGAGTCGCGCCGACCTGTCGTTGCAACAGATCGCCGAGCAATTGGGGTTTTCCGAGCCCTCGGCGTTTCACCGGGCGTTCAAGAAATGGACGGGGCTGACGCCGGGGGCTTATCGGGCGCAGGAAAACTGAGTTTCAGGGCTCAGTTACAGGGTGAATTCACTGGCCTCATCGCGAGCAAGCTCGCTCCTACAGTTGACCGCGTACCCAAGGTAAATGCGTTCCCTGTGGGAGCGAGCTTGCTCGCGATGAGGTCCGACAGAGCACCACTAAACCACCGGAAAGTGAATCCGGAACGCCGCCCCGCCCATCGGCGAATCACCCAGGGTCAGCTTGGCGCTGTAGCTCTCGATGATGTCCTTGACCACTGCCAGGCCGATACCCTGCCCCGGATGCTGACGGTCCAGGCGCTCGCCGCGCTCGAGAATCCGTGCGCGCTGATCCTGGGGTACACCGGGGCCGTCGTCCTCGACACACAACTCGGTGCCGCCGAGGGTTTCACGCACGCTGATGCGTATTTCGCCGAGGCACAGGCGATAGGCGTTTTCCAGCAGATTGCCCATCATCTCCAGGAGAGCCCCCTGCTCGATAGGTACGTAGCACGGGTCGGGCAGGTCGAACGCGACGTGCACGCCCTTGTCGCGATAGACCTTGTCCAGCGTGTCGCACAGGCTTTTCAGCACCGGGTGCAGGTGCACCTGATGACGCACCAGACCGCTTTTGCGCAGGCTGGCACGCTGCAACTGATAGCTGATCTGCTGGCTCATGCGTTCGATCTGGGCTTGCAGCACCCAGGCCTGATCACGATCCTCGGGACGCTGGGCCATGTCCTCGCTGACACCCTGCAACACTGCCAGCGGCGTTTTCAGGCTATGGGCCAGGTCATCCAGCGAATCACGGTAACGGCTGCGCTGCTCATGCTCACTGTGCAGCAAACGGTTGAGAGAACCGGTCAGGCGCAGCAATTCCCGCGGATGCTCTTCACTGAGGCTTTCGCGGGTGCCGCCTTCGATCTGGTCCAGTTCCTGGCTCAAGCGCCGCAATGCCTGCAAACCCCAGGTCAGGCCGATCCACAGCAACGCCAGGAGCACCAACAGTGCCGCGCCAAAACCCAGGTAAAGATTTTCGCGCAGGCCTTCGAGGGTCAACTCGTACTCACGAACCGGCTGCAGCGCCACGATGCTGAAGGCTGCATTTTTGCCGCCAAGTAACTTGACCTCGACATCGTAGACGAAGAACTCCTGGCCATTGTCTTCGCGGATCCGCGCAAACTCGTTGCCACGTCCGTCGTAGCGTGGCTTGTAGTTGATGCGTTCTTCCCGGGTCGCCTTTGAGCGCCAGACCAGATGCCCATCACGGTCATAGATGTAGCCGAGCAACCGGCTGTCGGTGAGGTTGAAGCGCTCGTCGGGCAATTGCGCCGGCATCTGCAAGCTGTTGTTTTCCACCCGCGCGGCAGAGATCAATGTGGTCACGTCCGAGGCCAGGCGCTGCTCGATGGAGTCCTGCAACGCCAGGCTGAATGCCCCCTGCATCGCCGGCAACAACGCCAGCATGAACAACACCGCCAACAGCGTGGCGGCGAGCATCAAGCGAATGCGCAGCGAACGGATCAAGTGCAACGCTCATTGAACAGGTAGCCCAGGCCGCGCACGGTGTCGATCGGCTTGAACCCGCCCGGCCCTTCCAGTTTGCGGCGCAGACGGCCGACCAGCACCTCGATCACGTTCGGATCACGCTCGTCGTCATCCGGGTAGAGCTGCTCCATCAAGCGGTCCTTGGGCACCACTTGCTGATGGTGGCGCATCAGGTACTCGAGAATGCGGTACTCATAGGCGGTCAGTGCCAGGGGTTGTTCGTCGAGAGACGCCTGTTTGCGATTGAGGTCCAGCAACAACGGACCCGCGATGATGGTCGACTGGGTGAAACCGCTGGAGCGGCGCAGCAAGGCATTCAGGCGAGCCTCCAGTTCTTCGAACTGAAACGGCTTGACCACGTAATCGTCGGCGCCGGCGGCCAGGCCTTCGACCTTGTCCTGCCAGTTGCCGCGCGCGGTGAGGATCAGGATCGGGAAGGTCTTGCCACCCGAGCGCAACTGACGAATCAGATCGAGTCCGCTCATGCCCGGCAGACCGAGGTCGATCACCGCCAGGTCAAAGTTGAATTGCGCGGTCTGGTACAGCGCCTCCTCGGCATTGGCCACGGACTCGACCACGTGGCCGCTCTCCGTCAGGCGGGTTTGCAGGTGATGACGCAGCAACGCTTCATCTTCGACGACCAGCAGTTTCATAACGCTCTCCCGGGCAAAACAACATCTCCAAAGGCGCAACGTCGCACCTCAATAACTGACATGGCAACGCCGGATCAGACACTCGGGCTGATCCGGCGCAGGCCGCTTTCGAACGCTTGTCAGAAAGCGTAGTTGGCGGACAGATAAGTCTGGGCGCTGCTGGTCAGGTCCAGCGAACCCTGCTTGCTGCCACCGCGCTCATTCATCTCGGTGCTCGCGTTGCTGCGCAGGTAACGGTAACCCAGTTCAACCGAGGTGTTCTGCGAAACCTGTTGCAGCACACCCGCCTGACCACCGATGGCGTAGCCAATATTGCTGTCGCGGCTGAAGCCTGGCGATTCCTGGGTCATTTTGGTCAGGCCGGCCGTGGCACCACCGAACAGCCTGGTGCTGGCGCCCACCGGGTAAAACAGATCGTAGCTGCCCAGGAGGTTTTCCTGACGCAGTTTAATGCCGTTGTGCGAGCCCGATACATTGTCATAAGTGGCGTAGTAGCGGCCCTTGGTGTTTTGCTGGCCCAGACGAACACCCCAGGTGGTGTCCTTGCCGATCACGCCATCGGCGTTCGGGTGATCGAAGTTGTCGTTCAGGGCGTGGGATTTTTTGATCTTGTCGCTGGTCTGTCCAAGAGTAAGGCTGGCGAAGTTGTCGTCGGACGCGAAGGCTGCGGTGCTTGCGCCCAGAACCGTGAATGCCAGTAGCAGTTTTTTGAATCCAGTCATTGGGAAGTTCCTCATGTGCCGTTTGCTTTTTGGGTACGGGGCAAGGTTACTCAGCGCGCCCTGAACTCCCCCTGAACGCACTCTGAACCTGGGCTGAACCGCCCTTTCGCGAATGTTTCGACACGTTTCAACAGGAGTTCTGAGGCTCGACGCCGATCGACTGGGCCATGGTGATCATGGCGGGCCGGACATTGGCTACAACAAGGCCGCGGATGAAAAATCCTGGGCGGACATGCAGGCGTTTTTCAAAAAAATCTTTGGTTAACCCTGTCATCTGTGGCGAGGGGGCTTGCCCCCTCGCCACAAAAGCCACCTGCCACTACCCAGCCCCAAGCCAACCCGGCAAAATGCCTGACATGAATCCAGTCCCCGCCCTGCCCCTCTGCTGCACCCCCCTCGATGACCATTGGCCGCTACCCTTCGTGCTGCCCGATACGGTCCTGTTGAGCACGGTCTTCGATAGCGCACGCCTGGCCAGCGATGACTTTCAGCGCAGTGCCGTGGAGGCGCCGGCGACCATTCAGCGCTCCGTGGCCAAACGGCAGGCGGAGTTTCTTGCCGGACGGGTGTGTGCCCGGGCCGCGCTCCAGCGCCTGGAAGGCTTGAGCGTCATTCCGGCGATTGGTGAAGACCGCGCACCGGTCTGGCCTGCGCATATCACTGGCTCGATCACTCACAGTACGGGCCGCGCCGCGGCCATCGTGGCGAACAAAAGCCATTGGCGCGGCCTGGGCATGGACCTGGAAAACCTGCTCAACGTCGAACGCGCCGAACGCCTGGCCGGGGAAATCCTCAACCCGCCGGAGCTACAGCGCATGGCGGCCGGTCCTCGCGATCAACTGGCGTTGCTGGTGACCCTGACTTTCTCGGTCAAGGAAAGCCTGTTCAAGGCGCTCTATCCGATCGTTCAGCAGCGCTTTTACTTCGAGCACGCCGAAGTGCTGGAGTGGCGTGAGTCGGGGGAGGTGCGGTTGCGACTGCTCACTGACTTGTCCAGCGAATGGCGCTACGGTACGGAGCTGGATGCCCAGTTCGGGGTCAAGGATGGACAGTTGTTGAGCCTGGTGAGCATCAAGGCCTGAGGTTTATTGCTGCCTGTTAGGGCCCCATCGCGAGCAAGCTCGCTCCCACACTGGATCTATGTCACGCCACAAACCCCTGTGGGAGCGGGCTTGCCCGCGATGGGGCCCGAGCATCCACCGCACATCTCAACGCTTCTCCTGATTGCGCGGCCAGCTCAGGCTGAAACACGCCCCGCCCAGGCTCTTGCTCTTGCCGATCAACGCGCGCCCGTCGTGCCAATGGATGATGCGTCGCACAATGGACAGGCCTAACCCATGGCCTCCTGACGCGCGAGTGCGGCTGTCGTCCAGACGCAGGAACGGGGTAAAGATCTTTTCCCAGGCCGACTCTGGCACACCCGGCCCGTCATCCTCGATATCCACCCGGCATCGCTGCTGCCCCACCTGATAGCTGATGGTCACCCGCGATTGCGCATGGCGCATGGCGTTGGTCACCAGATTCTGGATCGCCCGGTGCAGGTAACGCGGCTCGGCCTCGACCCAGGCATCGTCGTTATCGGCCGCCGACAGGCACAACCCCCGCTGTACCGTGACCTCGGCGCGCAACGGCGCCAGCTCCTCGATCACTTGGTTGACCAAGGCATCCAGATCGATGCGCTGAAAGTTCAGCGCCGGAGAACCCTGTTCGAGCCGTGCGTAGGTCAGCATCTCGTCCACCAGCCGGTCGAGGTCCTCGATATCGTTGTCCATGCCCTGGCAGTATTTTTCCAGGGCCTGCGGCGTGGTGGCCGAACCGATCATCTCCAGGCCAAAACGCAGGCGCGCCACCGGCGTGCGCAATTCGTGGGACACCGCGCGCACCAGTTCGCGCTGGATCGCCAGCAACTGCTGCAAGTGCTCGGCCATGCCGTTGAACGCCGAGGCCAGCCGCCCCACCGAGTCCGCGCCGCGTGCCGGCACGCGGGTCTCCAGGCTGCCCTTGGCAATGCGCGTGGCGGCGGCCTCCAGGCCACGCAGACGGCGCTCGAGCTGACGCACCAACAGATAAACGATCAAACCGATCAGCGTAAGGCCCAGCGCGGCGATCAGCACCAGCCACTCCGGTGGATAAGGATTCATCTGGTACAACGGGCCGATTTCCAGGACCCACGGCGTGCCGACCATACCGGCAAACACCCGGATCGAATCGCCCCCCTTGCCCAGCGCCATCACGGTGTCGCCCTCGGACACCCGGCGGCTCTGGTCTTCGTCCATGTCCGCTTCATCCACCGTGACCAGGCGCAGATCGAAGCCGAAACCCTTGTCTTGCTTCAATTTCGCCAAGCGCAAGGGCTGGTCGGCAACCGGGGTGCGCACCAACTCATCGGTCAACAGGTAGATGGTCGCCCGGGCCAGTTGTTCGCTGATCTGCTGCACCTCCCCGGTGAGCATCAATTGCTCCTTGTCGCTGACCAGCTTGTAGACCTTCGCCGCGTGCGGCCCGGTCTGTTCCACCAAGGCCTGGCCGCGCAACACACGGGTGCGCTGGGTCAGGTCGAGGTCGGTCTCGACAAAGGTTTTCAACGCCAGCGGAATGCCCAGCAGCCGCTCCCACACCAGCAAGGCGCGGTGGCGCTCGGTCTGGTTCATCGGTTGCAGGTTGTCGGCCATCAGCGCAAACGTGCCGTGGGCCAGGCGCTCGCGGTATTGCTCGCTGCGCACCTGATTGAGCAGGTGCAACGCCAGCACACCGAGCACTGCCACCAGGATCAGCGCGGCGCACATGCCGCCATAGATACGCAGGAAGATCGAGTTCACAGGGTCTGGTCTACGCAAGCCTCGGGAACGAACAGATACCCCTTGCTGCGCACGGTCTTGATCAGCCGTGGGTGTTCCGGGTCATCGCCGATCTTGGGGCGGATGCGCGAGATGCGCACATCGATGGAACGGTCCTGACCGTCATAGCCGATACCCCGCAGCGCGGTGAAGATCTCTTCGCGCGAGAGGATGCGCCCGGCATTGGCCACCAACAGCCAGAGCAGGTCGAATTCGGCGCTGGTCAGCTCGATGCCGTTGCCCTGCAACCAGGCTTCGCGCAAGGCGTTGTCGACGATCAGCGGGCCGAACTGTAGACGCCGCTGTTTTTCCGGGGCGACTTCGGGTGCTTCACTGCGCCGCAGCAACGCCTGGATGCGCGCCAGCAGCAAGCGCGGGCGTACCGGTTTGCAGACGTAGTCGTCAGCGCCCAGGTCCAGGCCGAGAATCTGGTCGGTGTCATCGGTTCGGGCGGTGAGCATCAGGATCGGGCCGTCGTAACGGGCGCGAACCTTGCGGCAGATGCTCAGGCCATCTTCACCGGGGAGCATCAGGTCGAGGATCACCAGGTCCGGTTGTTCCGTGATGATGCGGTTCGCAGCGAGCGCACCATCCCCTTCGATCGATACACGCAGGCCATTGGCTTCGAGGTAATCGCGGGTCAGTTCGGCCAGTCGCTGGTCGTCCTCCACAATCAATACCTGCCAGGCTTCTTGCTCCACGGGTGACCTCTGCTTGCCAAAACACTTATAAAGGAAGGATCCGCCCGTCTTTTTGTAATGATTCGGGGGGACAAATATGTATACACGCTGGGCCGATTGTATAAACGTCGCCCGTCGAGAACACAAGCAGGTAAATGCGTTCGGATGACAGGGTTTTTTGTGATAGGGTTCGCGCCCTTAAAAATCCGAACGGCTGTTTTCAATCGCTGAAAATCAGTGAAAAACAGTCCGCTCCAGCTAGCTCGCGGCCTACACGCCCGTTCCATCTTTCACACACAATTTACGCACAGGTTTATCCACAGGCAGTACGTTGCAACCCCCTCAAAAACGCATTATCTTGTACCTCGGCGCTAAAAAAACCCTACATGTAGGGTTTTAGCTTAAAAGCCCAACCACATTTCAGACCACAAACTCAAGCGCTTATTGCCAGTTTATGGTTGAACCAAGCACGATTTTACAAGCCCAAACCGCACAGGCGGATGGCACCGTTTTTTCAGGCCCGCATGGCCGGAACGGTACGGGTGTTGCAGTCATGACTGGCACCCCAGAAAGGAATCCGGCTTCGAGCTCAGGCTCGGGGCCAAAGACTTCGGCACGGAAGCGGCATCATTAGCCTTTTTCCTACTGTCCCGAAGTTGTTATGCCCGACGCCTTGTCGGTTGTAGTGCTTCAGGACAGAACGGTGGGCACCATGATGGTGCCCAAACAAACATAGAGAATGTGGAGACACCCCCCCATGCAAACCGACACAACTCGCGAGAACCCGCAGGGCACCTTGCCGCAGGCCGCTGATTCGAATTCGGATCTGTCCGCCACCGCGCCTGGCCAACTGCGCGTGATCAAGCGTAACGGCACTGTCGTTCCCTACACCGATGACAAAATCACCGTCGCCATCACCAAAGCGTTTCTCGCAGTTGAAGGCGGCACCGCTGCTGCCTCGTCGCGAATCCACGACACCGTTGCCCGCCTGACCGAACAGGTCACCGCGACCTTCAAGCGTCGCATGCCATCGGGCGGCACCATCCACATCGAAGAAATCCAGGACCAGGTCGAACTGGCCCTGATGCGTGCCGGCGAGCAGAAAGTGGCTCGCGACTACGTGATCTACCGTGACGGTCGTTCGAAAGAACGCGCCGCCCACGCCCCGGCCGAAGAAGCGGTCAACGCTCACCCGTCGATCCGCATCACCCGCGCCGACGGCACCTTCGCTCCTCTGGACATGGGTCGCCTGAACACCATCGTCACCGAAGCGTGCGAAGGCCTGGAAGAAGTCGACGGCGACCTGATCCAGCGTGAAACCCTGAAAAACCTGTACGACGGCGTAGCCCTGACCGACGTCAACACCGCCCTGGTGATGACCGCCCGTACCCTGGTCGAGCGTGAGCCGAACTACTCGTTCGTGACCGCCCGCCTGCTGATGGACACCCTGCGTGCCGAAGGCCTGGGCTTCCTCGGCGTGGCCGAAAGCGCCACTCACCACGAAATGGTCGACCTGTACGCCAAGGCGCTGCCGGCCTACATCGCCAAAGGTATCGAGTTCGAACTGCTGAACCCTGTGCTGGCCTCCTTCGACCTGGAAAAACTGGGCAAGGCGATCAACCACGAGCGCGATCAGCAATTCACCTACCTGGGCCTGCAAACCCTGTACGACCGTTACTTCATCCACAAGGACGGTATTCGTTTCGAACTGCCGCAGATCTTCTTCATGCGCGTGGCCATGGGCCTGGCGATCGAAGAGAAACAGAAAGAAGACCGTGCGATCGAGTTCTACAACCTGCTGTCGTCCTTCGACTACATGTCGTCGACCCCGACACTGTTCAACGCCGGCACCCTGCGTCCACAGCTGTCGAGCTGCTACCTGACCACCGTGCCGGATGACCTGTCGGGCATCTACCACGCGATCCACGACAACGCCATGCTGTCGAAATTCGCTGGCGGCCTGGGCAACGACTGGACGCCGGTTCGTGCGCTGGGTTCGTACATCAAGGGTACCAACGGCAAATCCCAGGGCGTCGTGCCGTTCCTCAAAGTAGTGAACGACACCGCCGTAGCGGTTAACCAGGGTGGCAAGCGCAAAGGCGCTGTGTGTGCCTACCTGGAAACCTGGCACATGGACATCGAAGAGTTCATCGAGCTGCGCAAGAACACCGGTGATGACCGTCGTCGTACCCACGACATGAACACCGCCAACTGGATCCCTGACCTGTTCATGAAGCGTGTCTTCGATGACGGCAAGTGGACCCTGTTCTCGCCGTCCGAAGTGCCGGACCTGCACGACCTGACCGGCAAGGCCTTCGAAGAGCGCTACGAGTACTACGAAGCCCTCACCGAATATCCGGGCAAGGTCAAGCTGTTCAAGACCATCCAGGCCAAAGACCTGTGGCGCAAAATGCTCTCCATGCTGTTTGAAACCGGCCACCCATGGCTGACCTTCAAAGACCCGTGCAACCTGCGCAGCCCGCAGCAGCACGTCGGCGTTGTTCACAGCTCGAACCTGTGCACCGAGATCACCTTGAACACCAACAAGGACGAAATCGCCGTTTGCAACCTGGGCTCGATCAACCTGCCGAACCACATCGTCAACGGCAAGCTGGACACCGCCAAGCTGGAACGCACCGTGAACACCGCCGTTCGCATGCTCGATAACGTTATCGACATCAACTACTACTCGGTGCCACAAGCGAAGAACTCCAACTTCAAGCACCGTCCAGTCGGCCTGGGCATCATGGGCTTCCAGGACGCTTTGTACCTGCAGCACATCCCTTACGGTTCCGACGCTGCCGTCGAGTTCGCCGACAAGTCGATGGAAGCGGTCAGCTACTACGCGATCCAGGCGTCCTGCGACCTGGCTGACGAGCGCGGCGCATACGAGACGTTCCAGGGTTCGCTGTGGTCCAAGGGCATCCTGCCGCTGGATTCGCAACAGATCCTGATCGAAGCACGTGGCCAGAAGTACATCGATGTCGACCTGACCGAGTCCCTGGACTGGGCACCGGTTCGCGCCCGTGTACAGAAAGGCATCCGTAACTCGAACATCATGGCCATCGCACCGACCGCGACCATCGCCAACATCACCGGCGTATCGCAGTCGATCGAACCGACCTACCAGAACCTCTATGTGAAGTCGAACCTGTCGGGCGAATTCACCGTGATCAACCCGTACCTGGTTCGCGACCTCAAGGCTCGCGGTCTGTGGGACTCGGTCATGATCAACGACCTGAAGTACTACGACGGTTCGGTGCAGCAGATCGAGCGCATCCCGCAAGAACTCAAAGAGCTCTACGCGACCGCGTTCGAAGTGGACACCAAGTGGATCGTCGACGCGGCCAGCCGTCGTCAGAAGTGGATCGACCAGGCTCAGTCGCTGAACCTGTACATCGCCGGCGCTTCGGGCAAGAAGCTGGACGTGACCTACCGCATGGCCTGGTACCGTGGCCTGAAAACCACTTACTACCTCCGTGCCCTGGCCGCGACCAGCACCGAGAAGTCGACCATCAACACCGGCAAGCTGAACGCTGTTTCCAGCGGCGGCAACCACGGTGAAGATTCGGTCCTGGCAGCGCCTGCCGGCCCTGCTCCAGTGCCGAAGGCTTGCGCCATCGACGAGCCGGATTGCGAAGCTTGCCAATAAGCTGAGCCGGTAGGCGTCGCAAGGCGCTTACTCGAAACCCCCGATCAGCCTCTGGCGGATCGGGGGTTTTCTTTTGCCTGTACGAATTATGGTGTCTGTGCAGGCCCCATCGCGAGCAAGCTCGCTCCCACAGTTGATCGTGCCCCCTGTGGGAACGGGCTTGCCCGCGATGAGGCCATCACCTCCAACACAAAACCTCAGGGCACAAAAAAGCCCCTCTCTCGAGGGGCTTTTTTGTGCAGCTCAATCCAGCATCAAGCCATCTGAATGATGGTCTGCATGATGGTGCTCTCGGTGGAGATGGTCTTGGCGTTCGCCTGGTAGTTGCTCTGCGCCTTGATCAGGTCGACCAGTTCGTTGGTCAGGTTGACGTTGGAGTCTTCCAGGGAGTTGGAAACGATCGAACCCAGGGTGCCAGTCTCTGGCGCATCGTAGCCCGGGATGCCCGACGTGTAGGTTTCTTTCCAACTGCTGCCGCCCACCGGCTGCAGGCCTTGCTCGTTGGTGAAACTGGCCAGGGAGATCTGGCCGATCGGCTTGGTCTGGTTGTTGCTGAAGTTCGCCAGCAGCACACCGTTGCCGTCGATGGTCAGGTTGGTGATCTGGCCAGTGGCGTAGCCGTTCTGTGCCGGAATCGAACGCGCGGTATCAGCGTTGAACTGAGTGGTGTTGGCCATGGCAATGGTCAAGCCTGCCGGGTCGGCTGACGCGCCGTTGGGTGTCCAGACGCCATTGGTGACACTGCCCGGGGTCCAGTTGGCGACCTTCAGATCACTGCTGATCACCGAAGTCGGTGGCGTGGTTGGCGGCGTCACGGGTGTGCTGACCGAAGTCAGTTTGCCGGCGGAATCGAACGACATGGTCGAAGCAATCGGAGCGGTAACCTTCGGATCACTGCCATCCGGGTTGCGGCCATCGATCAGCGTATAGGTGTCCCAGGTGTTCGCGCCAGTCTTGACCATGTATTGATCCATGGTGTGCTGGTTACCCTGAGTATCGTAGATCGGGGTACTGAACGACTTGGTAAAAGTCTCGGTCTTGGACGGGTCGAACTTGTTGGCCGCAACCGTCTGATCGATCACCGGCGACGTGGAGTTCAGGTTGATCGTCGACGACACGTTGCTGGTGGATTTCGGCGCCAGGTTGGAAGTGTCGATCCGCAGGTCGGTCAGCACGCCGTTGACAATCTTGCCGTTGGCATCCACACCGTAGCCTTGCAGGCGGGCAGTGCCGTCGCTGTTGGTGACGTAGCCGTCCTTGTCGGTCTTGAACGTACCGGCACGGGTGTAGGTCAGCGAACCGTTGTTGCTCAGGACGAAGAAGCCGTTGCCCTGGATACCCATGTCGAGCACGTTGCCGGTGTTGCTCACGTCACCCTGGGTGAACTGCTGGGAAACGTTGGCCAGGCGCACGCCGTTGCCGACGGTCTTGCTGCCGGTGCCCAGGCGGGTCGCCGAGTACACGTCTTCGAATTCTGCACGGGACGATTTGAAACCGGTGGTCGCGACGTTGGCGATGTTGTTGCCGGTCACGTCCAGTTGTTTGTTGGCTGCAAAGAGACCGCTAAGGCCGATATTGAAAGACATCATCCACTCCTTTATGCCGGGTTAGTCGGCTTTACATACCAATGGTTTGTACTTTGGACAGGGCAACGCTGCCCAGCCCGGCCAGATTGAGCATCAACTCACCGCCGGTCTGGCTGATGGTCACGCTGTTGACGGTCGCGGGCAGGTTGGTGATCAACGCGACGGACTGGCCATCGATCGTCGTCGTGGCGCCGAACGTGTAGGTGCCGGCAGGTACCGTTTCACCCGCATCGTTCTTGCCGTCCCAGATGAAGCTGGCGTTGCCGGCCTTCTGCGAACCGAGGTCGATGGTGCGCACGGTCTTGCCGGTGGAGTCGGTGATCTTCAGGGTGGCGGACGTCACCGAAGACGGAACGACCACTGTGCCGCTGAGGCTCTTGGTGGTGTCGACCACAGCCTTGTCGCCCGGCGCGATGACCGAGCGGCCGACCAGCGACGACGCCTGCAAGGCCTGGGACGAGTTGTAGTTGCTGGCCAGGCCGCTCACGGTGTCGTTGAGCGTGGTGATGCCTTCCAGGCTGCTGAACTGCGCCAACTGGGC
Source organism: Pseudomonas sp. S2_H10 (assembly GCF_054668285.1). Taxonomy (NCBI): domain Bacteria; kingdom Pseudomonadati; phylum Pseudomonadota; class Gammaproteobacteria; order Pseudomonadales; family Pseudomonadaceae; genus Pseudomonas; species Pseudomonas sp. S2_H10. The sequence continues at coordinate 2,164,263 of NZ_CP162754.1, forward strand.
CACGAACGCGCCGTTGTCCTGGGGCTCCAGCGGGTTCTGGTTTTTCAGCTGGGTCACCAGCAATTGCAGGAACGCATCCTTGCCCAGCGCCTGGTTACCCGAAGCGCTGCCGGCTGCCGACGCGAGGCCGTCAGTCGTGGTGTTGGTCTTGATCGAGGAATTGGCCAGGATGTCGTTGAGGCTCAAACCGCTGGTGGAATCGGTAACACTCATCTGAGTCGCCCCTTATCACTGACCGAGGGTCAGGACCTTCTGCATCATGGTTTTGGCGGTGTTCATCATTTCGGCGTTGGTCTGGAACGAACGGCTCGCGGAAATCATGTCGGCCATTTCTTCAACCACGTTGACGTTCGGGTAGTAGACGTAGCCCTTGGCATCGGCTGCCGGATGGTTCGGCTCGTAGCGGGCCTCGAGGTTGCTCTGGTCTTCGACCACACCGAGCACCTGCACGCCTTGACCGGCGGCATCCTGGCTCTGGAACAGCGAGTCGCTGCCGCCGCTCTGGCCGCCCTGGAACATGGTGGCGAACACCGGGTGACGCGCGCGGTAGGTCTGGTCGATGCTCGACGAGACGGTCTCGGCGTTGGCGATGTTCGAAGCGACGGTGTTCAAACGCGTGGTCTGCGCACTCATGCCGCTACCGGCAATGTTGAAAACACTGGATAGAGACATGGCTTACTCTCCGCGCAGGGCTGACACCAGCCCTTTGAATTTGCTGTTGAGCAGGGTGAAGCTGGCCTGGAAGCCGACCGCGTTTTGCGCGTAGTTCGACTGCTCCAACTGAGCGTCCACGGTGTTCTGGTCGATCGACGGTTGCATCGGCGTGCGATACAGCAACGACTCGTCGCCGTTGCCCAGGCCTTCAGCTTCGATATGTCGGCTGTTGGTCATGTTCAAGGCAAAAGTGCCGCTCTTGGTTTTCTCGTTCTGCTCGGCGAGCACTTTCGAGAAGTCCAGATCCCGAGCCTTGTAGTTCGGGGTATCGGCGTTGGCGATGTTGTTGGCCAGGACTTCGGCACGCTGGGCGCGGAAGCCCAGGGCTTGTTCGTGGATACCGAGCGCTTTATCGAAGCTGATGCTCATGTCGGGAAACCTTCGGGTGACCTGATTTTTCGTAGGATCAACTTAGCAAGCCCCATGCCAATTCAAAAAAGCCCGGAAACCGGGGCTTTGCCGGCCGTGGCAACGCGGCAATGCCAGAAAAGCGGCAACGGTTTTCCGCCGCCTGCCGCTTTTCTGCCGCTTGGCACCACGTAACCTTGTAGGAGCCGGCTTGCTGGCGATCCAGGCGCCGCAGTCATCCAGACAGACCGTGTCATCGTTCATCGCCAGCAAGCCGGCTCCTACAAGGGCACGCGGTGTAAGTTGGAAATTATCGGCCACAAAAAAGGAGCCCCAAAGGGCTCCCGTTTTTTGACAACACCAACGAAATCACTTCGCCTGGTAAATGATCCCCGGACTGCACTGGACCATCTGGTAATGATCCGGCAAGCCGTTCAGCGCTTCGGAAGCACCGAGGAACAGGTAACCGCCCGGCTTCAACGTGCTGTGGATGCGCAACAGGATGTCCTTCTTCACCTCGGCGGAGAAGTAGATCAATACGTTGCGGCAGAACACGATGTCGAACTTGCCGAGGGCCGCATAACTGTCCAGCAGGTTGAAGGAACGGAACTCCACCCGGCTCTTGATTGGCGCCTTGATCGCCCAGCGCCCCGGCCCTTTCGGGTCGAAATAACGCTGCAGGCGCTCGGGCGACAGACCGCGGCCGATCGCCAGGCTGTCGTATTCGCCGGTCTTGCAGTTGTTCAGCATGGTGCCGGACAGGTCGGTGGCAACAATCTGCACGCCCATCCGCAACTGGCCCATGTTGACCCGCTCGAACTCGTCGATGGACATCGACAGCGAATACGGTTCCTGGCCCGACGAACACGCCGCCGACCAGATGCGCAGGCGCTGGCCGGGACTGGCCTTGATCGCTTCGGGCAGTACCTTGTTCTTCAAGACTTCAAACGGGTAGGTGTCACGAAACCACAGGGTTTCGTTGGTGGTCATGGCATCCACCACCTGTTCGCGCAAACCGCTGCGCGGCTGGGTCTGCATGCGCTGAACCAGCTCACCCAAAGACTTGATGCCTTGCTGTTCCATCAGTTTGTTGAGACGGCTGGAGACCAGGTACTGCTTGTTTTCACCGAGCAAAATGCCACAGGCTTTTTCCAGGAATACCCGGAACTGTTCGAAATCCAAATTACCCGTAGACAATGATGCCGCCTCTTAAATCGCGTTGACTGCCAGGGGCGGGGCCCCTAGCTGATATCTGCTGCTTTGATCCGGTCGACTACCCGGGATGCCAGGTCATCAGGACGGAATTTGGCCAGGAAGTCATCGGCACCGACCTTCTTGACCATCGCCTGATTGAATACCCCCGACAACGAAGTATGCAGGATGATATGAAGCTTTTGCATGCGCGGGTCGTTGCGGATTTCCGCCGTCAGGGTGTACCCGTCCATCTCCGGCATCTCGATGTCGGAGATCATCATCAGGAACTCTTCTTCCGGCTTCTTGCCCTCGTCGACCAGTTTGCGCAGGTAGTCCAGCGCTTGCCGACCGTCGTTCAACGCCACCACTTCGACGCCGACCGTCTGCAGGCAACGCGTGACCTGCTTGCGTGCCACCGACGAGTCGTCGACCGTCAGCACGCGCAACGACAGCGCCTTGTGCTGGGTTTCGACATCCACCACACCGACGGAAATCGCTTCCGGCGTCGGCGCCACTTCCGCCAGCACCTTCTCGACGTCGATGATTTCGACCAACTGATTGTCGACCCGCGTCACCGCCGTCAGGTAGTGATCGCGTCCGGTGCCCTTGGGCGGCGGATGGATCTCTTCCCAGTTCATATTGACGATGCGTTCCACCGAGCGGACCAGGAAACCCCGGGTCTTGGTGTTGTACTCCGTGATGATCACGAAGGGATTGTTCTTGTCCTTCAATGCACCCGAGCCGGTCGCCATTGCCAGATCAAGGATCGGAATGGTCGCCCCCCGGATGTTCGCCACACCGCACACGACAGGACTGGACTTGGGCATCAGCGTCAGTTTGGGGCATTGCAGCACCTCCCGAACCTTGAAGACGTTGATCCCGTACAGCTGCTGGCCGTCGAGACGGAACAACAACAGCTCAAGGCGATTCTGCCCCACCAGTTGCGTGCGCTGGTTTACCGAATCCATTACACCAGCCATGCCCAGACTCCTACACCAACGCCAAGTGTTGTTGCGACGCGCCTTGATCACTAAACGGCACGGCGCTTGCTTTTTTAATCGTTATGAACACAGAACCGACATTTTTTCGACGCCTGACCACACCCTACCGCAAATGGCTTGGTGTGCTGGCGGCCGTTTGCCTGTTCAACGCTGGCAGCCCTGCCCTTGCTGACGCGGTTACCTTGCCTGACATGCTTATCGGCGTCACTCAGGGCTTTCTTGAATTCACCGTAGAAGACTATCTGGCTACCAGTCAAACGGAAGGTCGCTACGAGATCGAGGTCAAGCAGCTCGATCCGCGCATGCACATGCCCATGTGCGACAAGGAATTGACAGCAACGCTGGAGAGTCCCAAGCCCCTGGGACGCGTCACGGTCAAGGTACGTTGCGAGGGTTCCTCCCCCTGGACCGTATACGTACCCGCTCAAGTCCGCCTGTTTCGCGACGTCGTCAGCGCCGCCCGGCCACTGCGTCGCGCCGCCATTGTCGAACCCGCGGATGTGGTGCTGCGCGAGCGCGACATCAGCCTGATCAGCCAGGGCTACCTGACCTCCCTCGACCAGGCGATCGGGCAGCGACTGACCCGACCAATGGTCGCCGACCAAGTGATTACCCTGGTGCATATCGAACAGGCCGAGGTCATCCGCAAGGGCGATCAGGTGGTCATTACCGCACGCAGCGGTACGCTCAGCGTGCGCATGCCGGGTGAAGCCCTGTCGAACGGCAGCCTGAGCGAACAGATCCGGGTGAAAAACCTCAATTCCCAGCGGGTCATCAAGGCGCAGGTCATGGCGCCGGGGCAGGTGGAAGTGTCCATGTAAGGCTCTGTGTTCATCGCAATGTGGCGCTTGCCGCGGCTGTTCCCTAGACTGTGCTCCATGCAGGGCAAGCGCTGACGCGCGCGAGGTTCATTGATAAATGAGCCTAAAGTTTTCCAGGGAATGGCCGAAAACATGGCAAGCGTCCAAATTCCCAGAGGTTTTTTATCATGGTCATCGATTTCAGCCGTTTGAACAGCTCCTCGTCCCTGACGGGCAGTACACGTACCAGCGCCAGCAAGGACAGCGCCGAAACCGGCAAAACCGCGCCGCTGGAGTCCGCGGCCGAACAGGCCGGCACCGTCAAAAGCGGGGAATCGGTACATCTCAGCAATGAGGCTCAACAGTTGCAGAAGGTCACTGACAAGCTGCGCGATCAGCCTGCCGTCGACAACGCCCGCGTGGCCGAGTTGAAAGCAGCGATTGCCGATGGCAGCTATAAAGTCGACAGCAACCGTGTAGCCAGCAAACTGCTCAACTTCGAAGCCCAGCGCTAGGCCACCGCCGGCGCCAGGCTTTTGGACGCTTAAAACCCAAGGCCAGCCATGCACGACACTAATCTACTGCAACTGATCACCGACGATTTTGCCCCGGCGCAACACCTGCTGGAATTACTGCGCACCGAATCCCTCGCCTTGCATGGCCGCGACATGCCATTGCTCGAGGACATCCTGGCGCAGAAACAGGCATTGGTCGTCTTGCTCGAACAGCATGGCCGCAAGCGCAGTGAAATCCTCGCCAGCCTCAACCTGCCGACCAACCGTGGCGGTCTTGAGCAATTGGCCAGTCAATCGAGCATTGGCGAGCAATTGCTCGCGCAAAGTGACGTACTGACCGATCTCCTGGCCCAGTGCCAAGCCATCAACGCCAACAACGGCCAGTCGATCCTCACTCAGCAGGTCGCTACGGCCACTCAGCTGAAAATCCTCACCGGTGGTGAAACCCCGGCGCTTTACGATGCCAGCGGAACATTCTCCAAGCTTGCTAAGCCGCGCCCGCTCAGTCAGGCTTAGGCCGCTCGATGAGCCCGCTCTATCCAAGACGCGAAAGATGCTGGCAGAATGCTGGCCAGTCGTAGTCAAATTTTGTCTGGAGATTGATTAACCGTGTCCAATGCCTTATCCGTGGATGATTCGCCGCAGCCACCCAAGGTGCTCTCCACGCCCTTGGAAATCTCCAGCAACCTGCGCCAGCTGCTCGAAAGCCATGACCCGCTGATCATCACGTTCCATGAGCGCAGCCAGCGCTTCCAGAGCTATCTGGTGGACCTGGACCGTGAAAGCAACATGATCGCCCTGGACGAAATGATCCCCCGTGATGGCGAGCGCTACCTGATGGCGGGCGAACCCTTCAGGGTCGAAGGCTTCCACGAAGGCGTGCGCATTGCCTGGGAAAGCAACGGCCCATTGAACATCGACGAATCCGGTGGCAGCCGCTGCTATCGCGGGCCCCTGCCCGATGAAGTCTCGTACCACCAGCGCCGCAATGCGTTCCGCGCGGCGTTGAAGCTGGCACAACTGGTCAACGTCAACCTCGACGGCGAAAAGCTCAAGGCGCCCATCAGCGGCAAGCTGCTGGATATTTCCGCTACCGGGTGCAAATTGCGTTTCGACGGCGACATCACCGGCAGCCTGCAACTGGGCCAGGTTTACGACCGTTTCAACGCCGACCTGCCCTTTGGCAAGATGACCGCTCCGGTCGAGTTGCGTTATCTGCACTTCGAAGAAAAGATCTCCACCACCTTCGCCGGCGTTCGCTTCCACAACATGAGCGGGCTGGTGCAGCGCCAGGTCGAGCGCTTCGTCTACCAGTTGCAACGCGAAGCACGTCGGTTCGACAAAGACGATCTCTGATAGATAGCTTCAACAAAAAACGGGCAGTCCCTTGTGGTGACTGCCCGTTTTTTTTATGCCCTGGATTTAAGGCCTGGCCTCGCTGAAATTAGGGTCCCGCCCTGTATCCGGGTCTTGTGGCGGCTGACCGGTTTCAGTTTCAGTTTCAGGTTCTGCTTCAGGCTCTGACCCGTTGCTCACCGGATTTTGCATCTGCTCCTGCACCACCTGCTCGTCAACACGCGGATCGAGGCAGGCCACCAGCGGTGAACTCGTCATGTTGTCCGGCATGGCCACGTGATGCAGCGGCGCATCTTCCACCTGGTGCAGGTTGGTCACGGCTTTCGGACGAATCCGCCACACCAGCACCAACGCAAAGAAACTGAAAAACGCGTAAAGCATCTGGCTGCCGAACAACTTCATCAGCACGCCTGCCACCAGCGGTCCAATACTCGCTCCAACGCCGTAGGTCACCAGCAACATCGCCGTCAGGGACACCCGGCGATCACCCTCGACATGGTCGTTGGAGAACGCCACCGCCAGCGGATACAGGCAGAACTGCACCAGCGAACAGATGAAACCGGCGATAAACAGAACCTCCAGCGGCACCTTCGGCATGATCGCCAGCGGCAGTGCCGCCAGGGCCAGGCTGAACGCAAAACTGCGGATCAACACAGCCCGATCGTAGCGGTCGGACAACCAGCCCAACGGCCACTGCACCAGCAACCCGGCAAAAATGCAGCTACCCATGAACAGACCGACCTGCTCCGTGGATAACCCCTGCTGCGAGGCATACAGCGGCGCCAGACCATAAAACGAACCGACGATCAGGCCCGCCCCGAGCACCGTGCTCAATGACTGCGGCACGCGCTTGATAAAGAACCGTGGTTCCATGGGCGCCGGATGCAAGGGCGCGGGGTGAATCCGGCGCGTCAGTGCCACCGGCACCAGGCACAGGGCGAAACACAGGGCAACCAGCATCAGCAGCTCCAGCCCCAGTGCCGGGTGCATGACCAGGATCAGCTGCCCCAACACCAGGCCCAGGTAGGAAGCGATCATGTAACCGCTGAACACCAGCCCGCGCTGTTTGGCTTCGGCCTGCTCGTTCAGCCAGCTCTCGATCACCATGTACTGGCACATCATGCCGAGGCCGACGATCACCCGCAGGAACAGCCAGGCCGGCAGCCAGTCGACCAGGCCATGGCCCAGCACCGCCGCGCCGACGATCCCGGCACAGGCCGAGTAAGCCCGGATATGCCCGACCCGGGCAATCAAGCGGTGACCGATCTTGCCCCCCAGCACCAGGCCGAAATAGTTGGCGGCCATCAACGCACCGACCCACAGGCTGTCGACATTGTCGGCCGCCAGGCGCAAGCCCAGGTAAGTACTCAACAGGCCCGAGCCGATCAACATCATCAGCGAGGCGAAATACAGCGCTCGAAAGGATTTCCAGATTTGGCGCAACGAGCGACTCCTTGCAGTGAGAATCGGCTATCGCTAAACGATAGCCGGATGTCGACGGGTCGTCAGGCCTGGGCTGCTAAAACACGCCGTTCCCAGGGAGTAATTTCATCATAAAAACTGGTCAGTTCCAGGGTCTTCGAAGCGATGTAGCCTTCGATGAATTCCGCACCGAACAGTTCCTTGGCCAACTGGCTACGTTTCAGACGCTCGAGTGCCGCATGCAAGGTACAGGGCAACGAAAGATTATCCGGCACTTCGAACTCACCCTGGATCGGCGCGCTCGGCTCCAATGCGTTCTCGATGCCATGCAACCCGGCCGCCAGGCTTGCGGCAATCGCCAGATAGGGGTTGGCATCAGCCCCCGGCAAGCGGTTCTCGACCCGACGGGCCACCGGCAAGCTGGCCGGGATGCGCAGGCCCGCCGCCCGGTTGTCGTGGGACCAGCAGGCATTGTTCGGCGAGGCGTAGGGGTGGCACAAGCGCTGGTAGGAGTTCACGTTCGGCGCAAACAACGCGGTGAAGTCGGCCATGCAGGCTTGCTGGCCGGCAATGAAGTGGCGGAAGGTGGCTGTCTCCTGCCCCGCCTCATCGCTGAACACGTTACGCCCCGAACCGATTTCGACGACGCTCTGGTGAATATGCATCGAACTGCCCGGCGTATGCGCCAGCGGCTTGGCCATGCACACCACGCTGAGGCCATGCTTGAGGGCAACTTCCTTGAGCAAATGCTTGAACAGAAAGGTCTGGTCGGCCAGCAGCAACGGATCGCCATGCAGCAGATTGATCTCGAATTGGCTCACGCCCATTTCGTGCATGAACGTATCGCGCGGCAACCCCAGGGCCGCCATGCACGCGTAGACCTCATTGAAGAACGGCCGCAAGCCATTGTTGGAACTGACGCTGAACGCCGACTGACCATCCTCGCGACGCCCGTCCAGCCCCAACGGTGGCTGGAACGGCTGGGTCGGGTCGGTGTTCGGCGCAAACACGAAGAATTCAAGCTCGGTCGCCACCACGGGCGCCAGGCCACGGGCAGCGTAACGGGCAATCACCGCCTTGAGCTGGCCACGGGTCGACAGATTGGAGCTGGTGGTGGTGCCCAGTTCATCCGCGTCGCAAATGGCGAAGGCACGCGGCGGGTTGCTCCAGGGCAAGCGGTGAATCTGTGCCGGGTCCGGAATCAGCGCCAGGTCGCCATCATCGCTGCCGTAAAAACGTGCTGGCGGGTATCCGCCCATGATGCATTGCAGCAGCACACCCCGCGCCAACTGCAACCGTCGACCGTCGAGAAAGCCCTCGCTGGTCATCACCTTGCCCCGTGGAACGCCGTTCAAATCCGGCGTGACACATTCAACTTCATCAATGCCCGTCAATCGCTGCGCGAGTGAACTCAGGCCAACGGTCGTCATGACGCTATCCTTGTTATTGTGCGGGCCGCGAACGGCGACCGTACAAAATAGGCTCCGCGTGTTCGGAATTTCAAGCAGCGTCGATAAATATGCTGCCGGTCAGGGCAGGTACAGGCGGAACACGCCACCCCCCAAGGGTCCGCCATTGCTGATTTCGGTACGTCCGCCGACGCCGTTGCGTTGATGCAGCGCGGCGATTCGCCCGGCGAAGTACAGGCCCAGCCCGGTGCTGCCGGTGGTTTGGTTGATGCCCTGCACATAATCGGCCTGACGCTCGAGCATCTGCGCCGGATACCCCGGGCCATCGTCATTGATGGTCAACACCAGTTGCCCGGCTTCGTCGCTGACGCTGATCAAAACGGCATGCCGTGCAAAACGGATGGCGTTGTTGATGCAGTTGGCCAGGACCGAGGCAATCAACTCACGATCGAAGAAACCCAGCGGGCTCAGCGGGTCCACTTCATAGGTGGCCATGATGCCGCGGCTGGCGAACACTTCCTGATGGCAGGCCAGCTGCGCTTCGATGAAGTCGTCCAGTTCATGGTAGGCCGGTTGCAACGGCATCTGGTTGACGCCGAGCTTATACAGCCCCAGCAACTGCACCAGCATGCCGTTGAGGTGGGCGAACTCGAAGTCGATCACGCCCTGCTCCAGCGTCTGCTGCGCCGACGCCGGCAATCGCGCCAGCCACTGGCTGTGGGCCTGCATCAGCATGGCCAGCGAGTTCTTCATATCGTGCACGGTCGAGGCAATCACCGTGGAGAAATCCATTGCCTGTTGGTCGTCGTTCATTGGCCAAACGCCTTGCTTTTCAGCTTCTGGTAACGCGCAAAGCGCGCGTCGGAGTCGGGCATCAGACCGACCATTTTCAGACAGGTCCGACATTCTTCCAGCTCCGCCGAAGCAACGCCGGTATCGGTGCCGTGCAACAACGACTGCGCCAGGTTGAGGGCGATACTGATGTTCTTCGGTTGCATCGCCAGGGCTTTGCGAAAGACCTGCCGCGCCTCGACCAGATTGCCGGTCTTGTACACGCGCACGCCCTGACGGTTGAGTTCCGCCGCGGCATTGCCGGAATTGAGGATGCTCGGGTCGTCGGTCTGCTTGGCGATGTCCTTCATCACCGCCGGATCGTCGCCGTAGATTTCCACGCAGTTTTTCAGCATGGCGGTGCCGGCCTCGGTCTGCCCGAGCATCTTCAATTGCTTGGCCACCAGCAACGCCGCTTCGGCGCTCATGAATTGCTCCATGCCATCGAGGCGCAACAGCGCTTGCTCGGTGAGCTTGTCGGCCGTTTCCGCATCGTTGATCAGCATGCTGGTGGCCTTCATCAAGCGCGCACGAATCTGCAGGCCCGGGTCGCCGGGGTTGTCCTTGGCCACGGCGCTCAGCGTGGTATTGATTTCCAGCCGGGTGCGGGTATCCAGGCCCCTGTCGCTGCCCTTGCTGATCAAGGCGTGAGCCAGGCCGAGGTTGCTTTCAGGGTCCTTGAAGCGTGACTGCGCGCCCTGGGCCACCGCCTGACGATAGGCTTTTGAAGCGGTGTCGAAGTCCTCGTTGGTCATCGCCAGCTTGCCGAGCAATGCTTGCCGGCGGACCGCCAGCGGCGACAGGCGAATCGCCTCTTCGAGAACGCGCTGCGCGCCCTTGGTGTCGCCTTCGGCGACCAGCACGTCAGCCATGCCGTCATACAGCGAAGGCATCATCGGGAAGACTTTCAGGGCTTTTTCGTAGACGCCTTTGGCCTGTCCGACCTGACCGCGCTTGAACAGCAACTTGCCCAGGCCGGCAAACGCCCACGGCAAAGGACGGTCGGCGATGATGCCGTCGTAAAGACGCTCCAGCGCCTCGTTCTGATTGAGGTCGCGCAAGGCATCGGCGCGAAAGCGCAGGCACAACGGCGAATAGCGGATGTCCTGCTTGCACAGGGCGATGCAGGCGTTGAGCACCTCCATCGGCTTGCCCCGGTCGAGGGCCTGCAGGATCGGTTTGAGCAGCGTCTTGCGCTGCTCCAGGCGCTCCAGGCGCTGGGCCAGGCTGGAACGGTTGAACGGCTTGGTCAGGTAGGCATCGGGCTCATGCTCCAGCGCGCTGAGCACCATGGCCTGGCTGGTTTCGGCGGTGACCATGACGAACACCGCTTCGTGGCTGATCAGCTTTTCTTCCATCAGGTCTTCGAGCACCTGCTGGCCGTTCTTCTTGCCGTCGCCCAGGTGAAAATCCTGCAGGATGAAATCGTAGGCCTTCTGCGAGCACATTTTCAGCGCCTGCTCGCCGGTGTCGGCAGTGTCCACTTCCTTGACGCCCAGTTCGCGCAACATCGACCGAACCGAACTGCGGAAGTCCGAGAAATCATCGACGATCAGAAAACGCTTTTGGTGATACGACAGCATCGAAGATTTCCAGGCAATTTAAGAAGAACAACCCAAAGGCAAATGCGCAGCCGGCCCCTGACTGTCCGGGTTATCGGCCAGCAGTGGCGTTCCCTTGAGAACCTTCCCCAACGCTTGATCCGAATAAGTGAAGGCGCTACTGAAAACGAGACATCGCGCACAAAAAAGCCCCGTCGGAATCAATTTTCCGACGGGGCTTTTGTGCACAGCGAAGCGCTGATGAATGATGGTGTCCCAGGGCAGGTTCGAACTGCCAACCTTCCCCTTAGGAGGGGGATGCTCTATCCAATTGAGCTACTGAGACACAAGTCGGTCGCGAAGAAACGCGACGCGATGGACGGCGTGCATGTTAACGGCCGGGCCTGCATTTGTCATGTCGTCCGTAGGCTTTTTAAGTGTAGGAAGAAGCCTCTGCCGGGCGCGGATTCGTTTACCGTGCAAATTGCATCACCTCAAAAAGCCATCATTGCAAAATGCAATGCAGCGCCTTACCAAAAATAACTTAATACATTGTTTTTAAAGAATTTAATTGCCGATAGACTCTGGCATGCGAGCTGCTTCCACTGTTCTCACAGAACAACCGAGGCCAGCGCCATGAATAGTGCCCTTTTACTCTCGAATGCAATCGCCCTGACGGTTTTGCTGGGTTTTCATTATTTCCCCGAGAGTGGTGCTACGCAGGTTGCCCAGCGAATGCCCCATTACCTTCAACTGCAGAAAGCACCGCAGTTGGCCGTGATGAGCGACCAGCACGGCTTTGTCAGCCAGGACGTCAGCCAGGAAAACATCCTGGTAGCGACTCCACCTGCCGAACGTTTGGTTTTTTGAATGACCCCCACCAGGAGCACAGCATGTCCAAATCAGCCTCGAGCTTTCTCATCCTCGCCTTGTCGAGCGGCATTTTTCATCGGGTCTTGACCCAGGACATGGTCGTCACCCTCCCCCTGATCGCCTGCGGTGTATTCAGCGCTCTGTTCGTGCTCGCATTGATTGCCGGGCGCAAGATCAAGTTTGATCCGGTACTGCGCTGATCCTGGCTTGGCAGTCCCGGTGCAAGGGCCTGCCATCCATCCCCAATTCATCCCCTCTATACGACTCCCCCTAGTAAATCGGCCATTTGCCACTATTCTGTATAGGTATGGAACAGTGATCGAGTGCGTTGTTTCTGCCCTTGGGCAACCTTTTGTCGGGCGGAGAAAGCGTTAAGCGATACGGCCGGTCGAACTTTTCAAACCAGTCCGCATTTCTGATAATTGGTGCTGGCAGAACGCCTTTATCCAGTTCAATATTTGTCACAGAATTGACGCCAAGGATCTGGCTGGCTTGAGGCATGATGCGCGCTTCTATCAATTCAGGTTGAACATTTGGTCAGAGCGCTTGTCCTACCAGACATCCTGCGGCCAATCCCGAAAACCGCTCCCCTGAACTAACCGGTTAAATATATGCGCCCATTGAAACAGGCAATTTATTCCAGCCGTACGGCTGACAAGTTCGTCGTACGTCTGCCAGACGGAATGCGTGAACGCATTGCCGAAGTGGCTCGCAACCATCATCGCAGCATGAACTCCGAAATCATTGCGCGCCTTGAGCAGAGTCTTATTCAGGAAGGCGCACTGGGAGAAGAGTTGAGCATGCGCCTGGACAGCCCGGAGCTTTCCTTGCACGAACGCGAGCTGCTGCAACGCTTCCGCCAACTCTCCCACCGACAGCAGAACGCCCTCGTCTCGCTGATCGCACATGATGCTGAAATGGCCGCCGACGCGTCCTGATTCAGCCAGAAAGCTCAAGCCAGCCTGATCGCTGGCTTTTTTTTGGGCATTTACTGGACACTGCTTCCTTGTAGGAGCTGGCTTGCCAGCGATGGTCGTTAACGATAACGCGTGTACCTGGATAAACGCGGCGCATTTGAGTCCATCGCCAGCAAGCCGGCTCCTACAATTCCCCGGTTGCTAACGATATCGCGTGTGAACCGGATAAACGCGGCGCACTTGAGTCCATCGCCGGCAAGCCGGCTCCTACAGCTATTGCGTTGTCGGTGCTTCCTGAAATCCGGGCACAAAAAAACCCGCCAATTGGCGGGTTTTTACTGGGCAGTGCCTCAGAGCAGGAAGATTGTTGCCAAGCCGAGGAAGATGAAAAAGCCGCCGCTGTCGGTCACGGCCGTGATCATCACGCTGGCACCCATTGCCGGATCGCGCCCCATCTTCGCCAGGGTCATCGGAATCAAGACCCCCATCAATGCCGCCAGCAGCAGGTTGAGCGTCATCGCGGCGGTCATCACCACGCCCAGAGACCAGCTGCCGTACAGCAGATAGGCGACGACACCGATCACCCCGCCCCAGATCACGCCGTTGATCAACGCGACGGCCAATTCCTTGCGCATCAGGCGCGAGGTATTGCCGGTACTCACCTGGTCCAGCGCCATGGCCCGGACAATCATGGTGATGGTCTGGTTGCCCGAGTTGCCGCCAATGCCCGCCACGATCGGCATCAATGCCGCCAGCGCCACCAGTTTCTCGATCGAACCTTCAAACAGACCGATGACCCGGGAGGCCACGAACGCGGTAATCAGGTTGATCGCCAGCCAGGCCCAACGGTTGCGCAGGGACTTCCAGACCGAAGCAAAAATGTCTTCTTCTTCCCGCAGACCCGCCATGTTGAGAACTTCGCTTTCGCTCTCTTCACGGATCAGGTCGACCATTTCGTCGATGGTCAGACGGCCGATCAGCTTGCCGTTCTTGTCGACCACGGGCGCCGAGATCAAGTCGTAACGCTCGAACGCCTGGGCGGCGTCGTAGGCGTCTTCGTCCGGGTGAAAACTTACCGGGTCGCTGGCCATCACCTCGGCAACCTGTTTGTCCGGATCGTTGACCAGCAAACGCTTGATCGGCAACACGCCCTTGAGCACGCCGTCGTAATCGACCACGAACAGCTTGTCGGTATGGCCCGGCAACTCTTTGAGACGGCGCAGATAACGCAAGACCACTTCAAGGCTGACATCCTCGCGGATGGTCACCATCTCGAAGTCCATCAACGCACCGACCTGCTCCTCGTCGTAGGACAGTGCCGAACGCACGCGCTCGCGTTGTTGCTGGTCGAGGGTCTCCATGAGCTCATGGACGACGTCTCGCGGCAGCTCGGAGGCCAGGTCAGCGAGTTCGTCGGCATCCATGTCCTTGGCCGCAGCCAGGAGCTCGTGATCATCCATGTCGGCGATCAGCGATTCACGAACCGAATCTGATACTTCAAGAAGGATGTCGCCGTCGCGATCGGCCTTGACCAATTGCCACAGCGTCAGACGATCGTCCAGCGGCAGGGCTTCAAGGATGTAGGCGACGTCGGCGGAGTGCAGGTCATCGAGCTTGCGTTGCAACTCGACGAGGTTCTGCCGGTGGACCAGGTTCTCGACCCGGTCATGATGCGGGCCTTCCTGGCGGTGAGTCAGGTCTTCTACTACTCGCTGGCGCTGCAGCAACTCAACCACCTGAGCCAGGCGATCCTGCAAGCTTTCCTGCGTTTTCTTTACTTCGATTTCAGACATAGGCGAACTCCACTCCCAGCAGCGGGGCACGCCGGAAGGATCAATCAGTCAATTCATGATTGGTAAAACTAGGTACTGAGTAACTACTGGGTAAGTCCATGGAGGTATTCCACAAGCCCCGGCGGGGCTGACGGGCGCAATGATACACCGCCTGACGGTTTTAAACGTTAAAAAATCTTGGCTGAAACAAGCGCTTGCACAACAAACTTGAGCATTGTCCTGATCCGTGAAAATGCGACGACGCAATCCGAGAGGAAAACACACGCCCCTTCGAAAATTGTAGCCGCCAGCCTTGAAATGGAATGCACGCAGGACGCCCGGGTGCACGCAGAGGCGAACTTCAACCGGCAGGAGCCAGCAAGACGCCGGGCACGCGTGGCGTTCAACAGGAAGGGATGCAAGAAGGGAAAAGCCAAACGCCAGACGGCAAAAAAGCCCGCATGAAATGCGGGCTTTTTGTTTGTATGGTGCACTCGACAGGATTCGAACCTGTGACCGCTCGGTTCGTAGCCGAGTACTCTATCCAGCTGAGCTACGAGTGCAATTTGTGTTTTTAGACCAGATCACAACTGGTTGAAGCCAAGTCACTTACATTACTATAAATGACTCTTAAATGGTGCACTCGACAGGATTCGAACCTGTGACCGCTCGGTTCGTAGCCGAGTACTCTATCCAGCTGAGCTACGAGTGCATTTGTTGCCGCGCATTATAGGCCGTCTAATCTCTATGTCAAACACTTTTTCTAGTAATTTCAACAACTTACCGAAAAAACCAGATTACGACGTACTAAGCAAATAATGGCGGAGAACGGGGGATTCGAACCCCCGACACCCTTTTGAGGTGTACTCCCTTAGCAGGGGAGCGCCTTCGGCCACTCGGCCAGCTCTCCGCAACACGGGGCGTATATTAACCAGCTTCTTCCCCGTTTGCAAACATAAAAAACGATAAAAATTAATGGCTTGGTTCTTCGTCCTTCTCTTTCTTGATACGCAGGTAAATTTCTTCCCGGTGAACCGCTACCTCTTTGGGGGCATTAACACCGATGCGCACTTGATTTCCTTTGACGCCGAGCACGGTCACGGTGATTTCGCCATCACCGATAATCAGGCTTTCTGCGCACCGACGAGTCAGAATCAGCATACCTTTCTCCTCACGCATTTCATTTCAGGGACAACAGTCTGCAAAAAAAAGGCAATCGACCTACAACCAAAACGGTCGAAGTCCTACATGCCTGAGTATTGACCAGCGCGAGCAAAAGAACAGCCAACGGGTCGCGCCTTGCAAAAAAACAAGGGGCGCGGTCAAACCGCGCCCCTTGGCAAACGCATCACTCGCCCTGGCGGGCCGGTGCGTCCAGTTCGAAAGCCGTGTGCAGGGCGCGCACAGCCAGTTCCAGGTACTTCTCTTCGATCACTACGGAGACTTTGATTTCCGAGGTCGAGATCATCTGGATGTTGATGCTTTCCTTGGCCAGGGATTCGAACATGCGGCTGGCCACGCCTGCGTGGGAGCGCATGCCAACGCCGACGATCGACACCTTGGCGATCTTGGTGTCGCCCACGACTTCACGGGCACCCAGCTCGCCAGCGGTCTTTTCCAGCACGGCTTGCGCCGCCTGGTAGTCGTTGCGGTGCACGGTGAAGGTGAAGTCGGTGGTGTTATCGTGCGCGACGTTCTGCACGATCATGTCGACTTCGATGTTCGCGGCACTGATCGGGCCGAGAATCTTGAAGGCAACGCCCGGGATGTCTGGCACGCCACGGATGGTCAGCTTGGCTTCATCGCGGTTGAAAGCGATACCGGAAATGATCGGCTGTTCCATGGTTTCCTCTTCATCAATAGTAATGAGGGTGCCCGGACCCTCCTTGAAGCTGTGCAGTACGCGCAGCGGAACGTTGTACTTGCCAGCGAATTCGACCGCGCGGATCTGCAGCACCTTGGAACCGAGGCTGGCCATTTCCAGCATCTCTTCGAAGGTGATCTTGTCCAGGCGCTGAGCCACGGACACCACACGCGGGTCGGTGGTGTAGACGCCGTCGACGTCGGTATAGATCTGGCATTCGTCAGCCTTCAGGGCCGCCGCCAGCGCCACGCCGGTGGTGTCGGAACCGCCACGACCGAGGGTGGTGATGTTGCCGTGCTCGTCGACGCCCTGGAAACCGGCGACAACCACCACGCGACCTGCCTTCAGATCACCGCGAATCTTCTGGTCATCAATCTGCAGGATACGTGCTTTATTGTGCGCGCTATCCGTCAGGATCCGCACCTGGTTGCCGGTGTACGACACCGCTGGCACGCCACGCTTGATCAGCGCCATGGCCAACAGGGCAATCGTCACCTGCTCACCGGTGGAAACGATCACATCGAGCTCACGCGGAACCGGTTGGCCGTCGCCACTGATTTGCTTGGCCAGATCGATCAGACGGTTGGTTTCGCCGCTCATTGCTGACAGCACAACCACCAGGTCATCGCCGGCATCGCGGAATTTCTTAACCTTGTCGGCGACCTGCTCGATTCTCTCGACGGTGCCGACCGAGGTGCCTCCAAATTTCTGTACGATCAAAGCCATTTCAAAGCCGCCTCTGCCCATGAAGGGCGCCCAAATAATCACTCAAACAGCGTTGCGGCCCGCCACTAGACTGCGAGCCGCACGTACTGCCTTATAGACCCTGCTCTACAAACGGAACGGTCAGCGCCAGTGCCGCATCCAGTGCGCCAGCGTCGGTACCGCCGCCTTGCGCCATGTCTGGACGACCACCGCCCTTCCCGCCCACTGCCGCAGCGGCTTGCTTCATCAAATCACCGGCTTTGAGTTGGCCAGTCAGGTCTTTGGTTACGCCTGCAACCAGAACGACCTTTTCCTCATGGACACTGCCGAGCAGGATCACTGCGCGGCCGAGTTTGTTTTTCAGTTGATCGACCAGCGCCAGCAGCGCCTTGCCATCCTGACCGTCCAGACGCACGGCCAGCACTTTCACGCCCTTGACGTCCTGTGCCTGGGCCGACAGATCGTCGCCCGCGGCACTGGCAGCCTTGGCTTGCAACTGCTCGAGTTGTTTCTCCAGCAGACGGTTGCGCTCCAGCACAGCCGACAGCTTGTCGATCAGGTTGTCGCGGCTGCCCTTGACCAGGTTGGCCGCTTCCTTGAGTTGTTCTTCCGCCGCGTTCAAGTAGGCCAGCGCTTGCGCACCGGTAACTGCCTCGATACGACGCACACCCGATGCCACACCGCCTTCGCTGATGATTTTCAGCAGGCCGATGTCGCCGGTACGGTTGGCGTGGATACCGCCACACAGCTCGACGGAGAAATCGCCACCCATGCTCAGTACGCGCACGTTGTCGCCGTACTTCTCGCCGAACAGCGCCATGGCGCCTTTCTGCTTGGCGGTTTCGATGTCGGTTTCTTCGGTTTCAACGGCGGAGTTCTTGCGAATCTCGGCGTTGACGATGTCTTCCAGCGCCTTGATCTGCTCAGGCTTGATCGCTTCGAAGTGGCTGAAGTCGAAGCGCAGGCGCTGACTGTCGACCAGCGAGCCTTTCTGTTGAACGTGATCGCCCAATACCTGACGCAATGCGGCGTGCAGCAAGTGAGTTGCAGAGTGGTTCAGCGAAGTGGCGTGACGCACGTCGGCGTCCACGTGGGTTTCCACCGGAGCGCCAATCGTCAGGCTGCCCGAATCCAGCACGCCGTGGTGCAGGAACGCGCCGCCGGTCTTGGTGGTATCGCGTACGTCAAAACGCGCGTTGCCCGCCTGGAGGAAACCACAGTCGCCGATCTGGCCGCCGGATTCAGCGTAGAACGGCGTCTGGTTCAGAACGATCACAGCCTCTTCGCCTTCACTCAAGACGTCGACGGACTGGCCATCCTTGTAGATCGCCACGATTTTTGCCGAACCGCTGGTATCGGTGTAGCCGGTGAATTCGGTGGCCACGTCAACCTTGACCAGGGTGTTGTAGTCCAGACCGAACGAGCTGGCCGAACGCGCACGCACACGCTGGGCTTCCATCTCACGCTCGAAACCGGCTTCGTCGATGGTCAGCTCGCGCTCACGGGCGATGTCGGCGGTCAGGTCCATCGGGAAACCGTAGGTGTCATACAGCTTGAACACCACGTCGCCCGGCACCACGGTGCCTTTGAGTTCAGCCAGGTCCTGCTCGAGAATCTTCAGGCCGTGCTCCAGAGTCTTGGAGAACTGCTCTTCTTCGGCCTTGAGGACGCGCTCGATGTTACTCTGCTGCTTCTTCAGTTCCGGGAAGGCTTCGCCCATCTCGGCGACCAGCGCGGCAACGATCTTGTAGAAGAAGCTGCCGGTGGCGCCCAGCTTGTTACCGTGACGGCAGGCACGACGAATGATCCGGCGCAGCACGTAGCCACGGCCTTCATTGGACGGCAGGACGCCGTCGGCGATCAGGAAACCGCACGAACGGATGTGGTCGGAAACCACTTTCAGCGAAGACTGATCGCCATTTTCGCAGCCGATCGCCTCGGCCGACGCGCTCAGCAGGTTCTTGAACAGGTCGATGTCGTAGTTGGAATTGACGTGCTGCATCACCGCACTGATCCGCTCCAGGCCCATGCCGGTGTCGACCGACGGCGCTGGCAACGGATGCAACACGCCATCGGCGGTGCGGTTGAACTGCATGAAGACGTTGTTCCAGATCTCGATGTAGCGGTCGCCGTCTTCTTCAGGCGAGCCCGGTGGGCCACCCCAGATGTGGTCGCCGTGATCGTAGAAAATCTCGGTGCATGGGCCGCACGGGCCGGTATCGCCCATGGTCCAGAAGTTGTCGGAGGCGTATGGCGCGCCCTTGTTGTCGCCGATGCGGATCATGCGCTCGACCGGCACGCCGATTTCTTTGGTCCAGATGTCATACGCTTCGTCGTCCGAGGCGTAGACGGTGACCCAGAGCTTTTCCTTCGGCAGTTTCAGGACACCGGTCAGGAAGGTCCAGGCGAAGGTGATCGCATCGTGCTTGAAATAGTCACCGAAGCTGAAGTTACCGAGCATTTCGAAGAAGGTGTGGTGACGAGCGGTATAACCGACGTTTTCCAGGTCACTGTTCTTGCCGCCGGCACGTACGCATTTCTGGCTGCTGGTGGCGCGGGTGTACGCGCGCTTTTCCTGGCCCAGGAAGCAGTCCTTGAACTGGTTCATCCCCGCGTTAGTGAACAGCAGGGTTGGGTCGTTGCCCGGAATCAAAGAGCTGGAGGCTACACGGGTGTGGCCTTGCTCTTCGAAGAAGCGAAGGAAGGCTTCACGGATTTCTGCGCTTTTCATTAGGTTCTTCCACGGAGGCTGCGGCCAAAGGCCTGTTCGAAACGTCAACAGACGAAGCGACGGCAAAGGGCCGCATTATATCGGCCCTGCGCGCGGGGTACAGCGTGTTTATACGATAGAAACGGTCAATTGGACGGCTAACGCTATCACTTGCGCGAAAAGTCGACGAATGTCGCGACGACCTGCTCGATTTGCGCCCGACTGACGTCCATGTGCGTGACCATGCGCAGACGCGCGGCAGCACTGAGCTTGATCCCGCGTTCGGCGGCAAACGCCTTGATCGCCTCGGCCTTGTCGCCCATCTGCACGTAAACCATGTTGGTCTGCACCGGCTCGACCTCGAAGCCCGCCGCACGCAGGCCTTCTGCCAGCAATTGTGCGTTGGCGTGGTCATCGGCCAGGCGCTCGACGTTGTGATCCAGCGCATACAGGCCGGCCGCCGCGAGAATCCCGGCCTGACGCATGCCGCCACCGACCATTTTGCGCAGGCGCCGGGCCTTGCCGATCAGCTCGGCCGAGCCGCACAGCACCGAACCGACCGGCGCGCCCAGGCCTTTGGACAGGCACACCGAGACGGAATCGAAATGTTGGGTGATTTCCCGGGCATCGACACCCAGCTTCACCGCCGCGTTGTACAGACGTGCGCCGTCCAGGTGCAACTGCAGGCCATGCTCGCGGGTAAAACTGCGCGCCCGGGCCAGGTACTCCAGCGGCAGGACCTTGCCCTGCATGGTGTTTTCCAGCGCCAGCAAGCGGGTACGGGCGAAGTGGAAGTCATCCGGCTTGATCGCGGCGGCGACGTGAGCCAGGTCCAGCGAACCATCGGCCTGCACTTCCAGCGGCTGTGGCTGGATCGAGCCGAGCACCGCCGCGCCACCGCCTTCGTACTTATAAGTGTGGGCCTGTTGGCCGACGATGTACTCGTCACCGCGCTCGCAATGGGCCATCAACCCCAGCAGATTGCTCATGGTGCCGGTCGGCACGAACAGTGCCGCGGCGAAACCCAGGCGCTCGGCCAGCTCGGCTTCCAGGCGGTTGACCGTCGGATCTTCGCCATACACGTCATCGCCGGTGGCGGCTTTGGCCATCGCGTCGAGCATGCCAGCGCAAGGTTGGGTGACGGTGTCGCTGCGAAGATCGATAACACTCATGAATCTGGCCTCGGTAAGCAGGGGAAATCCCTTTCAGGAAGGAATTACTGCGGGCATGGCGGTGAATATTCAACCCTTGGACCCGGATAATGCCCGCTAATAAAGCGAAATACTCGATAACAATCATCCAAAAGCATCGATGCGGATGCCGCAAATATGTGTTAAAAACGCTGCGCCGCCACACTTTCCGGCGGCAAAAACGTTCTCAGGGCGGGGTGCAACTCCCCACCGGCGGTAATTGCGCGCAATGCGCATAGCCCGCGAGCGCTTGCTGACAGACACGGCAAATGGCCGTGAATGAAAGCAAGGTCAGCAGACCCGGTGTGATCCCGGGGCCGACGGTCATAGTCCGGATGAAGAGAGAACGGGATTGGCACCAAAGGGCCGTCCGCCAGCACTCGTGCGAGCGCGCGTACCCTCAGATCCCCTTCGATTCATAACGCCCTGTTTTTCACACAAACAGGAGTCAGAACATGCAACCCACCGCAATCGACAGCAAAAGCAAAAACCATCACGGCGAACGCGTTGCGTTCATCCAGGCCTGCTGGCACAAGGACATTGTCGACCAGAGCCGTAAAGGCTTCGTCGCCGAAATGATTGCCCAGGGTTATCAGGAATCCGACATCGATTTCTTCGAAGTCGGCGGCGCCTTTGAAATGCCCCTGCACGCCAAGTTGCTGGCCAAGACCGGCCGTTACGCCGGCATCGTCGCCGCAGCCCTGGTGGTGGACGGCGGCATCTACCGTCACGAGTTCGTCGCCCAGTCGGTGGTCAGCGGCCTGATGCAGGTTCAGCTGGAAACCGAAGTGCCGGTGTTCTCTGTGTCCCTGACCCCGCACCACTTCCATGCCGGCGAAGAACTGCATCACAAGTTCTTCTTCGATCACTTCGTGCACAAAGGCCAGGAAGCGGCAAAGACCTGTGCCGATACGCTGCACAAGATTCGTGCGCTGCGCCGCACCGAGCCACGCGCGGTAGCCGTCTAAACACAAAACCTGTAGGAGCCGGCTTGCTGGCGATCGCGGTGGGTCAGTCAACAGTTCGTTAACTGGCAGTACGCAATCGCCAGCAAGCCGGCTCCTACAGGGTTTCCATCAGGCGAGGTTTTCGTCGGTGGTCGGCACGACCAGGATGCCGGCACGCAAACCATTCTTCACCTTGGGGTTCGGGAAGATGATCCGGGCGCCCTCCTCCTCGATGATCCAGCGGGTATTGGCGATGTCTTCCGCCAGCAGGTAACCCACTTCCAGCTCTGAAAAGTTCTCGATGTCCGCCGGCAGGTTCAGGCGGAAGCTGTCGCTGTGCTTGATGATTTCCCGCGCCACGCTGTACAGCTGCAAACCATCCAGCGCCTGTTCGGTCAGTTCCGGCTCGGTGCCTTCGATGATCTGCTTGAGGCGCGCCTCCAGCAGCGAGACATTGACCCCGTCGTTCTGACCGAACGGCCGAGCCTTGCCCAGTTCCAGGGTGAAGGCCTCGGCACCGAGCTTGTCGTAGGTGTAGGAGCTGAACACGATCGACGGCTTGTTCTGCAACAGCACCGCCTCCATGCCGGCGGCCCGCAGGCGCGCCAGTTCCTGACGCGAGTGCTGGCGGTCTTCTTTCCACGGGTACAGGGCGAACTGCTCGATCTTCGAGCCGCGGATCGCCGTGTGCAGGTCGTAATGCAGGCGCTGCCGGTCAGGCAGGCTGAAGAAACTCGCGGCCAGGCGTTCCAGCTCACAGGCACGCAAGGCTTCGGAGCCACTGCTTTGTTCGTGACGGCCGTTGAACAGCCGATTGACGTCCTGCTCGACGAAACGCTCGCCCTTGCGAATCGCTTCCGGGTTGCCGAACAGGAACAGAATGCGTGCACGCGGCTTCAGATCGCCGCGGGCGATGTCGTGCAACAGGCGATCGAGCAACTCGATCGGCGCTGTTTCGTTGCCATGGATCCCCGCCGACAGCAGCAGGTCCAGGCCGTTGTCACGCGCTTCAGGCGGCCGGACTTCCAGCGCACCTTCGCTCAACCAGCGCATGCGCACGCCTTCGACAGTCAGTTGAGTCTTCTCCGCCGGTTCGCGGCCGGCGAGGGTCAGTTCAAGCAGTTTGCCGAGGGCGAGCATAGAGCGGTTTCCTTAGTGGTCGTGGTTGCAATCCGGGCCGTGAACGTGATCCTCGTCGTCGCCGACGTCAGCCGGTTCCATCTCCAGTTGCAGACTTACCAGATTAGTCGCCAATGGGCGCAGCAGCAGGTTGGCGTACTCGGCATCGCCTTCTTCGACGTCCACGCCGATCAGCAACTGGCCACGGCCGTCCTGCTGGATCCACAGCTCTTTGCCTTGCCACAGTACCGCGACACGGGTGCAGGAAGTTTCCAGTTGCGTGCCGTCGGTGTCTTCAAGGATCAGCTGCAGGGAATCACTCATGTTTTACGCTCTCGTTTGAGATGAAGCGACGCGCTGCCATGGGAGGCCGCGCGCCGTCGATCAATTGATCTGGAATGGATAAACCGCGCCCAGTTTAAGGATTTGCGTCAGTTCATCCAGTGCCGTCCGGCACTCAAGCAGCAATTGCGGGTCCGCCAGATCGTTTTCGGTCATGCGGTCGCGGTAGTGCTTCTCGACCCATTCGGTCAGAGTGCCGTACAACGGTGCCGTCATGATAACCCCTGGGTTGACGGCCGCCAGTTCGGTTTCGTTCAGGGCCACGCGCAACCGCAGGCAAGCCGGGCCACCGCCGTTCTGCATGCTCTGCTTGAGATCGAAGACTTTCACTTCGCGGATCAGGCCGCCGGAGCTGGTCAAACCCTGCAGGTATTGCCAGACGCGCTCGTTGCCACGGCATTCTTCCGGCACGATCAACAGCATGGAGCCGTCAGGACGCGACAGCAGTTGGCTATTGAACAGGTAGGAACGAACCGCGTCTTCCACGCTTACTGCGGAACGCGGTACGCAGACTGACTGAAATTTCCCACCGACTTTGGCGAGTTTGCTCTGCAGTTCAGCGAGCATCTGCTCGGTCTCGAGGAACGCGTCCTCGTGATAGAACAGCACTTCGCCGTTGCCGACCGCGATCACGTCGTTGTGGAACACACCCTGATCGATCACCGCCGGGTTCTGCTGGGCGTAGACCACGCCGTCATCGCTCAGGCCGTGCAAACGGGCAACGGCCTGGGACGCTTCGAGGGTCTGGCGCGCCGGGTACTTCTGCGGCGCCGGGTAGCGGGTGTCGAACGCGCTGCGACCGAACACGAAGAACTCGACACCGGCTTTGCCGTACTCATGACAGAAACGCGTGTGGTTGGCCGCGCCTTCGTCACCGAACTGCGCCACGGCCGGCAAGGCGGCGTGGTGGGCAAAGTGTTTCTGGTCGGCGAACATCGCCCCCAGCACGCGGCTGGTGGTCGGGTGTTCGATGCTGCGGTGATATTTGCAATTGAGGTTGGCGGCGGTGAAATGCACGCGGCCGTCAGCGGTGTCGGCGCTCGGGCTGACGGTGGCGGCGTTGGCCACCCACATGCTCGAAGCCGAGCAACTGGCCACCAGCAACGGCATCGCTTCCTTGGCAGCGCGCTCGATCACTTGCGCGTCGGTACCGGCAAAGCCCAGGCGACGCAGCGCGGCCACATCCGGGCGCTCCTGCGGTGCCAGCACGCCTTGCTGGAAACCCATCTCCATCAGCGCTTTCATTTTCGCCAGGCCTTGCAGCGCCGCTTCCTTGGGGTTGGAAGACTGCTGGCTGTTGCTCTGGGACGCGACGTTGCCGTAGGACAGGCCGCCGTAGTTATGGGTCGGCCCCACTAGACCGTCAAAATTGACTTCATAGGATTTCATCAGCGAGGCTCCACGAGAATCTGTTGTTATAGGCTTGCGTAACTATTCAGTAAGACCGGGTCGCGGCCATCGCGGGCAAGCCCGGCTCCCACAGGTTCAGCATTGCTCACAAATTTCGTGTACGACGCGGTCCCTGTGGGAGCGGGCTTGCCCGCGATAGGCATCACGCCATCTTCACGCCAGGTGTCAGGGTGGCAGGCAACACCAGGCTCGGCGTTTCCAGCGACGCCACCGGGTACGCGCAGTAATCCGCCGCGTAGTAGGCGCTGGCGCGATGGTTGCCCGAAGCGCCTACGCCACCGAATGGCGCGCTGCTCGCGGCACCGGTCAGCTGCTTGTTCCAGTTGACGATACCGGCACGGCTTTCCAGCCAGAATTGCTGGTATCGCGCCTCGGAATCCGACAGCAGACCGGCGGCCAGACCGTAGGCGGTGTCGTTGGCCTCAGCGATCGCCGCTGCAAAATCAGCGTAGCGGATCACCTGCAGCAACGGGCCGAACAGCTCTTCGTCTGGACGATCGGCAACGGCGCTCACGTCCAGGATGCCCGGGGTCAGCAAGGCCGATTGAGCCTGAGGCTGAGTCATTTCCAGCAGCGCCACGGCGCCGTTGGCCAGTAGATGCTCCTGCGCATCCATCAACGCTTTCGCAGCGCCGAGGGAAACCACCGAGCCCATGAACGGCGCCGGTTGCTGATCGAAGGCACCGACTTCGATAGTCGCGCTGACCGCCACCAGACGCGCCAGCAACGAATCGCCCCAGGCACCCTGCGGCACCAGCAAGCGGCGGGCACAGGTGCAGCGCTGGCCGGCGGAGATGAAGGCCGACTGAATGATGGTGTACACCGCGGCATCCAGATCAGCGACCTGATCGACCACCAGCGGGTTGTTACCGCCCATTTCCAGCGCGAGGATCTTGTCCGGGCGACCGGCGAATTGCTGGTGCAGGTGATTGCCGGTGCGGCTGGAACCGGTGAAGAACAGACCGTCGATGCCGGGGTTCGCCGCCAGGCCGATGCCGGTTTCGCGAGCGCCTTGCAGCAGGTTCAACACACCCGCCGGCAGACCGGCCTCGATCCAGCACTTGACCGTCAGTTCGGCCACTTTCGGCGTCAGCTCGCTTGGCTTGAACAGCACGCTGTTACCCGCCAACAGTGCCGGTACGATGTGGCCGTTCGGCAAGTGGCCGGGGAAGTTGTAAGGACCAAACACCGCGACCACACCATGTGGCTTGTGGCGCAGTACGGCGGTGGCGTCGCCCAGCGGGCCGCTCTTCTCGCCGGTACGTTCGCGGTAGCTCTGCACCGAGATGGCAATCTTGTTAACCATGCTGGTGACTTCGGTCGCCGCTTCCCACAGGGGTTTGCCGGTTTCTTCGCCGATGGTACGGGCCAACTCGTCAGCGTGATTCTTCAGCGCGGCGGCAAAGGCTTCCAGCACCGAAATGCGCTCTTCCAGGGTACGTCGCGCCCAGTCCGGGAACGCCTGACGCGCCGCTTGCACGGCCGACTCGACCTGAGCGGCGGTGGCACCGGCACCGGACCACAGCACTTGCTGGGTCACCGGGTTCAGCGACTCGAAGACTTCGCCCTGACCTGCCAGCCATTCACCTGCGATATAAAGCGACTTCATTATTTCGACTCCCGAGCTGCGGACAACGCCACGGCGCGCACTTGATCGCCAGCGTTGAGTTGAAGACGTTTGGCGGTCTGCGGATCGACCACCAGGGTGCCGGCGGCCAGACGTGCCGGTGCAGCAGTGATGCGGCAGTCTTCGCGCTTGCGGTTGTGAATGATGAATGGCGTGGCATCGTCGCCCGGCGTGCCGACGGCCAGCACCAGTGCCTGGCTGTCGCGCACTGCGCGGATCTTGCCGGTTTCGCATTCGATGGCAGGACCTGCGTCGAAAATGTCGACGTAGCCTTGGTAGCTGAAGCCTTCGCCCTTGAGCATGGCCAGCGCCGGCTCGGTGTCCGGGTGCACCTGGCCGATCACGTTGCGCGCATCCGGCGACAGGAAGCAGGTGTACAGCGGGAATTTCGGCATCAGTTCGGCGATGAACGCCTTGTTGCCCACGCCGGTCAGGTAGTCGGCCTGGCTGAATTCCATCTTGAAGAAGTGCCGGCCCAGGCTTTCCCAGAACGGTGAACGCCCGGCGTCATCGGACACCCCTCGCATCTCGGCAATGATCTTGTTGCCGAACAGTTGCGCGAACTCGGCGATGAACAGCATCCGCGCCTTGGACAGCATGCGGCCGTTGAGGCCGGTGCGGTAATCGGCGTGCAGGAACAAAGAGCACAGCTCGGAGTTGCCGGTCAGGTCGTTGGCCAGGAACAGCGTCGGGATTTCGCGATAGATGTTCAGCTCTTGCGAAGCGCTGACCGTCAGGCCGACCCGGAAGTTGTACCAGGGCTCACGCAGGCCGACGGCGCCGGCAATGGCGGAAATACCCACCACGCGACCGTCGTCGTCTTCGAGCACGAACAGGTAGTCCGCATCGCCCCGCCCGGCTTCGCCGCGAAAGGTCTTCTCGGCCCAGCCGACCCGATGGGCCAGACGTTCTTCGTTGGCCGGCAAGGTGGTCAGGCCGGTGCCGGTGCTGCGGGCCAGGTCGATCAGAGCGGGTAAATCGCTGCTGCGTACGGGACGAACGATCATGCTATCTCCTCAAACGGGTCGCTTGCGCCACCCGTGAAACTTCGCTGCTTTCTAGGCATCAATTGCGACGTTAAACCGCCACCAGGCGCACGCTGGCACCCTCGCCGACGCCAAGGGCTTCGGCGGCTTCCAGATCCAGGGTCACCGGCTTGCCAGGCGCGTAATCGAGCTCGAGCATCACGGCGCGGAAATCCTGCAACTGGGCATTGGCCACCAGGTACTGGCGACCGACACCTTTGACCGGCTCGCCGATCTTCACCGGCACCACACGGCTCTGGGCGATCGAGCGGATCCCCGAGACACGGGCATGCAGGGTCGGGCCGCCGTCGAAGATGTCGATGTAGTGATCGGTCTCGAAGCCTTCGCGCATCAGGATGTCGAAGGTGATCTGCGCCCGCGGGTGCACCTGGCCCATCGCTTCTTGCGCGGAGTCCGGCAGCAGGGGCACGTAGATCGGGTAATGCGGCATCAGTTCGGCGAGGAACGTCCGGCTCTTCAGGCCGCACAGACGCTCGGCTTCAGCGTAGTTGAGGTCGAAGAAGTTGCGGCCGATGGCATCCCAGAATGGCGAGTCGCCGTTTTCATCGCTGTAACCGACGATCTCGGTCACCACGGAATCGGCAAAGCGCTCCGGATGGCTGGCCACGAACAGCAGGCGGCCACGGGAATTGAGCTCCGACCACGGTGAACCCACCAGGTCGCGCTGCACGTAGAAACTGGTCAGCAAGCTGTTGCCGGTCAGGTCGTGGCACTGCGAGAGCACGTGGATCTTGTTGTGGATCTTCAGCTCGCGCGAGGCGTGCACGAAGGTTTCGTTGCGGAAACTGTAGAACGGCTCGGAGTAACCGGCCGACGCGACGATGGCCGAGCAACCGACCAGCTTGCCGGTGGCAGCGTCTTCGAGGACGAAGAAATAGCTTTCCTCACCGTTGAAGCTCACTTCGGCGGCGAACGAGGCTTCGCTTGCCGCGATCTTGTCGCTCAGGCGCTCAACGTCATCCGGCAAGGAAGTGACACCAATCGGACTGTCCGCAGCCAGACGCTGTACCTCGCCCAGATCAGCCATTTGCGCGGGGCGCATCACCAGCATGGTGTCACTCCTTTCTCGTAAAACTCTTATAGGAAAAAACACCGGGTTCACCCTGAAACACCCCTTGTAGGAGCCGGCTTGCTGGCGATGGCGGCAGGTTGATCGCCGCAAGGCTTTCGGGCCTCATCGCCAGCAAGCCGGCTCCTACAGGTGTGGTGAGTCAGAGCGGATCCGGCATACAAAATTGGGTTCGACGCCTGAAAAGTCAGGCATCGAAGGGTCTATCAGGCTTGCGTCAGTTTTGCCGCGGCACGTTCGAAGCGATCCAGGCCGGCATCGATATCGGCGTCTTCCACCACCAGGCTCGGGGCGAAACGCACTACGTCCGGGCCGGCTTGCAGAATCATCAGGCCTTCTTGCTCGGCAGCGTTGAAGATGTCCTTGGCCTTGCCTTTCCAGGCGTCGCTCAGCACGCAACCGATCAACAGACCCAGACCACGGACCTGAGTGAACAGGCCGTACTTCTCGCCGATCTGCTCCAGGCGCGCCTTGAACTTGTCGTGCTTGGCATTGACGCCGGCCAGCACTTCGGGGGTGTTGATCACGTCGATCACGGCTTCGGCAACAGCGCACGCCAGCGGGTTGCCGCCGTAAGTGGTGCCGTGGGTGCCGACGACCAGATGCTTGGCCAGCGCTTCGGTGGTCAGCATGGCGGCAATCGGAAAACCGCCGCCCAGGCTCTTGGCACTGGTCAGGATGTCCGGCGTCACGCCGTAATGCTGGTAGGCGAACAGGTGGCCGGTACGGCCCATGCCGGTTTGCACTTCGTCGAACACCAGCAGTGCATTGTGCTCGTTGCACAGCTCGCGGGCGCCTTGCAGGTAGGCCAGTTCGGCCGGCAATACGCCGCCCTCGCCTTGAATAGGTTCCAGTACCACGGCGCAGGTCTTGTCGGAAACGGCGGCTTTCAGCGCGGCCAGATCGTTGTACGGCACGTGGGTGATGCCGGTGATCTTCGGACCGAAGCCATCGGAGTACTTGGACTGGCCACCGACGTTCACGGTGAACAGGGTACGACCGTGGAAGCTGTTGAGCGCCGCGATGATTTCGTACTTCTCGCTGCCATAACGGTCGAACGCGACACGACGGGCCAGCTTGAAGGCGGCCTCGTTGGCTTCGGCGCCGGAGTTGCAGAAGAACGCACGCTCGGCAAAGGTGGCGTCGACCAGTTTGTGCGCCAGGCGCAGGGCCGGCTCATTGGTGAACACGTTGGACACGTGCCACAGCTTGTTCGCCTGCTCGGTCAAGGCACCGACCAGCGCCGGATGCGCGTGACCCAATACGTTGACGGCGATCCCGCCGGCGAAGTCGATCAGCTCGCGACCGGACTGGTCCCAAACGCGGGAACCGGCGCCACGCACAGGAATGAATGCGGCAGGCGCATAGTTGGGAACCATTACCTGATCGAAATCGGCGCGTTGTACCGCAGCGTGCTCAACGGACATCGGAGTCTCCTGAAGAGAAAACACTCGCCTGAAACTGGCGAGCTTGGTGAGGATTGTAAGGACAGTTTTCAGCCCGGCCTTGCCGCCAAGCGACAACTTCTTATAGCGCAAACCCCGGATTTTCCCGGGTTTACGGCAATGCGACATATAGGGTCGCAAAGGCGCAGTTTAACTGGCGGCGGGTGTTTGCGGCAGGTCGCCGTGTCGTAACCCCTGCCGATTCGAAGAAGGCGGTAGATATGTACCGCGCGTCGTCGTCGTTTACGGGTTCTGCTGACGGTCTATCAACCGCGATGGTGGACCTCCCCCATGAATACCGAAAACCCCGACATCCCTGAGACTTTCAGGCCCGACGCGCATTATCAGCACCTGATGAACGTCATTCCTCCCTGGCTTCGCCAAACGACGCCGCAACGGCGCAAAGCGCTGAGCAACATCAAGCCAGGACTGCCCACCCGTATCAGGAATGCCTCTGAAGATCAGTACGCCGAACTCGGCCAACTCATCTCCAAACAGACGGTGAGCCAGAATCGGGTTGATCGGGCACTGGCTAACCTGCTGAACCCGGCAGCCTTCGCCGAACCCATGCTCAAGGGCGCACTCAAGACACGTTTCGGCGTTGACGCGGACGTCAACAACATCTTTCTGCGTCTTTACATCCCCGCGCACATACCCTGGTTGCGCCTGAAGTCCGGGGCCGCACGCATCTGGACCGTATCGTTGCTGGACGCCGCGCTGCACAACTTCGAAAGCGCCGAAACCGAGGCCGACGCCTTTGAGCCTGCCTCGACTTACATCACTGCGCCCTCTTCCACCGGGCAGTTCAGTACCCTGCCACAGATTCTGGACAAGATACCCATCGCGGCATTCACCCAGCTATGCCGTGAACTCGACATTGGCGAGCGCTATAAAAGCTATCTGGAAGACAATCTGGGCATCAGCAACCCGGTGACGGCGGCGGTCCTGCAAGCGAAAATTCGCCAAAGCCAAAAAACCGCACTGGCCACCGCCCTGCATATGGCGCAGATGCAAAACCTGCTGGCCAGCGACGATCATCGACTGCTCACCGATGCGCACAGGCAATCCTGGAAACCTCATGAACTGACGATCATGAATGCCCGCCTGACCGGCGTCGTGCTGTTCTCCCCGGATCTGGAGCGCGCTCGCGAGTCGGTGCGGGTAGTGGCCTGGATTCCTGACGACCCCGACCATCCCGTCAAGCAATACCCCTCATCGGCTGCATTCGCCGAGGAACTGAGCCAGCGCTTGCGGGTGCCCGACTATCAACAGTTTTTCAGTCGTTTCATCAGTCATGAGGACCGCGGTTACTTCTTCGCCGAACTGAACAACCGTCTCGACCCCATCACCTGGCAACCGGTCCCGCCTGGCGACCCTCGGCCGACCTGGCGAGAAAGCCCCAACCAGCGCCCCGACCTGCAAATGGCCGTCATCCCCCTCAGCGGCGACCTGTGGGTTCATCTGTATCAACGCAAACTCGACAAGATTCTCAATGACGCCCGTGTCATCGCCGTGTCGACGGCCACGGTCGACCGCAAGGCCCGATGGGCGTTATGGGACTCCTTCACGGAAATCGCCTCGGCACTGCTCAACATCGCCGCCTTCATCGCGTTGCCGTTCGTCCCGTTCCTGGGCGAATTGATGCTGGCTTACATTGCCTATCAGTTGCTCGATGAGACCTTCGAAAGCATTGTCGACTGGGCAGAAGGCCAGACGAGCGAAGCCTTTGAGCATTTCATGGGGATGGTTGAATCTGCAGTGCAACTGGGCACTTTCGCGGCAGGAGGCGCGATTGCCGCCAACGAATTCCGCGCGGTCCTGCCCCGGGAAATCGTGCAATTCATCGACCGCTTCAACTCGGTGAAACGACCCGATGGCGAAACCCGCTATTGGAAGCCCGACCTGACGGTTTACGAACAAAACGTCGCGATTGCCAAAGACGCGAAACCCGACGCGACGGGACTGCACACCCATCAAGGCAAAACCCTGCTGACGCTGGAAAACAGCCACTACTCAGTCACCGAAGATCCACTGACCGGGCAGCATCGCATCCAGCACCCCACTCGCCCCAACGCTTACCAACCGACCCTGAAGCATAACGGCAACGGGGCCTGGCAAACCGAACTCGACCAGCCACTGACCTGGGACCAGGCCACCCTGCTGCGCCGTATCGGCCCGGACATGCAGCGTTTTTCGCCGACCGAGCGCGAGCGCATCCTCAGCATCAGCGGCTGCCACGAAAACGCCTTGCGCAAGATGCACGTCAACGCCGAACAGCTACCGCCACTGCTGGCCGATACACTCAAACGCTTCAAGATCGATCAGGACCTGCAGACTTTCATCGAGAGAATCGGCAGCGAACGTCCAGAGCAATACCTGCAGGCTGATCCGGTCATGCAACTGGAATTGCTGTGCGATTACGGTGAGTGGCCAGCGGACAAGGGGCTGCGACTGCTCGATGCAACAGGAAACACCGTCTGGGAGCGCGTCAAGAATAACCAGGTCGTGGTGCAGATCAATCAAGCGCAGCTGGACGATGGCGACCTGATCAACACCCTGTTGCAACACCTCGACAACACCGACGCACGCTCAGTGCGCCGCTACCTGACAACGCTTGCCGCCGACAAACGGGAAACGCTCTTCAGTGAGCGCTACCGCAAAATCGAACAAGGTGCGCGCCCCTTGGTCCAGCGCATCATCGACAGCGAACCCGGCTTGCCAACCAGCCTCGCCGAAGCGCTGCTCGACAGCGCCAGCGCTGAGGAACGCCAGCTACTGGAGCGGGGAACTTTGTCCAAACGCCTCACTGAACTGGCACAGGAGGCCGGTTTGCAAGTGCGCGTCTCTCGCGCTTACGAAGGGTTCGACCTGTATTCGACGCGCAACAATCTCGACACCGATCGCCTGGCGTTGCACACGCTGGAACGCCTGCCGGGCTGGTCGGGGCAACTGCGCCTGGAAATCCGCCAATACACGCACAGCGGGCCGCTGATCGACAGCATTGGCGAGCCGGACGCGCCCTTGCGCAAGGTGCTGGTGTTGACCGATGAAGGGGCGTATCAGGCCTTCGATGACGCCGGTGAACAGCTCAGCAGTACCGACTCCCTCTATGCCAGCCTGTTACAAGCAATGCCCGACAGCGAGCGAATCGCCCTGAACATCAACATCGGTGAGGGCGATAAGCTCAAGCAATTGATTCGCACCCACGCGCTCACCCGAGAGGCTTTGCGTACGCTGCTGGCGCAACACCCAAATCTCAAGCCTGCATACGACCCGGCGGTCATGCGTTTGCTCGGCGGGAGCGATGGTTATCGCATGATGCCGGTCAATACCCCGTCATTGCAAAGCCACATCTATCGGCTGTTCCCCCATCTGAACGCAGAGGAACTCGAGGCCTTTGCCGCACGATTGCAACGAAATCCAGCCGGACCGCGGGTAGAACTCCAGCGTCTGTTTTATCAACACGCGCAATTGTTCGACGAACTGAGCGTCTGGCGCGATGAGATCCCGCTGTATGTTCCGGGCACGAATACAAGGTTGAGTGTCGAACAAATCGTCAGTCAACGGCATGCGCGCCGACAATTCATCGCCAGGCTGCTCGACTGCTGGCGGCGTCAGGCCACCTACGACAGCGCCCATGGCGAGCCGGTTTCCTTTGAGTTTTCCCAGCCGATTTTTGGCGAGCTGCCAAGGCTGAACGTCGATTTCCCTCAGGTGCGCAGCGTGATGCTTGAAGGTCATCGTGCCACCCGCGGCGTAAATGATTTCCTGAAAGGGTTTTCCGCGCTCAACCGCCTGGCGCTACGCAACTTCGAACTGGGTCAGTTGCCGGATGCCATTGCACAATGGCCACGACTCGACGCACTGATCCTCAGCGACTGCGCCGTGACCCTCACCGAGCAGAGTCGCGTCACCCTTTCCGCCCTGAGCCGACTGAGCGCGCTCGACCTGTACAAAAACCCGCTCGGCCTGTGCCCGTCCCTGGAAAACATGCCGTACCTCAACTACGTCGATCTTTCCGGTACCGGGCTGTCCGAACTGCCTCCCGGCCTGTTGACGCGACCACGCCTGCGGACCGCCCTGCTCAATGACAACCGGATCGAGGAACTGTCCCCCGCGCTGTTCAAGTTGCCCCGCAAAACTCAAGAAGGTTTCGACCTGGGTGGCAACCCCGTTTCCTCCGCCGACCGCGAACGGATAAAGATCCATTTCAATCAGACCGGGTGCGACTTTGGCGTCCTTGCCGAACAGGCCGACATCCAGCGCTTGCAAAGGCTCTACCCGCTAATGGATCAGGAAGAGGCCAGCGCATTCATCTATCGCCTGCCTGGAACCCTGGCCGAGGGTCGAATCGAAATAACGCGCCTGGAAACCGAGTACGACACCCTGCGTACCGTACTGGCCGCCTGGACCGCCGACATCCCCGCGCTGCACCCGGACACCGGTGAACCCTTTACCCCGCAGCAATTGTTGATCGAACACGCCACCCGCGATGAATTCAAGCAACTGATGGAACGCTGCTGGCGTCGAGAGACCGAGATGGACGATCTCAATCAGGTACTTGACCCCGGCTACGAGCTGGCGCTGACCACCATCATCACCGGCGAACTGCCTGAACTGCCTGCGGACTTCAGCCACGTCTCACTGCTGTACATGCACAGCGAAGCCGGGCTGACCGGCGGTGTCGAGGGTTTTCTGCGCAGTTTCCCCCATCTGAAGCACCTGACCATCCGCGAATACGCCCTGCACCAGATACCTGAGGCCGTATTCACCATGGGCAAGCTGACTTCACTGTCGCTGAGCGAGTGCGACATCACCTTGAACACACAATCCGTGCTGGCGCTGGCCCAACTGGATCGACTCGACTACCTCGACCTGAGCAACAATCCGCTGGGGCTGACTCCCGATGTCAGTCAGATGCCGAACATGTCGTCACTGCATCTGTCTCGCACGGGTATCACTGAGCTGCCGCCAGGCCTGCTGAAGCTGACGAGCCTGGATGTCGCTGACCTGAACAACAACGCTATCAGTCACATCCCCGACGACATTCTCGAGCTGCCACTGGACATAGCAGAAAGCATCAACCTCAGGGGCAACCCGCTGGATGCGCAAAGCGTGCAGACACTGATTGCCTACTTCAAAAAAACCAGCACCGATTTTGGCGTCGAAGCCGTGATCGAACAGGCTGAATTGGAAGTATCGAGCTCGGGGGATTCCGAACCGGACGAATAACCGGCAGCTGACTCAGCCGCGCTCCGGCGGCACCGATGACAATTCGAACGGGCTGCTGCTGCGCCGCTGGTTGCGATCTTCGCGCGGCGTGGCACCGAAGAAATTGCGATAGGCGCTGGAGAAATGCGGCCCCGAAGAGAAACCGCAGGACAGGCCGATCTGGATGATCGACTTGCTGGTTTGCATCAACATCTGCCGGGCCTTGTTCAGGCGCAGCTCCAGGTAGTACTGGCTCGGCACACGGTTGAGGTATTGCTTGAAAATCCGCTCCAACTGCCGACGGGACACGCACACATGCTGCGCGATTTCGTCGGTGGTCAGCGGCTCCTCGATGTTGGCTTCCATCAGCAGCACGGCCTGGGTGAGCTTTGGATGACTGGAGCCGAGGCGATTCTGCAACGGAATACGCTGACGTTCGCCGCCCTCGCGGATGCGCTCCACCACCAGTTCTTCCGACACCGCACCGGCCAGCTCCGCACCGTGATCACGGGCCAGCACCGCCAGCAACAAATCGAGCACCGACATGCCGCCGCACGCGGTCAGGCGATCGCGATCCCAGTCGAACAGGTGGCTGGTGGCGATGACCTTGGGGAAACGCTCGGCGAAATCGTCCTGCCAGCGCCAGTGCACGGCGGCGCGATAACCGTCGAGCAAACCCAGCTGCGCCAACGGGTAGACACCGGCCGACAGGCCACCGATCACACAACCGGAACGCACCAGTTGCTTGAGCGCACTGCTCAGCGCCGGCGCCAGCGTGGTCGGCGGCTCGTCAGCGAGCAGGAACAGTTTCTGGAAGTTTTCCAGCTTGCCGGTCCAGGCCTCACCGGGCAATTGCCAGGCACTTTCAGCGGGTGGTTCGGCCTGCAGGAACGACAATTCGTAAACCACGTCCGGATGCACACGCTGGGCAACACGCAAGGCCTCCTCAGCCAGCGCAAGCGTCAGTGCTTTAGTGCTGGGCCAAATCAGGAAACCAATTCGATGGGCAGTCATGGTGGGCAATCCGAAGCGAAGAACTGTGATGAAGGCATGGGCCAATGCTAGCCCGTAAATGAACGCAAATCTCAAAACCGGCAGAGATCAAACCTGTAGGAGCCGGCTTGCTGGCGATAGCGGTGGATCAGTTTGCATATCTGCTACAGACATACCGCTATCGCCAGCAAGCCGGCTCCTACAAGGATTCGGGGCCAGCTGCTAAGTTGCGAAGCATGCACTATCGCGGTGCACAACGGCAGCCCTGATTACTTCAAGCTGCCGGACAGGAATTGCTGCAAACGCTCGGATTGCGGGTTCACCAGCACTTCACGCGGGTTGCCGCTTTCTTCGACCACACCTTTGTGCAGGAACACCAACTGGTTCGACACTTCACGGGCGAAGCCCATTTCGTGGGTCACCACGACCATGGTCCGGCCTTCCTGGGCCAGGGCCTGCATGACTTTCAGCACGTCACCCACCAGCTCCGGGTCGAGGGCCGAGGTCGGTTCGTCGAACAGCATCACTTCCGGTTCCATCGCCAGCGCACGGGCAATCGCCACGCGCTGCTGCTCGCCGCCGGACATGTGGCCAGGGTAGGCATCCTTACGATGGGCCACACCGACCTTGTTCAGGTAGTGCTCGGCCTTCTCGCGGGCTTCGGCCTTGGACATACCGAGCACGTGGACCGGCGCTTCCATGATGTTTTCCAGCGCGGTCATGTGCGACCACAGGTTGAAATGCTGGAACACCATCGACAGGCGCGAACGCATGCGCTGCAGCTGTTTCGGATCGGCCGCCTTCAGCGCGCCGTCCTTGTTCGCCACCAGCTTCAACTCTTCGTTGTTGAGCAGGATCTTGCCCGCGTGCGGCTGCTCCAGCAGGTTGATGCAGCGCAGGAACGTACTTTTGCCGGAGCCACTGGAGCCGATGATGCTGATCACATCGCCGGCTGCCGCTTTCAGGGACACGCCCTTGAGCACTTCGTGACTGCCATAGCGTTTATGCAGGTCTTGGACTTCAAGTTTGTACATGCGGTCGGTTCTCACAAAAACAGTCAGTCAGTCGTTGAGCAAGCGCCCGTGACGCAGCGCTTCGCGCCCCGCCACCTTGGCCAGCCAGAAACCGGGTTGGGCATAACGCAGCCGTTCAATGGCAAACAGCACCCCGGACGTACCAGCACACACCGTGCTGACCCGATCCGCCAACGGATCGATCACTTCAAAAATCTCGTCGCCGGCTTCAACCCATTCACCAGGTTTGCGCAGGAAACTCACCACACCGGGGTGCGGTGCCAACAACAACTCGGTGCCTTCGAACGGCATGCCTTCGCAAGGATCCTGCGCAGGCTTGGGCCATTCACCGCCAATCAGGCCTTGCTCGGCGAGGAACGCCAGGATGCCTTCGGCGTGGGCGCACGCTTGCTCGCGACCGGTGTCGGCCTGACCACCCAATTCAATGGTAGTCGCCAGGCAGGCCAGTGGAATCTGCGCGTCCGGGAACAGGCGCGACAGACGCAGCCACGGCAACGAACAGGCTTCGTCGAACGAACTGCCACCAGAATCTTCCGCCAGCAAACCGACCCGCACGTTCAGGTGCGCGGCCAGCGAACGCCACTGCGGCCAGTGCTGCGGCAAGGCATACAGGTGCAGCGCCGCCTCGGCATCGCAATGCAGATCCAGCACCACATCCGCCGTGCAGGCATGGCTGAGGAGGACGCGCTGCATGCCCTGCAACTGGCTGCTCGCCTCAGGCAATGCAGCCAGGTGATCGGCCATCGCCTGACGGATCAGGCGAATGTTGGCGTGTGGATCATCGCCGAGGTTTTCTGCCAATGCAGCCGCAACCGGTGCGCTCAACTCGACGAAATCGCGGTTGAAGTTCTTGCCGCTGCCAGCTTCGAAACGCCCTTGATGATTGCCCTGAAGCAGTTGACCGAGGCCCAGCGGATTAG
The DNA here is from genome assembly GCF_054668285.1 of Pseudomonas sp. S2_H10. Taxonomy (NCBI): domain Bacteria; kingdom Pseudomonadati; phylum Pseudomonadota; class Gammaproteobacteria; order Pseudomonadales; family Pseudomonadaceae; genus Pseudomonas; species Pseudomonas sp. S2_H10. The sequence goes on from NZ_CP162754.1 coordinate 2,202,588, forward strand.
CCACCGGCACCAGTTCCACCACGCCGTTGAGCAAGCCTTGGGCTTCGAGTTCGGCCAGGCGTTTTTTCAGCTCGAAGGCTGTGCGCATGCCCGGCAGCTCGTCGGCGTGCAGGCTGGCCTGGATGTAGGCCTTGCGCTCGCCGCTACCGAAGCGGAACACCGAAATCCGGCGTTCGCTGCCCAGGTGGCTCCACGGCAAAGCATGATCGATACGTTCCATATCAGTGCTTCCGCGGGGCCAGGTAGCCCAGCCAGCGGCGCTCGGCCATCTTGAACAGTTTCACCAGGATGAAGGTCAGGCACAGGTAGAACACGCCGGCCGTGATGTAAGCCTCGAACGGCAGGTAGAACTGGGCGTTGACCGTGCGCGCGGCGCCGGTGATGTCGATCAGGGTCACGATGGACGCCAGACTGGTGGTCTGCAGCATCATGATCACTTCGTTGCTGTACTGTGGCAGCGCCCGGCGCAGGGCCGACGGCAGCAGGATGCGCTTGTACATCTTGAACCGCGACATGCCCATGGCCTTGGCCGCTTCGATCTCGCCGTTCGGCGTGGCCCGCAGGCTGCCGGCGATGATTTCGGCGGTGTAGGCGCTGGTGTTGATCGCGAACGCCAGGCACGCACAGAACGTTGCGCTGGACAGCCATGGCCAGAGGAAGCTTTCGCGCACGGCTTCGAACTGCGCCAGACCGTAGTAGATCAAAAACAGCTGCACCAGCATCGGCGTGCCGCGGATCACGTAGGTGTAGAGCCAGGCGGACATGTTGACCACCGAGTTCTTCGAAACGCGCATCAGGCCCAGCGGCAATGCGCACAGCAGGCCGAAGAACAGCGACAGCGCGAGCAGTTTGAGGGTGGTCAGCAGGCCGCCGAAGTACAGCGGCAAGGCCTCCCAAATGACGTTGTAGTCGAAGATCATAGATCAGCCGCCCTTACGCCTACCGAGTAGCGCTTCTCAAGGTGACGCAATGCCAGCAACGACACACTGGTGATCACCAGGTACATCGCCGCCACTGCGAGGAAGAAGGTGAAAGGCTCGCGGGTGGCATCTGCCGCCTGCTTGGCCTTGAACATCATGTCTTGCAGACCCACCACCGAAATCAGCGCGGTGGCCTTGGTCAGCACCAGCCAGTTGTTGGTGAAACCCGGAATCGCCAGACGAATCATCTGCGGCACCAACACCCGGAAGAACACCTGGAAGCTGCTCATGCCGTAGGCCATGCCGGCTTCGGCCTGCCCCTTGGGGATCGCCATGAAGGCGCCACGGAAGGTTTCCGACAGGTACGCACCGAAGATGAAGCCCAGGGTACCGATACCGGCGGCCAGCGGGTTCAGGTCGATGTAGTCGTCAAAACCGAGCAGCGGCGCGACGCGGTTGAGCAGGTCCTGGCCGCCGTAGAAAATCAGCAGGATCAGCACCAGGTCGGGAATACCGCGGATGACCGTGGAATACAGGTCGCCCAGCCAGGCCAGCCAGCGCACTGGCGACAGACGCAGTGCCACGCCGATCAGGCCCAGCACAATGGCCAGAGCCATGGACGACAAGGCGAGCTGAAGCGTCAGCCAAGCGCCATCGAGGATGACAGCCCCGTAGCCTTTCAACATGATTCAGGTCCTCGAACGTTGGGATGAAAAAATGGCGCAAACCTCAGAGATCCTGCTGCTTGCGCCATTTCGGACTTGTCGCCTGGACGTGTTACTTGCCGTAGATATCGAAGGCGAAGTACTTGTCCTGGATCTGCTTGTACTTGCCGTTCTCGCGAATGGCAGTGATCGCAGTGTTGATCTTGTCTTTCAGCGCGTCACCCTTGCGCACCGCGATGCCTACGCCGTCGCCGAAGTATTTGACGTCGGTGAACGCCGGGCCGACGAACGCGAAGCCTTTACCGGCGTCGGTTTTCAGGAAACCGTCATCCAAAAGCGTAGCGTCTGCCACGGTGCCGTCGAGGCGGCCAGCGGCCACGTCGAGGTAAATTTCGTTCTGCGAACCGTAAGGCTTGATCTCGGCACCCAGCGGGGCCAGGACTTCGCGGGCGAAACGCTCGTGGATCGAACCACGCTGCACGCCGATGTTCTTGCCCTTGAGCTCAGCCAGGCTGTCGCTGACTGGAGTGCCGGCCTTCATGACCAGGCGAGCCGGGGTGTTGTAGTACTTGTTGGTGAAGTCCACGGACTTCTTGCGATCTTCAGTGATCGACATGGACGACAGGATCGCGTCGATCTTGCGCACTTTCAGCGCCGGGATCAGACCGTCGAACTCTTGCTCGACCCACACGCACTTGACCTTCATCTCTTCGCACAGGGCGTTGCCGATGTCGTAGTCGAAACCAACGATGCTGCCGTCCGGTGCTTTCGAGGCGAACGGAGGGTAAGCCGCTTCGATACCGATTTTCAGAGGTTTTTCATCGGCGAAGGTTGGCAGGGACAGCACGGACAGTGCCAGGGCGCCAAGCAGCACGAGTTTCTTCATCTTGGGACTCCATCGGTAAAGGGCAAAAACGGCAGAGTGAGCAACAGCCCAATATGCGAATGAGTGGAACCGGAAAGCAGTGCTGCGTCCTACATTGCGCGTGCGAATTTTCAACACGGGCAACGACGAGCGAGTGATCGGCATTCTAACGACAGGCCGGAGGCCGATATTTCTTCAATGCGACAACTAATTACAGAAGCACCGAGAAAGTCGTTTTAGCGCGTTGACAGCCCTGCAAAATCATGCAAGAGCAAAAGACATGGAACCGATCTATGTTGCAAATTGCGGGCCTATTATTGGCAAACCCTTCTAATCCGGCAAGCGCAGCGTGGGGTCTTATTTTTCATCCACGGTTTATTGCCCCTGATTTGGGGCCTGGCGTTTCCCAATGCCCCGTAATGGCGCGATGCGGTTACACATTCAGTAACCTGAAAGATCCCAGGTAACAGTAGGAAACCTCCGACGGCTGAAGCCGATATTTATTGGCCCTGTTTATCGGGTGTCTGAAAGATCGCCATCGCGGGCAAGCCCGCTCCCACAGGGATTTGTGGTGTGCACGCGATCTGAGTCACACCACAAAACCCTGTGGGAGCGGGCTTGCCCGCGATGAGGCCAGTCCAGTCGACACAAAAACCTCAGACATAAAAAAGCCCCACCAGGCTCAACACCTGACGGGGCTTTCAGTGACTCAGAATCAGCGCTTACGCAACATTCATCGTCTTGTGCGTATCAATCAAATGCTGCACCACACTCGGATCAGCCAGGGTGGAAATATCCCCCAACCCATCGTACTCAGCCGTAGCAATCTTGCGCAGAATCCGCCGCATGATCTTGCCCGAGCGAGTCTTCGGCAGCCCCGGCGCCCACTGGATCACATCCGGCGATGCAATCGGGCCGATCTCCTTGCGCACCCAGTTTTTCAGTTCCAGGCGCAGTTGCTCGTTCGGCTCTTCGCCGTTTTTCAGGGTGACATAGACATAAATGCCCTGTCCCTTGATGTCGTGCGGCACACCGACCACCGCGGCTTCGGCGACTTTCGGGTGCGCGACCATCGCGCTTTCGATCTCGGCGGTGCCCATGCGGTGGCCGGACACGTTGAGCACGTCGTCCACGCGGCCGGTGATCCAGTAGTAGCCATCGGCATCGCGACGGGCGCCGTCACCGGTGAAATACATGCCACGGAAGGTCTTGAAGTAGGTGTCGACGAAGCGGTCGTGGTCGCCAAACAGGGTACGCGCCTGGCCTGGCCACGAGTCGAGAATCACCAGGTTGCCCTCGGCCTCGCCTTCGATGATGTTGCCCAGGTTGTCCACCAGGGCCGGCACCACGCCGAAGAACGGACGCGCCGCCGAACCCGGCTTGAGGGCATGGGCGCCCGGCAGCGGGCTCATCATGTTGCCGCCGGTTTCGGTCTGCCACCAGGTGTCGACGATCGGGCAACGGGACTTGCCGACGTTCTTGTAGTACCAGTCCCAGGCTTCCGGGTTGATCGGCTCGCCGACCGAACCGAGCAGGCGCAGGCTGCTGCCGTCAGCGCCTTCAACGGCGGCGGTGCCCGAGGCCATCATGGCGCGGATCGCGGTCGGTGCGGTGTAGAGGATGTTGACCTGGTGCTTGTCGACGATCTTCGCCACCCGGGTGATGTCCGGGTAGTTCGGCACGCCTTCGAACAGCAGCGTGGTCGCGCCGTTGGCCAGCGGGCCGTAGACGATGTAGCTGTGGCCGGTGACCCAGCCGACGTCGGCGGTGCACCAGTAGACTTCACCCGGACGGTAATCGAACACACGCTCGTGGGTCATGGCCGCGTACAACAGGTAGCCGCCGGTGGTGTGCTGCACGCCCTTCGGTTTGCCGGTCGAGCCCGAGGTGTAGAGGATGAACAGCGCTTCTTCGGCGCCCATCTCTTTTGGCGCGCACACGGTGCCGGCCACTTTCATCAGGTCTTCGTACCAGATGTCGCGATGCTGGTTCCACTTGATGTCGCCACCGGTGCGTTGGCACACGATGACTTTCTGGATGCTGCTGGTTTCCGGGTTGGTCAGCGCATCGTCGACGTTGGCCTTGAGCGGGATCTTCTTGCCGGCACGAATGCCTTCGTCGGCGGTGATCACCACTTTGGATTTGCAGTCGATGATGCGACCAGCCAGGGCTTCCGGCGAGAAACCGCCGAACACCACCGAGTGAATCGCGCCGATCCGGGTACAGGCCAGCATGGCGACCACGGCTTCGGGGATCATCGGCATATAGATAGTCACCACGTCGCCGCGGTGCACGTCCTGACCACGCAGGGCGTTGGCGAACTTGCACACTTGCTCGTGCAGTTCGCGGTAGGTGATGTTGCGGCTTTCGGCAGGGTCGTCGCCTTCCCAGATGATCGCCACCTGATCACCGCGCTCGGCCAGATGACGGTCGAGGCAGTTGTAGGAAACATTGAGGGTGCCGTCGGCGAACCATTTGATGTCGACATGGTGATCGTCGAAGGAAGTCTGTTTCACCGTGGTGAAAGGCTTGATCCAGTCGAGGCGCTTGGCTTGCTCGCGCCAGAAGCCGTCGGGGTTGACGACCGACTGCTGGTACATGGCCTTGTAGGTCGCCTCGTCGGTCAGCGTGTTAGCCAGAACCTCGGGACGAACGGGATACAGGGAAGCCGCACTCATCTTTCTTACCTCGGTGGAATAGTTGTTTTTGTATGGCCCTGTTGTAGCCGGGCCGGGCCTATAGAACCATTCGACGATGGTAGTAACAAGCCCCTACAAATTGTCGTGAAAACCCGTCAAACCCACTACCGCCGCGGTACCTGTGGGAGCGAGCCTGCTCGCGATGGTCGTCAACGATAACGCGTCCAATCTGACACCCCACGGTGCTCTCTGGCTCATCGCGAGCAAGCTCGCCCCCACAAAAGAAGAGGCTATTCAGGGATTGTTACAGGATCTGTCAAAAGTGTTTATCAAATCCACGGCTATATGGACGAGGCGCCCACGCCTAAAATCAGCCACGCCGACAAGGCAACCTGATTAACCCAGTTGCAGCCCCCACGAAGGCAGTTAATCAAACACTCCGGTACTGAAGTTCCACACGCAATCTCAAAAGGATTGCGTGCCCCCTTTCGACCTCCAAAAGGTAAATCCGCAATGAAAGCTTTATTAGTTCTGGCCCTCGGCAGTCTGTGCGCAACCGCCATGGCAAACGAGATCCCGACTGATGTCGCGCAGCAACAACCGGCCATAGAGGAATACACCTACTCCACCCATCTGGACATCGCCAAAGTGATCTCCATGAGCGAAGCGCCAAACGTCTGTGAAGTTGTGCCGATGAAAATGGAATACGAAGATTCCCACGGCCAACGGCATATCCTGCGCTACAGCATGATGGGCAACGGCTGCACCAATGGCTGACCTCCCGCTTCACCCCTACTCCCGAAAAGGTTCCAACCATCCGCCGCAATCAGGCAAGTGAAACGCCACAGCACAACTATCGATTATGTAGATCGTTTTAAGCATTTATTTGCGCTTTTTAATCGAATTGGTCGGCGTAGAATCAACTGCAACCCAAGACAAACAACGCAGACGAAACTGGAGCAACGACCATGAAAACCCAACTGATCCTCGCCCTGACCCTCTCCGTCCTGGCTGCCAACACCTTCGCCGCCGATGGTTACGACCGCACCGGCTCGGCCGCTTACACCACTGAAGCCGCTGTCGCTTCCGACGGTTACGACCACACCGGTTCAGCCTCCTTCGCAGCCGATGGCGCAGATCACGTTGGCGCCGGCAAACTCGCCTCCGACGGCTCTGACCACACCGGTGCCGCCCGCCTCGCTGCCGATGGCGCCGATCACGTCGGTGCAGGTCGCCTGAGCTGATCCGCCTGCGTGACTTCACAGCCCGACTTCGGTCGGGCTTAGTTGTGTCTGGAGCCGGAGAAAACCCCACCGAAACACAAGATGTAGTGAAAAAAGCCTTTTTTGGTTATTTCTTGTACAAAAAATTCCCGGGGCAAAAAATCAAGAAAAAAAATCTTCCCCCCGCCAACATCGCCCAAAGCCCTGTAAACCCTCGCTCCGACCGAAATGCGGCCGCCGTCGACCGATCCGTGAGCCATTTCGCCGCACCACAGCTCGCAAAACTTCCCTATAATGCGGCCTTAAACGGGCCTGCAATATCCCCTTACAGGGATGAAAAGCCAGTCTGAAGCCCCGCACAGGCGATCAACGCTTGCTGCGCCCATCAGTGGCTCTCGGAACCCCGTACAAAATTCTGTTTGATGCCTGCGTATAGCTGCCGCAAAAAACGATTCCTTTAGATCCAACGCGGCCAGTACGGCCGTGTGAAAAACCGACCCATCCAATTTCACACGGGCACACTGGCCCTCACGCAGGAGACGACACGTCATGCTGAGCTGGGACGAATTCGACAAAGAAGACACGGAAGTAGCAGTCAAGAGCGCCAACGCTGGCCACGCCACCGAAGCCAACATGGACCGTCTCGACAGCGCCGGCGGTGCCGCCGCCCTGGAAGCCCGTGCCGTGACCGCTGCTGACTCCGCCGCCGTTGCCCGCGCCAAAGCCGCCCTGGATTCCCTCGACGTCGCCGAAGGCCTCGCCGAACTCGAAGGCGCCTCCGCCCGTGTCGCCGTTGACGAAAAGCGCATGATCAACTGCCGCGCCGACCTCAACCAACTCGTACCTTTCAAGTACGACTGGGCCTGGCAGAAGTACCTGGACGGCTGCGCAAACCACTGGATGCCGCAAGAAGTCAACATGACCGCCGACATCGCCCTCTGGAAAGACCCGGAAGGCCTGACCGACGACGAGCGCCGCATCGTGATGCGCAACCTCGGCTTCTTCTCCACCGCCGACTCCCTGGTTGCCAACAACCTGGTCCTGGCCGTGTACCGCCTGATCACCAACCCGGAATGCCGCCAGTACATCCTGCGCCAAGCCTTCGAAGAGGCGATCCACACCCACGCCTACCAGTACTGCATCGAATCGCTGGCCATGGATGAAGGCGAAATCTTCAACATGTACCACGAGATCCCATCGGTCGCGAAAAAAGCCACCTGGGGCCTGAAATACACCCGCTCGATCTCCGATCCGAAGTTCGAAACCGGCACCGTCGAAACCGACAAAGAGTTGCTGCGCAACCTGATCGCCTACTACTGCGTTCTGGAAGGCATCTTCTTCTACTGCGGCTTCACCCAGATCCTCTCCATGGGCCGCCGCAACAAAATGACCGGCGTCGCCGAGCAGTTCCAATACATCCTGCGCGACGAATCCATGCACCTGAACTTCGGCATCGACGTGATCAACCAGATCAAAATCGAAAACCCACATTTGTGGGATGCCGAAATGAAGGAAGAAGCTTCGCAGATGATCCTGCAAGGCACTCAGCTGGAGATCGAATACGCACGCGACACCATGCCTCGTGGTGTGCTGGGCATGAACGCGGCGATGATGGAGGACTATCTGAAGTTCATCGCTAACCGTCGTTTGTCGCAGATTGGGTTGAAGGAAGAGTACCCGGGGACGACTAACCCGTTCCCTTGGATGAGCGAGATTATGGACTTGAAGAAGGAGAAGAACTTCTTTGAGACTCGGGTTATTGAGTATCAGACTGGTGGGGCTTTGAGCTGGGATTGATTCTGGTTTTATTCGCGATTCGCTAATCGCATTTAAATAGCAGAACTAAAAAGCCCCGATCCAATCGGGGCTTTTTAGTTTCAACAGCCAATCTTTAAGCAAGCTTAGGCGTAGCTCTCTTCACCCTTCGCCTCTTCAGCAAAGCGTTGGTCGTAAACCCTTACCTTGTCGAATAGGATACCAAACACCACTTTCGAGATCTTTGACGCCAGTAATGGTGGCACTGCGTTTCCAACTTGATGGAACTGGTCGGTTCTACTGCCTTGGAAGAAATAGTTGTCTGGAAATGTCTGGATACGGGCGGCTTCTCTAACAGACAAACTTCGGCATTGAGTTGGGTCGTAGTGGATGAAATAGTGTCCGTCTTTGGAGATATGACTTGTGATAGTTGTGGCATACCTATCTTCAATCTGAACTCTAAATCGATCGCTAAACTTTCCTGTTTCCCAGTTCTTATGGTCGGGCGCCAATCCCTTTAGGAAGAATCCCTCATGTCCTTTAGGCGAAGAACCATGAAGTTTTGCATACACAGCAGCAAATAGGTATCTACGTAGATCCGTCGGCATATGCCCACGAGACTCATGATTTAGCCAATATTCTAAATTTTCGTCTAAATACCATTCGTCCAGGCTCAAACTATTAGTCGAGCCATCATCCTTCGCATCCTTTCTTTTTACCCTTCTCCCACCAGGACTCACCGGCACGTCTGGCCCCTCAAAGGCTCTAGACAGGTCTTGAAACCCAGACCATAGCTCTACGTTGACAGGATTGGTCTGGCTTTGAATATAATTCAGCTGTTCTGTAACAACATCAATCCAGCCTGCTTGGCTGTCCTCGGTTTTTGAAAGACCACTGCGAAGTCTAGGCAGGTTATTTAGCACTTGCCCTACTGAAACCTTTGACTCTTTGCATTTATCAGAAGCCAGCTTTACCCAATCATTCGACGCAGGGAGACTATCTGTAGCAATACCTAAAAGGATTACCCGATGCCTTGCTTGGGGAATACCATAATCCTCCGCCCTAATGATAAAGGCTTTTGGATCAATCTTTTCCACATCCTCACCAGGACCAAAAGAACTGCCAGTTACCAGAGAGTAAATACGGTACTGTTTGCCCGCCCCCTCTAGATGAAGAGCTTGGCCAGGGTCCGAAAGGTCCTTTAAAATGTTCGAAAATATCCGTTCATTGTTAACCTTGGATGAGAGAATTCCCTTTACATTTTCCATGACGAACATTGTGGGCTGCCTCTCCCGAATGATTCGCAGGTATTCCTTGTATAGGAAATGTCGGTGGTCTTCCTCTGCCTTGTAATCGACCTTGGACTGGTTCCGCGCGCGCCCCACGATCGAATATGCTTGACATGGAGGTCCACCGATCAGCACCCACGGGCGCCTTTCGTTCAGTCCGTCGTTCAGGGCTTCATCTAGGGTTATATTGCCTTGGTCACTCCCCAGAGTGATGCACTTGGCTTCCTTCCCCGCCAAGTCCCACAGGTACTCTGTATTAACAGAAGGCTCAAACATGTCTGGGGCTTTTGGATCGTTGCAGAAATTGTAGTATTCAAAAAGCAGGTCTGGTCTTCGCTTTTTGAGCAGTCGATAGAACGCACGTAACCGGAGGGTTTGCCAAGCTTTTGGGTCTTTTTCCGCAGAAACAACGATCTCAAAGCGATCCCCCCCACCAGATGAAGTAAAACCTTCCCCAAGCCCTCCAGGGCCGGCAAAGAGGTCTACGACCTGGATCGGCTCATTGAGAAATCCGATAGGCTCAGGGGTCACATCTTCTGGAAGATTCAGATTTATCTGGGAGTCATTTATGGACATAGTCAGCAAAGAAGTCAGGTCTCGCATGATGGCTGGCATCCGTGGTAGCGATACATCTCCGGAAATAAAAGTCCGGCGCATGCTGCATCGGTATGGTTTCAGGTATCGCTTGCATCAACGGAATCTACCTGGAAGACCCGATCTGGTGCTCTCGCGTTATCGGGTCTGTATTTTTGTTCACGGTTGCTTCTGGCACAGACACCCCGGCTGCCGATACGCGACCACTCCGAGAACCAATGACGAATTCTGGCGAACAAAGTTTGACCAGAACGTTGCCAGGGATGCCAAGAACAAGGAGAGTTTGTTGGCATCAGGGTGGCGCGTTTTCGAACTGTGGGAATGCGGCATACGTGGGCCGGAAGCCGAAATTATCTGGATCTTGGATGCGATCAGGGATTGTAATCAAAAATCCGTCTCTTGGCCTGACCTCTTTATGGGTAAAGCATCAGAAATTCGCAGGTCAGCTAAGCCAGACTGACAAAAAGCCTAGACGCCGATTCCTAATTTTCTCCGACTTAGCCTTCTCCCAAACGCCAAAAAATTTACGCCGCCCCTCCCTTCCCCCTAGCAAACGTCTTTTACAAGACGACTACCAGCAAACCGCCCACAAAAAAACTTGACGACTTAGCAAATATTTACTAAATATTTACTAAATATTCGAGAAAAACCTGATTTATTTGTAGGATATGTGAGACCTCAATGTCAGAAAAAAGAGAAAAATTCGTAAGGCTTGCAGAGCAACGTGTAAATCGTGCTCTCAACGACGTCCGTCTGATCGGAAACCTTTCCAACAGAAACGCCTACAGCTTTACCGACGAGGACGTAAAAAAGATCTTTAAGACTCTACAGAAGGAGCTGGACCAGGCCAAAGCGCGCTTCTCTGACGCTGAAAATGCCTCTGGTGGCGACTTCAAGCTGTAGCAGAAATTGATCTGGATCCACTACTAGTTGGGAGAGTTTATTGTGGTTCATTGGCAGTTCCGCCCGCTAAATCCGAACGAGACTTCGGGGTCTAGCATTTCAGACGACAATTTCGCGGACGAAGAGCGCACCAGCGTTGAAATTCTCGTCCGCGAAACTCTCCAGAATCCATTGGATGCGCGAAGCAGCGAAAGCGTCGTTCGCGTTGAATACAAGCTGGTCACGGTGGACTTAGCCACCACCAAGTTCGCTCGATCCATCTTCTCAGACGATTGGATCAAGCACTTCCGGGCCGGCGAACTGATAGAGAGCGATGCACTCCCTGCCGAGATGAGGTTTCTTGTCATCGAGGATTTCGGAACGACCGGTCTGGAGGGCTGCTACACGGACTCCTCATGTGAGGGCTCGACTGAAAATTGGAATGCATTCTGGTTCCGCGAAGGCGAAGGCGCGAAAACGACAAAATCCAATGGTGGGGCTGGTCAAGGAAAAATCACCTTGTACTTGGCTAGTAAGTTGAGAAGCGTTTTTGCCTTAACTAAGCGCAAATCAGATGGCGTCGACCTTCTCTTCGGCTGCTGCCGCTTCAAACGTAACTACAAGCTGCCCGACGACAATAGGCGCTGGGCAAAGGAAGCAAGGTGGGGAGCAATAAGTAACCCTAACGAACTGGCAGTCCCCGTCGACAGAACTCAGATGCTTGACGGAATTAAGGCCGAACTCGGATTAGCTAGGGGAGCAGAAGCCGGCACGACCTTCATTGTCCCTATGCCAGCAGAGGACATCACGGAAAAGGCGTTGCGCAATGCCGTGGTCAACGAGTTCTTTTTCGCCATCAATCGTGGTCGCCTAGTGGTGAAAGTCGGCAATGTTACATTGGATACGTCAAGTATTGCCGGCGTGGCGGATGACATGGGAGGGGATTGCCGGCTGATCAAGGGTTATCGAGAATTTCTCGCACTAACTGCGAGGGACGTAAATGTAGCGGCCACAGCCACAGCGAAGGATTCATGGTCGAGAGAAGCGAAGCTGACAGTTAGTGCATTCGAGGAGGCTGAGCTGACATCATTGAAGGAAAAATTTGGCACCTCCGAAATGGTTTCGGTGGATTTCCTCATCCCAGTCAAAAAGAAACAACCGAAAGAAACTTCAACCGCAAAGTTCCGCGTTTTCCTCCAGCAAGACGAAAACGCAGAGCAGAGCCAGGAGCTGTTCGTTCGACAAGACTTAGGAATCGACGGCGAAAAGAGATTGAAGGCGGCACGGACCATCGTTCCGGTGATGGCGCTTACCTTCATACAGGATCCCAAACTCTCTGATTTGCTAGTGGCAGCCGAAGAACCGACCCATCGCAACTGGAATGCTCGGCGGCCGAAGGTTGTGGCTCAGTACTTTTCGCCCAATGATGCGCTGAATGCGGTTCGCAACGCAGCGCTTCGACTAGTACAACTGATCTCACCGGAAGGCAAGAAGGATGAAACAGCCTTGGCGGTTTATTTCGCCGATCCGGCTTCCGAACCTGCCAAACGTTTAGGTGGTGGCGGAGTGACGCCGGAAACACCCAAGGGTGAGCAACAACCGCCGAAAGAAATTCCGAAGCCAAAATCCAAGCCTGTTGTACTCAAGATTCTCGATGACGGATTCGAGGTTCGTGCGAAAGCAGCAGAAGGAATCACTTTCCCGATTGATTGCAAGATTACTTTGGCCTACGCCACTGTGGTGGGTGACGCATTCAAGCTGTGGGATGCCGCCGACTTCTGGATCGGTGATGATTCGTTGTATCCACGTGAGCATTCAGGGATTTCCGAGCCTGCCACTGCACTAAATACGATGAGCTTCCGCTTGGACGATGAGAACTCTTGGCTGGCAGTTGACGGCTTTGATCTCAACCGACAGCTTGAAATCCGCGTGAAGTATCAGGAGGTGTCCGATGGGGCAAATAACGAGGACAACTAATCCCACCCGACTGAGGCAAATCGACAAGAAGCATTTCGTGGTACGAGTCAGAAATGATTCCTCTAACGGCAGAGTTTTCTGGCTGGACAGCTTCGATTATGGGGCGGCTGATCTTGATCCTTCCGTGCAACTGGGCTGCATCGTCCATGCTGGAAGTACAGAAGAATACTTCGAACTTGGCCCTTTGTCCGATTTCAAGAAAACGCCTACGAGCATCCGGGATATCGCCACCGACAAGCCGTTGAAGTTCAGGTTCATTTTTAACAGACCGGGCGAATCATTGCTCGTCGGATACACGGATGGTGTCAGGGCATTGGATGAGGCCGGAAATCTCGGCTCCAGCTTGGTGGACATCGAGCCCACCGATCTGCACGGCATAGCTTGGAAACTTGTACTTCCAGAGGGCAAGGGGGCCGGCGAAAAACCGAATGTGCTAGTGGAACGATCTTTGTTCCCCACCGCCGTTTCTGCAGTAAATCAACCTTGGTTTGGCGTTCTTGTTATGCCTGAAGTCATGCGCCAAGTTGCAATAGCAATAGCAAAAGACCCATCGGCACTCGATGACTCGGAAACTTGGATTGCAGCATGGGCGGACTTCATAGCCGCATTGGGTGCTAATCCTCCCATCGAGTTCGAGGAAGACGACATTCTAGCTCAAGAGGCTTGGGCCGATGACGTTGTCACGAGGTTCGCAGCAAAGGGAATTTTCAAACACCACATGGCTGTGGCTTTGGCAGAGATGGAAGGTGAACAGTCATGACGAGTCAGGTCCGATCACTGAGTGAAGTCGGCATCGCCAAGCTTGCAGCATGGATCGACAACCCTACCAGCGCAGCTCCAAAAGAGCTTTTGAAGGACGATACATTTACCGATGTTGTAGATGGTGAATACCAGATCGATTTGTCCAGAAACTTTTCAACCAGCTTCGAGCTGGGAGAATATTTGGCAAACCAAGTTTTTGTAGGCAACGTGGACCGATTTGCCCTCTTGTCGAATCATGGTATGTGGGCATGGATTTCGTTAGTTTTCATCGAAAGCTTGGTGAGTAAAAGTCGAGGCACTGGTGTAGGAAAGCCTTTGGCAAAACCGCACTACATCATGCAGTCTCCGCGACTAGCCTACCGCCTGGTTGCTCGAACTGCATGGGACCTGGTAAGTCTACATGGGGCGGCAGCCAAGGTTGCCTTGGGTTCCCTGAGATCACCATGGGGTGAAATGGCCGAACAGATGACGTCGCGCCAGGAAATCTACGCCCATCGAAGTTTTTGGCCGGTAGCCAATTCGCTCTACGCCATGCCTGATGGTTCGGTAAAAAAAGGGGTGACTTCTCAGCGCCTGAAGAAAGATCGCTGCGACCCGAAGAGCAAAGCCGGGTTAGGTGGCATCCGTCGCCTACCTTTCACCTTCAGACAATTCGAGCGCACTTACAATTTGCGTCAGATGGCCAGCGAGGAAATTGCGACACTGCTGCCGAGTGAGTACGTCAAGTGGCGTGCGGGAAGCTGATCAAACAATCCGAAACTGCGCACTCAAAAACAGATTCACCAGAAACTGGTTGTGCGCAGTTTCTCACATCGCACAGGAGTGCATGCGAGTCGATTTCTGGCAGAGCAAGCCTAGTGAAGAATACTGAAAGACATCTCAAAACCCAGCAAACACTAGGCAATTTATAGCTGGTGGGTGACCACTGGGAATGCCATACAAAAAACAGAGATTTCCTACGTCTTAAGATCCAATATACGTTCAATGTATGATGCCTAAGGCCTACATACCTTTTGCCTCAAAAGTTTGTCGTTTTTGTAGGGTTGACTATACAGCGTTGAGCCCCTAGGCTTTCGATTCGGCGCCTAAGAAACGCCTTAAACCAGAGCGGTCCTCCGCACCCGACAGTCATGCGGCTTTTTTTCGTCTGCGGTTTCTCTACGTCTGCGAAAAATCCCCGTTATGTCGGGAGTGGGCGAATACAAGACCCGAAAGGGGAATATGTCCGGCCCGTCTCTGGTGGGTTTCTTAGCTCCCGACACCCTTAACGAATGCCCTAAGAAAGCAGCCAGAGGTAATGGAAATGCCTGACTATCCGACCTTCACGATGAAGGTGAATCGCCGTACCCACAGATCCAGCCACGCGCTTCCGCTCCAGGAGGCACGCCATGCCTGAATCACTCAAGCCTACCCTTTTCACCCGTCACAACGTCAACCTGCACGCTCTTCTTCTAGAGAACCAGGCGTGGTTCTGCGCGCATGATCTAGGGCGGCTGATGGGTAAACACCTTGATGAACGTATGACGCGCAAACTCGATGCAGATCAGAGACAAATGATGTTCGTCGATGTTTATGGCGCTGCGAAAGAGCGCTTGATGGTGAGCGAGTCAGGTGCGTACGCGCTGCTGATTTATCACTACTACCCTGAGAATCGATTACTGCGGGAGTGGCTGACTCATCAGGTGGTACCAGCGCTGCGTGATGCACGGCCATCTGGAATGGTGGAGCGTCCGACGCTGAGTGTGCTTGATTGGCCGAAGATGTCACTCTGTATGCTGCATTGGCAGGATGAACCATGGATTCGGTTGCGGGATATGCCGTGTGTGTTGGCGGATGATCCGTTCAATCGGCGTGAGTCTTGGTGGAGGAAGGCATCGCGATTGATGCGCGGATTCTGATTTCGTCCATCTCAAAATCCGCTGTTTAATTTTCAGACAGCGGACTTTTTATTTCGCCCTGTCTTCAATGATCCCAATCCGTATTATCTGATGCACCGCATTTGCTTGTTTTGCGGGTATTGCACGGATCTGCCCACCCGTTTGCTTTCGACTTGAACTGTCATTCGCATCGGATTTGACCAGCACGTTTCGTAACTATGACCGGTAGAGAACGCCTCTGAGCTGCAGGCGGACATCGGTAGAAATCGGTCCAGTCCGCCAGCTCTCCACACAGTACCGCTACAAAGCGAACGGTTACAGCCAGCTATAGTGTCCGCCACAGACAGTATCAGCTAGGGCTGTCTAAGGTTCGATGACTCCCCCATCCAAGAAGGGCCTCTCTTTTTGGTTCAGAGCTCTAGCCTCGGGGCCATTCACCCCTCGGGAATACTCACCCGAAAACGCCCACCACTGAACCACCTCCTGCGCCCTTCTGTAGAGATTACGCAAAAAACAACTCTATAAGGCCTTTCTTAATGAAGGCATTTTGCCTGCAAATGCAATAAAATATGTTTTTTCTGGCCCTCCGCAAGCTAAAGTGATTTCAGAGAGGGCCAAAAAGACCGAATGCTGGTTGAAAGTAAGAGACCGCTCTTACTCCTCGCAACTGCAAGTGATCCTCGAGCTGAAGTAAGGAACTCTTTAGCCATGAATATTGCTGGAAATACGGTTCTTGATTCAGGCTGGGATGCAGAGCAGTTTCGGGTGATCGAGGGGAGTCCGGATGCCCGGGTCGTCGTCGAGGCGGGCCCCGGAACGGGAAAGACGGCTGTCGCTTGCGCGCGCCTCGCCTATTTGATTGCTCAAGAAGATCTTGAGCCCAGCAACACTTGGATGATCAGCTTCACGAGGGCTGCAGTAGCGGAGATTCGTGCGCGGCTGCACTCTTACGTTGGCGATGCTTCCTTTGCTATCAGGATTGCGACCATCGACTCGCATGCGTGGTCCATCCATTCCGGGCATGATCCGAGTGCCAGGCTGACTGGATCCTACGAGGAGAACATAGACCGAGTCATCGAGCTGTTGAAGACAGACCCAGATGTGGCAGACGAGCTGTCACAGATAGAACACGTCGTAATTGACGAGGCGCAAGACCTCGTTGGGCGGCGAGCGGATCTGATCGAGGCTCTAGTGGAGCGGCTGCCTTCGGACTGCGGGGTCACCGTTTTCTCCGACGAGGCCCAAGCAATCTATGGCTTTTCTGACAACAGCATCGAGCGCCGTAATGGGGATGGGGCCGAGCAAGGGCAGTCGTTGCTCGGCCGTTTGCGGTCCGAGAAAGTTCTGGGTTTCACAACACTGGTCCTGAAGGAGATTTATCGTACGTCCTCTCCTGGGCTTCGGAAAATTTTCTCGGAATTGCGCCACGATATCCTCGACAAAAAAAAACACCGCGACGGATTGCATGCCGAAACAGCGGACAGAATCCGAGAGTTGGCGGACCAGAGCGGGCTAAATTGGATCAATATGAAGGTTGCCGATTTCACCAGCGACGATCTTCTTCTATTCAGAACTCGTGCTGAAGTACTCATGGCGTCGCAGTTCTGTGAGCTTCCCCATCGGCTACGTCTATCAGGGTATGGCGGAACCCTGCCGGCATGGCTGGCGATCTGCTTTTTTGATTTCGTAGACCCATTCCTCGCAGAGCGGCATTTTCTCGACCTCTGGGCCTCGCGCATAGAGGGAAAGGCTGCGCCTCAGTATGGGCCTGTCGAAGCTTGGCGGCATCTCATGCGCGTCGCAGGACGTCAGGATGGGTCGATCGACATACAAAAACTGAGGCGGCGGCTAGGCCAGCCCCGGCCCCCGGTCGAGCTGACTCTCCCTGATTACGGCCTACAAGGGCCGATCGTAGGGACGATCCACGCGAGCAAGGGACGGGAGTCGAGCAATGTCGTTCTGCTGCTACCGAATGCTACGGAATTCGAGTGCATTGAGGATGAAGCCGAAGAGGCCCGCGTGCTTTTTGTCGGAGCTACGCGCGCGCGCGCATCCCTCATTGTTGGAGAGAGTAGCTCCCTCAGAGCGTCAACATTGCGATCGGGACGGGGTCATCGCTCGACGAGAAAACGCCAATCGGTGATGGTCGAGATTGGGCGAGACGGCGATATAACGTCGCGTGGTCTTGTCGGTTGTAACGAGTTCAGCGCAGCGGATGCATCGGCAAGCCAAGCTTTTCTAACCAGGGTCGCCGATGTTGTCACCACCTACAAGCTGGAAGCTGACCCCAATCTAGATTGGCGCTACAGGATCCATACCGATAGCGACAACCTCTGTGTTGGTGCACTGTCCCGCAACCTCACGCACGACCTCTGGGAGATACTTACGTACAGAAACCAGAAGCAAAGCCACAGGCCACCGAGCTACGTGAACCATGTGAGAGGTCAGGGCTGTGAAACGATCGTTCTGGGCCCAGACGACAGTGATCTCGAAACCCTTCATGAGCCTTGGGCCTCCTCTGGTTTCGTACTCGCACCGAGAATCGCGGCGTTCCCCCCCTTCTACTTTCATGGCCGGAGGTAGCGCCATGCAGGACAAATCGCAGGACAGAGATATCGTTGCTATTAGACTTGCCGAGGATTTGGTCGGGCCACGTACAGAGGGTGAAAAACTAACGACACGTCCATCCGATGTCTATCTCACCGGCATCCTATGGCCCCAGCACACGGCAATGTTCGGGGAAGATGATGAGAGACTTGGATCTGCGGGGGTCGGTTCGGGCGAGGAGAGCGACGGTGAGGCCGAAGTAGTCAGAACTGGGTCTCTTCAGAAGCCATCCGTTGCAGGCATATCGTTCAGCGTTGCTTCCATCGGCACACCACAAGTACGGGTCATCTGTAGCTTCGCTACGTACCGGATCGAAAAGCTCGACGATGTCGATATTTGGGTTCGACAGCCACATATAGTCGATATTCCAAGTCTCGATTTATCGGCAGGCCCAACGCGGAAGATAGCGCTTGCAGCGCTCTGCAAGGGGCTACCCGATGTCTCGCTCAATGTCCGATCCATCAATGCAGGGAACGCCGTCTTAGCTACTCTGACGCTCGTGAATTCGGTCGTGCCAGAACAGGGCCGAAACGAGATCGAAGCCGCATCGCTATTCCAGACAGAGCTTCGCATTGAGCCCTGCGAGGGCACTCTTTTAGTACCGAAGCCCCCTATGCGTGTCATCTCGCTGCCTCAAGTAAAAAGCGGTAGGACCAGCTCTATCAGCGACGAGGAAAGCGGAGCACTGCTGTACAGGAATGTGGCCGAGTTCGCTGTCGGGCACGTCTGCTCGGCCGAATGGGAGCATGACAACCATGCAGCCGATGTTCGACCCTGTGCACTATGGGTGGGAACGACGTGGGTCCCCTCCGCTATTGTCGAGAGCGTCGACCCGAATGGTCATGTCTTCTTTACCGAGCTTGGAAAAGAGCACGGAGCCTTCGATCCGCTTTCGGCCGAATCTCTGGCTTCCGCCGACAGAACGACGCTCCAGCAGGGACTGCAACTCTTTTGTGATACCTACGAGCGTTGGATAGGAGTGCAGCGCGAGCGACTCGATAGTGTGATGGAGGTGAGCTCCGAGCTGAAGTATATAGCTGAGGCACATCTTGCCCGATGTGATGAGGCGCTTGAACGCATCTCAGCATCTGTTCTCGAACTCCACACTAATCCGCGACTTCAGAGAGCATTTCAGCTGGCGAATCTCGCTATGCACTTGCAGCACTCGTGGGACAGCTCAAAGAGCCAACACGGTCCTTTGCGCTGGCGTCCTTTTCAGCTGGGCTTTCTTCTGCTGAGTGCACCGTCCTCGGTTATCCGCGAACACAAGCATCGAGGAATCATGGATCTCCTTTGGTTCCCCACCGGGGGAGGCAAGACCGAGGCCTATCTCGCACTGATCGCATGCATTGCTGTATATCGTCGGCTCTCCGATGACCCGGCTGACCATGGTGGTGTCTGTGCCCTCATGCGCTACACACTACGACTGCTGACGACACAGCAGTTCGCACGGTCGGCGGCCATGATCTTGGCATTAGAGGCGATACGTTCTGGCCGGGCGGCATCTCCTGATGGCTTGCCACTTCAAGGTGATGCGCCATTCTCGATTGGCCTTTGGGTCGGAGGAGATGCAACCCCCAACAAGCGCGCAGATGCATTTGCTTCTCTTCGAGGGGCATTGGAGGTGGCATCACCGAAGCAGCTCACTTGCTGCCCCGCATGTGGCGAGAAGCTGCAATGGTCGATGGCGAGTGCAACCTCGCCCGTTGACGCCGAATGCACGAATAGTTCGTGCAAGATACGCGGAATATTGCCCGTCTTTACAGTAGACGATGACGTCTACGAAAACCGGCCGACGTTGTTGATCGGAACTGCCGACAAGTTCGCACAGATCGTCCGCGAGAAGAGAACCAATAGACTGTTCAGTATTTCAGACGGATCTCCACCTGATCTCATCATCCAGGACGAGCTGCATCTTATCTCCGGTCCTCTCGGAACTATCGCTGGTTTGTATGAGACAGCATTCGACTTGCTATTCGCCGCGCGCGGATATCGCGCAAAGGTCATCGGCTCTACAGCAACAATCCGTAGGGCGTCAGAGCAAGTGCTGGCACTGTTCGATCGTGAAGCATTCCAGTTCCCCCCGCCAGCAATTGATCACGACGACTCCGGCTTTGCAGTTCGTGATCGGCGGCCGAAAGCGGTGGGAAGACGCTATCTTGGTATCACTACGGCCGGTAGATCGGCAAAGTTCACCCTGCAGGCCGTCGCAGGCTCATTGTTGCAAACTGCTTCCGCGGCATTCAGCGATGATGTTCGCCGAGATGCCTACTGGACGCTCGTCGGGTACTTCAACTCAATTCGTGAGCTTGGTGGCGCGCTTGTCCTCATGCAGGACGACGTTACTGACAGTATCGCGCTCTACGCTAACGCACGCAGCGAAGAGAAAAGATCCCTCAGGAACGTTGAGGAGCTGACTTCCAGAAGAACACAGGAAGAAATCCGCGAGATGTTAGACGTCCTAGACATTAAAGTCGGGCTTCCTGGTGCAGTCGATGCGGTATTAGCGACGAATATGGTCAGTGTTGGCGTGGACATCTCCCGGCTAGGACTGATGCTGGTCAACGGGCAGCCCAAGACAATTGCCGAATACATCCAGTCCACCAGCCGCGTCGGTCGAGGTGAGGTGAGCGGGCTTGTAGTCTCTGTGCTCAACAACGCCAAAGCACGTGACCGTTCACATTACGAGACGTTCTGCAGCTGGCATCGCACACTCTACAGGGATGTAGAGGCAACGAGCGTCACCCCATTCGCCTCACGGGCTCGCGACAGGGCATTGCATGCAGCGCTAGTGGCTGCTGTACGTCATCTTGTTGTCGACATGCTCGACTCTCCTCGAATGGATGATGATGCAGAGGACGAGGCTATGGATCTCATCGACCTGATCGTCGAGCGCGCGAAGCGGGTCGATCCCGAGGAGACGGCCGTAAGGGAAGAGCTTGAGCGCCGTCTTGACACATGGCGAACAAGATCCCCTGCGGTGTACTGGAGCGACTACAAGGGAGGGGGTTCTCTTCTCCAGAGTGCAGAGCGGGCCGCGGCTCGTCGGGCTGCCAACCGCGAAACGGGAGCTGCTTGGCCAACCCTCAACTCCATGCGGACCGTGGAAGCTGGAACCCCTTTCAGGATGGCCCCTGTTCTCAGGGCAAAGGATGACACGCATGAAGAATGAACTTCAGGATCTGCGACGCAGCGCAGTTGTTTCAACTTTCGGCCCAGGCTCAGTTGTAGACTTCAGGGCTGGTGGAGGAGCTGTTTCGGGCATAGCTGCTGGACTGGAGGAGTGGGATCGCTCGTTTCCTCCTGCAGGACTGGCCCACCCACAGGTGACCCGCGAGCCACGCTTACAGAAGAAGCTTGGTGTTAAAGGTTTCAGGACTCCCCCTGTCACGTTTGAGCGGAGGAAAGATGACGGACCAGATACCAGGCGTCTTGTCGCCGTGCGTTTTCCGAAATGGCTGCAATGTCCGCGCTGCGATATCGTCAAGCCGGAACGCCGATGGGCAAACGATCCGGGCGAGGCCTATCGCTACTGTCCGACCTGCACCGAAAAGTCTCCTGGACGCGACAAGGTCTTCGTCATCCCGGTTCGCTTTGTCATGGCCTGCAAGCATGGTCACTTAGACGAGTTTCCTTGGGACTGGTGGGTGGCGCACAAGTCGGAGTGCTCGACTTTGAAGCGTGATAATCCGGAACGCCATCCCGGTCTTATACTTCGAGCGGAAAGCCCAGGACTTGCCGGTCTCATCCTCAGTTGTCCGAAATGTGGTGCGCGTCGGTCGATGGACGGCGTTTTCTCGAAACAAACCTGGAAGCAAGGTCCGAAATGTCGGGGGAATCGACCATGGCTGAGCGACGGCTACGAAACATGCGACAGGGAGCAGTATGCCGTTCAGCGAGGTGCCTCCAATCTGTACTTTGCGGTGACAGAGTCAGCCCTCAGCATCCCGCCTTGGTCTGACCGTCTCCAGGAAGTTCTAGGTGAATGGTGGAGTTCTCTTACGAATCTTGATGACCCGTCGAGGTTGGAGGAGTACATCGGGATCCTTGCCATGGGTGATCTGGAAAGCATTCTGCGGGAACTGAAGATGTCGCCCGCGGAGTTGGCAGATGCGATCCGGATCCGCCTCACGTCGTACGAACAGTTGCAAACCGACGACCTGCGTCCGGCAGAATATCGGCAGTTCGTCACCGAACTCGGTCGCAGCCGGACCTCCGACTTCGAAACCCGTAGAGAAGCTGTATCCCCAGAAATAGCTCCCTGGATCTCCCGAGTGGTGCGGGCTGTGCGCCTCCGCGAGGTCCGTGCAATCAAAGGGTTCACCCGGATCAACCCGCCGGGCGACCCGGACTCGCCCGAAGTGGCACGGCTCTCCAAGGTTCCGCTTGATTGGCTACCGGCGATCGAGGTACGTGGTGAAGGCATCTTCCTTGCGCTGAATGAAAAGCGGCTGTCCGATTGGGAGAATCGACTGGATGTCAGTGCACGTGCATCCGAGTGCGAGGCTAAGCACCAAGCGAACTGGAAGGAACGGTACGGAGACGACGCAAAGCCACCTCAGGAAATCACCCCGCGATACATGCTGTGCCACACCCTCGCGCACGCTCTTATGCGCCAACTGACTCTGGAGTGCGGCTACTCCTCCGCATCGCTGCAGGAGAGGATTTATGCCGGGATTGGTGATGAGCGCATGGCCGGGCTTCTGATTTATACCGCGACACCAGACTCGGACGGAACTCTTGGTGGTCTTGAGCGGCAAGGAAAGGCAGGCCGCATCGAAGGCATTCTGCAGCGTGCAATCGACGCGATCGAGTGGTGCTCATCCGATCCACTCTGCATCACGGATATGATGGGGGCGATCAACAGCTATTCACACTCAGTTTGCCACGCCTGCTGTCTTGCTCCGGAGACATCATGCGAAGCTTTCAACAGCTTCCTTGACCGCGCTCTCTTGATCGGTGATGGGACAGATTCGGGACTTGGATATTTCGAACACATGCTGAGGAGAGGCTGATGGCGGTGCTCTGGCCAAGGAGTTTGCCACGTTCGGTACTGGACGATTCGAAGCGCTGGGCCGAGGTTCAGGTTTACAACCGCCTCGCCGAAGTTCTCGACGACACTTTCCATGTCTTTTACTCGAGTCCTTGGCTGGGGACCGATAGGTTGGGAAATGAAAAGGACGGCGAATGCGACTTCCTGATCGCACACTCCCGCTACGGTATCCTCGCGATCGAGGTCAAAGGGGGGAGGGAAATCTCGTTCGACCCGATGGATGCTCAGTGGCGCAGTACAGATCACCGTGGCTTCGTTCACAAGATCAAAGACCCGGTGTCGCAGGCACGTAGTGCAAAGCATGAGATTCTGAAGCGCCTCAAGGAATCAATGAGAGGTACAAAGCGTGTGATACATGCTGCTCATGGGGTTATTTTCCCAAGTGCTGGATCACCTCGTGGCAATCTCGGCGCTGATCGCCCGGCTTTTATATTCTGTTGTTCAAATCAGTTTCAGCGAGGTCTGCATGAGTGGATCGCAGATAGGCTGAAAGAAGGGCAGCTACCTGATAACTATGATTCTCTCGGTCGCGACGGTATAGCGGCGCTGGAGAGATTGCTGGCACATCCCTTCACCCTGAGTTTCCGCATCGGTGCCGCACTTGCTGAAGCTGAAGGAACGTTCCGCGTCCTTGAGCCCTCCCAGTACCATATCCTCGATGTCATCGCCGATATCCCGCGGGCACTAATTCAGGGTGGTGCAGGCACAGGCAAAACTGTAGTGGCGATCGAGGAAGCGCTGCGCTCCGCCGCTACTGGCAAGAAGACACTTCTGACTTGTTACAGTCGCCCGTTGGGAATTGTCCTTGAACGAAGACTGAAAGCCGTAGCGAACCTAACGGTCGCAAGCTTTCACATGCTGTGCGGGCGCATGGCAGGTCAGGCAGGAGTCCAGACACCTACCGGCATCAGCGAAAGGGAACTCTATGAGAACGTGCTGCCTGATGCCCTCTACAGTGCGATGGAAATCAAGCCTGCGCTTAAGTGGGACACGATCATTGTTGATGAAGGCCAGGACTTCCGTGCCGAATGGTGGATCGCGATCGATGCCTGCCTGAACAGCAATGGTCACCTCCGTGTTTTCATGGATAGCAATCAGAATGTCTACGACAGCGTAGGGAATGGCATTCATGATCTGAGCGTAATTCCCGTTCGGCTTTCCCGAAATCTTCGCAACACAAAGAAAATCCATGAGGCCGCTTCGGTGCATTATTCGGGCCACGAGATAATTGCCGATGGGCCCGACGGCCTCGAGGTTTCTTGGATCAACGCTGATAATCCTGGGGCGAAAATTGAAGCTGCGTACAGGGAGCTTCGACGGCTCATAAATAAGGAGGAAGTGGTTCCGGGTGACATAGCAGTTCTTGTCAACGGACCCACCGGCCGGACGAGCTTTCTCGAAAAAAGCTTCGGGACAAATATTCCGTTTACAGACGCCGAAACACTGGTGCTCGAAGATGTAGTTGTCGATACCGTACGGAGGTTTAAAGGGCTGGAACGGCCGGCAATAATTCTCATTGTCAGCGGCGACGAAATGGAGCGTCGCGAACTGGCTTATGTCGCGTTCTCGAGAGCACGGGCCTATTTGTGCGTTGTGTGTTCCGAAAATGACGCACGGTGGCTTTCAGAAAAGTAAAAACACAATGACTAACGTACCACCATTCGGTTTTCGTACGTAACAACACTGAATAGGCTCCGTATCCCCTGAAACCTCCGAGGCCCACCAAGAGACGCCATGCGAATGGCCCCTGATACTAGGACATATTGGGGTGTCCACTTTGGGCTGATTTTTGCCTATCGCCACCGGCAGTTATGGGTAGTTCTCTGCCCGTCATGGTTACGAAGCATGCTGGTGGAATCCGATTCAATCGGTGGGCAGATCGAACGCAACAAGCGGTCAAGTGGAGTGCAATTTCGCATTGGAGCCACTGCGTGACCCAACGGGGATAAATCCCCTCGCCACAGCTTGGTGGTTGGCTTGAGAGAGGTGGTGATTGTGGGCATCGCAAACTGGCAAGTTCACACAAGTTTGGTGGGTAGTCATTGATTTGCAGCGTATTGAAGGCAGTGCAACCCGCCCGCCTCCCGCTATTAATGCCCTTCCCCGCGTGAGCCCAAGCCCACCATGAAATTCGACCTCGTCCGCTGCCTAAGTCTCGACGAAAAAACTGCCGGTTTCGGTGTGAGCGCCAATCCTGCGGGAACCAGTTCCGATACGGCCCACAGCTCTGCGGATACTGCCCTGTACCATGCAAAACGCTCAGGCCGAAACAGTGTAGATGTGGCAGACGAGCAATACTGCTGAGGTACCTCCTACATTGACGCTGTATCTGAGAAGCGCGAATCGGCTCCCGCCGGATTTGCACTTGATCAAGGCGATTGAGTGCGCCCCAACCGCCCTCCCAGCGCTTCAGCCAGTCGCCGCTCAGCGCTGCACCTCCCCCTCCACATAATCCACCCGATAATTCGCCACATAACTATCCACCGCCGTCCCAATCGTAGGAAAAAACGCCGTCTCCCCCAATCTTGCAAACAACCCAAACCGCTTCAGCTTGTCCTTCACCGGATCCTTCATCTCGGCAAAGCACAACTCGATCCCCGCCGCATGCAACCTGTCATCCAGTTCGGCCAACATGTCGGCAGACGTCACATCGACACTGGTGACCGGTTCTGCGGCGACCACCAGCCAGCGCACAGGCGTGGGTGATGCCGCCACGGCGTCCAGCGCGCGGTCGCTGAACAGTTCGGCGTTGGCGAAGAACAAGGGGGCGTCCCAGCGGAACAGGACCAGGCCGGGGATCAGGCGTGCGTCGGGGTAGCGTTTGATGTCGTGGTAGCCCTTGACGCCGTCGGCGCGGCCCAATACTGCGGAGTACGGGCGCCAGGCGTCCCAGAGGAATTCGATGATCGCGATCACGATGGCCAGGCCGATGCCTTCGATCGCGCCGAACACGGCCACGCCGACGGTGCAGACGATCGACAGCCAGCATTCCCAGCGCTGGATGCGATAGATCCGGCGCAGGTCGGTGATTTCGATCAGGCCAATGGCCGAGGCGATCACGACGGCCGCCAGGGCGCTGGACGGCAGGTGTTGCAGCAGGTTGGGTGCCACCACCAACAGCAAGGCGACCGCCAGTGCGCCGACGACGCCGGTCATTTGGGTTTTGGCGCCGGCGGCCTCGGCCACGGGCGTGCGTGACGAGCTGCTGCTTATCGGGAAGCCCTGGAAAAAACCGGCGGCGAGGTTGGCGATGCCGAGGCCGACCATTTCCTGGTTCGGGTTGACGTAGGTTCGGGTGCGCGCCGCATAGACGCGCGAGAGCACGCTGGTGTCGGCGAACGAGACCAGTGCGACGGCGCATCCGCCGATCAACACCGGGACGATGTCGGCGCGGGTGATCCAGGGGATGGCGAAGCCGGGCAAGCCTTGCGGGAGCGAACCAAGGACCGACACACCGGCGCGTGTCGCGAGGTCGAGGACACCGACGGCGACTGTCGCGCCCACCACGGCGATCAGGATGCCCGGCAGGCGCGGCCATCGTTTGAGCAGCAGGATCACCGCCAGCGTGAGGCCGCCCACCATGAAGGTGATCCAGTTGATCTTTCCCTCCGTCAGCGCCGAGACAATGGCCGCTATGTTTCTCAAGGGGCCGTCGGATTCAATCGAAAAACCGAACAGCTTGGGCAACTGGCTAATCAATACGGTCAGTGCGATGCCGTTCATGTAGCCGTAGCGGATCGGTTTGGACAGCAGCTCGGTGATGAAACCCAGGCGCGCCATACCGGCCAGGATACATACCGCTCCCGAGACGATCGCCATCATTCCCGCAAGGGCGACGGCGCGCTGCGGGTCGCCGCCGGAGAGTGGAATGATGACGGCTAGGATGACGGCCACCAGGGAGGAGTCCGGTCCCATCACCAGAATGCGGCTGGGGCCGAACAAGGCATAGAACAGCAGCGGAACGATGGTCGCGTAGAGGCCATAAATGCCGGGCACGCCCGACGCCACCGCATAGGCGATACCGACGGGCACCAGCATGGTGGTCAGCACCAGGCCGGCGACGATGTCGTCACGCAACCATGCCCATTGGTATTCGCGCAGCACGCCCAGCCCCGGTAGCCAGCGGCGCCAACCGTGCCGTTCATCCCGGCGGGCTATGCGGCCCGGTTCCGGTAGAGGGGGCGAAGCATCTGAGTGGCTCATAAACCGCCCTGTTTGATGGACGATGCAGACTCGGCGATATCGAAGTGATCTCATTGTAGCCCTTGCTTCGAATGCGCCATCACTGGAAGCTGGTCACCTAATGGATTTGGAACCCGACATGAAATTCGACCTCGCCTACTGCCTCAGCCTCGACGAAAAGCTGTCGATCTATGACGTTCGGGATCTGAATTTCGACGAGACGATGGCGTTCGATTCGGCGAAGGAGCATTTCCAGTGCCCGAACGATGCCTGCCGTCTGGCGTTCGATGCGACCAATGAGTTGGGCACGTTCAACGCCAGGAATGTGAATTACGTGCGCACGCCGCACTTCAAGAACCTGCCGAGTACCCGGCATGTCGAGGGCTGCCCTTATGTCAGCTTGAAGACACCGGCGCCAGGTGTGGATGAGGCGGAAACGGATGATAGTCGCGAGGAAAACTTTCCGTCGGAATTGTTACTGAGCCGGCGTGAGTATGTGCGCAAGCCCAGCGTACCGGTGGTGATTGCGGATGGCGCCCGGGATGAGCCGATGGCACCCAGGGCGGCCAGCCATGTCGAGCAACCGAGCCGGGATTCGACACCGGACAAGACCAGCGTCTTCGCCCATCCGGTGGAATGCTTCGTTTCAAACTTCGACGACAAGGATTTGCTCAAGCGCGTGCCGCTGAAGATTGGCGAGCACACCGCGCCTTACGGGTCGTTTTTCAAGAAGATCGAATACCTGCAGGACAACAAGGGGCTGATTTACTGGGGCAAGGTCAAGGAGATCAAGGACTACACCCAGAGCTTTCGCATCGATTTCGAGAAGAAGGTCTGGTTCGAGAAGAAGCCTTACTCGGTCAACGTCTACCTGAGCAAGAAACTCATCGACAGCTACCGCAAGCGCAAGGCGTTCCTTGAGGAGATCAAGCATGCCATCGAGAGCGGGCGGGAGTTGTATTGCTTCTTTTATGGCGTGACGCCCGAGCTGAAGCAGGTGCCGAGCAAGAAAAACCCCGAGCAGACGTTCGGGGTGTTCAGCGCCAACATCGAGAATCTGGATCACTTTATCGTGCGGGAGGCGCCGGGGTTGGCGGACAAATAAGGGCAGTGCCGTTCGTCTGCCTGAAAAGACAAATCAAAAAATGCATTTGATCCGGGCTCAAAACAACTGTACAAAAACACAGTATATTTTGACCAACACTCTCGAGCCCGGAGAACACCATGGCCTCTCAAGCGATGAAAATCACCCTGGAACGTATCGCCCTCTTCCAATTCACCCCGGCCCACTGCGCCCAGGCCCGAGCGATGCTGGGCTGGAGTGTGGAAGAGCTGTCGCGGGAATCCCGGGTCTCGGTACAGGCCATTCAACGTTTCGAGGCGCGCCAGGAGGTGCTGGATGTCACGCGCCTGGCGTTGGCCTATCGGCTCGAGGCCGAAGGGTTGGTGTTTTTCCCGGGGTTCGCGCCGGGTCGGGGGATGAATGTGAAAGGGTCAACGCCGAATCCGGTGGGGCGGGCGGATTTTGCGATGGTGGAGTGAGCCGATTCATCGGTTGACGATAAATGGCCTTCTGTAGGAGCGAGCTTGCTCGCGATGGACTAAAGGACAACCTGTTTAGTCAGGAAATCCGCGTTATCGTTAACGTCCATCGCGAGCAAGCTCGCTCCTACAGGACAGCCACCACCCGATCACTCTCCCCTTCCACCGCCAGCCACCACGCCCCACCGCGCTGCGGATGCATCAAGTTGAACGCCTCGCCCATTTGCGGTGTGGTGATCGATACGTTGCGTTCCCAGGCCAGGGCCAGGATGCGGTCGAAGGGTTCGTACCAGGCGTGCATCGACAGGTCGAAGGTGCCGTTGTGGATCGGCAGTAGCCAGCGGCCCTTGAGGTCGAGGTGGGCTTGCAGGGTTTGTTCGGGTTGCATGTGCACGTGCGGCCAGTCGACGTTGTAGGCGCCGGTTTCCATCAGGGTCAGGTCGAAGGGGCCGTGCTGTTCGCCGATGCGTTTGAAGCCGTCGAAGTAGCCGCTGTCGCCGCTGAAGAAGATGCGTGTATCGCCGTCGATCATCACCCATGAAGCCCAGAGGGTGCTGTTGCTGTCGAACAGCCCACGGCCGGAGAAGTGCTGAGATGGGGTGGCGATAAACTGGATGCCATCGACTTCCGTGCCTTGCCACCAATCCAGTTGGCGGACTTTGCTGGCGTCGATGCCCCACTTGATCAGGGTGTCGCCGACGCCCAGCGGGGTCAGGAAGTATCTGGTCTTGTCCGCGAGCGTGAGCACGGTCTGATGATCGAGGTGGTCGTAGTGGTCGTGAGACAGGATCACTGCTTCGATCGGTGGCAATTCTTCCAGGCTGACGGGTGGCTGGTGGAAACGCTTGGGGCCGGCCCATTGCACGGGCGAGGCGCGCTCGGCGAAAACCGGGTCGGTGATCCAGAACTTGTCGCGCAACTTGAGCAACACTGTGGAGTGGCCCAGGCGATAGACGCTGTGGTTGGGCGCGGCGATCAGCGCTGCTTGAGTCAGGGCTTGCACCGGTACGGGTGCGCTCGGGCGGGTGTTTTGCGGTTTGTTAAACAGCGCGTTCCACAGGATGCCCATGGTTTTGCCAAAGCCGAGACGTTGAACCGGCGTGAAGTTCTGATACTGCCCTTGAGCCTGTCGGGACGCTTCAGGTGTGGAGGCGTTGTCCGCCGGGGAGTTTGAATTGGCCATGACTGAATGACTCCAGAAAAACCGCGTCTGACGCGATTCTCCGCTTCGGGACGATTTAAATGGCCAAGGCACGCACGCATCAGCCGGACTTTCTATTTTTACCGGGCAGGATTAACAAAACATTACACTGCACAGTGTAGTTTCTAGGTTGCATCAAAGTCGTTCGCAAGTAAACTGCTGAGTGTAATTCTTCCCCTTGACCCTGCCGAAGCGTACTTATGACAGCTCCACAGCGCCTCACCGACCGAAAACGCCAAGCGATCATCCAGGCTGCGATCAACGAATTCCGTGACAACGGTTTCGAGATCACCAGCATGGACAAGATTGCCGCCACTGCCGGCGTGTCGAAGCGCACGGTGTACAACCACTTCCCCAGCAAGGAAGAGTTGTTCGCCGAGATCCTCAATCAGTTATGGATCCGGGTGACGGCGGAACAGGAAACGTCCTACCGGCCCGAGCTGCCGCTACGCGATCAACTGCGCGTGTTGCTGATGGCCAAACTGCAAATGTTGGGCGATGACAATCTGCTCGATCTGGCACGGGTTGCCATTGCCGCGACCATTCATTCCCCGGAGCGGGCGCAGGACATGGTGGCCCGAATGGGCGCGCGCGAAGAGGGACTGACGGTGTGGATTCGGGCCGCTCAAGCGGATGGCCGACTGAAGGCCGTGGCTCCCGAGTTCGCCGCTCAACAGATCCATGGCCTGCTCAAGTCTTTTGCATTCTGGCCGCAGATTTCCATGGGGCAGCCCAGCTTGTCCGCCGAGGAGCAAAATACGGTGGCGGATTCCGCGCTGGACATGTTCCTGGCCTGTTACCAGCTCTAGATCAGTTGCCTGGAGCACAGGCTGGAATTAAATGGCTTCGAAGGACACTGATTATTCCGGCTGGAATAAATGACAATATGCGCCGACTTTACCGATGGACGGTAATTCTAAACCCCATGCAGTAAAGTGTTTCGGAATGAATCTGGCGCAGGGAATTATGGATAATCAACACGGCAAGGGTTTGTCATTTGCCAGACGCATCTACATGCCTCGAACCATTGGCTTGGGCATCGGCAGTTTCAGTGTGGCCGCCGCACTGTATCCGTTGCACCTGCCGGTCTGGGTCTGGGTTTTGTTGGCACTCAATGGTTTTGTCTGGCCGCATCTCGCTTATCAACTGTCGAGTCGCTCGGCTTTTCCCTACAAGGCCGAACGGCGCAATCTACTTTACGATTCGCTGTGCGGTGGGTTTTGGGTCGCGACGTTTCAGTTCAATCCACTTTGCACCGTGACTATTCTGGCGATGATGGCGATGAACAATGTCGCCGCCGGTGGCCATCGGATGTTCCTGTTGGGCAGTCTGAGTCAGGTGGCGGGCATGATGATTGCCTGGTCACTGTTCGGCGCGTCATACACCCTGTCGACCACGCAACTGCAGGTGTGGGCGTGCTTGCCGATGCTGACGCTCTACCCGTTGGCGGTGGGCATGGTCTGCTACCGGTTGGCGATCAAGTTATCTGAACATAAACGTATGCTGAGCGCCTTGAGTCGCACTGACAGTTTGACCGGACTGCTCAACCATGGTGCCTGGAAGGACTTGCTGCAACTGAAGTTTCGCGAGTGCAGCCAGCGTCATCAGCAGGCCGCCATCGCGCTGATCGACATCGACCACTTCAAGGTCATCAATGACACCTACGGTCATATCATCGGTGACTCAGTGTTGCGCCAGTTAAGCATTGAGCTCAAATGCAACCTGCGCGAAAGCGATTTGGCCGGCCGCTATGGCGGTGACGAGTTTTGCGTGATCCTGCCCAACATGCCGCTGAACCAGGCCATCGACGTTATGGAGCGATTGCGCAAAGTGTTGCAAGACTATCGGCATCGGGAAGTGCCCGAGTTGCGGGTCAGCCTGAGTATCGGCCTGGCGGCTTATCAACCGTCGTTTACCGATGCAACGACCTGGCTCGAGGACGCTGACAAAGCCCTGTACATCGCGAAAAACACCGGGCGCAACAAGGTCAGTGTCAACCCAGGCAGCATCGGCCTGGAAACGTCGACCGCATGATGTAACAGCTTGACGATTGCGCTGCTCGAATGACGCTGAGGCTATAGTGAGCCTCAGTCCCAGCGCCAGACAGAGAGCATCATGACCACCACTCGCCACGACACCACCGCCCCCGTCGACCACCTGCGTTTCCATCGCCCGCATGCCCACCTGGCGCCGACCTTCGGCAATGACAAGTTTGCCCTGCGCGCCGAAGCCTTTGCGCGGTTCTTCGGCACCCCGACTTTTCTCGGTGCACAAACGCTGATCGTGGTGGCCTGGGTGTGCCTCAACCTGTCCGGTTTCACCCACTTCGATGCGTACCCGTTCATCCTGCTCAACCTGGCGTTCAGTCTGCAATCGGCCTATGCCGCGCCGTTGATTCTGTTGGCCCAGACCCGTCAGGCCGCGCGGGACAAGGCCCAATCCGATGCCGATGCGCAGCACCGCGAAGCGCTGGCGATCGCCAACAGCGAGCGGCAGGCGGATGCCGCGAAAAACGCCGCGCAACTGCTGGAGTTGCTTGAGCAGAACACCCGTCTCACGGAAATGACCAAGGCCCTCACCGAGCGCATCGAAAGCCTGACCACACAAATGCACGAACATTTCGTGCCCAAACATGAGCCCAAGGCCTGAACGGTTTCACGGCAGTTTCAGTGCCCGTCCCAACTCATCGAACAAGGTGACCACCGAGCGCAAGGCACGGCAGTCGGGACGGGTCAGCAGCCACAGCGCGGTGTCGTATCCGTGCAACGGCTCGCTCAGCAGCTAATAACGCCGATCTATAGTGGGCACCAGGAATCAACAAGTGCAGAGGCTATCCATGGAAAACCATCCGATTCGCATCGCCCTGATCGGTGACTACGACCCGCAAGTCACCGCCCACCAGGCCATTCCCGTAGCCCTTGAGATGGCCGCGGAACACAGTGGTTTGCATGTGCAATGGCAGTGGCTGGCCACCGATGAAATCCACGCCGAGACAGCGCTGCACGCATTCGATGGTTTCTGGTGTGTACCGGCCAGCCCCTATCGCAACGTGGACGGCGCATTAACAGCGATCCGTTTTGCCCGCGAACAGCAGCGACCTTTCCTCGGCACCTGCGGCGGTTTTCAACACGCCGTGCTGGAATACGCGCGCAATGTGCTGGGCTGGTCGGATGCCGAACACGGCGAGACGGCGCCCGATGCCGCACGGGCAATCCTCACGCCGTTGACGTGCGCACTGGTGGAAGCGGTCGATACCATTCACTTACGTGAAGGCTCGTTGCTCGCCCAGGCGTACGAAAGCGCCGAGATTCATGAAGGCTATCGCTGTCGTTATGGGGTGAATCCGCAGTTCGAAGAGGCGCTGCTCAAGCGCGAACTGCACGCTGTCGGCCACGATTCGGAACAGGGACTGCGCGCAGTCGAACTCAGCGGGCATCCGTTTTTTGTCGCGACCTTGTTCCAGCCCGAGCGGGCGACGCTCAAGGGCGTCTTGCCGCCGTTGGTTGGCGCCTTTGTCGAAGCTTGTTCGGGGCGCTCCAGCCTGTAAATGATGCGGTGTGCTTGAGGCAGCCATCGCGGGCAAGCCCGCTCCCACAGGGATCTCCAGTGGACACAAATTCTGTGAACGCCAGAGATCCTGTGGGAGCGGGCTTGCTCGCGATGAGGCCAGAACAGTCACCAAAAAAACTCAACCCTGAACCAAACAACGAACCGCCGAAATCTCCGGCACTTCCACCCGACTCATATACACCCGCAACGGCTCGGTGATGTTGATCCGGTCATCGATGTTCTGGTCCAGCAGCAACTGAATCAATTCGCGCTTTAACGTCATGGTCTGTTCAGGCCCCGGGGCCCAGACGAATTCGCTGGTCGGGATGATGCCGTCGTCCGCCACGTCCATGCCGAACGAGTCTTCGCTGAAGCGCACGATGTAGTGGCCGGTCTTGCGGTTGAGGCCAACGAAGCCTTTGAGTTGGTCGGCAGCCTGGCAGATGAGCTGGGAGGTGATGCGCATGGTAAACCCCGCAATGGTGAGCATTGATTTGCACGCAGGGCCTGCGTTTCCCTCTGCCGGGGAAATTGCAGGGCCCCAGCGTACTGCAAACGGGTGCACAAAAGTGCTGACGAACATCAGCTTTAGACAGGTTTATGTCGGTCTCGCGATAGCGCCTGCAAAGATCAGTTGTTAAAAGGGACTGCTCACTCATCACGAAAGGAACTCGACCATGCCTGCAACCTTTACCAAAAGCGCCCTGTTCTTGAGTCTGTTGCTCGGCCTCGGCCAGGTGCAGGCCGCCAGCGAACCAGCTCCCGCCGCGCTGGCGACGCGCCTGGGCATTCCGTATCCAGCGGTGATCGCCCACCGTGGCGCGTCTTTCGATGCACCGGAATCCACCGCGGCCTCCTACAAGACCGCTCGCGACCTGGGCGCCGACTACCTGGAAATGGACCTGCAGCGCAGCAAGGACGGCGTGCTGTTCGTCCTGCACGACAACAACCTGCAACGCACCACCGACGTCGCCAGCAAATTCCCCGAGCGCAAGGACAGCCCGGCCAATGCGTTCACCATGGCCGAACTGAAAACCCTGGATGCGGGCAGCTGGTTCAATGCCGCGTTCCCGGATCGCGCGCGTCCCGCCTTCGCCGGCCTGAAGATTCTGACCCTTGATGAAATCATCGACATCGCCGAGGGCAA
Organism: Pseudomonas sp. S2_H10; assembly: GCF_054668285.1. NCBI lineage: Bacteria > Pseudomonadati > Pseudomonadota > Gammaproteobacteria > Pseudomonadales > Pseudomonadaceae > Pseudomonas > Pseudomonas sp. S2_H10. Next base: position 2,237,317 of record NZ_CP162754.1, read on the forward strand.
CGCCCTGCACAAGCCCGGCCTGTACATCGAGACCAAGGAGCCCAAGCAGTTTCCCGGCATCGAGCACGACCTCAAGGCCAAACTTCAGGCGCGCGGCTGGCTGAACCCGAGCGAATCGAAACCGGCGAACAGCCCGCTCGCGGTCGGCCAAGGCAACGGCAAAGTGGTCCTGCAGACCTTCGAGAAGAGCAGCCTCGAACTGCTGCAAAAGGAAATGCCGCAGGTGCCGAAGATCCTGCTGTTGTGGGTCAGTGAAGGCAGTATCGAGCCCAAGTCCAACGTGACATTTGCCGAGTCCGGCGAAAAGGACAAAGCCGCTTACTACGCCAAACAGCAACCGAAGGACAAAGCCGAATTCCAGCAATGGGTCGACTACGCCAAGGCCCAGGGCGCCATCGGCACCGGCCCGTCCGCCGCACTGAGCGAAGGCGGCGACCAGAGTTATTCGGACCTGGTGCAACCCTGGATGAACCAGTACACCCACGACCAGGGCCTGCTGGTGCACGTCTACACCATCGACGATGCAGTGGACTACCAGAAAGTCATGAGCGCCGGGGTCGACGGTATCTTCACCAATCGCGCCAGCGAGTTGTTGAAGTTTTATAAACGTCCGGCGCCGGCGAGCGTGGCGCAAGTGCTAAAGAACAACGGCTACTGATCCAGAATCGCGCAAAACCCTGTGGGAGCGTGGCTTGCCCGCGAAGAGGCCATCAGCTCAAACATCAACGTTGGCTGACACTCCGCTATCGCGGGCAAGCCGCGCTCCCACAGGGATTGGATTGATACAGGACATGACGGAGGTTTTAAGGGTGGATTAAGTTACACACGCTAACCTGATCTCACTTAAACGGATCACCCAAGGAAAGAATCCCATGAAGACCCTGACTGCCTTGTTCACCGCTGCAACCCTGACCCTCACCGCGGGCCTGGCCCAGGCTAAAGATGTTCCCGTCGACCAGATCCCTCAGTTGGTCAAGGACGGCAAGATCAAGCCGCTGGAAGAGTTGAACCAGATCGTGTTGAAGCTGCACCCGGACGCCACCATCACCGACAGCGACCTGGACAAACATTCCGCTATCTACGAATACGAAGTCGAACTGCGTGACGCCAGCAATGTTGAATGGGACGTGGATTTGAACGCCGCCACCGGCGAAGTCCTGAAGAACAAGCAAGACGACTGATACACACAGTAAAGAGCCGCACGATTTTCGGATCGTGCGGCTTTTTTGCGTCCAGGATTCAGACCGAAGTGCCAAGCCCTCATCCTGCAAGGCCTGCGTCACAAGGCTGTCATCAGCGCTTGCGATGATGCCGCTCAAGTGAACCTGCAAAACACGTGACAGGCACCTCCCCTTGCGAGCCCTCATGAACCACAGCATCGATCACAGCCATCGCGATACGGATCTGTTCGGCCTGCTCTACGGTTTCAGCTTTCGCCCCGGTGAACCCGGTCGGGAAATCAACTCCGCCGAGGCCCTGCACTATCTGCAACAACCGGAAAGCGACGAGCAATTTCTCTGGCTGCACCTGAACCTCGCCCACGCCGCATGCGAGCGCTGGATGAAAAGCCATCTGGAGTTGCCCGAGGAGTTTTTCGAGGCGCTGCACGAAGGCTCGCGCTCGACGCGCATCGAGCATGTCGATTCGGCGTTGCTGGCGGTGGTCAACGACGTGGTGTTCAACCTCAGCAACATGGTCTCCTCGGATGTCTCGACGCTGTGGGTGTGCGCCCGCAGCCGGCTGATCATCAGCGCCCGCCTGCAACCGCTGCACTCGGTGGACAAGTTGCGCTCGTCGGTGAAGGCCCGGGAGTGCTTTCGCTCCCCGCTGGAGCTGCTGGTGCATTTGCTGCGCGACCAGGGTGAAGTGCTGACCCAGATCGTGCGCAAGACCAGCCAGAGCGTGGACCAGATCGAGGACGAGTTGCTCTCCTCGCGCCTGTCGACCAACCGCGCCGAACTGGGCGCCAATCGTCGGGTGTTGGTGCGCCTGCAACGGCTGCTGGCGCTGGAGCCCGGCTCATTGCTGCGCCTGCTCAACCGGCCGCCGCAATGGCTGCAAAAGGAAGACGTGAAGGAGCTGCGCAAATCCACCGAGGAGTTTGCCCTGATCATCAACGACCTCACGGCGCTGGGTGAGCGGATCAAGCTGCTGCAGGAAGAGATCGCCGCCAACATCAACGAACAGACCAACCGCACGCTGTTCACCCTGACGGTGGTGACGGTGCTGGCGCTGCCGATCAACATCATCGCCGGCTTCTTCGGCATGAACGTCGGCGGCATTCCGCTGGCCGGTGATCCGCAGGGGTTCTGGATCCTGGTGGCGCTGGTCGCAAGCTTTACCGTGATTGCCGGGCGCTGGGCGTTTCGCAAGCAGCGGGATTACTGAACGCACCCGGGCCCCTGTGGGAACGAGCTTGCTCGCGATAGCGATATATCAGCTGACAACAATGTTGAATTTGCCGACGTCATCGCGAGCAAGCTCGCTCCCACAGTTTTAAGCGCTCGATTTCAGATCAGCAGCCTGCAAAAAACCCAAACACTGACCCAAAGCAGTCTCCCTGTAACAATTGGCAACGATTATCACCGGTACACCCTCCTCCTCAGGAATGTCCGTGATGGCTACACCCTCCTTCACCGCCGCCCAGGCACCCGCCGGTAGCGCCAGACCGCAACTGGACAAGAAGCCCGGTCTGATCACCATCGTGGTGTTTGTTGCCGTGCTGGCCATCGGCTTGCTGTTTACCGCCTACAGCCTGATGCACGACATGAACGAACTCGGCACGGTGGTGACCACCTGGACCCCGTTCCTGCTGCTCGGCGTGGCGCTGCTGATCGCCCTGGGTTTCGAGTTCGTCAATGGCTTCCACGACACCGCCAACGCGGTGGCCACGGTGATCTACACCCACTCGCTGCCACCGAATGTGGCGGTGGTCTGGTCCGGTTTCTTCAACTTCCTCGGGGTGCTGCTGTCCAGCGGCGCGGTGGCGTTCGGCATCATCGCCCTGCTGCCGGTGGAGCTGATCCTGCAGGTCGGCTCGTCCGCCGGGTTCGCGATGATCTTCGCCCTGCTGATCGCCGCGATCCTGTGGAACCTCGGCACCTGGTGGCTGGGGCTGCCTGCATCGTCATCGCACACGCTGATCGGTTCGATCATCGGCGTCGGCGTGGCCAACGCCCTGATGCACGGCCGCGACGGCACCAGCGGCGTGGACTGGGCGCAAGCGACCAAGATCGGCTACGCACTGCTGCTCTCGCCACTGGTGGGCTTCGGCTTCGCGGCGCTGCTGTTGCTGGCCCTGCGTGCGTTCGTCAAGAATCGCGCGCTGTACAAGGAGCCCAAGGGCGAGACCCCGCCGCCTTGGTGGATTCGCGGCTTGCTGATCTTGACCTGCACCGGCGTGTCGTTTGCCCACGGTTCCAACGACGGCCAGAAAGGCATGGGCCTGATCATGCTGATTCTGGTGGGTACGCTGCCAATGGCGTATGCGTTGAACCGCACCATGCCGGCCGATCAGGCCTTGCAGTTCGCGGCGGTGGCCGAAGTCACCCAGCAAGCCCTGGTCAAGGCGGCGCCGCTGCCAGCGCCAGCCGATCCGCGCCCGGTGCTGTCCGAATACGTGCGCAGCAAGGAAGCGACCCCGCAACTGGTGCCGGCGCTGGCCGCACTGACCGGCAGCATCGGCGCCGAGGTCAAGGGCTACGGTTCGCTGTCGAAAGTCCCGGCCGAAGCCGTGGGCAACGTGCGTAACGACATGTACCTGACCAGCGAAACCATTCGCCTGATGGACAAGAACAAGGTCGGCAATTTCGACGCCGACACCAATGGCAAGCTGCAACTGTTCAAGCAACAGATCGACAACTCCACGCGCTTCATTCCGTTGTGGGTGAAGATCGCCGTGGCCATCGCTCTGGGCCTGGGCACCATGGTCGGCTGGAAGCGCATCGTGGTGACCGTCGGCGAGAAAATCGGCAAGACCCACCTGACCTACGCCCAGGGCGCCTCGGCAGAAACCGTGGCGATGCTGACCATCGGCGCCGCCGACATGTTCGGCCTGCCGGTGTCGACCACTCACGTGTTGTCCTCGGGCGTGGCCGGGACCATGGTCGCCAACGGCGGCGGCCTGCAGATGAAGACCATCCGCAACCTGCTGATGGCCTGGGTGCTGACCTTGCCGGCGGCGATCCTGCTGTCGGGCAGCCTGTACTGGTTGTTCACGCAGTTGTTCTGAATGTGGCAGCGGGCTTGCAGGCAATCATCCCGGCGGGTTTTCCCGCCGGGATTTTTTTCGTCCAGCGGCACGGCATTTGCTCACATGCTCGAAGGCTTACGCTTTATTGACGCGCCACGCGTCCGCCAGCCCTTCAGTTTGTAAATGGGATGCCGACTCATAAGGCACTCGATGTATTCAGGAGAGGAACCGTGAATCTGTACATCAATCAGCTGCAACACAAAGCTGACTTCAAAGAAGCCATTTATGCGGGCGATATTTTCCTGAACACGCAGTTACGCGCCGCCAAAGAACTCTGTGCGTTCGCGCAGGAAAGCATCACGGCCGCCTTCGATGGCGAAACCAACCACCAGGCGCTGCACACGCTGATGCCGGTGGAAGAGTTCGTGGTGCTGGTGACTCGCCTCAAGGGTCAGTTCACCAACAGCCTGCGGGTCAAGGAACTGATCCGCAGCTTCACCGACGAAATCGGTGCCGCGCCCGAGGAATTCATTTTCGACGTACCGCGCATCCGTGTCGTGCCCAACTACGACTACCTGCACGCCGGCGTCAGCTATGCCTACAAGCCCCATCGCGATACCTGGTACGGCGGCGTCGACTGCCAGATCAATACCTGGATGCCGGTCTACACGATCCAGCCTGACCAGACCATGATGATCAACCCGGCCTACTTCGATGCCCCGGTGAAAAACACCTCGGCGCAGTGGAGCCTGACTGACTGGATCGACGTGCAGCGCCAGCGCGCCAAGGACAACGTCAAGGAAGAGGCGCGCCAACACCCGGTGCCCACCGAAGCGATCAACACCACCTCAGAACTGCGCATCGCCGGCAACACCGCCGAGATGCTGGTGTTCTCGGGTTCGCACCTGCACGGCACCGTGCCCAACTACACGCAACAAACCCGCTTCAGTGTGGACTTTCGCCTGATGCACCTCGACGACCTCAAGCACCGGCGCGGCGCGATCAACGTCGACAGCGCCTGCCCGGATGTCGGCGCCGGCTTCAAAGACTACTTCCACGTCCACGACTTTTCGAACTTCCAGGGAATCCAGCAATGACCAAGCGTCGCATCACGCCCGCCGAGGCCCAGTACAACGAAACCCGCACCAACGTCCTGAAACGGGTCGATGCCGAATACGTCGCCGACGCTCCGTTCGTCTTCGCCAACCGCATTGGCGTCACGGCCGCGCTGTCGCGCATGGAACTGTTCAAGAAGGTTGCAGAAGTGCCTGGTGCAATCATTGAGTGCGGCGTGTACAAGGGCAACTCGTTGATGCTCTACATGCACCTGTCGATGATTCTCGAGCCCTATGCGATCAATCGCTCGATCGTGGGTTTCGACACCTTCGAAGGCTTCCAGAGCATCGACAAGAAAGAAGACCCGGCCGACGTCAACGAGACCATGTTCGCCGACACCGACCAGTCGCTGATCCAGGACATGATCGACGCCAACGACCTGTTGCGCCCGGTCAACCGCATCCCGCGTTGCGAGCTGGTCAAGGGCGACATCGTCAAGACCGTGCCGGAGTGGGTCAAGACCCGTCCGGACCTGGTCGTGGCCATGCTGATCCTCGACACCGACCTGTACGAGTCGACCAAAGTCGCGCTGGAAACCTTCCTGCCGTACATGCCAAAAGGCGCCATCGTGGTGCTCGACGAAGTCGCCTACCGCAACTTCCCGGGCGAAACCAAGGCCCTGCGTGAAGTGCTCGACCTGAACAAGATCGAACTCAAGCGCCTGCCGTTCGATTCGTGCGTGGGCTACTTCCACGTCTAACGCAACGACGTAAAACCTGTGGGAGCGAGCTTGCTCGCGATGAGGCCGCTACATTCAACATCACTGTTGACTGAACAACCGCCATCGCGAGCAAGCTCGCTCCCACAAGGGCCAGGTTCCAACAGTGGGCCAGGTTCCCACCGGGGCCGGGGTCAGACTTCTGACCGGATCACCTCTCCCAGCCAATCCATGAACACCCTCACCCGCAACGGCAAATGCCGCTGCCTTGCATACAGCAGTGACGCCTCCAGGGACGGTGCGGTGAACTGCGGCAACACCTCGACCAATTCACCGCTTTGCAGGTATTGCTGCATGCCCATCCTCGGCGCCTGAATCAGGCCAAACCCACCCAGGCAGGCGGCCTCGTAGGCATCGGTGCTGTTGACCGTGACACTGCCGGCCATCGGCAGGCGCTGCACCTGCCCCTTGTCGACGTACACAAACCCTTCCGAACGCGCGCCCAGCACACCGACGTAGTGCACCAGCCGATGTTGCGCCAGATCCTCCAGCCGCTCGGGCATGCCATAGCGCTGCACATACGCAGGGCTGGCGCAGTTGACCATGGTGAATTCACACAGGTGTCGCGCCACCACCGATTGATCCGGCTGGGCGCCAATGCGCAGCACGCAATCGAAACCTTCGGCGAGCAGATCGACCCGGCGGTCGGTGCTGCTGATTTCCAGTTCAAGCAGCGGGTGCTGCGCCATGAACTGCGGCAAGCGCGGCATCACCACGCGACGGGCGAGAATGTTCGGCAGGTCGATGCGAATGCGCCCGACCAGCGACGCCTCGTCCTGGCGAAACAAACCCTCGATTTCGTCCATGTGCGACAGCAGATCCTTGCTGCGCTCGTACAACACCAGGCCATCCTGGGTGGCCTGCACCTTGCGCGTGGTGCGTTGCAACAAGCGGGTGCCAAGCAAGGCCTCCAGGGCCTGCACATGCTCGGACACCGTCGAGCGCGGCAGGCCCAGGCTTTCTCCGGCCAGGGTGAAACTGGACATCTCGCTGACTCGGACAAAGGTGCGCAACAGTTCCAGTTTATTCATCGGCCTGCTCTTGTATTGTTCGGTTTATCCGACCAGTGATTCCGGTTTAGCCATGTTTATCACCAACAAGCGGATAAATAAACTTCCTCACATCAACCGCCCATTGCATCTGAGGAAGTCCCATGAACCGTAAAATCGCACTGATCACCGGCGCCAGCCGCGGCCTCGGCAAAAACGCAGCCCTGCATCTGGTCGCCCAAGGCATCGACATCATCGGCACCTACAACAGCCGCGCCGATGAGGCGCAAGCACTGGTGGCCGAGATCGAAAGCCTGGGCGGTCGCGCCGTCATGCTGCAACTGGACGTCGCCCGCAGCGAGCATTTCGGCGCCTTTGGCGGCGAAGTCGCCAAGGTCTTGCACAGCCACTTCCAGCGCGAACGCTTCGACTTTCTGGTGAACAACGCCGGGATCGGCCTGCACGCCAACTTCGTCGACACCACGGTCGAGCAGTTCGACCTGTTGGTGAACATTCATTTCAAGGGGCCGTTTTTCCTCACGCAGACGTTGTTGCCGTTGCTCAATGACGGCGGGCGCATCGTCAATATTTCCAGTGGCCTGGCGCGCTTCAGCCTGCCGGGGCACAGCGCCTACGCGGCGATGAAAGGCGCGATGGAAGTGCTGACCCGCTACCAGGCGAAGGAGCTCGGCGCACGCGGCATCAGTGTGAATATCCTGGCGCCGGGCGCCATTGAAACCGACTTCAGTGGTGGCGCGGTGCGCGACAACCCTGAGTTGAACACGCTGGTGGCGAACAACACGGCCCTGGCTCGCGCCGGATTACCGGATGACATCGGCGCCGCGATTGCGCTGCTGCTGGCGCCCGGTAGCCAGTGGATCAATGGCCAGCGCATCGAGGCTTCGGGGGGGATGTTTCTGTAAGGCTGCCTCGCCACAAGAGCGGTGGTCAGCACACCTGGCGCACGACCATCCGCTCACGCACCACGTCATACACCCAGTGATAGAGGTAGGTATACGGCAGGAAGAACAGCAGCACGCCGATATCCAGCACAAACGCCTGCCACAGGCTGATGTTCAGCCACCAGGCGATCAGCGGCACGCCCAGCGCGACCAGCCCACCTTCGAACATCAGCGCATGGACCACCCGGACCCAGGCGTTATGTGCGATGGCGAGGCGCTTCAGCGCCCGGTCGAACATGCCGTTGAACACCACGTTCCAGGCCAGGGCCAGCGCGGCCATGGCGACGGTGACGGCGCCCATGTCCAGCATCGGTTTGTCCATGATCCAGGCCAGCAACGGGGTACAGATCAGGATGGCCAGCAATTCGAAACCGATGGCCTGGAAAATACGTTCAATAATGGATTTGTTGGCGCTCATGGCCGAGCTCCCTGAAGTGACTGTGGTTGCCATGATCCATCATCACACCGATACTTCATAACCAATAACCATCGATAAAGGCGATAGTTCATGGCTTCTCACGAAGTGCTGCTGGCGTTTGTCGAAGCGGCCACCCAGGGTTCGTTTTCTGCGGCGGCGCGCAAGCTCGGTCGCAGCCAGTCGACCATCAGCGCGGCGGTGGCCAGCCTGGAAATCGACCTCAACCTGACGCTGTTCGACCGCAGCAGCCGCAAGCCCGGGCTGACCCCGGCCGGGCACGTCATGCTGCAACGGGCCGAAGAGATCCTCGCCGCCACCAGTCGCCTGGAAATGACCGCGAGCCAACTGTCCCAAGGGGTGGAAGCGAAACTGACGGTGGCGCTGTCCGACACCTATCAGTCGGACCGCTTCGAGGCGTCACTCAGTGCCTTCGAGCAGCGTTATCCCGACCTGGAACTCGAATGCCTGATCGCCGAATGCGACGACCTGGTGTCCCTGGTGCAAAGCGGTCGGGCACAGATTGCCTTCGCCGAAATGCAAGACAGCTACCCGCCGGACCTGGTCAGCTCGACAGTGGACGAGCGCACCGAAATCGCCTTGTTCGTGTCACCGGCACATCCGTTGGCGACGCTGGACTACGTCGATCAGGACGTGCTGCAGCAGCACCGCGAGCTGCGCCTGGCCACCATCATCAATCCCTATGAAAGTCGCGCGAAGGGCCGCGTCTGGTCGGCGCCGAGTTATCTGATGCTGCTGGAAATGGCCCAGGGCGGATTCGGCTGGGCGCCGCTGCCCCGCTGGCTGGTCGAGCGCTTCGGGCCAGGCTCGTTGCAGGAACTGGTGGTGCGTGGCTGGCCGAAAACGGTGTCGGTGGATGCGTTGTGGTCGCGGCTGAATCCGCCGGGGCCGGCGGGGAGTTGGTTGCTGGGCAAGATGCTGGAATGAAGGTCCTTCGGCCCTTATCGCGAGCTCGCTCCCACAGGTTCAATGTGATACCTGTGGGAGCGGGCTTGCCCGCGATGAGGCCAGCCAACTTCACATCAACCCAACGCCCTGAGCCGCTCTTCGATAAACCGCCGCTCCGGCTCTTGCCGGGTCAACTCCAGCGCCCGCTCCCACGCCGCCCGCGCCTCTTGCTTGCGGCCCAGTTGCCGACAAAACTCCGCCCGCGCCGAATACGCCAGATGGTAATCGAGCAGCTCCCCCCGCTGCAGAATGGCGTCCACCAGCGTCAGCCCCGCCAGCGGTCCATCGCGCTGTGAAATCGCCGCCGCGCGATTCAACTCGATCACCGGCGACGGCACCGCCCGCAGCAGCACGTCATACAGACCGACAATCTGCGGCCAATCGGTTTCCCCCGCCGTCGGCGCTTCGGCATGCACCGCCGCGATGGCCGCTTGCAGGCAATAGGGTCCGAAGCGCCCCATGGTCAGCGCCTGTTCGATCAGCGCGCAGCCTTCAGTGATCAACCCGGCGTTCCACAGCGAACGGTCCTGTTCGTCCAGCACAATCAGCTCGCCGCTCGCCGAGGTCCTGGCCGGGCGACGCGACTCGTGCAACAGCATCAATGCCAGCAAGCCCATCACCTCCGGCTCCGGCAACAACTGCACCAGCAACCGGCCCAGACGGATCGCTTCGCGGGTCAATTCCTCGCGGATCAGTTCGGCGCCGATGGACGCCGAATAACCCTCGTTGAACACCAGGTAAATCACCCGCAATACGCTGTCCAGACGCTCGGGCAACTCTGCCAGCGTCGGTACTTGATAGGGGATTTTCGCATCGCGGATCTTCGCCTTGGCGCGCACGATGCGCTGGGCGATGGTGGCCGGCGCCGAGAGGAAGGCCCGGGCGATTTCTTCGGTGGTCAGGTCGCAGACTTCGCGCAGCGTCAGCGGCACTTGCGCGTCCGCCGCCAGAGCCGGGTGGCAGCAAGTGAAGATCAGCCGCAGGCGATCGTCTTCCACGTCTTCTTCACTCCAGTCGGCCTGCTCCAGTTCCTCCAGCTGCGCGATCAGCAACGGCTGCGAGGCGGCAAAACGTGCACGTCGGCGCAAGGCATCGATGGCCTTGAAACGGCCCGCGGACACCAGCCAGGCCCGCGGATTGTCCGGCACGCCGTCACGCTGCCAGCGTTCGACCGCGATAAAAAACGCCTCGTGCAAGGCCTCCTCAGCAAGGTCGAAGTCGCCGAGCAGGCGGATCAAGGTCGCGAGGATTCGCCGCGAATCCTCGCGATAGACCTGCTCGATCCGCGCCTGAACCGGCAGCCCGGGCATCTTAAGGATTCAACTGCCGAACGGGGCGCACTTCGACACTGCCGACCCGGGCCGCCGGAATGTTGCCGGCGACCTGGATGGCTTCGTTGAGGTCCTTGGCATCGATCAGGTAAAAACCGGCCAACTGCTCCTTGGTTTCAGCGAATGGCCCGTCGGTGATCGACATCTTGCCGTTGCGCATGCGCACCGTGGTGGCGGTCTGCACCGACTCCAGCGCCTCGGCGGCGACCATCCGGCCACTGCCCTGGATCGACTCGGCATAGGCCATGCACTCTTCGTCCTTCGGGCTTTCCGGCAGCGAATGCAGCAGGCGCTCATCGCTGTAGACCAAGCATAAGTACTTCATCACGCTCTCCTTATTGAACGGATCAACTATGGCCGCGAATCGGCACTTTGGCACAGCTTTCGATAAATCAACTCAGGGTTTCAGATCGAACAGGACGGAGCCACTCATCATGTCGAACGGCGCCGACCAGTGCTCATGGACGATCCGCCACAACCCGTCTTCCTGGCGATAGCACGCACTGCCGCGCATCCAGCAGGCCTGGGTTTCACCCTTGTCGTTGGTGCCGCCGCAATGGGCCAGCCAGTGGGCGAAGGCAATTTCCTGGGAGGCCTCGATGCGGATGTCCTGGAAGTCGAAAATGTGCGGGCCGGGGCACATTTTCATGCAATCTTCCCAATGCGCGCGGTACGCCTCCTTGCCCTTGAATTGCAAGGCCTTGACCGCGTCGAAGGAGACGATGTCGTCGGCATACAGGGTCATGATTTTATCTACGTCCTTGGCCATCATGGCCTGACGATAGGTTTCGATCAGGTTCTGGATCTGGGTTTGCGAATTCATGGTGGTTCTCCGTGGTTTTATTGGAAGACACCCTTAGTCGACTGGCGATCCGGTAAATCGACAGGTGAAATAAAAATAATCCAAACGGCCGGAATCGCTAGAATCGCAAGTTCTATTCATGTTGGAAAAAGGACCCTCCCGTGACAGCCCGACTCGTGCCCTACGAAAGCCTGAACGCGCTGCAGCGCCAGCAGGTCGAGGCCATCGAAGTACATCCGGAACAGATCAGGTTCAGCGGTGACATTCACGGTGCACTGCACTCTCTGCTGTCCAAGCCGGGCCCGGGAGTCAAAGGGTTTGCCCTGCTGGTCGAGGACATTCCCGTGGCGTTCCTGCTGCTCAAGCGCCCGCCCGCCCTGCCCGCGTGGGCCGATGAACACAGCGCGACGCTGCATGCGCTGCAAGTCGATCAACGGTCTCAGGGCAAAGGTTATGGCAAGGCTTGCCTGCAAGCGCTGCCCGAGGCCGCGCGCCTGGCCTGGCCGCAGATCAAGGGGCTGGAATTGTCGGTGGATGCGGACAACGAATCGGCGATCGGTTTGTATGCCAGGTTTGGCTTTGTCGACAGTGGCGAGGCGTACAGGGGGCGGATCGGGTATGAGCGGCGGATGGGGTTGGTGTTTTGATTGTACTGACACAACACCTTCCTCTGTAGGAGCGAGCCTGCTCGCGAAGGTCGTCAACGATGACACGGGCAATCTGGATAAACGCGGTGTGCCGGAGTTCTTCGCGAGCGGGCTCGCTCCTACAGGGGATCTGCGGTGGGTTCAGAGATTGAGCACCATCTCATGCCACGCCATGCCGCCATGGTCGGACGCCGAGGGTTTGATGTAGGCAAAGCCAAAACCGGCATACAACGGAATATGCCGCTCCTTGCACATCAGGTTGATGCTGACCTTGCCCATCGCACGCATGCGCTCGATGAACTCGCCCATCAGGAGTTTGGCCAGGCCCTGCCCCTGATAATCCGGGTGCACCACCACCGACATGATCACCACGTGCGGCCCGACCGGGTCGTGGCCGATCAGCTCCTTGAACGCCTCGTCCGACATTTCCACCTGGAACGCCGCACCGGAATTGATGAAACCGGCTACAACCCCGTCCACTTGCGCGACGATAAACCCCTCGGGCCAGGTGGCGATGCGGGTGGCAATCTTCTCGCGGGTCGCGGCTTCGTCGCCCTCATAGGCAAGGGTTTCGATGGCAAAGCAGCGGTCCAGATCGGCGGGGGTGACGTTGCGGATGACGGTGTTCATGGCAGCTCGGAATCAGCGTGGGAAAGGCCGGGGATGATAAATCAGCCGCCGTGGGACATCGAGAGACGAATCGGTGGATCCGCCTCCCGCGTACGTCACGCCTTGATCGGCAACCAGATTTCCAGCTTGCCGGTGTTGAGCTTCGGGTTGAAATCTTCGCTGTAGCGTTCGAATTCCGGGGCCGCCAATAGCTCGTGGCCGGACTTCGGCAGCCACGTGCCATGGATGTACTGAAAGGTTTGCGGCAGGGTGTCCAGCGGTCCTTGATGTTCGAACACGACGTACTTCTGGGGCTGAATCTCTACCCATCGATATGTGTCCGGCAAATCGTCGAGCTTGCTGATCTCGACCCCGGCGATGTAATCGAAGCCGCCCTTGCCATCGAAATTGCAGCAGACGCCGTAGGTAACTTCGCCTTTCTGGCCCGGAATCCGGCCCAGATGCGGGATGAATTTCTCCCAGAGTTCGGGAATGCCCTGGGTGGTTTGCTGGGTGAATTGACCGCCCAGCCCCGCAATCAGCAGGAAGTGCCCGTGCTCGAAGCGCGGTTGCGCCAGCTCGACGCTTGCTAACTCATCCATGACTCGACTCCTGACGCATAAAAATGGGTTCGGCTGGGAGTATAGAAGCCTTACCCGATTCGCCCAGTTACAGAGCGTGCAATTGCTCGACGGCTGCGGCACCGACGAACTCGTTATAGCCCGATAGAATCACGTAGACTGCGAAATAGCAGAAGATCGCTGCCGATGCCATGTAGGAATAGCGCAGCAACTTGTCGCCCAGCAACTTGCCGCCGTGGCTGGCGGCGAAGCACAAGCCTGCCGACCAGAGCAGCCCGGCACACAGGAAACCGCCGAGAAACAGCGCCGAACTGAGCGGGCCACCGCCACCGGAACGGGCGATCAGGGTGCCGCCAACGGCCGCGAACCAGAGAATCGCACTGGGCGAAGACATGGCCAGGAAAATCCCGCGCAAGAACTCCTTGCGGTGGGAGTTGTTCCCGACCTCCGCCGTCTCGGCCAGCAGCGCCTCGTGGTGAATCGCCGAATAGACCATCTTCGCCGCGAAGTACACCAGCAGCGCCGAGCCACCGATCCACAACACCCAGCGCACGGTTTCGTACTGCAGCAACACGGTCATGCCGACCAGTGCCAGTACCGCGTAGATCAGGTCGCCGACGCAGGTGCCGAGGCCCAGCGCGAAGCCCTGGAAATAGCCGCGCTGCATCGCCAGGGTGATCATCGCGATGTTGGCCACGCCGATATCCAGGCACAGCGAGAGGCTCAGCAAGAAGCCGCTGGTAAATTCCATCGAACCCTTTCCTTCGGACAAATTTGTTTACATTGAGGCTGGACAGTCTGCCACAGCTGCCCGTACATTCCGCCACAGGTCACCACAGTGACCAGCGTCGCTCGGACGGTTCCGGGCGCTTACGTTATCCGAGGCAACAATGGCCGAACAAGGTTCGCCGCGCCGCTTTGCGCGCATAGATCGACTCCCCCCCTACGTTTTCAACATCACCGCCGAGCTGAAGATGGCCGCCCGTCGTCGTGGCGAAGACATCATCGACTTGAGCATGGGCAACCCCGACGGCGCCACGCCGCCGCACATCGTCGAAAAACTCGTGCAGGTCGCCCAGCGCGAAGACACTCACGGCTACTCCACGTCCAAGGGCATTCCGCGCCTGCGCCGGGCGATTTCCAACTGGTACAAGCAACGCTACGAGGTCGACATCGACCCGGAAAGCGAAGCCATCGTCACCATCGGTTCCAAGGAAGGCCTGGCGCACTTGATGCTGGCGACCCTGGACCAGGGCGACACCGTGCTGGTGCCCAACCCGAGCTACCCGATTCACATCTACGGTGCCGTGATTGCCGGCGCCCAGGTGCGTTCGGTGCCGCTGGTGCCGGGCGTGGATTTCTTCGCTGAACTGGAACGGGCCATTCGCGGCTCCATTCCGAAGCCGAAGATGATGATCCTCGGCTTCCCGTCCAACCCGACCGCACAGTGCGTTGAGCTGGATTTCTTCGAGCGCGTCATCGCCCTCGCCAAGCAGTACGACGTACTGGTGGTGCACGACCTGGCCTACGCCGACATCGTCTACGACGGCTGGAAAGCCCCGTCGATCATGCAAGTGCCGGGGGCCAAGGACATCGCGGTGGAGTTCTTCACCCTGTCCAAGAGCTACAACATGGCCGGCTGGCGCATTGGTTTCATGGTTGGCAACCCGGAACTGGTCAACGCCCTGGCGCGAATCAAGAGCTACCACGACTACGGCACCTTCACCCCGCTTCAAGTGGCGGCGATTGCCGCACTGGAAGGCGATCAGCAATGCGTGCGCGACATCGCCGAGCAGTATCGGCAGCGCCGCAACGTGCTGGTCAAGGGCTTGCATGAACTGGGCTGGATGGTAGAAAACCCGAAAGCGTCGATGTACGTCTGGGCGAAGATCCCCGAGGCTTATGCGCACCTGGGTTCGCTGGAGTTCGCCAAGAAGCTGCTGGCCGAAGCCAAGGTGTGTGTCTCGCCGGGCGTGGGCTTTGGCGAGTATGGCGATGATCACGTGCGCTTTGCGCTGATCGAAAACCAGGACCGGATTCGCCAGGCCGTACGCGGGATTCGCGGGATGTTCAGGGCGGATGGCCTGGTCACCAAAGCCAACGCCTGACACAAAACCTGTAGGAGCCGGCTTGCTGGCGATCGCATCGACTCGGTCAGACGTTAAACCGAGTCGCCTGCATCGCCAGCAAGCCGGATCCTACAGGGGCATAAAAACCGCATCGCTGCGGTTTTTTTGTGCCTGTCGAATCGCTTAAACGAACAGCGACAACAACAGAATGAAGCCCAGGCCGTGCGCGGGATTCGCGGGATGTTCAGGGCGGATGGCCTGGTCACCAAAGCCAACACCTGACACAAAACCTGTAGGAGCCGGCTTGCTGGCGATCGCATCGACTCGGTCAGACGTTAAACCGAGTCGCCTGCATCGCCAGCAAGCCGGCTCCTACAGAGGCAAAAAAACCGCATCGCTGCGGTTTTTTTGTGTCTGCCGAATCGCTTAGACGAACAGCGACAACAACAGAAAGAAGCCCAGGCCGTGCGCGGGATTCGCGGGATGTTCAGGGCGGATGGCCTGGTCACCAAAGCCAACACCTGACACAAAACCTGTAGGAGCCGGCTTGCTGGCGATCGCATCGACTCGGTCAGACGTTAAACCGAGTCGCCTGCATCGCCAGCAAGCCGGCTCCTACAGAGGAAAAAAACCGCATCGCTGCGGTTTTTTTGTGTCTGTCGAATCGCTTAGACGAACAGCGACAACAACAGAATAAAGCCCAGGCCCACCACCGACAGGATGGTTTCCATCGCAGTCCAGGTCTTGAAAGTTTCGGCCACGGTCATGTTGAAGTACTGCTTCACCAGCCAGAAACCGGCGTCGTTGACGTGGGACAGAATCAACGAACCTGCACCGGTGGCCAGCACCAGCAGCTCACGGTTCACACCCGGGATCATCCCCACCACCGGCACCACGATGCCGGCGCCAGTGATGGTCGCCACGGTCGCCGAACCGGTGGCGATACGAATCACCGCCGCCACCAGCCAGGCCAGCAGGATCGGCGAGATCTGTGCGTTGACCGCCATGTGGCCGATCACGTCACCCACGCCGCTGGTCACCAGCATCTGCTTGAAGCCACCACCGGCACCGATGATCAGGATGATCGCGGCGGTTGGCGCGAGGCTCGCATCCAGCCATTTCATCATTTGGCTGGAACCGATGCCCTGCTTGTAGCCGAAGGTATACAGCGACAGCAGCAACGCCAGCAGCAACGCCGAAATCGGGTGACCGATCAGGTCCATGAAGGCGCGGAAGATGTTGCCATCGGGCAGCACGACGTCGGCAAAGGTTTTCAGCAGCATCAGGAACACCGGCAGCAGCACGGTCACCAGGGTGATGCCGAAGCTCGGCAGATCGGCCGAATCGGTTTCGCGCGCCAGTTGATCCACCAGCTCCTGGTTCGGATGACCGGGAATGTGCTTGGCAATGAACGTACCGTAGATCGGGCCAGCGATGATGGCGGTTGGCAGCGCAACGATCAGGCCGTACAGAATGGTCTTGCCGATGTCGGCACCGAACACGCCGATGGCCAGCAGCGGACCCGGGTGCGGCGGCACCAGGCCGTGCACGGCGGACAGACCGGCCAGCAGCGGGATACCGATCTTGATGATCGACACGCCAGTGCGCCGGGCCACGATGAACACCAGCGGAATCAGCAGCACGAAGCCGATTTCGAAGAACAGCGGAATGCCGACCAGGAACGCGGCGAACATCATCGCCCACTGCACCTTGTCCTTGCCGAAGGCGCGGATCAGCGTCTGCGCAATCTGATCCGCCCCACCCGATTCGGCCATCATTTTGCCGAGCATGGTGCCCAGCGCGAGGATGATGCCGACAAAGCCAAGCACGCCACCGAAGCCGTCCTGGAACGCCTTGATGATGGTGCCGATCGGCATGCCGGAGGTCAGCCCGAGGAAAGCTGCGGCAATGATCAGGGCAAGGAAGGGATGCAACTTGAACTTGGTGATCAGAACGATAAGCCCGATCACCGTGACCACTGCATCGAGCAGCAGGAACGTCTCGTGGGACATGCCAAACATTAGGGGTGTCTCCTGGTTGTTGTTGTTATTAAAGCGGGTTAATCAGAAGTCGTGAGGACAGCGCTGTCTTTGCGAGCACAGTCATACCGCCTGTTTCAGGCCGTTCGCCTGCCACCACACATGAGCCTGCGCAGCCAGTTGCTCGACGCTATGGGTGGAGGCATCCAGCGCCAGGGTCAACGGCTCGCCGACCGGCGATTCGAGGGTGGCGAACTGACTGTCGATCAGAGTCGACGGCATGAAGTGGCCCGGCCGATGGGAGACGCGGTCGGCAGCCACTTCGGGGGTCAACTCCAGGAACACGAAGCCCAGGCCCGGCAAGGCACTGCGCAGGCGTTCGCGGTAAATGTGCTTGAGCGCCGAACAGGTCAGCACCGGGCGCTGGCCCATGGCGTCGACACGGCGCAGTTCATCGCACAGGCTGTCGAGCCAGCCGGCGCGGTCTTCGTCGTTCAGGGGGGTCCCCGCGCTCATCTTTTCGATATTGGCGGCAGGGTGGAAAGAGTCGCCTTCAATGGCAGTGGCGCCGCTCAATTGGCACAGGGCCTCGCTGACGCACGTCTTGCCGCAACCGGCAACGCCCATGATGACCAGGGCGGTGATGGGATGATTCATGTAACACCTCAGCGCGCAGACAGCGCTACCTTTGCCAGTTATGACACTAGATCAAAAGCAGAAGTTGCCGACGCCTTTCTTGTCATTTTATGGGTTGCAGCAGGTTAGGTCCCAACGCCAAAAAGCGAGGATCAGGCGAACCCCCGCTCACGCATTTGCAGCTGCATCGAGACAGCGCTACCTTAGTGCCTTGAATTTTGTTTGGCAAGCCGTCGATGAACACAACCAAGAACGATAAAAATACCCGCACCACTGGCCGCCCTACCCTGAACGAAGTTGCCCGACTGGCCGGCGTCAGCCCGATCACCGCTTCGCGCGCCCTGCGCGGGGTCAGCACTGTTGCCACCGAACTGGTGGAAAAGGTGCAGAAAGCGGCGCTGGATCTCAACTACGTGGTCAACCCTGCCGCCCGTGCCCTGGCCTCGGCCCAGAGCCATTCCGTCGTGGTGCTGGTGCCGTCGCTGTCCAACCTGCTGTTCATCGACACCCTGGAAGCCATTCATCAGGTTTTGCGGCCCAAGGGCTTCGAAGTGCTGATCGGCAACTTCCACTATTCGCGCGATGAAGAGGAAAACCTGCTGCGCAACTACATGGCCTATCAGCCACGCGGCTTGTTGCTGACGGGTTTCGACCGCACCGAAAGTTCGCGGCGGATGATCGAAGCCAGCAACATTCCCTGCGTGTACATGATGGAGCTGGACAGCGCCGCCGGGCTCAATTGCGTAGGCTTTTCGCAGTTGGCGGCCGGCGAAACGGCAGCCGAACACTTGCTGTCTCGCGGCCGCAAGCGCCTGGCCTACATCGGCGCGCAACTCGACCAGCGCACCTTGCTGCGCGGCGAAGGTTTCCGCAAAGCCCTGCAAAAGGCCGGTTTGTATGACCCGGCGCTGGAAGTGCTGACACCCCGCCCGTCGTCGGTCGGCCTGGGCGGCGAACTGTTTTTGCAGATGCTCGCCAGCCACCCGGACGTCGATGCGATTTTCTTCGGCAACGACGACCTGGCCCAGGGCGCGCTGCTCGAAGCGCTGCGTCACGGGATCAAGATCCCCGAACAGGTGGCGATCCTCGGCTTCAACGACTTGCCCATGTCCGAACACATGGTCCCGCGCCTGAGCAGCATCAACACCCCGCGCGAAGCCATCGGCCGCCGCGCGGCGGAGCAGATGCTGACGCTGATGGCCGGCAATACCGTGGCCAGGCCGGTGCAGGACATGGGGTTTGAGTTGAAGGTGCGCGAGAGTACATAAGCACGACACAAATCACTGTGGTGAGGGGGTTTGCCCCCTCACCACAGGTTCGGCGGTCAATCCTGCGGATCGAGGTTATCCAGCACCCGGTTCACCGCCAGCTCGGCCAGCATGATGATCTGTGCAATCGCCAGTGCCGTATTGCGCTGGCTGCCTTCCAGAAACGTAGCAAAGTCATTGGTCATCACACTCGCCGAGGCCAGTGATTCGCAGGCGTGCGCCAGCAATGTTTCGTTATTGATGCCGGGGGAGATGGAGAACATCGGGCTGGGATTGCGTGGGGGGTTCGGCGTGGGTTTGAACATAGTGGTGCTCCTAGAGTAATGGAGCTGCCACGTCTCGCTGCGATACGAAGGGTGGCAGCTGTACGCGGGTCGCAGACCGGGACTCTAGAACCCGGTAGACCCGAAGGTCTCCCACGCACAGCCGCCATAACGCGATTCGATCACGAACGGTGGACGCTATGCGTCTAGAGATACCCGGGCTGCGAAACCCGATCGCTGAATTTGCAGCGACACGGAACGATAGAGTCCGGATACCAAGCGCACAAGTCGGCGGATTCTGGCGTAGTTGTAGGCAAGGGTGCAAGAAACAGTAGCCTGCGCAACCCCTCTGAAGCCGCTTGCCGTCAGACCATTCCTACACAGCATTTCGAAACATCTTTTACCCTCCGCGACCCGAGCGTCGAGTGCAGAATCCACAACCTTTTTCTCGCGGATATTGCTATGCGCAAAGCGATTTTCCTGACGTTCTTGCTCGGCCACGCGATTCCGGCACACGCCTCGCAGCCGGACGACTGGACGCAGTTTCTAAGTGATCCACGTTTCATGCCGGCAATCAAAAGTTGCCTCGCCTTGCACCCGAAAGCCCAGGGGCCAGCCGTTGTCATGAATGTTTGGCATGCGAACCTGGAAGAAGCCGGGGTCATGACAACCGACCTGAGCGGCCGCAGGAACAACTGTTTTGCCCGCAAGGACACGGGGCTTTCAAGCCATTCCGAGACGGTGTTTGATCTGCCCGGCCCACTGTTTGTATCAGTGGATCAAGCCAAGGTTGCCCCCAAAGGCGAGTGTATCGAGCCAACCCCGGTGTACATCGACCAACAGCTTCAGGGCTGGATCCTCAAGCAACCTGCCCTTCATCCATACATTCCCAGTGCCTGTTCGACCCCGATCTGGAACGACCTGCTGCCGAGCGCCTGAAGTCCAATCAAGAGCCGAACGCGGCGAGCGGATTTCAACTAACCTTTTAGAGCAACGAACGTCGCCCTCTGCTGGGCACGCTGTCAGATTCCCGTAGCGCACCAATTCGCTAACGGAGTAGCTCAATGGAACACACACTGAAGATCCTGGGTAAAGCCTCGTCGATCAACGTCCGCAAGGTTCTGTGGACCTGCGAGGAACTAGGCATTACCTACGAACGCGAGGACTGGGGCAGCGGTTTTGCCTCGACTCACAGCCCGGAGTTTCTGCGGCTCAATCCCAACGCGCTGGTACCGGTGATCATTGATGAGGCGGGCGTGCTGTGGGAGTCCAATACCATCTGCCGCTACCTGGTCGGCAAACACCATCACCACCATGCCGATTTGCTGCCAACCGACCCGGCCGCCCGCGCCCGGGTGGAGCAGTGGATGGATTGGCAAGCCACCGAGCTCAATCCGTCGTGGAGATATCCGTTCATGGCACTGGTGCGCAAGGACCCGGAATTCCAGGACCCGCATGGCCTTGTGGTCGGCATCCGTGGCTGGAACCAGAAAATGGGCATCCTCGAACATCAACTCGCGACCACCAAGGCGTATGTCGCCGGGCCACGTTTTACCCTGGCCGATGTGGTCATCGGTTTATCGGTCAATCGCTGGCTGATGACGCCGATCGAGCGCCCGGACTACCCCGCCGTCGATGAGTATTTCCAGCGCCTGGCGCAGCGTCCGGGTTTCCTCAAGCACGGCTGCAACGGCTTGCCTTGAATGGCCGCTGCAATTGGTGCTCACTTGGCATCCCCGCCAAATAGTGTAGAGACCTTGATACTCACTATTTTGTCACCCTGGGACTGAAGGTGATCGATGGCATATATTTCTGTCCACGCTGCGGAAGGGTCTGTTTTTTCGGGAGCACTGAATGGGCAACACTCATCACCAATTCCAATTTCCTTTAGAGTGCTGGTTTCTATTACTCCCACCCCATCTTTCCTGTTCACCCCGTATACGATCGAGGCGTAGGCTTTATTGTTATATTTCCACGACGATACCTGCAGGCTCATATTGTAGTCTGCGAGATTGAATGGACTGAATTCTTGCTTACTGCGCAATGACACTTTCCTGCCGGTGTAATATGGGTGCTCCCAGACGCAAAAATAACCATAGTCGCAGGTACTCTCCGGTTGAGCGGAGTCCTTGGGAGGGAAAGTCATAACGACTGCTCCATCTCCATAAACCACTTGGGTAGTACTGACCTGCCGCGCTCCCGCTTTTCTGGCGAGCTGTTGATCAATCTGCTGTTGTACCTCGCCCTTCTGTAATTCAGTCATTGTGGGATTGAATAATGTGTATGTGCTTTGCCCTACCGACTCTTGCTCAGCATTTGCGCCGAGGCAGACAACTAGTGAAAAAGCAGTAACAACCCATTTGATTTTCATATTAAATCTCGTCCATGCGAGTTATGAGCATCCCGGTTTTTATCCGACGTTATATCGGTAAACCAGCCACGTATTCGAGAACACATAGTCCAACCAACTCGATAGTCAGTCTACTGTCAGAACTAACAGGTATCGGACTCCGAGCGGCCCGAAACAAGGGCAAGCCAACAGACAAAGTTGGTCCTGTCTCCCTGCGGGTAACGGCGCAGGGAAATCTTGCAGATCGAATGATTATTGGGCTGGATGTGATAACGCAGCCCGATTGCCGGGCTCCGTAAAGCAGGCTCAATGAACGAACGCCCCAACCTTCCTGGCCCTCTTGTCAGCGCGCTATTTGCCGGTTTTTTTGGGTCCCTCTACCGGGACCCTTTTTCATTTGCTCATTTTATGTAGGAGCGAGCTTGCTCGCGATGGTCGATAACGATTACGCGTTTTGTCTGGCTAAACGCAGCGCTCTTGAGTCCATCGCGAGCAAGCTTGCTCCTACAAGTTGCTCTGCTTAGTTCAATTGCAACGTCGAGTTGAACTGACTGATCGCATCCACCACGTGGCGCGAGCCCTGCTGGATTTCCAGGATCACCTCCCCTGCCTCGTTCGCCAGTTCCACGCCGAGGCCGGTTCGGCTCAAACTCGATTGCATGCTCGACACCGCGCTCAGCGACAGATCGTGGTTCTTGCGCACCACCTCGACGATCTCCAGCGTCGCCTGACTCGTGCGCGCCGCGAGGCTGCGCACTTCATCGGCCACCACCGCAAATCCGCGCCCGTGCTCACCGGCCCGCGCCGCTTCAATCGCCGCGTTGAGCGCCAGCAGGTTGGTCTGATCGGCAATGCCGCGGATGGTCTGCACGATGGTGCCGATGATGTCGGACTGCTTGCTCACCGCATCGATGCTCAGCGCCGCTTCGTTCAGGTCTTTGGAAATGTCCAGGATGATCTGCACCGTCTGCTGCACCACCTCGGAACCCTTGCGTGCACAGACGTCGTTTTGCACCGAGGTGCTGTGGGCCGATTCCGCGGCGGTTTGCAGGGTGGTCATCTGGTGAGTGATGTCGCTGGCGAACTTGACCACTTTGTACAGCCGGCCCTTGGCGTCGAACAACGGGTTGTAGGACGCTTCGAGGAATATGGTCTGCCCCTGTTTGTTCCTGCGCTCGAAACGATGAGAGTGATATTCGCCACGGTTGAGCGACGCCCAGAAATTCCGGTAACTCTGGGACTCGGCTTCGGCTCGGTGGCAGAACAGGCTGTGATGCTGCCCCACCACCTCGTTGAGCGAGTACTGCATGGTTTTCAGGAAATTTTCGTTGGCGCTGATGACCTTGCCTTCGGGGGTGAATTCGATCACGGCCATGGAGCGGCCGATCGCGGCGAGCCGGCTTTCGTTTTCGTGTTCCCTGTTGACCCGGGCGGTGATGTCGGTGGCGACCTTGATCACGCTTTTCACCTGGCGGTCGGGGCCGAGCACCGGCATGTAGCTGGCTTCGAGCCAGATCTCCCGGCCGCTTTTATGCAAGCGCAAAAAGGTCCCGCTCAGCGGCTCGCCCCGCGCCAGGTCGCGCCACAGTTTGGTGTAGTCATCGCTGCGGTAATACTGCTCTTCACAAAACACCCGGTGATGCTTGCCGCGCACTTCGTCGGCGCTGTAGCCCATGGCACTGCAGAAGTTTTCGTTGGCATCGATGACGATGCCATCCGGGGTGAATTCAATCATCGCCATCGAATTGCTGATCGCCGCCAACTTGGCATTGGCCTCGGTCAGCGCACAGCTGAATCGTTCGATTTCCAGCAGGTCAGCCTTGTGATGTAGGTTGAACATGGTTGTATCACCTTCCGCGCGATTTTTTGATTGATGAAAGTTGCAGTTCTTTCAAATCCACCACTACGTTCCGTGGAACAGGCACACGCATCCCTCCAAAAAAGAAGGACTCGTCAGGTGATAATCGATGATCAATCGGAGGGTCCTTATAGCGACACGCTCATCAAGACATCCTTCTCTTGATAGCCCGCATGCGGGCCAGCCCTAACAGATTCACAACAAATTCCATTTAGCGGACAGCTCCCTGTGATCAAGTGTCGGTGCCTTTGATTGCGCACTCTGGCAGCACCACACCGACCGCCTCATCACGGCCGATACAGTTAGTTACACCTGATCATAGACAGCCACGTTGTGCTTGCAAGGCCACTAGTCGGCCAGTATCGAGGACAAAATCGGTTCAGCGGTTTTTTGCGGCTTACCGCCTGTCGAGCCTGTTGAACCAGATCGCATCGCGATGCGACAAAACTACAAACTGGCACTCACCCTGGTAGCCACCTCCCCCGGTACCCAGCCCTTCCACACCTGCGGTTGCTCACGCAAAAACGCTTCGGCGACTTCGCGGGGTTTCTGGCGTTTTTCGCTCATCTGGCCCAGGGTCTGGTTCAGCAGGTCGATCGGCAGGTCGACCTTTTCAAAGAACGTCACCAGATCCGGGTATTGCGCCTTGAACGGTGCCGATACGCCGATGGCCAGGCTGGCCGGCATCGAGCGCGTGCCCTTGGGGTTCGGGTTGTTGGCGTCGGCCAGGGTTTTCCAGGCTTCGGCGTCGAACGGCGGTTCGTCGAGTTTCACCAGCTTGAAACGGCCCAACAACGGTGTCGGCGACCAGTAGTAGAACAGCACCGGCTTGCCACGGCGGATCGACGACGCCACCTCGGCATCCAGTGCGGCACCGGAACCGGTGCGGAAGTTGACGTAGCTGGCGGTCAGGTCATAGGCCTTGAGTTTCTGGCTGTTGACGATTTCCGAGGTCCAGCCGGTCGGGCTGTTGAGGAAGCGTCCGCGGCTCGGGTCTTCGGGGTCGCGGAATACGTCCTTGTACTTCGCCAGATCGGCAACGGACTTCAGTTCCGGGGCCAACGGCTTGATGCCGCGCTCGGGATCGCCCTTGATCACGTATTCCGGCACCCACCAACCTTCAGTGGCGCCTTTGACCGTATCGCCGAGGCCGAAGACCTTGCCCTCGGCGGCAGCCTTGACCCAGGCGGGACTGCGTCCGGCCCACTCCTCGCCGATGACCTGGATATCGTTTTTCGCCAGCGCCGCTTCCAGGCTGACGGTGCTGCCCGGCAGCGTGTCGGTCGGGTAACCGTAACCTTTTTCAACGATCAGGCGCAGGATTTCGGTGATGAGGCTGCCACTTTCCCAAGTGATATCGCCGAAGTGAATGGGTGCGGCTTTTTCCGTGGCCCAGGACGGGTGGGACAACAGGCTCAGGGCCAGCAACGAACTGCCGAGCAGGGTTTTGATCGATCTCATGCGGACCTCTTGTTCTGGAGTGGACGGTTCAGGGATTGATTGGCGCTGTGCCGGTCGCACAGGGCCTGGGAACGGGTCATGTAGTCGCTGACCGAGCGCAGCGAAATGCCAAGCGCAGCGGCAATTTGCGCGTAGGTCAGGCCGTCGATCCGCGACAGCAGGAAGGTCGAACGCACTTTGCCGGGCAAGCGCTCAAGACTGCGATTCACCCGGGTCAGGGTCTGGGACAACTGGGCCAACTGCTCCGGCGATTCGGCATGGACCGGCTCGGCGTGTTGCAGTTGGTGAAGATACCGGCGCTCCAGATCCGCTCGACGCCAACGCTGATAGAGCAGGCGCCGGGCGATGGTGGTGAGCAAGGCACGGGGTTCGCGTATCGCCGTCAGGCCAGGGGCTTCGAGCAGTTGCACGAAGGTTTCGCAGGCAATGTCTTCGACACCGGCGGCATCGTTCAGTGACTGACGCAGGCGTGTGCAGAGCCAGTGATAGTGGGCACGGAACAGGCTGTCCACGTGTTTGCGATGGAGAATATCGGTGCCGGACATAGGGGCTCCTGGGTTAGGGGTCGCTGAATGTCCGGTGGTCCGGTGAGGCGGATCCTAGCAAGGAGGCTTATTCTTTAATAATACTTAAAACTTATTTTTATATTCCAATTAGATAGTTTCGCTGTACCTGTGGGAGCGTGGCTTGCCCGCGAAAAATGGACCTGTCGACCCAACATCTGCGCCCTATCGCAAATCCCCATACCCCAACACCTCGGCCTCACGCTGATAATCGAGCACAACCTGATAGTCGCTTTCGCTGGCGGGCAGCACCTGCGGCAAACCGAGGATTTCGGCAACCTCAGGTAACTCGCGCAACGCCTGGTTCATCGCCTGCAATAGCCCTTCAGCCTGCTGATCGCTGACGGTGGCCGAGGAGATGTAGGGCAACGTCGGGCTCAAGGCACTGCGCTCAATCACGCGCAAACCGGCCACTTCCTCTGCGGCGTGGCGCGCCAGATAGGCGAAGGTCACGCTGTCGATGGCCGCCAGGTCGGCAAGGTCTTCGCGTAACCAGTGCAGGCTTTCGCGATGGCTGCCGCTGATGCCGATCTGAGAAAAAAACCGCCCGTCACGCTGCAACGGCGCCAACCGGTGGCGCAGCAGGTTCATGCCGCTGTTGGAATCCCGGCCATTGATCACGCCCCGGCTGCCTCGAAAATCCGCCAGGGTTCGCCGTGCATCGTCGGTGCGTGCCAGGATCAGGCTGCAATGGTTGCCGCCACTGCTGTCCGGCAGTTCATACCGAGGGCGCCCCAGCACCCGGACCTTGCCGCGCAATGCTGTCATCAGCGGGTAGCCGCAGGTTTGCGCGAGCAGCAAGTGCGGCGACAACCACACATCCGACAGCGACAGGCCATCGGCATCACGGCGGGTGCCGCCCAGGTGCTCGAGGATTCGCGCCAGCCAGCGTTCGTTGGCCTGGTGGATCAGCTCGGGGGCGATGTACATCTGTAGTTCGGCGATGTGTTGGGTCATCGAAGTTTTCCAGAGCAGCGTAGCAAATCAGTAAAACGGATGCCTCGGGCTGTCGATGGCTTTGACGCCATGTTCACGCCACAACTGCCCATAACCCTGCACCAGAAACCCGCCACTGCGCGCCAGCCATTGCTCGCGGCGGGCCCGGTAAGCGCGGGGCAAGTCGTACCAGGGCAACCCCGGCAACTCGTGATGCACCAGATGGAAATTGAGGTTCAGGAACAGCCAGCGCCACGGCCAGGCGGCTTCATTGAGCACGGTGCGTTGCTCCGGCGCGGCATGAGGTCGATGTTCATAGTAGGAGCGAATCATGGCGATCGACAGCGCCGGCACGCTGATCAAAAACAGGTAATGCCAGAGCGCAAACACGCTGAAGTTCGCGATGAACAGCAGCATCAACAGCGTCAGCGAACCGTGGCTCAGCCACATCAGCCAGGCCTGACGATTACCCGCTTGCAATCGCTGCAACTCTTCGCCGGCCAACGCCAGCAAGGCCAGCGGCGCACCCAGGGCAAAGCGGCCGAGCACGGTCTTGTTCAGCCAGTGCAGGCTGCGCACCAGCAGAGAACTGCCCTGCCACTGCCCGGCACTCAGGTAGCGGCTTTCCGGGTCGCGACCGGGGATGGTCAGGTCTTCGTCACGGTGATGCAGCAAATGACTATCGCGATACAGGGTGTACGGATACCAGACGGCAAACGGCGCGTAGCCGAGGATCTTGTTCAGGGCTGGCCAGCGCGTGGGATGACCGTGCAGCAGCTCGTGTTGCACCGACAACCACAGCACCAGCAATGGAATCAGCAACAGCGTGCTCCACCACACACCCAGGCGATGGCTGTTCAACACGATGCCGAACCAGGCGCCATACACGCCGATCAACAGTAACCAGGTCGGCCATTCGGTACGGGCGGTGAAGCGTCGACGCAGGGTTTCGATTTCTTCTTGGTGGGCGCTATCGAAGTAATGGGGCATGGCGTTGCTCAGATCGGGGACCAATCCCCTTCTGTGCAATGGCCGTGGGAAATCTTGCAGATTATTTTCAGGAGGATCGCTCCCATGTTGCATGGGAGCGATCGATCATCGCGGGATCAGTGACCGAACACGCCGACCTTCTTGGCCTTCTTGTCCGCACGTTTTTCAATGGCGGTTTTCGTCGGTTTCTTTTTCGCCGCTTTCTTTGAATCCATACCTTTGGACATGATGCGTACTCCTCTCAGGGGGATGTGAGATCAGGTATACACCTATCCCGGCGCGCGCGTTCTTTTATAATCGCCGGCTTTGCACACCGACAGTCCGAGACCATGCCCGACATCCAGTACACCCTGCTCGACGAGCCGTTATGGCCCTTGATGAACAAGTTCTACCGCGCTCACCAATCGTCGATGAAAGCCGTGCGCGACGCGCAGCTGTGGGTGGCCCGGCGTGACGGGATTGTTGCCGCTTTGTGTTTGCGCCCGGTGTCCGGCGGGCATTGGCTGACCGGGTTGTTTGTCGATCCGCAGTGCCGGGAGCAAGGAATCGCCGCCGGGTTGATTGCGGCCGCGGTGAAGGATTGCGAACTGCCGGTGTGGTTGTTCTGTCATCCGAACCTGCGCGGGTTTTATGAGCGACACGGGTTTACGTTCGATCCGCCGATGCCTTACGCGATGGTTGAGCGATTGAGCCGGTATGCGCGCAGCAAGCCGATGATTGCGATGGGGTTGGAGCCTGCTCAAGCCTGATGAAGATCTAATGTGGTTTGTGGTGTGCTTAATCGTCCGCGTTGGGATCCAGGTCCGGAAACATCACCTCGGTGAAGCCGAACTTGCTGAAGTCGGTGATGCGCGATGGGTACAGGCGGCCGATCAGGTGATCGCACTCGTGCTGCACCACCCGTGCGTGGAACCCTGAAGCAAAACGCACGATCGGCTCGCCCTTGGGGTCGAGGCCTTCGTAGCGAATCTGTTGGTAACGCTGCACCGCGCCGCGCAGGCCCGGTACGGACAAACAGCCTTCGAAGCCCTCTTCCAGCACCGGGCTCATCGGTGTGATCAACGGGTTGATCAGGATCGTCTGCGGCACGGCGTCGGCATCCGGATAACGCTCGCTGTGCTCGAAACCGAAGATCACCAGTTGCAGGTCGACGCCAATCTGCGGAGCCGCCAGGCCCACGCCTCCCACACTTTCCATGGTCTGGAACATGTCATCGATCAGTTGCCACAGCTCGGGGCTGTCGAACATTTCGGCCGGCACCGGCGGGGCAATGCGCAGCAGGCGCTCATCGCCCATTTTCAGAATTTCACGAATCATGATCAGGTTTCATCAATGGTTGGTTTGGGTTGTGAATGATCACGGCCCAGTCCCGAAACGTGGTGTTTTTCCTCATGGACGGGACCATGCTCGCCGGCAACTTTTTCGCCCGGGTCCTTACCCTCCCGCGACATGTGCTCGATCACCGCATTCATCTCCGCGCCCAGCAACAGCACCGCGGCGGAAATGTAGAAGTACAGCAACAGCACGATGATCGCGCCGATACTGCCATACATGGCGTTGTAGTTGGCGAACTCCTTGACGTACAAACCGAAGCCCAGGGAGGCGATGATCCACACCACCACCGCCAGCACCGAGCCCGGGGTGATGAAGCGGAATTCCTGTTTGACGTCGGGCATGACGTAGTAGATCAACGCCACCGCGACCATCAGCAGAATCACGATCACCGGCCAGCGCACGATGGTCCATAGGGTCACGATGAAATCCTCAAGCCCGACCTGCGCGGCGATCCAGCCCATCACTTGCGGACCGAGCACCATCAGCGCCGCCGCAATCAGCAACATGCCGGCAATGCCCACGGTGTAGATGACCGACAACGGAAAGCGTTTCCACAGCGGGCGCCCTTCAACCACGTCGTAGGCCGCGTTCATCGCGCTCATCATCAGCCGCACACCCGCCGAGGCGGTGTACAGCGCAATCACGATACCCACCGAGAGCAAACCACCCTTGGACTGCTGCAGCTGGTCGATCACCGGGTTGACCTGTTCCAGCGCCTGGGGCGGCAATACGAGTTCCGATTGCAGGCGCAGCCAGGAGAAGAAATCCGGCAGGTGCAGGAAGCCGATCAGGGCAATCAGGAACAGGATGAACGGAAACAGCGAAAACAGCATCTGATAGGCCAGCGCCGAGGCATAGGTCGACATCTCGTCGTCGACGAACTCGGTGACCGTGCGCATCATCACACGGTGCAGGGGCAGGCCTCTCATGTCCGGAAAAATCATTCGCGTCTCCATTCGCCGCTTACGGATTGGGGTTGGAGTCTGGCGACTCAGGGGCCGTTTTCTATCATCAAGGTAGCCCAGTTGGCGACTTTGAAACAATTTCCGGGTGCAAGTTCAGGCTGACACAAAAACGGCCATCCGAGATGGCCGCGTTTGTTTTCATTAAAGGCCGGATCAGGCGTCATCGATACCTTTTTTGAGCGCATCCTTGGCCTTGCCGACTGCTTGCTGGGCCTCGCCTTTCTTTTCCTGCATCACGCCCTCGGCACGCATCTTGTCGTTACCGGTGGCCTTGCCGACGCCTTGCTTGACGTTGCCGGCGGCTTCATTGGCCATGCCTTTGACTTTATCGCTTGTGCTGCCCATGGTGATTCTCCTGTGAGCATTTCAATAGACGGAAAAATCGCTACACAAGGTTGACCGGGGGCCTTTGCAGGGAGTTTCATTTATTTTCTCCGCGACATTTCATCGTCCGGTGCAGGTTGCGCTTTATGTTTGCCGGCCAACCCCCGAGAATGCGCAACACATTCAGGCCATGGCGCTGAAGATCCAATCCCGTAGGAATGTTATGAAACTTGATAAAAAGCAGGCCATTGCCCGCAGAAACCAGGAACTTGGCGGTGCTGTGCTTGGCGTCAACAACTGCCACTTCGCCGAATTGAACCGCAATCGCAACATCTGGTGGTTCGACCTCCCGGTGACGCGCCTGGCCGTCGGTCAGTACGAGTGGATTCACCTGCTGATGCACACGCCAGCCACCGACGAGCTGCTGCACCTGAAAGTGCCGACCGTGTTCCTGCGCGAGAAACTCGAAGGCCTGGTGGTGCGCAATGAAGGCAAGCGCAAGGCGGCATTGAGCCTGGAGCTGAGCGCCGACAAGGACTCCTTCCTGCAGGACATGCGCCCGACGGGCACCAACGTCAACTTCGCGCCGTTCCGCTTGTAGGAGCCGGCTTGCTGGCGATTGCGGTATATCCGACGCATCAATGTTGACTGATACTCCGCCATCGCCAGCAAGCCGGCTCCTACAGGTCGTCTACCTGTGTCCGGCGTCAACAAAAAAGCCCCGCATCTGCGGGGCTTCTTGTTTTACGCGGTGGCTTTCTTCGCGTTGATCTTCTTCAGTTCTTCATCGCGCAATTCACGACGCAGGATCTTGCCGACGTTGGTGGTCGGCAGTGCATCGCGGAATTCCACGGAACGCGGGACCTTGTAGCCGGTGACGTTGGCGCGCATGTGCTCCATCACCTGTTCCTTGGTCAACGTCACGCCCGGCTTGGCGACGATGAAGATCTTGATCGCCTCGCCCGACTTCTCGTCCGGTATGCCGATGGCCGCGCATTGCAGCACGCCCGGCAAGGTGGCCAGCACGTCTTCGAGTTCGTTGGGGTATACGTTGAAACCGGACACCAGGATCATGTCTTTCTTGCGATCGACAATGCGCATGTAGCCGTCAGGCTGGATCAGC
Source organism: Pseudomonas sp. S2_H10 (assembly GCF_054668285.1). Classification (NCBI taxonomy): domain Bacteria; kingdom Pseudomonadati; phylum Pseudomonadota; class Gammaproteobacteria; order Pseudomonadales; family Pseudomonadaceae; genus Pseudomonas; species Pseudomonas sp. S2_H10. The sequence continues at coordinate 2,268,768 of NZ_CP162754.1, forward strand.
GCGATGTCACCGGTCTTCAACCAGCCTTCGCTGTCGAGCATTTCATCGGTGGCTTCCTGGCGCTGCCAGTAACCCTTCATGACTTGCGGCCCTTTCACGCACAGTTCGCCGATTTCGCCCAGCGGCTGCTCGACACCGGCATCGTTGATGACTTTGCACAGGGTCGATGGTACCGGAATGCCGATGGTGCCGATCTGGATGTTCTGGATCGGGTTGACCGTGGCCACCGGGCTGGTTTCGGTCATGCCGTAGCCTTCGCAGATGGCGCAACCGGTGACCGCCTTCCAGCGTTCGGCCGCGGCCAGTTGCAGGGCCATGCCGCCCGACAGGGTGACTTTCAGCGCGGAGAAGTCCAGCTTGCGGAAACCTTCGTTGTTGCACAGGGCCACGAACAGTGTGTTCAGGCCGACGAAGCCGCTGAACTTCCACTTCGACAGTTCCTTGACCATCGCCGGCAGGTCGCGCGGGTTGCTGATCAGGATGTTGTGGTTGCCGATCAGCATCATCGCCATGCAGTGAAAGGTGAACGCATAGATGTGATACAGCGGCAGCGGGGTGATCAGGATCTCGCAACCTTCATTGAGGTTGGAACCCATCAGCGCCTTGCACTGCAGCATGTTCGCCACCAGGTTGCGATGGGTCAGCATCGCGCCCTTGGCCACGCCGGTGGTGCCGCCGGTGTATTGCAGCACCGCGACGTCGCCGCTGGCCGGATTGGCTTCCGCCACTGGCTGGCCCTGGCCTTTGCTCAGCACGTCGTTGAACTTGACGGCTTTTGGCAAGTGATAGGCCGGCACCATCTTCTTCACGTACTTGATGACGCTGTTGATCAGCAAGCGCTTGAGTGGCGGCAGCAGGTCGGCGACTTCGGTGACGATCACGTGCTTTACGCCGGTTTTCGGCACCACGGTCTCAGCCAGGTGCGCCATGTTGGCCAGGCAGACCAGGGCCTTGGCACCGGAGTCGTTGAATTGGTGTTCCATTTCCCGCGCGGTGTACAGCGGGTTGGTGTTGACCACGATCAGCCCGGCGCGGATGGCCCCGAAGACGGCGACCGGGTACTGCAACACGTTGGGCAGTTGCACGGCAATTCGATCGCCGGGCTGCAAATCGGTATGCTGTTGCAGATACGCGGCAAACGCACCGGACAATTCGTACAGCTCACCGTAGGTGAGTGTCTTGCCCAGGTTGCTGAATGCCGGCTTGTTGGCGAAGCGTTGGCAGGATTGCTTCAACACTGCCTGAATATTCGGATACTCGTCTGGATTGATGTCGGCAGCAATCCCGGCAGGGTACTTATCCTTCCAAAAGTCTTCGATCATGGAAGCCCACTCCTCAGCAACGCGAATTCAGCACCGCATTTGATGCGATTATTATTGGTGTTTGGTCATTGGTGAATCTGGGCTTTTACACAGGCCAAGAAGCACAAAGCGCGCCGAGAGTAGCAGCTTTGCCAAGGGTCGACTAGAGCCAAAAGCGGCCTCTACGGTCACATTTGTGACTCAAGACTTACAAGCAGTCATTTTAGAGCAAAAAATCTATTAATCTCTGAAACCCACGTAAACCGGGGCTTTAGCGTCTGCCAAAAAACATAATCGGAACGCCGCCCGGGGCAAGCCCGCTCCCACAAAGTTCGCGTCGTACACAAGGTTTGTGCACAACAATGAACCTGTGGGAGCGGGCTTGCCCGCGATGCGCGAAGCGCGCTCTCTAACGATTACGCGATATCACGCAACTCCCGCCGCAAAATCTTGCCCACCGGCGTCATCGGCAGCGACTCGCGCAGCACGATGTGCTTGGGTACCTTGTACGCCGTGAAGTTCTCCTTGCAGTAAGCCTTCAGTTCTTCAAGGCTGACCCCCGCTTCACGGGCCACCACGAACAGCTTCACCGCCTCCCCCGACCGCTCGTCGGGCACACCGATGACCGCACAGTTGGCGACATTCGGGTGAGCCATCACCACGTCTTCGATCTCGTTCGGGTACACGTTGAAACCCGAGACGATGATCATGTCCTTCTTGCGGTCGACGATGCGCACGAAACCGTCCGGGTCGATCACCGCGATGTCACCGGACTTGAACCAGCCCTCGGCATCCAGCACCTCGGCCGTGGCATCGGGTTTGTGCCAGTAGCCCTTCATGATCTGCGGGCCTTTGATGCAGAGCTCGCCGCGCTCACCCAGCGGTTGTTCGACGCCGTCATCGCTGATGACTTTCAGCGTGGTGCCCGGCACAGGCATGCCGACCGTGCCGATCCGCGACTTGTCGCCATAGGGGTTGGTACAGGCCACCGGCGAAGTTTCGGTCAGGCCGTAACCTTCGGTGATGCGGCAACCGGTCAGTTGCTCCCAACGCTCGGCGGTCGCCTTGACCAGCGCGGTGCCGCCGGAGTTGGTGAGCTTGAGGCTGGAGAAGTCCAGGGTCTTGAAGTCCGGGTGATCCATCAGCGCGACGAACAGCGTGTTGAGACCCAGCAACGCCGAGAACCGCCAGTTCTTCAGCTCCTTGATGAAACCGCCGATGTCACGCGGGTTGGTGATCAACACGTTGTGGTTACCGGTCACCATCATGCACATGCAGTTCGCGGTGAAGGCATAGATATGGTACAGCGGCAGCGGCGCGATCATGACCTCCTGGCCTTCGCGCAACAACGGCTGACCGTCGCTGCCGAACTGTCCAAGACAGGCCCGCGCCTGCTGCATGTTCGCCACCAGGTTGCCGTGGGTCAGCATCGCGCCCTTGGCCAGGCCTGTGGTGCCACCGGTGTATTGCAGCACGGCGATGTCGTCGAGACCGACGGTCAGCGGCTTGATGCCCAGGCCACGGCCCATGCGCAACGCGCTCTTGAAGGAAACGGCCTGGGGCAAGGAATAGTCCGGGACCATCTTCTTGACCTTGCTCACCACGGTGTTGACCAGCCAGCCCCTGGCGGTGGGCATCAGGTCGCCCATCTTCGCTTCGATCAGGAACTGGATGTCGGTGTCGGGGAGCACTTCCTGGACTTTCTGGCCGAACATGTTCAGGTACACCAGCGCCCGGGCACCGGAGTCCTTGAACTGGTGACGCATTTCCCGTGCGGTGTACAAGGGGTTGGTGTTGACCACGATCAACCCGGCGCGCAAGGCACCGAACACGGCAATAGGATATTGCAGGACGTTGGGCATCTGCACCGCGATGCGGTCACCCGGTACCAGGTCGGTGTGGGCTTGCAGGTAACCGGCGAAGGCAGCGCTCTGGCGTTCCAGTTCGGCGTACGTCAGGGTCACGCCCATGTTGCTGAACGCGGGGCGGTCAGCAAACTTCTTGCAAGAACGCTCGAACACCTCGATCACCGACTTGAAGGCTCCCAGATCGATATCCAGGGGGACGCCGGCCGGGCGTTTGTCATTCCAGAAATCAGGTTGCATTGTTCTTGTCCTCTTTACCTGAATCTATCCGGGGCCACTGTTCTGTCATTTCTCAAGAAAAATGCAAAAAGCGGAGCTTCACGGACACTAGCAGTTATGACGTAGCAGGCAAATATGCCAACCGCCGTCATTGATCGCATGAATCTTTCTGCCGTGGCGTAGCCTGATCAGACGCCCATTCAAGGATGCGCTATAAACTGCAACGAGCTGTTTCCAACCAGGCAGCCCCATGCAAAGGAACCGCCATGATCCACGACACTTTCTGGCTGACCACGAGCGACCACAGCCGGCTCTTCGTCAACCAGTGGCTCCCCGACGGCAGCCTCAAGGCAATGATTCTGCTGGCCCACGGTATGGCCGAGCACAGCGGTCGCTATGGCCCCCTCGCGGAAAAACTCTGTGATCAGGGTTATGGCGTGTGCGCGCCTGACCTGCGTGGACATGGCAAAACTGCCGAAAACGGGACACTCGGGCATTTCGCTGATAACGACGGTTGGTGCAAGGTCGTGAGCGACCTGGCCAGCCTCAACCAACACATCGGCCAGCAACACCCCGGCGTACCGATCGTACTGCTCGGGCACAGCATGGGCAGTTACATTGCCCAGGCTTATCTGCTGCACCACAGTGCCAGCCTGCACGGGGCAATCCTCAGCGGCTCGAATTTCCAACCCGTAGCGCTTTATCGCGCGGCACGGCAGATCGCCCGTCTCGAACGCCTGCGCCAGGGCGGCAAAGGGCGCAGCGCCTTGATCGAATGGCTGTCCTTCGGCTCGTTCAACAAAAAATTCAAACCGGCACGCACATCGTTCGACTGGCTCAGCCGTGATCCGGCGCAGGTCGATCTGTACGTCAACGACCCGCTTTGCGGCTTCCGTTGCACCAATCAACTGTGGATCGACTTGCTCGGTGGCTTGCAGCAAATCAGCAAAGCGTCCAATCTCGCGCAGATCGACCCGGGCCTGCCGCTGCTGGTGATTGGCGGAGAATGTGATCCGGTGAGCGAAGGTAAACGTCTCAAGGATCTGGCCGACGCGTTGCGGGCTAACGGCAGCCAGCACCTGCAACTGACCGTTTACCCCCAGGCACGGCACGAACTGTTCAACGAGAGCAACCGCGATGAAATCATCGCCGATGTGCTGAACTGGATCGCACAGGCCTTGAGCACTCCTCGGCCACACCGATCCGAATAGTTTTTTGTGAATTTTTTAATTCGTCACAGGAATTGAGACAGATGACCCAGGTTACCAACACCCCTTACGAAGCCCTCGAAATCGGCCAGACCGCCAGCTTCAGCAAGACCGTCGAAGAGCGCGACATCCAGTTGTTCGCCGCGATGTCCGGCGACCACAACCCGGTGCACCTGGATGCCGAATACGCCGCCAGCACCATGTTCAAGGAGCGCATCGCCCACGGCATGTTCAGCGGCGCGCTGATCAGTGCCGCGGTCGCCTGCGAACTGCCTGGACCGGGCACCATCTACATTGGCCAGCAAATGAGCTTCCAGAAACCGGTGAAGATCGGCGACACCCTGACCGTGCGCCTGGAAATCCTCGAAAAACTGCCGAAGTTCCGCGTGCGCATTGCCACCCGCGTGTTCAACCAGCGCGATGAACTGGTGGTGGATGGTGAAGCGGAGATCCTTGCGCCACGCAAGCAGCAGAGCGTGACGTTGACGGAGTTGCCGGCGATCAGCATTGGCTGATTAACCTAGCAAAAACAAACACTGTGGGAGCGAGCTTGCTCGCGATAGCGTCAGATCATTCAACATCACTGTTGAATGTCAGACCCTCATCGCGAGCAAGCTCGCTCCCACAGTTTTTAGCGTGATTTACGAACGTGCACGCGCCTGGTTACGCAGGGCTTTTACCTGATCGTGATTGCGTTGCACGCCGTGGTACTGACGCTCAACCAGGTCACGAATGCCCACCAGGTTGTGCTTGTTGATTTTCTCCATGGCGTCGCGATAAGCCTTCAACGCATGGTCCTCACCGCGCTCGGCCTCATTGAGAACGGCTTCCTCGCCCTTGCCGGTGAACATCGACTTCACGTCGACCCAGCGACGGTGCAAGTCACCGCTGACACTGGTGGAGGTTTCCGGATCGCCACCCATCGCACGCACGGCAGACTGCAATTCCGCAGCGGCCGTACCACAATCGGCCGAGCGATTGATGAACAGGGTCTTGAGTTCAGGGTGCTTGATGTCTTCAGCGCAAGTCTTGAACCCGGCCTGACCGTCCTTGCTGGTTTCAATCAGGTCATTGAGTACAGAAATCGCTTCTTTATTCATGTCGGTCATTTTCAATTCCTCGCGGTTGATGAAAGATGCAATGAGTAGTGCACCGTGCATGCCAGCTTGGAACCGCCTACTTATTCGTTATTTTTCAATTAGTTATCGAATAACTGAAAATCTGTATCCGTTTTATTTGCATGATCTGTCATTTGGCCTGCATGCAGAATGCCTGTATTTTCCAGACTGACTGAATCAAGACGACCGATCGATGAATCCTGAAAAGCTCGAATTGCTGATCACCCGCGAAATGCCCTTCGGCAAGTACAAGGGGCGAATCATTGCCGACCTGCCCGGCCCTTACCTGAACTGGTTCGCCCGGGAGGGTTTCCCCCATGGCGAGTTGGGCGGCCTGCTGGCCCTGATGCAGGAAATCGATCACAACGGATTGTCGGACTTGCTCGAACCCCTGCGCGCCAAACACGGCAAACCGGCCCCGCGCCACTGAACATCTACCGAGTAGCCCATGCCCGACAACACCCGCCGCGCCCGTGATGAAGCCTTCTGGCAAACCTTTGCCGACCGCTACGATGTCGAACCCGGCCCGATCAACCTGGAGAACGGTTACTTCGGGCGCATGTCGCGCACGGTGGTCGAGGAATACCAGCGCAACATCGAACTCATCAACCGCAGCAATTCGGTCTACGTGCGCCAGCGCTTCGAACAGGGCGACAGCCTGAAGATCCGTGCACAACTGGCCCGGTTGATTGGCGCACCCGCCGACAGCATCGCCCTGACCCGCAACGCGTCGGAAGGCTTGCAGTCGCTGATCCGCAACTACAACCCGCTGCAGCCCGGCGATCAGGTACTGGTTTGCGATCTGGAATACGACACGGTCAAGGGTGCCATGCGCTGGCTGGCACACAATCGTGGGGTCGAAGTGATCGAGATCGAGCACGCACACCCGGCGACCTTCGACAGCCTGCTTGATACCTATCGGGAAACCTTCGCCCGGTATCCGCGGCTGAAGCTGATGGCCCTGACCCACGTCACCCATCGCACGGGGCTGGTGATGCCGGTGCAGGCGATTGCAGCCGCTGCGAAGGAACATGGCATCGACGTCATCCTCGACGGCGCCCATGCCCTCGGCCAGCTGGAGTTCGACCTCACCGAACTCGGTATCGCTTTCGCCGGTTTCAACCTGCACAAGTGGATCGGCGCACCGTTGACGCTCGGCTTTATCTATATCGCCCCCGAACGCCTGGCCGACATCGACCCGGACATGGGCGAGATGCATTTTCCACCGACTGACATCCGTGCCCGTACCTCGTACAGCACCCCCAACATCCCGGCGTTGATGACCCTGCCGCTGGTGCTTGAAGAGCATCACGCCATGGGTGGCGCTGGCGCCAAGGGCGCGCGCCTCAATTACCTGCGTAACCTGTGGGTGCGCGAAGTTCGCGAACTTGCGGGCATCGAGGTGTTGACCCCGGATGATCCACGGCTGTATTGCGGCATTACTTCGATGCGCTTTACCCAACAGGCCGATCAACAGGTGATGGTCGAAAGGCTGCTCAACGACTACAACCTGTTCACCGTGGTGCGCAGTGGCGCGGCTTGCGGGCCGTGCATCCGCGTGACACCGGGATTGACCAGCACTGCCGAGCATATGCAGCAGTTGATCAGCGCGCTGAAGGAACTGCGCGTCGTGAACGATAACGGGTAAATCCTGATGGCCAGCGTCGCTCTCGGGTTTTTCGCGAGCAGGCTCGCTCTTACAAGGGTTAGTGGATGTACGCAAAATCTGCAGCCAACCAAAATCATTGTGGGAGCGAGCTTGCTCGCGATGGTCGTGAACGATAACGGGTGAAACCTGATGCCCAGTGGCGCTCTCGGGTTTTTCGCGAGCAGGCTCGCTCCTACAAGGGTTAGTGGATGTACGCAAAATCTGCAGGCAACCAAAATCATTGTGGGAGCGAGCTTGCTCGCGATGGTCGTGAACGATAACGCGTGAAACCTGATGCCCAGTGGCGCTCTCGGGTTTTTTGCGAACAGGCTCGCTCCTACAAGGGTTAGTGGATGTACGCAAAATCTGCAGGCAACCAAAATCATTGTGGGAGCGAGCTTGCTCGCGATGGTCGTGAACGATAACGCGTGAAACCTGATGCCCAGTGGCGCTCTCGGGTTTTCGCGAGCAGGCTCGCTCCTACAAGGGTTAGTGGATGTACGCAAAATCTGCAGGCAACCAAAATCATTGTGGGAGCGAGCTTGCTCGCGATGGTCGTGAACGATAACGGGTGAAACCTGATGGTCAGTGGCGCTCTCGGGTTTTTCGCGAGCGAGCTCGCTCCTACAAGGGTTAGCGCAGTTTTCTATGGGCAAAAAAAAACGGTGCACCGACCAAGCGCACCGTAAAGCCGTAGAACACACAACGAAGTGTCGGGTGAAGCGATCAGTCCAGCAGCGCCAGGGCCTCGGCGGTGCATTCCTGAATGCGGGCCCAGTCGCCGTTCTTGATCCACTCCGGATCAAGCATCCAGCTACCGCCCACACACATGACGTTTTTCAACGCCATGTAGCTCTTGATATTGGCAGGTCCCACGCCGCCGGTCGGGCAGAATTTCACTTCGCCGAACGGGCCGCCCAGCGCCTTGATGGCTGCAACACCACCGCTGACTTCCGCCGGGAACAGCTTGAAGCGGCGATAGCCCAGACCATAACCTTCCATGATGCCCGAGGCATTGCTGATGCCCGGCAACAGTGGAATCGGACTGGCCACGCTGGCTTCCAGCAGGTCGCGGGTGATGCCCGGCGTGACGATGAATTGCGAACCCGCCGCTTCCGCCGCCGCGAGCATCTGGCGATCGAGCACGGTGCCTGCACCGGTCACCAGCTCCGGACGCTGCTCGCGCAGAATCTGGATGGCCTTGAGGCCGAACTGCGAACGCAGAGTCACTTCCAGCGCTGTAAGGCCGCCGGCCGCGAGGGCGTCGGCCAACGGCAGAACGTCCTGCTCGCGGGCGATGGTGATCACCGGCAGGATCCGCGCTTGCGCGCAGAGGCTGTCGATCAGGGCAACTTTATCCGCCATGGAAACGGTCGGGGATGGGTTTTTCATAGCGGCTGTTCCTTGGCTCATGGGCACCAGTAAATCTCTAACGTAGGTTGCAGAAATGCGCGCACCGGCATTTCGGCGACATCGTCACCGGCCAGCGCGAAACTCAGGGTGGTCAGCTTGGACTGACCGGAAATCGACAGAACTTTATGCTTGGCCGAGGCCAGCAGCGCGCGGCTCATGGTCAGGCGCTGATGCGGCACGGTCGGCGCCAGCATCGGCCAGCAGCGACGGGTGCCATCGACCTGCAATGCCTCGGTCAGGTTCGGGCTGTTGGGGAACAGTGACGCGGTGTGGCCGTCATCGCCCATGCCGAGGATCAATACGTCGATCACCGGCAGCTCGGACAGCAAACGGTCGGCCTGCTCGGCCGCCTGCTCCAGGTTGGCGCTGGCGCTGTACAGGCTGAGGAACTGCGCCTTGGCCGCCGGACCTTGCAACAGGTAACGCTTGATCAGGCCGGCGTTGCTGTCGGCGTGTTCCACCGGCACCCAACGCTCGTCGGCCAGGCTGATCACCACGTTGGACCAATCCAGCGCCTGCTTGGCCAGGTGCTGGAAAAACGCCACCGGACTGCGGCCACCGGACACCACCAGGGTCGCGGTGCCCTGGGCGTCGATCGCATCGCTCAGTTGTTTCGCCACGTTCAGTGCCAGGCTTTCAGCCAGCAGCACCGGGCTCTTGAACGCATGGGCGCTGACGCCCTGCGGCAGATTCAGTTTAGATATCGCCATACCACGACCTCCCGTCCCGCGTGATCAGAGCAATGGAGCTCATCGGCCCCCAGGACCCGGCCGCGTACGGCTTGGGCGCATCACCGGATTTTTTCCACCCGGCGATCAACTGGTCACACCACTTCCACGCGGCTTCGATTTCATCTTTACGGACAAACAGGTTCTGATTGCCGCGCATCACTTCCAGCAACAACCGCTCGTAGGCATCGGGAATCCGTGCGCTGCTCCAGGTGTCGGAAAAATTCAGCTGCAACGGACCGCTGCGCAGCTGCATGCCCTTGTCCAGGCCTTGATCCTTGGTCATCACGCGCAAGGAAATGCCTTCGTCCGGCTGCAGGCGGATAATCAGCTTGTTGCTGATTTGCAGGCGCTGCTCGGGAGCGAAGATGTAGTGCGACGGTTCCTTGAAGTGGATGACGATCTGCGACAGCTTCTGCGGCATGCGCTTGCCGGTACGCAGGTAAAACGGCACGCCGGCCCAGCGCCAGTTGCGGATGTCGGCACGCAGGGCGACGAAGGTTTCGGTGTCGCTCTGGGTATTGGAATTCGGTTCTTCCAGGTAGCCTGGCACCGCTTTGCCTTCGCTGTAGCCGGCGATGTACTGGCCGCGCACTACCTGGGTGGTCAGGCCTTCCGGGCTGATCGGCGCCAGGGCCTTGAGCACCTTGACCTTCTCGTCACGGATGCTGTCGGCGGACAGGTCGGCCGGCGGGTCCATGGCGATCAGGCAGAGCAGTTGCAGCAGGTGGTTCTGGATCATGTCGCGCAACTGGCCGGCCTTGTCGAAGTAACCCCAGCGGCCTTCGATACCGACCTTCTCGGCCACGGTGATTTCCACGTGGGAGATGTAGTTCTGGTTCCACTGGGTTTCGAACAGGCTGTTGGCGAAACGCAGGGCGATCAGGTTCTGGACAGTCTCTTTGCCCAGGTAGTGGTCGATGCGATAGGTGCGGTTCTCCGGGAAGAACTGCGCCACGGCGTCGTTGACCTTGCGCGAGGATTCCAGGTCCGAACCGATGGGTTTTTCCAGCACCACACGTGTGTTTTCCGCCAGGCCGACCTTGGCCAGGTTTTCACAGATCGCACCGTAGACGGCGGCCGGCGTGGCGAAGTAGGCAATGACCCGCTGCGTGGTGCCGGCGACTTCGGCCAGGGCCACATAATCTTCGGATTTGAGGAAGTCGACGTGCAGGTAGCTCAGGCGTGCCAGGAAACGCTCGACCACGGCTTCGTCCAGCTCTTTGGCACCGACGTAGCGGCGCAGTTCGGAGGCGATGAACGTCAGGTGTTCCTGCTCGCTCCCAGCCTCACGGGCCAGCGCGATGATGCGCGTATCCTCGTGCAACAGGCCCGCGCCGTCGAGTTGGTAAAGGGCAGGAAACAGCTTGCGCAAGGCCAGATCGCCCAGGGCGCCGAACAAGGCAAAGGTGCACGGTTCAACCGTAATCGAGAGCATGATGTTTGTTCTTTTATCAAGTTAAGCTACAAATACCTTTTTTCAAGGCATCACTCAAGGGAAAATGTAGTAATAACCACAACATTTTCGCAAAATACAGATTCCGAGTGGTGGTCGGTCGGAGCCATCAGTAGGATAGGCCACCGTTACGGGCCTCACCAAAGGCCCTTTTTGCATTAGCCGCGCGCTTATCGGTGCCGGTGAATCAAGGATACTTATATGGACCGCGTGCGAAATTTACTGGAGCAAATCCAGAATCGCCTTGATGAGCTGAACAAGGCCGAACGCAAAGTCGCCGAGGTGATCCTGCTCAACCCGCAGCAGGCCACCCGCTTCAGCATCGCCGCCCTCGCCCAGGCCGCTTCGGTCAGCGAGCCGACGGTCAACCGTTTCTGCCGCTCGTTCGGCGTCAGCGGCTATCCCGAACTCAAGTTGCAACTGGCCCAGAGCCTGGCCAGCGGCGCCGCCTATGTCAGTCGTGCGGTGGAAGCCGACGATAATCCGGAGGCCTATACCAAGAAGATTTTCGGCAGCGCCATTGCGTCCCTGGACAGTGCCTTGCAGGCGTTGGACCCGAACCTGATCAGTCGCGCCGTCGACCTGTTGATCCAGGCCCGGCAGATCCACTTCTTCGGCCTCGGCGCCTCGGCACCGGTGGCACTGGATGCGCAACACAAGTTCTTCCGCTTCAACCTCGCCGTCACTGCTCACGCGGACGTGCTGATGCAGCGCATGATTGCCTCGGTGGCCCACACCGGCGAGCTGTTCGTGATCATTTCCTACACCGGTCGCACCCGTGAACTGGTGGAAGTGGCGCGCATCGCCCGAGAAAACGGCGCCTCGGTACTGGGCCTGACCGCCGAGAACTCGCCACTGGCCAAGGCCAGCACCCTGAGCCTGAACATTCCGCTGCCGGAAGACACCGACATCTACATGCCGATGACTTCGCGGATCATTCAGTTGACCGTGCTCGATGTGCTCGCCACCGGCATGACCTTGCGTCGCGGGGTGGATTTCCAGCCGCATTTGCGCAAGATCAAGGAGAGCCTGAATGCCAGCCGGTATCCGGTGGGTGATGAGTTCAATTGATCCGGAATCTCGGCTGACCGGTCCGGCCTCATCGCTGGCAAGCCAGCTCCCACAGTGTCCGCGCCGATCCTAAAATTCGCGAACGCCAATGAAACCTGTGGGAGCTGGCTTGCCAGCGATGGAGCCAGCAGCAACAGCACAAATCTAAGCCCCCACCCGCGCCTGCAAACTCAAATGCGCCCGCTCCCCCGGCTTCAGGCACAGGCTGTCGGTGCCACCACTCGCCGCTTCCACACAGACGAATTCGGATATCTCGTTCCAGGTCACCCCAAGCAACGGCCGCGAGCCGGGATGCCACACCACCGTATCGGCCGTATCCCCGGTATCGATGCACAACGCCCGATCCCAGGCATGGTCGTTGAGCTGCAATTCGCCGTCGTGCTGGAACACCCGCTGGCATCCGCCGTCCACGCGCAGTTCGCCTTCCTGCTGACAGACCTGCCGGCTCAACTGGTCGTAACCCTGCGCGCCTTCGAGCCCAGACAGCGCTATCTCACTGACATCGCCAATACGCCAGTAAGCATGTAAAGCCTGGCTCAACTGGCACGGCATGTCGTCCTGATGCTCGGTGCTCAGGCGCAGCTCCATGCGTTCACCCAGGTGCGCGTGCAGATCGACCTGCCAGTCGCATAGCTTCAGTTGCCAGTGCAAACGCACGCCATCGTCGTCGCTACTGCTGTCGATCAGCTTCCAATCCAGCAGGCGTGCCCAACCATGGGACGGCCAGGCGTTTTCGCTCGGATGCCGGCCATACCACGGCCAGCACACCGGCACGCCACCACGAATGGCGCCGACCTGTGGCCACTTCGCCGCGCACCACAACCAGGGTTTCTGGCCCTTGGGCTGGAAGTGCAGCAACTGCGCGCCCTGCCGACTGAACACCGCCTGACAAAGCGGATGATCGATCACCAGCACATCGCGCATCTGATAGCGCTCCCACGCAAACACCGGACGTTCGCGCAAGGATTTGAAGAAGCGTTGTAGCGGATGCTCAAGCATGTGCCACGGTCCTGAAAAACATGGGTGAACTCATACGGTTGTGCACAGTTGCGTTCGACACAACATGTCTTGTTAGCCCTCGCAAAAAAAAGCGGACAGCCATGGCTGTCCGCAAATATGCGCACATGGAGAGAAGCTTATCGCAGACGCGTCAGAACACCGACTGAATTTTCAGGCCGGCCACCAGCGCGTTATCGACTTCATCCACACCACCGGGGTGCGTGATGTATTGCAGGTTGGGACGTACGGTCAGCCAGTTGGTCACGTGGAAGCCGTAGTTGATCTCGTAGTTGTATTCGGTTTCGCGAATCGGCGAGAACACCGGATTGTCGTAATCCGAAACTCCGTTGGAGGCATTGACCAACTCGGCGTTTTTCTTCACGTCATCGTTGACATGGATACGGGCGAAACCGATGCCCACGTCATCCTTCGGACGCGCGTCGAACGGGCCTTTGTAGACAAACATCAGCGACTGGTAGTTGTCGATGAAGTTGGTGTCCTTGTCGTGGAAAGTGGCGTTGGCGGCGATGTTCAGACCGCGGGAAGCGTCGCCGTTGTGGCTGGTCAGCTGCTGCTGCGCGACGAACCAGTAGCCGTGCTTGCTGTCGTGGACACGATAAGGGTTGCCGCTGGTCGCTGCGTTCTGGCCGTTGTCGTCCTCGAGAACGTCGTCGGCATTGGCGGTACTTTTGTAGTAACCGACACGGTATTCGCCCGGCAGGCTGTTGACCTTCGGCGACCACACCAGCTCGACCGGCAACACGGTGCCCTCGGTGCCGCTGCCGCTGAGCTTGAAGCCGTTACCGTGTTCCAGTTGCGTCGGGTTCTGGTTGTACGCACCGATCTGAGCGTAGAGCTCGTCATTGATGTTGTACTTCACGCGGATCGCCGCCTGGCTGACCGGCCAGTTGTACCAGATGTTGGTGGCCCAGTTACCCACCTGCGAGCCGCAGAACGCCAGGTTCTGGAATTCGCACGGGAAGGTGTTGAAGTCTTCGCCTTCACCGAAGTAACCGGCCTTGACGTCGAGTTTGTTGTCGAAGAACTGGTGCTGAATCCACAACTGGGTCAGACGCACCATGTGGCCACGACCGTAGACTTCCTGGGAGGAGCTCAGGGTGCCGGCACGCGGGTCGCCGATACGGTCGTTGGAGATGTTTTCACCATTACGGTTGGTGAGCTGGATCTTGGCCTGGGTGTTATCCCAGCCGAACAGTTTCTCCAGGTCGAGCGCTGCGCCCAGGCCAAACTGGTCGGCGTAGCGCGCGGTCTTGTCATCGTTGAAACCGCCGTTGAGGTTGCCGCCGACTTCGCCGACGTAATCCATCTTGATGTCGATGCCTTGCTCGATCAGCTTGGTACGCTCGCCACCCCAGTCGCCCGTCATCCATTTGGAGTCGGAGCTGAACGCCTCATCGGCCATCGCATTGCCGGCCAGAACCAGTGCTGCCGCTGCTGAAACCTGGCAGATCAACCGGGCCTTGTTCTTCATCTTCATCCCTACTTCCTCGTTTTATTGTTATTAACTTTTCTTCTTTAACGCGGTTACATCAGTTGCGACGGATAACAATCCATCCGCCACATGTCCCCCTGTAGGAGCGAGCCTGCTCGCGAGAAACCTGAGAACACCGTGGGGTATCAGGTTTCCAGTGTCATCGTTGACGTCCATCGCGAGCAGGCTCGCTCCCACATTTCTTGATCTTCAGCGGCCTTTGAATTGGGCGACGTTGGCAGCGTGTGATTCGGTTTTCGCTACACCAGCGACCCCCAGTCGCTCACCCGTTTTCGCATCGAACAGCAGCACTTTCGCCGGATCGAATTGCAGGGTCAGGGTCTCGCCCACCGCCGGCGCCACGTCCGGTGCCAGGCGGCAGCAGACCTTGGTGTCGTTGAGGTTGACGAAAACCAGAGTGTCGGGACCTGTCGGTTCAGTGACCTGGACTTCGGCACGAATGGTCGGCAAACCGTTCGCTTCGCCGTTGGCCAGGATGATCTGCTCCGGGCGCATACCGAGGATCACTTCGCGGTCTTCAAGACCGGCGTCCTGCATGCCCAGCGGCAGTTCGCAGCGAGCCTGGCCGCTGTCGAGCAGCGCCAGCAGGCGACCGTCCTTGCGCTGCAGGCGCAGCGGGATGAAGTTCATCGGCGGCGAACCGATGAAGCTCGCCACGAACAGGTTGGCCGGGTTGTTGTAGATGTCTTTCGGCGTGCCGAACTGCTGGATGATCCCGTCCTTCATCACCGCCACCTTGTCGCCCAGGGTCATGGCTTCGATCTGGTCGTGGGTCACGTAGACCGTGGTGGTTTTCAGGCGCTGGTGCATCAGTTTCATTTCGGTGCGCATCTCGACCCGCAGCTTGGCGTCGAGGTTGGACAGTGGTTCGTCGAACAGGTAAATCTTCGGCCGCCGCGCCAGGGCACGGCCCATCGCCACACGCTGCTGCTGGCCGCCGGAGAGCTGGCCGGGCTTGCGGCTGAGCAGGTGTTCGATCTGCAACAGCTTGGAAACCCGAGCGACCTCTTCGTCGATTTCGGCGGTCGGCATTTTGCGGATCTTCAGGCCGAAGGCGATGTTGTCGCGCACGCTCATGGTCGGGTACAGCGCGTAGGACTGGAACACCATGGCGATGTCGCGATCCTTGGGGCTCATGCCGCTGATGTCGGCGTCATCCACCAGGATCGCGCCGCCGCTGATGGTTTCCAGGCCGGCGATGCAGTTCATCAGCGTGGATTTACCACAGCCCGACGGGCCGACCAGGATCAGGAACTCACCGTCATCGATTTTCAGTTCGATGTTTTTCAGGGTGTCCGGCAGGCCCGGGCCGTAAGTCTTGTTGACGTTGCGTAATTCGAGAGTTGCCATGTTTCTACCCCTTGACCGCGCCGGACGTCAGCCCACGCAGGAAATACTTGCCAGCGAATATGTAGACCAGCAGTGTCGGCAGCCCGGCGATCATCGCGGCAGCCATATCAACGTTGTATTCCTTGGCCCCGGTGCTGGTGTTGACCAGGTTGTTCAGGGCCACGGTTATCGGCTGGGCATCGCCACTGGCGAACACCACGCCGAACAGGAAGTCGTTCCAGATCTGGGTGAACTGCCAGATCAGGCAGACCATCACGATCGGGATCGACATCGGCAGCAGGATCTTCAGGAAGATCGTGAAGAAGCCCGCGCCATCGAGCCGTGCGGCCTTGACCAGCGCATCCGGAATGCTCACGTAGTAGTTGCGGAAGAACAGCGTGGTGAACGCCAGGCCGTAGACCACATGCACCAGCACCAGGCCCGTGGTGGTGTTGGCCAGGCCGATCTTGCCGAGAGTGAACGAGGCTGGCAGCAGCACGGTCTGGAACGGCAGGAAGCAGCCGAACAGCAGCAGACCGAAGAACAGCTGCGAACCGCGGAAGCGCCACATCGACAGCACATAGCCGTTCATGGCACCGATGAACGTGGAGATCAAAACCGCCGGCACGGTGATTTTCACCGAGTTCCAGAAGTAGCTGCCAACACTGTCCCAGGCCTTGATCCAGCCGATGCTGTCGATCACGGTCGGCCAGCTCAGCAGGTTGCCGGTGCGGATGTCTTCCGGGGATTTGAAGCTGGTCAGCAGCATCACGATCAACGGGATCAGGTACACCGCCGCTGCCAGCAGCAGGGTGGCGTAGATGGCGATGCGGCTGAAACTCAGGGATGGTTTTCCGAGTTGATTAGTCATGGCGTTTGCCTCGCAGCTCGGAGTACAGGTACGGCACGAGGATGGTCAGCACGGCGCCGAGCATCAGCATGGCGCTGGCCGAACCGATGCCCATTTGGCCTCGGCTGAAGGTGAAGGAGTACATGAACATCGCCGGCAGGTCGGACGAGTAGCCCGGACCGCCCGCGGTCATCGCCGCGACCAGGTCGAAGCTCTTGATCGCGATGTGCGCGAGGATCATGAAGGCACTGAAGAACACCGGGCGCAGGCTCGGCAAAACGATCTTCAGGTAGATGGTCGGCAGGCTCGCACCATCGACTTGCGCGGCACGGATGATCGATTGATCGACACCGCGCAGGCCGGCGAGGAACATCGCCATGACAAACCCGGAGGCTTGCCACACGGCGGCGATCACCAGGCAGTAGACGACGCGATCCTGATCCACCAGCCAATCGAGACGGAAGCCTTCCCAGCCCCAGTCACGCAGCATCTTGTCCAGGCCCAGGCCTGGGTTGAGCAGCCATTTCCACGCGGTACCGGTGACGATCATCGACAGCGCCATCGGGTACAGGTAGACAGTGCGGATGAAGCCTTCCTTGCGAATGCGCTGGTCCAGCAGCACGGCGAGGAACACGCCCAGCACCAGGCTGATGCCGATGAACATGCCGCCGAACAGCGCGAGGTTCTTGCTCGCGACCCACCAGCGGTCGTTGTCCATCAGGCGCATGTATTGCTGCAGGCCGACCCACTTGTAGCTCGGCATGAAGCTGGAGTTGGTAAAGGACAGAATGAACGTCCAGATGATGTAACCGTAGAAACCAACCAACACGATCAGCATGCTCGGCGCGAGTACCAACTTGGGTAGCCAGCGTTGCAGCGCATCGAACGGTGAGGCTTTGCTGAAAACCGCCACAGAGCTCATCGGGATAATCCAGTGTTAGAAATGAAGATCAAACCTGTAGGAGCCGGCTTGCTGGCGAAACCGGCGACACGGTGTGTCAGGTACACCGCTATCGCCAGCAAGCCGGCTCCTACAATTGGCAGATCATCGATAATTGCCGCAGGGCGGGCCCGCGGCGACCTTGAGATTACTGGGCAGCTTTGACAGCCGAAGCCAGTTGGGCGCTGGCCTTGGCCGGGTCTGCGTCCTTGTCGTTCATGAAGTTGGTGACCACGTCGAAGATCGCGCCCTGCACGGCCAGGGAAGTGGCCATGTTGTGCGCCATGCTCGGTTGCAGGCCGCCGGTCTTGTCGTCCGCGATGAAGTCCTTCGCCGCCTTCTGCGCGCACTCGTCGAAGCCGAGCTTGTCCATTTCATTGAGCATGTCGTTACGCACAGGGATCGAACCCTTGTTCATGCTGAAGACTTTCTGGAAGTCGGTGCCCAATGCGACCTTGGCCAGGTCTTGCTGGGCAGCGATGTCACCCTTGCGATCGGCCTTGAGCTTGAACACCGCCAGGGAGTCGATGTTGTAGGTGAAGGCTTTTTCGGTGCCCGGGAACGGCACGCACTGGTAGTCCTTGCCGGCGACTTTCTTCGCCGCGGTCCACTCGCTCTTCGCCCAGTCGCCCATCATCTGCATGCCGGCCTTGCCGTTGATGACGTCGGCGGCAGCGATGTTCCAGTCACGACCGGCGCGGTTCGGGTCCATGTAGCCGGTGATCTTTTTCAGCTCGGCGAACGACTTGGTCATCTCCGCGCCGGACAGGGTTTTCTGGTCCAGGTCGACCAGGGCTTTCTTGTAGCCGTCAGCGCCCATGACCGAGAGCACCACGTCTTCGAACACGGTGCTGTCCTGCCAAGGCTGGCCACCGTGGGCGAGCGCGATGAAGCCGGCGGCCTTGAGCTTGTCGCCGGCGGCGTAGAATTCTTCGAGGGTGGTCGGGGCTTTTTCGATCCCGGCTTTCTTGAACACTTCCGGATTGATCCACAGCCAGTTGACGCGGTGGATGTTCACCGGCACGGCCACGTAGTCGCCTTCGTACTTGACGGTGTCGGAGACTTTCTTCGACAGCAGGCCATCCCAGTTTTCCGACTTGGAGACTTCTTTCAGCGCGTCGGTGCTGAGCAGGCCGGTGCTGCCCCACTCCTGGATGTCCGGGCCTTTGATCTGGGCAACGCCCGGCGGGTTGCCGGCTACGGCGCGACTCTTGAGTACGGTCATGGCCGTGGAACCACCGCCACCGGCGACTGCGCCGTCCTTCCAGGTGAAGCCGTCTTTTTCGACTTGAGCCTTCAGGACATCGACCGCTGCCTTTTCACCACCGGAAGTCCACCAGTGAACGACTTCAACGGAACCTTTGGATTCGGCGGCCAGGACACTGAGAGGGAGTGCAGACAGGGAAGCGAGAGAAATGACAGTAGCGAGGCGAGAAATCGCATTCATCTAGGAGCACCTTTCTTGTTGTTATGCATGCAAGTCTGTTGCTTGCGCTGCATGGGATTCTAAACAGGGGTCATCCCCTCGCAGGTAACGAAGGGATGCGCGAATGTCACCGCATGGTTACATAGAACCGCTCTGGGACAACTGCGCCAGCGCTGTTGCCATGCTCGGTGCCAGCGCCAGGCGCGGAATCAGCACGGCTTGCCAGGCGTGGTAAAGGTCCGGTTTGCCGGGCCAGATATCGGCACTCGGGCGGTTTTGCGGATCGAGTTCGTGATACCAGCTGCCATCGCAACGGTCGATGAAATGACTGTCACAGAATTCCCAGAACAGTCGGTACCAGTGTTCGTATTGCTCTTCACCGGTACGCTTGAGCAAGGCACTGGCGGCGGCGCTGGCTTCGCAATGGGTCCAGTGCAGGCGATGGCGGACCACCGCTTTGTTGTCCCAGTCCAGGGTGTAGACGATCCCCGGCGCGCCATCGATGTTCCAGCCGTGGCGGCAATTGTGCTCGAAGAGTTTTTGCGCGTCGGTGATCAGCCAGCCCGGCGTGAGCATCCCCGCTCTCACCCGTGAAGCTTCGAGGTGCAGCAACAGCCGCGCCCATTCGAAACCGTGGCCCGGGGTGGTGCCGTAGGGGCGGAAACCGTCCGCCGGGTTGTCATGGTTGTAGTCGCGCAGCGGCTGCCAGTTGCGGTCGAAATGCTCGATGACCAGGTAGTCGTTGGCAGCGGCGTGACCATGGATCACTCGCTCGACAATCCGCTGGGCTCGGCTCAGCCAGCGGCTGTCGTCGGTGACATCGGCAAGGGCGAGGAAGGCTTCGGTGGCGTGCATGTTGCTGTTGGCGCCGCGATAGGCTTCCTCCTCGCTCCAGTCGCGATTGAAGGATTCGCGCAGGGTGCCCTCCTCCTCGCTCCAGAAGTAGGTGTCGATGATGTCGATTGCGTCTTCGAGCAAGGCTTGCGCACCGGCACGCTGTGCGACCAGCGCCGAACTGGCGGCCAGCGCGACGAAGGCATGCAGGTAGGCGTTCTTGCCGGTGTTGCCATCGCGGTGTTCGGCAGTGGCGAACCAGCCGCCGTGGACCGCATCGCGCAACGGACCGCGCAGGGCGGCAACGCCGTGATCGACCAGTTCGGCAAAACCCGGCAAGCCTTGAATGTGAGCCATGGCGAAGCTGTGGGTCATGCGCGCGGTGTTCATGGTCTGGGCTTGCGCATCAGGCGGCAGATGGCCGCGTTCGTCGAGATTACCGAAACCTTCAGGCAGCTTCGAAGCCTTGGCAAACGCCAGCAGGCGCAAGCCTTCGGCGGCGAGCCATTGCTGATGGGCAGGTGCGTTCAGCCAACTGCTGAAGGCGGGTTGGAAGGTGTCCATGGCGTACCTTTTTTTGTTGTTATGACTGAGGGGCAGCATAAACAACGGACGAAGGCGGGCTTGTAACGAAGGGGGTGGGTTATGTCACCGAGCTGTGACATTTGTCGAAGGGATAGGGTGAATGATCTGACGCCATCGCGGGCAAGCCCGCTCCCACAGGTTTTGAGTCGATCACAATATATCGGTCGACACAAAACCTTGTGGGAGCGGGCTTGCCCGCGATGAACGATAACGCGCAATACCTATTCAACACTGCGGGGAAGCTGCAGGGTCACCCGCAACCCGCCCTCACGCAAATTTTGCAAGCTGACCTCACCCCCATGGCTATGAGCAATGTTGCGGGCAATCCCCAGCCCCAACCCATAACCCTGCTGCTGACCGGCCAGGCGGAAGTGCGGTTCGAACACTTGCTCCAGGCGCTGCTCCGGCACACCCGGCCCTTCATCATCGACATGCAGGATGAACGCGCTTTCGTCGTCATCGATGTGCAGGTGCGCGTTCTGCCCGTACTTCAGTGCATTGTCGATCAGGTTGCCGATGCAGCGCTTGAGCGCCAGCGGTTTGCCCGGGTACGCCGCCAGTGCCCGCCCTCGCTGGGTCACGCGACCGTTGCCGTGGGGCGCAAGGTACGGTTCCACCAGGCAGTCGAGCACATGATTGAGATCCACCGGCTCGATGTTCTCGTGGATGTCGGTGTCCTTCACGCATTGCAGCGCACCCTTGACCAGCAATTCGAGCTCGTCCAGATCGCGGCCGAACTTGGTTTGCAGTGTTTCGTCTTCAAGCAGTTCGACCCGCAGGCGCAAACGGGTGATCGGCGTGCGCAAGTCATGGGAAATCGCGCTGAACAATTGGCTGCGCTCGGTGAGGTAACGGCTGATGCGCTCGCGCATGGTGTTGAAAGCGCGCCCGACCTCGACCACTTCGCTGCCGCCGCCTTCGGCCACCGGCTCCACGTCAGCCCCCAGCGACAGATCCCGCGCGGCCCGCGCCAGGCGCTTGAGCGGACGACTCTGCCAGTGCACCAGCAGGCCGATGAACAACAGCAAAAAGCCGCTGGTGAGGACGATGAACCACACCTGCTGTGCCGGCAGGCCCTGCTCTTCGAGACTGGTGTAGGGCTCGGGCAGCAGCGAGGCGATGTACAGCCATTCGCCCGGCGCCATCTGGATCTGCGTGACCAATACCGGCGGGTTCACCGGCTCCAGCGTCAGCGCGTAGTGCGCCCAGGAGCGCGGCAACTCATCGAGCTTCAGGCCGCCATTGAAGATGCGCAGGTCTTCCGGGCTGACGAAGGTCACCGAGATGTCCGTGTCCTGGCCGAGGGACTGGCGCAGCACTTCGTCCACCGCTTTGAGCACCGCTTCTTTGCGCGGGGTGATGGGCAGCACTTCCATGCCCAGGGGTTTGTCGTTGAGCGTCACCACGAACCGGGTGCCGCCCATGCTGCGCAACTGGTCGAGCACCAGGGGCCGAAACGCCACCGGCAAGGAACGGAAATAACTGACGCTGGCCGTCATCGAATGAGCCAGGCTGCGGGCACTGGTGACCAGGCCTTCGAGCTGCGTGGCGCGCAGCTGCGACACCCAGATCACACTCGACAACGCCTGGGCGAACAGCACGGCCAGCAAGGTCAACAGCAACATCCGCCCGAGCAGCGAACGCGGCATTGGCACCCTGGCGGCGAGCTTGCGCAAAGACTCAGTGACCATTGCCGGCAACCACATTGGCTGCCAGTTGGTAGCCGCTGCCGCGCACGGTACGAATCAGCCGTGGCGGTTTTTCCGTGTCGCGCAGGCGCTGGCGCAAACGACTGACCGCCATATCGACAATGCGGTCGAGCGGCATCAAGTCCCGCCCTCGGGTGGCGTTGCCAATGGTGTCGCGGTCGAGGATTTCCTGCGGGTGATCGAGGAACAGTTTCAGCAGGGCGAAGTCGGCGCCCGAGAGAATCACTTCTTCGCCGTCGATGTGGAACAGCCGATGGCTGACCATGTCCAGGCGCCAGTCATCGAAGGCCAGCACCTCACCGCCGTTACGTTCCTGGCCGAACTGCGCGCGTCGCAGCAACGCCTTGATCCGTGCCTGCAACTCTCGCGGGCTGAACGGCTTGCCGAGGTAATCGTCGGCACCCAACTCCAGGCCGATGACACGATCGGCTTCGTCGGAACTGGCGGTGAGCATGATGATCGGCACTTGCGCCTGGCGTGGATGCTGGCGAATCCAGCGGCACAGGCTGAAGCCGTCTTCGTCGGGCAGCATCACGTCAAGGATCACCAGGTCGGCCGACACCTCGTTCAGCGCCTGGCGAAAGCCGGCGCCATCGGCGGTGGCACGCACCTGAAACCCGGCGCGGGTCAGGTAGGTGTCCAGCAACTCGCGTATCTCTTGATCGTCATCGACCAACAAAATCGACTTGTTGACTGAGCTCACGGGGCGGCGTCCTTGTTGTTGGAATTGGGGCCGATTATGCCTGATGAACCTTGGATAGTTGTTGCCTGTTCCGGCCCCATCGCTGGCAAGCCAGCTCCCACAGAGAACACCGCAAACCTGTGGGAGCTGGCTTGCCAGCGATGAAGGCGACTCGATCTCAAGCCTGTTCGAGCGCCACACCCGCACCCATCAATCCGGAATACGGCGCCGTCACCAGCCACACCGGAATCCCCTTGAAGTAATCGCTCATGCAGCCCTTGTCGGCAAAGCAGCGAGCGAAACCGCTTTCGAGGAAGAAATCGGCAAAGCGTGGAATCACCCCGCCAACGATGTACACGCCCCCGCGCCCACCGCTGGTCAGCACGTTGTTGCCGGCCACGCGGCCGAGCCAGCAGCAGAACTGCTCAAGCACTTCCACGGCGATCGGGTCGCCCGCCAGCCCGGCAGCGGTGATGGCTTCCGGTGTGTCGAGCACCGGTGCGTGCCCGTCCACCGCGCAGATCGCCCGGTAGACACGCGGCAAGCCGCCGCCGCTCAGGGCGGTTTCGGCGCTGACATGACCGATCTCGTTGAAGATGTGTTGCCACAGTTGAGTTTCCCGCGGGCTGCTCAACGGCAAATCGACGTGACCGCCCTCCCCCGGCAACGCGGCAAACCGGCCCTCGCCCAGATCGAGCAAAGTACCGACACCCAGGCCTGTGCCCGGGCCAATCACCACCGCCGGGCGCAACGGCTCCGGCGTGCCCTCGCAGACCACGCGAAATTCGCCGGGCTGCAAACGGGTCATGCCCAGGGCCATGGCCGAGAAGTCGTTGACCAGCAATAGCTGATCGACCTGCAAGGTCTGGC
Organism: Pseudomonas sp. S2_H10; assembly: GCF_054668285.1. Lineage (NCBI taxonomy): Bacteria > Pseudomonadati > Pseudomonadota > Gammaproteobacteria > Pseudomonadales > Pseudomonadaceae > Pseudomonas > Pseudomonas sp. S2_H10. The sequence continues at coordinate 2,292,532 of NZ_CP162754.1, forward strand.
AAAAGCCCTTGCGACTCAGGCGCCAATGATTGTTGGTGAACTTGAATTCATCACCGCTGACGGGACCGGCCACCGACAGGCACACCGAACCGATCGAACCTGGCGCCAGACCGAGCCCGTTCAGGTAGAGGCTGATCGCCTCCTCCGGGCTGGCATGGTCGGCCGTCGCCAGCACCTGGACGCTTTCCAGTTGCTGGTTTTTCCACAACGCGAAACGTGCGTTGGTCCCACCGATGTCACCGACCAAAGCCAGTTTCAATTAAGCGTCTCCAGGGCAGAAGTGAAGGCGCTGGCGCCCTGCTCCGCCGAGCTGAAGGCCATGCGCATGAAACCGAACAGCTCGCGACCGGTGCCGATGTTGTTACCCAACAGGCCTTTGGCCGGTGTGCGCGCTGCGAATTCTTCGGCGTCCACCTTAAGCTCCAGGGTGCCTTTGACGCCATCGACGCGGATGATATCGCCCTCTTGCACCCGTGCCAAAGCGCCACCGACATAAGCTTCGGGGCTGACGTGGATGGCCGCCGGGATTTTCCCCGACGCGCCGGACATGCGTCCGTCGGTCACCAGCGCCACCTTGAAGCCGCGATCCTGCAGCACGCCGAGGAACGGCGTCATCTTGTGCAGTTCCGGCATGCCGTTGGAGCGCGGGCCCTGGAAGCGCATCACCGCGACAAAATCCTTCTCCAGCAAACCGGCCTTGAACGCATCGGCCAGGTCCTGCTGATCCTGGAACACCATGGCCGGTGCTTCGACGACCTGGTTTTCCAGTGCCACGGCCGAAACCTTCATCACGCCGCGACCGAGGTTGCCTTCCATCACCCGCAGGCCACCCTCTGCCGAGAACGCACGGGCGACTGGGCGCAGGATGCTTTCATCGAGGCTGTCGGTCACGCCTTCGCGCCAGACCAACTGGCCATTGTCGAGGAACGGCTCCTGGGTGTAGCGGCTCAGGCCGTGGCCCATCACCGTGTTGACGTTTTCGTGGAGCAATCCGGCTTCCAGCAGTTCGCGGATCAGGAACGACATGCCGCCCGCCGCCTGGAAGTGGTTGATGTCGGCTTTGCCGTTCGGGTAGACGTGGCTCAGGGTCGGCACGACTTCGGAGAGGTCGGCCATGTCCTGCCAGGTCAACTGAATGCCCGCCGCCATGGCGATGGCCGGCATGTGCAGGGTGTGGTTGGTCGAGCCACCGGTGGCGTGCAGCGCGACAATCGAGTTGACCAGCGAACGCTCGTCGACGATTTCACCGATCGGGATGTAGTCACCGTTCTGCTTGGTCAAACGCGTGACCTGATGTGCAGCTTCGCGGGTAAGGGCGTCACGCAGCGGAGTGTTCGGGTTGACGAAGGAAGCGCCCGGCAGGTGCAGGCCCATGACTTCCATCAGCAACTGGTTGGTGTTGGCGGTGCCGTAGAAGGTGCAGGTGCCAGGGCTGTGGTAGGACTTCATTTCCGATTCCAGCAGCTCTTCGCGGGTCGCCTTGCCTTCGGCGTACTTCTGCCGCACATCGGCTTTCTGCTTGTTGGAAATGCCCGAGACCATCGGCCCGCCCGGCACGAAGATCATCGGCAGATGGCCGAAGCGCAGTGCGCCCATCATCAGGCCCGGCACGATCTTGTCGCAGATGCCGAGCATCAGCGCGCCGTCGAACATGTTGTGGGACAGCGCCACGGCCGTGGACAAGGCAATCACTTCGCGGCTCGGCAGGCTCAGTTCCATGCCTGGCTCGCCCTGGGTCACGCCATCGCACATGGCCGGTGTGCCGCCGGCGAACTGACCGACGGAGCCGATCTCGCGCAGGGCCTTCTTGATCAGCTCCGGGAAGACTTCGTACGGCTGGTGCGCCGAGAGCATGTCGTTATATGACGAAACTATCGCGATGTTCGCGGAATTCATCATCCGCAGGCTGTGCTTGTCGTCGCTGCCGCAACCGGCCACGCCATGGGCGAAGTTGGCGCATTGCAGCTGGCCGCGCATCGGACCGTCGCTGGCTGCACCGCGAATCAATGCAAGGTAAGCCTCACGCGTGGCGCGGCTGCGGGCGATAAGCCGTTCGGTGACCTCAAGGACGCGGGGATGCATGTGTAGAACTCCAGGCTAACGGATGTGGCGACCTGATTGTCTATGCTGATCAGAGGCCGGTGTCGATGGGATGACAGACGGTTTTCTTGATCGGTTGGACCAGTTGATTCAGGTCACTCGTTGTAGATTGAACAAAATATTGCCATTAAAAAGGCTTGTTTTCTATTTTTTTGCGAATAATCTTGTAATTCCAACAACAAAACGACGGTAGCGCAGACATATGACTCTTCGAATCGCAATCAATGGCTTTGGCCGCATCGGCCGTAATGTTCTGCGCGCACTCTATACCCAGGGTTACCGTCAGGATCTGCAGATCGTCGCCATCAACGACCTGGGCGACAGCGCGATCAATGCTCATCTACTCAAGTACGACACCGTTCATGGCACGTTCGATGCCGATGTTCAGCACGACCAGGAGAGCCTGACGGTCAACGGCGACCGCATTTCGGTCAGTGCCATTCGCAACCCGGCCGACCTGCCCTGGGCCGCGGAAAAGATTGATGTGGTGTTCGAATGCACCGGTCTGTTCACCGACCGGGCCAAGGCCGCCGCGCATATTACGGCGGGCGCGCGCAAAGTGATCATCTCGGCCCCGGCCAAAGGCGCCGACGCCACCGTGGTTTACGGGGTGAACCACGACATTCTGCGCCAATCGCACCAGATCATCTCCAATGCGTCGTGCACCACCAACTGCCTGGCCCCGGTGGCCCAGGTGCTGCATCGCGAACTGGGCATCGAAAGCGGCCTGATGACCACCATTCACGCCTACACCAACGACCAGAACCTGACCGACGTCTACCACAGCGACCCGTACCGTGCCCGCTCGGCCACCCAGAACATGATCCCGAGCAAGACCGGTGCCGCCGAAGCCGTCGGCCTGGTGCTGCCGGAACTGGCGGGCAAGCTGACCGGCATGGCCGTACGCGTACCGGTGATCAACGTGTCGCTGGTGGACCTGACCGTGCAGCTGAAAAAAGAAGCCAGCGCAGAGGAAGTCAATGCGCTGATGAAAGCCGCCAGCCAGCACTCGAAGATCCTTGGCTACAACACCCTGCCGCTGGTCTCCAGCGACTTCAACCACAACCCGCTGTCGTCGATCTTCGACGCCAACCACACCAAATCCAGCGGCAAGCTGCTCAAGGTCCTGGCCTGGTATGACAACGAGTGGGGCTTCTCCAACCGCATGCTCGATAACTGCCTGGCGCTGTGCAACGCCGAGTAATTCTGCGTCTGCAAAATCGCCATCGCCGGCAAGCCGGCTCCTACAGAAATCGTCAACCTTGTAGGAGCCGGCTTGCTGGCGATGGCGTCCTCGCAATCACCCGCGCAAATCGCCTGTGGAACAACCCATGATCGGCATCAGCTTTACGCAAAAGACCCTGGCGGCGCGCAAGCGTATCGCCCTGGTTGCCCATGACCACTGCAAGGTGTTCCTGCTGGACTGGGCCGAACGGCAAAAAGACAAACTGGCCCGGCATGATCTGGTCGCCACCGGCACCACGGGGTTGTTGTTGCAACAACGCCTCGACCTGCCCGTGCAGAGCATGATCAGTGGTCCGCTGGGCGGCGACCAACAGCTCGGTGCGCAGATCGCCGAGCAACGGGTCGACATGCTGGTGTTTTTCTGGGACCCGTTCGAACCCCAGCCCCACGACCCGGATATCAAGGCGTTGCTGCGGGTCGCGGCGGTCTGGAACATCCCGGTGGCGTGCAACGAATGCAGCGCCGACTACCTCATCAGCAGCCCGTTGATGGACCAGGCGCACAGCCATCGGATTCCCGATTACGCGAGCTATTTGCAGGGACGCGCTTAAACCTTCACAAATCAATACTTGACCACTCGGGTGGATGATAAGCATTATCATTCGCTCGAAATGGATCAGGTCCTCCCGTGAGTCAGTCGCGCTTCAATCACGTTTTCCTCACCCAGCGCACCTCCCTGCTGCGTACGCTGGAACGGATGGTCAACAATCACAGTACCGCTGAAGACCTCCTGCAGGAAACCTACCTGCGGGTGACCCGTGCATTGAGCGAACGGGCCATCGATCATCTCGAGCCCTTTGTTTTCCAGACGGCGCGCAACCTGGCGCTGGACCATCTGCGCGCGCGGCGCATCCACTCGCGCACCATGGTCGACGACGTGCCGCAGGAGGTGGTGCACAGCATCGCCGCCCCCACCAGCAGCGCCGAAGACGCCGCCCATGCCGAACAATTGCTGGAGCGCCTGAACGTGAGCCTCAGTGAACTCAGCGACCGCCAACAGCGGATTTTCATCCTCAGCCGCCTGCACGGACACAGCTACCAGGAAATCGCCGACGAGTTGAGTGTGTCCCTCAGTACCGTGCAGAAAGAACTCAAATTGATCATGTCGATCTGCATCGGGGTTGCCGAACGCCTGAACGCCAATTGAGCGCCAGGATCTTGCGCTGACCTTGACCGACTGCGCTGGTCATCGGGCTTTGCTACCCTTGGCCCACTTTTTACGTTTCACTAAAAAAAACAGCCGTGCACAGACACTGCCGAGGAAACACCGTGACGGACAACCACCGCTCCCCTGAGCCTTCATCGGCGCAGGACTCCGCTAGCGCGATGGACCAGGCCCTGGACTGGCTGATCGTGCTCGGCAGTCCCGACGAGGAGCAGACCCGCCAATTCCATGTCTGGCTCGATGCCGACCCGCTCAATGCCCAGGCCTTCGCCAAGGCCCAGGCGATCTGGGACGGCCCGCAAGTGGCGAAATGCGCGCAAAGCCTGGCTGCCCGTCCCGCGAAAATCACCGTCCTCACTCGCCTGCGCCCGCACTGGAAACCGCTGGCCACTGCCGCCGTGCTGCTGCTCGGCCTGTTCAGTTTCAGCAACTTGCCGATGCGCCTGCAGGCCGATCACCTGACCGTGGTCGGCGAGCGCCAGCGCCTGCAACTGGAGGACGGTTCCGGGGTCCTGCTCAATACCAATTCGGCGTTCTCGAGCACCATCAACGATCAACAACGTGTTGCCCGCCTGTATCAGGGCGAAGCGTTTTTCGAAGTGCAGGCCAATCGCGGCCAGCCATTGGAAATCGACGCCGGCCCGGTCACGGCCACCGTTCGCGATACCGCGTTTGCCGTGCGCTACCTCGATGGCGTGGCGCAAGTGCGGGTGCAACGCGGGGATGTCGACTTGCGGGCCACCCGTGACGATGCGCGGGTGCGCCTGTCCGCCGGGGAAAGCATTCGCATCGGCCCCAACGGCTTCGACCGCCCGGCCAAGCTGGATGCCGCCACCGAGCTGGCGTGGGTCCAGGGGCGCCTGGTTTTCGAGAACTGCCCGTTGAACCAGGTGCTGGCCGAACTGCGCCGCTACTACCCGGGCTGGATCATCAACAACAACGAACAACTGGCCGACGTCACCGTGACCGGCAACTATCGCCTCGATCAGCCGCTGGACGTGGTTCGCTCCCTGGCCCACATTACCTCGGCCCGGCTGCAGGAATTCCCGGCGCTGGTCATCTTGAACTGAATGAGAATTATTTTTACTCGATAGGCAAATCCCGTACGTCTCGTTATAGCCAATGCAATTGATTCGCATCTCAGGATGCCAATCAGCACCTATAAAGATTCGTGCGACACGGAGCGCTATCGATGTCCTCTCGCCTCACCCGCCCAGCCCCTTCACCTTCCCGCGTGCTGTCGCTGCTGACCGCTGCCATCCTGATGGCCGGCACCGCACCGCTGATGGCCGCCACCGCCGCCGAACCGTCGACCCGCAAAATGGGCGACTACGCGTTCGCCATTCCCCAGCAGTCACTGGTGTCGGCACTCAATGCCTTTACCGCCGTGACGGGCTGGCAGGTCGGTGTGTCGTCGGAGCTGGCGCAGGGTGTGGCCTCGCCGGGCGTACGCGGTTCCCTGTCGCCGGAAAAAGCCCTGGATCGCCTGTTGGTGGGGACCAACCTGAGCTATCGCAAACTGGGCAATAACAGCATCGTGCTGGAAAAGCGCAGTGTCGGCAGCGCCCTCAATCTGGATCAGGTGACCATCAGCGCCACCCGTAACGAACAGTCCGTGAGCAGCGTGCCGAGCACGGTCTCTGTCTACTCGCGAGAAGATCTGGACCGCAACAACGTCAATACCATCAAGGAACTGGTGCGCTACGAACCCGGTGTATCGGTAGGTGGCGCAGGCCAGCGCGCCGGCATCACTGGTTACAACATTCGCGGCATCGATGGCGACCGCGTGCTGACCCAGGTCGATGGCGTGCAGGTGCCCGACGGTTTCTTCAACGGCCCCTATGCCCAAACCAACCGCAACTATGTCGACCCGGAAATCGTCAAGCGTGTGGAAATCCTCCGCGGCCCGGCCTCCGTTCTCTACGGCAGCAATGCCATTGGCGGCGCCGTCAGCTACTACACGCTGGACGCCGACGACATCATCAAACCGGGCAAGGATGTTGGCGCACGCCTGAAAACCGGCTACAGCTCCGCCGACGAAAGCTGGCTGACGTCCGGCACCGTCGCCGGTCGCACCGGCGAGTTCGATGGCCTGTTGCACTTCAGTCAGCGCAACGGTCATGAAACAGATTCCTATGGCGAAACCGGCGGTACCGGATTGAACCGTACCGAGGCCAACCCCCAGGACGCTCGCACCACCAGCGTGCTGGCCAAGCTGGGCTGGGATTACGCCGACGACGCGCGCCTGGGCCTGACCTACGAGCATTACAAGGACGACCGCGACACCAATCAATTGAGCGCAGTGGGCGGCCCGTTCAATGCCGGACGCGGTTTCGGCTACTACAAGTCCCGTACCGGTAACGACACGATCACCCGCGAACGCTTTGGCCTGGAACACAGCTTCGGCCTGGACAGCGCACTGGCTGACAACATCAAGTGGACGCTGAACTACCAGATCGCCAAGACCGACCAGAGCACCGAGGAAATCTACGCGCCGCCGTCACGAACCGTGCTGCGTAACCGCGATACCAACTACAAGGATCGCCAATGGGTATTCGATGCCCAGGCTGACAAGTCGTTTGCCATCGCCGACACCGAGCACCTCGTCACCTATGGCACCACCATCAAGCAGGACAAAATCACCGGCCTGCGTACCGGTTCCGGCACCTGCCTGACCGTAGCCGGATCCTGCCGGGTCATTGGTGCCCCTAGCGCCACCGACACACTGACACCCGCCAGTGATTTCCCAGACCCGACCATCAATAGCTACAGCCTGTTCGCCCAGGACCAGATCAGTTGGGGCAACTGGACCTTCCTGCCCGGTGCGCGCTACGACTACACCGAGCTCAAACCGCACATCACCGAAGAGTTCCTGGCCACCGCCGACCAGAGCCGCAACGGCAGCGTGAGTGACGAGACCAAGACCTGGCATCGCCTGTCGCCGAAGTTCGGCACCACCTATAGCTTCAACGACCACTACACCTGGTACGGCCAGTACGCCGAAGGCTTCCGCACCCCGACCGCCAAGGCGTTGTACGGTCGTTTCGAAAACATCGCTGGCGGCTATAAGGTCGCGCCTAATCCGGACCTCGAACCGGAAAAGAGCAAAAGCTACGAGACAGGTTTGCGCGGCAACTTCGAGCAGGGCTCGTTTGACGTAGCCGTGTTCTACAACAAATACCGAGACTTCATCGACGAGAACGCCATCACTCCGGGCTACACCGAGACCACGTTCCAGAGCAACAACATCAAACACGCCACCATCAAGGGTGCCGAGGTCAAGGGTCGCCTGAACCTCGACGTCTTCGGTGCGCCGCAAGGTCTCTACACCCAGGGTTCGGTGGCCTATGCCTACGGTCGCAACGACGACTCGGGCGAGCCGCTCAACAGCGTCAACCCGCTGACCGGCGTGTTCGGCCTCGGCTACGACCAGGACACCTACGGTGGCTTGCTCAGCTGGACGCTGGTGAAGAAGAAGGACCGCGTCGACAGCAGCACCTTCAAGACCCCGGACGGCACCAGCACCCAGTTCAAGACCCCGGGCTTCGGCATCCTGGACCTGAGCGCGTTCTACAAGGTGACCGACGATGTGACCGTCAGCGGCGGCGTCTACAACCTGACCGACAAAAAGTACTGGCTGTGGGATGACGTGCGCGGCTACGACAGCGTCGGCGAAGCCTCGGTGACCCAGCCGGCCAACCTCGACCGCCTGACCCAGCCGGGTCGCAACTTCGCGGTCAACCTGATCTGGGATATCTGATCCGGCCATCCCGCCGGGCGGTGAATTGAAACCGTCCGGCGAGGATTTTTTACTGTCCGGCGCCTTCTTGTTCGTCTCGTTACCAAGCGCCTCTTCTTCCCCCCAAGGAATTGCCATGACCACCCAGGACACCGCACAACGCTCCAGCCTGCGTTCCCAGCGTTTGAACCAGATCACCAACGAGCCGCACACCAAGCTCGATGCCTTGGTCAAGGCCCACTCCCCCTTTGAAACCCAGGCCAACTTCGCCCGCTTCGTGGTGGCGCAGTACCTGTTCCAGTCGGAACTGGTCTCGCTGTACAACGATGCCGAACTGACCGCCATCGTCCCGGACCTGCCGGCCCGCTGCCGTGCCGACGCGGCCAAGGCCGACCTGGCGGACCTGGACACCGACGTACCGGCGCCGGTCGCCGGTGCACTGAAGAACCCGACCAAGGCCCAGGCCCTGGGCTGGATCTTCGTCTCCGAAGGCTCCAAGCTCGGCGCCGCCTTCCTGATCAAGCGCGCCGTCGGCCTCGGCCTGAGCGAAACCTTTGGCGCCCGTCACCTCGGCGAACCGGCCGGCGGCCGCGCGGAAGGCTGGAAGAGCTTCGTCAAGACCCTGGACGGCCTTGAGTTCAGCGCCCAGGAAGAAGCCGAAGTGGAAAAAGGCGCCGTCGACGCGTTCAACCGTTTTACCGTGTTGCTGGAGCAGGCTTACGCTACCGAAGCTGCCTGACACACCACTGCCCCTGTGGGAGCGAGCTTGCTCGCGATGGCGGAGTATCAGTCGACAGGTTTTTTGAAAGTCAGTCCGCTATCGCGAGCAAGCTCGCTCCCACAGGTGACTTCGTAAGCCTGCAAGATTTCGATTCCTCACGTGCCGCCTTGAGCCCATGCCCGCATCCTCAAAACTCTCCCGCCTCCTCTTCGGCCTGCTCGCCTACGTCAGCCTGGGCATCGGCCTGATCGCGATCGTCATTCCCGGTCTGCCAACCACCGAGTTCATCCTGCTGGCCGCCTGGGCCGCCACCCGCAGCTCGCCGCGCCTGAGTGCCTGGCTGGAAAACCACCGGCTGTTCGGCCCCATCCTCCATAACTGGCGCAACGGCAAGATCATCGCGCGTAGGGCAAAAATCAGCGCCACGGTCAGCATGCTGTTGTGTGCCGGTCTGATGCTGGTGATGCTCGATCACGGCTGGCCGATTTACCTGGCGATTGCCGGGATGGGGCTGGGCAACCTGTGGATCTGGTCGAGGCCGGAATCACTGCCGCAAGCCACCTGAATAACTCCGCGATTTTTCCTCGTTTTAAAGCACTTTCCGGCACATTTTTCTGCGCAAACGTTCAACCACTACCGTTCGTCGGGTTGCCCCTCATGTAACCTCAACGCCACGCCGATGTGCATTGATCGGCGCTAAATGGATTTAGCGAGTGAGCCGCAACGGCCCACAGCCAACACTTCATCCATTCGCGAGTTCGCCCTATGTTCGACTCACTGTCCATCCGCCTGAAAATCGTCCTGCTGTCCGGTCTGTGCCTGCTGGGCGTAGTCGCCTTGATAGTGGGCATGAACATTTACCAGACCAATCAGAACGATGACCTGGTCAACGATTCCAGCAGCAGGATGCTCACCGCCAGTGTGCAGGACCTGCTTCAGGCCAAGGCCGCCGAGCAAGCGGTGCGGGTGCAGAAGACGTTCGGCGAAACCCTGACGGTGGTGACCGCCCTGGCCGACCAGATCAAGGACATGCGCACCATGGCCACCCAGCGCGAGATGGCGCCCGGTGCGTTGCGTGAAGAGTTGAACCAGAGCCTGAAAACCGCCTTCGAGCGCAACGGCAAAGTGCTGGGCATCTGGCTGGCGTTCGAGCCCAACGGCCTGGATGGCAAGGACAGCGAGTTCGTCGATGACGCCGCGCGTCAGTCCAACGAAATCGGTCGTTTCGCCACCTACTTCAGCCGTGCCGGTGGCGAAACGCTGAACACGATCATGGTCGAAGAGGACATGACCAAGACCACCCTGAACCTCAGCGGCACGCCGTACAACGTCTGGTACACCTGCCCGCGGGACAGCAAGCGCACCTGCCTGCTCGACCCGTACGCCGATACCGTCGGCAACAAGGAAGTGTTGATGACCACCATTTCCGTTCCGCTGCTGGTGGACGGCAAGTCCATCGGCGTGGTCGGTATCGACATCGCCCTCGACGCCCTGCAAGCGGCGGCGGTCGACTCCCAGCGCGACCTGTTCAACAGTGCCGGGCACATGCTCATCGTTTCCGGCACTGGCGTGCTCGCCGCCTACAGTGTCGATGCTGGCAAAGTCGGCAAGAGCATCGGCGACACCCTGGGTGCGGATGGCAAGGACATCCTGCAATTGCTCGGCAGCGGTGCACCGAAGATTCTCCAGCAAGGCGACCTGATCCGTGCGGTGTACCCGGTCAGCCCGATCGCCGATGCCAAGGCCTGGGCCGTGGTGATCGACCTGCCCAAGCAAGTGCTGCTGGCCGACTCGGTGAAGCTGCAGGCGGTGCTCGACGATGCCCAGCAAATTGGCACGATCAAGGCCTTGTCGGTGGCGGTGATCGCCGGTGTGCTCGGTCTGCTGCTGATGTGGCTCACCGCGTCGGGCGTGACCCGTCCGATCAACAGCGTGGCCGACATGCTCAAGGCGATTGCCAGTGGCGACGGCGACCTGACCCAGCGTCTGCACTACAGCAAGAAGGACGAACTGGGCGAACTGGTGAGCTGGTTCAACCGCTTCCTCGACAAGCTGCAACCGACCATCGCGCAGATCAAGCAAAGCATCACCGATGCCCGTGGCACGGCCGATCAGTCGTCGGAAATCGCCCGCCAGACCAGCGAAGGCATGCAAGTGCAGTTCCGCGAAATCGACCAGGTCGCCACCGCGTCCAACGAAATGAGCGCCACCGCCCACGATGTCGCCAACAGCGCATCCAACGCGGCGAGTGCAGCCAAAGGCGCCGACCAGTCGGCCCGCGATGGCATGCAGATCATCGAGCGCAGCACCCGCGATATCAATCAACTGGCCGACGAAGTCAGCAAGGCCGTGACCGAAGTCGAAGCCCTGGCGGTCAACAGCGAGCAGATCGGCTCGGTGCTGGAGGTGATCCGCAGCATCGCCGAACAAACCAACCTGCTGGCCCTCAACGCAGCGATCGAAGCGGCCCGCGCCGGTGAAAGCGGTCGTGGCTTTGCGGTGGTCGCCGATGAAGTGCGCAACCTGGCCAAGCGTACCCAGGACTCGGTGGAAGAAATTCGCCTGGTGATCGAACGCATCCAGTCCGGCACCCGTGGCGTGGTCGCCACCATGCATTCAAGCCAGACCCAGGCCCACAGCAACGCCGGGCAGATCCAGCAGGCGGTCCAGGCCTTGGGCAAGATCAGCGACGCGGTCACCGTGATCAGCGACATGAACCTGCAAATCGCCAGCGCCGCCGAGCAGCAAAGCGCGGTGGCCGAAGAGGTCAACCGCAACGTCTCGGCGATCCGCACCGTCACCGAAACCCTGACCGGCCAGGCCACCGAGTCGGCGCAGATCAGCAGCCAGCTCAACGCCCTGACCACCCACCAGATGAAGTTGATGGATCAGTTCCGCGTATAACCCCGCCGCCCCTTGTAGGAGCTGGCTTGCCAGCGATAGCGGTCTTTCAGCCAGTCCGCCATCGCTGACAGCCAGCTCCTACAAAGGAATCCATCTGGACTGCGGTTTTTTTGGTCTATGCTCGGCCTCTCGCTCCGGAGAGCCCTTCGATGACTGATCTGCTCACGTCCATTCAAGCCGCACTCGGTTTGCCTCACACCCCGATTCCATTCACCTCCAGCGGCGCCCTGCCCTCGGCGTTTGCCGTCACGGACCTGGCCTGCGCCAGCATCGCTGCCGCCGGCCAGGCCGCCAGCGAACTGCTGCACCAGCAAACCGGGCACCTGCCCGACCTTGAAGTTGACCGGCGCCTGGCATCGTTCTGGTTCGCCACCTCGATTCGTCCGCTCGGCTGGAGCGTTCCACCACTGTGGGATCCGGTGGCCGGTGACTACGCCACCCGCGATGGCTGGATTCGCCTGCACACCAACGCGCCCCATCACCGCGCCGCTGCCGAACGCGTGCTCGGTGCCTGTACCGACCGCGCAGCGATGGCCGGCAAAGTGGCGTTATGGGCGAAAAGCGAGCTGGAACAAGCGGTGGTCGATGCCGGTGGTTGCGCCGCCGAAATGCGCACTTGGGATCAATGGCAGACCCATCCTCAGGGCCAGGCGGTAAATGCCGAGCCCTTGGTTCAATTTGCCAGCCACTCAAGCCAAAGCCGCACACCGTGGACAGGCTCGATCGCTCGGCCACTGGCCGGCATCAAGGTGCTGGACTTGACCCGGGTGCTCGCCGGCCCTGTCGCCAGCCGCTTTCTGGCGGGCCTCGGCGCCGATGTCCTGCGCATCGATCCGCCGACCTGGAACGAGCCGGGGGTGGTGCCGGAAGTCACCTTGGGAAAACGCTGCGCGCGTCTTGATCTGCACGACAAGACCGACCGCGGCGTATTCGAATGCCTGCTCAAGGATGCCGACATTCTGCTGCATGGCTATCGTGCCGATGCCCTTGAGCGACTTGGCTTCGGCGTGAATGAGCGCCGGTCCATGAACCCGAACTTGATTGATATTTGCCTCAATGCCTACGGCTGGAGCGGCCCCTGGCACAACCGTCGGGGCTTCGACAGCCTGGTGCAGATGAGCAGCGGCATCGCCGAAGCCGGCATGCGCTGCAAAGGTGCCGACAAGCCGACACCACTGCCCGTGCAGGCCCTCGATCACGCCACCGGGTATTTGATGGCGGCCAGTGCGATCCGGTTGCTGGCGCAGCGGTTGAACGACGGTGCTGGAGGCTCGGCGCGATTGTCGTTGGCGCGCACGGCGAAGTTGTTGATCGAGTCTGGACCGGGGCCGGATGAGGCTTTGCGCGGGGAAGATGCGCAGGATCAGGGTTTGATCGTGGAGCAGACGCCGTGGGGGCCGGCGCATCGCTTGCATGCGCCGCTCAAGATGACGGGAACACCTTTGCAATGGACATTGCCAGCAACTGATTTGGGTTCACATCGCGCGCAGTGGTGACCGTCAGATCGTCATCGCTGGCAAGCCAGCTCCTACAGGGATCTGCGCAAAACCTGTGGGAGCGGGCTTGCCCGCGATGGCGCCAGGACTGCCAGTACACATTCCGGATCAGCTCAATCCACCCGACTCAACGAAGTCGACAATAACTGCGCCGCATACCCACGAAAAGGCCGCCAGGTTTCGGCTCGCGCCAATAGCTGCCTGGCCGTCACCGGCCCACCCTCCAGCGCCGCCAACGCATTGATCAGCCCGACATCGCCATTGGGAAATCCATCCATCTCCCGCAACTGCCGCAGCGCGATGTACTGCGCCGTCCAGTCACCAATCCCGTGCAACGCCAGCAACCGCGCTACGCCACCCTCCCGACCGGGCTCAAACAATCGAGGATCGTCGAGCAATGCCTGAGCCACGCCCGACAACGTCCGGCCCCGGCTTTTCGGCATGCCCAACGCGGCAAGATCCGCACCCGCCAGAACCCCGGCCTCGGGAAACACATGGGTCACCCCCGGCAATCGTGAATGAAACGGCGTGCCGTACTGCACGACCAGTTTGCCCGCCAGCCTGATTGCCGCCACCACCGTAATCTGCTGCCCCAACACCGCGCGGATCGCTAGTTCCAGGCCATCCCACGCCCCCGGCACACGCAGCCCGGGGCGCTCGGCAATCAGCCGCGCCAGCAGCGGATCAACCGCCAGGTGCCGATGCATCGTGGACAGGTCGGCGTCCAGATCAAACATTCGCCGCACACTTGCGACGACTGCAGGTACGGCGCCCGGCTCTGGAAAGTCCAGGGTCAACTCAAGGGCATCGGCGGTGGCCGGCTGGATCGAGAACGTACCGCAGGCACCGTTCAAACCGATGCTGCGCGAATACACGCCGTCGACCACGGTTTCCAGCCCGGTAATCGCCCGCGCCGACAAGAACCCCAGCATCGCCGGCCAGTCATAGGGTGGTTGATACGCCAGCAACACCTTCACAGATTCAGCAACCCGCTATACAACCCATAAGCCGCCAGCCCGGCGCCGCTGATGACAGCGGTGAAAATACCTTTCTCGATAGCCGTGAATAGCGGCATGCCCTGCTCATGACGCGCCTTGGCAAACAGGATCACGCCCGGCGCATACAGCAACGCCGACAACAGCAGATACTTCAGGCCGCCGGCATACAGCAACCACACCGCGTAGACCAGGGCGATGCCACCAATCAGCAGATCCTTGGTGCGCTCGACGGGCGCCTGTTGGTAGGTTTCGCCCCGTGCGCACAACAACACCGCATAGGCCGCCGACCACAGGTACGGCACCAGAATCATCGAAGAGGCCAGATAAATCAGGCTGGTGTAGGTGCCGGCGGAAAACAGCGTGATCAGCAGGAACAACTGGATCATCGAGTTGGTCAGCCACATCGCATTGACCGGCACATGGTTGGCGTTTTCCTTGGTCAGGAAGGCCGGCATGGTCTTGTCTTTCGCCGTGGCAAAGAGGATTTCGGCGCACAGCAGCGCCCAGGACAACAAGGCCCCCAACAACGAAATCGCCAGGCCGACGCTGATCAGCAACGCGCCCCAGGGGCCGACGATGTGTTCCAGCACCGCCGCCAACGAGGGGTTCTGCAGTTTCGCCAGTTCCGGTTGGGACATGATCCCCAGCGACAGCACGTTCACCAGCACCAGCAGCGCCAACACCCCAACGAACCCGATCACCGTCGCCCGGCCCACGTCGGACCGTTTCTCTGCCCGGGCCGAATAGACACTGGCGCCTTCGATGCCGATGAACACGAACACGGTGACCAGCATCATGTGCCGGACCTGGTCCATCACGCTGCCGAATTCCGGGTTGTTGCGCCCCCAGATATCGAGGGTAAAGATGTCCGCCTTGAATGCCACGGCGGCAATCACGATGAACATGATCAGCGGCACGATCTTGGCCACCGTGGTCACCTGGTTGATGAACGCGGCCTCCTTGATCCCGCGCATCACCACAAAATGCACGGTCCACAGCAACACCGAAGCGCAGGCGATGGCAATCGGTGTGTTGCCTTCGCCGAAGACCGGAAAGAAATAGCCGAGGGTACTGAACAGCAAGATGAAGTAGCCGACGTTGCCCAGCCAGGCACTGATCCAGTAGCCCCAGGCGGATGAAAACCCCATGTAGTCGCCAAACCCGGCCTTGGCGTAGGCGTACACGCCGGAGTTCAGCTCCGGCTTGCGGTTGGCCAGGGTCTGGAACACGAAGGCCAGCGTCAGCATGCCCACCGCGGTGATCGCCCAGCCGATCAGGATCGCACCGGCGTCAGCCTGGACCGCCATGTTCTGCGGCAGGGAAAAGATCCCGCCACCGATCATCGAACCCACCACCAACGCGATCAACGCGCTCAGGCGAAGCTTGTTCGGTGATTGCGACATCATTGCATCTCCATTTTCCGGGGCGGCACTGCCGCGAGATCGTCACATATCGGGCGTCAACTAAACGGTTGAAGAGTAATAACGTTTATTGGATAACGCCAACTGACGTCTTTTTACTTGCACAAAACGGCTATCGCAACGCGGATATATTCGTTTGTTTTATACATACTTTTAATACATCAAATCTGTCCAAAAAATGCATGAATAAAACTTGCAGATTTTGAAAAACAAACTAGCGTCATAATTCGAAACAAATATTGAAAAGACCTTGAAAAACCAGCAAAGGCCTCTATATCAGGCATTACAGACATAAGACTTATAAGTGATGGCACTCCGCCAAAAAACCGGGAGCGCTCTCATTTAGTGATCTAAGTCAGCTGATCGGATAGCCAACAGAATAATCTGTTGCCTCTCTTCTCCTGCATTGGAGTCATGCAATGTCTGAAGCCCCCGGAAAACTCAAACTCGGTGCACTGGTTGCATTAGTCGTCGGCTCGATGATTGGTGGCGGGATCTTTTCCCTGCCACAGAACATGGCCGCCAGTGCCGATGTCGGCGCCGTACTGATCGGTTGGGCGATTACCGCCGTCGGCATGCTCACCCTGGCCTTCGTGTTCCAGACCCTGGCCAACCGCAAGCCCGACCTGGACGGCGGGGTCTACGCCTACGCCAAGGCCGGATTCGGCGACTACATGGGTTTTTCGTCCGCCTGGGGGTACTGGATCAGCGCCTGGCTGGGCAACGTCGGTTACTTCGTCCTGCTGTTCAGCACGCTTGGTTACTTCTTTCCGCTATTTGGCGAGGGCAATACGGTCGCCGCCGTGATCGGCGCCTCGGTGCTGCTCTGGGCCGTACATTTCCTCGTGCTGCGAGGCATCAAGGAAGCCGCGTTCATCAACCTGGTGACCACGGTCGCCAAGATCGTGCCGCTGCTGCTGTTCATGTTGATTGCGCTGTTCGCCTTCAAACTGGACATCTTCACCGCCGACATCTGGGGCCTGAAGAACCCGGACCTGGGCAGCGTGATGGACCAGGTGCGCAAAATGATGCTGGTCACCGTATGGGTGTTCATCGGCATAGAAGGCGCGAGCATCTTTTCGGCCCGGGCGGAAAAACGCAGCGACGTGGGCAAGGCCACGGTGATCGGCTTCGTCACCGTGCTGCTGTTCCTGGTACTGGTCAACGTGCTGTCGCTGGGGATCATGACCCAGCCGGAACTGGCCAAGCTGCAGAACCCGTCCATGGCCGCCGTGCTGGAACACGTGGTCGGTCACTGGGGCGCGGTGCTGATCAGCGTCGGTTTGATCATCTCGCTGCTGGGGGCATTGCTGTCGTGGGTGCTGCTGTGCGCGGAGATCATGTTCGCCGCCGCCAAGGACCACACAATGCCGGCGTTTTTGCGCAAGGAAAACGCCAACCACGTGCCGGTCAACGCCCTGTGGCTGACCAATGCCATGGTGCAGATTTTCCTGGTCATCACGCTGTTCTCGGCCAGCACCTACCTGTCGCTGATCTACCTCGCCACCTCGATGATCCTGGTGCCCTACCTGTGGTCGGCGGCCTATGCACTGCTGCTGGCGGTGCGTGGTGAAAGCTACGAAGGCGCGCCCGGCGAGCGGCGCAAGGATCTGATCATCGGCGCCGTGGCCCTGATCTATGCGATCTGGCTGCTGTACGCCGGCGGCACCAAATACCTGTTGCTCTCGGCCCTGCTCTACGCCCCCGGCGTGATCCTGTTCGCCAAGGCCAAGCGGGAGATCGACAAACCGGTTTTCACCAACGTCGAGAAGCTGGTTTTCGCTGCGGTGGTCGTCGGTGCCGTGGTGGCGGCCTACGGCCTCTATGACGGCTTCCTGACCCTGTAATAGCTCTGTTTCTATCTGGAGGATCACTGAAATGACCACGGAAAAAGTCAAGTACGGCGTCCATTCCGAAGCCGGCAAACTGCGCAAAGTCATGGTTTGCTCCCCGGGACTTGCCCATCAGCGACTGACCCCGAACAACTGCGATGAACTGCTGTTCGATGATGTGCTGTGGGTGGCCCAGGCCAAGCGCGACCACTTCGACTTCGTCACCAAGATGCGTGAACGCAACATCGATGTGCTGGAAATGCACAACCTGCTGACCGACATCGTCGCCATTCCCGAAGCCCTGGACTGGATTCTGGAACGCAAGATCACCGCCAACTCGGTGGGCCTGGGCCTGATCAACGAAACCGCCTCGTGGCTGCGCAGCCTGGAGCCGCGCAAGATCGCCGAGTTCCTGATCGGCGGCGTATCGGGTGATGACTTGCCCACCAGTTTCGGCGGCAAGGTCATCGAGATGTTCCGCGACTTCCTCGGCAACTCCAGTTTCATCCTGCCGCCGCTACCCAACACCCAGTTTACCCGCGACACCACTTGCTGGATCTACGGTGGCGTCACCCTCAATCCGATGTACTGGCCGGCACGCCGCCAGGAAACCCTGCTGGCCACCGCCATCTACAAATTCCACCCCGAGTTCACCAATGCCGACTTCGAGATCTGGTACGGCGATCCGGACCAAGAGCATGGCAACGCCACCCTCGAGGGCGGTGACGTGATGCCCATCGGCAATGGCGTGGTGTTGATCGGCATGGGCGAGCGCTCGTCGCGCCAGGCCATTGCGCAACTGGCGGTGAACCTGTTCAAGAACAAGGCCGTCGAGAAAGTCATTGTTGCCGGCCTGCCGAAGTCCCGCGCGGCGATGCACCTGGACACCGTGTTCAGCTTCTGCGATCGCGACCTCGTCACGATCTTCCCGGAAGTGGTGAACCAGATCGTCGCCTTCACCCTGCGTCCCGATGAGAGCAAGGCGGGCGGCATCGACATCCGCCGCGAAGACACCAGCTTCCTCGACACCGTGGCCCAGGCCCTCAACCTCAAGGCCCTGCGCGTGGTCGAGACCGGCGGCAACAGCTTCGCCGCCGAACGCGAGCAATGGGACGACGGCAACAACGTGGTGGCCGTGGAACCGGGCGTGGTCATCGGCTACGACCGCAATACCTACACCAATACCCTGCTGCGCAAGGCCGGCGTGGAAGTCATCACCATCAGCGCCGGCGAACTCGGCCGGGGACGGGGCGGCGGCCACTGCATGACCTGCCCGATCATCCGCGACCCGATTGACTACTAACCTGTTCACCTTGGGAGATACAAAATGGCGTTCAATATCCATAACCGCAATCTGCTGAGCCTGGAACACCACACCCCTCGCGAATTGCGCTACCTGCTCGACCTGTCCCGCGACCTCAAGCGTGCCAAGTACACCGGCACCGAACAGCAGCACCTCAAGGGCAACAACATCGCGCTGATCTTCGAAAAAACCTCGACACGCACCCGCTGTGCGTTCGAAGTAGCCGCCTATGACCAGGGCGCCAACGTCACCTACATCGACCCGAACTCCTCGCAGATCGGCCACAAGGAAAGCATGAAGGACACCGCCCGCGTGCTCGGGCGCATGTACGACGCCATCGAATACCGTGGCTTCAAGCAGGAAATCGTCGAGGAACTGGCCAAGTTCGCCGGCGTCCCGGTGTTCAACGGCCTGACCGACGAATACCACCCGACGCAAATGATCGCCGACGTGCTGACCATGCGTGAACACGCCGACAAGCCGATCCACGAAATCAGCTACGCCTACCTCGGCGATGCGCGCAACAACATGGGTAACTCCTTGCTGCTGATCGGCGCCAAGCTCGGCATGGACGTGCGCATCTGCGCGCCCAAAGCCCTGTGGCCGGCGGACGACCTGGTCGCCCGTTGCAAACAGTACGGCGAAGAAAGCGGCGCACGCATCACCCTCACCGAAGACCCGAAAGCAGCGGTCAAGGGCGTGGACTTCATCCACACCGATGTCTGGGTGTCGATGGGCGAACCGGTCGAAGCCTGGGCCGAGCGCATCCAGCAACTGCTGCCGTATCAGGTCAACGCCGAACTGATGAAAGCCACCGGCAACCCGCGCACCAAGTTCATGCACTGCCTGCCGGCGTTCCATAACTGCGATACCAAGATCGGCAAGCAGATCGCCGAGCAGTACCCGCACCTGAGCAACGGCATCGAAGTGACCGATGACGTGTTCGAGTCGCCGGCCTGTATCGCCTTCGAGCAAGCGGAAAACCGCATGCACACGATCAAGGCGATTCTGGTGTCGACGCTGGCTGACCTATAACGGCTGACTCGGCTCCTTGTGGGAGCTGGCTTGCCAGCGATGGCCGCGCCTCGGTGTTTCAGAGAGACCGCGGTGATCCCATCGCTGGCAAGCCAGCTCCTACAGGGGATCGAGTTGTTTGCCTTTCCTCTGTTCAGAAGGACTAGCACCATGCGTATCGTTGTTGCTCTGGGCGGTAATGCCCTGCTCCGCCGGGGCGAACCGATGACCGCTGACAACCAGCGCGCCAACATCCGGATCGCCACCGAACAGATCGCCGGGATCCATCCCGGCAACCAACTGGTCATCGCCCATGGCAATGGCCCGCAGGTCGGCCTGCTGTCGTTGCAGGCGGCGGCCTATACCTCTGTCACCCCTTACCCGCTAGACGTGCTAGGCGCCGAAACCGAAGGCATGATCGGCTACATCATCGAACAGGAACTGGGCAACCTGCTGGACTTCGAAGTGCCCTTCGCGACTTTGCTGACCCAGGTCGAAGTCGACGCCAACGACCCGGCCTTCAAGAACCCGACCAAACCCATCGGCCCGATCTACAGCAAGGCCGATGCGGAAAAACTCGCCGCCGAAAAAGGCTGGGCAATTGCCCCGGACGGCGACAAATACCGCCGCGTGGTCGCCAGCCCGAAACCCAAGCGCATCTTCGAAATCCGTCCGATCAAATGGCTGCTGGAAAAAGGCAGCATCGTGATCTGCGCCGGTGGCGGCGGCATTCCGACGATGTACACCTCGCCCGGCAAACTCGAAGGCGTCGAAGCGGTCATCGACAAGGACCTGTGCTCGGCGCTGCTGGCCGAACAGCTGGAAGCCGATCTGCTGGTGATCGCCACCGACGTCAACGCCGCCTTCATCGACTTTGGCAAACCCACGCAGAAAGCCATCGCCCAGGCCCACCCCGATGAAATGGAAAAGCTCGGTTTCGCCGCCGGCTCCATGGGACCGAAGGTGCAGGCGGCCTGCGAATTCGCGCGTCATACTGGAAAAGTGGCGGTAATCGGTTCGCTCGCGGACATTGAAGCTATCGTTCAAGGTACGGCCGGCACTCGTATCAGCACCGCGACGCCTGGCATTACTTACTCATGAGGAGAGACGTCTATGGCAATGTTTGAGCCAGGCCACTTGCATATCGAACGTCATGCGCTGAACGCGGATGATGTCAGCTACAACGTGCACGTCGACTATGAAGTCAGCAAAAACGACAAGGGCGAAAAAGGCATCCAGTTCACCATGCACGGCAGCATTGAGGGCAAGGACCTGAAGGAGCCCTTCTTCCTGCCCAAGGAGGAGGCCTACAACTTCGCCAGCAACGTGACGAAAATCGCCGAGAAATACGGCATTCCCAAAGAGAAGATCGCCATTGGTTCGTCTCACGAGCATTACGACCTGATGTTCGAAGACATCCGCCAGCAACTGAATATGAAATCCGGCGACCCGATAGATCTCGAGAAATTCGAATAACCCGGCATTCCTGTAGGAGCGAGCCTGCTCGCGAAGGTGTATCAGCCACCACGGGGCGGCTGACACACCATCGCCAGCAGGCTGGCTCCTACAGTGGGCGCTCCACCAGGTTTCGCCTTCCGCCCCGCACCAAGGCATAATCGCCACCCTCCGCACTGCAGACCTCAAAACCGCCCCATGCGTATCCACGTCAGCTTCATCGACCGCGTCGGTATCACCCAGGAAGTCCTGGCCCTGCTCGGCGGGCGCAATCTGAACCTGGATGCGGTGGAAATGGTCCCGCCCAATGTCTATATCGACGCCCCGACCCTGAGCCCGCAAGTGCTCGAGGAACTGCGCGATGCCCTGTTCAGCGTGCGTGGCGTGCAAGCGGTGACGGTGGTCGACATCCTGCCCGGCCAGCGCCGGCACTTGCAGCTCGACGCATTGCTGGCGGCCATGACCGACCCGGTGCTGGCACTGGACAGCGACGGCAAGGTGCTGCTGGCCAATCCGGCCTTGATCGCCCTCTATGGCCGTGAGCCGGCCGGTGAAAGCGTCGCCGACCTGTTTGCCGACCCGGCCTTGCTCGACGCCCTGCTCGAACACGGCTTTCGTCTGCCGCTGCGGGAAATCTCCGTCAACGGCCAGACCTTCCTGCTCGACGCTACACCGATCACCGACGCCGGCGCCCTGCTGACGCTGTATCAACCGAACCGCATCGGCGAGCGCCTTTCCGCGCTGCACCATGACCACGCCGAAGGTTTCGATGCACTGCTCGGCGAGTCCCCGGTGATCCGCACCCTCAAGGCGCGCGCCCAGCGGGTGGCGGCCCTCGACGCGCCGCTGCTGATCCAGGGTGAAACCGGCACCGGCAAGGAACTGGTGGCCCGTGCCTGCCACGCCATCAGCGCCCGACACAGTTCACCGTTCCTGGCGTTGAACTGCGCGGCATTGCCGGAGAACCTCGCCGAAAGTGAGCTGTTCGGCTACGCCCCCGGTGCTTTCACCGGCGCCCAACGCGGCGGCAAGCCCGGGCTGATGGAACTGGCCAACCAGGGCACGGTGTTTCTCGATGAAATCGGCGAGATGTCGCCGTACCTGCAGGCCAAGTTGCTGCGTTTCCTCAACGACGGCAGTTTTCGCCGGGTCGGCGGTGACCGTGAGGTCAAGGTCAACGTGCGAATCCTCAGCGCCACCCACCGCGACCTGGAAAAAATGGTCAGCGAAGGCCTGTTCCGCGAAGACCTGTTCTATCGCCTCAACGTCCTCAACGTTGAAGTACCGCCCCTGCGCGAGCGCGGCCAGGACATCCTGTTGCTGGCCCGCTACTTCATGCAACAGGCCTGTGCGCAGATCCAGCGCCCGATCTGTCGTCTGGCGCCGGGCACCTACCCGGCGCTGCTGGGCAACCGCTGGCCGGGCAACGTGCGGCAATTGCAGAACGTGATCTTCCGCGCCGCGGCGATTTGCGAAAGCAGCCTGGTGGACATCGGCGACCTCGACATCGCCGGTACCTCGGTGGCCCGTCAGAGCGACCATGACGTCGACAGCCTGGAACAGGCCATGGACGAGTTCGAGAAAACCCTGCTGGAAAAACTCTACGTCAGCTATCCCTCGACCCGGCAACTGGCGACCCGCCTGCAAACCTCCCACACGGCGATTGCCCATCGGTTGCGCAAGTACGGGATTCCGGGCAAGGCCTGAAAACGCGGATGAACACCGATCTGTAGGAGCCGGCTTGCTGGCGATGGCGTCCGCAAAATCGCCATCGCCAGCAAGCCGGCTCCTACAGTCGTGAATGTTCATGCATCGGCAAATCACGTCTGAAAACGACCTCCACCTGTACTGAAAGCGCTACAGCGGAACGATATCGCTACACCCCTCTGCGATCACGGCTGTGCAAGGCTTTGATCCACCTCGGCTTTTATCCTCGACATATCACGTATCGATTTCGCTACAGCGAATGAATTTCAACCTTTGTCAGAACCACCTAAATCATTGATCAACAACGAGAAAACCAAGGTTGGCCGCGTTCTTGCTATGTACTCCTGCATAACCAGGGCATTGCCCAAGCATTCAATCGCGTCCACCAGACGAGTCTGGCCCCTTAGGAGTTTCCATGAGCGAGTTGCGTTTTACTGAAGATCACGAATGGCTGCGCACCGAAGCTGACGGCAGCGTCACGGTCGGCATCACCGCTTTCGCACAGAACGCCCTGGGCGACGTGGTTTTCGTTCAACTGCCTGAGCTGCAGTCCTACGACAAGGGCGCCGAAGCCGCCACCGTGGAATCGGTCAAGGCTGCCAGCGGCGTGTACATGCCGCTCGACGGCGAAGTGCTGGAAGTGAACCCGGCCCTGGACAGCAGCCCTGAACTGGTCAACGAAGATCCGCTGGGCGAAGGCTGGTTCTTCCGCTTCCAGCCAAGCGACGCCTCGGCTGTCGCCCAACTGCTGGACCAGGACGCCTACGACCGCCTGATCAAAGCCCAAGCCGAAGCCTGAGGAGCACTGACATGACCCAGATCAATCTGACTACCGCCAACGAATTCATCGCCCGTCACATCGGCCCGCGCGCCGGTGACGAGCAAGCCATGCTCAACAGCCTCGGTTTCGACTCCCTGGAAGCCCTGAGCGCCAGCGTGATTCCCGACAGCATCAAGGGCACCAGCGTGCTTGGCCTTGAAGACGGCCTGAGCGAAGCCGATGCCCTGGCCTTGATCAAGTCGATCGCGACTAAAAACCAGCTGTTCAAGACCTACATCGGCCAGGGCTACTACGGCACCCACACGCCGTCGCCGATCCTGCGCAACCTCCTGGAAAACCCGGCCTGGTACACCGCTTACACCCCGTACCAGCCAGAAATCTCCCAGGGCCGTCTCGAAGCGCTGCTGAACTTCCAGACCCTGATCAGCGACCTCACCGGCCTGCCGATCGCCAACGCCTCCCTGCTCGACGAAGCCACCGCCGCTGCCGAAGCCATGACCTTCTGCAAACGCCTGAGCAAGAACAAGGGCAGCCACCAGTTCTTCGCCTCCGTGCATTGCCACCCGCAGACCCTCGACGTACTGCGCACCCGTGCCGAGCCTCTGGGCATCGACGTAGTGGTTGGCGACGAGCTCGAACTGACCGACGTGACGCCGTTCTTCGGCGCCCTGCTGCAATACCCTGCCAGCAACGGTGACGTGTTCGATTACCGCGAACTGACCGAACGCTTCCACGCCGCCAACGCCCTCGTTGCCGTGGCGGCCGACCTGCTGGCCCTGACCGTGCTGAGCGCGCCAGGCGAATTCGGCGCCGACGTGGCCATCGGCAGCGCACAGCGCTTCGGCGTGCCGCTGGGCTTCGGTGGCCCGCACGCCGCTTACTTCTCCACCAAGGACGCGTTCAAGCGTGACATGCCGGGCCGTCTGGTCGGTGTTTCCGTAGACCGTTTCGGCAACCCGGCCCTGCGCCTGGCCATGCAGACCCGCGAGCAACACATCCGTCGCGAGAAAGCCACTTCGAACATCTGCACCGCGCAAGTGCTGCTGGCCAACATCGCCAGCATGTACGCCGTGTACCACGGTCCGAAAGGCCTGACACAGATCGCCAATCGCGTGCATCACCTGACCGCGATCCTGGCCAAAGGCTTGAGCGCATTGGGCCTGAACGTCGAGCAAGCGAGCTTCTTCGACACCCTGACCGTGAAGACCGGCGCGCAAACCGCCGCCCTGCACGACAAGGCGCACGCCCAACGCATCAACCTGCGCGTGGTCGATGGCGAGCGTCTGGGCCTGTCCCTGGACGAAACCACCACCCAGGCCGACGTTGAAGCCCTGTGGAGCCTGCTGTCCGACGGCAAGACCCTGCCGGACTTCGCTGCCCTCGCTGCCTCGGTCACCAGCACCATCCCGGCCGCGCTGGTACGTCAGTCGCCGATCCTCAGCCACCCGGTGTTCAACCGCTATCACTCGGAAACCGAGCTGATGCGCTACCTGCGCAAACTGGC
This sequence comes from Pseudomonas sp. S2_H10, assembly GCF_054668285.1. Lineage (NCBI taxonomy): Bacteria > Pseudomonadati > Pseudomonadota > Gammaproteobacteria > Pseudomonadales > Pseudomonadaceae > Pseudomonas > Pseudomonas sp. S2_H10. The sequence continues at coordinate 2,317,917 of NZ_CP162754.1, forward strand.
GGACAAAGACCTGGCGCTGGACCGCACCATGATCCCGCTGGGTTCGTGCACCATGAAACTCAACGCCGCCAGCGAAATGATCCCGGTGACCTGGGCCGAATTCGGCGCCCTGCACCCGTTCGCCCCGGCCGAGCAAAGCGCCGGCTACCAGCAACTGACCGACGAACTGGAAGCGATGCTCTGCGCTGCCACCGGCTACGACTCCGTTTCGCTGCAACCGAACGCTGGTTCGCAAGGTGAATACGCCGGTCTGCTGGCGATTCGCGCCTACCACCAGAGCCGTGGCGAAGACCGTCGCGACATCTGCCTGATCCCGTCTTCGGCCCACGGCACCAACCCGGCCACCGCACAAATGGCCGGCATGCGCGTAGTCGTGACCGCTTGCGATGCCCGCGGCAACGTCGACATCGAAGACCTGCGCGCCAAGGCCATCGAGCACCGCGAACACCTCGCCGCGCTGATGATCACCTACCCGTCGACCCACGGCGTGTTCGAAGAAGGCATCCGCGAAATCTGCGGCATCATTCATGACAACGGCGGCCAGGTGTACATCGACGGCGCCAACATGAACGCCATGGTCGGCCTGTGCGCACCGGGCAAGTTCGGCGGCGACGTGTCGCACCTGAACCTGCACAAGACCTTCTGCATCCCCCACGGCGGTGGCGGCCCGGGCGTCGGCCCGATCGGTGTGAAATCGCACCTGGCGCCATTCCTGCCGGGCCACGCCCACATGGAGCGCAAGGAAGGCGCCGTGTGCGCGGCACCGTTCGGCAGCGCGAGCATTCTGCCGATCACCTGGATGTACATTCGTATGATGGGTGGCGCGGGTCTCAAGCGTGCTTCGCAGCTGGCGATCCTCAACGCCAACTACATCTCCCGTCGCCTCGAAGAGCACTACCCGGTGCTGTACACCGGCAGCAACGGCCTGGTGGCGCACGAGTGCATCCTTGACCTGCGCCCTCTGAAAGACAGCAGCGGCATCAGCGTCGATGACGTCGCCAAGCGCCTGATCGACTTCGGCTTCCACGCCCCGACCATGTCGTTCCCGGTGGCCGGCACGCTGATGATCGAGCCGACCGAGAGCGAATCCAAGGAAGAACTGGACCGTTTCTGCGACGCCATGATCCGCATCCGCGAAGAAATCCGCGCAGTGGAAAACGGCACCCTGGACAAGGACGACAACCCGCTGAAAAACGCGCCGCACACCGCGAAGGAACTGGTGGGCGAGTGGTCGCACCCGTACAGCCGCGAGCAAGCGGTTTACCCGGTTGCCTCGCTGATCGAAGGCAAGTACTGGCCGCCGGTCGGTCGTGTCGACAACGTGTTCGGCGACCGCAACCTGGTCTGCGCCTGCCCGTCGATCGAAAGCTACGCTTAAACGAATGAGGGGGCGGGTTTTACTCGCCCCAATTTCAAGAACACCGCAAAGCCCTTGTAGGAGCTGGCTTGCCAGCTCCTACAAGGATCGCATCAAGCCTGAACTTCCGTGAATTCCTATAACAAGAAACCGGAGAACCACCATGTCGTTAAGCGTGTTCGACCTGTTCAAGATTGGCATCGGTCCCTCCAGTTCCCACACCGTCGGCCCGATGCGTGCCGCTGCGCGCTTCGTCGAAGGCCTGCGCCGTGAAGGGCTGCTGCCGGCAACCACCAGCGTCAGAGTCGAGCTGTATGGCTCGCTCGGTGCAACCGGCAAGGGCCACGGCAGTGACAAGGCTGTGCTGCTCGGCCTGGAAGGCGAACACCCGGACACCGTGGACACCGAAACCGTCGCCGCGCGCCTGCAAGAGATTCGCAGCAACGGCAGCTTGAACCTGCTCGGCGAACACAGCATTGCGTTCAACGAGAAAGAACACCTGGCGATGATTCGCAAACCGTTGGCCTATCACCCCAACGGCATGATTTTTCGCGCCTTCGACGCAGCAGGCCTGCAGATCCGCAGCCGCGAGTACTACTCGGTCGGTGGCGGCTTTGTGGTCGATGAAGACGCCGCCGGCGCCGACCGCATCGTCGAAGACGCCACGCCCCTGACCTTTCCCTTCAAAAGTGCCAAGGACCTGCTCGCCCACTGCGCCACCTACGGGCTGTCCATCAGCCAGGTGATGCTGACCAACGAAAGCGCCTGGCGCCCGGAAGCGGAAACCCGCGCCGGCCTGCTGAAAATCTGGCAAGTGATGCAGGACTGCGTCGCCGCCGGTTGCCGCAACGAAGGCATCTTGCCTGGCGGGCTGAAGGTCAAGCGCCGGGCTGCCGCGCTGCATCGACAATTGTGCAAGAACCCGGAATCCGCATTGCGCGATCCGCTGTCGGTGCTCGACTGGGTCAACCTCTACGCACTGGCGGTCAACGAGGAGAACGCCAACGGCGGGCGCGTCGTAACGGCCCCCACCAATGGTGCGGCGGGGATCATTCCAGCGGTGTTGCACTACTACATGCGTTTTATCCCGGGTTCCAATGACGACGGCGTGGTGCGATTCCTGCTCACTGCCGCCGCCATCGGCATTCTGTACAAGGAAAACGCCTCGATCTCCGGTGCCGAAGTCGGCTGCCAGGGTGAGGTCGGCGTCGCCTGTTCGATGGCCGCCGGTGCCTTGTGCGAAGTGCTGGGTGGCAGCGTGCAACAAGTCGAAAACGCCGCGGAGATCGGCATGGAACACAACCTCGGATTGACCTGCGACCCGATTGGCGGGCTGGTGCAAGTGCCTTGCATCGAGCGTAACGCCATGGGCTCGGTCAAGGCCATCAATGCCGTGCGCATGGCCATGCGCGGCGACGGGCAACACTTCGTCTCCCTCGACAAGGTCATCCGCACCATGCGCCAGACCGGCGCCGACATGAAAAGCAAATACAAGGAAACCGCCCGTGGCGGTTTGGCGGTCAACATTATCGAGTGCTGATGCGCGCTCATCTGCACCCTTCTTCAGGAGCTGAATATGTCCACCGAACAACTGTTGCAAACCCCGCTGCACGCATTGCACATCGAACTCGGCGCGCGCATGGTGCCGTTCGCCGGCTACGACATGCCGGTGCAATACCCGCTGGGCGTGATGAAAGAACACCAGCACACCCGCGATCAGGCCGGGCTGTTCGATGTCTCGCACATGGGCCAGATCCGCCTGACCGGCGCCAATGCCGCCAAGGCCCTGGAAACCCTGGTGCCGGTAGACATCATCGACCTGCCGGTGGGCATGCAGCGCTACGCGATGTTCACCAACGCGACGGGCGGCATCCTCGACGACCTGATGGTCGCCAACCTGGGCAACGACGAACTGTTCCTGGTGGTCAACGCCGCCTGCAAGGATCAGGACCTGGCCCACCTGCGCAAGCACATCGGTGAGCAGTGCACGATCGAGCCACTGTTCGAGGAACGCGCCCTGCTGGCCCTGCAAGGCCCGGCAGCAGTTACCGTGCTGGCACGCCTGGCCCCGGAAGTTGCGAAGATGACCTTCATGCAGTTCGCTCGCGTCAAGCTGCTGGGCGTGGACTGTTTTGTCAGCCGTTCGGGGTACACCGGTGAAGACGGTTTCGAAATTTCCGTACCTGCCGCCAACGCCGAAGCCCTGGCTCGCGCCCTGCTGGCCGAACCGGAAGTGGCTGCCATCGGCCTTGGCGCCCGCGATTCCCTGCGCCTGGAAGCGGGTCTGTGCCTGTATGGCCACGACATGAACACCGAGACCAGCCCGATCGAAGCCAGCCTGCTGTGGGCCATTTCCAAGCCACGTCGTGCCGATGGTGCACGTGCCGGCGGTTTCCCGGGTGCCGAAACCGTATTCGCCCACCAACAGGCTGGTGTCAGCCGCAAGCGCGTCGGCCTGTTACCGCAGGAACGCACACCGGTGCGCGAGGGTGCCGAGATCGTCAACGAAGCCGGTGACATCATCGGCAGCGTCTGCAGCGGCGGCTTCGGGCCGACCCTGGGCGGGCCGCTGGCCATGGGTTATGTCGACAGCGCCTACATCGCAATGGACACACCCGTTTGGGCGATTGTCCGTGGGAAAAAGGTGCCTTTGCTTGTAAGCAAAATGCCATTTGTTCCGCAACGCTACTATCGCGGCTGATTGAATGTTCCTATAAGTAACGCGGTTGCGTTAACAGTGCACTAATGTGTAACGCAACCGCCATAAAATAGTGCATTGTTTGGCTCTAAGCTTCGATTATGAACTTTGCTTATAACGATCGAAAACATTTGAACAACGTTAGCGTATAAGAACCCACTAGTGGCCTGACTTTGCCATCAACCTGAGGAAATACGGGGCCTTCACAGGGCTTGTTTTTTCTCCCGTAGTTGGCGTAGAGTTTGTTCACTGTGTTTGCATGGGTCGCTTGGAATCGTGACCTGGGCAGTAGCCTACAAGTTAGCTACATCCCGTTCGACGTCTTCTTACTCTCCTGCAACCAGCCCCAGTACTCTTTCATGAGAAGGAGACTGTCATTAATTTTTTGCGTCAAAGGAAATAAGAAATGTCCCAACGTCAGAGCGGTACCGTCAAGTGGTTTAACGACGAGAAAGGTTTTGGTTTTATCACTCCTGAAAGCGGTCCGGATCTGTTCGTGCATTTCCGCGCCATCCAGGGCAACGGCTTCAAGAGCCTGAAAGAAGGCCAGAAAGTGACTTTCATCGCCGTGCAGGGCCAGAAAGGCATGCAGGCTGACGAAGTACAAGCAGAAGCCTAATCTTCTGTAACGAAAAAGCCCCTGATGCTGACATCAGGGGCTTTTTTGTGCGCGTAAATCCGTAAAATGGCTTCTTTTTCGCCGAGAGCCTGTCATGTCGAAACACCTGCTTACTCCCCAGGGCGACTTCCCCGCCGCTGGCCTGGGTCGTCGCCTGGCAGCCATGTTCTATGATTTCCTGCTGTGCACCGCCCTGCTGATCGTCACCAGCGGCGTGTACAAGATGATCCAGATGGCGATCATCGGCGAGGAAAGGATGCGTACCCTGACCGAAGCGGGCGCCCTGGACGGTGATCCCCTGCTTTCCACGGTCCTGCTGTTCGTACTGTTCGGCTTCTTCGCCAAATTCTGGACCTGGTCCGGTCAGACCCTGGGCATGCAGGTCTGGTGCATTCGCGTGCAGAACGCCGACGGCTCATCCATCAGCCTGTGGCAGGCGCTGCTGCGCTTTGTGGTGTCGATTGCTTCGCTGCTGTGTGTTGGCCTTGGGTTCATCTGGTCGTTGTTCGACAAGCAGAAACGCAGCTGGCATGACATCTACTCCAATACCGAACTGGTGCGGATTCCGAAGAAGACCAAGTAATTCAGCCATACGAATACCACTGTGGGAGCGAGCTTGCTCGCGATGGCGGTGTATCAGTCAAAATTGATATGACTGACAGACCGCTATCGCGAGCAGGCTCGCTCCCACAGTTTTACGACTTACCTGACAAATATCAGGCGTTACCGGCCAGCTTCATCCGCGCAGCCTGAGTGAAATCAAGCATCCGCTTGAGCGGGCGAATCGCCTGCGGAATCAGCGCCGGGTCGACAAATATCTCGTTCGAGCCTTCCTTCAACGCCTTGAGCGTGCGCTCAAGGGTGTTCATCGCCATCCACGGGCAATGCGCACAGCTGCGGCACGCCGCGCCGTTACCCGCCGTAGGCGCTTCGATGAAGACCTTGTCCGGGCACAGCTGCTGCATCTTGTAGAAGATGCCGCGGTCGGTCGCCACGATCAGTGTCTTGTTCGGCAGGCTCTGTGCCGCCGCGATCAACTGACTGGTGGAACCCACGGCATCGGCCAACTCGATCACCGATGTCGGCGACTCCGGGTGCACCAGAATCGCCGCGTCCGGGTACAGCGCCTTCATGTCTTCAAGCTGCTTGGACTTGAACTCTTCGTGAACGATGCAGGCACCGTCCCACAGCAGCATGTCGGCACCGGTCTTGCGCTGGATGTAGGTCCCCAGGTGCTTGTCCGGGCCCCAGATGATGGTCTCGCCGTTGTCCATCAGGCTCTCGACGATTTCCAACGCACAGCTTGAAGTGACGACCCAGTCCGCCCGGGCTTTTACCGCGGCGGACGTGTTGGCGTACACCACCACCGTGCGCTCCGGGTGTTGATCGCAGAACGCGGAAAACTCGTCCACCGGGCAACCCAGGTCCAGCGAACAGGTCGCCTCGAGCGTCGGCATCAGCACGCGCTTTTCCGGGTTGAGGATCTTGGCGGTCTCACCCATGAACTTCACGCCGGCAACGACCACGGTCTTGGCCGGATGGGCGTTGCCGAAGCGGGCCATTTCCAGCGAGTCGGAAACGCAGCCGCCCGTCTCTTCGGCCAGCGCCTGAATCACAGGGTCACAATAAAAGTGCGCCACCAGCACCGCGTCCTGAGCCTTGAGCTCGGCAGCGATGGCAGCACGGTAATAAGCCTCTTCATCGGCGGTCAGCGGCTTGGGCTGTTTGGCGTCGAGGTGGGCTTGAACCAGAAGACGTTCGGAAATTTGCGTCATGTTCGCAAGACCTGCAGGCGCATTCGCGCGAAAGTCGAGTATACACCCGGCTCCGGACCCATCAGGGTACCGCCGGGAAAGTGAGTATTCATCAGGCACGGACAGCGTTGAAGCTGCGCAAGGCTACAGAATATCCGACAGATGCAAAAGATGAATCTGACCTGCGTCTTGCGCAGCAACCCGCAGCGAGGCGGACTTGAATTGCGGGCAAAAAAAAACCCGGAAATCCTCACTTGCGTGGGCCTTCCGGATTTTCTAAACCGCCAAAAATGGTGGGTCGTGTGGGATTCGAACCTACGACCAATTGGTTAAAAGCCAACTGCTCTACCAACTGAGCTAACGACCCGCTGTGTGGTGGCGCGTATAATACTGATTTTTAAGGACTATTCAACACCTATTTTGAAAAAAATCAAAAATAAGGGGTTGGATCGCTGATTCCGGCTGCCAGGAAGCCTTCTGCACGCAGTCGGCAGCTGTCGCATTTGCCGCACGCACGGCCATTATCATCGGCCTGATAGCAGGAAACGGTCAGCCCGTAGTTCACGCCAAGCTTCACGCCCGCCTGGACGATCTGTGCCTTGCTGAGGTTTTGCAGCGGCGCCTGGATGCGGAAGCCATTGCCTTCCACCCCGGCTTTGGTTGCCAGGTTGGCCATGCGCTCGAACGACTCGATGAACTCGGGACGGCAGTCCGGGTAACCTGAATAATCCACCGCATTCACGCCGATGAAGATGTCACGCGCACCGAGCACTTCCGCCCAGCCCAGGGCCAGGGAGAGGAACACCGTGTTACGCGCAGGCACGTAAGTCACGGGAATGCCTTCACCCAGCTCTTCCGGAATGGCGATGCTGCTGTCGGTCAGTGCTGAACCGCCCATGCCATTCAGGTTCAGACCGATCACCTTGTGCTCGACCACGCCCAGATCTCGGGCCACACGCTCGGCAGCGTGCAGCTCTGCGTGTGAGCGCTGACCGTAATCGAAACTCATGGTATAGCAGCTGTAGCCTTCGGCGCGCGCCATGGCCACGACGGTCGCCGAGTCCAGGCCACCGGACAACAGGATGACCGCACGTTTTTCAGGAGTGTTCAGTTGTTCAGTCATTTCAGCGCCCCGGCTCGTCATTCCATAGATATTTGTGCAGCTGCAATTGCAAACGCACTGGCAGGTTGTCCGCCACCACCCAATCCGCCAGATCCCGGGCATTGAGATCATGGTGGCTTGGCGAGAACAGGACTTCGCCGGCGCGCTGGTCCAGACCGTACTGGATCAGCTTGGAAACGGACCAGTCATAGTCTTCCCGCGAGCAGATGACAAACTTCACCTGATCATTGGGCGTGAGCAGCTCAATGTTTTCATAGCGATTGCGGTGTGCTTCCTTTGACCCTGGAGTCTTCAAGTCGACAACGCGACTGACCCGGGAATCTACTGCCGAGATATCAATAGAGCCACTGGTTTCCAGTGACACTTCGTAACCGGCGTCGCACAAGCGCTTGAGCAAGGGAATGGCGTTGGGTTGCGCCAGGGGCTCGCCGCCCGTGACACAGACATAACGCGGACGGAAACCGGCAACCTGCTCGAGGATATCGTCGAGGGTGCGAATGGTTCCGCCGGTGAACGCGTAGGCGCTGTCGCAGTATTGGCAACGTAACGGGCAACCGGTCAGGCGCACAAAAACAGTGGGCAGGCCGGCAGTCCGAGTTTCACCCTGCAACGAGTAGAAAACTTCGGTGATTCTCAATGTGTCTTGCATAGTCGCCACGGGCGTAACAGCTAAACAGGCTGTCCGCCTCCGTCAGGCACTTCAAGGAACCCCGGCAATGCGCAGGCCCCAAAAAGCGTGTTTCAGAAAAAGGGCGTGAATTCTAACGAAAAAACCCGCGACAAGCGCGGGTTTCTTTGAAACGGCTCAAGCCGCCTTACATTTTCTGCAGATCACGCTGTGCCAGCTGAGCGGCGGAAGTGCCCGGATACTGGGACACGACCTGCTGCAAAATGCCTTTGACCCGGTCGGTATGACCCAGGCGACGCTCTACGTCAGCAAGTTTGTACAGCGAGTCCGGCACTTTGGCATGCTTGGGATACAGCTGCGAAACCTTGGCAAACGCCTGACCTGCACCTTGCAGATCGCCCTTGGCCAGGTTCACTTCGCCCAGCCAGTATTGGGCGTTGCCCGCGTACTGGCTGTTCGGGTATTTGCGCAGGAATGCGGCGAAAGCCTGGCTGGCCTTGTCGAAATCCTTGGCCTTGATCAGGTCGAAGGCAGCATCGTAATAGAGCTTTTCCTTCGCCGGATCTGCCGGTTCGCTACCCGCGGCGGGTGCTTGAGCGGCTGCCGCTCCTGCACTTGCGCCTGCTGCAGCAGCGGGGGCGTTCAAATCGCCACCGCCGGAAGAATTCTCAGGAGTCGCGGCTGGTGCAACGCCGGTTCCTATGCGCCGATCAAGATCCTGGTATCGCTCCAGGTTTTCCTGCTTCATGCGCGCTACATCATTTTGCAGAACTTCAATCACACCCTGTTGGCGCGAGATCTGCTCCTGCATTTGTTGCAGTTGGTTGAACAGCTCGCCCTGTGCCGAGACAGGGGCCGAAACCCCCTCCCCCGGCATAGGCGCCGTTCGTACCGTAACCTGCAGGCGGATAACTGCTCCCGCTATTGTTATAGCCGGAGTCGTTATCGACCACAGGAACCGCAGCCCACGCCGCAAGCGGCGCGAGACTGAGAGCCAGAACAGTTACAGCACGACGGCACGTTCGCATGACGAATTACTTACGCAGTTCGACGCGACGGTTTTGAGCCCAGGACTGCTCGTCGTTGCCGGTAGCAACTGGACGCTCTTCGCCGTAGGAAACCAGTTCCAGCTGAGCTGGGGAAACACCTTGCAGTACCAGGTAGCGCTGAACGGCTTTCGCACGACGCTCGCCCAGTGCCATGTTGTACTCACGAGTACCACGTTCGTCGGTGTTGCCTTCCAGAACAACGCGAGCGCCGTTTGCTTTCAGGTCTTTGGCGTGAACGTCCAGAGCGCGCATGGCTTCTGGCTTCAGGTCCGAGCTGTCGTATTCGAAGTAGAAAGTGGTGATAGCGCGCAGAGCAGCTTCTTCGCTCAGGGAGCCGTCAACTGCACCAGTGTTTGCGCCGTAACCAGCGTTTGGATCTACCGCGCCTTCACCGGCATTGTCGCCGCCTTTGGACGAGCAACCTACAGCTACAGCCATGGCCAGTGCCAGCGCAGCAAATTTACCAAACTTCAGCATTTCCATCGTGAAACTCCTAATGAACCCCAGTGTGTTAAGTACAACGTATAGCGCCGCGTCAGTTCAGGTAAGGGGACCAGGAAGGTTCTCTGACTTCGCCTTGTGCGGTAGGAAGCGGGAGCCTTACGCGTCCATTGATGGACACGAGCATCAAGACTCCCCGGCCCTGCTGGCGGGTGGCGTAGATTACCATGGTGCCGTTGGGCGCAACAGTAGGCGACTCGTCCAGAGTGCTATCAGTGAGGATTTTTACGCTGCCGCGCTGCAAATCCTGGGCCGCCACCTTGAAATTGGTGAATCCATCCTGACGGTGAATCATGACAAGCGTCTTTTCATCAGCCGACAATTTAGGGTTGGCGTTGTAGTTGCCGACGAAAGTCACGCGTTCGGCACCGCCACCACCGGCACTGGTCTTGTAGATCTGCGGTTTGCCGCCACGGTCGGACGTGAAGTAGATGGTCGAGCCATCCTTGCCCCAGAACGGTTCGGTGTTGATGCCGGGACCGTTGGTGACGCGGGTGATCTGACGCGAGCCCAGGTTCATCACGTAGATGTCCGGGTTGCCGTCTTTGGACAGCACGAACGCCAGGCGATTGCCATCCGGCGACCAGGCCGGTGCACCGTTCAGGCCTTCGAAGTTGGTGATCTGCTCACGGCGACCGGTGTCGATGTTCTGCATGAAGATACGCGGACGCTTCTGCTCGAAGGAGACATAAGCGATGCGCTTGCCATCCGGTGCGAAACGCGGCGACAGGATCGGCTCGCGCGATTGCAGCAGGGTCACGGCGCGGGCACCGTCGTAGTCCGAACGCTGCAGGGTGTAGCGAGTGTTGTTCTCGGAGAAACGCTCGGCCGTTACGTACAGCAGGCGAGTCGAGAAGGCACCCTTGATACCCGTGAGTTTTTCGAACGACTGGTCAGAGATGTAGTGCGCCATGTCGCGCAACTGATCGACGCCGCCCGACACGCTGCCGGTCAGCACTTGCTGCTCGGTGGCGACGTTGAACAGTGCGTATTGCACCTGCAGGCGACCGCCCGCCGGAACAATGCTGCCGACCATGACGTACTGGGCACCCAGCGCCTTGAAGTCACGGAAGATGATTTCGCTGGCCTGGCTCGGCTGGCTGATCATGTTCTGCTTTGGAAGCGGCGAGTAGTAACCCGAGTTGCGCAGGTCGTTACCGATGATTTCCGCCATGTCGTCCGGCAGCACGCTACCGCCCTGGAAACCGAACGGCACTACTGCGATCGGAGTCGCCCGATCGCTGCCGCTGGTGACCAGAATGTTTTTCTCATCTGCCATCGCCATGCCTGCCAGGCAGCAGATGGCGACGAGCATTCCTCGAAGAAGGTTTCTCACAAGGCTAGATCCTCAGGTGTGAATGTCATCTTGAATGAACGATACGGAGCGAAATCACTCGGCTTCATTCCCTGCATTTCTGTCAAACGTCCAATATTCTTCACCGCGGCAACAGCCGATGCGTCGAACGGACCGTCGCCACTGGACTTGGACACGCTGACCGAAGTCACCGTACCGTCCGGCAACATGCCGATTTGCAACACGACCGTCATGCCTTTGCGTGCCGAAGGTGGACGAGCCCAGCCTTCCGCTGCACGCGCACGAATCAGGTCATCGAAACTGCCGGCGACTTCGTCACCCTGCTCATCGGCCAAGGCCTGCTGACGCTGCGGCGTGTCGGAAAGCAAATCTGCCAGGGCCTGGGCCTTTTTGTCTTCGGCGGATTTACGTGCCGCGTCCTGCGATTTCTTCTTCGCAGCATCAGCGGCAGCTTTCTTCTTCGCTTCGTCGGCGACTTTCTTCTTCGCCTCTTCAGCCTCGGCTTTCTTCTTGGCGTCTTCCGCGGCTTTCTTCTTCGCGTCTTCGACGATCTTTTTCTTGGCTTCTTCAGCGGCCGCTTTCTTGGCCTCTTCTTCAGCAGCCTTCTTGGCTTCTTCTTCAGCTTTCTTCTTGGCTATATCAGCCAATTGTTTCTCTTCTGCCTTCTTGGCTTCCGCGGTTTTCTTCGCGTCGTCGGCTTTCTTGGCTTCATCAGCCTTTTTCGCCTCGTCCGCTTTCTTCGCCTCGTCGGCCTTCTTGGCTTCCTCGGCCTTTTGAGCCGCCTCTTCTTTCTTTTGTTCCGCAGCCTTCACCGCTTCCTGCTCGACCTTTTTCTGCTCCATCTGCTCGACTTCGGTCTGACGCGCAGCAGATTTCTGCGCTTCACCGGCAATCTTCTGATTGGTCTGGGTGGTCGCCCGACTTTTCGATTTCAGCTGGTACAAGGTCGCCTGGACAATCGGCTTGGCCGGCGGCAGTTCCGGGGTAAAGGCAAAACTGACGAACAGCATGCCGAACACCAGCACGTGCAAGCCAATCGCCCAGACACTAGGCCAGAAGTAGCTTTCCGAGGCGGACGGCTCTCGCTGTTGCTGCATCAGGGCGCCTCGGTAATCAAGCCAACATTACCGACCCCGGCTTTCTGCAACCCGCCCATCGCGCCCATGACGGAGCCGTAGTCGACGGTCTTGTCGCCGCGAATGAAGACCTGGGTACGCTTGCCGCCTTCGTTGCCGACGCGAATGATCTTGGTCACCGCGTCAGTCATCTGCGGCAGGGTCATGGCCCGATCCTGCTGCTTCTCGGTGTCGACTTCGCTGCCGAGATTCCAGTAGTAGGTCTTGTCGGATTTGATGGAAATGGTCAGGACCTGGGTGTTGTTGTCCTGCGGCAAGGCTTCGCTGGAAACCTTGGGCAGATCAACTTTCACGCCCTGATTGAGCATCGGCGCGGTCACCATGAAGATGACCAGCAGCACCAACATCACGTCGATGTAGGGCACCACGTTCATCTCGGCGACCGGCTTGCGCTTTTTGCGAGCTCGAGCGATTAAAGCCATTGGAAATTACCTGCTTATTCTTCGCTGGTGTGCACTTTGCGGTGCAGGATCGCCTGGAATTCGTCGGCGAAGGTGTAGTAGCGGCCCAGCAGGGTTTCGCTGCGAGCAGCAAAACGGTTGTAAGCGATAACGGCTGGAATGGCGGCGAACAGACCGATGGCCGTAGCGATCAGTGCTTCGGCGATGCCCGGTGCCACAGTGGCCAGGGTCGCTTGCTGGGCAGTCGCCAGACCGCGGAAGGAGTTCATGATCCCCCAGACGGTACCGAACAGGCCGATGTACGGGCTGACGGAACCGACGGTGGCGAGGAAAGGCAGGCTCTGCTCGAGCTTTTCTTCTTCGCGGGAAATGGCCACGCGCATGGCGCGGGCCACACCTTCCATGACCGCTTCCGGATCAACGCCTGGCTGCTGGCGCAGACGGGAGAATTCCTTGAAACCGGCACGGAAGATTTGCTCGACGCCCGAATCAGGGTCCGGGTTGCTGCCGGCCTGACGGTACAGCTTGGACAGGTCGATACCCGACCAGAAGCGCTCTTCAAAGCTCTCCAGGGCACGTCGACCGGCGCGCAGCAGGTTGCTGCGCTGAAAGATCATGATCCACGAGGTCACCGATGCGGCTACCAGGATCAGCATTACCAGTTGCACCACGATACTGGCATTGCTGACCAGGCTCCACATGGAGGAATGGTCGACGACGTTAGCTTCCACGCTTTATCTCCTGCTTTGAGTGTGTACCCGCGCCGCTCACGTCGGCAAAGGCCGCTCGTAGAGCTTCGGGAATGGCCCGGGGTTTTAAACTTTCAGTGCGCACACAGGCCACCAGAAACTGCCCTTCGCAGAGCAGCACATCATCCGTAGCCCGCCTGACCTGCTGCTTGAAGCGCAGGCTGACACGGTTCAATTCGATTACTTCAGCGCTTACCAGCAGCTCGTCGTCCAGTCGCGCCGGCGCGTGGTAGCGCGCTTCGCTGGAATGCACGACGAACAACAGGTCCTCCCCGGCAAGCGCAGATTGGGCAAAGCCCAGCTCTCGTAGCCGCTCGGTTCGAGCCCGTTCCATAAACTTGAGGTAATTAACGTAATACACGATGCCGCCCGCATCGGTGTCCTCGTAATAAACGCGACAACGATGTGCGAAAGGCTCAAGCCCGTTTTGCGCGCGCATACTCTAGTGCTTACTCCTCGGGTTGCCAATCCGGCCAGGCAACTGTTTTTCATTGTTCTGCGGCTTTCTCGCGAAAGTACGGTCCTAGGACAGCACAATGCCCGAAAAATCAGCCCGCAAAAGTTAATTAATCGTCCACGGCATCGAGAAACTCGTCTACCACGGGCATCTCGCCCAATCGTGACGGAATGTTTAAGCCGAAATGCAGGTAGGCATGCCGTGTCACCACTCGCCCGCGAGGGGTGCGCATGATGTAGCCCTGCTGAATCAGGTAAGGCTCCAGCACGTCTTCAATGGTATGACGCTCTTCGCTGATGGCGGCGGCCAGGCTGTCGACCCCGACCGGCCCGCCGTCGAACTTCTCGATCATGGTCAGCAACAGACGCCGGTCCTGGTGATCGAAGCCGCGCTCGTCGACATCGAGCAGATTCAGCGCCAGGTCGGCAATCGGCTTGGTGATATGCCCCTTGGCGCGAACTTCGGCGAAGTCACGCACCCGGCGCAGCAGTCGGTTGGCAATCCGTGGAGTGCCACGGGCACGGCGGGCGATTTCGAAGGCGCCTTCCGGGTCCAGCGGCAAACCGAGGATGCTCGCCGAACGACTGACAATCGTCGACAGGTCGGCGGTATTGTAGAACTCAAGACGCTGAACGATGCCGAAACGGTCGCGCAACGGGTTGGTGAGCATCCCCGCCCGGGTCGTTGCGCCGACCAGCGTGAAGGGCGGCAGATCCAGCTTGATCGAACGCGCGGCCGGCCCTTCGCCGATCATGATGTCGAGCTGGAAATCTTCCATGGCCGGGTACAGCACTTCTTCAACGATGGGCGACAGGCGATGGATTTCGTCGATGAACAACACATCGTGAGGTTCAAGGTTGGTCAACAGCGCCGCCAGGTCACCGGGGCGCTCCAGCACCGGACCCGAGGTGCTCTTGATCGACACCCCCATTTCCTGGGCGATGATGTTGGCGAGGGTCGTCTTGCCAAGACCGGGCGGCCCGAAGATCAGCGTGTGATCCAGGGACTCGTTACGACCGCGAGCGGCCTGAATGAACAACTCCATCTGCTCGCGAACGGTAGGCTGGCCAATGTATTCCGCCAGGCTGACCGGGCGAATCGCCCGATCCTGGACTTCTTCGCGCTCACGCGGACTGTGCGTGGCGGCGATCAGACGATCAGCTTCAATCACTTAGATCATTCCCTTCAAGGCGCGGCGGATCATGTCTTCACTGCTCAAACCTTTCTCCTTGATCGCAGACACCGCCTTGCTGGCTTCCTGGGGTTTGTAGCCCAGGGAGATCAAGGCGCTGACGGCGTCACTTTCGGCAGTGTTCACCGGGGCCGGTCCATCCGGCTGGTTCGGCACCAGGGCGAACATGGCCGGTACGGTTTCCCAGGCCTTGAAGCGATCCTTGAGCTCGACCAGCAAACGTTCTGCGGTTTTCTTGCCGACACCTGGCACCTTGGTCAGCGCCGAAGTGTCCTGAGACTGCACGCAGCGGACTAGCTCGTCGACTTCCAGGCTCGACATCAAGGCCAGCGCCAGTTTCGGCCCTACACCATTGAGGCGGATCAGCTCGCGAAAAAAGTCGCGCTCACGCTTGCCGACAAAACCATAGAGTAGTTGTGCGTCTTCGCGCACGACCAAATGGGTGTGCAAGGTCAGCGGCTCACCGACCGACGGCAAGCGGTACAGGGTCGTCATGGGCACTTCGAGTTCATAGCCCAGGCCGTTTACATCCAGAATCAGATGCGGAGGCTGCTTCTCAGCCAGGGTGCCGCGCAAACGTCCAATCACGTTACAAATCCTTGAGCGTTGGCCAGCTCTGGGCCAGCGACTGACAGAGCGAGGGAATGGCGCCGACAACCGGGGCGAAACGTCCCCGCTCCATGAAATTGATTGCTGATGCTATCAGAGACGCAGGCGACCGCCACGACTGCGTGCAGCTCCCAGACCATGGGGCAGCAGGCTGGAACGGGTGTGAGCGTGGCAAATGGCAATGGCCAGGGCGTCCGAGGCATCGATCTGCGGTTTGCTGGTCAGCTTGAGCATGTGCATGACCATCATCTGCACCTGCTCCTTGTTGGCGGCGCCGGTGCCGACCACCGCCTGCTTGACCTGGGTCGCGGAGTATTCGGCAATTTCCAGGTTTTCTTCCGCGCCCGCCACAATGGCGGCGCCGCGGGCCTGCCCCAGTTTCAGGGCGGAATCGGCGTTGCGGGCCATGAACACCTTTTCGATCCCCATGGTCACCGGATGGTAGGTCTGAATGATCTCCCGCACCCCGCGATAGACAATCTGCAGTCGCTCATGCAGCTCGCCGGCACCAGTGCGGATACAACCGGAGGCGACGTACTCACAGCCACGGCCGGTATCACGAACCACTCCGTAACCGGTGATGCGCGAACCGGGGTCGATACCAAGAATTAAAGTCATAACGCCTGCGGAGTCAGTAAAGGCACGAATTTCAATGCAGCAAATAACCAATGTGGGAGCTGGTTTGCCAGCTCCCACATTGGATCTTGGTTACCCTTAACCGAGCTGTGCGGCCACCGACTCCGGAATCTCCGCGTTGGAATAGACGTTCTGCACGTCGTCCAGGTCTTCGAGCATGTCGATCAGCTTGAGGACTTTCTCGGCGCCTTCCAGATCCAGTTCGGCACTGGTGGTCGGCAGCATGACGATTTCGGCGTCATCGCCCTTGAAACCGGCCGCTTCCAGCGCGTTACGCACGGAGTAGAACCCGGAGAACGAGGTGAATACGTCGATGGAACCGTCTTCGTTGGTCACCACGTCATCGGCGTCAGCTTCCATGGCCGCTTCCATCAGCGCGTCTTCGTCAACGCCGGCAGCGAAGGAGATCTGCCCCTTGCGTTCGAACAGATAGGCCACCGAACCGTCAGTCCCGAGGTTGCCACCGCACTTGCTGAACGCGTGACGAACCGCAGCTGCGGTGCGATTACGGTTGTCGGTCATGCACTCGACCATGACCGCCACGCCGCCAGGGCCGTAACCTTCGTAGGTCAGTTCGACCATGTCGTCGGTATCGGCTGCACCAGCGCCACGGGCAACTGCCCGATCAATGATATCGCGACTCATGTTCGCGCCAAGGGCCTTGTCCAACGCCAGGCGCAGACGCGGGTTGGAACCTGGATCACCGCCACCCTGACGGGCCGCGACAGTCAGCTCACGAATCCACTTGGTGAAAATCTTGCCTTTTTTGGCATCCTGACGTTCTTTGCGGTGCTTGATGTTCGCCCACTTGGAATGACCTGCCATAACTCGCTCCGAATTCTCTTTGAAACATTGCCCGCCACGCTATTTCGCGCCGGCCGGCAAACAAAAAACCTTGAACAGCGCTATCTATAAAGAAAGGGCGCATCCGCGGATGCGCCCTTCAGGTCAGCCTTACTCGGCCTTGGGCGTTTCGCGCAGGCGAATGTGCAATTCGCGCAATGCCTTGGCATCCACCTGGCCCGGTGCCTGAGTCATGACGTCCGCCGCGCTCTGGGTTTTCGGGAAAGCGATCACTTCACGGATCGACTGGGCGCCGGTCATCAGCATCACCAGGCGGTCCAGACCGAAGGCCAGGCCACCGTGCGGCGGTGCGCCGTACTTCAGGGCGTCGAGCAGGAAGCCGAACTTCTCTTCCTGTTCCGCTTCGTTGATGCCCAGCAGGCGGAAGACCGCTTGTTGCATCTCTTTGCGGTGGATTCGAATCGAACCGCCGCCCAACTCGGTGCCGTTCAACACCATGTCGTAGGCACGGGACAGAGCGCCCGCCGGGTTGGCTTCCAACTCCGCCGGGGAGCACTTCGGCGCGGTGAACGGGTGGTGCAAGGCGCTGAAGCTGCCGTCGTCGTTCTCCTCGAACATCGGGAAGTCAACGACCCACATCGGAGCCCATTCGCAGGTCAGCAGGCTCAGGTCGTGGCCGAGCTTGATGCGCAGTGCGCCCAACGCTTCGCTGACGATCTTGGCCTTGTCGGCGCCGAAGAACACGATGTCGCCATCGACTGCACCCACGCGATCGAGGATCACGTTCAGGTTGGCCTCAGGGATGTTCTTCACGATCGGCGATTGCAGACCGTCAACACCGGCAGCGCGCTCGTTGACCTTGATGTACGCCAGGCCCTTGGCACCGTAGATGCCGACGAACTTGGTGTAGTCGTCGATCTGCTTGCGCGGCATGCTCGCCCCGCCTGGAACGCGCAAGGCGGCGATGCGGCATTTCGGATCGTTGGCCGGACCGCTGAACACCTTGAAGTCGACTTCCTTGAGCTGATCGGCCACATCCACCAGTTCCAGCGGGTTACGCAGGTCTGGCTTGTCGGAACCGTAGCGGCGCATGGCTTCTTCGAAGGTCATGTGCGGGAATTCGCCGAACTCCAGACCCAGCACTTCCTTGAACAGGTTGCGGATCATTTGCTCGGTCAGGCCCATGATCTCTTTTTCATCGAGGAAGCTGGTCTCGATGTCGATCTGGGTGAATTCCGGCTGGCGGTCGGCACGCAGGTCTTCGTCACGGAAGCACTTGGCGATCTGGTAGTAACGGTCGAAGCCGGCCACCATCAGCAGTTGCTTGAACAGCTGCGGCGATTGCGGCAGGGCGAAGAACGAACCGGCGTGAGTACGGCTCGGCACCAGGTAGTCGCGCGCGCCTTCCGGAGTAGCACGGGTCAGGATCGGGGTTTCTACGTCGAGGAAGCCGTTTTCGTCCAGGAAGCGACGGATGCTGGTGGTCATGCGCGAACGCAGGCGCAGCTTCTCGGCCATTTCCGGACGACGCAGGTCGAGGAAGCGATAACGCAGGCGGGTTTCTTCGCCGACGTCGGAGAACTCGTTCAACGGGAACGGCGGGGTTTCCGATTCGTTCAGCACTTCCAGCTCGTAGCCGAGGACTTCGATCATGCCCGACGCCATGTTGGCGTTGGTCGCACCGGCCGGACGCAGGCGAACCTTGCCGGTGATCTTCACGACGTACTCGCTGCGCACGCGGTCGGCGGCGGCGAAGGTTTCAGCGCGGTCCGGATCGAACACGACCTGGGCCAGACCATCACGATCACGGATATCGAGGAAAATCACCCCACCGTGGTCACGGCGACGGTGAACCCATCCGCAAAGGGTAATTTCCTGGCCGTCCAGGCTTTCGTTCAGTTGGCCGCAATAATGGCTGCGCATCATGGTCGTGGTTTCACTTCTCGTAATTCGAAATTCGGTTGGAGGCCCTGGGCACATCCGCTGGGGGATGCTGCAAGAACTCGCGCGTGTCGTTCAATTCAGGTCCAGGACCTTAGTCAGCTTTGTCGCCGCCGGCCAGGTTCTTCTTGGAACCGGTCTTGAAATCTGTTTCGTACCAACCCGTGCCGCTGAGGCGAAAGCCCGGCATGGACAGCAACTTTTTAAGCTCTGGCGCCTGACAGGCAGGGCAGTCGACCAGCGGTGCATCGCTGATCTTTTGAATGGCTTCCAACTGATGACCACAGGAAGCACATTGATAATCGTACATCGGCATGGAGGTTGTCTCGGCGATCAGATTGCTACCGCACACGCAAGGTTTCGCGGCAAAGAGCGGGATTATATCCATTAAATGCGGCCTGTGCAGCCGTAAGACTGCACAGACCGACACTCTGCTGTTTTCACCGCCCCGACTAGGCCGTGACGATGCAACCCCCTTCCTTGAGACTGTGCACGACACAGACAACCCGCACCAATCCGCTGAAATTCCTTACGCCACCATGACGCAAGTGAACTTCGCGATCCACATGGGATAGCAGGCTACTGACCGAGCAACCGTTGACCCTGGCCATCTCCGCCAAAATATCCCAATAAACCTGCTCGAGCCGCAAACAGGTGGCAAAGCCATTCAATCGTACGGAGCGGGACAGGGGCCGGGCCAATCCCATATCGAACTCGCGAACGAACGGATCAACCCTGACATCCTTGTGCGAACCGTATCGCCCTTCTGCCTGCCTTTCATAAACCATAACGCTGACACTCCTTTGCCATTCTGGTTTGTTTAAAAGCAACTGTCCGTCGACTTATAAAAACGCAGAAACAAAGGTATATCCAGATGACTTGATGACCCACGGCGTAGGATAAGCCAACAACTTTTGGCAGACCCCGGAGAACGTCCTACTCCGGACTATCTCCCACGCAACAACGCGAAACGCCCTTCAGAAGCACGGCAGTGAATGGCGTAGGAAACAGGGCGCGAAGAACACTCCAGGGGTCATCCGCGCACGCAAGTGTTACTGATCGAGCAGAGCGCGAAGCATCCACGCGGTTTTTTCATGCACCTGCATACGCTGGGTAAGCAAGTCCGCCGTGGGTTCATCGCTGACCTTGTCGAGCAAAGGGAAAATCCCCCGCGCCGTCCGGGTGACGGCTTCCTGCCCCTCGACCAATTGCCTGATCATGTCTTCGGCAGCCGGCACACCCACCTCTTCCTTGATAGAAGACAGCCGCGCGTAGACGGAGTAGGCACCGGGCGCGGGAAACCCGAGGGCGCGAATGCGCTCGGCAATCGAATCGACCGCCAGGGCCAGTTCGGTGTATTGCTCTTCGAACATCAGGTGCAGCGTTCGAAACATCGGCCCGGTGACGTTCCAATGGAAATTATGGGTTTTCAAATAAAGTACGTAGGTGTCCGACAGCAGGCGCGAAAGCCCGTCGACGATGGACTTGCGGTCCTCTTCACTGATACCGATATCGATTGCCATGTTTTTCCCCTAAAGGTGATGAATTTCAGCCAACAGGTGCCCACCCACTCTAGCAAGCCTGCCGCCTTGTCGCAGCCCCGCAACTTCGCGCAACCTGCGACAAATCACCGTCAAAGAGCCGCCGGACGCCCTGATTTGAGTAGCCTGCGGCTTTGCTGTTAAATAGACGGCGTGTCGCCAGTGCCTATTTTTCCGGGCATGGCGCATAGGCTGATACCGGGCACGTGTCCAACGCCTCTTTATTGTCATGAAGCGAACCGTGCGTCATCAGCTCTTCCTTGTGAGCTGTCTTAACGTGAGTTAATCAAAATGTTGAAAATCGTCCATCTGCTGATAGGCACAGCGGCCTTGCTGCTGTCGTTCATCCCTGGCCTGCACCCTGAAGCCTTGCCTTACCTGCAACAACCTGACGCGCTGTACCTGGCCTTTTTCGGCCTGCTCAACCTCACTCTTGCACCTGTCATCCCTTACTGGAACAAAGGTCCGCGCCACCAACTGCAGAACCTGGTCAGCGCCCTGCTGGTTCTGGCCGTAGTCCTGCAAACCCTGACGCTGATCGCACCGATGCCTGTCATCGCCGGTCAACCTGCCGTTCTGTTCAGCCTGGTCGCAGCCGTGGTCGCTGTCGCCCTGCACCTGGGCATCAGCTTCTACAAATCGTCACCTGCCGCCGCCTCGCCTGGCTACGACATGAGCAACCGTGATACCGGCACCGTCAAATGGTTCAACACGTCCAAGGGCTTCGGCTTCATTTCCCGCGACTCCGGCGACGATATTTTCGTGCACTTCCGAGCCATTCGCGGTGAAGGCCACCGCGTCCTGGTAGAAGGCCAGCGCGTGGAGTTCTCTGTCATGAATCGTGACAAGGGCCTGCAAGCCGAAGATGTGATCGCCGCACTGCCGCGCCGCTGATTCAAGGCTAAAAAAAACCGCGCACAGCCTGGGCTGTCCGCGGTTTTTTCATGCCTGCATTTTGCTCAATAGTGCGGTGGTGGCGCGTCTTCTTCGAACGACTCGAACTGGCCGACCATTTCCTCCTGCCGCTTGAGCAGCGCGGCCATTTGTAGCTGAAGACGCTCGACCACCCGCTGCTGCGCGACCAGCACGTCATTCAAGGTCTGGATGGTGTCATCCTGAAAGGCCAGGCGGCTTTCGAGATCGGTAACGCGTTCTTCCAGGCTCATGGTTCAGCCCTCCAGAAACGTAAAATCATCGGTCAATATCAGGCGCAAACGTTCGCCAATGGCGGCAATCTGCTCCGAACTGTAGGGTTTTGCCGGCTGCTTACCCCAAACCGGCGCTGGCCAGGCGGCATCTTCGCGCTTGCGCACAATCACATGCATGTGCAACTGACTGACGACATTGCCCAGCGCCGCAACATTCAGCTTGTCCGCATCGAACGAGTCCTTGAGCACTTGCGAAAGCGCCGTCGTCTCCTGCCACAGCTGCTGCTGGTCTGCGACATCCAACTGAAATATCTCACTGATAGCCTCACGACGAGGTACCAGGATGAACCAGGGATAGTTCGAGTCGTTGGACAGCAGCAACCGGCAGAGCGGAAAGTCCCCGATCGGTAACGTGTCTTGTTGAAGTCGTGGATCTAGAGCGAACACTGCGCGTACTCCCGCCGGGTCATCATTTTTCAGCTTAGTGCCCATCCACAGGGGCGGCGCACCAAGCGACCGGACGGCAGCATACCTGTGAACGGCGCGCGCTTCACGACCAACCTTGCCCAGAGGCCGAGAGCGCCTACGAAAAGCGGATAACCGCCCCCGAATGAGACACCCTTCACCGTCACGCACCATTACAGAACTGGTCAACCGACAGAACACGCCGAAATGACTGATTAACAACGAAGAGTTCGCGCCGGGCACATGATCAACAGAGATAGATTCATCACAAGGCTAAAATTTTTTGCACCAAAATCGCACGGTGGGTCTACGCTGAACGCTTCGATATCCGCCATTTACTCACTGGCGGGGTGAACGGGTAACATTTTTGCTTGCCAGGCAGTCGAGCAGTACGACGCAACATGAAGCCAGGCAAGGCGTCAACCCCCAAACCAGAGGCGCTTGAACCCCCGTTTTCACGAGGTTTTCACAAAGTCAGGCAGTCGATTGAAAAAAAAGCGTAGCAAAATCCGAGTTTGCGCACGCTTATTGCATTGATACCCAACATCACCTGAGTGGCACCCGCTGGAAGCGGAGGCCTTCAGGCAAAAAAAGACAGTGGCAAGGTAGCCCGATGGAGATTCAAGCGTTTCACCAGGACTCTTTTTACCGACACCAAGGCACAGAAACAGCATTAAAGTTGTCAGCCCGGTTGCGTCGGAGCTCGAAATTTGCGACATCTACCTTGCTGTTTGCGACAGGGTCGTAAAGAACGCGAAAGGTTAGATACGCAAGTATCGCCAACATTGTCGGCGTGATATAAGTTTGCGCCGACACAAAAAGAAAGAGCCGCCCAGATAATAAATCAGGTGGGACGGCAGTACTCTTCTAAAACCAAAGGAGCAAATCACGATGCGCGTGATGAAGTGGAGCATGATCGCACTGGCAGTTGCAGCAGCAGCCAGTACCCAATTGGCTACGGCCGCCCCTTTCGTAAGTGACCAGGCTGAAGCCAAAGGTATTGTTGAAGACAGCACGCTGAACTTGCTGGTTCGCAACTACTACTTCAACCGTGATAACAAAGATGGCGGCAACGACCAGAAAGACTGGACCCAAGGTATTTGGGGCAACTTCAGCTCCGGTTACACCCAAGGCCTGATCGGTGTTGGCGTTGACGCTTTCGGTTACCTGGCGATCAAACTGGACGGCGGTGATGGCACCGGCGGCACCGGCAACATGAGCCGCGACGCCGATGGCGAAGTTAACGACAGCCAGGGCAAAGCCGGCGGCGCCGTTAAATTCCGCGTATCGAAAACCGAGCTGAAAGTCGGCGACATGCAGCCAAGCACTGCTCCAGTGTTCGCTGTTGGCGGTTCCCGTATCCTTCCTCAAACTGCCAGCGGCATCCAGCTGCAGAGCAGCGAAGTCAAAGACCTTGACCTCGAAGCCGGTCACTTCTACTCGGCCACCAGCCAGGACCGCAACGCTCGTGACGGCGGCCTGTTTGCAACCTACGCTGGCGTAGAAGCCAACTCCATCGACTACTTCGGTGGTAAATACGGCATCACCGACAACCTGTCGGCCTCGCTGTACGGCGCCAAGCTGGAAGACATCTGGAACCAGTACTACGCCAACCTGAACTACACCATCCCGCTGGGCGGCGACGAGTCGCTGAACCTGGACGGTAACATCTACAACACCAAAGACACTGGTGATGCCAAAGCGGGCGAGATCAGCAACACCGCTTACTCCCTGGCTGCCGCTTTCTCGTTCATGAAAGCACACACCATCACCCTCGCCTTCCAGAAGGTTAACGGTGACACTCCGTTCGACTACATCGGTGTGGGCAAAAACAACCGCGGCGGCGACTCGATCTTCCTCGCCAACTCCATCCAGTACTCTGACTTCAACGCCCCTGGCGAGAAGTCGGCTCAGGTTCGCTACGACCTGAAAATGGCTGAGTACGGCGTTCCAGGTCTGAGCTTCATGACCCGTTACGTGAAAGGTTGGGACATCGACGGCACCAACGCTCCAGTTGGCGGCGCTTACGAAGGCATCTACGGTGCTGACGGCAAGCACAACGAAACCAACTTCGAAGCCAAGTACGTTGTTCAGTCTGGCCCGGCAAAAGACCTGTCCTTCCGTATTCGTCAAGCATGGCACTTCGCTAACGCTGACGAAGGTGAAGGCGACGTGAAAGAGTTCCGTTTCATCGTCGACTACCCGCTGTCGGTTTTGTAATCGCATCCAGTTAGTTTGCGGTAACAAAAAAAGGCCCATCTTCGGATGGGCCTTTTTTGTTGCCTGTACAAATTGCTCAATTATTGAACAATCTTCATACATGCCTGACCGAAAAGTCAGACATGTAATGCATGAGCTATCACTGCACTGCGGATTCCTGAACCACGCGAATAACCCGCTGTGGAAATGGAATATCGATGCCGGCCTGTCTCAGGTGATCACGGGACAGTTCGTTGAACATGAACATCACATCCCAATAATCCGCTGTCTTCACCCAGACACGCAGGGAAACAGTGATAGAACTGTCGCCCAATGTCGAAATGACTGCCTGAGGTGCCGGGTCAGTCAATACACGCGGGTCTTTGGCCAACTCCAGCAACACTTCTCGGGCTTTCTGCAAATCCGCTTCGTAATCGACGCCTACATCAAACACGACTTTGCGGGTCGGCTGGCGATTGGTATTGGTGATGATGCCGTTCGACAGATTACCGTTGGGCACTATGATGGTTTTGTTGTCACCGGTGCGCAGTACGGTATGAAAAATCTGGATGCTGTCGACGGTGCCAGCGATCCCCTGTGCCTCGATCCAGTCACCGATACGAAACGGACGGAACAGCAAAATCAGCACGCCACCGGCGAAGTTCGCCAGGCTGCCCTGCAAGGCCAGGCCAATGGCCAGACCTGCCGCACCAATCGCGGCGACAAACGAAGTGGTTTCCACTCCGATCATCGAGGCCACGCTGACGATCAGCAGGATCTTGAGGATGATGTTCGCCAGGCTGCTGATAAAGCCTTGCAGCGCCAGGTCGGCATTACGCAATGCAATCAGGCCGCCGAGCTTTTTCGTGACTTTGTTGATCAACCACCAGCCGATGGCCAGGGTGATGACCGCCAGCAGTACACGGCTGCCGTACTCCATGATCATCGGGATCCAGGTTTGGGATACCTTGACCAGGTTGTCTACCTCAGCATTTAAGTCCATCTGCGTTCTCCTTTTCTCCGGCTATCCGGCATGCGTAAAAAAAGCGGCAGAAAGATCGAACCGTGACGGGCTCAATCGTTTCTGCCGTTGTCTGGGCCTCCGACGCCGAAAACGCCAGGAGGTTCCCGCTTTCAAGGTCAGTCGCGGAAGTTGTTGAACTGCAGCGGCATACCGAATTCCTTGGCCCGCAGCGCAGCAATGGCTTCTTGCAGGTCGTCACGCTTCTTGCCGGTAATACGCACCTGCTCGCCCTGAATGGCCGCCTGCACCTTGAGCTTGGCATCCTTGACGTGAGCGACGATCTTCTTCGCCATTTCCTTGTCGATGCCTTCCTTGAGCACGGCTTCCTGCTTCATCAGCTTGCCCGAGGCGAACGCATCCTTGACTTCAAGGCACTGCACGTCGATTTTGCGCTTGACCAGTGCCAGCTTGAGGATCTCAATCATCGCTTCGAGCTGGAAATCCGCTTCGGCGGTCAGGTTGACGGTCAGGTCTTTTTCCTTGAACTCGAAGCTGCCTTTGCCTTTCAGGTCATAACGACGATCGAGTTCCTTGACGGCGTTCTCGACCGCGTTGGTGACTTCGTGTTTGTCCAGTTCGGATACCACGTCGAACGACGGCATGTAATCTCTCCAAATTTAAAGGCGCACTGATGGAGCACGCCTGGCTTGCGGTTAAAATCCGCGCTGATTATAACGGGTCTTTCCCATCATTCACTGCGAGCTGCCGATGCACGCCATAAACAGAGCAAAAAGCTGATGTCTACCACCTGGCATGTTTTGGGCGCCGGCAGCCTCGGTACTTTATGGGCGACACGCCTGGCACGGGCTGGCGTGCCGGTTCGGCTGATCCTGCGGGACACCGCGAGACTGCAAGCCTATGAGGCCGCCGGTGGTTTGACACTGGTGGAACACGGCGAGGCGCAACGCTATGCCGTGCCCGCCGAGACCGCCGACACCACACAACCGATCAACCGCCTGCTGGTGGCGTGCAAAGCCTACGATACCGAAAGCGCGGTGGCCCGACTGGCACCACGCCTGGCCCCGGGCACCGAGCTGATCCTGTTGCAAAATGGCCTGGGCAGTCAGGACGCAGTGGCCGCCCAGGTTCCGCAGGCACGCTGCATCTATGCATCGAGCACCGAAGGCGCCTTTCGCGATGGCGATGGGCGCGTGGTGTTTGCCGGGCATGGCTTCACCTGGCTGGGTGATGCCAGCCATCCGGTCGCGCCGATCTGGCTCGACGACCTGAGCGCTGCCGGCATCCCCCACGAGTGGAGCACCGAAATCCTGACCCGGTTGTGGCGCAAACTGGCCCTCAACTGTGCGATCAATCCGCTGACTGTGCTGCACGACTGCCGCAACGGCGGGTTACAGCAACATCACTGTGAAGTCGCCACCCTGTGCGATGAACTGGTGGAATTGCTCGAGCGTTGCGGTCAGCCGGCGGCGGCCGAAAACCTGC
The DNA here is from genome assembly GCF_054668285.1 of Pseudomonas sp. S2_H10. Lineage (NCBI taxonomy): Bacteria > Pseudomonadati > Pseudomonadota > Gammaproteobacteria > Pseudomonadales > Pseudomonadaceae > Pseudomonas > Pseudomonas sp. S2_H10. Next base: position 2,344,706 of record NZ_CP162754.1, read on the forward strand.
AGCAGGAAGTCGAACGGGTGATTCACGCCACCGCCGCCAACTACTCCTCCATGCATCAGGACGTCAGCAGTCAGCGTCGCACGGAAATCAGCTATCTGCTGGGCTATGCCTGCAAGGTGGCCGCGCGCCATCAACTGAACCTGCCTCACCTCAAGCAGCTTGAATCGAGGTTGATTGCCCGCCTGCAAAGCCTTGGATTGCCCAGCGACTGAGCAGCGGCTACGCTGGCCACTTGTTCCTTATTTGCGATGAATCCGATGCCATTGCGCCAGCGCCTGGAAAACCTGCCCGTCGGCCAGAAACTGCTGGCCGCCCTGCTGGTACTGATGGTCACCGTTTTGCTGGTTGCCAACCTGACCTTTATCAGCGCCGCGTACTACATTTCCCAGGAAAGCATGGCGCCACAAGCCCTGCAGACCATCGGCCGGCTGGTATCCAATCCGAGCCTGGCCTCCGAAGCCCTGGCGTCGCCACAAAGCGCCGAGCGCCTGCTGAACGAACTCAACAGCTATTCACCGTTGCGCGCGGCAGCCTTGTATGACGGCAAGGGCGAGCAATTGGCGCAATTGCAGCACGGCGACAATCTGAAACTGCCGAAGCGTTTCCGGCATATCGAAGACTGGCAGGCCACCGAGTTCCGCACCAACCAGGTCATCACCCTGCCCCGCCCCGGCTCTGCACCGGGGCATTTGCTGTTGGTCGCCAGCAGTGAACTGCCAGTGGCGTTCTACACCGGCACTTTGACGGCCAGCCTGGGCATTCTGATCTTCAGTGTGCTGCTGTGGTTGATCATCGCCCGCCAGATCAAGCGCCTGATTACCCGGCCGATCCACCAACTCGAAGAGTTGTCCCGACAGGTCACTCGTGAAGAAAACTACGCACTGCGTGCTTCGAGAGGCAACCACGACGAAATCGGCAGCCTCGCCGAGGCGTTCAACACCATGCTCTCGCGGATCGAGGCCCGGGAGCAGCAACTCAAGCGGGCCCGGGACGACTCCCAGGCAGCCTACGACCAGGCCCAGGGGCTGGCGGAAGAAACCCGCCACACCAACCGCAAACTGGAGCTCGAGGTCCAGGTGCGCAGCAAGATCGAGAAAAAGCTCACCGGTTTCCAGAACTACCTCAACAGCATCATCGACTCCATGCCGTCGGCGCTGATCGCCCTCGACGAACAGCTCTATGTGACGCAGTGGAACCAGGAAGCCAGCGCCCTGTCCGGCACACGCCTGGACGAAGCCCTGAACCAGCCCATCTTCCTCGCCTTCGAACCGCTCAAGCCGTTTTTGCCGCAACTCAAGCAAACGGTCGAACAGCATACGGTCGCAAAAATCGAACGCGTCACCTGGCTCAAGGATGATGAACCTCGCCACTATGCCCTGACGTTCTATCCGTTGATGGGCGGTGCCGGGCGCGGTGTGGTGATCCGGATCGACGACATCACCCAGCGCCTGTCCCTGGAAGAGATGATGGTGCAGTCGGAGAAAATGCTTTCGGTGGGTGGTCTTGCCGCCGGCATGGCTCACGAGATCAACAACCCGCTAGGGGCGATCCTGCACAACGTGCAGAACATTCGCCGACGCCTGTCCTCCGACCTGCCAAAGAACCTGGAAGTGGCCGAGCACGCCGGCATCGAACTGGCGACGGTCAACCAGTACCTGCAAATCCGCGAGGTGCCGCAGTTGCTCGACGGCATCCAGCAAGCCGGCGCCCGAGCCGCCAAAATCGTTACCCACATGCTCAGTTTCAGCCGTCGCAGCACCCGTCAGATGGCCCCGTGCGACCTGCCAGCCCTGATCGATCAGGCGGTGGAAATCGCCGGCAACGATTTCGACCTGGCGATCGGCTTCGACTTCAAGGGCCAGGCCATCATTCGCCAGTTCGATCCAGCCCTTGGACCGGTCCCCGGCACCGCCAACGAACTGGAGCAGGTGCTGCTCAACCTGTTGAAAAACGCCGCGCAGGCCATTCACCAGCGCGAAGACGACAGCGAACCGGGGCGGATCATTCTGCGCACCAGGCTGAATCCGCCGTGGGCGGAAATTCAGGTCGAAGACAACGGCATCGGCATGAGCGAGAGCGTGCGCAAACGCACTTTCGAGCCGTTCTTCACCACCAAGGAAATCGGCCAGGGCACCGGGCTTGGGCTGTCGGTGTCGTACTTCATCATCACCAATAACCACAAGGGGCAGATGGAAGTGCAATCGACCCGGGGCCAAGGCACCTGCTTCACCTTGCGCCTGCCCCTGGCAAGCACACCACCCGTCTCGCAAGAACTCAATCTGCTATCGAGGTAACCATGGGCTTTCGCTTGTCGAAGATTTACACCCGCACTGGCGACAAAGGCGAGACCGGGCTGGGGGATGGCCGCCGCGTGCCCAAGGATCACCCGCGGATCGAGGCCATTGGCGAAGTGGATACACTGAACAGCCAGGTTGGCGTTCTTCTGGCCGGGTTGGCCGCAGAAACTGGTCAGTTTCCTGGCTTGAACGAAGTGATCGAGGTATTAGCTCCCTGCCAGCATCGGTTATTTGATCTCGGTGGTGAACTGGCGATGCCGGTGTATCAGGCGTTGAATACGGCGGAAATCGAACGCCTGGAAGCGGCGATCGATGTGTGGAATGAAGAATTGGGGCCGCTGGAAAACTTCATCTTGCCCAGCGGCTCGACACTGATTGCCCAGGCTCATGTCTGCCGCAGTCTGGCGCGCAGCGCAGAGCGGCGGTGTCAGCAATTGAATGCGATCGAGCCGTTGGCCGGGGTTGGCCTGGCGTATATCAATCGGTTGTCGGATTTGTTGTTTGTGATGGCGCGGTTGATTGCCAGGCGTCAGGGGATTGCCGAGATTCTTTGGCAGCCGGCGGCGAAGCCTGGGGTTTAGTCGGCGCCTGCCAAGGCCTCATCGCGGGCAAGCCCGCTCCCACAGGGATTGTTAGTGTTCACACAATCTGTGTTTCACCTTGACCACTGTGGGAGCGGGCTTGCCCGCGAAGGGGCCAGTAGACTCGCCAGAGAATCAACTCTCAGGCCAAAAAGCCCGAATCCCCGCCACACCCTGCGCACCCGCAGCCCAGGCTTTCTCGACCTCAGCCGGGCCAACACCACCGAGCAGGAACACCGGCTTGCTGAACCCTTCGATCAGGCTCGACGCCTGTTCCCAACCCAACGGCTGCGCGCCAGGGTGAGTCAGGGTCGGCTGCACCGGCGACAGGGTCACGAAATCCACCCCCATCTCTTCGGCCAGCGCCAGCTCTTGCGCGTTATGGCACGAAGCCGCCAGCCAGCGCGACGCCGGTAGCGGTCGACCCGCCGCTGCGTATTTGCGCAGCTGCGCCGAGGTAATGTGCCAACCGGCGGACGGGAAATCGCCCAGCCATTCAAACGGCCCCTTGATCATCAACTGCGCCTTGCCGGCACACAAACCCGCCGCATCGACGGCCAGGTCGCGATACTTCGGGTCGTAACCGTTCGGTGCGCGCAACTGGACCAGCTTGATGCCGCCGGCAATGGCCTTCTGAATACCACGCAGCAGCGCCGGGGTTTCCAGATCTTCCGGGGTAATCAGGTACTGCGATGGCAATCGGGCAGCCGCGACGATCGGCTGATTGGCCGCCGGAAACTCGTAGTTCGACAGATCACGTGGCGCGACCCAGGCCAGTGGCTGGCCTTCGGCGCCGTGGGGCTCGCCGGTGAACGCCGAGACTTCCCAGACATCCAGCAACACCTGCTTGTCCGGGTAATCGTGGCGGATCTTGATCAGCGGGCGCGCCGCGCCCACCACGATGCCCAACTCTTCATGGAGTTCACGGGCCAGGGCGGTTTCGACCGACTCGTCGGCCTCGACCTTGCCACCGGGAAACTCCCACAGGCCGCCCTGGTGCTGTGTGTCGGCACGACGGGCAATCAGGATCTGGCCACTGCCATCGCGGATGACGGCGGCGGCGACATGGACTCGTTTCACTTTTCCAACTCCTCCAGTCCAGCCTTCTGCCAGGCCTTGAAGGCTGGCCATTGGTAGACGGTTTCAACATAGGCTTCATCGATGGCCGGCAGTGCCACCCGATAGGTGCGCAGACGCACGGCGATCGGTGCAAAGAACGCATCGGCCAGGCTCAGCCGACCAAACAGGTACGGCCCGCTTTCACTGGCAACCGCGCGGCATTCAGCCCATAGCGCCAACATGCGCTCGATATCGACCGTCACCTCGGGCGGTACCGGATTCAGCGGTGCGTCGTGGCTCAGGTTGAACGGCATGTGATTGCGCATGGCGAAAAAACCGCTATGCATCTGCGCGCAGGCGGATCGGGCCTGGGCACGGGCGGCGATGTCGGTCGGCCAGAGTTGTTCGGAGGGGAACTGCTCGGCCAGGTATTCGGCAATCGCCAGTGAATCGGCGATGGTGCCGCGAGACGTTTGCAGCAATGGCACCTTGCCCGTGGGCGAATGCTTGAGCAGACGCTCGCGGGTGTCCGGCTGGTTCAGCTTGATCAGTTCTTCGGTGTAGGCCGCGCCGGTCAGATCGAGGGCCAGGGCGCCACGCAGGGACCAGGAGGAAAGCAGTTTGTCGCCGATGATCAGGTGCAGGCTCATGTTCGGGACCTTTTGATGAGGGGGGACAGGCCAGTCTAGCTAGCGACTGACAGACCGCCATCGCTGGCAAGCCAGCTCCCACAGTGGATTTGGTTGAACACAAATTTTGTGTACGACGCAGAACCCTGTGGGAGCGGGCTTGCCCGCGATCGGATTGACTCGGTCTTACGTACGGTACTCGGCGTTGATCTTCACGTACTCGTGGGACAGGTCGGTGGTCCAGATGGTTTCGCTGCAATCGCCGCGACCCAATTCGATACGGATGGTGATTTCCTCCTGCTGCATCACCGCCGAACCCTGGGCTTCGGTGTACGTCGCGGCACGGGCGCCACGACTGGCGATGCACACCTCACCGAGGAACACGTCGATCTTGCTCACATCCAGGTTCGGCACACCGGCACGGCCGACAGCGGCCAGGATACGACCCCAGTTCGGGTCGGAAGCGAACAGCGCGGTCTTGATCAGTGGCGAGTGGGCCACGGTGTAGCCGACGTCCAGGCACTCCTGGTGATTGCCGCCACCGTTGACTTCAACGGTGACGAATTTGGTCGCGCCTTCGCCGTCGCGCACGATGGCCTGGGCCACGTCCATGCACACTTCGAACACCGCCTGCTTCAACTTGGCGAACAGCTCGCCTTCGGCGCGGGTGATTTCCGGCAAAGCCGCCTGACCGGTGGCGATCAGCATGCAGCAGTCGTTGGTCGAGGTATCGCCATCGATGGTGATGCGGTTGAACGACTTGTTGGCGCCGTCGAGCATCAGGTTTTGCAGCACGTCGCGGGAGACTTTGGCGTCGGTGGCGATGTAGCCGAGCATGGTCGCCATGTTCGGGCGAATCATGCCCGCCCCCTTGCTGATGCCGGTGACGGTGATGGTCACGCCGTCATGCTGGAACTGACGGCTGGCGCCTTTTGGCAGCGTGTCGGTGGTCATGATGCCGGTGGCGGCAGCTTCCCAGTTGTGGATCGACAGGTCGTCGAGGGCCGCTTGCAGCGCGCCCTCGATTTTCTCGACCGGCAGTGGCTCGCCGATCACACCGGTGGAGTACGGCAGCACCTGGCTGGCATCGACGCCAGTCAACTCGGCCAGTTTCGCGCAAGTGCGCTCGGCCGCGGCCAGGCCTGGCTCGCCGGTACCGGCGTTGGCATTGCCGGTATTGGTCAGCAGGTAACGCACAGGGCCTTGCACGCGTTGCTTGGCCAGGATCACCGGTGCCGCGCAAAAGGCGTTCAGGGTGAACACGCCGGCAACCGTGGAGCCTTCGACACAGCGCATGACCACAACATCCTTGCGCCCCGGGCGCTTGATGCCGGCCGAGGCGATACCGAGTTCAAAACCGGCAACCGGGTGCAACGTTGGCAAAGGACCAAGACCAACAGCCATGAATGCGCTCCTTTATAAATGATGTCAGCACCGTTTCAGGAAAAACGGTGGTTCGAAATGGTAAAACGCCGCGACGGCAGAAGCCGGTCGCGGCGCGGGTATTTCAGCGATTGAAACGGGTTTTACTGGATCTGCCCGTGGCAATGCTTGAACTTCTTGCCCGAACCGCAGTAGCACAGCTCATTGCGACCCAGCTTCTGCTCGTTGCGTACCGGCGCGGCAGCGAGGGCAACATCGACTTCTTCACCCAACACTTCCGGCTGCTCAAGGCCTGGAGCCTCTTCATGCAGGAACTGCATGCGAGCGGCCAATGCCTCGGCTTCCTGACGCAGGCGCTGCTCTTCTTCGATCGGATCTTCGCGACGAACCTGAACGTGAGACAACACACGGATCGAATCGCGCTTGATCGAATCCAGCAGCTCGGAGAACAGCGTGAACGACTCGCGCTTGTATTCCTGCTTCGGGTTCTTCTGGGCGTAACCACGCAAGTGGATACCGTGACGCAGGTGGTCCATGGTCGACAGGTGGTCTTTCCACAGGTCGTCCAGAACGCGCAGAACGATTTGCTTCTCGAAGGTGCGCAGCGCTTCGGCGCCCGCCTGGTCTTCTTTCTCGTTGTACGCCGCGATCAGCTCGTTCATGAGCTTCTCGCGCAGGGTTTCTTCGTACAGGTGATCGTCTTCGTCGAGCCATTGCTGGATCGGCAGCGTCACACCGAAATCGCTCTGCAGCGCAGCTTCCAGACCGGCCACGTCCCACTGCTCAGGCAGCGACTGCGGCGGAATGTGCGCGCTGACGGTGGCGTTGAGCACGTCCTGACGGAAGTCTGCGATGGTCTCGCCAATGTTGTCGGCGGCCAGCAACGTGTTACGCATGTGATAGATCACTTTACGCTGTTCGTTGTTGACGTCGTCGAACTCGAGCAGTTGTTTGCGAATGTCGAAGTTGCGGCCTTCGACCTTGCGCTGGGCCTTTTCGATGGCGTTGGTCACCATGCGGTGCTCGATCGCTTCGCCAGGCTGCATGCCCAGGGCCTTCATGAAGTTCTTCACCCGGTCGGAGGCGAAGATGCGCATCAGGCTGTCTTCCAGCGACAGGTAGAAGCGGCTGGAACCGGCGTCGCCCTGACGACCGGCACGACCACGCAACTGGTTGTCGATACGGCGCGATTCGTGACGCTCGGACGCAATCACCTGCAAACCACCGGATTCGAGCACTTGCTGGTGACGCTTCTGCCAGTCGGCCTTGATCTGGGCAATCTGCTCAGGGGTCGGGCTTTCCAGGGAGGCCACTTCCACTTCCCAGTTACCGCCCAACAGGATGTCGGTACCACGACCGGCCATGTTGGTGGCGATGGTCAGTGCGCCCGGGCGACCGGCCTGGGCAATGATCTCGGCTTCCTTTTCGTGGAACTTGGCGTTCAGGACCTTGTGTTCGATGCCTTCCTTCACGAGCAGGCTGGACATGTGCTCGGAGGTTTCGATGGTGGCGGTACCGACCAGGACCGGACGGCCTGCGGCCATGCTTTCCTTGATGTCGGCCACGATTGCCGCGTATTTCTCGTCGGCGGTCAGGAACACCAGGTCGTTGTAGTCTTTACGAGCCAGCGGCTTGTTCGGCGGAATGACCATGACCTGCAGGCCATAGATCTGGTGGAACTCGAACGCTTCGGTGTCGGCCGTACCGGTCATGCCGGACAGCTTGTTGTACAGACGGAAGTAGTTCTGGAAGGTGGTCGATGCCAGCGTCTGGCTTTCGGCCTGGATGTTCAGGTTTTCCTTGGCTTCGATGGCCTGGTGCAGGCCTTCGGACAAGCGGCGCCCCGGCATGGTACGGCCGGTGTGCTCGTCGACCAGTACGACCTGACCGTCCTGCACGATGTATTCGACGTTGCGATGGAACAGCTTGTGCGCACGCAGGCCGGCGTAGACGTGAGTCAGCAGGCTCAGGTTGTGCGCCGAGTACAGGCTCTCGCCTTCAGCCAGCAGGCCGAGGGAGGTTAGCGACTCTTCAACAAACTGATGACCCGCTTCGTTGAGCTCGACCTGGCGGGTCTTCTCGTCGACGGTGTAATGACCAGCCTTGGTGACTTCGCCTTCGACTTCTTCGACATGCAATTCCAGGCGCGGGATCAGTTTGTTGATCTCGATGTACAGCTTGGAGCTGTCCTCGGCCTGACCGGAGATGATCAGCGGCGTACGGGCTTCGTCGATGAGGATGGAGTCGACTTCGTCGATCACGGCAAAATTGAGTTCGCGCTGGAATTTTTCTTCCATGCTGAACGCCATGTTGTCGCGCAGGTAATCGAAACCGAATTCGTTGTTGGTGCCGTAGGTGATGTCGGCGGCGTAGGCGGCGCGCTTCTCTTCCGGCGGCTGGAACGGCGTGACCACGCCGACCGTCAGGCCGAGGAATTCATACAGCGGGCGCATCCAGTTGGCGTCGCGGCGGGCCAGGTAGTCGTTCACCGTCACAACGTGCACGCCCTTGCCGGACAGCGCGTTGAGGTAAACACCCAGCGTTGCCACCAGGGTCTTGCCTTCACCGGTACGCATTTCCGCGATCATGCCTTCATGCAAGGTCATGCCGCCGATCAGCTGGACGTCGAAGTGACGCATGCCCATGACACGTTTGCCGGCTTCGCGGGCGACCGCAAAGGCTTCTGGCAGGAGCTTGTCGAGGGTTTCCCCTTTGGCGATGCGGGCCTTGAACTCGTCTGTCTTGGCACGCAATTGATCGTCCGAAAGGGCCACCATTTGCTCTTCGAAGGCATTGACGAGTTGCACCGTCTTGAGCATGCGTTTGACTTCACGCTCATTCTTGCTTCCAAAAAGTTTCTTTAACAAAGGCGCAAACATATCGGCAGGATCTTCCACACTAAAGGGATGGAGGGCGGCCCCGTGAGTCGCCCGTGCAGCCCTCATGGCCGCATGCGAACGAGCATTCTACCCGGAAACGGTGGTGAGGAAAGTGGCGAAATTCCACGATGCTGGCACTGCGCTTTGACGGGGCTCACTTTAAATAAGGGCATTTTGCTCAACTTCAAGCCGTTCAAGGCAGAAGTTAGTTGTTGATTTAATGGGTAAAGCACCCACAAATGCAATGGGCGGGTGCATCCGGTGCTTTCTGCTACCATGGCGCCTCTGTTACTTCAGGTGTCTGATCATGGCATTTCGCCCACTTACGGCCAAAGTACCTGCCGTTCTACTACGCGAAGCCAAGCCGCTGAAGGCCATTCTTGGCCACGCTCAACGCCTGGGTCATCTGCAACGATTGCTCGAAAGCCAACTGCAACCCGCCGCCCGCGAACATTGTCATGTAGCGTCATGGCGCGAAGGCAGTTTGTTGCTGATTGTCACCGACGGCCATTGGGCAACGCGCCTGCGCTATCAGCAGAAGCGCCTGCAACGGCAACTGCAGATGTTCGACGAGTTCGCCAATCTGACGCGCATCCTGTTCAAGGTGCAACCGCCTACGGTCCAGCGGGGCGCAGTCGGGCACACCATGGATCTGTCGGACGATGCGGCCGCAACCATTCAGGCCACGGCCGACGGGATCAGCGACCCGAACCTGCGGGCGGCGCTGGAACGATTGGCCGCGCACGCCAAATCCAAAAATTGATAGGCGCCCTCCTGTGGGAGCGAGCCTGCTCGCGAAGACGGCGTAACATTCAACAATGATGCTGCCTGACACACCGATTCGCGAGCAGGCTCGCTCCCACATTTACCTGTGTTCGCTCAAGCTAGCGGCGTTTTTTCCCGCCCAGCAGCGAGCCCATCAAGCCGCGCACCAACTGCCGGCCAATCTGGTTCGCCGCCTGTTGCATCGCCGATTTCAGCGCCTTCCCTGCCGCAGTGCCGAGGAACTCTCCCGCCTGTTCGGTGAAGCTCGGTTCCTGCTTGCCCTGCTCCGCTTCGGGCTCGGGCGCCAGGCCCTTGCGCCCCATCAGCACCTCATAGGCCGATTCACGGTCAATCGGCTTGTCATAACGACCTTGCAACGGTGAACCGGCAATCAGCGCCGTGCGCTCGGCAGCGGTCAAAGGCCCGATCCGCGATTGCGGTGGCGCCACCAGCACACGCTGGACCATTTCCGGCGTGCCTTTTTCCTGCAGGGTGCCGACCAGCGCCTCGCCGATCCCGAGTTCGGTCAACACCGCCAACGCATCGAACGCCGGATTCGGCCGAAAACCTTCGGCCACCGCGCGCAGGGACTTCTGTTCCTTGGCGGTGAACGCACGCAAACCGTGCTGGACGCGCAAGCCCAACTGCGCCAGCACATCATCGGGCAGGTCACCCGGCGACTGGGTGACGAAATACACGCCCACGCCTTTGGAACGAATCAGCCTCACGACTTGCTCCAGACGGTCGCGCAATGCCTGCGGCGTGCCGTTGAACAGCAAGTGCGCCTCGTCGAAGAACAGCGCCAGCACGGGTTTGTCGGCATCGCCACGCTCGGGCAACTGTTCGAACAGCTCGGCCAGCAGCCACAGCAGGAACGTCGCGTAGACCTTCGGCGCTTCATGCACCAGGCGGCTGGCATCGAGCAAATGAATGCGCCCGCGACCATCGGCCGTAGGTTGGAGGATGTCTTCGAGTTGCAGCGCCGGCTCGCCGAACAAGGCTTCGGCGCCCTGTTGCTCCAGGATCGCCAGACGCCGCAGCAACGCCTGGCTGGAGCCGGTGGTCATCAATGCCGCATCGTCGCCCAGCAACTCAGGATTGTCCCGCAGGTGATTGAGTAACGCCTTCAGGTCCTTGAGATCGAGCAACAACAGGCCTTCACGGTCCGCCACCTTGAACGCGGCGTACAGCGCCGACTGCTGGCTGTCGGTCAGTTCGAGCAGGCTGCCCAGCAGCAGTGGCCCCATTTCACTCAAGGTTGTGCGTAAAGGATGACCGGACTGACCCTGTATGTCCCACAGCGTCACCGGATAAGCCTGAGGCTTGTGGTTGAGCCACGGCATCCCGGCGATCCGTTCAGCGATCTTGCCCTGGGGGTTGCCGGCGGCGCCGAGGCCGCACAGGTCTCCCTTGATGTCAGCGGCGAACACCGCCACGCCGGCATCGCTGAAGGCTTCGGCCATTCGTTGCAAAGTGACGGTTTTACCGGTGCCGGTCGCGCCCGCGATCAATCCGTGGCGGTTCGCCAGGCGCATGGCCTGGGCAATCGGTTGCCCTTGGAGGTCGGCGCCGATAACGAGTTGCAGTGAATCAGGCATTTGGTCACCCATGATTAATCTTTGGTCCTACACTGCCGATAGAGATAACGACAAAGCAGTCAGACACGATCTGGTCGGAAATTTCCCTAAGGAGAGTCGGAAAATTCACTTTGCTTTCAACCTTGCCCGTAACGCGCCTCTTTATAAAAGCACGCGCTGGACATTAAGACCTTAGCGGACCCCCCAAGCCATGAACAAAAATCTGCGTTTCAGCCATAAAATCCTGCTTGCCGCCGCTCTCATTGTTATTGCCGCCTTCGCCTCATTCACGCTGTACAACGACTATCTACAGCGCAACGCCATCCGCGAAGACCTCGATAACTATCTCAATGAGATGGGCGACGTCACCGCCAACAACATCCAGACCTGGCTGACCGGGCGTATCCTGTTGATCGAGAACCTCTCGCAAAACATCGCCATCAACCCGGAACAAGCCAACGTCGCCAGCCTGCTCGAGCAGAAAACCCTGACATCGACCTTCATGGCGACCTACCTGGGCGATGCCACCGGGCACTTCACCATTCGTCCCGACGCGAAGATGCCGGACGGTTTCGATCCGCGCGTTCGTCCCTGGTACAAAGGCGCCGAAAGCAGCAGCACGCCGACCCTGACCGAACCCTACATCGATGCGGCAACCGGCCAGTTGATCATCTCCATGGCCACGGCTTCGAAAAAGGCCGGACAGAGCGTCGGTGTGGTGGGCGGCGACCTGAGCCTGCAGACGTTGATCGAAACCCTCAGCGCCCGCGACTTCGATGGCATGGGCTACGCGTTTCTGGTCAGCGCCGACGGCAAGATCCTGGTTCACCCGGACAAGGCGCTGGTGATGAAGACGCTGAGCGAGGCGTATCCCAAAGATACCCCGCGCATCGGCAACGGCTTCAGCGAAGTGGACGTCGATGGCAAGACCCGCATCGTCAGCTTCACTGCGATCAAGGGCCTGCCTTCGGTCAACTGGTACATCGGTCTGTCGGTCGACAAGGAAAAAGCCTTCTCGATGCTCAGCGAATTCCGCACCTCTGCGGTCGTTGCGACCCTCATTGCCGTGGCCATCATCATCGCCCTGCTCGGCATGCTGATCCGCATCCTGATCCAGCCGTTGCACGTCATGACCCGCGCCATGGCCGACATCGCCGATGGCGAAGGCGACCTGACCAAGCGCCTGACCATCCAGAACAATGACGAATTCGGCACCCTGGGCACCGCCTTCAACCGCTTCGTGGAGCGCGTTCACGGCTCGATCCGCGAAGTGTCCTCGGCCACCGGCCAGGTCAACGAAGTGGCATTGCGGGTAGTGGCCGCGTCCAACTCGTCGATGTACAACTCCGACCAACAAGCCTCGCGCACCAGCAGCGTCGCCGCGGCGATCAACCAGCTCGGCGCCGCCGCCCAGGAAATCGCCCGCAACGCCGCCCAGGCCTCAAGCCAGGCCAGCGATGCCCGCAGCCTGGCCGAAGACGGCCAGCAAGTGGTGGACCGCAGCATCGTGGCGATGAATCAACTGTCGAGCATGCTCAGCGCATCGAGCACCAACATCGAATCGCTGAACAGCAAAACGGTGAACATCGGGCAGATTCTCGAAGTGATCACCAGCATTTCCCAGCAGACCAACCTGCTGGCACTGAACGCTGCCATCGAAGCGGCACGTGCTGGCGAAGCCGGTCGTGGTTTTGCCGTAGTGGCGGACGAGGTACGCAACCTGGCTCACCGCACGCAAGAGTCGGCGCAACAGGTACAGACCATGATCGAGGAGCTGCAAGTCGGCGCCCGGGAATCGGTCAGCACCATGAGCGACAGTCAGCGTCACAGCCAGGACAGCGTGGAAATCGCCAACCTCGCGGGCGAACGCCTGAACAGCGTGACCCTGCGTATCGGTGAAATCGACGGCATGAACCAGTCGGTGGCCACCGCGACCGAAGAACAGACCGCCGTGGTGGAGTCGATCAACGTCGACATCACCGAGATCAACACGCTGAACCAGGAGGGCGTGGAAAACCTGCAATCGACCTTGCGCGCGTGCTCGGACCTTGAGCAGCAGGCGGCGCGGTTGAAGCAGTTGGTGGGAAGCTTCCGAATCTAAGGTGCTGCCACTGGCACAATCGCTAGCAGGCTAGCTCCCACAGGGAACTGTGAACGCCACAGATCAAATGTGGGAGCTAGCCTGCTAGCGATAGCGGCCTGCCAAACACTACAAAACCCTGCTGACATCCCCTCCCGTACAACCCCAACCGAACATCTATCCTTCATAAAGGTCAACCAAGGGAGTACCGGGACCGGAGGATCGTTCATCGTGCATATCGCTGACATCACCATGTTCTACGCCCCTGCCAGCGGTGGCGTACGCACTTATCTGGATGCAAAGCATCGTCGCCTGGGCATCAAGCCGGGCATTCGCCACAGTTTGCTGATCCCCGGATCATCTTTTAGCGAGCAGGATGGCATCTTTACCGTCCCGGCGCCTGCCCTGCCCTTCGGCAAGGGCTATCGCTTCCCGCTGCGCCTCGCCCCCTGGCGCAATGTCCTGCAGGATTTGCAACCCGACCTGATTGAAGTCGGCGACCCCTATCTCACCGCATGGGCGGCACTGGACGCGCGGCGCCAACTCGACGTGCCCGTCATCGGTTTCTATCACTCGGACCTGCCCCTGTTGGTCAGCAACCGCATGGGCAACTGGGTGACCACCAACGTCGAAGCCTATGTCAGCAAGCTCTACGGCAACTTCGACCGGGTCCTGGCGCCCAGTCGGGTCATGGCCGACAAACTCACCGGGCTGGGGGTCAGGAACGTGTTCGTGCAGCCGCTCGGTGTCGACCTGCACACCTTCAATCCCGCTGCCAGGGATCCCGGCTTGCGGGCCGAATTGGGCCTGGATGACAACACCCGGTTGCTGATCTTCGCCGGGCGCGGCTCGAAGGAAAAAACCTGCCGGTGCTGCTCGACTGCATGCAGCGCCTGGGCCGACGCTATCACCTGATTCTGGTGGGTTCGTCGATGCCCACGGCCGTGCCGTCCAACGTGACGGTGATCGACGAGTTCTGCCCCGCCGCGCAGGTGGCCCGCCTGATGGCCAGCGCCGATGCATTGCTGCACGCCGGCGATCAGGAAACCTTCGGCCTGGTCATTCTGGAGGCCATGGCCAGCGGCATCCCGGTTGTCGCCGTGGCGGCCGGGGCTTTCGAGGAAATCGTCAGCGAGGACTGCGGCCTGCTCTGCGCACCGAACAATCCCGCCGCGATGGCCGCCGCTGTTCGAGAATTGTTCGGCTCGGGACACACAACGCTGGGCAAACAGGCACGGTTGCATGTCGAACAGCATTACGCCTGGGACACGGTGGTCAACAGTTTGCTGCGCCACTATCACGCCGTGCTTGGCAGCCAATGGCCGCTGACCGCCAATGGTTGAGCCCATGAACAGACCCGCTTTGCTACTGGTACTGCACGACGTGGCGCCGCCGACCTGGGCCGATTACCAGCCGTTCGTCAAAGCCGTCGACGCCCTGGGTGACGTGCCGATCACCTGGCTGGTGGTACCGGACTTCCACAAGCACAACCCTCTGGACGCCCATCCGCAATTTTGCCGCCAGCTCGGCGCACGGGTCGCCCGGGGCGACGAACTGGCACTGCATGGTTACTTCCACTGCGACGATGAGCCTGTGACGGTCAATCCGCGAGACTGGTTCATGCGTCGGGTCTATACCCACGAAGGCGAGTTCTACCGTTTATCGCCAGAAGCCGCCCTCGCCCGCCTGCGTTCGGGCATCGAGATGTTCCACCGCCATGACTGGCCTCTGCAGGGGTTCGTCGCCCCTGCCTGGCTGATGAGCCAAGGCACCCGCCAGGCATTGCGCCAATTGCCGCTGAGTTACACCAGCGACTCACAGCATTTGTACCGGTTGCCGGACTTCACCGCGATCGAGGCACCGGGGCTGGTCTGGAGTGCCCGCAGTGCCTGGCGCCGGGGTGTCTCGAAACTCGTCAGCGACCGCCGTGAACAACGCTGGCAGCAGGCTCCGGTGATTCGCCTGGGCCTGCACCCGGTGGACATGCGTCATGAATTCTCGCGTCGATACTGGCTGCAAACCCTGGAGCGCCTGCTCGCCAACGGACGTGTTCCACTGACCAAGGCCCGCTGGATGGCGCTGCAAAACGACCGACTGGATCGTGCCGCATGAGTCGCGGCCTGCTGTTGTTCGGCGGCCTGCTCGCGGCGGTACTGGTTCCGTTGGTGTTGGGCGGCAGCGAGATCTGGTCCAGGCTGAGCGGTTTTCCGCTGCCGTGGCTGTTGATCATGTTCGGCATGATCCTGCTGTGCTGGGTGCTGAACACCCTGCGTCTACGCCTGTTGCTGGGTGATCAATCGCGCAAGGTTGGCCGGCTCGGCAGCCTCGGCGTGGTGATGGCTGCCGAATTTGCCTACTGCGCCACGCCCGGCGGCAGCGGCGGGCCTCTGACGATCATGGCGTTGCTGGCGCGTCACGGTGTGCGCCCGGCCAGGGGCAGCGCAGTGTTTGCCATGGATCAGTTGAGCGACTTGCTGTTTTTCCTCTGCGCCCTGAGCGGGATTCTGATTTACGCCCTGTTCCAGCACTTGAGCCAGCGCATGGAATGGATGCTGGCGGTCAGTGCCGTTTCGCTGTGCGGCGGACTGATAATTTGCGTGCTGGTGGCGCGCTATCACCGCTCATTGATTCGCCTGAGCGGCCGCTGGCTCGCCCGGGCCAATGTGCAGACCGCCACGCGAATGCGCTGGGCGCGCAAGCTCCTGCAGTTTCTGGCGGCGTTTACCGACACGCTGAAATTGCCCGTGCAAACCTTGATCAAGGTATTCGCCCTGACCTGCGTGCATTGGCTGTTGCGCTACAGCGTTCTCTATCTGGCATTGCGCGGGCTCGGCGCGGATTTGCAGTGGGCCTGGAGTTTTCTGATCCAGATGCTGGCGCTGAGCGCCGGGCAATTCAGCCTGCTGCCGGGCGGAGCCGGGGCAGCCGAACTGACGTCGGCGGCGCTGCTGGCGCCCATGGTCGGGAAATCCACGGCGGCCGCGGCGATTCTGATCTGGCGGGCGGTGACGTATTACTTCTACTTGCTGGTCGGTGGGCCGGTGTTTTTGCTGATGCTCGGCCGGCCGCTGCTGATGAAGCTGATGAAACTCAGACAGGCTTAGGTTTGTCTTCGGGCGCTTGCTGCAACTGTTCCCACAACTGCGCGGCATCAGGAAACTCCGTACCCGTTTCAGGCCCCATGTCATCCGGGTCGTAGCGACTCAAGCAGCCCTCGCCCAGTGTGGCGGGGGCCTTGGATGTGGCTTTGTCCAGTGGATCGGTCATGGTCGTTTCCTCGGTGCAGAACGGCGAAGGGCCTGAAGCGATTGAACGCCCAGGCCCTTCGAATTTCAACTGTGCCGACGGTCTGTCAGAAGACCACGGTTTTGTTGCCGTGCACCAGCACCCGGTCTTCCAGGTGATAGCGCAGGCCGCGGGCCAGCACCATCTTCTCGACATCACGGCCGAAACGCACCATGTCTTCGATGCTGTCGCTGTGGCTGACGCGCACCACGTCCTGCTCGATGATCGGGCCGGCGTCCAGCTCCTCGGTCACATAGTGGCAGGTCGCACCGATCAGCTTCACGCCGCGCAGGGAAGCCTGGTGATACGGCTTGGCACCCACGAACGACGGCAAGAAGCTGTGGTGAATGTTGATCACCTTGTGCGCGTATTCACTGCACAGCTCGGGCGGCAGGATTTGCATGTAACGGGCAAGCACCACCACTTCGGCATCGTGCTGCTTGACCAGGCGCGAAACCTCGGCGAAAGCAGGTTGCTTGTCCTGCGGATTGACCGGGACGTGGTAGTACGGAATGCCGTGCCACTCCACCATGCTGCGCAAGTCATCATGGTTGGAGATCACGCAGGAGATTTCGCAGTCCAGTTCATCGCTGTGCCAGCGGTGCAGCAAGTCGGCCAGGCAGTGCGACTCGCGGCTGGCCATCAGCACGACACGCTTCTTTTGCTCGGTATCGGTGATGCGCCAGTCCATCGAGAACTCTTCGGCGATCGGCGCAAAGGCTTCGCGAAACGCTTCGAGACCAAATGGCAGGGAGTCGGCACGGATTTCGTGACGCATGAAGAACCAGCCACTGAGATTGTCCGAGTGATGGCTCGCTTCAGTGATCCAGCCGTTGTGTGATGCCAGAAAGTTACTGACTTTGGCAACGATGCCAACACGGTCCGGGCAAGAAATCACCAGACGAAAAGTGCGCATGAGGGGGAAACTCCAGAACTTCGCAAAGGCCGCCATTCTAGCGATTGCGCAGCAAAACTGCAGTATTGTTGACGTTTCGCCCTGCCGGAAGGTCGGTGCGGCGGGTCGGGCAACACCCTGGTTTGTTCGCGGGGGGCTCTAGCGGTGCCGCTCATTTGTTAATTTATGTATATCCGGCAGACAATAACTGCACTACCAAAGCGCACAAAGACACAGCAACTAAATTAAATAAAGTTGGCTTAAATGTTTACTTGATGAAACACCGTGACTATTATTGCGGCACTGTCACCCTGCCATCCAGCGAACAACATAAGGTAGTCCTCATGTCCTTGATCAACGAATATCGCGCCACCGAAGAAGCTATCAAAGAGCTGCAAGCCCGTTTGAAGAACCTGTCCCAAGACGACAAACTGCAAACCGAGCTGGAATTCGAAGGCAAACTGCGCACCCTGATGGGCGAATACTCCAAGTCCCTGCGTGACATCATCGCGCTGTTGGATCCAGAATCCAAATCCAAGGCGCCACGCGGCGGTGCAGTGAAAACTACCGGCACCAAGCGTGCTCGCAAAGTTAAACAATACAAAAACCCGCACAACGGCGAAGTCATCGAAACCAAAGGTGGCAACCACAAAACTCTGAAAGAGTGGAAAGCCAAGTGGGGCGGTGATGTGGTGGAAGGCTGGGCTACCCTGCTGGGCTAAGCCTCAGAGGTTGTCGCAGATGGATCCGTGACAAAAAAAGAACGCCAGCAAATGCTGGCGTTTTTTTATGCGCGGCGTTTAAGCCCCGGCATGTTCGGATTCAAAGACGAAAACGCTGACGCAGTCCCTGCACATAATCCTGCCACTCACTGAGCACCCCCTGCTGAAACGTAGTAGCACTAACGCTCAACTGCGCCGCGGCCTCTACAAAACTTTCCAGGGTATTGGGCGCCCCCCACTCGGGGTCTGACAGACGTTTCTGACAGAATATTCGCCAGCGTTCTTGTTCCTCGGAATTCAACGTATCGGGAAAGTTGCGTGCGCGATATCGAAACAACAATTCAGGCAAACGTTCGTCATCGAAAGGCCACTGCTCTTGTGCCAACTGCATCGGGTCAACGGTCCGGACTTGTTCACACAATCGCCGATCCCGATCACCGATGAATCCATCGTATAACTGTTGCTCGGGATCCTGGCTCTGGGAAAAGTCTTCGCGGGCATAAATCGCGAGGACTTTATCCTGCCAAACTTTGTGCGCGTCATTTAGCCGCAACACCCGCTGCTGATACAGCGCCATATCCAGACCCAGACGCTGCTGATCCTCCTGGCGAAGTACCGACAACGGTGCCACCACCGGGCACTTGTTGATGTGAATCAACTTCAATGGCACCGGCAGCTCACCTTCGACCAGCTCATCGCGACGGGTATACAGGCGCTGGCGCAAGGTTTCAGCATCCAGATCAAGCAGGCCCTGCGGATCGAGGTGCAAGTCACAGACAATCAGGGCGTTCTTGTTGCGCGGGTGCCACGCCAGCGGCAACACCACACCCACATAGCTGCGCGCGGCGGAAAAACGGCCCGACACATGCACCAGCGGTTGCAGCAGGCGTATCTGGTCCATGACTTTCTGCTTGCTGCGCAGTTGAAACAACCAGTCGTAGAGTTTTGGCTGTTTTTCCCGTATCAGGCGCGCCAGGGCGATCGTCGCGCGAACGTCCGACAGCGCTTCGTGGGCATTGCCATGATCGATGCCATTGGCGGCGGTCAGGCGTTCGAGCTTGAGTGTGACCCGACCCTCGTCATCCGTTGGCCAGACCAGGCCATCGGGGCGCAAGGCATAGGCGGCGCGCACCACATCGATCAGGTCCCAGCGGCTGTTGCCGCCCTGCCATTCCCGCGCATAAGGGTCGAAAAAGTTTCGGTACAGGCTGTAGCGGGTCATCTCGTCGTCGAAACGCAGGGTGTTATACCCCGCGCCACAGGTGCCCGGTGCCGCGAGCTGGGCATGCACCCGGGTCATGAAATCAGCCTCGCTCAAACCCTGCGCCTGCAGTTGCCCGGGGGTGATGCCCGTGATCGCACAGGCGGCAGGATGCGGCAGGATGTCGTCACTGGGCCGGCAGTAAAGATTGACCGGCTCGTCGATTTCATTGAGATCGAAGTCGGTGCGCAGGCCGGCCATTTGCAACGGACGGTCGCAACGGGGATTGATGCCAGTGGTTTCGTAGTCGTACCAGAAGATGGAGGTCACGGGCGATTCCTGAACTGAAGATCGGCAAAGTCTAGGCGTTCCTCTCCCGCCTCGGCCAGCAGTCTTGTCATTCCAGCGTGTTGCGGCAAAACACAGCGATGTCGTTTCCCCCCGCATAGGCTGCTAGCATCGGATGGACAGAGAATCCCGATCCAGGCCACACATCAGGTAGCCCATGCTCGAGACCACAGCACTGCCAGGGAATGCGCCGCTGTCACCGCCACTGGATACGCGCTATCAAGTCGAAACGCCGGAGGGCGTCGACCTGCCACTGCGCCCGGCCGGCTTGATGGTCCGTGCGCTGGCGTTTTCCATCGATCTGGGTTTGCGCGGCCTGGCCCTGGGGGTGCTGTTCATTGTGCTGGCGATGCTCGGCAAGCTGGGCGCGGGACTCGCGTCGATACTGCTGTTCGTGGCGAGTTGGTGGTACATGGTGCTGTTCGAGGTGCTGAACCAAGGCCGCTCGCCGGGCAAGCAATGGATGGGATTGCGGGTGGTGCACGACGATGGCACGCCGGTCGGCTGGTCTGCTTCGCTGTTGCGCAACCTGCTGCGCGTTGTCGACCTGCTGCCGTTCGGTTATTTCCTCGGCGCCATCAGTTGCCTGCAACACCCCCACTTCAAGCGCCTCGGCGATATCGCCGCCGGCACCCTGGTGATCTACCGCGAACAATCGCACACCCGTCCCGAACTCCCGCAAGCACAGCCCCGTCGTCCGCCCTTTGCCCTGACCCTCACCGAGCAACGGGCGATTCTCGGGTTTGCCGAGCGCCAGGCTGAACTCTCCCCGGCGCGGGCCGATGAACTGGCCGCGATACTCGCGCAACCCTTGCAAGTCCAGCCCGCGCAAGCGGTCACCGAACTCAACGGCATCGCCCGCGGCCTGTTGGGGCCGACATGAAGCAAAGTCTTTTTGAAAGCCGGCACAAGGCAGAATGGGAGCGTTTTTCCCATCTGCTCGATCAGTTGGAACGAGACGACAAAAACACCGACGCCGGCAATTTCCCGAAGGACTACCGACGCCTCTGCCAACACCTGGCACTGGCCCGGGAGCGTGGCTACAGCAGCTTTCTGATCGATGCCTTGCAGCAACAGGTGCTGCGCGGGCATCAACAGCTTTACCGTCACCGCAGCCGTTTGGGCGCCAACGTGCTGGCATTCATCCTGGCCGACTTCCCGCGGCTGGTGCGCGAACAGTGGCGTTTCGTCCTCGCCGCCAGCCTGATGTTCTTTGCCAGCCTGGGCGGTTTTGCGCTGCTGGTGTACCTGTACCCGGACCTGGTCTACAACCTGATCCCCGCCGAGCAGGTCAGTGAAATGCAAAGCATGTACGACCCCGTGGCCGGTCACCTCGGGCGCACGGCAGAGCGAGCCGCCAGCGAGGACTGGGCGATGTTCGGCTACTACATCATGCACAACATCGGCATCGCCTTTCAGACCTTCGCCAGCGGTTTGCTGTTTGGTTTGGGCAGCGTGTTTTTCCTGATTTTCAACGGCCTGATGATCGGTGCGGTGGCCGGGCACCTGACCTACGTCGGCTACGGGCAGACCTTCTGGTCATTCGTGATCGGCCATGGCGCTTTCGAACTCAGCGCCATCGCCCTGGCTGGCGCCGCCGGCCTGAAGCTGGGCTGGGCGTTGGTCGCCCCGGGACGCCAGCCACGCGCCGAGGCCCTGCGTTTAGCCGCACGCAAGAGCGTCCTGCTGATCTGCGGGGTCATGCTGTTTCTGTTGATCGCCGCGTTTATCGAAGCCTACTGGTCATCCATGACGGGCCCGTCGCACCAGACCAAGTACCTGGTTGGCGCATCGCTCTGGTTACTGGTGGCGGTCTATCTCGTGTTCGCCGGACGTCGTCGCCATGCGCCTGAATGACGTCACGGTGGTGATTCGCCCGCGCTCGACCTGGGAGGCCATGGACCTCGGCGTGCTCCTGAGCCAGCGCCATCGACGCCTGTTGATGACCAGTTGGGCCATGGTCACCTTGCCCATTTTCGTGCTGCTCAGTTGGGGGCTTTGGGATTCCCCTTCCCTCGCCGTGTTTATTTTCTGGTGGCTGAAGCCGGCGTTCGAACGCCTGCCCTTGTACATCCTGTCCAAAGCCATGTTCGGTGAGACGCCCACACTAAAACAGGCCCTGCAGCAATGGCCACGACTGCTCAAACCGCAATTGCTGGCCAGCCTGACCTGGCGACGCCTGAGCCTGGAGCGCAGCTTCGTGATGCCAGTGGTGCAACTCGAAGGCCTCGACGGCGCGCAACGCCAGCAGCGCCTGCGGGTGCTGTTGCAGCGCGACGCCGGTGCCGCCCGCTGGCTGACGATCATCGGCGCGCACCTGGAAGGCGCGTTGTGGATCGGTTTGATGGTGCTGTTCTATCTGCTCCTGCCGCAACAGGTCGCGCTCGACTGGAGCTGGCAGTCGCTGATCTCGGAAGCCACCCAGGACTGGCGCTGGCTGGAACACCTGACCAACGCCTTTTATGCACTGGTGCTGGTGGTCTGGGAACCGATCTATGTCGCCTGCGGTTTCAACCTCTACCTGAACCGGCGCACCGTGCTGGAGGCCTGGGATATCGAACTGGTGTTCCGCCGGTTGCGCCAACGCCTCACCGGCGCAGGCGCTGCCTTGCTGATCGCGGTGACATTGCTGATGCCGCCCACCCACGGCGTGTGGGCCGCCGAACCGGCCATGACACCCGACAGCCCACGCCTGCTGAACCAGCCCCTGAACAGCCAGGCCTCCAGGGACAGCATCAAGACGATCCTCGAACAACCACCGTTCAAGAACCGGGAAACGCTGACGCGCTATCGCTTCGGCGAAGACCAGCCGGACGTTGATGCCTCGCAAGACAGCAAGACACCGCAATGGTTGAAGGCGCTGTTGAAGCTGTTTGAGGGCTTGGCGAGCCTGATTGAAGCCGCGCTGTGGGGCATTGTCATCGCAAGCATCGGCCTGTTGATCTGGCACTATCGCGACGGGTTGCAGGCCTTTGTCGGCCGCCGCCCAACGCTTCGCGTCAAAGCCACCCGGCCTGTACCGCAGCAGGCATTCGGCCTGGACCTCAAGCCCGAGTCCCTGCCCACCGACATCGCCGCCAGCGCTGAAAACCTCTGGCAAACCGATCCACGCGAAGCCCTCGGCTTGCTCTATCGCGCCCTGCTCAGCCGCCTGTTGCACGACTTCGACATCGCACTCAAAGCCGCCGACACCGAAGGCCAGGTGCTGCGGCGCATCGAGCAACTGCAACAACCGGCGTTGCTGGCCTACAGCCAGAGCCTGACCGGGCACTGGCAAAACATGGCCTACGGTCACCGCCTGCCTCCCGCACAGGTGCAACGGGAACTGTGTGATGGCTGGCGTGTGTTGTTTGACGCGGGGGCGGTTCGTTGAGTCGGCGCCGGGGGGCGTTTGCCATTGCGTTGATCGCCGTGCTGGTGGCTGCGCTGAGCGTTTACCTGTACCTCAAGGCAACGCCTTATCAGACCGAAATCGACCACGGTCCCTCTCCAGAAGCCAGGGCCAACCCTTATCTGGCGGCGGAACTGTTCCTGCGTAAACAAGGCCTGAGCGTCGACCACGCCAACAGCCTCGACATCCTGCCCAGCCTCGACCCGCATCAACACAGCCTGCTGTTGCTCGGGGACCGCTACAACATGACGCCACGGCAGATCGACCAGGTGATGAACTGGACCCGGGCCGGCGGGCGCCTGCTGTTCGTCGCCGAGTCGTTGTGGGATGAAAAACTCGGCCACAGCAATGACCTGCTGCTCGATCGGGTGCAACTGCGCCAGTCCCTGAGCAAAGACCTCAAGGCGCCGCCACCCAAAGTCGGCGAAGATCCCTACCCGCAATTGACCAGGCTTTATCTGAAAGACGAAGACGCCCCGGCCTATGCCGATTTCGATATCACGTTCCACCTCGAAGACCCGAAACACCTCGCCCGGGCCTGGGCCAACAGCGCCAGGGCCACGCACATGATGCAGCTCGATCACGGCCTCGGTTCGATCATCGTGGTCACCGACGCCGACCTGTGGAAAACCCCGGCCATCGACCGGTACGACAATGCCTGGCTGCTTTGGTACCTGACCGCCGACACCCGTGTGACACTGATCTTCAACACCGATCACGACAGCCTGCCGACCTTGCTGCTGCGTTACTTCCCCCAGGCACTGGTCGCATTGTTCGCCTTGATCGGCCTGGGTTTCTGGCACTTCGGCATGCGTCAGGGCCCATTGCTGGAACCGCCGTCGAAAGCGCGTCGGCAACTGCAGGAGCACCTGCGCGCCAGTGCCGGTTTCCTGTTGCGCCGCAACGGTCAGGCCGGCCTTCTGCAAGCCTTGCAGCAAGACATCCTGCGTCGTGTACGGCGTCGCCATCCCGGCTTTGAACAACTCGGCATCGCCGAACAATGGCAGGTGCTCGCACGCCTGACCGGCCAACCCACAGGCGCTATCAGCCAGGCCATGATCCCGCGACCCAAGCAACGGCTTTCCAGCGTTGAATTCAGCCGTCTGGTCGCCCATCTGCAATCTTTGAGGAACGCCCTATGAGTGAACCACTCGAGCCCGACGCCCAGAGCCATACGGCTCAACAGCGCCAGCGTGCAAGCCAGCTGGCCCAGGCCGTATGCAAGGAATTGCAGAAAGCCGTGATTGGCCAGGACAGCGTGATCGACGACGTCCTGACCGCGCTGATCGCCGGCGGCCACGTATTGCTCGAAGGTGTGCCCGGGCTGGGCAAGACCCTGTTGGTACGCGCCCTCGCCCATTGCTTCGGCGGTGAGTTCGCGCGCATCCAGTTCACCCCGGACCTGATGCCCAGCGACGTCACCGGGCATGCCGTGTATGACTTGCAAACCGAGCAATTCAAACTGCGCAAGGGGCCATTGTTCACCAACCTGCTACTGGCCGACGAGATCAATCGGGCCCCGGCGAAAACCCAGGCCGCGCTGCTCGAAGCCATGCAGGAACGGCAAGTCACCCTCGAAGGCCAGGCATTGCCGATTGCACAACCGTTCATGGTGCTCGCCACGCAAAACCCGATCGAACAGGAAGGCACTTACCCGCTGCCGGAGGCCGAACTGGATCGGTTCATGCTCAAGGTGCGCATGGATTACCCCGACGCCGAGCAGGAGCTGAACATGGTGCGTCAGGTCAGCCGCTCGACCCGGGCCGACATGCTCGACGTTCAACCGATGCGTACGTTGTTGCAGGCCAGGGATGTGCTGGCCCTGCAACGCATCGCCAGCGACCTGGCGCTGGACGATCAGGTGCTCGATTACGCCGTGCGCCTGGCCCGCTCCACGCGCAGCTGGCCTGGCCTGATCCTCGGCGCAGGCCCGCGTGCTTCCATCGCGCTGGTGCGTTGTGCCCGGGCTCGTGCGCTGTTGCGCGGTGGTGAGTTCGTGATCCCGGATGACATCAAGGGTTGTGCCCTGGCCGTGCTGCGCCATCGCGTGCGCATTGCGCCGGAGCTCGACATCGAAGGGCTGGAGGTCGATCAAGTGCTCCTGCAGATGCTCGACCAGGTTGCGGCGCCGCGCCTGTGAAGCCCTCGCGCCTGATGCTCGCCTGGCTGTTGATCCTGCTGGCTTGCGGCATTGTGTCGGGTACGTTGCGGGCGCTGGAGTTCGCGATTGCAGCCAGGTTCATGGCGATCAACTGGGGCTTGCTCCTGGCGCTGCTGGCCCTGGCCCTGCTGGATGCTGTTCGCGTAAAGCGCCTGCCGTCGCCCCGGCTGAAACGCCAGATACCCGGCAGCCTCGCGCTGGGTCGATGGAGCGAGGCGCAACTGACCCTCGAACACGACTTTACGCAACCGCTGAAGGTACAAGTCTTCGATCATGTGCCGGCGGGCCTGAGCTTCGAACACCTGCCCCTGACGGTCGAGCTGCAACCCGGCCGGCACAGCCTGGCCGGTTATCGCCTGCGCCCGCTCCAGCGCGGTCACTTCAGCTTTGAACGCTGCGAAATCAACCTGCCAAGTCCCTTGGGGCTCTGGACGCACAGACGCTTGCTCGACCTGCCCGACGCCACCCGCGTTTACCCCGATTTCGCCCGCCTCTATGAAGGGCAATTGCTGGCTGTGGACAACTGGCTCAGCCAGCTCGGCGTGCGCCAGAAACAACGGCGCGGCCTGGGCCTGGAATTCCATCAATTGCGCGAATTTCGCGAGGGCGACAGCCTGCGCCAGATCGACTGGAAAGCCACCGCCCGCCAGCGCACGCCGATTGCCCGGGAGTACCAGGACGAACGCGATCAGCAGATCATCTTCATGCTCGACTGCGGCCGGTACATGCGCAGCCAGGATGATGAGCTGTCGCACTTCGATCACGCCCTCAACGCCTGTCTGTTGCTCA
This sequence comes from Pseudomonas sp. S2_H10, assembly GCF_054668285.1. Classification (NCBI taxonomy): domain Bacteria; kingdom Pseudomonadati; phylum Pseudomonadota; class Gammaproteobacteria; order Pseudomonadales; family Pseudomonadaceae; genus Pseudomonas; species Pseudomonas sp. S2_H10. The sequence goes on from NZ_CP162754.1 coordinate 2,370,748, forward strand.
GCTACGTGGCGCTACGTCAGGGCGACGCGGTGGGCCTGAGTACCTTTGCCAGCGAACAGCCGCGCTACCTCGCGCCGGTCAAAGGCACCAGCCATCTCAACACCCTGCTCAACAGCGTCTATGACTTGAACAGCAGCCAACGCAGTGCCGACTATCAAGCCGCCGTCACGCAACTGCTGGCACGGCAAAAACGCCGGGCACTGGTGGTGCTGGTGACCAACCTGCGCGAAGAGAATGACGATGAGCTGCTCCCGGCCGTTAAACGCCTCAGCCGGCAGCACCAGGTGCTGGTCGCGAGCCTGCGCGAAAACGTGCTCGACACCCTGCGCCAGTCCCCGCTGCAGACCTTGCCCGAAGCACTGGCGTATTGCGGGACCGTGGACTACCTGAATGCACGCGCCGAACTCCATGAACGCCTGAACGCTCATGGCGTGCTGGTAATGGATGCGCTACCCGGCGAGTTGGGGGCAGCGTTGGTGACGCGGTATCTGGCCTGGAAACGCACCGGCATTGCCTAGGCATCTACCGGTACGCCTCTCGCGCTGCGATGGACTAAGGCTCATAACTCCGTTCGTCGAGCGTCACTGATTTCAATTCAAGAGGGGCGAGATGCAATTGGACATCGATGTCGGTAATGCGTAAACCACTCGATCCGCCCAAGGCGGACCCATGCAGTTCGATGTCTACATCCTGGTCAGCCGCCACAACCGTGAACTGATAAGGCTCAAAGGGATTCCACTCAGCCTGGGGGTGCTCGGGAATCTTGCCACTCAGATCAATCGGGTCCTCCACTCCGGTGCTGGTCCTGACGATCACCTTGGAGTTTGCGCCATCACCGTAATTCTCATATAGGAATCTCAGCCTGTAGCTCGCCTTGGTCAGTTGTGCGGCTGTAAGCGGGGCCGTGTCGAAAGTCTGTTTAACAGCCGCCTCCCCGTTCATCATCAGATAAAAACCATAAACCGGATCTGAAAATGTCCGCGCTAGCCCCTTCCCGTTAAAGTGCGACCAGTGTTCTTTCCAGCTTGAGGGAAACCTGCCATCCACAATAAGGTTGCGACCCCTGATTTCGTCTTCGTTCATGATTTGCGTCTCTCAATTAATTCATGACACCTGAACTGACATAACGTCGCTCAGGCATTTGCCCATCAACGTCTTCCTGACCAAGGCGAACTCGCCTCAATCACCCAACTTGTCCAATACCGCCTCGGTGTAAGCCGTGCCGCCGGCCTTGGCCAGATAACGCACGTGCACAATGATGTCCGTCAGGCTTTCGATCATGTCGCTCTGTTGCGCCGAAGCATGCCGGGGGAAATGCAATTGCCATCTCGATACAGCCCCCGTGCCTTCAAACGGCAGGTAGCGTTCATCACCGAACATCAACTGGTGCAGGCCGGCATCGTCCAGGCCGCTGCTGATGCCCACTTGCTGATGGCTGCGCAGGTTGAGCAGGATGTCGAACGGCGGCATCTGGTTGCCGTCCCCATACAGGTAGTCAAGCGAGCTCACATTGGCCTTGACCACCGTGGTACTGCCGGTTTGCGTCAACGTGGCGCGCACGTCCTGGTAAGGCCCCAGCACTACGGGCAAGGACAGGGCCACGCTGATGATCTGCCGGCAGTAGTGCCCCGGGTAATCGCTGTCGAACAACTTCTGGGACAACTCGAAATCGAGTTTCCCCTTGCGCAGGTTCTCCAGCACGTCGTCCCAGGTTTTAGACTGAGTGAATTGCCCTTTTTCGAACAGATCGCGCAGGGAAATGGTCTTGGTGAGTTCCAGTCGCCGCTCGTTGCGGTTGAGGAAGTCCCGTTCCAGACGCATCAGGTCGAGCAGCATCGACTCACCGGCGCTCAGGCCGTGACGGTTGTCCATCCAGACATTGGGGCGGATGACGCGCGTATCGAAATCGCCCATTTCGTACTGCCAGCTGGCTTCGGCGCTCAGGCACAACCCGACCACGGCGTCATAGGCCTGGAAGTACAACGTGGCCATCTGGCTCAACAACCAACGATAGAGCTCGACGTTGGTGGCGCGGGTCTTGTAGAACGAATAAAGCTCCTGGGCCTGGTCGTTGGCTTTTTGAGTTTGCTCCAGGCTGGCTCTGGCGGCCTTGAGGGTGTGGTCATGGGCTTCGAGTTGCTGCTCGATGACCTGCAACTCACTCCTGGCCTGGGCTTCGGCGAAGCTCCATTCCTGGCCTCGACGCTGGTAAAAAGCTGTGCGTTGAAGGATCCCGCCTGACACATAAGCAACAGCTGCCGCTGTGGCAAGAACCTCACCTACCGTCGCCATTGCCTTACCTGGCTTGGCATTGCCGTTCGCCAGGCCAAAAATGTTCGGCAGCACTTCCGTCAAACCGGCAGAGATGTGCGGGACAGATGCTGCAAGGCTCAAGCCTTTACCTGTGAGTTCTAACGTATCCCCAAAGATTTCCGGAGCTGACAGCCCATTGCTATTTAGCGCCTCATAGTGCCTGGCCCGCTCCTGAATCATCTTTTGACTTTCCTTCAAGGCCGCTTCCGACGCCTCGAGTTGCTTGATTGTTTCCTCCTGAATGGTCTTGGCATGCCCGCCCAAAGCGATCACATGGCTTTGCTGCAACTCTTCCAGTTGCCCACGATCGCGCAACTCCATCAGTTGACGCACTTCACGTCCAAAGCCGATGAGCGTCTGCACCGCATTCTGCGCGGTAGCCAGCATGGTGCGGAATCGATAGTGCGGAATGTTCAGCCAGCCACCGGCACTGCGCGCAGCCCCCGAAGAACCGCCCGCCTGGGCGCGCAGCAGATCCAGCGGATTGGTCGGTGGGGCATACAACGCCAGCGACATCGGCTTGCCATCGATGGTCAGGTTATGCCGCATGTTCCACAGGCATTCCTCGACGTACTTCCAGATGTCGAGCAACTGGTCGTTGGTGGCCGGGCGGAACGCCTCCAGTCCAAGGATTTCAAAATCGGGCGTTCCCTCTACCCGCGCCGGCAAATTGGCCACATTGACCTCCAGCGACCGGGCAAACGTGTTCAGTGGCGAGGGTCCGGATAGCGACTTGGATGTGATAATCCCATCCGCGGATTTAGGCTTCCAATGGCTCATCGCCTTGGCCGTCGGCGCATTGCCCATCAGCGACAAGGCTCGCACGTATTGCAGCTTCGCCGCCGTGAGGCTGTCCCGGGTCAAGCGCCGATAGAGTGAATCGGCATGGGCGATGATGCAGCGCACATAGCCGACAAAAATGGTTTTGCGATAGTGAATGCGGTTGGAAAAGGCAATCGCATCGGGATCGACCAGCCCCAGCGCTTCAAAGCCGATATCACCCTTTTCCAGCAATGGGCGGCACAGCCAGTAGCGATCGGACGGACTGGTTGCCCCCGGCCGCGCCTCACGAATGTGCGGGTTGAAGATGTATTGAAACCAGCGCTGCGACTCATGGTACTCGCGCGTCTCGCACAGGCGATGCGCGATCAGGAACGGCAGGTGGAAAAACAACTCCCAGTAGAAGGTGCCGTGGGCGCTGTTGAAATCAATCGGTGCCGTCGCAGGAGAAACGCCCGTTGGCTGAGGCTCAAGGGTGTGCTGCGTATTCCACGACAACAGCTCGTCGATGGAAAGGCCGGCCTTGGCGACCAGTTCAGGACCAAACAGCGAGTTGAGGCGTATCCACTTGAGCGTTGCCAGATTCAGCGGCTGAACATCGAGGAACTGTGCACCGCTTGCCTGTTTGCTGATCTGTGGAACGTTACTGGCATTCGGGGCTTGCTGGATTACGATGTCATAGCGGTCACGGCCATAACTGCCGTCGGCACTTTCGCCCCACACAACGCTCAGGGTCTTGCCGACAGGATTACCGGTCCAGCGGTATTCAATCCAGGGGGTTTGGAACCAACCCTTCAATTCGCTCAGTGCTTCCCAATTGTCCGGCGCGACCGTTTCGCCATCCTTCACTTTCAATCCCAGCGTGACTGTCTCCGGACTTTTGTCCAGGGACAACGTGTTGTCCCTCCCAGACATTGGCTCGTACCGACCATCGATCAATGCGGAGAAACCGGCGCCGCCCCGAGTATCCCCGGGGCGCTTCAACCACAGAGATTCAAGTTGTTGATGAGAAAGCACAATGTCTTTTTTGACCGATACCCACTCGTTTTGCGAGGAGAACTCACCCTTGTTGAAGGTCGCCAACACAGCAGGTTTTCCATCAGGGCCATCGAGGCACAATGAAAAGTCGAACCCCGAAGTCGACTGACGGAAACAAGTCAACTTGATCCCCTCGGTTCCCACTCTGGAGATTTCGAAGAAGGTGAGGAACGACTGCACATGCGTCTGCGCCACAAATGCAATTTCCTTCAACTCGTAGGCGGGTCGAGTCAGGTCGCAAACACCCTGCACCTGCAACACATTGACGGTCTCAAGTGCACCCGCGACTCCACTTTGCCGGCTGCTGAAGTTGATATTCAGCGAAAGAAATTTGCTCAGTTTGCCGTCCCTTGAGTCGTCGACAGTTGCGACGCTTGCCGGCGGTACGCGAGTCTGACTGAGCACGGCGGCTTCACTGAGCACGAGCTTGTGCTGCAAACCGTATTGATTGGCAAAACGCCCGTTGGCCAGCACTTTAAGCGAAGCGATGTTGGGCGGTTGCGGTTCGAACAGGGCATTGCACGCGGCGAAAATCCACCCGTGCTCCTGCTCGTCCGCCGCTGCCGCCTGCGCCGTGGGCAAATCCGTAGTGGTGAAACACACCGCCAGCAGGTCATCGACATCCTGTTTAACGCCGGCGTAAGTCACCACCACCAAACGAGCCGACTCCACGGAGGCCTTGGCGAACTGCTTTTTCCCCAGGGTCGAGGGTGTCGACCAGATCCCGTTCACGGCAAGGTAAGAGAGCTTGACCTCGATCTGCCAGGTCCCTTCAATGACCACGTCGTTACCGTCATTGTCCTTTTCAGTGGTGTCCTGGAATTTGATCCCTTCGACCTGAACCACCATCAGGCGACCGGCAAAAAACACCGGGCGGATCGCCAGGACCGTCGGCGCGCCGGGAATACCGACGGGTTTCCATTCGGTCCACGCGGCCGGGTTGAGGAACTCGCTCGCGGTCGTTAATTCAACATGGGCCTTGCGCCAGAAATAACCAAAGGGTTGGACCCGTTGCCGGCCAATGAAGTAGTAATCGGCGTTCTTGAAACTGGTGCCCTTTTCAGTGCCGCTGCCGTCGGTACTGTTGATATACGCCGAGATCAGGTCGAGATTGCAGACTTCTTCGAACTGCTTCAGATGTTCATTAAGCGCAATTTGCACCGAGGCATCTTTCAGGCTGGCCTGTCCGAGGTTGTTTTCCAGCTCCTGGAACGATTCGGATTTTTTCAGGCGCAAGGTCGGGTTGATATAGTTTTCCGGATAATCCACCAGCATCTGATAACCGGCCCAATCACTGATACTGCAATAACGCTGATGCCAGGCTTGCAGTTCTTCCTTTGAAAACAGCTCGGTATGACCGGGTTCCATGCCGCCGTAAATCGCACCGATGTACTGTTGCGCCGCCGCGATAGCCTCTGCCAGGCGCGCTGTTTCCAGCTCCTGCCCGACCTGGCTGTCCATCAACAGGTAGCGATACAAGTCATCGTGCGAAGTCAGTTTCAACTTTTTATCTTCGGGGCGACCTTCGTCTTCTTCTACCGCTACTTGCCCCAGATAAAAGTCTGCCAAGGCCGCACATCGACTTTCTTCCAGCGCGCCAATAATTGATTTGTTCATTATTTTCTCCACTGCGTGGCCGAACGAAACTATCTCGGGGATAAAATTCGCCAAAAAGGTAAGACACACATCAGCAGGCACATCACTTCGACATGAGTGATAACCCACCTTTAAAAATCAAGCTTCAATAAAATGCATTGAACTATCGACTAACTTCTACTGACGACTTCCACGCGATAGTAAGGCGCAGCCAGCCAGTCTGATTTTTCTACACCGTCCACGAAAAACGCAGCATCCAACGTGTGCTTGCCTACTGTAAGATTTGGCTTGAATTGAACACGCCAGCGACCGTCCTTACCCACTATTCCTTGCGCGCAAGTCACAGTGCCCCCAGGTTCCACTACGATTCGGATCTCGACACCAGGCAGTCCAAGCCCTTCAACCCAGGACTCACTTCTGATTTTGACAAATCCAAACGGGTCAGGAGCGGGGTTCGTAATCTGCACCTTGGCAACAAAGTCCGTCACCGTTACCCGCACTTCCTCTGCCCACGCCTCGGTCGTATCGATATGCCGTTGCTTGACCGAAAACACATGCGGCCCCATCGACAGCGGTTCGGGAATTCGTACCGACCACTTACCGTCATCACTGATACTGGTACGCGCCAGTAGCGCACCATCTCGGCCTTCGAATACATAGATCTGTGCTGACGGGCTGCCGGTTCCGGTGAGTAAAGGCTGTACTTCTACGCTATTGCCAGCAACGGGGTACGACAACACCGGCGGCGGTGCATCCAGCCGCCCCGGCAACACCAGCCGCTGATCCAGTCGATTGCAATAGAAGGTCAGGTCGAAAGCACCGTTGCGCAGGTCCTTGCAATCGATGTCCCAGCTGAGTGTTTTATTCTCGCCAATGCTGACGTATGCCCCGGTAGGCGGGCTGAAGAGCATCCCCAGGCCTTTGGCCGAGAACTCGCCGCTCCAGGCCAGCATCGCCCGGGCATCCGTGAGGTCCACCGATGCGGGCAGGTCAATCTCAAACGTGTAGGCATGCCCGCGGATGAAGGCCAAAGGCGCCTGAGTGAAAACCTTGTTGGCGGTGGTATCGGTCAACTTGTAAGCCCACTCGATGGCCGGCACGACTTTGAGATCGAATTTCCGTGTGTAGGTCGGGGTGCCCTTGAGCACGGCGGTCACCTCATAATCGCCCGCCTCATCCGCTTCGAAAGGAAAGGTCGAACGCCCCAGTGCATCGCTGGAAATTTCGACAGTCGCCATCGAGCTACCCTCGATTTTTTGCACTGTCCACTCAATCGGGCAATTGGCAATCAGCCGCGACTGGTTGTTTGCCTCCTCCCGCACGGTGACCCACAACAAGGTCGGCGTACCAGAGTCGGCCACGGGGTACAGGTAGTCGGTGGACTCGCCGTGAATCACTGCGTCTTGCGCCACGTACAGGTCCAGCCGTTGCTCGCCCATCTCGACCTTCGCCCTGAACTTCTGGTCTCCGGCTGCTGGTGCGTCGACAGTGACCTGTGCAATACCCTCGACCGAAGTCGTACGCTCCCCGAGGCTTGTTTCCCCTTGGAAGAATTCGACTTTCACGTTCGGGAAAGGCTTTTTATCCAGCCCTACAACAAGACAATTGAGGACCAATGGTCGCCCGACAACAGCCATCGAGGCTGCCTCCAGGTGCTTGATGGAGGGCTTGTCGACAAACGTGATGTTGTTGATGACCAGTGAATCCTTGGTGCTGTAACTCGCCACCAGACTCGCTTTCTCCACGGGCTCCATGCTTCTGACCCTGGTGCGGGCAAAGCCCTGTTCATCGGTCATCACCACCAGCGGATCAGCAACCACACCTTTGCCGGCGAAGGTCACGGCACGGTCACGCCCTGGGTTGTTCCGCGAATCGACAAGCTGTACATACACAGGAAAAAACGCTTGTCCGCCGGCCAGGAACTCATCCCCGTCTGCAGGATCTTCAGTAGCGTCAAGGCCGAAGCCCAAAGTGAACTCTTCGCAATCGATCAGGATCTTCGGTGCATACACCGTTTGCGCCAGACCATAGGTACCCGTTACCTGCACGGCGCCCATCCATGGCCCTTTCTCCGGTTTGAAACGGATCACCGCGCGGCCCTCATGATCGGTGACGGACACCGAATCCATCAGGCCCGGGCGATCACTGCGCCAGGTCACGGTGATGTTCGGCAGGACTTTGTTGGTCAGGTCGCGCAACGTCAGCTCAATCAGTGCGACCTGATTCGGCGCGTTGGCAATCAAGGTATCGTTGATGCACCGGATGTCGTGGGTCGCACTCTGGCCGATTTCACCGAACACCTGCGACTCACCCTGTACCGCCGATTCGGACAGGCACTCCACGACATGCTCGGCCGCACTGCGGCAGGCCGACTTGTCACTGTCCGGGGTCAACGCGCCCAAGCCGATAATGGCCTTGGCATCCAGCCCGCTGCTGGCGGCCAGCCCGCGGATGCGGATCACCGTGTCCAGGCTGACCAGATCCCGCACCACCGGCATCGATGGGTTGAGATAAAGGATGCACTCCAGCACCTCCCGTACCCCCCACTTCACCACTTCAGCCAATTTGCTTGCAGCCGAATCACGAATCAGGCGTAGATCTTCCGGGGTCAGATAGGTGGGTAGCGCATTCACCAGTTCCAGGTAGTGCAGCAGCTTTTCAGCAGGCTGGCCGGTGTAGGTCACCACTCGCTGGAACAAGGTCAGGTAATACAAGGACGTCAGGGAAAGTTCTTGCGGGTGCTTGAAGCCCAGCCACCGCCAGTTCTGTCGGGTGGTCAGGGCGACCAGCATCGCCGAGCTGAGTCCCAGTGTTTGCACGACGTCCGCACGTCGCACCAGATGCGCCAACAGGCTCAACACCTCATCACCGACATTGACCTTGTCAGCCCCTGAGGTCACCGCTTCCAGCGCTCGCGTGGTCTCAAGCAGCAATAGATAAACACCGCCGCTGTTGACCCATTTCAACAATGGCAGGACCAGGTCCTGGGCAAGGCTCAGGTACACCGACAAGCTTTCCTGTACCACCGCATTCTGGGCGTCCCTGGCCTGTAGCAGCAGCGCCAGAATCACCTCACTTGCGCGTGCGGCATCCGCTTGCGGCACCTCTGCCAAAGTCACCGCGGCTTCGATTTCCGCACGCGCCAGGCGCTCGTATTCTTGCGTATCGTCGGTGAGGCTCAACACCAGACCATCCGCATCAACGACCTCTTCGAGCAGTTCCAGCCATCCCGAAAAATTCTGATTGTTGTTGGCCGGCACACCCGCTGCCCGTAGCGCCTCTTCAGAGAGCCGTACCGGCTGCAGGCGCTTGTGCAATTCCTGTAACAAGGTTGTGTCCGCTTCGGTGGCCAAGGGTGGCGCAATCACGGGCGCTACGTGTTGTACCAACCAGGACACGCTCAATTCATTTTCCTGACACCATTGAACACAGGCTTGCACGGCATGCATCACACTCAACAGATCGCCGCTGCTGGCGGCACCGCTGACCCGCACGCGCGACTCGCCCAGCACCCGTTGCAGCAGTTCACTGCCGCCCTTGTCACTCAAGGCCTCGAGCAAAGCGGCCAATTCAATAGGGCTGATACGCAGAAAAGAAGCCAGCAACACGTGCCGATACAAGGAGGAAAGCACAGGCAAGCTGCACGTCAGCTCCTCTGTCAGGTTGTGACTCTTGGCCACGAACCGCGCCAGGTACCGCCAGACTTCCTGGTTGAGGCCCAGGCTGCTGCAGATATGGTCGATCGTGCGCTTGTCGGCACGGGTCTGCGGGTCGATGGAAAAGGGGGCGTTATCCACCTGCAAAGGCGTGTCGAACAATGCCTGGGCATTGAAGATCCGGTCGAACTGCGAAGCCTCTTCTCCTCGCCCGTACGGCGAGATCTCGTCAATCAACGCCGCAAATTGCTCGGCAGAGCACTTGAACCGCAGGCGAAACTCCTGGAACAGGCCGATGACACGCAAGGTGTTGTTGGTGATCCTCAAGGGTTTTTCCGCAAAAGGCTGCCCCGACACTTTCGAGTCAATGAGGTCAGACCTTTGCTCTGCCCGGATCGCGGCGATCACCAGGCGATCACTTTGATCGGGGGGCAATTTCAACCAGCGGTTGAGCCGCAACATCCGGCTCATGCGCTCAAAACGGTTATCGGTGCTGTTCACAAATTTTCGCGTACCACTGGCCGGCGGTGTCAGGTCCATCGCTTCGTCAGTTCCATCGTTGATGAACACCGAGCCAAATACTTTGGGGGACGCTGCTGGCATTGAGTCCGGCGCAATGTTGTCCGTAAGACTGGGCAAACAATCTTCGATCGACAAAAAGGAGGTGAGCGTTTGTGCATCGATGGAGGTCTGGGCACAGAAGTGCACCGAATCCTTCAATGCATCGCCGGTTGAGCCAAAGTCTCTTTTGTAGAAAGGTACAAAGTCCCCGTTAGCGGGTAAAAAGTTTTCGAGCAGCAGCCGCTGCCCCTGCGGCCCGATGTTGCAGGATTGGCGAAGCGCAATGTCCGACAGGTTTCCGTGAACGCCTGTCTGCTTGAAATAAGGCGCCGTCAGGTCAATGGCCCGCACGACTTCACCCAGCGACAGCTTGTTTTCCTCCAGTACCTGCTTCCATTGCTCGGCGTACCACTCGAACGGCATGCTGCGCAGTGGAAAGCGTGTTTCCAGCAAACGGTCATCGACCACTTTGTCGTCCGCATTCGCAGGGGCAGGGTTCTTCTTTATGAAATCTTTGATGATGCTTTCCAGCACCTCGTTGACCAGGGTCACCGTCGGTTTGATCTGGAACATGCTCACAGAATCGATAAGAAGATCGTCAAGGTCCGGCCGCCGCCCGTCCAGCGTGATGTAATCTTTTTTGCTCCCCGCGCGATTCTCCAGGTCCCGGGCCATGATGATCAGCCTGACAAAATAAGCCGCTGGCGAGATGCTTGAGTCCGGGCTTTGAGAGGGACTGGCTCCCTCCCAGTCAGGATCGAACAAATCGTCAAAGGTCGGAGCATCCTTCACAAGCGCCTGAACCCCGGTGCGGTGCAAGGGATTGCGCGGCTCATGTGTAACCAGGCGCTGTTCGCGAAACTGTCGAGCGGTGTACACCGCCAGGCTCTGCGCTTTCTCCAATAACAGCTGCGCGTCGCGGCTGTGCAATCCGAATGTTTCCACTAACTGTTGACTGTCCAATTTCAGTAAATCGAACACCGAGCCGCCTTCGCTGACGAAACGTTGATAGCTACTTTGAATTATTAGCTCATCGGTGCCTGGAATCAGGTCCAAAAGTTGTTTGAGAGACGGAGTAAAATCACCATTCATTGAAAGTTACCTACTAACTTGGGATTGACACCATGGGTGGCACGAAGGAGCGGATTTGAACTGCGATCTCGTTTCAGTATATTTAAGCTGAATGTGACATGAGAGTAATCTGTCATAACTTACAGTTGCGACGAACGGCAACCCCACCAGAATCATTGCTCCACCTGCAAGAAGATAGCGAGTTGGAAGTAACTTTCCGGTTTGCTGAAGGAATCAACTTTATTAGATTGATTAAAGTTCAGCGTTTGGCGAAATGAGACCATGCGCTTCATCTATAGATGACTGGGAGCGTGCCACGGGATAATTAGATGGCTCGCCAGAGAGGCAGATTAAGAGGGCGGAGTTTTTACATAGAACCAGCCAGTTGTACCCCGAGGACCGTCATCATCTCCAGCGTTCTTTCGCAATTGAAAGTCTAGACAATGAGGCCCTATCGGTAAGCGCTGAGTCGTGTTGTAGGAAGGAGAAGAAACATGATAGATCTTCGGCCCCAGTGGTTTGAAATCAAGGAGAATTCCACCGTAACCGTCATTTCTTCCCGTCACAGAAATGGGCGAAAAATATCCAATGCCCCCATTGGGCGAGTCCGGCATCGAGAATCTTGTATCAGCGGTAGGCTCCGCAGGGTCAGAATGGCTAGCCATGGAAACGCTCCTTATCGGTTGCAAAACCCTGGTTTGACCAGGGAGGCTGTAACCTCTATTTAGCGCTTGCATACACCGACTGCCTACTGTCAGAAATTACAGGTAGGCCTCTAAAGCATCCAAAAAACACAACCGTTCGTCGCTTCGACTTACTGCCTTGCCCCACTGAGAAACGAGTCCAGCAAGCCCTCACGCCGAAGCCGGCAACGACTGAAAACTGAAGTACTGCTTCAACGCCCTCACCAATTGCCCATACTCCGGCGGTGCCCGTTGCAGGCTGAAACCGGCGTCGTAATGGTGGGGAGTCGCGTCTTCGTGGCACCACAGGCAACAGGCCTGCAGATCGATGATCCGCTGGCCGCCTTCGGTCGCGGGAATTTTCAGGCGCAGGTCGAATTCGGCGCCGATCAACATCGGCAGCTGGCTGATCAGCATCAGCCCGTCTTCAGAGACATTGCCCAGGTAGCCGATGGGTTTGCCGGTGATGCCGTTGAACACTTTCAGGAAGTACGGCAGCTGATGCCGCTCGATTCGGCGGTCGGTGAACATGTGCGTTTTCGCTATGCCAGGCTCTTAAGCAGAGCCGCACTACTGCTTCGGAACGGGTGCGCATTGAGACGTGGCCCGCTCTCCCCGGTCCCGGTGCGCCAACGTTAGCAGCGCATGATCTTGCTTGTGCCGGTCACAGGTGTTGCCCCGATAGAGGCGAGGCTCTAAAACCGGGTTCTTCAACTATAGCTCAGCACCGCCGGTGGGCCAGCGACCGCATGCCAACCGTCATCAGAACTGCGTCGGTTTTACCGCTGCCGCGCTGCGCAACGGGTAGTGGCCCAGGCTCTGCAAGGTTTCCAGGCGGGCACGGGCGCGATAGGCGTATTCGCTTTGCGGATACGCGGCGATGATGAACTGATAGGTCTGGGCCGCGTCAATGAACATCTTCTGCCGCTCCAGGCACTGGCCGCGCATCATCGACACTTCCGGCCACACGTATGGCCGCGCGCGGCTGTCGCGTTCGACCTTGGACAGTTCGAGCATCACCTGCTCGCAATTGCCCCGGTCATAGGCGCTGTAGGCGTTATTCAAATGGTGGTTCATCGCCCAACGGGTACAACCGGTGACGCTGAGGGCGCTGATGGCAAGGGCGGCAACGAGAACGAAACGCATGGGAAAATCTCCTGTCTTGAACGCTGTATCGACCCACGGTCGGAAATCTTCAGGCTGCCGGGACGCAAAGTTGCAGGGTTCAATAAAGAAAGAAATAAGTAGTGCAAACGAACAATGACTACAACTTCGGAGCATAGTAGCCTCACTCAGCGCTTGAACTCAGGAGTCTTTGCATGTCCGTCCGTCGTACCAAAATCGTCGCCACCCTTGGCCCGGCCAGTAACTCGCCGGAAGTTCTCGAACAGCTGATCCTGGCTGGCCTGGACGTCGCCCGCCTGAACTTCTCCCACGGCACCCCCGACGAGCACAAGGCTCGCGCGAAGCTGGTGCGTGACCTGGCTGCCAAGCACGGTCGCTTCGTCGCCCTGCTGGGTGACCTGCAAGGCCCGAAAATCCGTATCGCCAAATTCGCCAACAAGAAGATCGAGCTGAAGATCGGTGATCAATTCACCTTCTCCACCAGCCATCCTCTGACCGAAGGCAACCAGCAAGTGGTCGGCATCGACTACCCGGACCTGGTCAAGGACTGCGGCGTGGGCGACGAGCTGCTGCTCGACGACGGTCGCGTGGTGATGCGCGTCGATACCGCCACGGCCACCGAACTGCACTGCACCGTGACCATCGGCGGCCCGCTGTCGGACCACAAAGGCATCAACCGTCGCGGTGGCGGCCTGACCGCTCCGGCCCTGACTGAAAAAGACAAGGCCGACATCAAGCTCGCCGCAGAAATGGAAGTCGACTACCTCGCGGTGTCTTTCCCGCGTGACGCCGCCGACATGGAATACGCCCGTCAACTGCGCGACGAAGCCGGCGGCACCGCCTGGCTGGTGGCGAAGATCGAACGCGCCGAAGCCGTGGCCGACGACGAAACCCTCGACGGCCTGATCAAGGCCTCCGACGCGGTGATGGTTGCCCGTGGTGACCTCGGTGTGGAAATCGGCGACGCCGAGCTGGTGGGCATCCAGAAGAAAATCATTCTGCACGCACGCCGCCACAACAAGGCCGTGATCGTCGCGACCCAGATGATGGAGTCGATGATCCAGAACCCGATGCCGACCCGCGCCGAAGTGTCCGACGTAGCCAACGCCGTGCTCGACTACACCGACGCCGTGATGCTCTCGGCGGAAAGTGCTGCTGGTTTGTACCCGCTGGAAGCCGTTCAGGCCATGGCGCGCATCTGCGTCGGCGCCGAAAAGCACCCGACCAGCAAGACCTCCAGCCACCGCATCGGCAAAGAGTTCGAGCGCTGCGACGAGAGCATCGCGCTGGCGACCATGTACACCGCCAACCACTTCCCGGGCGTGAAGGCGATCATCGCGTTGACCGAAAGCGGCTACACCCCGCTGATCATGTCGCGCATCCGTTCCTCGGTGCCGATCTACGCATTCACCCCACACCGCGAAGCCCAGGCTCGCGCGGCAATGTTCCGTGGCGTGTACACCATCCCGTTCGACCCGGCTTCGCTGGCACCGAACGAAGTCAGCCAGAAGGCGATCGACGAGCTGGTCAAGCGCGGCGTCGTTGAGAAAGGCGACTGGGTCATCCTGACCAAGGGCGACAGCTACCACACCACCGGCGGCACCAACGGCATGAAGATCCTGCACGTTGGCGATGCGATGGTCTGAGAGACCGCTTGCTGAAAAACCAAAGCCCCGCCATGTGAATGGCGGGGCTTTTTGTTTTCTGATCCAACCGGTGTGTTGTCTGATCGGGCCTCATCGCGGGCAAGCCCGCTCCCACACTGGCCCGGGTTGTTCACAAATCATGCGACCAACGCAAAACCCTGTGGGAGCGGGCTTGCCCGCGATGAGGCCGGTACAGTCAGCGAAAGATTCAATGCCGTTTGATGAACCCCGTCAACGCCGCCAGCGCCTCCGGCGATCTCAGCCGCTGGGTAAACAACGCCCCCTCCTCTTCAATCACCTTGCGCAACAACTCTCGATCCGGCGCCTTCATCAATTGCTTGCTGATCCGAACCGCTTCCGGTGGCAGCGACTCGAAGCGCAGCGCCATCTCCCGCGCCTTGGCCAAGGCTTCTTCGCCACTGCCCAGCGCTTCGGACGCAATGCCCCACGCCGCAGCCTGTTCACCATTGAAACCCTCACCGAGCAGCAACAACTCCGCCGCTTTCGCCTGCCCGAGCAAGCGCGGCAGGATCAGGCTGGAGCCGAACTCCGGACACAGGCCAAGGTTGACGAACGGCATGCGCAAGCGCGCATCGCGGCTGACATAGACCAGATCGCAATGCAGCAACATCGTTGTGCCAATCCCCACCGCCGCACCGGCCACGGCGGCGATTACCGGTTTGCGGCATTCGAGCAGATTGAGCATGAACCGGAACACCGGGCTGTCGAGGCCGGTCGGCGGTTGCTGGATGAAATCGGCGATGTCGTTGCCGGCGGTAAAGCATTCGGCGGAACCGCTGATCAGCACGGCATTGATTTCGGGGTCGCTGTCGGCCTGTTTCAACGCCTCGGCCAGGTGGCTGTACATGGCGCGGGTCAGGGCGTTTTTCTTGTCCGGGCGATTCAGGCGCAGGGTCAACAGGCCGCGTTCGCGTTCAACTTGGATGGCATCGGTCATGGCAGGTCTCGCGTCTGAAAAGTCAGCGCTCAACCACGGGGCAGGAACACATCGGCCAGCAGTTGATTGCGCGGCAATCCCGCCAGGTAAAGGCGCCGGGCAAAGGCGTCGACACTGTCGGGGGCTCCGCAGAGTAAGGCCAGGGTTTGCCGCGAAACAAGGCGCAGTTGCGCCAAAGCCGCAGGCAACTCGGCCGGGGTCCACAGTTCGACGCTCAGGTTCGGACGGCTGGCGACCATGGCCTGCAGGGGTTTGTCCAAATAGTGCTCATCGGCATCATGGGCCAGGTGAATGACGCGGATCGCACCCTGGTGATCCTGGCGCAGCGCTTCGCGCAATACACCAAACAAGGGCCCCAACCCGGTGCCGGCGGCCATCAACCACAGCGGCCGGGCGTGCCAGTCCGGATCGTAATGCAAGGCGCCGCCGCGCAGTTCACCGAGGCGGATCGGATCGCCGATGCGCAATTGCCGGGCGGCATCGCTGAATTCCCCGGGCTTGCGGCAATCGAGATGAAACTCCAGAAAACGGTCTTCCTGCGGCAGGCTGGCGAGTGAATACGGCCGCGCCACGCTGCCCGCCCACAAAACCAGGTGCTGACCAGCGCTGTAGCGCAAGGGTCGCTGGGGGATTACGCGTAGACGCAGGACCGTGGCACTCAACCAATCGACGGCAGCGACTTCGGCCGGACGGCCATCGGTTTGCGGGTCGAAGGCGTGTACCTGCAAATCCTCGACCACCTGGCACTGGCACGCCAGGCGCCAGCCTTGCTCACGCTGCTCCGCGCTCAAGGCATCCGGGCGACTGTCACTCGGCAGCCCCCGCACACACTGCACCAGGCACGCATGGCAACTGCCGGTGCGGCAGCTGTAAGGCACAGGCACGCCGTTCTGATTCAGCGCGTCGAGCAGATTGCTGCCCGCCGCCACCGACCAGTGGCGCTCGCCGACCCGCAGTTCAGGCATCGACGATCTCCCACGCCGCCGCGCAGCGATTGCGGCCGTCACGTTTGGCCCGATAGAGCGCCTGATCGGCCCGATGCAGGGCGTCATCGAGGTCGTCGCCGCGCGACAGCAAGGTCATGCCGGCAGACAGGCTGAGATTGCGCACATTCAGACCGATCAACTCGACATCGGTGAACGCGATGCGCAGCCGTTCGCAGCACGAGGTCAAACTGTCGGCATCGCAATCGGGCAACAACACCACGAACTCTTCACCGCCGTAGCGGGCCAGAACGTCACCCTCGCGCAGGCACGCGGTGGCGACGCCGGCAAAGGCTTGCAGCACCTGATCGCCCGCGGCATGACCGTGCAGGTCGTTGATGCGTTTGAAATGGTCGAGGTCGATCAACGCCAGGCCGTGCACGACATCGGCGTCCATGGCGTGCAATTCGCGCGACGCCAGGCGCAGGAAGTGCCGGCGATTGAACAGACCGGTGAGCTCGTCGGTGGCCACCAGGTCTTCGAGCTGGCGCATCATCCCGCGCAACGTGTCCTGGTGCGCCTGCAAGGCAAAACGCCGCTGGCGCATACGCTGCCGCGAGGCCTGGACGTAACGTGCATACAACACCAGCCACACCAGCACGATGAACAGCACACAGACCTGCAACACCGCCATGGCCGGGTCGGGCAACCGGAAGTGGTAGCCCTCCCAAAGCGTGATCGAACTGAAACTGAATAACACCAGCAGCGCGCAACGCACAAAGGACCGGCGCGACAGGTGGAACAGGCCGAACAGCAGAATCAGCACGTAAAACACCAGGAACGCGCCCCGGGCTTCGTCCAGGTGGGCGATCAGCCAGGTTTGCCAGCCCAGCCCCAGCAACACTTGTGCCTCGGTCAGGCTGGGGTCGGCAAAACGCAGATTGCAGCCGCTGTAGAACACGGCGAAGAGGATGACCTGACTGGTCACTACCAAGGCGCTGCCGATGGCGACACTGGACAGCGGCGCATCGTAGTGTCCGGTAAAAAACGCCAGCCACAACAACAGCAATGCCAGGGCATAGGTGCCGGCCGCGAGGGCGAAACGTTTGAGCAACAGGCGCTGGATGGCGTTATGGGTCAATCGTTGACTCACCAGATGAAAGGAGACTGACAGAGCGTCCTACTCTACAGACCGCATGTCACTTTAGTGGCGTGGCCGATAAATGACCATTCAATTTTCGGGATGGCCTTATGCGACCAACGATTGACTGCCGGCGCGTGTGCCGGCCCGGAAGGCGCGGTATACTGCCGCGCCTTTTTAGCGTCGCGCCAGCTTGCCCGGCGTGCCTTGAAAGGTGCTTGCAACCGACCGATGCACCCAAGCTGCAAGCACCTTATTGAATGTTCCCGTCTTTTAGAGGAGCGCGACTCATGACCGTGATCAAGCAAGACGACCTGATTCAGAGCGTTGCCGACGCCCTGCAGTTCATTTCCTATTACCACCCCGTGGATTTCATCCAGGCGATGCACGAAGCCTACCTGCGCGAAGAATCGCCAGCGGCCCGTGACTCGATGGCACAGATCCTGATCAACTCGCGCATGTGCGCCACCGGCCACCGCCCGATCTGCCAGGACACCGGCATCGTCACCGTGTTTGTCCGCGTGGGCATGGACGTGCGCTGGGATGGCGCCACCATGGGCCTGGACGACATGATCAACGAAGGCGTTCGTCGCGCCTACAACCTGCCGGAAAACGTCCTGCGTGCTTCGATCCTCGCCGACCCGGCGGGCGCTCGCAAGAACACCAAGGACAACACCCCGGCCGTGATCCACTACTCCATCGTTCCGGGTAACACCGTGGAAGTGGACGTGGCGGCCAAGGGCGGCGGTTCCGAGAACAAGTCGAAAATGGCCATGCTCAACCCGTCCGACTCGATCGTCGACTGGGTTCTGAAGACCGTTCCGACCATGGGCGCCGGCTGGTGCCCACCGGGCATGCTCGGCATCGGCATCGGCGGCACCGCCGAGAAAGCCGCGGTCATGGCCAAGGAAGTGTTGATGGAGTCCATCGACATTCACGAGCTCAAGGCTCGCGGCCCACAGAACCGCATCGAAGAAATGCGCCTGGAGCTGTTCGAGAAGGTCAACCAGCTGGGCATCGGCGCCCAGGGCCTGGGTGGCCTGACCACCGTGCTCGACGTGAAGATCATGGACTACCCGACCCACGCCGCGTCCCTGCCGGTGTGCATGATCCCGAACTGCGCCGCCACCCGTCACGCGCACTTCGTGCTCGACGGTACAGGCCCGGCCTCGCTGGAAGCACCACCGCTGGACGCCTACCCGGAAATCGTCTGGGAAGCCGGCCCGTCGGCCCGTCGCGTCAACCTCGACACCCTGACCCCGGAAGACGTGCAGAGCTGGAAGCCGGGCGAAACCGTCCTGCTCAACGGCAAGATGCTCACCGGCCGCGACGCTGCGCACAAGCGCATGGTCGAGATGCTGAACAAGGGCGAAACCCTGCCGGTGGACCTCAAGGGTCGCTTCATCTACTACGTCGGCCCGGTCGATCCGGTCGGTGACGAAGTGGTCGGCCCGGCCGGTCCTACCACCGCCACGCGGATGGACAAGTTCACCCGCCAGATCCTCGAGCAGACCGGTTTGCTGGGCATGATCGGCAAATCCGAGCGTGGCCCGACCGCGATCGAAGCGATCAAGGACAACAAGGCCGTGTACCTGATGGCCGTCGGCGGCGCCGCTTACCTGGTCGCCCAGGCGATCAAGAAGTCCAAGGTGCTGGCGTTTGCCGAACTGGGCATGGAAGCGATCTACGAGTTCGAGGTCAAGGACATGCCGGTCACCGTTGCGGTCGACAGCAAGGGCGAGTCCGTACACATCACCGGTCCTGCCATCTGGCAGAAAAAGATCAGTGAAAGCCTGGCGGTGGAAGTGCAGTAAACGCTGACAGGGCTCCATGAGAACCGGTCTGCCAGCAACGGCAGACCGGTTTTTTTACGCCTGACAAAAAAGTAATCGAAGGCTCGAACCTGCGCATCATTTGATCTGAAAACACCGGGCTGACCTGTCAGATCTGACAGGTTACAGCCATCAGTGTCGCTGATAGCTTGAATGCACTCGATGCACTCTCTGTCACGGCGGACACTTCCATGGCAACTGAACAGCAAAGCACCATTGAAATCAACGCCCCCGCCCTCCCCAAGGGCGGAGGTGCCATCCAGAGCATCGGCAAGGGCTCGGGTGGTGTCGGTAGCAAAGGAACCGCATCACAGGAACTGCCGCTGCCAATCAGCAAGGCACCCAATCGTGGCCTGGTTCCGCCCCTGAGCCTGGGTTACAGCAGCGACGTCGGCAACAGTCCGTTCGGCATCGGCTGGCACCTGACCACCAATGCCATCACCCTGCGCACCGTCAAGGGTGTGCCGAAGTATGACGGCAACGATCAGGTGGTCGGCCCCAGTGGTGATGTGTGGATGCCCGAGAAGAATGACGATGGCAAAGTCATTTCAAAATCGGTATCCGAATACAACGGCGTTCAGTTAGGTGCTCACCAGGTCGTGCGCTACTGGCCGCGGGTCGAAGGCGCTTTCGATTTGATCGAGCACTGGACCAAAGAGGGTGATGCCGACAATCCAGCGGGCTTCTGGCTGATCCACGGTGCGGACGGCAGCTTGCACTGCTACGGCAAAACCGAAGCGTCACGCCGGGCCGATCCGATCGAAAAGTCCCACGTCGGTGTTTGGCTGATCGATGAAAGCCTGAACCTGCGCGGTGAACATGTGGTGTACCTGTACCAGGCGGAAGTCGAAGCGCCGACCGCCCCGCAGTTCCGCGACTTCCGCAGCCAGCGTTACCTGCGTCGGGTTCTGTACGGTAATGCCCAGGCCAACGCCAACCTGTATGCATGGAAAGCCGATGGCTGGAAAGACGCGACCTGGCATTTCCACCTGCTGTTTGACTACGGCGAACGCAGTGCCGACCTGACGCAAGTGCCGGTTTACGACTTGCCCGGCATAGAACGCGGCGAGTGGGGCGCACCGCGCAAGGACCCCTTCTGGAACTACGCCTACGGGTTCGAACTGGGTTCCCGGCGCCTGTGCCGTCAGGTCCTGATGTTTCACCAGTTCACCGAAGAACTGGGTAACGACCCGGTGCTGGTCCAGCGCCTGCTGCTCGAACATCGCCCGAGCACGCTGGGTTACAACCATCTGACCGCCGCGCACATCCAGGCCTATGACAACCAGGGGCAGATGGAAAGTCGCCCGCCCATGGAGTTTTTCTACAACCCGTTTGAACTTGACCCCACGCGCGAAGGTTACAGCGAGTTCCCCGAGATGCCGGGGCTCAATGACGGTCAGCGCTATCAACTGGTGGACTTGTATGGCGAGGGCATGCCCGGCGTGCTGTTCAGCAGCGACAAGGCCTGGTACTACCGAGAACCGCTGCGCGCCGACAGTGGTGGCAACGACGTGAGTTATGGCGACTGGGAGTTATTGCCCGGTATTCCCGTGGCCGATAGCAGCAAGCCCATTCGCCAGTCCCTCAGCGACCTGACTGGCGACGGCAAGCTCGACTGGGTAATCGCCCGCCCCGGCCTGTCCGGCTTTTTCACCCTGAATCCCGACCGAAGCTGGTCGAATTTCGTGGCCTACCTGGCGTGTCCCAATGAGTTTTTTCATCCCATGGCGCAATTGGCGGACCTTGTGGGTGACGGCCTGACCGACCTGGCCTTGATCGGCCCGCGTAGCGTGCGCCTGTATTCAAGCCGTCGCGCCGTCGGGTTCAGCCATGGGACCAACGTGCCTCATGACGACGACTCGCTCCCCTTGTTGAGCAGCACCCAGACCGAACTGGTGGCTTTCAGCGATCCGCTGGGCAGCGCGACACAACACTTGATCCGCATCCGCCACAACGAAGTCAAAATCTGGCCGAATCTGGGGCATGGAAAGTTCGGCAAGGGTTTCGTTCTTTGCCAGCTGGATTTCAAGTATGCAGAGTTCGATTCATCGCGGGTGCGGCTGGCGGACCTGGACGGCTCGGGCGCGGTAGACCTGATCTACCTGGAGTCCGACGGTTTCCGGGTCTACATGAATCATGGCGGCGAAGGCTTCGAAGAGGACTTTGTGAAAATGCCCTGGCCGCAAGGGGTGCGTTACGACCGCTTCTGCCAAGTGAGCATCGCTGACGTGCAAGGGCTGGGTTGTTCCAGTCTGATCCTCACCGTGCCTCACATGAAGCCCCAGCATTGGCGCTATGACTTCGTCAATGCCAAACCGTATCTGGTCAATGCCAGCCACAACAACATGGGCGCCGTGACAGGCGTGAGTTATCGCAGTTCGGCCCAGGAATGGCTGGACGAAAAAGCCGAGCTGATCGCGGCCGGCAAAGCGCCTGTTTCACACCTGCCGTTCGCCATGCACCTGGTCAGCCGGCAGACTCAGCTGGATGAAATCACCGATAACCGGCTGACCCAGTGCTTCACCTATCGCGAGGGTTTTTACGACAGTTACGAGCGCGAGTTCAGGGGGTTCGGCCTGCTGCTGCAAACCGATACCGAGGCTTCGGCGGCTGAACGTTCAAGCCTGGGCTTCACCGCGCCGATCCTGAGCAAAACCTGGTTTCACACCGGCCGCGCCATCGACATGCGCGACGACGGTTACTACGCCGGCGACGCAAAGGCAGTGCCACTGCGCCCGACGCTTGTGCACGAGTATCACCTCAACGACGCAGCGGGTCGTGTGATCGATCCCGACGAAGACCTCGCCCGCGAAATAGCTCGTACCCTCAGCGGCTCGGTGTTGCGCGCGGAGGTGTTTGCCGCCGACGACGATCCCGAAACGGCCGTGCCCTACTCCGTGCAGGAAAACCGCGCGCTCATTCGCCAGTTGCGCCCCAAGGGCAAACATCATCCCTATGCCGTGCTGCAATCATTGGCGCTGGAAAGCATCGCTTACCAATACGAGCCGCAGTTGGCCGACGACCCATTGGTCCAGCACACACTCAACCTGCAGTGGGACAAGTTCGGCAGCCTCACCCACGGTTTTGTCGTGCACTACGCCCGGCGCAAGACCGACAAGGACCGCCCGCCCTTCGCCGTCGAAACGCCTGGCGACGAAAGCGATGAAGACTACGAAAACAGATGGTGGCTGGACGCCCATGACGAAGCACAACAATGCTGGTACCTGACCGAAGCCAAGGCCGAGTACCGCCATCTGGAAGACCCTGACGGTTGGCGTCTGGGCCTCCCCTATCGTCAGCGCGGCAATGCACTGGTGCTGGAAAAGGACGAACTCAAGCCTGCCGACATCCACCACGAAAACTTCCTTGAACGGGCCGTCGACGGCGGAGCCTGGGCAACCAGCGCGGTGCTGACCGGTTTGTCGCTGCAGCGCTATCAGGATCCGGCCACAGGCCAATTGCTGGAACCGGACAAACTGATACCCACCGCCCTGCCCGACTACGCGGAAACCGCCGAACTGGACGCCACCGCCCTGAGCGCCTACGACAAGCTCAAGGACGAAAATGGCAACATGCCGTTCAATCTCAAGAAAAAGCTCGAATCCCCTGAAGTCGGTTACCACATCATGGATCTGTTCTTGCCCGACGCTCCTGCTGGTGAACCCGAAGACCCGACCGATGCCAAGAGCTACCTGTGGTCCGTGCGCAAAAGCTTCCCCACGTACCATGGCCTGGACAGCTTTTTTAACGTCGAGAAATTCCAGCAGACCAAGAGCCATGGCATCACCACGGTCGCCTATGACAAGCACTGGTGCCTGAGCACCGCCGTAACCCTGCCGGATGGCTGCACGACACGGATTCTCGATGTCGACTACCGATCGTTCCTGCCCGCAGGCATCATCGACCCCAATCAGAACACCCAGGAGGCGCGCTACAACGCGTTCGGCGAAGCGCTGGTGACCAGCTTCCACGGCACGGAACTGGGTGTCGAGGTCGGTTTCGACCCGCTCAGCGGCTACCAGCCACCGGAGGACCGCACGCCAGCGGGCGCTATTGCCGACAAGCACAAAGCCATCGGCAACTACGCCACCGCCACGTTCTCTGCGCCCTTCAGCTGGATGGGGAAAATTCCCCCGAGCGATCCTTCTCAATGGCTGCATTGGGCCCGCAACGAAGGTTTTGTATTGCCCGACGGCCATATCTGTAGCCGGGCTCGTGTGCATCTCGAGGGCTTGCAAAACCCTTCCGCCGACGAGCAGCGGCTTCAGCGCCACATCGAAAATGCTCATCGCGAACCCGTACATGTCGTCACCTTGCAGGCCGACCGCTATCCCGGCGATCCGGAGCTGCAAATCCGCGCGGCCATCGCCTGCTGGGACGGTTTCGGCCGTTCCCTGCAAACCAAGCAAGAGGTCGAACCAGGCCTGGCGTGGTGGGTGGACGAAAAAGGCGAACTGACACCCGACAAATACGGCCGCCCCAAGGAGGCAGAAGCAGCCCGGCGCTGGCGGGTCAGCGAGCGGGTCGAATACAACAACAAAGGCGAGAAAGTGCGGATCTATCGCCCGTACTTTGCCAGCGCCTACCGCTACATCAACGACGCCTCGATTCGCGAGACGGGCTACCACGACCAGCAGTTCTACGACGCCGCCGGCCGGCCGACACACACCGTGCTGGCGAAAAAAATGTTGCAGGGCGACCCGCCGCAAGAGAAACCGTTGCGCCGCGAACAACGCTATCGCACCTGGTACACCATTGCCTTTGATGAGAACGACTTGTTTGATCCGCCGCACGCAAAACGGCAGACGAACTGGACAATCCATTGAACGCCTGACAAGTCGTTGAGCAATGGGATGGCCGAGGTTGTCAAACACAGCCTTGGCTGATGCGGGGCGGCGGATCTCCTGCAACCCTTGGCTCTTCAAGCGGGTGCGCCATGCTATCGTGCCCGCCCGACTTTCTACCTGTTTGTGCCAGCATGCTGCCGATTTCCCGTAACGTGCGTTTGTCGCTGTATATTCTGTTGATCATCGCCGGCGCCGCCCTAGCCGCCACCCTGGCCATGCGCCACGCCGTACGCCAATCCATGGTCGAAGACGCGGCCCGCGCCAATCAGCAACTGGCGCTGTACGCCACGTCCCTGCATACCCTGATCGAACGTTACCGCGCCCTGCCCGCCGTGCTGGCGCTGGACCCGGAGTTGCGCTCGGCGCTCAAGGGAGCGGTGAGCCCCGAGCAGCAGGATGCGCTGAACCGCAAACTGGAAAAGATCAACGGCGCGGCCGAATCCTCGACCCTGGAACTGCTCGACCGCACCGGCCTCGCCGTGGCGGCGAGCAACTGGCGATTGCCCAGCAGTTATGTCGGCCACAACTACGGTTTCCGTCCCTATTTCAACCAGACCCGCACCCAGGGCACCGGGCGTTTTTACGCGGTGGGCGTAACCAGTGGAATCCCCGGCTACTTCCTCTCCAGCGCGGTCACCGATGACGACGGCCAGTTTCTCGGCGCCATGGTGGTGAAACTGGAATTCCCCGAACTGGAACGTGAGTGGCGTCAGGGCAACGACACGCTTTTGGTCAGCGATGCCCGCGGGATCATCTTCATCGCCAACCAGCCGGGCTGGCGCTATCGCCTGCTCAAGCCGCTGAGCGACAGCGATCACGCCGAACTCAAGAGCACCCGCCAGTACGATAAGCAGCCGCTGACGCCGCTCGGGTTTCAATCGTTGCGGCGCTTCGACGACAACAGTGATCTGGCTCGGGTCGATGGCCCCGACGGCAAGGCGGATTACCTGTGGGAATCCCTGCCGTTGACTACTGAAGGCTGGACCTTGCACCTGCTGCGTCGACCGCAAGTCGCTTTCGAAGACAGCCGCAACGCAGCGCTTGCCGCGGCCGGGCTGTGGCTGACCCTGGTGTTCCTGTTGCTGTTTCTCAACCAGCGCTGGCGCCTGGCCAAACTGCGCCAGCGCAGTCGCGAAGAACTCGAACAGCTTGTAGAAGAGCGAACCCGCGACCTGCGCACCGCCCAGGAGGGCCTGGTGCAATCGGCCAAGCTCGCGGCGCTGGGGCAGATGTCCGCCGCCCTCGCCCATGAGATCAACCAGCCGCTCACCGCCCAGCGCATGCAGCTGGCGACCTTGCGCCTGCTGCTCGACCACGGTCGTGTCGACGACGCCTACAAGGCGCTCAAACCGGTGGACGAAATGCTCACGCGCATGGCCGCCCTCACCGGTCACCTGAAAACCTTCGCGCGCAAAAGCCCCAGCGGTTTGCGCGAACGCCTGGACCTGGCGGCGGTGGTGGACCAGTCGCTGCAACTGCTCGACACCAGGTTGCGTGACGAACAGGTCAGCACCGTGCTGCACCTGACCCGTCCGGCCTGGGTGCGCGGCGATGCGATACGCCTGGAGCAGGTGCTGATCAATCTGCTGCGCAACGCCCTCGACGCGATGCAGGACAAACCCTGCAAACGCCTGGAAATCCGCCTCGAAGCCGACGAACAATTGTGGCGCCTGAGCGTGATCGACAACGGTGGCGGTATCGCCGAAGAGAACCTGCCCAAGGTCTTCGATCCGTTCTTCACCACCAAACCGGTGGGCGATGGCCTGGGGATCGGTCTGGCCGTATCGTTTGCCATCGTTCACGAGTCTGGCGGGCGCCTGAGCGCCGACAATCATGACAAAGGTGCCGTGTTTACCATGACCTTGCCCATCGACCTGGAGGTGCATGCACCATGCTGAACTCAGTGATGGTGGTCGATGACGAAAGCAGCATTCGCAGTGCCGTCGAGCAATGGTTGACCCTGTCGGGTTTCGAGGTGCAGCTGTTCAGCCGCGCCGATGAGTGCCTGGCGCAGTTGCCCAGGCACTTTGCCGGGGTGATTCTCAGCGACGTGCGCATGCCCGGCATGACCGGCCTGGAACTGCTGGCCGAAGTACAACGCCGGGATGCCGATTTGCCGGTGATCCTGTTGACCGGCCACGGCGATGTACCGATGGCCGTCGAGGCCATGCGCGACGGCGCCTACGATTTCCTCGAAAAACCCTTCAGCCCGGAAACCCTGCTCGGCAGCCTGCGCCGCGCCCTCGACAAGCGCCGGCTGGTGCTGGAAAACCGCGCGCTGCACGAGCAGGCGGACAACCGCGCCAAGCTGGATGCGACGCTGCTCGGCGTGTCCCGGGGTTTACAGACTCTGCGCCGGCAGGTGCTGGACCTGGCAACCCTGCCGGTCAACGTACTGATTCGCGGGGAAACCGGTAGCGGCAAGGAGCTGGTCGCGCGTTGCCTGCACGACTTCGGGCCGCGGGCCGACAAGCCGTTTGTCGCGCTCAACTGCGCGGCCATCCCCGAACAACTGTTTGAGGCCGAGCTGTTCGGGCACGAGAGCGGCGCGTTCACCGGGGCGTCCGGCAAGCGCATCGGCAAGCTCGAATACGCCGACGGCGGCACGCTGTTTCTCGATGAAATCGAAAGCATGCCGCTGGCCCAGCAGGTGAAGCTGCTGCGGGTGTTGCAGGAGCAAAAGCTTGAGCGGCTGGGCTCGAACCAGAGCATCCGCGTGGATTTGCGCATCATTGCCGCGACCAAACCGGACCTGCTCGACGAAGCGCGGGCCGGGCGTTTTCGCGAAGACCTGGCCTATCGCTTGAACGTCGCTGAACTACGCCTGCCACCCTTGCGCGAACGCCGTGAAGACATTCCGCTGCTGTTCGAATCCTTTGCGCATAACGCCGCCGAACGGCTGGGGCGTAAATTTCCACCATTGAGCGGCGCGCAGTTGAGCCACCTGCTGAGCCATGACTGGCCGGGCAACGTACGCGAACTGGCGAACGTCGCCGAGCGCCAGGTACTGGGGCTGGGTGAACCGGAGCCCTTGGGCATCGACCCCGGCCAGTCACTGGCGGCGCAGCAGGAAGCGTTCGAGGCGCAGTGCCTGCGTGCGGCATTGACCCGGCACAAGGGCGACGTGAAAGCGGTGCTAGAAGAACTGCAACTGCCACGCCGGACCTTCAATGAAAAGATGCAGCGGCATGGGTTGAGCAGAGAGATGTTCCTGTAGCGTCTGAACCGGCCTCTTCGCGGGCAAGCCCGCTCCCACAGTAATCCAGGCGTTCATAAATTTTATGGATACCCCATAAACCTGTGGGAGCGGGCTTGCCCGCGAAGGGGCCAGCATAGGCAATACAAACACCCCTGCCGATAAGCAAATTTCCGCTCACCGCCCGCCAAAAATAAGCGGATTTCCGCTCACCGAACCCCAATCACCCCTCTAAACCGGCCCTCTCCCCGTTGGCACAGCTCCTGCTATAGCCCAGTCAGGCTGCGTTTCATCGCGCTCCACAAAAACAATTAAATGAAGGATCCTTCAATGGATAACTCCAACTCCCTGCCGCTTGGGTCGGCTGCCGTGCCGGCCAAGGAAAGAACCACTTCCAGTCGGATCAAATCGATCTTCAGCGGTTCCGTCGGTAACATGGTCGAGTGGTACGACTGGTACGTCTACGCCGCCTTCTCCCTGTACTTTGCCAAGACCTTCTTCCCCAAGGGCGACACCACCGCCCAACTGCTCAACACCGCCGCGATCTTCGCCGTGGGCTTCCTGATGCGTCCGATTGGCGGCTGGCTGATGGGCCTGTATGCCGACAAGGTCGGGCGCAAGAAGGCTCTGATGGCCTCGGTTTACCTGATGTGCTTCGGCTCGCTGCTGATCGCCCTGAGCCCGGGTTATGAAGTCATCGGCATCGGTGCGCCGATCCTGCTGGTGTTCGCACGCTTGCTGCAAGGCCTGTCGGTGGGTGGCGAATACGGCACCTCCGCCACTTATCTCAGCGAGATGGCCACCAAGGAGCGTCGCGGCTTCTACTCCAGCTTCCAGTATGTGACGTTGATTTCCGGTCAGCTCATCGCCCTGGCGGTGTTGATTGTCCTGCAGAACTTCCTGACCACCGAGGAGCTGTACGCCTGGGGCTGGCGCATTCCGTTCGCCATCGGCGCGCTGTGTGCCGTGGTCGCGCTGTACCTGCGTCGCGGCATGGAAGAGACCGAGTCGTTCACCAAGAAGGAAAAAGCCAAGGAAAGCGCGATGCGCACCTTGATGCGTCACCCCAAGGAACTGCTGACCGTGGTCGGCCTGACCATGGGCGGTACCCTGGCGTTCTACACCTACACCACCTACATGCAGAAATACCTGGTGAACACCGTCGGCATGAGCATTTCCGACTCCACCACCATTTCCGCCGCCACGCTGTTCCTGTTCATGTGCCTGCAACCGATCGTCGGCGGGCTGTCGGATAAAATCGGTCGCCGGCCGATCCTGATCGCCTTCGGCATTCTCGGGACGCTGTTCACCGTGCCGATCCTCACCACCCTGCACACCATCACGACCTGGTGGGGCGCGTTCTTCCTGATCATGGCGGCGCTGATCATCGTCAGCGGCTACACCTCGATCAACGCCGTGGTCAAAGCCGAACTGTTCCCGACCGAAATCCGCGCCCTGGGCGTAGGCCTGCCGTACGCACTGACCGTCTCGATCTTCGGTGGTACCGCTGAATACATCGCGCTGTGGTTCAAGAGCATCGGCATGGAAACCGGTTACTACTGGTACGTGACCGCGTGCATTGCCGTGTCGTTGCTGGTGTACGTCACCATGAAAGACACCCGCAAGCATTCGCGGATCGTCACTGACTGATCGCCACCGACGCTCACTGCAACGGTGAGCGCCAAGGCCCTTCGCGATTGAATTCGCGAAGGGCGCCATTCGTCTCCCCCTCCAGCAAGATAATCATCGGTTAATGCACCGGCAGCAGCCTTTTGCTGAGTGCATCCAGATCGACAGGACGCACGTATATCCGTTACGGGCCTCGAAGGAGTCCCTGAACGTACCCATCGCGCACGTACCTGGAGTACCTGTCATGAAAATCCGATTGATCCTTGCCCTGACCCTTTCCGTGCTGGCTGCCAATGCCTTTGCGGCCGACGGCTACGACAAAACCGGTTCGGCCTCGTTCGGTTCCGGCGCCAGTGCCGCCATCGAACACAGCCAGTCCGGCACGTATGCCTCTGACGGTTTTGATAAAACCGGTAGCGCTGAAGCTATCGGCTGATCTGGAAGGTAACCTGTAGGAGCGAGCTCGCTCGCGATGGTCGTCAACGATAACGTTGGTTGGCAGGTGCCCCGCAGCGCTCTCAGGTTTTTCGCGAGCATTCGAGCGTCGACCGGCTGCTCCTACAGTGATCGTCATCTGACTGGAAATATGCGGCGCGTGCTTGCACCATGCACGTCTCCCCGCAAGCTCTGGAAATCTCCATGCCCGACGACATCCACTTCTACGAACCCGCCAACGGCCACGGCCTGCCCCACGATCCGTTCAACGCCATCGTCGGCCCGCGCCCCATCGGCTGGATCTCTTCGCAGGATGCCGAAGGCCGCTTGAACCTGGCGCCCTACAGCTTTTTCAATGCCTTCAACTACATTCCGCCGATCATCGGGTTTTCCAGTGTCGGGCGTAAAGACAGCCTGAACAACATCGAGCAAACCGGCGAATTCGCCTGGAACCTGGCCACCCGGCCGCTGGCCGAGCAGATGAACCAGAGCTGCGCCATGGTCGGGCCCGAGGTCAACGAGTTCGAACTGGCCGGCCTGACCACCGTTGCCTCCAGGGTCATTCAGGTGCCACGGGTGGCACAAAGCCCGGTGTCCTTCGAGTGCAAGGTCACGCAGATCATTCAGTTGCAGCGGGCGGACGGCAATGTGGTGCCCAGCTGGCTGATCCTCGGCGAAGTGGTCGCCGTGCATATCGCCAAATGGCTGTTGAAGGACGGGGTATACGACACCGCCGCGGCAGAACCGATTCTGCGCGGCGGCGGGCCGGCGGATTACTTCCAGCTGGGGCCTGAGGCCTTGTTCAAGATGCACCGCCCGGGGGCGAAGAAGTGATTACCAGAGCAGGTCGGCGTCTTCCTTGACGTCCTTTAGGTGGGTCAGCTCCTTGGCCGCTGCCAGATCGGCGTCATGGGCGGTCTTGAAAACCTGGCCTTCCAGCACTTTGTGAAAACGCGGGGCGCCGGCGCCGCCCAGCGCTTTGACGGCGATAGCGGCGTGGTAACCGCCCTCGCCCGGTACTACAGCGGAAACAGCTTCGAAGTGATCAAAGGCTTTACGTGCCATGTCGCGAGTCCTGGCTGGTTGAGAATGCCGTCATTAAACCCTCAACCGGCCAGTTTGTGTACCGCCGCACCTGACTGACCGAGGGCCTGCGCCGCCGACACCTCCTTGAAGGTGTGGAAGTCCAGGCTGTCGACCACCAGTTCCTGGACCAACTCGGCAAAAACCTCCATCGCCGGCGTGCTGAAGTACGCGGTCATGGCTTGTTGATTGCTCCAGAAACCGGACACCAGCCACAACTGCGGATCGCATTGCGAATGCTGCAAGGCAAAGCTCAGGCAGCCTGGCGCTGCGCGGGACGGGTCGATCAGGGCGCTCAGACGCACACCGAGTTCCGCCGAGCGCCCGGCGCGCGCTCGGACGAAGGCCATATGACTGACGGGGATTTGCTTGGACATGTTCAACCCTCCCGGGGAGTCGCGTGGCAGCCGGGGGACGGGCTGCGACAGGATCAAAGGTTAAGGGTCGCGACGCCTGCCTCGTTAGTCGATTCCTGCCGGCGCGTTGCACAATCCTGCGAAACTCTGTGGAAGGCCTGTAACAAGCTGTAAAACCCTGTCACGGTTCTGCCCTACGAGTTTCAAGCAAGTTCTTGCGGCACAAGGCTCTAGTGTTAACACCGCCGGTCGTCTCCGGGCAGAATCAGGCAAGCATCCGGCAGGATGTGTCTACCGCTCTCACTTGCACAAACATATGCTCTGCTCCATTCCCTCCATGCCTAGCCGAGGATGCCGCGCATGTCGTCGTTCGATCACTTTCAAGCCCCGCTGGACACCGACATGGAAAAGCAGCGCGCGGAACTGGCGGCGATCATCCGCCGCAACACCACCGAAGATGGCAGTTATGCCACGGCCATCGGCTCGCTGTTCATGTCTCGCCACAGCCAGTCCCACGAGTTCGCTCCGGTGCTCGCGCAACCGGCGCTGTGCATCATGGCCCAGGGGCGCAAAGAGGTTCAGCTGGCCAACGAGCACTTCAACTACGACCCGTTGAACTACCTGGTGGTCTCGGTCTCGATGCCGCTGAGTGGGCGGGTGGTGAATGTCTCGGCCGAGGAACCGATCCTGGCCTTGCGCCTGGACATCGATCCGGCGGAAATCAGCGCGCTGATCGCCGATGCCGGCCCCCTCGGCGTGCCCACCCGGCCGACCGGGCGCGGGCTGTATGTCGAAAAACTCGACA
Organism: Pseudomonas sp. S2_H10; assembly: GCF_054668285.1. Lineage (NCBI taxonomy): Bacteria > Pseudomonadati > Pseudomonadota > Gammaproteobacteria > Pseudomonadales > Pseudomonadaceae > Pseudomonas > Pseudomonas sp. S2_H10. The sequence goes on from NZ_CP162754.1 coordinate 2,402,422, forward strand.
CCGCGATGCTCGACGCGGTGCTGCGCCTGGCACGTTTGCTGGACACCCCGAAAGACATCGCCATGCTCGCGCCGCTGATCCGCCGGGAGATTCTCTATCGCCTGTTGCGCAGCAAGCAGGGGCATCGGCTGTACGAAATCGCCATCGCCAACAGTCAGAGCCATCGCATCAGCCAGGCGATCAAATGGCTCAACGGCCATTTTGAACAGCCGTTGCGCATCGATGATCTGGCCAGGGAAGTGAATTTGAGCGTGTCGACCCTGCATCACCGCTTCAAGGCGATGACGGCGATGAGTCCGTTGCAGTATCAGAAGCAGTTGCGCCTGCAGGAAGCGCGGCGGTTGATGCTGGCCGAAGGGCTGGAGGCTTCGGCGGCGGGGTATCGGGTCGGGTATGAAAGCCCTTCGCAGTTCAGCCGGGAGTACAGCCGGTTGTTCGGGGCACCGCCGTTGCGGGATTTGGCGCGGTTGCGCTTGTCGGTCTGATCCGCAGGTTGTGGTGTTGCCGATGGCGCTATCGCTGGCAAGCCAGCTCCTCCAGTGATCTGTGGCGTTCACAGAACCTGTGGGAGCTGGCTTGCCAGCGATGAGGCCAGCAAGGCCAACATCAAATCTGGATCAGGCGCCAAGCACCCGGCACGCCTGCGCCGGCAAGGTCACCGACACCGGATGCCCGACGCTCAGGCCAAAACCCTGGCACGGCGTGCTCAGCGCGGTAAACGACACCCCGGAACACTCCACCGTGGTCTCGATGGTCGCGCCGATATCACGCACGAACGTCACCTTGCCCAGCAAGCGGTTGCCCGCCGTCGCCTGTGGCGCCGACAGTTGCAGGTCTTCCGGGCGGATCAGCATCTTCACTTTCTCACCGACCACAATGCTGCTGCAGATCGGCACTTGCAGCGCATCGCCGCCTGGCAGGCTGACCTTGCCGTCGCCCAGCGCCGTGGCCGGGAAGATGTTGCCCGAGCCGATGAAATCCGCGACGAACTCGTTGGCCGGGTGCCGGTAGATCTCGATCGGCGTGCCGACCTGCTGCACTTTGTGCTCACCCAATACGACGACGATATCGGCCATGGTCATGGCCTCGCGCTGGTCGTGGGTGACCATGATGGTGGTGATGTTCAGGCGTTGTTGCAGTTGGCGGATTTCCACCTGCATCGACTCGCGCAGCTTGGCGTCCAGCGCCGACAGCGGTTCGTCGAGCAGGAGGATTTTCGGGTGATTGGCAATCGCCCGGGCAATCGCCACGCGCTGGCGCTGGCCGCCGGAGAGCTTGGCCACCGGGCGGTTGATCATCGGTTGCAGCTGGATCAGTTCCAGCAGTTCCACCACCCGCGCCTGCTGGTCGGCCTTGCTGACCCCGCGCAGTTTCAGCGGATAGGCGATGTTCTCCCCTACCGTCATGTGCGGGAACAGCGCCAGGGACTGGAACACCATGCCGAAGTTGCGCAGGTGCGCCGGGGTGTGGCCGATGTCTTCGCCGTCCAGGCGGATCTCGCCGCCGCTCAGGGTTTCAAGGCCGGCAATCATGCGCAGCAGCGTGGTCTTGCCGCAGCCCGACGGGCCGAGGAAACACACCAGTTTGCCCTCGGGCAAATGCAGGTTCACATCCTTTACCGCGCAGGCCGAGCCGTAATGTTTCTCGACGTTTTCCAGAATTAGACCAGACATAAGAAGCACCTCAAGAAATCAGAACGAAACGCCACCTTCACCGACCAGCTTCTCCAGCGCCCAGATCAGGACGAAGTCGATCAGCACGATCAGCACGGCAAACGAAAATACGGTTGGGTCGAGCGAAGACACGGTGCGGCTGTACATCCAGATGGGCACGGTCATCACATCGATGGTGTAGAGGAAGTAGGTCACGGTGAATTCGTTGAACGAGACGATGAACGCCAGCAGCATGCCCGCCAGGATCCCCGACTTCATCAACGGCACCACCACGTCGACAATCGCCCGCATCGGCGAAGCGCCGAGCATCTGCGCAGCCTCTTCGACTTCAGTGCCGATGGAGAGCATCGCCGCCGTGCAGTTCTTCACCACGAAGGGCAGCGCCAGGATCACGTGGGCAATCACCAGGCGCGAGGTGGTCATGTGGAACGGCAGGCTGTCGAACACCAGCAGCAATGCCAGGCCCAATACCACCATCGGGAACACCAGCGGCAACGACATCAGTTGCAGCGCCACGGCCTTGCCGCGGAACTCGCAACGGGTCAGGGCGTAGGCCGCCGGCACCGCGATGAGCGTGGCGAAAACCATGGTCAGGCACGACACCATCAGGCTGGTGGTCATGGCCTGGCCGAGGCTCAGCACGTCGCTGGAATCCGGCGAGACGAAGGTGTTCCACGCGGCCTTGTACCATTGCAGGCTGTAGCTGCTCGGCGGGAAGTCGAGGTTCGACGCGCCGCTGAACGACATCACGATCATGGTCAGGATCGGCAACACCGCCAGCAGCAGGATGAAGCCCGAAAGGATGCCGGCAAACTTGCCGGTCTCGCCGGGCAGCAGCCCATAACGCTTCTTGGTCAGGGTGCTCATTGGGAAGCCTCCAGCATGCGCCGGCGACGGCCGGTGATGTATTCGGACAGGGTCATGATCGCGAGCGTAGTGACGATCAGCACCACACCGGCAGCGGATGCGGCGGGCCAGTTCATCAGCGGGGCGATCTGGTCATGCACCATCACCGCCAGCATCGGCACGCGCCGGCCACCGAGCAGCAACGGCACCACGAAACTGCTGGCGTTGTAGGCGAACACCAGGGTCGCACCGGTAATGATCCCCGGCAGACTCATCGGCAGCACCACCTGGCGGAACACCTGAAAGCGACTGGCGCCGAGGGTCGCCGCAGCTTCTTCGTAGCTGCGGGCGACGCCGCGCATGGCGCTGGCGATCGGCAACACGGCCAGCGGGAAAGCGGTCTGCACCAGGCCCATCAACACGCCGTTCTGGTTGTACAACAGCATGATCGGCCGCTTGATCAGGCCCAGGCCCATCAGGGTCTGGTTGAGCATGCCGCCGGGGCCGAGGATCACCAGCCAGCCGTAGCTTTGCAGCAGCAGGTTGACCAGCAACGGCAGCAGCACCGCCGCCAGGAAGATCCGTCGCACGAACGGCGAGGTCAGGCGCGACATGGTGTAGGCCACCGGGATCGCCAGGATCACGGCGATCACCGCGCTGATCAGCGCCAGGCGCAAGGTCAGCATCAGCGACTTGAGGTAATAGGGTTCCAGCAACTGGGCGTAGCTGGCCAGGCTGAACCCGGACCATTCCGCGCCCTTGGTGCCCACGCTCATGCGCAGGACCAGGAGGCTCGCGGCGATCAGCACGCCGAGAAACAGCATCGACGGCGAGAGGAAAAGCCAGGCGCGCGCCGTGGGTGAAACACCCCGGGCAACGCGCACGGGGGCGGCACTCACCGGATGGGTAAGAGGTTGGTGTTCCATAGCAAAGGTCTCGTCAATGGAAAGCAGCTGACGAACACAATCCTCAAAGTCACCACCAACCCTGTGGGAGCGGGCTTGCCCGCGATAGCGATCTGTCAGCCACATCATTGTCGACAGGAAGGCCGTCATCGCGGGCAAGCCCGCTCCCACAGTGTTTTGCGGTGTTCTAAAGAGTTGCGTACGTCACTCGATCAGGAAGAAAAGATTTCCGTGTAACGACGAATCCATTGGTCATGCACGCTGGCCAGGAAGGCGTTGTCGTGCATGATCGCCTTCTCGGCGATCTGCTCCGGCGTGAGGATGTACGGGCTCTTGCGCGCTTCGGCGGAGATGATCGCCTTGGCGTTGACCGGGCCGTTGTAGATGTCTTCAGCCATCTTGCCCTGCACCAGCGGGTCGAGGGAGTGGTTGATGAAGGCATAGGCCATGTCGGTATCGCCCGGACGGTTCTTCGGCATCACCGACAGCATCAGGTCGGTGTAGAAACCTTCCTTCATGCCGAAGGTGGCGCCCAGGCCGTAGGCCGGATCGCGGATCTGTTTCGGGAAGAAGGCGGGTGCGTACAGGCCGCCCATGTCCAGGGAACCGGTGCGGAACAGCTCGGCGATCTGGTTCGGGTTTTCCCCCAGGGTCACCACACGATCCTTCAGCTCGGCGAGCTTCTTGAAGCCAGGTTCGATGTTGTGTTCGTCACCACCGGCCAGTTTGGCGGCGATGATGATCAGGTCCATGGCCTCGGTCCAGTTCGGCGGCGGCAGGAAGATGTTCGGCGCTGCGTCGGCATCCCACAGGGAGGCGTAGCTGGTCGGGGCTTCTTTCTGGGTGCGGGTGCTGTAGACCAGGCTGTTGCACCACAGCAGGTAACCGATACCGTGGCCATTGGCGCCGGTGCGGTATTTTTCGGGGACGTCGACCAGGTTGGGAATGCGGTTGAGGTCGGGTTTTTCCAGCAGGTCGGCCGCGGCCAGACCTTCGGCGCCGACGCCTGCCAGGGTGATGATGTCGTATTGCGGACGATCACCGCCGGCCTTGAGCTTGGCGACCATTTCCGAGGTGCTGCCGGTGCGGTCGGCGATGACCTTGCAGCCATACTTGTCCTCGAAGGTCGCGGCGATGTTGCGCAGTGCAGCCAGGCCGGTGTCATCGGACCAGGTCAGCAAACGCAGGGTCTTGCCGGCAAACCGTGTATCGCTGGCATTGGCCTTGATGAACGGCATGCTCATCGCCGCTGCTGCCACCGAGGCTACGCCCACGGTCTTGATGAATTGACGTCTGTTCAGATCATGCTCGCCCATTACGGACTCCCTTTGTTTTTGTAGGTATGAGGCAGGTCGAAACTGTTGTATCCGCGCATCCGGATCAGCGTTATCCCCCTTTGTTCCGGGGGCTTGGTTGAGCCGGCGGGTTCATCCTGAGGTCGTGTAAAACAGCTGACTATCGATAAAAACTCATTGAAGCCATGACATCAGCGCATGCCTCCTGTAGGAGCGAGCCTGCTCGCGAAAGGTGCATGAACGACGCGGGCTATCTGACTCCCCGCGTCATCGTTCACGTCCATCGTCGGAGCGCCGCCCGGAGCCGGCTCGCTCCTACAGGAGAGAGGTGTCAGACGGCCCGGATCACGTGTTTGATTTCCTGGAAAGCCTGCAAGCCCCACGGCCCCAGTTCGCGGCCGATGCTGCTCTGCTTGTAGCCGCCCCACGCGGTCTGCGGGAAGATCACCTGTGGCGCGTTGATCCACACAAGCCCCGCTTGCAAAGCGTTGGCGACGCGGTCAGCGGTCTGTGCATCGCGTGTCACCACGCTGGCCACCAGGCCAAACTGGCTGTCGTTGGCCAGGGCAATCGCTTCGGCTTCAGAGGCGAAACTGCGCACGCAGATCACCGGCCCGAAAATCTCCTCACACCACAGCGCACTGTCGAGGGGCACCTCGGTGAATACCGTCGGCTGCAAAAAATATCCGCGCGGCAAGTCGGCGGGACGATTGCCACCGCACACCAGCCTGGCGCCGGCGCTCAAACCGCGATCGATGTGACCGAGCACGCGCTGGTATTGCGCCTGATTGACCAGGGCGCCCATTTCCACATTCGGGTCGAACGGGTCGGCCACGCGAATCGCTTCGGCACGGGCCTTCACGCGGGTGAGGAACTCATCGGCCAGTTCATCGGCGACCAGCACGCGGCTGGTGGCGGAACACATCTGCCCGGCGTTGAAGAAACCACCGCCGCAAGCCACTTCCACCGCCAGGTCGAGATCGGCATCGGCCAGCACCAGCAACGACGATTTGCCGCCCAGTTCCAGGCTCACGCCTTTGACAGTTTCCGCTGCGCGCTGCATGACCTGCACACCCACCGCGTTGCTGCCGGTGAAGGAAATTTTGGCGATACGCGGCTCAGCCGACAGCGGCGCGCCAACGGCCAGGCCGGTACCGCACACCAGGTTGAACACACCCGCCGGCACACCGGCCTGGGCGATGATCGCCGCCAGTTCCAGCTCCGGCAGCGGCGTCACTTCCGAAGGCTTGAGCACCACGCAGCAACCGGCGGCCAGGGCCGGTGCGAGCTTCCACGCGGTGGTGACCATCGGGAAGTTCCACGGCACGATCAGGCCGACCACACCGCACGGCTCACGGCGCAGGCGCGCACTGAAGTCGTCGGTCGGCAGCTCGATGGCGCTGTCCTGCTTCGCATCCAGGCCTTCGGCCAGACCGGCGTAGTACTCGAACGTGGCGATCACGTCATCGACGTCGATCGCGGCTTCGAACTGCGGCTTGCCGTTGTTGCTCGACTGCAGGTGCATCAGTTTTTCACGGTTGGCCTGCACGCCCGCGGCGATCTTGCGCAGGATTGCACCGCGCTCGGCACCGGTGGTTTTCGACCAGTCGGCGAACGCCTGGGTCGCCGCGCTCACCGCTTGATCAACAGCGCGCTCGTCGCCGCCATTGACCGTGGTCAACAGGGCTTCGGTTGCCGGGTTGATCACCCGCAGGTGTTCGTTGCCGGCCGACCATTGGCCGTTGATGTACAGGCCATCCAGGGTAGTCGGGAAGGTCATTTCGACACCGCCTGCATCCACTCGGCCTGATCGATTTCAATCAGGGTCGGGCCCTGGCGATCGTTGGCCACGCGCAATGCGCCGCGCAGTTGCTCGACATTGCTGACGGCTTCGGCCGCGCAACCCAATGCCTTGGCCACACCGATGAAGTCCGGGGTGTAGATGTCCACGCCGACCGGCTCGATGGCGCGGTTGACCATGTATTTCTTGATCTCTTCGTAGCCCTGGTTATTCCACAGCAGCACGATCACCGGGGTGCGCGCTTCAACGGCGCTGGCCAGTTCCGGCAAAGTGAATTGCAGGCCGCCGTCACCGATCAGGCACACCACTGGCGGGCGCTGACCGTTTTCAGTGCTGCCGCCGAGCCAGGCGCCAATCGCCGCCGGCAAGGCGTAACCGAGGGTGCCGTAACCGGTGGACGAGTTGAACCAGCGACGCGGGCGCTCCGGGTTGAACGTCAGGTTGCCGGTGTACACCGGCTGGGTCGAATCGCCGACGAACACAGCGTCCGGCAGTTCGTGCAGCACGGTTTCCAGGAAACGGGTCTGCGCCAGGGTCGGAGCGTCCCAGGTGGCGGCCAGGTCTTCACGCAGACGAGCGGCGCGTACCTGGCCCCAATCGTTGCGGCGCTCGGCCAGGGCTTTGTGCGACAAGGCGCTGAGCAAGGCCTGGGCGGCGTTGCGCGAGTCGGCCACCAACGCGACATGCGGTGGGTAGTTGCGCACGGTCTGGTCCGGGTCGATGTCGACGCGCAGCAGTTGGCCCGGAATCTCGAAGCCCCCGGCGAAGGTCACGTCGTAGTCGGTCTCGGCCAGTTCGGTACCGATGGCCAGGATCACATCGGCCTCGGCGACCAGCGCACGGGTGGCGACCAGGCTTTGGGTCGAACCGATCAGCAGCGGGTGACCGGAGGCAAGCATGCCCTTGGCATTGATGGTCAGCGCAACCGGCGCATCCAGCAGTTCGGCCAGCTGAGTCAGCTCGACCGCGGCGTCGATGGCACCGCCACCGGCGAGAATCAGCGGACGCTTGGCGCCGGCCAGCAGGTCGGTCATGCGCGACACGGCACTCGGCGAGGCACCGGCGCGGTCGATGTTGACCGGCAGGCTGCTGAGCAGGTCGTCGGCGTCTTCGACCAATACGTCCAATGGAATTTCGATGTGCACCGGACGCGGACGGCCGGCCTGGAACAGCGCAAAGGCGCGGGCCAGCACGCCCGGCAATTGCGCCGCCGACATCAGGGTGTGGGAGAACGCCGCCACACCGGCACACAGCGCGCCCTGGTTCGGCAGCTCATGCAGCTTGCCGCGACCGCCGCCCAACTGGCTGCGCGATTGCACGCTGGAGATCACCAGCATCGGGATCGAATCGGCGTAGGCCTGGCCCATGGCCGTGGTGATGTTGGTCATGCCAGGGCCGGTGATGATGAAGCACACACCCGGCTTGCCGCTGGTGCGGGCATAGCCGTCGGCCATGAAGCCGGCGCCCTGTTCATGGCGCGGCGTGACGTGGTTGATGCTCGAACGGGCCAACCCGCGATACAGCTCCACGGTATGCACCCCCGGAATGCCGAACACCTGCTCGACACCGTAGTTTTCGAGTAACTTGACCAATACTTCGCCGCACGTCGCCATGTCTTTGCCCTTCTTGTTCGTTTGAGACGCCGGGCATGCGCTGTGTTTATGATGGATTGGCAGGCCCGGGAATGGCCTCATTGGAACGGGCGACAGGTAGCCGCAACAATGGATAAAAAGTCATACTAGCCATGTCCTCACGTCATACCTTGGATCCCAATGAAACGACTGCCTCCCCTGCCGGCGCTGCACACATTCCTGATTACCGCGCAGTGCTGCAATTTCACCCGGGCCGCCGAGCAACTGCACATCACCCAGGGCGCGGTCAGCCGACAGATTGCCGGGCTGGAAGATCATCTGGGTTATGAACTGTTCATTCGCCTGGCCCGGGGCCTGGACCTGACAGCCGAAGGACGGGAGTGGCTGCCACGGGTGCAGCAGATTTTCGGCCTGATCGACGAGGCGGTGGAGCAGATCGGCGAGAAGCGCGAAACCCTGCAGCTCAAGGCCCCGACCTGCGTCATGCGCTGGTTGCTGCCGCGCCTGTTGCAATGGCAAAGGGAACGCCCGGATGTACCGGTGGAACTGACCACCACGGTCAAGCACGGTGTGGATTTTCATCTCGAGCAGTTCGATGCGGCGGTGATGTACGGCGCACCGCCGGACAATTCATTGATGTCGCAAAAACTCTTCGACGAGCAACTCACGCCGGTGTGTTCCAGGCCGATGCTCGAAGGCCCCACGCCCCTGCAGGCGCCTGCCGATCTGCAACAACACCTGCTGCTGCACCCGACCCGCGACGAGCGGGACTGGAAAGCCTGGTTGAAGGCCGCTGACGTGAATTTGACCAATGTCGGCAAGGGCCAGCATTTCGAAACACTGGACCTGGCGATGTCGATGGCGTCCCAGGGCACGGGCGTGGCGATTGGCGACTGGTCGTTGATCGGCGATGACCTGGATGCCGGGCGGCTGGTCATGCCCTTTGATTTGAAGGTGCAAACAGGGCTGGCGTATTACCTGGTTTTCCCCGGAAAACCCGGGCCTTCGCCGAAGTTGCGTGAGTTGATGGGGTGGTTGGTGGAGCAAGCGCAGAGCCGCTGAAAAGCCCTTGTAGGAGCCGGCTTGCTGGCGAATCAGGCGATGCGGTGTGTCGGGCATGCCGTCATCGCTGGCAAGCCAGCTCCTACAGGTGTTGATCAGTAACCGACGGTAAACCGCTGCCGCGAATGCTTCGGTGCTTCAACCTCGTCGAGCAGCGCAATCGCATAATCGGCAAAGGTAATCCAGCTGCGCCCTTCGCTGCTCACCAGCAAATCATCCTGGCCGACGCGGAATTTCCCGCTGCGTTGCCCCTCGACGAACTCGGCCGATGGCGACAGGAAAGTCCAGTCCAGCTCCTTTTCCAGGCGCAGGCTCCCCAGGAACTCCGCCCCGGCACTGGCTTCGGCCTTGTACGCCTCCGGAAAACCTTTGCTGTCGATCACCCGTGTTCCGTCAGGCAACAACAGCGACCCCGCACCGCCGACGACCAGCAAGCGCTTGACCTCGGCCTTCTTCACCGGCCCGATCACGGCACTGGCCGGCAAGGTCGCGAAATGGGCTGCGCTGATGACGACGTCGTGCCCCTCGATGGCCGCCTGCAAGGCACTGGCATCCAGAGCATCGACGTTGCGCGTGACCACACCCGCACGCTGGCCGATTTTCGCCGTGTCGCGGGCGATCGCGGTAACGCTGTGACCGCGACGCAGGGCTTCTTCCAGCAGTTGGCTACCGGCACGACCGGTGGCACCGATGATTGCGATATTGCTCATGACGTTCTCCAGTTGGCTTGAAAGTATTGAAATCAAAGTCTTGCTACCGCTTGAATCATTCACCCCACTTCATCTCGCCCTTGGCGACCTTGGCGCTCAGCTCCAGGGAGCTTTCATCGCCCAGGTTCGGGTAGCGTTTTTTCATCGCGGCGATCAACGCGGCAGAATCCCGGGCCTTGGCGGTTTCTTCGTCGAAGGCCTTGATGTAAGCAGCGGTGAACTGCACTGCCTTCAGTGAACGATCGATTTCACCGAGGTAATGACCGGGCACTACAGTCTGCGGTTTCAGGGTTTCAATGGAATGCAGCGTAGCCAACCAATCGGCATGGGACTGTGGCGTTTGCGTGTCGGCCATCCACACGTGGATGTTTTGCGCGACCACGACACCACCGACCACGGCCTTGATCGACGGAATCCACACAAAGCTGCGATCCGGCTGCGGGCCCTCGAGCCCCACCACCTGCAACTTCTGCCCTTCGAGAATCAGGCTGTCGCCCTTGAGCACGTCCGGCACGATGGTTTTGGCCGGTACATCGGCGCCCATTTTCGGGCCCCAGAACGCCAGTTTGCCGTCGACGGTCTGCTTGATATGGTCGACCGTTGGCTGCGACGCGAGGACCTTGGCCTTGGGGAACGCGGCCGTCAGGGTATCGAGGCCGAAGTAATAGTCCGGGTCACCGTGACTGATGTAGATGGTGGTCAGTTGCTTGCCGCTGGCGCGGATTTTTTCCACCACCTGTTCGGCCTGGGACTTGCCGAATTGTGCATCCACCAGGATCGCTTCCTTCTCGCCGCTGACCAGCACCGAGGTCACCGGGAAGATGGCTTTTTCGCCGGGGTTGTAGACCTCCAGGGTCAGGGTCGAGGCGGCGGCATGGGCGGCGAAGCCGAGAGCGGCGCTGGCCAGTAATACGCGTTTGAAAGTGGTAAAACCGATCATTTGTTGCTCCATATTCCGAATGGCTTTTGCCTTTTTGTAGGAGCGAGCTTGCTCGCGATGGACTCGAAGACGCCGCGTTCAAGCGGTAACCCGCATCATCGTTAACGACCATCGCGAGCAAGCTCGCTCCTACAGTGGAACAGAGCTTAGTTGTCTGACTCAGTACAAAAAATGCGATGCTTGAACATAGTTTGTTTCTGAAAGCGGGCAAATCATGGATCGTCTTCAAGCAATGCGTGTGTTCGTCACGGTGGTCGACCTCGGCAGCCAGTCGGCCGCCGCCGATCACCTGGAGCTGTCACGGCCGGTGGTGTCGCGGTATCTGGCGGAACTGGAAGACTGGGTCGGCGCGCGCCTTATGCACCGCACCACGCGAAAATTGAGCCTCACCGCCGCCGGCAGCGAAATCCTGCCCCGCTGTCGGCAGATGCTCGATTTGTCCACCGACATGCAAGCCGCCGTCAGCGAACCGGACGAAGCGCCGCGCGGCCTGCTGCGGATCAGCGTCAGCACCTCGTTCGGCCAGGCGCAACTGGCCGATGCCATGACCGCGTACGTCAAACGCTACCCCGGTGTCAGCATCGACATGCAGATGCTCGACCGCACCGTGAACCTGGTGGATGAGCGCATCGACCTGGCGATCCGTACCAGCAACGACCTGGACCCGAACCTGATCGCCCGTCGCCTGACGGTCTGCCGCTCGGTGATCTGCGCCTCCCCCGCTTACCTGCGCGAGCATCCGGCGCCGCAACGGGTCGAGGAGCTGAGCCTGCACAACTGCCTGACCCATTCCTACTTCGGCAAAAGCCTCTGGCATTTCGAGCAGGACGGCGAGCAGGTGTCCGTGCCTGTGCAGGGCAATATCAGCGCCAACGAGGCCAGCACGCTGTTGCGCGCCACGATCGCCGGCGCCGGGGTGGCAATGCTGCCCACGTACCAGGCCGGCGTGCACATCCACAGCGGCGAATTGATCCGCCTGTTGCCGGCGGCCGAACCGCGGCAAATGAACGTGTACGCGGTATATGCCTCGCGCAAGCACATGCCGGCGGCGTTGCGCAGCTTGCTGGATTTCCTGGTGCTTAGATTTCCGCAAGAACCGGAGTGGGATGTGGGGCTTTAGGACCCTGTGGGAGCGGGCTTGCCCGCGATTGCGGTTGATCATTCAACACTGTTGTCGACTGACCTGACGCCATCGCGGGCAAGCCCGCTCCCACAGGAGACATCAGCGTTCTGAATGTCGCGGTACATCCATGACTCGGCTTGCTGGCAACTCACAGGCGCTGACCTATGCTCAAAGTAATACCGAAAGGTATTCGTTCAGAGGTCAACGCCATGAACATCAAAACAAGAAGATACCTCGCCATCTTCATCACCTGTGCCGTCACGCTCGGGCTGTACGGCGCTGCCGCCTGGCGCGTCGAGCAACTGCGCAACCTGCCCCGTGAGTACGCAAGCTGCAACTTCGAGCGCTGCATTCCCCACAACGCCACCCTCAACGCCCTCCGGTAACGAAGGGGGTCAGGCTTCGTTGTCCTGATCGGCCTTCAAGCGGTCGCGGAACGCCTTTGGCGAAATCCCTACACGACGCCGGAACAGGCGCGTGAAGTTGGTCGGATCGGAAAACCCCAACACGTCGGACATTTCATAAATGGTCATGCCGGTGTAGGTCAGCAATCGCTTGGCCTCCAGCAATTGCCGCTCGTGCATGATCTGCAGCGCCGGTTGCCCCGCCAGCTCACGGCAGGTGCCGTTGAGGTGCGACACGGAAATCCCCAGCCGGTGCGCCAGGTCCTCGACCTTGACGTGCTGGCGATAGGTCTCTTCCACCAGTTGAATGAAACCGTTGAGATACTCCCGGGCCCGCTGCGGTCGCGCCATGGCGGTGCGACGCTGGATCACCTGGCGACTGACCCACACCACGATCACGCTGACCAGCGAATGCATGAGCATTTCCCGCGCCGGTTGATGGCTGGTGTATTCACTCTGCAAGGCACTGAACAGGCTGTTGAGGTACTCGGCGTCCTTGCCTGCCGGGTAACTTTCGGCCTGGGCCAGGGCGTTGACCGATTGCCCCAGCTGCATTTGCAGGTGGGCGATCAGCGGCGCGGCCAGGGTCACGACAAAGCCTTCCACGTCTTCGGAAAAGCGAAAGCCATGCACCGACAGCGGTGGCAGGATCTGGATGGCCGGCTCTATCAATTGTGTACGCTTGCCTTCGATTTCAAGCTCGGCCTGACCTTTGAATACGAAGAGCAACTGACACAAATCAGCGTGGCGGTGGGGTTTGATTTGCCAATGATGTTCGCGGCTGCGTATGGAAATGGTTTCACAGTGCAGCAAGTCCGGGGTCGGCCAGTCCAGGCTTTCACCGTAGAGCTTGAACACCGGAATCGAAGGCAGGTCAGGCTTGTTCATCACTTCAATCCAGGTCTCGGAGTAGATGATGGGCGATAATCGCCCCGATTGGCAGAATGTACAGCTATCGGCTCAGTTTTCACCTTCAATTGACAGACCCGCAAGGGAAAAATGCAAGCACTCGATCCATAAAAATCATTCACCGGCCCTGGTCGCGTGAAGCTTGCGAGTCATAAAAACAATGAAAACGTTGAAAACCCAGGTCGCCATCATTGGCGCCGGCCCTTCCGGCCTGTTGCTCGGCCAACTGCTGCACAACGCCGGCATCGACACCGTCATACTCGAACGCCAGACCCCGGACTACGTACTCGGCCGAATCCGCGCCGGCGTGCTTGAACAGGGCATGGTAGAGCTGTTGCGCCAGGCCGGCGTGAGTCAGCGCATGGACGCCGAGGGGCTGGTCCACACGGGCTTCGAACTGGCCCTCGACGGGCGCCAGGTGCACATCGACCTGCATGCCCTGACCGGTGGCAAAAGCGTGATGATCTACGGCCAGACCGAAGTCACCCGCGACCTGATGGCCGCTCGTCGGGAGGCCGGTGCCCAGACGTTTTACCAAGCCGACAACGTCGTTCCCCATGGCATGAAAACCGACGAAGCGTTTGTCACTTTTGCGAAGGACGGCGAGCTGTATCGCCTCGATTGCGACTACATCGCCGGTTGCGACGGCTTCCATGGAGTGGCGCGCCAATCGATTCCCGCCGACAGCCTGAAAGTCTTCGAACGGGTCTATCCGTTCGGCTGGCTCGGGATCCTCGCCGATACCCCGCCGGTCCACGAAGAGCTGGTCTACGCCCGCCACGAGCGCGGCTTCGCCCTGTGCAGCATGCGTTCGTCGACCCGCACCCGTTATTACCTGCAGGTGCCCACCAGCGATCACGTCGATAACTGGTCGGATCAGCGCTTCTGGGACGAACTCAAGTCGCGCTTGCCACAAGCGCTGGCGGACAAACTGGTCACCGGCCCGTCCATCGAAAAAAGCATCGCGCCGCTGCGCAGCTTCGTGGTCGAACCGATGCAGTACGGCCGCATGTTCCTGGTCGGCGATGCCGCACACATCGTCCCGCCCACCGGCGCCAAGGGCCTGAACCTGGCAGCCAGTGATGTGAGTACGCTGTTCAACATCCTGCTCAAGGTTTACCGTGAGGATCGCCGCGATTTGCTGGAGAAATACTCGCAGATCTGCCTGCGCCGGGTGTGGAAGGCCGAGCGGTTTTCCTGGTGGATGACCTCGATGCTGCACCGTTTCGACGACCACGATGCCTTCAGCCAGCGCATTGCCGAGTCGGAACTGGAGTATTTCGTCGGCTCAGAGGCCGGTCGAAAAACCATAGCGGAAAACTACGTCGGACTTCCTTATGAGGCTATCGAATAGCCTGCTATCGACTTACACTGGCGAGCATTCCCGCTCGCCTTGCCTCGCGCGGGTCAATCACTGCCCGCAGGTTTCCCGTGACCAATCTCCATCAGCCTGACATGCCCAAACCCGCCATCCGCAGCGTGCTGATCGCGCTGATGCTGGCGATCTTTCTCGGCGCGCTGGACCAGACCATCGTCGCTGTTTCGATGCCGGCCATCTCCGCGCAATTCAAGGACGTCAGCCTGCTGGCCTGGGTGATTTCCGGCTACATGGTGGCAATGACCGTGGCGGTGCCGATCTACGGCAAACTCGGCGACCTGTACGGGCGGCGCAAGCTGATGCTGTTCGGCATGGGCCTGTTCACCCTGGCATCGGTGTTCTGCGGCATGGCCCAGAGCATGGAGCAACTGGTCCTGGCGCGGATCTTCCAGGGCATCGGCGCCGGCGGGATGATTTCGGTCAGCCAGGCCATCATCGGTGACATCGTGCCGCCACGGGAACGCGGCCGTTATCAGGGTTACTTCAGCAGCATGTACGCGGTGGCCAGCGTGGCCGGCCCGGTGCTCGGCGGTTACATGACCGAGTATCTGTCCTGGCGTTGGGTGTTCTTGATCAACCTGCCGCTGGGCCTGGGTGCCTGGCTGGTGGCCCGTCGCACACTGGTGGGGCTGCCGGTTCCGCAACGCAAGCCGGTCATCGATTACCTGGGCACCGTGCTGATGATCATCGGGCTGACGGCGCTGTTGCTGGGCATCACCCAGGTCGGCCAGGGTCATTCGTGGCACAGCGCCGAAGTGCTGGCGCTGCTCGCTTGTGCGGTGCTGGTGCTGGGGCTGTTCGTCGTTCACGAGCGGCGGGCGCGGGAGCCGTTGCTGCCCATGCATCTGTTCGCCAACCGCAATGCGATCCTGTGCTGGTGCACGATTTTCTTTACCAGTTTCCAGGCCATCTCACTGATCGTGCTGATGCCGTTGCGCTTCCAGAGCGTGACCGGCGCCGGTGCCGACAGCGCCGCTTTGCACCTGTTGCCGCTGGCCATGGGCTTGCCGATTGGCGCGTACTTC
This sequence comes from Pseudomonas sp. S2_H10, assembly GCF_054668285.1. NCBI lineage: Bacteria > Pseudomonadati > Pseudomonadota > Gammaproteobacteria > Pseudomonadales > Pseudomonadaceae > Pseudomonas > Pseudomonas sp. S2_H10. The sequence continues at coordinate 2,418,085 of NZ_CP162754.1, forward strand.
GCTGGCCGTCGCACTTCGGTGACCGGGCGCTACAAACCGATGATCCTCACCGGCGCCGCACTGATGCCCATCGCAATTCTCGGCATGGCGTTCAGCCCGCCGCAGGCCTTCGTGTTGAGCAGCCTGTTCATGTTGCTCTGCGGGATCTCATCCGGCATGCAGTTCCCGACATCGTTGGTGGGCACGCAGAACTCGGTGGAACAACGCGACATCGGAGTGGCCACCAGCACCACCAACCTGTTCCGTTCGCTGGGAGGCGCGGTCGGCGTGGCCTTGATGTCGGCGCTGCTGCTGGCGTTGTTGCAGGATTCCAGTTTCGCGCACCTGGCCAGTTCGACGCTGATTGCCGAAGGCAGTTCGGGGAATGTGTTGCTCGACGGCTTGAACGCCGCACCAGGCGAAGCGCAGAACGCCTTGCGTGCGGAGTTGTTGCTGACGTTCCGACAGTTGCTGACGGTCAGTGCGGTGGTGTCGTTGCTGGGGCTGGCGGCGGCGATTGCCATGCCGAACATGTTGTTGCGTGGGCGTGAGGACAAGGTTCGATAGGTAGACCGTGTTGCGGCCATCGCTGGCAAGCCAGCTCCCACAAGTATTGATGTCGTTCACAAAATTTGTGGTCAACCTCAAACCTGTGGGAGCTGGCTTGCCAGCGATGGCGTCCTCATTGAAACCATATAATCAAGGGCTGTAATACCCGACCGCCACCAGGAAATGCCCAACCTTCTTCAGATAGGCATGCTTGTTCTCGACCTTGCCGGTCACCGGGTTTTTCCAGCGGTATTCGTACTCGCCGTAATCCTGCTTGCCCACCAGCGCCAGCATCGGCTCGCCCACCGGCTTGCCTTCCGGATCCACGATCTTGCTGAAGTCGGTATTGATCAGCCGCAGGTTGGTGCCGTGGGCCACGTACCGTTGGGTGTCCAGGTCGACGACAAAGACATACAGGTCATCCTGCAGGTAGCCGCCCTTGAGGGAGTTGATGGCCGTCAGGGTGCCCTTCTCGTCCCTGGCCAGATCGGTTGCCGCTTTGTTGAGCAAGGCCATGGCCTGTTCGGCGGAAGCCCGGGGCAGGTAATAACCGACCGCCAGAATCCGTTGGCCGATGCGCTGGTAGTAGACATGCTTGCGCTCGACCTTGCCGTCGTTCCAATTCTGCCAGCGATATTCCGCCTGCTGAATGCCATTGCCTTCCGGCACTTTCAGGGCGTCCTTGAAGGTTTTCTGCAAGTCCGGCCCGAGCACCTCCGATACGTCGCGGCCAATCAACGCCGACGACGGCCCGCCGCTGGCAAGCATCACGCCCTTGGTGTCGAGCACGAAGACATAACGGTCCTTGTCGACAAACTCGCCCTGGCGACTGAACGCCGCAAACGCCTTGTCGCCATGCTCGTGGTAGTAGGCCAACGCTTTTTCCAGCAGGGCGATGGCCGCCTTGCTGTCGTCCTTTTCCGTCCCGGCCGCTTGCGCCTGCCCCAGGCAAAGCAAAAACATGCCGCACAGCAAGGCGAACCTATGCAAATACCCCATTGCGCATCCCTCGTTCCTGATGATGTTTCAAGAGCGTAGACGGCAATGGGGGATGCATGGATTTCAGCAGTCGCGGGTCTTCCCGGGCAGACGATTACTGCTTGGTGCGCAATTGCTGTTGCAGGTTCTGGATCTGCGCCTGAAGGGTATTGATGTTGCGGGTGACCTGGCTTCGGAACGCATCGAACTCGGCAGTGTTGGTCGAGCCCTGTGCGGCGGCCGGACGGTTGTCCTGCACGCTTTTGAGCACAAGCATGTCTTGCTCGAGACGTTCGATGGCTGCGCTTGGGTTGCCTTGTTTCTTCAATGCGGTGATATCGGCGCCCAGGCTTTTGAGCTGTGCATCGAATTTTTCCGCGTCGGACGGGGCATTTTTCAGGGCGGTCAATTCCGCAGTCAAGGTTTTGACCTCGGCCTGCAACTGCGTATTGGTCGCCTGGTGTTCGCTGTCCTGAGCGGTCAACTGCGCCAGGCGCTTGTCCGCCTCGGTGGTTTGCGCGGTCATTTGTGCCAGTCGCTTGTCCAGGTCCGAGGCCTGGCCGGCGACGCCTTGCTGTTGGGTGCTCTGGTCCTGGAGCTTGCTTTCCAGCTGGCGGATTTGCAGCTTCAAAGCCTCGCTGTCGGTGCTGACACTGGTCTGGCTGGCAACCACCTTGCCGGAAATATCCTGCAGGCGCCCTGCCGCTTCCTCGCTGATCCGGGCGAAACTTTCCTGGGTCGCGACCAATTGCTGTTCCATCAGGGAAATCTGCTGAAAGCTCCACCAGGCCAGGCCCGCGAACGCAAAGAACAACGCCCCGACCAATGCCCACAGCGGACCGGTGCTCGCCGCCTTGACCTTCACCACCGGCGCCGTGCGCGGATGCACGACCGAGCGGACAGTGGGCGGATAATCGTCATCGAGAACGTCTGCACGCAGGCTCGGTACATCGTCGAAGTCGTCGTTGGCATCGTTTCGCATGGACATTGAATCAACCTTAATGAATCACATAATGGCTTTATGCCGCGCAGTATAACCCCACAGGCGCAACCATTGACCCCGAAGCCCGTATCCGGTTCAGAAAGGGGGGCGCGGTTTGAGCTTCATCAGCGAATATCCTGCGCCTTCCACCAGCCACAGAACTCATCAAGCGCGGTCCAGAGGCTGACCTTGGGATCGTAATCCAGATAATGCCGGGCGCGGCTGATGTCCAGGGTGAAATTTTTCTTCATGACCTGCATGCCCAGCCGCGACAGCGTCGGCTCGGGGCGCCCCGGCCACAACTTGCACACCCCCTCGTTGAGCGCCGCCACGCTGTAGGCCAGGCCGTAGGAACGATAACGGGTGACCTGTGGGACGTCCATTTTACGCATGACGTAATTGACCACGTCCCACAAGGGCACCGGCGCGCCGTTGCTGATGTTGTAAGCCTTGCCCAGCGCCGAACCGCTGGCCAGCAAACTGCTGAGCAACGCCTCGTTGAGGTTTTGCACGCTGGTGAAATCCACTTTGTTCAGGCCGTTGCCGATGATCGCCAGGCGACCCTTGCGCTGCATGTTCAACAGACGCGGGAAGATGCTCATATCGCCAGCCCCGGTGACGAAACGCGGGCGCAGGGCCAGGGTTTCGAGGCCGAATTCCTGGGCGCCGAAGACTTTTTGCTCGGCCAGGTATTTGGTGGCGGCGTAATGATGCTTGAAACGCTTGGGCACCTGCTCTTCGGTCAGGCCCAGGTGATCGCGGCCATCGAAGTAGATCGACGGCGACGACAAATGCACCAGCCGCCGAACCCGTTGCTTCAGGCAGGCTTCGACCACGTTCTCGGTGACCTGGACGTTACCCTGGTGGAAGTCCTGATAACGTCCCCATAAACCGACGGCACCGGCGCAATGCACCACGGCCTCGACGTCCGCACACAGTTCGCGCGCCAGTTCCGGGTCGCTCAAGTCACCCTGGATGAATTCGGCTCCACGACGTACCAGATGCTCCACGCTTTCGGCCCGGCGACCGTTGACCCGCACTTCCAGGCCCTGCTCCAGGGCAAAGCGCGCAAAGCGCCCGCCGATGAAGCCGCTTGCGCCGGTAACCAGAATCTTCATGTATTGCTCCGAAATATTTCGATTTGCGTATTACGTCAGGTCTTGACGCTGCGCATCAGGCCAAGGGCACCAGCCATTGTTTCGATGCACTGACCAATTGATCGGTGAGCATCCCCAGCAACTGGCCGCCATTGCGCCAATGATGCCAGTACAGCGGCACATCGATCGGCTTATCTGGCAGCAACTCCTGCAATACGCCCCTTTCCAGTTGCTCGCGCACTTGCAGTTCCGGCACCAGCCCCCAGCCGAGTCCGGCTTCCGTCAGACGAATGAAACCTTCGGAAGACGGGCACAAATGGTGTTCGAAACCACCCTCGACGCCCAGAGACGCAAGGTAGCGATGCTGCAGGAAATCATCCGGGCCAAACACCAGCGCCGGGGTGCGGGCCAACTGATCGGCGCGTACGCCTTGCGGAAAATGCCGGGCAATAAAGGCCGGGCTGGCCAGTGCACGGTAACGCATGGCCCCCAGCAGCACGCTGCGCGCGCCGGCCACCGGGCGCTCGCTGGCGCAGACACAGGCGGCCACCTCACCGGCACGCATGCGCTTGAGGCCGACGGTCTGGTCCTCCACGACCAGATCCATCAACAGATGCTGCTCCGCGCAAAACGCCCCCACCGCCTGCGCCCACCAGGTGGCCAAGCTGTCGGCATTCAGGGCGATCCGCAGGCGTTCCGGCAGGCCCTCTTCATCCAGCGCCGGCACCAGGCTTTGCAAATCCCGTTCAAGCAGGCGCACTTGCTGCACGTGGTTGAGCAAGCGTCGACCGATTTCCGTCGGCGTCGGCGGCGTGGCCCGCACCAGCACTGGCTGGCCGACCCGGGCTTCCAGCAGCTTGATGCGCTGGGATATCGCCGATTGCGACAGGCCCAGCACCTGGGCCGCCCGTTCAAAACCGGCCTGCTCGACCACGGCGGCCAGGGCAGAGAGCAATTTATAGTCGAACATCAGTTTTCCTAATGAGCGATCAGCAAGATTGGTTTTTCTTATACAACCTTCCCAAGGACAATGACCAGCAAGAACTCTTGAACAAGGATCACCCACATGGCTGGCGAAACTTCATTGGCAACGCTGCTGCGCAGCATGAGCCCGCAACTCAACGCCGGCGAATACGTGTTCTGCACCCTGCGCGACGGTCAGTTGCCTGCGGGTCTGGAGATTGTCGGCAGCTTCCGCGAACAGGAAGGGCTGACCGTGATTCTCGAACGCGCTCACGCCGAAAGCGCCGGGTTCAGCTTCGACTACGTCGCCGCCTGGATCACCCTGAACGTGCATTCGGCCCTCGAAGCGGTCGGCCTGACCGCCGCGTTCGCCACGGCATTGGGCAAGGCCGGCATCAGTTGCAACGTGATTGCCGGCTACTACCACGACCATTTGTTTGTCGGCCAGGCCGATGCCGACCGTGCCCTGCAGGTGCTGCGGGACCTGGCAGCCAACGCGGAGTAAAAATCATGTGGCAAAGTTATGTGAACGGGCTGCTCGTGGCCTTTGGCCTGATCATGGCGATCGGCACCCAGAATGCGTTTGTCCTGGCGCAAAGCCTGCGCCGCGAACATCACCTGCCGGTAGCGGCGCTCTGTGTGGCCTGCGACGCTTTGTTGGCGGCGGCCGGGGTTTTCGGCCTGGCGACGGTGCTGGCACAAAACCCGACACTGCTGGCGATTGCCCGCTGGGGCGGCGCAGCGTTTCTGTTGTGGTACGGCAGCCAGGCACTGCGCCGGGCCTTTTCGAAGCAGAGCCTCGAACAGGGCGAAGGCCAGACCGTACGCTCGCTGCGCGCGGTGATGCTCAGCGCGCTGGCGGTGACGTTGCTCAATCCGCACGTCTACCTCGACACCGTGTTGCTGATCGGCTCCCTGGGCGCACAACAAACCGAGCCCGGCGCTTATGTCGTCGGCGCGGCCAGTGCATCGCTGCTGTGGTTCTTCACCCTGGCGCTCGGCGCGGCATGGCTGGCACCCTGGCTCGCCCGCCCCAGTACCTGGCGAATTCTCGATCTGTTGGTGGCAGTGATGATGTTTGCCGTAGCGCTGCAGTTGATCACGGCCATCTGATTCGCGGAACCTCTATTCCACACAGTTGTTGCGTGGTTATGCCGCCCCCCCGGTGCTATGATCCGACTCCCTGCGCCGCAAAGAGTACAAACTCCCCGGCGCTTGTCTGGCCGCCCGTGATCGGCCTTGCGCTCACCGCAACTGACCTGATTAGGAGAATCAATATGGCTTTCGAATTGCCGCCGCTGCCGTACGCACACGATGCCCTGCAGCCGCACATTTCCAAGGAAACCCTGGAATACCACCACGACAAGCACCACAACACCTACGTCGTGAACCTGAACAACCTGGTGCCAGGCACCGAGTTCGAAGGCAAGACCCTGGAAGAAATCGTCAAGACTTCCTCGGGCGGTATCTTCAACAACGCCGCTCAGGTCTGGAACCACACTTTCTACTGGAACTGCCTGGCGCCAAACGCCGGCGGTCAACCAACCGGCGCACTTGGCGATGCCATCAACGCAGCCTTCGGTTCGTTCGACAAGTTCAAGGAAGAGTTCAGCAAGACTTCCATCGGCACCTTCGGTTCCGGTTGGGGCTGGCTGGTGAAGAAGGCTGACGGTTCCCTGGCCCTGGCCAGCACCATCGGCGCCGGCAACCCGCTGACCAACGGCGACACCCCGCTGCTGACCTGCGACGTCTGGGAACACGCTTACTACATCGACTACCGCAACGTTCGTCCAAAGTACGTCGAAGCGTTCTGGAACCTGGTCAACTGGAAATTCGTGGCTGAGCAGTTCGAAGGCAAAACCTTCACCGCTTAAGCTCGACGCCAGTCAAAAGAACCCGGCTTTTTAGCCGGGTTTTTTATTGCCCGGGATTTTCAGCGTTCGTCAGGGCCCCTTCGCGAGCAGGCTCGCTCCCACATTGGGTCGGTCTACACCGGACCACTGTGGGAGCGAGCCTGCTCGCGAAGAACGATAATGCGGTCAGCCTGCCAACTACTGCGGATCGACATTATCCAACGCACGATTCACCGCCAGCTCCGCCAGCATGATGATCTGCGCAATGGCCAACGCCATGTTGCGCTGAGGGCCGGTCAGGAAGGTGGCGAAATCACTCGCCATGACGTTGGCCGAAGCCAGTGATTCACAGGCGTGGGCCAGCAGGGATTCGGTATCCATGTCCGGGACGATCATGAACATCGTGTTTGGGGTGTAGGGTTTGGTGGTGTTGGGGGGATCGGGGATTAATTTGTCCATAAAACCATTCCTCTAGCGCTGCGGCCACCACTTGCCGTTTCTCACGCGGTGAAGAGGTGGCAGCTATGTGCGAGGTGAGAAACCGGTATGGACACCCGGGCCAGACCTAAGCCTGCCCGCACACAGCCGCCATGACGCATTTACAGACAGCGGACTAGCTGGCGGCGATTATGCGTGCACAGGTTCTGGATGACCATAAGTAGCCGGGTTCTCACACCCGATCGCTGAGTTTTCAGCGACAGCCAAAGGCTATTCAGCCCGCTTCCGACGGACAACCTGAAAACTGCGTGGGAAACTTCTGGCGCTTTCCTACACCGCGCCATCCCATGTGGGAGCGAGCTTACTCGCGAAAAACGCCAGGACAACGCGGGCAATCAGGCAGCACGCGTTATCGTTGACGTCCATCGCGAGCAAGCTCGCTCCTACAGGGCCGGGCGCTTGTTAAAAGTGACTCGCCGTAAGGGCGAAACCATAAGTGGCCGTTACCGCAGAAACGGATATGCACTCCGTTAAAAACCCAAACCCACTCACCTTGCCCCACCACCACAGACAGCTAACATCAAACAAAAGGAAAATATCTACACCCCGCCCCTCAAGTTGAAGGACTCGACAACCGACACAGTACTAATAGGCAAACTCGTCAAGACAACTGCAAATCGGCCAAGCTGCAGGCAAAATCCCCCAAGGATGATTGTCCCTTTGACTGCCATCACGGGATTGCCAATACTCATGGCAACTTGATGCTACCCGCACGGAACAAGGAATAACCCTTTGAAGCTGGAACTCAAGAACAGCTTGTCGGTGAAGTTGCTCCGGGTCGTGCTCCTGTCGGCATTGATCGTCGGCGTGGTCTTGAGCTGCGCACAGATCGTGTTCGATGCCTATAAAACCCGCCAGGCCGTCGCTGGCGATGCCGAGCGCATCCTCGACATGTTTCGCGACCCCTCGACCCAGGCCGTCTACAGCCTGGACCGGGAAATGGGCATGCAGGTGATCGAAGGCCTGTTCCAGGACGACGCCGTGCGCAAGGCCTCCATCGGCCATCCCAACGAAGCCATGCTCGCGCAGAAATCCCGCGAGCTGCAGCAATCGAGCAGCCGCTGGCTGACCGACCTGATTCTTGGCAAGGAACGCACCTTCACCACTCAGTTGGTCGGTCGCGGGCCTTACAGCGAGTATTACGGCGACCTGAGCATCACCCTCGACACCGCCACCTACGGCCAGGGGTTCATTGTCAGCTCGGTGATCATCTTCATCTCCGGCGTACTGCGCGCGCTCGCCATGGGGCTGGTGTTGTACCTGGTCTATCACTGGCTGCTGACCAAGCCATTGTCACGGATCATCGAGCACCTCACCGAAATCAATCCGGACCGCCCCAGCGAACACAAGATCCCGCTGCTCAAGGGCCACGAGAAAAACGAGCTGGGCATCTGGATCAACACCGCCAACCAGTTGCTCGAATCCATCGAACGCAATACCCATCTGCGCCACGAAGCGGAAAACAGTCTGTTGCGCATGTCCCAGTACGACTTCCTGACGGGACTGCCGAACCGCCAGCAATTGCAGCAGCAACTGGACAAGATCCTCATCGACGCCGGCAAGCTGCAACGCCGGGTCGCGGTGTTGTGTGTCGGCCTCGACGACTTCAAGGGCATCAACGAGCAGTTCAGCTATCAGACCGGCGACCAGTTGCTGCTGGCCCTGGCCGATCGCCTGCGTGGCCATAGCGGCCGCCTGGGCGCCCTCGCCCGCCTCGGTGGCGACCAGTTTGCCCTGGTCCAGGCCGATATCGAGCAACCCTACGAAGCCGCCGAGCTGGCGCAAAGCATTCTCGATGATCTGGAAGCGGCGTTTGCCCTCGACCATCAGGAGATCCGCCTGCGCGCCACCATCGGCATCACCCTGTTCCCCGAAGACGGCGACAGCACCGAGAAGTTGCTGCAAAAGGCCGAGCAGACCATGACGCTGGCCAAGACCCGGTCGCGCAACCGCTATCAGTTCTATATCGCCAGCGTCGACACCGAAATGCGCCGTCGCCGCGAACTGGAAAAGGACCTGCGCGATGCGCTGATCCGCGATCAGTTCTACCTCGTTTACCAGCCGCAGATCAGCTACCGCGATCACCGCGTGGTCGGCGTCGAAGCGCTGATTCGCTGGCAACACCCCGAGCACGGCCTGGTGCCGCCAGACCTGTTCATCCCGCTGGCCGAACAGAACGGCACCATCATCGCCATCGGCGAATGGGTGCTGGACCAGGCCTGCAAACAGCTACGCGAGTGGCATGACCAGGGTTTCAGCGACCTGCGCATGGCGGTGAACCTGTCCACGGTTCAATTGCACCACGCCGAACTGCCGCGGGTGGTCAACAACCTGCTGCAGATGTACCGCCTGCCACCGCGCAGCCTCGAGCTGGAGGTCACCGAAACCGGCCTGATGGAAGACATCAGCACGGCCGCCCAGCACTTGCTCAGCCTGCGCCGCTCCGGCGCGCTGATCGCCATCGACGACTTCGGCACCGGCTATTCGTCCTTGAGCTATCTCAAGAGCCTGCCGCTGGACAAGATCAAGATCGACAAGAGTTTCGTTCAGGACCTGCTCGATGACGACGACGATGCGACCATCGTTCGCGCCATCATCCAGTTGGGCAAGAGCCTGGGCATGCAGGTGATTGCCGAGGGCGTGGAAACCGCCGAGCAAGAGGCCTACATCATTTCCGAAGGCTGCCACGAAGGTCAGGGCTATCACTACAGCAAGCCGTTGCCGGCGCGGGAACTGGGTGCCTATTTGAAACAGGCCCAACGCAGCAATGCCGCTATTTTGTAAACCCAGCCCCCCTGTAGGAGCGAGCCTGCTCGCGATGAACCTGAGAGCAACACGTTCATTCAGAATGAACGCGTCATCGTTCACGTCCATCGCGAGCAGGCTCGCTCCCACAGTGAATAAGAAATATTTCCAGCTACAACCCTTTACACATAATGCGAAAGATTTGCATTATGTCGCAGTTTTGCGTGCGCATAGCACCACTCCACCCCCTCATCGAAGCAGGATGTTCGCCATGATTCGTATGCCTCTGGCTACCGCCAGTCTGTTGGCCATCGCTATTTCTCTCGCCGGTTGCGGCGAAGGTAAAGACCAGGAAAAAGCTGCCGCGCCTGCGCCAGCTGCCAGCACTGCGGCTGCCCCGGCTACTCCAGCCGCTGCGCCCCCCGCTGCCGGTAAAGTCGACGAAGCCGCTGGCAAAGCCGTTGTCGCTCACTACGCCGACATCGTTTTCGCCGTTTACAGCGATGCCGAATCCACTGCGAAGACCCTGCAAACCGCGATTGACGCCTTCCTCGCCAAGCCGAACGACGACACCCTGAAAGCCGCCAAGGCTGCCTGGGTTGCCGCTCGCGTGCCTTACCTGCAGAGCGAAGTGTTCCGCTTCGGCAACACCATCGTTGACGACTGGGAAGGTCAGCTGAACTCCTGGCCGCTGGACGAAGGCCTGATCGACTACGTCGACAAGTCCTACGAACACGCCCTGGGCAACCCGGGTGCGACCGCCAACATCATCGCCAACACTGAAGTGCAGATCGGCGAAGACAAGGTCGATGTCAAAGACATCACCCCGGAAAAACTCGCCAGCCTGAACGAGCTGGGCGGTTCCGAGGCCAACGTCGCCACCGGCTACCACGCCATCGAATTCCTGCTCTGGGGCCAGGACCTGAACGGCACTGGCGCGGGCGCCGGCAACCGTCCGGCTTCGGACTACCTGGAAGGCAAAGGCGCTACCGGCGGTCACAACGATCGTCGTCGTGCCTACCTGAAGTCCGTGACTCAGCTGCTGGTCAGCGACCTGGAAGAAATGGTCGGCAACTGGAAGCCGAACGTGGCCGACAACTACCGCGCCACGCTGGAAGCCGAACCGGCTGAATCCGGCCTGCGCAAAATGCTGTTCGGCATGGGCAGCCTGTCCCTGGGCGAACTGGCGGGCGAGCGCATGAAGGTTTCCCTGGAAGCCAACTCTCCTGAAGACGAACAGGATTGCTTCAGCGACAACACCCACAACTCGCACTTCTACGATGCCAAGGGCATTCGTAACGTGTACCTGGGTGAATACACCCGTGTCGACGGCACCAAAATGACCGGCGCCAGCCTGTCGTCCCTGGTAGCCAAGGCCGACCCGGCTGCCGACACCGCCCTGAAAGACGACCTGGCCGCCACCGAAGCCAAGATCCAGATCATGGTTGATCACGCCAACAAGGGTGAGCACTACGACCAACTGATCGCTGCCGGCAACACCGCAGGCAACCAGATCGTCCGTGACGCCATCGCCGCCCTGGTCAAGCAGACCGGTTCGATCGAAGCCGCCGCTGGCAAACTGGGCATCGCCGACCTGAACCCGGACAACGCTGATCACGAATTCTGATCAACGCTGGCTGAGTGAGAAAGGCGACCTTCGGGTCGCCTTTTTCATGCCTGCCTTTTGTGGTGGTGCTGGTGGCCCCATCGCTGGCAAGCCAGCTCCCACAGTATCCGTGCTGAACACATGATCTGGGTGCACCTTCAATCCCTGTGGGAGCGTGGCTTGCCCGCGATGGCAGCGCCGCGGTCTCAAGTGAAAAACCCTGCCCCACATCAAGCAAACGATAATTCCTCTTATTCAATTTCCCATGCCCTGTTAGACTTTGCGCCCTTGTTTTGCTCGTCTTGCAGGATCTCTGATGCCCCCGCTGCCTCTTCGCTTGTCCGCACTGTTTCTGGCCCTGGGCCTGAGTGCCTGCGATGACGCCCCGAAATTCACCCAGGCCGAACCCGGTGAAGCCCGCTCAGGTGGCAGTGCGACGGTGCGCAAGACCGATCAGAACGCGTTTTCCATGCCCTCGGCGAACCTGCCGCCGTCGCGGCGAGTGGATTTCAGCGTCGGCAACAGTTTCTTCCGCAGCCCCTGGGTGATCGCCCCGTCGACGACGACCGCCCGCGATGGCCTTGGTCCGCTGTTCAACACCAATGCCTGCCAGGGCTGCCACATCAAGGACGGCCGCGGCCATCCGCCGACTGCGGACGATGTGAACGCGGTGTCGATGCTGGTACGCCTGTCGATTCCCGACGCCCCGGCGTATGCAAGGGTCATCGAACAGCTCGGCGTGGTGCCCGAGCCTGTCTACGGTGGCCAGTTCCAGGACATGGCCGTACCCGGCGTAGCCCCCGAAGGCAAAGTGCGGGTCGATTACACCGCCGTGCCGGTTCGCTTCAAGGACGGCACCGAAGTCGAGCTGCGCAAACCGAGCCTGAACATCACCCAGCTGGGCTACGGCCCGATGCACCCCGATACCCGTTTCTCGGCACGTGTAGCGCCGCCGATGATTGGCCTGGGCCTGCTCGAAGCGATTCCCGACGAGGCGATCCTGGCCAACGCCGAGGCACAGGCCAAGGCGAACGATGGCATCGCCGGACGTCCGAACCAGGTGTGGGACGACGCCCAACAGAAGACAGTGTTGGGAAGATTTGGCTGGAAAGCCGGTCAGCCGAACCTCAATCAACAAAATGTTCACGCGTTTTCCGGCGATATGGGCCTCACGACCAGCCTGAGACCCATGGATGACTGCACGGACGCGCAAACTGCCTGCAAACAGGCACCCAGTGGCATCGGCCCGGATGGCGAGCCGGAAGTCAGCGATAACATCCTGCGCCTGGTGCTGTTCTACAGCCGCAATCTAGCCGTTCCGGCCCGTCGCGACATCAACGCGCCTCAAGTGCTGGCCGGCAAAACCTTGTTCTATCAGGCCGGCTGCCAATCCTGCCACACACCGAAATACACCACCGCCGCCAACGCCGCCGAACCTGAACTGGCCAATCAAGTGATCCGCCCGTACAGCGATCTGCTGCTGCATGACATGGGCGATGGCCTGGCCGACAACCGTACGGAATTCCAGGCCAGCGGCCGCCAATGGCGTACCCCGCCGTTGTGGGGCATCGGCCTGACACAGGCGGTCAGCGGCCACACCCAGTTCCTGCACGACGGCCGCGCCCGCAACTTGCTGGAAGCGGTGCTCTGGCACGGCGGCGAGGCGACAGCGGCGCAGCAACAGGTTTTGTCTTTCAATGCCGAGCAGCGCAGTGCGTTGCTGGCGTTCCTGAATTCCCTTTAACACGCATTCCACTCGCGGGAGCCCGACATGTTCCGTCCCAAACTGTTGTTCACCAGCCTTGCCGCACTCGCCCTGGGCGCCTGCTCGCCGCAGGATCCGCAAGCAGTCACCTCGGCGGCCATCGCCAAATCGGTGATCCTGCCGACCTACACCCGCTGGGTTGAAGCCGACCGTCAATTGGCAGTCAGCGCCCTCGCCTACTGCCAAGGCAAGGAAACCCTGGAGACTGCCCGTGCCGACTTCCTGCATGCGCAAAAAGCCTGGGCCGAGCTGCAACCACTGCTGATCGGGCCGCTGGCCGAAGGCAACCGTTCGTGGCAAGTGCAGTTCTGGCCGGACAAGAAGAACCTCGTCGGCCGTCAGGTCGAGCAACTGGTCATCGCCCAGCCGCAAATCGATGCCGCAGCGCTGGCCAAGTCCAGCGTCGTGGTGCAGGGCCTCTCGGCCTACGAATACATTCTGTTCGACAGCAAGCCTGACGTAGCCAATGCCGAGCAGAAGGCCAGGTACTGCCCGCTGCTGGTCGCCATCGGTGAGCGCCAGAAACAGCTGGCCGAAGACATTCTGCAAAGCTGGAACAACACTGACGGCATGCTCGCGCAAATGAGCAAGTTCCCGAACCAGCGTTATGCCGACTCCCATGAAGCGATCGCCGACCTGCTGCGGGTGCAAGTCACCGCCATCGACACCCTGAAGAAAAAACTCGGCACGCCGATGGGCCGCCAGAGCAAGGGCGTGCCGCAACCGTTCCAGGCCGATGCCTGGCGTAGCCAGTCGTCCCTGACCAGCCTGGAAGCCAGCCTCGCGGCCGCCAAAACGGTCTGGGAAGGTGTGGACAACAAAGGCTTGCGCGGCCTGTTGCCGAGCGAGCAGAAGCCCTTGGCCGACAAGATCGATGCAGCCTATGCCGCCTCGCTGAAACTGTTCGCCGGCATCCAGCGTCCGCTGACCGAAATGCTCAATGACGACGCCGGCCGCCAGCAGCTCAACGAACTGTACGACAGCCTCAACGTCGTCCATCGTCTGCATGAGGCTGATCTGGCCAAGGCGCTGGGCATCCAACTGGGCTTCAACGCCAACGACGGTGACTGATGAGGGCGAGTTCCATGCTGCGACGCCAGGCTCTGACACTAGGTAGTTTGTTGCTGGGAGCGGTGACACTGGGCGGCTGGAAGCTGTTCAGGCAAAAGGACAAGAGTCCGTTGTTGCTTTCGGCGCGGGACGATACCGATGGCCGGCACTACGCCGTCGGTTATCGGCTCGATGGCACCCAGGTGTTCGCCACCCGCGTCGGCCAGCGTTGCCACGACATCATCAATCACCCGACGCAGCCGATTGCGCTGTTCGTCGCTCGCCGTCCGGGTACCGAGAGCTACCTGATCGACCTGCGCGACGGCGCGCTCCTGCAAACCGTGGTGTCACAGCCGAACCGGCACTTCTACGGACACGCGGTCATCCATCACAGCGGCGACTGGCTGTACGCCACCGAAAACGACACCACCGATCCGGGTCGCGGCCTGCTCGGCGTGTACAAATTCGAGGGTGAACGGCTGGTGCACAGCGGTGAGATTTCCACCCACGGCCTCGGTCCGCACCAGGTGTCGTGGATGCCCGACGGCGAAACCCTGGTGGTGGCCAACGGCGGGATTCGCACCGAGGCCGAAAGCCGGGTGGAGATGAACCTCAACGCCATGGAGCCAAGCCTGGTCCTGTTGCAACGCGATGGCACCCTGCTGAGCAAGGAAACCCTCGCCCAACAGATGAACAGCGTGCGCCATCTGGCCATCGCCAGCGATGGCACCATCGTCGCCAGCCAGCAGTTCATGGGCGCGGCCCACGAGTCGTCGGAGCTCTTGGCGATCAAGCGTCCGGGTCAGCCCTTCGTCGCGTTCCCGGTGCCCGAACACCAGTTGCAGGCCATGGGGCACTACACCGCCAGCGTCGCGATACATAGCGACTTGCGCCTGGTGGCGTTGACTGCACCGCGGGGCAACCGGTTTTTCATCTGGGACCTGGACAGCGGTGAAGTTCGCCTGGATGCGCCATTGCCCGATTGTGCCGGGGTCGGCGCCGTGGCCGATGGTTTTGTCGTGACCTCGGGCCAGGGACGCTGCCGCTACTACGACTGCCGCCAGGCTGACCTTGTCGCAAAGCCGCTGGAGCTACCCGCAGGGCTCTGGGACAACCATCTGCATCTGATGGCATAAATACCTCCCCTTGCAGGAGCTGACTTGCCAGCGATGGCAATCTCGAGAGCACCGTAAATTCAACGGCACTATCGCCGGCAAGCCGGCTCCTACAGGTTATGGAGTTCCAATAAACAGCCATTGGATTACCTGTCCCAGTCGCGGTAATGTGCGCGACTGTCTCACCTGATTTTCTCCAAGGAACTGGAATATGCTGCGTCGCCGCATGCTGATCATGTTGGGTGTTGTGCTGCTGATTGTGCTGGTCCTGGGCGCGTACAAAGCCTTCTCTGTCTACACGATGATTCAAGGCTTCTCTGCGCCCAAACCGCCGATCAATGTCGCGGTGGCCACCGCCACCGAACGTCCGTGGCAAGCCCGGCTGCCTACCGTGGGCACCCTGACGGCCCTGCAAGGTGTCGACCTGAGCCTGGAAATCGCCGGCACCGTCACCGACGTGCAGTTTGAGTCGGGGCAGAAGGTCAAGGCCGGCCAGCCGATCGTGCAACTCGACAGCGCCGTGGAATCCGCCCTCCTGGAAACCGCTCAGGCCGATCTCGGGTTGGCCCAGGTGGATTACGGTCGTGGCAGCCAGCTGGTAGGCAGCCAGGCGATTTCCAAGGGTGAGTTCGACCGACTCTCGGCGGTCCTGAAAAAGAACAAGGCCACCGTCAACCAGCTCAAGGCTGCGCTCGAGAAAAAACGCATCCTCGCGCCGTTCAGCGGCACCATCGGCATTCGCCAGGTGGACGTCGGCGACTACGTCGCCAGCGGCACCATGATCGCCACCCTGCAGGACCTCAGCAGCCTTTACGTCGACTTTTTCATACCGGAACAATCGGTGCCGAAGGTCGCCATTGGCCAGCCTGTACAGATCATCGTTTCGGCCTATCCGGCCCGGACGTTCCCCGGCAGCATCAGTGCAATCAATCCCAAAGTCGAAAACAGCACCCGTAACGTGCAGGTCCGCGCCACCCTCGCCAACCCCGATGGCAAGTTGCTGCCCGGGATGTTCGCCAGCCTTGACGTGCTCCTGCCCGACCCGCAACCACGCATCGTGGTGCCGGAAAGCGCGATCACCTACACGCTCTACGGCAACTCGGTGTATGTCGCCGTGCAAAAGAAGGGCGAAGACGGCAACCCGGAAAAGGATGACAAGGGCCAGCCAGTGCTGATCGCCGAGCGGCGTTTTGTCAAAACCGGCGAACGCCGCGAGGGGCAAGTGATAATCACCAAAGGCGTGCAGAACGGCGAGAAAGTGGTGACGGCCGGCCAGCTCAAACTGGATAACGGCGCACACATTGCCATCAGCGACGACAAAACCCTGGCCGAGCAGAACAGCCCGCCACGTGCGGACTGATCAAGGAATCCCCATGGCTTTTACCGACCCGTTCATTCGCCGCCCGGTTCTCGCAACCGTGGTCAGCCTGCTGATTGTGCTGCTGGGCTTCCAGGCCTGGAGCAAGCTGCCGCTGCGCCAGTATCCGCAAATGGAAAACGCCCTGATCACGGTGACCACCGCTTACCCCGGGGCCAACGCCGAGACCATCCAGGGCTACATCACCCAACCGATGCAGCAAAGCCTGGCCAGCGCCGAGGGCATCGACTACATGACCTCGGTGAGTCGCCAGAACTTTTCGGTGATCTCGATCTACGCACGCGTCGGCGCCAACAACGACCGTCTGTTTACCGAACTGCTGGCCAAGGCCAACGAGGTCAAGAACCAGCTGCCCCAGGACGCGGAAGACCCGGTGCTGAGCAAGGAATCTGCCGATGCGTCAGCATTGATGTACATCAGCTTCTTCAGCAAGGAACTGAACAACCCGCAGATCACCGATTACCTGTCGCGGGTGATCCAGCCGAAACTGGCGACCTTGCCCGGCATGGCCGAAGCCGAGATCCTCGGCAACCAGGTGTTTGCGATGCGCCTGTGGCTGGACCCGGTCAAGCTCGCCGGCTTCGGCCTCAGTGCCAGCGATGTGACCAACGCGGTACGCCAGTACAACTTCCTCTCGGCGGCTGGCGAGCTGAAAGGCGAATACGTGGTCACCAGCATCAACGCCAATACCGAGCTCAAGTCGGCCGAAGCCTTCGGCGCCATTGCGCTCAAGGTCGACGGCGACAGCCGTGTGCTGCTGCGCGATGTGGCGCGCGTGGAAATGGGTGCGGAGAACTACGACACCATCAGCTCGTTCGGCGGCACCCCTTCGGTGTACATCGGCATCAAGGCGACGCCCGGCGCCAACCCGCTGGACGTGATCAAGGAAGTGCGCAAGATCATGCCGGACCTTGAGGCCCAGCTGCCACCGAGCCTCAAGGGTGAAATCGCCTATGACGCCACCCTGTTCATCCAGGCCTCGATCGACGAAGTGGTGAAAACCCTGTTCGAAGCGGTACTGATCGTGATCGTGGTGGTGTTCCTGTTCCTCGGCGCCCTGCGTTCGGTGGTGATCCCGGTGGTGACCATCCCGCTGTCGATGATCGGCGTGATGTTCTTCATGCAGATGATGGGGTATTCCATCAACCTGCTCACCCTGCTGGCGATGGTGCTGGCCATCGGTCTGGTGGTGGACGACGCCATCGTGGTGGTGGAAAACATTCATCGCCACATCGAGGAAGGCAAGACCCCGCTGGACGCCGCCATTGAAGGCGCCCGGGAAATCGCCATGCCGGTGGTGTCGATGACTATCACCCTGGCGGCGGTGTATGCCCCGATTGGCTTCCTGACCGGCCTGACCGGTGCGCTGTTCAAGGAGTTCGCCCTGACGCTGGCCGGTGCGGTGGTGATTTCCGGCATCGTCGCCCTGACCCTGTCACCGATGATGTGTGCGTTCCTCCTGCGTCACGATGAGAACCCCAGCGGCCTGGCCCATCGCCTGGACATGATTTTCGAAAGCCTCAAGCGCCGCTACCAGAGCATGCTTCACGGCACCCTCAACACCCGGCCGGTGGTGCTGGTGTTCGCGGTGATCGTGTTGTGCCTGATTCCGGTGTTCCTCAAGTTCACCAAGTCGGAGCTGGCGCCGGACGAGGACCAGGGCATCATTTTCATGCTGGCCAACGCCCCGCAACCGACCAACCTCGACTACCTGAACACCTACACCGACGAGTTCATCTCGATTTTCAAGGCGTTTCCCGAGTACTACTCGTCGTTCCAGATCAACGGCTTCAACGGCGTGCAATCGGGCATCGGCGGTTTCCTGCTCAAGCCATGGAACGAGCGCGACCGAACCCAGATGGCGATCCTGCCCGAGGTTCAGAGCAAACTGGAAAGCATCCCCGGGTTGCAGGTTTTCGGTTTCAACCTGCCGTCCTTGCCGGGCACCGGTGAAGGCCTGCCGTTCCAGTTCGTCATCAACTCCGCCAACGATTACGAACTGCTGCTACAAGTGGTCGACCGGGTTAAAAAACGCGCGATGGAGTCGGGCAAGTTCGCCTTTGTCGACGTTGACCTGGCCTTCGACAAACCGGAAGTGGTGGTCGATATCGACCGCGCCAAGGCGGCGCAGATGGGGGTTTCCATGCAGGATCTGGGGGGAACCCTGGCGACCCTGCTGGGTGAAGCCGAAATCAACCGTTTCACCATTGAAGGTCGCAGCTACAAGGTGATTGCCCAGGTCGAGCGGCCGTTCCGCGACAATCCGGACTGGCTGAACAATTACTACGTGAAGAACACCAAGGGCGAGCTGTTGGCATTGTCGACCCTGATCACCATCACCGACCGTGCTCGACCGCGTCAGTTGAACCAGTTCCAGCAGCTCAACTCGGCGATCCTGTCCGGCGTGCCGCTGGTGAGCATGGGGGAAGCCATCGACCTGGTGCGTCAGATCGCCCGGGAAGAGGCACCCGTCGGTTTTTCCTTCGACTACGCCGGGGCGTCGAGACAGTATGTTCAGGAAGGCAGTGCCCTGTGGGTCACTTTTGCCCTGGCACTGGCGATCATCTTTTTGGTGCTGGCGGCCCAGTTCGAAAGCTTCCGCGACCCGCTGGTGATCCTGGTCACCGTACCGCTGTCTATCTGCGGCGCATTGATTCCGCTGTTCCTGGGTTGGTCGAGCATGAACATCTACACCCAGGTCGGGCTGGTGACGTTGATCGGGTTGATCAGCAAACACGGCATTCTGATCGTCGAGTTCGCCAACCAGCTACGCAAGGACAAGGGGCTGACGGCACGGGAAGCGGTGGAGGAAGCGGCGGCCATCCGCCTGCGTCCGGTCTTGATGACCACCGCGGCGATGGTGTTCGGCATGGTGCCATTGATCATCGCCACCGGAGCTGGTGCGGTCAGCCGGTTCGACATCGGCACGGTCATCGCCACGGGCATGTCGATCGGGACGATGTTCACCCTGTTTGTACTGCCTTGCGTGTACACGCTGCTGGCCAAACCCGATAAACCCGAAGAACACCCTTGACCCTGTAGGAGCCGGCTTGCCGGCGATGGACTCAAGTGCGCCGCGTTTATCCAGTTCATACGCGTTATCGTTAACGACCATCGCCAGCAAGCCGGCTCCTACAAGGGACCGTGACCAAACCAATGAAAGCCCGAAAAAAAGGCCTCGCAAATGCGAGGCCTTTCATTTGGGCTTCAATCGGTTCAACTTTGCGGCCTCAATCCCTGAGAAAGTCCGAACATGAACAACAACAGGTCATGATCGGGTCGAGTGGCCACGGATGCCTTCGCAACCCGTGGCAACGGACAGTGATCTTCTGCGTTTACCGAGCTGAGCACCTGGGGGCGTGGTTGCTCCCAGGCTGCCATTGCGATTGATGCAACTGCCAAGGCTCCTACCAGAAACAAACCTCGTGCAATTTCGAGTTTCATCGCTATAAACCCTTGATAGCGCTGCCAAACGCCGTCTCATAAAAGTAGACGAGCTTTTTCCAGTCCGCATCGCTGAACGACGAGTGGCGACGCAATTGCTTCATGTCATGGGCTGCTGCGCGATAGGCAGTCAAACGCTGGCGGCATTTCTCCAGATCGATCAGGGCAATCTCGACCTTGGCCGACTCGCCTTCACCGGTCACGCGAACGAACACGTGCTTGATGTAGATGCAGCTGTGCTGCCAGCGGCCCTTGTGCATGCGGGCCAGGTTTTCAGCCAGGTCCTTGAGTACGCGGTCGTTGACGGCTTCACCATGGCGTTCGCGACCGCCACCTTCGTACCAGCGCTCGATTTCTTCAAAGCCATCCAGCGACTTGGTGACCAGCAAGGCACGCCATTTGTGCACCGGGTCGCGCTGTGCGCCGCAGAAAACGATTTGCGGAACCCTTACGCCAAGCGCGGTCACACCGATGAGCGCAGCTTGCTCGCGCAGTACGGTCGGCCGCCCGAAAGGGTGCAGCCAGCTGCGATGGATATGCCCGGTCTGACGCTTGACGTAGAGCAGTTGACCATCACTGCCCATAACGCGTTGAACGCCGCTTTCCCCGCCACGACGGACGTTGGGTTCTTCTACCCATTCACCGCGCTGATTCCAGAAATAATCGAAGCGGTCCTGGGGAGCGACTTCCGTTTCTGCTGCACACTGCACTGCCATCCTGTTACCTCTTGCGTAATACGTAAACTCGCCACATGGCATAGAGCGGCAAAAAGTCCAGTTGTTCCTGGATGCGGAAACCCGCCTGTTCAAATTCCTTTTCTACGGTAGCGGCCGGTAACACAAACCGGTTTTGGTAACCTTCCTGCCCACGTGTTTTCTCTGAACGCTTGCGTTTCCAGGCCTTGAAGTTGCCATCGACCCACAGCGAAAGGATCACGCTGTCACGGGAAACGCGCTCGAATTCACGCAAGATAGCCAGGCGATGCTCGGCTTCACCGATGTGGTGGAGCAAGCGCATGCAAAAAATGCTGTCGACGGCGTTGTCCGGCAAGGCGATGTCGAATGCAGAAGTGTGCAAGGGTTGTACCCGTTTCACCACATCGGCCGGTTGCGCCTGGGTTGCTATCTTCAGCATGGACTCCGAGTTATCGGCGCCAATGATCACGCGGTTGGGTTTTTCCGCCAGCATCGGCCAGAAACGCCCTGCACCACACGGCAGGTCGAGGACCAAGCCAGGCTCGCCAACCAGGGCCAGTGCCTTGCGTGCCAGTTGCACGTCACGCCAGTGGGACAATCGACGGCCGAGACCATCCTGGTGTTTGCGCAGATAGCGTTGCGCATGTTGATCGTCATACTTTTCGGAAAAATCGAGTTTGATCGGGCCGTCCATCATCAGGTCTCCTGAACTTCTGATAGCAACTACCTTAGGTATCAACGTGTCGGTGCCAAGTGATCCATTTGTGAAAATTTTGTCATGTTGACCTTGAAGTATTACAGGATTTTACAGAATTGACAGGGTTTGCTGGACGTCCGGCGCAACTGATCAGGCTCGCGACAACTCCACCTGAAAACGGCAGCCATTGGGCTCCATGGTGGTCAGGCTGACGCTCCAGCCCTGGTTTTCACAAATCCGCTGCACCAGTGAAAGCCCCAGGCCCAAGCCCTCCCCGCGCTTTTCGCTGCCCCGGACAAAGGGCTCGAACATCGCCTCGCGTTTTTCCTCGGGAATGCCCACACCCGAGTCTTCGACCAGGAAGCCCGTGCCGGTCAGGGTCAGGCGGATGAAGCCCTGTTCCGTGTAATGCAAGGCATTGCGCAGCAAGTTGCCCATCACCGCGTGCAGGAGCGTCGCGTTGTAGCTTTTGGCCTCAGGCTGGCCCGGTTCGAAGATCAGCTTCAACCCTTTGTCTTCAATGGGCCCGCGCCACAGGCTGAGCAGCCCCTCGGCCACCTGGCTCAGCGGCTGTTGCGCGGCAACGCCGGTGTCTTCGCGCTGGGCACGGGCGAGCATCAGGAAGGTTTGCACCAGCTCACGCATTTCTTCACAAGCCCGGGCGATGCGTTCGACCTGAGCGCGACCGCGCTGATCGATACCCGGATTTTCCAGCAACAACTCGCAGGAACTGGCCAGGATCATCAGGGGCGTGCGCAATTCGTGGCTGACGTCGCTGGTGAACAAGCGCTCGCGGGTCAGGGCCTGGCGCAAGCGCCCGAGGGTGGCGTCGAAGGCCACGGCCAGTTCGCCCACCTCATCGGCGGCATAGTCCGGCGCCAAAGGGGGGCCAGACCGAGCAACTGATCGCGATGGCGCACCTGGCGGGCCAGCCGCACCACCGGCGCCATGACCTTGCGCGCCAGGACCCAGCCGAGGAACACCGCCAGCGCCAGGCTCAGTACGAAACCCACCAGCACCACGGCAAACAGCACCCGCTCACGCTCTTCGAAGTCGCTCTGATCCTGCAACAGCACGTACCGTCGACCGTCGACGATCTCGACCATGGCGTGGTACGACAGGTTTTCACGGAACACTTCGTGAAAGCCCGGCTCCAGGTGCCGCAGATCCTTGGGCAACCTGAAATCGCCCGGCCCATTGCTGAAGTAGAACAATTGGTCCGGCTCGGGGCGATGGCTCCAGTCCGTGACATTGTCCATCAGCAACAAGCGCTGCAAATCGCCGCCCAAGCCAGCCGAAATCAGTTTTTCTTCCACCAGGTGCACGGTCGCGACGATACCCATGGCAAAGGCGCCCGCCACCAGTGCGCTCATCAGCGCAAAGGCAATGATGATGCGTTGAGAAAGGCTCTGCTTAAACTCCATCACGCCCCTCGGCCAAGCGATAACCCACACCGTGCACGGTCTGCAGCAACGGCTTGGCGAACGGTTTATCGATCACCTGGCGCAGTTGGTGCACATGGCTGCGCAGGCTGTCGCTGTCCGGACAATCGTCGCCCCAGAGTGCCTCTTCAAGAATTTCACGGCGCAGCACGTGCGGGCTTTTCTGCATCAGCACAGCCAGCAACTTCAGGCCGACCGGATTGAGCTTCAGCAGCCGGCCTTCGCGGGTGACTTCCAGGGTGTCGAGGTCATAGCTCAGGTCGCCGACCTGCAAGGTGCGTCGCCCGCCGCCCTGGGTCCGGCGCATGACCGCTTCGATACGCGCCGCCAGCTCAGACAGGGCAAACGGCTTGACCAGGTAATCATCGGCGCCGGACTTGAAGCCTTGCAGGCGGTCGTCCAGTTGATCGCGGGCGGTGAGCATGATCACCGGCGTATCGCGGCGCGCGTCTTCGCGCAGGCGCTTGCACAAGGTATAGCCATCGATGCCGGGCAACATGATATCGAGCACGATCAAATCGTAATGCTCGGTGGCCGCCAGATGCAGGCCCGACAGGCCGTCCTGCGCGCAATCCACGGTATAGCCTTTGAGCCCCAGGTAATCGGCCAGATTGGCCAGGATATCGCGGTTGTCTTCAACCAATAGAATTCGCATGGGTATCTCTCCGTCCACAGTAACGGCCGTCATGGCCCGCGCAGCTTAAGGCGAAGTTCAGCTCACGGCTAGGACTGAGTGAAGCGTAAAAGCGTGGAAACTGACCGTTTACAGCCTTGACGAGTTTTTCACCCGTGATTCACACCCAAACGACAAAAACGGGTTCAAACTCTGCGCGGCTGCGCATTCGAGAACACTTCACTGATCAAGGAACTAGCATGGTTTCGAGCCTTTCCCGCCCCGCTCCTCGCCCCCTCAATTTCTGGGTGTGCCTTGGAGTCCCCGCCATTGCTGCGATCATTCTGGTGTTGCTCGAATTGACCACGCTGGACATGGACCTGGCCAGGTTGTTTTACGACCCGGTCGCCGGAGACTTCATCGGACGCCACAGTTATTTCCTCGAGGACATCCTGCACGATCGGGCCAAGCAAGTGGTCATCGCCTTCTCGGTGTTTGCCATCCTCGGTTACATCGCTTCGTTCTTCATGGCCAGGCTCAAACCGTTCAAGCGAGAACTGGGTTGCCTGGTGCTGTCCCTGGGCCTGGCGACGTCCTTTGTCACGCCCATGAAGGCGGTGACTGCGGTGCAGTGTCCATGGAGCCTTGAGCAATTTGGCGGTCACGAGACCTACAGCGAGCTGCTGAGCCCTCGCCCGCCTACCGATAAACCGGGACGTTGCTGGCCCGGCGGCCATGCGGCTACGGGGTTCACCCTGTTTGCCCTGTTTTTCGTACTGCGTGACCGTCGTCCGCGCATGGCTCGCGCAGCGTTGGTTTTCGCCTTTGCCCTCGGCTCGGTGTTCTCCATCGCGCGGATGATGCAGGGCGCGCACTTCTTCTCGCACAACGTGTGGACGGCGGTGTTCTGCTGGTTGATTTGTCTGGGGTCGTATTACTACGTTCTGTATCGACCGGCCCTGAGGGCTAAACGCGAGGCCTGCGCGGTACCTGTCGGCGCCTGATCCGACGCCATCGCGGGCAAGCCACGCTCCCACAAGGGATTTATGTGACTCTCAAAATGAATGAATAAAAAAACCCCGCCTGCTTGCGCAGGCGGGGTTTTTTCGTACAGGGGTAAGGCTGGCTTACATCATGCCGCCCATGCCGCCCATACCGCCCATGTCTGGCATACCGCCGCCAGCACCGCCGTCTTTCTTCGGTGCATCAGCAACAGCAGCTTCGGTGGTCAGGATCAGACCGCCGATCGACGATGCAGCTTGCAGCGCGGAACGGGTGACCTTGGTTGGGTCCAGGATACCCATTTCGATCATGTCGCCGTATTCGCCAGTCGCAGCGTTGTAACCGAAGTTACCTTTGCCGTTCTTGACTTCGTTGACCACAACGCTTGGCTCGTCACCGCTGTTGGCAGCGATCTGACGCAGCGGTGCTTCAACGGCACGGCGCAGAACAGCGATACCTACGTCCTGATCAGCGTTGTCGCCTTTCAGATCGTTCAGGGTTTGCAGAGCGCGGATCAGCGCAACGCCACCGCCAGGTACCACGCCTTCTTCAACGGCTGCACGGGTAGCGTGCAGGGCGTCTTCAACGCGGGCTTTCTTCTCTTTCATTTCTACTTCGGAACCAGCGCCAACCTTGATCACTGCAACGCCGCCGGACAGCTTGGCCAGACGCTCTTGCAGTTTTTCACGGTCGTAGTCCGAGGAAGTTTCGGCAACCTGAGCACGGATCTGAGCGATACGGGCTTCAATGTCGCCTGCTACGCCAGAACCATCAACGATGATGGTGTTTTCCTTGGAGATGGTCACGCGCTTGGCGCTGCCCAGGTTTTCCAGGGTAGCGGCTTCCAGGCTCAGGCCGATCTCTTCGGAGATAACGGTACCGCCGGTCAGAACGGCGATGTCCTGCAGCATGGCCTTGCGACGGTCGCCGAAGCCTGGAGCCTTGACGGCTGCGACTTTAACGATGCCACGCATGTTGTTCACGACCAGAGTCGCCAGGGCTTCGCCTTCAACGTCTTCGGAAACGATCAGCAGTGGACGGCCGGCTTTGGCAACGGCTTCCAGCACTGGCAGCATTTCGCGGATG
The DNA here is from genome assembly GCF_054668285.1 of Pseudomonas sp. S2_H10. Classification (NCBI taxonomy): domain Bacteria; kingdom Pseudomonadati; phylum Pseudomonadota; class Gammaproteobacteria; order Pseudomonadales; family Pseudomonadaceae; genus Pseudomonas; species Pseudomonas sp. S2_H10. Next base: position 2,443,622 of record NZ_CP162754.1, read on the forward strand.
TTCGAGATCTTTTTGTCGACCAGCAGAACCAGTGGGTTGTCCAGTTCGGCAACCATGGTTTCCGGCTTGTTGACGAAGTACGGGGACAGGTAGCCACGGTCGAACTGCATGCCTTCTACAACCGACAGTTCGTTTTCCAGGCCAGTGCCTTCTTCAACGGTGATCACGCCTTCTTTACCGACTTTTTCCATGGCTTCGGCAATGATGTCGCCGATGGAGTTGTCGGAGTTGGCGGAGATGGTACCAACCTGAGCGATTGCCTTGGTGTCAGCGCATGGCTTGGACAGGTTTTTCAGCTCTTTGACGATGGCGATGGTCGCCTTGTCGATGCCGCGCTTCAGGTCCATCGGGTTCATGCCGGCAGCGACGGCTTTCAGGCCTTCGTTGACGATCGACTGAGCCAGAACGGTAGCGGTGGTGGTGCCGTCGCCTGCGTCATCGTTGGCACGGGAGGCAACGTCTTTGACCAGCTGCGCGCCCATGTTTTCGAAACGGTCTTCCAGTTCGATTTCTTTTGCGACCGAAACGCCGTCCTTGGTGATGGTCGGAGCGCCGAAGCTCTTCTCGATGATCACGTTACGGCCTTTCGGGCCCAGGGTCGCTTTTACCGCGTCAGCCAGGACGTTGACGCCCTTGAGCATTTTTTTACGGGCGGAATCGCCAAACAGAACTTCTTTAGCAGCCATGATCGATATTCCTTAAATACTTTGTAGTAGCGGAAAATGAACGGGGGTATCAGCCTTCGATAACAGCGAGGATTTCGTTCTCGCTCATTACCAGCAGGTCTTCGCCGTCGACTTTCACAGTGTTGCTGCCGGAGTAAGGACCGAACACAACCTTGTCGCCCACTTTCACGGACAGTGCACGCACTTCACCGTTTTCCAATACGCGGCCGGTGCCTACAGCGAGGATTTCGCCGCTGTTGGCTTTTTCAGCAGCCGAACCTGGCAGGACGATACCGCCAGCGGTTTTCTTTTCTTCTTCGCTGCGACGGATGACGACGCGGTCATGCAGAGGACGAAGCTTCATTGTCGATCTCTCCTAATTGTGGTTTTCATCGGCCGGTGTAGTCCCGGCGGGTTTAACAAAGGCCGGCGGTGCCGGTTGCGGTTCGTCAAGCGAACCGCGGAAGTCTGTCTGGCGTATTCGCCAGAAACCTTGCGGTGACCGTTACATAAGGGCGCATAAGCTTATTACAAGGGCGGGGAGCGAAAAATTTTCTGTTCGCTGCCCTGCAAACGAACACGGCACCCGAAGGTGCCGTGTCGATGGGCGTATTACTTGGTATCGCGGTGTTCGAACTCGCCTTCGATCACGTTGGGCTCGCGGCCCAGCGGTTCGCGAGGCGCCGGGCCGCCACGGGCTTGCAGGTCGTCGGCGAACGCTCGCTGACGCATGGCCTGCTCTTCGGCGCGTTGGCGCATTTTATTGGCCAGCAGGCGACGGCTGAACGGCAGCAGCATGACCAGGCCGATCACATCGCTGATGAAACCTGGAAGAATCAGCAGGCCACCGGCCAATGCCAGCATCAGGCCTTCGAGCATGGTCTGGGCTGGCAGCTCGCCGCGGTTCAGGCTTTCACGGGCACGCAGCGCCGTGGCCAGGCCGGCGACGCGCAGCACGAACACACCGAACATCGAGCCGAGAATGATCAGCAGCAGGGCCGGGAAAAACCCGATAGACCCTGCCACCTTGACGAATACGAACAGCTCCAACACCGGGAACAGCAGAAAGAGCAACAAAAAAGGGCGCATCAAATGGTTCCTCAACGCAAGAATGCCTTGCCAGTTCACCTTAGATGACGTCGCCGTTTCGTGAATTCAAGCGTCGGCCTCTTCATTTTTCGGCCAATGTTCGGCGTGGGCCAGAGAAACCAAGGCTTCGCGGACTTGTGTCGGGGTATTACAAGGCGCTTGAAACGGCAACCAGTACAGGCTCTGGCCGATCCGCAGATGCATGCCTTCGGTATCGATACCGGCCATTTGCGCTGGCACGTTGTTCGGCAACCCGGCCAGATCGACGTAATGGGCGATGGCCTTGGCGTGATCGGCGTTCATGTGCTCGACCATGCTCACTTCGGCCTTGCCGGCGAACGGGTTGGCCAGGGTCAGGTCATTGACCCAGTGAATCGCGCCAAAACCACCGATGTAGCGGTGGCGAACCGGCTTGAGCACCCAGAAGTCGAAATCGTGGGCCTGGTGATAACCCTGCGATTCCGGGAAGTAGCGGTAGTAACGCTCGGAGGCGGCTTCGATCGCGGCTTCGTCTTCGATCTGCTGAGCTTCGGCCAGATAGGTCAGGCGACCAACGGCCTGGACATCCTCAGCCCCGCGCTCGCCCACGAACAGCGAGCATTTCGGGTCTTTTTGCAAATTGTGAGTGTGCTGCGCGATGCGGCTGATCAGGATCAGCGGTCGGCCCAGCTCGTCCAGGCAGTACGGAACCACGGAGCCGAACGGAAAACCGGGCATCGATTTGGAGTGCGTAGAGAGCACTCCACGGTATTCCTTGAGGAGCAATTCTCGTGCATGCTTAGCCGCTTCAACGCTCAATTTATGACTCCTTAAATAGAATCCGTCAAAAAAACGGACGAGCTGCTGGTGAAAGTCCCAGCACGCCATCGGGGGCAGATCTCATGTGCAGCCGGGCCACATCAGGCGCAGATCGAGAGGCTCTCTACAAGGAAACCACTCAGACCTGCTGCCGGGGGCATGCGAATGCAACTCACTGACAAAGTAATCATTATCACTGGCGGTTGCCAGGGTTTAGGCCGTTCCATGGCCGAGTATTTCGCCAGCAAGGGCGCGAAACTCGCACTGGTCGACCTCAATCAGGAAAAGCTCGACGACGCCGTCGCGGCCTGCAAGGCCCAGGGTGTAGAGGCGCGCGCGTACCTGTGCAACGTCGCCAATGAAGAGCAAGTGACCCACATGGTCGCCCAGGTCGCCGAGGATTTCGGCGCGATCCACGGCCTGATCAACAACGCCGGGATCCTGCGTGATGGCCTGCTGCTCAAGGTCAAGGATGGCGAAATGACCAAGATGAGCCTGGCGCAGTGGCAGGCGGTCATCGACGTCAACCTGACCGGCGTGTTCCTGTGCACCCGGGAAGTCGCGGCGAAGATGGTCGAGCTGAACAACAGCGGCGCGATCATCAATATCTCGTCGATTTCCCGCGCCGGCAACGTCGGCCAGACCAACTACTCGGCGGCCAAGGCCGGTGTCGCTGCGGCGACCGTGACCTGGGCCAAGGAACTGGCGCGTTACGGCATTCGTGTCGCCGGTATTGCACCGGGCTTCATCGAAACCGAAATGACCCTGGGCATGAAGCCTGAGGCGCTGGAGAAAATGACCGCCGGGATTCCGCTCAAGCGCATGGGCAAGCCGGAAGAAATCGCCCATTCGGCGGCGTATATCTTCGAGAACGATTATTACACCGGTCGGATTCTGGAGATGGATGGCGGGTTGCGTATCTAAAGCAGAACAATGATCTGTAGGAGCCCGGCTTGCCGGCGATGGCGTATTCAAATCCACCATCGCCGGCAAGCCGGGCTCCTACAAAAGCTTATCAATCGTCGCTGATGCTGATGTTCGGCATCGCCGGCGTCAACGCTTCCTGCAATACGATCCGCGCGCCAACGTGACGGGCCAGTTCCTGGTAAACCAGGGCAATCGGGCTGTCCGGCTCGGCGATCACCGTCGGCTTGCCGCCGTCGGCCTGCTCGCGAATGGACATCGACAGCGGCAATGAGGCAAGCAGCTCGACGCCGTACTGATTGGCCAGTTTCACGCCGCCACCCTCTCCGAACAGATGCTCGGCATGTCCGCAATTGGAGCAGATGTGCACGGCCATGTTTTCCACCACGCCCAGCACCGGAATGTTGACCTTGCGGAACATTTCCACGCCCTTGCGCGCGTCCAGCAATGCCAGGTCCTGCGGGGTGGTCACGATGACTGCACCGGCCACCGGCACTTTCTGCGCCAGGGTCAGCTGGATGTCGCCGGTGCCTGGCGGCATGTCGATGACCAGGTAATCCAGGTCGCCCCACGCGGTCTGGGTCACCAGTTGCAGGAGGGCGCCGGAGACCATCGGCCCGCGCCAGACCATCGGCGTGTTGTCGTCGGTCAGGAACGCCATGGACATCACTTCCACGCCATGGGACTTGAGCGGCACGAACCACTTCTGGTCCTTGACCTCGGGACGGGTGCGTTCCGGGATACCGAACATGATGCCCTGGCTTGGACCGTAGATGTCCGCATCGAGAATCCCGACCTTGGCGCCCTCGCGGGCCAGGGCCAGGGCCAGGTTGGCCGCCGTGGTGGATTTGCCCACGCCGCCCTTGCCGGACGCCACGGCCACCACGTTCTTGACGTTGGCCAGCCCCGGAACCTGTGCCTGGGCCTTGTGTGCAGCGATCACGCTGGTGATCTCGACACGGGCGCTTGCCACGCCATCGAGCCCCTGGATGGCCATTTCCAGCATCTGTGCCCAGCCACTCTTGAACAGGCCGGCGGCGTAACCCAATTCCAGCTGCACGCTGACGCGGTCGCCCTGGATGTCGATGTTGCGCACGCACCCGGCGCTGACCGGGTCCTGGTTCAGGTAAGGGTCGGTGTATTGGCGAAGGACGGCTTCCACCGCTGCGCGATTGACGGCGCTCATGGGCAACTCCGAAAACAGGACTTGGAAAAGATGACGGGTATCGTACCTGTTCCGCGCCCGAGGCGGCATGTTCGCCGTTCATTTGTTGCTGTGGCGAGGGGGCTTGCCCCCGTTCGGCTGCGTAGCAGACGTAAAAGGGGCCGCTCCGCGGCCCAACGGGGGCTTGCCCCCTCGCCACAGGTTTCACCGGCTATGCATCCGGAAACAGGCTCACAGGGTGAAAAATATGCGCCGGCGCTTTATAGTGGCCGACCTCCGTTTCATCAAGTAGCCGAGCCCCATGTCCGAGCCACGCAAGATCCTCGTCACCAGCGCCCTGCCCTATGCCAATGGTTCGATTCACCTCGGCCATATGCTGGAATACATCCAGACCGATATGTGGGTGCGCTTCCAGAAGCACCGCGGCAATCAATGCATCTATGTCTGCGCCGACGACGCCCACGGTTCGGCGATCATGCTGCGCGCGGAAAAGGAAGGCATCACCCCGGAACAACTGATCGCCAACGTCCAGGCTGAACACAGCGCCGACTTTGCCGAGTTCCTGGTGGACTTCGACAACTTCCACTCCACTCACGCCGAAGAAAACCGTGAGCTGTCGAGCCAGATCTACCTGAAGCTGCGTGACGCCGGGCACATCGCCACTCGCTCGATCACCCAGTATTTCGACCCGGAAAAGAAAATGTTCCTGGCCGACCGCTTCATCAAGGGCACCTGCCCGAAATGCGGCACCGAAGACCAGTACGGCGACAACTGCGAAAAATGCGGCGCGACCTACGCACCGACCGACCTGAAGGATCCGAAGTCGGCGATCTCCGGCGCCACCCCGGTGCTCAAGGATTCCCAGCACTTCTTCTTCAAGTTGCCGGACTTCCAGCAAATGCTGCAAACCTGGACCCGCAGCGGCACCCTTCAAGACGCCGTGGCCAACAAGATCGCCGAATGGCTGGACGCCGGCCTGCAGCAGTGGGACATCTCCCGCGATGCGCCGTACTTCGGTTTCGAAATCCCCGACGAGCCGGGCAAGTACTTCTACGTGTGGCTGGATGCGCCGATCGGCTACATGGCCAGCTTCAAGAACCTGTGCGACCGCACGCCGGAGCTGGACTTCGACGCGTTCTGGGGCAAGGACTCCACCGCCGAGCTGTACCACTTCATCGGCAAGGACATCGTCAACTTCCACGCCCTGTTCTGGCCAGCCATGCTCGAAGGCGCCGGCTACCGTAAGCCGACCGGGATCAACGTACACGGCTACCTGACCGTCAACGGCCAGAAGATGTCCAAGTCCCGCGGCACTTTCATCAAGGCCCGCACCTACCTGGACCACCTGTCGCCGGAATACCTGCGCTACTACTACGCGGCCAAGCTGGGCCGTGGCGTCGACGACCTCGACCTGAACCTCGAAGACTTCGTGCAGAAGGTCAACTCCGACCTGGTCGGCAAAGTCGTCAACATCGCCAGCCGCTGCGCCGGGTTCATCAACAAGGGCAATGCCGGCGTGATGGTCGACACCAACGCCGCGCCTGAACTGACCGAAGCCTTCCTGGCCGCCGCGCCAGGCATTGCCGACGCCTATGAAGCCCGCGACTTCGCCCGCGCCATGCGCGAGATCATGGGCCTGGCCGACCGCGCCAACGCCTGGATCGCCGACAAGGCACCGTGGTCGCTGAACAAACAGGAAGGCAAGCAGGATGAAGTCCAGGCCATCTGCGCCACCGGCGTCAACCTGTTCCGCCAGTTGGTGATCTTCCTCAAGCCGGTGCTGCCATTGCTGGCCGCCGATGCCGAGGCGTTCCTCAACGTTGCGCCGCTGACCTGGAACGATCACGCCACCTTGCTCGCCAACCATCAGCTGAACGAGTTCAAGCCGCTGATGACCCGCATCGACCCGGTGAAGGTGCAAGCCATGACCGACGCTTCGAAAGAAGACCTGACCGCCAGCCAGACCGACACCGGCGCAGCCGCACCTGCCGGCAATGGCGAACTGGCCAAGGACCCGCTGTCGCCGGAAATCGAGTTCGATACCTTCGCGGCAGTCGATTTGCGCGTCGCGCTGATCGTCAAGGCTGAACACGTGGAAGGCGCCGACAAGCTGTTGCGCCTGACCCTGGACATTGGCGACGAGACCCGCAACGTGTTCTCCGGGATCAAGAGCGCTTATCCGGACCCGTCCAAGCTCGATGGTCGCCTGACCATGATGATCGCCAACCTCAAGCCACGAAAAATGAAGTTCGGCATCTCCGAAGGCATGGTGATGGCGGCCGGCCCTGGCGGTGAAGAGATCTACCTGCTCAGCCCTGACAGCGGCGCCAAGCCTGGTCAGCGCATCAAGTAAGTTTCTGCGTTGAACCGATCCCACAGTCGTGCCTGGCGCGACTGTGGGATTTTCATGTCTGGCCCACCCTCCGTCCTTGCCGGATAATGCCTAAGCTCCTACAAAAACTACTGTTCCTGCCGGCATGAACAATGACCGAAATCCTGCTTACGCTTATCAGCGCCGCCCTGATCAACAACCTCGTGTTGCACTGGCCGCTGGGCGTCGACCCGCTGTTGGCCGGCCAGCGCCGTCAGGTCCATGCCCTGGGCATTGCGACAACGTGCCTGATGCTGATCGTGGGCATGCTCGGCTACGCGCTCTATCACTGGCTGCTGGTGCCCTTGCAATTGACGGCGCTGCGTCTGTTTGTGTTTCTGCCATTGAGCGTGCTGCTGATCAGCCCGTTGCTGAAGCTGCTGGCACGGGTGTTTTCGACTTTGCCTTTCGAAGGTCTCTGGCCGTTGTTGCTGGGCAATGCCGGCGTGCTCGGCGTGGCCTTGCTCATTGCTCAGGAGGACAAAGGCATGTTTCACGCCGCGGCCTTGAGCCTCGGTGCAGGGTTGGGTTTCTGGCTGGTGTTGAGCCTGTTCAGTGATTTGCGCGAGCGCACGGCCGACAACGATGTGCCCCTGCCCTTTCGCGGCCTGCCGATCGACCTGATCGGTGCCGGCCTGGTCGCAGTGGCTTTTCTCGGATTCAGCGGACTGATCAAAACATGAGTCTGATTCAACGCATCGACGCACTCTTGCCGCAGACCCAATGCGGCAAGTGCGGCCATCCCGGATGCAAGCCGTACGCCGAAGGCATCGCCAGCGGTGAACCGATCAACAAGTGCCCGCCCGGCGGCAACGAAACCATCGCGGCCCTGGCCGAACTGCTGGAAGTGCCGGTTCTGCAACTGGACATCACTCGCGGCTCGGCACCTGCACAGATCGCCTTTATCCGCGAAGCCGAGTGTATCGGGTGCACCAAGTGCATTCAGGCCTGCCCGATCGATGCCATCGTCGGCGCGGCCAAGCTGATGCACACGGTGATCATCGATGAGTGCACAGGCTGCGACCTCTGCGTGGCACCGTGCCCGGTGGACTGCATCGAAATGCGCCCGCTGCCATCGAACACGGTACTGCCCATTGTCGGAGGGCTGGCCCTGACACCACAGGCGCGGCAGGCCCGTACCCTCAAGCGCGATCACGCACGGCGCCGCTTCGAACAACGCAATGCCCGACTGCAGCGTGAAGAGCAACAGAAAATCGCCGAACGCCTGGCCCGGCAACGAGCCGCGCAGCCTGCCCAAGCAGCTGTCGACCCGGTGCAGGCTGCCCTCGAACGTGTGCGCACACAGAAAGCCGCCAATGCCGATGCGGCGCTGAAAAAGGTCAGGATCGACGTGGCGATGAGTCGGGCGCAACTGCACAAATCGCTGAAGGCCTTTGGGCATCCGCCGACCTTCGAACAGCAATCGCAGTTGATCGTCCTGCAACAGCAGTTCGAAGCTGCCGAACAGAACCTGGCGCAACTGGAAAGCGCCGCTCCCCCAGCACCCGCGCCGACGGTTGCCGCCGTGTCGTCAACGGATGCCGATCTGAAACGGGCCAAAATCCAGCTGGCCATGCGCCGAGCCGAACTCAAGAAGGCCCAGGCCAACGAAGCACCGGCGCAGCAAATCGAATCCCTGGAGCGCGCACTCGCAGAAGCCGAACGTCTGGTGGACGCCCATGCCAGCCCTTGAAGCGGTGGACGATCGCCTGCAACAGGCGATGAAACTGGTGTTGCTGGCCACGCTGCCGGGCATGCTGGCGGCGTTCTGGCTGTACGGCTGGGGCGTGTTGATCAACCTGATTCTGGCGGCCGCTGCGGCACTGGCGGCCGAGGCCGCCGTTGTGCATTGGCGCAAGCGACCGCTGCGACCGACCCTGAGCGACGGTAGCGCACTGGTCACTGCCACATTGCTGGCGCTGGCGCTGCCGCCTTATTGCCCATGGTGGCTGACGCTCAGTGCTGGCGTTTTTGCGATGATTTTCGGCAAGCACCTGTATGGCGGCGTCGGCTCGAATCCCTTCAACCCGGCGATGCTCGGTTTTGCTCTGGTGCTGGTGGCCTTTCCCCAAGCCATGACCCAGTGGCCATCGTCCCATGGCATGGACCTGTCGAGTGGCTTGCAGCAAGTGTTCGGTGGCGGCCTTGCACCGGATGCCTGGGTGCAGGCCACGGCACTGGACAGCCTGCGGATCAACAGAAGCCTGACCATGGATGAACTGTTTGCCGGCAACCCGGCATTCGGCCACTTCGGCGGTCGCGGGGTGGAATGGGTGAATCTGGCGTTTCTGGCGGGTGGACTGTTTCTCCTGCAACGAAGGGTGATCAGTTGGCACGCACCGGTCGGCATGCTGGCCAGCCTGTTCATCATCAGCCTGCTGTGCTGGAACGGTTCCGGCTCCGACTCTCATGGCTCGCCGCTGTTTCACCTGCTGACCGGCGCAACGATGCTCGGGGCGTTCTTCATCATCACCGAACCGGTGTCCGGCGCCAGAAGCCCCGGGGCAAAACTGCTGTTCGGCGCGGGCGTCGGGCTGCTGACTTACTTGATTCGTACCTGGGGCGGTTATCCGGACGGCATCGCCTTTGCCGTGCTGTTGATGAACCTGTGCGTACCGGCGCTGGAGCGGCTCATCGCAGCCAGACAACAGCCGGAGGTGTCATGAGCAGGTCGTCGAGCATCGCGCTTCTGCTGCTTTTGGCCGTACTTGGCCTTGGCGCGACGTACTTCGTGCAGCTCGGCAGCGCGCCGCGCATTGCTGCCGAACAGCGCCTGATCGACAGCCGTAATCTGCTGGACCTGATCCCCTCGGACAGCTACGACAATCAACCACTCGAACACCCCGTCCGGATCGAAACGACTGCCCTGACCAACAGCACCTTGCTCGGTGGTTATCTGGCGATGCGGTCAGCCCGACCCGTCGCGGTGTTGCTGCGTAGTCAAACCCTTGGCTACGCCGGTGCCATCGAACTGCTGATCGCTGTCGACGCCAATGGCAGGCTGCTCGGCGTCAAAACCCTCAAGCAATCGGAAACACCTGGACTGGGGGCGCGGATCGCCGACTGGCCCAATGCCTGGCTACAGATTTTTTCCGGCAAATCGCGAACTGAACCCGGTGACAGCGGCTGGGCGCTGAAAAAGGATCAGGGGCAGTTCGATCAGATCGCGGGGGCGACCATCACCTCAAGAGCGGTGATCAATGCCGTCCACGATGCCTTGCGCTACTTCGATGAACACCGGCAACAACTGCTCGGGAACCCGGACCATGGATAACTCGGCGACGCTGCGCAACGCCCTGATGCTGACGCCGCTGATCGGCGCCACTCACTCGCTGATGGCCGCACTGGGCCTGATCCTCATGTTCCTGGCAGTGACTCGGTTGTTCGGTCTGGCCATGGGTGTCCTGCGATCCCGACTGGTCCCGGCGACCCGCCTGCTGGCCAGCATCCTGCTTGCCGCCACGCTCACCAGTTGCGCGCAACTCATGGCCCAGGCCTGGTCGCTGCAATGGCAGCAGCATCTGGGGTTCTATGGCGCCTTGATCGCTTTACAATGCGTCGTACTGGAACACTCCGGGTACTTTCAGCAGGGCTGGCACCAACGCCTGCGACTGGACGGCCTGTTTGCCGCGCTGATGGTCGCGCTGGGCCTGCTGCGCGAAGTCATCGGCAACGGGACGCTTGGATACCATCTATCGTGGCTGTTCGGCACAACACACAGTGGCTGGCAAGGCTGGGGGCTGCTGGCTGATGGCGGCTTGCACCTGGCCACATTGGTTCCTGGCGGTTTCATTCTGCTTGGACTGCTGATCGCCGCCTGGCAGGCCTGGCGCCCCACTCCCACACATTGATTGCCTCGAGGAAACGCACCGCCCATGAATGCCGCAAAACGTCTGGAAATATTCCGCAGACTGCACGAGGACAACCCGGAACCCAAGACCGAGCTGGCCTATTCCTCCCCCTTCGAATTGCTGATCGCCGTGATCCTCTCGGCGCAGTCGACCGATGTCGGCGTCAACAAGGCCACAGCCAGGCTGTTCCCGGTCGCCAATACCCCGGCAGCGATCCATGCCCTGGGTGTCGAGGGGCTGTCGGAGTACATCAAGACCATCGGCCTGTACAACAGCAAAGCGAAAAACGTGATCGAAACTTGCCGCTTGCTGGTCGAGCGTCACGCAGGTGAAGTGCCACAAACCCGCGAAGAGCTGGAAGCGCTGCCCGGCGTCGGCCGCAAAACCGCCAACGTGGTGCTCAACACGGCATTCCGCCAACTGACCATGGCCGTCGACACGCACATTTTCCGAGTCAGCAACCGCACCGGCATCGCGCCCGGCAAGAATGTGGTGGAAGTCGAGAAAAAGCTGATGAAGTTCGTGCCCAGGGAGTACCTGCTCGACTCCCATCACTGGCTGATCCTTCATGGCCGCTATGTTTGCCTCGCCCGCAAGCCCCGGTGCGGAAGCTGTCGGATCGAGGACCTGTGCGAATACAAGCAGAAAACCTCAGACGATTGAGGCGCTATTGGGTTTTATGACTTTTCGATTGAAAAAATCTTTTTTACCCGCCGGGAGATTGTCGATATAAGGGGCGCCAAAGGCCTTCTTAGCCTGGAGCAACTAAATGAGTACTGGCAAAGAGCAATTGGACGTAGAAGACGACTTCACCACCGCCGAAACCGATGACGCCGAGCCGGTGGTAGAAGTAGCGAAAACTAATCTGAGCAAACGCCGCACCATCGACAACCTGCTGGAGGAGCGCCGACTGCAGAAGCAATTGGCCGATTACGATTTTGACTTATGACACCTGAAAGCCTCCCGAAACGGAGGCTTTTTACTAAGTGCCATCTTTCGGTGGACGCCCCTTGAAGCGCTGTTATGCCATCACACCAGACCATTGCGTTGGGCCAGCTCGATCAAATCGACCAGCGACCTTGCATTCAGTTTCAGCAAAAGCCGGGTCTTGTATGTGCTGACTGTTTTATTGCTGAGAAACATTCCATCGGCGATCTCTTTATTGGTCTTCCCTCTGGCCAACTGTTGCAGGACCATCATTTCCCGCCCCGACAACCGATCAACCATATCGGCCTCACTGGCATTCCCCAAACTGCAGCGCACGGTATGCAGGGCCTGATTGGGAAAGTAACTGTAACCTGACAGCACGGCCTTTATTGCACTGAGCAACTCCGTCAGGTCCTGTTGTTTGCAGACATAACCGGCTGCACCGGACTGCATGCAGCGCATGGAAAAATGCCCCGGAGCCTGGGACGTCAGGATCAGCACTTTCATCGGCGTCGGGGTCGAAGACAAACGCGCAATCACTTCCAATCCGTCCAGCTTCGGAATCCCGATATCCAGAATGACAATGTCCGGCGTAAGTTCACGGGCTAGTTGCAGTGCATCCACACCATTATCGGTTTCTGCAATAACTTCGTAGCCATGACGTTCCATTAGCATACGTACCGCAAGACGAATGACGGGGTGATCATCCACGATCAGCACTTTATTCATGGGCAAGTCCAATTTTCGCTGTTCGAATTTTTAGAGCCCGCACAATAGCCTAGTCGTTTCACCCATGGCATGTCGCCCCTTCCAGCCACCCGCACCAAGAGACATACCCTACAAACAACACGGATTCCTCCTACAAAAATCCTTGGCACGGAATGAGTTGAAAACTGTATCAGCGTCAGGATTCGCAGTTTTCAGCAATCGTCCCTGTGGATTTATGGCCAGAATTTTCCAGGACCCAGCCACCTCCCTGAGAAACATCGGCTTCAACTTTCCCGTAAAAACGTAACCGATATTTACGCATTCAACATTAAGACCAGAAATATCACACACCAAGCATCCAACTACTCTTACAGCAAATAATATTTTTTGCGCAATCATTAACATAACCACCGCCCAAAAAATCGAAGAGCAACAAACAACGAACAACAATCACTAGAGCCAACAAAAAACAACAGCAACTACAATAAGCAACACTTAAAAACTTGAGACCTCATTCAAGAAAAGAGAATTCAACATGAGCACTGAACAGGACAGAAAACGAACGACCAACCCAATGACAATCATTGCCATATTCGCAACGCTCTCTGAAACCTCAGCCGCTGTTTCGCTACCCTTCCTTGGCGAAGAAGAAAAAGAACTCTATGTCTGGTTTCTGATCAGCTTTCCGTTTTATTTACTTTTGCTTTTTTTCGCGACACTAAACTTCAACTACAGATCACTGTATGCGCCATCCGACTTTGAAAAGGGAAAACACTTCATGAAGGTCATGGATGATGCCGGGCGGGCGGAAAAAAAACATCCGGGAAGTCATCCGGCATTCCCGCTCCGGAAACGCCAATGAATGGCCAGCAGTCGGTCCGAACGCCCTGCGGCGCACAAGACCCGCCAACGGAGATTGGCCTGCACACCCACGTCTTCGCCCAGCATCGACTTCAGTTGGCGCAAGCGGTAAAGGACCTGTCCATCGTGGATACGCGCTGGATGAGCAAGGAGAGTGAATTCGCAGCGCTGCTGGAAAATGTCCAGAGGCCACAGGAACAGACGGCGTACGTGATTCTGTTTGTCACGTGTGCCGTTTCGGAGATTTTACTGAAAGCCAGTGCGCTCAAACTTTCAAAGCAGACCGGGAAGCGCAGCGGCGCCTTTTATGTCGCCTACAACCCGGACTCGCACAGGTTGACGGTCATTGATCAGGCCGGACAACCCGCAAACAACAACGCATAGATCAGGACAGACCAGTGAAAGGAGAAAAACAGGAAACCGTCAGCGGCAACGAAAACACCCGACAACGCAGTAACCGGCGTCCCCCCTTTTTCAGGTGCCTGACCTCGTGCTGGACGAGATCAGGCACCCTTCACGATTTCAAAGGTCTCAGAACAGCTTCCGGCCTTTGTTCGCTGCGATGCGCATGCGCAAGGCATTGAGCTTGATGAAGCCCGCCGCGTCCGCCTGGTTGTACGCGCCGCCATCTTCTTCGAAGGTGGCAATGTTGGCGTCGAACAACGACTCGTCAGACTTGCGACCAGTGACGATCACGTTGCCCTTGTACAGTTTCAGGCGCACAACGCCATTCACGTGGGCCTGGGACGCATCGATCATCTGTTGCAGCATCAGACGCTCAGGGCTCCACCAGTAACCGGTGTAGATCAGGCTGGCGTATTTCGGCATCAACTCGTCTTTGAGGTGAGCCACTTCGCGGTCCAGGGTGATCGATTCGATCGCACGGTGGGCGCGCAGCATGATGGTGCCGCCAGGAGTTTCGTAGCAGCCACGGGACTTCATGCCCACGTAACGGTTCTCGACGATGTCGAGGCGGCCGATACCGTGTTCGCCACCGATACGGTTCAGGGTCGCCAGCACGGTGGCCGGAGTCATTTCGACGCCGTCCAGCGCGACGATGTCGCCGTTGCGGTAGGTCAGTTCCAGGTACTGCGGCTTGTCTGGCGCGTTCTCCGGGGAGACGGTCCATTTCCACATGTCTTCTTCGTGCTCGGTCCAAGTGTCTTCCAGCACGCCGCCTTCATAGGAGATGTGCAGCAGGTTGGCATCCATGGAGTACGGGGATTTCTTCTTGCCGTGGCGCTCGATCGGAATCGCGTGCTTGTCGGCGTAGTCCATCAGCTTTTCACGGGACAGCAGGTCCCACTCGCGCCACGGAGCGATCACTTTCACACCTGGCTTCAAGGCGTAGGCGCCCAGTTCGAAACGAACCTGGTCGTTACCCTTGCCGGTGGCGCCATGGGAAATGGCGTCTGCGCCGGTTTCGTTGGCAATTTCGATCAGGCGCTTGGCGATCAGCGGACGAGCGATGGAAGTACCCAGCAGGTACTCGCCTTCGTAAACGGTGTTGGCGCGGAACATCGGGAAAACGAAATCGCGCACGAACTCTTCGCGCAAGTCGTCGATGTAGATCTCTTTGACGCCCATGGCCTGAGCCTTGGCGCGTGCAGGTTCGACCTCTTCGCCCTGACCCAGGTCAGCGGTGAAGGTCACCACTTCACAGTTATAAGTATCCTGCAGCCACTTGAGGATCACCGAAGTGTCCAGGCCGCCGGAATACGCCAGAACGACCTTGTTTACGTCCGCCATGCCATCACTCCACGGGGTTCTACGGAAAGCCGGGAAGTCTACCGCTCATACAGAATAATTTACAGTGGCGCGACAGCTTATGACGACGAAGCGACAGATTATGTCGAGAGCGCGACGATGACCCAGTAGTCAGGAAGTAGCCGAAGCGGCCGCCTTCGTTGCTTGCGGGGCGACTTGTTCGGCAGGTGCTCCACGCTCCAGGCGTACCGCTACACGGCGGTTCTTCGCGCGGTTGGCATTGTTGGTATTGGGTGCCAGCGGATAACGTTCGCCGTGGAAGCGCAGGGTGATCTGCGACTCCTGGATGCCGTTGGCCTTGAAGAAATCCATCACTGCCAGGGCCCGGCGTCGCGACAGGTCGCGGTTGGTCAGGCGGTTGCCGCTGTTGTCGGAGTGACCGTCAAGCTCGATGTGATTGACCGTCGCATCGGCCTTCATGTATTCCAGCATGACCTGAAGCCTGGCCTTCGCAGCACTGTCGAGCTCGATTCCGCCACCGGGGAAGCCGACCTCCGATTGCTTCACTTGCTCGAAGTTCTGCGGCAACAGTTTCGCCACGCAGCCTTGATAATCGGCAAACGCCTTGGTGAACCTGACCGGCAGCAGACGCACTTCCGACACCCGGCCGTCCGCCGAGGAGTGGCGAACCACCGGGCTGCGACCGTCCATCAATCCGCTGATCAGGCGTCCGGCCTGGACCTGCGAACTGTTGAACAACACATTGCCGCTGCCGATTCTCACGGTGCCCAGGTTGATGTCGTCACGCCCCGGTTGCCACGGTGCGGCAGCGGCCAGCAAAGTCGCCGAACCGCCGCCCATCATCGGGTTATAGGCTTTCAGACGAAACGTTGCCTGCTCACCGGCCTTGCGCACGAACTCGCCCGAACCGAAATCGGTAATCGGCTGCGTCAGGCGGCATTCGAACTTGTCACCTTCGACCGTCCACTCAATGCTCTCCATACGGGTCTGGAAAGTCAGCGCCATCGCGGGAAGGCTGGCAAACACACTGAGCAAGGCTAAATAACGCTGGCGCACGGGAGGCTCCACTGGCTTCTACAACAAAAAGACCGACACACAGATGTTTACGGCATACCTGTTGGATATCGGAAGCTTCCCGTAAAACTTGATAGCGAGTGCCTGCAAGAGTCTTTTCCGGTAGCATTCCCCTCAGTTTGACCCGCCTGGAATCCCCTCATGTCCGACCGCCTGACCCTGCTGCGTCCCGACGACTGGCACATTCATCTTCGCGATGGTGCCGTGTTGACCAATACCGTCGCGGATGTCGCGCGCACTTTTGGCCGCGCCATCATCATGCCCAACCTGGTTCCGCCAGTGCGCAACGCGGCCGAAGCCGACGGCTATCGCCAGCGGATTCTCGCTGCCCGCCCGGCCGGCAGCCAGTTCGAACCACTGATGGTCCTGTACCTGACCGACCGCACCCAGCCTGAAGAAATCCGCGAGGCCAAGGCCAGCGGATTCGTGTACGCCGCCAAGTTGTACCCGGCTGGCGCGACCACCAATTCGGACTCGGGTGTTACCAGCATCGACAAGATCTTCCCTGCACTCGAGGCCATGGCCGAAGTCGGGATGCCGTTGCTGATTCACGGTGAAGTCACCCGCGGCGATGTCGACGTATTCGACCGCGAAAAAATCTTCATCGATGAGCACATGCGCCGTGTGGTCGAGCGCTTCCCGACCCTCAAGGTCGTGTTCGAACACATCACCACCGCGGACGCCGTGCAGTTCGTCAACTCGGCTTCGGCCAACGTTGGCGCGACCATCACCGCGCATCACCTGCTGTACAACCGCAACCACATGCTGGTGGGCGGGATTCGGCCGCACTTCTATTGCCTGCCGATCCTCAAGCGCAATACGCACCAGGAAGCCCTGCTCGACGCCGCCACCAGCGGCAGCGAGAAGTTCTTCCTCGGCACCGACTCGGCGCCCCATGCCCAGCATGCCAAAGAAGCCGCCTGCGGTTGCGCCGGCTGCTACACCGCTTACGCGGCGATCGAGATGTACGCCGAAGCCTTCGAACAGCGCAATGCGCTGGACAAGCTCGAAGCCTTCGCCAGCCTCAACGGCCCGCGCTTCTATGGCCTGCCGGCAAATACCGATCGCATCACCCTGGTCCGCGAAGAATGGACCGCCCCTGCCAGCCTGCCGTTTGGCGAGCTGACCGTTATCCCGCTGCGCGCCGGTGAAAAACTGCGCTGGCGCCTGCTGGAGGAACACGCGTGAGTGAAGAGCATTTCGACGACGAACTGGAAGGCAATGGTGGCGGAGGCGGTTCCCGCCATCCAATGGCCGCACGGTTTCGTGGTTACCTGCCGGTTGTCGTCGACGTAGAAACCGGTGGCTTCAACTCCGCCACCGACGCCCTGCTGGAGATCGCCGCGACCACCATCGCCATGGATGAAAAGGGTTTTGTGTACCCGGATCACACCTACTTCTTCCGTGTCGAGCCGTTTGAAGGCGCGAACATCGAAGCGGCGGCCCTGGAGTTCACCGGGATCAAGCTTGATCACCCGCTGCGCATGGCCGTGAGTGAAGAGTCTGCCCTGAACGATATCTTCCGCGGCGTGCGCAAGGCCCTCAAGGCCAATGGCTGCAAGCGGGCGATCCTGGTCGGGCATAACAGCAGCTTCGACCTGGGCTTTCTGAATGCAGCGGTTGCGCGCCTGGACATGAAGCGCAATCCGTTCCATCCGTTCTCCAGTTTCGATACCGCGACGCTCGCGGGCCTCGCATACGGTCAGACCGTGCTGGCCAAGGCGTGCCAGGCAGCGGACATCGACTTCGACGGTCGTGAGGCTCACTCGGCACGCTATGACACCGAGAAGACGGCCGAGCTGTTCTGCGGCATCGTCAATCGCTGGAAACAGATGGGCGGCTGGGAAGATTTCGACGATTGATGTTTTTCTGTAGGAGCGAGCTTGCTCGCGATGGACGTCAACGATAACGCGGGGAGCCTGACACCCCGCGGTGTTCTTGATTCCATCGCGAGCAGGCTCGCTCCTACAGGGTCTAAATCCCGCCCATAAAAAAACCGGCCTCGATGGCCGGTTTTTTTGTACCTGGTACCTTACAGCGCAGCAGCGTGCTCGGTCAGGTAAGCAGCAACGCCTTCTGGCGAAGCGTTCATGCCTTTGTCGCCTTTCTTCCAGTTGGCAGGGCAGACTTCGCCGTGCTCTTCGTGGAATTGCAGAGCGTCGACCAGACGCAACAGCTCTTCCATGTTACGGCCCAGCGGCAGGTCGTTGATGATCTGCGAACGGACAACGCCTTTGTCGTCGATCAGGAACGCGCCACGGAAAGCCACGCCGTCAGCGGACTGAACGTCGTAGGCCTTCATGATTTCCTGCTTGATGTCGGCAGCCATGGTGTAGCGGACTTCGCCGATACCGCCATTGTTGACCGGGGTGTTGCGCCAGGCGTTGTGAGTGAAGTGCGAGTCGATCGACACAGCGACCACTTCAACGTTGCGCGCCTTGAACTCGGACATGCGGTTGTCCAGAGCGATCAGCTCGGACGGACAAACGAAGGTGAAGTCCAGCGGGTAGAAGAACACCAGGCCGTATTTGCCTTTGATCGCCGAAGACAGGGTGAAGCTGTCAACGATCTCGCCATTGCCGAGTACGGCCGGTACGGTGAAGTCAGGGGCTTGCTTGCCTACGAGTACGCTCATTGGATATCTCCTGGTGTAATAGCGTGAGAAACAGGGTTCGCATCAGCCTGCCACCCTGAGGCGACAGCCCTGTGACACGATCCCCGGTCGCAAAAGACCGGACATCATACACCGCGTGTTTGAGCTGGCTTAGCTGTTTTTTCCCCTTGCGATGAAATCCCCGACGGTTTTGCATCACCGACTTGCCAGGCAGACCGTTCGTCAGCCATCCGCACTTATGAGGAAAAGCGCCCTGAAACCACTTTGACAATCATTCTCGTTAACATTAAGATCCATCGCAATTGAGACAGAATCAGCGACGGTCCTTCCTTATGTATGTTTGCCTCTGCACTGGTGTCACCGACGGTCAAATCCGCGATGCGATCTATGAAGGATGCTGCAGCTACAAGGAAGTCCGCGTGGCCACCGGCGTAGCCAGCCAATGCGGCAAATGTGCCTGCCTGGCCAAGGAAGTGGTCCGCGAGACCCTGACAAAACTGCAAACGGCCCAGGCTGCAATTCCCTATCCAGCAGAATTTAGCGCCGCTTGAATATCGAATTTTAAAGAACCGGACATATGTCCGGTTTTTTTATGTCTGAAAATCAACTAGTTATGCTCTAGACGCGGAACACAAACATTCTTATTCCGATTAATTTTCATTTAAGTTTCAATAACTTAGGTTTGACACTAGCAAATACGCGGCTCAAACTCTGTTCTATTGACAGCTATTACAGGGCAGGACCCCATCATGAAAGGCGACGTTACAGTCATCCAGCATCTCAACAAGATCCTTGCCAATGAGCTGGTCGCGATCAATCAATATTTCCTGCATGCGCGCATGTATGAAGATTGGGGCCTGAACAAGCTCGGCAAGCACGAGTACCACGAGTCCATCGACGAGATGAAGCACGCGGACAAGCTGATCAAGCGGATCCTGTTCCTTGAAGGCCTGCCGAACGTTCAGGACCTGGGCAAGCTGCACATCGGCGAGCACACCAAGGAAATGATCGAGTGTGACCTGCGTATTGAAAAAACCGGCCATGCCGATCTGAAAGTGGCCATCGCACATTGCGAGAAAGTTGGCGACTTCGGCAGCCGTGAACTGCTCGAAGACATTCTCGAGTCCGAAGAAGAACACATCGACTGGCTGGAAACCCAACTGGGCCTGATCGACAAGATTGGTATCGAGAACTACCTGCAATCGCAGATGGGCGAAGACGAGTAAGTTCTACGCCGTTAATCTCGATGCAATAAAAAGCCCCGCTCTCTTTTAAAGAGGCGGGGCTTTTTTTGTGCCTGCTGCTTTTATTGTAGGAGCGAGCATGCTCGCGATGGACTAGAGAGCGCTGCGGGGAACCAGGCTCCCAGCGTTATCGTTAACGACCATCGCGAGCGAGCTCGCTCCTACAGGTACAGGAACCGAATCAGGCTTCGGACTTGTTGGCAGCAGCGGCTTCAACAGCAGCCTTGATGGTGGTCTGCAACGAACCGTCAGCAGCCATCTCGGTCATGATGTCGCTACCGCCGACCAGCTCGCCACCCACCCACAATTGCGGGAAAGTCGGCCAGTTGGCGTATTTTGGCAGGTTGGCGCGGATTTCCGGGTTCTGCAGGATGTCCACGTACGCAAACTTTTCGCCACATGCCATCACGGCCTGTGCAGCTTTCGCGGAGAAGCCGCACTGCGGGGCATTCGGCGAGCCTTTCATGTAAAGCAGAATGGTGTTGTTGGCAATCTGCTCTTTAATCGTTTCGATGATATCCATGGAGCACCTCGGCTGAACTTTCCGACTCATGGGTCGGCACGGTGGCGCATTGTAACGGAAAGCCGAGCGCGCTGCTCGGTCTCTCCGTCGGTCTGACTCAAGCGGCTGCCACGGTCACCGGCACGCCATTGAGTGCGGCATTGCCCGACAATTCGTCAACCCGACATTCGTCGGTCAGGTCGTTGGCGCTGGAGCCCGGCTGGCTGCTGGCAATCGTCATTTGCACGCCCGGCCGCGCATGCCCCCAACCGTGGGGCAAACTGACCACGCCTTTCATCATGTCCAGGCTGCCAAGCACTTCGACTTCGATCACACCCACCCGCGAACTGACTCGCACCCGCTGTCCGTCAGTGAGACCGCGACTGTCCAGGTCGTCCGGATGCATCAGCAACTGATGACGCGGCTTGCCCTTCACCAAACGGTGATAGTTATGCATCCATGAGTTGTTGCTGCGCACATGCCGGCGGCCAATCATCAACAACTCGTCGGCGGCCGGCGCCTGCAAGGCTGCGAAGCGCGCCAGGTCAGCGACAATCGCTGCCGGCGCGGCCTGGATACGTTGATTGGCAGTCTTCAGGCGTGGTGCCAGGTTAGGATTGAGCGCGCCCAGATCGACGCCATGGGGATGATCGAACAAAGTCGCCAGCGACAGCTTGTGCTCTGACGTGTCGCCGTACATCCCCATGCGCAGACCGCGATCGATCATTTGCGCCGGGGCAATGGTGGGTTTCAACTCTCTGCCGGTCCTGGTGGCAAACGCTTTGGCCAGCCCGACGAAGATCTCCCAGTCGTGCAATGCACCTTCGGGTTTGGCGAGGACGGCACGGTTGAAACGGCTGACGTTGCGCACCGCAAACAGGTTGAACGTGGTGTCGTAATGGTCGTTTTCCAGCGCCGATGTGGACGGCAGGATCAGGTCGGCGTAACGCGTGGTTTCATTGATGTACAGGTCGATACTGACCATGAACTCCAGCCCGTCCAGCGCCTGCTCGAGCTTTCGGCCATTGGGCGTGGACAGTACCGGATTGCCAGCCACGGTGATCAACGCGCGGACTTGCCCTTCCCCTTCGGTGAGCATCTCCTCGGCCAGCGCCGAGACAGGTAGTTCTCCAGCGTATTCCGGGCGCCCGGATACCCGGCTCTGCCACAGATTGAAATGCCCGCCCGAAGTCGTCGCCACCAGGTCCACTGCTGGCTCGGTGCACAAGGCACCGCCCACGCGATCGAGATTACCGGTAACCAGGTTGATCAACTGCACCACCCAATGACACAGCGTACCGAAGGCCTGGGTCGAAACGCCCATGCGGCCATAGCAGACCGCACTCGGTGCCGCGGCGAAGTCCCGCGCCAACTGGCGGATCTGTTCGGCCGGTACGGCGCACAACGGGCTCATAGACTCGGCGGTGAAGGCCGCGACGGCCTCCCGCACCTCCTCCAGTCCATCAACGGGCAGATGGCTGTCGCGGGTCAGGCCTTCGGCGAACAAGGTGTTGAGCAGTCCGAACAACAGCGCGGCATCACCGCCCGGGCGCACAAACAGATGCTGATCGGCAATCGCCGCCGTTTCACTGCGGCGCGGGTCGACCACCACCACTTTGCCACCCCGGGCCTGAATCGCCTTCAAGCGTTTTTCCACATCCGGCACGGTCATGATGCTGCCGTTCGAAGCCAGCGGATTGCCGCCCAGGATCAGCATGAAATCGGTGTGATCGATGTCCGGGATCGGTAGCAGCAAACCGTGGCCGTACATCAAATGACTGGTCAGGTGATGAGGTAGTTGATCGACCGACGTCGCGGAAAACCGGTTGCGGGTCTTCAGCAGGCCGAGGAAGTAATTGCTGTGGGTCATCAGCCCGTAATTGTGCACGCTGGGGTTGCCTTGATAGACCGCCACGGCGTTTTGCCCGTGATGCGCCTGAATGGACGCGAGACGTTCGGCGACCAGGTTGAATGCGGCCTCCCACTCGATGGGCCGCCACTCATTGCCTATCCGCTGCATGGGTTGGTGCAGGCGGTCCGGATCGTTCTGGATGTCTTGCAGCGCCACGGCCTTGGGGCAGATGTGCCCGCGACTGAAGGTGTCCAGGGGGTCGCCCTTGATCGACGTGATCTGGACGCTGCCGCCTTCGACCACGGCGGTTTCGATGGTCAGGCCACAGATCGCTTCGCACAAATGGCAGGCACGGTGATGGAGAGTCTTGGTCATGGCCAGTCTCTGTCTTGTCATGGGGCGGGCAACGTAAGCCGCGGAAACAAAACTATGGCGCCAGACCCGTCGCTACACCAGCGACGTTCGTCTTGTGAATCGAGGGTTATCAGGCCGGCCGATGGCCGCCGAAGTTCAGTTCGAAGGCAGTGTTCGTCGAGCCCGGCGCTGATGAATGACAGGTCGGAAACCGACTGTCAGCGCACCATTGCCGCCCCGCCTGATTGCCAAGCCCCGAGGGGCCGGTGTACAAATGAGGCGCTGCTATCAGGAAACAGGCTTCAAAAGCGCTACCTCGGTGAACCCGTAGCACCTCTGAAACTCCCTAAAAACTGTAGCCCTATTGGTAAGACGCGACATTTAATTATAAGATCGCGCCTTCCCCTATTTCGTCGCCCCGTGCGGCTTACGCCGCAGGTCTCGCCCGTTGTTCCGTTAAACAAGGCTTTGAGCATCTGCGGTTTGTAGCAAAAGGTAGTCAATGATGAGCGCAAGGCACTTTCTCTCCCTGATGGATTGCACGCCCGAAGAGCTGGTCAGCGTGATCCGTCGAGGCGTTGAGCTCAAGGACCTGCGTAACCGCGGCGTACTGTTCGAGCCCCTGAAAAACCGCGTCCTGGGGATGATTTTCGAGAAATCCTCGACCCGCACCCGGATCTCCTTCGAGGCCGGCATGATCCAGCTCGGTGGCCAGGCGATCTTCCTGTCGCCACGTGACACCCAGCTGGGCCGAGGCGAGCCGATCGGCGACTGCGCCATCGTCATGTCGAGCATGCTCGATGCGGTGATGATCCGTACCTTTGCCCACAGCAACCTGACCGAATTTGCCGCCAACTCCCGCGTACCGGTGATCAACGGCCTGTCCGATGACCTGCACCCGTGCCAGTTGCTGGCGGACATGCAGACCTTCCTCGAACACCGCGGCTCCATCCAGGGCAAGACCGTGGCCTGGATCGGCGACGGCAACAACATGTGCAACAGCTATATAGAAGCGGCCATCCAGTTCGACTTCCAGTTGCGCGTCGCCTGCCCGGAAGGCTACGAGCCCAATCCTGAATTCGTGGCCAAGGCCGGCGATCGGGTCACCATCGTTCGCGACCCGAAAGATGCCGTGCGCGGCGCCCATCTGGTAAGCACCGACGTCTGGACCTCCATGGGCCAGGAAGAAGAAACCGCCAAACGCCTGAAGCTGTTCGCCCCGTACCAGGTCAACCGCGCCCTGCTCGACCTGGCCGCTGACGACGTGCTGTTCATGCATTGCCTGCCGGCGCACCGTGGCGAGGAAATCAGCGTCGATCTGCTCGACGACAAACGCTCGGTGGCCTGGGATCAAGCGGAAAATCGTCTGCATGCGCAAAAAGCCCTGCTCGAATTCCTCGTCCCACCTTCGTATCACCACGCATGAGCCAGCCATTACTGCTTAACCTGCGCAACCTCGCCTGCGGCTACCAGGACCAGCGCGTGGTGCAGAACCTGAACCTGCATTTGAACGCTGGCGACATCGGTTGCCTGCTGGGCTCCTCGGGCTGCGGCAAGACCACCACCCTGCGGGCGATTGCCGGCTTCGAACCGGTACACGAAGGCGAAATCCAGCTCGCGGGCGAAACCATCTCCAGCGCCGGGTTCACCCTCGCCCCGGAGAAACGTCGCATCGGCATGGTGTTCCAGGACTACGCGCTGTTTCCGCATTTGAGCGTGGCCGACAACATCGCCTTCGGCATCCGCAAGCACCCGCAAAAAGATCGCGTCGTCGAAGAGTTGCTGGAACTGGTCAACCTGAAGAACCTCGGCAAGCGCTTCCCTCATGAGCTGTCCGGTGGTCAGCAACAACGTGTCGCCCTGGCACGCGCCCTGGCGCCGGAACCGCAACTGCTGCTGCTCGACGAACCGTTCTCCAACCTCGATGGCGAATTGCGCCGCAAGCTCAGCCATGAAGTGCGCGACATCCTCAAGGCCCGTGGCACCAGCGCGATTCTGGTGACTCACGACCAGGAAGAAGCCTTCGCCGTCAGCGACCATGTTGGCGTGTTCAAGGAAGGTCGACTGGAACAGTGGGATACGCCCTACAACCTGTATCACGAACCGCTGACACCCTTTGTGGCCAGCTTCATCGGCCAGGGCTATTTCATTCGCGGTCAGTTGAGCAGCCCGGAGTCGGTGCAAACCGAGCTGGGTGAGTTGCGCGGCAATCGGGCCTATACCTGGCCGGTAGGCGGCGCCGTGGACGTGCTGCTACGCCCGGACGATATCGTCTATGCACCGGACAGCGCGCTGAAGGCGCGAATCGCCGGCAAGACATTCCTGGGTGCGTCGACCCTGTATCGCTTGCAGCTGCCGACAGGCGCACAGTTGGAGTCGATTTTCCCGAGCCATGTCGATCGTCAGGTCGGGGCCGATGTGGGCATTCGTGTCGCGGCTGAACACCTGGTGCTGTTCCAGGCGTCCGGCAGCACGGCGGCGCAGATTCCTGCCGTTGAATCAGGTGTGCGGCGCTACAGCACCGCCCACTGATACACACAAAAACCTGTAGGAGCGAGCCTGCTCGCGATGGACGTCAACGATAACGCGTTCATCCTGAATGAACGCGGTGCCCTTGAGACCATCGCGAGCAAGCTCGCTCCTACAGTGGATGTGCATTAGCCCAACATTAGCGTTCCACGCGCAACGAGCGTCGCATCCCCGCCGATCTTCACCCGATCGCCTTCCAGGCGGCAGAACAGCTCCCCTCCCCGCGCCGAACGCTGACACGCCGTCAGGCTCGACTTGCCCAAACGCTCGGACCAGTACGGAATCAGCAGGCAATGGGTCGATCCGGTAACCGGGTCTTCATTGATGCCGATCGCCGGTGCGAAATAGCGGGAGACGAAATCGTGCTGGCTGCCTCGTGCCGTCACGATGGCGCCCAGCCACGGCAGTTTCGCCAGGGCAACCATGTCCGGCTTGCAGTCGAGCACGGCCTGCTCGGATTCGAGCACCACGAACAGCTCGTTCGAAGCCAGCACCTCCACGACGTTCACACCCAGTGCACGTTCGATAGCCAGAGTGTCGCTCACTGGCGTCGGCACGATGGTCGGAAAATCCAGCCACAACCGCCCACCCTCCCGGGTCACGCTCAGCGGGCCGGATTTACAGGTGAAGTCCAGGCGCTCGACGGGCTCTTTATAGATCTCGAACAACACATAGGCGCTGGCCAGCGTCGCGTGCCCGCACAATGGCACCTCGGTGGTCGGTGTAAACCAACGGATGTGCCAGCCCTGCCCTTCGCGTACGACAAACGCCGTTTCGGCGAGGTTGTGCTCGGCAGCAATCTTCTGCATCAACTCATCGGCGAGCCAGGTATCGAGCCGATAGACCATCGCCGGGTTGCCGCCAAATGGCTGATTGCTGAACGCGTCGACCTGATGAAACTCAAGCTGCATAACCTTCTCCCTGTGTCAGACCCGTCGAGCATGCCGCGTTGGTCGAACCGGCACCAGTGACAGAGCAGGCCGATTTTCACCATACAGTGCCGTGCCGGCGCCTCAGGCACGGCCGATATCGGCAAACTTCGCCTGGGTGTGTTCAGCCAGCACCGCCGGTGCCAGTTCGACTTCCAGGCCGCGCCGACCCGCACTGACAAAAATGCTGGCGAAGGGTTGGGCCGAATTATCGATGAACGTGCGCAAACGCTTCTTCTGCCCCAACGGACTGATCCCGCCCAGCAGATAGCCAGTAGAGCGCTGGGCTGCCGCCGGATCAGCCATTTCAACCTTTTTCACACCCGCGGCGTGGGCCAGCCCTTTCAAGTCCAGACTGCCGGCAACCGGCACCACGGCCACCAGCAACTCACCTTTTTCGCTGGCCGCCAGCAAGGTCTTGAACACCCGCGCCGGATCGAGGCTGAGTTTTTCCGCTGCTTCCAGCCCGTAGGAGGCAGCCTTGGGGTCATGTTCATAACTGTGGACGCGATGTTCGGCGCGAACCTTTTTCAACAAATCCAATGCGGGGGTCATGACAGCTCCAGACTGGGCGGCAGAAGAAAATACAGCGCACGATTCTAGGACATTGATCAATAAAAGGCTCTACGGCGGAGTATCCATGACGCCATTGCCTGGCCATCCCATTCATCAACAACTCGTTCATTCATACAGCGAATAGTTTCTTTGTGACCGACGGTTCACTTTCGACCTTTGACAGCAGCGTTTCTTGTCTATATTTTTTCGTTTCTGAAACTGTACGAAACGTCCTACCGCAGTAGCCAGCAGTAAACCGCGACCAGGATGCACATCCTGCCTCGGCGAAAACCGCGCTCCGACCATGATGGGAAAAGCGCCAGACAACAAAAAGAATTGAGGTTTCAATGACAACTGCTTTGCAACAACCGTCGCTCTCGAGCCAATGCATGGCCGAGTTTCTGGGTACGGCGCTGCTGATCTTTTTTGGTACGGGATGTGTTGCCGCGCTCAAGGTCGCGGGTGCCAGTTTTGGCTTGTGGGAAATCAGCATTATCTGGGGCGTCGGCGTCAGCATGGCGATCTACCTGACCGCCGGGGTTTCCGGTGCTCACCTGAACCCTGCCGTCAGTATTGCCCTGAGCATTTTTACCGATTTCGAAAAGCGTAAATTGCCGCTCTACATTCTCGCCCAGGTCGCTGGTGCCTTTTGTGGAGCGTTGTTGGTTTACACGCTGTACAGCAATCTATTCTTCGAATTCGAACAAACGCACCATATGGTTCGTGGAACCCAGGCCAGCCTTGAACTGGCATCGGTGTTCTCCACCTTCCCGAACCCTGTGCTGACCACCGCCCAGGCGTTTCTGGTCGAAGTGATCATCACCGCCATCCTGATGGGCGTGATCATGTCCCTGACCGACGACAGCAATGGTTTGCCCAAAGGCCCGCTGGCACCGCTGCTGATCGGCCTGCTGATTGCGGTAATCGGCAGTTCGATGGGACCGCTGACCGGTTTTGCCATGAATCCCGCGCGCGACTTCGGTCCTAAACTGATGACTTTCTTCGCTGGCTGGGGTGAAATTTCCTTCACTGGCGGACGCGATATTCCGTATTTCCTGATTCCTGTTTTTGCACCGATTGTCGGTGCCTGCCTCGGCGCCGCTGCCTATCGCGGGCTGATTGCCCGCCATCTGCCCAGCGCCGTACCTGCTACAAAGGATGCAGCAGTTGCCATAGACGGCAAACCGAGAACTTCTTGATACCGTTGGCGCGTGCCCCCCTGCCCTTTGATCACGCGCCAGACCTCACTCCCTTATTTCGTCCAAGGCAATCGACATGACCGACACAAAGAATAAGAACTACATCATTGCCCTCGATCAGGGTACGACCAGCTCCCGCGCGATCATTTTCGACCGCGACGCGAACGTGGTCTGCACCGCCCAACGGGAGTTCGCACAGCATTACCCGCAAGCCGGCTGGGTCGAGCATGACCCGATGGAGATCTTCGCCACCCAGAGCGCGGTGATGGTCGAGGCCCTGGCGCAAGCCGGCCTGCATCACGACCAGGTGGCGGCCATCGGCATCACCAACCAGCGTGAAACCACCGTGGTCTGGGACAAGAACACCGGCCGCCCGATCTACAACGCCATCGTCTGGCAATGCCGGCGCAGCACCGAGATCTGCCAGCAGCTCAAGCGCGATGGCCACGAGCAATACATCAGCGACACCACCGGCCTGGTCACCGACCCGTATTTCTCCGGCACCAAGCTCAAGTGGATTCTCGACAACGTCGAAGGCAGCCGCGAACGCGCGCGCAATGGCGAGCTGCTGTTCGGCACCGTCGACAGCTGGCTGATCTGGAAATTTACCGGCGGCAAGGTGCATGTCACCGACTACACCAACGCTTCGCGCACCATGCTCTTCAACATCCACACCCTGGAATGGGACGCGAAGATGCTGGAGGTGCTGGACATCCCGCGCGAGATGCTTCCCGAAGTCAAATCGTCCTCGGAAATTTATGGCCGTACCAAAAGCGGCATCGCCATTGGCGGCATCGCTGGCGACCAGCAAGCCGCCCTGTTCGGCCAGATGTGCGTCGAGCCAGGCCAGGCGAAAAACACCTACGGCACTGGTTGCTTCCTGTTGATGAACACCGGCGACAAAGCCGTGAAGTCCCAACACGGCATGCTCACCACCATCGCCTGCGGCCCACGTGGCGAAGTGGCCTACGCGCTGGAAGGCGCGGTGTTCAACGGCGGTTCTACCGTGCAGTGGCTGCGTGACGAGCTGAAGATCATCAACGACGCCCACGATACCGAATACTTTGCCAACAAGGTCAAGGACAGCAACGGTGTGTACCTGGTGCCGGCGTTCACCGGTCTTGGCGCTCCCTACTGGGACCCGTACGCCCGTGGCGCCTTGTTCGGCCTGACCCGCGGCGTACGCGTGGACCACATCATCCGTGCCGCGCTGGAGTCGATTGCCTACCAGACCCGCGACGTGCTGGACGCCATGCAGCAGGACTCCGGCGAACGTCTCAAGGCGTTGCGCGTGGACGGTGGTGCCGTGGCCAACAATTTCCTCATGCAGTTCCAGGCCGACATCCTCGGCACCCAGGTCGAGCGTCCGCAAATGCGCGAAACCACGGCACTCGGCGCGGCTTACCTGGCAGGCTTGGCCTGTGGCTTCTGGGGCAGCCTGGAAGAGCTGCGTGGCAAGGCTGTGATCGAGCGCCAGTTCGAGCCGACGCTGGATGAAACGGCAAAGGAAAAACTCTACGCCGGCTGGAAAAAAGCGGTCAGCCGCACCCGCGACTGGGCGGTTGAAGACGAGGCTGAATAAGCCAACACGCTGGCTCGTATCTGTATGTAACTGGTCGGGAGCAGATTCCTGCGGCATCATGGGCAAATTTTGCACGGCAGCCCAAAGGACGCCCCATGAATCTGCCTCCCCGTCAGCAGCAAATCCTCGAGCTGGTTCGCGAACGCGGCTATGTCAGCATCGAGGAAATGGCCACGTTGTTCGTCGTTACCCCGCAGACCATCCGCCGCGACATCAATCAGCTCGCGGAAGCCAATTTGTTGCGCCGCTACCACGGCGGCGCGGCTTACGACTCCAGTGTTGAAAACACCGCCTACGCCATGCGCGCCGACCAGATGCGCGATGAGAAACAGCGTATCGGCGAAGCCATTGCCGCGCAGATTCCCGACCATGCCTCGTTGTTCATCAACATCGGCACGACCACCGAATCGATTGCCCGGGCACTGCTCAATCACAGTCATCTGAAGATCATCACCAACAACCTGCACGTTGCCTCCATGCTCAGCGCCAAGGACGACTTCGACGTGCTGCTGACCGGCGGCAACGTGCGCCGCGACGGCGGCGTGGTAGGCCAGGCCAGTGTCGACTTCATCAATCAGTTCAAGGTCGATTTCGCCCTGGTCGGCATCAGCGGCATCGATGAAGACGGCAGCCTGCTGGACTTCGACTATCAGGAAGTACGGGTATCCCAGGCGATCATCGCCAATGCCCGGCAAGTGATCCTCGCGGCCGACTCCAGCAAGTTCGGGCGCAACGCCATGATTCGCCTGGGGCCGATCAGCCTGGTCGATTGCCTGGTCACCGATCAGCAGCCTTCCCCGGCGCTGGCGCAGCTGTTGAACCAGCACAAGGTTCGGCTGGAGGTCGTTTAACGCCACCATCTCCAGTGCCTACACTGGCGCTATCGCGGGCAAGCCCGCTCCCACAGGTCCCGTGTGATCCTTGTGGGAGCGGGCTTGCCCGCGATAGCGATCGCACATACAACATCCCTCTTGCGCCATAACGCGCATCAAAATGTTCGTAAATTTTCCTTTGTCGGCCCTTCGATGAGTATTTTCAATCGAAGCTGACTGGCTGTGCGCGTCTTTATGGGCTAGTATTTTCGCAAATGAACATTAATGTTCGAATTCAAATACAGAACATCAAAGAATTCCGAGGCCGAGCCGATGCCCACTTCCACCTTGCCCACGCCCCCTCTCGCTGAGGTCTACGATATCGCCGTCATTGGCGGCGGGATCAATGGCGTGGGGATCGCAGCGGATGCCGCCGGCCGTGGTCTATCGGTGTTCCTTTGCGAAAAGGATGATCTGGCCAGCCATACCTCTTCGGCCAGCAGCAAGCTGATTCACGGCGGCCTGCGCTATCTCGAACATTACGAGTTTCGTCTGGTGCGTGAAGCGCTGGCTGAACGTGAAGTGCTGCTTGCCAAGGCCCCGCATATCGTCAAGCAAATGCGCTTCGTGCTGCCACACCGCCCGCACCTGCGCCCTGCGTGGATGATTCGCGCCGGCCTGTTCCTCTATGACAACCTGGGCAAGCGCGAGCAACTGCAAGGTTCGAAAAGCCTGAAGTTCGGCCCCGACAGCGCACTGAAAAGCGAGATCACCAAAGGCTTCGAATACTCCGATTGCTGGGTCGACGACGCACGCCTGGTGGTGCTGAACGCCATGGCCGCCCGGGAAAAAGGCGCTCACGTTCACACCCAGACCCGCTGCGTCAGCGCGCGTCGCACCAAGGGTCTGTGGCACCTGCATCTGGAACGCGCCGATGGCAGCCTGTTTTCGATCCGCGCCAAGGCATTGGTCAATGCGGCCGGACCATGGGTTGCGAAGTTCATTCGTGATGACCTGAAGATGGAATCGCCGTACGGCATCCGCCTGATCCAGGGCAGCCACCTGATCGTGCCGAAACTGTACGAAGGCGAACACGCGCATATCCTGCAAAACGAAGATCAGCGCATCGTGTTCACCATTCCGTACCTGAACCGCTTCACTCTGATCGGCACCACCGACCGCGAGTACACCGGCGATCCGGCAGCCGTTGCGATCACCGACGGCGAAACCGATTACCTGCTGAACGTGGTCAATGCCCATTTCAAAAAGCAGATCAGCCGCGACGATATCCTGCACAGCTATTCCGGTGTGCGCCCGCTGTGCAACGACGAGTCCGACAACCCGTCGGCCGTGACCCGCGATTACACCCTGGCGCTGTCTGGCGCGGGCGAAGAGGCGCCGTTGCTGTCGGTATTCGGTGGCAAGCTCACCACCTATCGCAAACTGGCCGAATCGGCGCTGGCGCAACTGGCACCGTACTTCAAGCACATCAAGCCGAGCTGGACCGCCAGCGCCACGTTGCCGGGCGGTGAGGACATGACCACCCCGCAAGCCCTGAGCTCGCGCATCCGCGACAAGTTCGACTGGGTACCGAGCGAGATCGCTCGCCGCTGGGCCACCACCTACGGCAGCCGCACCTGGCGCATGCTCGAAGGCGTACAGGACCTCGGCGATCTGGGCGAGCACATCGGCGGCGGTCTCTACACCCGTGAAGTCGACTATCTGTGCAGCGAAGAATGGGCAACCAGCGCCCATGACATCCTCTGGCGTCGCAGCAAGCTCGGCTTGTTCACCACGGTCGCCGAGCAGGACAAGCTCAAGGACTACCTGAACCAGGTCGAACAGAACCGCAGCAAGATCGAAGCGGCCTGATCGGCAACTGATACAAACAAAAGCCCCTGAATCGCGAGATTCAGGGGCTTTTTCGTATCGATGGATTTCAGTCGCGCAAATCCGATTCGTGTATGGGTTGCTCGCGGTGAGTCGCCCGCTGGTACTGCGCGGGCCACGCGGCCTTGTGCCCACCCAGGTCGTCATCGGCATGCAAGGCCCAGTACGGATCGCGCAACAACTCACGGGCCAGGAAGATGATGTCCGCCTGACAGGTGCGCAGGATGTGCTCGGCCTGGGCCGGCTCGGTGATCATGCCAACGGTGCCGGTGGCCATGCCCGATTCTTTGCGCACACGTTCGGCGAAGCGGGTCTGGTAACCGGGGCCTGTGGGAATCTCGGCATTCACCGCCGTCCCGCCCGACGAAACGTCGATCAGGTCCGCCCCCAGGTTTTTCAGACGACGCGCCAGCTCCACGGTTTCATCCGGGTTCCAGCCGTCTTCCACCCAGTCGGTGGCCGAGACCCGGACAAATACCGGCAATTCCTCAGGCCAGACCGCACGCACCGCTTCGGTGACCTGCAGCACCAGCCGAATGCGATTTTCGAACGAACCGCCATATTGATCGCGACGCTGATTGCTCAACGGCGACAGGAACTGATGCAGCAGGTAACCATGGGCGGCGTGCACTTCGACCACCTTGAAACCGGCGGTCAGTGAGCGCTTTGCCGCATCGACAAAGGCCTGGATCACCTGGGCGATCTCGCCTTCATCCAATTGTCTGGGTTGGGTGTGCTGCGGGTCGAACGCAATCGGCGAAGGTCCGACTGGCACCCAGCCGCCCTCGTCGGGTTTGACGCTGCCATGCTTGCCGAGCCAGGGCCGGTAGGTACTGGCCTTGCGCCCGGCATGGGCCAGTTGAATGCCAGCAACGGCCCCCTGGGCGGTGATGAAACGGGTGATGCGTTGCAGAGGTTCGATTTGCTCGTCATTCCACAGACCAAGGTCCTGAGCGGTGATACGCCCGTCGGCGGTCACCGCCGTGGCCTCGGTAAACACCAGCCCGGCGCCGCCGACAGCACGACTGCCGAGGTGGACCAGGTGCCAGTCATTGGCCAAGCCATCGGCACTGGAATACTGGCACATCGGCGATACCGCGATGCGGTTGGGCAGGGTCAGTTGGCGCAGGGTAAAGGGTTCAAGCAGCAGACTCATGGGGCACCTCTCGAATCAGTGGGCAGGCTCCAGGTTCTGTTTGAATAGTCGACGAGTGACAGGAAAAAGGTACAGCACCCGCCCCCGCGGGCAAAAAATTCGACAAGACGTCACAAGGCCAAAATCAAGCAGTGTTTAGAGCCTAGTCGACATCGGGGGATGTCGCCCTCACAGGTGTCGGATCAACGCGGTTCGATGTGGGCAATCATCAATTGAACCGTCTCATTGCCACGAAACTCGTTGAGGTCGAGTTTGTAGGCCAGCTCCACCCATTTGATGGTCGGATTCGGCCAGATATCGCGGTCGATCCCGAAGGCAATGCCGTCGAGCTTCACCGAACCACATTCGCTCTTCAGCACGACCTTGAGGTGCCGTTCGCCCACCACCCGCTGCTCGACCAACTGGAACACCCCATGAAACAACGGCTCAGGGAAGTGCTGCCCCCAAGGGCCGGCATGCCGCAGGGCGCGGGCCAGTTCCAGGTGGAACTCTTCCACCGCCAGGGTGCCGTCCGACAGCAGACGGCCAGTCAGGTCTTCTTCGCGCAGTTGCCGACGCACTTCAGCGTCAAAGGCTTCGGCGAACAAGGGGAAGTTCGCCTCCGGCAGCGTCAGCCCGGCCGCCATCGCGTGGCCGCCGTACTTGGTGATCAGATTCGGATGCTGCGCCGCCACCACGCTCAGGGCGTCGCGAATGTGAAAGCCCTGCACCGAACGTCCCGAGCCCTTGAGCAAGCCATCTCCGGCATCGGCAAAGGCGATGGTCGGGCGGAAATAGCGCTCTTTCATCCGCGACGCGAGGATACCGATGACGCCCTGATGCCACTCCGGATCGAACAGGCACAAGCCGAACGGCATCGACTCCACCGGCAAATCCTTGAGCTGGGCCAGCGCTTCACGCTGCATGCCCTGCTCGATGGATTTTCGATCCTGGTTCATACCGTCCAATTGAGCCGCCATTTCACGCGCCAGCCCCGCGTCTTCGGTCAGCAGGCATTCGATGCCCAGGCTCATGTCATCCAGGCGCCCTGCCGCGTTCAGGCGCGGACCGACGATGAAACCGAGGTCGGTGGAGGTGATGCGCGCATGGTCGCGCTTGGCTACTTCGAGGATCGCCTTGATCCCCGGCCGGGCACGTCCGGCGCGAATCCGTTCCAGGCCCTGATGCACCAGAATCCGGTTGTTGGCATCCAGCGGCACCACGTCGGCCACACTGCCAAGAGCCACCAGATCAAGCAGTTCGCCGATATTCGGCTGTGGCTTGCTTGTGTACCAGCCGAGCTCGCGCAACCGCGCACGCAAGGCCATCAATACGTAGAAAATCACCCCGACACCGGCCAGCGCCTTGCTCGGGAATTCGCAACCGGGCTGGTTCGGATTGACGATGGCATCGGCCAGCGGCAGTTCGTCACCCGGCAAGTGGTGGTCGGTGACCAGCACCTTGAGCCCGGCCTTTTTCGCCGCGGCCACGCCTTCAACGCTGGAGATGCCATTATCGACGGTAATCAGCAAATGCGGCTGTCGCTCCAGCGCAACGGCGACGATTTCCGGTGTCAGGCCGTAGCCGTAGTCGAAGCGGTTCGGCACCAGGTAATCGACATGTGCCGCCCCCAGCAAACGCAGACCCAGCGTGCCCACGGTGCTGGCCGTCGCGCCGTCGGCATCGAAGTCGCCAACGATCAGAATGCGCTGGCGCTGTTCGAGCGCAGTTACCAGCAGGTCAACCGCGGCGTCGATACCCTTGAGCTGCTGGAACGGAATCAACCGCGCCAGGCTCTTGTCCAGTTCTGCCTCGGATTGCACACCCCGCGCCGCGTACAGGCGGGTCAGCAGTGGCGGAATATCACCGAGGAATGGCAGGGTGTCGGGCAGCAGGCGGGGTTCGATGCGCATGGGGTGACGGGAGCTTCTCTTGAATACGTAGGATAAAACCGGGTGACACGCTAAAGCGGCAAAAAATCAGCCGCGTTCGCCGCTAAGCCACTGCAACTGGACTTCGTGCTGACCACGGTCGTCGGTGACGAAAATCGTCCCTTCGCTGATCATCACGTCCCACTTGATGACGCGCGGCATGTCTTTGGCCAGGGTTTCCAGGACTTCCTGCGGAACAGCCGCGATATGTACGTTTTTCAGATTCTTGATCGCCGGGATCACTTTGCCTTCCCATACACGCAGGCTGCCATAGGCCAGCAGGCTGGTGCGTTCAGTGCGGCGTGAACACCAGGTCAGGCGCTCGGCATCCGGCTGGCCGACTTCGATCCAGTGCAGGACGCGGTCATCCAGGCTTTTTTCCCACAAGGCTGGTTCATCCACTTCCGACAGACCACGGCCGAACGACAGCTGTTCGTTGTACCAGAGGGCGTAGGCCAGCAGGCGCACGGTCATGCGCTCTTCGGTTTCCGAAGGGTGACGGGCGATGGTCTGCTTCACGCTCTCATAGACGCTGCGGTCGAGGTCGGTGAGGTTCAGTTCAAACTTGTAGGTCGTGGACGGCTGGGCCATGAACGGGCTTCTTGATACGAGGAAAGGCGGCAAGTCTAACCGATGCGACGGGCAATCCACGAATTGAAGGTGATCAACCTGAAGCGCCTGACAGTCGGCTATGTTAAAACGCTGTATTCGCTCATCCCTTGTCCAGCAGGATCCCGCATGCCGTTCACCGCCAAACCGCTTTCCGGTCTGAAAGTCATCGAATTGGGTACCTTGATTGCCGGCCCGTTTGCCTCGCGCATTTGCGCTGAATTCGGGGCCGATGTGATCAAGATCGAATCCCCGGACGGCGGTGATCCGTTGCGCAAATGGCGCAAGTTGTATGAAGGCACTTCGTTGTGGTGGTTCGTCCAGGCCCGCAATAAAAAGTCCCTGACCCTCAACCTCAAGCACCCCGACGGCCTGGCGATCCTCAAACAACTGCTGGGTGAAGCCGACATCCTGATCGAGAACTTTCGTCCCGGCGTCCTGGAAAAACTCGGCCTGGGCTGGGATGTCCTGCACGCCTTGAACCCGAAACTGGTCATGGTGCGGCTGTCGGGATTCGGCCAGACCGGCCCGATGAAAGATCAGCCCGGCTTTGGTGCGGTCGGAGAATCCATGGGCGGCCTGCGTTATATCACTGGCTTCGAAGACCGGCCGCCCGTGCGCACCGGCATTTCCATCGGTGACTCGATTGCCGCGCTCTGGGGCGTGATCGGCGCGCTGATGGCCCTGCGTCATCGCGAGGTCAACGGCGGCCAGGGGCAAGTGGTGGACGTGGCCCTGTATGAAGCCATCTTCGCGATGATGGAAAGCATGGTTCCGGAGTTCGATGTGTTCGGCTTCATCCGCGAACGCACGGGCAATATCATGCCCGGCATTACCCCCTCCTCGATCCACACCAGTGCCGACGGCAAGCACGTACAGATCGGCGCCAATGGCGACGCCATTTTCAAACGCTTCATGCTGATCATTGGCCGGGAAGACCTGGCCAACGACCCACTGCTTGCCAGCAATGATGGCCGCGATGCCCGACGCGACGAGCTTTACGGCGTCATCGATCGCTGGGTCAACTCGTTGCCGCTGGACACCGTGCTGGCGCTGCTCAATCAGGCCGACGTGCCGGCCAGCCGGATCTTCAGTGCCGAGGACATGTTCAATGATCCTCAGTATCTGGCGCGGGAAATGTTCCTGCAGGCCAAGCTGCCGGACGGCAAAGACTTCAAGATGCCGGGGATTGTGCCGAAACTCTCAGAGACACCCGGTGAATGTGAATGGGTCGGGCCACAACTGGGCGAGCACAACGCACAGGTACTCCAGGAACTTGGCTATGACGCGTCGCAGATCGCACAGTTGCGCAAAGACGGAGCCATCTGATCTGAGGCGCCTGCCTGCAGGGGCGATCGGGTGCTGCCCGTCGCGCGGCGGCTGGCTGCTTTGCGTGCTGGCGACTTTGCTCCTGCTCCTTGAACCGGTCCCGTCAGCCTTGGCGCAAACCAGGGAAACCCTGATCTGGCTCAAGCGTGACCTGCCACCCCTGACGATTTTCGACGGACCGAAAAAGGGTCAGGGCGTTATCGATCAATTGCTCCCACTGTTGATTGCGGGCATGCCGCAATACCAGCACAGCGTGATGAGGGTCAATCGCGCGCGTGGGCTGCAAATGCTTCACGAGCCGGCCCTGGTCTGCGACGCGGCGCTGAACTGGAGCAAGGAGCGCGAACAGTGGATTGCCTTTTCCATCCCGGTCTTCCGGGCCATGAGCAATGGCCTGGCCGTGCGGCGCGTCGATCAGAAGGTGCTCGCCCCCTTTATCAAGGACGGCGAAGTGGACCTCGCGGAGTTGCTCGCCAGTGGCAGCGAAAAACTGGGGATTATTGCCGAGCGCAATTACGGCGAATACCTCGACGGGCTGCTCAAGCACGCGCCAGCCGACGTGCTCATGCCTCATTACGGCAACGACGCCTTGGGCAGCCTCCTGCAAATGCAGCGCCTTGGGCGTTTGCGCCTGCTGTTGGGCTATCGCCCGGAAATCCGCTACCAGGCTTCACAGCAAGGCATCGCCGAGGATGAACTGCAGTTCTATCCGATCCGTGGCACGGGTAAATACCTGTCCGGCTACATTGGTTGCACCAACACGCCGAGGGGCCACCAGGCCATCGTCGAAATCAACCGGGTGCTGCGCACCCTGCCCCGCGAACGCCTTGATGAGGCTTACGCCGCCTGGCTGGATCCCGAAAGCCGCAGCGATTACCTGAAAGACACCAAGGCGTTTTTCGACGATCTGGCACAGCCATGACAAATTCCGGGCAAAAAGAAACCCCGGGAAGTGGGGAGACGACCCGGGGTTAAACGTGGTCTACCTGGAGACCAGTAGCAGCAAGCTACAAGCACCGGAGCACAATGCTTGATCCTGCTGTTACAAAGTCTGACTGACCTGGCCGCAGGAAGGTTCCCACAGAAATCCGTTCAATTGCGGCTGGCCGGAAGCTTGTCCTGCGCCGCATTACGCAATGCCGCGATGACACATGGCTCAAGGCGCCCTTCAGCAATCAGCACGTCGCGATGCAAACCGTCGACCACATCCGTCAGCAGGCGCTTGTCATTCAACTGAGCCTGATTGAACTCGCGCTCGACCACGGTTGCGCCGATGGCATTCTTCAAGGTCACCCGGCATTCGCCACGAACGCCTGACGGGGTCAATGTGACCTGATACGGGCTCAGCGCCTCACCGAGCAACAAACTGATACTTTCCATCCCGATCACCACTCAATAGTCCGAAAACAATGTGCCTGGGGCATGCGTATAACAAATGACCACTGGCCCGAGAAGAAAGTTCTGGAGACTGACCACAGGCGAAGCTGCCGTGCAGTCAAGAGAGCATGCACGGCGAACATGACAGAGAAAAAACCCAACCATTACGTCTGTCGGGTACGTCGGGCAATGTCGGCCCAGCCTCCCAACAATCCTCGCAGCTCGCCATCCGCCGTGTAGAACGGCACGGTCCACTGGTAGATATCCCTGAGACCGTCCTTGAACAGCAATTGCCGCTCGAAGAAGCGCGTGCGGCGCGTACCCAGTTGCGCCATGAACTCGGCATGCAGCAGTTGCGCGGTTTGTCTGGGCATGACATCGACCTCGATCAACTGCCGCCCCTGCATACGGTCGAAACGGGTCGACAAGGCGTCCTCATAACTTTTGTTGCACATGATCAAACGCCCTTGCAGGTCACGTACAAACATCGGGTCCGGCATGGCATCCATCAGCGCATGCTGGAATGCGAGCTGGTCGCGCAGGCTTCTTTGCGCTTCGATCCGCTGCCTGACCACCACCGCCAGCCGCCGATTCCAGATCAGGGACAACAGGCCGAACAGGCTGAGCACAAACATGCCCCAGCAGACCCACGAGTCAATCAGCTGCCAGAAGCCTGGCGCTGGTGGCGTGGCAGTGCCACCGAACCACTTCAGGCGCAGGGTGCGCAGCTCCTGCTCGGGAAACGCCTCAAGTGCCTTGTTGAGGATACTCAGCAACAGCGGCTGGCCTTTGCGCACCGCCAGATAATCCGCATCCCATTTGTCCGGCACCGCAGCGCCGATCTGCAACCGGCCCGACGGTAAAAGCTGGGTGCCGATTTCGCTTTCGATGGTGGCATAGGCTTCGCCGCTTTCAACCCAGGCACGAGCTTCGGCGTAGGTCTTGACCGAACGCAATTCGATGGACGGATAATCGCGACGGATCATCGCTTCCAGCGCATGCCGGGCCGGCAGCACCAGTACCCGCTTCGCCAGCTCCTCCAGCGACTGCACCGGCGGTGCCTCGGCCTGTCCGACAAAGACCCATCCTGCACCACCGAACGCATGGCTGAAATCAAGAAACGCCCTGCGCTCGTCATTCATTGACAGTGTGGTGCTCAAATCCGCCGAGCCGCCTTCAAGGCTTGCCAGCATCTGATCGACGGAAAAAGACTCTACGTAATCGAACTGCAACCCCGTCATGTCACTGATGCGTTTGAGCAGCTCACTGTTCAGGCCCGTCCATTGACCATACTCATCCTTGAACTGGTACAACGGGTATTCCAGTGCCGCGACCACGACCCGTGGATGGCTGGCCACCCACTGCAACTCCTCATCATTGAGCACGACCATTGAACGTGCGACAGACTTCCCGCGTTCCTGAATCAATGCAGGACTCGCCCCTCCCCAGCCGACGATTCCCAGGGCGGCAAATAAAAACAGCCAGCGCGCGACTGGCTTGAACACACTTGTAAACCGCATTCCCACGTCCTTGGTGATTCACTCGCCCGTCCTTTCGCGGCGATAACACGACAAGTGTGCATGCAGAAATGAAAAAGCCCGTCAGGAGACGGGCTTCAAAATGTAACAGTACTGACCGGTTACAGCGGCTTGCCACGGTTGCCATGCTGGCTGACAAAGGCCTGTACGGCTTTCAACTCATTTGGCAATACGGTGCAACGTTCGTCTCGTTCAAACAAATCAGAAAGATGTACAGGCAGTTCGAGCGCTTTTCCTACACCGGCTTTTTCCACGGCGTCCGGGAATTTGACCGGGTGGGCGGTACCCAGGATCACCATTGGAATGTCCAGGCTACGGCGGCATTCACGCGCAGCTTTGACGCCGATGGCCGTGTGCGGATCCAGCACTTCGCCGGTCTGCTCGTAGACCTCGGCGATGGTTTCGCAGGTTTGCGCATCATCCACGGCCAGCGAATCGAACAGCTTGCGGGCTTCGGTCCAGCGCTCTTGCTCGACGCTGAAACCGCCGCCCTGCTTGAACGAATCCATCAGCCCGGCGATGGCCGCGCCGTTGCGACCGTGCAGGTCGAACAGCAGGCGTTCGAAGTTCGACGACACCATGATGTCCATGGACGGCGACAGCGTGGCGTGCAGGGTTTCCTTGACGTACTGGTTGCCGCTCATGAAGCGGTGCAGGATGTCGTTGCGGTTGGTGGCGACGATCAACTGGTTGATCGGCAGGCCCATGTTGCGCGCCAGGTAACCGGCGAAGATGTCGCCGAAGTTGCCGGTCGGCACCGAGAACGACACCGAACGCGCCGGGCCGCCCAGTTGCAGGGCTGCGTGGAAGTAGTAAACGATCTGGGCCATGATCCGCGCCCAGTTGATCGAGTTCACCGCCACCAGGCGCGTGCCCTTGAGGAAACCCTGGTCGGCGAAGCTGGCCTTGACCATTTCCTGGCAGTCATCGAAGTTGCCTTCGATGGCGATGTTGTGGATGTTCTCACCGAAGATGGTGGTCATCTGCCGACGCTGCACTTCGGACACGCGGTTGTGCGGGTGCAGGATGAAGATGTCGACGTTTTCGCAGTGCTTGCAGCCTTCGATGGCGGCCGAACCGGTATCACCGGAGGTGGCGCCGACGATCACCACGCGCTCCCCGCGCTTTTCCAGCACGTAGTCGAGCAGGCGACCGAGCAGTTGCAGGGCAAAGTCCTTGAACGCCAGGGTCGGGCCGTGGAACAGCTCCAGCACCCATTCGTTGCCGTTCAGCTGACGCAACGGCGCCACGGCGCTGTGGGCGAATACACCGTAGGTTTCTTCGAGGATCTTTTTGAAATCGGCGTCCGGAATGCTGCCGGTGACGAACGGGCGCATGACGCGAAAAGCCAGCTCGTGATACGGCAGGCCGGCCCATGATGCGATTTCTTCCTGGGTGAAACGTGGCAGGTTTTCCGGGACGTACAGACCGCCGTCGGTGGCAAGACCTGCCAGCAGGACGTCTTCGAAATTCAGGGCCGGTGCCTGGCCGCGGGTACTGATGTAGCGCATAGGGGCAAACCTTCGGTTTGGGCTTCAAGCTTCAAGCTTCAAGCTGCAAGTTCAAAGCACCGGGGCTTTTAGCTTGCAGCTTGCAACTGACGGCTTGCAGCTGCTTCTCAATTAGTTAAGGTGCTCGACACGGATCCGTACGACCGGACCGACCACCCCCGCCAAGGCTTCCAGGGCAGCGATGGCGTCATTGATATGCTGTTCCAGCACGCGGTGGGTCAGCAGAATCATTGGCACCAGGCCGTCGTGTTCCTCGGCTTCCTTCTGCATGATCGACTCGATGTTGATGCCGCGCTCCGAGAGGATGCTCGCGACCTGAGCCAACACGCCCGGATGGTCCTTGGCCTGAATACGCAGGTAGTAGGCACTTTCGCAGGCTTCGATCGGCAGGATCGGGTGCGCCGACAGCGAATCCGGCTGGAATGCCAGGTGCGGTACGCGGTTTTCCGGGTCGGAAGTCATGGCGCGGACCACGTCCACGAGGTCGGCGATCACCGACGAAGCGGTCGGTTCCATGCCGGCACCGGCACCGTAGAACAGGGTCGAACCGGCAGCATCGCCGTTGACCATCACTGCGTTCATTACGCCGTTGACGTTGGCGATCAGGCGATCGGCCGGGATCAGCGTCGGGTGCACGCGCAACTCGATACCGGCCGCGGTGCTGCGCGCCACGCCCAGGTGCTTGATGCGGTAGCCCAGCGCTTCGGCGTAGTTGACGTCGGCGGTGGTCAGCTTGGTGATGCCTTCGGTGTAAGCCTTGTCGAACTGCAACGGAATACCGAACGCAATGGACGCCAGGATCGTCAGCTTGTGAGCCGCATCGATACCCTCGACGTCGAAGGTCGGATCGGCTTCGGCGTAACCCAGGGCCTGGGCTTCGGCCAATACGTCTTCGAAGGTGCGACCCTTCTCGCGCATTTCCGTGAGGATGAAGTTGCCGGTGCCGTTGATGATGCCGGCCACCCAGTTGATGCGGTTGGCGGACAGGCCTTCACGGATCGCCTTGATCACCGGAATGCCACCGGCCACGGCCGCTTCGAACGCAACGATCACGCCCTTCTCGCGAGCCTTGGCGAAAATTTCATTACCGTGAACGGCGATAAGCGCCTTGTTCGCGGTGACCACATGCTTGCCATTCTCGATGGCCTTGAGTACCAGCTCGCGGGCAACGGTGTAGCCGCCCATCAGCTCTATGACGATGTCGATCTCAGG
The DNA here is from genome assembly GCF_054668285.1 of Pseudomonas sp. S2_H10. Taxonomy (NCBI): domain Bacteria; kingdom Pseudomonadati; phylum Pseudomonadota; class Gammaproteobacteria; order Pseudomonadales; family Pseudomonadaceae; genus Pseudomonas; species Pseudomonas sp. S2_H10. The sequence continues at coordinate 2,486,487 of NZ_CP162754.1, forward strand.
GTTCGTGGCCACTTCGAAGACATCGTTGGTAATCGCAATACCGGTCGTTTGGAACTGAGGCTTTGGCGTGCGCATGGCAATTTGTGCCACTTCGATCCCACGCCCGGCACGACGAGCAATTTCCTCGGCGTTACGCTGAAGTACGTTGAAGGTACCGCCACCGACGGTCCCTAACCCACAGATGCCTACTTTGACCGGTTTCACTGTGAACTCCCCATAAAACGGCCGACTCGAGGCCGGCCGTGAAAACAACCGCGTGCTCGCGGCTCTCTATTGATGGCCCGGCGATGCAACTGCCGGACCACGATCGTCACCGGCTGACCGTGACGATGCGAATTTACTTCGCGCCCAGCGCCAGTTTGGCGACTTGTGGCGCAGGCTGGTAGCCCGGAATGACCTGACCGTCGGCCAAAACGATGGCCGGTGTGCCGTTCACGCCGATCGACTGGCCGAGTGCGAACTGTTTGGAAACCGGGTTATCGCACTTGGCGGCCTTGATTTCCTTGCCGTCGACCATTTTGTCCATGGCCGCTTTCTTGTCTTTCGAGCACCACACTGCCTGCAGCTGTTCGTCACCCGGCGAGCCAAGGCCCTGACGGGGGAACGCTACATAACGCACTTCGATGCCGCGCTTGTTCAGCTCGGGCACTTCGGCGTGGAGTTTGTGGCAGTACGGGCAGGTGGTGTCGGTGAATACGGTGATGTGCGACTTGGTTTCGCCGATGGCCGGGTAGACAACGGTTTCGGCAACCGGGATGTCGTTGACCAGCTTGGAGATGCCCAGGCGCTCGGTCTTCTCGGTCAGGTTGACCGGCTTGCCGTCCTTGAGATCGAACAGGTAGCCCTGAACCACGTACTGGCCGTCGGCGCTGGCGTACAGCACACGGCTGCCTTTTAGTTTGACTTCGTACAGGCCCGGCAACGGGCTGGCGGTGATGGTCTCTACCGGCACTTCGAGCTGGAGGTTTTCCAGGCTTTTACGAATGGCTTTGTCGGCCGCGTCATCGGCAACGGCAAAGGTGCTGACCAACGCAATGGCTGCGGCGGCGAAAATCTGGGTCAGACGCATGAGATCTCCTGAAGGCGAACATATGGGACGATCAGAACGCCCGTGCCGAAACACCGGGTCATAACCGCCCATCGTGCAAACCGGCCAAGCCTATCACATAAGGTTCGCATGGCCGAATGCACCTGACACAAGACATTGTGATCACCACACCCCCCTGTGGGAGCGAGCTTGCTCGCGATGACGGCATCACATCCAAAACATGTATCGACTGTCAGGCCGCTATCGCGAGCAAGCTCGCTCCCACAGGGTTTCGGTTAACCCCGGGGGTGGTGTTTGGCATGCAGATCCTGCAACCGCGCCCGGGCAACATGGGTGTAGATCTGCGTCGTCGACAAGTCGCTGTGCCCCAGCAGCATCTGCACCACCCGCAGGTCTGCGCCGTGGTTGAGCAGGTGCGTGGCGAAGGCATGGCGCAAGGTGTGCGGCGACAGCGATTTGCCGATCCCGGCCACCTTGGCCTGGTGCTTGATCCGGTGCCAGAAGGTCTGGCGGGTCATCTGCTCGCCACGCTGGCTCGGGAACAGTACATCGCTGGGGCGCCCGCCCAGCAGTTCGCCGCGGGCATCGCGCATGTAGCGTTCGACCCAGACAATCGCCTCCTCGCCCATCGGCACCAGCCGTTCCTTGCTGCCCTTGCCCATCACCCGCAACACGCCCTGACGCAAATTGACCTGTTCCAGCGTCAGGCTGATCAGCTCGGTCACGCGCAAGCCGCAGGCATACAGCACTTCAAGCATGGCCCGGTCGCGCTGACCGATGGCTTCGCTCAAGTCCGGCGCTGCCAACAGCGCTTCGACGTCGGCCTCCGACAGGGATTTCGGCAGCGGCCTGCCGAGCTGCGGCATATCAACCCGTAGCGTTGGATCGACGGCGATCATCTTTTCCCGCAGCAGATAACGATAAAAACCGCGTACCCCCGAGAGAAATCGCGCGGTGGAACGAGGTTTGTAGTTTTGCTCCAGGCGCCAGGCCAGGTGGTCGAGGATCAACTCTCGCCCGGCATTGACCAGCTCCAGCCCTTTGTCCTGCAACCAGCCATTGAACAGCGCCAGGTCACTGCGATAGGCATCGCGGGTATTGTCGGAAAGGCCTTTCTCCAGCCACAGGGCATCGAGGAATTGGTCTATCAGTGGGTGTTCGATGGCGGGCATGGGCACTCAAATCACACAGTCTTGAAACTGCGCACAAAATTAAAAATGGACATGGAAACGGTCGCTAGTCTTTCATAGGCCGCCATTACAAGGAACAGGGAGCAGCAATGAGCGAGCAGCAGATTTTATTGGCATTTGGCGGGATCGGCGCGGCGGCGCTGCTTTGCCAGTGGCTGGCCTGGCGCTTGAAACTGCCGGCGATTCTTTTCCTGCTGCTGACCGGCATTCTGGTCGGCCCCGTACTGCACTTGCTCGACCCGCAAGAGTTGTTCGGACCGTTGCTGATGCCGCTGGTGTCCCTGGCGGTAGCACTGATCCTGTTCGAAGGCAGCCTGACCCTGCATCTGTCCGAATGGCGCGAGATCGGCAGCGTCGTCCACCGACTGGTCACCATTGGTGCCCTCTCCACCTGGGCGGTCATTGCTGTCGCCACCCACTGGCTGCTGGATTTCGACTGGATGCTGGCCATCCTGTTCGGCAGCCTGACGCTGGTGACCGGGCCGACCGTGATCGTACCGATGCTGCGCGTGGTGCGCCCGAAAGCCTCGATTGCCAACATCCTGCGCTGGGAAGGTATCGTCATCGACCCGATCGGCGCTCTGCTGGCGGTGGTCGTCTATAGCTTCATCATCGCCAGCGCCGAAGGTAACGGGCTCAAAGAAAGCCTGCTGACCTTCGGTGGGGTGATTTTGTGCGGCAGCCTGTTCGGTATTTTTGGTGGCTGGTTGCTCGGGACTTTGATTCGTCGCCAGTGGCTGCCGGAATATCTGCATAACCTGGCAGCGCTCGCGGCGGTCCTGGGTATTTTCATAGCCTCCAACGAGGTCACGCATGAATCCGGGTTGCTCGCCGTGACGCTGATGGGCATGTGGCTGGCCAACATGAAAGGCGTCGATGTGCGGCACATCCTGCACTTCAAGGAGAACCTCAGCGTACTGCTGATCTCCGGCCTGTTCATTCTGCTGGCGGCACGGCTGGACCTGAACGCCATGATCGGCCTCGGGCCTCTGGTGCTGATTCTGCTGCTGGTCATTCAGTTCATCGCCCGCCCCTTGAATGTGCTGCTGAGCACGGCGGGCTCCAGCCTGAGCTGGCGCGAGCGCAGCCTGTTGGCGTGGATTGCCCCGAGGGGCATCGTGGCGGCAGCGGTGTCGGCAATCTTCGCCATCCGCCTGCATGAGGCCGGTCATCAGGGGGCATTGCTACTCGTGCCGCTCACCTTTGCAGTGATCATCGGCACCGTCGTGTTGCAAAGCGCGACGGCACGCCCTCTGGCACGCCTGCTGAAGGTGGCGGAACCGGCGCCAAGCGGTTTTCTGATCATCGGCGCCAACGGACCTGCGCGCACGCTGGGCAAGGCGCTGCAACAGCTGGGCAGCCGGGTGCTGCTGACGGATTCGAGCTGGGAAAACATTCGGGCAGCCCGCATGGAAGGTTTGCCGACCTATTTTGGCAACCCGGCGTCGCAACATGCCGATGCGCATCTGGACCTGGTAGGCCTGGGGCATTTGCTCGCGCTGTCACCCTCCGGCGAAATGAACACCCTGGCGCTGATGCGCTTTCGTCATGAACTGGGCCATCAGCGCATGTTCGGCCTGGCCAGCGGCCAGGAAAGCCGTCGCACCGACAAGCACCGCACCAGCCTGGAGCATCGCGGCAATCAACTGGGCAGCGAAGCGCTGACCTACGCCAAACTCGCCAGCCAGTTGAGCCAGGGGTCGCAGCTGTACAGCACGACATTGACGGATGGCTTCGGCTGGGATGATTACCAGGCATTGCATGGTGATCGCGCCACGTTGATGTTTGTGCGCGATGACAGTGGCTGGGTGCATGTGGTGACGCCGGAGAGCTCGTTGAAACCTTCGGCGGGGTGGACCTTGTTGGCGCTGATTCAGCCGGAGACTGTTGGGGCCGGCTAAACCCCATCGCGAGCAAGCTCGCTCCCACAATGACCTTTAGTGCTCACAAATATTGCGCCCACTGAAGATCCACTGTGGGAGCGAGCCTGCTCGCGAAAAACGTCTGGATAACGCGGTCATCCAGAAAGGGCGCGTTATCGTTGACGTCCTTCGCGAGCAGGCTCGCTCCTACAGGGTTTCGCGCAGACCCTGGCCATCATCAAATCGCAGGCAACAAAAAAGCAGCCCGCAGGCTGCTTTTTTTGCATCGGAAGCTGGACTTAAGCCAGTTTTTCCTTGATGCGAGCTGCTTTACCCGACAGGTCACGCAGGTAGTACAGCTTGGCTTTACGTACGTCACCGCGACGTTTAACAGCCATGCTGTCGATTTGCGGGGAGTAGGTCTGGAAAGTACGCTCTACGCCAACACCGTTGGAGATTTTACGAACGGTGAATGCACTGTTTACGCCGCGGTTACGCTTGGCGATAACAACACCTTCGAACGCTTGCAGACGCGAACGGTCGCCTTCCTTCACTTTCACCTGAACGACAATGGTGTCGCCCGGGGCAAAGGTAGGGATCTCTTTGGTCATCTGCTCTGCTTCGAGTGCAAGGATGATTTTGTTAGTCATGCTGTGCTCCTAAGGTAAATCGTCGGATCTACCATCGATACGTTGTTAACTATCGTCCCGCTCGCGGATGTATTCCTCGAGCAGCTTCTTCTCTTCTCCAGAAAGCGAGCGGCTTTCCAGAAGATCGGCGCGTCGTTCAAAGGTCCGACCAAGGGACTGCTGTAAACGCCAACGCCGGATGTGCGCGTGATTGCCACTTAGCAATACGTCGGGAACACGCTGATCCGCATACACCTCCGGTCGGGTGTAGTGCGGGCAATCCAGCAAACCATCCGTAAAGGAATCTTCCTCGGCGGAGTCCGCATGCCCTAAAGCTCCAGGCAGCAGTCGTGTAACCGCATCGATCAGGACCATCGCCGGCAGCTCGCCGCCAGACAGTACATAGTCGCCAATCGACCACTCTTCATCGACATGAGCATCAATAAAACGCTCGTCAATGCCTTCATAGCGGCCGGCAATCAGGATCAATGCATCCAGATTCGCCAACTCGCGTACCGCCGACTGAGTCAGCTGGCGGCCTTGGGGCGACAGGTAAATTACCTTCGCCGCCTCCCCGGCTGCTGCCTTGGCCTGAACCAGAGCATCTTCCAGGGGCTTGATCTTCATCACCATGCCCGGACCACCGCCAAACGGGCGATCGTCCACAGTGTGATGTCGATCCGTCGTGTAGTCTCGCGGATTCCAACAGGTGAGCTGCAAGAGCCCCTGTTTCACCGCACGACTGGTGATGCCGTACTCGCTGATGGCAGAGAACATCTCGGGAAACAGACTGATCACTTCTACGCGCAAGTTAGCCACGCTTAGAAATCCGCGTCCCAATCCACCTTCATCTCGCCCGCTGCCAGGTCGACGGCCAACACGCATTGCTCGGTATAGGGCAACAGGCGTTCGCGATCATCCAGGCTGCCAGCGCAAGGCTTGACCACCATTACATCATTCGAGCCGGTCTCCAGCAGGTGATCGATCTTCCCGAACAGTTGCCCGAGGGTGTCGATGACCTTGAGACCTTCCAGCTGGTACCAGTAGTACTCGCCGTCGGTGAGTTCAGGGAACAGGTTGCGCGGCACGCAGATCTCATAACCGGCCAGAAGACGAGCTTCTTCGCGATCATCGAGACCCTTGAGCTTTGCGACCAGGAACTTGTCGTTCCCGCGTCCGCTGACCAGCTCTACCTGCTTTACATTGCCGTCACGCTTGAGCGTCCAGGTTTTGTAATCCAGCAGGTTCTTGATCGGATCAGTAAAGGAATACACCTTCACTTCGCCGCGAACGCCGTGAACAGAATAAATCTTGCCGATAACGATCAAATCATCAGCAATGGCTGGCGTCGCGTTCATATTGCTCAGGCCGCAGCCTTGGCAGATTCCTTCAACAACTGAGCAACGCGCTCAGAAGGCTGTGCACCAACGCTCAGCCAGTAGGCTACGCGCTCTTGGTTCACGGACAGACGAACTTCCTGACCACGGGCAACAGGGTTGAAGTAGCCAACCTGTTCCTTGTGCGAACCGTCGCGCGGGTTGCGGCTGTCGGTTACGGTCAAGTGGTAAAACGGGCGCTTTTTGGAGCCGCCAAGGGCAAGACGGATTGTTAGCATGTGAACATCGTTCCTGTAGTCGGTGCTGCAAATCTAAAGGCACAGCGGGCATGGGTGCCCGAAAGGCCGCATATTCTAAGGAATATCCGGACTTTTGCAAATGACTTTTTCCGGCGGTCTATCGGCCGCCATGCAGATTTGCTATAGAGCCGTCGTTGAAAACGGCCGGTCAGCTCCCGCCAAGTGCGGGTTTGCTGTGTATCCCACGTCCGTGTGGGGCAGCGCCGACCTGACAGTCGGCGCAAATACTTTACATTTTCGGCATACCGCCGCCGGGTAGCATTCCACCCATGCCGCGCATCATCTTGGCCATTCCGCCTTTCGCGGAGAACTTCTTCATCATCTTCTGCATCTGCTTGTGCTGCTTGATCAAGCGACCGATGTCCTGCACCTGGGTGCCGGAACCCATGGCGATCCGACGTTTGCGCGAACCGCTGATCATTTCAGGGTCGCGGCGCTCGGCCGGGGTCATGGAGTTGATGATGGCTTCCATCTGCTTGAATTGCTTCTCTGCCGCACCCTGGGCGTTGCCCATCTGCGCCAGATTCACGCCACCCATGTTCGGCAGCTTGTCCATGAGCCCGCCGAGGCCGCCCATGTTCTTCATTTGTTGCAGCTGATCGCGGAAGTCTTCGAGGTCGAAGCCCTTGCCCTTCTTCAGCTTCTTGGCCAGCTTGTCGGCCTTGTCCTTGTCGAGGGTCGCTTCCGCCTGCTCGATCAGGCTGAGCACGTCGCCCATGCCGAGGATGCGCGAGGCGATACGCTCAGGGTGGAACGGATCGAGCGCTTCGCTCTTCTCGCCCATACCGATGAACTTGATCGGCTTGCCGGTGATGGCACGCACCGACAGCGCGGCACCGCCACGGGCGTCGCCGTCGACCTTGGTCAGGATCACACCGGTCAGCGGCAATGCATCGCCAAAGGCCTTGGCCGTGTTGGCGGCGTCCTGGCCGGTCATGGCGTCGACCACGAACAGGGTTTCGACCGGGTTGATCGCGGCATGCAGCGCCTTGATCTCGCCCATCATCTCTTCATCGATGTGCAGGCGACCGGCGGTATCGACGATGACCACGTCGATGAATTTGAGTTTTGCTTCCTTAATAGCCGCTTGCGCGATCTCGACCGGCTTCTGGCTCAGGTCGGACGGGAAGAAGGTAACGCCAACTTCACCGGCGAGCATTTCCAGCTGCTTGATCGCCGCCGGACGATAAACGTCGGCGGACACGACCATGACCGACTTCTTCTTGCGCTCTTTAAGGAAGCGCGCGAGCTTGCCGGCGGTGGTGGTTTTACCCGCGCCCTGCAAACCGGCCATCAGGATGACAGCAGGTGGAACGGCGCTCAGGTTCAGGTCTTCGTTAGCCGCGCCCATCAGGCTTTCGAGTTCGGCCTGGACGATCTTCACGAAGGCCTGGCCCGGCGTCAGGCTGCGCGACACCTCGGTACCGACGGCGCGTTCCTTGACCGAGTTGACGAAGTCCTTGACCACCGGCAGGGCGACGTCGGCTTCGAGCAACGCCATGCGCACTTCGCGCAGGGTGTCTTTGATGTTGTCTTCAGTCAGCTTGGCCTTGCCGGTGACATGGCGCAGCGTCTGCGAGAGACGGTCGGTTAAGTTTTCAAACATTGCGCGATCCTTTCAGGCCCTGTGTAGACCGGGATAATGGCGGCCCGGACCGGACTAAACGTGTGCTCGGCGAGCCTGCGGCGTGGGCAGGTCGCGGATTATAGCGAAGACTGTGGCCGGCGGACACCTCGCTGTCGGGTTGTGCGGTCTTTCGTGCGGCAGGGGTTCTATGCCAAACTCAGCGACTTTCGGGCTTGCCTAACAGGATTTATGCTCCCCTTGTCACCCAGCTTGCTTACCACCCTCGCCGCCGCCTGCTTGTATGCCGCTGCGACCTTTTATCAGGGCACTCGCCTGGCTTCCGGCGCCAAGATCAACAAGCGCCTGCTGGTCATACTTGGCGTGTTCGCCGTATTGACGCACAGCGCCAGCCTGCTCAGCCACCTGCTGACCCCGATCGGCCTGGGCCTGGATTTCTTCAATGCCGCCAGCCTGATTGCCGTGGCGGTCATTGCATTGACCCTGCTGGCCTGCTCGCGGATTCCGGTGGAGAACCTGCTGGTCCTGCTGTTCCCGCTTGGGGCCCTGACTGTGTTGCTGGCGCATTTTGCGCCGGCCGGTACGGTGCAGGTCATCGATGAGGAGCCGGGCATCCTCGCCCACATCCTGCTTTCGATCCTGGCCTACGGCATGTTCACCATCGCGGTGTTCCAGGCTTTGCTGCTACTGGTTCAAGACCACCAGCTCAAGCACAAGCACCCCTCCGGCCTGATCAAGAACTTCCCGCCGCTGCAAACCATGGAAAGCCTGCTGTTCGGCTTTCTCTGGGCCGGCTGGACGTTGTTGTCGCTGTCGCTGATTTCCGGCTGGCTGTTCGTCGAAAACCTGTTCGCCCAGCATCTGGTGCACAAAACCCTGCTGGCCTGCCTGGCCTGGCTCGTTTTCAGCGTGCTGCTGTGGGGGCGCAATCGCCTCGGCTGGCGCGGGCACAAAGCCATTCGCTGGACCCTGGCCGGTTTTTGCCTGCTAATGCTGGCGTATTTCGGCAGCAAACTGGTTCGTGAATACATCCTGCATATCTGACGGGCGGCATTAATGGACGACTTGCCCATAGGGCCGATGCTCGCAGTAGTGACCCTGCTGATCTTATGGTCGGGGCTGTTTACCGCCATCGAAGCGGCGCACCAGCATTTACTGGCCCAACGCACCGCAACGCGGTCCAGCGACAAGCCGGTGGCAAAACTCAGCTTCCCCCTGGCGAGCCTGATTTTCTGCAACACCCTCTGCCGTGCACTCGCGGTGGTCATCAGTACGTTGCTGGCCATTTTCACCTGGGCCGAGAACGGTCCGTGGGTCGCCTGCCTTGGGGCGGGCGCCATGTTGCTGGTGCTTTCCGATTACTTGCCACGAGCGCTGGCCACGCGCTATCCGGATGCGATCCTGGCCCAGGGCAACAATCTGTTGCGCGTACCGCTGACAATCATCTATCCCGCGGCATGGCTGCTCAACAGCATCAGTCAGGTGCTGACGCGACCATTCGCCCGCAAAGCCAAAGTGGTGCAACGAAGCGAGGACGAAACGCTGACGGAACGCCAGGACACGCCGGAAACCGTCAGCCGCCCTCACCCGCTGCCAGGCATCCACGCGCTGGACAACATCACGGTCAATGACATCCTGGTACCGCGCAGTGATGTGGACGGCATCAACCTCGATGACTCCATCGAAGAAATCATCGAGCAATTGCGCCACAACAAACGCACGCGCCTGCCGGTGTTCCACAGTGATATCAACCAGGTAGAAGCCGTCCTCAACACCCGGCACATCCTGCACTTGCTGCCCGACGCGAGCCTGACCAGGGAAGCGTTGCTGGCGGCCAGTCACGAGCCGTACTTCGTGCCGGAAAGCACCCCGCTGCAGCTGCAGCTGCTCAACTTCCACAAGCAGCAGCGACGCCTGGGCATGGTGGTCGATGAGTACGGCGAAGTGCTTGGCATCGTCACCCTGGAAGACATTCTCGAAGAAATCGTCGGCGAGTTCGAAAGCCAGCACAGTCTGGACAACCCGCATATTCATCCGCAAGCCGACGGACGCCTGGTGATCGACGGCGCCGCGTCCATCCGCGAGCTGAACAAAAGCCTTGGCTGGCACCTGCCCAGCGACGGCCCGAAAACCCTGAACGGCCTGGTCACCGAGGCGCTGGAAACCATTCCCGACAGCGCGGTGTGCCTGAAAATCGGTCGCTATCGCCTGGAAATCCTCGAGACCGAGGACAACCGTGTCACGCGGGTCCTGATCTGGCAGACCAGTTCGATGCCTGTGGTTATCTGACTATCGGGCAAGTCTTTTGTGGTCACTCAAGCCACTTGTTCGATCGTTAGCCACCTTCCTATAATCGAATCGCTTACCCAAGCCTCGCCGGCCCCGTGCTTACCCCGCACCTCGCAGCTTCCGGCCCGACCATCGACAAGAACTGCAAAAAACCGACGCCTGTTCCTACCTGAAACAGCGACCGCGCCCTCACCCACATCCCTGGGTTCTCGACCATAATAATTCGCTCCACCGGAGCACAAAACTGTCAGGGATCACCGCATGACGACCAGCACGACCTACAACGACGCCACACCGGCGCAACCGACGAACTCCGCCACCCGCGTGGCCACCGCGAGCTTCATCGGCACCGCCATCGAGTTCTACGATTTCTATGTCTATGCCACCGCCGCCGCGCTGGTGATCGGCCCGGTGTTCTTTCCCCAGACATCCGGCACCGCCCAGATGCTTTCGGCGTTTCTCACGTTCGGCATCGCCTTCCTTGCGCGCCCCTTGGGTTCGGCACTTTTCGGTCACTTCGGCGACCGTATCGGCCGCAAGTCGACCCTGGTCGCTTCGCTGCTGCTGATGGGCGTGTGCACCACGCTGATCGGCGTGCTGCCCGGTTATGACAGTATTGGCGCCTGGGCACCGATCCTGCTGTGCGTCCTGCGCTTCGGCCAGGGCCTGGGGCTGGGCGGCGAATGGGGTGGTGCGGCATTGCTTGCCACGGAGAACGCGCCGAAAGGCAAACGCGCGTGGTTCGGCATGTTCCCGCAACTGGGTCCATCCATTGGCTTTCTGGCGGCCAATGGCCTGTTCCTGACACTGGCCCTGGTCCTGGACGATGAACAGTTCCGCTCATGGGGCTGGCGTATTCCGTTCCTGCTCAGCGCCGCGCTGGTGATGGTCGGCCTGTACGTGCGCCTCAAGCTGCATGAAACGCCGGTGTTCGCCAATGCCGTGGCACGGCAGGAACGAGTGAAGATCCCGCTGTTTGAACTGTTCGGTCAATACTGGATGCCCGTATTGCTGGGCGCCGGCGCGATGGTCGTGTGCTACGCGCTGTTTTACATCTCCACCGTGTTTTCCCTGAGTTACGGGGTGGCGACGCTCGGCTACAGCCGCGAAACCTTCCTCGGCCTGCTGTGTTTCGCCGTACTGTTCATGGCTGCCGCGACCCCGCTGTCGGCCTGGGCCAGCGACCGTTACGGGCGCAAACCGGTGCTGATCATCGGTGGCGTGCTGGCGGTCCTGTCCGGTTTCCTCATGGAGCCGCTGCTGACCCAGGGCTCGACCTGGGGCGTGGCGTTGTTCCTGTGCATCGAACTGTTTCTGATGGGCGTGACGTTTGCGCCGATGGGTGCGCTGCTGCCGGAACTGTTTCCCACTCACGTTCGTTATACCGGCGCCTCGGCGGCCTACAACCTGGGCGGGATTGTCGGTGCTTCCGCAGCGCCGTTCTTCGCGCAGAAACTGGTGGCGATGGGTGGTTTGAGTTATGTCGGCGGGTATGTGTCGGGGGCGGCGGTGCTGAGTTTGATTGCGGTGCTGTGCCTGAAGGAAACGCGGCATAACGATTTGAATCGCATCGACTGATAGACCGCCATCGCGGGCAAGCCACGCTCCCACAGGATTAGTGTCGCACTACATTTTTGTGATCGACACCAACACTGTGGGAGCTGGCTTGCCAGCGATGGGGCCCTCTCTGACAAAACACCAACCACAACTTTCCCCCACCCATTGTCACCTCGCTCTACGCGCATCGGCTCATCCCCGCTATACTTCCCGGCTTTTCCTGAATAAATGCCAATAGGGTCCCGCCGCGCATGGATAAGACCTACCAGCCGCACGCCATTGAAACTTCCTGGTACAACACCTGGGAGTCAGAGAATTACTTCGCCCCGCAAGGCGCGGGCGAGTCCTACACCATCATGATCCCGCCGCCGAACGTCACCGGCAGCCTGCACATGGGTCACGGCTTCAACAACGCGATCATGGACGCCCTGATCCGTTTCCGCCGCATGCAGGGTCGCAACACCCTGTGGCAGCCGGGCACCGACCACGCCGGTATCGCCACGCAGATGCTGGTAGAGCGCCAGCTCGAAGCCAAGGGCCAGAGCCGCCACGACCTGGGTCGCGAGAAATTCCTGGAGAAAGTCTGGGAATGGAAAGATGAGTCCGGTGGCAACATCAGCCGTCAGATCCGTCGCCTCGGCTCGTCCGTCGACTGGAGCCGCGAGCGCTTCACCATGGACGACGGCCTCTCGGAAGCCGTTAAAGAAGCCTTCGTCCGCCTGCACGAAGACGGCCTGATCTACCGCGGCAAGCGCCTGGTCAACTGGGACACCAAGCTGCACACGGCGATTTCCGACCTCGAAGTGGAAAACCACGACGAGAAAGGTTTCCTGTGGAACCTGAAATACCCGCTGGCCGACGGCGCCAAGACCGCTGAAGGCAACGATTTCCTGATCGTCGCGACCACTCGCCCGGAAACCATGCTCGGCGACTCCGCCGTGGCCGTTAACCCGAACGATGAACGCTACAAAGCCCTGATCGGTAAATTTGTCGAGCTGCCACTGGTTGGCCGCCGCATCCCGATCATCGCCGACGATTACTGCGACCCTGAATTCGGCACCGGCTGCGTGAAAATCACCCCGGCCCACGACTTCAACGACTATGAAGTCGGCAAGCGTCACAACCTGCCGTTGCTGAACATCTTCGACAAGAACGCAGCCGTTCTGCCAGCCTGCCAGGTGTTCAACCTCGACGGCACGCTGAACGAAACCATCGACGGCAAGATCCCGGCCGAATACGCCGGTCTCGACCGCTTCGAAGCGCGCAAGCAGATCGTCGCCGCGTTCGACGCTGCCGGCCTGTTGGTCAGCGTTGACGACCACGCCCTGAAAGTGCCGAAAGGCGACCGCTCCGGCACCGTCATCGAGCCTTGGCTGACCGACCAGTGGTACGTGTCGACCAAGCCATTGGCCGAGCCTGCGATTGCTGCCGTTGAAGACGGTCGCATCCAGTTCGTGCCGAAACAGTACGAAAACATGTACTTCTCGTGGATGCGCGACATCCAGGATTGGTGCATCAGCCGTCAGCTCTGGTGGGGCCACCGGATTCCGGCCTGGTACGACGAGTCGGGCAAGGTCTACGTCGGTCGCGACGAAGCCGAAGTGCGCGCCAAGCACAACATCGGCCCGGACGTTGCTCTGCAACAGGACAATGACGTTCTCGACACCTGGTTCAGCTCGGGCCTGTGGACGTTCTCCACCCTCGGCTGGCCGGAAAAGACCGAATTCCTGAAGAAATTCCACTCCACCGACGTGCTGGTGACCGGCTTCGACATCATTTTCTTCTGGGTTGCCCGGATGATCATGCTCACCATGCATTTGGTGAAAAACGAAGACGGCACGCCGCAGGTTCCGTTCAAGACCGTGTACGTGCACGGCCTGGTGCGTGACGGCCAGGGCCAGAAAATGTCCAAGTCCAAGGGCAACGTCCTGGACCCGCTGGACATCATCGACGGCATCCAACTCGAAGAACTGGTGCAGAAACGCACTTCGGGCCTGATGCAGCCGAAACTGGCGAAGAAGATCGAGAAGCAGACCCGCGACGAGTTCGCCGAAGGCATCGCCAGCTACGGCACCGACGCCCTGCGCTTCACCTTCTGCTCGCTGGCGTCCACCGGTCGCGACATCAAGTTCGACATGGGCCGCGTCGAAGGCTATCGCAACTTCTGCAACAAGATCTGGAACGCCGCGCGCTACGTGCTGGACAAGGGCGAAGACTGCGGCCAGAACGGCGAAGCCTATGAGCTCTCCCTCGCTGACCGCTGGATCATCTCGCAGCTGCAACGCACCGAAGCCGAAGTGACCCGCCAGCTCGACCAGTTCCGTTTCGACCTGGCCGCGCAAGCCCTGTACGAGTTCATCTGGAACCAGTATTGCGACTGGTACCTGGAACTGTCCAAGCCTGTGCTGTGGGACGAAAACGCACCGGTCGAACGCCAGCGCGGCACCCGTCGCACCCTGGTGCGCGTACTGGAAGTCGCCCTGCGCCTGGCGCATCCGTTCATGCCGTTCATCACCGAAGAAATCTGGCAGCGCATCGCGCCGCTGGCCGGCATCGAAGGCAAGACGATCATGCTGCAACCGTGGCCGGTGGCCAATGAAGAGCGCATCGATCCGGCGGCCGAAGATGACATCGAATGGCTCAAGGGCCTGATGCTCGGCACTCGCAACATCCGTGGCGAAATGAACATCGGCCCGGGCAAACCGCTGCCGCTGTTCCTGAAGAACGTCAGCGCTGAAGATCAGCGTCGTCTGACCGAGAACGAAGCCCTGCTGAAAAAACTGGCACGCCTCGAATCGATCACTGTTCTGGCTGCGGGTGAAGAAGCGCCACTGTCCGCCACCGCACTGGTCGGCGAGATGGAAGTGCTGGTGCCGATGGCCGGCTTGATCGACAAAGGCGCTGAACTGGCGCGTCTGGACAAGGAAATCCAGCGTCTTCAGGGTGAAGTGCAACGTGTCGGCGGCAAGCTGTCCAACGCCGGTTTCGTTGACAAGGCGCCAGCCGAAGTCATCGAGAAAGAACGCGCCAAACTGGCCGAGGCCGAACAGGCCCTGGGCAAGCTGGCCGAGCAGCATGCACGGATTGCCAGCCTGTAACGGCAAATCGCAATGAAAAAGGGAGGCCCAAGTGGCCTCCCTTTTTCATTACCCCGCGGTCCTGTAGGAGCCGGCTTGCTGGCGAAGAAATGATAACGAGGTCCTTCAGAAACACCGCGTCGCCCCAATCGCCAGCAAGTCGGCTCCTACACAAACGCGCACCGTGTTGTGACGACAGATGTGGGACAATGCCCGCCACTTTCAGCCATACCCGAATCGACAACACCCATGACCGCCCCCCGCTCCCCCAAGCCTGCGCGCAAAAAGCCTGCCCCGAAGACCCCGGCCACGGCCGTCGCCCCGAAGGAAAAGGCCAGCCTGCATCCGCGCAATCGCCATCAGGGTCGATACGACTTTCCGGCGCTGATCAAAAGCACGCCAGAACTGAAGAAATTCGTGATCATCAATCCCTACGGCAAGGAGAGCATCGACTTCGCCAGCCCGGAAGCCGTGCGGGTGTTCAATCGGGCGCTGCTCAAGTCGTTCTATGGCATTGCCCACTGGGACATTCCGGCCGACTACCTGTGCCCACCGGTGCCAGGCCGTGCCGACTATGTGCACTTCCTCGCCGACCTGCTGGCCACCGGTAATGACGGCGTGATCCCCCGTGGCGCCGCCGTGAAGGTGCTGGATATCGGTATGGGCGCCAACTGCGTGTATCCGCTGATCGGCTACAGCGACTATCGCTGGCAGTTCCTCGGTTCCGATATCGACGCGACCGCCATCGCCGCAGCGAAGGCCATCGTTCAATCCAATGGCCTGAACAAGGCGATCCAGCTGCGCCAGCAGAGCAACCCCAAACAGATCCTCACCGGCCTGCTGGAGAGCGCAGAGCGGTTCGACCTGACCATGTGCAACCCGCCCTTCCATGCCTCACTGGAAGAGGCCACACGGGGTAGCACGCGCAAATGGCGAGCCCTGGGCAAAGCCGATCCGAAACGCAAGCTGCCGGTGTTGAACTTTGGCGGGCAGGCGGCGGAGTTGTGGTGTGAAGGCGGTGAAGTACGCTTCGTCACGCAACTGGTAAGCGAGAGCGTGCAGGTGGCGCAACAAGTGCTGTGGTTCAGCACGCTGGTATCGAAGGCGTCGAACCTGCCGGCGATCCAGACCGCCTTGAAAAAGGCCGGTGTGCTGGACAGTCGGGTGGTGGAAATGGGCCAGGGCCAAAAACAGAGCCGCTTCGTCGCCTGGACCTTCCAGACACAAGCGCAGCAACAAGCCTGGCGCCAGGCACGATGGTCGAAAGCTACAGCTGAATAAAAGCCAAGCGTAAAAAAAGCCGTGCCCGGATGAATTCTGGACACGGCTTTTAACAAACCTCATCGGTTAACAGTGACGTTCGGTTCGTTAACCACTAACTGCCTGACAACTTTAATATCGATAACAGCAAAACCTAGACATTTACATTCTGGAGTTTGTACGAACATTCTCTTTGAATGCACAGGCTCGTGCTTCTTTGCTATCGCAGTAATATTGACCAAGCCATTCCTCCCACGGCCCACGGGTATCAATACTTACGACAGTTCCCTCTCGTTTGTACTTCATATCCAGATTACCGCCATTTTTCAGCGTGTAACCACAACGCTGAATTTCACCGGCAACAGTGCCGCCTTGGGCTGCGACGCGAGGTGCGAATATCGCCAGTTCGAACTCACCTACCAGCCCGCGCCCGGTTTGCGATACGCCGTACCATTGTCCGTCGCCACTTGCTGTCGGGGCTATATACGTACCGACTCCAAACTCCTTGATGTCAGCTGGACTTGGGCAGTACTCGGTAACATTTGCCAAAGCCTGGCCGGACACCAGAACCGATATACACATCAACAACTCTTTAACTCTCATAAAAACGTCCCTGTAACCAATAACTGAAATTTGATTTTGGCTATTTGCCGCAAAGCCAAGTGCTACGCCTATTGATGGTACCGACCCAAGGCGCACACTCAACTAGCAGTTGTGTAGGAGTTTTCGTTTTAATAGAGAGAAAAGTGCTACTCAGTGCAAACAGCTATCCCTATCAGGTGCACAAGTAACAACTGCTTTCAAACAAAGTGAACATTCCAACAATTTATCTTGCATAAACTGTTTCCAGCGCCCACAAAAAAACCGTGCCCGGATCGCTCCGGCGCACGGTTTTTTTTAACAAGTCTTACTTGTTAACAGCGTCGGTCAGGCCTTTGGCCACAACCAGCTTGATCACTTTCTTGGCAGCGATTTCGATGGCAGCGCCAGTCGAAGGGTTACGGCCGGTACGGGCAGGGCGCTCAGTCACTTTCAGTTTGCCGATACCTGGCAGAGTGATTTCGCCGCCGTTTTCCAGCTGATCGGCAACGATTTGGCCCAGTTGGTCCAGAGCGTTACGCGCGGTGGTTTTCGGCGCGTCGATAGCTTCAGCGATGTCGGCGATCAGTTGGTCTTTAGTAAGAGCCATTTAGTGTTCCTTCCCTATCAAATTCATATGGATTGCAGAGTGCAATGTCAGCCATCGAGCCCGATCTTTTGGATCCGGCACCCTCGGCCAAATAACCTCGGGATCGGGGTTATAGATACCGAAATCAGGGTTTGGTTCGACCTGACAAATGCTGACTGCACGCTTAACGCAGTGACTTCGCGCAAGACCGGGCAAAGCTAGCACACAGACGTGGAAATATCCGCCTCTAGCTACCCATTTGGTCAGCTTTATTGCGCTAAAACAGGAAAAAAACGCATAAGCGCCGTCGGTCGCCTGCCAATTGCCCTTCACACAGCGCCAAAACCAGTGGTTGCGGTACACTGAGCGCTTTTCGGGGGAGCACGCCCTCCTCTCTTCATTCAGCCGAGAAGCCCATGCCGATCCGTCATTGCATCGTCCACCTGATCGACAAAAAACCCGACGGCACACCTGCAGTTCTCCACGCCCGTGACTCTGAACTGGCCGAGTCCGCAGCCATCGAGAACATGCTCGCCGACCTCAACGAAAGCTATAACGCCAAACAGGGCAAAGCCTGGGGCCTGTTCCATCCGGAATCCGGCGCGTTCCCCTTCAGCGGCTGGCTGAAGGAGTACCTCGATGGCGGCCGGGATTTCACGGCGTTCAGCCGCGTGGCGGTCGAGCATCTGCAAAAACTGATGGAAGAGTCGAACCTGTCGGTCGGTGGCCACGTGCTGTTCGCCCACTACCAGCAAGGCATGACCGACTACCTGGCCATCGCCCTGCTGCACCACAGCGAAGGCGTGGCCGTGACCGATGAGCTGGACGTGACCCCGTCCCGTCACCTGGACCTGGGCCAATTGCACCTGGCGGCGCGGATCAACGTGTCCGAATGGCAGAACAACAAACAATCCAAGCAGTACATTTCGTTCATCAAAGGCAAGAATGGGAAAAAGGTTTCGGAGTATTTCCGCGACTTCATCGGCTGCCAGGAAGGCGTCGACGGGCCGGGTGAAACCCGCACCCTGCTCAAGGCCTTCAGCGACTTCGTTGAAAGCGAAGACCTGCCCGAAGACGACGCCCGCGAGAAGACCAAGACCCTGGTGGATTACGCCAGCAGCCAGGCCAAGCTCGGGGAACCGATGGGCCTGGAAGAACTGTCGGGGCTGATCGACGAAGAACGCCCGAAGGCCTTCTACGATCACATCCGCAACAAGGATTACGGCCTGTCGCCGGAGATCCCCGCCGATAAACGCACCCTGAACCAGTTCCGCCGATTCACCGGCCGAGCCGAAGGCCTGTCGATCAGTTTCGAAGCACACCTTTTGGGCTCGAAGATCGAGTACGACGAAGAAGCCGGCACGTTGATCATCAAGGGCCTGCCCACTTCGCTCACCGATCAGCTGAAGCGTCGCAACTGATGTTGGGCGGCGTGCTGAAAAAATGCCTGTTGATCTTGCTGGTGGTCGTGGCCTACCAGAACTGGGGCAAGATCGAGCGGGTGTTCAATCCATCGCAAGTGGTGTCTGAGCAGACGCAGACCCAGGCCAACGTCGTGCTCTACGCCACCGAATGGTGTGGTTACTGCAAGCTGACCCGGCGCTTTCTCGATCAGAAAGGCATTCCGTACAAGGAGTTCGATATCGAGAAAGATGCCGTCGCACGCAAGGACTATGAGGCCCTCGGCGGGGGCGGGATTCCGATCATCGATGTGAACGGAACCCTGATACGCGGATATGACCCGGATGCGATTCTGGCGGCGTTGAAGTAACTTCTCGGCGCGCAACCTCCCTTGTAGGAGCTGGCTTGCCTGCGATGACGGTGGATCAGTCCACAAAACTGCAGACTGACAAACCGCAATCGCTGGCAAGCCAGCTCCTACAGTGCCGGTGTGTGTGTGGCGGGACTTACTGCACTTCGATCCGGAAACCAAACCGCGGGAAGTGCACATGCACCACACCGCCACGCTCGTCCTCTCGCCGTACAATCAGCTCCTCGCGGCCGGCAAACAACAACTCGCCCGCCACCGGATCAACGCCATAGTCCGTGGCCGCGATGACCACCTGCTGACCCGCCGTGAACCCGTTGGGATCGACGAACTGCTCATCCGGCAAAGCCGCTGGCGTGGACGCGCGCGCCACTGCCAGAGCCTCCTCGGAACTCATCTCGCTGGACGCACCATGACCGAAGCCCAGTACCCGCGCATGCCATGCGGCAACTGCCGGGTACGCATCCACCAATGGCGCCGTGACGGGCGTGGCCTTGAGGAACCAGAGGCAATGAGCCAGGGCGAAGTCGGCAATCGAAGGCTCACCGAACAGGAAATCCCCCTCTTCGCGCTGCAGTTGCAACTCCAGGCGCGACATGATCGTCGGCCACTGGTGTTTCGCCTGTTCGGTGGACAGTTTTGTCGCACTACCTCCACTGAACAAACCGGCACGGTCGGCCAAAAACGCCTTGATCGCTTCCTGCGGTAAATGACCGAAACGCACGGCAATCGATTCCGGCTGGAACACCAGGCTCACCGCATGCTGGAACACCACCGAATCAGCCCAGGCGGCAAACGACGCGGCGATCATTTCCTGACCTTCCGGGAAGAACGCCGGCAGGGCTTTCTCCTGTTCCAGTCGCCGGGCGATCAATGCGGTGTCGCAATAGATATCGGCACCGACCTGCAACACCGGTGTCTTGCGGTAGCCACCGGTCAATGCCGTTAGATCCGGTTTCGGCATCACTGGCGAGATCTTCACCGAACGCCAGGACAAGCCCTTGAAACCCAGTAACAGGCGGGCCTTCTCGGCAAAGGGGGACGTCGGGTAATGATGCAGAATCAACTCGGACATGCTCGGCTCCGCCGCAAGGATCAGGAATCCGCAGCTTAGCGCGCAATCACCTGGCAGCCTACAGATCTGCCTGATGGGAACCAATCAGTCAGAGTGATAAGCCCGGGGCTGCGTTCGCTGCGCTCGCCACCAGGCATTCCTTGGCGCTCTTCTTGAGTTTTTTGATCAACCGCTCCTGGCGCAACGCATCGCTTTTATCGCGGCAGCGTTCGGTGTAGACAAGGGCCATGGCCGGGCTGGAAAGAAAGAATCGTGCGCCCTTGCCGCTTTGATGCTTGGCGAAACGACGCACGGGATCATCGCTGATCCCGCAATAGAGCGAACCGTTGGCCGCGCGAACGAGGTAGACGAACCAGGTTTTGCTCGCAGGAATTGCGGCGTCGGCAGGGCTTTCGCTGAGGCTGGTCACGTAACGATCAGGGCTTGATGGAATACAAGCCGCGATCTTATCAGCGACTGGCCTGAAATGCCTTCAGCCCCTTCAATGCCTGGGCGCGCACGGCGTTCTTCACCAGTGGCGTCCAGCCCAGCAGCAGGCCCTTGAAACCCAACGCCTGACGCGCCCAGGTCCATAGATCGAAACTGTCGTGGTGCTCGCAGATCTTGCCGTCACGCAAGACAAAACGCGCCTGGATATCGTTGACCACGGTGTTGCCGGTCTGGCTGAACAGGTAAGTCGCGACCCAATGGGCACCACCGGTGTGCTCGTCGGCACGAACATGATCAAAGGTCAGGGAAAAGTCCTTGGCCCGAGTGGTCAGCATGCGCCACATGTCACCGGCATCGCGCCCGCGAAGCTCGCCGAACGCCGGGTCACTGAACACCACATCATCGGTGTAGCAGGCCGCCATGGCTTCGGCATCCAGGCGTTGGAAAGCCTGGTAGAAACGGGTGATCAAGGCGCTATGGGCTTCACTCATTTACGGGTTCCCCTGATTATGCACAATAGCTACGAAAGATTGGCCTGCACGATAACCCTCAAATGCACCGAACACTATTGGCATTCATAATGAAAATAACGTGATGTCCGTTCTCGTCATTTCAGTACGACATTCCGCTATCCCGGGCGTAAGTAAAAAGATCAACGTTGGTGGAAATACCCAGCCGGTGCATGGCCATGCTTTTCTGTTTACTGATGGTCGACACGCTGCGTTTGAAATGACTGGCGATTTCGCTGACGGTCATCCCGCTGGCGAGCATGCGAACCACTTCATGCTCTTTGGCCGACAGCGGCGATTCGTGTAGCTGATTGCGGGTATTGACCAGCAATGTGCGCAGTGACCCACTGAGGTAGCGATGCCCGTTTTTCACTTTATTGATCGCCAAGGGCAACTCAGTCGCCGATGCGGTTTTGGCGACGATGGCCATTACCCCTTTATCCAACGCCGCCCTTGCCGTGGCCACACTGGTAAACATCGTCACCAGAATGATCGGCAAGCCGGGGTATTCACGTTGAATCGTACCCAACATTTTCAATCCGTCGGCCTGTTTCCCTCCCGGCATGGAGAAGTCAGTGATCAGCAGATCGCAGGGCGTACTTGAAAGAAGTTTCATCAGGCTGTCTGCACTGTCCGCCTCACCGACGATCACACATTGCCTGCTGGCGTTGATGAGTATGCGCAGCCCGACACGAACGACAGAATGGTCGTCAGCAATAACGACTCGCATTGTGGGATACCTCCTGTTGGTAGGGAGAAAGCGCGGAAAATAGCGCCGTTATTCCTACTTCCACAACACCTCCGATAATATTCCAGCTCCGCCTCCTCAATGTATTCAAAGGGATTTCCCTTTGCCCATTTAACAATCAGATGCTTCCTACGCCGCAGCGCAAAAGAGACTACACAGCAAAACTACAAACCATAGAAAACGCTACGTAGTCCGCAATACTTATTCATACACGCCCCGCCGTCCTTTCGTATTAGTTGTATTCATTCCGCTGCGCCATCCCGCTAAATTTCCCCGCACCAAATAGTCCGTCGTACCTGCACAGAACTAAGTTCACTCACTGACAGGCTATCGACTGCATGAGTACGACACCATTAACAGCGCACTGGATTCGTACTTACGGAACCGGTGCGTTACTTGTATCCCGAGCCATGCCAAGCGTCTTTTATCCGGAATTTTCAATGAGAAACATCAAGACGACATTGTTGAAGCAAGTGCGCCGCCTGACCCATACGGGGATCGGCGCGTGCGCCCTGTTACTGACTGCACCGGCCTACGCCGACGGCATGGTGCCCGACACCTCCGTGGTCATCGTCAATGAAGCAACCGGCGAAACCGCCGTATCCGTGACCAACACCGATGCCAGCCTGGCACTGCTGCACATCACCATCGAAAACATTCCCGAAGATGCCGAGTCACTGGTGTTCGTGACGCCGCCACTGGCGCGCGTTGAAGCCTCCAAAACGCAATTGGTGCGTTTTATCCTGCAGTCGGAAAAGCCCCTGCTCACACAGCGTTTGAAGCGGGTGATCTTTGAAGGCATCCCCCAGAACAAGCCGGCCGCCGAAGCCGGGCATGCCCGTGTGGGCGTGACGGTGCGCCAGAACCTGCCGATCATCCTTCACCCCGCAGGCCTGGCGCTCAACCGCACACCGTGGACCGATCTGAAATGGTCGCTGCAGGATGGTCAACTGACCGTACGCAACGAAACACCTTATGTCGTGCGACTGGCTCAGGAAGTACAACTGCTGCCCTCCGGCAACGCTGCGATGCTCCCGCGGACCTACGTACTGCCCGGTGACCAGATCAGCGTTGCGGTTTCTGCAAAGGCTGCCGCCCAGGTTCGAATTCATCCGGCGACCGTCTATGGCTTTGCGGTGCCAGCCTATGACGCACCGCTCGCCCTCTAGCCAGCATCCATAGCGCCCTGCATAGAAAGGCAGGCGTCGAGTTCTCAACGTGACGGCCAACTTTGCCGTCGCCACATGTGTGACGGGAACCGTAGCGGATCGCGCCGGCACCCGGACAGAACCCAAGTGAACCTCATGAACACCGTATTGAAATACCGTGATGGCAAAGCCATGCCTGCGATTCGGTCGGCCAGCACGTACCCTTATCCGTCGCGAGTCCGGACCGGCATGGTTTTGCTGCTGGGCAACGTGCTGACAGGGCTCCAGGCCAATGCGAAAGACGTCAATGCAGCTGCGTTGCCTGCTTCGTTCGACCAGAAAATGCTGAGTCAACGCGGTATCGACCCCAGTCTCGCAACCCAACTGCTGGCCGCACCGAACTTCACCGCTGGCCGACACCCGATCACCCTCACGGTCAATGGCCTGCGCCGTGGCCGGGTCGACGTCACGTTCAACCGGGAGGGCGACCTGTGCCTTGACCGCGCCCTGCTCGATGCGGCGAACCTGAGCGAGCCATCGGTTCCGGCCAACGACAAAGGCTGTTTCGATGTACTCGCCACCTGGCCGCAAGCCCGAATCGAACAGGACCCGGCCAACCTCGGCCTGTCCCTGATCGTGCCCACCCAGGGGATACGTCCGGTGGTCCGGGATATCTCCGGTTATCAAACCGGCGGTGTTGCCGGGCTGTTCAACTACGACGTCAATAGCCTTCACAGCCAATACGGCGATCAATCGAACCGCTACCTCTCGGCCAATACCGAAGTCGGTTTCAATGCCGGAGACTGGATTGTGCGCAGTCGTCAGGTGCATACCTGGAATAACGATGAGTCGCGTAGCGCTCACCTGGCAGCTTACGCCCAGCGCACTTTTGCCAGCCATGAGACTGTGTTTCAAGCAGGCCAGATCAATCTCTACAACCCGGTACTTTCCGGTGCGCAGATCACCGGCGTGCAGGTCATGACCGAGCAGGCGCTCCAGGTCGAAGGCCGAGGCAATCCCATCGAAGGGATAGCCCGCAGCCAGGCCCGGATCGAAATTCGTCAGAAGGGTTCGCTGATCCACTCGACAGTGGTGCCGGCAGGACCGTTTTCCCTGAGTGATGTGCGTCGGCTCGACAGTCGCTCCGATGTTGAAGTCACCGTCAAGGAAGCGGATGGCAGCGAGCAACGCTTCACGGTCCCTGTCGCCATGCTCGGTATTGGCCTGCCAACGCCCGGCTTTTCCCTGGCCGCCGGCCAGGTACGCAATCTCGGCAATGCACAGAGCGGCGAACCCTGGGTGATCAGCGGCGGCTGGAGCGCAGCACTCAACCCTGATGTCCTGCTCAGCACCGGCGCCACGGGCGCCGCCGACTACCGCGCCGCGGGCGCCGGCCTGAGCGTGCTGCCAGGGCCCGCCACACAGATCCAGACCACCCTGCAAGCGGCCGATACGAGTACCCGCCAGGCCGGCAAAGGGCTTCAGGCCGACCTGAATGTTTCGCAGCGCCTGGGTGAGCAGTGGTCGATCACTGCCGGAACCTCGCACCGGACCTTCGGCTATCACGAACTGTCCGAAGCGGTGTTCGATACTCAATCAGAACGCAGCCAGTCGCGTTACCGCGATCAGCAGAGCCTGTCGCTGGCCTGGTCACATCCCGGGTTTGGCGCGTTCAGCAGCGGCCTCAATCACTCAACGACATTCGACGGACAAAACAGCAGCCGCGCCCTGGCGTCCTGGGGCACGCAGATCGGCGGCGTATCGGTGTCGGCCAGCGCGCAATGGCAAGTCAGCGGCACCCAACGCAACGACGACAGCGTTTACCTGAGCTTGAGCATTCCACTGGGTGAAAGTCGCCGGGCGCGCACCTGGCTACGCAGTTCCGCTGGCGAATACCGCAGCGGTGTCGGCTTGAACGAACAGGTCAACGACCAGCTGAGTTACCGGGTCGGTGTCGAGCACGACACACGAGACAAACAAGTGCAGTCCTCGGCGGGGGTTTCCCTGCTGCCGCGCTACAGCCAACTGGACTTGAACTACACCCGCTCCGATGCCGAACGCTCCAGCTACCAGGTGGGCGCCCGTGGCGGCGTCGTGCTGCACGGCGACGGCCTGACGTTATCGCCATACGCCGTACGGGACACCTTCGCGCTGCTCTCGGTTGGCGACGAAAGCGCGATCAAGGTCTCGACCCCCAGCGGTCCGGTCTGGACTGACTGGCAAGGTCACGCCGTGGTTCCTCAATTAAGCGCCTATGGCCGCAGTCCGGTAGAAGTCGACACCCGCTCGCTGCCACGCAACCTCGATATCAACAACGGACTGGCCGTGGTTACCGCCGGGCGTGGAGCCGTCGACAAAGTCCACTTCGGCGTCGCGTTGACTCGACGAGCCCTGCTCAAAGTCACCACGGACAACGGTCTACCCCTGCCCCGTGGCGCGACGGTCAGCACCGCAAACGGTGAGTTCGTCACGCTCGCCCAGGAAGGCGGACTGGTGTTCCTCCCCAACGCCCTCGACACCCCTGACCTGTGGATAACCGCACCGGGGCTCGAGCGTTGCGAACTGCGTTTCGAACTGCCGGCCAAGGCCAATGCCCAGGTGTATTACGAGACCGCCGCCGCCCAGTGCAGGGCCCTTTGAGGATGACCCCCATGAAGCTTTCCCACCCGCTGCTGTTGGTACTCGGCACCTTGATGTCGAACGCACTTGCGCCACAGGCCTGGGCGTTCGCCGATGAGTGCCAACTCACCCTGAGTCAGCCGGACGTTGACTTCGGCGTCGTGAATCGGGCGCTTCACACCCCTGCCTCCCAGGAGCTGACCCTGGGAGTGCAGCGGTTGAGCCTGAACCTGAGCTGCAGCCAACCCGCTGACATGACCCTGTTCTACCGCGCCATCGCCGCCGCGACCGCCGAGCGCTTTCGCTTTGCCGAACACGGCAGCTATGCCCTGCGCATGAGTGAGGCCCAGCTCGATGGGCAAGCAGTGGACCTGGGCCTGATTTCCGCCGTCGGCCAAGTACCCGAAGAAACCGCTCCGAGTCTGCTTTGGCGACCACAGCAAGCACTGGTTCCGGTTCGGGGCGGTGTGGCGGTGCAAGGTCAAAGCCTGTCGGCGCAACTGGAACTGACGGCCTGGGCGCAGGAAAAAGCCTTGCAGGTACGTGATGCCGTGGTCTGGGAAGCCAGCGGTCTGTTCGACGCGGTCGCTATGGGCCGCTCAAGGGAAATAACCCTGCGCGCCAGTTTCGCGCCCACCGCGTGCAACGTGGAATTGTCCAATGGTGGCCAGGTGGATTTCGACCAGCTATCGAAAAACGATCTGAACCCCGACAAGAGCACCCGGCTGCCTCCCAAGGATCTAACCCTGCGGGTTGACTGCGATGCCCCTGCGAAATTTGCCCTGGTCATGCATGACAACCGCCCAGGCACGGCAACGGTCAACAGCGAGATTTACTACGGGCTGAACTTGGATAACCACGGCAACAAGATTGGCCTGTACTCGTTGAATGTCGATCCCGCCAACGCCAGCGCGGACAGTTTTGCCCGCGTGTACCGGACCGACTCCACCACCCAGGGCGCGGCCTGGAGCAGCTCCAGCTCGAACCCCATACCGATCGCCGGGAAAAGCTACCTGGGCTTTACCGACAGTGCCGCCAGCACCGCCGGCCCGGCCTGGATCCAGAACCTCACCACCACGGTGACGGTCGATGCCGTCATCGCCCCCACCACAAGCCTGGACCTGAGCACCGCCGTTCACCTCGACGGCTCAGGGACGATCGAAATTCTTTACCCGTAACACCCATCCGACCTTGTGGAATACGCGGTGCAATCTCGCGCCCCGGGCCATTCAAGGTCAACAACAGCAAGGAAGTTTCACCGATGAAAAAGTACTTCGCAGCACTCACCACAACAGCACTGATCAGTGCTGCACCTTTTGCTCTCGCAGCGTCGAGCACCGATCTGACGGTTACAGGCATCATCACGCCAGTCGCTTGCACGCCCTCCTTCACCGGCGGCGGTGACATTGAAATCGGCAAGATCTCGTCAGGAGACCTTAACCAAGACATCAATACGCTGGTAGGGTCCGATCCGATTCAACTGGTCGTAAACTGTGATGCTGCGACCAAGTTCGCACTGAATCCAATTGACAATCAACCCGGCACATCAATTGGTGACTGGTTTGGCCTTGGTCTGACCCCTGACGACGAAAAGTTGGGCTTCTTTTTCCCCAAAGTCGTGCAAGTCAAAGAAGGGGCAACTGCGCTGGACGCAATCAAATCAAACGACGGCGGAACAACCTGGGTGAAAGCAGGCGACGCTCAAGCGGGATGGCTTCTGTCCGTTGCCGCTACAGGCGGCAGCGCACCGATTGATGCAAAAGATGTCACCTTTGATTTTGAGATCGACACCTACATTGCCCCAGCCAAAGAGCTGACCCTGAAGACAGACGTCACCATTGATGGCTCCGCGACGTTCGAAGTGAAATACCTCTAAGTACCAAGGTGCTGAACCATTCGTTACTTGAATGAACGGGTGGTTCAGCACCTATACCTTCTTCTCAAAAAGGAATTTAACGATGAAGCGTATCCCTATGACCGTGACTGTCGCGCTAATGGTGAGCGCGGCGACTTGCGCCCTGGCGGCGTCTACCGTGGACCTGACAGTCAACGGCCTCATCACTCCGGTCGCCTGCACCCCGATCTTTTCCAACAACGGTCTTGTCGACTACGGAAAAATCTCCCGGCAGGACCTGAACGTCGACAAAAGGACGCAACTGCGTGACGAGTCCCTCGACCTCAACATCAGCTGCAACACAGCTGCCCGTTTTGCATTGAAAATGCGCGACAACCGCGAAGGCTCGGCCATCGTCAACAGTGAGATCTACTATGGCCTGAACTACGACCGAAGCGGCAACAGGATCGGTCTGCATTCGCTGTACTTCGATCCCGCCAGCACCATAGTGGACGCTGTGCCGCAGGTGTATCGAACCGACTCCACCACTGGAGGGCGGGCGTGGAGTTCATCCAGGTCCAGCCGCATACCGATCGCCGCCAGAAGCTATCTGGGCTTCACCGATGTGGCGGGCAGCACCGCCGGTCCCGTCGCGATCAGGAACCTGAGCAGTCGGGTCACTCTCGTCACCATCATTGCCCCCACATCGACGCTGGACCTGAGTGACGATGCAATACTCGACGGTTCCGCGACCCTGGAGATTGTCTATTTATAGACGTGCGTCACGGCTGAGTTTTCTCACTGTCGACTTGCACATACAGCGCTCGTCCGGCACCCAGTCCGGCGATGATCGCACCCAGGCCGATAACGCCGAAGATCCAGCCCACCGCCGTCCAGCCGCCGGTCCAGTCATGCACGATACCGACTGCGAACGGCCCCATGGACGCCAACGTGTAACCGAAGCCCTGGGCCATGCTCGACAGGTTCGCCGCGACATGAGAGTCCCGCGAGCGCAGCACGATCAGGGTCAATGCCAGACTGAACGTGGCACCCTGTCCCAACCCCAGCACGATCGCCCAGCCCCACAAGCCGTCGATCGGCGCATACAGACAACCGAACAGACCAGCGAGGGTCAGCGCCATCACGATCACGATCGCCGGGCGCTGATCCTTGCCGCGTGTCGCCAGCCATGGCGCGGCCAGGGAGCTGACCAGTTGCACGATTACCGATCCCGACAGCACCAGGCCGGCCTGGGTCGGGCTCAGCCCGCGACCGATCAGGATCGACGGCAACCAGCCGAACACGATGTAGGCCAGGGACGATTGCAGGCCCATGTACAGGGTCACCTGCCAGGCCAGCGGGTCACGCAATAATCCGCGCACGCGGTAGGCGACGTTGTGCGAACCGTGCTTCTGGCCGACTTGCGGCAACCAGAACAGCGCGGCGACCAATGCCGGAATGACCCAGAAGCCCAGGCCCAGCGCCCAGCTTTTATCGAAATGCTCACTGAGCGGCACGGTCGCACCCGCCGCCATCGCCGCGCCCAGGCACAGGGCCATGGTGTAGACGCCGGTCATGGTCCCGGCCTGTTTCGGGAAATCGCGCTTGACGATGCCTGGCAGCAACACGCCGATCACGCCGATGCTGGCACCGGCGAGCACGCTGCCGGCAAACAGGCCGATCTCACCGAACGAACTGCGCAGGATAATCCCGCCCGCCAGGGTCAGCAGAATGCCCAGCACCACCCGCTCGGCACCGAAACGACGCGCCAGCACCGGCGCCAATGGCGCAAACAGGCCGAGGCAAAGCACCGGCAGCGTCGTCAGCAAACCGGCCTGCGATGCAGACAAGCCAAGGGACTTCGACACTTCACTGAGCATCGGCGCCATGCTCGACAGCGCCGGACGCAAGTTCAGCGCCACCAGAACCAGGCCCAGCAGCAACAGCCACGGCCGGCGTAGAACCGGGTGGGTTTGCTGGACCTGTTCGTCATCGGCTTCGGCGTCGATCAGCAGTTCTTCCAGCTCGGCCGAACGTTTCGGGGCTGTGGATAGATCACTGCGCGGCATCGGCTTATCGGTTTCAAGGTTCATTGATCAACTGCCTCGACAGGGATTTGGCCCGCTCAGGGTCGCGTTGTTCGACGGCATCGAGCAATTCGATGTGCAGGTCGAACACTTCCTGACGGCGCGGGACGATGCTCAGGGTCTGGCGCAACTGCGCGCCGACGATGCTGGAGAAATAGCGATACAACTCGCTGAGGGTCGGATTGTGCGCGGCGTCCACCAACCGGCGGTGGAACACCAGATCGCAGGCGATGTAGGTATCGAGATCACCGTGATAGTGGCTGCCGCTGACACCCAGGGCCTCGCGCAATGCCACAAGGTCTTCATCGGTGCGGCGCATGGCTGCCAGGCCAATGGCCTCGACTTCAAGGATGTGCCGGGTTTCCCGGGCCTGCTCAAGGGAGCAACGGGACAGCGCCTTCAAGGTATCGAGCGGATCGACCACCGCCCGCAGATAACTGCCGTCACCCTGACGGATTTCGATCAACCCGGAAAACGCCAGCACGCGCATGGCTTCGCGCACGGTGTTGCGGCTGATGCCCAGCTCGGCGGACAGCTCGGGTTCGGTGGGCAAACGCTGGCCCACAGTCCAGGCACCTTGGTTGATGCGCTGGCGCAGTTGGTCCAGGGCCTGATCGACCAGGGATCGTTTTACCAGTGGAGAGATTTCAGACATGGAGTTCGCCCTTTCATCCAATCATAGGATGAATTTTCTGACATGTTAGTCAGCTAACGACCACCACACAACCCCCGTGTAGGAGCTGGCTTGCCAGCGAAAGCGGTGGATCATTCACTGGAGATGCCGAATGGGAAATCGCCATCGCTGGCAAGCCAGCTCCTACAGGGGCGGTAGGTGGTGTATCCGTTCCATGGGCAGGAATCGCAGGCAAAAATAAACCCGGAACTCGGTCCGGGTTTATTTCAGCGCCAGGGTTCGATCAATGCAGAATCTGGCTCAGGAACAGCTTGGTACGCTCATTCTGCGGGTTGTCGAAGAAGTCGTTCGGCGCAGCCTGTTCGACGATTTCGCCCTTGTCCATGAAGATGACGCGGTTGGCCACGGTGCGGGCGAAGCCCATTTCGTGGGTTACGCAGAGCATGGTCATGCCGTCTTCGGCCAGGCCGATCATGGTGTCGAGCACTTCCTTCACCATCTCCGGGTCGAGCGCCGAAGTCGGTTCGTCGAACAACATGATTTTCGGTTTCATGCACAGCGCGCGGGCGATCGCAACACGCTGCTGCTGGCCGCCGGACAGTTGCCCCGGGTATTTATGCGCCTGCTCCGGAATGCGTACGCGTTCCAGGTAGTGCATGGCGATTTCCTCGGCCTTGCGCTTGGGCATCTTGCGCACCCACATCGGTGCCAGCGTGCAGTTCTGCAGGATGGTCAGGTGCGGGAACAGGTTGAAGTGCTGGAACACCATGCCGACTTCACGGCGGATCGCTTCGATCTGCTTGAGGTCGTTGGTCAGTTCCACGCCATCGACCACGATGCGGCCCTGCTGGTGCTCTTCCAGACGGTTGAGGCAGCGGATGGTGGTGGACTTGCCCGAACCCGATGGGCCACACAGGACGATACGCTCGCCCTGCTTGACGTTGAGGTTGATGTCTTTCAACACGTGGAACTGGCCGTACCACTTGTTCACGCCCTGCATCTGAATAATGCCTTCAGGGCTCACAGGCTTTTTATTTGCTTCGCTCATAAAAGAACTTCCTAAATTAGGTACGGCGCTTCAGCGCTTGTGGCCTGTGTCGAGCTTGCGTTCCAGATGCATGGAATAGCGCGACATACCAAAACAGAAAATCCAGAACACCAGGGCGGCGAACACATAGCCTTCGGTGGCCATGCCCAGCCATTTCGGGTCGGCGGCGGCTTGCTTGACGCTGTTGAGCAGGTCGAACAGGCCGATGATGATCACCAGGCTCGTGTCCTTGAACAGCGCAATGAAGGTGTTGACGATGCCGGGGATCACCAGCTTCAGGGCTTGCGGCAGAATCACCAGGCCCATGCTGCGCCAGTAACCGAGGCCCATCGCCGCGGCCGCTTCGTACTGCCCCTTGGGAATCGCTTGCAGACCACCGCGCACCACTTCGGCCACGTAGGCCGACTGGAACAGGATCACGCCGATCAGGGCCCGCAGCAGCTTGTCGAAGTTCATGCCTTCAGGCAGGAACAGCGGCAGCATCACCGAGGACATGAACAGCACCGTGATCAACGGCACGCCGCGCCAGAATTCGATGAAGGTCACGCAGACCACACGAATCGCCGGCATGTTCGAACGACGGCCCAGCGCCAGGACAATCCCCAGCGGCAGCGCACCGGCGATGCCGACGGTGGCGATCACCAGGGTCAGCATCAGGCCGCCCCACTGGCTGGTCGCCACGGCGTCCAGACCCAATACGCCGCCATGCAGCAGGCACCAGGCAATGATCGGGTACAGCACCAGGAAGCTCAGCCCGTACACCGCTTTATGGCGAAAGCGCGAGATGAACAACGGCGCCACGCCGACAATCGCCAGCCACACCGTCAGGTCCACGCGCCAGCGCAATACCGGTGGGTAGTAGCCGTACATGAACTGGCCGAAACGCTGCTGGATGAACACCCAGCAGGCGCCTTCCTTGGTGCAGTCGGCGCGGGTCGTGCCGACCCAGTTGGCGTCGAGGATGGCCCACTGCAGGATCGGCGGCACCACCAGGTAGATGAGGTAGAACGCAAACAGGGTCAGCAGGCTGTTGAGCCAGCTGGAGAACATGTTCGCGCGCATCCACGCCACCACACCGATGCTGCTGCTCGGTGGAGGCATGTCAGGTTTGAAAGTATGAGTGCTCATGCGCTTTTCCTTACCGCTCGATCAGCGCAATGCGCTTGTTGTACCAGTTCATCAGCAGGGAAATGCTGATACTGATCGCCAGATACACGCTCATGGTGATCGCAATCACCTCGATCGCCTGGCCGGTCTGGTTGAGCACGGTCCCGGCGAACAGCGAGACCATTTCCGGATAACCGATACCGGCCGCCAGCGAGGAGTTCTTCGCCAGGTTCAGGTATTGGCTGGTCAGCGGCGGGATGATCACGCGCAGGGCTTGCGGGATGATCACCTTGCGCAAGGTCGGGCCGTTGCGCAGGCCGAGGGAATGCGCCGCCTCGGTCTGGCCGTGGCTGACCGACTTGATGCCCGAACGGACGATCTCGGCGATGAACGCCGCGGTGTACACCGTGAGGGCCAGGGTCAACGCCAGCAGTTCCGGGATCAGCACCCAGCCACCGACGAAGTTGAAGCCTTGCAGCTTCGGCATTTCCCAATGAACCGGTGCGCCGAAGACCAATGCGCACAGCGCCGGGATCACCAGGAACAGCGCCAGGCCGCCCCAGAACTTGTGGAACGGCACACCGGTGGCTTCGAAGCGTTTGGTCGCCCAGCGGTTCATCAGCACGATGGCGACGATGGCCACCACGATGCTGATCACAAATGGCCAGAAACCGTCCGCCATCAACGCCGCCGGCATGTTCAGGCCACGACTGCTGACAAAGAAGGTGTCGCCGAAGTTATGGCTGTTGCGCGGCCCCGGCATGGTCAGGAATACCGCGAAGTACCAGAACAGGATCTGCAGCAGCGGCGGAATGTTGCGGAAGACTTCCACGTACACCGTCGCCAGCTTGGCGATGATCCAGTTCTTCGACAGCCGCGCCACACCGACGATGAAACCGAGGATCGTTGCCAGGATCACGCCGATGAAAGTCACCAGCAAGGTATTGAGCAGACCGATGACAAACACGCGGGCGTAAGTGTCCGCTTCGGTGTAGTCGATCAGGTGTTGAGCGATGCCGAAACCGGCACTGCGCTCCAGAAAGTCGAAACCGGAGGTAATGCCCCGGTGTTGCAGGTTGGTCTGGGTGTTATCGAACAGATACCAGCCCATCGAGACCACCGCGACAATGGTGATGATCTGGAATAGCCACGCACGCACTTTCGGATCGCTGAGGCTGAGCCTCTGCTTTGGTGCGCCGATTGAATTTTGCATGAAGTGCCCCGCAAATAATGGAACAGAACATCACCCGGTGGTTGGCCCACCGGGTGACAGAACCATCAGCGCACTGGTGGTGCGTATTGAATGCCGCCAGCGTTCCACAGAGCGTTCAGCCCGCGGTCGATTTCCAGCGGGGTGTCCTTGCCGAGGTTTTTCTCGAACACTTCGCCGTAGTTGCCTACTTGCTTGATGATCTGCACGACCCAGTCTTTCTTCACTTTCAGGTCTTTGCCGTATTCACCGTCGGTACCCAGCAGACGGGCAACGTCAGGGTTCTTGGTGCCCTTGGCTTCGGCTTCGACGTTCTTCGAAGTGATGCCGGCTTCTTCAGCGTTGAGCATGGCGTAGCCAGTCCAGCGCACGATGGCCAGCCACTCGTCGTCGCCATTACGCACGACCGGGCCCAGAGGTTCCTTGGAAATGGTTTCCGGCAGAACCACGTAATCCTTCGGCGAAGCCAGCTTGCTGCGCTGGGCGAACAGCTGGGACTTGTCGGAGGTCAGTACGTCGCAACGACCGGATTCCAGCGACTTGGCGCTTTCATCGGAGGTGTCGAAAGTGATCGGGGTGTACTTCAGGCCGTTGCCGCGGAAGTAGTCGGAAACGTTCAGCTCGGTGGTGGTACCGGCCTGGATGCAGATGGTTGCACCGTCCAGTTCCTTGGCGCTCTTCACGCCCAGCTTGTTGTTTACCAGGAAGCCGATGCCGTCGTAGTAAGTGATGAAGCCAGGGAATTTCAGACCCATGCCAGCGTCACGGGAGCTGGTCATGGTGGTGTTGCGCGACAAGATGTCGATTTCGCCGGACTGCAGCGCGGTGAAGCGCTCCTTGGCGTTCAACTGGCTGAACTTGACCTTGGTCGCGTCGCCGAAGACAGCGGCCGCTACTGCACGGCAGTAGTCAGCATCGATACCGACGATCTTGCCGGTGGAATCCGGAACCGAGAAGCCTGGCAGACCATCGCTGACGCCACACTGCACGAAACCTTTCTTCATCACTGCATCCAGGGTTGCACCCGCCTGGGCAAACCCGCTGACACCGAGTACTGCGGCTGCAGTCACGATAGCCAGGGTGGATTTCAACATCTTCATTCAAACCTCCAGTTTTGCTCTTGTTGTGTCGGAGCGTGAGTCCTGTCGCACCCTTATGAGGCGTAGTCGACCCGAGTTGGCTTGTTTTGGGGTCAACCGACGTAAGACGTTAGCTATGAGTCTAGTAGGAGAAAATCCACATCATGGAAAACTCACTCTCACCAGGCGGCCGAACGGGCTGTAGCCCTTTCACGTTCGCGAAGCCCCGTAGCGGCCCTTGGCGAACATCCATCACCGGATTTTTTTCAATCCCACTAATAACCTTGGCCTGATAGTGTTACCGACAGACGTGGGATTTTTCATACAGACTTCGCCATAGCAAAGCCCGTACCACACCGCTCTCCGAAGCGGTTCAGCTGCAGGTCAATAGCAAAACTTGTAACCTTGCGACATCTTCGTAACTGATCAACCAGACACGCACACAGCCCTCGCACTCAATGAGAGCGCACGCACATTTTTGGAGCAGCCATGACCAACCCCTTGATTCTTGAACCCGTCAAGACCGCAGACGCCTGCGTTATCTGGCTGCATGGCCTGGGTGCCGACCGCTATGACTTCCTGCCGGTGGCCGAAGCGCTGCAGGAAAGCCTGCTGAGTACCCGCTTCGTTTTGCCCCAGGCACCGACCCGCGCCGTCACCATCAACGGCGGCTACGAGATGCCGAGCTGGTACGACATATTGGCCATGAGCCCGGCGCGCGCGATCAATCGCGAACAACTCGAAGAGTCGGCCAACTGGATCATCGAACTGATCGAAGCCCAGAAGGCCATCGGAATAGACGCCTCGCGGATTTTCCTGGCAGGCTTTTCCCAGGGCGGTGCGGTGGTATTCCACACGGCGTTTGTGAAATGGCAGGGACCACTGGGTGGCGTAGTTGCCCTTTCTACTTATGCACCGACCTTCAGCGACGAACTGGAACTGTCCGCCAGCCAGCAGCGAATTCCGGCGCTGTCGATGCACGGCCAGTACGACGATGTGGTGCAGAACTCGATGGGACGCAGTGCCTACGAGCATCTGAAGCGGCATGGTGTCACCGTGACATGGCAGGAATACCCAATGGGTCACGAAGTGTTACCCGAGGAAATTCGCGATATCGGCGCCTGGCTCACCGAGCGCCTGCGCTGAACACTGATGTTTAAAAACACCCTTTGATCCATCCCCCTACGCCGCGCCCGATTCTTGCATTACACTGGCCGGCGTACATTCCTTAACCAATTGATGAGATGACCGTGCTCAAAGCACTCAAGAAAATGTTCGGTAAAAGCGAGACTGAGCAACTCGCGCCAGTTCCCAGCGCTGCGTCTCACGCTCCCGGCCACCGCACCGACGGCAATCCGTCCGAACGGGCCACGACCACGACGGCACCCAGGCATGAGCCGAAGACCGCAAACGCTGTCCAGCCTGCGGCAGTGACAGCCCCGGAGCAGCCGCTCAGCGAAACGCCGAAACCCGCCAAACCGCGCCGCGAACCCAAGCCCAAGGCGCCGGTCATCCCATGGAAACTCGAAGACTTCGTCGTCGAGCCTCAGGAAGGCAAAACCCGCTTCCACGATTTCAAGCTTGCCCCCGAACTGATGCACGCCATCCAGGACCTGGGCTTCCCGTATTGCACGCCGATCCAGGCCCAGGTGCTGGGTTTTACCCTCGCGGGCAAAGACGCCATCGGCCGCGCCCAGACCGGTACCGGCAAAACCGCTGCGTTCCTGGTCTCGATCATCACCCAGTTGCTGCAAACCCCGCCGCCGAAAGAGCGCTACATGGGTGAGCCGCGGGCGCTGATCATCGCGCCGACCCGCGAACTGGTGGTGCAGATCGCCAAGGACGCCGCCGACCTGACCAAGTACACCGGCCTCAACGTCATGACGTTCGTCGGCGGCATGGACTTCGACAAGCAGCTCAAGCATCTCGAAGCCCGTCACTGCGACATCCTCGTGGCCACGCCGGGCCGCCTGCTGGACTTCAACCAGCGCGGCGACGTGCACCTGGACATGGTCGAAGTGATGGTGCTGGACGAAGCCGACCGCATGCTCGACATGGGCTTCATCCCGCAAGTGCGCCAGATCATTCGCCAGACGCCGCCGAAATCCGAGCGCCAGACGCTGCTGTTCTCCGCGACCTTCACCGAAGACGTGATGAACCTGGCCAAGCAATGGACCACCGACCCGTCGATCGTCGAGATCGAGTCGCAGAACGTGGCCAACGAAAACGTCGAACAGCACATCTACGCGGTGGCCGGTGCCGACAAGTACAAACTGCTCTTCAACCTGGTCAACGACAACGGTTGGGAGCGGGTCATCGTCTTCGCCAACCGCAAGGATGAAGTGCGACGCATCGAAGAGCGCCTGGTACGCGACGGCATCAACGCCGCGCAACTGTCCGGCGACGTGCCGCAGCACAAGCGCATCAAGACCCTGGAAGGCTTCCGCGAAGGCAAGATCCGCGTTCTGGTCGCCACCGACGTGGCCGGTCGCGGCATCCACATCGACGGCATCAGCCACGTGATCAACTTCACCCTGCCGGAAGTGCCGGACGACTACGTGCACCGCATCGGGCGTACCGGTCGCGCTGGTGCCGATGGCGTGTCCATCAGTTTTGCCGGTGAAGACGACTCCTACCAGTTACCGTCCATCGAGGAAAAACTGGGACGCAAGATCAGCTGTGAGACACCACCGACGCATCTGTTGCGGGCGGTTGAGCGCAAGCGCCCTCATTAAACGACGCTGAAAAGACAAGCGCAGCCGGAAACGGACTGCGCTTTTTTTTCGCCTGGATATTGTCTGATACAACTAAAAGTCCATAATAGACAAATTAGTTTAATTTCCATCCCGGAGCCGACCATGTCCAGCACGCCCCAAGTGATCACCCAGAACCAGGCTCGCGAGTTGCTGGCGCAAGTCGACGTACCGCAGATCCTGCGCAACATGTTCCGTGACCTGGCGTGCGGGCAGGCAGTGCAACCGTCGCAGCAACTGGTGGAGTTCCCACAGGGTGCCGGCGACTTCATCAACTACCTGGGTGTGTTGGCCGAAGACGGCGTGTACGGGATCAAGACTTCGCCCTACATTGTCCGTGAACAGGGGCCATTGGTGA
This sequence comes from Pseudomonas sp. S2_H10, assembly GCF_054668285.1. Lineage (NCBI taxonomy): Bacteria > Pseudomonadati > Pseudomonadota > Gammaproteobacteria > Pseudomonadales > Pseudomonadaceae > Pseudomonas > Pseudomonas sp. S2_H10. The sequence goes on from NZ_CP162754.1 coordinate 2,524,194, forward strand.
CCGCGTGGACGCTGCTGATGTCGACGCAGACCGGCCAGCCGCTGTTGCTGTGCGACGCCGGTGAACTGACTACCGCACGCACCGCCGCGACCACCGCAGTAGCGGTCGATGCCCTCGCGCCACCCACCGCCAATCGGCTTGCCATCATCGGCAGCGGCAAAGTGGCCCAGGCGCACCTGCATTACGTGAAAGGCCTGCGCGACTGGCAGAGCATCAGTCTGTACGCGCCGAACCTGAGCGATGATGCCAAGACCGTGAGCCTGCTGAAAAACATCGAGCCACGCCTGAACATCCTCGACAGTCGCGAAGCCGCCGTTGCGGACGCCGACGTGATCATGCTTTGCACCTCCTCCCCCGGCCCGGTGATCGACCCGTCTCACTTACACAAAGCGGCGCTGATCACCTCCATCAGCACCAACGCCCCGCGTGCCCACGAGGTGCCGCCGCAAAGCCTCAACGACATGCACGTGTTCTGCGACTATCGCCTGACCACGCCGGGCTCGGCCGGCGAAATGCTGATCGCCGGCGAACAACACGGCTGGGACAAGGGCGCGATTGTCGGCGACCTGCCGGACCTGATCAGTGGAAAAGTACAGCGCCCGGACTATGACCGACACGTGTTCTTCCGCTCGATCGGCCTGGGCCTGGAAGACATTGCGCTGGCCAATGCGATCTATCGCCTGTCTCACTAACACCACAACCTCTGTAGGAGCTGGCTTGCCAGCGATGCAGACGCCGCGGTCCATCAGATAAACCGCAGCGATGCCATCGCCGGCAAGCCGGCTCCTACAGGGAAAACCAATAACAGGAGACATTCATGAGCCAGGCAGACTTCATCATCATCGGCGGCGGGATTGCCGGAGCTTCCACCGGTTTCTGGCTGTCGCAGCACAGCCGCGTGATCGTGCTCGAACGCGAATCCCATCCGGCCTATCACTCCACCGGACGCTCGGCGGCGCTGTACACCGCTGCCTACGGCACTCCGCAAGTGCGGGCATTGACCCTGGCCAGCCGCGACTTTTTCGACAACCCGCCCGTTGGCTTCTGCGAACACCCGCTGCTGACCCCGCGCGGCGAGATGACCGTGGATCTCACTGGCGATCCGGATGAACTGAACAGGCAATACCAGAGCGCGAAAGCCACCGTGCCGGAGATGCAATTGCTCGACGCCGCCGAGGCCTGCGCGTTGGTGCCGATCCTGCGCCGGGAAAAAGTCCACGGCGCGATCTACGATCCGACGGCTACCGACATCGACACCGATGCCCTGCACCAAGGCTATCTGCGCGGTATCCGCCGCAACCAGGGCGAAGTGCATACCGACAGCGAGGTCGTCAGCCTGAGTCGCGACGACCAAGGCACATGGCACGTCCAGACCGGCACTCAGACCTTCAGCGCCCCGGTCATCATCAACGCCGCCGGCGCCTGGGCCGACAAGATCGGTGAATTGGCCGGCGCGAAACCACTGGGCCTGCAACCGAAACGCCGTGCCGCGTTCATCTTCGCCGGCCCCGAAGGCGTGGACATCCACCATTGGCCGATGCTGGTCAGCCTCGACGAATCCTTCTACATGAAACCTGATGCCGGCATGTTCCTCGGCTCGCCGGCCAACGCCGACCCGGTGGAGCCTCACGACGTGCAGCCCGAAGAGCTGGACATCGCCATGGGCATCTACCAGATCGAAGAAGCCACGACCCTGACCATCCGCCGCCCGACCCGCACCTGGGCCGGCCTGCGCAGCTTTGTCAGCGACGGCGACCTGTTGTCGGGTTTCGATCCACGGGTACCTGGCCTGTTCTGGGTCGCGGCGCAAGGTGGTTACGGCATCCAGACTTCGCCGGCCATGGGCCAGGCCAGCGCTGCGCTGGTACGCGGTGAAGCGTTGCCCGAGTCGCTTGGCCGTTTCGGCCTGAATGCCGAAATGCTCTCCCCTGCCCGCCTCGGCTGATCCTGATCCTCAGGTGACGTGCCCATCCGATTACGGCACACTTTCAGTGCCCCTTTGATGGGGCGCTGACGCTGCCTGGAGTTCCACCGTATGAACGCCCCCGAAAAAGACCCGGCCCTGGACGACACGTCCCTGGATAACTTCCACGCGATCGCCGACGCCATCGCCACGTTGTTCTTTCCCCACGCCGAAGTGGTGCTGCATGACCTGCGCACGCAAAAGGTCGACTACATCGCCAACAACCTGTCCAAGCGGGTAATCGGCGACGACTCGGCGCTGGAAGACATGCTCAGCGAGGATGCCAGCGAACGAAACATCGGGCCGTACGAAAAGCTCAATTGGGATGGTCAGAAAATTCGCAGCCTCAGCACCGTTTTGCGCGACAGCGAGGGGCATCCGCTGGCGGTGCTGTGCATCAACCTGAATATTTCGTTGTTCGAGAATGCCAAGGCCGCCCTGGACCTTTTCCTGTCGCCGACCAAACTGATCCCGCAACCGGATGCACTGTTTCGCGATGACTGGCAGGAGCGGATCAACACCTTCCTCCACGCCTGGCTGCGCGAACGCCAGTTGAGCCTGAATCTGCTGACTCGCGACCACAAGCGGGAACTGGTGCTGGCGTTGCACGCCGAAGGCGCGTTCAAGGGCAAAAGCGCCTCGAACTACGTGGCCAATGTGCTGAACATGGGCCGGGCGACGGTGTACAAGCATTTGAAGGAATTGAAGGGCTGAAGATTTGCAGGGATTGTTCCGGCCTCATCGCGGGCAAGCCCGCTCCCACAGGGTACGGTGTACACCGATCCACTGTGGGAGCGGGCTTGCCCGCGATGGCAATCTATCAGTCGCCGTAAATATCTGACTTGAAATACTTGTCGGAAATCTTCTGGTACTCGCCACTGCTGCGAATCCCGTCAATAGCCGTGTTCAGCTCGCTGACCAGCTCAGTGTTACCCTTGCGCACCGCAATGCCGGCACCCTCGCCCACATACTTCGGATCTTTCAGCTCCGGCCCGACAAAGGCATAACCTTGGCCACGCGGCATCGACAGGAAGTCATTGAGCGGAATGGTGTCGGCAAAAATCGCGTCGAGGCGACCGGCTGCCAGGTCCATGTAGATTTCTTCGTTGTTGCTGTAGCGCTTGACGTTGATGCCCTTGGGCTCGAACACCTCGGTGGCGTAACGGTCGGTGGTGGTGGCGCGCTGCACGCCGACAGTCTTGCCCTTGAGGCTGGCGTACTGGTCATCCACCACCGCGCCGTCCTTCATCACCAGGCGCGACGAGGTGAAATAGTACTTGTGGGTGAAGTCCACCGACTTCTTGCGGTCTTCGTTGATGGTCATGGACGACAGCGCCATGTCGATTTTCTTCACCTTCAGGGAAGGAATCAGACCATCGAACTCGCCTTCGACCCACACACACTTGACCTTCATCTGCGCGCACAGGGCATTGCCGATGTCGTAGTCGAAACCGACGATTTCGCCTTTTTCGGATTTCGAGGCGAACGGCGGATACGCGGCTTCGATGCCGATGCGCAGGGTTTTCTCGGCGGCAAACACAGAACTGCACGCCAACAGGCTCAGGGCCAGACCGGTGATGAGGGGGAACTTCTTCATGTTCGTTTTCTCGCGGTTGTTGTTGGTTTGGCAAGACAGAAGAAAAAGCTGAAACGGGTGGAAACATTTTTGTACTTATAATTCCATACTGGACTTTTATGTATAAATCGTCAATGAGGCAAATGCAGCCCGTGCCGGCCGATGGTCGGGTGGCGGATCAGCAAGTTATTGGGTGAAGCAGATGGCCTCTTCGCGGGCAAGCCCGCTCCCACAGGGTTCTGTGTCGTACACAAATTTTGTGTTCACCAGATCCATTGTGGGAGCGGGCTTGCCCGCGAAGGCTGACTGGAGAACGCCGCAGGAATTACTGCTTCCAGCGATCCGCCGCCGCATGATCACTGTCACGCCCCTCGACCCAACGCGGTCCGTCGCTGGTGTTTTCTTTTTTCCAGAATGGCGCACGGGTTTTCAGGTAGTCCATGACAAAGGCGCAGGCATCGAACGCCGCCTGACGATGGGCACTGGCTGCGCCAACGAAGACAATCGGCTCGCCCGGTTCCAGAGCGCCGATGCGGTGCAGCACTTCCAGCTTGAGCAGCGGCCAGCGCTGCCCGGCCTCGATGGCGATCTTGCCGAGGGCCTTTTCAGTCATGCCGGGATAGTGTTCGAGGAACATCCCGGCGACGTCCAGACCGTCATTGAAGTCGCGCACGTAGCCGACAAAGCTCACCACCGCCCCCACGCCGACATTGGCGTCGTGCATGGCGTTGACCTCGGCACCCGGGTCGAACGGCGTGGACTGCACACGAATGGCCATGGCTCAGCCTCCGGTCACGGTCGGGAAGAACGCCACTTCGTCGCCCTCGCTGACCGGCTCGTCGAGCTGGCACAGGTCTTCGTTGCGGGCACACATCAGGTTTTGCTCGGACAACACCTCGGCACCGTCACGTTGAGCCAACAGCGCGCGGACGTCGTCGACAGTGGCGAAGTTGCCTTCGACCTTCACCGAGTCCAGCCCCAGCGCTTCACGATAACGAGCGAAAAACTTCACGGTAACGTTCATGGCTGCTCCGCCTGGAAATGCCCGCTCTTGCCGCCGACCTTCTCCAGCAGGCGCACGCTTTCGATGGTCATGCCGCGGTCTACGGCCTTGCACATGTCATAGATGGTCAGCGCGGCGACGCTGGCAGCGGTCAGGGCCTCCATCTCGACGCCGGTCTGCCCGGACAGTTTGCAGCGCGCCACGATGCGCACCGAATCGTCGCCTTCGGCACTGAGCTCGACCTTGACGCCGGTCAGCATCAGCGGGTGGCACAGGGGAATCAGATCGCTGGTTTTCTTCGCCGCCTGAATGCCGGCAATGCGCGCCACGGCAAACACATCACCCTTGGGGTGGCCGCCGCTGACGATCATCTGCAGGGTTTCGGGCAGCATGCGCACCAGCGCTTGGGCGGTCGCCTCACGGAACGTCACGGCTTTTTCTGTGACGTCGACCATGTTGGCGCGACCTTGGGAATCGAGATGAGTCAGCACGGGATTACTCCTGATCAGGAATCCCGATTGTAAACCTGCGGGTCAATTTTCCGCACGCATGATTGTCCGATGACATCGATTCCTGTGGGAGCGTGGCTTGCTCGCGATGGCATCAACGCGGTGTGACCGTTAAACCGCGGTGCCTGCATCGCGGGCAAGCCACGCTCCCACAGGATTTGTGTCCGACATAAAAAACCGGGCGACCTCGCGGCCGCCCGGTTTGGGTGAAGGATTACAAATGCGTTTCGGCGTATTCGGCCAGGATCGAGCGTGGTACCCCTTGCAGGGTGATGTGCACCCCGTTCGGGAAGTCCTTGAAACGTTCAGTGAGGTAGGTCAGCCCGGAGCTGGTCGCGGACAGGTAAGGGGTGTCGATCTGCGCCAGGTTGCCCAGGCACACCACTTTGGAGCCGGCGCCGGCACGGGTGATGATGGTTTTCATCTGGTGCGGCGTGAGGTTCTGGCATTCGTCGATCAGGATCAGGCTCTGCTGGAAGCTGCGGCCCCGGATGTAGTTGAGGGATTTGAACTGCAACGGCACTTTGCTGAGGATGTAGTCGACGCTGCCATGGGTGCTTTCGTCATCCATGTGCAAGGCTTCGAGGTTGTCGGTGATGGCGCCCAGCCATGGCTCCATTTTTTCCGCTTCGGTGCCGGGCAGGAAGCCTATTTCCTGGTCCAGGCCCTGCACGCTGCGGGTGGCGATGATGCGGCGATAACGTTTGCTGACCATGGTCTGCTCGATCGCAGCGGCCAGCGCCAGGATGGTTTTACCGGAACCTGCGGCACCCGACAGGTTGACCAGGTGGATGTCCGGATCAAGCAACGCGTACAACGCCAGGCTCTGATAGATATCGCGCGGCTTCAGGCCCCAGGCTTCCTGGTGCAGCAGCGGTTCCTGGTGCAGGTCGAGGATCAGCAAGCGGTCTTCTTCGATCTCCTTGATCCAGCCGACAAAGCCCTGTTCATCAATGATGAATTCATTGATATGCACCGCCGGCAGGTTGTCGATCAATTGCACCTGATGCCAGGTGCGGCCGTGGTCCTGACGGGTTTCGACCTTGCTCACACGGTCCCAGAAGGAGCCGGTCATGTTGTGGTAACCGTTGGGCAGCAAGGACACGTCGTCGACCAATTGGTCGGTGCTGTAGTCCTCGGCCGCAATCCCGCAGGCGCGCGCCTTGAGGCGCATGTTGATGTCTTTGGTGACCAGCACCACGGGCTTCTTCGGGTCGCGCGTATGCAGGTCGATCAGTTGGTTGATGATTTTGTTGTCGTTCAGGTGCTCGGGCAGAATCAGGTTCGGCTCGGCATGCTTGCTCATCAGAATTGACAGCAAACCCTTGGGTCCGCTTTTGCCACGCTGGATCGGCACACCCTGCTCTACGTCCTCGGGTGAGGCATCGCCCAGAGTCTTGTCGATCAGGCGGATGGCCTGGCGGCATTCGGCGGCAACGCTGTGATGCCCGCTCTTGAGCTTGTCGAGCTCTTCAAGCACGGTCATCGGGATCGCGACGTGGTGTTCTTCGAAGTTAAGCAGCGCGTTTGGATCGTGAATCAATACGTTGGTATCGAGTACATAAAGGATTGGCTGGTTGGAAGAAGAGCTACGTCCGTGATCATCCATACTCGGTCACCTTTGTGGGAGCCATTCGACGCAATACCTTGGCGGTGCTGCGCCTCGAAGTGACTGCCGAATACACCTGCGGGGACTCAAGTGTTCTGCCTACATGCGGGGTCTTGGAAGACGCCACCTGTGTTGCAGGTTTCGGCGGTCTGTCTTCGTAATACTCCAAAACGTGTGACAGAAAAAAGTACTTTGACGCTTTTTTGAAGTTTATTTTTCAGAATGACCAATAACACTTGGCGGACTGCCATCACCCGTTTACAGTCGGAAGTCAACCCGCAACAAATTCCCTTCCAAAATCGCCAAAAACCCAATGTTTACTGGGTTTGGCCGATTCAGCGAAACGCATCCTGGCAATCCTCCCAACCGATCCCGACCGGTGCCGTTTGCGTGACCAGCCACGGCAACGCCGTTTTCACTCCATCCTGCTTCACATTGAAATTGATTACCCCGTGGCGCCATAGCAGCATCAGCGTCAGCACCCGTTGCGCACTCGCGTTGCCCTTGAGTTTGCCGGCGCCGTCCTGGGCGTCGATGTCCCACAGCGCTACCTGCAGACCCTGAGCCTTGAAGAAGCCTTCGGCATCGGAACGACGCTGGCCGTCGGGCGGCCGGAACAGTGGCACGTAGTTCTCCGGCAGTTTGCTTCTGACCAGTTCGGCGCTGCGCCGCACCGAGTCCTGCCAGCCCTGCCAATAGCTGTGGGAGCGAAATTCCCAGCCCTGGATGCCAATGCACTGGGTCGAGTAGGTCGCTTGCAGGTCGCCCACCGAATGCTCGCCCAAACGGGCCTGGATGTCCTTGCCAAGGACGAAGAACGTTGCGCTCATGTTCGACTTGCGCAGGTACTCGGTGAGCCAGGCCGTGTTGTCCGGCGCGGCGTTGGCGGCGCTGTCGAAGGTCAGCAGGAACAGCCGGTCATGCATCTCGTCACCGGAGCGCTCATAGTCGCCGAAACGATCGACTTCGCTGCTGGTTTGCGGGAACAGCGCAGCCTTGCGCAACTGCTCGTCCAGGTACTGCGTGTGGAACACACGGCTCGGCTCGGCCCACTTGATGTAGTAGCTGTCTGCGCTGACCTGGAACTTGCCAGCCTGTTCACGCAGGGTCGGCATGTCTTCGACCAGAAAACAGAAGGAGGCATCCTGGTCGCAACTCTGTTGGGCGTAGTTGTAGTTGGCCAGTAGCCGCTGCCACATACGCTGGCGAACCCGGTTGACCGACTCCAGATTGATCGTGCGCAAGCCCAGGCGCTGGGCCAGGGCGGGTTCATCCAGCGACTCGCTGGCCAACAGCACACTGGAAAACATGAGGATCTCGGCCCTCGACGCCACGTCGAACAGCGTCGGGTTGCCGAGTTTTTCCGGCCAGGTGCTGCGATCAAGCGTGGCCACATCGCCCGGTGCCGCGATGGCGCCGAGGCTCAACAGCCAGATCGAGATGAGAAAAACGATACGCAATGGGATGTCTCCATAACAAAACCCGCGCGGCACTATAGCTGATCCAGACTCAACTCCCGCAGCAACACAGACCCTTGTAGGAGCGAGCCTGCTCGCGATGGAGTGTCAGGCACCGCTGTGTCGACTGACACACCATCGCGAGCAGGCTCGCTCCTACAGAGGTAGTGGCGAACCGGCCATCACCTATGGACGCGATAGCTGGAGTCAACGCCGACAACCCCCTAGAATCGCCGCCACGATTAAAGGAGACGACTTCATGCTGATGGTGATTTCACCCGCCAAGACCCTCGACTATGAAACACCGCCGGCGACCCAGCGCTTCACCCAGCCGCAGTACCTCGACCATTCCCAGGAGTTGATCCTGCAATTGCGCGAGCTGTCCCCGGCACAGATCAGCGAACTGATGCATGTTTCCGACAAGATCGGCGGGCTCAACGCCGCGCGTTTCGGCAGCTGGACGCCTGCGTTCACCCCGGAAAACGCCAAGCAGGCGCTGCTGGCCTTCAAGGGCGACGTGTACACCGGCATGAACGCGCAAACCCTCAGCGAAGCCGATTTCGATTACGCCCAAAAACACCTGCGCATGCTCTCGGGCCTGTATGGCCTGCTGCGCCCGCTGGACCTGATGCAACCCTATCGCCTGGAAATGGGCACCAAGCTGGCCAACGCCCGGGGCAAGGACTTGTATGCGTTCTGGGGCACACGCATCAGCGAATGGCTGAACGAAGCGCTGGTCGATCAGGGCGATGACGTGCTGCTCAACCTGGCGTCCAACGAGTATTTCTCGGCGGTCAAGCGCAACGCCTTGAACGCACGCATCATCAATACCGAGTTCAAGGACCTGAAGAACGGCCAGTACAAGATCATCAGCTTCTACGCGAAAAAGGCCCGTGGCTTGATGAGCCGATTCGTCATCGAAGAACGCATCAACGATCCGGCAGCCCTCAAGCAGTTCGACGTTCAAGGCTATCGCTACAGCGCCGAACAATCCAAGCCGGACAATCTGGTGTTTCTGCGCGATCACGCACCAGAGTGATGCACCCGGTCGGCGCACGACCTCCACCAACCCTCGTGCGCCGACCCTAGACTCACTTCAGCCTTCCCCGCCTTTTCGCCATTTTTATGGCGCCAGAAAAATACCAACCGATTTTCTAACTTTAGTTTCACTCGACTTCAATCTTTTTTTTGCGTAGTGGCACTGACTTTTTTTAACAGTGGTGGCACAAAAATATCCCATCCAATGAACCGCCTTTATATAAAGGGCGAAACGGCAAGTGCTATCAATTTGAGAGCAGTGCCATCTTTGTCAATATTTCAAGAAATTTCAGATTTCACGATGGGCGGACTGGAACTATGTCCAAACGTGCCGCTCATACCACCGGTAACGATTCTCGCCGAACGTGTACGAGATAACTTACGCAGATAAGAGATTCGTGTAGCCAAGTTGTAATACAAACTTGCGCTGACTAATCACTGATTTGGACAACAGCGAGCGGACAGGAGATAACGCGGTATGACTATCCCCTACAAGGCCACGGCAGCGCCCTTATAAACGTGCTCACCCGAGCACCAAACCGCCTGATCCACGGGCTTTCGGCCTGACATCACGCGTGTAATACCTTTGCGCCAGTATCCCCGAAAAGAGGATCGGCTGCATAACAGGGCAAATCATAACAACAAGGCCTAGTTGCGCACCCCTTGAGTGCATTTATTTAGACACTCGTAATTCATATGCCAGCACACGGCATTGTTGCGCCTGTAAGTCGCACTTGCGAGTGCACTTTAACCGCTGCACACCATTAACTCTGGCCATCTAATGGCTCGATGTATACAGGCTTGATAATAGAGAGGTAATTGCGATGCGCATCAGCATTTTTGGTTTGGGTTACGTCGGCGCAGTCTGTGCCGGTTGCCTGTCTGCACGGGGTCATGACGTCGTTGGCGTCGATGTGGCCAAAGACAAGATCGATATGATCAATGCCGGCAAATCGCCGATCGTTGAACCGGGCCTGGGCGAACTTCTGTCCCAGGGCATCCAGACCGGTCGTCTGCGCGGCACCACCAACTTCGCCGAGGCGATTCGCGACACCGACCTGTCGATGATTTGCGTCGGTACGCCGAGCAAGAAAAACGGCGACCTGGAACTGAACTACATCGAGGCCGTGTGCCGCGAAATCGGCTTTGTCCTGCGTGACAAGTCCACCCGCCACACCATCGTCGTGCGCAGCACCGTGCTGCCGGGGACCGTGGCCAACGTGGTCATCCCGATTCTCGAAGACTGCTCCGGCAAGAAGGCCGGCGTTGATTTCGGCGTGGCCGTGAACCCTGAGTTCCTGCGCGAAAGCACCGCCATCGCCGACTACGACCAGCCGCCAATGACCGTCATCGGCGAGTTCGACAAAGCCTCTGGCGACGTTCTGCAATCGCTGTACGAAGAGCTCGACGCACCGATCATCCGCAAGGACATCGCCGTCGCCGAGATGATCAAGTACACCTGCAACGTGTGGCACGCCACCAAGGTCACCTTCGCCAACGAAATCGGCAACATCGCCAAAGCGGTCGGCGTCGACGGTCGTGAAGTGATGGACGTGGTCTGCCAGGACAAGACCCTCAACCTGTCCCAGTACTACATGCGCCCGGGCTTCGCTTTCGGCGGCTCGTGCCTGCCAAAAGACGTGCGTGCCCTGACCTACCGCGCCGGCTCCCTGGACGTGGAAGCGCCGTTGCTCAACTCGCTGATGCGCAGCAACGAATCCCAGGTGCAGAACGCTTTCGACATCGTCTCCAGCCACGACAAACGCAAAGTCGCCCTGCTGGGACTGAGCTTCAAGGCCGGCACGGACGATCTGCGCGAAAGCCCGCTGGTCGACCTGGCGGAAATGCTGATCGGCAAGGGCTACGACCTGAGCATCTACGACAGCAACGTCGAATACGCCCGTGTTCACGGCGCCAACAAGGACTACATCGAGTCGAAGATCCCTCACGTCTCGTCCCTGCTCAACGCTGACTTCGACGATGTGATCAACAACTCCGACGTGATCATCCTCGGCAACCGCGACGAGAAATTCCGCGCCCTGGTGCAGAACGTTCCGCACGGCAAGCAGGTGATCGACCTGGTCGGCTTCATGTCCAAAGCCACCAGCGTGGCTGGCCGGACTGAAGGCATCTGCTGGTAAGCCCCCTGTAGGAGCGAGCTTGCTCCGGGCGGCGCTCCGACGATGCACCTGAGAACACCGCTGGGTATCAGATACCCAGCGTCATCGTTGGCGACCATCGCGAGCAAGCTCGCTCCTACAGGTTTGTACGCCTGCGTTAACCCGAGATCTAGACGGATGCAGATTATGCACAGGCTAAAACACGGCCTACTCCAGGCCGCCGGTTGGCTGTTCTACCTGACGTTACTGATGGGCCTCGCCATGGCGTTGCCCGTGTCCACGTTCGACTCCGAGTCGAAGGACTTCATATTCCTGATTGGCGCCGTGGGTATCTGGCGCTACTCGATGGGTGCCACGCACTTTGTGCGCGGCATGATTTTTCTCTACATCGTCTACCCGCACCTGCGGCGCAAAGTGCGCAAGCTGGGCAAAGCGGCTGACCCGTCCCACGTGTTCCTGATGGTCACCAGCTTCCGTATCGACGCGCTGACCACCGCACAGGTCTACAGCTCGGTGATCCGCGAGGCCATCGACTGCGGCCTGCCGACCACGGTGGTCTGCTCCATCGTGGAAATGTCCGATGAGCTGCTGGTCAAGAGCCTGTGGAACCGAATGAACCCGCCGTCCCGGGTCAAGCTCGACTTCGTGCGCATTCCCGGCACCGGCAAGCGCGATGGCCTGGCCTACGGTTTCCGCGCCATCTCCCGCCACCTGCCGGATGACCGCGCCGTGGTCGCCGTGATCGATGGCGACACCGTGCTCGGCGAAGGCACGGTACGCAAGACCGTGCCGTGGTTCCAGCTGTTCGGCAACGTCGGCGGCCTGACCACCAACGAGTTCTGCGAAGTGCGCGGCGGCTACATCATGAGCGAATGGCACAAGCTGCGTTTCGCCCAGCGTCACATCAACATGTGCTCGATGGCCCTGTCCAAGCGCGTGCTGACCATGACCGGGCGCATGTCGGTGTTCCGCGCCACCGTGGTCACCAACCCGGAGTTCATCGCCGACGTGGAAAGCGACTCGCTGCAACACTGGCGCCTGGGTCGTTTCAAGTTCCTGACCGGCGACGACAAGTCGAGCTGGTTCAGCCTGATGCGCCTGGGCTACGACACCTTCTACGTGCCCGACGCGGCGATCAACACCGTTGAACACCCGCCGGAAAAGAGCTTCATCAAGGCCAGCCGCAAACTGATGTTCCGCTGGTACGGCAACAACCTGCGCCAGAACTCCCGCGCCCTCGGCCTGGGGATCAAACGCCTCGGCGTGTTCACTTCGGTGGTGCTGTTCGACCAGCGCGTATCGATGTGGACCTCGCTGCTAGGCCTGACCGTGGCGCTGATCGCCAGCTTCAAGTACGGCACCGCGTTCATCCTGGTCTACCTGCTGTGGATCGGCATCACCCGATTCATCCTGACCTTGTTGCTGTCGTGCTCCGGACACCGGATCGGCCCGGCTTACCCGGCGATTCTCTATTACAACCAGATCGTCGGCGCGCTGGTGAAGATCTACGTGTTCTTCCGCCTCGACCAACAGTCCTGGACTCGCCAGCCCACCTCTCTGACCCGTGATCTCGCCAGCTTTCAACGTTGGTTCAACACCTGGTCGTCTCGGACCATGACCTTCTCTGCCGGCAGCATTTTTGTCGCCGTGCTGCTGTTGATGGTCTGACCTGACTCGCCTGAATTAACTAGGAAAACGCCCTTATGAATACCGCCGTCAACGCCAACGTAGTGCACGAATCCGAAGCCCAGCGCCAACACGCCCGCGTGAAAATCCCGGCCAAGCTGCGTTTCTTCGGCCCCGACCGGACACCGGTCGAAGCCCGGGTGATCGACCTGTCCGCCGGCGGCCTGGCGTTCAACGCCGGTCAGTTGCCGCTGAAGATCGGTGACGTGTACAAGGCCCGCCTGCAATTCGTCATCGACAACCTCGGCCTGGCCATGGACGTCGAGTTGCAGGTCCGCTCCTTCGATCGCGAGACCGGACGCGCCGGCTGCCAGTTCCAGAACCTGGAACCACGGGACATCTCGACCCTGCGCCACCTGATCACCTCGCACCTGGCCGGCGACATCGTCAGCGTGGGTGAAATGCTGGCGACCCTGCAGCGCGACAACTTCACCAAGGCGCGCAAGGTCAAGGACGGCGGCCACGGCATGTCCGCGTTCGGACGCCTGAAAGCCGTGACCTTCAGCCTGGGGATCTTCGTTGTCGGCGTGGCTGCATTCGGTTTTGTCTTCAAATCGGTGTACGGCATGTACTTCGTCAGCCACGCCCAGGCCGGCCTGGTCAGCGTGCCGGGCGTGAACATCACCATGCCGCGCGACGGTACCGTGCAAAGCCTGGTGAAAACCGACGGCGTGGCCGCCAAGGGCGCACCGCTGGCGACCTTCAGCACCAGCATGCTCGACGTGCTCAAGGGGCATCTGGACGAAGACCAGCTGCAACCGGCCAAGGTTGAAGAACTGTTCGGCAAGCAGATGACCGGCACCCTGACCTCGCCTTGCGACTGCACCGTGGCCCAGCAAATGGTCGCCAACGGTCAGTACGCCAGCAAGGGCGACGTGATTTTCCAACTGGTCCCGCGCAACAGCGAAGCCAACGTTGAAGCACGCTTCTCCTATCGCCAGTTCGGCGACGTGCGCCCAGGCACTTCGGTGCGCTTCCAGATCGCCGGCGAAGACCAGAGCCGCACCGGCAAGATCGTCAGCAGCACCAGCCTGAAAAGCGCCGACCTGTCTTCGGACATCCGCGTGCTGATCCAGCCGGACGAAACCCTGGACAGCGCCCTCGCCGGCCGCCCGGTGGAAGTCAGCAGCGACCGTGGCCCGAACCTGAACTGGCTGATCGACAAAGCCATGGCTGTCGGTCTTTAAGTCGAGGACATGCCTGTGACCATTATCAGTCTGTTAAAAACGCCGCGAATCCTGTGGGAGCGGGCTTGCCCGCGATGGGATCACTGCGGTGTTTCTGACGAACCGCATCAAGCGAATCGCGGGCAAGCCCGCTCCTACAGGGGGCATGTGGTGTGCTCGCTGGCATTGGCGGTAAGCCTGGCCGGTTGCGCCGGCCTGCCCGACCAGCGCCTGGCCAACGAAGCGCTCAAGCGTGGCGACACCGCCACCGCCGCGCAGAATTACCGGCAACTGGCAGACCTTGGCTACAGCGAAGCCCAGGTCGGCCTGGCTGACATTCAAGTCGACAGCCGTGACCCGGCGCAGATGAAACAGGCCGAGGCGACTTACCGCGCCGCGGCCAGCGTTTCGCCGCGCGCCCAGGCACGTCTCGGTCGCCTGCTGGTGGCCAAGCCCGGTTCCACCGAAGCCGAGCAACACGAAGCCGAAACCCTGTTGAAGAAAGCCGCCGCCGCTGGCGAAGGCAACACGCTGATCCCGCTGGCGATGCTGTACCTGCAATACCCGCACAGCTTTCCCGACGTGAATGCGCAGCAGCAGATCAGCCAATGGCGTGCCGAAGGCAAACCGGAAGCGGGTCTGGCGCAAGTGCTGCTCTATCGCACCCAGGGCACCTACGACCAGCATCTGGATGACGTGGAAAAGATCTGCAAGGCCGCGCTCAACACCAGCGACATCTGCTACGTCGAACTGGCCACGGTCTATCAGAAACAGGCCAAGCCCGAGCAACAGGCCGAGCTGATCAAGCAGATGCAAGCGGCTCACGCTCGCGGCAGCGTTTCGCCGCAGCGTGTCGACAGCGTCGCCCGTGTGCTCGCCGATGCATCCCTGGGCAAGACCGACGAGAAAACCGCGCAGTCGCTGCTCGAACCGATCGCTCCGGGCTACCCGGCGGCGTGGGTCAGCCTCGCGCAACTGCTCTACGACTTCCCGGAACTCGGCGACGTCGACCAGATGATGAAGTACCTGGACAACGGCCGCGCCGCCGACCAGCCCCGCGCCGAGCTGTTGCTGGGCAAGCTCTACTTCGAAGGCAAACTGGTGCCGGCCGATGCCAAGGTCGCCGAGGAGCATTTCCAAAAAGCCGTCGGCCGCGAAGTCGCCGCCGATTACTACCTCGGCCAGATCTATCGCCGTGGTTACCTGGGCAAGGTCTATCCGCAGAAGGCCCTCGACCATCTGTTGACCGCTGCGCGCAACGGCCAGAACAGCGCCGACTTCGCCATTGCCCAACTGTTTTCCCAAGGCAAGGGCACCAAGCCTGATCCGCTGAATGCCTACGTCTTCAGCCAACTGGCCCTGGCCCAGAACACGCCGCAAGCCACCGAGCTTGCACAAACAATCCAAACGCAATTGCCGCCCGAGCGGTTGGCCGAAGCCCAACGCCTGTTGAAACAAGAACAGGCCGTGCGCGGTGCCCTGAGCCCGAACACGCCGGAGCTGAACGCCCTGCAAGAAGAAGCCAGCGAGGAATCGAAATGAAGTTGAATCCATTCATGAAGGCCGGCATCGGCCTGACATTCGCGCTGATCTGGTCTTGCCCGACGCTTGCTGCGATGACTGAAGAAACCAAGAACTTCGGCCTGGACGTGAAAATCACCGGCCAGTCCGAAGACGACCGTGACCTGGGCACCGCCCATGGCGGCGACGTCAACGGCGTCGGTCTCGACCTGCGTCCGTGGGTCTACGGCGAAAGCGGCGCGTGGAGCGCCTACGCCATGGGTCAGGCGGTGACGTCCACCGACATCATCGAGACCGACACCCTGCAACAATCCGATGGCGCCGAGAACACCGACAACGGTGATCGCGAGACCAAGAAAAACTACCTGGCCATGCGTGAGTTCTGGGTCGGCTACAGCGGCTTCACGCCTTACCCCGGCGAGGTCCTCAAGCTCGGTCGCCAGCGCCTGCGCAATGACGACGGCCAGTGGCGCGACACCAACATCGAAGCCCTGAACTGGACCTTCGACACCACCCTGCTGCGCGCCAACGTCGGTATCGCCGAACGCTTCAGCGAATACCGCACCGACCTCAAGGAACTCGCGCCAGAGGACAAGGATCGCCTGCACGCCTACGCCGATGCGGCGTACCAGTGGACACCGGGCAACTGGGTCGGCATTCGCGGCCACCACACCCACGACGACGGCAAACTCGACTACCCACAACCGGGCGTGCCGAGCGATTCGCTGGACAAGAAACAAAACGGTGACATCAGCTGGCTCGGCCTCACCGCCGACAGCGACGCCTATAACTGGCGCAACACCAACACCGTCAACTACTGGGGCAGCATCACCGGCATGAGCGGCGACCGCGACACGGTCAACCCGCTGAACGCCGATGGCTCCGCGCCCGCACAAGCCAAACGCAGCGGCGATGTCGATGGCTGGGCCACCGACCTGGGTGTTCGCCTGCGCCTCGATCCGCAATGGCAAGTCGGTGCGGCCTACGCCCGCGCCAGCGAAGACTATGAGCAGAACGGCCTGGAAAGTAACCGCTCGAACTACACCGGTACCCGCTCGCGCGTGCACCGTTTCGGCGAGGCCTTCCGTGGCGAAATGAACAACCTGCAGAGCGCCACCCTGTTCGGTTCGTGGATGCTCAACGACGAATACGACGCCAGCCTGATCTACCACAAGTTCTGGCGCGTCGACGGCAACAAGCCGGTCGGCAGCAACGGCATCGACGCCGTGCAGAACAATACCGATGACGTCACCGGCGCGATCCTCTCCAGCACTTCCCTGCCACTGAACGATGGCGAGAAAGACCTCGGTCAGGAGATGGACCTGGTGGTGACCAAGTACTTCAAGCAAGGCTTGCTGCCTGCGTCGATGAGCCAGGCGATCGATGAGCCTTCGGCCCTGGTGCGTTTGCGTGGCGGCGTGTTCAAGCCGGGCGATGCCTATGGCAAGGAAGTCGATTCGTACATGCACCGCGCGTTCATCGACGTGATCTGGCGCTTCTGATGCAAACCGCGAAGGGAGTGCCCGACATGAACAATTCGAAGCGAGGTTCGCTCACCTTGCTGGCCGGCGCGATGCTGCTGGCAAGCTCGGCCGCCTTCGCCAACGTAGAGCCGGCCAAAGTGGAGCCGGCGAAGCCGGCAACCGTGGCCAAGGAACTGCAACAGGCCAAGACCTACACCGTCAGCAGCGCACCGACCGCCCCGCTGGAACTGGCCACGCCGAAACTGCCGGACGTGTCCGGCTACACCGCCGAAGCCATCGCCGCGAAGATCGTGCGCAGCAAACCGGGCAAGATCAGCCTGCGCCGGATGATGCAGGAAGACGCCCTGAAGGACTTCATCGGCGGCGACAACAAGATGGCCGAGTGGGTGGTGCGTCAGCACGGCATCCCCCAGGCGATCTTCGTCGACGACGGTTACATGAACCTCAAGGACCTGGCGAAAAAGGTTCCCAAGCAGTATTTCAGCGAAACCTCGCCGGGTGTGTTCCTCTCTCGCTTGCCGATCGTGGTCGGTCGTCACGGCATCCTCGAAATCGACAAGCAGACCCAGGAACTGCGCCTGTCCCAGGAGGGCGGTGCGTTCCTGGTCAACGACGGCCAGCTGTTCGTGCGTGACACCAAAATCACCGGCTGGCGCGAGAAGGACAACGGCCCGGCGACGTTCAATTCGCCGAAGGAATTCCGCCCGTTCCTGCTGTCCTGGGGCGGCACCGAGACCTACATCGCCAACAGCAAGATCGCCAGTTTCGGCTACGCCAACAGTAAGTCCTATGGCGTGAGTATTTCCCAGTACACGCCGAACATGGCCAAGGTGCTCAAGCGTCCCGAACCGACCGGCTGGATCGTCGGCTCGGAATTCTCGGACATGTGGTACGGCTTCTACTGCTACGAAACCCGCGACTTCGTGGTCAAGGGCAACACCTACAAAGACAACATCGTCTACGGCATCGACCCGCACGACCGTTCCCACGGCCTGATCATTGCCGACAACACGGTGTTTGGTACCAAGAAGAAGCACGGGATCATTATTTCCCGTGAGGTCAACGACAGCTTCATCTTCAACAACCGCAGCTACGACAACAAGTTGTCGGGCCTGGTGATCGACCGGAACAGCGTCAACAACCTGATCGCCCACAACGAGATCTACCAGAACCACACCGACGGCATCACCCTCTACGAGAGTGCCGACAACCTGCTGTGGGGCAACAAGGTCGTGAGCAACCGCCGCCACGGCATCCGCATTCGTAACAGCGTGAACATTCGCCTCTACGAAAACGTCGCCATGGCCAACGGCCTGACCGGCGTCTACGGCCACATCAAGGACCTGAGCAACACCGACCGCGACATCAAGCTCGACCCGTTCGACGCCCAGGTGTCGCTGATCGTGGTCGGCGGTGAACTGGCGGCCAACGGCAGTGGCCCGCTGTCCATCGACTCGCCGCTGAGTGTGGAGCTGTATCGCGTGTCGATGCTCGCACCGACCAAATCCAGCGGCATCAGCTTCACCGGCATCCTTGGCGAGCGCCAGGATGAAATTCTCGACCTGCTGGTGCGCCAGCAGAAAGCCGTGCTGATCGACCCCGTCGAACGCCAGACCGAAATGCGGGACTGAGGATAATCTTATGCACCCACACTTGATCAAATTACTCAGCCTGTCGGCCCTGACCGCCGGCATTCTCGCGGCCAGCGGCGGCGTTCGCGCCGATGAGGCCAAAGCACCCAACTTCACCGCGGAGCCTTGCTGCAGCCTGTGCCCGGCCGCCCACGATGCGAAGAACTACACCACCCGTTACCAGCAGAACTTCACCACGCTGGTGCAGGCCCAGGGCGACTGGCTGTTCCGTACCCAGGAAGACTTGCGCACCGAATTCGACACCACCCCCGCTGGCTACAAGCGCATGAAACAACTGCACGATGCGTTCAAGAGCAAAGGTGTTGAACTGGTCGTCGTGTACCAGCCGACCCGTGGCCTGGTGAACCGCAACAAGCTCAACCCGGCGGAGAAAGCCAGCTACGACTTCGACAAGGCGCTGAGAAACTACAAGACCATGCTCGGTCGTTTCGCGCAGATGGGCTACGTGGTCCCGGACCTGTCGCCGCTGACCAACGAGTCGTTGCCCGACTCCCTGCCCGCCCACGATTTCTACTTCCGTGGCGACCAGCACTGGACGCCGTACGGTGCCCAGCGCACGGCGAAAATCGTCGCCGAGAAGGTCAAGCAATTGCCTGAATTCGCCGACATTCCCAAGCGCGAATTCGAGACCAAAAAGTCGGGTCGCATGGGCAAGACCGGAACATTGCACAACATGGCCGGTCAACTCTGTGGCACCAGCTACGCGATCCAGTACATGGATCAGTTCACCACCGAGCCGAAGGGCGAAGCGGGCGATGGCGATTTGTTCGGCGACTCCGGCAACCCGCAGATCACCCTCGTCGGCACCTCCCACAGCGGCAAGAACTACAACTTCGCCGGGTTCCTCGAAGAGGCCATCGGCGCGGACATTCTCAACGTGGCGTTCCCCGGCGGCGGCCTGGAAGGTTCGATGCTGCAGTACCTGGGCAGCGACGAGTTCCAGAAGAACCCGCCGAAGATTCTCATCTGGGAATTCTCGCCGCTGTACCGCCTCGACCAGGAAACCATCTACCGCCAGATGATGGCGTTGCTGGACAACGGTTGCGAAGGCAAGGATGCGCAGATGGCCGGCAGCGCCACGCTCAAGCCGGGCAAAAACGAGTTGATGGTCAACAGCAAGAACATGGACCTGCGCAACAGCAGCCACCAGGTCGACATCCGCTTCGCCGACACCTCGGTGAAAACCCTGCAAGCCACCCTCTGGTACATGAACGGTCGCCACGAGGACATCAAGATCGACAAACCGGAAACCTCCGAGACTGACGGGCGTTTCGCTTTCGAATTGCGCACGGATGAAGACTGGGCCTCGCAGAACCTGCTGGCCGTTGAAGTCCAGGGCCCCGAAGCCGGTGCCGCGCCTCAGAAAGTCGAAGCGAAAATTTGCAAACGCAACGTATTCCCGAGCGCTGAGCAGCGTACTGCTTCGGTCGGGCAATGAGGTCTGCTATGCGTACTCCGAAATTTTCAACACTGTTGGCACCGACGCTCCTGAGCCTGGCGATGTTCGCCGGGGCCACGCAAGCGGCGGCGCCACTGCGTCCACCCCAGGGCTATTTTGCGCCTGTGGATAAATTCAAGACGGGCGACAAGAGCGAAGGCTGCGATGCGATGCCGACGCCATACACCGGCTCGTTGCAATTTCGCAGCAAGTACGAAGGTTCGGACAAGGCCCGCGCGACCCTGAACGTGCAGTCGGAAAAAGCCTTCCGCGACAGCACCGCCGACATCACCAAGATCGAGCGCGGCACCAGCAAGCGCGTGATGCAGTTCATGCGTGACGGTCGCCCGGAGCAGCTGGAATGCACACTCAACTGGCTGACGGCCTGGGCCCAGGCTGATGCCTTGATGTCCAAGGACTTCAACCACACCGGCAAGTCGATGCGCAAATGGGCGCTGGGCAGCATGGCTTCGGCGTACATCCGCCTGAAGTTTTCCGACTCCCATCCGCTGGCCACCCATCAACAGCAAGCGCAGCTGATCGAAGCCTGGTTCAGCAAGATGGCCGACCAGGTGGTCAGCGACTGGGACAACCTGCCGCTCGACAAGACCAACAACCACTCGTACTGGGCCGCCTGGTCGGTGATGGCAACGTCCGTCGCCACCAACCGTCGCGACCTGTTCGATTGGGCCGTGAAGGAATACAAGGTCGGCGCCAACCAGGTCGACGCCGACGGCTACCTGCCCAATGAACTCAAGCGTCAGCAACGGGCATTGGCCTACCACAACTACGCCCTGCCGCCGCTGGCGATGATCGCCAGTTTCGCCCAGGTCAACGGTGTGGATCTGCGCCAGGAAAACAATGGCGCACTCAAACGCCTCGGTGACCGGGTGCTGTCGGGGGTGAAAGACCCGGATGAGTTCGAGAAAAAGAACGGCAAGGAACAGGACATGACCGACCTCAAGGAGGACATGAAATTCGCCTGGCTCGAACCGTTCTGCTCGCTCTACACCTGCTCGCCCGAGGTGCTGGAGAAGAAACACCAGATGCAGCCGTTCAAGACCTTCCGTCTCGGCGGTGACCTGACCAAGGTCTACGACCCGGCCAATGAAAAGGGCAAGGGTTCATAACGCACAACCTCTGTAGGAGCCGGCTTGCTGGCGATGGCGGTATGACATTCACCATCGATGTCGACTGATCTGCCGCCTTCGCCAGCAAGCCGGCTCCTACAAGGGATCGCGGTGGCTTTGAATGCAAGACATCCCCCGGTTTTCGGTGGGGGGTTTGGGGGGGCCGTTGGCCCTTGAATGTAGGTTCAAACAAGGAGAGATCGGGATGGTTTTTTCGTCCAACGTGTTCCTGTTTTTGTTCTTGCCGATCTTTCTCGGCTTGTACTACTTGAGCGGGCAACGCTATCGCAATCTGCTGCTGCTGATTGCCAGTTACGTGTTCTATGCCTGGTGGCGTGTGGACTTCCTCGCACTGTTCGCAGCGGTCACGCTGTGGAACTACTGGATCGGCCTGAAGGTCGGTGCCGCAGGCGTCAGGACCAAACCGGCGCAGCGTTGGCTGCTGCTCGGCGTGGCCGTCGACCTGTGCATCCTCGGCTACTTCAAGTACGCCAACTTCGGCGTCGACAGCATCAACGCGATGATGACGTCGGTGGGACTTTCGCCGTTCATCCTGACCCACGTGCTGCTGCCGATCGGTATCTCGTTCTACATCTTCGAGTCCATCAGCTACATCATCGACGTCTACCGTGGCGATACCCCGGCGACCCGCAACCTGATCGACTTCGCGGCATTCGTGGCGATCTTCCCGCACCTGATCGCCGGCCCCGTGCTGCGTTTCCGCGACCTGGCCGATCAGTTCAACAACCGCACCCACACCCTCGACAAATTCTCCGAGGGCTGCACGCGGTTCATGCAGGGTTTCATCAAGAAAGTCTTCATCGCCGACACCCTGGCCGTCGTGGCCGACCATTGCTTCGCCCTGCAAAACCCGACCACGGGCGATGCCTGGCTCGGCGCCCTCGCCTACACCGCGCAGTTGTATTTCGACTTCTCCGGCTACAGCGACATGGCCATCGGCCTGGGCCTGATGATGGGTTTCCGCTTCATGGAAAACTTCAAGCAGCCGTACATCAGCCAGTCGATCACCGAGTTCTGGCGGCGCTGGCACATCAGCCTGTCGACCTGGCTGCGTGACTATCTGTACATCACCCTCGGCGGCAATCGCAAAGGCACGCTGATGACTTATCGCAACCTGTTCCTGACCATGCTGCTCGGTGGTCTGTGGCACGGCGCGAACATCACCTACATCGTCTGGGGTGCGTGGCACGGCATGTGGTTGGCGATTGAAAAGGCCCTGGGCCTGAACACCTCGCCGCGCAGCATCAACCCGATTCGCTGGGCGCTGACCTTCCTGCTCGTTGTCATGGGCTGGGTGATCTTCCGCGCGGAGAACCTGCACGTTGCCGGGCGCATGTACGGCGCCATGTTCAGCTTCGGCGACTGGTCGTTGTCGGAACTCAACCAGGCCAGTCTCACCGGTCTGCAAGTGGCAACCCTGATCGTGGCTTACGTGACCCTGGCGTTCTTCGGCCTGCGCGATTTCTACACCAATCAGCCACCGGTCAAGACCAAGCCTGCGGTGAATGTCGACAGCGATGGCCCAGCCGCCGCTACAGCGGGAACGATCAAGGCCGTGCCTGGGGATAACCCGGCGAGCATCCACCAGCCTGGCTACACCGTCGGCGTCGAAGCCCAGGTGCAGCCGGCCTACTGGAGCGCTGACTGGTCGCGCTACGTGATGCGTGCGCTGGTGCTGCTGCTGTTCATCGCCTCGATTCTCAAACTCTCGGCGCAAAGCTTCTCGCCGTTCCTTTACTTCCAGTTCTGAGGGATCTGACCATGACCCGCTCATTACGCATCTTCTACATCGCGCTGTTCCTGGTGACCTTGCTGGTGCTCGGTCTGTGGTCGGTGCGCAGCTTCTTCGGCTTCAGCACCAACGCCGATGCGACCGTGCTCAACGGTCGCTGGACCAAGGCCGTGGAAACGCACTACGACGACGAGTTCCCGATCAAGCGCCTGGGTACCAATCTCTGGGCCGCGCTGGATTTCAAACTGTTCAACGAAGGTCGTCCGGGCGTGGTGCTCGGTCGCGACCAGTGGTTGTACAGCGATGAAGAATTCCACCCGGTGGTCAACGAAGAGTTGAACCTGCAAGGCAACTACGCGCTGGTCGAAGGCGTGCGCCAAACGCTGAAAGCCAAAGGCGTGCAACTGGTGATGGCGGTGGTGCCGGCCAAGGTGCGCCTGTATCCGGAACACCTCGGTGAAGTGAAACCGGCGAGCATCCACGCCAACCTCTACCAGGACTTCCACCAGCGCCTGGCCGCTGACCGGATTCCGGCCCCGGACCTGCTCGGCCCGCTGCAACAGGCCAAGCAGAACGGTCAGCAAGTGTTCCTGCGCACCGACACCCACTGGACGCCGCAAGGTGCAGAGATTGCCGCCAACCGTCTGGCCAAGACCATTGCCGACAAATACCCGTTGAGCGGTGAGCCGCAACACTTCGTCACCGAACCTGCCGAAACCATCACACACAAGGGCGACCTGCGTCTGTTCCTGCCACTGGACCCGCTGTTCGAAAACCTGATGCCCAAGCAAGAGCCCTTGCAGAAACGCAATACGGTCGCGGCGCAAGATCAGCCCGCTGGCGACGACGCACTGTTCGCCAACACCGAAGTGCCGGTGGCCCTGATCGGGACCAGCTACAGCGCCAACCCGAACTGGAACTTCGTCGGCGCGCTCAAGCAAGCGCTGAACAGCGACGTGGTCAATTACGCCGAAGACGGCCACGGCCCGATTCTGCCGATGCTCAGCTACCTCAAGAGCGACGCTTTCAAGAACAGCCCGCCACAAGTGCTGATCTGGGAGTTCCCTGAAAGATATCTGCCTGTGAACAACGAAATCGGCGACGCCGACCCGCAGTGGGTCGCAGAGCTTAAACAAGCCGGCGCCCGCCAACAAAACGTAGCCGCAAACACTAAATCCGAGACGCCCGACCGGGCGCAAAACTGAAAGAGAGGTACACCATGACTTTCACTACTACTCCTCGTCGTCTCGCCAAACGCCTTGCCCTGGTAGCCGGCCTCAGCGTGCTGTCGGTACAGGCTTTCGCCGGTGGCGACGCCGCCCTGTACGGCCCGACCGCACCAAAAGGCTCGACCTTCGTGCGCATCTACAACGCCAGCAACAGCGAGGTCAGCGCCACCGTCGGCAGCACCAACCTGAGCGATGTCGCGCCACTGTCGAGCAGTGACTTCAGCTTCATGCCGGGCGGCGACTACAGCGCCAAGGTCGGTAGCCAGAGCCTGCCGGTGAAACTGGCCGGCGACCACTATTACACCCTGGTCAACAACGCCAGCGGCGCACCGCAACTGATCGAAGAGCCGCCGTTCAAGAACAAGCAGAAGTCCCTGGTACGCGTGCAAAACCTCAGCGACAAGGCGCTGACCCTGAAGACCGCCGACGGCAAGACTGACGTGGTCCCGAACGTTGCGCCCAAGGGTCGTGGCGAGCGTGAAATCAACCCGGTGAAAGTCAGCCTGGCGCTGTATGACGGCGCCACCAAAGTCGGCGATGTGAAACCGGTCGCCCTGGAACGCGGTGAAGCCGCGGTGCTGTACGTCACCGGCAGCGGCAGCAGCCTGTCGCCGGTCTGGGTGAAACGCCCGGTGTCGACGCGCTAACAAATTTTCCGGACTGCCCCATGCCCCCCTGTAGGAGCGAGCCTGCTCGCGAAAAACGCAAGGGCAACGCGTTTACCCAGACAGAACGCGTTTTCGTTGACGTCCATCGCGAGCTGGCTCGCTCCTACAAGGGATCGAGTCGTCAGTCCGGACACGAAACAAAAACAAGAGTGAAACGACAGAACGCAGTAGCTCTAACCAATCGATATTCAAGGAGTAACAACATGATTCCGGTGATCTTGTCAGGTGGTAGTGGCTCACGTCTTTGGCCGCTTTCCCGCAAACAATTCCCTAAACAGTTCCTGGCCCTGACCGGCGAACACACCCTGTTCCAGCAAACCCTGGAACGCCTGGTGTTCGAAGGCATGGACACGCCGATCGTGGTCTGCAACAAGGACCACCGCTTCATCGTCAACGAGCAATTGAGCGCTCGCAAGCTGGAAACCCAGCGCATCCTGATGGAGCCGTTCGGTCGCAACACCGCGCCGGCCGTGGCCCTGACCGCGATGATGCTGGTCAACGAAGGTCGCGATGAACTGATGCTGGTGCTGCCGGCCGACCACGTGCTGGAAGACCAGAAAGCCCTGCAACGCGCCCTGGCCCTGGCCACAGTCGCGGCCGAGAACGGTGAAATGGTGCTGTTCGGCGTGCCGGCCACCAAACCGGAAACCGGTTATGGCTACATCAAGTCGACCAACGACTCGCTGCTGCCTGAAGGCGTCAGCCGCGTCTCGCACTTCGTCGAAAAACCCGACGTGAAACGCGCCACCGAGTTCGTCCAGTCCGGTGGCTACTTCTGGAACAGCGGCATGTTCCTGTTCCGCGCCAGCCGCTTCCTCGAAGAGCTGAAGAAGCACGATCCGGACATCTACGACACCTGCCTGCTGACTCTGGAACGCAGCCATCAGGATGCCGACACCATCACCTTCGACGAAGCCACCTTCGCCTGCTGCCCGGACAATTCCATCGACTACTCGGTGATGGAAAAAACCCAACGCGCCTGCGTCGTGCCGCTGACCGCGGGCTGGAGCGATGTCGGCTGCTGGTCGTCGCTGTGGGAAGTCAACGCGAAAGACGCCAACGGCAACGTCACCAAAGGCGACGTGGTCATCCAGGACAGCAAAAACTGCATGATCCACGGCAACGGCAAACTGGTGTCGGTGATCGGCCTGGAAAACATCGTCGTGGTCGAAACCAAGGACGCCATGATGATCGCCCACAAGGACAAGGTCCAAGGCGTGAAACAGATGGTCAACACCCTCAACGAACAGGGCCGCACTGAAACCCAGAACCACTGCGAGGTCTACCGTCCGTGGGGCTCCTACGACTCGGTGGACATGGGCGGCCGCTTCCAGGTCAAGCACATCTCGGTCAAGCCGGGCGCGTGCCTGTCGCTGCAAATGCACCACCACCGCGCCGAACACTGGATCGTAGTCAGCGGCACCGCTGAGGTGACTTGCGACGAAAACGTGTTCCTGCTGACCGAGAACCAGTCGACCTACATTCCGATCGCTTCGGTGCATCGCCTGCGTAACCCGGGGAAGATCCCGCTGGAGATCATCGAGGTGCAGTCGGGGAGTTATCTGGGTGAGGACGATATCGAGCGGTTTGAGGATATCTATGGTCGCTCGACGCCGGTTGAGCGTGGGGTTTCGGTGAAGACTATCGCGCAGTAAGCGTTAAGTAGCACCAGAAGCCCCCGTCCAGTCCGCGGCGTTCCCTATCCGCAGCGGGTTGGGCGGGGGCTTACTTATTGTCTCGACAGGCACCCTTTTACAGAGGCCGCGCATCTCCCCATCCAAGGGTCATAGCTTGCGAGCGAGGGTTTATCGCCTGTGTCCTGATTTTTTTTAGGTTTACAGTTTCTTCGATTTGATTCAACGCATTCATCGTCAAGTAAGTTCCGGCACCACGAAGGCTCAAGGTATCTTTCGCTACCCCTTCTTCGTCGATGGCGCGACGCAATTGCTCTCCACTCAGCTGAGAGCCTGGATCAATCACGGTATAATCGACCGTCAATTCTGCGTCCTCGTTTTCTAAAGGAAATGTCAGGGTCATCATCGTGAAGCCATAAACCTTTCGTTGTGCAGGTTCCTTATCACGGTCCGATTTATTAATGAGCGCAAACAGCCGTGTGTGTGGTTTTTTCCCCGACATCAAATCCATAACTCGCATTATCCCTTCCCGCCTCAGCGAGTCTGACAGCTCCCCTGAAATATACTCACCAGCCTTGAAATTCCATTTCTGTTTCGCAGCATCCTTGGCTTTCGTAACGATGGGGGATTTAGCCAGACCAGCATATTTTTCCCTGTAACTCTCAAGTACATCCTTCATTTCGTCTGTATCCATGACGCCAGACTCTTTTCGCCTGCGCTGATCCTCTCTGCTACCCACCCCAATTTCTACAACTTCAAAATCGTCTCTCCCCTGATATAAGCCTGACGCCCCATCCAGGACTTTCACCGTCTTTTTTGGAAGCTGAGTCTTAAAGAAAAACAAATTAAAAGTATTAACCTCTATTTCCAGCGTTTTAAGAGCCCCCGACTTAACTTTGCCTGCGGCTTTAGACGGCAGCAGCTCCAGACCATCTGCATCTCTGTAACTGATCGGGTTATTTCTAACCATGCTATACAGATTAAGCCCATCGACAGGCCCCGCCGGATCCGGATTCAACCACCGCTGCAACCAAGGCACGTAATACCTGAACCCGTAGTAATACAGTCCCGTCGCATCCCGCTCCTTCCCCGAATAACGCACAGTTCTATAACTCGCCTCCACCTCCCCGCGTCCGGCGAACCAGGCGGTGGTGCCATAGGGGTGATAACGCTCCTGGCTGATCACTTCGCCGTCCTTGTCCAGTTCCAAGGTGCAGGAGCCCAGATGATCGTTCAGGTGGTAGCGGTACTGATCATTGGCGCTGTCCTTCGATTCCCAATGCAACACCCGCACACTGCTGAGCCCGGCCTGCACGCTGATCACCTGCAGCATTTCGCCGGTGCCGCTGTTGGTGCGCAGTTCCAGATTGGGTAGATAACGGGTTTCGGCGATCAGCATCCGGGCATTGGTGTGGGCCTCGCGGACTTTGCGCAGGCGCATGCCGTCGGCGCCGTAGACGTAGCGTTCGCGGTCATTGAGACCTGAGTCACGTTCCACCGGCCGTACTTCGCACAACTGGTTGCGCAGATCCCAGGCCAAGGCCTGCCCCGGTTGCAGGTTGAGCAGGTTGCCGTTGCCGTCGAAGCCTCTACGGAAGTCGTCCTCAGCCGGTTCCCTCCCTTCCAGCACCGGCAGGCAACGGTTGCTGTGTGCCGCCGCGAGCATTCGATGACCATGGTTCTGCGGTCCTTCGTGGATCAGTTCCAGCAAGTTTCCGCCCGTGTCGTATCGATAGCGCTGGCGATAATTGGCGCGGGGCGCGGGGTCGTCAAAGGTCGAAAAGTGTGGTCCTTTGCTGGCGCCGCCCGCTTCCCACCCCGTGGCTTCGATCAGTTGCGACTGACTGTCGTAAGAGTAGTAATTGACCGGTTCGATCCGCTGGTTGGCGAAATAACGGATCGGCTGCGCGGCATCCGCGATGCTCAGCACATTGCCCTTCGCGTCGTATTCGTGATGCAAATCTTGCAAGGCTTCGTTGCCGCGTTGCGCCAGCAGGCGGATCAAGCGCCCATTCTGCTCGTCGTACTTCAGCGTGGTGATCACGCCATTGCCGGCCGCTTCCCGTTCGGTCTGGCCGTGGGCGTTGTAGGTGATAGAACTGACCAGGGTTTTCGCGGTGGGATCCGCCTTGAGTTGCAGACGTACTTCGCGCAACTGGCCGTCGAGGGTTTGATGGAACAACTGGCGGTGACCTTTGGCATCGGTTTGCTTAACGACATCGCCCGCCGCGTTGAGGTGTGAACGGCTGGTGGCGCTCTCACCCGGCTCCCACATCAGATCGCGATCCACTATCGATTCGGGCCAGTCCGGCTGCGTCAGGTCGTCGAGAAAATGCCGAGTCTGCTCCAACACCACACCGTGCAATCCGAACTCGGCAAACAACTGCGTGCCCGCCAAGTCATCGTGGCGGATCAACTGGCCGCATTGGTTGTGCTCCGTCTGATCGCTCGAACCATAACCCAAGCGCTCCACGCACACCGCCTCGCCACCCACCGCCTGTTCGAACACCGACACCGGGCGCAACTGAGTGTCGTACTGCATCCTGCGCTCAGACCCACGACCATCCCATAGATGAACCGCTTGCCCCGCCTCCCCCAACAACGCCACACGCCATCCGGCATCGACGCTGCTTGTACTTAGCACCGAGCCGGACAGGACATACACCGTTTGCAGATTGGCCGGTGCCGAAGGGTCCAGAAACAACCGTGGATCCCACTGCGCAACTGCGCGCCCCGCCCAATCATGGACCGTACGGTTGACCCGTGCCTGAGGGGGCACGCCGTCGATGTCACGCCAGTAACCGACGGCGCGGACTGGCAACCCCCGAGGGTCACTTGCCGTCAGACTCGGGGTGTGGCTGTGGATTGAAAGGGTTGCTGGCACTGTAGCCGCTCCGGAAACACTCCCCTCATCTAAGCCTGTCTAGCAAATACCCGGCTACTGTCAGAAGTTACAGTTCAGACTGACGGCCTCAAACGCCATCACCACGCTTCGCCCATCGCCAACCCCACCCGCGCTTAGGTAGGATGACCCTCTCTACTCCCGAGATTTACGTCATGTTCATCGGCGTCCTGCTGGTCATCACCTGGCTGATCCTGTTGCTGCGCTATCCGGCCAAGGCCTTGCCTGTTTCCATGGCTGCCGCCGTGGGGCTGGGCCTGGTTGCCACCTGGGTCATCTGGATGGACCATCGCGAACTCAAGCAACTGGAACGTCTGGAGCTGCGCATCAGCTATGCGCCCGAACACTGCCCGGCCGACCGTCCGTTGAAACTGACGATGAACAACGGCAATGACGTACCACTCACGGAACTGCGCTGGCGCGTCGCCGCTTATGCACCTGGCGACACGGTGAACCTGGCCGACAATCAATACACTGCCCCGCGCTATCGTGGCCCCGGCGAATTGCAGGCCGGTGGCAACTGGGAAGACTGTTTGCCGCTGCCGCCGTTGCGCCCTGGCTACCGTCCGGAAACCCTGGAGTTTCGCGCCGAGCGATTGCAGGGTAGTTTTTCCGACTGATCCCTCCCCTATTTTTTGCACAAGGAATGCGCCATGCCCGTTGCGTTGATTACCGGTTGTTCCAGCGGCATTGGCCGCGCCCTTGCCGATGCGTTCAAGGGTGCCGGTTACGAAGTCTGGGCCAGTGCCCGCAAGGCTGAAGATGTCGCGGTTCTCACCGCCGCGGGTTTCACGGCAGTGCAACTGGATGTCAACGACGCCGTGGCGCTGGAAGCGTTGGGCGAGCGAATCAACCAGCAGGCCGGCGGCCTCGACGTGCTGATCAACAACGCGGGTTATGGCGCCATGGGACCGTTGCTCGACGGCGGTGTGCCAGCCATGCAGCGCCAGTTCGAAACCAATGTATTTTCCATCGTCGGCGTCACCCGCGCGTTGTTCCCTGTGCTGCGCCGGGCCAAGGGTCTGGTGGTGAATATCGGTAGCGTGTCCGGTGTTCTGGTCACGCCATTCGCCGGTGCCTACTGCGCCTCGAAAGCCGCCGTGCATGCCTTGAGCGATGTCCTGCGCATGGAACTGGCGCCGTTCGGTGTGCGGGTCATGGAAGTCCAGCCGGGGGCCATCGCTTCCAGTTTCGCCAAAAATGCAGGGCACGAAGCCGAGCAATTGATCAGCGAGCAATCGCCATGGTTTCCGCTGCGCGAAGGTATTCGCGCACGGGCCAAAGCCTCTCAGGACAACCCGACCCCGGCCAATGAATTCGCCGCCGGTTTGCTCAAGGCTGTGCAGCAGGACAAGCCACCGCGACTGATTCGTCTGGGCAATGGCAGCCGGGCGTTGCCGCTGCTGGCGGGTTTGTTGCCCAAGGGGCTGCTGGAATTGGGGCTGATGAAACGGTTCGGGTTGCGTGGGCAGCTCTGAAACCGAGTCGCCTGCAATCGCGAGCAAGCTCGCTCCCACAGGACTGGCGCTATTTCAAAATCTGCGCATGACCTGTGGGAGCGGGCTTGCTCCGGGCTGCGATCAGACGATGGCGTCAGAACAGACAACATAGAATTTCAGGAAACAAAATGACCGACTACACCCAATACTTCGACGAAGTAATCCAGGCCCACGTCGCCATCGAACAATGGCTGGCCGAGGAGCGCGACGCGTCCGAGCTCGAAAAACTTCTGGCCCGGTTTTCGCCGCAGTTCTCCATGATCTCGCCGCTCGGCCGGGTGCTGGACTTTGACGCACTGAACGAATTGTTCACCCTGGCGGGCGGCAAGAAGCTCGGGTTCCGCATCGAGCTCAGCGAGTTGCGTGGCATTGCCTTGTACGACGGTGGCGCGACCGTGAGTTACCGCGAGCACCAGACCGATGCCACCGGGCAGCACTCGGTTCGTCGCTCCACGGTTGTGTTCGAAAAACACGCCGATGGCCGGGTGATCTGGCGGCATTTGCATGAGACGTTTTGCAAGGAGTGAACGCCCGACGCCTGCCTGACGGACTGCGTCGTTCCCTTCGCGAGCAGGCTCGCTCCCACACTGGATTTGTGTCGTACATAAATTCATCGTTCACTGAAGATCAAATGTGGGAGCGAGCCTGCTCGCGAAGCAGGCGATTTGGTCTATCGGTTATGCCCCATCACTTTGCTTGACCACCACCGTACAAGTAATCCCTGCCGCCAACACCACACCCTCCGGCACTTCATCGATGTGAATGCGCACCGGCACCCGCTGCGCCAAACGCACCCAGTTAAACGTCGGGTTCACATCGGCGATCAGCTCGCGGCTCTCCGGGTTGTCGCGGTCGTAGATGCCGCGCGAGATGCTTTCCACATGGCCCTTGAGCACTTCGCCGCTCATCAGTTGCATGTCGGCCTTGTCGCCGACGCGCACGTGGGGCAGTTTGGTTTCTTCGAAGAAGCCGTAGACCCAGAACGAGTTCATGTCGACCACGGCCATTTTCGCCTCGCCGATGCGCGCGTAGTCGCCGCGATGCACGTTGAGGTTGGTCACGTAGCCATCCACCGCCGCACGCACTTCTGTGCGCTTGAGGTTGAGTTCGGCGGCTTCCAGTTGCGCCTGGGCCTGCTGGTAATCGGCCAGGGCCGAGTCGGCGAGGTTACTGGCGTCGTCGCGGTTTTCCCGGGAGATCACCAGGTTGTCCATGTCGGCGCGACGATGGGCGTTGACCTTGCGCATCTCCCAGTTTGCCTTGCGCGATGCCACCAGGCTTTGCGCCTGCTTCACCGCGAGACGGTAGTGCTCGGGGTCGATCTGCATCAGCAAATCGCCCTTCTTCACCAACTGGTTGTCCCGCACCGGCACGTTCACCACTTCGCCGGTGACGTCGGCGGCGACGTTGATGATGTCGGCGCGCACGCGGCCGTCGCGGGTCCATGGCGTGTTCATGTAGTGCTCCCACAAGGAGCGGCCGATCCACAGCGCGAGGGCCAGCACCAACAGGGTCGCGAGCAGGCTGAAAAACTTTTTCATCAGAACGTTCTCAACGGTAGACAGTCAGCGCCATGGCGCCGAACAGACAGGTAAACAGGCTCAGGCGCAGCAACGCCGGGTGCCAGAAAAAACGGTACAGGTCATACCCGGACAGGAACCGGTCCAGCGCCCAGGCAAGCGCCGCCGCGATGAAAAACATCAGGGTCATGGTCGGCATGTACACGCCGTGGAAGGCGATTTCACGAGGCATGTTCAAGTCCTTGGGGCTGGCTGTTGGCGAAGGCGGCGAGCGGTGATTGCGGATCGAGCAGCGAGGTGCGGATGAAGTGCAGGTAGCTCTTCACCCGGCGCAACGCCGAGGTATCGAAGTGCGGGGCGAAGGGTTCGTCGGTGGACTGCACACGGCTGATCGCGTGATCGACGGCAATCAGCGCGCGTTCGAGGTTGCTGCTGTTCGGTTGCAGGAACAGCCGCACCAGCGCCCGCCCCATCACCCGGATCGCCTGGCGCCACGGTTGGGATTCGGCATAGGCCGGATGCACCGGCAGAATCGCCTGTTCCTTGCGCAGTTCGATGATCGCGTGGCCGACTTCCAGCACCACGAACATCCAGCGCAGCAGGTCCCGCTGCACTTGCGGTTGACCCGCCGCGAAGCCATACGCCTGATGCACCAGATCGCGGGTGCGGCTTTCGAAACTCGACGCCAGGCCCTTGAGCTTGCCGCTGATGGCGTACACCACCTGACCGCGCAGGTCCTGCTCCAACCGGCGCCACAGCCAGCGGCTGTTGGGCGGCAAAATGATCGCCCCGGCCGCCGCGCACACCAGCATGCCCAGCACCATGGCGATGTAGTCATTGATGAAGGTGTAGGGGTTGTAGACCGTGAGGTTGTCCGGCACTGAACCGGTGCTGAAGAAGATCAGCAAACCCAGGCCGACGCCGACGTATTGCGGTCGCGAAGTCAGGAACGAGCCGAGTACGATCACCGGTGCGAGCATCACGCACAGCAATGGGAATCCGTCGATCCACGGAAAAATGAAAAACATCTCGACGAAGCCGATCAGCGCCCCGAGCAATGTTCCGCAGGCCATCTGAAAGGCCATGCGTTTCGGGTTCGGGGTGGCGGCGGACAAGCCCACGGTCGCGGCGGCGATCAGGGTCATGGTCGCGCCGCTCGGCCAGGCGGTTGCCACCCAGTAGCTGCCCAATACCACCAGAATGAACGCTGCGCGAATCCCCGATGCCGCCGCGGCCATCCAGTTGGTTTGCGGGGTGAAGGGCTCGTCCCAGCGCTCCCGCTCGTGACTGTGATCGGCCAGGGAGGCGTGGGTCTGTGCATAACTGTGCAGGTCGTCGACGAAGCGGTAGAGCAGTTCGTACGCCGTGTGGAAGTCCAGCAGTTCGTCGTCGCTCGGTTCGCTCTCCTGAAAGATCGCCCGCAGGCTGCGCACCCGCGCCGGCAACCCTGCCTTGTAGGCGCTCAGCGCCGTAACCAGACGCGCTGCATCGGCGCTGGTCAGCGCACGTCCACTGAAGCCGTCGAGTAATTCGGCGAGGTCTTGCAAGCCCGGTTTTATCGCCGCTACGGCATGATCCGTATTGTTGCTGCGCAAGCGTTCGAGCAACTGATGCAGGGCATTGAAGCGCGTGGTGATGCCCATGAACTCACTGTTCAGGCGGCTGAGTCGTCCATTGCGCCGACGCATGTGCGGGTCTTCGAACACGGTGACGCTGCGCAGCCCTTCCAGTCCGACTGCCTCGGCAATGAAGCGCACATTGCCGGCCTCGAACGCCTCGCGTTGACTGCGGCCACGCAAGCCATCGGTGACGAACTGGGCAAACACGCCGAAGCGCTGATACAGGGCGTTGCGCATGGCGGCGCTGGCGGTTTGCGGCAGGATGGCGGCACTGATCAGTGTCGAACAGAGAATGCCCAACGAGATTTCCAGTACTCGCCAGACCGCCGCCATGAACGCGCCGTCCGGGTGGGCAAGTGCGGGCAAGCCGACCATCGCGGCGGTGTATCCGGCGAGTACGAAACCGTAGGCGCGGAAGTTGCGGCAGCGGGCGGCGCCGGCCGTGCAGATACCGACCCAGATCGCCAGCGAACCGAGGAACAGCTCAGTGTTCTGCGCAAACAGGGCGATCAACGCGACCATCACCGCCGACCCGGCCAGGGTGCCGAGAAAGCGATAGAAACTCTTGGCGAACACCTGGCCGCTTTGCGGCTGCATGACGATGAACACAGTGATCATCGCGGTACGCGGTTGCGGCAGTTCCAGGCGCATGGCCAGCCACAGCGTCAGGAATGCCGCGAACAGCACCTTGAAGATGTAGACCCAGGTCACGCCGTCGCTGCGTGCCCAGTCGAAGAAGCCCCGGCGCCATTCCAGGGAGTACAGCCAGCGCAAGGGGGCGGGCAAGTGAGTCATCAAATCCTGCTCAATAAATTCCAGTGAAAACCGGAACCTGTGGGAGCGAGCTTGCTCGCGATAGCGGAGTATCAGCCGGCATCAATGTTGGATGTGCCGCCCTCATCGCGAGCAAGCTCGCTCCCACAGGTTTTGTGTTCAACGCAAAAGGCTCGGGGTTTTCGGTGCTGCTGTCTGACTGTCTTTCGGCACATCGTTGCCCGCCCCCAGACCGCCGCCCAACGCCGTCACCAGCTCTGCATGAGCACTCAACCGCGCCGCCTGAACCTGCTGCTGCACTTGCTGCTGCTTGAACAGCAGGGTCTGGGCATTAAGCACGTTGAGGTAGTCAGTCAGGCCACGCTGATAGGCGATCATCGCGATGTCGTAGGTCTTGCGCGCAGTGGCCACCGACTCGGCGGCGAAGGCCTGTTGCTTGTCCATGGACTCACGGCGGATCAACTGGTCGGAGATGTTCTTCAGGGCATTGACCAGGGTCTGGTTGTACCTGGCCACGGCGATGTCGTACCCGGCCGAGGCTTCCCCCAACTCCCCACGCAAACGTCCGCCATCGAAGATTGGTAACGAAATCGCCGGCCCCACGCTGTAGTTGAGCTTCTTGCCGGTCAGGAACTCCAGCGCCCCACCGCCGGTGGCCATGTAGCCGAGGCTGCCGACCAGGTCGACGTTGGGGTAAAAGTCGGCATGGGCGACATCGATACCCCGCGCCTGCGCCGCCACTTGCCAGCGGCTGGCGACGACGTCCGGGCGCTGCCCGAGCAATTGCGCCGGCAACGAAGAAGGCAGTTTCAGCGGCGCACCCAGCGACAACGTTGGCCGCTGCAACCGCGCGCCTTCACCCGGCCCCTTGCCGGCGAGAGCGGCGAGCTGGTTGCGGCTCAAGGCGATTTCTTCGTCGAGGGCATCGAGTTGGCGATGGGTTTCCGGCAGCGGCGTCTCGGCCTGGCTGACCTCGAAATGGGTGCCGATGCCACCGTTCAGGCGTTTTTGCGCCAGCTCGAGAATCTGCTGTTGCTGCTTCAAGGTCGCTTCGACGATGTCCCGTTGCGCGTAATGCAACGAGAGCTCGATGTAGACCCGGACGATGTTGTCCTGTAATTCGAGCTGGGCCTGCCGCGCCTCGGCGACCGTCATGTGCGCCAGGTCCACGGCGCGCTCCGTGGCATTGCTTTCGCGGCCCCAGAGGTCAAGGGCATAGCTGAAACCCAGCGCTGCGTTGTTGTCCCAGGTGGTGCTGTTGGCCAGCTCGCCAGGGCCATAGAACGGGTCGGTAGGCCAGTTATGACGCTTGAGGGTGGACTCGCCATTGATCTGCAATGATTCGGCCGCTTCAGCGACGCCGGCCATGGACCTGGCCTGGCGTACCCGGGCAGCGGCCATGGCCAGGCTCGGGCTGCCTTGCAAGGCGAGATCGATCCAGCGGTTCAACTGCGGGTCGCCGTAGGCCTGCCACCATTGCGCGGTGGGCCAGTGCGCATCTTGCGCGGCGCTCTGGATCGCTTCGTCGGTGGCCAGTGAATTGGCCTCCAGCGCCTTGCCCTGCGGGGCAATACCTCCGGTTCCGATGCAGCCGCTGATTGCCAGGGATAAAGCCAAAACACTGAGCGACTGAAGCGCTCTGCTGATGCGACGCGGCACTGCTGCGATTTCCTGAAATGGAGGGAGGCACAAGATTTTGTAGGAGCCGGCTTGCTGGCGATGCAGACACCGCGGTGCATCTGGATGACCGCAGCGATGCCATCGCCAGCAAGCCGGCTCCTACAGTCCGCGCAATTCTATGGGTGGGCTTTGATGGCGATAAGCTGGGATTCTTGTGAATCTTTGTTACCGTTAGCGAGATAATCCGTAAGTCGGGGGTCTCAGTCCCTGAAACTTCGTGTCACAATTTGCCATCGCACCCGAGAGCACCCCATGGACACTTTGCAAAACATGCGCGCCTTCAGTTACGTGGCCGAAGCCGGCAGCTTCACCGCCGCCGCCCTGCAACTGGACACCACCACGGCCAACGTCTCGCGCGCGGTCTCCAACCTGGAAGCCCACCTGCAAACCCGCCTGCTCAATCGAACGACCCGCCGCATCGCCCTGACCGAAGCCGGCAAGCGCTACCTGTTGCGCTGCGAGCAGATCCTGGCCTATGTCGAAGAAGCCGAAGCCGAGGCCAGCGACGCCCACGCCCGCCCGGCCGGACAACTGAAAGTGCACACCATGACCGGCATCGGCCAGCACTTCGTGATCGACGCCATCGCCCGCTACCGCAAGACCCACCCGGACGTGACCTTCGACCTGACCATGGCCAACCGCGTGCCGGACCTGCTCGACGAAGGCTACGACGTGTCCATCGTCCTCGCCCGCGAACTGCCGGACTCGGGTTTCGTCTCCCAGCGCCTGGGCATCACCTACAGCATCGTTTGCGCCTCGCCGGCCTACGTCAAAGCCAACGGCTGCGCACAAAAACCCGGCGACCTGCTCAACCACGCCTGCCTGCGCCTGGTCAGCCCGGTGATCCCGCTGGAAAAATGGGCCTTCGACGGCCCCGATGGCCAGGAAATGGTCACCATCAACAGCTCACCCTTCCTGGTGAACTCCGCCGACGCGATGAAATCCGCGATCATCAGCGGCATGGGCGTTGGCGTCCTCCCGCTGTACGCCGCGATCGAAGGCCTGCGCAGCGGCACGCTGGTACGCGTGATGCCCAAATACCGCTCGCAGGAGCTGAACCTGTATGCAATCTACCCGTCGCGCCAGTACCTGGATGCGAAGATCAAGACCTGGGTCGAGTATCTGCGTGGATCGTTGCCGGAATTGCTGGCGGCGCATCAGGCGGAACTGGCGGCGTATGAATTGAGCGGGAGTCTGGGTGGGGTTCGGGTGGCGAATTGACGCGCATACCTGTAGGAGCAACAGCAGATCGGCGTGCATCTCCGTAGGAGCGAGCTTGCTCGCGAAAAACCTGAGGGCGCCGGGGTGAGTCAGGTTTCCCGCGTTATCGTTGACGTCCATCGCGAGCAGGCTCGCTCCTACAGAGGAGCAACAGCAGATCGGCTCACCACTCAACAGGCCGAGCGTTAGCTCGCCTGCAGCTCTTGATCTTGATCCACCCGCCCCCTCGGGAGGCTGAGCGGAGGCGTTCATCCGGGGATTGGCGCGCAGCGCCGTTCGACGCAGTCGAACTCATTGCATGTAGGTCGAAGCGAAGCCGACCGGAGGGCAATGTCCCCGGATGAATGTCGGAGCGAAGGAACGCCGAGCCCCAGCGAGGGGCCGGACGTTCGGGGCGAGACCTTTTGGTTCCTTTTGGCTGGGCCGGCACTCCGGGCGTTTGCCAAAAGGGACTCGCCGTAAGGGCGAAACCGCCAGCCGCCGTTACCGAAGAAACGGATATGTACACGGTCACCCACAACATGGTCGGCCCAGAGGCCGCCAAGACACAAAACTGACAGCGCCGTCAGTTAGCCGTCACCCTCCTGACCACCAAACAGGTTTATAAAGGAAACTCCCCTTCGACCCAAAACCCAGCCCCGGCGCCCCACTCGCATGCGAATCCAGAAAAACCCCGCCCTGCTCGTCGCCCTTCTGATCGTCCTGGCAGCGCTGGGCCTGTGGTACGCCACCAAACCGGCCAAGGCCAAACTCGCCACCCCCACCGCCATCCCCGTGCGCGTGGTCGCCGTCACCGAAAAAGACGTGCCGCGCTACGTCAGCGGCATCGGCTCGGTGTTGTCCCTGCACAGCGTCGTGGTCCGCCCGCAAATCGACGGCATTCTCACCAAAATCATGGTCAAGGAAGGCCAACTGGTGAAAAAAGGTGACCTGCTGGCCACCATTGACGACCGCTCGATCCGCGCCAGCCTCGACCAGGCCCGGGCACAACTGGGCGAAAGCCAGGCTCAACTGCAAGTGGCACTGGTCAACCTCAAGCGCTACAAGCTGTTGAGTGTCGACGACGGCGTGTCCAAGCAGACCTACGACCAGCAACAGGCGCTGGTCAATCAGCTCAAGGCCACGGCCCAAGGCAACCAGGCATCGATTGATTCCGCCGAGGTACAACTTTCCTACACACAAATTCGCTCTCCGGTCAGCGGCCGTGTCGGCATTCGCACCGTCGACGAAGGCAACTTCCTGCGCATGACCGACACCCAAGGCCTGTTCACGGTGACCCAGATCGACCCGATCGCCGTGGAATTCTCCCTGCCACAGCAAATGCTGCCGACCCTGCAGGGCCTGATCAACGACCCACAGCACGCCCGGGTCAAGGCCTACATCGGTGCCGACACCGACGGCGAAACCGGCAACCTGCTTGGCGAAGGTCACCTGACCCTGATCGACAACCAGATCAACGCCAACACCGGCACCATCCGCGCCAAGGCCGAGTTCGACAATCAGGGCCAGAAGCTTTGGCCGGGGCTGCTGGTGACGGTAAAGATTCAGACAGCCCTGGACAAAGATGCGCTGGTGGTGCCGCCGACAGTCGTACAACGCGGCCTCGATCAGCACTTCGTGTACCGGGTCAATGGCGACAAGGTCGAAGCCGTGCAGGTGCAGATGGTCTATCAAGGCAGCGGCCTGGACATCATCAAAGGCGTGAAGCCCGGTGATGTGCTGGTCAGCGATGGCCAGTCGCGGCTCAAACCGGGTTCGACGGTGCAGGTGATGACCGAGCCGCCGCAAGTGGTGCAATCGGAGGCCGCGAAATGAAGGGCCACGGTTCGATATCAGCCTGGTGCATCGACCACCCGGTGGCCACGGTCCTGCTGACGTTCGCCCTGGTGCTGCTGGGTGTCATCGCGTTTCCGCGCTTGCCGGTAGCGCCCTTGCCGGAGGCGGAATTCCCGACCATCCAGGTCGCCGCGCAACTGCCCGGCGCCAGCCCGGAAACCATGGCTTCCTCGGTGGCCACGCCCCTTGAAGTGCAGTTCAGCGCCATTCCAGGCGTGACCCAGATGACCTCGAGCAGCGCACTGGGCTCGACCAACCTGACCCTGCAATTCACCCTCGACAAGAGCATCGACACCGCCGCCCAGGAAGTCCAGGCGGCGATCAACACCGCCGCCGGCAAGTTGCCCAAGGACATGCCGAACCTGCCGACCTGGCGCAAGGTCAACCCGGCCGACAGCCCGGTGCTGATCCTCAGCGTCAACTCCTCGCAGATGCCCGGCCCGGAACTCAGCGACCTGACGGAAACCCTGTTGTCCCGTCAGCTCAGTCAGGTCGACGGCGTAGGCCAGGTCTCCATCACCGGTCAGCAGCGTCCGGCGATCCGTGTCCAGGTTTCGGCGGACAAACTGGCGGCCATCGGCCTGACGCTGGCCGACATCCGCCTGGCCATCCAGCAGACCAGCCTTAACCTGGCCAAAGGTGCGCTGTACGGGGAGTCGAGCATCTCGACCCTGTCCACCAATGACCAGTTGTTCCATCCCGACGAATACAGCCAGTTGATCGTTTCCTACAAGGATGGCGCACCGGTTCACCTCAAGGATGTCGCCAAAGTCGTCAACGGTTCGGAAGATGCCTACGTCCAGGCCTGGGCGGGCTCGCAACCGGGGGTCAACCTGGTGATCTTCCGCCAGCCGGGGGCCAACATCGTCGAGACCGTGGACCGCATTCAGGCGGCGTTGCCGGCGCTGGAAGCCATGTTGCCCGCCTCGGTGCAGGTCAAGGTGCTGATCGACCGCACC
The DNA here is from genome assembly GCF_054668285.1 of Pseudomonas sp. S2_H10. NCBI lineage: Bacteria > Pseudomonadati > Pseudomonadota > Gammaproteobacteria > Pseudomonadales > Pseudomonadaceae > Pseudomonas > Pseudomonas sp. S2_H10. The sequence continues at coordinate 2,564,840 of NZ_CP162754.1, forward strand.
CAGACCATCCGCGCTTCGCTGCATGAAGTGGAAATCACCCTGCTGATTGCCATCATGCTGGTGGTGGCGGTGATGGCGCTGTTCCTGCGCCAGCTGTCGGCCACGCTGATCGTATCCGCGGTACTCGGTGTGTCACTGATCGCCAGTTTCGCCCTGATGTATGTGATGGGTTTCAGCCTGAACAACCTGACGCTGGTGGCGATCGTGGTGGCCGTGGGCTTTGTGGTCGACGATGCGATCGTGGTGGTGGAAAACATACACCGCCATCTGGAGGCCGGTGACGGCATGCGCGAAGCGGCGATCAAGGGCGCCGGCGAGATCGGCTTCACCGTGGTCTCGATCAGCTTTTCGCTGGTGGCGGCGTTCATTCCGCTGCTGTTCATGGGCGGAGTGGTCGGGCGGCTGTTCAAGGAGTTCGCCCTGACCGCCACCTCGACCATCATGATTTCGGTGGTGGTCTCCCTGACATTGGCGCCAACGCTGGCGGCGCTGTTCATGCGCGCGCCGGTGCATCACGCCCACGACAAACCGGGCTTCGGTGAACGCCTGTTGGCGTGGTACGAAAAAGGCCTGCGCCGCGCCCTCGCCCACCAGAAAACCATGATCGGTGTATTCGCTTTATCGCTGGCTTTGGCCGTCGCCGGTTACATCTTCATTCCCAAAGGCTTCTTCCCGATCCAGGACACCGGTTTCGTCCTCGGCACCACCGAAGCCGCTGCCGATATTTCCTACGGCGACATGGTGAAAAAACACCTGGCGATGGCGGAAATCGTCGCCGCCGACCCTGCCGTGGAGACGTTCTCGCACTCGGTCGGAGTTTCCGGCAGCAACCAGACCATCGCCAACGGCCGCTTCTGGATCACTCTGAAAAAACGCGGCGACCGCGACGTCTCCGCCAGCGAGTTCATCGACCGGATTCGTCCGCAACTGATGAAAGTGCCGGGCATTGTCCTGTACCTGCGTGCCGGGCAGGACATCAACCTCAGTTCCGGCCCGAGCCGTGCGCAGTATCAATACGTGCTCAAGAGCAATGACGGCGCGACCCTCAGCACCTGGACCCAGCGCCTGACGGAAAAACTGCGCGCCAACCCGGCCTTCCGCGACATCTCCAATGACCTGCAACTGGGCGGCAGCATTACCCACATCAGCATCGACCGCAGCGCGGCAGCCCGTTTCGGCCTGACCGCCAGCGACGTCGACGAGGCGCTGTACGATGCGTTCGGTCAGCGCCAGATCAACGAATTCCAGACTCAGGTCAATCAATACAATGTGATCCTGGAACTGGACACCAAGCAGCGCGGCAAAGCCGAAAGCCTCAACTATTTCTACCTGCGCTCGCCCCTGAGTGGAGAAATGGTGCCGTTGTCGGCCCTGGCCAGGTTCGATGCGCCGACCATCGGCCCGCTGTCCATCGCCCATGACGGCATGTTCCCGGCCGCCAACCTGTCGTTCAACCTGGCGCCCGGCGTGGCGTTGGGCGATGCGGTGATCATGCTCAACCAGGCCAAGGCCGACATCGGCATGCCGGCCGCCATCAGCGGCAATTTCCAGGGTGCGGCCCAGGCGTTCCAGAGTTCGCTGGCCAGCCAGCCGTGGCTGATCCTCGCGGCGCTGGTGGCGGTGTACATCATTCTTGGTGTGCTCTACGAGAGTTTCGTGCACCCGCTGACGATCATTTCGACCTTGCCTTCGGCGGGCCTCGGCGCGGTGATCATGCTGTGGATCTGCGGCCAGGACTTTTCGATCATGGCGCTGATCGGGCTGGTGCTGCTGATCGGTATCGTCAAGAAAAACGGTATCCTGATGATCGACTTCGCCCTCGAGGCGCAGCGCAATGGCGGCCTGTCGCCTGAGGAGGCGATCTTCAAGGCCTGTATCACGCGCTTCCGGCCGATCATCATGACCACCCTCGCCGCCCTGCTCGGCGCCCTGCCGCTGATGCTCGGCTACGGCACCGGCGCCGAACTGCGCCAGCCGTTGGGGATCGCGGTGGTCGGTGGCTTGCTGGTGAGCCAGGCGCTGACGCTGTTCACCACGCCGGTCATATACTTGTGGCTGGAGCGGCTATTCCATCGACCTGAACCTGCGCCCGTACCGGCGCTGGTGACCACAGACTGAGGCGGGGTCATGCGCGTTCTGATTATCGAAGACGAGGAAAAAACCGCGGACTACCTGCACCGCGGCCTGACGGAACAGGGTTACACCGTGGACCTGGCACGGGATGGGGTCGAAGGCCTGCACCTGGCGCTGGAGAGCGACTACGCGGTGATCGTCCTCGACGTGATGTTGCCGGGCCTCGACGGCTTCGGCGTGTTGCGCGCCTTGCGTGCGCGCAAGCAAACCCCGGTGATCATGCTCACCGCCCGCGAACGTGTGGAAGACCGTATCAAGGGCCTGCGTGACGGCGCCGATGACTACCTGGGCAAACCGTTTTCCTTCCTTGAACTGGTGGCACGCCTGCAAGCGCTGACCCGGCGCAGCGGCGGCCATGAGCCGGTGCAGGTGAGCATCGCCGACCTGTGGATAGATTTGATCAGCCGCAAGGCGACTCGAGCTGGCGCACGGCTGGACCTGACCGCCAAGGAGTTCTCGCTGCTCAGTGTGCTGGCCAGGCGCCAGGGTGAAATCCTCTCGAAAACCGCCATCGCCGAAATGGTCTGGGACATCAATTTCGACAGTGACGCCAACGTCGTCGAAGTCGCGATCAAACGCCTGCGGGCCAAACTCGACGGGCCGTTCGAAGAAAAACTGCTGCACACCATTCGTGGCATGGGTTATGTGCTGGAGAGCCGTGGTGTCCAGTAACTCGATCGCGCTGCGTTTAAGCGGGATGTTTACGCTGGTGGCGTTGCTGGTGTTCCTGTTGATCGGCTGGGCGTTGTACCAACAGGTCGACAAAGGCCTTGGCCTGCTACCCGAAGCCGAACTGGATGCGCGCTACAGCGTGCTCGAATCCACGGTCGGCCGTTACGGCACACCCGAGCATTGGGTGAAGATCAACAACAAGCTCAACCTGCTGAGCGAAGAAGACAAGCGCATCAGTTTCTGGATCATCAGCGGCGATCCGCACTACGAATACGGCAACCTGACCCCGCAGGTCCGCGCCTTTGCCCAAGGGCCGCTGGGCACGCGCGACATGCATCTGGCGGAGCACCCGTATCCGCTGAAAGTGCTGGTCAGCGAGTTCCCGGCCAAGGACCAGCGCCCACCGCTGCGCTTCATGATCGCCATCGATACCGAGACTTTTTTCCACACCCAGCATCAACTGCTGATCGCGCTGATCAGCCTGGCGATCGTCGGCGTACTGCTGGCCTCGGCACTGGGTTACTGGGTGGCGCGGATCGGCCTCAAGCCATTGATCAAACTGTCCCAGGAGGCCCAGCGCCTGGCTCCGCCGTTGCGCTCGGGGCGCTTGCGCTTGTCACCCTTGCCACCGGAACTCGACCAGTTCGTCAGTTCGTTCAACTCGACCCTGGAACGGGTTGAGCAAGCGTACTCGCGCCTTGAATCGTTCAACGCCGACGTCGCCCACGAATTGCGCTCGCCACTGACCAACCTGATCGGCCAGACCCAGGTCGCACTCACCCGTGGGCGCTCCGCCGAACATTACTTCGAAGTGCTGCAGTCGAACCTCGAAGAGCTTGAGCGACTGCGCTCGATCATCAACGACATGCTGTTCCTCGCCAGCGCCGATCAGGGCAGCAAGGCGACCAAGCTCACCTCGACCTCGCTGGCCGATGAGGTGGCCACGACCCTGGAGTATCTGGACTTCATTCTCGAAGACGCCCAGGTCCGGGTTGAAGTCAGTGGTGACGCGCAAGTGCACATCGAGATCGCCCATCTGCGCCGGGCGCTGATCAACCTGCTGAACAACGCGGTGCAGCACACCGCGCCCGGGCAAGTCATCGAGGTGCACATTGAAGCCGCAGAACACCAGGTCAGCATCGGTGTCGCCAACCCCGGCTCGCCGATTGCCCGCGAACACCTGCCACGGCTGTTCGAACGCTTCTACCGGGTCGATGCGTCACGCAGCAACAGCGGCCACAACCATGGCCTTGGGCTAGCCATCGTCAAGGCTATTGCGTTGATGCATGGTGGGGATGTGTTTGTGCGCAGTGACCAGGGGATGAATACGTTCGGGATTCATCTTCCCGTCTGAAACCCTCTTTCTTTGTGGGAGCGAGCTTGCTCGCGATGCAGGCGACTCGGTACAACTCAAGGACCGAGGTGCTGCTATCGCGAGCAGGCTCGCTCCCACATTGGATTTGGGTTGAACACTCAACCAACTGTTGCCATAACAGCAACAGTCCTTTCATGAATCCGCTCTTTTTCCCCTCGCCGCATATCCTTATCTTTGCCCGCACCAAACAGCACTTGCCAAGCAAGAAGGTTTTAAAGATGTCCAACAGTATGGGTATTGCCAGCGCTTTCGTTTTGTCCTCTTTGTTCCTGTCGCCATTGGCGATGGCGGAAGAATCGCAGACGTTCGTCGCGCATAACGCCGCGCGCGCCGCGGCGTTCGAAGAGCAACGGATCGAGATGACGGCCAAGGCCGTGCAAGACACCCAGGCCCCGCAAGCATCCAGCACCCAGTCCCGGCCACAGGCCGGGAAAGACAGCTGACCTGCACCTGTCGCCCTGCTTTCCCCGACACTTTTCATCGGCTCTTCCCTTTGAAAGGTTGTCCCCAAAGCCGCTGCTGTCAGCGGCTTTTTTTATTGTGAAAACTCAACCTTCATTGCATTTTTTGCGATTCACTCGGCTGCTGCCTATATGGAACTACGCTTACTACGTTCATCCAGCAGACCTCAGCCCTATGACCGCAAGCCGCACCCCACATTTTCAAGGCCCGCCCGGGCGTCCCGAAATCCTGGTGATCTTCGGCAGCACGCTGACGGTCATCTCGATCCTGTGCATCGTCACGTTCCTGCTGATCCGCGAGCACGCCAATGCCCAGCAGACCGCCACACGCAGCGCCACCACCATTGCGCAACTGATCGATGCCGATGTCCTGCGGACGGTCGAGCTCTATGATTTGACCTTGCAGGGCCTGATTGCCGCCGCCCAGCGGGACGACCTGAAGCAGGTTTCGCCGCAGGTCCGTCATCTGGTGCTGTTCGACCGCTCTACCACCGCGCGCTACAAGGGCGACATCCTGTTGCTGGACAAGCACGGCGAAGTGCTGGCCGACTCGTCGTTGATCGAACCGAAACCGGGTAATTTCGCTGACCGCGATTACTTCCTGGCCCATGCTTTCAATCGCGACACCGGCATGTTTATCAGCCGACCGTTCAAGCCGCGCTGCGACTGCGAAGACAGCGACGAATGGCGTATCAGTTTGAGCCGGCGCATTTCCTCTCCCACGGGCGAGTTTCTCGGGGTCGCGGTGGCGTCGATGCGTCTGAGCTACTTCGACCAACTGTTCAACAGCCTCGACATCGGCAGCGGCAGCACGTTGGGCATCATCAACGATGACGGGATTCTGTTGGCGCAGAAACCGCACCGGGAACAAAACTCCATCGGCAAAAGCTTCTCCAGCCGCCCCAACGTCATACGCATGCTGCAAGAGCGCAGCGGTACCTTCGAAAGCGTGTCCAGCGTCGACCATCAACGACGCCTCTACACCTTTACCCGGGTCGGCAATCTGCCGCTGACCGTCATCGTGGCCCTTTCCATCGATGAAGTGTTCGCCACATGGAACCGCACGGCCTATGTGATCAGCGGGGCTACCGGGGTTTTGTGCATCGGTTTGTTGTGGCTGACCTGGCTGCTCTGCCGCGAACTGCGCCTGCGTCAAAGTGCCGAGCAGGAACTGGCGCAACTGGCAGCCACCGATGCCTTGACCGGCGTGGCCAACCGTCGGTCCCTCGATCAAGCCCTGCGCCATGAATGGTTTCGTGCGCAACGCAGCGGTAAGCCGTTGTCATTGCTGATGATCGATGCCGATCACTTCAAGGCCTTCAATGACCGACACGGGCACCAGGCTGGCGACGAAGCGCTACGGGCATTGGCCGAGGTCATCAGCGCCAATGTCCATCGCCCCACAGACCTGGTGGCACGCTACGGAGGCGAAGAGTTTTCGGTGGTCCTGGCCGAAACAGGCAGTGAGGGTGCATCGCAGATTGCCGAACATATTCGTGAAGCGGTGCAAAAACTGCCGCTGGTGGACGTCGGTGAACCGCCGATGAGCGTGAGCATCGGCATTGCCACCTGGACGGCGGCCAGCGATATGAACCTGGAACAATTGCTGTTCAGCGCGGACAAGGCGCTGTACCAGGCCAAGGACGGGGGACGTAACCGGGTGGTGTGCGCCAAGGCATAAAAAAAGGCCACCCGAAGGTGGCCTTTAAAAAACTAGAGAGGTTTTTTTGCTTACACGGCCGCAACCGGGCGCATGTAAGAGATCGGTGCAGTGCTGGCGTCTTCGAACGTCACGACTTCCCAGGCATCTGTCTGCTCAATCAACTTGCGCAGCAGCTGGTTGTTCAGTGCGTGGCCGGACTTGAAGCCCTTGAACTCACCAATCAGGCTATTGCCCAACAGGTAGAGGTCACCAATTGCATCGAGAATCTTGTGCTTCACGAATTCGTCTTCATAGCGAAGGCCGTCTTCGTTCAGTACGCCATCGGCGTCGACCACAATAGCGTTTTCAACACTGCCGCCGAGTGCGAGGTTGTGCTTGCGCAGGTACTCGATGTCACTCATGAAACCAAAGGTACGGGCGCGGCTGACTTCTTTTACAAACGAAGTGCTGGAAAAATCCACGCTTGCACTTTGGGTGCGGTCACGGAAAACCGGGTGATCGAAATCGATCTCGAAGCTCACCTTGAACCCTTCGAAAGGGACGAAAGTAGCGCGCTTGTCGCCATCTTCCACTGTCACTTCACGCAGGATGCGGATGAACTTCTTGGCGGCGTCCTGTTCTTCCAGGCCAGCCGATTGAATCAGGAATACGAAAGGTCCGGCGCTACCATCCATGATCGGGACTTCGGACGCGGAGAGCTCGACGTAGGCGTTATCGATGCCCAGGCCTGCCATGGCCGAGAGCAGGTGCTCTACCGTGTCCACTTTGACGTCACCGTTAACAAGCGTGGTCGACATAGTGGTTTCACCAACGTTTTCCGCGCGGGCAGGAATCTGCACCACGGGATCGAGGTCGGCGCGACAAAACACAATGCCGGTGTCGACAGGCGCTGGCTTGAGGGTCAGGTAGACCTTCTCCCCGGAGTGCAGGCCGACACCTGTGGCACGGATAATATTCTTCAGGGTGCGTTGTTTAATCATGGCATGGGCCGCTTCAGCGCAAATTGCGAACTGGTATCAACAAAGGCTGGCGATGATAGCAGACCAGACCTTTGCTGAACACCAATCACCCTAATACCCCTGATACATTTCATCAATCGGCCTGACGACGCAGGAAAGCCGGGATGTCCAGGTAGTCCAGGTCATCTTGCGGATTCATCTTCGCGGCAGTCGCAGCACCGGCCTGAGCCTGGTTGCGCATGACGGTCGGACGGTCCAGGTCACGGTAGTTCACCGCTGGAGCTTCCTGACGAACAGGGGCCTGTTGTTGAGGCTGTGCAGCCATCGACGTGTGGACGGTGTTGTCGATGACCTTTACAGGTTTCTCGATTTTAGCGCCCAGGCCGGTAGCAACGACAGTCACGTGCAGCTCGTCGCGCATGTCCGGATCGATAACGGTACCGACCTTGACCATCGCGTGCTCGGAAGCGAATGCCTCGATGATGCTACCCACGTCGGAGTACTCACCCAGGGACAGATCCGGACCGGCGGTAATGTTGACCAGGATGCCGCGAGCGCCTTGCAGGTTCACGTCTTCCAGCAGCGGGTTGCGAATGGCCGCTTCGGTGGCCTCGCGTGCACGGTTCGGACCGCTGGCGCAGCCAGTGCCCATCATTGCCATGCCCATTTCGCTCATCACGGTACGCACGTCGGCGAAGTCGACGTTGATCATGCCCGGACGCTTGATGATGTCGGAGATACCGCGAACGGCACCGGCCAGTACATCGTCAGCCTTGGCGAAAGCCGACAAGAGGCTTGCGTCTTTACCGAGGATGGTCAGCAGCTTCTCGTTGGGGATGGTGATCAACGAGTCGACGCTTTCAGACAGCAGACGGATGCCTTCGTCGGCGATCTGCATGCGCTTGCGGCCTTCGAACGGGAACGGACGGGTCACCACCGCTACGGTGAGGATCCCCATTTCCTTGGCCACTTCGGCGATGATCGGCGCAGCACCGGTACCGGTACCGCCGCCCATGCCCGTGGTGATGAACACCATGTTGGTGCCCTGCAGGACTTCGGCGATGCGCTCACGATCTTCGAGAGCGGCCTGACGACCTACTTCAGGGTTGGCGCCAGCGCCCAGGCCCTTGGTCACGCCGGTGCCCAGTTGCAGGATGGTGCGCGCGCCGATGGATTTCAGCGCCTGGGCATCAGTGTTGGCGCAGATGAACTCGACGCCTTCAATGTTGCTCTTGACCATGTGGTTGACAGCGTTGCCGCCGCCACCGCCGACACCGATAACCTTGATTACCGGGCTTGCGGGGATGTTGTCTACGAGTTCGAACATTTTCCCTCTCCTTTACATTCTCTAGTTTTTTCGCCTACTGCGTGCTTCGGTGTAACGGTGTAGCGGTAAATCTTCAGAAATTGCCCTGGACCCACTTCTTCAGGCGGTCCAGCAGCGGAGCCTGTGGCTCTTCATTGCTGTAGCTGTCGCGGCTGCCGATGCCCGAGAACGAGATGCCGTCGGACTGCTTCTGCAGGCCGTACATCAAGAGGCCGACGCCGGTGGAGTAAATCGGGTTGCGCACTACGTCATCCAGGCCTTTCACGCCATGCGGCACGCCCAGGCGCACCGGCATGTGGAAGATTTCCTCGGCCAGCTCGGTAGCGCCTTCCATCTTCGCCGTACCGCCGGTCAGCACGATGCCGGCCGGGATCAGGTCTTCGTAGCCGCTGCGGCGCAGTTCGGCCTGGATCAGCGTGAACAGTTCGTCGTAGCGCGGCTCGACCACTTCGGCCAAGGCCTGGCGGGACAGTTCGCGCGGCGGACGGTCGCCGACGCTTGGCACCTTGATGGTTTCACCGGCACCGGCCAGCTTGGCCAGGGCGCAGGCGTAGCGGATCTTGATTTCTTCGGCGTACTGGGTCGGAGTGCGCAACGCCATGGCGATGTCGTTGGTCACCTGGTCACCGGCAATCGGGATCACCGCGGTGTGACGGATCGCGCCTTCGGTGAAGATCGCGATGTCGGTGGTGCCGCCACCGATGTCCACCAGGCACACGCCCAGCTCTTTCTCGTCATCGGTCAGTACCGAATAGGCGGAAGCCAGCTGTTCGAGAATGATGTCGTCGATTTCCAGACCGCAGCGACGCACGCATTTTTCAATGTTCTGTGCGGCGTTGACGGCGCAGGTGACCACGTGGACCTTGGCTTCCAGACGTACGCCGGACATGCCCAGAGGCTCGCGAACGCCTTCCTGGTTATCGATCACGTAATCCTGCGGCAGGGTGTGCAGCACGCGCTGGTCAGCCGGGATCGCCACGGCCTGGGCGGCGTCGAGCACGCGCTCAAGGTCCGCCGAGCTGACTTCGCGATCACGAATCGCCACGATGCCGTGGGAGTTCAGGCTGCGGATGTGATTGCCGGCCACGCCGACGAACGCCGAGTGAATGCGGCAACCAGCCATCAGCTGCGCTTCTTCGATGGCGCGCTGGATCGATTGCACGGTGGACTCGATGTTCACCACCACGCCTTTTTTCAGGCCACGGGATGGATGGGTACCGATCCCGACGATTTCCAGCGTGCCGTCGTCCGCGACCTCGCCCACCAGCGCCACCACCTTGGAGGTGCCGATATCGAGACCGACGATCATTTTGCCGCTTTGCACGTTTGCCATGGGTCCTGCCTCTTCTTAATTCTTCGCGACAGCGGGTTGGGCTGCCGTGGGCGCTACAGGTTCCCGCCAGCCAACAGCGAGGCCGTTGGCGTAGCGCAGATCGATGCGCGCAATGTTCGTAATCTGTTCTTTGAGCGTCTTGTCATAGATGGCGATAAAGCGGCGCATCTTTTCCACCAGGTTGCCGCGGCCAAGCAGCAGTTCGATTCCCGGGCCGGCACTGCCGGGGCCGGTGGTCAGGAACCAGCTGCCGCGTTCGCGCAACTCCAGGCGTGCAATCGAGAAGCCCAGAGGCCGGAGCATCTGACTCAACACCTGGTACTGCTGCATCACCTGCTGCTGGGCCCGTTGTGGGCCGAACAGCTGAGGCAAATGTTCGTAGTTCGCCAGTTCACGCGGGGTGAAGGCCTGGCCCTGGTTGTTCAACAGCGACTCGTCGCCCCAACGGGCCACCGGCAGTTGTTCTTCCAGGCGGATCACCACTTGATCCGGCCATACCCTGCGCACTTCGGCGTGGGCAATCCATGGCATCGTTTCCAGCTCGGTGCGCATGCTCGCCAGGTCGATGGTGAAGAAGCTCGACGCCACGTACGGGGCGATCCGCTGCTGCACCGCTTGCTGGCTGATGTAACTCAAGTCGCCCTGCACGTTGATCTTGGTGATCGGCCGGTCGGCATACGGCAGCAAGCGTGTCGCGCCCTCATAGGTACCGAACCCCAAAGCCACCAGCAGCACCGGCCAGAACAACGCTTTGAGAAAACCGAAGTTGGCTTTCGGCAGGCGCGCGGACATCGGCTCTTTGGCCACCATTCGGCTGGCACCCCGCGGCACCGGCTTGCGGCCGGGCGATGCGGGGGGCTGATGTCTCAGCTGTGCGCCTTGCATGCTCTTAACCTCTTGGCTCTTTATTGCCGGCAACGCTCTCGGCCAGAATGGCCAGGACCAGTTGCTGGAAATCCAGACCGGCAGCACGGGCCGCCATCGGCACCAGGCTGTGATCGGTCATGCCCGGTGCGGTGTTGACTTCCAGGAACCAGAACCGCCCTTCGGCGTCCTGCATCACGTCTGCCCTGCCCCAACCGGCGATACCCAGCGCTTCACAGGCTTTCGCCGTGAGGTCCATGAGTTCCTTTTCCTTGGCGCTGTCCAGACCGCACGGGATGCGGTACTGGGTATCGCTGGCGATGTACTTGGCGTCGTAGTCGTAGAAGCTGTGCGTCGTGCCCAGGGCAATCGGTGGCAACACCTGGTCACGCAGGGTGGCGATGGTGAACTCCGGACCGTGAATCCATTGCTCGACCAACACTTGCGAATCGTAGGTACTGGCCGCTTTCCATGCGTCGATCAATTCGGACGCGGAACTCACTTTGGCCATACCGATACTTGAACCTTCATGGGCCGGTTTGACGATCAAAGGGAAGCCCAGTTCCGTCGCTGCCGAAATACAATCGGCCTCGCTGCCGAGTACCGCGTGACGGGGCGTCGGAATGCCCAGGCTGTGCCAGACCTGCTTGGTGCGCAGCTTGTCCATGGCCAGCGCCGAGGCGAGGATGCCGCTGCCGGTGTACGGAATGCCCAGGCATTCGAGCAGGCCCTGCATGCTGCCGTCTTCACCGCCACGACCGTGGAGGATGATGAAGGCGCGGTCGATCTTTTCATTGAGCAGGCGCTGCAGCAGGTCATCGCCCACGTCGAGGCCGAACGCGTCGACACCGGCGCTTTGCAGTGCATCGAGCACCGCGTTGCCCGACTTCAGGGACACCTCGCGCTCGGCACTCTTGCCGCCGAACAGCACGGCGACGCGGCCGAAGTCTTTCGGCGCGATCGTGGAGACCAGGTTGGCGTAGGCAGCACTCATTTCAACTTCCCCTTCTCCGGCGCGGCAACGGCACCGGCGAACAACTCGCTTTTCAACAGTTTTGGTGCGAGACCGCCGATATCACCGGCGCCCTGGCACAGCAGGATGTCGCCGGCACGCAGCAGCGGCTTGACCACTGGCGCGAGGTCGACACCACGCTCGATGTAGATCGGATCGAGCTGGCCACGCTGACGGATGCTGTTGCACAGCTTGCGGCTGTCGGCGCCCGGAATCGGCTCTTCGCCGGCCGGATAGACTTCCATCAGCAGCAGGACGTTGGCGTCGGCCAGTACATTGACGAAATCGTCGTACAGGTCACGGGTGCGGCTGTAACGGTGTGGCTGGTAGACCATCACCAGGCGGCGCTCCGGCCAGCCGCCGCGTACGGCCTTGATCACGGCCGCGACTTCCGTCGGGTGGTGACCGTAGTCATCCACCAGCATCACATTGCCGCCTTCCACCGGCAGTTCGCCGTAGACCTGGAAGCGTCGGCCGACACCCTGGAATCCGGACAGGCCCTGGACGATGGCTTCATCGCTGACGCCTTCGTCGGTGGCGATGCAGATGGTCGCCAGCGAGTTCAGTACGTTGTGGTTGCCAGGCATGTTCACCGAAACATCCAGCGGCTCGCGGTCTGGGCGCAGCACGGTGAAGAAGGTTTGCATGCCTTGCTGGCGCACGTTGATGGCGCGCACGTCGCAGTCTTCGCCGAAGCCGTAGGTAACGGTCGGACGCTTGACCTGCGGGAGGATTTCACGCACTACCGGGTCGTCCAGGCACACCACCGCCAGACCGTAGAACGGCAGGTTGTGCAGGAACTCGACGAAGGTTTTCTTCAGCTTGTTGAAGTCACCGTCGTAGGTCGCCATGTGATCGGCGTCGATGTTGGTGACCACGGCCACCAGTGGCTGCAAGTGCAGGAAGCTGGCGTCGCTTTCGTCGGCCTCGGCGATCAGGTAGCGGCTGGTGCCGAGCTGGGCATTGGTGCCCGCGGCATTCAGGCGGCCACCGATGACGAACGTCGGGTCCAGGCCACCGGCGGCGAACACCGAAGCGATCAGGCTGGTGGTGGTGGTTTTGCCGTGGGTACCGGCAACGGCGATGCCGTGGCGATAACGCATCAGCTCAGCCAGCATCTCGGCACGCGGCACCACCGGAATACGGCGTTCCAGCGCGGTGGCGACTTCCGGGTTGGACGTGTTCACGGCGCTAGACACCACCAGCACGTCGGCGGCAGCGGCGTTCTCGGCGCGGTGGCCGATGAAAATCTGCGCCCCGAAGGACTCCAGGCGCTCGGTTACCGGTGAAGCCTTCAGGTCGGAGCCGGACACGGCATAACCCAGGTTCAGCAATACTTCGGCGATCCCGCACATGCCCACGCCGCCGATACCGACGAAGTGGATGCGACGGATGCGGCGCATTTCCGGTTGCGGCATGGCTTTCTGACTCTCAACCATGGGCCACCTCCAGGCAGCTATCGACGACGTTGCGGGTGGCATCGGGTTTGGCCAGGCGGCGTGCCGCGGTAGCCATTTCGTTGAGTCGTTGTGGTTGCATCAGGACCTCTGTCAGGCGAGCGGCAAGATCCGCTGCGCCGGTCGTTCTTTGCGGCATCAGGAAGGCTGCACCTTCACGGGCCAAATATTCGGCGTTGCGGGTCTGGTGATCATCGATGGCATGGGGCAAAGGCACCAGCATCGAGGGCAGACCGGCGGCGGCCAGTTCACTGATGGTCAGCGCGCCTGCGCGACACACCACCAGGTCGGCCCAGCCGTAGGCTTGGGCCATGTCTTTGATGAAGGGCTGCACCTGCGCCTCGACGCCAGCCGCGCGATAGCGCTCTGCAGTCACTTCATCGTGGTTTTTGCCGGACTGATGGAACACCTCCGGACGCAAGTCGGCAGCGACTTGCGACAGGGCTTCAGGCAGCAATTTGTTCAACGGCTCTGCGCCCAGGCTTCCGCCCAGGATCAGCAAACGCGCCTTGCGACCGGCCAAGGCAGGTCGCGATGTCTCGAGGAACAGCTCAGTGCGCACCGGATTACCAGTGGTCCGGCGGCTGTCCGACAGGGTAAAGGTGTCGGGGAACGCTTCACAGACTCGGGCGGCCAACGGCACCAGCAACCGATTGGCGGTACCAGCCACGGCGTTCTGTTCGTGAACGATCACCGGTACGCCGGCCAGCTTGGCCGCGACGCCGCCAGGGCCGGTCACAAAACCACCAAAACCCACGACGCAGACCGGTCGCAGACGGCGAATGATCGCCCGCGCCTGCCAGACCGACTTGAACAACATGAACGGAGCCTTGAGCAATGACAGCTTGCCCTTGCCGCGCAGACCGCTGGCGTTGATCCGATGCAGTTCGATACCGGCCGCCGGCACCAGATCGTTCTCGATCCCACGCGGAGTGCCGAGCCAGTGCACGGTATAGCCGCGCGCCTGGAATTCGCGGGCACAGGCCAGCGCCGGGAACACGTGGCCACCGGTACCGCCAGCCATGATCATCACGTTAGCGCCCATGGTGCGGCTCCTCGGCGAAGTCGCTCTCATGGAACTCCATCTCTTCGCTGCCCAGGTGGGTTCGACTTTCCCACTCGATGCGCAGCAACAAGCCGAGACAGGCACAGCAGATCACCAACGAACTACCCCCGTAACTGAGGAACGGCAGGGTCAGACCCTTGGTCGGCAGCAGACCGACGTTTACACCGATGTTGATCAGGAACTGGCCGATCCACAGGAACGACAGACCGTATGCCACATAAGCCGCAAAGAACTGCTTGGCCTTCTCGGCCCACAAACCGATGTACATGCCGCGAATACACACGAAGACGAACAGTGCCACGGTGCACAACGAACCCACCGCGCCCAGCTCCTCGGCCAGCACCGAGAACACGAAGTCCGTGTGGGCTTCCGGCAGGTAGAACTGTTTCTGCACGCTGTTGCCCAGGCCGACGCCCAGCCATTCGCCGCGACCGAAAGCGATCAATGCCTGGGACAACTGATAGCCGGCACCGAACTGGTCGGCCCACGGGTCGGCAAAGTTGGTCAGACGCGCCATTCGATACGGCTGCATCTGAATCAACAGCACCACCGCGCCGACGGCCAGTACCACCATCAGGGAAAATCGGAACAGCCCGACGCCGCCAAGGAACAGCATCGCCGCCGCGGCCCCCATCATCACGACGGTGGCACCGAAGTCCGGTTCCATCAGCAGCAGGCCGGCCATGGGCAGCAGCACGATGAACGGCTTGAAAAAGCCCATCCAGCTTTCACGCACTTCTTTCTGGCGGCGTACCAGATAACCGGCGAGGTAGATCACCACGAACACCTTGGCGATCTCGGAAGGCTGAACGTTGAAGAAACTGAAGCCGATCCAGCGCATCGAGCCGTTAACCTCACGGCCGATCCCCGGAATGATCACCATCACCAGCAAGCCGAACGCCCCCAGCAGCATCAGCCAGCCCAGGCGTTGCCAGGTGGCGATCGGGATCATCATGGTGACGATGCAGGCACCCAGGCCCAGCACCACGTAAATAAGGTGGCGAATCATGTAATACAGAGCGCTGCCGGACTGCACAGCCGCCACTTCGGTCGATGCCGAGGCGATCATGATCAGGCCGAGGCCGAGCAACGTCAGGCAACCGGCGAGCATCGGGAAGTCGAGGTCGATCCCGCGTCCGGTGATGAGCGGCGATGGATATGGCTTGATGATGCCTTTGAGACTCATGCCAGATCCTCCACGGCTTGGACGAACTGGTGACCACGGTCTTCGTAGTTCTTGAACATGTCGAAACTGGCGCAGGCCGGCGACAACAGCACCACGTCGCCCGGCTGGGCGACAGCGCGGCATTGCTCGACGGCTTCGACCAGGGAACCGGCGCGGATCAGCGGCACTGCTTCACCGATGGTCTCGCCGATCTTGTCGGAGTCGCGGCCCATCAGGATCACGGCGCGGCAGTTGGCCGCCACCGGATCGCGCAGGTCCTTGAAATCGGCACCCTTGCCGTCACCGCCGGCGATCAGCACGACCTTGCCTTCGATGTCCGCGCCCAAGCCTTCGATGGCCGCCAGCGCGGCACCCACGTTGGTGGCTTTGGAATCGTTGTAGTAGCCCACGCCGTCGAGATCGCGGACCCATTGGCAGCGATGCTCGAGACCGGCGAAGGTGCGCAGGCTCGACAGCATGGCGTCGAACGGCAGGCCGACTGCATGACCCAGGGCCAAGGCCGCCAGGGCGTTGGACTGGTTGTGGGCACCACGAATCTTCAATTCGCGCACCGGCATCAGGTCCTGGAATTCGAAGGCCAGGTATTTCTCGCCGCCTTCTTCACGGATACCGAAGGCTTTGAAATCCGGTTTGGTCAGGCCGAAGGTCCAGCACGGCTGGCCCTCGCCCATCAGTGGACGGCTCAGGGCGTCCTGACGGTTGACCACGAACTGCTTCGCTCCACGGAAGATCCGGTGCTTGGCCAGGTGGTAGGCCGGCAGACCGCTGTAGCGATCCATGTGGTCTTCGCTGATGTTGAGCACGGTCGCCACTTCAGCGTTGAGCTGGTCTGTGGTTTCCAGCTGGAAGCTCGACAACTCCATCACGTACAACTCGATGTCATCGTTCAGCAAGTCCAGCGCCGGCGTGCCGAGGTTGCCGCCGACGGCCACACGCTTGCCTGCCGCCACCGCCATTTCACCGACCAGCGTGGTCACGGTGCTTTTCGCGTTGGAACCGCTGATGGCCACGATCGGCGCCTTCGCGTTACGCGCGAACAGCTCGATGTCGCCGGACAATTTCACGCCACGGGCGGCGGCCGCCTGCAGGGCCGGTGTCGCCAGCGCCAGGCCGGGGCTCACGTAGAGCTCGTCGGCACGGCAGAGGAATTCGACGTCCAGCTCGCCACAACGCACTTCCACGTGCGGATAGTCACGCTTGAGCGTGGCCAGTTCCGGTGGGTTTTCCCGCGTATCGGCCACTGCAAACGCCACGCCCCGGTTCGCCAGGAAGCGAACCAGGGACATGCCGCTCTTGCCGAGGCCGACAACGATGCGGAAGTGGTCAGAAGCGATCAGAGACACGAGTTTCTACCTCAGCTTCAGGGTGGCAAGGCCAACCAGCACGAGAATCACGGTGATGATCCAGAAACGGACGATCACGCGCGGCTCGGGCCAGCCCTTGAGTTCAAAGTGGTGGTGGATAGGCGCCATGCGGAATACGCGGCGACCGGTCAGCTTAAAGGAGGCAACCTGAATGACCACTGACAGGGTTTCCATCACGAACACGCCGCCCATGATGAACAGGACGATTTCCTGACGAACGATCACCGCGATGGTGCCCAGGGCCGCGCCCAGCGCCAGTGCGCCGACGTCACCCATGAACACTTGTGCCGGATAGGTGTTGAACCAGAGGAAGCCCAGGCCTGCTCCGATCAGCGCGCCGCAGAACACGATCAACTCACCGGCGCCCGGTACATAAGGAATCAGCAGGTATTCGGCGAATTTAATGTTACCCGACAGGTAGCAGAAGATCCCCAGGCCACCACCGACCATCACGGTCGGCATGATCGCCAGGCCGTCGAGGCCGTCGGTCAGGTTGACCGCGTTGCTCGAACCGACGATCACGAAGTAGGTCAGCACGATGAAGCCTGCGCCCAGCGGAATGCTGTAGTCCTTGAGCATCGGCAGGATCAGGGTGGTTTCCACCGGCGTCGCGGCGGTCATATAAAGGAAGATCGCTGCGCCGAGGCCGAATACCGATTGCCAGAAATACTTCCAGCGGCTCGGCAAGCCACGGGAGTTCTTCTCGATGACCTTGCGGTAGTCGTCGACCCAGCCGATGGCGCCGAACAGCAGGGTCACCAGCAGTACGACCCAGACGTAACGGTTGGTCAGGTCAGCCCACAGCAGGGTGCTGACACCGATGGACGACAGAATCAGCGCGCCGCCCATGGTCGGGGTTCCCGACTTGGACAGGTGCGACTGCGGGCCGTCGTTGCGAACGGACTGGCCGATCTGACGGTTCTGCAAGGTGCGGATCATCCACGGGCCATAGCACAGCGACAAGACCAGCGCGGTCAGCACACCGAGAATCCCCCGCAGGGTCAGGTACTGGAAGACCGCGAAGCCTTTGTAGAACTGTTGCAGATACTCCGCTAGCAGCAGCAGCATTAATGTTTCTCCAGGCTGGACCCGCACAAGGCGGCGACGACGTTTTCCATCGCAGCGCTGCGCGACCCCTTGATCAAAATGGTGGTGTTTGTGTCTTGCTCGGCGCCCAGGGCCTTGATCAGTTCAGCCTGCGTGCTGAAGTGAAAAGCCTGTGGACCGAATGCGTTCACGGCGTGGGCCATCATTGGCCCGACGGCGTACAGCGCAGAAACCTTGCCGCGGGCGTACTCGCCCACGTCGCGGTGCCCCTGCTCCGCCCATTCGCCCAACTCGCCGATATCCCCGAGCACCAGGACGGTGCGACCGGCAAAGCCGGCCAGTATATCAACGGCAGCGCACATCGAGGTGGGGTTGGCGTTGTAAGTGTCATCGATCACGCGCATGCCATTGCTGGCCAGCTGCGCAACGGTGCGACCCTTGACCGGTTGCACCGCGCCAAGGCCGGTGGCGATGCCAAACAGCGACACGCCCAGGGCATGGGCGGCAGCGGCGGCAGCCATGGCGTTGGCGACGTTATGGGTGCCGAGCAGGTTCAGTTGAACGCGCTCCACACCTTCAGGGCTGTGCAGATTGAACGCCGGGCAGCCACGAGCATCGGTGGCCAGGTCACTGGCGTAGAAGTCGGCGCTGGAGTTGCTCAGCGCAAACGTCAGCACCTTGCGATCACCGGCGCGCGTCTTCCAGATGCCGAATGCCTTGTCGTCGAGATTGAGAACGGCGACGCCATCGGCATCCAGCCCTTCAATGATCTCGCCCTTGGCTTCGACGATTTTGTCCGGCCCGCCGAACTCGCCGACGTGAGCGGTCCCGGCATTGTTGAGAATGGCCACGTGGGGTTTGGTCATTGCCACGGTGTAGGCAATTTCACCGAGTCGCGAGGCACCCAGTTCGATCACCGCGGCGGTGTGTTCCGGCGCCAGTTCGAGCAAGGTCAGCGGCACGCCGAGATCGTTGTTCAGGTTGCCACGGGTCGCCAGCACGGCACCGCGCGTACGCAGGATGCTCGCAAGCATTTCCTTGACCGTGGTCTTGCCGCTGGAGCCGGTCACGGCGGCAACGGGCTGGGTGAACGCAGCACGGTTGAGCGCGCCCAACTGCCCCAATGCCTGACGGGCGTCGCTGACCAACAACTGCGGCAGCGTGCTGTCAGCGACTTCTCGCTCGACCAGCGCGGCCACGGCGCCCTTGGCCGCCACGTCATTGAGATAGTCATGACCGTCAAAACGCGGACCGGTCAGGGCAATAAACAGTTGGCCCGACTTGATTGCACGGCTGTCGATGCTGACGCCGTCGAAGCAGGCATCAGTCGAAACCAGGCGTGCATTCAGCGCACCGGTCAGTTCGCTCAGTTGCAAGGCCTTAAGCATGGGCCACCTCCCACGCGGTCAAGGCATGATCGGCCTCGACCAGATCGGAGAAGGCATGGCGCTCGCCGTTGATTTCCTGATAGTCCTCGTGACCTTTACCGGCCAGGACGATCACGTCATCCACCGAGGCACTGGCGATCAGCCGGGCAATCGCCTGACCGCGACCGGCAACGAACGCCACTTTATCCACAGCCGTGAAACCGGCGCGGATGTCATCGAAAATCACCGATGGATCTTCGGTACGCGGGTTGTCATCGGTCACCAGCACGCCATCGGCCAGGCGCTCGACCACTTCGGCCATCAACGGACGCTTGCCGCGATCGCGATCACCGCCACAGCCGAACAGGCACAACAACCGGCCCTTGGCGTGCGGACGCAAGGCCAGCAGGACTTTTTCCAGGGCATCCGGGGTGTGGGCGTAATCGACCACCACCAGCGGCTGCGAACCTCCGCCCAGACGCTGCATGCGTCCGGCAGGGCCTTCGAGTTTGGGCAGTACCTTGAGGATTTCGTCCAGTGCGTAGTCCAGACCCAGCAATGCACCCACCGCTGCCAACACGTTGCTCAGGTTGAAACGACCGAGCAGAGTGCTGCGCAAGTGGTGCTCGCCCTGCGGCGTGACCAGCGTGGCGCGCACGCCTTCGTCGTCGAACTGCGCCTGGCGGCAATACAGATAGGCACTGGAATCTTCCAGGCTGTAGGTAATCAGCCGCGACTCGCGCTTGTCGGCAGCCAATTGCCGGCCAAATTCGTCGTCGAGGTTGACCACGCGGCATTTCAAATCATTCCAGGCAAACAGCCTGGCCTTGGCTTCGCCGTAGGCCTGCATGGTGCCGTGGTAATCCAGGTGATCGCGGGACAGGTTGGTCATCACGGCCACATCGAAGGCCAGTGCCGTCACACGGCCCTGGTCCAGGCCATGGGAGGAAACCTCCATCGCCACGGCTTTGGCCCCGGCCTTTTTCAGATCTGCCAGGGTCGCCTGCACGGCAATCGGATTCGGCGTGGTATGCAGGCCGCTTTGCAGCGCACCATGGAAACCGGAACCGAGTGTGCCAACCAGGCCACAGTGCTGGCCGAGCAGGTCCAGGGCCTGGGCGACCAATTGAGTCACGCTGGTCTTGCCGTTGGTGCCGGTCACACCCACCAGGTTCAGGTGATGGCTCGGTTCGCCATAAAAACGCCCGGCGATATCCGACAGCTGGGCCGCCAGCCCTTTGACCGGAATCAGCGGCACTTCCGTGATCGGCAGCACAGTGGCGCCTTCCACTTCATAGGCGACGGCAGCAGCGCCACGCGCAAGCGCGTCGGCGATGTGCGCGCGACCATCGAACTTCCCGCCCGGCACGGCGAGGAACAGGTCACCCGCACGCACATTGCGGCTGTCCAGGGCGAGCTCGCGAATCAGCAGATCGTGGCCGGCGTGAGGGAAAATCTTGTTCAGGCTCAGAGACATCAGCCGCGCCCTCCATTGGCTTTCAGCGGAACGACCGGTGTTGCGTTCGCTTGTTGAGTAGGTGGCAGGTTGTCTGGCGTGACGTTCATCAGGCGCAGGGTGCCCGACATCACGCGACTGAACACCGGCGCGGAAACCAGGCCACCGAAGTAACCGGCCTTGGTCGGCTCGTCGATAACGACCACGATGGCGTAGCGCGGATCGCTCATCGGGCCGAAACCGGCGAACAGCGAGCGATAGGAGTTCTCCGCGTAGCCCTTGGTGCCAACCGAAGTTTTACGTGCAGTACCCGACTTGCCGCCCACGTGATATGCCGGCACCTGCGCACGGAACACACCGCGCGGCGCCTCGATCACTTGCTGCAGCATGGTTTGCATGGTTTTCGCGACCGCCTCCGGCAACACCTGAGTGGTTTGCGGCGCCTTGTCGGTCTTGATCAGGGTCAGCGGTGCGAGGCGACCGTTGTTGGCCAGGGCCGAGAAGGCGTGGACCAACTGGATCGCGGTCACGGAAACACCGTAGCCGTAGGACAGCGTGGCGGTTTCTGCCTTGCGCCATTCGCGGTAGTTCGGCAGATTGCCGACGCGCTCGCCCGGGAAGCCCAGGCCGGTGTCCTGGCCGAGGCCGACCTTCTGCGCCAGACGGAAAATGGTCTCGCCGCCGATATCGAACGCGACCTTGCTCATGCCGACGTTACTGGAATTGATCAGGATGCCGGTCAGGTCGAGCACCGGACCTTCGGACTTGGATACGTCCTTGATGGTGTACTTGCCAATCTGCAAGGTGCCCGGATACACCTCGACGGTATCGCTCGGTTTCCAGCGGCCGGTTTCGATGGCCGCGCTCATCGAGATCGCTTTCATGGTCGAGCCTGGCTCGAACACGTCGATCATCGCGCGGTTACGCATCATCGCCGGCTGCAGGTTGCGGCGGTTGTTCGGGTTGTAGGTCGGCTGGTTGACCATCGCGAGAATCTCGCCGGTCTTCACGTCCATGATCACCAGGCTGCCGGCCTTGGCGCCGTTCTCGATGATCGCGTTACGCAGTTCGCGGTTGGCCAGGTATTGCAGGCGCAGGTCAATGGACAACGCCAAGGGCTTGCCGGCCTTGGCGTTTTTGGTGACCTGGACATCCTTGATCAACCGGCCGCGCCGGTCCTTGATGACTTGTCGTTTACCCGGCACCCCGGCCAGCCATTCGTCATAGGCCAGCTCGATACCTTCCTTGCCATGGTCATCGATGTCGGTAAAGCCGACCATGTGCGCGGTCACTTCACCGGCCGGATAGAAACGGCGGAACTCTTCGATGCCATAGACGCCAGGCACTTTCAAATCGAGCACCGCCTGGCCCTGCTCAGGCGTCAGCCCGCGCACCAGGTAAATGAATTCTTTATTGGCTTGCGCTTCAAGGCGCTCGGCCAAGGCTTTAGGGTCTTGCCCCAGGGCTGCCGCCAGTGCCGGCCACTTCTCTTTGGCCGTTTGCATTTCCTTGGCGTTGGCCCAAAGGGTGGTGACCGGAGTACTCACGGCCAAAGGCTCGCCGTTACGGTCGGTGATCAGGCCACGGTGAGCCGGAATTGGAATATGACGAACACTGCGAGCATCGCCCTGGCCTTTAAGGAAGGCACGGTCGACCACTTGCAAATCGATGATGCGCCAGGCAATCGCGGCCACCATGATGCCGAGCAAACCCAGCACCACGCGGAACCGCCAAGGAAAGAGTGCACCTTCGAGTTTCATCATGGCGCCACCATCTTCACGTCAGCGGCACCAGGGATGTGCATTTTCAGTTGTTCGGTGGCCAGCACTTCGATACGGCTGTGGGCGGTCCAGGTGCTCTGTTCCAGAATCAACCGGCCCCACTCGGCTTGCGCCTTGTCGCGCACGCTCAATTCGTTGTACAGCGAATTCAATAGCTGACGGTTCCAGTGGGCGCTGTAAGACACGCCGATGGCCGACACGAGCACGCCGACAAACAGCAGCAGCATGAAAAAGCTTCCGCCGGGCAATGGCTTGGCGAAAAGCCTGCTCACCGCAGCTTCTCCGCCACACGCATGACAGCGCTACGGGAACGTGGGTTGGCTTTGAGTTCGGCGTCGGAGGCCGTCTGCGCTTTGCCATGGACTTTGATTTTCGGTTCGAAAGCGACGTGCCGAACCGGCAGGTTGCGCGGCAGGTTGTCGGCTTCGCCTTTCACCAGCTTGCGCATGAACAGTTTGACGATGCGGTCTTCCAGCGAATGGAAGCTGATCACCACCAGGCGGCCGCCCACTTCCAGGCACTCCAGCGCGGCTTCGAGGCCGGTCTCCAGATCACCCAGTTCGTTGTTGACGTGAATACGCAAGCCCTGGAACGCGCGGGTTGCCGGGTTCTTGCCCTTTTCCCACGCCGGGTTGGCGACCTTCAGGACTTCCGCCAGGTCACCGGTGCGCTCGAATGGCTTGATGTCGCGGCGCTCGGCCACGGCACGGGCCATGCGACCGGAAAAACGCTCTTCGCCGTATTCCTTGAAAACACGGGCGATTTCTTCCACGGGAGCAGTGTTGACGAACTCAGCTGCGCTGATGCCACGGGACGGGTCCATGCGCATGTCCAGCGGGCCATCGTTGAGGAAGCTGAAGCCGCGCTCAGGGTCGTCGAGCTGTGGCGAGGACACGCCAAGATCCAGCAGCACGCCGCTGACCTTGCCGGCCAGACCGCGCTCGGCGACTTCCGAACCGAGCTCGGCAAAGCTGCGCTGCACAACGACAAAGCGGCCGTCTTCGGCCGCTAGCGTCTGCCCGGTGGCAATCGCTTGTGGATCTTTGTCGAACCCGAGCAAGCGACCATCGGGACCGAGCTGGCTGAGGATCAACCGGCTGTGTCCGCCGCGCCCGAACGTACCGTCCAGATAGCAGCCATCAGGACGTACGGCGAGAGCCTCGACGGCTTCGTCAAGCAGTACGGTGATGTGGTTAAAGCCGCTATCAATAGTCACAGGATCAAATCACGCAGTTCTTCAGGCATGGCGCCCGGTTGTTGAATAGCAGCCAGGTCAGCGGCAGAAACCGCGCTCCAGGCATCCTCGTCCCACAATTGGAACTTGTTCAGTTGGCCTACCAACATCGCGCGCTTATCCAACTTGGCATATTCACGAAGACGCGGCGGAACCAGAAAACGACCACTGCCATCGAGCTCGAGGTCGACGGCATTACCAATCAGCAAACGTTGCAGGCGGCGGTTCTCTTCGCGAAGCGAAGGCAGTGCGCGCAGTTTGGTTTCAATAATTTCCCACTCATCGAGGGGGTAAACACATAAACAAGGATCAACGGCATCAATTGTCACGATCAATTGACCGGAACTGCGCGAATCGAGCTCGTCACGGTACCGGCTCGGCATGGCGAGACGGCCCTTTGCATCGAGACTGATAGCGTTAGCTCCGCGAAACACGTCAGCGTTTCTCCAAATTCTAGCGTTTTGAGCTCAAAAAACCCACTTCATGCCACTTTCCGCCACTTGTGCACACTATAGGAATGCGCCCACCACACCGTCAAGGCGCGGATTAAAGGAAAAGCCTTACAGAACTGAGATTTAGGAGCATTAACGGAGAGGTAACGAGAAACCGGCAGATGAAACTGCCCGATAACTTGAATCAGCACAGGAGGCTGCGTTCGGAAGTTAAAGTAATTTATTAAGAGTAAGATTTTTTTGGTATTACAAAAGAGGTTCTGCGGGTGAATGTGTAAGGAGGGAAATTGCTATCACTCTACCCCTTGCTCAAGGATTTAAGCAGAGGGGAGAAAAAGGTGGAGAGTCGATCTGTAAGCCGGGTTCTGTCTTGAACAGTCATTCGTCTACGATGGCCATCACTGGACATCTTTAGCAACCTACCCGGTCCCAGCGCGGGCCACGCCTTGGGACCCTATTTGGTCTTGCTCCAAGTGGGGTTTACCTAGCCACGAACTGTTGCCAGACGTGCGGTGCGCTCTTACCGCACCTTTTCACCCTTACCGGCGCCGAAGCGCTTAGGCGGTTATTTTCTGTGGCACTTTCCGTAGGCTCACGCCTCCCAGGCATTACCTGGCACTTCGCCCTATGGAGCCCGGACTTTCCTCCCCCCCTAATTTTCATAGAGGGCAGCGACTGTCCGATCGACTCTCCGCCGCGAAGGTTACCGGCAGAGCGCCCGAAGAACAAGCGCCAAACGCCTATCAGCACACCTGCGCGTCGGGTTTTACTCGCCCTTCTGTTTATCCAGCGCGATCTGGTACAGCACATTCTTGCGTTCACCGGTGATTTGCGCCGCCAAAGCAGCCGCGCGCTTGAGCGGCATTTCTTCGAGCAGCAGGTTGAGGATGCGCATTGCCTCGCTGCTGACGGCGCCTTCCTCCTCCGGTGCAGACCAGCCCGCGACCAATACCACGCACTCGCCGCGCTGCTGGTTGCTGTCCGACTCGACGAACTCGCGCAGCTCGGCCAGCGGCAACCCCTTGAGGGTTTCAAAGGTCTTGGTCAGCTCGCGGGCAAGCAGCGCCGGGCGCTCGGGACCGAACACCAGCTCCATGTCTTGCAGGCACTCCAGAATGCGATGCGGAGCCTCATAGAAGATCAATGTACGAGGCTCTTCCTTGACCTGTTCAAGACGCGCACGCCGCCCCACCGCCTTGGCCGGCAGAAAACCCTCAAAAATGAAACGGTCGGAAGGCAGCCCCGCCGCCGACAACGCTGCAATCAATGCGCAAGCACCCGGAACCGGTACCACATTGATGCCCGCCGCCCGTGCCTGCCGCACCAGGTGATAGCCCGGATCGGAAATCAGCGGCGTCCCGGCGTCGGAGATCAACGCCACATTGTCACCGGCAAGCAGACGCGTGATAAAGCGACTACCTTCATCCCGTTCGTTGTGCTCATGGCAGGCCGCCAACGGCGTCGAAATACCGAAGTGCTGCATCAAGCGCTGGGAATGGCGGGTGTCTTCCGCGGCGATCAAGGCCACTTCACGCAGAATCTTCAGCGCCCGCGCACTGATGTCATCCAGGTTGCCGATGGGCGTCGCCACCACATAAAGCGAGCCAGCAGCGGAATTCAAAGCACCTGGAGCAGTCAAAGCGCACACCTCATGATCGGTAAAAGTTGCCATTGTAGCGCGTAGCGAGGCTCACGATACGTGCGCGCACTGGCGGTTTCGGCGACCGTTTGTGCACTGGCGCAACATTTACACCAGCTAAATTGATCGATTCACGCCAGTAACATCGCGCCCCGGCCAGTGCTTGGGTACAATTCCACGCTAATTTGATCGAGTATCAGGAACGCTTACATGATCGCTTGCCTGCGGCTGTTATCTGCCCTCTGCCTCGCTGCCTTGCTGGCGGCTTGCGCCAGCTCGCCCTCCTCCAGCCTTGGCGAACTTCCACGGACACCGGACGCCAGTATCGAGCAGTTGCTCGAGAAGGCCGCCCAAAGCAAATCGCCGGAAGATGCTGCCCTGCTGCGACTGAGTGCCGCCGACCTGGCCTATCGCCAGGGCAATGCCGGCCAGTCCGCGCAAATCCTGCAGCAGGTCCCTGTCGAGCAGCTCAAGCCGGGGCAACAGGTTTTCGCCAACACCCTGGCAGCCGAACTGGCCATGACCCGCAACCAGCCCAAGGCAGCATTGACCGCCTTGAGCCATCCGAGCATGCAACGCTTGAGCGAGCTGCCCGTAGAGCAACAGGTCCGCACCGGCACCGTTCACGCCCGCGCCCTGGAAGCCGATGGCCAGACCCTCGCCGCCGCCCGCGAGCGCATATTCATTGCACCGATGCTCAAAGGTGAAGCCGCGAGCAAAAACCACGAAGCCATCTGGACCCTGATTGCTTCGCTGCCAATCGAGCAGTTGCAACCGAATACCACCGACGATCTCGGCGGCTGGATGGCCCTGGCCCTGGCCGTGAAATCTGCCGGCACCCTGGAGCAGCAACAGGCCGCCATCGACAACTGGCGCGCGCAGAACCCGAAACACCCGGCCGCCGTTCAATTGCCGCAGCCACTGACCCAACTCAAGGAACTGGCCAGCCAGCCCCTGAGCAAGATCGCCCTGCTGCTGCCTCAGGACGGCCAACTGGCCTCGGTTGGCAAGGCGCTGCGTGACGGCTTCATGGCCGCTCACTACCAGGCACAACAGGCCGGGCAGAAACCGCCCGCCATCGAGTTTTATGACAGCTCGCGCCTGACCTCCATGGACGAGTTCTACCGCAAGGCCCAGGCCGATGGCGTGCAACTGGTCGTCGGCCCGCTGGAGAAGCCGCTGGTCAAACAGCTGAGCACTCGCCCGCAACTGCCGATCACCACCCTGGCACTGAACTACAGCGAAGGCGATCAAGGCCCTGCGCAGTTGTTCCAGTTCGGTCTTGCCGCTGAAGACGAAGCCCGCGAAGTATCGCGCCGCGCCCGCGCTGACGGCCTGCATCGCGCCGCCATCATGGTGCCGAAAGGTGAATGGGGTGACCGCGTGCTCAAGGCGTTCAGCCAGGACTGGCAAGCCAATGGCGGCACCGTGGTTGCCACCGAGCGTGTCGACCAGCCGGTCCAGTTGGCCCAGCAGATTGCCGACATGTTCCAGCTGCGCCAGAGCGAAGGTCGCGCCAAGAGCCTGCAAAGCACCGTTGGCTCGCAGGTAGCTGCGCAGCCGTCGCGCCGCCAGGACATCGAATTCATCTTCCTCGCCGCAACGCCGCAACAGGCCCAGCAGATCAAACCGACCCTGAACTTCCAGTACGCAGGCGATGTGCCGGTCTACGCCACCTCCCACGTGTTCAGCGCCAGCGGCGACATCAACCAGTACAACGACATGAACGGCATTCGTTTCTGCGAAACGCCATGGTTGCTGGACTCCAATGACCCGCTACGCCGCCAGGTGACCGCCCAGTGGCCGCAAGCCGCCGGCAGCCTGGGTCGCCTGTATGCCATGGGCGTAGACGCCTATCGACTGGCACCACGCCTGGGCCAGCTCAAGTCTCTGCCGGACAGCCGCATCGACGGTGAATCGGGCAGCCTCGGCATGACCCAGAGCCAGCGGGTGGTGCGCCAGCTGCCTTGGGCCCAGTTCACCAATGGTCAGATCCAGCGTCTGCCGGACACCGCTCGCTGATGCCCGACAGGTCACGCCGGCAAAGCGGTATCGATGCCGAGCGCCATGCGCTCGAGCATCTTCAACAACAGGGTATGCGCCTGCTGGCGCAGAACTGGTTGTGTAAACGCGGCGAGCTTGATCTGGTCATGCTAGATGGCGATACAGTAGTATTCGTTGAAGTCCGCTACAGAAAAAACACTCAATGGGGTGGTGCGCTCGATAGCATCGATGAGCGCAAACGGCAAAAACTGATTTTCGCCGCGCAGTATTTTCTTCAATGCGAGTCGCGCTGGGCCAATTCCCCTTGCCGCTTCGACGTGATTGCCATCGACAGCCACCTCGATCAGTTGAACTGGCTACAGAACGCCTTCGACGGCTGATCGCCGGCATTGCGAACCAGACACTATCACCCAACACTTTTGCTCTTTGCTTTGCGGGCTGCACATTTCATGTGCCGGACAGCCGCGCTAATTAAGGTCACACAGATGGACATGCAATCCCGAATTCGCCAGCTTTTTCAGGCCAGTATCGACACCAAGCAACAGGCGATGGAAGTACTTGCACCGCACATCGAGCAAGCCAGCCAGGTCATGGTCAATGCCCTGCTCAACGAAGGCAAAATGCTTTCCTGCGGCAACGGCGGCTCTGCCGGCGACGCCCAGCACTTCTCGTCCGAGCTGCTCAACCGCTTTGAGCGCGAGCGCCCGAGCCTGCCGGCCATCGCCCTGACGACCGACAGCTCGACGATCACCTCGATCGCCAACGACTACAGCTACAACGAAATCTTCTCCAAGCAGATCCGCGCACTCGGCCAGCCGGGCGATGTGCTGCTGGCTATCTCCACCAGCGGCAACTCGGCCAACATAATTCAAGCGATCCAGGCCGCACATGATCGCGAAATGATTGTCGTAGCAATGACGGGTCGTGATGGCGGCGGCATGGCGTCGCTGCTGTTGCCCGAGGACGTCGAGATTCGCGTACCGGCCAACGTCACCGCTCGTATTCAAGAAGTCCACCTGCTGGCGATCCATTGCCTTTGCGACTTGATCGACAGCCAACTGTTCGGGAGTGAAGAATGACCCCTAATCGCCTTGGCCTACTGGCCTTGACCCTGTGCCTCGGCATCAGCGGCTGCACCTCGGTGGTGAACGCCAGCCGTGAGGCGCCGATCGATGACGACCGCGGTACTCGCACACTGGGCAGCAAGATCGACGATTCTCTGATCGACACCAAGGTCGGCGTGAACATTGCCAAGGCCGACCCGGCCCCGGACAAGGATTCGCACATCGTCGTCACCAGCTTCAACGGTGTCGTGCTGCTTGCCGGGCAAACGCCACGCGCAGACCTCAAGGCCAAGGCCGAACAGGCCGCCGCAGCGGTCCAGCGCGTCAAGCAAGTGCACAACGAACTGCAAGTCCTGCCGCCTTCCAGCTTCCTGGCCCGCCAGAACGACACCTGGCTGACCTCCAAGATCAAGACCCAGATGCTCGCCGACGCGAACATCCCCGGCTCGCGCATCAAGGTCGTCACTGAAAACGGCATCGTCTACTTGCTGGGCCTGCTGACCAAGCAGGAAGCTGCGCAAGCGACCAATTTGGTGCAAGGCGTTTCCGGTGTGCAGAAGATCGTGAAGTTGTTTGAGTACATCGACTGACGCTCTTCCCCGCACCGATGGCGATGGCACCTCCGGGACCACCCGCCCTGCAGGAGCCGGCTTGCCGGCGATGGCGATCTTGAGGGTGCCATCGCCGGCAAGCCGGCTCCTACAGCAATAAAAAAGGCGATCCTTGCGGATCGCCTTTTTTATTACTTCACCACTTTCAGGCTGGGCCGACCGCTAGGACGCGGCGGCTCACTGTCCGGGGGCGGAAGATCGTCATCCGGCTCGATCTCTTCGTCCTCGCCCATCGGCGATTCCAGATCAAACACCATGCCTTGGCCGTTCTCCCGGGCGTAGATACCCAGGATCGACGCAACAGGCACGTACAAGGTGTGCGGCACGCCACCAAAGCGCCCCTCGAAACTGACCGCCTCGTTATCCATGTGCAAATGGCGCACGGCTTGCGGCGAAACGTTCAGAACGATCTGCCCGTCGCTGGCAAAGCCTTGAGGCACCTGCACCGACGGATACTCGGAATTGACCAGCATGTGCGGGGTGCAATCGTTGTCCACAATCCACTCGTAGAGCGCGCGGACCAGATAAGGTCGACTGGAGTTCATAGCGGCTCCTTAAGCCTTAGCGCATGTCGCGTTCGACACCAGACAGACTCGCCTGGAATGCCTCACGCGCAAACTGGCGCTCCATGTAATCAAGCAGCGGCTTGGCTGGCCGCGGCAGTTCTATACCCAGAATCGGCAAACGCCAGAGTATTGGCAATAGGCAGCAGTCCACCAGACTTTGTTCCTCGCTGAGGAAAAACGGCTTGTCGGCGAACAGTGGCGACACACCCGTCAGGCTTTCGCGCAGTTCTTTGCGGGCAACGGCACGGGCTGCTTCCTTGGTCCGCGAATCCAGAATCAGATCCACCAGACCACACCAGTCCCGCTGAATGCGGTGTATCAGCAGGCGACTGTTGGCACGCGCCACGGGATAAACCGGCAGTAGCGGCGGGTGCGGGTAACGCTCATCCAGATATTCCATCACCACAGTCGACTCCCACAACGCCAGGTCGCGGTCGACCAGGGTGGGCAAGCTGCCGTAAGGGTTCACCTCAATCAGTTTAGGCGGCTGGCGTCCAGCTTCCACGTAAATGATCTCGGCGCTGACACCCTTCTCTGCCAGTACGATGCGCACTCGGTGGGAATAGTGGTCGGCGGGGTCGGAGTAACAGGCCAACCGATTGGTCACGCCCATGGCGATCCTCCTCGCTTGTAGAAATTATCGAAAGCTCAAAAACGAGCGCGCCCAGAGGGCGCCTCCCGCAGCGACTGGATCACCAGTTTCGCTACATCTTCAGAGGCGCCCTTGGGCGCGCGCGATTAACAGCAATAGCTTGAAGCTTTATCAGTGCACGTCTTTCCAGTATTCGCGCTTGAGCAGGTAAGCAAATACGAAGAAGAACGCCAGGTACAACAATACGTATGTACCGATGCGCTGATGTTGCAGCTTAACCGGGTTAGCCGAGTAAGCCAGGAAGGTTACCAGATTCTTGACCTTCTCATCGAACTGCTCTTCGGTCAGGGCACCGCTTTTCGGCACGATGGTCAGTTGATCACATGCTTCATGAGTCAATGGCGTGCCGGTCAGCGGATCGTATTGCTTCTTGCCGTCTTCGACGATCTGCACCTGCTTGCAACCAACCACCTGGCGACCTTGCAGGCCGGCCAGGACGTTAGGCATACCCACGTTCGGGAAAACCTTGTTGTTCACACCCCAGGGGCGCGACGGATCTTCGTAGAACGATTTCAGATAGCCATAGAGCCAGTCGGTACCACGAACGCGGGCAACCAGGGTCAGGTCCGGCGGGGCCGCGCCAAACCAGGTCTTGGCGTCCGCCGGCTGCATGCCGATGCTCATGTGGTCGCCGATCTTGGCGCCGGTGAATACCAGTTTCTCCAGCATCAACTCATGGGGAATGCCCAGGTCGTCGGCAACACGCTCATAGCGTTGGAACTTGGCACTGTGGCAACCCATGCAGTAGTTGGCGAACGTACGTGCGCCGTCCTGCATGGCAGCTTTATCGGAAACGTCGATGTCGACTTTTTCAAGCTCGGGGCCACCGTGTTCAGCTGCGAAAGCGAACACCGGCAGCGCAGCAAGCATCAAAACAGCAAATAGTTTTTTCATCAGCCAGTCACCCTTTCCGGAACCGGTTTGGTCTTCTCGAGCCTGGTGTAGAACGGCATCAGAATGAAGTAGGCGAAGTACAGGAAAGTACATACCTGCGACAGCAACGTACGGCCAGGGGTTGGAGCCAATACGCCCAGCACGCCCAGGATCACGAACGAGATGCAGAACACCCAGAGCCAGATCTTGCTCAGCCAGCCCTTGTAGCGCATCGACTTGACCGGACTACGGTCCAGCCATGGCAGGACGAACAGCACAGCAATGGCCGCGCCCATGGCGATAACACCCAGGAGCTTGTCCGGAATCGCACGCAAGATCGCGTAGAACGGGGTGAAGTACCAGACCGGAGCGATGTGCTCTGGGGTCTTGAAGGCGTTCGCCACTTCAAAGTTAGGCTTCTCGAGGAAGTAGCCGCCCATTTCCGGGAAGAAGAACACGATCGAACAGAAGATGAACAGGAACACCACCACGCCGACGATATCTTTCACGGTGTAGTACGGGTGGAAGGCAATGCCGTCCAGCGGTATGCCGTTTTCGTCCTTGTGCTTCTTGATGTCCACGCCGTCCGGGTTGTTCGAGCCCACTTCATGCAACGCCAGGATGTGCAGCACCACCAGACCCAGGATAACGATCGGCAGGGCAACCACGTGCAAGGCGAAGAAGCGGTTCAGGGTAATGCCGGAAATCAGGTAGTCACCACGAATCCACTGGGTCAGGTCGTTGCCGATGACCGGGATCGCACCGAACAGCGAGATGATCACCTGGGCACCCCAGTAGGACATCTGGCCCCACGGCAGCAGGTAACCCATGAAGGCTTCGGCCATCAGCGCCAGGTAGATCAGCATGCCGAAGACCCACACCAGTTCGCGCGGCTTCTGGTACGAACCGTAGAGCAAGCCACGGAACATGTGCAGATAGACCACGATGAAGAACGCCGAAGCGCCGGTGGAGTGCAGCAGACGCAGGATCGAGCCGTACTCGACGTCGCGCATGATGTATTCGACGGAAGCAAACGCCTCTTCCGCCGACGGGTTGTAGCTCATGGTCAGCCAGACGCCGGTAACGATCTGGTTGACCAGAACGAGCAGCGCCAGGGAGCCAAAGAAGTAGAAGAAGTTGAAGTTCTTCGGAGCGTAATACTTGCTGAGATGGTCTTCCCACATCTTGGTCGCGGGAAAGCGTGCATCAACCCAATCCATGAACTTGCTCATCACGCTTTCTCCGTATCGACGCCAATGATAATGATCTCATCGGTCTCATAGGAATGCGGGGGAACTGGCAGGTTCAAAGGCGCAGGTTGCGACTTGTAGACGCGGCCAGCCAGATCGTAGTGAGAACCGTGGCAAGGGCAGAAATAACCGCCTACCCAGTCTTTACCCAAATCCGCAGGTGCCACTTCAGGACGGAAGGTCGGCGAGCAACCCAGGTGCGTGCAGATACCGATCAGCAGCAGGACCTCAGGCTTGATCGAACGGGTTTCGGGATCAACGTAAGTCGGTTGTGTCGAGCTCTTGGAGTCCGGGTCAGCGAGCTGGCCCTCGATCTTCTTCAGGTTCCCCAGGATTTCCGGTGTACGGCGGACGATGAACACCGGTTGGCCGCGCCATTCAGCAATCATCTGCTGGCCTGGCTCGACTTTACTGACATTCACTTTCACCGGTGCACCTGCGGCTTTCGCCTTGGCACTGGGAAACCATGACCCCACGAACGGGACCGCAGCCCCCACCGCTCCTGCAGCACCCACCACGGATGTGGCTGCTACCAAGAAGCGACGCCGGCCTGTATTCACGCCGTCATTGCTCATTCAGTCCTCTCCCATCAGCTTTGTGGCCTGTTAAATCAGGCATCTACTAAGTAAAACTATGTACTTATAAAAATTTTGCCGAATGGTAATGAAAAGCCCCAATTCTGACAAGGTAATTACCGGAGCCCATCACCCCCAAGCCTTGTAGTATAGGGCGTCTGCGGATGTGGCAAGTTGTCACAGCGCAATTCTTTGATAAATCGCAGACATAAAAAAACGCCCAGCTCCGTGAGGAAACTGGGCGTTCTTTTTTGAACGTGAAAGCGAATTAACGCTTCGAGTACTGCGGACGCTTACGCGCTTTACGCAGACCGACTTTCTTACGTTCAACTTCACGAGCATCGCGGGTTACGAAGCCGGCTTTACGCAGGGCGCTGCGCAGAGTCTCGTCGTAGTCCATCAGAGCACGAGTGATGCCGTGGCGGATTGCGCCAGCCTGACCACTCACACCACCGCCGATCACGGTGACGTAGATGTCGAACTTCTCGACAGTCTCAGTCAATTCCAGCGGCTGACGAACTACCATGCGGGCAGTTTCGCGGCCGAAGAAATTATCCAGCGAACGGTTGTTGATGGAGATGTTACCAGTACCCGGACGCAGGAAAACGCGTGCGGTTGCGGTCTTGCGACGGCCAGTGCCGTAATTTTGAGTCGCCGACATAATGTACTATTCCGTTAAAACTTCAGTTCTTGGGGCTGCTGAGCAGTATGTGGGTGTGCAGCGCCCGCATAGACTTTCAGCTTACGGTACATGTCGCGACCCAGCGGGTTCTTAGGCAGCATGCCTTTTACCGCGGTCTCGATCACGCGCTCAGGGGCCTTGGCGATCAGCTTTTCAAAGTTGATCGACTTGATGCCGCCCGGGAAACCGGAGTGGGAGTAGTAGATTTTGTCAGTGGTTTTAGCACCGGTAACACGGATCTGCTCAGCGTTGATTACGACGATGTAGTCGCCGGTGTCAACGTGAGGAGTGTACTCAGGCTTGTGCTTGCCACGCAGACGGCTCGCGATTTCGGTGGCCAGACGACCCAGGGTCTGACCAGCAGCGTCGACGACAAACCAGTCGCGCTTTACTGTTTCCGGTTTAGCAGTAAAAGTCTTCATTCTTTATAGCCTCAGGGGCCGCCCTGTAAATTAGACGGCGGATCTTACTGAATAGTGCGTACTTTGACAAGTCAAAGGCAGCCGGATACAGACGCTTTCGGGGGCTCGGGTCGGCGCGTCCGTTCAACGGCAAGATTCTTCGGCGGCGGCGCATCACTTCCACTGCAGAAAGAGGTGCGCAATTATGCAGATTGCGAAAAATAATTCAACCTGCTTTTATGATTGTTTTGCCCAAGGAGCACCCGATGGACTATCGCCAGCTAGGCCGAACGAATCTGAACGTGAGCGCCATCTGCCTCGGAACCATGACCTGGGGCGAGCAAAACACCGAGGCAGACGCCTTCGCCCAGATCGAGCGAGCCAAGAGCGCCGGGATCAACTTCATCGACACCGCCGAGATGTACCCGGTGCCACCCAAGGCTGAAACCTACGCCACCACCGAACGCTACATCGGCAATTACTTCAAGAGCCGCGGTGACCGCGCCGACTGGATCCTCGCCAGCAAGATCGCCGGCCCCGGCAACACCATCGACTACATTCGCGACAAAAACCTGCGTCACAACCGCCAGCACATCACTGAAGCGGTGGATGCCAGCCTCAAGCGCCTGCAAACCGACTATATCGACCTGTACCAACTGCACTGGCCGGAGCGCAGCACCAACTTTTTCGGACAGCTGGGCTACAAGCACCAGACCGAAGCCAACCTGACCCCGCTGGAGGACACGCTCGAAGCGCTGGACGAGCAGGTCCGCGCCGGCAAGATCCGCCACATCGGCCTGTCCAATGAAACACCTTGGGGCACCATGCGTTTTCTGGCCCTGGCCGAAGCCCGCGGCTGGCCGCGTGCGGTATCGATCCAGAACCCGTACAACCTGCTCAACCGCAGCTTCGAAGTCGGCCTGGCGGAAATCGCCATCCGCGAGCAGTGCGGCCTGCTTGCCTATTCGCCGCTGGCGTTCGGTTTTCTGTCAGGCAAGTACGAAGGTGGCGCGCGCCCGCCAAAAGGTCGCCTGAGCCTCTACAGCCGCTTCAGCCGCTATTTCAACCCGCAGTCGGAAGCAGCCTGCAGCCGTTACGTGGCCCTGGCCCGCGAACACGGCCTGGACCCGGCGCAAATGGCCCTGGCGTTCGTGACGCAGCAGCCGTTCGTGACCAGCAACATCATTGGTGCGACCACGATGGAACAACTGGAGAGCAACATCGCCAGTTTCGACCTGAAGCTGTCGGAAGAAGTGCTGGAAGGGATCGAGGCGATCCACAAGAATCATCCGAACCCGGCGCCTTGATTGATTCATAACCCCAATCGCGGGCAAGCCCGCTCCCACAGGGATTACGCCGTACCTGTGGGAGCGGGCTTGCCCGCGATGGCGCCCGCCCAGTCACCGCAAATCAAAGCGACCGCGCAATGATTTCCTTCATGATTTCATTGGTCCCGGCATAAATCCGCTGCACCCGCGCGTCCGCCCACGCCCGCGCGATCGGGTACTCCCACATGAATCCATAACCGCCGTGCAACTGCACGCACTCGTCGAGCACCTTGCATTGCAGGTCGGTGCCCCAGTACTTGGCCATCGCCGCGGTCGGCACGTCGAGCTTGCCTTGCAGGTGCAGTTCCAGGCAGCGGTCGACGAAGACCCGGCCGATCTGGATTTCCGTGGCCATCTCGGCCAATTTGAAGCGGGTATTCTGGAAATCCGCGATCGACTTGCCGAACGCCTTGCGCTCGCGGGTGTAGTCCAGGGTCCACTGCAGAGCCGCTTCAGCTGAAGCCAGCCCGCCAATGGCCACGGTGAGTCGCTCCTGGGGCAACTCCTGCATCAGGTAGGCAAAGCCCATCCCGGCCTGGCCCAGCAGGTTTTCCTTGGGCACACGCACGTCCTGGAAGAACAGCTCCGAGGTGTCCTGGGCTTTCATCCCGACCTTCTCCAGACGCTTGCCCTTGTCAAAGCCTGGTGTGTCGGCCTCCACCAGAAACAGACTGGTGCCCTTCGCGCCAGCCTTTGGATCGGTCTTGGCGACGACGATCACCAGATCGGCCAGGTAACCATTGGTGATGAATGTCTTGGAGCCATTGATCACGTATTCATCGCCATCGAGCACAGCCGTGGTTTTCACCCCTTGCAGATCGGAACCGGCGCCCGGCTCGGTCATGGCGATCGCGGTGACCATCTCGCCAGACACCAGTTTCGGCAGGTACTTGTGCTTCAACGCTTCACTGCCGTAATGCAGGATATACGGCGCCACGATGTCCGAATGCAGGGAAAAACCGATACCGGTCAGGCCCAGCCGCCCCACTTCTTCGATCACCACCGCACTGTAGAGAAAGTCCGCGCCCAGGCCGCCGTACTCTTCCGGCAAGTGCGAGCACAGCATCCCCGCCTCCCCTGCCTTGTTCCACAGCTTTCGGTCGATATAGCCCTGTTTTTCCCATTGCCCATGGAACGGCACCGCCTCTTTTTCGAGGAACGTGCGCACGCTGTCGCGAAAGAGCTCGTGCTCGGAACTGAACAGGGTTCTGGGGATCATGCGGCACCTTTTCTTTGTTTTTAGAAGGAGTTGACCTTCAGAGACTATGCCTCGCTTTCGACACAGGACACTGGACACATCCGACAAAAAATAAGACGATCCAGCCGTCTGGTGACCACTTCCCCCTATAAAAATAAAGTTGAATTATGTCTAACCAAGCCTCCACGCCATTGCGGCGAGTCAGCATCCTGGCCATCGACCGGGTTTTCGCTTCCACCCTCTTGCAAGCCAAGGATTTCTTCCACCTCGCCAGCCTGCGCTACGGCAAACAGCTGGGCCAGGGCCTGACACCGGCGTTCGAAACCCGCCTGGTCAGCCCCGATGGCAAACCGGTCAACACCTTCAGCGATGTGATGATTCCGGTGGACGGCGGACTGGAAAACGCCGACATCATCGTGCTTCCCGCGTTCTGGGACGATTTCGACAGCCTGTGCAAACGCTACCCGCAAGTCCTGCCCTGGTTGCGCCAGCAACATGCGCGCGGTGCCGTACTGTGCGGCGAAGCCACCGGTGTGTTCTGGCTGGCCGAAGCCGGGCTGCTCAATGGCAAGGAAGCAACCACCTACTGGCGCTTCTTCAATGCTTTCGCCGAACGCTTCCCCCAGGTGCAACTCAATCAGGACAAGCACCTGACCGACGCCGACAACCTGTACTGCGCAGGCGGCACCACCTCTGCGTGCGATTTGTACATTTACCTGATCGAGCGCTTCTGTGGCGCCAATGTGTCCCAGGCCGTGGCTCGGGACATTCTGTATGAGGTGCAGCGCAGCTACTCACCAGGACGCATCGGTTTTGGCGGCCAGAAGCTGCACCAGGACGTGATCATCCTGCAAATCCAGCACTGGCTCGAAGAACACTTCGCTGACAAGTTCCGCTTCGAAGACGTTGCCCGTGAACACGGCATGAGCATCCGCAACTTCATGCGCCGCTTCCAGACCGCCACCGGTGACAAGCCGCTGCATTACCTGCAGCGCCTGCGCATCGAAACCGCCAAGGGCTTGCTGTCCGGCAGCCGCAAGAGCATCAAGACCATCAGTTACGAAGTCGGCTATGACGATGCGAGCTTCTTTGCGCGACTGTTCCGCCAGCACACGGAGTTGTCGCCGAATCAGTACCGGCAGCAGTTTCAGCAGGCGGCGTAGGCTCAAATCAATTGTAGGAGCCGGCTTGCTGGCGATTCAGACACCGCGGCTGAACAGGCAAACCGTGTAATCGTTCTTCGCCAGCAAGCCGGCTCCTACAGGGATTGCGATGACGGGCGTTTTTGTGCAAAAAAAGGCCTGCAATAGCAGGCCTTTTTGATTTTCCGAAATGTCCTACGGCTTGTGCGCCCGAGCCAGGAATTCGTGGGATTGCATTTCCAGCAGACGACTCAAGGTACGCTGGAACTCGAAGTTCAGGCGGCCACCCGTGTACAAATCTTTAAGCTCGACTTCGGCGGAAATGATCAGCTTTACGTTACGGTCGTAGAACTCGTCGACCATGTTGATGAAGCGTCGGGCGATGTCGTCGGTGGTGACGCTCATCTGCTCGACATCGCTGAGCAACACGGCGTGGAAGATCTTGCCCAGTTCGATGTAGTCGTTCTGGCTGCGCGGGCCGTCGCACAGCTCGCGGAAGTTGAACCAGGCCACGTCGTCGCAGGTGCGCAGGGCACGGATTTCGCGGTTTTCGATCATCAGCACGTCATTTTCGACCGCCGCCGTGCATTCCGGCGTCAGCGCGCGGAAGCTCTTGCGCAGGCTTTCGTTGGCAGCTTCGTCGAGCGGATAGTGGAACAGCTCGGCCTGTTCGAGGTGACGCAGGCGATAGTCGACGCCGCTGTCGACGTTGACGATCTCGGTGTTCTGCTTGATCAGCGCAATGGCCGGCAGGAAGCGCGCGCGTTGCAGGCCGTCCTTGTACAGACCGTCCGGCACGATGTTCGACGTCGCGACCAGGGTCACGCCGTTCTTGAACAGCTCTTCCATCAGCGTGCCAAGGATCATGGCGTCGGTGATGTCGGAAACGAAGAATTCGTCAAAGCAGATCACCCGGGCTTCGGTGGCGAAGCGCTTGGCGATGATGGTCAGCGGGTTTTTCTCGCCGCCCAGGGTCTTCATCTCTTCGTGCACACGCTTCATGAAGCGGTGGAAGTGCGTACGGGTCTTTTCCTTGAAGGGCAGCGCTTCGAAGAAGGTGTCGACCAGGTAGGTCTTGCCGCGACCTACGCCGCCCCAGAAATACAGGCCCTTGACCGGGGTCTGATCCTTCTTGCCAAACAGCTTGCCCAGCAGGCCCGGTTTGTTTTGCTCGGCCGCGACCAGATCGTCGTACAGGCGCTGCAAATGACGCACGGCAGTTTCCTGCGCGGCGTCGTGGAAGAATTCCGGGCGTTTCAGATCAGCTTGATATCGTTCTAGGGGCGTCATAATTCGTTAGCAAGGCAACAAAAACGGGCCGACACTGTAGCGACGGCCCCGAGGAATGGCAATCGGCCCTTGGTCGGGCCGGGCCGTTGTTTATTCCTGAACCGGCGTCAGGGCGATGCGCAAGGCTTCGATAGCCGCGTCGCGTGCGGTGCTGTCGGCGAAGGCCGGGCTGTCGGCAACGCACTCGCCTTCAAGCCAGACGCTGAAGTTCAGCGCTTCACTGCGCACGTCCAGTGGCTGACCCGATTGCAGTTGCTTGGTCACCTGACCGGCGGTCTTGCCGTCGGCGAAGTTGCGCGACAGCAGCAGCTGTTCGCCATCGGCCGCCAGCAAACGGAAACGGAAGCTGCCGTCGTCCTCGCGGAAGCTGACAAAACGTGCGGCTTTCGCGGCCTTCTTCTTGGTGCTCGCCGCGACTTGGGTCTGGGCAACGAAGGAGCGCAGGCCCACGGCTTCACGCAGTTCGTTGAGGAACGGCGTTGCTACCGCACGGGCCTTTTTCGCACCGTGTTGCAGGATATCTTCCAGGTCCGCCGGACGCTCGATCAGCTGGTTATAACGCTCGCGCGACTCACCCAATTCGTTGTCGAGCAGCTGGAACAGACGATTCTTCGCCTCGCCCCAACCCAGGCCCTGCAACAATTCGCTGCGGAACTCATCGGCCTGCGCCGGGGTGGCGAATGCCTGGAACAGGGTGAACAGGTGCGAGTTATCAGGATCCTTGGCTTCACCTGGCGCGCGGGAGTCGGTGACGATCCGCGAAATCGCGTCCTTCATTTCCTTGGCGCTGGAGAACAGCGGAATGGTGTTGTCGTAGCTTTTCGACATCTTGCGGCCATCCAGGCCCGGCAACGTGGCGACGCTCTCTTCGATCAACGCCTCGGGCATGGTGAAGAACTCTTTGCCCTGGCCAAACAGGTGGTTGAAGCGCTGGCCGATGTCGCGGGCCATTTCCACGTGCTGGATCTGGTCGCGACCGACCGGCACCTTGTGCGCGTTGAACATCAGGATGTCCGCCGCCATCAGCACCGGGTAGCTGTACAGGCCCATGGTGATGCCGGCATCCGGGTCTTCGCCAGTCTCGACGTTCTTGTCCACCGAAGCCTTGTAGGCATGGGCGCGGTTGAGCAGGCCCTTGGCGGCGACGCAGGTCAGCAGCCAGGTCAGCTCGGGGATTTCCGGGATGTCGGACTGGCGGTAGAAGGTCACACGGTCGACATCCAGGCCACCGGCCAGCCAGGTCGCGGCGATTTCCAGACGCGAGCGCTGGATGCGCAGCGGGTCATCGCACTTGATCAGGGCGTGGTAGTCGGCCAGGAAGTAGAACGAATCGGCATTGCTGTCACGGCTGGCGACGATCGCCGGGCGGATGGCGCCGGCGTAGTTGCCCAGGTGCGGCGTGCCGGTGGTGGTGATGCCGGTAAGGATACGGGTACGAGTCGTCATGGGTAATCGCTTGTCAGACTGCAATCAATTCGAGAGACGCGGCAGGATCAGATCCTTGAGATCGGTCAGCTTGCCATGAAAAAAGTGTCCGCATTCTGCCACTTTCAGCAGCTCATGGGGACGTTCGAGCTTGTCGGACCATTGGTAAACCAGCTGCGGATCGATCACTTCGTCGGTTTCCGGCTGGATCAGGGTCAGATCGCCCTGTTGCGGCAACTGATCCTGATCGCCAAGGCGCATGACCGCCGGTGCGACCATGAACAGGTGCTTGAGCTGTTCGCCCTGCGCTTCCAGGCGTCCGCCGAGACTTGCTGCAACAAATCCACCGAAGGAGAAACCGAACAGGGTTAGCGGCAATTGCGGGTGTTTGGCGCGAAACCATTCGGCGACTGCCTGGGCATCATCGACTTCACCGGTGCCCATGTCGTGGGTGCCTTCGCTGGCACCGACGCCACGATAGTTGAAGCGCAGGGTAATCAGTCCGGCGTCGCGCGCGGTGCGCTGCAGGGTCGATACCACTTTGTTGAGCATGGTGCCGCCCTGCACCGGGTTTGGATGGCAGATCAGCGCCAGGCCGCGAGGCTGCTCGTTGTCCAGGTACAGTGCTTCCAGTTGACCCACCGGGCCATCAATCACTACAGGGGTTTCACGCATAAGCAAGGAAGGAACTCCGTGACCTCGAATCGGGTCGACTCGTCTAGCAAATTGTCTGTGCCTGTCTATTGCGAGTGAATCGCGGTATACAGCGCAGGTTCGAGCCGTTAACGTAAAGCAAAGCCGTTTATAGAGGAAGGACTCGTGGAACACTCGCTCTTAGTTTGGTTGTTGCCGACTCTTGCCCTGGTTGTGGGTGTCGCCATTGGGTTTCTGATCGCTCGCCTTGCGCCGAATGCCGCGCCTAGCAGCACTCAACGTCAGCTGGACGATATTCAGGAACGTTTCGATAGTTATCAGAACGAAGTGGTGACCCACTTCAATAGC
This sequence comes from Pseudomonas sp. S2_H10, assembly GCF_054668285.1. Classification (NCBI taxonomy): domain Bacteria; kingdom Pseudomonadati; phylum Pseudomonadota; class Gammaproteobacteria; order Pseudomonadales; family Pseudomonadaceae; genus Pseudomonas; species Pseudomonas sp. S2_H10. The sequence goes on from NZ_CP162754.1 coordinate 2,606,751, forward strand.
ACCGCGACACTGGTCAAGAAACTGACTGCGAGCTATCAGGAAGTGCAGGATCATCTCGCCGAGGGTGCCAACCGCCTGGCCCTGGACGAGCAGACTCGCCAACGCCTGCTGGCCTCCCTGCACGCCGATGCGGCGCAGGCTCCGCGGGAACGCCTGACGCCCCCGCGCGATCAGGAGCCGCCTCGTGACTACGCCCCCAAAACCCCGAACTCGCCAGGCATGCTCGATGAGCATTACGGCCTGAAGAAGTAATCAGGTTTCGCGCGATGTAAAAAGCCCCCGGACATTCATTTGTCCGGGGGCTTTTTTGTTTCTGACTCGGTTGAATGTCCCGGCCTCTTCGCGGGCAAGCCCGCTCCCACAGTGATTGATGTCGTCCACAAAACCTGTGTTCAACAGATAGCCCTGTGGGAGCGGGCTTGCCCGCGATGGGGCCAGCACAGACAACACAAAAGGATCAGATGATCAGCCCAGAACCTCACTGGCCACCTGATCGATCGCATCCTTGGTGATACCAACGATCAGATCCGCTTCAGCCTCGGTCAGGACCAGCGGCGGTGCAAAACCAAGGATGTCGCCATGGGGCATCGCCCGGGCGATCATGCCGCGCTCCAGGCACGCCGCCGAGACTTTGGGACCGACCTTCAGGGCGGCATCGAATGGCGTGCGTTGTTCACGATCAGCCATGAACTCGACCGCCGCGAGCATGCCGTCACCGCGCACTTCGCCCACCAGCGGATGGCCTTCGAGGGTTTCGCGCATGCGCCGATTGAGATAGGCACCGACCTTGTCGGCATTGTCCGTGAGGTTTTCCCGCTCCAGGATGTCGAGGTTGGCCAAGGCCGCCGCCGCGCAGATCGGGTGCCCGGAATAGGTCCAGCCATGGCCCATGGCGCCCTGGGACTCGGAAGCCTTTTCGATCACGTCCCAGACCTTTTCACCGACGATCACCGCCGACAAAGGCGCATAAGCACTGGTCAGGCCTTTGGCCGTGGTGATCAGGTCCGGGCGCATGCCGTAACGCTGGCTGCCCATCTTCGAGCCCAGGCGACCGAAGGCGCAGACCACTTCGTCAGCGATCAGCAGCACATCGTACTTGTTCAGCACTGCCTGGATCGCCGCCCAGTATCCGGCCGGTGGAACGATGATGCCGCCGGTGCCCATCAATGGCTCGCCGATGAAGGCTGCAACGGTGTCCGGCCCTTCGGCGAGGATCATTTTTTCCAGCTCGTCGGCGCAGTAGCGTACGAACGCGGCTTCATCCATGCCGGTCGGCGCCTTGCGATACCAGTGCGGACACACGGTGTGCTTGATGCCTTCGGCCGGCAGGTCGAAATGCTGATGGAAACTCGGCAGGCCGGTCAGGCTGCCGGTCATGATGCCCGAGCCGTGATAGCCGCGATCGCGGGAGATGATTTTCTTCTTCTGCGGGCGCCCCAGCACATTGTTGTAGTAGCGCACCAGTTTGATCTGGGTTTCGTTGGCGTCGGAACCGGAGAGGCCGTAGTAGACCTTCTTCATGCCTTCTGGCGCCCAGTCGATGATGCGGCTCGACAGCTCGATGATCGCTTCGGTCGAGTGCCCCATGTAGGTGTGATAGTAGGCCAGTTCCTTGGCTTGCCTGTAGATCGCGTCGGCCACTTCGGTGCGGCCGTAGCCGATGTTCACACAGTACAGGCCCGCGAAGGCGTCGATCAGTTCGCGGCCTTCGTGATCGCGGATGCGGATACCCGAGGCGCCCGTGATGATGCGGCCCTTGAGTGCGCCGCTGGCGTGGTCATGGGCGTGGGTGGACGGGTGCATGAAGTGCGCACGGTCTTGTTCGAACAGCGAGTCGAGTTCTTGGTTCATGGCAATCTCCTGGGAACTGGCCTTAGAACTGGCCTTGATGATGCAGGCAAAAATATTTGGTTTCGACAAAGGCTTCGAAGCCTTCGGTGCCGCCTTCACGGCCCAGCCCCGAGGCTTTCATGCCACCGAACGGGATCGGATGGCCGGTGAACTTGACGCCGTTGACCGCGACCATGGCGTGGTCGAGACGACGGATCAGCGGGTAAATCAGGTCCAGGCGATTGGAGCAAATGTAGGCGGCCAGACCGTATTCGGTGTCGTTGGCCATCTCGACGGCCTGATCGAGGGTGTCGAACGGCATCACCCCGGCAATCGGCGCGAAATTTTCCTCGCGGTAGATGCGCATCTGCGGCGTGACGTCGGCCAGCACCGTTGGCTGGTAAAACAAGCCGCCAAGGGCGTGAGCCTCCCCACCCACCAGTCGTTGCGCGCCCTGCTGCAAGGCATCGGCGACACGTTCGGCGGTGACATCGAAGGCCGCCTGATGCATCAACGGGCCGACATCGACCTGCTGCTCGCGATCGCCGATCATGGCCGGACCGACCTTCAGCTCACGCACGGCAACGGCAAAGCGCTTGAGAAACTGCGGATAAACCGATCGTTCGACCATGATGCGGTTTGCCGCGCAGCAATCCTGGCCCGAGGTCTGGAACTTCGCCGCCACCGCGACTTTCACCGCCAGCTCAAGGTCGGCATCGGCACAGACAATGAACGGCGCATTGCCGCCCAATTCCAGCGCAACCTTTTTCACGTCCTGAGCCGCTGCTTGCAGCACCAACTTACCGACACGGGTCGAACCGGTGAAACTCACCGAACGCACGCGGCTGTCCTGCACCAGGGTTTGCATGGTCATCTGTGGCTCGCCCAACACGACGTTGAACACACCGGCCGGGAAACCCGCTTCCTCGGCAAGTTGCGCCAAGGCGAACGCCGAGTACGGCGTTTCATGCGCCGGCTTGATCACCACGGTGCACCCGGCGGCCAGGGCGGCGGCGGCTTTGCGGGTGATCATGGCCGAGGGGAAATTCCACGGGGTCAACAATGCACAAACGCCGACCGGTTCCTTGACCGTGCCCAGGTGCGCACCGGGAATGTGGCTGGGAATGTTTTGCCCGTAGAGGCGCCGGGCCTCTTCGGCGAACCACGGAATGAAACTGGCGGCGTAGGCGATTTCGCCACGGGACTCGGCCAGGGACTTGCCCTGCTCCAGGCTGAGAATCCACGCCAGGTCTTCCTGATGCTCAAGAATCAATGCCGCCCAGCGCCGCAGAATCACGCCGCGTGCCTCCAGGCTTTGTTCGCGCCAGTCGGCGAACGCGCGGTGCGCGGCATCGACGGCGGCGACGATCTGCGGTTGATCGAGCATTGGTACATGGCCGATCAGTTTTTGATCCGCAGGGTTATGCACCGCGATGCTGTGGCCGCTGTCGCTGTGGACCCAATGGCCGTCGATGTAGCAAAGGGCCTTGAACAGCAGTGGATGTTTGTAGCTCATGGCGTTCACTCCAATCCGTGTGCGTGGAACCATGCTAGGGCAGCCGGGCCCTGGGGATTTGGCGTTTGGATGGGGTGCGGCAGGTGGTTTTTTCTGATTGGGATGGGGTGAACAGCGGATTTTGCGGTTTTCGGCGTGCTCAGGAATCTTGAGAGAGTTCCGCCGGCAAGGCGCCGCCGGTCTTGATGGTTTTGGTGACGATGTAGGTGAAGTAGCGTTCGATGCCCAGGTCGTCGAGCAGCAGTTGGTCGATGAAGCGCTGGTAATAATCGATGTCCGGAGCCTGGATCATCGCCATGTAGTCGACGCCGCCACCGGTGGCATAGCAGAAGGCGACTTCGGGCGCCTCGGTCATGCGCTGTTCGAAGCGGCGCATGTCCTGCGCGGTGTGCCGGGCCAGGGTGATTTCCACCAGAACTTGCTGACTTTTGAACACCGCGTTCCAGTCGATCTGCGCGCGATAGCCCTTGATCAATCCGAGGGCTTCGAGCTTGCGCACACGCTCCCAGGCCGGGGTCACCGAAAGATTGATCGCCTCGGCCAGGCTCGACTTGGTGATACGCCCGTCGTCAGCGAGGATTCGCAGGATTTTCAGGTCATAGCGATCGAGTTTGTGCATGGGTGGCGATCTCGTGAAAGTTTAGGAGCCCCTGTGGGATTGCGGTCAGGTCAGTACTTCGGCGATCACCGCAATGGTATCGCCACACCCCACCAGCCCGGGAAAGTGCCGCGCCGCCAGCAAACCGCTGCGCGCCGCGCGGTACTCCACCGGAGCAACGCCGCTGCGGGTGGCGTCGTAGACGCGGGCGATCACGTCGCCCTTGTTCACGTTATCGCCCAGGTCGCGGCACATTTCCAGCAAGCCGTCGTGCTCGCTGGCGATGAAGCAATCGCCGTCGGGCATGTCGAGCATGATCGTCGACGCCGTCTGCACTTCGCCCTCAAGAATCCCGGCATGCACCAGCAGATTGCGTACCCCGCGCTCGGCTATCGCCACGCTGCGCGCCGTGGACGAACCGCCGCCGCCCAACTCGGTCGTGACGAAGACTTTGCCCTGGGACTCGGCGGCGGTGTCGTACATCGCCCCGGCATCGAGTTCGAGCATGCGCATGCTGTACGGCGCATTGAACGCGCGCATACCGGCCTCGCATTGCGCCTGTTGCTGTTTGTCCGGCAGTACATGACACGCGGCGAACGGCAAGAAATCCAGGGTGCGCCCACCGGAGTGGATGTCCAGCACGATGTCGGCCAGAGGCAGCAACGTGCGCGTGAAATAATCCGCAATTTTCTCGGTCACCGTACCGTCCGGCTTGCCGGGAAAACTTCGGTTGAGGTTGCCCTTGTCGATCGGCGACGTGCGCCGCCCGGCGTGGAACGCCGGGGTGTTCATGAACGGAACGATGATCACCCGTCCGTTGACGTCGGCAGCCGTCAAACTTTGCGCCAGCTTGCTCAGCGCCACCGGGCCTTCGTATTCGTCACCGTGGTTACCGCCGGTGAGCAGCGCGGTCGGTCCCTGGCCGCGCTGGATCACCGTGACCGGGATCATCACCGCGCCCCAGGCGGAATCGTCCCGGGAATACGGCAGTTTGAGAAAACCGTGCTGCACGCCTTCGCGGCTGAAATCCACCGTGGCGCTGATCGGGTTGTCTGGCAGTTCACTCATGGCTCAATCCTTCACGAACAATTGGCGCGGCACATTGCACAACGTCTCGACGCCGGTTTCGGTGATCAGAATGCTCTCGGTGATTTCCAGCCCCCAGTCATCCATCCACAGGCCCGGCATGAAGTGGAACGTCATGCCCGGTTGCAACACGCTGCTGTCGCCGGGACGCAGGCTCATGGTGCGCTCGCCCCAATCAGGCGGGTAGCTGATACCGATCGGGTAGCCGCAGCGACTGTCCTTGTGGATACCGAACTTCTCCAGCACCTTGAAAAACGCCACGGCGATGTCGCCGGTGGTATTGCCGGGTTTTGCGGCTTCAAGACCGGCGGCAATGCCCTCGACCACGGCTTTCTCGCCATCGAGGAAGTGCTGCGGCGGCTTGCCCAGGTAGATCGTGCGCGACAACGGGCAGTGATAACGCTTGTAGCAACCGGCGATTTCAAAGAAGGTGCCGGCGCCCTTCTCGAAGGGTGAATCATCCCAGGTCAGGTGCGGCGCACTGGCATCCGCCCCAGTCGGCAACAGCGGCACGATGGCCGGATAATCGCCGCCGTGGCCGTCCGCACCGAGGATGCCGCTGCTGTAGATTTCCGCCACCAGTTCGTTTTTACGCATGCCCGGTTCGATCCGTTCGAGGATCCGCCCGTGCATCTTTTCGACGATGCGCGCGGCGATGCGCATGTAGGCGATTTCCTGCGGCGACTTGACCGCCCGCTGCCAGTTCACCAGCCCGACCGCGTCGATCAATCGGGCCTTCGGCAGGTTTTTCTGCAGCGACAGGAACGCGGCGGCGCTGAAGTAATAGTTGTCCATCTCCACGCCGATGGTCAGCGCATCCCAACCCCGGGCGCTGATCACTTCCCGCGACAGGTAATCCATGGGATGGCGTTCCCGCGACTGCACGTAGATGTCCGGGTAACCGACGATGTTCTCTGGCTGCATGAACACCGTGCGCCGGGCACCGTTGGCGTCCTGGCCGCGCCCGAACCACACCGGTTCGCCATCGAGGGCCAGCAGCACGCATTGATGAACGTAGAACGACCAACCGTCATAGCCGGTCAGCCAGGCCATGTTCGACGGATCGGTGACCAGCAACAGCTCGATGCCCTGCGCCTGCATGGCCGCTCGCACCTTGGCCAGACGCTGGGCGTATTCCTCCCGCTGGAACGGAAGATTGACGACTATCTGAGACATGCACATGCCCTCTGATAAATGACGCACGGATGAAAAAACGGTTTAACTGCCGAACTGAAAACCTTTGCCCGCCGAGCGAGCACGCTCGAAGGCCAGGTTGGCCATGGCCGTGTCCTGGGCGCCGGTGCCCGTGAGGTCGCACAAGGTGATCTGCGTTGCTTGCGTGCGACCGGGCCGTTGGCCGGCCAGCACCTGGCCAAGTTCTGCGAAACCCGATTCGTCGCTGACCACGCCCGCCGCGAGGGCGTGATGCAGCTCACCGAGGATGCGCGTCTGGCTCAAGCGATCGGCCACGTAACGGTCGACCTGCGCCAGCGCACGGGGGGAAATTTCGTTCTTGTGCTCGGCGTCCGAGCCCATGGCGGTGATGTGCAGGCCGGGGTGCAAATGGCGCACATCGATCAACGGCTCGCGACTCGGCGTACAGGTGATTGCGATGTCGACATCTGCCATGGCCTCATCGATGCTCGCGCACGGTTTGACCGCCAGGCCACTGTCGCGAGCCAGTTCGACGCTGAAGGCCTGCGCTTTGGCGGCGTCCCGCGCCCAGACCCGCACGCTGTCGATCGGCCGCACCAGGCGCAGGGCTTGCAGTTGCAACGCGGCCTGCTCACCGGCACCGATCAGCGCCACGCTGCGGCTGTCTTGCCGCGACAGCGCCCGCGCCGCCACGGCCCCGGCCGCCGCTGTACGCACGGCGGTCAGGTAGCCGTTGTCCAGCAGCAAGGCATCGAGCAGACCGGTGCGCGCGGACAGCAACATCATCATGCCGTTGAGGCTCGGCAAACCGATTGTCGGGTTGTCGAAAAAACCCGGGCTGACCTTGATCGCAAAGCGCTCCAGGCCCGGCAAGTAGGCGGTCTTCACGTCCACTTCACCGTTATGTTCAGGAATGTCCAGGCGCAGGATCGGCGGCATGGCCACAGCGGCAGTGGCGAGCAGCACGAAGGCCTGCTCGATGGCTTCGATGCTCGGCAGATCCAGCGCTACGCAGGCACGCAGATCGGCTTCGCTCAACAAGGTGATTTCACTCATCAACGCGGCACTCCATTGAGTCGTTATTCTGGGAATTCATGCATCGGCGCCGGTCAGCACGCGCAGGTGCTGATCGATATCGACGTTGCGTCCGCTGACCACCACCACGACCGGCCCGCGCGGCTCGATCAAGCCTTCGAGCAGCGCGGCAATCCCCACCGCCGCCGCCCCTTCCAGCACCAGGCGCTCTTCGCGGTAGGCGTGACGGATCGCATTGGCGATGGAGGCTTCGCTGAGCAGATGCAGGTGATCGCAGGTATCGCGGGTCATGGCAAAGGTGAAACGGTTGTCCAGGCCGATGCCGCCGCCAAGCGAGTCAGCCAGGGTCGGCAACTCTTCGACTTCCACGGCACGCCCGGCCGCAAGACTGGCGTGCATGGCCGCGCCGCGTTGCATGCTGATGCCGTGGGTGACGATCTGCGGGTTGGCACTTTTCAGCGCCAGCGCCACGCCGGCGAACAGACCGCCGCCGGACAACGGCACCAGCACATGGGCGACGCCCGGCTGCTGTTCAAGGATTTCCAGCCCCAGCGTGCCTTGCCCGGCGATGATCGCCGGGTGGTCGAACGGTGGCAGCAGCGTTGCGCCTTGCTCATGGGCAATGCGCTCGGCTTCACGCTGGGCGTCATCCTGGGACTGGCCGACGATGCGCACATCAGCGCCAAGATCGCGAATGGCCTGGACCTTGTTGCCCGGCACCAGGTGCGACAGGCAAATCGTCGCCTTCACGCCGTTTTGCGATGCGGCGTAAGCGAGCGCCCGGCCATGATTGCCGGTCGACGCGGCGACCACGCCACGCGCCTTTTGCCCGGCACTGAGCTGCGCCACGGCATTGCTCGCGCCGCGCAACTTGAAGCTGCCGGTGATTTGCTGGGATTCGAGCTTGAGGTACACCGGCACGCCCACATGCCGCGACAGGCTGGGCGAATGCTCCATGGGCGTACACCGGACCAACGCTGCGATGCGCTGGCGGGCGAGGTAAATATCGTTGAGCTGTAGCGCTGACATGACCGCATCCCGAAGAGGCATTGGGCGCAGTCTAAGAGGGCTGGATTGTCGCGCTGAATGTACTAGGGCAATTTAGTCGACAAAATTTCGGCGTCTTTTTTTCACTTCAAAAGTCATGGATTTGCGGGTACTGGCCGAAGATCTCGCGCATGCCCATCAGCGCATCGCGCATTTCCTCGTCACTGCATTCGGCACCGACGCACACTCGCACCGCCCGTGGCCGCGGCGTGCCGCGCACGGTGAACGGGTCGGGCGAAGTGACCGCAATATGCTTGTGCCGTAGTGCGCGCACCAGGCTGTCGACCTCCCAGTGCGGCGGAATGCCGATCCAGGCATTCAAGGCATGCGGATGCTGGCCAAGCAGGTATTCGCCAAGGTATTCGCTGACCATCGCCTGACGCCCGCCCAATAACTTGCGTTGCAACTCCACCAGCGTGTCGGCGCGCCCGTCGCGAATCCAGCGCGTGGCGATTTCCGACACCATGGGCGTGGCCATCCAGCTGTTAACCCGCAAAATGCTTTCGGTGCGCAGCGCCAGGCGCTTGGGCATCACAAGGTAACCGACGCGCAAACCGGTGAGCACTGACTTGGTCATGCTGGTGCAATAGAACGACAGCTCCGGCAGGTAATGGCTGATCGGCGGTGCGCGGCGCTCATCGAGCAGCGGCCCGTAGACGTCGTCTTCGATGATGTGCACGCCGAAGCGCCGGGCAATCTCGGCTATTTCGCGCCGACGGTTGTCCGGCATCAGGCTGGTGGTCGGGTTGTTGAGGTTCGGTGTGCAGACCAGCGCGGTGATCCGCTCATTGCTGCACATGTCCTCGAAATGTTCCGGGTCGATGCCGTAGCGGTCCATTTCCAGGCCCTTGAGGGTAAACCCCAGCACCTGGGAATTGCCGATCACGCCGTGGTCGGTCAACCCTTCGCAAAGCACCACATCATCCGGGCCGGCAAGGGATGCCAACGCCAGGAAAATTCCGTGGGCGGCGCCGTTGGTGATCAGGATGTCGTCGCGCTCGACCCGCAGGCCTTGCCGCGCGATCCAGTGCATTGCCGCTTCACGGTGCGACTCAAAACCGGCAATCGGGCGAAATGCGTGAATCCAGGGTTGATCCTCTTCGGTGCTGAGTTCGCGACAGGTTTCGCGCCAGAACTGATCATGCTCTCGGGTGTGCATGATCCGTGTGATGGAAAAATCCACCAGCGCCCGTTCAGGGCTGTCGAGAATATAAGTGGCGACCCGGTCGCTCATTCGCCGCGAGACAAAACTGCCGCGCCCGACCTCACACCTGACCAGGCCCTGGCGCTCGAGCTCCTTGTAGGCATTGGTGACGGTTTGCACACTGATGCCCATGGCGTCGGCAACATTACGTTGCGGTGGCAACCGCTGATCATTGGCCAGTACGCCCTGCTCGATATCGTCGGCGATCGCCTGGACCAGGATCTTGTATTTCGACTCGCCGCTGCGGGCGATTTCCAATGCTGCCTTCCACTTGTCCATCAGCGCCGAACCCACGTGTTTGCCAGTGCCGACAGCATCCCGCGAGAACCTGTGCAAAGCAATTGTCCTAGTGCAATGCAATGTGGCGCAGGGCTTTTGTATGCTCGGTACAGGGTCGATGCACAGGCTGCTGAACCTGCCGCCAATAACAACCAATCGACCTGTACCGGAACTGTGCCCCCAAGCTTCGGCTCAACAGGACAACGGCTCTCGTACGCTTTGCTCTTGTCACACTGCCTCCTACCACAGAGCCGTCAACGACGGGTCCACAAGAAACAGGAGATTTTATCGATGAGCAATTCCATTCCCCGCACTCCCCATGTCTTGCGTCACCTGTTCGTGGCTTGCGCGATGTTCGGCCTGGCCGCCAGCGCCCACGCCACGACGCTGGAAACCATTACGAAAAACAGCAGCATCCGTATCGGCTATGCCAACGAAACCCCGTTCGCCTTTACCGAGACCGATGGCCGGGTCACCGGTGAATCGCCGGAAATCGCCAAAGTCATCTTCGCCAAAATGGGCATCAAGCAAGTCGATGGCGTGCTGACCGAGTGGGGTTCGCTGATCCCGGGCCTGCGCGCCGGGCGTTTCGACGTGATTGCCGCGGGCATGTACATCACGCCCGAACGCTGCAAGCAAGTCATCTTCACCGATCCGCAGTACCAGTTGCCCGACGCCCTCCTGACCGCCAAAGGCAACCCGAAAAACCTGCACAGCTATGAAGACATCGCCAAGAACCCGGATGTGAAACTGGCGATCATGGCCGGCACGGTCAACTTGAAATACGCACGGGATTCCGGGGTGGGGGACGCACAAATCCTCCAGGTGCCGGACACCACCGCGCAGTTGCAAGCCGTGCGCGCCGGTCGCGCCGATGCCGCCGTGGGCACCCAATTGACCATGAAAGGCCTGGCTGCCAAGGGTGGTGAAAAGGTCGAAGCGGTCACCGAATTCAAGGATGACCCGTCGCATACCGGTTACGGCGCCCTCGCCTTCCGCCCGGAGGACAAGGACCTGCGGGATGCGGTCAACGCCGAACTGAAAAAGTGGCTGGGCTCCGAAGAGCACCTCAAGACGGTCGCCCCGTTCGGCTTCGACAAATCCAACGTGACCAGCAAAACGGCTGCCGAGCTCTGCGCTCAATAGTCGAGGCAGGCATGGCGCTGCGGCGCGATGCCTATCCCTGCTGACTCCGGATGTTGAACCATGCAGGTGTGAACAATGGGTGAATTACTTCCGCTTTTGATACAAGGCGCCTGGGTCACGCTCCAGGTGACGTTCTTCGGCTCGATCCTGGCGATCGTCGCGGCCATTCTGGCGGCGCTGGGGCGCATGTCGCCGTGGCGGCCGCTGAGCTGGTTCTCGGTCGCCTACATTGAAGTGTTTCGCGGCACGTCGTTGCTGGTGCAGTTGTTCTGGCTGTTCTTCGTGTTGCCGCTGCCACCGTTCAATCTGGAACTGAGCCCCTACAGCGTGGCCATCGTCGGCCTTGGCCTGCACATCGGTGCCTACGGCGCCGAGGTGATGCGCGGTGCGATCAGCTCCGTGGCCAAGGGTCAATACGAAGCGGCGACCGCGCTGAACTTCAGCGGCTACAAGCGCTTTCGCCGAATCATTCTGCCTCAGGCCTTGCTCGCGGCCATCCCGCCGGGCACCAACCTGTTGATCGAACTGCTGAAAAACACTTCGCTGGTGTCACTGATCACCTTGTCCGACCTGAGCTTTCGCGCTCGGCAACTGGATCAGGCGACCTTTCAGACTTTGGAAATCTTCAGCCTGGCGCTGGTGATGTATTTCATCCTCGCGCAAGCGATCAACCTCGGCATGCGCAGCATTGAGCGTCGGCTGGCGCGCGGCCGGATGCGTGGAGGTCTGTCATGACCCTGTTCGACTGGACTTATGCCTGGCAGATCCTCCCCGACTTGCTGCGCGCTTCGCTCAACACCGTGGGCATTACCCTGATCGGTTTCCTGATCGCCATCGTGCTGGGGCTGTTCCTCGCCATCGGCCGGCGCAGCCGCCTGTACTGGCTGTCGTGGCCGATCGCCGGGATGATCGAATTCATCCGCAGCACACCGCTGCTGATCCAGGTGTATTTCCTCTACTACGTGCTGCCCAACTACGGCGTCAGCATGTCGGCCATGCAAGTGGGCATCATCGGCATCGGCGTGCATTACGCCTGCTACATCGCCGAGGTCTATCGCGGCGGGCTCGATGCCGTGCCGCGGGCGCAGTGGGAAGCGGTGACCGCGCTGAACATCGCGCCGTACAGCGCCTACCGCAACATCATCCTGCCCCAGGCCTTGCGGCCGATCCTGCCGCCGCTGGGCAACTACCTGGTGGCGATGCTCAAGGACACGCCGGTGCTGTCGGCCATCACCGTGGTTGAAATCATGCAGCAGGCCAAGAACATCGGTTCCGAGAACTTCCGCTACCTGGAGCCGATCACCATGGTCGGTCTGTTTTTCCTCGCCCTGAGCATCGCCCTGGCTTATCTGGTACGGCGCCTCGAACTGCGCCTGGAGCTACGCTAATGACTTCTCCACTCTCGACCTCCAACGACCTTTCCCGGCGCGGCAACCTGACGCCGCTGCATTCGCAAGAGGCCCCGGCCATGCATCAACCGAAAGCGCTCAAGCCGATTGTCAGCTTCCAGGACGTCACCAAAAGCTACGGCAATTTCACGGTGCTCGACCATTTGAACCTGGACGTCACACCCGGCGAAAAAGTCGCGATCATCGGCCCCAGCGGCTCGGGGAAATCCACGCTGTTGCGGGTATTGATGACCCTCGAAGGCATCGATGACGGACTGATCCGCATCGAAGACGATTTGCTGACGCACATGCCCAATCGCAACGGCGTGCTGGTGCCGGCCAATGATCGGCATATCCGCCGTGTGCGCGGCAAGATCGGCATGGTGTTCCAGAGCTTCAACCTGTTCCCGCACATGACGGCGTTGCAGAACGTCATCGAGGCGCCGGTACAAGTGCTGGGCATGAAAGCCGCCGAAGCACGGGAACGCGCGGCGGATCTGCTGGAGCTGGTAGGACTGGGCAGCAAGCTGGGGCACTACCCTTCGCAGCTGTCGGGTGGCCAGCAGCAACGGGTGGCGATCGCTCGCGCATTGGCCATGCGGCCGAAAGTCATGCTGTTCGACGAAGTGACTTCAGCACTCGATCCGGAGCTGTGCGGCGAAGTGCTCAACGTGATCCGCAAGCTCGGTGCCGAACACAACCTGACGATGCTGATGGTCACCCACCAGATGGGGTTCGCCCGGGAGTTCGCTGACCGTGTGTGCTTCTTCTACAAGGGCCAGATCCACGAGCAGGGCACACCGGCACAGATCTTCGAACACCCGCAACAGGAACGTACGTGTGCGTTTCTCAGTGCGGTGAAAGAAGCCAACTGACCGGCCGAACACCCAAAAACAAATGTGGGAGCGAGCTCGCTCCCACAGGTTTTTTTGTCGCGGGTGTTATGGGTATTGCTGAACGTTACCTTGCTGCTGGCCACCATACTGCTGACCCGGAATCGCCTTGAGGTTGACCTCTACACGGCGGTTCTGCGCCCGGCCGTTGACGTCGCCGTTGCTGGCAACCGGGTTATCCGGGCCGGCACCGCGAGCGCTCAGGTTGGCACCGCTGACACCCTGCGAGGTCAGGTAGGTTGCCACGCTTTGCGCACGACGCTGGGACAGGTCCATGTTGTGCTGGCGAGCACCGGTGCTATCGGTATAACCGACGATTTCGATCTGGTTCTGGTTGAACTCTTTCAGCGAGCCGGCCAGGTTGTTCAGCGGCTGATAGAAACTTGGAGCAATGTTCGCCGAATCGGTAGCGAAGGTGATGTTGCCCGGCATGATCAGCTTGATCTGGTCGCCCTGGCGCTGCACTTCAACACCCGTGTTGGCCATGCTGGCACGCAGCTTTTTCTCTTGCTGATCGGCGTAGTAGCCGTAACCGGCCGCGGAAGCACCGACCACCGCTGCACCGATCAGCGCGCCCTTGCCGCGGTTATCGTGGTTGATCGCAGCACCGGCCAGCGCGCCGGCCAGAGCGCCGAGGCCACCGTATTTCGCGGTCTTGCTCATGCCTTCGGAGCCGCTGTCCGCCTGCCCCTGAGCCTGGCCTTGAGCGCCGTAAGGGTTAGGCGCGGCACAACCGGACAAAACGGCCACAGCCGTAGCGAGAATAATCAAACGACGCGTGGTGAACATGTAGAGCTCCTACTTTTTTGCATTCTGTGGTGCAACGGACCAAGGCATTAGCCTTTGCGGGCGTTGGATCACTTCCTGGAATAAAAATTCCGCTCGTTACAAATCAGGCCCGTACAAACGGGTTTTCGCGCATTTCATCGCCCAGACGGGTATCCGGACCATGCCCGGCCACCACTATCGCCTCCTCGTCGAGGGTGTACAAACGCTGCTTGATCGAACGCACGATGGTGGCCTGGTCGCCGCCCCACAAATCCGTGCGCCCTACCCCACGCTTGAACAACGTGTCACCGGCAATCAGGAGCTTGGCATCGGCAAACCAGAAACTCATTGACCCTGGTGTGTGCCCAGGCGTGTGCAGCGCCACGCCACAGCCGCAGGCCAGCTCTTCATCATCGGCCAGCCAGCGGTCCGGCGACGGCACCGGAGTGTAGGGCACACCGAACATCTGGCACTGCATTTCCAGGTTGTCCCACAGAAACTGGTCTTCCTTGTGCAGATGCAAGGTTGCGCCGGTTTTCTCCTTGAGCTGACCGGACGCCAGGAAATGATCGAGGTGCGCGTGGGTGTGAATGATGCTGACCACTTTCAGCCCCAAGGCATCGAGACGCGCCAGAATCAGTTCATGATTGCCACCCGGATCGACAACAATGGCCTTTTTCGTCACCGGATCGCCGATGATCGTGCAGTTGCACTGCAACGGGCCGACGGGGAAGGTTTCGCGGATGAGAGTGGGTTGCTGGGACATCGGGGGCCTGCTCGATAAACGGGGACGAGCGATTTTCGCACAATTGAGTATCCAGCCAATGGCCGCGACAAGTAACGTGAAAAATCCTTAACCCAGCACTCCCAGTTCCTTGGCCCGCGCCACCGCCTGAGTACGCCGCTCGACCCCGAGCTTGCTGTTGATGTGACTGGCGTGGGTCTTGACCGTGTGCAGGGAGATAAACAGTTGATCGCTGATTTCCTGGTTCGAGCAGCCTTGGGCGATCAATCGCAGGACCGCCAGTTCCCGCGCGCTGAGTTGTTCCGCGGCCACGCAGGACTCCACTGCGGAACGGCTGGCCGATGCCGGCAGTTTTTCGCTGAGGCTCAGGGAAACGGGGGTTGGCGGATAATGTTGAAGCTGCCCTCGCAGCCAGTCCGGATGCTCGGCCAGCAAGCACTCAAAGGGTTGCAGCACCCCTCCACCAGCGGCGTCCAGCGCCTGGGCCAGTGCCTTGCGTGCTTCCGGTTCGCGTCCGTTGCCCAGCAATAACGCGACTTTCTGGGTCAGCGCCATGGCACTGAGCATCTGTCGACCGCTTTGCTGGCCGTGTTCGAGCAGCGCATTCAACCGTCCTTCGGCCAGCATCGGCTGGCCCTGGATGACTTCCAGCAAGGCTTGCTGCAGTTCGATATGCAACGGCAGTTGCGGGTGGAACTCTGGTGGGGCCGCCGCGTTTTCGCCGTTATAGGTCTGCCCCAGACGCGCCAGCCAGGCTTCGGCCAGATCGGTGCGCCCCTGGGCCAGCCAGAGTTCACATTTGACCAGGGTGATCATGGCCAGGTAGTAGATCGGTGGCACGTCCCAGATGTGCATCAGCCGTTCGGCTTCGGCCAGTTCGGCAAAGGCCTTGGCGAACTCGCCGCTGCTGCCCTCCAGCCTGGCTATCACGCAGTGGCCGATCAGCACGCTGATGTCACGACAGGCGCGCGCCTCGCTCAACCCGGCCTGCAACCGCACTCGCGCCAATTGCGGCTGCATGCGCAGGGCCAGTAAAAAACCTTCATACAAGGTCAGCCGTGCACGAACCGCATACAGCCGTTGCGCAGACAGGCTCTGCAGGCGCTGCATGCCCTGGCGGACCTCCTCCAGCGCCCGACAGATTTCGCCCCGGGCCTGCAACACCCGGGCGCGATCGTAGTGTGCCAGCGCTTCGAACAACGGGTTGCCGACCCGTTGCGCCAGCTCCAGGGATTCGCGGTTCAAGCCCCGTGCCCGCCACAGATCGCCGTCGGCGATGGCCAGGTTGGACAGGGTCGAGAGGCACATCAGGCGTTGCCCGTAGCGCTTGGACGGAAGGCTTTCCAACGCTTCGCGGCAGTGCCGCAGTGTCAGTTCACGGTTGCCGCGCCCACGGGCAATGATGCCGCTCAATGCCAGCCACTGAGCCAACATGGACTTCTGTGCGGTGGCCGACGGAGCGGGCAGGAAACGACTCAAATGGCTGGCCAGTTCCTCGGCGGCATCCAGCTGGCAAGCCATGCCCAACGCCCAGCTGTAGAGCACGATCAACCGCGGCGTGCTGATCAGCAAACTGTCAGGCAAGTCCATTTTCCAGCGCAGCAACATGCCGACGTTCTGCTCGGCCAGCAGTTGCTCTTCGGAGAGGTTTTGCACCAGGTTCGCCGCAACGTCCAGGTGACCGGCACGCAAGGCCTGTTCGACCGCCTCATCGAGCAATCCCTGGGCATTGAACCAGCGGCAGGCACGCAGGTGCAGGCTGGCAGCCGGGACCATCGACCGGGAAGGTGGCCGCGTGCGCAACAGATCGGAAAACAGGTGGTGGTATCGATACCAATGGCCATGCTCGTCCAGCGGCACCAGGAACACTTGATGGGCGAGCAGGAAGCGCAGGATCTCGCCGCTGTCATGGGCGTCGCGAACGGCATCACACAGTTCGCTGCAAAAACGTTCCTGAGGCGCCGTGTCATAGAGGAACGACTGGACTTCGGCGGGCAGGCAATCGATGACCTCTTCGAGCAGGTAATCGCGGATCAGCCCTTCCCCGCCGTGCAACGATTGTGGCAGTGCGCCATCGGTGCCCGCCTCCGAGGCGGCCAACAGCCAGAAGCGTAACCCCGCGACCCAACCTTCACTGCGCTGGATCAGGTTCTCCAGTGCCTCGCCACGCAAGGAGCTGCTGTGCCGATCGAGCAGGCTCAAGGCCTCGTCGTGGGTCAGGCGCAGATCCTGTTCATGCAACTCAAGCAGTTGCCGCGACAGCCGCAGTCGCGCCAGGTGCCAGTCGGGACGCTGGCGACTGGTGACCATCACCAGCAAGCCATCGGGTAGATGATTGAGGAAAAATTGCAGGCAACGGTCCAGCACCGGCCCCTGGGCCAGATGGTAATCATCCAGTACCAGCAGCAATGGCGTTGCAGTGGACAGGTGCACGGCCAACTCGTCGAGCAGGCCATCCAGCCATTCTTCGAATGCGAACGGCTGATGGCGCTGGCGCATTTTCAACAATCCGAGGGACTGCCTGCCCAGGTTCGGGAAATAATCCTGAAGGCCTTCCAGCAGTCGCTCGAGAAAACGTCCCGGGTCACTGTCCCTGGGGCTCAACCCCAGCCAGAGACTTTGCCAGTGCGCCGGCAACCCCTGACAAAACTCCACCGCCAGCGAACTCTTGCCGAACCCTGCCGGTGCACTGACGAGCAGCAGCCTGCCTGCGAGCCCGGCACTCAGACGTTCGCACAAACGTGGACGCAGCACATGGCCGTCGGGCAACGGCGGGCGGAAGAAACGCCCGTCGAGTGTCGCGACAGCAACCTGTGCAGAACCTGGGGGTGTAGACAAATCAGTCATAGCCGGCTCTTGTTTGAATTGCGGGTGGCGGCGTTGCAGATGTCCGCAGACTAGCCGTAAACGGATAGGGAATGAAGGCAATTGCTACAAATGGCTACAAAAAGTCTACAAGCAAAAAAAAACGCCCCGAACCAGTCGGGGCGTTTTCAGAGGGTACAGCCTCTATTCAGTTCACCTTAGCGAACACCATCCTGACGCAAGGCGGCCGGGGTGAAGTCGCTGGTGGTGGCAGTGAAGCCGAAGTCATAAGCCGACTTCTCTTCGTTCTTCATGCCCAGCGCCAGGTAGCGACCCGACTGCAGGTCGTACAGGGCTTCGAGGGCGTACCACGGCACTTGCTTGTCGTAGTAGTTCTCGGCATGCGCCTCACCTACGCGCCACAGCTGGCCACGACCGTCGTAATGGTCGATGACTGCGGCCTGCCAGGTATCCTCGTCGATGTAGAAGTCACGCTTGGCATAGATGTGACGCTGACCTTCTTTCAACGTGGCAACCACATGCCACACCCGGCGCAGCTCGTAGCGCGCCAGATCCTGGTTGATGTGACCGGCCTTGATGATATCGGTGTACTTGAGGTTCGGGTCGTCGAGCTTGTAGCTGTCGGAGGCGATGTACATCTCTTTCTTGCCTTCGAGCTTCCAGTCGTAACGATCCGGCGCACCGTTGTACATGTCCAGGTTGTCGGAAGTACGCAGGCCGTCGGCTGCGGTACCCGGACCGTCATAGGACACTTGCGGGGCACGACGCACACGACGCTGACCGGCGTTGTAGACCCACGCCGAACGCGGCTCTTTCACTTGGTCGAGGGTTTCGTGAACCAGCAGCACACCACCGGCCAGTCGCGCCGGCGCGGTCACTTTCTGCTTGAAGTAGAACAGGATGTTGCCCGGGTTTTTCGGGTCGTAGTCCTTCATCTTGTCGCGGAACACGAACTGGTCCTGGAAGTACACCAGGCTGAACGAGCCGTTCGGCTGTGGCGTGGCCTGGGTTACCAGGCGCGTCACGCTACCACCGCGATAACGGGTGATGTGGTTCCAGATGACTTCCACGCCGGTTTTCGGAATCGGGAACGGCACGGCGGTTTCGAAGTTCTCCAGGCCGTTGCCGCCGGACACCAGGTTGGTGTTGGTGGCGTTGCGCTTGATCGCGGCGAACACGTCATCCGGCACGGTAGCACCGCGATGGGACGGATAGACCGGCATCTTGAAGGTTTCCGGGTAGCGCTTGAACATCGCGTACTGGCCCGGTGCGAGCTTTTCCTTGTACTGGTCGACGTTCTGCGCCGTGATGGTGAACAGCGGTTTTTCGCTGGCGAACGGGTTGGACAGGAAACCTTTGCTGTCGACCGTACCGGCGTTCTTCGCCATGGGTTTCCAGGCCGGGATCGAACCGTCGGCGTTACCCGCCATTTCCGCGCCCATCGGGGTCAGGCTCTTGCCCAGCTTGTCGGCCTCGGCCTGGGGAACCGCCGCGATGACGCTGGTCGCCAACAGCGAAAGCCCCAGAACACCGGCGTGGAACAGACTTTTTGTTATTTTCATATGTGTGTTCGTCCTGAAAATACTGTGCTTAGAAGTTCACGCCGAGGCTGAGCGCAACGAAGTCGCGGTCATCCACTGTGGTGTACTTGCCGTCGAAGAAGTTGGTGTAGGCCAGGCTCGCGGTGTAGGTATTCTGGTATTCGGCATCGACACCCAGGCTGACCGCCTTGCGGCCTTCCTCGAAGTTGCCGCCAGGGCCAGGGGAGTAACCGCTCACGTCATGGGACCAGGCAACGTTCGGCTTGAGGTTCACGCCGGCAAACACGTCGTTGTATTCCCAGATGGCACGACCGCGGTAGCCCCACGAAGTCGCGGTGGTGAAACCTTCGTCGTCGCAGTTGCGGCTGCGGTTGTTGGTCGGCGTACCCGGGCCGGCACCGTTGATGGTGCTGGTGTTGAGCGCCACGCAGGTATCGAGCGCGCCAGAGGCTGGCAACTCACCCGGGCCGTAGACCGGATCGCGGCCATAACGAACGTCGGAAGTGCTTTCCAGGCCGCCCACGTGGGTCACGCCTACTTCGCCTACCAGGGTCAGACGGCTGGCGCCCATGACCTGGTCGAAGAAGTGCGTCAGGGTGGTCTGGAACTGGGTGACTTCCTTGCGACGATAACCGTGCAGGTCCTGACCCGGCACGCCGGTCAGCAGCGATGCATTGGTCAACGGGTTGTTCGGGTTGTTGTTGCCGATAGGACGCACACCGGAGAACAGGATGTCGGTGGAGTTGAGCTGCACCGGAGCGTTCGGACGGTAGCTGATCTCACCGCTCCACGCCGTACCGGTAGGCAGGGTGGTGGAGAAGCTCAAGCCATACAGGCGAATGTCCTCGGGGTATTCGATGAAGTATTGCGAGTTACCTGCCACCAGCAGTGGCGCGAGTGCAGCGAATGGGCCTGGAAGTCCCGCGGCAGTGTTGTAGACCGACTGCGGCGCACCGGTAGCGCTGAAAATCGGCGCACGGCTGTGGTAGTTCATGAAGTAGGCGCCGAACTCGGTGTCCAGCGGATCGAACATGTACTTGAAGGACGCACCCCACTGACCGCTGTCGCGGGCATCACGATCGGGGCCACGACGCACCAGGACACCTTCGTTGTTGACGTCGACGCCGTTGGCGGCCAGAGGCCCCAGGGCAATGGCCGGAATTTGCGAGCGTTTGTTCAGCACGCGCAGGTTGTTGTCGCAGCCATCGGCAACGATGTCTGGCTGGGAGAAGAACGTGCCGCAGTTGTCGACGACAGTCTGGTCCCATTCAATTTGATAGAACGCTTCGGCCGAGAGGTTTTCGGTCAGGCTCTGCGACACATAGAACATGTTGACCGGGATCAGGCCTTCCTTGATCTCGGCACCCGGACGGCGGAACGCCGACACGTCGATCGGGTTGATCGAGTTGATGCCGCCGCCGATGAAGGTACTTTCACCCCAGCTCACGACCTGTTTGCCCAGACGCACGGAGCCTGGTTGATCGGCAATGGAGTAGTTGTGGTAGACGAAGGCATCGAGGATCTGGCCGCCGGCGGACTTGGCGCCTTCCTTGCGGCCCTCGTCGCTGATGTCCTTGAACGGACGGCTTTCGTCTTTCAGTTCAAAGTCGTACCAGTATTTGCCACGGACGAAAACGCCAGTATCGCCGTATTTCAGTTCAAGGTCATGGATGCCCTTGAAGATCTTCGAGAAGGTTTCCCCGCTCTTGAAGTTCAGGTGACCGTCATCAGAAGTCTGGGACAGGCCCTTGCCGCCGTTGTTGACACCGATGAGGTTCTTGTTGGCACTTTCGGTAGACCAACTGGCACCGATGGACAGGGATGAGTCGAACTGACCTTCGATTTCACCGACGTTGAAACTGACGCCGAATGCTGGCCCGGCGAGCGTAGAGGCAAGACTGACTGCCAGGGGCAGTTTCGCCCGGCGCCAGAACTGGTTTACTGATGTCATCGACGCTACTCCATGTGCATTTTATTTTTATGGCATGAGCACTTCTAAAAACGTTGTGGATAACCGGGAGCCATGGCATCCCAAAGTCACTCCAAAGTTGCATCGCCCCGGTTCGTGCGGTTGCCCCGTTCTTAAAAATCCTTGAGCGGACTATAGCCAGCAGGTAGTTGAGCTTGATCCCTCTAAAGTGTGATTTGCACCTGCCAGCCACTCTGGAACAGTCCTTTCGCCAGTCCGACGCCCGTCGGCACGGCAAGGATGGCTGAAAATTTCGATTTGACAAGCCAAGCGCTTGCTTGGTGGGGCTGGCGTGCCCTTTCGGGCACGCCGAGAGGCGCTTAAAGCGTCGAAAGGAAGGTGCTGTTGGTGGCCTGCCATTCGCTGATGTCGACACGAATGCGCTTCTTGTCGAGTTTGCCGACGCTGGTCTTGGGAATTTCAGTAACAAGGGCGATCTGGCTTGGAATCGCCCACTTGCTCAAGTGCCCCAATTCCACAAACGGCTTGAGGTGTTCCTTGAGCTCCCGTGCGCCGATGGCGTGACCTTCACGCAGCACCAGCAGGGCAAATGGCCGCTCGCCCCACTGCGGATCGGGGATGCCCACCACTGCTACTTCACGTACCGCCACATGACGGCTGATCAGGTCTTCCAGGTCCAGGGAGGAGATCCATTCGCCACCGGTCTTGATCACGTCCTTGATGCGGTCACGAATGTCGATCACGCCCATGCTGTCCAGGGTCGCCACGTCGCCGGTGTGCAGCCAGCCACCGGCCCAGAGTTCGGCGCCCTTTTGCGGCTCGTTGAAATAGCCCTCGGTCAGCCAGGGTGCGCGCAGCACCAACTCGCCCTGGGTCTCGCCATCGGCGGGCAGGAAGTTGCCCTCGGTGTCGACGATCGCCGCCTCCACCAGCGGGCCCGGCACGCCGGCCTTGATCCGGTAGGTGGTGCGTTCGTCTTCGGTGCCGGCCATCAATTCGTCGTTGAGGTGCGCGCACGACACCAGCGGCCCGGTTTCCGACATGCCGTATGCAGCGGTCAATTGAATGCCTTTTGCCTTGGCCGCCTCGTATAGCGTGCGGTTCAGGGCACTGCCGCCGATGACGATTTTCCAGCCACCGAAGTCGACGTTCTGCGCGGCCTTGGCATTGAGGACCATCTGCAGGATGGTCGGTACGCAATGGGAAAACGTGACCTTCTCCTTGCGCCACAACTCCACCAGGTATTCCGGGTCATAGCGACCGGGGTAGACCTGCTTGAGCCCAAGCATGGTCGCCACGTACGGCAAGCCCCAGGCGTGCACGTGGAACATCGGCGTGATCGGCATGTACACGTCGTTGGTGCCCAGCAGGCGCACGCTGTCGATCGCGCCCATGATGGTCGACACGCCCATGGTGTGCAGCACCAGTTGCCGATGGGTGAAGTACACGCCCTTGGGATTGCCGGTGGTGCCGGTGGTATAGAACGTGGTCGCTACCGAGTTTTCGTCGAAATCCTCGAAGTCGTACTGCGGGCTCGCCGCGGCCAGCAACTCTTCGTATTCGCCGACGAGATTCGGCAGGTCCGCGGTTTTTTCCGGCAGGTCAGTCAGCAGCAGGGTTTTGTCGACGGTGGTCAGATGCCCTTCGATAGCCTTGTACAGACCGACGAACTCGCTGTTGACCAGCACAAAGCGGTCCTCGGCGTGGTTCATGGTGTAGAGGATCTGTTCCGGCGACAGACGCACGTTGATGGTGTGGATCACCGCGCCGATCATCGGGATGGCAAACATGCATTCCAGGTAGCGATGGCTGTCCCAGTCCATCACACCCACGGCATCCCCGGGCTTGACCCCGGCCGCTGTCAGCACGTTGGCCAGGCGGGCCACCCGTTCGATCAGGGTCGGGTAGCTGTAGCGCAATTTGTCGCGGTAGATGATCTCGCGGGTTTTCTCATAACGGGCACCGGACATCAGCAGCCGCTTGATCAGCAACGGGTACTGGTAAGCGCCTTCGGCCGGGGGGATAACGCGAGTCTGCAACATAAGAATCCCTTTTCTGACTGCACGGACGTGACTGAAAGTACGCACTGTAGTGCCCTTGATCGTCAGCCAAATCAGCCAAAGGAATGATTTGCAGAGCCCCGCAGATGCTAGCGTTGCGCCAGCATCTGCAGGAATTCAATGCCTGTGCCGCCCACGCAATCAATGCATTTCGGTAAAGGCGAGCTTCACGCCAATCGCAACCAGCACCGCACCCATGGTCCGGTCGAACCAGTGCCCCATGCGCGCGAACCCGGCGCGTACGCGTTGCTGGCTGAACAACATCGCCACCAGGCAGAACCAGGCCGCTGTCGCCACCGCCAGGTAAACCCCGTAACCGGCCTGCACGGCCAGTGGTGTGTGCGGGTTGATCACCACGGTGAACAGCGAGAGGAAGAACAACGTGGCTTTCGGGTTGAGACCGTTGGTGACGAAACCCGAGGTGAAAGCACCACGGGCCGTGCGCTCCCCGGCTTCCTTGTGCAGATCGTCCGCCACAGGCTTGGCCGGCTGCGCGCGCAGCGCCTTGTAACCGATGTACAGCAGGTAAGCGGCGGCGGCCCATTTCAAGGCATTGAACATCACGATCGACTGGGACACGATCAGGCCGATACCCAACAGCGAATAACCCACGTGCAGGAAAATCGCCGTACCCACACCCAGCGCGGTCCAGGTGCCTGCTCGACGGCCGTGGGTAACACTCTCGCGCACCACCACGGCAAAGTCCGGGCCGGGACTGGCCACGGCCAGCAAGTGAATCAGGGCAACGGTCAAGAACTCTGTCCAGTACATGTGGGGCTCCTTCAGGCCAAGCGTAACTATTTATTTCATCTGGTAGGCTCGGCAGATTACGCCTTCAGTTCATTGCACAAAAGGTACAGTTGATGACGAACACTCGCCGCGCCGTTTTCCTTGATCATCCATCCCTGGACCTCGGCGACCTTGATCTCGGCCCGCTGCGCGATTGTTTCAGCGATTTGCAGTTGTTCGCGCAGACCTTGCCCGGTCAAGTCATCGAACACCTCAAGGGCGCCACCGTCGCCATCAGCAACAAGATTCTGATCGACGCCGCCGCCATGGCCGCCAGCCCTGATCTCAAGCTGATCCTGATTACCGCCACCGGCACCAACAACGTCGACCTGGCCGCCGCCCGCGCCCACGGGATTACGGTGTGCAACTGCCAGGGTTACGGCACGCCGTCGGTGGCGCAGCACACGATCATGCTGCTGCTCAACCTGGCCACGCGCCTGGCCGATTATCAAAAAGCCGTCGACGCAGGCCGCTGGCAGCAGGCCAGGCAGTTCTGCCTGCTGGATTACCCGATCGTCGAGCTCGAAGGCAAAACCCTTGGCCTGCTGGGTCACGGCGAACTGGGTGGCGCTGTGGCACGGCTGGCTGAAGCGTTCGGCATGCGTGTACTGCTGGGGCAGATTCCCGGACGCCCCGCCCGGCCGGACCGCTTGCCGCTGAACGAACTGCTGCCACAAATCGACGCCTTGACCCTGCATTGCCCGCTCAACGAACACACCCGCCACTTCATCGGCGCCCGTGAACTGGCCGCGATGAAACCCGGCGCGTTCGTGGTCAACACCGCACGCGGCGGTCTGATCGACGAACAGGCCCTGGCCGACGCCTTGCGCAACGGGCATCTGGGCGGCGCCGCGACGGACGTGCTGAGCGTCGAGCCGCCCGTTAATGGCAATCCGCTGCTGGCCCACGACATTCCGCGCCTGATCGTCACCCCGCACAACGCCTGGGGCAGCCGCGAGGCGCGCCAGCGAATCGTTGGCCAAGTGACCGAAAACGCACTGGGGTACTTCAGCGGTAAGGCGCTGCGGGTCGTCAGTTGATAAACTGCGGCACTTTTTTAAGGAGCAGTTATGGATCCGCGCAGTGAAGTACTGCTTCGTCAGGCCGAGTTATTCCAGGGTTCGGTGTTGTTGGCCGGTTTGCCCGCCGACGACTTGCTGGGCCGCCTGCCAGAAGCTCATGGCTGGTGCTGGCACGCCGGCGATCAGGCCGCGCTGGACGCCCGTTTCGAGGGGCGCAGCCATTTTGGCGTGAATGCACCGGAACGCGGGTTCGATTGCGCCGTGGTCTTTCTGCCCAAGTCCAAGGACTTGACCGACTACATCCTCAACGCCCTCGCCTCGCGCCTGGCCGGCCGCGAGCTGTATCTGGTCGGCGAGAAAAAAAGCGGCATCGAAGGCGCGGCCAAACAACTCAACCCGTTCGGCAAGCCACGCAAGCTCGACAGCGCGCGCCACTGCCAGCTCTGGCTGGTCACCGTGGCCAACGCGCCTGAAGCCAAACCGCTGGAAAGCCTGGCGCAGACCTACGAACTGCCGCTGGCCGAAGGCCCGTTGAAGGTCATCAGCCTGCCGGGGGTGTTCAGCCATGGTCGCCTCGATCGCGGCAGCGCGCTGCTGCTGGAACACCTGGACAAACTGCCCAGCGGTCACCTGCTGGACTTCGGCTGCGGCGCAGGCGTCCTGGGCGCGGCGGTGAAACGTCGTTATCCGCACAATCAGGTCACGATGCTCGATGTGGACGCCTTTGCCGCTGCCAGCAGTCGCCTGACCCTGGCGGCCAATGGTCTGGAAGCCGAGGTGATTACCGGTGACGGAATCGATGCCGCACCGATGGGTTTGAGCGCCATTCTGAGCAATCCGCCGTTCCATGTCGGCGTACACACCGATTATTTCGCTACCGAGAACTTGCTGCGAAAAGCAGCCAAACATCTGAAAAACGGCGGCGAACTTCGCCTGGTCGCGAACAGCTTCCTGAAGTATCAGCCGCTGATCGAAGAGCATCTAGGCGTGTGTGCGATCAAGGCCGAAGGACAGGGGTTCCGGATCTACCGGGCCAAGCGCGGCTGAAAATTTGTACTTGCCGAAAGGATTTTGTCTAGGCAGAATCCGCTCCGTCCTAGGGGAGTAGTCTCCCACGAGCGCCACGCTCGTCCGGCATGCGTCAACATACTTGGTCAACAGACCATGGCGCATGCGACCCAAGCATCCACATCAGATGGATCGCAGGGTTTGACAAGACCTATGACACGAACACCTTACCCGGGGCGGGAAGGCTGTACGTGTCATAGCCGTGTCGACCCGCCCCTTAGGAAAACCCCTGATGCTGGATTCACTACTCGTACCCACCGCAATCGTTGCCTTGGCCGAAATCGGCGACAAGACGCAACTGCTCGCGCTCATTCTCGCCGCCCGCTTCCGCAAGCCCTGGCCGATCATTGCCGGTATCGTCGCCGCGACCCTGGCCAACCACGCGGCCGCCGGTGCGGTGGGTGCCTGGGTCGGGAGTTTCTTCTCGGATACGATGCTGCACTGGATCCTCGCCGCGAGCTTCGCCGCCACGGCGTTGTGGACCCTGGTCCCGGACAAGATGGATGACGACGAAGCCAGCACCGCCCGCAAGTTCGGACCGTTCCTGACCACGCTGATCGCGTTCTTCCTGGCGGAAATCGGCGACAAGACGCAGATCGCGACCGTGATGCTGGCTGCGCAATATCCGGAGTTGTGGCTGGTGATCATCGGCACCACCCTCGGCATGCTGATTGCCAACGTGCCCGTGGTATTGGCCGGTAACTTTGCCGCAGACAAATTGCCATTGACCCTGATCCGTCGACTGGCGGCGTCGGCGTTCTTCATCCTGGCGATTGTCGCGGTGTACAAGGCGATGCAGAGCAGCGGGTGGGTTTGACGGAGTACGTCAGTAGACCGCGTTATCGTTCATCGCGGGCAAGCCCGCTCCCACAGTGATTTATGTCGTACACAAATTTTGTGCTCTACAGATAACCCTGTGGGAGCGAGCTTGCTCGCGATGGCGCCATCAGCATCACCGCATGACGATCAGGATTTCTTGGCTTGCTCGTAAAGCGGCATGACCTTCGGAATCGCCGCCTGCAAAGCCGCAATACGGCTCGCCGAGGCCGGGTGAGTGCTCATGAACTCCGGTGGCGCACCGTCCGAGACTTTGCTCATCTTGTTCCACAGGGTGATCGCGGCATTCGGGTTGTAGCCGGCGCGGGCGGCCAATTCCAGGCCGATCAGGTCCGCTTCGTTTTCATTGGCGCGGCTGTTGGGCAAGGTCATGCCGTAGTTGGCCACGGTATCGGCCAGGGCCAGGCTGTCCTGCCCCAACCCGAGCAACGCACCGGCGCCCTGCTTGGCCATTTCGATGCCGTAAGCCTTGGACATCGCCTCACGACCGTGTTCGCGCAGGGCGTGGGCGATTTCATGCCCCATGATCGCGGCGATTTCATCGTCGGTCAGTTGCAGTTTGTCGATCAACCCGGTGTAGAAGATGATCTTGCCGCCAGGGCCGCAGTTGGCGTTGAGCTCATCGCTCTTGATCAGGTTGACTTCCCACTTCCACTGGGCCGCGTCCGGGCGGAAGTTCGGCGCCTGGGCAATCAGCCGGTCGGCAATCGCCTGAACCCGCTTGGCATCATTGCTGGTCTTGTCCAGCACACCCTTGGTGGATGCCTCGCCCACTGTCTTCTGATAGGACTGGGCGTACATCTGGTCGACCTCTTGCGCGGACAACATGCTGAACATGTACTGTTTGCGCTCAACGCCTACGGCACCGCCGCTGGTGGTATTGACCGACTGGCAACCGGCGAGCAGCAGCGCCGCGCCCAGTGCACTGACAACCAAAATCTTGTTCATCAAAAAACTCCCTGAAAGCCTGCCGCGTATCCTAGGCGTGGATATGTATCGACGCCAGATACAATGGACATAAGACGCGCAATTCGGACAAAGCTCTCATCGCCGTAGAAAAAAATTCACATACGGCGACAACCCGCAGTCCATCACGCCGCGCATTGATTCAATTACGACATCCGCCACGCAAAAACAGTCATTCACGTTGCTCGCGCTCATGCCTGCCCGCCTCCCTGCCGATACACCCGGGCAGACGTCCTTTCGCGTGCGGAGCCCCCATGAAATTCAAGTCGATCCAGTTTTCCGTGGCGGCCCTTGCCGGCGCCATTGTCCTTAGTGTCGTGGCCGCGCTGGTGGTGTACGCGCTGTTTTCCGGCGCCCGCACGCAAGACATGGTCCAGGAGCGGACCCAGGCCCAATTCGAGCAAGTCATCGAACAACGCCTGACCTCCCTGGCACAAACCCAGGTCAGCCAGATCCAGCGTGAACTCGAAGCGCCGCTGCTGATTGCCGGTGGGTTGGTGCGGGTCAACGCCCTGATCGGCACACCGGGCGCCGATGGCCAGCCTTCGCTGAGCCTCAGCCGCGAGCAACTGATCGGCCTGATCAAGGAAAACGTGGTCAAGAACCCGAAAATCCTCGGCACCTACATCGGTTGGGAAAAAGACGCCCTGGATCACAACGACGCGGCCTATGTCGGCACCCAGGTAGCCGGCATCGACGCAGCCAACGGGCGTTTCCTGCCTTGGTGGTTCCGCAACGACGACGGCACCCTGGGCTTGGACAAGCTGGTGGACGTCGACGACCAGAAGACCCTGTCCACCGGCGTGCGCGCCAGCGAGTACTACCTGTGCTCGAAAGAAAGCAAAAAATCCTGCGTGATCGACCCAGCGCCTTACAAGGTCGGCGACAAGATCGTCATGCTCGCCTCCTTTATTGAACCGATCATGCTCAACGGTGCCTTCCAGGGCATCGTCGGCGCCGACCTGTCGGTGAACTTCATTCAGGAAATGCTCCTGGGCGCCAACCACAAGCTTTATGGCGGTGCCGGGGAAATGACCCTGATCGGCGGCAATGGCCGGATCGTTGCCTACACCAAGGATCCGAGCAAATTCGGCGAGAAGGTCAGCGACATCCTCGACAGCAAGCAGATTGCCAACATGGCCAATCTCAAGCGCGGCGAAGTCACCTACAGCGTCGACAAGGCCCAGGGCCGGATCGAGCTGTACCTGCCTTTCGGCATCGGCCAGACCGACGCCCGCTGGACCCTGATGCTGCAATTGCCGCTGAACGCGGTGATGGCGGACCTGCAGAAACTCCAGGGCGACCTGGACGCACAGCGCAAATCCGACACCTTCGGCATGGCGATGGTCGGCCTGGTGATTGCCGCGATCGGCTTGCTGGTGATCTGGCTGGTGGGCCATGGCATCGCCCGCCCACTCAAACAGATGGTGGCCATGCTCGACGATATCGCCCAGGGCGAAGGTGACCTGACCCGGCGCCTCACCAGCGACCGCGCCGATGAGCTGGGCTCGATCGCCAAAGGTTTCAACACTTTCCTGGCCAAGTTGCAGGCAATGATCACCCAGGTGGTGACGTCGGTGCAGAGCGTCAGCGACTCGTCGGAACACACCGCCGACATCGCCATCCGCACCAACACCGGCGTGCACAAGCAGATGGCCGAGATCGATCAGGTGGCCACCGCCGTGCAGGAGATGACCGCCACCGCCCAGGACGTGGCGCGCAACGCGACCCAGGCCGCACAGGCCGCCAGCCATGCCGACCAGGCCGCCAGCCAGGGCATGCAGATCGTGCGCGACACCTCGAACTCGATCGGCGCGCTCGCCGTGGAAATCGGCCGGGCCGTGGGCGTGGTGCAAACCCTGGCCAAGGACAGCGAAAACATCAACGCCATCCTCACCGCCATTCGCGGGATCGCCGAGCAGACCAACCTGCTGGCCTTGAACGCGGCCATCGAAGCCGCCCGCGCCGGTGAACAGGGCCGAGGTTTTGCCGTGGTGGCCGACGAGGTGCGCAACCTTGCGCAGAAGACGCAAAAGGCTACCGAAGAAATCCAGGCCATGATCCAGCAGCTGCAACAGGGCACGCGGGATGTGGTGCGGGTCATGGAAGACAGCCAGAACCGCACGGACGAAAGCGTGCAGCACGCGGCCAAGGCTGCCGAAGCGCTGGAAACCATTACCCAGGCGGTGTCGGTGATCAACGACATGAACACCCAGATCGCCAGCGCCGCCGAAGAGCAAAGTGCGGTGGCGGACGATATCAACCGCAACGTGATCAACATCGGGCAAGTGGCCAATGAGGTGGCAAGTGGCGCGGATGAGTCGAGTGCGGCCAGTGCGGATCTGACCAAACTGGCCGAGCAGCAGCGGCGGTTGATCAATCAGTTCAGGGTTTGATCCGAGGGCCCCATCGCTGGCAAGCCAGCTCCCACAGGTTTTGTGAACTCCATAGATCCCTGTGGGAGCGGGCTTGCCCGCGATGGGGCCGGTTCAGCCAGCCAATTACTCAACCCGGAGTGAGACACTCCGGCCCATTGAGCTTCGGATCATTGACCATGTTGGCCAACACCCGCTCGCGCAATGCGGCAGGTTCACTGGCCAGCAATGCCTGCAACGCATGCAAGGGCGTCTCGGGATCCAGCCACGCGGCCTGCCCCGCCTCATCAAGAATCAACGGTCGCCGCTGGCTCGCCGCCGGCTGGGTGATCACCGCGGTACTCAGCCACACCTGCTCTTGCACCGGATACGCCTCCCAGATCGCCGCAAAAAACAGCGACGAGCCCTCCCCCGGCGTCAGCCAGTACGGGCGCTTGTGCGTCGTGCCGCGCCATTCGTAGAAACCATTGGCCGGCAACAGGCAGCGACGCTCGCGCAAGGCCTGGCGAAACATTGGCTGTTCGGCAACGGTTTCGGCACGGGCATGGGCCGGGGTGCGGGACAGATCGGTCAGCCAGGGCGGGGTCAACCCCCAGCGGGCGCGGGCCAGCGAGCGCTGACCGTCAGGCTCGGCCCGCAGCATCAACACCGAATCGTTGGGGGAAATGTTCCACTGCGCCTGCTGGTCGGCGGGAAAACCGGGCAGCGCCGCAAAGGCGGGGTTCCAGCGAAACAGGGCATAACGTCCACACATGGGGCAACACGACTCTTGATCAAACGAACGCCAGCCTAACAGACCAACGTGCCGGGATAGCTGTCCGGTTCATCGCCAGACAGCGGCAGCGCTGCATTGTACGCGGTGATCAGCTCGCGGGCGTATTCGGCCTGGTCGTTATCGACCGACAGCCCGAGCAGGCCATAGATCGGCAACTCGCCGCTGCCCCCGAGCAAGTCACGGCCCACCAGATGCGCCTCGATACCCTCGCTGGCGAGCATGCCTTGCAGCAACTCGCCTTCCATCAGGTTTTCCGGGTCGTAGATGCGCTGCATACACGCTCCTCACTCATTTTCGCTGAAGACTTCGAGATGCCATTCATCTTCATGAACCTGCAATACGAAGGTTATCGGCCTGCAGCACACCTGACAGTCCTCAATATAGGTCTGATCCCCACCGGACAGATCCAGTGAGGTCTCGACTTCCTCCCCACAATACGGACATTCATAAACTGCGCTTTCCAGCATCGCGGTCTCCCAGGTGACTTGTGCGTATAATCGCCGGTCTATTTGCAGGGCTATTTTTGTCTGGCTACTTTTTCAGACCGTGCCCCGCCGGTTTTCTATCAGAACCTTTACTTACCCTAGCCGTTTCTAACAAGAGAGCATGATGGGCGAATTCGATGCCATCCGACCTTACGACGACAGCGAAGTCCCAGCGGTGCTGGATCGGCTGCTTGGCGACAAGGCGTTTCTAGATATCCTCACCCACTTCCGCTTCCCGCGTTTCGCCGGCGCTTTAGGCTGGGCGCTCAAACCTCTTATAGCCCATCGGCTACGCCGTGAGTTTGCCGGCGTGACCTGTGTGGCCACGTTACAGGACAAAGTCGAGGTTTACGTCGACCACACCATCGAACGCGCCACCGACGGTGTCACCTATACCGGGGTGGAGCAATTCAAGTCCGGCAGTGCCTACCTGTTCATCGCCAACCACCGCGATATCGTGATGGACCCGGCCTTCGTCAACTACGCCGTGTACCACGCCGGCCTGCCGACCCCGCGCATCGCCATTGGCGACAACCTGCTGCAAAAGCCATTCGTCAGCGACCTGATGCGCCTGAACAAGAGCTTCATCGTGCACCGCTCGATCAGCGGACGCCGGGAGAAAATGGCGGCTTATCAACTGTTGTCGGCGTACATCAACCACTCGATCCGCAACGATTGCGCGTCGATCTGGATCGCCCAGGCCGAGGGCCGCGCCAAGGACGGTGACGACCGTACCGAATCGGCGATCCTCAAGATGTTCCACATGAGCCGCAAGGACGAGCCGTTCGGCGAGGTCATTCAGTCGCTGAACCTGACCCCGGTGTCGATCAGCTATGAATACGACCCGTGCGATCAGGCCAAGGCCCGCGAGCTTTACATCCGCGCCACCACCGGCAGCTACACCAAGGTGCCGGGCGAGGATGACGTGAGCATCGCCAAGGGCATCACCGGCTACAAGGGCCGGGTGCATGTGAACTTTGCCGCGCCGATCAGCGAACTGTTCGAAGACACCAAGCAATTGGCCGTCGAGATGGACAAGCAGATCCTCAGCGGGTACCGCTTGTTCCCGGTGCACTACCTGGCTTACGCGCAGTGGAAAGACGCTGATCCACAGCTGCAGGTACCGACCGCTGCGCAAGTGTTCCCGGCCGAGGAACTGGCCAAGGCCCAGGAAGAATGGCAACGCCGCCTGGACGCCTGCCCTGAAGAGCATCGTCCGTTCCTGGTGCTGCAATATGCGACGCCGGTGCGCAATCAGTACCGGGTGAAGGCAGGGTTGCCGCTGTAAGCGGTTTTTGCCAGATGTGAAAACGGCGCCCTTGAGGCGCCGTTTTTGTATCTGTTCATCACAGGTTTTGCGGTAATTCAGACTTGAGTGCTGATCCACGACACCAGCAACGCCAACCCCATGCAGGCAAAACCGAAGATGTAGAAAAACCGGTTCATGCGCAAGGTCGCCCAATCCAGCGTGGGCTCTACGTTGGGGCTGCTCTGGCGCTGCGCCTGCAAGCTGGCCATCGCGCGCAGTTCACGACGTCGGGTGGCGTGCAGCAACCAGCCGCCCGGAAAGGCAAACAGCAAGGCCAGCAGATTGATCAATTTGGCGGGATGGGCGGTAAACAGCGTCATCAAGTGCAGCGACATCACAAACCTCAGGCAAAACAGGCGTGGCAGGTGCCGGACCGGCGACCGCGGCGCGGATTCTACCGAAAGCCTGCGTCCCTGCCCTCTGTTTCCGACAAATAACGAAGCAATTGATCAATGGCTGTCCTGCGTCACGGCTTCGTCATCTGAATCGGCGACCATGCGCGCCTCGAAACCGACACGGACTCCGTCATGCTCCACGCCGAAAACCAGGATCGTCTCTACCTCATCACCCCCAGCGAAGAACAACAGGCCCTCGTCGGCAGCCTAGCTTTCAACGTTCAGGACCGCCATTGGCTGGTGTATTGCGCCCTGGGCGGGCATCAACATGCGGATTTGCCGGAAACGGATTGGCTCACGGGTGTGAGTGTGCTGGACTTTTACTCGCAGGCGGCCTGACACCAACGCCCCCCCTGTAGGAGCGAGCCTGCTCGCGATGGTCGTTAACGATTACGCGGGGAATCTGATACCCCACGGCGCCCTCAAGTCCATCGCGAGCAGGCTCGCTCCTACAGGGGCTCGCATTATTCGCCGAGAATCTGACCCACGGTCGGATCCTTGAACAGGCGGGTCAACGCATCGCTCAGCACATCGCTGACCAGCTTGGTGTTGGTTTCCTGGTTCGGCGCCATACCGAAACGCTGGTCCAGGGACGAACCATAACGGCCGCTGTAGCGACGGTTGCCGTTCTGTACATCGGAGCGGAAGGTCGCGCCGATGGTGGCTTCAGTCACGTACATGCCTTCCTTGGGCGATTGGTACTTCAGCTCTGCCAGGGTCACGGTCAGTTGCGGAGCATTCATGGCGTTGTTCGTCGGGGTAAAGCCCAACAGACGCACCGCGGCTTCAGCCTGGGCCTGCAACTTCGGCAGAATCTGCGCGCCCTGCACGGTGATCGCGCTGGTCTCCGGGTACAGGCCGCCACGGGTGCCCAGCGTCGGCGACGGGCGACCGTCCACTACGCGCACCACGACGGGCTGACCATGGCCGACCGGGGCCAGTTGAGTGGTCAGCTTGGGTTCCGGGCTCAGTTGTTGCGGGCTGTGGGCGCAGCCAACCAGGGTCAAACTGGTCACAGTGATCAAACCGAACAACAGGCGTTGCAACATGCTCATCTCTCCAGAATCAGGCACAAAACAGGCCGGCAGTATAGCGGTGCGCCACTGCGGGGAACCAGCACCTCACAGTGTTTGATGAAATCTCTGACAACCCTTGGGGTTTGCGGTTCATGTCACACAGATGTCACCACTCATACACTTGCGCGTAACGGCCTACAGGCAACCTTCTCGAAAGTCACCCACACGGTACTCCGCCATGCGCCATCTGATCTCGCTGTTCGCGCCACGCCCGCTGCACCGCTGCTTCGCCCTGCTCGACCGCAACGGCCACTGCCAGGCCTTCAAGCAGTGCAGCCTCCAGCCCATGGGCGATGGCTGGGTCGAAATCGAAGAAATCCGCCTGAACTGGCTGAATCAGCCGCTGCCGGCCGGCGCTCGTGTCGTTCCGCAGCCGCACCAGCCACGCTCGCGGGCACAACAACTGCTGACGACCTGACCAAAGACCTAATAAAAGTCATCAAACACGACCATTTCCCTGCGTTTCTTAGATACAATCTCCCCCCGATTATAAGGACGTCTCCTGATCGGGCCTCGCAGCATCGTCAATGCGCTTGTATTGACACCCCGCACCGCCCACAGAGAGCCGCCCACACAGATCGAGTGAAGCTGGCGCGCTTGCTGTTTTGTTGAGCAAAACCTCCACTTTTCGCGAATCTGCAGAGCTGTCATTACGCTCGGTCACTGAGCTGTCTGCCCGTTTTTCGGGCACGGTGCCAGGCTGGGACAGCCCTTTTTGAGGTTCACGTCTTCAAAAGAGCGTGAAAAAAACGGGTTTTCACAACTTCACAAGAGTGTGGCGAGCAAATGAATAGTTTTGCGTCTGAACATGCACCATTAGCGTCTACAACAGCCCAACGACACAGGACCGAGTATTCCTCGAACACCGGAGCCTGAAGCCTGTCCGCTACGGATTTGGTTGCACAAACGGATGTATCGACCATAAGTCGAATTGCCTCCCGCGCGCTGAAATGAGTTCATATGGCTCATAGGCCCGGCAGGTAGCGTCCGTCGAAGTTGCGATAAATTGCGAAGATTCGGACATGGCGATACTGCCATGAGTTCGAGGGGCATCACTGACTCGCCCCGGAACGCCTGGCAGCCATGCCGTCAATTTGGTGCTGCAGATTTTGGAGACGCGTTAAATGGCGCATAACGAAGCAGTCGACGTAGTACTGGTAGGGGCCGGCATCATGAGCGCCACCCTCGCGGTACTGCTCAAAGAGCTCGACCCCGCGATCAAGCTGGAAGTCGTCGAGCTGATGGATTCCGGTGCCGCGGAGAGTTCCAACCCGTGGAACAACGCCGGTACCGGTCACGCCGGGCTGTGTGAGCTCAACTACACGCCGCAGGCCGCCGATGGCGCCGTCGACATCAAGAAAGCCGTGCTCATCAACACCCAGTTCGAGGTGTCGAAGCAGTTCTGGTCGTACCTGACCAAAAAAGGCACGTTCGGCTCGTGCAAATCGTTTATCAGCCCGGTGCCACACCTGAGCTTCGTGCAGGGCGACAGCGGCGTGTCCTTCCTCAAGGAACGCTTCAAGGTGCTGAGCAAGCACCACGCCTTCAACGACATGGAATACACCGAAGACAAGGCAACAATGGCAGAGTGGATGCCATTGATGATGCCTGGTCGCGACCCTGGCGAAACCCTGGCCGCCACCCGCGTGATCAATGGTACCGACGTCAACTTCGGCGCCCTGACCAACCAGTTGCTCAAGCACCTGACCAGCGCACCCGATGCCCAGGTCAAGTACTGCAAGCGCGTGACCGGCCTCAAGCGCAGCAACGGTGGCTGGACCGTCAGCATCAAGGACGTCAACAGCGGCAACACCCGTGAAGTCGACGCCAAATTCGTCTTCCTCGGCGCTGGCGGCGCGGCACTGCCGCTGCTGCAAGCCTCGGGCATCGAAGAAAGCAAAGGCTTCGGCGGTTTCCCGATCAGCGGCCAGTGGCTGCGTTGCGACAACCCGGAAGTGGTCAAGCACCACCAGGCCAAGGTCTACAGCCAGGCAGCCGTGGGTTCGCCGCCAATGTCCGTGCCGCACCTGGACACCCGCGTGGTCGAAGGCAAGAAGTCCCTGCTGTTCGGACCGTACGCCGGTTTCACCACCAAGTTCCTCAAGCACGGCTCCTTCATGGACCTGCCGATGTCGGTTCGCGCCGGCAACATCGGCCCGATGCTCGCCGTGGCGAAAAACAACATGGACCTGACCAAGTACCTGGTCAGCGAAGTGATGCAGTCGATGGAGCAGCGCCTGGATTCCCTGCGTCGCTTCTACCCTGAGGCGAAAGCCGAAGACTGGCGCCTGGAAGTGGCCGGCCAACGGGTGCAGATCATCAAGAAAGACCCGAAAAAAGGCGGCATCCTGCAATTCGGTACCGAACTGGTCGCGGCCAAGGACGGTTCCCTGGCGGCACTGCTCGGCGCTTCGCCGGGTGCATCGGTGACCGTTTCGATCATGCTCGAGCTGATCGAAAAGTGCTTCCCGAACCAGGCCAAGGGCGAATGGGCTGGCAAACTGGCAGAAATCTTCCCCGCCCGGGAAAAGGTTCTGGAAACCGACGCTGCGCTGTATCGCAAGATCAACACGCAGAACAACGTTGCCCTGGAACTGGTTGAAGCCAGCAGCGAGACCGAAAGCTACGCTTGATTCGGTGACATGAAAAACGCCCCGCTCCTGTAGGAGCCGGCTTGCTGGCGATGGTATCACCCCGGTGTATCTGACAGACCGAGGTGATGCCATCGCCAGCAAGCCGGCTCCTACAAGTTCGGGGCGTTTTTTTGCGCGTCTGAAAGATCTTAGCCGCGGGCTTTTTCGATCAGCTCGATGTAATCCGGCGCGTTGCGCTGATCCTTGATCAGGGCAACGAAGTCATTGCCGTGCTCATCCTTGCCATTCACGTCGTAACCCGCCTCGACGAAGAACGTCAGGAAACGCTCGAAATCGTCGATGCGCAGGCCACGGTAGGCCTTGACCAGTTTGTGCAGGGACGGAGAAGTCGCGTCGACCGGTTCGAAATCGAGGAACAACTTGATCTGCTCGTCGCCGATCTCGTCACCAATCACTTGTTTTTTATCTTTACGCATTGCCGACTCCAGCTCGCAGACATTTCACGGGGCGGGCAGTTTACCCCTGCGCAGGCTCAGGGCTCAACGCGCACGCGTGCTACCGGTGTGCAAGTCAGCCCAGACATGCCCATTGGCGTAGCTGAGAAACTGGCAATACACCGTGTCGTTGCGCAGCAAATCGATCACCACCCGGTATTGCGCCAGCGGGTAATAGAGGGTCAGGGTCTTGCTCGGCTGGTCGTAGACCGGCTTCTTCAGGCTTTTGCTCTCGCCGTCGAAGTTGACCAGCACCTGGCTGATGGTGGCGCCCTTGTTCAGGGACTTGCCCTTGAGGCGAATCATCAAAGGCGAAGTGACCGGAATCGGCTGTTGATTGGATTGACGCTGTGCGCCGACCACCACCGAATAATCGGTGACCTGCATCAGTTGCTGCTGTTCGGGAGCGGCATCGCGCAGCGTGAGATCGTCCGGCGGCAGGAATTGACCGTGCATGGGCGCGGGAGCGGCAGCCAATGGCAGGCTGAGGGTCAGCAACAGGGCAGCGCAGCAGCGGATCAACAGGTTCATGACGGGCTCCAGGGTGTGGAAGATCAATCGAACTGCGCGTGCATCCAGGCCTGATACTCGGCGACACCAGGCTCGCCTTCACGCGGCGCCCAATGGGCCAGTTCACCCTCGCCGACCGGACGGTAAGGACCAGCCTTGCATTCGAACATCAGGCTGTCGGCCTCCAGCACCACCAAACCGTGGAACACACCGGTTGGCAGGTCCACGCCAACACAGTCCCCACCGGCCTGCAGCACGGTCTTGCTCAGCACCGCACCGGTCTCATCGAAGATCAGCACGCCCAACCGGCCCTTGAGGACCAGCAGGGTTTCGGCCTTGTTGTCGCCCAAGTGCCGGTGAGGCGGGATATACGTGGACGGCTGCAGCCCCACCGCCATGCGATGGCAAGCGTCTTCCATCTGGTGGAAGTTGTGATGCTGGCGCCCGCGAGGACTGGCCGCGGCTTTCCCGGCCAGCTCGGCGAACAAGGTCTGATCCAGAAAGCGAGGCGTATCCATGTCTTACATTCCTTTAACGGCGAAAATACCGTTGGCGTTAC
This sequence comes from Pseudomonas sp. S2_H10, assembly GCF_054668285.1. Lineage (NCBI taxonomy): Bacteria > Pseudomonadati > Pseudomonadota > Gammaproteobacteria > Pseudomonadales > Pseudomonadaceae > Pseudomonas > Pseudomonas sp. S2_H10. The sequence continues at coordinate 2,645,052 of NZ_CP162754.1, forward strand.
GCCAGTAGCCTTTGTAGTCCATGCCGTAACCGAAGATGTAGCGGTCGATGCATGGCAGGCCGACGAAATCGGCCTTCAGGTCTGGACGAGCCTTGCGGTCGTGGTCTTTGTCGATCAGCACGGCAGTGTGCACTTTACGTGCGCCAGCGTGTTTGCAGAAGTCGATGATCGCGCCCAGGGTGTGACCTTCGTCGAGGATGTCGTCGATGATCAGCACGTCGCGGTCGATGAACGAAACTTCCGGTTTGGCCTTCCAGAACAGCTCGCCGCCGCTGGTTTCGTTGCGATAACGGGTCGCGTGCAGATAGGACGCTTCCAGCGGGAACTGCAAATGGGTGAGCAGCTTGCCGGCGAAAATCAGGCCGCCGTTCATCACGCAGAACACCACCGGGTTGCTGTCCGCCAGTTCATCGTTGATGTGTGCACCGACGCGGGCGATGGCCGCCTCGACTTCAGCTTCGGTGTACAGGCAGTCAGCCTCTCGCATGATTTGACGGATATGCTCGAGATCAGCGGACATGGCGCTCTCCAGGGGGGGACGGATTCAGGAAAAGCGGGCAAAGGTACGCATCCAGCGAGGCCAGATCAAGCGTTTGTGGACTAACGTACTGTATGTCTATAGGACAACACCCTCGGATAGATTAATCTAGGCCGGTTTTTTTGCCCGCCGCCGGAGCCTTTCCCCATGCCCATCCATGAGATCCGCCACCCGCTGATCCGTCATAAACTTGGCCTTATGCGCCGCGCAGACATCAGCACGAAGAATTTCCGTGAGCTCGCTCAGGAAGTCGGCGCCCTGCTGACCTACGAAGCCACCAAAGACCTGCCGCTGGAATCCTACGATATCGAAGGCTGGTGCGGCACTGTGTCGGTCGAGAAAATCGCCGGCAAGAAAATCACCGTGGTGCCGATCCTGCGTGCCGGCATCGGTATGCTCGAAGGTGTGCTCAGCCTGATCCCGGGCGCCAAGGTCAGCGCCGTGGGCGTGGCCCGCAACGAGGAAACCCTCGAGGCCCACACCTACCTCGAGAAACTGGTACCGGAAATCGACGAACGCCTGGCCATGATCATCGACCCGATGCTCGCCACCGGCGGCTCGATGGTTGCCACCATCGACCTGCTGAAAAAAGCCGGCTGCAAGGACATTCGCGCCATGGTGCTGGTCGCCGCGCCGGAAGGCATTGCCGTGGTCGAGAAAGCTCACCCGGACGTGATCATCTACACCGCGTCCATTGATCAGAAACTGAACGAACACGGTTACATCATCCCAGGGGCTGGGCGATGCCGGTGACAAGATCTTCGGCACCAAGCAGAAGGACGCGTGACCATGCAGCAAGAGTTCAACGATCCGCTCTGGCGCACGGTACTGTCGGGTGCACAGATGCTGTTCGTGGCCTTCGGCGCCCTGGTGTTGATGCCGCTGATTACCGGCCTCGACCCCAACGTGGCGCTGTTCACGGCCGGCCTGGGGACGATCCTGTTCCAGATCGTCACCGGGCGTCAGGTGCCGGTGTTCCTGGCATCGAGCTTTGCCTTCATCACCCCGATCATTCTCGCCAAGGGCCAGTTCGGCCTGGCCGCGACCATGGGCGGCGTAATGGCGGCGGGTTTCGTCTACACCTTCCTCGGCCTCGCGGTAAAAATCAAAGGCACCGGTTTCATCGACCGCCTGCTGCCGCCGGTGGTGATCGGGCCGGTGATCATTTCGATTGGCCTGGCCATGGCGCCGATTGCCGCCAACATGGCCATGGGCAAGGCCGGTGATGGCAGCGAACTGATTCATTACCAGACGGCGATGATGATCTCGATGCCGGCGCTGCTGACCACGCTGATCGTCGCGGTTTTCGGCAAGGGCATTTTCCGCCTGGTGCCGATCATCTCCGGCGTGCTGGTCGGTTTCGGCATGGCGTTCTATTTCGGCGTGGTCGATACCGCGAAGATCGCTGCGGCACCCTGGTTCGCCATCCCGCACTTCACCGCGCCGGAATTCAACTGGCAGGCGATCCTGTTCATCGTTCCGGTGGCCCTGGCCCCGGCCATCGAACACATCGGCGGCGTGATTGCCGTGGGTAGCGTGACCGGACGCGATTACCTGAAGAAACCCGGCCTGCACCGCACCCTGCTCGGCGACGGCATTGCCACCACGGCGGCCGGTCTGTTCGGCGGCCCGCCCAACACCACCTACGCCGAAGTGACTGGCGCGGTGATGCTGACCAAGAACTACAACCCGAAAATCATGACCTGGGCGGCGATCTTCGCCATCAGCCTGGCGTTCATCGGCAAGTTCGGCGCGCTGCTGCAAAGCATTCCGGTGCCGGTAATGGGCGGGATTCTGTGCCTGTTGTTCGGTTCGATTGCGGCGGTGGGGATGAACACGCTGATCCGCCACAAGATCGATCTGGGCGAGGCGCGCAACCTGGTGATCGTGTCGGTGACCCTGGTGTTCGGGATCGGCGGCGTGCTGATCGGCACCGGCACCGGCCCGGACGATTTCGGCCTCAAGGGCATCGCGCTGTGCGCGGTGGTGGCGATCGGCTTGAACCTGCTCCTGCCGGGCAATGACAGCTGGAAGCACAAGAAGGCGGATGAGCCGCTGATCTAAGCAGGCTCAGATTCTTCGTTGACTGAAAGACCCTCTTCGCGAGCAGGCTCGCTCCCACAGTTTTGGAATGCATTTCCCTGTGGGAGCGAGCCTGCTCGCGAAGCTTTTTAAAGCGCCAAAGGTGCTCGCTCGCACAATGTACTCAACGCCCGCGCCCAATGCGCGTCATCGTTGAGGCACGGCACCAGCACCAGGTCCTCTCCCCCCGCTTCGCGGAACTGTTCCTTGCCGCGATCACCGATCTCTTCCAGGGTCTCGATGCAATCGGCAACGAACGCCGGGCACATCACCAGAATCTTTTTCACCCCACTTTTGGCCAACTCATCGAGGCGCGCCTCGGTGTAGGGTTCGATCCATTTGGCGCGCCCCAGGCGCGACTGGAACGACACCGACCACCTGTCCTCCGGCAACCCCAAACGCTTGGCGACCTCTGCCGCCGTACGCAGGCATTGGCCGCGATAACAGGTGGCGACCACCTCGGGTGGCGCTCCGGCGCAGCAATCACCGCCGCCCTCGAAGCTGTGCCCGGGGTTGAGCTTCTTCAGATGCCGTTCCGGCAAGCCATGAAAACTCATCAGCAAGTGATCGAAGTCCTGCTGCAAATGCGGCCGGGTCGTGGCCGCCAGCGCATCCAGGTACTCGGGTTGATCGTAGAACGGCTGGAGCACCGACAACTGCACGTTGAGGTTTTTCTCGCGCACCACGCGCCTGGCCTCTTCGATGACCGTAGTCGTGGTGCTGTCGGCAAACTGAGGATAGAGCGGCGCCAGGGTGATTCGCCTGTGCCCCGCCGCAACCATCCGAACCAGCGTGGATTCAATCGACGGCTCGCCATAACGCATCGCCAGTTCGACCGGGCCGTGCTGCCATTGGCTGCTCATCGCTTGTTGCAGGCGACGGCTGAGCACCACCAGCGGCGAACCCTCGTCCCACCAGATCGAGGCATAGGCATGGGCCGATTGCTCGGGACGCTTGATCAGGATCAGCGACACCAGCAAGCGTCGAACCGGCCATGGCAGGTCGATCACATACGGGTCCATCAGAAATTGATTGAGGTAGCTGCGCACATCCGCCACCGAGGTGGAGGCAGGTGAACCCAGATTGACCAGAAGCAACGCGTGATCGGTCATGCAACGTCCTATTTCAAAGGCGACCGGACAGATCGTCCAGAGCCGCGCGCAAATCCATGAACTTAAAAGTGAAACCGGCCTGTAACAAACGCACCGGAGTCGCCCGCTGGCCGCCCAGCAACAACAGTGACAACTCGCCCAGCCCCACCTTCAATGCGAAGGCCGGCATCGGCATGAACGCCGGGCGATGCAGCACGCTGCCCAGCGTCTTGGCAAACTCGCGGTTGCGCACCGGTTTGGGCGCGCACGCATTATAGGGACCGCTGGACTCGTTGCGATGCAGAAGAAAATCAATCAGGGCGATTTGATCGTCGATATGAATCCACGGCATCCACTGCCGGCCGTTGCCGATCGGCCCTCCCAGGCCCAGTTTGAACGGCAGCAACAGCCGCGACAAAAAGCCGCCTTCCGCCGACAGCACCAAGCCGGTGCGGATGAGGATGACGCGAATGCCCAGTGCTTCAGCCCGCTGTGCAGTCTCTTCCCAGGCGATGCATAACTGGCTGGCGAAATCATCGATGACCGGTGGCGACTCTTCGGTCAACTCACGTTCGCCGCCGTCGCCATACCAACCGACGGCCGAACCGGAAATCAACACCCGTGGTTTCTGCTCGCGACTTTCGAGCCACGCCAGCAGGGTTTCAGTCAGCGTGATCCGGCTGCTCCACAACAAGGCTTTACGCTTGTGCGTCCACGGCCGATCGGCAATCGGTGCTCCGGCAAGATTGACGATGGCATCCACCGGCTCCTGCCCCAGATCCTCCAGCCGGGCAATTCCACGCACCTGGGCACCACATGTTTTCGCGACTTTTTCAGGCTGGCGACTCCAGACTGTCAGGCGATATCCCTGCCCCGACCAGTGCCGGCAAAGCTGACGTCCTATCAAACCAGTACCGCCGGTCAGCAATATGTGCATGACTTCTTCCTCGCGTGGCGTTTTACCCTGTCCATTAGTCTATTTTTATAAGCAGGGATCTTTGGTATCGAGCAGGCTCTATGTTTAACAATAGGCCAAGCTGTCAGATCGAGAACGCTAAAAGTTATACCAAAAAACAATATTGTACAGGTTTGAACCCCGGCGTAGTCTGTACAGAAAGGTAAACGAGGCCCCTATGACTGTACCTATCGCAATCATCGGCACCGGCATCGCCGGACTCTCCGCCGCCCAGGCCCTGACCGACCTCGGGCACGTGGTTCAACTTTTCGATAAAAGCCGTGGCAGCGGCGGTCGCATGTCGAGCAAACGCAGCGATGCGGGGGCTCTGGACATGGGCGCGCAATATTTCACCGCCCGCGACCGCCGCTTTGTCACCGAAGTCCAGCGCTGGCAGGCCAGAGGCTGGGTCGCCGAGTGGACGCCGCAGCTGTACACCTACCATGGCGGCCAGCTCAACCTGTCGCCGGACGAGCAGACCCGCTGGGTCGGCACGCCCCGCATGAGCGCCATTACCCGCGCCTTGCTCGGTGACCTTGAAGTGCATTTCGCCTGCCGGATCACCGAGGTCTATCGCGGTGAAGAGCACTGGCATCTGCAGGACGCCGAGGGCTTCACCCACGGCCCCTTCAGTCACGTGGTCATCGCCACGCCGGCCCCACAGGCCACGGCTTTGCTGGCATCGGCACCGAAACTCGCCGGCGCCGCGGCCGGGGTGAAAATGGACCCGACCTGGGCCATCGCCCTGGCCTTTGAAACACCGCTCGAAACCCCCATGGAAGGCTGCTTCGTGCAGGACAGCCCACTCGACTGGCTGGCCCGCAACCGCAGCAAACCCGGGCGCGACAACACCCTCGATACCTGGGTGCTGCACGCCACCAGCGCCTGGAGCCGCCAGCACATCGACTTGTCCAAGGAAGCGGTGATCGAACAGTTGCATGGCGCCTTCGCCGAGCTGTTGCACGATTCCATGCCCGCCCCCACCTTCAGCCTCGCCCACCGCTGGCTCTACGCTCGCCCCGCCAGCAGTCACGAATGGGGCACCCTGGCCGATGCCGACCTGGGGTTGTACGCCTGTGGTGACTGGTGCCTGTCCGGACGCGTCGAAGGGGCCTGGCTCAGCGGTCAGGAAGCCGCTCGTCGCTTGCATGAACACCTGCAGTAAAGGCATCGACCCGAGCAAATCGCTGCTGTCGCCATGGACAGCAGCCCGCCGAAAAACCTATACATAAAATTTGACTTGTACAACTTCGAATCTATGATGAAGTTATCTTGTACAAACCAGACGGCTTGTACAGGTCCAGATTCGAGGTGTTCCGATGCTCCACTCTCCCGCCAAACCGAAAATAGCCATCAGCGCCTGCCTGATGGGTCTCGACGTGCGTTACAACGGCGGGCACAAGGAATCGCGGTTGTGCAGCCGCACCCTCACTGACTACTTCGACTTCATCCCGGTCTGCCCTGAAGTGGCCATCGGCCTTGGCGTGCCCCGCCAACCGATTCGGCTGGTGGGCAGCGCGGATCAACCCGAAGCCGTGGGCACCCTCGATCACAGCCTTAACGTGACACAACAACTGAACACCTACGGCCGGGACATGGCAGCACAGTTGGGGGATATCTGCGGCTACATCTTCATGCAAAATTCCCCGTCCTGCGGCCTGGAGCGGGTCAAGGTCTACCACACCAACGGCACACGAGCGGACAGAGACGGGCGCGGCATCTACGCCCGGGCCTTCTGCCTGCTGCACCCGGACTTGCCGGTGGAGGAAGACGGCCGGCTCAACGATCCGGTGCTGCGGGAAAATTTCCTCACCCGTGTGTTCGCCTACAGCGCCTGGCAGCAACTGCGCCAGGCGGGCATGACCCGGCGCGGTCTCACGGACTTTCACTCGCGCTACAAATACCTGCTGATGGCCCACAACCCGGTGCAGTACAAAACCCTGGGCAACCTGCTGGGCAACATGGGCAAAACCGATCCGCAGGAACTGGGCCCCCGCTACTTCAGCGAACTGATGGCGGCGCTGAAAAAGTGCGCCACCCGCGGCACCCACACCAATGTCCTGCACCACCTCAGTGGCTACCTGAAACAGGCCATCAGCGGCGAAGACAAACAGGAAATGCAAGAGGTGATCAGCCAGTACCGCCGGGGCATCGTCCCGCTGGTGGTGCCGCTGACACTGCTCAAGCATCACTTGCGCCAACACCCCGATCCGTACATCGCACAGCAGGTCTACCTGCAGCCGCACCCGGAAAACCTCAGCCTGCGAAACGCTATCTAATGAAAAATGCACTCGACACCAGCGCCCGCGAAGATCTCGGCGACGACTTTAAAAAGGCGCTGGAGGAAGGCTGGCTGCCGATCCGCGAAGTGGCGCGGCAAACCGGGGTCAATGCCGTGACCTTGCGCGCCTGGGAGCGGCGCTACGGTCTGATCGTGCCGCATCGCACACCCAAGGGGCATCGGTTGTTCTCTGCCGAGCATGTAGAGCGCATCCAGACCATCCTCACCTGGCTCAACCGGGGCGTTGCCGTCAGCCAGGTCAAGCAATTGCTCGACACGCCGCAAGCCTTCAGCGATTGCGTCGACAACGATTGGCACGCCTTGCTGCAAACACTGCTGCAGGCGGTGAGCGGATTGCAGGAGCGAACCCTGGATGACAACGTCAATCAGGCGATGGCGTTGTATCCGCCGCGAACCCTGTGCGAGCAATTGCTGATGCCCTTGCTGGCCGCTCAGGAACAACGCTGGCAAGGCCAGTTCGGTGCACAGATGGAGCGCGTGTTTTTTTGTGCCTGGCTGCGCAGCAAATTCGGCGCACGCATCTACCATAACAATCGTCAGTTGCGCACCGCGCCGCTGCTGCTGATCAACCACTCGGACTTGCCCGTGGAACCGCATCTGTGGCTCACGGCCTGGCTGATCAGCAGCACCGATTGCCCGGTGGAAGTCTTCGACGGGCCGCTGCCTGTGGGTGAACTTGCATTGGCGGTCGAGCTGCTGCGACCCCGCGCTGTTTTGCTGTACTCCAGCAAGGCCATGAACCTGGCGCAACTGCCGAAACTTTTCAAAGGCGTCGGTTGCCCAAAAATGATTGCCGGACCAACGGTGTGCATCCACCACGCCGAGTTGTCCGTAAGCACTACCCAGATCGCTGATTTGTACCTGGCCGCCGATCCATTGTCGGCACACCAGGCACTCGTTCAGCGAGGGCTGATTTAAATGAATCGCGTGGATACCAAAATGCAATTGATCTGGCTGCGCAGCGACTTGCGTCTACATGACAACACCGCCCTCTCGGCTGCTGCGGCTCGCGGCCCGTGCGTGGCGGTTTATCTGCTGAGCCCGGAACAATGGCTGGAACACGACGACGCGCCCTGCAAAGTGGACTTCTGGCTGCGTAACCTGCGCGAATTGAGCCACGAACTGGGTCAATTGAACATTCCGCTGCTGATCCGCCGGGCACCGCGCTGGGATGACGCGCCAGGCGAATTGCTGGACCTGTGCCGACAGCTGCAAGTCGACGCGCTGTACCTTAACGATGAGTACGGCATCCATGAATCCCGTCGCGATGCAGCGGTCACCCGGACGCTCGGGGCCGAAGGCATCGAGGTTCGCCGCTACCTCGATCAACTGCTGTTCAGGCCCGGGAGCGTGCTGACCCGCACCGGCACTTACTTTCAGGTCTTCAGCCAGTTTCGCAAGGTCTGCTACGAACGACTGCATCACTCGCTGCCCGGCCTGGTCCGTGCGCCGCACAAACAAGCGCCACTGAACATTGCCAGCGATGCGATCCCCACGAGTATCGAGGGGTTCGCATCGCCCGCCGACAGCTTGCGCGCCCTATGGCCGGCGGGCGAAACCGAAGCCCGGTATCGTCTCGAGCGTTTTGCCGATGCGCAGATCGAGCACTATCAAAGCGAACGCGATTTCCCGGCGAAACCCGGCACCAGTGTGCTTTCGGCCTATCTCGCCGCCGGGGTGATTTCCCCGCGTCAATGCCTGCACGCCGCCTTGAACAGCAATCAGGGTGAATTCGAAAGCGGCAACTCCGGCGCCGTCACCTGGATCAACGAACTGCTGTGGCGCGAGTTCTACAAACACATCCTGGTGGGCTACCCACGGGTGTCCCGGCACCGCGCATTTCGCCCGGAAACCGAAGCGCTGGCCTGGCGCGATGCCCCCGCAGAACTGGCCGCCTGGCAACAGGCGCGCACCGGTTTGCCGATCATCGACGCCGCCATGCGTCAACTCTTGGCTACCGGCTGGATGCACAATCGCCTGCGCATGGTGGTGGCGATGTTCCTGACCAAGAACCTGCTGATCGACTGGCGCGAAGGCGAACGTTTTTTCATGCGCCACCTGATCGATGGCGATCTGGCGGCGAATAACGGTGGCTGGCAATGGAGCTCCTCCACCGGCACCGACTCGGCGCCCTACTTCCGGATTTTCAACCCGTTGAGCCAGTCGGAAAAATTCGACCCCGAAGGCCTGTTCATCAAGCAATGGCTGCCGGAACTGGCCAGGCTGAACAAAAAAGAGGTGCACAACCCCGCCAACCTCGGCGGCCTTTTCGGTGTTGTGGATTACCCGTCACCGATCGTCGACCTGAGTGCTTCACGTACACGCGCCTTGACCGCGTTCAAGAATCTGCCATCACGGCGACTGCCTGCCGAACCGGCCGGGAGTGCCTATGAATAGTGTCCTGCAGCAACTGGCCCGCTGGGTCATGGCGCACGACAAGGATAACCTGCAATATTTCGCGGACCGGGCATTTGTCTGGCCAAAAAGGAGATTGGGATGAGCCGTACACCCGCGCGACGATACTGGCTGACCGGCGCCGGTAGCGGCATCGGTGCCGCCATGGCCGAAGAAATCCTGAAAACCGGTGCGCACCTGGCCGTCAGTTCACGCACGGTGGCACCACTGAACGACTTGTCGCTCCGTTATCCGGGACAGGTGATGGTGGTCGCCGGGGACCTGACCAACAGCCAGACCGTGCGCGAGATCGGCGAGCAGATCGCCGAGGACTGGGGCTCGCTGGACACAGTGATACTCAACGCCGGCACCAGCGAATATGTGGACCCCAAGCAGTTCGATACGTCGATTGTCGAGCATGTGTTGCGCACCAACCTGTTGGCCAGCAGCTATTGCATCGACGCCGCCCTGCCTTTGCTGCGTGCCGGCACTGCGCCGCATATGGTCGCCATGGCCAGCACGCTGACTTACCTGCCGCTGCCCAAGACAGAAGCCTTTGGCGCCTCGAGGACCGGGCTGCGTTATCTGTTCGAGTCCCTGCGCATCGACCTGGCTCCCGAAGATATGGAAGTCACGGTGATCAGCCCAGGCTTTGTCGAGACGCCACCGATGGCAAAAGACGACTTCTCCATGCCGTTGAGCTGGCCGGTGGAGAAAGCCGCACGGTACATCTTCGAAAAACTCAAGGATCGCCCGCTGGAAATCGCGCTCCCGGCAGCCTTCATGGCCACCCTCTGGCCGCTCGCCAAACAGCCGGAACAAGTGAAACTGGAGATTGGCAAACCCATGGTGCGCAGCCAGCCACCGAGCAAGGATCAACTGTGAAAATCGTCATCATCGGCAGCGCCCTCCCGGACGCTCCGATACTTGAGCGTCCGTCCGACCTTTCACACAGCACCCGGTGACTGCCTTACACTGCGCGCCATGAAAACCATCCCCCATACGCAAATCGCGGAGCCCGCGGTCACGTGCTCGACCTGCGCAGCCTGCTGCTGCCAGCTCGAAGTCATGTTGATCACCGACACGGGCGTGCCTGAACGGTTTATCGATACAGATGACTGGGGCGGGGAAGTCATGCTGCGCCTGGACGACGGCTGGTGTGCCGCACTGGATCGCAACACGATGATGTGCACCATCTACGAAAAACGCCCGCTGATCTGCCGGGAGTTCGAGATGGGTGCACCGGAATGCATCGAAGAACGCCAGGGGATTTCGACGGCGTATCGCTAGTTTGAAGTTGTCCCAATACCAATGTGGGAGCGAGCCTGCTCGCTCCCACATTTAGTACAGCGTTGAGTCTTACAACGGCATCGTGTAATGCAATGCGTAACTTTCTACACCATCGTTCGGAGTGGTGATCCCGGCGTTGGAATAGTGCGTCGCGCGAATCCCGACCTCATGTCCGCCGGCAAAGCGCAGGCCGAAACCCAGGCGGTCTTCGAACTGGAAGGCGCTGCCCAGATCGTTGCTTTCGATTTCGGTGCTGGCAAACCCCGCCACACCAATCCCGAACTCGACGTAGGGCTTGACGTTCTGGCCGGCAAATTCATAAACAAGCACGGGCGAGAACGACAGGCTGTGGTTACTGGATTTCTCGTCACCTTCCCAATAGGTGTAGGCACCATCCCAGTAACCTGTCAGACGACCCACATCGGTCTGCCACCAGCTCTGGTCCCAAGCGAATTGCATGCCCAGTCGATACGTCATGGTCGAATCGCTGGTCTGACCGACCGAGAATTCCACACCTGCCGCCTGCGCGGTAAAAGTGTGCCCCATTAGTGCGGCCGCAATCGCGGCCAAGCAGAATAGTCGCTTCACTAGAAACTTCCTTTTCCGAACGATTTCGTATGGTTTTTTTTGTTGCCAAGCCCTGCAAAACTATAGAAGTCAGCGATTAATCAGAAGTTCACCCGAATTTTCGTACTCCCCCCCTGGGCGCCTTCCTACCTGTTGAAGCTTCGCACAATGCCGGACGTATTCCACAGTATCGGCAAGATATTTCTGAAATGAAGCGGGTCGGCGCTGGTCCAGAACTGCGCTTCACGGGCCGGTCCCTCGGCGAGCAGTTCGCCTTCGGCCAAAAGTCGCTGCAGTTGGCGCGCCACGGCGGCACCGGTGTCGATGAGGCTGATGCTCTCGGGGATCATCTGCCGCAGCATCGGCTTGAGAAAGGGGTAATGGGTACAGCCGAGAATCAGGGTGTCCGCGCCGGCGGCCAGCAGCGGCGCGACATACCCGGCCAACAGCTGACGCAGCTCGGGGCTGCGCAGATCGCCGTTTTCAATCAGCTCCACCAACCCGGGACAGGGCTGGGTGATCACTTTCACGTCCGTGGCGAAACGGTCGAGCAACGCGGCGAACTTGGCGCTCTGCAAGGTGCCGGTGGTGGCCAGCACCCCGACCACGCCGGAGCGGGTCGCGGCGGCCGCCGGCTTGACCGCCGGCTCCATGCCGACGATGGGCCATTCGGGATAATCGCGGCGCAAGTCGGCGACGCCGGCCACCGTCGCCGTGTTGCAGGCCAGCACCAGGGCCTTGGCGCCCTGCTGCTGAAAGAAGTCGGCCATCACGCTGCAACGCTGGCGGATAAACTCCGGGGTTTTCTCGCCATAGGGAATATTGCCGCAATCGGCGACGTACATCAGTGTTTCATTGGGCAGCAAGTGCTGGATCTCGGCCAGTACCGAGAGCCCGCCGACACCGGAGTCGAACACGCCAATCGGCGCTTCACGCATGTTTCGACCCACAGACGCTGCAACCCGGATCGCGCTTGACCCGCAACTCACGGAAGCGCGTGCCCAAGGCATCGATCAACAACAGGCGCCCCACCAGCGGCTCACCGAATCCGGCCAGCAACTTCAGCGCTTCAAGCGCTTGCAGACTGCCGACCAGCCCCACCAGCGGCCCGACCACACCAGCCTCGCTGCAGGTCAGTTCGGCTTCGCTGCCGTGCCCATACAAACAGTGGTAGCACGGGCTCTCGGGGCGACGCGGATCGAACACCGACAATTGCCCCTCAAGGCGAATCGCCGCGCCGCTGACCAGCGGTTTGCCGGCCGCCACGCAAGCGGCGTTGACCGCTTCACGGGTGGAAAAATTGTCGGAGCAATCGAGCACCAGATCCACCCCGGCCACGACGGCAGCCAGGGAATCTTCGTCCAGCGCCGCACGATGGGCGATCAGTTGAATTTCAGGATTGATCGCCGTCAGACGCTTGAGCGCCGAATCGACCTTGCTCATGCCGACGCTGTCGGTGTCGTGAATGATCTGGCGTTGCAGGTTGGTCAGGTCGACCGTATCGAAGTCCGCCAGATGCATCTCGCCAACCCCGGCGGCGGCCAGATACAGCGCCACCGGCGCACCAAGACCACCGAGGCCGACGATCAATACGCGGCTGTCCTTGAGCCGCAACTGGCCATCGATATCGATGTGTTGCAGCAGAATCTGCCGACTGTAACGCAGCAACTCCTGATCATTCAGCACGGCAGGCGCCCCAGACTGATGCGTTGGTGACCGCCCAGATCGGTGCGGCTGTGGACTTCTTCAAACCCGCGGCTCAGCAGCAGATCGCGAACCGCCTCGGCCTGATCATAACCATGCTCGAGCATCAGCCAGCCGCCGGCGTCAAGATGCTCCGGCGCCTGGGCGACGATCAAACGCAGATCGTCGAGCCCGTCGACACCGGCCACCAGCGCGCTGGCCGGTTCGAAGCGCACATCGCCCTCGACCAGGTGCGGATCGGTCGCGGCGATATAGGGCGGATTGCTGATGATCAGTTGAAAACGCTGACCTTCCAGGGCGCTGAACCAATGACTGCTCAGTACCTTGGCGTTGTTCAGGTGCAGACGCTGGCGATTGCGCTCGGCCAGGGCCACGGCTTCCAGCACCCGATCCACGGCAGTGACGCTCCAGGCCGGACGCTCGCTCGCCAGGGCCAGGGCAATCGCGCCGCTACCAGTGCCAAGATCGAGCACTTTGGCCGGTGTGGCCGGCAACAATTCCAGCGCGGCTTCCACCAGCAGTTCGGTGTCCGGACGCGGGATCAGCGTGTGCGGTGCGACTTCCAGATCCAGCTTCCAGAAACCTTGCTGGCCGAGGATATAGGCCACCGGCTCACCGCCGCGACGGCGTTGCAGATATTCGGCGAAGGTCAGCGCCGCTTCGCTGGGCACGATGCGTTCCGGCCAGGTGTGCAGGAAGCTGCGGGACTTGCCCAACGCCGCCGCCAGCAGCAATTCGGCATCCAGACGCGCCGTCGGCGAATCGGGTAGATCGGCGGCACGCAACAAACTGGCAATGATCGTCATTTACTCACCTATCGCCGCCAGTTGATCGGCCTGATACTCGGCCAACAACGGCTCGATCACCGCATCGACACCGCCGGCGAGGATCTCGTCGAGGGAATACAAGGTCAGGTTGACCCGGTGGTCGGTGACCCGGCCCTGGGCAAAGTTATACGTGCGGATACGCTCGGAGCGATCACCGGAACCGACCAGCAGCTTGCGTTCACTGGCGATGGCGTTGGCCGCGGCGGAGGTCTGTTGATCGTTCAGCTTGGCCGACAACCAGGACATCGCCCGGGCGCGGTTCTTGTGCTGTGAACGTTCTTCCTGGCACTCGACCACAATGCCGGACGGCAAGTGCGTGATACGGATCGCCGAGTCGGTCTTGTTGACGTGCTGGCCACCGGCGCCGGAGGAGCGATAGGTATCGACGCGCAGGTCGGCCGGGTTGATCTCGATGGCTTCCTGTTCGTCCGGCTCGGGCAATACCGCCACGGTGCAGGCCGACGTGTGGATACGGCCCTGGGATTCGGTCGCAGGAACCCGCTGCACGCGGTGCGCGCCGGATTCGAACTTCAGCTTGCCGTAGACGTTGTCGCCCTCGACCCGGGCAATCACCTCTTTATAGCCGCCGTGTTCACCTTCGTTTTCCGAGAGGATTTCCACCCGCCAGCCACGACGCTCGGCGTAACGCGAATACATGCGGAACAGGTCGCCGGAGAAAATCGCCGCCTCGTCTCCGCCGGTGCCGGCACGGATCTCGAGGAACACGTTGCGCCCGTCGTTCGGGTCCTTGGGCAGCAACATGCGCTGCAGGTCGGCTTCGAGCGTAACCAGGCGTTCCTTGGCCTCGCGGACTTCTTCCACGGCCATTTCACGCATGTCCGGGTCGCTGTCCTTGAGCAGCGCCTGGGCGCCTTCGAGGTCATCCTGCACTTTCAGCAGTTCTTTATAGGCGCCCACGATCGGTTCAACTTCCGCGTATTCCTTGGAATAGGTGCGGAACTTGTTCTGATCGGAAATGACCTCGGCGTCGCCCAGCAGGGCGGTCAATTCCTCGAAACGGTCCTGGAGGATATCCAGCTTATTGAGCAGTGACGCTTTCATTGCGGTTTTTTATCCGAAAAGCTATCCGATGGGCCCTCACCGAGGGCAAAGAGTTCCTGGGCCATCGCCAGCGCATCCAGGCGACCTTCGGCAGAGAGCTTTTTCAACTGCACGCTCGGTGCGTGCAACAGTTTGTTGGTCAGCCCGCGAGCCAGTTGCACCAGCACCTCTTCGGCACTGCTGCCGTTGGCCAGCAGGCGCTGGGCCTTTTGCAATTCTTCGTCGCGCAGGCGTTCGCTCTGTTGACGATAGGCCTTGAGCACGTCCACCGCCGCCAATTCACGCAGGCGGATCATGAAGTCTTCGGCACCGACCGAGACCATCTCTTCGGCGGCCTGGGCTGCGCCCTGGCGGCTCTTGAGGTTCTCGGCGACCACTTCATGGAGATCGTCGACGCTATAGAGGTAAACGTCGTCCAACTCACCGACTTCTGGCTCGATGTCGCGCGGAACGGCGATATCCACCATGAAGATCGGTTTGTGCTTGCGCAGTTTCAAGGCGCTTTCCACCGCGCCCTTGCCCAGGATCGGCAACTGGCTGGCGGTGGAACTGATGACGATATCGCTGCGTACCAGCTCCGCCGGAATATCCGACAGCAACACCGCATGGGCGCCGAACTGTTCGGCCAGGATGCTGGCGCGCTCCAGTGTCCGGTTGGCGACCACGATGCGCTTTACACCGAGGTCATGCAGGTGCCGGGCGACCAGGGTGATGGTCTCGCCGGCGCCGATCAACAAGGCCTGGCTGCGCTGCAGGTCGCTGAAAATCTGCTTGGCCAGGCTCACTGCGGCAAAAGCCACCGACACCGGATTCTCGCCGATGGCCGTGTCGGTGCGCACCTGCTTGGCCGCATTGAACGTGGCCTGGAACAGCCGCCCGAGCAACGGCCCGATGGTGCCGGCCTCGCGGGCCACGGCATAGGCCGATTTCATCTGGCCGAGAATCTGCGGCTCGCCCAACACCAGCGAGTCGAGCCCGGAAGCCACCCGCATCATGTGACGAACTGCCGCATCATCTTCATGCACATAGGCGCTTTCGCGCAGCTCGTCGTAGCTCAAATGATGATATTCGGCCAGCCAGCGCAGCACGACGTCCGCCGACAGGTGATCCTGTTCTATATAGAGTTCACTGCGATTGCAGGTGGAGAGGATCGCAGCTTCGCGGCTGTCGGTGAGTCGGCAGAGCTGCTGCAAGGCCTCAACCAGCTGCTCAGGGGTAAAAGCCACGCGCTCGCGGACGTCTACTGAAGCAGTCTTGTGGT
Organism: Pseudomonas sp. S2_H10; assembly: GCF_054668285.1. NCBI lineage: Bacteria > Pseudomonadati > Pseudomonadota > Gammaproteobacteria > Pseudomonadales > Pseudomonadaceae > Pseudomonas > Pseudomonas sp. S2_H10. The sequence goes on from NZ_CP162754.1 coordinate 2,661,125, forward strand.
TAATACCGAGTGCAAGGAAGGCCATTCAAAGTCGCTGATGGTGACGTGAAGCCGGCAATTGTCCTACTTCGACGGAATCAGAACAACTACTCGATATCTATTGCGCCAGTAGGCAGCGCCGACGTTGCGAGCGGTTCTCGTTTAAACACAACCCCTGTAGGAACTGGCTTGCCAGCGATGGTCGTTAACGATGACGCGTTTTTACCGCAAAGACGCGGCGCCAGTCAGCCCATCGCTGGCAAGCCAGCTCCTACAAGGACCGTGTGCATGCGAAAATGCCGGGCCGGTTATGTTTGGCCGAAAGCTTGTGTCATGATGATCCGACCGCAGGTTAGTCGTCCTCTTCCTATATGAATAGATCTTCCGCGTTGCTCCTCGCTTTTGTCTTCCTCAGCGGCTGCCAGGCCTTGGCCCCCGTGTCCCCGGACGGTACGCCGCCGGTCGAAGACAGCGCCCCGGCCCCTGAAAAGCCAAAGGTCTACAGTTCCTTCAGCGAGGAAACCGTCTTCAGCCTGTTGAGCGCCGAACTGGCTGGCCAGCGCAATCGTTTCGACATTGCCCTGGACAACTACGTCACCCAGGCCATCAACACCCAGGACCCGGGCATCTCAGAGCGGGCATTCCGTATCGCCGAATATCTGGGTGCCGATCAGGCCGCCCTGGATACCGCGCTGATCTGGGCCAAAAACGCCCCCGACGACCTCGAAGCGCAACGTGCCGCCGCCGTGCAACTGGCACGCGCCGGGCGCTATGACGACTCCATGGTCTATATGGAGAAAGTCCTGCTGCGCAAGGGCGACACCCATTTCGACTTCCTTGCACTGTCTGCGGCCGACACCGACCAGGACACCCGCAACGGCTTGATGAAAAGCTTCGACCGCTTGTTGCAGCGGCATCCGAACAACAGCCAGCTGATTTTCGGCAAGGCACTGCTGATGCAACAGGATGGCGACGCCAAAGGCGCGCTGAAACTGCTGGAAGACAATCCGCCGGACGACGGCGAAATTGCCCCGATCCTGCTGCGTGCACGCTTGCTGCAAAACCTCGATCGCGGTGACGAGGCCTTGCCGCTGCTGCAAAAAAGCATCAAGAAGTACCCGGACGACAAACGCCTGCGCCTGACGTATGCGCGGATGCTGGTTGAGCAGGACCGCATGGACGACGCCAAGGCCGAGTTCTCGAGCCTGGTTCAGCAATACCCGGAAGACGACGAATTGCGCTACTCCCTGGCCTTGGTCTGCCTGGAAGCCAAGGCCTGGAACGAGGCCAAGGGTTATCTTGAAGACCTGATCGCCCGGGACAGCCACGTGGACTCGGCGCACCTGAACCTGGGCCGAATCGCCGAAGAACAGAACGACCCGCAAGGCGCGCTGATCGAATACGCCAAGGTTGGCCCGGGCACTGACTTCCTGCCGGCACAATTGCGCCAGGCCGACATCCTGATGAACAACGGCCGGACCGCCGAAGCGCAACGCAAGCTGGGGGCAGAGCGCGATGAACAGCCGGATTACGCCATCCAGTTGTACCTGATCGAAGCCGAAACCCTGTCCGCCAACAATCAGGGCGACAAGGCCTGGAATGTTCTGCAACAAGCCTTGCAGCAATACCCGGACGACTTGAACCTGCTCTACACCCGCGCCATGCAGGCGGAAAAACGCAATGACCTGGCGCAGATGGAAAAAGACCTGCGCATGATCATCAAGCGCGACCCGGACAATGCCATGGCGTTGAATGCCCTCGGCTACACCCTGTCCGACCGCACCACACGCTACGCCGAAGCCAAGGCCCTGATCGAACAGGCGCACCAGATCAGCCCCGAAGACCCGGCAGTACTCGACAGCCTTGGCTGGGTGAATTACCGCATGGGCAATCTCGACGAAGCCGAGCGCCTGCTGCGCCAGGCCCTGGATCGTTTTCCCGACCAGGAAGTCGCCGCTCACCTGGGCGAAGTCCTGTGGGCCAACGGCAAACAGCGTGAAGCCAGGCAAGTCTGGGGCAAGTTCCTCAAGGAACAACCCGACAGCCCGACCCTGCGCGGCACCATCAAACGCCTGACCGGATCAGAGACTCTTTAAGATTATGCTTTTGCGCCATTTCATCGTTTTCAGTTTTATCGCCCTGCTCGCCGGTTGCGCGGGCGTGGGTCCCCGCGAATCGGTCGAGGGGCACGGCAACGCTGCCCAATGGCGCGAGCACAAAGCGCAACTGACCGGCCTCGATGGCTGGCAAATCGACGGCAAGATCGGCATCCGCGCCCCGAAAGACTCGGGCAGCGGCACGCTGTTCTGGTTGCAGCGCCAGGATTACTACGACATTCGCCTGTCCGGCCCGCTGGGCCGTGGCGCGGCGCGCCTGACCGGCCGCCCCGGCAAAGTGTCGCTGGAGGTCGCCAACCAGGGACGTTACGAGGCGCCGAACCCGGAAGTGCTGCTCGAAGAACAGCTGGGCTGGAAGCTGCCGGTGTCCAACCTGGCCTGGTGGGTGCGCGGGCTTCCCGCTCCCGACAGCAAAAGTCGCCTGACCCTCGACGGCGACAGCCGCCTGGCCAGCCTGGAACAGGATGGCTGGAAGGTCGACTACACCGCCTACACCCAGCAAAACGGTTTCTGGCTGCCCGAGCGCATCAAGCTCAGCGGCACCGACCTCGATGTCACGCTGGTGATCAAGGTCTGGCAACCACGCAAACTGGGGCAATGACATGCCGGACAATCGCCTGACGCTGCCCTCGCCGGCCAAGCTCAATTTGATGCTGCATATCCTGGGTCGCCGCGAAGACGGCTACCACGAACTGCAGACGATGTTTCAGTTTCTCGATTACGGCGACGAAATCACCTACGCCCTGCGCGATGACGGTGTCATTCGACTGCACACCGAATTCGCAGGCGTGCCCCACGACAGCAACCTGATCGTCAAGGCCGCGAAAAAACTTCAGGAGCAATCCGCTTGCTCGCTGGGCGTCGATATCTGGATCGAAAAAATCCTGCCCATGGGCGGCGGCATTGGCGGTGGCAGTTCGAATGCCGCGACGACTTTGCTCGGCCTCAACCATCTGTGGCAATTGGGCTGGGATGAAGATCGCCTGGCCGGCCTCGGCTTGACACTGGGCGCCGACGTCCCGGTTTTCGTGCGTGGCCACGCGGCTTTCGCCGAGGGCGTGGGGGAGAAACTGACCCCTGTCGACCCCGAAGAACCGTGGTATCTCGTGCTGGTGCCGCAAGTCTCTGTAAGTACGGCAGAAATTTTTTCAGATCCGTTGTTGACACGTAACACTCCGCCCATTAAAGTGCGCCCCGTTCCCAAGGGAAACAGTCGAAATGACTGCTTGCCGGTGGTAACAAGGCGTTATCCAGAGGTACGTAACGCTTTGAATTTGTTAGGTAAATTTACCGAAGCAAAACTCACCGGAACTGGAAGTTGTGTGTTTGGGGGCTTCCCAAGCAAAGCTGAAGCTGATAAAGTCTCGGCCCTTCTGACAGAGACCCTTACAGGTTTTGTAGCAAAAGGAAGCAACATTTCGATGTTGCATCGCAAGCTTCAAGGTCTGCTCTAAAGGAACCGATTACTGGGTAATCGTTGCAACAGATACAGGGGCGTCGCCAAGCGGTAAGGCAGCAGGTTTTGATCCTGCCATGCGTTGGTTCGAATCCAGCCGCCCCTGCCATTTTCCATACTCATCCAGGTTACCCTCAGCCTCTAGGTACTGCGCGTGTCCAAGATGATGGTCTTTACGGGGAACGCTAACCCCGATCTGGCTCGACGTGTCGTACGTCAGCTGCATATCCCTCTCGGTGACATCTCTGTCGGTAAATTTTCCGACGGCGAAATTACAGCCGAGATCAATGAAAACGTCCGCGGTAAAGACGTCTTCATTATTCAGCCGACTTGCGCTCCGACCAACGATAACCTGATGGAACTGGTAGTGATGGCTGATGCCTTCCGCCGCTCCTCGGCTACTCGTATCACTGCTGTTATTCCTTACTTTGGTTATGCCCGTCAGGATCGCCGTCCGCGTTCCGCACGTGTGGCTATCAGCGCGAAAGTCGTCGCTGACATGCTTACCGTAGTCGGCATCGACCGTGTTCTCACGGTTGATCTGCATGCTGACCAAATCCAGGGTTTCTTCGATATTCCGGTAGATAACATCTACGGCTCCCCAGTATTGGTGGATGACATCGAAGATCAGCGCTTCGAAAACCTGATGATCGTGTCCCCGGACATTGGCGGCGTCGTGCGTGCACGTGCCGTTGCCAAATCCCTGGGCGTGGATCTCGGGATCATCGACAAACGCCGTGAGAAAGCCAATCACTCTGAAGTGATGCATATCATCGGTGATGTCGAAGGGCGTACCTGTATTCTGGTCGATGACATGGTCGATACCGCCGGCACCCTGTGCCACGCGGCCAAGGCCCTGAAAGAGCATGGCGCTGCCAAGGTTTTCGCCTACTGCACGCACCCTGTGCTGTCGGGTCGGGCGATCGAAAACATTGAAAATTCCGTGCTGGACGAGCTGGTGGTGACCAACACCATTCCGCTGTCCGCTGCAGCACAAGCCTGTGCACGTATCCGTCAACTGGATATCGCACCGGTAGTTGCCGAGGCGGTCCGCCGCATCAGCAATGAAGAATCGATCAGCGCGATGTTCCGCTAAGGGCCCTGCCCTTCTCGAAATGTCTCGTTGACGAAAAGCGCCCCGCCCCGGCATTCCTGTCGGGGCGGGGCTTTTTTGCCCATATCGCCTTTAGCGCTGGTCGCAAACGCTGGGGCGAGTGTGGTTATTTTGGAGATACAACATGAACGATTTTACCCTGAATGCTGAAGTGCGTTCCGACCTGGGGAAAGGTGCGAGCCGCCGCCTGCGTCGTCTCGCCGCCCTGGTTCCAGCTGTAGTTTACGGTGGCGAAAAAGCCCCTGAATCCATCAGCATGCTGGCCAAAGAAGTTGCCAAACTGCTCGAAAACGAAGCGGCTTACAGCCACATCATCGAGCTGAACGTTGGTGGCACCAAGCAGAACGTCGTGATCAAAGCCCTGCAGCGTCACCCGGCCAAAGGCCACGTGATGCACGCTGACTTCGTACGCGTAGTCGCTGGCCAGAAACTGACCGCTATCGTTCCAGTGCACTTCATCAACGAAGAAGCACCGACCAAGAAAGGCGGCGAAATCTCGCACGTTACTTCGGAAATCGAAGTTTCCTGCCTGCCGAAGGACCTGCCTGAGTTCATCGAAGTCGACCTGGCCAACGCCGAAATCGGTTCGATCATTCACCTGTCCGACCTCAAAGCCCCTAAAGGCGTTGAGTTTGTTGCTCTGGCACACGGCGATGACAAGGCTGTTGCCAACGTCCACGCTCCACGTGTTGCTCCAGAAGCTGCAGAAGGCGCTGCAGAGTAATTTTACTCTGTACGCCGGAGTGACCGGAAACATCGCGGACTAGAGCATAGCGAGAAAGCGGGCGAGAACGCGGAGTTTACATCATGGTAAATGAGCAATTTTCGTCCACTTTCGCCGCTTTCCCTGATTGCGGCGATGTTATCCACCACTCCAAGGAAGGGCCCCTATCGTGACTGCCATCAAACTGATCGTTGGCCTGGGAAATCCAGGCGCTGAATACGAACAGACCCGGCATAACGCAGGGGCCCTTTTTGTTGAGCGCATCGCGAACGCACAAGGCGTGAACCTTGTGGCGGACCGCAAATATTTCGGCCTGACCGGGCGCTATTCGCATCAGGGTCAGGATGTTCGTCTGCTGATTCCCACCACGTACATGAACCGTAGCGGCCAAGCCGTAGCGGCACTCGCCGGTTTCTTCCGCATCAAGCCTGAAGAAATTCTCGTGGCGCACGACGAACTCGACCTGCCTCCGGGCGTTGCCAAGCTCAAGCAGGGCGGCGGCCATGGCGGTCACAACGGGTTGCGCGACATCATCGCGCAACTGGGCAATCAGAATACCTTTCACCGCTTGCGGCTTGGCATTGGCCACCCGGGCGTTGCCAGTATGGTTTCAAATTTCGTCCTGGGTCGTGCGCCACGCGCCGAACAGGAAAAACTCGATGCCAGCATCGACTTTGCCCTCGGCGTGCTGCCGGATATCCTCGCCGGGGAATGGAACCGCGCGATGAAAAACCTGCACAGCCAGAAGGCCTGACTCTTATCCGAGGGGAAACACCATGGGATTCAATTGCGGCATCGTCGGCCTGCCTAACGTCGGCAAGTCCACCCTGTTCAACGCCCTGACCAAGTCCGGTATCGCGGCCGAAAACTTCCCCTTCTGCACCATCGAGCCGAACAGCGGTATCGTGCCGATGCCGGATCCGCGTCTGGACGCCCTGGCAGCCATCGTCAATCCAAAGCGCATCCTGCCGACCACCATGGAATTCGTCGACATCGCGGGCCTGGTTGCCGGCGCGTCGAAAGGTGAAGGCCTGGGCAACAAGTTTTTGGCCAACATCCGTGAAACCGATGCCATCGCCCACGTGGTCCGCTGCTTCGAAGACGAGAACGTGATTCACGTCTCCAACAGCGTCGACCCGAAACGCGACATCGAGATCATCGACCTGGAACTGATCTTCGCCGACCTCGACAGCTGCGAAAAGCAACTGCAGAAAGTCGCGCGCAACGCCAAGGGCGGTGACAAGGACGCAGTGGTCCAGAAAGGCCTGCTGGAGCAACTGATCGCTCACTTCACCGAAGGCAAGCCAGCGCGCAGCCTGATGAAGAACATGGGCGCCGACGAAAAAGCGGTGATCAAGGGCTTCCACCTGCTGACCACCAAGCCGGTCATGTATATCGCCAACGTCGCTGAAGACGGTTTCGAGAACAACCCGCACCTGGACGTGGTTCGCGCCATCGCCGAAGAAGAAGGCGCCATGGTTGTTCCGGTGTGCAACAAGATCGAAGCAGAAATCGCCGAGCTCGACGACGGCGAAGAGAAGGACATGTTCCTCGAAGCCCTGGGCCTCGAAGAGCCTGGCCTGAACCGCGTGATCCGCGCCGGCTACGAAATGCTGCACCTGCAGACCTACTTCACCGCCGGTGTCGAAGAAGTCCGCGCCTGGACCGTCCGCGTCGGTGCCACCGCACCACAAGCTGCTGGCGTGATCCACACCGACTTCGAAAAAGGCTTCATCCGCGCCGAAGTGATCGCCTACAACGACTTCATCCAGTACAAGGGCGAAGCCGGTACCAAGGAAGCCGGTAAATGGCGCCTGGAAGGCAAGGACTACATCGTCAAGGACGGCGACGTGATGCACTTCCGCTTCAACGTCTAACGTTACCCGCCCAAGAAAAAGCCGCGTTTGATACGCGGCTTTTTTGTGCCTGACATCTCCGTATCCCGTAGGAGCCGGCTTGCTGGCGATCCGGACACCGCGGTTATCAAGGCAAACCGCGTAATCGTTCATCGCCAGCAAGCCGGCTCCTACAGGTCTCCCGCTACTCAGGCCTTCTTGGTTCGCGGCAGGAAGATCGCCAACACCCCGAACAACGGCAGGAACGAACACAGGTAGTACACGTACTCGATACCGTGAATGTCCGCCAGATGCCCGAGCAACGCCGCGCCAATCCCGCCGAAACCGAACATCAGGCCGAAGAACACCCCGGCGATCATCCCGACATTGCCCGGCACCAATTCCTGGGCGTACACCACGATGGCCGAGAACGCTGAGGCGAGGATGAAGCCAATGATGACGCTGAGAATGCTGGTCCAGAACAGGTCGACATGGGGCAGCAACAAGGTGAACGGTGCAACGCCGAGGATCGAGAACCAGATCACCGCCTTACGCCCGATCCTGTCACCGATCGGTCCGCCAAAGAACGTTCCCGCCGCTACCGCGCCGAGGAACAGGAACAGGTGCAACTGCGAACTGGCGACCGACAGGTCGAACTTCTCGATCAGGTAAAAGGTGAAGTAGCTGGTGAGGCTCGACATGTAGAAATACTTGGAGAACACCAGCAACCCGAGTACCACCAGCGCACTGGTCACTCGGCCCTTGGACAGGCCGTGGGTCGCCGCCTGGCCTTGCTTGAGCTTGAACAGGTTCAAGTGGTTGGCGTACCAGCGGCTGATCCGGTACAGCACGAACAGCGCAAACACCGCGAACAGCCCAAACCACGCCACGTGCCCTTGTCCGTAGGGAATGATGATCGCCGCCGCCAGCAACGGACCGAACGCCGACCCTGCGTTACCGCCGACCTGGAAGGTCGATTGCGCCAGCCCGAAGCGCCCGCCCGAAGCCAGGCGCGCCACGCGGGACGCTTCCGGGTGGAAGGTCGAAGAACCGATGCCGATCAGCCCCGCCGCCAACAGGATTAGCGGGAAACTGGCGACCACCGACATCATCAGAATCCCGATCAGGGTGCAGACCGTACCCGCCGGCAAGAGCCACGGTTTGGGATGGCGGTCGGTGTAGTAACCGACCCACGGCTGCAGCAGCGAGGCCGTCAACTGGAACGTCAGGGTGATCAGGCCGACCTGGGTGAAAGTCAGGCCATAGTTGGCTTTGAGCATCGGATAAATCGACGGCAGCACCGACTGGATCAGGTCGTTGATCAAATGCGCCAGCGCCACCGCGCCGATAATGCGCATCACCAGAGGGCTGCTTTGGGGCGTAGCGGATGCCGGTACTGAACCGGACTGGGCGTTGCTGATAGCCATGGGGTTTTCCGTACAACAGATAGGTGCAAACGGGCAGGTGCGCCAATGTGCCATTTTTCAGTGCAGCAACGCCATCCCCTTAGCCTGCTAACGACTTGGTTTTTTCATCGCCACAACCTTGATGGCGTAAAGCCATGGTCTGAATCTTGCCTTCCTTGTCGGCTTGAACGCGGCTTCCTTACAAAGGAGGCCGACAATGGGAAGTTTCGCCACAGAGTCGGCCTACAGAGCGGACAAGGGTGAACTTTCGAGGCCTTTTTAGAGGGCACGAGTCGGCGGTGCGACAACCGCCGATGCACGCCAATAGTGCGTGGTGTCCAGAGGAGTCATGGGGCATGCAGGCTTTTTTATCGCCGGGGATCGGGCTGCTGGGGCGTTTTGGTTTTGCACGCAAATTCCAGCTGCTGTTTCTGCTGTTTATCCTGCCGCTGGCCGGCAGCCTGTGGATGATCGGCCAGGACTATCGCGACAAACTCAGCCTGATCTCCGGCGAGCGCGCCGGGGTGCGGCAACTGCTTGCGCTTGATGCGCTGGATGACCTGCTCGCCGCCCAGCGTGATCGCGCCGCCCGCTGGCGTGCCACGGAAACCAATCGCCAGCCGACGCCAGCCACCCTCGCCGCGATGGCTGCCTTCGATGCGGTGCAACCCGCCGTGAGCCAGGCCACTGCCGAGTTGGGCAATGCCCTGCAAAAAGAAAGCGCTGAGAGTGAAACCCTGTCGCGCTACCAGGCCCTGCAAACCGCCCTCGACGGCCTCGACTCAAAAAGCCTGAGCAATGTCGGTTGGTGGCCGGATGGCTATGATCGCTTCACCAACGCCTTGAGCGCCCTGCAAGCCTTGCGCGAGCAGATCGCCATGGACAATCGCCTGACGCTGGCACCGTGGCTGGAAACCTACTTGCTGACGCAGATCTCCACCCAACACGCACCGGACCTGATCGAACGGGTCGGTCGCCTGGCAGCCGTGGGCCAGGCCTCGGTGGTGTCCGGACAGTTCACCCTGCAAAGCCGCCTGCAACTGCGCGATTTGCGCAGCCGCATCGGCGATGCACGGGAGCAGTTGGTGAAAACCGCAGGCCTGCTCGAAGCACGGCTGCCCAGCGCCCTGCAAACCTGGGCCGGGCAATATCACGACAGTCTCAAGCATCTGGACGCTGGCCTGAAGGTGTTGGATGACGGCGTGTTCGGCGGCAGCATCAACCTCAAGCCGGATGACTTCGAGCGCAGTCTCGATGCCCTGCTCTCCAACCTCGCCTCGTTGCGCCAGCAGTCGCTGCTGTCGCTGGACCAACGTCTGGATTACTACCACGATTCGGCGATCCGCCAGTTCATTGTGGTGGCTGCCGTGTTGGGTTGCCTGCTGTTGGCCGCGCTGTATCTGTTCATCTGCCTGCAGGCCTCGATCCGTCGCAGCGCCAGCGGCATCACGGTACTGGCCGAGGCCCTGCGCGACGGCAATCTGAGCCTGCAAGTACCGGTTCAGGGACGGGACGAACTGGCGGCCATCAGCACTGCGCTGAACGTCGCCGTGGTGCAACTGCGCACCAGCCTGCAAGGAGTCGATCACGAAACCTTGCAACTGAGCCACGCAGTGCAAACCCTCAACCATCACTCCAGCGACGCCCTGGGTGAAGTCGAAGCCCAGCAGTTGCAGATCAGCCAGATTGCCGCAGCGGCGACGCAACTGGCCGCCACCTCACAAGGGGTCGCCCAGAGTTGCGAACAGGCGTCCGGCAGTGCCCAGCACACCCAGCGGATTGCCGCCGACAGCAGCCGTGACAGCCAGCGCACCACCGCGAGCATTCAGCAACTCAACCAACGCTTGAACGAAACGGCAGCGGCGCTGGGCCGGGTCAGCGAGCAGGGACAGCAGATTCAGCTGGTGGTCGACACCATTCGCGGTGTCGCCGAGCAGACCAACCTGTTGGCCCTCAACGCCGCCATCGAGGCGGCCCGGGCGGGCGAACAAGGGCGTGGCTTTGCGGTGGTGGCCGATGAAGTGCGCAGCCTGTCGCAACGCACGCAATCGTCGACCGCACAGATTGCCGGCACGGTCGACAGCCTGCGTCACACCGTGAATGCGGCCGTCAATCTGATGGAGGCCGCGTGCACTCAGGCAGAGAGCGATGCACAAGCGGTCACCGGCCTCGGTGAACGGCTCGGGGAAATCGCCAGTGCGGTGCAGAGCGTCACCGATACCCTGGCGCAGATCGCCACGGCGGTGGATGAACAGGCCAGCACCGCCGACGAGGTCAGCGGCAACATCCAACAGGTCGATCAAGCGGCGGTGCGCTTGCTCGAAGGTGCCCGCGCGGTGAACCAGGCAGCGGACACCTTGAGCCACGGCAGCAAGGCCCTGAGCGACAACACCGGGCGCTTCCGCTTGAGTTGAGTCCGCCAGGACTTCTCAGGCGCGGATCACCGCCTCCGGGAAGTCCTGCTCCAGTTCGGTCTTGAGCCAGTCGATAAACCACGCCACGTCCGCCGAGAGCTCGGCGGACGGCGTGAGCACCCGATAGCTTTCCAGCTTCACTTGCGCGTCCACCACCCGCACCAGCTTGCCGGTTTGGAGCTCTTCGCGCACCAGCACTTCGTTGGCCAGCGCAATGCCCTGCCCACTCTCGGCCACCGACAACGCGTGGTCGTTGTTGACGTAGAGCATGTCCGAATTGAGGTGGATGTCGAGGTCGTTGGCGGCGAACCACAGGTTCCACCATTCGCCGTCATCGACGTGGATCAGGTTGTGTTTCACCAGGTCCGCGGGGCTGCCGATGGGCTCGACGCTGGCCAGATAATCGGGGGAGCAGATCGGAAACACCCGAGGGCAAATCAGGCTGGTGCGCGAGTGGGCATACTGGCCGTCCACCCCGTAGACGATGCCCAGGTCAGCGCTTTTACCGTCGACTTCAGTGAAGGTGGAGTTGGGTTCGATGGCAAACTTCAAACCCGGGCGCAGATGCCGCATGGCCTCGATGCGCGGCATCAGCCAGCGCTTGGCGAACCCCGGCACCACCATGATGCGTAGCCAGCGCTCGGCATGCCTGGGCTGCGCTTCTTTGCCGGCATCGATGATCAGTTGCAAGGCGGCGCTGATCTTGCGGTGGTACTTCTCCCCCGCCGCCGTCAGGTTGACCCCGCGAGAGGTGCGCTCGAACAGTTGGATGCCCAGCCAGTCTTCCAGCAGCTTCACATGACGGCCGATGGCCGGCTGGGTCACGTGCAGGGCCTTGGAGGCTTCGACATAGCTGCCCAACCGGGCCGCGGCATCAAAGGCACGTACCGCGTTGAGCGGCGGCAAACGGTGGTCGGGCATGGTTTCCGGGCGCCTTTTGCTGTTAAATTTTTTAACAACCCCTATGTTAAAATTGAAGTTTCGCCCCCGCAACCCCTCGCTGATAATCGAGCCACAGCAGAACAAAACAACAGCTGGTTACAACACCCGAACGCAATCTCGATCCTGCCCAGAAAAATAATATCCATGGTCCGAAGGCCCGGCTGTCTACAGCACTCGCGGACGATGGGGGAATCGGAGGTAACGCATGAATGCCCTGCATTCGCTGCAAACGCTGGCGGTATCCATCCGCTCAGTGCGCAAAGTCTACGGTGATCCAAAGACTGGCCCGGTGGCGCTGAAAAGCATCGACCTGGACATTCGCGACAACGAGTTCTTCACCCTTCTCGGCCCTTCGGGCTGCGGCAAAACCACCCTCCTGCGGATGATCGCCGGCTTCGAGTTTCCTACCGAAGGCGAGATTCTGCTCTACGGCGAAAACATCGCCGACCGCCCGCCCTTCCAGCGCCCGGTCAACACGGTGTTCCAGCATTACGCGTTGTTCCCGCACATGACCATCGCCGAGAACCTGGCCTTTGGTCTTGAATCCCACCCGATGGGCAAGGTCCTGAACAAGACGCAAATGGCCGAACGGGTACGCGAGATGCTCGCCTTGGTGCAGATGGAGCGCTTCGCCAACCGCAAGCCGGCGCAACTGTCCGGCGGCCAGCAACAGCGCGTCGCTCTGGCTCGCGCATTGGCGCCGCATCCCAAAGTCTTGCTGCTCGACGAACCGCTTTCGGCGCTGGACCTCAAGCTGCGCCAGGCCATGCGCGAAGAGCTGAAAACCATCCAGGCGCGCACCGGCATCACCTTCATCTTCGTCACCCACGACCAGGAAGAAGCCCTGACCATGTCCGACCGCATCGCCGTGTTGTCCGAAGGCGAAGTGCAGCAGGTCGGCCGTCCGGAAGACATCTACGAACGCCCACGCAATCGCTTTGTCGCCGACTTCATCGGCGAAACCAACTTCATAGAAGGCACGGTCACCCGCGTCGAAGACGGCCTGGCCTGGTTCGCCGGCCCCGCCGGACATCCACTGCCCGCGCAGCCGTGCAGCGATGTGCGGGTCGGCACCAGCGTCGCGTTGTCGGTGCGCCCCGAGCGTTTGCATCTGGTGCCAGCCAGCACTGAGACCGCTCTGCCGTGCCGGATCGAAGCGCAGATCTACCTCGGCACCGACCTGCAATACCAGGTCAGCCTGAGCGACGGTTCGCGCCTCACCGTGCGCACCCCCAACTGCGTCGACCAGAGCAAGCGTTTCGCCGTCGGCAGCCAGGCCGGTCTGTTGTTCGACCAGGGCAGCGCCAGCGTCCTGCACGATTGAGCACGAGGAATTGCCATGCACGCTTTACCGATTGCCAATACCCTGGAACGTCGGCGGGCCTTCCAGAGTTTCCTCGGGGTCAGCCCGGCGCTGACCGCCATCGGCCTGTTCCTGATCGTGCCGATCCTGATCGTCATCGGCTACTCGCTGATGGAAGCCAACCCCTACGGCGGGGTGAACAAGGTCTTCAGCACTGACGCCTACACCTCGCTGTTGTTCGAGCGGCAACTGGACGACAGCCTGGCCTTCGCCGACTCCTACCTGATCATCGCCCTGCGCTCCATCGGCATCGCCGGGTTGACCACGATCATCACGTTGCTGATCGGCTTTCCGGTCGCGGTGTGGCTGGCCATGCAGCCGGCGCACCGTCGGGGCCTGCTGATCTTCCTGATCACAGTGCCGTTCTGGGCCAACCTGCTGATCCGCACCTATGCGTGGATTCTGCTGCTGCGCAACACCGGGGTGATCAACAACAGCCTGATGGGCCTCGGGGTCATCGACCAGCCATTGCAACTGCTCTACACCGACGGTGCGGTGCTGCTGGGGCTGGTCTACACCTACGCGCCCTTCGTCGTGCTGCCGATCTACGCCACGCTGGAAAAGATGGATACCCGCCTGCTCGAGGCCGCCCAGGACCTCTATGCGGGACGCCTGCGGACCTTGCGCAAAGTGGTGTTGCCGATCGCCAAGCCTGGAATCATCGCCGGCGCCATCCTCACCTTCGTGCCTTGTCTGGGTGCGATGATCGCCCCGGAACTGCTCGGTGGCGGCACCCGGATGATGCTCGGCAACCTGATCTTCCGGCAGTTCAGCGATGCGCGTAACTGGCCGTTCGGCGCAGCGCTTTCGCTGGTGCTGATGGCCGCGGTGATGTTGGTTCTGACGGTCTATGCCCTGCGTGCCGAGCGCCAGCGCATCGCCAAGGGAGGTGCGTGATGATCAGCCTGTTCAAACGCAATACGCTGGGCGTGCAGGACTTCCCCGGCTTCGGCGGATTCAGCTTCCTGTTCTACCTGTACCTCTACGCGCCGATCGTGGTGCTGGTGGTGTTCTCGTTCAACGCCAACCAGTCGGCCACGGTGTGGACCGGCTTCAGCCTCGACTGGTACCGCGCGGCGTTCGCCAACCAGGCCCTGCGCCAGGCAGCCGGCAACAGCCTGTTGATCGCGGTCTGCGCCAGCATGGTCGCCACGGCCATCGCCACCCTCGCCGCCCTCGGCACTTCACGGGGTGCGAAGTTCAAGGGCCTGCAATTGTCGATGGGCGCGATCATGTTGCCCCTGGTATTGCCGGAGATCGTGGTCGGTGTCGCCACCCTCGCGCTGTTCTCCACCATCGGCCTGTCCCTGGGCTACGGCAACCTGATCATCGCGCACACGGTGTTCTGCATTCCGTTTGCCTTCCTGCCGATTCGGGCACGCCTGAACGACATGGACCTGTCCCTGGAACAGGCCTCGGCCGACCTCTATGCCGGCCCGTGGCGGACCTTCCGCAAGGTCACGTTGCCACTGCTGATGCCGGGGATTTTCTCCGGGCTGATGCTGGCCTTCATCGTCTCGCTGGATAACTTCGTGATCTCGATGATGGTCTCCCAGGCCGGCACCACCACCCTGCCGATCTTCATCTTCGGCCTGTTGCGCATGGGCGTGACACCCGACGTCAACGCCGTCTCGACCCTGATCCTCGGTGTCTCGGTGCTGTTCGTCACGCTTTCGTATCTGCTGGGCAAAAAGAAAACCTGAACCTTCTACGCACTGTGGGGAAATAGCATGAGCAAGTGGATTAAAAGCATCGGCGCATCGTTGTTCCTGACCCTGCCGCTGACCATGGCCGGCAGCGTTCAGGCCGCAGAAAAACTCAACGTGGTGAGCTGGAGCGGTTACTTTTCGCCGGAGATTCTCGCCAAATTCCAGAAGCAGACCGGCATCGAAGTCACCGTCGACTCCTACGATTCCAACGAAACCCTGTTGGCCAAATTGAAACAGGGCGGTGCCGGTTATGACGTGGCAATCCCGTCCCACCAGTTTGTGCCGATCCTGATCAAGGAAAAACTGCTGGAGCGTTTCGATCCGGTCAACGAGCCCTACTACGCCGGCGTCGTCGACAACCTGAAAAAACCCACCTGGGACCCGGAAGGCGCCTATTCCGTGCCGTTCATCTGGGGCACCACCAGCGTGGTGCTCAACACCGAGCGCTACAAGGGCCCTGCCGACAGCCTCAAGGTGCTTTACGAGCCGCCGGCCGAGCTGCAAGGGCGGATCAACATGTTCGACTCGGTCAGCGACGTGGTGGACATGGCCAGCCTGTACCTGAACATTCCGCTGTGCAGTGAAGATCCCAAGCAGATGCAGCAAATCCTGACCCTGCTCAAGGCGCAGAAACCCTTCGTCAAGACCTACAGCTCCAAGGCTGGCTCGATCCGCGAAAACCTGGCGTCCGGTGAAATCGACATGTCGACCTTCTGGGGCGGTTCGTCGATGCGCGCCCGGGAGATGAAACCGAGCCTGAAGTACCTGTACCCGAAAGAAGGTGTGCTGGCCTGGGTCGACAACATGGTCATCCCGACCGGCAGCAAGAACCCGGCGAACGCCAAGGCCTTCATCGCGTTCCTCAGCCAGCCTGTAAACGCGGCGATGACCCAGAACTTCCTCAAGCACCAGAGCCCGATCAAGGGGGTGGAACCCTTCCTCGACGCGGCCCTCAAGGACGCGCCGGAACTGCACATTCCCGAAGGTACTCCAGTGGTGTTCAGCAAGACCTGCGGCGAAGGTGCAATCCGCCTGGCCGACCGTCTCTGGACCAACCTGATGCGTTGATCGCCACCGCCCCGACGCAATGGCGGGGCGTTTTTCCAGCCGTCTGAAAGGCCGCTTGCAATGAACTCTAACAACATCAGCGAACTGGTCCTGCTGCAGGCCCACGAGCTCGCCGAACGCATCCGCCTGCGCCAGGTTTCCTGCCGGGAAGTGATGCAGACTTATCTTGCCCATATCGAACGCTTCAACCCGCAGGTCAACGCGCTGGTGAGCCTGCAGGCACCGGAAGACCTGCTGGCCCAGGCGGATATCCGCGACGCCGAACTGGCGAAAGGCCAATACCGGGGCTGGATGCACGGCCTGCCCCACGCCATCAAGGACTTGTCCCTGACCCGGGGCATCCGCACCACACTGGGTTCGCCGCTGTACAAGGACTTCATCCCCGAGCGCGACGGCATCATGGTGGAGCGGATCAAGGCCGCCGGCGCGATCATCATCGGCAAGAGCAACACCCCGGAATTCGGCCTCGGCTCGCAAAGCTACAACCCGCTGTTCGGAGCGACCGGTTGCGCCTACGACCCGAGCAAGACCGCGGGTGGCAGCAGCGGCGGCGCGGCGGCGGCGCTGGCCATGCACCTGGTGCCGGTGGCCGACGGCAGCGACATGATGGGCTCGCTGCGCAACCCGGCCGCGTTCAACAACATCTTCGGTTTTCGTCCGTCCCAGGGCCGTGTGCCCTTCGATGACAGCGCCGACCTGTTCATCGACCAACTCGGCTACGAAGGCCCCATGGCGCGCAGCGTGCGCGATGCGGCGTTGCTGCTGTCGGTGCAGGCCGGGGCCGATGCGCGGGCGCCGCTGTCGATTGCCGAATCCGGAAGTGCCTTTACCGCACCGCTGGATCGCGACTTCAAAGGCACGCGTCTGGGCTGGCTCGGCGACTTCAACGGTTATCTGCCGATGGAAAAAGGCATCCTCTCGCTCTGCGAAAAGGCCTTTGCTGATTTCGAAAGCCTGGGTTGCAACGTCGAGCACGTTCAGTCCGAATTCGCGCCAGAGAAGCTGTGGAGCAGTTGGCGCACGCTGCGTCACTGGATGGTTGCCGGCTCATTGGGCGCGACCTATGCCGACCCGCAAAAGCGCGCCTTGTTGAAACCGGAAGCCTGCTGGGAAGTGGAAAACGGTCTGAAACTCTCGGCCGCTGATGTGTTTGCCGCGTCGGTGACGCGCAGCGACTGGTATCGGGCGATCTCCCGATTGTTCGAAAAGTACGACTACCTGCTGCTGCCCAGCGCCCAGGTGTTCCCGTTCGACAAGACCCAAGCCTGGCCCGTCTCCATCGAAGGCGTGAGCATGGACACCTATCACCGCTGGATGGAGGTGGTGATTCCCGGCACCTTGTCCGGCTGCCCGGTGGCCAACGTACAGGTCGGCTTCAACGCCAGCGGCCTGCCCATGGGCCTGCAAATCATCGGCAGACACCAGGCCGACTTCGCCGTCCTGCAATTGGCCCACGCGTACGAACAGGCCAGCCGCTGGTTCCAGCGCTGCCCTTCGCCACTGCTTGGATGAGAGATTTTGATAAACGGTTGAAAGCGTAGAGAAATATTTTAGATTTATGCTTGACGCATCCCCGTTACCGGTGAATAATGCGCGCCACTTGGCTACATAGCTCAGTTGGTTAGAGCATAGCATTCATAATGCTGGGGTCCGGGGTTCAAGTCCCTGTGTAGCCACCAAGTACTAAAAACGGCTTACCGCAAGGTAGGCCGTTTTTTTATGCCTCGAAAAAAGTGCGCTGCGGTGACAGGGAAATCCTGCACCGCATACCTGCCTCGATCAGCGACGAACCGTCGGCAATACCGACAACGCCTTCTCCCAGATCTGCCATGTGCGCAGCCAGACCATCGCCTGCCAATCGCTGTCCGCCGGGTAGAACTGCTCCAGCAGATTCAACTTGATCCCGCGCCCTGTCGCGTCATTCGGATTACCGTGCAGATGCAGCCAGTGGTCATCACGCAGATGCCGGTGAACGTCCGGCCCGGGATAGGTCCCGCACTCGATGACGAAAGGCATCAGCCGAACCTGTGGCAGCGCATTGATCAACGCCTGCGAGGTGTAGCCGGTTGCCGTCGCGGCCACGCCGGTTTCGCTGACAGTGTCGGCGCCGGTTTGCAGGCTGTAGAGCCACGGGCCATAGATCGCCTGCGCATCGGGCAGCGCCGGATAGGCGGACTCGGTGATGGTCAACAGCATCGGATGACCGTACTCGCCCGCCCCCGTGTGCAAGTCGAAACACATGGCGACCTCGGCATGCGCCATGTGCTTTTGCATGATTTGGTGCAGCGTGCGGTTCGACCAGCTCGGCGCCAGCCCGCCGAAAAACAGACCGTCGGGATGCGCATGCTGACCACCCTCGACGATCGACATGACGGCTGGCCAGCCGTGCAGGCGAATCTGCTCGTCGAGCAAGGCATCGGCACGCTCACGCTCGGGGCCATGCAACTGCGAACAGGCATAGATTTCATGCAGGGCGTTGTAGGCCTGGTTGTCCGGCAGCGGCCGCTGGAAATCCAGGTGATTGCGGTTGAGGTCGATGTTGTCTTCGTTGACCCGACGCAACCACGCCATGCCCCAGGGGTTGATGGCGTGGATCATGACCACGGCGACATCCGCCGGCAGGGTGCGCTTGCCCAACTCTTGCAGCCATTTGATCTGGCAGCCCGAGCCATAGAAGCCTTCGACCCCGTGGGTGCCGCTCAGCGCGATCAGCAACCGCTTGGCGCCCGGATCACCCAGCACCGCCACGTCGGTGCTCAGTTGTTCGCCAAACGGTCCTGTGAGCGGATTTGTATATTCTGTCAGCGTTGCGCCTGCGGCAGTCGCTGCCGCCAGGAACTGTTCGCGCTGAGTGCGATAACTCGGCTGGGTGGGAAACTCGGTCTGCATGTCTGCCTCTTGTTGATCTTCTGGCCTGCCTGTTGGCAACGACCCTACAGAAAATCCTGCGATTGATGAAGGACAAAAACATCGGTGCCCTGGACCCGGTTTGCGTCCCTCCCGGTCGGCCGATAAAGTCCACTGATCCCAGATCCAACGGACGGAGTGCCCCACGTGTTCTCAACCCTCCCCTTGCGCCGCTATCGCCTGTCTGCCCTGCTTCTGCTCGCCAGTGCCTTGAACCTGGCCGCCTGCAACAACGCTACGGTGCCGACGCTACCGCTCGCACCGGAAAGCGCTTCGGGCTTTCGCACCGACCTGAAGACTCAGCACGCCGAGAAATACATGGCCGCGGCGGCCAACCCGCTGGCGGCCGAAGCCGGGCGGGAGATGCTGCGCCGGGGCGGCTCGGCCATCGATGCCGCGATTGCGATGCAAGCGGTGTTGACGCTGGTCGAGCCACAGTCTTCGGGCATTGGTGGCGGTGCGTTGATCGTGCTCTGGGACGGCAAGGCCGTGCGCACCTACGACGGCCGCGAAACCGCCCCGGCCGGCGCCACCGAGAAGCTGTTCCTGCAAGCCAACGGGCAACCGATGGGCTTCAAGGAGGCGCAGATCGGTGGTCGTTCAGTGGGTACACCCGGTGTGCTGCGCGCTTTGGAACTGGCCCATCAAAAACACGGACGCCTGCCCTGGGCGCAGCTGTTTGAACCGGCCATCCAGCTCGCCGAGCAAGGCTTTGCCATTTCGCCGCGCCTGCACCAGTTGATCGCCGCGGATTCGTCCATGCCGCGCTCGCCGGAAATGATGGCCTACTTTCGCAATGCCGATGGCAGCCCCAAAGCCGTCGGCACGAACCTGAAGAACCCGGCATTGGCCGCCGTGTTCAAACGCATCGCCGACGAAGGTCCGGATGTCTTGTACAAAGGCCCGGTTGCCGAAGAAATCGCGGCCAAGGTGCAGGGGCACGTCAACCCTGGCAGCTTGTCCGTGAGCGACCTCGCCCATTACCAGGCCAGGGAGCGCGCGCCGCTGTGTACCGACTACAAGCGCTGGCAAGTCTGCGGCATGCCGCCACCGTCGTCGGGCGGGATCGCCGTGGCGCAGATCCTCGGGACCCTGCAAGCCCTGGAAGCTCGCGACAAGCGCCTGGCGCTGGCGCCGCTGAAACCGGTCAAGACCACCGCCCCGGCTGGCATCGAACCCGACCCGCAAGCCGTGCACCTGATCTCGGAAGCCGAGCGCCTGGCCTACGCCGACCGTGCTCAGTACGTCGCCGATGCCGACTTCGTGCCGGTGCCGGTCAAAGGCCTGGTCGACCCGGTCTACCTCGCCAGCCGTGCCGCGCTGATCGGCGAACGCAGCATGGGCACGGCCAAACCCGGCACTCCACCGGGCATTCAGGTGGCCTACGCGCCGGACCGTTCGCCGCTGCGGATTTCCACCTCGCAAGTGGTGGCCGTCGATGACGCGGGCGGCGCCGTGTCGATGACCACCACCATCGAGTCGGCGTTCGGCTCGCACATCATGGTTCAGGGTTTCATGCTCAACAACGAGATGACCGACTTCTCGTTCATCCCCGAGGAGAACGGGCAGAAAGTCGCCAACCGCGTCGAACCCGGCAAACGCCCGCGCTCCTCCATGGCGCCAACCCTGATCTTCGATCGCCAGAGCGGTGAGTTCCTCGCCACGGTCGGCTCCCCCGGCGGCTCGCAAATCATCGAGTACGTGGCCAAGTCCGCCATCGGCCTGCTCGACTGGAACCTCGATGCCCAGGCGGCCATCAACCTGCCCAACTTCGGCAGCCGCAATGGCCCCACCGAACTGGAACAGGGCCAGTTCAGCCCCGCGCTGATTCAGGCGCTGAAGGATAAAGGGCACAGCGTGAGCGAGATCGACATGACCAGCGGCACCCAGGCGATTGTTCGGGTCAAGGACGCCCAAGGCAAAGCGTCGCTGACTGGCGGGGCGGATCCGCGGCGTGAGGGGCAAGCGTTGGGGGATTGATTCGTACGCTGGAATGAAAAAGGGCTTACCGGTAGGTAGGCCTTTTTTATAGATAAAGAGTCCAGGACGCCTCGATCCCGCTGCTTTTTCCTACCCACAAACAATTGCGTCCTGGTTAGAGTTTCCGCGCCTCCACAGACTTGCGTCAGTCCCACCATGGGACTAGGATCATGCCATGAGAATCATCGCCATCAGTCATCTGAAGCAATTTTGGGAGAGATACCCGAGCGCGGAACAACCCTTGTTGGCCTGGATTGACGAGGTAAGGAATGCAGCCTGGAGAACACCTACCGACATAAAGCTGCACTTCGCTACAGCCAGTACCCTCAAAAGCCGCAGAGTCGTGTTCAACATCAAGGGTAACGATTTCAGACTGATAGTCGCCGTGGCCTATCGCTTTGGCGCCGTGTACATAAAATTTGTCGGAACTCACAAGCAGTACGACGCAGTCGACGCTGATAACGTCGAAATGGAGTAACCCATGAACATTCGCCCGATTCACACCGAAGAGGATTACCGCGCCGCTCTCAAGAGCGTGTCTGCACTGTTTGAGAATGAACCAGAAATTGGCACTCCCGAGGGAGATTACTTTGACATCATGATTACGCTGATCGAATCGTATGAGTCGAAGCACTTCCCGGTCGACTTACCCAATCCTATCGATGCGATCAAGTTCAGGATGGAGCAGTCCGGGTTGTCCGCTGCCGATCTTGCGCCTGCCATCGGCCGCACAAATCGTGTTTATGAAGTACTCAATGGCAAACGAGCGTTGACGCTTCCGATGATCTGGAAACTGCACGAGCTATTCGGGATACCCGCCCAGAGCCTGATCAAACCGGTCAAGCACGTTTGATCGGGCTCAGCTTTTGCCAGAACTCCGCTCAACGACTGATCTTCAACTCCTGCCGAACCTGGTGCCTTTCCAGCGCCAGCTCGATCAAGCGCGTCACCAGCTCGCTGTAGGTCATGCCAGTGGCCTGCCACAGTTTCGGATACATGCTGATGCGGGTGAAGCCGGGCAGCGAGTTTATTTCGTTGATCAGCACTTCGCCGCTGTCGGTCAGGAACACGTCGACACGGGCCAGGCCGGAGCAGCCCAGCACCTGGAACGCCTCTACGGCCAGGGCGCGAATCCGCTCGCTCGCCTCGGCGCTGATGTTGGCCGGCACCACGACTTCTGCTGCGGTGTCGTCGATGTATTTGCTGTCGTAGGAATAGAACCCGCTGCGCACCACGATCTCGCCGCAACCGCTGGCGATGGCCTCTTCGTTACCGAGTACCGCACATTCAATCTCACGGCCGCTGACGGCAGATTCGATCAACACCTTGGTATCGAAACTCAACGCCAGCTCCACCGCTGCGCTGTATTCAGCCTCGTCGGTAACCTTGCTCACGCCCACGGACGAGCCCTGGTTCGCCGGTTTGACAAACAATGGTAAACCGAGCCTGGACTGAACCTCGGCGAAGCCGGTGCGTGCTGCCGTGGCACGGGTCAATGTAACGAACGGCGTCACGGCCAGGCCGGCATCGCGCAGCAGGCGCTTGCTGATGTCCTTGTCCATGCACACGGCCGAGCCGAGCACATCGGAGCCGACAAACGGCAGATCGGCCATGCGCAGCAAGCCTTGCAGGCAACCGTCCTCACCGAGGGTGCCGTGGACGATCGGGAAGATCACATCGACGTGGCCGAGCATTTCCTGGCTGGAGGTTTCCACCAGTTGCTGGCTGGCCTTGCCCGGCACCACGGCCAATTCGCGATTGGACTGGTTGAGGGC
This sequence comes from Pseudomonas sp. S2_H10, assembly GCF_054668285.1. NCBI lineage: Bacteria > Pseudomonadati > Pseudomonadota > Gammaproteobacteria > Pseudomonadales > Pseudomonadaceae > Pseudomonas > Pseudomonas sp. S2_H10. Next base: position 2,683,914 of record NZ_CP162754.1, read on the forward strand.
AATCAGCGCCGGGTTTTCCTGATTCAGCAAAAAGTTGGACGGGTCGTTGAGGTGCCAGTGGCCTTGTTTGTCGATGCCGATCAGCACCGGTTCGAAACGCGAGCGATCCAGCGCATCGACAATGTTTTTCGCCGATTGCAACGACACTTCATGCTCGGCCGAACGGCCCCCGAAAATGATCCCCACGCGCAACTTGCTCATGACCTGGCCTCATCCTGACAAATAAAAAAGGACCTGTAGCGAATGCGCCCCACAGTGCAGTATTTGCCCCTGGTTTTCTAGCGGGCAAACCGCCATCCGATCAGAAGACAGGAAGTCGCTGACTGGGTTACCGTGTTGCACATCGATCCAAAGACAATCATCACCATGGCCAAGCAACTGCCCCGAAATGACTGGTTCCATCGCGCGCCCGATGTCGGCGGGCTACAGCGTTTCGAGGCGTTTTTTGCCGGCCATGGCTACGACCTTCACCGCCACGACACCTATGCCATCGGCCACACCCTGGCCGGGGTGCAGAGTTTTCAGTATCGCGGTGGCAGGCGTCACAGCCTGCCGGGCAAAACGATCGTGCTGCACCCGGACGAAGCCCACGATGGCGAGGCCGGCACCGAGTCCGGTTTCCAGTACCGGATGATGTACATCGAACCCGCACTGATCCAGCAGATGCTCGGCGGTCAGCCGCTGCCGTTCATCAAGACCGGGCTGTCGAACGACCCACGCCTGTTCGCCGCCACGGGAGCGCTGCTGCGCAGCCTGGATTGCCCGCTCGACCCGCTGGAAGAGCAGGACGCGCTGTTCGATCTGGCACATGCCTTGAGCACGGTTGGCGGTGTCCCGACCAAACGCTCTGCTTTCGACTACGTCGCTGCGCAGCGCGCCCGGGAATACATCCACAGCGCCCTTGATCGCACGGTGACCCTGGATGAACTGGCGCAGCACAGTGGCCGGGATCGCTGGAGCCTGTCGCGGGATTTTCGCCTGTTGTTCGGCACCAGCCCCTATCGCTACCTGACGATGCGGCGCCTGGACATGGTCCGCGCGCTGCTGATTCAGGGGCAGACGCTGGTCAGCGCGGCGCTGATCGCCGGCTTCACCGACCAGAGCCACATGACTCGGCAATTCAGCAAAACCTACGGCCTGTCACCGGCCCGCTGGATGAAGATGCAGCGCCGCTGAGCCACGCACAATCGTACAAGAAGCGCATCGAGCCGCTGGCTATCGTGGGTTCACCAACAACCGCGAGAGCTGTTCCATGACTGCTTACGAAAGCCTGAACTTCGCTGAAAAAATCAGCCGGATCGATTCCCACTGGTCACCCCGGGTCATCGCCGAAATGAACGAGTACCAGTTCAAGGTGGTGAAGCTGCTGGGGGATTTCATCTGGCACGACCACGTCGATACCGACGAAACCTTCATCGTTCTGGAAGGCCGATTGCGCATCGATTTTCGTGATGGCCACGTGCTGCTGAACGCCGGGGAAATGTATGTGGTGCCCAAAGGCGTCGAACACAAACCCTGCGCCGATCAGGAGGTAAAGCTCCTGCTGATCGAACCCAAGGGTGTGCTCAACACGGGCAGCGAAGGTGGCGAACGTACGGCCGAGAATGATCTGTGGATTTGAGCGCCAATCGGCTCAGGCCTGCAGCGTCTTGCCATCCACCGGATCGCCAATCTTCAGGAAATGCCCGCCTGCGACGTGGTGCAAGGTGCGCAAGGCATCCTGCCCTTCGAAGTGCCAGCGGCCTTCGCTGAATACGCGCTCGTCGGCCTGGGCGGCAATCACCTCGGCCAGGAACAGGTCGTATTGCTGGTGATTGTTCGGCTCCGGTAACAGGCGACATTCCAGCCAGGCCACGCAGCCCTCGAGCATCGGCGCATCGACCGATTCGCCGGTGAAGGTCTGCAAGTCGTAGGTCTCGAACTTGTCGCGGCCCTGGCCCTGGGTCAATTCCAGGCCGGAAGTCGAGCCGACGGTCTGCACAATGTCGGCCTGGGCAGCGCAAGGCACGTTCAGCACAAAAGTGCCCGCGGCTTCCAGCAACTGGCGAGTCCAGGTGGACTTGTCCAGTACCACGGCAATTTTCGGCGGCTCGAAATCCAGCGGCATGGCCCAGGCTGCCGCCATGATATTGCGCTGACCACCGTGGGCCGCGCTGACCAGCACGGTCGGGCCATGATTGAGCAGACGATAAGCCTTGGACAAGGGAACCGGACGACGGTGGGAAACGCTCATGGAAGTCTGCTCCTGGGGGAAAAGAGCCGATTGTAGCGCCCACCAAAAGCTGATCGCAGGTCAGTTGGTGAGTTGATTGGCAAACTGCCCCACCGCATTGACCACTTTCTGCGCACCGTCCTGGATCTCGACAATCACCGTGCCCGCTTCCGCCGCCAGTGCCAGGCCCTGTTCGGCCTGGAGTTTGCCGTCGGTCATCAGTGCCACGGCATTGCGCGCCATGTCCTGGTTCTGCCGCACCACGAGGACGATTTCGTCGGTGGCCTGGCTGGTGCGCGACGCCAGTTGCCGGACTTCATCCGCCACCACGGCGAAACCCCGACCCTGTTCGCCCGCACGCGCCGCTTCGATGGCGGCGTTGAGCGCCAGCAGGTTGGTCTGCTCGGCAATGCCGCTGATGGTCTTGACGATGGTGCCGATCACCAGCGACTGTTCGTTCAAGGCTTCGATGCCATCGCCGGCGGTCTGCATGTGCTTGGCCAGGTCGCGCATCACGTCCACCGCCTGAGTCACCACGGCGTTACCGCGCTGGGCGCTCTGGTCGGTTTGCTGTGAAGTGCTGTAGGCAATGTTGGCGGCCTCGGCCACGGCCTGTTCCTGATTGACCTGATCGGTAATCACCGTGGCGAACTTCACCACTTTGTAGAGCTTGTTGTTGGCATCGACCACTGGGTTGTAGGACGCCTCCAGCCAGACCGTACGACCATGGCTGTCGACACGTTTGAAACGCTCGGCCACGTACTCGCCCCCGTTCAGGCGACGCCAGAAGTTCTGGTATTCGGCGCTGTTGTACTCCTCCGGCAGGCAGAAGGTGCGGTGATGTTTGCCCTTGATCTGTGCGAGGCTGTAACCCATGCCACTGAGGAAGCGGTCGTTGGCGGTCAGCACGTTACCGTTGAGGTCGAATTCGATCACGGCCGTGGAGCGCACCAGCGCACCGATCAGGTTCTCGTGTTCGCGGGAGGCCTCGATGGTGCGGGTCAGGTCGCTGGAGAAGATCGAAAAACACTTGATCCGCCCGTCCGCCGAGCGCACCGGTTGCAGGATCGAACGCAACCACGCTTCCTGGCCCGTACCGCGCAACAGGCGTACCGCGCCAGCGAAATGCTCGCCACGGGTCAGTGCATTCTTGAAGCGCTGGTGGAATTCGTCGGACTTCACGTGATCCGGGACGAGTTCGTCGATGTGCCGGCCGATCAGGTCGCCGCTCTTGTAGTGCATTTCGCCGAGGAAATTCTGATTGACCGACTGAACCCGTCCGTCGCTGTCGAGGGTCAGCACCAGCATCTCGCTTTCCAGACTTTCCTTCACTTGCTGGAGGCTGGAGAGTTCTTCACGAAGAGCCGACAGCTCCTGCTTCAAGCGTTTATTGAACATGGGAAAGCACCGATGGACAGGGGTAGAAAGCGATATGCAGCCTAACCATCGGCCTTGGAAACATTTACTTAAGCGTGTTTCAGGATTGTCCTACAAAAATAGTGACGACTCGCCAAATTCAATGCGCGCCAGCGGCCGAACAGCCAGCAGTTTTCGGCATACGCACACCGAAGTACGCCGCACTGACCACGCCCACCGTCCCCATCACCACGCTGAATATCACGCAGACCCACGGGCTCCACGGCATCAGACCGATCAACAACAGCGGTGTGATGCTCGCCCATGCGGCATAGGCAATGTTGTAGGTGAACGAGATGCCAGAAACGCGAATCCGTGCCGGGAACAGGCTGACCATCACCGATGGCACCGCGCCGACCACCCCGCAGGCCAGCCCTGCCACGGCGTAGGCCAGGCCGATCCAGTCGCCGCCTGTGATCAGGCAGCTGTAAAGCACGCCGATGCCCAGCGGCAGCAGCAGGCTATAGAGCATCACCGTGCGCCAGGCGCCGATGCGGTCGACCAGCAGCCCGGCGAGCACGCAGCCGATGTTCAGGAACACGATGCCCAGCGCGCTCAAGGCGAAGGTATGGCTGGCGGTCATGCCAAAGGTTTTCTGCATCATGGTCGGGGTGATGACCACGAACACCACCACGGCCGACGTCAGCACGCAGGTGAGAATCATCGCCGGCAAAATGGCCAGGCGATGCTCGCGCAAGACCGTGCGCAGCGGCAGCTCACCGGCTGCCTCGCGCTGCGCCTGCATGGCCATGAACACCGGGGTTTCGCTGAGCCAGCGACGCAGCCACACGCCAATCACCCCGAACACGCCGCCGAGCAGGAAGGGGTAACGCCAGGCGTAATCGAGGATTTCCTGCGGGGTGAAGGCCTGCGCCAGGAAAGTTGCGGTCAAGGCACCGATCAGATAGCCGAAGGTCAGCCCCGCTTGCAGGAAGCCCAAGGCATAGCCGCGATGGGCGACCGGCGCATGCTCGGCGACGAAAACCCAGGCACTCGGCACTTCGCCGCCCACCGCCGCCCCCTGGAGGATGCGCAGGGCCAGCAGCAGCAAAGGTGCGAAATAGCCGATTTGCGCGTAGGTCGGCATGATCCCGATCAGCAGACAGGGCAACGCCATCATCAGGATGCTCAGGCTGAAGACTTTCTTGCGCCCCAGACGGTCGGCGAAGTGCGCCATCAGGATGCCGCCCAACGGCCGCGCCAGGTAACCGGTGGCGAAGATCCCGAAGCTTTGCAGCAGGCGCAGCCACTCGGGCATTTCCGGTGGGAAGAACAACTGGCTGAGGGTCAGGGCGAAAAACACGAAAATGATGAAGTCGTAGATTTCCAGCGCCCCGCCGAGTGCAGCGAGCCCGAGGGTCTTGTAGTCCGAGCGGCTGAAGGGTGCCGCGCGCGAATCGGTGTTGGCAGTCATGTAAAGAACTCTGGCACAGGCAAAAACCAAGGCGCCCATGGTCTACGCAAACGCAGCGGCGGACAACCCGTTAGACCAAAGTCCCATAGCCACAAAACAGCCCCGCAAAAATCCTCGGCTTGAATTAATGTTGGCGTCTGTCCAGACGGGCGGTTACTGCCCCGAAGACCACAACAAACATAAAAATCCGAGGTACCCCCCGTGGCCGCTGATATCGAAGATAGCCGCTCCGCCCGCTTTGCCCTGCGCTGCTCCAGTTTTGCCGAACGCTGGTTTCCCGATTCCTGGGTGTTTGCTGCCCTGGCGGTGATTATCGTGGCCTTGGCTACCATGGCCATGGGCGCCAAACCCACCGACGCCGCCATGGCCTTTGGTGACGGGTTCTGGAGCCTGATCCCCTTCACCATGCAGATGGCCTTCGTGGTCATCGGTGGATATGTGGTCGCCAGTTCGCCGCCAGCGGTGAAACTGATCGATCGCCTGGCGAAAATCCCGAAAAACGGCCGCTCTGCCGTGGCCTGGGTCGCCCTGATTTCCATGGTCGCATCGTTGCTGAACTGGGGCTTGTCCCTGGTGTTCGGCGGACTGCTGGTGCGCGCCCTCGCCCGTCGCACCGATCTGAAAATGGATTACCGTGCCGCCGGCGCCGCCGCGTACCTGGGTCTCGGCGCCGTATGGGCCCTGGGCCTGTCGTCATCGGCCGCTCAACTGCAAGCCAACCCGGCGAGCCTGCCGCCATCGATTCTGTCGATCACCGGGGTGATCCCGTTCACCCAGACGATCTTTCTCTGGCAGTCGGGCGTGATGTTGCTGGCCTTGATCGTGATCTCGCTGATCATCGCCTACGCCACCGCCCCCGGCCCGAATTCGGCGCGTGACGCCAAGGCCTGTGGTGTCGATCCGAGTTTCAACCTGCCGCCGCTGCAACCACGCACCCGCCCCGGCGAATGGCTGGAACACAGCCCGCTGCTGACGATTCTGCTGGTATTGCTGGCAGCCGGGTGGCTGTTCCACGAGTTCTCGACCAAACCGGCGATCAGTGCGATTTCCGGGCTGAACACCTACAACTTCCTGTTCATCATGCTCGGCGCCCTGTTGCACTGGCGTCCGCGCAGCTTTCTGGATGCCGTTTCCCGTGCGGTGCCGACCACCACCGGCGTGTTGATCCAGTTCCCGCTGTACGGCTCGATCGCCGCCCTGATGACCACGGTCAAGGGCGCCGATGCGCAGACCCTGGCGCACCACATCTCGACCTTTTTCGTCAGCATTGCCTCCCACGACACCTATGCCCTGCTGATGGGCGTGTACTCGGCGATCCTCGGCTTCTTCATTCCGTCCGGTGGCGGCAAGTGGATCATCGAGGCCCCGTACGTGATGCAGGTGGCCAACGACCTGAACTATCACCTGGGCTGGGCCGTGCAGATCTATAACGCCGCCGAAGCGCTGCCGAACCTGATCAACCCCTTCTACATGCTACCGTTACTGGGTGTGCTGGGGCTGAAGGCGCGGGACCTGATCGGTTTCTCGTTCGTGCAGTTGCTGGTGCACACGCCACTGGTGCTAGTGTTGTTGTGGGCACTGGGGACGACGCTGGCGTATTTGCCGCCGGTCATGCCGTAACCATGAAAAAGGGCCGGTAGTGATGTCGGCCCTTTTTGTTCTGCCCGTCGGTTCTGCTGGTCTAATACGCTGAAAAGGATCCGAGCATGGTCAAACTCGCGGCACTCACCCTCGCAGCCCTCACCCTGAGCACCATCGCCCACGCCGATGTCAATTTGAAGCTGGGCACTACCGAACGCGTTACCCGTCTCTTCGCCTACCCCAACAATTGCAGCGTGATCTGCTTTCGCAACTGGACGCTCGAGCAAACCGTCGAGCATTACCTGACCCAGAGCGTGCAGCGCGATGGCTACGGGGATGCGAAGGTTCTGGTCAAAACCGACAATGGTCAGCTCCACGCGCAAATCATCGGCGTGCCCGACAGCTACGAAAAGCCTTTGGCAGCGCTGCTAGACGCCGGCGACCTGGCCTATGACGGCGCCAGCAAACTAAATGCCGACGGCAAGTGGGCGTACAGCTGGAACCTGTTCCTGCCATTGGGCATGGCCCTGGAGAACCGCAAAAGTGTCGAGCTGCTGCACTTCCCGCCCGACTATTCGTTGACCCAGGCCCAGGATTACCTGAAGTCCGCCACCACCGATCGTTGGGCCACGCTGCTCACCGCCAATGGCATCCCGGCCGAGCAGACACCGGCCTTCCAGACCATCATCGACATCGCCCCTATCGCCGCCCCGTCCAACGCCGGCAAGGACCTGGAGGGCGTCTACAGCTACTTCAACGATTACCAGACCACCATGGTCAAAAACGTCAGCCTGCACGCCAACGGTGAGACCTTGCCGATGGTGGCCTTCGGCACTCCGGTACGTAACTGGCTCAAGCAACAATACGGGGCGAGCGTGAACGTGCTGGGCCTGGCGACGATCAGCCCGAGTGACGGGGTGAAAGTGCGGGTGCTGGGTTCCAACCACCCGAGCTATATCTGGTACGCCGCCGACCCGGCGAGCTATTCCGGCACTGATGCCAAGGCCAAGGCCGATGCGGCGGGGCTGAAAGTCATGGGTCAGGATCTGAGTGCCGCGTGCTGGCAGGCCGTCATGGGCCGCCAACCGGACAGCAATGCCGATGTCGAGCTGAAAACCTGCACGCAAACCTGGCAAGTGGCCGACAAGGAAAAAACCTGCGCGCTGTTCTACATCTCGATTCGCAACCTGACGCCGGGACAGGCGGCGGGCAAATGCTCGACGGCGGCGATCCAGTTGCAGCTCAAACAGCTCAAGGCGCCTGCGCCCGCCACTGCCCTGCCGGCTCCACCGCTGTAAACCGGCCATTGGCAGTCCATCTGTCAGTTATGACAGTAGACCGCCCACGATATCTGCGAGAGGCTTGGGCCGTAACCCATGTGCTGCAGCACTGACAGGATCGTCAGCCGATGGAAGTCGCAGCCCCCAGCCGACAGGGACCGTTATGAAAGCCGATGCACTGCGCAAGTCTCTCGCACCAGCGCCGCAGGGTATTTACCCTTTTGTGGAGCTCCCCCTTCACCTCGGATATCCATCCCTGGACGATTTCGAGATTCTCTCGAACGACCAAGGCGCACCCATGGCTGCGGCGGCGCTGCGCGAGTTTCCCCGCATAAGCCGGATCTGCCGGGTATCGGGGCGGTTGCTGCCCGGTCGCGGCCGACATACCCGGCAACTGGCCCGGGATGTTCATGTCCATGACCCACACTTCTGCGGGCTGCTGCGCCACTCGTGCGACCCGAACGTGTTTCTCGACTTGAGTGAGCTGTGGTTATGGGCGCTGAAAGACATTCACAAGGGTGACTGGCTATCGATGGATTACGCCGCCACGGAAGACCAACTGCAGCGCCAGTTCGCCTGCCGCTGCGGCTCGTACAACTGCCGGGGCTGGATCACCGGTTACGATGAAGCGCCGAACGCCGACGGCCAGCTGTTTTTGCAACAGTGGCGTCGGCAAAGTCGGTACTGAAGGGATTTACAGGGGTTCGAACGGACGCAGGCGGTACTGCGGCGGCAGTTGCTCGAAACCACTGATGGTGGCGTTCAGGCTCTTCCAGCGGCCGTCCTTGATACCGTAGATGCAGCCATGGATCGACAGGCTCTGCCCGCGGTGCCAGGCGTTTTGCACAATGCTGGTATGCCCGACGTTAGCCACCTGCTGGATCACGTTGAGCTCGCAGAGACGGTCGACCCGCTCTTCTTCGGTCGGCAACTTGGCAAGCTCTTCGCGCTTTTCGTAGTACAGGTCGCGAATCGAGCGCAGCCAGCCGTCGATCAGGCCGAACTGGCGATCCTGCATCGAGGCGCGCACGCCGCCGCAGCCATAGTGGCCGGTGACGAGGATATGTTTGACCTTGAGTACATCGACCGCGTACTGGATCACCGACAGGCAGTTGAGGTCGGTGTGCAACACGACGTTGGCCACATTACGGTGTACGAACAGATCACCCGGCAACATGCCGACGATCTCGTTGGCCGGCACCCGGGCATCGGAACAGCCGATCCACAGGAACTCCGGGGTCTGTTGGCGAGCCAGCTTGGCGAAGAAGTCAGGATCTTCCTCCTTGATCGCAGCGGCCCAACGCTCGTTGTTATCAATCAGATCTTGTAATTCGTTCATGCAATGAAGCCTCAAGAATGATGCGCAGCTTTGACTGACAACCGTCCGTCGGGGTCACGCGCGAAATGCAGATGCTTTCCTGATCCGGAACACGGGGCTCCATGCCGGTTGAATTCTCGGTAGCCACGTGGGTCAACCGTAGTAAGGCCTACAGTATGAGGAATTACCATGAATGATTCACGACGTCCGTACGATGCGGTGCAACCGGAACCCATCGATGACAACGAAGACCGCATGGGTTCGGTGCGCGAGCTGGATTTCGAAACCGAAGAACCCAGCGCCAGGATCGGTGACGAACTGCCGGACGGCGAGCGCGAGCAGTTGATGCCAGGCCAGCGCGTACGTAAAGCGGGCCTGACCGGCGCCTCGACCGGCGACCATCAACCTACCGACGACGACATGAGCCCGGAAACCCTGATCCGTGAAGATGGTGCCCGGGATGCCCGGGAAGCGGGTAATAACAGTCGCGCGGATTGGGACCTGAGCATCGTCGATGAGGACGATATTGGCGGCGGTAATGGCCTGGATGAAGCGGAACTGGCGCGGCGCGATCCGATGGACGGCAAGCGCTGATCTTCGGTGTCTGTCAGGCCCTCATCGCGAGCAAGCTCGCTCCCACAGGTTTTATCTACGACACAAATCTCTGTAGGAGCTAGCCTGCTAGCGAAGAGCTTCAAGCTCAATCCACCAAAGTGCAGGCCATGACCACCGCATCTTCGCGCCCACCCACCGCCGGGTAGTAATCCCGACGCCGGCCGATCTCGTTGAAACCATATCGCTCATACAGCTTGAACGCCGCGGTATTGCTGTCGCGCACTTCCAGGAAACACTCCCGGGCGTCGGCCTTGTAGGCAATCGACATCAAATGCTCGAGCAGGGTCAGCCCCAGGCCACGGCCCTGGTTTTCAGGCTTGACCGTAATGTTCAGCAGGTGCGCCTCGTCGAGGATGATCTGCACCACGCCGTGGCCCACCTGCTGCTGACCTTCGAACATCAGCCAGATCTGATACTTGCCCAGGCCGTCGAGGAAAATCCCGCGGGTCCAGGGATGGCTGTAGGCCGCGTATTCGATTTTCAGCACGGTTTCCAGGTCCGCCTCGGTCATCGGGCGAAACGATACAGCGTCACTCATTCGATTCTTTCCAGCGCGCCATCAGCCGACGCATGGCTTGCCAGACATCAGCCTTACGCTGTGGCTCATCCATTAATAATTCCAGGCCCGGCACCGCCCAGGCCGAGCCCAGTCCTTCGATCTGCAACTCACGATTGAACGCCTCGGCATCCGCTTCGCCGGCAAACCGCACGGCGGGCAGGCCGATCAGCCACAGGCAGGCGCATGGCGTTTCTTCCATGCGCACCGAGAGAAAACCTTGCACAAAGTCACGGGCCGCTTCCGGGCCCTGATCCATCGTGCCACGCACCAGAAGCGGCCAGCGTACCGGCTCACCGACGATCTGCGGGCTGTCGGACAGACCGGCGGCGCGCAACATGTCCTTGAGCAACAGGTAAGCAGGGTCACGGGTCTGGAAGGGTTCGCCTGTGGGTAACTCCACCAGCAGCAGGCAGCGCCCGGCCCGCAGCAGCTGCAGGGCGAAACGCGGTGGCGGCACGACAGGCGCCTTGACCACGACCGGCGCCTCTTCGGCCTCTTCCACCGGCTTGGCACCGGTGCGCGTGCTTGCCAACGATGGCCGCGGCACTTCGATCTTCACCCGCTCGGCCGGTTTGACCACCGGTGCCACGGATGCTTCAGCCACGACAGCCGGTACGACAGGCGCGACTACAACCGGCTCGGGGATCTCCAGCAGTTCGGGCCGCGACGGCGCGGCAAAGGGCAATTCGGTGCGCGGCAGCCAGTTGACCACCTGCATGGCGGCCAGATAAGCGCGACGACGGGACTCGATAAGCAAAGGTCGGCCACTTGTGGATAACTAAAAGTGCGCTGATTCTACCGCCGTTCGCTCAAGATCGCTTGCTGTTGATCGATAGCCTCGACCGATGCTCTTTATCGAAAGAATGCGACAGCCCGTCCCGGGATTGAATCGCATCGCGCCCGATGCAGTACAATCGCGGCTTTTAATCGCCAACCAGCCGGCCATTCCGATGATCGAACCCAAGCGCGTCTTGCGCGCCCTCGCTGAACACTGGGCACTTCTGGAGCCACTGTGCGAGCACTTCGACCAAGGCACACTGAGCCTCAACGAACTGCGCACGCAACTGGCCGCCCAGCAACTCGACAGTACGCCGCAGGACATCACCAGCCTGCTGGATGTGTGGATTCGCCTCGATATCCTGGTTCCCGTGGCCAAAAGCCCGAACCGTTTCGAGCTCAATGCGCAGATTCACGACTTCCTCGCCTATCTGCGCCGTGAACACCGTCTGGGCCTGTGCCTGGAGATCGAAGCCTACCTGCGCCACCTGGAGCGTCTGGCCGGTTATATCCAGGACGCGTTCGACATCCGCGACGGCAATGACCTCGCCCGCCAGCTGCGTCTGCTCGACATGCGCGTGCGTGACGTGCTGAAAAAACTCGATAACGACGAACAGGCACTGGTGGCCGTCGCCGAACGGGCGAAAACCAGCGACCGGCAGATTCCGTTGCGCCAGCGTTATGCTGAAGTGCTGGCGACCTGGGACGAATACGTCGAGCCGATGATTGATCTGGTGAACGCCGACGGCGCCTTCGAACAAGGCGTGCGCAAGGTCGAAACGGTCCTGCTGAAGATGCTCAGCGAGCAGCAGCGCCTCGGCCATCTGGTCGACGACGACATGCTGCTGCGCACCCACGCACGCATCCTCGAAATGCAGACCAGCGCCCAACTGACCCTGCGTCATGCCCGCGAACTGCTGCTGCCGCTGCGTGAAGAAGCGCGCCGGCACAACGCCGTGACCCGTGGCGCGGCGCTGGCCCTGTCGATGATCCGTCGCAAGGGCATCGACGCCGTGCCACAAGCGGCGATGCCGATGTTCACTCGCCCGCAAAGCACCTTCCTCGGCAGCGCCAGTCAGGTCGAAGCCTATGTTTATGCCCTGGCACGCTTCGAACCGAAACCGGCGCGCTTCCCCAAGGCGCACAAGACCCAAAAAGGCGAAGCGCCACGGGCGCCACGCACGGTTCGGGAAATGCTCGAACGCTGCGAAGACGCCCTGCCGATGCCGGACCTGATGACCTGGCTGCTGGAGCAGGAGCCGGACGGCGCCACCGACGAATTGCTGTACTGGTTCTCGCGCCTGTCGCGGGAAAAACGCTTCAAGCGCGAGCGTCTGGAACGCCGCGAATACCATACTCACGAGCACCAGGTCAGCCTGCGCTCCTTCGCCCTGCTCTCGGTCAGCGACGCCTCCGAGGATTCTGCGAGCACTCCCTATGCATCTTGATCTTTCCGAACTGTCTCAGCTGGCGCCGATCTTTCGCGAGCTGTTCAAGGGTTACCACGTCAGCCGCCGCGATCCGGAGCTGTACGCGCAACTGTCGAACTTCCAGGACCAGTACCGCACGCTGTTCAAGGCCCTGGGCTTTGAACTGGTCTGCGACACCCGCGGCTTCTACTACTTCGTGCCGGACCTCGCGGCCGCGGCGGTGAACAAGACCGCCCAGCGTCTGGCGCTGTTCACCTTCATCCTCGTCGAACACCTGGCCGACCAGGGCCGCGACCCGATCGCCGTGCTCGACGGCGGCAGTCTCGGGCGTGATGAGTTGCCGTCGCTGCTGGAGAAATACCGTGACCTGTTCATCCAGGCCGAAGTGCAGACCCAGGACGAGCTCGAAGAAAAGATCATGCGCCGCATGACCCAACTCGGTTTCGCCAGCGAAGAAAACGGCATCTACCGTTTCCTGCCGCCGATGCACCGCTTCCTCGACGTCTGCCTGTCGGTTCAGCAGGACCGCGACCTGGCCGCCAGCCTGCACAGCGTATTGCCGCTGCCAGTGCCGGTGCTGATCGACGAAGACAGCGACGAAAAACTGCTGCAGACCGACGACCCGCTCGACCTGGCGGAGTTTGCCGATGAAAGCGAAGAAGACGCCCTGGCCCGCGCCATTGCCGAAGAACAGGAGCTCGACGCATGAGCAAGGAACGTTACGGCATCCGCCGCTTTGCCCTTTTGAACACCGCCGGCTACAGCCTCGGCCTGTTCCCGCTGGAAGAACCGCTGTCGGTGTACGGCGCGAACAACCTCGGTAAATCCGCCTCGATCAACGCCTTGCAGTTCCCGATCCTGGCGCGCATGTCGGACATGAGCTTCGGCAAGTACAGCCTGGAGCAGTCCCGGCGCTTCTACTTCGCCTCGGACACCAGCTACATCCTGGTCGAGGTGAACCTGCCCCACGGCCCGCACGTGATTGGTGTAGTCGGTCGCGGCCCGGGGGGTGGTTTCGGTCACCAGTTCTTTGCCTACGCGGGCAAACTGGACCTGGCCCACTACCAGAAGAACGACACCTGCCTGCGCCAGAAAGAACTGTTCACCAACCTCGAACGCGAAGGCCTCAAAGCCTACGAGCTCAAGCCGGATGAACTGCGCCGTTTGCTGGTCGGTGGCCACACCTCGATCCCGCTGGACCTGACGCTGATCCCGCTGCGCTCCACCAGCGAGCAGAGCCTGAAGACCTTCCGCGCGTTGTTCATCAACCTGCTGCACATGCGCGAAATCACCGCGGCCAAGCTCAAGCAACTGTTCCTCGATGCCTTCGAACACAGCCTGCGTTCCGGCAGCGTCGATTACATTGCCGCGTGCGAAGAAGCCTTCCGCGATGTGCGCCGCATGGAGCAGGACTACAACTCGCTGGTCGCCGCCGGCCCGCTGGTCGAAGCCCTGGCCAACGGTGTGAAGCAACGCGACATCCTGCGCGGCAAGCTGCACCGGATCTCTCCCCTGCTCGACTCCTTGCTCGGCACTTGGTCGGACTACGCCAGTGCGCGCAAGGAAGAGCTGACCATTCAGTCCGAGCACTACCGCAACGAGCAGGACGCCCTGCAAAATGACCAGCGCGGCGGCACTCAGGAACTGATGCGCCTGGAGCGGGAAATCACTGGCATCCAGCGCTGGCTCGGCGAACTGGCGGTGCTCAAGCATCGCTTTGCCCTGGTCGATGACGTCAAGGTGCTGGAGCAGCAACTGCTGGCCGCCAAGGACGCTCACGACGAACTGGCCGGCGCGCTGGCGCAGTCCCGACAGTTCAGCGCCGAAGACCTCGAGGAGCGTCTGCGGGATCTGGAAAAACGCCTGAAGTCGGTCAAGCAGCAACTCGATCACGCCGACAACAACAGCTATGCCCGCCTGCGCGAAGAGTTTTCGCAGCAAGACGTCGAACGCCTGATGCGCCTGTTCAACAGCGCACTGTTCAGCCTGCCGCTGGGTGAACACGGCATCACCCTCGACGACGACGGCGAGTGGGTAAAATCCGTGGAGCTGATCCTCGACGGCTTCAAAGGCGAGCGTTTCGAAGTACCGGGCCTGTCCATCGACATCTCCCACATCGAGCCGCCGGCATTGCAGGCCCTGGCTGACCGCGCAGCCCTGCGCGACCAGAAGGAACGCCTGGACAAAGAACTCAAGCAACTGAAGACCCAGCAGGCCGTGGCCGCCGACCGCGCCGCGAGCAAGACCCAGACCGAAGCGCTGTACCAGCAAGTGCTGGACGCACAAAAAGCCCTGGAAGACTTCCGTCGCGCGCAAACCCTGAGCGCCGAGGAAGGCGACAAGCTCGAGCAACTGGCGCAGATGGAGGCTGCACAGGACGAATTGAAGCGTTCCAGCGACGCCTTTACCGAGCGCGTCCAGCAACTGTCGGCCAAGCTGCAACTGGTCGGCCGTCAGATCGGCGACATGGAAGCCAAGCAACGCACCCTCGACGACGCCCTGCGCCGCCGTCAGCTGTTGCCGGCGGACCTGCCGTTCGGCACACCGTTCATGGACCCGATCGACGATTCGATGGACAACCTGCTGCCGCTGCTCAATGACTATCAGGACAGCTGGCAGGGCCTGTTGCGCGCCGACGGCCAGATCGAAGCGCTGTACGCCCAGGTGCGCCTCAAGGGCGTGGCCAAGTTCGACAGCGAAGACGATATGGAGCGTCGCCTGCAACTGCTGATCAACGCTTATGCGCACCGCACCGACGAAGCCCTGACCTTGGGCAAGGCTCGCCGTGCCGCCGTGACGGACATCGCCCGGACCCTGCGCAACATCCGCAGCGACTACGACAGCCTCGAACACCAACTGGCACTGTTCAACCGCGAGATCAACAAACGCCAGGTGTCCAACCTGCAAAGCTTCCGCATCGTGCTCGCGCCGAACAAGGAAGCGCTCAAGCACATCGACCAGATCATCCACAGCGCCGGTCAGTACGAAGAAGGCGAAACCCTGTCGGTGTTCGACCTCAGCCAAAGCGCCGAGCAGGACAACAAGAACGAAGAAGCCAAGGAATACCTGGCGCGGCTGGTGGCGGCCAACCACAACCAGCTCGGCCTCAAGGACTTGTTCGAACTGGCGTTCGAGATCACCAAGGTCAACGGCCAACCGGTGATCCACACCGACATCGACGGCGCGGCGTCCAACGGCACCACCATGACCATCAAGGCGCTGACCAACATGTACTTGTTGCTGCACTTGATGGACCGTGACCAGGCCGGTCGCGTGCGTCTGCCGTACTACCTGGACGAGGCGGCGGACATCGACGAGAAGAACCAGGCCGCATTGCTGGAAACCAGCCTGCAACTGGGCTTCGTGCCGATCCTGGCGAGCGTGAAGCCGCAGGTCTGCGCCAGTGTCGCCATCGACCTGGAAGGCGGCAGCGGCCCTGCCGGCATCTACATCGACGAGGCGGACTGGAAGTACATCCGTCGTCACGATCAGGTGAAGGCGACAGTCAACGAACAAGCGGATGAACCGGAGCTGGATGCGGTCTGACGCTTGAATCGAAGGCAATGAAAAAGGCCGCGGTCCAATGGATCGCGGCCTTTTTCATAGGTGTGTCATTTAGCTTTGCAGTGAACTTCAGGGCCTCTTCAGGAACAACCCAGTCCCCTGTGGGAGCTGGCTTGCCAGCGATGGCGTCATCACTGACGCCACATAACCCTCAGACTATTTACCCAGCGAAATCTTCGGCGCCCAGGTCAGCCATTCGTCTTCGAACTTGTCGAACAGCGCGAACGTCTGCTCCGGTCGCGCCGGGCTGCCCATGCGCTCACCGTCCGGTGTGGCAAAGGCGACACCGCCCTGAATCATCGTCTCCAGGGACTCGGTACGCACCGTCGCACCTCTGAACAGGCCGACATCGAAGTCGAACCCACTGGTGTTCCAGAACCGCGTGCCGCTGCGTACCAGCGGGGCGTACTTCGGCTCGATCAGGATGTGGATCAGCACACGATCAGCGGTCTGGCCCAGTTCATATCCGGTCACCTTGCCCACGGTGATTTCGCGATACGTCACCGGCACACCGGCCTTCAGCGAGCCACGACGAGCAGCGCTCAACACCAGACTCAAACCGTCTTCACGCTTTACAGCTTCAGGTGGGCTGGCCAGGGCCACGAAGCTTTTCTGTGGTCCCTGACTTTTCGCAGCGGGCATTACTTCGATGTATTGCCCGGTCACCAGGGTTTCCAGGTTCGAGGTCTTGATCAGCCCCAGTTCAGGCTTGACCACCCAGAACT
The DNA here is from genome assembly GCF_054668285.1 of Pseudomonas sp. S2_H10. Lineage (NCBI taxonomy): Bacteria > Pseudomonadati > Pseudomonadota > Gammaproteobacteria > Pseudomonadales > Pseudomonadaceae > Pseudomonas > Pseudomonas sp. S2_H10. Next base: position 2,700,805 of record NZ_CP162754.1, read on the forward strand.
GACTGCCGATCCGGGCGATGCGCTCCGGCACTTCCGAAATCCGCGCGGTCAGCAGCACCGATTGCAGGTCCTCACTCAGGTCGACGTCCTCGATCTTGCCGACATCCAGGCCCTTGAAGCGAATCGGCGTGCCCGTACGCAAACCATCGGCGCGATCAACCTTGATGGTGATCAACTCGCCCTTTTGCGTGGCGTCGTCATGGTTGGCGAACAAGCGGAAACGCGGAATGCGCTTCTGTAGCGGCGCCTTGGCTTCCGGGGTTTCAAAGGCGATACCCCCGGCCATCAGGCTTTGCAGCGATTCACTCTTGACTTGGACCCCACCGGTCAATCCGCCCGTGAGCGTGATGCCGCTGGCATTCCAGAAGCGTGTCGAGGCGTTGACCAGATCCTCGTATTCCTTCTCGATGTGCACGCCGATGATCAGTTGCTTCTTGGTGCGCGAGAACTGATAGCTCTGTACCGAACCGACCTTGACCTGCTTATAGAGAACCGGGCTGCCGACCTCCAGCGAGCCAAGGTTTTCGGTGAACAACACCAGGTGCAGGCCCGGTGCCCGCAGATCCAGCGGTGGCGCCTTGGGACGCGCGACGAATTCACGTTGCGGTGCGGCCCCCTTGTCGCCGGGACGCACCGCGATGTAGTTACCTTTGACCAGCGCTTCCAGGCCAGTAATCCCCGCCAGGGAAATCGACGGTTTGACTACCCAGAATTGCGTACCGTCCACCAGGTAATCTTCAGCCAACGGGTCCATCGTCAACTCGGCGGTGGCCCCGGACAGATCGGGATCGACCTTCAGCGCCTTGAGATTGCCGACCTGAATGCCTTTGTACATCACCGGCGTACGACCGGCCTGCAAGCCTTCGAAGTCGCTGAGCTTGACCTTGACCCGGATGCCGGCCGCGGCTGCATCGAAGTCTTCGTAGAGCCTGAATGGCAGGCTCGGATCGGTAGGCGGGCTGTCCTTGCGGTTCTCAGGCGTAGCGAACGCAATACCACCGGCAACGATGCTGGCCAACGACTCGCTGCGCACTTTCACGCCTGACAGATTGGCGTCGATGCTGATGCCGCTGGCGTTCCAGAAACGTGTGTGTTTGCGCACCAGTTTGGCGTAGGTCGGCTCGATGAACACCTTGAGTTCAACGGTGCTCTGGTCTTCGGACAGCACGTAGCTCTTGATCTGGCCCACCTTGATCTGTTTGTAGAACACCGGGCTGCCACGGTTCAGCGAGCCCAGGCGATCAGCCTTGATGGTCAGGTGCAGACCCGGCTGGGCATCGGATAGCGGTGGCTCCTGAGCCAGGGCCTTGAACTTGCGAACCGGTTCCCCCTCACCAGGACTGATCGCAACGTAGTTGCCCGAAACCAGCGTCTCCAGGCCCGTGATACCAGCCAGCGTCACGCTCGGCTTGACCAGCCAGAAACGTGTGCTGGTGCGCAGGTATGGCTCTACGTCCTTGTTCATCTCGATGCTGGCAATCACCCCCTTGGAACTGCCCTCATCATCGAGTTTGAGGCTTTTGACCTTGCCGACCGGCATGCCCTTGTAGACGACTTCCGTCTTGTTGGCCTGAATGCCTTCGCCACTCTCAAAGCGCACCTGAATCTCGATGCCGGTCTCGTTGTAAGCACGCCAGCCGAGCCAGCCGCCAATGATCAAGGCAATCAGGGGCAACACCCAGATGGCAGACCAGTTCGAGGCCGGTCGGGTTTTCGCTACAGGCAAATCAGTCATGGTCGTCGTCCGACTCCGTGTTATCCCAAATCAGTCGGGGATCGAAAGTTACAGCGGCAAGCATCGTCAGTATCACCACCGTGGCGAACGCGATGGCGCCAAGATTGGCTTCAATGCTGGCAAGCCGTCCAAAATTCACGACCGCCACCAGGATGGCGATCACAAAGATATCGAGCATCGACCAACGGCCGATGAACTCGATGAAGCGGTACATCCAGATACGCTGGCGCGCCGAAAGTGGTTGGCGGCGCTGCACGGAAAACAGCAGCAACGCGATACCCACCAGTTTGAAGGTGGGCACCAGGATACTGGCGATAAACACCACGGCCGCAATGGGGAACATCCCGTAGTGCACCAACTCGATCACACCCGCCATGATCGTACTGGGCGCTCCCTTGCCCAGGGAGTTCACGGTCATGATCGGCAACAAATTGGCCGGTATGTAGAGAATGGCGGCGGTAATCAGCAATGCCCAGGTCCGCACCAGGCTATTCGGGGTGCGGGCATGCACCAGCGCTCCGCAGCGCGTACAGACTTGCTCATCGGTATCGGCTTCCTGCCTGTTCAATTCATGGCACTCCTTGCAAATCAGAATGCCTGCATCAATCGCCCGCATGGGCATCCTCTCCTGATAACGCTTGCCAGATCTGGTGAGGCGACATGACGACCTCCAGCCAGACTTGAATAAGCAACAAACCAATGAAGCACGCCAGGCCGAGGCCTACGGTGATTGCTGCCATATCTGCCAGCTTGACGATCGCCACGAGTACGCCCATGAAGTAAACCTCGAGCATCCCCCATTCTCGTATGTGGTGATAAATGCGATAGAGCAACAAGCCGTAGCTGCGCCCGACATTAAATCGGATGCTCAACAATACGGCTAATTGGCACAGCAGCTTGAGCAGCGGAATTCCCATGCTGCACAGGAACACGACCACTGAAACGCTTTGCATGCCGCTGTCAAAAAGGGCGACAACACCACTCCAGACAGTATCGTGCGAAGACTGCCCGAGCAGATTGAGTTGCATGATGGGTAAAAAGTTCGCCGGGATAAACAACAACAGGGCAGCGATGACCAACGCGAGGCTGCGTTGTACGACGTTGTAGCGATGGGCATAAAGCTCGTAGCCACAGCGCGGGCACAAGGCTTTTTCGCCATGGGCGAGTTCGGGTTTGCGCATGAGCAAGTCGCACTCATGGCAGGCAACCAGATTGTCCAGTGGTAATTCTGACAGCTCTTTGGCGTCAACCGAATCCGGCATAAGCGCTCTGACTCTAAAAAAGTTGGACCTATTCTAGTGCCATGGGCTGAAAATAACTGTGCGAAATGTGCAACAACCAGCCCTCTTTTCTTCACGCACAAAAACAAAACCCCAACTGCTTTCGCAATTGGGGTTTCGGAATTTAATCTTGACGATGACCTACTCTCACATGGGGAAACCCCACACTACCATCGGCGATGCATCGTTTCACTGCTGAGTTCGGGATGGGATCAGGTGGTTCCAACGCTCTATGGTCGTCAAGAAATTCGGGTACTGAGTCGTGACCAGATGGCCTCGCTTCAGCAAATTGGGTATGTGACAGCTTTCGGTGTTTTTGTGAGATACGAACTTTCGGTTCTTTCGTCTTCACACACCGCAATCTGGCCTTTCGACGCAAATTGCTTGGGTGTTATATGGTCAAGCCTCACGGGCAATTAGTATTGGTTAGCTCAACGCCTCACAGCGCTTACACACCCAACCTATCAACGTCGTAGTCTTCGACGGCCCTTCAGGGGACTCAAGGTCCCAGTGAGATCTCATCTTGAGGCTAGTTTCCCGCTTAGATGCTTTCAGCGGTTATCTATTCCGAACATAGCTACCCGGCAATGCCACTGGCGTGACAACCGGAACACCAGAGGTTCGTCCACTCCGGTCCTCTCGTACTAGGAGCAGCCCCTCTCAAATCTCAAACGTCCACGGCAGATAGGGACCGAACTGTCTCACGACGTTCTAAACCCAGCTCGCGTACCACTTTAAATGGCGAACAGCCATACCCTTGGGACCGGCTTCAGCCCCAGGATGTGATGAGCCGACATCGAGGTGCCAAACACCGCCGTCGATATGAACTCTTGGGCGGTATCAGCCTGTTATCCCCGGAGTACCTTTTATCCGTTGAGCGATGGCCCTTCCATACAGAACCACCGGATCACTAAGACCTACTTTCGTACCTGCTCGACGTGTCTGTCTCGCAGTCAAGCGCGCTTTTGCCTTTATACTCTACGACCGATTTCCGACCGGTCTGAGCGCACCTTCGTACTCCTCCGTTACTCTTTAGGAGGAGACCGCCCCAGTCAAACTACCCACCATACACTGTCCTCGATCCGGATAACGGACCTGAGTTAGAACCTCAAAGTTGCCAGGGTGGTATTTCAAGGTTGGCTCCACGCGAACTGGCGTCCACGCTTCAAAGCCTCCCACCTATCCTACACAAGCAAATTCAAAGTCCAGTGCAAAGCTATAGTAAAGGTTCACGGGGTCTTTCCGTCTAGCCGCGGATACACTGCATCTTCACAGCGATTTCAATTTCACTGAGTCTCGGGTGGAGACAGCGCCGCCATCGTTACGCCATTCGTGCAGGTCGGAACTTACCCGACAAGGAATTTCGCTACCTTAGGACCGTTATAGTTACGGCCGCCGTTTACCGGGGCTTCGATCAAGAGCTTCGCGTTAGCTAACCCCATCAATTAACCTTCCGGCACCGGGCAGGCGTCACACCCTATACGTCCACTTTCGTGTTTGCAGAGTGCTGTGTTTTTAATAAACAGTCGCAGCGGCCTGGTATCTTCGACCGGCGTGGGCTTACGGAGCAAGTCCTTCACCCTCACCGGCGCACCTTCTCCCGAAGTTACGGTGCCATTTTGCCTAGTTCCTTCACCCGAGTTCTCTCAAGCGCCTTGGTATTCTCTACCCAACCACCTGTGTCGGTTTGGGGTACGGTTCCTGGTTACCTGAAGCTTAGAAGCTTTTCTTGGAAGCATGGCATCAACCACTTCGTGTTCTAAAAGAACACTCGTCATCAGCTCTCGGCCTTAGAATCCCGGATTTACCTAAGATTCCAGCCTACCACCTTAAACTTGGACAACCAACGCCAAGCTGGCCTAGCCTTCTCCGTCCCTCCATCGCAATAACCAGAAGTACAGGAATATTAACCTGTTTTCCATCGACTACGCTTTTCAGCCTCGCCTTAGGGACCGACTAACCCTGCGTCGATTAACGTTGCGCAGGAAACCTTGGTCTTTCGGCGTGGGTGTTTTTCACACCCATTGTCGTTACTCATGTCAGCATTCGCACTTCTGATACCTCCAGCAAGCTTCTCAACTCACCTTCACAGGCTTACAGAACGCTCCTCTACCGCATCACCCGAAGGTGATACCCGTAGCTTCGGTGTATGGTTTGAGCCCCGTTACATCTTCCGCGCAGGCCGACTCGACTAGTGAGCTATTACGCTTTCTTTAAAGGGTGGCTGCTTCTAAGCCAACCTCCTAGCTGTCTAAGCCTTCCCACATCGTTTCCCACTTAACCATAACTTTGGGACCTTAGCTGACGGTCTGGGTTGTTTCCCTTTTCACGACGGACGTTAGCACCCGCCGTGTGTCTCCCATGCTCGGCACTTGTAGGTATTCGGAGTTTGCATCGGTTTGGTAAGTCGGGATGACCCCCTAGCCGAAACAGTGCTCTACCCCCTACAGTGATACATGAGGCGCTACCTAAATAGCTTTCGAGGAGAACCAGCTATCTCCGAGCTTGATTAGCCTTTCACTCCGATCCACAGGTCATCCGCTAACTTTTCAACGGTAGTCGGTTCGGTCCTCCAGTTAGTGTTACCCAACCTTCAACCTGCCCATGGATAGATCGCCCGGTTTCGGGTCTATTCCCAGCGACTAGACGCCCTATTAAGACTCGCTTTCGCTACGCCTCCCCTATTCGGTTAAGCTCGCCACTGAAAATAAGTCGCTGACCCATTATACAAAAGGTACGCAGTCACCCAACAAAGTGGGCTCCCACTGCTTGTACGCATACGGTTTCAGGATCTATTTCACTCCCCTCTCCGGGGTTCTTTTCGCCTTTCCCTCACGGTACTAGTTCACTATCGGTCAGTCAGTAGTATTTAGCCTTGGAGGATGGTCCCCCCATATTCAGACAAAGTTTCTCGTGCTCCGTCCTACTCGATTTCATGACTAAGAGATTTTCGCGTACAGGGCTATCACCCACTATGGCCGCACTTTCCAGAGCGTTCCGCTAATCTCAAAGCCACTTAAGGGCTAGTCCCCGTTCGCTCGCCACTACTAAGGGAATCTCGGTTGATTTCTTTTCCTCAGGGTACTTAGATGTTTCAGTTCCCCTGGTTCGCCTCTTGCACCTATGTATTCAGTACAAGATAACCATCTTATGATGGCTGGGTTCCCCCATTCAGACATCTCCGGATCAAAGTCTGTTTGCCGACTCCCCGAAGCTTTTCGCAGGCTACCACGTCTTTCATCGCCTCTGACTGCCAAGGCATCCACCGTATGCGCTTCTTCACTTGACCATATAACCCCAAGCAATCTGGTTATACTATGAAGACGACATTCGCCGAAAATTCGCAAAACTCTTAAGAGTCACTCACAAATTTTACCTTAGCCTGATCCGTTACCAGTGAAAGTAACGTTCAGTCTATCTTTCTATCACATACCCAAATTTTTAAAGAACGAACTAGTCAAAGACTAGAAATCAACATTCACCATCGATTCGATGGAATGCTCATTTCTAAGCTTTATACGTCAGAAGCAGTAGTGGTGGAGCCAAACGGGATCGAACCGTTGACCTCCTGCGTGCAAGGCAGGCGCTCTCCCAGCTGAGCTATGGCCCCGTATTTCTACAGGCGTTTCCCACACAAAATTGGTGGGTCTGGGCAGATTCGAACTGCCGACCTCACCCTTATCAGGGGTGCGCTCTAACCAACTGAGCTACAGACCCAATTTCGGGCTGCTTCTTATCGTCTTCTTCAATGAATCAAGCAATTCGTGTGGGAGCTTATGGAGCAGCTGAGTCGTCGATTAAGGAGGTGATCCAGCCGCAGGTTCCCCTACGGCTACCTTGTTACGACTTCACCCCAGTCATGAATCACACCGTGGTAACCGTCCTCCCGAAGGTTAGACTAGCTACTTCTGGTGCAACCCACTCCCATGGTGTGACGGGCGGTGTGTACAAGGCCCGGGAACGTATTCACCGCGACATTCTGATTCGCGATTACTAGCGATTCCGACTTCACGCAGTCGAGTTGCAGACTGCGATCCGGACTACGATCGGTTTTCTGGGATTAGCTCCACCTCGCGGCTTGGCAACCCTCTGTACCGACCATTGTAGCACGTGTGTAGCCCAGGCCGTAAGGGCCATGATGACTTGACGTCATCCCCACCTTCCTCCGGTTTGTCACCGGCAGTCTCCTTAGAGTGCCCACCATAACGTGCTGGTAACTAAGGACAAGGGTTGCGCTCGTTACGGGACTTAACCCAACATCTCACGACACGAGCTGACGACAGCCATGCAGCACCTGTCTCAATGTTCCCGAAGGCACCAATCCATCTCTGGAAAGTTCATTGGATGTCAAGGCCTGGTAAGGTTCTTCGCGTTGCTTCGAATTAAACCACATGCTCCACCGCTTGTGCGGGCCCCCGTCAATTCATTTGAGTTTTAACCTTGCGGCCGTACTCCCCAGGCGGTCAACTTAATGCGTTAGCTGCGCCACTAAGAGCTCAAGGCTCCCAACGGCTAGTTGACATCGTTTACGGCGTGGACTACCAGGGTATCTAATCCTGTTTGCTCCCCACGCTTTCGCACCTCAGTGTCAGTATCAGTCCAGGTGGTCGCCTTCGCCACTGGTGTTCCTTCCTATATCTACGCATTTCACCGCTACACAGGAAATTCCACCACCCTCTACCATACTCTAGCTTGTCAGTTTTGAATGCAGTTCCCAGGTTGAGCCCGGGGCTTTCACATCCAACTTAACAAACCACCTACGCGCGCTTTACGCCCAGTAATTCCGATTAACGCTTGCACCCTCTGTATTACCGCGGCTGCTGGCACAGAGTTAGCCGGTGCTTATTCTGTCGGTAACGTCAAGACAGCAACGTATTAAGTTACTGCCCTTCCTCCCAACTTAAAGTGCTTTACAATCCGAAGACCTTCTTCACACACGCGGCATGGCTGGATCAGGCTTTCGCCCATTGTCCAATATTCCCCACTGCTGCCTCCCGTAGGAGTCTGGACCGTGTCTCAGTTCCAGTGTGACTGATCATCCTCTCAGACCAGTTACGGATCGTCGCCTTGGTGAGCCATTACCTCACCAACTAGCTAATCCGACCTAGGCTCATCTGATAGCGCAAGGCCCGAAGGTCCCCTGCTTTCTCCCGTAGGACGTATGCGGTATTAGCGTTCCTTTCGAAACGTTGTCCCCCACTACCAGGCAGATTCCTAGGCATTACTCACCCGTCCGCCGCTGAATTCAGGAGCAAGCTCCTGTCATCCGCTCGACTTGCATGTGTTAGGCCTGCCGCCAGCGTTCAATCTGAGCCATGATCAAACTCTTCAGTTCAAACATCTTTGGGTTTTGAGAAAACCCTAAACTTGGCTCAGCAATCGTTGGTTACATCTTTGATTTCTCGCGGAGTAACTTGTGATGCTGATAATCTGTTGACTAGCAGTCTGACTCCACAAGCACCCACACGAATTGCTTGATTCAGTTGTTAAAGAGCGGTTGGTTAAGATCTTTCGTCTCAACCGAGGCGCGCATTCTACAGCAGCCTCATTTGCTGTCAAGTGATTTTTTTCAGAAGTTTTCAAGGAATCCTTAACAACTTCAACCACTTGCGCTTCAGATCTCTCGTCAGCGGGAGGCGAATTCTACAGCGTTACACGCTGCTGTCAACACCTCTTTTTCAACTTCCTTTTGGCTTCGATGAACTGAAGCACCTGCTGTCGAAAACTGCGTAACTCTTTGTTTACCAAGGAGTTTTCCGTTTCGACTGCGCCGGAAGTGGGGCGAATTATAGACACCTGAGATCTGCCGTCAACCACTAATTACGCCTTTTTGGCAGTAGAGGCCTTTTTAGCCATTAACCGCGGTATTCGACGGGCCAGGGGCGGTAGCCGCAGCACTAAAAGCAGCGCACCTATAGATGCATAGATCGCCCACTCCTTCAGATCGGCGCGAACGATCCACAGCATATGCAGCAATCCAAGCACGAGAATCAAATAAGCCAGACGATGGAGCTTCTTCCAGCGAGCCCCCAAACGTCGCTGACTGTATCGATTGGAAGTGCACGCCAACGCCAGCAAACACAAAAAACCCAACGCCCCGACAATGATGTACGGACGCTTGCGCAGCTCCACCCCAAGCTGCGACCAATCAAATCCAAGAATGAATGCCAGATAGGCGCTCAGGTGCAGAACTACATAAGCGAAACACCACAACCCCAGTTGCCGCCGGACCGCTATCCACCCCGCCCAACCCGTCAGCCTCTGCAGCGGCGTAATGCTTAATGTAATGAGCAGCAGAACAAGTGTGCCCAACCCCAATCGATCAACCAACACCTTGCCCGGATCAGGCCCGAGCACTTCTGCCCAGGCCTGGTACAACCAGAGCAGTGGCCACACCATCGCTGCAACAAACACGGCCACACGCCAAAGCGGAAATCGCATCAGTAGTTCTTCCGCAGATCGAGCCCTGTATATAGAGAAGCGACTTCATCCGCGTAGCCATTGAACATTTGCGTGTCACGCACATTCGGCTTGAACAGGCCACTCGGCAAGCGCCGTTCCCGGGCCTGAGTCCAGCGTGGGTGGTCGACAGTCGGATTCACATTGGCATAGAAGCCGTACTCGTCCGCAGCAATACTCTGCCAGGTGGTTTTTGGCTGCTCACTCACCAAACTGATCCGCACAATCGACTTGATGCTTTTAAAGCCGTACTTCCAGGGCACCACCAGGCGCAAGGGTGCACCGTTCTGATTCGGCAACTCTCGCCCATACATGCCCACCGCCAAAATCGCCAGAGGGTTCATTGCCTCGTCCAGACGCAACCCTTCTATATAAGGCCAGTCGATCAAGGCGAAACCGGAGCGCTGTCCCGGCATGCTTTGCGGGTCCTGCAGGGTTTCGAAGCGAATGAATTTCGCGCTGGAAGCCGGCTCGACCTGCTTGAGCAGCGCTGAAAGGGGAAAACCTATCCATGGAATGACCATCGACCAGGCCTCCACACATCGAAGGCGATAGATGCGCTCCTCCAGCTGATAAGGCTTCATGAAGTCTTCCAGCGCATATCGCCCCGGTTTACCCACTTCTCCGTCCACGACTAGTGTCCATGGCTCGGTCTTCAGCGCACCGGCATTGGCAGCCGGATCCCCCTTGTCGGTGCCGAACTCATAGAAGTTGTTGTAATGGGTCGCATCCTTGAACGGCGTTATCGCCTCGTCCTTGACGTTGACCGCACCCCACCGGGTTGCCGGGAGTTTTTCGCTGAACCAGGAAGGCGCCTTGCCGGGTTCAACATCCGGGTAACGCGCAGCATCGCCAGCACTGGCCCATTGCGGCAGGCTGCCCAGAGCGAAGCCGGCAACCGTGGCGCCGAGCACTTTGCGTCGAGACAGATAGAGGGATTCAGGCGTGACGTCCGACTCGTGGCAGTCGGACGCTTTGGAGACTTTGATCAGCATGGTTACTCCGCAGCTCTGGAAGACTGTTGCACCCATAGACTGCGGAGTATGAGGGAAGTCAGGCCTTCTTGTTACGACGAAGACGTAACAGGTATTGAACCGGACCAGAGGCTGCATAGGCGAGAAAAACCAGCAACAGGATGCGCGGCGGATCACTGAACACCACTGCGAACACCAGCACCACAGCGAGAATCGCCACGAAAGGCACTCGCCCCTTCAGGTCCAGCTCCTTGAAGCTGTTGTACTTGATGTTGCTGACCATCAGCATGCCGGCCGCAGCCACCATCAGCGCTACCAGGAAGGACATCTTCGAGCCCTGGATACCGTAATCGCTGAACGCCCAGACGATGCCCGCAACCACGCCCGCCGCCGCCGGGCTGGCCAGTCCGATAAAGTAGCGCTTGTCCGCCGTACCGACCTGAGTGTTGAAGCGCGCGAGACGCAGCGCCGCACCCGCGACATAGATGAAGGCGACCATCCAGCCCACCTTGCCCATGTCACCCAGCGCCCAACCGAAGGCCAGCAACGCCGGCGCGACACCGAAGGCAACCATGTCCGACAACGAGTCATACTCGGCACCGAACGCACTCTGGGTATTGGTCATGCGAGCCACGCGGCCATCAAGGCCGTCGAGAACCATCGCAACGAAAATGGCGATGGCGGCAAACGCAAAGTACTTGCTTGCGTTGGCGGAGTCGCCAGCACTCAAGGCTGCCTGGGCGCTCATCGAGTTGATGATGGAGTAGAACCCTGCGAACAGGTTCGCAGTGGTAAACAGATTCGGCAGAAGATAGATACCACGATGCCGGACTTTACGACCTTCAGCGTCATGGCCCTCCTCGACATGTTCATCGATGGGCAGCAGGCTTTCGGCGTCAGAAGCCTGGTTTGGCTCTTCGGGGCGTTCGCTCATGGACATTACCTTGCAACGGGGTGGAAAGTTTGGACAGGTGTCTGGGACGACGGTTCGACCACAAACGATGCAGCTTTATACCAGAACCGGCCTCCCAAACGAAAAAACGCGGCCTAAGCCGCGTTTTTCGTACAAGCGCGTGACTTAGTTTTTAGCTTTGTCGACGATCTTGTTGGCACCGATCCACGGCATCATGGAGCGCAGTTGCTCGCCGATGATTTCGATACCGTGAGCGGCGTTGTTACGACGCTTGGCGGTCATCGAAGGATAGCCGGTAGCGCCTTCGCTGATGAACATCTTGGCGTATTCGCCGTCCTGAATACGTTTCAGGGCGTTGCGCATGGCCTGACGGGATTCGGCGTTGATGACTTCCGGGCCGGTCACGTACTCGCCGTATTCGGCGTTGTTGGAGATCGAGTAGTTCATGTTGGCGATACCGCCTTCGTACATGAGGTCAACGATCAGCTTCAGTTCGTGCAGGCACTCGAAGTAGGCCATTTCTGGCGCGTAGCCAGCTTCAACCAGGGTTTCGAAACCGGCTTTGACCAGTTCAACGGTACCACCGCACAGAACGGCTTGTTCGCCGAACAGGTCGGTTTCGGTCTCGTCCTTGAAGGTGGTTTCGATGATGCCGGTACGACCGCCGCCAACACCGGCAGCGTAGGACAGCGCGACGTTCTTGGCGTTGCCCGAGGCGTCCTGGTAGATAGCGATCAGGTCAGGGATACCGCCGCCCTTCACGAACTCGGAACGCACGGTGTGGCCTGGAGCCTTTGGCGCGATCATGATCACGTCGAGGTCGGCGCGCGGCACAACCTGGTTGTAGTGGATCGCGAAGCCGTGGGAGAAGGCCAGGGTGGCGCCTTTCTTGATGTTCGGCTCGATTTCGTTCTTGTACAGGGCGGACTGGAATTCGTCCGGGGTCAGGATCATGACAAGGTCGGCAGCCGCGACAGCGGAAGCAACGTCAGTCACTTTCAGGCCGTGGGCTTCAGCCTTGGCAACGGTAGCCGAACCTTTACGCAGACCAACAGTCACGTCAACGCCGGAGTCTTTCAGGTTGCACGCTTGGGCGTGGCCCTGGGAACCGTAACCGATGATGGCAACTTTCTTGCCCTGGATGATGGACAGGTCGCAGTCTTTTTCGTAATAAACTTTCATGAAATTCCCCTATATATCCAGGCCGTTCAGGCCGTTCGCTAATTTGGTTTAGATGCTGAGTACTTTGTCGCCGCGGGCAATGCCGGTCACGCCGCTACGGACGGTTTCCAGAATCGATGCGGTGCCGATGGACTGAATGAAGCTGTCGAGCTTGTCGCTGGTACCGGTCAGTTGAACGGTATACACGCTGGCGCTGACATCGACGATCTGTCCACGGTAAATATCGGTGGTGCGCTTGATCTCGGCGCGCTGGGCGCCGGTGGCCTTGACCTTGACCAGCATCAGTTCGCGCTCGATGTGAGCACTCTCCGACAGGTCGACCAGTTTTACCACTTCGATCAGCTTGTTCAGGTTCTTGGTGATCTGCTCGATGACTTCATCATGACCAACGGTGGTCAGCGTCAGACGCGACAGGGTCGGGTCTTCGGTCGGGGCCACGGTCAGGCTTTCGATGTTGTAGTTGCGCTGCGAGAACAGGCCAACCACACGAGACAGAGCGCCGGGTTCGTTTTCCAGAAGCAAGGAAATAATGTGCCGCATGATTAAGTACGCTCCGTCTTGCTCAGCCACATATCGCGCATGGAGCCGTCTTTGATCTGCATCGGGTAGACGTGCTCGCTGGTGTCGACCGAAACATCAATGATCACCAGGCGATCCTTCATGGCGAACGCCTCTTCCATCTTCGACTTCAAATCTTTCGATTCAGTGATGCGCACGCCAACGTGACCATAGGCCTCTGCCAGCTTGACGAAGTCAGGCAACGATTCCATGTAGGAATGAGAGTGGCGGCTGCCGTAGCTCATGTCCTGCCACTGGCGAACCATGCCCAGTACACCGTTGTTCAGGATGACGATTTTTACCGGCAAACCATATTGCAGGCAGGTCGACAGTTCCTGAATGTTCATCTGGATGCTGCCTTCGCCGGTGACACACACGACGTCGTCATCCGGGAAGCTCAACTTGATGCCCATGGCCGCCGGGAAACCGAAGCCCATGGTGCCCAGGCCACCGGAGTTGATCCAGCGGTTCGGCTTGTTGAACCGGTAGTACTGCGCAGCGAACATCTGGTGTTGACCCACGTCGGAGGCTACAAAGGCATCGCCCTTGGTCACTTCGCACAGGGTTTCGATCACTGCCTGCGGCTTGATGACGCTGCCGTCGCCCTTGTCATAAGGGAACAGGCCACGATCACCGCGCCACTCATCGACCTGCTTCCACCAACTGGCTACGGACTCCTTGTTCGGGGTCTCGCCGATTTCCTTGAGGATCGCGACCATTTCGGTCAGGACGCTCTCGACCGGACCAACGATAGGCACGTCGGCCTTGATGGTCTTGGAAATCGAAGCCGGGTCGATGTCGATGTGAATGATCTTGGCGTTCGGGCAGAACTTCGATGCGCCGTTGATCACGCGATCGTCGAAACGTGCGCCGACAGCCAGGATCACGTCAGCATGGTGCATCGCCAGGTTGGCGGTGTAGCTGCCGTGCATGCCGAGCATGCCGATGAACTGACGGTCGGTGCCGGGGTAGCCACCGAGGCCCATCAGGGTATTGGTCACTGGCAGGTTGAGCATCTTCGCCAGTTCGGTCAGTGGTGCGGAGCCACCACCGAGGATCACGCCACCACCCGAGTACAAGACTGGGCGCTTGGCCGCCAGGAGCATTTCTGCCGCCTTGCGGATTTGACCGGAGTGACCGCGAACAGCCGGGCTGTAGGAACGCAGCTTGGCTTTTTTCGGGAAGACGTATTCGAACTTCTCGGCCGGGTTGGTCATGTCTTTCGGAATATCGACAACGACCGGGCCAGGACGACCGGATTGCGCCAGGTAGAAGGCCTTCTTCATGACTTCCGGGATTTCCGACGCGTGCTTGATCATGAAGCTGTGCTTCACGATCGGCCGGGAGATACCGATCATGTCGGTTTCCTGGAAAGCGTCGGTACCTACCATGGTGCTAGGCACCTGGCCGGAAATGACCACCATCGGAATGGAGTCCATGTAGGCCGTGGCGATACCGGTGATGGCGTTGGTTGCACCCGGGCCGGAAGTCACCAGTACCACACCGGCTTTACCGGTGGCACGGGCGTAGCCGTCAGCCATATGGGTAGCCGCTTGCTCATGACGAACCAGGATGTGGGTCACTTCCGGTTCTTTGAACAGGGCATCGTAGACATGAAGAAGAGCACCACCCGGGTACCCGTAGATATATTTGACGCCTTCGTCACGCAAAAAGCGGACGAGCATCTCACCGCCAGATAAAAGCTCCACGTTGCTCACCTCTAAAACGCCAGAATACCGCCCACGAAAAATGGGACGGGTCTTAATAGGTTTACTTCTCGGCAGAGCATGAGCGACGGTGGTCGCCGACTACGTCAGCACTGACTGAGCAAGTATTGGGATCGTCCCAAGTGTTGCGGGCCTTTCCCACCCAGCGCGAGGTAACGCGTTGCGGGTGTAACAGGTCGACGCGGATATGCGCCTCATGATCTGCTGAGAGGGTCTGCTTCTGGCAGTCCCTGTACAGCGGACTTTGGATTCTTCTGTTTCGCCCTTCGCAAGTCAAGTCGTCTATGCGCTTTATTCTACTAAGCACATGAGAACGCAAGAAAAAACCTGTAAATCCGCCGTCTGTTAGCTTCGATTGCGCAACTTTTGGTAAAAAATTGGCATGCGCATGCGCTTACCCGGCAATGGCCGACAAAATAGAGAGAGATTGTGAACAACTGCCAGCGGACGCTGGCAGCTTCTGGCTCAGCGAGACGCCGTGATCAACTGGTCGAACTGTTTGAGCAATACCTGCAACTGCCGGTCCCTGCCCTCGACATTGCGTCCGGCAAAGACCATTTCAGCCATTTCCTGAATGCCCGATGCATTGGGCAGCGGCAGATCCTGCTCGAGGATCATCTTCATGCGCGGCAGGAAGATCCATTGCAGCCATTGCTCGAAATCCAGTGTGTCGACCGAAAACGGCTCGACACTGGAAAGCGCTTCATCGGACGGGGGGGCTTCATCCCACCATCCTTGCACTCGCAATTCACGCTCGATCAACAACAGTTGATCGGCGATTTCAAGAAAACGCGCATCCATCACAGCGTTACCTTGGCCTTCTGACGCGCCAGCGACGCGCCCTGGGCGTCACCCTGCTTCTCGCGCGCCTGGGCAATCAGTTCCCACAAATTGGCCTGCAGGGCCGGACGGCCATTGGCCAGGGTCAGGCCACGGCGAGCGAACTGCTCGGCCTGGGCCGCATCGCCTTGGGCCATCCGCACCTGTGCCAGACGGTAAAGCACCTGCGGCTCACGCGGAGCAACGCGCTGGGCGCGCTCGAGGCTGGAGGACGCACCATTGAGATCACCGCTGGCCTGCTGCTGTTGAGCGGTGGTCAGCAAGGCCAGTACCGGGCCGTCCAGTTGCTCGTCGGCGGAAAGCCCGCCCGAGCCGGCCGACGGAATCCCGCTTGGCGACGACGGCATGCTGTAGCTGCCCTGATTGATCGGTGCCGACTGGACCGGCGACGTGTCAATCGGCCCCGGCGTGATCGGACCCGGAGTGATCGGCGTGGTGCTGATCGGCGTCGAAGTCGTTGCCGCGCCTGGCACCATCACCACGACGCCGGTGTCGCCCTGCGGAATGGCCTGGGTCTGCGACTGACCTTGCGCTGGGCGCTTGACGGTCGTCTGGCGGAAGCCGCCATTGGCCGAGACCCGCTCGCTGTTGGACACGGCAGTGCCGGAATCCACGACCGGAATCGAACCACGTTGTACGGTGGAACAACCGCTGAGCAAAGCCACGGCGGTAACCGCTGGAATCAACCACTTGTTCACTTGAAACCCTCTTTGCTTAATTCATCCAGCCCTTGACCCAGTCCATCACCGACTCGGCAGGGTTTTCACCACCGCATGCGGCGCCGGGAGGCGGTTCGCTGCCGCGAATATACGGCATCTGCACGGCACCAGGGCAACCGGCGTCAGAACCTTGCCCGGTTCGTGAATCAACCCAGGCCTGAACGATATTATCCGGCTGCGGCATATCCAGCGGCAACGGGTCGGCCTTGCGCATGAAGCTGGTCCAGACCTGCAGGGCCCCGGTGGCACCGGTGAACGGGGTCTTGCCGTTGTCGTCGCGACCCAGCCAGACCACCGCCAGCAAGTCCTGGCTGAAACCGGCGAACCAACTGTCCCGCGAGTCGTTACTGGTGCCGGTTTTACCCGCCAGTGTCAGGGTTCTTGGCAACACGTTGTAAACCGAGCTGCCGGTACCTTCACGCATCACCCGCTGCATGGCGCTCTGGATCAGGTAAATCGAGGCCGGATCGAAACGCTGCTGAATCTGGAACGGATAACGCTTGAGCGGCTCACCCTCGGCCGTCAGCACGCTGCGAATCCCGCGCATCGGCGTATTGAAGCCGCCGTTGGCGAGGGTCTGGTACATGGTCGCCACTTCGATGGGCGTCATGCCGCCAGCGCCGAGCAACATCGACGGGAAGGCCGGGAATTCACGAGACACCCCCAGGCGCTCCACCGTCTTCAGGACGTTCGGCACACCGACCGCCAACCCGAGCCGCGCGGTCGACAGGTTGTAGGAATGCGCCAGGCCCTGATAGAGGAAGACGGTGCCGTGGGAGCGACGATCGTAGTTCTGTGGTTTCCAGACCTGACCGTCCGCGCCTTTGACCGAGAAGGACTCGTCCGACAGCCAACTGGTCAATGTGTACTGGCTCGGTTTCTCCAGCGCCGTCAGGTAGACCGCCGGCTTGATCAACGAGCCGATCGGACGCACAGCATCCAGTGCCCGGTTGAACCCGGCAAAACTGGCCTGGCGACTGCCGATCATGGCCTGCACCTCACCGGTCTCCGGGTTGGTCACGACCATTGCCGCTTCGACGTCATCGGAACCCTTGCGCCCCGAAAGGCGCTTGAAGGTGTCGTTGACCGAGGCTTCAGCCTTCATCTGCAGGATCGGGTCGAAACTGGTGAAAATGCGCAGACCTTCTTCGGTCAAGTCTTCGTCGCGATAGTCTTCGCGCAACTGACGCTTGACCAGATCAAGGAAACCAGGGAACGAGCTGTCCGCCAGGCTGCCACGCTTGGTCACGCCCAGCGGCATTTTCTTCGCCGCCTCAACCTGCTCGGCAGTGGCGACGCCCTGCTCTTGCAGCACATCGAGTACCAGGTTGCGCCGCTCGAGAGCACGCTCCGGATAACGACGCGGGTTGTAGGAAGAAGGTCCTTTGACCATGCCCACCAGCAATGCGACCTGATGCAACTTGAGTTCGGCCAGCGGCTGGCTGAAGAAGAACTGGCTGGCCAGCCCGAAACCGTGCACCGCGCGCTGACCGTCCTGCCCGATGAACACTTCGTTGAGGTAAGCCTCGAGGATTTCGCGCTTGTCGTAATGCAGCTCGAGCAGCAACGCCATCATCGCTTCGGTGAGTTTGCGGCTCAGGCTGCGCTCGTTGGTCAGGTAGAAGTTCTTGACCAACTGCTGAGTCAGGGTACTGCCGCCCTGACGCATGCGGCCGGACGAACCGTTGACCCAGATTGCGCGGGCGATCGACTTCGGCGAAACACCGAAGTGATGATAAAAATCGCGGTCCTCGACTGCCACCAGGGTCTCAAGCAGGTACGGCGGCACCTGATCGATCTTGATCAGGATCCGGTCTTCGAGGTTTTTCGGGTACAGGCCGCCGATCAGCAACGGTTCCAGGCGCACCACCGAAAGCTTCGAGCCTTTGGCTCCCGCCAGTTCCGCCACGTAATCGCCAGAGAAACGCACACGCACCGGCTGCGCCTGCTCCATGCCTTCATAGAACTGGAAGCCACGGGTGTTCAGATCAACGGTATTGCCGTTGACCGACGCCGCGCCCGGACCGTTGGCCACGCTTTCACGGCGATAGCCCAGGGCATCGAGTTCGGTCAGGAAATCATCCCTGCTCAGCTTCTGTCCGACGAACAGCTCGAGCGGACGCGCGTAAACCTTGGCCGGAATGGTCCAGCGCTTGCCGGAGAACTTCTCCTGGACGATCGCATCAAGGTAAACGGCGAATCCGGCCAGCACTACCAGGCCGACCAGACTGAGTTTAATGGCCCAGCCCAACCAGGGGCGCAGGCCTCTGGAGGGTGGTTTCTTGGGGGTACGAGGAGTTCGGGTACGAGTCATGGCGGCGGATTATACGCACTTTATTCATACTCAACAGGAGCGCTCCGAGGTTTGCGTCGAGCGGAGTTGCGGCCATAATGGCACCCTTGATTTTCCAGACTCTGAAGGATCGCCTGTGAGCCAGTCCCTGATCGCTGCCCTGCAAAACCCTGCCATCTACCCGCATCCTGTAGACGGATTCCAGGTCATCGAAACCCATATTTCCTGGGTCGTTCTCACGGGTCCCTTCGCTTATAAAGTGAAGAAGCCGGTCAATTTCGGTTTTCTCGACTTCACCAGCCTTGAAGCCCGCGAACACTTTTGCACTGAAGAACTGCGCCTGAACCAGCGCCTGACCGACGATCTGTATCTGGAAGTGCTGCCCGTTACCGGCAGTGCCGAGGCGCCGCAACTGGGCGGTGAAGGCCCGGCGATCGAATATGTACTGAAGATGCGCCAGTTCCCGCAAACCGGCTTGCTCAGCACCCTGCAAGCCAATGGCGAACTGACCACCGCGCACATCGACGAGATGGCCGAGCAAATCGCCCGCTTCCACCTCAGCGCACCGAAAGTGCCGGCCGGGCACGAAGCCGGCACCCCGGACAGCGTCATGGCGCCGGTGCGGCAGAACTTCGAACAGATCCGCCCGTTCCTCAGCGACAAAGCCGACCTGCTGCAGCTCGACGCCCTGCAAGCCTGGGCCGAAAGCAGCTTCGAACGCCTCAAGCCACTGCTCGCCCAGCGCAAGGCCGAAGGTTTCACTCGCGAATGCCACGGTGATATCCACTTGGGCAACGCTACCGTAATCGATGGCAAGGTCGTGATCTTCGACTGCATCGAATTCAACGAGCCGTTTCGCTTCACCGACGTATATGCCGACACCGGCTTCCTGGCGATGGACCTGGAAGATCGCGGCCTGAAGTGCCTGGCGCGTCGTTTCATCAGCCAGTACCTGGAACTGACCGGTGACTATCAAGGCCTCGAACTGCTGAACTTCTATAAAGCCTACCGCGCACTGGTTCGCGCCAAGGTCGCCCTGTTCAGCATGCCGGCCGATGCTACCCCCGTGCAGCGTGCCACGACCCTGCGCCAGTACCGCAACTACGCCAACCTGGCGGAAAGCTACAGCACCATTCCTTCGCGTTTCATGGCCATTACCCACGGCGTTTCCGCTGTCGGCAAGAGCCATGTCGCCATGCGTCTGGTAGAAGCCCTGGGCGCGATTCGCCTGCGCTCCGATGTCGAACGCAAGCGCCTGTTCGGTGAACAAACCATCGAGAACGATGTACAGGCCGGCATCTATAGCGCTGACGCCAGCGCAGCGACCTATAACCGCCTGCACGAAATCGCCGACATCATTTTGCGTGCCGGCTTCCCGGTGGTGGTGGACGCCACTTATCTCAAGCGTGATCAGCGTGACAGTGCCGCGAAGGTGGCCGAGGCCACAGGTGCGCCGTTCCTGATCCTCGACTGCAATGCGCCGCAGGCCGTCATCGAAAGTTGGCTGACTACCCGCCAGGCAGACAAAAAAGACCCGTCCGACGCCACCTTGGCCGTCATCGCCGCCCAGCAGGCCAGCCGCGAAGCGCTGACCCCCGCAGAAATCCTCTGCAGCAAGCGCGTCCAGACCAATGAAAGCGGGACTCTCGATACCGTTGTGGAACAGATTCGCCAGCGCCTGCCAGGCCTGTAAGAAACTATTTCAGTCGTGGGGCCCGCACAGGCTTCACGACTGCAAAATAGTGGCACTATACTGGCGTCATAAAACCATCAGGTGATGCGACATGAGCCAGCCTAAACTTCTCGACACTCCGCTTTATGCCCTGTTGCACAAAGACGACATCAGCGGCTTCAACAGTGAACGCCCCAAGGATGCCCCTATCGACATGGTCGGTGGAGACTTCCGCGGGCTGGACCTGCGCGAACTAAATGCCGACGGCGTGGATTTCAGCGACGCCTACTTCCGTTCCGCCGACTTGCGCGGCATCGACTTTCGCAAGGCGAACCTGGAAGGCGCGAGCCTGGCCCACGCGCAAATCTCCGGTACGTACTTTCCGGTGGAACTCAGTGCCGACGAAATACTGATGTCGATGAACTTCGGTACGCGATTGCGCTATCGCACCCGCTGATCATCGTCGCTGACTGGCACGTCCAGCGCCCTCCCTGCGCTGGACTGCAGCGATGTTCGCGCGCAATTGCCGATTGTTCCCCGCCTCTTCCTACCGCGCTCCCGACTTTTCCTACATTGCCCCCTACTCGTCTCTTAGAAGCATTTGCGTCGAAAACGAGCAAACAATCACGCTTTTCCTACTGATGGCTACACTCCTCAGAAGATTGCCCACGCTCTCCATTCGGCCATCGCAAGGAGGCTTGATGAATGATGAACTGCAACACCTGAAGAATCTTGGCAAGACGTCAGCGCAATGGCTGCATGCCGTGGGCATCCATAGCGCGTCGGACTTGCGTCGCCTCGGGGCGGTGGATGCTTATCGGGCCGTGCGTACGCGCGGTTTTCGGGCGTCCAAGGTGTTGTTGTACGCAATTGAAGGCGCCCTGATGGACGTTCACTGGAATGACATTCCTGCCGAGCGCAAGGAAGCCTTGAACAAACAACTGGAAGCTATCTCTACACGCCACAAGAACTGATCCGATAAATCCCCCTGACGCTTTGCCACCTGAAACCCAATGATTACGGGGTCTACAGAGGTAAGTTCGACGAATCGCAAAGAAATCAAAAAACAGCGGTTGACTTGGTAATGAGAATCGATATGATTATCACAACTGGTCGCGAGACTGGTCGATATTCTGAATAGCCCTTGGTTCGGACTCTCAGATTATCTCCTCATCAGGCTAATCACGGTTATTTGACCCGGCTCTTGCCGGGTCTTTTTTTGCCTGTGGAAGAGCCGAATCATTGATCGGCTGCACCTGGATAGAACCCGTCCGACAAAAGCTTGAGGCTTTGCGGCAATCGTGGTCCCAACCCGCCAACCAACAGCGTCGGATCGAGTTCGATCACCCGCCCGTCCCTCGCCGCACGGGTCGAGGCCAGTATCGGGTTCTCCTTGAACAACGCAGCGCGTGCGGCATCGCCTGCCAACGCCCGATCGGCAAATACCAGGACATCAGGGTCCAGACTGACCAGCGACTCGACAGAGAAAGGCTTGTAACCGCTATGGGTCGCCAGATTGTGTCCCCCGGCCTGTTGCAGCATCCAGTCGGCCGCAGTGTCCTTGCCGGCGATGAGTGGTTTACCACCGGCATGCCCGAGCAACACCAGCACGCCTGGCGACTTTTGCGTGAGCTGAGCCTGGGTGACACGGACCTTTTGCTGTTCGAGTTGTTGTTGATACGACGCCATCATTTGCGCGGCCTGATCTTGCGCGCCCAGCAACTCGCCCAAATGCTGCAGGTTACCCTGCAATGCCGCCAGATCAGGCCGGGCCGAAAACAGTTCTACCTGTACGCCTGCGTTTCGGATCTGGGAAAGTACCGGTGGCGGTCCCATCTCTTCGGTGCCGATCAGGATCTGTGGGCGCAGGCTCAAAATCCCCTCCGCCGACAGTTGACGCTGATAACCGATACTCGGGAGGGATTTCAGGGATGCGGGGTGCTGGCTGGTGGTGTCGACGCCCACCAGCTTCGATTCGCCCCCCAGCGCACTCACCCACTCGGACAATGCACCGCCGGCACTGACCCAACGTTGCGGCAACTCGGCAGCAGCAGCGTGATAGCTGCCGAGAAGTCCGATGCAGATCATGGCGACGCGGGTGGTCAGGCGCATAAACAGCTTCCTTTTAGAGGTTTGCCGGGCATCGAAGGAGCAGGCCACGTATCCTTGGCGATGTGGCGTCCATACCCGGTGGGCAAGACAGCCATTTGATAATTGTTAGCATTTGACCGTCAAGCTCGGACATTTCCGGTCACTGGCTGCGGAACCGAGGACAGACATGAAGTTGCTTTGCACAGGTGCCGAACTGGTCGACGACAGCAGCCGCGGGTTCGACATCGATGGCCAGAAACTTTTTGCGGTGCGCCGCAGCGGGCAGGTGTATGTCTATATCAATCGTTGCCCGCACCGGGGCGTTGGGCTGGAGTGGCACCCCGACCAGTTCCTCGACCCCAGCAACAGCCTGATCCAGTGCGCCACCCATGGCGCACTGTTCCTGATCGAAGACGGCGAATGCGTCGCCGGCCCCTGTGCGGGGCAAGCCTTGACCGCGGTGGCTTGTCGCGAGGATGAACAAGGGATCTGGATCAGCCTTTAGCCACCCGGCAACACGTCCAGACGCCGCTCGACCAGCATTTCTTCGTGATTCAAGCGCACACCGTAAGCCAACACCTCGACCCCGCAGGCGATGGCCTCACGCAAGGCCTGCGCATAAGCCGGATCGATTTCCTGCGCCGGGCGCACCGCCTCGATGTCGGTCAGGCAAACGCAGTACAACTGCACCGCGCGAATACCGTCCCTGGCCAAGTGGGCAAGCTCGCGCAGATGCTTGGCGCCGCGCTGGGTGACCGCATCGGGAAACGCCGCCACCGCCGTACCGTCGAAGCCCAGGGTCACGCTTTTGACCTCGACGTAAGCCGGTCCGTCGGGGTAATCAAGGCGGAAATCGATGCGACTGTTTTCCTGACCATAAGCCACTTCACGCTTGAGCCCGGTAAATCCGTTCAGCTCAGTGATGACGCCCGCCCGCAGCGCCTCTTCGATCAAACCGTTGGCACGGGCGGTGTTGACGCAAAACAGCCGCCCTTGCGGGGTTTCACCGATCTCCCAGGTGCCCGGCAACTTGCGTTTCGGGTCATTTGAGCGGCTGAACCAGACCTGCCCGCCTTCAACCTGACAATTGAGCATCGAGCCGGTGTTCGGGCAGTGAATGGTCAGCAACTCGCCGCCCACGGTTTCGATATCGGCGAGAAAACGCTTGTAACGACGAATCAGACGACCTTCTTCGAGGGGGGATGAAATCGCATCAGCCTTGCCAGCTCCGCAATCCGCGGGCAATGCGTTCCACCGCCTCCTGCAAACGCTCGAGGTTTTGCGTATAGGCGAACCGCACATGGTGTCCGGCCTGATATCGCCCGAAATCGAGCCCCGGAGTGAACGCCACATGTTCGGTTTCAAGAAAATGCTTACAGAACGCGAAGGCATCGCCGCCGAACTTGCTGATATCGGCATACAAATAGAAAGCCCCCTCCGGCTCCACCGCAATACCGAAGCCCATTTCCCGCAATGCCGGCAGCAGGTAGTCGCGGCGCCGGCCAAATTCGGCGCGACGCTCTTCGAGAATGCTGATGGTTGCCGGTTCGAAACAGGCCAGCGCGGCGTGCTGCGCCATGCTCGGAGCACTGATGTAGAGGTTCTGGGCGAGTTTTTCCAGTTCACCGACGGCAGCGTCGGGGGCCACCAGCCACCCCAGCCGCCAACCGGTCATCCCGAAATATTTCGAAAAACTGTTGAGAACGAACGCACTGTCGTCGACTTCCAGCACGCTGGCCGCGTCGGTGCCGTAGGTCAGGCCGTGATAAATCTCGTCGACCACCAAATGACCGTGGCGCTCCTTGATCGCCACAGACAGCTTCGCCAGCTCGTCGCGGGTCAGGATCGTGCCGGTCGGATTGGCCGGGGACGCCACCAGTGCGCCGACGCTGTCGTGGTCCCAATGACGCTCGATCAGGCCGGGCGTCAACTGATAACGCACATCGGGACCGACCGGCACCAGCTGTGCCGCGCCTTCGACCAAGCGCAGGAAATGCCGGTTACACGGGTAGCCCGGGTCCGCCAGCAACCAGTGCTTGCCGGGGTCTACCAGCAAAGCGCTGGCCAGCAGCAACGCGCCGGACCCGCCGGGGGTGATGAGGATGCGTCGAGGGTCGATGTTCAAACCGTAACGCTGCTGATAAAAGCCGGAAATGGCCTCGCGCAGCTCCGGAATGCCGCGCGCGGCGGTGTAACGGGTTTTCCCGGCTGCCAGCGCAGCCTGGCCGGCCTGGATGATCGGTTCGGCGGTGGTGAAGTCCGGCTCGCCGATCTCCAGGTGGATCACATCGTGGCCGGCGGCCTGCAATTCATTGGCCCGCGCCAACAGCGCCATGACATGAAATGGTTCGATCGCACGACTGCGGGCACTGTAGGGCTGAGCCATTGGCCTTCCTTCAACGGGAAAAAAAACGATTCTACCCAAGCGCAGGAACGAGCGAGAACCTAAAGCGGTCAGAGGCCTTATCACCCCCGAACACAAACGACTCGGGCGCGCGCCCCAGGTTTGACTAAAATCATTAATTGAGCAGCGCTCCAGAGCCGCCAGACAACGGTTTGCCATCATTGGCAAGCAACATGAGCCGCAACCTCGACATCCGGGAGTAGCGCGGCCCGAGTTGATCTGGTAAGTTCGCCCGCTTGCAGCCGCAGGGCCGGCAGGTGTCGGTGATGGAGCAATCCTGCGCAGATGGATTACAAGAGTAGAGGCGGTCTATTTCATGTCCACCCAAGCAAAGCAGCAAAACCAGACGATCAGCGGCTTCGAGCCCTATGTTCAGAAAGCCGGCGAAGAGTACATGGGCGAGCCCATGCGCAAGCACTTCACCAAGGTTCTGAATCAGTGGAAAAAAGAGCTGATGGAAGGTGTCGACAAGACCGTGGACCACATGAAGGACGAAGCGGCCAACTTTCCTGATCCGGCAGACCGTGCCAGCCAGGAAGAGGAATTCGCCCTTGAACTGCGTGCCCGCGATCGTGAACGCAAGTTGATCAAGAAGATCGACAAGACACTTCAGTTGATCGAAGACGAAGAATACGGCTGGTGTGAATCCTGCGGCATCGAGATCGGCGTCAAGCGCCTCGAAGCGCGTCCTACCGCCGACCTGTGCATCGACTGCAAGACCCTGGCGGAAATCAAGGAAAAGCAAGTCGGCAAATAATTGCGACTTGAATGAAGAACGGAGCGTGCGAACGCTCCGTTTTTGTTTCTGATGTTTGTATGGCCCCGAATGCATCCATGACCGCCAACACCCCCTACATCGGGCGCTTCGCCCCCACCCCCAGCGGCCATCTGCACTTTGGTTCGCTGGTCGCCGCACTGGCTTCCTACCTTGACGCGCGCTCGGTGGGCGGACGCTGGCTGATGCGCATGGAAGACCTTGATCCGCCCCGTGAAGAACCCGGCGCCCAGGCTGCCATTCTCAAGGCCCTGGAAAGCTATGGCTTCGAATGGGATGGCGAACTGGTGCGCCAGAGCGAACGGCACGATGCCTACGCCGAGGTGCTCAATCGCCTGTTCAGTCACGGCCTGGCCTACGCCTGCACCTGTTCGCGCAAACAGCTGGAACCGTATCACGGGATTTATCCGGGACTGTGCCGCAATGCCGGCCATGGCACCGATGATGCTGCCATTCGCGTGCGCGTACCGGAACTGGAATACCATTTCCTCGACCGGGTGCAGGGCGAGTACCGCCAGCACCTTGGCCGGGAAGTCGGCGATTTCGTGATCCGCCGCCGCGACGGGCTCTATGCCTATCAACTGGCCGTGGTCCTGGACGATGCTTGGCAGGGCATCACCGATATCGTTCGCGGGGCCGACCTGCTGGACTCCACGCCCCGCCAGCTCTACCTTCAAGAACTCCTCGGCCTGCCGCAGCCGCGTTACCTGCATATCCCGCTGATCACTCAGCCTGATGGCAATAAACTCGGCAAATCCTACCGTTCCCCGCCGTTGACCGAGGATCAGGCAACGCCACTGTTACTGCGGGCGCTGCGCGCACTGGGACAGAACCCGGGAACCGAACTGACTTACGCCACGCCACGGGAAGTGCTGAACTGGGCCATTGCCCACTGGGATGCCTCGTTGATCCCGCGCACACTGAGCCTGCCCGAGGCACAGCTGCGGTGATGGCACTTGCAGTGGCGCGCCCATCCGTTACCATCGCCGCACGTTTTCGGGCACGCGCATAAAAAAAGAGAGGCCGGGATGTACATCTATCGCTTGGTCCTGCTTTTGGTAGTGGGGATTTACCTGTTTTCCCCGGCCATCATGGATTGGTGGATCGACGCCACTGGCGCCTGGTATCGCCCTTATCTGCTCTGGCTGATTCTGATCGTCGTGACCTTCATCCTGCAGAGCCAAAAAGATGCCGATGAGCTTTAGCCTGACCCAGATGATCCTGATCAGCGCCGCGTACCTGGCGGTGCTGTTCGGTGTGGCCTGGATCAGTGAACGGGGCATGATTCCCCGGGCGATCATTCGCCACCCGCTGACTTACACCCTGTCGCTGGGTGTCTACGCCAGTGCCTGGGCGTTTTATGGCACCGTGGGCCTGGCCTACCAGTACGGCTACGGTTTTCTGTCCAGCTACCTGGGGGTCTCAGGGGCATTTCTGCTGGCGCCGGTGTTGCTCTACCCGATCCTGAAGATCACTCGCACCTATCAACTGTCGTCGTTGGCGGACCTGTTCGCCTTCCGCTTCCGCAGCACCTGGGCCGGTGCGCTGACCACGATTTTCATGCTGGTCGGCGTACTGCCGCTGTTGGCCTTGCAGATTCAGGCGGTCGCCGACTCCATCAGCATCCTCACCCAGGAGCCGGTACAGCATCGCGTGGCCCTGAGTTTCTGCGCCTTGATTACGCTGTTCACGATTTTCTTCGGCTCCCGCCACATTGCCACCCGCGAAAAGCACGAAGGCCTGGTGTTCGCGATAGCCTTCGAGTCTGTGATCAAGCTGATCGCCCTCGGCGGTGTCGGGCTGTATGCGCTTTACGGCGTGTTCGACGGCCCGCAACAGCTTGAACTGTGGCTGCTGCAAAACCAGACCGCCCTCGCCGCCCTGCATACGCCTTTGCAGGAAGGCCCGTGGCGCACGCTGCTGCTGGTGTTCTTCGCTTCGGCGATCGTGATGCCGCATATGTATCACATGACCTTTACCGAGAACCTCAACCCGCGCTCGCTGGTCAGCGCGAGCTGGGGCCTGCCGCTGTTCCTGTTGCTGATGAGCCTGGCGGTGCCGCTGATTCTCTGGGCCGGCCTGAAGCTGGGCGCCACCACCAATCCGGAATACTTCACCCTCGGCATCGGCATCGCCGCCAACAGCAAGGCGCTGGCGTTGCTGGCGTATGTCGGCGGGCTGTCCGCTGCCAGCGGCCTGATCATCGTCACCACGCTGGCACTGTCCGGGATGGCCTTGAACCACCTGGTGCTGCCGCTGTATCAACCACCGGCCGAAGGCAACATCTACCGCTGGCTGAAGTGGACCCGCCGGGCGCTGATTGTCGCGATCATCATGGCCGGCTACGGCTTCTACCTTATGCTCGGTGCCGAGCAGGACCTGGCCAACCTCGGCATCGTCGCGTTCGTCGCCACGTTGCAGTTCCTGCCGGGCGTGCTCTCTGTCCTGTATTGGCCGACCGCCAACCGTCGCGGCTTCATCGCCGGCTTGCTGGCGGGGATCCTGGTGTGGCTGGTGACCATGCTGTTACCACTGGTCGGCAACCTGCAGGGCTTCTACATTCCACTGCTGAACATGATCTACGTGCTGGACGACACCAGTTGGCACATGGCTGCGATTGCCTCGCTGGCAGCCAACGTACTGATGTTCACCCTGATCTCGCTGTTCACCAACGCCAGCACCGAAGAGGCCAGCGCCGCTGAAGCCTGCGCCGTGGACAACGTGCGCCGCCCGCAACGCCGGGAACTGCACGCCGCCTCGCCCCAGGAATTCGCCACGCAACTGGCCAAGCCATTAGGTGCAAAAGCCGCACAGAAAGAAGTGGAACAGGCACTGCGCGATCTTTATCTGCCTTTCGACGAACGCCGACCGTATGCCCTGCGCCGCTTGCGTGACCGCATCGAGGCCAACCTCTCCGGCCTGATGGGCCCGAGCGTGGCCCAGGACATGGTCGAAACCTTCCTGCCGTACAAGGCTGGCGGCGAAAACTATGTCACCGAAGACATTCACTTCATCGAAAGCCGCCTCGAGGACTACCACTCGCGCCTGACCGGCCTGGCCGCCGAACTCGATGCCCTGCGCCGCTATCACCGCCAGACCCTGCAGGAATTGCCGATGGGCGTTTGCTCGCTGGCCAAGGATCAGGAGATCCTCATGTGGAACAAGGCCATGGAGGAACTCACCGGCATCGCCGCGCAACGCGTGGTCGGTTCCCGCCTGAGCACCATTGCCGATCCGTGGAAAGAATTGCTGCAAGGCTTCATCAATCTCCCGGACGAGCACTTGCACAAGCAGCACTTGGCTCTCGACGGCCAGACTCGCTGGCTGAACCTGCACAAGGCGGCGATCGACGAACCCCTCGCGCCGGGCAACAGTGGCCTGGTGTTGCTGGTGGAAGACCTGACCGAAACCCAGATGCTCGAGGACAAACTGGTGCACTCCGAGCGCCTGGCCAGCATCGGTCGACTGGCGGCCGGCGTCGCCCATGAAATCGGCAACCCGATCACCGGTATCGCGTGCCTGGCGCAGAACCTGCGCGAAGAACGGGAAGAAGACGGCGAGCTGAAGGAAATCAGCGGCCAGATCCTCGAGCAGACCAAACGCGTGTCGCGCATCGTCCAGTCATTGATGAGCTTTGCCCATGCCGGCAGCCATCAGCACAGCGACGAGCCCGTCTGTCTGGCCGAAGTGGCTCAGGATGCCATCGGCCTGCTGGCCCTGAACCGACGCAATTTCGAAGTGCAGTTCTACAACCTGTGCGACCCCGATCACTGGGTCGAAGGCGACCCGCAACGGCTGGCCCAGGTATTGATCAACCTGCTTTCAAACGCCCGTGACGCCTCGCCTCCCGGCAGTGCGGTACGGGTCAAGAGCGAAGCCGGCGAACACACGGTCGACCTGATCGTGGAGGACGAAGGCAGCGGTATTCCGTCGAGCATCATGGACCGATTGTTCGAACCTTTCTTCACCACCAAGGACCCTGGCGAAGGCACCGGTCTGGGCCTTGCACTGGTCTATTCCATCGTTGAAGAGCATTATGGACAAATCACCATCGACAGCCCGGCTGATGTTCAAAGCCAACGCGGTACCCGAATCAGGGTTACCTTGCCGCGTCATGTCGAAGCGACGTCCGCTGTGAACTGAGACCGTCGAGAGTATCGAATCAATGCCGCACATTTTGATCGTCGAAGACGAAACCATTATCCGCTCCGCCTTGCGCCGCCTGCTGGAACGTAACCAGTACCAGGTCAGCGAAGCCGGTTCAGTGCAGGAAGCACAAGAACGCTTCACCATTCCCTCGTTCGATCTGATCGTCAGTGACCTGCGCCTGCCGGGCGCGCCTGGCACGGAGTTGATCAAGCTCGCCCAAGGCACGCCAGTGCTGATCATGACCAGCTACGCCAGCCTGCGCTCGGCGGTCGATTCGATGAAAATGGGCGCGGTGGACTACATTGCCAAGCCATTCGACCACGACGAAATGCTGCAAGCCGCCGCACGAATCCTGCGTGACCGACAAACGGCACAAACCGGTGGCGAAGCCGTTCCTGGCAAAGCCGCCAATGGCGCGGCGAAATCCGGTGCCGACAACAGCAATGGTGAAATCGGCATTATCGGTTCGTGTCCGCCGATGCAGGACCTGTACGGCAAGATCCGCAAAGTCGCGCCGACCGACTCCAACGTGCTGATCCAGGGCGAATCGGGCACCGGTAAAGAACTGGTGGCGCGCGCTCTGCACAACCTGTCCAAACGCGCCAAGGCGCCGATGATTTCGGTGAACTGCGCGGCCATTCCGGAAAGCCTGATCGAGTCCGAACTGTTCGGCCACGAAAAAGGCGCATTCACCGGCGCCAGCGCCGGGCGCGCCGGCCTGGTGGAAGCGGCGGACGGCGGCACTTTGTTCCTCGACGAAATCGGCGAACTGCCACTGGAAGCCCAGGCTCGCCTGCTGCGCGTATTGCAGGAAGGCGAAATTCGTCGTGTAGGCTCGGTGCAGTCACAAAAAGTCGATGTGCGCCTGATCGCCGCGACTCACCGCGACCTCAAGAGCCTGGCAAAGATCGGCCAGTTCCGTGAAGACTTGTATTACCGCCTCCACGTGATCGCGCTGAAGCTGCCCGCCCTGCGCGAACGCGGTGCGGACGTCAACGAAATCGCCAACGCCTTCCTGGCGCGGCAAAGTGCGCGAGTCAACCGCACCGACCTGAAATTCGCCGCAGATGCCGAGCAAGCGATTCGTCACTACTCCTGGCCGGGCAACGTTCGTGAACTGGAAAATGCCGTCGAGCGCGCCGTTATCCTGTGCGAAAGCCCGGAAATCTCCGCCGAGCTGCTGGGCATCGACATCGAGTTGGGCGACCTGGACGACGACGAGTTCATTGGCCTTGCGCCCCAACAGGGCAACGGCAGCAGCAGTAACAGCAACCACGAACCGACCGAAGACCTGTCCCTGGAAGACTACTTCCAGCATTTCGTCCTCGAGCATCAGGACCACATGACCGAAACCGAGCTGGCCCGCAAGCTTGGGGTCAGTCGCAAATGCCTGTGGGAGCGTCGTCAGCGCCTGGGCATCCCGCGGCGCAAGACCGGGGTGGCCAGCGAAAGCTGAACCACACCTGTCGCATGTGCGGGTAACACGTGACTTTGTGAAAAAACTGTTACCTCGGTTTTTTCACGTAACAGAAGCCGGGGCTTACGGTAACGAAGCCCCGGCTTTTTTTGGCCCTCGAAATGCCTGTCGTTCGGCCTAACCCCTTGTTTTATTGGGTTTCGCAAAAGTTGGCACGCACCCTGCTATATGTTTGGTACAAGAACAATAACAAGCAATGCACAAGACAATAAAAATAAGACGAATCGACTCACGCACAATAAAAACAAGACGGCGAGAGGCGCAGCTAACTGATTCTTTTGGAGAGGCGTTGTATTTGGGGCTTGCCCCACGACCAGGCCGAGAACAACAAAAAACTGTCTTAAGACAGAGCCTGTACTGGTTGGATCGAAAGATCACTGCAATTCAGCGACCAAAGCAATCCGTTTGCTCTTGGCTCCCGATTGGGAGGGTCATGAAGGAAAGCTTCATGGCGAGGGCACTCAACAAAAACAAGAAGCCCGAAACCAAAAATAAAAATAGAGCATGCAACTACTTCTTGGGGAGCTTCGGCTCCCCTTGTGGTTTCCGTGATTCGGAAAACCCCTGTGGGAGCGAGCCTGCTCGCGAAAAACCCATTGGCGCCGCTGGACACCTGATTCCCGCATTATCGTTAACGACCATCGCGAGCGTGCTCGCTCCTACAAGGTCAATTTGCGCCGTCCTACACCATCCCCCGACTAAATGCTAGAATCCCCGCCCATCATGCGGTCATTCTTCTGTTATGGCCGAATATTCCTTCAAACAGTGCATCCCATGCTGAAGAAGCTGTTCCAGTCATTCCGTACTCCCAAGCGTCCTACGCAACACATTCGCAGCACGCCTGAAGTGCTAAACAGCGGCCAACACTCGCTGCAGAAGGCGCAATTCAGCCGCTACGCGGTGAATATCGTTGAACGCCTGCAGAACGCCGGTTATCAGGCTTACCTGGTTGGCGGTTGCGTGCGCGACATGCTGCTGGGCATCACGCCGAAAGATTTCGACGTTGCCACCAGCGCCACACCCGAGCAGGTGCGGGCCGAATTCCGTAACGCGCGAATCATCGGGCGCCGGTTCAAGCTGGTGCACATCCATTTCGGCCGCGAAATCATCGAAGTCGCGACCTTCCGCGCCAATCACCCGCAAAACGAAGACGAGGAAGACAGCAACCAGTCTTCGCGCAACGAAAGCGGGCGCATCTTGCGCGATAACGTCTATGGCACCCTTGAAGAAGACGCGCAACGTCGCGACTTCACCATCAATGCCTTGTATTACGATCCGGTCAGCGAACGCATCCTCGACTACGCCAATGGCGTACACGACATCCGCAATCACCTGATCCGCCTGATCGGCGATCCGACGCAACGCTACCAGGAAGACCCGGTACGGATGCTGCGGGCCGTGCGTTTCGCCGCCAAGTTGAACTTCGGCATCGAAAAACACAGCGCCCTGCCGATCCGCGGCCTGGCGCCAATGCTGCGCGAGATCCCGTCGGCCCGCCTGTTCGAAGAGGTGCTCAAGCTGTTCCTCTCCGGTCATGCCGCCGATACGTTTGAAATGCTGGTCGACCTGCAGTTGTTCGATCCACTGTTCCCGGCCAGCGCCGAAGCACTGGAATACAACCCGACGTACACCCACACCCTGATCAGCGAAGCCCTGATCAATACCGACCTGAGGATCAAGCAGAACAAACCGGTCACCCCGGCGTTCCTGTTTGCAGCCCTGCTCTGGCCTGCCCTGCCGGCCCGCGTCCTGCGCTTGCAGGAACGTGGCATGCCGCCGATTCCGGCGATGCAGGAAGCGGCGCACGAGCTGATTGCCGAGCAGTGCCAGCGCATCGCGATTCCGAAACGCTTTACCATGCCGATCCGCGAGATCTGGGACATGCAGGAACGCCTGCCGCGCCGCAGCGGCAAGCGTGCCGATCTGTTGCTGGACAATCCGCGCTTCCGTGCCGGCTACGACTTCCTGCTGCTGCGCGAGAGTGCGGGCGAGCAGACCGATGGCCTGGGCGAATGGTGGACGGACTATCAGGACGCCAATGAAAGCGAGCGTCGCGACATGATTCGCGATCTCAGCGGCAAGGAAGATGGCACCGGTGCTCCGCGCAAGCGTCGCCGCAGCGGTGGTTCCAAGCGCAAACGCGCCGCCGGCGCTTCGAGCACCACGGGCGAGTAATCGATGGAACGCATCTACATCGGCATGGGCAGCAACCTGGCTGACCCTGCCGAACAATTGCGCAGCGCCGTCGAGGCGCTGGCGTACTTGCCGCACACGGAACTGGTCGGGGTGTCCGCGTTTTATCAAAGCGACTCGCTTTTGCCCGGCCAACCGCGCTACACCAATGCGGTGGCCGCTCTCGACAGCACGCTGGCGCCACTGGATTTGCTCGATGCCTTGCAGGCCGTCGAAAACGGCCAGGGCCGCGAGCGCCTTGAGCGTTGGGGCCCACGCACGCTGGACCTCGACATCTTGCTGTTCGGTGATCGCCTGATCGACGAACCGCGCCTCAAGGTGCCTCATTACCATATGCAGGAACGGGCCTTCGTCCTGTATCCGCTGGCGGAACTGGCCCCTGCGGATCTGCGCCTGGCCGATGGCCGCACTCTGACCGAACTACTCAAGGCATGCCCGTTCGTCGGCCTGGAACGCCTGCCCCTACACTGACCCCACTCCCGCATCAGGTTTGGCCAGGCACAAGATCTGCTGCTGAATCGCATCAGTTACCCCGGTAACACCCCACCCGTAACAATGCGGTAACACACGCAATTGACTTCCCTCGTTCTCCTCACGACTATAGGCGTCCCGCTGCCGCCAACCGGCGTTCAAGGGCGCAATCCAGGCCTTAAAAGCACGACAAAAGAGCGTGCGCCTGTATTCAACGAAGAATCACGCGCGTTACTCGCAGTAGTTTCCACAGCGCCTGAATGAGGAACTTTTCATGCCAGCCATCACCCTGACCACCCTGCAAGGTCTGAAGCAAAAAGGTGAAAAGATCACCATGCTGACCTGCTATGACGCAACCTTCGCCCATGCCTGCAACCAGGCCGGTGTCGAAGTGCTGCTGGTGGGCGACTCCCTCGGCATGGTTTTGCAGGGCCACGACAGCACCTTGCCTGTCACCACCGCGGAAATGGCTTACCACGTGGCTGCCGTCAAACGCGGTAACAGCGACGCCCTGATCCTCGCCGACCTGCCTTTCATGGCCTACGCCACCACCGAGCAAGCCATGACCAACAGCGCCCTGTTGATGCAGGCCGGCGCGCACATGGTCAAGGTTGAAGGCGCGTTGTGGCTGGCCGATTCGATCCGCCTGCTCGCAGAGCGCGGCATCCCCGTGTGCGCGCACATGGGCCTGACGCCGCAATCGGTGAACATCCTTGGCGGCTACAAGGTCCAGGGTCGCAATGAAAACCAGGCGCGGCAGATGCGTGCCGACGCGATCTCCCTGGAACAGGCCGGCGCGGCCATGCTGCTGCTCGAATGCGTGCCGAGTGAACTGGCGGAAGAAATCACCCAGGCGGTGAAGATCCCGGTGATCGGGATTGGCGCCGGCAATCGTACCGACGGCCAGGTGCTGGTCCTGCACGACATGCTCGGGCTGTCCATTACCGGCCGCGTGCCAAAATTCGTGAAAAACTTCATGACTGGCCAGACCAGCATTGAAGCTGCACTGAATGCCTACGTGACTGAAGTCAAGGCGGCGACTTTCCCTGGGATCGAACACGGATTCTCTGCATGAACACCGTAAAAACCGTACGAGAACTACGGGCCGCCGTGGCCCGGGCCCGTAGCGAAGGCAAGCGCATCGCCTTTGTACCGACCATGGGCAACCTGCACAGCGGCCATGTTGCGCTGGTGACCAAGGCCTCCCAACGGGCAGACTTCGTGGTGGCGAGCGTTTTCGTCAACCCGCTGCAATTCGGTGCGGGTGAAGACCTCGACAAGTACCCGCGCACCCTCGCCGCCGACCAGGAAAAACTGCTCCAGGCCGGTTGCCATCTGCTGTTTGCCCCCACTGTCGAAGAGATGTACCCCGACGGCATGGCCGGCCAGACTCGCGTCAGTGTCCCGCAATTGTCCGAAGGCCTGTGCGGCGCCAGCCGGCCCGGGCATTTCGAAGGCGTGGCGACGGTGGTCAGCAAGCTGTTCAACATGGTCCAGCCGGACCTGGCGATTTTCGGCGAAAAAGACTTCCAGCAACTGGCGGTGATTCGTGCGCTGGTACATGACCTGAACATGCCGATCCAGATCATCGGCGAGCCGACCGTACGGGCGGCCGATGGCCTGGCGCTGTCCTCGCGCAACGGTTTCCTCAACGAGGAACAGCGGGCCGTAGCGCCGGTGGTCTACCGCACGCTGAATGCGATCAGCGAGGCGATCAAGCTGGGCGAACGCGATTTCCCGGCGCTGATCGGTATGCAGCGCCAACAGCTCGAAGCCGCGGGCCTGCGTCCTGACTATCTGGAAATCCGCCATGCACTGAGCTTGCGCCCGGCGACGGCGCAGGATCGTGACTTGGTGATCCTGGTGGCGGCGTTCCTCGGGACAACACGGTTGATCGACAACCTGCACCTGAATCTCGACGCGCCGATCTAATCACCGAAATCGCTCCTGTAGGAGCGAGCCTGCTCGCGATGAATTCCGACGCGCCGCGTACATTCAGGAACACGCGTAATCGTTAACGTCCATCGCGAGCAGGCTCGCTCCTACAGGGGGTTACGCCCACAAACCCTTCGGGCCATGTGCCCGCCGACCTGGGAAACATCCATGCACGCCATCATGCTCAAAGCCAAGTTGCATCGCGCCGAAGTCACCCACGCCGTACTCGATTACGAAGGCTCCTGCGCCATCGACGGTGAGTGGCTGGACCTGTCCGGTATCCGC
Source organism: Pseudomonas sp. S2_H10 (assembly GCF_054668285.1). Classification (NCBI taxonomy): domain Bacteria; kingdom Pseudomonadati; phylum Pseudomonadota; class Gammaproteobacteria; order Pseudomonadales; family Pseudomonadaceae; genus Pseudomonas; species Pseudomonas sp. S2_H10. The sequence continues at coordinate 2,736,937 of NZ_CP162754.1, forward strand.
GAGTACGAACAGATCCAGATCTACAACGTCGACAACGGCGAGCGCTTCACCACTTACGCCATCCGTGGCGAAGAGGGTTCGCGCATGATCTCGGTCAACGGCGCCGCGGCACACAAGGCCAAGGTCGGCGATCGCGTGATCATCTGCGCTTACGCCCATTACAGCGAAGCCGAACTGCTCAACTTCAAGCCACGCATGCTCTACATGGCACCGGGCAATGAATTGAGCCACACCAGCAATGCCATTCCGGTCCAGGTCGCCTGATCCGAGTCCTGTCTCTTCCGTTTGTCGGACTATTCCTAACTTCGATGTTAAAAAAGTACCGGAAACAGCTCAGACAAAGTCAAGACAGATCATTGCGCGGGGTTTACTGTATTCGCCCTGCGCCATGAAATCGTGTCGACGCAGTTGACCGGAACGCCCATCCATAGCGCTCCGGGATTTTTAGTGTTCAAAAGGCCGTTCAAGTAATAAGGAAACCCGCAGCGATGGCGTATTACCGCACTCCTCACGACGTTACCGCTCTGCCTGCCTGGCAAGCGCTGAATGACCACCGCCAAGCCATGCAGGATTTCAGCATGCGCGAAGCCTTCAATGCCGATCCGCAGCGTTTTACTCAATTCACCCTCAGCAGCTGCGGTCTGTTTCTCGACTACTCGAAGAACCTGATCAACGCCGAGACCCGCAATCTGCTGGTGGGCCTGGCCAACGAAGTCGATCTCAAGGGCGCGATCAAATCGCTGTTCGACGGCGAAATCGTCAACGCTTCCGAAGGTCGTCCAGCCCTGCACACCGCCCTGCGGCGCCCGGTTGGCGACAAGCTGTCGGTCAACGGCGTCAACGTGATGCCAGAAGTGCACAAGGTGCTGAACCAGATCACCGACCTCGTGGGCCGTATCCACGATGGCCTGTGGCGCGGTTACACCGAGAAGCCGATCACCGACGTAGTCAACATCGGCATCGGCGGTTCCTTCCTCGGCCCCGAGCTGGTGTCCGAAGCCTTGCTGTCCTACGCCCAGAAAGGCGTGCGCTGCCATTACCTGGCGAACATCGACGGCAGTGAGTTCCACGAGCTGACCATGAAGCTGCGTGCCGAAACCACGCTGTTCATCGTTTCGTCGAAGTCCTTCAACACCCTCGAAACCCTGAAGAACGCCCAGGCCGCCCGTGCCTGGTATCTGGCCCAGGGTGGTTCGGAAGCCGAGCTGTATCGCCATTTCATCGCGGTATCGAGCAACAACGCCGCCGCCGTAGCGTTCGGCATCCGCGAAGAAAACATCTTCCCGATGTGGGACTGGGTCGGCGGCCGCTACTCGCTGTGGTCGGCCATCGGTTTGCCGATCGCCCTGGCCATCGGCATGTCCAACTTCAAGGAATTGCTGTCCGGCGCCTACACCATGGACCAGCACTTCCTGACCGCGCCGTTCGAACAGAACATGCCGGTGCTGCTGGCCTTGCTCGGCGTGTGGTACGGCAACTTCTGGGGCGCGCAAAGCCACGCGATCCTGCCGTACGATCACTACCTGCGTAACATCACCAAGCACCTGCAACAGCTGGACATGGAATCCAACGGCAAGAGCGTGCGCCAGGACGGCAAGCCCGTGTCCACCGACACCGGGCCGGTGATCTGGGGCGGCGTCGGCTGCAACGGTCAGCACGCCTACCACCAGTTGCTGCACCAGGGCACCCAGTTGATCCCGGCCGACTTCATCGTGCCGATCGTCAGCTTCAACCCGGTGTCCGACCACCACCAGTGGCTGTACGCCAACTGCCTGTCGCAGAGCCAGGCGCTGATGCTCGGCAAGACCCTGGCCGAGGCCGAAACCGAGCTGCGTGACAAGGGCCTGAGCGAAGACGAAGTGCAGAAGCTGGCGCCACACAAGGTGATCCCGGGCAACCGTCCGAGTAACACCCTGGTGGTCGAACGCATCAGCCCGCGTCGCCTCGGCGCGCTGGTGGCGATGTACGAACACAAAGTCTTCGTGCAAAGCGTGATCTGGGGCATCAACGCCTTCGACCAGTGGGGTGTGGAGCTGGGCAAAGAGCTGGGTAAAGGCGTCTACAACCGTCTGGTCGGCAGCGAAGAAACCGCCGCCGAAGACGCTTCGACCCAAGGGCTGATCAACTACTTCCGCGGTCGTCACCGCGGGTGATTTGATGGCCCCCTGTAGGAGCTGGCTTGCCAGCTCCTACGAGGGTCGCACAGCTCCCCTCTTGAACCCTTTCACCTCTCGGCGCATCTTTATCTTTGTCGCAATACAAGAATAAGGAACCGTCATGTTCGATATCAGCACGTTCCCCAAAGCCGATGCCGTCCGCCGGGCTGCGCAATTGAGTCAAGACGACTATCAGCGCCTGTATCGCCAATCCATCGAACACCCCAGTACCTTCTGGGCCGAACAGGCCACGCGTTTTCTCGACTGGAGCGCGCCCTGGGAAACCGTCCAGCGCTACAACCTGAAGACCGGTGAAGCCAGCTGGTTTGCCGGCGCGAAATTGAACGTCAGCTACAACTGCATCGACCGACACCTGGAAAAACGCGGCGATCAGGTCGCCATCATCTGGGAAGGCGACGAACCTGCCGACTCCGCCTCGATCACCTACAAACAACTGCATGAAAACGTCTGCCGCCTGGCCAACGTGCTGAAAAGCCGTGGCGTGAAGAAAGGCGACCGCGTGTGCATCTATATGCCGATGATTGCGGAGGCGGCCTACGCCATGCTTGCCTGCACCCGCATCGGCGCGGTGCACTCGGTGGTGTTCGGCGGTTTTTCCCCGGACTCGTTGCGCGACCGCATTCTCGACGCCGACTGCCGCACCGTGATCACCGCCGACGAAGGCGTGCGTGGCGGCAGGGTCGTGCCACTCAAGCAGAACGTCGACAAGGCGCTGCAAAGCTGCCCGGACGTGAGCACAGTGCTGATGGTCGAGCGCAGCAAAGGGCAGGTGAACCGCGTCGAAGGCCGCGACATCAATTATCAGCAGGCCCTGCGCGACGCCGACAGCCATTGCCCGCCCGAACCGATGGATGCCGAAGACCCGCTGTTCATCCTCTACACCTCCGGCAGCACCGGCAAACCCAAAGGCGTGCTGCACACCACCGGCGGCTATCTGCTGCAAGCGGCGATGACCTTCAAGTACGTGCTGGACTACCGCGACGGCGAGGTCTTCTGGTGCACCGCCGACGTCGGCTGGGTCACCGGCCACAGCTACATCGTGTACGGCCCGCTGGCCAACGGCGCGACCACGCTGATCTTCGAAGGCGTGCCGAGCTATCCAACCAGCTCGCGCTTCTGGCAGGTCATCGACAAGCACAAGGTGAACATTTTCTACACCGCCCCGACGGCCCTGCGCTCATTGATGCGTGAAGGTCCCGGACCCTTGAAGGGAACCTCCCGCGCCAGCATCCGACTACTCGGCACGGTCGGCGAGCCGATCAACCCTGAAGCCTGGGAGTGGTACTTCCATGAGGTCGGCGAAGAACGCTGCCCGATCGTCGATACCTGGTGGCAGACCGAAACCGGCGGCATCATGCTCAGCCCGTTGGTCAGCGCGCAGCGGATCAAGCCCGGCTGTGCGACCCAACCGATGTTCGGCGTGCAACCCGTGCTGCTCGATGAGCTGGGCAAGGAAATCAAAGGCCCCGGCAGCGGCGTACTCGCCATAAAGTCCAGCTGGCCGGCACAGATCCGCAGCGTCTACGGCGACCCGCAGCGAATGGTCGATACCTACTTCAAACCGTATCCCGGTTACTACTTCACCGGCGATGGCGCGCGACGCGATGAAGATGGCGACTACTGGATCACTGGCCGCATCGACGATGTGATCAACGTGTCCGGCCACCGTATCGGCACCGCCGAAGTGGAAAGCGCCCTGGTGCTGCACGAGAGCATCGCCGAGGCTGCCGTGGTCGGTTACCCCCACGACGTCAAAGGCCAAGGCATCTACGCCTTCGTCACACCCATGAATGGTGCCGAACCCAACGACGAACTGAAAAAAGGATTGCTGGCCCTTGTCAGCCAGGAAATCGGCAGCTTCGCCAAGCCGGACTTGATCCAGTGGGCGCCGGCCTTGCCGAAAACCCGCTCGGGCAAGATCATGCGACGCATCCTGCGCAAGATCGCCTGCAACGAACTCGACAGCCTGGGCGACACTTCGACACTGGCCGATCCAAGCGTGGTACAAGGCTTGATCGATAAACGCCTGAATCAATAACGTGCCTTTGTAGGAGCGAGCTTGCTCGCGATGGACTAAAGCGCGCCGCGCATATTCAGGAAACACGCGTTATCGTTAGCGTCCATCGCGAGCAAGCTCGCTCCTACAGAATTACAGAGTCACCATGGAATTCATCCGCACCCGCATCGAAACCCAGATCATGAGCTTGACCGGTTTGTCCCTGGGCAAGCTCGACCTGGAAAACCCCAAGGGCGACCCCGGCCTGTTCGGACCGGACTCGGTGAGCTGGCAAGTCCATGGCGACTTCAGCAGCATGCTGATCGGCGGCATCAGCGCCCTGATGCTGCAAGCCCTGCACCCACTGGCACTGGCCGGAGTCTGGGACCATTCGAATTTCCGTGAAGACATGCTCGGCCGATTGCGCCGCACCGGGCAGTTCATCTCCGGCACCACCTTCGGTTCGCGGCAGGATGCCGACTGGCTGATCGAAAAAGTCCGCACCATCCATTTGCAGATTACCGGCACCGCGCCGGACGGGCGCCCGTACGCCGCCAGCGATCCCGATCTGCTGACCTGGGTGCATGTGGCGGAAGTCAGCAATTTCCTCGCTGCTCATTTGCGCTATCGCAACCCGCATCTTTCACCCGCCGATCAGGATCGCTATTACGCGGAAATCGCCTTGGTCGCCGAGCGCCTGGGTGCCCGGGATGTGCCCCGTTCGCGCCGGGAAGTTGCCGACTACCTTGAGCGTATCCGTCCACAACTGCTGTGTGACGAGCGCAGCCGTGAAGTCCTGCGCCTGTTGCTGAACGCGCCCTCCCCCAGTCGCCTGGCCAAGCCTTTTGGCGGTTTGATGATGCAAGCCGGCATCGACCTGCTGCCGGACTGGGCCAGTGACATGCTCGGCGTCAGCCAGAACCCGCTGCAACGCAAACTGATCCGCGCCAGCGTCAATCGCAGTGCGCCGATGCTGCGCTGGGCGGTGCGTAATGGGTCGGTGCAGCGGGCTAAACGACGGATGGGGTTGTAGGAGCTGGCTTGCCAGCGATGAACGATAACGCGGATTGTCAGATAAGCCATGTTGCGGCCTTCGCTGGCAAGCCAGCTCCTACAGGTTGTGCTCCAAACTGTTAAACTCCCGCGCCCAATTCTCTCCTGCAAGGCGCCCAGCATGTCTTCCTTGAATCAGGCGCTGCGCGCCGCCCTCGATCAACGCCAGGACCTGCTCGCCGAACTGCACCAGCAAGGTACCGATTGCTATCGCCTGTTCCATGGCAGCCAGGAAGGCGCCGGTGGCCTGGCCATCGACCGCTACGGCCCGCAATTGCTGGTGCAAAGTTTCCACCAGGCGCTGGAGCGCGAGACGCTGCTGCAATTGCACGAAGCGATCAATCAGCACCTGGGTCTTGAAACCCTGCTGGTCTACAACGACCGCTCCCGTGGCAATTCGCGCATCGATCGCGAAGACATCGTCTACCGCGCCGACGAAGCCGCCCTGCAAGACCTGATCGGCCACGAATGGGGCCTGAACTATCGGGTCCGTGGCCGCCATGCCGGACAAGACCCGTTGCTGTTCCTCGACCTGCGCAACACCCGTGGCTGGGTCAAGGACCACAGCAAGAACAAAAGCGTACTGAACCTGTTCGCCTACACCTGTGGTGTCGGCCTCAGTGCTGCCGCCGGTGGAGCGCGCGAGGTCTGCAACCTGGACTTCGCCGAGGGCAACCTGGCGGTCGGTCGGGAGAACGGTTTACTCAACCCGCAGTTACCGACCATGGAATTCATCCAGTCCGACTACTTCCCGGCGATTCGCCAACTGGCCGGCCTGCCGATCAGCCAGCGCCGCGGGCAAAAACTGCCGAGCTATCAGCGTCTGGAACAGCGCCAGTACGATCTGGTGCTGCTCGACCCTCCGGCCTGGGCCAAGAGCGCATTCGGCACAGTAGACCTCTTGCGCGACTACCAGAGCCTGCTCAAGCCGGCCTTGCTGACCACCGCCGACAACGGCGTGCTGATCTGCTGCAACAACCTGGCGAAAGTCAGCATGGACGACTGGCGCGAGCAGGTGTTGCGTTGTGCAGAGAAGGCCGGGCGGCCGGTGCGTGAGTGGACCGTGATGAAACCAGGCGCCGACTTCCCGTCGATGGATCAGCAACCACCGCTGAAAACCCTGATTCTGCAACTCTGACCGCTGTGGGATAAATCTGAAATAACCTCAACAGGCCAATCACTTCGGAACCGGAAACGCGTGCCATACTCCAAGGCACTCCGATTCAGACAGATGAAGCCGCACATGTACAAAGGATTGATACGCGCCATCGGCGCCTTGTTGACTGCTCTGGCCCTCTACAGCTTGCTGGGCTTTCTGATTTTACCGGGGGTCGCGTTGCGCGTTGCCAACCAGCAACTGGCCAACTACGCCACCACCCCCGCCACAATCCAGCGGATCGAGTTCAATCCGTTCAGCCTTGAACTGACCCTCTGGGGCCTGAACATCGGCGAGCCCGGCAAGGAGCAGGTCGCTTTCGAACGTCTGTACGCCAACCTGCAACTCGACAGCCTGTGGACCAAGGCGGTGCACCTGTCCGATATCGAACTGGACAAGCCCAAGACCGAGATCCTGTTCAGCAAGGACGGCAAGCTCAATCTGCTGGGGCTGTTCACACTGCCTGCGAGCGAGCCGACACCGGACGACCCGGATGCCAAGCCGTTTCCGCTGCGCATCGAGCGGATCAAACTGGCCGGCGGCGCCGTGCACTTTGAAGATGCCCGGCCCAGCGAGCCCATCGAGTTTCTCTACGACACACTCGATTTCGAGCTGAAAAACCTCAGCACACTGCCCGAAGACAGCGCCGACATGACCCTGGTGGCCATCGGCCCCAACGGCGGACAGATCGACTGGACCGGCAATTTCAGCCTGATCCCGATCGCCTCCGAAGGTAAGTTGAAAATCACTGACGGCAAGATGAAAGCCTTTTGGCCCTACGTGCGCGATGCCGTGCCCCTGGACCTTGAAAACGGCGTGATGAGCATCAGCACCGACTACAAGCTCAACCTGGCCAAGGAAACCGAGCTGCTGCTGAGCAATGTAGCGGTCAGCGTCGCCCCCCTCTCGATCAAGGCCCCCGATGGCCGGCCGCTGGTGAAGCTGGAGCGCCTGGACGTCAGCGAAACCACCGTGGACCTGGCGAGACAGCAAGTGGTGGTCGGCAAGATCCGCAGCAACAAACTGGAAACCTGGGCCGCGCTGGAATCGGATGGCCAACTCGACTGGCAGAAACTGTTCGCCAGCCAACCGTCAAAACCCGCTGCCAAAGCCCGGGCCGATGCCGAACCGACCAGCGCACCGGCCGCCGCAGACTCCCCGAAGCCTGAACCGGCCGCGCCGGACAAACCCTGGCAGGTGCTGCTCAAGGATGTGCAGCTGCGCAATTACACGGTGCATCTGGCTGACCGCAAGGCACAACCTGCCGTTGCACTTGATCTGACCCCGCTGAACCTCGACCTGCAGAATTTCGACAGCCTCAACGGCTCGCCCTTTACCCTGAAGCTCGATACCGGCGTGGGCAAGCAAGGCAAGATCCTGGCCGATGGCGAGGTCAACCTGGCCCCGGTCAGTGCCCGGCTGAAGGTCCAGACCAAGGACATCGACCTGCGGGTTGCGCAGTCCTACATCACGCCGTTCATTCGCCTGGAACTGCGTAGCGGCATGCTCGGCAGCGATCTGGCTGTCGACCTGAAAAGCACCGAACCCCTGGCCTTCGGAGTCACCGGTCGCGCCCAGGTCGATCAGTTGCATACCCTGGACACCCTGAAAACCCGCGATTTTCTCAAGTGGCAGCAGGTCGTGGTCGAAGGCCTGAACTATCAGCACGGGGACAGCCTGTCGATCGACAAGGTCAACCTGTTCCAGCCCTATGCGCGTTTCATGATCAACGATGATCGCACCACCAACATCGATGACCTGCTGGTTCCACAACCGGCGGACGCCGGGACAAAACCGGCAGCGAACAAACCGGCCAGTAATGAAAAACCGCTGGGCATCCACATCGGCGGCATTTTCATCAATGATGGTTCGGCCAACTTCGCCGACTTCAGCCTGACGCCGAACTTCGCGACTGCCGTCCAGCAGCTCAACGGGCAGATCGGCACCATCGACAGCCGCAAACCGAAACCGGCCAGTGTCGACGTCAAGGGCAAGGTCGATCGTTACGCGCCGGTGACCATCAAGGGCGCGGTCAATCCGTTCGACCCGATGGCGAGCCTCGACATCGCCACCAGCTTCAAACGCGTGGAACTGACCACGCTGACGCCCTACTCCGGCAAGTTCGCCGGCTACCGTATCCGCAAGGGCCGGCTCAATCTCGACCTGCATTACCAGATCACCAAGGGTCAGCTCAAAGCTGAAAACAAAGTGGTGGTCGAGCAGCTGCAACTGGGCGAAAAAGTCGACAGCCCGGACGCCGTGAGCCTGCCGCTGAAACTGGCGATTGCCTTGCTCAAGGACGTTGATGGCAAGATTTCCATCGAACTGCCGGTCACCGGTGACCTCAACAACCCGCAGTTCAGCGTCATGCCGATTGTCTGGCAGACCCTGCGCAACCTGATCGTCAAAGCTGCGGCGGCACCGTTCAAACTCATTGGCGGGCTGGTCAGCGGTGGCGGTTCGGAAGATCTGGGCAGTGTCTCTTTCGCTGCAGGCTCCAGCGACTTGGGCAAGGACGCCGAAGGCGCACTGGACAAACTGTCCAAGGCGCTCAAGGAGCGCCCGGCCCTGCGCCTGGAAATCGAAGGCACTGCCGCCCAGAGCAGCGATGGCCCGCTGATCGCCGAACAACGCCTGGAACGCGAATACCAGTACAACTACTACAAAATGCTCCAGCGCCGGGGCGACAAGGTCCCGGCCCAGGCGTCGTTGCTGGAAGTGCCGGACGGAGAAAAGGGCCCGCTGCTCGAAGGTATCTACCGCACCCGCCTGAAAACCCAGCCCCTTGCCGAATGGAAAGACCTGGGCAAGGAAGAGCGCACCGCGAAAATGCGGGCCGAGGTGATCAAGTTCTGGAGTTCCAGTGACGTGCTGTTGCGTCAACTGGGCCAGGAACGCGCCAGCAGCATCAAGGACTACCTGGTCGACAAGACCCAGCTGGAAGATGACCGGGTGTACTTCATCGACGCCAATCTGGGCGAAGCGGAAAGTGACGGCCGCGTGGTGACTCCGATGCATCTGGATGCCGAGTGATGATTCATCGGCTGCTGGCCGGCCTGATTCCGGCGTGAACCAGATCACCCGTAAACGCTGCAATTAATCAGCCGCGAACCAATGTGGCAGCACTGCAAACAGAACAGGCCCCGGCAAAAAATGCGCGGGGCCTGTGGTGGCCAAACTCCTTTTGGCCGTTCGCATGAACACTCAGGTTGCAACAGACATATGACTCGGCTCGTCTGTTGCGCCCTCTCCCGGTCCAGGCGAGAAGCCTTGCCTTACTCGGCTTTCAGGCCGTCAGCGGAGACCGCTTTGACGCCTTTGATTTTCTTGGTGATGGCGACGGCGGTGGATTTCTGCGCGTCGGTGACCGCCACGGTGGACGACAGCGATACAACACCTTTGTTGGTTTCGACTTTGATATCGGTGCCTGGAATGCCTTTTTCGGTCATCAGGTCACTTTTGACTTTGGTGGTGATCCAGGTATCGGAAGTAGCTTCTTCAGCCTTGGTCATTTCACCCGCCGCCAGGGTCATTGGAGCCTGGGTGGCTTGAGTGGTCTGGGCGAATGCCGCGTTTGCCATGGTCAGGGTCAGCGCGGTAGCAGCAGCGGCAGTGATAGCGAACTTCTTCATACGAGTAACTCCTGTTTTTCGGAAAAGTCTGCCGGGTGTCATGTCGGCAGGGTTACCAGGGATATTGCGAACGCTGTGCCAACTTTGAAACAAGAATTAAAACCTTATAAATCAACAAGTTATAAAATTAGCCCATTTTCGAAATCATGCAAAATGCACGAGAAGCACAATCACTGCATGCAAGTTGCAGGTTTATGGAAAGTTCCTAAGATGCTGAAATTTCTGAGCTTTATCTGAGGTATTTGACGACGGGTCGACAATCAGGAAAGCCCCGCATTGGCGGGGACTTGAACCTGCAATTCCTGCTGTTTAACCGGTGCAGCCTTTAGGCCTGTAATCATCGGATACCGTGCTTTTACACGACCAGCCTTTGGCTTCATCCCGTGTCAGGGTGACGGTTTTGCCCTGGACCACCCCCGGGGCATTCTGCAACGTGCAAGCGATCGATCCCCCTCCCGCCGGGGTTGAAGCCGTCACGGCAAGTCCGCAGTGGGTGGTCGCCGCTTCGCCGGCCGGCGCCACGTTGGCAATTGTCGGCGTGTCCCCCTGATTGAGCACATCCTCGAACGGCACCTTCATTGCAGTCAGCTCCGCCAGTGCCGCCGTGACTTTGGCCCGAGCCTGGTATTTGGAATACATCGGCAGACCCAGTGTTGCCAGGATCCCGATGATCGCCACCACGACGAGCAACTCGATCAGGGTAAAACCTCTTTGATTGTTCATGTACAGGCTCCATGCATGAGTCGAAGGCTCATGACCTGCCCCATGGCAGCACAGCCTGTGCCAAGGCATAGACTCCCTGCTGGCTGGGGCCGTGGCGCCTGCGAAGCCCTTCCCCGCCATCAGGATCAGCACTATCTGACGCTTTTTGTCACCTCAACCTTGCCGGTTTGGCTCCGTCGTTTGACTAGGCTATAAGAGCAACTCAACCGGATTACCCAGGACTGAACATGGCGGTCAAGGCAGCGAAAATCAGTGTGTATGCATGGGAAGGGATTGACCGCAAAGGCACAAAGGTAACCGGTGAGCTCAGCGCTCAGAACCCGGCACTGATCAAGGCGAAACTGCGCAAGCAAGGCATCAGCCCCGGCAAGGTACGCAAAAAAACCATTCGCTTTTCAACATGGGCAAGCGCATCAAGGCCCAGGACATTGCCCTGTTCACCCGGCAAATGGCGACGATGATGAAGGCCGGCGTGCCGTTGCTGCAGTCGTTCGACATCATCGGCGAAGGCTTTGACAACCCTGCCATGCGCACGCTGGTGGACGAACTGAAACAGGAAGTCGCGGCGGGCAGCAGCTTCGCCACCGCCCTGCGCAAGAAACCCCGGTACTTCGATGAGCTGTATTGCAACCTGGTGGATGCCGGCGAGCAGGCCGGGGCCCTCGACACCCTTTTGGAACGGGTCGCGACCTACAAGGAAAAAAGCGAATCACTCAAGTCCAGGATCAGGAAAGCCATGACCTATCCGCTGGTGGTGGTTTTTGTTGCGGCGATTGTCACCGCGATTCTGCTGGTCAACGTCGTGCCGCAGTTCGAGTCGGTGTTCAAAGGCTTTGGCGCCGAACTGCCGGCCTTTACCCTGATGGTCATCGGCCTGTCGCAATTCATGCAGGCCTGGTGGTGGACGGTGCTTGGTGCGCTGATCGCATTGGTGTTCGGGGTGCGCCACGCCCTCGCGACATCCCCGGCCTTTCGTGACCGGATGGACACCTGGCTGCTGAAACTGCCGCTGGTGGGCACGTTGATGTACAAGTCCGCCGTGGCCCGGTTCGCCCGTACACTGTCGACTACTTTCGCGGCCGGCGTGCCGTTGGTGGAGGCCCTGGAATCAGTGGCCGGCGCGACCGGCAATAGCGTGTTCAAGCGCGCTGTGCTGCGTATCCGGCAGGATGTGTCGACCGGCATGCAATTGAACTTCGCCATGCGTACTTCCGGCGTCTTCCCGAACATGGCGATACAAATGACCGCCATCGGCGAAGAGTCCGGCACCCTGGACAATATGCTCGACAAAGTCGCGGGGTTCTACGAAGACGGCGTCGATAACATGGTCGATAACCTCACCAGCCTGATGGAGCCGTTCATCATGGTGGTTCTGGGTGTTATCGTCGGTGGACTGGTAGTTGCCATGTACCTGCCCATCTTCCAACTCGGCTCAGCGATCTGACATGCCCTTGAATGAAATCCTGATTCACTATCCGCTGGCCTTTGTCCTTCTCGCAGGCATCACCGGTCTGCTGGTCGGCAGTTTCCTCAATGTGCTGATCTGGCGCCTGCCGAAAATGCTCGAGCGCGAATGGCGTGTGCAGGCCCATGACATTCTCGGGCTGCCTGGCGAAACGCCGGTGCCCACCTACAATCTGCTGCTGCCCCATTCCCAGTGCCCGCACTGCGGTCACCGGATCCGCGCCTGGGAAAACATCCCGCTGCTCAGTTATGTATTTTTGCGCGGCCGCTGTTCAGCCTGTGCGACGGCGATCAGCCCGCGCTACCCGTTGACCGAACTGGCCTGTGGCCTATTGTCCGCGTTTGTCGCCTGGCACTTCGGTTTCGGTTGGCCGGCCTGCCTGCTGCTGGTTCTGAGCTGGGGTTTGCTGGCGATGAGCCTGATCGACGCCGAACATCAGATACTGCCGGACGTGCTGGTACTGCCATTGCTGTGGCTGGGGTTGATCGCCAACAGCTTCGGCTTGTTCGTATCGCTGCACGAGGCGCTGTGGGGGGCGATAGCCGGCTACAGCGTGCTGTGGTCGGTGTTCTGGCTGTTCAAGCTGATCACGGGCAAGGACGGTATGGGTCACGGTGATTTCAAGCTGCTGGCAATGCTGGGCGCCTGGGGTGGCTGGCCTATTTTGCCGTTGACCATCCTGCTGTCCTCGCTGGTAGGTGCCATTATCGGGCTGATCCTGCTGCGCTGGCGCAATGCAAAAACCTCGACGCCGATCCCTTTCGGTCCCTATCTGGCCATTGCCGGCTGGATTGCCTTGCTCTGGGGTGGTCAAATAACCGACCTCTATTGGCAGTTTGTCGGTTTGAAATGAATACCCCTGTGGAAAAACCCTGGATTCTCGGCCTGACCGGCGGCATCGGCAGCGGCAAAAGCGCGGCCGCCCAACACTTCATCGACCTTGGTGTGCACGCGGTCGACGCCGATCACGCTGCCCGTTGGGTGGTGGAGCCGGGGCGTCCGGCACTGGCGCAAATTGCTCAACATTTTGGCCCCGGCGTACTGCAACCCGACGGGCAACTGGACCGCGCCGCGCTGCGCAAGTTGATCTTCGAGGTGCCTGAAGAACGCCTGTGGCTGGAGGCCCTCCTGCATCCGCTGATCGGCGAGGAGATTGCCCACCACCTGGCGCTGGCAAAATCACCCTATGCGATCCTGGTTTCGCCATTGCTGATCGAATCCGGGCAGTACGCCATGACTCAGCGAGTGCTGGTCATTGATGCCCCCGAGCAGCTCCAGATCGAACGCACCTTGCGGCGCGACCAGACCAGCGAGCAGCAAGTCCAGGCGATCCTCAAGGCCCAGTCCAGCCGTCAGGATCGCGTGAGCCATGCCGACGACGTCGTGGTCAATGATCGCGACCTTGCCTGGCTGCACAGCGAGGTTGAGCGCCTGCATCACTTTTATCTTACTTTGCGTGGAGGCCAGTCATGAGCCAACCAACAACCGTCGAATGCCCAACCTGTGGCGCCCCCGTGGAATGGATCGCCGAGAGCAAATTCCGGCCCTTCTGCTCCGACCGCTGCAAACTGATCGACCTGGGCGCCTGGGCGTCCGAAGAACACAAGATTCCAGTGGCCCCCGATGCCGAGGACGAATTGTTCAGCGGCGACTTCGATCCGCGCCACTGATCCTCCGGGCCGACGATTTCAAGACTTGGGATCGTCGTCCTTCCAGGGGGCCGAGAGGTAGCGGGTGCGGTTGAACGTCTCCAGCCATTCCGGGCAGAACACCACCAGCGCGCTGACGACCATGCCGTTGATGAACGCCTCGGGAAAAATGATCAGCCACAGATAACCGACAAAATCCTCCAGCCAATACGGCATCTCGAATCGCTCATCGAACCACAGCAACCACAGCGCCAGCAGCAGGCACAGCAACGCCGACAGCGCGGCGGCAAAGAATCCGGAAACGAAGATATACACAAAAGGATTTCGTGGCTGTGCACGCTCCACCAGAATCGCGCAGCACTCGGTGACCAGCACCGGCAGCGCTATCAACAGCGCGCCATTGACCCCGACCGCCGCCAGGTCCTGACGGCCGAGCAGCACCAGCCCCAATTGCGCCACCAGGCCACCAACCAGCGCCAGCGGCCAATCCAGCAACAGGGTAACCGCCGTCATGCCGATAAAGTGATAAGACACGCCGGTATCAAAGTCGCGCCGCACCAGCCACAACAGAAACAGCGCAAACACCGTCCCGAACAGCAAATGCTGGCGTCGACTGTCGGTGAACAGCTCAACCCACGGCGCGCGACAGATCGCCCAGATCAACACCGGCACATAGATCAGCCAGCCGACCGCAAGGGTTTGCGATGACAGCAACTCTGCACCGATCATGACTGCGCGCGCCTCCCGGGTGAAGAACAACAGGCACTCAGTCTACACCGCCGCTCGTCTGCCCTTCGACTTCAGCCCAATGCCGCGCATCGTCCATCACCGCGTCATGTTCGGCGAACAGCTTCGGTAGCTCTGACTTGAGGAAGTCCACCCAGGTGCGCACCTTGGCATCGAGAAAGCGTCGCGAAGGATACAGCGCATACACATTGCGCTCGCGCAGGCGCCATGCCGGTAACACGCGCAGCAGCGTGCCGTCCCTCAAGGGTCGCGTCGCGGTATAGAACGGCAGCAGGCTGATGCCCATGCCCGCCTCCGAAGCCTTGACCATCGACTCGGCCACATTGCACTGAAAGGTCTTGGCCGGGCTGACGGCGTGTTCGCCGTGCTGGTCCTGGAACAGCCATTGATCGCTGTACAGCGGGTCGAGCATGCGCAGGCATTGATGATCGCCCAGCGCCAGCGGCTGCTGCGGCACACCCCGGCGGTGCAAGTAAGCCGGGGAGGCACAGGGCACGCTGTAGATCTGCCCGATGGCCTGCGCAACCATTTGCGAATCGGCCAGTTCGGGAGCGATCGAAATCACCACATCGTGCCCCTCCTCCAACAGGTCGGGATTGCGCTGCGACAAGGTCAGCTCGAACACCACATCGGGATAAAGCTCGCTGTAGCGGGCGATCAATGGCGTGAGCAGCACACCGAGGCCGGTCATGCTGTGCACCCGCAGCCGACCCGCAGGATTGATATGGGCGCCACGAGCTTCGGCCGTTGCCTCCTCCGTGGCTTCGACGATTTCCCGGCTGCGCAGCAAGAACCGCTCGCCGGCGTCGGTCAGGCTCAAGCGCCGCGTGGTGCGCTGCAGCAGGCGCGCCTGTACATGTTCCTCCAGATCCGCCACCAATCGGGAGACCTGCGCGGTCGACAGATCCAGTGCATCGGCAGCCCCGGTGAAACTGGCGCAGTCAACCACCCGGATGAACACGCGCAAGTTGTTAAGCAAATCCATAAGCCTCCTTCGAGCGGTGATTGTTACGTTTCATGTAAGGCTGCATCCGCCGTTCGCCCCTTTATCCGCCGGTGGCAAAGACTAAAATTCAGACATCGAAACCGACACGGAACACGCCAACATGAAAACGTTGATCAGTCTGTTGCTGACCGTCATCGCCACCTCGGCCATGGCCGCCGACAACGAGCCCCTCGCGGTCCTGTACAACCCGGCGCAGCCACTGGACATCGCCAAGGTGGTTTCGGTATCGGACACGGCGACCGCGTGTGGAGTCGTACCGGCCACCATGGAGTATGTCGATCATCAGGGCCAGACCCACCGCGTGACCTATAACGTCATCGGTGACTGCACCAGCAACCTGTGATCAAAGGGCTCACAGCAAGGTCCACGTGTAGCTGAGGATCAAGCGGTTCTCGTCGATATCACTGCGGTAGTTTGAACGCGCCATCGCGTTGCGCACACGGATGCCAAGGCCTTTGAGGCTGCCGCTCTGCAGCACATAGCCGATGTCCAGGTCACGCTCGCGATCCTTGCCTTCGTAGCCCTTGCCGGTATCGACATTGTTGCCGCTGATGTAGCGCACGGTGCTGGTCAGCCCCGGTACGCCGAGCGCTGCGAAGTCGTAGTCGTAGCGCGCCTGCCAGGAACGTTCATCGGTGAAAGCGAACTCATAGGTCGGCACTTCGTTGCCCAGCGGCGATATGTTGGCAAACACCCGTGGGAACGCACTGTCACCGAACATGCCCTGATAACCGACGTAAAACGTATGGCCGCCACGCTTGGCCGACAGCAACGAGAAGAACGCCTGGTTGTCGATGTTGCCCAGCAGTTTCTTGCCGTCCTCGCGCGAATCGTAGTAACCGAGGTTGGCACCGAGGATCCAGTCGCCCACCGGTTCACTGTGCTTCAAACCCAGAAAACGCTGGTTGTAGATATCTTCCAGTTGCCCGTACCAGGCGCTGACCGAGCTGCGCTTGTCGTTGAAGACATAATCAGCGCCGGCAAAATTGAAACCGTCACTGCTGACCTGACGCTGCGGCACGTGCCCCAGCATCGCTTGCATCTTTTCGTCGCCAGCCTCGTTGCGCAGACTGGTTGAACTCAAGTGCCCCCCCTGCAGCGTCAGGCCATTGATCTCGTTGGAGGTGATGCTTGCGCCCTGATAGCTCGGTGGCAACAGGCGAATATCGCTGAAGGCCAACACCGGCAGATTGGGTTGCAGCTCGCCGACTTTCAGCTCGGTTCTGGAGTAGCGCATCTTCAACGCGCCTTCCAGACGACTGTAGTTGTCCGCCGCGCGGCCGTCGTCCTGCACCGGCAGCAACCCGGTATTGGTCCGGTCCGGGGCGCTGTCGAGCTTGAGGCCGAGCAAGCCGATGACGTCCACCCCAAACCCGACGGTGCCCTGGGTGTAACCGGACTTCACGTTGAGGATGAAACCCTGGGCCCACTCTTCCGCCTTCGATTGCTGGTTGGCGCCGACGATGTCGGAATAGTCGCGGCTGAAGTAGTAATTGCGCGCCTGCAACGTCGCGGTGGTGTCTTCGACAAAGCCTTTTTCAGCGGCCATCGTGCCTGTGGATAAACTCGAGACGACAGCCAGGGACAACACCGAACCGGTTGTTGGGAGAATCTGTTTCATCGTTTTTCTCTTATTGTTATTGATCGACTGGTTGAAGGACTTCAGTTGCAGTGGATTTGCGAGGGAGAACGGGACGACGGGCGCTCAACAGCACATGGGTGACCATGCCGAAAATCAGCCCCCAGAATGCCGCGGACAAACCGAACAACGACATGCCCGAAGCCGTGACCAGAAAGGTCACCAGCGCGGCTTCACGATCACTCGGCACCGCCATCGCGCCCGTTAACGCGCCGGCAATGGCGGCGAACAAGGCAAGGCCGGCCAGCGCCGCGATCAACTCTTTGGGGAACGCAGAAAACAGCGAGACCAGCGTGGCGCCGAAGATCCCCAACAGCAGGTAGCACAGACCGCCGACCACCCCGGCTACGTAGCGTTTGCCAGGATCTTCGTGGGATTCGCGACCGGTGCAGATCGCCGCGGTGATCGCCGCCAGATTCAGTCCATGGCACCCGAACGGCGCCAGCAATGCCGTGCCCAGCGCGCTGCTGGCGATGATCGGGCTCGCCGGCGTTGGATATCCACTGGCCCGCAGCACCGCCATACCGGGCACGAACTGACCGGTCAGCGCCACCATCACCAGCGGCAAGGCGATGTTCAGGATCGCGCCCAGGCTGAACTCGGGGGTGATCCACACCGGCGTGGCCAGGCCGATCACCAGCGCTTCACGATGCAAGTCACCGGTGAACGCGGCAATCGAACAGCCCACCAACAGCACCATCATCACTGCATAACGCGGCATTACACGCTTGCAGACCAGGTACGTGGCAAACATCGCCAGCACCAGCAACGGCTTGCGTTGCATCGACACGAACAACCCGGTGCCGAAACTGAACAGGATGCCCGCCAGCATCGCCGCCGCGATGGCTGCGGGCAGTTTGCTGATGATCCGGTCGAAAGCCCCCGAGATGCCGACCACGAAAATGATCAGGCTGCTGACCAGATAAGCCCCCACCGCCTCTGCCATGGAGACGTCCGGCAACAGCGTCACCAGCAACGCCGAGCCCGGCGCCGACCAGGCGATGATCACCGGAACGCGGTAGCGCAGGCTCAAACCGATACCGAGCACGGCGCTGCCGATGGAGATCGCCCAGATCCAGGACGACAACACTTCCCGCGAAAGATGTGCCGCTTCTGCCGCCTGAAAAATGATCACCAACGGGCCGGCGTAGGAAATCACCGTGGCGATGAATCCAGCCACGGCGGCTGACAACGAGAAGTCCTGGAAAAAAACTTTCATGCTTCAGGCACCGGTCGCTGACAACGCTGGGTTGACGCCAGCAGCGCTACGCCGGCTGCTGATGGCGAACACGGTCATGGCCAGGGCCGCCACCGCGCCGGGCAAGGCAAACGCCATGAAGTTCAGTTGCAGGGGCAAGCTGATCCCAAGCAAGGCACCACCGAGCATCGGACCGACGATGGCCCCGTTGCGCCCGATGCCCGACGCCCAGCCCAGGCCGGTAGAGCGAATGGTCATGGAATAAAACTGCGCGGCGCAGGCGTACAAGAGAATCTGCGAGCCGATGGTGGTGGCACCCGCAATGGCGATCAGCAGGTACAACACCGGCATCGGGCTGTTGAAGCCCAACAGGGTGATCGACACCGCCGCCATGGCGAAAAACACCGACAGCACCCGCGGCAGATTGAGTTTGTCGCCCAGCACCCCGCCGCCGACCGCGCCGAAGATCGCCCCGAAGTTCAACACCAGCAGGAACGACAGGCTCGAACCCAGGCTGTAACCGGCGTTGGCCATCAGTTTCGGCAGCCAGGAGCTCAGCGCGTACACCATCAACAGGCAGCAGAAAAACGCCAGCCACAACATCAGTGTGCGCAGCGCGCGGCCTTCACGGAACAACTGCAGCACCGGGGTGCCCGTGCCTTTCACTTCGGCCATGTGCAATTGATCAGAGGTTTGCGCGATGTAGACCGGATCGATGCGCTGAAGAATGTTGCGCGCCTCTTCGTTACGCCCCTGACGCAACATGAAACCCACCGATTCGGGCAGGAAATACATGATCAGCGGCAACAACAGCAACGGCAGGACCGCCACGTAAAACACCGACTGCCAGCCAAAACTCGGGATCAGCACAATGCCCAGTCCGGCGGACAGCATGCCGCCCACCGAGTAACCACTGAACATGATCGCGACCAGTGTGCTGCGGATTTTTTTCGGTGCGTACTCGTTCATCAACGCCACGACGTTAGGCATCACGCCGCCAATGCCGAGCCCGGCAATGAAACGACACAGTCCGAACTCCGTGGGGTTGCGGGCGAAACCGTTGAGCACGGTGAAGCTACTGAACAGCATCACGCAGATCGTGATGGCCTTCTTGCGGCCGATCCTGTCCGACAGCGGACCGAAGAACAGCGCGCCGAACATCATGCCGAACAGTGCATAACTGCCCAGTGCACCCGCTTGCAGCGGACTGAGCCCCCACTCTTTCATCAGCATCGGCAAGACCACGCCGTAGATCACCAGATCGTAACCGTCGAAGATAATGATCAAGGCGCACCAGAACAGCACCATCCAGTGAAAGCGGTTGAAACGAGCGTTGTCGATGACCTCATGTACGTCGATCTTGCGCATGGCATCTATCTCTTGTTGTTGTTTTATTAGAGCGGCGGTAACACGGCTTACGTCCGTACAGCCGAGGGTAGAGCCGCCCGATGCGTGGCAATAGCCAGTCAGCGCAGATCACTATCCGTTTTGTGCAGGGCCCTGGAACAGGAGGCTTTGAGCCTCTGCGACAAAATTGTCTTCTTTGCGATCACATTTGAACGCTAAGCTTGGGCCTATGGATGACTCAGATTATTTACGCCTGCTGACCATTGCGGCCGAGCAAGCCAACGCCTTCCTGTCCAATGCCCGCAAATGGGAGCGGGAGCGTTGGGTGTGCCAGCGCCTGCTGCAAGGCTTGAACATCCCCTACCGTGCAGATGAGTTCGCCCCCGCCGGGGAGCCGCCGGATGTGCTGTTTCGTGACGCCAGCTTCGAGGTGTTTTTCGTGCTCGACGAGGGCCGGCGCCTCAACGATGAATGGCGTGACGAGCTGCAACGCCGCCGCAGCGCGTTTTCCCTGAGCCAACTGGTGCGCCGCGAAGCCAAGCCACGACGTATCCCGGCCAACGAATTCTTGCTGCGATTGGCGCCGACCTTGCGCAAAAAAGCGCACAACTACAAAGAGCGCGGCATGGATCTGGGTGAACTGGACATCATTGCCTTCGCCAGCCTCAAACGCGAAGTGCTGGACCTCAACAGCCATTTCCCGCCGCCGACCGAATACCTGCGCCAGGGCTGGCGTTCGCTGTCATTGGTCGGGCCGACCTTTGCCCGCGTGCTGTTCGCCCACCCGGATGCACCGGACTTCCTGCGCAGCAACCTGGGGCGCAGCATTGTTTTTGATGTCGGGATCAGCTTGTGAGCCCGTTGCAGGAGCTGATCGCCGAGGTGCCGCAACAAGGTCGCGTACGCTGGATCGGTGTGCGCCCGCAATCACGCTCGCAGATGCTTGAACTCGATGCCGTGGAAGCGCGCCTGGAGGCCGGCCTGACCGGCGACCACGCCCGCCCCGGCGTGCGCAACGCGCGACAGGTGACGCTGATTCAATGGGAGCACCTGGCCGTCATCAGCTCGCTCATGGGGCGTGGAGACGATCAGCCGGTCCGGCCTGAAGATCTGCGGCGCAATCTCGTTATCAGTGGCATCAATCTGTTCAGTCTCAAGGGCCGCCGCTTCCGCATTGGTCAGGCAACGTTCGAAACCACCGGCTGGTGCCAGCCTTGTGCACGCCTGGAAACCAACCTCGGCCCCGGGACCTTTCAGGCCGTGCGCGGCCATGGCGGAATCACCGCCCGGGTGTTACAAAGTGGAATCATTCGCCTGGACGATATCGTCAGCGTCGAACCCATACCGGACAGCGGCTATGCTGCGTTCAACCCCGGGTAAAAACACTGTAGCTTCTACACATCAAGCAACGTCTACCCCTGACGAGGCCCAATATGACCAGCCGCCTGAACCCCGACGACCAGAAGCATGTCGAAGAGTACCTGCATTTGTCCCAGCACCAGGTTGAGCGCCGACCTTTCCGGCCGTGGATGCTCCTTGTTCTGGTATTGGCAGTGACCATTGGTCTTGGCCTGTTGAGCCGACTTATCAGTTACCTGACGCTATGAGCTGCCTTGCGCTCGCTTGGGTAACCGTACCGATTTCCTTTAGCCTTGCGAGTTATCCCCATGTCCCATCGTATTGTCATTGTCGGCGGCGGCGCCGGCGGTCTGGAGTTGGCTACCCGTCTGGGTAAGACCCTGGGCAAGCGCGGCACCGCCAGCGTGATGCTGGTCGACGCCAACCTGACCCACATCTGGAAACCGTTGCTGCACGAAGTGGCGGCCGGTTCCCTGAACTCTTCCGAAGATGAACTCAACTATGTCGCCCAAGCCAAATGGAACCACTTCGAGTTCCAGCTGGGGCGCATGAGCGGGCTCGATCGCGCGAAGAAAAAAATCCAGCTGGCCGCCACCTATGATGAAGCCGGTCTGGAACTGGTGCCGGCCCGCGAAGTGCCTTACGACTCGCTGGTGATCTCCGTCGGCAGTACCACCAACGATTTCGGCACCCAGGGCGCGGCGCAGCACTGCCTGTTTCTCGACACCCGCAAACAGGCCGAGCGCTTCCACCAGCAACTGCTCAATCACTATTTGCGCGCGCACGCGGGCCAGTCCGACGCCGTCGAACAAATCAGCGTGGCCATCGTCGGCGCCGGTGCCACCGGAGTCGAACTGGCCGCCGAGCTGCACAACGCCGCCCATGAACTGGCAGCCTATGGCCTGGACCGGATCAAACCGGAAAACATGCACATCACTCTGATCGAGGCCGGACCACGGGTGCTGCCGGCGCTGCCGGAGCGGATTGGCGGGCCTGTGCATAAAACCCTGGAAAAACTCGGGGTCAACGTCATGACCAATGCTGCGGTCAGCGAAGTGACGGCCGAAAGCCTGATCACCGCCGACGGCAAAGTGATCAACGCCAGCCTGAAAGTCTGGGCCGCGGGGATTCGCGCACCGGGTTTCCTCAAGGACATCGATGGCCTGGAAACCAACCGCATCAATCAGCTGCAAGTGCTGCCGACCCTGCAAACCACCCGTGACGAGAACATCTTCGCCTTCGGTGACTGCGCCGCCTGCCCGCAACCGGGCAGCGACCGCAACGTGCCGCCACGTGCCCAGGCTGCGCATCAACAGGCATCGTTGCTGGCCAAATCGCTGAAACTGCGCATCGAAGGCAAGGCGCTGCCGGAGTACAAGTACACCGATTACGGCTCGCTGATCTCGCTGTCGCGTTTTTCGGCTGTGGGTAACTTGATGGGCAACCTCACCGGCAGCGTGATGCTCGAAGGCTGGCTGGCGCGGATGTTCTATGTGTCGCTGTACCGTATGCACCAGATGGCGCTGTACGGGCCGTTCCGCACGGCGATGCTGATGCTGGGCAGCAAGATCGGCCGTGGCACCGAGCCACGCCTCAAGCTGCACTAAAGCAAACCATGTGGGAGCTGGCCTGCCAGCGATTGCGGTATGTCAGTCAACAAAGATGTCGACTGGCCCGACGCCATCGCGGGCAAGCCACGCTCCCACAGGTTTCAATGGCGTTCATGCATGTTTTCGCGTTTTTCGCGGACAAAAAAAATCCCCGTATCTTTCGATACGAGGATTTTTAATATGGTCGGGGTAAGGGGATTCGAACTCCTGACATCCTGCTCCCAAAGCAGGCGCGCTACCGGACTGCGCTATACCCCGGTAAAAAAAAGGCACCTTTGAAAGGCGCCTTCTTCGATCAGCGCTTTTGGCCTCTGATCTTAAGATTCGATTCCAGCGCTAACTGGTTTCAAAAATGGTGGGTCGTGTGGGATTCGAACCTACGACCAATTGGTTAAAAGCCAACTGCTCTACCAACTGAGCTAACGACCCAAAAATGGTCGGGGTAAGGGGATTCGAACTCCTGACATCCTGCTCCCAAAGCAGGCGCGCTACCGGACTGCGCTATACCCCGGTTTGAAATTGGCTCCGTGACCAGGACTCGAACCTGGGACCCAATGATTAACAGTCATTTGCTCTACCGACTGAGCTATCACGGAACTACACATTTCAATTTACAACTTTGAAGCTTTACTGCGTTCTCTTCGACCCGTTCGCATCGCTGCGTTCGTGTGTCTGAGGCGCGCTATTCTACAATCTTCAGCACCTCTGTCAACCCCCTAAATTGCTTTCAAGTTAATGATTTGCAACTTATTTTGGATTCCTGCCTGGGAAGCGGAAACCCTGGTGGGTGACTGACTGCGGGGCGCACTTTACAAGCCTTTTCCTTTGAGTTCAACAGCCTAACGAAAAAAAGGCCTCGCGATGCGAGGCCTTTTCGATTTTGCCGCCGTTATGGATCAGACGAAGACGATTTCGTCGTTCTCCACCACGCCATGGGCCGTATCGCCCGGCATGAAGCGTCCGGACAGGATCAACTGCGCCAGCGGGTTCTCGATCCAGCGCTGGATCGCTCGTTTGAGCGGCCGTGCGCCGTATACCGGGTCGTAACCGACCGCGATCAGCTTGTCCATCGCTTCAGGGCTGAGATCAAGCTTCAGCTCCCGCTCGGTCAGGCGGCTGCGCAGACGACCCAGCTGGATCTCGGTAATACCGGCAATCTGATCCCGCGCCAACGGCTCGAAGATCACCACTTCGTCGACCCGGTTGATGAACTCCGGCCGGAAGTGACTGGAAATCGCATCCATCACCGCTGCACGCTGCGCCTCACGGTCACCGACCAACTCCTGGATCTGCACCGACCCCAGGTTGGAGGTCATGACAATCACGGTGTTCTTGAAGTCCACCGTGCGGCCATGGCTGTCGGTCAGTCGGCCGTCCTCGAGCACTTGCAGCAAGATGTTGAACACATCCGGGTGTGCCTTCTCGACTTCGTCCATCAGGATCACCGAGTACGGCTTGCGACGCACGGCCTCGGTCAGGTAACCGCCCTCTTCATAGCCCACGTAGCCTGGTGGCGCACCGATCAATCGAGCCACGGAATGTTTCTCCATGAACTCGGACATGTCGATCCGCACCATCGCCTCTTCGGTATCAAAGAGGAATTCGGCCAACGCCTTGCACAGCTCGGTTTTACCGACACCGGTCGGGCCGAGGAACATGAACGAACCACTCGGCCGGTTAGGGTCGGACAACCCGGCACGGGAACGTCGTACCGCGTTGGAAACCGCGACCACCGCTTCATCCTGGCCAATCACACGCTGGTGCAACAGGCTTTCCATCTTCATCAGTTTTTCACGCTCGCCTTCGAGCATCTTCGACACGGGAATACCGGTCCACTTCGACACGACTTCGGCGATCTCTTCTTCAGTCACCTTGCTGCGCAGCAACTGGTTCTCGCTTTTGCCATGCTGGTCGACCATTTGCAGGCTTCGCTCCAGGTCCGGGATGACCCCGTACTGCAATTCGGCCATGCGGTTCAGGTCGCCTTTACGGCGGGCTGCTTCCAGCTCCTGACGAGACTGTTCGATTTTCTGCTGAATCTGCGCAGAACCCTGGACTTCGGCTTTTTCCGAGTTCCAGATTTCTTCGAGATCGGAGTACTCACGCTCATGACGAGCGATTTCTTCCTGCAATTTTTCCAGACGCTTTTTCGCCGCGTCGTCGCTTTCTTTCTTCAGCGCCTGGGATTCCACCTTCAGCTGAATCAGGCGACGCTCCAGACGGTCGAGCACTTCCGGCTTGGAGTCGATCTCCATGCGGATGCGGCTGGCGGCCTCGTCGATCAAGTCGATGGCCTTGTCCGGCAACTGACGGTCGGTAATGTAGCGATGGCTGAGCTTGGCTGCGGCAATGATCGCACCGTCGGTGATCGCCACCTTGTGGTGAACCTCGTAGCGCTCTTTCAGGCCACGCAGGATGGCGATGGTGTCTTCTTCGCTCGGTTCATCCACCAGTACTTTCTGGAAGCGACGCTCGAGAGCAGCGTCCTTCTCTATATATTGGCGATACTCGTTGAGCGTGGTCGCACCGACGCAATGCAACTCACCACGGGCCAGGGCCGGCTTGAGCATGTTGCCGGCATCCATCGAGCCTTCGCCTTTACCGGCGCCAACCATGGTGTGCAGTTCGTCGATGAACAGAATGATCTGCCCTTCCTGCTTCGACAGCTCATTGAGCAGGGATTTCAGGCGCTCTTCGAACTCACCGCGGTACTTGGCACCGGCGATCAGCGCCCCCATGTCCAGGGACAACAGGCGCTTGCCCTTGAGGCCGTCCGGCACTTCGCCATTGATGATGCGCTGGGCCAGGCCTTCGGCGATGGCGGTTTTACCCACGCCAGGCTCACCGATCAGCACCGGGTTGTTCTTGGTGCGACGCTGCAGCACCTGAATCGTGCGGCGAATTTCGTCGTCACGGCCGATCACCGGATCGAGCTTGCCGTCTTCGGCGCGCTTGGTCAGGTCGACGGTGTATTTATCCAGCGCTTGCCGGGCTTCCTCGTGGTTCGGGTCGTTGACGGCCTCGCCACCACGCAGGTTGTTGATTGCGTTTTCCAGGGCTTTCTTGCTCACGCCCTGGCCGAGCAACAGCTTGCCGAGCTTGCTGTTCTCGTCCATGGCGGCGAGCAACACCAGCTCACTGGAAATGAACTGATCGCCCTTCTGCTGGGCCAGGCGGTCGGCCTGATTGAGCAGGCGCGCCAGATCCTGCGACATGTTCACGTCGCCGGTGGGGTTCTGGATTTTCGGCAGCTGGTCGAGCTCTTTGGTCAGCTCTTTACGCAGGCTGTTGACGTCGAAGCCTACCTGCATCAGCAGGGGCTTGATCGAACCGCCCTGCTGTTCGAGCAAGGCTTGCATCAAGTGCGCTGGCTCGATGGCCGGATGATCGTGGCCGACAGCCAGGGATTGGGCATCGGACAACGCTAACTGCAATTTGCTGGTTAAACGGTCTATACGCATGGGTCACCTTCCTTTTGAGCAGGCCGGACCTATAAAACATCCTGAATGAAGAAACCTGCCAGATACCGTTATAGATGCGGTCGATTCTGGGAGTTTCAAGCGTCTTGATGTTGATGCAGGTCAGGGAAGCTTAGCGGTCGTGCCCTGTCTTACGAATACGTTCCTCTTTGGCGAGTGGCTGTTGTCGTCAGGCAAGGCGCCGCGACGAGTCATAGCCCGCTATGGCGAGGAGCGGCAACGCAGCATGACGGCAACAGACGCCGTCAAAGTGGAACAGTATTCGTGAGACAGGGCACTACAGCCAGATCAGGGAGGCGAATCGACCGGTGCGGGACGCACGGCGATAGGAAAAGAAACGAGGATCGGTCACGGTGCAGAAACCGCCACCGTAGACAGCGGTGACTCCGCGAGCCGCCAGACGCAGACGCGCCAGCTTATAGATGTCGGCCATGAACTTGCCGGGGTTTTGACTCGGTACAAAGGCCTCGGCCGCTTGCGGCAACTGCTGCACGAAGGTTTCGCGCACTTCCGGGCCGACTTCAAAGGCTTGCGGGCCGATGGCCGGGCCGAGCCAGACCAGTACCTCGGCAGGTGGCACCGCCAGACTGTCGAGGGTGGCTTCCAGCACACCCGCCGCCAGCCCGCGCCAACCGGCATGGGCCGCCGCGACACGAGTGCCGGCACGGTCGCAAAACAGCGCAGGCAGGCAATCGGCAGTCATCGCCGCGCAGGCGATGCCCGGCGTTGATGTCCAGCTGGCATCAGCTGTATCCACCCGGCCTGGATCGGCATGGGCCACGACAATGCCGTGGACCTGCTGCAGCCAGGCTGGCTGAATGGAAAAGTGATCGGTAAGGCGACGGCGATTTTCGGCGACCGCTTCAGCGCTGTCGTCGACGTGATCGCCGAGGTTGAGGCTGTCGAACGGCGCCAGACTGACGCCGCCCGCACGGGTGGTGACGCAGGCTTTGACCCCGTCCGGCGCGGGCCAGTCAGGAATCAGCCAGTCACTCATCCAATGAACGCCTCACGGTCTTGCTTGAGCAGGGTCAGCAGCCAGACGAAGTCTTCCGGCAACGGCGATTCCCAGCTCATGCGCTGACCGGTCGTCGGATGATCCAGCTCCAGGAAACGCGCATGCAGCGCCTGACGCGGGAAGTTCTTCAGCGACTCGACCATGGTCGGGTTGGCGGCCGGCGGAATACGGAAACGACCGCCGTAGGCAGGATCTCCGACCAACGGGTAGTTGATGTGCGCCATGTGCACGCGAATCTGGTGCGTACGGCCGGTTTCCAGCTTCACCCGCACGTGAGTGTGGGAGCGGAAGCGCTCGAGCACGCGGTAATGGCTGACGGCTTGCTTGCCACCTTCCATCACGGCCATGCGCTGGCGCTGCTGGCCGTGGCGACCGATCGGCGCGTTGATCTTGCCACCGGCTGTCACCACACCGATCACGATGCACTCGTAGATCCGGCTGACGCTGCGGCTCTGCAACTGTGTAACCAGCTGCGTCTGCGCTTGAATGGTCTTGGCCACCACCATCAGACCGGTGGTGTCCTTGTCCAGGCGATGCACGATACCGGCGCGGGGCACATTGATGATGTCCGGCACGTGGTGCAGCAAGGCGTTGAGCAAGGTGCCGTCGGCATGACCGGCAGCCGGGTGCACCACCAGGCCCGCAGGCTTGTTGATCACCAGGATGTCGTCGTCTTCGTAGACGATGTCCAGGGCAATGTCTTGAGCGACCCATTCACCCTGAGCTTCCTGCTCGGCAGTCAACTCAAGGATGGCGCCGCCATGGACGATGTCTCGCGGGCGGATAACCGCCCCATCCACAGTCAGGCGGCCGTCTTTGATCCAGGCGGAAAGGCGCGAGCGCGAGTGCTCAGCGAATAATTGTGCGGCGACTTGATCGAGGCGTTGGCCGCCCAATTCGGACGGCACCTCTGCGCGAAGTTCAATTTTATCGGACATGCTCAGACTAGGCGTCGGCACAGCCTTTGGTTTCGGCTGCGCGCTTGTGGTTAAATACGGCGTCTTTTGCCCCGAGGCTATTCAACGGGGCGCTCATCATAACAGGACGGCCACGCCCAAGACAGCGGCCGTCATAGGGACGCAAGCCGCCATGCAAGTGAAACACCTGCTGCTGATCGCCATCCTCGCATTGACCGCTGCTTGCTCATCGAAGGAAGTCGTAGACGAAAACCTTAGCGAAGTCGAGCTCTACCAAGAGGCTCAAAAGGACCTGGACAACAGTAGCTACACCAGCGCCATCGCCAAGCTGAAGGCTCTGGAGTCGCGTTATCCGTTCGGTCGCTACGCTGATCAAGCGCAACTCGAGCTGATCTACGCCAACTACAAGAACACCGAGCCAGAAGCGGCCAAGTCCGCTGCGGAGCGCTTCATTCGCCTGCACCCACAGCATCCGAACGTCGATTACGCCTACTACCTCAAGGGCCTGACTTCTTTCGACCAGGACGTCGGCCTGCTGGCGCGTTTCCTGCCGCTGGACATGACCAAGCGTGACCCGGGCGCCGCCCGCGACTCCTATAACGAGTTCGCCCAGCTGACCAGCCGCTTCCCGAACAGCCGCTACGCGCCGGACGCCAAGCAGCGCATGATTTATCTGCGCAACCTGCTGGCGGCCTACGAAATTCACGTGGCCGACTACTACCTGACCCGTCAGGCCTATGTCGCCGCGGCGAACCGCGGTCGCTACGTGGTGGAAAACTTCCAGGAAACCCCTTCGGTCGGCGACGGCCTGGCGGTGATGACCGAGGCCTACCAGCGCCTGCACCTGGACGAGCTGGCTGCCACCAGCCTGGAAACCCTGAAGCTCAACTACCCGAACCACCCGACGCTGGTCGACGGCCAGTTCGTACCGACCGTGGCCGAAGCCGACAACCGTTCGTGGCTGAGCAAGGCGACCCTGGGCCTGATCGAGTCCCGTCCGCCGCTGCCACCGGGCGAAACCCGTGCCAACCAGGACGTACAAAAGCAGTTCCAGGACGCCAAGGACGCGATCCCGAGCGAGCTGAAGCCTAAAGACGGCAACGGTGACGTGATCGAAGAAGAGAATCACGAAGCGGAAGGCAACAACAGCGACCGTTCTTGGTTCAGCTACATGACCTTAGGCGTGTTCGACTGACACATCGGGTTGTGCAAAAAAGGGAAACTTGCTCGCGATGGACGTCAACGTTAACGCGCTTTGTCTGAATAAACGCGTCGTCCTTGAGACCATCGCGAGCAAGCTCGCTCATACATAAGCTATTAGGCTGTGCGCTGGCCATGTCCTTGGCTAAACTAGCTGATCACTAGTCGAAAAGCAGCTCACCATGCTTCGTTTATTGTTCTGGATTGTCCTGATTGCCGCTGCGGTATGGTTCTGGCGCAAATTCAAGGGACAGACTTCCACCCCCAGGTCCCCTGCCGAACGGGATGCGGCGCCCATGGTCCGTTGCGCCCATTGCGGCGTTCACCTGCCCCGTGACCGCGCGCTGAGCCTCGACCAGCGATGGTATTGCAGCCAGGCTCATCTCGAGCAAGACAAAGGCTCCAGCGACCGCTGACACACCACCAAAATACCGGCAGATTGAGGACTATCGCGCGCGCCCAAGGAACTGAAAGGCGTCGATCGACGTCTGACGCAGATTATTCAAGACTCTTCTCTGCGAATGAACCGGGTAATCGAAAACGTCCTGCACCTGCAGCGTCGCGCGCAAATGTCGCCGCTACGGGTCGTCCTGAAACCACTGGAAATACTCGATAACAAAGCCCCCGCCCTTCATATCAAGGGCCCGGGGCTTTATCTGTCCGCCCAGCCGGGCGAAAGCATTCTGTCCCGCCTAGACTTCAAGGCACGCCAGGAAAGCGGCTGCTTTTGCATGACCTTTGCTCACGGACGGAACCCACGTTGAATACCAGACCACGACAAAAAGTCTTGATCGTCGATGACGAACCAGACATACGCGAACTCCTGGAAATCACCCTGGGAAGGATGAAACTGGAGACGTTCAACGCCCGCAACGTCGGCGAAGCGCAATCCTTGCTGAAGAGCGAAACCTTCGATCTGTGCCTGACCGACATGCAGTTGTCGGACGGCACTGGCCTGGAGTTGGTGCAGCACATCCAGCAACGCCACCCTCAGGTCCAGGTGGCGATGATCACCGCCTATGCCAGCCTCGAAACCGCAATCAATGTGCTCAAGGCCGGGGCATTCGACTTCCTGACCAAACCGGTGGACCTGACGCGCCTGCGTGAACTGGTCACCAGCGCCCTGCTGCTTCCCGCGCGCGGGGCCGGCATCGATCGTCGCTTGCTGGGCGACTCGTTACCCATGCGCAACCTGCGTAAACACATCGGCAAGCTGGCCAGCAGCCATGCGACGGTCTACATCAGCGGAGAATCCGGCAGCGGCAAGGAGCTGGTCGCGCACCTGATCCATGATCAAAGCCCCCGCGCCAATCAACCGTTCATTGCGGTCAACTGCGCGGCAATTCCCTCGGAACTGTTGGAGAGCGAGTTTTTCGGTCATCGCAAAGGCAGTTTCAGTGGCGCAATCGAGGACAAACCCGGCCTGTTCCAGACAGCCCACGGCGGCACCCTGCTGCTCGACGAGGTGGCTGACCTGCCGCTGGCGATGCAAGTCAAACTGCTGCGGG
This sequence comes from Pseudomonas sp. S2_H10, assembly GCF_054668285.1. Lineage (NCBI taxonomy): Bacteria > Pseudomonadati > Pseudomonadota > Gammaproteobacteria > Pseudomonadales > Pseudomonadaceae > Pseudomonas > Pseudomonas sp. S2_H10. The sequence goes on from NZ_CP162754.1 coordinate 2,767,816, forward strand.
CCATTCAGGAGAAAGCCGTACGCAGCGTCGGCGGGCAGCAGGAAGTCGCGGTGGATGTGCGCATTCTTTGCGCCACGCACAAGGACCTGAGCGCCGAAGTCGCCGCCGGGCGGTTTCGCCATGATCTTTACTACCGCCTGAACGTGATCGAACTACGGGTGCCGCCCCTGCGCGAGCGTCGTGACGACATCGAAATGCTGGCCAGCCACATACTCAAGCGCCTGGCCGTCGATACGGGTCAACCGGCAACGAGACTCCACCCCCAAGCCCTCGATGCGCTGAAAAGCTATCGCTTCCCGGGCAATGTGCGGGAACTGGAAAACATGCTCGAACGGGCGCACACCCTGTGCGAGAACAATCAGGTCGAAGCCGGCGACCTGCGCCTGGCCGAAGGCAGCAGTGGTGCCGAAGCTGGCGTGCCGGACCTGACCCTGATCGACAATCTGGAAGCCTACCTGGAAAATGTCGAACGCCAACTGCTGCTCCAGGCCCTGGAGGAAACCCGCTGGAACCGCACGGCGGCGGCCCAGCGGCTGAACCTGTCATTCAGGTCGATGCGCTACAGGCTCAAGAAGCTGGGACTGGATTGACGACCTCTGAAATCAGATCCGCCCGGCAGGCGCATAAGGCGCCGGATCGATAATCGGTGCCCGGCCCAGCATCACATCGGCAAACAACTGGCATGACGCCGGCGCCAGCACCAGCCCGTTGCGGTAATGCCCGCAATTGAGCCAGAGCCCGTCAAACCCCGGCACCGGGCCGATGTAAGGAATGCCCTCGGGAGATCCCGGACGCAACCCGGCCCAATGCCCCACCACTTCGGCATCGGCCAGTGCCGGGATCAACTCCACCGCGGACGCCTTCAGGCTTTCCAAGGCCGACGCGGTCGGGGTCTTGTCATAGCCTTCATGCTCCAGCGTGCTGCCGATCAGTATGTGCCCGTCGCGCCGGGGAATGGCATAACGGCCTTTGGCCAGGACCATGCTCGGCAGGAAATCCGCCGCACACTTGTAGAGAATCATCTGCCCTTTCACCGGCTCGACCGGCAGCGTCAGATCCAGAAGCTTGAGCAAATCACCGCTCCAGGCACCTGCCGTCAGGACGATCTGATCGCCCGGGACAGCACCCGTGGCGGTCTGCACGCCGACGATTTTATTGCCGTCACGAACAAACCCGCTGACTTCGCACTGCTCATGGATCGTCACGTTCGGCAGCGCCAGCAATGCGGCCTTGAGTGATTTGACCAGACGCGGATTACGCACGTTGGCGACGTCGGCCATGTAGATCGCCTTGGAAAAACCGCTGCCCAGTACCGGCACGGCGTCGTGGGCTGCCGAAATATCCACCGCGCTCAACGGACGATTTTCCCGGGCGGCCCATGCCAGCGCTTCAGCCTCGTCATCCAGATCCAGCCAGTACAGACCGGTGGTGTGCACTTCGGGATCAACGCCGGTGGCGGCAAACAAGCGCTCGCCCAGCTGTGGATAAAAGTCCTGTGACCAGTGCGCCAACGCGGTGACCGCCGGGCTGTAGCGCCACGGGTAAAGCGGCGAAACGATGCCGCCACCGGCCCAGGACGATTCCTGGCCGACGTTCGAGCGATCCAGCAGCACAACGCTTTGCACTTCGGACGCGAGATTGAAGGCCGTCAGCAAACCAATAACGCCACCGCCGACAATCACCACTTGCTGTTGCCTGGTCATGTTCTGATCCAATCGTTAAATAGACAGAGGGTGCAACAGGCACCCGAAAAAAACTCAGCGCCCCCAGCAGTCTTTGCTGGTCAGGCCGGATTCTGCGTTGACCATGCCCAGGACACCCGTGTTGGTGATGGTCAGATCACCGCACTTGTCAGTGGCCATGCTCGAGTCAGGCTTGCGCACCGCTGTCAGCACAAAGGTCTGGTCGGTCAGGGTCGGTGTGATGCTGTAGTAATCATTGCCGGCGCTGAGGCCCGTCGCATCGGTGTAGACATTTTTCTGCGAATAGAAGCGCTCGAGGATCTGCGCCTGCTCCGAGAGCAGACCGGCTGCCTCTGCGCGACGGCCCTTGTTCAGGTACTCGGTGAAACTCGGGGCAGCAATGGTCATGACAATCCCGATGATCGCAATCACGATCATGATTTCGATCAGGGTAAAACCGCGGTTGGAACTACGCATGCCTCAACTCTCACTTACTGTATTTGTCGCCACATGATGCGACGGCTGCCGCCGGATTTTTCCATCCCCGGACTATCGTCGCCAGCGGAATTGTCGCTGGCGTCCTGTGTTGAATGCTCTCCAACAAAGATCACGCCTTCGGACAGCGAGTCGACGTTGTCGACCACGCCATCTTCGTTGCTGTCGAGCATCTTAACGCTGATCGCCTCGGGCAGCTTCAGGCAGACAGCTTTCAAGCCCTGATTGCCGTGGTAGAACCCGTACCAGTTGCCATTCGCCAGGCAGGTTGGCCGGTTCAGCGCTGGCGAATCCGCTGATGCGGCGGCGTGCGCCGACAGGCCAAGCGCGACCACGATACCCACCAGTGCTGACCACAGTCGCTCAGTACTTCGCATAGATACTCTCCACCACACTGCGCGAGTGACCCGCGATGCCGACTGCCGTCACCCGATACAAGGTCGCCTGGGTATTGATGGGCACATTCACCGCACCCCGGCTGTCGCCGATGTTTTGCACCCCGTAAAAGCCATTGCCCGAGGCAATCCAGGTCACTCCGGAAGAGGCGTTGAAACCGGCAGCGGTAATGCTCGAGGACTCGGAGGGCGGTGCACATTGAATGATGCCGCTGCAAACAGGAAGTGCATAACTGTCCCTTTGCACCGTACTTTCTCCCACCCGCAATGCGGCTTCGGCACTCTGAAATGACTGGTTGCGCAAGGCGACGCTGCCGGCCATTTTTTCCTGCAGGGTGGCACTCTGCATCGATGAAAGACCAATCAGCGTCAACAAGAGCAAGAACACCAGACTGACCAGCAACGCCATGCCGCGCTGGGTGCAATACGTCATGGGAGAGCGATTCATCGGCACCCCCTCATGGCAAGCGATTGCGCAGAGCGGCAACCACGTTGAAGGTTTGATCGCTCACCCGGTGGTTCGGATCGGTGAGGGTCAGGCTCAGGCGAACGCTTCGAATCAGCGCAGGGTCCGGCGGGTTGCTGTTGTAGCGGGACGCCGCCAGATCAGTGGCCGTGCTGGCCAGGCCGAAGCTCACGTCAAACGCCTCCACGTGGTCCACCAGTACCTGTGGATTGGCATCCCCTCCCTTCAGGAGCAGTTGGTTGTTGCTGAAGCTGTAAGTCAGCTGCCGTATCGGAAAGGCCAGTTCCCCTGCCACCGGGGTCCGGCTTTTGCTGTAGGCCGTCGAATGGCTTCGACAATCGGAAAGAACGGTCCAGTCCGGGCTGCTGCCGTTGCCACCCACATCCGTCGTCACCAGAGTCAACTTGCGGCCGCCATTGTCCCAGCGAATCGGCGTTAGCTGACTGGCATGGAAATCGCGCTTCTTACTCGCATCGGTGATCGTTTCCAGGCAACCGAACATCCCGACCATGCGGATTTCCTGAATCATTTTGCTCAACGCAAAACGTGCGTCCTCCTGGATGTTCGCGGCCGCATTCTGGCTGAGATAGGTGTTCTTGGCCGCAATGAAAACCTGTACCACGCCCAGCACCACGATCAGGCTCAGTGCCAGGGCGATCAGCAACTCGACCAGGCCAAAACCTCTGCTGCGGCGACTCACGGGACCGCCACCGGATCGATGGCCGTGCGGCTGGTCAGGACAAAGTTGCGCCGCGAGTCGGCAGCATTCGCAGCCCGTGAGTCGTCCCAGGTAATGGTGATGGTGTACAGCTGCTGATTGACGGTGACACTGCCCGTCGCGGTGGCGCCGAGTGAGCTGACAATGTTGGAATTGAAATCGAACAGGTCCTGATCCCGGGTGACATCCGGATTGCCCGAAGCCGGCGGCGCAATGGTGTAGTCCGCAGCGGCATTGGCGCGAATGCGGTCCAGCATGTCGTAGGCGATAAAGCTGGCCTGACTCGCCATGCGCGCGCTATCCGTATACTTCAGCGCATTGAGCTGAAACGCCGCCGCCCCCAGCAACCCCACTCCCAGAATGACCAACGCCACCAGGACTTCGATCAGCGTCATGCCCTTTTGCGTGCCTTGCATCCCTGCCGTCATCCGCAACTTCCGCCCAATAGAATTCGTCCGTTCAAACACACTGCCAGCGTTCTGCTTTGTGTCCCCCGCCCATAGCTGATCACGACCTCCGAAGACGGTGATGACAATCCGCCCATACTGTTGAAATCGATGGCCGTGACGCCTGAGGTTAGCGTCAGAGTTGCGCCGCTGCTCATCGCCGGAATAACCCGTAATACATTGGCCAAAACGCCAGTACCGTCATAGACCGCCAGCTCTCCACTCCAGGCATCTGCGCCGGCCGTCGGGCGCACGCGCGTGGCATTGCCCCGTTCGATGGCTTCGAGCCGGGCGAAATTGAGCGCTCGTCGCAGGTCACCGATTTCGGTGTCAGCCCTCGTAGTTTGCGTCGAGCGGGTAAACGCCGGGACAGCCAGCGTCAGCAAAACCAGAAGGATCGCGATCGCGACCAGCAACTCGATCAGCGTGAAACCTTTTGTACGATGATCCATCGGGGCCTTCTGTTTCCTTCGGCTATACCTGCATTTGCGCGGCACAACATTCGAGCGATGCGGTGCGTTTGCGTTGCCATTTCGCGCGCAGGGATTGCGCGAGCCACAGCACGCCACGGAGGGAGATGTCATGCGGCAACAAGGCTTCAGCCTGATCGAACTGCTCATGGGACTGGCAATTACAGGAATTGTTCTGCAACTGGTCAGTCCGGCGTTCGCAACGCTGATCGAGTCAAACCAGCGGGAGCAAGCGGCACAGGCACTGTTCAGTGGTATTCGCACCGCTCGCACTGAAGCCATCGTGCGCAACCAGGCCGTGGTGATTCACAGCATCAATGGTGACTGGAGCCACGGCTGGCGGATGATTCTGGATATCAGCGGCAAGGGGGAGATGGACAGCGACAATCCACTGCTGGCCGAACGCCAGGGAAACGCACGAGTGTCGATTGTCGGAAACGGCCCGGTCGAAAGCTCAATACGCTTCAGAGGTCAGGGCGAGTCACTGATTGGCGGGACATTACACATTTGCGCAGTTCGCGAACCGGTGAGCCAACATCAAGTGGTGTTGGCACGGACCGGTCGCGTCAGCCTGCGCAGCGACAAGGCCGCGCATCCGTTATGCGAAGCAAGGCAAAAAATCAGGTCAGCGAGCGAACGCGCAGTTCCTTAGGCATCGAGAACGTGATGTTCTCCTCGCGACCAGCCAGCTCATCGGCGCCGGTAGCACCCCAGGCCTGCAACTGCTGGATCACGCCGCGCACCAGGACTTCCGGGGCGGATGCACCAGCGGTGATGCCGATACGCTCGACGCCTTCGAACCAGCTCTTTTGCAGGTCTTCGGCACCGTCGATCAGGTACGCCGGCGTGGACATGCGCTCAGCCAATTCGCGCAAGCGATTGGAGTTGGAGCTGTTCGGGCTGCCGACCACCAGCACCACGTCGCACTCGTCGGCCAGTTGCTTGACCGCGTCCTGGCGGTTTTGCGTGGCGTAGCAAATGTCGTCTTTGCGCGGTCCACCGATGGCCGGGAAGCGCGAACGCAGCGCGTCGATAACGCGGCTGGTGTCGTCCATCGACAAGGTGGTCTGGGTTACGAAGGCGAGCTTTTCAGGGTTGTTCACCTGCAACGCCGCGACATCTTTCTCGTCTTCGACCAGGTAGATCGCGCCGCCGTTGCGGGCATCGTACTGGCCCATGGTGCCTTCGACTTCCGGGTGACCGGCGTGGCCGATGAGAATGCATTCACGGCCGTCGCGGCTGTAGCGTGCCACTTCGATGTGGACCTTGGTCACCAGCGGGCACGTGGCGTCGAACACTTTCAGCCCACGACCGGCCGCTTCGCTGCGCACGGCCTGGGAAACGCCGTGGGCACTGAAGATCACGATGACGTCGTCCGGTACCTGATCCAGCTCTTCGACGAAGATCGCACCACGGGAGCGCAGGTCTTCGACAACGAATTTGTTGTGGACCACTTCATGGCGCACGTAGATCGGCGGCCCGAAGACTTCCAGGGCGCGATTGACGATTTCGATCGCACGGTCCACACCGGCGCAGAAGCCACGGGGATTGGCGAGTTTGATTTGCATGCTGTGCCTCGTGTCTTGCGCGCAAGAAATTTGATCAATTGTAGGAGCTGGCTTGCCAGCGAAGGGGCCAGCAGAGTCACTGCTAGACTTGAGACCCTTCGCCGGCAAGCCGGCTCCTACAGAAAAACGTTTACAGCGCTTTGACGGAAATGATTTCCACGTCAAAGGTCAACGTCTTGCCCGCCAGCGGGTGGTTGAAGTCGATGGTCACTTGCGCGTCATCGAACTCTTTGACCACGCCCGGCAATTCAGTATTGGCCGCATCGTTGAAGATCACCAGCAAGCCAGGCGACAGTTCCATGTCCTGGAACTGTGAACGCGGGATGATCTGCACATTCTGCGGGTTCGGCTGGCCGAAAGCGTTTTCCGGCTCGATGCTCAGTGTACGCTTGTCACCGGCCTTGAAACCAAACAGCGCCGCCTCGAAACCTGGCAACAGGTTGCCGTCACCGACCTTGAAGGTCGCCGGGGCTTTGTCGAAGGTGCTGTCCACCGTATCGCCGTTCTCCAGGCGCAATGCGAAATGCAAGGTGACTTCCGTGTTCTGGCCGATGCGTTGCTCAGCCAATACCTGTTCAGTCATGAACGGCTTCTCCGGTCTTTTTACTTTTGAACATATCCAGTGCCAGCATGACAGCGCCTACAGTGATTGCACTGTCGGCAAAGTTGAACGCCGGGAAATACCAGCGATTCTGCCAATGCACCAGAATGAAATCGATCACATGGCCCAGGGCAATGCGGTCATACAGATTGCCCAGCGCGCCGCCGAGCACCAGTGCCAGCGCAACCGCCAGCCAGGTCTCGTTGCGCCCCAGACGCTTGAGCCACACCACCAGCACCGCACTGACCACTACTGCGATCAACGCGAACAGCCAGCGCTGCCAGCCGGAGCTGTCAGCCAGGAAGCTGAACGCCGCGCCGGTGTTGTAGGCCAGGGTCCAGCTGAAGTAATCGGGGATGATCACGATCTGCTGGTACATCTGGAGCTTGTCTTCGAAGTAGAACTTGCTGGCCTGGTCGATGACCAGGACCAGCAAGCTCAACCAGAGCCAGCTCAGCCGTCCGAAACGGCCAACGGCATTAGGCATAGTGACGGACCTCGCCAGCGCCGCTGATGTTGTCGACGCAACGACCGCAGATCTCCGGATGCTCCGGGTTCACACCGACGTCTTCACGGCAGTGCCAGCAGCGGGCGCACTTGGCGTGGGCCGATTTGACGATCTTCAGCTTCAGGCCGCTGACTTCGGTGACCACGGCATCGGCCGGCGCCTGCGCCAATGGCGCGACACTGGCGGTCGAAGTGATCAGCACGAAGCGCAGTTCGTTGCTCAGTTTGGCCAGGTCGGCGGTCAACGCGTCTTCGGCGAACAGCGTCACTTCGGCTTGCAGGTTGCCACCGACAGCCTTGGCTGCACGCTGGATTTCCATTTCCTTGTTGACCGCGACCTTGACCGCCATGATGCGGTCCCAGTAAGCGCGATCCAGCTCGAAGCCTTCCGGCAATTCGCTCAGGCCTTCGTACCAGGTGTTGAGCATGACAGACTCGTTACGCTCGCCCGGCAGGTACTGCCACAGTTCGTCGGCGGTGAACGCCAGGATCGGCGCGATCCAGCGCACCAGCGCCTCGGAGATGTGGAACAGCGCGGTCTGGCACGAACGGCGGGCCTTGCTGTCGGCGCCAGTGGTGTACTGACGGTCCTTGATGATGTCGAGATAGAAACCACCCAGCTCCTGCACGCAGAAGTTGTGGATCTTCGAGTACACGTTCCAGAAGCGGTATTCGCCGTAGTGCTCTTGCAGCTCGCGTTGCAGCAGCAGCGTACGGTCCACGGCCCAACGGTCCAGTGCCAGCATTTCTTCGGCCGGCAGCAGGTCGGTGGCCGGGTTGAAGCCGGTCAGGTTGGAAAGCAGGAATCGTGCGGTGTTGCGAATGCGGCGGTAGGCGTCCGCACTGCGTTGCAGGATCTGCTCGGAAACCGCCATTTCGCCCGAGTAGTCGGTCGAAGCGACCCACAGACGCATGATGTCGGCGCCCAGGGTGTCGTTGACTTTCTGCGGCGCGATCACGTTGCCCAGGGACTTGGACATCTTGCGGCCGGACTCGTCGACCGTGAAGCCGTGGGTCAGCAGTTCGCGGTACGGCGCGTGGTTGTCGATGGCGCAACCGGTCAGGAGCGACGAGTGGAACCAGCCACGGTGTTGGTCCGAGCCTTCCAGATACAGGTCGGCGCGTGGACCGGTTTCGTGGCCCATCGGGTGCGAACCGCGCAGGACGTGCCAGTGCGTGGTGCCCGAGTCGAACCAGACGTCCAGGGTGTCGCTGATCTTGTCGTACTGCGGCGCTTCAGCGCCCAGCAGCTCGGCGGCATCCAGCTTGAACCAGGCTTCGATGCCTTCGACTTCGACGCGCTTGGCAACTTCTTCCATCAGTTCGACGGTGCGTGGGTGCAGCTCGCCGCTTTCCTTGTTCAGGAAGAACGGGATCGGCACGCCCCAGTTGCGCTGACGGGAGATGCACCAGTCCGGACGGTTGGCGATCATCGAGTGCAGGCGCGCCTGGCCCCAGGCCGGAACGAACTGGGTCTCTTCGATGGCCTTGAGCGAACGCTGGCGCAGGGTATCGCCAGTGGTCGGCTGCTTGTCCATGCCGATGAACCACTGCGCGGTCGCGCGGTAGATCAGCGGGGTCTTGTGGCGCCAGCAGTGCATGTAGCTGTGTTCGATGACGGTGGTGTGCAGCAGCGCACCGACTTCGGTCAACTTGTCGACGATGGCCGGGTTGGCCTTCCAGATGAACTGGCCGCCGAAGAATTCCAGCGACGGCACGTACACGCCGTTGCTTTGTACCGGGTTGAGGATGTCATCGTTGACCATGCCGTATTTCTTGCAGGTCACGAAGTCGTCCACGCCGTAGGCCGGAGCGGAGTGAACCACACCGGTGCCGGCGCCCAGTTCAACGTAGTCGGCCAGGTAAACTGGCGACAGACGATCGTAGAACGGGTGACGGAAGTTGATCAGTTCGAGCTCTTTACCGGTGGTGGTCGCGATGACCGAGCCTTCCAGCGAGTAGCGCGCCAGGCACGACTCGACCAGCTCTTCAGCCAGTACCAGCAGCTTGTCGCCGACGTCGACCAGGGCGTAGTTGAATTCCGGGTGGACGTTCAACGCCTGGTTCGCAGGGATGGTCCACGGGGTGGTGGTCCAGATCACGATCGAGGCAGGCTTGCCCAGGGTTGGCAGACCGAAGGCGGCAGCCAGTTTGGCTTCGTCGGCAATCGGGAACGCCACGTCGATGGTCGAGGACTTCTTGTTCTCGTACTCGACTTCCGCTTCAGCCAGGGCCGAACCGCAATCGAAGCACCAGTTCACGGGTTTCAGGCCCTTGAACACGAAACCGCCCTTGACGATTTCAGCCAAGGCACGGATTTCGCCGGCCTCGTTCTTGAAATCCATGGTCTTGTACGGATTGGCGAAGTCACCCAGCACACCCAGACGGATGAACTCGGACTTCTGACCTTCGATCTGCTCGGTGGCGTAGGCCCGGCACAGTTCGCGGGTCTTGTCGGCGCCCAGGTTCTTGCCGTGGGTCACTTCGACCTTGTGCTCGATCGGCAGGCCGTGGCAATCCCAGCCCGGAATGTAAGGCGCGTCGAAGCCCGACAGGGTCTTCGAGCGGATGATCATGTCCTTGAGAATCTTGTTCAGCGCATGACCGATGTGAATCGTGCCGTTGGCGTACGGAGGGCCGTCGTGCAGTACGAACTTCGGACGATCCTTGCCAATCTCGCGCAACTTTCCGTACAGGCCAATGCTGTCCCAGCGCTGCAGAATCTGCGGTTCGCGCTGAGGCAGGCCGGCCTTCATTGGGAAGGCGGTGTCCGGAAGGTTTAGCGTGGCTTTATAGTCGGTCATTTAAGGCTCTTCATTAGCGATGGGCGCTAGGTGCGGCTAGTGCACGGGCGGCGGCGACATCCGCGTTGATCGCCGTTTTCAGCGCCTCCAGAGAGGCGAATCGCTGCTCTTCACGCAGCTTGTGGTGGAAAACCACCGTTAAACGCCGGTCGTACAGATCGCCGGCAAAATCTAAAAGATGCACTTCCAGGTGGGCTTTGCCATCACCTTGAACCGTGGGCCGCACGCCGATATTGGCGACGCCGGGCCAGGTCTTGCCGTCGATCTCGACGTCCACCAGATAAACCCCGGTGAACGGCACGCGACGACGCTTGAGTTGTATGTTGGCGGTGGGCGTACCCAACTGCCGAGCGAGTTTCTGGCCATGCAATACACGACCGGCGATTCGGTACGGCCGCCCGAGCAAGCGCTCGGCCAGGGCGAAATCCGCCGCGGCCAGGGCATTGCGGACCTGCGTGCTGCTGACCCGAATGCCATCGAGCTCGACGGTTTGCGCCGCTTCGACGGTAAAGCCCTGGAGGATGCCGGCCTGTAGCAGGAAGTCGAAATCTCCCGCCCGGTCACAACCGAAACGGAAGTCATCACCGACCTCCAGGTGCTGGACACCCAGCCCATCCACCAGGATGGTATCGACGAACTCGCTGGCACTGAGCTTGCTCAGGCGCTGGTTGAAGGCCAGGCACAGAACACGGTCGACGCCTTCGGCGGCCAACAATTGCAGCTTGTCCCGCAGACGGGCCAGACGGGCCGGCGCAGTCTCCGGAGCGAAGAACTCGCGCGGCTGCGGCTCGAAAATCACCACGCAACTGGGCACGCCCAACTCGAGCGCACGCTCACGCAGGCGCGCCAGGATAGCCTGGTGGCCACGGTGTACACCGTCAAAGTTGCCAATAGTGGCGACACAGCCCCGATGCTGGGGGCGCAGATTGTGGAGGCCTCGAACCAGCTGCATAACGCGCTTCTTGCTCATAAAGTGGTCGATTATAACCACACCCGGCGGCCGACGACAGGCAACACCGTAACCCAAAGTGATCGAGCCGACAAAACCGCCGGCTCGCCCGTGTTTATCGAGGCCAGAACCTCTATCCCAGCGCCTTGCGATTGAAGTCGCGCAAACGGAAGCCCATCAACACTAACATGCCGAAATAAGCCACCACACCGGCAACGACCAAGGCACCCAGACGCAGGAAACGCTCAAGCATCTGCCCTTCGCCCCAGGCCGGCATGAAATGCATCCCTGCCAGCAACACGCCAGACATCACCGAGACCGCTATCACCAGCTTCAAGCCGAACTTTGCCCAGCCCGGCTGCGGCTGGTACATCTGCTGCTTGCGCAATTGATAGAAGAGCAGCCCCGCATTGAGACAGGCGCCGGCGCTGATGGCCAGTGCCAGGCCCGCGTGAGCCAGCGGACCGATCAGCAACAAGTTGAACAACTGGGTGACGACCAGCGTGAAAATTGCGATTTTCACCGGCGTGCGGATGTTTTGTTGCGCATAAAACCCCGGTGCCAGCACTTTGATCACGATAATCCCGAGCAAACCGACGGAATAAGCGATCAGTGCGCGCTGGGTCATGGCGGCATCATGGGCATCGAACTGGCCGTACTGGAACAGTGAAACCGTCAGCGGCTCGGCCAGAATCCCCAGCGCCAGGGCGCAAGGCAATACCAGCACGAAGCACAGGCGCAGGCCCCAATCGAGGATGCGCGAGTACTCCTGGCGATCCTTGCTGGCGTAGGTCTTGGCCAGAGTCGGCAGCAGAATTGTCCCCAACGCGACGCCCAGAACACCAGACGGCAACTCCATCAGGCGGTCGGCGTAGTACATCCAGGACACGGAACCGGCGACCAGGAACGAAGCGAAAATAGTGTTGATGATCAGCGAAATCTGACTCACCGACACCCCGAGGATCGCCGGCAGCATCTGCTTCATTACCCGCCACACGCCTGTATCGCGCAGATTAAGGCGCGGCAGCACCAGCATGCCGATCTTTTTCAGGTGCGGCAGCTGATAGAGCAACTGCGCCAAGCCACCGACCAGCACCGCCCAGCCGAGCGCCATCACGGGAGGATCGAAATACGGTGTCAGGAACAACGCAAAGATGATCATGCTGACGTTGAGCAGGGTCGGCACGAACGCCGGCACCGAAAAACGGTTCCAGGTATTGAGGATCGCGCCCGCCAATGACGACAGGGAGATCAGCAATATGTAAGGAAAGGTCACCCGCAATAGATTGGACGTGAGCTCGAATTTTTCCGGAGTATCGGTGAATCCCGGCGCAGTCACCCAAATGACCCAGGGCGCGGCAAGCATGCCCAGCGCCGTGACCAGCGCCAGCACCAGCGTCAACAAACCCGAGACGTAGGCAATGAAGGTGCGCGTCGCCTCTTCGCCCTGCTGGCTTTTGTATTCCGCAAGAATCGGCACGAAGGCTTGGGAAAAAGCCCCTTCAGCGAAAATCCGGCGCAGCAGATTGGGCAATTTGAAGGCGATGAAGAAGGCGTCGGTCGCCATTCCCGCACCAAATGTGCGCGCAATGAGGGTGTCTCGAACAAATCCCAGAATCCGGGAAAGCATCGTGATAGAGCTGACGGCGGCCAACGATTTGAGCAGATTCATGGAAGAAGTTTGTGCCTGTCGATAAACAGCAGGCGAACAATGCGCCTACTTGTGCGATACTCCGCGCCGCAACAGCACAGAGCCAAAGCTCGCGAGTTTACAGGTCAAGCGCCGGAAATAAATATCCCGCCTCTTCATACCTACCACTTAGCGGAACGTTTCAAGCGCCCTTGACAAGACTTCTCTTCATCGGCATGATTCGCGGCCTATTTTGTTTGCTATTTCCTAAAAAGTCTTTCGAGGAGCTCGACGGTGGCCAACTCACCTTCCGCCAAAAAACGTGCAAAACAGGCTGAGAAGCGTCGCAGCCACAACGCCAGCCTGCGTTCCATGGTTCGTACCTACATCAAGAATGTAGTTAAGGCCATCGACGCAAAAGACGCTGAAAAAGCTCAAGCTGCATACGTTCTGGCTGTGCCAGTTATCGACCGCATGGCCGATAAAGGCATCATCCACAAGAACAAGGCTGCTCGCCATAAGAGCCGTTTGAATGGCCACGTTAAGGCCCTGAACGTTGCCGCTGCTGCCTAAGCGACTCGTTCATTAAAAAACCGACCTCAGGGTCGGTTTTTTATTGCCTGCGATTTGATGAGCACAAAAAAACTGTAGGAGCGAGCTTGCTCGCGATGGACGTCAACGATAACACGGGGCACCAGACAGCCCATGTCGCCCATGCGTCCCTCGCGAGCAAGCTCGCTCCTACAGAGTTCGATTTACATCAGGTTATTGGGCGTGCGCCCACGGCAAGATCGGAATCGCCGTCACCGCATTCTGCGGGCTGCCCTCGATCAAGCGATCGCTATACACCAGGTACACCAGCGTATTGCGCTTCTTGTCGAGGAAGCGCACCACCTGCATGGTCTTGAATACCAGGGACGTACGCTCCTTGAACACCTCGTCGCCATCCTTGAGCTCACCCTTGAAACTGATCGGCCCGACCTGGCGGCAAGCGATGGACGCCTCGGCACGATCCTCGGCCAACCCCAGGCCACCCTTCACACCGCCGGTCTTGGCGCGCGACAGATAGCAGGTCACGCCGTCGACCTTGGGATCATCAAAGGCCTCGACCACGATCCGGTCATTCGGCCCGACGAACTTGAACACCGTCGACACCTGACCGATTTCCTCGGCCGAGGCCAGCAATGGCATCGCCAACAGCAATCCCAACAATCCTTTTGCCACGCGCATTCAGGTATTCCTTCAGACCAGGATCAGGTTATCGCGGTGAACCAGTTCCGGTTCCGCCATGTAACCCAACAGACCGACAATCGCCTCGGACGACTGACCGATGATTTTTTGCGCTTCCAGCGCACTGTAGTTCGCCAGGCCACGGGCAATCTCGCGACCGTCCGGCGCCACGCAGACCACCATTTCGCCACGACGGAAGCTGCCCTGCACCAATTTGACCCCGACCGGCAGCAAGCTCTTGTTGCCCTGGGACAACGCGGTCACCGCCCCCGCATCCAACACCAGGGTGCCACGGGTTTGCAGATGACCGGCCAGCCACTGCTTGCGCGCCGCCAGCATGCCGCGCTCTGGAGACAGCAAGGTGCCGATGCGCTCGCCAGCCTTGAGACGATCCAGCACACGCTCGATCCGCCCACCGACGATGATGGTGTGAGCACCCGAACGGGCCGCCAGACGCGCAGCGCGCAGCTTGGTCTGCATGCCACCACGCCCCAGCGCCCCGCCCGTACCGCCCGCCACCGCATCGAGTGCGGGATCATCGGCACGCGCCTCGTAGATCAGTTGGGCATCCGGATTGTTGCGCGGATCGGCGTCGAACATGCCATCGCGATCCGTCAGGATCACCAGCAAGTCCGCCTCGACCAGGTTGGCCACCAGCGCCGCCAGGGTGTCGTTGTCACCAAAACGGATTTCGTCGGTGACCACGGTGTCGTTCTCGTTGATCACCGGGATGACCTTGAGCTCGACCAGCGCACGCAAGGTGCTGCGGGCATTGAGGTAGCGCTTGCGGTCGGACAGGTCGTCATGGGTCAGGAGAATCTGCGCCGTATGCCGGCCATGCTCGGCAAAGCTCGACTCCCAGGCCTGCACCAGCCCCATCTGACCGATCGCTGCGGCGGCCTGAAGCTCGTGCATCGCACTGGGTCGCGAGGTCCAGCCCAGACGGCTCATGCCGGCCGCCACCGCCCCGGAGGACACCAGCACCAGCTCGACGCCCGCCTCATGCAAGGCCACCATCTGCTCAACCCAGACACCCATTGCCGCGCGATCCAGGCCCTTGCCGTCCGCCGTCAGCAAAGCGCTGCCGATCTTCACGACCCAACGCTGCGCACCTGTCACCTTGCTCCGCATCATCTTCAACCTTAGCTTGAGGGCAGCGCGACCTGGCACTGCCCGTGACGTTATTCGTGGTTATTCGTGACCAACAATCAATTTCCAGATACTAAAACGCCGCTCGATTGAGCGGCGCTTAAGTTTATCGCAACGAATCAGTCACGCACGTAAATGATTTCCGGACCATCTTCGTCATCCACATCTTCTTCATCCCAGTCATCGTCGCCGATGTCGTGGACCGACTTCACGCCGCTGCGACGCAGGGCACGCTTGTCATCCAGCGCCTGCAGTTGCGCGCGGGCTTCATCTTCGATGCGCTGATCGAGATCAGCCAGCTCTTCCTTGTAGGCCGGGTCATTGGCCAGGCGATCGGCGCGATCTTCCATGTAACGCATGATGTCGTGGCACAGACGCTCGGTACCGAGCTTGGAGATGGCCGAGATCACGTAGACCGGACCCGTCCACTCCAGGCGATCAACGATTTCCTTGACGCGAGCATCGTGCTCTTCATCAAGGATCTGGTCGCACTTGTTCAGGACCAGCCAGCGATCACGCTCCGCCAGGGACGGGCTGAACTTGATCAGCTCGTTGACGATCACTTCAGCGGCATCCGGTGCACTGGCGTCATCCAGCGGCGCCATGTCCACGAGATGCAGCAGCAGACGCGTACGCGCCAAGTGCTTGAGGAAGCGAATGCCCAGGCCGGCACCGTCGGAAGCACCCTCGATCAGACCCGGAATGTCCGCGACCACGAAGCTCTTCCAGCGATCGACACTGACCACACCCAGGTTCGGCACCAGCGTGGTGAACGGGTAATCGGCAACTTTCGGCTTGGCAGCCGACACCGAACGGATAAAGGTACTTTTACCGGCGTTCGGCAAGCCCAGCAGACCGACGTCAGCCAGTACTTTCATTTCCAGTTTCAGGTCGCGCTGCTCACCCGGCTTGCCCGGAGTGGTCTGGCGCGGCGCACGGTTGGTACTGGATTTGAAACGGGTGTTGCCCAGACCGTGCCAGCCGCCCTGCACTACCATCAATTTCTGACCGGCCTTGGTCAGGTCGCCAATGACTTCCTGAGTGGCAGAGTCGATCACCGTAGTACCGACCGGTACACGCAGGATCAGGTCCTCGCCCTTCTTGCCGGTGCAGTCGGTGCTGCCGCCGTTGGAGCCACGCTCGGCATCGAAGTGCCGGGTGTAACGGTAGTCGACCAGGGTGTTGAGGTTTTCGTCGGCCATCATGTAGATGGAACCGCCGTCACCGCCATCACCGCCGTTCGGGCCGCCGTTCTCGATAAATTTTTCCCGACGAAAACTCATGGCGCCATTGCCACCATCGCCGGCTTTTACGCGAATCGATACTTCATCAACAAACTTCATAACAAACGCCTCTCGCCATACGGACGAGCCGAAAAACAATCAAGACATAAGACTCTTGCAAAAATGAGCGCAGCGACCCCAAACCACGATACCTACATCGTACGCCAACAGCCCATACAAACAGCTTTGCAAGAGACTCACCCCACAAACGAAAAAGCCCCGTCGCGAGACAGGGCTTTTCCAGCGATCGCGCAATTAAGCGGCGATTACGCTCACGTAACGACGACCGAAGGCGCCTTTTACTTCGAACTTGATCACGCCTTCGACTTTAGCGAAGAGGGTGTGATCTTTACCCATGCCAACGCCGTAGCCAGCGTGGAATTGGGTGCCGCGCTGACGCACGATGATGTTGCCTGCTTTGATAGCCTGGCCGCCATACATCTTCACGCCAAGGCGTTTGGCTTCTGAGTCGCGACCGTTACGGGTACTACCACCAGCTTTTTTGTGTGCCATGAGTTCAATTCTCCTAGTGAGGAATTAGGCTGAAATTAAGCCTGAATACCGGTGATTTTGATCTCGGTGTACCACTGGCGGTGGCCCATACGCTTCATGTGGTGCTTACGACGACGGAACTTGATGATGCGGACTTTATCGTGACGACCTTGGGAGATCACTTCAGCCACAACGGTAGCGCCAGCAACAACTGGAGCGCCGATATTCACGTCGTCACCGTTGGCAACCAACAGAACGCGATCAAAGGTAACGGATTCGCCGGTAGCGATTTCCAGTTTTTCGATCTTCAGGTATTCACCTGGAGCGACTTTGTACTGCTTGCCGCCAGTAACGATTACTGCATAAGACATGGTATTTCTCCGATAATCCTGCTCACCCAGCTCTTTATAAGAAGAGGTATTGGCTGGCATGGCTGCATGGGGCTGGAGGCCCGTTTGCAATTGCGTAAGGCAGGTGCTGCCCAGGAAGTTCAGGGTGCGCGATTGTACGCAAGCCACGAGCGCCTTGCAAGGGGCCGTCCATCGCGCCTTGACAGGCCCGGACGTGGGTCCTAGCATGCCGCGCAACCCTTCTGGAGCGACTGTCGCTGATGCAACCCCAAGCTTTCTACCGCGCGGTGGCGGACGATTTTAGCGCCGTCGACGGCATCATCAAGAAGCAGCTGACTTCGCGCGTGCCGCTTGTCTCGAAAATCGGCGATTACATCACCTCGGCCGGCGGCAAACGCCTGCGTCCTTTATTGGTGCTGCTGTGCGGCAAGGCCCTGGGTCGCGAAGGCGATGACCTGCGCCTGCTGGCCGCGACCATCGAGTTTCTGCACACCGCCACCCTGCTGCATGACGACGTCGTCGACATGTCCGGCATGCGCCGTGGCCGCTCGACCGCCAACGCCATGTGGGGCAACGCCCCGAGTGTGCTGGTGGGCGACTTCCTGTACTCGCGCTCCTTCGAAATGATGGTCGAGCTGGGCTCCATGCCGGTGATGAAGATCCTTTCGCAAGCCACGCGCATCATCGCCGAAGGCGAAGTGTTGCAGCTGTCGAAGGTGCGTGACGCCAGCACCACCGAAGAAACCTACATGGAAGTCATCCGCGGCAAGACCGCGATGCTCTTCGAGGCCTCGACCCACAGTGCCGCCGCCCTGTGCCAGGCCACGCCGGAACAGGCCGAAGCCCTGCGTACGTTCGGTGATCACCTGGGCGTGGCCTTCCAGCTGGTCGACGACCTGCTCGACTACAAGGGCGACGCCGAAACCCTGGGCAAGAACGTCGGTGACGATCTCGCCGAAGGCAAGCCGACCCTGCCGCTGATCTACACCATGCGCGAAGGCACGCCGGAACAGGCCGCCCTGGTGCGCAAGGCGATCCAGAAAGGCGGAATCGAAGACCTGGAAAGCATCCGCGAAGCCGTGGAAGCCTCGGGCTCGCTGGAGTACACCGCGCAACTGGCCCGCGATTACGTGGCCCGCGCGATCAAGTGCCTCGACGCGCTGCCTGCCAGCGAATACCGCGATGCACTGGTTGAACTGAGTGAGTTCGCGGTCGCGCGTACGCACTGATCCGCTTTTCGCAGGAGACGGCTTGCTGGCGATCGCATCACCGGAGTGTTCCTGACACACCGAGGCGCATGCATCGCCAGCAAGCCGGCTCCGACAGTCCCACCTCCCTGCAATAAAACCCTATATAATGTGCGCTTTTTAGCGATCCTGAATCCAAGGAGCCTTAGTGAGCACGTTGCCACCCTGCCCGAAATGCAATTCCGAATACACCTATGAAGACGGCGCCCAGCTGATCTGCCCCGAGTGCGCCCACGAATGGTCCGCCAGCGGTGAAGCCGAAGCGACATCCGATGACGCAGTAAAAAAGGATTCGGTCGGCAATGTCCTGCAGGACGGCGACACCATCACCGTGATCAAGGACCTCAAGGTCAAGGGTACGTCTTTGGTGGTCAAGGTCGGCACCAAGGTCAAGAACATCCGCCTGTGCGATGGCGACCACGATATCGATTGCAAGATCGACGGCATTGGACCGATGAAACTCAAGTCCGAGTTCGTCAGAAAAGTCTGAGCCTGCTGTTTTCCATCCCGCGCCCGGCGTGGGATGGCACCTCCCCCTCCCCGCTTCCCCCAGTAAAATCCTCGCAATAGCCAAACGCCAGCCCCTTTGACTTGACGCAATCTTTACCCGGAAAAAAGCGCAATCCGCCAATAGGCCCTTGCTATTTGATGAATAAGAATTATTCTCATCAAACCTTCAATGGAGATGAGAACCATGACTTATTTGATCGATGCCTGGCTGGACCGCCCACACCCTTACCTCAGGATCCTGCATCGGGAAACCGGGGAAGTCTGTGCCGTGCTTGAAGAAGAAGCCTTGAGTGAACTGCAGGATCAGGGTGACCTGGACGTCAGCGGCCTGAGCTCCAGCGAGCCGGTGGTGCTCAAGGAACTGGTGCGTAACCTGTTTCTGTTCTGCTATGCCCGGGCGTTGCGCCCGCACAGTGAACTGCACCACAAGATCGAAATATGAGAAACGCTACAAAACCTTGTAGGAGCGAGCCTGCTCGCGAAGAACTCAAACACACCGCGTTCATTCAGAATGGCCGCGTAATCGTTGACGCCCATCGCGAGCAGGCTCGCTCCTACAGGTAATCAGCAGGCTTACAGAACGTCGAGCAGCTCGACGTCGAACACCAGTACGCTGTGCGGCGGGATGCCGCCAACGCCTTGAGCGCCGTAAGCCAGTTCGCTCGGCACGTACAGGCGCCATTTGCTGCCGGCGTTCATCAGTTGCAGGGCTTCGGTCCAGCCGGCGATCACGCCGCCAACCGGAAACTCTGCAGGCTGGCCGCGCTCGTAGGAGCTGTCGAACACAGTGCCGTCGATCAGGGTGCCGTGGTAGTGGGTACGCACGGTGTCTTCACGGGATGGCTTGGCGCCTTCGCCAGCGGTCAGCACTTCGAACTGCAGGCCGGAAGCCAGAGTGGTGATGCCTTCACGCTTGGCGTTTTCAGCCAGGAAAGCCAGGCCTTCGCCAGCGGCCGCTTCAGCCTTGGCTGCAGCTTCGGCCTGCATGATTTCGCGGATGACCTTGAAGCTGGCGGACATCTCTTCCTGACCCACACGGCTTGGTTTGCTGGCGAATGCGTCGGTCAGACCGGCCAGGATCGCGTCCAGGCTTACACCCGGTGGCGGGTTGTCGCGCAGTTGGTCGCCCAGCTGACGGCCAATGCCGTAGCTGACGCGGGTTTCGTCGGTGGACAGATTTACTTCGGACATGACACTGCTCCGCTGTGCGGACGACTCGGGAACAAGCCGTGCGTACACAGCGCGCCCCGGAGCGCCCGGAACCAAAAGGGCCAGCAGACTAGCACAGATGTCATGCGATTGATGAAGGACGTCAGGCGATCGGCACCTTCAGGTTTTCCTCCACGTCGGCAACCAGCCCGCACATTTCGTCATGCACGACCGTGTGCACGAGGTTGAAATGCAACTTGGGAAAGGAGCGCAGCACATCACGGGCATGCTCCACCGAACGCAGGTTCATCATGTGCCCGTGCGTATCGCTCAAGGGATACGCCGCGCCATGCATCCGTGCTTCCAGCAGGTAAATGCCCCCCTCCATGGAGATCAGGTTCAGCTCATCGACCTTCCCGGCGATGGCATAGGCATTCAACTCTTGCAGGTTCATGAACGCACCTCACGCTATGGCGAGCCAACACACTTACAGGGATAGGCTTCGGCGCTTCAAAGCACAAGACACAAACGAAGCCGCCCGTCTGTTTTGCACACCACAATGAGAAGTTGAAATCAGTGCTTGGTGACTTTATCCAGGTAACCCATGGCAAATGCCGAGACCACGAAGGTCATGTGGATGATCACGTACCACTGCAGATGTTCAGGATCGACGTTCTTGGCGTCCATGAAGATGCGCAACAGGTGAATGGACGAGATCGCCACGATCGATGCGGCCACCTTCATCTTCAGCGACGAAGAGTCCATGGTGCCCAGCCAGTTGAGCTTTTCCTTGGAGTCGTCGATATCCAGTTGCGAGACAAAGTTCTCGTAGCCGGAAATCATCACCATCACCAGCAAACCGCCCACCAGCGCCATGTCGATCAGCGACAGCAGCACCAGGATCAAGTCCGATTCGGCCATCGAAAACACGTTCGGGATGACGTGGAAGACTTCCTGGAAGAATTTCAGTGCCAGCGCCAACAGCCCGAGGGACAGACCGAAATAGATCGGCGCCAGCAGCCAGCGCGAGGCGTACATTGCATTTTCGATAAAGCGTTCCATTGAATCTCACATGTTGGGCTGTAAACGGTCGCGAGTATACCAGCCCGCCGTCCGTACCCAGAAGCAGTCAGAAATCGTCGAAAAATCCGTCACCTGCGCCTGTGTGCCAAGGTTTTTCTGCTAGTGTCCAAATCATTGAACGCTCAGTGATATCGGACAGGAAGACTGGAAATGGATGTGCGATTGCCTTTGACGAGTGCCGGAGTTTGCCTGGCGCTACTGCTAAGCGGCTGCTCACCCAGCGATGAAAAACGCCAGGTCAGCCTCGCAGAGAAAACCGCGCAGTTCGAAAAGTCGCTGGATGCCATCCAGGATCCGCGGCTCAAGGATGCCGTGTCGGAGCTGGGCGGCTCGCTGTTGCTGCTCGAACGCGCGCAACTCAAGCTCGACAGCAAACCGCTGGAAACCGAATACGGCGAAGACGCCCTCGCCATGCTCAAGCACTACCCGACCCCACAGGCCCTGGTCGACACCTACATCAACGGGTTGTTCGTGCTGCAAAAGGACTCCAGCTCCGACTACCTGAGCGACCTGCAACCGGTATTTCCCTTCACGTTCAGCGCTCCCGCCACGTTTTTGTTTCCCCATGGCCTGGAATGGCAGTCGGTCACCCTGAGCAATAAGCGAGTGATCCCCTTCCAGCCGGAATGGTCGGAAACCGACCCCGGCATTCAACTCAGCCCATCGAGCTCCAACCTGACCAACCCCGATGACCTGACCATCGCCTACCCCTTCATCGATGGCCTCGACATCGACAAGAAAAAGCAGCCGCAGCCCGTGAGCCTGCAGGGTAAGGTCGAAGTCATAGCGCCCCGCCGGCTCTACAGTTTCGACCTGACGAAAAAGGACATCGGCCAGACCCGCAGCAATGACAACCTGAGCGTTACCCTGCTCACGCTGACGAACAACTACGCGGAAATCGAATACAACAACAGCGCGCCGCTGGCGCCTGAGGTCAGTGAAACACCGCTGAATCCGCTGATCGTCCAGGCCAGGGACACGACCGGGCAATACATCTCGCGCGCAGGCTCGATCAACGAAGCCGCGGCGCAAATTGCCTTCTATCGGCAGCAGTTGGCCAAGATGCAGCAACAAAAGAGTTGGAGCGAGGCACTGGAAAAACAACTCGACGAAGAACAACGCACTTTTGAGAAACAGCAGACTCGACACTATTCGAAGGTGTACTTCAACGGGACCATCGAAACCCTCGAAGTCAACATCCTGGATTTTTCGGCTGCCAGCGTTACCCGCAAGGACCTCGACCTGCCCGTCCGGCGCTTCGATGCCGACACCACGGACAAGGCCATTGAGCCCTTGAACCTGCCCGTGGTGGTCTATGACGATCAGGCGGCGACCTGGCTGAAAGGGGCAACGTTGAGCGAGGATCAACTGAAAAAGAACGTCAGCATCAATCAGTCGGTCGATGACCCCAGTGCAGCGCGAATCGAGTTCACTCATTTGCGCAGTTTCAACGATGAACTGCTGGGCACATCGTTCAACCCCGGTGATAGCCCGGTGAGTTTCTTTACCGAAGACGCGGGTGGCAAACGCGACGAGCCGATCGAGCTGCCGCCCGAGGCGTACCAGATCGATCCCCTGCGCGGCACCATCACTTATGATCTGAACCTGTTTCCAGAAACGCCGGCCTACGCGGTAGGTTCGATGCCGCTGTTCCTGGCCACAGTCGAGCAAAAAACCATCGAAGGCCGTCAATTGCCCAAGGGGCTTGAGCTCAAAGGCAATGCACTGGTGGTGGACCTGAAGGCATTTCCTGCCCAGGACTGGCGTTTTTTCGCCAAGGACGACAGCGGCAATTACCTGAAGGAAATTCTATCGGTCAGCCATGACGCGAGCGCACAGGGCCCGGCGCAGTTTGCCGTGCATTACTTCTACGGGCAGCCAACGCGCCTGGAAACCTATCAGCGCACTGACCTCGCCACCGTGCAATATGGTTACGAGGTCAAACTCGACAAGGCCGACATGACGCGCCTTGATCAATAGTGCGACTCAATGCTCGGGGTGAAACTCGAAGCCACCCACGTTACGGCAGCGACCACCGTTGATTTCCCGCAACTGGGCTTGCAGGTGCAGGCACCAGATCTGCGGATCGTCGGCCAACTCGTAGCCGTGCAGGGTCAGGCTTTCAACGATGGTGTCGAGGATTGATTCAGCAGCGAACGGACCGTGAAACGGGCCTTGGGCCTTGATGGCCGAAGGTTGTTCACCGGCCATTCCGGCGGCGAACAGCAGAGTCCACATGCCGGTGTCTCCCGCCAGCGGACGGATGGCACATTCGATACGGGTCACAAGGCCCAGGCATTGACGGGTGAGGCAGAGGTTGCGCGACATGGCGGCGACCCTCGGTAGATCCGGTATTCAGCCCCCATGTGAAGGCTGTTTCGATCCTGTGATTACTGTCGATATCCCTGAGCTGAGAATAGAAGAAAAGTATGGCCTGTAAGCCGGGTGAGACCGAAAGGCGCCGAATGGTCATAGTGTGAATATTGACGTCATTTCGACGACGCTTTTCGACGTTCGCTACAAAAAAATGTGGGAGCGAATTCGCTCCCACAAGGATTGCACGGTTTCAAATCAACGATGTGTCAAGCCGGCTTGGTTTCCGCCAGTGCCTCTTGCGCCAACTCCTTCTCGGCTTCTTTCAGATCCTCTTCGCTGATCATTTCCGCGATAACCCGCAGGCGCTCCACGACCCGCGCGTTCACGCTGCCTTCAGGGAACTCGCCATTCTCGTCCGGCTCGCCGGCCGGTTCACCGACCAACAGGCTCAAGGCTTCATCGGCCTGGCGAACCGCGTAGACATGAAACTGCCCCGCGCGCACCGCCGCCAACACCTTCTCGTCGAGCATCAGCGTGGCGACGTTGGCTTGAGGGATGATCGCCCCCTGCTCGCCAGTCAAACCGCGGGCCTCGCACAGACGGAAGAAGCCCTCGATCTTCTCGTTGACTCCGCCGACCGCCTGCACTTCGCCGAACTGGTTGATCGAACCGGTGATGGCAAAGCACTGCTTGAGCGGGGTTTTCGACAAGGCCGAGATCAGCGTGCAGGCCTCGCCCAAGGAAGCACTGTCGCCATCGACATAACCGTAGGATTGCTCCAGGGCGATGCTCGCGGAAATCGCCAGCGGGAACTCCTGGGCGTAGCGGCTGCCCAGATAACCGGTAAGGATCATCACGCCTTTGGAGTGGATCGGCTGGCCGAGGTTGACCTCGCGCTCGATGTCGACGATTCCGCTGCCACCGGGGTACACCGTGGCGGAAATCCGCGCCGGCACACCGAAAGCCGAATCGCCGACCTCCAGCACGGTCAAGCCGTTGCACTTGCCGACCGCGGCGCCATCGGTGTCGATCAGGATGATCCCGGCCAGCATGTCGTCGAGAATCCGCGCCGAAACCCGGCCGGTCCGCGTGGCCTTGGCCTTGAGCGCACGCTCGATGTGCCCGGCGTCGGTCATTTCATCAGCGGCCAGATGGCGGATGAAGTCCGCCTCGCTGACCAGTTGGAACAAGTCACCGATACGCGCCGACAAGCGCCCCTGATGCTCGGCCAGACGGGCACTGTAGGTCGCCAGGCGCGCCACCGCATCGGCGGTCAGCGGCGCCATGCCTTCTTCGGAAGTACGGGTCTTGAGCAACTGGGCGAACTGCTCCAGGCTCTCGTCGACCATCGGGATGTCTTCGTCGAAATCCACCAGGACGCGGAACATCTCCTGGAAGTCCGGATCGAGGTCCTGCAGCGTGTAATACAGCTGGCGGGCACCGATGATGACGACTTTGACCTGCAACGGAATGTGTTGCGGTGTCAGGGTCACGGTGGCCAGACGGCCCATCTCGCCCAGCGGCGATTCCATTTTCAGCTTGCGCGATTGCAGGGCGCGTTTGAGTGCGTCCCACACGAATGGCTCGCTGAGCATCTTGTCCGCTTCAAGGATCAGGAAACCACCGTTGGCCCGGTGCAGGGCACCCGGCCGCAGTTGGCGGTAGGTGGTGTACAGCGCGCCCTGGTCGGTGCTGTATTCGATACGACCGAAGAGGTTTTCGTAGGTCGGGTGCGGCTCGAACACCACCGGCGCACCGCCGCTGGCCGAGTGACCGACCACCAGGCTCGGCGCGTACTGTTCTTCCAGCAACTTGCGGGCGACAGCGTCGGTCTTGCTGTCGTCCACCAACTGCTCGACCACGGTCTTGAGCAAGTACACCTGCATGGCTTGCAGATAACCGCACACCGCGGCGTTCTCGGCGTACTTCTCCGACAATGGCGACAACAATGGCTGCAAGGCCAGGGTGATGGTTTCTTCGTTCAGATGACGCAGCTGGTTGCTCGACTCGCGCTTCCATTGCGGCAGGCTGGCGAGTTCTTCGTTCAAGCGCTCCTCGAGTGCCGAAATGTCCTCGTGAAAGCGTTCGCGCTCGGCTTCCGGCAACTGGGCGAATTCAGCTTCGTCCAGCGCCTTGCCGTCGCCCATCGGGGTGAAGGCGATATTGCTGGCGTCGCGGTAGAGCGCGACGTCCTTCTCCAGCGCCAGGCGCTCGATCACGTCCAGGGCCTTGTCGTAGCGTTGGTTGAAGGCGCGGTCGATGCTGCTTTTCTTCTGCTGGTAGGACGGATGCTCGAAGACTGCCGGAAACGTCGCCAGCAGGTTGTCGATCAAGCCGTTGATGTCACCGATGAAGGCACCGGCGGTACCCGACGGCAGTTCCAGCGCGCGTGGCTCGCGAGGCTCATCGAAATTGTTGACGTAGACCCAGTCCGCCGGGGTCTGCAGGCGCTTGCCTTCGGCCTTGAGGTAGCGTTTGACGAACGAGAACCGGCCGGTGCCGGGCTCGCCCATGACAAATACGTTGTAACCGGGGCGTGGCATGGCCACACCGAACTGCAAGGCTTCGACCGCACGTTCCTGGCCAAGCACACCGCGAAAGGGCTCCAGATCATTGGTGGTAGAGAAGCTGAACTGTTCAGCGGAAAACGGACGGGTCAGCGCTTCGGGCGCTAGACGCAAGCTGGCAGCAACAGGATCAGGCATCGGGCTTCCTTACAATCAGGCGGGGCAGATGGCAGCATTCTGGCGCTGCCCATGCCCGACTGGCAAGGAGCGCCGCAGGCCTGAGCATAGTCAATCTGCCAACCCCAGGCGGGCCGGGCCTTCTCCGCCGTTTGACATGAATGTTTTGCAAAAAATCACGGAACCCCGCGATCGTGCCTAAACTCCAAACTGCGCGGCCGGACTATTGCCCGGCCCACTGGCACCGGAACGGGCCAGACTCCCTTGTCTATTGGTACGCACATAAAGAGAACAAAGCTATGAAACGGATTCTTCTTGGTACTCTCTTCACCGCTGTATCCATCAACGCCATGGCTCAGGCGCCAGGCGGCCCGGATTGCGGTTGGGGCAACATGCTGTTCGAAGGTCAGCGTGGCACTCCGGCTCACTTCCTGGCATCCACCACCAACGGCACTTCCGGCAACGCGACCTTCGGCATGACCTCCGGCACCAACGGTTGCGCAACCAATGCTTCGCTGACCTATGGCGGCAAATCCTGGTTTGCCATGAATGGCATGATGAACGAGCTGTCCGAAGACATGGCCAAGGGTCAGGGCGAAGCGCTGACCACCTATGCCGTGGTACTGGGCGTAGCGCCGGAAGACCGTGCGCACTTCGCCGCCGTCACTCACGAGCACTTCCAGCAGATCTTCAGCAAGGCTGACGTGACTGCCGAAGACGTGCATACCAATACCCTGGCCGTGCTCAAAGCCGACCCTCGTCTGGCCAAGTACGCAACTCAAGCTTAAGCTCGACCTGCCCCGCTTCTTTCGGGAAGCGGGTTTTGTTTTTTGGGTGATGCCTGCGTACTGTAGGAGCTGGCTTGCCAGCGATGGTCGTTAACGATGACGCGTGTCTACTGGATAAACGCGGCGCCTTAGAGACCATCGCTGGCAAGCCAGCTCCTACAGGGGGAGGCATCAACCGCGCCGGTCTTCATTTTTTTCAAGTTAAGTTGCCACCTATGCTCAAACGCCTTGCCTGGCTGGCGCTGTGTGCCTGCGCCCCACTGTATGCCGCACCTCACATCGACTCTCAACGTTTGCAGCAACTGGCCAACGACCCTTTCTGGATATCCCTGGGCCATTACGAAACCGCCAAGCTCGGTGGCTGGCGCAGCTATGTCAGCGACCCGAAATTCTTTCTCGCCGCAGACGGCAATGAACATCCGGACCGTGAACTCGCGGCGACCGTACAAGCCTTGTACGCCCCGGCCAGTGCCGGTGAAACACACGCTCAATGCGTCTACCCGGCCCGTACCCGCTGGCTGAAGGAACAACTCGGCCTGACCGGCCTGCCGACGCCGGCCTGCGCCGAGTTCAAACAATGGTTCAAGGACGTCTCGCCGGACAGTGCGGTGATGATCTTCCCGGCGGCCTATCTGAACAGCCCGTCCTCGATGTTTGGCCACACCCTGCTGCGCATCGACCAGGCCGAGGCGAAGAGCGACAACACTTCGCTGCTCAGTTATGCGATCAACTTCGGCGCCTACATCGAGGGCTCGGACAACAGCATCCTCTATGCCTGGAAAGGCCTGATGGGCGGCTATCCCGGCCTGTTCGCAATGGTGCCCTATCAGGAAAAACTCTCGGAATACCGCAGCCTGGAAAACCGCGACCTGTGGGAATTCCGGCTGAACCTGACCCGGCAAGAAACCGCGCGCATGGTCGAGCACGTCTGGGAGTTGAAGCAGATCAAGTTCGACTATTTCTTCTTCGACGAAAACTGCTCCTACCGCTTGCTGGAACTTCTGCAAGTGGCCCGCCCGAGCCTGCGCCTGACCGGGCAATTCCCGCTCACGGCCATCCCCACCGACACCGTCAAGGCCGTGAAGGAGGCCGGGCTGGTGGAATCGATCGAGTATCGTCCGTCCCGCGAACGCGAGTTGCTCAGTCGCGCCGAGCCGTTGAACCCTGAAGAGCAGCAATGGGTGCTGAAAGTCAGCGCCGATCAGAATCAAATGCAAGACCCGGCATTCAAGGCTCAACCCCGCGACCGCCAGGCCCTGATCATCGATGCGGCCTATCGCCTGGAGCGCTACCGCGCCAACGGTCAGGAACGCGACCCGGCGCGTGCCCAGCGCAGCTTCGAACTGTTGCGGGCAATCAACCAGAACCCGGCACCCGAGCTGAACATCCCGCAGCCCGGCCTGCCTGAAGACGGCCACGAGTCCCGTACCTGGCAGCTCGGCCTTGGCACCCGTGGCGATAAAGCCTTTGGCGAATATGGCCTGCGCATGGCTTATCACGACCTCAATGACAACAACGAAAGCTTTCCCCTCGGCGCGCAGATCGAAATCCTGCAATTGAAACTGCGCCAGTACGAAGGCAATGACTGGCAAGTGCAGCAACTGGACCTGGCGACCATCCGCTCCCTGACCCCGCGCAATGAGTTGCTGCAACCACTGTCATGGCAAGTCACCGGTGGCCTTGAGCGGGTGCCGGGCAAGCACGATGACCAAACCCTGGTCAGCCACGTCAACGGCGGTGGCGGCGGAACCTGGCAACTGGGCGAGAACATGCTCGGTTTTGCCCTGGGCACCGTGCGTATCGAACACAACAACGACTTCGCCGCATTCGTGGCGCCAGCGGCGGGCTTCAACACGGGCGTGCTGTGGAAAAACCCGCTGGGCAACTTGAGCGTGGAAGCCAAGGGCGATTTCTTCACCAATGGTGAAGTGCGTCGTAGCCTGAGTCTGAATCAGCAGTGGGAAATATCCCGCAATCTCGGCCTGCGCTTGAGCGCCCAGCGCGAGTTCAGCCATTTGGCGACGGCCGAGAACGAGGTGATGCTTGAGCTCAAGTGGTACCACTATTGATCGCCACGCCTGTAGGAGCCGGCTTGCTGGCGATGGCATCAGCGTGGTTACTCGGACACACCGCGTTGATCCCATCGCCAGCAAGCCGGCTCCTACAAGAATTCTTTGATCTTTCTTTCACGATCGCCTCACTCGTCCTCTCCTAGACTTCACCCATAGGCCGCCGAATGGCCCG
The DNA here is from genome assembly GCF_054668285.1 of Pseudomonas sp. S2_H10. Lineage (NCBI taxonomy): Bacteria > Pseudomonadati > Pseudomonadota > Gammaproteobacteria > Pseudomonadales > Pseudomonadaceae > Pseudomonas > Pseudomonas sp. S2_H10. The sequence goes on from NZ_CP162754.1 coordinate 2,797,072, forward strand.
GGAGTGAGGAATGCGCCGTTATACAAGTGTTGTGGGTGTGTTGTTGCTGCTCGCAGGTTGCCAGTCAACCCACGATGACTTGCTCGCCAAAGGTTATCCGCCCGCCTTCGCCGATGGCTTCGATGACGGTTGCAGCAGCGGCCGGCAAGCCGCCGGGGCGATCACTGGCGAATTCCGCAAGAACGTCCCACGCTACTTGAAGGATCCGCTGTACGCCGAAGGCTGGAGCGATGGCTTTCGCCAGTGCCAGGCGATGCGGGACAACCAGGACCGCGGGGATTATCGCAACAGCCATCTGGAAGAACGGGACAAAGCCTGGGAGCAGCAAAAGGATCAGGACGCCGCCCGGGCCTATCACTCGCCGTAAGTCGCTTTCAGACATCCAGTGAAACCAAATGCCTGCGACCATGGCCCAAACCCTATACCGGGAGAATTCCATGAGTCGTGCCTTCGTCAATGAAGATAACGCCGCCGCGCAAGCCGATCAGCCCGTCGAACGGCAGGTCAGCGCTCAGCCCAACTACGTCACGCCGCAAGGCCTGGACCTGTTGCAGGCTAAATTCGCCGAACTGCAAAGCCTGCACGCCGAACAATCGGCAAGGGGCGAGCAGGCCGACAAGCAGCGCCTGGCCGATCTCGAACGTGATTTACGTTACTTCAAGCAGCGCCTGGGCAGCGCTCAGGTGGTACCCGTTGCGACGTCGACCGACAAGGTGCAGATCGGCAGTTGGGTGACCTATGCCGATGAACACGACACCGAACGCCGGGTACAACTGGTGGGCGAGGATCAGGCCGATGCGGGCCACGGCCTGATCAATTGGGGTTCACCGCTGGGCCGGGCGCTGCTCGGCGCACGACTCAACGATGAAGTCCTGTGGCAGCGCCCCGCCGGGGATCAACTGATCGAAGTGATCCGCATCGAACCGGCTTAGACGACGCCTTGGGCCAGCATGGCATCGGCGACCTTCACGAAGCCGGCGATGTTCGCACCCTTGACGTAGTTGATCCGGCCGTTTTCTTCGCCGTAATGCACGCACGCGTGGTGAATCGACTGCATGATCGCGTGCAGCTTGCTGTCCACTTCGCCACTGGTCCACGCCAGGCGCATGGCGTTCTGCGACATTTCCAGCCCACTCACCGCCACGCCACCGGCGTTGGACGCCTTGCCCGGCGCAAACAGGATGTCCGCCTCGATGAACAGGTCCACCGCTTCAAGGGTGGTCGGCATGTTCGCGCCTTCGGCCACGCAGATGCAGCCGTTGCGCAGCAAGGTGCGGGCAGCGTCGGCATCCAGTTCGTTTTGCGTCGCACATGGCAGGGCGATGTCGCAGCTCAGGCTCCATGGCAACTCACCGGCGCGGAACTCCAGGCCAAAACGGCCGGCCAGTTCACGGATACGCCCGCGCTGTACGTTCTTCAGTTCCAGCACCGCCAGCCATTGCTCTTCGGTCAAACCGCTTTCGCAATACAGGGTGCCTTCGGAGTCGGACAGCGAAATCACCTTGCCGCCCAGGTCCATGACCTTGCGCGCGGCGTATTGCGCGACGTTGCCGGAGCCGGAGATCGCTACGCGTTTGCCTTCCACGGCCAGACCGCGGCGCTTGAGCATTTCCTCGGCGAAGTACACACAACCGAATCCGGTGGCCTCCGGACGAATCAGGCTGCCGCCGTAGCTCGGGCCCTTGCCGGTCAGCACGCTGGTGAACTGGTTGCTCAGGCGCTTGTACTGGCCGAACAGGAAGCCGATTTCCCGCGCACCGACGCCGATGTCCCCGGCCGGCACGTCAACGTCCGCACCAATGTGGCGGTACAACTCGCTCATGAAGGCCTGGCAGAAGCGCATGACTTCCGCGTCGCTTTTGCCTTTGGGGTCGAAGTCCGAACCGCCCTTGCCGCCGCCCATTGGCAGCGAAGTCAGGGAGTTTTTGAAGGTCTGTTCGAAGGCGAGGAATTTCAGCACGCCCATGTTCACCGACGGGTGGAAACGCAGGCCACCCTTGTACGGGCCGATGGCGCTGTTCATCTGGATGCGGAAACCGCGATTGACCTGGACCTTGCCCTGATCGTCGACCCACGACACGCGAAACACCACCGCCCGCTCCGGCTCGCAGATGCGCTCCAGGATGCCGGAGGTCAGGTAATGCGGATTGGCTTCAAGAAACGGCCACAGGGTACGCAGGACTTCTTCGACAGCCTGGTGAAATTCGGGTTGGTCCGGGTCGCGTTTTTTCAGGCGCGCAAGGAAGGATTCGACGGATTCGATCATGGAAAAGTCTCGGCAAATTTATTGTCGTTGGAGGAGATTGGGCCGGACTGTAACAAACGACTCGCGCACAGGAACAGAGCAGAATGTCGCGTTTGTGAAATTAAATGGTGCACAGGATATAAATTAACCGAGTTTTTTGGACATTACTGCACCTGAATGGGGAGATCAGATTCAAGTCATGCACCAACAGTTACACCGCCATCGCTGGCAAGCCGGCTCCCACAGTTTTCCCGGCGTTCCCACAATCCGGGCACAACACAAATCATGTGGGAGCTGGCTTGCCAGCGATGAATCCAACTCGGTCTCACTGAAAAAAACGCAAAAAAACGGAGCCCGAAGGCTCCGCTCTTTATGCAACCCACCCGAAATCAGGCGAGTTTCTTGTGGCGCACACGATGCGGCTGGGCAGCTGCTTCGCCGAGACGCTTTTTACGGTCGGCTTCGTACTCGGTGTAGTTGCCTTCGAAGAACACCGCTTGCGAGTCGTCTTCGTACGCCAGGATGTGGGTCGCGACGCGGTCAAGGAACCACCGATCGTGAGAGATCACAATGGCGGCGCCCGGGAAGTCCAGCAGGGCTTCTTCCAGGGAACGCAGGGTTTCGACGTCGAGGTCGTTGGACGGTTCGTCGAGCAGCAGGACGTTGCCGCCCTCCTTCAGGGTCAGGGCCAGGTGCAAGCGACCGCGCTCACCACCGGACAGGTCCTTGACGAACTTCTGCTGATCGCCGCCCTTGAAGTTGAAGCGACCGACGTAGGTACGCGACGGGATCTCGTAGTTGCCGATGCGAATCTGGTCGGAACCGTCGGAGATCTGCTGGAACACGGTCTTGCTGCCGTCCAGGTCTTCGCGGCTCTGATCCACACAAGCCAACTGCACGGTTTCGCCGACTTCGATGGAGCCCGAATCCGGCGTTTCCTTGCCCATCAGCATGCGGAACAGGGTCGATTTACCGGCACCGTTACCGCCGATCACGCCGACGATGGCGCCTTTTGGCATGGAGAACGACAGGTTGTCGATCAGCACGCGGTCGCCATAGCCCTTGGTGACGTTCTTGAATTCGATGACCTTGTCGCCCAGGCGCGGACCGGCCGGGATGTAGATCTCGTTGGTTTCGCTGCGCTTCTGGAATTCCTGCGACTGCATTTCTTCGAAGCGTTGCAGACGAGCCTTGGATTTGGACTGGCGGGCCTTGGCGCCTTTGCGCACCCACTCCAGTTCTTCCTTCATGGCCTTTTCATGGGCCGACTGCTGCTTGGATTCGGCAGCCAGACGATCGGACTTGGCTTCCAGCCAACCCGAATAGTTGCCCTCGTAAGGAATACCCGCGCCACGGTCGAGTTCCAGGATCCAGCCGGCTACGTTGTCCAGGAAGTAACGGTCGTGCGTGATCGCGACCACGGTACCCGGGAAGTCGTGCAGGAAGTGCTCGAGCCACGCAACGGAATCGGCGTCCAAGTGGTTGGTCGGTTCGTCGAGCAGCAGCATGTCCGGCGCGGACAGCAGCAGGCGGCACAGGGCCACACGACGCTTCTCACCACCGGAGAGGAATTCGACCTTGGCGTCCCAGGCCGGCAGACGCAGCGCGTCGGCGGCGACTTCCAGTTGACGATCGAGGTTGTGACCGTCGCTGGCTTGCAGGATCGCTTCGAGCTTGGCCTGTTCGGCAGCCAGTTTGTCGAAGTCGGCGTCTTCTTCAGCGTAAGCCGCGTAGACCTCGTCCAGGCGCGCCTGGGCGTTCTTGATCACGCTGACCGCTTCCTCGACCACTTCACGCACGGTCTTGGTCGGATCCAGTTGCGGCTCCTGCGGCAGGTAACCGATGTTCAGCTCCGGCATCGGACGGGCTTCGCCCTCGAACTCGGTGTCGACGCCAGCCATGATTTTCAGCAGCGTGGACTTACCCGAACCGTTGAGGCCGAGCACGCCGATCTTGGCACCTGGGAAGAAGGACAGAGAAATGTTTTTCAGGATTTCCCGCTTCGGCGGAACAACTTTGCCCAGCCGATGCATGGTGAATACGTATTGAGCCATGGAGAACCTTGGGTCAGTGACTGATGAATGATTGGAGCGCAGGCATTGCCCGGCCAGACTGTGCGCGCCGTCCGTGTGAAGCGACGCTGAAAAAGTCTGAGTCTAGGAGCTGGAACGCTCCCGCGTAACCGGCAAAGCTACCTGAATGACAGATGGCAGTCCAGCCGACGGGCTGGGGCTGGCACTTCGCCACAACTCAAGGCATGCTAGCCGCCCTTCGGGCGTCCGGCTTATAGTGCACGTCGCGCCAGTCCAGCCAAACCGCAGGATTACAGCTTGTCCAATGTCCCACCGCCTCTGACTTCCAGTGCGCCCACCACAGCGCCCGGCTCCCCCCTGCGCGGCACCTTGAAGGGCACCTTGGCGACACTCGTGTTATTGCTGCTGGCCCTGCTGTTCTGGCAGTTGCTCGATCAGTTGCGCGAAACCCAGAAAAACCAGCGCCAGTACACTATCGACTACACCGCCGACCTGGCTGGGCAAGTCAGCCTGAACATGGCACTCAACGCACAGATCGCCCTCAACCTGTTGCCGATCGTCGAGCAACCGCAGGGCGCCGATGAACTGCAGGCCCTGCTGCGCAAGCTGCAACAGTCGCTACCGGATCTGCGCAGCCTGGCGTTGCTCAGCCCCTCGGGAAAAGTCATCAGTGACAGCGCTGCCGACAGCGATGACAGTGACTACCTGAGTGAACTGGTCCGCCGCAGCCACTCCCAGGCGCACTACTTCAGCAACGCCACCGACGGTTCCGTGGTGCATTTATTGTTGCATCAGGCCAGCGGCAGCTCCCGAGGCTACTGGGCCTTGCGCCTGACCCCCACCTTCTTTTCGTCCCTGACCAAGCAAATCGAGGCCGGTGGCCGTCCGATGTGGCTGGTGGAAAACCGCATCAATCATCAGATCATCAGCCGCGACGAAGCGCAGCCCGCGGTCAATCCGGGCACACTGACCGAGGACGATATCGCCAACAGCGTGCTGACGGTTCCGTTGAGCAGCAGCGATTGGCAACTGCGTGGCTTGTTCGACCGGCAACACGTGCTGGAGGAGCTGCTGCCGGCGTTCATTGGCAAATGCGTGTTGGGCCTGGCGTTTTCCATGCTGCCGTTCATCGCCTTGCTGAACATGCGCCGGCGTCAGCGCCAATTGAATGAAGGCCGCCGGCGTTATCAGGACATTTTCGAAGGCACTGGTGTGGCCTTGTGTGTCCTCGACATGTCCGGGCTCAAGCTTTTCTTCGACAAGACACACCTGCGGGACAGCGAACAACTGCAAGCGTGGCTGGCGATCCCGGAACAACGCCGGCAACTGCTGCAGGAGCTGCGGATCACCGAGGTCAACCAGGTCGCCCTGCAACTGCTCAATGTCGATAACGCCAACAACGCCTGGAAACTGCTGATCGACGGTAACCCGCTGGACGGCACCGCCATCGGCAACCAGGTGCTCGACGCGGTACTCAACCAGCAGCAACAGCTTGAGCTGGAAATCAAACTGCAGGATGCCAGCGGTCGCGACCAGCACCTGTGGCTGGTGCTGCGCCTGCCGCAAACCCAGGACGACTATAAAGCGGTGATCCTGAGCATCACCGACATCACCAGCCGCAAGCTCATCGAACTGTCCTTGCAGGAGCGCGAAGGGTTCTGGTCGGACGTGGTGCGCACCGTGCCGGATCACCTGTATGTGCAGGATGTGATCAGCCAGCGCATGATTTTCAGCAACCACCATCTGGGCCAGACACTGGGTTACAACCGCACCGAACTGCACCAGATGGGCGAATACTTCTGGGAAATCCTCCTGCACCCCGAAGACGCCGACTATTACCACCGCTCCCGCCAGGTCCAGCGCCAGGCCGGTTATCGCCAGTTGATGCAGTGCCAGCTGCGCTTCCGCCATCGCGACGGCCAGTGGCGACGCTTCGAGATTCGCGAGCAGGCACTGGCGCGGGACAAGGACGATCAGGTCACGCGGATCATTGGCGTGGCCAAGGACATCACCGACCAGATCGAAGCCAGCGAATCGCTGCGCGACAGCGAGCAACGCTACCGGATGCTCGCCGAGAGCATCAGCGACGTGATCTTTTCCACGGACAGCCGCCTTAACCTCAACTACGTCAGCCCCTCGGTGCAAGCCGTGCTGGGCTACGACGCCGAGTGGATTTTCCAGAACGGCTGGCAATCGACCATCGCCAACCCGCAACAACTGACCGGCATCTACCAACTGATGGACCGCGTCAGCAAAGCGCTGGATCAGCCGGACCAGCTGGCAGTGTTACGCAGCCAGGTACAAACCCAACTGTTCCTGTTCGATTGCCTGCGGGCCGACGGGCGCAAGATCCCGATCGAACTGCGCCTGGTATTGGTCTGGGACGAGCACGGGACATTCGAAGGCGTGCTAGGCGTCGGCCGCGACATCAGCCAGCAACGCCGGGCCGAAAAAGACCTGCGCATGGCCGCCACGGTATTCGAACATTCGACCTCGGCGATCCTGATCACCGACCCGGCCGGCTACATCGTCCAGGCCAACGAAGCCTTCAGCCGTGTCAGCGGTTATGCCGTGGAGCAGGTGCTCGACCAGTTGCCGAACATGCTGACCGTCGACGACCAGCAGGAAGCCCATCTGCGCTATGTGCTCAAGCAATTGGGCCAGCACAGCACCTGGGAAGGCGAAGTCTGGCTCAGGCGCCGCAATGGCGAGCACTACCCGGCCTGGGTCGGGATCACCGCCGTGCTCGACGATGAAGGCGACCTGGCCAGTTACGTGTGCTTCTTCAGCGACATCAGCGAGCGCAAGGCCAGCGAGCAGCGGATTCACCGCCTCGCCTACTACGACGCCCTGACCCACCTGCCCAACCGCACGCTGTTCCAGGACCGCCTGCACACCGCCCTGCAATCGGCCGAACGGCAGAAGTCATGGGTGGTGCTGATGTTCCTCGATCTCGATCGCTTCAAGCCGATCAACGACTCCCTGGGCCACGCCGCCGGCGACCGCATGCTCAAGGAGATGGCCACGCGCCTGCTCGGTTGCGTCGACGATGACGACACCGTGGCACGCATGGGCGGCGACGAGTTCACCTTGCTCCTGCAACCGCGGGCCAACCGCGAAATCGCCCTGAACCGGGCGATTCATGTGGCCGAACAGATTCTCGCCAGCCTGGTGAAACCGTTCGTGCTCGAAGGCCGCGAGTTCTTCGTCACGGCCAGTATCGGCATCGCCCTGAGCCCGCAGGACGGCAACGAGCTCAGCCAGCTGATGAAGAACGCCGACACGGCGATGTACCACGCCAAGGAGCGCGGCAAGAACAACTTCCAGTTCTATCAGGCGGACATGAACGCCAGCGCCCTGGAGCGGCTGGAACTGGAAAGCGACTTGCGCCATGCCCTGGAACAGAACGAATTCGTCCTGTATTACCAGCCGCAATTCAGTGGCGATGGCAAACGTTTGACCGGCGCCGAAGCCCTGCTGCGCTGGCGCCACCCGCGTCGTGGCCTGGTGCCACCCGGGGATTTCATTCCGGTGCTCGAAGAGCTCGGCCTGGTGGTGGATGTCGGCGACTGGGTGATCAGCGAAGCCTGCCGTCAACTCAAGGCCTGGCATCAGGCCAGGGTCCGCGTGCCCAAGGTGTCGGTGAACATCTCGGCGCGGCAGTTCTCCGACGGCCAGCTCGGTACGCGCATCGCCACCATCCTCAGGGAAACCGGCCTGCCGCCGGCGTGCCTGGAGCTGGAACTCACCGAAAGTATCCTGATGCGCGAAGTCAGCGAGGCGATGCAGATCCTCGATGGCCTGAAAAACCTCGGCCTGAGCATTGCCGTCGACGACTTCGGCACCGGTTACTCATCGCTCAACTACCTCAAGCAGTTCCCGATCGACGTCCTGAAGATCGACCGCACCTTCGTCGATGGCCTGCCATCCGGCGAACAGGACGCGCAGATCGCTCGGGCGATCATCGCCATGGCCCACAGCCTCAACCTGGCGGTGATCGCCGAAGGCGTGGAGACCCATGAACAGCTGGACTTCCTGCGCGAGCACGGTTGCGACGAGGTGCAGGGCTACCTGTTCGGGCGTCCGATGCCGGCGGGGCGATTCGAAGGGCAGTTCAGCAATGATGCGCTGTTCATGTTCGACTGAGATTTGCAGTGCTGCGGATGCCCCCTTCGCGGGCAAGCCCGCTCCCACAGTTTTTGCGGTGCCCCCCAAATTTGTGATCACCTGCGAACCTTGTGGGAGCGGGCTTGCCCGCGAAGAGGCCAGCACATTCACCGCTTATCCACGCATGAAAGCCACTTGTCTGCGACATGATGCCGTTTCATATGCCATCTAAAACCCATTGGGTTAGAATGCCCCCCTTTTCCGCCCCCGATCCTTGAGGACCGCCATGTTCAGCCGTGATTTGACTATTGCCAAGTACGACGCCGATCTCTTTGCCGCCATGGAGCAAGAAGCTCAGCGCCAGGAAGAGCACATTGAGCTGATCGCTTCGGAAAACTACACCAGCCCTGCGGTGATGGAAGCTCAAGGCTCGGTACTGACCAACAAGTACGCCGAAGGCTACCCGGGCAAGCGCTACTACGGTGGTTGCGAGTACGTAGACGTCGTCGAGCAGCTTGCAATCGATCGTGCAAAAGAACTGTTCGGCGCCGATTACGCCAACGTTCAGCCGCACGCCGGCTCGCAAGCCAACAGCGCCGTCTACCTGGCCCTGCTGTCGGCTGGCGACACCATCCTGGGCATGAGCCTGGCCCACGGCGGTCACCTGACCCACGGCGCCAGCGTTTCGTCCTCCGGCAAGCTGTACAACGCCATCCAGTACGGCATCGACGCCAACGGCCTGATCGACTATGACGAAGTCGAGCGCCTGGCGGTTGAGCACAAGCCAAAAATGATCGTGGCCGGTTTCTCTGCCTACTCGCAGATCCTCGACTTCCCGCGCTTCCGTGAAATCGCTGACAAGGTTGGCGCTTACCTGTTCGTCGACATGGCCCACGTGGCCGGTCTGGTCGCCGCTGGCGTCTACCCGAACCCGGTGCCTTTCGCTGACGTCGTGACCACCACCACCCACAAGACCCTGCGCGGTCCACGTGGCGGCCTGATCCTGGCTCGCGCCAACGCCGACATCGAGAAGAAGCTGAACTCCGCGGTATTCCCGGGCGCCCAGGGCGGCCCGCTGGAGCACGTGATCGCCGCTAAAGCGATCTGCTTCAAGGAAGCGCTGCAGCCTGAGTTCAAGGCATACCAGCAACAAGTGGTGAAAAACGCCAAAGCCATGGCTGGCGTGTTCATCGAGCGCGGCTTCGACGTGGTTTCCGGCGGTACTGAAAACCACCTGTTCCTGCTGTCGCTGATCAAGCAGGAAATCTCCGGTAAAGACGCCGATGCCGCTCTGGGCAAAGCGTTCATCACCGTGAACAAGAACTCCGTGCCAAACGACCCACGCTCCCCGTTCGTCACCTCCGGCCTGCGCTTCGGCACTCCGGCTGTGACCACTCGCGGCTTCAAGGAAGCAGAGTGCAAGGAACTGGCCGGCTGGATCTGCGACATCCTGGCCGACCTGAACAACGAAGCGGTGATCGATGCCGTTCGTGAGAAGGTCAAGGCTATCTGCAAGAAGCTGCCGGTGTACGGCGCTTAATAAGCCCCGCTAAATCACAGTTGAGAAAACCGGCACTTGTGCCGGTTTTTTTTATGCCCGTCACTTACAACTCCAAAAACTGTAACTTCCTCACAGACAACAACACCGAATAAAACTTAAAATCTTGTAACACACCAGAAATCCAGATTTTAAACCTTGATGATAGTCTCGCCCCTGACAAGCAACGAATAATCCGACTCGCTCACCACAAATACGAGGGTTATTCATATATCAAGGAAGAGATTATGTTCATAGATCGAACTCAATCGTTCACCGCTCAACTTTTTGTCGATAACAAACCTATTGCCACGGCTCGAAAGGTTATAAACAAACTTCTTGAAGAACTAGACACTGGAGAAGGCTGGCACGAGTTTCATCGTAACGCTCGCAAACACGACCCACTGGAACTGAGCTACAGCGAAGGTGTAACACCCGAAACTTTCTACTTCGCCTATCATGACGATGTATACACCATCCGAATTAAAGGCGTTAACACTCTTTTCCAGGCAACGGCAAGCATGGAAGGTGCAACTCGTAATTTGAGCATCTTCGAAGGAGATGATCCCACTTACTTCCGCATCATTAACAGCTCCGGCAATGTTGTAAAAATGGACGAAATTCCGGACGCAATCAGCGAAATCTATCTTTACGCCGGCCCACAACGTCGGCCAGTTAAATCCTATTCCGGACCACCCACCTTCCCGGTTCTGACCGATAATCCAAGCCGCATCGGGACCCCTCTGGTTTTCAAGCTAAAAATCATTGAGCGCAACCCCAGTGATGCATCTTGGTTATAAGTACAAAATGCCCGCAAGCAATTGTCGGTGCACTGCGCTCAATAAACCTCGCAAGTTATAACAGCAACAATATTAATCTCCCAATCAAGGAAGAGATAAGCGTCATGCAAAACATGGATAACCAATCGTTCACCGCTCAACTATTCGTCGATAACAAGCCGGTTGCACTAGCAGGTAAAGTCATTCGGAAAATGTTGGAGTCCCCCGACTTCAATGATGGTGAGAAGGCTATCCTCGAGAAAAAACTCGACATTTACGGAGACGTTCTTCTGAGTTACGCGGAGGACGTTGCCCCAGAAACGTTTCTTTTCGCCTACCACGACGACGTCTACACTATCAAGATTGAAGATCGTGACGGAAACTTCAAAAACACTGCAAGTATGGAAGGCGAACAGCGTAACCTGTCGGTTTTTGAAGGTGATGACCCTACTTACTTTCGCATCATCAACAGCCAGGGTGATAGTGCAAAACTGGACGACCTGCCAGGCGAAGTCAACAACATCCGCCTTCATACCGGTCCACAGCGTCGAGAGGTACTGATCTATGGCGAGTCCCCAAACTTTCCGATTCTCACCGACAAAGAACGACGCGGCAAACTTGTCTTCTTCGACCTGAAAATCATCAATCGCAACGTCTCGCGATAAGATCGTCGATTGAATGCTCTGTGAGAGCATGAGCTTAAAAAACCGGTCAGCGATGGCCGGTTTTTTCTGCCCGGGAAAAAAAATCCAGCCTCCCAAAAGGCTAAAGGTTGGGGTATCCAACCCAACTGGTAAGACCGGTCATGCCAATTATGCAATTTCCACTTGCGATCCGCCAAAAATAGCGCCTAGACTCCACCTGCACTGGACATACCGGTAAGACCACAATAATTAAGTCCTGAAGTCGATGCGCCTCGCGCACGGCAGCCAGGACACCGACCAGGATTCCTCCCATGCTCAGATGGTGCTCGCGTTCAATCTTCCTCCAAGTGGTTCTCGGACTGGTGCTCGGCATCGTCTGCGGGCTGACCCTCCCCGAATACTCCGCTCAGCTCAAACCGCTCGGTGACGGTTTTATCAAGCTGATCAAAATGCTCATTGGCCTGATTGTGTTCTGCGTGGTGGTCAGCGGCATCAGTGGCGCCGGCGACCTGAAGAAGGTCGGGCGCATCGGCCTGAAATCGGTGATCTACTTTGAAATCCTGACCACCATCGCCCTGGTGATCGGCCTGGTGTTCGCCTTCAGTACCGGCATCGGCAGCGGTGCGAATATTCATCTTGAGCAGCTTTCCGCCGCCGACATGGGCGATATCGCCCAGCGCGGCCAGCACATGCACACCACCACGCAGTTCCTGATGGATTTGATTCCGACCTCGGTCATCGGCGCATTTGCCGACAACAATATCCTGCAGGTCCTGCTGTTTTCGGTGCTGTTCGGCAGTGCACTGAACCTGGTGGGCGAAGCGGCGTCGGGTATTTCGCGGCTGATCAATGAGCTGAGCCACGTGATCTTCCGCATCATGGGCATGATCGTGCGCCTGGCGCCGATCGGTGTGTTCGGCGCGATCGCCTTCACTACCAGCAAATATGGCCTGGATTCGCTGCAACACCTGGGCAGCCTGGTCGGCTTGTTCTACCTGACCTGTATAGCCTTCGTTACCCTGATTCTCGGCCTGGTCATGCGCCTCTCCGGCTTGAAGATGTGGCCGTTGCTCAAGTACCTGCGCGAAGAACTGCTCATCGTCATGGGCACCGCTTCGTCCGACGCCGTGCTGCCACAAATCATGCGCAAGCTTGAACATCTGGGCATCGGCAGTTCGACGGTCGGCCTGGTGATCCCGACGGGCTACTCGTTCAACCTCGACGGCTTCTCGATCTACCTGACCCTGGCCATTGTATTCATCGCCAATGCCACCGGCACGCCACTGGCCATGACCGACCTGCTGACGATCCTGTTGGTATCGTTGATCACCTCAAAAGGCGCGCATGGCATTCCAGGTTCCGCACTGGTAATCCTGGCGGCGACCCTGACGGCGATTCCGGCGATCCCGGTGGTGGGCCTGGTGCTGGTACTGGCCGTGGACTGGTTCATGGGCATTGGCCGGGCGCTGACCAACCTGATCGGCAACTGCGTCGCCACGGTGGCCATCGCACGCTGGGAAAAGGACATCGATGTGCAACGGGCGAACAAGGTACTGTCCGGCCAGGTGGGTTATACCTTCCAGCCGCGAAAACCGGTGACCCCGGCGCATCAGCAGGAATTTTGAATCACCGCCGTGCCTGCCCCCGGGCAGGCACGGCCAACAAAGGTTACAGAGGCTCATGGAGCGAACAGTGATTACCACATCGACCGTTGTAAATTCAGTCGTGGAAAAACTTCGGGCCGCACTGGCCCGTGGTCAGTGGCGCTCCGGCGAAATGCTGCCGGGGCAACGCGAACTGGCCGAACAATTGGGCATCAGTCGTCCGAGCCTGCGCGAAGCGGTGATCGTCCTGGAAACCCTCGGTCTGGTGCGCTCGATGCCGGGCAAAGGTGTGGTGGTGCTCGAAGCCAACCCCGCCGACAGCCAGGCGCATGACAACGCGGTGGCCGCCGCGAGCCTGGAAGACGTGCTGCAACTGCGCTACACCCTTGAGCCGTTTATCGTCGGTCTGGTGGCGCAGTCCATCAGCAGCAAGGAAATCGGGCAATTGCGCCTGACCCTGATGGACATGCGCGAAGCCCTGGAGGCCAATGACAGTGAGGCTGGCATAAACGCCTACATCGCGTTCCACGAAGAGCTGTTCACGCTGACATCCAACCCGATCTTCCAGAGCGTGGTGCAACAAACCAGCAATGCGCTCAAACAGAGCGCCCAAGTGTTGCGCAATTCCCCGGAGCATCTGGCTGAACGCCTGGACGAAAACGAAGCGGTGGTTCGGGCGATCCGCAGCAAGAACAGCGCCCAGGCCAGCGCCGAGATGCGTCGGCACATTTTGCGCGAAGGCCAGCGCATGGGCATCGAACTGAACATCCCGGAAGACAACTTCGGCAGTTGAACCTCTTCGAACTGGAGATTGGCCATGAACAGCATCGCCTCGCCACAAACGCTCGCCACCCTGCCCGTCCGCCCGTCGGTGGATGATCTGTATTCGCGGGTCCTCGATGCCATTTTCGAACAGCGCATCCATTCGGCCAGTCGCTTTACGGAAGAAAGCCTGGCGCAAATGTTCGGTGCCCGCCGCAGCGACGTGCGTGATGTGCTGACGCGACTGTCCCATCAGCACATCATCCTCCTTCGCGCCAACCATCGTCCGCGTGTCGCCGAACTGGATGCCGAGCAGGTCCGGCAGGCACTGCATGCCCGGCGGCTGGCCGAGGTCATGCTGGTGCGGCTGGCGTGTCAGCGACCTCGCGCGCAAGACTTGAAGCAACTGCGGGCGCTGCTCGACAACGAGCGTCTATGCGCCGAGCGAGGCCCGGCGATTCGTTTGTCGGGAGCGTTCCATTTGCAGTTGGCAAAAATGGCGCGGAACACACCGCTAGCGCACTTTCTTGAGAGCCTGGTACCGCTGACTTCGTTGGCGATTGCGCAGCTTGGTCTGCAGCAGAAGGATTATTGCGCGGGGCAAGTGCACATGGAGATTGTCGACGCGGTTGAAAGTGGAAACGCAGCGACAGCGGTGATGTTGATGAACCGGCATATGGATCATCTGGAACAGACACTGCTCAATACAACCCGTGAACACTGTGCTGCCGGCTAGGACGCCACAAAACTTCAATCCGCCGCCACCCGCGCGAACCCCTCGCGGATCTTTTCTTCCGGCAAATCATCGGCAATGAACACGATCACGCTTTCGCGGCTTTCATCGTCCGCCCACTCGGTGTCCCAGTCGAATCCATAAAGCTTCAGCACACCCTGAAACACCATGCGCCGCGGTTCGCCGAGAATGCTCAACACGCCCTTGTAGCGCAGCAACTGCTTGCCATGCTCCTCCAGGAGCTCATTCATGAACTCGCTGAGCTTGTCGATATCCAGCGGTTTATCAGTGCGCAGCACCAGGCTGGAAATGCGGTCGATGGAGGGTGCCTGGCTGACAGGTCGCAAACTCACACCGCCACCGAGGTCGGCATTGAGATTGAAACCGCGCACGTCGAGCAACTCGGCCAGATCGATCTTGCCGTGGTCGACCACGCGGATCGGGGCACGACGGTTGATGCGGGTCAGGCGCTCGCTCAACGCGGTGAAGGTCGGTTCGTCCACCAGATCGCGCTTGCTCACCAGCAAGCGATCGGCAAAACCGATTTGCGCCTGGGCGATGGTCTGGGTCAGGTGCAGGTCGGCGTGGGCCGCATCCACCAGGGTGATGATGCCGTCGAGGATGTAGCGCTCGCGCAATTCTTCGTCGATGAAAAAGGTTTGCGCCACGGGCGCCGGGTCGGCCAGGCCAGTGCACTCGATCACCAGACGGTCGAAGGCGATATCGCCCTGGTCCAGGCGTTCGAGCAACAGGTAAAGCGCCTTGGTCAGGTCCGTATGGATGGTGCAGCAGACGCAGCCGTTGGACAGTGTCATCACTTGCACCGGCTCATCGCCCAACAACTGGGTGTCGATGCCGGCATCGCTGAATTCGTTCTCGATCACGGCGATTTTCAGGCCGTGCTCGGCTTTGAGCAGGTGGCGCAACAGGGTGGTTTTACCAGCGCCGAGGAAGCCGCTGAGGATTGTGACAGGTATAGGGACTGACAAAATAAGGTCTCCTGGGCGCAGAAAAGACTGTAGGAGCCGGCTTGCTGGCGATGGCGTCCCGAAGATCGCTATCGCCAGCAAGCCGGCTCCTACAGAGGTGATGCCTAAGTGGTGTGTTTCAACAGCACTTAGGCCCACCCTTGCCACCGTAACGGGCTTCCTGACGTTCGCGGAAGAACATCTCGTAGCTCATCACCGGTTTGTCCGGGTGCTTGGTCTGCATATGCTCGACGTAGTTGTCGTAGTCGGGCATGCCGACCATCAGGCGCGCGGCCTGGCCGAGGTATTTACCGAGGCGACTGAGGTCATTGAACATGGTGCAAATCCTCGATCACGCTTCCGGCAGTGCCTGGAACGGCGCTTCTTTATCCGTACGCTCCTTGGTGCCCCAGGCGGAAATACCGACCTTGAGCGCATAGAACAGGATACTGAACACCACGAACAGGAACAGCGCAGTCAGCGTTGCGTTGGTGTAGGCGTTGAAGATCACGTGCTGCATCTGCGTGATGTCCTTCGCCGGGGCGAGGATCTGGCCGTTGGCCAGGGCATCGCTGTATTTTTTCGCCAGGGACAGGAAGCCGATCGCCGGGTTGGCATCGAACAGCTTGATGAAGCCGGCGGTGGTGGTGCAGATCAGCAGCCACACAGCCGGCACCAAAGTCACCCAGATGTAGCGTTGGCGTTTCATCTTGATCAGCACGACGGTGCCGAGCATCAGCGCGATACCGGCCAGCATCTGGTTGGAGATGCCGAACAGCGGCCACAAGGTGTTGATGCCACCCAAAGGATCGATCACGCCCTGGTACAGCAGATAACCCCACATGGCCACGCAACCGGCGGTGGCGATCAGGTTGGCAGTCCACGACTCGGTACGGCGCAGGGCCGGCACGAACGAGCCGAGCAAGTCCTGGAGCATGAAGCGCCCGGCACGAGTACCGGCGTCGACCGCGGTCAGGATGAACAGCGCTTCGAACAGGATCGCGAAGTGGTACCAGAACGCCATGGTGTTTTCACCCGGCAAAACACTGTGCAGGATCTGCGCGATCCCCACCGCCAGGGTCGGCGCACCGCCGGCACGGGCCAGGATGGTGGTTTCACCGATGTCATGGGCCACTGCCTGCAACGCTTCCGGGGTGATGGCAAAGCCCCAGTTGCTGACCGCCGTGGCTACGGCCACTACGTCCCCGCCGACGACCGCGGCCGGGCTGTTCATGGCGAAATACACGCCCGGTTCGATCACCGAGGCGGCCACCATGGCCATGATGGCCACGAACGATTCCATCAGCATGCCGCCGTAACCGATGTAGCGGGCGTTGGTTTCGTTATCCAGCAGTTTCGGCGTGGTCCCGGAAGAGATCAGCGCATGGAAACCCGAGACCGCGCCACAGGCGATGGTGATGAACAGGAACGGGAACAGACCGCCCTTCCACACCGGACCGGTGCCGTCGATGAACTGGGTCAGGGCCGGCATTTTCAGCTCGGGCATGGTCACAAGGATGCCGATGGCCAGGGCGACGATAGTGCCGATTTTCAGGAAAGTGGAGAGATAGTCACGCGGTGCCAGGATCAGCCACACCGGCAACACCGCTGCGACAAAACCGTAACCGATCAGCATCCAGGTGATTTGCACGCCCGTGAAGCTGAACGCCTTGGCCCACACCGGATCAGCGGCAATCTGCCCGCCCAGCCAGATCGAGCCGAGCAGCAACAGCACGCCGATGACGGAGATTTCACCGATGCGACCCGGACGTATGTAGCGCATGTAGATGCCCATGAACATCGCGATCGGTATGGTCGCCATCACCGTGAAAATACCCCATGGGCTCTCGGCCAGGGCTTTGACCACGATCAGCGCCAGCACCGCGAGGATGATGATCATGATCAGGAAGCAGCCGAATAGCGCGATGGTGCCGGGGATGCGGCCCATTTCTTCGCGGACCATGTCCCCCAGGGAACGGCCGTTGCGGCGGGTAGACATGAACAGGACCATGAAGTCCTGCACCGAACCGGCCAGCACCACGCCAGCGATTATCCATAGCGTGCCGGGCAGGTAGCCCATCTGCGCCGCCAGGACCGGACCGACCAACGGCCCCGCGCCGGCGATGGCCGCGAAGTGGTGACCAAAGAGAATGTGTTTGTTGGTCGGAACGTAATCCAGACCGTCATTGTTGAGCACGGCGGGAGTGGCCCGTCGCGCATCGAGTTGCATGACATTGTTAGCGATGAACAGACTGTAGTAGCGGTATGCAACCAGATAGATGGCCACGGCAGCGACCACGATCCACAAGGCGTTGATTGCCTCGCCTCGGCGCAATGCCACTACACCCAGGGCGCACGCACCTACGATTGCCAGCAGCAGCCAAGGCAAATGGCGTAGCGGGCTATTATTATTTTTCATTTTATTATTCCAGCCAGAGTGGACAAGAAAGACAGCCACCCCGAGTTTAGCGCTCCTGACGACAAAGGCCATAGCCCGACATAGGTCTAGACACCTGCCCCACGCTGGCAGCCTTGAAGAATGCAGGTCTATAGTCAGCGTACATCTACGAGGATCGCGCCATGAGCGAGCACCCTGCCGAACGTCGCCGCTTCAAACGTATTGCGTTCGATGCCCGAACCGAGCTGAGTCAGGGTGAGTCCACCTGGCCGGTGACGTTGATTGACCTGTCGCTCAAGGGGTTGTTGATCGAGCGACCCGATCCGTGGTTGGGCAAGGCGCAGCAGGATTTTCTGGTCGACATTCATCTGAGCGAGGGGGCCGATATCACCATGGATGTGCAACTGGCCCACGACGACCATGGCCAACTCGGCTTTGTCTGCCGGCACATCAGCCTTGAGTCTATCGAACGTTTGCGGCGGTTGATCGAGCTCAACCTGGCTGATCCAGAAGAGCTGGAGCGCGAACTGGGTGCGCTGATCGAAGTCTAGAAGCCGCCGAATACCAAAGTGGGAGCGAGCCTGCTCGCGAAGGGGCCGTCAGTTTCAACATTTATGTTGACTGATACTCCGCTTTCGCGAGCAGGCTCGCTCCCACAGGGTTGTGCATTAACTGGAATTTATTCGAACAACGCATCCAACGCCTGTTCCAGCCGCGTCACAGCAATGATCTGCAACCCTGCCGGCGCCTCTTTCGGCGCATTGCCCTTGGGCACGATGGCGCGCTTGAAGCCGTGCTTGGCAGCTTCCTTCAAACGCTCCTGACCGCTCGGCACCGGACGCACCTCACCGGAAAGCCCCACCTCACCAAACACCAGCAGGTCGTGAGGCAGCGGCCGGTTGCGCAAACTGGACATCACCGCCGCCATCAACGCCAGATCGGACGCTGTTTCCAGCACCTTGACCCCGCCGACCACGTTGAGGAACACATCCTGATCATGGGTCGGAATGCCACCATGACGGTGCAGCACCGCCAGCAACATCGCCAGCCGGTTTTGATCCAGCCCCAACGTGACCCGACGCGGGTTGGCCAGGTGACTGTCGTCCACCAGCGCCTGAACCTCCACCAGCATCGGCCGCGTGCCTTCCCACGTCGCCATCACCACGCTGCCCGGGACCTCTTCCTGAGCACGGGTCAGAAAAATCGCCGAAGGGTTGGAGACTTCTTTCAGGCCCTTGTCGGTCATGCCGAACACGCCCAGTTCATTGACTGCACCGAAACGGTTCTTCACCGCCCGCAGCAGCCGCAGGCGCCCGTCGGACTCGCCCTCGAAATACAGCACGGTATCGACCATGTGCTCCAGCACCCGAGGCCCAGCCAGTGCGCCTTCCTTGGTGACGTGGCCGACCAGGAAAATCGCCGTGCCGCTCTGTTTGGCATAACGCACCAGCAACGCCGCGCTCTCACGCACCTGGGATACACCACCCGGGGCCGATTGCAGCTGCTCGGTAAAGATCGTCTGGATCGAGTCGATCACCATCACCCTGGGCTTTTCCTGACGAGCCGTGGCAATGATGGCTTCGATACAGGTTTCGGTCATCACCCGCAGCTGATCCTGAGGCAACCCCAGGCGTCGCGCGCGCATGGCCACTTGCTGCTGGGATTCCTCACCGGTGACGTACAGCGCCGGCATGCTCTTGGCGAGGTTGCACAAGGTTTGCAGCAGAATGGTCGACTTGCCGATGCCGGGGTCACCACCGATCAGCACCACCGAACCGTCGACCAGCCCGCCACCCAGAACCCGGTCGAGCTCGCTGGATGCGGTGGAGAAGCGCGGAATTTCTTCGACACTGACTTCAGCCAGGGTCTTGATCTGCGCCTGCTGGCCGGCCCAGCCGGTACGACCGCTGGGGGCGGCTGCCCCGCCGCTTTCCACCATGGTTTCGGTAAGCGTGTTCCAGGCCCCGCACTCACCGCACTGGCCGGCCCATTTGGGGAAGGTTGAACCGCACTCGGTGCAGCCGTACATGCGCTTGGCCTTGGCCATCGGAACCCCCGGAAAAAAACGCGATGATAGCTCAGCTGAGACATGCGAGTGCGCCAGATGTCTTGCAACCCTCGGGTGATTTCAAATAGCCTTTATCAAACTCTGGCTTTTTTGAAATATTCCCGCCATACAAAAATCCTGTATAAGTTTCCCACTCAACTCGCCCAACAAACTCTAGAGACATGCCTTACCGCCCCGTTAAAAACCTATACAAGCTTTATTCATCTGCATACTTGATGCACAACTTTAAAACAATCGCGCAAAACCAGACCTTCAATTCCGACAAGCACGAAAATCTTTAATCAATAGCAAAATTAACTAATTAGTTAGACGTATGTTGACTGCAATTAATTTTCAATACCAACGCTAGAGCACGCAAATTCCCATCAACTTGAATATCCCGATTCATGGATGGTCTTTCACCCTGCGCCACTCATACAAACGAAACCCTTTCGCTGTAAAAAGTCGTATTCCACCCCCCGCAGAAGGCCTGGCCTCCCTCCGATCGAGATCAATCGGTGAATTTTTCAAGACCACCCGGGTCGATTGCTGGCGAGCACAGCAGGCAGTTGATTCGAGCAGGATGCGCTTTGCTGATTTACACTGCGTTCATCAACCTCATCTGTAACAAGGAAATAACCTATGGGCGTGCTAAACGAGTTCAAGGCCTTCGCGGTCAAAGGCAATGTGGTCGACATGGCCGTCGGCATCATCATCGGTGCGGCCTTCGGCAAGATCGTCACATCGTTTGTCGGTGACCTGATCATGCCGCCAATCGGCATGCTGATCGGTGGCGTGGACTTCAGTGACCTGGTCATAACGCTCAAGGCAGCAGACGGCGCTGCTCCGGCGGTCGTGCTGGCGTACGGCAAATTCATCCAGACCATCCTCGACTTCGTCATTGTCGCCTTCGCGATCTTCATGGGCGTCAAGGCGATCAACCGCCTGAAGCGCGAAGAGGCCGTGGCCCCTAGCCTGCCTCCGGTTCCCACCAAGGAAGAAGAGTTGCTGGGCGAGATCCGCGACTTGCTCAAGGCCCAGAACAACCAGCCTTGACCGCACCCGCATTAAAAACGGCGCCCTTGAGGCGCCGTTTTTTTTACCAGAAGTTTTCCACCGCCACCTGGCCGGGCCGTCGGCTGAGGCTCAGGTGCATGTCCCGCTGTTTAAGCAGCTTGCGCGTGTCATCGATCATCTGCGGATTGCCGCACAGCATGACCCGTGAATGCTCCGGTGTCAGCGCGACGCCCGCGGTGCGCTCCAGCTCGCCGTTCTCGATCAGCGTGGTGATCCGCCCGTTCAATGCGCCAGGATGCTGCTCACGAGTGACCGTGGCGATGAATTGCAGTTTGTGTGCGTACTCCGCCAGATAGTCACGTTGCGCCAGCCCCGCTATCAGCTCCTGATAAGCCAGTTCCCGGGCTTCGCGAACGCTGTAGACCAGGATGATCCGCTCGAATCGCTCCCAGACTTCAAAGTCCTGCAATATCGAAAGGAACGGCGCCACCCCCGTCCCGGTGGATAACAGCCACAGATCGCGCCCATCGACAAAGCGGTCCGGCGTCAGGTAACCGAAGGCCTGGCGGTCGACCAGCAATTTGTCACCCACGACCAGCCGGCTGAGCTCACTGGTGAACTCACCGCCCGGCACGACAATGGAGAAGAACTCGAGGAACTCGTCAAAGGGCGAGGACACCATGGAGTAGGCGCGCCATACCGTACTGCCATCCGCCTTGGTGACGCCCAACCGGGCAAACTGCCCCGCCCGAAAACGAAACCCGGCATCCCGCGTGGCACGCAGGGTAAACAGGTTCGGGGTCAAGGGATGAACCTCGAGCAAGGTCTGACGGGTAAATTTTTCTTCACTGACGGACATGGAAGGCTCCAATCAAAAGACACCCACAGTGTCCCGCAAAGACGGCAGCGTAACCACAGACATTTTGTAGTGATATTAAGCCATCAAGTTATTGATTATTCGGCACTGCAAACATCAGTCAAAATAAAATTACATATGGCATTTGATAAGTCGCCGATTGCCTAAGAACCTGGAACACACTTTTTCAGCGGTTAAAAGAGCAAAATCGTCGAACTGCAATTATCGGAAATGTCCTACACTTCGTCTCGTGCCGGATCTCGGATCCAAATCAGCACCCCCGAGAACATAGTGTTGGAGACCGCCCGAATGGAACTCTGGAAGGAATCACAGCTTCAACTGCTTTCTCACTCACAAGACATTAATATCGCCTATCGAATATCACTGAATTTCGTCAGGAACCTTGGATATAAATTTTGTGCCTTTTCAACCATTTCAGCCAACAGTCGCGCTGATTACTGCCCGGTCAACCTGAATAACTATCCACATGACTGGAACGCTCAATATGAACAAAACGATGTCAGCAAGATTGATCCGATAGCAGCCTATTGCAATCACTCCACGTTACCCGTGCTCTGGAGCCAAGAGCTTTTCTCCAAAACCCCGTGGTTATGGCAAATGCTGCAACAGCAAGGCCTGGCGCATGGCTGGTCGCAAGCGGTCCACGATGAAGAATGCGGGATGCACAGCATGCTCAGCCTGGCCAGAAGCCATTGCCCGATTTCAGCCTTTGAGCTGTACGAAAATCTTGGATTCTCGGTTTTCATCAGCCGCCACTTGCACGCCCTGGCAATTGCGATGCAACCGAAAAAACCGGCCTCGCCTCAGCCTCCTCCCTTGTCACGGCGGGAACTCGAAGTGTTGAAACTGTCGGCCGATGGCAAGACGGCCTATGAAATTTCCAGGATCCTCAGCCTGAGTGAACGCACGATCAACTTTCATGTGCACCGGGCCATTGAAAAGCTGGGCGTCAACAACAAGATTGCGGCAGTCATCGCCGCGGCCCGGTCCGGAGCCATCTGAAACGCCCGACTGCGGGAAAACCTGCGGGTAATCCAGGCAAAAAAAACGTACCATTTGCGGTCCCTCCGAGGTGATGGCGTGTAGCCCCTCACGACGCAGTACACTCGGACGACTCCTCCCGCGCCAACACCTTGGTGCGCCGGGACATCCGTTGATTACCCAGAGCCCCGCCCCATGCCTTTGCTCGAAACGCCCTTCGCCAGCCTCGACCTGATCCGCCAGCCAGAACAGCAGAATGAACCGCTGCAGGCTTTCGATGCGGCCGATGAATACCTGCTCGATTACCTGGCCGAACAACAGCCCAAGGCTGACACGCGGGTATTGGTGCTCAACGACAGTTTCGGCGCGTTGGCGGCCAGCCTGGCGGGCAAGGTGCGGGTGGTCAGCAGTGGTGATTCGTTCCTGGCATTCCAGGGTCTGGAAAAGAACCTGGTGCGCAACGGCCTGGCGTTTGATGCGGTGTCGAGCGTCCCCGCCAGCGAGGCCCCTGTCGGGCCGTTCGACCGGGTGCTGATCCGTGTACCGAAAACCCTGGCGCTGCTGGAGGAACAACTGATCCGCCTGCAAGGCCAACTGACGCCCGGCGCCCAAGTGGTTGCCGCGGCCATGATCAAGCATCTGCCCCGGGCGGCGGGCGATTTGCTGGAGCGTTACGTCGGCCCTGTGCAAGCCTCGCTGGCAGTGAAGAAGGCGCGGCTGTTGATTGCCAAGGCCGAAGACAAAACGCCTGTAGCATCGCCTTACCCGAGCCGATACAAACTCGACGAACCGGCTATCGAGTTGCTCAACCACGCCAATGTGTTTTGCCGCGAAGGCCTGGACATCGGTACCCGGGCGTTTTTGCCACACCTGCCGAAAAATCTCGGTACGGCACGGGTCGCGGATCTCGGTTGCGGCAACGGTGTTCTGGCCATCGCCAGCGCCCTGCAAAACCCCGAGGCCCACTACACGCTGGTGGACGAGTCGTTCATGGCCGTGCAATCGGCCTCCGAGAACTGGCGCGCAGCACTGGGTGAACGGGAAGTGACCGTGCGTGCCGGTGACGGCCTGGCCGGCCAGGAACCGCAATCGCTCGACGTCGTGCTGTGTAACCCACCGTTTCACCAGCAACAGGTGGTGGGCGACTTCCTGGCCTGGCGGATGTTCCAGCAGGCCCGCGAAGCGCTGGTCGTGGGCGGCGCGCTGTACATCGTCGGCAATCGTCACCTGGGCTACCACAGCAAGCTCGCGCGCCTGTTCCGTGGCGTCGAGCAAGTGGCAGCCAATCCGAAATTCGTGATCCTCAAGGCGCGCAAGTAACAGGCAAAAAAAACCCTCCGTGCGGAGGGTCGTAAATCCGTGCCTGGAGGCTACGGGAGGGATGTCAGTGCGTGGTCAGGCCGGCCGCGTTCATGAACAGGCGCATCAGGCTGGCGACGATGAACAAGGCGCCCACGCTACCGACCCAGATCAGGGCCAACCAGCCGAGCCGCTGCCACAGCGGCTTTTTTTCGGCTTCTTCAATGTCGTGCAAGGTGTGTTTGCCAGGCATGAATCAATTCTCCGGGTTAGCAGCAGGCTAGTGATAGCCGTCTTCATGGGTGACCTTGCCGCGGAACACGTAGTAGCTCCAGAAGGTGTAGCCCAGGATGAACGGGATGATGAACAGCGTGCCCACCAGCATGAAGCCCTGGCTTTGCGGCGGCGCGGCGGCGTCCCAGATCGAAATCGACGGCGGGATGATGTTCGGCCACAGGCTGATGCCCAAACCGCTGTATCCGAGGAAAATCAGCACCAGGGTCAGCAGGAACGGCGTGTAATGCGCGTTGCGTGCCACCGCGCGGATCAGGCCGTACATCGTCACCAATACCAGGATCGGCACCGGCATGAACCAGAACAGGTTCGGCATGGTGAACCAGCGTGCGGCGATATCCGTGTGGGCCAACGGGGTCCAGATGCTGACGATGCCGATCACCGCCAACAGCACGAAGGCCAATGGCCGTGCCAGGTCATGCATCTGTTCCTGCAACTTGCCTTCGGTCTTCATGATCAGCCAGGTGCAACCGAGCAACGCATAGGCCACCACCAGCGCCGCGCCACAGAACATCGTGAACGGTGTCAGCCAGTCCAGTGAACCACCGGCGAACTGCCGATTGACCACCGGCAACCCATCGATGAACGCGCCAAGCGCAACGCCCTGGAAGAACGTCGCAGTGACCGAGCCACCGATGAAGGCCTTGTCCCACAGGTGGCGCTTGTCGTCCTTGGCCTTGAAGCGGAACTCGAAGGCCACGCCGCGGAAGATCAACCCGATCAACATCAGGATCAGCGGCAGGTACAACGCCGAGAGCACCACCGAATAGGCCAGCGGAAACGCGCCGAACAATGCCGCGCCGCCCAGCACCAGCCAGGTCTCGTTGCCGTCCCAGACCGGGGCGACGGTGTTCATCATCACATCGCGATCGGTCTTGCCCGGAATGAACGGGAAGAGAATGCCGATACCCAGGTCGAAACCGTCCATGACCACGTACATCATGATGCCGAAGATGATGATCACGGCCCAGATCAGCGGAAGATCAATACCCATGATTCAAATCTCCTTGGTCAGGCTGTTGCCGGCTTCGGCGTGATCGTCGTCGGCGGCGGACAGCGGACGCGCCGGTGTGCGTTTCTGGCCGGGGCCTCCGTCGTTGGTTTCCTTGCCTTCGTCGATCTTCGGCCCCTTGCGCACCAGGCGCATCATGTAGCCAAGACCGGCGCCGAACAGCGCGAAATAGACCACGACAAACAGGATCAGGGTGATGCTCATCTGCATGAAGCTATGGTTGGACGACGCATCCGCCGTGCGCATCAGGCCGTAGACCACCCACGGCTGACGGCCGATTTCGGTGGTGAACCAGCCAGCGAGGATCGCGATCAGGCCCGATGGCCCCATCCACAACGCCAGGTACAGGAACGGCCGCGAGGTGTAGAGGGTGTCACGCTTGCGCAGCCACAGGCTCCACAGACCGGTGAAGATCATCAGGAACCCCAGGCCGACCATGATCCGGAACGACCAGAACACAATGGTCGAATTCGGCCGGTCCTCAGGCGGGAACTCCTTGAGCGCCGGCACCTGCTTGTCCAGCGAGTGAGTCAGGATCAGGCTGCCCAGGTACGGGATCTCGACGGCGAATTTGGTTCTCTCCTCCTTCATGTCCGGCCAGCCGAACAGGATCAGCGGCGTGGCCTCGTCGCCCTTGTTTTCCCAGTGGCCTTCGATCGCGGCGATTTTCGCTGGCTGATGCTTGAGCGTGTTGAGGCCGTGGAAATCACCGATGACGGCCTGGATCGGCGCGACGATCAAGGCCATCCACATGGCCATCGAAAGCATTTTGCGGATCGCCGGGTTGTCCTTGCCGCGCAGCAAATGCCAGGCCGCGGAGGAGCCGACGAAGAAGGCCGTGGCAACGAACGCCGCCGTGGCCATGTGCATCAGGCGATACGGGAACGACGGGTTGAAAATGATCGCCAGCCAGTCGGTGGGGATGACCTGGCCGTTGACGATTTCAAACCCCTGCGGGGTCTGCATCCAACTGTTGGAGGCCAGGATCCAGAAGGTCGAGATCAGCGTACCGATGGCCACCATCACGGTGGAGAAGAAGTGCAGGCCGCGCCCGACCTTGTTCCAGCCAAACAGCATGACGCCGAGGAACCCGGCCTCGAGGAAGAACGCTGTGAGCACTTCATAGGTCAGCAAAGGCCCGGTTACCGAACCGGCGAAGTCCGAGAAGCGGCTCCAGTTGGTGCCGAACTGATAGGCCATGACCAGGCCGGAAACCACCCCCATGCCGAAGTTGACGGCAAAGATCTTCGACCAGAAATGGTAGAGGTCACGGTAGGTATCGTTATGGGTTTTCAGCCACAGGCCTTCGAGTACCGCCAGGTAACTCGCCAGGCCGATGGTGATGGCCGGAAACAGGATGTGGAACGAGATGGTGAACGCGAACTGAATTCGGGCGAGATCAAGTGCCTCTAAACCGAACATAAGTCTTCCTCTGTCAGGTAGTACGGCTGCTGGCTGGAAGCCTGCACCCACGGCCCCCACGGATATGGAGTGTGGCGATTCTCTGTTTGTTCTTTTTTTTGCACGCATCACAACGCAGGGAGTCTGGCCTTGCGGCCGCCGGATCAATTCCTTTTGTGGGTTTTGATCTGGATCAATCAACGATGAAAGAGTAGTCCCAATTTCGGGGATGAACCGCGTGGTCTTTTGCCGCGTGACAAGTTGCCTCACGACCTTTGTCATAGGCAGCAACACATTCCCGGTGGGAGCGCCAAGTAAATCGATGTCTGGCTAACTAAATTTTTTGTCATGGCAACTTCCTGTTACAGGTTGGTGATAATCTCGACGCTCCCCTTTCCCCAGATTCCCCGCAGATGCCCAGCC
Source organism: Pseudomonas sp. S2_H10 (assembly GCF_054668285.1). NCBI lineage: Bacteria > Pseudomonadati > Pseudomonadota > Gammaproteobacteria > Pseudomonadales > Pseudomonadaceae > Pseudomonas > Pseudomonas sp. S2_H10. The sequence continues at coordinate 2,824,233 of NZ_CP162754.1, forward strand.
AAGAGCCCTTGCTGTTACGTCACCACCGCCCTTTTCTCGCGTTCTGGCTGGCCCGGGTCTTTACCGCCAGCGGCTTCCAGATGCTCACCGTGGCCATCGGCTGGAACCTGTATCAGTTGACCGGCAACGTGCTCGACCTGGGTCTGGTCGGCCTGGTCGAGTTCGCTCCGCGCGTGCTGTTCATGCTGCACACCGGGCACGTCGCCGACCGCTATGACCGGCGCAAGGTGGCGGCGATCTGCCAGTCCCTGCAGGCATTGATCGCCCTGTCGCTGGCCATCGGCAGCGCGACCGACCATGTCACCCGGGAAATGATTTTCATCCTGGCCTTCCTGCTCGGTGCCGCCCGTTCCTTTGAAATGCCGACCACCCAGGCCCTGCTGCCAAGCATCGTGCCCAGCGCGCTGTTTCCCCGTGCGGTGGCTGCCGCGCAATCGGCCCAGCAATCGGCAACCATCGTCGCCCCGGCCCTCGGCGGTTTGCTCTATGCCTTCGGCAGCGTCTGGGTGTATGGCCCGACGGTGCTGCTGTATGTCATCGCCTGTTCGCTGATGCTCAACCTGCCCGCCCGGCAAACCCCGCTGAACAAGGGCAAGGCCACATTGGATTCACTGCTGGCGGGCATTCGCTTCATCCGCAGTCGTCCGGACATTCTCGGGGCGATCTCCCTCGATCTGTTCGCGGTGCTGTTGGGCGGGGCGACGGCGCTGCTGCCGGTGTTCGCCAAGGACATTCTGCTGACCGGCCCGTGGGGACTGGGCCTGTTGCGCTCGGCACCGGCGGTGGGTGCGCTATTGATGTCGCTGTTCCTGGCGCGGTTTGCCGTGGAGCGCAATGTCGGGCGGGTGATGTTTACCGCCGTGGGCATCTTCGGCGTGGCGACCATTGCCTTCGGCCTGTCGACCTCGTTCTGGTTTTCCCTGGCGGTGTTGGTGGTGTTGGGCGCGGCAGACATGATCAGCATGGTGATCCGTGCCTCGTTCGTTCAACTGGAAACCCCGGACGAAATGCGCGGCCGGGTCAGCGCCGTGAATGGCCTGTTCATCGGAGCCTCGAACCAGTTGGGCGAGTTCGAATCGGGCCTGACCGCCCACTGGTTCGGCACCGTGCCAGCCGTGGTCATGGGCGGGATCGGCACGCTGGTGGTGACCGGGGTGTGGGTCAAACTGTTCCCGACACTGGCCAGCCGCGATCGCATGCACGTGGCTAAGGATGAAGAGAAGGAAGAAGCGAAAGCCTGACGTTATCTAGACCAGCAACTCCCCCGCCACCGCCATTCGTGCGGCCTTGCCGCAGAGTTGCTCCACCAGCGCCAGGGCAAATGCCAACGCAGCAGCCGAGCCCTGGGCGGTGATGCAATTACCGTCGACCACCACCGGTTGATCGACAAAGCTACAGCCCGACAGTTGATGGCTGGCAGAAGGCAGGCAGGTCATGCGCCGCTGACGCAAAACGCCAAAGGCCTGCAGCGCCACCGCGGGTGCTTCGGCGATGCCGGCGAACAGACGACCGGCTGCCGCCTGATCCTTGATCAACTGCTGCAGGGGCTGGTGTGCCGCCAGGTGCTGCGAACCCACCGCACCACCCGGCAAGGCGATCAGGTCGAAGGGCTGCGCCAGCAAGTCCACCAGCATGGCATCGGACGTCAGCCGAGTGCCGCGGGCGCAGGTGAGCATGCGCCGCCCTTCGATGCTGGCCACCACCACTTCCACTTTGGCGCGTCGCAGTACGTCGATCAGGGTCACGGTTTGCAGGTCGTCGGTGCCCTCGGCGAGGGCAATCAAGGCTCTAAAAGTCATCAGGCACTGTCCACGGAATGATCTTTTAAGCGTAGTCAGCTTTCCTGCCCCTTGTTCAGGACCTGTGGCTACTTGATATAAAGCTGCGTCGAGAGGGTGTTGCCGGGTGCGTTGATCGAGGTATTGCTGAAGGTCAGCGTGCCTTGCTGCTTGCCCGCCAGGTCAAGGGCATACAAATAGCCGACGGTTTTTTCCCCGGGGGTGCAACTGGTCAGGTTGCCGTTCTTGAACGCGCAGACCGGTGTGCGGGTGCCATTCACTTCGACACCGTCGAGGGCGACATGGGCCTCACGCCCGTAACCCACTTCCAGCACGTACACCGTGATGTTCGGGCCGTTGTGATCGCAGCGGGTCTGGGTTTGCCCTTCATCGATGTTCTCGACACCACAGGACGGCGACGCGACTTTCAGCACCTTCAATTGCGTCAGAGGCGGGGCCGATGCCGCCGTGGCCGTTTGTGCCCCGAGCAACAGCGCCATCACTACGCCGAACACGCTAACCAGACGCCTTTTCATGCAGGACCCATCCACCCAGAAAAACCAGCGCGCAGTATGGCGCACTTGGCTTTGTCGCAAAACATCGACGACGATCACCGCCATAAGCCCCCATATTCCCAAGCTACTGGTATGATGCGCGGCTTTTTCCGGCCCACAGTAATTTCCAGGCGCGTTCTGCGGTCTGTGCTTTGCTGTTGAGGTCGATACATTCACGGCGCCCGGCGCGCCACGGGGAGCAGACATGCTGGAAAGGCTGTTTCAACTCAAGGCACATAACACCAACGTGCGGACCGAGATTCTGGCGGGCGTCACGACCTTTTTGGCCATGGCCTACATTCTGTTCGTCAACCCGAGCATCCTCGGCGAGACCGGCATGGACAAGGGCGCAGTGTTTGTCGCCACCTGCCTGGCCGCCGCCATCGGCTCGACAGTCATGGGCCTGATCGCCAACTACCCGATCGCCCTCGCACCGGGCATGGGTCTGAACGCCTTCTTTACCTATACCGTCGTCCTGCACATGGGCCATACCTGGCAAGTGGCGCTGGGGGCGGTGTTCATCTCGGCCGTTTGCTTCTTCCTGCTGTCGATCTTCCGCATCCGTGAATGGATCATCAACAGCATCCCGCTGCCGCTGCGATCGGCGATTGCCGCCGGTATCGGCCTGTTCCTGGCGCTGATCGCCCTGCACAACGCCGGTATCGTGGTCAGCAACCCGGCGACCATGGTCGGCCTCGGTGACCTGAAACAACCGGCCCCGATCCTCGCCACACTCGGTTTTGCCCTGATCGTCGCCCTCGAAGCCCTTGCCGTACGCGGCGCGGTGCTGATCGGCATCCTGGTGGTGACCATCATTTCCATCGTGATGGGCTTCACCCCGTTCGGCGGCGTGATGTCGATGCCGCCATCGCTGGCCCCGACGTTCCTGCAACTGGACATCAAGGGCGCGCTGGACATCGGTCTGGTCAGCGTGATCTTTGCCTTCCTGTTCGTCGATCTGTTCGACAACTCCGGCACTCTGATCGGCGTCGCCAAGCGCGCCGGCCTGATGGGCAAGGACGGCCATATGCCGAAAATGGGCCGCGCGCTGATCGCCGACAGCACCGCGGCCATGGCCGGTTCCCTGCTGGGCACCTCGACCACCACCAGCTACATCGAGTCCGCAGCCGGCGTGAGTGCCGGCGGCCGCACCGGCCTGACCGCCGTCGTGGTGGCGATCCTGTTCCTGCTGGCGCTGTTCTTCTCGCCACTGGCCGCCAGCGTTCCGGCCTTCGCCACCGCGCCGGCCCTGCTGTTCGTCGCCGTGCTGATGACATCCGGCCTGGCCGAAATAGACTGGGACGACATCACCGTTGCCGCGCCGGTGGTCATCACCGCGCTGGCAATGCCGTTCACTTATTCCATCGCCAATGGCATCGCCTTCGGTTTCATTTCCTGGACCGCCATCAAGCTGATGTCCGGTCGTGGCCGTGAGCTGAACCCGGCGCTGGTGATCCTGTCGATTCTGTTCGTGATCAAGCTGGGTTGGTTCAACGCATGACTTTTGATTCCCAGGCCTACGCCGTTCAGCTCGAAGAAAAGGTCACGCGCTTGCGTGACCTGCTGGCCCCGTTCGATGCACCCGAGCCAGCCGTTTTCGATTCGCCGCTGAAAAACTTCCGCCTGCGCGCCGAGTTCCGCCTGTGGCGCGAGGCCGGCGAGCGTCATTACGCGATGTTCTCCCAGGAAGACAAGCGCACGCCGATCCTGATCGAAGAGTTCCCGATTGCCAGCTTGCGCATCAACCAGTTGATGCCGCAGCTCAAGGCCGCGTGGCAAGCCAGCGCCCCCCTGAGCCACAAGCTGTTCCAGGTGGAGTTCCTGACCACCCTGGCCGGCGACGCGATGATCACCCTGTGCTATCACCGCCCGCTGGACGAGCACTGGCACGCTGCGGCGACCAAACTGGCAGCCGATCTGAACGTCAGCATCATCGGCCGCTCCAAGGGCAAGCGCGAAGTCATCGGTCACGATTACGTGGTCGAGAAGCTGGAAGTCGGCGGTCGCACCTTCAGCTATCGCCAGCCCGAAGGCGCGTTCACCCAGCCCAACGGCACGGTGAACCAGAAGATGCTCAACTGGGCGTACGATGCGCTCGGCGATCGCTCTGACGATCTGCTGGAGCTGTATTGCGGCAACGGCAACTTTACCCTGCCGCTCGCCACTCGCGTGCGCAAAGTGCTGGCCACCGAAATCAGCAAGACCTCGGTGAACGCTGCCCTGAGCAATCTCAGCGAAAACGCTGTGGATAACGTCACCTTGGTACGCCTGTCCGCCGAAGAACTGACCGAAGCCCTGAACGAAGTGCGACCGTTCCGCCGCCTGCACGGCATCGACCTCAAGAGCTACGAGTTCGGCAGCGTGTTCGTCGACCCGCCTCGTGCCGGCATGGACCCGGACACCTGCGAGCTGACCCGGCGCTTCGACAACATCCTGTACATCTCCTGCAACCCGGAGACGCTGGCGGCCAACATCGCCCAACTGCACGACACCCACCGCATCACCCGGTGCGCGATGTTCGACCAGTTCCCGTGGACCCATCACATGGAATCCGGGGTGATGCTGACCCGCCGTTGATGGTTCCTGCCAGGCACAAAAAAGCCGTCTTCACGACGGCTTTTTTGTGGGTACCTGCAAGTCGACATCGACCTTGCGCGGACGCCCGCCTTTCCTGCCGTTGGCCCGCGCGGCTTCAGACTTTGCGGCGCTGCTCTGGCGACCATTGCGCGAAGCGGCGACCGAGGCCGCCATGGCCATCAGCGGCTTGCTCGCAGAAATCATCCCGGCGATAGAGACATGCAGGTCCTTGCCTTCATGGCACAGGGCAGTACCCGCATAGCCGACAGTCAGACTGGCGTAGTCCTCGACCTCAAAATCATCGAACTCCGCATAGTTGGCGATGGGCAACAATATGCCGCTGCCGTCCTCGAAGCCGACGACCAGACAAGGGGCCATGTAGGTCACAGCGGTCGCTTGCAGGCTGTTTTTTCTACGTGATTCGCCACGTTCGATGGCTTTGTCCAGGCTGCTTTCCGTTACGGGATTATCGGCCCGGACCTTGGCTTTTATGGTTTTCATAACTCGATCTCCACACCTTCCTGTGAGCCTATCAGCGACAGCAACGTCCTGTTCGTTTCAGGCTCATAACACGCCGACCCAATCATGTTGGTGGTACTGACAACCCTTTTCACCACAACGACTTCGTTGCTTTGCCAGTCCCACAACTGATTATCGAGACAAGCCGTTTGCAATTTTCGCCACCAGATGCCCCGGGCACGCCGCAAATGAGCAGGTTGCAGGAGCGATTGGCGCAATCCCTCGAGCACCGCCAGCGGTGGCCGACGTGAAAGCGGAACAACATCCCAGAGCTCGACACCGTTGTGCCAGAAGCTGAACCTGAATCTCGCACTCCACGTGCCCGCCTCCACATGTGCATGAGGCGGACAATGCTCGTCTCGCAACATGATCACTATCGACAGTCCTTTGTAATTGCATACCTTCATGCTAACCCATCCGTTAGGTTAATGAATCAGGGGATTCGAAATCCCCTGGAGAATCCGACCGCTGGTGACAACCGAGTCATTTCGTCCCCCTCAGGCTAGTGGCCTGACGCTTCCCGGGTCTGGCAAACACCCCGCGAAATGGTAAGAAGTCCTTTCATTGCGACGCTGGCACCTGATAAATACTGATCCAGCCCCTTCATCTGATCCCCGGTGTAATCAATCATGCAGCGACAATTCGACGATCTTCAGTTGGGCAGCATCGAACTGTTTTGCCTGGCCGCCGAGGCCGGCAGTTTCACCGCCGCGGCGCTGGTGGCTGGCGTCACGCCCGCTGCCGTGAGCCGCTCGGTGTCGCGCATGGAGGAACGCCTGGGCGTGCGCCTGTTCGCGCGCACCACGCGCAGCGTGAAGCTGACCGACAGTGGTCGCCGTTATTACGAAGAGTGTCGCCAGGCCCTGGCGCAACTGGTCGAGGCCCAGCGCGAGGTCATGGGCCAACAGCAAGTGCCGTCCGGCACATTGCGCATCAGCATTCCGACCACCTACGCGCATCATCGAATCCTGCCGCTGCTACCGGAGTTTCGGGCGCGTTACCCGGCAGTGAAGGTCGAGTCGCACATCAGCAATCGCAACATCGATTTCGTCGGCGAAGGCTACGACATGGCGATTCGGGTGCGAGCCATCCCGGATTCCGGCCTGATCGCCCGCCAGCTGGAAGATGCCGCCCTGGTGATGATCGCCAGCCCTGACTACCTGAAACGGGCCGGCACCCCGCAAACCCTCGACGACCTCGAACACCACGAGTGCATTCAGTACGAATTGCCCAGCAGCGGCCGGCGCATTGCCTGGCTGTTCAACGATGAAGGCCTGCCCCGGGAGATTCTGGCCGAGGGCAGCCTCAGTTGTTCCGATGACGTACTGGGCGGCGTGACCCTGGCCAAACACGGAGCCGGGTTGTTTCAGACCTATCGTTTTATTGTTGAAAAGGAATTGGCCGACGGCTCGCTGGTGGAAGTGCTCAAGCCCTATGGCGGGCGCTCGCGGCCATTCACCCTGCTGTACCCGCAAAGTCGCCACGTGCCGTTGCGCCTGAGGGCGTTCATCGATTTTCTGGTGGAACATTTACCGCGCTGAACACAGAAAGTGTCCGATCACCGCCCACAATGCGCCAGCGTGCCGTCTCTGCAATTGACCGAATTAACTAGTTAGTACAATTTATCTCCACAGGCCGTGAACCTCGGCCGATTCCAAAAATAATAAGTGGAGAGATTCCGATGTCCCCAATCGTTCTGGTGCTCAACGGCCCGAATCTGAACCTGCTCGGCACCCGTGAACCGGCGACCTACGGCCACGAAACCCTGGCAGACATTTCGTCCCTGTGCGCACGCGCCGCCGAAGAGTTCGGCCTGGCGGTGGAGTTTCGCCAGACCAACCATGAAGGCGAATTGCTCGACTGGATTCACGCCGCCCGTGGCCGCTGCGCCGGGATCGTGATCAACCCGGCTGCCTGGACCCACACCTCGGTCGCCATCCGCGACGCCCTGGTCGCCAGCGAGCTGCCGGTCATCGAAGTCCACCTGTCCAACGTGCATGCCCGCGAAGCCTTTCGCCACCACTCGTTCGTATCCGCCATTGCCACAGCGGTGATGGCCGGTTTTGGCAGTCACGGCTACCGCCTGGCGCTGGAACACTTCAGCCATCGTTTGCAGGGGTGATCGCCGTGACTCAGAACAACGTGGTACTGGCCGGGCTGATCGGCGCCGGCATCCAGGCTTCCCGCACACCGGCCTTGCACGAGCACGAAGGCGATGCCCAGGGGGTGCGTTACCTGTATCGCCTGATTGATCTTGATCAGTTGAAACTCGACAGCAACGCCCTGCCCGACCTGTTGATGGCTGCCGAACGCATGAACTTCACCGGGCTGAACATCACCTTTCCCTGCAAGCAGGCGATCATCCCGTTGCTCGACGAACTCTCGCCGGAGGCGCGCGGTATCGGTGCGGTCAACACGGTGGTGCTCAAGGATGGCAAACGCATCGGCCACAACACCGATTGCCTGGGCTTTGCCGAGGGTTTTCGCCGGGGCTTGAAAGGCGTTGCCGTTGAGCGTGTCGTACAGATGGGCGCTGGCGGCGCAGGTGCGGCGGTAGCCCACGCGTTGTTGAGCGAAGGCGTACAACAGCTGAGCATTTTCGATGTGGACATCCGCCGCGCCCAGGATCTGGCCGACAACCTCAATCAGCATTTCGGCGTCGGCCGGGCGGTGGCCGGGTATGACCTGCCGAGCGCCATGGCCCAGGCTGACGGCTTGGTGAACACCACCCCGATGGGCATGAAAAAGCTGCCGGGCATGCCGGTGCCGGTGGAGTTGCTGCGGGCCGAGATGTGGGTGGCGGAGATCGTTTACTTCCCGCTGGAAACCGAACTGCTGCGCAACGCCCGCGCCCTCGGTTGCCGAACGCTGGACGGCGGCAACATGGCGGTGTTCCAGGCGGTGAAGGCGTTCGAACTGTTCAGCGGCGTGGTGCCGGATGCCCGGCGAATGCTTGAGCATTTCCAGAGCATGGATGACTGACGCGACTTGTAGGAGCCGGCTTGCTGGCGATGGCGATCATGCAGACGCGATCGCCAGCAAGCCGGCTCCTACAAAGGCGATTCACACAGCTGTATCAGGCTTGCAGGTAACGCAACACCGACTCGCAAATCATCTCGCGATGACGCTGCTTGATGCGTTCGTCCGGCAGGTCGATCTGAAAAATCTCACCAAATGTATGGCGGTTCGAGACGCGATAGAAGCAGAACGAACTGATCAACAGGTGCACATCCAGCGGATCGAGACCGGCACGGAACAGCCCTTGCTCGGCGCCGCGACGCAGAATCTCGCCCAGTGAATCGAGGATGGTGTTGTTCATCGCCTTGATCGCATCGGAGCGCTTCACATACTCGGCGTTGTGAATGTTCTCGATGCTGACGATGCGCACGAAATCGACGTTGCGATCATGGTGATCGAAGGTGAACTCCACCAGCCGCCGAATCGCCTCGACCGGCGCCAGCTCCGCCAGGTGCAGGCGATTTTCGGTGTTGCGGATATCGCCGTAGAGTTTCTCCAGTACCTCGACGTAGAGCTGTTCCTTACTGCCGAAGTAGTAATAGATCATGCGCTTGGAGGTGTGGATGCGCTCGGCGATGGCATCGACGCGCGCCCCGGAAAGCCCCTGCTGGACGAATTCGACGATCGCCTCCTGCAGGATGTTTTCGCGGGTCTTTTCCGGGTTGTTCTTGCGACTCTTGCGCGGCTCGACGCTGGGTTCTACGGAGGCTGCGGGGAGTTCTGAGGTCATTGTCATTGCGGGCTCACGGCCATCACTGCACAGGCTGGCGATTATGGGCCGCGCGGCACGGTGAGGGAACCCGCGCGGCCCACGTTTAATCCCGCGTTTACGAATTTCCTACAACTTCGCCTGACGCAATGCGCCGCTGCGGGATTTGGCCATGGCCGCCAATCGCACTGCGACGTTGGCCGCGCCGTAGCCGGCGTAACCGTTTTTACGCTGGATGATCTCGAAGAAGAATCGTCCCTCGAACGGCTCGGTGTACACATGGAACAGTTCACCGCCCTGGGCGTCGCGGTCGTACAACACATTGTAGTAGGCCAGTTCGCTAAGGAACTCGTCGTCGAAGTCGAACCGCGCCGCCAGGTCATCGTAATAGTTGAGCGGGATATCCAGCAGCGGCACCCCCGCCTCTTTGGCACGGCTGACCTGGGCAAAGATGTCATCACAGTCAAACGCGATGTGATGCACACCGGAGCCGCGATAACTCGACAGCGCGTGAGAGATCGCGGTGTTGCGGTTTTCGGAAATGTTCAGCGGCAGGCGGATCGAACTGTCCCGGCTACGCAAGGCACGGCTCTTCACCAGACCATACGGATCGGGCAACACCACTTCGTCGTCGGCCTCGAAGTCCAGCAGGCTCTTGTAGAACAGCACCCAACTGTCGAGGCTGTCGGCCGGCAGTGCCATGGCCATGTGGTCGATGCGCTTGAGACCACCGCCGACCGGCGCATCCGCCAGCAGATTGAAGTCGGTACCGTAGACATCGGCCTCCTGGTCCACCAGATAGATCAGGCTGCCATCCGGCGCACGCACTGCCGCCAGCTCCAATTCATTGGGCCCGACCAGCCCGCGATAGGGCTGGCCCTTGTAGGCCACGGCACGGGCCAATGCGCTCGCGCTGTCCTTGACGCGCACAGCGGTAGCACACAGCGACGGGCCGTGGGCTTCGAAAAAGCTGTGGCCGAAGGAGTAAGGCTCTGAGTTGAGGATCAGGTTGATATCGCCCTGGCGCAGCAGGCTCACGCTCTTGGAACGATGCTGCCCGGCCTTGACGAAGCCCAGTCGCTCCAGCCAGTGGGAGAGCTTGGCGCCGAGGCTTTCGTCCACGGCGAACTCAAGAAACTCGATGCCGTTGTATTCACTGGCCTTGGGCGTTTCGAACAGAATCTCGGGGTTGGCCGCAGGCTTGGCTTCGCGCGCCAGACGCTCGCGGGTCTTCTCTTCCAGATACAGCAGCGAACGCAATCCGTCGGCGGCGTTGGCTCGCGGCGGCGCGGCGCGGAAACCGTCGTTGAAAATCTCCAGCGACAAGGGCCCGGTGTAGCCGCTCTTGATGATCGGCGCGAGGAACCCCGGCAAATCGAATTCACCCTGGCCCGGGAAGCAGCGGAAATGCCGGCTCCACTCCAGCACGTCCATGGCCAGGATCGGCGCGTCGGCCATTTGCACGAAGAAGATCTTGTCGCCGGGAATCTCGGCGATGGCACTGGGATCACCCTTGAGCGACAGGGTGTGAAAGCTGTCCAGCAACACGCCAAGGCTTGGGTGATCGGCCTGGCGCACGATGTTCCACACCTGTTGATACGTGTTCACATGCCGGCCCCAGGCCAGCGCCTCGTAACCGATGCGCAGACCACGGGCCCCGGCGTGCTCAGCCAGCAGGCGCAAATCGTCGACTAAAATCTGTTCATCACCGATGGAGTCGGCCGAGGCGTTGCTGCACACCAGCACAAGGTCGGTGCCCAGTTCCTGCATCAGGTCGAATTTGCGCTCAGCGCGTTCCAGGTTGCGCGACAACCGGTCACGCCGACAGCCTTCAAAATCACGGAAGGGTTGAAACAGGGTGATGGCGATCCCGAGATCGGCGCACATCTGTTTAATTTCCCGCGGGCTGCCGTCGTAGTAGAGAAGGTCGTTTTCGAAAATCTCCACACCGTCGAACCCGGCGGCGGCAATGGCTTCGAGTTTTTCCGGCAGGGTACCGCTCAAGGATACGGTGGCAATGGAACGCTGCATGTTTCGACTCCCGGTGGAGGCTTCGGCTGCAGGGAATTTGCGCCGATTTTAAAAGAGTGAGCGGATTATTGAGCTGACGAAGGTATTGGGCAATTCAAAGTGTACTACCCAGTTAGTTTTGTGTTCGATTATCGAACAAAATGGTCGTTGGCGAATTGACGATTTTTTGTCCACTGCCCAACATCGACCCCACATTGAGTCCGAACTCGCAGCACCGGCCGCGATGTCCAAAACACCAAATAACAAATTCAAAAAACGGGTGGTACATATGCTTCCTTCCCAAAGCTCTCGCATGGCTCCGGCCATGAGCGTCACTGCCGGTGGTATCGGCGACAAAATCCGCGGCGCCATGGCAGTCGGCAAAACCCGTTGGGGCATGCTGGCGCTGGTGTTTTTCGCCACCACCCTGAACTACATCGACCGCGCCGCCCTGGGCGTGATGCAACCCATCCTGGCCAAGGAAATGAGCTGGACGGCGATGGATTACGCCAACATCAACTTCTGGTTCCAGGTGGGTTACGCCATCGGTTTCGTGCTGCAAGGCCGGTTGATCGACCGGGTCGGCGTGAAACGGGTGTTCTTCTGCGCCGTGCTGCTCTGGAGCCTGGCGACCGGCGCCCATGGCCTGGCCACTTCGGCGGTCGGCTTCATGGTCTGCCGCTTCATCCTCGGCTTGACCGAAGCCGCCAACTACCCGGCCTGCGTGAAAACCACGCGCCTGTGGTTCCCGGCCGGTGAACGCGCAGTAGCCACCGGCATTTTCAACGCCGGTACCAACGTCGGTGCGATGTTCACCCCGATGCTGCTGCCGCTGATCCTGCACGTCTGGGGCTGGCAGGCCGCGTTCCTGTGCATGTCGGCACTGGGCGGGATCTGGCTGCTGTTCTGGGGCCTGAAGTACTTCAACCCGGAAGATCACCCGAGCGTCAAACAGTCGGAACTGGACTACATCCAGAACGAAGTCGAACCGGAACAGACCCGCGTACCCTTCTCGAAGATCCTGCGCATGCGTGGCACCTGGGCTTTCGCCCTCGCCTACTCGATCACCGCGCCGGTGTTCTGGTTCTACCTGTACTGGCTGCCGCCGTTCCTCAACCAGCAATACAACCTGGGCATCAACGTGACCCAGATGGGCATTCCGCTGATCATCATCTACCTCACTGCCGACTTCGGCAGCGTTGGCGGCGGCATCCTCTCCTCGTTCCTGATCGGTCGCGGCGTCAACCCGATCAAGGCGCGACTGATGTCCATGTTCCTGTTCGCCTGCTGCATCATCGGCGTGATCATGGCGGCCGGCTCCAGCAACCTGTGGGTCGCGGTGGCCGCCATCTCCCTGGCCATCGGCGCGCACCAGGCCTGGACCGCGAACATCTGGAGCCTGGTGATGGACTACACGCCCAAGCACATGATGAGTACGGTGTTCGGCTTCGGCGGCATGTGTGCGGCGATTGGCGGGATGTTCATGACCCAGTTGGTCGGCCACATCCTGACCATCACCAACAACAACTACACCGTGCTGTTCACCATGATTCCGGCGATGTACTTCATCGCGCTGACCTGGATGTACTTCATGGCACCGCGCAAGATTCCGACCGTCACCGACTGAAGTTCGGCGCACTGTAGGAGCGAGCATGCTCGCGAAAATCCTGAGAGCGACGCGGGCATCCAGACAACCCGCGTCATCGTTAACGGACATCGCGAGCAGGCTCGCTCCTACAGGTCTTTTACCGGCGGCTTTGCTGCCAGGCCGCCGCCAACCCGCTGCAGCAGATCACGGCAATGCCGAGCACGGTGGTCAGTGTCGGCGTGTGGGAAAACAGCAGCCAGCCGAGCAGGCCGGCGAAGATGATCTGGCAATAGCTGAACGGCGCCAGCAGTGCCGGTGCCGCGAGGCGGAAAGCCTGGGTCAGGAACAGGTGTGCCGTCATCCCGCAGGCCCCCAGCGCCAGCATCATCGCGCCGTGTACCAGGTTCGGCGTCTGCCAGAAGAACGGCACCAGCGCACTCATCACCAGCGTGTTGCACAAGCCCGCAAAAAAGTTGCTGGTGGTCGGGCTGTCGATCTCGCTGAGCTTGCGCGTCAGCAGTTGATAGAAGCAGAAAAACAGTGCCGAGCAGAACGGCAGCAACACCGCCGGGGTAAACAGATCTCCGCCCGGGTGAACAATGATCAGCACCCCGCTGAAACCGAAAATCACCGCCAGCCATTGCCCCCGCGTCACGCGTTCGCCAAGCAACGGCACCGACAACGCGGTGACCAATACCGGTGCGAGGAAGTTGACCGACGTGGCTTCGGCCAACGGGATGTACATCAGCCCCGTGGTAAAAAACAGACTGGTGCCCAGCAGGCACAGCGCCCGGATCAGTTGCAGCAACGGCCGTTTAGTACGCAGCACACGCAGCCCGGATTGCGGCAGGAAAATCCCGGCCATCAGCAGGGTGTGAACCACGTAACGCGCCCAGACCACCATGACGATGGGATAGAAACCGGAAAGGTATTTGGAAAAGGCGTCGTGGCTGGAAAACAGGAAGGTTGCGACAACGATCAGCAGGATCCCTTTGAAGGGCTGATTGACGCCGGAAAGCGGAGTGCTGACGGTCATTGGGTTTCCTTACTTGAAATCATGTAGGAGCGAGCTTGCTCGCGATGGTCGTCAACGATGATGATGGCCGCCTGGACAAACACGGCGCCCTCACGTCCATCGCGAGCAAGCTCGCTCCTACAAGCGATAGGTGCGCAGCACCGATTACAGACGCGCCAACAACGCTATGGTTTTATCCAAAGCCATTCGCGCCCGATCCAATCCACTCACACCCTGCTCCAGCAACTGCACGGTGGGAATCTCCAGGCTCAACGGTATGTCAGCCGGCAAACCGCGCAACAACCCCTGCAAATCACAATCGCCATCACCGGGAAAGCGCCGTTCGTTACGCGCCTGACGCAAGATCTCCGCCATATCGGACGGTCGTGGTCCTGCGACGTCACACAACTGTGCATACCGTAACCGTGAGGGGGCAACCTTGGCCAGTTCTTCCAACCGCGATCCAGAGCGGTCGAAGTGGAAGGCGTCGACCAGTACACCACCGTTTTCACGCCCGGCGTTTTCCACGATACGCGCGGCCTGTTGAAGATTGCGCGCATCGGTCCAGGGCATGAACTCCAGATGCGGGTGCAAGCCATAGCGTGCAGCCAGATCACAGAGCTCGGCAAAATGCTCGGTCAGTCGTTGTTCGTCAGGATCGTTGCCGGCCACCAGCAACTCACTGGCGCCGAACTCGGCACCCACTGCGAGGATTTTCTCGAAGTCGGCGACGACGGTCTGTGGCTTGAGACGCAGGATTTCGACGTCCAGCACCCTGATACCGGTATCGCGCAGACGCGCCAGGGTCTGGCGGCGCAATTCGCTGTCGCCCACCAGGGCAAAATGGTGCTCCTCAGGGGTCGCTGGCACCAGGCGCAAGCCAACATGGCTGTAGCTGGCCCGCGCGGCGACCTCGACCATCTCGGGCGGCGACAACTCCAGCACGGTCAGGCTGGCGAGGGAGAAAATGCGTTCGCTCATGTTCACTCCTCGATCAGGGATGGCGTGCAGGCACGACCGGTTTCGGCAGCTTCGCGGATGGCTTCGATCAGCGCCAACGTACGCGCGGCATCGGCGGCACTCACCAGCGGCTCGACCTCTCGACGGGCAACGCGCACGAAGTGCTGTAACTGCAGGCGCAGGGCTTCATCGGCACTGAAGCTTTCCTGGGTCGTCAGCAACGGTTGATGCCAGCCGCCATCGACTTCGTTGTAGTGCCAGCGTTTAAGCTGCGGAATGCTCAGCGCCCCAGCCGTTCCGGCCAGCAGGTAGCACGGTTGATCAGGATGACGTGGATACACCGGGTTCTCCCCGGAATCCAGCTCCCAACTCCAGGGCGCAGCCACCGCATCCGAGCCGGTCAGGCTGCCCAGTGCACCGTTATCGAATTGCAGCAGCACGGCTGCGCAATCTTCGTTGGCAAAGCCGCGTATGGCGTTGCTGGTGATGGCCTGAACCTGACGCACCTCGCCGCACAAGTGCCGCAGCAGATCGAGGTCGTGGATCAGGTTGGTCAGCAGCATCCCCGCACCGGCCTCGCGCCGCCAGGGTGTTTCGAAATAGCTGTCGGGCTTGCGCAACTGCCAGAGCGCCGTGACCGTGGTCAACCGCCCCAGTGCGCCGCTGTGGACAAGTTCGTGGGCGCGGACGATCAGTGGATTGTGCCGGCGGTGATGTCCGACCAATACCGGAACGCCACTGGCCTTCGAGGCAGCCACCAGTTCCCTGGCTTCAGCCAGGTGCACGCCCACCGGTTTTTCCAGCAACACCGGCACGCCGGTCGCCAGGCAATCGAGGGCCGTGCCGACGTGCTGCGTGTTCGGGTTGGCGACGATGACAGCGTCTGGCTTTGCCTGCTCCAGCATCTGACGATGATCGGCGAAACAGGCTACGCCCCATTGTGCCGCAAGACTGGCCGCCTGCGGTCCGGGATCGGCCACGGCGCACAGCGTCGCTTCAGTCAGGGATTGCAGATGCTGGTAGTGCTGCTGGCCCATGTTGCCAGCACCGATCAGGGCGATGCGAAGTGGCGAATTCAAGATGCGGTCCTCTTGTGAGTGTTATTGGAGCGATGAATTCCAATAATCTAGAACCGAGTTCCATAATCTTACACAGACCAATCCTGAAAGTGTTCGAACAGCGCACAGCTTTAAAACTGCCCAGACTCAGACAAACAACTCCGACGCCAAACTCGCCGCCGACAACTCCTCGGTAAATGCCAACAACAATGGCGCCAGCTCATGCAGCCGCGCCCCCGGCATCCGTGCGCTCGGGCCGGCAATGCTGAGCACGCCGATCACCCGTCCATCCGCGGGATGACGCACCACCGCCGCAATGGCTGAGGTCCCCACTGCCGAGCTTTCCTCGACCCAGGCGTAGCCCTGCTCCCGCGCCAGACGCAGGCGTTCGAGCAATTCGATGTTGGAGCGTGGCGCGTTCGGCCCTACGTGTTCCGGCACCTGTACACCCTGGCGCTCCACCAGAGACAAGGCTTCGGCATCGCTCATGCACGCCAGCCACGCATGTCCGGAGGCTGTGTAGAACAACGGCGCATCTCGTCCCATGTCCGGGTCGTAACGCAGACCGGAGCGCGCACCCTGGGACTTGGCGATCCAGGTCTGGCGTTCGCCATCGATCACTCCGAGACGCACCAGTTCGCCGGTTTCCTGCGCCAGGCGATCAAGCACCGGCTGCACAATGTCGGCGCCGCTGCTCGACAGGTAACGGAAGCCCATTGCCACCAGTTTGGTCGAGAGGTGATAACGCAGATTATCCGGATTCTGCCGCACATAACCGAGGCGGATCAGCTCGGCCAACAGGCGATGGGTTGCGCTCTTGGGGATGTCCAGCTGTTCCGCCAGGGTCTGCATGGGCAGGCCACGAGGGTCGCTGGTGAGGCTTTCGAGCACACTGAAAACACGTTCGATCTGACTGCCGGCCATGGTCGCTTCCACACAAAATTTGTTCGATTCTAGAAGACATCCAGTCGAATGCGAAATCTGGAACTGACCGTTCGATAACCGCCCGCTTTACGCCACCCAGACTTGTCCGACTTCACCGGACTCCTATATTTTTTGGAACCAGATTCCAAAACAATAGAACACCGGAGTTCAAACAATGCCTGCCCCAGCGCACTTTCTTCCCGACGTCGACTGCGATGTGCTGATCGTTGGCTCCGGTGCGGCGGGACTGTCAGCAGCCGTGACCGCCGCGTGGCACGGGCTGAAAGTCATAGTGGTGGAAAAGGACCCTGTGTTCGGCGGTGCCACGGCCTGGTCCGGTGGCTGGGCCTGGGTGCCGTGCAACCCGTTGGCCCGGCGTGCCGGCATCGTCGAAGACGTTGAACTGCCGCGCACTTACCTCAAACACGAATTGGGCGAGCGCTTTGATCCGGCGATGATCGACGCTTTCCTGGAGGCCGGCCCGCGCATGGTCTCGTTCTTCGAACAGCACACCGCGCTGCAATTCGCCGACGGCAACGCCATTGCCGACATTCACGGCGACACACCCGGGGCAGGCACCGGTGGACGTTCGGTGATCGCAGCCCCCTACGACGCAAGAAAAGTCGGCACACTGCTCAGGCGTCTGCGCAAAACCATGCGGGAAACCTCGTTCATGGGCATGCCGATCATGGCGGGGGCGGACCTCACGGCCTTCCTCAACCTGACCCGCTCCCTGTCGGCGGCCTGGCACGTTACGCGGCGTTTCAGTCGCCACCTGATCGACCTCGCCACGCATGGCCGGGCGATGCAACTGGTCAACGGCGTTGCCCTGGTGGCGCGCCTGGCAAAATCCGCCGACGACCTCGGCGTGTTGCTCTGGGAGTCGGCGCCCGTGACCGGCTTGCTGCGCGAGAACGATCAGGTGCGAGGTGCCGTGGTCAGCACCGCCAAAGGTTCGGTGCGCATCCATGCACGCAAGGCCGTGGTGCTCGCCGCCGGTGGTTTCGCCAATGACATCGAACGGCGCAAGGCCCTGTTCCCCCGCACGCCAACCGGGCATGAGCACCTGGCCTTGCCGCCCCTCGGCGTTTGCGGCGATGGCCTGCGCCTGGGCGAAAGCGCCGGCGCCCGGGTGAACAGCGACATGGCGTCAGCCGTCGCCTGGGCGCCGGTCTCACAAGTGCCGCACAGCGACGGCAGCACGGGACACTTCCCGCACATCATCGAGCGGGGCAAACCGGGCATCATCGGTGTGCTGAGCAACGGCCGGCGCTTCGTCAATGAAGCCAACGGCTACTACGACTACGTCACGGCCATGGTCGCCGCCGCCCCGCCGGGTGAAGAGGTGGCGTCGTGGCTGATCTGCACCCATGGCTTTCAGCGTCGATATGGCCTGGGCATCTCCCGGCCATTTCCGGTGCCGCTGTCATCCTTCATCCGCAGCGGCTATCTGAAAACCGGCAATACACTTGAGGAATTGGCGACCGCCTGTGGCATTGACCCGATTGGCTTGCGTAGCACGGTGTCGGACTACAACCGCCACGCCCGCAACGGCGAAGACCCGCAGTTCGGTCGTGGTTCCACGCCTTACAACCGCAAGCAGGGTGACGCGTTACAGCAACCCAACCCCTGCGTCGCGCCGATCGAACAAGGCCCGTTCTATGCCGTGAAGGTCCAGCCGGGCTGTTTCGGCACCTTCGCCGGACTCAAGGTCAACCAACACGCCCAGGTCCTGGACGACTGCGCGCAGCCCATCGCCGGGCTGTATGCGGCGGGCGGCGACATGGCCAGCATCATGGGCGGTCACTACCCCGCCGGCGGCATCAATCTCGGCCCGGCGCTGACCTTTGGCTACATCGCCGCGCGCCATATCGCAGGCGTCACGGCTTATGAAAAGGAGATCGACCATGCAGCACATCGTTAACGCACAGGGTTTGAACATGCCGAAACTCGGCCTCGGCACCTGGCCGATGCTCGGCGAGGAATGCACCCGTGCCGTGGAGCAGGCCCTGGCCCTGGGTTACCGGCACATCGACACGGCAGCGGCCTACAACAACGAAGACGCTGTCGGTCAGGCGCTGGCGAACAGTCCGATATCCCGCGGGCAGATCCACGTCACGAGCAAAGTCTGGTGGGACCAACTGCAACCCGACGCCATGCGTCATTCCATGGACCGCAGCCTCAAGGCCCTTCGCAGCGAATACGTCGACCTGTTCATGCTCCATTGGCCGACCACCGATTGGGATTTACCGCTCACCATCGAGACCCTGGTGTCGTTCAAGGAACAAGGCCTGGCGCGCAACATTGGCGTGGCGAACTTTCCACTGCCCTTGCTACGCAAAGTCGTCGAAGAACTCGGCGCGCCGCTGTCGGCGATCCAGGTCGAGTACCACGTGCTGCTCGGACAAAACGCCCTGCTCGACTACGCCCGTCAACACGATATGGCGCTGACGGCCTACACGCCGCTGGCCCGCAACAAGGTATCCGACATCCCGGCCATCCAGCAGATCGCGGCGAAACACGGTGTGCTGCCGACCCAGGTCGCGCTCAAATGGCTGCTCGATCAACCCAATGTGGCCGCAATCCCCAAGGCCAGCAGCGAGGCCAATCAACTGGCCAATCTCGCGGCACTGCAAGTGCAACTGGATGACCAGGACCGTTCCTTGATCGCCAGCCTGTCCAAACGCGAGCGTCAGGTCAGCCCGGACTTTGCGCCGGTGTGGGATGCATTCGACGAGTAATCCGCAAGACCGCAGACCGCCCTCAGGATAAAAACCCGTCGCCGGAGGGAATTCGATGGGTTATCCGTGTTCAATACAAGCCTGAATCGTTTTCGGCAGCCCTTCCCCGGCTGCCGGGAATCAACCTGTGCACAAGAAAAAGACGGACGACCGGACTGGCGCCGCTCCCACTTGGCAGCAACACTCATCGCACGGCTGTTTACCCGGTACAGAAGAGGATTCCCACATGCTATGGAAAAAAGGCCGACGCAGCGACAACGTGGTCGATGCCCGTGGTGACGACGTGGGCGGCGGTGGCGGCGGCATGCGGTTCGGCGGTGGCAAGGGCCTGAGCCTGACGGCGATCCTGTTGATCGTCGGCATCGGCTGGATCACCGGCCAGGACCCGCTGCAAATCCTCGGACAACTGACCGGGCAAATGGGCCAGCAAACGGCGCCCGCTACCAACCAGAGTCGCCAGGCACCGCCGGCCAATGATGAAAGCGCGGAGTTCGTGCGTTCGATCCTCGGCGACACCGAGGACACCTGGGGTGCGATTTTCCAGCAGGCCGGTCGCCAATACAAAGAACCGACCCTGGTGCTGTTCAGCAACCGCGTGAATTCGGCCTGCGGCCTGGCCACCTCGGCAACCGGCCCGTTCTATTGCCCGGCGGATCAGAAGGTCTACCTGGACATGGCGTTTTTCCAGGAAATGTCCCAACGTTTTTCCGCCGCGGGCGACTTCGCCCAGGCCTACGTGATCGCTCACGAAGTCGGACACCATGTGCAAACCCTGCTGGGGGTGTCCGCAAAAATTCAGGCCGCGCGCCAACAAGGCCGGCAGATGGAAGGCGACGGCGGTTTGCTGGTTCGCCAGGAACTGCAAGCCGATTGCCTGGCCGGCGTCTGGGCCAACAATGCGCAGAAGCGCCTGAACTGGCTGGAACCGGGCGACATCGAAGAAGCACTGAACGCGGCAAACGCCATCGGCGACGATCGTTTGCAGCAACAGGGTCAGGGCCGCGTGGTCCCGGACTCGTTCACCCACGGTACGTCAGCGCAACGGGTGCGCTGGTTCAAAACCGGTTTCGCCCAAGGCCAGGTTGGCCAGTGCGATACCTTTGCGGCGAAAAATCTGTAAATGAAGAAGTGGTTGTTGGTTGTTCTGTTTACTTGCGCAACGTCCCAGGCCGCCGAGCAAGGGGTCAAGGAGCTCAGCCCCGGGCGCTTGCTGTTGAAATCAGGTGAAATCGCGGTGGGCATAAGCCCCGCCCCGGCAAATATCGAGCGGGTGCTGATCATCATCCACGGGCGTTTACGCAACGCACAAACCTATCTGCAAAGCGGCGAGCACGCCGCCGAACTGGCCGGGCAGAGCGCTACGACCCTGGTGATCGCCCCGCAGTTTCTCAATGAAACCGACGTCGCGGCCCATCCGGTGGCCGACACGGTCTTGCGCTGGCAAGGCGATGAATGGATGGCCGGCGGCGAATCCACGGCACCGTTTCGGCTGAGTTCCTACGCGGCGCTCGACGAAATCGTCGCCCGCCTGGGTGACCGCCAGCAGTTTCCGGATGTGAAGCAAATCGTCATCGCCGGGCACTCCGGCGGCGCGCAGGTGGTTCAGCGCTATGCATTGCTCGGCCACGCGCAGTCCGGCCTCGATGCGGCTGGCGTGCAGGTGCGCTACGTGATCGCCAACCCGTCCTCCTACGCCTATTTCGATGAGCGCCGGCCCGTGGCGTTCAGCCACGCGGGTTGTCCGCAATTCAATCGCTGGAAGTATGGGCTGTCGGATTTACCGGCCTACGCCGAAGGACAAACCGCGGCGCAACTGCAGGAAAGTTACCTCAAGCGTGAAGTCGTTTATCTGCTGGGGCAGCAGGACATCGACCCGAACCATCCGGCGCTGGACAAGAGCTGCGAAGCCCGGGCACAGGGACCCTATCGATTGGCGCGTGGGCGTTTTTACTTTGATTACCTGAAGCGCCTGCAACCGCAAGGGCTGAATCAGCAACTGGTTGAAGTGCCCGGAGTCGGGCATAACGGTGACGGGATGTTTACCTCGCCGGAGGGGCAAAAGGCTTTGTTCCCGTAGGAGCTGGCTTGCCAGCGATGAGGCCATCAAGCCAACAGCATCCGCCGCAACGCAACACAATCGGCCGCATGCCAATCGGTCAATTCCGGCCATGGATTATCCGGCTGATTCACCAGCACCGTGCGTGCCCCCGCCGCGCGCCCGCAATCGAGATCGAAGCGGTAATCACCGACCATCACCATCTCGCTCGCCGGCACATTCCACGCTTCGGCCAGTTTCAGCAGCCCGCCCGGATGCGGCTTGGGCGGTGCATCATCGCGGCCCAACACATCCTCCAGCGCAAAGCAGTCGGCCAGGCCGATGGCCTGCAGCGTGACATGCGCCAGCTCCCGGGCATTGCGCGTCAGGATGCCCAGGCGATAACCGCGCCCGGCCAGCTCGCGCACCAGCTCCACCGCACCCGGTGCCGGTTGCGAACCGAGCGCCAGGTCGCGCTCATGCTCCAGCAGCCACGCATGCTTGGCTGCGGCTTCATCGGCCGGCAGCGCGGCGAGGTGGGTCAGGATGTCGTCTTCGGCAGGAATCGCCAACGCCACGCGAATCGCCGCGAAGTCGTGCACGGCCACCGTCAGGGTGCCGTCCATGTCGAACACCCAGTGACGCACGTCGGCCAGGCTCATGCCCAATCCTTGCGGTGGCGGATCAAGCCTTCCTGGGTGACCGAGGCCACCAGTTGACCGGCGCGGTTGAACACGCTGCCACGGGAGAATCCACGGGAGTTGCCGGCCCACGGGCTGTCCATCGCGTAGAGCAGCCAATCATCGGCGCGCAGATTCTGATGGAACCAGAGCGCGTGATCGAGGCTGGCGACTTGCATGTCCTTGTGCCAGACCGACTTGCCGTGGGGCTGCATCGAGGTGACCAACAGGCCGAAGTCCGATGCGTAGGCCAGCAGGTACTTGTGCAACGCCGGCGAATCGGCCAAGGCCCCGTCGGCGCGGAACCAGACGTACTTGATCGGGTCGGACGGCAGCGGGTTGTAGGGATCTTTTTCGGTCACCGGGCGGAATTCGATCGGCTTGGGGCACAGGAGCTTTTCGCGCATTTTCTCCGGGATCAAGTGCGCGCGCTGCTGGGTGATCTCCAGCTCCGATGGCAGGTTTTCCGGACCGACCACTTGCGGCATTTCGGTCTGGTGCTGGAAGCCTTCTTCGTCGTACTGGAACGAGGCGCTGCACGTGAAAATCGGATGGCCTTTCTGGATGGCCGTCACCCGACGCGTGCTGAAACTGCCCCCGTCACGCACCCGGTCAACCTGATACACCACCGGCAACCCGGCATCGCCCGGCCGCAGGAAATAGCCGTGCATCGAATGCACATGACGTGCCTCTTCAACGGTCTGACTGGCCGCCGACAGCGACTGGCCGAGCACCTGACCGCCGAACAACTGACGAAAGCCCAGGTCCTGGCTACGGCCACGGAACAGGTTTTCCTCGATCGGTTCCAGGGTCAGCAGCTCGACCAGATCTTCCAACACTTGGCTCATTCAGACTCTCCTCACGCAAAACATTGCCGCACAGTCTTGGCTGCAACGGTCGATTCAGTTTCCGGCCCGGGCCATCATGAGGGCCATTGTAAACGTCCGCGCCAGCTTATCCATGCAAGGTTTGCAGCCATTGTTCGCGACTGATGCGATACAGCACATGCCGACGCAACGGGTGATCGGCCTCGAGCCGCGGGTGATCGAAGTCATCCGCCGGATCATGGTGCATGCCGATGGCCTGCATGACTTTTTCTGAAGGCAGATTGGTTTGCGTCGTGAAGGCCACCACTTCTTTCAGCGGCAAGCGGTCAAAGCCGCAGCGCAGAGCGGTCCACGCCGCTTCACTGGCGTAACCGAGGCCCCAGTGCTCGCGGGCCAGGCGCCAGCCGATTTCCGTGGCGGGGGTGAAAGGCGCGTCGAACCCGACCATGAGTAGCCCGGTGAAGCCGATGAACTGGCCGGAGTCCTTGCGCTGCAAAGCCCAGAGGCCATAACCATGTTCGGCGAAATGCCCACGGATTCGCCCGATCAATGATGCACTTTCCAGCCGGCTCAAGGTGGCTGGGAAATAGCGCATCACCTCCGGATCGGCACACATCGCCGCAAAGTCCGGCAAGTCTTCATCGCGCCACTGGCGCAACAGCAGCCGCGCACTTTCCAGCTCCAGTATTGGCTCCATCGTGCCCGCCCCTCCATTTCAATGTCGCAAGTCTACAACGCTGGTAGGATCCTTCTCTCATTCCTACATGAAATGACCATGCCACTGCCGCTGATTTATCACGAAGACTACAGTCCCGAGTTTCCGGCGGATCACCGCTTCCCCATGGACAAGTTTCGCCTGCTGCGCGATCACCTCGTGGACAGCGGCCTGACCCGCGACGCCGACCTGCTGCGCCCGCAATTGTGTCCCGCAGACATTCTCGCCCTCGCCCATGACCCTTCGTATATCGCGCGCTACATGAGTGGCGAGTTGTCCCGCGAAGACCAGCGCCGCCTCGGCCTGCCCTGGAGCGAAGCCCTGGCCCGGCGTACGGTGCGGGCGGTCGGTGGCTCGTTGCTCGCCGCCGAGCAGGCGCTGGAGCATGGCCTGGCCTGTCACCTGGCGGGCGGCACCCACCATGCGCACTACGACTACCCGGCCGGGTTCTGCATCTTCAATGACCTGGCGGTGATCAGCCATTACCTGCTGGAAAGCGGTCGGGTCAATCGGGTACTGATCTTCGATTGCGACGTGCATCAGGGCGACGGGACTGCACGAATACTGCACAACACTCCAGAAGCGGTGACCGTTTCCCTGCACTGCGAGAAGAACTTTCCTGCACGCAAGGCCGAAAGCGACTGGGACATACCATTGCCCAACGGCATGGGCGATGCCGACTACCTGAAAGTGGTGGACGATGCGCTCAACTACCTGCTGCCGCTCTATCAACCGGATCTGGTTCTGTATGACGCCGGGGTCGATGTGCACAAGGACGATGCCCTGGGTTATCTGCAGCTGACAGACGAAGGCGTCGCCGCCCGCGATGAAAGCGTGATGCGCCATTGCCTGGGTCGCGACATCCCCGTGGTCGGCGTGATCGGCGGCGGCTACAGCAAGGACCGTCAGGCCCTCGCCCGCCGTCACGGCATCCTCCATCACAGCGCGCAGCGCGTCTGGCAGTCATCAGGTTGTCACTGAGCTGTGGATGCTTTACCCACAATGCCTGTGGAGCTGCCTGTGGATAACCTGAGTGAAAGGGACTACAGGCCACGCGGTATATAGGCTACAGAGCCCTGGTTGTTTTTTAGCCAGCGATCCAATACACCGATCATCCCTGTAGGAGCGAGCCTGCTCGCGAAACACTCACCGTCGCCGCTGGGCAGTTGGTCATACGCGTTATCGTTCAAGACCTTCGCGAGCAAGCTCGCTCCTACAGAAGGCAGGGCGGTAGAATGCGCGGCTTATCCCGCCAGACCGCAGTGCACTCCATGACCCAATCCTCGCCAGCACTCTCCCCTCACGTCGCCATCATCGGCGGCGGCCCCGCCGGCCTGATGGCGGCCGAAGTGTTGAGCCGGGCCGGGATCAAGGTCGACCTGTACGACGGCATGCCTTCGGTCGGACGCAAATTCCTCCTGGCCGGTGTCGGCGGCATGAACATCACGCACTCCGAAGCCTACCCGGCGTTTCTCTCGCGCTACGCCGAACGCGCCCCGCAGATCGCCCCGCTGCTGCGCGGTTTTGGTGCCGAAGCGCTGTGCCAGTGGATTCATGACCTGGGCATCGAAACCTTCGTCGGCAGTTCCGGCCGGGTATTCCCCACCGACATGAAAGCCGCGCCATTGCTGCGCGCCTGGCTCAAGCGCCTGCGCGACAGCGGCGTAGTTATCCACACCCGCCACCGCTGGCTCGGCTGGGACGAGCGCGGCGCTTTGCGCATCGACAGCCCGGAAGGCGAAAAGACCGTTCAGGCCGACGCCACCCTGCTCGCCCTCGGCGGCGGCAGTTGGTCGCGCCTGGGTTCGGACGGTGCCTGGATGCTGCCACTTGAGCAGCACGGCGTAGGACTGGCGCCGCTGCAACCCAGCAATTGCGGCTTCGAGGTGCAGGCCTGGAGCGAATTGATGGTCAGCAAATTCGCCGGCGCACCGCTGAAAAACATCGCCATTGGCCTCAACGACGACGTGCCACGGCTCGGCGAATGTGTGATCACGGCCACCGGAATCGAAGGCAGTTTGATCTATGCCCTGTCCGCGCCTGTGCGCGAAGCGATCAACCGACACGGATCGGCAACGATTCATCTGGACCTGCTGCCTGGCCGGCCTGTGGATAAAATTCAGGCGGCGCTGAGCAAACCCCGGGGATCACGTTCCATGGCCAAGCACCTGCACAGCCAGTTGGGCATCGATGGGGTGAAAGCGGCGTTATTGCGTGAACTGACCGGCGCCGACTGCTTTGCCGACATGGCCTTGCTGGCCAAGGCGATCAAGGCATTGCCACTGACGCTGGTGAAAACCCGTCCACTGGACGAGGCCATCAGCAGTGCTGGCGGTGTGTTGTTCGAGGCGATGGATGAGCGCTTGATGCTCAAGCAGATGCCTGGCGTGTTTTGCGCCGGGGAAATGCTCGATTGGGAAGCGCCGACGGGCGGCTATCTGCTGACTGCGTGTTTCGCCAGCGGCCGGACGGCGGGGTTGGGGATGGTGGAGTGGTTGCGGCGCAAGGGTTGAAGACCGAGGCGCCCCCATCGCGAGCAAGCTCGCTCCCACAGAGGATGTGTGAACAATGCAGATCCAGTGTGGGAGCGAGCTTGCTCGCGATGGCGGACTAACTAACGCAGCACCTATTAAGGCTTGCGCTTGCGCGGCCCGGTATTGAACACCGGCACCTTGCGCACTGGCTTGATCGAAGGCTCCGCCGGCGCGACCTCGCCGCTGTCCACCCACTTACCCAGATTGCGTTTACCACCGCCACCACCGGAAGCCTTGGGCTTCTTCGGTTTCTTCGGCTTCTTGACGACCTGGCCACTGGCATCGGTGTCCGGTACGCGGTGCTCGGGTTCGAAGTCCGGCTCGTTCTGCCGCTTCAGGGTCTGGCGGGTCAGCGTCTCGATGGCCGACAGCAGATTCACTTCATCGGCACACACCAGGGAAATTGCCTCGCCGGTCGAGCCCGCGCGGCCGGTACGACCGATGCGGTGGATGTAGTCCTCGGCAACGATCGGCAAGTCGAAGTTGACCACCAACGGCAGGTCTTCGATGTCCAGGCCACGGGCCGCGACGTCGGTGGCGACCAGGATCTGCACTTCACTCGCCTTGAAGCGGTCGAGCGCACGCTGGCGGGTCGCCTGGGGCTTGTCGCCGTGGATGCCGTCGGCATTGATGCCCAGGCCCTGGAGTTTTTCCACCAGCGCGTCCACGCCGTTGCGGGTCTTGGCGAACACCAGCACCTGCTTCCACTTGCCCTTGCGCATCAGGTGCACGAACAGTTCCGGCTTGCGCTTCTTGTCCACCGTCACGATCCATTGCTTGACCGTGTTGGCCGCGACGTTGCGCGGGCTCACTTCAACCGTCAGCGGGTCGTTGAGCATCTGCCCGGCCAGCAGGCGGATGTCGTCGGAGAAGGTCGCGGAGAACAGCAGCGTCTGACGTTTCTTCGGCAGCGCGCGGTAAATGTTCGCCAGCTCCTCGGAAAAGCCCAGGTCGAGCATGCGGTCGGCTTCGTCCAGCACCAGGGTCTGCAGCTGGTTGAACTTCAGCGCGTTCTGGCGGAACAGGTCGAGCAAGCGGCCCGGAGTCGCCACCAGCAGATCGACGCCACTGCGCAGCTTCATCATTTGCGGGTTGATGCTGACGCCGCCGTACACCGCGTAAGTGCGCAACGGCAGGTTTTCGGCGTACTGGCGCACGGCTTCGTGAACTTGCTCGGCCAGTTCGCGGGTCGGCACCAGGATCAGTGCGCGAACCGAGTTGGCGGTGACTTTCGGCCCTTCCATGGCCAGCAGTTGCAACAGCGGCAGGGCGAAACCGGCGGTCTTGCCAGTGCCGGTCTGGGCGGCGGCCATCAGGTCGCGCCCGGCCAGCACCGCCGGAATGGCTTGCGCCTGAACCGGCGTCGGAGTCTGGTAGCCGAGCGTCTCGAGGGAGCGCAGCAAGGGTTCGATCAGGCCAAGGGTGGCGAAAGTCATGGGAGTACCGTAGGAAAATTCAGCGCGGGTGTGCAATGCCGCGCAGTTTACCCTAATTCACACGGGATTCTGTCGGCACCACCTTCACCGCAGGTAGCTCCGGTTTACGACGCCATTGCGGCAGGCCAATCAACACAACGGCACTGATGATCACAGCCATCGCCAACGCTTCCTCGATACCGATGCTTTCGCCGACAAACACGATCCCCAGCAACACCGCCACCGCCGGGTTGACGTAGGCATAGCTGGTGGCCGCGGCCGGACGCACGTGCTTCAACAGGTACATGTAGGCGTTGAAGGCGATGATCGACCCGAACACGGTCAGGTACGCCAGCGCGGCCCAGCCTTCGATCGGCGGCACCTTTTCCAGGTGTTCACCGCTGACCGCACTGGCGATCAACAGCACCACACCACCCACCAGCATTTCCACGGCGCTGGCCATCGCGCCTTGGGGCAGCGGCAAATGTTTGCTCCAAACAGAACCAAACGCCCAGGTCGCCGCAGCAAAAATCAATAACGCCGCACCCAATGGACTCGATTGCAGGTTGGAACCCAGGTTGAGCATGGCAATGCCGATCAGCCCGAGGACAATCCCGGCCCATTCGAGACGGGTATTACGCGCGCCCCAGAAATATCCACAGAGCAAGGTAAACAGCGGCACCGTCGCCACTGCCAGTGCTGCCACGCCCGACGCGACGCCCGTGTGTTCGGCCACACTCACCGCGCCATTGCCGCACGCCAGCAACAAGATCCCGATGATGCCAGCAGCTTTCCATTGCGCCCAGGTCGGCGCAGGCGCCCCGCGCCAGCGCAGGAAGGCGTACATCAAGGTCCCGGCAATGACAAAGCGGATCCCCGCGAGCAACAGCGGCGGCCAATATTCCACACCGATGCGGATCACCAGGTAAGTCGAGCCCCAAATCACGTACAAGGCGAAGAAGGCAGCGATCAGGGGTAAGGGAAAGCGACGAAGACCGGACATGGGGGCAGCTCACAGGCAAAGACAAGTGAACGGCTATTCTAGAAAGGCTAGTGTCGGAAAATAAGTTACAAAACCTGTTTAAAGCGCCAGTACACTTTTCAAAACACGGAGTTCAGCGCTATAAACCGTGTTTTCGAAAGTCGGCTATTTTCAGGAGTCACCCCGATGGATAAGTACGACCGCATGCTGCTCAGCGCCCTGCTGGAAAACGGTCGCGCGTCCTACGCCGACCTGGCGCGCAAGGTCAACCTGTCCGCCCCGGCGGTGGCCGAGCGCGTGGCCAAGCTCGAAGCCAGCGGGGTGATCACCGGCTATCAGGCGAAAGTCGACATGGCCAAGCTCGGCCTGCCGATCCAGTGCGTGATCGAACTGCGCCTGAACCAGCACGGCAACCAGAAAGCCTACGACGACCTGATCAAAATCCCGCAGTTGACCGAATGCCATCGGGTGACCGGCGACCCGTGCGTGATCATGCAAGCGGCGGTGGGCTCGATGCCGGAGCTGGAAGAACTGATCAACCGGATTGCTACGTTCGGGTTCAGCAAGACGTCGATCGTGTTGTCGAGTGCGATAGAGAAGCGGGTGCCGTTGGGGCATATCGAAGGGAATGGCAAGTAAACCCAAGACAACAGCAGATCCAATGTGGGAGCGAGCCTGCTCGCGAAAGCGGAGTATCAGTCGACATCAATGTTGAATGGTAAATAGCCTTCGCGAGCAGGCTCGCTCCCACAGGGGATGTTTGGTGAATTCAGAACCCGCGATAGCGCTTGAGGTGCTCGCCCACTTTCGCCGCCGGCACTTTCTGCAACTTGCACAGCAAGTCATGGGACAGTTCGCGCAAGCCATGCTTCTGCCGCAGTTCTTCGGCCAGGTGCGCCGTCAGGTTGGCCGCCATCTCGGCATCGGCCATGGCCCGGTGGGCCTTGCCGGTGTTGGGCAGGTTGGCGAAGGTGGTCAGGGTGCCGAGCTTGTGGTTCGGCGCGGCGGGCATCAGGCGGCGGGCCAACAGCAGCGAGCAGGCAAAGTTCTGCAAGCGGGTGCGTTTGATTCGCCCGAGCTCGAAGTCCCAGAACTTCTGGTCGAACGCGGCATTGTGCGCGAGCAACGGCGTGCAGCCGACGAACTCATTGACCTCGTTCATCACCTGCTCGGCAGGCGGCGCGGTGCGCAGCATGGCGTTACTGATGCCGGTGAGTTGCTCGATGAAGCCCGGGACGCGCACACCGGCGTTCATCAGGCTCTGGTAACGCTCGACGATGCGCCCCTGTTCAAGGATCACCACGGCAATTTCCGTGGCCCGGCAGCTGCTGCTCGGGGAGATCCCGGTGGTTTCAAAGTCGATGACTGCTATGCGTTCCAAACCTGGTTCAACTCCGTAAAAATCAATTCTTGAGCAGCAACGCGCCTTCGATCGGCACGTAGCGGCTGGCGGCGCGGATCAGCGAGTTGGCCGTCAGCCCCGGCACGCCGTAGGCCACCGCCTGTACCCCGTGTTTGCTGATGATGCGCTCGAGCAACATGTCGAAATCACCATCACCGGAGGCCAGGACGATTTCATCGACATGGTCGGCGGCGTCCATGATGTCGAGGGTGATGCCCACGTCCCAGTCACCCTTGGCCGAGCCGTCGCTGCGCTGGATGTAGGGCTTGAGCTTCACGGTGAAACCGAGGTTGCGCAGGATTTGCTGGAACTGCTGCTGTTTACTGTCGCCGCGGTCGATGGCGTAGGCGTAGGCCTCGACGATCTCGCCCTGTTTGCTGATGTCAGCCCACAGCGCGGCGTAGTTGAAGTGGCAACCATAAGCCTGACGCACGGTGTAGTAGAGGTTCTGGACATCGGCGAACACTGCGATTTTTTTCACCGGTATTCCTCAAGGCGGAATCAGGCCCCGGGCCCGAAAAGTCGCCCAGTATGCCAGCCCAAAGGATTGTTCCGCGAATAATCGGCCCGGAGCGCGGTTGCGCTCCGGACGAATGGCGTGTCAGACGAAGGAATCGTCGTCGCCACCGAAGAACGATGAGTTGTCATCGCTGTAGTCGGCGTCGCTGAACCCGCCCTGATCGTTGCTCCAGGAATCATTACCGGCCATGCGCTGGTCATCGCCCCAGCCATTGTTGCCCTGGTCGTTGACCTGGGCCGGCTCTTCCTTGATGACTTCGACGACTTCCGGTTGCTGATTGTGATGGAACAGGCTGCTGATGCCTTGAGCCAGCATCACGCCACCCGCCACGCCGGCAGCGGTTTTCAGCGCACCGCCGAGGAAACTGCTACCGGCCGCTGCCGGAGCCTGCTGCTGCGGTGCATAGCCCTGCTGTGGAAAGTTTTGCTGTGGCGCGCCGAAGTTCTGCTGTGGCGGTTGCGCACCGAACGACGAGCGTCCCGGCTCACGCCAGCCGCCGCTGGGCGGCGGTGCGTTCTGGGTGGGTGCCGGTTGTGGATCACGGGAAGCGCCGCCAAAGATGCTCGACAAAAAGCCACCACTGCTGGGTGCCGGAGCCGGGATCGCCTGCGCCTTGGCCTGCTGCAGCTCGGCCTGCAACTGCTGGACTTGCCCGTTCAGTTGCTTGTTCTGCTCATCGAGGCTCTTGATTGCCGCCTCTTGCACCAGAATCGCCTGGGTCATGAAATAACCTGCCGCTGGCTGGCGCGTCAGGTGTTCCTTGATCCGCGCCTCGGCCAATGCGTCGCGCGGGGCTGAGTCCGTTTCGGCCTGCTGCAGCCGGGAAAACAGTCCATCGATCAGGGTTTGTTCTTCGCTGTTCATGGCGACCTCGTAGATTGCCGGGGGAAATCAATGCGCTTTTCCAGTGAGGATAAGGCGCCCGACCTTAATGGAGGCTGAAACAAGTTGTTTCAATGACCTTTACCGATCGTTTACGTTTGCGTCCCCGAGCACTTGATCGGTTAAAGTGGACCACTGCTTCCAACCTGCGATACCGACTGATGAATCCGTTAGATGTGCTGCGTGACTCCCTGTATTTCTTCAAGCGCAATCTGGGCCAGATCGTGCAGCTGTGCCTGCCGCTGGTGATTTTCGAGGCGCTGCTGCAACAAGTGGTCGACCACTCCACGGAGCCGGACAGTTTCCCCGGCATCAGCGTGATCGTCGGCTTGCTGGTGTACCCGCTGTACACCGCCGCGCTGATCCTGTTTCTCGACGCCCGCAGCCGGGGCGAATCGCCGAGCAACCGCGAGCTGCTGTCTAGGTCCGCCTACCTGTGGCCGCGCTTCGCCCTGCTGACGGCGCTCAATACGGTGCTGATTCTGCTGGGCCTGTCGCTGTACTTCCTGCCAGGCATCTACCTGATGGTGACCCTGGCGTTTGGCGAATACCTGCTGGTGTTGCGCGGCCTGGCGCCGCTGGCGGCCATGAAGGAAAGCCTGCGCGTGACCAAAGGTCACTTCCTGCGCATCCTGCTGTGCATTCTGTGTGTGATGGGGCCGTTGTGGCTGCTCAAGGGCATGACGCTGGCGGCGTACCCGGAACCTCAGAACCCGGTGGTTTCAGTGCTGATCGACAGCGCCCACAGCTTCCTGCAGTTGTTTACCAGCGTGGTGCTGTTCCGCCTGTTCATGCTGATCAACCCGCTGCCCGAGAGCAATGACAACCCGCTCTGACCTTGGGCGCGACCCTCGCTCTCGGGTATGCTCGAGAGCAATTTTGTAACGCTATTAAGCCGAGCCATGACCCGTCTACTGCGCTACACCCTGCTGGGCCTGCTGATTGCGATCGGCCTGGCCGTCGTGATGATCTACAGCCTGACCTGGCGCCCCGACGCCAAAGAAGTGTTACCCGTCAGTTGCAGCGACCAGGCACCCACCCTGGTCCCGGGGCAGGCGTTGAAGGTGATGACCTGGAACGTCCAGTACCTGGCCGGCAAGCGTTACGTGTTCTGGAATGACCTGGCCGCCGGTACCGACGAACGCCCCACACCGGAAGACATGGCCTTCAGCCTCGACGAAGTGGCGCGGGTGATTCGCGACGAGCAACCGGACATCGTGTTGCTGCAGGAACTGGACGACGGCGCCAAGGCCAGCGATTACCAGCACCAGTTCAAGCTGCTGCAGGAACGGCTCGCCGACTTGTATCCATGTAGCGCCAGCGCCTTCGACTGGAAGGCCGACTTCGTACCGAACCCGCACATCTTCGGCAGCGTTGGCCGGCAACTGGCGACCCTGAGCCGTTACCAGATCGAACATGCCGAACGCCTGCAACTGCCCGTCGCCTCGGGCAATCCTCTCAGCCGCCAGTTCCAGCCGAGGAACGCCTTGCTGGTGAGCTACCTGCCCTTGAGTGACGGTGGGCAAATTGCCGTGCTCAATACCCATCTGGAGCGTGCGACCCGGGCCGGCAATATCCTGCAAAAACAGGTGGACGCCGTGGCCAGGACGCTCGACAGATTCGAAAGCCGTGGCACGCCGTGGCTGATCGGTGGGGATTTCAACCTGTTGCCGCTTGGCCAGTATCGACGCCTGCCCGATGCACAACGCACGCCCTTCTCCGCCGACAGCCCGCTGCACTTGCTGTGGGACAAATACCCGATGATCCCGACCAACAACGAGGCCAGTGGCATCAATCGCGAGCGCTGGCTGACGCATTACCCGAACGACACCGGGCTGAACGGCCCGGACCGGACCGTCGACTACCTGTTCTACAGTCCGCGGATCAAACGGGTGGAGGCCATGGTGCGGCAGGACGATACGTTGCGTATCTCCGATCACCTGCCGGTGATTGCGCGGTTTCTGTTGCCGGCTGCGCCCTGACACCTCACTCCAGCCAGACACAAAACCTGTGGGAGCGAGCTTGCTCGCGATGGCGTCGTGTCAGTCGACATCTATGCTGAATGACAAATTGCAATCGCGAGCAAGCTCGCTCCCACAGGGATGGTGCACGGGCTGGAATCGGCTTTAATGCACCTCTTCCAGATCATCATGCAGCAGCCCGAAGATCTCGCGTTTCATCTCGATGAACGAGCGCTCCATGACCATGTCCAGGTTGCGCGGACGTTCGATCGGCACATCGAGAATCTGCTTGATCCGCCCCGGCCTGGCGCCCATCACATACACCCGGTCACCCAGCAGAATCGCTTCGTCAATGTCGTGGGTCACGAACAACACGGTCTTCTTGCTGTTGCCCCACACCCGCAGCAACAACTGCTGCATTTGCAGGCGCGTCTGGCTGTCGAGGGCGCCGAAGGGTTCGTCCATCAGCAGGATCTGCGGATCATTGGCCAGCGCACGGGCAATGGCGACGCGTTGCATCATGCCGCCGGACAACTGCTTGGCGTAGTTGTCGGCAAAGCCGCTCAAGCCCACTTCGTTGACGTAGTAGTCGACGATGTCTTTGCGCTCCGCCGCCGGCATGCCGCGCCGCTTGAGGCCGAACTCGACGTTCTGGCGCACCGTCAGCCACGGGAACAGCGTGTAGCTCTGGAACACCATGCCGCGATCCGCACCCGGCCCTTCCACCTGTTGGCCGCCGACGTAAATCTCGCCCGAGGTCGGTTCGGCCAGGCCGGCGGTGAGGTACAGCAGGCTCGACTTGCCGCAGCCCGAAGGTCCGACCAGTACCGCGAATTGCTGGTCCGGCACTTCGAATGACACTTCCTCCAATGCGGTAAAGGTTCCGCCATCGGGTTTCTTGTAACGCAGGCTGACCTTGTCCACCTTCAGCCGAGGGGCGTTCACCGGGACAACCTGGGGGGCGACAAAACGATGAGTGGCGGCGGTTACTGAGCCCATGCGGTGATCCTCAAGCGAAGGAAACGGAACAGTTGATCGGTGACCAGGCCCAGCAGGCCGATGATCGCGATGGCGAGGAAAATCACATCCACCTGGAAGCCACGCATGGCCTTGAGGCTCAGGTAACCCAGGCCACTGGAAGCGGCGACCAGTTCAGCCACCACCAGGTAAGTCCAGGCCCAGCCCATGGTCACGCGCAGGGTGTCGAGCACACCTGGCAAGGAAGCCGGAGCGATCACGTGCAGCACCGCATCACGACGGTTGGAACCCAGGGTGTAGGAGGCGTTGATCAGGTCCTTGGAGATGCCTTTTGACACGTCCGCGATCATCACCAGTTGCTGGAAGAATACGCCGAAGATGATCACCGACACCCGCTGCTCCAGACCGATACCGATCCACAGGATGAACAACGGTACGAACGAGGTCACCGGCAAATAGCGGATGAAGTTGACCAACGGTTCCAGGAACGCCTGGACGATGCGGAAGCTGCCCATCAGCAGTCCCAGCGGCACCGCCACCAGGGACGACACGATGAAGCCGACCATCACCACCTCAACGCTGGCCCACACATGCTGGCCGAGGGTGCCGTCGCGACCCAGGCGCACGGCGGCCTCGACCACCGCGCCCGGCGTCGGCAGGAACATGCCCGGCACCACGCCACCGTAGGACAAGCCGGCCCACAGGCCGACCAACAGCACCCAGGCCAAACCGCTCGCGCTCCAGATCACCGAGACCGGCAAACCGGTCTTGGGCGTGATGCAACGGCTCAGCCACGAATTGCGCTTGAACATGCAGCCTCCTAGAGCGGGGTGACGAAGCGGTTGTCGATCAGGTCGTCATTGCTGACGTTGTAGGGTTTGCCTTGCAGCTCGCTGGCGGTCTCGTTGGCCAGTTTGATCAGCGGCGCGCTGTCACCCGGCTTGCCCGGCGAACCCAGCAGTTTTTCGCTCATGGCCTGATCGTAGAAACGCACGCCTTGCGCTGCAGCTTCCAGCTCCTTCGGATCGGCCAGGTAACCGCCAACCCCCTTGGCCATGATTTTGTAGGCTTCCTGCGGATGATCCTTGGTGTACTGCACGGCTTTGTACAAACCGGCCACCAGGGCCTTGACGTCTTCCGGCTGTTTTTCGATGACGCTGCAGTTGAGTGCAACCACGTCGACGATCACCCCCGGTGTGCTGCTGCTGTCGATCAGCACCTTGCCCTGCTGCTTGTCGCGAACCATCGACAGGTGCGGCTCCCAGGTCACTGCGGCGGGAACGCGACCGGCGATGAAGGCAGTGGCGGCATCGTCGGCCGTCATGTTCTGCACGGTGATGTCGCTCATGCTCATGCCGTGTTTCTTCAGCAGATAGGACAGCCAGAACTGCGAGGTCGAACCTTCGTTCACCGCCACTGCCTTGCCCTTGAGTTCTTGCAGGCTCTTGACGTCCTTGCCCACCAGCACGCCGTCGCCACCATGGCTGTCGTCCAGTGCGGCCACGGCCTTGAAGCAGAATTGCGGACGGTACTTGAGCACCTCGTCGATGGTCGACGCCGAGCCGGACAACTCGCCGGACGCTTGTGCGGCCATGTACATCGCCGCTTCTTCGACCACCGGCAACTCGACGGTCAAACCGTTTTCCTTGAAGTAGCCAAGGTCCTGGGCCAGGTACAGGGTGCCGTAGCCGACCCAGGTGGTATGACCGATGGACAGGGTGCCGGCCTGGGCGCTGGTGGCGACCGTCGCGGCGATGGCGGTGACCGCCAGTGGATGGGCAACGCGGGTAAGCAAGGACTTGATCATGGAGCACTCCCAAAGCTGTTGATTTAGTTTTGTCATGGGCAGTACGGCGAGCCCTGAATCGGCTGCGGCCTGTGGTCTCTCGGGGACCCTTCGACGGGCAGCATTCGGCGGGCTGGCGAGATCGATGGTGGCCCAAGGGCGGGATCAGGAAAACGAGGAAATATGTCGATGCGAACGATGAAAAAACTCGTTAGCGCGCACCGGGAAAGGGCGCTGTGGGCGGGGATGCCCGAGGTGGGTGCAACGCGTTAAAAATGTATTGAATGGGCGATAGCAATCGCGGGCAAGCCCGCTCCCACAGGTCAGGTGTCGTGCCCGATTTCTGCGGCCGACATAAATCCTGTGGGAGCGGGCTTGCCCGCGATCAAGGTCCGCAGGACCTTCCGGCAATATCAGAGCCGGCCGTATTCCTGCGCCGTACGATCCATCGCTGTCAGGGTCTTGCTGATCAACTCGTCAACCTCTTCACGACTGGCAATCAACGCCGGCGCCATGATGATCCGCCCCAAAGTCGAGCGCACGATCACGCCCTCCTCGAAACCAATCGTACGGCAGCGCCACGCAATGTCGTTCTCGTTGGCGAAACGCTTGCGAGTGGATTTGTCTTCGGCCAGTTGCAGCGCCGCGACCATGCCGGTGCCCTGGATGTCGCCCACCAGCGGGTGCTTGCCGAACACTTCGCGCAGGCACTGTTGCAGGTACGGGCCGATGTCGTCCTTGACCCGCGTCACCACGCCTTCATCACGCAGCGCCTTGAGGTTGGCAATCGCCACCGCCGCCGCCACCGGGTGCCCGGAATAGGTCAGGCCGTGGGCAAACACGCCGCCCTGCTCCACCAGCACCGAGGCCATTTTCTTCGACAGGATCAAGCCGCCCATCGGGATATAGCCCGAGGTCAGGCCCTTGGCGATGGACAGGGTGTCCGGCTCGAAACCGAAGTACTCGTGGGCGAACCATTCGCCGGTACGACCGAAGCCGCCGATCACTTCATCGGCGCACAGCAGCACGTCGTATTTGCGGCAAATGCGCTGGATTTCCGGCCAGTAGCTTTCGGGCGGGAAGATCATGCCGCCGGCGCCCTGGAACGGTTCGGCGATGAAGCCTGCGACCTTGTCCGCCCCCAGTTCGAGAATCTTCGCTTCCAGTTGCTGTGCCGCGCGCAGACCGAATTCGGCTGGCGTCAGGTTGCCTTCGTGGGCGAAGAAGTACGGCTCGTCGATGTGCTCGATGTCCGGAATCATGCCGCCCATTTCGTGCATGAATTTCATGCCGCCCAGCGCCGTCGCGGCCAGGGTCGAACCGTGATAACCGTTCCAGCGGCCGATCATGATTTTCTTCTCGGGCTTGCCGAGCACCTGCCAGTAACGACGCACCGTGCGGATCAACACCTCGTTGGCTTCAGAGCCGGAGTTGGTGTAGATCGCGTGGCTGTAGTGAGCCGGCAGCAGGCTGAACAGCAGCTCGGACAGCTCGATCACCTGCGGGTGGGTGGTGTGGAAAAACATGTTGTAGTACGGCAGCTGCTCCAGCTGTTGCGACGCCGCAGCGGCCAGGTCCTTGCGCCCGTAACCGAGGTTGGTGCACCACAACCCGGACATGCCGTCGAGGTAACGCCGGCCATCGTTGTCCCACAGATGCAGGCGCTCGCCACGGACCATCACCCGTGGTCCCTCGTCGTTGAGGGCTTTCTGATCGACGAACGCATGGATGTGGTGCGCAGCGTCGGCGGCCTGGTAGTCGCGGGTTTCACGTGGTGTGGTCATCGCCAGTTCTCCGTTTTGTTATCAGCGCAATTGAAACCAGGTGGTCTTCAACTGGGTGTATTTATCGAATGAATGCAGGGACAGGTCGCGGCCGAAACCGGACTGCTTGCCACCGCCAAAAGGTACGGTCACGTCCAGCGCATCGACGCTGTTGACCGACACCGTACCGGCTCGCAATTGTCGCGCCACACGGTGGGCGCGGTTGAGGTCGTCGGTCCACAGCGAAGCGGCCAGACCGTAGACGCTGTCGTTGGCCAATTGCAAGGCGTGAGCCTCATCGTTGAACGCCGTGACGGCCAGCACCGGGCCGAACACTTCGTCGCGAAACAGCGGCATATCCGGGGTCACACCGGTGAAAATCGTTGGCTGGATGAAGTTGTCCGAGCCGTTGAAGATCGACTGCCGACCGCCACAAATCCGGGTCGCGCCTTGCTGCTCGGCCTGCTGGATGAAGGTCATGATGCGCGCGGTCTGACGGCTGTCGACGATGGCCCCGGCGGCGCTCGACGGGTCCAGCGGGTCGCCCGGCAACCAGCGTTCGGCCTGGGCCTTGAGGCGCTCGACGAACTCGTCATGAATCGAGCGCTGCACCAGCAACCGCGAGTTGGCCGAACAGACTTCACCCTGGTTGAAGAAGATGCCGAACGCGGCTTTCTGCGCGGCCAGGTCCAGATCCTGACAATCGGCGAACACCAGGTTGGCGCTCTTGCCGCCGCACTCCAGCCACACCTGCTTGAGGTTCGATTGCGCCGAGTACTGCATGAAATATTTGCCGACTTCGGTGGAGCCGGTGAACACCAGGCAATCGACGTCCGGGTGCAGGCCGAGGGCCTTGCCGGTTTGCTCGCCGAGGCCGGGCAACACGTTCAACACACCTGCCGGCACGCCGGCTTCAAGCGCCAGCTCAGCCAGACGCAAAGCGGAAAACGGCGACTGCTCGGCCGGCTTGAGAATTACCGAGTTGCCCGACGCCAGGGCCGGAGCGAGTTTCCACGCGGCCATGTCCAGCGGGAAATTCCACGGCACCACGGCCGCCACCACGCCGAGGGCTTCGCGGGTGATGGTCGCGAGCACGTTCTGCGCACTCGGGGCGACCTGATCATAGAGTTTGTCGAGGCTCTCGGCGTACCAGCGGAACACGCCCGCGGCGCCCGGCACATCGATGTTGTAGGCATCCGCGACGGGCTTGCCCATGTTCAGCGAGTCGAGCAGCGCCAGTTCTTCGCGGTTGTCGAGAATCAAGTCGGCCAGGCGCAACAGTACTTGCTTGCGTTCGCTCGGTGAGCGCGCAGCCCAGGTACCCGCCTCGAAGACCTGCCGCGCATTGCGCACCGCCACGTTCACGTCTTCTTCGCCGCAGGCGGCAACGTTGGCCAGGCATTGGCCGGTGGCGGGGTTGATCGCGGCGAAAGTCTGCCCCGACTGCGCCGCATGGCGCTTGCCGTCGATCACGGCCTGGTCGGGAAACCGCAGGGAAGCGGCCTTGCGTTGCCAATACTCAAGCTCGAACACGTTCAGATGCTCCGTTGGACATTCTTGTGTATTGGATAGTCGCTCAGGCCCGAGCGGTGGAAAACCAGTAAAAATGTGTTCGCAGGCCAAGAAAAAACTACGTAGCCAATCTCCCTTCCGGCGCAGCATGTGGTTATTGTTCAACCACGACAAATCGCTACCCGAGCGGATAGGGGTGGCGCGCAAATTGCCTGGATGCCTGATCCGTTCTCCCCCGAGGTTTGCTGTGGCTGCCTACAATCTGCGTCAACTGAAATACTTCATCACCACCGTCGAGTGCGGCAGCGTCGCCGAGGCCTCGCGCAAGCTCTACATCGCCCAGCCTTCGATCTCCACGGCCATCAAAGGTCTGGAAGACAGTTTCGGCGTGCAACTGCTGATCCGCCATCACGCCCAGGGCGTGTCATTGACCCCCAGCGGTGCCCGCTTTTACCGCAAGGCCCAGGAACTGCTGCGCATGGCCAAGGAGTTCGAGCAGAACGCCCTGGCCGACAACGACGTGGTATCCGGGCAGATCGATATCGGCTGTTTCGAAACCGTCGCGCCGCTGTACCTGCCGCAATTGATCGCCGGGTTTTCCGCGTTGTACCCGGGGGTGGAAATCCGCATCCGCGACGGCGAGCAACAAGAGCTGGTGCAGGGCCTGACGTCTGGCGCCTTCGATCTGGCGATCCTCTACGAGCACGATCTGGACGGCACCATCCAGACCGAACCACTGATGCCGGCGCAGCGACCGTACGCGCTGCTACCGGCGGATCACCGCTTCGCACAGCAAGCGCAAGTGTCGCTGCGGGACCTGTACCTGGAGCCGATGATTCTTTTGGACGTGCAGCCGAGCCGGACCTATTTCGTCAGCCTGTTCGATGAGCTGGGCCTGACCCCGCGCATCGCCTTCAGCTCGCCATCGATCGAGATGGTGCGCGGCATGGTCGGCCAAGGCTTCGGATTCTCGATCCTGGTGACCAAGCCGCACTCGGAGTGCACCTACGACGGGCAGAAAGTGGTGTGTGTGGACATCGCCGAAGACGTCACCGGTTCCGGGCTGGTGGCGGCATGGCTCAAGCGTGGGCAACTGACCAAACCGGCGCAGTTGTTCGCTGACTATTGCCGCGAACAACTGACCGCCAAATCCGAAAGCTCGTAGGAGCTGGCTTGCCAGCGATGGCGGCATCAAGGACGGTACATGTCTCAAGGGCCTCATCGCCGGCAAGCCGGCTCCTACAAGGTATGCGTGCAGGTCGACGTTTGATTTACTTACGCGGTTTGATCCGCGCCGTCGCCTCCGCCACCAAAGGATCATCCGGCCAGTAATGCTTCGGGTACCGCCCCTTCAAATCCTTCTTCACTTCGGCGTAGGTGCTGCGCCAGAAGTTCGCCAGATCCTGAGTCACTTGCACTGGCCGCCGTGCTGGCGACAGCAGATGAAGTTTCACGACTTGTCGCCCGCCAGCGATGCGCGGGGTCTCGGCCAGGCCGAACAACTCCTGCAAACGCACCGCCAGAATCGGCGGCTGTTCACTGTAGTCCAGACGAATCGACGAGCCCGACGGCACGCTCAAATGATGCGGCGCCAGTTCGTCCAGCCGCTGTGGCAGCGGCCACGGCAGCAGGTTGTGGACGATGCTCGACAGGTCCAGGTTGGCGAAGTGACTGAGCCGGGAAACCTTGCCCAGATACGGCATCAGCCAATGCTCCAGGCCTATGAGCAACGCCGCGTCGCTGACATCCGGCCACTCGCTCTCGCCCTTGGCGGCGAGGTCCAATTGACGCAACAAGGCAACCCGCGCCTGCCACTGACGCAGC
Source organism: Pseudomonas sp. S2_H10 (assembly GCF_054668285.1). Taxonomy (NCBI): domain Bacteria; kingdom Pseudomonadati; phylum Pseudomonadota; class Gammaproteobacteria; order Pseudomonadales; family Pseudomonadaceae; genus Pseudomonas; species Pseudomonas sp. S2_H10. The sequence goes on from NZ_CP162754.1 coordinate 2,865,500, forward strand.
TCCGGGGTCCACGGCAACAGCTCCAGGCCTTTGCGACGCACCAGATTCACCAGCGCCTGGCTGCGTGCGTTTTCGTCGAGTCCGGTGAGCGGTTCACGACTGAGGATCAATTCGCCGACCTTGCGCTGACGCTCGGCCCGCAGCACGCCTTCACGCTCATCCCAATCCAGTTGATCGACGCAACGCACCTGCTCGGCCAGCACTGAATCGAAGAGCGCCGGGTCGAAGTCCGTCGCCAGATAAATCCGTTCCTCACGCTGCCCCTGACGACTGCCCAGATCGGCAATCACCAGCCACGGTTGCTTCATCAGGCTGTCGGCTTCGGCGAACAGTGCCGCACGACCGTTGGCCAAACGGTATTCCGCGCCACCGGCACGCCGCTGCTGGGCGACCCGGTCGGGATAGGCCAGCGCCAGCAAGGCGCCGAGCCAGCGTGGATGGTCGGGATCGCTGACCGGCGCCGAGGCTTTGCCGCGCAGGTAACCACGATATTGCCGCGCCAGTTGCCGTGCGCGCTGCACCCCGCCCTGTGCGCCACGTGCAGCACGCTCTTCGCCGGACAGCAGCACCAGTCGGCTGTGCAGGTCCGCCCCGGCACCGCGCAAGATATCGCGCTCGCCGAGCAGCGCCGCGACGTCGCAGGCCATGTCCGCCAGCCCCAGCGCCTGACCGCGCAACAGCAAATGCGCGATGCGCGGATGCGCAGGCAGTTCAGCCATGGCCTGGCCGTGGCGGGTCAGCGCTTCGCCCTCCAGTGCGCCCAGGCGTTCGAGCAGGTCCTGGGCCTGTGCATAAGCGGCGGCCGGTGGCACGTCGAGCCACACCAGTTGCCCGGGTGTCACACCCCAGCGTCCCAGTTGCAAAGCCAGCCCGGCGAGGTCCGCGGAAAGAATTTCCGCACTGCCGTAGGCCGCCAGTTGCTCGTGCTGATCCTGGGACCACAGGCGATAACACACGCCCGGTTCCAGCCGCCCTGCCCGGCCCGCACGTTGCGTGGCGCTGGCTTTGGAAATGCGCTGGGTGTCGAGGCGAGTCATGCCGCTGCCGGGGTCGAAACGCGGCACCCGCGCCAGCCCGGCATCGATCACCACGCGCACACCATTGATGGTCAAGCTGGTCTCGGCGATGTTGGTGGCCAGCACCACTTTGCGCTCGCCCGCCGGTGCCGGATCGATCGCGGCCCGTTGCGCGGCGAGGTCCAGTTCACCGTGCAACGGACACAACAGAACCTGAGTGTTTTCGCCCAAGGCATCGGCCAGTTGCTGATGCACGCGGCGGATTTCTGCCTGCCCCGGCAGGAACACCAGCACGCTGCCGGTCTCGTCGTTCAAGGCTTCGAGGATGGTCTGCACCAGCCGCGGCTCGATGAATTCACCTGCCTGGAACGGCCGCCCCCAGCGCATCGCCACCGGGAACATGCGCCCTTCGCTGCGCAGGATCGGTGCGTCGTCGAGTAACCCGGACAGGCGCTCGCCCTCGAGCGTGGCCGACATCAAGAGGATTTTCAGCGGCTGATCGTCACGGAACAGTTCCCTGCCATTGAGGCTCAGGGCCAAGGCCAGATCCGCGTCGAGACTGCGTTCGTGGAACTCGTCGAAGATCAGCAGGCCCACGCCTTCCAGCGCCGGGTCATCCTGCAGGCGCCGGGTGAGGATGCCTTCGGTGACCACTTCGATGCGGGTATTGGGGCCGACCTTGCTGTCGAGCCGAATGCGATAGCCCACGGTTTCGCCGACCTTCTCCCCCAACTCGCTGGCCAGGCGCTCCGCTGCTGCGCGTGCGGCCAACCGGCGGGGTTCGAGCATCAGGATGGTCTGCCCGGCCAGCCACGCCTCGTTGAGCAAGGCCAAAGGCACGCGGGTGGTTTTACCGGCGCCTGGCGGCGCTTCGAGCACGGCTTCGTGGCGTGTAGCGAGGGCTTCACGCAGGGCGGGTAAAACTTCATCGATCGGCAAAGAAATCATGCTGGCTCCAATACAGAGCGGCGAGTATAACGGCGAACTGTTTGGCGTAGTCTGGGCTCTAACCAGTAACGTTATTGGCGTTCTACTCAGGAGATTTCAAATGCGTGCTCCCTTTCGCCTGATTGGCGGTGTTCTGGTCGCAACCTTGCTGACTCAAGTGACCGCCTGCGGTTCGATCTTCTACCCCGATCGCCGTGGCCAGATCGAAGGCAAGATCGACCCGGCCATTGCCGTGCTCGACGCCGTCGGCCTGCTGTTCTACATCATCCCCGGCCTGATCGCGTTTGCCGTGGATTTCGCCACTGGCGCGATCTACTTCGAGCCAGGCAAGACCGCGCAGGTCGATCCGCAAAAACTCAAGAACGCCATCGGCCCCGACGGCAAGGTCGATAACCGCAAGTTGCAGACTATTCTGGAAAGCGAGCTGGGCCGCAGCTTCCCGCTGGACGATCCACGCCTGATCCAGAGCAAGGGCAGCGCCCAGCAACTGGCGATGTTCGGCCTGCAACCGGCCGCGTAATCACTGCGCGCCAACGGACTCTTCAAGGAACGATTGCCCTATGACCTCCAGCTCCGAACACGCCCGCCTGCTGCGGCTGGCGACCCGTGCCTCGGTGGCGGTGGCGTGCACGTTGATCGTCGCCAAGGCCATCGCCTGGTGGCTGAGCGGTTCGGTGAGCATGCTCGCCGGGCTCACCGACTCGGCACTCGACGGCGTCACGTCGTTGCTCAATCTGTTGGCGGTGCATTACGCCCTGCGCCCCGCCGACGATGATCATCGCTACGGGCACGGCAAGGCCGAGTCTCTGGCGGGCATGGCCCAGGCGCTGTTCATCGGCGGCAGTGCGGTGCTGATTGCGTTGCAGGCCTACGATCGGCTGAAACATCCCGAACCGATCGGCGCGCCGTGGATCAGCATCGGTGTGATTGTGTTCTCGCTCGCCCTGACCCTGGCCTTGCTGATGTTGCAGCATCGGGTGATCAAGGCGACGGGCTCCAATGCCGTGCGTGCCGATTCGCTGCATTACCGTTCGGACATGCTGCTCAACGGCAGCATTTTGCTGGCGCTGATACTGGCCGGGTTCGGCTGGGATCAGGTCGACGCCTGGTTTGGCCTGGGCATCGCCGCGTATATCCTGTGGAGCGCGGTGCAGATCGCCCGGGAGAGTTTTGCAGTATTGATGGATGAGGAACTGCCACCGGATGTCAGCCAGCACATGCTGGAACTGGCGTGCGGCGTACCCGGCGTGTTGGGTGCGCATGACCTGCGCACGCGGATATCCGGCAACCAGTGGTTTGTGCAGTTGCACCTGGAGTTGCCGGGGGAACTGACGTTGTCAGTCGCCCACGGCATCAGCGATCAGGCGGCCGCAGCCATTCACAACACCTACCCGCGAGCCGAAGTGCTGGTGCACGCCGACCCGCAGGAAGTGGTGAAAGCCGCCCGGGCTCAGTAGTTCACCTGATAACCGCGACTGCTCAGGCAGTTGCCCTGGGCCTGTCGATAGGCTTGCACCACCGACGGGTCTGGCTGGTAGGTGGCGGTGCGTGGATCGAAACCACTCTGCTGCACCGCGTATTGATAACACTCGTAGCCATCCCGGCTGACCTGCTCCTGCGACTGCCCGTTGGCCGGATACGCTTCCACGTCATAGCCATTGCTGGCGGCCGGTGGTTGCGATTGCGGTTGGCCAACCGGCGGCTCGACCACGATGTAATCCCGAGTGTTCTCCTGGTAGGCGTAATACGAACCGGCCGCGAGGAACAGCAGCGCCCCGCCGATCCACACCTGTTCGGCGTAGTCAGGCAGGTAGCTGACGCGAATTCCGCGCGGTGGCGCTACCACCTCATAACGCGGGCCCAGCGGGCGATACCAGTAGCCCCCGGAATAGTAGTAATCCATGCCACGGTAAGGCACGCGGTAGTTACGCTCGGGGAAGCGGTCGATCACCTGGCCGGGGCGATACCTGGGGCCCGGACCCCAGCCGTTACCGCGTCCGCTCGGGCGTCCGTCCCAGTGATTGTCATTGTTCGGCGCACCGACATAGCCGTTCCAGCGCTGGTTGTTATCGTTGCGATGAGGCTGATCCTGGTAGTAACCGCGCTGCGGTTGCTGGGTCTGGCGCACGGTGTCGGGGCGGGGCTGGATCGGCATGTCAGTGGCCGGCGCCTGCGGCGGTGGCGGTGGTGAGCGAACCCGGCTGTTGAAATCCGGTGCTGGACTCTCCTGCCCCTGGCCCTTGTTCTGACGTTGGTTCTGACCGTTGTGCTCGTACTGGCGGTTGTCGTTGTTCTGCGCGCGCGGCTGATTCTGTGGCGGGTTGTTTTGCGGACGTGGCTGGTTGTTGCCACCACGGCCCTGATCACCACCCTGGTTACCACCCTGACGCCCATCCTGGCCGTGCTGTCCGCCATCATGGCCTCGGTTCTGCGGCTCATCGGCCAGCGTTTGCGCGGTGACACTGACACACAGCAAACCAACACCGGCCAAACGCCAGATGCGCGATTTCATGCTTTTCCTCATTGCGGGTTAGGGCCTGTACATAAGACTGGGAAAGCAGTGGCCGGTTCTGCAACAGGTTATCAGTCACGCAACTTATTTATTGAGGACGGGGGGTAAATTCCACGCAAGAAAAAGGGGAGACCCGTCGGCCTCCCCTTGGAGAACTTCGTCCTGGCTCGACGCTTATGACGTCGGCTCACCTCACGCCGTCTTCTGGACAGTGTGTAGCTCGGGGGCCGGCACATCCCCGGTGGGGGTGGCGGCCGCGGCTGGCCTGATTGGGCGAGTCGCAGTGGACTGTTTGTCCGAGCAGTGATTCTGGTGATAAGAATAGGCTCGGAGCGCCGGCAGAGGATTGCGAAGATTGCTCAATTAAACATCACTTGCGCAATTTTTAACCCCGGATACATAATCCGCCGCAATAGTTACGACAAAGGACTGATTGATGAGCAAGCTCGACCGTTATGACCTGAGTATTTTGGCGGAATTGCAGCGCGACGCGCGCATCTCCAACCAGGAGCTGGCCGAGCGCATCGGCCTGTCGCCTTCGCCGTGCTCGCGGCGGGTCAAGCAACTGGAAGACGACGGCTACATTTCCCGTCAGGTCGCCCTGCTCGACCGCAAGATGCTCGGCCTGAGCCTGACGGCCTACGTGCTGATCGGCATGGACCGACATACCCCGGAGCGTTTCGAGAATTTCGAACAGGCCATCCGCACTTTGCCGCAGGTACTGGAATGCAGCCTGGTGACCGGCATGGACGCCGACTATCAGCTCAAGGTCGTGGTGCCGGACATGGATCACTACCAGAAACTGCTGCTCGGGCATCTGACGCGGATTGAAGGCGTGACCAGCGTGCGGTCGAGTTTTGTGTTGAATCAGGTGTTGAATAGCACCGAACTGCCTTTGACTCATCTGCGCAGCTAAGTACGCCATCGCTGGCAAGCCAGCTCCCACAGTGTCCGTGTCGTATACAAATTCCGTGAACACTGCTGAACCTGTGGGAGCTGGCTTGCCAGCGATGGGGCCGGCACAGGCGACGAATGACTGCGACACACCGACGCAGGTCAATACTGCACGCAGCCTGCCGGGCGTATACTCCCCGCGCCCTTTTAGCCTCGTCCGCGCTGGAGATGTTCGATGGATCCTGCAGTTTTTGAAGAATGGATGATGACCGGCCTGGTCACGATCCTGATCATTTTCATGGGTTTCATCGTCTGGGATCTGGCGAAGAAATCCAAGGCCGGGCGCTTTGGCTCGTTCATTCTGTTCTTCGTGCTGGGCCTGGGCGTGGCCGCGTTCATCATCAAGAGCGTGGTGATCGGCCTGATCGAATCCGGCGCCCTATAAGCGCGCCGGTACTTCTTTCCACTGGCCCTGGTCGAGCCCTTCGATCGTCCAGTCGCCGATCTTCACCCGCACCAGACGCAAGGTCGGCAAGCCGACCGCAGCGGTCATGCGCCGCACCTGGCGGTTGCGCCCTTCACGAATCACCAACTCCAGCCAACGGGTCGGCACGCTTTTACGGAAGCGCACCGGCGGATTGCGTGGCCACAGCTCGGGCTCGTCCAGTTGCCGCGCCTCGGCGGGCAAGGTCATGCCGTCATTCAATTCAACGCCGTCACGCAAACGCTGCAATTGTTCGGCACTCGGCTCGCCCTCGACCTGCACCCAATAGGTCTTGGCCAATTTGTGTTTCGGGTCGGCGATGCGCGCCTGCAACTGACCGTCGTTGGTCAGCAGCAGCAAGCCTTCGCTGTCGCGGTCCAGCCGTCCGGCCGGATAGATTCCCGGTACATCGATGTAATCCTTGAGCGTCGCGCGCCCTTCGCCGTCGCTGAATTGCGTCAGCACATCGAAAGGTTTGTTGAACAGGATCAGCTTCGGCTCGGCCGGTGGTGCCTTGGCGACACGACGCGGGGCTGAAGGTGAAGGTTTCGCGCCAGGGCGACGGGAAACGGGGCGTTGAGGACGGGACATGGCGAAGAGAACATCTAACGGTCAGGGCTGCTAATGCTAGTGCCCTGACCGCCAAATGACCATGATAACCGTTAGCGGAACGGCGGCTCGTCGAAGCTGCGCAGTTTGCGCGAGTGCAGCGAGTTGAGTTCGGTGCGCAACAGATCCACCGCCTCGATACCGATCTTCAAGTGCTGGCTGACCGCGCGTTCATAGAAGGCGTTGGCCGAGCCCGGCAACTTGATTTCGCTGTGCAGCGGTTTGTCCGAGACGCACAGCAACGTGCCGTACGGCACCCGCAAGCGATAACCCTGGGCTGCGATGGTGCCGCTTTCCATGTCCACCGCCACGGCGCGGGACAGGTTGATCAGCGGCCGCTCCTGGGCCCAGCGCAGTTCCCAGTTGCGGTCGTCGTAGGTCAGCACGGTACCGGTACGCAGGCGTTTCTTCAGTTCGTCACCCTTCTCGCCGGTGACGTTGGCCGCCGCTTGCTGAAGCGCCATCTGCACTTCGGCCAGCGCCGGAATCGGAATGTTTGGCGGCACCACCCGGTCGAGAATGCCGTCGCGACGCATGTAGGCGTGGGCCAGCACGTAATCGCCGATGGTCTGCGACTGACGCAGGCCGCCGCAGTGACCGATCATCAGCCAGCAATGCGGACGCAGCACGGCCAGATGGTCGGTGATGTTCTTGGCGTTGGACGGGCCGACACCGATGTTGACCAGGGTCACGCCGTGGCCGTCAGTGGCGATCAGGTGATAGGCCGGCATCTGGTAGCGGTGCCAGACCACGCCGGCGGCAATCGCCGAGGCTTCGCCGTGATCCATGCTCTTTTCGATGATCACGTTGCCCGGCAGGACCATGCGCACAAAACGCGGGTCGCTGCGCAATTGCTCCAGGCCGTGGACGATGAACTGGTCGACATAGCGGTGATAGTTGGTCAGCAGGATCCACGGCTGCACATGCCGCCAGTCGCTGCCGGTGTAATGCACCAGCCGGCGCAGGGAGAAATCCACCCGGGCGGCATCGAACAGGGCCAGCGGCAGCGGATCGGTGTTTTCCCAGTCGTACAAACCGTCGGCAATGCCGTCGGTCGCGGCCGACAGGTCGGTACTCGGGAACACCCGTGCCAGCACGGCAGCGGTGACGCCGGAGCCGGCCAGTTCATCGCCCTGCTCGACCACATACGGATACGGGATGTTCTGCTGGCTGACACCGACTTCCACGGTCACGGTGAAGTCGTGCATCAGCGGAACCAGTTGTTCCAGCAGGTATTTACGGAAAGCCGATGGATGGGTGACGGTGACGCTGTAAGTGCCCGGCAACTGGACCTTGGCGTAAGCGCGAGTGGTCTGCGGGACTTCGCCTTGACAGTGATAGGTCAGGCGCAATTCGGGATAGCGGAACATCGAGCGCTGTTCGGCATCGGGCTCGACGCGGTCCTTGAGGTAGCGCTTGAGCGCCTGACTCAACGCGGTGGTTGCACGATGGTGCAAGTGTGCAAGCCGATCCACGGCTTGCTCGGCGGTTTGAACGATAATAAAAGCTTCGGTCACGATCAGCATCCTGTGTTCTGACTTGCAGACCTTCATCTTGCCTGCATCGTCGCTTCACGGGAACAGTGGCATTGACTGAGTACAAAGAACAACTGTGGGAGCGAGCTTGCTCGCGATAGCGGCGTATCAGTCAACATCACTGCTGAATGTTAATCCGTCATCGCGAGCAAGCTCGCTCCCACAGGGTTTGCGGTGCCGGGTCAGTCGTGATCAGAAACCCTGTGGCGTCGAGCGGGCGACAATCGCTTCCACATCCAGCCCGCGTGGCAATGCGCCGTAGACCCGGCCGCCACCGCCCAGACGACTGGCAATAAACGCATCACTGACCACCGAATTCCCCGCTTCCAGCAACAACTTCGCCTGCAACCCCAGAGCAATATCTTCAGTCAATTGCCGGGCACGGTACTGAATGTCGCTGGTGTCCTTGAAGGCCACCTGCAATTGATGGATATGCGCAGCCAGGCGCTTGTCGCCATGGCCATCGCCCAACTCGCTGAACAGTGCGTCAAGCACACCCGGCTCTTTCGACAGGGCTCGCAGCACATCCAGGCACTGCACGTTACCGGAACCTTCCCACGTCGAATTCACCGGTGCCTCGCGGTAAAGCCGCGGCAGGATGCTGTCTTCGACATAACCCGCGCCGCCCATGCATTCAGCCGCTTCGTTGATCATCGCCGGGGCTCGTTTGCAGATCCAGTACTTGCCCACTGCCGTCACCAGCCGGGCGAACCTGGCTTCCTGCGAGTCATCCAGATGATCCAGCGCCTTGCCCATGCGCAGGCTCAATGCCAGGGCGGCTTCGCTTTCCAGCGCCAGATCCGCCAGCACGTTCTGCATCAACGGCTGCTCGCTGAGCCGCTTGCCGCCGACCGAACGGTGCGCGCAATGATGGCTGGCCTGGGTCAGCGCCTGGCGCATCAGCGAGCTGGACCCGACCATGCAATCGAAGCGGGTCATGGCGACCATCTCGATGATCGTCGGGACGCCTCGGCCCTCTTCACCGACCATCCACGCCAGCGCGCCACGGAACTCCACTTCGCTGGAAGCGTTGGAGCAGTTGCCGAGCTTGTTCTTCAAACGCTGGATGTAGAACTGATTGCGCGTGTCGTCCGGACGATGGCGCGGCAGCAGGAAACAGGTCAGCCCCTTGTCGGTCTGCGCCAGTGTCAGGAAGGCGTCGCACATCGGCGCCGAGCAAAACCACTTGTGCCCCACCAGCTCATAAGCCTGGCCCGGACCGCTGGCACCGACCGGATAAGCCTTGGTGGTATTGGCCCGCACATCGGTGCCGCCCTGTTTCTCGGTCATGGCCATGCCGATGGTGACCCCGGCCTTGTGGGCCATGCCGACGTTGCGCGGGTCGTATTCGGTGGCGAGGATTTTCGGCAGCCACTTTTCCGCCAGGTCCGGTTGCAGGCGCATGGCCGGCACACTGGCGAAGGTCATGGTCAATGGACAACCACTGCCGGCTTCGGCCTGGCTGTGCAGATACGACATCGAAGCGCGGGCGACATGGGCGCCGTCCTGCGGGTGTGCCCAGGGCAGCGAGGTCAGGCCGTGCTCCACCGCCGTGCGCATCAATTGGTGATAAGCCGGATGAAATTCCACCAGATCGATACGATGACCGAAGCGGTCATGGCTGTTGAACACCGGCTTGTTCTGATTGGCGAGGAACCCGGCCTCCATCAACGGGCCACCGGCCAGTGCGCCATAGGCGTCGATCCGCGATTCGGCCCAGCCCGCCCCGAAGCGTCGCGACCATTCCTGCAACGGCAAGTCGATGCGGTACAGGTTGGCGCCATCCAGTGAAGGTGGCTGGTTGGTGACTTCGTGGGTTTCGGCGAACTGATGCAGGTTCATGACAGGGCTCCTTTGGTCGGCCAAGGGAATTCAGTTAAGCACCGCCCCTCGGCCGATCAAAGTGTCATATCCGCCTAACTGTCGGCGCTTTCGCCCTGCTGCGGGCAGAGCACGCGACGGTAGAGCGCGGCCTGCAAGTCTTCGAATTTCACCGGTTTGCTCAAGTAATCGATCAGCGCGCCGGTCGGGCAGCGTTCTCGGTCACCGCTCAGCGCGATCATGAACAACGGCAGTTCGGCATATCCCGGCAACTCGCGGATGCGGCAGCACAGCGACTCACCGTCCTGAAGCGGCAACTGACAATCGACCAGCACCGCGTCAAACACTTCGCGCTGCAAGAGATCGAGCGCGACATCGGTGCTGTCAGCCGTGCGTATGCGAAAACCCAGTTTGAGCAACATGCCGCGCATCACCAACTGGCTGACGCCGTTGTCATCCACCAACAGCACGGCACAATCCCCAGGCAAGCGCAGGCGCGGAAAGTCCCGGGACATCAACGGCGTCACCGGACGTTGGGCCACCGGCAGCCCGACCTCCACATCCAGTTGAAACCGACTGCCACGGCCTGGTTCGGAGCGATGTGTCAGGCGCCCACCGAGCAATTCGACCAACTGTCGGCAAATCGCCAGGCCAACACCCAGGCCACCGTATTCACGGGTCATCGAACCGTCGAGCTGGAAGAACCGCTGATACATCGTGGCCTCCCCCAGATCGGTGAAGCCGATGCCGGTGTCGATCACCGCAAAGGTCAACGCCAGCCGGTCGGGCTCAATGGCCTTGCCGGTCACCCGCAGGGCCAGGCCACCGACCTTGGTGAACTTGATGGCGTTATCCAGCAAACATTCCAGGCATTGCGCAATCTTGAGGTTGTCGCCGTGCAAGCGATCCGGCACCCCGGTTGCCACGTCGATCTTGAAGTCCAGCGACTTGCCCGATGCGTTGCCCTCGAACTGCGTGCGCAGTGCCTCGACCATGCCGCGCAAGCTGAAGGTGTCGGCCGAGGCCTTGAGTTTGCCGGCCTGCAATTCGGTGAGGGTGAGGATGCCGTTGACCATGCGCATCATGTCCCGCGCCGAGCCCGAAGCCGTCTGCTGATACTGCTCGAGTTCCGGCTCCATTTCGACCGTCTGCATCAGCTCCAGCGAACCGATCACACCGTTCATGGGGGTGCGCAGTTCATGGGTCAGGGTGGCGAGGAATTCGTCCTTGAGCTTGTTACTGCGAGCCAGTTGCTGGTTGAGCACTTCAAGCTTCTGGCTGGCGTCGAACAGCGTTTGCGCCTGCTGCTCGCGCATGGCGTTGATGCGGTCGGCCAGCGCCAGGGACAGCAACGCCACTTCGATGGCCGAGCCGATCTGGCTGGAATACATGGTCAGGAATACGTTCGGCAGGTAGCCCAGTACCATCAGCGTATTGACGATGCCGCCGAGCAAAAACGCCGACCAGGCAATGATGAAATATCGCGCAACGCGCAGGCCCCGCAGCCAGGCAAAGATCCCGGCGGCAAAAATCACCACGGTGAACGTCAGTGCCAGCGCCGTGGCCAGGCGCAGGGCCAGGGCATAACTGGTCATCAATGACAGGCCGATCACCAGCGCACCGAAGGCAACCAGCGCCAACAACAAGCGGTCGAGCCAGCGACTGTGGGTAGCCATTTGCAGGAAGCTGCGGGCGAACTGACTGCCGAACAGCCCCGCACAGCCGATGAAAAACGGCGTAGCGGCGTTGGCCCACCATGGATTGTCCGGCCAGAAATACTGCACGGCCGCCCCGTTTACCGACAGCTGATACAGGCCGAACGAGGCGATATAGAAGATGTAGTAGAGGTAACTGGTGTCGCGCACGCTGAGGTAGATGAACAGGTTGTAGACCAGCATCCCCAGCAGCACGCCGTAGATCAGCCCCAGTACATAGAGGCGCACGGGCTGCTCTTCGAGGTAGGCGGTGCTTGACCACAAAGTGACCGGAGCCTGGATCGAGCCTTCGCTTTGCAAGCGCAGGAACAGGGTTTGCGCCTGGTCAGGCTTGAACGTCAGGTCGAACAGATAGTTGTTCTGGCGAATTTCGCGGCTGGCGAACGGCAAGGCATCGCCGGTCCGCCTGACCAACTGATAGTTGCCGGCCGCATCGGGCAAATAGAGATCGAGATGATCGAGGGGCGGATAGGCCAGTTCCAGCAACCAGGTCCGTTGCGCCGCCGGATTGGCCGGACGGTAATGCAGGTCGATTTTCAGCCAGAACACCGAACGCGAGTACCCGGCGTTGAGCGTGTCCTTGTGGTGCGCCTTGAAGTTGCCGGCCGCCGCTTGCGCACGGATATCCGCGATGGTTGCCTGACCACCTGCGTCCTCGTAGACCTGCAGGGTTCGGCCCAAGGGGAGGCTTTGAGTGAACTCATCGAACTCGACGGCGTTTGCCAGGAGGGGCAAACACAACAGCAACATCAGCAAATAGCGCATTGAAGCCCCAGCGTGGCCTGTCCGGTTCTGTCAGGAAGCCCCCCATTCCTTTTGAGCAGACGTAAAACCGGTATCACCTGTTATTGGTTTGGATCCACTCTAGCATAGCCGTTGATGGCCATTAAACACCATTGAAACTTTTCATCCGGAGGCTCTAGTACGGGCGTCTCAGAGCAGCTCCGGGAAGGCATTTTGTGGTTGGCAAGTCACTGTGGAGAGGGGGCTTGCCCCCGTTCGGCTGCGCAGCAGTCGTGAAACCCGCCAAGGCGTTGAACCAGGCAGGTTATGGGGGGCCGCTTCGCGACCCAACGGGGGCAAGCCCCCTCGCCACAATGTATCGATTAACCGCACCGCCACAACACCCGAAAAACAGGTTTGGTGGTAAGCTCGCGCACCATGAATATCTACAGCTCACGCCCCGTTGTCCTCTGTCTCTCCGGCCACGACCCAAGTGGTGGCGCCGGCTTGCAGGCAGATATCGAAGCCCTGCTCGCTCAGGGTTGCCATGCGGCTCCGGCCGTCACCGCGCTGACCGTGCAAGACACCGTCAATGTCACTGACTTCCGTGTCCTCGACCGTGAGTGGGTACTGGCCCAGGCCAATGCCGTACTCAACGATTCCGAAGTCGCGGCGGTCAAACTGGGCATGCTCGGTTCGCTGGAAATGGTCGACACCGTTGTCGAACTGCTTTCGGCGCACCCGCACCTGCCGCTGGTCTGCGACCCGGTGCTGCGCGCCGGCGGCGGCGGACGCCTGGGCAAGGACGAAGTCGGCTATGCCATGCGCGAACGCCTGCTGCCCTTGTCGATCATTGCGACCCCCAACCTTCCCGAAGCCCGAATCCTCGCCGAACTGCCCGAAGGCACCGCGGACGAGTGCGCTGAAAAACTCCTGCCGTTCGTCAAACACCTGCTGATCACCGGCGGCCATGGCGACGAAACCGAAATCCACAACCGCCTGTACAGCCGCGATGGCCTGCGCGAAACCTTTACCTGCCAGCGCTTGCCAGGCAGCTATCACGGTTCCGGTTGCACCCTGGCCAGCGCGCTGGCCGGTCGTCTGGCCCAGGGCGAAAATCTCGCCAGTGCCGTGCAGACCGCGCTTAACTACACGTGGCGCACCCTGCGTGACGCCGAGCAACTGGGCAAAGGCCAGTTTGTACCGCGCCGCTTGCCACTGGATTTCTGTTCGTAACTTCTATTTGCATTGCGGTGAGGCTTGTCCGATGAAACTACGTGGCCTGTACGCCATTACCGACAGTCATTTGCTGGACGGCAAGTTGCTCAAGTACGTGGAGGCGGCGCTGGAAGGCGGCGTCACCTTGCTGCAATACCGCGACAAGAGCAGTGACGAGGCCCGCCGCCTGCGTGAAGCCGAAGCCTTGCGCGGGCTGTGCGAACGCTACAAGACGCAGTTGATCATCAACGACGACGCCGAGTTGGCTGCACGCCTGAACGTGGGCGTGCACCTGGGCCAGACTGATGGCCCGCTGACTCCTGCCCGTGCACTGCTCGGGCGCCAGGCGATCATCGGTTCGACCTGCCACGCGCAGCTCGAACTGGCCGAACAGGCCGCCAAGGAAGGTGCCAGCTACGTCGCCTTCGGCCGCTTCTTCAATTCAAACACCAAACCCGGCGCACCGACTTGCAGCCTCGACCTGCTCGACCAGGCCCGCAAGCAGTTGCACCTGCCAATCTGCGCGATCGGCGGCATCACCCTGGATAACGCCGCCCCACTGGTGGCCCATGGCGTCGATCTGCTGGCGGTGGTGCATGGCCTGTTCGGTGCCGAGAACACGGCTGAGGTGACCCGCCGCGCCCGCACCTTCAACGAACTGTTTTCCATTTAAGCTTTAAATCTGATTTGAGAGCCCGATCATGTCTCGTTCCGAAACGCTGTTTGCCAATGCCCAGAAACACATTCCCGGTGGCGTGAACTCGCCGGTTCGCGCGTTCAAGAGCGTCGGCGGCACGCCGTTGTTCTTCAAGCACGCCGAAGGCGCCTACGTCACCGACGAAGACGACAAGCGCTATGTGGATTACGTTGGTTCCTGGGGCCCGATGATCCTCGGCCACAGCCACCCGGACGTACTGGACGCCGTGCGCAAACAGCTTGAGCATGGCCTGTCCTACGGCGCCCCGACCGAGATGGAAACGCAGATGGCCGACCTGGTCTGCTCGCTCGTGCCGTCGATGGAAATGGTGCGCATGGTCAGCTCCGGCACCGAGGCGACCATGAGCGCCATTCGCCTGGCCCGTGGTTTCACCGGCCGCGACAGCATCATCAAGTTCGAAGGCTGCTACCACGGTCACTCCGACAGCCTGCTGGTCAAGGCCGGTTCCGGCGCACTGACCCAAGGCGTACCGAGCTCGGCCGGTGTACCGGCAGCGTTCGCCAAACACACCCTGACCCTGCCCTTCAACGACATCGATGCCGTTGAAGCCATGCTCGCCGAAGTCGGCCAGGACGTCGCCTGCATCATCGTCGAGCCAGTGGCCGGCAACATGAACTGCGTGCCGCCGGCACCGGGCTTCCTCGAAGGCCTGCGGACCCTGTGCGACAAGCACGGCGTGGTGCTGATTTTCGACGAAGTGATGACCGGTTTCCGTGTCGCCCTCGGCGGTGCCCAGGCGTACTACGGCGTGACGCCGGACCTGACCACCTTCGGCAAGATCATCGGTGGCGGCATGCCGGTCGGCTGCTTCGGCGGCAAGCGGGAAATCATGCAGCGCATCGCTCCGCTGGGCCCGGTCTACCAGGCCGGCACGCTGTCCGGCAACCCGCTGGCGATGGCCGCCGGCCTGACCACCCTGCGCCTTATCAGCCGCCCGGGCTTCCACGCCGAGCTGACCGACTACACCACTCGCCTGCTCGACGGCCTGCAACAGCGCGCCGATGCGGCCGGCATTCCGTTCGTGACCACTCAGGCCGGCGGCATGTTCGGCTTGTACTTCAGCGGCGCCGACGACATTGTCACTTTCGATGACGTGATGGCCAGCGACGCAGCCCTGTTCGGCCGTTTCTTCCACCTGATGCTGGAAGGTGGCGTGTACCTGGCACCGAGTGCCTTCGAAGCCGGTTTCACTTCGATCGCCCACGGCGAAGCCGAACTGAAGCTGACCCTGGACGCCGCCGAGCGTGCCTTCGCTGCCTTGAAGTAACGCTGTAGCGCTGACGTTGGCCACGGCCAGCGTCAGCTTTCACCTACATGCCCGCCTGCATTCCTACAGTTTCAGCAAAAATCCCCCGCAAAACGGGAGATATATTTCCCGCGCAGCAGAAAAACGAGTAAAGACTTTGTAAGGTTGGCCCTGCTTATTTCATAATGCGCGCTTATTGGATCCCTCGATGGGTCCGCGCGCCCTTCAGAGGTAAGTCGATTCCCATGAACCGCACCGGCCGCACCCTTGCACTGGGCTGCCTGTTGCTTCTTCAGCCCCTGCTCGCGCAAGCACAAGCAGGCGGCAACTCGTTGTTAATCCCAGCGATGGGTCGCTGCACCCTCAATACCCAGCCGCAAGACCTGGAACAGGCGCTCGCCGCCTGCCAGAAAGCGTCGGATGAAGGGGATGCGCAAGCGCAATACGAGTTGGGTGAGTTCTACTACGAAGGCAAAAACGCACCGCGCGACCTCAATCAAGCCCTGAGCTTTTTCGAAAAAGCTTCACTGCAAGGCCACGCCCAGGCGCAATTCAAGCTCGGCACCATGTTCTTCCACGGCGAAGGCGTGCCGGCTAACAATGTTCAGGCATACATCCTGCTGAAAATGGCCGCGGTCAACGGTGCTGAAGATGCACTGGACACTGCCGACGAAGTCACCGAAAAGATGCCCCGCGAAGAACTCGAAGTCGCCACCCAGGTGCTCGGGCAAATATTCCGTAAATATTTGATGGAATTGCAGAGCGCTGACGGGCGTACGCCTTTCGCACCTCTTCCCTGACAGCGCTGCTTACTTCTCAGGCATCGGCATCGGAAACGGCATGACATTGCCGACCGCGCCACGGGCTTCGCTGATTTTCGGCGTCCCCAGACGCTCGACTTCGTCGATGCGCACGATCGAATGCATCGGCACAAAACTGCGCACCACGCCTTCGAACTGAGCCTTGAGCTTTTCCTCGCTCGGATCGACGACCACTTGCGTGCGCTCGCCAAAGACGAACTCTTCCACTTCCAGAAAGCCCCACAGATCACTTTGATAGATCTGCTTGGCGTACATTTCGAACACCTGGCCCTGGTTGAGGAAAATCACCTTGTAGATTGGAGCTTCACGTTTGGTCATGGCAGGCGAGCAACACATCGGGGGATAAAAATGAGGGCGCGAACTATAGCATAGCCATCGGACGCGCAGCGGTAGGAACCTGGGTACATGTTCCCTATAATGCGCGGTTCTTTGAATCACGTGATGACTCTTTCCATGGCCAAGAAGCTTTACATCGAAACCCACGGTTGCCAGATGAACGAGTACGACAGCTCGCGCATGGTCGATCTGCTGGGCGAACACCAGGCCCTGGAAGTCACCGCCCGCGCCGAAGACGCCGACGTCATCCTGCTCAACACCTGCTCGATCCGCGAACGGGCACAGGACCGGGTCTATTCCCAGCTCGGTCGCTGGCGTGAACTGAAGCTGGCCAACCCGGACATGGTGATCGCCGTCGGCGGTTGCGTGGCCAGCCAGGAAGGCGCCGCCATCCGCGATCGCGCGCCGTACGTCGACGTGGTCTTCGGCCCGCAGACCCTGCACCGCCTGCCGGAAATGATCGACGCCGCGCGCACCAGCAAACTGCCGCAAGTCGACGTCTCGTTCCCGGAAATCGAAAAATTCGACCATTTGCCCGAGCCGCGCATCGATGGCCCGAGCGCCTATGTGTCGGTGATGGAAGGTTGCAGCAAGTACTGCACCTTCTGCGTTGTGCCCTACACCCGAGGCGAAGAAGTCAGCCGGCCGTTCGACGACGTGCTTGCCGAGATCATTCACCTGGCCGAAAACGGTGTACGCGAAGTGACGCTGCTGGGGCAGAACGTCAACGGCTATCGCGGCCTTACCCATGACGGGCGCCTGGCGGATCTGGCCGAGCTGATCCGCGTGGTCGCCGCAGTCGATGGCATCGACCGCATCCGTTACACCACCTCGCATCCGCTGGAATTCTCCGACAGCCTGATCCAGGCCCACGCCGACGTGCCGGAACTGGTCAAGCACCTGCACTTGCCGGTGCAGTCGGGTTCGGACCGCATCCTCGCCGCGATGAAGCGCAACCACACCGCGCTGGAATACAAATCCAAACTGCGCAAGCTGCGCGCTGCCGTGCCGGGGATCTGCATCAGTTCGGACTTCATCGTCGGCTTCCCGGGCGAGACCGAGAAAGACTTCGAGCAAACCATGAAGCTGATTGCCGACGTCGGTTTCGACTTTTCCTACTCGTTCGTCTACAGCCAGCGCCCGGGCACTCCGGCCGCCGACCTCGCCGACGACACCCCGGAAGCGCTGAAAAAAGAGCGGCTGAATGCCCTGCAGCATCGCCTGAACCAGCAAGGTTTCGAGATCAGCCGACAAATGGTCGGTTCGATCCAGCGCATTCTGGTAACCGATTACTCGAAAAAAGACCCGGGCGAGCTGCAAGGCCGGACCGAGAATAACCGTATCGTCAACTTCCGCTGCGACAATCCGACCCTGATCGGCCAGTTCGCGGATGTGCACATCGATGCCGCGCAACCGCACTCGCTGCGCGGCTCGCTAATTCAGTAACACCGATCCCTGTGGGAGCTGGCTTGCCAGCGATAGGGCCAGCAAGCCCGACAATGGTGTCGCCAGTTACATCGCCATCGCTGGCAAGCCAGCTCCCACAGTGAACTGCATTGTTCTTGAGAATGGGCTGATCCATTTAAGAGCTTTCGCACCCGCGCCACTGGCGCTATCCTTGATTCATCACTATTGCCCCAGGGCGGCTAAATACGACCTTGAACGCACCCATAGAACCACATCGTTTCATCCTCGAGCCTTTTGAAGCTCGTCGCTTCGCCAATCTGTGCGGGCAATTCGACGAGCACCTGCGCTTGATCGAACAGCGCCTGACCATCGAGATCCGCAATCGCGGAAACCAGTTCGAGCTGATCGGCGAACCCAAACACACCACCTCCGCGGAAAACCTTCTGCGCCGCCTGTACCGGGAAACCAAGGGTACCGAGCTGTCGCCGGACATGGTGCACCTGTTCCTGCAGGAATCGGCCGTCGAACAGCTGGACAACCACTCCCCCGCCGAGCCGTCCGTTGCCCTGCGCACCAAGAAAGGCATGATTCGCCCCCGCGGCTTGAATCAGCTGCGCTACGTGAAGGAAATTCTCGGCAACGACATCAACTTCGGCATCGGTCCGGCCGGTACCGGCAAGACCTATCTGGCCGTTGCCTGCGCGGTGGACGCACTGGAGCGCGAGCAGATCCGTCGCATCCTGCTGGTGCGCCCGGCGGTCGAAGCGGGTGAAAAACTCGGTTTCCTGCCCGGCGACCTGTCGCAAAAAATCGACCCGTACCTGCGCCCGCTCTACGACGCGCTCTACGAAATGCTCGGCTTCGAATACGTCGCCAAGCTGATCGAGCGCCAGGTGATCGAAGTTGCGCCGCTGGCCTACATGCGCGGCCGTACGCTGAACAACAGCTTCATCATTCTCGACGAAAGCCAGAACACCACGGTCGAGCAAATGAAGATGTTCCTGACCCGGATCGGCTTCGGTTCCACGGCCGTCATCACCGGGGACATCACCCAGGTCGACCTGCCGCGCGGCACCAAGTCCGGCCTGCACCATGTGATCGAAGTGCTCAAGGACGTGCCGGGGATCAGCTTCACGCACTTCCAGCCCAAGGACGTCGTGCGCCATCCGCTGGTACAGCGCATTGTCGAAGCCTATGAGCGCTTCGAAACCAAAGCGGCCGACGATGCAGCCGCCAAGGATAGCCGCCGCGATGCTTGAGCTTGACCTGCAAATCGCTACCCAAGCCGCCGCCCCCGGCGAAGCCGAGTTCCGCCAGTGGTGCGAACTGGCTTTGCGCCAGCGCAGCGCCGACTCGGAGATGACCATTCGCCTGGTCGACGAAGCCGAAGGACGCGAGCTGAACCACACCTGGCGGCAAAAGGATTACGCAACCAACGTCTTGTCATTCCCGGCCGATGTGCCGGATGAGTTCCTCGACATCCCGCTGCTGGGCGATCTGGTGATCTGCGTGGCCGTGGTCGAGCGTGAAGCTGCCGAGCAAGGCAAGGCGCTGGATGCCCATTGGGCACATTTGGTGATCCACGGCTGCTTGCATCTGCTCGGTTATGACCATATTGATGACGACGAAGCCGAAGAGATGGAAGCACTGGAACGAACGTTGCTTGCAGAACTGGGCTTTCCCGATCCGTACGCGGACGACGAAACCGACGCATTCCCTACCGAAACAACAAAGGATTCAGAGTAATCGCTATGAGCGAAGATCGATCGAGCAACGGGCAGAAGTCATGGCTGGGTAAGCTCACCCAGGCTTTTGCCCACGAGCCGAAAAACCGCCAGGAGCTGCTGGAGCTGCTGCGCGATGCACACCAGAACAAACTGCTGGACAGCGAAGCGCTGGCCATCGTCGAAGGCGCCATCCAGGTGGCTGACCTGCAGGTGCGGGACATCATGGTCCCGCGCTCGCAGATGATCAGCATCAAGGCGAACCAGACACCCCGCGAGTTCCTGCCTGCTGTGGTCGACTCGGCCCACTCCCGCTACCCGGTCATCGGCGAAAGCCACGATGACGTGATGGGCGTGTTGCTGGCCAAGGATCTGCTGCCGTTGATCCTCAAGGAGAACGGCGACAGCTTCAACATCAAGGACCTGCTGCGCCCGGCCACCTTCGTGCCGGAATCCAAGCGCCTTAACGTGCTGCTGCGCGAATTTCGCGCCAACCACAACCACATGGCCATCGTCATCGACGAGTACGGCGGCGTGGCAGGCCTGGTCACCATCGAAGACGTGCTGGAACAAATCGTCGGCGACATCGAAGACGAACACGACGTCGAAGAAGACAGCTACATCAAGCCGCTGCCCAGCGGTGATTTCCTGATCAAGGCCCTGACGCCGATCGAGAACTTCAACGAGTTTTTCGACAGCGAGTTCTCCGACGATGAGTTCGACACCGTCGGCGGCCTGGTGATGAGCGCGTTCGGGCATCTGCCAAAACGTAACGAAATCACTGAAATCGGCCCCTACCGTTTCCGCATCCTGAACGCCGACAGCCGTCGGATTCACTTGCTTCGCCTGACGCCCATTGCTCGCTAAGGATTGAAATGCGCTGGACAACCCGCCCCGGCTGGCCCGGTAACCTGCTGGCCGTGGCGGCCGGTGCAATCACCACACTGGCCCTGGCGCCGTTCGATATCTGGCCACTGGCACTGCTCGCCGTCGGCCTGTTCTATGCCGGTCTGCGCGAGCTGAGCCCACGCCAGGCCCTGGGTCGCGGCTGGTGTTTCGGTTTCGGCCTGTTCGGTGCCGGCACCAGCTGGATCTACTACAGCATTCACCACTTCGGCGGCGCATCAGTGCTGCTGGCCGGTTTCCTGATGCTGCTCTTCACGGCGGCGATTGCCTGGTTCTTTGCCCTGCCCGCCTGGATCTGGGCGCGCTGGCTGCGCCGCAATGAGGCGCCGCTGGCCGACGCCCTGGCCTTCGCGGCGCTGTGGGTCGGCCAGGAAGCCTTCCGTGGCTGGTTCCTGACGGGCTTCCCGTGGCTGTATTCCGGCTACAGCCAGCTCGACGGCCCGCTGACCGGGCTCGCCCCCGTCGGCGGGATGTGGCTGATTTCCTTTACCCTGGCCCTGACAGCGGCATTGATCTACAACGGCTTGCGCCTCGTTCGCACGGGGCGCAAAGGCTTCATTGCTGCCGGTGTATTGTTGCTGGTCGGTCCATGGCTGGCCGGCATGGCACTCAAGCACCATGCCTGGACCAGCCCGTCGGGCCCGCCATTGAGCGTTGCCGCCATCCAGGGCAACGTCGAACAAAGCATGAAATGGGACCCGGCGCAGCTCAACGCGCAACTGGCGCTGTACCGCGACATGAGCTTCAGCTCAAAGCGCGCCGACCTGCTGATCTGGCCGGAAACGGCGATTCCAGTGCTGAAGGAGTCTGCCGAGGGCTACCTGAGCATGATGGGTAACTTCGCGGCCGAGCGTAAATCGGCCTTCATAACCGGCGTCCCGGTGCGCATGGAGGTACGCCATGAGAAGCGCTTCTTCAACGGCATCACCGTTGCCGGTGAAGGCGACGGCACTTACCTGAAGCAAAAACTGGTGCCGTTTGGTGAATATGTCCCCTTGCAGGACGTGCTGCGCGGGCTGATCGCCTTCTTTGACCTGCCGATGTCGGACTTCGCTCGTGGCCCGGCCGATCAACCGCTACTACAGGCCAAGGGTTATCAGATCGCTCCGTACATTTGTTATGAAGTGGTTTACCCGGAGTTCGCCGCCAGCCTTGCCGCCCGTAGCGACCTGCTGCTGACCATCAGCAACGACACCTGGTTCGGCACCTCCATCGGTCCGCTGCAACACCTGCAAATGGCGCAGATGCGCGCACTGGAAGCCGGCCGCTGGATGATCCGCGCCACCAACAATGGCGTGTCCGGCCTGATCAACCCGTTCGGCCAGATCACCGATCAGATCCCGCAGTTCGAACGCGGCATCCTATATGGCGAAGTGGTGCCGATGCACAACCTGACGCCGTACCTGCAATGGCGTTCGTGGCCGCTGATCATTGTCTGCGTGCTGTTGTTTGGCTGGGCGCTGATTGCCAGCCGGATGGCCAAGACCGTCTGAACTGACACCACATCAAACCTGTAGGAGCCGGCTTGCCGGCGAAAGCCATGGTCGCCATGACATCGCATTCGCTGGCAAGCCAGCACCTACAGGGTCAGTGGGTGTACGCAGTATTCGTGAGCTACCGAAATTATTGTGGGAGCTGGCTTGCCAGCGATGAGGCCCTCACATTCAACATCAATGTCGCCTGACCCACCGCCATCGCTGGCAAGCCAGCTCCCACAGGGTCAGTGGGTGTATGCAGTATTCGTGAGCTACCGAAATTATTGTGGGAGCTGGCTTGCCAGCGATGAGGCCCTCACATTCAACATCAATGTTGCCTGACACAACGCTTTCGCTGGCAAGCCAGCTCCTACAGGGCGCGGGCAACCATTGGGTTATCGGTAAAACAACGAATAACCGACCTGCCCCACCGC
Source organism: Pseudomonas sp. S2_H10 (assembly GCF_054668285.1). NCBI lineage: Bacteria > Pseudomonadati > Pseudomonadota > Gammaproteobacteria > Pseudomonadales > Pseudomonadaceae > Pseudomonas > Pseudomonas sp. S2_H10. The sequence continues at coordinate 2,888,042 of NZ_CP162754.1, forward strand.
CTCGTTCATCAATTGCCCGTTCTGCCAGATCGCCTTGAACTCCGGCATCCAGCCACCCAGTGGCCGCGCGTGGTCGCCGCCCAGAAAGCCTACCGGCGCCGGCACCACTTCAAACCCGGCCTTGCGAAAGCTCCAGACCGCTCGTGGCATATGCCAGGCCTGAGTCACCAGCACCACGCGCTTGACGCCCTGAGGCAGCAACACCTCGGCGCTGAACCGGGCATTTTCCCAGGTGGTGCGGCTGCGCCCTTCCTGCCAGCGCACGGTCACGCCAAAATCGTCACGCAAAGAGTCAGCCATCATCTGCGCCTCGCTGGGCGGCCCGCCGTAATGCAGGCCGCCGCTGGTCAGTAGCGGCAGGCCGGAAGCCCTGGCCAGCCGCGCGGCAAAGCGCTGGCGCTCCAGACCGACGCCTGTGGGCTGGTCTGCACCCCAGGCCACATCACCGCGCTCGCGGCCCGAGCCGAGGACCACGATGGCGTCCGCACGCTGTCCCAGCACTGTCCACTCTTCGCGGGCAAGTGCCGGCTCACGCTCGAGCAGCCTCGCGCTCCACTGCACCACCACCGGCAGGCTCATCAGCCAGAAACCGCCTAACCCCAGCGCAAAACACGCACCGGCAAGCCTCGGCCTCGATCGACGCAACCACCAGGCAAGCAAAAGCAGCAGCAAGAGAATGCCGGGTGGCAAAAGAAGTTGTTTTACGAAATAACGAAAAGGCATCGAGCATCTCCCGGAGATGCCCGAAGCCTAAGTGGGTTGGCGCGATGCGACAATCGATACGGAAGGACTATTCTTCAAAAATGCGTGGAGCATGACTCTGTGCCCTATTTGAACTGCAAAGACCGGACCTTTACCGCGTCTCTGCCCTGAACTTTGTCCTTGAGCCAGATGATTTTGGCTGAACGTGGTGCGTCTAGTTGCTTTACCGCCTCTGACAAGCATCCATGCGTCTCACGCTCACTGCGATCCAGATACGCCTTGACCAGTGCAAACTCTGCGGGGCTCAGGCCACGCAGTTCCAGTTCCAGAGGGCGCACGTCGCGCAACCGGCTAGCGGTTTTTGCCGCTTCCAAGGCCAGGGCCAAACGATCGATCAGCCTTTCGTACAGCTCCGGTTTTGTAGCTTTTTGCTGTGACTCAACCATCCCTCACCTCATTGGAAGATAAGACCTACTCCCCAGTTAGAGCTTAGCTTCCATGAACAAACCGGCTGAACGCCGCGACCAACGGCCCTCGCAGCGGTTTTAGCATGACGCGCGGCACTAATCAGGGTTTCCCTCGATAGAGTGCGGTCATGTATGCTACGGCGCTTCCTGTAACTCCACTTCCAGCTCGTCTGGACACCGAAACGCCGAATTGGCGCGTTCACCGTCCAGCGTCGCATTGAAGAGGATTAGGCCACCCCTATTCAGTTCAAAAGTAGCCATGCACGAACAATATCAGCCCCGTGAAATCGAAGCCGCCGCCCAGTCGTTCTGGGACGAGCAAAAGTCCTTTGAAGTCAGTGAACAGCCAGGCAAGGAGACTTACTACTGCCTGTCGATGTTCCCTTACCCCAGCGGCAAGCTACACATGGGGCACGTGCGCAACTACACCATCGGCGACGTGATCTCCCGCTACCAGCGCATGCAAGGCAAGAATGTTCTGCAACCGATGGGTTGGGACGCCTTCGGCATGCCGGCGGAAAACGCCGCAATGAAGAACAACGTGGCGCCCGCCAAGTGGACCTACGAAAACATCGCCTACATGAAGACCCAGCTGCGCAGCCTGGGCCTGGCGGTGGACTGGTCGCGCGAAGTGACCACCTGCAAGCCTGATTACTACCGCTGGGAACAATGGCTGTTCACTCGCCTGTTCGAAAAAGGTGTGATCTACAAGAAAAGCGGCACCGTGAACTGGGATCCGGTCGACCAGACCGTCCTGGCCAACGAGCAAGTGATCGACGGTCGCGGCTGGCGTTCCGGCGCGCTGATCGAAAAGCGCGAAATCCCGATGTACTACTTCAAGATCACCGCCTACGCGGATGAGCTGCTGGAGAGCCTCGACGACCTGCCGGGCTGGCCTGAACAGGTCAAGACCATGCAGCGCAACTGGATCGGCAAGTCCCGCGGCATGGAAGTGCAGTTCCCTTACAACGTCGACTCCATCGGCGAAACAGGTGCACTGAAAGTCTTCACCACCCGTCCTGACACCCTCATGGGCGCGACCTACGTCGCCGTGGCTGCCGAGCATCACCTGGCTACCCTGGCCGCACAGAACAATCCTGAGCTGCAAGCGTTCATCGCTGAATGCAAGGGCGGCAGCGTGGCCGAAGCCGACGTCGCCACCCAGGAGAAGAAAGGCCTGCCGACCGGCCTGTTCGTCGAGCACCCGTTGACTGGCGAAAAACTGCCGGTCTGGGTCGCCAACTATGTGCTGATGCACTACGGCGACGGTGCCGTGATGGCGGTTCCGGCCCACGACGAGCGTGATTTCGAATTCGCCCACAAGTACAACCTGCCGGTGAAATCGGTGGTGCGCACCAGTTCCGGCGACACCAACCCGACGCCATGGCAAGACGCCTACGGCGAGCACGGCACGCTGATCAATTCCGGCGAGTTCGATGGCCTCGACTTCGCGGGCGCCTTCGACGCCATTGAAGTCGCGCTGATCAAGAAACAACTGGGCGCCTCGCGTACCCAGTTCCGTCTGCGCGACTGGGGCATCAGCCGTCAGCGCTACTGGGGCTGCCCGATCCCGATCATCCACTGCACCACCTGCGGTGACGTGCCGGTACCGGAAGATCAACTGCCGGTCGTACTGCCGGAAGACGTGGTGCCGGACGGCGCCGGTTCGCCACTGGCACGCATGCCTGAGTTCTACGAGTGCAGCTGCCCTAAATGCGGCCAGCCTGCCAAGCGTGAAACCGACACCATGGACACCTTCGTCGAGTCCTCGTGGTACTACGCCCGCTACGCCTCGCCACATTATGAAGGCGGCCTGGTGGAAAAATCCGCGGCCGACCACTGGCTGCCGGTGGATCAGTACATCGGCGGTATCGAACACGCGATTCTTCACCTGCTGTACGCGCGCTTCTTCCACAAGCTGATGCGCGACGAAGGCCTGGTGAGCTCCAACGAGCCGTTCAAGAACCTGCTGACCCAGGGCATGGTGATCGCCGAGACTTACTATCGTCGCGAAGCCAATGGTGCCTACACCTGGTTCAACCCGGCGGACGTCGAGCTTGAGCGTGACAGCAAGGCCAAGGTCATCAGCGCCAAATTGAAATCCGACGGCCTGCCGGTGGAAATCGGCGGCACCGAGAAGATGGCCAAGTCGAAGAACAACGGCGTCGACCCACAGTCGATGATCGATCAGTTCGGCGCAGACACCTGCCGCCTGTTCATGATGTTCGCCTCGCCGCCTGACATGAGCGCGGAATGGTCCGACTCGGGCGTAGAAGGCTCGCACCGTTTCCTCAAGCGCGTCTGGCGCCTGGCGCAAGCGCACGTCACTCAGGGCCTGCCGTGCAAACTGGATATCGCCAACCTGAACGACGAGCAGAAAGCCGTTCGCCGTTCGATCCACCTGGCCATCAAGCAGGCCAGCCAGGACGTCGGCCAGCACCACAAATTCAACACCGCCATCGCCCAGGTGATGACGCTGATGAACGTGCTGGAAAAAGCCGCACAAGGCACCGAACAGGATCGCGCGCTGGTTCAGGAAGGCCTGGAAGCCGTGACCCTGTTGCTGGCTCCGATCACCCCGCACATCAGCCACGAGTTGTGGAACAAGCTGGGTCACGCCGATCCTGTGATCGATGCCGGCTGGCCAGTGGTGGATGACAGCGCTTTGGTGCAGGACAGCCTGACGCTGGTCATCCAGGTCAACGGCAAGCTGCGTGGCCAGATCGAAATGCCGGCCGGCGCGACGCGTGAAGAAGTCGAAGCCGCTGCCCGCGCCAACGAAAACGTGCTGCGTTTCGTCGACGGCCTGACTATTCGTAAAGTGATCGTAGTGCCCGGGAAACTGGTCAACATCGTCGCCAGCTAATTGGATCAGGCGCCAGGTGAGCCTGGCGCCGAATAAAACCTTTCGGGCCGCATGACCGGCCCACATGGTTTCAAGGGGAGCAACACAATGATCAAACGCAACTTGCTGGTGATGGGCCTCGCGGTTCTGTTGAGCGCCTGCGGTTTCCAGCTGCGCGGTACCGGCACCAACGAACTGGCGATCAAGGAACTCGACCTGAGCGCCCGTAACGCCTACGGTCCGACCGTGACCCAACTGCGCCAGGTCCTGGAAGGCAGCGGCGTCAAGGTCTATACCGGCGCGCCTTACAAGCTGATCCTGACCAATGAACAGGAAAACCAGCGCATCATCAGCTACGCAGGTGCCGGTCGTGCTGGCGAGTACCAGATCACCACCGTGCTGAGCTACGACATCCGTGGCCGTGGCGATCTGCCACTGCTGAGCGACAAGCTTGAAGTGCAGAAAATCTATATGCACGACGGCAACAACCTGGTGGGCTCCGATCAGGAAGCCGCAACAGCCCGGGAAGAAGGCCGCCGGGAGATGGTTCAACGCATGATGCTGCGCCTGGAGCAACTGACCCCGGCCCAACTGGATCAGTTGCAGCAGACCGCCGAAGCCAAGGCCAAGGCTGACGCCGCGGCGCTGGAAGCGGCACAAAAGGCTGAAGCGGAAACCCCGCGCCAGTCGCCTGTCGAACTGCCGCAGCAGTAAGACTTACGGGGCGCCCAGGCGCCCCGTTCGCCCTTTCTTATGAAGCTCGCCCCCGCCCAACTCGCCAAACACCTGCAAGGTGCCCTCGCGCCGGTCTACATCATCAGCGGCGATGACCCGCTGCTGTGCCAGGAAGCGGCCGACGCTGTTCGCGCCGCCGCCCGCCAGCAGGGATTCGATGAACGCCAGGTCTTTGCCGCTGACGCCAATTTCGACTGGGGGACCTTGCTGCAAGCCGGTGCCAGCATGTCGCTGTTCGCCGAAAAGCGCCTGCTGGAACTGCGTCTGCCTTCCGGCAAACCCGGCGACAAGGGTGCCGCCGCGCTGATCGAGTACTGCTCGCGTCCAGCCGACGACACCGTGCTGCTGATCAGTTTGCCGAAGCTCGATGGCAGCGCGCAGAAAACCAAATGGGGCAAAGCGCTGGTCGAAGGACAGCAGACCCAGTTCGTGCAGATCTGGCCGGTCGATGTCAGCCAGTTGCCGAGCTGGATCCGCCAGCGTTTGTCCCAGGCCGGGCTTTCCGCCAGCCAGGATGCCGTTGAACTGATTGCTGCACGGGTCGAGGGCAACCTGCTGGCCGCCGCCCAGGAAATCGAAAAGCTCAAACTGATGGCCGAAGGCGGTCAGATCACCGTTGAAACCGTGCAGGCAGCGGTAGCCGACAGTGCGCGCTTCGACGTCTTTGGCCTGACCGATGCGGTGCTCAACGGCGAAGCGGCCCACGCGCTGCGCATGCTCGAAGGCTTGCGCGGTGAAGGCGTCGAGCCGCCGGTGATCCTCTGGGCGCTGGCCCGGGAGTTGCGCCTGCTGGCCAACATTTCGCTGCAGTACAGCCAGGGCACGCCGCTGGACAAGGCCTTTAGCCAGGCCAAACCGCCGGTCTGGGACAAACGTAAACCCTTGATGAGCAAAGCGCTGCAACGCTACTCGGCACAGCGCTGGGCGCAACTGCTGCTGGAAGCTCAACGCATCGACGCACAGATCAAGGGCCAGGCTGCCGGCTCGCCGTGGATGAGCCTGAGCCGTTTGACGTTGTTGATGGCCGGGCAGCGCTTAACCCTACCCGCTGAGTAACACCGCCCCTTGTAGGAGCGAGCTTGCTCGCGAAGGTCGCTAACGATAACGCTGGCTTCCTGGTTTAACGCGGTGCGCCCAGGTTCTTCGCGAGCAAGCTCGCTCCTACAAGGAGCGGCGCTTTTTCAGACAGACATCGGGGCTGGACAGCCTTTCAACTTCGGCCGATGATTCGCCTCGCAAAATCCATTCACTTGCGAGAAGTCACCATGAGCAAAAAGCCATCGAAGCATGGCCCCAACAAGGCCAAGTCCATCATCGCCCAGCCATTGTTCCGCAGCCGCCAGGAACGCCCGGCCAAGGGCAAAGGCAGTTACCGCCGCGAAGCCTTCCAGTCTGACAGCTGGGAGGCTTCTTACTTTCTGGCTGCGTAAAGCACAACCCCCTTCGACATGGTAAGGTCTGTACCTGATTTGTATTTACTGGACCCGTGCATGCCCTTTTGTCTTCCCCGTCGTTGGCATTTACGCCAATTGATCGCTGCCTCCAGCCTTGTTTTGCTTGTCGCCTGTGCGGAAAAACCGACCGCAGCCGACGCTCAGCCGCTTCAGACTTCTCCTGTCGCCACCGCCCCGGCCATTGTTCCGCCTGTGGTTCCGACGGGTGAGAACCTCGACATCCAGCCAACCCAGACCTTTGCCGAATGGCAGGCGGGTTTCCGCAATGATGCCCTGGCCGCCGGTATCCGCGCCGATCTGTTCGACCGCGCTTTCGCCAATGTCAGCTTCGACCCCAGCGTAATTCGCGCCGATCGCAGCCAACCTGAATTCGCCAAACCGGTGTGGGAATACCTCGATGGCGCCCTGTCGCCGCTGCGGGTACGCAAAGGCCAGTCACTGATCAATCAGTACGCCGACGTCCTGCAGGGCATCGAGCAGCGTTACGGCGTTGATCGTCAGGCGCTGGTGGCCGTGTGGGGCATGGAAAGCAACTTTGGCCAGTTCCAGGGCAACAAGTCGGTGATCAACTCGCTGGCGACCCTGGCCTACGAAGGCCGTCGCCCCGGTTTCGCCCACGCGCAATTGATTGCCGCCCTGCAGATCCTGCAACAAGGCGATATCGAACCCGAGAAGATGCTTGGGTCCTGGGCCGGCGCCATGGGCCAGACCCAGTTCATCCCGACCACCTACAACACCCATGCCGTGGACTTCGATGGTGACGGACGCCGCGATATCTGGGGCAGCTCGGCCGACGCCCTGGCTTCGACCGCGCACTACCTGCAAAGCTCAGGCTGGCAGAGAGGCCAGCCGTGGGGCTTTGAAGTCCAGCTGCCGAGCGGGTTCAACTACCTGCTGGCCGACGGTACGATTCGCAAGAGCGTCGCCGAATGGCGGCAACTGGGCATTTCCCTGCCCAACGGTGGCCAGGTCCCGGCCGGCTCGGAGCAATTGTCCGCTGCCCTGTTGTTGCCGGCCGGTTACCGTGGCCCGGCGTTCCTGGTGCTCGATAACTTCCGGGCGATCCTCAAGTACAACAACTCGTCGTCCTACGCCTTGGGTGTGAGCCTGCTGTCCGAGCGCTTCAATGGCGCTGGCCTGATCAGCGGCTCATGGCCAAAGGATGACCTGCCACTGAGCCGTACCGAGCGGATCGAGTTGCAGAACCTGCTGAGCGCACAAAACTACGACGCCGGCACTGCCGACGGGATCATCGGCGCCAACACCCGCAAGGCGATCCGCAGCGCCCAGCAGTCGTTTGGCTGGCCGGCGGACGGGTATCCGACGCACAAGTTGCTGGAAGGATTGCGCAGCCGCTAAAAGCATCGCGGGCAAGCCCGCTCCCACAGTGTTCGCGTCGTACACAAATCATGTGAACGCCCCTGAACCTGTGGGAGCGGGCTTGCCCGCGATGACTGACTAACAGGCGATAAAAATCTAGTGCCTGACAACCACATCCTGCTCCAACAGTAACTCCTTGCTCCCCGCATCCAAGCGCACCAATGCCCCCATCGGCAACGTCAGGTTCGGATCGCAATGCCCACTGCGCCACCCGGACAGCACCGGAATCTTCAATGGCGCGAAGGTCTGCTTAAGCAACCGATCCAGCGCCGCCACCTCCACCCCCGCCACATCCCCGACCAGCACACCCCGCAGCTTGTGCAACGTGCCTGCCAATCGCAGCTGGGTCAGCAACCGGTCAATGCGATACAGCGGCTCGTTGATGTCCTCGATCAACAGAATGACACCCTCGGCGTCCATTTCGTAAGGCGTGCCCATGGTTGCGGCAATCATGGCCAGATTGCCCCCCAGCAAGCGTCCATGGGCCACGCCCGGCTCGATTGTGGTCAACGGGTAGGCGACCGGATGCGCCAGCACTGTGCCTGCCCTCACCTGCCCTCTCAGCATGTTGAAGAAGGAAGACTCCGTAGGTATTTGCTTGTCACCCAGCAGGTCGGCATTGAGCAACGGACCGTGAAATGTCACGAAGCCGGCATAGCGACTGATCGCCAAATGCAATGCGGTGATGTCGCTGTAGCCGATGAACGGCTTGGCGTTATCGCGCAGCAATTTGAAATCGATACGATCGAGTAACCGGGGCGTGCCGTAGCCGCCGCGCAGGCAGATGATGGCATCGACTTCTCGATCCGCGAACGCACCGTGCAGGTCATTGAGCCGCACGTCATCGCTGCCGGCCAGGTAGCCGTCCTTCTCGTAGACCCCGGGAAACACTTTCAGTGAATAACCCCGGGCACGCATCCATTGCACCGCCTTGTCGGTGTCCAGCGGCGCGGGACCGGCAGGTGCGATAACGCCTATCACACCTTCCGACGGCAGTGCCGGTACGGGCGCGTGAGGGCAAAGGGTGTGGGTCGGTCGAGCGGTCATCCGTGAATCTCCCTGCGTAAATCTTCAGCACACAGTAGTCAGGAACGGGGACAAACAGAAGAGGAACGTTGCCCCGCAGGTTGCAGGAAAAATGGCCGTTGCCGCAGCCCAGGCAAAAAAACGCCCGCAAGGTAAAAGACCGTGCGGGCGCATTTCATTTCATTACGTCGATCAGGACGACATCAGCTCGGCCTTGACCAGCTTGGCCTGCTCGTCGGCGTGGTACGAGGAGCGTACCAACGGACCCGAGGCAACGTTCTTGAAGCCCATCTTGTAGCCTTCCTCGGCGAACCAGGCGAAGGTGTCCGGGTGCACGAAGCGCTGCACCGGCAAGTGGCTGCGCGACGGTTGCAGGTACTGACCGAGGGTCAGCATGTCGATGTCGTGCTCGCGCATGCGCTTCATGACTTCGATGACTTCTTCGTCGGTCTCGCCCAGACCCAGCATCAGCCCGGACTTGGTCGGAATGTGCGGCATCATCTGCTTGAAGCGTTGCAGCAGGGTCAGCGACCACTGATAGTCCGAACCCGGACGCGCAGCCTTGTACAGGCGCGGCACGGTTTCCAGGTTGTGGTTGAACACATCCGGCGGCTCGGCGGCGGTGATTTGCAGCGCGATGTCCATGCGGCCACGGTAGTCCGGGACCAGGGTTTCAAGCTGCACGTTCGGCGACAGCTTGCGGATTTCGCGGATGCAGTCGGCGAAATGCTGGGCACCGCCGTCACGCAGGTCGTCGCGGTCTACCGAGGTGATCACGACGTATTTGAGTTTCAAGTCGGCGATGGCGATGGCCAGGCTTTCCGGCTCGTTGACGTCCAGTGGCTTCGGACGGCCGTGGCCGACGTCGCAGAACGGGCAACGACGGGTGCAGATGTCACCCATGATCATGAAGGTCGCGGTGCCGCCGGAGAAACACTCGCCCAGGTTCGGGCAGGACGCTTCTTCGCACACGCTGTGCAGCTTGTGTTTGCGCAGCAGGGCCTTGATGCGGTCGACTTCCGGCGAAACCGGGATGCGTACACGAATCCAGTCCGGCTTCTTCGGCAGTTCGGTGGTCGGAATGATCTTCACCGGGATGCGTGCAACCTTCTCGGCGCCGCGCAGCTTGACGCCGGCTTCAACCTTGGGACGCGGGGCCGGGCGCTCGGTGACATCAAGCGTCGGGATCATGGTTTGCACTGCATCAGTAGTCATATCAGTCGATTCCGCCCGTCAGGGTCGTCTGCTCAGCATAGTCGAGGTGTTTGACGAGCTGCGCGCGCAGCCGGGCACTTACCTCGGCAAATTCAATCGATCCTGCGTGATCGCTCAGCTGGGTCATCGCCAGCCCGGCGTAGCCGCAGGGATTAATCCGTCGAAACGGTTCCAGGTTCATGTCCACGTTCAAGGCCAGGCCATGAAAGGAACAGCCGTGGCGGATCCGCAGACCCAGGGAGGCGATTTTCGCCCCGTCGACATAGACACCCGGTGCATCGGGCTTGGCCGCGGCGGTCACACCGTAACTGGCCAGCAGCTCGATGAGGCATGACTCCATGCGGGTCACCAGATCACGTACGCCAAAACCCAACTTGCGCACGTCCAGCAGCAGGTAAGCCACCAGTTGGCCCGGGCCGTGGTAAGTCACCTGACCACCGCGATCGACCTGCACCACCGGAATATCGCCCGGCAACAACAAGTGCTCGGCCTTACCGGCCTGACCCTGGGTGAACACCGGTGGGTGCTCGACCAACCAGATTTCGTCGGCGGCATTGCTGCCACGTTCGTTGGTGAAGCGCTGCATGGCATGCCAGACCGGCTCGTACGCCATCTGGCCGAGTTCGCGAAAGCCCAGCGTGCCGGACATCACAGCACCATGTGCACGAAACCGGTAGCCCGCAGAAAGCTGTTGATGTTGTACAGCTGATCCTGATCGGTCGCGACTATGTGCAACTGAATGGTGGTGTATTTGCCGTTGCTGCTTTGACGCTCATCGACACGCTCATCGTTGATGGTTGCGTATTTCTTGACGATTTCGATGATCGTGTCTTTGTTGCCAGCGCCCGTATCGCAGATCACCTTAACCGGATAATCAACCTGGGGAAATTCGATCTTTGGCGCCTTTACTTCGGTATCGGTCATGGCGTAACGGCCTCGTAAGCGTAAGCCGTGGCGACGGCAAAGCCCCGCGCCGGATCAGCACGGGGCCTTGCAGGAGCACACTATCAGTTGAACAAGCCGTAGAAGAATAGACGGATGCTATCCCACATGCGACGGAAGATACCACCCTCTTCGACGCCGTCCAGAGCGATCAGGTCGGCGCTGTGCACCACCTTGTCTTCCAGTTTGACTTCGACTTTGCCGATCACGTCACCCTTGGCGATTGGCGCAACCAGTTGCGGGTTCATGGTCATGCTGGCGGCGAGCTTTTTCAGCTGGCCTTTAGGCAGGGTCATGGTCAGGTCTTGCGCCAGGCCGGCCTTGACCTGGTTGGTGGCGCCTTTCCAGACAGGTGCCTGGGCCAGTTCGGTACCCTTCTGATAGAAGGTCTGGGTTTCGAAGAAACGGAAACCGTAGGTCAGCAGCTTCTGGGTTTCGGCGGCACGGGCCACTTCGCTGTTGGTACCGAACACCACGGCGATCAGGCGCATGCCATCACGCACGGCCGAGGACACCATGCAGTAGCCGGCTTCGTCGGTATGGCCGGTTTTCAGGCCGTCGACGGTCTTGTCGCGCCACAGCAGCAGGTTACGGTTCGGCTGCTTGATGCCGTTCCAGAAGAACTCTTTCTGCGAGTAGATCGCGTAGTGAGCCGGGTCTTCGTGGATGATCGCGCGCGCCAGCACAGCCATGTCGTGAGCCGACGAATAATGCTCAGGGTTCGGCAGACCGGTCGGGTTCATGAAGTGGCTGTTGGTCATGCCCAGGTCGCCAACGGTTTTGTTCATCATGTCGGCGAAGGCGTCTTCGCTGCCGGCGATGTGCTCGGAGAGCGCGACGCTGGCGTCGTTGCCCGACTGGATGATGATGCCGTGCAGCAGGTCGCTGACGGTGACCTGCGAGCCGACCTTGATGAACATCCGCGAACCGCCGGTACGCCAGGCGTTCTCGCTGACGGTCACCGGATCGTTTTCGCCGATCTGGCCACGGCGGATTTCCAGCGTCGCGATGTACGCGGTCATCAGCTTGGTCAGGCTGGCCGGCGGCAGACGCTGGTCACCGTTGTTCTCGACCAGCACGTTGCCGCTGCTGGCATCCATGAGCACATAGGCCTTGGCGGCCAGTTGCGGTGGCGACGGCATCATCTCGACCGCAAAGGCGGCTGGTGAGAGGAGCAGCGGGACTAGCAGGAACAGGCGTTTGGCAAAGGTGGTGATGTTCATCCGTCTCTCGAAATCGCTAATGGAAACTGCCCGAAGGCAAAACTAATCAGATGACTTTCTAACGAGTCATCGCGTGTTCAGCTGCTCACTCAGTAACCCTTGCCGGGCTTTTGTTCTTCAACGAGCCAACAACCTGGTTCACCCCCCAAAACCGCAGATGAACCGTCAATCAAGTCCTACGTATTACTCAGTCACAACACTTGGCGAACCGAGATTGGCCAGGCGCACACTGTTCTGTACCTGCTGGATCTCACCCGGTGATCCGATCGGCCCCAGGCGAACCCGGTGCAGGGTCTGCTGATTGCGCACGATCGAACTGATGAACACCGGAGCGCTCACCATCCCGCTGAGCTTCGACCTCAGGAGCTCTGCAGCGTCCGGGTTGGCGAACGCGCCCACCTGCAGATACTGGCCAGCGCCTGCCGCAGACGTGTTCTTTTTGGCATCGATCTGCACCGGCACCACAGCGGCGGCGTGTTGCTGCGGCGGCGGTGTCCATTGCTCGACGGTACCGGCCGAAGCCGTGATCACCGGGGCGCTATTCTGCGCGACTTGCGGCTCGTTGAGCATCAATGGTGCCGGACGGCCTTTGGCGGCCCAGTACGCCTGTGGATCAATGCCTTCGACCTTGACCCGCGCCGTGCCGGTTTCGGCGTAACCGAGCTTCTTGGCGGCGGCGTAGGACAGGTCGATGATCCGGTCCGAGTAGAACGGCCCGCGGTCGTTGACTCGCAGGATCACGCTCTTGTTGTTGTCCAGGTTGGTCACCCGAACGTAACTCGGCAGTGGCAACGTCTTGTGCGCCGCACTCATGCCGTACAGGTCATACACTTCGCCGTTGGCGGTGTTCTGACCGTGAAACTTGGTGCCGTACCAGGACGCAGTGCCCGACTGCACGTAGGTCTTGGATTCTTGCAGCGGGAAATAGGTTTTGCCCAATACCGAGTACGGGGCGGCCTTGTACGGGCCGGTATGCAGGGTTGGCGTGGCGTCCGGGATGCGGGAGACATCGACATCCCACCATGGCGCGCCATCCTTGTGAGCACGGTTGATGTCCAGCCCGGGCGTCGCGCGCACGGCGGTGGTGGTGGTTTTCTGGGCCGGCGCACGACTGGTCGAACAACTGGCGACCAGCACTGTCAACGCGGCGAACGCCATCAGCTTCAGGGGTTTATTGATAGGCAATGCCCGCATTACTTGACGCCCCGTGCTTGGACCAGCTGTTCAGACAGTTGATGTACGGCCATGGCGTACATCACGCTGCGGTTATAACGCGTGATTGCGTAAAAATTCTTCAGGCCCATCCAGTATTCGGGGCCATTGTCGCCTTCCAGGCGGAAAGCGGTAACCGGCATATCATCGCGCAGCGCATCATGACTTGACCACCCCAGGGCTCGCAACTCCCCGACGGTTTTCGTCGGTTCGATTCCCGTGGTCAGACCCTGGTCGACCTGATCGCCACGGACATCCGCGCGGCTGACCACCGGTTCGCCGGCGACCCAGCCATGACGCTTGAAGTAACTGGCGACACTGCCGATGGCATCGTCCGGGTTGGTCCAGATGTTGATATGGCCATCACCGTCGAAATCCACCGCATAGGCGCGGAAACTGCTCGGCATGAACTGCGGCAAACCCATTGCGCCGGCGTAGGAGCCTTTGAGCGTCAACGGATCGACCTGCTCTTCACGGGCCAGCAGCAGGAACTCACGCAATTCCTTGCGGAAAAACTCGGCACGGGGAGGATAGTCGAAACCCAGGGTCGACAAGGCATCGATCACCCGGAAATTTCCGGTATTACGGCCGAAAAAGGTTTCAACGCCGATGATCGAGACAATCACCTGGGCCGGCACGCCGTATTCCTGCTCGGCACGGGCCAGCACTGCTTCATGCTGACGCCAGAAATCCACACCCCGGGCTATGCGCGCATCGGTGATGAACATCGGGCGATATTCACTCCACTGCTTGACGCGTTCGGCGGGTTTCGAAATGGCGTCCAGAATCGACTGCTTGCGCTCGGCTTCGCGGAACACGCCCATCAATTGTTCGCCGGCGAAACCGTAGTCGCGGGTCATTTCACCGACGAACTCGGCCACCTGGGGTGTGCCTTCGTAGTCGCCGGCCAATGCTTCCTGCATTGTGCCAAGGATGCTTACCAGGCCGACCCATGGCGCGTATCGAGTCGCCCAGCCACGCATTGCTTGCATTGAAATCTTCACCTTATTCAAACCTGCGCGATCCACTTGCGATGGGTATGGATCGACATCAAAACCCCAAACGCTGACAGCAGCGTCACCAGCGAAGTTCCTCCGTAGCTAATGAACGGCAACGGCACCCCCACCACCGGCAACAGGCCACTGACCATACCGATGTTGACGAAAACATAAACAAAAAACGTCATGGTCAGGCTGCCCGCGAGCAGCTTGCCGAACAATGTCTGCGCCTGGGCGGTAATCACCAGGCCGCGGCCGATCAACAGCAGGTAGATCAGCAACAGCGCGCAGATCCCTACCAGGCCGAACTCTTCACCCAATACGGCAATGATGAAGTCGGTATGGCTTTCCGGCAGGAAGTCCAGGTGTGACTGGGTGCCCAGCAACCAGCCCTTGCCGAACACGCCGCCGGAACCGATGGCCGCCTTGGACTGGATGATGTTCCAGCCGGTACCGAGCGGATCGCTCTCCGGGTCGAGGAACGTCAGGATTCGCTGCTTCTGGTAGTCGTGCATGATGAAGAACCACATGGCAATCGCCACGGGAACGGCGGCGGCCAATACGCTGAGGATCCAGCGCCAGCGCAGGCCACCCATGAACAGCACGAAGGCGCCACCGGCCAGGATCAGCAGCGAAGTGCCGAGGTCCGGTTGCCGCACGATCAGAATGAACGGCACGCCGATCAGCATCAGGCTGACACCCACGTGCTTGAGCTGGGGTGGCAAGGTGCGTTTGGACAAATACCAGGCGATCGTCGCCGGCATCAGGATTTTCATGAATTCCGAGGGCTGGAAGCGCACCACGCCGGGAATGTTGATCCAGCGGGTGGCGCCCATGGCGTTGTGGCCCATGATGTCCACCACCAGCAACAGCATCACCCCGACCACATAACCCAGCGGCACCCAGCGTGCCATGAATCGCGGCTCGAGCTGGGCGATGACGATCATCGACACCAGGCCGATGCCGAACGACGTGGCCTGTTTGGCCAACAGATCCCAGCTTTTGCCACTGGCCGAATACAGCACGAACAGGCTGCCCGCGGCGAGGGTCAACAGCAGGATCAGCAGCGGTCCGTCGATGTGCAGGCGTTGCAGCAGCGTCGCACGGCGACGCATCACATCCTCACTGGAGAGCATGCGATCGAAGTTATTCATCACGGGCGGTAGCCTCTGCACTGATAGGGCTGGCGTATTCGGGCTTCAACCGACCGTTCTGGTCCAGGAGCCAGGCGTCCATGACCTGACGCACCACGGGAGCTGCGACCCCGGAACCGGATTCGCCGTTCTCGACCATCACCGACACCACGATTTTCGGGTCATCGGCCGGCGCGAAGCCGACGAACAAAGCGTGGTCACGGTGACGTTCCTGGACCTTGGAGCGGTCGTACTTTTCACCCTGCTTGATCGCGACCACCTGGGCCGTACCCGATTTGCCGGCAATTCGGTATTGCGCGCCGATCGAGGCTTTGCGCGCCGTACCGCGGGCACCATGCATTACCTGCTGCATGCCGTGGTTGACCTTGTTCCAGTCCGACGGGTCACGCAGGATGATGTCTGGTATCGGGTTAGGATCCACCGGCTTCTCGCCTTCGATGGTCCTGGCCAGGTGCGGACGGTTCCACACGCCTTTGTTGGCCACCAGCGCGGTGGCCTGGGCCAGTTGCAACGGGGTCGACTGCATGTAGCCCTGGCCGATCCCGAGAATCAGCGTTTCACCCGGGAACCAGGCCTGACGGCGGGTCGCACGTTTCCATTCGCGGGTCGGCATCAACCCCGGGGATTCTTCGAACATGTCCAGAGAGACCTTCTGACCGATACCGAACTTGGTCATGTAGGCCGACAACCGATCGATCCCCAGCTTGTGGGCCAGGTCATAGAAATAGGTGTCGTTGGAGCGCATGATCGCCGTATCGAGGTCGACAAAGCCGTCGCCGGTACGGTTCCAGTTGCGATATTTGTGATCGTAGTTGGGCAGCATGTAGTAGCCGGGGTCGAACACCCGCGACGACGCTGTCACCACGCCCGCGTCCAGTCCGGCAATCGCCACTGCCGGCTTGATGGTCGAACCCGGCGGGTACAGGCCACGCAGCACGCGGTTGAACAACGGCCGGTCGATGGAATCGCGCAGCTCGGAATAGGCCTTGAAGCTGATCCCGGTGACGAACAGGTTCGGATCGAAACTCGGCTGGCTGACCATCGCCAGGACTTCACCGGTTTTCGGGTCCAGCGCGACCACCGCGCCACGGCGACCGCCGAGTGCAGCTTCGGCAGCCTCCTGCAATTTGATGTCCAGGCTCAGGACGATGTCCTTGCCGGGAATCGGATCGGTACGCTTGAGCACCCGCAGAACGCGGCCTCGAGCGTTGGTTTCGACTTCCTCGTAACCCACCTGCCCGTGCAACTCCGGCTCGTAGAAACGCTCGATGCCGGTTTTGCCAATTTGATGGGTGCCGCTGTAACTCACCGGATCCAGAGTCTTGAGCTCTTTCTCGTTGATGCGCCCCATGTAACCCACCGAGTGCGCAAAATGCGCACCCTGCGGATAGTGACGGACCAATTGCGCGACCACTTCCACGCCTGGCAGGCGGAACTGGTTCACGGCAATTCGCGCGATCTGCTCTTCGGTCAGCTCGAACAGGATCGGCACCGGCTCGAACGGCCGGCGCCCCTGGCGCATGCGCTTCTCGAAAATGCCCCGATCTTCAGGCGTCAGCTCCAGCACCTGGACGATCACATCGAGCACTTGCTGCCAATCGCCAGAGCGCTCGCGCGTCATGCTCAGGCTGAAGCTGGGCCGGTTGTCGGCGATCACCACGCCATTGCGGTCGAAAATCAGCCCACGGGGCGGTGGAATCGGCTGCACATGGACACGGTTGTTTTCCGACAGGGTCGAGTGGTACTCGTACTGGATCACCTGGAGGAAATACAGACGCGCAATCAGCACGCCAATCAGCGCCACCACTGCAATAGCCCCGAACACGACGCGGCCACGCACCAGACGGGCGTCTTTTTCGTGGTCCTTGATGCGGATCGGCTGGGACATGAGGGCAGAACTACTTGTGGTAAGGGTGACCGGACAGCACGGTCCAGGCACGGTACAACTGTTCGCCGATCAAAATCCGCACCAGCGGGTGCGGCAAGGTCAGCGGCGACAACGACCAGCGCTGGTCAGCCCGCGCACAGACTTCCGGCGCCAGCCCTTCGGGGCCGCCGACCATGAAGTTGACGGTGCGCGAGTCCAGCCGCCAGCGATCGAGTTCGACCGCCAGTTGCTCGGTGCTCCAGGGCTTGCCGTGGACTTCGAGAGTGACTATCCGCTCGTTCGGCCCGACCTTGGCCAGCATGGCTTCGCCTTCCTGGCGGATGAAACGGGCCACGTCGGCGTTCTTGCCACGGGTATTGAGCGGTATTTCCACCAGTTCCAGCGCCAATTCGGACGGAAGACGCTTGGCATATTCATGCCAGCCTTCTTCCACCCATTTAGGCATGCGTGAACCGACGGCGATCAGTCGCAGTCGCACAGCGGTCCCTTATTCCTGGTCTTTGTTGAGCTTGTTGAAGTGCTCGTGACCAACTTCAGGGCTGTGGTGCTTGCCATCGGCCGCACGGCTCTGCTCGGCACCTTTCCACAGACGCTCCAGGTCGTAGAACTGACGGGCGTTGGAGGTCATCATGTGGACGATCACGTCGTCCATGTCCAGCAGTACCCAGTCGCTGTCGCCCTTGCCTTCTTCACCCAGTGGCTTGATGCCCAGGGCTTTGACGGCTTCGCGAACCTTGTCCAGCATCGCGCCGATCTGACGGTTGGAGGTACCGGTGGCGATGATCATGTAGTCGGTGATGCTCTGCTTGTCGCGAACATCGATGACCAGCACGTCCTGGGCCTTGACGTCTTCCAGGGCGGCTACGGCGATCTTGACCAGCTCGTCGCCTTTAGGCGGCTCGGCAGCGAGGACTTTCTCAGGCAGCGGAGCGCTCTTGAACGTGCCTTTGCGTTTTACTTTGGTTTCGTTGTTGCTCGTCATATAAAACTCGTTTTGCTCGTATGTTCGGGGCTTCGATACACGTTGTTGCCACGTGCCTTGAAGCACTCCTATTCAGTTCGACGCACGGTAGAGACCGTGCGCATCGATGTAGGCCAGGACCGCGTCGGGCACCAGGAAACGTACCGACTTACCGCTGGCCAGCAGTTGACGGATCTGGGTGGCGGATACCGCGAGCGGTGTCTGCCAGACGAATGCAATCTGTCCGCTCGGCCCTTTGAGGGCCAGCGGGTCGCTCACCGAGCGCGCTGCCAGCAGGTTGCGCAAGGCATCCGGCGGTTCGCTGTCGGCATCCGGGCGTTGCAACACCAGGATATGGCAATGCTGGAGCAACTCTTCCCAGCGGTGCCAAGTGGGCAGGCCGCAAAAAGCGTCCCAGCCCAAAAGCAGAAAAACCTGGTCATCTGCGGCCAGTTCGGCGCGCATCAGTTCCAGGGTATCAATGGTGTAGGACGGTTTGTCCCGCTGCAATTCGCGGGCGTCCACCACCAACGGCGCCACACCGGCCACCGCGCACTCGACCATCGCCAGACGGTCTTTGGCCGACACCTGCGGCGTATCCCGATGGGGCGGCCTGGCACTGGGTGTCAGTCGCAGCTCATCGAGCGCCAGGGTTTCGGCGACTTCCAGCGCACCGCGCAAATGGCCGATGTGCACCGGGTCGAACGTTCCGCCCAGCACACCAATGCGGCGAGGGGCTGGCTCGCTGACGGTGACCGGGGCTGACGGGTCGAAGTCGCCCAAGTCAGACCGACTCCTGTCCGCGCAACTGCCCGTCGCCGACCACGATGTACTTCTCGCAGGTCAGTCCTTCGAGACCCACCGGGCCGCGGGCGTGCAGCTTATCAGTAGAAATGCCGATCTCGGCACCCAATCCGTATTCGAAGCCATCGGCGAAGCACGTCGGGGTATTGATCATCACCGACGAGGAGTCGACTTCAGCCACGAAACGCCGGGTGTCGCCCTGATGTTCGCTGACAATCGAATCGGTGTGATGGGAACCGTAGTGATTGATGTGTTCGATGGCCTGGTCCAGTCCGTCGACAACACGGATCGACAAAATCGCCGCCAGGTACTCGGTGCTCCAGTCTTCTTCAGTCGCGACCACCGCATCGATGATTGCCCGGGTGCGCTCGCAGCCACGCAGTTCGACGCCTTTTTCGCGGAACTGGGCCGCCATCTCCGGCAGGAAATCCTTGGCAATGGTTTGATCGACCAGCAGCGTTTCCATCGCGCCGCAGATGCCATAGCGGTAAGTCTTGGCGTTGAACGCAATGCGCTGGGCTTTCGCCAGGTCGGCGTGTTCGCTCACGTAAACGTGGCAAATACCGTCCAGGTGCTTGATCACCGGCACTCGCGCATCACGGCTGACGCGCTCGATCAGGCCACGGCCGCCACGGGGCACGATGACATCGACGTATTCAGGCATGGTGATCAGCGCACCGACGGCAGCGCGATCCGTGGTTTCGACCACTTGCACCACCGCGGCCGGCAGATCGGCCTCGGCCAGGCCGCGCTGAATGCAGGCGGCGATGGCGCGATTGGAATGAATCGCTTCGGAACCGCCACGCAGGATGGTCGCGTTACCGGACTTCAGGCACAGGCTCGCTGCATCAATGGTCACGTTCGGCCGCGACTCGTAGATGATTCCGATCACGCCCAATGGCACGCGCATCTTGCCGACCTGAATACCGGACGGACGGAAGCTCATGTCGCGGATCGCGCCGACCGGGTCCGGCAGCGCTGCTACCTGACGCAGGCCGACGATCATGCCGTCGATACGCGCCGGCGTCAGCGCCAGCCGTTCAAGCAGGGCCGGCTCAAGACCATTGGCACGACCGGCGGCCAAATCCAGCTCATTGGCCGCTGTCAGCTCGACACGGGCAGCGTCCAGCGCATTGGCGGCGGCCTGCAGGGCGCGGTTTTTCTGCGCGGTACTGGCACGGCCGATCACGCGGGAAGCTTCGCGGGCAGCGCGACCCAGGCGGGTCATGTAGTCAAGAACGGACTCAGTCATGGTCTGGAGTGGTCTTTGATTAGGTCTTGGTAAAGAGTAAAGCGGCAGATTATAGCTGTCGCGTCCCGGGACTAACAGCGGTGACGGGCGGATGGTCGAAATGGAGGGGTATTTGCCGATGTTCAGCCGGGATTAAGCTGCAAATTGTTATCATCACGACTCAATCAGCCCTGATAAACGCCGATCATCATGTCCAACCTGACTGTTCGAGCGTCCGCCATGAGCCTGCCCACGGGCCTCCCGGATGCGTTTTTCGACCGTGACGCCCAAGTTCTGGCCCGGGATTTACTCGGCAAAGTCATTCGCCATCGCGTCGGTGACCTGTGGCTCAGCGCTCGGATCATCGAGACCGAAGCCTATTACTGGGCGGAAAAAGGCAGCCACGCGTCCCTCGGCTACACGGAAAAGCGTAAGGCTTTATTTCTGGATGGTGGCCACATCTATATGTACTACGCCCGCGGCGGAGATTCGCTGAACTTCAGCGCCCAAGGGCCCGGTAACGCCGTGCTGATCAAGTCCGCCTACCCGTGGATCGATGAGTTGAGCGGGCCGGCCAGCCTGGCGCAGATGCTGTTGAACAATCCCGACGCCCAAGGCCACCCTCGCCCGTCCCAAAAGCTGTGCGCCGGGCAAACCCTGCTCTGCAAGGCGCTGGGCCTGAAAGTGCCGGTGTGGGACGCCAAACGCTTCGATCATGAAGTGCTGCTGGTAGAGCACGTCGGCCAGATACCCGCGCACATCATCCAGACTACCCGTCTGGGCATCCCCCACGGGCGCGATGAGCAGCTGATGTACCGCTTCGTCGACGGCGCCTACGCTGCTCACTGCACGCGCAACCCCTTGCGTCGCGGGCAAGTCGAAGGTCGCGATTATTTTTTGTTGTCCTGAAATTGACCCAGACTTGATGCAAACAGAAATTCCCTGCGGGAGCGGGCTTGCCCGCGAAGGCGGAGTATCAGGCGACGTCAAAATCGACTGAAAGACCTTTTCGCGGGCAAGCCCGCTCCCACAAGGGTCAGTGGCGCATTCAAAATTGCACTTATCCCCTGGAAGCAATTGAACATTAGATGGAGTGGTTTTTATGGGCCCATGGCTCGATAGCGTGACCGGGTGGTTGACGGTCAACCCGCAATGGCTGGCGGCGGCAATATTTCTGGTGGCCTTTGTCGAATGCCTGGCGATTGCCGGGCTGATCGTCCCCGGCACGATTTTGCTGTTTACCGTTTCCGTGCTGGCCGGCAGCGGTGCGTTGCCATTGAGTGAAACCTTGCTGCTGGGATTTCTCGCTGGCGTGTTGGGCGACGTGGTTTCGTACTTCCTTGGACGCCACTTTCATCAGAATATCCGGCGTCTGCCCGGTTTGCGCCATCACCCGGAATGGATTGCCGGGGCCGAGGCCTACTTCCAGCGCTATGGCATCGCCAGCCTGCTGGTCGGCCGTTTTATCGGACCACTGCGGCCAATGCTGCCGATGGTCGCGGGCATGTGCGATATGCCCTTTCCACGCTTCATCGCCGTCAGTCTGCTGGCCGGTGCGGGTTGGTCGGTGGCTTATCTGCTGCCAGGCTGGGCTACCGGCGCGGCGATTCGATTGCCGCTGCCCGAAGGTTTCTGGCTTCAGGCAGGTATCGTTGCCGGCAGCATTGCCGTGATGGTCGGGTTGAGCGCCACCAGCAGCCTGCGCCAGCATCGTCGGGCCACATCAATAATCGCCGGCATGAGCTTTCTCCTTCTGGCAGGGCTGTTCATCGGCTACCCATACCTGAACGCCCTCGATCAAGGTTTGATGACCTTGGTGCAGGAACATCGCAGCCCGATGCTCGATGAGGTGGCGGTAGTCTTCACGCTGATCGGCGAATTCCGCAACATGCTGTTATTCAGCGCGCTACTGACCGGCCTGCTTTTGTTGATGCGTCAATGGCGCCCGGCGATTTTCGCCGCAAGCACCCTGCTCTGCACCGCATTGGCGAACACCGCGACCAAACAGTTCTTTGCCCGCGTGCGCCCCGAAGTGCTGAGCGATCCGCTGACCAGCTACAGCATGCCCAGCGGCCATGCGTCGGGCTCTTTTGCGCTGTTCCTGACCCTCGCCGTACTGGCGGGCCGCGGACAGCCGCCGCGGATGCGCCTGACTTGGTTATTGGTGGGCTGCCTGCCAGCAATGGCTATCTCCCTGTCGCGGGTATATCTCGGCGCGCATTGGCCGAGCGATGTCATGGCCGGCGCGATGCTGGCGGCATGTGTCTGTGCGGCCAGTCTGTGGTTGATCCAGCACAAGGAACCGCTCAACGCCTTGCCACCCAAGGTCTGGTGGCTGGTATTGCCGGCGTTGGCGGCCTTGTTCGGCTTCTTCGTGTTACGGCATTTGCCGCATACGATGTTGCGGTATGCCTATTAAAAGAGTTTCTGCGCCAACCTCAAATCGCCAAA
The DNA here is from genome assembly GCF_054668285.1 of Pseudomonas sp. S2_H10. Lineage (NCBI taxonomy): Bacteria > Pseudomonadati > Pseudomonadota > Gammaproteobacteria > Pseudomonadales > Pseudomonadaceae > Pseudomonas > Pseudomonas sp. S2_H10. The sequence continues at coordinate 2,910,730 of NZ_CP162754.1, forward strand.
AAAATAATCCCGCTCGAACCGACCGGGATTATTTTTACAAGCAGTACCTTATCTTCAATATGGACAACAGACCACGAACGCAAAACAACCAGTGATTATTTTAAATCCGGGAGATTGTCACGAACTTCGGCACTGCGCTCGGCTGGATTGCGCACAAGCAACTCATAGGCCTTACAGATACTGCCAAAAGCTGCGAACTTTAAAAGAATACCCGACAAACAACTTTTGGACGATTCACCCAACGACGTAAGTTCAATCAAGAGCCGCCATTACATCAATCAACAGCGCATGCCGACAATGTATTAAGCCTTAGCCACCGAACGGGAAATCTGGTAAATCCGAGTCTTCAACACCACGATATTTTACAATGGCCGTATCGGCTTGCTTCGCAACCTGGCCAGCGACGACGACATAATCTTCAAACTTCCAACGAACTTCCGTAGAAAACTTGATCATCGCCTCTCCCGCATAATCATCCCAGAGCCGCTGCTCAAAGTTGTCGCGACCGCCATTCAAACCCGAGCGTCGCACCAGGATCAATGCATTCGCCGCATTCAACGTCGAGTCTGCCGCGAACTCTACTTCATTCTGCGGGGCATTTGGGAACACATACCGAACCATGATCCGGGAAAAACAAAAGTCCCACAACGTACGCTCACCGCCACTTAAATACTTCATAAATAATCCCTTATATATGCAATACCTGCCTCATGCAGGCGGAGCAAATATAACCACCTACATTTGACCATTCAATGCACACCACCCCATCGACTTATTAAAAATCAATACAAAGGCCAATCAGAAAGACTGAGCATTCGAAAAACGACTCATCCATCCATAAAAAAACCCGATCAATCGATCGGGTTTTTTTAAACTAAAATTTAGTTAGCCCACTGACGTTTACGCTGCTCAAGAATCAACGCATCGGCCAACTGACCTGCAATTTCAGCGGTATCTGCGAAGGGCTGGCCGTAACTGGCATGCTTGAGCAAATAGCCAACGACGGCTGCTTCCCAAATAGAGCGTTCGTGTTCGTAAATGGTCATGACGTTAAATCCTTTTAGTAAATTAAGTCGCCCGCTTCTTACGGGCAGCCACAACCTAGATCCACCTGCGCCGTTAAGCAATACAGGCAAACCAGCACAATATTTTCCAAATGCTGCTCAGGCGAACAACTCGCCCTGCAACTCATCCAGCAGCGCCTGAATCGCATCCAGTCGTTGCTGCGGATCATCGAGTTGCAGCAGGTCGATCTTGTCCAGTTCGGCGAAAGGCAGCAGGTAAGCCAACTGGTTGGCCAGCGACTGTTGCCCGGTCGCTTCAGTGCCCATGTTCAATGCTTCGACCATCGGATGTTCTGCCAGGGCCCTGAGCAATGCCACCAGGTCGGCGTCCTCATCCTGCAATGGCTGCTCCGGATCGTCTTCCAGCCACTCGACTTCGGCGACAGTCAACTGATCGCGCTGGACTTGCGTTCGCAATACATGGAAACGCCGCCCACCCTGAACCCGAATTCCCAGCAGTCCGTTGTCCTGTTGCTTGAAATCGGTAATCAGCGCTTCACAGCCCACCAGTGCGTAGCCGGCCGGGGCGATCCCGACTTCTTCGCCGTCGAGAATGCACACGACGCCGAAACCGCCGCCCTGTTTCATGCAGCGCCCGATCATGTCCAGATAGCGCGCTTCGAAAATCTGCAGGTCGAGGATGCAGCCTGGAAACAGCACTGTGTTCAACGGAAAAAGCGGCAGACTCATAGACATTTCCTTACACCACCATCGACACCGCCAGCGGCAGGAAAACCGCCGTGGCCACACCCATCAGGCTCATCGCCAGCGCCGCGAAGGCGCCACACTCTTCACTTTCCTGCATCGCCACCGCCGTGCCGACCGCGTGGGCCGTCATGCCCAGTGCCATGCCCCTGGCTTCCGGGCTGTGCACGCCCAGCCGGGTCAACAGGGCCGGACCGAAGATCGCTCCGATCACACCCGTAATCAAGACGAACACCGCCGCCAGCGCTGCGACCCCACCGATCTGTTCAGCCACCAGCATCGCAATCGGCGACGTCACCGACTTCGGTGCCATGGTCATCAGGATCATGTGCTCGGCACCGAACGACCAGCCCAGCAACACGCCCATCCCCGTGGCCACCACCCCGCCTATCACCAGCGTAGTAAATATCGGCCAGAACAACTGCCGAATCCGTCGCAGGTTGAGATAAAGCGGCACCGCCAGGGCGACAGTGGCCGGCCCGAGCAGGATGCTGAGAATCTCGGTGCTCTTGCGGTACTCGGCGTAAGTCAGACCGCAACCCACCAGCACGCCGATCACCAGCAACATGGAGACCAGCACCGGTTGCAAAAAGATCCAGCGGGTTTTCTCGAACGCTGCCAGAACAAGCTGATAAGCGCCGAGGGTGATACCGATGCCGAACAACGGATGGTGAATCACCGACGTCCAGGCGCCGTGCCAGTCGAAGATCATTGGATGTCCTCGGAGTGAGCGTGACGCTTGACCATACGCTGCATCAACACCCCGGCGAAGGCCATCGAAAGCAGCAGCGACAACACCAGCGCGCCGACAATGGCCCAGAAATCCGCCGCGATGTCTGCGGCGTAGACCATCACGCCCACGGCCGGCGGCACCAGCAATAGCGGCAGGTAACGAAGCAGGCTGCCGGCCGCCAGGTTCAGCGGCTCGCCGACCTGCCCGCGGCAGATGAGGTAGATCAGCAATAGCAGCAACCCCACAATCGGCCCCGGCAGCACCGGCAAGAACAAATGATTGATTGCAGTGCCGAGCAATTGGAAAAGCACCAGCCACGTCAGGCCCCGTAACAACATAAAAGATCTCCCGCAAAAATCCGTCACCCGCATTGGCCGGGCATTATAAGCATGCTCGCGCTATAGACCGGCATTCGCCAAAAGCATGGTCAGTTGACCGCAGCCTTTGGCCATGTTGATCTAAAGTGGTAAGCCGGGAGGTTAAATCCCCACAAGCCAAAACTATAAAACCGATGAACCCAAGGAGAGTCTCAATGCCCTATGTTCCAGTTGCAGAGCTCAAAGATTATGTCGGCAAGGAACTCGGACGTTCCGAATGGCTCACCATCGATCAGGAACGCATCAACCTGTTCGCCGAAGCCACGGGGGACTATCAGTTCATCCACGTCGATCCGGTCAAGGCCGCGCAAACGCCATTTGGCTGCACTATCGCTCACGGTTTCCTGTCGCTGTCGCTGATTCCGAAATTGATGGAGGACATCCTCGTCATGCCCGAAGGCTTGAAGATGGTAGTCAACTACGGCCTCGACAGCGTGCGCTTCATCCAGCCGGTCAAGGTCAATTCGAAAGTGCGGCTCAAGGTCGACCTGACCGAAGTCATCGAGAAAAAACCGGGCCAATGGCTACTCAAGGCCACCACCACCCTGGAAATCGAAGGCTCGGACAAACCGGCGTACATCGCCGAACCCCTGTCCCTTTGCTTCGTGTAAACCGTCCCGGATGCGAAGCAGCTCCTGCTGTTTCGCGACCTCTGGCGGTACCTCGCCCTATATAAGGACACATAGCTGCGGCATACTCCCTCGCCTAATTGCCCGGAATCCGCTATGCGCCCACTTGCACTCCTTGCCTTGACCCTGATGCTCACCGCTTGCGGCGACGGCGAATCTCTTTTGCCCCCCGACGCACGCCTGCCGGACGGCGGACGCTATCGCGGTGACCTGGTCAATGGCTTGCTGCAAGGCAAGGGGCGCATCGACTATCCGAACGGCAGCTGGTACGCCGGCGAATTCGACAAAGGCCAGTGGCAGGGCCAGGGTGAATGGCATGGCAGCAATGGCGAAGTCTATCGCGGGCAGTTCAATCAGGGACTGTTCGAAGGCCAGGGGGCGCTGACCACCAACGCCAGCAGCTACAGCGGCGGCTTCAAGGCCGGACGGCGCAACGGCGAAGGCACCCTCAAGGAAAACGGCATGAGCTATCGCGGGGAGTTCAAGGCCGATCAATACGCCGGCCTGGGCCGCCTCGAACTCGAAGACGGCAGTTCTTATCAGGGCCAGTTCGCCCACGGCAAACCCAATGGCGACGGCCAGCGCGGCGACGGCAACGGCAATCAGTTCACCGGGCACTTTGTCGACGGCCAGCTGGAAGGCAACGGCACGTTCAACAGCGCCGATGGCGACATCTATGTCGGCAGCTTCAAGAACAATCAACTGCACGGCAAGGGCCGCTACGAAAACGCCGACGGCGATGTCTGGCTGGGCCAGTTCAAGGAAGGCTCGCTGAACGGCAAGGGCGAGTTGATCGGCACTGACGGCAGCCACTACATCGGCCAGTTCAACGACTGGCGCTTTTCCGGGCAGGGCCGGCTGAACCTGGCCGACGGCAGCTTTTACACCGGCCAGTTCGACAACGACAGTTACCAGGGCCGCGGCACACTGGTGTTGACCGACGGCACCGTGCTCAGCGGCACCTGGATCAACGGCCAGCGCGTGCGCGACTCCGAGGGCAAATTGCTGCCCGACACTCTGGAACTCGGCCTGCTGGCGCAAGGGCGTTTACTCGAAGCAGCACTGGCCAACATTCCACCCTCGACCCCGGCAGTGGAACTGTATTCGTTGACCCTGGGCGGTGATGGCAAGCAAAGCGTGTTTCTGCGCGAGTCCGACTACGTCGCCAATATGCTCTCCACCCGCTTCGGCGCCTTTGGCCAGATCCGCCTGGTGAACCATCGCGATCACCTCGCCGACCGCCCGATGGCTACCCGGGAAAACCTGCGCCGCGCCGCTCTGACGTTGGCCGAACGCAGCGGTCCGGAAGACTTGATTTTCATCTACCTGTCCAGCCATGGCACCAGCGAACACGAATTTGTGCTGGATCAGCCGCGCATGGAGCTGGCCGATCTGCCAGCCGACGAATTGGCCGCTGTTCTCGCCCCCCTGAAAAACCGCGACAAGATCATCGTGATTTCGTCTTGCTACTCCGGTGGTTTCATCCCCGCCCTCAAGGATGAACGTACCCTGATCATGACCGCCTCGCGGGCCGACCGTGTGTCCTTCGGCTGCTCGGAGGAAGCCAACTTCACGTACTTCGGCGATGCCCTGTTCGCCCAGGCCCTGAACCAGACCGATGACCTGGAGCAAGCCTTCAAACTGGCCAAGGCCACTGTCGCCGAACGTGAGCTCGCGGACGGCTTCGAAGCATCCGAACCACAGATCTGGGCACCGAGAACCGTCCTCTCGCACTGGCAATTACTGCGCAAACAACAGGCACGAAAAGCACTGCAAAGTGCATCCACACAAAGCAAGGATGCAAACAGCAACTAAGCTGAACAGTATCAAGGGAGAAACACTATGTACTTGACGCCTCAGCATGTGCTGCTCGCCGGAGCCACCGGTTTGACGGGTGAACATCTGCTTGATCGCCTGCTTAACGAGCCGACGATTACCCGGGTATTGGCCCCCTCACGCCGGCCATTGGCCGAGCATCCACACCTGGAAAACCCGGTCGGTGACCCGACAGCGTTCCTGCCGCAACTGAACGGGCGGGTCGACATTGCCTATTGCTGCCTTGGCACCACGATCAAGCAGGCAGGCTCGGAACAGGCGTTTCGCGCGGTGGATTTGGACATGGTGGTGGCATTCGCCAAACGTGCCCGGGAAATGGGCGCACGGCATTTGATCGTGATCAGTGCTCTGGGAGCCGACCGCAGATCCTCGATTTTTTACAACCGGGTCAAAGGCGAGATGGAGCACGCATTGCGCGCGCAGGACTGGCCGCAGCTAACCATCTGCCGGCCTTCACTGTTGCTGGGCGAACGAGCCGAACCGCGCCTGGGCGAAAAGGTCGCGGGGCCGTTGTCGCGGCTGATTCCCGGCAAATACCACGGCATCGAAGCGTGCCAACTGGCCCGCGCGATGTGGCGTCTGGCGCTGGAAGAGCAGGACGGGGTCAGGATTGTCGAGTCGGATGAGCTGAGGAAGTTGGGCAAATAAACCGCGGATCTGTGGCGAGGGGGCTTGCCCCCTCGCCACAACCCTCTCCTACAACCCACCCGTAGCCTGAAAGCTCACCCCGATCACCGTCAACAACGACAGCGGCAACAGCAGCGTATCGAGCAACGCACTCGCCGGCAGATCGACGCCCGGGTAGCTCGGAGCTTCAGCGCCAAAACGATCCTTGGCACAGCACCCGCCATTCAACGCGTACAAATCCAGACGAGTCCCCGAGTACACCACCGGTGCCCCCGGCTTGGCTGCATCGAGGGTGCGTGCGGTGGCGCACCCGGCCAATAGCAGCGCCAGCACCAACACCAGCAGCTTATTCATCGCTGGTCAGATGATGCTCGCCCCAACGCGGCAGCATGTCCTGAGGAATACTCAGCAGATTAAGGATTCGCGCCACGACGAAATCGATCAGGTCGTCGATGGTTTGCGGCTGATGATAAAAGCCCGGTGATGCCGGCAGGATGGTCACGCCCATGTTCGACAACTTGAGCATGTGCTCCAGGTGAATGCTCGAATAGGGCGCCTCGCGAGGCACCAGAATCAGTTGGCGACGCTCTTTGAGCGTCACATCGGCGGCACGCTCGATCAGGTTGTTGCAGGCGCCGCTGGCGATGGCGGACAACGTGCCAGTGGAGCACGGCACCACCACCATCGCCGCTGGCGCGCCGGAGCCCGAGGCCACCGGCGACATCCAGTCTTCCCTGCCGTACACCCGAATCTGCCCGGCGGCGGCACCCGTGTACTCGGTGAGAAAGGCCTGCATCATCTGCGGTTTGGACGGCAGCGTGACGTCTGTTTCGGTCGCCATTACCAACTGCGCGGCCCTGGAGATCAGGAAGTGCACTTCACGATCTTCCCGCACCAGGCAGTCGAGCAGGCGCAAACCGTACTGGGCGCCTGAAGCGCCGGTCATGGCCAGGGTAATGCGTTCCGGGCCGTTGTTCATTTCAGCGCCTCGGCCAGCTTGCCGTGCAGGCCGCCGAAGCCGCCGTTGCTCATGATGACCACGTGAGTGCCGGGTTGGGCCTGGCTTTTCACGCGTTCGATGATGCCCTCAAGGGAGTCGCTGACAATCGACGGCACAGTGCACAGCGCCGCCGTGCCCGCCAGGTCCCAGCCGAGGTTGGCAGGTGCGTACCAGATCACCTGATCGGCATCGACCACGCTTTCCGGTAACCCGTCACGGTGCGCGCCAAGTTTCATGGAGTTGGAACGCGGCTCGATGATCGCGATCAACGGCGCGTCGGCAATCCGTTTGCGCAGGCCATCCAGCGTGGTGGCGATGGCGGTCGGGTGGTGAGCGAAGTCGTCGTAAATGGTGATGCCACGAACTTCAGCGACCTTCTCCATCCGGCGTTTAACGCTTTTGAAGGCGCTCAACGCAGCGATGCCCATCGACGGCACAACACCGACGTGGCGTGCCGCAGCCAACGTCGCCAGGGCGTTGGCGACGTTGTGCTGGCCAGTCATGTCCCACTCGACCACACCCTGGGCTTCGCCTTCGAACATCACTTCGAACTTCGAGCCATCTTCACTGAGCAGCTTGACCTGCCACTGACCGCCGGCACCCGTGGTTTGCACCGGCGTCCAGCAGCCCATCTCGATAACGCGCTGCAACGCAGGCTCAGTGGTCGGATGAATCACCAGGCCTTCGCTCGGGATGGTCCGCACCAAGTGGTGGAACTGCCGCTCGATGGCCGGCAGATCGGGGAAGATGTCCGCGTGATCGAACTCAAGGTTGTTCAGGATTGCCGTGCGCGGGCGGTAATGCACGAACTTCGAGCGTTTGTCGAAGAAGGCACTGTCGTACTCGTCGGCCTCGATGACGAAGAATGGCGTATCACCCAGGCGAGCCGACACCGAGAAGTTCTGCGGCACGCCGCCGATCAGGAAGCCCGGGGCCATGCCCGCATGCTCCAGTACCCAAGCCAGCATGCTGCTGGTAGTCGTCTTGCCATGCGTACCGGCAACCGCCAGCACCCAGCGACCCTGCAGTACGTGATCGGCCAGCCACTGCGGTCCGGAGACGTAAGGCAGGCCTTTGTTCAGCACATACTCCACCGCCGGATTGCCCCGGGACATGGCGTTGCCGATCACCACCAGATCGGGGGCCGGATCGAGTTGCGCCGGGTCATAGCCTTGTGTCAGCTCAATGCCCTGGGCTTGCAACTGAGTGCTCATCGGCGGATAGACGTTGGCATCGGAGCCCGTCACGTGATGGCCCAGCTCTTTGGCCAGAACCGCCATTGACCCCATGAAAGTGCCGCAGATACCAAGAATATGAATGTGCATAGTCGACCTCGTAAAACTTGGTCGCAGGTTAGCTTAGGGAGGGGAAAATCGCACCTGATGTTTCCGACTTACGATCGCCATCCTCGCAACGCCGCCCGGAGCAAGCCCGCTCCCACAGAATCTGCGCAGTTCCTGTGGGAGCGGGCTTGCCCGCGATCAGGCGCGACGCGGTTACCGGGCGATACCGTGTTTACGCAGCTTGCGATAGAGGGTATTTCGACTGACCCCCAAGTGCTCAGCCGTATGCGTCATGTGCCACCGCGTTTGCTCCAGCGCGTTGAGCAACGCCAGCCGCTCGGCATCTTCAAGCGGATGCTCCGAAGCCTCCTCGATCGTCGACACTACCGGCCGTGCCTGCCGGATCATCGCTGGCAAATCTTCCAGACCGATCCGCCCGTCCTCACACAATGCTGCCAACGTACGCAGCACATTGCGCAATTGCCGTACGTTGCCCGGCCAGGCGAATCCCAACAAAGCCTCCCGCGCCGGCCCGTCGAGCAACACCGTTTCTCCGTGCGCCTCTTCGGCCAGTAAAAAATCGAGCAACTGCGATTTATCACTGCGATCACGCAGTGCCGGCAGCGCGACTTCCAGCCCGTTGAGGCGGTAATACAAATCCTCACGGAAGCTGCCATCCTCCACGCGATCGAGCAACTTGCGGTGGGTGGCGCTGATGATCCGCACGTTAACCGCTTCCGGCTCGCCACCGATCGGCACCACCTGCCGATCCTCCAGCACCCTTAGCAATCGCGTCTGCAGTGCCAGCGGCATGTCACCGATTTCATCGAGGAACAACGTCCCGCCGTCGGCCTGTTGCAACTTGCCGCGCATGCCTTCCTTGCGCGCACCGGTAAAGCTGCCGCCGCGATAGCCGAACAGCTCGCTTTCGATCAGGCTTTCGGGAATGGCCGCGCAATTGAGGGCGACGAACGCTCTATCCGCCCGCTGGCTGGCGTGATGCACCGCTTTGGCAAATGCCTCCTTGCCGGATCCGGTTTCCCCATTGATCAGCAGCGGCACGTCGCGCTCGTAGACGCGCAAGGCCTTGCGAAAATCCGCCTGCAACGTCACATCATCCAGACAAACGCCCGACAGGCGCGTTGCTGGTGCAACAGGGAGAGCAGGCTCCATCGGAACCGGCAGCGAGCGCCGCGCCTCGCCGCGCAACACCGCGAACAACTTGCGACCGTCCCGGGTACGCAAGGGCCAACTGGCCGCGGCGTTGCTACTGGCCCGCCCCAGCAACTCATCGAGCGAGCAATCGAAAAACGCTTCCACCGGCTTACCCAGCAAGCCGCCGCGAATGTGCCCAAGCAGGTTCAGCGCGCTCTGGTTGACCGCGCAAATGCGCCCTTCTCCGTCGAACGCCAGCAACCCTTCGCTGAACAAACCGACGGACTCGGCCTGCAAGTGGAAACGCAGCAGCCATTGATTGTCGAAGCAACGCAGGAAGTAACAGCTTTCGATCATCTTCGCCGACAGATTGACCAGCGCCATGGTATGGAACTGACTTTGCCGAGAAACATCGCGCCGCGCCGACGACACGTCGAGCACCGCCAGCAATTCGCCATGAGGATCGAAGACCGGGCTCGCCGAGCACGTCAGGCCGGTGTGGCGGCCGCGAAAGTGTTCGTCCTGATGGATGGTCAGGGACTGCCGTTCCACCAGGCAGGTGCCGATGCCGTTGGTGCCTTCGCAGGCCTCGCTCCAGTCGGCACCGAGCCAGAGCCCGGCGCGTTCGAAGATCTGCCGTTCGGTGGGGGCGGTGACGCAGTTGAGGATCACGCCACGGGCGTCGGTCAGCAGCACGGCGTGGCCGGCGCCGGAAAGTTGTTGATGCAGGCTGGTCATTTCATTGCCGGCGATGTGCAGCACTTGCTGCAAGCGTTCGCGGCTTTCCAGGACACGGCCATGTTCCAGCACCGTCGGCGCGATGCTCAGGGCCGGATCGAGGTGATAGTCCTCGAGGCAGCGCAGCCATGAGCGGGCGATGGACGGGTCGCTGCCAGGGCCATGCAGGTGGGCCTTGCCTTGGGTGACGGTCAGAACCTGCTGGGCATGGCGACTCAAATGGTTGTCGTGCATTTCTTATTATTCTCCCCGGGGCTCGGCGTCCCGTGCATGAGGTGATGCCGAGCATCCTCCAGCCCGGCCTGCATTGCAATGCCTGCAAGACTACCCGGTCACAGGCTGTGCCAGAAACGGTACAAATTGTCACTGAAGCTGTACCAAAAGCGTCACAGGTGCCCTCCATCCGTCCGACAAAAAATGCGCAAGGCCTTGATTTGCCTGAGCTGCAACGCACTGGCCCGACCCTTGCTCTACGCTTATAGCAAGCGCACATGCGCGACTCCCTATAAGCACAAAAGCAAGGAGAGACCACCATGCGTTACGCTCACCCCGGTACTGAAGGCGCTATCGTTTCGTTTAAAGCCAAATACGGTAACTACATCGGCGGCGAGTTCGTCGCGCCTGTCAAAGGTCAGTACTTCACCAATACCTCGCCAGTGAATGGCCAACCGATTGCCGAATTCCCCCGCTCCACGGCCGAAGACATCGACAAGGCCCTGGACGCCGCCCACGCGGCTGCCGATGCCTGGGGCGCCACGTCCGCCCAGGCGCGCTCGCTGGTGCTGCTGAAAATCGCCGACCGCATCGAACAGAACCTGGAACTGCTGGCGATCACCGAGTCCTGGGACAACGGCAAAGCCGTGCGTGAAACCCTCAACGCCGACATCCCGCTGGCCGCCGACCACTTCCGCTACTTCGCCGGTTGCATCCGCGCGCAGGAAGGCAGCGCTGCCGAAATCGACGGCAACACCGTGGCCTATCACATCCATGAACCGCTGGGCGTGGTCGGGCAGATCATCCCGTGGAACTTCCCGATCCTGATGGCCGCCTGGAAACTCGCCCCGGCCCTGGCCGCCGGCAACTGCGTGGTGCTCAAGCCCGCCGAGCAGACCCCGCTGGGCATCACGGTGCTGGTCGAACTGATCGGCGACCTGCTGCCACCGGGCGTGCTGAACATCGTGCAAGGCTTCGGTCGCGAAGCCGGCGAAGCCCTGGCCACCAGCAAGCGCATCGCCAAGATCGCCTTCACCGGCTCGACCCCGGTCGGCTCGCACATCATGAAATGCGCAGCGGAAAACATCATCCCGTCCACCGTGGAACTGGGCGGCAAATCGCCGAACATCTTCTTCGAAGACATCATGAAGGCCGAACCGTCCTTCATCGAAAAAGCCGCCGAAGGCCTGGTGCTGGCGTTCTTCAACCAGGGCGAAGTCTGCACCTGCCCGTCCCGCGCCCTGGTGCAGGAGTCGATCTACGACGAATTCATGCAAGTGGTGATGAAGAAGGTCCTGCAAATCAAACGTGGCGACCCGCTGGACACCGACACCATGGTCGGCGCCCAGGCGTCCGAGCAGCAATTCGACAAGATTCTTTCGTACCTGGAAATCGCCAAGGGCGAAGGCGCCGAGCTGCTGACCGGCGGCAAGGTGGAAAAACTCGAGGGCAGCCTGGCGAGCGGTTATTACATCCAGCCGACCCTGCTCAAGGGCACCAACAAAATGCGCGTGTTCCAGGAAGAAATCTTCGGCCCGGTGGTGAGCATCACCACCTTCAAGGACGAAGCCGAAGCCCTGGCCATCGCCAACGACACCGAGTTCGGCCTCGGCGCCGGCCTCTGGACCCGCGACATCAACCGCGCCTACCGCATGGGCCGCGCCATCAAGGCCGGTCGTGTGTGGACCAACTGCTACCACCTTTACCCGGCGCACGCCGCGTTCGGCGGGTACAAGAAGTCCGGCGTCGGCCGTGAAACCCACAAGATGATGCTCGACCACTATCAGCAGACCAAAAACCTGCTGGTGAGCTACGACATCAATCCGCTGGGCTTCTTCTAATCGCGTAACGGCTATTCGCCAGCAAGCCGGCTCCTACAGACCGCGTAAACCTGTAGGAGCCGGCTTGCTGGCGATGGCGCCCTATATGACACAACACCAAAGGCTGGCCGCTCTGGCACGGGCCTTGCGTACCCGTCATTCAGGATTTGCACCCAACCCGTCGTACCCGAAAGTCCAAAAGATCGAACAATAAAAAATAGAGAGGACTTATGACTACTTCTTCCACACAGCTCAAACCCACACTCGGCACCCTGCATTTATGGGGCATTGCCGTCGGCCTGGTGATTTCCGGCGAGTACTTCGGCTGGAGTTACGGCTGGGGCACCGCAGGCACGCTGGGTTTTCTCGTCACCGCGTTAATGGTGGCGACGATGTACACCTGCTTCATTTTCAGCTTCACCGAACTGACGACGGCGATTCCTCACGCTGGCGGGCCGTTTGCCTACAGCCGCCGGGCCTTTGGTGAAAAAGGCGGATTGATCGCCGGCATCGCCACCCTGATCGAATTCGTTTTCGCACCGCCGGCCATCGCCATGGCCATCGGCGCCTACCTCAACGTGCAATACCCGGAACTGGACCCGAAGATCGCCGCCGTTGGCGCCTATTTCGTGTTCATGGGTCTGAACATCCTCGGCGTCAGCATCGCGGCCACCTTCGAGTTGGTCGTCACCGTGCTGGCGGTCGCAGAACTGCTGGTGTTCATGGGCGTGGTCGCGCCAGGCTTCAGCTTCAGCAACTTCGTGCTCAATGGCTGGTCGGGCGAGAATGAGTTCACGATGGCCTCGATTCCCGGGATCTTCGCCGCTATTCCCTTCGCGATCTGGTTCTTTCTCGCCATCGAAGGTGCAGCCATGGCCGCCGAGGAAGCCAAGGACCCGAAACGCACCATCCCCAGGGCTTACGTCAGCGGCATTCTGACCCTGGTGTTCCTGGCCATCGGTGTGATGGTCATGGCGGGCGGCGTCGGCGACTGGCGCCAGCTGTCGAACATCAACGATCCACTGCCCCAGGCGATGAAAGCCGTGGTTGGCAATAATTCGACCTGGATGCACATGCTGGTATGGATCGGCCTGTTCGGCCTGGTGGCAAGTTTCCACGGGATCATTCTTGGTTACTCACGGCAGTTTTTCGCCCTGGCTCGCGCTGGTTACCTGCCCAAGGGCCTGGCCAAACTCTCGCGTTTCCAGACGCCGCACCGGGCGATCCTGGCGGGTGGCGTGATCGGCATTGCAGCCATCTACAGTGATGGCCTGGTCAATCTACAAGGCATGACCCTGACGGCGGCGATGATCACCATGTCGGTATTCGGTGCCATCGTGATGTACATCATCAGTATGCTGAGCCTGTTCAAGTTGCGTAAAACCGAACCGAACCTGGAACGCACCTTCCGCGCACCCGGTTATCCGATCGTACCGGGGATCGCGCTGTTTCTGGCGGTGGTGTGCCTGGTGGCGATGGCGTGGTTCAACACCGTGATCGGCCTGGTTTTCCTCGGCTTCATGGTTGCCGGTTACCTGTACTTCCAGTTGACCGCCAAGCAACGGTCCGAGGCACCGGCGGACGCTATGCTCGAAGGTATCTAGATGCACCGGCACCGGGATTTTTGCCGGTGCCTGCCTAATCAAGGTGCACGCAGTCGTGAATTGAAGACTTGAACATAACAGGAGGACACCGCCCCATGGCCGCATTCGCCCATACCGTCGGCGCCCAGACTTACCGCTTCGACAACCTCAAGGAAGTGATGGCCAAGGCCAGTCCGGCGCGCTCCGGCGATTTCCTGGCTGGCGTCGCCGCGCTCAACGATGGCGAGCGGGTGGCCGCACAGATGGCGTTGGCCGACACTCCGCTGAGCCACTTCCTGCAGGAAGCACTGATTCCCTACGAATCCGATGAAGTCACCCGGCTGATCATCGATACCCACGACAAACAAGCCTTCGCGGTCGTCAGCCATCTCACCGTCGGCGGCTTTCGTGACTGGCTGCTCAGCGATGCCGCCGACGAACAGGTCCTGCGCGCCCTCGCACCCGGCCTGACGCCGGAAATGGTTGCCGCGGTCTCGAAGATCATGCGCGTGCAGGACCTGGTACTGGTGGCGCAGAAAATCCGCGTGGTCACGCAGTTTCGCGGCACCCTGGGCCTGCGCGGTCGACTGTCCACCCGCCTGCAACCGAATCACCCCACCGACGAACCGGCCGGCATCGCCGCGAGCATTCTCGACGGCCTGCTGCATGGCAATGGCGACGCCATGATCGGCATCAACCCGGCCACCGACAGCATCGCCTCGATCTGCGCCATGCTGGAAATGCTCGACGCGATCATCCAGCGCTACGAGATCCCGACCCAGGCTTGCGTACTGACCCATGTCACCACGTCGATCGAAGCGGTCAATCGCGGCGTCCCGCTGGACCTGGTGTTCCAGTCGATCGCCGGCACCGAAGCGGCCAATGCCAGTTTCGGTATAAACCTGAGTCTCTTGAAGGAAGGCCATGAGGCCGGTTTGAGCCTGAATCGCGGCACGCTGGGCCGCAACCTCATGTATTTCGAAACCGGCCAGGGCAGCGCCCTGTCGGCCAACGCCCACCATGGCGTCGATCAACAAACCTGCGAAACACGCGCCTATGCCGTTGCGCGTCATTTCAACCCGTTCCTGGTCAACACCGTCGTCGGCTTCATCGGCCCGGAATACCTGTACAACGGCAAGCAGATCATCCGTGCCGGCCTGGAAGACCACTTCTGCGGCAAATTGCTCGGTGTGCCCATGGGTTGCGACATCTGTTACACCAACCATGCCGAAGCCGACCAGGACGATATGGACACCCTGCTGACCTTGCTGGGCGTCGCCGGGATCAACTTCATCATGGGCATCCCGGGTTCCGACGACATCATGCTCAACTACCAGACCACCTCGTTCCACGATGCGCTCTACGCCAGGCAAACACTGGGGCTGAAGCCCGCGCCGGAGTTCGAGCAGTGGCTGGCGAAAATGGGCATCTTCACTCAATCGGACGGCCGGGTTCTCTTCGGCGACAGCCTGCCACCGGCCTTTCGGCAGGCCCTGGCGCAATTGGGATGAATCACGACATGGATAAATTACCCTTCGATCCGCACAACCCATGGCTGGAGCTACGGCGACTGACACCGGCGCGAATTGCCCTGGGCCGAACCGGCACCAGCATTCCCACGCGCGCCCAACTGGACTTCCAATACGCCCACGCCCAGGCGCGGGATGCGGTGCACCTGCCGTTCGATCATGCAGCACTCGGTTCACAACTGACCGAGCGCGGGCGCGAAAGCCTTCTGCTGCACAGCGCGGCGATCGACCGCAACAGCTACCTGCAACGCCCGGACCTGGGGCGAAAGTTGAGTGAGGCGTCGGCAAAGACTCTAAGGGAATACGCTTCGGCACACCCTGGCGGGGTCGATCTGGCGATCGTCATCGCCGACGGCCTGTCGGCATTGGCCGTTCATCGCCATACCCTGCCCTTTTTGGCACGCCTGGATGAACAGATTGCAGCCGAAGGCTGGACGGTAGCGCCGGTGATACTGGTGGAACAGGGGCGCGTGGCGGTCGCTGATGAAATCGGTGAGTTGCTGGGTGCAAAAATGACCGTGATCCTCATCGGCGAACGCCCCGGCCTCAGCTCCCCGGACAGCCTGGGGTTATATTTCACCTACAATCCCAAGGTCGGTCTTACGGATGCTTACCGTAATTGCATCTCCAACGTGCGGCTCGAAGGCTTGAGTTACGGCATGGCGGCGCACCGCTTGCTGTACTTGATGCGCGAAGCCTGCCGGCGGCAGTTGTCAGGGGTCAATCTGAAGGACGAAGCGCAGGTTCAGACATTGGAGTCGGACGCAGGAACCGACATGAAAAGCAATTTCCTGCTCGACCCGCCGAAGGCCTGAACCGCTTCCGCATTGCACATTCGTACCAGTTTCAGGCAGGATCGTTGCACGGCCGCCAAGGGTTTCCCATCGCCGTCAGAGATGCAAGACAGCCACTTGAAGACGAGACCTACCATGCGGATTACTCAAGCGACCCTCGAACACCTGGACCTGCTGACCCCGTTGTTCGTCAAATATCGCGAGTTTTATGGCTCCCTGCCGTATCCGGACTCGTCGCGAGCGTTCCTCGAAAAACGCCTGCGTCGCAAGGAGTCGGTGATCTACCTGGCGCTGTCCGATGACGACAGCAACAAACTGATGGGTTTTTGCCAGCTGTACCCGAGCTTCTCCTCGTTGTCACTCAAGCGCGTGTGGATCCTCAACGACATTTATGTCGCCGAAGACGCGCGCCGCCAGTTGGTGGCCGACAACCTGATCCGTACCGCGAAAAAAATGGCCAAGGAAACCAATGCCGTACGCATGCGTGTTTCCACCAGCAGCAACAATGAAGTCGCGCAGAAAACCTACGAGTCCATCGGATTCAAGGAAGACACCGAATTCAAGAACTACGTGCTGCCGATCAGCGACGAACTCTGAATCACCTGCACCCTGCTCGCGATGGCATCGACTGGATTACACTGGTCCAACGAGGCAACGGCATCGCGAGCAGGCTCGCTCCCACCTGATCGTTATCAAACATCAGCCCTGCGATGACATTCCCCGCTACAATCTCGACGCGATTTTCACCACTCGCCTCGTATAATCCCGATATTCCCGGCTTGTAAGAAAAACTACCCCTATCCGTAGTCTTACGCGAAGTCATCCGCACAGGCCTGCCGAGTCGGGCCGTCACCACAGGTGCTATCCATGGATTTCAACCCGATCGACATCGTCCTGCATCTGGACGTGTACCTCGACATGCTTGTAGCCAACTACGGGGCATGGATCTACGCCATTCTGTTCATGGTTATCTTTTGTGAAACGGGCCTTGTGGTCATGCCCTTCCTGCCGGGCGATTCCCTGCTGTTCATCGCCGGCGCCGTGGCGGCCGGTGGCGGCATGGACCCGGTACTGCTCGGCGGCCTGCTGATGCTGGCGGCGATTCTGGGCGACAGTACCAACTACATCATCGGACGAACGGCGGGTGAAAAACTGTTCAGCAATCCGAACTCGAAGATCTTCCGCCGCGACTACCTGCAACAAACCCACGACTTCTACGACAAGCATGGCGGCAAAACCGTGACCCTGGCGCGCTTCCTGCCCATCATCCGTACCTTTGCGCCCTTCGTCGCCGGTGTGGGGAAAATGCCCTACCCGCGCTTCTTTGCCTTCAGTGTGCTGGGTACCATCCTGTGGGTCGGCGGCCTGGTGACGCTTGGTTATTTCTTCGGCAATGTGCCGTTCATCAAGAAGAACCTGTCGCTGCTGATCGTGGGCATCATCCTGCTCTCGCTGGTGCCGATGATCATTGGCATGGTGCGTGGCCGCCTGGGCGGTTCAAGCTCAAAAGCCGAATCGCGCTGACGCGATGTGGTCCCTGGGCGCCTGGCGTCGCCAGCGCACCTTGGCGAAGCACCCGATTGCCGATGACATGTGGCAACGGGTGCGCCATCACCTGAGCTTTCTCGATGGCATCAGTGCAGCCGAAGACCAATGGCTGCGCGAAGCCTGCGTACTGTTCCTTGAAGACAAACACCTGACCGCCCTGCCCGGCGTCGAACTGCATCAGGAGCAGCGCTTGCTGCTCGCTGCCCAGGCGCAACTGCCGTTGCTGAACCTCGGCGACCTGAACTGGTATCAGGGCTTCCACGAAATCATTCTCTACCCTGACGACTTCCTCAGCCCCCAGCGCCATCGCGATGCCAGCGGCGTCGAGCACGAATGGGACGGTGAACACAGCGGTGAAGCCTGGCAACAAGGCCCGATCATTCTCGCCTGGCCCGGTGTGATGGCCAGTGGCGGTTGGGAAGGCTATAACCTGGTGATCCACGAACTGGCACACAAACTCGACATGCTCAATGGCGTCGCCAACGGCCTGCCGCCGTTGCACCCGGACATGCGCGTCAGTGACTGGGCCAGCGTCATGCAAGAGGCCTACGACGACCTCGACCGGCAACTGGAACGCAATCCCGATGCCGAAACGGCCATCGACCCCTATGCCGCCGAAAACCCTGCCGAGTTCTTCGCCGTCACCAGCGAATACTTCTTCAGTGCCCCGGATTTGCTGCACGAAGCTTATCCACAGGTGTATCAACAGTTGAAGTTGTTCTATCGCCAGGACCCGCTGGCGAGGCTGAAGCAACTTCAGGCGCATGACCCTGTCTATCAGGCACACCAGTAAGCGCCATACGACTTCTGGTACATGGCGTCGACCCAGGAATATGCCTATAATCGCCGCCACTTTTTGGTCAATCCGGCCAAGTGTTTCTGGTCAACTAACGGGGGCAACGCCCAATGAGCTACAGCAAGATTCCGGCTGGCAAAGACCTGCCGAACGACATCTACGTCGCGATCGAGATTCCGGCCAACCACGCGCCGATCAAATACGAAATCGACAAAGACAGCGATTGCCTGTTCGTTGACCGTTTCATGGCCACCCCAATGTTCTACCCGGCCAACTACGGTTACATCCCGAACACCCTGGCTGATGACGGTGATCCCCTCGACGTGCTGGTCGTGACCCCTTACCCGGTTGCTCCAGGTTCGGTGATCCGCGCCCGTCCGGTGGGCATCCTGAACATGACCGACGACGGCGGCGGCGATGCCAAAGTCATCGCAGTCCCACACGACAAGCTGTCCCAGCTGTACGTCGATGTGAAGGAATACACCGACCTGCCAGCTCTGCTGATTCAGCAGATCGAGCACTTCTTCGCGAACTACAAAGATCTCGAAAAAGGCAAATGGGTGAAAATCGAAGGCTGGGCCGGCGCAGACGCCGCTCGCGACGCCATCACCAAGTCGGTTGCGGCCTACAAAGGCTAAGCCCGGCTGCAGCCTTTAGCTGCAAGCGGCAAGAAAAACCCCGGTTGATCCGGGGTTTTTTGTGGGCGCCTGATTCGCACGCCAAACATCCTGTTTAAACAAATTCAATCTCGGTTTTTTCTCGTTTAAAATTCCCCGGGAACGTCTTACATCCCGTCGTAAATTTCCCTCGAAATTTGAACGAGGCGTTTATTCAAACCCTTACCAGCCGCCAGTAGACTCGTGTTCATGAAAAAGAACACTAGCGGCCCACGCTTCAAGGCGCTCCTCGAAGCAGCGAGCATCACGACCACCGGATTTGCCGAATTCCTGGATACGGCTCCGCAAAATGTACATAACTGGTACACCCGCGGCGTGCCCGCTCATTGCATGGAAGAGGTCGCCAGAAAGCTCTCCGTCAGCAGCAACTGGCTGAAAACCGGCGAAGGCTCGAAAGATGCCCAGCACCTGCGTCTGCTCGACGAGTCCGGCAACACCTTCGATGCCCAGACCATCCGCGGTGTCTACACGGTCATCGAGCCTGTCGACGTAGAGCTGCCGCTCTACAAGGAAGCTGTCACCACCCCTGGCTCGAACAAAACCCACGTCATACAAGACGCCGAGCAATCCATCCGGCTGCCCCGCAGCCACCTTGACTCCCTGGAAATCAACCACGCTGACGCCATTTGTGCCCTCATGAGCGGCAACAGCATGGGAGAGAAAATTGAAGACGGTTCGACCCTGGCGATTGATCGTGGCCTGACCCAGATTGTCGATGGCGAGATCTACGCCATCGAACATGACGGCATGCTGCGCATCAAGTACCTGCACCGACTACCGGGCAACTCCCTGCGCCTGCGCAGCCACAACCGCGCCGAGTACCCGGATGAAATCTTCAGGGCCGCACAAATCGAAGAGCAGAACATCAGGGTACTGGGCTGGGTGTTCTGGTGGTCGACCCTGAACAAACGGCGGCCGGCGGTACCGTTTCTTTAAGCGTTCCAGAATGCCCGTCGGCCACCCACCCGAGTGGCCGAGCGGCTCTGCGCGGCACTTCCCGCTGGGAATTTGCGTCAAACCTGCGTATGCTGCGCCCCACATTTGCGCATCAACCCGCCTCGCGGCTCTGATCGCACTGACCTGGCAGATGATTTTCTCCCCAGGTCCCACAGCCGGACGCAAGATCCGGGTGTACGTTTTGAAGGCTGGCGCGGTTTACCAAAAATGATCCAAGCCAGTCCCCGAGAAGCCGGCCACAAGCCGGCTTTTTAATGCCTCAAAGAAAGTGATTCAAAAAATCACTCAGCCTCTTGCGCATTCAGCGCATAAAACTCCTGGAGCTTGGCTTGCAACAGCTTCTTGTCCGGCAACTGAGTGTGGTACTCCGCGATCAAGGCAGGCGACAGTGATCGGTTCAGGGCGTACTCGACGATTTCGTCCTCTTTGCTCGCGCACAGCAATACCCCGAGCGCCGGGTTTTCGTGTGTCTTGCGGACATTGCGGTCCAACGCTTCAAGGTAAAAATCCATCTTCCCCAGGTATTCCGGCTCGAAGCGCCCGACCTTGAGTTCGATTGCCACCAGGCAGTTCAGCCCACGGTGGAAGAACAACAGATCCAGCGCAAAGTCCCGCCCACCTACCTGCAACGGATATTGCGAACCCACAAAGCAGAAGTCCCTGCCCAGTTCGATCAGAAAATCCCTGAGCTTGTGCAGCAGGCCACCATGCAAATCCATCTCTGCATGGCCACGCTCCAGAGCCAGAAACTCGACCACATAGGCATCCTTGAACACGTCCAGGGCCTGGGGATGAATTTGTCTCAGCGGTGCTGACACTTTTGCCGGGCTGACCACTGAACGTTCAAACAGAGCCGCCTTGAACTGACGCTCCAGTTCGCGGCTCGACCATTTTTCCTGGATTGCCATGCGCAGGTAAAACTCACGCTCCTCCGGGTGTTTGCTCTGGTTGAGAATGATCATGTTGTGTGTCCAAGGCAATTGTCTCAGCAGTGCTGAGACTTTTACGTCATGCCTGTACGCTTCGAAAAATTGACGCATACGAAACAAATTAGGCCGGGTGAAGCCCCTCAGTCCGGGCTGAGTACGAGCGAGGTGAGTGGCCAATCGAGCCACCACCCCATCCCCCCACTCCGCTGCTTCAATTTTTCGACTGATGTAGGCCCCTACCTGCCAGTGCAACTCGATCAGTTCGGTGTTGACCGCCTGCATGGCGCGTTGTCGCGCAGTCACAATCAGTTGGGTGATTTCGTTGAAAGCAGAATCGAGAGAGGTATCGCTACGAAGATCATTCACGTCAGGGCATTTCCATGTCGGTTGCAGGGCCCTTTTAACTACTCCTGATACCGGCGCAGGAACATTCACGATGTATTTCTGCATGAAACAACGCGAACAAGCCTCCATCCCGCCCAGAGAACACTTGCCAAGCCAAAATGGCCGATGCTAAATCCACCCCGTCCAAAGACCGCTACCCTTACCCCGGAAGAAGCTCTGTCGGTCGGACTTCGCTTTCAAGCTCAACGGGAACCTTCGCAATGGATCTGCACATCCCGACCCTGCTGGTAGTCTCGGTCTTCGTTTTTATTCTGATGGGTTTGTTGACCTGTCATGCCTGGTGGCGTGAAACCCGTGAGCGTCCGCTGGCTTATCTGGGTGCCATGATGTTGCTCGCCGCCCTGGGTGTGGTGCTGGTCAGCTGGCGTGGGCGCGGGGTCGACTTTGTCCCGCTGATTTTCGGCAACGTGGCCCTGTTGCTGAGCGCCGCAATGAACTGGACGGCCATGCGCGTACTGGTCGGGCGCGCGCCGTCGGTGCCGGGAATCGTTGCCGGCGCAGGCATCTGGCTGATCCTCTGCCTGATTCCGGCGTTCTATGACGCCATGCCTGTACGCGTCGTGGTGTATTCCCTTCTGGCGGCCGGCTATGGCGTGCTGACAGCCTCGGAGTTCTGGCGCAACCGTCAGAGCCTTGATGTCGCGTACATGCCCGCGCTGGTTCTGACCCTGTTGCATACCGCTTTCTATCTCGTGCGCAGTGTGATCGACAAGAGCTTGCCGCTGGATCAGGCCCTGTCGGGCGTCGGCGAGGGTGTGCGGTTTTTCTCCTTCATGCTGTTCGAATCCATGCTCTATGTCATAGGCATTGCTTATGTGACGCTGGCCATGGTCAAGGAGCGCACCGAGCTCAAATTCAAGGCGGCGGCATTCTGTGATTCGCTCACCGGGATCGGTAACCGGCGCGCCTTCATGTCCCACGGGGAGCGTTTGCTGGCGGATAGCCAACGCCGAACGGAGTCTGTCGCCCTGCTGTTGTGCGACCTGGATCACTTCAAGCGCTTGAACGATAGCTTCGGCCATCCAGCGGGGGATCAGGCGCTGATCGCGTTCAGCCAGATTCTGACGGGCAATCTGCGCCATCATGATGTGTTCGGTCGCATCGGCGGAGAGGAGTTTGCCTGTCTGCTCAAAGGGGCGGATGAGCGGGAGGCGGTTCAGGTTGCCGAACGTATCCGCCAGGCGTTTTCCCGGCTGTCGATGCTGGAGCCGGGGATGCTCAGTGTCAGCATCGGCGTCGTCACCACCCGCGAGGCGGGCTACGACCTTTCGAGCCTGCTTTCACAGGCCGATGAAGCCCTGTATGGCGCCAAGGATCACGGGCGCAATCGAGTGCAAACCCTGCGCAAGTTGTACCTCAACCTCACGGATAACTGAACGACTTCACCAACGTCAACTCCCCGACCGCGCGCATCGGCACCAGGAACGTCTCCATTTTCTCGCTCGGCGTTCCTTCTTCGGTAATCACCGTCACCTGCGCGGTGGTCAGCGGTTGGACCGCGTCTTCCTGCCCTTCTTCATCACTGCTGTAGCCACCGCCGAAGTAGTTCACATAAACCAGATACTGCCCCTTGATCGGTGCGGGCATGGCGAAGATTTCCGGACCATAGCCGGTGGTGACGTCGACGTCGAGCGCGGCGCCGTTGGGGGCGACGCGGTCGCCGTACCAGATGTGCGCACCGTCGGGAGTGATCAGGTGCAGGTCGAGGTCGGTGCCGTCGCTGTCCCACGCCAGCAATACTCGCAATTTGGCCGGGGTGGCGCCGCCGCTGCTGTTGAGGAACTGCGTGCGTTTACGTTGTTGGCCATCCGGGCTGCGAACTTCGACGCTGTTGCTGCCGTTGGGGAATGAGAACGGGCGATCGAAACGGCCGGCTGGGTCGATCTTCAGGGGCATGCTGACGCCGTTGACGATCAAGCGACCGGGCTCAGCGGATTTGGGCGTGGCTTTGATCTGCCCACTGATGCGAGCGGTGTTGGCCTGCCCTGCCGGAGTATTCACCGACGAGGCCGGGTAGTTGACGACCTGCCGGAAACTTTCCCCTTCACCTTCGGATGCTCCGGTGCGCCAGCCGCCTGCGGGGGTGTCGAGTTTGACGCTGTCAGCCGCCATCAACGATGGCAACGCCATCAGCGAACAGAAAAACAGCAAGACCTGTGGATAACGGAGTTTCATGGTCTATTCCAGCAAGAGGTGGCGGGCGAGCCCTTCGATGTAGGTTTCATCCTGGCCGTTGGGGTGTGCCTCGAAGGCCAGGTGCAGGTATTCGTGGGTCAGGTCGAGGCGGTCTTGCAGCGTCAGCACACCGCGCACATAGATGCGCTGGCGTTCGCGGTCGACATAGGGGCGGCCGAAGGCCAGGCGGCACACGGCGAAGGTGCTGACTTCGTTGTAGCCGGTTTCGCTTTCAAGCTGCGGGCGCCAGCCGCGCCGTTGCTTGTGCAGCCAGTCTTGTGCGGCGGGCAACGCTTCGCAGGACGCGACCGGGTTGTCCCAGCGACTGAGGCTGGCGCGCGGGTAGGCGTGCAGCAGGA
Source organism: Pseudomonas sp. S2_H10 (assembly GCF_054668285.1). Taxonomy (NCBI): domain Bacteria; kingdom Pseudomonadati; phylum Pseudomonadota; class Gammaproteobacteria; order Pseudomonadales; family Pseudomonadaceae; genus Pseudomonas; species Pseudomonas sp. S2_H10. Next base: position 2,934,662 of record NZ_CP162754.1, read on the forward strand.
TGGCGTCGTAACGCTGGCCGGCGCGGGCCTGCTCGACGGCTTGCTGCCAGGACAGTTTGTCCGGGCCGGGTTGATCGGAATGGTAGGTCACGGTACTGCCGGCCAAGACCAGGTCGCTGGTCCACGCGGCGATGTCGCGAGCCCCGGGTGACGCCGGACGCGGTGCGACGCGCTGACGGTTGCTGCTGTCGTCGATGCTCAGGCAATCGCCACTGCGCGTGGCGTTTTGCAGCAGGTATGTACGAATGGCCACGGCCAGGGCTTTGGCGGCTTCGACCGGTTCGGCGCTGGCTTCGCGCTGGAGAACCCGGGCGACGTATTCTTCGCGATCCAGCCGGGCGACGAGCTTGTCGTTGAGCAGAAACAGTTCGCCGTCGCTGTGGATATCCAGCGCATTGCCGTTGGCGAATTCAACACGATAGTCACCCTGCAATGCTCCGGAAGTCACCGCCGCGCCCCCTGACAGCACGCGCCGAAGCGGATAGCGCGAGAACAGATCGACTTCTACGCACCTCCCCGCCTCCACAGGCCATGCAACAGGAAGCACCGTCGACATTGCTTGCGCGTAATCACTTAGTACCCGCTGACTGGTGCCACGCCCGCCGGCCCAGACCGGTGTACCGTCCGCCGTCCAACCGGCAAACCCGCCCTGACGCGATGTTGCATCCTGATCCGCCAGCCAGCTCCAGGTCTTCACCCGCAGGCGGCTGCCGAGCTCGCCGACGACATGGCCGTCGGCGGCATTGAGCACCACATCGAGTAACACACGCCGGGCTTGATCCTGTGCCGGCAGCACCGCCAGCACCTTCAACAGCTCTGCTACCGAAACCCGCGTAGCCGGTTGCAACGAAGGTAAATCCAGCAACCATGGCGGCGCCTGCCGCGTCTGCCAATAGGCTCGCCAGTCGCCATCACTGATGCCCAGTCGCGTGGGTTCGAAATACAGACCGCATGACTTCACCAACGCCTGATCACGTTCGATCCTGCCGCCCGCCGTGCAGCAATACACCTCTTCCTTCGATTGGCCACGACATTCATACGCCGGCTCTCGGGCGCCGGTGTCCACCAGCCAGGCGTAGACGAATATCTTCCACACACTGCCCAGCGGCGTCTGCAAGGTCTGCGGCAACGGCTCGCGGGCGATCACCTGTGTTCGACTCAGGGACAACAAATCGCCCTTGAAGGCCAGGCGCAAAGGCTCGTCCTGCGCTGTCGCCAGCGCAGGGAGCAAACACAGCAGCCAACCCATCAGCAGCCTGTGCACGTCAGTGAACCGTGACCTGGCCGAGGGCTGCCTTTTGCTCCATGGCCTGATGTTGCGGCGCATAGACCTGAGTGAAACGCACCGGCGGCAAGTTGAACTGGCCCTTCTGCGAGAAACGCACCAAGTGCCGCAAGCGCAATTCGCCACTCAAGGCATCGACCGGAATGGCGTAAGCCATTTGCCCCGGTTCGAACCGCGCCTTCTCCAGCGCCGTCGGCTCGGTACCGTCCTTGCCCATGAGCTTGATGCCCCAGGTCGTGCGCTCGACATCGGCGCCCGGTGGCAACGGCACTTCCAGCAGGCCGTAGCGCAACGGTTTGGTGGCTTTGCTGGTGACGATCACTTCATCGAGATAGAGGTTGTCGCTGGACAACGGGGCGTTGCCGACCGCTTCGAGTTTGAAGGTGAAGGCCTCGTCCCCCGGCACCAGTCGCGACAGGCGACGGGTGATGGTCACAGCCATCGGATCGACCGCCGGCTGCTGGCTGCGATAGCTCAATGCCGCGCGCAGCGGACGCTCTTGCGCACCGGCCAGGGTCAATACCGCCGGCACTGGCGCAGGCCCCTGCCACGTCCAGTACATCTCACCAGACACCCCGTACTGCTTCTTCCAGCCTTCACCCGGCGCCAATGCAATGGTGGGCGATGCCTGCTCGATACTGCGTTGCAGCCAGGTCAATGCCAATGCACGCTCGAGGGTCGATTGCTGCGGCAACAGACGTTGCAGCAAGGCCTGGGCGTGAGCCTGATCGAAGGGTTGCAGCGACAGGTTCAGCGCTTCGGCAAACGGCTGGGAACTGACCGCCAGGCGCTGCTGCGCATCGCTCAGTTGCCGATTGAACGCGTCCGGTAACGCGACCTTCGCCTGCCTGGCCAGCGATGCCGTCAGCACGCGTGCGGCCGCCAGCCCCAAGGCTGAATCCGGATCGCTCATGACCAGGCTGTCTTCGCCGTCCTCCATCAGGTTCGCCGCCGTGCCCTCGCCCGCTTTCGCCAGGTCGTCCATCAAGCCGCTGAGCAAGGTGTTGACCGGCAACTGCATCTGCCTGGCGAACGACAGGATCAGCGCCCGCTGCAGCAGCGGCGTGTTCTTCGCCTGCTTGGCGTAGACCTCCAGCACCCGCTGCCAATGCTCCGGCGGCAGGCTCAGTTCCAGCACCTGGCTGGCGTGCCAGTCGGCGTAATAGGCGTAGGCGGTGAGAAACGCATCCGGCTCGCCGTCCATGCCCCACCAGGTGAAACTCGCCGAAGGACCGGCCATTTGCACCAGGCGCAGGCGACTGTTTTGCATGATCAGGCGCAGGCGATCGCGGATCTGCGGATTCGCCGCCAGCGTCGGGTAGGCAATGCTCAACGGCAGCAGGCGGCTGGCGGTCTGTTCGACGCCACCGTAGGGGTAGCTCAGCAGATCGTCGAGAGCCGAACGGAACAACGCTTGCGGACTGTCGTCCAGACGCAGGCGGATATCACTGGCGTCTGTTGGCAACGTCAGCGGCGTATCGCCCTCAACCACATCTAGGCTCTGGGTTTGAGTTACCTGCCAGCCTTCACCGGTCGCGCTCAGGCGCATCGCCAGGGCATCAGCGGCTTTGCCATCCTGCACCAGTTCGGCGCTCCACTCGCCATTGGCCAGTTCAAAGGTCGGCAACGGAATGTAGTTGATGCCGCTGTTCAGGGTCACAGGTACGCGCTGTTCGTTGCCGGCGTAATGGGTCACCAGTTCGGCCTTGAGCGGTTTCTCGGCCTGGTTGAAAGCGAACACGCCGAGGTCCGGTTTGTCGCCAGCGCGGAATCGAGTCGGACCGCTCCACTTCAGGTACAGCGGTTTTTCCGAGCGTACGAATTGCTTCTTCTGCCCGACCTGACCGTCATCGGCGATGGCCCTGGCGGTGATGCGCCAGCGGGTCAGGGAGTCCGGCATCTTGAAGGTGAAGCGGGTTTTGCCGTTGGCATCGGTCAGCAATTCCGGTTGCCAGGCTGCCGTGTCGACATCCTCGCGACGCGGCCGCTCCAGCACCTTCACCCCGCGTTCACTGCGATTGGCCTTGCCCGGTGCACCGGGGCTGCCTGGCAAGGCGACGTCATAACTGATGAACGACAAACTGGCGCTGGTGCGCACGTTGTTGCGCCGTGGGTGATAGAAAAACTGGTCGATGCTTGGCGCGACTTCCGGTTGCAGCACGTAGACCATTTCATCGACCACGCTGACCGTCAGGTGCGCGGGAATCGCTTTGCCGACGAACCGGGTGGTCAGGTCCACCGAGACGGTTTCACCCGGTTGATAGTTTTCTTTGTCGGTGGCGATCACCACGTCGATCTGTGGCGTGACTACCTTGATGCCGGCGTTCTGGAAACTGTATTGGCCGCCCTTGGTGTACAGCACCGAGAAGGTCAGGTTCGGCGCGAAACCGTCCTTCACCGGGATGCGCGCGCGGTACTGGGTATCGCTGAGCTTTTCCATTTTCAGCCAGTCGGCGCCCCTGGACAGCAGCGCAGTCGCTTCGACCTTGTCGCGCTCCAGGGACAGCAGCGCATCGCTCACGGGTTCCGGGAAAGTGATCAGCGCCAGCGCTTCATCGCCAGCAATGTACTCGGGTTTGTCGAGGACGATTTCCACGGTACCGGGTACGGCTTTGACACCTTCACCGGTTACCGAATGGCCGGTGGCGCCGACCACCCGGCCATGATCATCCTTGAGCGTCAGGTTGTAGGTGCCCGGCCGGTCGAAGGCCAGGGTGAAGCCCTTGTCGGTTGCCGCGAGCTTGCCTTCGCCGGTGCTCTGGTCTTCCAGGCGTACCCAGGCGTAACTGCCGGGTGAAACGGCTTGGGCCTGCTCGCCCTCGCGGGTGTAGCTGAAGGCAACCTTGTCACCCACCGCACTGAAGCGTTGAGGCGCGCCCAAGCGGAAATTCGCTGCGCCACGGTCGATGAGGATTTCCTTGGTGGTTTTCACGCGATACGCCGCACCGTCGCTGGCAAACACCGTGAGCATGTAGCGACTCGGCTTGTCCGCTGCCGGCAAGTCAAGGGACGCATTGCCCTTGGCATCGGTGGTCAATTCGGTGCTGGTCAGCTCCACCGGAAATTGCCCGAGGTATTGCAGTTCGTTGTCGACCATCGACAGTTGTTGGGCGCGCAGGCTCAGGCTCAACTTCGCATTGGCCACCGGCTTGCCGTCCGGGTACAGCAGCACAAGGTTGCCCTTGACCGGTTCGCCGGTGCGGTAATCCTGCTTGGCCAGATTGAGCGAAATCTCGAAGTGCGGCTTGATGTACTCAGCCACCCGGAAGGCGCTGCTGTAGGCCTGATCCTTGTAGTTGAAACGCAGTTCATATCCACCGGCCACGGCGTTATCGGGCAGCTGGAATCGGCCCTGGGTGCCAGCCTTGGAATCGAGTTTCAGATCGAGGGATTGCAGCACCGTACCGGTCGCATCCAGCACGGTCACGTTGACATCGGCTGCACCTGGTTGCACCGAGTCCCGGGCATTCTTGAACTCACGGCCGACGATTTTCAGCGACACCCAATCCCCCGGTCGATACAGCGGCCGGTCGGTGAAGGCATAGAGTTTGGTGTCGTAGATTTCACTGTCGTAGTAGAAATTCTCGGAGACGAACACCCCGCCCTCTTCGTCCTCGCCGATCACGAACGAACGCTCGGGGCTGACGTGTTTCAGGCGCAGCAAACCGTCGGTATCGGTAGCGCCGCTGCTCATCACGCCGAGGCCATCGGTCCACAGCACATTGACCTTCGGCACCGAACTGCCTTCGTGTTTGCGCGCGGCCCACACCAGCAATTCGTCACCGGCGATCTTGCTCACCGCCACGGTGTTGGAGACGAACACCATGGTGGTCGCGCGGTACTTGCCGATCAGCGCTTCCACCAGATACAGACCCGGTTTGAGATTGCCCAACGGGATGTACACGTTGCCCGGCGCGACGCTGACGAACTCACTGGAAGACCCGGCCAGGTTCACCCCGGCAGGTGGCTGGATCGGCTTGGCCTGCCACAACGGATAGCGGAACTGGCTGACCACCGGCAAACCCGGTATCAGCGCGAATTGCGGCTGCGCATCGTAAGGCGTTGGCGCGGCCATCGCATTGCCCATCTTCAGTTCCGGCACTTCCTCGGTGACTTGTTTACGCGACTCGTAGGAAAACGCCCGCTGCATCACCCGACGGGATTTGCGGTACCAGTTGTCCCACAGGTACGCGAGCGTGTTGGACAGGCCTTCACCCTTGAACTGGCCATCGCTGACCACCCGATGCAGGTTCTTCTGGCGCTTGAGAAAATCCAGCGGTTTGTCGATGCGGTACACGCGGATGTCGGCGCCGCCGTAGGGTTCCATGCGAAACCGGCGATAGTCGCGGCCCGGCGCTTCGAGTCGGACCATCGCCTGTTCATCGCTGGCAAAACTGCTGTCGGCCAGCAGGAAAAAACTCTCGCCGGCTACCGGCGTATAGCCGCTCGGTGCGACCGTGTCTTCGGCGTTGACCACTGAAAATGGCAGCACCAGCAACAACAGCAGAGACAGAAAACGCAGCATGCGGGCACCGGTCATTGGGAGAGAAAATTCAGTCGATAGACGCCGATGAAGTTGGGGTTGGCTGCGTCGGGTATCCATCGGGTGTCCTTCCATGTCATGAGTTGCTGCAGGCTTGCCGAACGCATGCCGTTGTCGGTGGGGGTGTTGGTGCCGGTGTGGTAAGCGATGTAACGGCCCATCCAGATCATCAGGTGCTGGTCGTCGCCCTGATCGAAAAACATCAGGTCGCCAGGGCGTGCTTGAGACACATCGCGACTGACCAGGTGGCTGTTGAACTGGATCAATTTGATTGCGTTGACGTACGGCCCGACCTTGCCTGCGCCCTGCTGCCATTGCCGGGCGAGACCACGCTGGGCATCGCTCAATTGCAGCTCCGGCGGCAGGTAACGATTGGTCAGGCCATTGCTGCGCAGCCATTTGTCGTCATGGACTTTCAGCGCTTCGTTGGCGGCGAAACGCACCAGTCCCGCGCAGTCCTGCTGATACCAGCGCGGGCTCGGGCCCTGGCTCAGTTGCTCTTGGGCGATGCGCACGAACCAGGCGCGGAACACCTGGGATTGCTGTGGGTCGAGCGAAGGTGCCTCGACAGCGCGGGCGCCCGCGCTCAGCAACAGCGCCAGCAGGCCAAGACTGCGGATCAATGCCGTCACAGCGCTTTCCACTCCAGCGGCAGCCACTGCCAGTGGCCGTCTGGCTCGGTGCCTTCGGGCAAGGTCAGGGCGTATATGCCGTAACCGCCAAGCTTGCGCAGTTTCGGGATCAGATAGGTTTGCGCGACGTTGTAGAACACCGGCTCCATGTCCTGGGGCAGGCTGTCGAGGGTTTCCTGCTGCATCAGTTGCGCCATGGAATCGGGGCCGAAATAAATCGGCATCAGCAGGTCTTTGGGCACCACGTCGGCCATCGGTGGGAAGCGCTTGTCGAGGGTGCCGAGGGCCTTGTCCACCAGCTTGTCGTCGAGGGAAAACAGCAGCGTCGAGCCATGGCGCGCGAGGCTGACCTTCATGAACGCCTTGCCGGTGATGGCGTCAGGGTCTGACGCCTCCTTGGCCGCATAAGGACCGAAATTGGAGCTGACCTGGCGTTGCCACTGGTGGCTCTGCCCTGCCTGGTTTTCCACCACCGGGAAGGCACCTTCCTCGACGTTGCCCTCGTGGGCACCGACCATCGAGCCGAACAGGCTGCCCAGATCCCCATCGAGCTTGCCGGTGTCGTCATCGTTCAGGCTGGCCACCAGCAAGGGGGTGTACAGGCGTGAATCGGCATACCAGCACAGGCCCGCCGCGCCGGCCATGTGCTCGGTCAACGCCTGGGCCACTTGCTCCTGCGCACCGAGTTTCACCAGCAGCGGTTTCTGTTGTTCGGCCGCCAACGGCAACACCACGCAAGCACTGGCCCCCATGGGCATGGCTTGCCAGATCGGCTTGAAATCGAAGTCCGGCTGATTTTCCAGTTCATCCATGGCCAGGAAGCTGTGCCAGCCCTTGTCATCCATATCGAAACGCAGCCCGGCGAAGTTCGGGATAAAACGCTGGTAACCCATGGCCAGCACGCTGGCATTCACCGACAGGCGCTGCTTCACCTCCGGCAGACGAGGCGGCAGGCCGAAGGCTTCGGGAAACAATTTTTCGCCGTTGAGCAACGCGGCAATGGCCGTGGTCGACACGCCGCCCGGTTCTTGCGTTGCACCGTTTTGTGGATCGTAGAGTTTCACCGGATTGGACAGCACCACCAGCTTGTCGCCATGGGATGCGAACAGCAGCGCCTTGCTGGCGTTGTAATTGAGTTGATAGAGCGCCACGTCGTCGCTGCCGACCTTTACCTCTGCGACCTTGCTCAGCTGCGAGTCGTCCAGCGCCACTTTGGCCAGCGGTTCCAGCACCCTGGCCAGCCCGCCGCGATCCATCACCAACAGGAAATCCTTGAGCCGCCCATCCGCGCCGCGCCACAACGCTACGTCGGCAGGCTGATCGAACAACTGCTCGATCAAGCTGTCCTGCAGTTTCAGGTCATGTTCGTAGATGATCCGCCGCAGGCTGCCGATCAACCCCAGGCGGTCGGCGTGGGTTTCGTAATAGAAGACGAAATCTTCGGTCAGGGTTTCCTTGAGGAACGGCACTGCCAGCAGGTCCTTGGGCAACTGGCTCAGGGAATGGGTTTCCAGCAGGCCATCGGGGCGGCCCATGCCCAGTTTGTCACTGGCCAACGCAGGCGCCGGGGCCTTGGGCTTGTGCATGAACCACCCCATCCCGCCGGCAACGACCGCGACCAGGCATAACCCGATCAGCAGCGTCGGCCAATGCAGAGACGCTTTGGCCGGCACTGCGCCAGCGGCTGGAGTAACAGTGTTATCACTCATGTTCACAAAACCCGAATGTCATCCGTGGAGCGGGATGCTTAGTAGTTGAAAGTCTTGACCAGCAGCAGGTCGCCGATTGCGCGCAGGGGCACGATGAAGGTCTCGCGTTTTTCATCGACGGTGTTTTCGTTGAGCACCAGGTTGATCTGCGAGGTAATCACCTCGTTCTGGTTGCTGGTCTCATCGAAGTTATAGCCGCCGCTGCCAAAGTTGCCCCAATAGTTCACGTAAACCAGATAGGTGCCACGCAGGGGGGCGGTCATGGTGAACATTTCCGGCCCCGGGCCATCGACGCCGTCAGGGTCGAGGCCGCCGCCATTGGTCAAGGCCGGGCGCGACCAGAAGGCATGCTGGCCATCGGGCGTGACGATGTGCAGATCGAGTTCGGCCTTCGGGTCATCCCACCCCAGCACCACGCGAATCTTCGCCGGAGTGCGCAGGTTGTTGGCTTCATAAAATTGAACGCGCTTGAGCGACTGGCCTTCGGCGCTGCGGATTTCCACGCTGTTGGAACCGGCACCAAAGGCATAGGGCCGGGCAAAACGCCCTTGCTCGTCGGTATAGAGATTCAGCGGATTGCCGTTGACTGCCAGGGTGTGCGGCCCACGCTGGGTGCCCAAGGCCTTCAGTTGGCCTTCGATCATCGTGCGATTGCGCTGCACACCCCGATCAATCGGCGGTGTGGGATAGGCGACTTGCGGGTTTTCGCTCCGGTCCAGCAGACCGTTGTAACGCCAGCCACCCACCAGCTCCGACAGCTCGGCATTCGGCGCGGCCAGCATCACAGGCGCGAAAACCAGCCCGGTCAGCAGCAAAAGAAATGAGCGCATGCGACGCCTCCTGCCATGCATGACGAAACCTTGCGCCTGATCCTGAGCGCGTTACAGGTGTGAATACTGCGTTTCGTCTGAAAGACCCGTGACTGTCGGGTCGTAGATGGCGCGAAGGTTAGCCAGTTGGGTGTTTTTTAACAATCGGACGAATCCGAAATTGCTGCAGGAGTCACGGTAACGGGTGGACGGTGAGCCGAATAAGCATCATATTCGGCTCATTATGTGAGCCGAATATCCCATTTAATCGGCTCACCCCACTTAGAGCATCAAGTTCATGACACCTCAATGGATATGGCAGCAGCCTGATTGGCCGGGTTTTACCTGGAGCGCCGAACGCCTGGCGCCCTTGTTACGCGAGTGCGTTCAAGCACAAGGTCGGCTAATGGGTATGGCCAGCTCCGTGGGGAGTTCGCTGAGTGCGCAAAGTGAGCTGGATGCGTTGTTGCAAAACATCGTCACCTCGTCGGCGATTGAAGGCGAACAGCTGAATGTCGGTTCAGTTCGTTCTTCATTGGCGCGGCGATTGGGGTTGGAACTCAATGATGGCGACAACGTCAGCAAGCGCAGTGAAGGGCTCGCGCAATTAATGCTAGATGCGACGCAGCGTTTTGCCGAGCCGCTGACACTGGATCGTTTATTCGACTGGCACGAATGGTTGTTTCCGGAACAGGACAGCGACCTCACCGCCCGAGCGATTCGTGTCGGCGCATTGCGAGGCGATGAACCGATGCAAGTCGTCTCCGGTCGGCTCGACAGACCGACCGTGCACTTCGAAGCACCACCTCGCCTGGGCCTTGAGCGCCAACTCGATGCCTTCCTCGAATGGTTTGAAACCAGCCGAAATCAGTCCAGGCCCGACCCTTTGCTTCGAGCTGGCATCGCACACTTCTGGTTTGTCACACTCCACCCGTTTGACGACGGCAACGGTCGCCTGACCAGAACGATCACCGACCTTGCATTGGCTCAAGGCGAGGCTCAGGCAATCCGTTTTTATGCCATGTCGGCGAGTATTCTCGAGGATCGATCCGGCTATTACCGGGTGCTGGAAACCTGCCAGAAATCCAACACGGACATTACGGTTTGGCTCGAATGGTTCCTGCAAACGCTATTGCGCAGCCTGCAACAGGCCATGGCACGGATAGAATCCGTGCTGGGCAAAGCGCGCTTCTGGGAGGCGCACCGCGAGTCCGAGCTGTCGACCGAGCAAACCAAAGTACTGATTCGTTTGCTGGACGCAGGGGAGCGTGGATTCGAAGGCGGGATCAGTGCGGCGCAGTATCAGGCCGTGGCGAAAGTCTCCAAAGCAACCGCGACCCGGCATCTGGCCGAACTGCTGGACAAGGATTGCCTGCAGCGCCTGCCGGGTGGCGGGCGCAGTACGCGCTACCAGATCAAATATCCCGACCAGGCGCATCCTGAGCGCTGAAACCCTTGCACCAACCACCCCGCTCATTTGCCCATGAACCCCCTATCTGCTAGTGTCGCGCCGGTTTAACGTCAACCGGAAATCGCCGCCATGGCCCGCAAAAAAGCTGCACTGGATTTCGAACAGTCCCTCGCCGACCTGCAAACGCTGGTGGAGCGTCTGGAGAATGGCGAATTGTCGCTGGAGGACTCGCTGGCCGCTTTCGAGCAAGGCATCGGTCTGACCCGCGATTGCCAGGCGGCGCTGGCCCAGGCCGAGCAAAAGGTTCAGGTGCTGCTCGAGCGTGATGGCGAGTTGGCCGAGGAACCCTTCGAAGCGGACCAGCCAGAATGATTGCAGCGTACTCGGCGACCAGCCAGGCCCGCGTCAATGCGGCTCTGGAAACCCTGTTCACGGCACCCGGCCCGGAGCTGGCACGGTTGTACGAGGCCATGCGCTACAGCGTGATGAACGGCGGCAAACGCGTGCGTCCGCTGCTGGCCTACGCCGCGTGCGAAGCCTTGGGTGGCCAGCCTGAACAAGCCAACGGCGCGGCCTGTGCGGTAGAACTGATCCACGCCTATTCGCTGGTGCATGACGACTTGCCGGCGATGGACGATGACGATCTGCGCCGTGGCCAGCCGACCACCCACAAGAAATTCGATGAAGCCTGCGCGATCCTTGCCGGCGACGGTTTGCAGAGCCTGGCCTTCAGTGCCCTGCTCGATCCGCGTCTGAGCGCCCCGGATGCCGAAATCCGCCTGCAAATGGTCAGCGCCCTGGCACTGGCGGCAGGCCCGGCGGGCATGGTCGGCGGCCAGGCCATCGACCTCGGCTCGGTCGGCCTGAAGCTTGACCAGAAAGCCCTCGAGTACATGCACCGGCACAAGACCGGTGCGCTGATCGAAGCCAGCGTCAAGCTCGGCGCCCTGGCCAGTGGCCGTGCCGAGAAAGACGAACTGAAATCCTTGCAGGCTTATGCACAGGCCATCGGCCTGGCCTTCCAGGTGCAGGACGATATTCTCGACGTCGAAAGCGATACCGCAACCCTGGGCAAACGCCAGGGCGCCGACATTGCCCGGGACAAACCGACCTACCCGGCCCTGCTCGGCCTCGACGCCGCCAAGGCCTATGCCCTGGAGCTGCGCGACCAGGCCCTGCACGCGCTGCGACCGTTTGACGCGGCGGCCGAGCCATTGCGTGAACTGGCCCGGTATATCGTCGATCGCCGCAGCTGACGGCGAATCCGCCAAAAAGGACCAACGCGTGGGCAGGGGACGATGCATCAGGTAAACTGCCGCATCTTTTATACCTATAACGATTCGCCTGATGCCCACGACGTTTCATGAGATTCCCCGCAAGCGCCCGACCACGCCCCTGCTCGACCGCGCGAACACGCCGGACGGCCTGCGCCGGTTAGGCGAAGCCGAGCTGGAAACCCTGGCCGATGAGTTGCGCCTGGAATTGCTCTACACGGTCGGCCAGACCGGTGGGCATTTCGGTGCAGGCCTGGGCGTGATCGAGCTGACCATCGCGCTGCATTACGTCTTCGACACCCCGGACGACCGGCTGGTGTGGGACGTGGGTCATCAGGCTTATCCGCACAAGATCCTCACCGGTCGTCGCGAGCGCATGGGCTCCCTGCGCCAGAAGGACGGCATCGCAGCCTTCCCGCGCCGCTCCGAGAGCGAGTACGACACCTTTGGCGTCGGCCACTCCAGCACCTCGATCAGTGCCGCGCTGGGCATGGCGATCGCCGCCCGCCTGCAGAACAGTGACCGCAAGGCCATCGCGGTGATCGGCGACGGCGCGTTGACCGCGGGCATGGCGTTCGAGGCGCTCAACCATGCGCCGGAAGTGGACGCCAACATGCTGGTGATCCTCAACGACAACGACATGTCGATCTCGCGCAACGTCGGCGGCCTGTCGAACTATCTGGCGAAGATCCTTTCCAGTCGCACCTACGCGAGCATGCGCGAAGGCAGCAAAAAGGTCCTGTCGCGCCTGCCCGGTGCCTGGGAAATCGCCCGTCGCACCGAAGAATATGCCAAGGGCATGCTGGTTCCCGGCACGCTGTTCGAAGAGCTGGGCTGGAACTACATCGGCCCGATCGATGGCCACGACCTGCCAACCCTGATTGCCACGCTGCGCAACATGCGCGACCTGAAAGGTCCGCAGTTCCTGCACATCGTCACCAAGAAAGGCAAAGGCTTCGCCCCGGCGGAAGTCGACCCGATCGGTTACCACGCCATCACCAAACTCGAACCGCTGGACGCCCCGGCTGCCGCGCCGAAAAAGGCCAGCGGGCCGAAATATTCCGGTGTGTTCGGCGAATGGCTGTGCGACATGGCGGCTGCCGATCCGCGCCTGGTCGGGATTACCCCGGCGATGAAGGAAGGCTCGGACCTGGTCGCTTTCAGCGAACGGTTCCCGCTGCGTTACTTCGACGTGGCCATTGCCGAGCAGCACGCCGTCACCCTCGCGGCCGGCATGGCCTGCGAAGGCGCCAAACCCGTGGTGGCGATTTATTCGACCTTCCTGCAGCGCGGTTATGACCAGTTGGTGCATGACGTCGCGGTGCAGAACCTCGACGTACTGTTCGCCATCGACCGCGCAGGCCTGGTGGGCGAAGACGGTCCGACCCACGCCGGCAGTTTCGATCTTTCGTACCTGCGCTGCATCCCCGGCATGCTGGTGATGACCCCGAGCGATGAAAACGAGCTGCGCAAAATGCTTACCACCGGTCACCTGTATGAAGGTCCGGCGGCGGTGCGTTACCCACGCGGCAACGGCCCGAACGCGACCATCGAAAAAGACCTCGAGCCGATCGAGATCGGCAAGGGCGTAGTTCGCCGCCAGGGCAGCAAAGTCGCCTTGCTGGTGTTCGGCGTGCAACTGGCCGAAGCGCTGAAAGTCGCCGAGACGCTGGATGCAACCGTGGTCGACATGCGTTTCGTCAAACCGCTGGATGAAGCGCTGGTGCGCGAAATCGCCGGCAGCCATGAGCTGTTGGTCACTGTCGAGGAAAACGCGATCATGGGCGGCGCCGGTGGCGCGGTCAGCGAATTCCTCGCCCGCGAAAACATCCTCAAGTCGATGCTGCACCTGGGCTTGCCGGACATTTACGTCGAACACGCCAAACCTGCGCAAATGCTGGCCGAGTGTGGGCTGGATGAAGCCGGGATCGAGGCCTCGATCCGCGAACGCCTGCAACTGCTCAACCGCTAAACACACTATCCCTGTGGGAGCGGGCTTGCCCGCGAAGAGGCCGGCACATCCAACATCAATGTTGAGTGTGCCGACGCCTTCGCGGGCAAGCCCGCTCCCACAGTGTTTTGTGGGCCTCTCAAAATTGTATTCGCCTCAAAGCACCATCGGACTACCCATGAAGTTCTCCCGCCTCGCCCTCCCCCTATTCCTGCTGCCCACCCCCCATGCCCTGGCCGACACCTTCGAGCGCGACCAGGCCCTGAAGCTGCCCGACGTGCTGATCAGCGCCAACCGCCAGGTCGAGGCGCGCAACGACAGCAGCGCCGCCAATACTGTGTTCACCCGCGAAGACATCGATCGCCTGCAACCCGATAGCGTCACCGACCTGCTGCGCCGGGTGCCGGGCGTGCAGGTCGCGCAGACCGGCGGACGCGGCAGTCTTCCAGGTGTGTACATCCGCGGCACCCAGTCGGCCCAGAGCCTGGTGCTGGTGGACGGCCAGCGTATCGGCAGCTCGACCTCCGGTGACAGCAACCTGCAACACATCAACATCGAGCAGGTCGAGCGCGTGGAAGTGCTGCGCGGCTCCCGTTCGGTGATTTACGGCAGCGATGCGATTGGCGGGGTGATCCAGATCTTCACCCGCCGTGGCGGTGAACAGGGTCTGCAACCTCGACTGCACATGGGCTTTGGCAGCAACCAAACCTGGGAGCGCAGCCTTGGCCTGTCCGGTGGTGATGAGCGAACCCGCTTCAACCTCGGCGCCAGCCTCGATGAAACCGCCGGGATCAATCGCACCCACGAGTCATACCCCAGCGACGGCGACCATGACGAATACCGCAACAAGTCGCTCAGCCTGAGCCTGAGCCACGCCTTGAGCGATGACATCAAGATCGGCGCCAACGTGCTGGATAACCGTGGCAAGAGCGAGTTCGACAATCCGTTCGGCCGCTTCGACATGAATACGTTCGAGTCGGTCCAGCAACAGCCCTACAGCGAATTCGATGTGAGCAGCGTCAGTAGCTATGTCGATGCACGGGTCAACGATCTCTGGAAAACCCGCATTGATTTCGGCCACAGCGAAAACCGCGAGAAGACCCTCGACAAGCTCAGCGAAGAACGCACGGTGTTCAACACCTACCGCGACTCGGTGACCTGGCAGAACGACCTGACGCTCAACGAGCGCAACAGCCTGATGCTGGGCGGCGACTGGTACGAGGACCGGATCAACAGCACCACGGCGTTCGACGAAGACAGCCGCTGGAATCGCGCCGCATTCATCCAGCATCGCTATCAGGTCGACAGCTTTTCCACGGAACTGGGCCTGCGCCACGACGACAACCAGCAGTTCGGCAGCCAGAACACCTGGAGCGGCACCTTCACCCTGCCGCTGAACCCGGACAACGAAGTGCTGCTGACCTACAGCGAAGGCTTCCGCGCACCGACGTTCAACGATCTGTATTACCCGGACTTCAGCAACCCGGACCTGAAGCCTGAAACCTCGAAAAGCTACGAGCTGCAATGGCGCAGTCAATTGACCGAGAGCAGCCGCCTGGAGACGTCGCTGTATCGCACCGACCTTGAAGACGCGATCATCTTAAGCAGCAACTCACGCCCCGAAAACGTTGCCTCGGCGCGGATCAACGGTTTCGAAGCGACACTCAAGCAAGAACTGTTCGACTGGCAGAGCAATCTCGGCGTGGCGATCATCGACCCGCGCGACCGTGACTCGGGCCACACCCTGGCCCGTCGTGCACGGCGTACCCTGAGCTGGGATCTGGACCGACAGTTCGATCGCCTGGGCCTCGGCGCCAGTTGGCAAGCGGTCAGCAGCAGCTACGACGACCTGAACAATGAACAGCCGTTGGGGGGCTATGCGTTGCTGGGGTTGCGCAGCAGTTGGCAGCTCAATCGTGAAGTCAGGCTGGACCTGAAGGTCGATAACCTGCTGGACAAGGGTTACAGCCGGGCGCTGTACAGCTACCAGGGCAGCCAGTACGGGTATCGCGAAGAAGGTCGGGCGTGGATGTTCGGGGTGACCTGGACGCCGGGGATCTAAAGCCCCACTCGATCATTTGTGGCGAGGGGGCTTGGCGGATCGCCGCACCGTCCCGTTCGACTGCGCAGCAGTCGCAATCACTGCTGAGCGGATCAATCAGAAAGATCGCAGTGCTTGTTTTTTGGGGCCGCTTCGCAGCCCAACGGGGGCAAGCCCCCTCGCCACAGGTCAGCGATCGGGCGCGATCAACCGGCAGAGCTTGGCAGTGGCCTCGATCATCTGCCCGCTCGGCCGCTCCAGGCCTTTGTCCGTTACCAGACGCAATTGCCCTTGCTCCACCGCCGCTACCTGCGGCCAGGCTTTCCACGCATCGAGCTGCGCCTGATCGCTGGCCAGAATCACCTCGGGATTACGCTGCAACACGGCTTCCACGCTGACTTGCGGTGCTGGCAGTTTCAGGTCGGCAAACACGTTTTGCGCACCGCAAACCTGCAGCGCATCGCTGATGATCTGCTCACCGCCGACGGTGTACAGCGGCCGATCCCAGACCTGATAGAACACTCGTAGCGGCTCGTCCCGTCGATAGCGTTGGCGCAGTTCGTCCAGTCGTCGACGCAGATCGCTGGCCAATGAAACCCCGCGTTCAGGTCGCCCGAGTTGAGCGGCAATGACCTCGATCTGCGCGGTGAGTTGGCCCAGGCTATGGGGTTCGGCGACGTAGGTGGGAATGTTCAGGAGCTTGAGCTGGTCGCGCTGGGCCGGGCCGACGCTGCCGGGCCATAGCAGCAACAGATCGGGCTTCAGGCTGAGCAGTCGCTCCATGTCCAACTGGCCATAACGGCCAACGGAGGGCAATCCGTTGAGTTCTGCAGGCCGCTCACCGGCGTCCAGCACACCGACCAGGAGATCGACGGAACCCAGTTCGACGACGATTTCCGAGAGCGACGGTGCCAGGCTGACAACCCGCTCGACCGCGATGGCCGAGGGGCTGGCGGCCAGCAACAAAACCGCCAGCCAGAGCGCGCGCATCAACCGAGTTGACGCGGAATACGGTAGAGGTAGAACAGCACGGCGGTCGACAGCGCCAGCAACATCAACGGCACGGCTTCAAGACCGACGAACACCGCCAGGGCACCGATCCACGCCGGCAGGCCGGCGGCCAGGAACGCCGCACGGCGTTTCGCCGCCAGGCTGATCCACGCGCCAGGTTCTTCAGCGGTATCGAGGGCTTTCTGGGTGGCGATCAGTGCGTGTTTGTAGGCGCCGAAAAACTTCAGGCTGACAAACATCGAGGCGACCCCGGCGATGAACAACGGCATCGCCAGAACCGGCAGGATGGCTTCGCTCTGGCCGAACACCGCGTTGATCACAAACAGCGGCAACAGGGCCAGGGCCAGGTATTGCCACCAACTGACGGACAGTCGCCGCCGAACCTGACCGCGGGTCACGCCCGGTCTACCTCGCCCTGATGTTCATTGCCCATCATGTGGTCGAGTTTGCTGGCCTTGGTCGCCAGGTAGAGTCGGTTGTGCGGGTTGTGGCCGGTGTGCAGCGGCACGCGCTCGGCGACCGCGATACCCATGTCGGTCAAGGCTTTGACTTTGCGTGGGTTGTTGGTCATCAGGCGCAAGGACTTCACGCCCAGGTGCTCCAGCATCGGCAGGCACATGGCGTAGTCACGCTGGTCCGCGGCAAAGCCCAGGCGCTCGTTGGCTTCGACGGTATCGGCGCCACCGTCCTGCAACTCATAGGCGCGGATCTTGTTCAGCAGGCCAATGCCACGACCTTCCTGACGCAAGTACAGCAGTACGCCACGACCTTCACGGGCGATGGCCTGCAAAGCGGCCTCCAGTTGCGAGCCGCAGTCGCAACGCTGGCTGAACAGGGCGTCGCCCGTCAGGCATTCGGAGTGCAACCGGCCGAGTACCGGGGCACCGTCGTCGAACTCACCCAGGCTCAGCACAACGTGCTCGCGGCCAGTGCCTTCATCGAGAAAGCCATGCATGGTGAATTGCGCAAAAGGCGTTGGCAGCTTGGAAGCGGCGACAAAAACGACAGGCACCGGTGTGCTCCTGATCTAAAAGTTCTGAAGATTCGCAGAGCCGGCATTGTAACAGCAGGTTCCAAGCGACGCTTAGGCTGAATTATCGGCGATAACTATCAAATAGTTTGATATTCGCCCTGAAGACGCTCCCACAAGGTTCTGTGTCGGTCATTGGATCCGGGAAGCATTCGAATCAAACGGATACGGCTGTTTCCAGCGTTCGAAGATCGGTTTCAACTCGCCGCTTTTGACCAACTGCTCCATGCGCTGATCGAACAGGGCCATCAGGCTACGCGCCTTCGACGTTTTGGCAAAGCACAGGTACAGCGGCAGCTCGGCGATATGGGTGCTGCGCAACTGTGAAGGATCTTTGGCACGTTTGCGCACGTAATCGACTTCGGTCTGCGCATCGATGTAAAAGTCGGCGCGGTTGTGGGTCAGCATCGACACGATGCCGGTACGCCGCAACACCTCGTCATAGTGGCGCACATTGGGCAGGTAATCCTGATAATCGTAGCCGCGGACCCAGGCCAGTCGATAATTGCCCAGGGTTTCCGGGGTCGGCACCGGACTGCTCGCCAAGCCCAGGGCATAGATGTGATCGGTGTCGAAATTCCAGCGGGGATAAAGCACACCCTCTGACTCGTCGCGATAGGAACCGACGCAGGCATCGACTTCACCCCGCTCGGCAAGGCCCAGCGAACGCAGGTAGGGCTCGGAGCGGATGTCGACCTTGACGCCCGCCGGCTCGAACACCTGTCGCAGCACGTCCCAGCCCAGCCCATGACCGTCGGCGGCGGTGTAGTCTTCCCAGTCTTCACTGGCCAGATGAATCACCGACGGCGGCGTGGCACTCCCTCCTCCCGCCTGGGCAAAGGAGCAAAACATCGAGAACGCCATCACCATCAATCCACGTAGAACCATCCCTGCTTCCCTCGATTAACAGTTGTGCTGGTCAACACCTGGAAACCCCGTTCAGGCGAAAAACCAAACCAGCCCCTGCATCGCCAACCAGGCGAAAACTCCTGCCAGGACATCATCGAGCATGATGCCGACACCACCATGTACGTGCCGATCAATCCAGCGAATCGGCCACGGCTTGAGGATATCGAAGAAGCGGAACATCAAGAAACCCGCCAGCAACCACTGCCAACCTTCCGGCACCAGCCACAGGGTGATCCACATCCCGACCATCTCGTCCCAGACGATGCCTTCATGGTCGTGTACCCGCAAATCGTCGGCCACTTTGCCGCACAGCCAGAAACCGAACAGCATGGTGATGCCCAGCATCAGCCAGTATCCCCAGTCGGGCAGCATCTGCCACAACGGGATAAAGGGTAGCGCAACCAACGACCCCCAAGTGCCGGGCGCCTTTGGCAAGGTGCCCGAGCCGAAGCCGAACGCCAGGAAATGCCATGGATTGCGCCAGACCGACGGCGGTACGAATTCCGCCGGGACCTGTTTGGGATGATCTGTCACGGTGACTCCCGAAAATGTTGATAACCCCGGGTTTGCGGGGTGATGTCTTTGCCATCGGCGTCCAGCAGCGTCACACCTTGCCCCGCTACCACCCGCCCAATCACATGGATCGGCCAGCCATCGGCCAGCAACAGCGGCAACTCGACGGACGGTAGCGTGAAGGCCAGGACGTAATCGTCGCCGCCACTCAGGGCCGCGATCTGTGCCTGCGATCGGCCGAGAAAGTCGACCAGGCTCTGCGACAGCGGCAAACGCTCCCGTTCGACTTCGATGGCGACCTTCGAGGCCAGCGCGATATGCCCGCAATCGGCCAGCAGGCCGTCGGAGATATCCATCGCCGAAGTGGCCTTGCCCCGCAGCGCCTGACCCAGGCCGAGCTGCGGTTGCGGCGACCAGTAATGCGCCAGCAACGGCTCGGCAATGCTCGCCTCGGCCGTGCGCTGACCGAGCACCAGGGGCAAGGCACCGGCGGCATTGCCCAACTCGCCACCGACGCACAGCAGATCGCCCGGCCGTGCGCCGCTGCGGGTCAACGCCAGGCCACTCGGTACGCGACCGAACACGGTCATGGTCAGGCTCAATGGCCCCCGGGTGGTGTCACCGCCCACCAGCGCCACGCCACAGCTTTGCGCCATCTGGTTCAAACCACGGGCGTAGGCTTGCAGCCAATCGGCGGTCACCGTCGGCAAGGTCAGGGCAAGGGTAAAGGCAATCGGGGTGGCGCCCATGGCGGCCAGATCGCTGACGGCCACGGCCAGCGAGCGCTGACCGAGCAGAAACGGATCGCAGGGGTCGGCGAAATGCACACCGGCCACCAGCGTATCGGTAGAAATCGCCAACTGCTCCCCAGGGGGAACCGCCAGCAAGGCGCAGTCATCGCCAATCCCGAGGGCAACGCCTTCGCCGCCCTGCGCACAAGGCGCGGCGGCGAAGAAATTGCGGATCAGCTCAAACTCGCCCATCGCAGTTTCAAGCGCTGGTTAGCGCTTGAACGCCTTCACTTCAGCTTCACGCAGACGTGGCGCCAGTTTGTCGAGCACACCGTTGACGAACTTGTGGCCGTCGGTGGAACCGAAGACCTTGGCCAGTTCGATACCTTCGTTGATCACAACGCGGTACGGCACGTCGACGCGCTTGAGCAGTTCCCAGGTGGACAGGCGCAGAACCGCCAGTTCAACCGGGTCGAGCTCTTCGATGGTCAGATCGAGGCAAGGCGTGAGGGCGGTATCGATTTCGCTCTTGAATTGCGGAACCCCGTGCAGGATTTCGCGGAAGTACGCGCCATCGACATCGCTGAAATCGTTATCGACCCGGAACTGCGCTTCGATTTCGTTCAGCGATTGCTTGGCCATGTGCCATTGGTACAGCGCCTGGGTCGCGAGCTGACGGGCTTCGCGACGCTTGACGCTTTTCGATGGCTTGCCGGCATCCGCAGGCTTTGGATCGCGCGGGTTGAAACGATCGCTTTCGTCGCTAATCACTTGGCCTCCAACTGCGCCAGCAGGCTGACCATTTCCAGAGCGGACAGGGCAGCTTCAGCACCTTTGTTGCCGGCCTTGGTGCCGGAACGTTCGATGGCTTGCTCGATGGAATCAACGGTCAGGACGCCGAAAGCGACCGGTACGCCGAATTCCATGGACACCTGGGCCAGGCCCTTGGTGCATTCGCCAGCCACGTATTCGAAGTGCGGAGTACCGCCACGAATGACCGCGCCCAGGGCGATGATTGCCGCGAACTCGCCCTTCTGAGCGACTTTCTGCGCAACCAGCGGGATTTCGAAGGCGCCAGGCGCACGGATGATGGTGATGTCGCTTTCGCTCACGCCATGGCGAACCAGGGCATCAACTGCACCGCTGACCAGGCTTTCAACGACGAAGCTGTTGAAACGGCCCACTACCAGAGCGTAGCGGCCTTTAGGGGCGATGAAGGTACCTTCGATGGTCTTCAGGGTCATTCGTTAGATCTCTTAAAGAGCCGGGACGCGTCTCGTACGCGTCCCTCAGTGATATTTGAACCGCGAATTCAAGGCCGGGGACAACCGGTCATTATTCGGAGGGCACGTATTCTACAACTTCCAGATCGAAACCGGATATCGCATTAAACTTCATCGGTGCCGACATCAGGCGCATTTTGCGCACACCGAGGTCACGCAGGATCTGCGAACCGGCACCGACAATGCTGTAGGTGGTCGGTTTTTTCACGGCTGTGTGGTCGGCGGTTTCGCGGATATGCGCCAGCAACACATCGCCATCCAGCGGGTGACCGAGCAGCAGCACCACGCCACTGCCAGCCTCGGCAACCGCAGCCATGGCGGCGCGCAGGCTCCAGCGGCCTGGCTGCTTGACCATCAGCAGGTCGCGCAGCGGGTCCATGTTGTGCACGCGAACCAGGGTCGGTTCTTCGGCGCAGACATTGCCCAGGGTCAGTGCCATGTGCACGTCGCCTTCCACGGAATCACGATAGGTCACCAGGTTGAATTGGCCCAGTTCGCTGTCCAGCGGCTGCTCGGCAATCCGCTGAACGGTACGTTCGTGGATCATCCGGTAGTGAATCAGGTCGGCGATGGTGCCGATCTTGATGTCGTGTTCGGCGGCAAAGGCTTCCAGCTCGGCGCGACGGGACATGGTGCCGTCGTCGTTCATCACTTCGCAGATCACGCCGCTCGGCTCGAAACCGGCCATGCGCGCCAGGTCGCAGGCAGCTTCGGTGTGGCCGGCACGGGCCAGGGTACCGCCGGCCTGGGCCATCAGCGGGAAGATGTGGCCCGGGCTGACGATGTCTTCGGCCTTGGCATCACGGGCGGCCGCCGCTTGCACGGTACGCGCGCGGTCGGCGGCGGAGATGCCGGTGGTCACACCGGTGGCCGCTTCGATCGAGACGGTGAACTTGGTACCGAAACCGGAACCGTTGCGCGGCGCCATCAATGGCAACTTGAGCAGTTCGCAACGCTCGCGGCTCATCGGCATGCAGATCAGGCCACGGGCGTGCTTGGCCATGAAGTTGATGTGCTCGGGCTTGCAGCACTCTGCGGCCATGATCAGGTCGCCTTCGTTCTCGCGGTCTTCGTCATCCATGAGGATGACCATCTTGCCTTGGCGGATGTCTTCAACCAGTTCTTCGATGCTATTGAGCGCCACAAGGCACCCCCTTTTTGCGAAATTTGAGCTTCAGGATTTGAGGTAGCCGTTTTGGGCCAGAAAGCTTTCGGTGATGGTGCTGCCGGCAGTCGGCTCTGCGGCCTTGTCGCCCAACAGCAGGCGCTCCAGGTAACGGGCCAGCAAGTCCACTTCCAGGTTCACCCGGCGACCCGGCTGATACGACGCCATGATGGTTTCGCTCAGGGTGTGCGGAATGATGGTCAGCAGGAACTCGGCGCCATCGACTGCGTTCACGGTCAGGCTGGTGCCGTCGACGGTGATCGAGCCTTTATGGGCGATGTACCTGGCCAGTTCTTTCGGTGCGCGGATACGGAATTCCACGGCACGTGCGTTCTCGGTGCGGGCAACCACTTCACCCACGCCATCGACATGACCGCTGACCAGATGCCCGCCGAGGCGAGTGGTCGGGGTCAGGGCTTTTTCCAGATTGACCGGGCTGCCGCTTTTCAGGTCGTTCATGGCGGTGCAGTCGAGGGTTTCGCGACTGACGTCGGCGGCGAAACCGTTGCCCGGCAATTCAACAGCGGTCAGGCACACGCCGTTGACCGCGATGCTGTCGCCCAGCTTGACGTCGCTCAGGTCGAGCTTGCCGGTTTCTACGTGAACCCGCACATCACCGCCCTTTGGGGTCAATGCACGAATACTGCCGATGGATTCGATGATGCCGGTAAACATGAGGTTCTCCTCGAGAACAAAGCCAACGCTGTAGCGTGGCCGGAAATTATACGCTTGCTGCTGGCAAAGGAATGGCAGTGACCCGCCAGTCATCGCCAATTGCACGAATTTCGGTGATTTTGAGTTCCGGCGCATCCTTCATTTGCGCGAGCGGCCAGTCCAGCAGCGGCCGCGCCGAGGAGCCCAGGAACTTGCCGGCGATGAATATCTGAAACTCGTCCACCAGCCCGAGCTGGGCAAACGCACCGGCCAGGCGCGGGCCGGCCTCGACCAACACCTCGTTGACGCCGCGGGCGGCGAGTTCGACCAGCAGTTGATGCAGATCGACCTGGCCATCGTAGCCCGGCACGATCAGGCACTCCGGGCCGTTGGCGTACTGCTCTTCCACTGCCACGCAGGTGGCGACCAACGCCGGGCCAGCCTTGAAGAATGGCGCATCCAGCGGCACCCGCAGGCGGCCGTCGACCAGCACCCGCAGCGGCGGGCGGCTCATGGCCAGGGCCGTTTGCCCGGCATCCAGGCCCAGTTCATCGGCGCGCACGGTCAGCCGCGCGTTATCCGCCAGCACCGTATCGGCGCCGGTCAGTACCACACTGGCTTGCGCGCGCAGACGCTGGACGGCCGAGCGCGCCGCCGGGCCGGTGATCCACTGGCTTTCGCCGCTTTCCATCGCCGTGCGCCCGTCCAGGCTCATGGCCAGCTTGACCCGCACGAACGGCAAGCCGTGTTCCATGCGCTTCAGAAAGCCTTGATTAAGCTTGCGCGCTTCGCCTTCCAGCACGCCGCTTTCGCTGGCGATACCGGCCTGGGCCAGGCGTTGCAGACCGCGACCGGCAACTTCCGGGTTCGGGTCCTGCATCGCCGCGACCACCCGGGCCACACCGGCGTTGACCAGTGCATCGGCGCAAGGCGGTGTGCGGCCGTGGTGGCTGCAAGGTTCAAGGGTCACGTAAGCGGTGGCGCCCCGGGCCAGTTCACCGGCGGCACGCAGAGCGTGGACTTCAGCGTGAGGCTCGCCGGCGCGCTCGTGCCAGCCTTCGCCGACAATCTGCCCGCCCTGCACGATCACGCAACCGACCCGCGGATTGGGGTGCGTCGTGTAATGCCCCTTGCGCGCCAGTTCCAGGGCACGGGCCATGAAATGAGCATCGAGGATGGCTTGTTCTGCGGGCGTGGTCATTCTTTCACCGGTTCACGGGCCAGGCGATCGATCTCTTCGCGGAACTCGTTGAGGTCCTGGAAGCGGCGATATACCGAAGCGAAGCGGATGTAGGCGACTTCGTCGAGCTTCTGCAGCTCGGCCATCACCAGTTCGCCGACCACGAGGGATTTGACCTCGCGCTCGCCCGTGGCGCGCAGTTTGTGTTTGATGTGCACCAGCGACGACTCGAGACGCTCGACACTCACCGGGCGCTTTTCCAGCGCGCGCTGCATGCCGGCGCGGAGTTTTTCTTCGTCGAACGGCTGGCGACTGCCGTCGGTTTTGATCAGGCGCGGCAACACCAGTTCAGCCGTCTCGAACGTCGTGAAGCGCTCGCCGCAGGCCAGGCATTCACGCCGGCGGCGCACCTGTTCGCCCTCGGCGACCAGACGCGAGTCGATGACCTTGGTGTCGTTGGCACCGCAGAAGGGACAGTGCATGGTGGCAGGCAACAAAAAAAGGGAGGGCCATGGTAGCGCATCCCGGTGGCAAGACAAGCCATAGGGTTTGCGGTATACAGACGGGATGATCACTTGATCCATGGAATTCAGCTTTATGGAGCCACTAATGTCGTTACGTCCGCTCATTTTGCTCAGTGTTTTCAGCCTGCTGGTGGCTTGCGGCAGCGATGCACCCAAGCCCCAGCCGCCAACGCCTGGCCCGGCGCCGCAGCAAGCGCAGAAGAAGGCCCGGGAGGCCGCCGACCTTGGCCCGCTGCCTGCGTATCAGCGCGAATTGAGCGGCACCCTGCAAGGCGTGCCGGCCGGCGCTGAAGTCGAACTGGCATTGCTGGTGATCGACGAAAAAGACCGCCCGCAACAATTGCTCGCCAGTTCCAGCCTGATCGGCAACAACCAGGTGCTGCCGTTTCACCTGCGTTTCAATCCGGAATCCTTCCCGGCCGGGGCCCGTGTTGAACTGCGCGGTCGCGCCAGTCAGTCCGGGCAGTTGATCCTGCACCTGCCATCGCAGCAGATTACCCAGCCGACCACCCAGGCCCTTGGCCAACTGCAATTCGTCAAAGCCCCATGAGTGCACCGCTCGACCTGCAACGGGCCTTGGCTGACCTGCTGGGTGATGCGCAACTGGTGGCCTGCCCGTTGCCGGAAACAGATTTAAAGCTGTGGCTGATCGACGGCGACAAGATGGACCGCGCCTTCAGCCCGGAAGAAACCCGGCGCATCCTGCATGAGCCGCCGTACTGGAGTTTCTGCTGGGCCAGTGGCCTGGCCGTGGCCCGCTATCTGGCCGCCAACCCGCATTGGGTCGATGGCAAGCGGGTGCTGGATTTCGGTGCCGGTTCCGGGGTGGCGGGCATTGCCGCGGCGAAGGCCGGGGCGCTCGAAGTGCTGGCCTGCGATCTCGACCCGCTGGCGATTGCCGCGTGTCGGGCCAATGCCGAACTCAATGACGTAGAGCTCAACTACTCGACGGATTTTTTCGCCGAGGCCGATCGCTTCGATCTGATTCTGGTGGCGGACGTGCTGTACGACCGGGCGAACCTGCCGCTGCTCGACCAGTTCCTCAGCCGCGGCCGAGAGGCGCTGGTCGCGGATTCCCGAGTGCGGGACTTCCGTCATCCGTTGTACCAACGCATCGAAATGCTCGAAGCCATGACGCTGCCGGATCTGGCCGAGCCCCACGAGTTTCGGCATGTGAGCCTCTACCACGCTGCCCGCGCCTGACCGTATAGTTGCCCTATTCACGCTTTTACGAGATTGCCCATGAGTCAGGAAACGCCGTACATCTTCGACGCCACGACTGCCGATTTCGACCAGTCGGTGATCGAGAACTCTTTCCACAAACCGGTGCTGGTGGATTTCTGGGCCGAATGGTGCGCGCCCTGCAAAGTGCTGATGCCGATGTTGCAGAGCATTGCCGAGAGCTATCAGGGCGAATTGCTGTTGGCCAAGGTCAATTGCGACCTCGAACAAGACATCGTCGCCCGCTTCGGTATTCGCAGCCTGCCGACCGTGGTGCTGTTCAAGGACGGCCAGCCTGTCGATGGCTTTGCCGGAGCGCAGCCGGAATCCGCCGTGCGCGCCCTGCTCGAACCCCATGTGCAGATGCCGCCACCGGCCGCCGCCGATCCGTTCGAACAGGCCCAGGCGCTGTTCGATGACAGCCGTTTTGCCGATGCCGAAGCGCTGCTCAAAGTGATCCTGGGTGAAGACAACACCAACGCCAAGGCACTGATCCTGTACGCCCGTTGCCTGACCGAGCGCGGTGAACTGGGCGAAGCGCAAGCCGTGCTCGATGCGGTCAAGAGCGACGAGCACAAGGCTGCGCTGGCCGGAGCCAAGGCGCAGATCAAGTTTCTCGGCCTGGCCAGGGACCTGCCGGATGCCGCCGATCTGAAGGCGCGGCTGGCGAAAGACCCGCAGGACGATGAAGCGGTTTATCAACTGGCGATCCAGCAACTGGCCCGTCAGCAGTACGATGCCGCGCTGGATGCCTTGCTGAAGTTGTTCACCCGCAACCGCAGCTACAGCGAAGGCTTGCCGCACAAGACCTTGCTGCAGGTGTTCGAGTTGCTGGGCAATGACCACCCGCTGGTGACCACGTACCGCCGCAAGTTGTTTGCCGCGCTGTACTGACCTGTAGGAGCCGGCTTGCTGGCGATGCAGACGCCGCGCTCCATCAGGTGAACCGCGTCATCGTTCATCGCCAGCAAGCCGGCTCCTACAACCAGCGGTAGATCGGCGTATCGGCGCCGCTTTCCACCTTCACATCCGGACTGTGCCGCAAGCGCACCAACAGGCGCTTGCCGGCCGCCGCGCTACCGGTCAGCCCTTCGAGTTGATCGAGCAGGTCCGGCCCACTGAGCTGCCCGGCCTTGCGCAGTAAATCCCTGGCGATCTGCCACAGCGCATCATCCTGATTCAGCGGTTTCGCCGCCGATGTGCTGACTGCGGTTTTTTCCACCTGCACCTGCGCCCCCAGTCGCGCCCAGTCCGCGTCGTCCATCTCCAGGGTCAAATCCACCGGCCAGTCGCCGATGCTTCCGCGAATTCGCAACATAGGTCTGCTCCCGCACATTTCTTCTATGCATGCTCCCATGGGGCTTGTGCAACGCCAAGCAGGCAGTCAAACTCTTCGCACTTACGTTATAAGATTACATAACATTTTCTTCATTTTACTATTCGGAGACTCGCCATGCGTCGTCTGCTTCTCGCCCTGCCGTTTGCCATGTTGCCGTTGACTGTCGCCCATGCCGCCACCGAACACGATCATGAGCATGCCAGCCTCGGCGCCCACGAACATGGTGTCGGACGCCTGAATGCGGCGCTGGACGGCAAGACCCTGGAGCTGGAGCTGGAAAGCCCGGCGATGAACCTGGTGGGTTTCGAGCATGTCGCCAGCAGCGATGCCGACAAAGCCAAAGTCGTCGCCGCCCGTGCTCTGCTCGAGCAACCGCTGGCCCTGTTCAACCTGCCGAAAGCCGCCGGCTGCACAGTGGAAAACCAGGAACTGGAAAGCCCGTTGTTCGGCGATGCCCCGGATGCCGACGATGACCACGATGAAGACGCCAAGGATGAGCATCATCACGATCACAGCGAAATCCACGCCCACTACCAGTTCACCTGTGCCACTCCAGGAGCGTTGAAGACCCTGGACCTGGCGAACATTTTCAACTCGTTCCCGGCCACCCAGAAAATTCAGGTACAACTGATCGGCCCGAGCGGGCAGCAAGGGGTTGAAGTGACGGCCAAGTCTGCGGCCCTCAAATTCTGAATCCACCCTGTTCCGTAGGAGCCGGCTTGCTGGCGATCGCCACGCCGCGGTCTGTCAATGAAACCGCGTTATCGTTCATCGCCAGCAAGCCGGCTCCTACACAGGTCATCAACATTCATGAAATCGGCTAAATGACCCAAGCACTCATCGAACTGTCCGACCTGGGCTTCAGCTGGCCCGGTCACCCGCCGCTGCTGGACATCCCGGCGTTTCGCCTGGAGCGCGGGGAAACCCTGTTCCTCAAAGGCCCCAGCGGCAGCGGCAAGACCACCTTGCTCGGCCTGCTCGGCGGCGTACAAAAACCCGATCGCGGCAGTATCCGCCTGCTCGGCCAGGAGCTGACGCAACTCTCGGCCGGCGCCCGCGACCACTTCCGCGTCGATCACACCGGCTACATCTTCCAGCAGTTCAACCTGCTGCCGTTCCTGTCGGTGCGTGAAAACGTCGAATTGCCCTGCCACTTCTCGAAGCTGCGTGCCGAACGGGCGAAACAACGCCACGGCAGCGTCGACAAAGCCGCCGCGACACTGCTTGCCCACTTGGGCCTGAAGGATGAAAACATCCTCGGTCGCCGCGCCGACTCACTGTCCATCGGCCAGCAGCAACGGGTCGCCGCCGCCCGCGCGCTGATCGGGCAACCGGAACTGGTGATCGCCGACGAGCCGACCTCGGCCCTCGATTACGACGCCCGCGAGAACTTCATTCGCCTGCTGTTCGCCGAGTGCCGCGAAGCCGGGTCGAGCCTGTTGTTCGTCAGCCATGACCAGAGTCTGGCGCCGCTGTTCGATCACAACCTGTCGCTGGCCGAACTCAATCGCGCCGCCACCCCGTCCGAGGTCTGAGATGTATCTGTTTCGTCTAGCCATGGCCAGCCTGGCTAACCGCCGCTTCACCGCGATCCTCACCGCATTCGCTATCGCCCTGTCGGTGTGCCTGCTGTTGGCGGTGGAGCGCGTGCGCACCGAAGCCAAGGCCAGCTTCGCCAGCACCATCAGCGGCACCGACCTGATCGTCGGCGCCCGCTCCGGCTCGGTGAACCTGTTGTTGTACTCGGTGTTCCGCATCGGCAACGCCACCAACAACATCCGCTGGGACAGCTTCGAACACTTCGCCAGCAACCCGAAGGTGAAGTGGGCAATCCCGATGTCCCTCGGCGACTCCCATCGTGGCTACCGGGTGATGGGCACCACCGAAGCCTACTTCGAGCATTACCAGTACGGCCGCCGGCAACACCTGGAACTGGCCGATGGCAGGCCGTTTGCCACTGACCCGTTCGAAGTGGTGCTCGGCGCCGAAGTGGCCGAGGCGCTGCACTACAAACTCGGCGACAAACTGGTGCTGGCCCACGGCGTGGCGGCGATCAGCCTGGTCAAGCACGACGACAAACCGTTCACCGTGGTCGGCATACTCAAGCGCACCGGCACGCCGGTGGACCGCACGCTGCACATCAGCCTTGGCGGCATGGAAGCGATTCACATCGACTGGCATAACGGCGTGCCGGCCCGGGGCGAGGGGCGCATCACGGCCGATCAGGCGCGCAACATGGACCTCACGCCGCAAGCGATCACAGCATTCATGCTCGGTCTCAACAACAAGATTTCGACCTTTGCCCTGCAACGGGAAATCAACGAATTCCGCGGCGAACCGATGCTGGCGATCCTGCCGGGCGTGGCGTTGCAAGAGTTGTGGAGCCTGATGGGCACGGCGGAAAAAGCGCTGTTCGTGGTCTCGCTGTTTGTGGTCCTGACCGGATTGATCGGCATGCTCACGGCCATTCTCACCAGCCTCAATGAACGCCGCCGGGAGATGGCGATCCTGCGTTCGGTGGGCGCACGACCCTGGCATGTCGCGACGCTGCTGGTGCTCGAAGCCTTCGCCCTCGCGCTGTCGGGCGTGATCGCCGGTGTGGCGTTGCTGTATGTGTGCATCGCGGCGGCCCAGGGTTATGTGCAGGCCAACTATGGCTTGTTCCTGCCTCTCTCCTGGCCGAGCGAGTATGAATGGACACTGCTCGGTGGCATCCTGATCGCCGCGCTGCTGATGGGTAGCGTGCCGGCCTGGCGGGCCTATCGCCAATCCCTGGCCGATGGCCTGTCGATCCGTTTATGAGGACGTTGAAAATGCCCCGCGCTGTACTTGCGCTGTTGATGCTGGTCGCCCTGCCCCTCTGGGCGGCCCAGCCAAAAGACCTGACCTGGTCGGAGATGATCCCGCCCGACGCGCCGAAAGAAGTGCCGAACATGACGCCGCTGCATGATCTGTCGCAGATGAGCAATGCGCTGTCGGCCGAATCGGCGCCCGCCGCCAAGCAAGACCTGCCCAATGCACCGGTGGTCAAGACCCTCGATGGCCAGAACATTCGCCTGCCGGGTTATATCGTGCCGCTGGAAGTGAGCGAGGAAGGACGCACCACGGAGTTCCTGCTGGTGCCGTATTTCGGCGCCTGCATCCATGTGCCGCCACCGCCGTCGAACCAGATCGTGCACGTCAAGAGCGAAGTCGGTGTGAAGCTCGACGAGTTGTATCAGCCTTACTGGATCGAAGGCGCATTGCAGGTCAAGGCGTCCACCAGCGAACTGGCGGATGCCGGGTATCAGATGGAGGCGGACAAGATTTACCTGTATGAATTGCCGGAGTGAATCCGACAGTCATGTAGCGTCTGATCGACAGCCATCGCGGGCAAGCCCGCTCCCACATTGGAATGCGTTCCCCTGTGGGAGCGGGCTTGCCCGCGATGGGGCCATCAAAAACAACACAAGAACCAGTCATCCCTCACTTTCATTGAGCTGCATCAAAAGACTGGATAGTTAGCCGGCTTACCATTGGACATCGAAAACTTTTAACGTCCTCTGGAGCCCCCATGAACAAGTCCATGCTCAGCGCTTCGCTGGTTGCCCTCGCGCTCGCAGCCCCGCTCGCCCACGCCCACGAGGCCGGTGACATCATCCTTCGTGCGGGCGCCATCACCGTTAACCCGAAAGCCGACAGTTCCAGCGTGAAGGTCGATCAAGGCCCGCTGGCGGGCGCCGACCTGGGCGGCAAGGCGACCATGAGCAGCGACACCCAACTGGGCCTGAACGTCGCCTACATGCTCACCAACAATTGGGGGATCGAATTGCTGGCGGCCACGCCGTTCGAGCATGACGTCAAACTCAAAGGCACCGCCCTGGGCGCCGCCAACGGCAAACTCGGCACGCTCAAGCACCTGCCGCCAACCCTGAGCGTGGTGTATTACCCGCTGGACGCGAAGTCCGCGTTTCAGCCGTACGTCGGCGCCGGTATCAACTACACCTGGATCTACGACGAACACGTCGGCAGCGAAGCCCAGTCCGCCGGCTTCAGCAACTTCAAGGCGAAGAACTCCTGGGGCATGGCCTGGCAGGTCGGTGCCGACTACATGCTGACCGAGCACGTCATGCTCAACGCCCAGGTGCGTTATATCGATATCGATACCCGCGCCACCGTTGAAAACAACTCGATTGCCCCGGGCACCCGTGCCAAGGTCGACGTGGATGTGGATCCGTTCATCTACATGGTTGGTCTGGGTTACAAGTTCTAAAGAACGTTCACGTGGTGGTGAATGAGGCTTGCTGGTGAGCAGACTAAATACTGATGGCGACTGCTGCGCAGTTGAACGGGACGGTGCGGCGATCCGCCAAGCCCCCTCGCCACAGGGAATCTACCCGCTTCAAGGTAAATTCCGGCCGTGAAAAAGGCGCCTGTAAAAAGGCGCCTTTTTCATGTCCGCAGGGCAGTCATCTATCGACCCAGCAATCGCGCCAACCCTATACGCATCGGAGTCTGCTCCGCGGTAGTGAAGCGTTCCAACAGACGCCGGTTGTTGGCCCGGGAGTGACGGATATCACCGGAGCGCGCCGGGCCGTAGCTCACCGGTGGCAGCTTGCCGACCACGGCTTCGAGCGCTTCGAGCATTTGCTTGAGGGTCGTCGCCTGGTTCCAGCCGACGTTGACCGCACCGACTTCGACCCGGGGCTTCTCGATGGCCTGCACCAGCAAGTCGACCAGGTCTTCGACGTAGACAAAATCCCGGGTCTGCTCACCATCACCGAACACCGTGATCGGCAGGCCGTTCTGTGCGCGCTCGCTGAAAATGCTGATCACCCCGGAATACGGCGAGGACGGATCCTGGCGCGGGCCGAAGATGTTGAAGAAGCGGAAAACCACCGGCTCCAGCCCATGCTGGCGACGGTAGAAATCGAAGTAGTGCTCACCGGCCAGCTTGTCCGCCGCATAAGGAGTCAGCGGGGCCTTGGGCGTGTCTTCGTCAATCGACTCGCCCTCGCCATTGTTGCCATACACCGCCGCGCTGGAGGCGAACAGCACGCGTTTGACGCCGGTCTGGCGCATGGCTTCGCAGACGTTCAGCGTGCCGATGAAGTTGCTTTGGTGCGTGCGTACCGGATCGTCCACCGAAGCCTGCACCGACGCCACGGCCGCCAGGTGCGCCACGGCGCTGCAGCCGGTCATGGCCCGGGCAACCACGGCCGCATCGGCCACGTCACCGACAATCAGTTCGACCCGGGGATTGTCCAGCGGCAGGTTGCTGCGCTTGCCGGTGGACAGGTCATCGAGAATCCGCACCGCATGCCCCTTGGCAAGCAGGGCGTCGGTCAGGTGCGAACCAATGAAACCGGCACCACCGGTGATCAAAACGGGACCGTCAGCCATGGCGATAGAACCTGTCCAGTAGACCGGGAAGCGCCGCACGCCAGGCGCGTGGTTTGATCCCGAAAGTGTGCAGAATTTTTTTGCAGGCCAGTACCGCGTGTTGTGGCTCTTCCGCCGCATCCGGACGCGCGGCGTGGGCCTGGGCGGTCGGGGCTTCGATGGCCAACTGATGCAGGCTGCGCGCTTCGGTCAGAATCGCCTGCCCCAGCGCCAGCGGCGTGGTCGCCTCATGCCCGGCGTAATGGTAGGTGCCCCACAACGGCGCGGCGCAATCGAGTTGCTTGAGCACGGAAATGATCACCCGGGCGGCATCGTCGACCGGCGTCGGATTGCCGCGCCGGTCATCGGCCATCAACAGTTCTTCGGGTTGTTCGGCACGGGCGAGGAAGCGGCCAAGGGCGCCATCCGGGCTGTCGTCCAACAGCCAGCCGAAACGCAGCAGCACGTGTTGCGGGCAGGTGGCGCGAACGCTTTGCTCGATCCGCCACAATGCCTGGCCGCGCAGGCCCAAGGGCACCGGTTCGTCTTTTTCGCTGTAGGCGGTGGCGCGGGAGCCGTCGAACACGCGATAGCTGGAAGGTTGGAGCAGCACGATGTTGTGGTGCTGGCACAGTTCCGCCAGACGCTCGATCGCACGCTCCTGGCCGGCCAGGCGCTGTTCGCTGACTGCCTCGGCCTGAAACCAGTCGAAGTAGTACGCAAGGTTGATCAATGCATCGGGACGGGTGTCGTCGAGCAGTTGTGTCAGGCTCGCGGCATCCCAGCCGTCTTGCGGCGGGCGGGGGGCGAGGAAACCGATGTCTTCCTCCGCACCGAGGCGAATCAGCGCCTGCCCAAGGGCATTTCCGCCGCCCAGTAACATAAGGCGCATTCGCATAGAGTCAGCAGGCCCAGTCTGATTGGAACGATGGCTATATCGACAACGCGCCCAGGCGATGTCGTTGGTAATTGCCGGAATCGTTGCATTTTGCGGGTTTAGTGCGCAACCGTCATCCGTAAAGTGTAGTTGCCTGAGTTTTGCAGTGTCGCCACTGGCCTCATCGCGAGCAAGCTCGCTCCCACAAAGGTCTTGTGTACACCGGCACACTGTGGGAGCGGGCTTGCCCGCGAAGGGGCCCTGTCAGCCAATGGAGATCCCCAAGTGGTACTTGCATCTTGGCCCACCCACCCGCATAACTTGCAGCATGAACCTGCCCATCCCCGCAGACAGTGCCCTGAGCGGCTTCCACCCTGCCGTCAGCGCCTGGTTCAGCCACACGTTCCCGGCGGTCACCGCCGCCCAGGCCCGGGCGTGGCCGTTGATCCGCCAGCGCCGTTCGACCCTGGTCGCCGCGCCCACCGGCTCCGGCAAGACCCTCACCGCCTTTCTCGCCGTCATCGACGACCTGGTGCATCGCGGCCTGGAAAACCCCGAGGGCCTGCCCGACGCCACCCTGGTGGTCTACGTCTCGCCGCTCAAGGCGCTGTCCAACGACATCCGGATCAACCTGCAAAACCCGTTGGCCGGGATTACCGAGCAATTGCGCGTGATGGGCCTGCCCGAGTTGCAGATCACCACCGCCGTACGCACCGGCGACACAACGCAAAAAGACCGCTCGGCGATGCGCAAGACGGCGCCGCACATTCTGGTGACCACGCCGGAATCCCTGTACGTGCTGCTCGGTTCCGATTCCGGTCGGCAGATGCTCGGCACCACACAAACGGTGATCATCGACGAAATCCATGCGATGGCCGCGAGCAAGCGCGGCAGCCATCTGGCCCTGAGCCTGGAACGCCTGCAGGCACTCTGCCCCGAGCCGCTGCTGCGCATCGGTCTGTCGGCCACGCAAAAACCCATTGAAGCCGTCTCGCGGTTCCTGGTCGGTCGCGACCGTCCGTGCGAGATCATCGACATCGGCCACGCCCGCCCCCGCGACCTGGACATCGAGGTGCCGCCCGTTCCGCTGTCGGCGGTGATGGCCAACGATGTCTGGGAACTGGTCTACGACCGCCTCGCCGCCCTCGCCCGCGAACACCGGACCACGCTGATTTTCGTCAACACCCGGCGCCTGGCCGAGCGCCTGAGCCGGCACCTGAGCGAACGCCTGGGCAAGGACGCCGTGGCGGCCCACCACGGCAGCCTGGCCAAGGAGTTTCGCCTGGATGCCGAGCAGCGACTCAAGCGCGGCGACCTGCAAGTGCTGATCGCCACGGCATCGCTGGAACTGGGGATCGACATCGGCGACGTCGACCTGGTGTGCCAGATCGCCTCGCCGCGTTCGATTGCCGGGTTTCTGCAACGGGTCGGCCGTTCCGGGCACCAGGTCGGCGGCACGCCCAAGGGCCGATTGTTCGCCACCACCCGCGACGACCTGATCGAATGCGCCGCGCTGCTCGACTGCGTGCGCCGGGGCGAACTCGACACCTTGCTGATCCCGCAAGCGCCGCTGGACGTGCTGGCGCAGCAGATCATCGCCGAGGTCAGTTGCCAGGAATGGCCGGAGCAAGCGCTGCTGGAGATGCTGCGTCGCGCCTCGCCCTACGCCGCACTCGACGACAAACATTACCAGGCGCTGCTGCACATGCTCGCCGAGGGCTACAACGGGCGCCAGGGTATGCGCAGCGCCTACCTGCACCGTGACGCCGTAAGCCGCACCCTGCGCGGTCGTCGGGGCGCGAAACTGACGGCGGTGACCAGTGGCGGGACCATTCCGGACAACGCCGACTACGCCGTGCTGCTGGAGCCTCAAGGGCTGAACATCGGCACCATCAACGAAGACTTCGCAGTGGAGAGCATCGCCGGGGACATCTTCCAGCTGGGCAACACGTCCTATCGGATCCTGCGCGTGGAAACCGGCAAGGTGCGGGTCGAGGATGCCCAGGGCCAGCCGCCGACCATTCCGTTCTGGCTCGGTGAAGCACCGGGGCGCAGCGCCGAATTGTCCTCGGCGGTGGCGCGCTTGCAGGCGCAACTCGATGACCTGCTGGGCGCCACACCAGGCCACTTGCAGCCCGCACTCGACTGGCTGACCGAGACCCTGGGCCTGAACCTCGCCAGTGCCGAGCAACTGGTGGATTACCTGGCCCGTGCGCGGCAAGCACTGGGCGCCCTGCCCTCGCAAGACACGTTGTTGATGGAGCGTTTTTTCGACGAATCCGGCGGCACCCAACTGGTCATTCACACGCCGTTCGGCAGCCGCATCAACCGCGCCTGGGGCCTGGCCCTGCGCAAGCGTTTCTGTCGTACCTTCAACTTCGAATTGCAGGCCGCCGCCAGCGAAGACGCCATCGTGCTGTCGCTGTCCACCAGCCACAGTTTTGAACTGGACGACGTCTGGCGCTACCTGCACAGCAACAGCGCCGAGCACATCCTGGTCCAGGCCGTGCTCGACGCGCCGCTGTTCGGCGTGCGCTGGCGCTGGAATGCCGGCGTAGCGCTGGCCCTGCCACGCTACAGCGGCGGGCGAAAAGTGCCGCCGCAGATCCAGCGGATGAAAAGCGAAGACCTGATCGCCAGTGTGTTTCCCGATCAGATCGCCTGCGTGGAGAACCTCGCCGGCGAACGGGAGATTCCCGACCACCCACTGGTGGAGCAAACTCTCGACGATTGCCTGCACGAAGCCATGGACACCGAAGGCTGGCTGGTCTTGTTGCGGCGCATGGAGCGCGGCGACATCCGCCTGATCAGCCGCGACTTGCCGGCGCCCTCGCCACTGGCCGCGGAGATTCTCAGTGCCCGACCCTATACCTTTCTCGACGACGCGCCGCTGGAGGAACGCCGCACCCAAGCCGTACTCAACCGGCGCTGGAGCGACCCGCAATCCACCGACGACCTCGGCGCGCTGGACGCCGAGGCGATTGCCGCCGTGCGCGACGAAGCCTGGCCGGCACCCGGCAATATCGATGAAATGCACGAGGCCTTGATGAGCCTGGCATGCATCACCGATGCCGAGGCCGGCGCCAACCCACAGTGGCTCGACTGGCTCAGGACCCTGGCCGACAGTGGACGCGCCAGCCGTTTGCGGATCAACGCCGGGCAATCGCTGTGGCTGCCACTGGAGCGCCTGACCTGCCTGCAGGCGATTTATCCACAGGCCGAATGGGCTCCCCCGCTGCAAGCCCTGCCGGGATTCGATGAAGCCTGGGAACCTGACGAAGCCGTTCTTGAACTGATCCGCGCGCGGCTCAGCGCCTTCGGACCACTCGCGCTCGATCGGATTGCCGAACCGCTCGCCTTGCCCGCTACGCAGGTCAACCAGGCCCTGGCGCAGCTGGAGCGCGAAGGCTACGTACTGCGCGGCCGCTTCACCCCGGGCACCGCCCAGGAAGAATGGTGCGAGCGGCATTTGCTGGCGCGAATCCACCGCTATACGGTCAAGCGCCTGCGTCGGGAAATCGAACCGGTGGCGCTGCAGGATTTCATGCGTTTCCTGTTCGACTGGCAGCATGTGTCGAGTGCAAGCCAGGGCCAGGGCGCGGCGGTATTACCTGCCATCATCGCGCAATTCGAAGGCTACCCCGCCGCCGCTTCAGCCTGGGACAGTGACATCCTGCCAGCGCGAATCAAAGACTACTCGGCGACCTGGCTGGATGAGTTGTGCCGCAGCGGCAGACTGGTGTGGACGCGCCTGACGGCGCCCCACAAAACCGCCGGCACTGCGCTGCGCAGCACGCCGATTGTGTTGCTGGCACGCAACCGGGTCGGTCTATGGAGCGATTTGACCGAACAGACGCCGGTCAGCGAACTGTCGCCGAAAACGCAAAAAGTCCAGGCCGCCCTCAGCCAGCACGGCGCGCTGTTTTTCGACGAGTTGATCCATGAAGCCCACCTGCTGCGTTCGGAGCTGGAAATCGCCCTGCAGGAACTGGTGGGCGCGGGGCTGGTGAACGCCGACAGCTTTGCCGGGTTGCGCGCCCTGATCACCCCGGCCAGCAAGCGCCAGCCGCGCAACAGTCGGCGTGGGCGCGGGGCATTCATCGGCGGCATGGATGACGCCGGGCGCTGGGCCCTGCTGCGACGCACACCTGCCGCGCCCGTGGTGGAAAACCGGCAGACGCCTGCCGAAACCCTGGAACACATCGCCATGACCCTGCTGCGCCGCTACGGCGTGGTGTTCTGGCGCTTGCTGGAACGTGAGGCGGACTGGCTGCCGAGTTGGCGCGAACTGCTGCGCACTTTCCATCGCCTGGAGGCACGCGGCGAGATTCGCGGCGGGCGGTTTGTCAGTGGCCTGGCGGGCGAACAGTTTGCGTTGCCGGAAGCGATTCCCTTGCTGCGCGAGGTGCGGCGTCGGCCCCATGACGGCAGCCTGGTCGCGGTGTGCGGGGTCGATCCGCTGAACCTCGCCGGTACGCTATTGCCCGGCGTGAAAGTCCCGGCACTCGCGAGCAATCGGCTGGTGTTCCGCGACGGGCTGCCGGTGGCGGCCGAGATTGCCGGCAAGCAGCAGTTCTGGGGTGAACTGGATCAGCAACTCAGTGCCGAGGTGCGCAACAAACTGATCCGGCACTGAGGTTGCCTGGTCTGGCGCCTTCGCGGGCAAGCCCGCTCCCACAGTGAGCTGTGTCGTTCACAAATTCTGTGCTCACAAAAAAATCTGTGGGAGCGGGCTTGCCCGCGATGAGGCCATCTCAGCCTCCGAAGATTTCCTTGTCGACTTACTGAGACCGCGGCCGATCAGGCATCAACACCGCCGAATGATCAGGCTCAACCTCGGGCGGCGCTTCGACCGGATACCTCGGTACCAGCGCCTGCTGTGGATAAGTCTGCGCGAAATGCACCCATGGGGAGTTATCCACAAGCTTTTTCAAACGCTGGTTGAAAGCCCGGCTCACCGCATACTGACCACCGGACACCGTGCGGAATTGCGCGGTCAGCACCACGCCGTTGAGGTCCATCCTGTCGACGCCGAACACATCCAGCGGTCCTTGCAGGTTGTAGCGCAGGAACGGATCGCTGCTGATTGAATGCCCCGCTTCGCGGATCAGTTCGATGGCCTTGTCGACATCGGTGTCATAGGTGAATTGCACCGAGAAAAACGCGTAGGCGAATTGCCGTGATTGGTTGGTCACGGCCTTGATCTGCCCGAACGGTACCGAGTGCACGAAGCCCTTGCCGTCGCGCAGGCGCAAGGTGCGGATGGTCAGGCCCTCGACCGTGCCGGCATGCCCGGAGTCGAGCACCACCCAGTCGCCGATGGACAGGGTGTCCTCGATAATGATGAACAGCCCGGTAATCACGTCCTGCACCAGTTGCTGAGAACCGAAACCGATGGCCAGGCCAATGACCCCGGCACCGGCCAGGAACGGCGCGACGTTGATGCCCAGGTTGGCCATGGTGGTGATCGCGCAGATCACCACCAGGATGATTTTGATCGCGTTGCGCAGCAACGGCAGGATGGTTTTCACCCGCGTGCTCGGCTGGCGCGCCGAGCGTTTGTTGGTCGGCGGTTTCAAGGCCTCCTGGATCGCCGTGTCGAGCAATACCCAGACCATCCAGGTCACCAGCAGGATCAGGCCGATGTGGCCCAGGGAATCACTGATCGCCCGGCCCACGGCATTGCTCACTGCGAATTCGAACAACGACACGCCCCAGATCCGCCCAAGGATGTCGATGAACACGATGGCCATGGCGATGCGCAGCAAGGCATGGGACAGATTGAGAAAGCGCTCCTTGTAGGCGCTGCTGCGGCGCAGATCCGCTTCGCTGCGCGCCTTGAACAGATGGTGCAGCGTGGTACTGAGAAACACCGTGGCAATCAGCAATACCGTGGTGAACAAGGCGCTGCGCAGGACTCTCTGGTTGTCTGCCCCGGCACCGATCAGGTTGATGATCGAGACCAGCACCATCAGTAGAATCGGCCAGTACCAGAGCCCGGAAAATATCCGCAGGGTCTCGCGCAATGCCGGTTGGCCGAGGCGTTGGGCCAGCGGCAGGATGCGGATGACCTGGGCGACCGGGCGACGCATGCGGATCACCAGCAAGCCGAAGGAAATCGACGCTGCCAACCCGGTGAACACGGCGATGCTGCTGGTGAGATTGCTGCCCAGTTGATGGGCGATCTGCGGGCTGGTCAGGGCATCGCTCAAGGCCACCAGAAAGCCGATAACGAACAAGGGGCGGGGACTCTTCTCGCGGATGATCTGCACCGCCCGCCGCTTGTGCCCGACATTGAACACCACCACCAGCGACAGCACCAATGACGCAGCGAATACCCCGGCGCTGGCGGCATAAGCCAGACACAGCGCCAGCGCCCGTCCCGCCGATATCGGCAAAAACTGGCTGGCATAGATGGTCAACGGCAGACTCACCACCGCCGCCAGGGTGTAGGGCAGCACGTAACCGAGCAACGCCTGGCCCCGTTCGCGGCTGAGCAGCAAACGGTGTTCACACAAGCGCCTGACGGTCAGCCGCCCAAGCAGCCAAAGCCCGGCAAACACGGCTGCCCACACGCAGGTCAGTATCAGGAAATCGCCGGCCACGCTCCACGGTGAACGGGCCGATGGCTGATTGACCAACTGATCCACTTCATCGGCCGCGCGATCGGCACGCAAGCGCCAGACGTCGACGAGGTTTTCGTTGAGATCGAGTTTGGTCTGCACCTCGTCGATGCTTGAACTGATGGCACCCAGCAAGCCGCCTTGTACCAGCGGTTCGGGGTGTGCCGGCGGCGTTGCGGCGGTCGAGGTGGCCGGCAGCCCGGGGATCGCGGCGGCCTCCAGTTGCTCGCTGCCCAGAAACAGCAGCGCTCCCAGCAATATCGCGGTCTTGAGCCTGATCAAAACACCCGCTCCTTTGGCTGTGTCGGTAAGGAACTGATCGGGAAATGCCGGGCAAGTTCGGACATTGCCCGCAGAAAGCAGAACGGTGACGCCGTCGTGGTGCGCAGACTAACACTCGCGCTCGCGACTTTTGCGTTCAAAGCAAAATGGTTGGCCTGTTACCCACCATTGGCGCCGACCTCGGCGCTGGCGTGGCAAGCACCGGGCTATAAGTCGTTGATCCTCGCACGGATCGTCACCGGCCTGGCTCACGGAGTGTTTTGCTCGATCGACTCGACCATCGCCACCAGTCTAGTGCCGAAGGAAAAAGCCGCCAGCGCGATCGCCATCATGCTCACCGGCCCAACGCCAATCATTGACGCTCACGGCCCCCCTGTAGGAGCCGGCTTGCCGGCGATGGCGGCGGCACAGTCGACATGGAGGTGACTGACACAGCGCTTTCGCCAGCAAGCCGGCTCCTACAGAACCGGCAAGGTGTACCGTCCGTACCGACGCCGAAACTTTCGCCACTGCCCCGTAGTCATCCCAAGACAGGGTAGGCAGACCGGAGAAGGCAACATGGCGGCGATTCATATCGGCATTTCAGGCTGGCGCCATGTGCCCTGGCGGGAAGTGTTCTGCTATTTCGATATGCACCTCGACAAAAACCTCGCCGCCGTCCCCGGCAAGCCTGCCGCCGAAGGTCTGTATCCATGAGCATTCCCGAGCCGGTCGGCGTCACGGATGAACAGACGCCCATCAACACGACGGTGCGCCGTTTCACGGTGCTGACGGTCAACACTCATAAGGGATTCACCGCGCTCAACCGGCGCTTCATCCTGCCGGAACTGCGTGAAGCGGTGCGCAGTGTGTCTGCCGACGTGGTGTTTTTGCAGGAGGTCCACGGCACCCACGAACAGCATCCCAAGCGCTACAACAACTGGCCGGCGATGCCGCAATACGAATTCCTCGCCGACACCCTGTGGCCGCAGTTCGCCTATGGTCGCAATGCGGTGTATCCCGCGGGCGATCACGGCAATGCGCTGCTGTCGAAATTCCAGATCATCCGCCACGACAACCTCGATGTGTCCATCAGCGGCCACGAGAACCGCGGGCTCCTGCATTGCGTGTTGCGCTTGCCCGGCGACGACCGGGAAGTGCATGCCATTTGCGTGCACCTGGGCTTGCGCGAAAGCCACCGCACGGCGCAATTGAAGTTGCTCGCCCAATGTCTTGGTGCCCTGCCCGAAGACACCCCGGTGATCGTCGCCGGGGACTTCAACGACTGGCGCCAGCGCGCCGATGTACTGCTCAGGCCCTGCGGTCTGCGCGAAGTCTTCGCCGCGCATCATGGCAAACCGGCGCGCAGTTTCCCCGCGCGCATGCCGGCATTGCGCCTGGACCGCATCTACGTGCGCAACCTCAAGGCCAGCCATCCGCAAGTGCTGTCCACCCGGCCCTGGTCGCACCTCTCCGACCATGTCCCGCTTTCGGTGGAGATCGAACTATGAGCAGCCAGTCGATGGAAAAGAACACGCTGGACCACATCCCCGCTCCACCCATCCGCGAGCCGACGACGGTCGATGTCGAATATGGCTGGCAAGGCAGCAATCGCGTCGAGTTGCTGGAAAATGGCGAAGCGTATTTTCCCCGGGTATTTGACGCCCTGCGCCAGGCGCAAAGTGAAATCCTGCTGGAAACCTTCATTCTGTTCGAGGACAAGGTGGGCAATGAGCTGCAACAGATCCTGATCGACGCCGCCAAGCGCGGTGTACGCACCACCGTCAGCCTCGACGGCTTTGGCTGCGGCGAATTGAGTACCGGGTTCCTCACCGCCATGACCGCAGCCGGCGTGCACCTGCAAATGTTCGACCCGGCACCCAAGCGCCTGGGCATCCGCACCAACTGGTTCCGGCGCCTGCACCGCAAGATAGTGGTGGTGGACGGCAGCATTGCGTTCATCGGCGGGATCAACTTTTCTGCCGATCACCTGGCCGACTTCGGCCCCGAGGCCAAGCAGGACTATTCCGTGGAGGTGCAAGGCCCGGCGGTGGCCGACATTCATCACTTTGCCCTGCTGCAATGCGGTCGGCCGGTGCGGGCCAAATACTGGTGGCAACGACGGCGGATACGGCGCTCGGAACTGGCCGTCAGCGATCACGATGGCCAGGTGCGGCTGGTGTACCGCGACAACGGCGAGCACCCGACCGACATCGAAGAGGTGTATCGCCAGGTGTTGCGCCAGGCACAGCGGCGGGTGGTGATCGCCAACGCCTACTTCTTTCCCGGTTTCCGCCTGCTGCGCGAGATCCGCAATGCGGCCCGTCGAGGCGTGGATGTGCGGCTGATCCTGCAAGGGCAACCGGACATGCTGGTGGCCAAGCTCGCCGCGCGCATGACCTACGATTACCTGCTCAAGTCCGGGGTAAAAATCTACGAATATTGCGACCGCCCGCTGCACGGCAAGGTCGCCCTGGTGGACGAGGACTGGAGCACCGTCGGCTCCAGCAATCTCGACCCGTTGAGCCTGTCGATGAACATGGAAGCCAACGTGCTGATCCGCGACCGTGGCTTCAATCGCCTGCTGTTCGACCGCCTGGAAGACCTCAGCGACAACCACTGCAAGGCCATGTCGTGCGACATCACGCCACGCGGGCGTGTCTGGCACATGACCATCGGTTTCCTGGTGTTCCACTTCCTGCGGCATTTTCCGGCGTGGGCCGGCTGGTTGCCGGCGCATAAGCCTCGTCTGAAACCCTTCACCCCTCCGATCGGGAGTGCTGACCATGGACCGCGCTGAGCCCCACTCGGAAACTCACGCCAAAAGCGCCGGGAAGTCGCACTGGAGCCGCTGGAAGCGACCACTGACGATGCTGTTTTTCCTGATGCTGATCGTGCTGTTCGCGACGCTCGCCCAGCGCCTCGAATGGAACGAAGTGTTCGATAACCTGGCCGATTTCAAGGTGCGCACGCTGATCATTGCATCGGGGCTGACCCTGTTGAGTTTTCTGGTGTACGCCTGCTTCGACCTGATTGGCCGCACCTACATCCGCCAGAACCTGACATGGAAGCAGATCCTGCCCGTGGGTATCATCAGCTATGCCTTCAACCTGAACCTGAGCGCCTGGGTCGGCGGCATCGCCATGCGTTACAGGCTGTATTCGCGGCTCGGGGTGAGCAAGAGCAACATCGCCAAAATCCTTGGCCTGAGCCTGGCGACCAACTGGTTCGGCTACATGGTCATTGCCGGCGCCGTGTTCAGCAGCGGCCTGGTGCGCATGCCGCCGGGCTGGAAGCTCAGCAGCAGCGCACTGCAAGGCGTAGGGGTTTTGCTATTGCTGCTGAGCGCCGGGTACCTGGCGGCGTGCCGGTTTGCCAAACGGCGGGAGTGGGCGATTCGCGGCATCGAGATTGATCTGCCGTCGCTACGCATGGCGGTGCTGCAACTGGCCCTCGGGGCCCTGAACTGGTCACTGATGGCAGCGGTGATTTTCACCTTGCTGCCGAGCAAGCTGGACTATCCACTGGTGCTTGGCGTGTTGTTGATCAGCGCCATCGCCGGGGTCATCACGCACATCCCGGCCGGGCTCGG
Organism: Pseudomonas sp. S2_H10; assembly: GCF_054668285.1. NCBI lineage: Bacteria > Pseudomonadati > Pseudomonadota > Gammaproteobacteria > Pseudomonadales > Pseudomonadaceae > Pseudomonas > Pseudomonas sp. S2_H10. Next base: position 2,978,591 of record NZ_CP162754.1, read on the forward strand.
CGTGCTCGAGGCGGTATTCGTTGCGCTGCTGCAACACGAGGTTTCGCGGGGTAGCCTGGTGGCGGGCCTGCTGGCCTATCGGGCGATTTACTTCATCCTGCCGCTGTTGATTACGCTGGTGATGTATTTGCTGGTGGAGGCCAAGGCCAAGTCATTGCGGATATCGAAAAAAACCAAGTGATGTTGTGCTGCCTGTGAGGACGCCATCGCGGGCAAGCCCGCTCCTACATAGATCGGTAGAGCACCCGAAGCCCCTGTGGGAGCGGGCTTGCCCGCGATGAGGCCCGCAAGAACACCCCCGATATCAGGATGATTGAATAATGCTCAACCGTTCCCCCACCACCATCTCGGTAATCCAGTCGACAAGGATCGAGGTGTACGCCTGCTGGGAAACCGGATCGCTCAAGGCATGGTCGGCGCCGTCGAGGATGCGGTGAGTCAGTGAATGCGTCTGCTGGCAGGCCGCCCGGTAGCTCATGATCGTCGCGTGGGGCACATAGTCGTCGGTCTCGGACTGCACCAGCAGGACATCCCCGGTGAACTGTGAGCAGGCATGCAAGGCCCGGTTGCTGTCGGCACGCACCAGGGTGCTTCGATAATCGCGCAGATCCAGCTTGTCCAGATCGCGTTTCGGCGCGTGCCATAGCTCGTCGCGATACAGCGCCGGCACCCGCAGCGCCAGCCAGCGCACCGGCCTGAGCGACGTCAGGATCGAGGCCAGGTACCCCCCGTAACTGGTGCCGACCACGGCAATCGCCGAGGTATCGAGGGCCGGGTGCGCGAGCAGGCGGTCATAGGCCGCCAGCAGGTCGCGCAGGTTGTCTTCGCGGGTCACCCGGGACAATGGAATGCCGGTGCCGCCGGTGTGCCCCCGCAGGTCGAAGGTCAGGCACACGCAACCCAGACCGGCGATGCCCTTGGCGCGTTCCAGGTCCCGCTCCTGGCTGCCGCCCCAACCGTGCACGAAGAGCACGCCGGGGACTTTCGATTTGGGGCTCAGAAAAGTCCCGCTCATCTGTTCGTTGTCGATGTCGATCTGAATGGATTCGCTTCTAGCCGTCATAGGATTTAACCGTTACGTACTTGAGGAGAAAGTCACTGCTCTGCGCCGGCCCGCGGTACACCTCGATGGCGTCTGCCGGCAGCGGTTGATCGATGTAGGTCTCCACCGAAGACACGCGGATCGCGCCCATCCCCGGATCGTTGACGAAACTCTGCAGGGCCGCCACTTCGGCGCTGCTGGCACCGCCCATGCGCCAGGATTGTTCGAGCACGCCGCTGCGCTGTTTGCCGTCGCTATCGATGCCCTGAGCGATGTCGTAGTTGCGCCGTGACGCATAGAACCGCGGATAGGCTTCATCCGCGGCGCTGTCGAACACCTGTGCCTGCCGGATAGCCACCCGCACGTCATCGGCCAGGTCCAGCTTGAGCAGATCGTCGTAGCCGCCCTGTACCACCAACAGGTTCGAGCCGCCATACACCTCTTCGCCCTCTGCATCCTTGGTCAAGTATTGATCACCGCAGTAACTCAGCACCCTGTCGCCGATGAAACTCTGGCCGACGCTGTGGGTGATCACTTGATCCAGGTCCTGCTCCAGCACCACGCCTTCGCTGAACAGCTTTTGGGCTTCGGGCCGGGCGAGTACTTCGTCGAACCGGTCGAGGCTGTCGATCACTTCCTGACCGCGCCCGGCGCAGGCGTGAATCGGCTTGAGGCGGATCGGGCCGGTATACAGCAGATGCTCCGCCGCCGGGCGTGCATCCTTCAGCGAGAACACACTGAGACCGTCGAGCACAACGCTGCGCACCCGCTCGGAAAACAACGGAGCCCAGCCTTGCGGCGCATGGGCGTTGTGGTTGAGCAAGCCATGGCTGATGGCTTTGGTGCAGATGAAATCGTGGTCGACATAACCGCCCCACAGATCCCCCGGCCCCTTGACCCCCAGTTGTCGGGCAGCTGCGGCGCCCACCAGGGTCTGGGTCGGCAACAGGTAGAGGTCGCGCCCCTCGTGTCGTTGCGGGTCGTAACTGCCGCCGTACTTGAGCCCCAGTATCTGCGCCAGCCAGCGAGCCAGCGCACGGTTGGTCTCGACTTCGTGCAGTGGCGCTTGGGCGAACACCGAATGGGCGACCACCAGTTTCTTGCGGTTTGTCGGGGTCATGCATCCCCCTTCCATCGACGCTTGATGAATGTAGCTGAAGGGGTGCAGGGATCAGGCCAAGGCCCTTTGCGGGGTAAGGCGATTTAAATCAGCCGGTTACGCAAAAAGTGATGGCATGGGGCCTGTTTTATTCTGCACGACGCGCTTCGGTATTCCGGCATTTTGCACGATGCCAGCCAGCACACCCAACCCTGTGGGAGCGAGCTTGCTCGCGATAGCGGTGTGTCAGGCACATCAATGTATGGAATTTGGTGATGGGCCTATCGTGCCGCGGCCCCCGGCGTCACCCCGAACCGAGTCCGATAATCACTCGGCGCCAGCCCGGTGATTTTCTTGAACGTCGCACGAAACGCCCCCGGATCCTGATAACCCACGGTCCAGGCAATATGATCGATGGTGCCGTTGGTGAATTCGAGCATTTCCCGGGCCTTGCCGACTCGCAGATGCTGGCAGTACTCGGTGGGTTTGAGCCCGGTGGCCGTACGGAATCGGCGCAGGAGGGTGCGCTCTTCCAGGCCTGCCTTTTCGGCCATCGCCGCCAGCGAGACGTCGGTCGCCCCGGTGCTTTGCAGCCAGTGCTGCACCTTAAGGATCGCCGCATCGCCATGACTGAGAATCGGCGCAAAATTACTACCGCACTCACTGGCGCTGTCGCTGTGCTCAACCACCAGAAACCGCGCGGTGCTGGTGGCGATGCTTGGCCCCAGCAGCCTGTTGACCAGGCGCAACCCCAGCTCGGACCAGGCCATCAGTCCGGCGGTGGTGATCAGATCTCCGTCATCGACAATCGGCGTGTCGGCCTTGAGCCGGATCGCCGGATAACGTTCGGCGAAGGCTTTGGCCGAGGTCCAGTGAGTGGTGGCGCTGCGACCGTCGAGCAGACCGCTTTCAGCCAGCAGGATAGAGCCCACGCACACCCCGCCCAGCGTTGCGCCGCGGGCATGTTGCTCACGCAACCAGCGGATCAGCCCCAGTGGCGCCTGGCCCTCGGAAAAACCGCCGATCGACGGAGGAATCAATACCGCCACCAGGGCGCGCTCCGTGCCGGGATGGCTGTCGAACACCCGAACCGGCATCTGATCGCCCTCGACCTGCCAATGGCTGACCCGCAGCAGCGGCAACCGGGCGCTCTGATGCTCGGCAGCGATCCGGTTGGCCACCCCGAACAAGTCCGTCAAGCCATGCACCGCCGCCATCTGTGCGCCGGGATAGATCAGCACACCGAGCTCGGCGATTGCCCTTTCTGCGTCCATTGTCAGTTTTCCCCCTCTTAATGTCGGTGCGGCCAATCCCCGGACCGCCCGCCAGAGCCAATACTTCATTCCACACCAACACACACTTCGAGGAAACAGTCATGGCCAAGCAAGCGCTCATCGTAGTCGATATCCAGAACGACTACTTCCCCCAAGGCAAGTGGCCGCTGGTCGGTGCCGATGTCGCCGCAGACAACGCCGTTCGCTTGATCGAGGCCTTCCGCAAGGCCGGTGATTCGGTGGTGCACATCCGCCACGAATTCACTTCCGAAGAAGCGCCGTTTTTCACCCCGAACTCCGAAGGCGCCAAGCTGCACCCGAAAGTGCTCAACCGCGCCGACGAACCGGTAGTACTCAAGCACTTCGTCAACTCGTTCCGCGAAACCGCGTTGAAGTCGATCCTCGACGAGCAAGGCATCAAGGAGCTGGTGGTCGTGGGCAGCATGAGCCACATGTGCGTCGACGGCATCACCCGTGCGGCGGCGGACTTTGGCTACAAGGTGACCGTGATCCATGACGCCTGCGCCACTCGTGACCTGGAATTCAATGGCGTGACGGTGCCGGCGGCGCACGTCCATGCGGCGTTCATGGCGGCCCTGGCGTTTGCCTATGCCAGCGTGGTGTCGGCCAACGATTTCCTCGCGGCCTGAGTCTGCGACTAAATATCACCGCTCATAAAAAACCCGCACTTCAGATCGAAGTGCGGGTTTTGTTTTTCAGCTTGCCGTTTGCAGGCTTTCAGCAGCTTTAGAACGGAATATCGTCATCAAAGCTGTCGAAATCCGGAGCTGGCTGAGGAGCCGCCTGCTGTGGAGCCGGGCGCGACTGCTGCGGCGCCGACTGCTGTGGACGCGGAGCCTGCTGGCGCGGAGCGGATTGCTGGTAGTTGTTACCGCCGCCCTGGCCCTGCTGGTCGCCCTGTGGACGGCCGCCGAGCAATTGCATGGTGCCTTGCATGTCGACCACGATTTCGGTGGTGTAACGCTTGATACCGTCTTTTTCCCACTCGCGGGTCTGCAGCTTGCCTTCGATGTACACCTGCGAACCTTTACGCAGGTATTCGCCGGCGATTTCCGCAACCTTGCCGAACATCGACACACGGTGCCATTCGGTCTTTTCGACTTTCTGACCGGTTTGCTTGTCGGTCCACTGTTCGCTGGTTGCCAGACTCAGGTTGGTCACGGCGTTGCCGTTCGGCAGATAACGAACTTCAGGATCCTGGCCGCAAGTGCCGACCAATATGACTTTGTTAACCCCACGGGCCATTGCGTTCTCCTAGGCTTCGCACGCTGTCGCGGCCGGGTTGTTCACCAGACGCTCGAGAGTGGTGCGATCCAATAATTCTGTGTCCAGTTTGATGTAAATGGCGGCTTCATCGGCAACGACAATTGCATCTGTTACCCCTACGACGGCCTTGAGGCGCTCGATCAGGCCAGCTTCACGAATCGCTTCGGGCGACAACGGCAAGCGCAGGCTTGTGACGTAGGGAGGTTCGCGCATGGTAACAGCAAAGGCCAGCCAGAGGGCAGCCAGAGCCGCGCATCCGAGGAACACAACCGACAGACCGCCATGCTGGAACAGCCAGCCACCGAGGATTCCCCCCAGTGCCGAGCCGAGGAACTGGCTGGTGGAATAAACCCCCATCGCCGTGCCCTTCCCGCCTGCCGGTGAAACCTTGCTGATCAGCGACGGCAGTGAAGCCTCCAGCAGATTGAACGCGGTGAAAAACACCACCGTACCGATCACCAGAGCCCGCAAGCTGTCGCCGAACTGCCAGAAGAATAGCTCAGTGAGCAGCAGCGTCACGACGGCGCCGAGCAAAACTCGTTTCATTTTGCGTTTCTTTTCGCCGTAGATAATGAACGGGATCATGGCGAAGAAAGAAATCAGCAGCGCGGTCAGGTACACCCACCAGTGCTGCTCTTTGGGCAGCCCGGCCTTCTCGACCAGCGCCAGTGGCAAGGCGACGAAGCTGGACATCAACATCGCGTGCAACACAAAAATGCCCAGGTCCAGGCGCAACAGGTCCGGATGCTTGAGCGTCGGGATCAGCGCCTGGCGCGCAACGCCGGATTCGCGATGCTGCAACGGGCCGGTGGAGCGCGGCACCATGAACATCACGATCACGATGCCGAACAGCGCCATGCCACCGGTGGCCAGAAACAGCCCGGACAGCCCGAAGGCACGGGTCAGCAGCGGACCCACCACCATGGCCACCGCAAACGACAGGCCGATGGTCATGCCGATCATGGCCATGGCCTTGGTCCGGTGCTGCTCGCGGGTCAGGTCGGACAGCAAGGCCATGACCGCCGCGGAAATCGCCCCGGCACCCTGCAGGATTCGTCCGGCGATCACGCCCCAGATCGAATCGGCCTGCGACGCCAGCACACTGCCCAGGGCGAAGACGATCAGCCCCAGGTAAATCACCGGACGGCGGCCGATGCGGTCGGAAATGATCCCGAACGGAATCTGGAAAACCGCCTGGGTCAGGCCATAAGCGCCAATCGCCAGGCCGATCAGTGCCGGCGTGGCTCCGGCCAGATCCATCCCATAGGTCGCCAGTACCGGCAACACCATGAACATGCCAAGCATACGGAAGGCGAACACCAGGGCCAGACCGCTTGCTGCGCGGGTCTCGCTGCCACTCATGCGCTCGCTGTGGGGATCGTGCATGGAAAAACCTCATGTGAACCGGCGGCGATTCTACCAGTCCCATCGATTGGCGGGGTATATCGCGACGCTTTGACGCGCATTGCTGACACACTCTTCATGCAAAACAGTAACTCACTCGTTTGATAGTGTGCATCCATCCAGTATTTGGCCGTATACTCCTACGTTTTCGACGCCCGCCGAGCGAGGCCACCTTGGACAAGATCCTGATTCGTGGGGCTCGAACCCACAACCTGAAGAACATCGACCTGACCCTGCCACGGGACAAGCTGATCGTCATCACCGGCCTGTCCGGATCCGGCAAGTCATCCCTGGCATTCGACACCCTGTACGCCGAAGGCCAGCGCCGCTACGTCGAATCGCTGTCGGCCTACGCCCGGCAGTTCCTGTCGATGATGGAAAAGCCTGACGTCGACACCATTGAAGGCCTGTCGCCGGCAATTTCCATCGAACAGAAGTCAACCTCGCACAACCCGCGTTCGACGGTCGGCACCATCACCGAAATCTACGACTACCTGCGCCTGCTTTATGCACGCGTGGGTATTCCGCGTTGCCCGGATCACGACATTCCGCTGGAAGCGCAGACCGTCAGCCAGATGGTCGACCTGGTCCTCGCCGAACCGGAAGGCAGCAAGCTGATGCTGCTGGCGCCGGTCATCCGCGAGCGCAAAGGCGAGCACCTGTCGGTTTTCGAAGAGCTGCGCGCGCAAGGCTTCGTGCGTGCCCGGATCAACGGCAAGCTCTATGAGCTGGACGAAGCGCCGAAGCTCGACAAGCAGAAAAAGCACACCATCGATGTCGTGGTCGACCGCTTCAAGGTGCGCGCCGACCTGCAACAACGCCTGGCCGAATCCTTCGAGACCGCGCTGAAGCTGGCGGACGGCATCGCCCTGGTGGCGCCGATGGACGACGAGCCTGGCGAAGAGATGATCTTCTCCGCACGCTTCGCCTGCCCGATCTGCGGCCACGCCATCAGTGAGCTGGAACCCAAGCTGTTCTCCTTCAACAACCCGGCCGGCGCTTGCCCGACCTGCGATGGTCTGGGGGTAAAGCAGTTCTTCGATATCAAGCGCCTGGTCAACGGCGAACTGACCCTGGCCGAAGGAGCGATTCGCGGATGGGACCGGCGCAACGTCTATTACTTCCAGATGCTCGGGTCGCTGGCCGCCCACTATAAATTCAGTCTGGAAGTGCCATTCAACGAATTGGCCGCTGATCAGCAGAAAAACATCCTGCACGGCAGCGGCACGCAAAACGTCGATTTCAAGTACCTGAACGACCGTGGCGACATCGTCAAACGCTCGCACCCGTTCGAAGGCATCGTGCCGAACCTGGAACGCCGTTACCGCGAAACCGAATCGGCATCGGTGCGCGAAGAACTGGCCAAGTTCCTCAGCACCCAGTCGTGCCCGGACTGCCGTGGCACTCGTCTGCGTCGCGAAGCGCGGCACGTTTGGGTTGGCGAGAAAACCCTGCCGGCGGTGACCAACCTGCCGATCGGCGATGCATCCGAGTACTTTGGCGGGCTCAAACTCACCGGCCGGCGTGGCGAAATCGCCGACAAGATCCTCAAGGAAATCCGCGAGCGTTTGCAGTTCCTGGTCAACGTCGGCCTCGACTATCTGTCGCTGGATCGCAGCGCCGACACCTTGTCCGGTGGCGAGGCCCAGCGCATTCGTCTGGCCAGCCAGATTGGCGCCGGCCTGGTGGGCGTCCTGTACATCCTCGACGAACCCTCCATCGGCCTGCATCAGCGCGATAACGACCGGCTGCTGGGCACCCTCAAGCACCTGCGCGACATCGGTAACACGGTGATCGTGGTCGAGCACGACGAAGATGCCATTCGCCTGGCCGACTACGTGGTGGACATCGGCCCGGGCGCCGGCGTGCACGGCGGGCATATCGTCGCCGAAGGCACACCGGCCGAAGTCATGGCGCATCCGGATTCGCTGACGGGCAAATACCTGTCGGGCCGGGTGAAGATCGAAGTCCCGGCCAAACGCACACCGCGCAACAAGAAGCTGACGCTGGCGCTCAAGGGCGCGCGTGGCAACAACCTGCGCAATGTCGACCTGGAGATTCCGATCGGTTTGCTGACTTGCGTGACCGGCGTGTCCGGCTCCGGCAAGTCGACGCTGATCAACAACACGCTGTTCCCGTTGAGCGCCACTGCACTCAACGGCGCCACAACGCTTGAAGCGGCCGCACACGACAGCATCAAGGGCCTGGAGCACCTGGACAAGGTGGTCGACATCGACCAGAGCCCTATCGGCCGGACTCCGCGTTCCAACCCGGCGACCTACACCGGGTTGTTTACGCCAATCCGCGAATTGTTCGCCGGCGTGCCGGAATCACGCTCCCGTGGCTACGGGCCGGGGCGCTTCTCCTTCAACGTCAAGGGCGGCCGTTGCGAAGCCTGCCAGGGCGATGGCCTGATCAAGGTGGAAATGCACTTCCTGCCGGACATCTACGTGCCGTGCGACGTGTGCAAGAGCAAGCGCTACAACCGCGAAACCCTGGAGATCAAGTACAAGGGCAAGAGCATCCACGAAACCCTCGAGATGACCATCGAGGAAGCGCGGGTGTTCTTCGATGCCGTACCGGCCCTGGCGCGCAAGCTGCAAACCTTGATGGATGTAGGCCTGTCGTACATCAAGCTGGGGCAATCGGCGACCACGCTCTCCGGCGGTGAAGCCCAGCGGGTGAAACTGTCACGCGAACTGTCCAAGCGTGATACCGGCAAGACCCTGTACATCCTCGATGAACCGACCACCGGCCTGCACTTCGCGGATATCCAGCAACTGCTGGACGTGTTGCATCGCCTGCGCGACCACGGCAACACCGTGGTGGTGATCGAGCACAACCTGGACGTGATCAAGACCGCTGACTGGCTTGTGGACCTCGGTCCGGAAGGGGGTTCCAAGGGCGGGCAGATCATTGCCGTCGGCACGCCGGAGGAAGTAGCCGAGATGAAGCAGTCTCATACCGGTTACTACCTCAAACCTTTGCTGGAGCGCGATCGGGCTTAACCGGGCGCCATGAAAAAGCCCCTGTCACTTCATCAGTGACAGGGGCTTTTTTGTATCCGCGATATCAGGCGTGGGATTGCAGGTAGTTCTCTAGCCCGATCAACTTGATCAGACCCAACTGCTTCTCGAGCCAGTAGGTGTGATCTTCTTCAGTGTCATGCAACTGAACCCGCAGCATCTCGCGGCTGACATAGTCCTTGTGCTGCTCGCAGAGCTTGATGCCCTTGCACAGCGCAGCACGAACCTTGTACTCCAGGCGCAGATCCGCTTCGAGCATCTCGGTCACCGTAGTGCCGACATCGAGATCGTCCGGACGCATGCGCGGCGTGCCTTCTAGCATCAGGATACGGCGCATCAGCGCATCGGCGTGCCCTGCTTCTTCTTCCATCTCGTGGTTGATACGTTCGTAGAGCTTGGTGAAACCCCAGTCCTCATACATCCGCGAGTGGACGAAATATTGATCACGCGCGGCCAGTTCGCCGGTCAGCAACGTGTTGAGGTAATCGATTACGTCTGGGTGGCCTTGCATCGCCCTACATCTCCCTGCTTGAAAGTTATAGTTTGAACCAACCCGGCCATAACGTCACTCGCAAGACGCAATAAAAGCGAAGATATTCTGAGAAAACCAGCCGAAATAACGCAAAAACCGCCCAAACAAGGGCGGTTCTGCTTCTCATTTAGACTTCGTTAAGCTGTACGTTGAGCAGCTTTGCGATTGCTTCTCCATACGCCGGATCAGCCTTGAAGAAATGCTGCAACTGACGGTCAACCACATCACTCGATACACCCGCCATCGCACCGGCGATGTTGCTGACCAGCAATGATTTCTGCTGGTCGGACATCAGGCGGAACAATGCACCGGCGTGACTGTAGTAGTCGGTATCCTCGCGGTGATCGTAACGATCGGCCGCACCACTGAGGGCCAACGCGGGCTCTGCGTAACGAGGCGCCTGCTTGGGTGACTCTACGTAGCTGTTTGGCTCGTAGTTCGGCGCCGCACCGCCATTGTTGCCAAAGGCCATCGAGCCGTCGCGCTGGTAAGTATTGACCGGGCTGCGCGGAGCATTGACTGGCAGTTGTTGATGGTTGGTGCCGACACGGTAGCGGTGTGCGTCCGCATAGGCGAACACACGCCCTTGCAGCATGCGATCCGGCGACAGACCAACGCCTGGCACCATGTTGCTGGGGCCGAACGCCGCTTGCTCGACTTCCGCGAAGTAATTCTGCGGATTGCGATTGAGCTCCAGTTCACCCACTTCAATCAGCGGGAACTCTTTCTGCGACCAGGTCTTGGTTACATCAAAGGGGTTCTCGTAATGCGCAGCCGCCTGAGCCTCGCTCATGATTTGAATGCACACGCGCCATTTCGGGAAATCACCCTGCTCGATGGCTTTGAACAGGTCACGCTGGGCGTAATCCGGATCAGTACCCGCCAGGCGTGCAGCCTCGGCAGGAGCCAGGTTCTTGATTCCTTGTTTGGTCTTGTAGTGCCACTTCACCCAGTGACGCTCACCTTGAGCGTTGATGAGGCTGTAAGTGTGGCTACCAAAGCCGTGCATGTGCCGGTATCCGTCAGGAATACCCCGATCGGAGAACAGGATGGTGACCTGGTGAAGCGCCTCGGGCGAATGCGACCAGAAGTCCCACATCATCTGGACACTCTTCAGGTTGCTTTGCGGCAAGCGCTTCTGGGTGTGGATAAAGTCGGGAAACTTCAGCGGATCACGAATGAAGAACACTGGCGTGTTGTTGCCGACAATGTCCCAGTTGCCTTCCTCGGTATAGAACTTCAGGGCAAACCCGCGCGGATCACGCTCGGTATCGGCCGAACCACGCTCACCACCCACAGTGGAAAACCGCAGGAAAGTGGGAGTTTGCTTGCCGACTGCGTCAAACAGCCTGGCACTGGTGTACTGGGTGATATCGCGCGTCACGGTGAACGTACCGTAAGCGCCCGAGCCTTTGGCGTGCACTCGGCGTTCCGGGATGTTTTCACGGTTGAAGTGGGCAAGCTTCTCGATCAGGTGAAAGTCGTCGAGCAGCAGCGGGCCACGAGGGCCGGCGGAGCGGGAATTCTGGTTATCGGCAACAGGAGCGCCGCTGGCGGTGGTAAGCGTTGTGTTCTGGCTCATGCGATCTTCCTTCATCTGTCGGTCTTGAACTGCCGGCTAATCGGCTGAGAAGGAGTATTGACCATCAATATGACAGCTACAAATTCATTAACTTGCATGAATCGATAGATAAATACTAATGATCATCCCCATTTCATAATGAAGACACGGACACAGAAGATGCTTGTACAAACAGCGCGTTTCTTACAGGCACAAAAAACCGGGCACTAGGCCCGGTTTTTTGTATTTTGACGTCTTACTCGGCGGATACAGCTTCGCCAGCAGTAGCACGATCAACCAACTCGACGTACGCCATAGGCGCGTTGTCGCCAGCGCGGAAACCGCACTTGAGGATGCGCAGGTAGCCACCCTCACGGGTAGCGTAACGCTTGCCCAGGTCGTTGAAGAGCTTACCAACGATAGCTTTCGAACGAGTACGGTCGAAAGCCAGACGACGGTTAGCAACGCTATCTGTCTTGGCCAGAGTGATCAGCGGCTCGGCAACGCGGCGCAGTTCTTTGGCTTTTGGCAGAGTAGTTTTGATCAGCTCGTGCTCGAACAGCGACACCGCCATGTTTTGGAACATGGCCTTGCGGTGCGAGCTGGTGCGGCTCAGGTGACGACCACTTTTACGATGACGCATGGTTCATTCCTTACCAAACACTACGTTCGGTGATTACGACGATCAGGCAGTCGCCTTGTCGTCCTTCTTAAGACTTGCAGGCGGCCAGTTGTCGAGGCGCATGCCGAGGGACAGACCGCGGGAGGCCAGAACGTCCTTGATTTCAGTCAAGGATTTCTTGCCCAGGTTCGGAGTCTTCAACAGTTCCACTTCGGTACGCTGAATCAGGTCACCGATGTAGTAAATGTTTTCCGCCTTAAGGCAGTTAGCCGAACGTACAGTCAGTTCCAGATCGTCAACCGGGCGAAGCAGGATCGGATCGATCTCGTCTTCCTGCTCGACAACCACTGGCTCACTGTCACCCTTGAGGTCGACGAACGCAGCCAACTGCTGTTGCAGGATGGTTGCAGCGCGGCGAATTGCCTCTTCAGGATCCAGAGTACCGTTGGTTTCCAGATCAATAACCAGCTTGTCCAGGTTAGTACGCTGCTCGACACGGGCGTTTTCCACCACGTATGCGATACGGCGAACCGGGCTGAACGAAGAGTCAAGCTGCAAGCGACCGATGCTGCGGCTTTCGTCTTCATCGCTCTGACGCGAGTCTGCCGGTTCATAACCACGACCACGAGCTACTACGAGCTTCATGTTCAGGGCGCCGTTAGACGCCAGGTTAGCGATTACGTGATCGGGATTAACGATCTCGACATCATGATCCAGCTGAATATCGGCAGCGGTAACCACCCCCGAACCCTTCTTCGACAAGGTCAGCGTAACTTCGTCACGACCGTGCAGCTTGATAGCCAGACCTTTAAGGTTCAACAGGATTTCAATTACGTCTTCCTGTACACCTTCGATGGCGCTGTACTCGTGGAGCACACCGTCAATCTCGGCCTCGACTACTGCACAGCCGGGCATTGAGGACAACAGGATGCGGCGCAGCGCGTTGCCCAGGGTATGGCCGAAACCACGCTCGAGAGGCTCGAGAGTGATCTTGGCGCGGGTTGGACTGACAACCTGCACATCAATGTGGCGGGGTGTCAGGAACTCATTTACCGAAATCTGCATGGATGCACCTATTTTCTAGCCCTTACTTGGAGTAGAGCTCGACAATCAGGCTTTCGTTGATGTCGGCGGACAGATCACTGCGAGCTGGAACGTTCTTGAAAACGCCCGACTTCTTCTCAGTGTCTACTTCTACCCATTCTACGCGGCCACGTTGGGCACACAGATCGAGAGCTTGGACAATGCGAAGTTGATTTTTTGCTTTCTCGCGAACAGCGACCACGTCACCAGCACGAACCTGGTAGGACGGAACGTTAACGGTCTGACCGTTTACGCTGATCGACTTGTGCGATACCAGCTGACGGGATTCGGCACGAGTCGAACCAAAGCCCATACGGTATACAACGTTGTCCAGACGGCATTCGAGCAGTTGCAGCAGGTTTTCACCGGTTGCACCTTTCTTGCCAGCAGCTTCTTTGTAGTAGCCGCTGAATTGACGCTCGAGAACGCCGTAGATACGACGGACCTTCTGCTTTTCACGCAGTTGGGTGCCGTAGTCGGACTGGCGACCGCGGCGTTGGCCGTGGATACCAGGTGCTGCTTCAATGTTGCACTTCGATTCGATCGCGCGCACGCCGCTCTTCAGGAAGAGATCGGTGCCTTCGCGACGAGCGAGTTTGCATTTTGGACCAATGTAACGAGCCATTCTTTACAATCTCCTGGATTACACGCGGCGCTTCTTCGGCGGACGGCACCCGTTGTGCGGGATTGGCGTCACGTCGGTGATGCTGGCGATCTTGTAGCCACAGCCGTTCAAAGCGCGGACTGCGGATTCACGACCTGGACCTGGACCTTTGACATTGACGTCGAGGTTTTTCAGGCCGTATTCCAGCGCAGCTTGACCAGCACGTTCAGCAGCTACTTGAGCAGCAAACGGGGTGGACTTGCGGGAACCGCGGAAACCCGAACCACCGGAGGTAGCCCAGGAAAGAGCGTTACCTTGACGGTCGGTGATGGTCACGATGGTGTTGTTAAAAGATGCATGGATGTGGGCGATGCCATCAACCACTGTCTTTTTAACTTTTTTACGAGGACGAGCAGCAGGTTTTGCCATGATTAAATTCCTGTCGATTCGCTGGGGCGATTACTTGCGGATCGGCTTACGCGGACCTTTACGGGTACGCGCGTTGGTCTTGGTACGCTGACCGCGTACTGGAAGACCGCGACGATGACGCAGACCGCGATAGCAACCGAGGTCCATCAAGCGCTTGATTTTCATGTTGATTTCGCGACGCAGGTCACCTTCAGTGGTGAACTTCGCCACTTCGCCACGCAGCTGTTCAATCTGCTCGTCGCTCAGATCTTTGATCTTTGCTGCTGGGTTTACCCCAGTCTCTGCACAAATTTTCTGTGCAGTAGTGCGACCAACACCATAGATGTAGGTCAGCGAGATAACAGTATGCTTGTTATCTGGAATGTTGACGCCTGCAATACGGGCCATTCAGTGGGACTCCAATTGACAGCTACCTACGCCCCGGAAGCCAAGAAATAGGGCGCGAGATAATATCGCTGTAATAACAAATAATCAACCCGGCAGCGCACTAGCTGCCGGGCTTGAAGCACAATCACACTCAGCCTTGGCGCTGTTTGTGACGCGGTTCCGCGCTGCAAATTACTCGAACAACACCTTCGCGGCGAATAATCTTGCAGTTACGGCACAGCTTTTTCACCGATGCACGAACTTTCATCACCAACTCCTCGAACCTTATGGGTCAGCGCAGCATGCCGCTGCCGTAACCCTTCAGGTTGGCTTTCTTCATCAGGGATTCGTACTGGTGCGAAACGAGGTGCGATTGTACTTGGGACATGAAGTCCATCACAACCACGACGACGATCAGCAACGAGGTCCCGCCAAGGTAGAACGGTACGTTGGCTGCAACCACCAGGAACTGGGGCAACAGGCAGACGGCCGTCATGTAAAGAGCACCGAACATGGTCAAGCGAGTCAGAACGCCATCAATGTAGCGCGCAGACTGCTCACCTGGACGGATGCCCGGAATAAAGGCACCGGACTTCTTCAGGTTTTCCGCTACGTCTTTCGGATTGAACATCAACGCCGTATAGAAGAAGCAGAAGAAAATAATCCCTGCACTAAACAGCAGAATATTCAACGGCTGACCAGGAGCGATCGACTGCGAGATGTCCTGCAACCAGCCCATACCTTCAGACTGACCGAACCAGGCACCCAACGAAGCCGGGAACAGCAAAATGCTGCTCGCGAAAATAGCCGGAATAACACCGGCCATGTTCACCTTCAACGGCAAGTGGCTAGTCTGCGCAGCGAAGACCTTGCGGCCCTGCTGACGCTTGGCGTAGTGAACAGCAATACGACGCTGACCACGCTCAATGAACACCACGAAACCGATAATCGCTACTGCCAGCAAACCGATGGCAACCAGGGCGAAGATGTTGATATCACCCTGACGTGCAGACTCGAAAGACTGCCCGATCGCTCTCGGAAGACCGGCGACGATACCCGAAAAAATCAACATCGAGATACCGTTGCCAACACCACGCTCAGTAATCTGCTCACCCAGCCACATCATGAACATCGCACCAGCCACAAAAGTGGATACCGCGACGAAATGGAAGCCAAAGTCACCAGTGAACGCAACGCCCTGCCCCGCCAGACCAATGGACATGCCAATAGCCTGAACGAGAGCGAGGACGACAGTGCCGTAGCGGGTGTACTGGCTGATCTTGCGACGGCCAGCTTCACCTTCCTTCTTCAACTGCTCCAGCTGCGGGCTGACGGCTGTCATCAGTTGCATGATGATCGATGCCGAGATGTACGGCATGATCCCCAGTGCAAAGATGCTCATCCGTTCCAGCGCGCCGCCGGAAAACATGTTGAACAAGCTAAGAATGGTCCCCTCATTCTGTCGAAACAGGTCCGCGAGTCGGTCCGGGTTGATACCTGGAACCGGGATGTGTGCGCCTATTCGGTAGACGATAATCGCCAGGAACAGAAAACGCAGACGAGCCCAGAGTTCAGACATACCGCCTTTGCCGAGCGCAGAGAGAGCACCTTGCTTAGCCATTTATTCCTCGAACTTGCCGCCAGCTGCTTCGATAGCCGCACGCGCACCTTTGGTGGCGCCGATTCCCTTGCCGATAGTGACAGCGCGAGTCACTTCACCGGACAGCATGATTTTCACACGCTGTACGTTGACGTTGATCACGTTGGCATCTTTCAGGGACTGCACGGTGACGATGTCGCCTTCCACTTTAGCCAGCTCGGACAGACGCACTTCTGCGCGGTCCATGGCCTTCAGGGAAACGAAACCGAACTTCGGCAGGCGACGATGCAGCGGCTGTTGACCGCCTTCAAAGCCTGGAGCAATGGTGCCACCGGAGCGGGAGGTCTGACCTTTGTGGCCACGGCCACCAGTCTTACCCAAACCGCTACCGATACCACGGCCCGGACGATGCTTTTCGCGACGGGAACCCGGCGCTGGACTCAGATCATTGAGTTTCATCGATTAACCCTCGACACGCAGCATGTAGTAAGCCTTGTTGATCATCCCGCGATTCTCGGGAGTATCCTGGACTTCTACAGTGTGACCGATGCGACGCAGACCCAGACCCTTAACGCACAGTTTGTGGTTAGGGATGCGGCCGGTCATGCTTTTGATCAGCGTTACTTTAACGGTAGCCATGATCAGAAGATCTCCTTGACGCTTTTGCCACGCTTGGCGGCAATGGATTCAGGAGACTGCATTGCTTTCAAACCCTTGAAAGTGGCGTGAACCACGTTTACCGGGTTAGTCGAGCCGTAGCACTTGGCCAGAACGTTCTGAACGCCAGCAACTTCGAGGACAGCACGCATAGCGCCGCCAGCGATGATACCGGTACCTTCAGAAGCAGGCTGCATGTACACCTTCGAAGCGCCGTGAGCGGACTTCATTGCGTACTGCAGAGTGGTGCCGTTCAGATCAACCTGGATCATGTTGCGGCGAGCAGCTTCCATTGCCTTCTGGATCGCAGCAGGCACTTCACGCGACTTGCCACGGCCGAAGCCAACACGGCCCTTACCATCACCAACCACGGTCAACGCGGTGAAAGTGAAGATACGGCCGCCTTTAACGGTTTTGGCTACGCGGTTAACTTGAACCAGCTTCTCGATGTAGCCTTCGTCGCGCTTTTGGTCGTTATTTGACATAACTTAGAACTCCAGCCCAGCTTCACGAGCAGCATCAGCCAGCGCTTTAACGCGGCCGTGGTACTTGAAGCCAGAGCGGTCGAAAGCCACTTGCGAGACGCCAGCGGCCTTAGCACGCGTAGCGACCAGCTGGCCAACCTTAGTGGCCGCGTCGATGTTGCCGGTGGCACCATCACGCAGTTCTTTATCCAAAGTCGAGGCGCTTGCCAGGACTTTGTTGCCGTCGGCCGAAATGACCTGGGCGTAGATGTGCTGCGAAGAGCGGAACACGCAGAGACGCACGACTTCGAGTTCGTGCATTTTCAGGCGTGCTTTGCGAGCGCGACGCAGTCGAGTAACTTTTTTGTCGGTCATTTGCTATGCCCTACTTCTTCTTGGCTTCTTTACGACGGACGACTTCGTCCGCGTAGCGCACACCTTTGCCTTTGTACGGCTCTGGTGGACGGAAGTCGCGGATCTCGGCGGCCACTTGACCTACCAGCTGCTTGTCGATGCCCTTGATCAGGATATCGGTCTGGCTAGGAGTCTCAGCGGTGATGCCTTCCGGCAGTTCATAATCCACTGGGTGCGAGAAGCCAAGAGCCAGGTTCAGCACTGTGCCTTTTGCTTGCGCTTTGTAACCAACACCGACCAGCTGGAGCTTGCGCTCGAAGCCTTGGCTTACGCCTTGGACCATGTTGTTTACCAACGCACGAGTGGTACCAGCCATTGCGCGAGTCTGTTGATCGCCATTGCGAGCAGCGAAACGCAGCTCACCAGCTTCTTCAACGATCTCAACGGACGAATGGATGTTCAGTTCGAGAGTGCCCTTGGCACCCTTCACCGAAAGCTGTTGGCCTGCGAATTTTACTTCGACACCGGCTGGCAGCTTAACGGGGTTCTTAGCGACGCGAGACATGCTTATCCCCCCTTAGAACACAGTGCAAAGAACTTCGCCGCCGACACCGGCAGCGCGCGCAGCACGATCAGTCATCACACCCTTGTTGGTGGAGACGATAGACACACCGAGACCGCCACGAACTTTTGGCAGATCATCGACGGACTTGTACTGACGCAGGCCTGGACGGCTAACGCGCTTCACTTCTTCGATAACCGGACGGCCTTCGAAGTACTTCAGCTCGATGGACAGCAGTGGTTTGATTTCGCTGCTGATCTGATAACCCGCAATGTAACCTTCGTCCTTCAGGACTTTGGCAACAGCTACCTTCAACGTGGAAGATGGCATGCTTACGACGGACTTTTCAGCCATCTGGGCATTACGGATACGAGTTAGCATGTCCGCTAACGGGTCCTGCATACTCATGGGCTAGACGCTCCTAATACAAAAAAATTAGCCTTGCGGCTATTACGTGTCGCCGAGAATCTCCGGGCATGAAAAACACGGGCTCAGGCGAGCCGGGTATTCTAGACACACCGCAGAAATGAATCAAGCCCCAAAAGGGGCTTGATCCAGATTCAAGGCCACCGGTGGTCAGGATCTTGCGATCCTGGACACCGAGACTTTGACAGTACTTACCAGCTGGCTTTAACCAGACCCGGTACGTCACCACGCATGGCAGCTTCACGCAGCTTGTTACGGCCGAGGCCGAACTTGCGGTAAACACCGTGTGGACGACCGGTCAGGCGGCAGCGGTTACGCATGCGCGAAGCGCTTGCGTCACGTGGCTGCTTCTGCAGGGCTACTGTAGCTTCCCAACGCGCTTCTGGACTTGCGTTCAGATCAACGATGATAGCTTTCAGTGCTGCACGCTTCTTGGCGTACTTGGCAACCGTGAGCTGACGCTTCAGCTCGCGGTTTTTCATGCTCATCTTGGCCATGGTCCTACTCCAATCAGTTGCGGAACGGGAATTTGAACGCACGCAGCAGAGCGCGGCCTTCATCATCGTTCTTGGCAGTGGTGGTCAGGGTGATGTCCAGACCGCGGAGAGCATCGATCTTGTCGTAGTCGATTTCCGGGAAGATGATCTGCTCTTTCACGCCCATGCTGTAGTTGCCACGACCATCGAAGGACTTGGCATTCAGGCCGCGGAAGTCGCGAACCCGAGGCAGGGAGATCGACAGCAGACGATCCAGGAACTCGTACATACGCTCACGGCGCAGGGTCACTTTGACGCCGATCGGCCAACCTTCACGGACTTTAAAGCCAGCGATGGATTTGCGAGCGTAGGTCACAACGACTTTCTGGCCGGTGATCTTTTCCAGGTCAGCAACAGCGTGCTCGATGACTTTTTTGTCGCCGATCGCTTCGCCCAGACCCATGTTCAGGGTGATTTTGGTAACGCGCGGAACTTCCATCACGTTCGAAAGCTTAAGTTCTTCCTTAAGTTTCGGAGCAATTTCCTTCCGGTAAATCTCTTTTAGTCGTGCCATGGTCTCATCTACCTAGCAGTGTTCAAGCATCAACCGCTTTTTGGGTCGACTTGAAGACACGAATTTTCTTGCCGTCTTCTACTTTGAAACCAACGCGGTCAGCCTTGTTGGTTTCGCCGTTGAAAATGGCGACGTTAGAAGCATCCAGTGGAGCTTCTTTTTCGACGATACCGCCCTGCACGCCCGACATCGGGTTAGGCTTGGTATGACGCTTGACCAGGTTCAGACCACCAATAACCAGACGGTTGTTAGCGAGAACCTTAAGCACCTTACCGCGCTTACCTTTGTCTTTGCCGGCGATCACGATGATCTCGTCGTCACGACGAATCTTTTGCATGTCGGATCTCCTTACAGCACTTCTGGGGCGAGCGAGACGATCTTCATGAACTTCTCAGTACGAAGTTCACGGGTCACTGGCCCAAAGATACGGGTGCCGATCGGCTCTTGCTTGTTGTTCAACAGAACAGCAGCGTTGCCATCAAAGCGGATAATGGAGCCATCAGCACGACGTACGCCGTGACGAGTGCGGACTACAACAGCAGTCATCACTTGGCCTTTTTTCACTTTACCGCGAGGAATTGCTTCCTTCACGGTAACTTTGATGATGTCACCGATACCAGCGTAACGACGATGGGAGCCACCCAGCACCTTGATGCACATAACACGGCGAGCGCCGCTGTTATCGGCCACATCGAGCATGGATTGAGTCTGAATCATATAATTTCTCCGACCCCTAGTCCTTAGACTTCCACAGCGCGTTCGAGAATATCAACCAGCGCCCAAGACTTGGTCTTGGCCAAAGGACGAGTTTCACGAATAGTGACTTTGTCGCCGATGTGGCACTGGTTGGTTTCGTCGTGCGCGTGCAGCTTAGTCGAACGCTTAACATATTTACCGTAGATCGGGTGCTTAACGCGACGCTCGATCAGAACGGTGATGGTTTTGTCCATCTTGTCGCTGACAACACGGCCAGTCAGCGTACGGACAGTTTTTTCGGCTTCAGCCATGATTACTTACCTGCCTGCTGGTTGAGCACAGTCTTCACGCGAGCGATGTCACGCTTAACTTGCGAGAGCAGATGAGACTGCCCCAACTGGCCAGTTGCTTTCTGCATGCGCAGATTGAACTGGTCGCGCAGCAGGCCGAGCAGTTGCTCGTTCAGCTGCTGTGCGGATTTTTCACGAAGTTCATTCGCTTTCATCACATCACCGTCCGTTTAACAAAGGAGGTGGCGAGCGGCAGCTTTGCAGCAGCCAGGGCGAAAGCCTCACGCGCCAGCTCTTCAGAAACACCCTCGATTTCATACAGGACTTTGCCTGGCTGAATCTGGGCAACCCAGTATTCCACGTTACCCTTACCTTTACCCATCCGAACCTCGAGAGGTTTTTTGGAGATCGGCTTGTCCGGGAATACACGGATCCAGATCTTGCCGCCACGTTTTACGTGACGGGTCAGAGCACGACGTGCTGACTCGATCTGACGAGCGGTGAGACGACCACGAGCAACAGACTTCAGCGCGAACTCGCCGAAGCTGACTTTGCTACCGCGCAATGCCAGGCCACGGTTGTGACCAGTCATTTGCTTGCGGAACTTCGTACGCTTTGGTTGCAACATTTGGCGTACCCCTTACTTAGCAGCTTTTTTACGAGGCGCTGGTGCTTGTGGTTTCAGTTCTTCTTGGCGACCACCAATTACTTCGCCTTTGAAGATCCAAACCTTTACACCGATCACACCGTAAGTGGTGTGAGCTTCGTAGTTGGCATAGTCGATGTCGGCACGCAGGGTGTGCAATGGCACACGACCTTCGCGATACCATTCAGTACGTGCGATTTCAGCACCGCCGAGACGACCGCTCACTTGGATTTTGATGCCTTTGGCACCAATGCGCATGGCGTTCTGTACAGCGCGCTTCATAGCGCGACGGAACATTACGCGACGCTCCAGCTGCTGAGCTACGCTCTGCGCAACCAGCATACCGTCGAGTTCCGGCTTGCGGATCTCTTCGATATTGATGTGCACAGGCACACCCATTTGCTTGGTCAGGTCCTGACGCAGTTTCTCAACATCTTCACCTTTCTTCCCGATAACGATACCTGGACGAGCGGTGTGGATGGTGATGCGTGCAGTTTGGGCCGGACGATGGATATCGATACGGCTTACGGACGCGCTTTTTAGTTTGTCTTGGAGGTACTCACGCACATTCAGATCTGCGAGCAAATAGTCCGCATAAGTCCGACCGTCTGCGTACCAGACGGAGGTGTGCTCCTTGACGATTCCCAGGCGAATGCCAATGGGATGTACTTTCTGACCCATCTCTTCGACTCCGTTACTTGTCAGCAACCTTGACAGTGATATGGCAAGACCGCTTGACGATGCGATCAGCACGGCCTTTGGCACGTGGCATGATGCGCTTCAGCGAACGCCCTTCGTTGACGAAAACAGTGCTGACCTTCAGGTCATCAACGTCTGCGCCTTCGTTATGCTCGGCGTTGGCTACGGCCGACTCCAGCACTTTCTTCATGATCTCGGCGGCTTTCTTACTGCTGAAAGCCAACAGGTTGAGCGCTTCGCCCACCTTCTTCCCGCGGATCTGGTCGGCGACCAAGCGGGCTTTCTGGGCGGAGATTCGAGCGCCCGACAACTTAGCGGCTACTTCCATTTCCTAACCCCTTAACGCTTGGCTTTCTTGTCTGCCACGTGCCCGCGATAAGTGCGGGTACCGGCGAACTCGCCCAGTTTGTGGCCGACCATGTCTTCGTTCACGAGAACTGGGACGTGCTGACGACCGTTGTGTACTGCGATGGTCAAACCGACCATTTGTGGCAGGATCATCGAACGGCGCGACCAGGTTTTCACTGGTTTGCGATCGTTCTTTTCCGCCGCCACTTCGATCTTCTTCAGTAGGTGAAGATCGATAAAAGGACCTTTTTTCAGAGAACGTGGCACTGTCGTATCCCTCTATTTACTTGCGACGACGGACGATCATTTTGTCGGTACGCTTATTACCACGAGTCTTCGCGCCCTTAGTCGGGAAGCCCCATGGCGATACCGGATGACGACCACCAGAGGTACGACCTTCACCACCACCATGTGGGTGGTCAACCGGGTTCATGGCAACACCACGAACGGTTGGGCGAACGCCACGCCAGCGTTTGGCACCAGCTTTACCCAGCGAACGCAGGCTGTGCTCGGAGTTCGAGACTTCGCCCAGGGTCGCACGGCATTCAGCCAGGACTTTACGCATTTCACCGGAACGCAGACGCAGGGTAACGTACACACCTTCACGAGCGATCAGCTGAGCCGAAGCACCAGCGGAACGAGCGATCTGTGCGCCTTTACCTGGCTTCAGTTCGATGCCGTGTACGGTAGAACCGACTGGAATGTTGCGCAGTTGCAGAGCGTTGCCTGGCTTGATTGGAGCCAGAGCGCCTGCGATCAGCTGGTCGCCAGCACTCACGCCTTTAGGGGCGATGATGTAGCGGCGCTCGCCGTCTGCGTAGCAGAGCAGTGCGATGTGAGCAGTACGGTTTGGATCGTATTCGATACGCTCGACAGTGGCGACGATGCCATCTTTGTCGTTGCGACGGAAATCGACCATACGGTAATGCTGCTTATGACCACCACCGATGTGACGAGTGGTAATACGGCCATTGTTGTTACGACCACCAGTCTTCGACTTCTTCTCGAGCAGCGGTGCGTGAGGAGCGCCTTTATGCAGCTCCTGGTTGACCACCTTGACCACAAAACGGCGGCCAGGGGAAGTCGGTTTGCATTTAACGATTGCCATGATGCACCCCTTCCTTACTCAGCACTGCTGCTGAAATCGAGATCTTGGCCTGGCTGAAGGGAGATAACTGCCTTCTTCCAGTCATTACGCTTGCCCAGACCGCGAGCAGTGCGCTTGCTCTTACCCAGAACGTTCAGGGTAGTGACGCGCTCTACTTTCACGCTGAACAGGCTTTCGACGGCCTTCTTGATTTCCAGCTTGGTTGCATCAGTAGCAACCTTGAAAACGAACTGGCCTTTCTTGTCTGCCAGAACCGTAGCCTTCTCGGAAACGTGCGGGCCAAGCAGAACTTTAAATACGCGTTCCTGGTTCATCCCAGCAGCTCCTCGAATTTCTTCACGGCCGACACGGTGATCAACACCTTGTCGTATGCGATCAGACTAACTGGATCGGAACCTTGCACGTCACGTACATCAACGTGTGGCAGGTTACGAGCAGCCAGGTACAGGTTCTGATCAACAGCGTCGGACACGATCAGAACGTCGGTCAGGCTCATGTTGTTCAGTTTGCCCAGCAGGTCTTTGGTTTTCGGCGTTTCAACGGCGAAATCCTGAACCACGACCAGACGATCAGTACGCACCAGCTCAGCAAGGATGGAACGCATTGCTGCGCGATACATCTTCTTGTTCAGCTTCTGGGAGTGATCCTGAGGACGAGCTGCGAAAGTGGTACCGCCGCCACGCCAGATTGGGCTACGGATAGTACCGGCACGAGCACGGCCAGTACCTTTCTGACGCCATGGGCGCTTGCCGCCACCACGAACGTCGGAACGGGTCTTTTGCTGCTTGGAACCCTGACGGCCGCCGGCCATGTAGGCCACGACTGCTTGGTGAACCAGCGTCTCGTTGAATTCGCCGCCAAATGTCAGTTCGGAAACTTCGATCGCTTGAGCGTCATTTACATTTAATTGCATGTCAGCTTCCCCTTAACCGCGAGCCTTGGCTGCTGGACGTACAACCAAGTTGCCGCCAGTAGCGCCAGGAACAGCGCCCTTGACCAACAACAGATTGCGTTCAGCGTCCACGCGCACTACTTCGAGGGACTGCACGGTCACGCGCTCAGCGCCCATATGACCGGACATTTTTTTGCCCTTGAATACACGACCAGGAGTCTGGCACTGGCCGATAGAGCCTGGAACGCGGTGGGATACGGAGTTACCGTGGGTGTTATCTTGCCCGCGGAAATTCCAACGCTTGATCGTACCCTGGAAGCCTTTACCCTTGGACTGACCGGTTACATCAACCAGTTGACCAGCGGCGAAGATTTCAGCGTTGATCAGATCGCCGGCCTGGTACTCGCCTTCTTCAAGGCGGAATTCCATTACGGTACGACCAGCGGCAACGTTCGCTTTAGCGAAGTGGCCAGCCTGAGCTGCTGTTACACGCGAAGCACGACGCTCGCCGACAGTGACTTGCACTGCACGATAGCCATCGGTCTCTTCAGTTTTGAACTGGGTGACGCGATTCGGCTCGATCTCAATGACCGTGACCGGAATGGAGACACCTTCTTCGGTGAAAATACGGGTCATACCGCATTTACGACCGACTACACCAATAGTCATGTTGTAAACCTCATGAGTGTACGGGGCTTTCACCCGCTATGGCCGCCCATTTCAGAGCGTTACACGACTAAGACCGAGTCTTAGCCGAGGCTGATCTGCACTTCCACACCGGCCGCAAGATCAAGCTTCATAAGAGCATCAACGGTTTTATCCGTTGGTTGGACGATGTCCAGAACGCGCTTATGAGTACGGATCTCGTACTGGTCACGCGCGTCTTTGTTGACGTGCGGGGAGACCAGAACGGTGAACCGCTCTTTACGGGTAGGCAGTGGAATTGGACCACGCACTTGAGCACCAGTACGTTTCGCGGTTTCCACGATTTCCTGGGTTGATTGGTCGATCAGGCGATGGTCGAAAGCCTTCAACCTGATACGGATTTGCTGATTTTGCATTGGATTTCAGACTCCGGCTGCTATTCCCACCGGGCGCAATACGCCCGTTAAAAGGAGGCGCAATTCTATAGACGCCCCAGATGGGTGTCAACCCAATAAAAAAGCCCCCGCTGAGCGGGGGCCTTTCAAAGCATCGAAGCTATCTCAAAAGAGATGCTTACTCGATGATTTTAGCTACGACGCCAGCGCCGACGGTACGACCGCCTTCACGGATAGCGAAACGCAGGCCGTCTTCCATTGCGATGGTCTTGATCAGGGTAACTTCCATTTGGATGTTATCACCTGGCATTACCATTTCAACGCCTTCTGGCAGCTGGCAGTTACCAGTCACGTCAGTAGTACGGAAGTAGAACTGTGGACGGTAGCCTTTGAAGAACGGAGTGTGACGGCCGCCTTCTTCCTTGCTCAGAACGTAAACTTCTGCGGTGAACTTGGTGTGCGGCTTAACCGAACCCGGCTTAACCAGAACCTGGCCACGCTCAACGTCGTCACGCTTGGTACCACGCAGCAGAACGCCGCAGTTCTCGCCAGCACGACCTTCGTCGAGCAGCTTGCGGAACATTTCAACACCGGTGCAGGTGGTGGTGGTGGTGTCACGCAGACCAACGATTTCCAGCGAATCCTGAACGCGAACGATACCGCGCTCGATACGACCAGTCACAACAGTACCACGACCGGAGATCGAGAATACGTCTTCGATTGGCATCAGGAATGGCTTGTCGATAGCGCGCTCTGGTTCTGGGATGTAGCTGTCCAGGGTTTCAACCAGTTTACGAACGGCAGTGGTGCCCATTTCGTTGTCGTCTTTGCCTTCCAGCGCCATACGAGCCGAACCGATGATGATTGGAGTGTCATCGCCCGGGAAGTCGTAGGTGGACAGCAGGTCGCGAACTTCCATCTCGACCAGTTCCAGCAGCTCAGCGTCGTCTACCAGGTCAGCCTTGTTCAGGAAAACCACGATGTACGGAACGCCTACCTGACGGGACAGCAGGATGTGCTCACGGGTTTGTGGCATCGGACCATCAGCGGCCGAGCAAACCAGGATCGCGCCGTCCATCTGGGCAGCACCGGTGATCATGTTCTTCACATAGTCAGCGTGACCTGGGCAGTCAACGTGAGCGTAGTGACGGATCTTCGAGTTGTACTCGACGTGCGCGGTGTTGATGGTGATACCACGAGCTTTTTCTTCTGGAGCGCTGTCGATTTTATCGAAATCAACGATTGCGGAACCGAAAACTTCGGAGCAAACGCGAGTCAGAGCTGCGGTCAGAGTGGTTTTACCGTGGTCAACGTGACCGATGGTGCCAACGTTGACGTGCGGTAGGGAACGATCAAATTTTTCTTTAGCCACGACAATTAACTCCTTGCCTAAAGGACTGAATCAGCCTTGTTTTTTGGTTACAGTTTCGACGATGTGCGACGGAGCTGTATTGTATTTTTTGAATTCCATAGAGTAGCTTGCGCGACCCTGGGACATCGAACGAACGTCAGTTGCATAACCGAACATCTCGCCCAACGGAACTTCAGCACGGATCACCTTACCGGAGACCGTGTCTTCCATACCCAGAATCATGCCGCGACGACGGTTAAGGTCGCCCATCACGTCACCCATATAGTCTTCAGGCGTAACAACCTCTACCGCCATGATCGGCTCGAGCAACTCACCACCGCCCTTCTGGGCCAGTTGCTTGGTCGCCATGGAAGCAGCCACCTTAAACGCCATCTCGTTCGAGTCGACGTCGTGGTAAGAACCATCAAACACGGTAGCCTTCAGGCCGATCAGCGGATAGCCGGCAACTACGCCGTTCTTCATCTGCTCTTCGATACCCTTCTGGATAGCCGGGATGTATTCCTTAGGAACCACACCACCCACTACTTCGTTCACGAATTGCAGACCTTCCTGACCTTCGTCAGCAGGAGCAAAACGGATCCAGCAATGGCCGAACTGGCCACGACCGCCGGACTGGCGAACGAACTTGCCTTCGATTTCGCAATTCTTCGTGATGCGCTCACGATACGAAACCTGAGGCTTACCGATGTTGGCTTCGACGTTGAACTCACGGCGCATCCGGTCAACCAGGATGTCCAGGTGCAACTCGCCCATGCCAGAGATGATCGTTTGACCAGTCTCTTCATCAGTCTTGACGCGGAAAGACGGGTCTTCCTGAGCAAGTTTGCCCAGAGCGATACCCATTTTTTCCTGGTCATCCTTGGTCTTTGGCTCAACGGCAACCGAAATAACCGGCTCCGGGAAGTCCATGCGAACCAGGATGATTGGCTTGTCAGCGTTGCACAAAGTTTCACCAGTGGTGACGTCCTTCATGCCGATCAGGGCCGCGATGTCACCAGCGCGCACCTCCTTGATCTCTTCACGGGCGTTTGCGTGCATTTGCACCATACGACCCACGCGCTCTTTCTTGCCTTTGACCGAGTTGATCACGCCGTCGCCGGAGGCCAACACGCCCGAGTAAACGCGGACGAAGGTCAAGGTACCCACGAATGGGTCGGTAGCGATCTTGAACGCCAGAGCCGAGAACGGCTCGTTGTCGTCTGCATGACGCTCCATCTCTTCTTCCTCGTTATCAGGGTTGGAACCCTTGATAGCAGGAATGTCGACAGGAGCCGGCAGGTAGTCGATAACGGCGTCGAGAACCAGGGGAACACCCTTGTTCTTGAAGGAAGAACCGCAAACAGCCAGAACGATCTCACCAGCGATAGTACGCTGACGCAGAGCGGCCTTGATTTCCTCGATGGTGAGTTCCTCACCCTCAAGGTACTTGTTCATCAGTTCTTCGTTGGCTTCGGCCGCAGCCTCGACCATGTTGTTGCGCCACTCTTCAGCCAGCTCCTGCAGTTCAGCAGGGATAGCTTCACGACGAGGAGTCATGCCTTTGTCAGCATCGTTCCAGTAAACCGCTTCCATGGTCATCAGATCGATCTGACCCTGGAAGTTGTCTTCGGAACCGATAGCCAACTGGATCGGCACCGGAGTGTGACCCAGACGCTGCTTGATCTGAGCGATCACGCGCAGGAAGTTCGCACCGGCACGGTCCATCTTGTTCACGTAAACAATACGTGGAACGCCGTACTTGTTGGCTTGACGCCATACGGTTTCGGACTGAGGCTCAACGCCGGAGGTGCCGCAGAACACAACGACCGCGCCGTCGAGTACACGCAGGGAACGTTCAACTTCAATGGTGAAGTCTACGTGACCCGGGGTATCGATGACGTTGAAGCGGTACTGGTCTTTATGCTGCTTGGCGGAACCCTGCCAGAAGGCGGTAATGGCAGCAGAAGTAATGGTAATACCACGCTCCTGCTCCTGAACCATCCAGTCAGTGGTCGCAGCGCCGTCATGCACTTCGCCCATCTTGTGGCTTTTGCCAGTGTAAAAAAGGACGCGCTCGGTGGTGGTGGTTTTACCAGCATCCACGTGAGCAACGATACCGATGTTACGGTAGCGATTAATCGGTGTAGTACGAGCCATAAAGCCCTCGCAAAATGAGTGACGCTAGAATTAGAAGCGGTAGTGCGAGAAAGCCTTGTTGGCTTCAGCCATACGGTGCACGTCTTCACGCTTCTTAACTGCAGCACCTTTGCCTTCAGCGGCGTCCAACAGTTCGCCAGCCAAACGCAGAGCCATAGACTTCTCGCCGCGCTTGCGGGCGAAGTCTACCAACCAGCGCATTGCCAGAGCGTTACGGCGGGAAGGACGAACTTCGACCGGAACCTGGTAAGTAGCACCACCAACGCGGCGCGACTTCACTTCGACCAGCGGAGCGATGGCGTCGAGTGCTTTTTCGAAGAGTTCCAGGGGATCGGTGCCGGCCTTACGAGCCTTCACGGTATCCAGGGCACCATAAACGATACGCTCGGCAACGGCTTTCTTGCCGCTTTCCATTACGTGGTTCATGAATTTGGCGAGGATTTGGCTTCCGTATTTCGGATCGTCCAGAATCTCACGCTTGGCTGCTACGCGACGTCTTGGCATTGATAAGCCCTCAAACGGTCTTCAGGTTAGCCCGGGACAGATCCTGTGGATACGTGCCCGACCTTACTCTTATCGACTCAATAAAATGAAAAACTGCAAAACGGCCGATTACTTCGGACGCTTGGTACCGTACTTCGAACGACCCTGGTTACGACCTTTAACACCGGAAGTATCCAACGAACCGCGAACGGTGTGGTAACGAACACCTGGCAAGTCTTTTACACGACCGCCGCGGATCAGTACCACGCTGTGCTCTTGCAGGTTGTGGCCTTCACCGCCGATGTACGAGGAAACCTCGAAACCGTTGGTCAGGCGCACACGGCATACTTTACGCAGTGCCGAGTTAGGTTTTTTCGGCGTGGTGGTGTACACACGGGTGCACACGCCACGACGTTGCGGGCAGTTCTGCAGCGCAGGCACGTCGGATTTCTCGACGATACGCTTACGCGGCTGACGTACCAGCTGGTTGATAGTTGCCATCTACTAGCTCCACTGTTGTCTTGCGACGCTATTGTCTTGCAAGAAAAGCAAAATGGCAGGAACGAGTTCCCGCCAAATTTAGGGGTACAAGAGTCTAAAGAGGATCTTGCCCCCAGTCAAGGCAAAGCCCCGCCCTCCCCGCTCATCCAATCTCGACAATTTGTCTCGATTCGATGAACGGGGCGACCAGGGCCTCACACTTATTTATCGCAGAACTCAGTTACCGCTCGAGTTCAGCGCTTCGGTCAGTGCAGCTTCCACTTCACTGGCGCTTACGCGCAACGGCTTGTCTGCTTCACGGCGACGCTTACGCTCGCTGTGATATGCCAGGCCGGTACCGGCCGGGATCAGACGACCCACGACCACGTTTTCTTTCAGGCCGCGCAGGTAATCGCGCTTGCCGGTTACCGCCGCTTCGGTCAGTACGCGGGTGGTTTCCTGGAAGGAAGCCGCCGAGATGAACGATTCGGTGGACAACGACGCCTTGGTGATACCCAGCAGAACGCGAGTGAACTTGGAGACAAACTTGTCTTCGCCGCTCAGACGCTCGTTCTCTACCAGAACATGAGTCAATTCCATCTGGTCGCCCTTGATGAAACTGGAATCGCCGGATTCAGCGATTTCAACTTTACGCAGCATCTGACGCAGGATGGTCTCGATGTGCTTGTCGTTGATCTTCACGCCTTGCAGACGGTAAACGTCCTGGATCTCGTTAACAATGTACTTGGCCAGCGCACTCACACCCAGCAGACGCAGGATGTCGTGTGGATCGCTCGGACCGTCGGAGATAACTTCGCCGCGGTTTACCTGTTCGCCTTCGAACACGTTCAGGTGACGCCACTTCGGAATCAGCTCTTCGTACGGATCGCTACCGTCGTTCGGGGTAATAACCAGACGGCGCTTGCCCTTGGTTTCCTTACCGAACGCGATGGTGCCGCTGACTTCAGCCAGAATCGACGCTTCTTTCGGACGACGAGCTTCGAACAAGTCGGCAACACGCGGCAGACCACCGGTGATGTCACGGGTCTTCGAAGTCTCTTGCGGAATACGAGCGATAACATCACCGATCGCAATCTTCGCACCGTCCGCTACACCGACCAGGGCGTTGGCTGGCAGGAAGTACTGAGCGATAACGTCAGTGCCTGGCAGCAACAGATCCTTGCCGTTGTCGTCGACCATCTTCACGGCAGGACGAATGTCCTTGCCGGCAGCTGGACGATCTTTGGCGTCGAGTACTTCAATGTTGGTCATACCGGTCAATTCGTCAGTCTGACGCTTGATCGTGATGCCTTCTTCCATGCCCACGTAGGTCACGGTACCTTTCATTTCGGTAACGATCGGGTGAGTGTGCGGATCCCACTTGGCCACGATTGCGCCAGCGTCGACCTTGTCACCTTCTTTAACCGAAATCACGGCACCGTACGGCAGCTTGTAACGCTCACGCTCACGACCGAAGTCATCAGCGATGGCCAGCTCACCAGAACGGGACACAGCAACCAGGTGACCATCCACTCGCTCTACGTGCTTCAGGTTATGCAGACGGACGGTACCGCCATTCTTCACCTGAACGCTGTCGGCTGCGGAGGTCCGGCTTGCCGCACCACCGATGTGGAACGTACGCATCGTCAGCTGGGTACCTGGCTCACCGATCGACTGTGCAGCGATAACGCCGACAGCTTCACCGATGTTCACCTGGTGACCACGAGCCAAGTCACGGCCGTAGCACTTGGCGCAAATGCCGTAGCGGGTTTCGCAACTGATCGGCGAACGCACGATCACTTCGTCGATGCTGTTCAGCTCGATGAACTCGACCCACTTCTCGTCTACCAGGGTGCCGGCAGGAACGATGACGTCCTCGGTACCTGGCTTGAATACGTCACGGGCGATAACACGACCCAATACGCGCTCACCCAACGGCTCTACAACGTCACCGCCTTCAATGTGCGGAGTCATCAGCAGACCGTGTTCGGTGCCGCAATCGATCTCGGTTACAACCAGATCTTGTGCAACGTCCACCAGACGACGAGTCAGGTAACCGGAGTTAGCCGTTTTCAACGCGGTATCCGCAAGACCCTTACGAGCACCGTGAGTGGAGATGAAGTACTGGAGTACGCTCAAACCTTCACGGAAGTTCGCAGTAATCGGCGTTTCAATGATGGAACCGTCCGGCTTGGCCATCAGGCCACGCATACCGGCCAGCTGACGAATCTGTGCTGCGGAACCCCGCGCACCCGAGTCGGCCATCATGTACATCGAGTTGAACGATTCCTGGTCGACTTCGACGCCATGGCGGTCGATGACCTTCTCTTTCGAGAGGTTGGCCATCATCGCCTTGGAAACTTCGTCGTTCGCCTTGGACCAAAGGTCGATCACTTTGTTGTACTTCTCGCCCTGGGTTACCAGGCCGGAGGCGTACTGGCTTTCGATCTCTTTCACTTCATCAGTAGCAGCATTGATGATGCGGGCTTTTTCATCCGGGATAACGAAGTCGTTAACACCGATGGAAACGCCGGAAATGGTCGAATAAGCAAAACCGGTGTACATCAACTGGTCAGCGAAGATCACGGTCTCTTTCAGACCAACCACGCGATAGCACTGGTTGATCAGCTTGGAGATCGCCTTTTTCTTCATCGGCAAGTTGACGACGTCGTACGACAGACCCTTTGGCACAACCTGGAACAACAGCGCACGGCCGACGGTGGTGTCGACGATACGGGTGTTGCTCACGCTGCCGCCATCACGGTCGTTGACGGTTTCGTTGATCCGCACTTTGACCTTGGCGTGCAGTGCGGCTTCGCCGGCACGGAACACACGGTCAACTTCCTGCAGATCCGCGAACACACGACCTTCGCCCTTGGCGTTGATCGCTTCACGAGTCATGTAGTACAGACCCAATACAACGTCCTGCGAAGGAACGATGATTGGCTCACCGTTGGCTGGCGACAGAATGTTGTTGGTCGACATCATCAACGCACGCGCTTCGAGCTGGGCTTCCAGCGTCAGCGGTACGTGCACGGCCATTTGGTCGCCGTCGAAGTCGGCGTTGTACGCGGCGCAGACCAGCGGGTGCAGCTGGATAGCCTTACCTTCGATCAGTACCGGTTCAAACGCCTGGATACCCAGACGGTGAAGGGTCGGTGCACGGTTGAGAAGAACCGGGTGTTCGCGAATCACTTCAGCGAGAACGTCCCAAACCTCTGGCAGTTCGCGCTCGACCATCTTCTTGGCAGCTTTGATGGTGGTAGCGAGACCACGCATTTCCAGCTTGCCGAAAATGAACGGCTTGAACAGCTCGAGAGCCATCTTCTTCGGCAGACCGCACTGGTGCAGACGCAGGGTCGGACCTACGGTAATTACCGAACGACCCGAGTAGTCAACACGCTTACCGAGCAAGTTCTGACGGAAACGACCCTGCTTACCCTTGATCATGTCAGCCAGGGATTTCAGAGGACGCTTGTTGGAACCAGTGATAGCGCGGCCACGACGACCGTTGTCGAGCAGTGCGTCGACGGCTTCCTGCAACATACGCTTTTCGTTGCGCACGATGATGTCCGGAGCGGACAGATCAAGCAGGCGCTTCAAACGGTTGTTACGGTTGATCACTCGACGATACAGATCGTTGAGGTCGGAAGTCGCGAAGCGACCGCCATCCAGCGGGACCAGTGGACGCAGATCTGGCGGCAGAACCGGCAGAACGGTCAGCACCATCCACTCTGGCAAGTTGCCGGAACCCTGGAAGGCTTCCATCAACTTCAGACGCTTGGACAGCTTCTTGATCTTGGTTTCGGAGTTGGTTTGCGGAATTTCTTCACGCAGACGGCCAATCTCGTGCTCCAGGTCGATAGCGTGCAGCAGTTCGCGGACAGCTTCGGCACCCATGCGGGCATCGAAATCGTCGCCAAACTCTTCCAGCGCTTCGAAGTACTGCTCGTCGTTCAGCAGCTGACCTTTTTCAAGGGTGGTCATGCCTGGATCGATAACGACATAGCTCTCGAAGTAGAGAACGCGTTCGATATCACGCAGGGTCATGTCCATCAGCAAGCCGATACGGGACGGCAGCGATTTCAGGAACCAGATGTGGGCAACCGGCGAGGCCAGTTCGATGTGCGCCATGCGCTCACGACGAACTTTTGCCAGCGCGACTTCAACGCCGCACTTCTCGCAGATCACACCCCGGTGCTTCAAGCGCTTGTACTTACCGCACAGGCACTCGTAATCCTTTACCGGGCCAAAGATCTTGGCGCAGAACAGGCCGTCACGCTCAGGTTTGAACGTACGGTAGTTGATGGTTTCCGGCTTTTTAACTTCACCGAACGACCACGAACGGATCATCTCAGGCGATGCCAGTCCGATACGGATGGCGTCGAACTCTTCGACTTGACCCTGGTTTTTCAGCAAATTCAGTAGGTCTTTCAAGGCCTTTCCTCCTGGCGGAGCAGAGAGCGGGCAATCCTGCCCCGCTCTCGATTCGCGTCACGTGTTATTCGGTTTCCAGATCGATATCGATGCCGAGGGAACGAATTTCCTTGATCAACACGTTGAAGGACTCGGGCATGCCCGGCTCCATACGGTGATCGCCATCCACGATGTTCTTGTACATCTTGGTACGGCCGTTCACATCGTCCGACTTCACTGTGAGCATTTCTTGCAGAGTGTAAGCGGCACCGTATGCTTCCAGTGCCCAGACCTCCATCTCCCCGAAACGCTGACCACCGAACTGCGCCTTACCACCCAGCGGCTGCTGGGTAACCAGGCTGTACGAACCGGTAGAACGCGCGTGCATCTTGTCGTCTACCAAGTGGTTCAGCTTCAGCATGTACATGTAGCCAACGGTTACCGGGCGCTCGAACTTGTTGCCGGTACGGCCGTCGGTCAGCTGCATCTGGCCGCTTTCTGGCAGGTCTGCCAGTTTCAGCATGGCCTTGATTTCGCTTTCCTTGGCGCCGTCGAACACTGGAGTGGCCATTGGAACGCCGCCACGCAGGTTTTGAGCCAGATCCAGGATTTCCTGGTCCGAGAAGTCATCGAGGCTTTCCTGACGACCGCCGATCTCGTTGTAGATCTCGTGCAGGAATTTACGCAGCTCGGCAACTTTACGCTGCTCTTCAATCATGCGGTTGATCTTCTCGCCCAGACCCTTGGCCGCGAGGCCCAGGTGGGTTTCGAGGATCTGACCAACGTTCATACGCGAAGGTACGCCCAACGGGTTGAGGACGACGTCGACCGGGGTGCCATTGGCATCGTGCGGCATGTCTTCAACCGGCATGATCACGGAGACCACACCCTTGTTACCGTGACGACCGGCCATCTTGTCGCCCGGCTGGATGCGACGACGGATTGCCAGGTAAACCTTGACGATTTTCAGCACGCCTGGAGCCAGGTCATCGCCCTGCTGCAGTTTGCGCTTCTTGTCTTCGAACTTGTCGTCCAGCAGACGGCGACGATCAACGATGTAGGCCTGAGCCTTCTCGAGCTGCTCGTTCAGAGCATCTTCAGCCATGCGCAGTTTGAACCACTGGCCGTGCTCAAGACCGTCGAGAACTTCGTCGGTGATGTCCTGGCCTTTCTTCAGACCGGCGCCGCCTTCGGCTTTGTGGCCGACCAGAGCGGAACGCAGACGTTCGAAAGTAGCGCCTTCGACGATACGGAACTCTTCGTTGAGGTCCTTGCGGATCTCGTCCAGCTGGGACTTCTCGATCGACAGTGCACGAGCATCACGCTCAACGCCATCGCGGGTGAAGACCTGTACGTCGATGACAGTACCTTTGGTACCGGTAGGTACACGCAGGGAGGTGTCTTTAACGTCGCTGGCTTTTTCACCGAAGATCGCACGCAGCAGTTTTTCTTCCGGAGTCAGCTGGGTCTCGCCTTTCGGAGTGACCTTACCCACCAGGATGTCGCCTGCGCCAACTTCAGCACCTACGTAAACGATACCGGCTTCGTCCAGCTTGTTCAGTGCCGCTTCACCCACGTTCGGGATGTCGGCAGTGATTTCCTCTGGGCCAAGCTTGGTGTCACGGGCCACACAGGTCAATTCCTGGATGTGGATCGTGGTGAAGCGGTCTTCCTGAACAACACGCTCGGACAGGCAGATGGAGTCTTCGAAGTTGAAGCCGTTCCATGCCATGAACGCGATGCGCATGTTCTGACCCAGTGCCAGTTCACCCATGTCGGTGGACGGGCCGTCGGCCATGATGTCGCTGCGCTGAACCCGATCACCCTTACGCACCAGCGGACGCTGGTTGATGCAGGTGTTCTGGTTGGAGCGGGTGTATTTGGTCAGGTTGTAGATGTCGACACCGGCTTCACCGGTTTCAACTTCGTCATCGGCAACACGAACCACGATACGGCTGGCGTCGACAGAGTCGATCACGCCGCCACGACGAGCCACGACGCAAACGCCGGAGTCACGGGCTACGTTACGCTCCATGCCGGTACCTACCAGCGGCTTGTCAGCGCGCAGGGTTGGTACAGCTTGACGCTGCATGTTCGAACCCATCAACGCACGGTTGGCGTCGTCGTGCTCGAGGAACGGAATCAGCGACGCAGCAACCGAAACTACCTGCTTCGGCGATACGTCCATCAAGGTGACGTCTTCCGGCGCCTTGACGGTGAATTCGTTCAGGTGACGAACAGCTACCAGCTCGTCGATCAGGACTTTCTTGTCGTTCATCGTGGCCGAAGCCTGAGCGATCACGTGATCAGCTTCTTCGATGGCGGACAGGAATACGATCTCGTCGGTGACCAGAGCGTCTTTCACCACACGGTACGGGCTCTCGAGGAAGCCGTACTGGTTGGTGCGCGCATAGGCGGCCAGGGAGTTGATCAGACCGATGTTCGGACCTTCCGGCGTTTCAATCGGGCATACACGACCGTAGTGAGTCGGGTGTACGTCACGCACTTCAAAGCCAGCACGCTCACGAGTCAAACCGCCAGGGCCGAGTGCAGAAACACGACGCTTGTGGGTGATCTCGGACAGCGGGTTGTTCTGGTCCATGAACTGGGACAGCTGGCTGGAACCGAAGAACTCTTTCACCGCCGCAGCCACTGGCTTGGCGTTGATCAGGTCTTGCGGCATCAGGCCTTCGCTTTCAGCCATCGACAGACGCTCTTTGACCGCACGCTCAACACGCACCAGGCCAACGCGGAACTGGTTCTCGGCCATTTCGCCTACGCAGCGAACACGACGGTTACCCAGGTGGTCGATGTCATCGACGATGCCTTTACCGTTACGGATGTCGACCAGGGTCTTCAGTACCGCGACGATGTCTTCCTTGCACAGCACGCCCGAACCTTCGATCTCGGTACGACCGATACGACGGTTGAACTTCATCCGGCCGACCGCAGACAGGTCATAGCGCTCAGGGCTGAAGAACAGGTTGTTGAACAGGGTCTCGGCAGCGTCTTTGGTTGGCGGCTCGCCAGGACGCATCATGCGATAGATCTCGACCAGCGCTTCCAATTGGTTGCTGGTGGAGTCGATCTTCAAGGTGTCGGAGACGAACGGACCGCAGTCGATATCGTTGGTGTACAGAGTTTCGATGCGAACGACCTGAGCCTTGGCGATTTTGGCCAGGATCTCGGTGTTCAGCTCGGTGTTGCACTCTGCCAGGATTTCGCCGGTTGCCGGGTGCACGATGACCTTGGCGGTTGTGCGACCCAGGACGTAGTCCAGAGGCACATCCAGCTCTTTGATCCCGGCTTTTTCCAGCTGGTTGATGTGGCGAGCGGTGATACGACGACCCTGCTCGACAATAACCTTGCCTTTGTCATCCAGAATATCGAGGACAGCGATTTCACCGCGCAGGCGCTGAGGCACCAGCTCCAGGCTCAGGGTCTCGCCCTTCACGTGGAATACGTTGGTGGTATAGAACGCGTCCAGCACTTCTTCAGTGGTATAGCCCAGCGCGCGCAGCAGTACCGAGGCAGGCAGCTTGCGACGACGGTCGATACGCACGAATACGCAGTCTTTCGGGTCGAACTCGAAGTCCAGCCACGAACCGCGGTAAGGAATGATGCGCGCGGAGTACAGCAGTTTACCGGAGCTGTGCGTCTTGCCACGGTCGTGGTCGAAGAACACGCCCGGGG
This sequence comes from Pseudomonas sp. S2_H10, assembly GCF_054668285.1. Taxonomy (NCBI): domain Bacteria; kingdom Pseudomonadati; phylum Pseudomonadota; class Gammaproteobacteria; order Pseudomonadales; family Pseudomonadaceae; genus Pseudomonas; species Pseudomonas sp. S2_H10. Next base: position 3,016,332 of record NZ_CP162754.1, read on the forward strand.
AACGGTGCAGCTGGGAAACGATTACACGCTCGGTACCGTTGATTACGAAGGTACCGTTTTCAGTCATCAGGGGGATTTCACCCATGTAGACTTCTTGCTCTTTGATGTCCTTGATCGCTTTGTTCGACGATTCTTTGTCGAAAATGATCAGGCGCACTTTTACCCGCAAAGGTACGGCGTAAGTTACACCGCGCAATACGCATTCTTTGACATCAAATGCCGGTTCGCCCAGACGATATCCGACGTACTCCAGCGCAGCATTGCCGGAGTAGCTGATGATCGGGAAAACGGATTTGAAGGCCGCATGCAGGCCCACGTCGCGGAACTGATCTTTAGTCGCTCCCGCTTGCAAGAATTCACGATACGAATCCAGCTGGATGGCCAGGAGGTACGGCACATCCATGACGTCCGGCAACTTGCTAAAGTCCTTGCGGATACGTTTTTTCTCAGTATATGAGTAAGCCATCAGCGTTCCCCAGCTTGGTCACCTGCTTGTTTGGCCCCTCCCGACGGGAGCAGCCAGAAAATCGTGCAAACCCCATGGTTTGCGCCACCGCATCGGGTGGTTACAGCTCGTTATCGGCACCGACCCAGTCGGCTGCCAATAACGGAAAAAGGCCGGTGGCAAGAGCCACCAGCCATCAGCCTGTCGCTTAACGCTCGGGCTGGAGGAGCAAAGTCGATGCTTACTTCAGCTCGACTTTAGCGCCTGCTTCTTCCAGAGTTGCTTTGGCTTTGTCAGCTGCTTCTTTGGCAACAGCTTCCAGAACCATGGCAGGAGCGCCGTCAACTACAGCCTTGGCTTCTTTCAGGCCCAGACCGGTCAGTTCACGTACTGCCTTGATCACGTTAACTTTCTTCTCGCCAGCTTCGGTCAGCATGACGTTGAATTCAGTTTGCTCTTCAACAACGGCGGCAGCAGCAGCTGGACCAGCCGATGCAGCAGCAGCGGTAACACCGAATTTTTCTTCGAAAGCTTTGATCAGCTCAACAACTTCCATTACGGACATGTTGCCAACTGCTTCAAGGATATCGTTCTGAGAGATAGACATGAATCTAATTCCTGATATTGGGGACGGCCTACGCGACCATCGAAAAAAACAAAAAACGCGAGAAGTTGACGAGCCTTAGGCTGCAGCAGCTTCTTTCTGGTCGCGAATTGCCGCCAGAGTACGAGCCAATTTGCTGGTAGCGCCTTGAATCACGCTCATCAGCTGAGAAATTGCTTCGTCACGGGTCGGCAGAGTTGCCAGTACGTCGATTTGGTTAGCTGCGAGGAACTTGCCCTCGAACGCAGCTGCCTTGATCTCGAACTTGTCCTGACCCTTTGCGAATTCCTTGAAGATCCGGGCAGCAGCGCCTGGATGTTCCTTGGAGAACGCAATCAGGGTAGGGCCAGTGAACACGTCGTTGAGGACACTGAATTCAGTGTCAGCAACAGCGCGCTTGAGCAGGGTGTTACGTACAACACGTACGTAAACGCCAGCTTCACGAGCCTCTTTACGGAGTCCGGTCATCGCGCCTACTGTTACGCCACGGGCATCAGCCACGACAGCGGACAGAGCGACTTTGGCAGCCTCGTTGACTTCAGCGACGATGGCCTTCTTGTCTTCGAGTTTAATTGCCACGGGTTTAACTCCTGCTTGTTACCGTTTCATCTGGTCGAAACCGGATGTCGTTTTGGTGTCTGATTCGGTAAGGAACCGGGAGCACCATCTGCGTAGGCTTGTGGTTTAAGACTTGCGTCGCCTACGGTCTTGGATAGCCCCCGCCAGGCAGGGACCCCAATTTTTCAATTGGCGCAATCGCTTGCGCCAATTTGTGTCTTACGCGTCGAGCGAGCTTTGGTCGATGACCAGACCTGGGCCCATAGTGGTGCTCAGGGTAACGCGCTTGACGTAGATGCCTTTCGAGGAAGCTGGCTTGATACGCTTCAGATCAGCGATCAGGGCTTCAACGTTTTCCTTCAGCTTGACGGCGTCGAAACCGATCTTGCCAACGGAAGTGTGGATGATGCCGTTTTTGTCGGTGCGATAACGAACCTGACCAGCCTTGGCGTTTTTAACCGCGGTAGCTACGTCTGGAGTTACGGTGCCGACTTTAGGGTTAGGCATCAGGCCACGTGGACCGAGGATCTGACCCAACTGACCTACAACGCGCATTGCATCCGGGGATGCGATAACTACGTCATAGTTCAGGTCGCCGCCTTTCATTTCGGCAGCCAGGTCGTCCATGCCTACACGGTCAGCGCCGGCAGCCAGAGCGGCCTCAGCAGCTGGACCCTGGGTGAACACAGCAACGCGAACGGTCTTGCCAGTGCCGTGTGGCAGCACAGTAGCGCTACGAACGACCTGGTCGGATTTACGCGGGTCAACACCCAGGTTTACAGCTACGTCGAACGACTCGCTGAACTTGACAGTCGACAGCTCGGCCAGCAGGGCAGCAGCGTCTACAAAGTTGTAGGCCTTGCCTGCTTCGATTTTGCCGGCGATAGCCTTTTGACGCTTGGTCAGCTTAGCCATTACACACCCTCCACGTTAAGGCCCATGCTACGAGCAGAACCGGCGATGGTACGCACGGCTGCTTCCATATCAGCTGCAGTCAGATCCGCGTTTTTGGTTTTCGCGATTTCTTCCAGCTGAGCACGAGTCACGGTGCCAACCTTAACGGTGTTCGGACGAGCGGAACCGCTGGTCAGACCGGCCGCCTTCTTCAGCAGAACCGAAGCAGGGGTGGATTTGGTTTCGAAAGTGAAGCTACGGTCGCTGTAGACAGTGATGATCACTGGAGTCGGCAGACCTGGCTCAAGACCCTGAGTACGGGCGTTGAAAGCCTTGCAGAATTCCATGATGTTCACGCCGTGCTGACCCAGAGCAGGACCAACAGGTGGGCTTGGGTTAGCCTGAGCGGCCTTCACTTGCAGCTTGATGTAAGCGGTAATCTTCTTGGCCATGAGGCACTCCAATTACGGGTTCGAACGCCTCGAGAGGCTCCCCGGTTACTTGCGCGTTTATCCCAGTGACGACAAAACCCCACAGCCTATGGCTGCGGGGTTGGGATTTTTGCTCAACTAGACCTTTTCGACCTGGCTGAACTCGAGCTCCACCGGAGTAGAGCGACCGAAAATGAGCACTGCGACCTGGATCCGGCTCTTTTCGTAGTTAACTTCTTCAACAACACCGGTAAAGTCCGCAAACGGACCGTCATTGACACGTACCGACTCGCCCGGCTCGAACAACGTCTTCGGCTTCGGCTTGTCGCTACCATCAGCAACACGGCGCAGAATCGCTTCTGCTTCTTTATCGGTGATCGGTGCAGGCTTGTCGGCAGTACCGCCGATAAAGCCCATCACCCGAGGAGTATCCTTGACCAAGTGCCAAGTACCCTCGTTCATATCCATCTGCACCAGCACGTAGCCAGGGAAGAATTTGCGTTCGCTTTTGCGCTTCTGGCCATTACGCATTTCAACCACTTCTTCAGTGGGAACCAGAATCTCGCCGAAGCCGTCTTCCATACCGGCCAGCTTTACGCGCTCGACCAGCGAGCGCATTACATGCTTCTCGTAACCGGAGTAAGCATGCACAACATACCAACGCTTAGCCACGGGACACCCTTAGCCGACAATCAAGGAAACAAGCCAGCCGAGCAGGGAATCAAGACCCCACAACAGCAACGCCATAACCAGAACAACAGCCACCACAATCAGGGTGGTCTGCGTGGTTTCTTGGCGAGTTGGCCAAACGACTTTACGAATTTCTGTGCGTGCTTCCTTAACCAGTACAAAGAAAGACTTGCCCTTGACTGTCTGCAGGCCTACAAAGGCAGCTACAGCAGCAATGGCGAGCAATGCGAGTACGCGGTACAGGATCGGCGAAGCAGAGAAGTACTGATTGCCAACAACGCCAACAACCACCAGAGCGACTACTACAAGCCACTTGAGGAGGTCGAAACGAGAGCCTTGAGCTTCAGCTTTAGGAGTCATCTATGAAGATCCTGTGAAAAGAAAGCCAGACACACCAGGTGAATCTGGCAGGTCAGGAGGGAATCGAACCCCCAACCTACGGTTTTGGAGACCGTCGCTCTGCCAATTGAGCTACTGACCTAAAACAAAATCAGGCCGACCATTATGCCGACCCGAAAAAGACTTTACAACCACTACCAGGCAACTCCAGCTGCAATACCAGCACCTCAGCACCGGCAAACCCCGACAACACAACGAGGCGCAACCACAACCACCTAAAACAAAGGCAGATATTTTCATATCTGCCTTGTTATATGGAGCTCTTGAGCGGATTTGAACCGCTGACCTCACCCTTACCAAGGGTGTGCTCTACCAACTGAGCTACAAGAGCGTAACACTGTGCAAAACCTGTAAACTTGGAGCGGGTAGCGGGAATCGAACCCGCATCATCAGCTTGGAAGGCTGAGGTTCTACCACTAAACTATACCCGCGAGCGCTTACAGCTCTCGCTAAAAATGGTGGAGGGGGAAGGATTCGAACCTTCGAAGTCGTAGACGTCAGATTTACAGTCTGATCCCTTTGGCCGCTCGGGAACCCCTCCTAAGCGAGCCGGCATTCTACATCATGCCAGCCTTCTGTCAAGCATTTTCTCAATTAAATCTTGAGGTTAGCTGCGTTGACCTCGCTTCACATCGCTAACCGTTTCCGGTGTTCGCTGTGGAGCGGGCGCCATTCTATGCAAACTATTCAGTGGGCGCAACCCCCTCGCACGGCATTATTTTATGTTTTAACTCATTGAATTCTTTAGAAAGGTTTTGCAGCTGCAGATCGTCCAGCCAACGCCGGCTTTCCGGTGCGATACGCACCCAATACCCTGCACTTTCCGAGCCCTTGGGCAGGGACTGGTACTTGACCTCCATCCCGCTCAGCCGGCGCTCAACCGCCTGAGCGGCGTCCTGGCGCGTGTAGCCGCCCAGATAAAGACAGCCATTGTCTGGCGACACGGCCTTAGCCTTGTCCTTGGACGCATCGCCCGCCTCGCTCAACAGGCGAATATCTTGCTGAGACCCGCGATACAGACTTAGAGGCGTGACATCCTTGGCGCGCAATGGCGCCTCTTGTTGATGCCAGATGTAGTAGAACCCGTTGAGGACAAGCAGCAGCAAAAACAACCAACGCATAAAAACCTCAGGACAAGGGACAGGCCATGGCCAATCCGACAAACACCAGGTCCGGAACCACCCTGGCTTGAGGCACCACCTCAGAAACCAGACTCGCATCCCCCCCGGTGAGGAATACGACAAAGTCCTCACCCCAGTAGCTGCGCGCCAACTCGAGCTGGGTCAGTACGAAGCCGCGCAACATCAATAAACAGCCACGCTCTACAGCCTGAACAGTCGCGCGCCCCGGAACAAGGCTTTCCAGAGCCAGCTCCGCTGCCTGATCGCCATATCGGATTTTACGGGTGTGGGTGCGCAATTGATTGCGCATCAACGGCATTCCCGGACAGATGAAACCACCCAGGTGCTCTCCATCCACAGCGATAAAGTCAGCAGTCACGGCCGTACCGAAGTCGAGCACCAGGCACGCACCCGAAGCCAGATGAAAGCCCCCAAGCATCGCGAGCCACCGATCCAGCCCCAACCGCTCGAATTCCTCATACCCATTGCGCACGCCGGACATTTCGCGCGCAGGCGTTGCACACACAACCGGCACGCCAAAGGTTTCCTTCAACAAGGAAGTCAGCGCGCCGGTCTCCTGCGCAGTCCTGACGCTCACTAGCCGGCAAAACGCGAGAGCAAGCCCTTTGAGCTCCCCCAGCCCTTCAAGCAATGCGAGATCGGAATCGACGACCCCCTCACCCAGCACCTGCCCGGCACTCACCGCAAGCACGCGCCATTTGATGAAGCTATTGCCACAATCGAGCTCAAGAATCATCACGCAACCTCAGGCTCAACTCACCACCGCTGAAAACTTTTTCCACACCATCCACCTTCAGGCGCAGGGCACCCTGACCATCAATACCAAGCACCTCGCCATCAATCTGATTGACGCCGGCAATCAATGACACGCTTCGCCCCTGCCACAGGTGATTTTGCTCCCACTCGGATTGGATGGCCACAAAACCACCTGCCTGATGGCGAACAAGGTATTGCTGCAGCATCCCCCCCAACATTGCGACCAGTTGGTTGCGATCAAACAATCTGCCAGATTCGAGCCGCATGGAAGTCCATTGCTGGTCGACCTCGTCAGCAGACTGCATGTTCACATTGATCCCCACCCCGAGAACGACGTGACACACATCGGCAGGGTCACCAACCAGCTCGAGCAGTATCCCTGCGATTTTTTTCTGCCCCACAAGGACATCGTTGGGCCACTTCAGCCCAGCGGCCGCGATGCCGAACTCACGCAGCGTCTGCTGAACAGCGAGCCCAACGACAAGACTCAAGCCTTCCAGCTGACGCATCCCGCCATCAATACGCAGTACCAGGCTGTAATAGACGTTTTCCGCGAATGGACTGACCCACTTGCGACCACGCCGCCCGCGCCCGGCAGTCTGGCGCTCTGAAAGCACAAGAAAAGGTGCCGCCTGCCCCCGATCTATGGCGCGCAGTGCCTCGGCGTTCGTGGAGTCGATCGAGTCGAAAACCTGGACGGGCCAGTCGCAAGAAATCGCCCGGGCACTTATCTCGCCAGGATCGAGCAGCGCCAATGGCGCGGACAATTGATAGCCGCGCCCACGAACCTTGTGAATAGACAAACCCAGCTCAGCTTCCAAATGCTGAAGCTGCTTCCACACGGCACTACGACTGACGCCCAGGGCAGCACCCAATGCTTGACCCGAATGGAATCGGCCATCTTTAAGAAGCTTTAACAACGTCAGCATGCAGGTCTCGCCTCACAATGAGGCCCGCATGATAGCCACGCGCCGAGCTATTGCATAGAAATCCAGTAGCCGTGACTTTTCTGCGGACAAAAACAAAACCCCAACTGCTTTCGCAATTGGGGTTTCGGAATTTAATCTTGACGATGACCTACTCTCACATGGGGAAACCCCACACTACCATCGGCGATGCATCGTTTCACTGCTGAGTTCGGGATGGGATCAGGTGGTTCCAACGCTCTATGGTCGTCAAGAAATTCGGGTACTGAGTCGTGACCAGATGGCCTCGCTTCAGCAAATTGGGTATGTGACAGCTTAGTGTTTTGTGAGTATCACGAACTTTCGGTTCATTTCGTCTTCACACACCGCAATCTGGCCTTTCGACGCAAATTGCTTGGGTGTTATATGGTCAAGCCTCACGGGCAATTAGTATTGGTTAGCTCAACGCCTCACAGCGCTTACACACCCAACCTATCAACGTCGTAGTCTTCGACGGCCCTTCAGGGGACTCAAGGTCCCAGTGAGATCTCATCTTGAGGCTAGTTTCCCGCTTAGATGCTTTCAGCGGTTATCTATTCCGAACATAGCTACCCGGCAATGCCACTGGCGTGACAACCGGAACACCAGAGGTTCGTCCACTCCGGTCCTCTCGTACTAGGAGCAGCCCCTCTCAAATCTCAAACGTCCACGGCAGATAGGGACCGAACTGTCTCACGACGTTCTAAACCCAGCTCGCGTACCACTTTAAATGGCGAACAGCCATACCCTTGGGACCGGCTTCAGCCCCAGGATGTGATGAGCCGACATCGAGGTGCCAAACACCGCCGTCGATATGAACTCTTGGGCGGTATCAGCCTGTTATCCCCGGAGTACCTTTTATCCGTTGAGCGATGGCCCTTCCATACAGAACCACCGGATCACTAAGACCTACTTTCGTACCTGCTCGACGTGTCTGTCTCGCAGTCAAGCGCGCTTTTGCCTTTATACTCTACGACCGATTTCCGACCGGTCTGAGCGCACCTTCGTACTCCTCCGTTACTCTTTAGGAGGAGACCGCCCCAGTCAAACTACCCACCATACACTGTCCTCGATCCGGATAACGGACCTGAGTTAGAACCTCAAAGTTGCCAGGGTGGTATTTCAAGGTTGGCTCCACGCGAACTGGCGTCCACGCTTCAAAGCCTCCCACCTATCCTACACAAGCAAATTCAAAGTCCAGTGCAAAGCTATAGTAAAGGTTCACGGGGTCTTTCCGTCTAGCCGCGGATACACTGCATCTTCACAGCGATTTCAATTTCACTGAGTCTCGGGTGGAGACAGCGCCGCCATCGTTACGCCATTCGTGCAGGTCGGAACTTACCCGACAAGGAATTTCGCTACCTTAGGACCGTTATAGTTACGGCCGCCGTTTACCGGGGCTTCGATCAAGAGCTTCGCGTTAGCTAACCCCATCAATTAACCTTCCGGCACCGGGCAGGCGTCACACCCTATACGTCCACTTTCGTGTTTGCAGAGTGCTGTGTTTTTAATAAACAGTCGCAGCGGCCTGGTATCTTCGACCGGCGTGGGCTTACGGAGCAAGTCCTTCACCCTCACCGGCGCACCTTCTCCCGAAGTTACGGTGCCATTTTGCCTAGTTCCTTCACCCGAGTTCTCTCAAGCGCCTTGGTATTCTCTACCCAACCACCTGTGTCGGTTTGGGGTACGGTTCCTGGTTACCTGAAGCTTAGAAGCTTTTCTTGGAAGCATGGCATCAACCACTTCGTGTTCTAAAAGAACACTCGTCATCAGCTCTCGGCCTTAGAATCCCGGATTTACCTAAGA
>NZ_CP162754.1:3030000-3755000 GCF_054668285.1 Pseudomonas sp. S2_H10
AGGAAGATCACCTGATGCCCCAGCTCCTGGAACTGGCGCAGCTTATTAATAAGCACGGTGTGACCCAGATGCAGATCCGGAGCCGTTGGATCGAAGCCCGCCTTAATACGCAGCGGCTGGCCGCGCTTGAGCTTTTCAATCAGCTCGGACTCGACCAACAGTTCTTCCGCACCACGTTTGATCAGCGCTAGCTGCTCTTCAACCGACTTCATAACAGACCCGCAAGGCTCAGATTCAAAGGGAACCAACCATACAAGATCGCGCGTCAAATACAAGGTTTGCCCGGCGCACGGACGCCAATCCGCAGACAGGGTGTCTGCAGACTTGCTTCAGAGATGATTTGGTTATATTTTATACAGTTATTTCATCTTCATCATGTCATTCATCTTTTCCAATTCATCTTTTTCAAAGTCAAAACCACTTATGACCACAGAATCGTCTAAAGCGCCGCCGCTTTACCCGAAAACCCACTTGCTCGCAGCAAGTGGCATCGCCGCCCTTCTCAGCCTGGCGCTCCTGGTATTCCCTTCCAGCGATGTTGAAGCCAAAAAGACGACCCTCAGTCTTGAACTGGAAAGTCCTGCTGAACAACTGACACAAGATCAAGACGCTGCCGAAGCCGCTCAAGCCACAAATGAACCGGCAACATCTCCCTTCGCACAGATCGACAACAGTGCCGAGGACACTCAGGAAACCGCTCAAGCCGAGCCGGTACCAGCACCAGTACCGGCGGTAGAAGAAAAGAAACCGGCAAGCCACAGGGAAGTGATCGTGGCCAAGGGCGACACCCTTTCTACGCTGTTCGGGAAAGTCGGCCTGCCTGCCACCGCCGTGCATGAAATACTGGCCAGCGACAAGCAGGCCAAGCAGTTCAGCCAGCTCAAGCACGGGCAAAAACTCGAATTTGAACTGAGCCCCGAGGGACAGCTGACCAACTTGCACAGCAAGCTCAGCGACCTCGAAAGCATCAGCCTGACCAAGAACGACAAGGGCTACACGTTCAACCGCATCACTGCGAAACCGACCGTGCGCTCCGCTTACGTTCACGGCGTGATCAACAGTTCGCTGTCGCAGTCCGCGGCCCGCGCGGGCCTGTCTCACAGCCTGACCATGGACATGGCCAGCGTGTTTGGCTACGACGTCGACTTCGCCCAGGATATTCGCCAGGGCGACGAGTTCGACGTGATCTACGAACAAAAGGTGGTCAACGGCAAGGCTGTCGGCAACGGCCCGATCCTGTCGGCGCGCTTTACCAACCGCGGCAAGACCTACACCGCCGTGCGCTACACCAACAAACAAGGCAACAGCAGCTACTACACCGCCGACGGCAACAGCATGCGCAAGGCGTTCATCCGTACACCGGTGGACTTCGCCCGCATCAGCTCGAAATTTTCCATGGGGCGCAAACACCCGATCCTGAACAAGATCCGCGCCCACAAAGGCGTCGACTACGCCGCACCACGGGGCACGCCGATCAAGGCCGCCGGTGATGGCAAGGTCCTGCTGGCCGGTCGTCGTGGCGGCTACGGCAACACCGTGATCCTCCAGCACGGCAATACCTACACCACGCTGTACGGCCACATGCAAGGTTTCGCCAAAGGCGTGAAGACTGGCGGCACGGTGAAACAGGGCCAGGTGATTGGCTACATCGGCACCACCGGCCTCTCCACCGGCCCGCACTTGCACTACGAGTTCCAGGTCAATGGTGTGCACGTCGACCCGCTGGGCCAGAAACTGCCAATGGCCGATCCGATCGCCAAGGCTGAGCGCGCACGCTTCCTGGCCCAAAGCCAGCCGCTGATGGCGCGCATGGAACAGGAAAAAGCCACTCTGCTGGCTTCGAGCAAGCGTTAAGCATGGCGCTCTATATAGGTGTGATGTCCGGGACCAGCCTGGATGGCCTGGACATCGCATTGATCGAGCAAGCCCCGGCGATCAGGTTGATCGCCTCCCACTACATCCCGATGCCCGACACCCTGCGCGCCGAGCTTCTCGGCTTGTGCGCCAGCGGCCCGGACGAAATTGCCCGCTCCGCCATCGCCCAGCAGAACTGGGTGAAACTGGCAGCCCAAGGGATTCATGCCCTCCTCGCCCAGCAGCAACTGAAACCTGACGACATACGCGCGATCGGCAGCCATGGCCAGACCATACGCCACGAACCGGCTCGTGGTTTCACCGTGCAAATCGGCAACCCGGCCCTGCTGACGGAGCTGACCAGCATCACCGTGGTCAGCGATTTCCGCAGCCGCGACGTCGCTGCCGGCGGCCAAGGCGCACCACTGGTTCCGGCCTTTCACGAAGCCCTTTTTGAAGAGCAGGCGGGCAATCGCGCAGTGCTTAACGTTGGCGGCTTCAGCAATCTCAGCCTTATCGAGCCCGGCAAGCCGGTTGCCGGTTTCGACTGCGGCCCGGGCAACGTGCTGCTGGACGCCTGGATTCATCAGCAACGCGGCGACCACTTTGACCGTGACGGCCAATGGGCTGCCAGTGGCAAGGTTCAACCGATGCTGCTTACTGCGCTGCTCAGTGATCCGTTCTTTGTGACCAAAGGCCCGAAGAGCACCGGCCGGGAAGTGTTCAACCTGCCATGGCTGACACAGCATCTGGCGAACCTGCCAGCCTTCACTGCCGAAGATGTTCAGGCGACGCTGCTTGAACTGACCGCGTTGACCATCGTCGAATCACTGCAAAGCGCCCAGGCAGATACGCAACAACTGCTGGTCTGTGGCGGAGGTGCCCATAACTCCACGTTGATGAATCGCCTGGCCAACCTGCTGCCAAACGCCAGTGTCGGCAGCACCGCCACTTACGGCGTAGACCCCGACTGGGTTGAAGCCATGGCCTTTGCGTGGCTGGCTCATTGCTGCCTCGAAGGCATCGCGGCCAACCGTCCAAGCGTTACCGGCGCTCGTGGCTTGCGCGTACTCGGCGCCATCTACCCCGCGTAAATCCTCCACACAGCAAAACGCCGCAAGACCCTGAGGCCCTGCGGCGTTTTGTGAAACCGGTGCGTTGATCAGATAGAGAACGAAGAACCGCAGCCACAAGTGGTGGTCGCATTCGGGTTCTTGATGACGAAGCGCGAACCTTCCAGACCTTCCTGGTAGTCCACTTCGGCACCTGCCAGATACTGGTAGCTCATCGGATCGACCACCAGACTCACACCTTCGCGCTCGACAATGGTATCGTCATCGGCCACTTCTTCATCGAAGGTAAAGCCGTACTGAAAACCTGAACAACCGCCGCCCGTAACGAATACGCGCAGCTTCAAGCGATCATTCCCCTCTTCATCGACCAGGCTCTTCACCTTGTGCGCGGCACCGTGGGTGAATTGCAAAGCCGTGGGGGTGAAGGATTCGACGCTCATGCTGACTATCTCCCGGCGTTACGCCGTCATATTGCGTGATGACGCGCATTATCCGCTTCTCCTAGAAAAGCGGTCAACTATTGTTATGGTATATCAGCCAATCGAATCGCCGGCCTGAAATGCAAAAAGGCCCGTCAGACGGGCCTTTTCCTGCGCGGGGTAAAGCCTTACGGCAACATGCCAGCGTGAGACAGGCCCAGACGCTCATCCAGCCCGAACAGAATGTTCATGTTCTGCACAGCCTGACCTGACGCGCCCTTGACCAGGTTATCGATCACCGACAGCACAACCACCAGATCGCCATCCTGAGGGCGATGCACCGCAATACGGCAGACGTTGGCACCCCGTACGCTACGAGTCTCCGGATGGCTGCCGGCCGGCATGACATCGACAAACGGCTCGTTGGCATAACGCTTTTCAAACAGCGCCTGCAGATCCACCGAGCGATCAACAACAGTGGCGTAGAGCGTCGAGTGAATGCCGCGAATCATCGGCGTCAGGTGTGGAACGAAGGTCAGGCCGACGTCCTTGCCTGCCGCACGACGCAACCCTTGGCGAATTTCCGGCAGGTGACGGTGACCTTTGACGGCATAGGCTTTCATGCTTTCCGACGTCTCGGAGTACAGCGAACCTACGGAAGCACCGCGACCGGCACCGCTGACACCGGATTTGCAGTCAGCAATCAGATGAGAAGCATCGGCCAGGCCGGCTTCGAGCAATGGCAGGAAACCCAATTGCGTTGCAGTCGGGTAGCAGCCCGGCACGGCAATCAGGCGCGCTTTCTTGATTTGCTCGCGATTGACTTCCGGCAGGCCGTAGACCGCCTCGTCCAGCAACTCCGGAGCGCCGTGTGGCTGGCCGTACCACTTGGCCCACTCATCCGCGTCCTGCAGACGGAAGTCGGCCGACAGGTCGATGACCTTGGTCCCGGCCGCCAGCAGCTCGCCCGCCAGGGCATGGGCAACACCGTGCGGCGTGGCGAAAAACACCACATCGCAGGCACCGAGGGTCTTGGTGTCCGGAACGCTGAACGCAAGGCCGTCGTAATGGCCTCGCAGGTTCGGGTACATGTCGGCCACGGCCAGGCCAGCCTCGGATCGGGAAGTGATGACAACCACTTCAGCTTGCGGATGTTGCGCCAAAAGACGCAGCAATTCGACACCGGTGTAACCCGTGCCGCCGACGATACCGACCTTGACCATAAACCTGCCCTCAACGAACCCACTGGAAAGCCGTCGATAATAGGGGCCGCGCGCCCCTGCGACAACCGTCAAGGTGACGTGCGGACGCTCAAGCCTCTACTATTCGGGCTACCGTGAATTGGGGAATAACCAAAAATGCTCTATCTGTGGCTCAAAGCGTTTCATATCGTCAGCGTCGTGTGCTGGTTTGCCGGCCTGTTCTACCTGCCACGACTGTTCGTTTATCACGCACAAAGTGAAGACACGATCAGCAAGGAACGCTTCAGCGTCATGGAGCGCAAGCTGTACCGCGGCATCATGGGGCCGGCGATGATCGCTACGCTGATCTTCGGCGGCTGGCTCGTCTACCTCAATCCAGGCATCTTCAGCCAGGGTGGCTGGATACACGCCAAGCTGACTTTGGTCGTGCTCCTGATCGGCTACCACCACATGTGCGGCGCGCAGGCAAAACGTTTTGCCCGTGGCGAAAACACCCGCAGCCATGTCTTTTTTCGCTGGTTCAATGAGGTACCGGTTCTGATATTGCTGGCAATCGTAATTCTGGTCGTCGTTCGGCCGTTCTAAACCCAACAGGCACAACTCACCGGGGTACTTCCAATGTCGCTGCCCGCTTTGCTCGAACAACGTTTGCGTCTGCCCGTGGTGGCTGCGCCGATGTTTCTGATTTCCAACCCGCAATTGGTACTCGCCTGCTGCCGCCAGGGCGTGGTCGGCAGCTTCCCGGCGCTGAATCAACGCGAAAGCAGCGGCTTCAAGGCCTGGCTGGAAGAAATCGAAGCCGGGCTGGCGACAATGGAAAACCCGGCGCCTTACGCCGTGAACCTGATTGTGCACAACAGCAATCCGCGCCTGCAGGCGGATTTGCAGATCTGCGTCGAACATAAGGTGCCCATCGTGATCACCAGCCTCGGCGCCGTGAAAGAAGTGGTCGACGCGGTTCATGGCTACGGCGGCCTGGTGTTCCATGATGTGACAACTCGTCGTCATGCCGAGAAAGCGGCCGAAGCCGGTGTCGATGGCTTGATCGCCGTGGCCGCCGGCGCCGGTGGCCACGCCGGGACCTGGAGCCCGTTCTCGCTGATTGCCGAAATCCGCCAGTTCTTCGACAAGACTTTATTACTGGCCGGCTGCCTGAACCACGGCCACGAAATTCTGGCCGCGCAACTGCTAGGCGCGGACCTGGCCTACTTTGGTACTCGATTTATCGGCACGACCGAAAGTCACGCGCCCGACGCCTACAAAGACATGCTGCTGACCTCCAAAGCGGCAGACATCATCCATACTCCAGCCGTGTCAGGCGTTCCTGCGAGTTTCATGCGCCAGAGCCTGGAAGCCGCCGGTTTCGACATGGCGGCGTTGCAAGGCAAGGGCGAGATCAACTTCGGCTCCAAGCTCAAACCTGTAAGCGATGAAGCCAAGGCCTGGAAAACCGTTTGGTCTGCCGGCCAGGGCGTGGGAGAAATCGAGGACTTGCCGAGTGTCGAGCAGTTGATTGCTCGTCTCGATGCGGAGTACCGCCAAGCCCTGGAGCATGCTGCCCAGTTACCCAAGCGCTGGCCGCGCTGACAAGCTTGGCCAGTCTTGCCCGACTGGCCTTACACTGGCCCGGACACAACATTCTTCTTTGAACCTCTCGCGACAAGGATGCCTCGCACATGGGCGAAAACCGTTTCAAGATCGTCTTCGAAGGAGGCTTGCTGCCGGGTGTCGATAGCACCACAGCAAAGCTCAATCTCGCCGAGCTGTTCAAAAGCGATGTCACGGCTATCGAGCGCCTGTTCAGCGGACGCCCGGTAGCACTCAAACGCAACCTGTCGCAAGCCGATGCCCAGACCTATCTCCAGGCACTGAGCAAAACCGGTATCGACGCCCGCATCGAAGCCGAAACGCCGATCGAGCTGAACCTCGCCGAAGTTCATGACCATACCCCGGCCAGCAGCCAAACCACCTCGGCAGATCCGCAGTCCCCTTACGCCCCGCCTCGCGCCCCCGTCGGCGAAGCCGTGGCGCAGTTCGCCACCCTCCAGCCATTCAGTTTCGATGGCCGTATCGGCCGTTTGCGTTATCTCGCCTGGACGCTGGTACTGACACTCGTACTCATGACTGTTTGCGGGGTGTTTGCCTTGATCGCCCTGGCTCTCATCGGCGCGGACTCGACCGCCGGCCTGATATTGGGCAGCTTGCTGGCCTTTATCCTGTTTGTCGGATTTGCCTTCGTCAGCATCCAGATCACCGTTCAACGTTTGCACGATGCTGGCTGGTCTGGCTGGCTATGGTTGCTGAACCTGGTGCCGTTTGTTGGCAGCTTCTTTCCGTTTGTGATCATGGCCGTACCGGGTAACGAAACTGCCAACCGCTACGGCCCAGCACCTCCGCCGAACAGTGCCGCAGTCAAGGTTTTGTCTTCGCTGTGGCTGGTCGTTATCGCGCTGATTCTGTTCGGCTCGCTGGCCGGCGGTCTCACGGCGATACGCGAAGGATACGAAAACGCCGCCCAGAGCAGCTACGACAGCAGTTCGGTTATCACCGATGAAATCGATGTCGAAGTCGAACCGGTGCCTAATTCCACCGACGATGCAGCCGAAGAGGCCCGCCCCCCTGTAGACTCTGCGAAAGAATGAACAGCGCTCCTGGCCCGTGACACCTGCGTCGCGGCGCGGAGCTGTTGCGATGGAGAACTGCATGACCCGTTACGCTCTGATCACTGGTGCCTCCAGCGGCATCGGCCTGGCAATGGCCGAAGCGCTGGCCCGCCGCGGCCGCAGCCTCATATTGGTGGCCCGACAACGTGATCAGCTGGAAAGCATTGCGATTGAACTGACCCAAAGGTTCGGCGTGGAAGTGTTGTTCCGAGCCTGTGACCTGGGCGAGCCGCTGCGCCTGTCCGGCTTCCTGCTGGAACTGGAAGAAGGCGACCGGCAGATCGATCTGCTGGTCAACTGCGCCGGCATCGGCACATGCGGCCCGTTTCTGGCACAGGACTGGATGACCGAGCAGGACCTGATCGAGGTCAACATCCTCGCCCTCACCCGCCTGTGCCACGCCATCGGCAACAGCATGGCCCTGCAAGGCGGCGGGCAGATTCTGAATGTGGCCTCGGTGGCGGCATTCCAACCGGGGCCGTGGATGAGTACCTATTACGCCAGCAAGGCGTATGTGCTGCACTTTTCCGAAGGATTGCGCGTCGAGCTGAAAAAGTGCGCGGTCAAGGTTTCCGTACTCTGCCCCGGGCCGACCCGCACGGCGTTTTTCCGTACCGCCCAACTCAACAGCGACAAGCTGACCGGCAGCAAGCTATTGATGAGCCCCGAGGAAGTGGCGCTCTATACCGTGCGCGCGCTGGAAAAGAATAAAGCGATCATCATTCCGGGGCGGCGCAACCGCTGGTTCGCCTTCCTGCCAAGGCTCGGCTCACGCTGGCTGACCCGTACAATCGCCGGCATGGTCAACAAGGCCTACTGCCCGCGCTGATCCAACTCAAGGTAAAAGGCTGGGCGCTGGCATAAGCCATGAGTACACTCAGGCCAGCCCAAACAACGGAGAAAACAGCTGTGGATACTCTGTTCACCAAGATCATCAACCGGGAAATCCCGGCGAAGATCATTTACGAGGACGACCAGGTACTGGCCTTCCACGACATTGCCCCACAGGCACCGGTACATTTTCTGGTGATCCCGAAGAAACCGGTTCGCACCTTGAACGACCTGACCGAGGACGACAAGGCACTGGCCGGACACATTCTATTCACCGCCCAGCGCCTGGCACTGGAACTGGGCTGCGAAAAAGGCTTCCGCGTGGTCATGAACTGCAATGAAGAAGGCGGGCAAACCGTCTACCACATTCATATGCACGTGCTGGGTCAGCGCCAGATGCACTGGCCGCCGGGCTGATTGCAGCAAACCCGTTGGGAACGGCGCAGCGTCGCTCCCATTGGGGCATCACAGCATTGTCATCACACCTGCATCACAATGACCCAGCGCAAACCTTCCCCGGCCGATTGGGTTAAACTGGCCGCCGAAATTCCCCCCGGAGGTCAGCATGACTACCCAACGTCACTACTCGCCGATTGACCGCCTGCTGCTGCAAGCCGATGCCGCGATGCGCACCCTGCTGCCCTTCAGCGGCCAGCCGTACCGCCCGTCGCCTGCCATTGTGCAGCCCGACGTGAAGATGAGCGACGAAGACACGCGCCACGTTGCCGGCCTGATGCGCATCAACCATACCGGCGAAGTCTGCGCCCAGGCCCTGTATCAGGGTCAGGCGCTGACGGCCAAGCTGCCGCAAGTGCGTGCCGCCATGGAGCATGCCGCCGAAGAAGAAGTCGATCACCTGGTCTGGTGCGAACAGCGCATTCACCAGTTGGGCAGCCACACCAGCATCCTCAACCCGCTGTTTTATGGCATGTCGTTCGGGATCGGCGCAGTGGCCGGCCTGATCAGCGACAAAGTCAGCCTGGGGTTCGTGGCGGCGACGGAAGATCAGGTCTGCAAACACCTGAACGAACACCTGGAACAACTGCCGGCCGAGGATGAGAAGTCCCGGGCGATTCTCGAGCAGATGCGTATCGATGAAGAACAGCATGCCGAAAGCGCACTGGAGGCCGGCGGGTTCCGGTTTCCGGCGCCAGTGAAATTCGGGATGAGTTTGATGGCCAAGGTGATGACCAAGAGTACTTATCGCATCTGACTTTTGCGCAGTCAGACAGGGCCTCTTCGCGGGCAAGCCCGCTCCCACAGGGGATTTGCGGCAGACATGAAAAAGGCGACCGAAGTCGCCTTTTTTTGTGCTCGCGGTTCTTAGTTCGGCATGTTGCGCGCGTAGAAGATCTCGAGCATTTCGTGTTTCACACGATCGGTCACCTGGGCGCGTTGCTCAGAAGACAGGTTGCTGGTGGCGTCACCGAACAGGTAGTTATCCAGTTCGAAGTTCTTCAGCAGCATCTTGGTGTGGAACAGGTTTTCCTGGTACACGTTCACGTCGGTCATCTGGTACGCGTCGCGGGTGTCTTCGGAGAGGTAGTTCTGGATCGAGTTGATCTCATGATCGATGAAGTGCTTTTTACCTTCAACGTCACGGGTGAAGCCGCGCACACGGTAGTCCACGGTCACGATGTCCGAATCGAACTGGTGAATCAGGAAGTTGAGCGCTTTAAGCGGTGAAATGACCCCGCAAGTCGACACGTCGATATCCACACGGAAGGTCGCAATACCGTCGTCCGGATGGATTTCCGGGTAGGTGTGCACCGTGATGTGGCTCTTGTCGAGGTGGGCCAGGATGATTTCGGGCAATGGGCCCGGGGATTCTTCGATCTGGCTTTCAGTCGGGGTCACCGGCTCTTCCGAGATCAGAATCGTGACGCTGGCGCCCTGTGGCTCATAGTCCTGACTGGCAATGTTCAGGATGTTGGCACCAATGATATCGACAACTTCCGTGAGGATCTGCGTCAGGCGCTTGGCGTTGTACTCTTTATTGATGTACTCGACGTAGGCCTGTTGGTCTTGCGGGGTTTCCGCGTAGCAGATGTCATAGATGTTGAAGCTCAAGGTCTTTGTCAGGTTATTGAACCCGTGGAGCTTGAGTTTGCTTTTCACCGTTAAAAACTCTCTATGTGTTTGCGGCCCGGCCGCGTGATCAAGCATGCCCGTCAGATGCGAACAACGCACCTGCGTAGGACGGTTAACACCTCTTCGCGATGGCGATTTTGGTTGTCTGTTCGGGTGCGAGGCCTGTCGGCTGACAGGCCACTACCCTGAAAAAAGTGGCGCATTATGCAGACGTCAGCAAGGGATCGCCAGAGTCTGCACTGCTTTTATGATAGTTGAATGTCGATTCAACCGAGCTCGATGATTTCGTAGTCGTGGGTAATCTCGACACCGGCCGCGCCCAGCATGATCGAGGCCGAGCAATACTTCTCGGCGGACAGCTCGATAGCACGCTTGACCTGGGCTTCTTTCAAGCCACGGCCCTTGACCACGAAGTGCATGTGGATCTTGGTGAACACCTTTGGATCTTCGGTCGCTCGCTCGGCTTCAAGGAAGGCTTCGCAGCTCTCGACCGCCTGGCGGGATTTCTTGAGGATGCTGACCACGTCGAAATTGCTGCAACCGCCGACACCCAGCAGCAGCATTTCCATCGGCCGGACACCCAGGTTACGTCCGCCGGCATCGGGCGGACCGTCCATGACCACGACATGACCGCTACCGGATTCGCCGAGGAACATGGCTTCGCCAGCCCATTGGATGCGTGCCTTCATCGCCAAGACTCCACTGTATAAAAAAGGGTCGCCAGCTTAGCACAGCCCCCGTGATTGACAGCGCCCGGCGTCCTGGGACATATCCTACGACCCTGTAGGTAAATGCTCGAATATTTCAGGAAGTGTCTGGTAAGCTGACGCCAATCCAATGGCGCATGGCCAGCTTCACTCCAGCTTTCGCTATTCATAAAAACCAAACACACCGTGCAGTCTTTTCGGGATACAACCATGGTTGCTATTGCCCCCACCCCCAGGATCAAAAACCTCGACAAGCTGTTGATGCATTGCCAGCGCCGCCGCTATCAGGCCAAGAGCAACATCATTTGTGCCGGCGACCGCTCGGAAACGCTGTTCTTCATCATCAAAGGCTCAGTCACCATCCTGATCGAGGATGACGACGGACGGGAAATGATCATCTCCTACCTGAACGCCGGGGACTTTTTCGGTGAGCTCGGCCTGTTTGAGCAAGCCGGCCTGGAACAGGAGCGCAGCGCCTGGGTGCGGGCCAAGGTCGAATGTGAAGTTGCGGAAATCAGCTACGCAAAATTCCGCGAGTTGTCTCAGCAGGATCCGGATATTCTTTACGTCCTCAGCGGACAAATCGCACAGCGCCTGCGCAATACCACGCGCAAGGTGGGTGACCTGGCATTTTTTGACGTGACCGGCCGTGTTGCTCGCTGCCTGCTGGAGCTGTGCAAACAGCCAGACGCCATGACTCACCCCGACGGGATGCAGATCAAGGTGACCCGTCAGGAAATCGGGCGGATTGTCGGTTGTTCCCGGGAGATGGTCGGTCGTGTGCTCAAGGATCTGGAAGAGCGCAACCTGGTGGACGTCAAAGGCAAGACCATGGTGGTCTTCGGTACGCGATAAGCTCGAAAACCTAGCTGCTGAACATCTGCGCCAGCATCAACCGGTAGAGTTCGTCGAGACGTGCCAGCGCATGGGGCGCGGCGAACTTCTCATGCAGCGCAATGTGGCTTTCGGCGCGTACTCGTTGTTCCAGGCCGCAGGCCTCGTTGAAAACATTGACCGCTGCGACCATCGATTCCCGCTCGTTATCCACCAGCATCGCGCCATGTACCAGCCCCACCGGACGCTGCCCACCCTGACTCTGGCGCCAGCGCTGGGCGGTACCGACCATCTTGCGTCCATCGAGATTGACGTTGAAGCGACCGTCACAGAATGCGCCTTCGATTTCACCCAGGGACGAAGTACCGCCCAGTTCATCCAGCAACTGGCAAATCGGGTCGCACAGACGACGATAACCGGATTCGATGCGATTCAGATCCCCTTCGCTGCGGGGAGGCGCATAAACCAGTGCGATGTTGATCGTGGTGGCCGATTGCGGTACCGGCTCGCCACCGGTATCGCGCAACAACACGGGCCAACCCGCTGCCGCCGAGACCTCACAGGCGGCTTCGAAGCCTGGTAATCGATTCAAACGACGCGGCATCACCAATGCCTGATCGCTCGGCTGCCAGAACAACAGACCGAACTCCCCATTGCCGGCACAGACCGACGCCAGCAAATCCTGCTCGGCTTGCAGGCCGGCTTCGATGGTCATGGAGGTGGGCAACGACATAGGCGACTCCGGCAGACATGAGGTCTTTAGGGAATTTGAGGGCCTCATCGCGGGCAAGCCCGCTCCCACAGGGAATCGGGTTGCCTGCAATGGCGGGGGTCAGTCGAGAGTTGAGCCGCTGACAGGCAGACCGCGCTCGGGGAAGAACAGACGCTGCAACTCGGTGCCCGGGCTTTCGGCGCGCATGAACGCCTCACCGACCAGGAACGCATAGACTTCGCTGATTTCCATCAGTTCGACATCGGCGCGGTTGAGAATGCCGCTCTCGGTGATGACCAGACGATCACGCGGAATACGCGGCAGCAGATCCAAGGTGGTTTCCAGGCTGACTTCGAAGGTGTGCAGGTTGCGGTTGTTCACACCCACCAGCGGAGTGTCGAGGGTTTTCAAGGCCCGCTCCAGCTCGTCACCGTCGTGAACTTCCACCAGCACGTCGAGGTTGACGCTTTTGGCCACGGCCGCCAGTTCGGCCATTTTCACGTCATCCAGCGCGGATACGATCAACAGCACGCAATCGGCGCCCAGGGCTCGGGCTTCGACGATCTGGTACGGATCGATCATGAAGTCCTTGCGGATAACCGGCAGCTGGCACGCCGCGCGGGCCTGCTGCAGGTAGGCATCGGCACCCTGGAAATAGTCGATGTCGGTGAGCACCGACAGGCAGGTCGCCCCGCCCTTCTCGTAGCTTCTGGCGATATCGGCGGGAACGAAGTTCTCGCGGATCACGCCTTTGCTCGGCGAGGCTTTCTTGATTTCGGCAATGACCGCCGGCTGCTTCAGCTTGGCCTGAGCCAGCAAGGCATTGGCAAAACCACGGGGTGCATCGGCCGCCTTGGCCAGACCTTCCAGCTCGGCGAGGCTGACACGAGCGCTGCGCTCAGCCACTTCCTCGACCTTGCGCGCCAGAATCTTTTCCAGAACCGTCGGTACACTCATCCCTCATTCTCCACTTTGAATACCGCGGTAAACGCACCCAGTTCCTCGAGCTTCTCCCGAGCGAGACCGGTGTGCAGCGCATCGTGCGCAAGTGCGACTCCCTCTTTCAAACTGCTGGCATGGTCGGCGGCGTACAGTGCGGCACCGGCATTGAGCATGATCATCTCGGCCGCTTTCTGACCGTTCTCGGTCTTGCGCTTGCCCAGGGCATCGCGAATCAACTCCAGGGACTCCGCCGGGCTATCCACCGCCAGGCCATGCAGGCTCTGGCTCTTCATGCCCAGGTCTTCCGGTTCGACCCAATACTCGGTGATCTGGTCGTTTTTCAGCTCCGCCACGAAGGTCGGTGCCGCCAGGCTGAATTCGTCCAGGCCATCCTTCGAATGCACCACCAGCACATGCTTGCTGCCCAGACGTTGCAACACTTCCGCCAGCGGCCGGCACAGGGCCTGGGTGAAAACGCCTACCACCTGATGCTTCACACCGGCCGGATTCGTAAGCGGGCCGAGCATGTTGAACAAGGTGCGCAAGCCCAGATCACGACGCGGGCCAGCGGCGTATTTCATCGCAGAGTGATGGGTCTGGGCAAACATGAAACCAATACCAACGTTGTCGATGCAACGCGCCACTTGCACCGGCGTCAGGTTCAGGTAGATGCCGGCCGCCTCCAGCAGATCGGCGCTGCCGCTCTTGCCCGACACCGCACGGTTGCCGTGTTTGGCGACCGTACAACCGGCCGCCGCAACCACGAAAGCGGAAGCGGTCGACACGTTGAAGATATTGGCGCCATCGCCGCCGGTGCCAACCACATCGACCACGCCGTCGAGGGTCTTGAGCTCGACCTTGTCCGCCAGCTCGCGCATCACCGACACCGCGCCGACGATCTCGTCAATGCTTTCGCTCTTCATGCGCATAGCCATCATGAACGCGCCAATCTGCGCGTCAGTGCATTGCCCGGTCATGATTTCGCGCATCACGTCGCGCATTTCTTCGGTGCTGAGGTCGAGCTGTTCGACGATACGGCCCAGGGCTGTCTTGATGTTCATGATGAGTCCTTAGCGCGTGCCGCCGGTTTGTTTGAGGAAGTTGGCGAACAGTTCGTGGCCCTGCTCGGTGAGGATCGACTCAGGGTGGAACTGCACGCCCTCGATGTTCAGGGTCTTGTGGCGCAGGCCCATGATCTCGTCGACCGAGCCGTCTTCGAGCTGGGTCCAGGCCGTCAGCTCCAGGCAATCGGGCAGGGTTTCGCGCTTGACGATCAATGAATGATAGCGGGTCACCGTCAGCGGACGATTCAGGCCTGCGAACACACCCTTGTCCTCGTGAAATACCGGGCTAGTCTTACCGTGCATCACTTGACGGGCGCGCACCACATCACCGCCAAAGGCTTGGCCGATGGACTGGTGACCGAGGCAGACGCCAAGAATCGGCAGCTTGCCGGCGAAATGCTTGATCGCTTCAATCGAGATGCCGGCTTCGGTCGGCGTGCAAGGACCGGGGGACACAACGATGCGCTCAGGGTTGAGGGCTTCGATCTCAGCGATGGTCAATTCATCGTTGCGCACGACCTTGACCTCGGAGCCAAGCTCGCCCAGGTACTGCACAACGTTGTAGGTAAAGGAGTCGTAGTTATCGATCATCAGCAACATGGCGTTTAGAACCTCTTGAATTCACTGACTTTGAAGATGGCCTTCGAATGATTGACCCGCAGAGCGCTGCGCTTTGTCAGGTGCCGGAGTAGCGCCAGCAAAGCGGCATTTCAAACGGGTAAAGAAGGCGAAGCGGTACAGGTCCGGCGAGGCCGGCAAAAGAATTCAGGCGCGCCAACGCCAGCGGGCGTGTGCCTTGATGACTTGATCCAGGAGTTTACTGATGATCAACACGGGGAAGGTCTCGTTCATACGTCCCGGCACAGTAACTTAGCTGGGCAGAGCGTGCAATATCGCCGGGGGTACTGCCTGCGAAACTATTAAAGGCTTCGCGACAGATGGCAAAAGGCCGAAAGTTTTTGGTACTGTCGTTTCGTTCACTAAAACAATAAATAAACGGACTTGCTCATGATCAAACAGTCGTTGTTTGTACCGCTCGCAGGATGCTTGCTCGCGATGGCTTGCGCCCAGGCGAACGCCGCGCCCAATCCTTACACTAACTTTGTGGTCTTCGGGGACAGCCTCAACGACGCCGGGACCTTTGCCGACACCGGCGGGCCTGCGGGGGCGACGCAGCGCTATACCAACCGGACGGGGCCGGTATACCTGGATGGCAGCGGTGAAGTCCGCTCGCTCAACTCCACGCAGATACTGGGCGGAAAACTGGGTTACTCGGCGGACCAGACCGCGTCATCCTCTTCGGCCGTGCGCGCCAACAACGGCCAGCCCGACGGCAATAACTGGGCCGTCGGCGGTTACCGCACCGATCAGATTCTGGATTCGATCACCAGCACGTCCGCCACTGGCGAACGCACTCGGGCCGGCTATCTTCCATCGAACAACTTCCGCGCCGACCCGAACGCGCTGTATTACCTGTCAGGTGGCGGTAACGACTTCCTGCAAGGTCGCGTCACCAGCCTGCCCCAAGCCAGTGCCGCCGCCGACCGACTGGCCGACAGCGTGCAGACGCTGCAAACCGCCGGCGCCAAATACGTCATGGTCTGGTTGCTGCCCGATATCGGCTTTACCCCGGCGTTCAACGGCACCCCGCTGCAGGCCTTCACGTCCCAGCTCAGCGCCCAGTTCAACACTGAACTGGTGAGCCGGCTGCAAAACATCAATGCCGAAATCATCCCGCTCAACATTCCGGTACTGCTCAAGGAGACGTTCGCCAACCCCGCGCAGTTTGGCCTGGCCACCGACCAGAACCTCATCGCCACCTGTTTCAGCGGCAACGGTTGCACCGAGAATGCCCGCTACGGCATCAACAGCGCCACGCCGGACCCGACCAAGCTGATCTACAACGACTCGGTGCATCCCACCGAAGCCGGGCAGCGCCTGATTGCCGACTACGCGTATTCCCTGTTGGCAGCACCATGGGAGCTGACCCTGCTGCCAGAAATGGCCCAGGGCACCGTGCGCGCGCATCAGGATGAACTGCGCAACCAGTGGCTGGCCGATTGGGAAAACTGGCAGGGTGTCGGTCAATGGCGAGCCATTGTTAGCGGCGGCGGACAGCACCAGGACTTTGACAGTCAGGACAGCGCGGTCAGTGCCGACGGCAACGGAGCCAACCTGAACATCGGTGGCAGCTACCGTATCGATGATGCCTGGCGCGTCGGCTTGGCGGCCGGTTTCTATAACCAGAAACTCGAGGCCGGCAGCAACGACTCCGACTACAAGCTCAACACCTACCTGGGCACGGCATTCGCTCAATACCAGCAAAACCGTGTCTGGGCTGACCTGGCGTTGACGGCCGGGCATCTGGATTACGACAGCCTCAAGCGCAAGTTCCAGTTGGGCGTCAACGAACGCGGTGAAAAAGGCGATACCAGTGGCTACGTCGAGGCCTTCAGCGCTCGCCTGGGTTACGACATTGCCCAACAAGCCAGCAGCCCTTGGCATGTGTCGCCGTTTATCAGCGCTGATTTCTCCAAGGCGAAAGTCGACGGCTACTCGGAGGACGGCAACAACTCCACGGCGCTGACCTTTGCCGACCAGGAGGTGATTTCCCGTCGCCTGGGCGCTGGCCTGCAGGGCAAGTACCAGATCACCCCGCAAACCCAGGTGTTCGGCGAGGCGGCAATCGAGCGTGAGTACAACGACGATACCCAGGACGTGGGCATCAACCTCAACACCTTGCCGAACAACCAGTTCACACTGGAAGGCTACACCCCGCAAAGCCACTTGCAACGCGTGAACCTGGGGGTGAGCCACAACCTCACCCGCGACCTGGCATTGCGCGCCAGCTATAACATCCGCAAGGACGACGACTTCACCCAACAGGGCATCAACGTAGGGGTTGCGCTGGACTTCTGATGTGCAGGCAATAAAAAACGCGGCGCCCTCACAGGCGCCGCGTTTTTTTGGCGATGAGATCATTGTGGGAGCGAGCTTGCTCGCTCCCACAGGACTTGTGGTCAGCTCAGCTTTCCGGGGTCTGTTCCGCCAGAGCAACGGCGCGGAACATCGCGCGGCGCTTGTTCAGGGTTTCTTCCCATTCCAGTGCCGGCACCGAGTCGGCGACGATGCCGCCACCGGCCTGCACATGCAGTTCGCCGTTCTTGATCACCGCCGTGCGGATCGCAATGGCGGTGTCCATGTTGCCGTTCCAGGCGAAGTAACCGACCGCGCCACCGTAGACGCCACGCTTGACCGGCTCCAGCTCGTCGATGATTTCCATCGCGCGAATCTTCGGCGCACCGGACAAGGTGCCCGCCGGCAGAATCGCTCGCAGTGCGTCCATCGCCGTCAGCCCGGCCTTCAATTGCCCGGTGACGTTGGACACGATGTGCATCACGTTGGAGTAACGCTCGATGACCATTTTCTCGGTGAGCTTCACCGAACCGATTTCCGAGACGCGACCCGTGTCGTTGCGACCGAGGTCGATCAGCATCAGGTGCTCGGCGATTTCCTTGTCGTCCGACAGCAGGTCTTTTTCCAGCGCCAGGTCAGCCTCTTCGCTGGCGCCCCGCGGACGGGTGCCGGCAATCGGGCGCACGGTGATCAGGTTGTCTTCGACCCGCACCAGCACTTCCGGCGAACTGCCGACAACGTGGAAGTCGCCGAAGTTGAAGAAGTACATGTAGGGCGTCGGGTTGAAGCAGCGCAGCGCCCGGTACAGATCGATCGGCGCAGCCTTGAAGTCGATCGACATGCGCTGGGACGGCACGACCTGCATGCAGTCACCGGCCAGGATGTATTCCTTGATGGTGTCGACGGCTTTTTCGTAATCGCTTTGGGTGAAGCTGGAACGGAACACCGGGTCAGCCGCTTGCTGCTTGCTGAAGTCCAGGCCACGGCGCGGGGTGATCGGCTGACGCAGTTTTTCCAGCAGCTCTTCCAGGCGCGCGCGACCTTGCTCGAAAGCATCTTCCTGCGCTGGGTCGGCCAGGACGATTGCATGCATCTTGCCGGCGAGGTTGTCGAACACCACGACAGCGTCGGAGACCATCAGCAGGATGTCCGGCACGCCCAGCGGATCCGGATTCGGGCACTTGCCCAGACGCTTCTCCACATAACGCACGCAGTCATAACCGAAATAACCCACCAGGCCGCCGTTGAAACGTGGCAGGCCGGCAATGGTCGGCACGTTGTAGCGAGCCTTGAAGGCTTCGACGAAGGCCAGCGGGTCTTCCACGTCATGGCTTTCGGTCTCGACACCGTCGACGGTCACGCTGACGTGATGGTCGTGAACCCGCATCACGGTGCGGCACGGCAGGCCGATGATCGAGTAACGGCCCCACTTCTCGCCGCCCTGTACGGACTCCAGCAAGTAGGAATTGGGCTCGTCAGCCAGCTTCAGGTAGATCGACAGCGGCGTGTCGAAGTCAGCCAGGGTTTCACAGGCAAGCGGGATGCGGTTGTAGCCGGCAGCGGCCAAACGCAGGAATTCTTCGCGGATCATGAGGTGCCTCGTGGCTTGAGGGTCGAACAGTCAGGTATGCAAACGCGCCGGGTAACCGGCCAGGATCAAGTCAGGCGCGCCAACGCCAGCGGGCCAGGGCCTTGATGACTTTCATCCAGAGTTTGCGAGTGACCACCACGATGGCGTTTCCAGAAGGGGGTTGGACAGCGTCGGCCAACGTTATCTCAGCGGCCGGATCCAGGCAACCGGGAATTAGTTTGCGCAGGTCGTCGATCACCAGCGCCGGCGACTCTTCGGCGATCGGCCGGCCGTGGTTATAGCCGTAGCTCAGGGCCACGCACTTGACCCCCGCCGCTTTCGCCGCCAGCACATCGCTGCGCGAATCACCCACGAACAACGATTGCGAAGCCGGAATGTTGGCCATCTTCATCACGAAAAACAGCGCGGCCGGATCGGGTTTTTTCTGTGGCAGGGTGTCGCCGCCGATGATCCAGCGGAAATAACGACCGATTTTCATCTGATCCAGCAACGGTGCGACGAAACGCTCCGGTTTGTTGGTGATCAGTGCCATCTCGACACCCTGTTTTTTCAGCCATCTGAGGGTGTCGCGCACGCCGGGGTAAACCACGGTCAACTCATGGCTCTCGCCATAAGCCTGCATGAAATACTCCAGCGCCCGTTCGGCCTCGACGTCATCGACCGCCGAATGATCGATAGCGCCAGCCAGCGCACGACGCACCAGTACCGGCGCGCCATTGCCGACCCATTCGCGCACAGCTTCCAGGCCGGCAGGTTGGCGACCGAGGTTGAGCAGCATCTTGTCCACAGCCACTGCCAGGTCCGGGACCGAATCGATCAAGGTACCGTCCAGATCGAACATCACCAGCCGTGGCAGTTGCCCCGGGAACAGCTGCTCAAAGCCACTCATGGGCGAGCCAGCGCCAGTTCGGAACGCATCTTGTCGATGACTTCCTGATAGTTCGGCGCATTGAAGATGGCCGAGCCGGCGACGAAGGTGTCAGCGCCAGCCGCAGCGATTTCACGAATGTTGTTCACGTTCACACCGCCGTCGATTTCCAGGCGAATGTCACGGCCCGAAGCATCGATCAACGCCCGCGCTTCGCGCAGCTTGTCGAGGGTGCCGGGGATGAACTTCTGCCCGCCGAAGCCCGGGTTGACGCTCATCAGCAGGATCATGTCGACCTTGTCCATCACGTACTTGAGCACGTCCAGCGGGGTCGCCGGATTGAACACCAGGCCCGACTTGCAGCCGCCTTCGCGGATCAGTTGCAGGGAACGGTCGACGTGCTGGGTGGCTTCCGGGTGGAAGGTGATGTAGGTCGCGCCGGCTTCGATGAAGTCACCGACGATACGATCCACCGGGCTGACCATCAGGTGCGCGTCGATCGGCGCGGTCACGCCGTACTTGCGCAATGCCGCGCAGACCATCGGGCCGATGGTCAGGTTCGGTACATAGTGGTTGTCCATGACATCGAAGTGCACGAAGTCGGCGCCGGCGGCCAGGACGTTGTCCACTTCTTCGCCCAGGCGGGCGAAGTCGGCGGAGAGAATCGACGGAGCAATTACGAAGGGCTGCATGACGCACCTTTTCTGAGCAGAATCACGATGGCGCGCATTGTATACCTCATGCTTTGACGCGCGCACCGTGAGCGCGATGATCAGTAGGCAGCGCGGTAGATCTTCTCGATATCGATCGCGCTCAATTTGCGCGGATTGTTGCGCATCAAGCGCTCAATGCCCGCGGCTTCCACGGCCATGGCAGGAATGGCGTCCTCCGGCACTCCGAAGCTGCGCAGGCCGGACGGGATTTCCACCGCCGCGCACAACTCGCTCATGGCCTCCACGGCTTTGTCGGCCGCTTCGTTGACACTCAGATGGGCGGTCTTCACTCCCATGGCCTCGGCAATATCCTGCATGCGTTCGATGCAGGCCATCTTGTTCCAAGTCATGACATAGGGCAGTAGCAAGGCATTGCTGACGCCATGGGCGATGTTGAAGCGCCCGCCCAATGGATACGCCAGCGCATGCACCGCGCCGACCCCGGCATTGCCGAACGCCATGCCGGCCATCAGGCTGGCGGTGGCCATGTCTTCGCGGGCTTGCAGGTTCGACGGGTTGGCGTAAGCCTTGGGCAGGGCCTTGGCGATCAGCTTGATGGCGCCGATGGCCAGGGCATCGGTAATCGGCGACGCGTTGACCGACAGATAGGACTCGATGGCATGCACCAGCGCATCGACGCCGCTGGCCGCCGTGACGCCTCGCGGGCAGGTCAGGGTCATCTGCGGACTGACCAGCGCCACGTCCGGCAATAGATAGTCGCTGACGATGCCCTTCTTCAGTTGCGCAACCTTGTCGGAAAGGATGGCAACGTTGGTCACTTCCGACCCAGTGCCGGCGGTGGTCGGGATGGCGATCAGCGGCGGGCCTTTGCGCGGCACCTGATCGATACCGAACAAGTCCTCCAGCGCGCCGTGGTACCCGGCGTAGGCTGCCACGCTCTTGGCAATGTCGATGGCACTGCCACCGCCCAGACCGATCAAGCCGTCATGTCCGCCGTCGCGGTACACCTGCATGCAATCTTCGACGATGGCGATTTCCGGGTCCGGCAGGACCCGGTCGAAAATCTCGTAGCTGCGTTCGCCCAGTTGCGCCAGCGCCAGTTCCACCGTGCCGGATTTCACTAAAGCGGCATCGGTAACGATCAACGGGTTATCGATGTCCAGACGCGCCAGCTCGGCGGACAGTTGCTCGATGGCACCTGCGCCGGTGATCAGTTTGTGAGCGATTTTGAAAGAGGAAAGACTCATGTGCGCAGCCTCTTATAGGTAGGGGAGCTGGGCACAATAGTAGCTGGGGATTGGGGTTTGTCTGCCATTCAGGCCATGAATGACCGGGCCTGCCGAAAACTGCCAAAAACACCTGTAGGAGCGAGCCTGCTCGCGATGAACCCGAGAACGCTGCGGGGTGTCAGGTATCCCGCGTTATCGTTGACGTTCATCGCGAGCAGGCTCGCTCCTACAGGGTGTGGTGTCAGACCTGCGCGGTACGCAGTTTTTCGCTACGCCCACGCAGCCATTCCAGGGTCAGCAGCAGGATCACCGAGAAGGCAATCAGCAGCGTCGCGGCGGCGGCGATGGTCGGACTGAGGTTCTCGCGGATACCGCTGAACATCTGCCGTGGCAGGGTCGCTTGCTCGGGACCGGCGAGGAACAGCGTCACCACCACCTCATCGAACGACGTCGCGAAGGCAAACAGCGCGCCCGAGATCACGCCCGGCGCAATCAGCGGCAAGGTCACCCGGCGGAACGTGGTCAGCGGCGAAGCACCCAGGCTCGCAGCAGCCCGCACCAGGTTGTGGTTGAACCCCTGCAAGGTCGCCGACACAGTGATGATCACGAACGGCACACCCAACACCGCATGCACCACGATCAGCGAGAAGAAGCTGTTACCCAACCCCAACGGAGCGAAGAACAGGTAGCTGGCCACGCCGATGATCACCACCGGCACCACCATCGGCGAGATCACCAGCGCCATCACCAGCGCCTTGCCGGGAAAGTCGCCGCGAGTCAGGCCAATGGCCGCCAACGTACCGAAGACCATCGCCAGCACCGTGGCCGCCGGGGCGACGATGATGCTGTTCTTCAGGGCCCGCATCCATTCCGCCGAGGCGAAGAAATCGTGGTACCACTGCAGCGAGAAGCCCTGCAGCGGGTACACCAGGAAACTGCCGGAGTTGAACGACAGCGGAATGATCACCAGCACCGGCAGAATCAGGAACAACAGAATCAAGCCGCAGAGAATCCGCAAGCTGTAGAACCACACCCGTTCGATGGGCGACATGTAAGGACTCAGCATTTCGTTCTCCCCTTAGCTCAGGCGCAGGCGGCTCGCGCCCACCAGCCAGCTGTAAATCAGATAAAGCACGACGGTCGCCAACAGCAGCAGCCCACCGAGTGCGGTCGCCATGCCCCAGTTGATGCTGGTGTTGGTATAGAAGGCGACGAAGTAGCTGACCATTTGATCGTTCGGGCTGCCCAGCAATGCCGGGGTGATGTAGTAGCCGATGGCGAGGATGAACACCAACAGGCAACCGGCGCCGACACCGGCATAGGTCTGCGGGAAGTACACCCGCCAGAAGCTGGCGAACGGATGGCAGCCGAGGGAAATCGCGGCGCGCATGTAGGTCGGCGAGATGCCTTTCATCACGCTGTAGATCGGCAGGATCATGAATGGCAGCAGGATGTGCACCATCGAGATGTAGACGCCGACGCGGTTGAACACCAGTTCGATCGGCTTATCGATGATGCCCATGGCCATCAGGCCGCTGTTGATCAGGCCGCCCGATTGCAGCAACACGATCCACGCCGCGACCCGCACCAGGATCGAGGTCCAGAACGGCAGCAACACCAGGATCATCAGCAGGTTGCTCTGCCGCGATGGCAGGTTCGCCAGCAGGTAAGCCAATGGGTACGCCAGCACCAGGCAGATCACGGTGATGATCAGGCCCATCCAGAAGGTGCGGGCGAAGATGTCGAGGTAGATCGCCTGATCCGGGGTGGCCGGGGCGATTTCGCCGAGGTCGTCGATGCGGTGATCGACAGCCGCCAGCAGGTAATACGGGGTGATGCTGCTGGTGTTGCGGCGTACCGCTTGCCAGTAGGCCGGGTCGCCCCAGCGCTCGTCGAGGCCTTCCAGCGCTTCTTTATAGGAGGCCGGTTCAGTGGCGAGCGGCAAGGCGCGGGCGGTTTTGGTCAGCAGGCTGCGGTAGCCGGCCAGTTCCATGTTCAGGCGCTTGGACAGATCGCCCAGGGTCTGATTCTTGCGAGCCTCGGCGAGGTCTTCAGCCGCTGCTTTGTAAACCGGTTCAGCGGGCAGGCCACGGCCGTCCCAACTGGCGATGGCGGTTACGGTGCGTGGCATGCCGCCGACCACTTCCGGGTTGCCAACGCTTTTGTAGAGCAGCGCCACGATCGGCACCAGGAACACCAGCAACAGAAACAGCACCAGCGGCGCGATCAGCGCCTGGGCCTTCCAGCGGTTGACCCGCTCGGCGTGCTTGAGCCGCTGCTTCAAGGTGGGGCTGGTGCCCTCGTTCAGGGGAACGGCGATAGCCATGACGTACTCCGGGAAATCTTTGATCGATCGTTAATGTGGGAGCGAACTTGTGGCGAGGGGGCTTGCCCCCGTTCGGCTGCGAAGCAGTCGTAAAACATCGCACCCGGTGTATCTGACACATCGCGATTGCAGGTTTGGGGGCCGCTTCGCGGCCCAACGGGGCGGTGCGGCGATCCGACAAGCCCCCTCGCCACAGAAGCCCGCCCTCACAGGAGGGCGAGCCCTCTGCTTATTTCGCAGCCCAGGAATTGAAACGCTGTTCCAGTTGCTCGCCGTTGTCAGCCCAGAAGCTGACGTCGATCTGCACCTGGTTGGCGATGTTTTCCGGGGTGGTCGGCATGTCTTTCAGGACATCCTTGGCCAACAACGGTACGGCCTGGGTGTTGGCCGGGCCGTAGGCGATGTTTTCCGAGTAGGTCTTCTGCTGCTGTGGCATTACCGAGTAGGCGATGAACTTCTTCGCCGCTTCAGCGCGCTTGGCATCCAGACCTTTTGGAATGGCCCATGCGTCGAAGTCGTAGATGCCGCCGTTCCATACGACTTTCAGGTTGCTTTCTTTCTGCACGGCAGCGATTCGACCGTTGTAGGCCGAACTCATGACCACGTCACCCGAAGCAAGGTACTGCGGCGGCTGTGCGCCGGCTTCCCACCACTGGATGTTCGGCTTGAGCTCATCGAGCTTCTTGAACGCACGGTCCTGGCCATCTTTGCCGGCCAGCACTTTGTAGACGTCTTTCGGCGCAACGCCGTCGGCCATCAGTGCGAATTCCAGGGTGTATTTGGCGCCTTTACGCAGGCCACGCTTGCCCGGGAATTTCTTGGTGTCCCAGAAATCGACCCAACTGGTCGGTGCGGATGCCAGTTTGTCAGCGTTGTACGCCAGCACGGTCGACCACACGAAGAAACCTACGCCGCAAGGCTGGATGGCGCCCTTGACGTAGTCTTCGGTCTTGCCGAACAGCGCAGGGTCGAGTTGCTCGAACATGTCTTCGTCGCAACCACGGGACAGTTCCGGCGATTCAACCTCTACCAGGTCCCAGGACACGCTCTTGGTGTCGACCATGGCCTTGACCTTGGCCATTTCGCCGTTGTACTCGCCCGCCACGATCTTGCCGTTGCCTGCCGCTTCCCACGGTGCGTAGAAGGCTTTGACCTGAGCCGCCTTGTTCGCTCCGCCAAAGGACACCACGGTCAGGTCCGGGCCGGCCGCCATTGCGTGTGCCGCGCCCATCATGCCCAGTGCCAAAGCGGTGAATTTCAGGGATCTCAACATTTATTGTTCTCTCCACGTGCAGGGTTGGTGTTGGTATTGCCGGGGCGATCAGTTCGCCTCTAGAAGGGGATCGAGTGCACGAACGTGCTCGACCTGCCAGCCAAGCGGTACCACGTCGCCGACGGCGAGCGCAGGATCGAGCTCGGCAATCGGCTGTTTCACGAAGAAGTCGGTCTTGCCGCAGACTTCCATGCGCACCCGGACGTGGTCGCCCAGATAGATGAATTCCTCGACCCGCCCGGAGAAGCGGTTGACGCATTGGTCGCTGGAGCCATTGAGGCTCACCCGCTCCGGACGAATGGACAGGGTCACCGGCTCACCGGTCTGGCCGACGTTGACCGCCAGGGCTTCCACCTTTTCACCGCGTCCGAGTTCGACAATGCACCGGTCGCCGGTTTGGCTGTGCAGTCGGCCATTGAGGCGGTTGTTCTCACCGATGAAGTTGGCGACGAAGGTGTTTTTCGGCTCTTCGTAGAGGGTACGCGGCGGCGCGATCTGCTGGATTTCGCCCTGATGGAACACCGCCACGCGGTCCGACATGGTCAAGGCTTCGCCCTGATCGTGGGTCACGTAGACCACGGTGACGCCCAGGCGCTGGTGCAGGTGCTTGATTTCCATCTGCATGTGTTCACGCAGTTGTTTGTCGAGTGCGCCGAGGGGCTCGTCCATCAGCACCAGTTGCGGCTCGAACACCAGGGCGCGGGCCAATGCCACACGCTGTTGCTGACCACCGGAAAGCTGCGCCGGGTAGCGCTGGGCGAAGGCATCGAGCTGGACCATGCTCAGCACGCGCTTGACCCGGGCACTGACGTCGCTCTTGTTCATGCCGCGCACGGTCAGCGGGAACGCCAGGTTCTCGGACACCGTCATGTGCGGGAACAAGGCGTAGTTCTGGAACACCATGCCGATGTCGCGCTTGTGCGGCGGCACGTTGTTGATGGAGCGCCCGGCCAACAGGATTTCGCCCGCGGTCGGCGTTTCAAAACCGGCGAGCATCATCAGGCTGGTGGTCTTGCCGGAGCCGGACGGCCCGAGAAGAGTGAGGAATTCGCCTTTGCGAATGTCCAGGTTGAGGTCTTTGACGATCAGGTTCTCGCCGTCGTAGCTCTTCTGCACTCCACGAAAGCTGACCAGAACATCATTGGCCCCTGCGCTTGAATCGACCTGGCTCATACCCACACCTTTGTTATTGATGACTGCTGTGGGATTAAGCCTAGTGGACGCTGGGGACCACGCAAATCGGGGGGCAAGAGAGATTCGCCTCAGCCGGATGGAAGGCTGGGGGTAGGGATTGCCCTACAAGGATGGCGCGTTTTGGCAAATGCAGTGGCAGCGCTCAGCTACAAGCCGCAAGTAATGGCAAAAGCGGTTGTTCGGCATGTCGTAAATGGATATGGCGTGGCGTTAATCCTGTAGGAGCCGGCTTGCTGGCGATAGCGACCTCTAGAACGCCATCGCCAGCAAGCCGGCTCCTACAGGGGATGCGGTATCAGAGGAGCTTGTGCTCCATCGCGTACTTCACCAGTTCCGCCAGCGAGGTGATGTTGAGCTTCTGCATCAACCGCGCCTTGTGCGTGCTGATGGTCTTGCTGCTCAGCGCCAACTGCTGGGCGATGTCGTTGACGTTGGCACCCTGGGCGAGGCGTTCGAACACGGAAAACTCGCGCTCGGAGAGCAACGAGTGCAATGGCCGCGAGTCGGTCAGGCCGACCTCGAAAACCATGCGGTCGGCCAGATCCGGGTCGATGTAACGCCCGCCTGACGCCACTTTGCGAATCGCCGTCAGCAACAGCGCCGGGTCGCTGTCCTTGGTCGCATAACCCGCCGCCCCGACCTTGAGCGCCCGGGCGGCCATCTGCGCTTCGTCGTGCATCGACAACACCAGGATCGCCGGCGGATTGTTCAGGGCGCGGATCCGCGGAATGGCTTCCAGGCCATTGACCCCCGGCATGGAGATGTCCAGCAACACCACTTCGCAGGGCACATGACGCAAGGTGTCGAGCAACTGCTCGCCATTGCTCGCCTCCCCCACCACGAGCAAATCCTTGGCCAGGCCAATCAGTTGCTTGATGCCTTCACGGACGATGGTGTGGTCTTCGGCTACCAGTACACGGATCACTTGCCCTTCCTCATTGATTACGACTGTCGGCGGTCCAGCGGCACGCGCACACTCAGGGTCGTGCCTTCACCCGGTTCACTCTCAAGGGATAACTCACCGCCCAGGATCAATACCCGCTCACGCATTCCGACGATCCCAAAGGACGTTGGCCTGCCAAGTGCGGCAACAAATCCTACACCGTCATCGCTGACCGTCAGGCACAACTCGTCACCCTCCAGCGCCAGTGTCAGTTCGACAGTATGCGCCTGGGCATGGCGCATGACATTGGTCAGCGCTTCCTGAAGGATCCGGAACAGGCCGATGGCCTTGGCGTCGCTGAGCACCGGCAGATTGTCCGGCACCCGCACCAGACACGGAATCTGCGTACGCGCCTCAAAGCGTCGGGCCTGCCATTCGATGGCCGAGGCAATACCGGCATCGAGAATCGGCGGGCGCAAGGCGGTCGCCACGTCGCGAACCAATTGGAACAGTTGAGCGATCAGGCGCTTCATGCTGCCCAGGCGTTCGTTAAGACCCGGATCGAGTTGCGCGTAAGCCAGTTCGCACATGGAGGTTTCCAGCTTGAGCACCGTCAGCATCTGCCCCAATTCGTCATGAACTTCCCGGGCGATGCGCGCCTTTTCTTCTTCGCGCACGCTCTCCAGGTGCGCGGACAACTCGCGCAATTGTTCCCGGGAACTGGCCAGCTCGAGTTCGATGCGCTTGCTCTCACTGATATCCCAGACGATGCCGTCCCAGACGTAGGCGCCGTCTTCCAGCCGCCGGGTGATGGCCTTGATCTCCGCCCAGCGCTGCTCGCCCTGGCGCGTGAGGATGCGCCCTTGCCACGACCAGTCGCTGTCGGTATCCAGCGCATGGTCCTGGGTCTGGTGATAGCTGGCCTTGTCATCCGGATGCACCAGGCTGCGCAGGCCTTTGTCGCGATGGGCCAGCGTGGCCGGCGAGTAACCCACCAGGCTTTCGCTGCCTTCGCTGATGTAGGCAAAGTCGATCTGGCCGGTCACCGGCGCCCGTTCCAGGCGGAAAACCAGCCCCGGAACGTTGGCGGCGATGCCTTGCAGTCGCGCCTCGCTTTCCTGCAGGGCTGCCAGGGCACGACGCCGCTCGGTGACGTCGTTGAGGTAAACCACCAGGTATTCACCGTCGCGAAAACGCAGAAAACTCAACGAGACGTCGGCCGGGAGCACGCTGCCGTCGGCGCGCACGCAGTTGGTTTCGAAGCTTTGCGGGCCTTCTTCACTGGCCCGGGCGCGCTTCCACAGATTGAGCCAGCGGTCCATGTGCAGCCCGGGCTCGAAGTCGATCAAGGGTCGGTCAATGATCCCGCCAGGCGGGTAGCCGAGCATGTTTTCCGCCGCGCGGTTGGCGTAGCGCACATGACTGTCCCAGTTGACCCAGAGAATGCCGACGGTGCTCTGGTCGATGGAAAACTGGGTGAGCCGCAACGCCTCTTCGCCAGCGGCACGCATGGCAATGTCGTCCTGCGCGGCCATCAGGCGTTGCTCCAGACTGTGCTGTTGGCGCCGCTGCCAGAACACGATAGCCATGCAGCTCAACGCCAGTACCACCAGCAACAGACAGAGGTTTTGCCAGAACCCCGGAGACTCGGTGAGGCGCGGATACTTGGGTTGCAGCCATTGATTGTGCAACTGTTCCAGATCCTTGGCCGGAATCGCCCGCAACGCGCTTTCAACGATGCCCGCCAGTTCCGGCTTGTCGCGACGCGTGGCCACCCGTAGCAGTTGCGGCAGGCCGACATCCCCGACCACCACCAGTCCGACGAACTCCGGCTCGACGGACAGGCGCCCCAATTGCGCCTCGTCTACCACCGCATAGGCCGCCTGCTGGCCCGTCAGCAACTGTAACGCCTGGCGCTCCATCGGGACGCCCTGCAGGTTCAGGTGTGGATAGTTGCCGTGCAGATAATCGGCGATGGCGCTGGGCATGCGCACGGCGACGCGGGTCTGGCTGTCGAGCTTTTCCAGTTCTACCGTGCCAGCGCCTTTCTGGTCGCTGACCACCAGTTGCGGCACCCGCATGTAGGGGTCGGAAAACTGCCACAGGCGCAATCCGCCAGGGGTTTGGGTCAGCCCCGGGGCGATGTCGATTTCGCCCTCGCGCGCGGCCGCCTCCAGTTGTTCAAGGTCGGGAAAGTTGCGCCAGCTCAGTTCGACGTTGAGGGTCTTGGCCAGCCACTTCATCAAGTCGACATTCACCCCGGACAGGCGCTGCAAGCGACGATCGTATTGCGCATAGGGCGCCTGCAACACCAGGCCGACCCGCAACTCGCTCTGCTGCGCCAGCCAGGACTGTTGTTTCGGCGTCAGTCGGGCAAGGTGCTCCGGGGGCATGGCCGCCGCCCAGCCCATCAAGGGAAACCACAAGCAGCCGATAACCCACAGGCAGCGAAAACGCATCATTGAACTCTCACACCCTGACAAATACTGACCAACCCATTAGGCTGCCGGAACAACTTCTGGCCTGGAATATCCGATGCCCCCTGTCTACCGCCTGGCACTGCCAGCATTGTGCCTGTCGCTGATCCTGCCTTGCGCTTTTTCCGTCGAGGCGGCCGACCCGGCGCCTGGTGCAACAGAAAAAACCGCCGAAGAAAAACCACTCGAACGTCAGCCGTTGCCTGAGCGTAGTCAGGAAGAAGCGACTGCACTGGAGCGAAAAATCCCGGCTCAGGAACAGCAACAACTGCAAGCGGGCAACGACACGTTTCTGGCCTTGTGGAAACCGGCCAATACCGCCCAACCCAAAGGCGCGGTGATTATCATCCCGGGCGCCGGTGAAACCGTTGACTGGCCGCAAGCGGTCGGTCCTTTGCGGCGCAAATTGCCGGACGTCGAATGGAGCAGCCTGAGTATCACCTTGCCAGACCTGCAAAGCGATGCCATTGCGCCACGAGTCGTGGAAGCGCCACCCGCTCCCAAAGCCGCCGAAAGCGCCAGTAAAGATTCGACCACCGCAGCCCCCATCGAGCAGGTGGCCGGCGGCGAGGCCGATGTGGCCGACAAGGTTGTCGCCGAAACCACCGAGGAACAATCCAAGGCTGATGCCGAGCGCATCTTTGCCCGGATCGACGCGGCGATCGCATTCGCCGAACAGCAAAGCGCTCGTAGCATCGTGGTGTTGGGACATGGTTCGGGCGCCTACTGGGCCGCGCGCTACCTGAGCGAGAGGCAGCCGTCGCAGGTCGAGAAACTGGTGATGGTTGCCGCGCAGACACCCGTGACGGTGAAACCGGAACTGGCGGAACTGACCCCGACGTTGAAGCTGCCGACCGCCGATATCTTCTATAACGACAAACTGTTGGATCGCAATGCGGCTCTGGCCCGTCTGCAGGCCAGCAAACGATTGAAGGCGTCGGCCTTCAGCCAGGTGTCGCTCAAGGCGTTGCCAGACAACAAGGCAGAGCAGGAGCAACTGTTCCGGCGGGTGCGGGGCTGGTTGAGTCCGCTGCCTGCGACAGACTGACAGACCGAGGCGCCTTCATCGCGGGCAAGCCACAGGTTTTGTGTACGACACAAAACCTGTGGCTTGTCCGCGATAGCGGTATCACTGGCGACGCAAATGTTCCGGACTAGCGAAAATCCCGCCGCTCCCGAATCAACGTATAGGCACTGTGCAATTCCCGCGTTCTCTCGGTCGCTTCACGAACCTGCATCGCCGTCGCACCGCTACCGGCAATCTTGTCCGGATGATGCCGACTGAGCAGGCGTCGGTAAGCACGCTTGATCTGCGCCGGCTCGGTGGTAGCCGACACCCCCAAAAGCCTCAGGGCGTCCTGATAACTTGGCACGCTGCTGCTCAATGGCCGCTTCTGCGGCTCATAGTCGTGGGCCAGCGCATTTACCTGGTGAGGTGTCCAGCCCAGCCACCGGCCCCATTGGCTGATCAGCTCACGTTCACTGCTGCCGGCACGACCATCGGCCCAGACCATTCGCCAGCAGGCGCGCAACACGCCTTCGGCCGCATGGGGCTGGGCACTCAGGCGACGCAGATAACCGCGTAGGCGGTCGCGGCCCGACTTGCCGCGATTGAACGCGGCAATCGCACGACGCTGGGCCGGCCCGGACATGTCCAGCGCGCGCATTTCCGCCCGGGCCTGTTCGATGTGCCCGGCCACCACCTGACCGTCGCACTTGGCCAGGCGCCCCAACAGGACAAACAGCAATTCATCGTTACGCAACACCGGGCGACCGCCCAGCTTTTCCCGCAAATGCCCCCAGCTCTGCAAGTGCAGGCGCCGGTCCAGCGCCTGCCCCAACAATGCGCCGAGCAAGGCCCCCGGAATGCTGGCTATGGCAAAACCCGCTCCGGCTCCGATCAGAGTCCCTGGCCACAGCATCTCAGCGGCTCGCGTCTATTAATGTTTCAACTTCGGCCAGGCGTTCGTGAGTGCCGACATCGACCCAGTGGCCTTTCAACTGTTCGCCAGTTACCTGACCGTCAGCCATGGCTTTGCGCAACAGCGGCGCGAGCTTGAAGGCCCCCGCCGTACAGCCGTCGAACAACTGCGGATGCAAAACGGCGATGCCGCTGTAGGTCAGGGTTCCAACCTCTGGCTGACCGTCGCGTACCTGCGTTTCGACCAGGCTGAAGTCCCCGGCCGGGTGATGGGCCGGGTTGCTGGCCAGTACCAGGTGCGCCAGGCCGTTAATGGGCTGATGCAACACGCTGAAGTCGTAATCGGTCCAGATATCACCGTTGACCACCACAAACGCCTCATCCCCCAACAACGGCAAGGCGCGGAAAATCCCCCCGCCGGTTTCCAGGGGCTCACCTTCCGCCGAGTACTGGATGCTCACGCCATATGTCGAACCATCGCCCAGATAGTCTTCGATCTGCTGACCGAGCCAGGCGTGATTGATCACGATGTCGGTGAACCCGGCGGCGGCCAGCGCCCGCAGGTGATACTCGATCAACGGCACACCGCCGGCGCGAACCAGCGGTTTTGGCGTGGTCAGGGTCAGCGGGCGCATGCGCTCGCCTTTGCCCGCGGCCAGGATCATTGCCTTCATGCTTTCACTCCGGCACGCAGACTGGCCAGCAATACATCCAGCTCGGCCAGTTCAGGACGGCGAGCGATCACGGCTTCTATATAGGCAAAGAACCGCGGCACATCGCCCAGATAGCGCGGTTTGCCGTCGCGATGGCAGATGCGCGCGAAAATGCCGATGACTTTCAGGTGACGCTGCACCCCCATCAAGTCACTGGCACGCAGGAAGTCCTCGAACTCTGGCTGCACCGGAATACCAAGGGCGCCCGCCTGCTGCCAGTAGCTTTCGAGCCAGCCGGACACACGCTCCTGAGGCCAGCTGAGGAAAGCGTCCTTGAGCAGGCAGGTCACGTCGTAGGTCACCGGGCCATACACCGCGTCCTGGAAATCCAGCACACCGGGATTGGGCTCGCTGAGCATCAGGTTGCGCGGCATGTAGTCGCGATGCACCAGGACTTTTGGCTGCGCCAGGGCGCTGTCGATCAACAGGTCGCTGACCTGCTGCCACAGCACTTGCTGCGCTGCGTCGAATTCGATGCCCAGTTCACGTTTCACGTACCACTCGGGGAACAGTTCCAGTTCCCGACGCAGCAATGCCACGTCATAGCTCGGCAGCGGCGCAACCATCGGCAACTGCTGGAAAGCCAGCAACGCTTGCAGGGCATCGTTGAACAGATCGTCGGCATTTTCACTGTCGATGACGTCCAGATAGGTCTTGTTGCCCAGGTCATTGAGCAAAAGAAATCCGCGCTCGAGGTCTTCGGCATAAATTTTCGGCACATTTATTCCGGATTTCGCCAGCAAAAAGGCGATATCCACGAAAGGTTTGCAGTTTTCCTGGGGCGGCGGCGCGTCCATCACGATGAAACTTTTGCCATCGCCTTGCCAGCGGAAATACCGCCGAAAACTCGCGTCGCTACTGGCCGCAGTCAATGTGGCCGGGGGGACGGCGCCCCAACCCTGCTCGGCAAAGAGGGTCGCCAATTGTTTATCGAGCCAAACTTTCAGGTGTTGCAAGCGTACATCTTGATCAGGCATTGCAAGGGTCTCCGACGGCGCTAGCCGTCAAGCGGGTCATGCTTTATTATCCAGCATCTTTTTCAGACCATCGAGAGGCGTGCGGCCCACACCGCGGGCAGATGGCACGCAGGAAGCCCGGACTAATAAGATGGCATTGAAATCCCCCGCGTTTCGTAAAAAATTTCCGTTGTTGGTAACCGGCAGTTTGCTGGCGCTGCAACCCCTTGCCACTTCCTACGTGGTCGCCGCGGAACAGTTTGACTGCTCAGTCTCTGCTTCGGGTTCCTGGGACTGTGCGCCAAAAACGCCGGCGGCTGCATTGCCACCGCGTCCCGTCCATGACGGCAGCGCAGTTTCCGCTACCGGCGAAGCTCCGGTCCAGACCGGATCCGGCGAAGACACTGGCGCCAAGCCGGTGCTGGTCACCGAATCCAAAGGCCGTGGCCTGAAGTCGCGTAGCGCAGACTACAGTCACCTCGACTGGGTTCCCCGCGAGCAGCTCACCGCCGCACAATTGGCCGAAACCGGTCCTTATTGCTCTGGTTCCTATATCGAACCGATTCGTCCTGGCATGAATGACAAGACGGATAAAAGTGACGCACCTACCTTTATCGGCGCAAAAGCCTCCCGCTATAAGCAGGATGAGCAGGTCGCGACCCTGGCCGGTGACGTTGTCATGCGCCAGGGCAGCATGCAGGTCGAAGCCGACGAAGCCAACCTGTACCAGGCCGAGAGCCGTGGCGAATTGAGCGGCAACGTGCGCATTCGCGACAACGGTGCACTGATCGTCGGCGACCACGCCGATGTACAGCTCGACACCGGTGAAGCCAAGGTCGACAACGCCGAATACGTGATGCACAAGTCGCGCATCCGCGGCAGTGCGCTGTACGCCAAGCGTGCCGAGAACGCGATCATCCGCCTCAAGGATGGTACGTACACCACGTGCGAACCGAACAGCAACGCCTGGCAGCTCAAGGGCAACAACGTCACGCTGAACCCGGCCACCGGTTTCGGTACCGCGACCAACGTGACACTGCGGGTCAAGGACATTCCGGTCCTGTACACGCCGTACATCTACTTCCCGATCGACGACCGTCGCCAGTCCGGCTTCCTGCCGCCGACCATCGGCACCGGCAGCGATACCGGCTTCATGCTGGTCACCCCGTACTACTTCAACCTGGCGCCGAACTACGATGCCACGTTGTACCCGCGCTACATGGAAAAGCACGGCTTGTTGATGGAAGGCGAATTCCGCTACCTGACCAAGTCCAGCGAAGGCCAGTTCGGTGCGGCGTACCTGAACGACGAAAGCGACGAGCGCGACAAGCAGTCCGACGCCGAAAAAACCCGCTACATGTACAACTGGCAGCACAAGGGTGGTCTCGACTCGCGAGTATTCACGCAAGTCGACTACACCAAGATCAGCGATCCGTATTACTTCCAGGATCTGCAGACCGACCAGATTGGCATCAAGAGCAATGACTACGTGAACCAACAGGGTTCCGTGACCTATCGCGGCGAGGGCTATACCGCTCGCGCGAACGCCCAGGCCTACGAACTGGCGAGCGTATCGAACATTACGCCGTACGACCGCCTGCCGCAGCTCACCCTCGACGG
Source organism: Pseudomonas sp. S2_H10 (assembly GCF_054668285.1). NCBI lineage: Bacteria > Pseudomonadati > Pseudomonadota > Gammaproteobacteria > Pseudomonadales > Pseudomonadaceae > Pseudomonas > Pseudomonas sp. S2_H10. The sequence goes on from NZ_CP162754.1 coordinate 3,065,034, forward strand.
CATGCTGCCTTATCATCCGGAAGGCCTGGATTTCACGTACAACACCGAACTTGTGCGGTTTGATCGCGATCTGCAGAACGGGACATACTTTGACGAAGATGGCGTCGGCAGCCCTCGCCTGGACAACAACGTTCAAGGTCTGGCTCGCGCCAATGGCGACCGCCTGAATCTCGCGCCCGCCATCAGCCTGCCAATGACCACGACCTACGGTTTCCTGACACCGAAGCTCAAGTACCAGTACACCCAGTACCAACTGGACCTGGACGGCACCGGCAAAAGCCAGATCGCGGCTCAGAACCTGAACGCAGCTGCAAACGGGACTGAAAACCTCAACGGCCAGTTCGACAGCAACCAGAATCGCAGCATTCCGATCGCCAGCATCGACAGCGGCCTGTACTTCGATCGCAATACCCAGTATTTCGGCAAGAACTACCGCCAGACCCTCGAGCCGCGCCTGTTCTACCTGTACGTGCCCGAGGTCGACCAGGAAGACATCCCGGTATTCGATACCAGCGAATACACCTTCAACTATGCGTCGCTGTTCCGTGACAACCGCTTCTCCGGCTCCGACCGTGTCGGCGACGAGAACAAGCTGTCGTTGGGCGTGACCAGCCGCTGGATCGAAGACGACGGTTTCGAGCGTCAACGCATCAGCGTCGGCCAGGCCTTGTACTTCAAGGACCGCGAAGTTCAGTTGCCAGGTATCGATGCCAAGACTCGTAAAGATACGCAAGCCAACGTTTCGCCTTACGCCCTGGAATACGAATATCGCTGGAACCGCGACTGGCGGACCACGGCCGACTACAACTGGGACCCGGACAGCCGCAGCCCTCGCTCGGGCAGCGCGATGTTCCACTACCAGCCTGAAGACAACCCGAACAAGGTGGTCAACCTCGGTTATCGCTATCGTAATGACCAGGTCCGTTACGACCAGAACACCGGTCAATGGAGCGTTGGCGGCGGTGACTACGGCACCCCTGGCCAGCCTGGCTACGTGAAGGACTACTACAAGATCGAACAGCACGACTTCTCGGTGATCTGGCCGATCGTGCCGCAATGGAGCGCCATCAGCCGCTGGCAGTATGACTACAACCGCAACCGTACCCTGGAAGCCTTCGGTGGTTTCGAGTACGACAACTGCTGCTGGAAACTGCGCCTGATCAACCGCTACTTCGTTGATTACGACGAGTTCAGCCAGGAAGCACCCGAAAACGAAAAAGGCGACCATGGCGTCTTCCTCCAAATTGTTCTGAAGGGACTCGGCGGCGTGACTGGCGCCAAGGTAGAGAGCTTCCTCGACAAAGGCATTCAAGGTTATCGTGAACGTGAAGACCAAGCTTTCTGATTGTCTGCGCCCGCTGATGCTGGGCGCGCTGTTCCTGAGCACGGCGGCCAGTGCCGCCGTGCAGTCCATCGACAAAGTGGTGGCCATCGTCGACAACGACGTGGTCATGCAGAGCCAACTGGACCATCGCGTCCGTGAAGTTCAGCAAACCATTGCCAAGCGTGGTTCTGCCGTGCCGCCGTCCAGCGTGCTGGAGCAGCAGGTACTTGAACGCCTGATCGTCGAAAACCTGCAATTGCAGATCGGCGAGCGCTCCGGCATCCGCATTACCGATGAAGAGCTGAACCAGGCTGTCGGCACCATTGCCCAGCGCAACAACATGTCGATCGAGCAGTTCCGCGCTGCCCTGACTCACGACGGTCTGTCCTACGACGACGCACGTGAGCAGATTCGCCGCGAAATGGTCATCAGCCGTGTGCGCCAGCGTCGGGTTGCCGAACGCATTCAGGTCTCCGAGCAGGAAGTGAAGAACTTCCTGGCATCGGACCTTGGCAAGATGCAGCTGTCCGAAGAGTTTCACCTGGCCAACATCCTGATTCCAACGCCGGAAAGCGCCAATTCCGAAGCGATTCAGAATGCAGCCAAACAGGCCGATGCGATTTACCAGCAGCTCAAGCAAGGCGCTGACTTCAGTCAGTTGGCAATCGCCAAGTCCGCCAGCGAAACCGCTCTGGAAGGCGGCGACATGGGCTGGCGTAAAGCCGCTCAACTGCCTCCGCCGTTCGATCGCCTGCTGAGCACCATGCCGGTGGGTGATGTCACCCAGCCAATGCGCACGCCGGGCGGCTTCATCATCCTGAAGATCCTCGACAAGCGTGGCGGCGAAACCCAGATGCGCGATGAAGTGCATGTGCGCCACATCCTGGTCAAACCGAGCCCGATCCGCGACGAAGCCAAGACCAAGGCCCTGGCCGAATCGCTCTACAGCCGCATCGAGGCTGGCGAAGACTTCGGCGAACTGGCGAAAAGCTACTCGGAAGACCCGGGTTCTGCCCTCAACGGCGGCGACCTGAACTGGATCGACCCGAACGCACTGGTACCCGAGTTCCGCGAAGTCATGGCCAAGACCCCGCAAGGTCAGCTGTCCAAGCCGTTCCAGACCCAGTACGGCTGGCACGTCCTGGAAGTCCTTGGCCGTCGCGCCACGGACAGCACCTCCCAGGCTCGCGAGCAGCAAGCCATGACCGTGTTGCGTAACCGCAAATACGACGAAGAGCTGCAAACCTGGCTGCGTCAGATCCGTGACGAAGCGTACGTGGAAATCAAACTCCCTGGCGCCGACCAGGCAGCGCAGTGAAACCCCAACGTTTCGCGCTGACACCCGGTGAACCAGCCGGCATAGGTCCCGACCTGTGCCTGCTGCTCGCCTCGCAAGCCCAGCCTCACCCCCTGATCGCCATTACCAGCCGCGACCTGCTCATCGAGCGGGCCGCGCAACTGGGCGTGCCTGTCGATTTGCTGCCGGTCACGCCGGACCACTGGCCGGATACACCCGCGCCAGCCAACAGCCTGTATGTCTGGGATACACCGCTCAACGCCAAGGTCGTCGCCGGGCAACTGGACAAGGCCAACGCCGCCTTCGTCCTGGAAACCCTGACCCGCGCCGGCCAAGGCTGCCTGAGCGGAGATTTCGCCGGCATGATCACCGCGCCGGTGCACAAAGGCGTGATCAACGAATCCGGCATCGCCTTTTCCGGGCACACCGAATTCCTCGCTGACCTGACCCACACCGCACAAGTGGTGATGATGCTGGCCACACACGGCTTGCGCGTAGCCCTGGTGACCACTCACCTGCCCCTTCGCGAGATTGCCGATGCAATCACGCCGGAACGCCTGGAACGCGTTACGCGAATCCTGCACGCCGACCTGCAAAACAAATTCGGCATCGCCCGGCCACGCATCCTGGTCTGCGGGCTCAACCCGCATGCCGGTGAAGGCGGACACCTGGGCCATGAAGAAATCGATATCATCGAACCCACATTAGAGCGCTTGCGCGGCGAGGGCATGGACCTTCGTGGCCCCCTGCCCGCCGACACTCTGTTTACCCCCAAGTATCTGGAGCACTGCGATGCGGTGCTGGCGATGTACCACGACCAGGGCCTGCCGGTGCTGAAGTACAAAGGCTTTGGCGCGGCAGTCAACGTGACCCTCGGCTTGCCGATCATCCGCACCTCGGTCGACCACGGCACAGCCCTGGACCTGGCCGGCAGCGGCAAGATCGACACCGGCAGCCTGCAAGTCGCCCTGGAAACCGCCTACCAGATGGCCGAGACCCGTTTATGACCGAGCAATACCAACACAAGGCGCGCAAACGCTTTGGCCAGAACTTCCTGCATGACGCCGGCGTTATCGACCGCATCCTGCGCTCCATTCATGCCAAGGCCGAAGACCGCCTGCTGGAAATCGGCCCCGGCCAGGGCGCACTGACCCAAGGCCTGCTCAGCAGCGGCGCGCAACTCGACGTGGTGGAGTTGGACAAGGACCTGATCCCGATCCTCAACCAGCAGTTTGCCGGCAAGAGCAATTTCAACCTGCATCAGGGCGATGCGCTGAAGTTCGACTTCAACAGCCTCAACGCAGCGCCAGGCAGCCTGCGAGTGGTCGGCAACCTGCCGTACAACATCTCCACGCCGCTGATTTTTCACCTGCTGCACAACTCGCACCTGATCCGCGACATGCACTTCATGCTGCAAAAGGAAGTGGTCGAACGCCTGGCTGCCGGCCCGGGTGGTGGTGACTGGGGTCGCTTGTCGATCATGGTTCAGTACCACTGCCGGGTCGAGCACCTGTTCAACGTCGGCCCGGGCGCGTTCAACCCGCCGCCGAAAGTCGATTCAGCCATCGTGCGCCTGGTGCCTCACGCGGTGCTGCCGCACCCGGCCAAGGATCACCGCCTGCTCGAGCGCGTCGTGCGTGAAGCGTTCAATCAGCGCCGCAAGACCCTGCGCAACACCCTCAAGCTGCTGCTGAGCAATGCCGAAATCGAAGCCTGCGGCGTCGATGGCAGCCTGCGTCCCGAGCAGCTCGACCTGGCTGCCTTCGTGCGCCTGGCCGACAAGCTCAGCGAACAGGCAGCACAACAGCCCGCCGCGAACTGACAGGCGATGAGCGCTATCGGGTAGGACGCCACTCTGGTCTACTACCCGATACTTGGCCTAGACTGAACTCCATCAGCTAAGCCCCGCGCCCCGCTCCGTTTTTAAGGCCCCTTGCATGTCCGATCCTCGTTATCAGGTCGACGTCAGCGTCGTCACCCGCTATCTGGCAGAACAATCGCAACCCGAGCACGACCGTTTTGCCTTCGCCTACACCATCACCGTGCAAAATAATGGCGAATTGCCCGCCAAGCTGCTTTCACGGCACTGGGTCATCACCGATGGCGACGGGCATGTCGAAGAAGTGCGCGGCGCAGGCGTGGTAGGCCAGCAACCGCTGATCGACCCGGGCAAGAGCCACACCTACAGCAGCGGCACGGTCATGAGCACCAAGGTCGGCACCATGCAAGGCACCTACCAGATGCTTTGCGACGACGGCAAACATTTCGATGCCATCATCGCGCCCTTCCGCCTGGCGGTGCCCGGAGCCCTGCACTGATGGCAACCTACGCTGTCGGCGACCTGCAAGGCTGCCTTCAGGCCCTGCAATGCCTGCTCAAGAAAGTAGCGTTCGACCCTCAACGTGATCGCCTGTGGCTGGTCGGCGACTTGGTCAATCGTGGCCCGGAGTCTCTGGAAACCCTGCGCTACCTCTACAGCATCCGCGAATCGCTGGTGTGCGTGCTCGGCAACCACGACCTGCACCTGCTGGCGGCCGGACGCAACATCGAACGCCTGAAGAAGGCCGATACCCTGCGCGAGATCATCGAAGCGCCCGATAGCGCCGAGCTGCTCGAATGGCTGCGCCAGCAAAAGCTCCTGCACTACGACGAACAGCGCAACGTTGCACTGGTCCATGCCGGCATTCCACCCCAGTGGTCGCTGCGCAAAGCCTTGAAGTGTGCCGCCGAAGTCGAGACTGCCCTGCGTGACGACAACCTGCTGCCGCCTTACCTCGATGGCATGTACGGCAACGATCCGGCGAAATGGGACAGCGACCTCAAAGGCGTGACCCGCCTGCGGGTGATCACCAACTATTTCACCCGTATGCGTTTCTGCACCGCCGAAGGCAAGCTCGACCTCAAGAGCAAGGAAGGCCTCGATAGCGCCCCACCAGGCTACAAACCCTGGTTCCAGCACAAGGAACGCAAGACCCGTGATGTAAAAATCATCTTCGGTCACTGGGCAGCACTGGAAGGCAACATCAATGAGCCGGGCATCTCGGCCCTCGACACCGGCTGTGTCTGGGGCGGCGCCCTGACCCTGATGAACGTCGACAGCTTTGAGCGCCTGTCCTGCAAATGCGACGAACACGGTCATGCCGTGCCGCCAGTCGCCTCAACCATTCCCCAAACATCGCCAGCCAGCGCACCGCGCTAAACTGCCCATTCTGCCGAGCCACAGGAGCCCGCCATGAGCGAATTCAAACGTATTCCCCCGGAACAGGCCCAAGCCCTGCGTGAACAAGGCGCAGTGGTGGTCGACGTCCGCGACCCGGCCACTTTTGCCGCCCTGCACATCGCAGGCTCCAGGCATCTGGACAATCATTCCCTGCACGCCTTCATCCAGGGCGCCGACCTCGACGCCCCCACCGTGGTGGTCTGCTATCACGGCAACTCCAGCCAGGGCGCGGCTGCCTACCTGATCAGCCAGGGCTTCTCCGACGTGTACAGCATGGATGGCGGATTCGAGTTGTGGCGTACGACCTATCCTGCGGAAACGGCGCAAGGCACGTCCGAATAATTTTTTTGTAACGTTGCAGGCCCCGGCTCCCGCGGGCTCGCGTGGTGGCAGACGAACGGTCTGCCACAACAAATTACGTATCTCGCCTTTACCTCCCGAATTCCCAACTATCCTTAAGCCCAGGCCATCCAAAACAGGGGAGAGCCGGTACACCGGCGCACGGGTCATCGGGAGTAGCTTTCGGGGTAGTCAACTCCGGGAGAGTTCTGGGGGGTAAACAGCAATCGCCTGTTCGGTTGCTGCCAGCATCGACTGAGTGATCCGGCGTCGGCTCCACGTATCGAGCGAGGTGACGTCATGAGTATCTTTAGCCACTTCCAACAACGCTTCGAGTCCACACGCCAGGAAGAACTCTCTCTGCAAGAGTATCTTGAGCTGTGCAAAAAAGACCGCAGCGCCTACGTTTCCGCCGCCGAGCGTCTGCTGCTGGCCATCGGTGAACCGGAACTGCTCGACACCTCGACCAACTCGAGACTGTCGCGCATCTTCTCCAACAAGGTAATCCGTCGCTATCCGGCCTTTGAAGACTTCCACGGGATGGAAGAATGCATCGACCAGATCGTGTCGTATTTCCGCCACGCCGCTCAAGGCCTGGAAGAGAAGAAACAAATCCTTTATCTGCTCGGCCCTGTCGGTGGCGGTAAATCGTCCCTGGCCGAGAAGCTGAAACAGTTGATGGAAAAAGTGCCCTTCTATGCGATCAAGGGCTCGCCGGTGTTCGAGTCGCCCCTGGGTCTGTTCAACTCCACTGAAGATGGAGCGATCCTCGAGGAAGATTTTGGCATTCCACGGCGCTACCTCAACACCATCATGTCGCCTTGGGCAACCAAGCGCCTGGCCGAATTCGGTGGTGACATCAGTCAATTCCGCGTGGTGAAACTCTACCCGTCGATCCTCAACCAGATCGCCGTGGCCAAGACCGAACCGGGCGACGAAAACAACCAGGACATCTCGGCGCTGGTGGGCAAGGTCGATATCCGCAAACTGGAGGAATTCCCGCAGAACGACGCCGACGCCTACAGCTACTCGGGCGCCCTGTGCCGGGCCAACCAGGGTCTGATGGAGTTCGTGGAGATGTTCAAGGCACCGATCAAGGTGCTGCACCCACTGCTGACCGCCACCCAGGAAGGTAACTACAACAGCACCGAAGGCCTCGGCGCGATTCCGTTCACCGGGATCCTGCTGGCCCACTCCAACGAATCGGAGTGGCACACCTTCCGCAACAACAAGAACAACGAAGCCTTCATCGACCGGATCTACATCGTCAAGGTGCCGTACTGCCTGCGGGTCAGTGACGAAGTGAAGATCTACGACAAGCTGCTGTTCAACAGCTCGCTGGCCAAGGCGCACTGCGCGCCGGACACCCTGAAGATGCTGGCCCAGTTCACCGTGCTCTCGCGCCTTAAAGAGCCGGAAAACTCCAACATCTACTCGAAGATGCGCGTGTACGACGGCGAGAACCTCAAGGACACGGATCCGAAAGCCAAGTCGATCCAGGAATACCGCGACAACGCCGGTGTCGACGAAGGCATGAATGGTCTGTCGACCCGTTTCGCGTTCAAGATCCTGTCGAAGGTGTTCAACTTCGATCCGCACGAAATCGCCGCCAACCCGGTGCATCTGCTCTACGTGCTGGAACAACAGATCGAACAGGAACAGTTCCAGGCCGAGACCCGCGAACGCTATCTGCGCTTCCTCAAGGAATACCTGGCACCGCGCTACATCGAATTCATCGGCAAGGAGATCCAGACCGCCTACCTCGAGTCCTACAGCGAGTACGGCCAGAACATCTTCGATCGCTACGTGCTGTACGCCGACTTCTGGATCCAGGACCAGGAATACCGCGACCCGGAAACCGGCGAAATCCTCAACCGCGTCGCCTTGAACGAAGAACTGGAGAAAATCGAAAAACCGGCCGGCATCAGCAATCCGAAGGATTTCCGCAACGAAATCGTCAACTTCGTACTGCGCGCCCGGGCCAACAACAACGGCAAGAACCCGACCTGGCTCAGCTACGAAAAACTGCGGGTGGTCATCGAGAAGAAAATGTTCTCCAACACCGAGGACCTGCTGCCAGTCATCAGCTTCAATGCCAAGGCCAGCAAAGAGGACCAGCAGAAACACAACGACTTCGTCACACGGATGGTCGAGCGGGGCTACACCGACAAACAGGTACGACTGCTGTCCGAGTGGTACCTGCGGGTCAGAAAATCACAATAACCCGCTGCCGGTCAGACCGGTTGTCGTCAGCCAGAGACCTGTGTGCGCTTTTTCTGTTACACAGGCCTCTGGAAGGTGTTCGAAAGTCGGTAGCGAGTTCAGGCAGCATCCAAAGCGCTTGGGGGAGCGTTCAATATCCCTCGGCTCTCGGTTCGATGCTGCATCACCGCTCGCCCCTTTCAGGACAGCTTCTAAGGAGCAGTCATGAGCTATGTGATCGACCGACGTCTCAATGGCAAGAATAAAAGCACGGTGAACCGGCAGCGGTTTCTGCGGCGCTACCGTGATCACATTAAAAAGGCTGTCGAAGAGGCGGTCAGTCGGCGTTCCATTACCGATATGGAACACGGCGAACAAATCAGCATTCCCGGGCGCGATATCGACGAGCCGGTGCTTCACCACGGGCGCGGTGGCAAACAGACTGTCGTGCACCCGGGCAACAAGGAATTCACCACTGGCGAACATATCGCCCGCCCACCGGGAGGCGGTGGCGGTCGTGGTCCCGGCAAGGCCGGCAACTCCGGTGAAGGGATGGACGAGTTCGTCTTCCAGATCACCCAGGAAGAGTTCCTCGAATTCATGTTCGAGGATCTCGAACTGCCAAACCTGGTCAAGCGCAACCTGACCGGCACCGATACCTTCAAGACCGTACGCGCCGGCATCAGCAATGAGGGCAACCCATCGCGGATCAACATCATCCGCACCCTGCGTTCAGCCCACGCCCGACGGATCGCCCTGTCCGGCAGCAGCCGGGCAAAACTGCGTGAAGCCAAAGAAGAACTTCTGCGACTCAAGCAGGAAGAACCAGACAACTTCGGCGATATTCAGGAAATCGAAGCGGAAATCGAAAAACTCAGCGCGCGCATTCACCGCGTACCGTTTCTCGACACATTCGACCTCAAGTACAACCTGCTCATCAAGCAACCCAACCCCAGCTCCAAGGCGGTGATGTTCTGCCTGATGGACGTGTCCGGCTCGATGACCCAGGCGACCAAGGACATCGCCAAGCGTTTCTTTATCCTGCTGTACCTGTTTCTCAAGCGAAACTACGACAAGATCGACGTCGTGTTCATCCGCCATCACACCAGCGCCCGCGAAGTGGATGAAGAGGAGTTTTTCTACTCCCGGGAGACCGGCGGCACCATCGTCTCCAGCGCCCTGAAGCTGATGCAGGAGATCATGGCCGAGCGTTATCCGAGCAACGAGTGGAACATCTACGCCGCCCAGGCCTCCGACGGTGACAACTGGAACGACGACTCTCCGATCTGCCGCGACATCCTGATCAACCAGATCATGCCATTCGTGCAGTACTACACTTACGTTGAGATCACCCCGCGCGAACACCAGGCCCTGTGGTTCGAGTACGAGCGCATCGCCGAAGCCTTTTCCGACACTTTTGCCCAGCAACAACTGGTCTCGGCCGGGGATATCTATCCGGTCTTCCGTGAACTCTTCCAGCGCAGGTTAGTGACATGACCGCCAAAGAGCAGAAGCGCCAACCCATTTCCACCGGCTCCGAATGGACATTCGAGCTGATCCAGGCGTACGACCGCGAAATCAGCCGTATTGCGGCCGGCTACGCCCTCGACACCTACCCCAACCAGATCGAAGTAATCACAGCTGAACAGATGATGGATGCCTACGCCTCCGTCGGTATGCCGCTGGGTTATCACCACTGGTCCTACGGCAAGCACTTCCTGAGCACTGAAAAATCCTACACCCGCGGCCAGATGGGCCTGGCGTACGAGATCGTGATCAACTCCGACCCGTGCATCGCCTACCTGATGGAAGAAAACACCATTTGCATGCAGGCGCTGGTGGTGGCCCATGCCTGCTACGGCCACAACAGCTTTTTCAAAGGCAATTACCTGTTCCGCACCTGGACCGACGCCAGCTCGATCATCGATTACCTGGTGTTTGCCAAGCAGTACATCATGCAATGCGAGGAGCGCCACGGTATCGACGCGGTCGAGGACCTGCTCGATTCCTGCCACGCCCTGATGAATTATGGAGTCGACCGCTACAAACGCCCCTACCCGATTTCCGCGGAAGAAGAACGTCGCCGGCAAAAGGACCGGGAGGAGCACTTGCAGAAACAGATCAACGATCTGTGGCGCACCATCCCCAAAGGCGCGGACAAGTACAGCGACAAGGATAACGCACGCTTCCCCGCCGAACCTCAGGAAAACATCCTGTACTTCATCGAAAAACATGCGCCGCTGCTGGAACCGTGGCAGCGGGAAATCGTGCGCATCGTGCGCAAGATCGCCCAGTATTTTTATCCACAGCGTCAGACCCAGGTGATGAACGAGGGCTGGGCCACATTCTGGCACTACACCCTGATGAACGACCTGTACGACGAAGGCCTGGTCACCGACGGCTTCATGATGGAGTTCCTGACGTCTCACACGAGCGTGGTGTTCCAGCCTGGTTTCGACAGCCCTTATTACAGCGGCATCAACCCTTATACGCTGGGATTTGCCATGTACCGTGATATCCGGCGCATGTGCGAGGAACCCACCGAGGAAGACCGGCGCTGGTTCCCTGACATTGCCGGTACGGACTGGCTGGCAGCCATCAAGTTCGCCATGAGCAGCTTCAAGGATGAGAGCTTCATCCTGCAGTACCTGTCACCCAAGGTAATCCGCGACCTGAAATTGTTCAGCATTCTCGATGATGACCAGAAGGACGACCTGCTGGTGCCGGCGATTCACGACGAAGACGGTTATCGCATCATTCGTGAAACCCTGGCCGCCCAGTACAACCTGGGCAATCGCGAACCCAACGTGCAGATCTACAGCATTGACCGGCGTGGTGACCGCTCCCTCACCCTGCGCCACCAGCAACACGACCGCAAACCGTTGGGCGAGTCCACCGAAGAAGTGCTCAAACACCTGCACCGCCTCTGGGGCTTCGACATTCACCTGGAAACCCTGCAAGGGGAAACCGTGATGAAAACCCATCATGTGCCGCCCAGAAACGAGCACAGCGAAGGTGATTACGGCCGACTGGACCTGGCCGTCATCCATCTTTGATCAGGCTTGTGCCTCCGCAAGCTCGATGCAGCGGTTATCCTGTCGAGCTAACGGAGGTTTTTCATGCGTATTTATAAAGTCGGCGGCGCGGTACGCGATCGCCTGCTGGGCAAACCGGTTACCGATATCGACTGGGTCGTGGTCGGCGCCACCACCGAAGAAATGCTCGCCAAGGGCTTTCGCCCGGTAGGCGCGGATTTCCCGGTGTTCCTTCATCCAAAAAGCGGTGAGGAGTACGCCCTCGCCCGCACCGAGCGCAAAAGCGGGCGCGGCTACGGCGGGTTCACTTTCCACGCCAGCCCGGAAGTCACCCTCGAAGAAGACCTGATCCGTCGCGACCTGACCATCAACGCCATGGCCGAAGACGATCAGCAGAACCTGACCGACCCCTACCACGGCCAGCGTGATCTCGAAGCGCGCCTGCTTCGTCATGTTTCCCCGGCATTTGCCGAAGATCCCCTCAGGGTCCTGCGTGTCGCCCGCTTCGCGGCGCGGTATGCGACCTTGGGTTTTACCGTAGCCCCGGAAACCCTGGCGCTGATGCGCCAACTCAGCGAGTCAGGCGAGCTTGAGGCGCTGACCCCGGAGCGCAGCTGGAAAGAAATTTCTCGCGCCCTGATGGAGGATCAGCCACAGGTGTTTGTCGAGGTTCTGCGTGCATGCGGCGCACTCAAGGTACTGATGCCGGAGGTCGACGCGCTATTTGGTGTTCCGCAACCCCCGGCCCACCACCCGGAAATCGATACCGGCACGCATACCCTGAGCGTTTTGCAGCAAGCAGCCCTGCACAAGCAGCCGCTGACCGTACGCTGGGCCTGCCTGCTGCACGATCTGGGCAAGGGCCTGACGCCAGAGGAAGAATGGCCGCGGCACATCGCTCATGAGTTCAAGGGCCTGAAGCTGATCAAAGCGGTCAATGAACGCTTCAAGGTACCCAGGGACTGCCAGGAACTGGCGTTACTGGTGGGCGAATATCACACCCACGGGCATCGCGCCCTTGAACTCAAACCATCGACTCTGCTGGAATTGCTGCAAAGCTTCGACGTTTACCGTCGGCCACAGCGCTTCGAGGAGTTCATCGCGGCATGCGAGATGGATGCGCGTGGACGCAAAGGACTGGAACAAAGACGTTATCCACAGGCGGATTATTTACGCGGCGCGGCATCTGCGGCTCGTAGCGTGGCGGTCCAGCCGCTGCTGGAGAAAGGCTTCAAGGGGCCGGAGTTGGGGGAAGCGATCAAGCGCGAGCGGCTAAAAGCCTTGAAAGCCTACAAAGAGACCGCGTCGATCTGAAAAGCTTCGCGAGCAGGCTCGCTCCCACAGGTTTACGCAAACCCTGTGGGAGCGGGCTTGCCCGCGATGGCGTCATCACTGTCACAACAAATCTGAAGGTGTCAGTTGCTCACCGCGCCATTCGAAAGCCACCGGCGCCAACACCTGATCGATCTGCGCTTCACCCCACAAGGTCGCAAAGCTCTTGCCTACACCCGGGTGCATCCGATCCGGCGCAATCAACGACAACGGCCACAGAACGAACGCATTTTTCAGGATTTCTGCCCGCGGCAAGATCAGGCCATCGAAGTTGCCCACCAGATCACCGAACAACAACACGTCGATATCCAGCGGCAAACCTCGGCGATCCGGCGCATAACGACCGTTATCCGCCTCGATGAACTTCAATCGACGGTCGAGCTCCATCAGCGGTAAATCGGTATATGCCGACACCACGAAATTGAAGAAAGGCCCGCTCTTGATGCCCACAGGCTGGCTTTCGAACACCGCCGAACAGCGGATATCCACAAGGAACGACGCCAACGCATCGAGCCCCGCCCGCAAATGAGTTTCACGCTCGATATTGCTACCGAGCCCGAGGTACACCTGAGTCAGCGACATCCGCGCTCGATCTCCACGCCCACACCGCCGCTGGCAGCCGGGACCGCGCCGGGCTTGGTCAGCTTCAGGCGCATCCAGGTGATCTTGAATTCGCTCATCAGCACTTCAACCAGGCGTTCGGCAAAGGTCTCGACCAGTTGGAACTGCGCCTGCTCGGCAAATGCCTGGATGCGCGAGGAAACACTGGCGTAGTCGAGCGCCAGGGTCAGGTCATCACCGGCCGCGGCCGGGCGGTTATCCCAGGCGAAGCTCAGATCAAGACGCAAGCACTGTCGGATGCCTCGTTCCCAGTCGTAGGCACCGATCACCGTGTCGACTTCCAGGCCCTCGATAAACACTCTGTCCAAGCACTTCTCTCCGCTACACGACAAGGGCGCAATGCGCCGTTAGAATCAGGGCTTCCTCGCCCGGAATAGTTAGCATGTTTTGGTTATTGGCGATCCTCGCCTACCTGCTCGGCTCTCTGTCCTTCGCCATTTTGCTCAGCCGCCTGACCGGTAACCCCGATCCGCGAATGAGTGGATCGGGCAATGCCGGCGCCACCAACATGTTGCGCCTGGCCGGCAAGAAACTCGCCATCCTGACCCTGCTCGGCGACCTTTGCAAAGGCCTGCTGCCGGTACTGATTGCGCGTCTTGCGGGCCTTTCGCAGCAGGAACAGGCCTGGATCGGCGTCTATGCCGTCATCGGCCACCTGTTCCCGTTGTACTTTCGCTTTCGCGGCGGCAAGGGTGTCGCCACCGCTGCCGGCATGCTGCTGGGACTGTACCCGCCCGCAGCCCTTCTGGCGGTCTGCGCCTGGCTCCTGACGTTCTACCTGACCCGCACCAGCTCCCTGGCCGCCTTGATCGCCACACCGCTGACCCTGCCGTTGCTGGCCTGGCAAGAACCGGCGGCCCTGCTGCCGATGAGCACGCTGACCGGGCTGATCGTCTGGCGTCATCGCGGCAATCTACGCGACCTGTTTGCCGGGCGCGAACGGCATTTTTAGTTGCCCGGCATGAGCGCCGCTCATCACAACGGCGACAACTGCTCCATCGGCCAACGCGCCTGAACACTGATCGCCAGGCTTTCGCGCTGTCCGGCCTGCAAACGCTGGCAGCCGGCAAAGGCGATCATCGCGCCGTTATCGGTGCAGAACTGCGGACGGGCATAAAACACATCGCCCTTCATGTCGCCGAGCATTTTTTCCAGGGAAACGCGCAACGCCTTGTTGGCGCTGACGCCCCCTGCGATCACCAGGCGCTTCATGCCGGCGGCTTTCAGGGCACGCTTGCACTTGATGGTCAAAGTCTCTACCACGGCCTGCTGGAACGCCAGCGCGATGTCGCATTGGGCTTGCTCGCCGTCGTCCCCGGCGCTGACACACTGCTGCCAGGTGTTCAATGCGAAGGTTTTCAGTCCGCTGAAGCTGAAATCCAGGCCCGGACGGTCACACATCGGACGCGGGAAGACGAAACGTCCTGCAACGCCCTGCTCTGCAAGGCGAGCAATCTCCGGTCCGCCCGGATAATTGAGACCCATCATCTTGGCCGTCTTGTCGAAGGCTTCGCCGGCAGCGTCGTCCAGGGTCTCGCCCAAGAGCGTGTACTGACCGATTCCGTCGACCTGAACCAGCTGCGTATGGCCACCCGAGACCAACAAAGCGACGAACGGAAATTCCGGCGGTTGCGACTCCAGCATCGGCGCCAGCAAATGGCCTTCCATGTGGTGCACGCCAAGGGCCGGAATGCCCCAGGCAAAGGCCAGCGCCTGAGCGCAGGAAGCCCCCACCAGCAAAGCCCCCACCAGGCCAGGACCCGCGGTGTAGGCGATCGCATCGATCTCGGTCGGCACGCAGTCGGCCTCGGCCAACACCTGACGAATCAAGGGCAGCATGCGTTTGACGTGATCGCGCGAAGCCAGCTCCGGCACCACGCCACCATAGGCGCGATGCAGGTCGATCTGACTGAACAGCGCATCGGCCAGCAGCCCGCGTTCACTGTCATATAATGCGACGCCGGTTTCGTCGCAGGAGGTTTCTAATCCCAGTACTAGCATGGGTTTGCGCCTTGTTTAGGCTGAATTCGAAGGCGCGCATAATAGTCGTCGCGTGATGCCCCGACCAGCGGTTTTCGATCAGAGGCTTTGCATTCCGAGCGTTGAGGGGTTAACATCCGCAACCCTTAAAAACCGACGTCTTCAAGTGCTCTTTTGCCGCGAGGATGTTGACCCCGGTAATGAATGAAGGTAGCTCTGGATGCCAGCCGTCAAAGTAAAAGAGAACGAACCCTTCGACGTAGCTCTGCGTCGTTTCAAGCGCTCCTGCGAAAAAGCCGGTGTACTGGCTGAAGTTCGTAGCCGCGAATTTTACGAGAAGCCAACTTCTGAGCGTAAGCGCAAAGCAGCAGCCGCTGTTAAGCGTCACGCCAAGAAAGTTCAGCGCGAACAGCGCCGCGCCGTTCGTCTGTACTAATACACAGACGATCGTAGCAAGCTTCTGCCAAGCCCGGCCCTCAGCCGGGCTTATGGCATTTGCGTAAAACGCTTGATGCTTCACCGTCAAAGCCGCAGATGCGACCGAGACAAATCTGCTTCATCGCGTCAGACCTGGCTCTTTTGCCAGCGGTGCACGTCTTTTCTGACGAGCCTTTCAAGGCTACTGACGAGCACACCCACTGATTCCTCTCACGACGATCAGCCCAAGGCACCTGCTTGCGTGCCAGATGATGAGCTATCCGAGGCCGACAATTGGCTGCAGCGGATTCAGCGCAATACATTCAAACAGTCGAATACTGATAGGCATTAACGTCAGTGGACTTTCGGCAGATACACTTCCCGACAGCGATTACGCAGACGACACTGGTCGAGCCGCACATTTTGCGCGCCTCAAACAATGACCGCCGTTCGGTCGCCGTTCGTTTCGGGTTCCTTTCAGCGCAGATGACGAGAACGCCATGGCCGGGCTAATTCCCCAGAGCTTCATTGACGACCTTCTGAACCGCACCGACATCGTCGATGTGGTCAGCTCGCGCCTGCAGCTGAAAAAAGCCGGCAAGAACCACACCGCCTGCTGCCCGTTCCACAAGGAAAAGACGCCATCGTTCAGCGTCAGCCCCGACAAGCAGTTCTATTACTGCTTTGGCTGCGGCGCTGGCGGCAACGCCCTCGGCTTCATCATGGACCACGACAACCTGGATTTCGTCCAGGCTGTCGAAGAACTGGCCAAAGCCGCCGGCATGGAAATCCCCCGCGAAGAAAGCGGCCGACCGCACAAACCGCGACAGCCGACCGATTCGCCGCTGTATCCGCTACTCAGCGCCGCCGCCGATTTTTATCGCCAGGCCCTGAAAAGCCATCCATCGCGCAAAGCCGCCGTGGACTACCTGAAAGGTCGCGGGCTGACCGGCGAAATCGCCAGGGACTTCGGCCTCGGTTTTGCACCGCCGGGCTGGGACAACCTGTTCAAGCACTTGAGCAGCGACACCCTGCAACAAAAGGCCATGATCGACGCCGGCCTGCTGATCGAAAACGCCGAAAGCGGCAAACGTTACGACCGCTTTCGCGACCGCGTGATGTTCCCCATCCGCGACAGTCGCGGGCGTGTCATCGCCTTTGGCGGCCGGGTACTGGGCGACGACAAGCCGAAGTACCTGAACTCCCCGGAAACCCCGGTGTTCCATAAAGGCCAGGAACTCTACGGCCTTTATGAAGCGCGCAAGACCAACCGCAATCTCGACGAGATCATCGTCGTCGAGGGTTACATGGACGTCATTGCCCTGGCCCAGCAAGGCCTGCGCAATGCTGTCGCGACCCTGGGCACCGCCACCAGCGAAGAACACCTAAAGCGACTGTTTCGCGTGGTGCCCAACGTGCTGTTCTGCTTCGACGGCGACCAGGCCGGCCGCAACGCTGCATGGCGGGCACTGGAGGCGACACTGTCGAGCCTGCAGGACGGGCGCCGCGCGCGCTTCCTGTTCCTGCCCGAGGGCGAGGATCCGGACACCCTGGTGCGCTCCGAAGGCACCGATGCCTTTCGCGCACGCATCAACCAGCACGCGCAGCCACTGGCCGATTACTTCTTCCAGCAACTGACGGAAGAAGCCGATCCTCGCTCGCTCGAGGGCAAGGCCCACATGGCCACCCTCGCCGCGCCGCTGATCGACAAAGTCCCGGGCGCGAACCTGCGCATCTTGATGCGCCAGCGCCTGAGCGAAATCACCGGCCTGAGTGGCGAAGCGGTGAGCCAGCTGGCCCAAAGCGCCCCGCAGGAAGCACCGCCGGCGTACGATCCGGGCATCGATTACGACGCAATGCCCGATTACAGCGACTATCATCAGCCGCAGGCACAGGAAATGTATGTGCCGCAGCAGGAATGGACGCCGAAGAAACCCGGTGCAGGAGGCAAGAAATGGGACAAGAAACCCTGGGACAAGAATGGCAAACGCGGCGGTGATCGTGATCAACCCCGCGCGCCACGGGTGCCCGCCGCCGTAGAACCGCCGACCCTCGCCGCCTTGCGCACGCTACTGCATCACCCGCAGCTGGCCGAAAAAGTCGAGGATGCCGGGCACTTCGCCGCCGAGGATCACACCAACACACAATTGCTGGTGGCGCTGCTCGAAGCCGTGCAGAAGAATCCCAAGCTAAACTCAATTCAGCTGATTGCCCGCTGGCACGGCACAGAACAAGGCCGTTTGCTCAAGGCCCTGGCGGAAAAGGAATGGCTGATTGATGGAGATAACCTTGAACAACAGTTTTTCGACACCATTACTAGCTTGTCAGCCCGCCAACGCGAGCGAAACCTGGAACAACTTCTGCGAAAAGCGCGTCAAAGCGAATTGACCAGCGAAGAAAAAAATCAACTGCGCGACCTCTTGAGTCGCAATGTTTCCGCATCAAACCCGACCTCAACTGGCGCGTGAGGTCATAGCTCAGGTATAATCCTCGGCTTGTTTTTTGCCCGCCAAGACCTTCAGTGGATAGGGTGTTATGTCCGGAAAAGCGCAACAGCAGTCTCGTATCAAAGAGTTGATCACACTTGGTCGTGAGCAGGGCTACCTGACTTACGCGGAGGTCAACGACCACCTGCCGGAGGATATTTCAGATCCGGAACAGGTGGAAGACATCATCCGCATGATCAATGACATGGGGATCAACGTATTCGAGGTTGCGCCAGATAAGGATTCCCTTATGCTGGCCGACGCCGATACCGACGAAGCCGCAGCCGAAGAGGCCGCTGCAGCGTTGGCTGCGGTCGAGACCGACATTGGTCGCACTACCGACCCGGTGCGCATGTACATGCGCGAAATGGGTACGGTGGAGCTCCTCACTCGTGAAGGCGAAATTGAAATCGCCAAGCGTATTGAAGAGGGCATCCGTGAAGTGATGAGCGCAATCGCGCACTTCCCTGGCACGGTTGATCATATTCTCTCCGAGTACACCCGCGTCACCACCGAAGGTGGTCGCCTGTCCGACGTTCTGAGCGGTTATATCGACCCGGACGACGGCATCGCGCCGCCTGCGGCAGAAGTGCCGCCGCCGATCGATGCGAAAGCCGTGAAAGCGGATGACGACACCGACGACGATGAAGCCGAATCTTCCGATGACGAAGAAGAAGCCGAAAGCGGTCCGGATCCGGTCATCGCTGCCCAGCGCTTCGGCGCTGTGGCCGATCAGATGGAAATCACCCGCAAGGCGCTGAAAAAGCACGGTCGCAACAACAAGGCAACGATTGCCGAGTTGTTGGCCCTGGCCGAACTGTTCATGCCGATCAAGCTGGTTCCGAAGCAATTCGAAGGCCTGGTCGAGCGTGTTCGCAGTGCTCTGGATCGCCTGCGTCAGCAAGAGCGCGCAATCATGCAGCTCTGCGTTCGTGATGCACGCATGCCGCGTGCAGACTTCCTGCGCCAGTTCCCGGGCAACGAAGTCGACGAAAGCTGGAGTGATGCCCTGGCCAAAGGCAAAAGCAAATACGCTGAAGCCATTGGTCGTCTGCAGCCGGACATCATCCGTTGCCAGCAGAAGCTGACCGCGCTGGAAACCGAAACCGGTTTGACCATCGCTGAAATCAAGGACATCAACCGTCGTATGTCGATCGGTGAGGCCAAGGCCCGCCGCGCGAAGAAAGAGATGGTTGAAGCCAACCTGCGTCTGGTGATCTCGATCGCCAAGAAGTACACCAACCGTGGCCTGCAATTCCTCGATCTGATCCAGGAAGGCAACATCGGCTTGATGAAAGCGGTAGACAAGTTCGAATACCGTCGCGGCTACAAGTTCTCGACTTATGCCACCTGGTGGATCCGTCAGGCGATCACTCGCTCGATCGCCGACCAGGCCCGCACCATCCGTATTCCGGTGCACATGATCGAGACGATCAACAAGCTCAACCGCATTTCCCGCCAGATGCTGCAGGAAATGGGTCGCGAACCGACCCCGGAAGAGCTGGGCGAACGCATGGAAATGCCTGAGGACAAGATCCGCAAGGTATTGAAGATCGCTAAAGAGCCGATCTCCATGGAAACCCCGATCGGTGATGACGAAGACTCCCATCTGGGTGACTTCATCGAAGACTCGACCATGCAGTCGCCAATCGATGTTGCAACCGTTGAGAGCCTTAAAGAAGCGACTCGCGAAGTGCTGTCCGGCCTCACTGCCCGTGAAGCCAAGGTACTGCGCATGCGCTTCGGCATCGACATGAATACCGACCACACCCTCGAGGAGGTTGGTAAGCAGTTCGACGTGACCCGTGAGCGGATTCGTCAGATCGAAGCCAAGGCGCTGCGCAAGCTGCGCCACCCGACGAGAAGCGAGCATCTGCGCTCCTTCCTCGACGAGTGATACCAGAACCCCCGGCCCAGGCCGGGGGTTTTGTTTTATGGCAGATTAATATCTCAGCACCTCCCCCTCCGCCCCTAGCCCGTCTACACTCGAAACATTCCCCCGAGCCATAACGAGACCGTTATGCCCAGACTGCCGACCGTGCTTTTTTTGCTGTCGCTGATGACCTGGACCGCAACGGCTGGCGCTCTGACTCTCACTGACGATGAACGTAGCTGGCTGGCGGCTCACCCGGAATTGCGCCTGGGTGTCGATGCGTCGTGGCCGCCTTTCGAGTTCCGTGACGATGAGGGCCGCTATCAGGGCCTTGCCGCGGATTACATCGAGGTCATCCGAAAAAGGCTGGGGACCAGGCTCACGCCGATCGAGCCGGTCAGTTGGACCATCGTTCTGGAACAAGCCAAAAAGGGCAAAATCGATCTGCTGCCGGGCATCATGTCGACGCCGGAACGCCAGAACTACCTGTCGTTCACCCGCCCTTACCTGGACTTCCCGATTGTCATCCTGGCCCATGTCGGAGGCCCCCAACCACATAACCTGCAAGACCTGTACGGTCTGAAAATCGCCGTGGTGGAGAACTACGCTCCCCACGAACTGCTGCGCACCCACAATCCCGACCTGAACCTGGTGGCGATGCCCAACGTCAGCTCGGCGTTGCAGGCACTGGCCACCGACGCAGTGGATGCAGTCGTGGGCGACCTGGCATCGAGCGTCTGGAGCCTGCGCCAGCTCAAGCTCGACGGGCTGTATGTCAGCGGTGAAACGCCCTATCGCTATCAACTGGCCATGGCTGTACCTCGCGACAACACCATGCTCGTCGGCATTCTCGACAAAGTCCTGGCGGACATGAGCCCCGCCGAAATCAGTGCGATCCAGGAGCATTGGGTCGGTAACGTCCTCGATCATCGAACGTTCTGGAATGACCTGCTGGTATACGGCCTGCCCGGACTGCTGGTGCTGACCCTCGTACTGGCCGCGGTTATCCGCATCAACCGCCGCTTGAGCTCGGAAATCGCCCGCCGGGTCGATCTTGAACAGGAACTGCGCAGCAGCGAATACCACTACCGCGGCCTGGTCGAGAGCCTGTCGGCCATCGCCTGGGAAGCCAAGGTCACCGACTACACCTACAGCTATGTATCGCCCCACGCCGAAGACCTGCTCGGCTATCCCCTCTCCCATTGGCTGATTCCCGGCTTCTGGCGCAACATCATTCACCCCGCCGACCTGATCCGCGCCCAGACTTTCTGCGATCACGAAGTGCTGGCCGGTCGCGATCACCGGCTCGACTACCGGGTGATCACCGCCGACGGCCGTACCCTCTGGGTGCGCGATATCGTCAGCCTGATCGAACACGGCCACGAGCCGGTGATGCGCGGGTTGATGATCGACATCACCGACGCCAAGCGCACCGAAGAAGCACTGCGCCTGTCGGAGCAGAAATTCGCCTCCGTGTTCCAGCAGTGCCCCGACATCCTGGTGATCGCGCGCCTCAGCGACGGTTGCTTGCTGGAGGTCAACGAAGCATTCGAAGAACAGATCGGCCTCAAGGCCGAGGACGTCATTGGCCTGACCGCCACCGACCTGAACATCTGGGGCATTCCCGGCGTCGGGCCGGGCCTGTTGCAACGTTTGCAGGCCGGCAGCATCCGCAACCTGGAGATGCCCTTTCGTCGCAGCAACGGCCAGGTGTTTACCGGCCTGATCTCCGCCGAACCGTTCGACCTCGACATGACACCGGCGCTGGTGGTCGTGGTGCGCGACATCACCCAGCTCAAGGAAACCCAGCAGCAACTGCAAACGTCCGAAGAAAAGTTCGCCAAGGCCTTCCATGCCTCCCCCGACGGCTTGCTACTGTCGCGGCAAAGCGATGGCTTGCTGATGGAAGTCAACGAGGGCTTTAGCCGCATCACCGGATTCAACAGTGCCATGTCGGTGGATCGCTCGGCGCTGGACCTGGGGATCTGGGTCAACCTCAATGAACGCAAGCAAATGCTCGACCTGCTGCACCGCGACGGCTTTGTCCGCGACTTCAGTTGCCATATCCGCCGCAGCGACGGGCAGATTCGCCTCTGTGAAGTGTCCAGCCGTCCGCTGCCGATTGGCGATGAAGACTGCATGCTGACCATCGCCAGGGACATCACCGAGCGCCACCTGATGCAGGAAAAACTGCAGCAGGCCGCCACCGTGTTCGAGAGCACCGCCGAAGGCGTGTTGATCACCGATACCCAACAGCACATCAGCGCGGTCAACCGTGCGTTCACTGAAATTACCGGTTACAGCGAAAGCGAAGCACTGGGTCACACGCCGCGACTGCTCGCTTCGGGCCTGCATGACAGCGCGTTCTACGCGGCCATGTGGCATCAATTGACCGCCGAAGGTCATTGGCAGGGCGAGATTTCCAATCGGCGCAAGAACGGTGAGCTCTATCCGAGCTGGCTGACCATCAGCGCCGTGCGCAACCGCGACAAGTTCATCACCCACTTTGTCGCGGTGTTCGCCGACATTTCCAGCCTCAAGCACGCCCAGGCCAAACTCGATTACCAGGCGCACCACGACCCGCTGACCGGCCTGCCGAACCGCACGCTGTTCGAAAGCCGCTTGCTCACTGCGCTCAACAACCAGCAGGAGAACGGCGGCCAGGGCGCGGTGCTGTTCCTCGACCTGGACCGCTTCAAGCACATCAACGACAGCCTCGGCCATCCGGTCGGCGACCTGCTGCTCAAGGGCATTGCCGTACGCCTCAAGGAGCAGTTGCGTGACATCGACACCGTGGCGCGCCTGGGGGGTGACGAATTCATCATCCTGCTTCCTGGCCTGCAACAGTCCAGCGATGCCGACAACATCGCCACCAAGTTGCTCAACTGCTTCGCCGCGCCGTTCCAGGCCGGTGAGCACGAGTTCTTCATCAGCGCCAGCATCGGCACCAGCCTCTATCCCAAGGATGGCTGCGACGTTGCCACACTGATCAAGAACGCCGACGCCGCGATGTACCGCTCCAAGGCCAAGGGCCGCAACCGTGTTGAAAGCTACACCCGCGACCTCACTGCCCAGGCCAGCGAACGCGTGGCACTGGAACACGAACTGCGTCGCGCCATCGAGCGCAACGAATTGCACCTGTGCTACCAGCCGAAAATCAGCCTCGAAGACTACCGCCTGGTCGGCGCCGAGGCCCTGATCCGCTGGCATCATCCGACCTTTGGCGATGTGCCGCGGGAACACTTCATCCCGCTGGCTGAAGAAAACGGCATGATCCTGCAAATCGGCGACTGGGTCCTGGAAACCGCCTGCCGGCAGATGGCCGAATGGCACCGGCTGTACGAAAGCCCCGGCCCGCTGTCGGTCAACCTGGCCGGCGCCCAATTGCGCCAACCCAACCTGCTGAGCCGTATCGAACAGTTGCTCAAGGACAACGGCCTCAACCCCGGCTTCCTGCAACTGGAAATCACCGAAAACTTCATCATGAGCCAGGCCGAAGAAGCGCTGGCGGTGCTGCATCAACTCAAAAAGCTGGGCGTGCAACTGGCCATCGATGACTTCGGCACCGGTTACTCGTCACTGAGCTACCTCAAGCGCCTGCCGCTGGACATCCTCAAGATCGACCAGTCCTTCGTTCGCGGCCTGCCGGACGATCCCCACGATGCGGCGATCGTACGCGCCATCATCGCCCTCGGCCGCAGCATGCAATTCACCGTGATTGCCGAAGGCGTCGAGACCCAGGCACAGCAACAATTCCTGGCCTATGAGGGCTGCGAGCAAATCCAGGGGTACATCGTCAGCCTGCCCCTGCCCGCCGAAGAATTTGCCGCGACGTTTCTTCGTACAACGGTAATGGCTTTTTCGGATAGCACAGCCGCGAAACCGTCGCTATAATCCGCGACCTACTGAGGGCCTATAGCTCAGTTGGTTAGAGCAGAGGACTCATAATCCTTTGGTCCACGGTTCAAGTCCGTGTGGGCCCACCAAACAAGAAAGCCGCGTTTTTACGCGGCTTTTTCGTGTCTGACGTTTAGTTTTGTTTACTTAAGGTCTCGCTTTATCGGATGACGCCTTAGGACCTTGTAGGCAAACTCCGAATCTTGCTTTTGGGCACTTTGCCGCCTTGTTGCACTTTTCTTTGACGGAGTAGTCTCCGGACGTCGCTGACCTTTCAGCGGTCGGGCTTGGAAACCCGTTGAACTCTAGCCGCAACAGCGCCCTCATCATGATTGCTTGTATTTTGTGATCCTGAGTTATGACGGCTGTGCGTGGGACGCCTTCGGGCGTGCCGGTTCCTAGGTTCCCGGTTTTCCAACCTGCGTACGGCCGTCACCCATTCGCTTGGAAACGAATTTGGCGGCTCCTAGAACCCAGGAGCAATGCATGACTAAAGCAAATTCACCCTCAGACCTAAAAACTATCGGCTTCACCCCTTTCCTCTATCTCTCAGATCAACCGCTATTCCACGTCTGCCGCGATATCCCCATCGCCGACGCCCTGGCGCAAGCCTCAGACCTGCTGTACCTCGCCAAGTCCCTGACCGCGGACGCCGCTTTCACCCAAGACTCCGACCGCCACGCCTGGGCGGCGCATTACCTGACGACGATGAGCAAAGCAGTGATCGATGATGTGGTAAAGGTATTGAAGCGGCGACCTGCTCAAACAAGAAAGGAAGCAAGCCCATCGAAAACTACATAATCACGGCAGAGTTGAAAATTCCCAAAAAGGGACCTATCGTTCCCTTTTTGGGACTTATAGAGTCAGCCATGCCTGCCATCCCGCTCAGCGATGCCCTATTTACCGCCACTCAGCAAAAAGTGCTGGGCATGCTGTATGGCAAACCGGATCAGAGCTTCTATGCCAATGAAATATCCCGCTGGGCGCAAGTCGGCAAGGGCAGCCTGATGCGTGAGCTGGAACGTCTGCATGGCGCAGGCATTCTCACCATGAGTCGGCGGGGTAATCAGACGCACTACCAAGCCAACCCTGAGTGCCCCATCTATGCAGAACTGCTTGGGATAGTGCGCAAGACCTTTGGTATTGCAGAGCAGTTGCGTACAGCCTTGTCTCCGCTGTCTGATCAGTTGGTATGGGCATTTATTTACGGCTCCATTGCCAAGGGAAACGAGCATGCAGGCAGTGACATTGACCTGATGTTGATTGGCGAAAATCTCAGTTACAGCAATTTGATGGAACGGGTACTGCCCGTTGAGGAACAGCTTGGCCGCACCATTAACCCAACGCTCTACACCCTGGCCGACTGGCAAGCCAAGAAGGCGGGCGGCAACAGCTTTGTAGTGCGGGTTGAGCAACAAGAAAAAATTGATTTGATTGGCCGCAATCCAGCAGAGGTAGCCGATGGGCAGTAACGAAAATCTGGAAAACCTGGTGCGTAGCGGCGGCCTCAAAGCTGAACCGCCTGATCGCAAGGAATGTGAGGGGCTGCTGAAATCAGCCTCGGACCGTTTGAAGGATGCTCACAGTTCGGCCCTGTCCTTCGCCAGTCGCTTCGACCTCGCCTACAACGCCGCCCATGCTCTGGCTCTGACTGCCATGCGTTTACAGGGGTTTCGCTCCGACCGTCGCTATCTGGTATTTCAGTGCCTGGTACATACCCTCGGCCTGAACAAAGTCCATGTACGCCTATTCGCGCTCTGTCACGAGCGCCGCAATCTGGCTGAGTACGAAGGTTACATGGATGTAGACGAAACCCTATTGGCTGAACTGTTAGCGGCGACTGATGCACTGTTGACACTGGTGCAAGACGCTATGCTCGCGAGCAAATAACGCTTCGACCCTTCGTTACTTCCAGTGCTGAACGACATCACTGCAACGGTCAGTCCAAACACTTAACGAGGGGATCGCCTGCACCGCCCGCAACCGTTCCAGAATCTGCCCCGTCAACACAACCTCATACGTATCCGCAGCCCGCCCCCATTGCTCCACAAGAACCATGCCGTCCACCAGCGCCATAGCCAATTCGGCAATCGTCCCGGCCTGATCTTCGATGATTGTTTGAGTCCGACCCCACACCCGATCAGTCATCGCTTTAAGCTCCGCCGAAATGCGCTCGCTCGACGCTGGATCGGTATCCGGGCAGGCAATATTTCGCAGCAGATGCTGAAGCTCCCTGAGCTTTGCGTAATCCTGCTCCGCTCCCTGCTCGCCTTTGAGGATGGCGGTGGCTTTGCGCTTGTCGACGCGTTTGGCGGCTGAGGGTTTTGACGGCAGGGTTTGTGCCATTGCGCCAGCCAGGAGCACCATCATTCGGGCTTCCAGGTGTTCCTTCATGGCTTCCATCGACGAAAGGGGTCGCACCAAGGTAATGGAGGCCCCTCCGTGGTGCCGCAAATCCTTGGTCACTGTCAGGGTCACGCCGCCCGTTTCAAACCCCAAGGCGCGGGCCACCACGTAGTGCCCCATTTCGTGATGGGCGATCTGCAATGCACGGTCCCGTACAACAGCAGGTAGCTTTGTTGTCATACCCTTCACCTCGCACCCTCGACTGCCTCAATCCTAGCCGATTTCCACCCCCTCTCTTTCGCCCAACAAAAAGCCGCGCAATGGCGCGGCTTTTTGACCCAGACTTCAGCCCTTATTTGGGCAAAGCGTAAGCAATCACATAATCCCCACGATCCGTCGACTGACGCGCACCGCCCACCGTCAGCAGGATGTACTGCTTGCCGGTTTTCGGCGACACGTAGGTCATCGGCCCGGACTGGCTGCCTACCGGTAAACGCGATTTCCAGATTTCGTTGCCGTTACCGGTGTCGAAGGCGCGCAGGTAGAAGTCCTGGGTGCCGGCGAAGAACAGCAGGCCGGACTGGGTGGCCAGCGATGCGCCGAGGGTCGGCATGCCGATCGGGATCGGCAGGTGCATGCGGATGCCCATCGGGCCGGTGTCTTGTACGGTGCCGACCGGGACTTGCCACATCAGTTTGTGGGTCTTGAGGTCGATGGCCGACATGGTGCCGAACGGTGGTTTCTGGCACGGGATGCCGACCGCCGAGAGGAAGCGTTCGCGCATGGCGCCGAACGGTGTGCCTTCCTGCGGCACCACGCCCATTTCGATACCGCTGGCCCCGGCTTTGATCTTGTCGCGCGGGATCATGTAGTTGGCGAGGCCCAGGCGCATGTCGTTGACGAACATGTAGTTAGTGTTCGGATCAACCGAGACGCTGCCCCAGTTCATGCCGCCCAACGAGCCCGGGAATTGCAGGGCGCGGTCCATGCCCGGCGGGGTGTAGACGCCTTCGTGGCGCATGCCTTTGAACTGGATGCGGCACATCAACTGGTCGAACGGTGTGGCGCCCCACATGTCGGACTCGGTCAGGGTCTTGTTGCCGATTGACGGCATGTCCACCGAGAACGGCTGGGTTGGCGAGTAGTGTTCGCCAGGCACATGACCCTGCGGCACCGGGCGCTCTTCGACGCGAGCAATCGGCACGCCGGTTTCGCGGTTGAGCAGGAAGATCTCGCCCTGTTTGGTCACTTGCGCGAGCGCGGGCTGGGTGCCGCCCTTGTCGTCCGGCACGTCGTACAGCAGCGGTTGCGCCGGCAGGTCGAAGTCCCAGAGGTCGTTGTGGGTGGTCTGGAAATGCCAGCGCACTTGGCCGCTTTTCACGTCGATGGCAACGACGGACGAGTTCCACTTGTTGTCCATCTCGGTGCGCTGACCGCCGAAGAAGTCCGGCGTGGCGTTACCGGTCGGCAGGTAGACCAGACCGAGCTTGGCGTCGTAGGACATGGCCGACCACACGTTCGGCGTACCACGCGTATAAGTCTCACCAGCCGGTGGGCGTTTGGTGGTGTTCGGATTGCCCGGATCCCACGCCCACACCAGCTCACCGCTGCGCACGTCGTAGGCACGCACCACGCCCGGCGGTTCGCCGGTGGAGTAGTTATCGGCCACGCGACCGCCGACGATCACCACGTCCCCTGCGACCAATGGAGTCGAGGTTTGCTGGTAGTAACCGGGCTTCACTTCGCCCATGTCGGTGGTCAGGTCGACGGTGCCCTTGTTGCCGAATTCTTCACACGGCTTACCGGTGTCGGCATTGATGGCGATCAGGCGCGCATCGCCGGTCGGCAGAAACAGACGTTTCGTACAGGCGCCTGGCTGATTGTCCGAAGACGCCGGGGTTTCGGAATAACCCAGGCCACGGCAGCGCTGCCAGTTGGGCGCGGTGCCCTGCGGGTCGAACTTCCAGCGCTGGGCGCCGGTGTCGGCATCCAGGGCGAAGACTTTGCCGTAGGCGGTGCAGGTGTAGACCGTGTCACCGATCTGCAGCGGGGTGTTCTGGTCCTCGGCACCGGCACCGGTGCTTTGCGGGATGTCGCCGGTGCGGAAGGTCCAGGCCACCTGCAACTTGTCGATGTTGCCCTTGTTGATCTGGTCCAGCGCGGCAAAGCGGTTGCCGGCGGTGGTGTTGCCCCAGTGCGCCCAGTCTTTCTGCTCGGTACCCGGCGTGACCGGCGTTACCGCAGGTTCAACGGTGGCCTTGACCACGTGGGTCGGCACGAACATGTAGGCCATCGTCGCTACGACGCCTACACCCAGAATGCCAGCTAGGCCGTAAGCGCCTCGTCCGCCGGTCGCGCCCGAAGCACGGACCAGGGTCGGATAGACCAGCGCGACCACCAGACCGATCACGGCGAAGGTCAGCACCCGCGAGACCAGCGGCCAGTATTCGAGGCCGGCGTCCCATACCGCCCAGATCGCCGTGAGGACCAACGCCACACCATACAGCCAGGCGCCGAGCGGCTTGCGCCGGGCAATCATCAAGCCGGACGCCAGCATCGCCAGGCCCATCAGCAGGAAATACCAACTGCCGCCCAGTGCGATCAAGTAACCACCGCCACCGGCCAGGCCGAGCCCGATCAGTGCAATCAGCACACCCAGCCCCGCCAGCACCCATTTGCTGCCGGCGGCAGCCCCAGAATTGTTCATATCGGAAAATTTCCCCATTTGTGACAAGGGCGGAATAATGTACTAACCAGTTACTTATGGCAATTTGTCGCAGGCAGAAATGTCACGAACGGTACTGAGGCTAGATCAAATATCCGCCACGAGCGCGGCGCCGGATGTGCCTGTAACATGCTTGGCCATTGATCAGTACCGTTGGAGACAGCCCCTTTGCCTGACATTCGCCCACCCGTTCTCGACGAAATCGACCGCCAGTTGATTGCCGCCCTGCAGATCAACGCCCGCGAGAGCGTGGCCATGCTGGCCCGGCAACTGGGCATCGCCCGCACCACCGTCACCTCGCGCCTGGCGCGACTGGAAAAGGCCAGGGTGATCACCGGTTACGGCGTGCGTCTCGGGCAGCGGGTGGTGGATGGCGGGTTGCAGGCGTATGTGGGGATCACCGTGCAACCGCGCTCTGGCAAAGAGGTCTTGCGACGGTTAAGCGCGATGGCGCAGGTGCAGCAGTTGTGTGCGGTGAGTGGTGAATTTGATTATGTAGCGTGGTTGCGCACCGACTCGCCGGAGCAGCTGGATCAGTTGCTGGATCAGATCGGCAGTGTGGATGGGGTGGAGAAGACCACTACCTCGATCATCTTGAGTAGCAAGATTGATCGGGGGCAGCCGGTTTGACATTCCAGTTCAGGTTTCATGGGTGTCTGAGCTGACGCCTTCGCGAGCAGGCTCGCTCCCACAGGGGACAGTGTGCATTACCAGATCGTCATATTGACCAATAAAATGGCAAAACGACGACACTTTGCGTCTTATTAACGTGTTCTGTGCTCTCTAGAATGGCTGGCATCTTTTCCTATACTCAGATGCGCATTCCGCGTCGGGTCGCCAGCAAGGTCAGCCATGAACAAGAACAATCGCCATCCTGCAGACGGTAAGAAACCAGTCACCATTTTCGGCCCGGACTTTCCTTTCGCCTTCGACGACTGGATCGAACACCCGGCCGGCCTGGGCAGCATTCCCGAGCACAATCACGGTGCCGAAGTGGCGATTGTCGGCGGCGGCATTGCTGGCCTGGTGGCAGCGTATGAGCTGATGAAACTGGGCCTGAAACCGGTCGTCTACGAAGCCTCGAAAATGGGTGGCCGCCTGCGTTCCCAGGCGT
The DNA here is from genome assembly GCF_054668285.1 of Pseudomonas sp. S2_H10. Taxonomy (NCBI): domain Bacteria; kingdom Pseudomonadati; phylum Pseudomonadota; class Gammaproteobacteria; order Pseudomonadales; family Pseudomonadaceae; genus Pseudomonas; species Pseudomonas sp. S2_H10. Next base: position 3,095,242 of record NZ_CP162754.1, read on the forward strand.
TCAATGGCGCCGAAGGCATCGTTGCCGAACTGGGCGGAATGCGTTTTCCGGTGTCGTCCACCGCGTTCTATCACTACGTCGACAAGCTCGGCCTGGAAACCAAACCCTTCCCCAACCCGCTGACGCCCGCGTCGGGCAGCACGGTGATCGACCTCGAAGGCCAGACCCATTACGCACAGAAGTTGTCGGATCTTCCTGCACTGTTCCAGGAAGTGGCTGACGCCTGGGCCGATGCCCTGGAAGCCGGTTCGCAGTTCTCCGACATCCAGCAAGCCATTCGCGACCGCGACGTGCCACGTCTGAAAGAGCTGTGGAACACCCTGGTTCCGTTGTGGGACGACCGCACCTTCTACGATTTCGTCGCCACCTCCAAGGCCTTCGCCAAGCTCTCGTTCCATCACCGCGAAGTGTTCGGCCAGGTCGGTTTCGGCACCGGCGGCTGGGACTCGGACTTCCCCAACTCGATGCTGGAAATCTTCCGCGTGGTCATGACCAACTGCGACGATCACCAGCACCTGGTGGTCGGCGGCGTGGAGCAGGTGCCACAAGGCATCTGGCGCCATGTGCCGGAGCGTTGCGCGCATTGGCCGGCGGGCACCAGCCTCAGCTCCTTGCACAACGGCGCACCGCGCACCGGTGTGAAGAAAATTTCCCACGCACCGGACGGCCGTTTCGCCGTTACCGACAACTGGGGCGACACCCGCGAATACGCTGCCGTATTGACCACCTGCCAGAGCTGGCTGCTGACCACCCAGATCGAATGCGACGAAACCCTGTTCTCGCAAAAGATGTGGATGGCCCTGGACCGCACCCGCTACATGCAGTCGTCGAAAACCTTCGTGATGGTCGATCGCCCGTTCTGGAAAGACAAAGACCCGGAAACCGGTCGCGACCTGATGAGCATGACCCTCACCGATCGCCTGACACGTGGCACTTACCTGTTCGACAACGGCGACGACAAACCAGGAGTGATTTGCCTGTCGTACTCGTGGATGAGCGACGCGCTGAAAATGCTCCCGCAACCGGTGGAAAAACGCGTGAAACTGGCATTGGATGCGTTGAAGAAGATCTACCCGAAAGTCGATATCGCCGCGCGCATCATCGGTGACCCGATCACCGTTTCGTGGGAGGCCGACCCGCATTTCCTCGGCGCGTTCAAAGGCGCCCTGCCCGGCCACTACCGCTACAACCAGCGCATGTACGCACACTTCATGCAGGACGACATGCCGGCCGAACAGCGCGGGATCTTCATCGCCGGTGACGACGTTTCGTGGACGCCGGCCTGGGTCGAAGGCGCGGTGCAGACCTCGCTCAACGCGGTGTGGGGCATCATGAAACACTTCGGCGGTGCAACTCACGCCGAGAATCCGGGTCCAGGAGATGTATTCAACGAGATCGGTCCGATCGCCCTGCCCGAGTAAGAGGAATCCGAAATGCGCGTAGCCCTTTACCAATGTCCACCGTTGCCCCTGGATGTCGCTGGCAACCTGCATCGCTTGCAGCAGCTTGCACTGGAGGCAAAAGGCGCCGATCTGCTGGTGCTGCCGGAGATGTTCCTGACCGGCTACAACATCGGCGTCGATGCCGTCAGCGTGTTGGCGGAGGTGTACAACGGTGAGTCGGCGCAGCAGATTGCGCGCATAGCCAAGGCGACCGGGATCGCCATTTTGTATGGCTATCCCGAGCGCACCGAGGACGGGCAGATCTACAACGCCGTGCAGTTGATCGACGCCAATGGCGAGCGCCTTTGCAACTACCGCAAGACTCACTTGTTCGGCGATCTGGATCACTCGATGTTCAGCGCAGGTCCCGACGATTTCCCTATCGTTGAGCTCAACGGCTGGAAGCTCGGTTTCCTGATCTGCTACGACCTGGAATTTCCGGAAAACGCCCGACGCCTGGCCCTGGCCGGCGCAGAGCTGATTCTGGTGCCGACCGCCAACATGATTCCCTACGACTTTATCGCCGACGTCACCGTCCGCGCCCGCGCCTTCGAAAACCAGTGCTATGTGGCCTACGCCAACTATTGCGGGCAAGAAGGCGACATCCACTACTGCGGCCAAAGCAGCATCGCCGCGCCGGATGGCAACCGTATCGCCCAGGCGGGTCTGGATGAAGCCCTGATCGTCGGTGAGCTGGATCGACAGTTGATGCTCGACTCCCGCGCCGCCAATCGCTACTTCCTCGATCGCCGCCCCGAGCTTTACGGCGACCTGAACAAGCGCTGATCCACCGTTATCCGCTAGCATTGGCACTTCACTGTTCTGGAAGTGCCCATGCCCGCGCTGAATCACCCTCGCCCCCACACTGAAACCCTGGCCAATGGCTTGCGGGTGACGTTGCGTCATGCCCCGAATCTGAAGCGCTGCGCAGCCGCGTTGCGGGTCGCTGCGGGCAGCCATGATGTGCCGCTGGCATGGCCTGGGCTGGCGCACTTCCTTGAGCACCTGCTGTTTCTGGGAACCGAGCGTTTTCCCACGGGGCAAGGGTTGATGGCCTACGTGCAGAGTCATGGCGGTCAGGTCAACGCCCGCACTAGCGAACGCACCACGGATTACTTTTTCGAGCTGCCGCCCCAGGCATTTGCCGGTGGGCTGCAGCGTCTGTCAGACATGCTCGCCCATCCGCGTATGAATCCCGACGATCAACAGCGGGAACGGGAAGTGTTGCACGCTGAATTTATCGCGTGGTCGCAGGATCCGGCAGCGCAACAACAGCAGGCATTGTTCGATGGGCTTTGCGAAGCTCATCCGCTGCGAGGTTTCCATGCCGGCAATCGGGACAGCCTGCCGGTGCCGCAAGCCGAATTTCAGCAGGCATTGCAGGATTTTCATCAGCGGTTCTACCAGACGGGGCAGATGACCTTGAGCCTGGCCGGTCCGCAAAGTGTCGATGATTTGAGAGTGATGGCCGAGGCATTTGGCCAAGCCCTTGCCCAGGGTGAAACAGCCCCACAACAATCCCCCGCGCCGCTGATGACGACCTCGGACTCAAGTTTTCAACAGGCTGGCGAACGACGACTGGATCTGCTGTTTGCCCTCGAGGCCCTGCCCGAATCCTGCGCCGAAGCACTGCTGTTCCTGTGTCATTGGCTGAACTCCGAGAAGCCGGGCGGTTTGCTGGCGGATTTGCGTGAGCGTGGATTGGCGGAAACACTCAAGGCCGAGTCGCTGTATCAATTCGTCGGGCAAGCCTTGCTGCACGTCGAGTTCACCTTGCCCGCCCACTCTGCGGCAACCGGGATTCGCGAACGCCTGATGGATTGGCTGGGTTTCTTCGCCCGGCAAGACTGGAGCCGATTGCGCGAAGAATACGCCGCCCTGCTCCAGCGCCAGCAGCAAGTCGGCAGTGCCTTGCAACTGGCCCGACAGGACAGTGAGCAACGCGAAGTCGGGTTATCCGGGCAAGGCGTTACAGCCCTCGAGCAAGTGCTCAAACAAATCGGCGCTGTGGATAACTTCAGCGGCCCATGGCAGTTGCCCACACCCAACCCGTTCCTGCGCGCCGAAGCAGCAGCGCCCAATGCGGGATTGATTCGCGGCCAGACCAGCGCCCACCGCGGCCTGCGCACCTTTGCCCAGGATCGCTCGCGCAGCCGCCGCGAACGCTCGCCGATGCAATTCAGCCAGGCATGGCCGGACAACAGCCCAGAAGGCGCGATTTATCTGCGCTGGCGCCTGGACTCGACTCCCGGGAGCAGCCTCCAGTCAAAACTGGAAAAAACCCTGCAACCGCTGCGCGAAGACGCGCGTCAGGCCGGTGTGGATTTTTCCTTCAGCGCTTCGGGCAACGAATGGCTGCTGAAACTGAACGGGCTACAGGAGCCGATGCCCGGCGTCCTCGAGCAGGCGCTGAAAGAACTGACAAATCCTGATGCCGCTGTCGCACAAGCCGAATCGACCAGCGTTGCGTTGATACCGATTCGACAACTGCTCAAGGCATTGCCCGATCACTGTCTCGGGCACACCACGAACTCCAATAACCTGCAGCAACTCTGGTCGAGTGCACGGTGGGACGGGCTGGCCATCGGGTTGTCGGCACAGACTCAAGCGGCCATGGGACTGGCCTTGAGCCGCATCCCCGGCACGCCGGACAGTCAGTTGTCCCCGCCTCGCGCGATCCCGTCACAACGGCTGTGGAACACTGTCGATAGCGGCTCCAGTGAGCACGCGCTGCTGCTGTTTTGCCCTGCAGCCAGCGCAGATATCGCCGACGAAGCCGCGTCGCGTTTGCTGGCACACCTCTGTCAGACGCCCTTCTACCAGCGCCTGCGGGTGGAGCTGCAACTGGGCTATGCCGTGTTCAGCGCCCTGCGCCAGATTCATGGGCAAACCGGGTTGCTGTTCGGCGTGCAATCGCCGAACGTGGCCCCGGTGGAACTGTTGCAACACATCGAGCAATTCCTCAGCGATCTGCCGGCACTGATCAATGCCATCGACGACAACTCTTTGATCGCCCAGCGCCTGACCTTGGCCGAGCAGTTTTCCCACGCTGCATTGCCCACCGCCCAAGCGGCGGAATTGCTCTGGCAGGGCAAGCTGGCCGGCCGTTCGTCGGATTACCTGACGCAATTACCCGAGGCAATCCTGCTGATCGAACGCGCCGAACTGCTGGCCGCCGCACAGCGATTGAAACAGGCCGAGGGCGGCTGGCGCTGCCTGGCCAACAGCCCTGCACCGGGCGCACCATGGCAAGCGGCAAAATGATCATTACCGGGTTTGTAAGGAGCTTTCTCAAAGTTTCACGGGCAATCTCTTTGAAATTTTGAGTAACATAGCAACCTAACTATCTGGAACATCTCTGACTTTAGGTGGACTATACCTATAGATAGCGCTGTCCCACCCTTACCTGAAGGAGTTCGATTTATGGCCTGGACCAAACCTGCTTACACCGACCTGCGTATCGGCTTTGAAGTCACCATGTACTTCGCCAGCCGCTAATCTCTGCCTTGGCAGATGTGCAGCACAACGCCTCGGTTATCCGAGGCGTTTTATTTTCAGCGTTGAAATGATGGAGCACCCATGTTTGTCCAGATTCTAGGTTCCGCTGCCGGCGGCGGTTTTCCCCAGTGGAACTGCAACTGCGTGAACTGCGCAGGCTTTCGCGACGGCAGCCTGCGGGCCACGGCGCGGACGCAATCGTCCATCGCAATTTCCGATGACGGCGTGAACTGGGTGCTGTGCAACACCTCCCCGGACATCCGCGCCCAACTCCAGAGCTTCGCCCCGATGCAACCGGGCCGTGCCCTGCGCGACACCGGGATCGGCGCAATCATCCTGATGGACAGCCAGATCGACCACACCACCGGCCTGCTCATGCTGCGTGAAGGGTGCCCGCATCAAGTCTGGTGCACCGACATGGTCCACGAAGACCTGAGCAGCGGCTTCCCTCTGTTCAACATGCTGACCCACTGGAACGGCGGGCTGAACTGGAACCGCATCGAGCTCGATCAAAGCTTCACCATCCCCGCCTGCCCGAACCTGCGCTTCACCCCGCTGCCTTTGCGCAGCGCCGCGCCGCCGTACTCGCCGCACCGTTTCGACCCGCACCCGGGCGACAACATCGGCCTGATCGTCGAAGACCTCAATACCGGCGGCAAGCTGTTCTATGCGCCGGGGCTGGGCAAGGTGGATGCAGCGCTCCTGGAAATCATGGCCGGCAGCGATTGCCTGCTGGTCGACGGCACGCTGTGGGACGACGATGAAATGCAACGCCGTGGCGTCGGCACCCGCACCGGTCGGGAGATGGGCCACCTGGCGCAGAACGGCCCCGGCGGCATGCTCGAAGTACTCGAACAGTTGCCCGAGCAGCGCAAGGTGCTTATCCACATCAACAACACCAACCCGATTCTCGATGAGGATTCGCCGCAGCGGGCGGAGCTGGATCGGCGCCAGGTTGAAGTGGCGTATGACGGCATGAGTATTGTGCTGTAGCTGAGGGCCCTATCGCTGGCAAGCCAGCTCCCACAGTTGAACGCATTCCCTTGTGGGAGCGAGCTTGCTCGCGATGGCGTCCGAACAAGCACCAAAGCATCCACCGGATGTACACCGGAGAACCGCAATGACCGACACCCCGATGTCCCCCGCCGAATTCGAAGCGGCCCTGCGCGCCAAGGGCGCCTATTACCACATCCATCACCCCTACCATGTGGCGATGTACGAAGGCCGGGCCAGCCGCGAACAGATCCAGGGCTGGGTCGCCAACCGCTTTTATTATCAAGTGAACATCCCGCTCAAAGACGCGGCGATCCTCGCTAACTGCCCTGACCGCGAGATCCGCCGCGAGTGGATTCAACGCCTGCTCGATCATGACGGCGCACCCGGTGAAGACGGCGGCATCGAAGCCTGGCTGCGTCTGGGCCAGGCCGTGGGCCTCGACCCGGACCAACTGCGTTCCCAGGAATTGGTCCTGCCCGGTGTGCGCTTCGCCGTGGACGCGTACGTCAACTTCGCCCGTCGCGCCAGCTGGCAGGAAGCCGCCAGCAGCTCGCTGACCGAACTGTTCGCCCCGCAAATCCATCAGTCGCGCCTGGACAGCTGGCCCCAGCATTACCCATGGATCGACCCTGCCGGCTACGAGTATTTCCGCACCCGCCTGGGCCAGGCACGGCGCGATGTCGAGCACGGTCTGGCAATCACGTTGCAGCACTACACCACCCGCGACGGCCAGGAGCGCATGCTGGAAATTCTCCAGTTCAAACTGGACATTCTTTGGAGCATGCTCGATGCCATGAGCATGGCCTACGAACTGAAACGCCCGCCGTATCACAGCGTGACCGGGGAACGGGTCTGGCACAAAGGAATCACCTTATGAGTTTCGATCGCAGCAAGACCCCGACCTGGCGTCCTGGCTACCGTTTCCAGTACGAGCCGGCGCAAAAAGGCCATGTGCTGCTGTACCCGGAGGGCATGATCAAGCTCAACGAAAGCGCCGCCCTGATCGGCGGCTTGATTGACGGTGAACGGAATGTCGCGGCGATCATCAATGAGCTCGACCAGCAGTTCCCCGGCGTGCCCGAGCTCGGTGACGACATCGAGCAATTCATGGAGGTTGCCCGTGCGCAGCACTGGATCGAACTTGCCTGATTCATCGGTGCAAGTACCGCCCAAACCGGAAATCGGCCTGCCGCTGTGGCTGCTCGCCGAGCTGACCTATCGTTGCCCGCTGCAATGCCCGTACTGCTCCAATCCGCTGGATTTCGCCGAACAAGGCAAAGAGCTGAGCACCGAACAATGGCTCAAGGTGTTCCGCGAGGCGCGGGAAATGGGCGCCGCGCAACTGGGCTTTTCCGGTGGCGAACCGCTGGTGCGCCAGGACCTCGCCGAGTTGATTGCCGAGGCCCGCAAGCTGGGTTTCTACACCAACCTGATCACCTCCGGCATCGGCCTCACCGAGCAGAAAATCAGCGACTTCAAGAAGGCCGGTCTCGATCACATCCAGATCAGTTTCCAGGCCAGCGACGAGCAGGTGAACAATCTGCTGGCCGGATCGAAAAAGGCCTTTGCGCAGAAACTGGAAATGGCCCGGGCGGTGAAAGCCCACGGTTATCCGATGGTGCTGAATTTCGTGACCCACCGGCACAACATCGACCAGATCGACCGCATCATCGAGCTGTGTATCGCCCTGGAGGCGGACTTCGTCGAACTCGCCACGTGCCAGTTCTACGGCTGGGCGCAACTCAATCGCGTCGGGCTTTTGCCGACCAAAGAGCAACTGGTGCGCGCCGAACGCATCACCAACGAATACCGCGCCAAACTGGAAGCCGAAGGGCATCCGTGCAAGCTGATTTTCGTCACCCCGGATTATTACGAAGAACGTCCGAAAGCCTGCATGAATGGCTGGGGCAGTATTTTTCTGACGGTCACGCCAGACGGAACCGCCCTGCCCTGTCACGGTGCCCGACAGTTGCCGGTGCAGTTTCCCAACGTGCGTGACCACAGCATGCAGCACATCTGGTACGACTCGTTCGGCTTCAACCGCTTTCGCGGTTATGACTGGATGCCCGAGCCGTGCCGCTCCTGCGACGAGAAAGAAAAAGACTTCGGCGGCTGCCGCTGCCAGGCGTTCATGCTCACGGGTGACGCCAGCAACGCCGACCCGGTGTGCAGCAAATCGCCACAACACGGCGTGATCCTCAAGGCTCGCGAAGAAGCCGAACACGCGACCCAGACCATCGACCAACTGGCCTTTCGCAATGAACGAAACTCACGCCTCATCGCCAAAAGCTGAACCTTTCAGCGCGGCCAAAGCCGTGGCCGCCGGGATCGACTTTGCCGAACTGCAGGTCGGTCGCCATGGCCTGTTCTGGAACGAGTACCGACCCGAAGACGCCGCGTGCCGGATCTGGCGCTGGCATGAAGGCGCAGCGAAATGCCTGACGCCACCGGGCTTCAGCGTGCGCAGTCGGGTGTACGAATATGGCGGCGGAGCGTTTTGCCTGACGGACGACGGTATCGTTTTCGTCAGCGAGGCCGATCAGCAACTGTATCGGCAATCACTGCAAGGCGAAGCGCCGGAAAAGCTGACATCCGGTGCGTGCCGTTATGGCGATCTACAGTTCGCCAATGGGCAGGTACTGGCGGTCGAGGAACATCACAATCAACACCGGCTGGTGGCAATCGACCTGATCGATGGCGCACGTCACCTGCTGGCCGAAGGGGCTGATTTCTATGCCGCGCCGACGCTGAGCCCTGACGCCCGGCGCCTGGCCTGGATCGAATGGAGTCGTCCGGATCAACCGTGGACGGCGACCCGCTTGATGGTTGCCGAACGCCTGGCCAATGGCGGGTTTGCCGAAGCTCGCTGCGTGGCGGGTGACAGCGTTCAAGAGTCTGTGCAACAACCACGGTTTGATGCCGGCGGTCGCCTGTATTGCCTGACGGACCGCGCCGGTTACTGGCAGCCATGGAAGGAATCCGCAGATGGCCTGAGTCCATTGCCAAGTGCCGCCGCCGACCATGGCCCCGCGCCCTGGCAACTCGGCGGCAGCACCTGGTTACCGCTGGGCGATGACAGTTACCTGGCCAGCTGGACCGAAGGCGGGTTCGGCCAGTTGGGCATACGCGGCGACTCCAGCGCTGACTTCACCGGCGACTACAGCCGCTTCCGCCACCTCGCGGTGGATGAGCGGTTCATCTATTGCATCGCGGCGTCGCCTGTCAGCTCAACTGCCGTCATCGCCATCGAGCGCCAGAGCCGGCACGTGCAAGTGCTGGCCGGCGGCATCGCACCGCTTGCTGCCGAACAGATCAGCCGCCCGCAAACCTTGCGCTACCCCAGTGGCTCAGGCGAAGCACATGGTTTCTTCTACCCGGCGATGACCGGCGCGGCGAAACCGCCACTGGTGGTGTTCATCCATGGCGGACCGACGTCGGCGTGCTACCCGATGCTCGATCCGCGCATCCAGTACTGGGCACAGCGGGGCTTTGCCGTGGCTGACCTCAACTATCGCGGCAGCAGCGGTTATGGCCGGGCCTATCGTCAGGCGCTGCATTTGAGCTGGGGTGATGTGGATGTCGAAGACGCTTGCGCGGTGGTCAGCCATCTCGCCGGGCGTGGCTTGATCGATGGCACTAAAGCGTTCATCCGCGGCGGCAGCGCCGGCGGCTATACCACTCTTTGCGCCCTGGCCTTCCACAACGTATTCCGCGCCGGCGCCAGTCTGTACGGGGTCAGCGACCCGGTGGCGCTGGGGCGCGCGACCCACAAATTCGAAAGCGACTATCTGGACTGGCTGATTGGCGATCCGCTGCTTGATGCCGAACGCTATGCGGCCCGCACGCCGCTGCTGCATGCCGGCAACATCCGCGTGCCGATGATCTTCTTCCAGGGAGAACTGGATGCCGTGGTCGTCCCGCAACAGACCCGCGACATGGTTTCTGCGCTGCAGGACAACGGCATACTCGTCGAAGCGCACTACTACGCGGACGAACGCCATGGCTTTCGCAAGGCCGGCAATCAGGCCCATGCACTGGAGCAGGAGTGGTTGTTTTATCGGAGGGTGATGGATTCAGTGGACTGAAGACAGCGCTCATTGCCGAAATGATGGCGCCCCCATCGCGGGCAAGCCCGCTCCCACAGGGTTGTGCACGCCACAAAACCTGTGGGAGCGGGCTTGCCCGCGAAAGCAATTTATCTAGCGCCACAAAAACTCAGCGCTTGGCGATGATGTACACCGCATGCACGATCCCCGGAATGTAACCGCACAACGTCAGCAGAATATTCAGCCAGAACGCGCCGCCGAATCCGACTTGCAGGAACACGCCCAGTGGCGGCAGCAGGATGGCGATGATGATGCGAATAAAGTCCATGGGGGCAGCTCCTGATTGGGGTGGGCTCGTTCAAGCCCTACAGCTAATCGACCCGCGCCGTTTGTCAGGGTTCAGTCCCTCTTCTGCCGAACCAAAAAAACGCCCCACGCCAAAATTGTCGGGCGTGGGGCGTGCGTATGACCGCGAGACGGTTCTGGAAACTGTGTGAGGCGCGTCGGATCAGACGGCAATCCCTTTGCGGCACTGCAATTGCGCGGTGCGTACTCGGGAGAAGGCGCGCGCCAGGCGCAGGAGCATTTCATCGATGTTGGCGTTGCTGACATTCAACGCCGGGGTAAAGCGCAGGCAGTCGGGTTGCGGGGCATTGAGCAGCAAGCCTTCGTACAACGCCGCCTTGACTACCGCGTCAGCGCAATCGTCCGACAGCGTCAGCCCCCAGAGCAGCCCTTGACCGCGCAACTCGCCGTGACCGTAACGATGGGCCAGGCGTCCAAGGCCTTCGCGCAGGTGCTGACCGGTTTCGGCGACGTGCTTGAGCAAAGCCTTGTCCTGCACCGCGCCGAGCACCGCAAGCCCAGCTGCGGTCATCAGCGCATTGCCGTGATGCGTACCTGTCACCTCGCCAATGTCGAAACAGCAGGCCTTGCCGCGCGCCAGCAGTGCGGCCAATGGCACGCCGCCGCCCAGGCCTTTGCCGAGCACGACGATGTCCGCCGTTACGCCGCAGGACTGTTCTGCGAGCAAGCTGCCGCAACGGCCGATGCCGGTTTGCACTTCGTCGAAGATCAACAGAATGCCGAGTTCACGGCACAGGCGTTCAACGCCCTTGAGATAGTGCGCAGTGGCCGGGATCACGCCCGCTTCACTCTGGATCGGTTCGAGCATGATCGCGACGGTCTGTTCATCCACGGCCGCATGCAATGCCGGCAAGTCATTGAACGGGACATGGCTGAAGCCGGGCAGTTGCGGCTCGAACCGGTTGGTCAACGTCGAACTGTCCGACGCCGAAATCGTCGCCAGGCTACGGCCATGGCAACCCTTGTTGGCCACAATGATTCGCGAAGCACCACCGCGATGCTGCTGACCCCATTTGCGCGCCAGTTTGATCGCTGCCTCACAGGCTTCGCTGCCGGTATTGAGCAGGCTGGCCTGATCACTGCCGGTGCTGATGCACAGTTGTTCGGCGAGGCCGAGCATGCCGCGGTTTTGCAGGCCGAAACCCGGATTGATCAGCGATTGAGCCTGGGCCGCGATTGCATTGACCACTACCGAAGGACTGTGACCGAGGCTGTTGGCCCCGCCACCCTGGGAAAAATCCAGGTAGGCGCGGTCATCGCTGTCCCATAACCACGAACCCTGGCCACGCACAAACACCTGTTTCGGCCGCTCGACACTGGGCATCAAGTACTCGCTGGACGGGGATGGGAGGAAAGCCTCCAGCACCAGATCATCAAGACTGGGAGGACTGCGACGCAGACTGAACAGATTCATCTGGAAAAACCTCTTTTGAGGTTTTTTGCCTTACCTATGTAAATACCATCGAAGCAAAGGGTATTCATCGCGCTCTGTGGCCCTGTAAGCCCTGTGAATGCGGTTAGACTAAGCTCGGACGGGGCATTCAGCCATTTCGATTTCCCAGCATTTTCGATAAGCAATACTTATGGATTTCAAGCAACTGCGTTATTTCGTCGCGGTCTATGAAGAAGGCCACGTGGGCCGGGCCGCCGAGCGCCTGTCGATCTCCCAGCCGGCGCTGTCCCAGCAGATCCGCCAACTCGAACAAAATCTCGACGTGAGCCTGTTCGAGCGCAGCAGCAAACGCCTGCTGCCGACCCTCGCGGCCCATACGCTGTACAACCACGCGCTGCCTTTGCTCGATGGCCTGCAACGGGCACGGGAAGCGCTCGGCAACTTCAAGGGGCAAGCGCTACGCACCCTGGCCATCGGTGTCTTGCAGACCGTGCATACCAGCCTCGTTCCGCAGATGCTCGAGCGGGTGCGCAAGGCGCAGCCGCACCTTGTAGTGCAGATCTATGAGCTGACCGGCCTGGAAATCGAGCGACGACTGCTCAACGGCTCACTGGACATCGGCATCAGCTACCTGCCGCCGCGCCAACCTGGCTTGCATGGCGTGATGCTGTACGAAGATGAACTGACCCTGGTCATCCCGGCGGAGCACCCGCTGCGTGAATTCAAGAAAGTCTCCATGAGTCAGGCCGCCGAGCTGCCGATGTTGCTGCTGGGTGAGGAATTTCAGATACGGCAGATCTGGCAGGCCCAACTGGCAAGCCTCGGGCGCCGCCCACAGGTGCAGGCCGAACTGAACAACATGGCCGGCATCCTCGACAGCCTGCCGCACACGCGCCTGGCGACGGTATTGCCCGGACGTTCGCAAAAGACCCATGGCAACCACGAACTGTTGTGGAAACCCCTGAGCGAACCACGAGTGCCGCTGAAAGTCGGTTTGGTCTGTCGGGATGTGCAACGCCAGCAGGCCTCGCTGGCCTTGCTGCGGACATTGCTGGAAGAGGTGATAAATGGCCCGGGGCAGCGCATGAGCAGCGCGCAGGCTCTGGACGGGTTGAGCTAGAAACTTTTCTTCGGGCAAAAGAAAACCCCGCCGAAGCGGGGCTTTGCAGACTGTTTCCCTGACATCCATTTCACTCCGCCATCCTGGCAGAATCCTACGTGTCCCTGTTGTTGCTTTGCGCTTCCTGCGCTACGTCCATGTGAAGTAGATTAGCTGTGGATCCAATTTGCTTCTATGGGAGAACAGCAGCACGTTATGTAAGAGAATGCTTACAAAGCATTACTTCATCAAAATTGTCCTGCATCCAGCAGGAACAACGACTCGCTACCGGCCTTCACCGATGCGCTCAACGAGTGAATCCGCGGCAGCAGACGGGCGAAATAGAAGCGCGCCGTGCCCAGTTTGCTCGCGTAGAAATCGTCTTGCGCTTCCTTGCCGAAAGCCGCCTTGGCCATCAGGGCCCACATGTAGGCGTAAGCCACATAGCCGAAGACCTGCAGATACTCGACCGACGCCGCGCCGATTTCGTTCGGATTGGTCTTGACCCGATCCAGCAACCACGCGGTCAGCTCATCGAGAGTGGTCACTGCGTCGTTCAGCGGTTTGGTGAATTCGCCGAGGTCCGCGCTGGCGGTTGCCGTGAAGTGGCGAATCTCGTCGGCGAACAGGTTGTAGAACGCCCCGCCGCTGCCGACGATCTTGCGCCCGACCAGGTCCAGCGCCTGAATGCCGTTGGTGCCTTCGTAGATCTGGGTGATGCGCACGTCACGCACCAGTTGCTCCTGGCCCCATTCACGGATGTAACCGTGGCCGCCGAAGACCTGTTGGCCGTGTACGGTGGTTTCCAGGCCGAGGTCGGTCAGGAACGCCTTGGCCACCGGGGTCAGCAATGCCACCAGGTCTTCCGCACGCTTGCGGGTGACGGCGTCTTCGCTGAACTTGGCGGTGTCCAGTTGCATCGCCACGTAGGTGGAGAACGCACGGCCACCTTCGTTCGAGGCTTTCATGGTCAGCAGCATGCGACGCACGTCCGGGTGGACGATGATCGGGTCAGCCACTTTGTCCTTGTTCTGCGCGCCGGTGGGCGAACGGCTTTGCAGACGGTCACGGGCGTATTCCACGGCGTTCTGGTACGAGCGCTCGCCCGTGGCCAGGCCCTGGATACCGACGCCCAGTCGCTCGTAGTTCATCATGGTGAACATCGCCGCCAGGCCTTTGTTCGGCTCGCCGACCAGGTAACCCACGGCTTCGTCGAAGTTCATCACGCAGGTCGCGGACGCCTGGATGCCCATCTTGTGTTCGATCGAGCCGCAGTTGGCCGGGTTGCGCGCGCCCAGGCTGCCATCGGCATTGACCATGAACTTCGGCACCAGGAACAGCGAAATGCCTTTCGGACCCGCCGGTGCATCCGGCAGCTTGGCCAGCACCAGGTGGATGATGTTTTCGGTGAGGTCGTGTTCGCCACCGGTGATGAAGATCTTGGTGCCGCTGACCTTGTAGGATCCGTCGGCCTGAGGCTCGGCCTTGGTGCGAATGATGCCCAGGTCCGTACCGGCGTGTGGCTCGGTCAGGCACATGGAACCGGCCCAGATGCCGGCATACATGTTCGGCAGGTACGCGGCTTTCAGCTCTTCGCTGGCGTGGGCATTGATCGACAGGCAGGCGCCGGCGGTCAGCATCGGATACAGACCGAACGACAGGCTGGCAGAGTTGACCATTTCTTCGACCTGGGCCGAAACGGCTTTGGGCATGCCCATGCCGCCGTAGGCCGGATCGCCACCGACACCGACCCAGCCGCCTTCAGCGTAGGTCTGATAGGCCTGTGGGAAACCTGCCGGCGTGGTGACGGCACCGTCCGCCCAATGGCAACCTTCTTCGTCGGCGGCACGGCTCAGCGGTGCGATGCTTTTGCTGGTGACTTTACCGGCTTCTTCCAGGATGGCTTCGACCGTTTCTGCGTCGACGGTTTCAGCCAGTGCAGGCAGTTCGGCCCAGAGTTTGGCGACCTCGAAAACTTCATTGAGGACGAAGCGCATATCGCGCAGGGGCGCTTTGTAGTCAGCCATGGCAAACCTCGCAAGATCTATACAGGTGATTCACAGGAAGAGTGTTTTCGTTGGGTCGGAGTGTACCTCAACAACTTTTGCGACACATAGGGTCAGCTCATGACCGTTTTGTTATTTTTAGTCATTTGAATGTGTAGGAGCGAGCTTGCTCGCGAAAAACCCAAAGACGCCACGGGCATCTGGATTTACGCGTTTTCGTTGACGACCATCGCGAGCAGAGTTCGCTCCTACAGAGGGCGATGTCAGAGCGCAAACATCTGCGCCGGCAACTGCATCAGGCAATCGCTGCCCGCTTCGATGGCTGCCCGATGAGCGGCAGTGCGAGGCAACAGACGCTTGAAGTAAAACTCGCTGGTCGCCAGTTTGGCCCTGCAGAAGTCGCCATCGCCGCTGCCCGCATCGAGCTGCGCCTGTGCCACCAGCGCCATGCGCAACCACAGGTACCCGAGAACGATGTAACCGCTGTACATCAGGTAATCCACCGAGGCGGCACCCACCTCGTCCGGGTTTTTCATCGCCGCCATACCAATCTTGGTGGTCAACTCACCCCACTGTTGATTCAGTTGATTGAGCTGCGCCACATACCCGGCCAGTTGCGGATGTTCGGCGTTCGCCGCGCAGAACTTGTGGACGATTTTGGTAAACCCGCGCAGCAGCTTGCCCTGGCTGCCGAGTACCTTGCGCCCCAGCAAGTCCAGCGCCTGGATGCCGTTGGTGCCCTCATAGATCGGTGCGATCCGGCAGTCGCGCACCAGTTGCTCCATGCCCCATTCGCGAATGAACCCATGGCCGCCAAACACCTGCATGCCGTGGTTGGTCACCTCCAGCCCGGTGTCGGTCATGAAGGCTTTGCAAATCGGTGTGAGAAACGCCAGCAAGTCTTCGGCATCCTGACGCGCCGTTTCATCCGGGCTCGAGTGTGCAACGTCGAGTAACTGCGCGGTGAAGTAGGTCAGCGCGCGGTTGCCTTCGTTGAAGGCTTTCATGGTCAGCAACATCCGTCGCACATCAGGGTGCACGATGATCGGGTCGGCGGCTTTTTCCGGCGCTTTCGGGCCGGTCAGCGAACGCATCTGCAAACGGTCGTTGGCGTATTTGATCGCGCCCTGGAAGCTCGCCTCGCCCAGACACAAACCTTGCATGCCGGTGCCCAGCCGCGCGTGGTTCATCATGGTGAACATGCAGTTCAGGCCCTTGTTCGGCTCACCGATCAAAAAGCCCTTGGCCTCGTCGAAGTTCAGCACGCAGGTGGCCGAAGCCTTGATGCCCATCTTGTGTTCGATCGAACCGCAGGACACGCCATTGCGCTCGCCCGCTTCGCCCGCCGCATCGGGCAGGTACTTGGGCACGATGAACAGCGAAATGCCCTTGGTCCCGGCTGGTGCGTCCGGCAATTTGGCCAGCACCAGGTGAATGATGTTGGCGCTCATGTCGTGCTCGCCGGCGGAGATGAAGATCTTGCTGCCGGAAATCGCATAGCTGCCATCGGCCGCAGGCACGGCGCGGGTCTTGATGATGCCCAGGTCGGTGCCGCAATGGGCTTCGGTCAGGCACATGGTGCCCGTCCATTGGCCAGCGGTGAGCTTCTTCAAATAGGTCCGCTTTTGCTCCTCGGTGCCATGGGCGTGGATCGCCGACATCGCACCGTGGGTCAGGCCGGGGTACATGCCCCATGAGGTGTTGCTGGAACCGACCATCTCGCTGATGACCAGACCAAGAGAGATCGGCAAGCCTTGACCGCCGTAAGCCGGATCCGCCGCCAGGCCATGCCAGCCGCCCTCGACATACTGGGCGAAGGCCTGCTTGAAGCCCGCCGGCGTGGTGACCACGCCATTGTCGAAATGGCAGCCTTCTTCATCGCCACTGCGGTTGAGCGGCGACAGCACGTTTTCGCAGAACTTCGCCCCTTCCTCGAGGATCGCGTTGACCATGTCCGGGCTGGCATCGGTGGCCCCCAGCGCGGCGTAGTTGCTGTGAAAGTCGAAGACGTGGTCGATCAGAAAGCGCATGTCGCGCAAGGGAGCTTTGTATTCGGGCATGGTCATTCTCCGTCGGCAGATTTCTCCAACCTACTGCTGCCGACCACGCCTCACAATCACTTTGCGCTCGCTGAATGCGCCATCATCACTCAACCGTAGCGGCGTCCATGCGCACCGCGCCACGGCGGTTCTGCCCGAACGCCATCACGCAGTTGCGCCCCGCGCCCTTGGCGCTGTAGAGCGCCTGGTCAGCGGACTTGAGCACCTCTTCCGGGGTGCGTTGGTCGATCCGTTCGGCCACGCCGATACTGACTGTCACCGACACGCTCGACGCCCCGGAACCGGCACGCCGCTGGCGCCCCTGGCTGTCGTCCTGCGGGCGGTTTTCCTGATTGCGCAGCTGAATGTTGTACGTGGCGATGGACTCGCGGATGACCTCCAGGTGCGGCATGCATTCCTCGAGGGTCTTGCCTGCAAACACCAGGGCGAATTCCTCGCCGCCATAGCGATACGCCTTACCGCCCCCGCCGATTTTCGACAGTTTGCTGGCCACCAGCCGCAGCACCTGGTCGCCGACGTCGTGGCCATGGGTGTCGTTGAATTTCTTGAAGTGGTCGACGTCGCTCATCGCCAACACATAGTTGCGCCCCAACCGTTGCATGCGTTCATTCAGCGCACGACGCCCCGGCAGCCCGGTCAGTTCGTCACGGAAGGCCATTTGATAGGCTTCGTGGGCAACGGCGGCGGCGATCATCAGCATCACCTGGCTGCACATGATGTTCAGCGTGAACGGCAGGATGAAGGTTTTCGGCAACATCCAGAACAACCCGAGCAGCCCCACCAGTTGCGCGGCATGCAGCGGTCGCGGGTTGCGCCAGTACTGCCAGGCCAGCAGCAAGAACGCGGCGATGAACACCGGATAGGACAACTGGATCAGGCTCATCCAGGCGCCATGCAAAGCGGGCCAGCGGATCTCCGACAACCAGATCAGCAGCGCATGTGGATAACTTTGCTCAAGCCCCAGCGCCACGCTGCCGACTGCCAGCAATACGGCGAAACGCGCCACCATGTCCTGGAACAGATGGGTGCGCTCCTGCCAGGCCGCGAACACACCAAACAACAAGGGCAGCAGCAGGCAACACAGGTGAAAGACCACGGCGGCATCGTCACGCACCTTGCCGTTGTCGCGGTAATAGTCGGTCTGGGTGTCGAGCAGGAAGTAGCCGATGTACACCGTGACCATCAGAAACAGTTCGCGCTGGCGTCGGTACACCGCGCAATAGGCGCCACCGAGCAGCAACACCAGGGTCGGCAGCACGTTGAACAGCGAGGTGAAAAAGACGTTCAGATCCTTGATGTATGCAGCCGCAAGCCCCGCCAGCAACAGCAGTAAAGACGGCAGGAAATGACTGAAACGCACAGCGGAAGAACGCAACAAGGGTAAAGCTCCGACCCGTCAGACCAATAGATGGCAATGTGCCCACTACTGTAACGGCAGAAACCTCGATTTGCTGAGTGAAATACTGAGGTATTTGAAAAAGGGCGCCACTGGCGGCCATCAGTCGCCAGTGGCGCAAGGGGAAAACCTCTTACAGATCGTTGTTGAACGGTTGCAGCGGACCCTCCAGACGTGTGCGACCTTCCGCACCGACCGGTCTGAGCTGGATGTCGGCGTCCTGTGCCTGCCGGGTAGTGATCTTCGGACTGGCCGGTTTTTGCCCGACCGAGTTTTCATCACCCTTTTCGCCCTGTGGCAGTACCAGCGAAGGATGATCAAACGGCGCCCGCTCCCACGCCACTCGCGGATCGGTGAGCCCGACCTCCATGAACTTGACCAGCGCATCCACCTCATCCGGGGTCAGGTTCAGCCGGGTCATGTCCGGATCAAGATTGGAGCCGTTGTGCTGATTGACCGCAGGGTGCTCGAAGCCACTGGTATTGCTGGCATCTTCGCCACGCCGGTCGCCGCCGCGGTTGTAGAACTCCATCACCTGCTGCAGCGTTGCGCGACTACCGTTGTGGAAGTACGGCCCGGTCAACGCGATGTTGCGCAAGGTCGGCGTCTTGAAGGCGCCATCGACCGAGTCGCGGAAACCGACTTTGGGCTTGAGCGTCGCATCACAAGGTATGGCCGGACTCAAGGGCGCTTCGAAGGTGCACACATCAACTTCCAGCGGGTCAGGGATCTGGCCGCCCTGGAGCAAGGTGTTGTACTCGCGAGTGAAAGACAGCGGATTGCCCCAGGCATCCGTCCCGCCGAGTGCCAGGTCTTCCGAGGTCGGACGCACCCCTGTGTTGTAGAAGCCGTTGTCATAGAGCGTGGTCAGGTTGTCGGCCATGACCATCCGCTCGATACGCTCACGCGGGTGGAAGAGCAAGCGGCTTCCGGCGTTGGTCAACTCCGCGCCACCGTGGCAACTGACGCATTTGCCTTTGCCCAGGAACAGCTTCATGCCCTGGACCTGCTGCTCATTCATTGCGGTGTGATCACCCTGTAAGTAGGCATCCAGCGGCGCCTGGTCCGAGATCAGCGTGGACTCATACAACTGAATCGCCAACCCGAAGAACAGCGGGAAGTTCGCCTCCATCTGGGTGTATGGCGCGCCGCCCAGCGAGACCTGCTGCGTGGCATTCCACAGGCGCGGCTGGAACGCGTTTTTGATCAGTTCACGGTAAGTCGGCCGACGGGCACCGGAAACCGGCCCGAGTACCGAATCGCTGGACGAGATCCGTTGCTGCTTGAGCATCAAGGTGTCGAGCATGCGTCGGCCGATATCAGCGAAGGTACGCCCGCCGCAGGACATTTCCACCGGGCTGCCGGGAGGCCCTACCGCTTGCGAGGCGGCGGAGGCATCCTTGAGCGCCAGCCTGACCTTGGTCGCCACGCCACCGCGATCGCCGGTCACGAAAATCCCGGCGTCAGGGTCGCGATTGCCGAACGGTGAGAAACCGTTGAAGACGTTATTGGCCCGGCCATCCCAGAAGTTGCGCACGTTGAACGCGGCGTTGATCACCGTGGGTGCGTTGCGCCCGGTGCTGCGGCGAACGTTGATGCCGCCCACCTGGAAGATGCCGTCCGGTTGCTGGACGCACTTGTCGAAACGCGCCTGATGGGGCTTGACGAAGTTGGCGTCGAACACGCCTTGCGAACCGATCACATCGTCAGTCGAGAAGAGAATCGCCGAATTGCGATCCAGCGGATTGGCCAGCACATGGGTCGGGAAGTCGCTTTTCTTCAGCAGATAGTTCGGACCACCCTTGCCACCGGATTTGGTGGTGTAGGTCGGTACATCGCCCGGAATGTCGGAGGCGGTGAACGGTTTGTTGAAGATTGAGGAGACGTTCGCGTTGGTGTTCGCCTGGCCCGGGTTGATCTGGTTGGTGGTGCGGTGATCGACACCCGCGTGGAAGTGGCAGGACGCACAAGCGGTAGAGCCGTCACTGCCGATCTCCATGTCCCAGAACAGTGCCTTGCCCAGCAGCACTGCCGCCGGGCGATTGAGCACGTAGTCGGTCATCAGGTCGACTTTGCGCCCGCCTTCGGTTCCAGAAGGGTCGGGCGGCAGCAGCCCACGCAGCGATTGCAGAGTGGGCACGTCCGGTACGGGCGGATCGACCGCGACCGGGTCAGCAGCCTTGGCACTCACGACCGGTAGACCGATGGCCAATAGAGCGCCCGCCATCGCACAGGCAAAACGGGTAATTCGAAAGAGGCTCAAGTACTTGACCATCATGACACTCTCGATTCAGTAGGGAGTCGCCAGAATCCGTAATTATCCTGTTGGAAGATGAACTCATCGCCGAAACTTTGCTGCTTGCACGAATAGTTACCCCTACTCGAAATCGCTCGGGCAAGGCGAAGCTTGGCTGAAAAAGTACTCTCTTGGCTCAGGCTTGATTAAGACATTGCTCTGTCGCACCGACGGGTGCACTTAACTACACTCTAGCTGTAACAAAACATTTCAACAGAAAAAAACAATAATTTTTTATCCAGGCCTGCACAATAAAAACTGTGTTTGCAAAAACACCTGACAACACAAAAAAACTAAGACTAAAGACTGACCTCACATTTGGTTAACTTTCCCCCAATACTGGGTAACGCCCCCAGAGCCTTGCATAAAACGGCTCACACAAGAATCTTAAGCCAATGTTTTCAAAGCTAAATATATGTTCAGATTAATGCTTGAGAATTTGGCAGAGCAATTGCTTACTCATACTTCGCCGGGGCTAACGGCACTTACAATAATCGCCTGCAAGCCCAGACAATCAATAGGAGCCAACCATCACAAAACACAACTATTCCGCGCGTGCGCAAGTTGCACAGCGCGAGCTATGGGTTTTATTTAATATCAACACAAAACCACACGACCCATACTTCGATAAATTTTCTTGCGATTCCTTTTCGCCCAGAGTAGATATAGACAACATTTCTCATTCAGCACTTAGGACAGAACGCACCGCGCAAGTATCTAAACTTCACTTCGCACACTCCCTAACTTGGGCATGTATCCCCCCCTATGTTGGTGGATATTAATCCCGCAGTGTTGAGCGCAGTTCCATCCTTGGCCGCGCAGTCCGCATTCCAAGTGCATTGGCGGCTACTTGTATCAAATTGCTTCATAGCAGGCACGACAACTGCTTTGTACACCTCAGGCTCAAGGAATGTCTCTCGCGATTGCGCCCGTAACCGGCCGACGCAACGCAGGTTGAAAGCATCCAGAGGGAAAGTGTCGGGCCATACGCAGGCACTTGTCCGGTGGATCGAGCCCCAATTCGACACCCACGGCTTTGCGCTTTTCTTGCGCAGGATTCAGCGCATCAGCAGAGCTGCGAGTCGACTGGCCGGCCACTGGTCCTGCAATATTCTGGAGAGATCCATGAACCTATCCTTGTACGAAAAAACGCCCGCCATACCGCTGCTCCACAAACGATCCAACAGCATCTTCGGTCGTCATGCCCTGCTCGCCACTGCCGTTGCCGTCGCACTGGCCATTGGTGGTGGCGCAGATGCATTTGCCAAAAACGGAGCTGGCGGTGGTGGTGGCGGTGGTGGCGGCGGCGGGACTGCCAAGCCCCCAGCAGGGGCGACCTCGCCGTTCACGACACCCACACTGCCCGATCCGGTTTTTACAGACCCGACTGCGATTCATGGGTTCGACGTTACAGGCTTTATCCAGAACATGACGCTCGATCCCACCAATGTGAATTGCCCTGGCACCACTGACCCTGGCCGATATGGAGGTACCGTCCAACTGAACGGCGTAACGATTACCGTCCCTTGCAATACGGTCCTGCAAATGCCAGCCAATACCCTGACCTGGGCCGAGTTCGTCAGGGGCGGTACGCTGGCGCTCAACAAGGGACCGACTTCCTATCCGTCGTTCGAGATCCACGTGGTAGGTAACTCTGTGTCCAACAAACAAATAGCCGGGCTGATTTTTGTCTCCCAGCAAGCCGCGAATGCTGGTAGTGGGATCATTACCCGCATCGACTACACCAACGGCAACATCGAAGTTGACAGCGGTAATCCTCTGCTGCCCACGATCCTACAGATCAACGACCCGAATGGACGTTTTGGCCGCGCTCAAAGCCCCGACCCACGTTTCTCCGTCGATGATGCAAACCCGACTATCCACGCCGCAACCGGGTACCCGATGTGCGTGCCGCGCACGATTTCCGGGGACGATGCACTCTGCCCACAAAAAAACCGGCCAAAAGCGGTAACTCCGACCACGACCAACAACTGCCGCAACTTCGCCCAGGCGGGCGTAACGCCTCCGGCCAGCGGAGACCTTTCTCCTCCGGTGACGGGACAGACCTATTGCAGCCAATACGTCATGAAGAGACTCAGCGATGCTTCGCGTACGGCGACGGACCCCGACCCGTCTCAACAGGCCCCCTTCGAAGTCGGCGACTTCATCAGTTGGGCCGGCACCTTGTTCAAGTCCGCGACAACGGGGGCCCCGGACTTCATCTCTGCGCACACGATTGAGGCCAACGTGGGGATCTACACTCAGCCCGGTTCCCAACCGAGCTATCTATCTATCGGGGAATTTGGTGTCGGTACTGCCGACCCAGCGGTAACAGCAATCGGCGGTGGCGCCCAGGAAACCCAGGACCGGATTTTCCTTGAAGCTTCAACCACCGACATCAAGACCCCGGTCGACATTTATCTGATCGATGTCAACCCAACGACTGGCGCACAAACCAACCGCTGGGTTACACCCTATGAGATGACGGGTGAGTGCAATCCTGCGCTGGCCCTTGCGACCAGTTGCCTGGGCGCCACGGGTGGCATTACCACACAGAACACGGGCCCTCAGCCACAACGCGCCAGAGTTCGGGCGACCAAGGCACCCGCCGGGCTCTTGAGCCAGCCAACGCGTACCCTGCGGGTCGTTGCACGCTCAATGTGCGTTCCACAGCAAACGCTCTCGCAAGCGGGCGTGGACAGCTGCATCCAGAACGCTAGCAGGCTGACCGTAGCCAACGGGCTGGTCGCTGGGCAGTATGTGGCGCCGGTGTTTGAGTTCATCTTTCCGGAAGGCGTCAAGCCTGGTGATCCTGTTGTCCCGAACGACTTCTGGCATCTACCATTCATACGTAACGGAGAAGGCGCCAATACACCCGGAGGTGTCGGTCCTCTGGCTCCAACGCCATGGTGATCCGGGTCTGGTGACTGAGCAAAAAAAACCGCCGCTTCCGAAAAGGAGCGGCGGTTTTTTGAAGTACTTCGTTAAGGCTTAGTAGCCCAGGTCGAAGTTCTCTTCTTTCATGTCCATCAGGTTGTTGGCGCCCGACAGCATGGTTACAACGTGAGTGCGGGTACGCGGCAGGATGCGCTGGAAGTAGAAGCGCGCAGTTTGCAGCTTGGCGGTGTAGAACGCCTCTTCGGAAGTGCCGGCAGCCAGTTTCTCGGCAGCCAGGCGCGCCATGTCAGCCCAGAAGTAGGCCAGGCAGGCGTAACCGGAGTACATCAGGTAGTCCACGGAGGCCGCGCCGACTTCTTCGCGATCTTTCATGGCGGCCATACCGACCTTCATGGTCAGCTCGCCCCATTCCTTGTTCAGTGCAGCCAGCGGAGCGACGAACTCTTGAACCGCTTCGTTGCCTTCGTTGGTCTGGCAGAACTTGTGGACGATCTTGGTGAAGCCTTTCAGGGCCTCGCCTTGGGTCATCAATACTTTACGGCCCAGCAGGTCGAGTGCCTGGATACCGGTGGTGCCTTCGTACAGCATCGAAATGCGGCTGTCGCGAACGTTCTGCTCCATGCCCCACTCGGCGATGAAGCCGTGGCCGCCATAGATCTGCACGCCGTGGTTGGCCGATTCGAAACCGACTTCGGTCATGAAGGCTTTGGCGATAGGAGTCATGAAGGCCAGCAGTGCGTCGGCTTTTTTCTTCTCTTCTTCGTCGACGCCGTATTTGACGATGTCGACCTGTTTGGCGGTGAAGTAAACCATTGCACGGTTGCCTTCGGCGAATGCCTTCATGGTCAACAGCATGCGGCGTACGTCAGGGTGCACGATGATCGGGTCAGCGGCTTTGTCCGGCGCTTTCGGGCCAGTCAGCGAGCGCATTTGCAGACGGTCGCGAGCGTATTTCAGGCCGCCCTGGAAACCCACTTCAGCGTGGGCCAGGCCTTGCAGCGCGGTACCCAGGCGTGCGGTGTTCATGAAGGTGAACATGCAGTTCAGGCCTTTGTTCGCCGGGCCGATCAGGAAACCGGTAGCGCCGTCGAAGTTCATCACGCAGGTGGCGTTGCCGTGGATGCCCATCTTGTGTTCCAGGGAACCGCAAGACACGGCGTTACGCGCGCCCACCGAACCATCGGCGTTCGGCATGAACTTCGGCACGATGAACAGGGAGATGCCTTTGGTGCCGGCCGGTGCATCCGGCAGGCGGGCCAGGACGATGTGGACGATGTTGTCGGCCATGTCGTGTTCACCGGCCGAGATGAAGATCTTGGTGCCGGAGACTTTGTAGGAACCGTCGGCCTGAGGTTCGGCCTTGGTGCGCAGCATGCCCAGGTCGGTGCCGCAGTGCGGTTCGGTCAGGCACATGGTGCCGGTCCATTCGCCAGTCACCAGCTTGGTCAGGTAAGTGTGCTGCTGATCAGGGGTGCCGTGCTCGGAGATGGTGTTCATCGCACCGTGCGACAGGCCCGGGTACATGCCCCACGACCAGTTGGACTCGCCGACCATTTCGCTGATCGCCAGACCCAGGGACTCCGGCAGGCCTTGGCCGCCGTGCTCTACGTCGTGAGCCAGGCTTGGCCAGCCGCCTTCGACGAATTGCTTGTAGGCCTCTTTGAAGCCAGTCGGGGTCTTAACGCCGGACTCGCTCCAGGTGCAACCTTCGAGGTCGCCCACACGGTTCAGCGGAGCCAATACCTGCTCACAAAACTTGGCGCCTTCCTCGAGAATGGCGTCAACCATGTCCGGGGTTGCGTCGGCGCAAGCCGGAAGGCTCTGATAGTGCGCTTCGTAGCCGAGCAGTTCGTCACGAACGAAGCGAATATCACGCAAGGGGGCCTTGTAGTCAGGCATAGCGATAAACCTCTGCTGATGTAACCGGGAATGAACGACCGCATGGATTTGTTGTTGCGATCAAACAGTTGTTTGAAACATACGTTTACGCCGAAATCTTGTCAAGCGTCGATCTTTTGCCGTTCGTCCCCACCTGTCCAGGTATCAGGCACGTGACCACGCAGTCGTTTTTTCAACGCATCCGGCCATGCAAAAAAGATTAGTTGAGGAAGAAGGGCTTACGCAGAAAAACGCCGCGAACAAGCGCGGCGTTTGAGAGGTGGTCCAGCGAGCAATCAGGCGTAGGTATCGATCAGGGTTCCGAGCACTTCGTCGGCTGCCTTGGCGACTTTCACGCCCAGCTCCGCCTGAATCTTGCCTTGGGACATCTCGACCACGCTACTGGCCAGGTCCGATTGCTGGCTACGGTCGACCGAACGCAAACGATCGACCTGCGCCTCGGAGGACTGGCTGGTGACCGAACGCTCGATGGTGGTGTTGGCGATCTGCCCGGCGGCTTGATCGATACGGTTCTGCCCAGTCTGAAGGGTGCTCAGACCGGCATAAAAAGCGGTGTTTCCTGAGATTTCCATGGGAGAACTCGTCCTTTCAAAGGATCAACGATGCCCATTGAAGCAGAGTGATCGGCAAAACACCCGACAAAAACACTAATGGCACAGTGCCCTGTCATAGGCAAAGCCTAGTCGAGCAGATCCAGCTGGAGATGTTCGGCCACGGCTTCAGCCGTGACTGATTTGAGTTTCGGCACACGCCCCAGGCATGGAGCCGGCAGGCGCTCGGCGAGCGTCGCGAGGTTTTCTTCAAGCCGCGAGGTTTTCGGGTCGATGATGTTTGCCACCCACCCGGCCAATTGCAGGCCGTCCCGCGCAATCGCTTCGGCCGTCAACAACGCATGGCTGATGCAACCCAGGCGCACGCCGACCACCAGTATGACCGGCAGCTTCAAGGCGATTGCCAGGTCGGACAGATTGTCCTGATCCGCCAAGGGTACGCGCCAGCCGCCGGCGCCTTCGATCAGCGTGAAATCCGCCTGCAGCCCCAGAATCTGCCGCATCGGCGCCAGCAACGACTGCACCGTCAGCGCCACGCCCGCCTCTCGCGCCGCCAGGTGCGGGGCGATGGCCGGCTCGAACGCCACCGGGTTGACCTGTGCATAGGTCAGCGGCAGCGAACACTGCGCCAGCAAGGCCAGCGCATCGGCGTTGCGCAGGCCTTTGGGCGTCACATCGCAACCGGAAGCGACCGGTTTGCCCGCCGCTGTGCTCAACCCCGCCGAACGCGCCGCATGCAGCAGCCCGGCGGCGACTGTGGTTTTACCGACATCCGTATCCGTGCCGGTGATGAAATAGGCTGCGCTCATAAGGGTTTCTCCAAAACGGCGTACACCACTTGATAAGTCGCCGGCAGCCCCCGGGCCTGACGAAACTGCTCATAAGCCTCGATCAACCCCATGATCCGCGCGCGGCCGGTCAAGCCGCCCGGCCGACCGGGGTTGAGGTTGTGCGCGCCCAGCGCCTTGAGCTCATGGGTCAGGCTGCGCACGTCCGGGTAATGCAGCACATGCGCAACGTTTTGCAGGCTGACCGTCCTCAAGCCGCTGGCCGCACACAACTGCTGATAAACACCAAACTCCCGGAAGCGATTGACGTGCACCATGCCATCGACTTCGCGCCAGCTGTCGCGCAATTCAAACAAGGTCCCTACACACAGACTAGCAAACGCGAAAACGCCACCCGGTTTCAGCACTCGAAAGGCTTCACTGAGCACCGCTTCGAAGTCCGCGCACCACTGCACCGCCAGGCTGGAGAAGATCAGGTCGCAGGTCGAATCCTGCAGCGGCAAACGTTCGGCATCGCCGGCCACGAAGTGCGTGGCACCGCCCAATGGCCGGGCGTGGTTGAGCATGCCTTCGGCGATGTCCAGCGCCACGCCGTGACTGCCCGCAAATTGCTCACCCAGGGCACGACTGAAATACCCGGTGCCACAGCCAAGATCCAGCCAGCGCTGCGGGACGAAGTCCTGCGCCAGGCGCCCGAGCAATTGGCTGCCGACATCGCGCTGCAGCTCGGCCACGCTGTCGTAGCTGGCCGCCGCGCGGGAGAAAGACGCGGCTACCTGACGCTTGTCGGGCAAGCCGCCGGGCAGTTTGGGGAAGGAAAGATCAGTCATCGCCGCACTCATGCAAGAAGGCCTGGATCGCCCCCGCCACACCGTGGGGGTCTTCCAGGAGAAACGCGTGGCTGGCCTGCTCAATCAGACCGATTTCGACATCCGGCAGCAATGCCAGCAACTCGCCCGCCGCTTCCGCCGGCACCAGCCCATCGAGGCCGGCGAACAAATGCAGTTGCGGGCCGCGGAAAGATTGCATTGCCTGGCGGGTATCCAGTTGCGCCAGCACCTGCAGGCCACTGAGCAACACCGGCGCGGCAGTGTTCGGAGCGCCACCGAGCAACAATCTCGACAATCCGCGCGGGTCTTCGGCGCCCTGGGCGCAAAGCAGTGAAAAGCGTTTCAAGGTCGCTCGCGGGTCGGCTGCACATCCGCTCAGAAACGCATCGAAGGTTTCCCCGGACATGGCGGCTGCCCATTGTTCATGAGCGACAAAAGAAGCGTTGCTGGCCAGCGTAAACACGCCACAGCAGCGATCGCCCCGCCGGGCCGCCAGTTCGCAGGCGAGCATGCCGCCCAGTGACCAGCCACCCAACCAGGCGTCCTGCGGCAATGTCGAATCGAGCTCATCGAGCCATTCTTCAAGATCGCTCGACTCCAGGTCGGGCAATGGCTCGATCTCGACGCGCAGGCGCTCATCCAGGCCGCTCAACGCCGCCGCCAGAGGCTCCAGCGGTGAAACGCCAAGGCCCCAACCGGGCAGCAGAATCAGACGATCACGCATGGCTTGGCTCCGGCTGCAGTTGTTGAAAACAATCGGCCAGTGCGTTTAACAATAGCTGTACCTGAGCTTCGCTGTGTGCAGCCGTCAGCGTGACCCGCAGTCGGGCGCTGCCGGCGGGCACGGTCGGCGGGCGAATCGCGGTCACCATCAACCCGCGTTCACGCAGCATTTGCGAAAGACGCACCGCGCGCCCGGCGTCGCCGATCATGATCGGCTGGATCGGCGTGGAGCTGTCCATGAGCTCCAGGCCAATCTGTTCGGCACCGTCACGGAACTGGCGGATCAGCGTCTGCAAATGCTCGCGCCGCCAGTGTTCGCTGCGCAGCAGCTCCAGGCTCTTCAGGGTAGCGCAGGCCAGCGCCGGTGGCTGGCTGGTGGTGTAGATGTAGGGGCGGGCGAACTGGATCAGGCTCTCGATCAACTCTTCGCTACCGGCGACAAAAGCGCCTGCCGTACCGAAGGCCTTGCCGAGGGTGCCGACCAGCACCGGAACGTCATCCTGGCTCAAACCGAAATGTTCGACGACGCCGCCACCGTTGGCACCCAGCGGGCCGAATCCATGGGCATCGTCGACCATCAGCCAGGCACCTTTGGCCCTGGCCTCGCGGGCCAGCGCCGGCAAGTCGGCGATATCGCCGTCCATGCTGAACACACCGTCGGTGACGACCAGCGTATTGCCGGTGGCTTTTTCCAGGCGTTTGGCCAGGCTCGCCGCGTCGTTGTGCAGATAACGGTTGAACCGCGCGCCGGACAACAGCCCCGCGTCGAGTAGCGACGCATGATTGAGCCGGTCTTCGAGCACCGTATCGCCCTGCCCCACCAGCGCCGTGACCGCGCCGAGGTTGGCCATGTAGCCGGTGGTGAACAGCAGCGCACGCGCACGACCGGTCAGCTCGGCCAGGGCTTCTTCCAGTGCGTGGTGCGGGCTGCTGTGGCCGATGACCAGATGCGATGCCCCGCCACCCACGCCCCACTTCGAAGCACCGGCACGCCAGGCTTCGATCACTTGCGGATGATTGGCCAGGCCCAGGTAGTCGTTGTTACAGAACGCCAGCAGCGGCTGGCCATCGACCACCACTTGCGGCCCCTGCGGGCTTTCGAGCAGCGGACGCTGGCGGTAGAGGTTTTCGGCACGACGGGCAGCAAGGCGTGCGGCGAGATCGAAAGACATGCAGGCCTCGAAAGTCAGATCGTAGGAGCCGGCTTGCTGGCGATGGCTTCGCCTCGGTCTATCTGGATAGCCGTGGTGACGCCATCGCCAGCAAGCCGGCTCCTACAGGTTCAGCGTTGATTAGACGGCAGCGTTATAGAACTGCTCGCTGCTCTTCTGCTCCACCAGCGCCTGTTCGATCGCGGCCTGATGCACCTCGTCGGCGTGCTCTTCGCGGGCTTCCGGCAAAATGCCCAGGCGCGAGAACAGTTGCATGTCCTTGTCGGCCTGCGGGTTGGCGGTGGTCAGCAGTTTGTCGCCGTAGAAAATCGAGTTGGCGCCGGCGAAGAAGGCCAGGGCCTGCATCTGTTCGTTCATCGCTTCGCGGCCGGCGGACAGGCGCACGTGGGATTGCGGCATCAGGATGCGCGCGACGGCGAGCATGCGGATGAAGTCGAAAGGGTCGACGTCGTCGGCATTTTCCAGCGGCGTACCGGCAACTTTCACCAGCATGTTGATCGGCACCGACTCCGGATGCTCCGGCAGGTTGGCCAGCTGGATCAGCAGGTTGGCGCGGTCGTCCAGCGACTCGCCCATGCCGAGGATGCCGCCGGAACAGATCTTCATCCCGGAATCACGCACGTAGGCCAGGGTTTGCAGGCGTTCGCCGTAGGTGCGGGTGGTGATGATGCTGCCGTAGAACTCCGGCGAGGTGTCGAGGTTGTGGTTGTAGTAGTCGAGGCCGGCCTTGGCCAGCGCTTCGGTCTGATCCTGATCCAGGCGACCGAGGGTCATGCAGGTTTCCAGACCCAGGGCTTTCACGCCTTCGACCATCTTCAGAACGTAAGGCATGTCCTTGGCCGACGGATGCTTCCACGCCGCGCCCATGCAGAAGCGGGTCGAACCGATGGCCTTGGCGCGAGCGGCCTCTTCGAGGACCTTCTGCACTTCCATCAGTTTTTCTTTTTCCAGCCCGGTGTTGTAGTGACCGGACTGCGGACAATATTTGCAATCTTCCGGGCAGGCGCCGGTTTTGATCGACAGCAAGGTGGAAACCTGGACGCGGTTGGCGTCGAAATGCGCGCGGTGCACCGTCTGCGCCTGGAACAGCAGGTCGTTGAATGGCTGAACGAAGAGTGCTTTGACTTCGGCCAAAGTCCAGTCATGACGCAGGGTTGCAGTGGTGCTGGCGCTCATGGGCGTTTCCTTTGAATTATGCTTTGGCTTGCGGCTGGGTAATGGAATGTCACAGTCGCCTCACAGATGTTTCGGCATATTTAAGGAAGAGCGATGCGCTGTCAACCGCGATACGAAGGACCGGTTTACATCTGGTCAAGAAACAAACAATCATGTCTTTTGTGCGATGAACCGGCCGACGGCATCCAGCCTGTCTGCACGGCCTGCGAAACCGAGTTGCCCTGGCTCGGTGATCACTGCCAGACCTGCGCCCTGCCGCTCCCGGCCGCGGGCCTGACTTGCGGCCATTGCCTGAGGCTGCCGCCCGCCTTCGAACAGGTGATTGCACCCTGGACCTACAGCTTTCCGGTAGACAGCCTGATCACCCGCTTCAAACACAACGCGAAGTGGCCGTTTGGCCGCCTGCTCGCCGAACTTCTCGCTCAATTCCTGCAACATCGCTTCGAAGAAGATCTGCAGCGACCCGAGCTGCTGATGCCGGTACCGCTGGCCAACCGGCGCCTGCGCCAGCGCGGGTTCAATCAGGCGGCGATGCTGGCCCACTGGTTGAGTGATGCCCTGGAGATTCCTTGCGACGAACGGTTGCTGCTGCGAACCCAGGACACCGATGCCCAACAGGCCTTGAACGCCGAAGCCCGCCTGAAGAACCTGCGCAACGCTTTCGCCTTGGCACCCGGCGCCGTCGTCAAAGGCCGGCACCTGGCCCTGGTCGACGACGTACTCACCACCGGTGCCACGGCCCAGGCTCTGGCTCGCCTGCTGATGGACGCCGGGGCGGCGAGGGTCGACGTCTATTGCCTGGCCCGCACACCCAAACCCGGCGAAACTCCCTGACTTGACTCGCAGGGCCCAAGCGGCCAACGTCCCCACCATCGTCACAGCCCAAAGCGACTTGCCATGTCCTTGCCTACCTTGTTGTCCCAGCACATTGTCCGCCGCCCGCAGCGCATCGCCCTGCTGCAGCACATCGCCGAACAGGGCTCGATCACCCGCGCGGCAAAGAGCGCGGGCCTGAGCTACAAGGCTGCCTGGGATGCGATCGATGAACTGAACAACCTGGCGCAGAAGCCGCTGGTGGAGCGGATAGTCGGTGGCAAGGGCGGTGGGGGCGCGCGCCTGTCCATCGAAGGCGAACGAGTGTTGCGGCTGTACCAGAAGCTGCAAGCCTTGCAGGCTCAAGTGCTGGAAGCCGCCGAAGACGCGAGCGACCTCGACCTGCTGGGGCGCCTGATGCTGCGCACCAGCGCGCGCAATCAGTTGCACGGCAAGGTGATGGCGATCGAGCCTCAGGGGCGCAACGACCTGATTCGCCTCGAAGTCGCCGAGGGCCTGATCGTTGATGCGCAAATCACCCACGACAGCACCGAGCGCCTGGAGCTGCAAATCGGCACCGAAGTCGTGGCACTGATCAAGGCCGGCTGGCTCGATGTGCTGGAAATCGATTCCGCCGAAACGCAGGGAAACAACTGTCTGAAAGGCACCATCGAGAAAATCCTCGACGCCGACGATGGCCCCAGCGAAGTGCGCATCATCCTGCCCAACGGTCTGACACTCTGCGCCCTGGACGAGCCGGAGCATTTACAGGCATTGGGGCTGACGTGCGGCAAACCGGTGCGCGTGGAGTTCTCGCCATCCAGGGTTCTGCTGGGTACGCCGCTTTAAGCAAACTGCAACAAAAGGTTCATTACTCATCATTAAGGTGTCTGCAAAACCGCAGGGAGCCTGAAATGAGCCTATTAGAAGAAAACCAGTCCACAGACCTCGAAACCATGGTCGGTCTCAGCCGTCGCGGCTTCATCAGCGCAGGTGCCCTGTGCGGCGCCGCGATGTTCCTCGGCGGCAGTCTGCTGAGCCGCAGCGTGATGGCCGCCAGCGTCAGCGCCGGTAACAGCCAGTTGCTGGGCTTTGACAGCATTGCCGCCGCCACCAGCGACGCCATCACCCTGCCAGCGGGCTACAAGTCCTCGGTGCTGATCAGCTGGGGCCAGCCTCTGCACAAGGACGGCCCGGCGTTCGATCCGAGCGGCAACGGCAGCGCCGAACATCAGGAAGCCCAGTTCGGCGACAACAACGACGGCATGAGCCTGTTCGAATTCCCGGGCGAAAAAGACCGGGCGCTGATGGCGATCAACAACGAATACACCAACTACCGCTACCTCTACGCCCACGGCGGCATGCCGCAATCGGCGCAGGAAGTGCGCAAGGCGCTGGCCTGCGAAGGTGTGTCGGTGATTGAAGTGCAGCGCAAGAACGGCCAATGGCAATTCGTCCAGGGCTCGCGCTACAACCGCCGCATTCACGGCAATGCGCCGATCACCATGAGCGGTCCGGCTTCCGGTCACGCACTGCTGAAAACCAGCGCCGACCCGCACGGCAAGAACGTTCTCGGCACCTTCCAGAACTGCGCCAACGGCAAGACGCCGTGGGGCACCTACCTGACCTGTGAAGAGAACTTCACCGACTGCTTCGGCAGCAGCAACGCCGAGCAGAAATTCGACCCGGCGCAGAAACGCTACGGCGTGGTGGCCACCAGCAAAGAGATCAACTGGCACCCGCACGACGAGCGCTTCGACATGGCGAAGAACCCCAACGAACTCAACCGTCACGGCTGGGTGGTGGAGATCGATCCGTTCGATCCGAAATCGACGCCGGTCAAACGCACGGCCCTGGGACGCTTCAAGCACGAAAACGCCGCCCTGGCCGAAACAGCAGACGGCCATGCCGTGGTGTACATGGGCGACGACGAGCGTGGTGAGTTCATCTACAAATTCGTCAGCCGCGACAAGATCGACCACAAGAACCCCAAGGCCAACCGTGACATTCTCGATCACGGCACCCTGTACGTTGCGCGTTTCGATGCCGGCGACGGCAACGCCGATCACCCCAAAGGCCAGGGCGAATGGATTGAACTGACCCACGGCAAAAACGGCATCGACGCCAGCAGCGGTTTTGCCGATCAGGGCGAAGTGCTGATCCACGCGCGTCTCGCCGCCAGTGTGGTGAAAGCCACGCGCATGGACCGCCCGGAATGGATCGTGGTCAGCCCCAAGGATGGCCAGGTTTACTGCACGCTGACCAACAACGCCAAGCGCGGCGAAGACGGACAACCGGTGGGCGGGCCGAACCCGCGCGAGAAAAACGTCTACGGGCAGATTCTGCGCTGGCGCACCGAACGCGACGATCACGCCTCGCACACCTTTGCCTGGGACCTGTTTGTGGTGGCCGGCAACCCGACCGCGCATGCCGGCACGCCAAAGGCCGGCTCGTCGAACATCACACCGCAGAACATGTTCAACAGCCCGGACGGCCTGGGTTTCGACAAGGCCGGACGCTTGTGGATTCTCACCGATGGTGATGTGAGCAACGCCGGCGACTTTGCCGGCATGGGCAACAACCAGATGCTCTGTGCCGATCCGGTCACCGGCGAGATTCGCCGCTTCATGGTTGGCCCCGTAGGTTGTGAAGTGACGGGGATCAGCTTCTCGCCGGACCAGAAAACCCTGTTTGTCGGGATTCAGCATCCGGGTGAAAACGGCGGCTCGACCTTCCCCGAGCACCTGCCCAATGGCAAGCCGCGGTCTTCGGTGATGGCCATTTCGCGGGAAGATGGCGGGATCGTCGGCGCCTGACAGGCCCTCATCGCGAGCAAGCTCGCTCCCACAGGATTGGCGCGATTTCAAATCTGGCGCATGACCTGTGGGAGCGAGCTTGCTCGCGATGGCGTCAGCACAAACAACGCACATCTCAAGCCCACCCCCTAAAGCCCCGCCGTCTGCGCTACCATGCCTGGCCGGACGCAGCAGCCTGCTGCGCGCAGGAGTCAGCATGGCCCACCCGTTTGAAACCCTTACGCCAGACCTCGTGCTCGATGCCGTCGAAAGCATCGGCTTTCTCAGCGACGCGCGCATCCTGGCGCTCAACAGCTACGAGAACCGCGTCTATCAGGTCGGTATCGAAGACGCCGAGCCACTGATCGCCAAGTTCTACCGGCCGCAACGCTGGACCAACGAAGCGATCCTGGAAGAGCACCAGTTCACCGCCGAACTCGCCGACTGCGAGGTGCCGGTCGTGGCGCCGTTGATTCACAACGGTGAAACCCTGCACGAACACAACGGATTCCGTTTCACCCTGTTCCCCCGCCGCGGCGGCCGCGCACCGGAGCCGGGCAACCTCGATCAACTGTATCGCCTGGGCCAGTTGCTCGGGCGCTTGCACGCGGTGGGCTCGACCCGGCCGTTCGAGCACCGTGAAGCGCTGGCGGTGAAAAATTTCGGCCACGATTCACTCAAGACCCTGCTCGACGGCAACTTCATCCCCCGCAGCCTGCTGCCGGCCTACGAGTCGGTGGCCCGTGATCTGCTCAAGCGTGTGGAAGATGCCTACAGCAACACGCCCCACCAGAACATCCGCATGCACGGTGACTGTCACCCCGGCAACATGATGTGCCGCGACGAGATGTTCCATATCGTCGACCTCGACGACTGCCGCATGGGCCCGGCGGTCCAGGACATCTGGATGATGCTCGCCGGCGATCGTCAGGATTGCCTGAGCCAGTTGTCGGAACTGATGGACGGATATAACGAATTCCACGACTTCGATCCCCGTGAACTGGCGCTGATCGAACCACTGCGCGCCCTGCGCCTGATGCACTACAGCGCCTGGCTCGCCCGCCGCTGGGAAGATCCGGCGTTCCCCCGCAGCTTTCCGTGGTTCGGCACCGAGCGTTATTGGGGGGACCAAGTGTTGGCGTTGCGCGAGCAACTGGCCGCGCTCCAGGAAGAACCACTGAAACTCTTCTGACCCACCCGCCCCCTGTAGGAGCGAGCCTGCTCGCGATGGACGCAAGGGCAACGCGTTTATCCAGACAGCACGCGTTATCGTTGACGTTCATCGCGAGCAGGCTCGCTCCTACAGGTATCGATGTTCACAAATGACCTACCTATTCAGTCAGGACATTCGCAGACAAATCTCCTTACAATCCCCTCTTTGTTAGCTGCCTAAGCAAGGATTCTGCATGCAAGCCGCCAACCCGCGTCGCGGGTACATTCTGGGCCTGAGTGCCTACATCATCTGGGGACTTTTCCCGCTCTATTTCAAAGCCATCGCCAACGTGCCCGCCGTGGAAATCATCATCCACCGGGTGCTGTGGTCTGCCCTGTTCGGCGCCTTGTTGCTGATGGTCTGGAAGCACCCCGGCTGGTGGCGCGAGTTGCGGGAGAATCCGCGACGGCTGGCGATCCTGGCCCTGAGCGGTACGCTGATTGCGGCCAACTGGCTGACTTACGTCTGGTCGGTGAACAATGGCCGCATGCTCGAGGCCAGTCTCGGTTACTACATCAACCCGCTGGTGAACGTGTTGCTGGGCATGCTGATCCTCGGCGAACGGCTGCGGCGCATGCAGTGGATTGCCGTCGGCCTGGCGGCGGTGGGGGTGGCGCAACAGGTCTGGCAAGTCGGCAGCCTGCCGTGGGTGTCGCTGGTGCTGGCGCTGACCTTTGGTTTCTACGGGCTGATTCGCAAGCAGGCACCGGTCAAGGCACTGCCGGGGTTGGTGGTGGAAACCTGGATGCTGGTGCCGATCGCCATTGCCTGGTTGCTGTTCAATCCGACCGCCCATAGCGCTCAGGCCGAATTCTGGACCACGTCAGAAGCCTGGTGGCTGGTGGCGGCCGGACCGGTCACGCTGGTGCCGCTGGTCTGCTTCAACGCTGCTGCACGGCATTTGCCCTACACGACACTGGGCTTTCTCCAGTACCTGGCGCCGACACTGGTGCTGCTGCAAGCGGTGCTGCTGTTCGGTGAACACTTGTCGTCCAGCACATTGGTGGCCTTCATCTTTATCTGGGCCGGCCTGGCGGTTTACAGCGTCGATGCGTGGATAAGTTTGCGCCGCCGCAGCTGATCAAAAAACATACAAACCTCCGCAGGCCACATATCTCGTGGCCTGCACCATTCCTTCCCAAGGTTATCCACAGCGTGATCCCCGCCAAATGTGTGCAAGTGGCTGAAACTGCTGGTTTTTTGATCAGATCCTGAAGAACCCCGGCCGGCGTGGGCTGGCGGGGAGTCTCTACAGGTTATCCACAGGCGGGTGCACGTTTAACTTGGATAACCTTTTCAGGGGTCGCTGCGCAGCACCAACTCGACCATCAGATCGTCGGCCAGAGTTTCCAGGCGCGATTGCAGCACGTCCAGCGACAGCGTCAACGGGACGGCAAGAATCGCTTCGGCATGGAACAACGGCTCGCTGCTCATCGGTGCCGGGCGCACTTCGGTGACCAGCCGCTCCAGGTTCACCCCCTGCTCGCTCAACAAGCGGGTGATGTCACGCACGATCCCCGGACGATCATTGCCCACCAGTTCCATGGCAATCGGCTTCCAGGTGCAGGATTGTTCGATACCGCTTTCGGCGATCAACACGCGGATGCCATGGGCGGACAAGCTTTGCAGGGCATCGACCAATTCATCGTAAGCCTCGGCCGGCACGCCCACTCGAAGAATCCCGGCGAATTGCCCGGCCATGCGCGACATGCGGCTTTCCAGCCAGTTGCCGCCATGCTCGGCAATGCATTGGGCAATGCGCTCGACTTGCCCGGGCTTGTCCGGTGCGAAAACGGTGAGTACGAGGTGGTCCATGGCGCGGCCCTCTGGTCATGACTTTTGTTATAGAGAACCAAGTATAGGCAAGGGTTGTTTCTGCGCTGAATCGACTGACGCCATCGCTGGCAAGCCAGCTCCTACAAAATAGCCAAACCCCCTGTAGGAGCCGGCTTGCTGGCGATCCGACACACCGCCGAGCTAAAGCCAGCCAACAAATCGTGTACAACTTTTGATATTTAACTGGAACAATCAACCAGTTTTTTGAGAACATCCTGTTCCGCGCCGTGACCGCAATGCGTCACGGGGTCGCAGAACGACGTGATTAGTCTAATTTTCACAACCGCAATTCATCATGTAGTATGCCGCAGCGCGCACTACATAACGTTGGATCGATGTCTGCCGCAGGCACGTTCGCAACCCTGAAAGCCCTGTCAGCAAGGCCCCAAGCCGTTGATTGGTCCCAACCCAGCCGCCCGTCATGGGCATGTACTGGTAGAGGGGTTTGTGGTTTAAATGGCCAAAGGCTTCATTGTTAAATTGAAGAGCTGAAAAGCGAAATAGCTGAGCAGAGTGAGGCAAGCAATGACTGAACACGTTCAAGTCGGTGGCCTGCAGGTCGCCAAAGTCCTGTTCGACTTCGTGAACAACGAAGCCATTCCCGGTACCGGCCTCACCGCCGACAAGTTCTGGGCCGGTGCCGACAAGGTCATCCATGACCTGGCGCCGAAGAACAAAGCCCTACTCGCCAAACGCGATGATTTCCAGGCTCGTATCGATGGCTGGCACCAACAGCGTGCCGGCCAGGCGCACGACGCCGTGGCTTATAAAGCCTTCCTGCAAGACATCGGTTATCTGCTGCCAGAAGCGGCCGATTTCCAGGCCACGACGCAAAACGTCGATGACGAAATCGCCCGCATGGCCGGTCCACAACTCGTGGTGCCGGTGATGAACGCCCGCTTCGCGCTCAACGCCTCGAACGCCCGCTGGGGTTCGCTGTACGACGCGCTCTACGGCACCGACGCCATCAGCGAAGCCGACGGCGCGGAAAAAGGCAAAGGCTACAACAAGGTGCGCGGTGACAAGGTCATCGCTTTCGCCCGTGCCTTCCTCGACGAAGCGGCGCCATTGGCCGCCGGCTCCCACGTCGACTCCACCGGCTACAAGATCGTCGACGGCAAACTGGTGGTCGCCCTTAAAGGCGGCAGCAACACCGGCCTGCGCAACGACGCGCAACTGATCGGTTTCCAGGGCGATGCTTCGGCACCGACCGCGATCCTGCTGAAAAACAACGGCCTGCATTTCGAAATCCAGGTCGACGCCAGCACCCCGGTCGGCCAGACCGACGCGGCCGGCGTCAAAGACATCCTGATGGAAGCCGCGCTGACCACCATCATGGACTGCGAAGACTCGGTTGCCGCCGTCGACGCCGATGACAAAGTGGTGATCTACCGCAACTGGCTCGGCCTGATGAAGGGCGACCTGTCGGAAGAAGTCGCCAAGGGTGGCAAGACGTTTACCCGCACCATGAACGCCGATCGCACCTATACCGGTGTCGACGGTAACGCGGTAAACCTGCACGGCCGTTCGCTATTGTTCGTGCGCAACGTCGGTCACCTGATGACCATCGATGCGATCCTCGACAAAGACGGTAACGAAGTACCGGAAGGTATTCTCGATGGCCTGGTGACTTGCCTCGCATCGATGCACAACCTGAACGGCAACACCACGCGCAAAAACACCCGCACCGGCTCCATCTACATCGTGAAGCCGAAGATGCACGGTCCTGAAGAAGCGGCGTTCACCAACGAGCTGTTCGGCCGCATCGAAGACGTGCTGGGCCTGCCACGCAACACGCTCAAAGTCGGGATCATGGACGAGGAGCGTCGCACCACGATCAACCTCAAGGCCTGCATCAAGGCGGCGAGCGAGCGTGTGGTGTTCATCAACACCGGTTTCCTCGACCGCACGGGCGACGAAATCCATACCTCCATGGAAGCCGGCCCGATGGTGCGCAAGGCGGACATGAAGGCGGAAAAATGGATCGGCGCCTACGAGAATTCCAACGTCGATATCGGTCTGAGCACCGGCCTGCAAGGTCGCGCGCAGATCGGTAAAGGCATGTGGGCCATGCCGGACCTGATGGCGGCGATGCTCGAGCAGAAAATCGCTCACCCATTGGCCGGCGCCAACACCGCGTGGGTACCTTCGCCAACTGCCGCTGCGCTGCACGCACTGCACTACCACAAGGTTGACGTGTTTGCCCGTCAGGCCGAACTGGCCAAACGTGCGCATGCATCGGTAGACGACATCCTGACCATCCCGCTGGCGGTGAACCCGCAGTGGACCGCTGAACAGATCAAGAACGAACTGGACAACAATTCCCAGGGCATTCTCGGTTATGTAGTGCGCTGGATCGACCAGGGCGTCGGCTGTTCGAAAGTGCCGGACATCAACGACGTCGGCCTGATGGAAGACCGTGCAACGCTGCGTATTTCCAGCCAGCACATCGCCAACTGGCTGCGCCATGGCATCGTCACCGAAGAGCAGGTCATGGAAAGCCTCAAGCGCATGGCGCCAGTGGTTGACCGCCAGAATGCCGGCGACGCACTGTACCGTCCGCTGGCCCCGAACTTCGACAGCAACATCGCCTTCCAGGCGGCGGTCGAACTGGTGGTCGAAGGCACCAAACAGCCGAACGGTTATACCGAGCCGGTCCTGCACCGTCGTCGTCGCGAGTTCAAGGCGAAGAACGGGTTGTAAACCAGCTCTCTGCACAGCAATCCCCCGGTTGAAAAACCGGGGGATTTTTGTTTCTGCTTACTGCAAATGCAGAGCTATCTCCTGAAACGCAACGAGTTTGCAGCGATGTGGCGGCCTATTCTCGATGCATTC
This sequence comes from Pseudomonas sp. S2_H10, assembly GCF_054668285.1. Taxonomy (NCBI): domain Bacteria; kingdom Pseudomonadati; phylum Pseudomonadota; class Gammaproteobacteria; order Pseudomonadales; family Pseudomonadaceae; genus Pseudomonas; species Pseudomonas sp. S2_H10. The sequence goes on from NZ_CP162754.1 coordinate 3,135,369, forward strand.
ATAAACAAGGCAATCCCAAGGACCGTGATGATGAGAGCAAACAGCTTTTCGCCACCAATGGGTTCGTCGAGTACATACCACGAGGTCAAGATACCCGATATCGGAACAATCACTGACAACGGTGCAACCTGGCTCGCCGGATACTTCTCAATCATCCGGTTCCACACCCAATACCCGAATACCGTCGCCACATAGGCCTGGAACAGGACAGATGTCAGCACTGGAACTGTCATGTCCGTCAGCAACGACTGGAAAGGAGCTGCTCCCTTGACCCAGTAAGTCATTAGATATAGAGGCGGTGTTGCATACAGACTCGACCAAACGACAAAGGAAAATATATCAACCACTTTGCTTCTCTTGACCAGTACATTGCAAAGACTCCAGAACAATGCACCGAGCAGTACCAGAAAGAGCCCAAAGCTTTCGGCATCACCTTGCGTTACATGAGCAATAAACATCAGCCCCACCAACGCCATGAGAATTCCGGCCACTTGTATTGCCGTCATTTTTTCACCAAACAGCAGCACTCCCCAAATGACCGTAAAAAAAGCACTGAATTGCAAGAGCAAGGATGTCACGCCGGCACTGACACCAAGAAACATGCCATAGTTCATCAGCCAGCACATTCCGATACCAAACAGCAACCCGTAGACAATAGTTACAAAAGTGCTGACACCCTTCGGTTTCGGGATAAAGAACACCAATGGAAATGCGCAAAAAGTAAAGCGCAATGCTGTCAATAAGAACGGATCGATACCGTCAAGACTGATATCAATTACCGTATAGTTGCTGCCCCACATGACTGTCACACCGACAATAAGCACAAGATCGCGAAATTCCATTTTTTTTATCATACCGTCCTCATTGCGATACAGATCCACACAACCCAGGAAGAGTAATGGCTTGACCATTAACAGTGTCTTATCTGCAGGAACCGGCCGTAGTTTGAATACACGACAACCGCCGACATACTCAAGCCACTAAAACTGGAGAGCCGAAGTGACAACCTGGATAGTGCTACGACAGATTTTATCGAACCAGTTACGACATAAAATAAATGCCCATACTGGCCTTCAAGAACTGAAAGATATCTGAATAATCGAGAGGAAAAATAAGCTATTTGTGAGTAGCTTTTTCGCAGCGCAGACACTCAAACTTAATTACAAGTTAAACTCGCCAAAACAATTTCAACATGCAACCAACAACTGCAAGAGATCCGTTATTTAATACCCAACTCGTGTTTTACCAGGGCCAGCAATTGACCGGCATCTATCGGCTTGAGCAGAAAATCCACCACGCTCAAATGCATCGCGGCGATCGCATCCTTCACGTCGGCGTCACCCGAGACAATGATGATCGGCAATGCTGCCCGTACCGACTCGCGTACCTGGCGGATCAGTTCCAGTCCGTCTACATGGCCCATCCGCAGGTCGGTGATCAGCAAGCCGATCGTCGGCTTTTTGATCTCTGCCTCTGCCACCAGGATTTTGAGCGCCGCTTCGCCACTGGCTGCCGTCCTGCAGTGGATACCGTGCACTGCCAGAATCTCCGAGAGCAGCTCCCGGGCGTCTTTGTCGTCGTCGACAATCAGCACCCGTTGCAGCGGCAGGTCAGGCTCCAGCATGACGGCACTCAGCGCTTCACGCTCGGCGTCGCTCAAAATATCGTGGTCGGACATGGCTTTCTCTACATGTTCAGTTCAATTCCCTAGCACAGTGGTGAGACATCGCTAAGCAGATCACCAATGTGCACCTCGTCGGAAAATTTTCCAATAGGCCAGCAGAGAGGTTTTTCGCACGCTCGCGTAGGATTCTTCCGACATTTGAGGACGCTGACCGCCTACCTAGACTTACGTCCAATGGGCACCTCGGGCGCAGGGGTCGACCATGTCCGGGTCATCCGACTACAACAATTCAAAAAAGACTGCGGTAATGGTTATGAGTAAAGCGGACGCCTTCACACAGGCAGGGAAAACCGCGGTGTTGCAGAACATCCAGGGAACGTTGCAATTCCTTCAGCGCTTCCCGCCTTTCAACCAGATGGAACACGCTCACCTGGCGTATCTGGTCGAGCAATGTCAGCTGCGTTTTTACGCCCCCGGCGAAAGCATCATCAAACCCGCCGACGGCCCGGTCGAGCACTTCTATATCGTCAAGCAAGGCCGGGTCGTGGGCGAGCGTCCGCATACGGCAAAAGGCGGCAACGAAACGGTCTTCGAGATCACCACTGGCGAATGTTTCCCCCTGGCGGCGTTGCTCGGTGAACGGGCGACCCGTACCGAGCACCTGGCCGGCGAGGACACCTTCTGCCTGCAACTGAACAAGCCGGCGTTCATCCGCCTGTTTTCGCTGTCGGACACCTTCCGCAACTTCGCCCTGCGCTGCGTCAGCAGCCTGCTGGATCAGGTCAACCAGCAAGTGCAGCAAAAAGCCGTGGAAACCCTTGGCACCCAATATTCGCTGAACACCCGTCTGGGTGAACTGGCCATGCGTCACCCGGTGTCATGCGCCCCCCAGACACCGCTACGCGAAGCCGTGACGTTGATGCACGAACAACAGGTCGGCAGCATCGTGGTAGTCGACGAACACAAGGTGCCACTGGGGATTTTTACCCTGCGTGACCTGCGCCAGACCGTGGCCGACGGCAGCAGCGACTTCAACGAAGCCATCGAAAGGCACATGACCCGGGCGCCGTTCTTCCTGTCGCCGGATCACAGCGCATTCGACGCGGCGATTGCCATGACCGAGCGGCACATCGCCCATGTCTGCCTGGTCAAGGACCAACGCTTGTGCGGTGTGGTTTCCGAGCGCGATCTGTTTTCCCTGCAACGGGTCGACCTGGTGCACCTGGCACGCACTATCCGTAACGCGCAGAAGGTAGAAAACCTGGTGGCGTTGCGCGGCGAAATCGGTCAGTTGGTCGAGCGCATGCTGGCCCACGGCGCGTCTTCGACGCAGATCACCCACATCATCACCCTGCTCAACGACCACACCGTGTGCCGGGTGATCGAGCTGACCCTCGCCGAAAAAGGTGATCCCGGCGTGCCGTTCAGTTGGCTGTGCTTCGGCAGCGAAGGCCGTCGCGAACAGACCCTGCACACCGATCAGGACAACGGCATTCTGTTCGAAGCCAGGGACGCGGCCCATGCCGCCGAGATTCGCGGCAAGCTGCTGCCCATCGCCCAGCAGATCAACCAGAGCCTGGCACTGTGCGGCTTCACCCTGTGCAAGGGCAATATCATGGCCGGCAACCCCGAGCTGTGCCTGTCCCGGGCCGAGTGGGCGCGACGCTTTGCGGCGTTTATCCGCGAGGCAACCCCGGAAAACCTGCTGGGTTCGAGCATCTATTTCGATCTACGCGTCGTCTGGGGCAGCGAGCAAGGCTGTGAGCAATTGCGTCGAGGCATCCTCGATCAAGTCGGCGACAACCGTTTGTTCCAGCGCATGATGGCCGAGAATGCGCTGCGCAATCGCCCGCCCGTAGGGCGTTTCCGCGAGTTCGTGCTGGCGCGCAAAAATGGCGAAAAAGCCACCCTGGACTTGAAGATCCAGGGCCTGGCACCCTTTGTAGACGGTGCCCGGTTGCTGGCCCTGGCTCACGGTATCGAAGCGAACAACACGCTGGAGCGTTTTCGCCAGCTGGTCGCCAGGGAGGTCATCGACCCACTGGACGGCGCCGCGTACGAAGAGGCCTATCATTTCATCCAGCAAACCCGCATGCAGCAACATCAATTACAGACCCGGGAGAATTTCCCCTACTCCAACCGGGTCGACCCTGACAGCCTCAATCATCTGGACCGGCGCATCCTGCGTGAATCCCTGCGCCAGGCCCAACGCCTGCAAAGCAGCCTGACGTTGCGGTATCAGCTATGAGCCTGTTTTCATGGCTGCGTCCGCCAGGCCCCAGCCTGTCCGCCGACCTACAACAACGCCTGGAACGCTTGCCGACTGCCGGGGCCCCGGGCGAGTGCAGCCTGCGCGAGCAGCGCTGGGTGGTGCTCGATCTGGAAACCACCGGGCTGAACATGAACAAGGACCGCGTGCTGTCCATCGGCGCCGTGGTGATCGAGGACGGGGCCATCGACTTTCGCCAGCAGTTCGAACGCACCTTGCAATATCCGCAGGTAAAACTCGGCCCCAGTGTGCTGATCCACGGCCTTGGTCCCAGCGCCATTGCGGCGGGCTGCGACCCGGCCCAAGCGCTGCTCGACCTGATGGAGTTCATCGGCAACAGTCCGGTGCTGGCCTTTCACGCGCCGTTTGACCAGCACATGCTCGGACGTGCATTGAAGGACCATCTGGGACTCAAGCTGCAGCATCCTTTCCTGGACGTGGCGGATATTGCACCGCTGCTGTGCCCCCAAGCGCATATTCGCGAGGCCGGGTTGGACGATTGGATCGACTGGTTCAAGCTCGAAGTCTTCGAACGCCACCACGCCAGCGCCGACGCCCTGGCCACCGCCGAACTGGCGCTGATCCTGTTCAGCCGCGCGCGGCAACAGCAGATTCATAGTCCGTTGAACCTGCAACAGCGCTTGAGCCAGTGGAAACGCCGACAGCAGGCACCCTCCTTCTGACCTATACGCACCCCCTCTGTAGGAGCGAGCCTGCTCGCGATGAACGCCAGGACACCGCTGGGTGTCAGGCAGCCAACGTTATCGTTGACGTCCATCGCGAGCAGGCTCGCTCCTACAGGGGCCGTCACCAAAATCCCGCCCGACCAACGCCAATTGCTTACCTCCCTCGCCTCTGACAGAATCGCGAACAATTCTCGTTAGTTAACATTTCCCAATCGGTGATACGGCGTGTCGTCAGTCCCAAGCCCTCAAAGTGAGCTCGTCGGTGCGCTATATCGCGACCACCGCAGCTGGCTATTGGCCTGGCTTCGCCGCAACGTCGCCTGCCCACAGCGGGCCGAAGACCTGAGCCAGGACACTTTCGTGCGCTTGCTCGGCCGAGAGGAACTGAAGGAACCGCGCGAGCCGCGGGCATTCCTGGTGGCGATCGCCAAGGGCCTGCTGTTCGATTATTTCCGGCGCGCCGCGCTGGAACAGGCCTATCTCACCGAGCTGATGCTGATTCCCGAAGCCGAGCAACCGTCGGTGGAAGAACAGCAAATGATCCTCGAAGACCTGAAGAACATTGACCGTTTGCTCGGCAAGCTTTCCAGCAAGGCCCGGGCGGCGTTCCTCTACAACCGTCTCGACGGCCTCGGCCACGCAGAAATCGCCGAGCGCCTGGGGGTGTCGGTGCCGCGGGTGCGCCAGTACCTGGCCCAAGGCATTCGCCAGTGCTACATCGCGCTGTACGGTGAGCCGACATGAGCCCGGTCAGTTCCAAACCGGTATCGGCCAACGTGCTGGACGCGGCGATTGCCTGGCAGTTGTCCATGGATGGCGCCAACCCGGTAGAACGCGAAGAATTCGCCAAGTGGCACGCCGCCCACGAAGAGCACGCCCGCGCCTGGCGCCAGTTGGGCATGCTCGACCAGCGTTTCAGCGCGGCCAGCGGCCCGGCCCGCACCGCCCTGCTGCAATCGCGCGAAGGCATCCGTCGCCGGGTGCGCAAGCTCGGCACTGGCGTGGCGAGCTTCGTGGCGGTGATCGGACTGGCGCTGTTTGCCGGGCCACGTTACCTGCCGATCGATTATTGGCTGGCCGACCAGCGTACCGCCGTTGGCGAACAGCGCACTCTGCGCCTGGCTGATGGCACGCTGATCAATCTCAACACCCACAGTGCGCTGGATATCCGCTTCGATGAGAAGCAGCGGCGCATCGTGCTGCAGGAAGGCGAGATCCTGGTTGAAACCGGTCATGGCGATCCCCGGCCGTTCATTGTCGAAACCCGTGAAGGCAGCATGCGTGCGCTGGGTACGCGGTTTCTGGTCAAGCGTGAAGAACAAGGTACGCGCCTGAGCGTATTGCAGTCGGCGGTGGCGGCTCACCCTGAGTCCAGCCCTGACGAACAGATCCTGCACGAAGGCCAGCAGGTGCTGATCCGCAACAACGGCATGGGTCCGGTTCTGGCCGTCAACCTCGGCGCGGACGCCTGGACCCGCGGCATGCTGGTGGTGGACAACACGCGGCTGGAAGATCTGGTGAATGAGATCGGCCGCTATCGCACCGGTCATGTAGGCGTCGCGCCGGAAGTGGCCGACCTGCGCATCACCGGCAGCTTCCCGCTGCGCGACACCGACCTGGCGCTCAATGCCCTGCTGCCGACCCTGCCGGTGCAGATCGAACAGCACACGCAATGGTGGGTGACGGTGGTGGCAAAGGCCGACACCAAGCCCTGAATCCCCACACAGAACCCTGTGGCGAGGGGGCTTGCCCCCGTTCGGCTGCGAAGCAGTCGCAAAATCAGCCGATGCGGTTTAGCTGGAAAATGTGTAGGGGTCGCTTCGCGACCCAACGGGGGCAAGCCCCCTCGCCACAAAAGCGCATGGTCTCAAATGGATAACTGAATCGAAATTATTTTCATCCAGCCCTATCACTTTCTGATTTTCGTTCGGCACACAGGCAATTGAGAAATATTTCCATTCAGGAGCCGCTGTATGTCCCGTTCGCTAGACACCTTGTTGCGCCCCAGTTTGCTGGCGGTCGCCATTGCCCTTTGCACCCCTTTGGCCAGCAGCCAACTGATCGCCGCTGAACAAGCGTCCAGCGTTCGCGCCTACAACCTGCCAGCCGCACCGCTGGCCAGCACCCTGAACCAGATCGCCAGCCAGGCCGGCCTGGCCCTGTCGCTGAATCCGTCACTGGCGGCGGGCAAGACGTCGGCACCGGTCCAAGGCCAGTTCGACGCGGCCGGCGCCCTGCGCGAAGCCCTGCGTGGCACCGGGTTGCAACTGGAACAGAGCAGTGCGGGCACCTACAGCCTGGTGGCTGTGCCCGAGGGTGTGTTGGCCCTGCCGGCGACCAGCGTGATCGGCGTGGAAGACACTGAAAGCGCTTGGGGCCCGGTGCAGGGCTACCTGGCCAAGCGCACCGCCGCCGGCACCAAGACCGATACCGCGCTGGTCGAGGCGCCGCGCTCGATTTCGGTCGTCACTCGCGAGCAGATGGACGACCGCAACGCACATACCCTCGATGACGCCGTGCGCTATCTGCCGGGTATCACCGCCAGCAGCTACGGCAGCGACACCCGCGCCGACTGGTTGCGCGTGCGCGGTTTCGAGCCGACTCAATTCCTCGACGGCCTGCCGCTGCCAAAAGGCGTGTACGCCAACCCGAAACAGGAAACCTGGAACCTCGACCGCCTGGCACTGCTGCGCGGCCCGGCCTCGTCCGTGTACGGCCAGACCCCGCCGGGCGGCCTGCTGGACATGGTCAGCCGGCGCCCGAGCGCCGAAGCCAGCAGCGAGGTCCAACTGCAATACGGCAGCGACAACCATCGCCAGATCAACTTCGCCAGCACCGGCAAGATCGACGACGAAGGCCGCTTTCTCTACGGTGTGAGCGGCGTGGTGCGTGACGGTGGCACCCAGATCGATCATATCGATGACAAGCGCTACAACATTGCACCAAGCCTGACGTGGAACATCGACGAAGACACAAAATTCACCCTGCTGACGCAGTTCACCCGTGACGATACCGGCGTGACCAGCCAGTTCTACCCGATTCAGGGCACCAAGATCGACATGCCGTTCGGCAAGATCTCGCACCACAAGAACCTGGGTGATCCGGACTACGACTTCTACGACCGCACCTATTACGCACTGGGCTATGCCTTCGAACATCGCCTGAACGATGTATGGCAGTTCCGCCAGAACCTGCGCTACACCAAGTCGGATCTGTCGTTCCAGACGGTTACCGTCAACAGCTACTTTCCGTCCATCGGGTTTGTCGTAGACGACGAAGGCAACACCGGGCGCGGCACCACCAATGTCGACGAGGACATCAGCCAGTTCGCCGTGGACAACAACTTCCAGGGCGACTTCGCCACCGGTGACATCCAACACACGCTGTTGATCGGCCTGGACCACCAGCGCAGCAACACCAACTACACCTCGATCTTCGGTGGCGCACCGGCCATCAACGTCAACAACCCGGTCTATGGCTTGCCGATCACTCGTCCACCACGCTCCTCGGCGTTTTACGACTATGACCAGAAGACCCACCAGACCGGTCTGTACGTCCAGGATCAAATGGCCCTCGATCAATGGCGCCTGACCCTCGGCGGTCGTGAAGACTGGGTCCATACCGGGACCAAGTTCTTCAACAAGGGTGATGCCACCAACACCGAGCGCGACAAGAACTTCAGCGGCAACGCAGCGATCAGCTACGTGTTCGATTCGGGTTTCGTGCCTTATCTGTCCTACGCCGAATCGTTCCAGCCGGCCAGCAATGCCGTCGCCTCGCCGACCGATTCGTTCAAGCCGACCGAAGGCAAGCAATGGGAACTGGGTATCAAGTACCAGCCACCGGGCAGCAACACGCTGTTGACCGCAGCCGTGTATGACCTGACCCAGAAAAACGTTTCCGTCACCAACAACGTGGGTAACGTGACGATCACCAGCCAGACCGGCGAAGTGAGAGTCAAAGGCCTGGAACTGGAAGCTGTTTCCGACGTGACCGAGAACCTCAAGGTCACCGCCGCCTATACCCTGGCCAAGTCCGAAGTGCAGGACGGCGCGTTCAAGGGCAATCGCCTGCAGCTGATGCCTAACCAGCAAGCATCGGTATGGGGTGACTACACCTGGCACAACGGCGTGCTCGACGGCTTCGGCATCGGCGCCGGCGCGCGCTACACCGGCAATACGTATGGCGACGAGGCCAACACCTGGCTGGGCAAGGCCGACGCCTACACGGTGTTCGACGCCGCGGTACACTATGACCTCGGCCGCCTGGACAACAGCCTCAAGGGCGCTTCGCTGGCCGTTAACGCAACCAACCTGTTCGACAAGGACTACATCTCGACTTGCGACAGCTTCTACTGCTACTACGGCGACCAGCGCAGTGTCGTCGCCAGTGCAACCTACAAGTGGTAACGCGTTGAGCTGACACGCCCAATGATCAGGCCGTCCTTCGTGGACGGCTTTGGTTTTTCTGAAGGCCATGAAATGAAAAGTAAAACAATTCGCCGCTGGTCCGCTGTCCATACCTGGACCAGCCTGATTTGTACGGTATTTCTGCTGATGCTGGCACTGACCGGCCTGCCGTTGATCTTTCACCACGAGATCGACCACTTGCTGGGCGATGCGCCGCAAGTGAAGGAAATGCCGGCGGACACCCCACGCCTGAATTTGCAGCAGCTGGTAGAGGCGGCCCAAAAACATCGTCCCGGTGAAGCCATGCAGTACTTCGGCTTCGAGGACGATGAACCCAACGCGGTGCTGACGATCATGGCCGCGACCGCCGGCACCGAACCGAACTCGTCCCACACGTTCATGCTCGACGCCCGCACCGGCGAAGCGCTGGAAACGCCATCGGCCAATGGCGGTTTCATGCTGACCATGCTGCGCCTGCATGTGGACATGTTCGCCGGCTTGCCGGGCAAATTGCTGCTGGCGTTCATGGGCATTCTGTTCGTCGTGGCGATCGTTTCCGGCACGGTGCTGTACCTGCCGTTCATGCGCCGCTTGAAATTCGCCACCGTGCGCCAGGACAAATCCACGCGCCTGCGCTGGCTCGACCTGCATAACCTGATCGGTGTGGTGACCTTGACCTGGGCTCTGGTGGTCGGCGTGACCGGCGTAATCAGTGCCTGCGCCGACCTGATCATCGCTGCGTGGCGCAACGACAGCCTGAGCGCCATGGTCGCACCGTACCGTGATGCGCCGCCGCTGACGCACCTGGCGCCGGCCACCCGCTTGCTCGACATCGCCAGGGACGTCGCGCCGGGCATGCAGGCGGACTTCATCGCCTTCCCCGGCACGCGCTTTTCCAGTGAGCACCATTACGCGGTGTTCATGAAAGGCAGCACGCACCTGACCTCGCACCTGCTGACGCCGGTGCTGATCGACGCCAGCACCCTGCAAGTCACTGCCGTGGCCGAACGCCCCTGGTACATGGACGCCATGGGCATGTCGCAGCCGCTGCACTTCGGTGACTACGGCGGCATGCCGATGCAAATACTCTGGGCGACCCTCGATGTGCTGACCATCATCGTGCTCGGCAGCGGCGTTTATCTGTGGGTGGTGCGGCGCAAGGCGGTAAAACCCGTGGCGGAAAAAGCGGAGAGCGTGGCATGAAGCCCCGGCAGTCGAACTTCTGGAAGGTCTTTGCCATTCCAACCGTCATCGCGCTGCTCAGTGCGGCGGGGCTGTTTGCCGCGTTGCTCGGGGATGGTGTGTGGGACTCGCTGAGTTGGCTGGGCTTGGGCATCCCCGCAGCCCTGGCCCTGCGCGGCCTCTTCCAACGCCGTTAACCCCCTGTGGGAGCGAGCCTGCTCGCGAAAGCGGTGTCTCAGTCGCCATTGATGTTGGTTGACACACCGCTTTCGCGAGCAGGCTCGCTCCCACAGGTACAGCGGCAAGTCTCAACTATTCGCCAGTCATACGATAACCACACTCCCCGCCCGTCGCCTCCCCCTGCAAATTCCCTGACATATTTGTTGACAGTTTTACCCTTGCACTCCTATAAAGGCGCATGTTGTACGACAACCTACAACAAATGCGGCACCAAAAATAAATCCAAGAAAATGATGGTGAAGTGATGAAAGTCAAAGGCATCCGCTGGTGGATGGTCGGCCTGGTGACGGCCGGCCTGATGGTCAACTACCTGGCTCGCAATACCCTGTCAGTGGCCGCTCCGACCCTGATGAGCGAAATGAACATCTCCACCGAGCAGTACTCGCACATCGTCGTCGCCTGGCAGGTGTGCTATGCACTGATGCAACCGGTGGCCGGCTACATCATCGATGCCATCGGCACCAAAATGGGCTTCGCCATTTTCGCCTTTGCCTGGTCGATTGCCTGCGCGCTGGCGGCCCTGGCGACCGGTTGGCAGGGCCTGGCCTTTGTCCGCGGCCTGCTTGGCCTGACCGAAGCGGCGGGATTGCCGGCGGCGGTCAAGACCTCCACTGAATGGTTCCCGGCCAAAGAGCGCTCGGTGGCCATCGGCTGGTTCAACATCGGCTCTTCGATTGGTGCGGTACTGGCGCCGCCGCTGGTGGTCTGGGCGATCCTGCACAGCGGCTGGGAACTGGCGTTCCTGATCGTGGGCGGCCTGGGCGTGGCCTGGACCTTTTTGTGGATGGTGCTCTACAAACATCCGCGGGATCAAAAGCGCCTGAGCGATGAAGAACGCGACTACATCCTCAGCGGCCAGGAAGATCACTTCAAAGACCCGACCACGAAAAAAGGCAGCTGGAAAAAGATCATCGGCAGCCGCAACTTCTACGCCATCGCCAGTGCACGCATGCTTTCGGAACCGGCCTGGCAGACCTTCAACGCATGGATTCCGCTGTACCTGATGACCGAACGGCACATGAACATCAAAGAGATCGCGATGTTCGCCTGGCTGCCGTTCCTCGCCGCCGACCTCGGCTGCGTACTCGGCGGCTACCTGAGCCCGTTCTTCCACAAGTACTGCAATGTGTCGTTGTTCACCTCGCGCAAGATGGTCCTGCTGTTCGGCGCCTCGTGCATGATCGGCCCGGCCTGCATCGGCCTGGTGGCCAGCCCGTACACCGCGATTGCGCTGCTGTGCATCGGCGGCTTCGCTCACCAGACCTTGTCCGGCGCGTTGTATGCGATCACCTCTGACTCGTTCGGCAAAAACGAAGTGGCCACCGCCACCGGCATGGGCGGCATGTTCGGCTACCTGGGCGCCGCCGCGTTCACGCTGGTGTTTGGCGTGATGGTGACCAAGATCGGCTATAGCCCGCTGTTCGTGGTGCTGGCGATTTTCGACATCATTGCCGCGTTCATCGTCTGGACGGTTGCCCGTGAGATCAAGCCCCGGGCCGCTACAGGCCCTGAAGCCGGGCAGACGCTGCAACCCGCCAGCTAAAACGCAACCCCTGTAGGAGCGAGCCTGCTCGCGAAGGTCGTTAACGATGACGCAGGGCACCTGACACCACGCGGCGCCCTCAGGTTTTTCGCGAGCAGGCTCGCTCCTACAGGTGACGGTGATCTTGAGCTATCGCATCAACGCGCTATGCTGCCCGACACTGCCACCGATCGAGACGCTGCCATGTCCGCCCCGAGCATGACCCTGTACCACAACCCGCTCTCTCCCTTCGTTCGTAAAGTCATGGTGCTGTTGCACGAAACCGGTCAACAGAACCGCGTGGCGTTGCAGACCAGCGTGCTCACCCCGGTCAACCCGGACTTGACCCTGATCGAAGATAACCCGCTGAGCAAAATCCCGGCCCTGCGCCTGGCCGACGGCAACATCATCCACGACAGCCGGGTCATCCTAGACTACCTCGACCACCAGCACGTCGGCAACCCGCTGATCCCCCGCGAAGGCTCGGCGCGCTGGCGGCGCCTGACCCTCGCTTCGCTGGCCGACGGGATCATGGACGCGGCCGTGCTGGTGCGCTACGAAGTCGCTCTGCGCGCCCCGGAAAAGCACTGGGACGAATGGCTCGACGGCCAGCGCGACAAGATCCGCCGTGCCCTGGCATTGCTGGAAAAGGACGCGATCGCCGAGCTGACCTGCCACTTCGACGTCGCCGCGATCAGCGTGGCGTGTGCGTTGGGTTACCTGGATCTGCGCCATCCGGATCTGGATTGGCGTGCAACCAATCCGCAACTGGCGGCGTGGTATTTCGAGGTGAGTCAGCGGCCTTCGATGATTGCGACGATGCCCAAGGTTTAAATCTTCGCTGACGGTACCGGCCTCATCGCGAGCAGGCTCGCTCCCACATTGGATCGTGTTTTGTATTCACTGCAGAACCCTTGTGGGAGCGAGCCTGCTCACGACAATTCCAACGCGGTTCATCCGGCAACCACTGCAAAATCCGCGTCACCAACACCTCGCTCCAACGCTGATCCTCGCGCAACCCCAACGACCGGCTCATTGCACTTCCCCCACATCGAACGCCAACGGTTTGGCCGTTTTCTGCCCGATCCCGTACCAGTCCAGCTTGCGGGTCAGCACCATGAACACACCCAACAAAGCGAACAGCAGCAACGAGCCCATCAGCAGTGCGTAATCCTCGGCGCTCAACACGCCATAAAGCAGGCCGTACAACGCCGCCAGCCCTGCGGAGAAACTCAACCCGTTCACGACGCTGCGCAGGACATGGCACACGTAAAAACCGATCAACACCACGCAACCAGCCGCCGACAGCAGATACGCCAGGCCAAAACCGATGTGTTCGGACAACGACAGCAACAGCAGATAGAAGAACGCCAGGGCCACCCCCACCAAAGCGTATTGCACCGGGTGCACGGCCAGGCTTTTCAGCACTTCGAAGAGGAAGAAACCGGCGAACGTCAGGACGATGAACAGCAGGGCGTATTTGATCGCCCGGTCGCTTTTCAGATACTGGTCCACCGGGTCGATGAAACTCACGCCAAAGCTGCGGCCACTGAAGGCTGTGCAGTCACCACCGGTGACGCAAGTGCTCAAGGCCTCCTGCAGATTGGTGGAGAAAAACGATGCCTGCCAGTTGGCGGTAAATCCCTGATCGGTCACTTCACGCTGGGCCGGCAGGTAGTTGCCGATGAAGCTTGGGTGAGGCCAGTCGGCACTCAGCGAAACCGTGCTGGTCTTACCCACCGGCAATACCTGCAACACGCCCGTGCCTTGCAGGCGCAAATCAAAACCGAAGTCCAGCTCCGCAGCCTGTTCTGTCTTCAGCGCCGGCAGCGTCACGTGCACACCCTCACCCAGCCAGCCGACCTGGCTTCCGGGAATGAAGTCCAGGCGCTGGCCGTCAAGTTCGAGTTTCAAGGCATTTTCGATGCCACGGATGTCGCTGATGCCGACGGCAAGAAACGGTTGGTCGAACTGGTAATCGGCAAAGTCTTCCTTGATACCGAGCCGCGCCGGCAACGAAAAATGCCCACTGATGCGATTGTCGGCATGAAACAGCCGCGCCTGGTAAATCCCCCGGGAGCGCAACTCGGTCTGCACCTGGCCGTCGAGTTCGAAACGTTCCGGCAGGAAATACAGACGACCACGCTCTTCGCCGATGTCTTGATAGCGCTCGTTGGTTTTTTCACGGGTCTTCCAGGTGCGCACCACCTTGCGATACGGCACCACCATCAACGGACCGCTCACCTGCTGGCTGAAGCTGGAACTGCGGGCGATGTCGTCGAGCACGCCGTCACGCAGTTGCTGACGGTCGCGTATCACGCCGTTGATCATCAGGAGTGGAATCAGCAACAACACAATCAACAGGGCAATTGCCCCGAGTTTTAGGGTCAGGCTACGGTTCATGGGACTCTCCCTGTTTTGGATGGGGAAAGTCTGGATTCAGTGTGTGATGGGGTTATGGGGGGAATATGGAGATTGTGTGGAGATTCGGCCGCCCCCATCGCGAGCAAGCTCGCTCCCACACTGGATCTTCTGTGAACACAAGTTCTGCGCACAATATAAATCAACTGTGGGAGCGAGCTTGCTCGCGATGGCCGCGACTCGGTGTCAAGGCAAGCGCAACTTGACTTCCACCCCGCCGTCGACATTGCCGATGCTCAGGGTACCGCCATGCAGCTTGACCACTTCCTCGACGAAGTTCAGGCCAAGCCCGGTGCTTTTGCGTCCGCTGTCCGGTCTCGGCAGCGAGTAGAAACGCTCGCTCAACCGTGGCAACGCATAGTCGGGAATGGCCTCGGCCTGATTGAACAGCTTGAACTCGACCTGCTCGCCCACCCTCTGCGCACTGAATCCCATCATGCCTTGGACCGGGGTGAAATCCAGGGCGTTTTCCAACAGGTTGCCCAACGCCTGCCGCAACAAAAACGGCTCGCCACAGAGCGTCAGGTCCGCGGCAATTGTCTGCTCCACCTGCAACCGACGGGTTTCGATTCGCGCCGCCTGAGCACTCAGCAATTGATCCAACAATGCACCCAGCGGCACCTCGACGCGTTCTTCCAGACCCTGGCGCTGCTCGACTTGCGCCAGATTCAGCAACCGCTCGATCAGCTGCTGCATGCGTGCACTTTCGCTGTCGATGTTGCCGACGAAGCGTTGTCGCTGCGCCAGAGGCATATCGCCTTGCAACAGCTCCGCTGCGCCACGAATGGCTGCCAGCGGACTCTTCAGTTCATGGGTCAATGTGTGCACGTAACGCTCGACATAGGCCTTGCCTTCAAGCTGTGTGCGCATCTGCTCAACCGCAGTGGCCAACTGTTCCAGTTCTCCGCCGCGATAGTGTGGCACTTCGACCCGCCGGCCTTCACTGACGCCCTGGGCGTACGCCGTCAATCTGCGCAACGCGCGGCTCAGCCACCAGGACAACAACGCGCCGAACAACAGACCGAGACCGATCAAGCCGGCGCCATAAGCCAGCAGCCGGCGCTCCGTGCGGTCCACATAAGGCTGCAGCGAACTGTTGGGCTTGGCCACGCTGACCACGCCGATGATCTGGCCATTGTCGCGAATCGGCGCACCGACGTGCATCACCGAAGACCCCGGATCGTCGGGATCATTGCGCGTGGAGCGGGCACCGTATTCGCCGCGCAGCGTCAGGTAGACATCGTTCCAGCGCGAGTAATCCTGCCCCACCGCCGTCCCGCTGGAGTCCAGCACGACGATGCCCCTGGCGTCGGTGACGTAGATACGGTGGTTGACCTGATTCTTCGGCAAACCCCAGATTTTCGCCGCCGGCTGCCGCTCACCATAGGCCTTGAGCAGTTCCGGCCAGCGGTTCTGGTTGAGGCTGCCGGCCTTGAAGTCGTCACGCAGGATCTCGGCCATCAGGTTGGCGGTATCGACCAGGGTTTCTTCGGTGGACTGGCGAACGCCGGGGCGGATTTCCTGCATGACCGTGTTGAGCACAAAGTAGCCCGTCAGGCCGATGAACAGTGCGTAGACCAGGAAAATCCGGATTCCCAGCGGCATCAGCTTTGTCCCGGGCTGTAGCTGTAGCCGAGGCCGCGGTGGGTCTGGATCGGTTCGGCGTCAGCCTTCACCAGGCGCAGTTTGGCGCGCACGCTCTTGATGTGGCTGTCGATGCTGCGCTCGTAACCGGCGTCGGCGGCCACGCCCACCGCATCGAGCAACTGTTCGCGACTGAAGACCCGCTCGGGTTGCTCCAGCAGGCATTGCAGCAGGCGGAATTCATGGCGGGTCAGGGTCAGCGATTGACCGCGATAGCTGATTTGCACACGTTCGCTGTCGATGCGAAACAGCGCCGCTGAAGGTTCGCTCGCCGTACGCGGTGCCATACGCTTGAGAATCGCCCGGACGCGCGCCGCCACCTCCCGGGGACTGAACGGCTTGACCACATAATCGTCGGCGCCGATTTCCAGGCCCACGACGCGATCGATCTCGCCATCGCGGGCACTGAGGAACATCACCGGCACTTCGCTGAAGCGCCGCAGTTGCTTGCAGGTTTCGAAGCCGCTGATGTCCGGCAGGCCGATATCGAGAATGATCAGATCCGCCGGAGTCTGGCGCTGATGCTCCAGCGCGGCCGCGCCGAGGCTCAGCCATGTGGTGGTGAACCCCTCGCTTTGCAGGGCGAAAACCAGGGTATCGGCAATGGCCGCTTCGTCTTCGACAATCAGGATATGAGGCATGGCGTCCGAGCCCGGCAGGGATGTGGGCGAACGGTGCCCCAAGCCTCACACCTCGTCAATCAGCAATCGGGCTTGTTCGCGGTAAACCGCCGCGCCGGGTTCACCGCCGCGCCGAACTCGCGCAACGCCTTGGCGCCAATCAGCAACGGGTAGTTGAAGCTGCTGCGGTCGGTGAGGTTGACCTCCACGGTGCGCTTGACGTTGCCCAGGCACAGCTCCAGATCGACCACCGGACGCTTGGTCGGCGCGGCGGTGTCTTCATCTTCGTCCTCTTCGGAACGGGTCTTGATCTTGCTGATGCGCGCGACCTTGTGTTCATAGACCTTATTGCTCGCGTCCTTGGTGGCGAGACGGAAACGCACCCAGTCTTCGCCGTCGCGGGTGAAGGTTTCGATGTCCTTGGCCGACAGCGACGCCGTTAGTGCGCCAGTATCCATCTTGGCCTTGAGCACTTCACCGCCGATTTCCGGCAGCGCGATGTATTCGTAACGCCCATAGAGGGTGGGCTCGGCGGCCATGACCGGCAGGGCGACAAGGGTAAGCACTGCAAGGAGGGATTTCACGTAATGGGCTTCCATGAGAGTGAACAGCCGGATTTTAGACCGTTGTCAGCTTGATCGTTCCCACAAGGTTAGCGACCCGCAAGTGAAACATTCGTCACCACCGATTTGGCCTGTTGCCCGAAGCTGCTTATCATGGCGCGCCCAACCGCTTCCACGAGTGACTTATGCGCCGCCTGCTCACCGGCTGTTTCGTGACCCTGCTGCTTCTGCTCAACACCCTGGTCCTGATCGGACCGCTGATGGTGTTTGCCCTGCTCAAACTGGTCCTGCCCGGCCGTTTACGCGACTACGCGTCCTGGGCGGTGATGTGGATCGCCGAAACCTGGTCGGAAATCGACAAACTGATTTTCCGCGTCTGCATCCCCACCCAATGGGATATCCGTGGCGGTGATGACCTGCGTCGCGACACCTCTTACCTGGTGATCAGCAACCACCAATCCTGGGTCGACATCCCGGCGCTGATCCAGACGCTGAACCGGCGCACGCCGTTCTTCAAATTCTTCCTCAAGAAAGAGCTGATCTGGGTGCCTTTCCTGGGCCTGGCATGGTGGGCGCTGGACTACCCGTTCATGAAGCGCTACAGCAAGGCGTTCCTGGCGAAGCACCCGGAACTGGCGGGCGAGGATCTGCAGATCACCAAACAAGCCTGCGAGCTGTTCAAGCGCCAGCCGGTGACGGTGGTCAACTATCTGGAAGGTACGCGTTTCACCGCAGCGAAAAGCGCTCAACAGCAGTCGCCATTCACTCACCTGCTCAAACCCAAGGCTGGCGGTGTGGCGTTCGTGCTGGCGGCGATGGGTGAACAGCTGGACGCCATTCTCGATGTGACAGTGGTCTACCCGCAGCAAAAGATCCCGGGGTTCTGGGATCTGATCAGCGGCAATCTGCCCAGGGTCATCATCGACATCAAGACCCGCGAACTCGACCCGGCGCTATGGCAGGGCAATTACGAAAATGATCCGCTGTTTCGCGAGAAGGTCCAGAACTGGGTCAACCAGCTCTGGATCGAGAAGGACCGGCGCATCGACGCCTTGCGCGCCGGGCGCCACTGAATCAGCTACCGGCGCCAGCGCCCCAGATGCTGCCCAGGCTGCTCAGCAACGAACCGCCGACGCCCTGCTGACCGAAGTATTGCAGGAGCACCGGGGCAAACTGGCCGATCATGCCGCTGTCCATGCCCAGGGCGCTGAAGGCGTTGTTCAGGTCGTTGGTGTCCTTGACGTTGCCAAGGGCGTTATCCAACCCTGCAGCTTTGCCGCTGGAACCGAGCAGGCCGGCCAGCGCGCCCAACTCACCGCCGCCCGAGAGTATGTCGATGCCCGGCACGCTTTTGGCCAGTTCCGAGTAATCGGTCGAACTCAACTGATTCTTCGCCAACCCCAGCATCGCCCCGGCGCCGCCGACGGCTTGCTGTGGGGTGATGTTCAGTTCACTGAGGGTGCTCAGCAGATCGGCTGTCTGCGGCGTCGGTGCGGCAGTCGCAGCCGCGTCACCGCCCTTCATGCCCGCAATCGCGCTGGCCGCATCGCTCAGGTTGAACTGTGCAAAAGCCGGGCTGACCACCAGGCTCAAGAGCGATGCCAGGGCAAAACCGCGTAAATCCTTCATTCAGACATCCTCTATGAACACCGCCCGGCAATGGGCGGCGAAAAACTGTGTATTGGACCGGATTCCCCGGACATTGTTCCCGCCCCCTCTATGGGAGCGAGCCCGCTCGCGATGAACTCCAGGGCAACGCGTTGATTCAGGAAGTATGCGTTAGCGTTGACGTCCATCGCGAGCAGGCTCGCTCCTACAGGGAAAATCCCCTGCCCTGCATCCAGTCTGGCTTCTCCCGCGTATATCAAGCACGGACAGACACTCCTGGCCGATTCTCATCACAAGGATCATCACCATGAAACGCACTTCGATCAAAACGCCATTGATTGCCAGCCTGCTGACCCTGGCCCTTGGTGGCGGACTCGTCCTCAACACCGTGCAAGCAGCGGACATGGGCCACGACACCGTCACGGTCGGCGGCCAGGCCATGTTGCCGAGCAAGGACATCGTCGATAACGCGGTGAACTCCGCCGATCACACCACCCTGGTCGCCGCGGTAAAAGCTGCTGGCCTGGTCGACACCCTCAAGGGCAAAGGCCCGTTCACCGTGTTCGCCCCGGTCAATTCGGCCTTCACCGCCCTGCCCGCAGGCACCGTCGACACCCTGCTCAAACCGGCCAACAAGGCCACGCTGACGCACATTCTCACCTACCACGTGGTCGCCGGAAAACTCGATATGAAGACCCTGGTCGAGAAAATCAGGGCCGGTGGCGGCAAGGCCGAACTGACCACTGTGGCCGGCGGCAAACTGTGGGCAATGATGAACGGCCCGCACAACATCACCATCAAGGATGAAAAGGGCGACATCGCCGACATCACCACTTATGACGTGTATCAGTCCAACGGGGTGATTCAGGTCATCGACAAAGTGCTGATGCCCAAAGGCTGAGCCGTATCGCCGTCCCTGTGCATCGGGGGCGGCGATCCTTTCGAGCGGTTCGCCGTGAATGGAACAACCGGGCACTGTGAACTAACCTCTGCCTGCCACCGCCCCCTTGCCCAGCCCTGCGGGAGAACTGCTATTCCCACCGTCGACGCCGATCAGCTCAGGCAACTGCTGGCCCAGTGTTCATTGGGCGACCGCCGCGCGTTCGAGACGCTGTACCGCAGTGTCGGCCCCCGCCTGCACGGGGTAGCGCTGCGCTTCATGGGCCGTCCGGACCTGGCCGAAGAGGTGCTGCAGGAGAGCTTCGTGCGCATCTGGAACAATGCATCGCGCTACGAAGCGCATCTATCAGCGCCTCTGACCTGGATGATCAACATCACCCGTCACCAGGCCATCGACCAGTTGCGCAAACACCGTGACCGGCCATTGAGCGATGTCGAAGAACAGATGCTCATGGATGAAAGCCCGTCGGCCCATGAGCAACTGGACAGTGCCCGTGAAGCCCGCGCCCTGAACCGCTGCCTGGACACCCTCGAAGGCATGCAGCGCCAGTCGATTACCGTCGCCTACTTCCAGGGGCTGTCGTGTGCGGAACTCGCCGAACACCTGGCCGCGCCGTTGGGCTCGGTGAAGTCCTGGATCCGTCGCGGCATGGAACGCCTGCGCAGGTGCCTTGAATCATGAACTATCAAACCCCGACCCTGCGTCGCGCCCTCGCCGCCGACTACGCCATTGGCTTGATGCCCGCCACCGCGCGTCGGCGTTTCGAACAGCTGTTGCTGGAAGACGCCACCTTGCGCGCGGAATTGGCCCAGTGGCAGGAAAGCCTGGCCAGCCTGACCGAAACCCTGCCGGAGCAACCGGTGCCGGATCGCGTCTGGCAAGGCATCACCGCGCGGATCGAACCACAAGAATTGCACGTGCCGCACAAGCGGCCGTTCTGGAATTGGCTGCGAGTGACGGCTGCGGTGTGCTCGCTGCTGATCGCCGTAACCCTTGGTGTGATCTACACCCGCGACGATGCCCACTACAGTGCGACCCTGGCCGGCGCCGACGCCCAGCCGGCATTGCGTGTTCTGGCCCATGCCGATTACCTGCAATTCGAACCGCTGACACTGGCAGCGATAGAACCGGGGCAAAGCCTGGAGTTGTGGGCGATTCCGGCGGACGGCAAACCAATTTCCCTCGGCGTGATCCCGGCGGGCGGCAAAGGCAAAGTTGAGCTGAGCGACGCGCAAAAAACGCTGATCGGCAAGCCGATTGCGCTGGCGGTCAGCCTTGAACCGAAGGGCGGTTCGCCGACCGGACAGCCAACAGGACCGGTGCTATACCAAGGGGCGTTGGCGACGTTGTGATTGTCCTTGTGGCGAGGGGGCTTGCCCCCTCGCCACAGGGTGTGGTGTACCCCCCCCAACGTAAAACAACCCAAACAAAAACGGCGACCCGAAGGTCGCCGTTTTTATATTGCCTGAAGGCTTACGCCGCACTGAACATCTTGTGCGGATCGATCACAAACTTCTTCGGCACGCCGGCATCGAACTCGCCATAACCCTGCGGTGCCTGATCCAGGCTGATCACCTGGACACCCACCACTTCGGCGATGTTGATGCGGTCCCACATGATCGCTTGCATCAGCGCACGGTTGTACTTCATCACCGGGGTCTGGCCGGTGTGGAAGCTGTGGGACTTGGCCCAGCCCAGACCGAAGCGGATGCTCAGGCTGCCCATTTTCGCGGCAGCGTCGACAGCGCCCGGGTCTTCGGTCACGTAGAGGCCGGGGATACCGATCTTGCCTGCCACCCGCACCACGCCCATCAACGAGTTGAGCACGGTGGCCGGGGCCTCGTGTTTCACGCCGTCATGGCCGTGGCCACGGGCTTCGAAGCCGACGGCGTCGATGGCGCAATCCACTTCCGGCTCGCCCAGCAGCGCGGCGATCTGTTCGTGCAGCGGCGTGTCCAGGGACAGGTCGGCGATCTCGAAGCCCTGGGCCTTGGCGTGAGCCAGGCGCACGGTGTTGACGTCACCGACGATCACCACTGCCGCGCCGAGCAGGCGAGCGGATGCGGCCGCCGCCAGACCGACCGGACCGGCACCGGCGATGTACACCGTGCTGCCTGGGCCAACGCCGGCGGTCACGGCACCGTGATAGCCGGTTGGCAGGATGTCGGAGAGGCAAGTCAGGTCACGGATTTTTTCCATGGCCCGATCGCGATCCGGCAGTTTCAGCAGGTTGAAGTCGGCATACGGCACCATGGCGTATTCGGCCTGGCCGCCGGTCCAGTCGCCCATGTCGACATAACCGTAGGCACCTCCCGGACGCGCCGGGTTGACGCTCAGGCACACGCCGGTGTGCATCTCTTTGCACGAACGGCAGCGCCCGCAAGCGACGTTGAACGGTACGGACACCAGGTCGCCGATTTGCAGGTTCTCGACGTCGCTGCCCTTCTCGATCACTTCCCCGGTGATTTCGTGGCCCAGTACCAGGCCGGTTTGAGCGGTGGTACGACCGCGCACCATGTGCTGGTCGGAACCACAGATGTTGGTGGAAACCACACGCAGGATGACGGCGTGGTTAATCTTCCTGCCACGCGGGTCCTGCATTTTCGGATAGTCGATTTTCTGTACTTCGACCTTGCCAGCGCCGAGATACACCACACCACGATTGCCAGACATGCTTTCACCTCGCTGTTGTTGTTATGGAACCGCGTTGCCCAGGCAGGCAGCGCGTTAAGTGCTCGGGTTATTGCCTGTGTTGTCTGTTAGGGCCTCATCGCTGGCAAGCCAGCTCCCACAGTGGTCGGGTTGTACACAAACTCTGCGAACGACATAAAACCCTGTGGGAGCTGGCTTGCCAGCGATGGCGATCTAGAGAACGACTGTTCTGTTCGCGTTAAGGAACACACGGCGTTCAATGTGATAACCAACAGCCCGCGCCAAAGTCAGCCCTTCGATATCCCGCCCCTTGGCAATCAGATCCTCGGGGTAATGACTGTGATCCACCGCCTCGACGCCCTGGGCAATGATCGGCCCTTCATCGAGGTCGTTGTTGATGTAGTGCGCCGTGGCGCCCACCAGTTTCACGCCCTTGTTGTAGGCCTGGTGATAGGGCTTGGCGCCCTTGAACCCGGGCAGCAGGGAGTGGTGGATATTGATCGCCTTGCCATCGAGCTTGCGGCACAGTTCCGGCGACAGCACTTGCATGTAGCGCGCAAGGATCACCAGCTCCGCACCGGACTCTTCAATGACCTGCCAGACCTGACGCTCTTGCGACGGCTTGTCGTTCGGGTCCAGCGGGAAGTGGTAGTACGGAATCTGGTGCCAGTCAGCCAGTGGCTTGAGGTCCGGGTGGTTGGAGACCACGGCGGCCACGTCCATCGACAACTGGCCGATGCGCTGGCGATAAAGCAAGTCGTTGAGGCAGTGATCGGCCTTGGAGACCATGATCACCACTTTCGGCCGATAGTTCGGCGCGGTCAGTTCGAAATTCATGCCAAAGGCGTCGCCACGTTCAGCCAGCCCCGCACGAAACGACTGCTCGTCGAAATCATCGGGTTGGCGGAATTCCACTCGAATGAAGAAACGGCCCGAAAGCCGGTCATCGAAGGAATGGTGCTCGGTGACGTAGCAGCCCTGCTCGAACAGAAAGCGGGTCACCGCATCCACCGTGCCGAGTACGCTGGGGCAGTCGGCGGTCAGAATCCATGTGTCTGGGGCGCGGCTCATAGTGCGGTGACTCCTGTGAAATCGGTGGATGCCTACTGTAGGAGCGAGCCCTGCTCGCGATGGACGTCAACGATGACGCGTGCTTCCTGATTTAGCGCGTCGCTCTCAAGTCCATCGTCGGAGCGCCGCCCGGAGCAGGCTCGCTCCTACAGGTTCTCATCAGGCCTGAACGCTGAGGCCGTACTCGGCAGAAGCATCCTGCAGCCACAGCCACCAGTAATCCGAGAAGCTGCGACGAATCAGCAGTTCCCAGGTGTCTTCGGCGGTGTGACGGATCATCAGTTGCGACTTGGCGAACACCGTGCCGACGGCTTTACCCACCGGGAAGTTGTTCGGGTGCACGTCGTAGCTGGTGGACTTCATCAGCACCTGGCGCACGTTCGGGCCGCTCAGTTCGAGGAGTTGCTGGCCGCCGCTGACGTTGACGATTGCAATGTGCAGATCGCCCAGCGCTTCGCGCAGTTTCTGCTCGGCGGCAAGCTCTTCACCGGTCGGCACGATCAGCAGCCACTCATCCGGCCCCATCCATTGCAGGCTGGTTTCGCCTTTGACGATGACGGTCAGCGCACCCGGCAATTCGATGCCGAGGGCTTTGTGCACACCGGCGGCAAACGCGGCATCGTGGCCATCGCCACGAATCGTCAGGTGGCCGAGGAGTTTCTTCTCACGCACGTTCACGCCGGCGTTCTTGCGGCCCTTGCCCACCAGGCTGGCGAGGTCGGCGTGATGCAGCGACGACTCGGCCTTGGCCCCGGAGGTTGGGCGTTGTTGGTAAACATTGGCTGCGGTCATAAAGCACCTTTCCTGAATTCTGTTGATGGTGCGGTTGCCTCCTGTAGGAGCCGGCTTGCTGGCGATCCAAACGACGCGGTGTATCAGATGCACCGCGTTATCGTTCATCGCCAGCAAGCTGGCTCCCACAGTCAAAACCACATCCGGCAATCACACGTTCTGGCGTTCGCCCTTCGGATCGAAGAACACCGAGGAAACGATTTCCGCCTCGATCACGCTGCCGTCGGCCAGCGGTGCGAACACGCGCTCGCCCATGCGCTGCAACCCGCCCTTGACCACGCCCATGGCAAACGAATAGCCCAGGGAGTTGTGCAGGTAGCTGGAGGTCACGTGACCGACCATGGTCATCGGGATCGCCTGCTTGGTGTTGAACACCAGTTGCGCGCCTTCCGGCAGCCATTTGTTCGGATCGATCGGCTTCAGGCCAACCAGTTGCTTGCGCTGATCACGCACGCAGTCTTCACGGTTCATGCCGCGCCAGCCGATCCACGAGAACGGTTTGGTGCGACCGACACACCAACCCATGTTCAGGTCGTCCGGGGTCATCGAGCTGTCAGTGTCCTGACCGACGATGATGAAGCCCTTCTCGGCCCGCAGCACGTGCATGGTTTCGGTGCCGTACGGGGTGAGGTTGTACTTCTTGCCAGCGTCGACGATTTTTTCCAGGACGCCCATCGCATAGTCGGCTTGCACGTTGACTTCGTACGACAGCTCACCGGTAAACGAAATCCGGAATACCCGCGCTGGCACACCACCCACCAAACCTTCTTTCCAGGTCATGAACGGGAAGGCTTCGTTGGCGAGGTCGATGTCGGTGACTTCAGCGAGCAGCTTGCGGCTGTTCGGCCCGGACAGGGTCATGGTCGCCCAGTGGTCGGTCACGGAGGTGAAGTACACCTTCATGTCCGGCCATTCGGTCTGGTGGTACAGCTCCAGCCACTGCAGCACGCGAGCGGCGCCGCCGGTGGTGGTGGTCATGACGAAATGGTTGTCGGCCAGGCAAGCCGTCACACCGTCGTCGAAGACCATGCCGTCTTCTTTGCACATCAGGCCGTAACGCGCCTTGCCCACATCGAGCTTGGTCCAGGCGTTGGTGTAGACGCGGTTGAGGAACTCGCGCGCATCCGGGCCCTGGATGTCGATCTTGCCCAGGGTCGAAGCATCGAGCAGGCCGACGCTGTCGCGCACGGCTTTGCATTCGCGCTTCACTGCCGCATGCAGGTCTTCACCGGATTTCGGGAAGTACCAAGGACGTTTCCACTGGCCGACGTCTTCGAACTCGGCGCCGCTTTTCAGGTGCCATTGATGCAGTGCGGTGTAGCGCACCGGCTCGAAGATGTGCCCACAGTGACGACCGGCCACGGCGCCGAAAGTCACCGGCGTGTAGTTCGGGCGGAACATGGTGGTGCCCATCTGCGGGATGGTCACGTTCAGCGAGCGGGCAGCGATGGCCAGGCCGTTGACGTTGCCGAGCTTGCCCTGATCGGTGCCGAAACCCAGCGCGGTGTAGCGTTTGACGTGCTCGACCGACTCGAAACCTTCGCGGGTCGCCAGTTCAATGGCGGCGGCGGTGACGTCGTTTTGCAGGTCGACGAATTGCTTCGGCGCCCGTGCGGTGTTCTTTTCATGGGGCACCTGGAACAGCGCCAGGGTCGGCTCTTCGAGACGGCTCAGGGCTTTGGGCAGCACGCCTTCGACCGACTGGAAGCCAGCTTCGGCAGCAGCGCGAACGCCACCTTCAAAACCATCGGCCAGGGAATCGCCGAGGCCGTAGACTCCGTTGATGCCACCGACGCACACGCGTTTCTGCGGTGCTTCGCCCGGTACGAAACCGAGGATGTCTTCACGCCAGATCGGCTTGCCACCCAGGTGCGAAGCCAGGTGAACCACCGGGCTGTAGCCACCGGAGCTGCCGATCACGTCGCAGTCGAGCCATTCGCCCGGGCTGGTCACGGTGTGGGCTTTGACATCGATTGCGGCCACGCGGGCAGCGGTCACGTGCTTGCTGCCACGGGCCTCGATCACGGCGCTGCCGGTGAGGATGCGAATGCCTTTGGCGCGGGCTTCTTCCACCAGCGCACCACGCGGATTGCTGCGGGCGTCGGCGATGGCCACCACTTGCAGGCTGGCATCGAGCCAATCCAGGGCAACGCGGTAGGCGTGGTCGTTGTTGGTCGACAGCACCAGCTTCTTGCCCGGTGCCACGCCGTAACGACGCACATAAGTCGAGATGGCGCCGGCGAGCATGTTGCCCGGCACGTCGTTGTTGCCGTAGACCAGTGGACGCTCGTGAGCGCCGGTCGCCAGTACCACGCGAGTGGCGCGGACCCGGTGGATACGCTGACGCACCTGGCCAATCGGTGCGCGGTCGCCGAGGTGATCGGTCAGGCGCTCGTGAATGGTCAGGAAGTTGTGGTCGTGGTAGCCGTTGACGGTGGCGCGCGGCAACAGCAGCACGTCCGGGGTGTTCTTCAGTTCGTCGATGACGCTGGCCACCCACTCCATCGCAGGCTTGCCGTCGAGGCTTTCGCGGGAGTCGAGCAGGCTGCCGCCGAACTCTTCCTGTTCGTCAGCCAGGATCACCCGGGCACCGCTGCGCGCAGCCGCCAGTGCAGCGGCCAGACCCGCAGGGCCGGCACCGACGATCAGCACGTCGCAGTGCTGGTTCATGTAGTCGTAGGTGTCCGGATCGTTCTCGGTCGGCGAGCGACCCAGGCCGGCAGCCTTGCGGATGTACTTCTCGTAGGTCATCCAGAACGATTGCGGGTACATGAAGGTTTTGTAGTAGAAGCCCGGCGGCATCAGCTTGCCGCCGACCTTGCCGAGAATCCCCATCATGTCGTTGTTGACGCTCGGCCAGCCGTTGGTGCTGGTGGCGACCAGGCCTTGGTACAGCGCCTGTTGCGTGGCGCGCACGTTCGGGATCTGCGTGGCTTCGGTGGCGCCGATCTGCAGCACCGCGTTCGGCTCTTCTGCGCCAGCGGCGAAGATGCCGCGTGGACGGGAATACTTGAAGCTGCGACCGATGATGTCGACGCCGTTGGCCAGCAGTGCAGCGGCCAGGGAATCGCCTTCGAAGCCTTTGTAGTTCTGGCCGTTGAAGGTGAAGGTCAAGACTTTGTTGCGGTCGATCCGTCCGCCGTTGGACAGGCGATTGATCTGGCTCATACCTTCTCTCCCAGAGCCGTGCTGGCCGCTTTCGGGCTATCGGTCTTGTCGGTGAATTGTGGCTTGGTGCCGATCTTGTAGGTTTCGAGAATCTCGTAGGTCACGGTGTCGCGGGTGACGTTGAAGTACTGACGGCAACCGGCGACGTGATCCCACAGCTCGTGGTGCAGACCGCGCGGGTTGTCGCGGAAGAACATGTAGTCGCCCCACTCCTCGTCGGTGCAGGTGTTCGGATCCAGTGGACGCGGGATGTGCGCCTGGCCGGATGCGTGGAATTCCTCTTCGGAGCGCAACTCGCCGCAGTGAGGACAGAAGATATGCAACATGGGGATTTCTCCTGTTAGTGGGCAACCGCAGCAGCGCCGTGTTCATCGATCAACGCACCGTTGTGGAAACGGTCGATGGAGAAAGGTGCGGCCAACGGGTGCATTTCACCCTTGGCCAGGCTCGCGGCAAACACGTTGCCCGAACCAGGTGTGGCCTTGAAGCCGCCGGTGCCCCAACCGCAGTTGAAGAACATGTTCGGTACCGGGGTTTTCGAAATGATCGGGCAGGCATCCGGCGTGGTGTCGACGATGCCGCCCCACTGACGGTTCATGCGTACGCGCGAGAGCACCGGGAACATCTCGACGATGGCCTGGACGGTGTGCTCGATCACCGGGTACGAACCACGCTGACCGTAGCCGTTGTAGCCGTCGATACCGGCGCCGATCACCAGGTCGCCCTTGTCGGACTGGCTGATGTAGCCGTGTACGGCGTTGGACATGATCACGCTGTCGATAATCGGCTTGATCGGTTCGGACACCAGCGCTTGCAGCGGGTGGGATTCGATCGGCAGGCGGAAACCGGCGAGCTTGGCCATGTGCCCGGAGTTACCGGCGGTCACTACGCCGACGCGCTTGGCGCCGATGAAGCCCTTGTTGGTTTCAACGCCGATGCACACGCCGTTTTCCTTGCGGAAACCGATCACTTCGGTCTGCTGGATCAGGTCCACGCCGAGGGCGTCGGCGGCACGGGCAAAGCCCCAGGCCACGGCATCGTGACGGGCCACGCCGCCGCGACGCTGGACGGTGGCGCCCATCACCGGGTAGCGAGTGTTCTTGGAGCAGTCGAGGTACGGAATCTCGTCGGCAACCTGTTTGGCATCGAGCAGTTCACCGTCGACGCCGTTGAGGCGGTTGGCGCTGACCCGACGCTCGGAATCACGGATGTCCTGCAGGGTGTGGCACAGGTTGTAGACGCCGCGCTGGGAGAACATCACGTTGTAGTTGAGGTCCTGGGACAGGCCTTCCCACAGTTTCATCGCGTGTTCGTACAGGTGCGCCGACTCGTCCCACAGATAGTTGGAGCGAACGATGGTGGTGTTGCGCGCGGTGTTACCGCCGCCCAGCCAGCCTTTCTCGACCACGGCCACGTTGGTGATGCCGTGTTCCTTGGCCAGGTAGTAGGCCGTTGCGAGACCATGCCCGCCACCGCCGACGATGACCACGTCGTAGACCTTTTTAGGGGTCGGCGTGCGCCACATTTTCTGCCAGTTTTCATGATGGCTGAGAGAGTGTTTGAAGAGGCCGAAGCCCGAGTAGCGTTGCATAGTCATTTACTCCAAAACCGCACTCAGCGATAAACCGGGAAGTCCGCGCACAGGGCTGCCACTTGCTCGGCGACATTGGCCTCGACATCGGCGTCGCCGAGGTTGTCGAGGATGTCGCAGATCCAGCCGGCCAGCGTGACGCACTGGGCCACCTTGAAGCCGCGAGTGGTCACCGCCGGGGTGCCGATGCGCAGGCCGGAGGTCACGAACGGCGACTGTGGATCGTTCGGGACAGCGTTCTTGTTCACAGTGATGTGGGCGCGACCGAGGGCTGCATCCGCCTCTTTGCCGGTCAGGCCCTGACGGATCAGGCTGACCAGGAACAGGTGGTTGTCGGTACCGCCGGACACTACATCGTAGCCGCGTTTGATAAACACGCCGGCCATGGCCTGGGCGTTGTCGATCACTTGTTGCTGGTAAGCCTTGAAGCCTGGCTCCAGCGCTTCCTTGAAGCACACCGCCTTGCCAGCGATCACGTGCATCAGCGGGCCGCCCTGGGCACCCGGGAACACTGCCGCGTTGAGCTTCTTCTCGATTTCTTCGTTGGACTTGCACAGGATCAGGCCGCCACGCGGACCGCGCAGGGTCTTGTGGGTGGTGGTGGTGACCACGTCGGCGTAAGGCAGCGGGTTCGGGTACAGGCCGGCAGCGACCAGACCGGCGACGTGCGCCATGTCGACGAACAGCAGTGCACCGACCTTGTCAGCGATCTGACGGAAGCGTGGGAAGTCGAGGGTCTTGGAGTAGGCAGAGAAGCCGGCAACGATCATCTTCGGCTTGCACTCGACGGCCAGGCGCTCGACTTCGTCGTAATCGATCAGACCGGTTTTGGTGTCGATACCGTACTGCACGGCGTTGTACAGCTTGCCCGAGGACGACACTTTGGCGCCGTGGGTCAGGTGACCGCCGTGGGCCAGGCTCATGCCCAGGATGGTGTCGCCGGCTTGCAGCAGGGCCAGGTACACGGCGCTGTTGGCCGAGGAGCCGGAGTGCGGCTGGACGTTGGCGTAATCGGCGCCGAACAGTTGCTTGGCGCGCTCGATGGCCAGCGCCTCAACCTTGTCGACGTGCTCGCAACCGCCGTAGTAGCGCTTGCCCGGATAACCTTCGGCGTACTTGTTGGTCAGGCCGCTGCCTTGCGCTTCCATGACGCGTTTGCTGGTGTAGTTCTCCGACGCGATCAGCTCGATGTGATCTTCCTGACGTTGCTCTTCGGCATTCATCGCCGCCAGCAGTGCATCGTCGTAACCCTGGATCTGGTCTTGCTTGCTGAACATCGCGTCTCTCCCAGCGGCGGCGGTGCGCCATTCGTCTCGGTGAGGCACTGGTTTTTCGGCAGTGCCCTTTGATAGCGATGGTATGACTGGCTTCGAAGGGTCAAATGCCTACGGGCGCCACGCAAAGGTGCGTTTACGACATGGCGGGAAATGGCGAGTCAAACACGATCCTCAATTCATCGAGAAACCCTGTGGGAGCTGGCTTGCCAGCGATGGCGTCAGCACATCCAGCATTTATGGCGGCTGATCCACCGCTATCGCTGGCAAGCCAGCTCCCACAGGATCATGCAACGATCTGGCGGAGAAGTAACAACATGAGGAAATGCACGGGATACAGCGCATATGCCCATCGCCGCATCGGGGGTGGTTTTACGTCACGGGCGTGTCGCAATAAGAACAGCCCCAGCCATGGCGCAATCAGACAAGTGGCGATGGCCGCCATGGCCACGTGATTGCCCAATGGAACGGAGTAATACAGCACCTGCCATTGATTGGCGGCCAGACAAACCAACCCTGGCAACAGGGCGAAATACCACGGGCGATGGATCACCCAAAGCAGCACCAGCGGCAACAACACGCCAAAAAAACCGAACATCAATCGCTGTGAAAAGAACACCGCCAAAACCAGCGCGCCGACTGCCAGCAGCCGCGATTGCAGGGTCTGTTGCTGCCAACCCCGCGCCACCAGCAAGCCAAGCGCAAGCGTGGGCAGCACGTTCAGCGTGTCAGGGTTGGGTATGAACAGGCGGTAGGGAATTTCGCTGGCGGCACTAAACAGCAGCAACCATCCCAGATAACGCCACTGCCCACCGCTCGCCTGCGCCGGCTTGCGTGCCAGGTTCGCCGCCATCGCCAGACAAAACCACGGAAACGCCAGGCGTCCCGGCACATACAGCCAATCGGCGGAATAACCGACATATCGCAGGTGATCGAGCACCATGCTCAGAAGCGCCAGCCACTTGAGCAGATCCAGTGCACCGTCGCGCTGCCTTAAGTGCATAGTCGCGTGCATAATCGTCCTTCGATTGTGTATTTTCCCGACAGCGACATCCCGTGTGCGCCCCTGATGATCTTGGGTAAAGTGCGCACCCTCATTGACCACGGAACGCTTCACCATAGGCGTCCCGACCACGGAAGCAGGCCATGACCGACAAGAGCCAACAATTCGCCAGCGACAACTATTCCGGCATCTGCCCAGAAGCCTGGGCCGCCATGGAACAGGCCAACCACGGCCACCAGCGCGCATACGGTGACGACGAGTGGACCGCCCGCGCCTCCGACGATTTCCGCAAGCTGTTCGAAACCGACTGCGAAGTGTTTTTCGCCTTCAACGGCACCGCCGCCAACTCGCTGGCGCTGTCGTCGCTGTGCCAGAGTTACCACAGCGTGATCTGCTCGGAAACCGCCCACGTCGAAACCGACGAATGCGGCGCCCCGGAATTCTTCTCCAACGGCTCCAAACTGCTGATCGCCCGCACTGAAAACGGCAAGCTGACCCCGGACTCGATCCGCGAGGTCGCGCTCAAGCGCCAGGACATCCACTACCCGAAACCTCGCGTGGTGACCCTGACCCAGGCCACGGAAGTCGGCAGCGTCTACACCCCGGACGAAATCCGCGCCATCAGCGCCACCTGCAAGGAACTGGGCCTGAACCTGCACATGGACGGCGCGCGTTTCTCCAACGCCTGCGCCTTCCTCGGCTGCACCCCGGCTGACCTGACCTGGAAGGCCGGCGTGGATGTGCTGTGCTTTGGCGGCACGAAAAACGGCATGGCGGTGGGCGAAGCGATTCTGTTCTTCAACCACAAACTGGCTGAAGACTTCGATTACCGCTGCAAGCAGGCCGGGCAGCTGGCGTCGAAGATGCGCTTCCTGTCGGCGCCGTGGGTCGGGATCCTGGAAAACGACGCCTGGCTCAAATACGCCAACCACGCCAACCGTTGCGCGCAATTGCTCGCAGAGCTGGTCAGCGACATTCCCGGCGTGGAGCTGATGTTCCCGGTACAGGCCAACGGCGTGTTCCTGCAACTCTCGGAACCGGCCATCGCCGCGCTGACCGCCAAGGGCTGGCGTTTCTACACCTTCATCGGCAACGGCGGCGCACGTTTCATGTGCTCGTGGGATACCGAGGAAGAGCGTGTGCGTGAGTTGGCCCGCGACATCCGCGAAGTGATGTCTCACTAACGCCACAAACCCTGTGGGAGATTCTATGGTTGAGGGGAAGCCCTCAACTGGCTTTTGGTTGGTATTCGCTCTGCCCCTTCAGTAGGGCGAATACGATCCGAGCAAGCTTGCGAGCCAGTATCACCAGTGCCTGAGTGGTGCTGAAGCCTCGAGCTCTTTGCTCTTCGTAAAAGCCTTTCCAGGCTGACGTTCGGCTGGCCGACATCGCCGCGTTGTGCAAAAGCCGGCGGGCTTCCGGGTCACCTCGCTTAGTCAAACTCCGGCGACCGTCTTTTTGTCCTGACTTCGACACTCGTAAATCCATCCCCAGAAAGGCGATAAACGCATCCGCGCTTCTGAACTCGCCCCGCTGAAACGTCGTGAGCAAACGGGCTCCGGTCAGAAATCCAATGCCTTCAACTTTCAGGCAACGCTTCAACTGACCGAGCAAACCAGCTTCTTTGAGACGATCGTTAATCGTCTTTTCGACCAGCGTTTCAAGCTTTTGCATGGACTTCACTTGCTCGGCGAAAGCAGATTTCAGCAGCGGCTCATTCGCCCAGCTTTGCACCAGCCCGACCCGCGCCTGAACCAAGGCTGCGCGACGACGAAAAAGGCTCAAGAGCTGGCGGTACAGCGGTGATGGCGGGGTCCAAGGGTGAAGATCATCACCTTCGTTCTTCAGATAGCGAGCGAGCAGTCTGGCATCCAGCGCATCGGTTTTGGCGCGGATATTCACCCCTTTGCGGTAATGGCTGAGTTCATAGCCACCCACCATATAAATCACGCAGCCGGCCTCATAGGCCAGATCGGCAAACTCCAGGTGATAGATATTGGTCGACTCAATGGCTACAGCAACAGTCCCCGACAGGACCTTCAACCAATGCTTGATGGCTGTTTTGTTGTTGGGGATCTCTTCGAGCAGGTCAAGTTCGGCGTGATAGATCACCAGTTCGTTCTTGGCGACATCCACGCCTACGATCGGCTTTTTGACAGAAACCGGCATTGCCATTGGATTTCCTCCGGGATATGGTTTTGAGCACTTGAAGGGCTCACCCAGAGGCGCAGGCTTGTTCCTATCGTCGGTCTAGCCAGATGCATTCTTTATCGGCGCTTGGGTGAAAGGAGGAGGGGCGAAATCTCCCACGGATCTGTACTGCGTCAACAGTCAGAATCGGGCTTTGTCCCTCCTCCTCCCTTCAAGTCCTACCATACAAGCGGGCTTGCCCGCGATGAGGCCCGATCATTCACCAGATCTGTTGGATGAAGCTATCGCGAGAACGCTCACTCCTACAAAAGCCATCCGCATTCCCTGACAGTCCGCACCTGAAGACTTCGTCTACATTGTCTGTCGAGCCGATCCGCTCGCATAACAACAATCAGGAGCGTCAGCATGTCATTGCAAGGAAAAACCCTGTTCATCACCGGCGCCAGCCGCGGGATCGGTCGTGAGATCGCGCTGCGCGCCGCACGTGATGGCGCCAACATCGTGATCGCCGCCAAAAGCGCCGAACCCCACGCCAAGCTGCCGGGCACGATCTTCAGCGTGGCGCAGGAAGTGGAAGCGGCGGGTGGCAAGGCACTGGCCTTGCAGGTGGACGTGCGTGAGGAAGATGCGGTGCGTGAGGCCCTGGCCCGGGCCAACGAACATTTCGGCAGCATTGATGCTCTGGTCAACAACGCCGGGGCGATCAAGTTGACCGGTGTTCAGCACATCGAACTCAAGCGCTTCGACCTGATGCACCAGATCAACACCCGCGCTGTTTTGCTATGCAGCCAGGCGGCACTGCCGTATCTGAAAAAGTCTGGTGGACACATCCTCAACCTGTCCCCGCCACTGAACCTGGCCACCCAGTGGTTCGCCCAATACAGCCCCTACACAGTCACCAAGTACGGCATGAGCATGCTGACCTTGGGCATGAGCGAGGAATTCAGGAATTACGGGATCAGCGTCAACTCGCTGTGGCCACAGACGATGATCGCCACCGCCGCGATCGAGTTTCAGCTGGGGTCGAGGGAATCGTTCAAGCATGCGCGTACGCCAGCGATCATGGCGGATGCGGCGCATGTGATCCTGAGCAGCGCAAATCGCAGTTTGACCGGGCGTTTGCTGATTGATGAGGAAATACTGCGGGAGAGCGGCATTACCGAGTTCGAACACTACCGGTTCGCCCCCGACAGCGCCGACAAGCTGATGACGGACCTGTTTGTCGACTGAACACCCTCCCCTGTAGGAGCGAGCCTGCTCGCGATGGACGTCAACGATGACGCTGGCAACCTGGCACCCCGCGGCGCTCTCAGGTTCATCGCGAGCAGGCTCGCTCCTACAGGGATTATTGCGTGACCATCAAAACTCGATCCGCACGTCGCCTTTCGGCACGCTGCAGCACGACAGAATGAACCCTTCGGCTTCGTCTTCCTCGGTGATCCCGCCGTTGTGTTCCATCTCCACCTCGCCACCCAGCTTCAGCACCTTGCAGGTGCCGCAGATGCCCATGCCGCACGCTTTCGGAATCATCAGGCCGACCTTGGCCGCCGCTGCATGCACGGTCTCGCCCGGGGCCACGCGGATGCTCTTGCCGGAGGTAATGAACTCCACTTGATGCAAGTCTGCGGCGTCGACTTCCGGTGCCTCGGCCGCCTGTTCGGCGTGCTCCACTGCGTCCGCGCGCGCCTCTGGCGGGGTCGCACCGAAGGATTCTTCGTGATAACGCGACATGTCGAAGCCAGCGGCTTCCAGCAAGCGCTTGACCGCATTCATATAGGGTGTCGGCCCGCAGCAGAACACTTCGCGCTCAAGGAAGTCCGGCGCCATCAACTCAAGCATCCTGTGGTTCAGATAACCGCGATAACCGGCCCAGGGCTCACCCATGCCGTGCTTCTCGCAGATCAGGTGCAGGCTGAAGTTGTCGATCCGCGACGCCATGTGTTCCAGCTCGCGGTGGTAAATGATGTCCTTGGGCGAACGGGCGCTGTGGATAAACACCATGTCGACATTGCCGTTGGTGTCGTAGAACCAGCGCGCCATGGACATGACCGGTGTGATACCCACGCCGCCGCTCAGGTAGAGTACCTTCGGCGCGGTGAAGTCCATGGCATTGAACAGCCCGACCGGGCCGTGCACCGCCAGTTCCTGGCCTTCATGCAGGGTGTCGTGCAGCCAGTTGGACACCTTGCCGCCCGGCACGCGCTTGATGGTCACCGAAAAGCTGTACGGCACCGATGGCGAGCTGGAAATGGTGTACGACCGCATGATCGGCTGGCCTTCGATTTCCAGCTCCAGGGTGACGAATTGCCCCGGCTTGAAGAAGAACAGGATCGGCTGGTCGGCCATGAAGCAAAAGGTGCGCACATCCCAGGTTTCCTGGATGACTTTGACGCAACGGACGATGTGACGACCATTGGCCCAGGTCTGGGTGGTTACCGGGTTCAGGAAGCTGTTGGACATGCTGATCTCCACGGCCGACTGTCGGCCTTCATGTTGGCGATTCTGCGTATAGCGCGAACCACCCGTTTACCTATCTGCGACATTGACATGCTTATCGCGACCAGCCCGCAACGACCGGGGCTTGCGCGTCGGGAACAGATTGCACCATGTCGCCCATGGATAAGGTTCTGGCCAGCGCCGGCCCCACACTCGCTTCAACAGATAACCGCTGTTTTTTGTCTTGCGTCGCACAACCGTAGCCACATTTCGCCGGCCACACAGAATGGCCTTGAGGATTAAACGATGGACGTCACTACTACCCTGAGCCTGGGCGATCCGCTGGAACCCGCACGCAAGGCCACTGCGCAGATGCTGCAAGAGCGCGAGCGCACCTACTCGCTGCCGCAGCCGTTTTACTCTGACGAGCGCCTGTTTGATATCGACATGCAGGAAATCTTCCAGAAAGAGTGGCTGATCGCCGGCATGACCTGCGAAATCCCCACCAAGGGCAACTACCTGACCCTGCAGGTCGGCAAGAACCCGATCATCGTGATCCGTGGCGCCGAAGGCGTGGTGCACGCGTTCCATAACGTCTGCCGCCACCGTGGCTCGCGCCTGTGCACCAGCGAAAAAGGCAAGGTCGCCAAACTGGTTTGCCACTACCACCAGTGGACTTACGAGCTGGACGGTCGCCTGCTGTTCGCCGGCACCGAGATGGGCGCCGACTTCGACATGAAGCAGTACGGCCTCAAGCCGGTGAACGTGAAGACCGCCGGCGGCTACATCTTCATCAGCCTGTCGGAAAATCCACCAGCCATCGATGACTTCCTGTCGACGCTGAACCATTACATGGAACCGTACGACATGGAGAACACCAAGGTGGCGATCACCACCACCTTGATGGAAAAAGCCAACTGGAAGCTGGTGCTGGAAAACAACCGCGAGTGCTACCACTGCAACGCGTCGCACCCGGAACTGCTGAAAACCCTGCTGGAGTGGGACGACGTCACCGACCCGCGCGCCGACCAGGCGTTCAAGGACCACGTGGCTGCCTCTGCCGCTGCCTGGGAAGCCGAGAAGATCCCTTACGCCCACGCCAGCTTCGGCCTGCGCAACCGCATCGTGCGCATGCCGCTGCTCAAGGGCACCGTGTCGATGACCCTGGACGGCAAACAAGGCTGCGCCAAGCTCATGGGCCGCATCAAGAACCCGGACCTGGGCTCGATGCGCATTCTGCACCTGCCGCACTCCTGGAACCACTGCATGGGCGACCACATCATCGTGTTCACCGTGTGGCCGATCAGCGCCCAGGAAACCATGGTCACCACCAAGTGGATCGTGCACAAGGACGCGGTGGAAGGCGTGGACTACGACGTGGAGCGCATGCGCCAGGTCTGGGACGCCACCAACGACCAGGACCGTCGCCTGGCCGAAGAGAACCAGCGCGGCATCAACTCCACCGCCTACCAGCCTGGTCCGTACTCCAAGACCTATGAGTTCGGCGTGGTGAACTTCGTGGACTGGTACAGCGAGCGTCTGCTGAGCAACCTGGGGGCCGAGCCTGCGCCGTACCTCAAGGGTGTTCCGGTCCAAGGCTAAATCCCTGTAGGAGCGAGCCCGCTCGCGATGAACCTGAGAACACCGCTGGGTGTCAGGCTGCCAACGTTATCGTTGACGTCCATCGCGAGCAGGCTCGCTCCTACAACCAGCATAGAACTGTACGAAATATGATCTATCTCGTTCAGAGCTATGCCCGCCGCACCTCCCAGCCTTCCGCAAACAAGTTATCCACACCTCCACCCACAGCTATTGGGGACAACTGTGGAAAAGCTGCAAAACTTCTTCATTTAAATCAAAGAAAAATCGTGACTTATCCAGAAGCATGCTTCCATGGACGAGCTGATCATTTTTTAACCAACAACCTGAAAGCCACGGACTACGTGGCTCGCAGAGGATGGCAAACACCTTATCCACAGAAGCGCCAACAGACTTTGGGGTTAACTTCGAAGGCCCTGTGGAAAACCTCCGAAACCCGTACAAAACCGGCGCTGGCGTGAAGGCTTACGGCGCAAAACCGTATTTTGATCAATTTATAACCAAAAGCCTGCAGACCACGGTTTAAAAGGCCTGTAGGCGACAGCAAACATCTTATCCACAGAAGCGCCAACAGAGATTGGGGGCAACTCTGCATCCCCAACAGCACTTATCCCCTTGAAAAAGCTTGGAAAAACCACGAACCAGGCTGGTTGTTTTTTGAGCGACGGCTTGCAGGGCTTGATTTGTATGGGGTGCAGCGAGGGGCGAACATGTTATCCACAGAACCACCAACAGGGATTGTGGGTAAACAGCGGCGTTGTTCAGATTTTATTGAGGCATGAGCGACCTGAATCCAGGTCCAGGCTCAATTCAAAGTCTTTGAAGGCGCGCCATCCGAGCAATATCGACGGGACGTACTGCCCGTCGATCAGCGACGGCGGGATGGTAAAGCCCGGGTAGTATTTGTAGGTGACCGCCATGGTATTGCCTTGCAGGGCCAAAACGCCGTCGAAGCGTTGAAAGCGCTTGTGGCCGTTGGTGGCAACGCTCGAGCTTCCCGGTGTCAGCGCGTGAACATCGCTGAGTTGCCTGCCAGGTGACGAGGCCGTCAGGTAGTCGACATTTCCGGTATCGATGATGGCCTGCGTTTCCCGGCGATCCAATTGTGCGGCCACCACCAGCCGTTGATTGAGATCCAGGCGGCTAACGACAACCGACGCATCACAGCGTGTGACCGGCGGCGGATTCAGCTCCAGTGTTCTGCCGGTGATCTTCAGGCGCCCCAGCTTGCTGATCAGGTCCAACCCCAACAGATTGTCCCGGTCGCTGACAAAGACCAGGACGTTCCTGAACTCGCGGGTGCCGACTTTCAGCGACCTGAGAACTCCCAGCCTCGCGGCCAGGTCCTTTTCGCCATAAAACGTGCTGTAGCGATAAAAAGCATCGGGCAACCACTTGATGCCCATCTGTTTCGCCGTGTCGATGTTGACCCGGGTTTGCGGCGCGCCCGTGTCCAGCACAAAACGCGCCGTGACATCCTTGGCCGAGCCGACATCGATGAATGGCAGCACTTGTTCAGCTGTGGAAAAGTCGTTGGCATACGGATGCAGTTGCAGCACCTCATGCTGCGTCGAACCGTTGACCGTGAAATCGCCGGTCGTCGCCAGCAGAGCCAGTGATTTGCTGCCAAACGTGGAGAACAGAGGCTGCAGATCGGCGCTGGCGGCAATCGCCCGGGCATGCCTGGCCTTGATCGCAAGATAGTATTCGGGGAGTTGGTTGGCGGCCTTGGCTTCGAGCATTCTGGCCAGGACCGTCACCGAACAGCTGAGGTGTCTGTCGGCATCCAGGACCTTGTCGCACTGTTGCCGCAGCTGCGCGAGGGACGCGTTGCGCCCCTGCTCGGAGTCCATCCAGCGATAGAAATCCTGGTCAGCCACGGGGGGCTTTGCCTGGGCAGCAGCCATCAAGCCTGTGGATACCCACAGGGCCGATGCAAAGAGCGCCAGAAGAGCGAAAGTCTTCATATTCAGGCCAGTCATAAAAACCGGTTTCATGAGTCAGCGCTGAATGTCTGAAAGCTCCCGAAAGCGTGCCGCACCCTTGATCAGCGCATAGGAAACTTTAGCTCACCGCCCTCGTCGGCGTGGGATGAGAGCAAGGGTTCCTGGCGTTGTGGATAACCGTCACCGGGCGATCGCTCGAACAAGCTCAAGGCCTGTGCATAAGATAGGCTTTACCGGTGACGCGGATCATGGGATGAGGGGTGACCTGGCAGGTCTTGATGATCCCGAAACCGTGCCGCTCGTAAAAACGCCGGGCGCCAGTGTTGGCGGCGTAGTCGATCAGGCTCCAGATTTGGTCTGAAGCGCCCTCGGATGAAATCTGGAACAACCGCGCAATCTCACGCGCATCCGCGCGCACTGCCGAACGAAATTCAACTGCCATTGTTTCCCCGTGAATTTTGGTAACCGACGATCAAAACTGTAGGAGCGAGCCTGCTCGCGAAAAACCTGAGGCCCCCAAAGTCATTCAGGCATCCCGCGTCTTCGTTGACGACTATTGCGAGCAGGCTCGCTCCTACAGGGGATTTGTGCTGAAGCTGAGTTAGCGGACGACGCCTTCTTCAATCAGCAACTTGAGAATGGCTTCAGCCCCAGCTTGCGCCGTGACGCCTTTGAGCACCTGCCCGCCTCCACCACTGGCCTTGGCCGTCGCGGCTTTCATACGGTCGGCGCCGCTCTTGGCCTTGATCACCTTCAGGCGCTTGGGCCGTGGCTTGGCCGGTTGCAGGCTGGCGACCGCGAGTAATTCGTCGTCGATGATTTCAATGTCCTGCGCCTGCAGCACACCGCGCCGGGCCGGGCCATACGCACTCTGGCGCGGCTTGGGCGCTGCGTTATCCACAGTCGCCAGAAACGGCAGGCGCACTTTCAGCCGGCGACGTTGACCGCGCGGCAAGGCTTGCAGCACCAGCGCCGAACCGCCATCGATCGACTCGACCTGTGCCAGCCCCACCACCAGCGGCCAGCCCAGGCTTTCGGCCAGCAGGAAGGGCAACATGCCCGAACCTTCACCGGTTTCCGCCTGGCTGCCGGTCAACACCACCTGAGCCCCGGCATCGCGCAGATACTCGGTCAGCGCCGGGAGCGCATCGGCACCTTGCGGTTGCTCCAGCACATGCAGTTGTTCAAGCCCCATGCCCAGGTAGGCGCGCAGTGCAGGCTCGGCGATGTCGCCGGCGTGCAGCACTTGCAGGTTATCCCCAGCCAGTTGCAGGCCCAGTTCCACCGCCCGCGCATCCTGTTCCGCACGACGCGGCCGCCCGGAGGTCGGGTGGGCGCCGATGGACACCAGGCTGATGATTTTCGTGCTCATAACCCTTTCCTTCCCTTAAGCCGCATCGCGCTTGGCGTCGTTGCGGTAAGCCTCTACCGCCTCGATCAAGGCTTGAAGAATCTCCGCGCTCTCGCCGATCACCGAGAGGTCCGCACGCTTGATCATGTCGCAGCCAGGGTCGAGGTTGATCGCCACCACCTTGTCGCAGGCACCGATGCCTTGCAGGTGCTGGATCGCCCCGGAAATCCCCACCGCCACATAGACCCGCGCAGTGACCCAGGTGCCGGACGCGCCGACCTGACGGTCGCGGGCCATGAAGCCGTCGTCCACCGCCACCCGTGATGCACCTTCGGTCGCGCCGAGGGCTTCGGCGGTCCTGTGGAAAAGTCCCCAGTCCTTGACCCCGTTGCCGCCAGAGAAAATGAACTCGGCTTCGGCCATGGGGATTGCCGCCGGATCGACCGCCACCGCCCCCAGGTCTTCGATGCGCGACAGGCTGCGCGCCACAGTTGTGGATAACTCCACCGGCAACGCTTCATGACGGGTTTCACTGACCGGTTCGGCGCACTCGGCCGCCGCCAGAATCAAGCGCGCAACCGGACGCGCGAGGTCTTGCAGACCGGCACCGGCGCGGCCGATGCACTCCTGATCCTTGACCTGCCAGACCCGCGTCGCCGGGCGTTCGCCCAGCGCTGCGGCAAAGCGTCGGCCAAGCTCGCCACCGCCGCTGCGGCTGTCCGGCAGCAACCAGTGACGCGGGCTGAACTGGTTATCCACAGCCCGTAGGCCCTGGACCCGTTGTTCCGGTGCATAACCGCTGAACTCTTCACCTTCCAGCACCAACAGTCGATCAACGCCCGCCGTGGCAAACGCGCTTTCCTTGTGTTCGCCGAACACCACCGCCAGTACCGCGCCGTCGCTGCCGGCCAGTTGACGGGCCAGGCCAAGCAGGTCGCGGTCATGGCTGCTCAGACGGCCACCGACCATGTCGGGTACCACGCAGATGTAGTGCGCCGGGGCAGGCACTTGATGCAGCGGCAATTGCACTTCAACAGCGGCGGTACGCTTGGTCGCCCCGCCCTGCTGCGCGCCACTGCGGTCGATTCGCTTGATCCCGTTGGGGCCGATAAAGCCAATGCCATGGGGATTCTTGCGGATGACACCGTTGGGCCCCATCCAGCTGTGTTGCGCCGGCTGCATGGCCGCATGCAGCGGGTGCAGACGGTTGCGGGCGATCCATTCGGCCCGCGGGTCGCGGCGGATAATGTCGCTCATCAGTGCACCTCCGCAGGTTCACGTTGGGCCGGAGCCGCCGGTTTGCTTGGCGCTGCGTCTTCGAGCAATGCGTCGGCCACCAGTTCGGCGATGTCTTTGATCAGCGGCCGAGGTTCGACCACACCTTCGAGCATCGCAGTGCATTGCGGGCAACCCACGGCCACCAGTTCGGCGCCCGTCTCGCGGATGTCTTCCATGCGCATGTCGGGAATCCGTTGCTTGCCGGGAATGTCAGTGATCGGCGCGCCGCCACCGCCGCCGCAGCAGCGCGAGCGGAAACCGGAACGTTGCATCTCTTTGACTTCGATCCCGAGGGCGCGCAGCACCTGGCGCGGCGCCTCATACTCGCCGTTGTAGCGACCGAGGTAGCACGGGTCGTGATAGGTCACGCTGTCGCCTTTGTGCTGACCGAGATTGAGCGCCCCAGCGTCGATGATTTCCGCCATGTAGGTGCTGTGGTGCTGCACCAGGTAGTTGCCATCGAAGGCGCCGTATTCGTTTTTCAGCACGTGGAAGCTGTGTGGGTCGCAGGTGACGATGCGGTTGAAGCTGTACTTGGCCAGGGTCTGGATGTTGCGTTTGGCCAACAGCTGGAAGGTCGCTTCGTCGCCCAGGCGCCGGGCCACGTCACCGCTGTCACGCTCTTCGAGGCCGAGCACGGCGAAGTCGATTTTCGCCGCCTTGAGCACTTTGACGAAGGCGCGCAGGGTGCGCTGGTTGCGCATGTCGAAGGCACCGTCGCCCACCCAGAACAGCACGTCGGTGGATTTCTTTTCGCTGAGCAGGTTGAGGTTCAGGTCTGCCGCCCAGTTCATCCGCCCGCC
The DNA here is from genome assembly GCF_054668285.1 of Pseudomonas sp. S2_H10. Taxonomy (NCBI): domain Bacteria; kingdom Pseudomonadati; phylum Pseudomonadota; class Gammaproteobacteria; order Pseudomonadales; family Pseudomonadaceae; genus Pseudomonas; species Pseudomonas sp. S2_H10. Next base: position 3,178,173 of record NZ_CP162754.1, read on the forward strand.
CGGCGCGAAACCGCCCGGGTTATCGGTGGCGATCAGGTTTTCCAGGACTTCGGCGCCCTTGTTCGGGGTCGCGCCTTTTTCCAGGGTCAGGTGACGGCGCATGTCGACGATGGCGTCGACGTGCTCGATCATCATCGGGCATTCCTCGACGCAGGCGCGACAAGTCGTGCACGACCACAGGGTCTCGGCGTCCACCAGGCCGTTGACGATCGGCTGATGCGGATTGCCGCCGTGCTCGCCAACCGGTTTACCCGGATACGGGCTGCCGGCGAATTTCGCATCGGTGCCACCGGCCAGGCCGACGACCATGTCCTGAATCAGTTTTTTCGGGTTCAGCGGCTGGCCGGCGGCGAACGCCGGGCACGCCGCTTCGCATTTGCCGCACTGCACGCAGGCGTCGAAGCCGAGCAACTGGTTCCAGGTGAAATCCTTGGGTTTTTCCACGCCCAGTGGTGCGCTCGGGTCGTTCAGGTCCAGAGGCTTGAGGCCCGTGGAACGACCGCCGCCGAAGCGTTCGGCGCGACGGTGCCAGGCCAGGTGCAAGGCACCGGCGAAGGCGTGCTTCATCGGCCCGCCCCAGGTCATGCCGAAGAACAGTTCCGACACGCCCCACAACACGCCAACTCCGAGAATCGCCGCCACCAGCCAGCCACCGAAGTTTTCCGGGAGGATCCCGGCCACTGGCAGGGTCAACAGGAAGAACGAGGCCGAGAACGCCAGCAAGCTTTTCGGCAGGCGCATCCACGGGCCTTTCGACAGGCGTGAAGGCGGGTTGCGCCGACGCAGATAAACGAAGATCGCGCCAACGAACATGATCGCCGTCATCAGCAACAGCGCATAGCCGAGGAAGCGGTTATGCAGGCCGAAACCATGCACCAGAATCGCCAGCACGATGGACGCTACCGCACCGCCAGCCGTGGCGACGTGGGTATTGGCAATGTATTTGTCCCGCGCCACGACGTGGTGCAAATCGACCATGTAACGCTTGGGCATGGCGAACAGGCCGCCGATCAGGTCGACTTTCGAAGCCCGGCCCCGGCGCCACATGGCCACCCGCCGCAACGCGCCCAGGACACCAAGGCCCAGGGCGGCGAACAACAGGATTGGAAGAAGGGTGTTCAACATAGGTGTTGCTCCCAAGACCTCGGGTCTTGCAGGTCGAGATGCCTTACTCGGTTCCTGTGGGAGCGGGCTTGCCCGCGATTGCATTCTGTCAGTCACATTTGAATTGACTGACCCACCGCTATCGCGGGCAAGCCCGCTCCCACAGGGTCATGTGCAAGCCTTTAGAAATCCTTGCACAACCGCAGTGCGTCATAGATCGCCGCATGCACGTTCCGCTGGGCCACGCAGTCGCCGATGCGGAACAGCAGGTAGCCGTCGCCGCTCTGCTCCAGGCAAGGCTGCGGCTTGATCGCGAACAAGGCTTCGACGTCGATCTGGCCCTTGTTGCGCGAGCCTTCCTTCATCGCGTAGTAGATCTCCTCGTCCGGACGCACGCCGTTCTCGATCACCACCTGGTCCACCACCCGCTCCTCTTTGGCGCCGGTGTATTCGTTCTCCAGCACCGCCACCAGCTTGTCGCCTTCGCGGTAGACCTTCTCCAGCATCATGTCGCCGGTCATGATCACTTCTTTCGGGTACATGCTGCGGTAGTAAGTCGGGAACGAAGTACCACCGATGGCCACGCCCGGCTTGATGTCGTCGGTGACGATCTCGACCTGGCTGCCCTTGTCCGCAATGAAGTCGGCGGTCGACATGCCGGTGAATTCGCAAATGGTGTCGTAGACCAGCACGTTCTTGCCCGGCGCCACCTTGCCGTCGAGCACATCCCAGCTGCTGACCACCAGGCCTTCAGCCGCGCCCCAGTGTTCGTTCTGTTCGATGAACGGATGACCGCCGACGGCCAGCACTACCACGTCCGGACGCAGGTCCATGATGGTCGGCGCATCCGCCGCCGTGCCCAGGCGCAGGTCGACTTTCAACCGAGCCAGTTCCAGCTGATACCAGCGGGTGATACCGGCGATCTGGTCCCGTTGCGGTGCTTTCGAGGCCGTGGTGATTTGCCCGCCGATGAATTCCTTCTTCTCGAACAGGGTCACGTCGTGGCCACGTTCGGCGGCGACGCGAGCGGCTTCCATCCCGGCAGGACCGGCGCCGACCACCACAACCTTGCGTTTCACGCCGGTGGTCTTTTCGATGATGTGCGGCACACCCATGTACTCACGGGACGTCGCGGCGTTCTGGATGCACAGCACATCCAGGCCCTGATACTGACGGTCGATGCAGTAGTTGGCACCGACGCACTGCTTGATCTGGTCGATCTGGCCCATCTTGATCTTGGCGATCAGGTGCGGGTCGGCGATGTGCGCGCGAGTCATGCCGACCATGTCGACGTAACCGCCTTCCAGAATGCGCGTGGCCTGGTTCGGGTCCTTGATGTTCTGCGCGTGCAGCACCGGAACCTTGACCACTTCCTTGATGCCGGCAGCCAGATGCAGGAACGGCTCCGGTGGATAACTCATGTTCGGAATCACGTTGGCCAGGGTGTTGTGGGTGTCGCAACCCGAGCCGACGACGCCGAGGAAATCGAGCATGCCGGTGTCGTCGTAGTACTTGGCGATCTGCTTCATGTCTTCATGGGACAGACCGTCCGGGTGGAACTCGTCACCGCAGATGCGCATGCCCACGCAAAAGTCGTCACCGACCTCGGCGCGCACGGCTTTCAACACTTCCAGGCCGAATTTCATGCGGCCTTCGAAGGTGCCGCCCCATTCGTCGGTACGCTTGTTGACCCGCGGGCTCCAGAACTGGTCGATCATGTGCTGGTGCACCGCCGACAATTCGACACCGTCCAGGCCACCGGCCTTGGCGCGGCGTGCCGCTTGCGCGTAGTTGCCGATCACCCGCCAGATCTCTTCCGGCTCGATGGTCTTGCAGGTGGCACGGTGCACCGGCTCACGCACGCCCGATGGCGACATCAGGGTCGGCCAGTTGAAACCGTCCCAACGCGAGCGACGGCCCATGTGGGTAATCTGGATCATGATCTTGGCGCCGTGCTTGTGCATGGCGTCGGCCAGATTCTGGAAGTGCGGAATGATGCGGTCGGTCGACAGGTTGACCGAACTCCACCACTCCTGCGGGCTGTCGATGGCGACCACCGACGAACCGCCGCAAATCGCCAGGCCGATCCCGCCCTTGGCTTTCTCTTCGTAATACTTGACGTACCGGTCGGTGGTCATGCCGCCGTCGGTGGCATAGACCTCGGCGTGCGCGGTGCTGAGCACGCGGTTGCGGATGGTCAGTTTGCCGATCTGGATCGGCTGGAACATTGCTTCGAAAGCCATGGCGGGTTCCTCGACTTACAACGGCTTGACGATGAACAAGCCGTCTTCGTGGCCCTCTTCGGAGCCACCGTAGACTTGCTCGGCCACGGTGCGGATCTTGCTGCCGCGAGCGGCGAGGATCTGGTCCATCGCCCCGGCAAACCAACCGGTGAACATGTAGTCGACCTTGCGCCCGACCTTGCCGTACACGTAGACGAACGCCGAGTGTTCGAGCTTGACGCTGGCGGTGCCTTTGTCGAGGTCGATGTCCTGGATCTTGAACAGGCCCCAGCCGCGCTGCGACAGGCGCTTCATGTAGTGCTCGAACACCGCGACGCCTTCCAGGCCGTGGCATTCGGCTTCTTTTTCACACCAGTGCCAGGCGGACTTGTAGCCAGCCTTGTAGAGGATCTCGGCATAGGCTTCGGCGCCCAGCACTTCCTCGATGCCCATGTGGTTGTTGACGAAGAAATGGCGCGGTACATACAGCATCGGCAGGGCGTCGGAGGTCCAGACACCGGTTTCGCTGTCGACTTCGATAGGCAATTGCGGGGCGATCTTGGCCATGGAAACTTAACTCCAGAAAATTCGTGGTCAGTGCTTAGCAAAGCTTTTGCTTTGCTCTTATAAACAAGCGGTGTGAATGACTTTGGAGCCGTAGCGAGCACGTCGAGAGCAAGGAAGGACCGGAGCGACAAGCGAGACAGTACGGGACGTACGGCGAGCTTGGCGCGAGGACCTGACGCAGCTATCGGCGAGCGGAGTAGGCTCCAGAGTTATTCACTCGCCCCAGACGTCTTTCAGGACGGCCACCCAGTTCTCGCCCATGATCTTGCGCACCACGCGCTCGGAATGGCCGCGCTTGAGCAGGGTTTCGGTCAGGTTCGGGAACTCGCCGACGGTGCGGATGCCCAGCGGGTTGATGATCTTGCCGAAGCTGGTCAGGCGGCGGGCGTAGCCCTTGTCGTGGGTCAGGTACTCGAAGAAGTCCTGGCCATGGCCCTGGGTGAAGTCGGTGCCGATGCCGATGGCGTCTTCGCCCACCAGGTTCATGGTGTATTCGATCGCTTCGGCGTAGTCGTCGATGGTCGAATCAATGCCCTTGGCCAGGAACGGCGCGAACATGGTCACACCGACGAAACCGCCGTGGTCGGCGATGAACTTCAGCTCTTCATCGGACTTGTTGCGCGGGTGTTCCTTGAGCCCCGACGGCAGGCAGTGGGAGTAGCAGACCGGTTTCTTCGATTCGAGGATGACTTCTTCGGAAGTCTTGGAACCGACGTGGGACAGGTCGCACATGACGCCGACGCGGTTCATCTCGGCGACGATTTCGCGACCGAAGCCCGACAGGCCGCCATCACGCTCGTAGCAACCGGTGCCCACCAGGTTCTGGGTGTTGTAGCACATCTGCACGATGCCGACGCCGAGCTGCTTGAAGACTTCGACGTAGCCGATCTGGTCTTCAAAGGCATGGGCATTCTGGAAGCCGAAAAGGATGCCGGTCTTGCCCTGCTCCTTGGCCTTGCGGATGTCGGCGGTGGTACGCACCGGAATCACCAGGTCGCTGTTCTCGCGGATCAGCTTCTGGCTCGCGGCGATGTTGTTGACGGTGGCCTGGAAGCCCTCCCACACCGACACGGTGCAGTTGGCCGCGGTCAGACCGCCCTTGCGCATGTCTTCGAACAGTTCACGGTTCCACTTGGCAATAATCAGCCCGTCGATAACGATGCTGTCGGCGTGCAATTCGGCTGGGCTCATCAGGCTGTCCCCTTATTAGCGATTCATGCGCCGAATCGTCTGCCGGCGCTTTGGGGCCAGCATATGCCTGAGGGCCGGGATGACCGGGTGCAAAAACGACAGGGGGTTTGCCGAAAGCGTCAATCCGCGACAAAGGGTCGTCGCCAGGCACAATCGCCGACCTGTTCAAGGCCCTCGGCTTGGGCCAGAATTCGCCGCATCACTGGAATAGAGCGGCGACCCGAATGAAATCCATCCTTCTGGCTTTGGCACTGATTGCGACCGGCGTACACGCTGCAGAGGAGGCCGACGACAACCCGTGCGACAAAGTCGAAAACGACGTCCAGACCCTCGAATGCTCGGTCTTCAGCAAAACCAGCGCCGAAGACCTGCTCAAGGAAAACCTCCAGGGCCTGAACGACCGCATGCAGTCGCAATACGGCAAAAACCCGTCGCAACTGGCCGACATCACCGCCAAGCTCAAGGCCGCCCAACAGCAGTGGCTCAAGACCCGCGACGCCGACTGCGCCGTCGAAGCCTTCCCGGCCACCAGTGGCAGCAAGGCGTTCACCATTGCGCAGAATGATTGCGTGGCGCGGATGAGTGATGAACGGTCGGAGTTTTTGGAGTCGATTGGGCAGGAGTAATCCTGAATATTCCGATGAAAGCTGGAACTGCATCCAGCTTTCAACAGCACTTTCCCTTCTTCCTACAACACGTTCTGACCTCACCTACACGTATTGCCTGGAAGCCCCAATCTGTGGGCTTTTCACGCAACATGCTGACAACTGTTGTTGATTGTTCACCTGAAAAATATAAGCAAAGATTCGCAAATCTTATAAAAGACTTATATTCTTCCATGAATAGCATCCACTGGACTCGAAAGGCCGTTAAGCAACTCCTGAAATTGCATTGCGTTCATCAGGGCCAGGTGCGTGATGCCATCACGGCGCTTTCGGGCATGCCCGATGTGGGCAATGTCAAAGCCCTGGTCGGTCATGGCTATGCTTATCGGCTGCGTGTCGGTAATTACCGGGTCATGTTTGATTGGGATGGCGCGATCAAAGTGGTCAGTATTCAAGAGGTCAAAAAACGCGATGAACGCACCTACTGACATTCAAATCATCAACGACGCCGAAGGCAATCCAGCCTTCGTGGTCATTCCCTATGCACAATATGTGGCACAGAAAATCGAGCCCGACTTGATCCCCCATGAGGTGGTAAGCCGTATCGTCGATGGCGCTACCCCTATCCGTGCCTGGCGCGAACACCTGAACCTTACTCAGGATGAAGTGGCCAAACGCATGGGTATATCCCAGCCGGCATTTGCCCAACAGGAAACAGTCGCCAAGCCTCGCAAGGCCACCCGCGAAAAGATCGCCGCGGCGTTTGGCATCACCGCCACTCAACTCGAGCTGTAAGCTGCATGCCTTCAGCCATTAAAGGATCCAACATGAAAGTCTGCGGCATCGAAATCAAAGGCAGCGAAGCGATCATCGCCGTGGCCACGCTGGACGGTCAGGCGTTGAGCCATTTCACGCTCGCCACCAAGAAAATCGCCCTGGACGATGACGACGAAGCCGCCAACGTCAAAGTGTTTGCCGCTCAGGTCGCTTCGTTCGTCCGTGAGAACTCCATCGACCGCATCGCGATCAAGAAACGCAGCAAGAAGGGCGAGTTCGCGGGCGGGCCGACCACGTTCAAGATCGAAGGGGTTTTCCAGTTGCTGGAGAATTGCGAGGTGACGCTGTTGTCGCCGCAGACCATCAACGCCCAGGCCAAGAAACATAATTTCGAGCTGCCGGGGACGCTGAACAAGTATCAGCATGAGGCATTCAAGGCAGCGTGCTCGGCCTTGATGAAGAAGTAAGCAAATTCAAAAAGATTCAACCGGCGCCAGATCCACACTGGCGCCCTCTTGCACTGTAGCCAGCCCCCCTTAAACAGACATAAACCTGTCATTTGTGAGAGTTAACAGGCTAAAAGCCGAGCGCATACATTGGACCTTTCCATTAGCGCTCAATGATCACATGGCCGACTTCCAGCAGACCAACATTCACGATGCCACCCCAACCCTGATGGCACAGGACCCGCGCGGCCAGTCGATTCGTAGCGTGGCCTATTACCGTGCCCACTTGGAACAAACGCCTGAACCGCGAATCAATCGCCAGATTTACAACCCGAACGGGCACTTGAGCGCTGGGTGGGACCCACGTCTATGGGCAATGCAAGGCCAGCCTAATCTGACCATGGTGTACGCCCTCTCCGGCGAGCCATTACTGAGCAGCAGTGTTGATGCCGGCTGGAAAGCAAGACTGCCGGGAGCCAGGGGCGAGCTTCGATTGGAGTGGGATGGTCGACAACATCAACGTCAGATCGAATACGACAACCTGTTACGCCCGATTGCCATCTCAGAGCAAGCTGTCAATGCGGCCTCTGTCGCGACCGAGCGAATGGTTTATGCCGATGGCCGCGCCGAGTACAGTTCACATAATCAGTGTGGACGCCTGATTCGCCACGATGACACGGCAGGCTGCCTGCATCTTGATGAATACAACCTTTCGGGCACCCGGTTAAGCGAATCCCGGCAGTTCATGAACGAGCTGTCAGTTGCCAATTGGCCAGAGCGCCTGACTGACCGCGACAGCAAACTCGAAGCCGAAAGTGAAACCTCCCACTGGCGCTTCAACGCCCTGGGTAGCCTGGTGACCCAGACCGACGCACGGGGAAACCAAAGACTATCGGGCTACGACGTCGCGGGCCAGCTCACACAACTAACTCTTAAACGTGAGCATCTGCCGGACAAAACGCTACTGCGTAACAGGTACTACAGCGTCAGTGGTCAGATAGAGCACGAAACGGCCGGTAATGGGGTTACGACAACTCGCCGTTATGACACCCAAAGCGATCACCTGGTGCAACTCACCTCGAGTCGCTGCGACCATATTCTCCAGAACCTTGCCTACACCTACGATCCTGTTGGCAATATCACCCGGATCCGGGACTTGGCCACCGCTACACGTTACTTCAGGAACCAGCGTACTGACCCCGCCAACCACTATCGATATGACACGCTTTCTCAATTGATCGAGGCAAGCGGTCGAGAGTCCGTAACCGCTGGCCTGGGCCCGGTGTTGCGTGCATCGCAATCGACCGTGACAAGTACCTACAAACAGACATTTTCATATGATCGAGCAGGGAATCTGCACACCCTCGTCCATGAAGGGCTTCGAGGCTACACCCGCAAGATGGTGACTGAGCTTTCAAGTAACCGAAGCCTGCCTGAACCGCAGGCAGGCGAGCCGGACTTCATCAACAGCTTCGACAGCAACGGCAACTTGCTGATCCTGTCCCCTGGCGCACAGGCCATGCGCTGGGACAGTCGCAACCAACTCAGCGAAGTCATTCACGTCATCAGGCACGATGAACACAATGATGATGAACTTTATCGCTACGACGGCCACGGTCAGCGACTACGCAAGGTACTCCGGTGCAAGACCAAATCTGCAAGATTGACCAGCGAAGTGCGTTATCTGCCAGGGCTTGAGGTCCATTACACCGGTAACGACGAAGTGCGCCACGTCATTACGGTTGATTCAGGCAACTGCAATGCGCGGGCATTGCATTGGCAAAAAACACCTCCCGATAACATTGCCAATGACCAGATCCGTTACAGCCTCGGCGATCACCTCGGTTCCTGCGCGCTGGAACTGGACGAGGATGCCGCGCTGATAAGCCAGGAGGGTTACTACGCCTTTGGCGGCACCGCCTGGTGGCTCGCTCGAAGTGACGCCGAGGCCAGTTACAAGTCCATCAGGTACTCCGGCAAGGAACGGGATGCCACCGGGCTTTATTATTACGGGCTTCGTTACTACGCACCCTGGCTACAGCGCTGGATCAACCCGGATCCGGCGGGAGACATTGACGGGTTTAACCGCTACCGGATGGTTCAGAACAATCCACTGCGCTTCAAGGACAGCCAGGGCCTTGCGCCTGTTGAGCCCGCCAATGAGTTCGAAAGGAAAATGCTCGCCGCCGGGCAGGCGATACTTTATCGGCGTGCCAACGAGTTGCCCGAGGACCAGCGACGCGAATTCCAGAACGACTTCTCAGCCATGATCGACTTTACAAAAAATGCGATTTCAGCGCTCACCGGCCCAGATCTGACACCTTCGACGCAAGAAAAATTAAAAAATATATTCGGCCCCAGCATGGATGGGGAACACCTGAACATCGCTGCAAACGCAGCCAGAAAAAAACTCAAGAAAGTCCTTCGTGGTGCGTTAAAGGATCAAGCTAAGGGTGATCGCTTTATCTTTACCGAGAACAACCCGTTAAAGCCGGGACAACGGGCGCATCGAGAAAAATCCACGTCTGAAGGCGTGAATGCCATCTACTTGAACCTCAAGGGTCGCCAACAATCACCGCCGCGTAATGCCGCGATAATGTTTCACGAACTCAGCCATGTTCACGCGAAGACAAAAGACTTCTGGTATTTGTTTGCCGACTCATCACAGGGTGATACAGCAGAGGAGATAGACGCCAATATCAATGCGGCACTTGGAAAATCTCTATTGATTGCTACAGCCGGGCCCGACATATCAAAAGTCAAAACAAAGAACAAACCCGCATTCAGAAAGCACATCGTCCGTGCACAAAAAGAACATGGTTCGCCAGTCAGTCAGGCGTGGAATGCGCAAATAGCAATTACCACACACAATGCTGACAGTTTAAGCGCTCTGGTCCTCCAGTTCCGGCCCCGAGCCGCTCACTAACTGACAGGTGCCTTTATGGGAGGCGGTTGCGGTAGATCGATGCGCTCTTGAGCGCCACCACCGCGCCGATCCTCCCGCGGACACCGCTCATACTTCGCCCGATAACTGCGGGTGAAGTACGACGGCGATTCAAACCCGCAGGCAATGCTCACTTCCAGCACGCTCATGTCTGTTTGCCGCAGTAACTGCCGGGCCTTTTCCAGCCTTAGGCGCAGGTAGAAATTGCTCGGCGTGTCGTTCAGGTGCAACCGAAACAACCGCTCCAGCTGCCGCCGCGTCACTTTGATCGATTCCGCCAGCTCCAGCGTGCTCAGAGGCGGTTCGCTGTGCTGCTCCATCTCGCCAATCACATGCACCAGCTTCTTGTTGCTGATGCCATAACGCGTAGCGACCTCCATGCGTTGGTGGTCTTTGCGCGGACGGATGCGGCCGAGTACGAACTGTTCGCTGACCTGGATCGCCAGTTCCGGGCCGTGGGCCTGGGCGATCAGATCCAGCATTAAATCGATGGAGGCAGTACCGCCGGCGGAGGTGATGCGCCGACGGTCGATCTCGAACAGCTCCTGGGTGACGCTGAGCTGTGGATAGGACTCCTTGAAGGCGTCGATGGCTTCCCAGTGCAGGGTCAGGCGATGGCCGTCGAGCAGACCCGCCTCGGCGAGGATGAAGCTGCCGGTGTCGATGGCACCGAGGGTGACGCCTTCGTTGTCCAGTCGGCGCAACCAGTGCTCCAGCGCCGGGGTGGCGAACTTCAGCGGCTCGAAGCCGGCGACCACCAGCAGCGTCGCGCCTTTTTTCAGTGGCTCAAGCGCCGCATCGGCGTTGACCGACATGCCGTTGCTGGCCAGTACCGCCCCGCCATCGGCGCTCAGCACATGCCAGCGATAGAGCTCGCCGCGAAAGCGATTGGCGACCCGCAATGGCTCGATGGCCGAGATAAATCCGATGGCCGAGAAACCCGGCATCAACAAGAAGTAGAAATCCTGGGACATGGAGCGCACTCGATGGCTGGTAGCGAGAGGGCGGGTAGCGTGAGCACGTTGATACGCCACTTGCGAGCGGCATTCAAGAGCACAGGTCGCTGCAGTGCAAGAGCTGGTCGCCGCAGTGCGCTTTCATCGGTACGTTGCTGCGTAACTTGGCATCACCGGCGCATCAGACACCGGAACTCACAATAAACGAACTGCCGAGGAAACCTGAGATGAAACGACTGATTAGCAGCTGTGTTCTTGCACTCAGCGGTACCGCTTTCCTGAGCGCCAGTGTCATGGCTGCCGAACCTGCGTCGTGCCAGAACGTGCGCATGGGTGTAGTGAACTGGACCGACGTGATCGCCACCAGCGCCATGACCCAGGTATTGCTCGACGGCCTCGGCTACAGCACCAAACAAACCAGCGCCTCCCAGCAAATCATCTTCGCCGGGATCCGCGACCAGCGTCTGGACCTGTTCCTCGGTTACTGGAACCCGCTGATGACCCAGACCATCACCCCCTTCGTCGATGCCAAACAGGTCAAGGTGCTTGACGCGCCAAGCCTGCAGGACGCCCGCGCGACTCTCGCCGTGCCGACCTACCTCGCCGACAAGGGCCTGAAAACCTTCGCCGACATCGCCAAATTCGAAAAAGAACTGGGCGGCAAGATCTACGGCATCGAGCCTGGCTCGGGCGCCAACACCCAGATCAAGGCGATGATCTCCAAGAACCAGTTCGGCCTCGGCAAGTTCCAGCTGGTCGAGTCCAGCGAAGCCGGCATGCTCGCCGCGGTGGATCGCGCCGTGCGTCGCAACGAAGCCGTGGTGTTCTTCGGCTGGGCGCCGCACCCGATGAACGTCAACGTGAAGATGACCTACCTCACCGGCAGTGAAAACGCCCTGGGGCCAGACGAAGGCAAGGCCACGGTATGGACCGTCACCTCGCCGACATACGCCCAGCAATGCCCGAACATCGGTCGCCTGCTGACCAACCTGACGTTCACCGCCGAAGACGAGAGCCGGATGATGCAGCCGCTGCTGGATCACAAGGACGCTTTCGAGTCGGCCAAACAATGGATCAAGGATCACCCGCAGGACAAAAAGCGCTGGCTTGAAGGCGTCACCACCTTCGATGGCAAACCGGCCGCTGAAAACCTGCAACTGACCAGTAAATAAACCCGATTGCATCACCGATTCGCAGCCCGCACGGGCTGCGAACGGGACCACCACGCCTGGCCAAAACCAAAAACTCGCCTGTAAGGAACCGCCCAAATGAACCACGACGTCATCATCACCTGCGCACTCACCGGTGCTGGCGACACGACCGCCAGAAGCCCACACGTGCCGGTCACCCCGAAACAGATCGCGGCTGCCGCCGTTGAAGCTGCCAAGGCCGGCGCCACCGTGGTTCACTGCCATGTGCGCGACCCGCAAACCGGTAAGTTCAGCCGTGACGTGGCGCTGTACCGCGAAGTGATGGAGCGCATCCGCGAGGCGGACGTGGACATCATCGTCAACCTCACCGCCGGCATGGGCGGCGACCTGGAAATCGGCGCCGGCGAGAACCCGATGGAATTCGGCCCGAACACCGACCTGGTCGGTCCGCTGACCCGCCTGGCCCACGTCGAAGAATTGCTGCCGGAAATCTGCACCCTCGACTGCGGCACCCTGAACTTCGGTGACGGCGACACCATTTACGTCTCCACCCCGGCGCAGCTGCGCGCTGGCGCCAAACGCATCCAAGAGCTGGGCGTGAAAGCCGAGCTGGAAATCTTCGACACCGGTCACCTCTGGTTCGCCAAGCAGATGATCAAGGAAGGTCTGCTCGACAACCCGCTGTTCCAGCTGTGCCTGGGCATCCCGTGGGGCGCGCCGGCGGACACCACCACCATGAAAGCCATGGTCGACAACCTGCCGGCCGACGCGGTCTGGGCCGGGTTCGGTATCGGTCGCATGCAGATGCCGATGGCAGCGCAAGCGGTGTTGCTCGGCGGCAACGTGCGGGTCGGGCTGGAAGACAACCTGTGGCTGGACAAGGGCGTGCTGGCGACCAACGGCCAACTGGTCGAACGCGCCGGCGAAATCCTCAGCCGCCTCGGTGCCCGCGTCCTGACCCCGGCTGAAGGCCGGGCAAAAATGGGCCTGACCAAGCGCGGTTAATCCTCCCAAAACAACCCTGTAGGAGCCGGCTTGCTGGCGATGAGGCCGGTACATCCGCCACATTTTCTGTGACCGGAATATCGCCTTCGCCAGCAAGCCGGCTCCTACAACGATCACCGAACTCTTCAGGAAGTGACCATGAGCTTTATCACCGAAATCAAAACCTTCGCAGCGTTGGGCAGCGGTGTCATCGGCAGTGGCTGGGTGTCCCGCGCCCTCGCCCATGGCCTGGATGTAGTGGCCTGGGACCCGGCGCCCGGCGCCGAAGCCGCCCTGCGCAAGCGCGTCGCCAATGCCTGGGGCGCACTGGAGAAACAAGGCCTGGCACCCGGCGCATCGCAGGATCGCCTGCGTTTTGTCGCGACCATCGAGGAGTGCGTGCGCGACGCCGATTTCATCCAGGAAAGCGCCCCGGAGCGCCTGGAGCTGAAGCTGGACCTGCACAGCAAAATCAGCGCGGCGGCCAAACCCGATGCCTTGATTGGCTCCAGTACCTCCGGCCTGTTGCCAAGCGAGTTCTACGAGAGTGCCACGCACCCGGAACGCTGCGTGGTCGGTCACCCGTTCAACCCGGTTTACCTGCTGCCGCTGGTGGAAGTGGTCGGTGGCAAGAACACCGCCCCTGAAGCCGTGCAAGCGGCGATGAAAGTCTACGAATCCCTCGGCATGCGCCCGCTGCACGTACGCAAGGAAGTACCGGGTTTCATCGCCGACCGTCTGCTCGAAGCGCTGTGGCGCGAGGCGCTGCACCTGGTCAACGACGGCGTGGCGACCACCGGTGAAATCGACGATGCGATCCGCTTTGGCGCGGGCTTGCGCTGGTCGTTCATGGGTACGTTCCTGACCTACACCCTGGCGGGTGGTGATGCCGGTATGCGTCACTTCATGGCACAGTTTGGTCCGGCGCTGCAATTGCCGTGGACCTACCTGCCGGCGCCGGAGTTGACCGACAAGCTGATCGACGACGTGGTCGACGGCACCAGCGATCAACTGGGCAAACACAGCATTTCGGCGCTGGAGCGCTATCGTGATGACTGCCTGCTGGCGGTGCTGGAGGCGGTGAAGACCACCAAAGAGAAACACGGGATGGCTTTCGCCGAATAACTCATACCCCTTGCAGGAGCTGGCTTGCCAGCGATGAGGCCGGTACATCCACCGCCTCTGCGGCGCTGCAAACATCGCAATCGCCAGCAAGCCGGCTCCTACAGGTATTCATGACTTCAGGATTTGATGACATGCCCACCCTCACCACCTACCAAACCACCATCATCCCCGACTGGGTCGACTACAACGGCCACCTGCGCGACGCCTTCTACCTGCTCATTTTCAGCTACGCCACCGACGCGCTGATGGATCGCCTGGGCCTGGACAGCAACAGCCGCGAAGCCAGCGGCAACTCGCTGTTCACCCTCGAACTGCACCTGAACTACCTGCACGAAGTGAAGCTCGACGCCCAGGTCGAGGTGCACACCCAGATCATTGCCCACGACAACAAGCGCGTGCACCTCTATCACAGCCTGCATCTGGTCGGTGATGACAAGGAGCTCGCCGGCAATGAGCAGATGCTGCTACACGTGGACCTCGCCGGGCCGCGTTCGGCGCCGTTCAGCGAACTGTCCCTGACCCGGCTGCAAACCATCGTCGCCGACCAGGCAGACCTGCCAAGCCCCGAGTACATTGGCCGAGTGATCGCATTACCGACAAAAAAATAACAAGGAGATCGCCATGAACACTGCCGCTGCTTTTGCCGACTTTCGTACCTATCCGTTAATCAGCGCGCTGACTGGCGTGCAGACTCTGGCGGACCGTGTTCTGGTGAAGTGGGCCGACGATCGCGTCAGCCCTTTCCACCATCAATGGCTGCGGGACAATTGCCCGTGCCCGCAGTGCGTCTACACCGTGACCCGCGAACAAGTCCTGGAAATCGTCGATGTGGCTCAGGATCTGATGCCTCACGCCGTACACATCGACACTGAAGGCTGCCTGTCGGTGGATTGGCAGGATGGCCACGCCAGCCGCTTCGATCCCGGCTGGCTGCGCGCCCATGCGTATGACGACGAATCCCGTGCCGAACGTCAGGCACGCAAGCCAAAAGCCAGGCTTTGGCACAGTGACTTGCCGTTGCCGGTGTTCGAGTATCAGGCGCTGATGTCGGATAACGACGCGCTGTTGCAATGGCTGCTGGCGGTACGCGATGTCGGGCTGACCCAGGTCCGCGGCGTGCCCACCGAGCCTGGCTCGCTGAAGCTGATCGCGCAGCGTATTTCCTTCATCCGCGAGAGCAATTTCGGCGTGCTGTTCAACGTGCAATCCAAGGCAGACGCCGACAGCAACGCCTACACCGCTTTCAACCTGCCGCTGCACAGCGATTTGCCGACCCGGGAATTGCAACCGGGGCTGCAATTCCTGCATTGCCTGGTCAATGACGCCGAAGGAGGCGAGAGCATTTTTGTCGACGGTTTTGCCATTGCCGACGCCTTGCGCCGGGAAGACCCCGAGTCCTTCAAAGCCTCTGCGAAATTCCCGTGGAATTTCGCAACAAGGACCGTCACAGCGACTACCGCTGTCTCGCGCCCATCATTGCCCTGGATGCGTTGGGGCAGGTATCGGAAATCCGCATGGCGAACTTTTTGCGCGGGCCGTTCGATGCCTCGGTGGAGCAGATGCCCAGGCTGTACCAGGCCTACCGGCGCCTTATCGCGATGACCCGCGAACCTCGCTTCAGGTTGATGCAGCGGCTCAATCCCGGTGAGCTGTGGTGCTTCGACAACCGCCGCACCCTGCACGCCCGCAACGCGTTCGATCCTGCCACCGGCGCCCGTCATTTCCAGGGCTGCTATGTCGACCGGGATGAGTTGCTGTCGCGCATTCTCGTGCTGCAACGCTAGACCGCGTCATCGTTCATCGCAGGCAAGTCGGATCGCCGCACCGCAGCTCCCACAGGTTTGGCGTCGTTCGCCAAATCTGTGGTAACCCCCGATCCTGTGGGAGCGTGGCTTGCCCGCGATGGCGCCAGTCCAGACACCTCAAATATCCCTGACTCACAGACAAAAAAAGCCCCGATCAAGCCGTGACAGGATCGAGGCAGAGGGTACTGCTGAGGAGCTGCCATGCGAGGGTGACCAAACCTTCGTGAAGCGAGCTGAGTCCAGTGTGCTCCCTCCTCTGGCCGGCAAGATGCCCGAAAACGACCTGTTCATAGCCAATGCTGCCATTGCGACAAATCGCCCTTGCCGACACTCGGCACCCCTACCAGAATCGAACCACGACTCCGTTCCCTGAAGAAGGATTGCGTCATGATGCACGCCGATTTGATAGACCAGGAAGACCTGTTGGGCCATCTAAAGTCGTTGGGGTTTCAAGTGCCGAGCGGCGCCACGGCCGAGCAGGCTTGCGAGTGCGCGGTCCGAGGCTTGAACAATGAACGGGCGATAGTGCTGCGCACCATGGTCAAGCAGATGTACACCAGCAGCGCGACCATCCTGCCGGCAGTGCGCCAGGCGATCGACAAGCAGTTGTTGCCGGCTCTGGCGGAGTATCAGCAAAGCCACCGCACCTGAGGACTTGAGGGTTTGCTAGAGTGCCAGTCTTCCTGACCACCATGAGCAAACCCTGATGTTGCGAATCCAACGCTGCCAGTCCAGCGAACAAGCGGGCTGGCTGCCTTTGCGCCAGGCACTCTGGCCGCATGCTTCGGAACAGGAGCATCGGGACGAAATCGGCCAACAGCTGAGCGAACCACAACGCTATATTAACTTCGTTGCTTACGACAGTCGGCAGCAACCAGTTGGATTGGCCGAAGCCTCATTGCGCCGTGACTATGTAAATGGTACCGACAACTCTCCTGTAGTGTTTCTGGAGGGTATCTACGTGGTGCCAGAGCAGCGCCGCCAAGGCGTGGCCGCACAATTGATAGAGTTTGTAGCGCAATGGGGGCGAGAACAGGGCTGTGTGCAAATGGCCTCCGACACCGCCCTCGACAATCTGGTGAGCCAGGAGACACACACAGCGCTCGGCTTCGAAGAAACCGAGCGCGTCGTGTTTTTCAAGCGCCAGCTCTGACTAGAGCCTTACGCTGGCAAACGTCGACTCATTACGCGCCTGGCTCAACGCCGACAACGGCCCGGACAACGGCGACAGCACCAGCGCTTGCGGCAGCGGCATCATCGCTACCTGCTGGGTAGTGTTGGAACCTACGCGCTCGTCACGTGGCGGAATGCCGAAGTACTCGCGGTAGCACTTGGAGAAGTGCGGTGTGGACACGAAACCGCACACCGACGCCACTTCGATGATCGACATCGGCGTTTGCTTGAGCAGCTGACGCGCGCGGATCAGGCGCAGCTTGAGGTAGTAACGCGACGGCGAACAGTGCAGGTACTTCTGGAACAGGCGCTCGAGCTGACGACGGGACACCGCGACATACACCGCCAGTTCGTCCAGGTCGATCGGCTCTTCGAGGTTGGCTTCCATCAACGCGACGATTTCCTGCAACTTCGGCTGGTTGGTGCCGAGCATGTGCTTGAGCGGCACACGCTGGTGATCCTGCTCGTTGCGGATGCGCTCGTAGACGAACATTTCCGAAATGGCTGCCGACAGCTCACGGCCGTGATCGCGGCTGATCAGGTGCAGCATCATGTCCAGTGGCGCGGTGCCGCCGGAGCTGGTGAAACGGTTACGGTCGAGGGTGAACAGGCGGGTGCTCATCGCTACACGCGGGAAAGCTTCCTGCATCGCCGCCAGGCATTCCCAGTGCACGCTGCAATCAAATCCGTCGAGCAGGCCGGCGCAGGCCAGGGCCCAGCTGCCGGTGCACACCGCGCCGAGGCGACGGGACTGGCGGGCCTGGCTTTGCAGCCAGGACACGTGTTCGCGGGTAACCGTGCGCTGGATGCCGATGCCGCCGCAGACGATGACGGTGTCCATTGGCGGGGCTTTGTGCATGGAGGCGTCGGGGGTGATCTGCAGGCCGTCACTGGCCCAGACCTGGCCGCCGTCGACGGTGAGGGTGGTCCAGCGATACAGCTCGCGACCGGACAACTGGTTGGCCATGCGCAGGGGTTCCACTGCGGAGGCCAGAGAAATCAGCGTGAAATTGTCCAGCAGCAGAAAGCCGATGGATTGAGGCGCACGGTTCTGGGGTTGGGCCCCGGAGTTGAACGTCGTCATCGCGGTATCTCCTCACACAAAGCGGGTGATGGCCTCAGGCGGAGGCTCTTTTTATTGCCATCGTTCTCGCGTGGGAGACGGGCTTTGTAATGACAGAGCAATTGCCATGCCTATTTTTGAATGTGCGTTCAATAACTCCTGAAAACGACGTCGGAATGTGTCTATATATGACACGCAGCGAGTGGGGATTTAAATGGCCATCAGGGCTGGCAAGCGCCTCGTCCCACATGCTGTGAGCAATTCGGTAGCACTTGTGGGAACAGGGCTGCGAGCCGCTGTGAAAGAGTGTCACCGCAGGCACGGGTGACGGGCGGTCGAGGGCTTGAAAGTCGCCGACGACTGGCAAGACGATTTATCTGAGAGCGACGCGCCAAAAGGTGGCGCGTTTTCGAACTGGTGTTCACTTAGCGCGCAGTTTTGATTGGTCTGGCGCTATCGCGAGCAAGCTCGCTCCCACAGGGATCGAGGCGAACACAATTTTGTGACCGACGCAAAACCTGTGGGAGCGAGCTTGCTCGCGATGGAGTCGACGCGGTCTCAGCACTCCACCGCGCTGACCGCCAACCCACCCCGCGATGTCTCCTTGTATTTGTCATGCATATCGGCACCGGTATCGCGCATGGTGCGGATCACCCGATCCAGCGAAATGAAGTGCTGACCATCACCGCGCAAAGCCATCTGCGCCGCATTGATCGCCTTCACCGCAGCAATCGCGTTGCGCTCGATGCACGGCACCTGGACCAGTCCACCCACCGGGTCGCAAGTCAGGCCGAGGTTATGCTCCAGGCCGATTTCCGCCGCGTTGCACAACTGCTCTGGTGTGGCGCCAAGGATTTCCGCCAGTCCGGCTGCCGCCATGGCGCAGGCCGAACCGACTTCGCCCTGGCAACCGACTTCGGCACCGGAGATCGAGGCGTTCTTCTTGCACAGGATTCCTACTGCTGCCGCACTGAGGAAGTAGTCGACGACATTGGCGTCTGTCACCGCTTCGCTGAATTTCATGAAGTAATGCAACACCGCCGGAATGATCCCTGCCGCACCGTTGGTCGGTGCCGTGACCATGCGCCCGCCGGCCGCGTTTTCCTCGTTGACCGCCAGGGCGAACAGATTTACCCATTCCATGGCGCTCAAGGTCGAGCCGATCACGTTGGGTTTGTTCAGTTCCTGCAAGCTGCGGTGCAGCTTGGCCGCACGCCGGCGCACGTTCAGGCCGCCGGGCAGGATGCCTTCGTGCTTGAGGCCTTGTTCAACGCAATCCTGCATGGCGCGCCAGAGCTTCATCAGGCCGCTGCGAATTTCATCCTCGCTGCGCCAGACTTTCTCGTTGGCCATCATTAATTCAGCAACGCGCAGGTTGTGCTTTTTACACAGTTCCAGCAGCTCGGCCGCACTGGAAAAGTCATAAGGCAACACAGTGCGGTCGAGGTCGACGACACCGCTGGAAGCCTGAGCCTCATCGACGACAAAACCGCCGCCGACCGAATAGTAGGTGTCGCGATACAACTCGCCATCATCACCTTCGACAATCAGGGTCATGGCGTTGGGATGGAATGGCAAGTTCTCGTCAATCAGGCGCATGTCCCGGACCCAGATGAAGGGCACCGGCAAGCGGCCGTCGAGCAGCAGCGTATCGGTCTCGCGCAGGGTGGCGATACGGATGCCGATTTGCGACGGATCGATCGCATCCGGCCACTCGCCCATCAGCCCCATGATCACCGCGTTGTCGCTGCCGTGACCGATGCCGGTGGCCGACAACGAGCCGAACAGCTGGACTTCGACACGCCGAACCTGCTCAAGCAACCCGCGCTCGCGCAGGCCCTGCACAAACAGCGCTGCCGCCCGCATGGGCCCCACGGTGTGCGAACTGGAAGGGCCGATGCCGATTTTGAACAGGTCGAAAACACTGATAGCCATTACTGCCGAACTCCTCGATGGGCCCACTGCGCACGCAAAAGCGCACGGTGACGGAGCTGCTACGCTCAAGCTGCAATCCGCCGGGATGACCGCATCATCAAGCTTTTATCCAGTTGTTCGACGTCTCTAACCGACGCACTCATGCCCACCAACGCCGCGTGTCTTTTACGCAGTGTTTTCGCCGTTTTTTTGCGGCTCAGAGAAGGAAAAGGGGCTGAAAAAATCTGTAAACGACGTCACCGACACTGGATGCGACCATCCCTGTACTGGATACGACGCACCCTGTAGGCGTCAGATTTTCACTGGTACATGATCATATCGACTCGATTGCAAGGCGCCGTGGTAGAGCTGTCTCCAGAACGCCATCCAACCGCAACCTATAAGTGCGGTGGTCCAGTCGGAACACTGCCAAAAAAAACACCAAGGAGTCCATCCATGAAAGGTTCCCCGTCGTTGTTGTTGGCCGCCATGCTTAGTCTGCCGGTTCTGGCGCAAGCCGCAGAACCGGCGCAGTGCAGTACCGTAAACTTCTCCGATGTTGGCTGGACCGACATCACCGCTACCACCGCGACAACCAGCGTCGTGCTCAACGCCCTCGGCTACAAGACCAAGACCACCATGATTTCCGTGCCCGTGACCTACAAGTCGCTGGCCGACGGCAAGAACATGGACGTGTTCCTGGGGAACTGGATGCCGACCATGGAAAACGACATCAAGGCTTACCGCGATGCCGGCACCGTGGAAACCGTGCGTACCAACCTCAAGGGCGCCAAGTACACCCTCGCCGTCCCTCAGGCGCTGTACGACAAGGGCCTGCATGACTTCGCCGACATCGCCAAATTCAAGAAAGAGCTCGATGGCAAGATCTACGGCATCGAGCCCGGCAACGACGGCAATCGCCTGATCCAGAGCATGATCGACAAGGATGCCTTCGGCCTGAAGACCGCCGGTTTCAAAGTCGTCGAATCCTCCGAAGCCGGCATGCTGTCGCAGGTCGACCGCGCGCAGAAACGCGACACCGCCGTGGTGTTCCTCGGCTGGGCGCCGCATCCGATGAACAAGCGTTTCAAGATTCAATACCTGACCGGTGGTGATGACTTCTTCGGCCCGGACTTCGGTGCCGCCACCGTGGCGACCAACACCCGCAAGGGTTACGCCCAGGAGTGCAGCAACGTTGGTCAGTTGCTGAAGAACCTGGAGTTCACCGTCGACATGGAAAGCGAACTGATGGGCAACATCCTGGACGACAAGATGAAGCCTGACGCGGCCGCCAAGGCCTGGCTGAAAAACAATCCACAGGTGCTCGATACCTGGCTCGCTGGCGTGACCACCATTGACGGTAAACCTGGCCTGGAGGCCGTGAAAGCCAAACTGCAGTAATCGCTTATGCCGGGCAGGCTCGCCTGCCCGGGCTGTTTATTTCCTTGCATGCGGACGTTCACTACCATGCTGATTGATCAGAAAATACCCCTAGGCCAGTACATCGCAGGCTTCGTTGAATGGTTGACGCAACACGGCGCCAACACCTTCGACGCCATCGCCGTGACACTGGAAACGATGATCCACGGCGTGACGTTTGCGCTGACCTGGTTCAACCCGCTGGCATTGATCGGCCTGATCGCACTACTGGCACACTTCATCCAACGCAAATGGGGCCTGACCGCCTTTGTCATTGCTTCCTTTCTGCTGATCCTCAATCTGGGGTACTGGCAGGAAACCATGGAAACCCTCGCCCAGGTGCTGTTCGCCACCCTGGTCTGCGTGGTCATCGGCGTGCCACTGGGCATCGTCGCGGCGCACAAGCCGATGTTCTACACTTTAATGCGTCCGGTACTCGATCTGATGCAGACCGTACCGACCTTCGTT
The DNA here is from genome assembly GCF_054668285.1 of Pseudomonas sp. S2_H10. NCBI lineage: Bacteria > Pseudomonadati > Pseudomonadota > Gammaproteobacteria > Pseudomonadales > Pseudomonadaceae > Pseudomonas > Pseudomonas sp. S2_H10. Next base: position 3,200,087 of record NZ_CP162754.1, read on the forward strand.
TACCTCATTCCTACCCTGACCCTCTTCGGGCTGGGTGTGGTCCCGGGCCTGATCTCCACGGTGGTGTTCGCGATTGCCGCGCCCATCCGCCTGACCTACCTGGGTATCCGCGATGTTCCGGAAGAATTGATGGACGCCGGCAAGGCCTTTGGCTGCTCGCGCCGTCAGCTGCTCTCGCGAATCGAACTGCCCCACGCCATGCCAAGCATCGCGGCCGGCATCACCCAGTGCATCATGCTGTCTCTTTCGATGGTGGTGATCGCTGCACTGGTAGGCGCCGATGGCCTGGGCAAACCGGTGGTCAACGCACTGAACACTGCTGATATCGCCCTGGGCTTCGAAGCAGGCCTGGCGATCGTACTGCTGGCGATCATGCTCGACCGTATCTGCAAACAACCCGACGCCAAAGTAGGGGGTGATGCATGAGCATTATTCGCTTCGAAAACGTTGACGTTATTTTCTCCAAGGATCCACGCGAGGCGCTCAAGCTGCTGGATCAGGGAATGACGCGCAACGAAATCCTGAAAAAGACCGGGCAGATTGTCGGCGTTGAAAAAGCCAGCCTGGATGTTGAAAAAGGTGAGATCTGCGTACTGATGGGCCTGTCCGGCTCCGGCAAGTCCAGCCTGCTGCGTTGCATCAACGGCCTCAACACCGTCAGTCGCGGCAAGTTGTACGTCGAGCACGAAGGCAAGCAGATCGACATCGCGTCCTGCACTCCGGCAGAACTGAAAATGATGCGCACCAAGCGCATTGCGATGGTGTTCCAGAAGTTCGCCCTGATGCCCTGGCTGACCGTTCGCGAGAACATCAGCTTCGGCCTGGAGATGCAGGGTCGTCCCGAAAAGGAACGCCGCAAGCTGGTGGACGACAAGCTTGAGCTGGTGGGCCTGACCCAGTGGCGCAACAAGAAACCCAACGAGCTGTCCGGTGGCATGCAGCAACGTGTGGGCCTGGCCCGTGCGCTGGCGATGGACGCCGACATCCTGCTGATGGACGAACCGTTCTCGGCACTCGACCCGCTGATCCGCCAGGGTCTGCAAGACGAGCTGCTGGAACTGCAACGCAAGCTGAGCAAGACCATCGTGTTCGTCAGCCACGACCTCGACGAGGCCCTGAAACTGGGCAGCCGTATCGCGATCATGAAAGACGGCCGGATCATCCAGTACAGCAAGCCGGAAGAAATCGTCCTCAACCCTGCGGACGACTACGTGCGGACCTTCGTGGCCCACACCAACCCACTGAACGTACTGTGCGGCCGCAGCCTGATGCGCACCCTGGACAACTGCAAACGCATCAACGGTTCGGTGTGCCTCGATCCGGGCGGCGATTCGTGGCTGGACCTGGCTGAAGGCAACACCATCAAGGGCGCCCGTCAGAACGGTTCGACCCTGGACCTGCAGAACTGGGCACCGGGTCAGGCCGTTGAAGGGCTGGGTCGTCGACCAACACTGGTGGACTCGAACATCGGCATGCGCGACGCGCTGCAGATTCGTTATCAGACCGGCAACAAGCTGGTGCTGCACGACAACAACAAGGTGGTGGGGATTCTGGGCGACAGCGAGCTGTATCACGCACTGCTCGGCAAGAACCTGGGGTAAGGCAACAGACACAAAAACGCCGCGAGAGGATCGCGGCGTTTTTGTTTGAGCGCGTTATTTGTATCAACGCTATCTCTGTAGGAGCCGGCTTGCCGGCGATGGCGGTGTATCAGATACACCGCGGTGAAGTGCTCGCTAGCCCTGTAGGAGCCGGCTTGCTGGCGATGGCGGTGCATCAGATGCACCGCGGTGTCGCATTCGCTGGCAAGCCAGCTCCTACAAAGGCTGTGCGGTCACTCAGCTGTAAACCCGGCCAAGGAGCTGCCGATGGCTTTCAAACTGATCGAGCACGTCACGGGTGATCTGATCCTGGGTGAAGCCCATCAAGTCGTAGTCCTGGCTGCCGTTGTGCAGATACACCTCGGCACGGTAGTAGCGCTGACGCGCCTCATCGGACTGCGCCGACTCGGTTGGCGTGGCCAGATAGCCGTCCAGACTGACTTCGTAGACAAACGGGTTGCCCTCTTCCATCTCGACCCGCACGCCCATGCAACGCTTGGACTTGCCCAGCAGCGTCTGCACTTCCAGGCCTTGAGCACGCATCTGCGTCGTCGCGTCCTGCAGTGCCGGGCTCACATGCTTGTCCATGAAACGCTGAACCACCGACTGGCTCGGTTGCAGGTCCAGTTGGGTCAAACGCTCACTGAAACCACGACGACCGCGTGCCGCCAACTCCGCTTGCTCCTGTTCGATCTGCACGTCCTGGCGCATGGCCTTGTGCAAGCCGAACATGAAGAACACCAGCACCACCGAGAACGGCAGGCCGGCCAGCACCACCATGGTCTGCATGGCTTCGAAGTTACCGGCGAACAACAAACCGATGGTCACCAGGGTGATCACCGCCGACCAGAAGATCCGCAGCCAGTGCGGGGCGTCTTCGTCGACGTTACCGCCCTTGCACGACAGGTTGGCCATCATCACCGCGCCGGAGTCCGCCGGGGTCAGGAACAGCACGAAACCAACGAAAATCGATACGCCGATCACCACTTTCGACGCCGGGTAATGCTCCAGCAACTGGTAGATCGCCATGGACGGCTGTTCCAGCGCCGTCTTCCCGAGCTCCACCGCCCCGTGGTTCATCACCAGGTCCAGGGCCGAGTTACCGAAGATCGACAGCCACGCCAGGGTGAAACCCAGTGGAATCAGGAGCACGCCGGCGACCAGTTCACGCACGGTACGACCACGGGAAATACGCGCGATGAACATGCCCACGAATGGCGCCCAGGAAATCCACCAGGCCCAGTAGAACAGAGTCCACAGGCCCAACCAGCGGTCGGACTTCTCACTGTCGCCTTCGTACACATAGAGGTCGAAGGTCTTCAGCACCACGCCGTTCAGGTAATCACCGACGTTCTGTACAAAGCCGTTGAGCAGGTGCAGGGTCGGACCAAACAGCAGCACGAAAATCAGCAGGCCGCTGAACAGCACGATGTTCAGGTTGGACAGGCGGCGGATACCGTTTTCCACACCCGACACGGCAGCGATGGTCGCCACGGTGCTCATCACGATAATCACGATCAGCAGATTGGTGTTGCTGTGTTCCATGCCGAACAGGTTTTCCAGCCCCGACGACACTTGCAGCGAACCAATCCCCAGGTTGGTCACCAGACCCAACAGGGTCACGAACATGCCAAAGCCGTCTACCGCATGACCGGCCGCGCCTTTGACCCAGCGCTCACCTACCAGCGGATACAGCGCCGAACGCAAAGCCAGCGGCTGGTTATGACGATAAGCAAAGTAGGCAACGGCCAGACCGACCAATGCGTAGATCGCCCAGCCGTGCAGACCCCAGTGCAGGAACGTCAGCTGCACCGCCTGACGGGCGGCAAGATTGCTGCCAGCCACGCCTTCCGGCGGATTGAAGTAGTGATCCAGCGGCTCGGAAGCACCGAAGTACAGCAACGAAATGCCGATACCCGACGAGAACAGCATCCCCGCCCAGGCGCCGTAGCTGAAGTCCGGGGTGTCGTCCTTGCTGCCCAGTTTCAGTTTGCCGTAGGACGAAAACGCCAGGCCGACGACGAAGATCAGGTAGGCGGCAATCACCACCATGTAGTACCAGCCGAAGCTACGGGACAACCAGGCTTGCGCCGTACCGAGCAGTCTGCCGGCCTCTTGCGGGGCAATGATCAGAATGGCGGTCAACAACAGAATCAACGCGGTAGAGGTGTAGAACACCCAACCGTTGACCGTCACCTTCTCGGGTGGGGTCTTTATTAGCGAGGCAGAACTCATGGCACAGATGCTCCGGGCAGTGCGAGAGAAGAACGCAAGACAAACGTGTTACCCGACCAATCGGTTAGTGGGCAGCCGACCAGCGGGTGATATAAAGACACCCCGAAAAAAGCCCGAAAGCCTGAAGCGCCGTGGCGCGTAGGTTTCGAGCATTTTCGGAAGTCGATTTTTTCGCCGCCATCTGTAGGAAAAATCTGTTGATAGCGACGATTTGTCGCAGATCTTATTCTTTGTTGATTGAACGTTCAATCAAAACAAAATAGACTGGCCCACAAGCCGATAGACGTTCGACGTCTGCCGGAAGGCCTAAGGAGATGTGCAAGATGCCCAAGGTCGGTATGCAACCCATCCGCCGCCAGCAATTGATCGAAGCCACTTTGCTGGCCGTCGATCAGGTCGGAATGGGGGACGCCAGCATTGCGCTGATCGCCCGTTTGGCCGGTGTCTCGAACGGCATCATCAGTCACTATTTTCAGGACAAGAATGGCCTGATCGCCGCCACCATGGGGTACTTGATGACTGTGCTGAGCGAGAACGTCACCGCGCGCCGACTGGCGTTGACAGATGACAGCCCGCGGGCGCATCTGCAGGTGATCATCGAAGGCAACTTCGACGCCAGCCAGGTCAATGGCCCGGCAATGAAAACCTGGCTGGCCTTCTGGGCCACCAGCATGCACCAGCCGTCTTTGCACAGGTTGCAGCGGATCAACGATCACCGTCTGTATTCCAACCTGTGCTGCCAGTTCCGCCGCGTGTTGCCGCTCGATGATGCGCGCACCGCCGCCCGTGGCCTGGCAGCGTTGATTGACGGTTTGTGGTTGCGCGGCGCGCTGTCGGGAGACGCTTTCGACACCGGGCAGGCGCAACAGATCGCTTACGAATACATGGATATCCAACTGGCCAAGCGGGTGAGTTAGAGCACATACAGAACGCTCAACCACCGGACCGTGCCAACCACTTGATGCTCTTGCGAGGACTTTATGGCCCGTTTCGAATTGCAAAAACTCTACATCGATGGTGCTTACAGCGACGCCAGCAGCGACGCCACTTTCGAAGCCATCAACCCGGCTAACGGTGAAGTCCTCGCAAAAGTACAGCGCGCAACCTTCGATGACGTCGAGCGCGCTGTCGTCAGCGCCGAAAAGGGCCAGAAAATCTGGGCTGCCATGACCGCCATGGAGCGTTCGCGCATCCTGCGTCGCGCCGTGGAAATCCTGCGTGAGCGCAACGACGAACTGGCCGCCCTGGAAACCCTGGACACCGGTAAATCGTTCTCCGAAACCAAGTACGTCGACATCGTTACCGGTGCTGACGTGCTGGAATACTACGCAGGCCTGGTGCCGGCCATCGAAGGCGAGCAGATTCCGCTGCGCACCACGTCGTTCGTCTACACCCGTCGCGAGCCGCTGGGCGTCGTCGCCGGTATCGGCGCGTGGAACTACCCGATCCAGATCGCCCTGTGGAAATCCGCACCGGCCCTGGCGGCTGGCAACGCGATGATCTTCAAGCCAAGCGAAGTCACCTCGCTGACCACCCTGAAACTGGCCGAGATCTACACCGAAGCCGGCCTGCCAAACGGCGTGTTCAACGTCCTGACCGGCAGCGGCCGTGAAGTCGGCACCTGGCTGACCGAGCACCCGCGCATCGAGAAGATCTCGTTCACCGGCGGCACCGACACCGGCAAGAAAGTCATGGCCAGCGCTTCGGCTTCGTCGCTCAAGGACGTGACCATGGAACTGGGCGGCAAATCCCCGCTGATCATCTGCGACGACGCCGACCTCGATCGCGCCGCCGACACCGCGATGATGGCCAACTTCTACAGCTCCGGCCAGGTCTGCACCAACGGCACTCGCGTGTTCGTACCGGCTCACCTGAAAGCCGCTTTCGAAGCCAAGATCGTTGAGCGCGTTGCGCGCATCCGCGTCGGCAACCCGGAAGATGAAAACACCAACTTCGGCCCGCTGGTCAGCTTCGCCCACATGGAAAGCGTGCTGGGCTACATCGCCAAGGGCAAGGAAGAAGGCGCACGCGTTCTGTGTGGCGGTGAGCGTCTGACCGACGGCGATTTCGCCAAGGGCGCCTTCGTGGCCCCGACCGTGTTCACCGACTGCACCGACGAGATGACCATCGTCCGTGAAGAAATCTTCGGCCCGGTGATGGCGATCCTGTCGTACGAAACCGAGGAAGAAGTGATCCGTCGCGCCAACGACACCGACTTCGGCCTGGCCGCCGGTATCGTCACCAAGGATCTGAACCGCGCCCACCGCGTGATTCATCAACTGGAAGCCGGTATCTGCTGGATCAACGCCTGGGGCGAGTCCGACGCGAAAATGCCGGTCGGCGGCTACAAGCAGTCGGGTGTCGGCCGTGAGAACGGCATCAGCTCGCTGAACAACTTCACCCGCATCAAATCGGTACAGGTCGAGCTGGGCGATTACGTCTCGGTGTTCTAAGGCGGCAATTGCTTCGCCTGCGAGGCCGTCATCGCCAGCAAGCCGGCTCCTACAGATTTGGCGTCGTTCGCCAAATCATTGGTTACCTCAACCCTGTAGGAGCCGGCTTGCTGGCGATCGAGTGCGCAGCACTCGCCAAGGCCCGACCTGACCACTATCAAAGAGGGTGCATTCAATGTCCCAAGAATTCGATTACATCATCATCGGTGCCGGCTCGGCCGGTAACACCCTGGCGACCCGTCTGACCGAAGACGCAGGCGTCACCGTCCTGCTGCTCGAAGCCGGCGGCCCGGACTACCGTTTCGACTTCCGCACGCAGATGCCGGCCGCTTTGGCGTTCCCGCTGCAAGGCCGTCGCTACAACTGGGCCTACGAAACCGATGCCGAGCCACACATGGACGGTCGTCGCATGGAATGCGGTCGCGGCAAGGGCCTGGGTGGTTCTTCGCTGATCAACGGCATGTGCTACATCCGCGGCAACGCCATGGACTACGACGGCTGGGCGAAACTGCCAGGCCTTGAAGACTGGTCGTACCTCGACTGCCTGCCGTATTTCCGCAAAGCGGAAACCCGTGACATCGGTCCGAACGATTACCACGGTGGCGACGGCCCGGTCAGCGTGACTACACCGAAAGCCGGCAACAACCCGCTGTTCCACGCCATGGTTGAAGCCGGCGTACAGGCCGGTTACCCGCGCACCGAGGACCTCAACGGCTACCAGCAGGAAGGCTTCGGCCCGATGGACCGCACCGTGACGCCGAAAGGCCGCCGTGCTTCCACCGCCCGCGGCTATCTGGACGTCGCCAAGAAACGTTCGACCCTGACCATCGTCACCCACGCCCTGACCGACAAGATCCTGTTCGAAGGCAAGCGTGCGGTCGGTGTGCGTTACCTGGTCGGCGCCGCTGAAGAGCGTGTTGAAGTCAAGGCGCGCAAGGAAGTGCTGCTGTGCTCCGGCGCCATCGCTTCGCCGCAGATACTGCAACGTTCCGGCGTCGGCCCGGCCGAATTGTTGAACAAGCTCGACATTCCGGTGGTCCACGACCTGCCGGGCGTCGGTGAAAACCTGCAGGATCACCTTGAGTTGTACCTGCAATACGCTTGCACCCAACCGGTTTCGCTGTACCCGTCGCTGCTCTGGTACAACCAGCCGGCCATCGGTGCCGAGTGGCTGTTCAACGGCACCGGCATCGGCGCCAGCAACCAGTTCGAAGCCGGCGGTTTCATCCGCACCCGTCCGGAATTCGAATGGCCGAACATCCAGTACCACTTCCTGCCGGTAGCGATTAACTACAACGGCAGCAACGGTGTGAAAGAGCACGGTTTCCAGGCACACATGGGCTCCATGCGTTCGCCTAGCCGCGGACGCATCCAGGCCAAGTCGAAAGACCCGCGCCAGCATCCGAGCATCCTGTTCAACTACATGGCCACCGAGCAGGACTGGCAGGAATTCCGCGACGGCATCCGCCTGACCCGGGAAATCATGCAACAGCCGGCTCTGGACGCCTTCCGTGGTCGCGAGATCAGCCCGGGCATCGAAGTGCAAACCGATGAACAGCTGGACAAGTTCATCCGCGAACACGCCGAAACCGCGTTCCACCCTTCCTGCTCGTGCAAGATGGGCACCGACGAAATGGCCGTGGTCGATGGCGAAGGTCGCGTGCACGGCATGCAAGGCCTGCGTGTGGTCGATGCCTCGATCATGCCGATCATCACCACCGGCAACCTCAATGCACCAACGATCATGATGGCCGAGAAAATCGCCGACAAGATCCGTGGTCGCAAGCCATTGCCGCGCAGCACCGCCACCTACTATGTGGCAGGTGAAGCGCCGGTGAAGGGCAAGCCGGCGCGGGAAGTGAGCCAGACAGCTCTGTAACCGTTCTCGCACTTGCTTCAAACAGAACCGTCAACCTTTCCGGGTTGGCGGTTTTTTTTCGATTAACACAAGCTATTTACAACAAACAATAATCTTCACACCAAGTAACTAAAAACAATTACAGACTCTCAACAACACTCGTTACACATGTATTCCCACGAACCTAAAGACCTCCATTACTATCCGCGACCCGCTTCAGCCGGACGCGAGCAGTTCAATGGAGATCAAGGACATGCCTGGCATCGACAGACTCAAGACCCCAAGTCACTTTCGTAGAAAGCACTACTTCCCACTGGATGAAACAACCTATACGCGAGCGGCCCACTGATGGTGACTCCAGTTACATCCACTCGATCCTCGACCATCAACGTTTTCACTGAAGGTGCGCGCGACGCAATCACGTTTGGCGTCGCGTTCATTTTCCTGTACTTATCCATCGGTATTTTAAGCGCAACTCAATCATTATCACTAAGCCAAGCGCTTGCAACGACTCTGTTAATATTTTCCACCCCACTGCAGTTCCTGCTGATACAAAGTCATAACGACGGATGGATACTGGTCCCTATCATCCTGGCGCTCAACGCTCGCTTCGTACTACTTTCCGCAACGCTTGCCCCCTATATTAGAAACACTTCCACCTCGAAAACCATGGCTTCCCTGATTCTGATCACTCCCTCGATATTCACTGGGTGCGTCACTCGATTCAAGCGCAAAACCGATCGCCCCTTCACTTACATGATCGGCCTTGGTCTTCCAATATTTGCTGTATCGATTATCTGTACCTACGTCGGCTTCATCACCGGCGCACAATTCACTTCACCGGTCATCTATGCCGCGATGACACTTCTATTACCGCTGCAATTTACCGCTTTGGCCGGCAAGCACTGGCCTCATTACTCGGAAGTGTCGAGTTACTGGCTTGGCTTTGTCGGCGCCCCCCTTCTGGTCTATTTATTCAAGGATTACAGCTTGCTCTGCACGCCTTTTATAATCGGCGGATTGATCGTGTTGATTGAAAACAATTACAAAAAACGAGGTGGTGTAGCTCCATGACAATCTGGCTTCTTATTGCATTTTCCGCCCTTACCGCCTTTGCATTTCGTGCCCTTCCCTTTGCCTTCAAAAACAGCACCGCACTTACGCAAACCCAAGGTTCCTTTTATCGGTTTATCAGCTACAGCGCACAAGCAATGTTGGGAGTCATCATTTACGACACTGCATTCAACAAGAAGGATGCTCTGACACTGATACAGCAATTTGAAACGCTGGATGCACTGAAGCTGTTCTTGCTAGTCGGCACCTTCATCGCGGTGGCCAAAACAAGAAAAATTCTGCCTGCTTTTTTTGCAAGCCTATTCATTTATGTTGCAGCTTTCGTTTATCTGAACGGCTGAATGCAGTACTTTGCCGGACAGTGGAATTGTTCGCGAGCAAGCTGCAATGGCTGTTCGCGAACTCAATCTTCAGCCAATTCGTCACGCGCCCTCTGCACTTCGTAATCTTTTCCGCCACTGCTCCGCCCTTGATCCGCCCACCCTCGCAGGCCTAATCTAGCGCCACGCAATCGTTTCACCCCTTCCCCTCGCAGCACCGCTCCATCGCCACTCCAGACCCAGGAGGTTCACGAATGTTCGACTTCTACCCCCAGCTCAAGCAGCGCTTCGCTGCCTTGCGCACGGGTGCTGAATTCTTTTCCCTGCGTTATGTGCGCGAATACGGGCAGTACCTGTCGGTGCGCAAGAACGTCGCCGAGCCGCCGAGCCTGAGCCGTGACGAAGGGGCGATGCTGACCGTGCGGGTCAATGGTGTCGAGGCCTATGCGGCCACCAACGACCTGTCGCCAACAGGCTTGCAGGCTGCCCTCGAACGTGCCGAGCTGCTGGCCCGTCGACTCAAGCCCCACGCCTTGCTGGACCTGCGTTCGCAGGCTGTTTCCAGCGACCGTGCCGATTATTTTTCGCCGAACCTCGACCAAGCCTTCCCGTCACTGAACGACTGCTACCACCTGCTGGGCGCCGAGTCGGCCGCCGTGCCCGGGGACGAGCGCCTGGTGAACTGGCAAGTCAGCCTCGGCATCACCCACGTCGAGCAGATCTACCTCAACAGCGCCGGCGCCGAACTGCGCCAGGCCCAACGTTTTGTGTACCCCGGCCTGGATGTCACGGCCTACGACGGCAACGACAGCCAGACCCGCAGCCTTGGCCGCGAGAACTTCGGCCAGCAGGGCGCGGCGGACGTCATCAGCCGCTGCGGCCTGATCGGTGCCGGCGCCCATGTGGCCGACCAGGCGCTGCAATTGCTTCTGGCGCCAAACACCCCGCAAGGCAAACGCGACCTGCTGCTGATGCCCGACCAGATGATGCTGCAAATCCACGAATCCATCGGCCACCCGCTGGAGCTGGACCGCATCCTCGGTGACGAGCGCAATTACGCCGGCACCAGTTTCGTCAAAACCGAAGACTTCGGCCGCCTGCAATATGGTTCCGGACTGCTCAACGTGACCTTCGATCCGGATATACCCGAGGAGCTCGCCAGCTACGGCCATGACGACGACGGTACGCCCGCCAGCAAGCAGTTCCTGATTCGTGAAGGCCTGTTGCTGCGCCCGCTGGGCGGTGCGCTGTCGCAATTCCGGGCCGGCATGGACGGCGTGGCCAACAGCCGCGCCTGCGGCTGGAACCGTGCGCCGATCGATCGCATGGCCAACCTCAACATCGAACCGGGCGATCAGTCCATCGAACAGTTGATCGGTGGCATCGAACACGGCGTGCTGATGTCGACCAACCGATCCTGGTCGATCGACGATGCGCGCAACAAATTCCAGTTCGGCTGCGAATGGGGCCAACTGATAGAAAACGGCGAACTCAAGGGCGTGGTGAAGAATCCCAACTACAGGGGCATCTCCGCGCAGTTCTGGAAGAGCCTCAGCGCCGTTGGCGATGCCAGCACCCTCAAGGTCCTCGGCACACCGAACTGCGGCAAGGGTGAGCCGAACCAGGTGATCCGCGTCGGCCACGCTTCACCGGCCTGCGTGTTCAGCAACGTTGATGTATTCGGAGGAGACGCCTGATGCATCCGTCAATCAGCCAGTCCGCATCGTTCAAGGCGCTGGTCAACAGCCTGCGTGAAGCCCTGCAAGAGCCCGAGCAGTTCACCCTCAGCTACGCCGCCGAATCGTCGGCCTTCATACGCTTCAACCAGGCCAGGGTGCGCCAGGCCGGTCAGGTGCAGCAGGCGAGCATTGGCCTGAAGCTGATCAACGAAGGCCGCCATGCCGATCTGCAGATCACGCTGGCGGGTGATCCCCACGTTGATCTGCAACGCTTGACCGACGGTCTGCACCAATTGCGGGAAACCTTGCCGCTGTTGCCTCCGGATCCTTACCTGCTGCTCAACCACAATGGCTGGCAGAGCAACAACGTGCAGGCCCATCCGCTACCGGACACCGAGCAGGTGGTCGCGCAGATTACCCAGGCCGCCGAAGGGCTGGATCTTGTCGGTTTCTACGCTGCCGGACCGATCAGTCGTGGCTTTGCCAGTTCTTCGGGCGCCTTCGGCTGGCATCAGGCCAACAGTTTCAATTTCGACTTCAGCCTGTTCCACGAGAACGGCCAGGCCGTAAAGGCCAGCTACGCCGGGCATGAATGGGATGGCGAAGGCTTTGCCAAACGCTTCCAGCAAGCCCGCGAGCAGCTTGAGGTTCTGGGTCGGCCGCTGCGTACCCTGGCGCCCGGCCAGTACCGCGCTTACCTGGCACCGGCGGCGCTGGAAGAAATAATGGGCATGCTGTGCTGGGGTGGTTTCTCGGCACAATCAATTGCCAGCAAAAGCAGCCCGCTGCAAAAGCTCTACGCTGGCGACAGCACGTTCAGCCCGCTGGTCTCGCTGGATGAAAAAGTCAGCGGTTCACTGAGCCCGGCATTTTCCGATGAAGGTTACCCGCGCAGCGATCTGGGGTTGATCGTCGACGGCAAGGCCGGGGCGCGGCTGGTCAGCTCGCGCAGCGCCGCGGAATACGGTTTGACCGCCAACGGTGCCAGCGGCGGTGAATCGCCGAGCGCACTGAACATGAAGGCCGGAGCATTGCCCGACGCGGACATCCTCAAGCAACTGGGCACGGGGTTGTACATCAGCAACCTGTGGTACCTGAACTTCTCGGATCAACCCGCCGCCCGCCTGACCGGCATGACCCGCTTTGCCACGTTCTGGGTCGAGAACGGCGAGATCCAGGCACCGGTCAGCACCATGCGCTTCGATGACAGCGCCTTCAGCCTGCTCGGTTCACGCCTGGAAGCGTTGACCGCAGAGCGCGAATTGCTGTTGTCGGCGAGTACCTACAGCCAGCGGGCCACGGCTTCGGCGTTGTTGCCTGGAGCGCTGGTCAGTCGACTAACGTTGACCTTGTAAAAGCATCGCGGGCAAGCCCGCTCCCACAGGTTGAGCGTGATCCCTGTGGGAGCGGGCTTGCCCGCGATGAAGTCACCACGGACTCCCTGACTCACACTGACAAGAGGTTCCATGCCCAACCGCCCGCCTCTCGACGCTGTGACCGCCCGCTGGATACCCTGGGTCGTCGCCATTGCCTTCTTCATGCAGTCCCTCGACGGGACCATCCTCAACACTGCCCTGCCGGCCATGGCCCGCGACCTGGCCGAAGACCCGTTGCGCATGCAGGGTGTGATCATCGCCTACATGCTCACGGTCGCCTTGCTGATTCCCGCTTCGGGATGGATCGCCGATCGCTTCGGCACCCGGAAGATCTTTTTCAGCGCGATCCTGCTGTTCAGCCTCGGCTCGCTGCTGTGCGCCCTGTCGACCACCCTGACCCAGTTGATCGGCGCCCGGGTGATCCAGGGCCTGGGCGGCGCGTTGATGTTGCCGGTCGGGCGGCTGGTGGTGTTGCGCGCCTACCCGCGTTCGGAACTGGTGCGGATCATGGGCTTCATCACCATTCCCGGGCTGCTCGGCCCGCTGATCGGCCCGACCATGGGCGGCTGGATGGTGCAATACCTGACCTGGCACTGGATTTTCCTGATCAACCTGCCGGTGGGGCTGGTCGGTTGCTACGCCGTGTGGAAATTCATCCCCGACCTGCGCGGGTCCGAGCGCACCCGCTTCGATAGCCTGGGCTTCGTGCTGTTTGGCGCGGCGATGATCCTGATCACCATCGCCATGGAAGGCCTGGGTGAATTGCACCTGCCACACCTGCGGGTGATGTTGCTGCTGTTCGGCGGCATGGCGTGCCTGGCGGCGTATTGGCTGCGTGCCGGGCATATCGACAATCCCTTGTTCGCGCCGTCGCTGTTCAAGACCCGGACCTTTGCCGTGGGCATTCTCGGCAACCTGTTCGCTCGCCTGGGCAGCGGCGCCCTGCCCTTTCTGGTGCCGTTGCTGCTGCAAGTGGCGCTGGGCTATTCGCCATCACAGGCCGGGATGAGCATGCTGCCGCTGGCCGCGGCGGCGATGATTGCCAAGTGGGTCGCGCGGCCGCTGATCGAGCGTCTGGGCTACCGCATCGTGCTCACCGGCAATACCCTGGCGCTGGGCATCATGCTGGCGAGCATGGGCCTGGTCAGCGAGCAGACGCCGTACTGGCTGCTGCTGTGCCAGCTGGCGATCCTTGGCGCCATCAACTCCCTGCAGTTCACCGCGATGAACACCGTGACCCTGATCGACCTCGACGACGCCAGCGCCAGCAGCGGCAACAGTTTGCTGTCGGTGGTCGCGCAATTGTCCCTGAGCCTGGGCGTTGCGTGCGCCGGTGCGTTGCTCGGCGGGTTCACGGCGGAGATTGGTAACGACGGTGTAGACACGGTTCTGGGTGCGTTCCAGCTGACGTTTGTCACGGTCGGGATCATGGCGATGCTGGCCGCAACGATCTTTTCTCAACTCTCAAAGGAAGACGGACGGCGCGTCAAACGTCCGGAAGAGCACATAGAGCCTTAGGGCGAATGGCCATCGGGCTGGTACACTGCGCGACATTTTGTTTTGCAGGCCAGTCCCGTGACCACCATCGCCACCGAATTTAATACTTTGCCGCTGTCCGCCGCCATGCTGGCTAACCTCGACTCCCTCGGTTATGCCCAGATGACGCCGATCCAGGCGCAAAGCTTGCCGGTGATCCTCAAGGGGATGGACCTGATCGCCCAGGCCAAGACCGGCAGCGGCAAGACCGCGGCCTTCGGCATCGGCCTGCTGAACCCGATCAATCCGCGCTACTTCGGTTGCCAGGCGCTGATCCTGTGCCCGACCCGCGAGCTGGCTGACCAGGTCGCCAAGGAAATCCGTCGCCTGGCCCGGGCCGAAGACAACATCAAGGTCCTGACCCTGTGCGGCGGCGTGTCCCTCGGCCCGCAGATCGCTTCGCTGGAACACGGCGCGCACATCATCGTCGGCACCCCGGGACGCATCCAGCAGCACCTGCGCAAGGGCTCGCTGGTATTGCACGGCCTGAACACGCTGATCCTCGACGAAGCCGACCGCATGCTCGACATGGGTTTCTACGATTCCATCGAAGAAATCATCATGCAGGCCCCGGAACGTCGCCAGACCCTGCTGTTCTCCGCCACCTACCCGGTGGGTATCAAGCAGTTGGCCTCGAAGTTCATGCGCAACCCGCAGCAAGTGAAGGCCGAAGCCTTCCACGACGACACGCAGATCGAACAGCGCTTCTACGAGATTTCGCCGGATGACCGCATGAGTGCGGTGACCAAGGTGCTTGGCCACTTCCGCCCGGCGTCCTGCGTGGCTTTCTGCTACACCAAGCAGCAGGTTCAGGAAACCGTCGATCACCTGACCGCCAAAGGCATTTCCGCCGTCGGCCTGCACGGCGATCTGGAACAGCGTGACCGTGACCAGGTGCTGGCGATGTTCGCCAACCGCAGTACTTCGGTACTGGTGGCCACCGACGTCGCCGCTCGTGGTCTCGATATCGATTCCCTGGACATGGTGATCAACGTCGAACTGGCCCGTGATTCGGAAATCCACATCCACCGCGTCGGCCGTACCGGCCGCGCCGGTGAGAAAGGCCTCGCCATCAGCCTGGTGGCGCCGTCCGAAGCTCAGCGCGCCCAAGCCATCGAGCAATTGCAGCAGACGCCGCTGACCTGGGATCAGGTCGACAACCTCACCTCCAAGGGTGGCGGTCCGCTGCTGCCGCAGATGAGCACCCTGTGCATCGCTGCCGGCCGCAAGGACAAGGTTCGTCCGGGCGACATTCTTGGCGCACTGACCGGTGATGCCGGCATCCCGGGTGCCCAGGTCGGCAAGATCGCGATTTTCGACTTCCAGGCCTATGTGGCCGTGGAACGCGGCGTCGCCAAGCAGGCCTTGCAGCGCCTGAACGACGGCAAGATCAAGGGCCGCTCGTTGCGCGTGCGTATCCTGTAAGAACAACGTATACCCCTGTGGGAGCGGGCTTGCCCGCGATGAGGCCAGAACATTCAACATCAATGTTGTCTGTCAGTCCGCCATCGCGGGCAAGCCCGCTCCCACATGGATCGCCGGTGAATTTGAATTTTGTGTGAGGACACCGTTTTGCGCTCTACCGAAGTCGTGATCATTGGCGCTGGCGCCGCAGGGTTGATGTGTGCACTGACCGCCGCCGGGCGCGGGCGCAAGGTGTTGCTGCTCGACCATGCCAACAAGGCCGGCAAGAAAATCCTGATGTCGGGCGGTGGCCGCTGCAATTTCACCAACATGTACACGGAGCCGAGCAATTTCCTCTCGCAGAACGGGCATTTCTGCAAGTCCGCCCTGGCCCGTTACACCCAGTGGGACTTCATCGGCATGGTGGCCAAGCATGGCGTGCCGTACCACGAGAAGAAACTCGGCCAGTTGTTCTGCGATAACAAGTCCAGCGACATCCTCGAAATGCTGCTCAACGAGTGCGACCAGGTCGGCGTCAGCCTGCACCTGGACACGTCGATCCAGACCATCGAGAAGCTCGAAAAGGGCTATTTGCTGGACACCACGCTCGACCAGATCACCTGCGAATCGCTGGTGATCGCCACCGGCGGCCTGTCGATCCCGACCCTGGGCGCCACCGGATTCGGCTATCAGGTGGCCAAACAGTTTGGCCACGAACTGCTGCCGACCCGTGCCGGCCTGGTGCCCTTCACCATCACCGATCAGCTCAAGGCCTTGTGCACCGAGCTGTCCGGTACGTCGGTGGATTGCCTGGTGAGCTGCAACGACCAGAGCTTTCGCGAGAACATCCTGTTCACTCACCGTGGCCTCAGCGGCCCGGCGATTTTGCAGATCTCCTCGTTCTGGGAATCCGGTGACACTGTCGAAATCAACTTGATGCCGGACCACGACGTGCCGGCCTGGCTGCAACAGCAACAGGCCGAACGCCCCAACAGCGAGCTGAAAACCCTGCTCGGGGAAATCTTCACCAAGAAGATGGCCAACCTGCTGGCGGACAACTGGTTCGTCTCCAAGCCGATGAAGCAGTACACCCACGCGGAACTGGCCGATATCGCGGAGAAACTGGCGAGCTGGAAAGTCGTACCGGCGGGCACCGAAGGCTATCGCACCGCCGAGGTGACCCTGGGCGGCGTCAACACCAATGAAGTCTCATCCAAGACCATGGAATCGCTGAAAACCCCGGGGCTGTACTTCATCGGCGAGGTACTCGATGTGACCGGGCATCTGGGCGGGTTCAATTTCCAGTGGGCGTGGGCATCCGGATACGCGGCTGCGCAGTACGTCTGATTCAAAAAATCAACACCACCCCCTGTGGGAGCGAGCTTGCTCGCGATGAGGCCATAACATTCAACAGAGATGTTGATTGACAGGCCGCCATCGCGAGCAAGCTCGCTCCCACAGTGGTTTGTGGTGCCTGACAAGGAACAGATTTTGCTGTCTGATGTGATCGACGCCATTGCGTCGGCGTCATTAGTGGCTCAATTTAGCGTCATTGCCTCGGAAGGCCTTCGCATTTCATGTCATCGACTTCGTTCCGCCAGTCTCTGCGTCGCCTTTGGGCGCTGGATAAGTTCAGCTACAGCGTGCGGGTATTCATTGCCCTGACCGGCACCATGGCGCTGTGTTGGTATCAGGACGAGATGGGCCTGTTGATCCCGTTGTTCCTGGGGATTATCGCCAGCGCCCTGGCCGAGACCGACGACAGCTGGCAGGGCCGTCTCAACGCGCTGGCCGTGACCCTGGTGTGTTTCGCGGTTGCCGCCCTGTCCGTCGAACTGCTCTTCCCCTATCCCCCGCTGTTTATCATCGCCTTCGCCCTGGCCGCGTTCTGCCTGACCATGCTCGGCGCCCTCGGCGAGCGCTATGGCGCGATTGCCTCGGCGACGCTGATTCTGTCGGTCTATACCATGATCGGCGTGGACCAGCGCGGTGGTGCGGTCATCGACGTGTGGCACGAGCCGGTGCTGCTGGTGGCCGGCGCCGCCTGGTACGGCCTGCTCTCGGTGTTGTGGCAGGCGCTGTTTTCCAATCAGCCGGTGCAGCAGAGCCTGGCGCGGTTGTTCCGCGAACTGGGTTATTACCTGAAGCTGAAATCCTCGCTGTTCGAGCCGATCCGGCAGATGGACGTGGAGGCGCGGCGCCTGGAACTGGCCCAGCAGAACGGTCGGGTTGTGGCGGCGCTCAACGCCGCCAAGGAGATCATCCTGCACCGGGTCGGCAACGGCCGCCCGGGGTCGAAGGTCAGCCGTTACCTCAAACTGTACTTCCTCGCCCAGGACATCCACGAGCGCGCCAGTTCATCGCACTACCCTTACAACGCCCTGGCCGACGCCTTCTTCCACAGCGACGTGCTGTTCCGCTGCCAGCGCCTGCTGCGCCAGCAAGGCAAGGCCTGCCGGGCATTGGCCGAATCGATCCAGATGCGTCAGCCGTTCACCTACGACGCCAGTTTCGCCGAAGCCCTGAGCGACCTCGACGCCTCCCTCGAACACCTGCGCATCCAGAGCAACCCGGCCTGGCGCGGCCTGCTGCGTTCGCTTCGGGCGCTGGCGGCGAACCTTGGCACCCTCGACCGCTTGCTCAGCGATGCCAGCAACCCCGACGCCCTGGCCGACGCCACCGACAGCAGCCTGCTCGATCGCTCGCCGCGCAACCTCAAGGACGTATGGCTGCGCCTGCGCACACAGCTGACGCCGACTTCGCTGCTGTTCCGCCATGCCCTGCGATTGCCCCTGGCCTTGAGCATCGGCTACGCCATGGTGCATTTGATTCACCCGTCCCAAGGCTACTGGATCATCCTCACTACGCTGTTCGTCTGCCAACCGAACTACGGTGCCACCCGCCGCAAACTCGGCCAGCGGATCATCGGCACCGCCATCGGCCTGACCCTGGCCTGGGCGCTGTTCGACCTGTTCCCGAACCCGCTGATCCAGTCGTGT
The DNA here is from genome assembly GCF_054668285.1 of Pseudomonas sp. S2_H10. Lineage (NCBI taxonomy): Bacteria > Pseudomonadati > Pseudomonadota > Gammaproteobacteria > Pseudomonadales > Pseudomonadaceae > Pseudomonas > Pseudomonas sp. S2_H10. The sequence continues at coordinate 3,218,622 of NZ_CP162754.1, forward strand.
TTCGCCATCGCCGCCGGGGTGGTGTTCTTTACCAACCGCACCACCCGCTACACCTTGGCGACGGCGGCGATCACCCTGATGGTGCTGTTCTGCTTCAACCAGGTGGGTGACGGTTACGGGCTGTTCCTGCCACGGTTGTTCGATACCCTGCTCGGCAGCCTGATCGCCGGGCTGGCGGTGTTCCTGTTCCTGCCGGACTGGCAGGGACGGCGCCTGAACAAAGTGCTGGCCAACACCCTGGTCTGCAACAGCATTTACCTGCGCCAGATCATGCAGCAATACGCGGCGGGCAAAAGCGATGACCTGGCCTACCGCCTGGCCCGCCGCAACGCGCACAACGCCGACGCCGCGCTGTCGACCACACTGGCCAACATGCTGATGGAGCCGGGGCATTTCCGTAAGGAAGCGGACGTGGGCTTCCGCTTCCTGGTGCTGTCACACACGCTGCTCAGTTACCTGTCGGGCCTCGGTGCGCACCGGGAAACCCAACTGCCGCCGGACGTGCGTGAACATTTGATCGAGGGGGCCGGAGTGAAACTCGCCGCCAGCATCGATGAAATCGCCCAGGGGCTGGCGAGCAAGGCTTCGATTGCGATCCAGAGCGATGAAGAAGAAGCGCTGGCCAATGAGCTGGAACAGATGCCTGATGAAATCGATGAGGGGCAGCGACTGGTGCAGACGCAGCTGGCGTTGATCTGTCGGCAGTTGGGGCCGTTGCGGACGCTGGCGGCGCACCTCATCAAGGATACGAGTGAAGATTGAGACTTGTAGTGTCTGGGCGGGCGTAATCGCTGGCAAGCCAGCTCCCACAGTTGATCCGTGGCGCAACGCAAATAAATTGTAGGAGCTGGCTTGCCAGCGATAAGGCCATCAGCCCCATCACAAAGCCTACATCCCGTGCTGCTTCATCAACTTGTCATAACTCCCGTCCGCCTTCATCGCCGCAATCTCGCGGTCGAAACCGGCGACGATCTGTTCGTGTCGGGGATTCTTCAGGCTGACCAGAATGTGCAGGCTGTTTTCGCTCAAGGCCTTGGGCAAAAACTCCACGGCGTTGCGTACCTTGGCTGGCTCACGGGCCAGGTAATAGCGGGCGACGTACTCATCCTCCAGCGTCAGTTTGACTCGGTCTGCAGCGACCATGCGTACCGCCATGGCGAAGCTGTGCACCGGGATTTTCTGCAACGAGTCGTCCTTGTCGAACGCGGGCGAATAGGCGTAGCCGCGCACGATGGCAATCGGATACGTGTGCAATTGCTGCAGGTTGTTGAACTCGATGGGCGCGTCTTTGCGCTTGAGAAAACGTACGCGATTGAGCAGGTATTCGCCGGAAAACTGGCCGAGCTTCGTACGCTCGTCGTTGTACCAGGCGTTGACCAGCACGTCATATCGACCCTCGCCCAGGCCCATCAAGGCCCGCGCCCAGGGCACCTGTTCAAATTCACTGGCATAGCCGGCCCTGGCGAGCGCGGTACTGACAATGTCCGTGGCCAGACCACCGTTGACGAGCGTGGAATCGGTAAAAGGGGGCCAGGCATCGGCGACCAACCGCAGTTTTTCTGCCGCCGCTCCCTGAACCAGCAACAGCAATCCAATCAAAGCAAAAGCTCGATGCAATCGCGGCATGCCAGAAATCCTTAGCGGGCGGATTGCCCGACGTGTTTTCAGCCAAAACCCCACGGCCCCGTACCGGCAAGACCCGGGTACTCAACATTAGCTCATCGAAGCCATAGCACAGCGCTTGGATTCAGATTACACAAAGAAGACATCCGCGCGAAAAATGAATGATGGCATTTTGGCCTATATCACAGATTCTTCCGCCATAAAGACTTCTGGCGTGAGTACGCTTAGTATCGGAACGACGTTTTCAGGGAATCAAAACATGACAGTCGATTGGATCTGCAAACACCACAGCGACCTCGGCAAAGAGCAGCTGTACGCCATTTTGCAGTTGCGCGCCGAGGTGTTCGTCGTCGAGCAAAAATGCGTTTACCAGGATATCGATGGCCAGGATCTGGAAGGTGACACCTGCCACGTGATGGCCTGGGACGGTAACCAGCTGGTGGCCTACCTGCGGCTGCTCGACCCGCAATCGCAGGGCGGCGACGTGGTGATCGGGCGGGTGATCATCGCTCCGCACGCACGCGGCACGGGGCTTGGGCATGAGCTGATGGATCAGGCGCTGCACCAGATCGAAAAATACTGGCCCGGCCTGCCGGTCTATCTCTCTGCCCAGGCGCATTTGCAGGGGTACTACGGGCGCTACGGGTTTGTCGTGGCGGGTGAGGAATATGTCGAAGATGGCATTCCACACATTGGGATGCGTCGCGCTTGAAGACCCTATCGCTGGCAAGCCAGCTCCTATGTATGGACTCGCCCCCACTGTCTACCCGCTTTTGAAAAACCGCTGCCCCGTTGCATCTATGTATTAGGCCTATTCGTGGAAGCCGTCTTCGGCTTCTGGCCAAAATTGGAAAAGCTCGTGGTATGCCGATTACAGTCAGGCCTCGAAGGCCAGTAGGAGCTTAGGCATCAATCCACGCCGGTCTTACCTGGGGTCAATTTTTTTCAGCAGAGGGTCAGACGGTTAGTACCTCGGTGGCAGAACTCTGTCGCTCAGTGGCCCATCGTCGCTGGCAGACCATCACCCGCGTGGCGACGATAAGTCTGATCATTCTGTAGAAGCACCCAGACGATTCGCAGGTTGCGGTTGGCTAGCCTGATGGCAGCCTCCTTGCGGCCCAACCGGCTCATCCAGTGCAACAAGCGGCGGTCATCGGGTTGCTGGGAATCAGGTCGTAGTTGTTGCAGCACCGCATGGGCTCCCTGGATCATCAGGCTGCGTAAATAAGCATCACCTCGCTTGGTCATGCCCCCCAACCGGACCGTCTCCCCGCTGCTGTGCTGGTCAGGCACCATGCCAAAGTACGCGGCAAACTTGCGGGCATTGGGAAATCGCTCAGGCTTGGTTTCCTTGGCCACCAGTGCCGTGGCTGTGACCGGGCCGATGCCGCGCACGGTCATTAGCCGCTTCGCCGTCATGTCAGCGTTGGCGGCCACTTCCAGGCGTCCCGTCAGTACGCTGATGCGCTCGCCCAAATGGCGCCACTCGGCCAACAGTTCGTCGATCAGTTCACGCAGCAGGCCCGGCACCGGCTGGGTGGCATCTTCCAGCACCCGCGGGATTTTCTGGCTGATCGCAACATCGCCCTGTGCCAAGGCTACGCCGTGCTCAAGCAGCAGGCCGCGCATCTGATTACTGAGGGCCGTGCGTCGACGCACATAGCCCTGGCGGGCGCGATGCAACGCCTGCATTGCCAGCGCCGCAACGCTTTTGACCGGTACTGCGCAGATTTTTTCATCGCGATTAGCCCGCAGAATCGCCAGCGCATCGTTGCGATCATTTTTAGGCCCGCTGCGATGTGTGGCCACCAACCCGGCTGGAAGAATCCGCACCGGATTGCCTTGGTCTTGCAGCTGGCGGGCCCAGGCCTGGGCACCCGGTCCGGTCTCCATCAAAACCACGACATGCGGCGGCAACTGTCGGAGAAAATCATAAAACGCCTCGCGCGACTTGATCCGCTGCTCGTAGAGCAACTGGCCGAGGATATTTTCACCGGCGACCTGAAAGACCTGCTTGGCCAGGTCGACCGCCAAGGTTGTGCAGGCCGACAAATCGGAAGAAGACACGGATTGATCAAACGAACTATGATTTTTCATGGACTCGCCCTCGCTGTCGTTGGCTGTTTAGACTGCCACCGTGGCGCATTGACGCCTCGGCTTGGGCGAGTCCATCCAATTACAAGGACGGTGCAGAACCTGTGGGAGCTGGCTTGCCAGCAATGGCGTCAGCCCAGGCACCGCAAATCTCAGGGATACTCCAGCACCGCCTTGATCTGCCGCAGATTACGCTCGATCCACCCGCGATCGATCGCCCCCCACTCGCGAATCCGGTAGCGCCCCGCATGGTTGCGCGCGCCCTCTTCCTGCTCGAACTCACAGACGATATCCAGGTCCGCCAGCGCCGCGATGGTGTCCTGTGCCGTGCGCCGGGGCATGCCGGTCACCTCGGTGAGCGCCGGGACGCTGCTGGCCAGCCCGCTGTCGATCAGGTACGCCACGTACAGGCGGCGATAGAAGCTGCTCTTGGTCTTGCTTACGTCCATCCATTGCTCCTTAAAAGATCGCAGCCTGCGGCAGCTCCTACAGATCCCGCCACGTCAGGTACACCCGCACATCGAACTCCACCTGGTGATAACCCGGCAGCATGTGCTCGCACAGTTTGTAGAAGGCCTTGTTGTGGTCTGACTCCTTGAAGTGCGCCAGTTCATGCACCACGATCATTTTCAGGAACTCGCACGGCGCTTCCTTGAACAGCGAAGCGATGCGGATTTCCTTCTTGGCCTTGAGCTTGCCGCCTTGCACCCGCGAGATCGTGGTGTGCAGGCCAAGGGCACGGTGCGTCAAGTCCAGGCGGTTGTCGAACAGCACCTTGTCGATAGCCGGAGCATTGCGCAGGAATTCCTGCTTGAGGTCCAGGGCATAGGAGTACAGCGCCTTGTCGCTCTGCACCCCATGCTTGTGCGGGTAACGCTGGGTCAGGTAATCGCCCAGCCGACCGTCGGCGATCAGCTGGCGCACTTGATCCTGCAAGGTAGCGGGATAGGCCTGGAGGTATTTCAACACGGTCATCGGGGCGGCAATACAGGTCACTGAAAGGTCGCCAGTGTAGCGAATTCAGCGGGGCAGCGCGCTCCAGTCAAACGGCCGGACAAACTCCCCGGTGTCTTCGGCCATCATCGGCCGGGCCACCAGAAAGCCTTGCACATATTCACAACCGTTGGCCTGCAGCCATTCATACTGCTCGACGGTTTCCACCCCTTCGGCAATCACCAGCATGCCGAACTGTTTGCACAGGTCGATCACGCTGCGCACCAGCGCCGCATCCCGCACCGAATCCGGCAACCGGGCGATCAGATGCCGGTCGAGCTTGAGTGAGTCCAGTTCCAGGTCGCGCAAGTGCGCGAGGGAACAGGGGCCGGCGCCGAAGTCATCCAAAGCCACTCGCACACCCAGATTGCGCAGCAGACGCAATTGCTTGCGGGTTTCCTCGGGGTGATGCATCAAGGCCTCTTCCGTAACCTCGACCTCCAGTTGGCGGGGCTGCAAGCCATGACGCTCCAGCACCTGACGCAACTCTGTGGCCAGGTTGGGCATGCCGAACTGCGTACTGCTCAAGCTGATGCCGAGCACCAGGTCTTCGGTGAACTGGGATTCCCAGGCTTTGCGTTGGCCGGCACTGCGATGGTAGATCCAGCTGCCCAGACGGCTGATCAGCCGCGCCTCTTCCAGTAATGGCAAAAAAAGCCCCGGCGGCACATCGCCAACGCTCGGATGCTGCCAACGCAGCAAGGCCTCGAAGCCGCGAATCCGCCCGTCCGCAATGGCCACCTGAGGTTGATACACCAGGTTGAAATCGCGGTTCTCGATGGCCGTGCGCACACTTTCTTCCAGCATCAACCGCGAGCGTGCCCGGCCGTTCATTTCGTGATCGTAGAAGCGGTATTGCTGGCGACCGGCACGTTTGGCCTCGTACATGGCGATGTCGGCTGCCCGCAGCATCCCGTCGAGATTGGCACCGCAATCGGGGAACGTAGCGATGCCGATGCTGGCACCCAGGGCGATATCAAGGCCGTCGACCTGCTGGCAGATCGACACGCGCTCGATGAGCTTCTCGGCAATCTTCGCCGCCTGCTCGGGGAACTCCAGATCCAGCAGTGCGGTGAACTCGTCGCCGCCCATCCGCGCGAGAATGTCGAAGGGCCGCAAGCAGGCCTTCAACTGTTCGGAAACCCAGCGCAGCACCCGATCGCCGGCATCGTGCCCGAGCGAATCATTGACGCGTTTGAAGCCGTCGAGGTCCAGGTACATCAAGACCCAGGAACCGTCGGAACGCTCGCCACGCAGCAGCAGGTTCTCTACGGTCTGGTAGAAACCGCGGCGGTTGAGCAACCCGGTCAGCGGATCGGTGACCGCCTGAAACTCCAGTTGCTGATGCAGATGGCGTACCACCGACATGTCCAGCACGGTCACCACCATTGCATGTTGCTCGGCAGGCAATGGCGCGCAGGACAAGGCCACCGGCACCTGCTGGCCCGGTGCTGTACGCAGCAGGGCATCGTGCAGGCGCAGGGTTTCGCCGCGTTTGTATCCGGCCAGCAACTCGGAATCGGCCCAGATCGGGATATGCGGTTTTTGCAGGTAGTCCAGGAACTCCTTGCCTTGCAGTTCCTGCACGGGGGCATTGAGCAACCGCGATATCGCCGGGTTGGCAAAACGAATCAGACCATCCTCGCCCAAGACCAGAATGCCTTCGGCTGCGTTTTCCAGCACCGATGCATTGAAGGCACGAGCGGACTCCAGATCTTGACTCAGGCGCTGCAAGGCCCGGCGGTTGCGCTGGTGCTCGAGCAACGCCTGGACCTTGGGCGTGAAGATCTGTGGGTCGAAGGGCTTGAACAGGTAATCCACCGCACCGCTGGCATAGCCCTTGATCACCGCGTCCTGGGACTGTTCCTTGGCCGTCAGGAAAATGATCGGTGTGAGACGGGTTCGCTGGCTGCCGCGCATCAGGCGCGCCACCTCATAACCATCCATGCCTGGCATCTGCACGTCCAGCAGCACCAGGTCGATATCATGTTCAAGCAACAAGCCGAGGGCTTCGAAGCCCGAGGCGGCAGTGATGACCCGCCAGTTCTGGCGCTGTAACAACGCGCGCATGCTGATCAGGTTTTCAGGGTAATCGTCGACGACTAAAAGGGTTGAGCCGCCTTCTACTGGCGTTGGTTGCGCGCATTCCATGCTGCTTCTCTAATTGCGGGGCGTCAGGCCGGTTTCTCGTGAAAACCGGACAAATACTGTGCCTTCACTCTAGACCCGGTTCTGCAAAAGCAGAAGGTATCAGTGAGCCATCATTCACCATTGTGACTTTTTGCCGACTAACGGTCGATGGTTAAAGCCCATAAAACCGGCAGAGATGGCATTTCGACAGGATGTTGACGTCAGCCATCCGTCAGACAGGCGTTAACAAAAACCTTCGCTACGCTTATAAAGGCCGCCCCCAAAGGCGCGTCCTAGAGCTTCTGGCACGCCCGTGCAGCATGAATCAAGCGGAAGAACCGACATGATCGATCTTGCAACCTGGAACCTCAGCGTCCCCGTCGGCAGCCCGCCGTACACCGTTGAAACCTCCAAACTGGTGGATGGCTTCAAGGATCAATACTTCCATTCCGATACTGGCACGTTGTTCTTCTGGTCACCCGTGACCGGCTCCCGTACCGAAAACGCGATTTATCCGCGCACCGAGCTGCGTGAAACCTACAACAACGGCACGTTGAAAAACTGGTACTACCCCGATGCTGACAATTTGTTGCACGCCACGCTGGCAGTGAACCAGGTGCCCAGCTCCGGGAAGATCGTCATTGGCCAGATCCATGCCTATCAAAGCCAGAAACCGCTGGTGAAGGTCGAATACCAATACAAAAGCAAGGCAGGCACCGGCAATATCGTCGCAAAGGTCCGGATGCATCCCGATGACGATAAGGGTCGCGTGATCACCGTTGCGACGGGGGTGAAGCTCGATCAGCAGTTCAACTATCTCATCCACCTAAGCCCCGGTGGCGCCTTGGGCATCAGCGCGGCAGGCTATCAATGGGATACGCAGATCAGCGCAACCTGGCGCGACAAACCGCTGTACTTCAAGGCTGGGGTCTATGTGCAGGACAACACCGGGTACACCAGTGAAGGCGGGAAGGTGACGTTCAGCAAGCTGGATATCGATCACAATCAATAACGCCACACCCTTTGTGGCGAGGGGGTTGCTCCCGTTGGGCCGCGAGCGGCCCCCAAACAGGTCGGTTTTACGGCGGCTGCGCCACCGAACGGGGGCAAGCCCCCTCGCCACATGCATTCATCGCCCACAAAAAACCCGCCTCTCGGCGGGTTTTTCATCAAGGCAGTATAACGCTCAGGCTTAGTTGACCTTGGCGTTCAACTCACCTTTCAGGTAACGCTGATACATGCCTTCCAGCGAGATCGCCTTGATCTTCGAAGCGTTGCCGGCGGTGCCGAAGGCTTCGTAGCGAGCGATACACACGTCGCGCATGGCCGTCACGGTGGCGCCGAAGAATTTACGCGGGTCGAACTCGCTCGGGTTGGTGGCCATCAGGCGACGCATGGCGCCGGTGGATGCCAGGCGCAGGTCGGTGTCGATGTTGACCTTGCGCACGCCGTGCTTGATGCCTTCGACGATTTCTTCAACCGGTACGCCGTAGGTTTCCTTGATGTCGCCGCCGTACTGGTTGATGATCGCCAGCCACTCTTGCGGAACCGAAGACGAACCGTGCATCACCAGGTGAGTGTTCGGAATGCGCTTGTGGATTTCCTTGATGCGGTCGATCGCCAGCACGTCGCCGGTAGGCGGCTTGGTGAACTTGTAGGCGCCGTGGCTGGTGCCGATGGCGATGGCCAGGGCATCGACCTGAGTGCGTTTGACGAAGTCAGCGGCTTCTTCCGGGTCGGTCAGCATCTGGCTGTGATCCAGAACGCCTTCGGCGCCGATGCCGTCTTCTTCACCGGCCATGCCGGTTTCCAGCGAACCCAGGCAGCCCAGCTCGCCTTCTACCGATACGCCGCAGGCGTGAGCCATGGCGACGGTCTGTTGGGTTACGCGGACGTTGTAGTCGTAGTCGGTCGGGGTCTTGCCGTCTTCGCCCAGGGAACCGTCCATCATCACCGAGCTGAAGCCCAGTTGGATGGAGCGCTGGCAGACGTCAGGGCTGGTGCCGTGGTCCTGGTGCATGCACACCGGGATGTGCGGGAATTCTTCGATGGCTGCCAGGATCAGGTGACGCAGGAACGGTGCGCCGGCGTATTTGCGAGCACCGGCCGAAGCCTGGACGATCACCGGGGAGTCAGTCTTGTCAGCGGCTTCCATGATGGCGCGCATCTGCTCAAGGTTGTTGACGTTGAAGGCTGGAACGCCGTAGCCGAACTCGGCTGCGTGGTCCAGCATCTGGCGCATGCTGATAAGTGCCATTGTGTGTATCTCTCCCGGTTGAGGGTCGTTAATCGTGCCAGCCTGCCGGAGCGGCGGCGGCTATTCAAGTTATTGCAGATCGGGGGTTGGCCCGGGCTGCGAATTCGGGTGTTGCAAAATCTCAAGAACTTCCCCGGAACCCCTGTGGGAGCGAGCCTGCTCGCGATGGTGGCCCAGACAACGCGGACATTCAGGTACCCCGCGTTATCGTTAACGGCCATCGCGAGCAGGCTCGCTCCTACAGGTTCGGCGTAGTCCGTTTATTGCGCCTTGCAGCCACGCCCAATCAAATCATTGGTGGCGACCCAGTAAACCAGGCCTTCCTCACCTTTCATGTGAAACGCCAGCATGTTGTCGCTGTACAGCGAGCCCGAGGCACCTGGCTCTTCCTTCAGGCGGTAGACCTGATCGGCACCGCCCAGGCGCACGTCGACTTCCTTGCGGCTGTCGTCGGTAAAGCGCCACAGCACCTTGGCCTGGCTGTCGCAGGTCCAGGTGGTCCAGTTATCCACAGGCGCGGACGACTGGAACGGGTTCAACTGAGCACAACCTGCCAACAGAGCCAACGCCGTAACGGCGATAAAACCTTTCATCCGTGTCCCTCGACTGACGGCGCACGCCGCCAGCCCTGAGTAAAGAGTCAGACCCGTCAAGGGCAGCCATGTTCCTTGGCGGGTGCCTGGGTCTCGTACTTGTCCAGGCCCTCGGGCCCGGAACGCTTGTTGAGCACCGGGTTGGTTTCCGCCTGCCAGTCAGCCTGGTAGCAGCCCTTTTCCGTCCCGGACGGTGCGGGTTCCGGCTTGGCCTTGGGGTTACTCCCGCATGCCACCAGCGAACCCGCGACGATCAACAGCGCTAACGTCTTGACCATGTCAACACTCCCTTGCCAGGCCAAACGGGCGACCCTCAGGCCTTGGCCCGGCTTTCCAGGACTTCAACGGCTGGCAGAACCTTGCCTTCGACGAATTCGAGGAACGCGCCGCCACCGGTAGAAATGTAGGAGATCTGCTCGGCCACGCCATACTTGTCGATGGCGGCCAGGGTGTCGCCACCGCCGGCAATGGAGAACGCCGCGCTGTCTGCAATGGCCTTGGCCAGCACTTTGGTGCCGTTGCCGAACTGATCGAACTCGAACACGCCGACCGGACCGTTCCACAGGATGGTTTTCGACGACTTCAGCAGCTCGGCGAAATTCGCCGCGGTCTGCGGGCCGATGTCCAGGATCATGTCGTCGGCAGCGACGTCAGCGATCAGCTTGACGGTCGCCGCGGCGCTTTCAGCGAATTCCTTGGCAACCACAACATCAACCGGCAGCGGCACGCTGACCTTGGCGGCGATGGCGCGGGCGGTGTCGAGCAGGTCCGGCTCGTACAGCGACTTGCCGACCGGGTGACCGGCAGCGGCGAGGAAGGTGTTGGCGATGCCGCCGCCGACGATCAACTGGTCGCAGATCTGGCTCAGGCTGTTCAGTACGTCGAGTTTGGTCGACACCTTGGAGCCGGCAACAATGGCCGCCATCGGCTGGGCCGGAGCGCCCAGGGCCTTGCCCAGTGCATCCAGTTCAGCGGCCAGCAACGGGCCAGCAGCGGCGACTTTGGCGAACTTGGCCACGCCGTGGGTCGAACCCTCGGCACGGTGAGCGGTGCCGAAGGCGTCCATCACGAACACGTCGCACAGGGCGGCGTATTGCTGGGCCAATTCGTCGGCGTTCTTTTTCTCGCCTTTGTTGAAGCGCACGTTTTCGAACAGCACGATGTCACCGGCCTTGACGTCAACGCCGTCCAGGTAGTCAGCCACCAGCGGCACTTCGCGGCCCAAGGCCTTGCTCAGGTAGTCGGCGACTGGCTTGAGGCTGTTCTCGGCCGAGAACTCGCCTTCGGTCGGACGGCCAAGGTGCGAGCAGACCATCACGGCCGCGCCTTTTTCCAGGGCCAGCTTGATGGTCGGCAGCGAGGCCAGGATACGCGCATCGCTGGTGACAACACCGTCCTTGACTGGGACGTTGAGGTCTTCGCGGATCAATACGCGCTTACCTTGCAGATCGAGGTCGGACATCTTCAACACGGTCATGGGTCGCACTTCCTACGGTTTTTTTGAAATGGCTGTTTGCAGATAGTGTTCTGCAACGTCCAGCATTCGGTTGGCAAAACCCCATTCGTTGTCGAACCAGGCCAGGATGTTCACCAGCCGTGGGCCGGAAACGCGGGTCTGACTGGCATCGACGATTGCCGAATGTGGGTCGTGGTTGAAATCACAGCTTGCGTGGGGCAACTCGGTGTAAGCCAGGAGGCCTTTGAGCGGGCCGCTGGTGGCCGCCTCGCGCAGTATCCGGTTGACCTCGGTGGCATCGGTCGCGGTGGCGGTCTGCATCGTGATGTCGAGGCAGGACACGTTGACCGTCGGCACCCGCACGGCTTTGGCCTGAATTCTTCCGGCAAGTTCCGGCAACAGGCGTTCGATACCACGCGCCAGACCGGTGGACACCGGAATCACCGACTGGAACGCCGAACGGGTGCGACGCAGGTCTTCGTGGTGATAGGCATCGATGACCGGCTGATCGTTCATGGCCGAGTGAATGGTGGTGATCGACACGTAATCCAGGCCGATCGCCTGATTCAGCAGGCGCAGCAGCGGCACGCCGCAGTTGGTGGTGCAGGACGCGTTGGACACCAGCAACTCGTCGCCGGTCAGGCAATCCTGGTTCACGCCGTAGACGATGGTGGCGTCGACATCGGTCTCGCTGGCCATCGGCTGGGAAAACAGCACGCGCGGGGCGCCGGCATCGAGGAAACGCTGGCCGTCTTCGCGGGTGTTATAAGCGCCGGAGCACTCCAGCACCAGATCGACGCCCAGGGACGCCCAATCGATGCCTTCGGGGGTGGCACTGCGCAGGACTTTCACGCAGTCGCCATTGATATGCAGACAATCGCCGTCGACCTTCACTTCGCCGGGGAACCGGCCATGGGTGGAGTCGAAGCGTGTCAGGTATTCGATGCTGGCCATGTCCGCCAGATCGTTGATCGCGACAATCTCGAACCCGGCCCTGTCGCCTCGCTCGAACAACGCACGCAAGACGCAACGACCAATCCGGCCGTAGCCGTTGAGTGCAACTTTGTAGGGACGCGGTTGAGGCATGGGGTTCTCGATTACCGTGGTGAATCCGTTATCGCGGCGTTGCCTGTTCGACCGCTATCGCGGGCAAGCCCGCTCCCACATGGGGCCGGTGTTGTGAGCACTGTTTGTGTCACACAACACGTCCCCTGTGGGAGCGGGCTTGCCCGCGATGGCGTCAGCCCAGACGACACGTCTTCTGGATCAGTCTTCCAGCAGCTCTTCAGCCTGACCCAGGATGTTTTCCAGGGTGAAGCCGAACTCTTCGAACAAGGCAGGCGCAGGCGCCGACTCGCCGTAGGTGGTCATGCCGATCACGCGGCCTTCCAGGCCCACGTACTTGTACCAGTAGTCCGCATGAGAAGCCTCGATGGCGATACGGGCGCTGACCTGCAACGGCAGGACCGCTTGCTTGTAGCCGGCGTCCTGGGCATCGAACACGCTGGTGCACGGCATGGAAACCACGCGAACCTTGCGGCCCTGTTCGGTCAGTTTGTCGAAGGCCTGGACGGCCAGGCCGACTTCCGAACCGGTAGCGATCAGGATCAGCTCAGGCTCGCCCGCGCAGTCTTTGAGCACATAACCACCACGGCTGATGTCGGCGATCTGGCCGGCATCACGGGTTTGGTGCTGCAGGTTCTGACGCGAGAAGATCAGGGCCGAAGGACCGTCCTTGCGCTCCAGTGCGTACTTCCAGCTCACCGCCGATTCAACGGCGTCAGCCGGACGCCAGGTATCGAGGTTCGGCGTGCAGCGCAGGCTGGCCAGTTGCTCAATTGGCTGGTGAGTCGGGCCGTCTTCGCCCAGACCGATGGAGTCGTGGGTGTAGACGTGGATCACACGCTGCTTCATCAGCGCGGACATGCGCACTGCGTTGCGCGCGTATTCCATGAACATCAGGAAGGTCGCGCCGTAAGGCACCAGGCCGCCGTGCAGGGCAACGCCGTTCATGATCGCGGTCATGCCGAACTCGCGCACGCCGTAATACATGTAGTTACCGCTGGCATCTTCGGCGGTGACGCCTTTGCAACCTTTCCACAGGGTCAGGTTGGAACCGGCCAGGTCAGCCGAGCCGCCGAGGAACTCAGGCAGCAGCGGGCCGAACGCGTTCAGGGCGTTCTGGCTGGCTTTACGGCTGGCGATGGTTTCGCCCTTGGCAGCCACTTCGGCGATGTAGGCCGAGGCTTTTTCGCTGAAGTCAGCCGGCAGTTCGCCGCTCAGACGACGGATCAGCTCGTTGGCTTCGGTCGGGAACGCGGCGGAGTAGGCAGCGAAACGCTGGTCCCACTCGGCTTCGACAGCTTTACCGGCTTCCTTGGCGTCCCACTCGGCGTAGATATCGGCCGGGATTTCGAACGGGCCGTGGTTCCACTTCAGCGCCGCACGGGTCAGGGCGATTTCCGCGTCACCCAGTGGGGCACCGTGGCAATCTTCCTTGCCTTGCTTGTTCGGCGAACCGAAACCGATGGTGGTCTTGCAGCAGATCAGGGTTGGCTGCGCGCTCTTGCGGGCGGTCTCGATCGCCGTCTTGATCTCTTCCGGATCGTGACCGTCGACATTGCGGATCACTTGCCAGTTGTAGGACTCGAAACGCTTTGGCGTGTCGTCGGTGAACCAGCCTTCGACTTCACCGTCGATGGAAATGCCGTTGTCATCGTAGAAGGCGATCAGTTTGCCCAGGCCCAGGGTACCGGCCAGGGAAGCGACTTCGTGGGAAATGCCTTCCATCATGCAGCCATCACCCAGGAACACATAGGTGTGGTGGTCGACGACGTCGTGACCGGGACGGTTGAATTGCGCCGCCATGACTTTTTCAGCCAGGGCAAAACCCACGGCGTTGGCCAGGCCCTGGCCCAGTGGACCGGTGGTGGTTTCCACGCCCGGGGTGTAGCCGAGTTCCGGGTGGCCCGGGGTGCGGCTGTGCAGTTGACGGAACTGCTTGAGGTCATCGATCGACAGGTCGTAGCCGGTCAGGTGCAGCAGCGAGTAGATCAACATCGAGCCGTGACCGTTGGACAGTACGAAGCGGTCACGGTCGGCGAACGATGGATTGCTCGGGTTGTGCTTGAGGTAGTCGCGCCAAAGTACCTCGGCGATATCCGCCATACCCATTGGGGCACCGGGATGGCCGCTGTTGGCTTTTTGCACGGCATCCATGCTGAGGGCACGAATGGCGTTGGCACGCTCACGACGGCTAGGCATCGCTGTTCTCCTGGGGGCTTGAATAAAACGAAACGGAAAAAAGGCGAGCATTTTCCCTCACCGGGCCGCCTCGGGGCAATGACAGATAGTCATCTGGAGACGTTTTTCCAACGGATAACGGTGGTTTCGGCTGATGAATCCTTTCCGCCATCCGTTTGTAGAGTTAACCATCCCGTGAGAAGTGCCATCTATCGAGCAATATCAAAACTTTTTGATATTGCTCTTGCGATGCCTTCGACCCGTGACTAGACTGCCGGCCTTATGAATTTACGCGTGCCCTCCATTCAGCATGACGATTGCGATGAGCTGGCAGCCTTGTGCAAGGCTGGCGGCGATCCCCTGCGGCTGAATGTCTTGCGCGCACTGGCCAACGACTCGTTCGGTGTGCTGGAGCTGGCGCAGATCTTCGGCATCGGCCAGTCAGGCATGAGCCACCACCTCAAGGTCCTGGCCCAGGCCGACCTGGTGGCAACGCGCCGTGAAGGCAATGCGATTTTCTACCGTCGCGCCCTGCCCCACACCGAGTTATTGGGCGGCAAATTGCACGCAGCCCTGCTCGAAGAAGTGGACAACCTGACGCTGCCAGCCGACGTACAGTCGCGCATCGCCCAGGTCCACGGGCAACGCGCAGCGGCCAGCCAGGACTTTTTCTCACGGGTCGCGGAGAAGTTTCGCGCCCAGCAAGACTTGATCGCCGGCCTGCCGCAGTACCGCGAGAGCGTGGTGGCCCTGCTCGACAAGCTGAGCTTCGACAAAGACGCCACGGCCATTGAAGTCGGCCCCGGCGACGGTGCATTCCTGCCGGAACTGGCGCGCCGCTTTGCGCAGGTCACGGCACTGGACAACAGCACCGCGATGCTCGAACTGGCGCGCCAGGTCTGCGAACGCGACAAGCTGACTAACGTTAGCCTGCAACTGGCCGATGCATTGAACGGCGTCAGCCTCAAGGCCGATTGCGTGGTACTGAACATGGTGCTGCATCATTTTGCCGCGCCGGCCGATGCGCTCAAGCACATGGCCAATTTGCTGCAACCAGGCGGTAGCCTGTTAGTGACAGAGTTATGTAGCCACAACCAGAGTTGGGCCAAGGAGGCCTGCGGTGATCTCTGGCTGGGGTTTGAACAGGACGATCTGGCCCGTTGGGCCACCGCTGCGGGACTCGTTCCCGGGGAAAGCCTCTATGTAGGCTTACGTAATGGTTTCCAGATCCAGGTCCGCCATTTTCAGCGGCCGGCTGGCGACACTCACCATCGGTAATTTCAGGAAAACATCGAGATGAGCGAATACTCCCTCTTCACCTCCGAGTCCGTGTCTGAAGGGCATCCGGACAAAATCGCCGACCAGATTTCTGATGCGGTGCTGGACGCCATCATTGCTGAAGACAAGTTCGCCCGTGTGGCGTGCGAGACTCTGGTGAAAACGGGCGTGGCCATCATCGCCGGCGAAGTCACCACTTCGGCCTGGGTTGACCTGGAGCAGATCGTTCGTGACGTGATCACCAACATCGGCTACACCAGCTCCGACGTCGGCTTCGACGGCGCGACCTGCGGCGTGATGAACATCATCGGCAAGCAGTCCCCTGACATCAACCAGGGTGTCGACCGTGCCAAGCCTGAAGATCAGGGCGCCGGCGACCAGGGCCTGATGTTCGGCTACGCCAGCAACGAAACCGACGTGCTGATGCCAGCACCGATCACCTTCTCGCACCAGCTGGTGCAGCGCCAGGCCGAAGCCCGCAAATCCGGCCTGCTGCCTTGGCTGCGTCCGGACGCCAAGTCGCAAGTCACCTGCCGTTACGAAAACGGCAAGGTTGTCGGTATCGACGCCGTCGTTCTGTCGACCCAGCACAACCCGGAAGTGTCGTACAACGACCTGCGCGAAGGCGTGATGGAGCTGATCGTCAAGCACGTGCTGCCTGCCGAACTGTTGAGCAAGGACACCCAGTTCCACATCAACCCGACCGGCCAGTTCATCATTGGCGGCCCGGTGGGTGACTGCGGCCTGACCGGTCGCAAGATCATCGTCGACAGCTACGGCGGCATGGCCCGTCACGGCGGTGGCGCGTTCTCCGGCAAGGATCCATCGAAGGTTGACCGTTCGGCAGCCTACGCCGGTCGTTACGTAGCCAAGAACATCGTTGCCGCCGGCCTCGCCGAGCGCTGCGAGATTCAGGTTTCCTACGCGATCGGTGTTGCCCAGCCGACTTCGATCTCGTTGAACACCTTCGGCACCGGCAAGATCAGCGATGACAAGATCGTCAAACTGGTCCGCGAAGTGTTCGACCTGCGTCCATACGCGATCACCACCATGCTCGACCTGCTGCACCCGATGTACCAGGAAACCGCTGCGTACGGCCACTTCGGTCGCACCCCGGCAACCAAGACCGTTGGCGAAGACACCTTCACCACGTTCACCTGGGAAAAAACCGACCGCGCCGACGCCCTGCGTTCTGCTGCCGGCCTGTAAGACGCCCCCGCAACACCCAAAGCCCCGCACGGTTCGCGCCCTGCGGGGCTTTTTATTGGGGCTTTCAGCGTGGGCATGGTCCCTTGCAGGAGCCGGCTTGCCGGCGATGGTCGTTAACGATAATGCGCATGAGCTGGATAAACGCGGCGCACTTGAGTCCATCGCCGGCAAGCCGGCTCCTACAGTTTCCCGGTAATCGCTTTACACCGCGAAGAGGCCCGCCCTGGCATCGGAAACACCCGGCAAAACACCCCCTCGCGACACCACTGATGCTGACCTAGCCTTCAAGCACCCCACCGAGCAAGGACGCTCACGATGCTTCCCGACCTGCGCCTGTTTTTCGCCTTTGTGCTGATCTTTGCCCACCTGACCGCCAATGCCGCCGTGTGCCCCGACTGGCCATCCGGGCGTGCCGCGAACGAGGTCGACAAACTGCAACGGCAAATCGACGTCTGGGACGACAACTATCACCGCCAGGGACGCTCACTGGTCGCCGATGAACTCTACGACCAGTCCCGCGCGCGCCTCAGCCAGTGGCGCCGCTGCTTCAACCTGAACCCGTCCATAGACCCCTTGCGTACTGCGCGAGGCTCGCTGCCCCACCCCATCGCCCACACCGGCCTGGGCAAACTGCAGGATCGCGCCGCGGTGGAAAAATGGCTGCGTGACCGGGTGGGCGTCTGGGCCCAGCCGAAAATCGATGGCGTGGCGGTGACCCTGGTTTACCGCAACGGTCTGCTGACCCAGGCAATCAGTCGTGGCGATGGCGTGAGCGGTCAGGACTGGACAGTTCCGGCGCGACAGATTCCGGCCATCCCGCAACGGCTGTCGCAGCCTCAGGACCTGCTTGTGCAAGGCGAACTGTATTGGCGCCTGAGCGATCATGTGCAGGCCCTGGCCGGCAGCCTCAACGCTCGCACCACGGTGGCGGGCCTGATGGCGCGCAAGGTCTTGAGCCCCGAGCAGGCCGCCGGCATCGACCTGTTTGTCTGGGACTGGCCACAAGGGCCGGCGAACGTACTCGCACGTGACACTGCACTGACCTTGCTGGGCTTCCCGGACACCACGGCATACAGCCAGCCAATCCTCTCCGTCTTCGATGCCGAGCGCTGGCGCGAGTACTGGTATCGCTCCCCCCAGCCCTTTGCCAGCGACGGCATCGTCCTGCGCCAGAACCAGCGCCCGGCCGCCGAACGCTGGCAGGCCAAGCCACCGTACTGGGCCATCGCCTGGAAATACCCCTTCGCCCAGGCACTGGCCGACGTGCGCCAGGTTCACTTCACGATCGGCCGGACCGGGCGAATCACACCGATACTTGAACTGACCCCGGTGATGCTCGATGACCGGCAGATCAAACGCGTCAGCGTCAGCTCGCTGCAACGCTGGCAGGCGCTGGACATACCTCCGGGTGATCAGGTGGCCATCAGCCTGGCCGGGCTGACCATTCCCAGACTCGATAGCGTCGTTTGGCACAGCAGCGAGCGGGTCGAATTGAACGTGCCGAAGGCAGCGGACTTTCACTTGTTGAGTTGCTGGCAACCGACTCCGGGCTGTGAGGGCCAGTTTCTCGCGCGCCTGACCTGGCTCAGCGGCGAACAGGGCCTGGCGCTGCCCAATGTGGGTCCGGGGACGTGGGAAAAACTTCTTGCAACAGGTCGCCTGAACAGTCTGCTGGATTGGTTGACCCTCGATACCCAAGAGCTTGCTACCATTAACGGTTTCGGCGAGCGCAGTGCGGCGCGCCTTGCAGACAGCTTCAACCAGGCCCGGGACCGCCCGTTCAAGCGCTGGCTCAAGGCCCTGGGATTGCCGCCGACAGGTCAGGCGCATCTCGGCGACTCTTGGCAGGCACTGGCGCAGCGAGACATCGAGCAATGGCGGGCCGAGGCCGGTATCGGGCCGGGACGCGCGGCACAACTGAATGCTTTTTTCCGCGATCCGCAGGTCCTGGCCTTGAGTGAAACATTACGTGATGCGGGGATTGACGGCTTTTAGCGGTCAGCCTTGCGCCTGGCGGGAACCCCAGGGGGACTGCCGGGCTCCAACAAGCCATCGCCACACCGGCCGCTTGCTTTCTTACATGGAGCTTTTATGAAATTTCTTTCACCGCTCGCCCTGTTGGCCCTTTGCAGTGTGCTGGCCACCCCGTTGATGGCAGACGAAGAAGCACCGGGGTTGACCGGTTGCGCTGCCAAGAAGCAAGGCATCGTCAATCAGATCGAATTGGCCAAGGTTCACGGCAACGCCGACCAGCAGGCAGGCCTGGAAAAAGCCCTGAGCGAAGTCGAAGCGAACTGCACCGACGCCTCGCTGAAGAAAGAACGGGAAAACAAGGTGCTCGACGCCCGGCATGAAGTCAGCAAGCGTCAGACAGACCTCGACAAGGCCATGAGCAAGGGCGACCCAGAAAAGATCAACAAGCGCAAAGACAAGCTCGCCGATGCCCGCAAGGAATTGCAGGATGCACTGGATGAACTGGACAAGTAAGAGCGGGTAAAAGCCCAGGATTCATGGTGCTATCAGAACCGCCTTCGCGGGCAAGCCCGCTCCCACAGGGTTTTGGGTGTACACAAAGTCTATGTTCACCACAAAAACCTGTGGGAGCGGGCTTGCCCGCGAAGGCATCAGCAACACCAATCAATGATCCCGAAACGCCTTATGACACGCACTGCAAGCATCTTCGACCTTTTGCACCGCCGGCCCCAGGTTGCTGGCTTTGTAAGGCTGAACCTGGCTGGCGATCACCAACTCGCCGGTGGCGGTTTCAAGGTCGCGGGCCATGCCCTGGAAGCGCGCCTGCTGCTCCCAGACATCGCTCTTGGCGCTGGTGTGATCTTCCTCGCGCACTTGCGGGAAATGCTGCCACGGTTCATGGGACAACGCATCGAGCTTCACCGCACCCTCGGCGAACTTCGGACCATCGAATGGAATGCGCCCACGCAACATGCCGCCCAGGTCTTCGCCGGTCTTGAGCATCTGCTTGAAAATGGCCTTGCGCTGGCCCAGCGGCGAGTTGGGGTCGATACCGCCACACGCGGACAACGTCAGGCAGGCCAGCAATACAACAGAAAGTCTTTTAAGAGTCATGGTGGCTTCAGGTCACGGGAAACGGCGGCCAGTATCCTCGCGTCATCGGCAAAGACCAATAGCCCTATTATCAATAAGGGTTGTTTGAGCGCATGAAGCACTCGGGCAACCGGCAAAGGAATCACTCCATGAACAGCCGCTTCAAGGCCTGGCGTCACAGCCTGGCCTGGACCCTGCCGATGGTGGCCCTGCTCGCAGGCTGCACCGGTGGCGACAAGCAACAACCGAAAACCCATGCCCTGGCCACCTACTCCAGCGCCACATGGGAAGCGCTGCCGGCGGTGTCCGACAACGACCTGGTTGCCGGTTTCGGTTCGTGGCGCAGCGCCTGCACCCGGCTCAAGGCCGATCCGGTCTGGGGTGGCACCTGTGCGGCAGCTGCCAACGTGCCGCAAACCGCCAGCGACATTCGCGGCTTTCTCAAACAGAACCTGGATGTCTATGGCCTGCGCGCCGCCAACGACAACCCCAACGGCTTGATCACCGGCTACTACGAGCCGGTCTATCCCGGCAGCCTGACCCAGACCAGCGTTGCCAACGTCCCGGTCTATGGCGTGCCCGAGGACATGATCATCGTCGCCCTCGACAGCATTTACCCGGAACTCAAGGGCAAACGCCTGCGCGGTCGACTCGAAGGTCGCGTGCTCAAGCCTTACGACGATGCGGCAACCATCGAAAGCAAAGGGGTCAAGGCGCCGGTCGTGGCCTGGCTGACCGATCCGATGAACCTGCAGTTCCTGCAAATCCAGGGGTCGGGGCGTATCCAGCTCGATGACGGCCGGCAGTTGCGCATCGCCTATGCCGATCAGAACGGCCATCCGTATCGGCCGATCGGCCGCTGGCTGGTGGAACAGGGCGAGCTGAAAAAGGAAGACGTGACCATGGGCGCGATCAGTACCTGGGCCAAGGCCAATCCGTCACGGATTCCCGAACTGCTCGGCAGCAACCCCAGCTACGTGTTCTTCACCCGCAACCCGGACAGCAACGAAGGTCCGCGCGGTTCGCTGAACGTACCGCTGACCGCCGGTTACAGCGCAGCGGTGGATCGCAAGGTGATTCCGCTGGGCAGCCTGTTGTGGCTGTCCACCACCAGACCGGACGGCACCGCGCTGGTTCGGCCTGTGGCAGCCCAGGACACCGGCGGCGCCATTGCCGGTGAAGTCCGCGCGGATCTGTTCTGGGGTACCGGTGATGCGGCCGGACAACTGGCCGGGGACATGAAGCAGCAGGGACAGATCTGGATGCTCTGGCCTAAAGGCGCAGTGTTGCCGCAAGTGCCGCAGGTGGCGGATGCCGAGAAGACCAAGCCCTGATCTGTAGGAGCCGGCTTGCTGGCGATGACGGCGGATCGATCAGCAACGACGTTGCCTGACACCCCGCTATCGCCAGCAAGCCGGCTCCTACAGTTTTTGCCGCGATGAGGCCGCTAAAAACCCTGATGATCTATCAGGCCGACACCACAAAAAAACTCACGATCAGCCCCATCCCCACGAACCACATCAACGACCGCAGCGCCGCCAGGTCCGTCAGATAGAAAATGATGTAGAGCAGACGGCTGGTGATGAACAGCACCGACAACACATTGATTGTCACCAATTCAGCGTTGCCCGCCAGGTGCGCCACGATTACCGCGGCGGCAAACGCCGGTGTCACTTCAAAACTGTTCAGCTGCGCCGCATTCGCCCGCTTGCCCAAACCCTCCAGTGAGTCGAGAAACCCTCGTGGGTCATGATTGTGTCTCAAACCGTATCCGCCGCTGACCTTCGCCACGGCCGTGCACACATACGGCAGGAAAATCGCGATCAAAATGCACCACAGAGCAACCGTCATAAAGCAGTCCCTTCTTCACGTTATAGAAAATCGATTCCATCGACGGTGATCAAAATTTCATCACCAGTATGCCGATCATCACAAGGCTACAGGCGAGTAGCCGCGGTCCGCCAAACGGTTCTTTCAGGTAACGCATGCCGAACAGCACCACCAGGATCACACTGATCTCGCGCAACGCGGCGGCCTCGGCAATCGAGCCCATCTGCATCGCCCACAGCACCAGAGCGTAGCTGAACAACACGCAGAACCCGACCGCCAGGCCCAGCCGCCACTGCTCACGCCAGAACAACTTGAATGCCGGACGCTTGCGTACCCAGGCCAGCAACGGAAACGGCCAGGCGCTCAGCAACGTGACCCAGACCAGGTAATCCAGCGGATGGGACCAGCGCCGCAACGCCTGACCGTCGATGTAGGTGTAGCTACCGATGCACAGGCCGATCAACGCCACCACCGGCAACATCGACCACGGCAACCGTGCACCGCCGCCACCCTGCCAGAGCAGGCACAGCATGCCGAACGGGATCAGCAGGATGCCGAAAATCTGCTGATGGGTCAGTACCTCCCCGGCAAAGATCAGCGTCAGTGCCAGCACCACCAACGGTGACAGACCGCGCATCAGCGGATAAACCAACCCGAGGTCGCCGACCCGATAGGCCTGTATCAGCAAATAGCGATAGAGCAGCTCGAACGCCGCCGATGCCAGGATCCACGGCCAGATCTCCAGTGGCGGCATGCTCAGGAACGGCAGCATCAGCGCGACAAAGAGCAGCGCCACGCTGTCCATGCAGGCCACCACCAACAGCCGCTCCGCACTGAATTTGATCAGGGTATTCCACGCCGCATGCAACAGCGCCGCCACCAACACCAACGCCGTCGCAAACACGGCACACTCCTTATTTTGTCCCGCCCCTCTGTAGGAACCGGCTTGCTGGCGATGGCGACCTTAAGAACGCCATCGCCGGCAAGCCGGCTCCCACAAAGGCGATAGAGAATTGATTCGCCATATGTCAGTGGCTGTTTATACTGCAAGCGACCACGCCGCACTCAGTTGCGCACAGACTAATTCCAATAAAAATTCTGCCCGGCCCGCTCTCATCGAGTACGGTCGTCGGCCTGCGTATGCCTGATCACAGCGTCAAGACTACCGACAGAGACCTTGCGCATGCCACTCGCCTTGCTTGCCCTCGCTGTTGCCGCTTTCGGCATCGGCACCACTGAATTCGTCATCATGGGCCTGCTGCCCGACGTCGCCCGCGACCTCGGCGTGAGCATTCCCGATGCCGGGCTGCTGATCACCGGCTATGCCCTGGGCGTGGTGTTCGGCGCACCGGTCCTCGCCGTCGGCACCGCCAACATGCCGCGCAAGGCCACGCTGCTGGGCATGACGCTGATGTTCATCCTCGGCAACATACTCTGCGCCCTGGCGCCGAACTACGCGACGCTGATGGCCGCGCGAGTGATCACCGCGCTGTGCCACGGCGCATTTTTCGGCATCGGCTCGGTGGTCGCCGCCGGGTTGGTCGCACCGAACAAACGCGCCCAGGCGATTGCCATGATGTTCACCGGCCTGACCCTGGCCAACGTGCTCGGCGTGCCACTGGGCACCGCGCTCGGGCAATACGCCGGTTGGCGCTCGACCTTCTGGGCGGTGTCGGTGATCGGTGTGCTGGCGGCCATTGCGCAGTGGGTCTGGCTGCCGAAAAACATCGCGATGGACAAAGCCAACCTGGCCAGCGAGTTCAAGGTGCTGGGCAAGGCCAACGTACTGTTGGCCCTGGGCATGAGTGTGCTGGCCTCAACCAGCCTGTTCAGCGTGTTTACCTACATCGCGCCGATCCTGCAGGACATCACCGGCGTCAGCCCCCACGGCGTCACCCTCATGCTGTTGTTGTTCGGCGTTGGCTTGACCGCCGGCAGCATGCTCGGTGGTCGTCTGGCGGACAGCCGCTTGCTGCCTTCGCTGGTGGGCATGGCGCTGGCGGTGCTGGTGGTGCTGGCGGCATTCACGCAAACCAGTCATTCGGCAATCCCGGCGGCGATCACACTGGTGCTGTGGGGGACGTTCGCCTTCGCCCTGTGCCCGATCCTGCAACTGCTGATCATCGATCAGGCCCATGAAGCGCCGAACCTCGGCTCGACCCTGAACCAGAGCGCGTTCAACCTCGGCAACGCGGCCGGGGCATGGATTGGTGGATTAGTGGTGGCCAGCGGCGCCGACCTGGCGGATCTGCCGTGGACGGGTGCGTTGGTCGGCGGGCTCACGGTGTTGACTGCGCTGTACTTCATCTACCGGCAACGTCGGGGCGCGGTTGCGGTCAATGTGTCCGGCTGATTGGGTTGTGGGTCGCAGAGCAATTCGAGCAGATGCCGCATCGCCAACGGGCGGTGCGGCGTCGAGCCGTACATCACCACCAGTTCCCGCGAATAACGCTGCCCATCCCCTACCGGCAATACACACATCCCGTCCAACGCCATTCCGGCCCATTGCGGCACCAGCGATACCCCCATCCCCTGCGTGACCAACATGACGATGGTCTCCAACGCATCCAGCTCACAGAGTACATCGGGCTCGATCGCCTGTTCATCGAGATATCGCTGAGCAATTTTTCCGCCCCATGAGCGCGCGTCGTAACGAATGAACGGGCCTACGCGTAGCAGCGTTTCCAGCGACTGGCCGGCGTGTGTGGCCGGGGCAACCAGAATCAATGGCTCCACCCTCAACACTGTCAGCGCCAAAGCCTTCGGTGGTTGAAACGGCGGCCTGACCAGAATCGCCGCGTCCAGTTCTCCTGTCAGTACTTTCTCGTAAAGGCTTTTTGAATCACCCGGCGTGATCTTCAGTTTCAGCGCCGGCGCCGATAACGCCAATCGCTCGATCAGCCCCGGCAACACACCCGTCAGCGCCGTCGAAATCGCGCCGATCTTCACTTCTCCCGTCAGAGCATCGTGGTGCATATCGTTTTGCAGCGCCTGCGTCTGTTCGATGATCGCCCTGATTTGCGGCAGCACCAGCAGACATTGATCCGAGGGTCGTGCGCTATGCGCGGTGCGCAGCAACAAGGCATAACCGAGCGATCGCTCGAGCGCCTGAACCCGCTGACTGATCGCCGCCGCCGTGCGGTTTTCGCGGCGCGCGGCAGCAGCAATCGAACCGGTTTCAACTACGGCGATCAGGCTTTGAAGAAAGCGCACATCCATAAGTTTTCCTTTCGCTCAGAACAAGGCGAAGCCGTTTTGCTCCGTCGCACGGCCTGTTTACCCTGAGTGCTCCTTCACGCAGGACTATCACATGAACAGACCTTTTCACGCTGCATACCATGTTTGCGACCTGGAACAGGCGCGGGATTTTTATCGAGATGTGTTGGGCTGCACTGAGGGCCGCCGCTCAGAGACTTGGGTCGACTTCGAATTTTTCGGCAATCAGATCTCATTGCACCTGGGTACACCGTTCGCCACCACTCGCACCGGGCAAGTTGGCGAGCACAAGGTATTGATGCCGCACATCGGTGTCGTGCTGCCGTTGGAAGAATGGCTGACATTGGCCGACCGCCTGACAGGCCTAGGCACCGTTTTCGAAATCCCGCCGGTGATCCGTTTTGCTGGCGAACCCGGCGAGCAACGCACGATGTTCTTCCTCGACCCCAGCGGCAACCCGATCGAAGTCAAAGGATTCAAAGACTTCAGCGGCCTGTTCGCGCACTGATTCCAACCCCAACAAACACAACAAAAAAGGGGCACACCATGAGCACAAAAAATCCCACCAGCCTTGTCACGCGCATCATGATCGGGCTCGCCGCCGGGATCATCGTCGGCATCCTTCTCAACCAGTTTCCCGAACACAAGACGTGGTTCATCGACAATCTGCTGCAACCGGCAGGGGATCTGTTTATCAGGCTGATGAAAATGATCGTCGTACCGCTGGTCTTTGCCTGCATGGTCGTCGGTATTGCCGGCGCTGGCAGTACCAAAGCGCTGGGTCGGGTCGGGATAAAGACGCTGGTGTATTTCTTCACAATCACTAGCATTGCCATCGTTTTCGGGCTGATCGTCGGCAACGTATTCCAGCCCGGCGCTGGCGCGGACTTCAGCAGCACCTTGCAAGCCCCCGTCACCGGCCTCGCTTCCACGGGCGAAACACAGAACCTGGGCCGAACCTTGGTCAACATCGCTCCCGACAACATCGTACTGGCCATGTCTCAAGGCAAACTGCTGTCAGTGCTGTTTTTCGCCATTCTGTTCGGCTGCGCCTTGTCAATGCTGCCCGAGCAGCAGAAGGCGCCTCTGATCGCTGTGATGCAGGCGATTTCAGACACCATGTTCAAGGTCACTCACCTGGTCATGCACTATTCGCCGATCGGCATTTTCGGCCTGATCGGCGTAACCGTGGCCAGCTTCGGTCTTAATGCCTTGCTACCACTGGCTAAGCTGATTGGCATCACTTATGTGGCGGTGTTGGTGTTCGCACTGTGCGTGTTGGGGGTGGTGGCGCGAATGGCCGGAATCCACTTTTTCCACCTGATTCGGGAAATACGCAGTGAACTGCTGTTGGCGTACAGCAGCGCCGCATCGGCCACAGTGATGCCGCAGCTGATCGAGAAAATGGAGCGCTATGGGGCACCGCGCCCGATTACCAGCATGGTGATTCCGTTGGGTTACTCGTTCAATCTGGATGGCGCATCACTGTTCGCAGGGTTGGGCACGCTGTTCATCGCCCAGGCTTACGGCATCGACCTCGGCCTGGCTGATCAGGCAATGCTCGTATTGATCATGGTCTTGACGTCAAAAGGCGCGGCCGGTGTGCCGGGTTTCATGTTCATTATCCTGACGGCAACACTCACCGCTGCCGGATTGCCGGTGGAAGGTGTGGCGATCATTGCCGGCGTCTACCGCTTGATGGACATGCCGGTCACCGCGCTCAATGTGCTGGGTAATGCGCTGGCACCATTGGTCATCGCGCGCTGGGAGGGCCAGCTCAAGGCGCCGCAAAGCGAACCGTCAGCAGAATCGGCCAGCCCGCCACTCAAGGCCTGAAACTATTTTCCCTTGCTGCCCGAGTCATCCTCGCGGGGTGCGCCGGAGTCTGGTTTATCAGCCTTCGGCGGACCGCTCTCGCTGCGAATCTGCGCATGGCTGATCAGCGCGAAAATAAAACTGCCACCGATGATGTTCCCCGCCAGCGTCGGCGCGGCGAACACCAGCCAGAAATCACTCCACGGCAACTCACCGGCAAACACCAGATACGAGACCTCCAGCGAACCGACCACGATGTGAGTGAAGTCCCCCAGCGCCATGAGGTAGGTGATGAGGATGATGATCCACATCTTGGCGCTCTCCATGGACGGAATCATCCAGACCATGGTGGCGATCATCCACCCGGAAACGATGCCCTTGGCGAACATCTGGCTGGCATGGTTTTCCATGACCTTGCGGCCGATATCGAGGAAGGCGACGTCGGTCTTGCTGTCGAAAATCGGCAGCTCCAGCATCACGTACGCCACCAGCAAGGTGCCGCAGAGGTTGCCGATCAGCACCACCGTCCATAGCCGCAGCAGACGGCCGAAATTGGTCAGCGTCGGTTTGGTCATCACCGGCAGGACAGCCGTCAGGGTGTTTTCGGTGAACAGTTGCTGGCGGGCCAGGATCACCGCGAGAAAACCGGCGCAGTAACCGAAGCTGGCAATGACCTTGAATCCTTCGCCGTCCGGCAGACGCGAATTGAGCAATCCCATGCCCATCAGCGACAGGCCCATGGTCAACCCCGCCGCCAGCGCCGACCACCACAACGCCGCAATGCTGCGCTCCAGTTCCTGGTCGCCTTGAGCGCGAATGATCTCGTGCAATACCGCGGCGCGGGGCGGCTGGTTCTTTTCGACTTCGTGCTCTTCTTGCGCCGAAAGGTTCGGGGTCTTGCCGTCGTGTGCCGAGTTCATGGGATGCGCAACCGGTGGCGGGCTATTTAGCTACGACACTGCGGGGGTCACGACTGTTCATTCGTTGGAATGAAACCGCCTCTGTAGGAGCCGGCTTGCCGGCGATGGGTTCACCTTGGTTTTCGTGGTGTCGCCAATTGCGCTATCGCTGGCAAGCCAGCTCCCACAGGGCTCGCATTACGAGCCGGCGTCATCGTCCTGGAACTGGTCCTTGACGTACTTGATCTCGGTCCGGCCATGAGGTGCCGGCAGGCCGTCTTCACCGAGGTTCACGAAGACCATTTTCTCAACGGTGAGGATGCTCTTGCGGGTGATCTTGTTGCGCACTTCGCACGTCAGGGTGATCGAGGTGCGGCCGAACTCGGTGGCGGTGATGCCCAGTTCGATGATGTCGCCCTGGCGCGAGGCGCTGACGAAGTTGATTTCGGAAATGTACTTGGTCACTACACGCTGGTTGCCCAACTGGACGATGGCATAGATCGCCGCCTCTTCGTCGATCCAGCGCAGCAGGCTGCCGCCGAACAACGTGCCGTTGGGGTTGAGGTCTTCGGGTTTTACCCATTTACGGGTGTGGAAATTCATATTCACTCCTGAGCGTCTTGCCGAATGATGCTGACCATCATGGCAGAGCCCGACCCAGAGCTCTATTGGGCATCGACTATGGTCTCGATTACCGTTCGGACATTGACTGACAGAAACGCTTTGGAAGATCAGCATAGCCCGCTATAATCGCCACCGTTTCAAAACGGTCATCATCACTTGATACCGTTTTCCCGCCACCTGTCCGAGGGGCGCTGCAGCAGGCTAGACCTGTCAGGCTCGGATGGGGCGTTGCCTGGCCTTAGGCCAGACACTAAACGCACAACGGCGCCCATTCGCATACATTACGAATGGAGGCTCTTCATGAGCGCTGTTATCACGCCTGCAGATTTTAACGATTACAAAGTCGCCGACATGTCCCTGGCTGCCTGGGGCCGTCGCGAAACCATCATCGCCGAATCCGAAATGCCGGCACTGATGGGCCTGCGCAACAAGTACTCCGCCGAGCAACCGCTCAAGGGCGCGAAGATCCTCGGCTGCATCCACATGACCATTCAGACCGCCGTGCTGATCGAAACCCTGGTTGCCCTGGGTGCCGAAGTACGCTGGTCGTCCTGCAATATTTTCTCGACTCAGGACCAGGCTGCCGCTGCCATCGCCGCTGCCGGCATCCCGGTTTTCGCCTGGAAAGGTGAAACCGAAGAAGAGTACGAGTGGTGCCTGGAGCAAACCATCCTGAAAGATGGCGCGCCTTGGGATGCCAACATGATCCTCGACGACGGCGGCGACCTGACCGAGCTGCTGCACAAGAAGTACCCAGCCGTTCTGGAACGCGTCCACGGCGTGACCGAAGAAACCACCACCGGCGTGCACCGCCTGCTGGACATGCTGGCCAAGGGCGAGCTGAAAATCCCGGCCATCAACGTCAACGACTCCGTAACCAAGAGCAAGAACGACAACAAGTACGGCTGCCGTCACAGCCTGAACGATGCGATCAAGCGCGGCACCGACCACCTGCTGTCCGGCAAGCAAGCGCTGGTGATCGGCTACGGTGACGTGGGCAAGGGTTCCGCCCAGTCCCTGCGTCAGGAAGGCATGATCGTCAAGGTCTCCGAAGTCGACCCGATCTGCGCCATGCAAGCCTGCATGGACGGTTTCGAAGTGGTATCGCCGTTCATCGACGGTATCAACAACGGTACTGAAGCAAGCATCGACAAGGCACTGCTGGGCAAGATCGACCTGATCGTGACCACCACCGGCAACGTCAATGTTTGCGATTCGAACATGCTCAAGGCCCTGAAGAAGCGCGCTGTTGTCTGCAACATCGGCCACTTCGACAACGAAATCGACACCGCTTTCATGCGCAAGAACTGGGCATGGGAAGAAGTGAAGCCACAGGTGCACAAGATCCACCGCACCGGCGCTGGTGATTTCGACCCTCAGAACGACGACTACCTGATCCTGCTGGCCGAAGGCCGTCTGGTTAACCTGGGCAACGCCACCGGCCACCCGAGCCGCATCATGGACGGCTCGTTCGCCAACCAGGTTCTGGCTCAGATCTTCCTGTTCGGCCAGAAGTACGCCGACCTGTCGCCAGCCCAGAAGGCCGAGCGCCTGACCGTTGAAGTACTGCCAAAGAAACTCGACGAAGAAGTGGCCCTGGAAATGGTCCGTGGCTTCGGCGGCGTTGTGACTCAACTGACCAAGACCCAGGCCGACTACATCGGTGTGACCGTCGAAGGTCCGTTCAAGCCGCACGCTTACCGCTACTGATCCGCTGATCGGCAATAGCGGTGTTCTGATACACCGCGTTGCCTGCATCGCCAGCAAGCCGGCTCCTACAAGTGAGAAGTCGTACGCAACATGACGGTACGACGTAAATCCTGTAGGAGCCGGCTTGCTGGCGAATGCGGACAAACCGGCCCCTCAGGCTTACGCGTTTCAAAGGGTATGACCATGTCCCAAGATCGTCGCTACAGCTTCGAATTCTTCCCTACGAAGACCGATGCTGGGCATGAAAAGCTGCTCGCCACTGCCCGCCAGCTGGCTACCTACAACCCCGATTTCTTTTCCTGCACCTACGGCGCCGGCGGTTCGACCCGTGATCGCACGCTGAACACCGTGTTGCAGCTCGAAAGCGAAGTCAAAATCCCCGCCGCTCCGCACCTGTCCTGCGTGGGCGACAGCAAGGACGACCTGCGCGGCCTGCTGGCCCAGTACAAGGCTGCCGGCATCAAGCGCATCGTTGCCCTGCGCGGTGACCTGCCTTCGGGCATGGGCATGGCCAGTGGCGAAATGCGCCACGCCAACGACCTGGTGGAATTCATTCGTGAAGAAACCGGCGATCATTTCCACATCGAAGTCGCCGCCTACCCGGAAATGCATCCGCAAGCGCGCAACTTCGAAGACGATGTCGCCAACTTCGTGCGCAAGGCCAACGCCGGCGCCGACAGTGCGATCACCCAGTACTTCTTCAACGCCGACTGCTACTTCTACTTCGTGGAACGCGTACGGGCGCTGGGCGTGAACATTCCGATCGTGCCGGGCATCATGCCGATCACCAACTACAGCAAGCTCGCGCGCTTTTCCGATGCCTGCGGTGCGGAAATCCCGCGCTGGATCCGCAAGCAACTGGAAGCCTACGGCGACGACACTCAGAGCATTCAACGCTTTGGCGAACAAGTCATCACCGAGATGTGCGAACAACTGCTGCAGGGCGGCGCTCCAGGGCTGCACTTCTACACGCTGAACCAGGCTGAAGCGAGCCTGGCGGTGTGGAATAACCTGAAGCTGCCTCGCTAAAAATCGTCGACGCAAGAACAGAAGATCGCAGCCTTCGGCAGCTCCTGTAGGAACTGTCGTACGCTGCGATCTTTTGCTTTCAACGCACTGATAATGTGCGGCAATCCACGGACTTAGAGCATCTGCGGTCAGTTTCTGGCTCTTTGCGGCTTCTCGTCGTAATCTCAGCCCATGCCTTTGATCACGCAGTTAATCACCCTGCTTGTCTTCACTTGCCTGAGCTTCGCCGCCCGGGGCGAGAAGTTGCGCATTGTCACGGAGCCGTGGGCGCCATATGTGTACGAAGTCAACGGTAAATCACTGGGCCTGGACTACGAAACCACCGCCATTGTCTTCAAGCGCCTGGGCATCGAAGTGGAGTGGCAGTTCCTCCCATGGAAACGCTGCCTGTCGATGCTTGAAACCGGGCAGGCGGATGGCGCGCTGGACATTTTTCACAGTGATGAGCGTGATGCGACCCTGCTCTACCCCAGCGAACCGCTGTCTGAAGTGCAGTTCGTGATGTTCTACGCCAATGACCGGCCCCATCCGTTTCGCACCCTCGATGACCTGCGCGGCCTGACCATCGGCACCTCGCCGGGTTACCTGTACAGCAAGGACTTCAGCGATTCGACGCTGTTCACCCGCGAGCCCGCCCCCACCCATGAGGCCAACTTCGGCAAACTGGTGCGCGGGCGCATTGACCTGTTGATTACCGACCGCCGGGTCGGCCAGCATTTGCTCGATGAACTGGGCATCCGCGACAAGATCACCGAAAACCCCACGATCATCAGCCAGCAAAGCCAGTTTCTCGCGGTGCGGCGCAATGCGGGCATGGATCTGCTGGTGCAGCGCTTCGGCGCCGAACTCAAGCGTTTCAAGCGCGAGCCCGCCTACGCTGAACTGAGCGCGCGCTACGGTGCCGAACCGGGCGCCAGCGTCAAGACTGACAAGACCACGGCCGCCACGGAAAAAACCGTTGAGCAGCAGGAAAGCGGCGCACAGTGATTGCTCTGTTATACTCCGGCCTTCCCGCCAGGCTCACGCCCGGACGCCCGGAATCGTTAAAGGCATCTCAACCCCGCTACTGCGCAGCTTTCAGCCCGCGCGAGCGCTTGCAGGCGAGCCTTCGAGACCCGGCAGGACCGGACGGGATTGCGTCCTCTTAAACGCGATTCGCGCCAGGCAAGACTCCCATTGGGCCAAGCCCTAACTAGAACAGGATTACTCATGTCCTTTGCTTCCCTCGGTCTCTCCGAGGCTTTAGTCCGCGCCATCGAGGCGGCGGGCTATACCGAGCCTACTCCGGTGCAACAGCGGGCCATTCCCGCCGTGTTGCAAGGTCGCGACCTGATGGTCGCGGCACAGACAGGTACTGGTAAAACCGGCGGTTTCGCCCTTCCGATCCTGGAGCGGTTGTTCCCCAACGGTCACCCGGACAAATCCCAGCGTCACGGCCCGCGCCAACCGCGCGTGCTGGTCCTGACCCCGACTCGCGAACTCGCAGCGCAAGTGCATGAAAGCTTCAAGGTCTATGCCCGTGACCTGAAGTTCGTCAGCGCCTGCATCTTCGGTGGCGTTGGCATGAACCCGCAGGTTCAGGCCATGTCCCGCGGCGTAGACGTGCTGGTGGCCTGCCCTGGCCGCCTGCTCGACCTGGCCGGCCAAGGCAGCGTCGACCTGTCCCACGTGGAAATCCTCGTGCTGGACGAAGCCGACCGCATGCTCGACATGGGTTTTGTCCATGACGTGAAGAAAGTGCTGGCGCGTCTGCCGGCCAAACGCCAGAACCTGTTGTTCTCGGCGACCTTCTCCAAGGACATCACCGACCTCGCCGGCAAACTGCTGCACAACCCGGAACGCATCGAAGTCACGCCGCCGAACACCACGGTCGAGCGCATCGAGCAGCGCGTATTCCGCCTGCCGGCCAGCCACAAGCGTGCCTTGCTGGCCCACCTGATCACCGCTGGCGCCTGGGAACAGGTGCTGGTGTTCACCCGCACCAAGCACGGCGCCAACCGTCTGGCCGAGTACCTGGACAAACACGGCCTGAGCGCCGTCGCGATCCATGGCAACAAGAGCCAGAACGCCCGCACCAAAGCCCTGGCCGACTTCAAGGCCGGCACCGTGCGCATCCTGGTGGCCACCGACATCGCCGCCCGCGGCCTGGACATCGACCAGTTGCCACACGTGGTCAACTTCGAACTGCCGAACGTCGATGAAGACTACGTGCACCGTATCGGCCGTACCGGCCGTGCCGGTCGTTCGGGCGAGGCGATCTCGCTGGTGGCCCCGGACGAAGAAAAACTGCTGAAAAGCATCGAACGCATGACCAAGCAGAAAATCGCCGACGGCGACCTGATGGGCTTCGATGCCAGCACCATCGAAGCGGAAAAACCTGAAGTTCGCGAGCGTCCGGACATGCGCAACCCGCGCAATCCACGTGGCCCGCGCGGCGACGGTCCGAATGGCGGTGGCGGCGGTAGCGGTCGCAAGGACAAAGGCAAGGACAAGGGCAAGGAAAAACCCGCCGGCGAACGCGGCGAGCGCCCTGCCCGCCAGCAGAAGCCACGCGAAGGCACCCCGGCCCGCGAACAGCGTCAGCCAAGCCAGCCGCCACGCGCTGCTGCTGACCGTGCTCCGGACGAGTTCCTGGACGACGATGTCGATAACTTCGGTAACCGCGTCGACTACGTCCCGCAGCAGAAACCAGCCCAGGGCCGTGGCCGTCGTCCGGGTGCTCCGGCACAAGGCACGGCAGCAGGCTCGGGCGCACCACGTGGCGGCAAACCACAGGGTCGCCAGAACGGTCCACGCAACAGCGATGGCGCCACCACCGGTACGCCACCCGCCAAGCGCAGCGGCCCTCGCAGTGGCGCACCGCGCGACGGCCAGGCCCGCCGCGAAGACTCGCGCAATCGCCGTCCGGCCCGCGACGAGCAGCCTCGTTCGGAACCGGCTGTGCAGAACCCGCGTGGTCCCGCGCCGAAGATCATGCACAAGGAGTCGAAGGCTGACCGCTTCCCGACACCTGAGCAGCTGGATCAACTGCCAAGCCGTCCTCGTGGTGAAAAACCAGCGCTGCTGACCCGCAATCGCTGAGTTATCGCCGCAATGAAAAATGCCCCGGCTCGAAAGAGTCGGGGCATTTTTTTATGGCGAAAAACCTGTGGGAGCCGGCTTGCTGGCGATTGGGGCAACTCGGTTTCTGCCGTGTCTCGGAAGACGCCATCGCCAGCAAGCCGGCTCCTACGGTCTTAACATTATTTCGCTTTAACACCTTCAAACGTAATGTACAGGTCGACTGCGTCGGACTGTGGACCCAGGTCCATCATCTTGCCGAAATCGGAACGCTTGATGCTGGTGGTGCCCTCGAAGCCAGCACGGTAGCCGCCCCATGGATCCTTGCCTTCACCCAGGAAGGTGGCCTTGACCACGACCGGCTTGGTTACGCCAGCAATCGTCAGGTCGCCGTTCACGTCTGCAGTGTCTTTGCCAGCGGCGTTTTTGCCAGTGGATTTAACGCTGGTGGACTTGAAGGTAGCCTTGGGGAAATCAGCCACTTTCAGGAAATCTTTGCTGGAAATGTGCTTGTCACGTTCGGCGTTGTTGGTGAAAACGCTGGCGGTGTTCACGTTGAACTCGATCTTGCTGTCTTCGGGCTTGGCAGCGTCGAAGCTGAACTTGCCGTCGATGTCCTTGAAGGTACCGGTGATGTAGCTGTAGCCCAGGTGGCTGATCTTGAAGTCGACGAAGGCGTGCTGGCCTTCCTTGTCGACGGTGTAGTCAGCCGCCATCACGTTGGCAGACAGAACAGCAGAACCGATTGCCAGAGCGGCGAGAGTCTTTTTCAACATGCTTTGTTTTCCTTGGGAGTCGAGGTTGAACTTCAGGCTTTGCGACCCAGCATTCGCTTGAGGGTCACATCACGGTCGATAAAGTGATGCTTCAATGCTGCCAACGCATGGAGGCCGGAAAAAATTACCAGCGCCCATGCCAGGTAGAGATGAATCGCACCGGCGTTATCTGCCTGGTCCGGTAGTCCGGAAATCACGGCAGGTACTTCAAACCAGTCGAACAGCGGAATCCCGGCACCTTCTGCGGTGGAAATCAGGTAACCGGCAATCATCACGGCGAACAGACAGAGATACAGAAAGACATGGCCGAATTTCGCGCCCAGACGCGTCATGCGGCTGTAGCTGGTCAAGGTCGGCGGCGGCGGGCTGACCAAACGCCACAACACCCGCAGCACCATGACACCCAGCAGGATCAAGCCAATGCTCTTGTGCAGATCCGGCCCTGCCTTGCGCCACGGGTCGTAGTAACCCAAGTCGACCATCCACAGCCCAAGGGCGAACAAACCGAACACGGCCAGAGCCACGCCCCAGTGCATGAAGATGCTGACCCAGCCATAGCGGGAGGTAGAGTTACGTAGCTGCATTGCCCAGATCCCTGTAAGTGCTGGCCCAAGACTATCGAGTTATCTATCGAATTAAAGCGGAAAATTTTGCTTTGAAATATCGAGAAATACGATCAAGAGTCTGAAACAGGCGAGTTAAGAAAAGATTAACGGCCAATGTGTGTACAAAAATGTAGCCCAATTCAATAACACTTCCCGCAGAAGGTTTATTCGATTGTGAACCCGGATTTCTGCGGGCATAAAAAAACGCGGCATTTCTGCCGCGTTTTTTTGATCCCGGGCTTACTGCGCCTTGGTAACCGTTGCCGGGGTTGCAGCAGCTTTGGCCGCTGGCTTCTTCGCCGGTTCAGCTTTCTTGGCGGGAGCTTTGGCCGGGGCTTTTTTCGTCTCGGTCTTGGCAGCCGGTTTCGCCGGTGCCTTCTTGGCCGGCTCGGCTTTTACCGGTGCCGCAGGCTTCGGTGCTTCCACCGGGGTCGGTGCAGCGGCCGGAGCCGGGGCGGGTGCCGGAGCTGGCGGTGCAACCGGCTCAGGGGCCTTGACCGGCTCTGGCTTCTTCTCGTCGTCGGAGCCGCCGAACAGGTTGCTGAAGAAATTGCCTTTCTTCGCCGCTGCCGCACCAGCGCCCGCCGCTGCGGCGGCCGCGCCCACTTTCGCAGGTTCGAACGACTTGCCAGCCGCCAGGTCTTCAACCTGGCTGGCGGCACGCTGGCCAGTGCGCAGCGCGCCTTCCAGAGTGCCCGGATACAGGGTGTCGGTGTGTTCGCCAGCGAAGGTCACGCGCTGGATCGGGCGTTCCCACAGGCGCCAGAACTTGCTGATCTGACCGGGACCGAAGGCCAGGTAGGCACCGCCAGTCGATGGGTCGGTGCTGTAGCGACGGATTTCATAGCCGGTGAACGAACCGCGAGCCTGCGGATAGAACGCATGCAGACGGATCAACACCTGATCGACCATCTGCTTGTCGCCGAACGCCTGCATCACCCGCGCGTTGTCGCCGGACAGGTTGATCACCACGTTGGCACCGCCCTTCAGGGCAGGCTCGATCCACAACATGCCCAGGCCGGTGTTGCTGTAGATCTCGCCGGACATGCGCGCCTTGGACTCCCACACCGGCGTCTTGAACTTCAGCATGATCTGGTCGCGCCAGCCGTAGTTGGTGCCCTTGATCGCCGCCAGGTGCTGAGCGTCCAGCGCCGGGGTCATCTGGATCTTGTTCAGGGCGCGCAGTGGCACGGCCAGCACGACGTAGTCCGCCTGATAACCGACGCTGTCGACTTTGACGGTCACGCCGTCCTTGTCCTGAATGATCGCCGAGACCGGAGCATTGGTCTTGATGACTTTCAACTGTTTGACCAGGGCCTGGGCCAGCACCTGGCTGCCACCCACCAGGCGCGAAGCACGCAGGTCACGATCGGAGACGCCACGGTAGACGCGGCTTTGCTGCGCGAAGTACAGCAGCGACAAGCGCGAAGGTTCATCGTAGCGGGTACGGATCTGCTGGTTGATCAACTGACGAGCGGTGGCCGGCAGGTTCTGCTTGTCGAGCCAGCTCGACACGTTGATCTGGTCCAGCGCGTGCAGCGTGTTGTTGGCGGCCGGGTTCAGCGGGTCGTCGATCGAGCGCGCCAGATCGTCCACGGTCTTGTCGAATCGCTTGAGCGCCTCGGCGGTGGCTGGCTGCTTGGTCGCCAGGTCGGCGGCGGAGAAAAACTCGCCATCGATCAGGTAGCCTGGGCTTCGCACGAACTCAGGGGCCGGCGTGGTGCTCAGCTTGAAGTTCGATACGTACTTGTTCAGCACCGGCTGGGTCTTGTCGTTGCCGATCCACTCGCTGGTGGCCATGCCGGAACGGCCGCCCAGGCTCGAGCGCGCTTCCAGCAAGGTGACCTGCCAGCCCTTGTTCTGCAGTTCGTACGCGGCCGTCAGGCCCGACAGGCCGCCGCCGATCACGATCGCGGTTTTATCCTTGGCCAGCGCAGATACGCTGAACAGCCCCAACATCACCAGCGCACAGGCGCGCAGCCAACCGACAGACATTCAGCGAACTCCGGAATCACACGAGGAAAACAGCAGTTTTTACGAGCCAGACGGCTCAAGAACCGCGAAGGATACGTCAGCCTTCAAACACCCGCCAGCAACGTCTATCGGCCCGGGCAAAGTAGCTGATTCGACACAATGGGTTGTCCCCGTGGCACGCATTGCATAGGCTTGCGCGATTGTTTGTCCGCGCTGGTCACGGACCGCCTCCAGGAGAGTGAAAATGGGCCTGAATAATCAGTGGATGCAACGCGATCTCGCCGTGCTGTGGCATCCCTGCACCCAGATGAAAGATCACGAACAACTGCCGCTGATCCCGATCAAGCGTGGGGAAGGCGTGTGGCTGGAAGATTTCGAAGGCAAACGCTACCTCGACGCGGTCAGCTCCTGGTGGGTCAATGTGTTCGGGCACGCCAACCCGCGGATCAACCAGCGCATCAAGGATCAGGTCGATCAGCTTGAACATGTGATCCTCGCCGGTTTCAGTCATCAGCCGGTGATCGAGCTGTCCGAACGGCTGGTGAAGATGACGCCGGAAGGCCTGACCCGGTGCTTCTACGCCGATAACGGTTCGTCCTGCATCGAAGTCGCGCTGAAAATGAGCTTTCACTACTGGCTCAACCGCGGTCAACCGAACAAGAAGCGCTTCGTCACCCTGACCAACAGCTACCACGGCGAAACCATGGCGGCGATGTCGGTGGGCGACGTGCCGCTGTTCACCGAGACCTACAAAGCGCTGTTGCTGGACACCATCAAGGTGCCGAGCCCGGATTGCTACCTGCGCCCCGAGGGCATGAGCTGGGAAGAGCACTCGCGCAACATGTTCGCGGCCATGGAGCAGACCCTCGCGGAAAACCACGACACGGTCGCGGCGGTGATCGTCGAGCCGCTGATCCAGGGCGCCGGTGGCATGCGCATGTACCACCCGGTGTACCTCAAGCTGCTGCGCGAAGCCTGCGACCGCTACGGCGTGCACCTGATCCACGATGAAATCGCCGTCGGCTTCGGTCGCACCGGGACGATGTTCGCCTGTGAACAGGCTGGCATCCGCCCGGACTTCCTGTGCCTGTCCAAGGCCCTGACCGGCGGTTATCTGCCACTGGCGGCGTGCCTGACCACCGACGAAGTCTACAGCGCCTTCTACGACGACTACCCGACCCTGCGCGCCTTCCTGCACTCGCACAGCTACACCGGCAACCCGCTGGCGTGCGCGGCGGCACTGGCGACCCTGGACATCTTCGAAGAAGACAACGTCATCGAGAACAACAAGGCCCTGGCGCAGCGCATGGCTTCGTCTACCGCGCATCTGGTCGATCACCCGAATGTTTCGGAAGTGCGCCAGACCGGCATGGTGCTGGCCATCGAGATGGTCAAGGACAAGGCCAGCAAAGAGGCTTATCCATGGCAGGAACGTCGCGGCCTCAAGGTGTTCCAGCATGCCCTGGAGCGCGGTGCTTTACTGCGTCCGTTGGGTAGCGTGGTGTACTTCCTGCCGCCCTATGTGATCACTCCGGAGCAGATCGACTTCCTTGCCGAAGTGGCCAGCGAAGGGATCGACATTGCCACCCGTGACAGCGTCAGCGTGG
Source organism: Pseudomonas sp. S2_H10 (assembly GCF_054668285.1). Lineage (NCBI taxonomy): Bacteria > Pseudomonadati > Pseudomonadota > Gammaproteobacteria > Pseudomonadales > Pseudomonadaceae > Pseudomonas > Pseudomonas sp. S2_H10. The sequence continues at coordinate 3,257,709 of NZ_CP162754.1, forward strand.
CGGTGCCGAAGGACTTCCATCCGGGGTTCCGTGATCCGGGCTGATTGAGTTCACCTAAGCTTCAGCGGTGAGCGGACTGCCGTCATCGCGGGCAAGCCCGCTCCCACAGGATTGATGTAGTCCATGTGGGAGCGGGCTTGCCCGCGATGAAGTCGACACCGATTCAAATGATCAACACCCTTCCTGAGATCCCGCATGAGACTGTCCCGCTTCTTCATCGACGCCCCCCTGAGCACCGGCGAGCACGAGCTGCCCGAAGCCCAAGCCCACTACATCAGCCGCGTGCTGCGCATGGCCGAGGGCGATGCGTTGCAACTGTTCGACGGCTCGGGCCAGGAGTTTCGCGCCCGGCTGGTCGAAGTCGGCAAAAAGCGCGTGGTGGTGCAGATCGATGAAAGCTTCGCCGGGCAGATCGAGTCGCCGCTGCAGATCCATCTCGGCCAGGGCCTGTCCCGTGGCGAGCGCATGGACTGGGCGATTCAGAAAGCCACGGAACTGGGCGTCACTGAAATCACCCCGATCTTCACCGAGCGCTGCGAAGTCCGGCTCAAGGACGAACGCGCCGACAAACGCCTGCTGCACTGGCGCCAGGTGGCGATCAGCGCTTGCGAGCAATGCGGGCGTTCACGGGTACCGGTGATTCATCCGCCACTGTTGCTGGCTGACTGGTTGAAGCAGACCGAAGCCGAATTGAAGCTGGTGCTGCATCCGGTGGCTGAGCCGTTGGTAAGTCATGCGAAGCCCGCGACACTGGCGTTTTTGATCGGACCGGAAGGCGGATTGTCAGATGCCGAGGTGGATCAGGCCAAGTCCGGCGGCTTCCACGCCGCCCGCCTCGGCCCTCGGGTATTGCGCACCGAGACCGCGCCGGTTGTTGCACTGGCGGTGGCTCAGCAGCTTTGGGGAGATTTCTAGAGCCCCATCGCTGGCAAGCCAGCTCCCACAGGTATCGGGTTGCCGCCAACACCGTGACCGACATCAATCCTGTAGGAGCCGGCTTGCTGGCGATAGCCGTTACGCGGTCTAAAGCACATAAAAGAAAATCGCCACAAAGTGCAGCAAACTCCCCGCGATCACGAACAGATGCCAGATCCCGTGGGCATGGCGCAGCCGGTCGTCCAGGGCAAAAAAGATAATCCCCACGGTGTACAACACACCGCCCGAGGCCAGCCACGCAAATCCGGCGCCACCCAGCGCCGCGAGCAGCGGCTTGACCGCCACCAGCACGATCCAGCCCATCACCGCATAAATCACGATCGACAGAATCCGCGCCTCCGAACGCGGCTTGATCTCCTGCAGGATGCCGATCAGCGCCAGCCCCCAGACGATCCCGAACAAGGTCCAGCCCCATGGCCCGCGCAAGGTCACCAGGCAGAACGGCGTGTAGCTGCCGGCGATCAGCAGGTAGATCGAAAAGTGATCGACCTTCTGCATGATCGCTTTCTTGCGCCCGCGCACGCTGTGGTACACGGTCGATGCGCTGTACAGCACCAGCAACGTAAAGGCGTAGATCGCCATGCTGACGATCTTCCACGGGCTGCCGTCGAGGCTGGCCAGCACAATCAGCCACACCCCGCCGACAAACGCCGCCACTGCCCCGAACAGATGCGTCCAGGCGTTCAGTCTTTCCCCGTGATACATGTGGTGCTCCCCTCGAGTTTCATCACCGCAATGCGCAAGGCTCAGCCCTGGAGCGTAAAAGCACAATGTTTCCGTACGACGGGCCCGGCGAAATTGGGCACAATCGACCGATACGAAAAAGAGTCCACCCCATGCTGATCGATGAAGAGTTGACCCTGAAAAAACTCGAGGTGTTCCTGGCCTTCATGCGCACCGGCAATCTGGCGCGGGCCGCTGCCGAGCTGCAGACCAGCAATGTGAGTGTGCATCGGGCGATCCATTCCCTGGAAAGCGCCCTGCGCTGCCCCTTGTTCAAGCACGAAGGCCGTAACCTGACGCCGCTGGAAAGCGCGTATGTGCTGGAGGAGCGGGCGCAGAAGCTGATTCAGGATGTGGTCGAAAGTGTGCGCCTGACCCGCGAAGCCGCCGGGTTCTCGGCCGAACGTTTCAAGCTGGGTTCACTGTATTCACTGACGGTGAAGACCGTGCCGCAGCTGATCATGGGCCTGAAGATCCGCCGCAGCGAACTCAACATCGACCTGATTCTGGGCTCCAACATCGACCTGCTCTACAAGCTCAAGAACATGGAAGTCGATGCGGCCCTGGTGTCGCTGGACGAGACTGTCAACGATCCGGATTGCGAGCAGATCCCGCTGTTTTCCGACGACATATTCCTCGCCACCCCCGCCGACTCGAAGTTTGCCCAGCGAACCGAAGTCGACCTGGCCGAAGTCCGCGACGAAACCTTCATCACCCTGACCCAGGGCTTCGCCACCCATCAGGACGGCAAGCGGGTATTCGAGCAGGCAGGGTTCGAGCCGAAGGTGGCGATGCAGGTCAACGACATCTTCACCTTGTTGAGCATGGTCAGTTCGGGTGTGGGTTATGCGTTGCTGCCGGGGCGGATTGCGGCGGTGTACGAGAACCGGGTGAAGCTGATCCCGTTGCAGGAAAAGTACCGGTTGCAGCAGCACATTGGCGTGGTGTTCCTGAAGGCCAAGGAGCGTGATCCGAATCTGCTGGCGTTGCTGGCGGAGTGTCGGATGTATGCCAATCGGCAAGTCTGAAACCGCGTCGCCTGCATCGCGGGCAAGCCACGCTCCCACAGGAACTGCGCTGTCCCTGTGGGAGCGAGCTTGCTCGCGATGACGTCGATACAATCAGCGAAGATACCGAGACTTACCCAACAATCCCGCGAACAATGAAGTACAACAACGAAGGCCCGAGCAGACAGCCAAGCCCGGTGTGGAAGGTCGCAGTCAGCGCGCCATAAGGCACCAGGCGCCGATCCGTCGCCGCCAGCCCGGCGGTCACGCCACTGACAGTCCCGGCCAACCCACCGAACACCATCGCCGAGCGCGGGTTATCCAGGCCCATCCAGCGCGCCGCCATCGGTGTGCCGACCATCACCAGGATCGCCTTGATCAGGCCCGTGGCAATCGACAGCGCCACCACATCGGAGCTGGCGCCAATCGCAGCTCCCGTCACCGGGCCGACGATGTAGGTCACCGCACCGGCGCCGATGGTGGTCATGCTCACCGCATCGCGGTAACCGAAGACCCAGGCCATGCACGCGCCGACAATAAACGGCAGTACGGTGCCCAGCAGCAGCGCAATCACACCGATCAATCCAGCCTTTTTCGCTTCGGTGGCCTGCACCTCGAATGCCGTGGCAACGATGGCGAAGTCCCGCAACATGGCACCGCCCATCAGGCCGATGCCGGAAAACAGCGTCAAGTCCGCCAGGCCTTTTTGCCCGCCGGTCATCGTGCCGCCGACCCAGGCCAGCACCAGGCCGATGACGATGGCAATTGCCGAGCCGTGGATGCGCCCGAAGGTCAGGCGTTTGGAGATCACCACTGACACCCACATGATCACGCCGACAAAGGCGAATGCGGTGACCAGACCGTTGTGTTCCAGACCGTTCTTGATGAGATCCCACATATCAGCGACCTCCTGCCGGTGCGCCAACCGGCGTTACATCCACCGGCTCATCGGGCAAGGGTTCGCCTTTGTGCGTCCGGCTGATCAGGGCAATGGTGCAGCCGCAGATCACCACAGAACCGATCGCCGCCAACACCGCCACCGGGCCACCATGCAGCGCCGTGACCACGTTCTGCTGCGCCGCCATGGCAACGACTACCGGGATGTACATGGCGCCCCAGAAACCGACGCCCAGCTCACAATCCTTGGTCATGCCGCCACGCTTGTGCATCCACAACCGTGCGCAAATCAGCAGGATCATCGCGATCCCGACACCGCCGACGTTTGACTTCACGCCCAGCAACACACCGAGCATGTCCCCCATGATCACCCCTGCGAGCGTACAGATCGCCAACAGCGCCACACCGTAAATAATCATTGTTGTAGTCCTCAAAGTGCCTTTCGAATGTTGTTTTTGTTGTTCGAAGCCTGAGTCGGTGATTTAAGAGTGGCGGCTTCCCTCCTCACGCATCAGCGCCTGCAAGGTATCGAGCCGGGCACCGTCGAAGGCAATCACGGAGCCCTGCTCGAACACCCGGCGCGCCAGCCCGGTCAGCACCGCACCGGGCGGCAGTTCGATCTGTAGACGTACCCCGCGCTCGTAAGCGCTTTGTACCGTGCCGCGCCAATCGACGATGCGGCACATGTTGAAGGCCAGGTCGTCACGCAAGGCTTCAGGCTTGATCAGCGGTCGCGCGCGACTGCCGCTCAGGTAACCGATCTTCGGTGTTTCCATCGGTACTTGGGCGAAGGCTTCGGCCAGGCGTTGCGCGGGCACCTCAAGCAACGGGCAGTGGGAGGGCACGCTCACTGCCAGTCGCTTGGCCAAGCCAGCCCCGCAACCTTTCGCCAACTCCGCCACCGCTTTCATCGCCGCGTCGCTACCGGCAATCACCAGTTGGTTATCGGCGTTGATATTGGCCAGATAAACCGGCATTTGCGCGCTGTGCACCCGGGCCAGCAATCCTTCCACCGTGGCCAGGTCCAGACCGATGATCGCGGTCATGCCGTAGCCCTGTGGATAAGCCTGCTGCATCAACTCACCGCGCAGGCTGACCAGATGCAGCGCATCGCTGAAACCCAGGGCGCCAGCCACCACTGCGGCCGGGTAGGCGCCGATCGACAGACCGGCCACGTAGTCCGGGGTCATGTCCAACTGGCGTGAAGCGGCGACACCGGCGATCAGCAGGCAAAGCTGAACCGCTCTCGTCGACTGCAACGCCTCGGCGCAATCCAGCCGCGTGACATCTTCACCGAGCACGTCGCTCGCCTCGGTCAGCGTTTCCCGAGGCAAACGCGCCAGCATGCCGGGTTGCTGCGCACCCTGGCCGGGGAACACCAGCAAGCGGCTCACGCGGCTTGCTCCTGTGGATTCCACGGGTCAGTGACCAGAGTGGCTTGAATGGCACTTTTCAGCAGGACCCGCGACGAAGCGCCGGCCCATTCGCGCAAGGCAACGGCGCCAAGCGGCGTCTGCAATTGCAGGTCCACGCGGCACACGCTTGTGTCGAGAACGGCCACCAGCGCCTGGGCATCGACACGACTCAACGGACTCGGCGTACGCAGGATCAGGTCGAGGTCGCTGCCCTCGTGCAAAGCGTCAAATCCACTGGCCAACTCGAACCCGGCACTGCCGCTGACACCCCAGGCCCAACCACAGTCATCAAGGTGCGAGCGCAGTTGCGCCAAGGCCCGCAACGCCGGGAAATCACGCTGGCCTTGAACATGGCGGAGTTCTTCCGGCCGCACCTGCCGGGTGATGGCGGCGACGTCCATGAAGGTTGCAAATCGCTGCTCGCGCAACGGCCCGCGCACGCCCACCGCCACCTGCCCCGCCGCGCTCAAGGCGCGACGGACCACCACCGGCTGGCCGGCACTGATCGAGTCGATCACCCAGGCAGGCGCATCCGCAGGCAACTGCTGCGGGGTCATGCCCCACAGCAGGTCGTGAGCCAGTAGCGTGCTCACCACTGCGCTCTCAGCAACTGGCGAACCTTGCTCGAGGCCGCACGATTACTCGCACCGAGGCGACCGCTCAGATCACGACCACCGGCGGCCACATCGCCAATCGCCTGATGCAGGCAATCGGTCACCCGCGCCAGATCCGCCGCCGTCGGTTGTTCGATCTGCTCCACCGACAGGGTTTCCCACAGCAATCCGAGGCTGGCATAGCTGTCGATGTCGTAGGCCATCGGCGGCACGCTGGCCGCCAGGGCTTCGAGCTCTTCGACACTGCGCAAGGTCACCCGCGCCGCCGACGCCTTGCCCATCGCATGCACCATCACCCCCGGATCGCGCAGGGCGATCAGGCGATTGGCCTGATAACCGTGGGCCAGAAACGCCCCGGACATGGCTTTGCCCACCAGCAAACCGATGACCGCATGGCCGGCCAGGCGGGCACGGGCATAGCTGTCCGCCGCAGCGGCCAGCGCCTGATGAATGCCCAGGGCTTCCTCGCGTCGACCGTAGGCCTGGCTCGGCACGTCGACGATGGCGATCAGGGCGCGTTTGTGTGCCTTGTCCTGATCGGCGGCGATGACTTCATCCACCGCCTTGGCCAGACCCCAGCCTTCGAGCAGCCCCACCTCGCCGTTGCGGGCACGGACGAAGCGGTTTTGCGGGTCAGCCACTACCGCGATGAAACGCACAGGCTGATCGCCCAGCGTACCGTCCGCGACTTTCAGCGAAGCCGGCAAACCTTCGACCGCTTTCGCCCCGGCACTCAAGGCGTTGAACCAGTTCAATCCGCGTAGGGAATACGAGTTCATGGGCGTTCTCCTTGGTACAGATCGCGAACCACGGACGGCTCGATTTGCGGTTCGGCATCCAGACGCGCCAACCGTTGCAGGAACAGTTCAGTCTGATGACTGCGCGGTTGCGCCGGCAAACCTTGCTGGAGTAACTCGCCCACCTGCTGGCGGATCTGCGCCACGTCGTCGGCAACATAGCGATCCACCAGGCCACTGGCGAAACGTTGCTCGCCACCGGTCAGGCTCCAGATGAAGGGCCGGTCGCGGGAGTCGTATTCTTCGAGTCCGGCTTCCTGTTCGATCACCTGCGGACCGTTCAGGCCGAGTCGCGCTTCCTGGGTCACCAACAGATAACTGCACAACCCGGCGGCAATCGACATGCCGCCAAAGCAACCGACGCTGCCCGCCACCACACCGACCACGGGCTGGTACTGCTGCAAATCGACAATCGCCGCGTGGATGTCGGCAATCGCCGCCAGGCCGAGGTTGGCTTCCTGCAACCGCACGCCACCGGTTTCCAGCAGCAGCACGGCGCGGGTCGGGATGCCGTTGCGGTTGTCTTCGGCGGCCAGTTCCAGTGCGCCGGCAATTTTTGCTCCGCCGACTTCACCGAGGCTGCCGCCCTGGAACGCACCTTCGATGGCCGCAATCACCACCGGCAAACCATTGAAGCTGCCCTTGGCGATGACCACGCCGTCATCGGCTTGCGGCACCACGCCCTGGCGCGACAGCCATGGCGACATGATGCGCTGGAACGGGTCGAGCAGTTCGCGGAAGGTGCCGGCGTCGAGCAGGGCCTTGGCCCGTTGCCGGGCACCGAGTTCGACGAAGCTGTGCTTGTTCAGCAGGGATGCGCTGTCAGTCATGGCCGATCTCCTCGAAGCCCTGTTCCAGACGCAAGCGCACCACGCCGGGTGTCGCCCCGAAATCGTGGATGTCGATATCCATCGCCGGCGGCGTCTGGCCGTCGAACATCCGTGCGAACAGATGCTGCCAGCGTTGTTCGCTGCCATTGACCGAGGTCTGCACGTTGATCGTCAGCTTGCCGGCCTGGCCTGGTTCGATCAGCACTTCCAGATCGCCAGAGCCGACACAACCCACCAGGGTACGACCGCGTGGCGGCTGCCCGGCGGGGAATTCAAAGGATAAGGTTTCCATCAAAACGCTCCCTGGATAAGGCCGTCGCCAGACTCGATACGGTCGATGAACAGGCAGGCTGCGAGCAGGTCGGCAGCACCGCCGGGCGAGGCATTCAACGCGATGAGTTGTTGGTCCAGCTCATGCAGGCGGCGACGCCCGGCGAGGCTGGCACTGCCACCCGCATCGAGCACCGCCCGGGCACCCTCCTGCATGGTGTGCAGGCCTTCTTCGCCTGCGCGATACAGCACGCAGGTGTCGGCCAGATTCGTCATGATCGCCAGCAGCGCGTCGAGCCGGGCGTTCTGTTCGCCATGACCGGCTGCACGACTGCGCAGCAGTTGTGGCAGGGCCCGTTGGGTCACAGCCGGGAAACCCAGTTGCGCTTCTTCACGGGCGCCGCGAGCGCCGTAACGTTGGGCGACTTGCGCACCGTGACTGAGCGGGCGTGGAGCAAAACGGTCGTCGAGCAGGGCCAGCCGCGCAGCACGTATCGCCACGCTGTTGGCATTGCAGGATTGAGGTTCCAGTGCTGCGGCAGTGATCAACAGGCCCAAGGCCCAGATCGCCCCGCGATGGGTGTTCACGCCACCGGTGGTGTCGAGCATCGCTTGCTCGCCTTCACGTCCGATGCGGCCAACGGCTTCGCGCAGCGGCAAGCCGACTTCGCCGAACTCGATGGCGGCTTGAGCCATTTCCTTGAAGGCCGGCCACAACGATAACGCCGAAGCGTGCATCAGCCCCAGGTGCAAATCGGTGTGGGCGCCATTGCCGCGACGGTCGACCAGTGCCGGTTTCGGCGACAGGTCAGCCTCGTCGATCAGTGCATCCACCGCCAGGTCCGCCAGTCGTTCGGCCAGGCTCAGGTTTTTCGGTTGCAGGTTAAGTGCGTGCATTACCAGCTCCTGAACTTGGCGGGCGGGTTGTAGAGGCCACCGGACCACTCCACCAGATCGGCCACGCTTTTCGCCGCGAGCAGTTCGCGAGTGGCGTCGGTGCGGCGGATGCCGAGGTCTTCGGGCAAGGCGATCAGGCCTTCGCGGCGCATGCGCGCGGTGTCTTTGGGGTTGTGACGCAGGCCGATGGCGGTCACCCCGGCAACGGCGGCGATCATCGCCTGGCGTTCTTCCAGCGAGCGCGCCTTGTACAGGTAGGCGATGCCTTCTTCGGTCAACAGGTGGGTCACGTCGTCGCCGTAGACCATGATCGGCGCCAGCGGCATGCCGCTTTTCTTCGCCACATCGACAGCATCGAGGGTTTCAACGAAAGTCGGCTTGCCGCCCTCCTGGAAGGTCTCGACCATCTGCACCACGAGTTTCTTGCCGCGTTCGAGCATCGGCTCGGCCACGTCGGTATTGCGCATGTCGAGCCAGGCTGGCGTGCCGTGGCGACGACCGCGCGGGTCGTGGCCCATGTTCGGTGCGCCGCCGAAGCCGGCCAGGCGCCCACGGGTCACGGTGGAGGAATGGCCGTCGCCATCGACCTGCAACGTCGCGCCGATGAACAGGTCCACCGCGTATTGCCCGGCCAGCTGGCTGAACATCCGGTTCGAACGCAGGGAGCCGTCGCGCCCGGTGAAAAACACATCCGGACGCGCCGCAATGTAGTTCTCCATCCCCAGTTCGGTGCCGAAGCAATGCACGCTTTCGACCCAACCGCTTTCAATCGCCGGGATCAGCGTCGGGTGCGGGTTGAGCGTCCAGTTGCGGCAGATCTTGCCTTTGAGGCCGAGGGATTCGCCGTAAGTCGGCAGGATCAACTCGATGGCAGCGGTGTTGAAGCCGATGCCGTGGTTGAGGGACTGCACGTTGTGTTTTTCGTAGATCCCGCGGATCGCCATCATCGCCATCAGCACGTGCACCGGCTTGATGTGCCGTGGGTCGCGGGTGAACAGCGGTTCGATGTAGAACGGCTTGTCGGCCACCACCACGAAGTCGACCCAGGAAGCGGGGATATCTACCCGTGGCAGGTCGCTGACGTCGTCCACCAGTTGATTGACCTGGACGATGACGATGCCGTCGCTGAAGGCCGCCGGCTCGATCAGTGCCGGGGTGTCTTCGGTGCTCGGCCCGGTGTAGATGTTGCCGGCGCGGTCGGCCATGAAACCGGCCGAGAGCACGACGTTGGGAATCAGGTCTACCACCAGCCGTGCGTAGAGTTCGATGTAGGTGTGGATCGCGCCGATTTCCAGCAGGCCGTCTTCAAGCAACTGGCTGATGCGCAGGCTTTGGGTGCCGGCAAAAGAGAAATCGAGCTTGCGGGCGATGCCGCGTTCGAACAGGTCCAGGTGCTCGGCGCGGCCGACGCTGGGCATGATCATGTGCAGGTCATGCAGCTTCGCGGGATCGGCCTTGGCCAGGGAACGCGAAAGGAAATCCGCCTGCTTCTGGTTGTTGCCTTCGAGCACCACACGGTCGCCCGGCAGGATCAACGCTTCCAGCGCCGCGACGATGTTGTCGGTGGGCAACACCACACCGTCGGCAAGACCTCGCACCAGCTCGAGACGCCGCTGCTTTTCGCGGCGCCGCCGCGTCCATCGCGAGTCGGGGGATATTGTTGTTGTCATGACCACTCCACGGGTTCGCTGTCGTGGAGCTACCTTAGGAGTGTTGGGTGGGGGCATCAATCAAGCAGAGTGGTGGATCGTTACGCTTAGGGTAATGGTTGTCTGGACTGACGCCATCGCGGGCAAGCCCGCTCCCACAGGTTTTGTGTTCACCACAGATCAACTTTGGGAGCGGGCTTGCCCGCGATGAGGCCGGTCAAATCGCCGCTGAATCGGGATCAATTGATCAACCCGGCATCCACCAACAACCCCTCCAGCGCCAACAAATCCGGCACCTTGGCCACCTGCTCGCCCACCTGCACCGCCGCCTGCTCCAGCGCACACAACGGCACGTCCACATAACTCAACTGACTGTCGAGCTTGCAGGAGCGCGGAATGCCCTGCACCAGCAGCGCGATGAATTTCAGTTCGGGGCGCCCGCCGAGGGTGTTGAGGATGACAATCCGCGCACGCTCGCCAATGACGATTTTCTGCCCGCAGGCCGACTCGAAACTCAGCAGCGGAATCTGCCGGTCGCGCCACGTCACCAGGCCCAGGTACCACGGCGGCGTGTCGAGGTCGAAGGTCCCCGGTGGCTGGTAATCGATCAGCTCGGCAACGGCGACGTTGGGCAGGATCAGGTTGCGGTCGGCCAACGGCAGCAGCAGGCCGGTGAGGTTGCTGGTGCGGTGCTCAAGCATGGGTCTTGCTCCACAAGGCGATGCTTTCGAGCAGCACCGATTCCTGGTACGGCTTGCCAAGGTAGTCGTTGACGCCGATGGCCATGGCCCGATCGCGGTGTTTCTGTCCGGTACGGGAAGTGATCATGATGATCGGCAGGTGTTGCAGGCGTTCGTCGCTGCGCACCTGGGCCGCGACTTCGAAGCCATCCATGCGCGGCATCTCGATGTCCAGCAGCATCAGGTCAGGCATGTGCTCTTCCAGCAGCAGCATGGCATCGACCCCGTCCTTGGCGGTCAGCACGCTCATGCCGTGGCGTTCGAGCAAGCGGCTGGTGACCTTGCGCACGGTGACCGAGTCGTCGACCACCATCACCAGCAGCGGCCGATGCGGTTCGGCCTCGACTTCCTGCCCCGCCGGACGCTGGGGTACGCGGGCCTGCATGGCGCGGATCGGCGCCAGCAAATCCAGAATCAGCACCACCCGGCCATCGCCGAGAATCGTCGCCCCGGACACCCCTTGCACCGCGGCAAACTGTGGCCCCAGGCTCTTGACCACGATCTCGCGGGTGCCGGCCATGGCATCCACCTGCACCGCGATATGCCGTTCATTGCACTGCACCAGCAGCACCGGCAACGGCAGGGTCTGGCCCAACAGTTTCGGGCGCGGACTGGTTTTCAGCAGCTCACCCAGATAGCACAGTTCGTAACGTTGCCCGGCATATTCGTAGGTCGGCGAATCGAAACGGAAATACCCTTCGAGTTCAATGGGCAGCACGCGAACGATGCCGTCGATGGTATTGAGCGGGATCGCGTACTGGTCCTCGCCGCACTGCACCATCAGCGCCCGGTTGACCGATACGGTGAACGGCAGGCGAATGCGAAAATGCACGCCCTGCCCCGGCACCGAGTCGATGCTCATGGTGCCGCCCAGTTGCCGCACCTCTTCGTGCACCACGTCCATGCCGACGCCGCGCCCGGAGATCTGGGTGATTTTCTCGGCGGTGGAAAACCCCGGTTGCAGGATGAACTGCAACACGTCGTGATCACTGATGATGCTGTCCGGAGCGAGCAGGCCGCGCTTGATCGCCTTGCGCCGTACCGCGTCCAGCGGCACACCGGCGCCGTCGTCGCGGATGTCGAAAATGATGTCGCCACCTTCGCGCAGCAGATCGAGGGTGATCCTGCCCTTGGCCGGTTTTCCCGCCGCCAACCGCGCCTCGACGGACTCCAGTCCGTGGTCGACGGCGTTGCGCAGCATGTGCTCCAGCGGCGCGGCCATGCGTTCGAGGACGTTGCGATCCATCTCGCCTTCGGCGTTATCGACGATGAAATCCACGTCCTTGCCCAGCTCGCCGGCCACCTGCCGGACGATGCGCTGCAACCGCGGGACCATCCGTTCGAACGGCACCATGCGCGTGCGCATCAGGCCTTCCTGCAATTCGGTGTTGATGCGGCCCTGCTGTTGCAGCAGGTTCTCCGCATCATGATTGCGCCGCTCGAGGGTTTCCTTGAGGTCGAGCAAATCCGAGGCGGATTCGAACAACGCCCGGGACAACTGCTGCAACTGTGAATGGCGGTCCATTTCCAGCGGGTCGAATTCTTCGTAGCCCAGGCGTTCGGCGTCGACTTGCTGGCGGCTGAGGATCCGTCCCTGGGTTTCGGTATCGAGGCGGCGCAACTGGTCGCGCATACGCTCGATGGTGGTCTCCATCTCGCTCAGGGCGATGTGCGCATCGTTGACTTGCTGTTCGATGCGGCCACGGAAAATCGATGTTTCACCCGCCAGGTTGACCAGGTCATCGAGGAGCTCCGCCGAGACCTTGACCATGTCTGCCCCGGCATCGGACGGCGGCGCCACCGGTTCGGCCTTGGGCGTGACCGGCGGTGCAACCGGTACGTGGGCTTCAGGCACGGTCGGGTGGCTGAAGTTCTTGATCGCATCGATCAAGCGGTCGGCCGGCGGCATCGGCTCACCGGCGCGGGCCGCGTCGAGCATCTGCGCCAGGCGGTCATGGCTGCGCTGCAACAGCGCGAACAACGCTTGCGTCGGTTGCAGCACACCGGTGGACAGGCCTTCGTAGAGGAACTCCAACTCATGGGCCAGATCGCCAATCGCGGCGATTTCCACCATGCGCGCGCCACCCTTGAGGGTGTGCAGGTCACGCAGCAGGGTTTCCACTTCCTGACGACTCGAGGGCTGGGCCTGCCAGCGTTCCAGCGCCGCACCGGAGCTTTCGATGATGTCGAAACCTTCCTCGAGGAAGATCTCCAGCAACTCCGGATCGTGTCCGGCCGAGTCGTTAGCGGTCGCTTGCCGGGCCGCCTCGGCGACACCCGCATGACCTTGACGGTAGGCACGAATGGCTTCGATCAGCTCGAGGGAATCGTTCAGTGGCTGGTGGCGCTGCAACTGTTCAAGGTACAACGCCAGTCGCTCATGGCTCTGTTGCAGCAGCGCTGCCAGTGCATCGCTGAAGGCGTATCGACGGTCCACCAGGCCTTGGTAAAGGCTTTCCAGCTCATGGGCCAGATCGCCGACCGGCCCGACTTCGGCCATGCGCGCGCCGCCCTTGAGGGTGTGCAAATCCCGTTGCAGGGACGACAGTGGCGCGGCGTTGTCCGAATCGCGCAACCAGCGCTGCAAGGCCTGACCGGCGCTTTCGAGGATATCCACTGCTTCTTCGAGGAAGATCGCAACGATTTCATCGTCCACGCCGACAACTCGGTCCTCTGTAGGAGCTGCGGTGCGGCGATCCGACTTGCCAGCGATGGGCTCACCGGCGCCGCGTTTATCCAATGACAGCGCGTCATCGTTAGCGTCCATCGCGAGCGGGCTCGCTCCTACAGGTGCAGGGGGTAGCGTGTGCGCTAGATCGGCGGTGGCTGCGCCCAGTTCGCGGATGCTCAGGGTGCGGCTGCCATCGCTGCGGATCAGGCCCATGGCCGACGGGTCGAGACTCTCGTCGAGCAGCTCGCGCAAGGCTCTGATCCGTTGCGGTTGCGGGCTGACTTCCTGGCCGGCGGCCAGTTCGTCGAGCATGTTGATCAGCGCTTCGTGGGCTGCCTGTGCTTCATGGAAAAAGCGCTCGCTGACCGCGAGGCTGCTTTCTTCCACCGCACCGTACAGGTCGAGCAACGCTTCGCACAGCTCATCCACCGGGTGCAGGTCGGCCAGATGGGCGCCTTCGCCGAGGGTGGTCAATTCGTCCAGCAGCGCGCTGAGTTCCTGACGTTCGCCGGGGTGTTGCTGCCAGCGTTGCAACAGGCTTTCGGCATCCAGCAGGATGTCCATGCCTTGGGCGAGGAAGTTGTTGATCAGTTGCGGGTCGCGCTTGATTCGCAGCCCGGTGTTTGGTGTATTCAGCAGGTTTTCCAGACGCTCGGCCAGCAGTGCCCTGGCGCGTTCGATCAAACTCCGCGCACCGGGAATTTCCGCCAGCGGATCGCGTTTGAGCTGGCGCAAACCAAGGCGGAACAGCCCTTCTGCCTCCAGCAGCAATTCGACCTCATCCAGGTCCAGCGCGATCAGGTGCGCCTTGTATTCCCGGGCCAGTTGATCCAGCGGTGCGGCCAGTTCGGCAATCGGCAAGACACCGGCCATGGAGGCGCTGCCCTTGAGGGTGTGCAAGGCGCGCTGCAACTCATCGCTGGCCTGCAACGGCACATGTTCGGCGGCTTGATCGAGGAAGCGATTGAGGCTGCCCAAATGGGTTTCGGCTTCTTTGCGGAAGATCTCCAGCAATAGCGGGTCGAGGGCCGCGACGTCTTGGGTATCCTCATCGGACACCGGTTCATCGCCCTTGGCCAAGGCATGAGCGCGGGCGGCCAACTGATCGACATCGTTGCGCTGACGCTGGGCATTGGCGGCGTATTCCGCCACCAGTTCCGGCAGCAGATGCAGCACATCGCCGATCAGTTGCTGCACCGTAGCGCCAGGCTCCACGCTGTTCTCCAGCACGCGGTTGAGCAGGTTTTCCACGGCCCAGGCCAGCTCGCCCAAGACCAGAGCGCGCACCATGCGGCCACTGCCCTTGAGGGTATGGAAGGCTCGGCGCAGCTCGCTCAGGGCCGAGTGGTTGTCAGGGTTGACCGACCAGCGCGGCAAGTACTCGCGGAGGATTTCCAGGACTTCGTCGGTTTCCTCGAGGAACACCTCACGCAGCTCCTCGTCCACCGGCTCTTCGCCTGCCGGCGGCGGCAGCAGGCTGCCCGGGGTGTTCAGCGCGGGCGGGTTCAGGCTCGAAACCGGGCTGGCGAGCACATCGGCCAGGGTCTGGACGATCTGCGGATCATCCAGCTCCTGCATCATCTGCATGACCTGGGCTTCGCTCGGGTTGAGCACATCCTCCAGCACCGGCACATGTTGCTCACTGGGGAAAAACCCGAGGCTCGCCAGACTTTTTTCCGCGACGTCGAGCAGGTTCTCACCCTGCGCCTGCGGGTCATCGCTGAGGCGCTCGAGGTAGTACTCGATGCTGGTGATCACGTCGGCCAGGCTGTCCAGTTCCTGCCAGCCCGGTTGACCCGGCTCGAGCAACAGGTGCTCGCGAATGAAGTGATTGCAGGTTTCCACCAGGCTCGCCGCCCGGCTCAAGGGAATCATCGCCAGCGCGCCACGTACCTGGGTCAGCAAAGCCGGCAGCGCCTGCAAATGCTGGCGGTCCCAGTCGGCGTCGATGTAGTCGACGATCATGTCCTTGGCCTGCTGCAGGCAGATGCGGGCCTCCTTGATCACGATCTGATGGATCTGCGTCAGGTCGGTGGTCGGCAGGCGGTTGTCATCCTGGCTTTCCGGCTCCACGGTGCCGACCATGCCGGCCAGCGTCGCTTCGACGTACAACAAGGCCCCGGCAACGTCCATGAGAATGGCATCGTTGGGTTCGCGCTGGCCCTGCGCGAGGCTGAGCACCACCGCCAATTGATCGATGATCACCTTGCGCGGCTGGCCGAAGCCCAGGACCGCCAGGGTATCGGCGATTTGCCGCAGCGGTGCCAACAGGCTGTCGAGGTCGGAGGTGTGCTGGCGGTCGCTGCGCACGAACAGGTCCAGACGTTCCTTGACCCGCACCAGCTCTTCGCACAGCGCGGCCAGCACCGAGCGCATGGCGTCACGGTCGGGACCGGCCAGCCGCGCGCGTTCTTCATCGACCATCGCGCTGTCGGGCAGCGCGTCGTCCAGTGAGTAGCGTTCTTTCATGGTCAGCATCTGCCCGGTGGGATGTTCAGCCTTGGCTATGTAGAACAGCAAACTCTTGAGCAACTCCGGCGGGGCCGGTTGATTGATACCCTGCATGCCTTGTTCGAGCAGGCGCTTGAGTTCCTGGTCGGCATCCTTGAACAGACTGCGCAAGGCCGGGCTGTTGGCAATCGCACCGCCCCGCATGCCTTCGACCAGCGCCGATGCCACCTGCCACAACGGGCTCAGGGGCGCATTGGCGCACAGCGCTTCGAGACGGGTGAAGACCTTGGCCAGGTAATCGAGGTTGGTGTCGTTGTCTTGCTCACGCAGGAAGCCGACCAGCGCCATTTGCAGCATCTGCCGCAGCTTGCGCAGCACAGCGGGCAACTCGGCCGGTTCCAGCTGCGCCAGCGTTTGTGCGTCCAACGCTGGCAACTCGGGCAATTGCGGGCTGAACAGGCTGGTTTCCGACAACAGGCTTTCGCCACGGGCGCTGCGCAGGTCGTTGATCAACGGCAACACCACCAGCGGCAAGTCGCGGCGCGCGCCTTGCACGCGGTCCAGGTAGATCGGCAGCTGCCCAAGGGCCTGCATCAACAGGTGAAAGCCCTCGTCGCGATGGCTGACACGGTTGCCCTGCAAGGCCATGGCCAGTTGTTCCATTTCTTCGGCGAGCAACGCCGCGCCGTAGAACTCGACCATCTGCAAACTGCCGTGGGCCTGATGGATGCACGCCAGGCATTCATCGAGCGCATGCGCGGCCTGCGGGTCATCGAGCACGGTTTCGATCGCGTGATGAGCCTGTTTCAGCGTTTCGGCAATCTCGCCCTTGACCCACTCGAGGGCCACATAGTCGTGCCGATCACCCATAACCACTCCAATCACAATTCAGATACCCATGGGCGGTTCAAGCTTTGTCCACAACCTGCACCTTGGCAGCCGGCAAGGTGAAACCGGACACCGAACGACGCAACTGACTGGCCATTTTCGCCAGGTTGCCGATGCTGTCGGCCGTGGCGGTGGAGCCCGACGACGTCTGCGAGGTGATCTGCTGGATCACGTTCATCGTCAGGGAAATCTGCCCGGCCGACGAGGTCTGCTGCTGCGCGGCATTGGAAATGCTCTGGATCAATGCCGCGAGCGTCTTCGACACGCCCTCGATTTCTTCCAGGGCCACACCGGCATCCTGCGCCAGACGGGCGCCACGCACCACCTCGGTCGTCGTCTGTTCCATGGAGATGACCGCTTCGTTGGTGTCGGTCTGGATCGCCCGCACCAGGGTTTCGATCTGCCGGGTAGCGGCAGACGAGCGCTCGGCCAGGCGCTGCACTTCGTCGGCGACCACGGCGAAACCGCGGCCGGCATCACCGGCCATGGACGCCTGGATGGCCGCGTTGAGGGCAAGGATGTTGGTCTGGTCGGCAATGTCATCGATCAGGCTGACAATGTCGCCGATTTCCTGGGAGGACTCGCCCAGGCGCTTGATGCGCTTGGCGGTGTCCTGAATTTGCTCGCGAATGTTGTCCATGCCGTGGATGGTGTTGTGCACCACCTCGTTGCCCTTGTTGGCGATTTCCACCGAGCGCTCGGCAACCGCCGAAGATTCCGCCGCGTTGGCCGACACCTGGTCGATGGACTCGGCCATGTCGTTGATCGCCATCGAAGCCTCGGAAATCTGCTGGGCCTGATGTTCCGACGCCTGGGCCAGGTGCATGGCGGTGGCCTGGGTCTCCTGCACGGCGGCGGCCACCTGGCCGGCGGTGAGGTTGATGGTCGCGACCAGGTCGCGCAACTGGTCGACGGAGTAATTGATCGAATCGGCGATGGTGCCGGTAAAGTCTTCGGTCACCGAGGCTGTCACTGTGAGGTCGCCGTCGGCCAGATCTTCGATCTCGTCGAGCAGGCGCATGATCGCGTTCTGGTTACGCTCGTTTTTCTCGGCGGTTTCGCGCAACTGACGGTTGGTTTCGCGCACCATCACCAGGCCGATCAGGATGATAGAAGTCAGCGCCAGCAAGCCCAGCACATAACCGCCAATGGTGTCGGTGGTGCGCCCGCCGACCATGTTTTCAAAACCGCTGGCCAGGTGCGAGGCTTCGTCGAGCAGGGTCTGCGACAGACTGAAAATGTTCGAGGCCGACTCGCGAACCTTGAACAGCTCTGGCGAGGTTTCGAGGATTTCGTCCACGGAGCCGGAGACAAACTCGAACAGTTCGGAGATTTCCGCGAGCCGCGCACGGGCGTCGCGGTCTTCGACCTGGCTGACCTTGAGCGCCGGGTCGCCCTGGAGCATGCCGTTGAGCACCTTGCCGAACTGCGTCGCGTCGCGTCCGAAGGCATCGGCGGCCTGCTGTGAGTTTTCGTCGCCGGCCAGCACCGTATTGACCGCGCCGAGGATCCGCTCGGCCAGCAGCGACTGGCGCTGGGCCATCGCCACCTGGGCCGCCGGAGCGCCCCGCTGGAGGAGAATCTCGACGACCTTTTCGTACTCGACCTGCAGCTGCGGCACGGTTTCGGCCAGGGTCGCGGCGACCTGATGCAGCGACAGTACGGTTTGTTCGCTGGAGAGAATCGCGTCGGTGTTTTTCAGCAGGCGGTCCCAATCCTGTTGCACCGCGCGCATTTCCGGACGCACGGCGGCGGGGGCCGGCGGCAGGCTGGTGGCCGGGTCGCCCTTCTTCAGGTAACCCCAGCGCCGGGCAAAATCGTTGCGCGCATCACTGAGCAACTTGAACGCGGCAGCCTTGCCGGCGGCGGCTTCGGTGGCGTTCTTGGCGATACGCTGGGACAGCACGCGCAGCTCGCCGGCGTGGCCGATGTACTGTTTGTCGTAGGTAGCCTGGGTGTTGAGGTACGCGAAGTTGGCGAACAGCAGCATGATGAAGACGATCAGCGCGATGAACAGCACGATGATCTGCGACCGGCTGCGCGACCCTTCCATTGGCTTGCCTGCTTTTGCTTTTATCATCGGTCCTCGCCTGTTAACCCACACCCTTGATGCCTACTGAGGTCCGCCTCTGTGGGAGCGAGCCTGCTCGCGAAAGCGATGCACCAGTCGACACTCATATTGGCAGTTCGACCGCCTTCGCGAGCAGGCTCGCTCCCACACTGGATCTCCGTTGTTCCGGTTACACCGCGACGCTCATGAACCCCTGGGACTGCGTCAACGCAAACGGGCTGAACACCTGCCAGCACTGCTCGCGCTGAAACCGGCCTTTGACGAACGCCGCCACCGGTCCCTTCAACTCGTCTGCCGGCACCGGCTCCAGGCTGTCCTGGGCAAAGTGCTGGAGGCCGAAGACTTCATCGACCAGCAACCCGGCAAACACCTCGCCATGCTCGACCACCAACACCCGACGCTGCCTGCGCACCGCCGACAGTTCGTGCCCGAAGAAGCCGCTCAAATCCATGACCGGCAGCAATCGCCCGCGCAGGTTGGCGACACCCTTGACCCAGGGTTTGACCCCGGGCAGCTGAGTCAGGCGTGGCTCGTGCAAGACTTCGCTGACTTCACTCATGGGCGCAACGTACCAGTGCTCGCCCAGGCGAAAACCGATGCCGCTCCAGTTGTCCCGACGGGTCGGCTGGGACGGCAAGTCCGCCGCCAGCAATCGACAGCGTCGATCGATTTGCAGCAGCAGCTCGAAGGCCGTCAGCGACTCGTTCATGGCCTGCCGATCAACCGGCCAGCACGCTGTTCAGCGTCTTGATCAGGGTGTCTTCGTCGACCGGTTTGGTCAGGTAGTCCTTGGCGCCCTGGCGCGTGCCCCAGACCTTGTCGGTATCCTGGTCCTTGGTGGTGATGATGATCACCGGGATGTGTCCGGTTTCCGGGTCCTTGGTCAACTGGCGGGTTGCCTGGAAGCCGTTGAGGCCGGGCATGACGATGTCCATCAGGACCGCGTCGGGCTTTTCCTGGCGGGCCAGGGCCACGCCGTCGGCGCCGTTTTCGGCTTTCAACACTTCATGCCCGTGCTTTTCCAGCATGCCGGTCAGTTTGTACATTTCGGTCGGCGAATCATCGACGATCAGAATACGAGCCATGGTCTTCCCCATTCTTGTCGGCGCCGGGCCCGATGGCCGAGCGTCACTGTGCGTGTCCTACTGCGGCAAAACGGCGGCGAAACCAGGAACATGGGCCTGGATCGCATCAAGCAATTCTTCCTTGCTGAAAGGCTTGGTCAAAAACTGGTCGGAGCCGACGATGCGCCCCTTGGCCTTGTCGAACAGGCCATCCTTGGATGACAGCATAATCACTGGCGTGGACTTGAACGCGCTGTTGTTCTTGATCAGGGCGCAGGTCTGGTAGCCATCCAGGCGCGGCATCATGATGTCGACAAAGATGATGCCGGGGTGGTTGTCGGCGATCTTGGCCAGGGCATCGAAGCCGTCGATGGCCGTGATGACCTCACAACCCACATTCTTGAGCAGCGTTTCGGCGGTGCGACGAATCGTCTTCGAGTCGTCGATCACCATGACCTTCAAGGCGCTGGGGTGCTGTTCCATAAAATGCTCTACCGTCGCCTTTGCGAAACAATTTGTCCGTTTGCCGGTTAACGCGGCTCGAAACCCTTGATACTCAAGGGCCAGCACGACATGGCAGCCTTTTTAGCACAGTCTCCAGAACCAATCTATCGGCTGACCCGCAAGGTGGTTTTTCCTTGACCGGGAACACACTCAGCGCCACTCTGACGCCACTTTTATATGGCATCGCTTCTTTTAATTGTAGGAGCGAGCAGGCTCGCGATGGACGTCAACGATGACGCGGGAAACCTGACACCCCGCGGTGTCCTTGAGGTCATCGCGAGCAGGCTCGCTCCTACAGATCGACACATGCCCCCAAAATTTCGAGGAAAACCCAATGAGCGTTCGCGTCGGGATTGTCATGGACCCTATCGCCAGCATTTCCTATAAAAAGGATAGCTCGCTGGCCATGCTGCTGGCCGCGCAGAAGCGTGGCTGGGAGCTGTTCTATATGGAGCAGCGCGACCTGTATCAGGGTGAAGGTCAGGCCAGGGCGCGGATGCGTCCGCTGCAGGTGTTCGCCAACCCGGAAAAATGGTTCGAGCTGGGCGCCGAAAGCGATGCGTTGCTGAGCGATCTGGATGTGATCCTGATGCGCAAGGATCCGCCGTTCGACATGGAGTTCGTCTACTCCACCTACTTGCTGGAACAGGCCGAGCGCGCTGGCGTGCTGGTGGTCAACAAGCCGCAGAGCCTGCGCGACTGCAACGAGAAGCTGTTCGCCACGCTGTTCCCGCAGTGCACCCCGCCGACCGTGGTCAGCCGCCGGGCCGACGTGCTGCGCGAATTTGCCGCCAAACACGGTGATGTGATCCTCAAGCCGCTGGACGGCATGGGCGGCACTTCGATTTTCCGTCACCGCGCGGGCGATCCGAACCTGTCGGTGATCCTCGAAACCCTGACCGCCCTCGGCGCCCAGCAGATCATGGGCCAGGCCTACCTGCCGGCCATCAAGGACGGCGACAAGCGCATCCTGATGATCGACGGCGAGCCGGTGGATTATTGCCTGGCACGGATTCCGGCCCAGGGCGAAACCCGTGGCAACCTCGCCGCCGGCGGCCGTGGCGAAGCCCGCCCGCTGACCGACAAGGATCGCTGGATCGCCGCGCAAGTCGGCCCGACCCTGCGGAAAAAAGGCCTGTTGTTCGTTGGCTTGGACGTGATCGGCGAGCACCTGACCGAGATCAACGTCACCAGCCCGACCTGCATTCGCGAGATTGATAATGCATTTGGCACCGACATTGGCGGCATGCTGATGGATGCCATCGATCAGAAGCTCAAGGCACGTTGATTAGCCAAACCAACATTGCGTTATCATGCGCGGCCTGTGAAAACGCGATGTTGGTTTCCTTGTCATGACCCTCCCGTCCGATCTGCCTGCCGAACTCGCCCATCGTGGCGTGCGCCCGGCCGATCGCCTTGGTTTTACCCTGTTCCTGGCAGCGCTGATCCACCTGGCCTTGCTGTTGGGCATCGGCTTTGCCGTGGTCGAACCCAAGCAGATCAGTAAAACCCTGGAAATCACCCTCGCCACCTTCAAAAGCGAAAAGAAGCCCGAGAAGGCCGATTTCCTGGCCCAGGAACATCAGCAAGGCAGCGGCACCCTGGATAAAAAGGCGATCCCCAAGACCACCGAGGTCGCGCCATTCCAGGACAACAAGGTACAGAAAGTCACGCCACCACCGGCCGCCAAGCCTGAAGTGCAGGAAGCTCCGCCGAAGGCTGCCGTGACCACCGTGGCGCCGAAGCCGAAAAAAGCCCCCGCCAAGACCGAGGAACCCAAGACCGAGGTCAAGCCCCAGGTCCAGGCGCCAACGTTCGACAGCGAACGATTGTCCAGCGACATCGCCAGCCTCGAAGCGGAACTGGCCGCCGAACAGCAGCTGTACGCCAAGCGCCCGCGCATTCACCGCTTGAGTGCGGCCTCGACCATGCGCGACAAGGGCGCCTGGTACAAGGACGAATGGCGCAAGAAGGTCGAGCGCATCGGCAACCTCAACTACCCCGACGAAGCACGGCGCAAACAGATCTACGGCAACTTGCGCCTGATGGTGTCGATCAACCGCGACGGTTCGCTGTACGAGGTGTTGGTGCTGGAGTCTTCCGGCCAGCCGCTGCTCGACCAGGCGGCGCAGCGGATCGTGCGGCTGGCGGCGCCGTTTGCACCCTTTACCGGTGATCTGTCGGATGTAGACCGGCTGGAGATCATCCGCACCTGGAAATTCGCCCGCGGCGACCGACTCTCCAGCAATTGACCACCCCCGAAACCCTGTGGGAGCGAGCTTGCTCGCGATGACAACTTCACATCCAACAAAGATGTCGACTGCCAGGCCGCCATCGCGAGCAAGCTCGCTCCCACAGGAATCCAAGTCGTCAGAGGGGATTTGAGGCATTTCCCATGCATCCCCAGCTTGTCAGTTCGCCCCTCGAACGCCACACTAGCGCACATGAAAAACGTCAGCCCCAGCTACCTCAAGCATCAATTCCTGATCGCCATGCCGCACATGGCCGACCCGAACTTTGCGCACACCTTGACCTACATCGTCGAGCACACGGCCAATGGGGCCATGGGGCTGGTGGTCAACCGTCCGCAAGAGCTGAGCCTGGCCGATATCCTCGAGCAATTACGCCCGGATATCGAACCGCCAGCGCTCTGCCAGCATGTGCCGATCTTTGTCGGCGGCCCGGTGCAGACCGATCGCGGCTTCGTCCTTCACCCCAAGGGGCTGACGTTCCAGGCAACCGTTGATCTGGAAGACGAGTTAGCCCTGTCGACCACCCAGGACATCCTGTTCGCCATCGCTGACGGCGTCGGCCCGGCAAAAAGCCTGATCGCCCTCGGCTATGCCGGTTGGGAAGCCGGTCAACTGGAGGCCGAACTGGCGCAGAACGCCTGGCTGAACTGCCCGTTCGACGCCGATATCCTGTTCAACACCAGCAGCGAACTGCGCCTGGAAGCGGCGGCCAAACACCTGGGCGTCAACCTCAGCCTGCTGACCAGCCAGGCGGGGCACGCCTGATGGCCCTGCGGCTGATTCTCGGATTCGACTACGGCACCAAACAGATCGGCGTTGCGGTCGGCCAGGTGGTGACCGGCCAGGCCCGCGAGCTGTGCACGCTCAAAGCGCAGAACGGCATCCCTGACTGGAACCAGCTCGAAGCCCTCATCAAGGAATGGAAGCCCGATGCCGTGGTGGTCGGCCTGCCGTTGAACATGGACGGTACACCCAGTGACATGTGCGCCCGCGCGGAAAAGTTCGCCCGGCGCCTGAACGGCCGCTTCAACCTGCCCTTCTATACCCACGATGAACGCCTGACCACCTACGAGGCCAAGGGCGAACGCCTGGCGCGTGGCGGGCAGAAAGGCAGTTACCGCGACAACCCGGTCGATGCCATTGCCGCCGCCCTGCTGCTGCAAGGCTGGCTCGACGAAAACACCGCACTGTTTGAATCCTGAAGAGCCGCCGCGCGTCTCACTTAGCTACAACCCGAGCCACACCCGCACAAGCCGGCTCGGGCCCAAGAAGGAGCAACCATGAGCCTGCCCAATCCCGCCGAACTGATCAGCCAGATGGCCACGCGCCTGAAGGCCCACCTGGAACACCGTGGCATCAGCGATCCGCGCTTCATCGGCATCCGTACCGGCGGCGTCTGGGTGGCCCAGGCCCTGCTCAAGGAACTGGGCAGCGATGAGCCACTCGGCACCCTGGACGTGTCCTTCTACCGTGACGATTTCAGCCAGAACGGCCTGCACCCGCAGGTTCGCCCTTCGGCGCTGCCGTTCGAGATCGAAGGCCAGCACCTGGTGCTGATCGACGACGTGCTGATGAGCGGGCGGACCATCCGCGCCGCCATGAACGAACTGTTCGACTACGGCCGCCCGGCCAGCGTGACGCTGGTGTGCATGCTGGACCTGGACGCCGGCGAACTGCCGATCCGCCCGAACGTGGTTGGTGCCACCCTGTCGCTGGCCGCCCACGAACGGGTGAAACTGTCCGGCCCGGAGCTCGCGCTCGAACTGCAAGACCTCGCCCTTTAATTCGCCCTATTGAGAGTCCCCCTCGCGATGACGCCTCTAGAAACCAAGCGCCCGCTGCAGCTCAATGATCAGGGCCAGCTGCGCCACTTCCTCTCGCTCGACGGTTTGCGCCGCGAGTTGCTGACGGAAATCCTCGACACCGCCGACTCCTTCCTCGAAGTCGGCGCCCGGGCCGTGAAGAAAGTCCCGTTGCTGCGCGGCAAGACCGTGTGCAACGTGTTCTTCGAGAACTCGACCCGCACCCGCACCACCTTCGAACTGGCGGCCCAGCGGCTCTCGGCGGACGTAATCACCCTCAACGTGTCGACATCTTCGGCGAGCAAGGGGGAAACCCTGCTCGACACCCTGCGCAACCTCGAAGCCATGGCCGCCGACATGTTCGTCGTGCGCCACGGTGATTCCGGCGCCGCGCACTTCATCGCCGAGCATGTTTGCCCGCAAGTGGCGATCATCAACGGCGGCGACGGCCGTCACGCGCACCCGACCCAGGGCATGCTCGACATGCTGACCATCCGCCGGCACAAGGGCAGTTTCGAAAACCTTTCGGTGGCCATCGTCGGCGACATCCTGCACTCGCGGGTCGCGCGCTCGAACATGCTGGCCCTGAAAACCCTCGGCTGCCCGGACATTCGCGTGATCGCGCCGAAAACCCTGCTGCCGATCGGCATCGAGCAATACGGCGTGAAGGTCTACACCGACATGACCGAAGGCCTGAAAGACGTGGACGTGGTGATCATGTTGCGTCTGCAGCGTGAACGCATGACCGGCGGCCTGTTGCCGAGCGAAGGCGAGTTCTACCGCCTGTTCGGCCTGACCACCGCACGCCTGGCCGGCGCCAAGCCCGACGCCATCGTGATGCACCCGGGGCCGATCAACCGTGGTGTGGAAATCGAGTCGGCAGTGGCTGACGGCCCGCACTCGGTGATCCTCAACCAGGTGACCTACGGGATCGCCATTCGTATGGCCGTGCTGTCCATGGCCATGAGCGGGCAAACAGCCCAGCGCCAATTCGAGCAGGAGAACGCACAGTGAAGCTCAGCATTCTCGGTGCCCGCGTGATCGATCCAGCCAGTGGCCTGGATCAAGTAACCGATATCCACATTGAAGCCTGCAAGATCGTCGCCCTTGGCGCCGCGCCGGCCGGTTTTGTCGCCGTCGACACCATCGACGCCAATGGCTTGGTGGCCGCTCCCGGCCTGGTCGATCTCAACGTCGCCCTGCGCGAACCGGGTTACAGCCGCAAAGGCTCGATCGTCAGCGAAACCCGCGCCGCGGCGGCTGGCGGCGTGACCAGCCTGTGCTGCCCGCCAAAAACCAAACCGGTGCTGGACACTTCGGCGGTGGCCGAGCTGATCCTCGACCGCGCCCGCGAGGCCGGCAACACCAAGGTCTTCCCGATTGGCGCCCTGAGCAAAGGCCTGGACGGTGAACAGCTGGCAGAGCTGGTGGCACTGCGCGACGCCGGTTGCGTGGCCTTCGGCAATGGCCTGGAGAGTTTCCGCAACACCCGCACCCTGTGCCGGGCACTGGACTACGCAGCGACCTTCGACCTGACGGTGATTTTCAACTCACAGGATCACGACCTGGCCGAGGGTGGCCTGGCCCACGAAGGTCCGACCGCCAGCTTCCTTGGCCTGCCGGGCATTCCGGAAAGCGCCGAGACCGTCGCCCTGGCCCGGGATCTGCTGCTGGTTGAGCAGACCGGCGTGCGCGCACACTTCAGCCAGCTCACCAGCGCACGCGGTGTGGAGCTGATCGCCCAGGCCCAGGCCCGGGGCCTGAAGGTGACCGCGGATGTTGCCCTGTACCAGTTGATCCTGACTGACGAAGCCCTGATCGGCTTCAGCAGCCTGTATCACGTCCAGCCACCGCTACGCACCCACGCCGACCGCGAGGGCCTGCGCGCTGCGGTGAAATCGGGGGTGATCTCGGCCATTTCCAGCCACCACCAACCCCATGAGCGTGACGCCAAGCTGGCACCGTTCGGCGCCACCGAACCGGGCATCAGCAGCGTTGAGCTGTTGCTGCCGCTGGCGATGACCCTGGTCGAGGACGGCTTGCTGGACCTGTCGACGCTGCTCGAACGCCTGAGCACCGGCCCTGCCGAGGCTTTGCGCCTGCCGGCAGGCAAACTGGTGGTGGGTGGCGCGGCGGACATCGTGCTGTTCGACTCTGCGGCCTCGACCGTCGCCGGTGAAACCTGGTTGTCGAAGGGCGAAAACTGCCCGTTCATCGGCCACAGCCTGCCGGGTGTGGTGCGTTACACCCTGGTGGATGGGCGGATCAGCCACCAGGCTTGAAACCGCGCTGTACCAATCGCCAGCAAGCCGGCTCCTACAGATCCCGTGTAGGAGCCGGCTTGCTGGCGATGACTTACTAAAAGGCGCCGCGACTCTGCGCGTTACGCACGGAAACCTGGTCATTCAACGTCCAGAAGTCATACAGCACCCCCAGAAAGAACAACCCGCCGGTCAACAGGTACAGCAACCCACTGATCCATTTCCCCTGATACATCCGATGCACACCGAACACCCCGAGAAACGTCAGCAGAATCCACGCCACGTTGTATTCGACAGGTCCCGCGGTAAAGCGCAGGTCAGCCTCGCGATCCATTGCCGGGATCAGGAAAAGGTCGATCAGCCAGCCAATTCCCAGCAAACCAAAGGTAAAGAACCAGATCGTCCCGGTCACCGGCTTGCCGTAATAGAAGCGGTGAGCGCCGGTAAACCCGAAAATCCACAGCAAATAACCAATCACTTTGCTGTGGGTGTCTTGCTGCGGAACAGTCTGTTGATAGGGGTTCATGAATGACCTCGATTCGCGCGATAGATAAATATTCTTCATTTCTTTGTGACTTTTTTACAGGCACCCGACGTATGGCAAGTGCTACCTTCGCACCTGTCAAAGCCTTGTAACACCGGACTTCTGTCCGACAATTACGCCATTTTGCCGCTTTTTTGCCACCATTGCCCCCCGGATTGAATCGACCAACGGCCTCGGAAGCGACAAAAAAGCTGTTATAAAGTTGCGCGCTAACCTATTAAGAGCCTTGCCTAATGCGTTCATTTTTCAAGACATGGCTAACCATTTGCCTTTTGATGCCACTGGCCGCCCACGCCACCAATCGTGAGCAACGTCTTCCAAACGTTAATGGTTACACCCCGAAATCCCATGCCTCTGCTCCTTCGAGCAAAGACAAGAAATCCGCTAAACACGCTCCAAGCCTGGCCAGCAATAAAAGCGGCCTGGTACCACCGATGGGCACCAAGGAAAGCAGCGACGTGCTGAGCCGCGCCGTGAACGTCCTTGGCACTCCCTATCGCTGGGGCGGCAGCAGCCCGAGCAAAGGCTTCGATTGCAGCGGCCTGGTGAAATACGCGTTCAACGACGCCACGTTCGACCTGCCACGCACCTCCAACGCCATGGCCAGCGGTCATGGGGAGAAAGTCGATCGCAACGACCTGAAGCCGGGCGACCTGATTTTCTTCAACATCAAGAGCCGTCGGGTCAATCATGTTGCCATTTACCTGGGCAACGACCGCTTCATCCACGCACCACGCCGTGGCAAGTCGGTGAGCATAGACACCTTGAAGAAACCGTACTGGGAAAACCACTACGTGGTTGCCAAGCGGGTTCTGCCGAAAGAGCCGAACCAGTTGCGTGTGGTTCAGCGCTGACTTGAACTACCGGGGTCAGCCTCGGGAATTGCTTTGAATATGATGGCCTCATCGCGGGCAAGCCCGCTCCCACATGGACTGCATCGATCCTGTGGGAGCGGGCTTGCTCCGGGCGGCGATCCGACGATGGCGTTTCTGGATCCTCAGAAGTTATCCGGCGAACGCGCTTTCTCCCGCGCATGATCCCGACTGATCACCCCCCTGGCCAACAGCTCCTTCAAGCTCATGTCCAGCGTCTGCATCCCCAACGCCCCTCCCGACTGAATCGCCGAATACATCTGCGCCACCTTGTCCTCGCGGATCAGATTACGGATCGCCGACGTTCCCAACATGATCTCGTGGGCTGCGATGCGCCCACCACCGACCTTCTTCACCAGCGTCTGGGACACCACCGCCAGCAGCGACTCGGAGAGCATCGAGCGCACCATTGACTTCTCGTCCCCCGGAAACACGTCCACTACCCGGTCGATGGTCTTCGCCGCCGACGTGGTGTGTAGCGTGCCGAACACCAGATGGCCGGTTTCGGCGGCGGTCAACGCCAGGCGAATGGTCTCCAGGTCGCGCATTTCCCCTACCAGGATCACGTCCGGGTCTTCGCGCAGTGCCGAACGCAAGGCGGTGGCGAAGCTACGGGTATCGCGGTGGACTTCACGCTGGTTGATCAGGCACTTGCGCGGCTCGTGGACGAACTCGATCGGGTCCTCGATGGTGAGGATGTGGTGATGGCGATGGGTATTGAGATAATCGATCATCGCCGCCAGCGTGGTGGATTTGCCGGAACCGGTCGGCCCGGTCACCAACACCAGGCCACGGGGAGCGTCGGTCATTTTGCGAAACACTTCGCCCATGCCCAGCTCATCCATGCTCTGCACTTTTGCCGGGATGGTGCGAAATACGGCGCCCGCGCCACGGTTCTGGTTGAACACATTGACCCGAAAGCGCGCCACGCCGGGCACTTCAAAGGAAAAGTCGATTTCCAGGTGCTTCTCGAAGTCCGCCCGCTGAGCGTCATTCATGATCGCGTGAACCAGCGCCTGCACCTGCTGGTGGTCCAGGGCCGGCAGGTTGATGCGCCGCACATCGCCATCCACCCGAATCATCGGTGGCAGGCCGGCAGACAAATGCAAGTCGGACGCCCCCTGTTTGGCGCTGAACGCCAGCAGTTCAGTGATATCCATTGCGCCTCTCAATTCCAGTAGAATGCCGCGAACCTTCAGACCGCTGGCGCCTCTTGATGTCCACCATAGCAGACAACATTCTTCAGGTTAGTTCGCGCATAAACGCCGCAACACTCGCCGCCAACCGCGCCGAGAACAGTGTCCATCTGCTGGCCGTGAGCAAGACCAAACCCGCACAGGACCTGCGTGAAGCCTACGCCGTCGGCCTGCGCGACTTTGGCGAGAACTACCTGCAGGAAGCGCTGGGCAAGCAGCTGGAACTGACCGACCTGCCCTTGATCTGGCACTTCATCGGCCCCATTCAATCGAACAAGACGCGTGCTATCGCCGAACACTTCGACTGGGTGCACTCCGTGGATCGTCTGAAAATCGCACAACGCCTGTCCGAACAACGTCCCGCCAATCTGCCGCCCCTGAACATCTGCATTCAGGTCAACGTCAGCGGTGAAGCGAGCAAATCCGGCTGTACCCCAGCCGATCTGCCGGCCCTGGCCAATGCCATCTGCGCACTGCCGCGCCTGAAATTGCGTGGATTGATGGCGATTCCCGAGCCGACTGAAGATCGTGACGCCCAAGATGCCGCTTTTGCTGCCGTGCAAAGCCTGCAGGCCAGCCTGAATCTGCCACTCGACACACTTTCCATGGGCATGAGCCACGACCTTGAGTCGGCCATTGCCCAGGGTGCCACCTGGGTCCGTATCGGTACGGCCCTGTTTGGCGCTCGCGACTACGGTCAACCGTGACCTCTTTATAAGGACCTGACATGAGCAAGACGCGTATTGCCTTTATCGGTGCCGGCAACATGGCCGCCAGCCTGATCGGCGGCCTGCGGGCCAAGGGTCTGGAAGCGGCGCAGATCCGCGCCAGCGACCCGGGCGAAGAAACCCGCGCCCGCGTGAGTGCTGAACACGGCATCGAAACCTTCGCCGACAACGCCCAGGCCATCGATGGCGCCGACGTCGTCGTCCTCGCGGTCAAGCCGCAGGCGATGAAAGCCGTGTGCGAAGCCATTCGCCCAAGCCTCAAGCCCAATCAACTGGTGGTTTCGATTGCCGCAGGCATCACCTGCGCCAGCATGAACAACTGGCTTGGCGCCCAGCCGATCGTTCGCTGCATGCCCAACACCCCGGCGCTGCTGCGTCAGGGCGTGAGCGGCCTGTTCGCAACAGCCCAAGTGACCGCCGAACAGCGTCAGCAAGCCCAGGACCTGCTGTCCGCAGTCGGCATCGCCTTATGGCTGAATGAAGAGCAGCAACTGGATGCCGTCACCGCCGTTTCCGGCTCGGGCCCGGCGTATTTCTTCCTGCTGATCGAGGCCATGACCGCCGCCGGCGTGAAACTCGGCCTGCCGGCGGACATCGCCGCGCAACTGACGCTGCAAACCGCACTGGGCGCCGCCCACATGGCGGTTTCCAGCGACGTCGACGCTGCAGAACTGCGCCGCCGTGTCACCTCGCCCGCGGGCACCACGGAAGCTGCAATCAAGTCGTTCCAGGCCAATGGCTTCGAAGCCATGGTCGAAAAAGCACTCGGCGCTGCCGCGCATCGCTCGGCCGAGATGGCCGAACAATTGGGTCAATAAGGAGCTTTTCATGATTGGATTGAACACCGCAGCAGTCTACGTGCTGCAAACCCTCGGCAGCCTGTACCTGCTGATCGTGCTGATGCGCTTCGTGCTGCAACTGGTGCGGGCGAACTTCTATAACCCGCTCTGCCAGTTCATCGTCAAGGCCACCCAACCGCTGCTCAAACCACTGCGCCGGATCATCCCGAGCGTGTTCGGCCTGGACATGTCCTCGCTGGTGCTGGCGATCCTGGTGCAACTGGCGTTGATGGCCCTGACCCTGCTGCTGACCTACGGCACCACCGGCAACCCGCTGCAACTGCTGATCTGGTCGATCATCGGCGTGACCGCGCTGTTCCTGAACATTTTCTTCTTTGCCCTGATCATCAGCGTGATCCTGTCCTGGGTCGCCCCGGGCAGCCATAACCCGGGCGCCGAGCTGGTGAACGACGTCTGCGAACCGGCCCTGGCGCCGTTCCGCAAGTTCCTGCCGAACCTGGGCGGGCTGGATCTGTCACCGATCTTTGCGTTCCTGACGATCAAACTGATCGACATGCTGGTGATCAACAACCTCGCCGCCATGACCATGATGCCGGAAATCCTCCGCGTGCTGATCTGACCCGTTCGGCCGGATGACCGCGTTATCGTTCATCGCGGGCAAGCCACGCTCCCACATTGAATACGTACCCCTGTGGGAGCGTGGCTTGCCCGCGATGGCCGCACCTCGGTCTCACGGGAAAAATCAGGCCCGACCTTTGCTTGCCGCTAACCCCAGCGGTCTTTAGACTTACGCCTCATTTCAATGAGAGCAGGGTCGATGCCAGCTGCCTTTCCCCCCGATTCTGTTGGTCTGGTGACGCCGCAAGTGGCGCACTTCAGCGAGCCGCTGGCCTTGGCCTGCGGTCGTTCGCTCCCGGCCTATGACCTGATTTACGAAACCTACGGCACGCTGAACGCCTCGGCGAGCAACGCCGTGCTGATCTGTCACGCCTTGTCCGGACACCACCATGCTGCCGGCTATCACAGCACCGACGACCGCAAACCCGGTTGGTGGGACAGCTGCATCGGTCCCGGCAAGCCGATCGACACCAGCAAGTTCTTCGTGGTCAGCCTGAACAACCTCGGCGGCTGCAACGGCTCCACCGGCCCGAGCAGCATCAACCCGGAGACCGGCAAGCCGTTCGGCGCCGACTTCCCGGTGTTGACCGTCGAGGATTGGGTGCACAGCCAGGCGCGTCTGGCCGATCGTCTCGGCATCGCCCAATTCGCGGCCGTGATCGGCGGCAGCCTGGGCGGCATGCAGGCGATGCAATGGAGCATCACCTACCCCGACCGCATCCGCCACTGCGTAGCCATTGCCTCGGCGCCCAAGCTGTCGGCACAGAACATCGCGTTCAACGAAGTGGCACGCCAGGCGATCCTCACCGACCCGGAATTCCACGGCGGTTCGTTCCAGGAACACAGCGTGATCCCCAAGCGCGGCCTGATGCTGGCGCGGATGGTCGGGCACATCACCTACCTGTCCGACGACTCCATGGGTGAAAAATTCGGCCGCGGGCTCAAGAGCGAGAAGCTCAACTA
The DNA here is from genome assembly GCF_054668285.1 of Pseudomonas sp. S2_H10. NCBI lineage: Bacteria > Pseudomonadati > Pseudomonadota > Gammaproteobacteria > Pseudomonadales > Pseudomonadaceae > Pseudomonas > Pseudomonas sp. S2_H10. Next base: position 3,290,169 of record NZ_CP162754.1, read on the forward strand.
CGACTTCCACAGCGTCGAGTTCCAGGTTGAAAGCTACCTGCGCTATCAGGGCGAAGAGTTCTCCGGACGCTTCGACGCCAATACGTATCTTTTGATGACCAAGGCGCTCGATTACTTCGATCCAGCGGCGAACTTCGACGATAACCTGGCGAAAACCTTCGAAGGTGCCAACGCCAGGTTCTGCGTGATGTCGTTCACCACCGACTGGCGCTTCTCCCCTGCCCGCTCGCGGGAACTGGTGGACGCACTGATGGCTGCGCGCAAGGACGTCTGCTACCTCGAGATCGACGCCCCGCAAGGCCACGACGCCTTCCTGATTCCGATCCCGCGCTACCTGCAGGCATTCGGCAATTACATGAACCGCATTACGTTGTGAGAAAGCCATGAGAGCTGATCTGGAAATCATCCAGGAATGGATCCCCGCCGGCAGCCGAGTGCTCGACCTCGGGTGCGGCGATGGCGAACTGCTGACCTGGCTGCGCGATAACAAGCAAGTCACCGGTTATGGCCTGGAAAACGACGCGGACAACATCGCCGAATGCGTGGCCAAGGGCATCAACGTCATCGAACAGGACCTGGACAAGGGCCTGGGCAACTTTGCCAGCAACAGTTTCGATGTCGTGGTCATGACCCAGGCGCTGCAAGCGGTGCACTACCCGGACAGGATCCTCGAGGAAATGCTGCGCGTCGGCCGCCAGTGCATCATCACTTTCCCGAATTTCGGCCACTGGCGCTGCCGCTGGTACCTGGCGAGCAAGGGCCGTATGCCGGTTTCCGAGTTCCTGCCGTACACCTGGTACAACACGCCGAACATTCACTTCTGCACCTTCGCGGACTTTGAAGCCTTGTGTCGCGAACGTGAAGCGAAGGTCATTGATCGGCTTGCCGTGGATCAACAGCATCGGCACGGGTGGGCCAGTAAGCTATGGCCTAATCTGTTAGGTGAGATCGGCATCTACCGGGTCACCAGCCCGGGACTTACCGACCACAAGGTCGCAGTCTGATCCACCCTATTTCAAGGAGAACGATCATGGGTCGTCTAGCGTTGCTTTTACTCACTGCCTGCCTGAGCGTCACCGCCATGGCTGCCGACGCCATCAAGGGCGAACGCAAGGAAACCTTCGGTGACGTGACGGTGCACTACAACACCTTCAACTCCACCTACCTGCTGCCGGACGTGGCCAAGGCCGCCCAACTGACGCGCAGCAAGGACCAGGGCGTGATCAATATTTCGGTGATCAAGGCCGGCACGCCGGTGACGGCCGAGGTCACCGGCACGATCAAGGACCTGACCAGCCAAAGCTATACATTGAATTTCAAACAAGTCACCGAGCAGGGAGCGATCTACTACATCGCCCAATACCCGGTACCTCAGCAGGAAGTCCGCACCTTCGACATCAAGGTGCAGAACGGTGACAAGATCAACACCATCAATTTCAACCAAGAGCTTTTCCCCGGCGAATGATGAACTTCACCCAACTCGTACTGGCCAGCCATAACGCCGGCAAACTCAAGGAACTCCAGGCCATGCTCGGCGAATCGGTGCAACTGCGCTCGATCGGCGAGTTCAGCAGCGTCGAGCCTGAAGAGACCGGTCTGTCGTTCGTCGAAAATGCCATCCTCAAGGCCCGTAATGCCGCGCGCATTTCCGGCCTGCCGGCACTGGCCGACGATTCCGGGCTGGCGGTGGACTTCCTTGGCGGCGCACCAGGTATCTACTCGGCGCGTTATGCCGATGGCAAGGGCGATGCGGCGAACAACGCCAAGCTGCTCGACGTGTTGAAAGACGTGCCCGAAGCCGAACGCGGTGCGCAGTTCGTCTGCGTGCTGGCGTTGGTGCGCCACGCCGATGATCCGCTGCCGATCCTCTGCGAAGGCCTGTGGCACGGGCGCATCCTGACCCAGGCCAGCGGTTTACACGGCTTTGGCTACGACCCGCTGTTCTGGGTGCCGGAACGCGATTGCTCCAGCGCCGAACTGAGCCCTGGCGACAAGAACCAGATCAGCCACCGCGCCCGTGCAATGGATCTGCTGCGCCAGCGCCTGGGCTTGAAATGACCCGTGAACCATCCGCGTCGCCGCTGATCTTCGGCGGCGACGCTCAATCGCCTCGGGCGGCCCTGCCTGTGCTGCCGCCGCTGGCGCTGTATATCCACATCCCGTGGTGCGTGCGCAAATGCCCTTATTGCGACTTCAACTCCCACACCGCCAGCCCCGTGCTGCCGGAGGAAGAGTATGTCGACGCCTTGCTCGCCGATCTCGACCAGGATCTGCACGCCGTTCATGGTCGTGAGCTGAGCTCGATTTTCTTTGGTGGCGGCACGCCGAGCCTGTTCAGCGCCGATTCGCTGGGGCGCTTGCTCAAAGGCGTCGAACAACGCATCCCGTTTGCCAGCGACATCGAAATCACGCTGGAAGCCAATCCGGGGACGTTCGAGCAAGACAAGTTTGTCGCGTACCGGAAACTGGGGATCAATCGCCTGTCGATCGGCATCCAGAGTTTCCAGCAAGAACAGCTCGAGGCCCTGGGGCGGATTCACAACGGCGACGAAGCCGTACGCGCCGCCGGCATGGCGCGGCAGGCCGGGTTCGATAACTTCAACCTGGACTTGATGCACGGCTTGCCGAATCAGTCCCTGGACGATGCCTTGGCGGACCTGCGCACAGCCATTGCCCTGAAACCGACACACCTGTCCTGGTATCAACTGACCCTGGAACCGAACACAGTGTTCTGGAACCAGCCGCCGACGCTGCCGGAAGACGACACGCTATGGGACATTCAGGAAGCCGGGCAGGCGCTGCTGGCCGAACACGGTTACGCACAATACGAAGTCTCGGCCTATGCCCTGCCCGGTCGCCCGGCTCGCCACAACCTCAATTACTGGAGCTTTGGCGACTTCATTGGCATCGGCGCCGGCGCCCATGGCAAGCTCAGCCATCCCGACGGGCGCATCATCCGCACCTGGAAAACCCGCCTGCCGAAGGACTACCTGAATCCGGCGAAGAGCTTCCAGGCTGGCGAGAAAGCGCTGGCGAACGATGAGATGCCGTTCGAGTTCCTGATGAACGCGCTGCGCCTGACGGAAGGCGTCGAATCGCGGCTGTACCCGGAGCGTACGGGCATGACCCTGGAAAGCCTTGCTGAAGGCCGCCGTGAAGCCGAACAAAGCGGCCTGTTACAGGTCGAACCGTCACGTCTGGTAGCCACCGAGCGCGGACAACTGTTCCTCAACGACTTGCTGCAGAAATTTCTGACATAAGGAAATCGAATGGATTTGGTACTCGACCTGCTTGCCACCGTGTCTCGCTGGAGCCGCAGCAACCTCTCGGAAATCGCCCTGGCCCTGGTGGGCTGCCTGCTGGTGCTGTTCGGTGCGGATTTCAAAGGCTGGGTCGAGCAGCGCCTGGGCAGCATCGCCGGCGCCTTGCGCGTACCGCTGATGTCCCTGCTGTGCATGATCGGCAGCGGCGCGGCACTGATCTACGCCACGCCATGGGTCGTGCGTGGCCTGAGCCAGTTCAACAACTACAGCCTGGCGCCGGTGTTGTTGGTGGTGCTGGTGCTGATCGGCGTCGTGGCAGACCGCCGCTGATTTCCAGGCGCAAAAAAACCTGTAGGAGCCGGCTTGCTGGCGATGGTGTGTCAGCCACATCGATGTTGACTGACACTCCATCGCCAGCAAGCCGGCTCCTACAGGTTTGTACGGGTCAGGACTGTTTTTCGAACTTCAAATCCCACACGCCATGCCCAAGACGTTCGCCACGGCGTTCGAACTTGGTGATCGGCCGCTCGGCGGGACGCGGTACGCACTTGCCGTCTTCGGCAAGGTTGCGGTAACCCGGCGCAACGTTCATCACCTCAAGCATGTACTCGGCGTACGGTTCCCAGTCAGTGGCCATGTGCAGAATGCCGCCGACCTTCAACTTGCTGCGCACCAGCTCAGCGAAGGACGCCTGAACGATACGGCGCTTGTGGTGACGGCTCTTGTGCCACGGGTCCGGGAAAAACAGCATCAGGCGATCGAGGCTGTTATCGGCCACGCAGCGGTTGAGCACTTCGATGGCATCGCAATCGTAGACTCGCAGGTTGGTCAAACCCTGGGTCAGCACGCCATTGAGCAGCGCGCCGACACCCGGACGGTGAACCTCGACGCCGATGAAGTCCTGGTCCGGCGCGGCCGCGGCCATTTCCAACAGCGAATGGCCCATGCCGAAACCGATTTCCAGCGAGCGCGGTGCCGAGCGACCGAACACCTGGTCGAAGTCCACCGGCGCATCGGCCAGCGGCAGCACGAACAGCGGCGTGCCCTGCTCCAGGCCCTTTTGCTGGCCTTCGGTCATGCGCCCGGCGCGCATCACGAAACTCTTGATGCGGCGGTGTTGGCGCTCGTCGCCTTCTTCCGTCTGGATAGGCGTGTCGTTCGATTCAGTCATCAATGGCTCTTACTTGATCAGACCATCCAGCGGCGAAGAGGCGCTGGCATAGAGTTTTTTCGGCATGCGACCGGCGAGGTAGGCCAGGCGGCCTGCGACGATGGCATGTTTCATGGCTTCAGCCATCATGACCGGCTGCTGGGCGTGGGCGATGGCCGAGTTCATCAGCACGGCATCACAACCCAGTTCCATGGCGATGGTGGCGTCGGAAGCAGTACCGACACCGGCATCCACCAATACTGGAATCTTGGCTTCTTCGAGGATGATCTGCAGGTTGTACGGATTGCAGATCCCCAAACCGGAACCGATCAGACCGGCCAGCGGCATCACCGCGATACAGCCGATTTCCGCCAATTGACGGGCGATGATCGGGTCATCGCTGGTGTAGACCATCACGTCGAAGCCTTCCTTGACCAGCGTCTCGGCGGCCTTGAGGGTTTCGATCACGTTGGGAAACAGGGTTTTCTGATCGGCCAACACTTCCAGCTTGACCAGATTGTGGCCATCGAGCAGCTCACGGGCCAGGCGACAGGTGCGCACGGCTTCGATGGCGTCGTAGCAACCGGCGGTGTTCGGCAGGAAGGTGTAGCGATCCGGTGACAGCACTTCGAGCAGGTTCGGCTCGCCCTCGATCTGGCCAAGGTTGGTGCGGCGCACGGCGAAGGTGACGATCTCGGCACCCGAAGCTTCGATGGCGGTGCGGGTTTCTTCCATGTCACGGTACTTGCCGGTACCGACCAGCAAACGCGACTGGTAAGTACGACCGGCCAGGACGAAAGGCTTGTCGCTGCGAACGATGCTCATGGGAAATCCTCTGTAGGGGTGAGGTACTTGATGAATTCTGTGGCCACCGGACCGAGGTGGCTAGCCGCCGCCGATGGCGTGCACCACTTCGACGTTGTCACCGTCGTTCAACGTGGTGTCTGCATGCTGACTGCGCGGGACGATATCCAGATTGAGTTCGACCGCCACCCGGCGACCGGTCAGGTCCAGACGGGTGATCAGGGCCGCAACGGTTTCACCGTCGGGCAGTTCAAAGGATTCGCCGTTCAACTGAATGCGCATGCCGGATGCCGCCATCATTTTTAGGGGCTGGCATTCTAGCCCGATCATGACCTAAAGGTCAGCAACAAGCGTCAAGCGGTCAGCGGCAGGCGCCAGGCGGCCAACCCCAGGCAGAGCCAGCCAACGAGGAAGGCCAGGCCACCCAATGGCGTGATGATGCCGAGCTTGCTGATGCCCGTCAGCGTCAATAGATACAGGCTGCCGGAGAACAGCAAGATACCGATGACAAACGATGCACCCGCCCAAGTCACCAGACGCCCGGGGATCTGCGTGGCCAGCAACGCGACGCCCAACAATGCCAGGGTGTGCACCAGTTGATAGGTGACGCCGGTATGGAAGATCGCCAGGTACTCGGCGCTCAAGCTGTTTTTCAGGCCGTGGGCGGCAAAGGCGCCGAGGCCGACACCGGTGAAGCCGAAAAAAGCGGCCAGCATCAGAAAGCCACGCAGCAGCATGCAGAACTCCAGTCAGTTTCGATCCAAAGGGTCTGTATAATGGCCCGCTCAACGGGTTCGGCCAAGCCATCTCTATGCTGCGTATCTATTTCCGTCGTTTCACCAAGGCCGTGCTCTGGTTCATGGGCGGCAGCGTTTTGCTGGTGCTGATCTTTCGCGTGGTGCCGCCGCCGGGGACTGCGCTGATGGTCGAGCGCAAGATCGAGTCCTGGTTTGACGGCGAACCCATTGACCTGCAACGGACCTGGAAACCCTGGGACGAGATCTCTGATGACCTCAAAGTTGCGGTGATTGCCGGCGAAGACCAGAAATTCCCCGAGCATTGGGGCTTCGATATCGGCGCGATTCAGGCAGCGTTTGCCCACAACGAGCGCGGCGGTTCGATCCGCGGCGCCAGCACCCTCAGCCAGCAGGTCTCGAAAAACCTGTTCCTGTGGTCCGGCCGCAGCTGGCTGCGCAAAGGCCTGGAAGCCTGGTTTACCGCACTGATCGAAGTGTTCTGGCCCAAGCAGCGAATTCTTGAGGTGTACCTCAACAGTGTCGAGTGGGATGACGGTGTGTTTGGTGCAGAAGCGGCGGCCCGGCACCACTTTGGCGTGAGTGCCAAAGGCCTCAGCCGCCAGCAATCGAGCTTGCTCGCTGCTGTGCTGCCCAACCCGCGTGTCTGGAGCGCGAGCCATCCGACCGCTTACGTGGCGCGACGTGCAGGCTGGATTCGGCGACAGATGAATCAACTGGGTGGCGACAGCTATCTGGTCGGGCTGAACGATTCGCGCCGGGCGCCTTGGGCCCAATAACTGATCACCATTTACTGAAGCACTGAAGATCCCTGTGGGAGCGAGCTTGCTCGCGATAGCGGTGGGTCATTCAACATTGATATCGACTGAACCGACGCCATCGCGAGCAAGCTCGCTCCCACAGGGTCCTCGCAAGCCGACCATCAGACACAAACAAAAACACCCCGATCAATGACCGGGGTGTTTTTTTATTGCCTGCTCGCCGGTTACGCCGCGATCGACAACTTGAGCTTGTTCATCGCGCTCTTCTCAAGCTGACGAATACGCTCGGCCGACACGTTGTACTTCTGCGCCAGGTCATGCAGCGTGGCTTTTTCTTCCGCCAGCCAGCGCTGGTAGAGAATGTCACGGCTGCGGTCGTCCAGCACTTCCAGCGCTTCGTGCAGGTTGTGGTTGGAGTTGTCGCTCCAGTCCGCGTCTTCCAGTTGACGCGCCGGGTCGTACCGGTGGTCTTCCAGATAGTTGGCCGGCGATTGGAAGGCACTGTCGTCGTCCGCTTCGGCAGCCGGGTCGAAGGCCATGTCATGGCCCGTCAGGCGACTTTCCATCTCGCGCACTTCCCGAGGCTCTACACCCAGGCTTTCGGCTACACGATGGACTTCCTCGTTATTCAACCAGGCCAGACGCTTCTTCTGGCTGCGCAGGTTGAAGAACAACTTGCGCTGGGCCTTGGTGGTCGCGACTTTCACGATGCGCCAGTTGCGCAGGATGAACTCGTGGATTTCCGCCTTGATCCAGTGCACGGCAAAGGACACCAGGCGCACGCCCATTTCCGGGTTGAAGCGCTTCACGGCCTTCATCAGGCCGACGTTGCCTTCCTGGATCAGGTCAGCCTGAGCCAGGCCGTAGCCGGAATAGCTACGGGCGATATGTACGACAAAACGCAGGTGGGCGAGCACCATCTGCCGAGCCGCCCCCAAATCCTGCTCATAATAGAGACTCTCGGCCAGTTCACGCTCCTGCTCCGGCGACAGCAATGGAATGCTGTTGACGGTGTGCACATAGGCCTCCAGGTTCGCACCCGGGACCAGAGCATATGCAGGTTGCAAAGAATTGGTCATACGAAAAAACCTCCCACTTACAAACTCGTGCAGTTCAGCACTGCGAAAATTGACCGGAAACCGAAAGACAAGTTCCCTAAAACCCATAAAAGCTGAAAGGTCAATACGAGCAAAATGATACTACTTAGGCGCAAGCTCCCTCAGGTGGCGTGCGACTGCAATCCATGCACCGATATACCCCAACAGCACCGCGCCAAGCAAGAGAGACAGACCGTCGGCAACTGGCACTCCGGCCAGCGCAAAATCACTGCCGTACAAACCGGCCAGCCCTACCACCGCGTCGTTCAGCCAATCCAGGCCGAACGCGAGAACGCCCCAGGACAGAATGCCCGCACCGAAGCCATACAGCGCGCCCATATACAGGAAGGGCCTGCGCACATAGCTGTCAGTGCCGCCGACCAGTTTAATCACTTCTATCTCTGTGCGGCGGTTTTCAATATGAAGACGAATGGTATTGCCTATCACCAAAAGTAATGCAGAAACCAGCAGCACGGTCAGACCGAAGACAAAACGGTCACCCAGCTTGAGGATGGCTGCCAGACGCTCGACCCAGACTAAATCAAGTTGCGCCTGCTGTACCTTCGGCAGCTCGGATAGTTTTTGTCTTAATGCTTCAAGGGCCGGCTTGTCGACTTCGGTCGGCGTCACCAGGACCACGCCCGGCAGCGGATTCTCCGGCAGCTCCTTGAGCGCCTCGCCCAGCCCGGACTGTTGCTGGAACTCTTCCAGCGCCTGCTCGCGACCCACGTACTCGGCATCGGCCACACCAGGCATACCCTTGATCTGATCGCGCAGCGATTCGCCTTCGGCCGGCTTGGCCTCAAGGTCCAGATACAAGGAAATCTGTGCCGCACGCTGCCATGAGCCGCCAAGACGCTCGACGTTACTTAGCAAAAGTGACAGCCCCATGGGCAAACTCAGGGCCACCGCCATCACCATGCAGGTGAAAAAACTGCCGATGGGCTGCTTGCCCAGGCGGCGCAGGCTGTCGACCATGCTGGCGCGATGGCTTTCGATCCAGGCACGGAACAACGTGGCAAAGTCCGGCCCGTCGTCATCGTCGTGTTTTTTCTTTTGCGGCTGCGGATCGGCCGCTTTCGGGGCTACGCGCTCGGAAACCTTGGGGCTGCGTGTTGCACTCATACCGCGGCCTCCCCGTCACCGATCAATCGACCGCGTTGCAGCGTCAGCATGCGATGGCGCATGCGGGCGATCAGGGCCAGGTCGTGGCTGGCGATCAGCACGCTGGTACCGAGGCGATTGATGTCTTCGAACACGCCCATGATTTCGGCGGCCAGACGCGGATCGAGGTTACCGGTCGGTTCGTCCGCCAGCAGCAAGGCCGGACGATGGACGATGGCGCGGGCGATACCGACGCGCTGCTGCTGACCGGTGGACAGGTCGCCCGGGTACAGGTCGGTTTTATCCGACAATGCCACGCGTTCCAGAGCCGAGTCCACGCGTTTGGCGATCTCGGCCTTGGACAGGCCCAGTATCTGCAACGGCAACGCAACGTTGTTGAACACCGTGCGATCGAACAGCAACTGGTGATTCTGGAACACCACGCCGATCTGCCGGCGCAGGAAAGGAATCTGCGCATTGCTGATGGTGCTCAGGTCCTGCCCGGCGAGCAGCAGTTTGCCGCTGGTCGGACGCTCCATGGCCAGCAACAGCCGCAACAAGGTGCTTTTACCGGCGCCGGAATGGCCGGTGACAAACAGAAACTCGCCACGACGGACTCGAAAGCTCAGCTCATGCAAGCCGACGTGACCGTTCGGGTAGCGCTTACCGACCTGTTCGAAACGAATCATGAACGCTCCCGCTCGGCAAACAATGCCTGGACAAAGGGTTCTGCTTCAAAGGTACGCAAATCGTCGATGCCTTCGCCGACGCCGATGTAGCGGATCGGCAGGCCGAATTGCTTGGCCAGGGCGAAAATCACCCCGCCTTTGGCGGTGCCGTCGAGCTTGGTCAGCGCCAGGCCGGTCAGTTCGACGGTCTGGTTGAATTGCTTGGCCTGGTTGATGGCGTTCTGACCGGTGCCGGCGTCAAGCACCAGGAGCACTTCATGAGGTGCGTCGGCGTCGAGCTTGGCGATCACGCGGCGAACCTTTTTCAGCTCTTCCATCAGGTTGTCTTTGGTGTGCAGGCGGCCGGCGGTGTCGGCGATCAGCACATCGATGCCACGGGCCTTGGCGGCCTGCACGGCGTCGAAGATCACCGAGGCCGAGTCGGCGCCAGTGTGCTGCGCGATCACCGGGATCTTGTTGCGCTCACCCCATACCTGCAATTGCTCCACCGCCGCGGCGCGGAAGGTGTCGCCAGCGGCGAGCATGACTTTCTTGCCTTCCAGCTGAAGCTTCTTCGCCAGCTTGCCGATGGTGGTGGTCTTGCCGGCACCGTTGACGCCGACGACCAGAATCACGAACGGCTTGTTCTGCGAGGTGATTTTCAGCGGCTGCTCGACAGGCTTGAGCATGGCGGCCAGTTCAGCTTGCAGGGATTTGTACAGGGCGTCGGAGTCGGCCAGCTCTTTGCGCGCGACCTTCTGGGTCAGGCGCTGAATGATCACCGACGTGGCTTCGACACCAACGTCGGCGGTCAGCAAACGGGTTTCGAGGTCTTCGAGCAGCTCGTCATCAATGGCCTTGCGACCAAGGAACAGGCTGGCCATGCCTTCGCCGATGCTGGCGCTGGTCTTGGACAGGCCCTGCTTGAGGCGGGCGAAGAAGCCGGCTTTGGTTTCTTCGCTGCGTACCGGTTCGACCGGAGCTTCGTCAGGAGCTTCGACTGGAGCGGGAACGGAAACAGGTTCTGCAACAATCGGGGCTACCGGGGCCACGACCACCGGGGCAACCGGTTCGGTTACGACCGGTGCAGGTGCAGGTGCAGGCTCAGCCACAACGATCGGCGCCACCACCGGCTCGACCACAGGCGCATGAACCGGTGCCGGCGCAAACGCAGCCGGGGCCGGGGCCGGAATCGGCGGAGTCACATGGGGGGCCAGGTCATTCTCGACCAGTGCCACCGGCTCTTCCGCCACAGGCAAGGTCAGCCAAGGCTCGGCAGCAGTGCTCAGCGGTTGCTCGAAGACTTCACTGACTGGTTCGGCAACAACGTCGGCCTGTGGCTGCAGCACCGGTTCGGCAATCGGCAGGACCACCGGCGCGGGCGCTTCTTCCATTACCGGGGCCGGGGCAGGTGCCGGCGCGGGCTCAGGAACGGGTTGTGGCTGTTCGACGACGGGGTCCTGCGGCTTTTTGCGCAGCCATCCGAACAGGCTTTTTTTCTCGCCAGCCGCAGCTGGGGTCTTCTTGTCGTCGTTGGAACCAAACATGGAGGACGGCTATCTCACGGTAGCGACGCGCCAATGGCGCCCCGGCAAATAAATATTCGATGCAGAACAGACTGCGATTGACCCAGCTTGTTCACGCGCAACATTTTGTCGAGGTGCCCACGGCGCCTCAAAGGTCGACTAATACGAAGGACTGGAACGGCATCGTCGGCGAAAACGCAGAGTTTAGCTGACAAACTCAAAGTTTCTGCCGGTAACCCATGCAACCCACAGGCCGGTCAAAGGCCTGATAGGCGTGGCCGCCAGTAAAACGGATCAGTATCCTAGCACCCTCTCGCCCGCTGACGCTAAGAACAAGCGGGCAGCCCCAAAGGTTTGAAAACGAATGAATGCTCTTGCCCGCCGCGCCGCAGGCCTGCTGCTCAGCACAGTTTGCCTGCCCCTTTCGGCCCTGGCTGCCGACCCGCAACCCACCCACGAATTCACCCTCGACAACGGTCTGAAGGTGGTCGTGCGTGAAGACCACCGTGCACCCGTGGTGGTCTCCCAAGTCTGGTACAAGGTCGGCTCCAGCTACGAGACGCCGGGCAATACCGGCCTGTCCCACGCCTTGGAACACATGATGTTCAAGGGCAGCGAGAAGGTTGGTCCCGGCGAAGCCTCGCTGATCCTGCGCGACCTCGGTGCCGAAGAGAACGCATTCACCAGCGACGACTTCACTGCCTACTACCAGGTGCTGGCCCGCGACCGCCTGGGCGTAGCCTTCGAACTGGAAGCCGACCGTATGGCCAGCCTGCGCCTGCCGGCCGACGAGTTCACCAAGGAAATCGAGGTCATCAAGGAAGAACGCCGCCTGCGTACCGACGACAAGCCGATGTCCAAGGCCTACGAACGCTTCAAGGCCATGGCCTACCCGGCCAGTGGCTATCACACGCCGACCATCGGCTGGATGGCCGACCTTGAGCGGATGAAAGTCGAAGAACTGCGCCACTGGTACCAGACCTGGTACGTGCCCAACAACGCCACGCTGGTGGTGGTCGGTGACGTGACGCCTGACGAAGTCAAAGCCCTGGCCCAGCGTTACTTCGGCCCGATCGCCAGGCGTGAAGTGCCGGCCGCGAAAAAACCGCTGGAGCTGGCCGAACCGGGCGAGCGCCAGATCACCCTGCATGTGCAGACCCAGTTGCCCAGCCTGATGCTGGCCTTCAACGTGCCGAGCATTGCCACCGCCGACGACAAACGCCTGGTCAATGCCCTGCGCCTGATCTCGGCGCTGCTCGACGGCGGCTACAGCGGACGCATCCCGACGCAACTGGAGCGCGGAGAAGAACTGGTGTCCGGCGGCTCGTCGAGTTACGACGCCTATACCCGTGGCGACAGCCTCTTTACCCTGTCGGCAGCACCCAACTCGCAGAAGCACAAGACCATCGCCCAGGCCGAAGCCGGTTTGTGGAAGCTGCTCGAGCAACTGAAAACCACTGCGCCGACGGCCGAAGAACTCGAACGGGTCCGCGCACAAGTCATCGCCGGACTGGTCTACGAGCGCGACTCGATCACCAGCCAGGCCACCGCCATCGGCCAACTGGAAACCGTCGGCCTGTCATGGCAGTTGATGGACACCGAACTGGCCGACCTGGAAAGCGTGACCCCGCAAGACATCCAGAAAGCCGCCAAGCTGTATTTCACCCGCGAACGTCTCAGCATCGCCCATGTATTGCCTCTGGAGACGACTCATGAGTGAGCGTAAACAATCCCGCCTGGCCCTGATCGGCCTGGTCGCCGTTGCCGTGATCGGCTCTGCCGCGTTCTATTTGTCGCGCTCTGGCGAAACCAATGCCAGCGAAGCCCTGGACAAGGCCAAGGCCAGCCAGAAACTGCAATCGCTGGCAGAACTCAACGGCAAGGCGCCGAACCACCGCAAGCTGGACGTGCAGACCTGGAACACCGCCGAAGGCACCAAGGTGCTGTTCGTCGAAGCCCATGAGCTGCCGATGTTCGACATGCGCCTGATCTTCGCCGCCGGCAGCAGCCAGGACGGCGATGCACCGGGCCTGGCATTGCTGACCAACGCCATGCTCAACGAAGGCGTGGCCGGCAAGGACGTCGGCGCCATTGCCCAGGGCTTCGAGGGCCTGGGTGCCGATTTCGGCAACGGCGCTTACAAGGACATGGCCATCGCTTCGCTGCGCAGCCTCAGTGCCGGGGACAAGCGCGAACCGGCCCTGCAGCTGTTCGCCGAGGTCATCGGCAAGCCGACCTTCCCTGCCGACTCGCTGGATCGCATCAAGAACCAGATGCTCGCCGGTTTCGAATACCAGAAACAGAACCCCGGCAAACTGGCGAGCCTGGAACTGATGAGCCGCCTGTACGGTGATCACCCGTACGCGCATTCCAGCGACGGCACGGCGAAAAGCGTACCGGCGATCACCGCGGCACAACTGCGTGCGTTCCACCAGAAAGCCTACGCAGCCGGCAACGTGGTCATCGCACTGGTCGGCGACCTGTCCCGCGCAGAAGCAGAAGCCATTGCTGCGCAGGTTTCCAACGCCCTGCCCAAAGGCCCAGCCTTGCCGAAGATCGCGCAACCGGTCGAACCCAAGGCCAGCGTCGGCCACATCGAGTTCCCGTCCAAACAGACCAACCTGATGCTCGCGCAATTGGGCATCGACCGCGACGACCCGGACTACGCGGCATTGTCCATGGGTAACCAGATTCTCGGTGGCGGCGGCTTCGGTACCCGCCTGATGAGCGAAGTGCGCGAGAAGCGTGGCCTGACTTACGGCGTGTATTCGGGCTTCACCCCGATGCAGGCGCGCGGCCCGTTCATGATCAACCTGCAGACCCGTGCCGAGATGAGCGAAGGCACCCTGAAACTGGTGCAGGACGTGCTCGCCGACTACCTTAAGACCGGCCCGACCGAAAAAGAACTCGACGACGCCAAGCGCGAACTGGCCGGCAGCTTCCCGCTGTCCACCGCCAGCAACGCCGATATCGTCGGCCAACTGGGCGCCATCGGCTTCTACAACCTGCCGCTGAGCCACCTGGAAGACTTCATGCAGCAGTCCCAGGCCCTGACCGTCGAACAGGTCAAAGCCGCCATGAACAAACACCTGAGCACGGACAAGATGGTCATCGTCAGCGCTGGCCCGACCGTGCCGCAAAAGCCGTTACCGGCCCCTACTGATAAACCTTCCGAGCAGCCGCTCGGGGTTCCGGAGCACTAATGGCCCATCCTAAAAAACCCGCCAAAAACGTCCACAACGGCGTGAACCAACTGCGCATCATCGGCGGCGAATGGCGCAGCCGCAAACTGAGCTTCCCCGACGCCCCGGGCCTGCGCCCGACGCCCGACCGTGTGCGTGAAACCCTGTTCAACTGGCTCGCGCCGTACGTGCCGGGCGCCAAGGTCCTCGACCCGTTCACCGGCAGCGGCGCGCTGTTCCTCGAAGCCTTGTCCCGTGGCGCATCCATGGGCCAGGCGCTGGATGCCAGCAGCATTGCGGTATCCAGCCTGAAGGAGCACCTGGGTACGCTGCGTTGCACCAACGGCCAGGTCCAGACCGCCGACGCCCTGCGCTATCTGGAAACCCAGACCGCAACGGCCTACGACCTGGTGTTCCTCGATCCGCCGTTCAACCAGAACCTGCTGCCCGCCGTTTGCAAGTTGCTCGAAGAGCGCCAATGGCTGGCCGAAGATGCCTGGGTGTACACCGAAAGCGAGTCCGCGCCTTCGACCCTGGGCCTGCCGCAGAACTGGCGCCTGCATCGCGAGCAGAAATCCGGGCGCGTCTACTACTCGTTGTGGCAACGTATGGCAGAGATCGCCGGTTAATCGAACGGCCTGAAAAAGGTGCGTACCCGCTACGCACCGCTGCATCGAGAAAGAACGTGCCCCATCCGCCAGAACGCTTCACCCCCGCCCCAGGCCTTGGCAACCCGCACTTGCAAACCTTGTGGGGGCCGCTGTGGCGTAAAACCGTGCACATCGGCCGCGAGCGCGAACGCCTGTGGCTTGAAGATGGCGATTTTCTCGACCTCGACTGGCACGGTCCGCACAGCGCCGATGCGCCCTTGGTACTGGTGTTGCACGGGCTCACCGGTTCGTCGAATTCGCCGTACGTGGCCGGCATGCAAAAGGCATTGGGTGACCGGGGCTGGGCCAGCGTCGCGCTGAACTGGCGCGGCTGTTCGGGCGAGCCCAACCTGTTGCCACGCAGCTACCATTCCGGCGCCAGCGAAGACCTGGCCGAAACCATCCGGCATTTGCGCGCCAAACGGCCTCTCGCGCCACTGTATGCGGTGGGTTACTCCCTGGGCGGTAATGTCCTGCTCAAGCATTTGGGCGAGACTGGCAGCGACAGCGGCGTGATGGCTGCCGTGGCGGTGTCGGTGCCGTTCCGCCTGGACCAGTGCGCCGATCGCATCGGCCAGGGCTTCTCGAAAATTTACCAGGCGCATTTCATGCGCGAGATGGTCGCCTACATCAAGAACAAGCAGCGACAGTTCCAGCACGACGGACGCGAAGAGGGCCTGGCAGCCCTGACGGCCCTCGGATCACTGGAAAACATGCGCACGTTCTGGGATTTCGACGGCCGCGTCACCGCGCCACTGCACGGCTTCGCCGATGCCCAGGACTACTATCGCCGAGCCTCAAGCCGCTATTTCCTTGGCGAAATTCGTACACCGACCCTGATGATCCAGGCTGCCGACGACCCCTTCGTGTTTCCCCACAGCCTGCCGCACGTCGATGAGTTGTCCGCCTGTACGCAGTTCGAGCTGCAAGCCAAGGGTGGGCACGTCGGCTTCGTCGACGGCACGCTCAGGCAACCGGGTTACTACCTGGAGCGACGCATCCCCGAGTGGCTGGCCGCCACAGGGCGCGCTTGAGTCATGGACGCTGATCAGGGCGAGTCGATCCACTTCTGGCAAACCCCGCCACTGGCCGGGGTCGAGTTGTTGTCCGCACGCTACATCGATCACCGTTTCGCCCCCCATGTGCATGACGGCTATGTGATCGGCATGATCATGGCCGGTGCCCAGCGTTATCGCTATCGCGGCGCCGAACACCTGGCAGGCAGCGGCACGCTGGTGCTGATCAACCCCGATGAATTGCACACCGGGCACAAAGGCACCGAGGATGGCTGGCTGTACCGGGCGTTTTATCCGGACAGCGGGCAGATCACCTCGCTGCTGGCCGAACTCGAACTGCCCACTCACCACCTGCCGGCCTTCGGTGCGACGCTGTATCGCGACCAGGATCTGGTGAACGGCTTCTGCCAACTCCATCGACTGCTGGAGAGCCCCGCCACCGCCTTGCAGCAACAAACGGTCTGGCGCGAATTGGTGCTGTCGCTGTTGCAGCGGCATGCCGCGGTGCCAGATGCCGGTAAACCCGGCAAGGAGCACCGGGCCGTAAGCCTGGCCAAGGATCTGCTCCATGCACAACTGGCGGCCCCTCCCTCGCTGGAAGAACTGGCGACGGCGGTCAACCTCTCGCCGTTCCACTTTGCCCGAGTGTTCCGCCGCGCCACGGGCATGCCGCCGCACACCTGGCTGATGCAACAGCGCATCGCCCGGGCCAGGGCGTTGCTGCAAAGTGGTTGTCTGCCGCTGGAAGTCGCCATGCAGTTGGGATTTGCCGACCAGAGTCATCTGAGCCGGCAGTTCAAGCAGGTGTATGGCGTTGGGCCGGGGGCGTATCGCACCGCTAAAGCAGGAACTTGAGGTTTAACGAGGTTTCACAAACACCATCCATCCCTGTGGGAGCGAGCTTGCTCGCGATGGCGGATCAACAATCAACATCAATATTGAATGTAATGGCCCCATCGCGAGCAAGCTCGCTCCCACAATATTTTCGTGGTGTTTACTCGCCGGTGGCGACGCCTCGCGCAGGCTCGTTGATCCACTCGCTCCATGAACCGGCATACAACGAACCCAACGGATAACCGGCCAGACACAACGCAAACAGGTTGTGGCACGCGGTCACACCGGAACCGCAGTACGCCACCAGATCATTCGGCGAACGATCACCCAGTTTGGCGGCAAAACGCTGCTTGAGCATATCGGCCGGCAGAAAACGCCCGTCACTGCCAAGGTTGTCGGTAAACGCCGCACATTGAGCGCCGGGGATGTGCCCGGCAATCGGATCGATCGGCTCCACTTCGCCCTTGAAACGCGGCAGTGCGCGGGCATCGAGCAGGGTCAGTTCCGGTCGGGAGAGGCGCTTTTGCAATTTCTCGGCACTGATCAGCAGCGCCATGTCCGGCTTGCCGGTGAAGGAACCACGAGGGATCGCAGGCGCATCCAGGCTCAGCGGCAAACCGGCCGCGTGCCAGGCCTTGAGCCCGCCGTCCAAGATGAATACGCCATCGCGCTTGCCCAGCCAGGCCAGCAACCACCAGGCACGCGCCGCATAGGCTCCCGGACCGTCGTCATATAGCACTACTTCGCTATCGGCGTTGACGCCCCAGGCTTGCAGGCGTTCGATCAACTGCGACGGCTCCGGCAATGGATGACGCCCGGTCACGCCCTTGACCACCCCGCCGCTCAAATCACGCTCGAGGTCGGCATAACTCGAACCGGCAATGTGCCCTTCGGCATAGTTGCGCTGACCGTAGTCCGGGTCTTCGAGGGCAAAACGGCAATCCAGAATCACCAGCCCCGGCTGGTCCTTTTTCAGGTCCAGTGCTTGCGGGCTGATCAGTTGCGCAATGGGCATAGCGGGCTCCTGTGATTATGTCGGTCTTGATCCTACTGTACTTCTTCCAGCGCCTGGGCCAGGGGCACGTAAAACTCTTCGAACAAGGCGTTGACCGCATCGCGGGCCTCATCCGTGACGAAACCGGATTCCAGCACCAGAACCTGGTACACCCCGCGCTTGATGGCCTGCTCGCTGAGGTGGCTGGAGTTCTCCCGCGTGGTGCACAGGAAGCGCACCCAGGACGTAAGGATGATCCATGCATTGAGGGTCAGGGATTCGATCTGCACCTTGTCCATTTTCAGGATGCCGGCGGCGACAAAACCTTCGTAGATGGCTGCTCCGTGGATCAGGCTGCGCTGGGAAAAGCGTCGATAGCGATCGGCCAGGTCCGGGTCGCTGTCGAGCAAATGTTCGAGATCGCGATGCAGAAACCGATAGCGCCACATCGCCGCCAGCAACTCCTTGAGGTAGAAGCGCTTGTCTTCCACCGTAGCGGCGCGGCCCTGGGGCGGGCGCAGGAAGCTGTCCACCAGGCTTTCGTACTCGCTGAACAATACGGCGATGATCGCCTGCTTGTTAGGGAAGTGGTAGTACAGGTTGCCCGGGGAAATTTCCATATGGGCAGCAATGTGGTTGGTACTGATGCTGCGCTCGCCCAGTTGATTGAACAGCTCCAGGCTGTTCTGCACGATGCGCTCGCTGGTTTTGATCCGTGGGGCCATGGCTTGGGCTTAAATTCAGAGTGCGTTGACGGGCATCTTAGATCTATCCGCGAGCGGATAAAACAAAGCTGTTCCAGGATGTCATTTGACTTTCTAGAGCATAGACTCTAAAAAGTACTTCATTACAATAAATCCGGAGCCGACCATGACTGCTGATATTTCCTACCTGCAAAACCTACAGCAGCCGCTGGAAGAGCTTCAGGCATTGTTCGACGCCCAGCGTGCCGCCTACGCCGCCAACCCGATGCCACCCGCTGCGCAGCGCCAGCAATGGCTCAAGGCGTTGAAGGATTTATTGAACAGCGAACGCCAGGCCCTGATCGATGCGATCAGCCAGGACTTCAGTAATCGCAGCGCCGATGAAACCCTGCTCGCCGAACTGATGCCCAGCCTGCATGGCATCCATTACGCCAGCAAACATCTAAAGGGCTGGATGCGAGCCTCGCGACGCAAGGTGGGCGCAGCCTTCCAGCCGGCTTCGGCCAAAGTCGTTTACCAACCGCTGGGCGTGGTCGGGGTCATCGTGCCGTGGAACTACCCGCTGTACCTGGCCATCGGTCCGTTGGTCGGCGCGCTGTCGGCGGGCAATCGGGTGATGCTCAAGCTCAGTGAGTCGACGCCTGCCACCGGCCTGCTGATGAAACAACTGCTGGCGAAAATCTTCCCCGAAGACTTGGTTTGCGTGATTCTGGGCGAGGCGGACATGGGCGTGGCGTTCTCACGCCTGCCGTTCGATCACCTGCTGTTCACCGGCGCCACCAGCATCGGCAAACACGTGATGCGCGCCGCCGCAGAGAATTTGACTCCGGTCACCCTGGAACTCGGCGGCAAATCCCCGGCCATCGTCTCTCACGACGTACCGCTCAAGGATGCCGCCGAGCGCATCGCCTTCGGCAAGACCCTGAACGCCGGCCAGACCTGCGTGGCCCCGGACTATGTATTGGTGCCGGAGGATCGCGTCGGTGCTTTCGTCGAAGCCTACCGCACTGCCGTCCGCGGGTTTTATCCGACGCTGGCCGACAACCCGGACTACACGGCGATCATCAATGAACGACAACTGGCGCGCCTCAACGGCTACATCAGCGACGCCACCAGCAAGGGTGCGCTGCTGATGCCGCTGTTCGACCAGAGTCAGGGCCGTCGCATGGGCCATAGCCTGCTGCTCAATGTCACCGACGACATGACGGTGATGCAGGACGAGATCTTCGGGCCCCTGCTGCCGATCGTGCCGTACAAGGATCTGGAACAGGCATTTGCCTACATCAACCAGCGCCCTCGCCCACTGGCGCTGTACTACTTCGGCTACGACAAGCGCGAACAACAGCGCGTGCTGCACGAAACCCATTCCGGTGGCGTGTGCCTGAACGACACGTTGCTGCACGTCGCCCAGGACGACATGCCGTTCGGCGGCATCGGCGCCTCGGGCATGGGCCATTACCACGGCCACGAAGGGTTCCTTACTTTCAGCAAAGCCAAGGGCGTGCTGATCAAACAACGGTTCAATGCGGCGAAACTGATTTACCCGCCGTATGGCAAATCGATTCAGAAACTGATCCAGAAGCTGTTCATTCGCTAACGATCATCATCGCCGGGTAATAACAATAATGAATCCCAGTCTGTCCGATACACCCGCGCTGTCACGGCGCGGGCTGCTTAAATTCAGCCTCGGCGCCAGCGCCTTTCTCGCCACTGCCGGATTGGGCGCCAACCTCAGCGGCTGTTCGGCGAGCGTCCCGGCAAGCGGTTTCGTCACACTGCGCAGCGGCGACCTGCTGTTTTTGCGGGCGTTGCTCCCGGTCATGCTCGAGGGTGCCGTGACTTCCGAACGGATGCCCGAGGCTGTCGACGGCACGCTGAAAAGCCTGGATTACAACCTCGCCCACCTGTCGCCGGAAATGCTCAAGCTGACCCAACAACTGTTCGATGTGCTGGGCATGGCCGTGACTCGCGGACCGCTGACCGGAATCTGGGGCAGCTGGGAAAACGCCAGCGCCGACGATATCCGGCATTTCCTCGATCGCTGGGAAAACAGCTCGTTGAGCCTGTTGCGCATGGGCCACAGCTCCTTGCTGCAACTGGTGATGATGGCCTGGTACGGGCGCAAGGAATCGTGGGCACATTGCGGGTATCCCGGGCCGCCCACTGTCTAAAGCTCTGCACAAATCCTGTGGGAGCGTGGCTTGCCCGCGATGGCGTCAGTTGCCTCACCACCGCATCCAAAATAATAAAGAGAACCTGAAAGATGCCCGTACCCGATCCGTTCCGCGAAGGCATGGCCCGAGGCTGGAAAACCTACAACGGCTCACAACTGACCCAGGACCTGACACTCGAAGCGGACGTGGCGATCATCGGCAGCGGTGCCGGCGGCGGCACCACCGCCGAAATCCTCAGCGCGGCCGGCTACAAGGTGCTGCTGATCGAAGAAGGCCCGCTCAAGACCAGCAGCGACTTCAAGATGCTCGAAGACCAAGCCTACGCCAGCCTTTATCAGGAAGGCATCGGCCGCATGAGCAAGGACGGCGCCATCACCATCCTGCAAGGCCGGGCGGTGGGCGGCACCACGCTGATCAACTGGACCTCCAGTTTCCGCACCCCGGAGCCGACCCTGGAACACTGGGCCAAAGAACACAACGTCAAGGGCCACAGCCCGGCGGAAATGGCGCCGTGGTTCGAGAAAATGGAGCAGCGCCTGGGCGTCGCGCCGTGGATGGTGCCGCCCAACGCCAACAATGACGTGATCCGCAAGGGCTGCCAGGAACTGGGTTACAGCTGGCACGTCATCCCGCGCAACGTACGCGGCTGCTGGAACCTCGGCTACTGCGGCATGGGCTGCCCGACCAACGCCAAGCAGTCGATGATGGTCACCACCATTCCGGCCACTCTGGAAAAAGGCGGCGAGCTGCTTTACCTGGCCCGCGCCGAAAAACTCATGATCAGCGGCGACAAGGTCAGCGGCCTGCAATGTTCGGCGATGGATGAACGCTGCGTTGCACCGACCGGGCGCACCATCACGGTCAAGGCGCGGCATTACGTGCTCGCCGGTGGCGGCATCAACAGCCCCGCCTTGCTGATGCGCTCCGCTGCACCCGACCCGCACAAGCGCCTTGGAAAGCGCACGTTCCTGCACCCGGTGAACATGTCTGCGGCGTTGTTCGACGAAGTGGTCAACCCCTTCTACGGCGCGCCGCAGTCGATCTATTCCGACCATTTCCAATGGCAGGACGGCACCACCGGCAAGATGTCCTTCAAACTGGAAGTCCCGCCGTTGCATCCGGCGCTGGCCACGACATTGCTCGGCGGTTTCGGCCAGGAGAACTCGCAACATATGGCCAATCTGCCGCATACCCACGCCATGCTGGCGTTGCTGCGCGACGGCTTTCACCCGGACAGCCCCGGTGGCAGCGTCGAATTGCGCAGCGACGACACGCCGGTGCTGGATTACCAGCTCTCGCCTTACGCCTGGGATGGCTTGCGCCGGGCGTTCCACACCATGGCCGAGATCCAGTTCGCCGGTGGCGCCAAGGCTGTCATGCCGATGCACGCCGATGCCCGTTACGTGAAGACCCTCGCCGAAGCCCGCACGCTGATCGACGGCCTGAGCCTGGAGTTGTACCGCACACGCCTGGGCAGCGCCCACGTGATGGGCGGTTGCGCCATGGGCGAAGACCCGAAAAACGCGGTGACCGACAGCCTCGGCCGGCATCATCAACTGGGCAATCTGTCGATCCACGACGGCTCGCTGTTCCCCACCAGCATTGGCGCCAATCCGCAGCTGTCGGTCTACGGACTGACGGCGCAATTGGCGACCTCACTGGCCGAGCGTTTAAAAAACCCGTGAAAATGACGATTATTCCCATCGTCTATAGTGCTTTCTTACCCAACAGGCGACTTGGCCGACCGGGAAGGCTGCGATACCATCCGACTCCCCAACGGATTCCCGCCAGGACGACGCGATGAACCGAGTGTTGTACCCAGGTACCTTCGACCCTATTACCAAGGGCCATGGCGATCTGGTCGAACGCGCCTCGCGCCTGTTCGATCACGTGATCATCGCCGTCGCCGCGAGCCCCAAGAAAAACCCGCTGTTTCCTCTGGAACAACGGGTAGAACTGGCGCGCGAGGTCACCAAGCATCTGCCGAACGTTGAAGTCGTCGGTTTCTCGACGCTGTTGGCGCACTTCGCCAAAGAGAAGAATGCCAACGTGTTCCTGCGTGGTTTGCGCGCGGTGTCGGACTTCGAATACGAATTCCAGCTGGCCAACATGAACCGCCAGCTGGCACCGGACGTGGAAAGCCTGTTCCTGACCCCGTCCGAGCGCTACTCGTTCATTTCCTCGACACTGGTCCGTGAAATTGCAGCCCTGGGCGGCGATATCACCAAGTTCGTGCACCCTGCGGTGGCGGATGCCCTGACACTTCGATTCAAGAAGTAATACACGACTGTAGGAGCCGGCTTGCTGGCGATCAATACAACGCGGTGCACCTGACACACCGCCATCGCCAGCAAGCCGGCTCCTACAGAACGTCGCGCCCGCGTGCATAGCGCCCGCCAATGCGGCACAATTGTGTGCATTGGTTTATTGCGCCCGGGCTTGCCGCCCCGGCTGGAGTTAGCATGTCCCTGATCATCACCGACGATTGCATCAACTGCGACGTCTGCGAACCCGAGTGCCCGAACGCCGCCATTTCCCAAGGCGAAGAGATCTACGTGATCGACCCGAACCTGTGCACCCAGTGCGTCGGCCACTACGACGAACCGCAGTGCCAGCAGGTCTGCCCGGTGGATTGCATTCCACTGGACGAAGCTCATCCGGAGACTGAAGAACAGTTGATGGAGAAGTACCGCAAGATTACCGGCAAGGCTTGAGCTTCCAACACCTGTTCAACCGCCATCGCGGGCAAGCCCGCTCCCACAAGGACCGCATAAATCCTGTGGGAGCGGGCTTGCTCGCGATGACGTCATCAGCCTCACCGAAGATCTAACTGACTTTCAGCTCTGACAACGCGGGCAGAAAACGCTGGCGCGCTGCCCAAGCTTTACTTCCCGCAGCCCCGTGCCACAGACCTTGCAGTGTTCGCCACCGCGGCCGTACACGAACAGTTCCTGCTGGAAATAACCAGGCTGACCGTCGCCACCGATAAAGTCCCGCAGCGTGGTACCGCCGCGCTCGATGGCAGCCGCCAGGATGCGCTTGATCTCGATCGCCAGTTTCAAATACCGCGCACGGGAAATGCTCCCGGCTTCGCGGCGTGGGTCGATCCCGGCGGCGAACAACGCTTCGGTCGCATAGATATTGCCGACGCCCACCACCACCGCGTTGTCCATGATGAACGGTTTGACCGCCATCGAACGGCCCCGGGACTGCTGGAACAGGCGCTCGCCGTCGAACAGGTCGGTCAGCGGCTCAGGCCCCAGGCGGATCAGCAACTCATGATTGAGCGGGTCGAGACTCCAGAGCATCGCGCCGAAACGGCGCGGGTCGGTGTAACGCAGGGCCAGGCCCGACTCCAGTTCGATGTCCACATGCTCATGCTTGGCCGCCGGCAACCCGGCCTCCACCAGTCGCAAATTGCCCGACATGCCCAAATGGCTGATCAAGGTGCCGACTTCGGCGTTGATCAGCAGGTACTTGGCGCGCCGCTCCACCAACACGATGCGCTGCCCGGACAGGCGCACATCGAGGTCTTCGGGAATCGGCCAGCGCAAACGCCGGTCACGCACGATCACCCGGCTGACACGCTGGCCCTCCAGGTGCGGCGCGATGCCGCGACGGGTGGTTTCGACTTCTGGCAATTCAGGCATGGTGCTCTCGGATCAGGCTAATGGCCTGGAAAGTTCCGACACTCAGCGATGAGTGCCGAGGTCGCGGATCGTCTGCTTGAGGGTCTCGAAGTCGTAGTCCGAGAGGCCGACATAATCGAGCACCAGCGCCGCGATGCTGTTCCACTCGTGATCTTCGGTCTGGTTGCCCAGCACCCGGTACGACGCGCAAATGTGCTCGGCCATCTTCAGGATCGCCAACAGGTTCTTCAATAAACTGTTGCGCGAAGACTCATCGCTGAAAATCGCCAACGCATTGTGGTGATTGGCGATCGCCGCGCTTACGTGTTCCGGCAGGCGCCACGACTTGGCCGTGTAATAGCCGACCACCGAGTGGTTGGTATTGAACACCTGGTTCTCCGTATCCACCACCCGGCATTCGGCACTGGCGTTGGCATAGGCCTGCTCCAGAACGCCCATGTAGTCGGGAAAACGCTGGAGCATCAAGGGCACGCCGCAGTCGTGGAACAGGCCCAGAGCGTACGCTTCGTCACCATTTTCAATGCCGATGCGCTTGGCCAGGGTCAGGCAGGTCATGGCCACGTCCTGAGCGGTGTCCCAGAAACGGTTCAGGGTGACGATAGTGTCGTCATTCATCTCGCCCTTGATCGACTGCGCGTTGATCAGGTTGATGACCGAGCGGCTGCCCAGCAGATTGACCGCGCGCTGGATCGAGGCAATCTTGTTGCTCAGCCCGTAATACGGCGAATTGACGATCTTCAGCAGAGCCCCGGAAAGTCCCGGATCCTGGGAAATCAGCTTGGCGATGACTTCCAGATCCGGGTCGGGCATGTACTGCTCCATCTGCAAATCCACCATGATTTGCGGCTGGGCCGGTACGCTGATGCCCTGCAGGGCTTGTTGGATCTGTTCTGAAGTCAGCTCTTGGGACATATGTACACACTCTGGGTCAGACAGCGATTCTAACCTTTATAAAGTTGGATCCGACATACCAAATCGCAAGACAACCCTCGCCACATGTCCACTTGCAGGCCAATCCGGGGTCCCGACACGCTATACTCCCGCTCTTTTTTCCGGAGCGACGACATGTCCCTGCCTAGCCTGCGCCTCAAAGCCAACGCCGACCGTCGTCTGCGCAACGGTCATTTGTGGGTCTACAGCAACGAAATCGATGTAGCCGCGACGCCTTTGCACGGTTTCAAGGCCGGCGACCAGGCGATCCTCGAAGCCGCCGGCGGCAAGCCGCTGGGCATCGTCGCCATGAGCCCGAACAACCTGATCTGCGCCCGTGTGCTGTCGCGCGACATCAAGCTGCCGCTGGACAAATCGCTGTTGGTGCACCGCCTGAACGTGGCCCTGTCCCTGCGCGATCGTCTGTTCGACAAGCCGTTCTACCGCCTGGTCTACGGCGATTCCGACCTGCTGCCAGGCCTGGTGGTCGACCGTTTCGGCGACATCCTGGTGGTGCAGATCGCTTCGGCGACCATGGAAGCCCATAAAGATGACGTGATCGCGGCGCTGACCCAAGTGCTCAAGCCAAGCGGCATCCTGTTCAAGAACGACTCCGCCGCCCGTGACGCCGAAGGCCTCACCCGCTACGTCGAAACCGTATTCGGCCTGGTGCCGGAGTGGGTCGCTCTCGAAGAGAACGGCGTGAAATTCGAAGCCCCGGTCATCCAGGGCCAGAAAACCGGCTGGTTCTACGACCACCGCATGAACCGCGCCCGCCTGGCACCGTATGCCAAAGGCAAACGCGTACTCGACCTGTACAGCTACATCGGCGGCTGGGGCGTACAAGCCGCTGCATTCGGCGCCAGCGAAGTGTTCTGCGTCGACGCATCGGCTTTCGCCCTCGACGGCGTCGAGCGCAACGCCGCGCTGAACGGCTTCGCCGAAAAAATGACCTGCATCGAAGGCGACGTGTTCGAAGCCCTCAAAGAGCTGAAAGCCAGCGAAGAACGCTTCGACGTGATCGTGGCCGACCCGCCGGCGTTCATCAAACGCAAGAAAGACATGAAAAACGGCGAAGGCGCTTACCGCCGCCTGAACGAACAAGCCATGCGCCTGCTCACCAAGGACGGCATCCTGGTCAGCGCATCGTGCTCTATGCACCTGCCGGAAGACGACCTGCAGAACATCCTGCTGACCAGCGCCCGCCACCTGGACCGCAACATCCAGATGCTTGAGCGTGGAGGCCAGGGTCCGGATCATCCGGTTCATCCTGCTATCGCTGAAACCCGCTACATCAAGAGCATTACTTGCCGGTTGCTGCCTAACAGCTAAAACCGCAAACCACTGTAGGAGCGAGCTGGCTCGCGATGATCCTGAGAGCACCGCTGGGTGTCAGGCACCCAGCGTTATCGTTGACGACCATCGCGAGCGAGCTCGCTCCTACAGAGGTTCCCGACAGCAAAACAGGAAGCCTCCTACAGCGCTTTTGATTGAATTGCCTGCGTCCAAGACTAGTATCGGTTTCTGGTTTCAAGCATGAACGCTTGATCACTCCGGAAAACAAGAACTATGTCTGAGTCCTCTTACCCAGCACTTAGTGGCGATCTGAAGCGCCAACGGGCCTCCCGCTTTATCCTGATTACCAATATCTCGTTAATCAGTTTTTTCCCGCTGAATATCCTCCTGCCATCTTTTCCTGCTCTGGCCACGAAATTCAACACTTCAACTGCAGAAATCGCCCTATCCACCAGTCTGTTCACGCTGGTTTTTGCGTTCTCTCAATTAATAACCGGCCCGCTCTCGGATAGGTGGGGGCGCAAGGAAGTTCTTCTTGGTTGCATCGTCGTTTCTACGCTCGGCTCGATAGGGTGCGCGCTGGCTACGGACTTCCCAAGCTTCCTGGCGTTTCGTGCAGTCCAAGCCATCGGGTGTGGTTTTTTTGTGTTGGGTCATGCACTGGTGGAGGATTTGTTCGATGAACAGGATAGGGCCCGGGTGCGCATTTATTACATGACGCTGAGCGGTTCCTTTGTTGCACTGGCACCGCTGTTAGGCACTTGGCTACAAACCACTTTCGATTGGCAGGGTAGTTTTTATGGTTTTGCGCTCATGGCGCTCGGCATGCTGATCCATGCCCAACTGATACTGCCTTCCAAGGCAGCCCTCCCGGAAAAAACACCCGTTTCTATCATCCGTACGTTGAAATCCATTGTTGGAAATCGAGACTTCATCCGCTACTGGTGGATAGCCGCGTTAGTGTTCGCTTGTTATTTCGCGTTGATCAGCGTGACACCGCTGATTTTCATGGATGAGTTGAAACTATCCGAGTACCAGTACGCGTGGGTACTCATGGTGTATGGAGTCGCCTATTTCCTGGGTGGAGTCGTTGCCAGTACCGTGCAGAAACATATCTCCCTCTCTCTGCAAATCAACATCGGCCTCGGATTACTGGGTGCCGCCGGTGTGTTGTTGGCGTTGATCATCCGTTATGAGGCGATGACAACCATCACCCTGCTCATACCGATAGTGATCAGTGCTCTGGCGATTACCCTGGTTCGGCCTGCCGCCATTTCCGCAGCCATGTTGCTGTTCTCAAACAGTGCCGGGACGGCAGCATCCGCAGGCAATAGCATCATGTTCATCACCGCCGCCGTCAGCAGTGCCGCCCTCGCACAAACAGGAGACAATTTGCTCATGACCATTGCTGTCAGCTACATCGTGTTCAGTCTTTGGGGGTTGCTGACGAACATCAGAATCGGGCGCTGACTTGTAGGAGCGAGCTCGCTCGCGAAGAACGTCAACGATGATGCAGCGCTTCTGGTAACCATCGTCGCCTGTAGGTTCATCGCGAGCAAGCTCGCTCCTACAGACATAAGACATATCTGGAACTACTGTCGAACCACCTATCTCCCCTTCCTCACCTACCGTTTCTCTTCCAATCGCAGAAGAGGACCAAGGAATGTCCAACGCACCCCATGCCCATCACTTACGCACCGGCCGTCGCTCGGAAACCGGCCGGATTTATTTGCTCACAGCTGTTACCCACCTGCGAAAACCCGTCTTCAAGGACTGGCATATGGGTCGTAGGGTGGTAAGCGAATTCAGGAGGGCAACTGAGGACGGCCAAGCCTCCTCTATTGCCTGGGTGATCATGCCAGATCACTTTCACTGGCTGGTCGAGTTGCATAGCGGTGATTTGCCGAAACTGATGCAAGCCACCAAATCTCGAAGCGCCCGCGCTATCAACAAGGTGAGAGGCTGCCACGAGACGCTATGGCAAAAAGGTTATTTTGACCGGGCGTTGCGTCGCGAGGACGATCTGAAAGCGATGGCCCGATACATCGTTGCCAACCCATTGCGAGCAAGGCTAGTCGACCATATCGGCAAATATCCGCTATGGGACGCCATCTGGCTCTGAAACGCAGCCCACTGTAGGAGCGAGCTCGCTCGCGATGGTCGTCAACGATAACGTTGGCATCCAGGCACCCCGCGGCGTTTTCTGGTTCATCGCGAGCGAGCTCGCTCCTACAAGGATTGCGTCCGCACGTCTTGTGAATGCTGCCTCCACGCTTGCAACCATTCCCTCCAGCCGCCAGCCGTGTAGAATCGCGAACATTCATCGCCAGTCATCCCCGGCGGGTTTATGAGCTCAAGCTGAAGCGCGCGGCGATCCCGCAAAGTTATCGGCAACTTCCGGACACGCGGCCATTTCTGAGTGTTCCAGACGTCAATAGAAGCTCACTTCCCTTTTGATACCTGATTAGCCGCCCGGAGTGCTTCATGCCTGATTACCGCTCGAAAACATCCACCCACGGCCGCAACATGGCCGGTGCCCGCGCTCTGTGGCGCGCCACGGGGATGAAAGATGACGACTTCAAGAAGCCGATCATCGCCATTGCCAACTCCTTCACCCAGTTCGTACCGGGCCACGTCCACCTCAAGGACCTGGGCCAGCTGGTTGCCCGCGAAATCGAACGCGCTGGCGGCGTGGCAAAAGAATTCAACACCATCGCTGTCGATGACGGCATCGCCATGGGCCACGACGGCATGCTGTATTCGCTGCCGAGCCGCGAGATCATCGCCGACTCCGTCGAGTACATGGTCAACGCCCACTGCGCCGACGCCATCGTGTGCATCTCCAACTGCGACAAGATCACCCCCGGCATGCTGATGGCGTCCCTGCGCCTGAACATCCCGGTGATCTTCGTCTCCGGCGGCCCGATGGAAGCCGGCAAGACCAAACTCGCCTCCCACGGCCTCGACCTGGTCGACGCCATGGTGATCGCCGCCGACTCCAGCGCTTCTGACGAGAAAGTCGCCGAGTACGAGCGCAGCGCCTGCCCGACCTGCGGTTCGTGCTCTGGCATGTTCACCGCCAACTCGATGAACTGCCTGGTCGAAGCACTGGGCCTGGCATTGCCGGGCAACGGTTCGACCCTGGCCACCCACAGCGACCGCGAGCAGCTGTTCCTGCAGGCCGGCCGCACCATCGTCGAGCTGTGCAAGCGTTATTACTTTGATAACGACGAGTCGGTATTGCCGCGCAACATCGCCAACTTCCAGGCGTTCGAAAACGCCATGACCCTGGACATCGCCATGGGCGGTTCCACCAACACCATCCTGCACTTGCTGGCCGCTGCCCAGGAAGCCGAGATCGATTTCGACCTGCGCGACATCGACCGTCTGTCCCGTCACGTGCCGCAACTGTGCAAGGTCGCGCCGAACATCCAGAAGTACCACATGGAAGACGTGCACCGTGCCGGCGGGATCTTCAGCATCCTCGGCTCGCTGGCCCGCGGCGGTTTGCTGCACACCCAGCTGCCGACCGTGCACAGCCGCAGCATGGAAGAAGCCATCGCCAAGTGGGACATCACCCAGACCAACGACGAAGCCGTGCATCACTTCTTCAAGGCTGGCCCTGCGGGCATCCCGACGCAAACCGCGTTCAGCCAGTCGACCCGCTGGGAAACCCTGGATGACGACCGTGAAAACGGCTGCATCCGCAGTGTCGAGCACGCGTACTCGCAAGAAGGCGGCCTGGCCGTGCTGTACGGCAACATCGCGCTGGACGGTTGCGTCGTGAAAACCGCTGGCGTCGACGAGTCGATCCACGTCTTCGAAGGCAACGCCAAGATCTTCGAAAGCCAGGACAGCGCCGTGCGCGGCATCCTCGCTGACGAAGTGAAAGAAGGCGACATCGTTATCATTCGCTACGAAGGCCCGAAAGGCGGCCCGGGCATGCAGGAAATGCTGTACCCGACGTCGTACCTGAAATCCAAAGGCCTGGGCAAAGCCTGCGCCCTGCTCACCGACGGCCGCTTCTCCGGCGGCACCTCGGGCCTTTCCATCGGCCACGCTTCACCTGAAGCAGCTGCCGGCGGCGCGATCGGCCTGGTACAGGACGGCGACAAGGTACTGATCGACATTCCTAACCGCTCGATCAACCTGTTGGTCAGCGACGAAGAACTGGCTGTACGCCGGGTCGAGCAGGACAAGAAAGGCTGGAAGCCGGTGGAAGTGCGTCCACGTAAAGTGACCACTGCGCTGAAAGCCTACGCCCTGCTGGCGACCAGTGCCGACAAGGGTGCTGTGCGTAACAAGGCGATGCTTGACGGGCTGTAAGCGTTAACCGTCGAACATGAAAATGCCCCGCCAAGTGCGGGGCATTTTTGTTTACGCTGCCCCCCCTGTAGGAGCGAGCCTGCTCGCGATGAACGCAAAGACACCGCGCTAAATCAGAAAGCACGCGTCATCGTTAACGACCATCGCGAGCAGGCTCGCTCCTACAGTGGGCGAGTGGGCGTCACATCGATCAGTCTTGCGGGTCGAGGTTATCCAGCGCCTGATTCACCGCCAGCTCGCCCAACATGATCACCTGCGCAATCCCCAGCATCGTGCTGCGTTGCGAGCCTTCCAGCAGTGCGGCGAAATCGCTGGCCATGACATTGGCCGAGGCGAGGGATTCGCAGGCGTGGGCCAACAGGGTTTCGGTGTCGAGGCCGGGGGCGATGACGAATGTTCGGCTGGGTTTGCGCGGAGGATCGGGGGTAATTTTGAGCATAGATAAAACTCCTTACACCATAAGACAAGGAGCCATCACCCTCGCTACCAAACGAAGGGTGGCGGCCATGCGCAGGTTGGTAGACCGGGGTGTAAGGAAACCGGCGCGCCCGAAAGCGCCCTGTGCATGACCACCATAAAAAGCAGAGACGCAAGAACGCCTGCAAATCATGATGCTTTGCACCCTACACAGCCGGGCTACCAAACCCGATCACTGATGCTCAGTGACAGGTAGACGGTAGATTCCAGGAGTAAGGCGCACAAGCCGGCGGATTCTGGCGTAGTCGTAGGCCGCTACGCAAGAATGCGTAGGTTGCGACTGTAAGGAGATGTCGTTCAAGCGGAGGCTTTCATTGCACCGACTGGCCCCATCGCGGGCAAGCCCGCTCCCACAGGGGATCTTCGGTGTTCACACAGTCTGTGCTTCACCCGAGATCTTTGTGGGAGCAAGCTTGCTCGCGATGGCGGTACAACTGCCGATATGGTTGCTGGATGTGGTGGCCCCATCGCGGGCAAGCCCGCTCCCACAGGGGATCTTCGGTGTTCACACAGTCTGTGTTTCACCCGAGATCTTTGTGGGAGCGGGCTTGCCCGCGATTGGAGCGACCCGGTCTTACTGGATTTCTTCAGGCTTGACGATCACCCAGTTCTTGTCGGCAGTCACCGTCAACCCTTCCTTGGCCTGGGCCGCGGCGTTCTTGGCCATCATGCCCTGGATCTGGGTCATGTACTTGTCCTTGCGGTTGACCCACAGGTGGATGCCGCCCTTGGCCACGTCAACACTGTGGAACAGCATGTAGCCGTCGCTGGTCGGAGTGTCGCCGCCGACCAGCACCGGTTTTTTCCACTCGTCGATGTAGGTCAGGATCGCCGCCTGTTTGCCGGCCATCCAGGTTGCCGGGGTCCACAGGTACGGGGTCAATTCGAGGCCGAGGTTGGCCTTCTCGTCATATTTGCCGGCGGTGATCTGCTTGCGCGCGGTGGTCAGTTCGCCGGTCTTCTGGTCCTTGAGCAACAGCGACACACCGATCACGTTCTGCGGTTTGACGTTGTAGCCGTACTTCGGATCGGCCGCGACCATGCGTACCAGTTCTTCGGAGGCGGCGGTCATCACGTAGACCTCGATGCCGTTCTCCATCAGTTTGTTGTACAGCTCTTGCTGGCCGGTGAAGATTTTCGGCGGGTTGACGTCGAGTTTCTTGACCACGTCGCCTTCGTAATAAGTGGCCGGTACCGGTTTGCCGGAGGCCATCAGTTCATCGACGTAGCCCTTGAGCTCCTTGAGCGTAAAGCCAGAGAACACCTGGGCGACCCATGGGTAGCAGACCATGTCGTCGAGTTCGCAGAGGCGGTAGTAGTAGCTGAACAGGCTTTCCTTGTGGTCGGCGGTGTCTTTGAACGGCATCAGCTTCAGGGAGGGATCGAGCTTGTCGCGGGTGATCAGGCCTTTGTTCTCCATGAACGGCAGCAACGACTCTTCAAGGTCGTAGCGGTAACTGGTGTTGTCCATGTCGAACACCGCGTAGTTACCCTTGTTGGCGTTGGCGGCGATCATCGCGTCCAGCGCCTTGGCCTGATCGGCCGGCCAGTGCTTCAGATCCGTTGCGAGAACCTGGCCGGCGAGGCCGAGGCAAATCGCTGCAGCCAGAAATTTCGGTGCGAACTTCATGTGCATATCTCCCTGAATGAAAGACATCGACGCTAACAAATAAGTGTGACAGTCCCCGTCTGTCAGCGACCGCCCACGTCCCTTTCGCGTCAGTTGCATTTCTGACAGCGACATCCGCTTATTCCAAAAACGACAGTCACCATACGTTTTTGATATTAATTCATTAGTTTTCAAGCTGTTAGGCTTGCCGGTTCGCAGCTGCCCCGGAAGGTGGCTGGCACAAGTCTCACTCGGAGTTCTCATGAATCTGCCGCTGATCCTCAATCTGCTGGTGTTCCTCGCCCTGCTCTTCGGCTTGGCCCAAACCCGCCACACCACCTGGAGCCTGGCGAAAAAAGTCCTGCTCGCTCTGGTGCTGGGCGTGGCGTTCGGTGTGGCGTTGCACACTGTCTATGGTGCCGGCAACCCGGTATTGAAAGCCTCGATCGGCTGGTTCGATCTGGTGGGCAACGGTTATGTGCAGCTGCTGCAGATGATCGTGATCCCGCTGGTGTTCGCCTCGATTCTCAGCGCCGTGGCGCGCCTGCACAACGCCTCGTCCTTGGGCAAGATCAGTTTCCTGACCATCGGCACGCTGCTGTTCACCACCGCCATCGCGGCGCTGATCGGCATCGGCCTGACCAACCTGTTCGGCCTGACCGCCGAAGGCCTGGTGGCCGGCACCCAGGAAATGGCGCGCCTGCAAACCATCCAGACCGACTACGCCGGCAAGGTCGCCGACCTGAATGTGCCGCAGCTGTTGCTGTCGTTCATTCCGCAAAATCCGTTCGCCGATCTGGCGCGGGCCAAGCCGACGTCGATCATCAGCGTGGTGATTTTCGCCGCGTTCCTGGGTGTCGCCGCGCTGCAACTGCTCAAGGATGACGCCGAGAAAGGTCAGAAAGTGATCAACGCCATCGACACCCTGCAAGCCTGGGTGATGCGCCTGGTGCGCCTGGTGATGAAGCTGACCCCGTACGGCGTGCTGGCGCTGATGACCAAGGTGGTCGCCGGTTCCAACCTGCAAGACATCATCAAGCTCGGCAGTTTCGTGGTGGTGTCCTACATCGGCCTGGGCCTGATGTTTGTAGTCCACGGCGTGCTGGTGTCGGCCGCCGGGATCAACCCACTGCGCTTCTTCCGCAAGATCTGGCCGGTGCTGACGTTTGCCTTCACCAGCCGCTCCAGCGCTGCAACGATTCCGTTGAGCATCGAGGCGCAGACCAGTCGCCTGGGCATCCCGCAGTCCATCGCCAGCTTCGCCGCGTCGTTTGGCGCAACCATTGGCCAGAACGGTTGTGCCGGCCTGTACCCGGCGATGTTGGCGGTGATGGTGGCGCCGACCGTGGGCATCAACCCGCTGGACCCGTTGTGGATCGCGACGCTGGTGGCGATTGTCACGCTGAGCTCGGCCGGTGTGGCCGGGGTTGGTGGCGGTGCGACCTTTGCCGCATTGATCGTGTTGCCGGCGATGGGCTTGCCGGTGTCACTGGTGGCGTTGCTGATTTCGGTCGAGCCGCTGATCGATATGGGGCGTACGGCGTTGAACGTCAGTGGGTCGATGACGGCGGGGGCGATTACCAGCCAGGTGATGCAGCAGACTGATAAAGAGTTGCTGGATGCGGATGAGCATTCGGAGTTGGCTCACGCTTAAGTAGCGTCAGTCAGACCGCTATCGCTGGCAAGCCAGCTCCCACAGGAATTGCGGTGTAGCACATAGTGTGTGAACACAACAGAAACTTGGACTGACCCCAAAATGTTGGACGGTCTACTGCCACATGCCCACTGACTGAGTCCTGTATTCCACAGGACTCAGTCCGCCGAGCTTTGATTTGATCCGATCATGATTGTAGTAACTGATGTACTCGTCCAGCCCTACATTCAGCTCTTCCAGGTTCTCGAAGCGTTTGAGGTAGAAAAACTCGGACTTCAGGGTGCCGAAGAAGCTCTCCATCGCCGCATTGTCGAGGCAGTTTCCCTTACGTGACATGCTCTGCTTTATGCCGCGTTGCTTCAGCGCATGCTGATAGCGAGGTTGCTGATACTGCCAGCCTTGGTCGGAGTGAAGCAGCAGATGAGTCGGTCCTCGTAGGCGCTCGAAGGCCTTTTCCAGCATTCCGGTCACCAAAGCAAAGCACGGTCGCGGGGCCGTTTCATAGGCGATGATCTCACCGTTGTACAAGTCCATTACCGGCGACAGATAGAGTTTCTTTGATCCGACCTTGAACTCGGTGACGTCAGTTACCCACTTCTGATTGGGCCGTTGCGCGACGAAATTACGCTCCAGGAGATTCGCCGCTATGGTTCCAATTTGCCCCTTGTAGGATCGATATTTTTTGGGGCGCACCAAGGACTTAAGGCCCATGCGATCCATTAAGCGCTGAATCATTTTTTCACTGACCGACTCTTTCTTTTGAAGCGCCAAAGCGATGCGGCGATAGCCAAATCGCCCTTCGTGCTCGTCGTAGAGGTCTCGGATCTTCGTTTTCAGCGAGGCGTATTTGTCGGGTTTCTGAAGGGCGCTGACCTGGTAATAGAACGTGCTGCGAGCCAGGTTGGCTAGCTTGAGCAGACCGTCCAGAGGAAACCTGGATCTCAACGCCATTACGGCGATGGTTTTTTCCCGGGGCGACTCCTCTTCGAAACCTCCTTTATCTCTTCGAGCTTTTTTAGGTAAGCGTTCTCCATACGCAGGTGTTCGAGTTCGGCCTTCAGTTGCTCTCGGCTCTTCGAATCGTCGTCCACGGATTGGGATTGATCAGGGACAGGCGTTTTTTTGGGCATGACGACAGCCTTTTTTCTCTTGGGTACGATCAGGACAGGAAGACCGCCACTGTAGTACTGCCGCTCCCAAATGCCCACCTGCGAGGACTGACCAAGCCCGAACCGCGCGGCGACTTCCCGATGTGAGAGCCGCTCCTTTTGCATGCATTGGATGACTGAGCGTTTAAATGCCGCGCTGTAATGGCGACCATGAGATTGCAGGCCAGCACTGCCTCGGGCCCGATAGGTGGCGACCCAGCGCCGAAGCAGGCTGCAGTCGATCAAGTAGCGGTGAGCTACCTTGCGAAAACCTACATTGCCGTTGATATAAGCCTCAATGGCCGTAATTTTGAACTGAAGCGAAAACTTGCCCATGGAAACACCGCCAAAAGTCAGGATTGGTGTCCAGCTTTTGGGGTGCAGTCCAACTTGTGGGAGCGGGCTTGCCCGCGATGCTTTTAAGCTTTTTCCCAGACTTCGAAGTTGTACGCCGGTTTGTCGCCTTCCGCCGGGTTTGGCACATTGGAAACCAGCTTCCACTGGCTCAAATCAAACTCCGGAAACCACGCATCCCCTTCCGGGCTCAGCGCCACACGGGTCAGGTACAGGCGATCAGCCTGCGCCAACCCTTGCGCATACAACTGCGCCCCGCCAATCAGCATCAACTCATCGACGCCCTGTTCCTTCGCCCATGCTTCGGCGCGAACCACCGCTGCTTCCAGCGATGGATAAACCTCCGCACCTTCGAGCAGCAGATCCGCCTGACGGCTGACCACGATGTTCAAACGCCCCGGCAACGGTCGACCAAGGGAATCCCAGGTCTTGCGGCCCATGATGATCGGCTTGCCGAGGGTCGTGGCCTTGAAGTATTTGAAGTCCCCCGGCAGGTGCCAGGGCATGCTGTTGTCGACGCCGATCACGCGGTTTTCACCGAGGGCTGCGATCAGGCTGAGGGGGAGTGATTTAGTCATGCCGGCGAGGATACCAGAGCCGTGCTTTCGCCGATAAGCGCCACAGCGGTTATGCTCACAGCTCAATTAAGCGACGGGATGCCGCGTGACTGAACTCAATACCCTCTGGCTGACAGAAACCATCCGCCTGCGCGAAGAGCACGCAGGCCCTCTGGAAGACCTTGAAGCCAACCGACTGGCCCGCAGCGCCGGCGGCGATTTGCCGTCGCGCATTCAACGCCGGGCCCTGTGGCTGGCTGAACGCGATGGCCTGGCTACGGCCCTCGAACACTGGCTGCAAGGCGCACGACTGGCGCTGATCGTCATGGCGCTGCTGGCGGTGATCAGCGGCGCCGGCCTGGCCTTTGCGGCAATGGGCGACGGCCTGCACCCGGTGAATGTGTTCTGGGCTTTGGGCAGCCTGCTCGGGCTGAATCTGATCCTGCTGCTGAGCTGGGCCCTGGGGCTGGTGTTTGCCGGCGAACACGGCGCCAGTCTCGGGCGCCTGTGGCTGTGGCTCAGCGAAAAACTCGCCCGGGATGCCAAAGCCGCACAGCTGGCCCCGGCCCTGCTCCTGTTACTGCAACGCCAGAAACTCAATCGCTGGGCCATCGGCGTGCTGGTCAACAGCCTGTGGTTGCTGGCGATGCTCAGCGCGCTGGTGATCCTGCTGACGTTGATGGCGACCCGTCGCTACGGCTTCGTCTGGGAAACCACGATCCTCAGTGCCGACACCTTTATCGCCGTCACTCAAGCGCTGGGTGCGCTCCCGGCCCTGCTCGGCTTCAGCGTGCCGACCGAGGAGATGATCCGTGCCAGCGGCGATGCCGCACTGAACATCGAAAGTGCCCGTCAGGCCTGGGCCGCCTGGCTGGTGGGGGTGCTGCTGGTCTACGGCGTTTTGCCGCGCCTGCTGCTCGCGCTGTTTTGCCTGTGGCGCTGGAAGACCGGGCAAACAGCAATGCGTCTGGATTTGAACCTGCCCGGCTACGCGCAACTGCGCGAACGCTTGATGCCCACCAGCGAGCGCCTCGGTGTCAGCGATGAGGCACCGGCGCAACTGCATCGCGTGGAAAGCGGCGTGACTGAACAGCAAAGCGACGGCGCGCTGTTGGTCGCCATCGAACTGGACGAGCAGCGCCCGTGGCCACCGCCATTGCCGAAAAACGTCAGCGACGCCGGCATCCTCGACAGCCGCGAGTCGCGGCACAAACTCCTCGAACAGCTGAGCCGTTTTCCTCCGGCGCGCCTGGCCATCGCCTGCGATCCACGGCGCTCGCCGGATCGCGGCAGCCTGGCCCTGATTGCCGAACTGGCTCGCAGCGCCAGCGCCACCCGCGTGTGGTTGTTGCAGGCACCGCCCGGTGAAGCGCTGGACGCCGAACGCCTGGGCGACTGGCACGTGGCGTTGCAACAGCTTGAGTTGCCGTTTGCCGATTGCGCGCCGCTGAACTGGCTGGAGACGGGTCATGACTGATACCCACAAGCAGCCCCTGAAACTCGCCGTCGTCGGCCACACCAACGTCGGCAAGACCTCGTTGCTGCGCACCCTGACCCGCGATGTCGGCTTCGGTGAAGTGTCCCATCGCCCCAGCACCACGCGGCATGTCGAGGGTGCCCGTCTTTCGGTCGACGGCGAGCCGCTACTAGAACTCTACGACACTCCCGGTCTGGAAGACGCCATCGCCCTGCTCGACTACCTCGAGCGCCTGGAGCGGCCTGGCGAACGCCTCGACGGCCCGGCCCGCCTGGCGCGTTTCCTGGAGGGCAGCGAAGCCCGGCAACGCTTCGAACAGGAAGCCAAGGTGCTGCGCCAGTTGCTGGCGTCGGACGCCGGGCTCTATGTGATCGACGCTCGGGAGCCGGTGCTGGCCAAGTATCGCGACGAACTGGAAGTGCTGGCCAGTTGCGGCAAACCCTTGCTGCCGGTGCTGAACTTCGTCAGCAGCGCCAACCACCGCGAGCCGGCCTGGCGGGAAGCGCTGGCGCGGCTGGGCTTGCATGCCCTGGTGCGCTTCGACAGCGTCGCGCCGCCGGAGGATGGCGAACGTCGACTCTACGAAAGCCTCGCCCTGCTGCTGGAGTCTGCCCGGCCGCAACTGGAACGCCTGATCGCCGATCAGCAAGCCCAGCGCCTGGCTCGCCAGCAAAGCGCAGCGCGATTGATTGCCGAGTTGCTGATCGATTGTGCGGCTTGTCGGCGCAGCGTGGTCAGTGAGGCCGAAAAGGAACAACAGGCGATCAGCGAACTGCGCAAAGCCGTACGCCAGCGAGAGCAGCGTTGCGTCGAGTCCCTGCTCAAGCTCTACGCCTTCCGCCCACAGGATGCCGCGGCCAGTGATTTGCCGCTGCTCGACGGTCGTTGGGGCGACGACTTGTTCAATCCGGAAACCCTGAAGCAACTGGGTGTGCGCGTCGGTGGCGGAATCGCTGCCGGCGCGGCTGCCGGGGCCGGGGTCGATTTGCTGGTAGGTGGCATCACCCTGGGCGCAGCGGCATTGGCCGGAGCGATTGCCGGTGGTGCCCTGCAAACCGCACGCAGTTATGGCAGCCGCTTGCTGGGCAAGATCAAGGGCCAGCGCGAGCTGACGGTGGATGACAACGTGTTGCGCCTGTTGGCGCTGCGCCAGCGCCAATTGCTGCAAGCGCTCAATGCCCGTGGGCACGCGGCGATGGACAGCATTCAGGTGGCCGCGCCCCAGGACAAGAGCTGGCGCGAAGGCAAATTGCCCGAGGCACTGAACAAGGCGCGGGCGCATCCGCAGTGGTCGTCGCTCAATCCGCATCCGAAGTTGAATCAGGCGGAGCGGCAGGAGCAGGTTGAGGCACTGGCAAGAGATTTATAGGGGCTGAGCCGGCGCCATCGCGGGCAAGCCCGCTCCCACAGGTTTTCTGGTGTACACAAGATCTGTGTCACCACTGATCCTTGTGGGAGCAGGCTTGCCCGCGATGGCCGCGCCTCGATTCAAAGGTTCACGCCGCCAACAGGCGCACCGCCTTGTCCTTCAACACCGCCAGATCAATCACCGGCACATGCATCTCTTTCGCCAGTTCATCCCACTGACGCATGCGCAAGCTCACGGCACACAGCGGGTCCTGCTCGAACGCCTCGGCCTCTGCAGCCGTCATCACCCCGCCCTGATATTCCAGGGTCCGGCGACTGGCTTCGCTCAGGCGATCATAGTATCCCGCCTCCTTGAGCGTCAGATAACGCTTGGCCTGCACGTGGTATTCGACCAGCCGCGCCATGCGCTCGCTGAATCCGGCGCGGCGTAAATAGTCAGCGCCGAGCCGCTCATGGCTGACTACGCCGTAGCCGCCCATGTTCTCGGCACTCTCGGCGCAGATGTGCCCGATGTCGTGAAAGAACGCTGCCAGCACCACTTCATCGTCGAAGCCTTCGGCCATGGCCAATTGCGCAGCCTGGGACATGTGCTCAATCTGCGACACCGGCTCGCCGATGTAGTCGCTGTCACCAAAGCGCTCGTACAGAGCGAACACTTCGGCGATCACTTGCTCTTTACGCTCCATCAGATTTCTCCCAATACCGTGGCAACGTTGCGTTCGGCCATGGCCGGCCCGACGCTCATACCGACACCGGAGTGCATCAACGCCACGCCCAGGCCTTTTTCCGGGCGCAGGAACGAGAAGGGTCCCGGCCCCCGTGAACCATAGACGCCCTGCCAGCGTTCGACCACCTGCACCTTGCAGCCCAGCGTCTGCTCGGCCAGTTCGATCATCCAGTCATCGACCTGTTCGGCATTGAAGGGCGAGGGATCGCTGCCGTAATGGTGCGAATCGCCGATGATCAACTCGCCATGGGGCGTCGGACTGATCAGCAGGTGGATGCCGTTTTCGTGCAGATGCGGCGCGTATTGCAGAATTTCCGCCTGCACCGCCGCAGCCTCCGGCAAATCGGCGAAGGCGCCGTAGTGCACGCAACTCAACCCGGTGAGCAACGCGTGTTGCAAGTTGAGGTTGATCTGCGGTCGGGCGCGGAGCATTTGCAGGCGGCAGATTTGCGGGTCGAGTTCGGCGATTTGCGCGGCCAGCAAGGTCTGATAATCGTGGCCGGAGCAGACGATGATCTGCTCGGCACTGAAGCTGCCGGCCGTGCTGTGCAG
Organism: Pseudomonas sp. S2_H10; assembly: GCF_054668285.1. Classification (NCBI taxonomy): domain Bacteria; kingdom Pseudomonadati; phylum Pseudomonadota; class Gammaproteobacteria; order Pseudomonadales; family Pseudomonadaceae; genus Pseudomonas; species Pseudomonas sp. S2_H10. The sequence continues at coordinate 3,330,976 of NZ_CP162754.1, forward strand.
GCGACCCGGTTCGATATCGCGCACCAGGGTGGAGAAGTGAAACTCGACGCCCAGGTCGCGGCGCAGGAAGTCGATCAACGCCGGAATCGCATCGCGCGAATACAGCTGCTGGTCGTCCATGCCGTGCAGCGCCGCGCGGTGATGGCGGAACTGGCCGCCGTACAAATCGCGCAAGGCGGCACCGCGCAACAGGTCGACACGGTAACCGTGCTCCACCGCGCGGCCGTCGCAGAAGGCTTCCAGCAGTTGCTCTTCAGCCTCGGTGCGGGCGAACAGGTACGAGCCATTGCGCTTGAGTTGCAGGCCGGCGAGCTGTGCCCAATCGCCCCAGATTGCGCGGCTGGCGCGGGCCAGTTCGAGCATCGGTCCCGGTGGTTGGCCGGTGACCAGTGCCTGGCCGAAGTTGCGCACCGAAGCGCCGACAGGCGTTTCGCTGCGCTCGAATACCCTGACCTTCAGACCGCGTTTGGCGGCGGCATAAGCGTGGGACAAGCCCAGGATGCCGGCGCCGACGATCAGCATGTCGTTGTGTTGTGTCATCTAGAGGTGCTCTGAATGAGAGACCGCTATCGCGGGCAAGCCCGCTCCCACAGGTTTCGAGGTGTTCACAAAATCTGCATTCACCATAGATCCCTGTGGGAGCTGGCTTGCCAGCGATGAGGCCCTGTCAGCCGATGAAAATCTTACTTGGCCGCCACTTTCTCGGACTTGCCGTCATAGCGCTTGCGCCATTCGGTCAGGATCTCGTCGCGGTTTTTCGAGGCCCAGGCAAAGTCGTTCTTGATCAGGCGCTGTTCGTAGTCGGCCGGCAATTCGGTCTGCGGCTTGGCGATGCCAGGCTGGGCGAGTACGGCGAAGTTTTCTTTGTAGAGTTCCATCGCTTCAGGGCTGGCAGAGAAGTCAGCCAGTTTCTTTGCCGCTTCCTCGTGGGCAGTGCCCTTGATCACGGCAGTCGCTTCGATTTCCCAGCCCAGGCCTTCCTTCGGCAGGATGATGTCCAGCGGTGCGCCCTGGCGTTTCAGTTGAACCGCCGGGTACTCGAAGGAAATACCGATCGGGAATTCGCCAGCGGCGGCCAGTTTGCAAGGCTTGGAGCCGGAGTGAACGTACTGGCCGATGTTCTGGTGCAGGCCGTCCATGTAGGCCCAGCCCTGCTTCTCGCCGAAGGTCTGCAACCAGGCACTGACGTCGAGGAAACCGGTGCCGGACGAGGCCGGGTTGGGCATGACGATCTTGCCTTTGTACTCAGGCTTGGTCAGGTCTTGCCAGCTCACGGGCTTGGTCAGGCCCTGCTTCTCGGCTTCGACGGTGTTGAAGCAGATGGTCGCGGCCCAGACGTCCATGCCGACCCAGGCTGGCGGATTGGCGGCGTCGCGGTAGTTCGCACCGATCTTGCCAAGATCCTTCGGTGCGTAGCTTTGCAGCATGCCTTGCTGATCGAGGATCGCCAGGCTGGAAGCCGCCAGCCCCCACACGGCGTCAGCCTGCGGACGGGCTTTTTCGGCGAGCAACTTGGCGGTGATGATGCCGGTGGAATCGCGTACCCACTTGATTTCGACGTCCGGGTTGGCCTTCTCGAAAGCCTCTTTGTAGGTCTTCAGCTGTTCGGCTTCGAGGGCGGTGTACACCGTCAACTCGGTTTTCGCCGCAAAGGCGTTCAGGCTGAAAGCGGTGAGGACAGCAGCGGCCAGGGCCAGGGGCTTGAACATGATCTTTTCCTGTTTTTTGAGTTGAGGGGTTGTGCAGATTCAATGACCGGGCGCGGTCTGCCGCCAGGCCTGGGAGCTGCGCAGCAAGCCGCGCGATGCCCAGGCCAGCAGCAGGGACACGCCCGCCGAGGTAATCAGGATCAGGGTCGACATCGCCGCCGCGCCGCCGACGTTGCCGGCGTCGTCCATGTTCAGCACCGCCACCGCCGCGAGGATGGTGTCGGGGCTGTAGAGGAAGATCGCCGCCGAGACGGTGGTCATGGCCGAGACGAACAGGTAGCGCACGATGTCCAGCAACGCCGGCAGGCAGGTCGGCACGGTAACGCGCAGGTAATGGCGGTACAGCGGCGCCTTGAGCGACAGCGCGGCGGCTTCGAACTCGGCATCGAGTTGGCGCAGCGCGGTGGTGGCGGTCATTTGCGCGGTGGTCAAATAGTGCGCAATGGTGCAGACGACCAGCAGGGTCATGGTCCCGTAGAGCACATGCAGCGGGTTGCCGGTGAGGTTGAAGAAGAAGACGTAACCCAAACCCAGCACCAGGCCCGGCACCGCCATCGGCACGAAGCTGAGCATGCGCAAGGTCAGGTTCAAGCCGCGCTGCCCTTTGGTTTTTTCCATCAGGTAAGCGCCTGTGAAGATCAGCATGGAGCCGATCAACGCGGTGCCCAGGGCCATCTTCAGGCTGTTGCCATAGGCCAGCCAGCCACCGCCGGCGGTTTCATTGAACTGATAGTGGTTGAGCGACAGCGACAGGTTGTACGGCCAGAACTTCACCAGGGACGAGAACACCGCCATGCCGAACACCAACAGCAACGCGGCGCAGATCAGCAACACGATGGCCATGTAGCAGCTGTCGCGCAGCTTCGACGGCGCGGGTTTGAACACTTGGGCGCGGCCGCTCATGGAATCGCCGTGACGACGACGCAACCAGGCATCGACGCCGAAGCTGAACAGCGCCGGCAGCAACAACACCATGCCGATCAAGGCGCCGCGGCCGAACTGCTGTTGGCCGACCACGGCTTTGTAGGCTTCCAGCGCGAGCACCTGATAATCGCCACCGACCACTACAGGCACGCCGAAATCAGTGATGGTCAGGGTGAACACCAGGCAGAACGCGGCGAACACGGCCTGGCGGGTCGCCGGCCAGGTGATGCTGCGGAAAGCTTTCGCGGGGCTGGCGCCCATGCTCGAGGCCGCGTCGAACAGCCGTGCATCCGCCAGGGACAGGGCCGACAGAAGAATCATCAAGGCATGCGGGAAGGTGTAGATCACCTCACCCAGAACGATGCCCCAGAAGCCGTAGATGTTGTCCGAGAGCAGGCCACGCAACATGCCCTGGTTGCCGAACAGGTACACCAGCGCAATACCGGGCAGCATCGACGGCGCCATCAATGGCAGCAACGAGATACCGCGCCAGATGCCTTTGGCCGGAATCAAGGTGCGTTGCAGGGCGTAGGCAAACAGGTAGGCCAGCGGTACGACAATGGCCGCGACGCTGAGGGAAACTTTCAGGCTGTTGCCGAGCAACCAGTGGAAATTCTCGCTGGTCACCAGCTCTTTCGCGGCGACCCAGCCACCGCCCTGCCCGGCCTCTGCGCTGAAACCGCGCCAGAAGATCGCCAGCAACGGCATCAACACGGCAACGCCCAACAACATCAGCATGAGGACCTTGCCACCAACCACGAACAACCGGTCACCGAACTCGACGCGGGTGGACTGCCGAACCTGCCTTTGTGGCAGCGGCAGCGCGATGTTCGCGCTCATCAGGCGAACACCTGCAGGCTGCGCGGCGGCAAGGCAACCATGATCTGCTGCGCGCCAAGGCGCGGCATGGCTTCCGGCGCCAGTTCCGCCAACAGTGCGTGGCCCGGCAATTGATCGAGTTCAAAACTCATGCGGCAGCGGTTGCCGAGGAAGGTGATTTCACGAACCTTGGCCGGGAACAGGTTTTCCTCGTGCACCAGCGGATTGACGTTGATCGCTTCCGGGCGGCAGAACAAACGGCCGGAAGCGGTCTTGGCGCCGCCATCGGCCAGACGCACGTTCATCCCGCCGACCTGGGCGTGACTGTCGCTACTGCGCTGGAACGGTAGCCAGTTACCCTGGCCGACGAACTCAGCCACGAATGGCGTGGCCGGGCGGTTGTAGATTTCCTGCGGGGTGGCGTATTGCTCGACCTTGCCGTTGTTCATCACGGCGATGCGGTCGGCCATCAACATGGCTTCATCCTGATTGTGGGTGACCATCAGGGTGGTGATGCCGAGGTTGCGTTGTAGCTGGCGCAGTTCGGTGCACAGATGCTCGCGCACCCGGGCATCGAGGGCCGACATCGGTTCGTCCAGCAGCAACAGTGAAGGCGCCGGGGCCAAGGCGCGAGCCAGGGCAACGCGCTGCTGCTGGCCGCCGGACAACTGGCCGGGGTATTTTTTCTCGCTGCCGCTCAGGCCGACCAGTTCCAGCATCTGACCGACACGCTGGCGAGTCTGGTCGCGACCATTGCCGGCGAGGCCGTAGGCAATGTTCGCTTCGACCGTGAGATTGGGGAACAAGGCGTAGGACTGGAACAGAATGCCGTAGTCCCGCGCCTGGGGTGCCAGGTGGGAAACATCACGGTCGCCCAGGTACAACTCGCCGCTGTCCTGCTTCTCGAGGCCGGCGATGCAGCGCAGCAAAGTGGTCTTGCCACAGCCCGACGGGCCCAGCAGGCACACCAGCTCACCGGCGGCCACGTCGAGGGACACGTTATCCAGCGCCGTGAAAGCACCGAAGCGTTTCTGTACCCCGCGCACCTTCATTGGCGCGCCGGGGTTGGTCAGGGCAGTTGCGATCGAGTTGTTCATGGACGGGCCTCATCTAGCAGATGGGGCCATCCTAGAGTTGTAATGAGTCCGTCATGTGGCAGTAAGGCAAAAACTGCCGATAGTGGTATTCGAGGATTTTGGTTCAAGTTTTGTGTTGCCTGTACCGGCCTCATCGCGAGCTTGCTCGCGATGAGGCCGGTACAGGCAACCCCAGAATTCAGGCCGGCGCCATTTCCTGCGCCAACCCCAGAAACGCCGCCGGTAGCCGCGCGTTCTTGCGCTCCTTGAGGCAGTACAGATACTCGGGAATCTGCGGCGCATTCTCGATGGTCAGCACCCGCAGTTGCGGGTCATGGGGCACTTCCTGACGGGCAATGATGCTGATGCCGATGTTGCGCAGCACCGCTTCGCGGATCGATTCACGACTGCCGATCTCCAGCAGCGGTCCGAGACCGACTCCGGCGCCGGCCAGCAACTCTTCGGTCAGGCGGCGGGTGGTCGAGCCCGGTTCGCGCATCAGCAGGGTATGCCCGGCCAACGCGCTGAGCGGCACATGGTCGTGAACCGCCAGCGGATGATTGCGGTGCACCGCCAGCACCAGCGGATCGCTACCCAGCACCCGGCGAATCAACCGCGCATCATCGAGCAATTGCGAGGACGCCGCGACATCGACACGGTAGTCCTCCAGCGCTTCGAGCACCTGCTGGGAATTGCCGATTTCCACCGACACTTCGACCTGTGGCAGTCGCTCGCGGAAAGTCTTCACCAGGTCGAGGATGTAATACGGCGCCGTGGCGGCAATGCGCAACGTGCCCTGGACCTGGCCACAGTTACGCAGGAAAAACTCGATGTCGGCTTCCTGCTGCATCAGTGCCTTGACCATCGGCAGCAGGCGCGCGCCCTCCTCGCTGACACTGAGGCGCCGACCGCCACGGTAGAACAGCTCGACCGCATACTGACTTTCGAGGTTACGTATCTGCGTCGTCACCGTCGGCTGGCTCAGGCCAAGCTTTTTGGCCGCCTGGGTAATGCTGCCCAGGCGGGCCACCATGTAAAACGCCTTCAGCTCGGCACTCAGCACAACCGCCCCTCATCCTTTACTTGCGCAACAGGCGCAAACCGTTGAACACCACCAGCAAACTCACGCCCATGTCGGCGAACACTGCCATCCACATGGTAGCGACCCCGGCGAAGGTTACCCCAAGAAAGATCGCCTTGATGACCAGAGCCAGGGCGATGTTCTGCTTGAGAATGATCGAAGTCTGCCGCGACAGTTGAATGAATGCGGGAATCTTGCGCAGATCGTCGTCCATCAGGGCGACATCGGCCGTTTCGATCGCGGTATCGGTACCTGCGGCAGCCATGGCGAAACCGATCTCGGAACGCGCCAGTGCCGGGGCATCGTTGATGCCGTCACCGACCATGCCGACACGGTGCCCTTGGGCGTAAAGCGCCTCGATAGCCTGCAACTTGTCACCCGGCAACAAATCACCCTTGGCATCGTCGATACCGACTTGCGCGGCAATGGCTTGCGCGGTGTGGACGTTATCGCCGGTGAGCATCAGCGTCTTGATGCCCAGGTCATGCAACTGCCGGATAGCCTCGCGGCTCGATTCCTTCACCGTGTCCGCCACGGCGAACAGCGCCAATGGGCCGGACGAATCAAGCAGCAGCACCACCGACTTGCCCTGTTTTTCCAGGGCAAACAGCTTTTCTTCCAGTGCGGGCGAACACAGGCCCAGATCCTCTACCAAACGATGGTTGCCCAGATGGTAGAGCTGGCCGTTGATCTCGCCGCGCACACCGCGCCCGCCCAGCGCTTCGAAGTTATCCACAATCAGTGGCGGGGTTTGTTTATCCACAGCGGCCTTGGCGATGGCCAGCGATACCGGGTGATCCGAGCGCCCGGCCAGGGCGGCGGCAATGGCAGGCGCCGACTCATCGGCGGTCGGGTCCAGCGACAGGAAATCAGTCTGCACCGGCTTGCCATGGGTGATGGTGCCGGTCTTGTCCAGGGCCAGGTAGTCGAGCTTGTAACCGCCCTCCAGATAGACGCCGCCCTTGACCAGGATGCCTTTGCGCGCCGCCGCCGCGAGGCCGCTGACGATGGTCACCGGCGTGGAAATCACCAGCGCACACGGGCAGGCCACCACCAGCAGCACCAGCGCCCGATAGATCCAGTCGAACCACAACGCACCCATGAACATGGGCGGAATCACCGCCACGGCCAGGGCCAGGACGAACACCGCCGGGGTGTAGATTTTCGAGAAGCTGTCGACGAAGCGCTGGGTCGGCGCCCGTGCCCCCTGGGCCTGCTCGACGGCGTGGATGATGCGCGCCAGGGTCGAGTTATCCGCCGCAGCGGTTACTTCAAATTCCAGTGAGCCAGCCTGATTGATGGTGCCGGCGAACACTTTGTCGCCGACGGTTTTCTCCACCGGCAGGCTTTCACCGGTGATTGGCGCCTGATCGATGGTCGAGCGGCCGGACAGCACTTCGCCGTCCAGGCCGATGCGCTCACCGGGACGGATCCGTACCCGCGCGCCGAGCCCGATGGTTTTGACGTCCTGTTCAAGCCAGCTCCCGTCAGCCTGTAACACCGTTGCCGTGTCCGGGGTCATCTGCATCAGGCCGCTGATGGCATTGCGCGCACGGTCGAGGGACCGGGCCTCGATCAACTCGGCCACGGTGAACAGGAACATCACCATTGCCGCTTCCGGCCACTGGCCGATCAGCACCGCGCCGGTCACGGCTATGCTCATCAGCGCGTTGATGTTCAGGTTGCGGTTCTTGAGGGCGATCCAGCCTTTTTTGTAGGTACCGAGGCCACCGCTGAGGATCGATACCAGCGCGATGATCGCCACCACCCAGTTCGGTGCGGAAGCGGTGAAGTGGATGACCTCAGCCAGCAATGCACCAACACCGGACAACGCCAAAGGCCACCACGGCTTGTTCCGGGGCACCGGCGTCGGGGTTTCAGCCCCCTGATCCATAGGCTCGGCATGCATGCCAAGGGACTTGATGGCCTCGACGATCGGCTCGATACCAGGCAAATCGTGGGTTACGCCCAGCACACGATTAATCAGATTGAACTCGAGCTGCTGCACGCCGGTCATCTTGCTGAGCTTATTCTGGATCAGCGTCTGCTCGGTCGGGCAGTCCATCGCTTCAATGCGAAAGTTGCTCAGCCTGGCCCCGTTCGTCGGCGCTTCGCTCAGCTTTACGATCGCTGGCGCCGTCGCACTGGATGAACAGCAGGAGTCGCCGTGACCGCCGTGGCCGTGTTTTTGCACGGGTTTGAGCTTGTGGCTGTGCTCGTGTTCAGCCCCGGGTTTGTGGGAGTGCAGGGAATCGCTCATTGGTTGCGTCCATAAGAGTGCCTGTTGCCAAGTAAAGACCCTGTAGCCACTATAGGGTCAAGCACCCATTTTGGAGATTTGGAGATTGTCGTCATGAAGATTGGAGAATTGGCGAAGCTCACGGACTGTGCCGTGGAAACTATCCGCTACTACGAGCGCGAAAACCTTCTGCCGGAGCCGGCCCGCAGTGACGGCAATTATCGCGTCTACACCCAGGCACACGCCGAGCGCCTGACCTTCATCCGCAACTGTCGCACCCTGGACATGACGCTCGAGGAAATCCGCAGTCTGCTGGCGTTTCGCGACAGTCCGCAGGACCAGTGCGAAAGCGTCAACGCGCTGATCGACGAGCACATCCATCACGTCAAGGCGCGGATCGACGGCTTGCTGGCCTTGCAGACACAACTGCTCGACCTGCGCCAACGCTGTGGAGAAGGGCCGGATGTCGATCAATGCGGGATTTTGCAACGGCTGGAAGTGAGTGGCGGGGTTGTGGCGCCGGAGGTGGAGCATTCTCATGTTGGCCGTAGTCACGGCCACTGAAAACTACACAAAACCCTGTGGGAGCGAGCTTGCTCGCGATGGCGGCGGCACATTCAACATTGATGTGACTGACAAACCGCTATCGCGAGCAAGCTCGCTCCCACAGGGTCGGTGGTGGTTTTTTAGACCGCCATCGGCGCGGTCATCGGCGCGTGGTGCTCGTAGCCTTCCAGGGAGAAATCACCCGGCTCCACCAGCTCCAGCCATTCCGGTTGATATACGCCAGTCTTGGCAAACTCCGGCACGCGGTCGGAAATCACCAGTTTCGGCATCGGGAACGGCTCGCGCTTGAGCTGTTCGTTGAGCATGTCCAGGTGGTTTTCGTAGACGTGGGCGTCACCGATGAAATAGGTGAACCAGCGCGGCGTGTAGCCGGTCAGGCGACCGATCAGGCTCAGCAGCGCCGCCCCTTCGGTGAGGTTGAACGGCGTGCCCAGGCCCAGGTCGTTGGAACGGATGTAGAGGGTCAGAGAGATCTCTTTGGTCTCGACATTCGGGTGGAACTGGTACAGCAGGTGGCACGGCGGCAGGGCCATTTCATCAAGCTGGGCGCAGTTCCAGCCGTGGAACAGGATGCGGCGGCTGCCCGGGTCCTTGATGATGGTGTCGACGCACTGGCGGACCTGGTCGATGGCCTTGTACAGCACCACGTAGGCCTGACCGTCTTCCTCGCCTTCGGCAATCTGCCGGTAGCCTTGCGCCAGGGTCTGCTCGATCGCGGCCGGATTGCTCAGCGGGATCTGCTTGTACGCTGGCCATTTGCGCCATTGCACGCCGTAGATCTCGCCGAGGTCGTCTTCGCCCTGACGGAACGGGTTGGCCAGCCACTGGGCGTTTTCGTTGGCGTTCTGGTCCCAGACCTTGCAGCCCAGTGCGCGGAATTCGGCGGCGTTGTTCACCCCACGCAGGAAACCGCACATTTCGCCGATAGCCGATTTGAAGGCCATCTTGCGCGTGGTGATCGCCGGGAAACCTTCCTGCAGGTCATAACGCAGCATCGCACCGGGAAAGCTGATGGTGTTCACGCCGGTACGGTTGGCCTGTTTGGTGCCGTTCTTGATGACGTGGGCGACCAGTTCGAGATATTGCTTCATGAATTACCTGTGTCCTTGAACCCGCAACCATCGCTGCGGGGTTCGAATTTTATACAGCTGCCGCTGGAGTCGCCGGGGCGCGGTGATACGCCAGCCAGATCAGGAACAGACCGCCGAGGATCATCGGCACGCACAGCACCTGGCCCATGGTCAGCCAGTTCCAGGCCAGATAGCCCAGCTGCGCGTCCGGTACACGGACGAATTCGACGATGAAACGGAAGATGCCGTAGAACAGCGCGAACATCCCAGAGACCGCCATGGTCGGCCGCGGCTTGCGCGAGAACAGCCAGAGGATCAGGAACAGCGCCACGCCTTCGAGGGCGAACTGGTACAGCTGCGAAGGGTGACGCGCCAGTTGCGCCGGATCGCTGAACGGCGGGAAGACCATCGCCCACGGCACGTCGGTCGGCTTGCCCCACAGCTCGGCGTTGATGAAGTTGCCGATACGCCCGGCGCCCAGGCCAATCGGCACCATCGGCGCGACGAAATCCATCAGCTGGAAGAACGACTTGTTGTTCTTTTTACCGAACCACAACGCCGCCAGCATCACGCCGATGAAACCGCCGTGGAACGACATGCCGCCTTTCCACACTTCGAAAATCAGCGTCGGGTTGGCGAGGTAGGCATGCAGATCGTAGAACAACACATAACCCAGGCGCCCGCCGACGATCACCCCCATCGACATCCAGAACACCATGTCGGAGAGTTTCTCTTTGGTCCAGGTTGGGTCGAAGCGGTTCAAGCGGCGAGAGGCCAGCAGCCAGGCGCCGCCGATACCGATCAGGTACATCAGACCGTACCAGTGGATTTTCAGCGGACCGATGGCCAGGGCCACCGGGTCGATCTGCGGGTAAGGCAGCATTGCGACTCCTCGTTAGAGTTCAAATCTTAAAAATTCCCGGGCGACGCTGCCACCTCAGGATTAAGCCAGGATTGCGCTGTGCGTCAGAGCAGATGCTTCAGACCAGAAAGTTCAGGCCGACGCAGAACAGCAAAGCGGCAAACAGCCGTTTCAGCAACCTCGGCGACAACCTGTGGGCCAATCGCGCACCCAAACGGGCGAACACCATGCTGGTCAGGGCAATGCCCAGCAACGCCGGCAAATAAATGAAACCGAGACTATGGGCCGGGAGCAACGGATCGTGCCAGCCCAGAATCATGAAACTTAATGCACTGGCCAGGGCGATCGGCAGCCCGCAGGCCGATGAAGTGGCCACCGCTTGCTGCATCGGCACGCTGCGCCAGGTCAGGAACGGCACGGTCAACGAACCGCCGCCAATGCCGAAAATCGCCGAAGCCCAGCCAATCACGCTGCCGGCCACGGTCAGACCGAGTTTGCCCGGCACGGTTCGGCTGGCCTTGGGTTTAACCTCCAGCGCCAGCTGAGCGGCGATCACCAGGGCGAACACACCTATGAGTTTCTGCAGGTTGGGACCGGAAATCGCTTCCGCCGTCAGCGCGCCGAACCCGGCACCGACCAGAATGCCGACCGTCATCCACATGAAGATTGGCCAACGCACGGCGCCACGGCGGTGATGTTCGCGTACCGCGTTGACCGAGGTAAAGATGATCGTCGCCAGGGACGTTCCCACTGCCAGGTGCGTGAGAATCGACGGATCGAACCCCTGGGCCTTGAAGCTGAACACCAGCACCGGGACGATGATGATTCCGCCGCCTACGCCAAACAGCCCGGCGAGCACACCTGCACAGGCGCCGAGCGCCAGATAGAGCAGAAATTCCATGGTCGTCTCGCCCGCATCCCCAAAACCGGAGCGGCATGGTAACGGATGCATGGCCTCAAGCTCCACTGTGCAAGGCGATGGATCGATGAGCGATGTCTGCGTAGAGTGGGCAAAAAACACACAAGGACAACCTTATGTGCCTGATCGTTTTTGCCTGGCGCCCGGGTCATGCCCAGCCGCTGGTCGTGGCGGCCAATCGCGATGAGTTCTACGCCCGCCCCAGCCTGCCCCTGGCACCATGGCCTGAAGCGCCGCACGTTCATGCAGGGCGCGACCTCGAGGCCGGCGGCACCTGGCTCGGCGTCGGTGCCAACGGACGTTTTGCGGCGCTGACCAACATCCGCGATCCCCATCGACCGCCAGGGCGCAAGTCTCGTGGCGAGCTGGTTGCGCGGTTTCTCAGCGGAAAACTGCCAATTGATGACTATTTAGCCGAGGTTATCGACGGTTCGCTGGAATATGGCGGCTTCAACCTGCTGGTCGGCAATGCCAACGAACTCTGGCATTTCAATCAACGGGAATCGGAGGCGGTGATGTTGGCCCCGGGGATCTACGGTTTATCCAATGCCGGGCTGGATACGCCGTGGCCGAAGCTGCTCAAGGCCAGGACTGCATTGAGCGAGGTGCTGGACGATCCGCAGCCTCAGGCGCTGCTGGCGTTATTGAGCGATGCGCAGACCGCGCCGTTTGCCGAGCTGCCGGATACCGGCGTGGGGCTGGCCACCGAGACGCTGCTGTCGAGCGTGTTCATTGCCAGCCAGAGTTACGGAACCCGGGCGAGCACGGCGTTGATTGTGCAGGCGGATGGTTCACGGCATTTGGTCGAAAGGAGTTTCGGGCCGTTTGGTGGGCATCTGGGAGAGGTAGATATTCTGGTTTAGGCGGCGTCCGGGCGGACGCCATCGCGGGCAAGCCCGCTCCCACAGTGATCGTTGGTGAATACAAACTTTGTGAACACCAGAGAAACCTGTGGGAGCGGGCTTGCCCGCGATTGGGGCGCCGCAATACTAGAGGGTCTTGACCGCAGCCGGATTGATCATCCGCGCCAATCCAAGGTTCTTCAGCGCCAGTTGCAACGAGCTGTGGATAACCTGCGGGTTGTCGATGGTCATCAGTTCGGCCAGCAGCTCCTTGGCCTTGCTCAGGTTGATCTGGCGCAGCATCCACTTCACCTTCGGCAAGTTGGTGGCGTTCATCGACAGGCTGTCGAAACCCATCGCCATCAACAGCACGGCGGCTGCCGGGTCACCGGCCATTTCACCGCAGATGCTCACCGGCTTGCCTTCGGCATGGGCATCGCGCACTACGGCTTGCAAGGCTTGCAGCACCGCCGGGTGCAGGTAGTCGTAAAGGTCGGCCACCCTCGGGTTGTTGCGATCAACGGCCAGCAAGTACTGGGTCAGGTCGTTGGAGCCGACCGACAGGAAGTCCACTTGCCGCGCCAGCTCCTTGGTCTGATAAACCGCAGCCGGAATCTCGATCATCACGCCGATCGGCGGCATAGGCACGTCGCAGCCCTCGTCACGCACTTCGCCCCACGCACGGTGGATCAGGTGCAGGGCTTCTTCCAGTTCGTGAGTGCCGGAGATCATCGGCAGCAGAATCCGCAGGTTGTTCAAGCCTTCGCTGGCCTTGAGCATGGCGCGGGTCTGCACCAGGAAGATTTCCGGGTGGTCGAGGGTGACACGAATACCGCGCCAGCCGAGGAACGGGTTGTCTTCCTTGATCGGGAAGTACGACAGCGATTTGTCGCCGCCGATGTCCAGGCTACGCATGGTCACCGGTTGCGGGTGGAATGCGGCGAGTTGCTCGCGGTAGATCGCCAGTTGTTCCTTTTCGCTCGGGAACCGCTGGTTGATCATGAACGGTACTTCGGTGCGGTACAGACCGACGCCTTCGGCGCCGCGTTTCTGTGCTCGCGCCACATCCGCCAACAGGCCGGTGTTGACCCACAGCGGCATGCGGTGGCCATCGACCGTGACACACGGCAGATCACGCAGCGCATCGAGCCCCAGGGCCAGTTGTTTCTCTTCCTCGACCACCTCGGCGAACTGCTTGCGCAGCACCTCGCTGGGGTTGGTGTAGACCTCGCCGCGATGACCGTCGACGATCATGCCGATGCCATCGACCTTGGAATACGGCAGGTCGACCAGGCCCATCACGGTCGGGATGCCCATGGCCCGGGCAAGAATCGCGACGTGGGAGTTGCCCGAGCCGAGTACCGACACCAGGCCGACCAGCTTGCTTTCAGGCACCTCGCCGAGCATCGCCGGCGTCAGTTCCTCGCTGACCAGGATGGTGTTGTCCGGGTAGACCAGCGTTTGCTGGCGCTCTTCCTGCAAGTAGGCGAGCAGGCGGCGACCGAGGTCCTTGACGTCGGATGCACGCTCGCGCAGGTAAGCGTCGTCCATCAATTCGAAACGGTTGACGTGATCGGTGACCACCTGACGCAAAGCGCCCTGTGCCCACTGGCCGGTCTTGATCACGGTGGTCACTTCGCTGCCCAGCGCCGCGTCGTCGAGCATCATCAGATAGACGTCGAACAACGCCCGTTCTTCCGGGCGCAACTGAGTGGCGAGCTTGGCGGACAACGCGCGCATGTCCGCGCGCACACCTTCGATGGCGGTCTTGAACAGACCCAGTTCGGCCTCGATGTCGGTGATGGTCTTGTCGGGCACCACGTCCAGATCGGCCGGGGGCAGCATGACCACCGCCGTACCGACTGCCGCACCCGGCGAGCCCGGAACGCCGATGAACTTGGCTTCCTGGATGCCTTTGCCCTGACGACCGAGGCCACGGATCGAACCGGTGGCTTCGGCGTGGGCGATAACGCCGGCGAGCTGCGCACTCATGGTCACGAGGAAGGCTTCTTCACCTTCATCGAACTGGCGACGTTCCTTTTGCTGGATGACCAACACGCCGACGACCCGGCGGTGGTGAATGATCGGTGCCCCGAGGAATGAAGCGAAGCGCTCTTCACCGGTCTCGGCGAAGTAGCGGTAGCGCGGGTGGTCCGCAGCGTTTTCGAGGTTCAGGGGTTCTTCGCGCGTACCGACCAGGCCAACCAGACCTTCGTTGGGTGCCATGCTGACCTTGCCGATCGAGCGCTTGTTCAAGCCCTCGGTGGCCATCAGCACGAAACGGTTGGACTCGGGGTCAAGCAGGTAGACCGAGCAAACCTGGCTGCCCATGGCCTCTTTGACGCGCAACACAATAATCCCCAACGCCGCCTTGAGATCCTTGGCGGAGTTAACTTCCTGGACGATCTTGCGCAGCGTATTGAGCATGGCTCGGGGTCGAACTCCGTCGTCAGTCGCGCGCTAAAAGGCGCGGGGCAAGCTCTTTGAGAGCGCGTCGATACACCTCGCGCTTGAATGTCACCACCTGGCCCAACGGATACCAATAGCTGACCCAGCGCCAGCCATCGAATTCCGGTTTACCGGTCAAATCCATCCGCACCCGCTGCTCGTTGGAGATCAGGCGCAGGAGAAACCATTTCTGTTTCTGGCCGATGCACAGCGGTTGGCTGTGGGTACGTACCAGACGTTGCGGCAAACGATAGCGCAACCAGCCCCGGGTGCAGGCGAGAATTTCAACATCTTCGCGCTCAAGGCCCACTTCTTCGTTCAGCTCGCGGTACAAGGCGTCTTCCGGCGTCTCTTCGGGGTTGATTCCCCCCTGCGGAAACTGCCAGGCATCTTGATTGATTCGGCGAGCCCATAGCACCTGGCCGGCGTCATTCGTCAGAATGATCCCGACATTGGGGCGAAAACCATCGGGGTCGATCACGGCTACAACCTCGCAAACGCATGTCGTCGCATTGTTCCACAAAGGTTGTGAAGGCGGCAACGAAGGTTCCTACCTTATGTGCACTCTTGTGAAAAGACCGTATTCTTGTCGCCTTTTTACTGACTTTTCAGCGGGTAACTGCAATGCGCCTGGCTTTATTCGATTTGGACAACACCCTTCTGGGCGGTGACAGCGATCACGCCTGGGGCGATTACCTGTGCGAGCGCGGCTTTCTCGACGCCGTCGCCTACAAGACTCGCAACGATGAGTTCTACCAGGATTACCTGGCCGGCAAACTGGATAACGCCGCTTACCTGAACTTCTGCCTGGAAGTGCTCGGCCGCACCGAAATGGCCACGCTGGATCAGTGGCACAGCGATTACATGCGCGACTGCATCGAGCCGATCATGCTGCCCAAGGCGATCGAACTGCTGGCCAAACACCGTGCCGCCGGCGACAAACTGGTGATCATCACTGCGACCAACCGCTTCGTCACCGCGCCGATCGCCGTGCGCCTTGGCGTCGAAACCCTGATCGCCACCGAGTGCGAAATGGTCGACGGCCGCTATACCGGGCGCAGCACCGATGTGCCGTGCTTCCGTGAAGGCAAGGTGACGCGCCTGAATCGCTGGCTGGAGGAAACCGGGTATTCGCTGGACGACAGCTACTTTTATAGCGACTCGATGAATGATCTGCCGTTGCTGGAGCAGGTGACCCATGCGGTGGCGGTCGATCCTGATCCGAATCTGCGGGCCGAGGCCGAGAAGCGGGGTTGGCCGGTGATCAGCCTGCGCGGCTGATATCGCCATCGCAGGCAAGCCAGCTCCCACAGGTTTCTCGGGTGCTCACAAAATCTGTGTTCACTAAATATCCCTGTGGGAGCTGGCTTGCCTGCGATTGGGTCGACTCGGTTTCATGGGTTAAACCGGCTTGGCGCCCATCAATCCGGCAATGGCGATAAAGCAGACAAAACTGAACAACGCCAGGGCAAAGGTGAACTTCCCCACGCCACCCGGCGTCTTGCGCAGTTTATTGAGGCGCACCAGCAGCCAGAACCACGCCAGCGCCGCCACGGTGTACAGCACACTGGAGGCCAGCAACCAGGTCTGCCCCAGCGGCCAGCCCACCAGATGCACCATCCACCAGCCGGTGAACGGCATACTCAGGAGCGCCAGCCCCATCAACAGCCAGACAAATACACGCGGCCGTTGCAGGGTACGGCTTCCCGCCGTCGCGTCACCCTTGCGCCGCGCCAGCAAAACCCAGACGCCCAACCCCAGCGCACACGCCAGCAGTACAACAGTTGCCACCATGTGCGCCATTTTCAGGGCAGTTAACGTTTCCATTGTTCGATTTCCTTATTGCCTGCCCAACAGCGTAGCCCCTCAGCCAAGAAACAGCTGATAGGCCGGGTTGTCGCTTTCGTCCCAGTACGGGTAGCCGATTTCTTCCAGCGCCGCCGGCACCAGGTGGCGTTCGTCATGGGGCACTTGCAGGCCCGCGACGACACGGCCATCCGCCGCGCCATGGTTGCGGTAGTGGAACATCGAGATGTTCCAGCGCCCGCCAAGCTTGTTGAGGAAGTTGAAGAGTGCGCCCGGACGCTCCGGGAATTCGAAACGCAGGATCACTTCATCGACCACATGCGCCGCGCGCCCACCGACCATATGGCGGATGTGCAGCTTGGCCAGTTCGTTGTCGGTCAGGTCCAGCACCGGGAAACCCTGCTCGCTCAGGCTGGCGATCAACGCGCTGCGCGGGTCGTTTTCCGGGTGGGTCTGCACGCCGACAAAGATGTGCGCTTCGCTGCCGGTGTTGTAGCGGTAGTTGAACTCGGTGATCTGGCGCTTGCCGATGGCTTCGCAGAACGCCTTGAAGCTGCCCGGTTTCTCGGGAATGGTCACGGCGATGATCGCTTCGCGGCCCTCGCCCAGCTCCGCACGCTCGGCCACATGACGCAAGCGGTCGAAATTGACGTTGGCCCCGGAGTCGATGGCCACGAAGGTCTGGCCGCTGACGCCACGCTGCTCGACATACTTCTTGATCCCGGCCACGCCCAAGGCGCCGGCAGGTTCGGTGATCGAGCGGGTATCGTCGTAGATATCCTTGATGGCGGCACAGATTTCGTCGGTGCTGACGGTAATCACCTCATCGACATGGTCTTTGCAGATATCGAAGGTGTGCTGACCGATCTGGGCCACCGCAACGCCGTCGGCGAAGAGGCCCACGGTCGGCAGCACCACACGCTCGCCCGCCGCCATGGCGGCTTGCAGGCAATTGGAATCATCCGGTTCGACGCCGATGATCTTGATGTCCGGGCGCAGGTACTTCACGTACGCCGCGATGCCGGCGATCAGGCCGCCGCCGCCCACCGGAACGAAAATCGCATCCAGCGGCTGCGGGTGCTGGCGCAAAATCTCCATGGCCACGGTGCCCTGCCCGGCAATGGTGTGAGGATCGTCATACGGGTGAATGTAGACGTAGCCTTTTTCGTCGACCAGTTTCAGCGAGTAAGCCAGGGCTTCCGGGAACGAGTCGCCGTGCAGCACCACTTTGCCGCCACGCGAACGCACGCCTTCGACCTTGATTTCCGGGGTGGTCTTGGGCATGACGATGGTCGCTTTCACGCCCAACACCTTGGCCGCGAGCGCCAGGCCCTGGGCATGGTTGCCCGCCGAGGCGGTGACAACGCCACGGGCGCGTTCTTCGTCGCTCAACTGGGTCAACTTGTTGTAGGCGCCGCGAATCTTGAACGAGAACACCGGCTGCAAGTCTTCGCGCTTGAGCCAAATGCTGTTGCCCAGCCGCTCGGAGAGCTGGCGGGCAGACTGCAACGGGGTTTCTACGGCAACGTCATAAACGCGCGAGGTGAGGATCTTTTTGACGTACTGTTCAAGCATCGGAAAGCATCACTGAGCGGGTTGGGCAGGACCACGGAGTCTAACCCGGCTTTTGCCCGGACGACCACACGAATACAGAGGTTTTAGCCCGACATGGGGCTATAATGCCGGCCTTTCGTCCCCTCCTCGGCACCCCGGAGCCCGCATGAACCAGGATCAACTCAAACAGGCAGTGGCTCAGGCCGCCGTCGACTTCATCCTTCCGAAACTCGACGACAAGAGCATCGTCGGGGTCGGCACCGGTTCCACCGCCAACTGCTTCATCGACGCCCTGGCCAAACACAAGGGCGCATTCGACGGCGCCGTCGCCAGTTCCGAAGCCACCGCCGCGCGCCTCAAGGGCCACGGAATTCCGGTGTACGAACTGAACACCGTCAGCGACCTGGAGTTCTATGTCGACGGCGCCGATGAAAGCGACGAGCACCTGAACCTGATCAAGGGCGGCGGCGCGGCCCTGACCCGCGAGAAGATTGTCGCGGCCGTGGCCAAGACGTTCATCTGCATTGCCGACGCCAGCAAACTGGTGCCGGTGCTCGGTGCTTTCCCGCTGCCGGTGGAAGTGATCCCGATGGCCCGCAGCCACGTGGCCCGCGAGCTGGTGAAGCTCGGCGGCGACCCGGTTTACCGCGAAGGCGTGCTGACCGACAACGGCAACATCATCCTCGACGTGTTCAACATGCAGATCACCAACCCGGTGGAGCTGGAGACACAGATCAACGCGATCGTCGGCGTGGTCACCAATGGCTTGTTCGCGGCGCGTCCGGCGGACCTGTTGTTGCTGGGTACCAGCGAAGGCGTGAAGACACTGCGCGCCGAGTAAGCAAGACCGCCCACATTGTTGTGGGCAGATGAAAAACCTGTGGGAGCGAGCTTGGTCCGGGCGGCGATCCGACGATGAGGCCGTGTCAGTCGACTGAAATGTTGAATGACAGACCGCAATCGTCGGATCGCCGCCCGGACCAAGCTCGCTCCCACAGTGTTTTGGGGTGCTGGTTAGGGTTGTGTGGGTTTCTTGAACACGTAGAACAGGTTCGGCTCACTGACCAGGTACAGCGTACCGTCATCATCCACCGCGATTCCCTCCGCCTGCGGCACGGTTTTTTGCAAACCCTGGCGCCCCTTGTGCAATGACATTGTGCTCAACGGCCGCCCGTCCACATCGAGCTCCAGAATCAACCGCGACTCATCCGACAGCGCCAGCAAATGCCCGCTGCGTTCGTCGTATTGCAGGCTCGACAGGTCCCGCACGAACACTCCGGCATCACGCTTGGGGTCGTTGATCACGTGCACCGAGTAGGACTCTTCGGGATTGAAGCGCGGAAAACCGTGCACTTCGTAGATCAACATCGGATTGCGCTCCTTGGCCACGAACAGGCGCTTGCCCACCGAGTCGTAAGCCAGCCCTTCGAAACCCGAGTTGCCACCCATGTGTACGCCGAGGGTCATCTGCTCGGCGTCCGCCGCATCGATGAAGGTGGTGTCCGGTTCCAGACGGATCTTGATCAGCCGCTGCTGGCTTTCGTCAGTGACCACGTAAATGTCTTCGCTGATGAACTCCACCGCCTCCGGATCACCGAAACCGACCAACGCCACACGGCGCAAAATCCTGCCGTCGAGGGACAGCTCGATCAGCTCGCTTTGTTTGTTGGTGACGGTGAACAGGCTTTTGCGCACCGGGTCGTAGGTCAACGCTGAAACGTTGTCGGCCAGGCCATCGATCACCTGCGCTTCGGTGACGACCTTGTACTGATCCAGGCTCATGGAGCGGGAACTCACCGGCTGCCACAGCGCATGCAGATTGAACCAGCCTCGCTCGAACAGGCGCAGGTACTGGGCGATCGCTATCAACGCGATCAGCAAGACCACCGACAGGATCAGAATCAGGGATTTGGGGCGGGCAAATCGACGCATTCGGGTGGGCTCAGGGTAGAAACAGGCGGATGAAATATCACGCCTGTCTGAACTGAAGCTTAATGGCCACTGGCCTGAACCTACAACCGAACGCGAACAATCCTACAAATCGTCAACGTCAGCGCTGTTTTTCGAAGCGATAAAACAGGTTCGGCTCACTCACCATGTACAGCGTGCCCGCCTCATCCATGGTCACGCCTTCGGCACGTGGAATGGTGCCTTTCAGGCCGTTGAAGCCTCGCAGCAGAGTAATGAAGCTGACCTGCTCGCCGTTCTTGTCCAGTTCCAGCAACAGGTGCGAGTCGGCGGACAGCGCCAGCATGTGGCCGGTCCGCGGGTCGATCGCCAGCGCCGACAGGTTGCGCATGTCCAGTGCGTGACTGGCCAGCTTCAGCTTGTCGCCGGTAAGGACCTTGCCATCACCCTTCCAGGTAAACAATGCCGGCGGGCGCTCTTCGCCCAGTACCATCTGCTGATTGGCAGCATCCCAGGTAACAGCTTCAAAGGCTTTGTTCTGGTCTTTGGAAGGGCCGAGGTCATATTTCGGGAAATCGGCGATGTTCAGCTCGCGGGTGTCGGCATCGACCTTGACGATAACGATCAGGTGCTCACGCTCATCGACAATGGCCAGTCGGCCGTCGCCCAGCACGGTGACACCCTCTGGATTGCTCCAGCCGACCAATGGCATTTTGCGCAGCACATCACCCTGCAAGCTCAATTCGGCCAGGAACGGGTTCTTGCCCATGACCGAAAACAGGGTTTTGGTCTGAGGGTCATAGGCCACGTCCGATGCTTCGTCCTTCTCCATGCCCGGCAACGGCTTGGCATCGATCACCGCCCGATAGTCCGGCAGCCAGACACTGGCCTGACGCTCGGCCGGGCTCTTGAATTGCTCTTTCACCCAGAGCACGCCCCGGGCATCCCAATGCATGGCAAATGCAACGCCGTAGGCGACAACGGCTACCAGCAGTAGCCAGGTGTGCCAACGCAGGGCGAAGCGTGAGCGGCGGACAGGTTCAAGCGAGGAATGCGGAGCAGTGGCCATTGGGAAATGCGTTCCAGAAATTCAGGCTAGGGGTAATAGCACAATTTGGGGCCGGCTCAGAGGCCGAAAGCACTGAAATTATCCAGACCGGATGTGAAAAAAACGGGAAATGACAGGATGAAGCTGTGTGGAGTCCCAACTTCAGACCACCACACACTACTGTGGGAGCGAGCTTGCTCGCGATGAGGTCGTGTCAGCCAACAGAGATGTTGAATGACACACCGCAATCGCGAGCAAGCTCGCTCCCACAGGGTACAGCGGCGTTACAACTAACGGACGCTGCTGGTGAAACTGCTGGCGCCCGGCAGTTCCAGGACGATCTCGTCACCGACATTCAGCGGACCAACGCCCACTGGCGTGCCAGTGAGGATCACATCACCGGCCTGCAGCGAGAAGCAGCCGGCCATGTGCTGGATCATCGGCACGATCGGGTTGAGCATGGCGCTGCTGTTGCCGTCCTGGCGCACTTCGCCATTGATGGTCAGGCGGATGCCGATGTCGGTCAGGTCGGCGAAGGTGCCGCCGGAAACGAACGGAGCAATCACTGCCGCACCATCGAAGGACTTGGCGATTTCCCAGGGCAGGCCCTTGGATTTCAGCTCGGCCTGCTTGTCGCGCAGGGTCAGGTCCAGCGCCGGGGCGAAACCGGAGATGGCGTCGAGCACTTCTTCAACGCTCGGCTTGGTCGACAACGGCTTGCCGATCAACACCGCGATTTCCGCTTCGTAATGCACCGAGCCACGTTCGGTCGGAATGCTGAAACCGCCTTCCAGCGGCACTACGCAACTGCCCGGCTTGATGAACAGCAGCGGCTCGGTCGGTACCGGGTTGTCCAGTTCCTTGGCGTGTTCGGCGTAGTTGCGGCCGATGCACACCACTTTCCCCAGCGGGAAATGAATGCGCGTACCGTCGACATACTGGTGCTGATAGCTCATTACCGACTCCTGCTTCGTTGGCTCTTTAAGTTCGAAATCAAACAGCGAAAATCTTGCCCGGGTTCATGATGCCGTTCGGGTCGAACACCGCCTTGACGGCTTTCATGTACTCGATCTCGACCGGCGAGCGGCTGTAGGTCAGGTAATCGCGCTTGGTCATGCCCACGCCGTGCTCGGCGGAAATCGAACCGTTGTACTTCTCGACGGTTTCGAACACCCACTTGTTGACGGTGGCGCACTTGGCGAAAAACTCGTCCTTGCTCAGGTTATCCGGCTTGAGGATATTCAAGTGCAGGTTGCCGTCGCCGATGTGGCCGAACCAGACGATTTCGAAGTCCGGGTAGTGTTCGCCGACGATCGCGTCAATTTCCTTCAGGAACGCCGGCACTTTCGACACGGTGACCGAAATGTCGTTCTTGTACGGCGTCCAGTGGGAAATGGTTTCGGAGATGTATTCGCGCAGCTTCCACAGATTGTGCAGCTGGGTTTCGCTCTGGCTCATCACGCCGTCCAGCACCCAGCCCTGCTCGACGCAGTGCTCGAAGGTTTCGAGGGCGTGGTTGGCCACTTCTTCGGTGGTCGCTTCGAATTCCAGCAATGCGTAGAACGGGCAATCGGTTTCGAATGGCGCCGGGACGTCACCGCGACCCATGACTTTGGCCAGGGCTTTGTCGGAGAAGAATTCGAAGGCGGTCAGGTCAAGCTTGCTCTGGAAGGCGTGCAGCACCGGCATGATCGAGTCGAAATCGGTGGTGCCGAGGACCATCGCGGTGAGGTTTTTCGGGGCACGGTCCAGGCGCATGGTCGCTTCGACCACGAAACCGAGGGTGCCTTCGGCGCCGATGAACAGCTGGCGCATGTCGTAGCCGGTGGCGTTCTTGATCAGGTCGCGGTTCAGTTCCAGTACGTCGCCCTTGCCGGTGACGACTTTCATGCCGGCGACCCAGTTACGGGTCATGCCGTAGCGAATCACCTTGATTCCGCCGGCATTGGTGCCGATATTGCCGCCAATCTGGCTCGAACCGGACGAGGCGAAGTCCACCGGGTAGTACAGGCCTTTTTCTTCAGCGACGTTCTGCAATTGCTTGGTGACCACGCCCGGCTGACAAACGGCAGTACGGTCGGTGAGGTTCACGTCGAGGATCTGGTTCATGTAGTCGAACGACACGACTACTTCGCCATTGGCTGCCACGGCCGCGGCAGACAAACCGGTACGGCCGCCGGACGGCACCAGCGCCACCTTGTGTTTATTAGCCCACAGGACGATGGCCTGGACCTGCTCGGTGGTCTTGGGGAACACGATGGCGGTCGGGGCCGGGGCGAAATGCTTGGTCCAATCCTTACCGTAAGCATTCAGGGAGTCGGCATCGGTCAACACCTTGCCAGGCTCAACCAGGGTCTTCAGCTCTTCAATCAGGGCAGGATTGGTCATCGACAGAACTCTCGAACAATTCATGGTCATCCTGAGAACGCTTCACGTCGCAGGAATGAGTGTTTAGCGGGGCGCCTATGCTAGCATATCGACCCCGCAGGATAGTGCCCAAGGGCTGTTCTGCGGTGACGGCTTTCCTGCCGTCCGGGTCAGCATCTGTTGACCACCTCCTGCCATTTTTCTCCGGGATACAGGTTTACGCAGATGAGCAAGACTTCTCTCGATAAGAGCAAGATCAAGTTCCTTCTTCTCGAAGGCGTCCACCAATCGGCTGTCGACGTCCTCAAGGCGGCGGGCTACACCAGCATCGAGTACCTCACTGGTTCTCTGCCGGAAGCCCAGCTCAAGGAAAAGATCGCAGATGCTCACTTCATCGGCATTCGCTCGCGCACTCAACTGACCGAAGAGATCTTCGATCACGCGAAGAAGCTGGTCGCGGTCGGCTGTTTCTGCATCGGCACCAACCAGGTCGACCTGAGTGCTGCCCGCGAGCGCGGCATCGCCGTGTTCAATGCGCCGTACTCCAACACCCGTTCCGTAGCGGAGCTGGTGCTGGCCGAAGCGATCCTGCTGTTGCGCGGCATCCCTGAGAAGAACGCTTCCTGCCACCGTGGCGGCTGGATCAAGAGCGCGGCCAACTCCTTCGAGATCCGCGGCAAGAAGCTGGGTATCGTCGGCTACGGCTCGATCGGTACTCAACTGTCGGTCCTGGCGGAAGGCCTGGGCATGCAGGTGTACTTCTACGACACCATCACCAAGCTGCCATTGGGCAACGCCACCCAGGTAGGCAACCTGCACGAGCTGCTGGCGATGTCCGACATCGTTTCGCTGCACGTACCGGAAACCGCCGCTACCCAGTGGATGATGGGCGAGAAGGAAATCCGCGCCATCAAGAAAGGCGGCATCCTGATCAACGCCGCCCGCGGCACCGTGGTCGAACTGGACCACCTGGCGGCCGCCATCAAGGACAAGCACCTGATCGGCGCGGCCATCGACGTCTTCCCGGTGGAGCCACGCTCCAACGACGAAGAGTTCGAAAGCCCGCTGCGTGGCCTGGACAACGTGATCCTGACCCCGCACATCGGTGGTTCCACCGCTGAAGCCCAGGCCAACATCGGTCTGGAAGTGGCTGAGAAGCTGGTCAAGTACAGCGACAACGGTACTTCGGTATCGTCCGTGAACTTCCCGGAGGTGGCCCTGCCGGCTCACCCTGGCAAGCACCGCCTGCTGCACATCCACGAAAACATTCCGGGCGTACTCAGCGAGATCAACAAGGTCTTCGCCGAAAACGGCATCAACATCTCCGGTCAGTTCCTGCAGACCAACGAGAAGGTCGGCTACGTGGTCATCGACGTCGACGCCGAGTACTCGGACCTGGCGCAAGAGAAGCTGCAACACGTCAACGGCACCATCCGTAGCCGCGTGTTGTTCTGATCACGGGTTGAGCGACAAAAAAAGGGAGCCTTCGGGCTCCCTTTTTCATTCACGCCACAACGTTACTTGACGTTGACGGTGATCTTCTCGGATACGATCGGCGGATCGAACGGCATGTGGTTGCTATCGCCCAGTTCAAGCTGCAGGGTGTGTTTGCCCGGCGTGAGCGTCACTTCAGACTGGGTCTGCGCGTTGCCGAAATGCAGGTGGTTGGCATCTTTTGGGATCGGCACACCGGCGGCCGGCAGCTCGTCGACATCGATCAGCAAGTGGTGATGACCGGTGTTCTTGGTGGTATTACCCGCCGGCGCCAGGGCAATGTTCTCGACAGCGAACTTGACGACGACTGTCTGGGGAACCGTCGCGCCGTCCTTGGGAGACACGATGGACACTTCGGCACCTTTCGGAGCCGGCGTTGCAGCGCTGGCCAGCACCGAAACACCCATCAACAGGCCAGCCAAAGCAGCACGTGACATAAAGGTTTTCATTCTCTTCTCCAGTTTTTCCGTAAAATCCGCGTGGCCATGACAACTTCATGGCCATTCGTTGTCGAAGGCACTCGACAACCATAGCAAAGCGAGCCTGAATCAGAGGGTCGCGATAATAAATTCAAAGGAGTGACCATGCGCTTTCTGCCTGGCCTGATCTGCCTGCTACCCCTTTTGAGCCCGCTGGCTCATGCCGAACTGATTGATGACATCAACGACCGGGGCGAATTGCGCATAGCCGTTGAAGCCAATACCCCACCCTTCAACTTCAAGGATGACGACAAGCTCACCGGCTTCGAAGTCGAACTGGGCCAACTGCTGGCAAGTGAACTCGATGTCCGGGCCGACTTTGTCGTCACCGACGGCAGCGACCTGCTGACCGGCGTCCAAAGCGGCAAATACGACATAGCCATCAACCACATTGCAGTGACCGCGGATCTCAGTGATCGTTTCGACTTCAGCGAACCTTACGTTCAAACCAGCACGCAAATGATCGCGCAGAAAGAAGAGCCACGCTCCATTCTGCTGGTGCAGTCGTTGACAGAAGAAAAGCCAAAATCCAACCCGGCCGTGAGCCTGGTGATTCCGTTTCAGAAGGGTAATCCGGCGTTCCATGCCAGCCTGGAAAACGCCTTGCAGCGAATCAAGGATGACGGGCGCCTGCATGCGCTGGAGCAGAAGTGGTTGAGGGCGGATGCGGGTGTGGCACCCAAGCCCTGAAATCACTGGGTAACCTTGTGGGAGCGAGCCTGCTCGCGAAAGCGATATATCAGTCAATATCAATGTCGACTGACACTACGTCTTCGCGAGCAGGCTCGCTCCCACAGTGGATTTGTGGTGATTGTCAGTCTTGTGCGGCCAGGGCTACTGCCGCTTCAGCCAACTCCAGCTCACTGAACACCTGCACCCCATGGCGCTTGAGCAGCGCCGCCGTCACGCCCTCGCCACTGACCTTCACGCCGCTGAAGGTCCCGTCATAGGTCAACAGGTTGCCGCAAGACGGACTGTTGGCCTTGAGGACGGCGATGCGGATGCCGTGTTTTTGCACCAACTCCAGCGCCTGATACGCCCCCGACAAAAACTGCGCACTGACGTCCTCGCCCTCGGTGGTGATCACCGACGCCTGGCCATCGAGGACTTGCCCGCCCTGCCCGCCTGGAATTTCCGCTGCCGCCCGAGGCGTTGGCAAGCCGCCGGCCACTTCCGGGCACAACGGCACGACCCGTCCTTCGTCGAGCCACGCCTGAAGCTGATCGAACGGCCCGCTGGCCCCGCCGTCGTAACGAACCCGGTGGCCCAACAGGCAGCGACTGACCAGAATCTTCTGCATGATCAAAACGGCTCGTTGCCGCGCCGCCGGAACCAGCCAGTCAACGACAGGCGATCGCGGGTCGCGGGCAGGACCTCGTGGGGGACCTCGCCGGAGAGGAACACCACCAGGCAGCCGCCAGTAGGCTGCACGTCGTAGACGCGGTCATTGTCGAGGTACATGCGCAACTGGCCGCCGTGTTCGGGAAGCCAGGCGTCATTGAGGTAAACCACCGCGGAGACCATGCGCCGGTCGTCATCGCGAAAGCGATCGACATGCTTGAGGTAGAACGCCCCCGGCGGGTACATCGCAAAATGGCTTTCGAAATCCTCCAGGCCGAGAAACAGACCGCGATTGATCGCCTCGCGCAGGCTGTCCATCAGACTCAGATAGCTGTCGCAGGCCTCGGCCTGGCCGGGGTCGATCCACTGGATATGATCGCCGCGAATTCCTTCGCGGATCTCCGACGACGGCCCACGGCCCACGGCGGCGGGAGCCAGCTCACCCTCGGCAGCACGTTTGCGACACTCGGCCGCCAGCGCTCGGGTCAGGTCCTGAGGCAGGAAAATGTTCTGCTGCGACCAGCCGTGTTCAGCCAGGTCGTCGACGATTCGTAACAGCAGCGGGTGATCAGAGGATATTTGCATGGCGCGCATAGTATTCCTGCGCCCGAAAATCCGACAGAGCCGCGCAGCGGGTTGATACGAATTCTCGACAAGTACGGATGCCACACGGAGAATAGTCGCCTGCCGACAGGAGTCCCTATGCGCCGTTTGCTTTTATCACTGTTGATGTTCTGCGTTTTGCCCGCCTGGGCAGACGGCCACGACCAGTTGTACAAGGTCGCCGGCTGGCCGGAACAACGCGCGCATTTCAACGACGCCCTCTCCGCCGCACAACAACGCTACCAGGGCAGCCTGCCTCCGGCGGTGTTTCAGGCACTGGTCAATAACAGCAATCAACGTTTTTCCGCCCAGGCCGTGGACCAGCGCGCCGAAGCGCAATTGCGCAAGAACCTCACCGACCCGAAACCTGCACTGACGTTTTTCCAGTCGCCCCTGGGCAAGAAAGTCATCGCCGCCGAACTGCTGGCGACCCGCCGCGACCAACTGGCGAAAAACGCCAAGGGTCTGCCGAAGATGCAGGCCAGCGACAGCCGCCTGCTGATCATCGGTCATCTGGCACAAGCCCTGCCCGCACGCGAGGCCGGCGCGGAAGTCAGCCTGGCGATCGCCGGTGTTGCCGCCGACAGTTTGAGTTCGATGATCCCGGGGTTGCTCGGTGCCGGTCAGGCCCAGGGCATGCTCAACGGGCAACGCCAGCGCCTGATGGACCAGATCGGCAGCGACCTCAACAACACGCTGCTGTATGTCTATCGCGAGCTGTCGGACGACGAACTGGAAGAGTTCGCGACCTTTGCCGAATCGGCGGAAGGCCAGGCTTACTATCAGGCTGCGCTGGCGGCGATTCGGGCGGGGTTGGCGGTGGGGCAGAGCAATTCGAACCTGACCCAATAATCTTCGTCGGCTGATAGACCGCAATCGCTGGCAAGCCAGCTCCCACAGTGTTTTGTGGCGCTCATGCTCGACACAACCTTTGTGGGAGCTGGCTTGCCAGCGATGAGGCCAGCACAATCACTAGGGATTGCGCCCCTTGATCCGCTTGGTCAAAAACCCGAAGTACTCCGTTCGCATCACCAACGTCTCATTCGCCAGATGATGCCGCGCCTCGGGCAGCATCAGCACCTGCGGCCGATCGAACTTGCCCCGCAACACCTCCAGGTTATGCTCCCAATCTACCGTCATGTCGGCCTGCCCCTGCACGATCAGCGGCCGGCGGCTGCTCATGGGCGCTGCCTCGATGCGTTTGATCCAGCGCGCCAATGCGCCCACCCAGGCGGTCGGCAGGCGCAGCGGCTGCAACGGATCGGCTTGCAGGAACGGCAGAAAGGCCGGGTCGTTGGAGTTCTCGCTGAAGCGCCGGGCGATGGCTTTGACGAAAGGCTTGAGCACGTAGTAACTCAACTGCGACCAACCCCACGCCCGTGGCCGCACCAGTGGCGACAGCAGGATCACCTGCCCCTGCGCCGGGCTGCTAGCCCCTGCATTCAACACATGATCGATCACGATCGCCCCACCGGTACTCTGCCCGCACAGGTGCCACGGTTGCGGCAAATCGAGGGAATGCGCCTCGCTGAACAAGCCTTGCAAGGTGTCCTGATACTCGGCGAAATCCTTGATACTCGCCCGCTCGCCGCTGGACAGGCCATGCCCCGGCAAGTCGCAGGCGATCACCGCAAAGCCCTGGTCCAGCGCCCACTCGATCACATGCCGGTAGAGCCCGGTGTGATCATAGAAACCGTGGATGACAAACAGCGTCGCCTTGGCCTGCTCGGGCCACCAGAACTGGCTGACCAGTTCATAACCATCGACCTCGAAACGCCCAAGGCCGCTACGCACCTGACGCTGCGCGAAATCCAGCCCGTAGAATCGCTGATAGGCCTGCGCCTGCGCCGACAACGGCTGCCCGGCCGCCAATGGCAGCAGACTTGCACGTAGAAGATCAGGGTCGAAAGTGGCCGGCATGGACGATTCCAGAGCGTGAAACGGACTTTATAGGCCTGCGATATTCATCTGTCGCGGCAAGCATGGCAAGCTAGCCGACCTTCGAGGATCGAACCGATGCGCCCGCCCCTTCGCGCCACCCTGTTTGCCAGCCTGCTCGCCGTGGTGTGTGCGGGCGTATTGTGGGCGGCCTACAACTGGTTCCAGGGGCGTTACCTGCGGGCGTTCAGCGAGCACACGGCGATGTTCTCCGGCGATCCACTGCGCCTTCCCGAGTCCCTCGCCGGCCCTGGCGCCATCCGCCTGGTGCATTTCTGGGACCCGGCCTGCCCGTGCAACGTCGGCAATCAACAACACCTGACCGAACTGGTCGAGCGCTACGTACCCCATGGCGTGGAATTCTATGCCGTGCAAAAACCCGGCAGCCACGGCCAGTTGCCGAGCACCCTGAGCAGCCTGAAAACCATCGACATCCTGCCCGGTTCCGAACAGATCCCCGCCAGCCCGGCCGTGGCAATCTGGGATCGCAGCGGCAAACTGGCGTACTTCGGCCCCTACAGCGAAGGCCTGACCTGCAACTCCAGCAACAGCTTCATCGAACCGATCCTGCAAGCGCTGGATGAGGGACGTGCGGTGAGTGCCACGAACACACTGGCGGTGGGATGTTACTGCCCGTGGCCTGTCGATCCGGCGAAGTAGGCAAAGACGCGCCAATACGAATCCCTCCTATGGGCGATGCCCCAGGCCGGCGCGCCGTGTTACACAGTGGCACCTGGAATCACAATAACAAGGAGTTTCCATGAAACGCAGCTTGACCGCTCTCGCGCTGTTGATCGTCGTGCTGGCCGCCGGGGCTGGCTGGTATTTTTACAGCAAGCAGCCGTCACGCCAGGGCATGGTGGAACTGCAACACCTGCAAGGCTCGGTCAGCGTGCGCTACGACGAGCGCGGCGTTCCGCACATCCGCGCGGAAAACGAAACCGACCTGTACCGCGCCCTCGGCTACGTGCATGCCCAGGACCGTCTGTTCCAGATGGAAGTCCTGCGGCGCCTGGCCCGTGGCGAACTGGCCGAAGTACTCGGGCCGAAACTGCTCGACACCGACAAACTGATGCGCAGCCTGCGCATTCGCGAACGCGCCGAAACCTACTTCGCGAACCTCGACAAACAGTCGCCCTCTTTCATCGCCATGCAGGCCTATCTGGACGGCATCAACCAGTATCAGGACAGCCACGCCAAACCCGTGGAGTTCGACGTGCTGGGCATTCCAAAGCGCCCGTTCACCGCTCAGGACACCATCAGCATCGCCGGCTACATGGCCTACAGTTTTGCCGCGGCCTTTCGTACCGAACCCTTGCTGACTTTCGTGCGCGATCAACTGGGTCCCCAATACCTCAGCGTTTTCGATCTCGACTGGCAACCCAAGGGCGTGCTCAACGCAACCGCACCGCCACTGGCCAGCGCTGACTGGAAAGACCTCAACGCGCTCGCCCGCCTGAGCGAACAGGCCTTGGCCGACAACGGCCTGCCACAGTTCGAGGGCAGCAACGCCTGGGTCGTCGCGGGCAGCCGGACGCAAAGCGGCAAGCCGTTGCTGGCGGGTGATCCGCATATCCGTTTTTCCGCGCCGTCGGTGTGGTACGAAGCGCACCTCTCGGCCCCGGGCTTCGAACTCTACGGCCACTATCAGGCCCTGATGCCGTTCGCGTCCCTGGGCATGAACCGCGACTTCGGCTGGAGCATCACCATGTTCCAGAACGACGACCTCGACCTGATCGCCGAGAAGGTCAACCCGGACAACCCCAATCAGGTCTGGTATCGCGGCAAGTGGGTAGACATGACGACCAGCGAGCAGCAGATCGCGGTCAAGGGCCAGGCTCCGGTGACGCTGGTGCTGCGCCAGTCGCCCCACGGTCCGATCGTCAACGATGCCTTGGGCAGCGGCGTCGGCAAAACGCCGATTGCCATGTGGTGGGCGTTTCTCGAAAGCCAGAATCCGATCCTGGAAGGTTTCTACCAGCTCAATCGCGCCGACACACTGGCCAAGGCCCGCGGCGCTGCGGCAAAGATCCAGGCGCCGGGCCTGAACGTTGTCTGGGCCAATGCCAAGGGTGACATCGGCTGGTGGGCGGCGGCACAACTGCCCAAGCGCCCGGCAGGAGCGCGCCCGTGGTTCATCCTCGATGGCAGCACCGCCGAGGCCGACAAGGACGGCTTCTACCCGTTCAGCGCCAACCCTCAGGAAGAAAACCCGGCGCGGGGCTACATCGTCTCGGCCAACTTCCAGCCGGTGTCGCCGACCGGCATGGAGATTCCCGGCTATTACAACCTCGCCGATCGCGGCCAGCAACTCAATCGCCAGCTCAGCGACAAAGCCGTCAAATGGGACCTGGAAAACAGTCAGAAACTGCAACTGGGCACCACCACAGCCTACGGTCCACGCTTGTTGGCCCCGCTGCTGCCAGTGTTGCGCGAAGTGGTGAGCGACCCCGCCGAACTCAAACTGGTGGAGCAACTGGCCCAGTGGCAAGGTGACTACCCGCTCGACTCGACCAGTGCCACGCTGTTCAACCAGTTGCTGTTCAACCTGGCTGACGCGGCGATGCGCGATGAGCTGGGCAACGACTTCTTCGAAACGCTGCTTTCGACCCGGGTGATCGACGCCGCGCTACCCCGCCTGGCCGCCAGCGCCGATTCAGCGTGGTGGGACAACCGCAACACCCTCGGCAAGGAAACCCGCGCCGACACGGTCAAGGCTGCATGGCAGGCCTCCATTGCCCACCTCAAGGCCACGCTCGGGGCAGACTTCACTCAATGGCAGTGGGGCAGCGCGCACACGTTGACCCATGGCCATCCGCTGGGGCAGCAAAAGCCGCTGGACCTGTTCTTCAATGTCGGCCCCTTCGCCGCACCCGGCACCCACGAAGTGCCGAACAACCTCTCGGCGAAGATCGGCCCGGCTCCGTGGCCTGTCACCTACGGCCCCTCGACCCGGCGCCTGATCGACTTCGCCGACCCGGCCCACAGCCTGACCGTCAACCCGGTCGGCCAGAGCGGCGTACTGTTCGACAGTCACTATGATGATCAGGCCGAGGCCTACGTCGAGGGGATGTACTTCCAGGCGCACCTGAATGACGAAGAGGTCACGGCCAATACGCGCAGTACCTTGAAGCTGTTGCCGGCGCGGGCTATTCCATAATTCTGTGTCAGCAGGACTGGCCTCATCGCGGGCAAGCCCGCTCCCACAGGGATCTTTGTTGAACACAAATTCTGTGAACACCAGAAAAACCTGTGGGAGCGGGCTTGCCCGCGATGAGGCCCGAAAGAACGACACAAGGCTTCAAACAATCGCCGCAAAATTCAGCCTGAACTGCTGCGGCGTCACCCCCAATCTGCGATTGAACACACTGCGCATGTGCTGGGCATCGCGGAAACCGCATTGATAAGCCACGGTCTTGAGCGGCGCACGGGTGCTTTCGAGCATCACCCGCGCCGCATCGACCCGCGCGCGCTCGACGAACTCGGCCGGGGTGATTTTCGCTTCCCTGGCAAATACCCGGGAAAAATTGCGCGCACTCATGTTGGCCGCGTTGGCCAGATCGGCAATGGTCAGGTCACCGGTCAGGTTGGCCAACACGTAATGCTGGACCATGGCCACCGCCGAGGTGGGTTCGGCGTGGGGCGTGAGGAACGGGCTGAACTGCGATTGCCCGCCCGAGCGCTGGGTGAACACCACCAGCCGCTTGGCGACGTTCAGCGCCACTTCCGGTCCCTGATCCCGGCCCAACAGGTACAGGGACAGATCGATGCCCGCGGTGACCCCGGCCGAGGTGAACAGGTCCCCGTCCTCTACGTAGAGACGATCCGCCTCCACCCGGGACGAGGGGCACAGCGCCGCCAGATCCGCTGCGTCCTGCCAATGCGTGGTGATCGTGCGCCCCTCCAGCAACCCGGCACGGGCGAGCATGAAGGCGCCGTTGCAGATCGAGCCAAACCGCTGTGCCCGTGCGCAGGCTTCGCGCAGCCAGGTGTCGAATGCCGCGCCGAAACTCATGAACGGCAACTGCGGCCCGCCGGCCACCAGCAGCAAGTCGTACGCTTGCAGCGCTTCGCTGAAATGCCGATGGGCGTTGAGTGAAAGGCCGTTGGAGCACGCCATCATCCCGCGCTCGACGCCAATCACCTCCAGCCGATAGTGATCCTGGGGGGCAAGAAAGCGATTGGCCTCGGCAAACACATCCATGGGGCCGGTGACGTCCAGCGACTGGACGCCGGCGAAGACCACGATGGCGATGGTTTTACTCATGGTTCGAAGAGCCTCTCATGGCACTGATTGCAACGCACACCTTGTAGGAGCGAGCCTGCTCACGATGGTCGTCAACGATAACGATGGGTGCCTGACACCCCGCGGCGCTCTCAGGTTCATCGCGAGCAGGCTCGCTCCTACAGGGTCTGCATGCACCCTAGCCAATCCACACCCAACAAGCGAGGTTGGCGCGATATGCATGCTCATTGGCCGGGATCGCAGCCATGGATCGATTGTCCGGTTTCGGGCGCCGGAACAGACTGGCCCCCTCAGCGCCATCATGGCGTTCACGACGAGGAACACTCCATGAGCACCACCATCGCCGGCATCAGGATCCCCGACAGCACCTTGGCGCGGGCCGCCACCGAGTACATCCGCGACATCGAATCCGACCTGCTTTACCACCACTCGCGCCGGGTCTTCCTGTTCGGTGCATTGAGCGGCGAACGCAAGCAACTGGCCTACAACCCCGAGCTGCTGTACATCGGCGCGATGTTCCATGATGTCGGCCTGGTGCAAGGTCATCGCAGCGACAACGAGCGCTTCGAAGTCGACGGGGCCAATGCGGCGGCAGCGTTTCTCAAGCCTTACGGGCTGAGCGACGACGATATCGAACAGGTCTGGTTATCGATTGCCCTGCACACCACGCCGGGCGTGCCCCGGCATTTGCGGCCCACCGTGGCGTTGGTCACGGCTGGCGTCGAGATGGACGTGCTGGGCATGGACTACGCGGCGTTTTCCAGCGTGCAGCGTGAAGCGGTGGTGCATGCGCATCCACGGGGAGAGGGGTTCAAGGAGTGCATCATCTGTGCGTTTGCCGACGGCTTGCGTCATCGCCCGCAGACCACGTTCGGCAATGTGAAGACCGATGTGCTGGTGGATCAGGAGCCGGGGTTCAAGCCGATGAACTTTGTCGAGGTCATCCGCCAATCCCCTTGGGTCGCATAAGCCCCTTGTAGGAGCCGGCTTGCTGGCGATGGTGTGTCAGTCGAAATCAATGTGACTGACACACCATCGCCAGCAAGCCGGCTCCTACAGGGGATTCGGGTTGATCACAAAGGTGTGATCAACCGTCAGGCTTATGCCGCTTCCGGCGCCTGTGCGCGACGCACGTCCGGCTGTTTCCAAGAGTCG
This sequence comes from Pseudomonas sp. S2_H10, assembly GCF_054668285.1. Lineage (NCBI taxonomy): Bacteria > Pseudomonadati > Pseudomonadota > Gammaproteobacteria > Pseudomonadales > Pseudomonadaceae > Pseudomonas > Pseudomonas sp. S2_H10. Next base: position 3,365,471 of record NZ_CP162754.1, read on the forward strand.
GCTGCCGCTTCTTCGATCGCTTGCTGGATCGCACGCTTGCGGCTTTCTTCGGCGCGACGGCTGAAGAACCACACCAGGAAGGTCACGATCGACACCGCCAACAGGATCAGGCTGGCCACGGCGTTGATCTCGGGTTTGACCCCCAGGCGCACCGCCGAGAACACTTCCATCGGCAGGGTCGTGGAACCCGGGCCGGACACGAAGCTCGCCAGCACCAGGTCATCCAGCGACAGGGCGAACGACATCATGCCGCCCGCTGCCAGCGACGGCGCGATCATCGGGATGGTGATCAGGAAGAACACCTTCCACGGTTTCGCACCGAGGTCCATGGCCGCCTCTTCGATGGACAGGTCCAGCTCGCGCAAGCGTGCCGACACCACCACCGCCACATAGGCCGCACAGAACGTGGTGTGGGCGATCCAGATGGTGACGATGCCGCGTTCCTGCGGCCACCCGATCATCTGCGCCATGGCCACGAACAGCAGCAACAGCGACAGACCGGTGATCACCTCAGGCATCACCAGCGGTGCAGTGACCAGGCCACCGAACAGGGTGCGGCCCTTGAAGCGCGTAATACGTGTCAGCACGAACGCCGCCAATGTACCCAGCGCCACCGCTGCCACCGCCGTGTAGCAGGCGATTTCCAGCGAACGCACCACCGAACCCATCAGTTGGCTGTTGTCGAGCAGGCCGACATACCACTTGATCGACCAGCCGCCCCACACTGTTACCAGCTTGGAGGCGTTGAACGAGTAGATCACCAGGATCAGCATCGGCAGGTAGATGAACAACAGACCCACGACCAGCATCAGGCTGGAGAAACGGAAGCGCTTCATTCTTTACCCTCCATTTCCTTGGCCTGACTGCGGTTGAACAGAATGATCGGCACAATCAGGATCGCCAGCATCACCACCGCCAGGGCAGACGCCACCGGCCAGTCACGGTTGTTGAAGAACTCTTGCCAGAGCACTTTACCGATCATCAGGGTTTCCGGACCGCCGAGCAGTTCCGGGATCACGAACTCGCCCACCACCGGGATGAACACCAGCATGCAGCCGGCGATGATGCCGTTCTTGGACAGCGGCACGGTGATTTTCCAGAAGCTGTTGAAGGTGCTCGAACCCAGGTCGGATGCGGCTTCCAGCAGGCTCTGGTCGTGCTTCACCAGGTTGGCGTACAGCGGCAGGATCATGAACGGCAGGTAGGAGTAAACCACGCCGATGTAGACCGCCAGGTTGGTATTGAGGATCTGCAGCGGTTCGCTGATCCAGCCCATGCTCATCAGGAAACCGTTGAGCAGGCCGTTGTTGCTGAGGATGCCCATCCACGCATAAACGCGGATCAGGATCGCGGTCCAGGTCGGCATCATGATCAGCAGCACCAGCACCGTTTGCATTTCCTTGCGTGCAACGGAGATGCCGTAGGCCATCGGGTAGCCGATCAACAGGCAGAGGATGGTGCTGAACAACGCCATCTTCAACGAGCCGAGGTAAGCGGCGATGTACAGCTCGTCACCGGCCAGCATCGAGTAGTTGCCCAGGTTAAGCAGCAACTGCAGCTTCTGCTCGGCGTAGCTGTAGATTTCGGTGTACGGCGGAATGGCCACGTCTGCTTCGGCGAAGCTGATCTTCAGGACGATGAAGAACGGCAGCATGAAGAACAGGAACAGCCAGATGAATGGGATGCCGATGACCATCTGACGGCCACCGGGAATTATTCGATTGAGACGGCGTTTGAATTTGCGCATGTTCATGAGCGAAGCACCACGCCGCTGTCGTCTTCCCAGTACACGTAGACCTGATCACCCCAGGTCGGACGCTGCCCGCGACGTTCGGCGTTGGCCACGAACGACTGCACCAGCTTGCCGCTTGGCAGTTCGACGTAGAACACCGAGTGGCCACCGAGGTAGGCGATGTCATGCACTTTGCCGCTCGACCAGTTGTACTCGCAGGTCGGCTTTTCGGCGGTGACCAGCAGTTTTTCCGGACGGATCGCGTAGGTGACCGACTTGTCCTGCACCGAGGTGCTGATGCCGTGGCCCACGTAGATCTGGTGGTCCATGTCCTTGCAGGTAATGATCGCGTGGCCTTCGGCGTCGTCGATCACTTCGCCTTCGAAGATGTTCACGTTACCGATGAATTCGCAGACCAGGCGGCTGGTCGGGGTTTCGTAGATGTCGATCGGGCTGCCGATCTGGGCGATCCAGCCCAGGTGCATGATCGCGATGCGCTCGGCCATGGTCATGGCTTCTTCCTGGTCGTGGGTCACCATGACGCAGGTTACGCCGACGCGTTCGATGATCTCGACCAGCTCCAGCTGCATTTGCGAGCGCAGCTTTTTATCCAGCGCACCCATCGGTTCGTCGAGCAGCAACAGCTTCGGGCGCTTGGCCAGGGAACGGGCCAGGGCCACACGCTGACGCTGACCGCCGGACAACTGGTGCGGCTTGCGCTTGGCGTACTGGCTCATCTGCACCAGCTTGAGCATTTCTGCCACACGGGCATCGACTTCTGCAGCCGGGATCTTGTCCTGCTTGAGGCCGAAGGCGATGTTCTGCGCCACGGTCATGTGCGGGAACAAGGCGTAGGACTGGAACATCATGTTGATCGGCCGCTCGTAGGGCGGCATGTCGGTGATGTCTACGCCATCAAGGAAAATGCGTCCCTCCGTGGGCCGTTCGAAACCTGCGAGCATGCGCAGCAAAGTGGACTTGCCCGATCCCGAGCCGCCGAGCAGGGCGAAAATTTCGCCTTTCTTGATTTCCAGGGACACATCGTCCACGGCAATCGTCTCGTCGAACTTCTTCGTGACCCGGTCGATTTTGACCAGCACCTGTTTAGGTGACTGGTCGCCCTCGAGGGCTTTCTTATAGGCGCCGGAGGCAACTGCCATTTACGAAACTCCCAGAAAAAAGAGTGCAGTTCGCTCAAGGTGAGCCAACTTTGGATAGTTTGAGCCTTGAAGCTATTTACCCGTCTTGACCGTGGTCCAGCTGCGGGTCATCACGCGTTGAATATTCGGCGGTAGCTCGATGGACACGTAGGTCTTGTCGAGCACCTCTTGCGGCGGATAAACCGCTTCGTCGGTGCGAATGGACTGTTCCATCAGTTTGTCCGACCCGGGGTTCGGGTTGGCGTAGCCGACGTAATCACTGACCTGGGCGATGACCTCAGGCTTCAGCAAATAGTTGATGAAGGCATGAGCCTCCTTGGAGTTGGCCGAGCCCTTCGGAATCGCCAGCATGTCGAACCAGAGCGCGCCGCCTTCCTTCGGAATGGCGTAGGCGATGTTGATGCCTTTCTTGGCTTCCGCGGCACGGTTGCGCGCCTGGAAGATGTCGCCGGAGAACCCTACCGCCACGCAGATATCGCCATTGGCGAGGTCGGTGATGTACTTGGACGAGCTGAAGTAGGTGACGTACGGCCTCACGGCCAGCAACTTGGCAGTCGCCTTCTTGTAATCTTCGGGATTGGTACTGTTGGCATCCAGGCCCATGTAGTTGAGGACCGTCGGCATCATTTCATCGGCAGAGTCGAGGAACGCCACGCCACACTTTTGCAGTTTCTTGATGTTCTCCGGCTCGAACAGCACGCCCCAGGAATCGATCTTGTCGACGCCCAGCACCGCCTTGACCTTGTCGACGTTGTAGCCGATGCCATTGGTGCCCCACAGGTACGGCACGGCATACAGGTTGCCCGGATCGTTCTGCTCCAGACGCTTGAGCAACGCCGGGTCGAGGTTCGAGTAATTCGGCAACTGCGACTTGTCGAGCTTCTGGAAAGCACCCGCCTTGATCTGCTTGCCAAGGAAGTGGTTCGACGGCACGACCACGTCGTAGCCGGTACGCCCGGCCAGCAGCTTGCCTTCCAGGGTTTCGTTGGAGTCGAAGACGTCGTAGACCGGCTTGATTCCGGTCTCTTTCTGGAAGTCGGCCAGAGTGGTCTCGCCGATGTAGTCCGACCAGTTATAAATATGCACGGTACCGGCGGCCTGGACACTGACAGCAATCGTCAGCCCGGCGCCAACCAGCATGGCATTGCGCAACAAAGAAAAAATAGGCACGTGGAGGTCCTCTAAAATTAGTTGGGCCCAAGTTGACCCGCGTTACATGGCAACCGTGATTGCCCAGCAACTAAACCGGCGCGCAACTTACCCTCGAAAAACCGTTCCAGCAAAACTTTCTGTCATTTAATTACACCTGTTGTCGCCACCGCGCGGGTGACGACAACGGGTTGTTGCATCAAACCGGCTTATTTACCGGATTTGATCTTGGTCCAGCTGCGGGTCATGATCCGCTGGGTCGCGGCCGGCAGGTCGGCGATCGCGTACAGCTTGGCCAGTACGTCCGCTGGCGGGTAAACGCCCGGGTCGCTGGTGATGTCTTTGTCCACCAGTGGCGTGGCAGCCGCGTTACCGTTCGGGAAACGCACGGCGTTGGTGATTTCAGCCATGATTTCCGGCTTCTGCAGGAAGGTCATGAACTTGTAGGCGCCTTCGACGTTTTCGGCATCTTTAGGGATGGCGACCATGTCGTAGAAGCTGCCTGCACCTTCTTTCGGAATGTTGTAGCTGACTTTCACCTTGTCACCGGCTTCGGCAGCGCGGGACTTGGCCTGGTAGATGTCACCCGAGTAACCCACGGCCACGCAGATGTTGCCGTTGGCGAGGTCGGAGATGTACTTGGACGAGTGGAAGTAGGCGATCGAAGGACGGACCTTCATGATCAGCGCTTCAGCCTTGTCGATGTCTTCTTTCTTCTGGCTGTCGGTCGGCAGGCCCAGGTAATGCAGTGCTACCGGAATCATCTCGGTTGGCGAGTCCAGCAGGCTGATACCGCACGATTTCAGCTTGGCGGCGTTTTCAGGCTTGAAGATCAGGTCCCAGGAATCCACCGGTGCGTCGGCGCCCAGTGCGGCCTTGACCTTCTCGGCGTTGAAGCCGATACCGATCGAACCCCACATGTACGGGAAGGCGTGTTCGTTGCCCGGGTCGCTGACCGAAACGGCCTTGAGCAGGTCGGTGTTCAGGTTCTTCCAGTTAGGCAGCTTGGACTTGTCCAGCTTCTGGTAAACGCCGGCCTTGATCTGCTTGGCCAGGAAGTTGTTCGACGGTACGACGATGTCGTAACCGGACTTGCCTGCCAGCAACTTGGCTTCCAGGGTTTCGTTGCTGTCGAAGACGTCATAGACAACCTTGATGCCCGACTCGTCTTCAAACTTCTTGATGGTGTCCGGTGCAATGTAGTCGGACCAGTTGTACACGTGCAGTACTTTGTCATCGGCCTGAACCGCGCCCGCCATCAACCCCATCAGCGACATGGCAAGGAGAGTCTTGCCAGCGAGCTTTTTACCTAGTGCCTTCATGCGTAATGCTCCAAATTTTTCTTTTTTGAACCACTTGTTCAGCGACCGAACCCGGGCAACTGGAACCGCGGCTAGTCTGGCAAGATCCGCATCGGTCTTTCAAGGAAAGGCCACGCTTTCTGACAGCTCCGAGCGAAAGTAGCTGTTTTGATACAAACCCCAGCAACTCCCGCTCTGAGCCTAGCACTTAGCCCTGCAACGCACTCAGGGTCAGGTCAAGACACTTGCGAGCTTTGGTTACCAGTTCATCGATTTCCGCCGGTGTGATCACCAGTGGCGGAGCGATGATCATGGTGTCGCCGACGGCGCGCATGATCAGGCCGTTGTCGAAGCAGAACTGACGGCAGATCATGCCGACGCCCTTGCCCTCGTAACGCTTGCGTGTGGCCTTGTCCTGGACCAGTTCGATGGCACCCAGCAGCCCGACCCCGCGAACTTCACCCACCAGCGGGTGATCGTTCAGTTCCCGCAGACGCTTTTGCAAATACGGTGCCGTTTCTGCATTGACGCGCTCGATAATTTTCTCGTCGCGCATGATGCGGATGTTTTCCAGTGCCACGGCAGCGGCTACCGGGTGACCGGAGTAGGTGAAACCGTGGTTGAAGTCGCCGCCCTCATTGAGCACGTCCACCACTTCGTCACGCACGATCAGGCCACCCATCGGGATGTAGCCCGAGGTCAGGCCCTTGGCGATGGTCATCATGTCGGGCTTGAGGTCGTAGAAATCGGCACCGAACCACTCGCCGGTACGACCGAAACCGCAAATCACTTCGTCAGCCACGAACAGGATGTCGTACTTGGCGAGGATTTCCTTGATGCGCGGCCAGTAGGTCTCTGGCGGAATGATCACGCCGCCGGCGCCCTGGATCGGCTCGGCAATGAAGGCACCGACGTTGTCGACGCCGACTTCAAGAATCTTTTCTTCCAGCTGGTTGGCCGCCCAGATACCGAATTCTTCCGGGGTCATGTCGCCGCCTTCGGCGAACCAGTACGGCTGGGCAATGTGGACGATGCCCGGGATCGGCAAGTCGCCCTGCTCGTGCATGTAGGTCATGCCGCCCAGGCTCGCGCCGGCCACGGTGGAACCGTGATAGCCGTTCTTGCGGCTGATGATGACTTTCTTGTTCGGCTGGCCCTTGATCGCCCAGTAGTGACGGACCATGCGCAGCATGGTGTCGTTGCCTTCGGAGCCGGAACCGGTGAAGAACACGTGGTTCATGCCTTCTGGCGCGATGTCGGCGATAGCCTTGGCCAGCTCCAGTACCGGCGGGTGCGCGGTCTGGAAGAACAGGTTGTAGTAAGGCAGCTCGCGCATCTGTTTGCTGGCGGCATCGGCCAGTTCATCGCGACCATAACCAATCGCGACACACCACAGGCCGGCCATACCGTCGAGGATCTTGTTGCCTTCGCTGTCCCAGAGGTAAACGCCCTTGGCGCTGGTGATGATCCGCGGGCCTTTCTCTTTCAGCTGCTTGAAGTCGCTGAACGGAGCCAGGTGGTGATCATTGCTCAAGGTTTGCCATTCACGGGTTTGCGGATTGTTGCTGGTCATGTGAATCTCCTAAAAAAATCAGGTGAAAGCACCGCCAGGCAGCGGCGGTGCCCGGCGTATCAGACGGCAAAGAGCAGGAATTCCCTTTCCCACGAACTGATGACGCGCTTGAAGTTTTCATGCTCGGCCCGCTTGACCGCGACGTAGCCAGTGATGAAATTCTTGCCGAGGTAACGCTCGATGGTCGCGCTGTTTTCCATGCGCTCCAGCGCGTCCTCGATGGTCAGCGGCAGGCGCAGGTTGCGGCGTTCATAGCCACGCCCCACTACCGGCGCACTCGGGTTCAGGCCTTCGACCATGCCGATGTAACCGCAGAGCAGGCTCGCGGCAATCGCCAGGTACGGGTTGGCATCGGCGCCCGGCAGGCGGTTTTCCACCCGGCGGTTCTGCGGCCCGGCATCCGGCACCCGCAGGCCCACGGTGCGGTTCTCTTCGCCCCACTCCACGTTCACCGGCGCCGAAGTGTCCGGCAGGAAGCGGCGGAACGAGTTCACGTTCGGGGCGAACAGCGGCAACAGCTCGGGAATGAGTTTCTGCAAGCCACCGATGTGGTGCAGGAACAACTGGCTCATGGTCCCGTCGTCGTTGGAGAAGATGTTCTTGCCGGTCTCGATGTCGATGATGCTCTGGTGCAAGTGCATGGCACTGCCCGGCTCGCCGGTCATCGGCTTGGCCATGAAGGTCGCGGCCACGTCATGCTTGAGCGCGGCTTCGCGCATGGTGCGCTTGAACACCAGGATCTGGTCGGCCAGGGACAGGGCATCGCCGTGACGGAAGTTGATTTCCATCTGCGCCGTGCCGTCCTCGTGGATCAATGTGTCGAGGTCCAGGTCCTGCAGTTCGCACCAGTCGTAGACGTCTTCGAACAGCGGATCGAATTCGTTCGCCGCTTCGATGGAGAACGACTGGCGCCCGGTTTCCGGACGACCGGAGCGACCGATCGGCGGCTGCAACGGGTAATCCGGGTCGTCACTGCGCTTGGTCAGGTAAAACTCCATTTCCGGCGCCACGATCGGCTTCCAGCCCTTGTCGGTATAGAGTTTCAGGACTTTCTTGAGCACGTTGCGCGGCGACAGCTCGATCGGGTTGCCTTGCTTGTCGTAAGTGTCGTGGATGACGATCGCGGTCGGCTCGATGGCCCAGGGCACCAGATACACCGCGCTCTGGTCGGGGCGGCAGATCATGTCGATGTCGGCCGGGTCGAGCAGTTCGTAATAGATGTCGTCTTCGACGTAATCGCCGGTCACGGTCTGCAGCAGAACGCTTTCTGGCAGGCGCATGCCCTTTTCGGCGATGAATTTGTTGGTCGGCGAAATCTTGCCCCGGGTAATCCCGGTCAAGTCGGCGATCATGCATTCGACTTCTGTGATCTTGTGGTTTTTCAACCAATCGGTGAGCTGGTCGAGGTTGTTACTCATAAATGCCTCTAGGCTTGAGTTGTCTGACCCTTTTAAGGTCAGGCGTTGTTTGACGCATCGGCGTCGCGTTGTAGAGCGTTTGCGCGGCAGATTATCGCTGCTGCAAAGGCCGGGCGTGCAGAATCGCGAGCGGTGCCCTGAACGATGGTCAGGCCGCTATTGTGAATCGGTTCTATATTGAATGGAGTAACCGTAATGGGGGTGCCATCGCGACCGTCCAGAATAACGGACGGGGACGGTCGGACCGTCACGGATGAGAGGATCACCGCAGCCGCTGAAGCCATGGAACGGACCGACCTGTCATCACTGATGTGATGAACATGCCGACCGAGCTGTCTTGAGCAGTCGGTGATGCCGATTATCGGCAGGCGAGACATGAAGCACCCCGGTATTATTGCTGTTATGGGTTTGATTCGAGCTTAGCCTTGTTCATTTTTTTACACAACACCCCCGTAAAAAATACAACACGGCCCGCTCAAGCTCGCGGCCGTCGCAACGCCCAGCGGAGCAAAAGTGCCCCAAAGAGCCTCAAAAAAGCCCCACGAGCGCTTTTTTAGGGCAAAAAAGGCCTCGCTTGACTTCGGCATGCCGTTCGGGTTGACTGAAACCAGAAAAGATCAATGATTGATATTTTTAACAACAAAGGTGTTGCATCATGTCGGTACCCCCGCGTGCCGTTCAGCTTAACGAAGCGAACGCGTTCCTTAAGGAACATCCTGAGGTTCTGTACGTTGACCTTCTGATTGCGGATATGAATGGTGTGGTGCGCGGCAAGCGCATCGAACGCACCAGCCTCCACAAGGTTTACGAGAAAGGCATCAACCTGCCGGCCTCTCTATTTGCTCTGGATATCAATGGCTCCACGGTGGAAAGCACCGGCCTGGGCCTGGACATCGGTGATGCTGACCGAATCTGCTATCCAATTCCCGATACCCTGTGCAACGAGCCATGGCAGAAGCGCCCTACCGCGCAACTGTTGATGACCATGCACGAACTCGAAGGTGAACCCTTCTTCGCCGACCCGCGTGAAGTGCTGGCCAATGTCGTGCGCAAGTTCGACGAAATGGGCCTGACCATCTGCGCCGCGTTCGAACTGGAGTTCTACCTGATCGACCAGGAGAACGTGAACGGTCGTCCGCAACCACCTCGCTCGCCGGTTTCCGGCAAACGTCCGCACTCGACACAGGTCTACCTGATCGACGACCTCGACGAATACGTCGACTGCCTCCAGGACATCCTGGAAGGTGCGAAAGAGCAAGGCATCCCGGCCGACGCCATCGTCAAGGAAAGTGCCCCGGCGCAGTTCGAAGTGAACCTGCACCACGTGGCCGACCCGATCAAGGCCTGCGACTATGCGGTCCTGCTCAAGCGCCTGATCAAGAACATCGCCTACGACCATGAAATGGACACCACCTTCATGGCCAAGCCTTACCCGGGCCAGGCGGGCAATGGTCTGCATGTCCATATCTCGATTCTCGATAAAGATGGCAAAAACATTTTTGCCAGTGAGGATCCCGAGCAGAACGCCGCACTGCGTCACGCGATCGGCGGTGTGCTCGAGACCCTACCGGCGCAGATGGCTTTCCTCTGCCCGAACGTCAACTCCTACCGTCGTTTCGGTGCACAGTTCTACGTGCCGAACTCGCCGTGCTGGGGCCTGGACAACCGTACCGTAGCGATTCGCGTGCCGACCGGCTCTGCCGATGCCGTGCGCATCGAACACCGCGTGGCCGGCGCCGATGCCAACCCGTACCTGCTGATGGCTTCGGTCCTGGCGGGCGTGCACCACGGCCTGACCAACAAGGTCGAGCCTGGCGCTCCGGTGGAAGGCAACAGCTACGAGCAGAACGAGCAGAGCCTGCCGAACAACCTGCGCGATGCACTGCGCGAGCTGGACGACAGCGAAGTCATGGCCAAGTACATCGATCCGAAATACATCGATATCTTCGTGGCCTGTAAAGAGAGCGAGCTGGAGGAGTTCGAACACTCCATCTCCGACCTCGAGTACAACTGGTACCTGCATACCGTTTAAGCGGTTGCAGTAGTGAAGAAACGCCGTTGGCCTCACAGCCAGCGGCGTTTTTTTATGGCCGCCTGCGGCGGATCGCGAGCAAGCTCGCTCCCACACTGGATTTGTGTTCAACGCAAATGTTGTGTTCGCAGAAGATCCCTGTGGGAGCGAGCTTGCTCGCGATGGCGGCCGACGAGACAACACACAACCCTGCTCGTACAATGCCCGCTGCCCCGCAGGAGACTTCAATGACACGCGTAACCACTCCCCGCAAACCCCGCGCACGCAGCCAGGCCCGGATCGACTCGATACTCGATGCGGCCCGCACGCTGTTGGCCGCCGAGGGCGTGGCCAGCCTGTCGATCTACAGCGTCGCCGAGCGCGCGGAGATTCCGCCCTCCTCGGTCTACCATTTCTTCGCCAGTGTGCCGGCGTTGCTGGAAGCCTTGACCGCCGACATCCACGCTGCGTTCCGCGCCTGTCTGCAAGCGCCCATCGATCACCATGCCTTGAACGGCTGGCGGGATCTGTCGCGACTGGTCGAGCAACGCATGCTGGACATCTACGCAGAGGACGCCGCTGCGCGCCAGCTCATCCTCGCCCAGCACGGCCTGACCGAAGTCACCCAGGCCGACCGCCAGCACGACATCGAACTGGGCGACCTGATGCACAAGCTTTTCGATCATCATTTCGAGCTGCCGAAGCTGCCGGATGATGTGGATGTGTTTGCCCTGGCGATGGAGTTGGGCGACCGGGTGTATGCGCGTTCGGTGCAACAGCACGGGCAGATTACGCCGCGCATGGCCGAGGAAGGGATGCGGGTGTTTGATGCTTATGTGGGGTTGTATTTGCCGCCCTATCTGCCCAAGCGGAATCTCTAGCGCATTCTCGGGCCTCATCGCGGGCAAGCCCGCTCCCACAAGGGTCTTCTGTGAATTCAGATTCTGTGAACGACAGAAAACCCTGTGGGAGCGGGCTTGCCCGCGATGGCCGCACCGCTCAACTCAAGACACGCACGCACAAAAAACCCCGAAGGGCTCAAACCCTCCGGGGTTGTTGTTTGTGCACACGGCTTACAACTTGGCGATCGACACCTCGGTGGATTTCACGAACGCGATCACTTCACTGCCGACCGCCAGCTCAAGTTCTTTCACAGAGCGGGTGGTGATCACCGAAGTGACGATGCCGGACGCGGTCTGCACGTCGATTTCCGACAGTACGTCGCCGAGCACGATTTCCTTGATGGAGCCTTTGAACTGGTTGCGAACGTTGATGGCCTTGATAGTCATGATGTTGATTCCTGTCGTGGGATAAGACTTGAGTTATTGAGCCCAGCGCAACTGCGTGGGCAAGGGTGAAACAGGTTCCGGTTCCGGCGGCTGGCCGGGCAGCGCCAGCACGCGATTGAGCACTTCGGTTTCCAGCGCCGCCAGCCGATGAGAGCCACGGACCCGAGGCCGCGGCAGTTCCACGTGCAGGTCGAGGCCGACTTCGCCGTCTTCGATCAGGATCACCCGATCGGCGATCGCCACCGCTTCACTGACGTCGTGGGTCACCAACAACACGGTAAAGCCGTGCTGCTGCCAGAGGCGCTCGATCAGTTGCTGCATTTCAATTCGGGTCAGGGCATCCAGCGCACCCAAGGGTTCGTCGAGCAACAGCAGGCGCGGTTGGTGAATCAACGCACGCGCCAAAGCCACGCGCTGCTTCTGTCCACCGGACAGCGCCGCTGGCCACTCGTTGGCACGATCCGCCAGACCCACCGCTTCCAGAGCTTCAAGTGCTTGCGGTCGCCAGTTGCCCTTGAGGCCCAGGCCGACGTTGTCGATGATCTTTTTCCACGGCAGCAGACGTGCTTCCTGGAACATCAGCCGGGTGTCTTCCCGCGCCTCACTCAGTGGTGCGGCGCCGGCGAGCAATTCACCGGCGGTGGGTTGATCAAGGCCGGCCAGCAAGCGCAACAAGGTGCTTTTGCCGCAACCACTGCGACCCACCACGGCGACAAACTGGCCGGCCGGAATGTGCAGGTCGATCTCGCGCAGCACCTGCCGCGAGCCGAAGGTTTTTTGCAGCTTGCGCACCGCCAGCGGAATCCCGCGCAGCAGGCGTGGAGGTTGCTCGGCGATCATGCTGCACCTCCCTTGGCCACCTGATACGCCGGGTGCCAGCGCAGCCACACCCGCTCAAGTCCACGGGCCGCGAGGTCGGCCAGCTTGCCGAGCACCGCGTACAACAGAATCGCCAACACCACCACGTCCGTCTGCAAGAACTCCCGGGCATTCATGGCCAGATAGCCGATGCCGGAACTCGCGGAGATGGTTTCCGCGACGATCAGCGTCAACCACATGAAGCCCAGGGCGAAACGCACGCCGACCAGAATCGAAGGCAGCGCCCCCGGCAGAATCACCTGCCAGAACAGGCTGAAACCCGTCAGGCCATAGCTGCGCGACATCTCCACCAGCGCCGGATCGACGTTGCGGATGCCGTGATAGGTGTTGAGGTAAATCGGGAACAATGTGCCCAGCGCCACCAGGAAAATCTTCGCCGACTCGTCAATGCCGAACCACAGGATCACCAGCGGGATCAGCGCCAGGTGCGGCACGTTGCGGATCATTTGCACCGAACTGTCGAGCAGGCGCTCGCCCCACTTCGACAGTCCGGTAATGAAGCCAAGCGTCAGGCCGATGCCGCCACCGATGGTGAAACCGAGCGCGGCACGCCAGCCGCTGATAGCCAGGTGTGTCCAGATTTCGCCGCTGCGCACCAGGCTCACGCCCGCTTCGATCACGGCGATCGGGGCCGGCAGGATCCGTGTCGACAACCAACCCGCCGACACACTCAACTGCCACACCGCCAGCAGCAACACCGGCAACGCCCAGGGCGCGAGGCTATGGATGATTTTCTTCATGACCGCGCCTCAGCTCTGGGACGCGGCTTTGGGCAGGATGTCGTTGGCGACCATCTCGCCGAACGGGCTGACGTAACCGGCACCTTTCGGTAGCTCGGGACGCTCGACATCGAGGTGCGGGAACAGCAACTCGGCCACCCGGTACGACTCTTCCAGATGTGGATAACCGGAGAAAATGAACGTGTCGATGCCCAGGTCCGCGTACTCCTTGACGCGAGCGGCCACCGTCGGACCATCGCCCACCAGCGCCGTACCGGCACCGCCGCGCACCAGGCCGACACCGGCCCACAGGTTAGGGCTGACTTCCAGGTTGTCGCGGTTGCCGCCATGCAAGGCGGCCATGCGTTGCTGACCGACCGAATCGAAGCGTGCCAGCGAAGCCTGGGCGCGAGCGATGGTGTCGTTGTCCAGATGCGAGATCAGTCGGTCCGCAGCCTTCCAGGCCTCTTCGTTGGTTTCGCGCACGATGACATGCAGGCGAATGCCGAAGCGCACGGTACGACCGAGCTTGGCGGCCTTGGCCCGGACCTGTTCGATTTTTTCCGCAACGGCTGCCGGTGGCTCGCCCCAGGTCAGGACCATTTCCACCTGTTCAGCGGCCAAGTCTTGCGCGGCTTCCGAAGAACCGCCGAAGTACAGTGGCGGACGCGGTTGCTGGACCGGCGGATAGAGCAATTTCGCGCCTTTCACGCTGATGTGCTGACCGTCGTAATCGACGGTTTCACCTTCCAGCACGCGGCGCCAGATGCGGGTGAACTCCACCGAGGCCTGATAGCGCTCTTCGTGACTGAGGAACAGACCATCACCCGCCAATTCTTCCGGATCCCCGCCCGTCACCAGGTTGAACAACGCACGCCCGCCGGACAGCCGATCCAGGGTCGCGGCCTGACGCGCCGCCACCGTCGGGGAAATGATCCCGGGGCGCAGAGCGACGAGGAACTTCAAACGCTGGGTCACAGGAATCAGCGATGCCGCCACCAGCCACGAGTCTTCGCACGAACGGCCGGTAGGGATCAGTACCCCGCCGAACCCCAGGCGATCCGCTGCCTGTGCGACTTGTTGCAGATAACCGTGGTCAACGGCGCGTGCGCCTTCGGCGGTGCCAAGGTAATGGCCGTCGCCGTGGGTAGGCAGGAACCAGAAGATATTGAGGCTCATGGAGTGGTCTCCTTGGGGAATCGAATTATTGGGCTTTTGCAACGGCAGCCGGCGGCGTCCAGATCACGTCCTTGATGCTCAACGGCTTGGGAATCAGCTTGAGCTGGTAGAAGCTGTCGGCGATTTTCTGCTGCGCGGCGACCACTTCAGGGGTGAGGAACAGCGCGCCGTAACCCTGGCGTTTCACTGAGGTCAGGGTGATATCCGCCGGCAGGCCGAGCAGCGGCGAAACCTGTTGAGTCACCTCTTGCGGGTTGGCTTTGGACCATTCGCCGACCGCACGCACTTCTTCGACGAGGGTCTTGATCACCTCGGGATTTTTCTGCGCATAAGGCTTGGTCGCCAGATAGAACTGATGGTTGTCGACGATGCCTTGACCATCACGCAGGGTGCGCGCTTGCAACTGTTGTTCAGCGGCGGCCTGGTACGGGTCCCAGATGACCCAGGCGTCGACGCTGCCACGCTCGAACGCGGCGCGGGCATCGGCCGGCGGCAGGAATACGGTCTGGATATCGGTGTATTTGAGGCCGGCGTCTTCCAGTGCGCGCACCAGCAGGTAGTGCACGTTGGAGCCCTTGTTGAGCACGATTTTCTTGCCCTTGAGCTCGGCCACCGATTTGATCGCCGAGTCCTTCGGCACCAGGATCGCCTCACTGTGCGGCGCTGGCGGTTCGTAGGCGACGTAGAGCAGATCTGCGCCGGCCGCTTGAGCGAACACCGGCGGAGTCTCACCGGTGACGCCGAAGTCGATGGAGCCGACGTTCAAGCCTTCGAGCAGTTGCGGGCCACCGGGGAACTCAGTCCATTGCACGTCCACGCCTTGGGCGGCGAGGCGTTTTTCCAGGGTGCCTTTGGCTTTGAGCAGCACCAGGGTGCCGTACTTTTGATAGCCGATTCTTAACGTCTCGGCCTGAGCTTGAGTAATGGCGCCGAAGGTGACAGCCGCAACAAACAGAGCGACCAGACCACGACGCAAAATGACAGGGCGCATGGCGCTCTCCTTTTTGCAGTTGGGTTTTGGCTGCACCTGCTTGCCCGTTGGCGGGCGAGTAAGGCCAGTACTTCAATTTTTCGGTAAGGCTCAAATGCTCCAGCGAGCACTCAACAAACGTTCATTCAACAGGTTCGGATCGAGCGGCCTGGGCCGTCGCGCCATGGCACCGGTGAACTGCTCCAGCGCTTCATACAAACGTTGCTCCAGCTCCGGCGCCAATTGCGCCTGGGCGCTGCCTTCGCCGTAAGCGATCTGGCTGTCGACGGCGAAAATCCCTTGCAGCATTTCCTGGGCCTTCAATGCCGACAGCACCGGCTTGAGCGCGTAATCCACTACCAGCATGTGGGCGATGCTGCCGCCGGTGGCCATTGGCAAAACAACCTTGTGACTCAGGGCGCGTTCGGGCAGCAGGTCCAACAAGACTTTCAGGGCCCCGGAAAACGATGCCTTGTAAACCGGAGTGGCGATCAGCAGGCCATCGGCGTTTTCAATCTGTTGCAGCAGGTCGATAACCTTGGGGCTGTCGAAGCGTGCGTGCAGCAAGTCCTCGGCCGGGAAGTCCCCTACCTGGTAACTCACCACTTCCACGCCCTGCTCTTGCAACCATTGCCGGGAGCGATCCAGCAGCACCCCGGAACGAGAGCGCTGACTGGGACTGCCACCGAGTGAGACGACCAACATTCAGACGATTCCTTGCACGGTGTTGGCGATTCGCGGCTTGCGATCTCGCTTCGATGGAGTGACCTTAACAGCTGATTTATATATCCATAAATCATATTTATTCATTTGGTTATGCATTATGGAAATATACAAATCGATTTCTTCCAGGCAAAAAAACAGGCCGTCGAAACGGCCTGAAAATCCCCAGCTTTGTAGATGATGCGCTGCCCGATCTGGCGCCATCGCGAGCAAGCTCGCTCCCACAGTTGACCGTGTACCTCCTGTGGGAGCGAGCTTGCTCGCGATGGCGGCATCAGCCACACCGTAAATATTGATGACTCACCGATTGGGCTGCGGCGTCAGGCGCAAGTAAGGCTTGACCGCCCGATAGCCCTTGGGAAAGCGCTGTTTGATTTCATCCTCATCCTTGAGCGACGGCACGATCACCACCTCGTCACCGTCCTGCCAGTTGGCCGGCGTGGCCACCTTGTAGTTATCGGTCAGTTGCAGCGAGTCGATCACCCGCAGGATTTCATTGAAGTTGCGGCCGGTGCTCGCCGGGTAGGTGATCGTCAACCGGACCTTTTTGTTCGGGTCGATCACGAACAGCGAACGCACGGTCAGGGTGTCGTTGGCGTTGGGATGGATCAGGTCGTAGAGGTCCGAGACCTTGCGGTCGGCGTCATCGAGGATCGGAAAGTTGACCACGGTGTTCTGGGTTTCGTTGATGTCCTCGATCCACTTGTGGTGCGACTCCACCGGGTCCACCGACAAAGCGATGGCCTTGACGCCGCGCGCTGCGAACTCATCCTTGAGCCTGGCGGTGAACCCCAGTTCGGTGGTGCACACCGGCGTGAAGTCCGCCGGGTGGGAAAACAGCACACCCCAGCTATCGCCCAGCCACTGATGGAAACGGATGGTGCCGGCGCTGGAGTTCTGTTCGAAATCGGGGGCGATATCGCCAAGTCTGATACCCATGGTGCTGCTCCTTGTGAGTGCTTGATGGGTTCAACTGTGCCTGTGTTTTTTATCTATTAAAAAGAATAAATATCGATTTATTTAGATCATTAAGAAATATTAAAGATCTGTTCACTGGACGTGCACGCGCAACCCGCCGAACATCCCCCACAAGGTTCGAGAAGGCCTTGAGTTGCTGCAAAGAGGGAACTTCAAGGCGGGATTACGGGGGTGAACCCGTCTTGAACATGTAAAAAGCCCCGCCCGGTGCAATACCGGGCGGGGCTTTTTTTGTCTCGGTTACGCGAGCGCTATTACAACAGCGGGATCGAGTAGCTGACGATCAGGCGGTTTTCGTCCTGCGAACGGGTGTTCGGCAGGTCGGTGCGCCAGGTGGCGTTTTTCCACGCCAGGCCCAGGTTCTTCAGTGGGCCTTCCTGCACCACGTAGGCAACGCTCAGGTCACGCTCCCACTCGGAGGCACCATTGGCCGCCTCGCCACCTTTGGCGTTGACCGTGTCGATGTTGTCGCCATGCAGATACACCAGGCCCGCCGTCAGGCCAGGTACGCCGACCTTGGCGAAGTCGAACGAGTAGCGTGCCTGCCAGGTTTTCTCGCCGGCACGGCCGAACTTCTGGATTTGCGAATCGGTGATGGTGTAGTTCGACGAACCGTCACCCTGGTTCAGCCATGGGAAGTCGCTGCTGCCATTGCTGACCTGGTAACCACCACCGAAGGTATGACCGGCAACCGAATACAGGAACAGGCCGCTGTACAGGTTGTTGTCGACCTTGCCCTTGCCGTTTGGTGCGTTGTAGTTGCCAGTGGTGTAGTACAGCGGATCGTGACCGTTGGCACCGTCGTCAGAGCTGTTGAAATAACGGAAGTCCGACTTCAACACGCCCGGGCCGATTGCCCAATTGTGAACCAGGCCCAGGAAGTGTTGCTTGTAGAACTCTTCCAGGTTGCCGTAGTAGTACTGGGCAGTCAGGTCCTTGGTGATCTTGTAGTCGCCACCGGCATAGATGAACTTGTTGCTGTCGCGGAACTTGGTGCCGCGAGTGTTTGCGCCGGAAATCGACATCTGCTCGTTGTTGCTGGAGTTACGGCCTTTGACGGCTTCGATCTGACCACCGACCAGCGACAGGTCCTTGATCTCGGCGGAAGTGATCTGGCCACCCTGCCAGGTTTGCGGCAGCAGACGACCATCGTTGGTCACGATCACCGGGTTTTTCGGCTGCAAGGTGCCCAGCTTCAGTTCAGTCTGGGAAACCTTGGCCTTGGCAGTCAGGCCCAGGCTGGAGAAATCATCTACCGCCTCACCGTTGGATTTGCTCGGGAAAACCGTGCCGCCGTAAGAGGTCGCCGTGGCGCCGTTGGTACCGCCACCCGAATCCAGCTTGACGCCCAACAGGCCGATCGCATCGATACCGAAACCGACGGTGCCTTGGGTGTAGCCGGAGATGAAGCGCAGATCGAAGCCCTGGCCCCATTCTTCGTTTTTGTTGGCACCGGCACCGTCACGGTTGTCGGTGTTGATGTAGAAGTTACGCAGCCCCAGTGTTGCCTTGCTGTCTTCGATAAAACCCGCGGCGCTTGCCTGCTGGGCCAGTACCCCGACGGCCACAGCCATGGCCAAGGTGGATTTGTTCATGTTTCGCTCCTCTAGTTTCTAATTCTGATGTTCCTGGTCCCGAATCGATTGCCCGGGATCCTGAATGCATAAATTCGCGGCAAAGCGTCTAAGCCGGTCGTTTGGCGGGCGGCAGGATACATGGCCTTAAAGCCAAAAAGAATTGCTTAAGATTTTTTAATATCGCTGCGGAATATGACTTCCCACGGCAGAACCGAGGTATCGGCGCCAGCGCCGATTCCTGAACCTGATCAGTTGTCGAGGGAGGAAATTGCCAAATCCGAGTTCAGGGATGAGTGTCGGACGGACGCACTTTAAGCGGGATCAACAAAAACTAAAAAGAATAATAAATACTCAGCAAAGATCATTATGGAATATTAAAATCAACCCCAAAAAAACCTCGCCCGCAGGCGAGGCTTTTTCGCAAGGCTGGTTACAGGAAGCTGTAGGTGTAGTTGAAGATCAGACGGGTCTGGTCAACATCAGGGTTGTTGGAGACTTCACTGCCACGGTAGACGCCATTACGCAGCGTTACGCCGAAACCTTTGAGGGTGCCCTGCTGGATGGTGTAGTCGATCCGCATGTCGCGCTCCCACTCGGACGCATCAGGACCTCTGCCGTTGGTAGCCTTGATGTCATCGCCATGCAGGTAGGCGATCGAAGTTTTCAGGCCCGGTACGCCCAATGCAGCAAAGTCATAGGAGTACTGACCGAAGGTAGTGTTTTCACCGGCACGAACAAATCCGTTGATCATGGAGTCGGTGAACAGGTAGAAGCTGGCGCCACCGTTCCCTTCCGGACGGCCATTGCCATCGACCACGTTGCCCTGGTTCAGGTAGACAAAACCACCGTCATCGCTGACACGTTGATGACCGAGCAGGAAGGCGTTGCCACCCAGGGTGTAGGTGAACATGGCGCTCCAGGTCTTGTTATCGACCTCACCCGGGTTCTTGGCGAAACCGTTGTTGTTGTTGAAACGGAAACCCGCATCACCGTTCTTGCCGTCGGAGCTGCTGTCGAAGTAGCGAATATCAGTCTTGAAGGACTGGTTGGCATTGATCGGGTAGACGTGAATCAGGCCCAGGAAATCCTGCTTGTAGTAGTCCTTCAGATTCGAGTGGTAATACTGCAGGGTCAGGTCCTTGGTGACCTTCCAGTCAGCACCACCGTAGTAGAACTTGTTGCTGTCCTCTGTACCGCCAGCCACGGCCAGGCCGGTGGAGTTCGAAGAGGCGCGACCCGCCGAATGTTCCAACTGACCTGCGTTGAAGGTCACGTTGTCGATTTCTTTCGACGTGATGGTGCCACCGTCAAAGGTCTGGGGCAGCAGACGGCTGTCGTTCGCGACCAGGATCGGCAGGTTGGGTGCCAGCGCACCACCCAGGTGGGCTTCGGTTTTCGAGAAGCGCGCCTTGACGTTAGCAGCTGCACGGCTCCATTCGGACACGGCCGAACCATCGCTGTCGCTCGGGAAGAAGGTGTTGTTGTCCGGGTGGTGCCCCTTGCCGCCGTCCAGGTGGATACCCAGCAGAGCCTGGGCGTCGATACCGAAACCGACAGTGCCTTGGGTGAAACCGGACAGATAATCGAATTTCAGGCCCTCTGCGGACTCTTTCTGATCCGCACCGCCTTCACGGTTATCGTTGTTGTAATACATGGTTCGAGAGCTGATGGACGCCTTGCTGTCTTCCAGGAAACCGGCGGCGCCTGCCTGCTGCGCCAAAACCCCTACGGCCACGGCCAAAGCCAAGGTGGACTTGTTCATTGTGTAGCTCCTCTCGATTCTAATTCTTGTATTCCTGGTCTCGGGTCGTCGCCCGAAATCCTAAGATGCGCGATTAGCGCCAGAGCGTGACCCACAAGTCAATCGTAACCATGTGTGTCTACGACCATTGTCTAATCCCCGTTTTTTTGGTCCATGCAGGGTCATGAGTTCGTCATAAACCTGAAAAGAATTACCCGCTTCTTTTCTAATACCTTTTAGGAATTTAGCTTCTCGCCCCGGATTACAAGGTTCGGCTCATAAGCTAATTCCTAAAAGGTATTTATTTTTACTTTCTTAGATCGATTAGTTTCATACGCAATTCGGAAACAAATCCTTTACCGAAAGGCGACCCCATGACGATCAAGCGCGCACTATCCATACCAATTGTTACAGTTTGTGTATCCCTGGCATTTTCATTAACGGCTCAGGCAGCGAATCTCACCGTCGGCTACCAGACCGGAATCGACCCCAGCAAAGTCCCCCAGGCCGATGGCCTTTATGAAAAAACCATCGGCCAGCCGATTGACTGGCGACGCTTCAACAGCGGCCCGGAGGTGGTCACGGCGATTGCTTCGGGCGATGTGCAAATCGGCAATCTCGGCTCCAGCCCGCTGGCCGCCGCTGCCTCGCGCAACCTGCCGATTGTCGCGTTCATCGTCTCGGCCCAGATCAATGCCGCCGAAGCGCTGGTGGTGCGCAACGGCAGCGGCATCGAAAAACCGCAAGATCTGATCGGAAAGACCATTGCCACGCCGTTCGTTTCAACCTCCCACTACAGCCTGCTCGGAGCGCTGAAGCACTGGGGCCTGGACAATTCAAAAGTCAAAGTGGTGAACCTGCAGCCAGCGGAAATCGCGGCAGCCTGGAAGCGCGGTGATATTGACGGCGCGTTTGTCTGGTCGCCCGCGCTTGGGGAAATTCGCAAGACCGGCAAGACCTTGACCGACGCTGCGCAGGTAGGCCAATGGGGCGCGCCGACCTTTGAAGTCTGGGTGGCGCGCAAGGACTACGCCGAAAAACATCCGGAGGTCGTGGCAAAGTTCGCCAGGGTTACCCTGGATTCGTTCGCCGACTATGCCGCGCATAAGGACCAATGGACGGTTGATTCGGTGCCGGTGCAGAAAATCGCCAAACTGACCGGTGCCAACGCCGCTGATGTACCGGAGCTGCTGGCCGGTTCCGCCTTCCCGGATACCAAGGCGCAACAGAGCACTGCGCTGCTGGACGGCGGCACGGCCAAGGCGATTGGCGAGACGGCGAAGTTCCTGAAGGAGCAAGGGAAGGTTGAAACGGTACTGCCGGATTATTCGCCGTATGTCAGTGCGAAGTTCGTAACCGAGTAAATATTGCGGTTGCTTCGCAACCGATCGCCGGCAAGCCAGCTCCTACATTGAACGGTGTAGGAGCTGGCTTGCCGGCGATGGAAGCAACCCGGTTACAGGGCTTTTTCGAAGATCTTCGAATTACGCTGATAGTTGTACAGCGACGCCCGCGCCGACGGCAGGCGGTCGACGCTGCTCGGTTCGAAACCGCGCTCGCGGAACCAGTGCGCGGTGCGAGTGGTGAGGACGAACAAGGTTTTCAGCCCCTGCGCCCGTGCGCGGGTTTCAATGCGCTCCAGCAGCTCATCGCCGCGACCGCCATGGCGGTATTCCGGATTCACCGCCAGGCACGCCAGTTCACCAGCATCCGAATCGGCGATCTGGTACAGCGCCGCACAGGCGATGATCATGCCTTCGCGTTCAACCACACTGAATTGCTCGATTTCGCGCTCCAGCACCTCGCGGGAACGGCGCACCAGGATGCCCTGCTCTTCCAGCGGACTGATCAGGTCCAGCAAACCACCGACGTCTTCAATGGCCGCTTCGCGTACCACCTCGAACTGCTCTTGGGCCACCAGGGTGCCGCCACCATCGCGGGTGAACAGCTCGGTCAGCAGTGCACCGTCTTCGGCGTAACTGACGATGTGGCTGCGGGCCACGCCGCCACGGCAAGCTTCGGCCGCAGCATCCAGCAATTCCGCCTGATAGTTACTGCCCAGCCGCTGCAGATGCGCCGGCACTTGCTGCGGACGCAGTTCGCGCACCAGGCGCCCGTGCTCGTCGATCAGGCCCAGGTCGGCGCCGAACAGCAGTAGTTTGTCCGCGCCCAGGTCGATGGCCGCGCGGGTGGCGACGTCTTCACAGGCGAGGTTGAAAATCTCACCGGTCGGCGAATAGCCCAGCGGCGACAGCAGCACGATGGAGCGCTCGTCCAGCAGACGGTTGATGCCCTTGCGGTCGACCCGACGCACTTCGCCGGTGTGGTGATAGTCGACGCCTTCAAGCACGCCGATCGGCCGTGCCGTCACCAGGTTGCCGCTGGCCACCCGCAGACGCGAGCCCTGCATCGGCGACGAGGCCATGTCCATGGACAGGCGCGCTTCGATGGCGATGCGCAGCTGGCCTACCGCGTCGATCACACACTCCAGGGTCGCGGCATCGGTGATGCGCATGCCGTGATGGTAATGCGGGGTCAGGCCACGGGCCGCCAGGCGCGCTTCGATTTGCGGCCGGGAGCCGTGAACCAGCACCAGACGCACCCCCAGGCTGTGCAACAGCACCAGGTCGTGGACGATATTGCCGAAGTTGGGGTGTTCAACGCCGTCGCCGGGCAGCATGACGACAAAGGTGCAATCGCGGTGGGCGTTGATATAGGGCGAAGCGTGACGAAGCCAATTGACGTATTCGGGCATGAACCTGGGCCTGTAATAAATAGCAGCCGAAAAAAGGGCGAAACTGAAAACGCACAGCGGGCTGATGGTTATCGTCGGAACAGGCTTGGCGACACGCGCGCTCTCCTCATGAATACGGGTTGGGGTACCGGCAATTTATACATGAAACCTGTAGGAGCCGGCTTGCTGGCGATGCAAGCGCTGCGGTTCATCGGCTGATCCGCAGCGCTTGCATCGCCAGCAAGCCGGCTCCTACGGTTTGTGTTGTGTTTCGGCCGGTGACAGGCAGTAATGTTCAATCAACTGTCGTAATAGATGCACCGTAGGCTGCAAACGTGACATTTCGAGGTATTCCCCCGGTTGATGGGCGCAGGCGATATCACCCGGGCCAAGCACCAGCGTTTCACAGCCAAGGCGCTGAAGATAAGGTGCTTCGGTGCCGAACGCCACTGCTTCGGCGCTGTGACCGGTGAGCTTTTCGGCAAGGCGTACCAGTTCTGCATCCTCGGCCTGCTCGAATGGCGGCACTTCGGGGAACAACGGCGCGTAGGTGATCTTGACCTGATGCCGCTCGGCAACCGGGTTGAGCTTCTGCAGGATCTCGGCGCGCAGGACCTTGGGGTCCATGCCGGGCAACGGCCGCAAATCGAACTCCAGCGAACACTGGCCGCAGATGCGATTGGGGTTGTCGCCGCCATGGATGCAACCGAAATTCATCGTCGGCGTCGGCACGCCAAACTGCGGATTGCGGAATTCGCGCTGCCACAACAGGCGCAGGCCACGCAGTTCGCCGATGGCATCGTGCATGGCCTCCAGGGCGCTGTGGCCCAGGCGCGGGTCGGAGGAATGACCGCTCTGACCGAGGATGTCGATGCGCTCCATCATGATGCCCTTGTGCATGCGGATCGGCTTGAGCCCGGTCGGCTCGCCGATCACCGCCGCCCGCCCCAGTGGTCGCCCCGCATCGGCCAGCGCGCGGGCGCCGGACATCGAACTTTCTTCATCACAAGTGGCGAGAATCAGCAACGGCTGTTTGAACGGCTGGTCGAGCAGCGGCTTGACCGCCTCGATCGCCAGGGCGAAAAAGCCCTTCATGTCGCAACTGCCCAGGCCGACCCAACGACCGTCGACTTCAGTCAGCTTCAGCGGGTCGGTTTGCCACAACGCCCCGTCGAACGGCACGGTGTCGCTATGCCCGGCCAGCACCAGGCCGCCGGGGCCGGAACCGAAACTGGCCAGCAAATTGAACTTGCCGGGGCTGACCTGCTGGATCTCGCAGGTAAAACCCAGCTCACCGAGCCACGTCGCCAGCAGATCGATGACCGGGCGGTTGGTTTGATCGAGACTGGGCTGGGTGCAACTGACCGACGGTGCAGCGATCAGCGCAGCGAATTGTTCTTTCATCGACGGCAATGGCATCGCTGACTCCAGGCACCCGAATTGAGGTCCATCATAGAACCAACCGATGACAGGAATAAACCGTCGCGGCGCGTACTAACCTTGAGTCCTGTACACTGCACGACCTTGGCAGCCACACATTCCCCCGGCTGCGCTCCCGATCCTGGATTTTCCGGCCATGCAGAAAGAAACCGAAATCAAACTCCGCGTCAGCCGCGAAACCCTCGCCGCCCTGCGCGAGCACCCGTTACTGAAAAAACGCAACAAAAGTGGCTGGGAACGCCGTGAGTTGATGAATCAATACTTCGACACGCCCGAGCGCGACCTGGCCCAGGCCAAAGTCGCCCTGCGCCTGCGCAAGGATGGCGAAGAAGTGATTCAGACCCTCAAGACCCGCGGCCAGAGCATCGCCGGCCTGTCCGTTCGTAACGAGTACGACTGGAACCTGCCCAAAGCCAAGCTCGACCTGAAGAAACTCGACGGCGAATGCTGGCCCGAGGAACTGGCCGAACTGGACAAGAAGACCCTGAAGCCGATCTTCACCACCGACTTCGTCCGCGAACGCGCGGAAATCGCCTGGGGCCGTGGCAAGACCAAAGTGGTCATCGAAGCCGCGCTGGACCTGGGTCACGTCGTGGTCGGCAAGCAGAAAGAGGAAATCTGCGAGCTGGAACTGGAACTGCGCGAAGGCGAGCCGGCAGCCCTGCTGGAACTGGCCGCCGAACTGGCCGAAAAGCTGGCCCTGATGCCATGTGACATCAGCAAGGCCGAGCGCGGCTATCGCCTGTACGACGCCCACAGCTATTCGTTGAGCCTGCCGGCGCCGCAGATCACTGCCGAAACACCGCTGGACGACGCGTTCGTCGCGCTGAGCTGGCATTTGCTCGGCAGCAGCCAGCGTCTGGCCGAGCAGTATCGTTTCAACGGTCACTGGCGCCTGTTGCAGGACTGGGTCGAATGCCTCGCGGAAATGCGCGCACTGATCAGCAGCCTGGGCCAGGCCGCTCCACGTCAGTCGACCCACGACCTGCGTATCGCCCTCGATGCCTTGCTGGAAGACTGGCGTCCGCTGGTCCAGGCCGGCCTGGACGACGAAGACGTGCGCAAAGCCGCGCCCGAGCAGTTCCTCGAAGAACTCGAAGACCCGCGCTGGGGCCTGTTCTCCCTGACCACTTCGCGCTGGCTGCTGGCCCGCACCTGGGCCGCCGACCGCAACACCCGCGGCAATCGCCAGGGCGCTGCGCAACTGGGTAGCTGGTTGCCACGCCTGCTGGGCGAAGAAGCCACTTCGCTGCAATTGCAGCGCTACCAGCAACAGCCGGAAGACCTGGCCGAGCAACTGCCGCGCATCGAACGCATCCAGGTCTGGCTGCACCATGCGCGTAACGTGCTCGAAATCCCGGAAATGGATCGCCTGTACGGCGAACTGAACAAACTGGCGCAACTGGCCAACGAGTCGATCACCGACGAAGTCCTCGATGCGCGCAAGCAGCAGGCGATTGCGGTGTATCAGAACCGTGCCTGGAAAATGCTGCTGCGTCTGTAATACCGCCATCGCGAGCAAGCTCGCTCCCACAGGATCTGTGTCAGATCACGCATCGTGTTCCAACACAAAACACTGTGGGAGCGAGCTTGCTCGCGATGAGGCCGGCACAGTCACCACAAAATTTCAGACCGGCAAACTGGTGGTCGACTTGATCTCCGACAACGCCACGATCGAATTCACCTCCTGAATCCCCGGCACCATCGACAGCTTCTCAAAAAAGAAGCGCTCATACGCCTCGATGTCCGCCGTGACAATGCGCAGCAAAAAATCCACCGCCCCCATCAGCACGTAACACTCCAGCACCTCCGGAAAGCCGCGAATTGCCTCGGTGAATTCGGTGAAGTTCGAGCGCCCGTGGGCATTGAGTTTCACCTCCGCGAAGATCTGCGTGTTCAGGCCGATTTTCTTGCGGTCGAGCAAGGTCACCTGGGCGCGAATGATGCCCTCCTCCTTCATCCGCTGAATCCGTCGCCAGCACGGCGATTGCGAGAGACCCACCTGCTCGGCGATCTGTGCGCTGGAAAGCGAAGCGTCCTCTTGCAGCAGGGCGAGGATCTTGCGGTCATAGCTGTCCAGCTCGCTTTGCATAAAAAAACCCTTAATCGAGTAACTAGCGAATTGATTGATTCTTCACTCCGGCAATACGACCAATCATAGAGAAGAAATGCCCGGCACAGGATGTAAACATTTCTCCAGTAAATCTGGAGCCTGACCATGCCGTATCTCGAAGCCGTGAACATCCCTCCTGCCCGCGCCGATGTCTGGAACGTCAGCAACGCCCATTGTCGTGTTCGCTATCAAATGCTCGCCGAGGCAGAACCGGACCTGCTGTGTCGCGCCCTCAATCTGTTCGCCTTGCAAATGCTCACGCCACAGCAGGTCAACGTGCAGCGCGAGGACGACTGGCTGTCCATCGAGCTCGTCATCGACGGTCTGAGCTGGCACCGCGCGCAAGTGATTGCGGAAAAACTTCGTAACCTGATCAGCGTTTGTTCGGTTGAGCTGCAAGAAGCTGACTCTGCATGGGCCGAAGCGGCTCAAGCGGCGGGCTGAAAAACTCCGAAACGGCTTCGTCGGGTAGTGGCCCAGCGGTCAGCCGGGCCACGGCTATCCTTTGCCGACTGTCGATCAAAAGGAGCCCGCATGTCCGCACATATCGCCTTTCAGGACCGCTGGCTGGATCTCAATGATGTGCTGCGCGAACTGGTCGCGCAGGGCTTCATCAGCCAGGATTCGGCCGAACACGCGCTCAACGCCCGGCGCCGCAACCCAGCCCATGGCCAGATGCATCCACTGGAATTCATCGCCAGCCAACAGTTGGGCGACCTCAGCCGTCCCGGCAAACCGCTGGACCTGGAAAGCCTGACCCTGTGGCTGTCCAGGCAGGCCGGCCAGCCTTACCTGCGCATCGACCCGTTGAAAATCAACGTCGCGGCCGTGACCCCGCTGATGTCCTATGCCTTCGCCCAGCGCCACAAGATTCTCGCGGTCGCGATCGACCGCGATGCGGTCACCGTGGCCAGCGCCCAGCCCTATGTAAGCGGCTGGGAAGCTGACCTGACCCACGTGCTCAAGTTGCCGATCAAGCGCGTGGTGGCCAACCCGGTGGACATCCAGCGCTTGAGCGTAGAATTCTTCCGCCTGGCCAAATCGGTCACCGGGGCGAACAGCGCCGACCCGCAAGTCGCTAACCTGGGCAATTTCGAACAGTTGCTCAACCTTGGCGCCAGCGACCAGGAGCCGGACGCCAACGACGCACACATCGTCAACATCGTCGACTGGCTGTTCCAGTACGCGTTCCAGCAACGCGCCAGCGACATCCATATCGAGCCCCGGCGCGAGCAAGGCACGGTGCGCTTTCGCATCGACGGCGTGTTGCACAACGTCTATCAATTCCCGCCCCAGGTCACCATGGCCATCGTCAGCCGCCTGAAAACCCTGGGGCGCATGAACGTCGCGGAGAAACGCAAACCCCAGGACGGTAGAGTGAAAACCAAGACCCCGGAGGGCGGCGAAGTCGAACTGCGTTTGTCGACACTGCCCACCGCCTTCGGCGAAAAAATGGTCATGCGGATCTTCGACCCGGAAGTACTGCTCAAGGACTTCGACCAGCTTGGCTTCTCCACCGACGATCTGCGCCGCTGGCAGGACATGACCCGCCAACCCCACGGCATCATCCTCGTCACCGGGCCGACGGGGTCGGGCAAGACCACAACCCTCTACACCACCCTGAAAAAACTGGCGACACCGGAGGTCAACCTCTGCACCATCGAAGACCCCATTGAGATGGTCGAGCCGGCGTTCAACCAGATGCAGGTCCAGCACAACATCGACCTGACCTTCGCCGCCGGCGTGCGCGCGCTGATGCGGCAAGACCCGGACATCATCATGATCGGCGAGATCCGCGACCTCGAAACTGCCGAGATGGCGATCCAGGCAGCGCTCACCGGGCATCTGGTGCTGTCGACCCTGCACACCAACGACGCGCCCAGCGCCATCAGCCGCCTGCTGGAACTCGGCGTGCCGCATTACCTGATCAAGGCCACGGTGCTCGGCGTCATGGCCCAGCGACTGGTGCGAACCCTGTGCCCGCATTGCAAGGCGCCGCTGACGCTGGGCGAAGACGACTGGCAAACCCTGACCCGCCCGTGGCAGGCACCGTTGCCGGGCAATGCCCAGCGGGCCGTCGGTTGCGTGGAATGCCGCGACACCGGCTATCACGGCCGCGCCGGGGTCTATGAAATCATGCAGATCAGCGATGGCATCAAGGCGTTGATCAGTCCCGATACCGATCTGCTGGCCGTGCGCCGCCAGGCATTCAAGGAAGGCATGCGCAGCCTGCGGCTTTCAGGGGCGCAAAAGGTCGCCGCCGGGCTGACGACCATCGAGGAGGTCCTGCGAGTCACACCCCAGAGCGAGCAGAACTGAGCCCGGTTGTTCTTATCCGCCATCAGCGCCGTTACACTCCAGCGATTGCAACTCCACAGATCCACACATCAACAAGGAATCGTTATGCAGATCGGTAGTGTGCTTTTGCTTTTTGTCGGCCTGGTGGTCGCCATTCTGTTCATGGGTTTCAAGGTCGTGCCCCAGGGCTTTGAATGGACCGTCGAGCGTTTCGGGCGCTACACCAACACGCTCAAGCCGGGACTGAACATCATCATCCCGGTCATGGACCGCATCGGCCGCAAGATGAACGTGATGGAAAGCGTGCTGGATATTCCGCCACAGGAAGTCATCACCGCCGACAACGCCACGGTGCAAATCGATGCAGTGTGTTTCTTCCAGGTGGTCAACACGGCCCAGGCTGCCTACGAGGTCAACAACCTCGAACACGCCATTCGCAACCTGTTGCAAACCAACATCCGTACGGTGCTCGGCTCGATGGAGCTCGACGCCATGCTCAGCCAGCGCGACGGCATCAACGAAAAACTCCTGCGCACCGTCGATGAAGCGACCGCACCGTGGGGCATCAAGATCACCCGGATCGAGATCAAGGACATCAGCCCGCCCGCCGACCTGATGGCGGCGATGTCGGGGCAGATGAAAGCCGAGCGGATCAAGCGCGCGCAAATCCTCGAAGCCGAAGGCCTGCGCGCTGCAGCGATCCTGACCGCCGAAGGCAAGAAGCAGGCGCAGATCCTCGAAGCCGAAGGCAGCCGGCAGGCCGCCTTCCTGGAGTCCGAAGCCCGCGAGCGGCAAGCCGAGGCAGAAGCCCAGGCGACCAAAGTGGTGTCCGAAGCCATCGCCAGCGGCAACGTGCAAGCGGTCAACTACTTCGTCGCGCAGAAGTACATCGATGCACTGGGCAAGCTGGCTTCGGCCAACAACAGCAAAGTGATCCTGATGCCGCTGGAGGCCAGCTCGATGATCGGTGCGGTGGGCGGCATTGGCGAAATCGTCAAGGCCACTTTCGATAACAAGAAAGCCTGAGGCGCGCCATGTGGGCATTTTTTCAGCATCTTTCGTTCTGGGACTGGTTGGCGCTGGGCACGGTGCTGTTGATTCTTGAGGTGTTCGGCGCCGGCGGCTACCTGTTGTGGATCGGCATGGCGGCGGCCGCCGTGGGTGTCTTGACCTTCCTCTTGCCGGGCCTGTCCTGGGAATGGCAGTTCCTGTTGTTCGGCCTGCTGTCGATCGCCACCGCGCTGTATTGGTGGCGACGTCAGCGCACGGCGAACCGCCCGAGCGATCAACCGCACCTGAATCTGCGCGGCCAGGAACTGATCGGCAAAACCTTCGTGGTGCAGGAAGCCATTGTCGACGGTCGCGGCAAGATCAAGGTGGCCGACGGCGTGTGGATGGCCCGCGGGCCGGACGCAGCCATTGGCAGCCGCGTGCGGGTGGTCGGCCAGCAAGGCGCGATCCTGCTGGTCGAAACGGCCGAATAGGGGGTCACGGAACTCGATTGGGGGTTGGCAATCCAACCGCGTAGTCAACCCAGTGGAGTCACCCTGTCATGCGTTTCAAACTTGCTGTCGCTACCGTCGCGCTGTTGTCCCTGCCTGTCGGTTCGGCGATGGCCGATACTTTCTGGCGTAACGTTCTTACCTCCGGTGCAACCACCGGTTCGAGCTATCTGACATCCAAGGATCACAAGCTGGTCGTCGCGGCCCAGGACGACGCGAGCAGCTTCGTCGCCAGCGACGGCGGCATCCGCGGTCCGTACCTGGAAGCGGCCATGCAGAAAGTCCGCGCCGAAAACCCGGGCCTGCAAGCCACGGACATGGAACTGGCGAACGCGATCCTGGCCAAGAATGCCATGGCTTCGGAGTAAGCGTTGCGAATGAAAAATGCCGCTCACATGAGCGGCATTTTTTTTGCCCAGCGTTGCACAAGAGATCAGCGGTAATCGTCCACCGGCACACACGCACAAAACAGGTTCCGATCCCCGTAGACGTTATCCACCCGGTTCACCACCGGCCAGTACTTGTGGGCCTTGGTGTGCGCGTCCGGCGTGACCGCCTGCACGATGCTGTAAGGCCGTTCCCACACGCCGGTGATGTCGGCCAGCGTATGCGGCGCGCCTTTCAACGGGTTTTCTTCGGCTGGCCAGTTACCGTTCTGCACCTCGTTGATTTCCGCGCGGATGCTCAGCATCGCACCGATGAAACGGTCCAGTTCCGCCTTCGATTCACTTTCGGTCGGCTCGACCATCAGCGTTCCCGGCACCGGGAACGACATGGTCGGGGCATGGAAGCCGTAGTCCATCAGGCGCTTGGCGACGTCCTCTTCGGTGATGCCGGTCAACGCCTTGAGCGGCCGCAGGTCGAGGATGCATTCGTGGGCCACCCGTTCGTTGCGTCCGGTGTAGAGCACCGGGAAGGCACCGGACAAATGTTGCGCGAGGTAATTCGCGGCGAGGATCGCCACTTCACTGGCATCCGCCAGTTGCGGCCCCATCATGGCGATGTACATCCAGCTGATCGGCAGAATGCTTGCACTGCCCCAGGGCGCGGCGCTGACGGCACCGTTTTGCGGCTGCGGCCCGTCGATCGGCACCACCGGGTGGTTGGCCACGAACGGCGCCAGATGCGCCCGTACCCCGATCGGCCCCATGCCCGGCCCACCGCCACCGTGTGGAATGCAGAACGTCTTGTGCAGGTTCATGTGCGAGACATCGGCGCCAATATCCGCCGGCCGCGCCAGCCCGACCTGAGCGTTGAGGTTGGCGCCATCCATGTACACCTGACCGCCGTGATGATGGATCACTTCGCAGATTTCGCTGATGCCCTCCTCGTACACCCCATGGGTCGAAGGGTAGGTCGCCATCAGGCAGGCGAGTTTGTCGGCGGCCTGCGCGGCTTTTTCCTTGAGGTCATCCAGATCGACGTTGCCCGCCTCGTCACACTCGACGATGACCACCCGCATCCCGGCCATCTGCGCCGATGCGGGGTTGGTGCCGTGAGCCGACGAAGGAATCAGGCAAATGTCGCGGCCACCCTGTTGCCAGCTTTCATGGTATTTGCGGATCGCCAGCAGCCCGGCGTATTCGCCTTGGGCACCGGAGTTGGGCTGCATGCAGATCGCATCGAAACCGGTGATCGCGCACAGCCAGTGCTCCAGTTCTTCGATCATCAGCCCATACCCGGCGGCCTGCTCCTTGGGCACGAACGGGTGCAGGTTGGCGAACTGCGGCCAGGTGATCGGGATCATCTCGCTGGTGGCGTTGAGCTTCATGGTGCAGGAGCCCAGCGGGATCATCGATTGGTTGAGCGCCAGGTCCTTGTTTTCCAGTTGCTTGAGGTAGCGCAGCATCTCGGTTTCGCTGTGATGGGCGCTGAACACCGGATGGCGCAGATAAGGCGAAGTTCGCGCCAACCCTTCGGGAATTCCGCCAGGCAAGGCTTCGGCATCCAGATCCTCGATGCTCAGCCCGTGATCGGCCCCCAGAAACACGTCGAACAGCTTCATGACGGTGGCTTCGTCGCAGGTTTCGTCAAGGCTCAAGCCCAACTGCCCGCGCCCGAGAATGCGCAGGTTGATCTGCGCGGCCTGGGCACTTTCGATGATCGCCGTCTGGGTTCCGCCGACTTCCAGCGTCAGGGTGTCGAAGAAGTGCCGGTTGACCCGGGTGATACCGTTGCGCTCAAGCCCGGCGGCCAGGATGCAGGTCAGCCGGTGGACACGCTGGGCGATCCGCTTGAGCCCTTCCGGGCCATGGTAGACCGCATAGAAGCTGGCGATATTGGCCAGCAGCACCTGGGCCGTGCAGATGTTGGAGTTGGCCTTCTCCCGGCGGATGTGTTGTTCGCGGGTTTGCAGGGCCATGCGCAGGGCAATGTTGCCTCGTGCGTCTTTCGAAACCCCGATGATCCGCCCGGGAATAGCCCGCTTGTATTCATCGCGGCTGGCAAAAAATGCCGCGTGGGGCCCGCCGTAGCCCATGGGCACGCCAAATCGCTGGGACGAGCCGAACACCACATCGGCGCCCAGTTCACCCGGCGGGGTCAGCAACAACAGGCTCAGCAAATCCGTGGCGACACAGGCCAGGGCCTGTTGCGCGTGCAGGTGATCGATCAGCGGCCGCAGGTCGTGGATTTCGCCGTGGGTGTCCGGGTATTGCAGCAGCGCGCCGAAGACCTGGTGCTGTTTCAAGTTATCCACAGCGTCGACGATCAGCTCGAAGCCAAAACCTTCAGCGCGGGTCTGCACCACGGAAATGGTTTGCGGGTGGCAGTTTTCGTCGACAAAGAACAGGTTGCTTCTGGATTTGGCGACCCGTTTGGCCAGGGCCATGGCTTCCGCCGCGGCGGTAGCCTCATCAAGCAATGAGGCGTTGGCCAACTCAAGACCGGTCAGGTCGATAGTCATTTGCTGGAAGTTCAGCAGCGCTTCGAGCCGCCCTTGGGCGATCTCCGGTTGATAGGGGGTGTACGCGGTGTACCAGCCGGGATTTTCCAGCACATTTCGCAAAATGACGGCCGGTGTGAGGGTGCCGTGATAGCCCATCCCGATCAGGCTGGTCCAGACCTGGTTCTGCTCGGCATAACCGCGCAACTTGGCCAGCGCGGCCTCTTCATCGAGCGCCGGGGGCAGGTCCAGCGTCCGGTTGAGGCGGATGCCCGGCGGCACGGTCTGCTCGATCAACTCGACCCGGCTGCCCAGGCCCAGGCTGTCGAGCATCGCCTGCTGCTCGGCGGCATCGGGTCCGAGGTGGCGGCGCAGAAAGGCATTGGGGTCGCGTAACTGGCTCAGGGACGGCATCTTGGACATGACGGGCTCTCTCTTGACTGGCGCTCAGCGTCGATGCAACACGGTCAAACCAGCATAGCAGCCAGTACCGGACGCGAATCCTGTAGGAGCGAGCCTGCTCCGGGCGGCGCTCCGACGATGAACCTGAGAACACCGCGCGGTGTCAGGCTTCCAGCGCCATCGTTGACGACCATCGCGAGCAGGTAAGGATTTGTCAGGCAAAAAAAGCCCCGACGGATCGGGGCTTTGGGATGTTGCATCAGGCTTATTCGCCGATGGCAGCCTTGTAGCCGGCGGCGTCCAGCAGTTTTTCCAGATCGGCGGTGTTGCTTGGCTTGAGCTTGAAGATCCACGCACCGTACGGATCGGAGTTGAGCAACTCAGGTGTACCGCTCAGTTCTTCGTTGACCGCGATCACTTCACCGGCAATCGGGGAGTAGATGTCGGAAGCGGCTTTGACCGATTCAACGACACCGGCCTGATCTTCAGCGGCAAACACGTTGCCGACTTCAGTCAGCTCGACAAACACCACATCACCCAGCGCTTCCTGCGCGTGATCGCTGATGCCCACGGTGACGGTGCCATCGGCTTCCAGACGTGCCCATTCGTGACTTTCGGCAAAACGCAGGTCGGCAGGGATATTGCTCATGTTCTGTGTCCTCAGGAAATTGTCAGCGGTCGTTAACCGCTGGAAAAGATTAGATCAAGGTTTTGCCGTGGCGTACGAAGGTCGGTTTGACCACCCGGACCGGGTACCACTTGCCACGGATTTCCACTTCAGCGCGGTCGGCAGTTGCCATCGGCACGCGCGCCAGTGCAATCGACTTGCTTAGCGTAGGAGAGAAACTACCACTGGTGATCTCCCCTTCGCCAACATCGGCGATGCGGACCACCTGATGAGCGCGCAAAACACCGCGCTCCTCAAGGACCAGACCGACCAGTTTGTGCTGCACGCCGGCGGCCTGCTCGGCTTCCAGGGCCTTGCGTCCGACGAATTTGCGGGTGGCAGGCTCCCAGGCGATGGTCCAGGCCATATTGGAGGCCAACGGTGAAATGTCTTGCTGGATGTCCTGGCCGTAAAGGTTCATGCCGGCTTCGACCCGCAAGGTATCCCGTGCGCCAAGGCCGATAGGCGAAATCCCGGCACCGACCAGATCGTTGAAAAAGCCTGGCGCCTGATTGGCCGGCAGAATGATTTCCAGGCCGTCTTCGCCGGTATAACCGGTGCGCGCGATGAACCAGTCACCGTCGAACAGGCCTTCGAAGGGTTTGAGGAGCTGGATCAGGTTGCCGCGGGACTGGCTGACCAGCTCGGCAATTTTTTGCCGGGCATGAGGGCCCTGGATGGCCAGCATCGCCAACTCGGCACGTTCGCTCAGTTGTACATCGAAACCGTCGAGATGCGCTTGCATCCAGGTCATGTCCTGGTCGCGGGTGGAGGCGTTGACCACCAGGCGATAACCTTCGTCGAGACGGTAGACGATCATGTCGTCGACGATGCCGCCCTGCTCGTTGAGCATGGTGCTGTACAACGCACGGCCGGGGCTGTGCAGGCGTTCGACATCATTGGCCAGCAAATGCCGGAGCCAGGCTTTGGCCTGGGGGCCGCCGACGTCGATTACGGTCATGTGGGATACATCGAAGACACCGCAATCGCGGCGCACCTGATGGTGTTCCTCGACCTGCGATCCATAATGCAGAGGCATGTCCCAACCGCCAAAATCGACCATCTTCGCGCCGAGTGCGAGATGAAGGTCATACAGAGGCGTACGCTGTCCCATGGGTTTCTCCTTCCGGGCGTGGCGAAGGTGCGGGCAAGTGCTGCACGGACTGAATGCCTTGAAACAAAGGGCCTTTAGCCGATTTCAGCTACCTGGTCTGTCAGACGGACCGCACCGAATGCCGCGCATTGTAGCCGCAAGGTGTAGGACTGACACCTAGCTGTTTCGATGCGCTGAACGCCGGATCAATCCGATGACCGGTAACAGCCCGACCAGCACCAGCGTCAACGCTGGCAAAGATGCCCGCGCCCATTCTCCTTCGCTGGTCATTTCAAAGATCCGTACCGCCAGCGTGTCCCAGCCAAACGGGCGCATCAGCAGGGTCGCGGGCATTTCCTTGAGCACGTCGACGAACACTAGCAGCGCAGCGCTCAACGTTCCGGGTAGCAATAATGGCAGATACACTTTGAAAAACAGTCGCGGCCCACTGACGCCAAGGCTACGTGCCGCTTCGGGCAAAGATGGCCGTATACGCGCCAGGCTGCTTTCCAACGGCCCGTAGGCCACCGCGACGAAGCGCACCAGATAGGCCAGCAACAACGCCGACAGACTGCCCAGCAGCATCGGCTTGCCCACGCCACCGAGCCAGCTCGAAAGCGGGATCACCAGCTCACGGTCCAGATAACTGAACGCCAACATGATCGAGACCGCCAGCACCGAACCCGGCAAGGCGTAACCCAGGTTCGCCAGACTGACCCCGGAACGAATGACCCGGGTAGGGGCCAGACGCCTGGCAAACGCCAGCAACAAGGCGACGCTGACAGTGATCAGTGCCGCCATCGCACCCAGATACAAGGTATGGACGATCAACCCGGTGTAGCGCTCGTCGAGATCGAAGCGCCCGCGCTGCCAGAACCACACCGCCAGTTGCAGCATCGGGATGACGAAAGCGCAGGCAAACACCAGACCGCACCACGTCGTGGCCGCCAGCGCCTTTACGCCTTGCAGGTGATACAGCGCCTTGAGCCGTGGTCGCTCGTTGCTCGCCCGGTTGGCCCCGCGGGCACGGCGTTCGCCATAGAGCACGAGCATCACCACCAACAGCAACAGGCTGGCCAGTTGCGCCGCGGAAGACAGGCTGAAAAAACCGTACCAGGTCTTGTAGATGGCCGTGGTGAAGGTATCGAAGTTGAATACCGACACTGCGCCGAAATCCGCCAGGGTCTCCATCAACGCCAATGCCACGCCCGCACCGATGGCCGGCCGCGCCATGGGCAATGCCACCCGCCAGAACGCCTGCCAGGGCGATTGACCAAGGACCCGTGCGGCTTCCATCAGGCCTTTGCCCTGAGCCAGGAATGCCGTGCGGGCCAGCAGATAGACATAGGGATAGAAAACCAGCACCAGCACCACGATCACACCGCCCGTGGAACGCACGCGCGGCAGCCGCAGACTACTGCCGAACCACTCGCGCAGCAGGGTTTGCACGGGCCCGGCGAAATCCAGCAGGCCGACAAACACGAACGCCAGTACGTAGGCCGGTATCGCGAAGGGCAGCATCAGCGCCCAATCGAGCCAGCGCCGACCGGGAAATTCACAGAGGCTGGTCAGCCAGGCAAGGCTGACGCCCAGCAGGGTGACACCCGCACCGACACCGAGCACCAGCGTCAGTGTGTTGCCCAGCAGGCGCGGCATCTGCGTGTCCCACAGGTGCGACCAGATTTGAACGTCGATGGTTTGCCAGGAAAGCAGCAGTACGCTCAGGGGCAGCAGGACCAGCGCAGCGATGGCGAAGACGACTGGATACCAGCGGCGTTGGGCGGGATGGGCCACAGGCTTGGTTCTCTACTATCTAATGGATGAGATCGACACTGTAGGAGCGAGCCTGCTCGCGAAAAACGTCAACGATAACGCGGGGTACCTGACGCTCATCGCGAGCAAGCTCGCTCCTACATCGTCAGAGGCGCGCAACGCAAAAACAAACGCCCCGCGTAGGCGGGGCGCAGTATATAGGGTGACTTAGTTCCAGCCAGCCTTGTCCATCAGGCGAATCGCTTCTGCCTGACGCTTGCCGGCAATTTCCACTGGCAAGGTGTCAGCGATGAACTTGCCCCAGGCCGCCACTTCTTCCGAGGGTTGAACCGCAGGGTTCGCCGGGAACTCCTGGTTCACGTCGGCGAAGATTTTCTGCGCTTCAGGCGTGGTCATCCACTCTACCAGGGCCTTGGCCGCTTCCGGGTGCGGTGCGTTCTTGGTCAGGCCGATGCCCGACAGGTTGATATGCACGCCACGGTCGACCTGGTTCGGCCAGAACAGCTTCACCGGCAGCTCCGGCTTCTGCTTGTGCAGGCGGCCGTAGTAGTAGGTGTTGACGATGCCGACATCGCACTGGCCGGCGTTGATCGCTTCCAGCACGGCGGTGTCGTCGGAGAACACGTCAGTGGACAGGTTCCTGACCCAACCCTTGAGGATTTCCTCGGTCTTGGCGGCGCCGTGCACTTCGATCATGGTCGCGGTCAGGGACTGGTTGTAGACCTTCTTCGCCGTGCGCAGGCACAGGCGACCTTCCCATTGCTTGTCGGCCAAGGCTTCATAGGTGGTCAGTTCACCTGGCTTCACCCGCTCAGTGGAGTAGGCAATGGTCCGCGCCCGCAGGCTCAGGCCAGTCCAGGCATGGGAGGCTGCGCGGTATTGCAGCGGAATGTTGGCGTCGATGGTTTTCGAGGTGAACGGCTGGAGGATGCCCATCTGCTCGGCTTGCCAGAGGTTGCCGGCATCGACGGTCAGCAGCAGGTCGGCCGGCGTATTCGCGCCCTCGGCCTTGAGGCGCTGCATCAGGGGCGCCTCCTTGTCGGTGATGAACTTCACCTTCACGCCGGTCTTGGCGGTGTAGGCATCGAATACCGGCTTGATCAGATCGTCGATTCGCGAGGAGTAGACCACCACCTCGTCAGCAGCCTGGGCGGCGGTGCTGGCGATCAGGGTCAGGGCCAGTGCAGTCAGTAGACGCTTCGGTGCCAACATGGGAGCGGTCTCTCGATTGAAAAATGAGGCCAAATGATAAGGACTCACATTTACCTTCTCAATCGAAGCGGGCTGCGGAGGAGTTACCAGATGTTGCACAGGCAGAAATTCAGGGCGAATGTGCCGCCGTCTTCGCGAGCAGGCTCGCTCCCACATTTAAAATGCATTCCAAAGTGGGAGCGAGCCTGCTCGCGAAGAGGCCATCAGCCTCAATAGAGAAGTCAGGGTTTGGCCAGCGTCGGCAAATCCCCGGTCAACCCCAGCGCCTCACGCACGAACAGGGCCTTGGCTTCCGGCATTTTCTCAACCATTTTCAATCCGGTATTGCGCAACCAGCGCACCGGCAACGGATCGGCCTGGAACAAGCGCTCGAAACCTTCCATCGCCGCCATCAGCGCCAGGTTGTGGGGCATCCGCCGACGCTCGTAACGGCTGAGGACTTTCACATCCGCCAGGCGTTCGCCACGGGTTGCCGCTTGCAGCAACACTTCGGCCAGCACGGCGGCATCGAGGAATCCGAGATTCACCCCCTGCCCCGCCAACGGGTGAATGGTGTGGGCCGCGTCGCCGATCAACGCCAGGCCTTCAGCCACATAACGCTTGGCATGGCGCTGGCGCAGGGGCACACACAGGCGCGGGTCGGCGCTCAGCACTTCGCCGAGCCGACCTTCGAAGGCGCGCTCCAGCGCCTTGCAGAAACCTTGTTCATCCATCGCCATCAGACGTTCGGCTTCGCCGGGCGTGGTCGACCAGACAATCGAACACCAGTCCTGCTGGCCGTCGCGTTCAAGGGGCAGAAACGCCAGCGGACCGTTGTCGGTGAAGCGCTGCCAGGCCGTCATTTGATGCGGTTTGGCGCAACGCACGCTGGTGACGATGGCATGGTGCAGATAATCCCATTCCCGGGTCGCCACCCCGGCCAGGCGTCGCACCGCCGAGTTGGCGCCATCCGCCGCGATCACCAGTGGTGCGCGCAGCGTACGGCCATCGGCCAGGGTCAGCAGCCAGTCATCGCCGGAGCGGCGCATCTGTTCCAGCCGAGCATTGGCCAGCAACCCAAGGTCGCAGTCATGCAACCGGTCGAGCAAGGCATCCTGGACCACGCGGTTCTCGACGATATGGCCCAACACCTCGGCGTGCACGCTGGCCGCCGAAAAGTGGATCTGCCCGGTGCCGCTGCCATCCCAGACCTGCATGTCGGTATAGGGGCTGCTGCGCCGCCCGGCGATGCCGTCCCAGACGCCAAGGCGTTCGAGAATCCGCTGACTGGCGATCGACAAGGCGCTCACGCGCGGCTCGAACGCGGCCTGCGTGTTGAAGGGTTTGACGCTCATGGGGCTGCCGTCCAGCAGCAGGACTTCCAGCCCGCTGTCCTGCAACGCCAGCGCCAGGGCGCTGCCGACCATTCCGGCCCCGACAATCAGCAGATCTGCGCGCATTTC
The DNA here is from genome assembly GCF_054668285.1 of Pseudomonas sp. S2_H10. Taxonomy (NCBI): domain Bacteria; kingdom Pseudomonadati; phylum Pseudomonadota; class Gammaproteobacteria; order Pseudomonadales; family Pseudomonadaceae; genus Pseudomonas; species Pseudomonas sp. S2_H10. Next base: position 3,405,430 of record NZ_CP162754.1, read on the forward strand.
CATGCTTTAAGCCTGTCTCTCTTGCGGCTTGAGCCGCACGTAAAGGGTTTTCCCGACCCGCGCCACCAGATGGCCGGCGCCGTCATGAATGTCGACCTGCAATTGCGGCAGGTACTTTTCGCCATTGGCCGTCTGCCGACGGATCTCGTCGAGCAAGGTGTCGTCGATGGTGAAGCGGGCGAATACCGGGCCTTTGCCCGGCGCGATGAAATCGATGTCGGCGGCCTTGTCCCAGACGATGTACTTGCGCCCCAGGTTTTCCATCAGCATCAGCATGAAGAACGGATCGACCATCGAGTACAGGCTGCCGCCGAACTGGGTGCCGACGTAGTTGCGGTTGTACCAGCCCAGCCCCATGCTGACCCGCACGTCACGAAAATCATCGCTGATGTGCTGCACCCGCACACCGGCACCGAAGTACGGCGGGTAGAAGCTCATGAAAAAGCGCATCAGCCGGGCTTTGCCGAATCGGCGGATCAACCAGTTACGCATCCGGTCGCGTCCCCAACCCCATCGCCTGCCGTGCGAACCAACGCTTGGCCGGTGGCAGCAGATCAAGGCCGAGCAGACCGATGTTGCGCCCCAGGGATACCAGCGGCTGGGTGCTGCCGAACAGGCGCGTGACCTGATCGGAGAAGCCCACGGTGAGGTCCTGGTCCAATCGCTGGCGTTCGCGATAGGCCTGCAACGTGGCGAAGTCGCCCAATGGTTTTTCGCTGGCGAGCAAGGCATCGGCCAGGGCCTGGGCATCGCGCAGGGACAGGTTGAACCCCTGCCCGGCAATCGGATGCAGGCTGTGCGCCGCGTTGCCGAGCACCGCCAGATGCGAACGCACCTGCTCCTCGGCCTCGACCAGTGTCAGCGGATACAGATGCCGTGCACCGACCTGTTTCAATGTGCCAAGGCGATAACCGAACACACCCTGCAACTCGCTCAGGAAACTGCGCTCATCAAGGGCTGCGAGGCGTTGTGCGTCCATGCCCAGACGGGTCCAGACCAGCGCGCAGCGGTTTTCCGGCAGCGGCAGCAATGCCATCGGGCCTTCGTCGGTGAAGCGCTCGAAGGCCATGCCGTTGTGGGCTTCGCTCGGGGTGATGTTGGCAATCAGCGCGCTCTGGTTGTACGGACGCTTGCGAATGCCGATCCCCAATTGTTCGCGCAGTCCGGAACGACCGCCGTCGGCGAGCACCGCAAGGTCGCATTCCAGGGTGGTTTCATCGTTGAGGGTCAGGCGATAGCCATCGGGCAGCGGCTCCATGCGGGTGACTTCCGCCGGGCAGCGCCAACTGATCACGTCCTTGTCCAGGCCTTGCCACAGGCATTGGCCGAGCCAGGCGTTTTCCACCACGTAACCCAGCGCCGGAACGCCCTCTTCCATCGCCGACAAACGGGCAGTGGAGAAACGCCCACGGTCGGAAACATGAATCTGCTTGATCGGCTCGGCGCGGCGGGAGACTTCCTGCCAGACGCCCAGCCGCTGATAAATCTGCTGCGAGCCGAAGGACAACGCCGAAGAACGCGCATCGTAACTCGGCTGATACGTGTCGCCAGGAGCGAACGGCTCGATCAGCACGATCTTCCAGCCCCGGGCCTTGGCCCCGGCCTGCAGCGCCAGCGCCAGGCTGGCACCGACCAGCCCGCCACCGATGATTGCCAGGTTGACTCGACTCATGCCGCTTGTGTCCGTGCAGCGGCCATCAGGGCCTCGATCTCGGCGACGGTTTTCGGCACGCCGTTCGTCAATATTTCACAGCCGGTTTTGGTGACCACTACATCATCCTCGATACGCACGCCAATGCCGCGCCATTTCTTCGCAACATTCTGGTTGTCCGGAGCAATGTAGATCCCCGGCTCCACGGTCAGCGCCATGCCGACCTCCAGCACGCGCCACTCGCCGCCGACCTTGTATTCGCCGACATCGTGCACATCCATGCCCAGCCAATGGCCGGCGCGGTGCATGTAAAACGCCTTATAGGCTTCGCTGGCGATCAACTCGTCGACGTCGCCCCGCAAAAGCCCCAGCTTGACCAGCCCGGTCGTGATGACCCGGACCGTGGCCTCGTGCGCCTGATTCCAGTGCTTGTTCGGGGCGATTTCGGCAAAGGCGGCCTCCTGGGAGGCCAGCACCAATTCGTAAATCGCTTTCTGTTCCGCTGAATACTTGCCGCTGACCGGAAAGGTGCGGGTGATGTCGCTCGCGTAGCAGTCGATCTCGCAACCGGCATCGATCAGCACCATATCCCCGTCCTTGAGCAGCGCGTCATTCTGCTGGTAATGCAGGATGCAGCTGTTGCGTCCCGCCGCGACGATCGACCCGTAGGCCGGCATCTTCGCCCCGCCCTTGCGGAACTCGTAATCGAGTTCGGCTTCCAGGCTGAATTCGTGCAATCCGGCGCGACAGGCCTGCATCGCCCGCACATGCGCCTGGGCGGAAATCCGCGCCGCCTCGCGCATCACTTTCACTTCTGTCGCCGATTTATACAGGCGCATATCGTGCAGCAGATGATCCAGGGCAACGAATTCGTTCGGCGGCTGGGCGCCGAGGTTGGCCTTGGAGCGGATCACGTTGATCCACTCCATCAGGTGACGGTCGAATTCGGGGTTGCTGCCCATGGCCGAATACACCCGGTCACGGCCTTCGATCAGCCCTGGCAGGATGTCGTCGATATCGGTGATGGGAAAGGCATCGTCGGCGCCGAAGTCGCGAATCGCGCCCTCTTGCCCGGCACGCAGGCCATCCCACAACTCACGCTCGGCGTTGCGCTCGCGGCAGAACAGGATGTATTCGCCATGCACGCGCCCCGGCATCAACACCAGTACGGCCTGGGGTTCGGGAAAACCGCTGAGGTACTGGAAGTCGCTGTCCTGGCGGTAGACGTGCTCGACGTCGCGGTTGCGAATGGCCACCGCGGCGGCGGGCAGGATGGCGATGCTGTTGGGTTCCATCTGCGCCATCAGGGCCTTGCGGCGACGACTGTATTCCGATTTCGGGATATGGATCATGGGCAGATGGCGTTCCCTGGCAAACGATTAGTGCAGCGACGGTTTGGCGGCAGCCGACAGGTCTTTTTTGGTCTCGGAGAACAGCAGCAGTGGTGCGATGCGCACGTACTCCATGACTTCCATGTAGTCGTTTTCGCCGTCGTCGGACTCTTCCAGGGCATCTTGCACCTGGGAAATGGCCGCCAGATCCTGCAGCACTTCGTTGGCCTCGGTGCTCAGCATGCTGCTGTCACGGCAATTCAGGCCGAAACCGCTGAGGAAACCCTGGCACCACTCGCCCAGTGCGACGGCACGCTCGGTGAGCGGGGCGTCGTCGGTCGGCAACAGCAGAACGACGGTCACGTCATCGCCGGTGAGCTCGCCCTTGACCATCTCTTGCAGGCCGATCAGGGCGTTGCGAACGTTGTCCTGGGGCTCGCTTTCGAGCAGTTCGGCGGCGTCGATCAGCCAGCCTTCGGCGTCGAAACCGGCGCCGGCGCAGCTGCGACCGAGCAACAGGCCGTGCAGCTCGGCAGGCGAGACGTTGTGACCGCTGGAAGTCAGCAGGGTGGCGAAGGCTTGGTACGGGGAATTCTGAATGGTCATGGGCAGCTAGGCGCCAGACGGCGCTATGTCTAGAATGAAGGCCTTGTATCCTACATCGACTACCCCTGTAGGAGCGAGCTTGCTCGCGATGAACCCGAGAACGCCATGGGCTGTCAGGGACCTAGCGTTAACGTTGGCGACCATCGCGAGCGGGCTCGCTCCTATAGAAGTCCGACACCCATCAGACAGTGAAGACAATGGAAGACACCGACCTGCAAGCACTGATGGCCAGACTCGAACTGCTGATTACCCGAGTCGAGCAACTTAAGAGCCAAAACGGACTCTTACTAGCTCAGGAAAAGACCTGGCGCGAGGAACGCGCGCACCTCATTGAAAAAAACGAAATCGCCCGGCGTAAGGTCGAATCGATGATTTCGCGCCTCAAGGCCCTGGAGCAAGACTCATGAGTTCAAGCAATAGCGTCACCGTGCAGATCCTCGACAAAGAGTATTCGATCATCTGCCCTCAGGAAGAGCGCAGTAATCTGGTCAGCGCCGCCCGTTACCTGGACGGCAAGATGCGCGAGATCCGCAGCAGCGGCAAAGTCATCGGCGCCGACCGTATCGCCGTGATGGCTGCGCTGAACATCACCCACGATCTGCTGCACAAGGAAGAACGCCCGGATATCCAGGCCAGCGGCTCGACCCGCGAACAGGTGCGTGACCTGCTCGATCGCGTCGATCTGGTGCTCGCCACCGATCCGGACGTCACTAAAGGCTGATTCGCGCCAGCGCTTGCGGTATAATCACCTCACTCCCTGGGGTGTTTGCCAGTTGGCGATGTCCCTGAGCCGATTTGCTATACCCTGGAGGTTGCACGTTGGGCTGGTGTGCATGTCCGCTAGACGGAAAGCCTTAAAGCCTACTGCATCTTCCACCTTGAACTTTCGGGTTCAAGGGCTAAGTCGACAGCGACACATTCGGGGAGCCTGATTCCAGTCCAATGCCGGTTTTGATACCGGCATTGGCGTTTTTACGGGTACGCTTCACCCATCCGTCCTGCCGAAACCAAAATCCATGACCGAACCTGCGCTGCTCCCCCGCCCGCAACTTCGACGCATGCTGCGCAAGGCCCGCCGCGCACTGACACCCAGTCAGCAGCGCCAGGCCGCTCGCGGGCTGTACAAGCAATTGGCCCAGCAACCGCTGTTCCGCCGCGCCAGACATATCTCGCTCTACCTGCCGACCGACGGTGAAATTGATCCGCGCCTGTTGCTGCGTGCCGCGCAGCGCCGGGGCAAGGCCACTTACCTGCCCGTGCTGAGCGCCTGGCCGCGTACCAAAATGGTGTTCCAGCGCATCCGTCCCGGGGAAAAACTCAAACCCAACCGCTTCCGCATTCTCGAACCACGGGCGAACCTCGCCCGGCAGCGCAAGATCTGGGCGCTGGACCTGGTGTTGCTGCCATTGGTGGGGTTTGACGATGTTGGCGGACGGCTGGGGATGGGCGGCGGTTTCTATGACCGGAGCCTGGCTTATCTGGCGCGCCGCAATGACTGGCGCAAGCCGACCCTGCTGGGGCTGGCCCACGAGTGTCAGAAGGTGGAGCGATTGGCTCAGGCGAGCTGGGATGTACCGCTGCAAGGCACGGTAACTGACAAGGCCTGGTATTACGCAGGCTAGGCGCCACGTCGATCAACGGCGCCGCGGCAACAGGATCAGCGCTTGAAGGCTGTCGACTGTTGCTGCAATTGGGCGAGTTCGACCGGTGCATCGGTCTTGTTGGCCCACAGGCTTTGGGCATAGCCGGTTGTCACGACGCCAAGGCCAAACAAAATGACCAAAATCCATAGTAAATCCGGTTTGCGTTTCATCGATTGCCCCCCAAAGGCATATCTACACGATGACAGCAGCGGTTTCCGTTTGTAGGCCGTGCAGCAGCGTCAAGCTTTAAAGGCCGGCATTTTGCGACAACGTGAACCGCTGCGCAAATGCTGACGTCAACCGACCGTCGGTTTGTCATAAAATTGCCGACAAGCTGCTCGATCACCACGCAAGGAGCAAAAGACATGGCCTATTGGCTGATGAAATCCGAGCCCGACGAACTTTCGATCAAAGGGCTGGAAAAGCTCGGCAAAGCGCGCTGGGACGGGGTTCGCAATTATCAGGCACGCAACTTCCTGCGGGCCATGGCGGTAGGGGACGAGTTCTTCTTCTATCACTCCAGCTGCCCGGAACCGGGAATTGCCGGAATCGGCAAGATTATCGAGGCCGCCTATCCGGACCCGACGGCGCTGGAGCCGGAAAGTCATTATTTCGACCCCAAGGCCACCCCGGACAAAAACGCCTGGAGCGCGATCGATGTCGCCCATGTCGAGACCTTTGCCCGGGTGTTGAAGCTGGACTATCTGAAGCAACAGACGGCCCTGGCCGAGATGCCACTGGTGCAGAAAGGCTCGCGGCTGTCGGTGATGCCGGTGACCCCGGAGCAGTGGGCGGCGGTGATTGCACTGCGTTGAGATGCTTCTGTAATTGGATGGACTCGCCCAAGCCGAGGCGTCAATGCGCCACGGTGGCAGTCTAAACAGCCAACGACAGCGAGGGCGAGTCCATGAAAAATCATAGTTCGTTTGATCAATCCGTGTCTTCTTCCGATTTGTCGGCCTGCACAACCTTGGCGGTCGACCTGGCCAAGCAGGTCTTTCAGGTCGCCGGTGAAGATATCCTCGGCCAGCTGCTCTACGAGCAGCGGATCAAGTCGCGCGAGGCGTTTTATGATTTTCTCCGACAGTTGCCGCCGCATGTCGTGGTTTTGATGGAGACCGGACCGGGTGCCCAGGCCTGGGCCCGGCAGCTGCAAGACCAAGGCAATCCGGTGCGGATTCTTCCAGCCGGTTTGGTGGCCACACATCGCAGCGGGCCTAAAAATGATCGCAACGATGCGCTGGCGATTCTGCGGGCTAATCGCGATGAAAAAATCTGCGCAGTACCGGTCAAAAGCGTTGCGGCGCTGGCAATGCAGGCGTTGCATCGCGCCCGCCAGGGCTATGTGCGTCGACGCACGGCCCTCAGTAATCAGATGCGCGGCCTGCTGCTTGAGCACGGCGTAGCCTTGGCACAGGGCGATGTTGCGATCAGCCAGAAAATCCCGCGGGTGCTGGAAGATGCTACACAGCCGGTGCCGGGCCTGCTGCGTGAACTGATCGACGAACTGTTGGCCGAGTGGCGCCATTTGGGCGAGCGCATCAGCGTACTGACGGGACGCCTGGAAGTGGCCGCCAACGCTGACATGACGGCGAAGCGGCTAATGACTGTGCGCGGCATCGGCCCGGTCACTGCCACGGCACTGGTGGCCAAGGAAACCAAGCCTGAGCGATTTCCCAATGCCCGCAAGTTTGCCGCGTACTTTGGCATGGTGCCTGACCAGCACAGCAGCGGGGAGACGGTCCGGTTGGGGGGCATGACCAAGCGAGGTGATGCTTATTTACGCAGCCTGATGATCCAGGGCGCCCATGCGGTGCTGCAACAACTACGACCTGATTCCCAGCAACCCGATGACCGCCGCTTGTTGCACTGGATGAGCCGGTTGGGCCGCAAGGAGGCTGCGATCAGGCTAGCCAACCGCAACCTGCGAATCGTCTGGGTGCTTCTACAGAATGACCAGACTTATCGTCGCCACGCGGGTGATGGTCTGCCAGCGACGATGGGCCACTGAGCGACAGAGTTCTGCCACCGAGGTACTAACCGTCTGACCCTCTGCTGAAAAAAATTGACCCCAGGTAAGACCGGCGTGGATTGATGCCTAAGCTCCTACTGGCCTTCGAGGCCTGACTGTAATCGGCATACCACGAGCTTTTCCAATTTTGGCCAGAAGCCGAAGACGGCTTCCACGAATAGGCCTAATACATAGATGCAATGGGGCAGCGGTTTTTCAAAAGCGGGTAGACAGTGGAGGCGAGTCCATACATAGGAGCTGGCTTGCCAGCGATGGCGGTCTTGAGGGCTTGCACTTTGTAGGAGCCGGCTTGCTGGCGATGGCGGTTTTGAGGGCGCTATCGCCGGCAAGCCGGCTCCTACAGGATCCAGCATTACTGGATGATCAGGTTGTTGAACAACAGATCCTCAACCACCGGCTTGCCGGTTTCGTCGTTCATCACCTGCTGGGTCTGCTTCAGGGCTTCCTGACGCAGCTTTTCCTTGGCCTCGACGTTGTTCATCGTCTCGGTGGTCTGCTGGGCGAACAGCGCGACCAATTGATTGCGGATCAAGGGTTCATTGGCCTTCACCGCCTTGGTGGCCTCGTCACCGGTCACCCGCAACGCCACATCAGCCTTGTAGACCTTCAGTTTCGGCGTGCCATCGAGCCCGTAATTACCCACGAACGGCGGGCTCAGGGTGATGTAGTTGACCTTCGGTGCCGCACCTTCTTTGGCTTCTTCTTCGGCCACCGCTGCCACAGGCAGAGACAGGGCCAGCAACAACATGATCCACGCTTTCACAATTCGCTCCTTATCCGGTTTGCGGCCTAGCATAACGACCCGTCACACAAGCACAAGCTTATGGCTGACTATCAGGGGCGGGCATGCTCGTTGACCCGTCGACCCACACACCTACACTTATCGGCCATCACTCCCAAAGGAATAGCCCTGATGAAAGCCGTGCTGTGCAAAGCCTTCGGCCCTGCCGAATCGCTGGTGCTTGAAGAGGTCGCCAGCCCTGTGGCGAAGAAGAATGAAATCCTGCTGGAGGTACACGCCGCCGGAGTCAACTTCCCCGACACATTGATCATCGAGGGCAAATACCAGTTCAAGCCACCCTTCCCGTTCTCCCCGGGTGGCGAGGCGTCGGGCGTGGTCAGCGCCGTGGGCGAAAAGGTCAGCCATTTGAAAGTCGGTGACCGGGTCATGGCCCTGACCGGTTGGGGCAGCTTTGCCGAACAGGTCGCCGTGCCGGGCTACAACGTGTTGCCGATCCCGCCGACCATGGACTTCAACACCGCCGCCGCCTTCAGCATGACCTACGGCACCTCGATGCATGCGCTCAAGCAACGCGGCAACCTGCAACCGGGCGAAATCCTGCTGGTGCTTGGTGCCTCCGGCGGTGTCGGCCTGGCCGCGGTGGAAATCGGCAAGGCCATGGGCGCCCGGGTGATCGCCGCTGCCAGCAGCGCGGAAAAACTCGCCGTGGCCAAGGCCGCCGGTGCCGATGATCTGATCAACTACAGCGAAACCAGCCTCAAGGACGAAATCAAACGCCTGACCGACGGCCAGGGCGCCGACGTGATCTACGACCCGGTCGGCGGCGACCTGTTCGACCAGGCCATCCGCGCCATCGCCTGGAACGGCCGCCTGCTGGTGGTCGGCTTCGCCAGCGGGCGCATACCCGAACTGCCGGTCAACCTGGCGCTGCTCAAGGGCGCAGCGGTGCTCGGCGTGTTCTGGGGCTCCTTCGCCCAACGCCAGCCACAGGACAACGCGGCAAACTTCCAGCAGTTGTTTGGCTGGTTTGCCGAAGGCAAATTGAAGCCGCTGGTGTCGCAGGTGTATCCGCTGGGCAATGCCGCGCAAGCCATCAATGATCTTGGCCAGCGCAAAGCGGTCGGGAAAGTGGTGGTGCAGGTTCGCTGAATCCGGCAAAGGGCCCGGCCCCCTGTTAACGGGGTCCAGGCGCTTTGATGCCTACAGAAGCTTGCGGATGTCTTCCGGCAAAAACCTCACATACCTGGAAACCGGGTTGTTGGAACATTGCCTGATAATGATCGGCACCTTTCTGTTCATGTCGGCAATCAATGACAGACGCCGCTCGGTCGGCAACGTTGCCGTTGAAAACGCATTCGACAGATAAGCCCTGACGTAATAGAACGCGGCGGAATCGATCCACGCGTATTCAGGGGCACGCGCTAGAGCCTCATTGAGATCGCGGCATCTCAATTCCTTGAGCCACTGATTGAGATGCAGGGGCAGATACACATCGAAGCCAAATATCATCGGTGCAATGACTTCCTGCTCCTGAGGCTTGTCACCCTCGACTCTCCATGGCTTGAATCGCCACTGCGCAACGGCGACCCGGACTGCCTCGGCGAAATCAGGATGATCGCTTTGCAAAATGCTCACCTTGCTGACCGAGCCATCGGCATGTGCCACGAACCTGACACGGACATTACCGGTGATTCCGGCCCGTTGCAGCGCCACCGGGTAAATCGGCTTGGGGTTGTATTCCGGCATCAGGAACACCTCACTTGCGCCGTTTGCAGCAGACATTACAAACAGCAGCACCACACACACAAACCAGCGCATCCCTCTCTCCCCACCCACACCTGAAACGCCATAGCTGGCAGTGCAACCAAGGTTAAAGCTCAAGGGCGCGGCCTTGAAGGTCACGGCTTCCGGTAACAAAGCAGGAGATTTCCCAAAGAATTGCCCTATTCAGGAGGACTCAGTCGCGTAAAGCATTGACGGGAAACTCTTCCTACAACGCCCTTCACTTACACCTGAGCGACATGTTCATAAAGGAACACGCGATATCCAACATTTCCGCTGTTTTGCCGATGAGAACCGGTGCTATTTTCGGTAACGAAACTGTAACATTCGCATCCGCAGTCAAAACAAGAAATTTGGAGCTCTTGAATGTTTGCTTTCTTTCGTCCTGCCGCACATCAGGCTCCATTGCCTGAAGAAAAAATAGACAGCACTTACCGACGCCTGCGCTGGCAGATTTTCGCCGGCATCTTCATTGGCTATGCGGGTTACTACCTGCTGCGCAAGAACTTCTCCCTGGCCATGCCGTACCTGATCGACGAGGGCTACTCCCGCGGTCAGCTGGGTCTGGCGATGTCTGCCATCGCAATTGCCTACGGCTTGTCGAAGTTCCTGATGGGCCTGGTGTCCGACCGCTCCAACCCGCGCTTCTTCCTGCCGTTCGGCCTGCTGGTGTCGGCCGGGGTGATGTTCGTTTTCGGTTTCGCGCCCTGGGCGACGTCCAGCGTGACCATGATGTTCATTCTGCTGTTCATCAACGGCTGGGCGCAGGGCATGGGTTGGCCGCCGAGCGGTCGGACCATGGTGCACTGGTGGTCGCAGAAGGAACGTGGCGGCGTGGTGTCCGTGTGGAACGTGGCGCACAACGTCGGTGGCGGCCTGATCGGCCCGTTGTTCCTGATCGGCATGGGCCTGTTCAACGATTGGCACGCCGCGTTCTACGTACCGGCAGCCGTGGCGCTGGCGGTAGCGGTGTTCGCCTTTGTGACCATGCGCGACACCCCGCAATCGGTTGGCCTGCCGCCGATCGAGCAGTACAAGAACGACTACCCGGAAGGCTACGATGCCAGCCACGAAGAAGAATTCAGCGCCAAGGAAATCTTCGTCAAATACGTGCTGCGTAACAAAATGCTCTGGTACATCGCCATGGCCAACGTCTTTGTCTACCTGCTGCGCTATGGCGTGCTCGACTGGGCGCCGACCTACCTCAAGGAAGCCAAGGGTTTCACCGTAGATAAAACTTCGTGGGCGTATTTCTTCTACGAGTGGGCAGGCATTCCGGGCACGCTGCTGTGCGGCTGGATGTCGGACAAGATCTTCCGTGGCAACCGCGGCCTGACCGGCATGGTGTTCATGGCACTGGTGACGGTCGCGACGCTGGTTTACTGGCTCAACCCGGCCGGCAATCCGATGGTCGACATGATCGCGCTGCTTTCCATTGGCTTCCTGATCTACGGCCCGGTGATGCTGATCGGCCTGCAGGCGCTGGAGCTGGCACCGAAGAAAGCGGCCGGTACGGCGGCGGGCTTTACCGGTCTGTTCGGTTACCTGGGCGGTTCAGTCGCGGCCAGTGCAGCGATGGGCTACACCGTGGACCATTTCGGTTGGGACGGCGGTTTCGTGCTGCTGGTCGGCGCCTGCCTGCTGGCGATGGCCTTCCTGGCCCCGACGCTAGGGCACAAACAAGTCGCCAGTCAGGGCCGCGAAGCGCTCGCTTGATCGGCTTTTGACTTACAACGCTTGAGCCGCGCCTCCAGATTCCGGTCTGGCATGGCGTGGCTGCGCAGGGCGTGCGCGGTTTGCTCGACATAATCGCGAGTGGTGCCGTAGCGCCCGCAGGCGTTTTCGAACACATGACTCAGCACATGGTCCGGCAGGTTGCCGGCATAGCTGGGCAGATGTCGCTCCAGAACGAATCCCAATGCCTGAACCTGGCTGCCATCTTCGAGACGGCAGTTGAGCCAGTGCGGGCGGTAGGAAGGAAATGGCATCTCGCGCTGCCAAAGTGCGTACAGCGAGGCTTCGAGTTGCTCTTCGGGCAGGCGATAGGCGAAACCGCTGCAAGAACCACCGCGATCCAGGCCAAACACCAGGCCGGGCATTTCCGGCGTGCCGCGATGTTCGTGGGACCACAGGTACAGCCCGCGATGATAGCCATGCACCCGGCCGCGAACCCGCTCAACCGCCGTGCATTCAGGGCGCCAGATCAGCGAACCATACGCAAACAGCCAGACCGGCCCACCCTTGTGGCGCGCCATGGATCGACTGCATCGAGCCGAGTAATTGTTCGTGAGTGAGCTGCGGCCCCAAGTCGAGCCGCGGAGGGTAAGCCAGATTCAAAAAAGCAGATTCAATGGCGCTCATGGCGAATAGCGTTCAGCTCCCCGCGGGTGAAGAATTACTTAATAGAACGCACCGCTGTAACAATAAGGCACATAAGTTTTAAGGCAATTTAAATGCCATGGCGCAGTTATAACTTACCGAGATTTATATAAGTTTATAAATACCGAAACGCTATATATGGGGTTATAACCTGTAGGAGCGAGCTTGCTCGCGATGGTCGTTAACGATTACGCGGGGAGTCAGGCTGCCCGCGGCGCTCTTGGGGCCATCGCGAGCAGGCTCTCTCCTACAGGGGGCGCGGCATTAGGAGCGCGGCTCAAGAGCGCGGCTCAAGAGCGCGGCGCATACGCAAATACGTCGGCGCGCATCTGATGGGCGTCCATTCCCGCTTCCACCAGCGCGTCCAGCGTGCCGTAGACCATGGCCGGAGAGCCGCTGGCGTATACGTGCAGCGGCTTGAGGTCCGGGAAGTCTTCACAGACCGCTTCGTGCAACATGCCGCAACGTCCTTCCCAGCCGCATTGATCGCTGACGACCTTGTGCAGGAACAGGTTGGGCAGCTTCAGCCATTCATCCCAATACTCGATCTGGTAAAAATCCTCGGGACGACGCACGCCCCAATACAGATGCACCGGGTGTTTGAAGCCCGAGGCCCGGCAATGTTCGATCAGGCCGTGGACCTGGCCCATGCCGGTACCGGCGGCGATCAGCACGAGAGGGCCGTCCGGCAACTCTTCCAGGTGGGTATCGCCAAACGGCAGCTCGACCCGCACCATGCTGTTGCGCTGGAGCTGTTCGATCAGGCTCAGCGCACTGGGTTCGCGCGCCAGTACGTGGATTTCCAGGTCGCGCCCCGCATGCGGGGCCGAGGCGAGGGAGAAGGCGGATTTTTCGCCGTTCTCGCGCTCGATCATCAGGTACTGACCGGCGTGATAACGCGGTGGTTTGCCGGCCGGAGCCCGCAGACGCACGCGCCAGGTGTCGCCGCCCACGTCCTTGCATTCAATGACCTGACACGACACGCGACGCACCGGCAGTTCTCCCAGCGCGAGCACGCCATCCCACAACACGATGCAGTCTTCCAGCGGCTCCGCTATGCAAGTGTAGAACTCGCCATGGTCGCGCACATCGCCGGCCTGCTCGACCCGCCCTTCCACCAGCAGCGCCGCGCACACGTGGCAATTGCCGTTGCGGCAACTTTGCGGGCATTCGTAGCCCAGACGTCGTGCGCCATCGAGAATCCGCTCGCCGGGCAATATCTCGAGCACTGCTCCGGAAGGCTGCAAGGTTACACGCATCAATCTATTCCTAACTGATTCCAGATGGCATCGATCCGCTGTGTCACGGCATCGTCCTTGACGATGACCCGGCCCCACTCGCGGGTGGTTTCGCCCGGCCACTTATGCGTGGCATCGAGGCCCATTTTCGAACCCAGGCCGGACACCGGCGAGGCGAAGTCGAGGTAGTCGATCGGCGTGTTATCGATCATCACCGTGTCGCGCTTGGGGTCCATGCGCGTGGTGATGGCCCAGATCACGTCGTTCCAGTCCCGGGCGTTGATATCGTCGTCGGTGACGATAACGAACTTGGTGTACATGAACTGTCGCAAAAACGACCAGACACCCAGCATTACCCGCTTGGCATGCCCCGGGTACGACTTCTTCATGGTCACGACGGCCATGCGGTACGAGCAGCCTTCGGGCGGCAGGTAGAAATCGGTGATCTCCGGGAACTGCTTCTGCAGGATCGGCACGAACACTTCGTTCAACGCCACGCCGAGGATCGCCGGCTCATCCGGTGGACGGCCGGTGTAGGTGCTGTGGTAGATCGGCTTGATCCGGTGGGTGATGCGCTCGACGGTGAATACCGGGAAGCTGTCGACTTCGTTGTAGTAACCGGTGTGGTCGCCGTACGGGCCTTCATCGGCCATCTCGCCCGGATGAATCACGCCTTCGAGGATGATTTCGGCGGTCGCCGGCACTTGCAGGTCGTTGCCGCGGCACTTCACCAGCTCGGTGCGGTTACCGCGCAGCAGGCCGGCGAAGGCGTATTCGGAAAGGCTGTCGGGTACCGGGGTCACGGCGCCGAGGATGGTCGCCGGGTCAGCGCCCAGCGCGACCGATACCGGGAACGGCTGGCCAGGATGCTTCTCGCACCACTCGCGAAAATCCAGCGCGCCGCCACGGTGGCTCAGCCAGCGCATGATGACCTTGTTGCGGCCGATCACTTGCTGACGATAGATGCCGAGGTTCTGGCGATCCTTGTTCGGGCCTTTGGTGACGGTCAGGCCCCAGGTGATCAACGGACCGACATCGCCCGGCCAGCAGGTCTGTACCGGCAACATGGCCAGGTCGACGTCGTCGCCTTCGATGACCACTTCCTGGCACACCGCGTCCTTGACGACTTTCGGCGCCATCGCAATGATCTTGCGGAAGATCGGCAGCTTGGACCAGGCGTCCTTCAGACCCTTCGGCGGCTCGGGCTCCTTGAGGAATGCCAGCAGCTTGCCGATCTCGCGCAGTTCGCTGACCGATTCGGCGCCCATGCCCATGGCGACCCGCTCGGGGGTGCCGAACAGGTTGCCGAGCACCGGGATGTCATAGCCTGTGGGCTTTTCGAACAACAGCGCCGGACCTTTGGCCCGCAGCGTGCGATCACACACCTCGGTCATCTCCAGCACTGGAGAGACGGGGATCTGGATGCGTTTCAACTCTCCGCGCTGCTCAAGCTGCTGCACGAAATCCCGAAGATCCTTGAATTTCATTGATGTTGGCACCCGAAAAATAGGCGTACATCCTACCTGCTCTGCCGGCCGCTGGCAGCTTATCGCTGCTTATCGGGATGCATTCACCCGACCTTTCCCCTGGTTTGCCCTGGCTTGCAGGCTGTCAAACAGCGGCTCGAGGATCGGCGCCACCCAGCGCGCACCGACTTCCGAGAGGTGATTGTCATCGGTGTACAGCGAGTAACCGCCGCGTTCGGCACGGCACAAGCCGCTCGCATCACACAGCCTTGGGGCCGGGTCCACCACATGTACCGCCGGGTCTTGCGCCAGCTGTGCGAACAATTGACTGATGAATGCCTGGCGTTTGTGATGTTCTGCGAGCGCCAGTCCGACATCGTCGACCGGGCGATCCAGCATTGCCAGGCGCGTGAGGCGATACGGTGGACTGAAGGCCTGCAATGGCGCCTCCTTCACCAGCCAGACCTGATGGCCGCCGGCACGCAATTGCGCGACGCGTGCACGCAAGCCATCGGCCAGACGTTGTTCGGCGCCGGCGCGGTCGTAATGCCCGTCTGCACTTTTCAGGGCATGGCCCAGATCACCCTTGACGTCGCCGTAGAGGTAAAGGCTCCAGCGCGCGACCAAGACCACATCGCTGACGGCTTGCGGATTGATGGCCTGCTCGACGCGCCGATTGAACCGCGCACAACGCGCATCGTGCTCCAGACCTTCGACAGGCACACATCCGGGTGAACTGGCGAGCATCACGCTGACGTCATGGGCCTTGGCGCCGTCGTCGAACACCGGAATCAATGCCGTGGCGTGGCTATCGCCCCAGACCAGCGCCCGGGTCGAGTGGTTTTGCGCGCCATAGCGGCAGAACAACCTGTCATCCGGCGTCTTGTCATCGGCCAGGCAGGCCATCAGCTCCGGCCGCCATTCCCGAGCCTTGGCATACTGCAGCGCCTGGTCAGACAACCGCCAAGGCAAGCCATCGGTCCAGCGCAAGGTCTGCCCGGCGAGCCCGAGCACCAGGACACCGCAGGCACCGGCCAGCAGAATCTGCCGCCGCCCGGCGAGCAGGCGACGCTCACGAAACGGGGTCTCGACGAATTTCCACGACAGATAACCGAGCAACAGCGTCAGCAAGATCAACCCGGCACTTTCGACAGCACTCGACTCACCGACACTGGCATAGCTGGAGAATACGAACACCGGCCAGTGCCACAGGTACCAGGAATAAGAGATCAGCCCGAGCCCGACCATTATTCGACTGCTCAAAAAATGACCAACCCAGGTGTCACGATGACCGTTGGCCAGAATCAGCAGTACCACACCCAGCACCGGCAGCAACGCCGCGACACCCGGGAATGGCGTGGCCTTGTCATAACCGAACACCGCCAACAGGATCAGCACCATGCCCAGCAGGCTCAGCCACTGCGCCGCCACAGGTTTGAGGCGCCACGCAGACTTGGGCGCCACCGCCAGCATCGCACCGGCCAACAGCTCCCACGCACGCATCGGCAGCAGGAAAAAAGCCTTTTCCGGATGATGGGCGACGGCCCACACGCTCAAGCCAAAGGACAGCAGCAATACGCCGAACAGCGCAAGGCGCCAGTGTTTCAGGCGACTCGACAGCAGTGTCAGCAGCAACGGGAAGACGATGTAGAACTGCTCCTCCACCGCCAGCGACCAGGTGTGCAGCAGTGGCTTGAGATCGGAGGCGACGTCGAAATAGCCGTCCTGGCGCATGAACAGGATGTTCGACACGAACATCACCTGGTAACGCACCGAGCGTCCCAGCTCCTCGTAATCCTTCGGTGCCAGCAAGAACCAGCCGACCGCCAGCACCGCGATGATCATCGCGAACAACGCCGGCAGAATCCGCCGCGCACGCCGGGCCCAGAAATCAACGAAGCTGAATTGCCCGGCCTGGCGCTGATTCCAGATGATCGACGTGATCAGGTAACCGGAAATCACGAAAAACACGTCCACGCCGACAAAGCCGCCGGTAAAGCCCGGGACGCCAAAATGAAACAGCACGACGGCGATCACCGCCACTGCGCGCAAGCCGTCGATATCCCTTCGGTAAACCAGTGTGCTCATAAATCGTTAAGCCAGTCAGATCATTATTATTTGCGCAGCCGCAGCGTCGACGCGGCGACCACTACAAACGCTGCTTCCTGAATTGCCAACTTACTGACCCTGGCCGCTGCAAAACCTCCCACGGCCCGGACAAAAATACGGGCAAAAAAATGGCGCCCCGCTGGGACGCCATTCTCTTGAACTCACCGGACGATGTTACTTGCGCTTCATCGACAGGAAGAATTCGTCGTTGGTCTTGGTCGTTTTCAGCTTGTCGACCAGGAACTCGATGGCAGCGACTTCATCCATAGGATGCAGCAGCTTGCGCAGAATCCACATGCGCTGCAGCTCGTCGTCGGCGGTCAGCAACTCTTCGCGGCGGGTGCCGGAACGGTTGATGTTGATGGCCGGGAACACGCGCTTTTCAGCGATGCGACGATCCAGAGGCAGTTCCATGTTGCCGGTGCCTTTGAATTCCTCGTAGATCACTTCGTCCATCTTCGAGCCGGTTTCAACCAGCGCGGTGGCGATGATGGTCAGCGAGCCGCCTTCTTCGATGTTCCGCGCGGCGCCGAAGAAACGTTTCGGTTTCTCCAGGGCGTGGGCATCGACACCACCGGTCAGTACCTTGCCGGAGCTCGGGATCACGGTGTTGTAGGCACGGGCCAGACGGGTGATGGAGTCGAGCAGGATCACCACGTCTTTCTTGTGTTCGACCAGGCGCTTGGCCTTCTCGATCACCATTTCGGCAACCTGCACGTGGCGGGTTGGCGGCTCGTCGAACGTCGAGGCAACCACTTCGCCGCGCACGGTGCGCTGCATTTCGGTCACTTCTTCCGGACGCTCGTCGATCAGCAGCACGATCAGATGAACTTCAGGATTGTTACGCGCGATGTTCGCGGCAATGTTCTGCAGCATGATCGTCTTGCCGGCTTTCGGCGGTGCAACGATCAGACCGCGCTGGCCTTTACCGATCGGGGCGCACAGGTCGATGACACGACCGGTCAAGTCTTCGGTGGAACCGTTGCCGGCCTCCATCTTCATGCGCACTGTCGGGAACAGCGGGGTCAGGTTCTCGAAGAGAATCTTGTTTTTCGCGTTCTCGGGACGATCGTAGTTGATCGTGTCGACCTTGAGCAGCGCGAAATAACGCTCGCCTTCCTTCGGAGGGCGGATCTTGCCAACGATGGTGTCACCGGTGCGCAAGTTGAAACGACGGATCTGGCTCGGCGAGACGTAGATATCGTCTGGGCCGGCGAGATAGGAAGCGTCAGCGGAGCGCAGGAAGCCGAAGCCGTCCTGGAGAATCTCCAGCACGCCATCACCGGAGATTTCCTCACCGCTTTTCGCGTGCTTCTTGAGCAGGGAGAAAATCACGTCCTGCTTGCGCGAACGGGCCATATTTTCTATGCCCATCTGTTCGGCCAATTCGAGCAGTTCGGTAATCGGCTTTTGCTTGAGTTCAGTCAGATTCATATAGGAATGACGTAATCATTTATGGAGGGGGGAAATTAAGCTTTTGGCTTAATGAGGCCGCGCCGCAGAGAAGGCGACAGGATCGCGTACTTATTCGAAAAGGAGTGCGTCGGCGACGGCTAGCAGGGGGCAATGGAGAAACCAGTGCGGGGCCGAATGTACCACCTGAGTTTAGGAGCGTCTAGCCCTGAATACGCAAAAAGCCCCGCTATTTGCGGGGCTTTTTCAGGACACTTTGCAGCGACGCTTAGATGTTGGCGTCGAGGAAAGCAGCCAGTTGCGACTTCGACAGGGCGCCGACCTTGGTCGCTTCAACGTTGCCGTTCTTGAACAGCATCAGGGTCGGGATACCGCGCACGCCATGCTTGGCCGGGGTTTCCTGGTTTTCGTCGATGTTCAGTTTGGCAACGGTCAGCTTGCCTTTGTAGGTCTCGGCAATTTCGTCCAGAACAGGAGCGATCATTTTGCAAGGGCCGCACCACTCAGCCCAGTAGTCGACCAGTACAGCGCCTTCAGCCTTGAGTACGTCGGCCTCGAAGCTAGCGTCGCTAACGTGTTTGATAAGATCGCTGCTCATGGAATTCTCCAGGGTTGTAAGCAAAAAAACGTGGCCCATCATAGCTGCCCTTCCCTCGTTCAGGAAGGTGCAGATGATTGAGTCTCGCTATGGTGGTCCATGAGTTTGGGTATAGCCCAGGTCAGGTCGTGGCGGGAGCGACGAAGGCGATTCCGGTTCGCAACGCCGCGTTGCGCACATGCTCGTGCATGGCTTTCTGCGCAGCGCCAGAGGCTCGGCGAGCCAGGGCGCGAAGGATCTTGCGGTGCTCCTGCCAGGTTTCCATGGCCCGCTCGGCCCGGATGAACGGTAGCTTCTGGCTCTCCAGGAAGATCTCGGCGCTGGCAGTGAGGATGCTCAGCATCGCCTGATTGCCGCTGGCCAGCAGGATGCGCCGGTGGAATTCAAAGTCCAGCCGCGCCGCGGCTTCGAAGTCGCCGGACTTCAGTTCGTTGCGCATGGCGGCGACATTGTCTTCCAGCGCATCGAGTTCGTCGGTGCTCAAGGTCACGGCCGCCAACCCTGCGGCAAACCCCTCCAGCGCATAACGCAACTGGAAGATATCCAGCGGCGAAGCCTGGGCCGCGAACGGCCAGCCCGGCGCCGCATCGCCTCGCGGCAGCTCCACCGGCGCCTGCACGAACACGCCTTTGCCTGGCTGGATACTGATGACGCCCAGCGCACTCAGGGACGATAACGCTTCGCGCAAGGAAGCACGGCTTACGCCCAGTTGCAGCGCCAGGTCCCGTTGCGAGGGCAAGGCATCCCCCGGCCCGAAGCCCTGTTCGGTGATCAGTTTGCGGATGGCTTGCAGCGCCACTTCAGGCACGGCGCGGGAGATCGAGTTCATGGTTTTCCAGACGAACCAGGCCAATGAGCGCTCAGTTGTAAAGCTATTCGCGACGCCCGGCAAGTCGTGCCCCATGGGGGTTCGGCGATTTTCCCGACTGCGCCATCAGGGTGCGAAACACAACCTGACTGTTCAGACCAGTAAGACCGTGCGACGCCAGCAAAACCGCGCTCTGGCGCCCCAAACCCCCTATGTTGGCATGGCCCATGCTCTGTCGATCGGCAGAAATCACTTCTCGCCGATTCGGAGATTTGCCATGACCCAGCGTTACAGCGCCCTCCTCGCAGCCCTGTTTGCCAGCCTGATGCTGAGCCAGGCACCCGCCCACGCCGACGGCCTGGAGGATGTGGTCAAGCGCGGCGTGCTCAAGGTCGCCGTGCCCCAGGACTTCCCTCCCTTCGGCTCGGTCGGCCCGGACATGAAGCCCCGTGGCCTCGACATCGACACCGCGAAACTGCTGGCCGACCAGCTCAAGGTCAAACTCGAACTGACCCCGGTCAACAGCACCAATCGCATCCCGTTCCTCACCACCGGCAAGGTCGACCTGGTGATCTCCAGCCTCGGCAAGAACCCGGAGCGCGAGAAGGTCATCGACTTCTCCCGCGCCTACGCGCCGTTCTACCTCGCCGTGTTCGGCCCTCCGGACGCCGACATCAAGACCCTGGACGATCTCAAGGGCAAGACCATCAGCGTCACCCGTGGCGCCATCGAAGACATCGAGCTGACAAAGGTCGCCCCCGAAGGCGTGACCATCAAGCGTTTCGAAGACAACAACTCGACCATTGCCGCGTACCTGGCCGGGCAAGTCGACCTGATCGCCAGCGGCAACGTGGTGATGGTGGCAATCAGCGAGAAAAATCCAAAACGCGTGCCGGCGCTGAAAGTGAAGCTCAAGGATTCGCCGGTCTATGTGGGCGTGAACAAGAACGAGCCGGCGCTGCTGGACAAGGTCAACCAGATCCTCGTCACCGCCAAAAGCGACGGTGCGCTGGAGAAAAACGCCCTGACCTGGTTGAAAGAACCGCTGCCGGCCGATCTCTGATTCGGCACGCTGGAGACGCTTTATGGCTTATCAGTTCGATTTCCTGCCGGTGGTCAACAACACCGACCTGTTGCTGCGCGGTGCGCTGTTCACGCTTGAGCTGACGGCCATCGGCGCGGTGCTTGGCGTGGGGCTGGGCATCGTCGGGGCGCTGGTGCGGGCGTGGAACATCCGGCCTTTCGCGGGGATTTTCGCGGTCTACGTCGAGTTGATCCGCAACACGCCATTCCTGGTGCAGCTGTTTTTCATCTTCTTCGGCTTGCCGTCCCTGGGCGTGCAGATCTCCGAATGGCAGGCCGCCGTGTTGGCGATGGTGATCAACCTCGGCGCCTATTCGACCGAGATCATCCGCGCCGGCATCCAGGCGATCCCCCGGGGTCAGCTGGAAGCCGCTGCGGCACTGGCGATGACGCGCTTCGAAGCGTTCCGCCATGTGGTGCTGCTACCGGCACTGGGCAAGGTCTGGCCGGCCCTGAGCAGCCAGATCATCATCGTCATGCTCGGCTCGGCAGTCTGCTCGCAGATCGCCACCGAAGAGCTGAGCTTCGCTGCCAACTTCATTCAATCGCGCAACTTCCGCGCCTTTGAAACCTACGCGCTGACCACGCTGCTGTACCTGTGCATGGCCCTGCTGATCCGCCAGTTGCTGAACTGGATTGGCCACCGCTTCATTGCAAGGAGCAGCCGATGAGCGACTTCACCTTCTGGGACATCGTGCGCAACCTGCTCATGGGTCTGCAATGGACGCTGGCGCTGTCGCTGGTGGCGTTCATTGGCGGTGGGCTGATCGGCTTGCTGATCATGGTCATGCGCATCTCGAAAAAATCCCTGCCACGCAGTTTCGCCCGCACTTACATCGAACTGTTCCAGGGAACGCCGCTGTTGATGCAGCTGTTCCTGGTGTTTTTCGGCGTGGCCCTGGCAGGGCTGGAGATATCGCCGTGGATGGCGGCAGCGATCGCGCTGACGCTGTTCGCCAGCGCCTACCTGGCGGAGATCTGGCGCGGTTGCGTCGATTCCATTCCCAACGGCCAGTGGGAAGCCTCGGCAAGCCTGGCGCTGAACCCGCTGGAGCAACTGCGCTACGTCATCCTGCCGCAAGCCCTGCGCATCGCCGTGGCGCCGACCGTGGGCTTCTCTGTGCAGGTCGTCAAAGGCACCGCCGTCACCTCGATCATCGGCTTCACCGAGCTGACCAAGACCGGCGGCATGCTCGCCAACGCCACCTTCGAACCCTTCATGGTCTATGGCCTCGTCGCACTCGGCTATTTCCTGCTCTGTTATCCCTTGTCGCTCAGTGCGCGCTACCTGGAAAGGAGACTGCATGCCTCTGCTTAGAATTTCCGCCTTGCATAAATACTATGGCGATCACCATGTGCTCAAAGGCATCGACCTGAGCGTCGAGGAAGGCCAGGTGGTGGCGATCATCGGCCGCAGCGGCTCGGGCAAATCGACCTTGCTGCGCACCCTCAACGGCCTGGAGTCGATCAACGACGGCGTGATCGAAGTCGACGGCGAGTACCTCGACGCCGCCCGCGCCGATCTGCGCAGCCTGCGACAGAAAGTCGGCATGGTGTTCCAGCAGTTCAACCTGTTCCCGCACCTGACCGTGGGCGAGAACGTCATGCTCGCGCCGCAAGTGGTGCAGAAAGTACCCAAGGCCCAGGCCGCCGAACTGGCGCGACAGATGCTGGAACGGGTCGGGCTGGGCGAAAAGTTCGATGCCTTCCCGGATCGACTGTCCGGCGGCCAGCAGCAGCGGGTGGCGATTGCCCGTGCCCTGGCGATGTCACCGAAAGTGTTGCTGTGCGACGAAATCACCTCGGCGCTGGACCCGGAGCTGGTCAACGAAGTGCTGAGCGTGGTCCGGCAACTGGCCAGGGAAGGCATGACGCTGATCATGGTCACTCATGAAATGCGCTTTGCGCGGGAGGTTGGGGACAAGTTGGTGTTCATGCATCAGGGCAAGGTGCATGAAGTGGGCGACCCGAAACGACTGTTCGCCAACCCGCAGACGGTGGAACTGGCGAATTTCATTGGGACAGTTGAGGCGGTGGCCTGACAGTCCTTCAGCGCCTGTCAGGCCGCCTTCGCGGGCAAGCCCGCTCCCACAGGGTTCCATGTTGGAACAGGATTGTGTGTCCGACGCAAACACCTGTGGGAGCGAGCTTGCTCGCGATTGACCGCGAAGCGGTCACCTACGCGTTGGCGGCAGCCTTTGATCGTGGCACGATGTCGAGGTTATCGACCGAGACCCCAGACCATGCCGCAATCCCAAGCCAAGAATCTGTCCCTGATCGCCGCAATCGACCTGGGCTCGAACAGTTTTCACATGGTCGTGGCCAAGGCCCAGAACGGTGAGATCCGCATTCTCGAGCGTCTCGGGGAGAAGGTTCAACTGGCCGCCGGCATCGACGAAGATCGCCATCTCAACGAAGAATCGATGCAGCGAGGGCTCGACTGCCTCAAGCGCTTCGCCCAACTGATCAACGGTATGCCCTCTGGCGCCGTGCGCATCGTCGGCACCAACGCCTTGCGTGAAGCCCGTAACCGCGCCGAATTCATCCGGCGCGCCGAAGAAATTCTCGGCCACCCGGTGGAAGTCATCTCCGGCCGTGAAGAAGCGCGCCTGATCTACCTCGGCGTGTCCCACACCCTCGCCGACACCCCCGGCAAGCGCCTGGTGGCCGACATCGGCGGCGGCAGTACCGAATTCATCATCGGCCAGCGTTTCGAGCCGCTGCTGCGCGAAAGCCTGCAGATGGGCTGCGTCAGCTACACCCAGCGCTATTTCAAGGACGGCAAGATCACCCCGGCCCGCTACGCCCAGGCGTACACCGCGGCGCGGCTGGAGATCATGAGCATCGAACACGCCCTGCACCGCCTGACCTGGGATGAGGCCATCGGCTCCTCGGGCACCATCCGCGCCATCGGTCTGGCGCTGAAGGCTGGCGGCCACGGCACCGGCGAGGTCAATGCCGAAGGCCTGGCCTGGCTCAAGCGCAAACTGATCAAGCTGGGCGACGTCGAGAAAATCGATTTTGAAGGGATCAAGCCCGATCGCCGGGCGATTTTCCCGGCCGGCCTGGCGATCCTCGAAGCGATCTTCGACTCCCTCGAACTGCAACGCATGGATCACTGCGAAGGCGCCCTGCGCGAAGGCGTGCTCTATGACCTGCTGGGTCGCCATCATCATGAAGACGTGCGCGAGCGCACCCTCACCTCGCTGATGGAGCGCTACCACGTCGATCTGGAGCAGGCGGCACGGGTCGAGCGCAAGGCGCTGCATGCCTTCGATCAGGTGGCCGAGGACTGGGATCTGGAGGATGGCGTCTGGCGCGAACTGCTCGGCTGGGCGGCCAAGGTCCATGAAGTGGGCCTGGACATCGCTCACTACCAGTACCACAAGCACGGCGCCTACCTGATCGAGCACTCGGACCTCGCCGGGTTCTCCCGCGAAGACCAGTTGATGCTCGCGCTGCTGGTACGCGGCCACCGACGCAACATCCCCAAGGACAAATTCGCCGATTTCGGCGACGACGGCATCAAGCTGATTCGCCTGTGCGTGCTGCTGCGCTTTGCGATCCTGTTCCACCACATCCGTGGCACCCAGCAAATGCCTCAGGTGGAGCTCAATGCCCATGGAAACCACCTGGAAGTGGTGTTCCCGGAGAACTGGCTGGACGAAAACCAGCTGACCCAGGCCGACTTCGAAATCGAAGCGCAATGGCTGACCCGGGTCGACATCGTGTTGACCGCTCGCTGAAACAGGTTCGTTGAAAACTAAATGGCGATCCATACGGATCGCCATTTTTCCCTCCAGTTACAATGATCCACTCGCAAGCTGTTTCGGAATCAAAACCATCTCCTGTTCAGCAAATAACGATGAAATCCCGCCAAACATGTACCAACCACCAAGGCGGCTGCCAGCGTTCGAGGTAAAGGATGCAGGCCTATTCGGGAGTACATCCAGTTAAAACTGGATGTATCGAGCGCTGAATTTGATTGTAGATTGTCGCGCAACGAACTAGCCGAGCTTCATTAGAACATAGCCAAACGATACCAAGATTGCACAACCAAAGAGCATCACTGCGTCAATTTGCAGAAGTCGCTTGAGATGAGGAGGGAAATTATTAATATCGACAGGATCCACATCTCCGATGCGAATGTAGGCTTTCGACCACAACACCATGCCCCCAATCTTATTGGTCAATACGAATCTTCCAAACCAACCCTGATCCCTCCATCTCATTCCCCAGATATGGATGTAGCGACTATTGTTCAAGGCTTGAATCATAGCGTCCAGGTGGCGCCGGCTCAGGTACAGACTGAATACGATATGCACAGCCCCCACCAGGATCGGGCCAGCCAGTAGCCAGAAAGCGAACCAGGATGTACGAAACTCTTCCCCCATCATTTCTGCGTTTTCTCGTACAAAATCTCACCAGCAAGCTCACCACCTTCACCAACATATGCCCCACCCGCCCATGCTCCAACTCCTATCACTGCAGCAACGCATATAACTCCTCCAACTACTGTAGTGACTCCCAGGGCGACGCAGATCGGGCCAGCGGTGCGCTGGGCAATTCCCGCACCTACAACGCTACCAACTGTTCCTCCCACGAATTTGCCTCCCTCAGTAAATTTCACTTTTTTGCAGACTGTTCCAGAATCACCAACGCAAACTTCCTGAACAGCAAGCAACGAAGAAACTCCACCAATACCAATACCGATGTAACCCCCCGCCTGCATGTACTTTGCAGCACGACTGATCGCGCTCACGTGATTGGAATACCCAGGTATCGGCCCCGGCGCACCAGCCTTGTCCCAGCGGTACACCAAGCTGTGAGTGGAAATGCCAAGGGCCGTTTTCAGTTTGGGGTGATCGCCCAAGGTAGTCTGGCCACGCAGGCGAGTGGAATTCAGCAGATGTGCATCCAACTGGGTTAGCAGGTGCTTGCGATCAGCGAAGAACGATGGCGACCGCAGATGGCCGTGCTGACGATAATTGTCCTGATGCAGGCGTTCGATGTCTTGAAGGATGTCGCGCAAGCTGGCTAGGTGTTTTTCCAACACCACCGCGCCAACGCCAAGCCAGGTCGACGTATCACCGGTAAAAATGGCGATCTCGGCCGCATGAAGATGCATGAAGTCGGCTTCTTGCGGTGTCAGCGGGTCAAGGGCGGTCTTGACCTCTTGTGCGACCCGCATCAATTGGGCTTCCTGATAGGTACAGGAAGTGTTGTTCGGATCGCTCAGGACGATCATCGAACCCGCCTTGATATCCCCTGTACCGGGGTTGAGCGCCTGAAATTTACTCATTACGGCAGCAGAGCGATAAGGAAACAGCGTGGCTTCCAGCTGTTCGCGGGTCATGCTGTTGGGGACGACGTAAAAGCCCGGCTCCGCCACATCGGCTGTGCTGAATGCTGTTGGCGCTGGTTGGCTGGACGGCGCAAAAGAGGACTGTTGCGGCGCTGTCGAGTGCGGGGTTGTCGCAGGCGCGCTCATCTGAGCGGCCTGCGTGGCGGCCTGCGGTGCAGGCCTTGCGGTATTCCCGTAGATAGCGGTGAGTACCGAGGGGATCAGTTGCGCCTTGCAAGGGCAATTGCTGTAGCTATCCAGCGTGCCCGCCATGCGTTTGCCATGGCTGATAATGTGCGATATGCCGCCGACGATTTGGTAAATCCCCTCACTCTTTCCGCAGGTTACCCTGTCGCCTTCCTTGGCATGGGCGATGCCATACAACATGATCCGGGTATCACCATCCAGGACGGTGCCACCGCAGGTGGTCTTGTCGTTCAGGCCGATGAAGTAACCTTTGCTCATTGGTTGTTTTCCTTTTCATCCGATCGGGTCCAGGATGTTCCGACCATTGGTTGCGACCATCACTGCGTGAGTACCACCTACTAAGGCGCTCAGCTCGACATGCATACGAGCTATGCGGGTGGTCACGTGTGAATAGTGCGATGGACGCTAACAGCGTCGCGATCCCGGCGGCAGGGCCGTCCTGCGGATAAGGAAATTTCGCCTAAGTAAATCAAACTTTTCCTACGACAATATATTGAGAAGGTGTTTCCAGAGGTGGCAGTCCATCATCCAACCACATGATCCGTGGTAAGCGCCCCCACGGTATGCAAAGAACTTTCTCCGCCACCAATTTGTTTCGCACACAAAAAAGGCGATCCCGAGGGATCGCCTTTTTTTACTACGAGCTGGAGTTATCGAACTGTCAGAATCGGGCTACCCAACCGTTCCAGCAACGTCGCCTGGGCGCTGCGCGGGTTCTGGTTGCCGGTCGGTGTGTTACGGATGTAACGACCGTCCGACTGCAGGCTCCAGCTGTGGGTGTTATCGGTCAGATACAGCTCCAGCTCTTTCTTGACCCGCATGATCAGCTTCTTGCCTTCCACCGGGAAGCAAGTCTCGACGCGCTTGTCGAGGTTGCGCTCCATCCAGTCGGCGCTGGACAGGAACATCTGCTCGTCGCCGCCATTGAGGAAGTAGAAAACCCGGGTGTGTTCCAGGAAGCGGCCGATGATCGAGCGCACGTGGATGTTGTGGGAAACCCCGGCGATGCCCGGCCGCAGGCAGCACATGCCACGCACCACCAGGTCGATGCGCACGCCCGACTGGCTGGCCTTGTACAGCGCGCGGATGATCTTCGGATCGGTCAGCGAGTTGAACTTGGCGATGATGTGCGCCGGTTTGCCGTCGAGGGCGAACTGGGTTTCGCGGGCAATCATGTCGAGCATGCCCTTTTTCAGGGTGAACGGCGCGTGCAGCAATTTCTTCATGCGCAGCGTTTTACCCATGCCGATCAACTGGCTGAACAGTTTGCCGACGTCTTCGCACAAGGCATCGTCGGAAGTCAGCAGGCTGTAGTCGGTGTACAGACGGGCGTTGCCGGCGTGGTAGTTACCCGTGCCGAGGTGCGCGTAACGCACGATTTCACCGGCCTCGCGGCGCAGGATCAGCATCATCTTGGCGTGGGTCTTGAAGCCGACCACGCCGTAGATCACCACCGCACCGGCCGCTTGCAGCCGGCTGGCCAGTTGCAGGTTGGACTCTTCGTCGAAGCGCGCGCGCAATTCGATCACCGCGGTGACCTCCTTGCCGTTACGCGCCGCATCCACCAGCGCATCGACGATTTCCGAGTTGGCGCCGGAGCGGTACAGGGTCTGGCGCACCGCCAGCACGTGCGGGTCCTTGGCGGCCTGGCGCAGCAGGTCGACCACCGGCGTGAACGACTCGAACGGGTGCAGCAGCAGGATGTCCTGCTTGCTGATCACGCTGAAAATATTCTCGCTGTTCTGCAGCAGTTTCGGGATCTGCGGGGTGAACGGCAGGTATTGCAGCTCGCGCTGGCTGTCCAGGCCAGTGATGCTGAACAGACGCGTCAGGTTCACCGGGCCATTGACCTGATACAACTCGGTCTCGCTCAGGTTGAACTGCTTGAGCAGGTAGTCGGACAAGTGTTTCGGGCAGGTATCGGCCACTTCCAGGCGCACTGCGTCACCGTAGCGACGGGAGAACAGTTCGCCGCGCAAGGCGCGGGCCAGGTCTTCGACGTCTTCGGAGTCCAGCGCCAGGTCGGCGTTACGGGTCAGGCGGAACTGGTAGCAGCCCTTGACCTTCATGCCCTGGAACAAGTCATCGGCGTGGGCGTGAATCATCGACGACAGGAACACATAGTTGTCGCCTGCGCCGCCGACTTCTTCCGGCACCTTGATGATACGCGGCAGCAGGCGTGGCGCCGGGATGATCGCCAGACCGGAATCACGACCGAAGGCGTCGATGCCTTCGAGCTCGACGATGAAGTTCAGGCTCTTGTTCACCAGCAACGGGAACGGGTGAGTCGGGTCGAGGCCGATCGGGGTGATGATCGGCGCGATCTCGTCACGGAAATAGCGGCGGACCCAGGTTTTGAGCTTGGTCGTCCAGTGGCGGCGACGGATGAAGCGGACCTGATGTTTCTCCAGCTCCGGCAACAGAATGTCGTTGAGGATCGCGTACTGGCGGTCGACGTGACCGTGCACCAGTTCGCTGATGCGCGCCAGTGCCTGATGCGGTTGCAGGCCATCGGCGCCCGCCTGTTCACGGGCGAAGGTGATCTGCTTCTTCAGGCCGGCAACGCGAATCTCGAAGAACTCGTCCAGGTTGCTGGAGAAGATCAGCAGAAACTTCAGCCGCTCCAGCAACGGATAGGACACATCCAGCGCCTGTTCCAGCACGCGGATGTTGAACTGCAGTTGCGACAGCTCGCGATGGATGTACAGACTGCTGTCATCCAGGCCGGGGATGGCAATGGCCGGTGCCGCCGCAACGGCTTCGGCGACCACTGCGGGAGGAGCAGGCTCCAGCTCCGGCGGGGTCTCGGCGATTTGCTCTACCACGGGTTGAGCGTCTTGTACGGCAACTTCAGTGAGTCCTTCGGTATTCATCACATGTTCCTGGGAGGGCTATTTCTGCTCTCGTAACAATTGAGCGGCACGAACGGCAAAGTACGTCAGGATGCCATCAGCGCCTGCACGTTTGAAAGCGGTCAGGGATTCGAGAATAACCCCTTCGCTCAACCAGCCATTCTGGATCGCCGCCATGTGCATGGCGTACTCGCCGCTGACTTGATAGACAAACGTCGGCACTTTGAATTCTTCTTTTACCCGGCACAGGATGTCCAGGTACGGCATGCCTGGCTTGACCATGACCATGTCTGCACCTTCTGACAAGTCCGCCGCCACTTCGTGCAGGGCTTCGTTGCTGTTGGCCGGGTCCATCTGATAGGAGGCCTTGTTGGCCTTGCCCAGGTTCAGCGCCGAACCGACCGCATCGCGGAACGGCCCGTAATAGGCGCTGGCGTACTTGGCCGAGTAGGCCATGATCCGCACATTGACGTGACCGGCCACTTCGAGGGCTTCGCGGATCGCCTGGATGCGACCGTCCATCATGTCCGACGGGGCCACCACCTGAGCGCCGGCTTCGGCGTGGGACAGGGCCTGCCTGACCAGTGCGTCGACGGTGATGTCGTTCTGCACGTAGCCTTCTTCATCAAGGATGCCGTCCTGCCCGTGGGTGGTGAACGGGTCCAGGGCGACGTCGGTGATCACGCCAAGCTCGGGGAACTGCGCACGCAAGGCACGGGTGGCGCGCTGTGCGATGCCTTCAGGGTTCCACGCCTCGGCGGCGTCCAGGGATTTGAGTTGCGCCGGCGTCACCGGGAACAGGGCCAGCGCCGGAATCCCCAGTTCGACCCACTTGGCCGCTTCTTCCAGCAGCAGGTCGATGGTCAGGCGTTCAACGCCCGGCATCGAAGCCACCGCTTCGCGACGGTTTTCACCGTCCAGCACGAACACCGGCAAGATCAGGTCGTCGACGGTCAGCACGTTTTCACGGACCAGACGACGCGAGAAGTCGTCACGACGGTTGCGACGCAGGCGGGTTGCAGGGAATAAACGATTGGCGGGGGTAAAGCTCACGGCAGACTCCTGAGCCCGCGCAGACGGGCGAGCGTGACAGTTATAAGCGGCCATTATGACGAACGTATTACAGTTATGTGCACGCTGTGACACGTAGCCGCATTCCATTGTCGTTGTAGGAAATGTTCACGTCGAGACACATTTGGACACTTTCCTGAATGTGTCCGAAGGGTTAGGCTGCGCGTTCATTTCGCCAGCACCCAGACAATGCTCCAACAATTTCTGCATGACTTCGGCTACTTTGCCCTTTTTCTAGGCACGTTCTTCGAAGGCGAAACCATCCTGGTGCTCGCGGGCTTCCTCGCGTTTCGTGGATACATGGACATCAACCTGGTGGTGGTCGTGGCCTTCTTCGGCAGCTATGCCGGCGACCAACTGTGGTATTTCCTGGGACGCAAGCACGGCCGCAAGCTGCTGGCACGCAAGCCACGCTGGCAGATGATGGGTGACCGGGCGCTGGAACACATTCGCAAGCATCCGGACATCTGGGTATTGAGCTTCCGCTTCGTCTACGGTCTGCGCACGGTCATGCCGGTGGCCATCGGGCTGTCGGGCTATCCGCCGGGACGCTACTTGTTGCTCAACGGCATTGGCGCGGCCATCTGGGCCACCGCCCTCGCCGCTGCCGCCTACCATTTCGGCGCGGTGCTCGAAGGCATGCTCGGCAGTGTGAAGAAGTACGAGCTATGGGTGCTTGGCGCCCTGCTGGTGCTGGGACTGGTGCTGTGGCTGCGTCGGCGTTTCAAGAACGCCCGCCTGGCCAGACAGGTCTACGCCGACGAACAAGCCCTGAAGAAGACCAAAACCGAAGGCCCTACGACGCCAGCCGAGTGACACGGTTTCGACAACAGTACAGACCGACAACGCTCAACAGGCTGTAACTGAGCAGGCCGATCCAGCCCGCCGCGCTGACCGGCCACAGCCCCACCATCGGGGCCAGCCATGCCAATGGCAGATTCGACGCCAGCCGTACCAGCTCCAGCGTCAACGCCCACGGGCGATTCTCCAGGGCCACGCCCAGCACGAACAGACCGAATGCCACCGCTCCCCAGCCCAGCAACAGGGCGGTGACTGACAGATTCGCTTGAAGATTCATCAAGTAGCTGCCCAGCGCGATGTAGACGCAGAACTGCAACAGGACGTAGAACTGTAGACGCCCGTCCAGCGGCACTTCGAATTTGCGGAACCGGGTCAGGTCCGGCTTGTTCAGCGGATATTTCGCCGCCACGTCCGCCGGGCGCCAGCCGGTGCGCATGAACCAGATCCGCAATTTGTCCCAGGGGCTCGCGGCACGCCGCGCATCCGCCCACAACTGCGCGTAGAACTGCACGTTCGCCCACACGGGATTCCAGCTCGCCAGTGGCGTGGTCACGCCGAAAATCACTGGCTCGTTGTCGTCTTCTTCCTGGAACGAGCCAAACAGACGGTCCCAGATAATGAACACCCCGCCGTAGTTGCGATCCATGTAGAGAGTGTTCTGCGCATGGTGAGCCCGATGATTGGATGGCGTGACAAAAAACCATTCGAACCAGCCAAGCTTGGGAATGTGTCGCGTGTGCACCCAGAACTGGTACAGCAGATTCAACGCCGCGACACTGACGAACACCAACAGCGG
This sequence comes from Pseudomonas sp. S2_H10, assembly GCF_054668285.1. Lineage (NCBI taxonomy): Bacteria > Pseudomonadati > Pseudomonadota > Gammaproteobacteria > Pseudomonadales > Pseudomonadaceae > Pseudomonas > Pseudomonas sp. S2_H10. The sequence continues at coordinate 3,437,382 of NZ_CP162754.1, forward strand.
TACGCCGAACACGGCCATCGGCAGATAGAAGATCCAGCTCAACAGAAATCCGGTGCTGGTCTGGCGCAGAGCCGTGGACAGGTTGTAATCCTCGCTCTGGTGATGCACCGAATGCGCGGCCCAGAGAATGTTGCGCTCGTGCCCCATGCGGTGCAGCCAGTAGTAGCAGAAATCGTAGAAGACAAAGGCAAACACCCAGGTCCAGACGCTGTCGGCAGACAGTTCGAACAATGCCAGGTGCTTGAGGGCAAACGCGTAGCTCAGCAGTCCCACGCCTTTGGTCAGCAACCCCGTGGTGGTCGACAGCACACCGGTGCTGATGCTGTTGATCGCGTCCGCCACCCGATAATTGCTCACCCCGCGCCAACGGTCGGCCAGAAGCTCGACGGCGATCAGCACAAAGAAGAACGGCACCGCATACAGAATGAGGTCCATGACGCGCCCTGGCCGGAATCTTGAGAACTGATGCTATGTGTAACCGTGAATTAACCCTATGGCAACGAGTGACAAATTAGTGGACATTTAACGCCATGAATCTGGAGAAAAGCCCATGAGCAAAAAAGTTGCAGTGATCCTTTCCGGTTGTGGCGTGTACGACGGCGCCGAGCTTCACGAGAGCGTCATCACCCTGCTTCGCCTGGATCAGCGCGGCGCGCAGGTACAGTGTTTCGCACCGAACATCGCCCAGTTGCATGTGATCAATCACCTGACCGGCGAAGAAATGCCCGAATCGCGCAATGTGCTGGTGGAATCGGCACGGATTGCCCGGGGCAACATCCAGGACATCCGTGACGCGAACGTCGATGACTTCGATGCGCTGATCGTGCCCGGCGGCTTCGGCTCGGCCAAGAACCTGTCCAACTTCGCCATCGAAGGCGCCGGCTGCACGGTTCAGCCAGATGTCCTGGCACTGACCGAAGCCTTTGCCGAAGCCGGCAAACCGGTGGGATTGATGTGCATTTCCCCGGCCCTGGCGGCCAAGATCTACGGCCCCGGCGTGACCTGCACCATAGGTAACGACACCGACACCGCAGCCGCAATGAACAAGATGGGCGCGACCCATACCGATTGCGCGGTCAGTGACATCGTCGAGGACAAGGCACGCAAACTGGTGAGCACCCCGGCTTACATGCTGGCGCAGAGCATCAGTGAAGTGGCGACGGGGATCAACAAGCTGGTAGACCGGGTGCTTGAGCTAACCCACGAAAACGACGCCTGACGCCCTTCAAAACTGTGGGAGCGAGCTTGCTCGCGATGGGGCCAGCACATTCAACATCGAGGTTGTCTGTAAGTCCGCTATCGCGAGCAAGCTCGCTCCCACAGGGTTCGTCACTGGTCTTAAGAATTGCGGGCCAGCCGTGTGAGAATCCGGTCCAACGCATTGGCAAACGCCTGCTTCTCACGGTCGCCGAACGGCGCCGGCCCCCCGCCGATTTGCCCCTGTTCGCGCAAATCGGTGAACAGGTTGCGCACCGCCAGACGATCGCCCATGTTCTGCGCATCAAACTCCTTGCCCCGTGGATCGAGCGCTGCCACGCCCTTCTTCACCAGGCGATCGGCCAACGGCACATCGCTGCAGATCACCAGTTCACCGGGGACCGCGTGTTCCACCAGGTAGTCATCGGCCGCATCCGGGCCGCTCGGCACCACGATCAGCTTGACCAGCGCCAGGCCTGGCTTGATCTGCGGCTGTCCGGCCACCAGCACCACTTCGAACTGGCGCTTGAGGGCGAACTTGACCACCAGATCCTTGGCTGCCCGCGGACAGGCGTCGGCATCGATCCACACACGCATTGCATATTCCTCTGTTGAAAAGCACCCGCCCCCACAGATTAACGCCAAACCCTGTGGGAGCGGGCTTGCCCGCGATATGAGCGCAGCGAATGCTGTTCTTTATGAAACCTGCAACCGCCGCTTCTCAACCACCCGACTGCGACCATACAGCACGACAATCGCAATGATCGCCACGGCCTGAGCACTCAGCGAATAGGCATCCGAGTGAATCCCCAGCCAGTCAAAGTCAAAGAACGGCACCGGCCGCGTGCCAAAGATCCCGGCTTCCTGCAGTGCCTTCACACCATGCCCGGCGAACACCACCGACAATGCGCACAACAGGCCGGCGTTGATGCTGAAGAACAGCGCCAGCGGCAGTTTCGCCGAACCGCGCAAAATCACCCAGGCCAAACCGATCAACAGCACCAGCGCCGTGGCCCCGCCGGCCAACACGGCGTTGTGCCCCGCTGGACCTGCCTGCAACCACAGGGTTTCGTAGAACAGAATCACTTCGAACAATTCGCGATACACCGAGAAAAACGCCAGGGTCGCAAAGCCGAAACGCCCACCGCCACCCACCAGGCTGGTCTTGATGTAATCCTGCCAGGCCGCCGCGTGGCGACGGTCATGCATCCACACGCCCAGCCACAACACCATGACGCTGGCAAACAGTGCCGTCGCGCCTTCCAGCAGTTCACGCTGGGAACCGCTGACATCGATCACATAGGCCGCCAGCGCCCAGGTGCCCAAGCCGGCCAACAGCGCCAGGCCCCAGCCGGCATTGACACTGCGCACTGCCGATTGCTGACCGGTGTTACGCAGGAAGGCGAGGATCGCCGCCAGCACCAGAATCGCTTCCAGGCCTTCGCGCAGCAGAATCAGCAGGCCGGAAATGTAGCTCAGGGACCAACTCAGGCCATCGCTGCCGAGCAAGCCGGCAGAGGTCTTCAGTTTGTCCTTGGCCGCTTCCAGACGCTGCTCCACTTGCTCGATCGACAGACCATCCTGCAGCGACTGACGATAAGCCATCAGCGATTTTTCGGTGTCCTTGCGCACGTTGGCGTCGACGTTGTCCAGGGAGCTTTCGACCAGTTCGAAGCCTTCCAGGTAGGCCGCTACCGATAAGTCATAAGCCTGATCATGTTCACCGGCGCGATACGCCGCGATGCTCTTGTCCAGCGTGGCTGCGGTGTAGTCGAGCAGCTGTGCGGGGCCCCGCTTGACCTGCGGCGGCTGCGCGCGTTGCGCGCGGAAGGTCGCGGCGGCTGGCGCGCCGTCGGCGGCCTGCACTTCGGCCGGAGTCCGGCGGGCCAGATCGGCAAGGTTGTAGAGCCTGTCTCCGCTGGCGGTCGCCGGGTCGGCGCTGAAGCTGGCTATATAAGTGGCCAGGTCCCAACGCTGGCGCTCGTCCAGCTGATCGGCGAAGGCCGGCATGTCGGTGCCTTCCACGCCCAGGCCCAAGGTGCTGTAGATCGCATAGAGGCTCAGGTGATCCAGTCGCGCGCTGTCACGCAGATTGGCCGGTGGCGGCGTCAGGCCGACACCCGCCGGGCCATCGCCCGCTCCCGCATCACCGTGACACACCGAACAATGCTGGGCGTACAACGGCGCGCCACGAGCCGGGTCCGGGGTAATGATCGGGGCTTGGCTGACTTCATAGGCTACCGCCAGCTTCGCACCGAGCTGCCGCGCCTGACGGGCGACATCAGCGCCGTCCTGACGTGCGGCAATCGCGTCATGCAGTGCGCCAAGGCCCTGCTCCAGCCCGGCCTTTTCCGGCTTGACCGGCATGGCGGCGACCAAGGCCTGCACGGCCTGGACGAATTCAACCTGTTCGCGGTATTCGGCCTCGTTGACGACCTGGCCCGCCTGCACCGCCTGCGGATAATCCGCGCCGATATAGTCGAGCAAATGCAGGGCTTGCGGGGCGCCTTCCACCGTAGCGGCCAGCAGGTTGAAGCTGCACAAGGCAAGGACCGGCGCTAACAACCAGGCCAGGTAACGGGACGGCGCAATCATGAATGAATCTCATTTGGAAACACGAAGTAACATATTGTTCCTTCCCGATGACTTTCACTCAAGCTTTGTTGCGCTCTCGATGTGTTTCGAGCCTTTTTGTTTCAGTGACTTGGCTATCCCCAGTGATGGCACTTCTGAAAAATTAGCAATTAAAAAGCCATTACAATGCCACCATCCTTGCCTATAATGCCGCGCCTTCGTTATCGCGATTTGGCATCAAGGCTCCTTTTTTAATAAGGAATCGGCAAGCATCCGTTTCTGCCGATAGGTCCCCACAGCCCGACCAGCAACTGCGGCTGCCTATTCAGGGAAGAAGTATCCATATGGCATCCCGCGCCCTCACCGTGCTTGCGCTGAGCACCATCACGCTGCTTTCCGGCTGCTCCGCCTTTCGCAACTACGACTCCGAACTGGCCCAGACCAACCAGCAACTGGCTACCGGCAATGTCGACGCCGCGTTGACCCTGCTGGAAAAGAACAACACGGGCACCGACAAAGACCTGCTCTATTACTTCGAAAAAGGCGAGTTGCTGCGCGCCAAAGGCGATCTCAGCGGCAGCCAGAGTGCCTGGAGCAGCGCCGACCAGGTGGTGGGAGCGTGGGAGGATTCGGTCAAGCTCGACACGGCCAAATACCTCGCCCAGTTCGGCAGCCTGGTGGTGAATGACAAAGTGCGTCGCTACGAAGGCTACGACTACGAAAAAGTCATGCTGACCACACAGATGGCCCTCAACCTGTTGGCCACCAACGATTTCGACGGCGCGCGCACGGCGATCAAGAAAACCCACGAGCGTGAAGCGGTGATTGCCGATCTGCGCGACAAGGAATACCTCAAGAGTGAGGAAGAGGCCGAGAAGGAAGGCGTCACCACTCAATACAAGGATTTGCAGGGCTATCCGGTCGCCAGCCTTGACGCACCGGAAGTGGTCGGCCTGAAAAACAGTTACCAGAGCGCGTTCAGTCACTATCTGGCCGGTTTCGTCTATGAAGCCCTGGGCGAAAAAGACCTGGCTGCGCCGGGCTATCGCAAGGCGGCGGAACTGCGCCCGAACACGCCGCTGCTGGAACAGGCACTGGTCAACCTCGACAAGGCGAACGGCAAGGACGTGGACAGCGACATCCTGATCGTCGTGCAAAGCGGCCTGGCACCTGCCCGGGATTCCATCCGCGTGCCCCTGCCCCTGCCGATCAGCGGCAACGTGGTGATCACGCCACTGTCGTTCCCGATCATCAAGCCTGATACCTCGACTGCCGCGCTGACGCAGATCGGCGTGGACGGCCAGCAACTGAGCCTGACTCAACTCAACAGCACCACCGCCATGTCCCGCCGCGCCCTGCGCGATGATATGCCGGGCATCATCGTGCGCACCACCGTTCGTGCGGTGAGCCGTGGCGTGATGCAGAAGCAGCTCAATGAAACCAACCCTCTGGCGGGCCTGGCCGTGGGCATCACCTCCGCCGTGCTTGAAGGTGCCGATACCCGGACCTGGCGGACCCTGCCGGACAACACCCAGGTGGTACGCCTGCGCCTGAAAAAGGGCGAGCACCAGATCACCCTGCCAAACATCGTCGGCGGCACGGTGGTCAAGGTCACTGTCGATCAGCGCTACCAGGTCATCAGCCTGCGCGCCGTGGGCAACCAGGTGTTCGCCGCCGGCCCGGTCGCTCGCGTGAGCCCGAGCATCAGCCCGGCCACCGTGGCCAGCCTCACCCAACCTTGAGAACGGAGTCTTAGCATGCGTTTCAAATTCATCGCGGCCCTCGGCCTGGCCCTGCTGGCCGGTTGCGCCACCCCGCCGCCACCGGAGCCGGGCAGCGCCGCGAGCAAAGTCGTGGCTCAAGGCAAGCTGAAAAACATCGTGGTCGGCGCCATGCGCGTAGCGCGTGAAAACGGCTTCATGACGGTCAACGCGCAACTGAGCAACACCAGCTTCAACAACAAGACCTTCTACTACCGCTTTGCCTGGCTCGGCCCTGAAGGCTTCCCCATCGCCGAAGAAGAAACCTGGAAGAGCCAGATGATGTACGGCGAACAGACCAGCTTCATCCAGGCCATCGCACCGACCGCCAAGGCCGTGGATTTCCGTCTGGAAATCAAGACGCCTTAAGCCATACCCCTATTCCAGTTTCCAGAGAGCACTCCCATGTTTGCACGCTTTTCCTTCATCGCCGTCATCGCCCTGCTGGCCAGCGGTTGCGCCAACACCTCGCCGACCCTGGGCAGCAAGAACATCGGCTACGGCGACACCAAAGCGGTTGAAACCGTGACCAACGAGTTCGGTTCCACCGACCTGCAGATGATCGCCGAATCCATGACCCGCTCCCTGGCCCAGTCCGGCATCCTCCAGGGTCGGCCGGTGGTGCAGGTCTACGATGTGAAGAACAAGACCAGCGAGTACATCGACACCCGCGAAATCACCACCAGCATCAAGACCCAGCTGATGAAGACCGGCACTGCCCGCTTCTCCAGCGACAACACCCAGATGCAGAGCCAGGTCGACCAACTCAAGCTGCAGAACCAGAGCGGCCTGTACAAGAAGAACACCGTGGCCAAGACCGGCAACATGATCGCCGCCAAGTACCGCCTTGAAGGTTCGATCAGCTCGATCGTCAAGCGCAGCAGCGACTACAAGGACGTCTTCTACAAATTCAGCCTGCAACTGATCGACGTCGAAAGCGGTCTGGCCGAATGGATGGACGAAAAAGAGATCCGCAAGACCACGGAGCGCTGATCAATGCGCGCATGGATTGGCATGATGGCCCTCGCTTGCGCGTTCGGCGCGCAGGCGGCGCCAAAAGTGGCGGTGACGGATCTGGCGTATCAGGAACGTGTGGAGCAGTACATCCACATCGTCTCCGCACAAAGCAATTTCCAGGCGAGTCCCTACAGCGCCAGCGGATCGTCGAGCTACAACGAAATCGAAGCCACCAGCAGTTACATCGAGCAGGGTGAACTGCGCAAGTTCACCGGCGACATCAAGGGTGAAATCCTGCGTACCGGCATGTTCCAGCTGGTGCAGGGCACGCCTTACACGTCGTCGTCCAAGGGTGACGTGTTTGATGTGATCAGGCGGATCAAGGCCGGCAATTTCAAGGGTGCCGATTACGTGCTGTTCGGCACCGTGTCGGACATCGACTTCACCCGCGACGTGACTGAGCTGGCCAATACGGACAGCCATTCCGCGGTGCTGGGGCTGACCCTGGTCGCGGACTTCAGCCTGATCAATACCCGCACCTTCGAGATCACCTCGGCCTTCACGGCGATGGGCGAAGGCCAGGACACCAAGCTGGTGAATGGCCGGGACATCAAGGTTTCGCTGAACCGCCCGCGGGTGGTACGCGAGGTGTCCAAGGCACTGGGTGAGGACGTGGCTGCACAAATGAGCCAGCAGCTTGGCGAAGGTGGTGACGAAGCACCAAGGCAAGCGCCGTTGCGCAACAACCTGCCAGCGGACTCGGCGCCCGTGATTCTGCGCTGACCGGCCGGCCGACAATGCAAAAGGCGACCTGAAAAGGTCGCCTTTTTTGTGCCTGGCGCAATCAGACCGCGGCTTTGCGCAGTGTCGCCATGAACGCCGCCGCGCCAATGAACAGCCCGGCAAAGGTGCGATTCATGCGTTTCTGTTGTTTGGGCGTGCGCAACAGGCGCAGCACCCTGGAGGCCAACCCGGTGTAGCCGGCCATGACGATCAGGTCGACGCAGATCATGGTCACGCCGATGATCACGTACTGGATCAGCAGCGGCGCATGCGGGTCGATGAACTGTGGCAACACCGCGAGCATGAACACCAGGGCCTTGGGGTTGCTGATGTTCACCAGGAAGCCACGGAACACCAGAGCCATCGGCTTGCCGATCTGGCGTACGGCGGCGTCATCGCTCATGTCGCTGGGCAGCGCACGCCATTGTTTGATAGCGAGGTAGACCAGATAGGCCACGCCGAACCATTTGATCGCGTAGAAGGCGCTGGCCGATGCCGTGAGAATCGCGCCAACCCCGGCGCCGACAATCGCAATCTGCACCGCCAGGCCCAGTTGCAGGCCCAGGGCGTTCCAGTAGCCGCGCCAGAAACCGTACTGCAGGCCGCTGGACATCGACGCAATGGCGCCGGCACCGGGGGACAGGCTGATCACCCAGCAGGCGGCAAAAAACGCCAGCCATGTTTGAAGCTCCATTGCACACCTCGACTCAGACTCGTGACAGACGTCTAAGCTAATGCGGGTTTGGATGGATGACTACCGATTTTTTTGCAGGAATCAGCTAACCGCCGGCTTACTTCTCAAACCCGCTGGAAGGAAACACATCCGTCCCGCGCCAGCGCCGTACCGAACGCTGGAAGAACAAGCTGTTGGGCACCTGCACCATGGCGCTGCCCGTGCCGAGCTCTTCGGCCTCGACCAGCGTGGTGTAAAGGAGATTGATCGCCACCACCCGGCCTTTGACGCCAGGTTTGTCGGTGGTGTCCACCAACTCGACCACGTCGCCCAGGCGAAACGGGCCGACGGTAAAGATCAGGATCGCGCACAGCAGGTTCGAGAGCACGCTCCACATGGCGAAAAACGCCACCGCCGCGACCGCGACGAAACCGGATAGCGCGGTCCAGAGCACCGTGGCCGACACACCGAGTCGCTCCAGCACGAAAATCAGCGCGCTGCCCATGATCAGCCAGCGCAAACCGCCCCGCAGCGGCATCATCAGTTGCGGCGGAAACGGGTAACGCTCACCGAGACGGGTCAGGCCCTTGGCGACAAAACGCTGGGTGAAGTAGCCGGCCAGCAGAATCAGCAGGATTTGCACGCCGAGCCAGATCGGCTCGGCCCACACCGCCGGCAACGGCAACTTGAAGGCATCCATCAGGACAGCGCCTCCAGCTCCGCCTGCATGCTTTCCAGCAACTCCAGGGCTTCCATCCACGCCTCTTCCAGTTCCGCCTCACGTACTTTCAGCTTGGCCTGCTCGGCCAGCAGATCACGCAATTCGTTCTTGCGCGCCGGTTCGTAGATGTCGCTGTCACCGAGACTGGCATCGATCTTCGCCAGCTTTTCGTGGAGCTTGCCCAGTTCGGCTTCGAGCTTGTCGGCCTCGCGCTTGTGCGGCGCCAGTTGCTGACGCAACGCCGCTGCGGCCTGACGCTGGGCTTTCTTGTCGGTCTTGTCCGGGTTCACCGGTGTCGTGCTGACCGGGGCGTTGCGCTGGCGATACTCCACCAGCCAGCGGGTGTAGTCCTCCAGATCGCCGTCGAACTCTTCGACCTTGCCGTCCGCCACCAGATAGAAATTGTCGGTGGTGCTTTTGAGCAAGTGACGGTCGTGGGAGACCACCAGTACCGCACCGCTGAATTCCTGCAGGGCCATGGTCAGCGCCAGGCGCATTTCCAGGTCCAGGTGGTTGGTCGGTTCGTCGAGCAGCAACAGGTTCGGCCGGTCCCAGGCAATCAGGGCCAACGCCAGGCGCGCCTTCTCGCCACCGGAGAAATTCAGCACCGGCTCGTCGATCCGCGCGCCACGGAAGTCGAAACCGCCGAGGAAGTCACGCAGGGTCTGCTCGCGCTCGGTCGGTGCCAGACGCTGCAGGTGCAGCAACGGACTGGCCTTGGAATCCAGAGAGTCGAGCTGATGCTGGGCGAAGTAGCCGACCACGGTGTTCTCGCCACGGGTCAAGCGGCCGGCCAATGGCGAAAGCTCACCGGCAAGGTTCTTGATCAGGGTCGATTTACCGGCACCGTTCGGGCCGAGCAGACCGATTCGCGCGCCCGGGGTCAGTTGCAGCTTGACCTTCTCCAGCACGGTTTTGTCACCGTAACCCAAGCGGGCATCGGACAGGTCGATCAGCGGGCTGGAGATTTTCTGCGATTCACGGAAGACAAAGTCGAACGGCGAATCGACGTGGGCAGCGGTCAGCTCTTCCATCCGCTCCAGGGCCTTGATCCGGCTCTGGGCCTGACGGGCCTTGGTGGCCTGGGCCTTGAAGCGGGCGATGTAGCTTTCCATGTGCGCACGTTGCACCTGCTGCTTCTCGTACGCCTGCTGTTGCTGGGCCAGGCGTTCGGCACGGGCGCGCTCGAAAGCGCTGTAGCCACCGCGATACAGGGTGATTTTGCGCTGATCGACGTGGGCCACGTGGTCGACCACGGCATCGAGGAAATCGCGGTCGTGGGAAATCAGCATCAAGGTGCCGGGATAGCTCTTGAGCCATTCCTCAAGCCAGATGATGGCGTCGAGGTCCAGGTGGTTGGTCGGTTCGTCGAGCAGCAACAGGTCCGATGGGCACATCAGGGCCTGCGCCAGGTTCAGGCGCATCCGCCAGCCACCGGAGAAATCCCCGACCGGGCGATCCATCTGCTCGTTGGTGAACCCAAGGCCGGCCAGCAACTTGCGCGCCCGGGCGTCGGCGGTGTAGCCGTCGGCGCTGTCGAGTTCCGAGTGCAGGCGGGCCTGTGCGGCACCGTCATGGGCCGCTTCGGCTGCCGCCAGGTCGCGTTGCACCTGACGCAGGCGCAGGTCGCCATCGAGCACGTAGTCGACCGCCATGCGTTCGAGCGTGTCGACCTCCTGGCGCATGTGGGCGATACGCCAGTCGGCCGGCAGGAAGCAGTCACCCGAGTCCGGGTGCAGCTCGCCCCGAAGCAAGGCGAACAGGCTCGATTTGCCGGCGCCGTTGGCACCGATGAGGCCGGCTTTGTGGCCGGCGTGCAGGGTCAGCTCGGCGTCTTCTAGCAGACGTTGCGGGCCACGCTGTAAAGTCAGGTTCTGAAGTCGAATCATAATGGCGGCGGAGTCTACCAGCTTCGCTCGCAACTGGCGCGAGTAGCACTATGTCCTCTGACCTGTGGAGCTTTTCCCTGAACACCTACGCCCGCCCTGGCATTGAGCAGGCATGCCTGCAATTGCAGGCGGCGGGGGTCAATGTGTGCCTGTTGCTGTGCAGTGCATGGCTGGGACAACGAGGCGTGGCCTGCGATGAGCAGCGTTTGCAGCAACTGCGCAGTGTGGCCTTTGCGTGGGACAGCGATGTCGTGCGGCCGTTACGCGCCTTGCGTACGCAATGGAAGGCCGCTGCCACGGCAGACGCCGATTTGCACAACATGCGTGAACAAGTGAAGGCACTGGAGCTGGAAGCCGAGCGGCATCTGTTGTTGCGGCTCGAGAGAGCGGCGCAGAGTTGGCCGCAAGGTGCCGAGACCGATCTGGCGGCCTGGCTGGAAGGTGCGACGGCGGGTGCCGCCCACCTGCACCGCGACGCGCTGCATCAGCTGCGCGTCGCGGTAACCGGCACTTAGGAAGCGCTGGTCGGGGTGGTTGCTGCGATCGATGCGGCGGCCGGCGTTGGCGCTGGCGTGGCTGTCGAGGTGGCTGCTGCCAAAGCAGACGTTGCTGCCGGAGCCGGGTTGGCTGGCTTGGCAACCGGTGCGGTGGCTGGCTTGGCCGCAACCGGCTTTTTCACTGCGGGCTTGGCTGCTGGTTTTGCAGCAGGTTTTGCGGCAGCCGGTTTGGCGGCAGCTGGCTTCGCAGCGGCGGGCTTCGCAGCGGCGGGCTTCGCAGCGGCGGGCTTCGCAGCGGCGGGCTTCGCAGCGGCGGGCTTGGCGGCAGCGGCTGGTTTCGCTGCAGCCGGTTTTGCGGCTGGTTTTGCAGCAGGTTTAGCCGCGGGTTTGGCAGCCGCTTTTGCGGCGGGTTTTGCCGCTGGCTTGGCTGCTGGTTTTGCAGCGACGGGTTTTGCAGCCGGCTTGGCGGCAGGTTTCGCCGCAGCGGTTCGGGCGGCAGGTTTTGCTGCTGGTTTAGCGGCCGATTTAGCTGCCGGTTTTGCTGCTGGTTTAGCAGCCGGTTTTGCAGCCGGTTTAGCGGCAGTGGTTTTGGCCACTGCCGGTTTGGCAGCGGCGGTTTTTGCAGCGGCAGGTCGGGCAGCGGCAGGTTTGGCAGCTGGTTTTGCGGCGCTGGCAGCAGCCGGTTTTCTCGCAGCCGGTTTTGCAGCAGGTTTGGCTGCGGCAGTTTTCGCTGCTGGTTTGGCAGCAGCAGTTTTTGCAGCAGCAGGCTTGGCCGGTGCTTTTGCAGCAGCCGGTTTGGCAGCGGCTTTCTTCGCAGGAGCCGCAGCAGGCTTGGCCGCACGCAGGGACAACGCCTTGCCGACAGCCTCTTGAACACGACCGACGCCCTGGGCCAGTTTCAGGCTCTCCTGGGCATCGCGCTTGAGTTGCAGAATGTAGCCGCGGGTTTCCGATTGACGATCCTTCAGGGCATCGAGCAGCTCTTCAAGGTCGGCGACTGCGCCCTTGGCCTTGGCTTGCGCCTTGGCTTTTCCGGCCGACGCAGCGTCCTGCAATTTGGTGCGGGACTTGTGCAGTTTTTCTTGCGCTTTTCCGCGCTGCTTTTCCAGTTTGGCGAGCAGTTTTTCAGCATCAGCCAAGGCTTCGGAACAAGCGGTTTCCAGATGCTCGAGCAGGCTGCCCGAGAGTTGTTGGAGCAGGTGCAACGGAGTGCTTACTGGCTTCTTGGTGGCCGACATGGTTTACCTCCTGGCTGAAGTGAGTGCGGCTCATACTAGACCTCTGCTGCAACCGCCGCTAGGGCATGTTGACACTATCGAAAGCGTTGTGTTGCAAAGGACTGAAAAACTTCTGCGTCGACGCGAAAGCAGTTCACCGTTGTGCGCATTCTCACTGGCATAATCGCCCGCAATTCAGGTCGGAGAGTGCCCATGTCGCGCTACCTTTTTTTATCGCTGTGCGTGTTTTTTTCGGTGGCCCAGGCCGCCGAAAAAACACAGGAAAATGAAGCCCGTGATCTCGCTTACAGCCTGGGTGCCAGCCTTGGCGAACGCTTGCGCCTGGAGGCTCCCGACCTGCAACTCCAGGCACTGGTCGAAGGATTGCAGCACGCCTACCAGGGCAAACCGCTGGCGCTGAAGGACGAACAGATCGAGCAGATATTGACCGAACACGAGGCACGGATTGCCATGCAGCCGGCCGAGCCGCAAAGCGAAATGGCGCTGGAAAAGGAACAACGTTTTCTCGCCACCGAGAAAGCCAGGCCCGGTGTGCGCGAACTGGCTGACGGCGTGCTGCTGACCGAATTGACACCGGGCGCTGGCGCCAAGGCAGGACCCAACGGCAAGGTGCAGGTGTTGTACATCGGTCGTTTGCCCGACGGGACGGTGTTCGATCAGAACAGCCAGCCACAATGGTTCAGTCTCGACAGCGTGATCGCCGGATGGCGCAGCGCATTGCAAAACATGCCGGTCGGGGCGAAGTGGCGACTGGTGATTCCATCGGCCCAGGCCTATGGCGCCGACGGTGCGGGCGACGTGATCGCACCGTTCACGCCGCTGGTGTTCGAAGTTGAACTGCGTGGCGCAACCAGCTGACAGCGGAAATGAAAAACGGCGTGCCGTGGCACGCCGTTTAAGGGTCTTGCGGGAAGCGATTCAGGCCTGAACCGGATCGGCTTCCTTGTGCGCGGTGTGCAGCACTTCGATCAGGCAATCTTCCAGTTCGAAGCGTTCGTGCAACAGGCCACCCAGCTCCTTGAACTTCTCCGCAACGCATTTGCCTTCGTCGCAAAGGTCATTGAACGCCAGCAGCTTTTCAGTGATGACATCGATGCGCGGGTAGATGGTCTCGGCGAGCTCCAGGCCACGCTTGTCGTTGAAGGCCTTGGCCTCCCCCGTCAGTTGCTCGTAGATCTCGAAGTGTCCGGCCGATACATAATCGACCAGCACGCCGCAGAATTCCTGCAAAGGCTTGCGATTCGTGGACAGTGCCTCAGGATCGGCACCGAGCTTGTCGTATGCATCGATCAGTTCTTTGCGCTCCTGCAACCAGCGATCGATCAGCAGGTGCACTCCACCCCAGCGTTCCTGAGCATTCTGACAACTTTCGAGCATGGTGATCTCTCTTCCCTTGTGGGTCAGCTGCTCTATGCCCGCTCGCCTCTTGTAACGTCGGTGGGCGGTCAGGCAGAGCGTCATCGAGCAACATAATTCCAATGACACGTGCGGGCCAGATTATGCCCGCACGACACTGGCTTCAAGGTACGCAGGCGATAAAGTTCATACAAGTGTTTAATCGCCCGCAAAGGCCCGGTGCGACGACTCGCCGCTGAGTGGTCGCTGATAGCTGATCCAGACCAGTCGCAACGGCTGGTAAACCGCCAGAATCATCATCGCGACGAAGTACAGCAGGCTCCACTCGGTGAGGCTCAGATCGAACAGACTCCAGGAAACCTCCACACATTCGCCACCGCCCTTGAACAATTGCTGCAGGACGGATAACCACGCAGAACCGGCGAACAGATCCGCCAGGTGGGTCGAACACACCGCCGCGTGCTCCATTGGCAGGCTTTGCAACAGAACCTGCCGCCACGCCGCGACAGTGCCAGCCAGGCTGCAACCAAGACAGAGCAGCCAATACAGAACGGTGCCTGTGCGACCCGGACCATGGACGGAAGCCATCAGGCAGACAACGGTCAGCAGCGCCAGACAAAAACGCTGCACCTGGCACAAGCCGCAAGGCCGCAGGCCGAGCGCATATTCCAGGTAGTAGGAAACGCCCAACGCCAGGGCACCCGCGATGAAAGCCATGAAGAACAAGGAGCGTGAGCAGGCCAAAGACATGGCTTTTCCGTAAAAGTAGTGACAGACCATTACGGTAGAGGAAAGCGCGACGGCCTTTCAAGGCAAGCGCCCGCGGAGACTTCAGCAGAAGCGTAGGGAAATACCGACGCAGGCGAGAGGATAAAAAGTAGTCCTCTGTAGGACTTTGCCTGCGACGAGACTTGATGACCGAGTTTCAGTAAAAAATCGCGCTGCGGCGAGGACATTTGCTTGCTCGCCGCAGCTCACCACTCAGACGCCGGAGCCTGGCGCCAGCGGATCGGTCAAGCGCTGACCGGCACTGGCAGAGGGGCGGCGAGCAAGCGCTCATCCAACAACCCCAGGCCTTCCTGAAACAGCTGGTTGCTGCGCTCGGTATCGCCCATTTGCGCCAGCAACCGGGCCAGCTCCGCACAGGCTTCCGGATTGCGTTGTACACGCAGGCTGCTTTCCAGATAGTCCCGCGCCTTGCCCCACAAACTGTTTTGCAGGCACAGACGCCCCAGGGTCAACAGCAGGCCCGGATCGGCCGGATGTTCCTTGAGCCAGCCTTCGGCGGCCTGCAACTGGCGGGTCGGATCACTGCCGCGCACCAGTCCGTAGAGACGTGCCAAATGACTGTCGTAGTTGCGCTTGAGTGCGGTGCGCAGGACTTCCTCGGCCTGGACCTGAGCCCCCAATTGCCGCAGTTGCTCGGCATAGGCGAGTATCAGTTGCGGCTCCTGGCGTTGTGCCGAGGTCAATTGTTGCCAGGCACGCTCCAGCGATTGCTGCCCGACCGTGCCGTCCTCTTCCCGTTGCGCCGCCAGGGACAGGTTCGCCCCCCAGGCCCGACGCTCCAGTTCGGCGAGTTCGGTCACCGGCAGGACTTTGTCCTTGCGCAGTTCCGGCAGCAGGCGAATCAATGCCGACCAGTCACCACGCTGCGCAAGCAGGCGCTGCAACTGACGCAAGGTCTGTGCGTTGCGGGGATGGCGTTCATGCATGGCTTGCAGGGTGGCGAGGGCGCCGTCGGTATCACCGCGGTCGGTCTGCAACTGGGCGTGGTTCAAGGCGATCGCCAATTCGGCCTGAGGTTGACGCTCCAGGGCGCGCTCCAGCAAGTTGTCGCTTTCTTCGTAATTGCCCAGTTCGTTTGCGGCACGTGCCGCACCGAGGTAATAAAGCAACGGCTGGCGCTCGGCCTCGGCAGCCCGATGCAAATGACGCTGCGCGCTGGCCCAGCGACCCTCGGCCAGATCCAGCTGACCGTGCTCGATCGCCACCTGCACGCGACGGCTGCGGTTGCGCGTGGACCACGGGTTGACCACACCACTGGACGCCATCACCAATTCGACCAGTGTCTTGATGCCCCAGATCACCAGCCACAGCACAGCCACCAGCGCCAACGTAGCCCACAGGCTCGACTCATAGCGGAAGGTCTTGTAGGCAATCAGCACATACCCGGAATGTTCGGCAATCGCCAGTCCCAGCGCAGCGGTAGCGGCGATCACGAGGAACACGACCACATAGAGGCGTTTCATGGCGTGGCCTCCGGCGCGGTGTTCGCGGCAGGCCTGGCCATTGGCTTGACCGAGTCCTCGGCGTTGACGTTGCGCCGCTCCAGGTACCCCTGCACGGCGCTCAGGGTGCCGGTCATATCCGGCGTGACCACGGTGACCGGTTGCTTGCTCAACTCGGCCACCTGCTCAAGCATGACTTTGCTCTGTGCGTTGTCCGGGTTGAAGTTGCCCTTGAGGATGTCCCGCGCCTCGTCCAGCACCTGCGAGTAAACCGCGGCCTGACCGTTGAGTGCGGCCCATTGTGCCTGCTCCAGCGCCAGGCTCAGGGCCAGGCGTACCTGACTCAGGCTCTGACCGGCGAGCAAAGGGCGAACGTTTTTGTCGGCATTGAAATCGATACGGATGTAGCGCGAAATCTGATCCCACCATTGCGCCCAGCGACTGGCACCGTCGCCATCGGCGGTCAGGCCCAGCAACGAGTCGCCACTGTCCTTGTACTCCGGGGCCAGCTCGGTGAGGCTGGTAACTTGATCGCGCAGTGCGCCCAGACGCAGGAACAGCCCGGTACGATCCGGTTGTTCGGTACTGCGCAAGGCGATCAGGGTCTTGGCCACCTGCTCGCGTGCGGCAAAGGAGCCCGGATCGTTCTGCTCGCGCAGTATCTCGTCGGCGCCCTGGACCAATGCCTGGGCGCTGCTGATGTCCTGCAAGGCAGACAGCCGCAGGCTGGCCAGCCGCAGCAGATGCTCGGCCTCGGCCAGGCGCCAGTCCTTGCGGCTGGCGCCGAGTACGGTTTCCAGACGCTGGTTCAAACGCTGCTGATCACCTTGCAGCTGAATCACCAGGCGACTGCGTGCCTCCAGCTCATCGGCGGCAGGCAACTGGGCCAGGCGTGCGCTCAGGCGTTCCTCATTGAGCTTGAGGCTCTGCGCCTGGTCATTCAACGCCTGGACCTGACTCAACTGCTGCTGATTATTGGCCTGCAGGTGACGCACCTGCCAGACACCCCAACCGCCTACCGCGACACCGGCCGCACCCAGCAACAGCGCGACGATAGCCAGGCCATTGCCTCGACGCTGCTCGGCAGCTGGTGGTGGCGGCTGCGGCATTCCATCAACAGGAGCATCGATAGGTGCATCAAGCACCGGTCGCGATTCATCTTTAGGCAAGGCTGTTTCGCTCACGTATCCATCCTTTGCATTAGAAAACGGGTACGGGTTGCTCCCGTAACGCCGTCAGCAAGGCCGCGGCACTGGCGCCGCGACAATCCACAACTGTTTTGGCCCCGGCGGCACGTGCCAGCTCGGCAACCCTGGGGCTCGGTACAAACAACGGCAGCCGCGCCAACTGCGGCCAGGCATCGCCGGCCAATTGATGCAGGTGCTCAAAACCTTGTCCACTGCTGACCACCAGTCCGTTCAGGCGTTCCGCCTGGATCCGTTGCGGCAGTGCCGCCGGCGGGTAAATCGGCAAGGCCCGGCGGTACAGTTCCAGATACTCGACACTAGCACCAAGCTCACGCAAACGCTCAGCCAGCAACTCGCGCCCGCCCTCTCCGCGCAGGATCAACACTCGCGAGCCGGGTTGGGCGATAGCCTCGCGCAGTCGGGAAAGCTCGAGCAAGGCTTCACTGTCATCGCCTTCTGCCGGGAAGCTCACGTTCAATCCGTGATCCTCAAGGATCTGCGCTGTCGCCGCGCCGACGCTGAACCACTGCACGGCGGGCAGCGCAGGCCAAAACCGCTCGAGCAGTTCGACGCCGATGCGGGCTGCCGGCTTGCTGACCACGATGACGGCGCAGAATTGGTCCAGCGTCTGAATCACCTGGCGCATTGTGTCAGTGGCCGCAATGGGCACGATGTCCAAAAGCGGCAGACTGTTACTGAATATCCCCTGCTCGGCCAAAAGACTGCTTAGCGCCGCCGCCTCTTCGGCGGGACGCGTCAGCAGCAAGCGCCAGCCGGTCACTCGTGGCCAGCCTCGCCATAGACCGCCTTGAGGATGTCGTCGGCACCCTGGCTGAGCAGGTCTTCGGCCACTCGTACGCCGAGCGCCTCGGCATCGCCGCGAGGGGCGCGGGCCTGGGCGCTGAGCAGCAGGCCACCGGCCGGGTCACCCACCAGTCCGCGCAACCAGAGCTGCTCACCTTCCAGCACGGCGAAGCAGGCGATCGGCACCTGGCAACCGCCATTGAGGTGCTTGTTCAGGGCACGTTCGGCGATCACGCGGGTGGCGGTGTCCTGGTGATGCAGGGGCGCCAGCAGTGCATGAATTTCACTGTCGACGCTGCGGCATTCGATTCCCACCGCACCCTGTCCGCCGGCCGGAAGGCTGTCGTCGACACTGATGGCCGATGTGATGCGATCTTCAAAGCCAAGCCGGATCAGGCCGGCGGCGGCGAGGATGATGGCGTCGTATTCACCGGCATCGAGCTTGGCCAGGCGGGTGTTGACGTTGCCGCGCAGGAAGCGGATTTCCAGGTCCGGGCGACGGGTCAGCAATTGTGCCTGGCGGCGCAGGCTGGAGGTGCCGACGATGCTGCCCCGGGGCAACTCATCCAGGCTGGCATAGGTGTTGGAAACGAAGGCATCGCGCGGATCTTCCCGTTCACAGATGCAGAACAGGCCGAGGCCTTCGGGGAAGTCCATCGGCACGTCCTTCATGGAGTGCACGGCGATGTCGGCTTCATTTTCCAATAGCGCGGTTTCAAGTTCCTTGACGAACAGGCCCTTGCCGCCGATTTTCGACAGTGGTGAGTCAAGCAGCTTGTCACCACGACTGACCATGGGGACGAGGCTCACCAGCAGGCCCGGATGAGCGGCTTCAAGGCGGGCTTTGACGTATTCGGCCTGCCACAGGGCGAGTGCGCTTTTGCGGGTGGCGATGCGGATTTCGCGAGAGGACATGGATCAATCCGTACTGAATAGATATGACGGATAATAACAGCTCAGCCAAATCCACTTTGACTTGTATCAGATACTACTCGGCCTCCCTGGCCCCGGATCTCCGGCAATCGGGTGTGAAATCAGCCTGTGCACAGCTTTTTAAAGCTGTTGCATCATCTTGCGCACGCCAGCCACATGGCGCCGGCTGACGATCAGCGCATCACCGTTGAGGCCCTTGAGGAACAACTGAAAATGTCCCAGGGGTGTGCGTTGCAATCGCTCGATACGCTCGCGGGCGACCAGTGCATTGCGATGGATACGCACAAAACGGTCACCGAATTCGTCCTCGAGGGCCTTGAGCGGCTCATCGAGCAGCACTTCACCGCTCTCGTGGCGCAAGGTCACGTATTTGTGGTCGGCAATGAAGTACACCACCTGATCCAGCGGAATCAGCTCGATCCCTTTGCGGGTTCGGGCGCTGATATGGCTGCGCGGGCCGCTGCCGCTTTCGGCGGCAGGGCGGGTCAGGGCGCCGAGCTGGGCACGATTGGGGCGCTCGGCTCTCTTTAATGCGTCATGTAATTGTTCAGTTCTCACAGGTTTCACCAGATAGCCTACGGCGCTGGACTGTAAGGCTTCCACGGCAAATTCATCGGGCCCGGTGCAGAACACCACGGCGGGCGGAGTTTCGCGTTCACATAACCGCGCAGCCACTTGCAGGCCATCCAGGCCGGGCATGCGGATATCAAGCAACACGATATCCGGTTTGTGACTGTCGATCAGTGCCAACGCCTCTTCGCCATTCGTGGCACTAGGCTCCAGGACAGTGTATCCCTCGAGTTCGCCAACCATTCGGCTCAGGCGCTCGCGGGCCAAGGGTTCGTCATCAACGATCAGGACATTCATATTGCGCTGGATTCCTGCGTGAGTCTCGCACAAGGATAGCGTAGACAGGTGAAGTGACGTCCGTCACCGCGATCCACGCTAAGACTAGTCCGAGCGCCAAAAAGTGCCGCTGGTCCGGCGGCTAAATTTTCATTTGCCGGGCGATTGGCGGCCCAGGCCCGCATTGGCGACACATCGCCACAGGGTTTGCTGATACGCAATATGAACACCCCCTCTTCTTATAGTCAGCGGCTGAAGCGAGAAGTGCGCTGATCCTACTGTCCAACTGTAGACGGTTGCCGGGACGATACAGCTCAATCGGAAAATATCGTTCGGCAAAAATGCGCATGCCTTGCACGGGCCCGGGCTCTGCTCCCTCCAAAAAACGTATCGACCAGTGTCAGCGACAGGGTTGGCAACCCTGTTATTATCCGCGCCAGCGTTCCACGCCTTCTTTCTTCAAGCCGATACGAGCGAATTCATGAGCACTGACAAGACCAATCAGTCCTGGGGCGGCCGCTTCAGTGAACCCGTCGACGCCTTCGTCGCCCGCTTCACCGCCTCCGTCACCTTCGACCAGCGCCTGTATCGCCACGACATCATGGGTTCGATCGCCCACGCCACCATGCTGGCCAAGGTCGGCGTACTGACCGATGCCGAGCGCGACAGCATCATCGATGGCCTGAAGACCATCCAGGGTGAAATCGAGGCCGGCCAGTTCGACTGGCGCATCGACCTCGAAGACGTGCACATGAACATCGAGGCACGGCTGACCGACCGCATCGGCGTGACCGGTAAAAAACTGCACACCGGCCGCAGCCGCAACGACCAGGTCGCCACCGACATCCGCCTGTGGTTGCGTGACGAAATCGACCTGATCCTGGCCGAAATCACTCGCTTGCAAAAAGGCCTGCTGGAACAGGCCGAGCGCGAAGCCGCCAGCATCATGCCGGGCTTCACCCACCTGCAGACCGCCCAGCCGGTGACCTTCGGGCACCACATGCTGGCCTGGTTCGAAATGCTCAGCCGCGACTACGAGCGCCTGGTCGACTGCCGCAAGCGCACCAACCGCATGCCGCTGGGCAGCGCTGCACTGGCCGGCACCACGTACCCAATCGATCGTGAATACACCGCCCAACTGCTGGGTTTCGACGCGGTTGGCGGCAATTCGCTGGATAACGTCTCCGATCGCGATTTCGCCATCGAATTCTGCTCGGCGGCCAGCATCGCGATGATGCACCTGTCGCGCTTCTCCGAAGAGCTGGTGCTGTGGACCAGCGCGCAATTCCAGTTCATCGACCTGCCAGACCGCTTCTGCACCGGCAGCTCGATCATGCCGCAAAAGAAAAACCCGGACGTGCCGGAGCTGGTGCGTGGCAAAACCGGTCGCGTATTCGGTGCGCTGATGGGCCTGTTGACCCTGATGAAAGGCCAGCCCCTGGCCTACAACAAGGACAACCAGGAAGACAAGGAACCGCTGTTCGACGCCGCCGACACCCTGCGCGACTCGCTGCGGGCCTTCGCCGACATGGTGCCGGCGATCAAGCCCAAGCACGCAATGATGCGCGAAGCGGCCCTGCGCGGCTTCTCCACCGCCACCGACCTGGCCGACTACCTGGTGCGTCGCGGCCTGCCATTCCGTGATTGCCACGAAATCGTCGGTCATGCCGTGAAGTACGGCGTGGACAGCGGCAAGGACCTGGCGGAAATGAGCCTGGAAGAACTGCGCAAGTTCAGCGACCAGATCGATCAGGACGTGTTCGCCGTACTGACCCTCGAAGGTTCGGTCAATGCCCGCAACCACATCGGCGGCACCGCACCGGCTCAGGTGAAGGCTGCCGTGGTGCGCGGCCAGGCGTTGCTCGCCAGCCGCTAAAAGCTTCGCGAGCAGGCTCGCTCCCACATTGATCGTGTTTACACATCGAACTCTGTGGGAGCGGGCTTGCCCGCGATGACTGACTTCAAAACCCCACAGAACTACTTCTTGGCCGCGATCATCGCCATGAACGCCGGCATCGCTGCTTCCTTGTCCGCCGCAATTCGCTGCACGTTCGGGTTTTGCTCCAACAGCGCCAGCAAGGCCTTGGCCGCCGGCAGCTCGGCCAGCAGATCAATGCCAAAGAGTTTCTTCGCGACCCCACACGCCAACGGCACGCTGTACAGGAAATACAGGTCCGCCACGCTCAGGCTGTCGCCAGCCACGTAAGGACTGAATTTGCCGTGCCGGCCCAGCGCCGCTATCCCCAGCAACAGTTCGGCCTTGGTCTTCTCCTTGATTGCATCCGGCACGGTCACGCCAAAGAACGCTTCGCCGTAACTGGCGCGCCCTGGCAATTCGATGTACAGCTCGATTTCCTTGGCCAGTGCCAGCACCTGCGCGCGCTCGAACGGATCGCTCGGCAGCAATGGCGTGCCGCTCTGGCTTTGCTCGATGTATTCGAGGATGACGCTGGTTTCATTGATGAAACCCTGCTCTACCTGCAGGACCGGGACTTTTCCGCGAGGGCTGATCGCCAGTGCCTCGGGGCTGCTGCCGGCGTAAAACGGTACCTCTTCGAAGGGCAGCCCTTTTTCCAGCAGCGCCAGCTTGACCATGTTGTAGTAGTTACTGACGGAGAATCCATAAAGCTTGATCATCACAAAGCCTCCAGGCCGTGCGGGGTGGGCAGTGCCTGTTTATAGAACGCCGCCGGGATTCTTGCCAGCAGCATCACGCCGCTGAATGCAGGTAAACTGGCCGCCTTTCCCTGAGGAGCCTGCCATGAGCGAGCCAACCGATATCGACAACGACGAAGAAGAGTTCGCCGAAAGTACCCTGATCCAGGCCATCGAAAACCAGATCGAAAGCGACAACCCGCCAGCGGCCAAGGCGACGTTCAACAAGCTGACGCTGGTGGGTTACGAGCGCGAAGAAATCCTCAACCTGATGGCCCACGTTTTGGCGGTAGAAATCGACGCGATCCTCGAAGAAGACCGCGCGTTCAATACCGAATGGTATGAAGCCGCACTGCGCGCATTGCCCGAGTTGCCGCCGGAAAAGCAATAAGCCCACGCCCCCTGTAGGAGCGAGCCTGCTCGCGAAAAACCCGAGAGCGCCGCGGGGCATCAGGTTTCCAGCGTTATCGTTGACGACCTTCGCGAGCAGGCTCGCTCCTACAGAGGTAAAAAACCCTGTCGCGAGCACTGGACATGCCGCGCAAGCGGGTTCACCTTAGGGACGCTGTCGTCCAATTCCTAGAAAGTCTGGAGTCCTTATGTCGCTTACCCCTGAGTTGGTTGCCGAACTGGAAGTCCTCGCACTCTTCAACCTGGACAGTTCCCAGGAAGGTCTGAAAATTCATCAGACCGCTGCCCCGAAACACATTGCCGCCGCCAAACGTCTCTTTGAAAAAGAACTGACCGACCAGCCTGATGGCGGTTACCTGACCAGCCTGGGTCGTGACGCCGCGCAAAATGTGCAAACCGTGCTGACCATTCTTAACGCCGAAGTAACAGCCTGAATTCTGCCGTGTCGCCCACGGAGACCCCGATCCAGGGATTTCCGCGGGCACATACCCTGATGCCTGTCTCCAGCCGTTGGAAACCTGACGCCAGAAAAACAAATTCAGCTTAAAAGTCCTCGCCTCAAGGCGCTAAACTGCCCCTCATCCGAAGAGCCCCACGTCCGAGCCCTGCGAGCCGGTTTGAGCTGACATGACGCGCACCCATGAAATCCGCCCTGATCTGGACGAAGGAATCGACCGCAAGGTACTCAGCCAGCTGCGCGCACGCTTTCTGAAACTCAACGAAGGACGCATGGCTCGCGCCATGGAAGGCTTGTCGACCCGCCAGCAAGGAGTCCTGACCTTGCTGCCGCTGTTTTTCCACGTCAATCATCCGCTGTTGCCCGGCTATGTTTCCGGCAGTACGCCGGCGGGGCTGTCAAATTTCGAGCCGGATGCCAATGTACTCGCTGAAGCCCAGCGCCTGACCCGTTCGTTTTCCTACAAACCGCGCCACGGCAGCAACCCGCCCCGGCCGATTCACGGACTGTTCCTGATGGGCAGCCTCGGCACTCTGGCCCAGGCCGACCAGAGCGACATGGATGTGTGGGTGTGCCATGGACCGGACCTGACCGAGAACGAACTCGCCGAACTGCGCAAAAAATGCCAGCTGCTGGAAACCTGGGCTGCCAGCCAGGGTGCCGAGGCGCATTTTTTCCTGATCGACCCGAGCCGTTTCGTCCGTGGCGAACGCGATACCCAACTGAGCTCGGAAGATTGCGGCACCACCCAGCACTACCTGTTGCTGGACGAGTTTTACCGCACCGCGATCTGGCTCGCCGGGCGCACGCCGATCTGGTGGCTGGTGCCGGTCTACGAGGAAGCGAGCTACGACCGCTACACCCATACCCTGATTTCCAAACGCTTCATCCGCGCCGACGAAACCCTCGACCTCGGCAACCTGGCCTTCATTCCGCCCGGAGAATTCATCGGAGCCGGGCTCTGGCAGCTGTTCAAGGGCATCGAGTCGCCCTACAAGTCGGTGCTCAAGCTGTTGCTGACCGAGGTTTACGCCAGCGAACACCCCAGGGTCCATTGCCTGAGCCTGCGCTTCAAGCAGGCGGTGTTCGCCAACCGCCTCGACCTCGACGAGCTGGACCCGTACGTCGTGGTGTACCGGCGCATCGAGGAATACCTGGTCGCCCGCAACGAACCGGAACGACTGGAACTGGTGCGTCGCGCGCTGTACCTGAAGGTCAATCGCAAACTGACCGGCAACAGTCGCACCCAGAGCTGGCAACGTTCATTGCTTGAGCGCCTGGCCCACGAATGGCACTGGGACCAGCGCCAACTGGCCCTGCTCGACAGCCGCAGCCAGTGGAAGGTCCGTCAGGTCAGCTCCGAGCGGCGGGCACTGGTCAACGAGCTGAACTACAGCTACCGCTTTCTCACACAGTTTGCCCGTCACGAACAAACCGTCAGCCGCATCAACAAGCGTGACCTGAGCGTCCTCGGCCGTCGGCTGTACGCCGCCTTCGAGCGCAAGGCCGGCAAAGTCGAGTTCATCAACCCCGGTATCGCTCCGGACCTGGCCGAAGACACCCTGACGGTGGTGCACGCGCCGAACAAGAAAGAACCGGGGCAAGGCCAATGGGGTTTGTATAACGGCAGCCTGACGGCGCTGGAGTGGGAGCATTTCGCGCCGATCAAACGCAGCCGTCACTTGCTGGAACTGCTGACCTGGTGCCACCGCAATGGCGTGATCGACAGCAGTACCCGCCTGGCCTTGCACCCCGGCACCAGCGACTTGAGCGAATTCGAGCTGTTCAACCTGCTCGGCAGCCTGCAACAGACCATTGCCCTGCCCTTGCCCACCGTCGCCGAAGAGCCTCTGTTGCGCGCCAGCGTTCCGAGTGAAGTGCTGATCCTGGTGAATGTCGGCATCGATCCGCTCAAGCACCATCGTGACCTGAACATCCTCATGACCACCGAGCGCACCGACTCCCTGAGCTACGCCGGCGTCCGGGAAAATCTGGTGCTGACCCTGGACCAGGTCACGCTCAATAGCTGGAACGAAGTGCTGGTCGCTCGCTATGACGGCCCCCACGCTCTGCTCGACTGCATCCGCGACTATCTCAACAACCTGCCGGCCGGACCGCAACAGCCGAAGCTGCGGGTGCGCTGTTTCTGCCACAACCGCGCGCAGTTCATCGCCCAGCGCGTGGAAGACATCCTCGATACCGCGCAGAACCTGCTGCTGAGCCGGCTCAATCACCGCTACCTGATCCAGGTCCAGCAGCACTACCACGTGCTCGAGCTGGTGCCGGGCCAGGTCCAGCACATCGCGCTGGCCAACTTGCCGGCGCTGATCGATTACCTGGGCGCGGAAATGGCCAGCTACAGCCCGCTTCACCTGGACCCCAATGCACTGCAAGAGCACGACCTTGCGCTGTTTCTGCCGACGGGCCAGCCGGACTGCATTCAAGTGTTCTATCGGGTCAACGAGAATCAGGCTGATCTGTACGTGCTCGATGAGTTCAATGCCCTGTGGCAGCAACGCCTGCCCTGGCACGACGAGCAAAGCCTGCTGGTGCCGCTGCAGCGCTTCCTGCAATCGATTCAGTACCGTCGCGATGCCCTGTTGCCGATGGACGCAGCCCATCCCTTGAACCTCGACATCCTGTATAGCCAGTTGCTGCCGTCAGGTCCTGGCCGGGCGCGTCGCATCGAGGCCCGACCGGTACCGCAGACACCGGTGAACAAACCGTTCTACGACGTGCAGGCGATCGTCGGCAAAGCCGCACCGGGTCAGGTGCAGGTCACGTTGTATTGCAATCAACGGGAGTTTTCCGAGTTGGAGCATGGCGACCAGCTGTTCAGCGTGGTCGCCCGGGAAATCGTCGGGCAGCGCCGGGAAACCGAACGCTATCGCTGCTACATCACCGATCTCGACCTGTCAGGCCTGCTCGGTGAAGGGCAGAGTTCGACCCATCTGTATCTGCGTTACAAAGCTGACCTGGAGCAGGCATTGAACGAGGCGCTCGATCAGGTCTGAAGGGATGTCACTCGGGGAACGCGCCGCCATTGGCCGGCTGCGATTCGACTTCCAGCAGCGTCAGTTTCAGGGTCTTGCCGCCCGGAGCCGGCCAGTCGATATGCTGGCCAACCTTCAGGCCGAGCAACGCGCTGCCCACCGGTGCCAGGATCGAGACCTTGCCTTCGTCGGCATTCGCATCCTTGGGGTACACCAGGGTCAGGTGGTAGTCCTTGCCACTGCCTTCTTCGCGGCAATGCACGCGGGAATTCATGGTCACGACATCCGCCGGCACTTCATCGTGACCGACCACTGTATCGGCGCGATCCAGCTCGGTTTGCAACGCGATAACGCCCGGCAACGTGTCGTCCAGGCTGTCGATCAGGCGCTCCAGGCGCTGGACGTCCAGACGGGTAAGGGTGATGGAAGGTGCGGTCATGATCTGGGCAGACTCCTTTCTTCTGCACGAAAAAAGCAAAACCCCGCCAGAAAAAGGCGGGGTTTTCATAAACCTCGATGGGTTGAGGCGTTTCCGGACACTATCACAGCTCAAAAAATATACAAGCTGGGCGATACAGCTTCCGCGCGGCCTTTATGCCAAGGATTTGCGGTGAGCAGCCTCGGCGCAAATCACCCGTCGACGCTGATCATCGGCCGAGCGCCATTCGCGGATGTCTTCGACATGGCGAAAGCAGCCCAGGCAGACTTTCTGCTCGTCCAGCCGGCATACACCGCTGCACGGCGACGGCACTGCGGGGCTGACATTGCTGTATAGCGGCTTTGGCGCACGGACCGGAACGGGTTGAGTCACAGACTTACAGACCTTCGAAATCCAGTTCGACACCGGCCTGTTGCTGGACGATGCGCTCAAGCATTTCACCCAGTTGCTCTTCACTCTTGTCGCACATCCAGCGCTCGCTTTCTTCGTCGTAGTCGAAGTGGAAACCACCGGACACCGCCGCCAGCCACAGCTGACGCAGAGGTTCCTGGCGACTGAAGATCAACTGGCTGCCGTTCTCGAACTTGACGGTCAGCACACCGGCCGAGCTTTCGAGGTCGATGTCCAGGTCGCTGTCGTCAAAGATGTCCTCCAGGGTTTGCTGGGTGGCATCGACCAGGTCGTGGAAACGCGCTTCGGACAAACTCATTACGGCAACCTCAAAAAGTGTCTGATCAGGCTCAAGCGCCGCAAGATACGACCGAGCCCCGTCGATTGCAAAGGATAACGACCAAGGACCGTAATCAACAGGCCTGGCACTGCAACGGTGGGAGCGGGCTTGCCCGCGATGGGGCCGGCACATTCAACATCATTGTCGACTGAACCACCGCTATCGCGGGCAAGCCCGCTCCCACAGGGTTCGATGTGCTTGCGGCCAACCCCCGCCGGACGGGCGGTCCGTTGCATAGGCAAGCTGCCGGGTGGCCGGTATACTCTGGCGCAATTAATGCATTTTCAAGGATTTCGCCATGAAGCGCCTGATCTCTTCCCTTGCTGCGCTCCTCGCGGTTGCCTGCCTTGTGTCGGCCTGCGGTCAAAAAGGCCCGCTGTACCTGCCCGATGAAGACCAGGACCCTGTCGAGCAAGCCAAGTCGTCGCAGCAACAGCCTGCCTCCAAAGCACACAAGCACGACGTCTACCAATAATAAGGGAACCTCATGGACGCTTTTAACTACCGTGACGGTGAACTGTTCGCGGAAGGTGTTGCCCTGTCTGCCATCGCCGAGCGCTTTGGTACACCCACCTACGTTTACTCCCGTGCACACATCGAAGCCCAGTACCTGGCTTACGCCGATGCACTGGTCGGCACGCCGCACCTGGTGTGCTTCGCGGTCAAGGCCAACTCCAACCTGGGCGTACTGAATGTCCTGGCGCGTCTGGGCGCCGGTTTCGACATCGTCTCCCGTGGCGAGCTGGAACGTGTACTGGCCGCTGGCGGCAGCGCCGACAAGATCGTGTTCTCCGGTGTCGGCAAGACCCGTGACGACATGCGTCGCGCCCTGGAAGTCGGCGTGCACTGCTTCAACGTCGAATCCACCGACGAGCTGGAACGCCTGCAAGTGGTCGCCGCCGAACTGGGCGTTCGCGCGCCGATTTCGCTGCGTGTGAACCCGGACGTCGATGCCGGCACCCACCCGTACATTTCTACCGGTCTCAAAGAGAACAAGTTCGGCATCGCCATCGCCGACGCCGAAGACGTTTACGTGCGCGCCGCGCAGCTGCCGAACCTGGAAGTGGTCGGCGTCGATTGCCACATCGGTTCGCAACTGACCACCCTTCCACCGTTCATTGACGCCCTCGACCGCCTGCTGGGCCTGGTCGACCGCCTCGGCGATTGCGGCATCTACCTGCGCCACATCGATCTCGGTGGTGGCCTGGGCGTGCGCTACAAGGACGAGGAGCCGCCATTGGCTGCCGACTACATCAAGGCCGTGCGCGAGCGTCTCGACGGTCGTGACCTGGCGCTGGTGTTCGAGCCGGGCCGCTTCATCGTGGCCAACGCCGGCGTACTGCTGACGCAGGTCGAATACCTCAAGCACACCGAGCACAAAGACTTCGCCATCGTCGACGCCGCCATGAACGACCTGATCCGCCCGGCGCTGTACCAGGCCTGGATGGACGTCACGGCCGTGCGCCCGCGCCAATCCGCGGCCCGCGCCTACGACATCGTCGGCCCGATCTGCGAGACCGGCGATTTCCTGGCCAAGGATCGTCAGCTGGCGCTGGAAGAAGGCGACCTGCTGGCCGTGCATTCGGCCGGTGCCTACGGGTTTGTCATGAGTTCCAACTACAACACCCGCGGTCGTACCGCCGAAGTGTTGGTGGACGGTGATCAGGCATTTGAAGTGCGTCGCCGTGAAACGGTAGCCGAGTTGTTTGCTGGCGAAAGCCTGCTGCCGGAGTAAAACCATGCTGCTGCGTTTTACCAAGATGCACGGCCTGGGCAATGACTTCATGGTCCTCGACCTGGTCAGCCAGCACGCGCACATCCTGCCCAAGCATGCCAAGCAATGGGGCGACCGGCATACCGGCATCGGTTTCGACCAGTTGCTGATCGTCGAAGCACCGAGCAACCCGGACGTGGACTTCCGCTACCGGATCTTCAACTCCGACGGTTCCGAAGTGGAACAGTGCGGCAATGGTGCGCGCTGCTTCGCCCGTTTCGTGCTCGACAAGCGCCTGACCGCAAAACGACTGATCCGCGTCGAAACCAAAAGCGGCATCATCGAGCTCGACGTGCGTAACGACGGCCAGATCGGCGTCAACATGGGCGCCCCGCGCCTGGTGCCAGCGGATATTCCGTTCCAGGCGCCGGAGCAGGCCAAGAGTTATCAGGTCGACGTCGACGGCACGCCGGTCGATCTGGCCGCCGTGTCCATGGGCAACCCCCATGCCGTGCTGCGGGTCAGCGACATCAACAATGCGCCGGTGCATGAACTGGGACCGAAAATCGAACATCACCCGCGCTTCCCGGCACGGGTCAATGTCGGCTTTCTCCAGGTCATCGACCGGAGCCGCGCGCAATTGCGCGTCTGGGAGCGTGGAGCCGGGGAAACCCAGGCTTGCGGAACCGGCGCCTGTGCCGCCGCAGTGGCCGCGATCAGCCAGGGGTGGATGGATTCGCCCCTATTGATCGACCTGCCTGGCGGGCGCCTGTCCATCGAATGGGCAGGCCCTGGCCACCCGGTGATGATGACCGGCCCGGCAGTGCGTGTATACGAAGGACAAGTGCGTCTTTGAGTGAGCGAAACCCATGACCGACAAGCCTCAGGTACCCGCACGACAAGCTGACGAATCACCGTCCGAAAGCCTGGAGGCGGCGGCTGTTGCCGCGTACCTGGAGGCTCACCCGGACTTTTTCGTCGAGCACGAAGAACTGCTGCCGTCCCTGCGCATTCCCCATCGGCGCGGCGACACCGTGTCGCTGGTGGAGCGTCAGATGACCATCCTGCGCGACCGCAACATCGAGTTGCGCCACCGTCTTTCTCACTTGATGGACGTGGCCCGGGACAACGATCGGCTGTTCGAAAAGACCCGTCGCCTGATCCTGGCGCTGATGGATGCCGCCAGCCTGGAAGACGTGGTGATGTGCGTCGAAGACAGCCTGCGCCAGGAGTTCCAGGTACCCTTCGTCAGCCTTATCCTGCTGGGTGACAACGCCATGCCGGTCGGCCGCTGGGCCACTCACGCCGAGGCACAGGTGGCCATCGGCGGCTTGCTCTCGGAAGACAAAAGCGTCAGCGGCAGCCTGCGTGAGCATGAACTGGACTTCCTGTTCGGCGAAGAGCAGCGCAAGCAGATCGGCTCCACCGCAGTCGTTGCCATCAGCCATCAGGGCATTCACGGCATCCTGGCCATCGCCAGCCGCGACCCGCAGCACTACAAAAGCTCGGTGGGCACCCTGTTCCTGAGCTACATCGCCGAAGTCATGGGCCGCGTGCTGCCACGGGTCAACAACTCCCTGCGCTCGGTACGCTGAACATGGAACGGCAACTGGACGCTTACTGCGAACACCTGCGCAGTGAGCGACAGGTGTCGCCGCACACGCTGTCGGCCTACCGCCGCGACCTCGATAAAGTACTGGGCTGGTGCGTCAAACAGAACATCGGCAGCTGGGCGGCGCTGGACATCCAGCGCCTGCGCAGCCTGATTGCCCGCCTGCATGCCCAGGGTCAGTCATCGCGCAGTCTGGCGCGATTGCTGTCCGCCGTTCGCGGGCTTTATCACTACCTGAACCGCGAAGGCCTGTGCGACCACGATCCGGCCAATGGCCTGGCGCCGCCGAAAGGTGAACGTCGCC
This sequence comes from Pseudomonas sp. S2_H10, assembly GCF_054668285.1. Classification (NCBI taxonomy): domain Bacteria; kingdom Pseudomonadati; phylum Pseudomonadota; class Gammaproteobacteria; order Pseudomonadales; family Pseudomonadaceae; genus Pseudomonas; species Pseudomonas sp. S2_H10. The sequence continues at coordinate 3,468,343 of NZ_CP162754.1, forward strand.
TGCCGAAAACCCTGGACACCGACCGTGCCCTGCAACTGCTTGAGGGCGGCGTTGAAGATGATTTTCTGGCACGTCGGGACCAGGCGATTCTGGAATTGTTCTACTCCTCCGGACTGCGGCTATCGGAGCTGACGGGGCTCAATCTCGATCAGCTCGACCTCGCCGACGGCATGGTCCAGGTGCTCGGCAAAGGCAGCAAGACCCGCGTGCTGCCGGTAGGAAAAAAAGCCCGCGAGGCGCTGGAGCAGTGGCTGCCACTTCGAGCCATGGCTAACCCGGCGGACGATGCAGTGTTTGTCAGCCAACAGGGTCGACGTCTCGGACCGCGAGCGATCCAGGTGCGGGTCAAGGCTGCCGGCGAGCGCGAACTGGGGCAAAACCTCCACCCGCACATGCTGCGGCACTCCTTTGCCAGCCATTTGCTGGAATCCTCCCAGGATCTGCGCGCGGTGCAGGAACTGCTCGGGCACTCGGACATCAAGACCACGCAGATCTACACCCACCTGGACTTCCAGCACCTGGCCACGGTCTATGACAGCGCCCACCCACGGGCCAAACGCATGAAAGGCGACGATTCATGAGCATTCAGTTGATCACCTTCGACCTCGACGACACCCTGTGGGACACCGCCCCCGTCATCGTCAGCGCCGAAGCCGTTTTGCGTGCATGGCTGACCGAGCACGCGCCCAATCTGGGGGCTGTGCCGGTAGAACATTTGTGGGCCATCCGCGAACGCATCCTGAGCATCGAGCCGAACCTCAAGCACCGCATCAGCGCCCTGCGCCGGCGCGTGTTGTTCCAGGCCCTGGAAGAAGCCGGTTACCCCCACGCACAAGCGTCAGACCTGGCCGACCAGAGCTTCGAAGTGTTTCTGCATGCCCGACATCAGCTGGAAATCTTCCCGGAGGTGCAACCGACTTTGGAAGCGCTGGCCAACCACTACGCCCTAGGCGTGGTCACCAACGGCAACGCTGACGTGCGGCGGCTGGGGCTGGCGGATTACTTCAAGTTTGCGTTGTGCGCCGAAGACATCGGCATCGCCAAACCCGATGCACGACTGTTTCATGAGGCGTTGCAACGGGGTGGTGCAACCGCCGAAACCGCGGTGCACATCGGCGATCATCCGGGCGACGACATTGCCGGGGCACAGCAGGCGGGGCTGCGTGCAATCTGGTTCAACCCGGCGGGCAAGACCTGGGAAGCGGAGCGCTTGCCGGATGCCGAGATCCGCAGCCTGACCGAGTTGCCGGCGTTGTTGGCGCGGTGGAATAGCGGCGCAACATCGAATCTGTAGGAGCCGGCTTGCTGGCGAATGCGTTTTATCATTCAACAATAATGTTGGCTGACTTGTCGCCATCGCCAGCAAGCCGGCTCCTACAGAGATTACGTCAGGCCTGAGGGTTTTGTTTCAGGCATGAAAAAGCCCGCAGCGACGGCGGGCTTTTTCAGCAAGCGGGCAACAGGCTCAGATAGGCCGGCTGCCATACTTGTTGTCAGGCTTCTTGGGAGGATCGGCGACCACATTGGCCTCCACTTCCTGCACCTTGCCACCCTTCGCCAAAAACTCCTCCATGGCCCGCGCGAGAGCGTCGCGCTCCTTGTTCTTGGCTTCGACACTCGGCAGCTCATCGACCGATACCGCTGCCTTGGCCTTGCCTTTGGCGGTCGGAACCGGCGCATCACCGCCGTCGTCTTCAGCGACGTCTTCCGCCGCTGCTTCCAGACCTTCTTCGGTTTCGTCGTCGTCGCCTACTTCGAGGTCGTCGTTTTCCAGATCATCGTCGCTCATGTTCTACCTCATGACTTGCGAAAAGCAGATTAGTTATAGCCCAGCTTTGCCCTCTGTCGAAGGCTGCGGGAAAAAAATCAACAGCCGCTGCTGACCAGCGGCTATGCCTCTTCACCGTGCACGGTGGCGAGGACTTTACGGGCACCGCCATGATCACGGTGCTCGCCCAGATAAACGCCTTGCCAGGTCCCCAACGCCAGCCGGCCTGCCGCAATCGGCAAACTGAGCTGACAGCCAAGCACGCTGGCCTTGAAGTGCGCCGGGAGGTCGTCCAGGCCTTCGTCGTTATGCTCATAGCCGTCTGTTCCTTGTGGGATCAGACGATTGAAAAACCGTTCGAAGTCGCGACGTACCGCCGGATCGGCGTTCTCGTTGATGGTCAACGACGCCGAGGTATGCTGCAGCCACAAATGCAACAGACCGACCCGACACGCCTTGAGTTCAGGCAGGCCGGCGAGTAACTCGTCCGTTACCAGATGAAAGCCCCGGGGCCTCGCCCGCAAGGTAATCAGAGTCTGTTGCCACATACAGTTCTCCGCACGTTCGGGGCGCATTCTAGCGCGCTCTGGGAAAAAACAAAGGCCCTAATATTCCTTCAATCCTGTAAGCCTTCGACGGCACAAAAACACCCGACGTAAACATCGTAAAACCTGTAGGAAAAAACCTTTCAGCTCAGCCTTCAATGACAAATTTCAGACAAAAAAATGCCCGGCAAGCCGGGCAGTTTTTTATGCGCGTGCTTACAAGTTGTAGCCGCGTTCGTTGTGAAGCGCCAGATCGATGCCGACCGCTTCTTCTTCTTCGTTGATGCGCAGCCCCATGACCATATCCAGCACCTTGAGGATGATGTACGTAGCGATCGCGGTGTAGATCACCGTGAAGCCGACGCCTTTGCACTGAATCCATACCTGTGCGCCGATGTCGGTCACGGTGCCGAAGCCACCCAGGGACGGCGCGGCGAACACACCGGTCAGGATCGCGCCGAGGATACCGCCGATACCGTGCACGCCGAAGGCATCCAGGGAGTCGTCATAGCCGAGCTTGCGTTTCAGGGTGGTGGCGCAGAAGAAGCACACCACGCCAGCCGCCAGACCGATCACCAGAGCGCCCATCGGGCCTACGGTGCCGGCCGCCGGAGTGATGGCGACCAGACCTGCAACCACACCCGATGCGATGCCCAGTGCGCTTGGTTTGCCGTGGGTGACCCACTCGGCAAACATCCAGCCCAGTGCCGCAGCGGCGGTAGCGATTTGCGTTACCAGCATCGCCATGCCGGCGGTGCCGTTGGCCGCAGCGGCGGAACCGGCGTTGAAGCCGAACCAGCCGACCCACAGCATGGCCGCGCCCATCAGGGTATAACCAAGGTTATGCGGGGCCATCGGCGTGGTCGGAAAGCCTTTGCGCTTGCCCAGTACCAGGCAGGCAACCAGACCGGCCACACCGGCGTTGATGTGCACCACGGTGCCGCCAGCGAAATCGAGCACGCCCCAATCCCACATCAGGCCGCCGTTACCCGACCAGACCATGTGTGCAATCGGTGCATAAACCAGGGTGAACCAGATGCCCATGAAGACCAGCATCGCGGAGAACTTCATCCGCTCGGCGAAGGCGCCGACGATCAACGCCGGGGTAATGATGGCGAAGGTCATCTGGAAGGTGACGAACACTGCCTCAGGGAACAGCGCCGCAGGACCGGTCAGGCTGGCTGGCGTGATGCCGGCGAGGAACGCCTTGCCCATGCCGCCGAAGAACGAGTTGAAGTTGACGACGCCCTGCTCCATGCCCGTGGTGTCGAACGCGATGCTGTAGCCATAGATGACCCACAGGACGCTGATCAGACCGGTAATGGCGAAGCACTGCATCATCACGGAAAGAATGTTTTTCGACCGAACCATGCCGCCGTAGAACAGCGCGAGGCCGGGAATGGTCATGAACAGCACCAAGGCTGTCGAGGTCAACATCCAGGCGGTGTCGCCGGAGTTGAGGACTGGAGCCGCCACTTCGTCTGCCGCCAAAGCAAGGCTGGGCATTACGATAGACAACAGGGCTCCTAGCCCTGCGAATTTACGCAGAGTCATATTGTTTTCTCCTGGGGCGTTGGGTTTGTGGCGGCTTAGATTGCGTCGGTATCGGTTTCGCCGGTACGGATGCGAATCGCCTGTTCCAGATTGACCACGAAGATCTTGCCGTCACCGATCTTGCCGGTGTTGGCAGCCTTGGTGATGGCCTCGATTACCCGGTCCAGATCCTTGTCGTCGATGGCGACGTCGATCTTCACCTTGGGCAGGAAATCGACCACGTACTCCGCGCCGCGATACAGCTCGGTGTGACCCTTCTGCCGGCCAAAGCCTTTGACTTCAGTGACGGTAATGCCCTGCACGCCGATCTCGGACAGCGACTCGCGTACGTCGTCCAGCTTGAACGGCTTGATGATGGCAGTGACTAGCTTCATGAAAACTCTCTCCCGAATTGGTGGACTTGCCCCAGGAAAACAAACCCGTCTCAAGTCTAAGCGCAGTGCCTGGCTTTGTAACGCATCGTCGGCCTTACCTGCCCGTCCGACGCCAGCTAACCGCTCCTGCGAAACACTCCCCGCGTTCCGCCTGGCGCACTGCATTCGTCACAGCGACTGCATCAGTGCATGGGTCACCTGCATCTAAGCAGAAAGCTTGCCATGTCCACAAAACTGACTGTTTTCAAGTGTTTACCGGATGATGGTGGAGACATCGCAACAACACCCTGCACGTTACGCACAACAACGGTGCGACACCGTCCGTCTCCATGCGCGAAAAGCGTGCACCTCCCGCCTGCGAAAATGACTATAGACACTGCGTGGTACACTGCCCGCCATTGTTTCCAGGACATTGCCCATGCTCGCGCCAAAAGACTTCCTCGACGCCCTGACCGGCACCGCCTCCCGCCTCTTCAGTGGCGACACCCCTCTGCCAAAAGCCGAAATCGAAAGCCAGTTCAAAATGTTGCTGCAAAGCGGCTTCAGCAAACTGGATCTGGTGAGTCGGGAAGAGTTCGATAGCCAGATGGTTGTGCTGGCGCGCACGCGGGCAAGGCTGGAGAGCCTTGAGGCGAAGGTGGCAGAGTTGGAAGCGAAGCTGAATCCACCCGCCGAGTAACCCCCAATCCCTGTGGGAGCGGGCTTGCCCGCGATTGAAGGTCGGCACGACCTTCAGCTTTTCCCGTAGGAGCTGCCGCAGGCTGCGATCTTTTGACCTTCAGCCCGCAACAATCCAAGCAACGTCCTACAAAGTTCTCATCCGCCGTCCGATTGCGTCGCTAAGCCCCGGTTCCTAAGCTCATCTCGGCTGAATATTCAGCACCGGGTTTGGCGACCCGGACAGCATGTGACGCACCGCAACCACGTTCGATACTGGGCATTATTCCCTTCTCGAATTATGGCGGCTGGGCGTGGGAGACCTTCGGGTCTGCCGGTTTTTCGCATGCACCGGTTCGCCAACCCGCGCACGGCTGCCACCCTTTTCGTTTGGCGACGATCAGCGGCAGCTTCCTTCATGCGAATTTGGGTACTGCTCGATGGACGAAAACTATCTAATCCCTCACGTCTTCACCCGCCACAAACTCCACCTCCACGCCCTCCTGATACAAAACCAACCCTGGTTCAGCGCCAGCGACCTAGGGCGACTTCTACGCATCTACCTCAACGACCGCCAACTCCGAAAACTCGATCCCGACCAATACCAAACAGCCGAAACCCTCATCCACGGTCACATCGAAAACTCCCTGCTGATCAGCGAATCCGGCGTCTACGCATTACTGGTCTACCACTACTGCCCCGAGTACCGAGCTCTGCGCGAATGGCTCACCCACGAAGTCATCCCCGCCCTGCGAGACGCCCAACACCCCACCACAACCGAACGCCCACAACTAAGCCTGCTCAATTGGCCGGAAATGTCGTTGAGCCTGCTGCACTGGAACAACCAGCCGTGGATTCGGCTGCAGGATGTGCCGCAGATGATGAGAGAGCGGGCGCAGGCAACACGCCCGGTAGAACCGTGGTGGAAGCGGGCTTCACGGGTCTTGCAGTCGCTTTGAGCATTTAACGTTCAACCACGCTCAATCCAGGCTGCGCGCAATTCGTAGGTCGATTGCAGACACAGCCAGAAATCGTATCGATCTCACTCCCAGGCACAGGAGGTGTCCATGATTCACAGAAAGCGAAAAGCCAAGCTTTTACTCATCATTCAATATCATGCTGAAGCACTTCGGCTAGGCGGCAAGATTTCAGCCAATCAACAACGATTTCTTGATGTCGCTGCGTCTCACGGCAAAGACCTTGAGCCTCCGGGCTTGCTTGCCGGTAAAAGAGCCTGAAACTGTCTACCGAAGAACCGCCTGAATGGCGGTTTTTTTCTGCCCGCCCGTCCGGCGATAGCTCGCAACATCCTGCGAAAGTTCACCTTCCCTCCCGCCACGCAAAATCCCCATCCCCTGACTACCCTTGAAAAACCCGCAGGAAGCGGCCCTCGTTTAGCTCAAGGAACGACCATGTCCCTCTCCATCGTCCACAGCCGCGCCCAGGTCGGCGTGGAGGCGCCTGCCGTTACTGTTGAAGTCCATCTGGCCAATGGTTTGCCGTCGCTAACCATGGTTGGGTTGCCCGAGGCGGCTGTAAAGGAAAGCAAGGATCGGGTGCGCAGTGCGATCATCAATTCCGGGCTGCAGTTTCCGGCACGACGGATCACCTTGAATCTGGCACCGGCAGATCTGCCCAAGGATGGCGGGCGGTTCGACCTGGCGATTGCCCTGGGGATTCTCTCGGCCAGCGTGCAGGTGCCGACCCTGACACTGGATGACGTCGAGTGCCTGGGGGAGCTGGCACTGTCAGGTGCGGTGCGGGCGGTTCGAGGGGTGTTGCCGGCGGCGCTGGCGGCGCGCAAGGCCGGGCGCTGGCTGATGGTGCCGCGGGCGAACGCGGAAGAAGCGTGCCTGGCGTCGGGACTGAAAGTGATTGCTGTCGACCATTTGCTGGAGGCCGTCGCGCACTTCAACGGGCATACACCGATCGAACCTTATGCTTCCGACGGACTGATCTGCGCCAGCAAACCCTATCCCGATCTGAATGAAGTGCAAGGGCAGCTTGCGGCCAAGCGGGCGTTGCTGATTGCGGCAGCAGGCGCTCACAACCTGCTGTTGAGCGGACCTCCAGGGACCGGAAAAACCTTGCTGGCCAGTCGCTTGCCCGGATTGCTGCCGCCGCTGAGCGAAAGCGAGGCGCTGGAAGTGGCGGCGATTCAATCGGTCACCAGTTGTGTACCTTTGCGCCACTGGCCGCAGCGCCCTTTTCGCCAGCCCCATCACTCCGCTTCCGGCCCCGCTTTGGTGGGTGGCGGTTCGAAACCGCAACCGGGTGAAATTACCCTCGCCCACCACGGCGTCTTGTTTCTTGACGAGCTTCCCGAGTTTGAACGCAGAGTCCTGGAAGTCCTGAGGGAGCCAATGGAATCGGGGCATATCGTGATCTCCCGAGCAAAGGATCGCGTGCGTTTTCCGGCGCGTTTTCAATTGGTGGCGGCAATGAATCCGTGCCCCTGTGGATATCTTGGCGAGCCGAGCGGACGCTGTTCCTGCACGCCGGACATGGTGCAGCGTTATCGCAACAAACTCTCGGGGCCGCTGCTGGATCGCATCGACCTGCATCTGACCGTCGCCCGGGAAGCCACGGCGTTGAATCCGGCGACGAAGCCAGGAGAGGACAGTGCGAGCGCTGCGAAGCGGGTTGCCGAGGCACGTGAACGCCAGCAGAAACGTCAGGGCTGTGCCAATGCGTTTCTGGATTTGCCGGGGCTGCGTCGGCACTGCAAGTTATCCACAGTCGATGAGCACTGGCTTGAATCCGCCTGTGAACGATTGACCCTTTCACTGCGTTCGGCGCACCGTTTGCTCAAGGTGGCGCGAACGCTGGCGGATCTGGAACAGGTTGATGCGATCAGCCGAGCGCATCTGGCGGAGGCGTTGCAGTATCGGCCTGCGACTCAATAAGTGCTGAAGACAGTTGCTCCCACAGGTTCTGCGTCGTTCAAAAATCCTGTGGGAGCGTGGCTTGCCCGCGATGGCGATTTCAGCGGCACATCAACGAAAGCGATCAACCTCTGAACGCAAGTCCGCCGCCAATGATTCCAACTCTTTCGCAGTCACCGCGAGATTGGAAACCACCTCCCGCTGCTCACTGTTGGCCAGCGCAATACTTTGCAGATTGCTGCTGAGCAAGGTCGCGGTGCTGCTTTGCTCCTGCGTTGCGGTGGTGATTGCCGTGAACTGCTGACCGGCCGAACGACTTTGCTCGTCAATCCGCGCCAGCGCCGAAGCCACGTTGGCATTGCGCGACAGCCCTTCCTGCATCAGCACATTGCCCTGCTCCATGGTGCTGATAGCGTTGCCGGTTTCCTGCTGGATGCTCTGGATCATGCCGGAAATTTCGTTCGTGGCCTCGCGGGTACGGGATGCCAGGTTGCGAACCTCATCGGCCACCACCGCAAATCCCCTGCCCTGCTCGCCAGCACGCGCCGCTTCGATGGCGGCGTTGAGCGCCAGCAGATTGGTCTGTTCGGCAATCGAGGTGATCACGCCGACGATGCCGCCGATTTCCTGGGAGCGCTGGCCCAGGGTATTGATCACTGTCGCGGTGCTGTTCAACGCACCGGCGATTTGCTCGAGCGACGAGGACGCTTCGTCCATCGAGGTACGACCGATTCGGGTTTGCTCGGCATTTTCCTGAGCCAGGCGCTGGGTGCTGCCCATGTTGTCGGCAATGTTCAGGGAGGTTGCGCTGAACTCCTCCACGGCGCCGGCCATGCTGGTGATTTCGCCGGACTGCTGCTCCATCCCCTCGTAGGCGCCGCCAGACAGACCGGACAACGCCTGGGCACGGCTGTTGACCTCTGCCGAAGCCTTGCGAATGTGCTCAACCATCGTCGACAAGGCTTGGCTCATCTGGTTGAACGCGCGGGCCAACTGGCCGATCTCGTCGTTGCTCGACACGCTCAGGCGCACGCTCAAATCGCCGGCGCCCAAAGCTTCGGCCTGACGTACCAGATCACCCAAGGGCGCCAGTTTGCTGCGCAGCAACCAGACGGCCGAACCCACCGCCAGCAACATGGCCAGCAAGCTGCCGATGGCCAACTGGAGACCGACGCTCCAGGTCACCGCGCGAATTTCGCTTTTCGGCATGCTCGCCACCACCGACCACGGTCCCCCTTCGAACGGCACGGTCAGGCTGTAGAAGTCTTCGCCCCTATCGCTCCAGAACTCACCCTGGCCCGGGGTTTTCGCCAGGCTGGCGATGGTCGGGACGGCCTGATCCAGTGCCTGGACACCGGCGATGGGTACCAGCCATTTGTTTTGCTCGTCGAGCAGCGCCAGGGAGCCGGTCTGGCCGATGCGGAAGCGCTTGAGGTTGTCGAATTGCGCGTTCTGCGCTTCGGTGTAATCGAACCCCACGAACAGCACCGCAATGACTTTGCCGCTGTTATCGCGCACCGGCGTGTACTGCGTCATGTAGGAACGTTCGAACAACAGCGCACGGCCCACGTAGCTTTGCCCTGCCATCAGGCGCGCGTAGGCCGGATGAGCATGATCGAGCAGCGTGCCGATCGCGCGATTGCCGTCCTGCTTGGTCAGCGAGGTGCTGACCCGGATGAAGTCCTCGCCACTGCGCACGAATACCGTGGCGACACCGGCGGTCATTTGCTTGAACTCGTCGACTTCGTTGAAGTTGTTGTTCAGCACCTCACTGCCCAGATGCAGACCCGGTGTCTGCACGCCACCCACGGTGACCGGTTCATCCGGGTGCACGCTCAGGCCCGCGCTGAAACGCTTTTCAAACAACCCGCTCAGGCGCTGAGTGCTTTCACGCAAGGTGCCGTGGAAGGTGCTCAACTGATCGGCCAGCAATCGGGCTTCGCTGGCCAGATGCTCCTCACGGGTCGCGAGGTTGGCCGAGTCCAGCGAACGCAGAGCGAACAGGGTACTGCCGCTGATGACGATCGCCAGTATCACGGCGAGCGCGAGTCCCAGTTGAGAGGCGATGCGGGCGCGAGGTTGAGACATGACAGCTCCTGGCCGAGTGAGCGGATCATCCTGATCGCGACGCAGACTCGGCAAAATTTCCGGTAGTAGGGGGAAAACGAGGGACCTGAACGAAGGTTCCATTTGCCAATATTCGGCGGCAAACGGGAATACTTGAGTGGTTCACCGGGAGATAGCCTGAAGCCGTCATTGCGGCGGCTTCATCGTTTCAGCTCAGGTGCACGACATCCGGTAGCTCCATGGATCGGACTTCGTTTTGCAGAAAGTCGCTGAGCCGGCGCATGCGCTCGCCGCCGGGCCGGGTTTTCGGCCACACCAGGTAATAACACAAGCCGCTGGCCACCGCGGTCGGCCACGGCAGGCTCAAGCGTCCCTGGGCCACATCCTCCGCGACCATCAGCAGATCGCCCATGGACACGCCATAGCCCCGGGCAGCGGCAATCATGCCCAGCTCCAGGGTATCGAACACCTGGCCGCCCTTGAGCGACACCTGTTCGGCCAGGCCCATGCGCTCCAGCCAGTTGCGCCAGTCACGCCGGTCCGGCGTCGGGTGCAGCAACTCGGTATGGGTCAGGCGTTCGACATCCCAGGGCTGGTCATCCCGCAGGTTGGGCGCACCGACCGGGATCAATTCCTCGGGGAACAGGTAGCTCGCCTCCCAGTCCGGAGGGAAATGGCCGTTACCCAGGAGCACGGCGCAGTCGAACGGCTCGTCGTTGAAATCCACCGAGTCGACGTCCATCCACGCACTGGTCAATTGCACTTCGTTGCCGGGCTGCAAGTGGCGGAAGCGACTGAGGCGCGCCAGCAACCAGCGCATGGTCAGGGTCGACGGGGCTTTCATGCGCAGGATGTCGTCTTCGGCGCGCAAGGTATTGCAGGCGCGCTCCAGGGCCGTGAAGCCTTCGCGAATGCCCGGCAGCAGCAGGCGCGCCGACTCGGTCAGTTGCAGGTTGCGGCCACTGCGATGAAACAAGCGGCAGGCAAAATGCTCTTCGAGCGTACGAATATGCCGGCTGACCGCGCTCTGGGTAATCGACAACTCCTCGGCCGCCCGGGTGAACGAACTGTGCCGCGCCGCCGCTTCGAATGCGCGCAGGGCATACAAGGGAGGAAGACGACGTGACATTCGGAAAGCTCCTATAGCGGGATTCGGCAACCCTATCAGAAAGTTACCAAGCATGAGTTTTAATCATGTAACCCATCCTTTTTATCCCTTTGTGCATTCCCCGCAAAGCGCCGAGAATCGGTGCTTTCCTGTTTCCTTTGATAATCGAGCGTGATGACCATGCAGCATCCAGCACGTACTGAACTCTGGGCCATCCTGCGGCTGGCGGGGCCGCTGATTGCCTCGCAGTTGGCGCACATGCTGATGGTCCTCACCGACACCCTGATGATGGCGCGCCTGAGCCCCGAAGCGCTGGCCGGTGGCGGGCTCGGTGCGGCGACCTATTCGTTCGTGTCGATTTTCTGCATCGGCGTGATCGCGGCGGTCGGCACCCTGGTGGCGATCCGTCAGGGTGCCGGCGATATCGTCGGGGCTACCCGGTTGACCCAGGCCGGGTTGTGGCTGGCATGGCTGATGGCGCTGGTCGCGGGGTTGCTGCTGTGGAACCTCAAACCGGTGCTTTTGCTGTTCGGCCAGACCGAAAGCAACGTCCAGATGGCCGGGCAGTTCTTGATCTTCCTGCCGTTCGCCCTGCCCGGCTACCTGAGCTTCATGGCCCTGCGCGGATTCACCAGCGCCATTGGCCGGGCGACGCCGGTGATGGTCATCAGTGTGGGCGGCACGGTCGCCAATTTCTTGCTCAACTATGCGTTGATCACCGGCATGTTCGGCCTGCCGAAACCGGGGCTGATGGGCATCGGGCTGGTCACGGCGGTCGTCGCCAACCTCATGGCGCTGGCGCTGGCGTGGCACATTCGGCGGCATCCGGCTTATGAGGCCTATCCGCTGCGTCAGGGCCTGTCGCGGCTCAACCGGCAGTATCTGAAGGAGCTGTGGCGCCTGGGTCTGCCGATTGGTGGCACCTATGCGGTGGAAGTCGGGCTGTTTGCCTTCGCCGCGCTGTGCATGGGCACCATGGGCAGCACGCAGCTGGGCGCACACCAGATCGCCCTGCAAATCGTTTCAGTAGCGTTCATGGTCCCGGCGGGTATTTCCTACGCGATCACCATGCGCATCGGTCAGCACTACGGTGCCGGGCAATTGCTGGATGCACGGCTGGCCGGGCGGGTCGGCATTGCGTTCGGGGCGGCGGCGATGCTGTGTTTCGCCATGGTCTTCTGGCTATTGCCAAACCAGTTGGTCGGCCTGTTTCTCGACCACAACGACCCGGCGTTTCGCGATGTCATCAACCTGGCGGTGAGCCTGTTGGCGGTGGCGGCATGGTTCGAGCTGTTCGACGGCGTGCAAACCATTGCCATGGGCTGCATTCGCGGGCTCAAGGATGCCAAGACCACTTTCCTGGTCGGCCTGGGCTGCTATTGGCTGCTCGGCGCTCCGGCGGCGTGGTGGATGGCGTTCCACCTGCACTGGGGGCCGACGGGCGTGTGGTGGGGCCTGGCGCTGGGGCTGGCGTGCGCGGCGGTGAGTCTGACCCTGGGGTTTGAGTGGAAGATGAAGGGGATGATTCGGCGCGAGCCGGTGTCACAACGATTCGAGGCAGTTCAGGCAGAGTGAGATCCCCTGTGGGAGCGGGCCCTGTGGCGAGGGGACTTGTGCGCCTTAGCTGACGATTTCCAGCATCGGCTGCTCGCCGGAGCCAAACGTCAGATACTCCACCAGCTCGGCCAGCGGCAATGGCTTGCTGATCAAATATCCCTGCACCTGGTCGCATTCAAACCCACGCAACAGATCCAGTTGCTCCGGCGTTTCCACGCCTTCGGCGACCACTTCGAGGTTGAGGTTGTGCGCGAGGTTGATCATCGCGTGGACCAGTTTGCGGTTTTCTTCACGCTGTTCCATGCCGCCGACGAAGCTCTTGTCGATCTTCAGCAAGGTGATCGGCAGGCTGTTGAGGTGCACGAACGACGAGAAGCCGGTACCGAAGTCATCGAGGGAGAAGCGCACACCGAGGCGCCCCAGTGCGTCCATGGTCTGCTTGACCAGGTCGCTGCGGCGCATGACCGCGGTTTCGGTCAGCTCGAACTCCAGCCACTGCGCCTCGACGCCGCGCTCGGCGATCAGGCGGCTCAGGGTCGACAGCAACTGACTGTCCTGGAACTGCCGGAACGACAGGTTGATCGCCATGTGCAACGGCGGCAAACCCAGCTCAAGCAGCGCCTGCATGTCGCGCAAGGCCCGGGAGATCACCCAGTAGCCCAGCGGCACGATCAGGCCGCTCTGCTCGGCCAGCGGCACGAACTCGCTCGGCGGCAACAAGCCGCGCTCGGCATGGCGCCAGCGCACCAAGGCTTCGAGGCCGACGATCTGCCCGTCCTCAAGGTTCAGGCGTGGCTGGTAGTGCAGTTCCAACTCGTCGCGACGCAACGCCCGGCGCAGCTCGGTTTCGAGGTCGGCGATGCTGCGGGCATTGCGGTTGATGCGCTCGTTGAAAATGTGAAAGGTGCAGCCTTGGGTGCTTTTGGCCTGCTGCATGGCGATATGCGCGTGCCACATCAGCGGGTCCGCGCCGGCCTGGGCCCGGGCGTGGGCGATGCCCAGGCTGGAACCGATCAGCAGGCTTTCGCCATCGACCCAATAAGGCTCGGCCAGCGCTTCGCTGATGCGCTCGGCCATCCACTCGGCACGCTGGGGTGCACGGCGGGTGTCGATCAGCAGCGCGAATTCATCACTACCCAGGCGTGCCAGTTGATCGCCGGCCTCGAGCTGGCTCTTGAGCCGCGCCACCACTTGCAGGATCAGGCGGTCACCGGCCTGATGGCCAAGGGCGTCGTTGGCGTAACGGAAATTGTCGAGGTCGAGATGACCGAGGGCCAGGCCACGACCGTCGTTTTCCGCCAGTCGGGCTGTCAGCAGGGTCTGGAAGCCCTGGCGGTTGGCGATGCCAGTCAACGGATCCTGTTCGGCCAGGCGTTGCAGGGTGTTTTCCAGGACGCCACGCTCGCGCACATGGCGCAGGCAACGGCGCAGCATGCCGGGGTCGAGATGGTCACGCACCAGCCAGTCACTTACGCCGTCGGGCGGGGTCAGTGGCTCATGGTCGAGCAGCAACACCGTCGGCAGGCTGCAACGGCCCGGCGCCGGTTGAAGTTGCGGGATGGTCAATAACACCGCGCTGCGGTTGTCATCGAACAGGCTGCTGACCGACTCCCAACTCGGCGCGCTGATGAGCACAACCGAGCTCCCCATCGGAGCCAGACACTCGCGCAACAACGCTGCCCACGCTGGCTCTTCGGCCAGTAGCAGCAAACGCAAGGGTTCGACAGGCGTAGACAAGCTAGCTCCCTAGACTCTGCAAAGATGTAGGCGACGGGCATTATGCCGTTCCGATGACCAATGACAATGACATCAGTGAGCAAAACCAGCCCTTTGTATCCGGAATTACGAACATTAGCCGCAAATTCGTTGCGCATCCTGCGTGAAAGTAACAAAACCGGCAATTACAGATAGCGTGGTACGTCACAAGTCGGACAGAGCAGCACAATTCGCTGAGCCTGTTAAAATGCCGGCCCATTTCGTGACTGAATCCTGAATTTACGTATGTCCCGACTCAATCCCCGGCAGCAAGAAGCCGTGAACTACGTCGGCGGCCCTCTATTGGTGCTCGCCGGTGCAGGCTCCGGCAAGACCAGCGTGATCACGCGCAAAATCGCGCACCTGATCCAGAACTGCGGCATCCGCGCCCAGTACATCGTCGCCATGACCTTCACCAACAAGGCCGCCCGCGAAATGAAGGAACGGGTCGGCACCCTGCTGCGTGCCGGTGAAGGTCGCGGGCTGACGGTCTGCACCTTCCACAACCTGGGCCTGAACATCATCCGCAAGGAGCACGTGCGGCTGGGCTACAAACCGGGCTTCTCGATCTTCGACGAGACCGACGTCAAGGCCCTGATGACCGACATCATGCAGAAGGAATATTCGGGCGACGACGGTGTCGACGAGATCAAGAACATGATCGGCGCCTGGAAAAACGACCTGATCCTGCCGGCCCAGGCCCTGGAAAACGCGCGCAACCCCAAGGAACAGACCGCCGCCATCGTCTACACCCACTATCAGCGCACGCTCAAGGCGTTCAACGCGGTGGACTTCGACGACCTGATCCTGCTGCCAGTGAAGCTCTTCGAAGAGCACGCCGACATCCTCGAAAAGTGGCAGAACAAGGTGCGTTACCTGCTGGTCGATGAATACCAGGACACCAACGCCAGCCAGTACCTGCTGGTGAAAATGCTCATCGGCAAACGCAACCAGTTCACCGTGGTGGGTGACGATGACCAGTCGATCTACGCCTGGCGCGGCGCCCGCCCGGAAAACCTGATGCTGCTCAAGGACGACTACCCGTCCTTGAAAGTGGTGATGCTGGAGCAGAACTACCGCTCCACCAGCCGCATCCTGCGCTGCGCCAACGTGTTGATCTCGAACAACCCGCACGAATTCGAAAAGCAGCTGTGGAGTGAAATGGGCCACGGCGACGAGATCCGCGTGATCCGCTGCCGCAATGAAGACGCAGAAGCCGAGCGCGTGGCCATGGAAATCCTCAGCCTGCACTTGCGCACCGACCGCCCGTACAGCGATTTCGCGATCCTCTATCGCGGCAACTACCAGGCCAAGCTGATCGAGCTGAAGTTGCAGCATCACCAAGTGCCGTATCGCCTGTCCGGCGGCAACAGCTTCTTCGGGCGCCAGGAAGTGAAAGACCTGATGGCCTACTTCCGCCTGATCGTGAACCCGGACGACGACAACGCCTTCCTGCGCGTCATCAACGTGCCGCGCCGCGAGATCGGCTCGACCACGCTGGAAAAACTCGGCAACTATGCAACCGAGCGCAAGATCTCGATGTACGCCGCCACCGACGAAATCGGCCTGGGCGAGCATCTGGACAGCCGCTTCACCGATCGCCTGTCGCGCTTCAAGCGTTTCATGGACAGGGTTCGCGAGCAGTGCGCCGGCGAAGACCCGATCTCGGCCCTGCGCAGCATGGTCATGGATATCGACTACGAAAACTGGCTGCGCACCAACAGTTCCAGCGACAAGGCCGCCGACTACCGCATGGGCAACGTCTGGTTCCTGATCGAGGCGTTGAAAAACACCCTGGAGAAAGACGAAGAAGGCGAGATGACCGTCGAGGACGCCATCGGCAAACTCGTCCTGCGTGACATGCTTGAGCGTCAGCAGGAAGAGGAAGACGGCGCCGAAGGCGTGCAGATGATGACCTTGCACGCCTCCAAGGGCCTGGAATTCCCCTACGTGTTCATCATGGGCATGGAAGAGGAAATCCTCCCGCACCGCTCCAGCATCGAAGCCGACACCATCGAAGAAGAACGTCGCCTGGCCTACGTGGGCATTACCCGCGCCCGCCAGACCCTGGCCTTCACCTTCGCGGCCAAGCGCAAGCAGTACGGCGAAATCATCGATTGCGCGCCGAGCCGCTTCCTCGATGAGCTGCCACCGGACGATCTGGCCTGGGAAGGCAACGACGACACGCCGCCCGAAGTCAAAGCGGTTCGCGGCAACACAGCATTGGCAGATATACGCGCGATGTTAAAGCGCTAGAATTGACCACTTTTTTAAAACCTTAGGGCGCACAAGGCGCCAACAGAGGACAGCTTCATGGAAGCCCTGCACCAGAAAATCCGCGAACAAGGCATCGTGCTTTCCGACCAGGTCCTGAAGGTCGACGCCTTCCTGAACCACCAGATCGACCCGGCCCTGATGAAGCTGATCGGCGACGAATTCGCCACGCTGTTCAAGGATTCGGGCATCACCAAGATCGTCACCATCGAAGCCTCGGGCATCGCGCCTGCGATCATGACCGGTCTGAACCTGGGTGTGCCGGTGATTTTCGCCCGCAAGCATCAGTCCCTGACCCTGACCGAGAACCTGCTGTCGGCGACCGTCTACTCGTTCACCAAGCAGACCGAAAGCACCGTGGCGATCTCCCCGCGTCACCTGACCAGCAGCGACCGCGTGCTGATCATCGACGACTTTTTGGCCAACGGTAAGGCGTCCCAGGCGCTGATTTCGATCATCAAGCAGGCCGGCGCTACCGTTGCCGGTCTGGGCATCGTGATCGAGAAGTCGTTCCAGGGTGGCCGTGCGGAGCTGGATTCGCAGGGGTATCGCGTAGAGTCGCTGGCTCGCGTGAAATCGCTGGCCGGCGGTGTCGTGACCTTCATCGAATAAATCAGCTGCAATATAGAACCTGTGGGAGCGGGCTTGCCCGCGATGAGGCCATATCATTCAACATAAACGTTGGCTGATATATCGCCATCGCGGGCAAGCCCGCTCCCACAGGGATCACTTGCGTTGCTGAGCTTGTGCGGTTGCCTTTAGGCCACTGAGCAACAACCGCTGGTACAAATCCTCCTTCAGCCCTTCCGGCTTGCTCAACTGCATGCGTTGCAGATGCTCGGGAAACGCCGCAGGCTCCGGTGCATCCAGCGCTGCCTTGCCCAACTCCAGCACCTCGCTCAGCTTGAACTTGCTCTTGAGCCAGTTCAGCGCCCGCAACACATCCCGCTCCACTTCGGTGAAATCACAGCCCAGCGGATACTCCGGAAACAAATTCGGATGCCGGGCCTGAATCGCCTGCAATCGTTGTGGACTGTTCTCGGTAAAGCGCGGATCGAGACGGAAATCCTTCGGCAGTTTGCCGACTTTCTGCGCCTGCTCGATCAGCCCCTGCTGAAAACGCGAGTCGCTGATATTGAGCAGCGCCTCGATCACCGCCGCATCGGTTTTGCCACGAAGATCGGCAATGCCGTATTCGGTGACCACAATGTCCCGCAGGTGCCGGGGGATTGTGCAGTGCCCGTACTCCCAGACGATGTTCGAGCTGACGTCGCCTGCGGACTCGCGCCAGCTGCGCAGCAGCAACACCGAGCGCGCGCCTTGCAGCGCATGGCCCTGAGCCACGAAGTTGTACTGCCCGCCGACACCGCTGAGCACACGACCGTCTTCGAGTTGATCCGCCACCGCGGCACCGAGCAAGGTCACGGTGAACGCGGTATTGATGAACCGCGCATCAAGACGCTGCAAGCGCTTGAGCTCTTCCTGACCATAAAGCTCGTTGATGTAGCTGATACGGGTCATGTTGAATTCGAGCCGCTTGCTTTGCGGCAGCTCGCGCAGGCGATCGTAGAAACTGCGCGGCCCGAGAAAAAAGCCGCCATGCACCGAGATGCCGTCGGTTTGCGCGGCTTCGTCGAGGGTTCCGGCATTGGCCTGCTGTTGGGTCGTCACGTCCGGGTAAACCTTGCGCCGCACGATCCCGGCATCCGCCAGTACCAGCAAGCCGTTGACGAACATTTCGCTGCAGCCATACAGGCCTTTGGCGAAGGGTTCGATGCCGCCTTCGCGCTCGATCAATTGCGCCCACTGGCTGAGGTTCACCTCGGCCAGCAATGCCTTGTAAGCGTCGCTGTCGGCTTGCCGCGCCAGCAGCGCCGCCGTCAGCGCATCGCCCATGGAACCGATGCCGATCTGCAAGGTGCCGCCATCGCGTACCAGGGTGCTGGCATGCAAGCCGATGAAATGGTCCTGGAAACCGACCGGCATGTTCGGTGTGGAGAACAGCGTGGTGTTGTCCTTCTGGTCGATCAGCAGGTCGAACGTGTCGATGCCCAGCTCCGCATCGCCAGGCATGTACGGCAGATCGTTGTGCACCTGGCCGACCATCAGGATGGTTTCTCCGGCGGCGCGGCGCCTGGCGATCATCGGCATCAGGTCGAGGGTGATGTCCGGGTTGCAGCTGAGGCTCAAGCGGTCGGGATGCTCGGCATGGCTGGCGACCAACTGCGCGACCAGGTTCAACCCGGCGGCATTGATGTCCCGGGCTGCATGGCTGTAGTTGCTGCTGACGTAATCCTGCTGCGCCGTGGCACTGTTGAGCAGGCTGCCGGGCTGCATGAAAAACTGCTGGATGTGGATGTTGCCCGGCAGTTGATCGCGACGCAGGTCGGCGAGGAAATCCAGCTCGGGATAATCGCCGAACACCCGTTCTACAAAGGGTTCGAGGAAGCGCTTTTGCAAGCCGTCACCCAAGGGTGGCCGGCCCAGGCACAGCGCGGTGTAGATGGTCAGGCGCCGCTCGGGCAGCTGCGCAACACGCCGGTAGAGCGCATTGACGAAGGGGTTGGGTTTACCCAGCCCCAAGGGCAGCCCCATGTGAATGTGGTCCGGCAACCGCGCCAGGACGTCATCGACCGCCTGCTCGATAGAACACAACTGCACCATCGCTTGCTCCCTCACGTTCCATGACTTGGGCTTGGACCGAGCTTGCCGGGTCTTTGCTGCAATGAACAGCCTATAAAAACTGTGGGAGCGAGCTTGCTCGCGATGGATTCACAGACGCCGTGGGGTATCAGGTTCGCCGCGTTATCGTTGGCGACCATCGCGAGCGGGCTCGCTCCTACAGGTGGGCGGTGGTGTTCGTTGAAACGGCGGGCACAAAAAAGCCGCTCGAAAGCGGCTTTTCAGCAGCAAGATTCTGGCTTATTTCAGGCCGGACATCTTCTGGATGGCGCCTTTGAGCTCGGCATCGGAGCAGTCGGCGCAGGTGCCTTTAGGCGGCATCGAGTTAACACCGGTAATGGCCTTGGCCAGGATGCCGTCGAGGCCGCCCTGGTGGTCGGCACGCTCTTTCCAGGCAGCGGCATCACCAATTTTCGGTGCGCCCAACAGGCCTGAACCGTGGCAAGCGTTGCAATGTTTTGCAATCACTTCGTCCGGGGTTTTCGCACCGCCACCGCCGCCGGCGGAAGCGGCGACTTCCATGCCCTTGCACTCTTTACCCTGAACACAAACCTGGCCTACTGGCTCAAGGCGTTTGGCAATATCGTCGTTGGTCGCAGCTTGAGCGCTGACACTGACAGCCCATAGGGCCAATACGGTTGCTGGTGCAGCCAGCATTTTCATAATTAGGTTCACGCGTTCACCCTCAATGGTGGCTAGTCACGCCTACGGCCACGGTTCGCAGGCGGGCGCAAGTATAGCGGTAAGCCCGTCGCACTGAAACAACCCCAAAGTCGCAAGGGTCTTAGGCTGCGGCGGAAAAACGGCCCGGGCGCCTCTGTGATGCTGGCAGGACGCCTCTTTTCTTAGAAATTCGCCGGTGTGGCTGCGCTGATTAGTCGCGCAGGCGCATCGAACGGATTCCGGAAACGGTGTGGCTTGGTACTTTCAAAGTAGTAGCTATCGCCAGCTTCGAGGACAAAAGTTTCCAGACCGACCACCAGTTCCAGTTTTCCTTCGACCAGGATGCCGGTCTCCTCGCCCTCATGGGTGAGCATCTCGTCACCGGTGTCGGCGCCTGGCGGGTAGATTTCGTTGAGGAATGCGATGGCGCGGCTCGGATGCGCCCGGCCGACCAGTTTCATGGTTACGGCGCCATCGGAAATGTCGATCAGCTCGTTGGCCTTGTAGACGATCTGGGTCGGTTTTTCCTGCAGGATTTCTTCGGAAAAGAACTCGACCATGGACATGGGAATCCCGCCCAGCACTTTGCGCAGCGAACTGATCGAAGGGCTCACGCTGTTCTTTTCGATCATCGAAATGGTGCTGTTGGTGACACCCGCCCGTTTGGCGAGCTCACGCTGGGAAAGGCCTTTGAGCCTACGGATGGATTGCAGTCGTTCACCGA
This sequence comes from Pseudomonas sp. S2_H10, assembly GCF_054668285.1. NCBI lineage: Bacteria > Pseudomonadati > Pseudomonadota > Gammaproteobacteria > Pseudomonadales > Pseudomonadaceae > Pseudomonas > Pseudomonas sp. S2_H10. Next base: position 3,488,956 of record NZ_CP162754.1, read on the forward strand.
CGTCCAAAGCTTGCGCCTCCAGGATTCAGATTGTTGGAATAGTGAGCGTTATCATGGCGACAGCGTTCAGTATTTACAACACCTTGACCTGAATCCTGCTCAGCGAGGCGACTTCCGGTCTCGAGCCTTGCGCACTAAGCCCCGGAATAGAGCAGTGGCACCCGGCGCAGGTTGCAGAAAATCTGATAAGGAATCGTCCCGGCGGCCATGGCTACATCACTGGCGAGGATGTTTTTGCCCCACAACTCGACGGTCGAACCCAGGCCGGCCTGCGGCACATCGGTCAGGTCGATGCAGAGCATATCCATCGATACCCGACCGATCAGCTGGCTGCGCTGCCCGGCAACCAGCACTGGCGTGCCGGTCGGTGCCAGACGCGGGTAGCCGTCGGCATAACCCATGGCCACCACGCCAATGCGCATCGGTTTAGGGGTGATGAATTTGGCACCGTAACCGACCGGCTCGCCAGCCGGCAGCTCGCGGACGCTGATCACTTTCGACTCCAGGGTCATCACTGGTTGCAGGCGCGAGGCCACTTCATTGGCCTCTTCGAACGGCGTGGCGCCATAGAGCATGATGCCGGGGCGCACCCAGTCGCTGTGAATCTGCGGCCAACCGAGCACCGCCGGCGAGTTGCGCAGGCTGACCTCGGCGGACAAGCCCTTGCGCGCGGCTTCAAACACCGCCACCTGGTCTGTGCTGGCCTGTTCGTGCAGTTCATCGGCACGCGCAAAGTGGCTCATCAGCACGACTTTCGCGACCTTGCCGCAGGCCAGCAGCCGTTGATAGGCCGCCTGATAATCCGCCGGGTGCAGCCCAACGCGGTGCATGCCCGAATCGAGTTTCAGCCACACGGTGATCGGTTTGCTCAACGAGGCTTTTTCGATGGCTTCGAGCTGCCACAGCGAATGCACCACGCACCAGAAATCGTGCTCGACGATCAATGACAGCTCATCGGCTTCGAAAAAACCTTCCAGCAGCAGGACCGGCGCACGGATGCCTGCCGCTCGCAGCTCCAGCGCCTCTTCGATACAGGCCACGGCAAACCCGTCCGCCTCGGCTTCCAGCGCCTGGGCGCAACGCACCGCGCCATGGCCATAGGCATCGGCCTTGATCACCGCGAGGGCTTTGGCCCCCGTGAGTTCACGGGCGATTCGATAGTTGTTGCGCAGGGCTTGAAGGTCGATCAGGGCACGGGCAGGACGCATGGCGGCAGACTTCTGGTCGGGTTATCGGGAAGAAAAACCGGTGCTGGCTGGTAGCGTGAACCGCCAACAGCACCGGGAGAGGGATCGTTAAAACCTACGGCAACGCGGCGACGATGGAGATCTCGACCAGGATACTCGGCTTGGCCATCTTCGCTTCGACGGTGGCGCGGGCCGGGGCGCTGCCTTTTGGCAGCCACTGGTCCCACACCGAATTCATGCCGGCAAAGTGCGCCTCGATGTCGTTCAGGTAGATCGTCGCCGACAGCAGATTCTGTTTGTCAGTCCCTGCCAGATCAAGCAAGCGTTCGATATTGGCGAGCACGTCGCGGGTCTGCTGTTCAATCCCGGCGTTGAAGTCGTCGCCAACTTGCCCGGCCAGGTACACCGTGCCGTTATGGGTGACGATCTGACTCATGCGCTCATTGGTGAGCTGGCGCTGGACTGACATGCTTTGCAGACTCCTGGGTTTTGCTGCCATAACGGGAAATATCGAGGCCTTCGGCGCTGATCTGCGGCTTTTTCTTCGCCATCAGGTCAGCCAGCAAGCGACCGGAGCCACAGGCCATGGTCCAGCCGAGCGTGCCGTGACCGGTATTCAGGAACAGGTTCTTGAACGGGGTGGCGCCGACAATCGGGGTGCCGTCCGGGGTGGTCGGACGCAGGCCGGTCCAGAAATCGGCCTGGGCCAGATCGCCGCCCTGAGGATAAAGATCGTTGACGATCATCTCCAGGGTTTCACGCCGGCGCGGGTTCAGCGACAGGTCAAAACCGGCGATTTCAGCCATGCCGCCGACGCGGATGCGGTTGTCGAAACGGGTGATCGCGACCTTGTAGGTCTCGTCGAGAATGGTCGAGGTCGGGGCCATCGCCGGGTTAGTGATCGGCACAGTCAGGGAGTAGCCCTTGAGCGGGTACACCGGCGCCTTGATCCCCAGCGGCTTGAGCAACTGCGGCGAGTAGCTGCCCAGAGCCAGCACGTAGCGGTCGGCGGTTTCCAGCTTGCCGTCGATCCACACACCGTTGATGCGGTCACCGGCGAAGTCGAGGCGCTGAATGTCCTGGCCGAAACGGAATTGCACGCCGAGGTTGGCGGCCATCTCGGCGAGCTTGGTGGTGAACATCTGGCAGTCGCCAGTCTGGTCGTTCGGCAGGCGCAGGGCACCGGCGAGGATGTCGGTGACGCTGGCCAGCGCCGGCTCAACGCGGGCAATGCCGTCGCGGTCGAGCAGCTCGAACGGCACGCCGGACTCTTTCAACACGGCGATGTCTTTCGCGGCGCCGTCCAGTTGCGCCTGGGTGCGGAACAGTTGGGTGGTACCGAGGCTACGGCCTTCGTAGGCGATGCCGGTTTCGGCGCGCAGTTCATCGAGGCAGTCACGGCTGTACTCGGACAGACGGACCATGCGCTCCTTGTTCACCGCGTAACGGCTGGCGGTGCAGTTGCGCAGCATCTGTGCCATCCACAGGTACTGGTCGATGTCGGCAGTGGCCTTGATCGCCAGCGGCGCGTGGCGCTGCAACAGCCACTTGATGGCCTTGAGCGGCACGCCCGGCGCGGCCCACGGCGAGGCATAACCCGGCGAGACCTGGCCTGCGTTGGCGAAACTGGTCTCCATGGCAGCAGCCGGCTGCCGGTCCACGACCACCACTTCAAACCCGGCACGGGCCAGATAATAAGCACTGGTGGTACCGATGACGCCGCTACCCAAGACCATGACGCGCATTTTCATATCCCTCATCGCGGCGAACCGCTGACGTTTGTTGTTCAGAGCTGCAGATGCGCGCAGTGTAAAAAAGATTTGCCAGTGCTTTTCACTATATAAACGCCTATATTTGGCGACAATTCTCGGCAAAAACCCTTTTCACGGAGGCGCATCCCCTATGCGTACCAACACTCAGACCAAACGTGAGCTGGACAAGATCGACCGCAATATCTTGCGGATCCTGCAAGCGGACGGGCGCATTTCTTTTACGGAGCTTGGGGAAAAAGTCGGGCTCTCGACCACGCCCTGTACTGAGCGGGTCCGGCGTCTGGAGCGCGAAGGGATAATCATGGGCTACAACGCCAGGCTCAATCCCCAGCATCTGAAGGGTAGTCTGCTGGTGTTCGTCGAGATCAGCCTGGATTACAAATCCGGTGATACTTTCGAAGAGTTCCGACGTGCGGTGCTGAAATTGCCCCATGTACTGGAGTGCCACCTGGTATCAGGGGATTTCGACTACCTGGTGAAGGCGCGGATTTCCGAGATGGCTTCGTACCGCAAGTTGCTGGGCGATATCCTGCTCAAGCTTCCTCATGTACGGGAATCCAAGAGCTATATCGTGATGGAAGAGGTGAAGGAGAGTTTGACCCTGCCGATTCCGGATTGAAATTTGCGGTGTCAGAACCGGCCCCATCGCGGGCAAGCCCGCTCCCACAGGTACAGTGGTGATCCTGTGGGAGCGGGCTTGCCCGCGATGGGGTCGACTCGGTGAACTGATTTACGGGATGGTCAGACCAGCACCTGTCGGTTCGAAGCCATGTACTCGAACACCTGCTTCTCCACCCTCGGATGAATCAGCTCCACCGGACCGCGGCCATTGGGGCACGGCAATGTCCTGGTGGTGCCGAACAACCGGCAGATCAGCGGCCGCTCGTCATACACGGTGCAGCCGTTTGGCCCCAGATGCACACAGTTGAGCTCTTCCATCGCGGCATCCTGCTCGGCACGGGTCTTGCGCGGCAGGCGTGACATTTCTTCGGGCGAGGTGGTCACCGGCCCGCAGCAGTCATGGCAGCCGGGAACGCACTCGAACGAGGGAATCTGCTGGCGCAAGGTGCGGATTGTCTGGCTGTTGCAGCTCATTGCAGCGGTGACCGATAGCGGAATAGAACGGGATTCTGACGCAAAAGCCCCGATCCAGACAGCACCAACCGACCAATGTTGCCCGCCCGGGAAGGTCCGGCTTATGCTCCGTCAAATTTTCTAAACATCAGAATCAGGATCACGCACATGATTGCCCGTGCTCAACAGCCTGCTGCGAACCACACCGCCTCCTACTACGCCGCCAGCAGCCTGCCGCAGCCCGAGCACCCTGCGCTCAAAGGCGAAGTGCTGGCGGATGTCTGCGTGGTGGGTGGGGGGTTCTCGGGGTTGAACACGGCGCTTGAGCTGGCCGAACGCGGCCTCAGCGTGGTGTTGCTCGAAGCCCACAGAATCGGCTGGGGCGCCAGTGGACGCAATGGCGGGCAGCTGATTCGCGGCGTCGGCCACGGCCTCGATCAGTTCACCAACGTCATCGGTGTCGAAGGCGTGCGGCAAATGAAACTCATGGGCCTGGAAGCCGTGGAAATCGTCCGGCAACGGGTCGAGCGCTTCCAGATCCCCTGCGACCTGACCTGGGGCTACTGCGACCTCGCCAACAAACCCCGCGACCTTGAAGGTTTCGCCGAGGATGCCGAAGAACTGCGCGGTCTCGGTTATCGCTTCGAGACACGATTGCTGCAAGTCCACGAGATGCACACCGTGGTCGGCTCCACGCGTTACGTCGGCGGCCTGATCGACATGGGTTCGGGGCACCTGCATCCGCTGAACCTGGCCTTGGGCGAAGCCGCAGCGGTACAACGGCTGGGGGTCCGACTGTTCGAGCAATCGGCCGTGACGCGCATCGATTATGGCCCCGAGGTCAAGGTGCATACCGCCGAGGGTGTGGTGCGCGCCAAAACCCTGGTGCTGGGCTGCAATGCCTACCTCAACAACCTCAACCCGCAACTGAGCGGCAAAGTCCTGCCCGCCGGCAGCTACATCATCGCCACCGAACCCCTGAGCGAAGAACAGGCCCACGCCTTGTTGCCGCAGAACATGGCGGTCTGTGACCAGCGGGTGGCCCTGGACTACTACCGGCTTTCGGCTGACCGGCGCCTGCTGTTCGGCGGCGCCTGCCATTACTCCGGACGCGACCCGAAAGACATCGCCGCGTACATGCGTCCGAAAATGCTGGAGGTCTTCCCGCAACTGTCTGGGGTGAAGATCGACTATCAATGGGGTGGCATGATCGGCATCGGCGCCAACCGCCTGCCGCAGATCGGACGACTCAAGGACCAGCCGAACGTGTATTACGCCCAAGCCTATTCCGGTCATGGCGTGAATGCGACGCACCTCGCCGGCAAGCTGCTGGCCGAAGCCATCAGCGGTCAGCACAGTGGCGGCTTCGATCTGTTTGCCAAGGTGCCACACATCACCTTTCCCGGCGGCAGGCATTTGCGCTCGCCGTTACTGGCGCTGGGGATGTTGTGGCATCGGTTGAAAGAGTTGGTGTGAAGGATTGGCGGCATCAGAACTGACGCCTCGCTGGCAAGCCAGCTCCCACGGGGATTACTGGTGTTCACAAGATTTGTGTTCACCACCGAAACCTGTGGGAGCTGGCTTGCCAGCGAAGAGGCCCGAAAGAACACTGCAAATTTCAGATCCGCCAGAAAGGCTTCAGCCCCTCCTCCAGCGCCTGCTCCCGCGTCAGCCCGACATCCTTGAGCTGGTCAGTCGTCAGCGCCAGCAACGCCTTGCGCGTATGCAGCCGACGCCAGAACAGATCCCAACGATTCTGGCCGGACGCCGCATCGCGCATGCTCGCCTCCCGCGTGCCGTTGTTCTGCCCTGCCGCCAGTTCCTGACTGTGTAACGTCAGCCGCACATCGCTCAAACCGTTCATCTTGGGTGCTCCTGTTTACTTGGGTAGCCAGAGGTTCCATGATGCGTGGGTGAGCAAAAGCATTACAGATTCAAAGCAACTGTATTAACTCAATACAGTTTTGCCGATTCCGTCACTGAATCCCGATTTTTCGCTCGATCTGTACTGGTCAACCGAATCACACCTGTCGAGGCTGCACCATGACCCTTTACGTCAATCTCGCCGAATTGCTCGGCACGCGTATCGAACAGGGCTTCTATCGCCCCGGTGACCGGCTGCCCTCGGTAAGGGCGCTGAGCGTCGAGCACGGCGTCAGCCTGAGCACGGTGCAGCAGGCCTATCGGGTGCTGGAAGACAGCGGGTTGGCCACGCCGCGGCCCAAGTCCGGGTACTTTGTTCCCGCCAGCCGCGAACTGCCGGATTTACCCGCAGTCGGTCGCCCGGCCCAGCACCCGGTGGACATTTCCCAATGGGACCAGGTGCTGGAGTTGATTCGCGCCGTGCCGCGCAAAGACGTGGTGCAGCTGGGCCGCGGTATGCCGGACATCACCAGCCCGACCATGAAGCCGCTGCTGCGCGACCTGGCGCGAATCAGCCGGCGGCAGGACATGCCCGGTTTGTATTACGACAACATCCACGGCAACCTCGAACTGCGCGAACAAATCGCTCGCCTGATGCTCGATTCCGGCTGCCAGTTGAGTGCCAGCGATCTGGTGGTCACCACTGGATGCCATGAAGCGCTGTCCACCAGCGTTCGCGCGATTTGCGAGCCGGGGGACATTGTGGCGGTGGACTCGCCGAGCTTCCACGGCGCCATGCAGACCCTCAAGGGCCTGGGCATGAAAGCCCTGGAAATCCCCACCGATCCGCTGACCGGTATCAGCCTCGAAGCGCTGGAGCTGGCCCTGGAGCAATGGCCGATCAAGGTCATACAGTTGACCCCCAACTGCAACAACCCGCTGGGCTACATCATGCCGGAGTCGCGCAAACGCGCGTTGTTGACGCTTGCGCAGCGCTTTGACGTGGCGATCATCGAGGACGATGTGTATGGCGAGCTGGCCTACACCTATCCGCGCCCGCGCACGATCAAGTCCTTCGACGAGGACGGTCGCGTCCTGTTGTGCAGTTCGTTTTCCAAGACCCTGGCGCCAGGCCTGCGCATTGGCTGGGTCGCGCCGGGCCGGTATCTGGAACGGGTGCTGCACATGAAATACATCAGCACCGGCTCAACCGCGCCACAACCGCAGATCGCCATTGCCGAATTCCTCAAGGGCGGGCACTTCGAACCGCATTTGCGGCGGATGCGCACGCAATACCAGCGTAATCGCGACATGATGATCGATTGGGTAACCCGCTACTTCCCGGCCGGCACCCGTGCCAGTCGCCCGCAAGGCAGCTTCATGCTGTGGGTCGAACTGCCGGAAGGTTTCGATACGTTGAAACTGAATCGCGCCTTGCACGACCTGGGCGTACAGATTGCCGTGGGCAGCATCTTTTCCGCCTCCGGCAAGTACCGCAATTGCCTGCGCATGAACTACGCTGCCAAGCCGACACCGCAGATCGAAGACGCGGTGCGCAAGGTCGGTGCGACAGCGATCAAGCTGCTGGCGGAAACCGATCAGCTCAGCGACTGACTTTTCTTCGGGAATCAGCGTCCATATGCCTATCTGCGCCGCCAAACGGAACGATCCTACGTGAGAGTCAGACAGCCCCTGCTTGCTCTTGTACTACTCGCCGCGTTCCTGGGCGGTTGCTCCAGCCTCGACGTCCGGCGTGAACCGAGCCAGGCACTGCCGGCCTCAGACTCCGCATTCGGGCGTTCGGTCCAGGCGCAAGCGGCACCCTACAACGGGCAATCGGGCTTTCGCCTGCTATCGGACAGCAGCGAGGCCTTCACCGCCCGCGCCGAACTGATCCGCAATGCCCAAAGCAGCCTCGACTTGCAGTACTACATCGTGCACGACGGCATCAGCACGCGCATGTTGATCGAGGAACTGCTCAAGGCCGCCGACCGGGGCGTGCGGGTGCGGGTCCTGCTCGACGATACCACCAGCGACGGCCTGGACCGGGTCATCGCCACCCTCGCCGCGCACCCGCAGATCCAGATCCGTGTGTTCAACCCGCTGAATCTTGGCCGCAGCACCGGCGTAACACGCACCGTGGGCCGGCTATTCAATTTGTCGCAACAGCATCGGCGCATGCACAACAAGTTGTGGCTGGCGGACAACAGCATGGCCATCGTCGGCGGGCGAAATCTGGGGGACGAGTATTACGATGCCGAGCCCAACATGAACTTCACTGACATCGACCTGCTCGGTGTCGGCCCGGTTGCCGAGCAGCTCGGACACAGTTTCGACCAATACTGGAACAGCGCCCTGAGCAAGCCGATCGACGAATTCCTGTCGAGCAAACCCACACCTCAAGACCTGGAAAACACCCGCGCCCGACTGGAAGAGTCCCTGGCGCAAACGCGCAAGCAGAATCACGCGCTCTACCAACACTTGATGACCTTCACCACGCACCCGCGCCTGGACATCTGGCGCCGCGAGCTGATCTGGGCCTGGAACCAGGCATTGTGGGATGCGCCGAGCAAGGTACTGGCCAAGGGCGAGCCCGACCCGCAGTTGCTGCTGACCACGCAACTGGCGCCTGAACTCAACAGCGTCCGCAAAGAACTGATCATGATCTCGGCCTACTTCGTGCCCGGCCAGCCGGGACTGGTGTACCTGACCGGGCGCGCCGATGCCGGCGTTTCGGTGAAACTGCTGACCAATGCACTGGAAGCCACGGACGTTCCCGCGGTACACGGTGGTTACGCGCCCTATCGCAGAGCGCTACTGGAGCATGGCGTGAAGCTTTACGAACTGCGCCGCCAACCCGGCGAGGGAGGCGGCAGCGGTAGCGGGCCGCATCTGTTTTCCAGCAGCTCCTATCGCGGCTCTGACTCCAGTCTGCACAGCAAGGCGATGATCTTCGACAAGCAGAAATCCTTTATCGGCTCATTCAATTTCGATCCACGCTCGGTACTGTGGAACACCGAAGTCGGCGTGCTGGTGGACAGTCCGGAGTTGGCCGTACGGGTCCGTGAACTAGCATTGCAGGGCATGGCACCGGCCCTGAGTTATCAGGTGGAGCTGGAAAACGATCAGATCGTCTGGACCACCGAAGACGACGGAAAAATGCACACCCTGACCAAGGAGCCAGGGAGCTGGTGGCGGCGCTTCAATGCCTGGCTGAGCAACACGGTTGGCCTGGAGAAGATGTTGTAATCCCGGGTCAGCAGGGCTTTTGTGGCGAGGGGGCTTGCCCCCGTTCGGCTGCGAAGCAGTCGTGAAGTGGGTCGGACAAAATGTTTTGGCCATGTTTAGCGCTGCTGCGCACCGCAACGGGGGCAAGCCCCCTCGCCACAGACTTCGCGCTCGTCGCTAAGCCGGTTGCGCGGCACCAAACGCCCCTTGGCGCGACACCACGATCAACACGCCCAAGGCCCCCACCGCCATCAGCAACGGCAACGCATGGCCGCTGATCCACTGGCTGCCGGCGCCCGCCAGCAGCGGCCCGACCAGACAACCGATGCCCCACAGCTGAGCGATGTGCGCGTTGGCGCGTACCAGTGCGTCGTCGCGATAACGCTCACCAATCAGGATCAGTGACAAGGTGAACAAGCCGCCGGCACTGGCACCGAACAGCACCCACAACGGCCAGATCAGCAGCGTATCGATCAGCAGCGGAATCGCCAGGCTCGACAGCAACAAGGCGGCTGCGCAACCGGTAAACAACGCCCGGCGCGACAAGCGATCGGCCAACGCACCTATTGGCAATTGCAGCACCGCATCGCCAACCACCACCGTACTGACCATCGCCAGCGCGATCTCCGTGGTGAAGCCCTGACGCAAGCAATAGACCGGCAGCAGCGTCAGAATCATCGCCTCGAATGCGGCGAACAGCGACACCGCCCAGGCAATCGCCGGCAAGCCACGACAGAATTCAAGCAAATCACGCAGAGTCACGCTGCTGGCCTCGCTGCTCGGTGCACCACTGCGGCCCAGCAACAGGAACGGAGCCGCCATCAGCAAGCCGACACCGACCCAAAAACCATAATCGTGCTCGGTGCCAAGGAAGCCCAGCAACACCGGTCCGGCCAACTGACTCAATGCGTAGCTGCTGCCATACAGCGCCACCAGTCGACCGCGCCACTCCTCGACCACCAGTTGGTTGATCCAGCTTTCACCGATGATGAAGACGAGGGTCAGGATCACCCCGATCATCAGCCGCAGCACCAACCAGATCGGATAGCTCGGCAACAGCGCCAGCAGACCGATGGAAACCGCCCCGGCCCACAGGCACAGGCGCATCAGATTGGCCGTGCCGAATCGCGCCGCCAGATGACTGGAAATTTTCGCCCCCAACAAGACACCGATGGCCGGCATCGCAGCCATCACGCCAATGGCAAACGAGCCATAGCCCCAGCTCTCCAGGCGAAACGACACCAGCGGCATGCTGACACCCAGGGCCAGGCCGACACTCAAGACAGAGGCCAAAACGGCGAAATAAGTCGCCCAACGCATGTTCCACGCTCCTGTGGATATTTTTATGTACAACACAAAACACTGTGGGAGCGAGCTTGCTCGCGATAGCGGTACAACATTCAACATTGAAGTCGACTGTTACACCGCTATCGCGAGCAAGCTCGCTCCCACAAGGGAACTGTGTCGTTCGGGAGGCCTGGTACTCAACAGGCCTCCGTCACTGACTTACAACTTGATCCAGGTCGCCTTCAGCTCGGTGTATTTGTCAAACGCGTGCAGCGACTTGTCGCGACCGTTGCCGGATTGTTTGAAGCCACCGAACGGAGCGGTCATGTCGCCGCCATCGTATTGGTTGACCCACACGCTACCGGCACGCAGTGCACGGGCGGTGAGATGGGCCTTGGAGATGTCGGCAGTCCAGACCGCAGCGGCCAGGCCGTACGGCGTGTCGTTGGCGATCGCGATGGCTTCTTCGGCGCTGTCGAATGCGATGACCGACAGTACCGGGCCGAAGATTTCTTCCTGGGCGATTTTCATCGCGTTGCTCACACCGTCGAAAATCGTCGGCTCAACATAAGTGCCGCCCGTTTCCTGAAGCGTACGCTTGCCACCGGCTACCAGCTTGGCGCCGTCGGCATGACCGGACTCGATGTAGGACAGCACGGTGTTCATCTGCTGGGTATCGACCAGCGCGCCAACATTGGTCGCCGGATCCAGCGGGTTGCCCGGCTTCCAGGTTTTCAGCGCCTCGATCACCAACGGCAGGAATTTATCCTTGATCGAACGCTCCACCAGCAGACGCGAACCGGCGGTGCAGACTTCGCCCTGGTTGAAGGCGATGGCACCGGCAGCCGCTTCGGCAGCGTCCTGCAGGTTCGGCGCATCGGCGAACACGATGTTCGGGCTCTTGCCGCCGGCCTCAAGCCAGACGCGCTTCATGTTCGACTCGCCGGAATAAATCAGCAGCTGCTTGGCGATCTTGGTCGAACCGGTGAACACCAGGGTGTCGACATCGTTGTGCAGGGCCAGGGCCTTGCCGACGGTGTGACCGTAACCTGGCAGCACGTTCAGCACGCCTTTCGGGATGCCGGCTTCGACAGCCAGTTCAGCGATGCGGATGGCGGTCAGCGGCGATTTTTCCGACGGCTTGAGGATCACCGAGTTACCGGTGGACAGCGCAGGACCGAGTTTCCAGCACGCCATCATCAGCGGGAAGTTCCACGGCACGATGGCACCAACAACACCCACCGGCTCACGGGTCACCAGGCCCAACTGATCGTGCGGGGTTGCAGCGACTTCATCGTAGATCTTGTCGATGGCTTCGCCGCTCCAGCTCAGGGCCTGCGCCGCGCCGGGAACGTCGATGTACAGGGAATCGCTGATCGGCTTGCCCATGTCCAGGGTTTCAAGCAGGGCCAGCTCTTCGGCGTGCTGTTTCAGCAGGCCGGCGAAACGGATCATGGTGGATTTGCGCTTGGCCGGCGCCAGGCGCGACCAGGCACCGGAGTTGAAGGTGGCGCGAGCGTTTTCCACGGCGCGCTGGGCGTCGGCGGCGTCACAGCTGGCAATCTTGCCCAGCAGACGGCCATCGACCGGGCTGATGCACTCGAAGGTCTCGCCGGATACGGCATCGGTGTATTCGCCATTGATATAGGCGCGGCCTTCGATTTTCAGGTCGCGGGCACGTTGTTCCCAATCGGCACGGGTCAGGGTGGTCATGCGAGTGTCCTCCTCTTATTGATACGACACCCGCGCTCTTCGCGGGTGCTGTCAGGAATTCTGCCCGGCCAGCCTGCTTTTCGGCCCAAGGCAACCGTCACCCTAAACCAGCCGCCCCTTATGTTTCAATATATTTGACATAACACCGGCAAACGGCCTTGCGATGTTCATTTTAATAAACATAGACTTTGGCCGGACACCCACCCATTGCGCCGTAATCAAAGGAGATAACAACAATGAACATCCAGAACGTCGTCGACTTCAGCCAGGCTACCACCGCCGCCGAACGCTACCGTCCGGACCCGACCAAAGTGCTCAAGGGCGACCCGGAACAAGCGGTCTACAACCACTACAACAGCCCTTGCGGGCAGTTGAATGCTGGCGTGTGGGAAGGCGATGTCGGGCAGTGGACAGTGAACTTCACCGAACACGAGTACTGCGAGATCCTGCAGGGGGTTTCGGTGCTGCGTGACAACGACGGCAACGCCAAGACCCTGCGCGCGGGCGATCGTTTTGTGATCCCGGCCGGGTTCAAAGGCACCTGGGAAGTACTGGAATCGTGCCGCAAGATCTACGTGGCGTTTGAACAGAAGGCCTGAGGATTTGGGTTGTCCCAGCCGGCCTAATCGCGAGCAAGCTCGCTCCCACAGGATATGTGATCGACGCAGTTCCCTGTGGGAGCGAGCTTGCTCGCGATGGGCCCCACCACGAAATTCAGGCAACAAAAAAGGCCCGTATCTCGCGATACGGGCCTTTTTCGTAAGAGGGAAAAATCAATTACTTGATTTTGCCTTCTTTGTAGATCACGTGCTTGCGAACAACCGGATCATATTTCTTGATCTCGATTTTGTCCGGGGTAGTACGCTTGTTCTTGTCGGTAGTGTAGAAGTGACCAGTACCGGCGCTCGAAATCAAACGAATCAATTCACGCATGATTAGCTCCCTTAAACCTTGCCATCGCGGCGAAGTTCGGCCAGCACGACAGTGATGCCACGCTTGTCGATGATACGCATGCCTTTGGCAGATACGCGCAGACGCACGAAACGTTTCTCTTCTTCAACCCAGAAGCGGTGATGCTGCAGGTTCGGCAGGAAACGACGACGGGTTTTGTTGTTTGCGTGGGAAATGTTATTCCCGGTTACCGGACCCTTACCGGTAACTTGACATACTCTAGACATGCCTCAGCCCTCTAAAACCACATGCCCAACCCGGCATGGGTTGGCCGCTTAATCTCTCAGTCATTTGGCGCCAGGCGCCGCGTTTCTTTAGAGGTCTTACCGGCTACACCTACAGTGAAGGAACCGGGCCCCTAGAAAAGAGCGCTGCTTTATACCAGAAAGACTTGAGAGCAACAACATTCACTGTGCGTTGAATTCACAAAATGCCCGTTTTCCGGGCGCCGAGCGCCTTGGACAAAGGCTATCGTCGATGACGACCGCTCGTCGCAGAGAATCGAACATTCGATCAACCAGGGGGTTTTCTCAACCGCTGCACAGCAAAATCAGTCGCCTATAGTCCTCTCAAAATGAAAAAGGGGATAGTCATTTGCAATAGAGCCCACTAGGGTAAGACTTTTCCAGACTGCACTTGCAGATGGGCCTTCGATCTGTAAAGGAAGCCGACCATGCGCCTCGCTGCCCTACCGCTGTTGTTCGCCCCGCTTCTGCTGAGCCCACAGGCCTTTGCCGCCGCCCTGAGCGTCTGCACCGAGGCCAGCCCCGAGGGGTTCGATGTGGTGCAGTACAACTCGTTGACCACCACCAACGCCTCGGCCGACGTGTTGATGAACCGCCTGGTGGATTTCGACACGGCCAGTGGCAAAGTGGTCGCCAGCCTCGCCGACAGCTGGGAAATCAGTCCCGATGGCCTGACCTACGTGTTCAAATTGCACCCGAAGGTGAAATTCCATCAGACGGAATACTTCACCCCGTCGCGTGAACTGAACGCCGAAGACGTGATTTTCAGCTTCGACCGCATGCTCGACCCGGCCAACGTGTGGCACAAAGTGGCCCAGAGCGGCTTCCCGCATGCGCAATCGATGCAGTTGCCCGCACTGATCAAGAAGATCGACGCCCTCGATCCGCAGACCGTGCGCTTCACCCTCGACCACCCGGACTCGACCTTCTTGGCGACCCTGAGCATGGGCTTCGCCTCGATCTACTCAGCCGAATACGCCGACAAACTGATGAAGGCGGGCACACCCGAGAAGCTCAACAGCCAGCCGATCGGCACAGGGCCGTTCGTTTTCACCCGCTTCCAGAAGGACGCCTCGGTTCGCTACAAAGCCAACCCTGACTACTTCGGTGGCAAACCCACTGTGGATCCGCTGATCTTCGCCATCACACCGGACGCCAACGTGCGCTTGCAGAAATTGCGTCGCAATGAATGCCAGATCGCCCTGTCGCCCAAGCCTCTGGACGTACAAGAAGCACTGAAAGAACCGACCCTGAAAGTCGAAAAGACTGACGCCTTCATGACCGCATTCGTCGGCATCAACAGCCAGCATCCGCCGCTGGACAAGCCAGAAGTGCGTCAGGCCATCAACCTCGCGTTCGACAAGGCCAATTACGTCAAAGCCGTGTTCGAAGACACTGCCGAAGCGGCCAACGGTCCGTATCCGCCGAACACCTGGAGCTATGCGAAAAACCTTCCGGGGTACCCGCATGACATCGCAAAGGCCAAGGCGCTGATGGCCAAGGCCGGGCTCAAGGAAGGCTTCCAGACCACCATCTGGACCCGCCCTTCCGGCAGCCTGCTCAACCCCAACCCGAGCCTCGGCGCTCAATTGCTGCAGTCCGACCTGGCGGAAATCGGCATTCAAGCCGAAATCCGCGTGATCGAATGGGGCGAGCTGATCCGCCGTGCCAAGGCCGGAGAACACGACTTGCTGTTCATGGGCTGGGCTGGCGACAACGGCGACCCGGACAACTTCCTCACGCCGCAGTTTTCCTGCGCGGCCGTCAAGTCCGGCACCAACTTCGCCCGCTACTGCAACCAGGATCTGGACAAGCTGATCAGCGCTGGCAAGACCACCGGCGAGCAAGGCGTGCGCACAAAGCTCTACGAGCAGGCCCAGGCGCAGATCCAGCAGCAGGCGCTGTGGCTGCCCCTGGCCCACCCGACGGCCTTCGCGCTGACACGCAAGGATGTCGAGGGGTACTCGGTCAGCCCGTTCGGGCGGCAGGATTATTCGAAGGTAAACCTCAAATAATCTGACACAACACAAAACCCTGTAGGAGCCGGCTTGCTGGCGATAGCGTCGGCACGCTAAGCCCCCATGCTGGATCTGCCGGCCCCATCGCCAGCAAGCCGGCTCCTACAATGTCCGCGTGCATCCCATTACATCCACCCATACTCCGCCATCGACAGCGGATCGCCGTCGCCGATGATGAAGTGGTCCAGCACCCGCACGTCAATCAACTCCAACGCCTTTTGCAGGCGCTTGGTCAGCACCCGGTCGGACTGACTGGGGTCGGTGTTGCCCGAAGGATGGTTGTGACAGAGGATCACTGCCGCTGCGTTGTTGGCCAAGGTGCGCTTGACCACCTCTCGCGGATGGACGCTGGTGTTGTCGATGGAGCCGCGAAACAGCGTCTCATAGGCCAGTACCTGATGCCTGGAATCGAGAAACAGGCAGCCAAACACCTCGTGTGGCTCGTGGCGCAGCATCGATTTCAGGTACTCGCGAACCGCGTGGGGATTCTCCAGTGCCGATTTCTGGCGCGCACGTTCGGCCAGATGGCGCCTGCTCATTTCTTGCGCAGCCTGCAACTGGGCAAACTTCGCCGGCCCAAGCCCCAACTGCTTGCTGAACGTTTCCTGATCGGCCTCGAACAGCAAACGCAGGCTGCCAAACTGATTCAACAGGTGTCGCGCCAGATCTACGGCACTTTTACCCACCACACCCGAGCGTAAAAAGATCGCCAGCAGCTCGGCGTCCGAAAGGCTTTCCGCACCCTGTTCAAGCAACCTCTCCCGCGGTCGTTCCGCCGCCGGCCAATCGCGAATACTCATAGCACCTCCCTGTCTGTGGGCGCCGCTGTTCCGTAGCGGTCGCTGTGATATCGTAGCCCATCTTTTTTGCGGGCGAATTCACCCTGGGGAGGGGGTTTCGCCACGTATGTCACCAACGAACTGAAAGGCAGGCCTATGCAGCGGCTGTATCGGAAACGCATTGTTCTGGGCGTCGGCGGCGGTATCGCTGCCTACAAGAGCGCCGACCTGGTTCGCCGCCTGATCGATCAGGGCGCCGAAGTGCGCGTGGTCATGACCCGTGGCGGCGCGGAATTCATCACCCCGCTGACCATGCAGGCCCTGTCGGGGCACCCGGTGCACCTGGACCTGCTGGACCCGGCAGCCGAAGCGGCGATGGGCCACATCGAGCTGGCCAAGTGGGCCGACCTGGTGCTGATCGCCCCCGCCACGGCGGACCTGATCGCACGCCTGGCACAGGGCATTGCCGACGACCTGCTGACCACACTGGTGCTGGCCACCGATGCGGTGGTCGCCGTTGCACCGGCAATGAACCAGGCCATGTGGCGCGATCCAGCAACCCAGGCCAACCTGCAAACCCTCGAAAGCCGCGACATCAAGGTCTTCGGCCCGGCCTCCGGCAGCCAGGCCTGCGGCGACGTCGGCCTGGGCCGCATGCTCGAAGCCACTGATCTCGCCCAATGCGCGGCCGACTGCTTCAAGCGTCAGGCCCTGACCGGCAAACACGTGGTGATTACCGCAGGTCCGACCCAGGAAAACATTGACCCGGTGCGCTACATCACCAACCACAGCTCCGGCAAGATGGGTTTCGCCCTGGCCGAAGCGGCGGTCGAAGCCGGCGCCCGCGTCACCCTGATCAGTGGTCCCGTGCACCTGCCGACCCCGGATCGCGTCACCCGCATCGACGTCGTCAGCGCCCGCGACATGCTGGCCGCCTGCGAAGCGGCGATTCCTTGTGACCTGTTCATCGCCTCGGCAGCAGTCGCTGACTACCGACCGGAAGTCGTCGCCCCACAGAAACTCAAGAAAGATCCTACGAACGGCGACGGCTTGTTGCTGCAGATGGTGCGTAACCCGGACATCCTGGCCACCATCGCCACCCGCCCCGACCGCCCGTTCAGTGTCGGTTTTGCCGCCGAGACCGAGCACCTGCTCGATTACGCTGCACGCAAGTTGAAAGACAAGAACCTCGATTTGATCGTCGCCAACGACGTCGCCAACCCGAGCATTGGCTTCAACAGCGAAGAAAACGCCTGCAGCGTCATCGACCGTGAGCTTCACGCCACACTTTTCGCCCAGACCAGCAAGAGCAAGATTGCTCGCCAGCTGATCACTTTTATCGCCGAACGTCTGAACCAGGTTTAATTTACATGCACGCTTTGCAAGCCAAGATCCTCGACCCTCGCATCGGTACCGAATTCCCGCTGCCGCAATACGCCACACCGGGCTCCGCCGGCCTCGACCTGCGCGCCATGCTGGAGCAGGACACCGTGATCAAGCCGGGTGAAACCGTGCTGATCCCTACCGGCCTGTCGGTCTACATCGGTGACCCGAACCTGGCGGCGCTGATCCTGCCGCGCTCGGGCATGGGCCATAAGCACGGCATCGTGCTGGGCAACCTGGTCGGCCTGATCGACTCCGACTACCAGGGCCCGTTGATGGTCTCCTGCTGGAACCGTGGCCAGACCGCATTCACCATGCCGGTCGGTGAGCGCCTGGCGCAACTGGTGCTGGTGCCGGTGGTACAGGCTCACTTCGAAATGGTTGAAGAGTTTGTTGAAACCGAGCGTGGCACCGGCGGCTTCGGCCATACCGGCACCCGTTGATTCGGTAGAGATCCTTTGTGGTGAGGGAACTGGCTTCCTCACCACAAAATTCAAATTGTCATCTGCAGCGTTTAGTACCGAAAATCAAGGCATTGCCCGGCCAAACCCTTGCCGCCATGGGCGTCATGGCCCTTTCACACCACGAACTCTCTGTGGAAATCGCCGTCATACCCTTCAGTTTGAGCCTGCCGCCGAATGATTCGGCGGCCTGTCCAGCCACTTTCGAGATGGAGCATTTCCACAGATGAACACCCCGGCCAAAATCGCACCCAAGTTCCCGGACAGCATCTTCCGCGCCTATGACATTCGCGGCACCGTCCCGGAGTTCCTGAACGCTGAAACCGCTTACTGGATCGGCCGCGCCGTCGGCACCCAAAGCCTGGCCCAGGGCGAGCCAAACGTGTCCGTCGGTCGCGATGGCCGTCTGTCCGGTCCGGAACTGGTCGCCCAACTGATCAAAGGCATCGCCGACAGCGGCTGCCATGTCAGTGATGTCGGCCTGGTCCCGACTCCGGCACTGTATTACGCCGCCAATGTGCTGGCCGGCAAATCCGGTGTAATGCTCACCGGCAGCCACAACCCGTCGAACTACAACGGTTTCAAGATCGTCATTGCCGGCGACACCCTGGCCAACGAACAGATCCAGGCCCTGCACGACCGCCTCAAGACCAACGACCTGAGCAGCGGCCAGGGCAGCATCACCCAGGTCGAGATCCTCGAGCGCTACAACAACGAAATCGTCCGGGACATCAAACTGGCCCGTCGCCTGAAAGTGGTTGTCGACTGCGGCAACGGCGCGGCCGGCGTGATCGCCCCACAGCTGATCGAAGCGCTGAACTGCGAAGTCATCCCGTTGTTCTGCGAAGTGGATGGCAACTTCCCGAACCACCATCCGGACCCGGGCAAGCCTGAAAACCTCGTGGACCTGATCGCCAAGGTCAAGGAAACCAACGCCGACATCGGCCTGGCCTTCGACGGCGACGGCGACCGCGTCGGCGTGGTGACCAACACCGGCAGCATCGTCTACCCGGACCGTCTGCTGATGTTGTTCGCCCGTGACGTTGTCGCGCGCAACCCGGGCGCCGAGATCATCTTCGACGTCAAATGCACCCGCCGCCTGATCCCGTTGATCAAGGAATACGGTGGCCAGTCGCTAATGTGGAAGACTGGTCACTCGTTGATCAAAAAGAAGATGAAACAATCCGGTGCCCTGCTGGCCGGCGAAATGAGCGGGCACATCTTCTTCAAGGAGCGCTGGTTCGGTTTCGACGACGGCATTTACAGCGCCGCTCGGTTGCTGGAAATCCTCAGCAAGGAAAAATCCTCGGCGGAAGAGCTGTTTGCGACCTTCCCGAACGATATTTCTACGCCGGAAATCAATATCCATGTGACCGAAGAGAGCAAATTCAGCATCATTGATGCACTGCACGACGCACAGTGGGGCCCAGGCGCCGACCTGACCACCATTGACGGCGTGCGAGTCGACTACGCCAAAGGCTGGGGCCTGGTACGCGCATCCAACACCACACCGGTGCTGGTGCTGCGTTTCGAGGCCGATGACGAGGCTGAATTGCAGCGCATCAAGGACGTATTCAAAGTCCAGTTGAAGCGTGTTGCACCTGATCTCCAACTACCGTTCTGATTCACCCGGAGCCCTGAATGACCCTCGAACGCGAAGCCGCCGCCAACACCGCCAAGGTCCTGTCCGAAGCGCTGCCTTACATCCGCCGTTATGTCGGCAAGACCCTGGTGATCAAATACGGCGGCAACGCGATGGAAAGCGAGGAGCTGAAAACCGGCTTCGCCCGCGACATCGTGCTGATGAAAGCCGTGGGCATCAACCCGGTGGTGGTTCACGGCGGCGGCCCGCAAATCGGTGACCTGCTCAAGCGCCTGTCGATCGAGAGTCACTTTGTCGACGGCATGCGCGTCACCGATGCCGCGACCATGGACGTGGTGGAAATGGTCCTGGGCGGCCAGGTCAACAAGGACATCGTCAACCTGATCAACCGTCATGGCGGCAGCGCCATCGGCCTGACCGGTAAAGACGCCGAGCTGATTCGTGCGAAGAAGCTCACCGTTACCCGCCAGACCCCGGAGATGACCACCCCGGAAATCATCGACATCGGCCATGTGGGCGAAGTGGTCGGGATCAACACCGACCTGCTGAACCTGCTGGTCAAGGGCGATTTCATCCCGGTGATCGCACCCATCGGTGTTGGTGCCAACGGCGAGTCGTACAACATCAACGCTGACCTGGTGGCCGGTAAAGTCGCCGAGGCGTTGAAAGCCGAAAAACTGATGCTGTTGACCAACATCGCCGGCCTGATGGACAAGTCGGGCACGGTCCTGACCGGCCTGACAACCCAGCAAGTCGACGACCTGATCGCCGACGGCACCATCTACGGCGGCATGCTGCCGAAGATCCGTTGCGCGCTGGAAGCGGTCCAGGGCGGCGTGGGCAGCTCGTTGATCATCGACGGTCGCGTGCCGAACGCGATCCTGCTGGAGATTTTCACCGATACCGGTGTGGGCACCCTGATCAGCAATCGCAAGCGTCCGTAAGCGATCGCGCAAACAAAAAAGACCCCGCTCGGCCTGGCTGAGCGGGGTCTTTTTTATTCCACAGTTCCTGTAGGAGCGAGCTTGCTCGCGAAAAACGTCAACGATAACGCGGGGCGCCTGGCGAAAAGAGGCGCTCTGACGTGCATCGCGAGCAAGCTCGCTCCTACAAGGGAATAGCGATTAAACGCCGAACTGCGCGCGGTAGGCTTCCACCGCCGGCAAATGCTGCTTGAGCTGCGGATCGTCCGCGAGGAATTCCAGCACCTGGTTCAGCGACACAATGCTGATCACCGGGATGCCGAAGTCACGCTCGACCTCCTGGATCGCCGACAACTCACCGTTGCCGCGCTCCTGACGGTTCAGGGCGATCAGCACGCCAGCGGCCTTCGCGCCTTCCTGGGAGGCGATGATTTGCATCACTTCACGAATCGCGGTGCCGGCAGTGATCACGTCGTCGATGATCAACACGTCGCCGGCCAGCGGTGCGCCGACCAGGCTGCCGCCTTCGCCATGGGCCTTGGCTTCCTTGCGGTTGAAGCACCATGGCAGATCACGGTTGTGATGCTCGGCCAGGGCCACGGCGGTGGTCGCCGCCAACGGGATGCCTTTGTAGGCCGGGCCAAACAGCACGTCGAAGGGAATGCCGCTCTCGGCAATGGCAGCGGCGTAGAAACGACCCAGCTGCGCCAGGGCCGAACCCGAGTTGAACAGGCCGGCATTGAAGAAGTAAGGACTGGTGCGCCCGGACTTCAGGGTGAACTCACCGAAGCGCAAAACGCCGCGATCGATGGCAAAACGGATGAAATCGCGCTGATACGCTTGCATGAAAAAACCCCAAATACCACGGATTTAGCTAATTAGCTTGACGCCGTGTATCATACACGCACGCGATTTTTGGGGCCATTTATGCGGATCATCAGTGTGAACGTCAATGGTATTCAGGCTGCAGTCGAGCGCGGTTTGCTCAGTTGGCTGCAAGCACAGAATGCCGACGTCATCTGCCTGCAGGACACCCGCGCCTCCGCCTTTGAACTGGACGATCCAGCCTTCCAACTGGATGGATACTTCCTTTATGCCTGCGATGCCGAAGTCCCCGCCCAAGGTGGCGTGGCTTTGTATTCGCGGCTGCAACCGAAGGCTGTCATCAGCGGTCTCGGTTTCGAGACGGCCGACCGCTACGGGCGCTACCTGCAAGCCGATTTCGACAAGGTCAGCATCGCGACCTTGCTGCTCCCTTCGGGGCAGAACGGCGATGAAGACTTGAACCAGAAGTTCAAGCTAATGGACGACTTCGCCCGTTATCTGGATAAACAGCGACGCAAACGTCGCGAGTACATTTATTGTGGCTCGCTATACGTGGCGCAACAGAAGCTGGATATCAAGAACTGGCGCGACAGCCAGCAATCTCCGGGCTTCCTGGCACCTGAGCGTGCCTGGATGGACGAGATTGTCGGCAACATGGGTTATGTCGATGCCCTGCGGGAAGTCAGCCGTGAAGGCGACCAGTACAGCTGGTGGCCGGACAACGAACAGGCGGAGATGCTCAACCTCGGTTGGCGCTTCGACTATCAACTGCTGACCCCGGGCCTGCGCCGCTTTGTACGCAGCGCGCGCCTGCCACGTCAGCCGCGGTTCTCGCAACACGCACCGCTGATCGTGGATTACGACTGGACGCTGACCATTTAAGTGATTCTTCACTGAGTGACAGCCAAAAAAATGCCCGTATCGCAAGATACGGGCATTTTTTGTGCGCTCTAAACGTCAAGTCGCAACGAAGAATGGTAGTGCAAGGTACAACTTGATCACGATGACATTAACAATGTCGATGAAAAAGGCACCGACCATTGGCACTACCAGGAACGCGATCTGCGAAGGCCCGTAGCGCTGTGTCACCGCTTGCATGTTGGCGATGGCTGTTGGCGTAGCGCCCAGTCCAAAACCGCAGTGCCCCGCCGCCAGTACTGCCGCATCGTAGTTACTGCCCATCATCCTGAACGTTACAAAGATCGCAAACAAAGCCATGACCAATGTTTGCGCAGCCAGGATGATAAAGATCGGCAAGGCCAGTGCAGCCAGGTCCCAAAGTTTGAGTGACATCAGGGCGATCGCCAGAAACAGCGACAAGCTGACATTCCCCAACACCGAGACTTCACGCTCAAACACCTGATACACGCCAAGCGCCGAAAGCCCGTTTCGCAAAACCACGCCCACGAACAACACGCAAACGAATGTCGGCAACTCAAATGCGGTTCCCTGGAGCCAGCCATTGAGAAGTGTGCCCGTCAGCAGGCTGACAGCGATCAGCGCCAGTGTCTCGACTAGAGAAAACGACGTGATCGAGCGCTCTTTGTTCGGTTGTTCAAAGCCCTTGGGCAACCGTGGCTTTTCCTGCTGGCAACCGGGTGTCTGGACACGGCTGATAAGCAGGCGGGCAACAGGCCCACCAATCAAACCACCCAACACCAGGCCAAACGTTGCGGAGGCCATTGCCAGTTCAGAGGCGGAAGCCAGACCGAACTTCTCGCTGAACGTCGCCCCCCATGCCGCACCTGTTCCGTGACCGCCCGCCAGAGTTATCGAGCCCGTCAACAAGCCCATCAAAGGATCGAGCCCCAACGCCGTAGCGAGCCCGATGCCCATGGCATTCTGGATCACCAGAAGTGCGACGACCGCCAGCAGAAAGACCCCAACGACGCGCCCACCCTTCTTCAGGCTGGCGAAATCCGCGCTCAAACCGATAGTGGCAAAAAACGCCAGCATCAACGGCGTTTGCAGCGAAGTATCAAAGCGGACTTCAATATCGAGGCTTCTCAATGCCAGAAGAGTCAAGGCAACCACTAACCCGCCCGCTACGGGTTCGGGGATATTATAAGTACGTAAAAAACCGACACGCGTGACAAGACCCCGTCCCAGCAAAAGTACTAAAGAGGCGGCGACAAGTGTTCCGTAAAAATCAAGCTGAAGCATTCTGGATACTCTTTCTTATATATTCAGGGGCGAACTTTTTACCTGGACACGCTCTTGAACAGGCTGAGTTGTCTCAACACTGGTTGGCATTTGATTCAGAGGCCGTCAATGGTCCGAATATATCGAAATATTTCATGATGAATATTACCTGGGGCAACCTTATCAACCGCCAAGTCTCATTGCCAAGCATACAAGCCATACTGGGCTTTGCAGTTTGTGTCTAAACGTGTAAGAACTATTATGTGTACGAATTAACTTCAACTGACTTGCGCACAACCAAGTACGCAATATTAGAGATTAATCTGATTGCAAAAAAACAAATGCCCCGACGGGTCGGGGCATTTGTTTTTTAACTGTGCTTCAAACAGCAACCGTGTCTCGGCTTACTTGATCAGCCGCCAGGTGAACGGATATCGATAAGGTTGCCCCTCATTGGCCTTCACTCCGGCAATGATCGTCAGCACCAATGCACCGATGGCGATCAAGCCAAACAGGAAGAACCCGATAATCAACAGCATCAGCAGGAAGCAGATGGCCGAGGCGATGGCGACGGTGAGCTGGAAGTTCAGCGCTTCCTTGCCCTGAGCGTCGATGAACGGGTCCATCTCGCGCTTCATTTGCCAGAGAATCAGCGGGCCGATGATCGTCCCGAACGGAATCCAGATCCCCAACAAGGCGGACAAGTGACAAAACATTGCCCATTGGCGCACCTCTCGGCTCGGCGTGGGCAGCGGTAGTTGTTCGTCACTCATGGTGTCCTCCTTGCCTGGAGCGGTCCGGTCAGTCGGTCAATGCGGCCTTTTGCAGTTCGAAGATTTCGTTCATGCCTTTCTTGGCCAGTTCGAGCATGGCGTTCAGCTCTTCAGGCTGGAACGGCGCGCCTTCGGCAGTGCCCTGGACTTCGATGAAGCCGCCAGCGCTGGTCATTACCACGTTCAGGTCGGTCTCTGCGGCCGAGTCTTCCAGGTAATCCAGGTCGAGCACGGGCTCACCCTTGTACATGCCTACGGAAACAGCGGCGATCATCTGCTTGACCGGGTCGCCGCCCTTCAGGCCGCCCCGCTTCTTGATGACTTTCAGGGCATCGATCAGCGCAACCATGGAGCCGGTGATCGAAGCCGTGCGGGTGCCGCCATCGGCCTGGATCACGTCGCAGTCGACGTACAGGGTGACGTCGCCCAGCTTGGTCATGTCCAGCGCCGCGCGCAGGGAGCGACCGATCAGACGCTGGATTTCCAGGGTACGGCCGCCTTGCTTGCCACGACTGGCCTCACGCTGGTTACGCTCGCCGGTAGCGCGCGGCAGCATGCCGTACTCGGCAGTCAACCAACCCTGGCCCTGGCCTTTCAGGAAACGCGGTACGCCCGGTTCAACGCTGACAGTGCAGATGACCTTGGTATCACCGAACTCGACCAGCACAGAACCCTCGGCGTGCTTGGTGTAGTTGCGGGTGATGCGGATCGAGCGGAGCTGATCGGCAGCGCGACCACTTGGACGTATCATAGGGAATACCTGTACTGGGGACGGAAAACTGCGGAGCATTATAGGGCCGACGACCGCCACTGGGCACTTCTAAAAAAATCCACCGACGACCGATGGCTCTGCGCTGCACGTCGCTGCCAGCCTGCCGCTCTTTGTCACACCCTGTGTTTGGGCGCATCCGCGCCACTGCGCTACAATCCTGCGCCTTTGCTGCCAGTCGGCTTTAATTCATTGATATCGGACTCCCGGAACCACGGTTCTGCGCCGATCTGCATTGCGAGGTACCGCCATGGTGCACAGCATGACCGCCTTCGCCCGCGTCGAAAAAGCCGGCGTCCAGGGCACCCTGAGCTGGGAACTGCGCTCGGTCAACAGCCGCTACCTGGAACCCCACCTGCGCCTGCCGGAGTCTTTTCGCGACCTCGAGGGTGCTGTTCGTGAGGCCCTGCGCCAGGGCGTATCGCGGGGCAAGCTCGAATGCACCCTGCGCTTTACCGAAGAAAACACCGGCAAAGCGCTGCAAATCGATCAGGAACGCGCCGCGCAACTGGTCGCCGCCGCCGAAACCATCGCCGGCCTGATCAAAAACCCGGCAGCGCTGAACCCTCTGGAAGTCCTGGCCTGGCCCGGTGTACTGGTAGGCGACGCCACCGACCCGCAGGCCTTGAACGCCGAAGCGCTGGCACTGTTCAATCAGGGCCTCAAAGAGTTGAAGGCCGGCCGCGAGCGCGAAGGCGCAGAGCTGGCGCGGCTGATCAACGAGCGCCTGAGCTCCATCGAAGAAGACGTGGTGACCCTGCGCGAACTGGTCCCGCAGATGCTCGCCACCCAGCGCCAGAAAGTCCTCGACCGCTTTGCCGACATGAAGGCCGAGATGGACCCGCAGCGCCTGGAACAGGAAATGGTCATGCTCGCGCAAAAAAGCGACGTCGCCGAAGAACTGGACCGCCTGAGCACCCACATCATCGAAGTTCGCCGGGTGCTCAAATCCGGTGGCGCCGCCGGTCGGCGCCTGGACTTCCTGATGCAGGAACTCAACCGCGAAGCCAACACACTGGGCTCCAAAGCCTTCGACCCGCGCAGCACCCAGGCTGCGGTCAACCTCAAGGTGTTGATCGAGCAGATGCGCGAACAAGTGCAGAATATTGAGTAAGGCTACCCCGACATGACCCACAGCACTGGCACCCTGTACATCATTTCCGCCCCTTCGGGCGCGGGCAAGAGCAGCCTGGTCAAGGCCCTGACCGACGCCGATCCGGAGATCCGCGTCTCGGTCTCCCACACCACCCGCGCCATGCGCCCGGGCGAAGTGGACGGCGTGAACTACAACTTCGTCGCGCGCGAACAGTTCGTGAAGATGATCGAGCACGGCGATTTCCTCGAGCGCGCCGAAGTGTTCGGCAATCTCTACGGCACTTCGCAAAGCCACTTGCAGCAGACCCTGGACGAAGGCCACGACCTGATTCTGGAAATCGACTGGCAAGGTGCCGAGCAAGTGCGCAAGCTGATGCCGCAGGCCCGCTCGGTCTTCATTTTGCCGCCGTCGTTGCAGGCCCTTCACCAGCGCCTGACCAATCGCGGCCAGGACAGCGACGAGATCATCGATGGCCGCATGCGCGAAGCCGTCAGCGAGATGAGCCACTATGTCGACTACGACTACCTGATCATCAACGACGATTTCGCCCACGCGCTGCACGATCTGAAGGCGATTTTCCGCGCCAATCAGCTGATCCAGAAGCGTCAGCAGCAGCGTCACGGTAAATTGCTGGCTGAATTGCTCGGTTAATCAGCTCTTCCCAAAACCGCTGCAAGGGCTTTACATTGGCACTTGCAGCGCGTTGAAGAGCTTGGTCAAAAAATCAGCGCTTCCCTAATCGCTGGTGATTTTTTAAACTGTTGAGTCCGCTCGCCCATCCGGGCAGCGCGCATATTGCATTTGCTACGAGGAAGACCATGGCCCGCGTAACCGTTGAAGACTGCCTAGAACACGTGGATAACCGCTTTGAGCTGGTCATGCTCTCTACCAAGCGTGCCCGTCAACTGGCCACCGGCGGCAAAGAGCCGAAAGTAGCATGGGAAAACGACAAGCCTACCGTCGTCGCCCTGCGCGAAATCGCTGAAGGCCTGATCGACTACGCAGCTATCGCTGAAGCCGAAATCGTTGAAGATGAACCGCTTTTTGCTGCATTCGAGGACGAGTCCAACGAGGCCGTCTAAGCCTATGCCTGGTCGACGTAGCACGGCGCGGGATAAAAGCTTGCGGCAGGAGATATCATGCCGAGCATAGACGCCCTCGCCGATCGCTTATCGACCTACCTCGGCAATGACCAGGTCAACCTGGTCCGCCGAGCGTATTTCTACGCCGAACAAGCCCACGACGGCCAACGCCGCCGTAGCGGCGAGGCGTACGTCACGCATCCTCTTGCCGTGGCCAATATTCTTGCCGACATGCACATGGACCATCAGAGCCTGATGGCCGCCATGCTGCATGACGTGATCGAAGACACCGGTATTGCCAAGGAAGCGCTGCAAGCGCAGTTCGGCGAAACCGTGGCCGAACTGGTCGACGGGGTCAGCAAACTGACCCAGATGAACTTCGAGACCAAGGCCGAAGCCCAGGCTGAAAACTTCCAGAAAATGGCCATGGCCATGGCCCGCGACATTCGCGTGATCCTGGTCAAGCTGGCCGACCGCCTGCACAACATGCGCACGCTGGAAGTGCTGTCTGGCGAAAAACGCCGGCGCATCGCCAAGGAAACCCTGGAAATCTATGCGCCCATCGCCAACCGGCTGGGCATGCACGCCATCCGCATAGAATTCGAAGACCTCGGCTTCAAGGCCATGCACCCGATGCGTTCCGCGCGGATCTACCAGGCCGTCAAGCGCGCCCGGGGCAACCGCAAGGAAATCGTCAACAAGATCGAAGAATCCCTCAGTCACTGCCTGGCCGTCGACGGTATCCAGGGCGAGGTCAGCGGTCGCCAGAAACACCTCTACGGCATCTACAAGAAAATGCGCGGCAAGCGTCGGGCCTTCAACGAGATCATGGACGTCTACGCGTTCCGGATCATCGTCGACAAGGTCGATACCTGCTACCGCGTGCTGGGTGCTGTACATAACTTGTACAAACCGCTGCCGGGACGCTTCAAGGATTACATCGCGATCCCCAAGGCCAACGGCTACCAGTCGCTGCATACCACGCTGTTCGGCATGCACGGTGTACCGATCGAGATCCAGATCCGCACCCGTGAAATGGAGGAGATGGCCAACAACGGCATCGCCGCCCATTGGCTGTACAAATCCAGCGGCGACGAGCAGCCAAAAGGCACTCACGCCCGCGCCCGCCAGTGGGTCAAGGGCGTGCTGGAAATGCAGCAACGTGCCGGCAACTCGCTGGAATTCATCGAAAGCGTGAAGATCGACCTGTTCCCGGACGAGGTCTACGTGTTCACGCCAAAAGGCCGGATCATGGAGCTGCCCAAGGGCTCCACGGCAGTCGACTTCGCTTACGCGGTGCACACCGACGTGGGCAACAGCTGCATCGCCTGCCGGATCAACCGTCGTCTCGCACCGCTGTCCGAACCGTTGCAAAGCGGCTCCACGGTCGAGATCGTCAGCGCTCCAGGCGCGCGGCCGAACCCGGCCTGGCTCAATTTCGTGGTCACCGGCAAGGCGCGCACGCACATCCGCCATGCCCTGAAGCTGCAACGCCGCTCCGAATCCATCAGCCTCGGCGAACGCCTGCTGAACAAGGTGCTCAACGGCTTCGACAGCTCGCTGGAAAAAATTCCGGCCGAGCGCGTCAAGGCCATGCTCGTCGAGTACCGCCTCGAATTGATCGAAGACTTGCTGGAAGACATCGGCCTGGGTAATCGCATGGCCTATGTGGTCGCCCGTCGCTTGCTCGGCGAAGGCGAACAGTTGCCGAGCCCGGAAGGCCCGCTGGCGATTCGCGGTACCGAAGGCCTGGTGCTCAGCTACGCCAAGTGCTGCACGCCGATCCCGGGCGACCCGATTGTCGGCCACCTGTCCGCCGGCAAAGGCATGGTCGTGCACCTGGACAACTGCCGCAACATCAGCGAAATCCGCCACAACCCGGAAAAATGCATCCAGCTCTCGTGGGCCAAGGATGTCACCGGCGAATTCAACGTCGAGCTGCGCGTCGAGCTGGAACACCAGCGCGGCCTGATCGCCCTGCTGGCCAGCAGCGTCAATGCCGCCGACGGCAACATCGAGAAAATCAGCATGGACGAACGCGATGGTCGCATCAGCGTGGTCCAGTTGGTGGTCAGCGTGCACGATCGCGTGCACCTGGCCCGCGTGATCAAGAAACTGCGTGCCCTGACCGGGGTGATCCGCATCACCCGCATGCGCGCGTAACCCACCCTTCAAGGAGCTATCCATGACCAAGACTGTTATCACCAGCGACAAGGCCCCGGCCGCCATCGGTACTTACTCCCAGGCGATCAAGGCTGGCAACACCGTCTACATGTCGGGTCAGATTCCCCTGGACCCAAAAACCATGGAACTGGTTGAAGGCTTCGAAGCCCAGACCGTCCAGGTGTTCGAGAACCTCAAAGCCGTGGCCGAAGCTGCCGGCGGTTCGTTCAAGGACATCGTCAAGCTGAACATCTTCCTCACCGACCTGAGCCACTTCGCCAAGGTCAACGAGATCATGGGCAAGTACTTCGACCAGCCTTACCCTGCCCGCGCCGCCATCGGCGTAGCAGCCCTGCCAAAGGGTTCGCAGGTTGAAATGGATGCCATCCTGGTCATCGAGTAATGCGTGCGGCGCAGCCCGGGCTGCGCCGACTGCTCTGCTGTAAAGAAAGCTTGAAAGGATTCCACCATGCGCAACGCGCTTGCTCTCTCGCTGCTCGCCCTGCTCCTGGGCGGATGTGCCAGCAACCCTGCCGATCGCGATATCAGCGGCACCTGGATCAACCAGGTGGCGATCGATGCTGCCGCCAAGGGCGTCCCCCTGCGTGAAGCGCTCCAGGCCAATGGTCCGAACCTGGAATGGGACATCAACACCAAGGCCGGTCAGGCCCGCTACACCAACGGTTTTGAAAATGTCGACGGCAAGCTGCTGGGTGAAGAGTCCGGCGCCTGGAAAGTCGACTTTTATGGCAGCTCGGCCAGTGAGCTCAAGCGTGACGGCAAACAACTGAGCCAGTCCGCCAGCGACAACGAGCCTGAGCAAGTCTTCGACCGCGTACAGATCCAGGTACCGGATGGCGCACCGATGGGCGCCAGCTTCGAACGCGCACTGTATTCAGCCTACATGGGCGGCGGCTGGACAATCGTCAACGGCCCGGGAGAAGGCAGCACGGTTCAATTCCAGGCCGACGGCCAAGTGACCGGCCTGCCGGGCACTGATCGTTATGCGCTGTGCCTGGCCGGTGATTGCGCATCCATGAGCGGCGGCAATGACAACATGTGGCTGCAACTCAATGGCCAGGGCAACGCCTGGATCTTTGCGCGCAAGGGCAAGGAGCTGGAGATTTTCCAGACCGTGAACACGGCGCAGGCGGACGAGATGCCTCAGTACACGCCGGGTGATCGCAAGTGGTTGCTCGAGAAGCAATAAGCTGGATTTGAAGCCAACTGATAACCCTGTGGGATCGCCGCACCGCCGCTCCCACAGGTGTTTACGGCACCTGGAAGTCAGCAGCGCCCCTCAAGAATCGCCGCATACCCTTCGCGAAAACTCGGATACGTCGGTTTCCAGCCCAACGCCTTGGCCCGCGCATTGCTGCAGCGCTTGCTACCAGTGCGTCGCACGCTGTCGTTATCGGCCCACTCGGTCACACCCAGATACTCACGCAACCAGCCCACCACATCAGCCAGCGCTGCCGGCTCGTCATCAACACCGATGTAGACATCATCCAGCGCCACGCCACGCCGATCCGCCTCAAGCAGGCACGCCATCAACCCTGCGGCATCGTCGGCATGAATCCGATTGGCATACAACGGTGGCTCGACCACCACGCGATAGCCCCGGCGCACCTGGGTCAGCAACCACTCGCGGCCGGGACCATAAATGCCCGTCAGGCGCACGACACTGGCCGGGATACCGCTCTTGAGCGCGAGTTGCTCGGCTTCGAGCATCACACGACCCGAATAGCCGGCCGCCACGGCAGGTGAGCTCTCATCGACCCATTCACCTTCCTGCTGCCCATAAACACTGCTGCTGGACACGAACAGCAGACGGTTGGGCACCTGGCCGTAGTCGCCCAGCCACTCCAGCACATGCTCCAGACCCTGGACATACGCAGCGCGGTAACCGGCTTCGTCGTGATCGGTGGCCGCCGCGCAATACACCAGGTAGTCCACGGCACCGATTGGCCAAGTGGCCGGACACTCTTTGTTGAACAAATCACCGGCAACGCCGATGACGCCGGCGGGCAGACGCGAAACGTCACGCCGCAGGCCATGGACCTCCCATCCCGCCGCCAGCAATTGTGTGGCCAGGCGGCCGCCAACATCACCGCAGCCGGCGATCAAAACAGTAGGCGCAGACATCAGAAAACTCCCATCGCAAAGCCACAGACTAGCGCCGGCAATAGACAGGCGGCTAGCAATGCAGGAAAAAAAGAGACTCTATTACTTCTGTTAACAAGAATTACTTGCAATAATACACGCCACTTTTGTTCTCGGCCCTTCGAGGCCTGGAAGAACATCACCCGTTTTTTTCTCTCAGGTCCGGCCAGCATGACACGCAATCAATTCCCCGCTTCGCCAACCAAACGACCTCGCGCCTGGAGCGCAGTGGCCGCCCTGCTGCTCAGCCTGATGCTCGCGCCAGTCGCCGCATTCGCCGATGCGCAGGCGCCCGCCGCTCCGGCCGCCGCCGCAGCACCTGCACCTGCACCTGCCGATCACGCCGCCCCGGCCATTGCTCCGGCCGCAACGGATCCTGCACAGGCAGTACCGGCAGACACCCTGGGTGAAGACGTTCCTGAAGTCCTCGAAGCCGACAACACCCTGGGCATGGCCCATGACCTGTCGCCGTGGGGCATGTACCAGAATGCCGACATCATCGTGAAAATCGTGATGATCGGCCTGGCCATCGCCTCGATCATCACCTGGACCATCTGGATCGCCAAGGGTCTTGAGCTGATGGGTGCCAAGCGTCGTCTGCGTGGTGAAATCGCCCAACTGAAAAAATCCGCCTCCCTCAAGGAAGCCAGCGCCACCGCGGCGAAGGAAGGCACCCTGGCCAACCTGCTGGTACATGATGCCCTCGAAGAGATGCGCCTGTCGGTCAACAGCCGTGAGAAAGAAGGCATCAAGGAGCGCGTCAGCTTCCGTCTTGAGCGTCTGGTCGCGGCTTGCGGTCGCAACATGAGCAGCGGCACCGGCGTGCTGGCCACCATCGGTTCCACTGCGCCGTTCGTCGGCCTGTTCGGCACCGTGTGGGGCATCATGAACAGCTTCATCGGCATCGCCAAGACCCAGACCACCAACCTCGCCGTCGTGGCCCCTGGCATCGCCGAAGCCTTGCTGGCTACCGCGTTGGGCCTGGTTGCAGCGATCCCTGCGGTGGTGATCTACAACGTCTTTGCCCGCTCCATCGCCGGTTACAAGGCCCAGGTGTCCGACGCGTCGGCCCAGGTCCTGCTGCTGGTCAGCCGCGACCTCGACCACCAGCCTGAGCGCAGCTCGCAACCGCACATGGTGAAAGTGGGGTAATCGGCCATGGGCCTGCATTTGAAAGAAGGCGCAGACGACGATCTGGCCGAAAACCACGAAATCAACGTCACGCCGTTCATCGACGTGATGCTGGTACTGCTGATCATCTTCATGGTGGCGGCCCCGCTGGCCACCGTGGACATCAAGGTCGACCTGCCCGCCTCCACCGCCAAACCGGCGCCGCGGCCAGAGAAACCGGTGTTCCTCAGCGTCAAGGCTGACCAGCGCCTGTTCCTCGGCGAAGACGAAGTGAAGGCCGAAGCACTCGGCGCCACGCTCGACGCCAGGACCCAGGGCAAGAAAGACACGACGATCTTCTTCCAGGCCGACAAAGGCGTGGATTACGGCGACCTGATGAGCGTGATGGATAACCTGCGCTCTGCCGGCTACCTGAAAGTGGGTCTGGTCGGTCTCGAGTCGGCAGTCAAGAAATGATCACGACGCGCCATAAGCTGACGCGTTACAGCGGTAGCCTGGCCGTGGTGCTGGGTGTTCACGCGCTGGCCATTGCGCTGGCGTTGAACTGGTCCGCCCGTCCGCCCATCGAATTGCCCCCACAGGCAATGATGGTCGAACTGGCGCCGGTTCCTGCCCCGCCACCGCCCGCTCCGCCGAAAGTCGTCACCCCGCCGCAGCCACCGGCTCCGGTTGAAGAACTGCCGATACCCAAGCTCGCTGAAGCGCCGAAAGCTGAAATTGCCGTGCCCAAGCCCGTCAAGCCAAAGCCCAAGCCTCAGCCGCCCAAACCGGTCGAGAAGAAACCTGATCCGCCGAAGGAAAAACCGGCCGAAGAGAAACCTGCCGAAACGCAGCAGACTCAGGCTCCAACGCAGAAATCCGCGCAGCCCGCGCCTGGCCCTTCGCCGGCTCAACTGGCGGCCAAGGCCAGTTGGCAAGGCACGCTGCTGGCACACCTGCAGAAGTACAAAAAGTACCCTGCCAGTGCACAGGCGCGAGGCAAGGAAGGCATGAACCGTCTGCGTTTCGTCGTGGATGCCGAAGGCAATGTGTTGTCGTTTGAGCTGGTAGGTGCCTCGGGTACTGCGGATCTGGACCGGGCCACCCTGGAAATGATCCGCCGCGCCCAACCGCTGCCCAAGCCACCGGCCGACATGCTGACCAACGGCTCCATCGAAATCGTTGCGCCTTTTGTGTACTCGCTGGAAAAACGCCGCCGTTAAAAACGTCACGCAGCCCTGTGTAGGAGCGAGCCTGCTCGCGATGGTCGTCAACGATAACGCGGCGAGCCTGACACCCCGCGAAGGTGTCAGGTTTTTCGCTAGCAATCGCGCCCCTACACACACCCAGTCTGATAACGTGCGTCTATCGATTGCAGCCGGTATGCTTGGCCCGCAACTTCATGGACGCTTGCTATGACCCTCACAGAATTACGCTACATCGTTACCCTCGCCCAAGAGCAGCACTTCGGCCACGCGGCCGAGCGCTGCCACGTCAGCCAGCCAACCCTGTCGGTGGGCGTGAAAAAGCTTGAAGACGAACTCGGTGTGCTGATTTTCGAGCGCAGCAAAAGCGCCGTGCGCCTGACCCCGGTCGGCGAAGGCATCGTTGCTCAGGCGCAGAAAGTCCTGGAGCAGGCCCAAGGCATCCGCGAATTGGCCCAGGCCGGCAAAAACCAGCTGACCGCCCCGCTGAAAGTCGGCGCGATCTACACCGTCGGGCCGTACCTGTTCCCGCACCTGATTCCACAACTGCATCGGGTCGCCCCGCAGATGCCGTTGTACATCGAAGAAAACTTCACCCACGTGCTGCGCGACAAACTGCGCAACGGCGAGCTCGACGCGATCATCATCGCCCTGCCGTTCAATGAAGCCGACGTGCTGACCCTGCAGCTCTACGACGAGCCGTTCTACGTGCTGATGCCGGCGCAGCACCCCTGGACACAAAAGGAATCCATCGACGCCAGCCTGCTCAACGACAAGAGCCTGCTGCTGCTCGGCGAAGGCCACTGCTTCCGTGACCAGGTGCTGGAAGCCTGCCCGACCCTGACCAAGGGCAGCGACGGCGCCAAGCACACCACGGTGGAATCCAGCTCCCTGGAAACCATTCGCCACATGGTCGCATCCGGCCTGGGTATTTCGATCCTGCCGTTGTCCGCGGTCGACAGCCATCACTACGCGCCTGGCGTGATCGAAGTGCGTCCGTTGTCCGCACCCGTACCGTTTCGCACCGTGGCCATTGCCTGGCGCGCCAGCTTCCCGCGCCCGAAAGCGATTGAAATCCTCGCTGACTCCATTCGCCTGTGCTCGGTGGCCAAGCCAGCGGCACAAGTCGCTGCGGGTTAAGCGACGGTCATGAGCGAGTTGTCGCAAGTGTCGGTGACGGCACTCAAGGGTGTCGGTGAAGCCATGGCCGAGAAACTGGCCAAGGTCGGCCTGGAGAATCTCCAGGACGTGTTGTTTCACCTGCCGCTGCGCTATCAGGATCGCACCCGCGTGGTTCCGATCGGCGCGCTGCGACCTGGCCAGGATGCCGTCATCGAAGGCACCGTCAGCGGCGCCGACGTGGTCATGGGGCGTCGACGCAGCCTCGTGGTTCGGCTGCAGGACGGTACCGGCGGACTCAGCCTGCGCTTCTACCATTTCAGCAACGCGCAGAAAGAAGGCCTCAAGCGCGGCACGCGGATTCGCTGCTACGGCGAGGCGCGGCCTGGTGCTTCGGGGCTTGAGATCTACCACCCGGAATACCGCGCCATTACTGGTGACGAGCCGCCGCCGGTGGATGAAACCCTGACCCCGGTCTACCCGCTCACCGAAGGCCTGACCCAACAGCGCTTGCGCCAGTTGTGCATGCAGACCCTCACCCTGCTCGGCCCCAGCAGCCTGCCCGACTGGCTGCCGAACGAACTGGCCCGCGACTACCAACTGGCGCCGCTGGCCGATGCGATTCGCTACCTGCACAACCCGCCCGCCGATGCCGACGTCGATGAGCTGGCCCTCGGTCACCACTGGGCGCAGCACCGCCTGGCCTTCGAAGAACTGCTGACCCATCAGCTGTCGCAACAGCGCCTGCGCGAAAGCATGCGCTCCCTGCGTGCGCCGGCGATGCCCAAGGCCACGCAACTGCCAGCCAAATACCTGGCCAACCTCGGCTTCAAACCGACCAGCGCCCAGCAACGGGTTGGCAACGAAATCGCCTACGACCTCAGCCAGCATGAACCGATGCTGCGGTTGATCCAGGGCGACGTCGGCGCCGGCAAAACCGTGGTCGCCGCCCTCGCCGCGCTGCAAGCGCTGGAGGCTGGTTATCAGGTGGCCCTGATGGCGCCCACCGAGATTCTCGCCGAGCAGCACTTCATCACCTTCAAGCGCTGGCTCGAACCGCTGGGCATTGATGTCGCCTGGCTGGCCGGCAAGCTCAAGGGCAAGAACCGCGTCGCCGCGCTGGAGCAAATCGCCAGCGGCACGCCGATGGTCGTCGGCACCCACGCACTGTTCCAGGACGAAGTGCAATTCAAGAACCTGGCGCTGGTGATCATCGACGAACAGCACCGCTTCGGCGTACAGCAGCGTCTGGCCTTGCGGCAGAAAGGCGTCGGCGGGCGCATGTGCCCGCACCAACTGATCATGACCGCCACGCCGATTCCGCGCACGCTGGCCATGAGCGCCTACGCCGACCTCGACACCTCGATCCTCGACGAACTGCCCCCCGGCCGAACCCCGGTCAACACCGTGCTGATCACCGACACCCGACGGGTCGAAGTCATCGAGCGGGTGCGTAGCGCCTGCGCCGAAGGGCGCCAGGCCTATTGGGTGTGCACGCTGATCGAAGAGTCGGAAGAGCTGACCTGCCAGGCCGCCGAAACCACCTATGAAGACCTCACCGCCGCCCTCGGCGAACTGAAGGTCGGGCTGATCCACGGCCGCATGAAACCTGCGGAAAAAGCTGCAGTGATGGCTGAATTCAAGGCTGGCAACCTGCAACTGCTGGTGGCGACCACGGTGATCGAAGTGGGCGTCGACGTGCCCAACGCCAGCCTGATGATCATCGAGAACCCCGAGCGCCTGGGCCTGGCACAACTGCACCAATTGCGCGGCCGCGTCGGCCGGGGCAGCGCGGCCAGCCATTGCGTGCTGCTCTACCATCCACCGCTGTCGCAGATCGGCCGTCAGCGCCTGGGCATCATGCGCGAAACCAACGATGGTTTTGTCATCGCCGAAAAGGATCTGGAACTGCGCGGCCCCGGCGAAATGCTCGGCACCCGGCAAACCGGCCTGCTGCAATTCAAGGTCGCCGACCTGATGCGCGACGCCGATCTGCTACCCGCCGTACGGGATGCCGCCCAGGCATTGCTCGAGCGCTGGCCGACCCACGTCAGCCCGCTGCTCGACCGTTGGCTGCGTCATGGCCAACAATACGGCCAAGTGTGACAACCGTCACGGTTTCTGAGGCGTGGCCCAAGGCAAGCTGGTTATACTCCTGCAATTGTTCAAGTACGGATACAGACCATGACCGAAGTTGCCCTCGCACCCGACACCCCGCACGCTCCGTCGGTTATTCGGCTGATGCTGGGCAAATTGGGCATTGCCTATGAAGAAGTGCTGGACCGTCACGGCCTCAATCCCGCGCGCAAGGTGCAGGCCGTTCTGCTCGATGACAGCGTTGGCGTATTGATGGTGCTGTTCCCGCAGAGCCAATTGCTGGACCTCAATCGCCTCACTGAACTCACCGGCCGCCGCCTCGCCGCCGTACCGACCGAACGCCTGAAAAAAATGCTCGGCAAGCACAATCTCAGCTTGCTGCCGGGCCTGCCGGCGCTGACCAGCTCACCGTGCCTGTATGACGAAAGCCTGCTGCGCGAGCCGAAGTTGCTGATCAACTCCGGTGAACCGGGCGTGCTGCTGGAAATCTCCAGCGAAGACTTCAAGACGACCATGCTGACCAAGGCCAGCGCCGCCAACTTCGGCGAAAACCTGAGCAGCATTCGTCCGAACCTCGACCGCCCCGATGACGACCGCGAGGAAATCACCCAGGCCGTCCAGGCGTTCACCGCACGACGCATCCAGCAACGTCTGGAAGCGACCATTGAAATTCCGCCGCTGGCCGAAACCGCACAGAAAATCATCAAGCTGCGCGTAGACCCCAACGCAACCATCGACGACATCACCGGCGTGGTCGAAACCGACCCGGCGCTGGCCGCACAAGTCGTGAGCTGGGCGGCCTCGCCGTACTACGCCTCGCCGGGCAAGATCCGTTCGGTGGAAGACGCCATCGTGCGCGTGCTGGGCTTCGACCTGGTGATCAACCTGGCGCTGGGCCTGGCGCTGGGCAAGACCCTGAGCCTGCCCAAGGACCACCCGCAGCACTCCACGCCGTACTGGCAGCAATCGATCTACACCGCCGCCGTCATCGAAGGCCTGACCCGCGCCATGCCGCGCACCCAGCGTCCGGAAGCCGGCCTGACCTACCTGGCCGGCCTGCTGCACAACTTCGGCTACCTGCTGCTGGCCCACGTGTTCCCGCCGCACTTTTCGCTGATCTGCCGCCACCTGGAGGTCAACCCGCACCTCTGCCACAGCTTCGTGGAACAACACCTGCTGGGCATCAGCCGTGAACAGATCGGCTCATGGCTGATGCGCTACTGGGACATGCCCGAAGAACTGGCCACCGCCCTGCGCTTCCAGCACGACCCGGCCTACGATGGCGCCTACGCCGAATACCCGAACCTGGTGTGCCTGGCGGTGCGCCTGCTGCGCAGCCGAGGCATCGGCTCCGGCCCGGACGAAGACATCCCTGACGCCCTGCTCGAACGCCTTGGCCTGAGCCGCGAAAAGGCCAACGACGTGGTCAGCAAGGTTCTGGAGGCTGAAGTGCTGCTGCGCGAGCTGGCTTCGCAATTCACTCAAGGCTGAAAAGCAATCGCGAGCAGGCTCGCTCCCACAGGATTCAGGTGATCCCTGTGGGAGCGGGCTTGCCCGCGATGAATATCACTCGATCTACCTGAAAGACCTCAAGCCTTCGGCTGGGCCTTCTTCGGCTTCAAATACTTGGTCAACCCCTGGAACCAGATCACCAGCGCCGGGTTGCCCTTGATCTGAATCGACTTGTCCTGAATCCCCGTCATGAACGCCAGTTGCTTGTTCTTCGCCTGCATCGTGGCAAAGCCGTACGCGGCGTCTTTGAAGGCAATCGCAAACGCAGGCTCGGCATGCACACCCGACTGGCTGGTGATGCGCTGGTCCTTCACGCGGAAATGCCGCGCCACTTTCCCGTCCAGGGTCTGCAGCTGAAACACCAGGTCCTTATCACCCAACTGCTGCTGAAACGCCGGATTGGTCCGGCTGGCCTTACCCATCAACAAACCCAGCATCCACAGCAGAAAACGAAATTTCATGCGCACAGCCTCAAGAGAAAAATGAACGGCCGGGGCAGTGTAGCGACTTACAAACAGAACGCCACCATCGAGTTACGTTAGAAGAAGATGAGCTACATTTGCCGCATGATGACTGCCAAGTCACACTTTCTTAACGCAGGATACTTGCCGGCTCCTACAGTGATCGCATTGCCTTTCGCGTCCCATAAAAAATGGGCACCCAACCTGGTTGGCGTGCCCATTCCTTGTCCGCTTCCCGCATGCGGGAGGTCGATACTGATTACGGATTGACGCTGTCCTTCAACGACTTGCCCGGCTTGAACGCAACGGTGTTGCTGGCCTTGATTTTGACGGGCTCGCCGGTTTGCGGGTTTTTGCCGGTGCGGGCACCGCGATGGCGTTGCAGGAAGGTGCCGAAGCCCACCAGCGTCACGCTGTCTTTGCGGTGCAGGGCACCGGTGATTTCTTCCAGAACGGCGTTGAGAACGCGGTTGGCTTGTTCTTTGGTGAGGTCTGCTTTTTCAGCAATAGCTGCAGCGAGGTCTGGTTTACGCATATGAGTGAAGCCCCTTTGACGGTTTGTTGTTGTTATGTCCGTGCTGCCCTCTGCGGAGCAGCGCCAAAAGCGCCGCAGGTGCTCTACTCTGCGGCAGACGGGAGTGAGGATGGCACGCAGTGACGAGCCGCGCCAGTATCGGCGCGGCCTTTGTTGGGGCAAAAGGGGGGTGATTCCGACAGAACGACCGGTATTTATGCCAGCAGGGCCGGAAGCTCTTTGTTCAGGGCCAGTTTTTCCATTACGGCGGCACCCGTGAGTGCGTAACCGAGCAGCTTGCCCGCGGCATCACGGCATAAAACCTTGATGTCGGCGCCCTGCCCTTCGACTGTCCAGATGCCCTCTGCGCCCCGTGGCGGCGGGGACACCACCAAAGGACACACCGGGGTTTTAACGGTGATCGGCATCGGGCCATAGGTGACGGCGGTCGGGTTGCCGGCCAGGGTTTGCGCCAAGGCTCGCGCACAGCTCATCAAGGGCATGACGTACAACAGATTCAAGCCGTCGACCTCGGCACAATCGCCCAGGGCGTAGATGTTGGCGTGGGAGGTCTTCAGGTGTCGGTCGACCATGACGCCGCGGTTGACCTGCAGACCGGCCGCAGCCGCGAGGTCAACCCGGGGGCGCAGGCCAATGGCCGAGACCACCACGTCGCACGGGATCACCTGGCTATCGGACAGGTGCGCTTCGAGGCCGTCCGCCACGCGTTGCAGGCGATTGAGCACCGGCCCCAGGTGGAAACGCGCGCCGAGGCTTTCAAGGCCCGCCTGCACCGCAGCCGCTGCCGCCGGGTGCAGCAGGGTCGGCATGACTTGCTCACACGGTGCCACCAGTTGCACCTCAAAGCCACCCAGGGTCAGGTCGTTGGCGAACTCGCAGCCGATCAGGCCGGCGCCGAGCAGCAGCACGCGGCGTTTGCCGGCGGCTGCCGCACGAAAGCGTGCGTAGTCTTCCAGGTCGTTGATGGGGAACACGCAATCCGCCGCATCGCCTTCAATCGGCACGCGCACGGTTTCGGCGCCCCAGGCCAGGATCAGATCGCGGTAGATCACTGCTTCTTCACCGATCCACAGGCGCTTGTGGCCCGGGTCGATGCCGCTGATGCGCGTGTGGGTGCGAATTTCGGCCTTGAGCTGTTCGGCCATGGCGCCGGGTTCGGCCATGCTCAGGCCGTCGGCATCCTTGTTCTTGCCGAAGCCGGTGGAGAGCATCGGCTTGGAGTAGGAGCGCCCGTCATCGGCGGTAATCAATAGCAGCGGGGTTTCGCTGTCGAGCTTGCGAAACTCGCGGGCGACGTTATAGCCAGCCAGCCCGGTTCCCACGATGACCACAGGTGCGTTCATTCCTGACTCCTCTTGTCTTTTATCAGTTGATTTCGATCATTTCGAAATCCATCTTGCCCACGCCACAGTCGGGGCACAGCCAGTCTGCCGGGACGTCTTCCCAACGAGTGCCCGGCACAATGCCGTCATCCGGCCAACCGTCGGCTTCGTTGTAGATCAGGCCGCAGACGATACATTGCCACTTTTTCATTCAGGTACTTCCTCAGGGTTCAGGCGTTTTGCCGGCCGGACGGTCGTTGGTTGCAGCGCTGCCGTCCGGCTCAGGGCGTTTTGTACTGATGGGGCCGGGCAGATGCAAGCCTGTTCGGCGCAACGGCGGGGCAATTCAATCAACATCGGCGGCTGACATGTTAAGCTCGCCGCCTCATTTGCTGCCAATAATGACTCATTGTGCAACACACAGAATCCCCCTCCCCGGTCCCGCTCTGGCTCTCGCGCAGCCAATTGGCGCCCCTCCCCGACGCCTCCATTCTGGACTGGCTCTTCGACGAAGGCTCGCTGACCCGACGCCTTGTTCATCTGTCGAATGATGCGTTCAGCGTCACGCCGCTGCTCGAAGGCTGGCAGCCGCTGCGCGCCGATGAATGCGCCGCGCTGGACCTGGCCGAAGGCAGTGAAGGCTGGGTGCGCGAAGTGTATCTGCGCGGTCATGGCCAGGCGTGGGTGTTCGCCCGCAGCGTTGCGTCACGCAGTGCCTTGCACGGTGACGGCTTGCACATGGACGAGCTGGGCAGCCGCTCGCTGGGTGAGTTGCTGTTTTGCGACCGGGCGTTCCAGCGTCAGGCGATCGAGGTTTGTCATTACCCTCAAGAATGGCTGCCGAGCGAAGTGCGAGCGCGTGAGTTGTGGGGACGCCGTTCGCGTTTTGATCGGGGCGCCTTGAGCATACTGGTGGCCGAAATTTTCCTGCCTTCCCTGTGGGACACCGCACGCGCCCAAACGGAGAACCGTTGATGTACCAAAGCCTGCTCAAGTCCTTGAACCGCCTGAACCCTCGGGCCTGGGACTTCATTCAGCTGACCCGAATGGACAAGCCGATCGGCATTTACCTGCTGCTCTGGCCGACGCTGTGGGCGCTGTGGATTGCCGGCAAGGGTTCGCCGTCCCTGGCCAACATCGTGATTTTTGTCCTCGGCGTGGTGCTGACCCGCGCCGGCGGCTGCGTGATCAACGACTGGGCGGACCGCAAGGTCGATGGCCATGTGAAACGTACCGAGCAACGCCCGCTGGTGAGCGGCAAGATCAGCTCCAAAGAGGCGCTGGTGTTCTTCGCGTTGCTGATGGGTGCAAGTTTCCTGCTGGTGCTGTGCACCAATGCCGCGACCATCTGGCTATCGT
Organism: Pseudomonas sp. S2_H10; assembly: GCF_054668285.1. Lineage (NCBI taxonomy): Bacteria > Pseudomonadati > Pseudomonadota > Gammaproteobacteria > Pseudomonadales > Pseudomonadaceae > Pseudomonas > Pseudomonas sp. S2_H10. Next base: position 3,531,176 of record NZ_CP162754.1, read on the forward strand.
TGGGCGGCCTGGCGCTGGCGTTCAGTTACCCGTTCATGAAGCGTTACACCTATTACCCGCAAGTGGTGCTGGGCGCGGCGTTTTCCTGGGGGATGCCGATGGCGTTCACGGCAGAAACCGGTGAGCTGCCGGCTGTCGCCTGGCTGCTGTGGATCGCCAACCTGATGTGGACCGTGGGTTACGACACCTATTACGCGATGACCGACCGCGATGACGACCTGAAGATCGGCGTGAAATCCACGGCAATCCTGTTCGGCGATGCGGACCGGGCGATCATCCTGACCCTGCAAGGGTTGGCGCTGGGTTGCCTGTTGCTGGCGGGGTCGAAGTTCGACCTTGGAGGCTGGTTCCACCTCGGATTACTGGTGGCGGCGGGCTGCTTTGCGTGGGAGTTCTGGTACACCCGAGGCAAAGACCGGATGCGTTGCTTCAAGGCGTTTCTGCACAATCACTGGGCGGGTTTGGCGATTTTCGTCGGGATTGTGCTGGATTACGCGATGCGTTGACTTGTAGCAGCTGGCGTAGCCTGCATCCGGCTACGCCAACTGCCATGGGGCTTACATCTTCGGCCCGGAGTTGGTGATGATGTGCCATTTTTCCCCTTTTTTGTCGCCCGTCTTGTCTCCTGGCTTCTTGTCGTCGTCGTAGTAGTACAGCGGCTTGCCATCGTAAGCCCACTGCATCGTGCCATCGTCACGCTTGACGACCGACCACTTACCCTCGGCCTTGGCGCCCGCCTCCGCCTTGAACGGTGGCCAGTGATCTGCGCACTCACCCGTGCACACCGACTTGCCGCCAGTGTCCTTGTCGAACGTGTACAAGGTCATACCCTTATGGTCGACCATCATGCCGTCTTTCATCATCACAGGATCAGCCGCGAAGGCCATGGCCGGCAAGGAAAGCGCAGTCGCCAACAGCAGGGTCTTAAAGGAAAACGAGGATTGCTTCATGGAAACCTTCCTTTTGTGGTTGTCAGGATTCGGACTTAAAGCTTAGTCCAGGATCCAGCCAATCGCAGGCCGACTAAAATACTGTCACACGACTGCAATATTTCCGTTATCTAATGCGGCGCAAGACAGTTAAATGACAAGAGGATTAAGGGCATGGTTGGCAGGAGCATTCTGATCGTCGACGACGAAGCGCCTATTCGCGAAATGATCGCCGTTGCGTTGGAAATGGCCGGCTATGACTGCCTGGAGGCTGAGAACTCCCAGCAGGCCCACGCCATTATCGTCGACCGCAAACCGGACCTGATCCTGCTCGACTGGATGCTGCCCGGCACGTCCGGCATCGAGCTGGCCCGTCGCCTCAAGCGTGATGAACTGACCGGGGACATCCCGATCATCATGCTCACCGCCAAGGGTGAGGAGGACAACAAGATCCAGGGTCTGGAAGTCGGCGCCGACGACTACATCACCAAGCCGTTTTCCCCCCGTGAGCTGGTGGCGCGCCTGAAGGCCGTGCTGCGCCGTGCCGGCCCGACCGATGGCGAGGCGCAGATCGAAGTCGGCGGCCTGCTGCTGGACCCGATCAGCCACCGCGTGACCATCGACGGCCGTCCTGCCGAGATGGGCCCGACCGAATACCGCCTGCTGCAATTCTTCATGACCCACCAGGAGCGCGCCTACACGCGCGGGCAGTTGCTGGATCAGGTCTGGGGCGGCAACGTCTACGTTGAAGAGCGCACGGTCGACGTGCACATTCGGCGCCTGCGCAAAGCCCTCGGCGATGCTTACGAAAATCTGGTACAAACCGTGCGCGGCACTGGCTACCGGTTCTCGACCAAGGCCTGATGATCGCAGCGGTTCCACTTTCAAGGACGTATTTTTTTCGTGAACCAAAACTGGCATGGCACCCTGATTCGCCACATGCTGCTGCTGGTCACCGCCTGCCTGGTGATCGGCCTGGTCACCGGCTACTACGGCTGGAGCCTCGCCGCAGGCCTGGGTCTTTACCTGGCCTGGACCCTCAAGCAATTGCTGCGTCTGCATGAGTGGCTGCGCCTGCACAAACCCGATGAAGCGCCACCCGACGGCTATGGCCTGTGGGGCGAGGTGTTCGACAGCATCTACCATCTGCAGCGCCGCGACCAACGGGTACGCGGACGCCTGCAAGCGGTGATCGACCGGGTTCAGGAGTCCACCGCCGCGTTGAAAGACGCGGTGATCATGCTCGACACCGACGGCAACCTGGAATGGTGGAACCGCGCCGCTGAAACCCTGCTGGGCCTCAAGACCCCGCAGGACAGCGGCCAACCGGTGACCAACCTGGTGCGTCATCCGCGCTTCAAGGAATACTTCGAGCAAGACAGTTACGCCGAGCCGCTGGAAATCCCCTCGCCGACCAACGACCGTGTGCGCATCCAGCTGTACATCACCCGCTACGGCAACAACGAGCACCTGATGCTGGTGCGCGATGTGACGCGCATCCATCAGCTGGAACAGATGCGCAAAGACTTCATCGCCAACGTTTCCCATGAACTGCGCACACCCTTGACGGTGATCTGCGGTTACCTGGAAACCCTGCTCGATAACGTCGACGAGGTGAACCCGCGCTGGAGCCGTGCCCTGCAGCAGATGCAGCAACAAGGCGGCCGCATGCAGACGCTGCTCAACGACTTGCTGTTGCTGGCCAAGCTGGAAGCCACCGATTATCCGTCGGACAATCAGCCGGTGCCGATCGACGGCCTGCTGCAATCGATCAAGAGCGATGCGCAGCAGTTGTCCGGCCAGAAAAACCAGAAGATCACCCTGGAAGCCGACCCGACGATTCTGCTCAAGGGCAGCGAAGCGGAGTTGCGCAGCGCGTTTTCCAACCTGGTGTTCAACGCGGTGAAGTACACCCCGGCCGAAGGCAATATCCGCATCCGCTGGTGGGGCGATGACCAGGGGGCGCACCTGAGCGTGCAGGATTCCGGGATCGGCATCGATAACAAACACCTGCCGCGCCTGACCGAACGCTTCTACCGCGTCGACTCCAGCCGCAACTCCAACACCGGGGGCACCGGCCTGGGGCTGGCGATCGTAAAACACGTTTTGTTACGACATCGGGCACGGATGGAAATCAGCAGCGTACCGGGCCACGGCAGTACCTTTACCTGCCACTTTGCCCCGGCCCAGGTCACCAAATCCCGGGTGATCAGCACCGCTGACTGATACCGGCCAGCACGCGCCACTAGGCAACGGGCCGGTCAGCCGCTACATTGGCTGACTTGTGCCTGCCTTTCAGGCGCGGCTTTTTCTTCCCTTTCGAATACACGGAACCCGCAAAACTCCATCATGGACCCTTCCCCTGGCTTGTCCCTCGCTACAATTTTCGCCGACTTCGGCATGATTCTTTTTGCTCTGATCCTGGTTTTGCTCAACGGATTTTTCGTTGCGGCGGAATTTGCCATGGTCAAGCTGCGCTCGACCCGGGTCGAGGCCATCGCTGAGCAGAACGGCTGGCGCGGGCACATCCTGCGCACCGTGCACAGTCAGCTCGATGCCTACCTGTCGGCGTGCCAATTGGGTATCACCCTCGCGTCGCTGGGCCTTGGCTGGGTCGGCGAGCCGGCGTTTGCGCACATTCTCGAACCGTTGCTGAGCGCCGTTGGCGTCGAGTCGGCCGAGATCGTCAAGGGCGTATCGTTCTTCACCGCGTTCTTCATCATTTCGTACCTGCACATCGTGGTCGGCGAACTGGCCCCGAAATCCTGGGCGATCCGCAAACCCGAATTGCTGTCGCTATGGACCGCCGTGCCGCTGTACCTGTTCTACTGGGCCATGTACCCGGCCATCTACCTGCTCAACGCCAGTGCCAACACCATCCTGCGCATTGCCGGGCAAGGTGAGCCCGGCCCGCATCACGAGCATCACTACAGCCGTGAAGAACTCAAGCTGATCCTGCACTCCAGCCGTGGCCAGGACCCGAGCGACCAAGGCATGCGTGTGTTGGCCTCCGCTGTGGAAATGGGCGAACTGGAAGTGGTCGACTGGGCCAACTCCCGCGAAGACCTGGTGACCCTGGAGTTCAACGCGCCGCTCAAGCAGATCCTGGCGATGTTCCGTCGCCACAAGTTCAGCCGCTATCCGGTGTACGACAGCGAGCGCCAGGAGTTCGTCGGCCTGCTGCACATCAAGGATCTGCTGCTGGAACTGGCGGCGCTGGACCACATTCCCGAGTCGTTCAACCTCGCCGAACTGACCCGCCCGCTGGAGCGCGTGTCGCGACACATGCCGCTGTCGCAGTTGCTGGAGCAGTTCCGCAAGGGCGGCTCGCACTTCGCCGTGGTTGAAGAGGCCGATGGCAACATCATCGGCTATCTGACCATGGAAGACGTGCTGGAAGTGCTGGTGGGCGATATCCAGGACGAACACCGCAAGGCCGAACGCGGGATCCTCGCGTATCAGCCGGGCAAGCTGCTGGTGCGCGGTGATACGCCATTGTTCAAGGTCGAACGGCTGCTGGGCATCGATCTCGACCACGTCGAAGCCGAAACCCTTGCCGGGTTGGTCTATGAAAGCCTCAAGCGCGTTCCGGAAGAGGAAGAAGTGCTGGAAGTCGAAGGCCTGCGGATCATCATCAAGAAAATGAAGGGGCCGAAGATCGTCCTGGCCAAGGTGTTGATGCTGGACTGATCGAGATATCCGGATTCGAGTCGATTCCTTCGCGAGCAGGTCGGATCGCCGCACCGTCGCTCCCACAGTTGAAATGCATTCCAATGTGGGAGCGGGCTTGCCCGCGATGGCGTCAGGTCAGACAACGCCATCATTGTTTGCCCAATGCAAAATTGGGCAACGCGCCCACCGGCTGGCTGAACTGGTACGGAATCGACACCAGCCCCAGCCCGGTATTGCGCTGCACCACGAAGTGCAAATGCGGCCCGGTGCTGTTGCCCGTATTGCCGGACAACGCCAATGCACTGCCGACCGTTACCCGCTGGCCTTCCCGCACTCGGACCGAGCCTTTCTTCAGGTGCAGGTAAACACCCATGGTCCCGTCATCGTGCAGCACCCGCACGAAATTGCCGGATGCATCGGTGCCGCGGCCGCTCTGGCGATTTTCCGTTTTCACCACCACACCGCCTCGCGCCGCAATGATCGGTGTGCCCTCAGGCATCGCAATGTCGATGGCGTAACGGCTCTTGGGGCCAAAGTGGCTGTAAGGTCCGTTGGCACCCTGACTGATCCGGAACGGCCCGCCACGCCAGGGCAAAGGGTACCGATAGCCCACGGCGACCCCTGAGGGGTCACCCAGGGAGTAATTGAACTTCGGAACGTAGGCGAGTGGCGTTCCGGCGTTTTTCGCCGAGAGCTGCGCCAGGCGAACGCTGGTGCGTTGGGGTATCACGCGCCGAATCGTACGCGCCGGTACACCGCTGGCGTTCTTCACCCCGGCGAAACTCAGCTCGACCTCGACCGGCGCATACAGGTCATTGCGCACGTACACGCTGTCCACGCCGTTCTTCTTCAAGATGATCAGACGCACCTGACGTTCAAGGTGCTCGACCATGCCATCGCGAAAAATAAACAGCCTGGAGTTTTTGCTGGTGGGGAAGTCGCTGTAGGAGACCACGCCATTGGCATCGGTGGACTTGTAGATCGTCATGGCCGTCGCCGAAACGGCGGCCATGCACAGACCACAAAAAAGCAGCATTCGCGTGAACATGGGGATGAATTCTGTCGAGTGAAACCTGAAATGGAGCCTAGCAGCTGCAATGGACCCGGGTAGTCGACAGATGTTTCAGAAAAGGTGTTCAGCAGATGTGCGGTAACAGTGATGACCCCTTCGCGAGCAGGCTCGCTCCCACATGAGAACGCATTCCAAATGTGGGAGCGAGCCTGCTCGCGAAAGCGGACTTGCAGGCGAAGCTGAATCAAGCGCCAGGAATGAAGTGCTTCTGCGCCGTACCCCGCGCAATCAGGCGCGAGATGTAATCGAGCTTCTGCGCATCCTGGTCGACGAAGCGGAAGGTCAGTTGCAGCCAGTCGCTGTCAGGTTTCGGTTCGTGCGCCACGACGGCGTGCAGATAGCCGTTGAGACGGGCGACTTCGGCATTGTCGCCCTGCTCCAGGTCCAGCACGGCGCTGTCGAGGATCTGCGGCAGGGTCTCGGTACGCTTGACCACCAACAAGGCTTCCTTGAGGCTCAAGGCCTTGATCACGCACTGCTGAATGCCGTTCGGCAAACGCAGTTGACCCTGGCCACGGCCACTGGCGGGATTCGAAGCGGCTGCAGGCGCCTTGACCGGCGGGCTGTTGAGCAAGCCCTTGGACGGTGCGGGTGCGGTCGATGGCGTAGCGACGGGGGCCTTGCCGGCCGTCAAGGCGGCAAGGGAGTCGTTGGCGAATGCAGGGGGGGTCTTGGTCGCGGCTACGTTGATCAAGGCATCGAGTTTGCCGACCTTGTGCAGCGCCTGCTTGACCTTGGTGATCAGTTGCTCGTTGGTGAACGGCTTGCTGACGTAACCGGATACCCCGGCCTGGATCGCCTGGACGACGTTTTCCTTGTCGCCACGACTGGTCACCATCACGAAAGGCATGGTTTTGAGGTTGTCTTGCTCACGACACCAGGTCAGCAGTTCCAGGCCGGACATTTCCGGCATTTCCCAATCGCACAGGACCAGGTCGAACGCTTCCTTGGCCAGCATGGCCTGGGCTTTTCTGCCGTTGATCGCATCTTCGATCCGCATGCCCGGGAAATAATTGCGCAGGCACTTTTTCACCAGGTCACGAATGAACGACGCGTCGTCCACGACCAACACACTGACCTTACTCATCCACCACCCCTTTAAGAAATCCCGGCCAGCATACCGCCTTGCTGATGGCACATTGCCAAAAACCTTCAGTCACGCCGGACTTTTCGTTCGCGGGTGCTGCTTTTCGAATTCATGGGCCGCAAACAAAAACGCCCGGCCATCAGGCCGGGCGCTTTACTTGGGCAACCTTACTTATCGTCAGTTTTGCCCGGAACATTAGCGGTTTCGCCGGTTGTTCCTTCGACTTCTTCCTTCATGCGCTTGAGACCCAGGTGGCGCACGTCGGTGCCGCGTACCAGGTAAATCACCAGTTCCGAGATATTGCGCGCGTGGTCGCCGATACGCTCCAGCGAACGCAGCACCCAGATAATGCTCAGAACCCGCGAGATAGAACGCGGATCTTCCATCATGTAGGTCGCCAGCTCACGCAGGGCGGTCTTGTATTCGCGGTCGATGATCTTGTCGTACTGCGCCACCGACAGGGCCAGCTCGGCGTCGAAACGGGCGAAGGCGTCCAGTGCGTCGCGGACCATGTTGCGCACCTGGTCGCCGATGTGGCGCACTTCGACGTAGCCGCGCGGGGCCTCGCCTTCTTCGCACAGCTGGATGGCGCGACGGGCGATCTTGGTCGCTTCGTCACCGATGCGCTCCAGGTCGATCACCGATTTGGAAATGCTGATGATCAAGCGCAGGTCGGACGCTGCCGGCTGACGACGGGCCAGAATGCGCAGGCATTCTTCATCGATGTTGCGTTCCATCTGGTTGATCTGGTCATCGATCTCGCGCACCTGCTGGGCCAGGCCGGAGTCGGCCTCGATCAGCGCGGTGACCGCGTCGTTGACCTGCTTCTCGACCAGCCCGCCCATGGCCAGGAGGTGGCTGCGCACTTCCTCGAGCTCAGCGTTGAACTGCGCGGAGATGTGGTGGGTAAGGCCTTCTTTACTAATCATGTTGGCGTCCTTGGAGCGTCCGGTAAGGTGCGGTGGACCGCAGCGTCAGTTCAGTGAGCAACAACAGCTTCCTAGCCGTAGCGACCAGTGATGTAGTCTTCGGTCTGCTTCTTCGCCGGATTGGTGAACAGGGTGTCGGTGTCGCCGAATTCCACCAGTTTGCCCATGTACATGAACGCCGTGTAGTCGGAAACCCGCGCGGCCTGTTGCATGTTGTGGGTCACGATGACGATGGTGAACTTCGATTTCAGTTCGTAGATCAGCTCTTCGACTTTCAGCGTGGAGATCGGGTCGAGTGCCGAGCACGGTTCGTCGAGCAGCAGCACTTCGGGCTCCACGGCGATGGTGCGGGCGATCACCAGACGCTGCTGCTGACCACCGGACAGGCCCAGCGCCGATTCGTGCAGACGGTCCTTGACCTCGTCCCACAGCGCCGCGCCTTTGAGTGCCCACTCGACGGCTTCGTCGAGCACGCGCTTCTTGTTGATGCCCTGGATGCGCAGGCCGTAGACCACGTTTTCGTAGATGGTTTTCGGGAACGGGTTGGGCTTCTGGAACACCATGCCGACGCGACGACGCAGCTCGGCCACGTCTTCGCCCTTGCGGTAGATGTTGTTGCCGTACAGGTTGATCTCGCCTTCAACGCGGCAACCGTCAACCAGGTCGTTCATGCGGTTGAAGGTACGCAGCAGCGTGGACTTGCCGCAGCCGGACGGACCGATGAAGGCCGTCACGCGCTGTTTCGGGATGTTCATGCTGACGTCGTACAGCGCTTGTTTTTCGCCATAGAACAGGCTCAGGCCCGGCACTTCGATGGCCACGGTTTCCTGCTCGAGGTTCAGGCTCTGTTTGTCGCGACCCAGGGCCGACATGTTGATGCCGTGGGTATGTGTTTCGTGCTGCATGGGAGGCTCCCTGTGCTAACAAATTCGGTTCGGTTGCCACAGGCCGAGCCTGCGGGTTACACAATTCTTTCCTTGTAGGAGCCGGCTTGCTGGCGATCCAGGCAACTCGGTCCCGCAGGCTCACCGTGGTGATGCCTTCGCCAGCAAGCCGGCTCCTACAGTTCGGTGTTGATCAGCTATCCAGCGCTTTGTATTTCTCGCGCAGGTGGTTACGGATGTACACCGCCGACAGGTTCAACGTCGCGATCACCAGCACCAGCAGCAACGCCGTGGCGTACACCAGCGGTCGTGCGGCTTCGACGTTCGGGCTCTGGAAGCCGACGTCATAGATGTGGAAGCCCAGGTGCATGATTTTCTGGTCCAGGTGCAGGTACGGGTAGTTGCCGTCAACCGGCAGCGACGGCGCCAGTTTCACCACACCCACCAGCATCAGCGGCGCCACTTCACCCGCGGCGCGGGCCACGGCGAGGATCATGCCGGTCATCATCGCCGGGCTGGCCATCGGGATGACGATCTTCCACAAGGTTTCAGCCTTGGTCGCGCCGAGGGCCAATGAACCTTCACGCACGGTGCGAGGAATCCGCGCCAGGCCTTCTTCGGTGGCCACGATCACCACCGGCACCGCCAGCAGCGCCAGGGTCAGCGAGGCCCAGAGCAGACCGGGTGTACCGAAGGTCGGTGCGGGCAGCGCTTCCGGGAAGAACAGGCGGTCGACCGAACCACCCAGTACGTAGACGAAGAAGCCCAAACCGAACACGCCGTAGACAATCGCCGGAACGCCCGCCAGGTTGTTCACCGCGATACGGATGATCCGCGTCAGGGTGTTCTGCTTGGCGTATTCACGCAGGTAGACCGCTGCCAGCACGCCGAACGGGGTGACGATCATCGCCATGATCAGGGTCATCATCACGGTACCGAAGATCGCCGGGAAGATGCCGCCTTCGGTGTTCGCTTCACGCGGGTCGTCCGACAGGAATTCCCAGATCTTGCTGAAGTAGAAGCCAACCTTGGTGAAGGTGCTCATCGCGTTCGGCTGGTAGGCGTGAACCACTTTGCCCAGACCGATTTCAATCTCTTTGCCGTTGGCATCGCGGGCCGTCAGCGCATCGCGATTGAACTGCGCATGCAGATCGGCCAGACGCGCTTCGATGTCCTGATAACGGGCATTGAGTTCGGCGCGCTCGGACTCCATGTCCGCTTGTGCGGTGGCGTCGAGTTTGCCTTCCAGTTCCAGTTTGCGACCGTGCAGACGGATGCGTTCCAGCCCTGCGTTGATCGCACCGATGTCGGTCTTTTCCAGCGACTTGAGCTGGGCGGCGAGCCCGTTCACACGGTTGATCCGCGCCTGCAGCTCAGGCCAGGCAGCCTCGCCCTCGGCGATGACCTTGCCGTCCTGTTTGACGTTGACCAGGTAGCCGTAGAAGTTGCCCCACTCACGACGCTCGATGGCCATCAGCTCCGGCGGCGTCGTCTGGTTGGTCAGCCACTCGCCGACGATCCAGGTGAAGTCGGTGCCGTTCAGGTCACGGTTGCCGACCTTGATCAGCTCGCGGGTCATGAACTCCGGGCCCTGCTCAGGCACCGGCAAGCCGGCACTCTTCAAGCGGGCACGGGGGACTTCTTCCTTCTGTACCACTTCGCCGATGACCAGGTGATTGGCCTGGCCCGGCACGTCGTAGCTGGCGTGGATCAGATCCGCCGGCCAGAAGTGACCCAGGCCGCGCACGGCAATCACTGCCAGCAGGCCAATGGTCATGATGACCGCGATGGACACCGCGCCACCGCTGATCCAGACGCCGGGGGCGCCGCTCTTGAACCATCCTTTCAGGGAGTTCTGTTTCACAGACTTCTACCTTTCTTAAAGCGACGAGTATTTCTTGCGCAGACGCTGACGGATCAGTTCCGCGAGGGTGTTCATGACGAAGGTAAACAGCAGAAGCACCAACGCCGAAAGGAACAGCACGCGGTAGTGGCTGCCGCCGACTTCCGACTCCGGCATTTCCACCGCGACGTTGGCGGCCAGGGTGCGCAGGCCTTCGAACAGGTTCATTTCCATGACCGGGGTGTTACCGGTGGCCATCAACACGATCATGGTTTCACCGACCGCACGCCCCATGCCGATCATCAGCGCCGAGAAGATGCCCGGGCTCGCGGTGAGGATCACCACGCGGGTCATGGTCTGCCACGGCGTGGCACCGAGGGCCAGGGAACCCAGGGTCAGGCCGCGAGGCACGCTGAACACGGCGTCTTCGGCGATGGAGTAGATGTTCGGGATGACCGCGAAACCCATGGCCAGACCGACCACCAGTGCGTTGCGCTGGTCGTAGGTGATGCCCAGGTCGTGGGAGATCCACATGCGCATGTCGCCGCCGAAGAACCAGTTCTCCATGAACGGACTCATGTACAGCGACAGCCAGCCCACGAACAGGATCACCGGAATCAGCAGCGCACTTTCCCAGCCATCCGGCACTCGCAGGCGGATCGATTCAGGCAGGCGACTGAAGGCGAAACCCGCCACCAGAATGCCGATCGGCAGCAGCATCAACAGGCTGAAGATGCCCGGCAAATGCCCTTCCACATACGGTGCGAGGAACAGACCGGCGAAGAAACCGAGGATTACCGTCGGCATCGCTTCCATCAGCTCGATCACTGGCTTGACCTTGCGGCGCATGCCCGGGGCCATGAAGTACGCGGTGTAGATCGCCGCCGCAACGGCCAGTGGAGCGGCCAGCAGCATGGCGTAGAACGCGGCTTTCAGGGTACCGAAGGTCAGAGGCGACAGGCTCAGTTTGGGTTCGAAGTCGGTGTTGGCGGCGGTCGATTGCCAGACGTATTTAGGCTCGTCGTAGTTCTCGTACCAGACCTTGCTCCACAGGGCGCTCCACGATACTTCCGGGTGCGGGTTGTCGAGCAGCAGCGGGTGCAGCTTGCCGCCAGCTTCGACGATCACGCGGTTGGCACGAGGCGACAGACCGAAAACGCCCTGGCCTTCAGCGACCGGTTCCACCAGCAGGGTGCGGTGAGCGGTGCTGTGGAACACGCCAAGCTTGCCGGAAGCGTCCAGGGCCACGAAGCCCTTGCGGCGTTCTTCGGCGGTGATTTCAACGATCGGCGTGGTGCCCATCTGGAAGGTGCGGATCTGCTTCAGGCGCTGTTCGCCATCGGGGTCTCGGGCCATGAACCACTGGGCCAGGCCACCTTTGGAGTCCCCGATAATCAACGAAATGCCGCCCACCAGCTGGGTGCTGGCGGTGACTTGTGCTTCACCGTCTTCAAGCAGTTTGTAGCGACCGTTGAGGCTCTTGTCGCGCAGGCTGAACACGTCCGCCTGGGCACGCCCGTTGACCACATACAGCCACTGCTGACGCGGGTCGACGAAGATGTTCTTCACCGGCTCGGTCATTTGCGGCAGGTCGATGCGCTTCTGCTCGTTGGTGACTTCGCCGGTCATCATGTTCTCTTCGCTGGTCAGCGACAGAACATTGAGTTGCGAACCGGTGGAGCCGACCAACATCAGGGTCGAATCGGTGGCGTTGAGGCTGACGTGTTCCAGCGCGCCGCCGGATTCGTTCAGCGCGATCGGGGTTTCGCCGTAAGGGTATTCAATGGCTGGTGAGATGGTTTTCTTGCCATCCGGGTAGCTGACCTTATAGGTGTGACGGAACACCAGTGCCTGGCCGTTGGACAGGCCCACGGCCACCAACGGATGACCTGGCTGGTCTTCACCGATGGAAGTGACGGTGGTACCGGCCGGAACAGGCAAATCGACGCGCTTGAGTTCGGCGCCACTGTCGATATCGAAAAACAATGCCTGGCCCTTGTCGGAAACCCGCATCGCCACCTGGTTCTGCTCTTCGAGCGAGATCATCAGCGGCTTGCCGGCGTCCTGCATCCAGGCTGGGGTGATCGCATCTTTCGCAGTCAGGCTGGCACCCTGGAACAAGGGCGCAACCACGTAGGCGAGGAAGAAGAAGATCAGTGTGATGGCTGCCAGCACCGCCAGGCCGCCGATGAGGACGTACCAGCGGGTGAAGCGATCCTTGAGCGCGCGGATGCGACGCTTGCGTTGTAGCTCAGGCGTATTGAAATCAATTCGCTTGGGGGGATTAGTAGTCATTGTGGAATTGGCCAGATCATTCATTCGCACACCCTAGCGATCCTGTATGACAGAAAGATGACAGTGCAGTGACGCAACAAATCCGCCGCCAGCGGTCGCTGGCAGTGGATAGAGAATTTGGGGGTGTAGGAGCCGGCTTGCTGGCGAAAAATGGTACATCCGACACATTTTCTGCGGATGGATGACCATCGCCAGCAAGCCGGCTCCTACACAGGACCGGGGTGAGCCCCGGGCCTAGGGTTTTACTTTTTTGCGACTTCAGCGCCGCCTTCCGCCAGACCCAGGTCAGCCAGTGCTTTTGCAGCTACTTTGGCCGGCAGTGGGATGTAACCGTCTTTCACTACAACTTCCTGACCCTGTTTCGACAGAACCAGTTTCACGAACTCGGCTTCCAGCGGGGCCAGAGGCTTGTTCGGGGCTTTATTCACGTAAACGTAGAGGAAGCGCGACAGCGGATACTTGCCGTTCAGGGCGTTTTCTTCGGTGTCTTCGATGAAGTCCTGGCTGCCTTTCTTGGCCAGGGCCACGGTCTTCACGCTAGCGGTCTTGTAGCCGATGCCCGAGTAACCGATGCCGTTCAGCGAGGAGCTGATCGACTGCACGACCGAAGCCGAACCCGGTTGTTCGTTCACGTTTGGCTTGTAGTCGCCTTTGCACAGGGCTTCTTCCTTGAAGTAGCCGTAGGTGCCGGATACCGAGTTACGACCGAACAGTTGCACCGGCTTGTTGGCCAGGTCACCGGTCACGCCCAGGTCACCCCAGGTTTTCACGTCAGCTTTGGCGCCGCACAGACGAGTGGACGAGAAGATCGCGTCGACCTGTTCCATGGTCAGGTGCTGGATCGGGTTGTCCTTGTGAACGAACACAGCCAGGGCGTCCACTGCAACCGGGATGGCGGTTGGCTTGTAGCCGTACTTCTGCTCGAAGGCAGCCAGTTCGGTGTCCTTCATCTTGCGGCTCATCGGGCCCAGGTTGGAGGTGCCTTCAGTCAGCGCAGGTGGCGCGGTAGCGGAGCCAGCGGCCTGAATCTGGATGTTTACGTTCGGGTATTCTTTCTTGTAGTTCTCGGCCCAGAGGGTCATGAGGTTGGCCAGGGTGTCGGAACCAACGCTGGACAGGTTGCCCGACACACCAGTGGTCTTGGTGTAGCTCGGGATAGCAGGGTCAACAGCGGCAACCGCGTTGGCAGTCGCAACGCCAGCAGCGACAAAAGTCATTGCCGCCATCAAACGCTTCAGTTTCATGCCTTACTCCTAGCAGATAGGGTGTGTTAAGTCGGGGCCAAGTATCAGCAGGCCGTGTGAACACTCTATGGCTGAAATATGACAATTGGATGAAAGGCCAGTATTTGGCTGTTGCGGGATAATTCGCGCTGCCCTCATCGCCAGCAAGCCGGCTCCTACGGACTTCTGTAGGAGCCGGCTTGCTGGCGATGAGGCCCAACTAGCGGCCCTTCTTCCAGAGCCAGGCACCCACCAGAATCCCGACCCCGCACAGCACCGCCACATAATAAGACGGCCCCATCGCGCTCTCCTTGAGCAACAAGCTGACGATCATCGGCGTCAGACCACCGAAAATCGCATAGGCGACGTTGTACGAGAACGACAAACCGCTGAAGCGCACCACCGGCGGGAACGCCTTGACCATCACATACGGCACCGCGCCGATGGTGCCGACCAGCAGACCGGTCAGGGCATACATCGGAAACAGCCAGTCGGGATGATCGGCCAGGCTGTGATAGAAGGTCCAGGAACTGGCCAGCAGCGCAGTACAACCAAAGACGAAGACTCGCCCCGCACCGAAGCGGTCGGCCAGCGCGCCGGCGATGATGCAGCCAAAGCTCAGGAACACGATCGCCAGGCTGTTCGCCTGCAGGGACGTGGTTGGCGAGAAGTGATAGACCGTCTGCAACACGGTCGGGGTCATCAGGATGAGTACCACGATGGCGGCCGACAGCAGCCAGGTCAGCAGCATCGAAATGGCGATGGCACCACGATGGTCACGCAGCACCGCGCGCAACGGCACTTCCTCGGCCAGAGCCTTGCGCTGTTGTAGCTCGGCGAACACGGGGGTTTCGTGCAGCCAGCGGCGCAGGTACACCGAGAACAGGCCGAACACGCCACCGAGCAGGAACGGGATCCGCCAGGCGTAATCCGCCACTTCCACCGGGGTATAGACGCTGTTGATCGCCGTGGCGACCAGCGAACCGAGGAGGATGCCCGCCGTCAGGCCGCTGGTCAGGGTGCCACAGGCGTAGCCGACATGACGCTGCGGCACGTGCTCGGAAACGAAGACCCACGCCCCCGGCACTTCACCGCCAATGGCCGCGCCCTGGATCACGCGCATCAACAGCAACAGGATCGGCGCCCACATGCCGATCTGCGCATAGGTCGGCAGCAGGCCCATGATGAGGGTCGGCACCGCCATCATGAAGATGCTCAGGGTGAACATCTTCTTGCGTCCCAGCAGGTCGCCGAAGTGCGCCATCACGATGCCGCCCAGCGGCCGTGCAAGGTAGCCGGCGGCGAAGATGCCGAAGGTCTGCATCAGGCGCAGCCACTCGGGCATGTCCGCCGGGAAGAACAGCTTGCCCACCACCGTGGCGAAGAACACGAAGATGATGAAGTCGTAGAACTCCAGCGCGCCGCCCAGGGCAGACAGCGATAGAGTCTTGTAGTCGTTGCGGGTCAGCGGACGTGCGGGTTGGTCTGGCTGCGCGATGCTCGAGGGCGCTGTGGTCATGGCAAGGGCTTCTCTTATAGTCGGATCTGCAACCTCAACAACGCTGGCGGAGGTTTGGGCAGGTCCGGCACGATAGCAAATTGTTCGAAAAAGCACATAGAGGTGCGTTTTTGACGGTCAAAATGAGAACCGGACGGTCGTCGCGGAGTCTACCGACCGATATACTCGCAGTCTTGCTCCGGTTTTCAGGGGTTGCTGTGCGAAAACGCCTGTCAGGTTCATAGGCGATTTCGCAGAGTTTCCCTTTAGACGCCTGATGGAAAACGTGACGAACGTAGTATGTTCGGTGCTGAATCGTTTTTCCCGAAGACGGCTACCACCAGCAATACCAACGAAGAGTCACGGGTCAGAGGCACCCCCGGCATGATAGAGCTCGAACAAGAAGATCCGATCCCGCAAGGCGACCTGGCCCTGCAAATCACCGCGCTCCCTCGCGAAACCAACGGCTTTGGCGATATTTTCGGCGGCTGGCTGGTGGCGCAGATGGATTTGGCAGGCACCGCGATGGCCAGCAAGGTCGCCGGCGGGCGCGTTGCCACCGTTGCGATCGACCGCATGGCGTTTCTGGTTCCGGTGGCGGTGGGCGCTCAGCTTTCCTTTTATACCCAGGCGCTGGAAATCGGCCGCAGCTCGATCAAGATGATGGTCGAGGTCTGGAGCGACGATCCACTGTCCAGCGAGTGGCGTAAAGTAACCGAAGCGGTGTTTGTGTTCGTTGCCATCGACGGCAGCGGCCGCACTCGTTCGGTTCCGCCTCGGGCTCGCTGAAAGAGTGTTTAAACCTGGTAGCCGTTTTGCGGTCGATAGTTGTCCACGTTACTGATCGAGAGCTGTCCCATGAGCACGCCCAATGTTGAAGCCGTAAAACTGGATGAACTGAACTGCTGGCGTATCCGCCACGGTCAGGCCGAATTACTGGTGGCCCAGCAAGGCGCGCACATCCTCAGCTATCAATTGGCTGGCCAGCCGCCGCTGATCTGGCTCAACGACGAGGCCGTGTTCAAGACCGGCAAGAGCATCCGTGCCGGCGTGCCGGTGTGCTGGCCGTGGTTCGGCGTGTTCGAGCGCAACCCGCAAAGCGTTCAAGCGATGCGCGCCGGCAAGGAGGCTCCGTCGGCTCACGGCTTCGTGCGGGCAATGGATTGGGAACTGGGGGGGATTGAAGCCGAAGGCGAAAGCCTGAAAGTCGAATTCCTCCTGCCCTACCCCGAAGGCGGCTTCCCCGGCTGGCCGCACCAGGTGGATCTGACCCTGAGCATTCGCCTCGACGACCAACTGCACATTCAACTGAGCAGCCACAACCGAGGCGCCGATACCGTCAGCATCAGCCAGGCGCTGCACAGTTATTTTGCCGTCAGCGATGTGCGTGAAGTGCACGTCGAAGGCCTGGATGGTCTCAACTACATCGAAACCCTGGACAACTGGAAAACCGTCACCCAGGCCGGTGACCTGCGTTTTACCGGCGAGACCGACCGCATCTACCTCGATGCCCCGCCGCAGCTGAGCATCGTCGATCCGGCCTGGGAACGGCGCATCGTACTGACCAGCAGTGGTTCGCGTACGGCGGTGATCTGGAACCCCTGGATCGACCGCGCCGCCGCCTTCAGCGATATGGCGGACGATGGCTGGCAGCGCATGCTGTGCATCGAGACGGCGAACGTGTTGGGCGATGTGGTGAACCTGAAACCAGGCGCGAGCCATACGCTGGGCGTGAGCGTCGGTAGCAAACCGCTCTAAGCAACACCACAAAACCAATGTGGGAGCGAGCTTGCTCGCGATGGCGGTGTAACAGGCAACATAAATGTTGAATGTTATCGCCTCATCGCGAGCAAGCTCGCTCCCACAGGTTTTTGTGCCAGGCCTTCTGGCGGCGCGTTACAAATCCGATTCTTTCACCACCCGCACCTTCTGCGCATCCAGCGCATACGCCGCATCGGCCAGGTCATTGCTGACCTTTTCAACCTTCAGCGTGCCGGTGACCCACAGCGGCGTGTAGATATCATTCAGCTTCAGGCCTTGTGGATAGCGCACCAACACCAATTGGTTGGGCGGTGGCGGCGGCACGTGGATGCAGGCGCCCGGGTACGGCACCAGGAAGAACAACGTGCTGCGGCCCTTCGCGTCGGACTCCAGCGGCACCGGGTAGCCGCCAATGCGGATGTCCTTGTCGTTCATCGACGCCACGGTCTTGGTCGAGTACATCACCGCCGGCAAGCCCTTGGCCTGCTTCATTCCACCCTTGTCGGTGAAAGTGCCATTGGCTTCAGGGGAGTCGTGGTCGATTTCGGGCATGGCCTCGAGGGCCTTCTGGTCCGACTTGGGCATCAATTCGAGCCAGTCGGTTTCCGGCAGTTCGCCGGCATGGGCAAAGCCCGAACCCAGTAAAACGAGAGTCAGCAAAAGACGGCGCATGAAGGTGCTCGGTAAAGGTAAGAACAGGAAACGCCGAGCATTCTAGCCCTCCCGACCGGTTTGGCGGAGAGGGCTTTATCGCCGGGATCAGTTCTTCCTGATCAGTCCGTAGATCACCAGCAACACAACGGCGCCCACCAGCGCCCCGATGAAGCCTGCACCTTGGCCAGCCTGATAGATACCCAGGGCTTGACCGCCATAGGTGGCCGCCAGCGAACCGCCGATACCGAGCAGGATCGTCATGATCCAGCCCATGCTGTCATCGCCCGGTTTCAGGAACCGTGCCAGCAAACCGACGATCAGGCCGATAAAGATGGTTCCGATAATTCCCATGGCATTCCCCTCTCAATGAAGTCGCTATTCGAAAGCCTAGTCAGACTTTCGTAACCTGCCATGAGAGAACGGAGGAACCTGAAGGTTCCGCCGTTGCCAGATAAAAACTATTCGGCGATCAGTGCTTCAACCTTGAGAATCTGGGCCGCCAGCGTCTCGCGGTCTGCACAGCGAAGGTTGGCATGACCCACCTTGCGGCCGATCTTGAACGCCTTGCCATAGTGATGCAGATGGCAATCGGCGATGTTCAGGACCTTCTCGGTCTCTGGCACTTTGCCGATGAAGTTGAGCATCGCGCTTTCACCAACCTTGGCCGTCGAACCCAATGGCAGACCGGCAACGGCCCGCAAGTGGTTTTCGAACTGGCTGCACTCGGCGCCTTCGGTGGTCCAGTGCCCCGAGTTGTGCACGCGCGGCGCAATTTCGTTGGCCTTGAGGCCGCCGTCGACTTCGAAGAACTCGAACGCCATCACGCCAACGTAATCCAGCTGCTTGAGCACACGGCTGGAGTAATCTTCGGCCAGGGCTTGCAGCGGGTGATCGGTGCTGGCGATGGACAGCTTGAGGATGCCGCTGTCGTGGGTGTTGTGCACCAGCGGGTAGAAGCGGGTTTCACCGTCGCGCGCACGCACGGCGATCAGCGAGACTTCACCGGTGAACGGCACGAAGCCTTCCAGCAGGCAGGCCACGCTGCCCAGCTCGGCGAAGGTGCCGACCACATCTTCAGGGGTACGCAGGACTTTCTGGCCCTTGCCGTCGTAACCCAAAGTACGGGTCTTCAGCACGGCCGGCAGACCGATGGAAGCCACGGCGGCGTCCAGGTCGGCCTGGGACTGGATATCCGCGAACGCCGGGGTAGGAATCCCCAGGTCCTTGAACATGCTCTTCTCGAACCAGCGATCGCGGGCGATGCGCAGGGCTTCGGCGCTCGGGTAGACCGGGACGAATTGCGAGAGGAACGCGACTGTTTCCGCCGGCACGCTTTCGAACTCGAAGGTCACCAGGTCGACCTCATCGGCCAGCTGGCGCAGGTGATCCTGATCGCCGTAATCGGCTCGCAGGTGCTCGCCCAACGCGGCTGCGCAAGCGTCAGGCGCCGGGTCCAGGAAAGCGAAGTTCATGCCCAGCGGAGTGCCCGCCAACGCCAACATGCGACCCAACTGGCCGCCACCGATTACACCGATCTTCATCGTCAACAACCTCAGGCGATGCGTGGGTCTGGATTTTCCAGGACGCTGTCTGTCTGCTCAGCACGGAAGGTTTTCAACACCGCGTGGAACTGCGGATGCTTGGCACCAAGGATACTCGCCGACAGCAACGCTGCGTTGATCGCACCGGCCTTGCCGATGGCCAGGGTGGCGACCGGAATGCCCGCAGGCATCTGCACAATAGAGAGTAGCGAGTCGACACCCGAAAGCATTGCCGACTGCACGGGCACGCCCAGCACCGGCAGGTGGGTCTTGGCCGCACACATGCCTGGCAGGTGAGCCGCGCCACCGGCACCGGCGATGATCACCTCGATGCCACGCCCTTCCGCTTCTTCAGCGTACTGGAACAGCAGGTCCGGGGTGCGGTGGGCAGAAACCACTTTCACCTCGTAGGGGATGCCGAGCTTTTCCAGCATATCGGCGGTGTGGCTAAGGGTGGACCAATCGGACTTGGAGCCCATGATCACGCCAACCAGTGCACTCATCGTCGTGCCTCTTCTCTCTGGGCGCCCGCGGGCGCATCAAAAAACAACAAGCCACGCAGGATGCGTGGCTTGTTTGTACGAATTATGGCCGGTCGTAACCGGCCGAAGGCCGCGCAGTATACCTCAAAGAAGCGGATAAACAGCCCCTGTGGCGACCATCTGTCATGCGCTCGAAAAACACGTATTTCCTGACTATCAGGTCAGCCAACTGATTGCCTGAATGTCGTGTATTTCTCAAACTAACAGCTCAATACAACTCGCAATTCAATAGGCGGATCTCGTGATAATTAGTTCATAAAAAACTCTCGCCAGAAACAATTAAACCAACTTAAAAAATTGCGAACTCCACCAGGCAAAGTCAAATATAAAATTGCAAAGAAGCTATAATCGAACAGGGAGTTAAAAAATGAAAAAACCCATTTCCATAATAATAGTCCTCCACCAGGATCTTCAGGGTTATGAAAAAAATGTTTTATACACCGATTACTTTTCCTGGTTGAAAACAGAACTTGAATCCATCTCGGAACGCGACGTCAGGTTTTTTATGTACGATCATCATGAGGTTCCGGATTTGTCGGGATATAACTATAAAAACGAAGATGGTTCAGCTGCACTGCGAGGCTGGGTAACCCTGATTGGCGACTGGTATAAAAGAGTATTAAAAAGCGATGAGCATGAAGTAAATTTGACAAAAATCCTCTTGTTGACCCGAGACAATATTCACACAAAGGCAGGAGGTCTCCTGGGAGGGATAGGTGGATTCGGCCTTATCAAAGGTCATTGCGCAATTGCGGCGATTACTACCTACCAAATCCCGGCACATGAAATAGGCCACATGTTTGGCGCAACACATGAAGACAGCGAAGTAGTCTACGACGGCTGGTGGCACGACACGATCATGCTAACGGACGAATTCTCCAGCACCCGTGGAAACGCTTATCGATACAGCGACAAAAATCGAGATAATATTCGCAAATACCTTAGTGCTTTTCCGTAAGTTCAAATCAGTATCGCATTACGCTGAATGAACGACTGCTGCAACTCATGGCCACAGAAGTGGCCATGAGTTCTCGGTACTCAAACAGTAGTACCCGCTGCGCCACCCTCGAGTTTGCGCCACAACAACCGCACATTCGCTTTGCGCACCAGCGCGCAGCGATACAAACGGATCTCCAGCGGCACATGCCATTGCGGCCCGCCGCAGACCACCAGCTCACCCCGCGCCAATTCGGCGCGCACACTCAGTTGCGGCACCCAGGCGATGCCCAAGCCCTCCAGGGCCATGCTTTTCAGGCTGTCGGCCATGGCGGTTTCGTAGATGGTGGTGAAGCGCAAGGCCCGTTGGCGCAACAGCAAGTTCACCGAACGGCCGAGAAAGGCCCCGGCACTGTATGCCAGTAACGGCACGCTGCCTTCGCCTTCCAGATCGAACAGCGGTTTTCCATCGGCGTCGGCGGCACACACCGGGAGCATTTCGGTGTGGCCCAAGTGCAGCGACGGGAAGATTTCCGGGTCCATCTGCATCGCCGCGTCCGGGTCGTAGAAAGCGAGCATCAGATCGCAGCCACCTTCGCGCAAAGCATGCACGGCGTCCCCCACGTTGGTCGCCACCAGCCGCGTGGCGATGTTCAGGCCTTCGTTGCGCAACTGCGCGATCCAGCGTGGAAAGAAGCCCAGCGCCAGGGAATGCGCGGCAGCGACCTGCATCACTTCGCCCTGCCCGCCTTCCAGGTGATGCAGATGGCGCAACACTTCGCCGAGCTGCTCGACCACGGTACGGGCGGTGACCAGAAACAATTGCCCTGCCGCTGTCAGTTCCACCGGCGTGCGAGAACGATTGACCAGCGTCAGCCCCAGCGCCGCTTCCAGGCTGCGGATTCGTCGACTGAACGCCGGTTGGGTCACGAAGCGCCGTTCGGCCGCCTGGGAGAAACTGCGGGTGGCGGCCAGGGCACTGAAGTCCTCCAGCCATTTGCTTTCCAGATTCATCACGTCCTCCCGGACACGCACCAATTTAGGTCACACGCTCGCCGTCAAGCCGGCGTCACACGAGCATTATGCCGAATGTGCATAGCCTAGTGTTTAACAGCATTGGCCCAAAAATTCGCACAAGCCTAGCATTCACAGCGTTCCGGCACAGACCGGGTCCATATTGAGATGATTTCCATCATGTCCTCCGCTGCATCATTCCGCACAGAAAACGACCTGCTTGGCGCCCTCGAAGTACCGGCTCAAGCGTATTACGGCATCCAGACCCTGCGAGCGGTGAACAACTTCCGCCTTTCGGGCGTTCCGATTTCGCACTACCCGAAACTGGTTGTCGGCCTGGCCATGGTTAAACAGGCCGCTGCTGACGCCAACCGTGAGCTGGGTCACCTGAGCGAAGCCAAGCACGCTGCCATCAGCGAAGCCTGTGCACGTCTGATCCGCGGCGACTTCCACGAAGAGTTCGTGGTGGACATGATTCAAGGCGGCGCTGGCACTTCGACCAACATGAATGCCAACGAAGTCATCGCCAACATCGCACTGGAGGCCATGGGTCACCAGAAAGGCGAATACCAGTACCTGCACCCGAACGACGACGTGAACATGGCGCAGTCGACCAACGACGCCTACCCGACGGCGATCCGTCTGGGCCTGCTGCTCGGTCACGACGCCCTGCTCGCCAGCCTCGACAGCCTGATTCAGGCGTTCGCGGCCAAGGGCCAGGAATTCAACCACGTCCTGAAGATGGGTCGTACCCAGTTGCAAGACGCCGTGCCGATGACCCTGGGTCAGGAATTCCGCGCTTTCGCCACCACCATGGGCGAAGACCTGGCCCGTCTGAAGACGCTGGCCCCGGAACTGCTGACTGAAGTGAACCTGGGCGGCACCGCGATCGGCACCGGCATCAACGCCGACCCGCGCTATCAGGCCCTGGCTGTACAGCGCCTGGCGCTGATCAGCGGTCAACCGCTGGTTCCGGCGGCCGACCTGATCGAAGCCACATCCGACATGGGCGCCTTCGTGCTGTTCTCCGGCATGCTCAAGCGCACCGCGGTCAAGCTGTCGAAGATCTGCAACGACCTGCGCCTGCTGTCCAGCGGTCCACGCACCGGCATCAACGAGATCAACCTGCCGGCACGTCAGCCTGGCAGCTCGATCATGCCTGGCAAGGTCAACCCGGTTATCCCGGAAGCCGTTAACCAGGTGGCCTTCCAGGTCATCGGTAACGACCTGGCGCTGACCATGGCAGCCGAAGGCGGCCAGCTGCAACTGAACGTGATGGAGCCGCTGATCGCCTTCAAGATCTTCGACTCGATCCGCCTGCTGCAACGCGCCATGGACATGCTGCGCGAGCACTGCATCGTCGGCATTACCGCCAACGAAGCACGCTGCCGTGAACTGGTCGAGCACTCGATCGGCCTGGTCACCGCGCTGAACCCGTACATCGGCTACAAAAATGCCACCCGCATTGCCGGCCTCGCTCTTGAAAGTGGCCGCGGCGTGCTGGAACTGGTGCGCGAAGAAGGTCTGCTCGACGAAGCCATGCTCGCCGACATCCTGCGCCCGGAAAACATGATTGCTCCCCGTCTGGTGCCTCTGAAGGCCTGACCCGACGCGCTACCTGTAGCACCGCTCACCAGGTCGAGGGACTAGACACCTCTCACCTTTTGAGGGCTTGGAGATCATTCTCCAGGCCCTTTTTTTTAACTGTTTTTCGACAACACAGAATCTGTAGGAGCCGGCTTGCTGGCGATAAACGATAACTCGGTTTTCCTGCGAAACCGCGGCGCCTGCATCGCCAGCAAGCCGGCTCCTACAAGAGACTGGCGTCGATAGAATCGGCGCTTGCACCACAAGTGTGCAGACGGACGGCACTGTCATGGGTATAGTGCCGCCCCTCTTCGCATGAGCGGTCGTCGGTAGCGAGGCCACAACCCATGCGAAACCCGAACTAATAACAAACCCGCGATATGAAACCGGGACGTACTTCGAACCGCCCATTGTGCCGTGCGCCAAGGGGTGTAACTCGATGTGTCTGTCCGGCCAGCATTGTTGCCTAAACAAAAAACAGCGAGGAATAATCCATGCTCGAAGTCATCAACGACTTCCTCTCAGGGAAAGTACTGATCGTGCTCATTGTCGGGCTCGGTAGCTACTTCACGATCCGCTCGCGTTTCGTTCAATTGCGTCACTTCTTCCACATGTTCGCGGTGTTCCGCGACAGCCTCAAGAGCAGCGCCGGGCAACTCAGCTCGTTCCAGGCCCTGATGCTAAGCCTTGCCGGCCGCGTCGGCGCGGGCAACATTGCCGGGGTCGGCATCGCCGTGACCCTCGGCGGGCCCGGGGCTGTGTTCTGGATGTGGGTGACCGCGCTGGTCGGCATGTCCAGCAGCTTCTTCGAATGCTCCCTCGGTCAGCTCTACAAGCGCTGCGATTCCGAAGGCCAATTCCGTGGCGGTCCGTCCTATTACATCCAGCACGGCCTGCAAAAACGCTGGTTGGGCATGCTGATGGCGTTCCTGTTGCTGGTGACGTTCGGCTTCGCCTTCAACGGCCTGCAAGCCCACGCCGTGACGCACTCGCTGAACAATGCGTTTGGCCTCGACACCACCTACACCGGCATCGGCCTGGCCGTGTTGCTGGGCCTGGTGTTCATCGGCGGGATCAAGCGCATCGCCAAGGTCGCCGACCTGTTGGTACCGGTGAAAACCCTGGTGTACATCGGCGTGACCCTCTACGTGATCGTGCTGCAGTTCGACCATGTGCCGGGCATGCTGATGACCATCGTCAAGAGCGCCTTCGGTCTGGACCAGGCCTTCGGCGGCCTGATCGGCAGCGCCATCGTCATGGGCGTGAAGCGTGGCGTGTTCGCCAACGAAGCCGGCCTGGGCAGTGCGCCGAACGTGGCGGCCGTAGCGTCGGTCGAGCACCCGGTGGCACAAGGTGTGGTGCAGGCGTTCAGCGTGTTCCTCGACACCTTCGTGATCTGCACCTGCACCGCGCTGCTGATCCTGCTCTCCGGCTTCTACACCCCGGGCTTCGAAGGCGACGGCATTGCCCTGACCCAGAACTCGCTGGCCGCCGTGGTCGGTGACTGGGGCCGGATGTTCATCTCCGTGGCCCTGGCGTTGTTCGTGTTCACCTCGATCCTCTACAACTACTACCTGGGCGAGAACAACCTGCGCTTTTTGATCGGTGAAAACCGCAAGGCGTTGATGGGCTATCGCGCGCTGGTACTGGTGCTGATTTTCTGGGGCGCCATCGAAAACCTGGGCACCGTGTTCGCCTTTGCCGACATCACCATGACCATGCTTGCGTTCGTCAACCTGATCGCGCTGTTCCTGCTGTTCAAGGTCGGCATGCGCATCCTGCGTGACTACGATGACCAGCGCGCCGCTGGCATCACCACACCGGTATTCGATTCGAGCAAATTCCCGGATCTGGATCTGGACCTGAAAGCCTGGCCGGCGAACCCGCCAGCACCAGCCGCCAAGGCTGAAGCTGCCCCGGCGGGCGTGACCGCAGCGCAACGCTGATCGGTAAAAACCGGGCGCATCCCCTGCGCCCGGCGTGACACAACTTGCAACCGGCGTCATGCTCGGACACAAGCCGTCATAGTTTTTTGGAGAACCGCCCATGAATGCCCCGACCTACCCTGCCGCCCAGCACGTCATGGTGCTCTACACCGGCGGCACCATCGGCATGCAGGCCAGCGCCAATGGCCTGGCCCCGGCATCCGGTTTCGAAGCGCGGATGCGCGAATACCTGAACAGCCAACCCGAACTGGTGGTGCCGCAGTGGCGCTTCCGCGAGATGTCGCCGCTGATCGACAGCGCCAACATGACCCCGACATATTGGCAGCAACTGCGCGAAGCGGTGGTCGACGCGGTGGATGTTCAGGGCTGCGACAGTGTGCTGATCCTGCACGGCACCGACACCCTGGCCTACAGCGCGGCGGCCATGAGTTTTCAACTGTTGGGGCTGCATGCCCGCGTGTGTTTTACCGGTTCGATGCTGCCGGCCGGCGTGACCGACAGCGATGCCTGGGAAAACCTTGGCGGTGCACTGGTTGCCCTGGGCCAAGGACTGGCACCGGGTGTGCATTTGTACTTCCACGGCGAACTGCTGGACCCCACCCGTTGCGCGAAGGTGCGCAGCTTCGGTCGGCATCCGTTCAAGCGCCTGGTGCGTCAGGGCGGTGGCGTGAAGGCGACTTCGACGCCAACGCAACTGAATTACAACCAACCTAGACAATTGGCGAATGTCGCGGTGCTGCCGCTGTTTCCAGGTATCAGTGCCGCAATCGTTGATGGCCTGCTCGACAGCGGCATTCAGGGTCTGGTGCTGGAGTGTTATGGCAGTGGCACCGGCCCGAGCGATAACCCCGATTTTCTCGCCAGCCTTGGCCGTGCGCGGGACAAGGGTGTGGTGGTGGTGGCAGTCACGCAATGCCATGAAGGCGGGGTTGAACTGGACGTTTACGAAGCCGGCAGTCGCTTGCGCAGTGTGGGCGTGTTGTCCGGAGGCGGCATGACCCGCGAGGCGGCGTTCGGCAAGTTGCATGGGTTGCTGGGTGCGGGGCTTGAAACCTCCGAGGTTCGACGTCTGATCGAGCTCGACCTGTGTGGCGAATTGAGCTGACAACACACACCCCCTGTAGGAGCGGGCTTGCCCGCGAATACGTCTGCACATCCGACATTGATGTGAATGACACACCGCTATCGCGGGCAAGCCCGCTCCTACAGGTCCCTCGTCCGGCATATAACTTGCTGCATTCCAGCTATCCCAAGGCTGGAAGTCCTCATGCTCCACTCCCACCTCACCACGCTCAACGCTGTTTCTCTGGTGCTCAACGCCTTCAAGGCCGACGGCTTGTCCAGCGAAGCACTGCTGGCCGGCAGCGGCATCAGTGCGGCGGATCTGAACCGCGCCGACACGCGCATCACCACCAATCAAGAGATGCAGGTCTGCGCCAACGCCGTCGCGCTCAAGCGCGATATCGGCCTGGAGCTGGGCCGGCGGATGCACGTTTCCTGCTACGGCATGCTCGGTTACGCCCTGCTCACCAGTGCCACCTTCGGTGACGCTTTGCGGCTGGCGATGCGTTATCCGGCGCTGCTGGGAACACTTTTCGAGCTGAGCCTGGAGGACGATGGCGAGCGGGTCTGGTTCGCCGCCGCCGATTACCGCGAGAGCCCGTCCATGGCGGTGTTCAATGCCGAATTCTGCCTGGTGTCGCTGAAAGTCACCTGTGACGATCTGCTCGGCCATCCCCTGCCCTTGCTCGGCGCACGCTTCGAGCATGCCGCGCCCGACTACGAAGCGAGCTACGCGCAACACTTCGACTGCCCGCTGCACTTCGGCGCACCGAACAATGCCTTCGCCTTCGACAGGCGCTGGCTCGAT
This sequence comes from Pseudomonas sp. S2_H10, assembly GCF_054668285.1. Classification (NCBI taxonomy): domain Bacteria; kingdom Pseudomonadati; phylum Pseudomonadota; class Gammaproteobacteria; order Pseudomonadales; family Pseudomonadaceae; genus Pseudomonas; species Pseudomonas sp. S2_H10. The sequence continues at coordinate 3,558,459 of NZ_CP162754.1, forward strand.
CAACCGTTGCCGCTCGCTGATGCGATTACCCATCAAGCCATGGCCGAGCGTTGCCGCAAGCAGAACCTTGAGTTCACCGGGCGCCAGGCCTGGCTGGGGCGAATCCGGCAGTTGCTCAGCGCGCAATTGAATGCCGCGCCAGGGCTGGAGGGCCTGGCCGAGCAGATGAATTGTTCGGCGCGGACCTTGCGCCGGCATCTCAAGGACATGGGCTGCAGCTACCAGGAGCTGCTCGACGAACTGCGCTTCGAGCAGGCCAAGCAAATGCTCTGCGAAGATCAACTGCCGATCTATCAGATTGCCGAGGCGTTGGGTTTCAGTGAAACAGCAAGTTTTCGGCATGCGTTTGTGCGCTGGAGTGGAGTGGCGCCCAGCCAATTCCGGCCTCACGGATAACCTTGTGGGAGCTGGCTTGCCAGCGATGAGGCCGGTACATCCGATGCACCTGTTTCGGTCGAAATACCGCTTTCGCCAGCAAGCCGGCTCCTACAAAGGGCTGTTCAGCGTTAACAAGGGGCGAATTTCGGTCAGATGTTTTGGCCATATCGATCCCCTTTTGGCCTTTCCTGCCGTTCTCCGATTCGCCGTGCACCGCAACACTGGAGGCAACCGAATCAGCCCTGCGGAGAACAACAAATGCTGACGATCTACTCTGACGATCACCACCTGCACCACGGCCGTTGCGAATTGATAGACGGGCAACTCAAGCCCTGCTTCGAAATGCCTTCGCGTGCCGACCACGTGCTTTCACGGGTGCAAAAACAGAACCTGGGCCCCGTCGAAGCGCCGAAGGATTTCGGTCTCGGGCCGATCGAGCGCATTCACAGCCGCGACTATCTCGACTTCTTCAAAGGCGCCTGGGCCCGCTGGACCGAGTTCAACACCGACGGTGACCTGCTGCCTTACACCTGGCCGGCCCGCACCCTGCGCCGCATCAAACCCACCAGCCTGCATGGCCAGCTCGGCTATTACAGTTTCGACGGCGGCGCGCCGATCACCGCCGGCACCTGGCAGGCGGCGTACAGCGCAGCACAAGTTGCGTTGACCGCCCAAGCTGAAATCCAGCGCGGCGCTCGCAGTGCCTTCGCCCTGTGCCGACCACCGGGACACCACGCCGCCGGCGACTTGATGGGCGGTTATTGCTACCTCAACAACGCCGCCATCGCTGCCCAGGCATTCCTCGATCAGGGCCACAGGAAGGTCGCGATCCTCGACGTCGACTACCACCACGGCAACGGCACCCAATCGATTTTCTACGAGCGCAGCGACGTGCTGTTCACCTCGATCCACGGTCATCCGGAAGCCGAGTTCCCGTTCTTCCTCGGCTACGACGATGAGCTGGGCGAAGGCGCCGGTGAAGGCTTCAACTTCAACTATCCGTTGGCCGCAGGTTCTGGCTGGGAGACTTGGAGTGCAGCGCTGGAACAGGCCTGCAAAGAGATTGAAAGCTACGGCGCCGACATCGTCGTCGTGTCCCTGGGCGTCGACACCTTCAAGGACGATCCGATCTCGCAATTCAAACTCGACAGCCCGGATTACCTGGCCATGGGCAAGCGCATCGCGGGTCTCGGCGTACCGACGCTGTTCGTCATGGAAGGCGGCTATGCTGTCGAAGAAATCGGCATCAACGCCGTGAACGTTCTCGAAGGTTTCGAAAGCGCTTGATGAGGAAGTAGACACATGAAAAGTCTTAAGCGTTTTATCGTGCCTGCGCTGTGCGCCTCGGTGCTCAGCGTTGCCGCCCACGCCGAAGAACGAACGTTGCGCGTTTACAACTGGTTCGACTACATCACCCCAAAGGCCCTGGAAGACTTCAAGGCGCAGAACACCCAGACCAAACTGGTCTACGACATCTTCGACACCAACGAAGCGCTGGAGGCCAAGTTGTTGACCGGCAACTCCGGCTACGACGTCGTGGTGCCATCCAACGTGTTCCTCGCCAAGCAGATCGAAGCTGGCGTATTCCAGCCCCTGGACCGCAGCAAGTTGCCGAACTGGAACCACCTCGATCCCAAGCTGATGAAGCTGATCGAGGCCAACGACCCGGGCAACAAATTCGCCGTGCCCTACATGTACGGCACCATCCTGATCGGCTTCAACCCGGACAAGGTCAAGGCCGCCCTCGGTGCCGATGCGCCGGTAGACAGCTGGGATTTGATCTTCAAGGAAGAGAACATCAGCAAGCTCAAGCAGTGCGGCGTCGCCCTGCTCGACTCGCCCTCGGAAATCCTGCCGCTGGCCTTGCAACATCTCGGCCTGGACCCCAACAGCAAGAAGCCTGCGGACTACGACAAGGCTGAAGCGTTGTTGATGAAGATCCGCCCGTACGTGACCTATTTCCATTCCTCGAAGTACATGGCCGACATCGCCAACGGTGACATCTGCGTCGCGGTCGGTTATTCCGGCAGCTTCTCGCAAGCCGCCAACCGCGCCAAGGAAGCCAAGAACGGTGTGGTTGTCGACATGCGTTTACCGAAGGAAGGTGCGCCGATCTGGTTCGACATGCTGGCGATTCCGAAGGGGGCGAAAAACACCGAAGACGCCTACACCTTCATCAACTACCTGCTGCAACCGCAGGTGATTGCACCGGTCAGTGACTTCGTCGGTTACCCGAACCCGAACAAGGACGCCACGGAACTGGTCGACCCGGCGATCCGCAACAACCCGAACCTGTACCCGACCGACACGGCGATGAGCACGCTCTACACCCTGCAACCGCTGCCGCGCGATGCCGAACGTGCACGGACACGGGCCTGGACCAAGATCAAGTCCGGTACCTGACACCCGTCCCGTTCCCGCCGTCACCAGGACCTGCGTTTACGCAGGTCTTTTTTTGCCCGCAATATTTATTTACCGCCAACGTCGTCCTGCCCGTCACTACCTTGCAACGAATCGCGTACCGAATCTTCAACGGTGTCGCCTCACAAAGGAAGTGACCATGACCGAAGTATCCAGCCCCCCCGAATTGCCCGAACTCCCCGCCGATCAAGACGCCCTGCTCACCCAATTGGTAGCGGGGCCATCGATCAGGGAAGTCGCCACCCATGCGCTGCAACCGGCGCTGAAAACGCTATATCCGCAGCTGTCTATCGACCCCCGCCTGGCGATGGTGGTCACACCGATCTGGACACTACGCGAGCAGCGCGTCGTCGCCGGACCACGACACTTTGAATCACTGACCGATGCCTTGGTACGTCACGGCATTGCGCAAACACCGATGATTTACCTGGAGGGCGAGCATTACCTCACCCTGCAACCACTGGAGCCGACACCGGCGCAGTTGCCCGTCAGCATCGAAGCCATCGGGCGTTTGCTCAATGAGTTGGCGCCGCTGTTGTTCGATGCATTTCAAGAGCAGCAGGTCGACTACTGGAACCGGCTCACCACCCCCTCGACCCCACGCTGGAAGGCGTTGTCCCACTCGCTGCGTGAACTGTGGGACATCGAAACCAACCCGAACTGGGAGAACGAGCAATGCGAGATGGCCCGCAACCTGTTCACCTACCCGGACAAAAGCAAACGCAAGACGCACGACCGCTTTCGGTCCCGCGCTTGCCTGATCGACCTGGACTACAAGAATGAGGGGGTCTCGGCCCACCTCAACACCCTGGACATGGCCGTCCTGATCGGGACCCTGGGCAGCCGCACGTTGATCGTCAGCCACACCATTACCCATGGCTTCCAGACCTACGAGTCGTTGCAGGAATTGGGCGAATCCTTGCAGGCGTATACCAATGGCCAAATACCCGGGAACACCTTGCAATGGCGCCTGATTGAGCCCGAGGACAATTTTTTCGACCATCTGGCGTGCACCCTGATCGCCCTGCAAGCGGACTCGATTGCCGCGCTGGCAAACATTCGCGAAGAGGCAAATCCCGACCTCGCCCCACACATCAGTCGCACCACGAACGAGCTCGATCCATCTGACAATCAGGCGCCCTCGCGCTTCAACCTGGTCGAGCAGGCACTGCCAGACTGGATGGCCAGCGCTTCATCAGGCGATCTCAGCGCCTACAGCCGTCATCTGATGGATCTGGCGGGTGTACAGAATCAAAACGCCGGGCAGTCATTCCAGGACGGTATCAAACCGATCCGCGAATTCGCTCTGGAGCAACTGCGCAAGGACATGCTCTCCGAGCATCCCGAAGCCAAAGATCTACAGTTCGCGGACATCGAGATCGTGATCGACAGCGTCGTAGTCTGGGGCAGCTTTGCGCCACCCGTGGGGCCGGAGCGCACCACCTTGAGCCTGGTCGATCTGGCGCTGCAAAACCTGATCGCCCTGCCGCAGGGCAATAAATCCGTACGCAGCACCAGCGCTACAGCGCTGCCAGCATGGTTGACGGTCAGCTACCTGGAAGCGTTGATCGTCAGGGTCAATATCGGCCAAACCTATCCGAAGCTGATCAAAAGCAAACTGCTGGACGATCCTCTTGAAAGCCTGCGCCGTCAGAACCTGTTCACCAGCCGCTTACGCGTCGAGCTGCCACTGCTGGCCTTGCAGCAAAAAATCCGCACTCAGGGCGCAATTGACGAATTGGGCTATCGCTATGTCGCTGCCGTGGTGCAGATCCTCGACGCCAAACGCTGGGTCGACGGACAGGAAATCGTCATTCGCCCGCTGGCATTCACTCCCACCTGGCGTACGGGAGCCTCCACGGATGAAGTGAGCAACATGTTCGTGATCGGGCCCCGGCAAATGGACAAAGGACCGTGCCTGCTCTATCGGCCACTGCTCGACCAGCCCTTGAGCCAATACCCGACGCCGGCCAACCTGATCTATGCCATTCGGCACTCTCCAAGGCTGCGCGAATCCGTGCTCGCCTGGCTGCCCGACGGGGTTCGCGCCAATTACGCCAACTACGTATTCACCGGGGACCTGCCTTCGGTCTGGAGTGTTTCGCAACTGCTGGCCGACCCACTGACCTCCCTGCAAATGAGCGGCCCGCTGACCTTGGGCACTCGGGTCCTCGCTACGGATTACCTCGCCAACCTGTTCAAGGCCAACGTCAATGCGCTAGTCGAATTGGCGCAACGGCAATCGGTGTCCAACGCGGAAAATCGCTGGGCGACTTTCAAGCAGGCTGCCTGGAAGATCCTCAGTGCGGCATTGCCCTTTCTGGGCCGAACTGTCGGGACGGCAGCCTGGATCTGGCAGGTACTTGATGATCTGCAGCAGACCCTCGACGCGAGCGAGGAAGGCAACTCCGAACAACGCAAAACCGCCATGACCGATCTGTTGCTGACCCTGGCCATGGTGCTCGCCCATCACGCCAGCACACGCCGTCCAACGTCCCGCGCAATTCGGGAGCAGAGCCCGACAACGCCAACGGTAGAGGTTGCGAAAAAGCCGGTCGCGACACCGTTGACCCTGGTTCAACTGCCTGACATCGTCGGCGAGCCCTCGACCACACAGCACCGCATTTCAGTCGCAACCGATACCGTCCTGAACCTGAGCAAAACCCTGGATCGCTTCGCGATCACCAAACCCGAAAGTCTCACATCTCCCGAAAGCGCAGCCGGCATCCACCAACACCTCTATCGGTACGAAAAAAGCTACTACGCGCCAGTCGGCGAGCGCTGGTTCGAAGTAACCGTCGAAGAAACCGGTGAAGTGTCGATCATCGATTCAAGACCCGAGTCCAAAGGTCATGGCCCTGCACTGATCCGCAATCAGCGCGGTGGATGGTTCGTCGACACCCGCTTGCGCTTGCGTGGCGGTGGTTTGTCGGCCCGGCGCAAAGCGCTGAAGCAGCAAAACCGTCAGCGCATCACCGAACTCAAGAAGCAACTGAAGGACTTCAACGACCAAAGCGAAAGCGCAGGCAAAGAGCTGAAGGACGCCTACAACCAGTTGAAAACTGCCTCCGACCAAACGTTGCCCGGGTTGCAGCAGGTGTTTCTGGAAAAACTCGACCAGCGCACCAGCGACTATGCCGCCCCAATCGAGCAACTGAACTCGTTGAACCTGCTCGACACGGTTTCCAGTTACCGCAGTGACATGGCCGACATGCTGGGCAACCAGCTGTACTACAACCAGACATGGCTCGATCAAAAAAATCCGGCTTTCAGACAAACCATGCAGGAGACCTTGACCCTGCTTGAGGCTGAAGAAACGGCTGGTGCAGCCGGTGACCGTGCGACCTATCAAAAAATGGTCGACCTGGCCGAGGGTGTGATCGGCAAAATCGAGTTTGCGCAATCACGTTTCCAGTTGCTGAGTCGACTGGGTAGAGGTGCTGCCGAAATAGCCAGCACCTACAAGGCAAAACTGCCGGCATTTACCCCTAACGACCTCAAAGCACTGCAGGTCATGCTGGCTCGCGACGTATGTCTCAAAGAAGGTGATAGCGTCCCGCTGACCGAAGCCGGAAACGAACTGACACGCCTGCTCGACACGACCGACCTGGTAATCCAGACCTCCCAGGAGCTGATGCTGGAAGGCAGCACGTGGATCGCAAAGGAACGTATCGAGGCGCTCAATGGCATTCTCGAACAATTTGCCACGATCGATCAGTCCTTCGAAGACTTCACGGTCAGCCACAACGACGCGGTGCTGGAGCAACCGTTCAAGCATCTGCGCTCGCGAGTCGGCGAGTTCCAGCAAGATACCGAGGCCTACCTTGCTCAGTTGCTGCGCGAGCAACTGCCCCAAGAGCCTCGCCCCGGGCCTTCGAGGCCAGCGCCAGCGTCGCGCAAACGGGTAGTCAAGACGCGATTCAATGGCACGGTCGTTGGCGAAGTTCGTCCTTCGGCGCCAGGCGAGCCGGTACTGCTGGAGGTGCGTGCGCCCATGACCGGCAAAGTCATCGCCACCTTTCACGAAAAAACACCCGGCGTGTGGCTTGAACGGGTACCGGTCAGACGTCGCCGACCGCAAGCTCCACCACCGGCACTCACCGAGCAAATCGCCCACGGCCGGACGATGCTCGATGACCTGGAAAACTTCATCCGGCAAACCGAAGCAAACGCGAAAAAGCCAGGCCGTATCCCGGTGGAAATCGAAGAGTTGTTCCAGCACAAAGCCGATCAACTTAGCCAAGCGGCCCGCTCCCTGGAACAAGCCGTATTGCGCTCGAACACAACCGACGGCCCGTCGGGTACCGCGTCAACCTTGACCAAGGAACTGAACGAGGCACGCGAGCGACTGTACGCCGAAGGTAACCGGATACGCATCGAAATGACCAAAGCCCAACCACCAACTGCGGCCCGCGTCCAATGGCTGTTGAGCAAGGACGAAATCGACATTGTGAACAATGCCAAGCGACGGCGCCTGAAGGGCCCGCGCAAGGACTACCTGCAAGAGTATGAAATTCGCGAGCGCCGTACCCAGAAAACACTGTGGTACGCCCACTTCCATTACACCAGCCTGGATGCGCCCGCCGACGCATTCACCGCCGCCCATTTGAAACTGCATGAACAACGGCTGTTGGCAGGTGCATTCGACCCGCGCGCGGCCACGACCAACTCGCAAGTGATCGCTATTTATCGCAGCGAAATCAGCCCGCAACTGGCGCGCGAGTTGTTCTTCACTCAAGCCTGAACCGTCAAAAAGGAAAATGACGATGATTGAACACCCCGAGACTACCGAGCCACCGGTACTGCTGAAAAAAAGCCTGGTCATCCATCAGACAAGTCAGGGACCGACTGTCGATGAAGTCGCCACGCAGATGCTGCGCCAGGGCCTCAAGGCGCTGTATCCCGAGCGAGATATCGACCCCGAACACACGATGCTCGCCACACCTCGATGGCAATGGCTCGACGGTTCACTCGTGGCAATGCCTACTCGGTTTGAATCGCTGACCCAGGTGCTGGTGCGTCAGTTCTTCACCGCTGCCAATGCCAACTACCTGGAGGGTGAACACTTCCTGACGTTGAATCCGCAGGCCACGCCGGTTGTGCATCTGGACCTCGACATCGAGGCCATCGCCAGGTTGCTCAACGACTACACCCCCTTGCTTTTCGTTGCCTTCAGGGAACGTCAACTCGCCTTCTGGAACGGAAGCGGACACCAGGCACCGCGCTGGCAAGAACTGTCGCAAGCCTTGCGCAAAGCCCTCGATGTTCACCACGTCGACGGCTGGGATGACGATCAGTGCCATGTGGCCCGGGCGGTCTCACTTCACCCGGACAAACCGGAGCGGCAAAAACATGCACCGACGATGGCGGATATCCAGGCCAGCCTGATTGATATCGACACCGTCGACGAAAAAGGAAAAAAACAACACCTGGTCCTCGGTGGTGCCGCCGTACTCACAGGGCGCTACAAACAACGCGATCTGGTGATGATGTACACCGTGGAAAGTGGCTATGAATCGTTCAATTCGATGGAGTCATTGGGTAAGTCGTTGCCGGAGCGCATCCAGCAGCAACTGGCCGGGCGAGAACTGCAGTGGCAGTTGTTCGAGCCCGAGGGTGATTTTTTCGACCATATGGCCTGGGCCCTGATTACCACCCAACTGGACGCTATCGCAGCGATCACCCGCGAAAACCTCGCTGCTGATGCGGATGACAGTACCGGGCTGTCCGCTCTCCCTGAACACACCACCGTTCAAGAGAAAAACACCCGCAATGATCTGGAGAACTCAATACCCGACTGGCTGCTCGACGCGTCGGCCGCTGATCTGGATCAGTACAGTCGATCCGTCAACGCATTGGGCAAACTGTACAAGCAGGCCAACAAAGACCTTTTCCAGATCCCTTCGATTGATGCCTTCGCCCAGCAGCGCATGCGCAAAGCGATATTTGCCGACAAGACATCTGCCGCCGGGCTGCCCCTCGATAACCTTGAGATCACGATCACCAACAGTTTTGAATCCGGTGGCTTGACGCTGCCCAACCCCCTCGACATCCACACCGAAACCCTGGGCGAGTACGCCCTGCAAAACGCCGCGCCGTATCAGGCAACCATTCGCTTCAATCCGCCGCAACCTGTGCCCGAATGGCTGAACGTGACGTATCTGACGAAGATCGCGAGCGAGGTCGATATTGGCCAGAAGTATCCCAGACTGATCAAGGACAAGCTGATCGATGATCCGGTGCAGGCTAGCCTGCAAGAGCACTTTTACATCAGCCAGTTGCGCGCGCTGCTGCCGCTGATTGCCCTGGAATCCAAGGTCCGCCACATCGGCGGCGTGGATGAGCTGGGTTGCCGCTATGTAAACGAATGGCTCAACCCGACACCCGGCCACCCGCAACCGATCGTCATCCGCCCCTTGTGCTTCGTCCACGCCGCCAACACTGACGGCGACACCGTCGACAACATGTTCATCATCGCTCCGCGCCACCCGGACGCCGGGCCTTGCCTGCTCTACCGTCCGCTGCTCGAACAGCCGTTGCTGCAAATCCCCTCAGCGCAAAACCTGCTGTATGCCCTGCATCAACCGGGCGAGTTGAGGGACTCGGTGCTGGCGTGGCTGCCTGACTCCAATACCAGCTTCAAATACGCCCAGTACACGTTCCCCGTCGGCCTTCCGAGCCCATGGCTGGGGGCACAGTTACTCTCCGAACCCTGGACAGACGTGGCCTGGGCCGGGCCGGTCGAATTGTCATCAACCGAACTGACCGGCGATGTATTCGCCACCCTGTTCCAGACCCATGCCAGGACCATGGCCGAGCTCGCCGATCGCCAATCCCAGTCCAATGCAGAACGACGCTGGGCATTGCTGCGCGACAGCGGTTGGGCACTCTTCAACGTCGCCGCGAATTTTCTCAGTGGGCCGGCCGGCGCCGCGGTCTGGGTCTGGCAAAGCATCAATGAAATCGAGCAAGCCGTGGATGCCCACCAGCACGGCGACAAGCTCACTGAGTGGAACGCGGTCGGGGATTTGCTGCTGACCCTGGGCATCCTCCTCGCCCACCACGCTGCCGTACGCCGCAAGACTGGCCGGCGTCAGGCTGCACCAATAAACGACAGCGTGCCGACTCTACCAGGCGGCGCTCCGGTCAAACCGGTAACGCCCACTGTGACACTGCTGCCCACACCATTGACCGGCGAATTGCCGTCCAGTCATTACTCCTCGCTCGAGGCCAACGGCTCCGTACCCCATCGATCAGGCACTGCGCTGGCCGAGTATCTGCAGAACCTGACAGTACCGGCACTCGATCTGAAGGCCCCAACCCTGGAGACCCTCCTGCGCGATGCCGCGCCTCTTTATCGCCTGGAAGACAAGACCTACGCCCGCGTCGGCGAACGCTGGTTCCGGGTGTTGGAAAACGACGATCAACAGGTCCAGATCGTTTACCCGGATACACCCGCGAAAACCGGCCCGCTGCTGGTCCACAACAAACAAGGCCAATGGTTTGTGGACACGCGATTGCGCTTGCGTGGCGGCGCGGGTGGCCAGAGCCTGCAAAGCCAACTCAAGGCGCAGCGCAAGGAAAAGAAGCAGCAGCAAAAACAGCTGGCCACGGTTCTTCAAAACTTCAAACGTCAGGAAGCGGCCGGTGCAGCCAAGCTGAAGGAGGCCCATGAAGCCATGAAGGGCGCCACCGGGCCGGCAATCGAACAAGCGACTCAGCGTTACCTCACCCAGGTGGAAACGCTGATCGCTGAGTACGACCAGGCGTTGAACAATCTGCAGCAATGGCGTCTCAAGGGCGGAAGCGCAGGCTATTTCGATGATCTGCGGGCAATGACCACGCAGATGCTGAGAAATCTCGTTCTATGGTTCTTGGTCAAGCGCAACACCTACGCAAAGCTCACTCGGCAACTCGGCGGTAATACCGTCATTGAATCAAACGCCGCACTGCAGACGCACATACAGGGTGTCAGAGAGGTATTGGCGTTGAGCCAGGACATGGTCGCTCGCCTGGAACTGTCCCAGACATCCCTCAAACGGCTTGAGGCCCTTGGAAGCGCCGGCATGACCAGCGCAGAAATCCTGCGTCAAAAGCTTCCCCCCTTCACCGAGTGGGACTTGAAATCCAACGAGATAGGCATGTCTCATGAAATGTGCCTGCGTGGCACCGACACCGCACGCGCCAATGCCGCGCGTGACACAGTGGGTACGTTGATCATCGAGGCTGCGACCGCCACCCAACGTCAAGCCGCCATGATCAGAACCCCGAACAGCAATGAAGCTGTCGCACTGCGCATCGAAAACCTGAGCAGGCTGATCGATGTCTATGCCGACACCGATCAGCGCCTCGAAGATCTTCCCGGCGAATATCCAGGCGACGTAGAGCCAGCAGAACTCCAGCGGGTGCGCAACTTGATCGGTGAGTTCCGGCAATTGGCTCAGGAACAACTGAGTCTGCTGTTGCCCGAGAACGCGAGCATCGCCCTGCCTGAGACGCCAAAACCCGCGGTTGCCGGCCCTTCACGCCCAACAGGTAAAGTCACCAAGAGTCGCCCTCGAGATCCGGTGCCTGCCAAGGCGTCGACCTCCGAGGAGCCGGCTCTCGACCAAATGCGCCCTGCCGCGCCGCACACCGCCCCCGTGCAAACGCTGGACGACATCGACACGATTGCCAATGCCTTGACATTGAATGAAGACGTCGAAGGCTTCATTACGCGTACGCGCAAAGACGCCTTCAAACCCAATCGCATCCCTGCTGACATGCAAGATTTGTTCGATCTACAAGCCCGTCGGCTCGAACAAGTAGCGATCAATGTCGATCAGGCCACGGCGCGCAGTGGGACGCGGCTTCCAGTGGCTACCCTGAGTTTGGAACTCAACGAGGCCGCCACCCGGTTACGCGCCCAAGGTGTCACGACCAGAGCCAGTCTGCTCAAGGAGCGCCAGCCCCGACAAGCCTATTTGCAATGGTTACTGGACAACGGCCAGGTCCGGATCGACAGGAACGAACAAGGTCGGATCAGGACCAAACAGCGCCGGGATTATTTTCAGGAGTACCGGATTCTCGACATTGGCAACAAAGATCAGCCGCTGTGGCTGGCGCACTTTCACTACGATTCGCTGGACGCCGCGCCGGAGCGGTTCACCGCTGCGCACCTGAAAATCGCTGACTCTCATCTGCAGACTTTCACTGCCGAACGTCGCCAGGCACTGACTACCCTGGCGCCGATCGACTATGTGCTGCGGCGCATCAACGATTCGGCTCTGTTTCTGAATCTCGAACCGAAGCGCTAATACCTGTGCGGGCGGACTGACAACCCGCCCGCTTCAGCGGCCCCGCCACACCGCACGCAACCGTTGCAGCGCTGCCTCGATGGCTTGTTCGGGCACCGCTGCAAACCCCAGCACCAACCCCGATCGTTGATCCATCGGCGTCGTGGAATCGGGCAGCCAATAGCTGCTCAAGCCGTTGATCTCGACGTCGACACTGCTCGCCAGGTCGATCAGCTCGCGTTCACGCGCCACGCTGTCGACCGGCACGGTCAGGTGCAACCCGGCAGCAACGGTGGGTAATGGACCGACACCCGGAATATCCGTCGGCCAACCATTGAGCAGGGTATTGCGCCGGCTCAATGCCGCACGCCGCATGCGACGAATGTGCCGCTGAAAGTGCCCCGCTGCCATGAACTCGGCCATCACTGCCTGAGTGCTGACCTCGGAGTGCCGTACATCCACCGCGCGACGTTGGGCAAACGCCTGCACCAGCCCCGGCGGCAACACCAGGTAACCCAGGCGCAACGCCGGAAACGCGACTTTGCCGAACGTGCCGACGTAGAGCACCCGGCCTTGCCGATCGAGCGCGGCCAAAGGCGCCAGCGGCGCACCGCTGTAACGGTACTCACCGTCGTAATCGTCCTCGACGATCCAGCCCTGAGTGCGCTCGGCCCAGGCCAGTAGCTCCAGGCGTCGCGCCAGACTCATGACCACTCCGGTGGGATACTGGTGTGACGGCGTCACGTAGGTCAGCCGACAATCAGCGAGCCCCGCCAGCTCACTGCAATCGATGCCCTCGCTGTCCACCGCGACCCCATGCAACCGTGCACCCGCCACGGCGAACGCATGACCGGCCGCCCGATACCCCGGATTCTCAATCGCCACCCCGTCACCGGGCTCCACCAGCAACTGTGCACAAAGGCTGATTCCCTGCTGTGCGCCACTGGTGATCACTATTTGTTCAGCCGAGCACTGCATGCCCCTCGAACTGCGTAAATACGCGGCAACCATCCCGCGCAAGCGCGCATCACCGGCCGGGTCGCCGTAACACAGCTGCTGTAAATCCGGTTTACGCCAGAAAGCCGCATTCAGCTTGGCCCAGACCTCGAACGGAAACAGATCGAACGCCGGCACACCGACCCGAAATGCCCGGGGCGGACCGCTTGGCGGGCTGGGTAAATGATTGTTTTTGACCCTCGCCAACGGATCGTTGTGGATAACTTTACTGGATGGATCAACAGGCAAATCCAGCCAATTTGTGGATAAGGCTGTGGGTAACCCTGTTGAAAACCCTGTGGATACTTTTGTGGATAGTTTTTTTGCCGGCAACGCTGCCTCAGGCAGTTGCGCGACATACGTGCCATCCCCGACGCGCCCCTCGATGAAGCCCTCGGCGTACAGCTGATCATAGGCGCGCACCACGCTGTTACGGGAAATCGCCAGCGCTGCGGCCAGGTCACGACTGGCCGGCAGGCGCGTACCGCTGGCCAATCGTCCATCAAGCACGCGCAGGCGCAAAGCCTGATAGAGCTGACGGCTCAGCCCCTGGCGACGGTCGAGTTCGATACCGGCCGGGTTGAACGACAAGGAAAGCGGCGCATCCGTCATGGTAATGGACCTATGAAATTGGTCGTCAATGGCTCTTACAACAGACCAATAGCCTGCCTAGGATGCAGACATTCGCCAAGGAAAATATCTCCATGTACACGCCACGCGCTTTTGCCATCGACGAGTTGGCCCAACTGCATGAACTGATCCTCGCCACCCGCCTCGCCATATTGGTGACCCACGGCGAAAGTGGCCTGCAAGCCAGCCATGTACCGGTGCTGCTGCATTGCGAGCAAGGCACCAACGGCACGTTGTACGGGCATCTGGCCAAAGCCAATCCCCAGTGGAAAGACCTGCGCGACGGTACCGAAGCCCTGCTGATTTTTGCCGGTGCCGACGCCTACGTCAGCCCAGGCTTCTACCCGAGCAAGGCCGAGCACGGCAAAGTCGTGCCCACCTGGAACTACGTCGCCGTACACGCCTATGGCCGAGCGGAAACCTTCAGCGATGGCGGGCGGCTGCTCGACATCGTCAGCACCCTCACCGACCGTCATGAAGCGGGCCGCGCCCAACCGTGGTCAGTGGCCGATGCCCCCGCCGACTACATCGACGGCATGCTCAAGGCCATCGTCGGCTTCGCCATTCCCATCGACCGTCTGGAAGGCAAGCGCAAGCTCAGCCAGAACCGCAGCCCCGCCGACATCGCCGGCGTGCGCGAAGGCCTGGCCGCCAGCCCCGACGTCAACGACCAAACCCTCGCCCAATTGATGCGCTAAGGAAATCAACATGAGTCAGATCGACATTCGCCAGGTCACCGCCGCTGATCACGCGGCCTGGTTGCCGCTGTGGCAAGCCTACCTGCGCTTCTACAACACCGAACTGGCGGATGCCGTCAGTCAAAGCACCTGGCAGCGCATGCTCGATCCGAACGAGCCAACCCTCGCCGCCCTTGCCTGGGCCGACGGCAAAGCGGTGGGCATGGTGCATTTCATCTACCATCGTTCGAACTGGGCCATCGAAAACTCCTGCTACCTGCAGGACTTGCTGGTGGTCCCGGAAACCCGTGGCACCGGCGTCGGCCGTCAGTTGATCGAATTCGTCTACGCCACGGCCAAGGCCGATGGATGCAACAAGGTCCACTGGCTGACCCACGAAACCAACGCCACCGCGATCCAGCTCTACGAGCGCATCGCCGAACGCCCGGGTTTCATCCAGTTTCGCAAAGCCATCTAGGTTCAAGGAGAACAGCATGTCGATTTCACTCGCCGACTGGAAAGGCGCCCCGGCTCCCACCACTCAACTGATCGAAGGGCGTTATATCCGCCTGGAAAGACTCGACCCGGCGCGCCACGGCGACGACCTGTTCAACGCCCTGCAAGGTCCCGGCGCCGACCCGAAACTATGGGACTACCTGCCTTACGGCCCCTTCCCGGAGCGCAGCGTCTTCAACGACTGGCTGAACAACCATGCGGCCAGCAGCGACCCGTATTTCTTCAGCGTGATCGACCGCGCCAGCGGCGAGGTCCAGGGCATTCTCAGCCTGATGTCCATCGTCCCGGCCCAGGGCCGCATCGAAATCGGTCACGTCACCTTCGGCGCTCCAATGCAGCGCTCGCCGAAAAGCACTGAAGCGGTGTACCTGCTGGCCAAAGAATCCTTTGCCCTGGGTTACCGTCGCCTGGAATGGAAATGCAACAACGCCAACGGCCGTTCCAAATACGCGGCCGAACGATTGGGTTTCAGTTTTGAGGGTGTGTTCCGCCAACACATGGTGGTCAAGGGGCAAAATCGGGACACCGCGTGGTACTCGATTCTGGACTCGGAATGGCCGGCAATTGGCGCCGGGTTCGAACAGTGGCTGAACGATGAGAATCAAACGGATTCGGGGCAAGCAAAAAGCCTGGTCGAATGCAGACCCCAAAAATCCTGAACTCGGAAAACCCGTAGGAGCCGGCTTGCCGGCGATGGACTCAAGTGCGCCGCGTTTATCCTGCTTACACGCGTCATCGTTAACGACCATCGCTGGCGAGCCAGCTCCTACAAAAAACCGCGTCCTGGCCGAAACACGCAATACCTGTAGGAGCCGGCTTGCTGGCGATGGACTCAAGTGCGCCGCGTTTATCCGGTTTACACGCGTCATCGTTAACGACCATCGCAGCCCCCACAAAAAGCCGCGCCCACCAACCCCGTGAAACCCCAAAAAAAGGGGAGCACATGCTCCCCCGAGGTATAAAGCGTTGTATCGAGGCCGTTAACTCAGCCTTCGATCTCGATCAGGATCTCGCCCGGATTCACCCGGTCACCCTTGGCCACGTGAATGGCGGTGACTTTACCGGCGATGGCGGCCTGGACTTCGGTTTCCATCTTCATCGCTTCGGTGATCAACACAGCCTGGCCCGCCTTGACGGTGTCGCCTTCCTTGACCAGCACGTCGACGATGTTGCCCGGCATGGTGGTGCTGACGTGACCCGGTGCAGTGGCTTGCTTGCGCTTGCTGCTGCCGCCGCCGACGAATTCGTTGAGCGGTTCGAACACCACTTCTTCCGGCATGCCGTCGATGGACAGGTAGAAGTGACGCTTGCCTTCGGCCTTGACGCCGACACCGGTGATGTCGACGCGGTAGGTTTCGCCGTGGACGTCGATGACGAACTCGGTCGGTACACCTTCGCCACCGGCCGAAGCGACACCGCCAGCTTCAGGAATCGGCAACAGCACTTCAGGCGTCAGGGTGCCGGCCGCACGCTCTTCGAGGAACTTGCGCCCAATGTCCGGGAACATGGCGAAGGTCAGCACGTCTTCTTCAGACTTGGCCAGAGCACCGATATCGGCGCGCAGCTTGGCCATTTCCGGCTTGAGCAGATCGGCCGGGCGGACGTCGATCACTTCTTCGCTGCCGATGGCCTGGCGACGCAGTTGTTCGCTCACGGTGCCCGGCGCCTTGCCGTAGCCGCCCTGCAGGTACAGCTTCACTTCGTTGGTGATGGTCTTGTAGCGCTCGCCGGCCAACACGTTGAAGAACGCCTGGGTGCCGACGATCTGCGAAGTCGGGGTCACCAGCGGCGGGAAGCCAAGGTCTTCACGAACGCGCGGGATTTCGGCCAGCACTTCGCTCATGCGGTTCAGGGCACCCTGCTCCTTGAGCTGGTTGGCGAGGTTGGAAATCATCCCGCCCGGCACCTGGTTGACTTGCACACGGGTGTCGACGGCGGTGAATTCGCTTTCGAACTGGTGGTACTTCTTGCGCACGGCGTAGAAGTACAGGCCGATCTCTTGCAGCAGTTCCAGGTTCAGACCGGTGTCGAACTCGGTGCCCTTGAGCGCAGCAACCATCGACTCGGTGCCTGGGTGGCTGGTGCCCGATGCGAAGCTGGAGATCGCGGTGTCGATGTGGTCGGCGCCGTTCTCGATCGCCTTGAGCTGGCACATCGTCGCCAGGCCGGCGGTGTCATGCGAGTGGATGAACACTGGCAGCGACTGTTCGGCTTTCAATGCCCGAACCAGCTCACCGGTGGCGTACGGGGTCAGCAGGCCGGCCATGTCCTTGATCGCCACCGAGTCGCAACCCATCGCTTCCATCTGCTTGGCTTGCGCCACGAAGGCGTCGATGGTGTGGACCGGGCTGGTGGTGTAGGCGATGGTGCCCTGGGCGTGTTTGCCGGCAGCTTTCACGGCTTCAATGGCCACGCGCAGGTTACGCACGTCGTTCATGGCGTCGAAGATGCGGAACACGTCGATGCCGTTGACCGCAGCCTTGGCGACGAAGGCCTTGACCACATCGTCGCTGTAGTGGCGGTAGCCCAGCAGGTTCTGGCCGCGCAACAGCATTTGCAGGCGGGTGTTAGGCAGCGCGGCGCGCAACTGGCGCAGGCGCTCCCACGGGTCTTCCTTGAGGAAACGTACGCAGGCGTCGAACGTCGCGCCGCCCCAGCACTCCAGCGACCAGTAGCCGACTTTGTCGAGCTTGTCGCAGATCGGCAGCATGTCTTCGGTGCGCATGCGGGTGGCGAGCAGCGATTGGTGGGCGTCGCGCAGGATTGTGTCGGTAACGTGGATTTTCTTAGTCATTGGAATATTCCTCACAGGCCTGCGTGGGCGGCGATGGCGGCGGCGATGGCCAGGGCCAGCTCTTCGGGTTTGCGCTTGATCGAGTAGTTGGTCAGTTCAGGGTGGCTTTCAACGAAGCTGGTGTTGAACTGGCCGCTACGGAATTCCGGGTTACGCAGGATTTCCTGGTAGTACGCGGCGGTGGTCTTGACCCCTTGCAGACGCATGTCGTCGAGGGCGCGCAAGCCACGGTCCATCGCTTCTTCCCAGGTCAGGGCCCACACCACCAGTTTCAGGCACATCGAGTCGTAGTACGGCGGGATGGTGTAGCCGGTATAGATCGCCGTGTCGGTACGCACGCCGGGGCCGCCGGGTGCGTAGTAGCGGGTGATCTTGCCGAAGCTCGGCAGGAAGTTGTTTTTCGGGTCTTCGGCGTTGATCCGGAACTGCAGGGCGAAACCACGGTGCTGGATGTCTTCCTGTTTCACCGAAAGCGGCAGGCCGGAGGCAATGCGGATCTGCTCACGAACGATGTCGATGCCGGTGATTTCTTCGGTGATGGTGTGTTCCACCTGCACCCGGGTGTTCATCTCCATGAAGTACACCTCGCCCTCGGCGAGCAGGAACTCCACGGTGCCGGCGTTCTCGTAGCCCACGGCCTTGGCCGCACGCACCGACAGGTCGCCGATGTAGGCGCGCTGTTCCGGGGTCAGTTGCGGGCTCGGGGCGATTTCGATCAGCTTCTGGTTGCGGCGCTGGATCGAGCAATCACGCTCGAACAGGTGCACCACGTTGCCGAAGCTGTCGCCAAGAATCTGCGCTTCGATGTGCTTCGGATTGACGATGCATTTTTCCAGGAACACTTCCGCCGAACCAAAAGCCTTGGTGGCTTCGGAAATGACACGCGGGAAAGCCTGTTCGAGTTCTTCGCGGCTGTTGCAGCGACGAATGCCGCGGCCGCCACCACCGGACGTGGCCTTGAGCATCACCGGGTAACCGATGCGATCGCCTTCGGTCAGGGCTTCTTCGATGCCCGACACGTTGCCTTCGGTGCCTGGAGTGACCGGCACGCCAGCCTTGATCATGCTGCGGCGGGCTTCGGTCTTGTCGCCCATGCGGCGAATGACTTCAGCCGATGGGCCAATGAATTTGATCCCGCGTTCGGCGCAGATCTCCGCCAGTTCGGCGTTTTCCGAAAGGAAGCCATAACCGGGGTGCAACGCATCGCAACCGGTCTCCACGGCCAGGTTCACCAGCTTGCGTGGGTTCAGGTAACCGGCCAGCGGCTCGGCACCGATGCTGTGGGCTTCGTCCGCACGCTTCACATGCAAGGCATGGCGGTCGGCATCGGAGTAGATCGCGACCGAGCGAATGCCCATTTCGGCACAGGCACGTACGATTCGTACGGCAATCTCACCACGGTTGGCGATCAGGATCTTTGTTATCACTTGGAGGTTCCCTTGAGCCGGTGGTACCCACGACCTGCTAGACCAGGTCGACGCGTGACCAAATGTTTCAATTTAGTCGCAGGTCCACACTAGCGCCCACAAGGGATTAACAAAAATGAATAAAAATTGGGTCATGCATAAGTAAAGACTTATAGTTGATTCACCAGCCAGCGACGAGAGCGACAAGATAATGCGTAAGTCATTGATGCGTATGACTTTGCGGCAATTGCAGATCTTCAACGAGGTCTGTGATTTGCGCTCCTACAGCCGTGCGGCCGAGGAAATGTCGCTCACACAACCTGCCGTCAGCCTGCAGATTCGTCAACTTGAGGAGCTGGTTGGCCAGCCTTTGTTCGATTATGTCGGCAAAAAACTCTACATGACCGAAGCCGCTGAAGCGTTACAGCGAGCCAGCCGGGATATTTTCGGCCGCCTGGAAAACCTCGACATGCAGCTGTCGGACATGCAGGGCTCGTTGCAGGGGCAACTGAAACTGGCGGTGGAATCCAGCGCGAAATATTTCGTGCCGCATCTGTTTGCCGCATTCAAGCGTCAGCACCCGGAGGTGAACCTGCAACTGACGGTGGTCAATCGCGGCCAGGTAATCCGACGCCTGTCGGACAACCGCGACGACCTGGTGATCATGTCCATGGTGCCTCAGGACATGGGCCTGGAATTCCTGCCGTTCCTGAACAACCCGATTGTCGCCGTGGCACCCCCGGATCACCCGCTGTGCCATATGGGGCCGCTGCGCCTGCAGGATCTCGAACCCTACACGCTGCTGCTGCGTGAGCCAGGCTCCGGGACGCGACTTGCATGCGAAGAGTACTTCAAGGAGAAGCGCGTGCACTTCAACCAGACTCAGGAAGTCTCGTCTGCCGAAGCTCAGCGTGAATGTGTACTGGCAGGTCTGGGCGTTGCGCTGTTGACGCGCCACGCCCTGAACCTTGAGCTGGCAACCGGTGGGCTGATCGAACTGCCCATCGAAGAGCTGCCACTGTTTCGCAGTTGGTGCCTGGTACAGGCCAAGGCGAAACGCCTGTCACCGGTGGCTCACGCCTTCCTGGCGTTTATTCGTAGCGAGCGGATTCAGATCAGCGCGCTGGTTGAGCGTTTCGACGGGAAGTCGAGGCAGATGCCTGCCAGAAGTTGAGCTCCAACTCCGGAAAATCGCCAATTTCAGCCAGGAGCTGACGGCGTTCGCAGCGATCTTCGATGGCGCGACGGAATTCCATGCGGCGCTGATCTTCTTGCTGACGACGGGTTTTGACAGCGCTGTTGCGTTCTTCGTAGGGCATGGCCATTTCGAGTCTCCCAAGGCGAGTACGGGAGTTTCAAGATAGGCGCGAGGGATGACGGTTTGGCGGCTCGGGTGTTACAGACTGATGAAAATTGCGGTGTATTCGAGGCCGCCATCGCGAGCAAGCTCGCTCCCACATTTGATCGTGCACGCCGCAGAACCTGTGGGAGCGAGCTTGCTCGCGATAAGGTCGGAACGACCTTCCAGCCATTTCAAGCCAGGCTCAATCGTCCAGCGCTTTTACCGACTTGGGCGACAACCGCAAGCTGCGCAGGCTGCGCTTGACGCTCTTGAGGTGGTTGACCAGGCTCGGGCCACGCGCCATGGCCACGCCCATCGCCAGCACATCGATCACCACCAGGTGGGCGATACGCGAAGTCAGCGGCGTATAAATTTCGGTGTCTTCATGCACATCGATCGCCAGATTGACCGTAGACAGCTCAGCCAATGGTGTCTGGCTCGGGCACAAGGTGATCAGCGAGGCGCCGCTTTCGCGCACCAGGTTGGCGGTGATCAGCAGGTCCTTGGAGCGCCCGGACTGAGAAATGCAGATCGCCACGTCGGTTGGCTTGAGCGTCACGGCCGACATCGCCTGCATGTGCGGGTCGGAATACGCCGCTGCCGTCAGCAGCAAGCGGAAGAACTTGTGTTGCGCATCCGCCGCGACCGCACCCGAGGCGCCAAAGCCATAGAACTCGACGCGCTGGGCCTGGGACATCAGCGTCACCGCCCGCTGCAGCTCCAGAGGATCGAGCTTCTCGCGAACCTCCATCAGGGTATGCAGGGTGGTGTCGAAGATTTTCAGGCTGTAGTCGGCGACCGAATCGTCTTCATGGATCGCAAACTGGCCGAAACTGGCACCTGCCGCCAGGCTCTGGGCCAGCTTCAGCTTGAGGTCCTGGAAACCGGAACAACCGATGGCACGGCAAAAACGCACGATGGTCGGTTCACTGATGCCCACGCTGTGGGCCAGGTCGGCCATGGAACTGTGCATCACGGCCGCAGGATCAAGCAGCACGTGGTCGGCGACCTTGAGCTCCGACTTGCGTAACAGGTGGCGAGACTGGGCGATGTGTTGCAGCAGATTCAAGGGGCTGGACTCTTTGTTATTGGCAGGTGCCGGGGATGTAGCACGCTTGTAGTTATACTACATGAATTGGCTTTTTGCCTGCTCAATGCGTTACCGAATCCCTCGTTTTCACGTGCCCGCGCTTCATGTAGCACTCTGGCGCCTGTCCAAATGCAGCGGGTGCACGTTTTAAAGGACAAAAGTGCCCTGCGTATCCTCGTCAGCTTGCAGCTTGCGCGTGCAGCAAACCGGCCAGCGTCTCGGCCTCGACCGGGCGGCTGATCAAATAACCCTGCACTTCATCGCAGCGCTCGGCTTTCAGGAACTCCAGCTGTTCTTCCCGCTCCACCCCCTCCGCCACGACCTTCAACGACAAGCCGTGAGCCATGGCAATGATGGCCCGGGTGATCGCCGCATCCTCGGTGCCCTCTCCCAATCCGCGGATAAACGCCTGATCGATTTTCACGTAGTCCACCGGAATACGCTTGAGGTAGCTCAGTGACGAGTAACCGGTGCCAAAATCGTCAATGGCCAGCTTCACCCCCAGATCGCGCAACTGCTGGAACGTCGCGATGATGTGTTCGACGCTGTCCAGCAACTGGCTTTCGGTGAGCTCCAACTCCAACAGTTGCGGCGCCAGCCCGGTCTCTTCCAGCACCTGCCGCACCAGGCTGACCAGCTTGCCCTGGCGCAATTGATGCACCGACAGATTGACCGACACCCGAATCGCTTCGAGCCCCTGCCGCTGCCACTCACAGGCTTGCCAGCAGGCCTGGCGCAGCACGAACTCACCGATCGGGCCGATCAATCCGGTTTCTTCAGCCAGGCCGATGAAATCCCCCGGCGGCACGCGCCCCATGGTCGGATGATCCCAGCGCACCAACGCCTCGGCGGCATTGAGCTTGCCCGTGGCAAGGCACAGCTTGGGCTGGTAAAACACCTTCAGCTGCTGCTCTTCGACGGCCTTGCGCAAATGGTTTTCCAGCTGCAACCGCTCCAGCGTGCTGGCTTGCAGACTGTCGGTGTAGAACTGGAAATTATTACCCCCCAGGTGTTTGGCGTGCTGCATGGCCATGTTCGACTGGTTGACCAATGCCGAAATTTCCCGGGCGCTGTCCGGTAACAAGCTGATGCCCATCGACGCGCTGACCACCAGTTCATGCCCATCGATGGTCACCGGCAAGCGCAGCTTGCTCGCCAGGCGAGTCGCTACCCGGGCCAGGCTCGACAGGTTGCCGTAAGAGTTGAACAGCACGGCAAACTCGTCACCGGAAAGGCGCGCGATGGTGTCGGCCTCCGGCAATGCATTGACCAGTCGCCGCGCCATTTTCTGCAACAACTGGTCGGCGACTTCATGCCCCAGGCTGTCGTTGAGTTGCTTGAACCGATCGAGATTGATGTGCAGCAAGGCCAGGCTGCGATAACCGCCCTGCCGCACTCGCTGATGAGCTTCACTGAGTCGTTCGCGGAACATCGCGCGGTTGGCCAGCCCGGTCAGTTCGTCGTAATGGGTCAGATAACGCATGCGCTCTTCTGATTCCCGACGGGCCGAGAGATCAGCGAAGAAGCCCACAATATGACTGACATTTCCCCGGGGATCGCGCACGGCATTCAGTTGCAGCCATTGCGGATACATCTCGCCGTTCTTGCGGGTTTCCACCAGTTCGCCCTGCCAGCTGCCTTCCTGCTCCAGCGCCTGATGTATTGCGGCGTAATGCCGACGCGCATCGCGACTGCAAGGCAACTCGACGACATTGCGCCCGATCATGTCCTCGATGTCATAGCCGGTCACCCGGCTGAAGGCTTGATTCACTGCGATCAGGGCATAGTTCGGATCGAAAATCACGATCCCTTCGCTGGCCGCCTCGAACACAGTCGCCGCCAGTTGCCGCTGCTCTTCCAGGCCCTTGCTGACGCTGATGTCGCGGCGAGTGCCAACCATGCGAATCACCCGGCCATTTTCGGCACGCTCGACCGCCCGCCCACGGTCCTCGATCCATACCCAGTGGCCGTCGCCGTGCCGCACGCGGTATTCGATCTGATAATCCTCGGTGCGGCCCTTCAAATGCTCGACCAGCGCCCTTTTCAGCGCAGGAAGATCATCGGGATGAAGGCGCGGCTTGAGGTGGCGCAGTAGTGCCGTGACCTGTTCCGGCTCCAGGCCGAACAGTTCCTGAATCTGCGTGTGATGGACTTCGTCGGTTTGCAGATTCCAGTCCCACAACCCCAACTCGCTGGCCTTCAATGCCAGCGCCAGGCGTGCTTCGCTCTTGCTCAGCGCCTGGTTGGCGGCGTCCAGTTCCAGGCTGCGCTGAGCGACACGGTTTTCCAGGTCGACCTGTATCTCTCGCAATTCATTGTCGGCGCGGCGGCGCTGTTCGATCTCCTTGGCCAGTTTCTGATTGAGCTGGTCACTGCAGTTTTGTGCCTGCTGCAGATGCTCGATCAGTGCCTGGTTCTGAAAGCGCCGCATCAAGCCCCTATCGATCAACCGATTGACCTGCCACGCAACCACGCTCAATGCGCCGAGCAGGATCAGCCCGAACCAGCCCCAGCCATGTTGCTGTTCATCAGCCCCCAAAAACATGTAGGCGATGGCCGGCAACAGGCAAGGCAAGGTAAAAGACAGAAAGGCCGGCAAACTCACCGCATAAGCCACGCTGGCCGAGAGCGCTGCGGCACCGATGAGGCCGAAGACCCAGGCTTGCTGAATGAAGTTGTCGGCGGGCACCAGGGCGATGCCGGCACCGGCCAGGGTCAGGCCGGTGAGGCCGGAGCCCAGCAAGAACATCCGTCGCCAAATGGGCTGGGCCTGACGATTGGGAATGGCCGAATCGAAGGCTGCGACCTGAATCACCCGCAATGCCACCAAAGACAACAACCACACCAGCCAGACACTGACCAGGAAATAGCGCTGCGGGCTCCAGAGCAAACCGGCACAGACCAGGCCATTGATCAGCATGAACAACGTGGGCAGCAGCGAGCCCTGGTACAACAGGCGCGTGCGTTCGACCGCCATTTCCATGGCGTACTGTTTACGGATCACCCGGGGCTCCACAGTGGGGCCCGACAGGTCGAAGCTGAGGGTCATAGGCGATGTTCTTGTTCTTATAATGATGAGCATGTGCCCGAAACTGCTCGGAGCATACACAAGCAATTGCCCGGACCAAACTGCTGCTGATCAATAAATCGCCAAATTTTTCAGTCGCCGATGACCCTGGAAACGCTAAAGGCAAGCCCTGCCAACGCCCGCAGCCGATGACCGACCGGTCGTCCCTCACATAACTTTCATCGGTTAAAGCGAAGCGGAGTTTGCCCGGTGTGTCGCAGCCCCCTAGAATGCCCCGATGCGCGATGATCTCTCCCTTCTGCTGAACTCCCTCAACGATGCCCAACGCCAGGCTGTAGCAGCCCCCGTGGGTCGTCAGTTGGTCCTGGCCGGTGCTGGCTCCGGTAAAACCCGAGTGCTGGTGCACCGTATCGCCTGGTTGATCCAGGTCGAAAACGCCTCGCCCCACTCCATCCTGTCGGTGACCTTCACCAACAAGGCGGCTGCCGAGATGCGCCAGCGCATCGAGCAGCTGATGGGCATCAATCCGGCCGGTATGTGGGTCGGCACCTTCCACGGCCTGGCGCACCGCTTGTTGCGGGCACACTGGCAGGAAGCGGGCTTGAGCCAGACCTTCCAGATTCTCGACAGCGACGACCAGCAACGGCTGGTCAAGCGGGTGATCCGCGAGCTCGGCCTCGACGAACAACGCTGGCCGGCCCGTCAGGCCCAATGGTTCATCAACGGCCAGAAAGACGAAGGCCTGCGTCCGCAACACATCCAGGCCAGCGGCGACCTGTTCCTGGCGACCATGCGCGGCATCTATGAAGCCTACGAGGCCGCGTGCCTGCGCGCAGGTGTCATCGACTTCTCCGAACTGCTGCTGCGCGCCCTCGACCTCTGGCGCGATCACCCCGGTCTGCTGGCGCATTACCAGAAGCGCTTCCGGCACATCCTGGTGGACGAGTTCCAGGACACCAACGCCGTGCAGTACGCCTGGTTGCGCCTGCTGGCCAAGGGTGGCGACAGCCTGATGGTGGTGGGCGACGACGACCAGTCGATCTACGGCTGGCGTGGCGCGAAAATCGAGAACATCTACCAGTATTCCGAAGACTTCCCGGACGCCGAAACCATTCGCCTGGAGCAAAACTATCGCTCCACCGCCGGCATCCTGAAGGCTGCCAACGCCTTGATCGCCAACAACACCGGGCGCCTGGGCAAAGAGCTGTGGACCGACGGCGGCGAAGGCGAAGCAATCAACCTGTACGCCGCCTTCAACGAACACGACGAAGCACGCTACGTTGTCGAAACCATCGAAAGCGCGCTGAAAACCGGTCTGTCTCGCAGCGATATCGCGATTCTGTACCGCTCCAACGCCCAATCGCGCGTTCTCGAAGAAGCCTTGCTGCGCGAGCGCATTCCGTACCGCATCTATGGCGGTCAGCGCTTCTTCGAACGCGCCGAAATCAAGAACGCCATGGCGTACCTGCGCCTGCTCGAAGGTCGGGGCAACGATGCTGCGCTGGAACGGGTGATCAACGTGCCGGCCCGTGGCATTGGCGAGAAAACCGTCGAAGCGATCCGCGACCATGCACGCCACAGCGATGTGTCGATGTGGGAAGCGATGCGCCAGCTGGTGGCCAACAAAGGCCTCACCGGTCGTGCGGCCGGTGCCCTCGGCGCGTTTATCGAGCTGATCGAGAACCTCGCCGCCAAGTGCATGGACATGCCGCTGCACCTGATGACCCAGACTGTCATCGAGCAGTCGGGGCTGATTGCCTATCACGAAGCGGAAAAAGGCGAGAAAGGCCAGGCCCGGGTAGAAAACCTTGAGGAACTGGTGAGCGCCGCGCGCAACTTCGAAAACACCGAAGAAGACGAAGACCTGACGCCACTGGCAGCGTTCCTCGGTCACGCGTCGCTGGAGGCGGGCGATACCCAGGCCGACGAGCACGAAGACAGCATTCAACTGATGACCCTGCACAGCGCCAAGGGCCTGGAATTCCCTTACGTGTTCCTGGTGGGCATGGAAGAAGGCCTGTTCCCGCACAAGATGAGCCTGGAAGAACCCGGCCGCCTCGAGGAAGAGCGTCGCCTGGCCTACGTCGGCATTACCCGGGCCATGCAGAACCTGGTGATGACCTACGCCGAAACCCGACGCCTGTATGGCAGCGAGACCTACAACAAGGTGTCACGCTTCGTACGCGAAGTGCCGAAAGGGCTGATTCAGGAAGTGCGCTTGTCCAACAGCGTCAGCCGTCCGTTTGGCGGCAACCAGTCGATGAGCGGCAGCAACCTGTTCAGCGGCAGCGAGATTCCGGAAACCGGCTTCAGCTTGGGCCAGACTGTGCGCCACTCGATCTTCGGTGACGGCGTGATCCTCAACTTCGAAGGTGCCGGGGCTCAGGCCCGGGTGCAGGTGAACTTCAGCGAAGGCAGCAAGTGGTTGATGCTGGGGTATGCGAAGCTGGAAGCAGTCTAGCTTTTCTGTAGGAGCGAGCCTGCTCGCGATGGTCGTCAACGATAACGCGGGAAGCCTGGCGCCCCGCAGCGTTCCCGGGCTCATCGTCGGATCGCCGCCCGGACCAAGCCCGCTCCCACATGTTGAACTGACCGAAGGTGCAATGAGATGGGCTCAGGCTTTTTTTCCTCCTGGACATTCTGGGCCCTGTTATCGGCGGCGTTCGCGGCCATGACCGCCATTTTCGCGAAAATCGGCATCGAAAACGTCAATTCCGACTTCGCCACCCTGCTGCGCACGATAGTGGTACTGGTCAGCCTGGCCTTGATTTTGTACGCCACGGGCCAATATCAGTCATTGGGATCGATCTCTGCGAAGAGCTACCTGTTCCTGTTGCTGTCGGGCCTGGCTACCGGTGCGTCGTGGATCTGCTATTTCCGCGCACTCAAGGTCGGGCCGGCGTCACTGGTTGCCCCGGTGGACAAACTCAGCGTGGTGCTGGTGGCCGTTCTTGGCGTTGTCCTGCTGGGTGAAAAACTCGACCTGCGCCAATGGGGCGGAATCGGTCTGATCACGGCCGGAGTCGTCATGCTGGCATTACGTCGCTAGGCAACCGTCCTACAAACCCTATCCACTCATCTGACAGATCAAAGTCAAAAGGCCCTATTGCGCTGACGAAAGCTGAATGAAACCCGTCAGGCAAAAGCCCGAAACACTCTGCCGCTAGCCAGTAACACTTCAGCTGTGCAACATGGCGCGCGTGCCTTCCACAAATGGGAATTCCCTTTATGAAACGTTTTCTTAGCATCGCCATGGCGTTGTGCATCGGCCTGACGATGAGTCTCGACGTCAATGCCGCCAAGCGCTTCGGTGGTGGCAAAAGCGCAGGCGCTGCGCCGACGCACCAGACCAGCCAGATGGCTCCTTCTTCTCCAGGCATGGGCGGCGCTGCGGCGACCGCTGGTGCTGCCGGTGCCGCTGGCGCCGCTGCCAAGGCCGGTGGCGCTTCGCGCTGGCTCGGCCCTCTGGCCGGTATCGCGGCCGGTGGCCTGCTGGCCTCCATGTTCATGGGTGACGGCTTCCAGGGCATGCAGATCTTCGACATCCTGATCATGGCTGTCATTGCGTTCCTGGTCTTCCGCTTTATCGCCGCCCGTCGTCGCAAGCAGCAGGAGCAGTACGCTCCGGCCGGCCACGCGCCGATGCAGCGCGAAGCGTTCGAACAAAAGCCTGCCGGCGGTTCGATCTTCGGTGGTTCGGCTGCGCCTGTTGCCGCTCGCCCGGTGATCAACGCACCCGCCTGGTTCAACGAACAAAACTTCGTCGAAGCGGCGCGCAATCACTTCCAGTCCCTGCAACAGCACTGGGATGCCAACGAAATGGACAAGATCGCCGAGTTCGTGACCCCGCAGATGCTGGAGTTCCTCAAGCGTGAGCGTGCCGATCTGGGCGACGGCTTCCAGTCCACCTACATTGATAACCTCAATGTTCAGCTGGACGGTGTGGACGATCGCGCCGACAAGACCATCGCCACCCTGACCTTCACCGGCTTGTCGAAAACCTCGCGTTTCGACCAGGGCGAAGTCTTCAGCGAAAGCTGGAACATGGAACGCGCACAGGGCGAAAACCAGCCTTGGCTGGTGGCAGGTATCCGCCAGAACGGCTGATCCCGCGCAGAGCTTCATCTGTTGTAAACAAAACCCCGGCCTCGGCCGGGGTTTTCTATTTCGCGGTTGCATCTATAGCAAGCTACTGTATAAACCGCCCCATATAAACCGCGCCAAACAAGCAAGAGGATCCCGGACGTGGAAGAAATCATCGAACAACTGCGTGAAGCCAACGAGCCGGTACCGGTCCCCTTGGAATTGCCTGACGAAGACCTGCTGGTCGAAATCGAAGAACAACTGTTCATCGACATTCCGTTCGTCTTCAGGGAGTTTCTGCTGACCGTCAGCGATGTGGTCTACGGCAGCCTGGAGCCGGTCACCGTGACCGACCCGCAATCCCACACCTACCTGCCCGACGTTGCCGCCAACGCCTGGGACGCCGGTGTCGATCGCAGCATGATTCCGATCTGCCAGGACGGTGACGACTACTATCTGGTAGAAGAAGACGGCACCGTGGTGCTTTGGCAGGCCGAAGAAGAGCTGATCGCCGAAGAAACCTGGGAGTCGGTGTGGCACTGGGCGCGGGACGTCTGGCTGGAAAGCTGATCCAGCCAGTGCCGCAAGGTGGTCAATGCCCGGACGACTCCTTGTGATTATCGAGGGTTTCCAGCAACGCCACCTGCATCCGCGTATGCACACGAATGAACCAGCGCCATAGCAGCGCCGCCACGGCGGCCGCGACCACGGCGATCAGCACCAGCAACTTGTTGGTCGGCAGAATACTGGCCGACAAGGCTGCCAACAGCAGGAAGATCACCAGCAGCGACAGGATCGGGATCACTTCGGCGACCACCCTACGCACTCGCTGCGTGTGCCGCCCGGCCATCTCTGGCTTCACGCCCATTTCCGCCAGCAACATCGACAGTGCTTTGAGCTTGCGGTACGCCGCAATCAAAAAAGGCAGCGACAACAACAGGGCTCCGCCCCAGATCAATGCCTTCTGCCAGCTGGGGTCACTGATCCAGCCTTGCAAGTAGGCCGATATGCGCTCGGCAAAGAACGCACCCGAGAAGAAGATCGCGATCACCAGCGCCAGATTGACGCCGACCTGTAGCAAAATCCTTCTGATCATCGACGCCAGCAACGCCCCCTCACCCTGAGGCTGGATGCTGCGCAACCATTCGCCGTACATCCCCAGCACTCGCCCCAGACGTTCGGGCATGATCTCGCCAAGCTTGATCGACAGGGGATCCGCCGCCCGAATCAGATAGGGCGTCAGTAACGTGGTAATCACCGATACCGCCACGGCAACCGGGTAGAGGAAATTACTGGTGACCTGCAACGTCATGCCCAGCGCCGCGATGATGAAAGAAAATTCGCCAATCTGTGAAAGCCCCATCCCGACTCGCAGCGAGGTGCGTCCGTCATTGCCGGCGATAAAGGCACCAAGGCCGCAGGACAACATCTTGCCGAGCACCACGGCTACGGTGATTACGGCGATTGGCCACGCGTACTGAAGCAGGATCGCCGGATCGAGCATCAGCCCGATGGCCACGAAGAAAATCGCACTGAAAAGATCACGAACCGGTTCAATCAAGCGCTCTATTTTCAGCAGCTGCCTGGACTCGGCCATGATCGCGCCGATCAGGAACGCGCCGAGGACCATGCTGTATTCAAGCTTGACCACCAGCAGGCAGAAGCCGAAGCACAAGCCCAGCACCGTGATCAGCAACATTTCGTTGCTTTCGAACCTGGCCACGTAAGCCAATAGCCGCGGCACCATCAGAATGCCGACGACCAATGCGACGATCATGAACAGCGACAGTTTGCCGACCGTGGAAAATACTTCGCCGGAGCTGACCGTACCGCTGACGGCGATGCTGGACAGCAGCGCGATGATGCCGATGCCCAGGATGTCTTCAACGATCAGCACACCGAATATCAACTGCGCAAACCGCTCGTTCTTCAACTTCAGGTCATTGAGCGCCTTGACGATGATGGTGGTTGAGGAAATCGCCAGGATCGCACCGAGGAACAGTGAATCCATGGTGTTCCAGTCAAACCAGCGACCGATCTCGTAGCCGATCCAGATCATCAGCACGATTTCCAGGAATGCCGCGATGAATGCCGTGGCACCCACCTTGAACAGCTTGCGCAGACTGAACTCAAGGCCCAGGCAGAACATCAGGAAAATCACCCCGAGTTCAGCCAGGGTCTTGATGGTTTGCTCGTCATGGATCAGGCCGAACGGCGGGGTGTGCGGGCCAATGATGAAACCGGCGACAATGTAGCCCAGCACCACCGGTTGTTTCAGGCGATGGAAAACCACGGTCACCACCCCTGCGATCAACATGATCACTGCCAGATCCTGAATGAAACTGATGGCATGCATGGCGAGTGGCTCCCTGATTGAAGTTGCCCGATTCACAGACGCAGGAATACGTCTGATCGAGCCGAACAAAAGTCTGCTTGCGCGTAGGAAATGTCCCTGTGTCCGGGCTTTTGCAGGGTAACACCGCGACTTCGGGCAGAAAGGCGGTGCAATATATGGAAACAGATCGATCCGGCGTGACGGCGACCCGGTACCCGGCGTCCCGATAACTGTTGGTTTGAAAAAACCACCGAGGCACCCGCAGAGGTGCATTCCTCTAACCTGGCCTTGACCCGTGAGAATGCTATGGAACCCGGAAACGCCCAGCTGTCGATGACGGTATTGATGACCCCTGACATGGCCAACTTCTCTGGCAATGTTCACGGTGGCACCCTGCTCAAGTACCTGGACGAAGTGGCCTACGCCTGCGCCAGCCGTTATGCCGGTCGCTATGTGGTTACTCTGTCGGTGGACCAGGTCATTTTCCGTGAGCCGATCCATGTCGGCGAACTGGTCACCTTTCTCGCCTCGGTGAACTACACCGGCAACACCTCCATGGAGGTGGGCATCAAAGTGGTGACCGAGAACATCCGCGAGCGCTCGGTGCGTCACACCAACAGTTGCTTCTTCACCATGGTGGCGGTGGATGACCAGCGCAAGCCCGCCCAGGTGCCACCGCTGCAACCGGACAACAGCGAGAGCAAGCGCCGCTTCATCCAGGCTCAGCAGCGCCGGCAGATTCGTCAGGAGTCGGAAAAGCGCTATCAGGAGATCAAGGGCGACGCCTGACGTGTTCGATCAATAAATCGCCATCGCGGGCAAGCCCGCTCCCACACTGGATCTATGCAACACCGAAGATCAAATGTGGGAGCGGGCTTGCCCGCGATGGGAACAACGCTCAATCAAAGGCTGATCGAGGTCGCCTCGAACCGCACCCGCGGATGGGCAATCCGGTCCTGAGCCCGAACCAGTTCCAATTCGTAGCTGGCACACGCCTGGGTTTCCAGCAGCACTTCATGCACCGCCGAAGCCGTGAACTCGAATGCGGCCACCAGACTGTCACCCAACAGCACGCGCGCCAGGAACAGCCCCGACGTCAGATCGCCCACGCCCACCGGTTGACGTGGAAACGCCAGCAACGGGCGCTGCAAATGCCAGCTGCCTTCGGCCGTCACCAGCAGCATCTCGAAGACCCCTGCCGGTTTACCCGGATAGTCCAGATGCTTGACCAGCACCGCTTTCGGGCCGCGCGCCAGCAAGGCACGCGCCATGGCCAGGCAATCGAACAGTGATTGCGGCTTGCGCCCGGAGAAGCTGTCCAGCTCCAGCTGGTTCGGACACATGAAGTCCGCCACGGCGGCGGCCTCCTCCAGCAGAAAATCACTGACTTCCGCCGGCACACTGCAGCCTTTTTCCGGATGCCCCATGACCGGGTCACACAGGTACAGCGCCTTGGGATTCATCGACTTGATCCGCGCCACCCCCGTCAAGATCGCCCGTCCCTGGGCGGCGCTGCCGAGGTAACCGGAGAGCACCGCATCACAGTTACCCAGCTCGCCAATCGCCGCGATGCCTTCGACCAGCTCCGGTATCTGGTGCGGCGCCAGCACTTCACCGGCCCACTGGCCGTACTGGGTGTGATTGGAGAACTGCACGGTGTTGAGCGGCCAGACATTCACCCCGACCCGTTGCATCGGGAAAACAGCGGCACTGTTGCCGGCGTGACCGAATACCACGTGGGACTGGATAGCGAGCAAATGCGGTGTACGTTTCATGCGGTGGATTTCCGTAAAACGATTGAAATTCTAGCCGCGCAGTATGCGACTAAACGCAGCCTGTACGACAGACCAGCGACACAGTTAAGCTGACACTATCTTGTTGGAGCACCCTGTTGATGCTGACCCTTGGAAATATATTCGTGCTGATGCTGTTCGCCACTGCCGGCGCATGGCTGTGGCACAACCACGGCTTGCGCGAGCGCGCGCTGGAGCGGGTCAAGCAGCATTGCAGCAAGCTCGGGATCGAATTGCTCGACGGCAACGTGGCCTTGAAAAGAATCGCGTTCATCAGGGATGCCGGTGGTCGCCGACGCCTGGCCCGCGTGTACAACTTCGAATTCACCGTGACCGGTGAAACCCGCCACAACGGCACCATCACTCAGTTCGGCGCCCACAGCGCACAGATTGAACTGGCGCCCTACCCGGTCCCGTTCGACGAAACCGAACCGGTGGTCGATGTGGTGAAACCCCGTGCAGAAGTGATCGAACTGAGCCAGTGGCGTCAGGAACACACCAAGTGGCGGCCCTGATGGGTTAACCCGATCCGGATCGGCATGCAGCCAGTTCACTCTGCAACAGGTCTGCATTCTGCGGTTCACTGAAAATCAGCTCGATGCGTGAGTCCTGCCGCCATTCACTGGCCCGCCACTCCAGCACCGAGTTATCCAGCGCATTCGCCGAAACCCACCCTTGGGCACTGTGGATAACCAGCTTCGCCCGCCGCCAGTCCAGGCTTTCAAGCCAGCAGCCAACCCGGGCGGCATCAAACACCTGGCTTGGGTGCCAACGCCATCCGATGCTCCAGCCTCCGTCCTGCTCCTGACTCAAGCAAATGGGCAACGCGGGATCGCTCCAGACCGCCGGCAGCGGCGCCAATCCCTTGGGCACGACAAAGTTATCCACACCCGCCAGCGCTTTGGCATTCAGGCCCGGTAATGCGCTCAAGGGTAAAACCGCCTGTTGCGTCCAGTACAAAGGGGTTGGCGGCAATTGCCCGGCGATTCGCTGGCGACTTTCATCTTCGAGACCTTCAGATTTGTTCAGCAGCAACAATCCTGCATGGCTCAGTGCTTGCTGTTGGGCCTGCGGCAACGGCTTGCCAGCGGCGAGCGCCTGGGCATCCAACACCAGCACACACGGCTGAACAGCCAACACGCCTTGCCACGGCGCTTCGCTCAACTGCCGGAGCAACTGTGCCGGATGCCCCAGCCCCGAGGGTTCGATGAACAGGCGATCCGGTTGCGCCTTGCGCAACAAGCGCCCAAGACCAATCTGAAACGGCGCACCGTTGACGCAACACAAGCAGCCCCCGGCCACTTCACCCAGTGCGATACCATCGGCGTCCCGGGTCAGTAGCGCAGCGTCGAGACCGATCTGGCCAAACTCGTTGATCAACACCGCCCACCGCTCACCGGCCGGGCGCTGGGCCAGCAGGTGCTTGATCAGGCTGGTCTTGCCGGCGCCCAACGGGCCGGCAATCACATGAGTGGGGATATTCTGCAGCATGGTCGATGATTTCTGAGGAGGTAATGAATGCGGTTGATTGGCTTGTCGTTGCTTCTGGCACTCGTTTCGGGCGAGGCGCTGGCCCAGGCTTGTGTGGTTCACAGCCAGGCCGAGCGGCTGGATATCCAGGTTTGCCAGCAGAACCGCACTATCCCGCCAAAACTCTTCGCCGATGGTTTCTGCCAACCGAACCTGGCGGGGCAGAAAGTCGAAGTGCGGTATGTCGATCAATGCCCCGGCGGCTCATTCGGCATTTGCAGCAACGCCCAAGTCGCCAATATGCCCTACCGCCAAGATATTCACTATTACGGCGTTGCCACCGACGCGGCGTATTTGCAGCCGTACTGCGAAGGCCAGAGCCAGGGCACCTGGCTCAAGCCTTGAAGCGCCAGTAGCGGATCAGGCGGCTTCTTCATACCAAGGACCGAATGGATCAGGCAGCAAACGCCAGCCCTCTACACCCAGCGCCATTTCCTCATCAGTCAGCAGGCAGGCGTCCAGTTCGGCCGTGAGTTGCGTGAAGTCGATGTCCTGGCCGATGAACACCAGTTCCTGGCGACAGTCCCCGCTGTCGGCGGCCCAGTTCTTCATGATCCCGGCGGTACTTTCTTCGTCCTGCGGCCATTGGTTTTTCGGTACGAAACGCCACCAGCGTCCGGCAAAACCATAGCGCATCAAGCCACCGGCCTGAGACCAGCTGCCGGCATCCATGTGCTTGCTCGCCAGCCAGAAAAAGCCCTTGGAGCGCAGCAGCTTGCCGTTGTCCCAGGGGCCATCGATGAAGTTGAAGAACCGCTGCGGATGGAACGGCCGGCGGGCCCGGTAAGCGCTGGACGCAATGCCGTACTCTTCGGTTTCGGGCACGTGTTCACCGCGCAGTTCCTGCAACCATCCCGGTGCCTGGGCGGCTTTTTCGAAATCAAAACGACCGGTGTTGAGGATCTTGTCCAAGGGGATTTCGCCCATCGCCATCGGGATGATTTCCGCCCTGGCGTTGAGCCGTTCCAGTATGGCGATCAACTCCTCGCGTTGGTGGCTGCTGATCAAGTCGATCTTGCTGAGCAAAATCACATCGGCGAACTCGACCTGCTCGATCAACAGGTCGGTAATGGAACGCTCGTCGTCATCCCCCAGTGTTTCTCCTCGCGAGGCCAGGCTTTCGGCCGCCTGGTAATCAAGCAGGAAGTTCATGCCATCGACCACCGTGACCATGGTGTCGAGCCGGGCGATGTCGTTGAGGCTCTGGCCGTTTTCATCGCGGAAGGTGAAGGTTTCCGCCACTGGCAGCGGTTCGGAAATGCCCGTGGACTCGATCAGCAGATAGTCGAAGCGCCCCTCTCTGGCGAGTTGACTGACTTCCTCGAGCAAATCTTCACGTAACGTACAGCAAATACACCCGTTACTCATTTCAACCAACCGTTCTTCAGCCCGGTTAAGACTGACATCGCGCTGAACTTCGGTGCCATCGACGTTGATTTCGCTCATATCGTTGACGATGACCGCCACGCGCAAGCCATCGCGATTACGTAGTATGTAATTAAGAAGTGTACTTTTTCCGGCGCCAAGAAAGCCGGAGAGAACGGTCACGGGAAGTCGATTGGACATCTGCATATTCCTCACAGGGATGCCCGGTCACGGTGTCGGGCTTATTTTAATGTTATAATATAACAAAGCTAATAAACCATCCCTTTGCCCGACACAGCAAGGCCACGATGCTGGACGCGTTCCCCCTTCGCGAGAAATCCCATGGGTCCGTGAAAGATGAAGACCTGTTCATGAAAAAGGCATCGTCGATTTGATTGTTATACTATAACATCCTAAATCAACTCCCACGATGGACCTGCTCATGAATGCGCTGACTCTGCCGGATATCGCCGCGCAGGCCTCACGCCAAGCCCTGCCACTGGAGTGGGTGGGCATGTGCGGCATTGCTCTTCCCGTTTTATTTGATGGCCAACGGCTGAATGCAAAGGCCGATGCCGGCGTAAGCCTCGATGATGGCAATGCGCGCGGCATTCACATGTCACGCCTGTATCTGGCGCTTGAATTGTTGGAGCAGGAAAACCTTTCCCCAGCGTTATTGCGGCGGATTCTGCAGCGTTTTCTTGAGAGCCATGAAGGGCTGTCCAGCAGTGCTCACTTAACCATTCACACCGATGTGCTGCTTAAAAGACCGGCGTTGATCAGTCCATTGGCAGGCTGGAAAAGCTATCCGGTGAGCATTGAAGCGCGCTTGAAAAACGCGATGTTCCACGTGGAACTAAAAATTGAGGTGCCTTACTCCTCAACCTGTCCATGTTCCGCGGCCCTTTCTCGCCAGTTGATTCAGCAGCAATTCGTCGACGATTTCGCCAACAAGTCACTGCAACACGCTGACGTTTTAGCCTGGCTCGGCTCGACCAAGGGCATCGTCGCCACACCTCACAGCCAACGCAGCAGCGCGAAGTTGCGCGTACGGCTGGCTGATTTTCTGGATGAGCTGCCTCTGATCGCAGTCATCAATGACGCCGAAGCCGCACTCGGCACAGCCGTTCAAACAGCGGTAAAACGCGCCGACGAGCAAGCCTTCGCCTTGGCCAATGGTCAGAACCTGATGTTCTGCGAAGACGCCGCACGCCGTTTGAATCTGGCCCTGCAGCGCTCCACGGGCATCAGCGCCTTCCACATTCGTGTCATTCACGCCGAAAGCCTGCACGCCCACGACGCCGTCGCCGAGAGCCGACTCAACTGGGAGGTCGCATGATCGCTTGCCATGCTTTGCGCTGGGGCGCACCGGGACAGCCACTCACGCCAGCGCTGGACTGCGAACTGCCGAGGGGTAGCCTGACGGCCATCATCGGGGCGAACGGCGCCGGCAAAAGCAGCCTGTTGAAAGTCATCGCCGGCTTGCAAAAACCCTTGGCCGGGAAGGTGCGTCTAGGTGCTCCGCACCGGGGCGGAGTGTCGTTCCTGCCTCAGCAACAACATCTGGACCGGCAGTTTCCAATCAGTCTTCAGGCACTGGTCGCTGCCGGTTTCTGGGGCAGTAAACAAACTCCGGAAGTCCGCAGGCAGCGACTGCAAGCCGTCCTCGAAAACTGGCGCCTGAACGGCCTGGAAGATCGACCCTTGATGGCCCTCTCCGGCGGTGAATTGCAACGCGCCCTGCTCGCCCGCTTGAGCCTGACCGAAGCGCCTTTGCTGTTGCTCGACGAACCCCACGCGGCTCTCGATGAACTCGGCCAGGCGTTGCTTTGGAAGCACATGGACCAATGGCATCTCGAAGGCCGAACACTGGTGGTGGTTTGTCATGACCTCGCCGCTGTCCGCGAACACATTCCACACACGCTGCTGATCAAAAGCAGCGGTTGTGTATTCGGCCCAAGCGCCGAACTGATCCGCCAACAACCCCGATCGCAGGTGGCCTGATGATCGCTGCCGCGCATCTCTGGCAACCGTTCCAAGAGTTCGTTTTCATGCGTCGGGCGCTGTTCGGTGGCCTGGTCCTGGCGTGCAGTACGGCGCCCCTTGGGGTGTTTCTGATCCTCAGACGCATGAGCCTGATCGGCGATGCAGTGGCCCACGGCATCCTCCCAGGTGCGGCTCTGGGCTTCTGGTTTGCTGGCTTGAGTCTCCCGGCACTGACCATCGGCGGCCTCGGTGCCGGCCTGAGCATGGCGGGCCTCGCGGCCTGGATTACCCGACGCACCGGCCTGCGAGAGGACGCCAGCCTCGCGGCGATCTACCCGATTTCCCTGGCCTGTGGCGTACTGATTCTCGGCATCGCCGGCAAGCGCCTGGACCTGTTGCACCTGCTGTTTGGCTCGGCGCTGGCAGTCGACGGCCCCACCTTGACCGGCATGCTTTGGGTCTCGGGCCTGAGCCTGATTGCCATGGCACTGATCTACAGGCCCCTGCTGCTCGACACCCTCGATCCGTTATTTCTACAAACCGTCAGCCGACTCGGGCCACTGGCCCACGGCGTGTTCCTGACACTGGTGGTGTTGAACCTGGTCATCGGTTTCCAGGCGATCGGCGCGTTGATGGTCGTCGGTCTGATGATGCTGCCTGCCGCCGCGGCGCGTTTCTGGAGTCGT
Organism: Pseudomonas sp. S2_H10; assembly: GCF_054668285.1. Classification (NCBI taxonomy): domain Bacteria; kingdom Pseudomonadati; phylum Pseudomonadota; class Gammaproteobacteria; order Pseudomonadales; family Pseudomonadaceae; genus Pseudomonas; species Pseudomonas sp. S2_H10. The sequence goes on from NZ_CP162754.1 coordinate 3,596,790, forward strand.
CGCCTGCCGGTACTGATCGCCGTCGCCGCCCTGCTCGGCAGCCTCTCGGTATGGCTCGGGTTGCTGATCTCGTTCCATTACTCGCTGCCCAGTGGCCCGGCAATTGTCCTGGTGGCAGGCGGCGGATATCTGTTGTCCGTGGTGTTCGGGCCGGTGCACGGCTTGCTGCGCCGCCCGCCTTTGCTCACATCCCAATGAGGTGTTACCCGATGCGCGCTTTACTCGTGTTGTTCAGTTTGTTGGTATCAATGTCGCTGTCTGCCGCCGAAAAACTTCAGGTGGTCACCAGCTTCAGCATCCTTGCCGACATGACCCGCCAGGTCGGCAAGGATCACATCCAGATCACCAATATGGTCGGCCCGGACGCGGATGCCCATACCTACGAGCCGACACCGGACGACGCCAAGGCGCTGCTCAGAGCCAGGCTCATCATCAAGAACGGCTTGGGTTTCGAACCCTGGCTGGATCGCCTGGTGACCAGTACCGAGACCAAAGCGCCAGTCATCAGCGCAAGCCGCGGCGTCATTCCGCGCAGCCTGGATGAAGACGGCGAGACCGTTCCCGACCCGCATGCCTGGCATAACCTGGCGAACACCGAGTTGTACATCGCCAACATCACCAGGGCGCTGATCGCGGCGGACCCGGCGAACAGCGCCGACTATGAGCGCAACAGCCAGGCGTACCTGAAACAGGTCCATGCCCTGCTCGCCGAAGCCAAGGCCAAGCTCGGTTCATTGCCACCGGGCAATCGCAAGATCGTAACCTCCCATGACGCCTTCGGTTATCTCGGCCAGGCCTATGGCATCGAGTTCATGGCGCCTCAAGGCCTGTCCACCGAACGCGAACCTTCCGCCGCCGAAGTGGCTGCATTGATCACCCAGATTCGTCAGGCCAGGGTCAAGGCGGTGTTCATGGAAAACATCAAGGACGCCCGACTGCTCAAGCAGATTGCAGACGAAAGCGGCGCGCAGATCGGCGGCACGCTGTACTCCGATGCCCTGGCGGCCAGCGGTCCGGCCAGCACCTTCACCGGGTTGTTCGAGTACAACCTCAACACCCTGTACAACGCGTTGAGGCAGCCATGATCCGCAAGAATCCTTCCGGAGATCTACCGCGGATTGCCGAGTCGGCCTACGTCGACAAGACGGCAATCATCTGCGGCAAAGTGGTGATCGGCGAGAACGTGTTCGTCGGGCCATACGCCGTGATTCGCGCTGATGAAGTCGATGCCTCCGGCGACATGCAGCCGATCACCATTGGTGCCAACTCGAACATCCAGGACGGTGTGGTGGTCCACTCCAAATCCGGTGCGGCGGTGACCATCGGCGAATTCAGTTCCATCGCCCACCGCTCGATCGTGCATGGCCCCTGCACCGTGGGCAATCGGGTGTTCATCGGTTTCAACAGCGTGCTGTTCAACTGCGTGGTCGGTGACGGTTGCGTGGTGCGGCACAACTCTGTGGTCGACGGTCGTGACCTGCCTGAGGCCTTCTACGTGCCCTCCACCACGCGGATCGGCCCCAACACCGACCTCTCGCAATACCCGCCGGTGAGCGTCAGTGCATCGGAGTTTTCCGAAGACGTGGCGCGCACCAACGTCGACCTGGTGCGCGGCTACAAAGCCCTGCAAAACGAGTTCTGACGCTGGCTCGACAAACGCCTTAATGTTCGCCCCTGCGGTTTATGCGATAACGCTCGTTAGATGCACCTGAGTACGCCGACCATGATCCAGATCACCCTGCCCGATGGTTCATTGCGTGAGTACGACCAGCCGCTGTCCGTGCACGAGTTGGCCGCCAGCATCGGCCCCGAATTGGCCAGCGCTGCGGTAGCGGGCCGGGTCAATGGGGTCCTGGTGGACTGCGAATACATGATCGAGGCAAATGCCCGGGTCAGCATTGTCACCCCCCGGGAGCCGGACGGCCTGGAGATCCTGCGCCGCTCCTGCGCATTGATGCTGGCCATGGCGGTCAAGCAACTTCACCCCCATGCGCAAATGCGCGCAGGCAGGGAGTTGGGTGACGGTTTTTTTTACGAGTTTGCAGTCGAGCGACCGTTGACCCCGGCGGACCTGCCCCTCATCCAAGCGCGCATGCAGTCACTGGCAGCGACCAATCACTCGATCCGTCGTCGACCCCATCGCGAAGAGATTCCGCTGTACCGCCTGGGGGACAGCGAATACCAGAGCCATGGACCGCACGTCCCCACCACCAGAGTCTTGCAGGCGTTCGCCCTCGATCACATCAGCGGCACGTTGCAACAACGGATCTACGGCACATGTTGGTCCAGCCATCAGGAGCTGCAACACTGGAGCCTTCCACCCCACGTAGTCGTCGTGAGCATGGATGACCGCCAGGCGACTTATGCCCAAGCGGTGACCGAATCTTTGCGCCGAAAAGGCGTGCGCGCCAAGGCCGACCTGCGTAACGAAAAAGTCCGCTACAAGATTCGCCAGCACAGCCGTAGCGTGCCGTACCTGGTGGTGGTCGGCGAAAAAGAACAGGCTGGTGGATTTGTCAGTGTACGCAGTCGCACGGGGGAGGATTTTGGCCGGATGGCCGTCGAGGCGGCGTGTGAATGGTTGAGTCAGCCGGGGATCCAGGGCGGCTGAATGGACGCTTTCGCGAGCAGGCTCGCTCCCACAGGGAACACACAATCAATGTGGGAGCGAGCCTGCTCCGGGCGGCGATCCGACGAAGCTTTTAGGCTCTCGGCTTCACAGTGCCGCAATCCTGCCCCAGCCAGACGGCGCGGGATTCGAGGCTGCCCTTCTGCTGAATGCCGGTGGCGTTGAACGTGCCGTTGACCTTGGTGGTGAATTCGCGATCACTGAGGAATGTCGCCACACCCGCACCTTGGGCTTTCGGGCAGCTGAAGCGGAATTTCCACTGATTACCGGAGCGGTCGGTGATTTCCTGTTTGCAGCCCGACTGCGGATCGGTCAGGGGAATGTTGTCGGTCTTGACCTGCTCCGGAGTCAGGCACGCCCGGATCCCTTTGCCGCCCATGGTGATGCCCTGTTTTTCCAGCATTGCTCGCTGCTCAGGGGTCATCTGGCTCTGGAGCTGACCGAGGATCAACTGCAGGTCCGGCATGTTCTGCTCGTCGACCTTCATGTTGCTCGTGGTCAACTCCCACAATCCTGGTTGCAGCATTTGCGCGTGAGCCGCCACAGGAAGTGCCAACCCAAGTGCCATGGCCAAACCCAGCAGACGAACGTTCATCGAGTAACTCCTGATCAGTAGTGGCCGTTAGACGTCAGCCGCGAGCTTCGGTTCATGGGCCAATTAATTAGCGACATTCTGCACGGAACATGGTCTGTTAAGCACTGAATCTTCAGGAGCAAGGCAGCCCCCCATGGATTATTTCGGACCGCATATTTTCGGTTATACCATCGCCCTCTTGCACTCGCTGGGCATGATCGCGGCCATCCACGCCGTGTTGACCGTTCGTACCGCCCAAGGCGCGATCGCCTGGGCCCTGTCGCTGTTCTTCATCCCTTACCTCACGCTGATCCCCTACCTGGTGTTCGGCCGCAGCACGTTCGACGGCTACATCAAGGCCCGTCGACAGGCCAACGAGGAAATGCGCAAGGCGATCTCCGAACTCAACTGGCGACCCTGGGTGGAAGAAGCACTCACCGCCCGCGCCTCCTCGGCGTACGACTCACTCAGAGCGATGCCCAAGCTCGGACACATGCCGTGCCTGGCCAACAACGAGATGCGCTTGTTGATCAACGGCCAAGCGACGTTCGAGGCCATTTTCGAGGCCATCAGCCAGGCGAAAGAAGCGGTATTGGTCCAGTTTTTCATCGTTCACGACGACCGCCTCGGCCAACGCCTGCAAACACTGCTATTGAAGAAAGCCGCCGAAGGCGTGGCGATTTACCTGTTGTATGACCGAATCGGCAGCCACTCCCTGCCCCACGCCTATGTGCAGGCGCTGCGTGATGGCGGGGTCGAGGTCAAAGCCTTCGCCACCCGCAGTGGCTGGCTCAATCGCTTCCAGGTGAACTTTCGCAACCACCGCAAGATTGTCGTGGTGGACGGCATTCTCGGGTTCGTCGGCGGGCACAACGTCGGAGACGAATACATGGGCGAGAAACCGCCCCTGGCCCCTTGGCGCGATACCCACGTGCAAGTGCGCGGGCCGGTGGTGGCCTGTATGCAGGAGTCTTTCGCCGAAGACTGGTTCTGGGTGGCTCGCGCACTGCCGCCGCTGATCCTGCCCGAGGTCTACCCGGAAGACGGTGTGTTGTGCCAGTTGCTCGCCAGCGGGCCGGCAGATGCCTACGAAACCTGTTCGCTGTTTTTTGTCGAAGCCATCCACGCGGCGACCGAGCGGGTCTGGATTACCAGCCCGTATTTCATCCCAGACGAAGCCGTGTTCGCGGCCCTGCGCCTGGCGGTCCTGCGCGGAGTGGACGTGCGCCTGCTGCTGCCGTCGCGCCCCGATCACCGAATCGTCTACGCCGCCTCTAGCCTCTACGCCTTCGAAGCGGTGCGCGCCGGTGTGCGGGTGTTCCGTTACGAACCCGGGTTCCTGCACCAGAAAGTGGTATTGATCGACAGCGAAATCAGCGCCATCGGCAGCGCCAACCTGGACAACCGCTCGTTCCGCCTGAATTTCGAAGTGATGTTGCTGACCGTCGACAGCGCCTTTGCCGCCGAGGTGGAACAGATGCTCAACGATGACTTTGCCAACGCCCACGAAATCGCCAAGGAAGAAGGCCGGGAAACCCGCCGCGTCCAACAGGTCGGCATGCGGGTCGCCCGGCTTATTTCACCGATTCTTTAAAGGTAGATATCGTCCCGGGTCCATGGCAGTTCATGACTGCCATCGGCGTGGGCCTTCACCGCGAGTATCTGGTGCAGGTTGATCCAGCCGCGGGCAAACGCGTAGGCGCAACCGGCCAGGTACAGCCGCCAGATGCGCAGGACTTGTTCCGGTACCAGTTTGGAGGCCGCTTCGAGGTTGTCTTCCAGGCGTTCGCTCCAGTGATCGAGCGTGCGAGCGTAGTGCAGGCGCAAACTCTCGACGTCGACGATTTCCAGCCCGACCTCACTGATCTCGGCAGAGATCATCGACAGGTGCGGCAGTTCGCCGTTGGGGAACACATATTTCTCGATGAAATCACCCGCACCGCGTCCTACCGGACGGCCATCGGTGAATTTGGCGGTGATCCCGTGGTTCATCACCAGGCCGCCCTCTTTCACCGCACCGAACAGGGTCTTGCAGTACTCGGCAAGATTGGCGTGGCCGACGTGTTCGAACATGCCGACGCTGACGACCTTATCGAATCGGCCATCCTGCGGCAGATCTCGATAGTCGAGCAGTTGCAGTTCGACCAAGTCCTCCAGGCCCTCCGCTTTTACGCGTTCCCGGGCCAGGGCCAACTGCTCCTTGCTGAGGGTGATACCAAACACTTTCGCGCCAAACTCCCGCGCCGCAAAACGAGCCAATCCACCCCAACCGCAACCCACATCCAGCAGATATTCGCCGGGCTGCAGGCGCAGCTTGCGGCACAAATGACGGAACTTGGCTTGCTGGGCCTGCTCCAGACTTTCGCTGCCGGTCTCGAAGTAAGCGCAGGAATAGGCCATGTCGCTATCGAGCCACAGCTGATAGAACTCGTTGGACAGGTCGTAGTGGTAGGAAATCGCCTTGGCATCCATCTCTTTATCGTGGGCGCTGCGAACAGGCTGACTGTCGTCGTCTTCATTCAGCAACGCCTGGCTCCATTCATCACAGACGCGGATCACGTCGCTGATGGAGCCTTCAAGTTCCAGTTTGCCTTCGACAAATGCAGCGCCGAGGGCATCCAGGCTTGGATGGGTAAACTGGGTGACCATTTGTGGGTCCTTGACCACAATCGTGACGCTGGGCGTCGGTCCCAGATTGAATTCATGGCCGTCCCAGAGTCTCAGGCGAAGCGGTAATTGCAGATTCTGTAAGGCCGGTGGTAGTTGCGCGAGCATGGATAACCCCCTTGTTTCAGACGTCTGAACAGAGGGTAGACCATCTTTGAAAAATAGCTGGCTATCGAATTAATAGCCATTTTCAATGATTCGCGACGCCAGGGCCGGCCGCCGCGAACGCACAAAATGATGTGCCCTCATGTTCAATGACTACGAACCAGGCGCACAGTTCTAAAAAGATTGAACCCGGTGATTGCCCGGTTTAGAGCATTCCCCTTCAGGCATCATCCTTGAGTTTGAGCAGTGGCTCCTGGAACCGCAGCAATCGGCCGGCATTACCCAACACCAACAAGGTGCTGAGGTTATGCAGCAACGCGGCAATCATCGCACCGGCAGCACCCAGCCAGCCGAACGCGGCGAATGCGACGATGGCCAGGGTCCAGCCCAGCCCGATGATGACGTTGACCTGCAATGTCTGGCGGCATTGACGACTAAGGCGCACGCAAGTGCCGAGGCGGCGCAGGTCACTGCCGATCAGCACGATGTCTGCCGATGCCAGGGCGATGTCCGCGCCGCCGGCACCCATGGCCACACCGACCACACCGGCCTTGAGGGCCAGTGAATCGTTGATGCCATCGCCGACCACCATTGGCCGGAAGCCGCTGTCGATTTCCTTGAGCACGCGGTTGAGTTTGTCTTCGGGCAGGGCTTGCGCTTCGACGTCGCTGATCCCGACATCCCGGGCAAGCGTTTGCGCGACGCTGTGCCGGTCACCCGTGAGCAACAGCTGGCGACCCAATCCGAGATCGCGCAACTCCGCCAAGGCAAACTGCGCCTCGGGTTTGACGCTGTCGGCCAACAACAGCCAGGCAAGGAATTCACCGTTGAGCGCCAGTCCGGCAATCGGACCGTCGTGATCGGGAACGGCCGTCGTGCTGATGCCCAGTTGCGTGAACAACTCCGGTCGACCAAGCGCCGCTTCACCCTGTTCGGTCATCGCCACGACGCCCAGTCCCTGACGTTCATGTATGTCGCGAAGCGGCAGGAAATGCTCCTGGTCAACCAACCCCGCGAGCGCGCGACTCACCGGGTGACTGCTGGCCGAACCGAGGCTGGCCGCGAGCGTCAGGACATGGCTGCGGTCCTCCAGCGGACTGTCGATGGATTGCAGGCGCAAGGTACCGAAGGTCAACGTCCCGGTTTTGTCGACCACCAGCGAAGTCAGATCGGCCAGCTCTTCAAGGAATGCAGAGCTGCGAATCAGAATCCCGTGGCGGGCCGCTACGGCCACCCCGGCAATCGCCGTGGCCGGTGCCGACAACACCAGCGCACAAGGACAGGCAGCCACCAACACCGCGAGCATCGCTTGAGCGTTGTTGGTGATGAACCAGGTCACGGCAGCCAGCAGCAAAACCAACACCATGTAACTGCCGGCATAACGCTCCAGCAGTCGAGTGATCGGCGGCTTGGAGCGCTCGGCGTTTTGCATCAGCGCGATGACTTTGCCGAGGGTCGACTCATGGCCGGTGCGGGTCACTTCGATGCGCAGCAGGCCATCGAGGTTGATCGCGCCACCGAACACCGACATGCCGACGCCCGTCTCCATCGGCACCGATTCACCGGTAATGGAGGCGGTATCGAGACTGGCCTGACCGGACAACACCCGGCCATCCGCCGGCACTCGATCCCCTGCGCGCACCTCGACCAGATCGCCGGCCTTCAGCGTGCCGTTGTCGACTTCGATGATGGAGCCGTCCGTCTGCACTTTGCGTGCGTGGCTGCGGGTCAGTTTGCCAAGGGCGTGAATGGCTTCCTGTGAGCCGATGACGCTGCGCTCTTCAAGCACGTGGCCGAAGATCATGATGATCGGCAACAACGCCGCCGTCAGCAGGTCCCCCGTGGCCCAGGCACCCAGCATGGCCAGGGCGATCAATTGATCGGTGATGCCGTGCAGGCTCGGATACCGCAAGCTGTACCAGGCCGAACGCATGACCGGCACGGCGACCAGCAGCGAGGCAAAACCCAGCAGCAACTGACTGACGCCAGTCTGCTCCGGCGCCAGCCAACGCCAGATCAGGCCCAGCGCAAGCAGGCCCAATGCGAGCATGGCCAGGGTCAGCTGCCGCGCGGCACGGCGCTGTTCGGCCGAGGACAACAGGCTCGGTGCGACGGCGGATTGAGCGGTCATTGTGCAGCTCCCTGAATGATCAGCCGGGAATCGTCTTTGGGGTCGACCGTGGTGACAGAGCCGGCCTGGCCGAGAATTTTCGGCATGCGCTCACGGTAAATCCGCAGCAGCATTTGCGGGTCAGTGCCCTGTTGTTGCGCCTTGGCCAGGCTCAACACCGTGGCCGTGTCGGTGGATGCTTTGGCCAGTCGTTCACTGGCCTGGGCATGGGCAACCTGTAATGTTCTGTCAGCTTGCTCGTTGGCAGTTTGCGTCAGCTTTTCGGCTTCGGTACGCGCATTGGCCACGGTTTTGTCGGCCTGCTGACTGGCAGTCAGGACCGCATTGAAGGCATTGACCGCCGGGCTTGGCAGACTCGATTGCACATCGACCCGCGCCACTTCGATCCCCAGTCCCTGCCCCGTCGCAGTGAGTTCTGCAAGACGCTGGTTGATGCCCTGCACCAGATCGCCTCGTAACCGCTCGCGTCGTTCCGCCGCCTGATTGTCAGCGCCGATCAGCTCTGGTCGAGCAACCAGAATCGTGTCCAGATCCCGTGCGGCGGTGAGTGCCACAGCGCTGCGGGTGACCAAGCGATCCAGTGCCGGCAACACATGTTCACCCTGAAGCACGAATGCGTAAGGTTCGGTGACTTTGTAAAAAACCCGAACATCGAGTTGCACCACCCCGGCATCCCCCGTTAACAGATAACCGGAGCCTGCAAGGGCATCGCTGATCGGCGTGGCAAAACTGGCCACTCGATCTGCCTGTATCGCGGCATCACTGCGTAACAGACTTTCCACCCGACGCTCGATGACCCGGTCCGCCGCTGGCAACAAAGTCACCTGTTCGAAGGGTTGCGGCCAGGCCAGTAACAACCCGGCATTCTGAATGCGATCCAGCGCACCAAAATGCAAAACCACAGCACGATTTTGTGGATCTATCTGCCGCACATTGGAAAACGCCCACGCCAACGCCGCCAGCACCGTCACCGCGTACAAGGCAATAAATGCCAAGCGCCCGGCTTGAATCCAGGGGCTGCTCAACTCATTTGTTCCACGTGGAACCAAATTCATGGCTGCGACCCGGACTTGTTGTCGAGGCTCGGCGGACCGTCAACCAACACCCGGAACGGTGCCGCATCGGTGCGCAAAATCAGCTTGGTGCCCGGCGTCACCACCGTGCCCAAGGTGTCGAGCGAGCGCAGCAAGTTGTAGAGCTGCGGCGCCCCCGCATAGGCGCGACCGTAAATCTGCGCCGCCTCGACCCGCGATTGCGCTTCGATATCTGCTGCTTTCACCGTGGCATCGGCCTGCACAATCCGCGCATCACGCTCGGCGGCGGAACGGATTTGCGCCGCTTCACGCTTGCCGATCGCCGTGCGTTCAGTGGCGATGGTTTCACGCTCGGCGCGCATCCGGTCGACGGTCGCGGTGAGCGTCACCGAAGGCAGCGTCAATCGTTCGATGCCAACCTGCAGCACACGCACGCCATAAGTGGTGAGCAGTTGCTGATCGATTTGCTTGCGCAGTTGGGCTTCGAATTCGCCGATCCGTACCTGGCTGGCATCGGTATTCACCAGGTTCGCCAAGTCAAAACTGCTGGCGGTGGTCTCCAGTGCAGAGCCGACAAAGGTACGAATCTGTCGCGCTGCTTCATCGGGCTGGTTCTGCACCGCGCGCATGAAGCGTTGCACGTTGTCCGGATCACCCTGCACCTGCCACGCCACATACGCCTGAACGATGATGCGCAACCCATCCCGGGTGCCGACATCCTGCAAGCCGCTGGACGTGGTGCGCAGCCGCAGATCCACCGGGATCGCCGCTTCGAACGGAGCCGGCCAGCGCCAGCCCAGCCCCGGTTCCAGCAAGACGCGTGAAGGGTTGCCGAAACGCGTGATCACCGTGGCCTCCCCCGAGCGCACCTGCACCAGGCTCGCGGCAGCGACCGCGAACGCCACCAGCAATGCAGCCCACCCCATGCGACGCCACGGGAATGGACCGGCCTCTTGTGGATCACCGTGGTGGTGATGGCCGTGGTGGTGCCCGCCATGGCCGTGATCGTGGCCGGCGTGGTCATCGTGATCGTGAGTATGGGACTGGCTCAATTGGCAGCTCCTGGCTGAGCGGATTTACGCGACGGGGCAGGGTCAACCGGCAGCGTGAACGTACGGAGGTCGATGGTCGGCGCATTGCTGCTGCCGCCCAGACGATGATCGAGAACCAGCAATCTGGCGTTGGCCAAACCCTGGGACAACTGGCTGAAATACTGCTCCAGCACAAAGGCCTGACCCGCGCTGGCATAGGCTTTTTGCTCGGCGTTGAATTTCAGGGCCGCCGCCTCGGCGCCAGCATTGATCTCACGGGCGCTGGCCGTTGCCTGATCGCGGGCGATGCTGGCCTGCAACTGCGCCTGGTTGGTGGCCTCGGCAGCAGCGCCGCGCTCCCGGGCGATCAGCGCTTGCGCTGCAATCTGCGCCGCTTGCACGCCGTGATAGGCATTGGCTGCACCGGCCGGAGGGTGAATCGCCTCGACCACCGTGGCGAGAATCTCCACGCCGCTGTCGAGTTTTTGCAGGTCAGCCTGCACGGCGCGGCCGATTTCTTCGGCCAGCCCTACCCTGTCCTCACCCAGCAAACCGTCGAGGGTGCGCGAGGCAAAGTCATGAACCAGGATTCGGCTCGCAGTGCTGCGAATCAACATCGGCACATCGGCACTGTTATAGGTCGCAGCCAACGCCGCCTCATCGCTAAGGCCGATGCGATAGACGAAACGCACGTCCATGTTGACGATCTGAAAGCTCTGCTTGTCAGCGCGGCTGCTGGCGATCACCTGGGATTTGTCGTTCACGTGGCTGGCGTCCCACAAGCGGTTGGCAATCGCCGGGGCCGGGCCTTCGGCGGGCTCGGCCTGAGCCGGGACCGAGGTTTCGCCGACACTGGTGGCCAGTTCATGAACAACGCCATTCTCGACACTCAACACGCGCCCCAATGGCCACGGCAAACCCAGATGCAAACCGGGGCCAAAGACCTCCACCGGCTTGCCGAAGCGCTCGTAAATACCCCGGCCTTGCAGGGCAATTTCGTGAATGCCGGTCAGCGACCAGCCGACCAACGCGACCACCGCCAGCACCGGCAGCAACGCCCGGCGCATATAAGTGAAGGCCCAGATCTGCCGCAGATCGATGCCGAAGCGGTTATGCAGTTCGTGCTGCAGCGCCAGCAATGGCTGCGGTGGCCAGCGCAGCATGTCAGCGACAAAACTGCGCGCCAACAGCTCCGGTTCAAGGCGCTCGCGGCGCGGGCTGAACAAAGACAACACTGCACGCAGCAACAGTTCGGCCGCCACCAGCCCCGGCAGCAGCCCGATCAACACCGCCAAACGTACCGGCCATACCGAGGTTTCATTGGCGAACAGCAGGCAAAAGGCACCGAGGACCAGACTGATGATCGCCACGCGAATCAATTGCGCCAACGCGTCGGCCTCAGGCCACTGCGCCGTGTTTTCCTGCGCAAGATGGCGCTCCATCACCAACAGACCGAAGGCCAACAGCAATGAGCACGCCGCCCCGACAGTGGCTGCCAGGCCCAGTGCCGTCGGGGGCAATGCGAGGTTCCAGGCCTGTTCGACGCCCAACAACGCCAACAACGCCCAACCGCCAAGCCACAGCGTCGGCGCACCGATTTGCCCGAGCAGGTTCAGCGATTGCCGACTGATCCGGTCCAGCAAGCGTTCATACCAGCCCAAAGGTTCGGCAGATTCCTCGACAACGACCTCGGGCACGACGGGATTCATGGCGCGGGCACGCCACCGGGCGACCCACCAGGCCGATTGCACACCCGCCATCAACAGCACAAACGCTGCGCTCAGATTCAGCAGCAACGCTGGCCACAGCGTTTGCGACGCAAACAGCCCGGCAAACAGCGCCAACAACAGGCCCACGGTGGCGAGCAGGCCCGCACCGATGGCGAACTGGCGCAAACGCCGCCCTTGAATGAACGCCTGCTGAAAGCGCGGCAGCCCGGCCAGCGGCGTTTCATCAACATCGAGATCGACTTGCATACCACTCCAGAGTGTCTTCGCTTACAGGGCAATACGTTACGATATAACGAAATTAGTGAAATTTCTGTACTCAGGCGCGCTATCTAAAGGTGCCCAACCTGTCGCTTACCTGAAGCCTTGACCGAATTGCTGCGCCGCGCACATATTACGTTCGTAATTTTATTCAGGAACTACTTTTACCCATCCTTCCCCCTTTCGATCCAGGAGTACATCCATGAGCACTTATGACGTCGTGATACTCGGCGCAGGTCCCGGTGGTTACAACGCAGCGATCCGCGCAGGACAACTGGGTCTGAAGGCAGCCTGCGTGGAAGGACGCGCCACACTCGGCGGCACCTGCCTGAACGTCGGCTGCATGCCTTCCAAGGCATTGCTGCATGCCTCCGAACTGTACGAGGCGGCCATGGGTGCGGAATTCGCCAACCTGGGCATCGACGTCAAGCCGAGCCTCAACCTCGCCCAGATGATGAAGCAAAAGGATGAAAGCGTTACCGGGCTGACCAAGGGCATCGAGTTCCTGTTTCGCAAGAACAAGGTCGACTGGATCAAAGGCTGGGGCCGCATCGACGGGCCGGGCAAAGTCACGGTAACCGACAGCGCCGGCGGCAAGACCGAACTGAGCGCCAGGGACATCATCATCGCCACCGGGTCCGAGCCAATGCCCCTGCCCGGCGTGGATATCGACAACAAACGCATCCTCGATTCCACCGGTGCCCTGGCCCTGAAGGAGGTGCCCAAGCATCTGGTGGTGATCGGCGCCGGTGTGATCGGCCTGGAGCTGGGTTCGGTATGGCGACGCCTTGGGGCGCAGGTAACGGTAGTCGAGTTTCTCGACCGGATCTGCCCCGGTGTGGACATCGAGGCCGGCAAAACCCTGCAACGATCCCTGGGCAAGCAAGGCTTGAGCTTTAAATTGAGCTCAAAAGTGACCAGCGCCACCGCCTCCGCCAACGGCGTGCAGCTCAGCATCGAGCCTGCCGCGGGAGGTGCCGCCGAGTTGCTGGAAGCCGACTACGTGCTGGTGGCCATCGGGCGCAGACCTTATACACAGGGCCTTGGCCTGGAGAACGTCGGCCTCGCCACCGACAAGCGCGGCATGCTCGCCAACAAAGGGCATCGCACCGAAGCCGCCGGGATCTGGGTGATTGGTGACGTGACCTCGGGCCCCATGCTCGCCCACAAGGCCGAGGACGAAGCCATGGCCTGCGTCGAGCAGATCGTCGGCAAGGCGGGCGAGGTCAACTATGACCTGATCCCCAGTGTGATCTACACCAGGCCGGAACTGGCCAGCGTCGGCAAGACCGAGGAGCAGCTCAAGGCTGAAGGCCGGGCGTACAAGGTTGGCAAATTCCCCTTTACCGCCAACAGCCGGGCGAAGATCAACCACGAAACCGAAGGTTTTGCCAAAGTGCTGGCCGATGAGCGCACGGACGAAGTCCTCGGCGTGCACCTGGTTGGCCCGAGCGTGAGCGAGATGATTGGCGAGTATTGCGTGGCCATGGAATTCAGCGCCTCGGCCGAAGACATCGCCCTGACCTGCCACCCACACCCGACCCGCTCCGAGGCGTTGCGTCAGGCGGCGATGAATGTGGAGGGGATGGCGACGCAGATGTAGTGACAGGTTTACCGCCATCGCGGGCAAGCCCGCTCCCACAGAGTTTGCGCTGTACCTGTGGGAGCGAGCTTGCTCGCGATGCTAACGACTCGGTCTAGAGCGGCAAATGCTCCAGCGGCAACGACCCCGGCGCCTTCACCGTGTGAATCGCAAAGTTGCTGCGGATGTCGCTCACACCCGGCAGCTTCAACAAGCGCCCGGTGAGAAAGCGGTCATAGGCACGCAAGTCCGGCACCACGACCTGCAACAGAAAATCCGACTCCCCTGACACCAGGAACGCCGAGATTACTTCCGGCAACGCCGTCACCGCCTGCCGAAAGCTTTCGGCCTGTTCGTCGTTATGACGCTCGACCTTGACCCCGACAAACACCGTCAGCCCCAACCCCACCTCATCGCGATCCAGATTGGCCTGGTAGCCACGAATGACCCCCGCTTCCTCAAGCATCCGCACTCGGCGCAAGCAGGGTGACGCCGACAGGCCGATCTCGTCTGCCAGTTGCACATTGCTCAGGCGGCCGTCCCGTTGCAGCGCGGCGAGGATCTTGCGGTCGTAGGCATCGAGTTTCATGGTTTGGCAGATCCTGATGGTTCAAGCGTGATTAGCTGGCAGATTATGCCAATACCGCAGCCGATAGAAGCTGACAACGCAAGCACCTGCCCTGCCCTCCCGCCATAGACTGGCACCACCGAATCGACAACGAATGGGGTGCAACATGCAGGGGCTCTGGCTGTTTTTCATGGCGCTGGCGGTGGTTTATCTTCTGCCGGGGCCTGACATGATCCTGCTGTTGCAGACCGGTGCCCGCCAGGGCAAAGGCGCCGCGCTGGCCACTGCCGTGGGGTTGGGCATCGCCCGGGGTTGTCATGTGGCATTGGCGGCGCTGGGACTGGCGGCGCTGTTCAAGGCAGCGCCCTGGACCTTCGATGTCGTGCGCCTGGCAGGCGCAGCGTATCTGCTGTGGATCGGCATTCAGTGCTTGCGAACTACCCTGCTGCCATCCCTCGGCAGCGCTGATACAACCGGTGAAAAACCGCGCATGGGTGCAGCCATTCAGCGCGGGTTGCTGACCAACCTGCTCAACCCCAAGGCACTGCTGTTCTGCTCGGTGCTGCTACCGCAGTTCATCAATCCGCAGGCCGGGCCGGTGCTCGGACAATTTGCGACCCTGGGCGTGGTGCTGGTCGGCGTCGGCTTGATGTTCGACAGCGCTTACGCCCTGGTCGGTGCTGCACTCGGTCGCTGGCTGCAACGCAGCCCCTCGGCCCAACGCCTGCAACAATGGCTGTTCGGCAGCCTGTTGATCGGTTTCGCCGTGCGGCTGACCTTTGTGCAACAGGCTTGAGCCTTTACCGTGCCTTGCGGCGTCGCTTGAACATCATCAGCGCGACTGCCGCGAACGCCAGTACGCTACCGATCTGCAACGGCGTCTTGTACGGTCGCAAGGCCGAACGCGCAGCGTCGGTGACTTGGGTCACGTAGCGTTTATCGGCATTCTCGAAGTCGGGATACGGGCACTGGTGGCCGAAATCGGCAGCCCATTCCACGTAAGGCCCTTCTTTGACATAACGCTGATAAATCGCGCTTTGCTCCGCGAGGCTGCTGTTCCACCCCGACGCCTCGCACAGCACCGCCGCGAACGCCTGACTGGTGTGAGGCAAGTTATCCGCCGCCTTGCTCGCCAGCGCCGTGGCCACGAAACGATAGTGGTAACGCTGATCGGGCTGGGCAGCACTGGCCTGTTGACGCTTCACTTCGTCCTCGGCCACCAATGGACCGACCTTGAGTTCGGCGTTTTCAAGTATGAAGTTACCGCCGAGCGTGGCGTAATCCGGGGCCATTTCATAACCCAGAATGTCCATGCCCCATTCGCGCGCGGTCCAGGCCGCATTGAACAGTGCAGCGGCGCGGCGGGTCGGCCACCAGGCTGAATCAGCCGCCTGGCGTTGCTCGCCATACAGCCTGGCCTTGTGGCGCAAGCCGTCATTATCGAAGTACGCCAGCGCTTGCTCGTAATGCCCCTCGCGCAGCAAACGCCGCCCCAGCAGATTGCGCAGGCTCGCCGCCACCGGCAACGGCACGTAATTGTCACGCTCCTGCTGGGTGAGCGGCGGCGGCGCCGGCACTTGGGTGTCGACGTACTGCTTGAGCTCTTCGAGGGTCAATACGCGCTCGGCAACGCTGGCGGCGTCGAACCAGTAAATGCTTTGGCTGCGATACAACTGATCGAAGGCTTGCAGGTAGTCGCCGCGTTGCAGGGCCAGGATCGCACTTTCCCCCTCGACCCGGCATTTTGGCTGCAGCGATTCGTAATCGTAGTCCGGCGTTCGTCGATCGCCCCAGGATTCATTCTGCGGAAAGACCTGGGCCGCTTTGGCGTAGGCTGCGGCGGCCGCGGTTTTATCGCCGTCGCGCACTGCCAGTTTTGCCCGCAGCCACCAAGCCAGACCGCCATCGCCGGCATGTTCGAGGAAGGCCTTGGCGCTGGCGTAATCACCCTGTTGATAATTCATCGCCGCCAGGCGATCGGCGTTGTCGAGACTGCCGCGGGTACTGTTTTGCAGCAACTTGATCATTTTTTGTTCGTTGGCCGGTTGATCACCGAACGACCAGCCCAATCGACTGATCAGCGATGCGGTCACCAACTGCTGCACGGGTTGGCCCTTGAGCAGCTCGGCTACTTGATCCTCCGGCAGCGTCATCAGGTCCGCCATCAACAGCTTCAGCGAGGTGTAGCCCACCGCAGAGCCGTGCAGATTTTGCGTGGCGTACAGCTCGATAGCACGGTTCCAGTCGCCAGCGGTGCGCACCACCCGGGCTTCTTCGCCGAGGCTGGCGACGCCCAGCTCCAGCGGATCGCTGAAGCCGTCGATGCTCAACTGCCGGGTTTGCTCGAAGGCCTTTGCCGATTGCTCGAGCAGATCCGGCGCCGCATCGGCTTCGGCGCTCATGGCGAACAACGCGCGCCCCAGCGAGTAGGCCGCCCAGGTGCTGCGCGTAGCCCGTTGCTCGGCGGGCAAGGCCAGCACTTTCTTGAAGTAACTGGCGGCCAAGGCACTATCGCCCGCGCCAAATGCCACGGCACCGGCCAGGTACCACCTCAGCTCGGGCGGCAGTTGCGCGCCTTCGGTTTCAACCTGACGGGCATCGGTCAGGCTGCGCAGGTGTTTGACCAACACTTGTTGTTCGGCGGAAAGCCCGACCTGTTCGGCCTGATCCCTCAGCGCTACAGAGTCAGGTTCATCGCTGTAGTCGGCTCCAGCGGTGACATTCTTCAAGCCGTTGATGGCGTGGCCGAGGCGGCTGACTTCGAAGCTGAAGTTGCCCTCGGGCAATTCCGCCAGCGACTGGCCACGGTTATCCAGCAGGCGCATGGGGAAGTCCGGGCCGCAGGCCAGCGCCGAGCCCAGCGGCAGGCTGAGGCTCAGGCAAAGCAAATGACGCGGCCAGTTACGGGTGAACATTCGAACCTCCTTGATCAATTTTTGCGCAGCGAGCCCAACCGATGGCGCGCTGTCCGCCGGCCGGAATTCGGCCATCGCGCAGGCGGGTGAAGGTAATCAGATCCGCTCGCTGTTGCAACGCGTAACCGGCCAGGGCATCGGCCCCTTCGCAGCCGCTGACTGCCAGTGTCAGGCGTTCGGGCCAGGCGCTGTCGAGATTGCCCTGGTTGCTGATGCCGATGTCATAGAGGCCATTGTCGCCCGAGAGTTTCAGCGTCAACCGACTGTCGAGGACATCACCACGCGCCACGGCGCGCAAGGTGGTCAAGCTCCAGGCCCGGCGGTCGTTGGCCAAAGGCAGGCGAAACCAGATCAGCCCCGCCAGATGTTTCGGTGGATCGGCACGCAGTTCGATGCCGAGGGTGCGCAGTGACTGTGGATCGGCGAGTAACTCCCGGCGCCGGCCTTCACGCTCCAGCGTCACTTCGCTTTCTACAAGCGGCGCGCCATCCGCCGACGGCAGCAACGCCACGCCGTAGGCCGGCAGCGCCAGATAGAACGGTTTTGTCGTGACGCGGCTCCAGGCCTTTGCCCATTGCCGGGCCTGATCGGCATCGAACAAGCCGCGACGCGGATCGCTCACCGCGTGTACCTGCAACACGCTGCTGTCGACTGTGGATAACAATGCCGGCAGTTCGCGACTGTCGAGCCATGACGGCAACGCGGTGATGCTCAGCGCCAGCGAAGCCGGCAACGCTTCACGCAAATGCGCGAGAAATTCGCGGTACGCCGGTAGCCGGGCATTACCCGCATCGTGGTCGATTTCCACGCCTGCAAGGTTCAACCCTAGCTCCTGCCAGTCGCTGATCACCTGGCGGATTTGCGCGGTGACCTCTTCCTGATCCAGCGCCTTGAGCTGCCCGTCCAGGCGCACCACCGCAATCACCGGCCGGCCATCGCGCTTGAGCAACGGCGGATCTATTCGGGCACGGCTCCAGCCGGCATTGGGGAAGGCTTGCAAGGCCAGCACCCGCAGCGTCGAAAAGTCTGCACGGCTGTCCCTGAGGGCGGCGTCGTGGGCCGGCGTCCACTGCCGCTGCCAGACGTAGAGTTGCTGGTCCAGCGGCGGTGCATCCTGTCTTTCGCAACCGGTGATGAGCGCCAGCGCCATCAACAAGACGATCGAGCGAGTGAAAAAAACCATTAAAACGCCTGTTCCTGAAATGCAGAAAGGGCCTCTGCGGCCCTTTTTCGTTCTGCCCCCTACCCTACCCAGCCATCGACCGGCGGGCAATGTTGGCCTGCAATCCTGCTTCAGATATCGAGCACCAGCGGCTGCGCTCCCTGCGCTCCCTGCGCTCCCTGCGCCGGAATCGCACAGCAAATCAGCACGTGTCCGTCATCCGGCACTTCCGCCGGAGGCAACGGGTAATGCACCTGGCCGCTGATCAAGCGTGTCTTGCAGGTGCCGCAGGAGCCGCCGCGACAACTGAATTCCGGGCGCAGGCCACGGCTTTCCGCCAACTCCAGCAAGCTGCCGCCCTCCGGCTGCCAGCGCGCTTCCTTGGCCGAGCGCTGGAATACCACGGGCACCGACGTGGTGGCGGCCGGTGGTTGCTCGATGACGACCGCATCGGGGTCCGGACGCCGGCGCAAGGTCGACGGGCCGAAGGTTTCGGCGTGAATCCGCGAATCGCGGATATCCAGTTCGCGCAGGCCGTCGTACAGCGCCTGGGTAAAACTTCCGGGGCCACAGACGACAAAATCCGGCTGATCATAGTCCTCGACTGTCAGCAGATCCTTGAGCAGCGCGACGTCGATCCGTCCAATGTGGTCGAAATCCTCGCCCTGCATCGCCTCGGCTTCCGGTTGGCTGAGCAAGCGCACCACCCGCACCGCGTCACCGGCGTCCTCGAGCAAGCGATCCAGTTCACGGCGAAACGGCTGGTCGGCCAGCGTTCGCGAACTCTGGATAAACCATGTCGGGCGGATACGACGAGTGCGCAAGCCCTGGTAAACCACCTCGCGCACCATCGACAACAGCGGTGTGATACCCACTCCGGCCGCCAGCAACACCAGTGGCCGATGCTCATGGGGCGCCACGGTGAAATGCCCTTGCGGCGCCCGCGCCTCCAACAGGTCGCCGACCCGAATCTGCTCATGCAAATGCCTAGAGACCCGCCCGTCACGCTTGACGCTGATGCGGAAAAAATCATCGGACGGTGCGCTGGATAAACTGTACGTGCGGATGTGCACTTCACCATCAATGTTGAAGCGCAGGGGCAAATGCTGCCCGGCCTGGAACAGCGGCAATCCGGCTCCGTCGGCGGGCTCCAGGTAAATCGAGCGAATGTTCTGGCTTTGCGCTTCAATCCGCGTCACCCGCAATGGTCGCCATTGATCGCCCAAGGCTTTGGCGTGCAAACGCGCCGAGGCCTGCTCCCATGTGCCGGTGAGCAAACTGGTGGGCGATACGCCGTCGAAGCGCCAACGCAGCGCCAGGGCGGCGGGGCGACGCACGACGTGCTCGACATCGAATGTCCACAGGCGCTCGGCGCCCTGGAACGCCTCGACCTGTGGGCCCTCGAGGATGATCTCGGTGCGCCCGCTGAGCTGCAGCAAATCACCGGTATTGAAATCGATGAACAACAGCCCGGCGCGGGGATTGAGCAGCAGGTTGCCCAGGGTGTTGAAATGCAGGTTGCCGGCGAAGTCCGGAATGGTCAGGCGGTTGCCTTCCACGCGCACGAAACCGGTCTGGCCGCCACGGTGCGATACGTCCACCGAACGTTCACCATCGTCATCTACATAACTGGCAACGAAGAACGTGTCCGCCTCGGCAATCATGGCTCTGGCCACGTCATCCAGTTCGTTGAAATGCCGGGCGGCACGGGTCGCAGGATCGGTCACCGGCACCGAGCGAAACTGGCGCAACTGAATGTACTGCGGGCAATTGCCGAAGGACTGATCCACCGTCACCCCGAAGCCACCCGCCGTCATGGCGCGGACATGGCCATTGATGCGGTTGCGACGGCGGGTATGCAGCTCGATGCCCAACAGGCCGATGGCCGACCCGTCGCTCAACTGCGCGGGATCATCAAGGGCAGGCAGGCTGGCAAATTGCAGCAGCCCAGGTTCTGGTGAGTGGGCGAAACCGGGCTGGCCTTCAAGGATACTGGCCCAGGGATGACCGTCGGCATCCACCGCCCCGTACAGCATGAACGGCAATTGCTGATAGAACGTGCGGTGCTGGTCCGGCATCTCGCTGCGAATGACCTTGCGACCGAAAATCTCCATTCGTTCGGCAACGCCCACATGCGCCTGCAATTGCTTTTCGCCGGCATGCCAGGGTGAACGGTCCATAGGTTTTCTCCCCTGCGCCAGTGGCGCAGAACGGGGCGGCCCGGCAATTGCGGGCCGCCAGCATCAGGCAGTTTTTTGCAGACCGGCGACGGTGCGCGGCATGCCGACAAAACCTGGCAAGGCTTCGATGCGGGCCAGCCAGGCGCGAATATTGGCGTACTCGTCGAGCGACACATTGCCCTCCGGCGCATGGGCGATGTAACTGTAGGCGGCGACGTCGGCAATCGTCGGTTCAGTGCCGGCCAGATACGCTGTATTGGCCAATTCGTGATCGATCACCTTGAGCACGGAATGGGCATAGGGAATAACCTCATCAGCGTTGTAAGGCGCGCCAAACACCGTGATCAATCTGGCCCGTGCAGGGCCGAAGGCAATCGGGCCGGCAGCGGCCGACAACCAGCGCTGAACCTTGGCCGCCCCCACCGGATCAGTCGGCAGCCAGCGACCGTTGCCGTACTTTTGCGCCAGATAGACCAGAATCGCGTTGGAGTCGGCCAACACCACACCCTGGTCATCGATCACCGGCACCTGACCGAATGCATTGAGCGCCAAGTACGCTGGTTGCTTGTGTTCGCCCTTGGCGAGGTCAACGAAGATCAATTCGGTCGGCAATTTCAGCAGGGACAGCATCAACTCGACACGATGAGCATGGCCGGAACGTGGGAAGTTGTAGAGTTTGATCGCTTGCATGGTCGACACCTCGGATCGGTGGGGCTGCTCAGGAAGAGCAGCGCCGGTGGGTCGTATCTTCCGCCCACAACCAAAACATCAGAATAACCAGCAAACGCAATCCATTATTTCAGCAGACGAAACAATTCAACCTTCGAGCGCCGGATGCTCGCGCAGGGTCTTCACCGCGAAATCGACAAAACTGCGCACCCGGGCCGGGGCTTTGCGCCCGCCCTGATAGAGCACATGGATGGGTAATGGCGGCAGTTCGAAGTCGGCCAGAACGATCTCCAGCTCACCGGCGGCCACTTTGCCCGCCACTTGATAAGACAGCACCCGCGTGAACCCCAATCCCAGGCAGGCTGCCGTGATGGCCGCCTGGTTCGCTGTCACGACCAGACGCGGCTCGGCCCTGACACTCAGGGTTTCGCCGTCTTCGACAAATGGCCAACTCCTCAATTGGCCAATCGCAGAGGTCGCGATAATCGGCGCCTGAGCCAGTTCCTGTGGATGCACGGGCCGACCATGGCTGGCCAGGTACTGTGGCGATGCGCAGATCACCCGCCGCACCTCGCCCACGCGGATCGCATGCTGATTGCTGTCGGGTAGCTCGCCGATGCGGATGGCCACATCGACGCCCTCCTCCACCACGCTCACGACCCGGTCGACCAGCAGCGCATTGATGCAGACCTCGGGGAACTGCGTCAGGTAGCTGACCATCAACGGCGTGACAAACAGCTCGCCAAATAAAACCGGGGCGGTGATGGTCAGTTGCCCACGAGGATGGATATGGCTGCCTGCGGCCGAGTCCTCCGCTTCCTGCACCTCGGCGAGAATTCTCCGACAGTCCTCCAGGTAGCGCTGACCGGCCTCGCTCAAATACACGCTACGCGTGGTACGCGTGAGCAGTTGCGTGCCTATTCGCTTCTCCAGCGCCGCCACCGCTCGGGTCACGCTGGCCGCCGACAGCCCCAGACGCCGCGCCGCCGCCGAAAAACTCTGGTCCTGGACGACGGCGGCGAAGACCTGCATTTCCTGGAAGCGGTCCATGGGCATGTCCTCATTTCAAATAGATAAGTCGCAAGTGAAGGCCGACGGTTAACGGCAACGCTCAACCCGCTAGTTGGGCAACCCGCCATCAAGTAAATCAACGGGCTACAGCACTCTGACGCCAGCACTTAAAAAACCAAGGGTGGCACAAACCGCGAAGAGCGGGCCCGGGATTATTGATAATTAATGAGGATTATTTTCTTGCGACGGATGCGACCGCTGGCAATTATCCGGCCCCGCCCGCTGCAACGGCAAACTTCCAGCCTGTGTAAACAGGCGGAATATAAGACTGCTCCTATACTACAAGCCACACTGCTACCTATTGAGCTTTAGCAGGTACCTCGTTGAATTTTCCCTACATTAAATAAGGCGTTAGTTGTTAACACTTGGACGGCTGTCCATCGATCCTGCTTTCAAGATTCAGCGAGTAGGGAAGAGTGAACTTCAACTAGCTGGCTAACCTGGTGACAACGCAAGGAGTTCGAAAATGTTGCGCACAAACATTTCCGCAAGAGCACTGTCCGGTGGTTTGCTCGATGTACTGATACGAGCCGGACTGATCACCGTGCTGGTGCTGTTCTGCTTCCAGATCTTCCACCCCTTCCTCAACCTCATGCTCTGGGCAATGATTCTGGCCATCACCCTGTATCCGCTGCATGCGCTGATCAAGCGCAAGCTGGTCAACAAGGACGGTCGTGCCGCCACCCTGATTGTGGTGGTCGCCCTGGCTTTGCTGATGGTACCGATCTACCTGCTGGGCACCTCGATCAGTGAGTCGATCCAGGGCACTCTGGCGATCCTCAAGTCCGATACGTTGCAGATTCCGCTGCCCAGCGAAAAAATCGCTTCCCTGCCGCTTATTGGCAAGCCGCTGTATGGCTACTGGATGCAAGCCGCTACCGACATGAGCAGCGTGCTGATGAAGATGATGCCTTACATCAAGTCCGTCGGCCTGACCTTGTTGGGCAAAATGGCTGACGTCGGTGTGGGCTTTCTGTTGTTCATCGGCGCCCTGATCATTGCCGGCGTGTTCATGGCCTACGGCGAAAACGGCGAAAGAAGCGCCCTGGCCATCACCTCGCGCCTTTCCGGCCCTGAGCGTGGGCCGCGTATTACCGTGCTTTGCACTGCAACCATCCGCGCGGTCGCCCAAGGCGTGGTGGGCATCGCGTTTATCCAGATGTTGCTGGTTGGCGTGGGCTTCGTACTCATGGGTGTCCCCGGTGCCGGGCTGCTGGCGATGGTGGCGCTGTTGATGGGGATCATGCAGTTGCCGGTACTGCTGGTGACCATCCCGGTGATCGCCTATGTCTTCGCCACCGAAGGGACCACCCTGGCCACCGTCGTGTTTGGCATCTACAGCCTGATTGCCGGGATGGCCGACAACGTCCTCAAACCGTTGATGCTTGGCCGCGGCGTCGATGTGCCCATGCCGGTGATTCTGATTGGCGCCCTGGGCGGCATGGTCAGCGGCGGCTTCATCGGTTTGTTCATCGGGCCGGTTGCGCTGGCGGTGGGCTACCAACTGTTCTGGCAGTGGGTCCAGGACCAACCGTCTGCCGAGCTGCTGAGCGAGACACCCGAGCTCGAGGCGTTGAACGAGACACCGCAAATAGAGGCAATGAACGATCAGCGTCCCCTCTGAGGAGTTTGCGCTTGATGCCTCGCCCTGCTCGCGTCAGCCGGTTGCTGCTCTGTGGCACCGTCGTTCTGGGGGGCTGCGTGCAACTCGGGCCGGATTTCCAGTCGCCGGCCCAGCCCTGGGTCGAACACTGGAACAGCCCGGCCCTGGAAATCGCCGGCCAACAACACGCGCAACCGGACAGCCGCCAATGGTGGCGCGTGTTCAACGACCCGGTGCTGGACCATTTGATGGCCGAAGCCGATGCCCACAACCCCGACCTGCACGTCGCCGGCCTGCGGGTCATGGAGTCCCGCGCGCAATTGGGTATCGCCCTGAGTGGACGCTACCCGCAATTGCAGCAGGCCAGCGCCGACAGCCTGTACCTGGACCGTCGACAGTCGGGCGGCACCAACCCCCAGGACACGCATTTCTGGCAACACAGCGTCGGCTTCGATATCGGCTGGGAGCTGGATTTCTGGGGGCGTTTCAGCCGTGCCATCGAGTCGGCGGATGCGTCCTGGTTTGCCGCCCAGGCCAACTATGAAAATGCCTTGGTGCTGTTGCACGCGCAACTCGCGCAAAACTACTACGCCTTACGCACCGCCGAGGCGCGCTTGGCCATCGCCCGCAGTAACGCCAAATTGCAGAAACGCAGCTACGAGATCACCGAGCGCCTGTTCAAGAGCGGGGCCGAAGCTGAACTCGACCTGCAACAAGCCAAGACCCAGTACCTGGGCACCCTGAGCACCATCCCGGATTTCGAGAGCCAGGTGGCGAGTTTGCGCAATGCGTTGTCCACCCTGATCGGCCAGCCACCCGGCTCGATCCCTGATCTCAATCGCAACACTGGCTTAGTGCCGCTGCTCGATACTGCGGTTTTGCAGGATGTGCCGGCCAACCTCCTGGTGCGGCGCCCCGATGTTCGCGCTGCCGAACTGCAAGTGGCTGCGCAGTCGGCGTTGATCGGCGTGGCCGAGACCGACCTCTACCCCTCCATCAGCCTGCTGGGCAGCATCGTCTGGTCCGCCAGCTCGCTCAGCGGTGCATCCAACACTCTCGACATGGTGGCCGGCCCCAGCCTGCGCTGGGACATCTTCGACCACGGCCGGATCACCAACAACGTGCGCGTACAGGATGCCCGCCTGCAGCAGCTGATCGTCATCTACCAGGACAGCGTGCGTCAGGCGGCACGCGAGGCTGACGATGCCGCGACCGGTTTGATCAAGGCGCTGGAGCGCGACCAGATCCTCAGCCAAGCCTCGGTAGCCGCCGAACGCTCGGTGACCCTGGCCAATGCCCAATACCGCGAAGGCTATTCGGATTTCCAGCGTGTGCTGGATGCCCAGCGCGCCCTGTTTGCCCAACAGGATATCTACCTGGTCAACCGCGGCACCGCCGTCAACAGCCTGATCGCCCTGTACAAGGCCCTGGGCGGCGGCTGGTACAGCGACCAGCCGATCATCGACCCGGCCACCCGCAAACAGATGCAACAACGGACCGATTGGGGCGATCTGCTCGACGAACCGAAGGAAGGTGCCCATGACTGACAGCCAGCAACCGGCCGCCGAGAACGCCTCGGCCGCCACCGCCGACCCGGCCAGAAAAGCGATCAACTGGGTGGTGCTGCTGATCATCCTCAGCCTGGCCTGGTACCTGATGGCCGACCGTTACACGCCCTACACGCAACAGGCACGGGTGCAGGCCTTTATTGTGCCGGTGGCAGCCGAGGTTTCCGGCCGGGTGACCAAGGTGCATGTACGCAACAACCAGGACGTGAAGGCTGGCGAATTGCTGTTTGAAGTCAACCCGGAGCAGTACCAGATCGCCGTCGATCGCGCCCGCGCCGACCTTGAATCGACCCGGCGCCAGGTGGGCGCCAACACCGCCGGCATCGACTCCAAGCAAGCTTCCCTGCGCGCCGCCCAGGCCAACGAGCTCAAGGCACGCCAGGACATCCAGCGGCTTGAGCGCCTGTACCGCGAAGACCCGGGCACCATCTCGCTGCGACGCCTGGAGATATCCCGCGCCACCGTGCAAGAATCCATCAGCCAGGTCGCCGCGGCCAAGGCTGAAGTACAACGTGCGCGGGAAACACAGGGCGGTAACGAAGACGAAAACGCCCAGTTGCTCAGCGCCGCCAGCAACCTTGAAAAAGCCGAGCTGGACTTGAGCAATACCAAGGTCCACGCGCGTTCGGCCGGCCTGATCACCGATCTGCGCACCGATGTCGGCCAGTTCGCCGCCGCCGGTGCGCCGGTGATGACCCTGATCGCCATCCACGACGTGTGGATCAGCGCCGACATGACCGAAAACAACCTGGGCAGCGTCCAGCCCGGGACACCGGTGTCCATCGTGCTCGACGCCCTGCCGGGGAAAATCTACCGAGGCCATGTGCGCAGCGTCGGCTATGGCGTCGATATCGGCCAGACCACCCAGCCGGGCAGCCTGCCGAAAGTGGAGAACAGCCGCGACTGGCTGCGTCCTGCCCAGCGCTTTCCGGTCATCATCGAATTCGAACCCGGTGAGCTGACCAGCCCGCAAGGCATCCGCTCCGGCGGCCAGGCCGAAGTCATGGCGTTCCCGAGCGAGGGCAATCCGCTGAATTTTCTTGGGCGCATCTTTTTGCGCCTGATGAGCTGGATGTCCTATGCGTATTGAGCGCCCGGCCCGGGTTCAGCGCGCCTTGCGCCTGAGCTTCGGTACGGCGCTGTGCCTGGCGGCGAGCTTCGGTCTGGCCTTGCCCATCCCGTTCCTCTCACCGATGCTGGCGCTGATGATGCTGGCAGCGATGAACCGGCCATTACCGTTCAAGGCCAGCCTGGGCCTGGTCCTCATCCTTATGCTGACCACCGGGACCGGCCTGCTGCTGATCCCTCTGCTGCGTTACTACCCGTTCAGTGGCGTGCTGCTGGTCGGACTGTGCCTGTTCCTGGCCTTCGGTTATGGCCTGCGCGGCGGCAATCCGCTGGTGGCGACGTTCCTGGTGGTGGGCCTGACCTTGATCAGCTCGGCCGGAACCGCTGAATTCGCCCTGGCGCTTGAGGTGATCGTGGCCTTGGTCAAAGGCCTGTTCCTGGCGGTCACGACACTGACCATCAGCCATTGGCTATTCCCCGATCCCGCCAGCGCCCCACAACCCAAACCCGGCCCGAGCCTGTCTCCCACCGAAAGCGGTTGGCTGGCATTAAGAGCCACGCTGGTGGTGCTGCCGACTT
This sequence comes from Pseudomonas sp. S2_H10, assembly GCF_054668285.1. Taxonomy (NCBI): domain Bacteria; kingdom Pseudomonadati; phylum Pseudomonadota; class Gammaproteobacteria; order Pseudomonadales; family Pseudomonadaceae; genus Pseudomonas; species Pseudomonas sp. S2_H10. Next base: position 3,623,914 of record NZ_CP162754.1, read on the forward strand.
TCCTGCTGGCCATGATCGACCCGGCGAGCTACCTGCCGATCATCATGAAAGCCGTCAGCCTCGGCCAACAAAGCTGCGCCACCAGCGCCCGCAGCGCCGGCCAGGAACTGCTCGGCTCGACCCTGCTCGGTGGCCTGATGGCGATTGTTTTCTGGTGCGCGCTGAGCCTGTTCGTCAACCTGTGGATGTTTTTTCTGTGGATGCTGCTGTTCGGCTTGCTGGCGGCCAGAAAACTCTACGGCCTGGCCCAGACCCGACAACCACCGAGCTTCTGGCTCAACAGCCTGGCGACCCTGATCATCCTGCTCGGCCAATCGGTGCAGGACAGCGCCGCGGGCAAGGACGTCTACACCGCCTTCGCGATCCGCATGGGACTGTTCATTCTGGTGACCTTGTATGCCTGTGTGATGGTGCATTTGCTGGATACGCGGCGGCGACGGCGAATTACGACTGCCTAGAAACAGAAAAACCCCCTGAGAAGGGGGTTTTTCATCTGTGGATAACTTATTCCACAGTAACCGATTTCGCCAGGTTGCGCGGCTGGTCAACGTCGGTGCCCTTAAGCACGGCGACGTAGTACGACAGCAGTTGCAGCGGGATGGTGTAGAGGATCGGCGACAGGATGTCGTGGATGTGCGGCATGTGCACCACGTGCGTGCCTTCACCGTTGGTCATGCCGGCCTTCTCGTCAGCGAAGACGATCAACTGGCCGCCGCGGGCGCGGACTTCCTGGAGGTTGGATTTCAACTTCTCCAGCAGTTCGTTGTTCGGCGCCACGGTCACCACGGGCATGTCGTTATCCACAAGCGCCAACGGGCCGTGTTTCAGCTCGCCGGCAGGATAGGCTTCGGCGTGGATGTAGGAAATTTCCTTGAGCTTGAGGGCCCCTTCCATCGCTACCGGGAATTGCGCGCCACGGCCGAGGAACAGCGTGTGGTTTTTCTCGGCGAACAGCTCGGAGATCTTTTCCACGGTGCTGTCCATCGCCAGCGCCTCGCCCAGACGGGTTGGCAAACGACGCAGTTCTTCGACCAGGGTCGCTTCGACGCCTTTGGCCAGGGTGCCACGAACCTGACCCAGGGAAAGTGTCAGCAACAGCAGGCCCACCAATTGCGTGGTGAAGGCTTTGGTCGACGCCACACCGATTTCGCGGCCGGCCTGGGTCAACAGGGTCAGATCGGATTCACGCACCAGCGAGCTGATGCCGACGTTGCAGATCGCCAGGCTGGCGAGGAAGCCCAGTTCCTTGGCGTTGCGCAGCGCAGCCAGGGTGTCGGCGGTTTCGCCGGACTGGGAGATGGTCACGAACAAGGTGTCCGGCTGCACCACCACCTTGCGGTAGCGGAATTCGCTGGCGACTTCGACCTGGCAAGGAATGCCGGCCAGCTCTTCGAGCCAGTAACGCGCGACCATGCCGGCGTGGTAGCTGGTGCCGCACGCGACGATCTGGACGTTGCGCACTTTGGCGAACAACTCGGCAGCCTGTGGACCGAATGCCTGTACCAGCACCTGGTTCTGGCTCAGGCGACCTTCCAGGGTGCGCTGCACCACGGACGGTTGCTCGTGGATTTCCTTGAGCATGAAGTGGCGGAATTCGCCTTTATCAGCGGCTTCCGCGCCATCGCGGTACTGCACGGTTTCACGCTCGACAGCCTGGCCGTCAACGTCCCAGATCTGCACACTGTCGCGGCGGATTTCGGCGATGTCGCCTTCTTCCAGGTACATGAAGCGGTCGGTGACCTGGCGCAGGGCCAACTGGTCGGACGCGAGGAAGTTTTCCCCCAGGCCCAGGCCGATCACCAGCGGGCTGCCGCTGCGGGCTGCAACCAGGCGATCCGGTTGTTTTGCACTGATGACCGCCAGACCGTAGGCACCGTGCAACTCTTTGACGGTCGCCTTCAGGGCCACGGTCAGGTCGCTCAGATCCTTGAGTTTGTGGTTCAGCAGGTGAGCGATGACTTCGGTGTCGGTGTCCGAGGTGAACACATAGCCCAGGGCCTTGAGTTGTTCACGCAGGGCTTCGTGGTTTTCGATGATGCCGTTGTGCACCACTGCCAGGTCACCGGAGAAATGCGGGTGAGCATTGCGCTCGCACGGTGCGCCGTGAGTAGCCCAGCGGGTATGGGCGATGCCCAGGCGACCGACCAGCGGCTCGGTGGCCAGTGCCTGTTCCAGCTCGCTGACCTTGCCCGGACGACGCATGCGCTCGAGTTTTTCATCGTTGGTGTAGACCGCCACGCCGGCGCTGTCGTACCCACGGTATTCAAGGCGCTTGAGGCCTTCGACGAGGATGGCGGTGATGTTACGTTCTGCGACTGCGCCGACAATTCCACACATGCTATTTCTCCTGACTGACAGCCGCGCATATCAAAGTGATGCCGCGGGCCTGAATCTGATCGCGAGCCTCAAGCGGCAGGCGTTCATCGGTAATAAGGGTATGGACACTGCTCCAGGGCAGTTCCAGGTTGGGAATCTTGCGGCCGATCTTGTCGGCCTCCACCATCACTACCACTTCTCGGGCGACTTCGGCCATGACCCGGCTCAGCCCCAGCAGTTCGTTGAAGGTGGTTGTACCGCGAACCAGATCGATGCCATCGGCACCGATGAACAGCTGGTCGAAGTCGTAGGAGCGTAGTACCTGCTCGGCGACCTGCCCCTGAAAGGACTCGGAATGCGGGTCCCAGGTGCCACCGGTCATCAACAGCACCGGTTCATGCTCAAGCTCGCTCAAGGCATTGGCGACATGCAGCGAGTTGGTCATCACCACCAGGCCAGGTTGCTGACCCAGTTCCGGGATCATCGAGGCGGTGGTACTGCCACTGTCGATAATGATGCGCGCATGCTCGCGGATCCGCGCGACGGCGGCACGGGCGATGGCTTGTTTGTACTTGGAAACCGGCTGACCCAGGTCGGTCACCAGCTCCTGAGGCATGGTGATGGCCCCCCCGTAGCGACGCAGCAACAGACCATTGCTTTCAAGTGCCGCCAGATCCTTGCGAATCGTAACTTCCGACGTTTCGAAGCGCTTGGCCAACTCATCCACACTCACTTCGCCCTGCTCAGTGAGCAAGGCGAGAATGTTGTGGCGACGCTGAGGCGTGTTGCGCTTCGACATGGGCTGGTAAGTTTCGATTCGAAAGATAACGGAAGCAATCAAAACCTATCGGCGAAACTTCGTCAAGCGTCATGCGATAAAAAGAACTGTGGATAACTTGTAGGAGCGAGCTTGCTCCGGGCGGCGTTCCGACGATGAATTCGAGAGCGGCGCATTTTTCCAGAAAGAATGCGTCATCGTTCACGCCCATCGCGAGCAAGCTCGCTCCTACAAGGGAGTTGTGTATAACTCAGTTCTTTTTGACTTTCTCCGGCCGCTTCCAGCCGTCGATGTTCTTCTGGCGAGCACGTCCGATGGCCAACTGGGATTTATCCACAGTCGAAGTAATGGTCGATCCGGCTGCCGTGGTTGCACCGTCGAGGATATCCACAGGCGCTACCAACGAGTTGTTGGAGCCGATGAACACATCCGCACCCAGCACGGTTTTCCACTTGTTCACACCATCGTAGTTGCAGGTGATGGTGCCGGCGCCAATGTTGGTGCGCGCGCCGATCTCGGCATCGCCCAGATAGGCCAGGTGACCGGCCTTGGCGCCTTCGCCCAGGTGCGCGTTTTTCAACTCGACGAAGTTACCCACATGCGCGCGGGCTTCCAGCACGGTGCCTGGACGCAGACGGGCGAACGGACCGGCATCGCTGGCTTCACCGAGGATGGCGCCTTCGATGTGGCTGTTGGCCTTGATGACCACGCCTTTGCGCAGTGTACTGTCCTTGATCACGCAGTTCGGGCCGATCACCACGTCGTCTTCGATGACCACCTTGCCTTCGAGAATCACGTTGATGTCGATCAGCACGTCGCGGCCAACCGTGACTTCACCGCGCACATCGAAACGCGCCGGGTCGCGCAGCGTCACGCCTTGGGCCATCAAGCGCAGACCAGCGCGCAATTGATAGTGACGCTCAAGTTCGGAAAGCTGTTTACGATCGTTGGCGCCCTGCACTTCCATCGCGTCGTGGGGTTGTTCGGTAGCCACCACCAGACCATCGTTGACCGCCATTTCGATCACGTCGGTCAGGTAATACTCGCCCTGCACGTTGTTGTTGGACAGGCGACTGGTCCAGTCAGCCAGGCGATCCGCCGGGACTGCGAGGATGCCGGTGTTGCCTTCGTTGATGGCACGTTGAGCTTCGGTGGCGTCCTTGTGCTCGACGATCGCGGACACCTTGCCATCAGCGTCGCGAACAATTCGACCGTAACCGGTCGCGTCGTCCAGTTCGACGGTGAGCAGGCCCATTTGCCCAGGCACGACCAGCTTGAGCAGGCGCTGCAGGGTTTCCGTTTCAATCAAAGGCACATCACCGTACAGAACCAGCACGGTGTCGGCCTTGATGAAGGGTACAGCCTGGGCCACGGCGTGACCGGTGCCCAGTTGTTTGTCCTGAAGGACGAAATTCAGATCGTCAGCGGCCAGGCGCTCACGCACGGCATCGGCGCCATGGCCGATCACCACGTGGATGCGCTGTGGATCAAGTTGTCGGGCGCTGTGGATAACATGGCCGAGCATGGAGTTGCCGGCAATCGGGTGCAGTACTTTCGGCAAAGCGGAACGCATGCGCGTGCCTTGGCCAGCAGCGAGAATAACGATTTCAAGAGACATGACTGGCTACCAATCCTGGGTGGTCAGCGGCTGCGACCAGGTTGTAAAAATCGGAAAAGAAAAAAGGGTAGCCGAGGCTACCCTTTTTAATCAATCACACAACAAGCGCAGCCTTAGTGGCCGAACTTCTTGCGGATCTGCTGGACGGTGCGCAGCTGAGCTGCGGCCTCGGCCAGACGTGCGGCAGCGGAACCGTAATCGAATTCAGCGCCACGTTCATGCAAGGCCTTCTCGGCAGCCTTGACGGCTTCCTGAGCGGAGGCTTCATCCAGGTCGGCAGCACGTTGCACGGTGTCGGCAAGTACCTTGACCATGTTCGGCTGAACCTCGAGGAAACCACCGGAGATGTAATACACCTCCTCTTCCCCGCCCTGCTTGACCAGGCGGATCGGACCTGGCTTCAGATTAGTGATCAGCGGCGCGTGACCCAGGGCGATACCAAGATCACCCAGTGCACCGTGCGCAATCACCATCTCGACCAGACCGGAAAAGATTTCCCCTTCCGCGCTGACGATATCGCAATGGACTGTCATAGCCATCTGATTGCCTCAACCTAAATTAGCGCCCGTTGCCGGGCGCCGGGATTACAGTTTCTTGGCTTTCTCGATCGCTTCTTCGATGCCGCCAACCATGTAGAACGCTTGTTCTGGCAGGTGGTCGTAGTCACCGTTGAGGATGCCTTTGAAGCCAGCAATGGTGTCTTTCAGGGAAACGTATTTACCCGATGCACCGGTGAAGACTTCAGCCACGAAGAACGGCTGCGACAAGAAACGCTGGATCTTACGAGCACGGTTTACCAACTGCTTGTCGGCTTCCGACAGCTCGTCCATACCCAGGATCGCAATGATGTCCTTCAGTTCTTTGTAACGCTGCAGAACGTACTGAACGCCGCGAGCGGTGTCGTAGTGGTCCTGGCCGATCACGTTCGGGTCCAGCTGGCGCGAAGTCGAGTCCAGTGGATCGACCGCTGGGTAGATACCCAGGGAGGCGATGTCACGGGACAGAACGACGGTGGCGTCCAAGTGGGCGAAGGTGGTCGCTGGCGACGGGTCGGTCAAGTCATCCGCAGGTACGTATACCGCTTGGATCGAAGTGATCGAACCTTCCTTGGTCGAAGTGATACGTTCTTGCAGAACGCCCATCTCTTCAGCCAGGGTCGGCTGGTAACCTACTGCCGAAGGCATACGGCCCAGCAGTGCGGATACTTCAGTACCGGCCAGGGTGTAACGATAGATGTTGTCGACGAACAGCAGAACGTCGTTACCTTCGTCACGGAACTTCTCGGCCATGGTCAGGCCGGTCAGTGCTACGCGCAGACGGTTACCCGGCGGCTCGTTCATCTGACCGTAAACCAGTGCCACTTTGTCCAGAACGTTGGAATCCTTCATCTCGTGGTAGAAGTCGTTACCCTCACGAGTACGCTCACCCACACCTGCGAACACGGAATAACCGCTGTGCTCGATGGCGATGTTACGGATCAGTTCCATCATGTTTACGGTTTTGCCTACACCGGCACCACCGAACAGACCGACTTTACCGCCTTTGGCGAACGGGCAGACCAGGTCGATAACCTTGATGCCGGTTTCCAGCAGGTCGTTGCCGCCTGCCTGTTCAGCGAACGAAGGCGCTGGACGGTGAATGCCCCAACGCTCGTCGGTATCGATTGGACCTGCTTCGTCGATCGGGTTGCCCAGAACGTCCATGATCCGGCCCAGAGTCGCTTTACCGACCGGTACGGAGATGGCTGCGCCAGAGTCGACAACGTCCAGACCGCGCTTCAAGCCTTCGGTGGAACCCATCGCAATGGTACGAACCACGCCGTCGCCCAGCTGTTGCTGAACTTCCAGGGTGGTCCCGGCCGCGCTTTGTACAGTCAGCGCGTTGTAGATGCTCGGTACGCTGTCGCGTGGAAATTCCACGTCGATAACGGCGCCGATGATTTGAACGATACGTCCGCTACTCATAGCTGGATCCTCTGAATATTTGAACCGTTAAACCGCGGCAGCGCCGCCGACGATTTCCGAGATCTCTTGGGTGATCGCAGCCTGACGCGCCTTGTTGTAGACCAGCTGCAAATCGCTGATCAAATCACCGGCGTTGTCGGTAGCGTTCTTCATCGCGATCATCCGCGCAGCTTGTTCAGCCGCGTTGTTCTCGACCACCGCCTGGTAGACCTGCGACTCCACGTAACGGACCATCAAGCCGTCCAGCAGCTCCTTGGCATCCGGTTCGTAGAGATAGTCCCAGTGGTGCTTGAGGTCTTGATCCGGGGTTGCCACCAGTGGAATCAATTGCTCCACGGTAGGCTGTTGCGTCATGGTGTTGATGAACTTGTTGGACACCACGGACAGGCGGTCAATACGGCCGTCCAGGTAGGCATCCAGCATCACCTTGACGCTGCCGATCAGATCATTGATCGACGGCTCTTCACCCAGGTGGCTGATAGCTGCAACGACGTTACCGCCGAAGTTGCGGAAAAAGGCCGCACCCTTGCTACCAACGACACACAGATCGATCTCGACGCCGTTTTCGCGGTTTACCGCCATGTCCTTGACCAGGGCCTTGAACAGGTTGGTGTTCAAGCCGCCGCACAGACCACGGTCACTGCTCACTACGACATAACCGACACGCTTGATTTCGCGGTCGATCATGAACGGGTGGCGGTATTCCGGGTTGGCGTTGGCCAGATGCCCAATTACCTGGCGGATACGCTCCGCATAAGGACGGCTAGCAGCCATGCGCATTTGTGCCTTGCGCATTTTGCTGACCGCCACTTTTTCCATGGCGCTGGTAATCTTTTGCGTGCTTTTGATGCTCGCAATCTTACTGCGAATCTCTTTTGCGCCTGCCATGTAACACCTATCAGGTTAGCAAGCGGGAGCCGCTAGGCTCCCGCTGCGGCTTACCAGGTTTGGGTGGCCTTGAACTTCTCGATACCGGCTTTCATGCCAGCGTCGATTTCGTCATTGAAGTCACCCTTCACGTTGATCTTCGCCATCAATTCGGCGTGATCGCGGTTGAAGAAAGCAATCAGCGCTTGTTCGAAGCTGCCGATCTTGGCGATTTCAACGTCAGTCAGGAACCCACGCTCAGCGGCATACAGCGACAGCGCCATGTCAGCGATCGACATTGGTGCGTATTGCTTCTGCTTCATCAGCTCGGTAACGCGCTGACCATGCTCAAGTTGCTTACGGGTCGCTTCGTCCAGGTCAGAAGCGAACTGGGCGAATGCCGCCAGTTCACGGTACTGAGCCAGAGCGGTACGGATACCACCGGACAGCTTCTTGATGATCTTGGTCTGAGCGGCACCACCCACACGGGATACCGAAACACCGGCGTTCACTGCAGGGCGGATGCCCGAGTTGAACATGGCCGATTCCAGGAAGATCTGACCGTCGGTGATGGAAATCACGTTGGTCGGAACGAACGCGGAAACGTCGCCAGCCTGGGTTTCGATGATCGGCAGTGCGGTCAGGGAACCGGTTTTGCCGGTCACTGCGCCGTTGGTGAACTTCTCTACGTATTCTTCCGAAACGCGGGATGCGCGCTCCAGCAGACGGGAGTGGAGATAGAACACGTCGCCTGGGTAAGCTTCACGGCCTGGTGGACGGCGCAGCAGCAGGGAAATCTGGCGGTAAGCCACTGCTTGCTTGGACAGATCGTCATAAACGATCAGCGCGTCTTCACCGCGGTCGCGGAAGAATTCACCCATGGTGCAACCGGAGTACGGTGCCAGGAATTGCAGCGCAGGAGATTCCGAAGCACTGGCAGCCACGATGATCGTGTTAGCCAGGGCGCCGTTTTCTTCCAGCTTGCGAACCACGTTGGCGATGGTCGATTGTTTCTGACCGATTGCTACGTAGACGCAGAAAATGCCGCTGTTCTTCTGGTTGATGATCGCGTCGATCGCCAGAGCGGTTTTACCGATCTGACGGTCACCGATGATCAGCTCACGCTGGCCACGGCCGACAGGGATCATGGCATCGACAGCCTTGTAGCCAGTCTGTACAGGCTGGTCTACCGACTTACGCCAGATCACGCCCGGAGCAACTTTCTCGACCGCGTCGGTCTCGGTGTTGCCCAGTGGACCTTTGCCGTCAACTGGGTTACCCAGTGCGTCGACTACGCGACCCAGCAGTTCCTTACCAACCGGAACTTCGAGGATGCGGCCGGTGCACTTGGCGCTCATGCCTTCAGCCAGAGACTGGTATGCGCCCAATACAACGGCACCTACAGAGTCTTGCTCCAGGTTGAGGGCCATACCGAAGACGCCGCCCGGAAACTCGATCATCTCGCCGTACATTACGTCGGCCAGACCGTGAATCCGCACGATACCGTCAGATACGCTGACGACAGTGCCTTCGTTACGGGCTTGGGAGGTCACATCGAGCTTGTCGATGCGGCCCTTGATAATTTCACTTATTTCGGAAGGATTGAGTTGCTGCATTGCTCTGCTGCCCCTTCAAACTCAAGATTTCAATGCTTCGGCAAGTTTCGCGATTTTGCCGCGAATCGAGCCATCGATAACCAGGTCGCCGGCGCGGATGACGACACCACCAATAAGGGCAGCGTCCTCCGCAACTTGCAGGCGCACTTCCCGGTTGAGTCGTGCACTGAGAACCTTGGCGAGTTTGTCTTGCTGTTCTTGGTTCAATGCAAAAGCACTGGTCACTTCTACGTCTACCGACTTCTCTTGTTCGGCCTTGTACAGGTCGAAAAGAGCGGCAATCTCCGGCAACAGCGGGAGACGGTCGTTTTCGGCAACGACGTTGATGAAGTTCTGTGCCTTGGCATCAAACTTGTCGCCGCACACGTCAATGAACGTGGCGGCCTTTTCTGCGCTCGTCAGTCGCGGGGCCTTGAGCACGCGCTGCATGGTGTCGTCTTCCGACACCGCTGCAGCCAGGCCGAGCATGGCTGACCAATTGGCCAGTTGCTGGTGGGCCTGAGCGTGCTCGAAGGCCGCCTTAGCGTAAGGTCGGGCCAACGTGGTCAGTTCTGCCATGATCGCCCTCGCTTAGATTTCAGCAGCCAGTTGGTTAACCAGCTCTGCGTGCGCGTTTTGATCGATTGTGGCACCCAGGATCTTCTCGGCGCCGCCGACTGCCAGCAAGCCCACTTGGGCACGCAGCGCGTCTTTGACACTGTTCAGTTCCTGTTCGATCTCGGCTTGAGCCTGAACCTTCACACGGTCAGCGTCGATACGGGCTTTTTCAACAGCCTCTTCAACGATCTGATTACCGCGTTTCTTGGCTTGCTCGATGATTTCAGCTGCCTGAGCTTTCGCTTCGCGCAGTTGCTGACCCGCTTTCTCTTGGGCCAACTCCAGGTCGCGAGCTGCTCGGCTGGCAGCGTCCAGACCATCAGCGATCTTCTTTTGACGTTCGTGCAAAGCCGCGATGACCGGAGGCCATACGAACTTCATGCAGAACAGTACAAAAATCAGGAACGCAACGGACTGGCCAATCAGGGTCGCATTAATGTTCACGCCAACACCTCGCAGTTACGTTGTCCATCACACCAAATTACCCGGAAGATCCGAGTAATTAGCCAGCGATCTGACCAACGAACGGGTTCGCAAAGGTGAAGAACAGAGCGATACCAACACCGATCATGGTTACGGCGTCGAGCAGACCGGCAACGATGAACATTTTAACTTGCAGCATTGGAACCATTTCTGGTTGACGCGCTGCGCCTTCCAGGAACTTGCCGCCCAGCAGGCCGAAACCAATTGCGGTACCCAGTGCGCCCAGGCCGATCAACAGTGCAACAGCGATAGCGGTTAGACCAACTACAGTTTCCATCTTTCCTCCCGACTTTTACGTCGTATGGTTTAGGTTTTTTAGATTAAAGCGGTAAAACAAATCGTTTCAGATGCCCCGTCAGGAGCACCTTCCCGTTTGACCGGGAAGGACATCAGACTAGTCGAGACTGGTCTTAATGGTTTTCTTCGTGTGCCATCGACAGGTAAACGATGGTCAACATCATGAAGATGAACGCCTGCAGGGTGATGATCAGGATGTGGAACACAGCCCACGCCCACTGCAGAACAACGCCCAGGCCACTAAGCCAGAGCAGACCGCTGCCGAACATCACAGCAATCAGAATGAAGACCAGCTCGCCGGCGTACATGTTGCCGAACAGACGCAGAGCCAGGGAGATCGGCTTGGCGATCAGGGTCACGAATTCCAGCAGGAAGTTCACCGGGATCAGCAGGGCCTGAACGAAGATGTTCTTGCTGCCGAACGGGTGCAGGGTCAGTTCGCCGATGAAGCCGCCGATGCCCTTGACCTTGATGCTGTAGAAAATGATCAACGCGAACACCGACAGGGCCATGCCCAGGGTAGCGTTCGGGTCAGTGGTCGATACGGCACGGAATGGAATGTGCGGATCGCCGGAGATCGCCATGGCCAGCTGAGGAATCCAGTCGACCGGAATCAGGTCGACGGCGTTCATCAGGAACACCCAGACGAAGATGGTCAGTGCCAGCGGTGCAATCACCGGGCTACGGCCATGGAAGCTGTCTTTCACGCTGCCATCGACGAATTCGACCAAAACTTCAACGAAGTTCTGCAAAGCACCAGGCTGACCGGAAGTCGCCTTCTTTGCCGCCATGCGGAAAAGAAGAACGAAGATCAGACCCAAAGCGACCGACCAGCCGAGAGTATCGACGTGGAAAGCCCAGAAGCCCATTTCCTTGGCTTCTGCTGCGGTGTGGGCAAAGCCCCAGCCGCCGGTAGGGTGCTGACCGAAGGTCAGGTTCTGCAAGTGGTGCTGGATATAGCCCGAAGCGGTTGTTTCTGCCATGGTTGCCTCAAACGCCCTAAGGTCTCGAAAGTCTTGTTCTCATCAGCAGGGGAGCGAACCAGCTGACCGACTGAGTCAGCACGAAGGCACCGAATACTGCAATCGGCGCCAGTGGCTTCACACCTGCAAACACCAGTGCAAACAGCACTGCCGTCAAAATCAGTTTGCCTGCCTCGCCGGCATAAAATGACCGGACGATGGACTGGGCTGCTCGGGCGCCGGAAAACCGAAATGCCCTGTGAGCGAAATAAACATTGGGTAGCAAGGCTATCAGGCCTCCGCAGAGTCCGGAGTACCCGGCAACGACTCCATATCGGTACCAGAGCGCCAAAGCGGCGATCAGCAACACGACAAATTGAGCCATCAACACCGGAAAAACTGCCAGGCGATGGAAGGGCAGGCGGTTTGGCGTGCGGGTTTCCATCACTTTTACTCTCCAATGGTCGGCTGCCGAAATTCACTAACTTGGCATAATTTGTGCCGACAAAATGCGCGCAGAGTATAGGGGCGGTTCTGCCCCTATTCAACTGTCAGGTAGTGATTTCCGACTGCGCGCTACATGAGGAAATGTTTCAGCGGATATGTGCGAGTACGCCTTGAAGCTCGTCCAGGGAGTTGTAGCCAATCACCAACTGCCCCTTACCCTTCTTACCGTGGCGAATCTGCACCGCAGAGCCTAGGCGCTCGGCCAGGCGCTGTTCGAGACGGGCGATATCCGGGTCCGGTTTTGCCGCTTCCACAGGCTCCGGTTTACCACTCAACCACTGGCGAACCAGTGCCTCGGTTTGGCGCACGGTCAGCCCGCGTGCGACAACATGTCGCGCCCCTTCGACCTGCTGATTTTCCGGCAAACCGAGCAAAGCACGGGCATGACCCATTTCCAGGTCGCCGTGGGACAACATGGTCTTGATGACTTCCGGCAACGAAATCAGGCGCAACAGGTTCGCCACGGTCACCCGGGACTTGCCCACAGCCTCGGCCACCTGTTGCTGGGTCAGCTGGAACTCCTGCTGCAAGCGCTGCAGGGCCACCGCTTCTTCGATCGGGTTGAGGTCTTCGCGCTGGATGTTCTCGATCAGCGCGATGGCGATCGCGGTTTCATCGGGTACATCGCGAACCATCGCCGGGATGGTTTCCTGCCCGGCCTGCTGGCTGGCACGCCAGCGGCGTTCACCGGCAATGATTTCGAAGCGGCCAGCGCCGATCGGGCGCACCACGATGGGCTGCATGACGCCCTGGGCCTTGATCGACTGCGCCAGCTCTTCGAGCGCCTGCGGATCCATGTCACGACGCGGCTGGTACTTGCCGCGCTGGAGCAAGTCCAGTGGCAAGTGTTGCAGCTCACGGTGATCGGCTTGCGCCGCTTGTTCTTCCAGCGAGCTGACGGTCGGACCACTCAGCAGTGCATCCAGTCCTCGTCCGAGACCTCGTTTCTTGACGGCCATGGGGATTCCTTAAGTTGCCTGAGCGGCGGCGATGCGTGAGTTTTTGCGCTGACGACGAACCATTTCGCCCGCCAGTGCCAGGTAGGCAACGGCACCGCGCGAGGATTTGTCGTACGCCAGCGCCGGCATGCCGTAGCTTGGCGCTTCGGCCAGACGGATGTTGCGCGGAATGACGGTGTCGTAGAGCTGTTCGCCGAAATGTTCCTTGAGCTGCGCCGAGACATCGTTCATCAGGCTCAGGCGCGGGTCGTACATCGTGCGCAGCAGGCCTTCGACCTTGAGGTTCGGGTTCAGCAGCTCGGCGATGCGCTTGATGTTATCCACAAGGTCGCTCAAGCCTTCGAGGGCGAAGTACTCGCACTGCATGGGGATAATCACCCCGTCGGCGGCAACCAGTGCGTTCAAGGTCAGCATCGACAGCGACGGCGGGCAGTCGATCAGGATGTAGTCGTAGTTTTCGCGGATCGGCGCCAGCGCACTGCGCAGGCGGCTCTCCTTCATCTGCATTTCCAGCAGAACCACTTCGGCCGCGGTGAGATCGCGGTTGGCCGGCAACAGCTGGTAACCACCGTGTTCGGAGTAGTGCATGGCCTGGGCCAGGTCGCATTCGCCGATCAGCAGGTCGTAGACCGAGTTTTCCAGGCCGTGTTTATCCACACCGCTACCCATGGTGGCGTTGCCCTGTGGATCAAGGTCGATCAACAGCACCCGGCGCTTGGTCGCGACCAGGGATGCTGCGAGGTTGATGCAGGTGGTGGTTTTGCCCACGCCACCCTTTTGGTTCGCTATCGCGAATACCTTAGCCATTCTTGCTTGTGTTCCCAATCATGCCGTGCGGCGCAGTATCAGCAGATGGCGTTGGCCTTGGCAACCAGGTACGGCCAGGGCGTGTTCGCTATCGAGGTGGAAGTCTGCCGGCAATGCTACCAGCTCATCGGCCGGATGAACGCCCTTCATTGCCAGCCAGCGTGTTTCGCTATCGCCGAGGTGGCGAGTCCAGTTGCTGAAGTTCTCCATGCTGCTGAACGCCCGGGAAATGATCCCGTTGAACGGCTGGGCAGGCTGGAAGGCTTCGACGCGACTGTGGATAACTTGCAGGTTATCCAGTTTGAGTTCGAGTTTGACCTGGGTCAGGAAGCGGGTTTTCTTGCCGTTGCTGTCCAGGCAAGTCACCTGGGACTCGGGAAACAGGATGGCCAACGGAATGCCAGGCATGCCGCCGCCGCTGCCGACGTCGAGCCAGCGACCGTTTTCGATGAACGACATCACACTCAGGCTATCGAGCAGATGGCGGGAGACCATTTCGTCCGGATCACGCACGGCGGTGAGGTTGTAGGCCTTGTTCCATTTGATCAACAGGGCCAGATAACCCAGCAGTTGCGCGTGCTGGGTGTCTGTCAGCGTGACGCCAAGCTGGCGGGCACCTGTGGATAACTCTTCTGCATGTTGCGAAGTGACCAACGAACTCAAGCGCTTTGCTCCAACTGACGGCCCGCGCCGCGTTTTTTCAAATGAATCATCAACAGCGAAATGGCTGCCGGCGTTACGCCCGGGATACGCGAAGCCTGGCCCAAAGTCTCTGGACGGGTCGCACCGAGCTTGCTCTGGATCTCTTTGGAGAGACCGGAAATATTCGTGTAATCGATATCCACAGGCAGTTTGGTGTCTTCGCTGGCTCGCAGGCGGGCGATTTCATCCTGTTGACGATCGATGTAACCGGCGTACTTGGTCTTGATCTCGACCTGTTCGGCAACCTGTGGATCTTCTGCGCCACCGCCAGTGACGGAGATCAGACCAGCGTAGTCGATTTCCGGACGGCTCAAGAGATTGAGCAGGTTGTATTCGTGAGTCAGCGGCGTGCCGAATTTTTCGGCAATCGCATCGCCCTGTTCGGTGCCCGGGCGAACCCAGGTGCTCTTCAGGCGCTGCTCTTCCAGTTCGATGCTTTCGCGTTTTTTGCAGAAAGCCGCCCAGCGCGCGTCATCGACCAGACCCAGTTCGCGACCTTTTTCGGTCAAGCGCAGGTCGGCGTTGTCTTCACGCAGGATCAAACGGTATTCGGCACGGGAGGTGAACATCCGGTACGGCTCTTGGGTACCGAGGGTGATCAGGTCGTCGACCAGTACACCGATGTAGGCCTCGTCGCGACGCGGGCACCAGGCCTCTTTGCCTTGTGCTCGCAGTGCAGCGTTGGTCCCGGCAAGCAAACCCTGGGCGCCGGCTTCTTCGTAACCGGTGGTGCCGTTGATCTGCCCGGCGAAGAACAGGCCGCCGATGACTTTGGTTTCCAGGCTGTACTTCAGGTCGCGCGGGTCGAAGTAGTCGTACTCGATGGCGTAGCCCGGACGCACGATGTGCGCGTTTTCCATGCCGCGGATCGATTGCACGATCTGCAATTGCACGTCGAACGGCAGGGATGTGGATATCCCGTTCGGATACAGCTCGTTTGTCGTCAAACCTTCCGGTTCGATGAAGACCTGATGGCTTTCCTTGTCGGCAAAGCGATGGATCTTGTCTTCGATCGACGGGCAATAACGCGGGCCGATGCCTTCGATCTCACCGGCAGCGGAATACATCGGCGAACGGTCGAGGTTCGCGGCAATGATTTCGTGGGTGCGGGCGTTGGTGTGGGTAATCCAGCAGCTGACTTGCCGCGGATGTTGCTCTTTGGACCCCATGAACGACATCACCGGGATCGGTGTATCGCCGGCTTGCTCGGTCATTACCGAGAAATCCACAGAGCGGGCGTCAATACGCGGCGGTGTACCGGTTTTCAGGCGACCCACGCGCAGCGGCAGTTCACGCAGGCGGTGAGCCAGCGCGATCGATGGCGGATCACCGGCGCGACCACCGGAAAAATTCTGCAAACCGATGTGGATAAGTCCACCGAGGAAGGTGCCTGTGGTCAAAACCACCGAGTCGGCGAGAAAACGCAGGCCCATTTGGGTCACTACGCCACGCACTTGTTCCTGCTCGACGATCAGGTCATCGGCTGCCTGTTGAAATATCCACAGGTTCGGCTGGTTTTCCAGGATTTCGCGGACAGCGGCCTTGTACAGAACCCGGTCTGCTTGTGCACGGGTTGCACGCACGGC
Source organism: Pseudomonas sp. S2_H10 (assembly GCF_054668285.1). Classification (NCBI taxonomy): domain Bacteria; kingdom Pseudomonadati; phylum Pseudomonadota; class Gammaproteobacteria; order Pseudomonadales; family Pseudomonadaceae; genus Pseudomonas; species Pseudomonas sp. S2_H10. Next base: position 3,639,973 of record NZ_CP162754.1, read on the forward strand.
CGGGCCTTTGCGGCTGTTCAACACGCGAAACTGGATCCCACCTTTGTCGGTAGCAATGGCCATCGCGCCACCCAGGGCATCGATTTCCTTGACCAGGTGACTTTTGCCGATCCCGCCAATGGCCGGATTGCAACTCATGGCACCGAGGGTTTCCACGTTATGCGTCAGCAATAGGGTTTTAACCCCCATACGTGCTGAGGCCAGTGCTGCCTCGGTACCGGCATGACCGCCGCCGATGACGATCACTTCAAAACGGGAAGGGAAATCCACCACGCACCTCGTGCCTGCTTAAGTAGGTAATTCAGGAATAGTTTGAGCTCAGGTTTTTGGACCTGGTCGACAAGTATAGGGACTTCGCCCTTCCTAAAGAACCCTTTGCACAAAATTTAACCAGCTGTGGAAAAGTCGGAGTTATAGAAATTAAAAAGAAAGAAATTTATTAAATCTTTGTTTTTATGTTTATTTCTATGTACCTGACTTTCTGTGGATAGATCTTTACAGGCCTTTATTTTCAATGTGTACAGAGATTCAAAACCCTGTGTTCATGTGCCAATGAGGCCCTTGGATAACCGGGGTAAGCCTGTGGATGAAAGAGGTGCTTATCCACAGGGGTGGTTATATCCAGTTTTCAGGCCCTGTTATCAACTGACCTTAGTGGCGGTTATTCACAGGGCTTAATCCACAGAAAAACGTCGTTTGCTCAAAATCCGCGCACGAAAATTCAGCTCAAGCAGACAATGTCCGCTCGGCACTGGAGGGTTTATTCACAAAAGGAGGGAGCAGACAGGCACGAATGGCCTGTCTGTGAACAACAGGCGGGTTACTTACCGATGCAGAAGCTGGAGAAGATTCGCCCCAACAGATCGTCGGAACTGAAGGCGCCAGTGATTTCACCAAGCGATTGCTGAGCCTGGCGCAAATCCTCGGCCAACAGCTCGCCGGCACCGGCCAGGGTCAATTGCGCGCGGCCATGCTCGAGGGCAGCACTGGCATGACGCAGCGCCTCCAGGTGCCGCCGGCGAGCACTGAAGCTGCTTTCGGACGTTTGCTCGTAGCCCATGCAGGCCTTGAGGTGATCGCGCAGCAGTTCCAGGCCAGCACCTGCGGACTTGGCACTAAGGCTGATGGTGACATGACCGTCCTCGCTGATCTCCATGGCAATGGCTTCACCCGTAAGGTCAGCCTTATTGCGAATCAGGGTCACTTTCGCGGGATCGGGACGGGTTTCGAGAAACTCCGGCCACAATGCAAACGGATCAAGGGCTTCCGGTGCAGTGGCATCGACTACCAACAGCACCCGATCCGCTTCGCCGATGGCTTTCAAGGCACGTTCGACGCCGATTTTTTCCACATGGTCATCGGTATCGCGCAGACCGGCGGTATCCACCACGTGCAGCGGCATGCCATCGATATGGATATGTTCACGGAGTACATCGCGGGTGGTACCGGCAATTTCGGTCACGATCGCCGCTTCACGCCCGGCCAGCGCATTGAGCAGGCTGGATTTACCGGCATTCGGACGACCGGCAATCACCACGGTCATGCCGTCACGCAGCAAGGCGCCCTGCCCGGCTTCGCGCATGACGGTGGATAACTCGTCGCGCACTTTGTCGAGCATGCTCAGGACGTGGCCATCTGCGAGGAAGTCGATTTCCTCTTCCGGGAAATCGATGGCCGCTTCGACATAAATGCGCAGGCCGATCAGTTGCTCGGTGAGGTTATGCACACGTGACGAGAAAGCGCCCTGCAGGGAGCGCAACGCGTTTCGCGCCGCCTGGGCAGAACTGGCTTCAATCAGGTCGGCAATGGCTTCGGCCTGGGCAAGGTCCAGTTTGTCGTTGAGGAAGGCGCGTTCACTGAATTCCCCCGGTCGGGCGAGCCGGCAACCCAGTTCCAGGCAGCGCTTGAGCAACATATCCAGAACGATCGGGCCGCCGTGACCCTGTAGTTCCAGGACATCTTCGCCAGTAAACGAGTTTGGCCCGGGAAAATACAGCGCGATGCCCTGATCCAGTACTTCGTCGTTTTCACCGAAGAACGCACCGTAGTGGGCAAATCGCGGCTTGAGCTCGCGACCACTGAAGGCCTTGGCCGCAACGCTGGCCAACGGCCCGGAAATACGCACGATGCCTACACCGCCACGGCCCTGGGCGGTGGCGACGGCTGCGATGGTTTCACGAGGAACGCTCATAAACCGGTATCCAGACAAAAGTGACAGATAGCAAAACGCCCCACTAGGGGGCGTTTTGAGTGGTTATGCACAGTGTAAATCAGGCAGCTGCTTTAGCGGCCGCTTCGATCTTACGTGTGATGTACCACTGTTGGGCGATCGACAGGCAGTTGTTCACTACCCAGTACAGCACCAGACCAGCCGGGAACCACAGGAAGAAGAAGGTGAAGATGATTGGCATCAGCTTCATCACCTTGGCCTGCATCGGATCCGGAGGAGTCGGGTTCAGCTGCTGCTGGATGAACATGGTTGCGCCCATGATGATCGGCAGAATGAAGAACGGATCCTTGATCGACAGGTCAGTGATCCACAGCATGAACGGCGCCTGGCGCATTTCAACGCTTTCCAGCAGAACCCAGTACAGCGAGAGGAAAACCGGCATCTGCACGAGGATTGGCAAGCAACCACCCAGCGGATTGATCTTCTCTTTCTTGTACAGCTCCATCATGGCTTGCGACATTTTCTGCCGGTCATCGCCATGTTGCTCTTTCAGCGCGGCCAGTTTCGGTGCCACTGCACGCATGCGCGCCATGGATTTGTAGCTGGCAGCCGACAGCGGGAAGAAGATCCCTTTGATCAGCATGGTCAGGAAGATGATCGACCAGCCCCAGTTACCCACAATGGCGTGGATGTGTTGTAGCAACCAGAAGATCGGTTGGGCGATGAACCACAGAATGCCGTAGTCGACGGTCAGTTCCAGACCTGGGGACAACTCTTTGAGCACGGCCTGGCTTTTCGGACCTGCGTACAGAACAGCGCTGGTCTCGGCCTTGGCGCCCGGTGCAACGCTCATCGATGGGCCGGTGTAGCCGATGATGTAGTTGCCTTTGCTGTCTTTACGGGTCTGGACGACGTTGTTTTCGCCCTTGGCCGGAATCCACGCGGTCACGAAGTAGTGCTGCAACCAGGCAACCCAACCGCCAGTGACGGTTTCTTTGAGCGCTGCCTTGTCCATGTCCTTCATGGACACTTTCTTGTACGGCTCAGAACTTGTCCACAGGGCGGCGCCCAGGTAAGTCGCGGTGCCGGTAGCCGTGGTCGACGATGGATCGGCGCTGGCGTCGCGCTTCAACTGGGCGAACATCGCACCGGTCCAGGGCTGAGCGCTCTGGTTGTCGATCAGGTAGGAAACGGTTACGTCATACAGGCCGCGTTTCACGGTGAAACGCTTGATGTAGTTGACGCCGTCCTTGCTGAACTTCAGGTCTACGACCAATTGGTCCTGACCGTCAGCCAGTTGATAAACCTTCTTCTCCGAGGAATAAACCGGACGACCGGCCGGATTTGCATCCGGACCGTTGGTGCCGATCAGACCGCTTTGCGCCAGATAAGTACGTTCGCCGCCGTTATCGAACAGCTGGAACGGAATTTCCGGGTGATCCTGGCGACGCGGATACAGCGGCAGGGTCAACTGGGCAACATCGCCACCTTGTGGGTCGATAGCCAGGTCCAGTACATCCGTTTTGATCTGGATGAGGTCCTTGCTCACAGCCACCGGCGTTTCGGCAGGTGCGCTGGTGTCGCTTGCAGCACGTGGAATGTCGTCACTGGCGGAAGCGTTGGAGCCAGTTGCCGTTTCCGGCAGGCCCGGTGCAGTCGTACTGGAGGCAACATTCTGAGTCGGCAAGGCAGCCTGACCATAGTCTTGGTTCCATTTAAGAACCATAACGTAGGACACGATTGCCAGGGCGACGATCAGGATCGTGCGTTTGATATCCATGATTACTCGGCCATCGAAGAAGAACGGGAGGTAGGGATAGGTGGAACCGGGTCATAACCACCGGGATTCCACGGATGACAGCGACCTAAACGACGAAAGGTCAGCCAGCCACCGCGAAGAAGGCCATGATTTTCGATGGCTTCTAACGCGTAGCAGGAACAACTGGGGTAGAAACGACAGTGACTGGCCATCAGAGGACTAATGGCATAGCGGTAAAACTGGATCGGAACGAGTGCCAGTTTACGCATCGGGACTGTCTACCCCTACAGTTTCGGTTTTGACTGCTGGTACCGGCGAACTGCGAGCCAGACGTTTCCAGAGTTTGCCGAAATGCTGAATCAATTCGGGGTTTTCTACGTCACCCAAACCTTTGCGCGCGACGATAACGATGTCCCAACCGACCAGTGAATCCTGGTTCAGGCGAAACGATTCGCGCATCAGACGTTTGAGGCGATTGCGCTCGACGGAGAGCTTTACGCTCTTTTTCCCGATAACCAACCCGAGACGGGGGTGATCAAGATCGTTGTTGCGCGCAAGGAGCAGGAGATTTTTCCCCGGAACCTTGCCGGTAGGGGAGTCAAAGACTGCCTTGAATTGCCGGGGAGTAAGCAGACGCTTTTCCCGACTGAAGTCCTGACTCACCTCCAGTGCCGGCTTATCAAACTGCCAGACGCGCACGACCTTTGGCGCGACGACGCGACAGAACGGCACGACCGTTCTTGGTAGCCATGCGAGCACGGAAGCCGTGGGTACGAGCGCGTTTGATAGTGCTTGGTTGGAAAGTACGTTTCATTGTCGTGTTACCTGGTTCGTCCACAACGGGCCGGAATGGCCCCCGTTTTAAGAGACCGGGGATTCTAGAGAAAGCAAGCCTTCAGGTCAATTTCCAACCAGCGTTTCCTTATAAATAGATCTCCAGGCGTTTTGCGCTGAAGGAACCGTCGGTAAATATAAAAATAAGAAAGGAAAGTATTTAAAGCTTTTCTGTAAAGCTTATAAAAGCTAGGCTCGCCTCCTTCTGTGGATAAGTCGATTCAACCCTTGTTTTACCTGATGTACAGAGAATGACAACTACAGTGGAAAACCGTGTTCAGCCTGTGCTGCACTGTCGGATAACCTGTGGGTGGAAAGCCGCTTTATCCACAGGCCGGTTATCCACCGAGTTTCGCCCCCACTTGTGCAATGACCTTAACCCCGGTTATCCACAGAGCTTATGCACAGACCATTGGTCGTCTTTTTTGCGTATAAATCCCTGATTGTTCTTGGTCGATGAACCACCTTCGTGTGGATAAGTCGGCGTCTGGCCGCTACAATGGCCGCTTGTTTTTGCCTCACCGGCTTTCAACTTAGGGGATATCCGTGTCAGTGGAACTTTGGCAGCAGTGCGTGGAGCTTTTGCGCGATGAGCTGCCTGCCCAACAATTCAACACTTGGATCCGTCCACTACAGGTCGAAGCCGAAGGCGACGAGTTGCGTGTCTATGCACCCAACCGTTTTGTTCTGGACTGGGTCAACGAAAAGTACCTGGGGCGTGTTCTCGAATTGCTCGATGAGCACGGCAACGGCATGGCGCCTGCGCTTTCCTTGTTAATAGGCAGCAAACGCAGTTCGGCACCCCGTGCCGCGCCCAATGCTCCCCTGGCAGCTGCGGCTTCCCAGGCCCAGGCTGCACAGGCACCCGCCAGTTCGCCAGCGCCGGCACCTGCCGCGGCTTCGACCAAACGCGCCACGCAAAAAACGGCCGAGGTAAACGAGGAAGAACCTTCCCGTGACAGCTTCGACCCGATGGCCGGCGCCAGTTCGCAACAGGCCCCGGTGCGCGCCGAGCAACGTACCGTGCAGGTTGAAGGTGCGCTCAAGCACACCAGTTACCTGAACCGTACCTTTACCTTTGAGAATTTCGTTGAAGGTAAATCCAACCAACTGGCGCGCGCCGCCGCCTGGCAGGTGGCGGACAACCCCAAGCACGGGTACAACCCGCTCTTCCTTTATGGTGGTGTCGGCCTGGGTAAAACCCACTTGATGCACGCTGTGGGTAACCATCTATTAAAGAAGAACCCGAATGCCAAGGTGGTGTACCTGCATTCGGAGCGTTTCGTGGCGGACATGGTCAAGGCCCTGCAACTGAACGCGATCAACGAGTTCAAACGCTTCTACCGCTCGGTGGATGCCTTGCTGATCGATGACATTCAGTTCTTCGCCCGCAAGGAGCGTTCCCAGGAAGAGTTTTTCCACACCTTCAACGCCCTGCTCGAAGGTGGCCAGCAGGTCATTCTCACCAGTGACCGCTACCCGAAAGAAATCGAAGGCCTTGAAGAGCGCCTCAAATCCCGCTTTGGCTGGGGCCTGACCGTAGCGGTCGAGCCGCCGGAGCTGGAAACCCGCGTGGCGATCCTGATGAAGAAGGCCGATCAGGCCAAGGTCGATCTGCCACACGACGCCGCGTTCTTCATTGCCCAGCGCATTCGCTCCAACGTCCGTGAGCTGGAAGGCGCGCTCAAACGCGTGATCGCCCACTCGCACTTCATGGGCCGCGATATCACCATCGAGCTGATTCGCGAATCCCTGAAGGACTTGTTGGCGTTGCAGGATAAACTGGTCTCTGTGGATAACATTCAGCGCACCGTCGCCGAGTACTACAAGATCAAGATCTCCGACTTGCTGTCCAAGCGTCGTTCTCGCTCGGTCGCACGTCCGCGTCAGGTTGCAATGGCCTTGTCCAAAGAGTTGACTAACCACAGCCTGCCGGAAATCGGCGATGTGTTTGGCGGCCGCGACCATACGACTGTTTTGCACGCCTGCCGCAAGATCAACGAACTTAAGGAATCCGACGCGGACATCCGCGAGGACTACAAGAACCTGCTGCGTACACTGACCACTTGATGAACACCAGCGCAGCTAATTAAGGCAAGGGACTAGACCATGCATTTCACCATTCAACGCGAAGCCCTGTTGAAACCCCTGCAACTGGTCGCAGGCGTCGTCGAACGCCGCCAGACCTTGCCGGTGCTCTCCAACGTGCTGCTGGTTGTCGAAGGCCAGCAATTGTCGCTGACCGGTACCGACCTGGAAGTCGAGCTGGTCGGTCGTGTTCAACTCGAAGAGCCGGCGGATCCGGGTTCCATCACCGTGCCGGCGCGCAAGCTGATGGACATCTGCAAAAGCCTGCCGAACGATGCGCTGATCGATATCAAGGTCGATGAGCAGAAGCTTGTGGTCAAGGCTGGCCGTAGCCGCTTCACCTTGTCGACATTGCCGGCCAACGATTTCCCGACTGTAGAAGAAGGCCCGGGTTCGCTGACCTGCAGCCTGGAGCAAAGCAAGCTGCGTCGTCTGATCGAGCGCACCAGCTTCGCCATGGCCCAGCAGGACGTGCGTTACTACCTCAACGGCATGCTGCTGGAAGTGTCTGCCGGCGTGATCCGCGCCGTGGCCACCGACGGTCACCGCCTGGCCATGTGCTCGATGCAGGCCGATATCGGTCAGCCGGATCGTCACCAGGTCATCGTGCCGCGCAAAGGTATCCTCGAACTGGCGCGCCTGCTCACCGAGCCGGACGGCAATGTCAGCATCGTGCTGGGCCAGCACCATATCCGCGCCACCACCGGTGAGTTCACCTTCACCTCGAAACTGGTCGACGGTAAATTCCCGGACTACGAGCGCGTTCTGCCAAAAGGCGGCGACAAGCTGGTACTGGGTGATCGCCAGGCGTTGCGCGAAGCGTTCAGCCGTACCGCGATTCTGTCCAACGAGAAGTACCGCGGTATCCGTCTGCAACTGGCCAGCGGTCAGCTGAAGATCCAGGCGAACAACCCGGAGCAGGAAGAAGCGGAAGAGGAAGTGGGCGTTGAATACAACGGCGGCTCCCTGGAAATCGGCTTCAACGTGAGCTATCTGCTCGACGTACTGGGCGTGATGACCACCGAGCAGGTTCGTCTGATCCTGTCCGACTCCAACAGCAGTGCGCTGGTGCAGGAATCGGACAACGACGACTCGGCCTACGTCGTCATGCCGATGCGTCTGTAATCATGCCCAGCAGAAGCTAGATGTCCTTAAGTCGCGTCTCGGTCACCGCGGTGCGCAATCTGCACCCGGTGACCTTCTCCCCCTCTCCCCGCATCAATATCCTTTACGGCGCCAACGGCAGCGGCAAAACCAGTGTTCTGGAAGCCATCCATCTGCTGGGGCTTGCCCGTTCGTTTCGCAGCACCCGCCTGTTACCGGTCATTCAATACGAACAGCTTGCCTGCACGGTGTTTGGCCAGGTTGAACTGGCTGAGGGTGGGCAGAGCGCCTTGGGCATTTCGCGGGATCGCCAGGGTGAATTCCAGATCCGGATCGATGGGCAGAACGCGCGCAGCGCAGCCCAACTGGCCGAGATCCTGCCGCTGCAACTGATCAACCCGGACAGCTTTCGATTGCTGGAAGGGGCACCGAAGATTCGCCGACAGTTTCTCGATTGGGGCGTGTTCCACGTGGAACCGCGCTTCATGTCAACCTGGCAGCGCTTGCAGAAGGCCCTGCGCCAGAGAAACTCTTGGCTGCGGCATGGTACACTTGACGCCGTTTCGCAAGCGGTTTGGGACAGGGAACTGTGCCAGGCCAGCGCTGAAATTGATGAATACCGCCGCGCCTATATCAAAGCCTTGAAACCAGTCTTTGAACAAACCTTGAGCGAACTGGTTGAGCTTGAAGGCTTGACGCTCAGCTATTACCGCGGCTGGGACAAGGACCGTGAATTGAGTGCTGTGCTCGCCGGGTCTCTACAGCGGGACCAGCAAATAGGGCACACCCAGGCCGGACCACAACGTGCTGATTTGCGCCTCAGACTGGGCGCACACAACGCCGCGGACATCTTGTCCCGTGGCCAGCAGAAGTTGGTGGTTTGCGCATTACGGATTGCCCAGGGGCACTTGGTCAGCCAGGCTCGACGCGGTCAGTGTATTTATCTGGTGGATGACTTGCCGTCCGAACTGGACGAGCAGCACCGTCGCGCGCTTTGCCGCTTGTTGGAAGACTTACGCTGCCAGGTATTTATCACCTGTGTAGATCACGAATTATTGAGGGAAGGCTGGCAGACGGAAACGCCAGTCGCACTGTTCCACGTGGAACAGGGCCGTATCACCCAGACCCACGACCATCGGGAGTGAAGGCATTGAGCGAAGAAAATACGTACGACTCAACGAGCATTAAAGTGCTGAAAGGCCTGGATGCCGTACGCAAACGTCCCGGTATGTACATTGGCGACACCGATGATGGTAGCGGTCTGCACCACATGGTGTTCGAGGTGGTCGATAACTCGATCGACGAAGCCCTCGCCGGCTACTGCGACGACATCAGCATCATCATCCACCCGGATGAGTCCATCACCGTTCGCGACAACGGCCGTGGCATCCCGGTAGACGTTCACAAGGAAGAAGGCGTTTCGGCAGCCGAGGTCATCATGACCGTGCTGCACGCCGGCGGTAAGTTCGACGACAACTCCTACAAGGTCTCCGGCGGTCTGCACGGCGTGGGTGTGTCGGTCGTTAACGCCCTGTCGGAACAGCTGGTCCTGACCGTTCGCCGTAGCGGCAAGATCTGGGAACAGACTTACGTCCACGGTGTTCCGCAAGAGCCGATGAAAATCGTTGGCGACAGCGAAACCACCGGTACGCAGATCCACTTCAAGGCTTCCAGCGAAACCTTCAAGAACATCCATTTCAGCTGGGACATCCTGGCCAAGCGGATTCGTGAACTGTCCTTCCTCAACTCCGGTGTCGGCATCGTCCTCAAGGACGAGCGCAGCGGCAAGGAAGAACTGTTCAAATACGAAGGCGGCCTGCGTGCGTTCGTTGAATACCTGAACACCAACAAGACCCCGGTCAACCAGGTGTTCCACTTCAACATCCAGCGTGAAGACGGCATCGGCGTGGAAATCGCCCTGCAGTGGAACGACAGCTTCAACGAGAACCTGCTGTGCTTCACCAACAACATTCCACAGCGCGATGGCGGTACTCACCTGGTGGGTTTCCGTTCCGCACTGACGCGTAACCTGAACACCTACATCGAAGCTGAAGGCCTGGCGAAGAAGCACAAGGTCGCCACCACCGGTGACGATGCTCGTGAAGGCCTGACCGCGATCATTTCGGTAAAAGTGCCGGATCCGAAGTTCAGCTCCCAGACCAAAGACAAGCTGGTGTCTTCCGAAGTGAAGACCGCGGTCGAACAGGAAATGGGCAAGTACTTCTCCGACTTCCTGCTGGAAAATCCGAACGAAGCCAAGCTGGTCGTCGGCAAGATGATCGATGCGGCACGTGCTCGTGAAGCGGCGCGTAAAGCCCGTGAAATGACCCGTCGCAAAGGCGCGCTGGATATCGCCGGGCTGCCGGGCAAACTGGCTGACTGCCAGGAAAAAGACCCTGCCCTTTCCGAACTGTACCTCGTGGAAGGTGACTCTGCTGGCGGCTCCGCCAAGCAGGGACGTAACCGTCGGACCCAGGCCATCCTGCCGCTGAAGGGCAAGATCCTGAACGTCGAGAAGGCGCGCTTCGACAAGATGATCTCTTCCCAGGAAGTGGGCACCTTGATCACCGCGCTGGGCTGCGGCATCGGCCGCGACGAGTACAACATCGACAAGCTGCGTTACCACAACATCATCATCATGACCGATGCTGACGTCGACGGTTCGCACATCCGTACCCTGCTGCTGACCTTCTTCTTCCGTCAGCTGCCGGAGCTGATCGAACGCGGCTACATCTACATCGCTCAGCCACCGCTGTACAAGGTCAAGAAGGGCAAGCAGGAGCAATACATCAAAGACGACGAGGCCATGGAAGAGTACATGACCCAGTCGGCCCTGGAAGATGCGAGCCTGCACCTGAACGAAGAAGCACCCGGTATCTCCGGTGAAGCGCTTGAGCGTCTGGTGAATGATTTCCGTCTGGTGATGAAGACCCTCAAGCGTCTGTCGCGCCTGTACCCACAGGAGCTGACCGAGCACTTCATCTACCTGCCTGCGGTGAGCATGGAGCAACTGTCCGATCACGCAGCGATGCAGGATTGGCTGGCTCAGTACGAAGTTCGCTTGCGCACCGTCGAGAAGTCCGGCCTGGTTTACAAAGCCAGCCTGCGTGAAGACCGTGAACGTAACGTCTGGCTGCCAGAGGTCGAACTGATCTCCCACGGCCTGTCGAACTACGTCACCTTCAACCGCGACTTCTTCGGCAGTAACGATTACAAGACTGTGGTTTCGCTAGGCGCTCAACTGAGCACCCTGCTGGACGACGGCGCGTACATCCAGCGTGGCGAGCGCAAGAAGCCGGTGACCGAGTTCAAGGAAGCCCTTGAATGGCTGATGGCTGAAAGCACCAAACGCCACACCATCCAGCGATACAAAGGTCTGGGCGAAATGAACCCGGATCAGCTGTGGGAAACCACCATGGACCCAAGCCAGCGCCGGATGCTCAAAGTGACCATCGAAGACGCCATTGGCGCGGATCAGATCTTCAACACCCTGATGGGTGATGCGGTCGAACCACGCCGTGACTTCATCGAAAGCAACGCCTTGGCGGTGTCCAACCTGGACTTCTGATCCCGGTCGGTGCCAACGAAAAAGGCCAATGCATCTGCATTGGCCTTTTTTATTGCCTGCGTTTCATTCGTTCGCCGGTGTCACACTCTCCAGCCGATACCCATACCCATAAATCGTCAGCAGCTGCCAGCCGCGATCCGCCGTCAGCCCAAGTTTGTTGCGCAGACGATAGATGTGCGTATCCAGTGGGCGTGACGACGATATTTCTTCATGGGGCCAGAATCGTTCGTACAGGTAATCGCGCGACAGCGGCCGGCCGAGGTTGCTGAACAGGCAATGCGCCAGGCGGTATTCGCGTTCGGTCATGACGATCGGTTTGCCGTCGCGAGTGACGGTCAGCTCGGCGTCGTCGAACACCAGGTCATTGAAGCCCAAGCCTTCGGCCGTTGTGCGCTGTTGGCCATGTCGACGCAGGACCGCGCCAACGCGGGCCTTCAGTTCATTGGGGCGGAACGGCTTGCTGACGTAGTCATCGGCGCCAGCATTCAGGGCCTGAACGATATCGCTTTCGCCGTCACGACTGGTGAGCATGATTGCCGGCGGCGGCGCTTCCATGTGTTCGCGGGTCCATTGCAGCAGTGACAGGCCCGTTAGGTCGGGCAGTTGCCAGTCGAGGATCAGCAGGTCGAAGGTTTCCCGACGCAGTTGGCGCAACAGGTCTTTGGCCCGTTCGAAGCTGTGCAAAGACCACGGCTGCTCTCCGGCTTCGCTCATCTGTTGCAGGGTTTGTTCGACCCGGCGTAGTTCGGCGGGCTCATCGTCCAGAATCGCAACGCGCATATACGGTGATTCCTTGTCGCCTGGGCAGCTCTGTATCGACGATAGCGGCTCAATCGACACAGTGAAAGTCAGCGGCCCGCCGTTGGTCGCAGCGTCCGCTATGATTCTTGAGTCGACGCCTAAGACACAGGAACCATGAAACCTTATACCCCGCCCTGCCCGCTTGGCCATGACTGACCAGCGCCGCCGCGAAAGCCGAGAGCCAAGCCAGGTACAGCGATTGTTTCGGCAATTGCTGCGCGAGTGGCTGTGGATAAGCTTTGTGTTGCTGCCGTTGACGACACTGCTGTCCTACCGCGCGCAGATCAACCTGAACGATGCTTCCCCAGGCCTGAGCGCCTTGTTTTCCCTTGGTCTGGTGACGTGCGTACTTGGCCTGTTGTGGTGGCGTCCGCGGCTGGCGCTCTGGTTGACGCTCACGGGGATGGCGTGCGCGCTGCTGACCAGTGCCGGTCTTGCGGAATTCAGGCGCTGGTGGTGGTCTCCGACGCCTGCAGTCTTGGGGATGCTGTTTGGTTACCTGATCTGGAACTGGCGACGCCTCAGTGTGGTGCTGACCTATTTCGGTTGGGAACTGGCACGGCTGGACAGCGAGCCGAAAGTGTTTCCCGAGCGCCGTCGTACCCTCCATCCCGGTGGCGACAGTTTGCAGAATCAAATCGTCGCGCTGGAACAAGCCATGAGCCTGACCCGCGATACCCACCGATTCATTGCCGATGGCCTGGAATACCTGCCGGTGGCTACATTGATCAGCGATCCCCAGGGACGGATTCTGCTCGGCAATCGCAAGGCCCGTGATCTGTTTGGTGGGGAACTGGTCGGCGATGATGTGCTGAAGCGACTTGAACAGCTGGGTTGTCCGGATATGAACCGCGGGTCGGATTCGCCCTTGTCGACGCTGCCGCTGCTGGAGTTCCGCGACCTCAAGGAACGCAGCCTGCGGCTGGAGCGCGCCGAGCTATTGCCGGTGGACGGTGAGGTGCCGGTCGGCTGGCTATGGAACCTGACTGATTTGAGTGTCGAGCGCGATGCGGAGGAACAGCGTGCGGTGCTGCTGCGATTCTTGTCTCACGACCTGCGGGCACCTCACTCGGCCATCCTCGCGTTGCTTGATGTCCATCGTCATCAAGTGGGGGGTGATTCGCCGCTCTTTGCTCAAATCGAACTACAGGTTCGTCGGGCGCTGGAGTTGACTGACGGTTTTGTTCTACTGGCGAGGGCCGAGTCCGACGCTTATCAGTTTCAGCCGAGCCTGTTTGCGATGCTGGTGCTGGATGTGTTCGATCAGGCGCTGCCCATTGCGCAGTTGAAACAGATCGAACTGGCCCATCAGGTTGAGGAGCAGGCGCAGGAAAGTCTGGTTCTGGCGGATCAGGCGCTGCTGACTCGGGCACTGTTCAATCTGCTGGAAAATGCCATCAAGTACAGCGCTCCAGGCACTCGTATCCGTTTGCACGTCAGTCAGCGCGACGGCTGGCTGACCTGTGAACTCATCGATCAGGGCAAAGGCATCGCGGCGGAGGAGTTGCCCGAGCTGTTCAGCCAATACAGGCGCTTTTCTTCCGCCCAGGGTATCGATGGCGTGGGCTTGGGATTGTCGATGGTCAAGGCCGTTGTGGATCGGCACGGCGGGCGAATCGAGTGTCAGAGCGAGGTGGGTCGGGGCACGACATTCAGGCTGCAATTTCCGCTGTTCACGGAGTGAAGGCGGAGGAATTGTGGATATAAAAAAACCGGCTATATCAGCCGGCTTTTTTACGTCCTAAAAAAACTTATGCACGTTTTTATGATTTTTATCATTCAAAGAAATATGTAAAAAAATCATAAAGTTACGTGCAAATAGCGACGGTTTTCAATGAAACGGTACACAGGTTATCCACAGAATCTCAGACAGCCACCTGATCGTTTGAAACCGGCGCTTGCGGAGTCGGTGGCAGTGAGCCCATTTCCCGTTGCATCTGCTCGTTCCACGCCTGCACCCGGTCGTTCAATTCGGCAATGGCTCGCGGTCCGATGCCTGCGGCATACATCGGCTCGCCAATGATCACAGTGATGACGCCCGGTTTCTTCGCCCAACCGGTTTTCGGCCAGAACTTGCCGGCGTTGTGCGCAATCGGCAGCACCGGCAATTCGGCGTTGACCGCCAAGGCGCTGCCACCGCGCGAGAACTTGCCGACGGTGCCGAAAGGTACGCGCGTGCCTTCGGGGAAGATCAGCACCCAGACATTGTCCTTGAGCAACTCATCGCCTTTCTGCGCCACATGCTTGAGCGCGGCTTTCGGGTTGTCGCGATCGATGGCGATCGGTCGCAGCATGGCCATGGCCCAGCCGAAGAACGGCACATAGAGCAATTCACGTTTGAGCACCTGGCTCAGCGGTGAGAAGTAAGCAGAGAGAAAGAACGTCTCCCATGTGCTCTGGTGGTTCGACTGAATGACGCAAGGTCTTTCAGGTACGTTCTCGGCACCCTTCACTTCGTAGCGGATGCCCAGGAACACTTTGCTCAGCCACAAGGCGCAGCGGCACCAGTACACGTTGATGAAGCGATAACGTGCCTTGAATGGCAGAAACGGCGCGATAAAAAAGCTCAGGCTGCACCAAAGCAACGAGCTGGTGCCCAGCAGAAAGTAGAAGAGGAAGGTTCTGATGGCCTGCAATATCGACATGGTGACGTTTACCGTTGCGGGAATTGCCCGCCTTATATAAAGCGCACCCCCGATCAATCCTTGGTCAGGAACAATCGAAGCACTTTAATTGTGGATAAGTTCTGCGGCAATCGCCGCCAAATCGTCAAAAATCAATGTGCCAACCGGAAGGGTCTTGCCCAAAGTCTTTTCGCCTTTCCCGGTCTTTACCAAAACTGGCTGTGAATCGACGGCTTTGGCGGCTTCCAGGTCACCAAGGCTGTCGCCGACGAACCAGAGATTGGTCAGCGACACGTTGTAATGAGCGGCGATGGTTTTCAACATCCCGGGTTTCGGCTTGCGGCAATCACAGCCTTCGTCCGGCCCGTGCGGGCAGTAGACGATCAGCCCGACTTCACCGCCCTGCTCCGCCACCAGTGCGCGCAAGCGCTCGTGCATGGCATCCAGGGTGGCGAGGTCGTAATAGCCGCGAGCGATGCCCGACTGGTTGGTAGCGACCGCTACCGTCCAGCCGGCCTTGCTCAACTGCGCGATGGCTTCGATCGAGCCGGGGAGCGGAATCCACTCCTCCACCGACTTGATGTAAGCGTCGGAGTCGTAATTGATCACTCCGTCCCGATCGAGAATCAGCAGTTTCAAACAGTCTTACCCCAGCAACGAAATATCGGCGACGCCGAGGAACAGCCCACGCAGGCGCGCCAGCAAGGCATAACGGTTGGCGCGCACGTTGGCGTCTTCCGCATTGACCATTACCGCCTCGAAGAACGCATCCACCGGCTCGCGCAGGGCGGCCAGGCGTGCCAGCGATTCGCTGTACTGACGCGCTGCAGCCATCGGCTGTACAGCCTGGTCAGCCTGCTGGATCGCCGAGTACAGGGAGAACTCGTTGGCATTGTCGAAGTACTTGGCTTCGACGACGGTAGGCACCGAGCCTTCGACCTTGCTCAGCAAGTTCGACACGCGCTTGTTCACCGCAGCCAGGGCAGCGGCTTCCGGCAATTTGCGGAAGGCCTCTACCGCTTGCACGCGCTGATCGAAGTCCAGGGCCGAACCCGGCTTCAGGGCACGTACTGACAGGTAGGTGGCGACGTCGACGCCTTCGTCTTCGTAACGGGCACGCAGGCGATCGAAGATGAACTCCAGCACCGATTCGTTCAGGCCGGCAGCCTTGACCTTGGTCCCGAACGCATTCACGGCGAAGGCCACGGCGTCGTTGAGGTCCAGATCCAGTTGTTTCTCGATCAGGATACGCAACACGCCCAGTGCGGCGCGGCGCAGGGCATACGGGTCTTTGCTGCCGGTCGGCAACATGCCGATGCCGAAGATACCCACGAGGGTGTCGAGCTTGTCGGCGATGGCCACGGCCGCACCGGTCAGGGTGGCTGGCAGTTCAGCGCCGGCACCGCGCGGCATGTACTGCTCGTTCAGGGCCAGGGCGACATCTTCCGGCTCGCCGTCGTTGAGGGCGTAGTAGTAACCGGCGACGCCTTGCATCTCCGGGAACTCACCGACCATCTCGGTCGACAGGTCGCATTTGGACAGCAGGCCAGCACGGGCTGCCCACGCAGCGTTGCCGCCGATGCGCTGGGCGATGAACGCGGCCAGCTTGGATACGCGCTCGGCCTTGTCGTAGACGCTGCCGAGTTTTTCCTGGAACACCACGTTTTGCAGGCGCAGATTGAAGTCTTCGAGTTTCTGCTTCTTGTCTTGCTTGAAGAAGAACTCGGCGTCGGTCAGGCGTGGGCGAACCACTTTCTCGTTACCGGCGATGATCTGCTGCGGGTCTTTGCTTTCGATGTTGGCCACGGTAATGAAACGTGGCAGCAACTTGCCGTCGGCATCCAGCAGGCAGAAGTACTTCTGGTTGTCCTGCATGGTGGTGATCAGGGCTTCTTGCGGCACGTCGAGGAAACGCTCCTCGAACGAGCACACCAGCGGCACTGGCCACTCGACCAGCGCGGTCACTTCATCGAGCAGGGCTGGCGGTACGATCGCCGTGCCTTCCTGACGGGTGGCCAGCTCTTCGGTGCGCTTGCTGATGATCTCGCGACGCTCGTTGGCGTCGGCCAGAACGTAGGCGGCACGCAGGTCGGCCAGGTAGCTGGACGGCGAACCGATGCGCACGTTTTCCGGGTGATGGAAGCGGTGACCACGGGAGTCGCGGCCGGCCTTCTGGGCGAGGATGGTGCAGTCGATGACCTGGTCACCGAGCAGCATCACCAGCCATTGGGTCGGACGAACGAATTCTTCCTTGCGTGCACCCCAACGCATGCGTTTCGGGATCGGCAGGTCGTTCAGCGAATCTTCGACGATGGTCGGCAGCAGGCTGGCGGTCGGCTTGCCGGCGATGCTCTGGCTGTAGCGCAGTTTCGGGCCGCTCTGATCGATTTCGCTCAGCTCGACGCCGCACTTCTTGGCAAACCCCAGGGCTGCCTGCGTCGGGTTGCCTTCGGCATCGAACGCGGCCTGACGTGGCGGGCCATCTAGGTTGATGCTGCGGTCCGGCTGCTGGGTGGCCAGTGCGGTGATCAGCACGGCCAGGCGGCGCGGGGCGGCGTAGACGGTTTTGCTCTCGTAGTTCAGGCCGGCGGCTTGCAGGCCCTTGTCGATACCGGCGAGGAACGCCTCGGCCAGGGTGTTCAGGGCTTTGGGTGGCAGTTCTTCAGTGCCCAGTTCAACCAGAAAATCCAGAGCACTCATTGTGCAGCCTCCAGCTTGGCCAGTACTTCGTCACGCAGGTCCGGGGTCGCCATCGGGAAGCCCAGCTTGGCGCGAGCCAGCAGGTAGGCTTGCGCAACGGAACGCGCCAGGGTGCGTACACGCAGGATGTATTGCTGACGCGCAGTCACGGAAATTGCCCGGCGCGCATCCAGCAGGTTGAAGGTATGGGAGGCCTTCAGCACCATTTCGTAGCTCGGCAACGGCAGCGGCTGGTCGAGTTCGATCAGGCGCTTGGCTTCGCTTTCGTAGAAATCGAACAGTTCGAACAGCTTGTCGACGTTGGCGTGTTCGAAGTTGTAGGTGGACTGCTCCACTTCGTTCTGGTGGAACACGTCGCCGTAGGTCACTTTGCCCATCGGGCCGTCAGCCCAGACCAGGTCGTAGACCGAGTCCACGCCTTGCAGGTACATGGCCAGACGCTCGAGACCGTAGGTGATCTCGCCGGTCACCGGGTAGCACTCGATGCCGCCCGCTTGCTGGAAATAGGTGAACTGGGTCACTTCCATGCCGTTGAGCCAGACTTCCCAGCCCAGACCCCAGGCGCCGAGGGTCGGCGATTCCCAGTTGTCTTCGACGAAGCGGATGTCGTGGACCAGTGGGTCCAGGCCGACGTGCTTGAGGGAGCCCAGGTACAGTTCCTGGAAGTTGTCCGGGTTCGGCTTCAGGACCACCTGGAACTGGTAGTAGTGCTGCAGACGGTTCGGGTTTTCGCCGTAGCGGCCGTCAGTCGGACGGCGGCTTGGCTGCACGTAGGCGGCGTTCCAGGTTTCCGGGCCGATGGCGCGCAGGAACGTTGCGGTGTGGAAAGTGCCGGCGCCTACTTCCATATCGTAGGGCTGAAGTACCACACAACCTTGCTCGGCCCAGTATTGCTGGAGGGCGAGGATCAAGTCTTGGAAGGTACGCACGGCTGGCGTAGGCTGGCTCACGAAATTCACCTGTTTCTTGGGCTGCGATTTAAAGAGCGGGAGTATACCCGATTCGTTGCTGCGCACGCCCCCTGGAGCCTTATGCCACGCTGCTTTTGGTGTTCCGAAGATCCGCTGTACATGGCTTATCACGATCAGGAGTGGGGCACGCCGCTACGCGATGCGCAGGGTTTGTTCGAGTTGCTTTTGCTCGAAGGGTTCCAGGCCGGGCTTTCCTGGATCACCGTGTTGCGCAAACGCGAGCGTTATCGTCAGGTGATGTTCGGCTTTGACGTGCAGCGCGTGGCGCAGATGAGCGATGCCGAAATCGACGAGTTGATGCTCGATCCGGGCATCATCCGCAATCGCCTGAAGCTCAACGCCGCCCGGCGCAATGCCCAGGCCTGGCTGGCGCTGGAGGACCCGGTGGGGTTTCTCTGGTCCTTCGTCGGTGGTACGCCGGTGATCAATCATTTCAAGGATCGCAGCGAAGTGCCGGCCGTTACGCCGGTCGCTGTCGAGATGAGCAAAGGCCTGAAAAAAGCCGGCTTCACCTTCGTCGGGCCGACCATTTGCTACGCGCTGATGCAGGCCTCGGGCATGGTCATGGATCACACCCGTGATTGCGACCGCTACGCGCAGCTGGCCAACGGCGGTTAGAATGGCCGATTCGCGCACAGCACAAGATCAGGAGTGACCTGTGGATAAGTTGAAAGGCGCCTTGCTGGTAGGCGCTCTGCGGCTGTTTGCCCTGCTTCCGTGGCGGGCCGTGCAGGCCGTGGGCTCGGCGATTGGCTGGGTCATGTGGAAAACCCCGAACCGTTCCCGCGACGTGGTACGGATCAATCTGTCCAAGTGTTTTCCGGACATGGACCCCGCCGAGCGTGAACGTTTGGTCGGACAGAGCCTGAAGGACATCGGCAAGTCCCTGACCGAAAGCGCCTGCGCCTGGATCTGGCCGGCCCAGCGCTCCATCGACTTGGTGCGCGAGGTCGAAGGCCTCGACGTGTTGAAGGACGCCCTCGCCTCCGGCAAAGGCGTGGTCGGCATCACCAGCCACCTGGGCAACTGGGAAGTGCTGAACCACTTCTATTGCAGCCAGTGCAAGCCGATCATTTTCTATCGTCCGCCGAAGTTGAAGGCGGTGGATGAATTGCTGCAAAAGCAACGGGTGCAGTTGGGTAACAAGGTCGCTGCCTCCACCAAGGAAGGCATCCTCAGCGTCATCAAGGAAGTGCGCAAAGGTGGTGCAGTGGGCATTCCCGCTGACCCGGAACCGTCCGAATCCGCCGGGATCTTCGTGCCGTTCTTCGCCACCCAGGCGCTGACCAGCAAGTTCGTGCCGAACATGCTCGCCGGTGGTAAGGCGGTCGGCGTGTTCCTGCATGCCCTGCGCCTGCCGGACGGTTCGGGCTACAAAGTCATCCTCGAAGCCGCGCCAGAAGCCATGTACAGCACCGATACGGCGGAGTCCTGTGCAGCCATGAGCAAGGTGGTCGAGCGTTATGTCGGCGCTTACCCGAGCCAGTACATGTGGAGCATGAAGCGCTTCAAGAAGCGTCCACCGGGTGAAGAGCGTTGGTATTGATTCAATTGGCATGATCTGTGGATAACCCTGCATTCGGGGTTATCCACAACCGTTCATTCAAGGGCGCAGAAGATGTCCGAACACCGCAAGTCATTCCGCATCAAGATCAGTCATGAAAGCATCGGCGATTGCCTGGGCCAGACCCGCAACCTGTCGACCACCGGCGTCTACGTCAAGCATCCGCAACTGTCGACGCTGCCCCCGGGCGCAGTGGTCTACGGTCAGGTGCAGGACTTGCCCACAGGTGCGCCGCGGGTGCGCATGGAAGTGGTGCAGGTGGATGCCGAGGGCATCGGTTTGCGTTATCTCTGATCAGTGCGCCTGGCGGTCGAGCTTCTTCAGGAACACCGTCATTTCCTTTTCTGCCTGCTTGTCGCCATGGTTGCGAGCGGCTTCCACGCCTTGTTCCCAGGCTTGGCGCGCGGCCGCAAAGTCCGCCAGCGCCAGATGGGCCTTACCCAGTAGTTTCCACGCCGCCGAATACTTCGGATCGAATTCGACGCAGCGCTGGAAATGCTCCGCTGCCTTGGCGTTCTCCCCCAGATCCAGAT
Organism: Pseudomonas sp. S2_H10; assembly: GCF_054668285.1. Taxonomy (NCBI): domain Bacteria; kingdom Pseudomonadati; phylum Pseudomonadota; class Gammaproteobacteria; order Pseudomonadales; family Pseudomonadaceae; genus Pseudomonas; species Pseudomonas sp. S2_H10. Next base: position 3,660,689 of record NZ_CP162754.1, read on the forward strand.
AACCCTTGCCCAGGCCGAAGCGCAGCAAAGCGTTATCCACACCCTTGGCGAGCATTTTTTCCAGGGATTCGATCATGGGGTGGATTCCTTTTCTGCGGGTATCAGGGGATGTTTTTTTCGTCTTTGACGCCGCCATCGCTGGCAAGCCAGCTCCCACAGGGTTCTCTGGTGTGCATCATATTTGTAAACAACCAAAAAACTGTGGGAGCTGGCTTGCCAGCGATAGGGCCGATGCAGGCACTGAAAAAATCAGGATCAGAAGAAGCTCAACCCCACATGGAACAACTTCTCCACATCGCGAATATGCTTTTTATCCACAAGGAACAGAATCACATGGTCGCCCGCTTCGATCACGGTGTCGTCGTGGGCGATGATCACTTCTTCATCGCGGATGATCGCGCCGATCGTGGTTCCTGGCGGCAAACCGATGTTCTCGATGGCCTTGCCGATCACCTTGCTCGATTTCGCATCGCCATGGGCGATCGCCTCGATGGCTTCCGCCGCGCCCCGGCGCAGTGAGTGCACGCTGACGATGTCGCCCCGGCGCACGTGGGCCAGCAAGGTGCCGATGGTCGCCAGTTGCGGGCTGATGGCGATGTCGATGTCGCCACCCTGGATCAGGTCGACATAAGCCGGGTTGTTGATGATGGTCATCACCTTCTTCGCACCCAGGCGTTTGGCCAGCAGCGAAGACATGATGTTGGCTTCGTCGTCGTTGGTCAGGGCCAGGAACAGGTCCGCGTCGGCGATGTTCTCTTCCATCAGCAGGTCGCGGTCCGAAGCACTGCCCTGCAGCACCACCGTGCTGTCCAGGGTGTCGGAGAGATGACGGCAGCGTGCCGGGTTCATCTCGATGATCTTGACCTGATAGCGGCTTTCGATGGCTTCGGCCAGACGCTCGCCGATTTGTCCGCCACCGGCGATGACAATGCGTTTATAGGTTTCGTCGAGACGGCGCATTTCGCTCATCACCGCGCGAATGTTCGCTTTGGCGGCGATGAAAAACACCTCGTCGTCGGCCTCGATCACCGTATCGCCCTGGGGCAGGATCGGCCGGTCACGACGGAAAATCGCCGCGACGCGGGTTTCCACGTTCGGCATGTGTTCGCGTAACTGCCGCAGTTGCTGGCCCACCAGAGGCCCGCCGTAGTACGCCCGCACCGCCACCAGTTGCGCCTTGCCTTCGGCGAAGTCGATCACCTGCAAGGCGCCGGGATGCTGGATCAGGCGCTTGATGTAGTTGGTGACCACTTGTTCGGGGCTGATCAGCACGTCCACCGGAATCGCTTCGTTCTGGAACAACTGCTCTTCGCGGGTCAGGTACGCGGCTTCGCGCACCCGGGCGATCTTGGTCGGGGTGTGGAACAGCGTGTGGGCGACCTGGCAGGCGACCATGTTGGTTTCATCGCTGTTGGTCACCGCGACCAGCATGTCGGCGTCATCGGCGCCGGCCTGGCGCAGTACCGTCGGGAACGAACCGCGACCTTGAACGGTACGGATGTCCAGGCGATCGCCGAGATCGCGCAGGCGCTCGCCATCGGTATCGACCACGGTAATGTCGTTGGCTTCGCTGGCCAGGTGTTCTGCCAGCGAGCCGCCGACCTGCCCTGCACCGAGGATGATGATTTTCATCCAGTCACTCCATTGAATCCGTTTAACCGCGAGCGGCGGCGATCTTGATCAGCTTGGCGTAGTAGAACCCGTCGTGGCCGCCTTCCCGGGCCAGTAACTGGCGACCATGGGGCTGCTTGATGCCGGCCGCCGTGGCGAGGTCCAGTTCACGGGCGCCCGGCGTGCGGGCCAGGAACGCTTCGATGACTTCAGTGTTTTCGGTCGGCAGCGTGGAGCAAGTGGCGTACAGCAGAATGCCGCCCACCTCCAACGTGGTCCACATGGCATCGAGCAGTTCGCCTTGCAACAGCGCCAGCGCGGCGATGTCGTCGGGTTGGCGGGTCAGCTTGATGTCCGGGTGACGACGAATCACGCCGGTGGCCGAGCATGGCGCGTCCAGCAGGATGCGCTGGAACGGCTTGCCGTCCCACCACACCTGAGTGTCGCGGCCGTCGGCGGCGATCAGTTCGGCGCTCAGTTTCAGGCGTTCGAGATTCTCGCGCACGCGCACCAGTCGTTTGGCTTCCAGGTCCACCGCTACCACGCCGGCAAGTTGCGGCTCGGCTTCGAGAATATGGCAAGTCTTGCCACCCGGTGCGCAGCAGGCGTCCAGTACCCGTTGCCCCGGCGCCAGATCCAGCAGGTCGGCGGCCAGTTGCGCGGCTTCGTCCTGCACGCTGATCCAGCCTTCGGCGAACCCTGGCAGGCTGCGGACGTCGGCGGCGGCTTCGAGCACGATACCGTCGCGGCTATAGACACACGCAGTCGCGGCGATACCGGCGTCGGTCAACAGGCCGAGGTAGGCATCCCGGCTGTGATGGCGACGATTGACCCGCAGGATCATCGGCGGATGCGCGTTGTTCGCCGCACAGATGGCCTCCCACTGCTCAGGCCAGAACGCCTTCAGGGATTTTTGCAGCCAGCGTGGGTGAGCGGTGCGCACCACCGGATCACGCTCCAGTTCGGCGAAAATCGTTTCACTTTCGCGCTGAGCGTTACGCAACACGGCGTTGAGCAGTGCCTTGGCCCAAGGCTTTTTCAGCTTGTCGGCGCAACCGACGGTTTCCCCGATGGCGGCATGAGCCGGGACACGGGTATAGAGCAACTGATAGAGGCCGACCAGCAACAGCGCCTCGACGTCGGCGTCGGCGGCCTTGAACGGTTTCTGCAGCAGCTTGGCCGCCAGTGCCGACAAGCGTGGCTGCCAGCGCGCGGTACCGAACGCCAGGTCCTGGGTGAAGCCGCGATCACGGTCCTCGACCTTGTCCAGTTGCGTCGGCAGGGAGCTGTTGAGCGAAGCTTTTCCGCTCAGGACAGCGGCAAGTGCCTTGGCGGCGGCCAGACGCGGATTCATTGAGCGTCCACCGCTTGACCGAGGACGATACCGGTGGCGAACTTCTCGCGACGGCTGTTGAACAGGTCGCTGAAGTTCAGCGCCTTGCCGCCGGGCAACTGCAGGCGGGTCAGGCACAAGGCCTGTTCGCCGCAGGCGACGATCAGACCGTCCTTGCTGGCGCCGAGGATTTCACCGGGTGCGCCTTTGCCTTCGGCGAGGTTCGCGGCCAGCACTTTCAGGGCTTCGCCGTTCAAGGTGCTATGGGTGATCGGCCACGGGTTGAAGGCCCGCACCAGACGCTCCAGCTCAACCGCCGGGCGACTCCAGTCGATGCGTGCTTCGTCCTTGTTCAATTTGTGCGCGTAGGTAGCGAGGCTGTCGTCCTGGACTTCGCCCTCCAGGGTTCCGGCGGCGAGGCCGGCGATCGCCTGGACCACGGCCGGCGGGCCCATTTCGGCTAGGCGATCGTGCAGGCTGCCGCCGGTGTCTGCGGCGCTGATCGGCGTGGTGACCTTGAGCAGCATCGGCCCGGTGTCGAGGCCGGCTTCCATGCGCATCACGGTCACGCCGCTTTCGGCATCGCCCGCTTCCACGGCGCGCTGGATCGGCGCCGCACCGCGCCAGCGCGGCAGCAGCGAGGCGTGGCTGTTGATGCAACCCAGGCGCGGAATATCCAGCACCACTTGCGGCAGGATCAGGCCGTAGGCGACCACCACCATCAAGTCCGGTTGCAGTGCGGCCAGTTCCGCTTGCGCGCCTTCGTTGCGCAAGGTCGGCGGCTGCAACACCGGGATGTTGTTTTCCAGAGCAAGCTGCTTGACCGGGCTCGGCATCAGTTTTTGCCCGCGACCGGCCGGACGATCCGGTTGGGTGTAGACCGCGACGATCTCGTAAGGGCTGCTCAGCAGGGCCTTGAGGTGTTCGGCGGCGAATTCCGGGGTGCCGGCAAAGACAATGCGCAGTGGCTCAGTCATGGATGACGTCTCTTGAAAAGAAAAGGCTTGCCGCAGCAAGCCTTTGAAGATGGGCATCAGGCGTTCTGGCGATGAAGCTTTTCCAGTTTCTTCTTGATGCGGTCGCGTTTGAGCGTGGACAGGTAATCGACGAACAATTTGCCGTTGAGGTGGTCGCATTCGTGCTGGATGCACACCGCGAGCAAATCTTCGGCGATCAGTTCGTATGGCTGGCCGTCGCGGTCCAGCGCCTTGACCTTGACTCGTTGCGGGCGATCGACGTTTTCATAGAAGCCCGGTACCGACAGGCAGCCTTCCTGATACTGGCCCATGTCGACGGTCAGCGGTTCGAGCTCGGGGTTGATGAACACTCGGGGCTCGGTGCGGTCTTCGGAGAGGTCCATCACGACGATACGTTTGTGCACGTTGACCTGGGTCGCGGCGAGGCCGATGCCAGGCGCTTCATACATTGTTTCAAACATGTCGTCGACCAACTGACGCACTTCGTCGTCCACTACGGCCACTGGCTTGGCGATAGTGCGCAGACGCGGATCAGGGAATTCGAGGATGTTTAAAATGGCCATAAGCTTGATTAGTGCACGTGTGAAGTAAGGTCGGGTCGATGGCCTGGCGGGTCCGAAGAATTGCAGGCTACCGTTGTAAAACGTAGCTCCCTTCTGTTGACAAGCAAGTTTTGACAAGCAAGCCGGGAGCGAGCCACCGAGGGCTCTGGCGTTTCACGCGAACGCACATAATAAAGGGATTCACCGCATGAGGAAATCACTACTCGCCCTGCCGCTTCTGGTCTCGGCCGGTCTGGCGTACGGGCAAGTGCAACTTCGGGAAGATATTCCCACCATAAAGCTGTCCCCTCACGTGCGCAGCAGCCCGGTGACCGAGGCTATCCCCGGCATCGCGCTGAAATCGATCAACAGCTTTCTGCTGAGCAACCGCATCGTCGACAAGGCCGAGGATTTCACCAAGGCGCCCTATATCGTCGCCGGCGATTCCGAGCGTGTGCTCAGCGGCGCGGGTGACCGCATCTTTGCCCGTGGTCAGTTCGATCCGGCGCAGCCGGTGTACGGCATCTTTCGCCAGGGCAAGGTCTACACCGATCCGCAGAGCAAAGAGATTTTGGGGATCAACGCCGACGACATCGGCGGCGGCGAGGTCGTGGCCATCGAAGGTGACGTCGCCACCCTGGAGTTGCAGCGCACCACCCAGGAAGTGCGCCTCGGTGACCGCCTGTTCAGCGGCGAAGAGCGCTCGATCAATTCCACCTACGCACCCAGCGCACCGAGCCACGAAATCAGCGGTTTGATCATCGATGTACCGCGCGGGGTCACGCAGATCGGCGAACTGGACGTGGTTACGCTGAACAAGGGGCAGCGCGACGGACTGGCCGAAGGCAATCTGCTGGCGGTGATGAAGACCGGCGAAACCGTGCGCGACCGGATCACCGGCCAGCCCTTGAAGATTCCCGATGAGCGCGCCGGTCTGCTGATGGTTTTCCGTACCTACGACAAGCTCAGCTACGGGCTGGTGCTGAGCGCTTCGCGTTCGCTGTCGGTGATGGACAAGGTGCGAAATCCATAAGCTTGCTGCACAAGTTACCAACAGAGTTATCCACAGCTTATTCCCGTTTGTACGGGTGCTCATAACGATCAAGGATGATCCATGTCGACGTCTGCCGTTACACCGGTTTCCCCTGCGGAACTGGAAGCTCGATTACGCCTGCACCGTGTGCCGGAACTCGGTCCGGCGCGGTTCAGGAAGCTGCTCGAAGCCTTCGGTTCGGCATCCAAGGCCATCAGCGCACCGGCCAGTGCCTGGCGCGCGTTGGGTTTGCCACTGGCCTGTGCCGAGGCCCGGCGCAGTCCCGAGATTCGCGACGGCGCCAGCCATGCGTTGGCCTGGCTTGAGCGTCCGGGCCAGCATTTACTGATGTTTGACCAACCGGACTACCCGGCACTGCTGGCACAAATCAGCGATGCACCGCCGCTGTTATTTGTCGCGGGCGATCCGGGCATTCTGGAAAAACCCCAACTGGCCATGGTCGGCAGCCGTCGCGCGTCTCGGCCGGGGATGGACACCGCGGCGGCGTTTTCCCGCAGCCTGGCGGGCGCCGGGTTTGTCATCACCAGCGGCCTGGCCCTGGGCATTGACGCCGCTGCACACCAGGCTGCTCTGGATGTCGGCGGGCAAACCGTAGGCGTGCTTGGCACGGGGCTCGAGAAGTTTTATCCACAGCGCAATCGGCGCCTGGCAGACGCGATGATTGCCTCGGGCAGTGCCGTGCTTTCGGAGTTTCCTTTGGATGCAGGCCCGACCGCGAGCAACTTCCCTCGACGCAACCGGATCATCAGCGGCTTGTCCCTTGGCGTGCTGGTGGTCGAGGCAAGTGTCGCCAGTGGTTCGCTGATTACGGCGAGGCTGGCGGCGGAACAGGGGCGCGAGGTGTTTGCGATGCCCGGGTCGATTCATCATCCGGGCGCACGCGGCTGCCATCAGTTGATCCGTGACGGTGCGGTGCTGGTGGAAACCATCGAGCATATCCTCGAAGCCTTGCGCGGCTGGCAACGACTGTCGTTATCCACAGAAACGTGCACCGCTGTAACCACTCACCCGCTGCTGAAGCTGCTGCATGCCGCGCCTCTGACCAGTGAAGCGCTGGTCGATGCAAGCGGCTGGGCCTTGCCGAAAGTGCTGGCGGCGTTGACGGAACTGGAAATAGATGGCCGCGCCGTGTGCGAAAGCGGGCGCTGGTTTGCGCGGGTGAGCTAGGTTTTATGAACAAGATCGGTAAACTGCGCAGAGCCTTATTCTGGAGTGTTTTTCATGGTCAACAGTTGGCGTGTGCAACAAGCCGCGCAAGCAATTCGCGCCGGGGCGGTGATTGCCTACCCAACCGAAGCAGTCTGGGGCCTGGGTTGCGACCCGTGGGACGAGGAAGCGGTGGAACGTCTGCTGCTGATCAAGGGCCGGTCTGTGGACAAGGGGCTGATCCTGGTTGCCGACAACATTCGTCAGTTCGATTTCCTTTTCGAGGACTTCCCCGAGCTGTGGATGGACCGCATGGCCAGCACCTGGCCTGGCCCGAACACCTGGCTGGTGCCGCACCAGAACCTGCTGCCAGAGTGGATTACCGGCGTGCATGAAACCGTGGCGCTGCGGGTCAGCGATCATCCGCAGGTGCGCGACCTGTGCGCGCTGGTCGGGCCGCTGGTGTCGACGTCGGCCAACCCGCAGGGGCGCCCGGCAGCGCGTACGCGGATTCGCGTCGAACAGTATTTCCGGGGGCAGGTGGATCTGGTGCTGGGTGGAAATCTGGGCGGGCGCAAGAACCCGAGCGTGATTCGCGATCTGGCCACCGGCAGGGTTGTGCGCCCGGACTGATACCGAAGCGACCCCTATCGCGGGCAAGCCCGCTCCCACAGTGTCTTCTGGTGTTCACAAAATTTGTGGTCACCGCTGATCCTTGTGGGAGCTGGCTTGCCAGCGATTGCGTCCTCAAGGCAACAAAACAACCGAACCGGTCGTACGACGCGCCGACAACTCGGTCTGCGCCTTCGCCGCCTCAGCCAGTGGAAAGCGCTGGCTGATCTCCACGGTCAGCTTGCCGCTGATGATCATCTCGAACAGCTCGTCGGCCATGCGTTGCAGGTTCTCGGCGTTGTTCGCATAAGTGCCGAGGGTCGGCCGGGTCACGTACAGCGAGCCTTTCCCCGCCAGGATCCCCAGGTTCACGCCGTCGACCGCGCCGGACGCATTGCCGAAACTCACCACCAGCCCACGCGGCGCGACACTGTCGAGTGATGTCAGCCAGGTGTCCTTGCCGACGCCGTCGTACACCACCGGGACTTTTTTGCCGTCAGTCAATTCCAGCACACGCTGGGCGACGTTTTCGTGGCTGTAGTCGATGGTCGCCCAGGCGCCGTTGGCCTTGGCCAGTGCGGCTTTCTCCGCCGAACTGACCGTACCGATCAGCTTCACGCCCAGGGCCCTGGCCCATTGGCAGGCCAGAGAGCCGACCCCACCGGCCGCGGCGTGGAACAGGATGGTTTCGCCACCCTTGAGTTCATACGTCTGACGCAGCAGGTACTGCACGGTCAGGCCCTTGAGCATGACGCCTGCGGCCTGTTCGAAGCTGATGGCGTCCGGCAGTTTCACCAGATTGGCCTCCGGCAGGACATGCACATCGCTGTAGGCGCCCAGCGGGCCGCTGCCATAGGCCACACGATCGCCGATCTTGAAGCGGGTCACGTCGCTGCCCACCGCCTCGACCACGCCCGCACCTTCCGAGCCGACTCCCGATGGCAGGGACGGCGGCGGGTACAGGCCGCTGCGGTAATAGGTGTCGATGAAGTTCAGGCCGATGGCCTTGTTGGTCACGCGCACTTCTTTCGGGCCTGGCTCGGCGGGTTGGTAATCCACATACTCGAGCACTTCGGGGCCGCCATGGGCGCGGAACTGGATACGCTTTGCCATCAGAACTCTCCATAGGTCGTTTTACCAAGCTCCCTATCGGACTCCTAAGCTTGATCTTCGTCAACTGCGACGGGCCGACTTGCGATGGTATGCTACGGGCCCATTTGCGCTGGCCCCCGCTCCGATGGAGCGCCGCGTAGTTTTGCCCGATTCAAGGTGAAGACATGACGACCCGCACCGAGGCCGTAAAAGCCTACCTGCTCGACCTGCAAGACCGTATCTGCGCCGCCCTGGAAGCCGAAGACGGTGGCACGCAATTCGTCGAAGACGCCTGGACCAGGCCGGCCGGCGGTGGCGGTCGCACACGCGTGATCGAAAACGGCGCATTGATTGAAAAGGGCGGCGTGAACTTTTCCCACGTATTCGGCAGCGGTCTGCCACCCTCCGCCAGCGCTCATCGTCCGGAACTGGCCGGCCGTGGTTTCGAAGCCCTCGGCGTGTCGCTGGTGATTCACCCGCACAACCCGCACGTGCCGACTTCCCACGCCAACGTGCGCTTTTTCATTGCCGAAAAAGAAGGTGAAGAGCCGGTCTGGTGGTTTGGCGGCGGCTTCGACCTGACCCCGTATTACGGCAACGAAGAAGACTGCATCCACTGGCACCGCGTCGCCGAGCAGGCCTGTGCGCCGTTCGGCGCGGACGTCTACCCGCGTTACAAGGCCTGGTGCGACAGCTACTTCCACATCAAGCATCGTCACGAGCCGCGGGGAATCGGCGGGTTGTTTTTCGACGACCTGAACGAGTGGGACTTCGACACCAGCTTCGCCTTCATGCGCGCCATTGGTGATGCGTACATCGACGCCTACCTGCCCATCGTGCAGCGCCGCAAGAATGATGCGTTTACTGAAAAACAGCGCGAGTTCCAGGAATTCCGCCGTGGCCGCTACGTTGAATTCAACCTGGTCTACGACCGCGGCACGCTGTTCGGCCTGCAATCGGGTGGGCGTACCGAGTCGATCCTGATGTCGCTGCCGCCGCAAGTGCGCTGGGGTTATGACTGGAAAGCTACGCCTGGCAGCGAAGAAGCGCGCCTGACCGAGTATTTCCTGCAAGACCGCGATTGGTTGGCCGAAGCCTGAACGAGGAAACCTGATGGACCGTTATGTCGTATTCGGTAACCCGATTGGCCACAGCAAGTCGCCGTTGATCCATCGCCTGTTCGCCGAGCAGACCGCGCAAAAGCTGGACTACAACACCCTGCTGGCACCCCTCGACGATTTCTCCACTTGTGCCCGGACGTTTTTCCTCGAAGGACGCGGCGCCAACGTGACGGTGCCGTTCAAGGAAGAGGCCTATCGATTGGCCAATAGCCTGACGGCACGGGCGCAGCGCGCCGGTGCGGTCAATACCCTGAGCAAACTGGCCGATGGCAGTCTGCTGGGCGACAACACCGACGGTGCCGGGTTGGTGCGCGACCTGAAGGTCAACGCCGGGTTCAGCCTCAAGGGCAAACGCATCCTGCTGCTCGGTGCCGGCGGCGCGGTGCGCGGTGCCCTGGAGCCGTTGCTGGCCGAGCAGCCGGCCTCGGTGATCATCGCCAACCGTACGGTGGACAAGGCCGAATTGCTGGCGGAACTGTTCTGCGATCTGGGGCCGGTCTCGGCCAGTGGTTATGACTGGTTGCAGGAGTCGGTGGACCTGATCATCAACGCGACCTCCGCGAGCCTGACAGGCGATGTGCCGCCCATATCGCCCGGCCTGATCGAGCCGGGCAAAACGGTGTGCTACGACATGATGTATGGCAAGGAGCCGACCTCATTCTGCCGCTGGGCCAGTGAGCACGGGGCTGCGGTGGCGATGGATGGCTTGGGGATGCTGGCCGAGCAGGCGGCGGAAGCCTTCTTCCTTTGGCGCGGAGTGCGCCCGGATACGACGCCGGTGCTGGCCGAACTTCGCCGACAATTAGCCCTGTAACCCCTGTGGGAGCGAGCTTGCTCGCGATGACGGCAGTACATCCAGCATTGATATGCCAGACATACCGCTATCGCGAGCAAGCTCGCTCCCACAGGGTTCAGAGTGAAGTCGGATTAATCCTCAAACCGGATCGGGCATTTCTCTGCCCCTTCCAGCTTCCTCAATTCTTCCACCACCTGCGGCCGGGCCCGGCGCAGGGTCAGGCTGCGATCCTGGCGCAGCAGGCGCCGCGCTTCCTGATGGAGCATTTCCACCCCTGAATAGTCGATGAAGTTGATCTGCTGCGCCTCGATCACCACCCGCGCGCCGTGCATGCGTTGCAGGCGCACTTGCAGGTAATGGCTGGCGCCGAAAAAGATCGACCCGCCGACCCGCAGAATATCTTCCTCGCCATCGCGTACGTGCTGCACCCGTGGTTGCGATGTGCGTTTGAGGTAGAAAAAAAGCGACGCCAGCACGCCGGCGTAGATCGCCGTCTGCAACTCCAGCAACAGCGTGGCGACGCAGGTCAGCGCCATGACCAAAAATTCGGCGCGGCTGACCCGCAACAGCGCGCGAATGCCGCGATGGTCCACCAGTCCCCAGGCGATCAACAGAATGCTGCCAGCCATGGCGGGAATCGGTATGTGTGCGATCAGGCTCGCGCCGAAGATCGCAAACAGAGCTACCCACAATGCCGAAAAAATCCCCGCCAGGGGCGAACAGGCCCCTGCTTCATAGCTCAGACCTGAGCGAGTGAAGGAGCCGGCTGAGAGCGACCCGGAAAAAAACGCACCGACGATGTTCGACAAGCCCTGGGCGCGAACTTCCTGGTTGGCGTCGAGTAATTGCTGCGAACGTGCCGAGATCGAGCGGGCAATCGACAGACTGGTGACCAGCCCGAGCATACCGACCGCCACCGCACTGGGCAGCAGGCGCAGGATCAGATCGAGGTCCAGCGGCAACGGACTGAAAGGCGGCAGCTTGCCGGTAAAGGCGCTGACCAGTTGCACATGGCCGAACATTGATGGCCAAAGCCAGACCAGCAATGCACCCAGCACCAGAGTGATCAACAGCGTCGGCCAGCGTGGCAACCACAGCTTGAGGATCACGCCCACGACTACCGTCGCCAGCCCCAGTGCCAGCGAAGGTTTGTCCATTTCGCCGAGATGGCGCAACAAGGTGATGAAACTGTCCAGCGCAGTGGCCTGGCTGGGCAAGTCCAGCCCCAGCAGGTTAGGCAGCTGACCGATGGCAATCACCACGGCAGCACCCAGAGTGAAGCCGAGTACCACTGAGTGGGAGACGAAATTCACCAGGGCGCCGAAGCGCAGCAATCCCAGCAGCCACTGGAAAATCCCGGCCAGGAAGGTGAGCAACAGGATCACGGTGACGTAGTCCTGCGTCGCCGGAACGGCCAGGGGACTGACGCTGGCGTACAGGACAATCGAGATGGCCGCCGTAGGACCGCAGATCAAATGCCACGACGAACCCCAGAGGCAGGCGATCAGCACCGGGATGATTGCGGCGTAGAGGCCGTATTCCGGTGGGAGGCCGGCAATCAGCGCGTAGGCAATGGATTGCGGCAACGCGAGAATCGCGCCGCTGAGGCCGACGATCAGGTCGCGCCCGACGCTGGCGCGGGTTTGCTTGGGCAACCAACTGAGGAATGGAAAGAGTGAATGGCGGCTTGGCAGGGCCATGGGGCCTCTCGGTTGGGGTTTTGTGAAAGAGTATCAGGACGAGATAACGATGTGCCCAATGTGGGAGCGAGCTTGCTCGCGATGACGGAATCACATTCAACATCTCTGCTGACTGTCCCGCCGCTATCGCGAGCAAGCTCGCTCCCACAGGGATGGGTTAAAGCCTGGCTTTGACCGCAGGCAACGCATCCTTGCCATCCACGGTCTTCACCCCATCGAGCCATTTATCCAGCACCGCAGGGTTGGCTTTGATCCATGCCTTGGCCGCGTCCGCATTGCTGACTTTCCTGTTCACCACTTCGGCCATGATGCTGTTCTCCATGTCCTGGGTGAAGCTCAGGTTGGTCAGCAGTTTGCCGACGTTCGGGCAGGCCTGTGCATAACCTTTGCGGGTCAGGGTGTGGACGCTGCCGGTGTCACCGAAGTATTTCTCGCCGCCCTTGAGGTAGTGCATCTTCAGTTGCACGTTCATCGGATGCGGCGTCCAGCCGAGGAAGGTCACGAATTTCTGTTTTTTCACCGCGCGGGATACTTCGGCCAGCATTGCCTGCTCGCTGGACTCGACCAGTTTCCACTGGCCCATGTCGAAATCGTTTTTCTTGATGATTTCCTGCAGCGAAATGTTCGCCGGCGCGCCGGACCCGATACCGTAGATCTTGTGGTCGAACTTGTCGGCGTATTTGTTCAGGTCGGCAAAGTCATGCACACCCGCGTCCCAGACGTAATCCGGGACGGCGAGGGTGAACTCGGTGCCGTCGAGGTTTTTCGCCAGTTGCGTCACATCGCCGTTGGCCACGAACTTGTCGTAGAAACCCTGCTGCGCCGGCATCCAGTTCCCCAGGAACACATCGACCTGGCCATCCTTGAGCCCGCCAAAGGTGATCGGCACCGCGAGGGTGTCGACCTTGGCCTTGTAGCCCATGCCGTCCAGCAGAAACCCGGTGATGGCGTTGGTCGCGGCGATGTCGCTCCAGCCCGGGTCGGCCATCTTCACCGTCTCGCAGCTCTGATCGGCAAATGCCGATGCACTGCCCAGGGCCAGGAGCCCGACCGTCAGTACTGTGGATAACCTTTGCATGGACTTCCCCTTAACATTATTGGTTTTGGCAGGGTTGTGGATAACGTGCTTTACGTTCCAGATCGTCGAGGTCGATATGGTTGCGCATGTATTGCTGGCTGGCATCTACCAGCGGCTGGTGATCCCAGCTCTTCAGCTTGCCGAGGGTCAGCGCCTCGGCCACGAAACGTCGGCGCCGCTGGCTGGCGAGTACTTGGTTATGAATCGTCGGAATGCTCCATTTAGCCCGTGCTTCGGCGAGAAAATCGTCGAACAGCTGGCGATGTTGCGGCGAATGGCTGAGTTCTTGCTGTTCGTGCGGGTCATTGTGCACGTCGAATAGCAGGCAAGGGTCGTCTTCGCTATAGATGAATTTATAGGCACCGCGACGGATCATCATCAGCGGGCTGATGGTGCCTTCGGCCATGTATTCGCCAAACACTTCGTCGTGGCCGCCCTGCCCTCGCAGGTGCGGGACCAGCGAACGGCCATCCAGCGGCAAGCCCGGTTCAAGCGAGCCGCCGGCCAGTTCGACGAAGGTCGGTAGCAGATCGGCGGTCGAAACGCTGGCGCTGACCCGAGCGGCGCCGAATTGCCCCGGTGCACTTATCAACAGGGGCACCCGTGCGGCCATTTCGTACCAGTGCATTTTGTACCAGAGGCCGCGTTCGCCGAGCATGTCGCCGTGGTCGCCGGAAAACACAATGATGGTGTCATCGATCAGCCCGGTTTCCTCGAGTGTTTGCAGGAGTTTGCCGACGTTGCTGTCGATATAGCTGCACGCGCCGAAATAAGCGCGGCGGGCGTCGCGAATTTTATCCACAGGTAGTGGCTTGTCCCACAGGTCGTAGACCTTGAGCAAACGCTGGGAGTGCGGGTCGAGTTCATGCTGATCCGGCGTTGCAGGCAGCGGGATGTCGGCATCGTCGTACAGGTCCCAGAAAGCCTTGGGAATCGTGTATGGGTCGTGTGGGTGAGTCATCGAAACGGTCAGGCAGAACGGCTGGTCGCCATCTTCGCGGATATGGTCGAACAGGTATTGCTGGGCCTTGAACACCACCTCCTCGTCGAAATCCAGCTGATTGGTGCGCACACACGGGCCGGCTTGCAGCACCGAGGACATGTTGTGATACCAGGTCGGGCGTACATCCGGTTCATCCCAGTTCACCGCCCAGCCGTAGTCGGCGGGGTAAATATCGCTGGTCAGGCGTTCTTCGTAGCCATGCAACTGGTCCGGCCCGCAGAAGTGCATCTTTCCCGACAGGGCGGTGCGGTAGCCGAGGCGGCGCAGGTAGTGGGCGTAGGTCGGTACGTCGGCGGGGAAATCGGCGGCATTGTCGTAAGCGCCGATCTTGCTCGGCAATTGGCCGCTGACCAGGGTGAAACGCGACGGCGCGCACAGGGGGCTGTTGCAATAGGCGGAGTCAAACACCACGCCTTGGGCGGCGAGGCGGCTTAGATTGGGCAGCTTGATGGGCGATGGACCGTAGAACGGCAACATTGGCGCGGCCATTTGATCGGCCATGATGAAAAGAATGTTCTTGCGCTTCATGTGATCGCGGCATTCCATAGTGGATGTTTATGCGAGAGTGCTGGCTTTGAGAATGAAACCCTCGCACTTTGCGGTAAAGCCCACGCGCGGCAATGACTAGGATAAGCACAGCTTATGTATGACGCCCTTGGTGACCTGTCACTGGATCTGCTTCGTGCCTTCGAAGCCGCGGCCCGTCAGCGCAGCTTCACGGCGGCGGCGGTTGAACTGGGCACCACGCAACCGGCCATCAGCCAGCAGATCAAGCGCCTCGAAGAACAACTCGCGACCCGATTGTTCGACCGCATTTATCGCGGTATTGAACTGACCGAGGCCGGGCAGATTCTTTTCGAGCAGGTTCAGCTCGGTTTGCAGAACATCGACGCAGGATTGAGTGCAATCAGCGCACAACATCAGCATGAGGTGCTGCAGGTCGCCACGGATTTTGCCTTCGCCGCCTATTGGCTGATGCCGCGCCTGCATCGCTTTCACGCGGCCAATCCGCAGGTGGATGTCAGCCTGGTCACCAGTGAACGCAGCCATAACATGCTACGTACCGATATCGATGTGGCGATACTGTTCGGCGATGGCCGCTTCAAACAGGGTGAAAGCCATTGGCTGTTCAGCGAGGAAGTGTTTCCGGTGTGCAGCCCGCAGTTGTTGGGTGAACGAACCCTGCCCTTGCCGGCCCAGGCATTGCTGGAGTTTCCTTTGCTGCACCTGCGTGGGGAACACAGCAGTAATTGGTTCGACTGGAGTGGTGTGTTTCGGGAGCTGGGGATTACCTCGCCTCCAGCGCCCGGTCAGCTGCGTTTCGACAATTACACGCTGCTGATACAGGCGGCGATAGGGGGTCAGGGTGTGGCCATCGGCTGGCGCCACCTTGTGGATAACTTGCTGTGCCAAGGTCTGTTGTGCCGACCGATTGCCGAGACGGCGATGTCCAGGCTGGGTTACTACGTGGTCCTGCCCCAGCGCAAACGGCGCGGAGCGCTCATTCAACAGTTTGTGGACTGGTTGATGTCCGAGCAAGCCAGCAGCGCGGAGTCGTTGTCGGGCCTGTCATTGCCTTCGATTGCGGTGTGAATGGTGAAAAAATCGCAGCCTGTGCCGCGTGATCAGCTCGACCTGAAAGAGGATTTCAAATGCAACGCATAACGGGCTACCACGCCCACGTTTATTTCGATGCCGGCACCATTGATCAGGCGCGAGCCCTGTGTGAGCAGGCGGCGCAATTGTTTCCATTGAAAATGGGCCGCGTCCACGAGCGTCCGGTCGGTCCGCACCCGGACTGGAGCTGCCAGTTGGCGTTCGAGCCGCAGCTGCTGGGCGACGTGCTGCCGTGGCTGGCGCTCAACCGCAAGGGTCTGGTGGTGTTCTTGCATCCGGACACCGGCGACGATCTGCGCGATCACACCGAGCATGCAATCTGGATGGGCGCGGTTCGGCCGCTGGACCTGTCTATTTTTTGATCAGAGGGATTCTTCAGCCTCGCCGGGCAAGTGTTCGTCCAAGTGCAGCCACGGCAGGCGGCTGTCGGTCCAGATGTGCCGCTCGGCCGGTGCTTGCTCGGGATGGTCGAGGGTAGCGATGGTCAGGTCGATGCTGTCCGGACTCAGGAGCGTTACCACTGCCAGTTGCGCCCCACAGTGGCCGCAGAAATATCGCGCGCAGGTGGCGGAAGAGTCGTACCGCGCCGGCGTCCCGGCCAGCCATTGAAAGGCGGACGTCGGCACGGTGATCCAGGTGGTCACGATGCCGCCGCTGACCCGTCGGCAAATCGAGCAATGGCAGTGGGCGATATCGTGCAGCGGCCCGCTGAATTGATAGCGCAGTTGCCCGCAGTGGCAGCCGCCGGTGTGAATGTCGGCCATGCTGGTTCCTCCTGTTGTGAATTCTCTGACGCCATCGCGAGCATGCTCGCGTCCCTGCCCCGCTCCGACGACCGGTCGTACTTCCGGTCAACGCTTTCATCGGCGAAAGCTGGCTGAAAGCTTCCCCGATTAGGATCGCCCCACTACCGGCAACAGACCGGTCGGCCAATGCCAGCGTTTTATCGCTCGCACAGCCCATTTAACAACAACAATGGTGATTCTGATGTCCTCTTCTACCCGCCGCGTCGCTGTAACTCCGTCCGTACGTCCCGTGCTTCCCGTTCTGCGCTGACCCCACCGGTCCGCCCATTCCCTAGCCGCGCCACGCCTGGAGTATTCCCATGCTGACTTTCCTTGGCTTCGCCATGGTCATCACGTTCATGTTCCTGATCATGACCAAGCGCCTGTCCGCGCTGATCGCCCTGATCCTGATTCCAATCATCTTCGCCCTGTTCGGTGGTTTCGGCCCGAAAATCGGCCCGATGATGCTCGAAGGCATCACCAAGCTCGCGCCGACCGGCGTGATGCTGATGTTTGCGATTTTGTACTTCGCCCTGATGATCGACTCCGGTCTGTTCGACCCGGCCGTGCGCAAGATCCTCAAGATGGTCAAGGGCGACCCGCTGAAAGTGTCGGTCGGCACCGCCGTGCTGGCGCTCGTCGTTTCCCTCGATGGTGACGGCGCGACCACTTACATGATCTGCGTGGCCGCGATGCTGCCGCTCTACAGCCGCATCGGCATGAGCCCGCGGATCATGGCCGGCCTGATCATCCTCGCCGGTGGCGTGATGAACATGACCCCATGGGGCGGTCCGACCGCGCGTGCTGCCAGTGCGCTGCACGTGGACCCGTCGGCGATTTTCGTGCCGATGATCCCGGCGATGGCGGCCGGTGTAGTGGCCATCCTGGCGATCGCCTACTTCTACGGCAAACGTGAACGTGCGCGCCTGGGTGAGTTGCACTTGGTGGGCGATGAGATCGATCACAGCGAAATCAGCGTTTCACAGTTCCCGGATGCCCGTCGTCCGAAGTTGATCTGGTTCAACGGCGCCCTGACCCTGGGCCTGATGTGCACCCTGATCGCCGGCCTGTTGCCGCTGCCCGTGCTGTTCATGGTGGCGTTCAGTATCGCGATGATCGTCAACTATCCGTGCCTGCAACAACAGAAGGATCGCGTCGCGGCCCACGCCGGCAGCGTGCTGGCAGTGGTCGGGCTGATCTTTGCTGCCGGTATCTTCACCGGTATCCTGACCGGCACCGGGATGGTCGATGCGATGTCGAAAAGCCTGCTGGCGGTGATTCCGGATTTCCTCGGCCCGTACCTGGCGGTGATCACGGCGCTGGTGAGCATGCCGTTCACCTTCTTCATGTCGAATGATGCATTTTATTACGGCGTGTTACCGGTACTTGCCGAAGCCGCTAGCCATTACGGTATAACCGCAGTGGAAATGGCACGTGCCTCGATCGTCGGTCAGCCCGTCCACCTGTTGAGCCCGCTGGTTCCATCGACCTACCTGTTGGTGGCCCTGGCCGGCATCGATTTCGGTGATCACCAGCGCTTCACCCTGAAGTGGGCAGTGCTGGTTTGTATCTGCATACTGGTTGCTGCACTGCTGTTGGGGACTTTCCCGCTGTTCAGCACTCTATAAGCCCAAGACTCACCACTTCGGGTCCAGGCTTCGCGGTTTGAAGCCCGGGCCCTTTTTGGTTTAACAATCGCTCAAAGGAATACACATGGAATGGCTGACCAACCCTGAAATCTGGGTTGCCTTCTTCACCCTGACCGCCCTGGAAATCGTCCTGGGCATCGATAACATCATCATGATTTCGATCCTGGTCAGCCGCATGCCCAAACACATGCAGGCGCGCACCCGGATTTTCGGTCTGGCGCTGGCCATGATCACGCGAATCCTGTTGCTGCTGTCGATCACCTGGGTCATGCGCCTCACCGCCGATCTGTTCGAAGTGTTCGGCCAGGGCATCTCCGGGCGCGACCTGATCCTGTTCTTCGGTGGTCTGTTCCTGCTGTGGAAAAGCTCGCAAGAGATGTACCACGCGCTGGAAGGTGAAGATGAAATCAACGAAGAACCTTCGGGCAAGGGCGGCAACTTCCTCTACACCATCATCCAGATCGCGATCATCGACATCGTGTTCTCCCTGGACTCGGTGATCACCGCAGTCGGCATGGTTTCCCACGTACCGGTCATGGTCGCGGCAATCATCGTGGCCGTGCTGGTGATGATGTGGGCGTCGGGCACCATCAGTGAGTTCATCGACAAGCACCCGTCGCTGAAGATGCTGGCGCTGTCGTTCCTGTTGATCGTCGGTACCGTGCTGATTGCCGAATCCCTGGACGTGCACGTGCCAAAAGGCTACGTCTACTTCGCCATGGCGTTCTCGCTGGCAGTGGAAGCGATCAACATCAAGATGCGCACGGCCATCGCGAAAAAGAGGAAACAGCAGGATCCGGTGAAGCTGCGCAAGGACATTCCGGGCCAGTAAGCCGAATGTTGTGCTGAGAAAGGGGCCTTCTGGCCCCTTTTTCCTTGTTTTCATAAAACCGTCTTCATGACAGTTTTGTTTCAATCCACTCTTTGGCTATGCGATGCTGGCGCGCAGACCGTTAGCCAACTACAGCTTAAGTACAGAACGTAGAACGTCGCGGCACCGTCAATTTGCTCCTTTGGGGCGCTACACCACAGGGGGTCTGTATGCTCACCCTGCTCAATCTGCTTTCCGCCGTGGCCCTGCTGATCTGGGGCACGCACATCGTCCGAACCGGCATCCTGCGGGTCTACGGCACCAACCTGCGCCATGTCATTGGCCATAACATGTCCAAACGCTGGCTGGCTTTCGCCTCCGGGATCGCCGTGACGGCGATGGTCCAGAGCAGCAACGCCACCGCCATGCTCGTCACCTCCTTTGTCGGTCAGGGTTTGATGGCGCTCACCCCGGCTCTGGCCACCATGCTTGGCGCAGACGTCGGTACGGCGTTGATGGCGCGGGTGCTGACGTTCGATCTGTCGTGGCTGTCGCCGTTGCTGATCTTTCTCGGGGTGATTTTCTTTCTGTCGCGCAAACAGACCCGCCTCGGGCAACTGGGCCGCGTTGCCATTGGCCTGGGCTTGATCATTCTGGCGCTGCAACTGATTGTTGAAGCGGCGCATCCGATCACCCATGCCAAAGGGGTGAAAGTGATTTTCGCCTCGCTCACCGGCGATATCCTGCTCGATGCCCTGGTCGGGGCGCTGTTCGCGATGATTTCCTATTCCAGCCTGGCCGCCGTGCTGCTGACCGCGACCCTGGCAGGGGCCAATGTGATCAGCCTGCCGGTGGCGATCGGGCTGGTGATCGGCGCCAATATCGGCAGTGGCGTACTCGCTTTCCTCAGCACCAGCATGCAGAACGCCGCCGGACGGCAGGTGGCGCTGGGCAGCCTGCTGTACAAACTGATTGGTCTTTTATTGATCATCCCGGTGCTCGATCCGCTGGTGCACTGGCTCGACGGCCTCGATTTCAGCCCTCAGGAAATGGTCATCGGCTTTCACTTGCTCTACAACACCGTGCGCTGCCTGATCCTGCTGCCGAGCCTCGGACCGATGGCCAGGTTCTGTGCCTGGGTGCTGCCGGAGCGCCCGCAGGCCAACGGCACGGCCAAGCCCCGGCATCTTGACCCCACGGCATTGGTCACGCCCGGCCTGGCGCTGGCCAACGCGGCGCGGGAAACCCTGCGCATGGGTGACCTGATCGACAGCATGCTCGAAGCCATGCTGGACGTGTTGCGCGGCAAGCAAACCGCCGTCACCCAGGAAATGCGCCGCCTGAGCGATGACGTCGAAGCGCTCTACAGCGCGATCAAGTTGTACCTGGCGCAAATGCCCCGGGAAGACCTCAGCGATCAGGACAGCCGACGCTGGGCGGAAATCATCGAGCTGGCGATCAACCTGAAACTCGCCAGCGACTTGATCGAACGCATGCTGCGCAAGATTCAGCAGCAGAAAACCTCGCAGCGCCGGTCGTTTTCCGAAGTCGGGCTGGACGAATTGACCGGGCTGCATGCGCAGTTGATTTCCAGCCTGCGGCTCGGGATGTCGGTGTTTCTCAGTGGCGACCCGGAAAGTGCCCGCCAATTGGTGCGGGAGAAACGTCGTTTCCGCGCACAGGAACGGCGCCTGGCTCATGCTCATGTCAGCCGCTTGCAACGTAAAATCGTGCAAAGTATCGAAACCAGTTCGTTGCACCTGGAGCTGATCGCCGACATGAAGCGTCTCAATTCGCTGTTTTGCAGCAGTGCCTATGTGGTGCTGGAAACGTCGGATACCGGCGCATTGGTTGTTGATGATTTGAGCGACATCACCCATTCGCCCTGAACGTCCACAGTCGCCTGGAGTCTGTTGAACTTACGCTGGCCGTATGGAAGCCCGTTATGCGTTGTCTGTTGTTCGCCTGCCTGTTGCTGGGTTCATTCCCGTCATTCGCCCTGGATCGCTTTCAGGTCGAGGGCTATACGCTGCGCAATGGTTTGCAGTTGCTGCTCAAACCGGGCACTGACCGCGGGCATGTGGCGATCCGGCTGGTGGTCGGCGTTGGCCTGGACGATTTCAACTGCGAAGAAAAGGAACTGCCGCATCTGCTCGAGCACCTGCTGTTCAGCGGCATCGACGCCAGCGGTGAAGGTGGCCTGGAAGAGCGCATGCAGGCCCTGGGCGGTGAGTGGAATGCATTCACCAGCAACGCCGACACGACGTTCGTCATCGAAGCCCCGGCAAAAAACCAGCGCAAGGTACTCGACCTGCTGCTGGCGCTGCTGACCCAGACCCGTTTCGACGACAACGCCATCAACGCCGCCAAGCAAGTGGTCGAGCGTGAAGACGGCGGCCACTATTCACACCTGCAACGCTGGCTCGATCGTCAGGACCTCGGCCACACGGCCAGCAATCAACTGGCCGTGGAGCTTGGCCTCAAATGCCCGGAGCGTGCGCAAGTCGATAACCTGACCCGTGAGCAACTGGAGCAGGTGCGCAAGGACTGGTATGCGCCGAACAACATGACCCTGATCGTGGTCGGCGACCTCGACAAGTTGTTGCCGGCCTATCTGGATCGGGCGTATGGCACGCTGGAAGCGATTGAACCCGGTGAGCATCCGCCGCTGCCGCAAATCAAGACCAGCGCCGTCCATGAGCGCAGCCTGACCGACGGTTTGGTCGGCAACGGTGCCAAATTGCACTGGCTGGTGCCGGAGCCGGTTCTGGAAGAGGGGCACGACCAAACCTTCGATTTGCTCAAGGATTATCTGGATTGGGCGCTTTATCGCCAGCTGCGCCTGGCTCACGGTTTGTCCTACGGCCCCTGGGCGGAACGCGAGGTGTTCGGCGGCGTGGGCTTCATGAGCCTCAACGCCGACCTTGAACGCGACGACGTGCCCGAGGCCGAACAAGTGCTCGATGACCTGAAGGCCGAACTGCTCAAGGACGGCCTCAACGCCGAGACCTTCAACCGCCTGAAGCAGGCCGCGATCGCCCGCCAGACCTGGGCCGTGCAAGGCAACAGCGCGTTGGCCGACTACTACTGGAGCGCCATCGGCGACTACGAGGACGGCCGTTTCGCCAACCCGGCCCGGGAGCTGCAAGGGGTGACGCTGCAAGAGGCGAACAAGGCCGTGCGTGAACTGCTGTTGCAGCCGGGGTATTTGCGGATCGAGAAGTCGCTGTTCAGCTATGACCAGTTGATGTGGTTGGTGGTTGGTGGGGTGGGCTTGATCGTGTTGATGTTGGTGGGCTGGCGTTTGCATCGCAGGAAGTAACCATTCCATGTGACAACGGACTGAGAGACCTTGCCGGTTCCCTGTGGGAGCGAGCTTGCTCGCGATAGCGGATTGTCAGCCGACGAAAAATGTTGGATGTGCCGGCCTCATCGCGAGCAAGCTCGCTCCCACAGGTTGTGTGGTGTTACTGACCGCGAACCCTCGCCACAGGGCCGCGCCAGCGGTACCCTGTTGAGGTTTTTTCCTACAACTACTGTGAAAACGTCGAATGCAAAAGCTGACCCTTTTCGTACAGCGCATCCTCGAATTGATGAAGCGCTATCCCGGGGTCATTGCGCTCGCTGGTTTCATCTCCGGGGTGGGCAGCTTCATTCTGGTCGACCGCCAACAGGGCCTGGCGACCTGGATCACCACCATCATGCTGATCAGCTGGATCTGGCTGATGCTGGAAAATAGCCTGACCAAGCTGTTCACACGCATTTTCAAGCGCGAAATCCCGGAGCCCTTGCTGCGTTACGCCACGCAGATGATCCATCAGGAAAGCCTGTTTTTTGTCCTGCCGTTCTTCTTCATCACCACGACGTGGAACAGCGGCCAGTTGTTTTTCACCGGGCTGTTGGGCATCGCGGCGCTGATTTCGATCATCGACCCGCTCTACTACAAGTGGCTGGCCCCACGGCGCTGGGCGTTCCTGGCCCTGCACACCCTGACCCTGTTCGCCGCGCTGCTCACGGCGTTGCCGGTGATCATGCACCTGACCACCGCGCAAAGTTTCAAATGGGCACTGGGTATCTCGGTGCTGTTGTCGTTCCCGAGCCTGGCGTCGATCTTCCCGATTCGTACCCTGCGCAGTGCGCTGGCGATTCTGAGTATCACCCTGGGCATCGGCGCCGTCGGTTGGACGCTGCGCTCGTGGGTGCCGCCGGCGACGCTGTGGATGACGGACGTGGCCATCAGCACGCAAATGCAGGACCGCACGCCCGGCGCCAGCCTCGACACAGTCAGCGCCGAGCAGATCCGCAATGGCGGGCTTTACGCCTACACCGCGATCAACGCCCCGCGTGGCCTGGACGAGCGGATTTATCACGTCTGGCAGTTCAACGGTAAAGAGGTCGACCGCATCCCGCTGGATATTCACGGCGGGCGCAAGGAAGGTTACCGGGCCTGGACCCACAAACAGAACTTCCCGGGCAACCCGGCCGGCAAATGGCAGGTTCGGGTGCTGACCGAAGATGGCCAGGTCATCGGCGTGCTGCGTTTCGAAGTCACGGACAGCACAGCGATCAAAGAAAAGTAGTCAGGTTCGTGCTATTACGTAGTGCTGCGAAATCACTGAACAAGCACGGAGCTTATGATCAGCAGCACGACGGCCGGCAATGCCCAGTTGGACACGTCGCTCACCCCTGCACGGTTGCGGGTGACGGGCGACTGGACGCTTGCCCATTACGCTGACTTGAAGCTGTTGAGCGAAAAACTCTACGGCCAGTACGACGCCAACACCCCCATCGACCTCAATGGTCTCGGCGCTCTCGATACGGCTGGCGCGTCGCTGTTGGTCGAGCTGCTCGGCTCCGAGCGCCTCGGCCGTTCCGCCGAGCATCCGGATTGCACACTCTCCAACGCCGATCGTGCGTTGTTGCAGACCGTCTACCGCTCGCTGACCGATTTCTGTGTACCGATCAAGGAGCCGGAAGTCAGCGTCACCGTGCAGTTGCTGACCCGCATTGGCCGGGCGGTGGACACCGTCTGGCAGGACACCCTGCAACTGCTGGGTTTTGTCGGCCTGATCATCGAAACCATCGTTCGCGGCCTGTTCCGGCCCAAGCGCTGGCGCGTCACACCGATGATCGCGCACATCGAACAGACCGGCCTCGATGCTGCCCCCATCGTTGCCCTGCTGACTTTTCTGGTGGGCGCCGTGGTGGCGTTTCTCGGGTCGACGGTGCTGGCCACGTTCGGCGCCACGGTCTTCACCGTCGACCTGGTGGGATTCGCCTTCCTGCGCGAGTTCGGTGTGCTGCTGACCGCGATCCTGATGGCCGGGCGCACCGCCAGCGCGTTCACCGCGCAAATCGGCTCGATGAAGGCCAACGAAGAAATCGACGCCATTCGCACCCTGGGCCTCGACCCCGTGGAATTGCTGGTGGTGCCGCGGGTCCTGGCGTTGCTGATCGCCCTGCCGATGCTGACCTTTGTGGCGATGCTGTCGGGGATCATCGGCGGTGCGGTGGTCTGCGCGGTGAAGCTGGATATCTCGCCGGCGATGTTCATCTCGCTGCTGCAATCGGACATCGGTGTTCAGCACTTTCTGGTGGGGATCGTCAAAGCACCGGTCTTCGCCTTCCTGATCGCCGCGATTGGTTGCCTCGAAGGCTTCAAGGTCAGCGGCAGCGCCGAGTCTGTGGGCGCCCACACCACGTCGAGTGTGGTGCAGTCGATTTTCGTGGTGATCGTGATGGATGCGATAGCGGCGATGTTTTTCATGGAGATGGGCTGGTGAGTCGTATTCCCCGAGCGCCCAGCGAGGCGGTGATTGAAGTCCGTGGGCTGTGCAACCGCTTTGGAAGCCAGAGCGTGCACGAGAACCTTGACCTGGATTTGTACAAAGGGGAAATCCTCGCCGTGGTCGGTGGTTCCGGCAGTGGTAAATCGGTGTTGCTGCGCAGCATTGTCGGGTTGCGTCAGCCGAGCGAGGGTGTGGTGAAAGTCTTCGGCAAAAACCTGCCGACCTTGTCCGAGCACGAGCGCTCGCTGGTGGAACGGCGATTCGGCGTGCTGTTCCAGAAAGGGGCCTTGTTTTCCTCGCTGACGGTGACCGAAAACGTCGCCCTGCCGCTGATCGAGCACGCCGGTTTGAGCCGCAACGACGCGGAGCACCTGGCGGCGGTGAAAATGGCCCTGGCCGGGTTGCCCCTGTCGGCGGCGGAGAAGTACCCCTCATCGCTGTCCGGCGGGATGATCAAGCGTGCCGCGCTGGCCCGGGCATTGGCGCTGGATCCGGACATCCTGTTCCTCGACGAGCCCACCGCCGGTCTCGACCCGATTGGCGCCGCCGCGTTCGACCAATTGATCCTGACCCTGCGCGATGCCTTGGGCCTGAGTGTCTTTCTGGTGACCCACGACCTCGATACGCTCTACACCATCACCGACCGGGTGGCGGTGCTGGCGCAGAAAAAGGTGCTGGTGGCGGACGCCATCGACAAGGTGTCGGAAACCAACGATCCGTGGATTCACGAATACTTCCATGGCCCTCGCGGCCGCGCGGCATTGACGGCCGCCCAACAGCTCAACGAGGTCTGACATGGAAACCCGAGCCCATCATGTATTGATCGGCCTGTTCACCGTGATTGTGGTGACGGCCGCGCTGCTGTTCGGCCTGTGGCTGGCCAAGTCGAGTGTCGACACCGAGTTCAAGGATTACGAGGTCGTGTTCAACGAGGCGGTCAGCGGTTTGTCCAAGGGCAGTTCGGTGCAGTACAGCGGGATCAAGGTCGGCGACGTGATCTCGCTGCGCCTGGACCCGAAAGATCCGCGCCGGGTACTGGCGCGAATTCGCCTGGCCGGCGACACCCCGGTCAAGGAAGACACCCAGGCCAAACTGGCCCTGACCGGCGTCACCGGGACGTCGATCATCCAGCTCAGCGGCGGCACGCCACAGAGCCCGACGCTCAAGGGCAAGGACGGCAACCTGCCGACCATCGTCGCCTCGCCCTCGCCCATCGCCCGCCTGCTCAATGACAGCGAAGACCTGATGGCCGGGGTAAACACCCTGATGCATAACGCCAACCGGATGTTTTCCACGGAAAACATCGAGCGCATCAGCAATACCCTGGAGAACCTGGAGCAAACTACCGGGACCATTGCCGAGCAGCGCGGCGATATTCGCCAGGCCATGCAGCAACTGGCCTCCGTCGGCAAGCAGGCCAACACCATGCTGGAGCAGACCACGGCGCTGATGCGCAATGCCAACGGGCTGCTCAATGAACATGGCAAGGAGGCGCTCGGCAGTGCCGAACAGGCGATGAAGTCGCTGCAGCAAAGCAGCGCCACCCTCAACAAACTGATCAGCGCCAATCAGGATTCGCTCAACAGCGGTATGCAAGGCCTCAATGGCCTGGGCCCGGCCGTGCACGAGATGCGCGAAACCCTGTCCTCGTTGCGCGTCATTACCAAGCGTCTGGAGGCCGACCCCAGCGGTTACCTGCTGGGCAGTGAAAAGACCAAGGAATTCACGCCATGAAGCTGATTCGGATTGCCCTCCTCGCCGGCTTCACGCTGATCGGTTCGTGCTCGATACTGCCCAAGCCCGAACCCTTCGAGGTCTATAGATTGCCTTCGGCGCAGAGTTCATCGGCCAGCCATGGCGCGCCGCAGCGGTGGTCATTGCGCCTGAACAAGTTCCAGTCCAGCGAAGCGTTGAACAGTCCGAACATTGCCGTGATTCCTCAGGGCGACGTGCTCAGCCACTACAAGGGTTCGCGCTGGACCGACCCGGCGCCGGTGCTGGTGCGCAATCGCCTGCTGCAAGGTTTCCAGCATGACGGACGGGTGACATTGCTGAGCACCGATGACAGCATCTTCCAGACCGATCTTGAATTAGGCGGCAGCCTGCAGGCGTTCCAGACCGAGTATCAGGATACGAATGCCAGCGTGGTCGTGCGTCTGGATGCCCTGCTGGTGCGCAGTTACGATCAGCGCCTCCTCGCCAGCCGCCGCTTTGAAGTGCGCCAGCCACTCAGTGGCGTGCAGGTCCCGGCGGTGGTGGTCGGGTTCGGTCAGGCGAACGATCAGTTGACCACGCAGGTGGTGAACTGGGCGGTCGAGCAAGGGCAGAAGCTGGCGCCACCGCCCAGACCCTGAAGCCGTCCCCTGTGGGAGCGGGCTTGCCCGCGATGGGGGCGTGCCTGGCACACCGCGTCGCAGCAATCGCCAGCAAGCCGGCTCCTACAGGGGTTGGCCTTTTCAGCGCGGCAAAAATGCCTGATGCAACTCGGCCAGCGTTTCAAAGTGATAGGCCGGCGCTTCGGCGCTCAATTCTTCGTGGCTGCCAAATCCGTAACCCACTGCCGCTGCGTCCAGGCCGTTGCTGCGCGCACCGATCAGGTCGTGTTTGCGGTCACCGATCATCAGGGTATTGGCCGGGTCGAGGTTTTCTTCGGCCATCAGGTGAGCGATCAACTCCACCTTGTTGGTCCGGGTGCCATCCAGTTCGCTGCCGTAAATCACCTTGAAGTGTTTGGCAAAGTCGAAATGCCGTGCGATTTCCCGGGCGAACACCCACGGCTTCGAGGTCGCGATGTACAGCTGACGGCCTTGTCCGCCGAGGGTTTCCAGCAGCGGGGTGACGCCGTCGAACACGCGGTTTTCGTACAAACCGGTGACCTTGAAACGCTCACGGTAGAAATTCACCGCCTCCCAGGCCTTGGCTTCGTCGAAGGCGTAGAACTGCATGAAGGCCTGCAACAATGGCGGGCCGATGAAGTGCTCGAGTTTGGCCAGATCCGGCTCATCGATACCCAGCTTGCCCAAGGCAAACTGGATCGAACGGGTGATGCCCTCGCGCGGGTCGGTCAGGGTGCCATCGAGGTCGAACAGAACGGTTTGGTAATGCATGTTGAATCCTGAAAATGAGGGGCCGGGTCAGAGCTGGTCGTAGCCTTCGGCCAGATGCAGGTCCTTGAGCTTCACGTAGTTCGCCGCGCTGTAGGTGAAAAAGGCGCGTTCCTTGTCCGTCAACGGGCGGATCTGCTTTACCGGGCTGCCCACATACAGGAAGCCGCTTTGCAGATGTTTGCCCGGTGGCACCAGGCTGCCGGCGCCGATGATCACGTCATCGTCGACCACCGCACCGTCCATGACGATGCTGCCCATGCCGATCAATACCCGGCTGCCCACCGAACAGCCGTGCAGCATGACCTTGTGGGCGATGGTCACGTCGTCGCCGATCAGCAACGGGAAGCCATCGGGGTTGAACGGCCCGGCGTGGGTGATGTGCAGTACACAGCCATCCTGCACGCTGGTGCGCGCGCCGATGCGGATACGGTGCATGTCGCCACGGATCACCGTCAGCGGCCAGACCGAGCTGTCCGCGCCGATTTCAACGTCGCCGATCACCACCGCCGAGCCGTCGACAAAAGCGCCTTTGCCGAGCCGCGGCGTGTGGTTCTGATACTTGCGAAGGTTCACGATAGGGTTTCTCTCTGTCGCTGATAGCTGCGGTGAGTGTCGATTGTAATTAAGATGGCTGCATGTTTCTCCAGCCAAGGTATCAACCGTGAGCGTGAACAACCCTCTTTTGCAGTCCTACGACCTGCCGCCGTTCTCCGCCATCCGCGCAGAACACGTGCAACCGGCCATTGAACAGATCCTGGCTGACAACCGCGCCGCCATCGTCGAGATCCTCAAGACCCAGGCCAAGCAGCCAACGTGGGCCGGCCTGGTGCTGGCGATGGACGAACTCAACGATCGCCTGGGCGCGGCGTGGAGCCCGGTCAGCCACCTCAATGCCGTGTGCAACAGCGCCGAACTGCGCGAAGCCTACGAGTCGTGCCTGCCGGCCTTGAGCGCCTACTCCACCGAAATGGGCCAGAACCGTGAACTGTTCCAGGCCTTCGAAGCCCTGGCCAGCAGCCCGCAGGCCAGCGGTTTCGACGTGGCGCAGAAAACTATCCTGGAACACGCCCTGCGTGACTTCCGTCTGTCGGGTATCGACCTCCCGGAAGCCGAACAGAAACGTTACGCCGAAGTGCAGAGCAAACTCTCCGAACTGGGCAGCCGTTTCTCCAACCAGTTGCTCGACGCCACCCAGGCGTGGACCAAGCATGTCACCGATGAAGCCGCCCTCGCCGGCCTGACCGATTCGGCCAAGGCGCAAATGGCCGCTGCGGCCCAGGCCAAGGATCTGGACGGCTGGCTGATCACCCTGGAATTCCCGAGCTATTACGCAGTGATGACCTACGCCCAGGACCGCGCACTGCGTGAAGAAGTCTACGCAGCCTACTGCACCCGAGCGTCGGACCAGGGACCGAATGCCGGTCAGAACGACAACGGCCCGGTCATGGAAGAAATCCTCGACCTGCGTCAGGAGCTGGCCAGGCTGCTGGGTTTCGGCAGCTTCTCCGAGCTGAGCCTGGCAACCAAAATGGCTGAGTCCAGCGATCAGGTGCTGAGCTTCCTGCGCGACCTCGCCAAGCGCAGCAAGCCGTTCGCCGCCCAGGATCTGAAACAGCTCAAGGCCTACGCTGCCGAGCAAGGCTGCCCGGACCTGCAAAGCTGGGACAGCGGTTTTTACGGTGAAAAGCTCCGTGAGCAGCGTTACAGCGTCGCCCAGGAAGCCCTGCGCGCCTACTTCCCGATCGACAAGGTGCTCAGCGGCCTGTTCGCCATCGTGCAGCGCCTGTACGGCATCGAGATCGCCGAACTCAAAGGCTTCGACGCCTGGCACCCGGATGTGCGCCTGTTCGAGATCAAGGAAAACGGCCAGCACGTCGGCCGCTTCTTCTTCGATCTCTATGCCCGCGCCAACAAGCGTGGCGGTGCCTGGATGGACGGCGCCCGCGACCGTCGCCGCACGGCTGGCGGCGTGCTGCAAAGCCCGGTGGCGAACCTGGTGTGCAATTTCACCCCGGCCGACAGCGGCAAGCCTGCGCTGCTGACCCACGATGAAGTCACCACCCTGTTCCATGAATTCGGCCACGGCCTGCATCACCTGCTGACCCGCGTCGAGCATGCTGGCGTGTCCGGCATCAACGGCGTGGCCTGGGATGCCGTCGAACTGCCAAGCCAGTTCATGGAAAACTGGTGCTGGGAGCCGGAAGGCCTGGCGCTGATTTCCGGTCACTACGAGTCCGGCGAACCGCTGCCTCAGGATTTGCTCGGGAAAATGCTCGCGGCGAAAAACTTCCAGTCCGGCCTGATGATGGTCCGCCAACTGGAGTTTTCGCTGTTCGACTTCGAGCTGCACGCCACCCACGGCGACGGCCGCAGCGTGCTGCAAGTGCTCGAAGGTGTGCGCGATGAGGTCTCGGTGATGCGTCCGCCGGCCTACAACCGCTTCCCCAACAGCTTTGCGCACATCTTCGCTGGCGGTTATGCCGCGGGCTACTACAGCTACAAATGGGCTGAAGTGCTGTCGGCCGATGCCTTCTCGAAATTTGAAGAAGAAGGCGTGCTCAACGCCGACACCGGTCGAGCCTTCCGTGAAGCGATCCTGGCCCGGGGCGGCTCCCAGGAACCGATGGTGTTGTTCGTCGACTTCCGTGGCCGTGAGCCATCGATTGACGCACTCTTGCGCCACAGCGGCCTGAGTGAGGACGCAGCAGCATGAGTGAGGGACCTGTGATCACGAAAAAACGCTTTATCGCCGGGGCGGTATGCCCGGCATGCAGCGAACCGGACAAGTTGATGATGTGGAACGAAGACCTGGTCCCGCACCGTGAGTGCGTGGCCTGCGGTTACTCCGACACACTCAACGAGCAGGGGCTGTCGGTTCCCAAGGAGCTGGGGACGCGGGTCAACACCAGCGCACCCAAACCAGCCGCCACCAAGGTTCAGGCGGTTCAGTTCTTCCCGAACCCGAAACTGAAGAAAAAGCCTGAGTGAAAAAAAGCCCCCGCTGCGCCATGCAGCGAGGGCTTTTCTTATTCGATATGAGCCGACTTGAACCAACTCTTCATTGAGCACGCGGCGAACGGGCTGGTGCTGCAATCGCCATTGGCCAGCGCCGTGCGCAGTTTGTCCACATCGGCCTGCATCATGTAGCGAATGCCATCCTTGAAATGGGTGCTGTCACCAAAGCCGCCCTGGGTCATCTCGTCCAGGGCCTCTTCCTTGCTCCAGCCCTGGACGACGACCCGATACATGGCCGCCATCAGGCCGGTGCGGTCGGAGCCGTGTTTGCAGTGCATCAGCACCGGGCCTTGGGCTTCGGCAGACGTGATGGCGCGCAGGGCCTTGAGCACATCGGCGTCATCCACATGGTTGGTGCGATAAGGCAGATGTACTTGCCTGATGCCCGGCGTGGACAGCCAACCGGAGTCTTGTTCCGGCAGGAAGTTGATCACCGTGCCGATCTTGAGGTTCTCCAGCAGCGATACCGCTTCCTTGTCCGGCAAGGCGCTGCGGTAGAGGGTTGGCGACATCTGAAAGAGGTTGTACTGCTTCTCGACCGGTTGCGCCCAGTCTGCCGGGCGCTGAACCACACTGTCGTCAGCAAGTGCCGGTGCCAGGTTAACGAGTGCAATGAGCGACAGGCAGATTGCAGATATGAATCGTCGTAAGGGCATGCTTGAGCGACCGCTCTGAAGGGGACGGGAAGATGCTGGCAAGGATCAGCCAAGCCCGGTCAAAGACCTGTGAGCGAACCGTCAAAGAATCGTGAAGCTGAAGGCGTGATGAGTGTTCCATCAAGGATCTGGCTTCGCTCATTGAAAGAACTTTGTCATATGCAAAATCAAATCCGATCGATTGTCAGTTTCGACCGGATCTGATTAATAAATATATATTTGCCTGAAACTTTGCTTCAAGGCTGGGCAATGCTTGCGTACGCTTTAGCCAGCGTCAGCAGTTTTTCCTTGTCAGCGGAATTGATGGTCCCGTTGCCATCAATATCTTTGTCGACCTTACCGATGCTAAAGGACTGGCCCCCGTCATAGGAGGACGCAATTATTGTAGTGGAGTCCAGCA
The DNA here is from genome assembly GCF_054668285.1 of Pseudomonas sp. S2_H10. NCBI lineage: Bacteria > Pseudomonadati > Pseudomonadota > Gammaproteobacteria > Pseudomonadales > Pseudomonadaceae > Pseudomonas > Pseudomonas sp. S2_H10. The sequence goes on from NZ_CP162754.1 coordinate 3,692,583, forward strand.
AAGACGTGGTTGTTACCGAGTTTTCTTCATCCCAGCCTTCCTCCTTGAGAGCGAACTGCATCGATACCAGTACTTCATTTGGGTCGACTATGGTCGGTCCAAGTTTTTGCAGAAAGATACCGCGGCGATTGAAAAACGACATAAATAAATCCTTTTATAGAATATCGGTATGTGTGTGTAGCGAAAAAAATGTACCTGCTGTTTTGCCGAAACAGCCAGAACTTATATGTTTCTCCCAGTTGCTTCATGTAAGCGCACATGACAAATGATCAGAAAGTGCCGAACGGCGCTGGTCGAGTGGTTTTGATCGGCGTACTGTATGCGCATACAGTCATTGGGTGTTTTTCATGCACACGCCATCTCCTCCCCGTGGCCGCGGCACCGCGACCAACCCGCATAACCGTTTCGCCCCCAATCGTTCGGTGGTTGAAGACGACGGCTGGTATCAGGAAGCACCGGTTACCCAAGGCACCGAGGTGCGCATCGAAACGGCGAAAACCATCATCACCCGCAATACCTCGCCGGATTTGCCATTCGATCGGTCGATCAATCCCTACCGCGGCTGCGAGCATGGTTGTATCTATTGTTATGCAAGACCGAGCCACGCCTATTGGGACATGTCGCCCGGGCTGGATTTCGAGACAAAACTGATCGCCAAGACCAACGCCGTGGATGTGCTGGAGGAGCAGTTGTCCAGGCGTGGCTATCAATGTGCGCCGATCAACCTCGGTTCCAACACCGACCCGTATCAGCCGATCGAGCGCGAATACCGGATCACGCGTCGAACCCTCGAAGTACTCCTGCGTTACCGGCATCCGGTGACCATCGTCACCAAGGGCTCGCTGATTCTGCGTGACCTGGACCTGCTGACCGAGCTTGCCAGCCAAAGACTGGTGGCGGTAATGATCAGCCTGACCACCCTGGACGACGAACTCAAGCGCATCCTCGAGCCCCGCGCCGCAGCACCCAAGGCGCGGTTGCGGGCCATTCGGGTGATGCGCGAGGCGGGCATCCCGGTCGGCGTCCTGTGTTCACCGATGATCCCGATGATCAACGACAGCGAGCTCGAAAGCCTGCTCACCGAGGCCCATGCAGCCGGGGCGCAGAGCGCTGCCTACATGATGTTGCGCTTGCCGCTGGAAGTGGCGCCGCTGTTCGAGGAATGGCTGGGCGCCCATTATCCGCAGCGGGCCGCGCATGTGCTGAGCCTGATTCGCCAGAGCCGTGGCGGTGAACTCTATGACAGCCGCTTTGGCGCTCGAATGCGCGGCGAAGGCCCGTTTGCGGACTTGCTGGCACAGCGCTTTGCCAAAGCGATCAAGCGGCTGGGGCTCAATCGCCGGGAGGGGTTCAATCTGGACTGCGACGCCTTTTGTCCGCCGGGTCGCCAAATGTCGCTGATTTGAGGACAATTGGCCTATGGTTGAGTACTGAGGAGCGCCCTCGAAGCTTTAGGCTGGTCACGTTTTTTGTGACCTGGAACACGCGTTCTAGAGCGGTTTATTCAGTTTCAATTAAGATTCGGCCGCTACCTTGTTCATCGAGTGACTGACTGGTCGAGATGTTTGGCCCGGATGTTTTTTAACCAGCCACTGGCTCCACACCGGACCCCACGGGACGACTTTCCGAGCCCGCCAATGAGGATGAATTCATGAGTGACAAGGATAAACAGCCGTTGGCTGCATCGGCTTCAGCCCAACCCGAGGCCGAATCCGCCGATGCGGCGTTGCAGCATATCGTTGACGGTTTTTTGCATTTTCATCATGAGATCTTTCCCCAGCAGGAAGAGCTCTTCAAGAAGCTCGCCACGGCCCAGCGGCCACGCGCGATGTTCATTGCCTGCGCCGATTCGCGCATCGTTCCAGAATTGATCACTCAAAGCTCCCCTGGCGATCTGTTCGTGACCCGCAACGTCGGTAACGTCGTACCGCCTTACGGGCAAATGAACGGGGGCGTATCCACGGCCATCGAGTACGCCGTACTGGCTCTGGGTGTGCATCACATCATCATTTGCGGGCATTCCGACTGCGGCGCCATGCGCGCGGTGCTCAACCCGGACAGTCTGGAAAAAATGCCCACGGTCAAAGCGTGGCTGCGTCACGCCGAAGTGGCCAAGACCATGGTGCAGGAGAACTGCAACTGCTCTAACGAAAGCGAAAGCATGCACATCCTCACCGAAGAGAATGTGATCGCCCAGTTGCAGCATCTGCGCACCCATCCGTCGGTGGCCTCGCGCATGGCCAACGGTCAGTTGTTTATCCATGGCTGGGTCTACAACATCGAAACCAGCGAAATCAAAGCCTACGACGCTGATCAAGGCTGTTTCCTGCCGCTCAATGGCAGCCTGCCAATTCCTGTGGCGACGCCCAAAGCGCGCTTCTGAATCCTCCAAAATCGTTGTGTGGTTTAGCCGTGGCTGCCGTTCAGGCAGCCTGGCTTTGCCATGCCTGAAGAAAACTTCGGGAGACTCACCATGCGTGCTGCTCGACTCAAAGCTGTTCTGCCACGGGAGCTGCTGGCTTCGGTGGTTGTGTTTCTGGTCGCCCTGCCCTTGTGCATGGGCATCGCGATTGCCTCGGGGCTGCCGCCGGCCAAAGGTTTGATCACCGGCATCATCGGGGGGCTGGTGGTCGGCTGGTTGGCCGGCTCGCCATTGCAAGTCAGTGGCCCGGCGGCGGGTCTGGCCGTTCTGGTGTTTGAATTGGTGCGCCAACACGGTATTGCCATGCTCGGGCCCATTCTGTTGCTGGCCGGATTGCTGCAACTGGTGGCGGGTCGATTGAAGCTGGGATGCTGGTTTCGGGTGACGGCGCCTGCGGTGGTGTACGGCATGCTGGCCGGGATTGGCGTGCTGATCGTTTTGTCTCAGGTGCATGTGATGCTGGATGCCGTGCCCAAACCCTCGGGTCTCGATAATCTGGCAGCCTTCCCGGCGGCACTGGCCCAGGCGTTGCCCACGTTTGGCTGGCAAGCCGGTTTACTTGGTTTGTCGACGATCGCTGTCATGTGGCTGTGGGAAAAATTTCGTCCGCGATCCCTGCGCTTCATTCCCGGAGCGCTCCTTGGCGTCGGCCTGGCCACGCTTGCCAGCCTGGTGCTGGCGTTGCAGGTCAAACGGGTTGAGGTACCTGCCAACCTGACGGAGGCCATCGACTGGTTGAAGCCAATGGACCTGCTCAACCTGGCGGATCCGACCTTGCTGATCGCTGCGTTTGCCGTGGCCTTCATCGCCAGCGCCGAAACCCTGCTCTCGGCCGCGGCGGTTGATCGCATGCACAGCGGTCAGCGATCGGACTTCGACCGGGAGCTGTCAGCCCAGGGTATCGGCAATATGTTGTGTGGCCTGCTTGGGGCGTTGCCGATGACGGGCGTTATCGTGCGCAGTTCGGCGAATGTTCAGGCCGGAGCAACTACGCGGTTTTCCACCATTTTTCACGGCCTGTGGCTGCTGGCGTTCGTGCTGTTGCTGTCCAGCGTGTTGCAGAGCATTCCGGTGGCGAGCCTGGCGGGCGTACTGGTGTACACCGGCTTCAAACTGGTGGATCTCAAGGTCTTTCGTGGTTTGGGCCGGTATGGTCGGGCGCCGATGTTCACTTACGCGGCAACCGCGCTGGCCATCGTTTTCACGGATTTGCTGACGGGCGTGCTGGTTGGCTTCGGCCTGACGCTGGTGAAGCTGGCGCTGAAAGCCTCGCGTTTGAAAATCAGCCTGATCGACCTGCCTCAGGAAGGGCAGATGGAATTGCGCCTGGCGGGCGCGGCGACTTTCCTCAAGGTGCCGGCGCTGACCCGGGTGTTGGGCAGCATTGCGCCGGGCACGACGGTGCATGTGCCACTCAACAATCTGAGCTACATCGATCACTCGTGCCTGGAACTGCTGGAGGACTGGGGACGGGCGAATGCGGCCAAGGGTTCGAGGCTGTTGATTGAGTCGCGGGGGTTGAAGCGCAGGCTCGAGGGACGGGTGCGGACGAATACCGGCATAGGCGCGGCTGGCTGAGACTCCAGTGTGGGAGCGAGCTTGCTCGCGATGGCGGTGGATCAGTCAACCTTGATGTTGAATGACATGGCCTCATCGCGAGCAAGCTCGCTCCTACAAGGAGATTGTGTTTACCGATGGATCAAGCCGCCGGCTGATCCAGTTCCAGGCCTACGCCCAAGCGCCGGGACATGCACGGCCAGCGTTTCCACGCGGCACCGGTGTCCGGGCTGTTGAGCTTCTCGCGGTAGGCTTCCACCGATTCCAGCGCGAAGCTTTCGTCGTTGAGCATTTCGTCGATGGCGTGGTGCACCACTTCGTCCAGTTGGTTGGCGAACGACTCACCGATCAATTGGTGAGCAATCAGGTTGGCGACAGTCATGTCCAGGGGGATCAGTGGCTGGCCGAAATGCTTGATGTACAGGTCGTTGACCTCTTCGACAAACCGGTGCGCAAGGTAGGCTTCATCCAGCAGGCTATCGAGCCCGACATGACCGGCCATGATGGCTGGCGGCTGGAGGAAGTACTGCTCGGCGATTTTCAGCACCGGTTTGATCTGTGACTCAATGCCCGCTTCCCTGGCGACTTCATTGGCTGCATCCAGCAGGTCGGGCACTTCTTCGATGTAGGCGGCGACAAATCGCGTCAGTACGCTATTGGCGTCCGCTTCCGGCAATTGGATGGCCGGGTGTAGATGAGGCAGTTTGCTTTCCAGCTGACGCGTCAGCAGGCCGGTTTCTTTTTCGTGCTGTTGGGCTTTTTGGATCTGCTCGCGCAATGCGGCGGTGTTCATGAAAACTCCAGGAAACAAGGCAATGAAATAGGGAAGACATAACTTAGCTGGCTTACGAAAAATGCTAAGACGCATTTGTCATAATTATTTCATCCTTGAGACGCACCCGTTATATCGATTTGCCACCACTCGTCTGCATCCTTCTCCATTCGTGCCCTGCAATGCAAGTTAATGCTGTTTCAGATGATTTACGCCTTCGCGTTGCGAGGTCGGAGGTGCTGTCTATACTCGGGGTGGAATGGAGTTAGCTGATGACGCCCGACTGCATATGCAGCAAGGCCCGGTGCTCAAGTTCGTAGTCTGATGCAGCCGCTCCCTTGCCGCAGGTGAAAGCCGGCGGGATAACAAGAACGATAAGGGGAACCCGCAATGATGCGACATCCACATGTCTGGATGGGCCTCCTGTTGTGGTCGATTTTCAGTCAGGCGCAAGCGGCCTGGACTGTGAATATGGCGCCTGGAGCGACTGAAATCAGTCACGCAGTATTCGACCTGCACATGACCATTTTCTGGATCTGTGTGGTGATCGGCATCATCGTTTTTGGTGCCATGTTCTGGTCGATGATTCTCCACCGCCGCTCGACCGGGCAGGTGGCCGCCAAATTTCATGAAAGCACCACCGTCGAAATCCTCTGGACCATCGTGCCCTTCCTGATTCTGGTGGCCATGGCGGTTCCCGCTACCGCGACCCTGATCAAGATGTACGACGCCAGTGAGCCGGAAATCGATATCCAGGTCACCGGCTACCAGTGGAAGTGGCACTACAAGTACCTGGGCCAGGACGTCGAGTTCTTCAGCAACCTGACCACTCCTCAAGACCAGATCCACAACAAGGAAGCCAAGGGCGAGCACTACCTGCTCGAGGTCGACAAGCCCCTGGTGCTGCCGGTCGGCGCCAAGGTGCGCTTCCTGGTGACTTCCGCCGACGTGATCCACTCCTGGTGGGTGCCGGCTTTCGCGGTCAAGCGCGACGCGATTCCCGGGTTCGTCAACGAAGCCTGGACCCGCGTCGACAAACCCGGCATCTACCGTGGCCAGTGCGCCGAGTTGTGCGGCAAGGACCACGGCTTCATGCCGACCGTGGTCGAGGTCAAGGAAAAGGCCGATTACGAAAAATGGCTGGCCGATCGCAAGGCCGAGGCCGCGCAGCTCAAGGAGCTGACCAGCAAGGAATGGACGCTCGACGAGCTCAAGGAGCGCGGTGACAAGATCTACCACACCACCTGTGTGGCCTGTCACCAGGCCGAGGGCCAGGGTCTGCCGCCGATGTTCCCGGCGCTCAAGGGTTCGAAGATCGCTACCGGGCCGAAAGACGCTCACCTGAGCATTGTCTTCCACGGCAAGCCGGGTACTGCAATGGCGGCGTTCGGCAAGCAACTCTCGGAAGTCGACATCGCGGCGGTCGTGACCTATGAACGTAATGCCTGGGGCAACAACAAGGGCGACATGGTCACGCCTAAAGAAGTGCTGGAGCTGAAACAGGCGGAAAGCAAATGACCCGGTCTATTGCGCACGTACGGAACCGGTCGGGACAACGTGCCCCGACCAGCCCAGCCCATCTGCTTGCAGGAGACAAACCATGAGCGCCGTCATCGATGACCATGGTCATGCCGACCACGCCCACGGCCCCGCAAAAGGCCTGATGCGCTGGGTACTGACCACCAACCACAAGGACATCGGTACGCTGTACCTGTGGTTTGCATTCTCCATGTTCCTGCTGGGTGGCTCGTTCGCGATGGTGATTCGCGCCGAGCTGTTCCAGCCGGGGCTGCAAATCGTCGAGCCGGCATTCTTCAACCAGATGACCACCATGCACGGTCTGGTGATGGTCTTCGGTGCGGTAATGCCGGCCTTCGTCGGCCTTGCCAACTGGATGATCCCGCTGATGATCGGCGCGCCGGACATGGCCCTGCCGCGGATGAACAACTTCAGCTTCTGGCTGCTGCCGGCAGCGTTCCTGTTGTTGGTGTCGACCCTGTTCACCCCCGGTGGCGGGCCGAATTTCGGCTGGACGTTCTACGCACCGCTGTCGACGACCTATGCACCGGAAAGCGTGACCTTCTTTATCTTCGCCATTCACTTGATGGGGATCAGTTCGATCATGGGGGCGATCAACGTGATCGCCACCATCCTCAACTTGCGTGCCCCCGGCATGACGCTGATGAAAATGCCGCTGTTCGTCTGGACCTGGCTGATCACCGCGTTCCTGCTGATCGCGGTGATGCCGGTACTGGCGGGTTGCGTGACGATGATGCTGATGGACATCCACTTCGGCACCAGTTTCTTCAGTGCCGCCGGTGGTGGTGACCCGGTGCTGTTCCAGCACGTGTTCTGGTTCTTCGGTCACCCCGAGGTGTACATCATGATCCTGCCGGCGTTCGGCGCTGTCAGTTCGATCATCCCGACCTTCTCGCGCAAGCCGCTGTTCGGCTACACCTCGATGGTCTACGCCACGGCGAGCATCGCGTTCCTGTCGTTCATCGTCTGGGCGCACCACATGTTCGTGGTCGGCATTCCGCTGGTGGGCGAGCTGTTCTTCATGTACGCCACGCTGCTGATCGCGGTGCCGACGGGGGTGAAGGTGTTCAACTGGGCCAGCACCATGTGGCAAGGCTCGCTGACGTTCGAGACGCCGATGCTGTTTGCCGTGGCGTTCGTGATCCTGTTCTCCATCGGCGGTTTCTCCGGGTTGATGCTGGCCATCGCCCCGGCGGACTTCCAGTACCAGGACACTTACTTCGTGGTCGCGCACTTCCACTATGTGCTGGTGCCGGGGGCGATCTTCGGGATCTTCGCCTCGGCCTATTACTGGATGCCGAAATGGACCGGCCACATGTACGACGAAACCCTCGGCAAGCTGCATTTCTGGCTGTCGTTCATCGGCATGAACATGGCCTTCTTCCCGATGCACTTCGTGGGACTGGCGGGCATGCCCCGGCGGATTCCGGACTACAACCTGCAATTCGCCGACTTCAACATGGTGTCGTCGATTGGCGCATTCATGTTCGGCGCCACGCAGATCTTCTTCCTGTTCATCGTGATCAAGACCATTCGCGGCGGCCCGCCGGCACCGGCCAAACCGTGGGATGGGGCTGAAGGCCTGGAGTGGAGCATCCCGTCGCCGGCGCCGTATCACACCTTCACCACGCCACCGGAAGTGAAATGAACAAATCCCTTGTAGGAGCCGGCTTGCTGGCGATGAGCGATAACGCGGTGTTGCCGATACACCGAGGTGTTTGCATCGCCAGCAAGCCGGCTCCTACAGGGTCAGAGGTTTGGAATCATGGCTGATTCGATTTCGTTGAAGAAACTGGTCACGCGTTTGCTGATCGTGGTGGGGGCAATGTTTGTGTTCGGGTTTGCGCTGGTGCCGATCTACGACGTGATGTGCAAGGCCTTCGGCATCAATGGCAAGACTGCCGGGCAATACGAGGGTGAGCAGACGGTCGACACCTCGCGGCAGGTGCGCGTGCAGTTTCTGTCGACCAACACCGCCGACATGCCTTGGGATTTCTATCCCAGGCACGATGAACTGACGGCCAACCCCGGGGCGGTGAACGAAATGATCTTCATCGCCCACAACCCCACCGACAAGCCGATGAGTGCCCAGGCAGTGCCGAGCATTGCACCGAGCAGCGCGGCGGCGTACTTCCACAAGACCGAATGCTTCTGTTTTACCCAGCAAGTGCTGCAGCCCGGTCAAAGGATCGAGATGCCGGTACGCTTCATCGTTGACCGTGACATGCCCAAGGATGTGAAGCACCTGACGCTGTCTTACACGCTGTTCGATATCACCGCCCGACATCCTCCGGTAGCTGTAAACACTGGCGGTTGAGCGTGCCCGATAAGGAGAACAATAAATGGCAACTCATGAACATTATTACGTTCCCGCCCAGAGTAAATGGCCGATCATTGCCACGTTCGGCATGGCCATCACGGTGTACGGCCTGGGCACCTGGTTCAACGATCTGAAAGCGGCGCGCCCGGAATCCCATGGGCCACTGATCTTTTTCGTCGGCGGGCTACTGCTGGCCTACATGCTGTTTGGCTGGTTCGGCACGGTGATCAAGGAAAGTCGTGGCGGTTTATATAGCGCACAAATGGATCGCTCGTTCCGCTGGGGCATGAGCTGGTTCATTTTCTCGGAGGTGATGTTCTTCATCGCCTTTTTCGGCGCGCTGTTTTATGTGCGCCACGTCTCCGGGCCGGCGCTCGGTGGCGAAGGCACCAAGGGCATAGCGCACATGCTGTGGCCGAACTTCGAATTCGTCTGGCCGTTGCTCAACAACCCCGACTCGAAACTGTTCCCGCCGCCCAAGGAAGTCATCAGCCCCTGGGGTCTGCCGCTGCTCAACACCGTGTTGCTGGTGAGCTCCAGCGTGACCGTGACCATCGCCCACCACGCCTTGAAAAAGGGCCATCGCGGCGCACTCAAGCTGTGGCTGGCGATCACCGTCCTGCTGGGCTGTGCGTTCCTCACCTTCCAGGCCGAAGAATACATGCACGCCTACCGCGAACTGGGCCTGACCCTGGGCTCGGGCATCTACGGCGCGACCTTCTTCATGCTTACCGGGTTTCACGGCGCCCACGTGACCATCGGCACCATCATCCTGTTCGTGATGCTGATGCGGGTCATGCGCGGGCACTTCGACAACGAGCATCAGTTCGGTTTCGAAGCGGCGAGTTGGTACTGGCACTTCGTGGACGTGGTGTGGATCGGTTTGTTTGTTTTCGTCTATGTGCTGTAGGAGCGAGCTTGCTCGCGAAGGTCTATCTGTCGAAGTCAGGGTAACTGACACACCTTCACGAGCAAGCTACCAGGGGGCATGAGACACCAGCTGGCCGCTGAAAAAACCCCAGGTGATCAGACCCAGGGTAATGGCGGCCAGAGTGACACGCACACTCAAGGCAATGACGAGGCGGTTTGAACGGCTGTCGTCCTTGACCAGAAAAAACAGGCCGCTGAACAGGCTGACAACCGTGGCAATCAGCATCAGGACGATGGCTGTTTTGAGCATGGTGGAACTCCGGGGGGACAAGCGATGCACTTGAGTATAGCTATCGCGATGACCGACTTTCTGGCGATGCCATGAAGGGCTTTCGGCCGGGTGTCGTGCCGACGCTGGTGGTCGCGCTGTTGCTGCCGCTGCTGGTGTTCCTGGGGTTCTGGCAATTGAGCCGGGGCACGGAGAAAAGCGCGCTGCTGCAAACCTACGCCGAGCGCCGGGCCGCCGAGCCGATGGCCAGTACCGAACTGCAATACACCACTGACCCGGCCTTCCGCCGGGTTCGCCTGCACGGCCAATTCGATGCCGAACACAGCCTGCTGCTGGACAACAGCCAGCGCAACGGCAAGGTCGGCGTTGAATTGTTGCAACCCTTTCACGATCAGGCCAGCGGGCTCTGGCTGCTGGTCAATCGCGGCTGGCTGCCATGGCCGGAGCGCCGCACACCTGTGCAATTCAAGACCCCTGCCGAGGCAGTCAGCCTCGACGCGTGGGTCTACGTCTCCCCCGGTGCGACATTCCAGTTGCATGCAGACCCAACGACTACGACATGGCCGAAGCTGATTACAGCCGTTGAACCGACCAGTCTCTGGAAAGCGCTGAACCGCGAAGGCTATGCCTTTGAACTGCGCGCCGAAACCGGCCCCGCCACCTATCAGGCCGACTGGCCGGTGGTCGCCATGGGGCCGGAAAAACACATCGCTTATGCCGTGCAGTGGTTCGCCATGGCGATCGCCCTGTTCGGTCTTTTTATCTATCTCGGTTGGCACAACGCAAAGGAGAAACACCATGGGAGCGGCCATGAATCCACCCAGCATGTCTGAGGCCAAACCGTCGGCGAACCGGCGCAAGGGTCGCTTGCAACTGCTGTTGATCCTGCTCGGGGTGATCGGTCCGATGATCCTCGCCACTGGCATGTACAAGCTGAATTTCTGGGTGCCCGAGGGCCGCAGTTATCACGGCGAACTGATCGGCAATGGCCAGACCCGTGCCGACATCGGCGTGCAGGCTCAGGAGGATCGCTGGCAGATTCTGGTAACGGCGCCCAGGGATTGCGCGGTGGACTGCCAGCAACTGGTGTATCTGGCGCGACAGATCCAGATCGGCCTGGGCCGCGACGCCTCCCGCGCCAGCCATGCCCTGGCCGCCGCACAGCCGCTGAGCAGCGAGTACGACGCCAAGCTGCAGCGCGAATATCCACAGCTGCAACGTTATCCACTGGACCTGACCACTTTCAGCAAGGCCACCGGCGACAAGGCCGCGCCGCAACTGTGGATCATCGATCCCCACGGCAATCTGGTGCTGCGCTACGACCCGTCGGTGAAGGGTAAGGACCTGCTTAACGATCTGCGCCACCTGCTGAAACTGTCGAACATCGGATAAGGGCATCGTCATGGCCAAACCTGGATTTCGCCTCGCGCTGTTTGCCACCTTGCTGGCACTGATTGTGGTGTTGCTCGGCGCCTACACCCGCCTGACCCACGCCGGCCTCGGCTGCCCGGACTGGCCGGGCTGCTACGGTTTCATCAGCGTGCCGAAAAGCGAAGCCCAGCTGGCCCATGCCGAATTGCACTTTCCGGACGCTCCGGTCGAAGCCCACAAGGGCTGGAACGAGATGATCCACCGCTACTTCGCCGGCACGCTGGGAGTGTTGATCGCGGTGTTGGCCAGTCGTGCGTGGCTGCATCGCCGTCATCCGGGACAACCGGTGAAGTTGCCGTTGTTTCTGTTGGCGGTGGTCTTTGGCCAGGCCGCGTTCGGCATGTGGACGGTCACGCTCAAGCTCTGGCCGCAGGTGGTCACCGGGCATTTGCTTGGCGGCTTCGCCACCTTGAGCCTGTTGTTCCTGCTGACCTTGCGCCTGTCCGGCGTACTGCCGGCGCTGACCGTGCCGCGACGTTTGCAGCACTGGGCGACGGCGGGGCTGTTGCTGGTGATCGGGCAAATCGCCCTCGGTGGCTGGGTCAGCTCCAATTACGCCGCCGTGGCCTGCATCGACTTTCCAACCTGTCACGGCCAATGGCTGCCACCGGCAGATTTCGCCAACGGCTTTCACCTGACCCAACACATCGGCCCGAACTATCTCGGCGGGCAACTGGACAGCGATGCCCGCACGGCCATCCACCTGACCCATCGCATCGGCGCGTTGCTGGTCACCTTGGTTTTGCTCGGGCTGGCCTGGCAATTGAAGGTGGTCGGCATGACGCGCCTGGCCGGTTTGGTGCTGATCGCTCTGGGCGCACAAATCACCCTGGGCATCAGCAACGTACTGTTCCATCTGCCTCTGCTGGTGGCCGTCGCGCATAACGCGGGCGGCGCAGCACTGCTGCTGACCATGGTGCTGGTCAATTATCACGCCCGCACCAGCCTGGTCCGGGTCAGGCAGCCAACACGCTGGCACTTCAGCCCGCGTAAACACTCAGCCGGCCCCATAACAATAAAAGGAGAGATGCCATGGCGATTCTGATCGGCGAACGTCCCAGTCAGGCGATCTGGCGTGATTACCTGGAACTGACCAAACCCAAGGTCGTGGTGCTGATGCTCATCACTTCTCTGGTGGGGATGTTTCTCGCGACCCGAGCCGGGGTGCCGTGGACGGTGCTGATCTTCGGCAACCTGGGCATCGCCCTGTGTGCCGGTGGCGCGGCGGCGGTCAATCATGTGGTGGACCGGCGCATCGACGCGGTCATGGCACGCACCCACAAACGGCCGCTCGCCGAAGGCAGGGTTTCGCCGACGGCCGCGCTGACGTTTGCGCTGGTATTGGCGGCCCTCGGGCAAGCCATGCTGCTGGCGTTCACCAACCCGCTGACCGCGTGGCTGACCCTCGCCTCGCTGCTCGGCTATGCGGTGGTCTATACCGGATTCCTCAAGCGCGCGACCCCGCAGAACATTGTCATCGGCGGTCTGGCGGGTGCCGCGCCGCCATTGCTCGGCTGGACCGCCGCCACCGGTCACGTCAGCGCCGAGCCGCTGCTGCTGGTGCTGATCATCTTCGCCTGGACCCCGCCGCACTTCTGGGCCCTGGCAATTCATCGCAAGGAGGAATACGCCAAGGCCGACATCCCGATGCTGCCGGTCACCCATGGCGAGCACTACACCAAGATCCATATCCTGCTTTATACCTTTGCACTGCTCGCCGTCAGCCTGATGCCCTATGTGATCCACATGAGCGGTATGCTCTATCTGGTCTGCGCGCTCGGGCTGGGCGCGCGGTTTCTGCAATGGGCCGTGGTGCTGTACCGTGGCACTCGGCCGCACGCGGCGATCAACACGTTCAAGTACTCTATCTACTACTTGTTCCTGCTGTTTATCGCCCTGCTCGTAGACCACTACTTACTGTTGAACCTATGACTCGAACCCAGAAAACCGTCTTCATTCTCGTCGCCCTGATCGCACTGATCCTGGGCCTGACCGTCAACAAGGTATTGTCCGGGAAAAACCAGGGCGATCCGACGGCGCTGATCGACGCCGGCATCATTTTGCTGCCGCAGAGCCGTAATCTGCCGGACGTGACGATGACCAACCAGGACGGTCAGCCGGTCATGATCAATGAGCTGAAGGGCAAGTGGAGCCTGCTGTTCTTCGGCTACACCTTCTGTCCGGATGTCTGCCCGACCACTCTCGCCCAGCTGCGACAGATCAAGAGCGAGTTGCCACCCGAGGCTGTGGATAAACTGCAGATCGTGCTGGTCAGCGTCGACCCCAATCGCGATACGCCCAAGCAGCTCAAACAGTACCTGAGCTATTTCGACCCGCAGTTCATCGGCCTGGCCCCGGCGTCGATCGCTGAGCTGGAAAAAATCTCCAACGCGGTAAGCATTCCGTTCATCCCGGCAGACACCAGCAAGCCGAACTACACCGTCGATCACAGCGGCAACCTCGCGGTGATCGGCCCGGACGGCACCCAGCGCGGCTTCATCCGCGCGCCGTTGAACAATGTGAAGCTGGTGGCGCAGTTGCCGGTGATGCTCAAGCGCGACTAAACACCACGTATCCTTGTAGGAGCCGGCTTGCTGGCGATGGCGTCGGTGAGATCGCCATCGCCAGCAAGCCGGCTCCTACAGGGGAAACGAGCAAGCACAAAAAAGGGGCGCATTCAATGCGCCCCTTTTTCATTGCAGCAGTTCGATCAGAACGCCGGCACTACCGCGCCTTTGTACTTCTCGAGAATGAAGGCTTTCACTTCCGGGCTGTGCAGGGCAGCAACCAGCTTCTTCATTGCTTCACTGTCCTTGTCATCCGGGCGAGCCACCAGGATGTTCACGTATGGCGAGTCGCTGCCTTCGATGAACAGGGCGTCCTTGGACGGATCGAGCTTGGCTTCCAGCGCGTAGTTGGTGTTGATCAGCGCCAGGTCGACCTGCGTCAGCACGCGCGGGATGGTCGCGGCTTCCAGCTCACGGATTTTCAGGTCCTTGGTGTTCTCGGTGATGTCCTTCACGGTCGACAGGATGTTGTTCGAATCCTTCAGCTTGATCAGCCCGGCCTTGGCCATCAGCAACAGTGCGCGGCCGCCGTTGGTGGCGTCGTTCGGGATCACCACGTTGGCGCCGCCAGGCAGTTCAGCGAGGGTCTTGTACTTGCTGGAGTAAGCGCCCAGGGGCTCCAGGTGCACGCCAGCCACGGAAATCAGGTTAGTGCCCTTGGCCTTGTTGAACTCATCCAGGTACGGCTGGTGCTGGAAGAAGTTGGCGTCCAGGCGTTTTTCCGCGACCTGTACGTTCGGCTGGATGTAATCGGTGAATACCTTGACCTTCAGGTCCACGCCTTCTTTGGCCAGGGTCGGCTTCACGAATTCGAGGATCTCGGCGTGCGGCACCGGGGTGGCCGCGACGGTCAGGGTGTCGGCGTGAGCAGAGAACGCGGCAATTGCCGCGAAGGCCACGAGTAGTTTTTTCATTCAGCTAACTCCTTGTGCGGCACCGGTTTGCGGCGCCTGCCAGCGAATGGCCGGCTCATGTCTTATTTACGGGAGAAATGCACAACCAGTTTGTCACCGACGGTTTGCAGTACCTGGACCAGTACCAGCAGCAACACCACGGTCACCACCATCACATCGGTCTGGAAACGCTGGTAACCGAAGCGGATCGCCAGGTCACCCAAACCACCGGCACCGACGACACCGGCCATCGCCGTGTAGGACACCAGTGTAATGGCTGTCACCGTTATCGCCGCGAAGATGCCCGGGCGGGCTTCAGGCAGCAACGCGTTGGTGATGATCTGGCGCGTGGTCGCGCCCATGGCCTGGGTGGCTTCGATGATTCCGCGATCAACTTCACGCAGGGCGGTTTCCACCAGGCGGGCGAAGAACGGCGTGGCACCCACCACCAGCGGCGGGATCGCACCGGCGACACCGAGGGACGTGCCGGTGATCAACACGGTGAACGGGATCATCACGATCAACAGGATGATGAACGGCAGCGAACGCAGGATGTTCACCACCAGCGACAACATCGCGTAGACGCCTTTGGCTTCCAGCAACTGACGCGGGCTGCACAGGAACAGCAGCACACCCAGCGGCAGGCCGAGCAGCACGGTAAACAACAGCGAACCACCGAGCATCAGCAGGGTGTCGCCGGTGGCCAGCCAGATTTCGAACCAGTCGATATTGGCGAAGAAACTTGTCAGGGCTTCCATTAGCGCAGCACCTCCATGTGGACGTCGGCTGCGGTGAAGCGGGCGAACGCCGCCTCCATGTCACCACCGGTCACGGCCAGGGTCAGTTGCCCGTAAGGGATGTCTTTGATGCGGTCGATACGACCGGCCAGGATGCTGTAGTCCACCCCGGTTTCCCGGGCGACGGTACCCAGCAACGGCGCGTAGGTCGCTTCGCCCTGGAAGGTCAGACGCACGATGCGGCCTGGCACATGCGCGAAGTCGTCACGCTGTTCGCTTTCGTCGATCTGCTCGTCTTCCTGCACAAAGCGTTTGGTGGTGGGGTGCTTCGGATGCAGGAACACCTCGGCCACCGAGCCTTGCTCGACGATCACGCCGGCGTCCATCACGGCGACCTGGTCGCAGACCCGGCGGATCACGTCCATCTCGTGGGTAATCAAGACGATGGTCAGTTTCAGCTCGCGATTGATCTCTGCCAGCAATTGCAGGACCGATGCGGTGGTCTGCGGGTCGAGGGCGCTGGTGGCTTCATCGCACAGCAGGATTTTCGGCTTGGTCGCCAGGGCGCGGGCAATGCCGACACGCTGCTTTTGCCCGCCGGACAGTTGCGCCGGGTACTTTTTCGCGTGGTCGGACAATCCGACCCGTGCCAGCAACTCGGCCACGCGCGAATCGATATCGCTGCGAGACAGCTCGCCGGCCAGGGTCAGCGGCAGCGCGACGTTGTCGGCGACAGTCTTGGAAGCCAGCAGGTTGAAGTGCTGGAAAATCATCCCGACCTGCTGACGGAAGCGGCGCAGGCCATTGGCGTCGAGCGCGGTGACTTCTTCGCCGTCGACGGTGATTTTGCCGCCACTGGCGTTTTCCAGGCGATTGATCAGACGCAGCAGGGTACTTTTTCCTGCGCCGGAATGACCAATCAAGCCGTAAACCTGCCCGTTCTCAATCGTCAGACTGGTCGGATGCAGGGCGGGGATTTCCTTACCGGCGACGCGGTAGGTTTTGTGGACGTTTTGAAACTCGATCACGTAGCGAACCTTGTGGGCGCGTTAGAAAAGGGTCAGCGGTTAGCCGGGCGCGCATTTTAGCCTGTCCGTATAGAGGTTCTTAGCATTTATTTCGCATTTGTCCTGTCATTTGGCAATAACGCGATCAAAGGTCAGAAAAAAGGAACGGCTGAAGAAGCTCGTCAGTCACTACTTAGGCCACTGGAAAACGCCTGAGGAGTTCACGCCTGATGACTACCAAGAAGCCTGCCGCCACCAAGAGCGCCCTGGCCGGGACCGATACCCCGGACCGCCACAACACCAATGCCAAGCTCGACAGCCTGGAAACCTTTCGCTCCGATGCCTCTGAGCAGGCTTTGCGCACCAACCAGGGCGTGAAGGTCGCGGACAACCAGAACACTCTGAAGGCCGGGGTCCGCGGGCCGTCGCTGCTGGAAGATTTCATCATGCGTGAAAAGATCACGCACTTTGACCACGAGCGCATTCCCGAGCGCATCGTTCACGCCCGCGGCACCGGCGCCCATGGCCATTTTCAGAGTTATGAAAACCATTCAGAGCTGACAAAGGCCGGATTCCTGCAGGATCCAGCGAAGAAAACCCCGGTGTTCGTACGCTTTTCCACGGTGCAGGGGCCGCGAGGGTCAGGCGATACCGTGCGCGACGTACGAGGTTTCGCCGTGAAGTTCTTCACCGACGAAGGCAACTTCGACCTGGTGGGCAATAACATGCCGGTGTTCTTTATTCAGGACGCCATCAAGTTTCCCGACTTCGTGCACGCGGTCAAACCCGAGCCGCATAACGAGATGCCTACCGGTGGCTCGGCCCACGACACCTTCTGGGACTTCGTCTCGCTGGTGCCGGAGTCGGCGCACATGGTGATATGGGCGATGTCCGACCGGGCGATCCCGAAAAGCCTGCGCAGCATGCAGGGCTTCGGCGTGCACACTTTTCGGCTGATCAATGCCGAAGGAAAGTCGCGCTTCGTCAAATTCCACTGGCGCCCCACCGCCGGCACTTGCTCCCTGGTGTGGGACGAAGCGCAAAAACTTGCGGGAAAAGATGCCGACTACCATCGCCGGGACCTGTGGGAGTCGATCGAGATCGGCGACTACCCAGAGTGGGAGCTGGGGGTGCAGGTCATCGAAGAGGAAAACGAACACGCCTTCGATTTCGACATTCTCGATCCCACCAAGCTGATCCCGGAAGAGCTGGTTCCCATCACGCCGTTGGGCAAGATGGTGCTGAACCGCAACCCGGACAACTTCTTCGCCGAAACCGAGCAGGTTGCCTTCTGCCCCGGGCATATCGTTCCGGGGATCGACTTTTCCAACGACCCTCTGCTGCAAGGTCGATTGTTTTCCTACACCGACACGCAAATCAGCCGACTCGGCGGGCCGAATTTTCACGAGATCCCGATCAATCGTCCGGTGTCGCCGTTCCACAACGGCCAGCGCGACGCGCAGCACCGCACCACGATCGATAAGGGGCGTGCGTCCTACGAGCCGAACTCCATTGATGGCGGCTGGCCAAAGGAAACGCCAGCGTCAGCGCAAGATGGTGGCTTCGAGAGTTATCCGGAGCGGATCGATGCCAACAAGATCCGCCAGCGCAGCGAGTCGTTCGCTGACCATTTCTCCCAGGCTCGTTTGTTTTTCCACAGCATGAGTGAGCATGAACGAGAGCACATCATCTCGGCCTATAGCTTTGAGCTGGGCAAAGTCGAGCGTGAAGCGATTCGTGCCCGGGAGGTGAACGAAATACTCGCCAATATCGATCTGGAATTGGCCAAACGAGTGGCGCAGAACCTTGGGTTGCCCGCGCCGGCTCGCGGCACCGTGGAGGTGCGCAAGACTGCACCGGATCATTCACCGGCATTGAGCCAGGCGAATTTGTTACCAGAGAATATCAAGACGCGAAAAGTCGCCATTCTGGTGGCCAATGGCGTCGATAGCGCTGCGATTGATGCAATGAAATCAGCCTTGGAGGCCGAGGGCGCCCACGGGAAGGTGCTTGGACCGACCTCTGCGCCGGTGAAAACCGCGGACGGCAAAACCCTGGCTGTCGATGCTTCGATGGAAGGCTCGCCATCTGTGGCGTTCGATGCGGTGTTCGTGCCGGGCGGAGTGGCGTCGATCAAGGCGTTGAGTACTGACGGGGTGGCGCTTCACTACCTGCTGGAGGCGTACAAGCATCTGAAGGCCATTGCCTTGCAGGGCGAGGCGAAGCAGTTGCTGGATGTGTTGAAGCTCGAGGTTGATGCGGGGTTGGTTGTGGGGGCGGATGCGAAGTTGATCAAGCCGTTTTTGCTGGCTATCGGGCGGCATCGGGTCTGGGCCAGGGAGGCGAAGGCCAAGGCGGTTCCGGCCTGAGGATCTTCGGAGCCGGATAGACCATCGTCGGAACGCCGCCCGGAGCAGGCTCGCTCCCACAATGGTTCTGCGTCGGTTACAGATCCAATGCGGGAGCGAGCCTGCTCGCGAGGGTTTCAGGGTTTACGCGGACTCAGAACCATCTGCGCCGGAACACTGCGCAAGATCTGACGTTCAAGCTTCAGGTCAAAATCGGGATCGAGCTTCTTCACCCGCTTGGTCAGCAAGTTAGCCAGCCAAGGGTAATCATCCGTGCGCGGAGCCTGAATGGTCACATCGCACTGGAAATTCACCACATCGGCGGCGATGGCGTCCAGTTGGCGACGCAGTTTGCCCATGTCGTTGATATTCAGTGCGACCGTGGTGCTTTCAGCCGTCAGGTCGATCACCTTGGCTTTTGGCTTGGCTTCGGCGGCCTTGAGGGCGGCCTCGGCTTTTTCCAGTTCGGCCTTGCGCGCCTGGGCAATCGAGCCATTGACCCCGCCGGTCAGTGCCGGAGCCTTGGGCATCAGCGCACGGGCGCGGCTCAGGGCCGTCGCGGCGGCATCCACGTCGCCCTTTTGCAGCACGATCTGGCTGCGGCGCAAGTAGGCCTCGGCCAGTTGCCGCTGGTACTGCTCAAGGGACGCATCGTTGGGCGATTCGGCCTGCAAAGCGGCCAATTGGTCTTCGGCCGTGGCCAGTTCATCGCTGGCGATGTTTTGTTCCAGCTGTACGATGGCCGTGGCTCGCGCATTGGCGGCCTCGGTGGCCGCCGGTGGCGTGCTTTGGCAGGCGCCCAGCAGCAAAGAAAATGCGACAAGGAGCAGATAACGGGAGGCGAACGACTTCATTCCTGCGACTCTCTATTTGCGCAAAAAACGAGCAAGTCTACACCCCTCGACGGGGCAGAACAAAACTCAGCAGAAACAGCGCGGCGGCTGCCACCACAATCGATGGGCCAGCAGGGGTGTCCTTGAACCAGGACAGCGCCAGCCCGCCACACACGGCGAGTATGCCCAGCAGGCTCGCGCCCAGTGCCATCTGTTCCGGCGAGCGGGCGTGACGTTGTGCCGCAGCCGCCGGGATGATCAGCAACGAGGTGATCAGCAATACCCCGACGATTTTCATCGCCACGGCAATCACCACGGCGATCAACAGCATCAAGGCCAGACGCAATCCTGCCACCGGCAGGCCTTCGACCCTGGCCAGTTCTTCATGCACCGTGATCGCCAACAAAGGCCGCCACAACGCAACCAGCAAGGCCAGCACGGCCGCACTGCCGCCAAGAATCCACGCCAGGTCGGTTGGACTGATTGCCAGCAGGTCGCCGAACAGATAGGCCATCAGGTCGATCCGCACTTCGTGCATGAAGCTTAGTACCACCAGGCCCAGAGAGAGCGTGCTGGGTGCGAGAATTCCCAAAAGCGTGTCGGATGCCAATGGCTGACGTTGCTGCAACGTCACCAGTAACACCGCCAGCAGCAGGCAGCCAACGGTGACGGCAACCGTCGGGCTGACATCCAGCAGGAAGCCCAAAGCCACGCCGAGCAAGGCTGCGTGGGACAGGGTGTCGCCAAAATAGGCCATGCGCCGCCAGACCACGAAAGACCCCAACGGGCCTGCGACGACGGCCAGGGCCAGGCCTGCAAGCAGGGCGTAAAGCAGAAAATCAGCCATGCTTGCAGCTATCTCCGTGAACATGGGGTTGGCCCGACGCGGGCGCCTTGACTACCGAGCCATGCAAGTCGTGGGCGTGGTCGTGATGGTGGTGATAAATCGCCAGGCTTTGTGCGTTCTTTCCGAACAGCTCGACGAAAGCCGGATCGCCGCTGACCTGCTCGGGATGGCCGGAACAGCAGACGTGACGATTCAGGCAGACCACCTGGTCCGTGGTGCTCATCACCAGATGCAAATCGTGGGAGACCATCAGCACGCCGCAGCCGTGGCGGTCACGCAAACGGGTGATCAGGCTGTACAGCTCAGCCTGGCCGGCCACGTCGACACCCTGTACCGGTTCGTCGAGTACCAGCAGTTCCGGTTCGCGCAACAAGGCCCGGGCCAGCAACACACGCTGCATTTCGCCCCCGGAAACGCTTTGCACCGGGCTGTCGATGACCTGCTCGGCGCCCACTTCCTTGAGTGCCGCCAAGGCCATCGCGCGGTCCACGCCCGGTACCAGACGCAAGAAGCGCAAGACCGACAGCGGCAGGGTCGGGTCGACATGGAGTTTTTGCGGCATGTAGCCGACACGCAGTTTCGGCTTGCGCCAGACGCTGCCGCTGTCCGGTTTCAACAGACCGAGCACGGCCCGCACCAAGGTGGTTTTGCCGGCACCGTTGGGACCGATCAAGGTAACGATCTGCCCCGGCTCGACGCTCAGCTCGATGTTGTCCAGCACCGGTTGCCCGGCGAACGTGACGGCAACCTGCTCAAGTCGGATCAGCGCGTTGCTCATCAAGCCCCCTGGCAACCCGAGCAGAGACCGACCACTTCGACGGTCTGGCCTTCGACGATAAACCCGACATCCCTGGCGCTGGCGATGATCGCGTCGCTGATGGATTTTTGCTCGAGCTCGATCGCGGCGTGGCACTGGCGGCAGATCAGGAACTGGCCCTGGTGAGCATGTTCCGGATGATTGCAGCCGATGAAGGCGTTGAGCGAGGAAATCCGATGGACCAGGCCGTTTTCCAGCAGGAAATCCAGCGCGCGGTACACCGTCGGCGGCGCGGCGCGGCGACCGTCCTGCTCGCTGAGGACCGCAAGAATGTCGTAGGCACCCAGCGGCTTATGGCTTTGCCACACCAGTTCCAGCACCCGCCGACGCAATGCGGTCAGGCGCAGACCTTGACGCGCACACAGGGCATCGGCCTCGGACAAAGCGCTGTGAACGCAATGCGAGTGGTCGTGGGGACGGCTGGCAATCGGTGTTTTTAGCATGAGCGGCGACGACGTTTGTGAGAGACGTTATTATGTTACCCGTTCTCGCCTCTTCGAGTGGTCATCGTGTCCCGACTTTTTTCTATCTTTGTCGCATTTATCGCAAGTTTTCTGCTGATCGGTCCGGTGCAGGCCGAAGTCAAAGTCCTTACCAGCATCAAGCCCCTGCAGTTGATCGCCGCGGCGGTGCAGGATGGCGTGGCGATTCCCGAGGTTTTGCTGCCACCGGGTGCCTCACCGCATAACTATGCCCTGCGCCCTTCCGACGTACGAAAGGTGCAATCGGTGGACCTGCTGTACTGGATCGGCCCGGACATGGAAGGCTTTCTGCCCCGGGTGCTCAATGGCCGTACGCTGCCCAGCGTCGCCGTGCAGGATCTGTCAGGCATGAAACTGCGTCACTTCACCGAAGATAACCACTCACATGCCGAAGAAGCCGACGAACATGATCACGATCACCGTCCGGGCAGCCTCGATGCACATTTGTGGCTATCCCCCGTCAATGCCCGGGTCATCGCCGCGAAAATGGCGGCTGACCTGAGTGCCGCCGACCCTGACAATGCCGCGCGTTATCAGAGCAATCTCAAGGCTTTTGACGAGCGTCTCGATGCGTTGGATGTGCGCCTGAAAAAACGTCTGGCCGATGTTCAGGGCAAACCCTACTTCGTGTTCCACGAAGCTTTCGATTACTTCGAAGACGCTTACGGGCTCAAGCACGCGGGTGTGTTCAGTGTCGCAGCCGAGGTACAACCCGGTGCCCAGCATGTCGCGGCAATGCGCACGCGGTTGCAGGAAGTCGGCAAGACGTGCGTGTTCAGCGAGCCACCGTTGCGTCCGCGCCTGGCGGAAACCCTGGTGGCGGGTTTGCCGGTGAAGCTGGCTGAGCTGGATGCGTTGGGCGGGTACACACCGGCGACGGCTCAGGGTTATGAGCAGGTGCTGGAAAAGCTGGGGAATGATCTGGCGGGGTGCCTGGAGTCGTTGTAACTTCCAGCATCGGCGTCGTCCCCAATCGCGGGCAAGCCCGCTCCCACTGAGATCATCGCGAACCTGTGGGAGCGGGCTTGCCCGCGATGCTTTTTAGAGGGCGAAAGGCAGCGGGGTGCTGACCGTCTGCCGCTGCGCCAGGCGCAGCTGGAACTCCATCGGATCGTGAATCAACACGTCCTGCCCGGCGAACGACTCCGCCGCGATCAAGCGTGACAGCCAGAACCGTACGCAAGCCACCCGCAGCAGGGTCGGCCACAACTCGGCTTCGGCAGCGGTGAACGGTCGCAAGGCCGCGTAAGCGCCCAGCAAGGCCCGCGCCCGCGCCCCATCGATCACGCCATCGTCGTCCGAGCACCAGTCGTTCAAGGCAATCGCCACGTCATAGAGCATCGGCCCGGAACAGGCATTGTAGAAATCGATCAGCCCGGTCAGGTGCGTACCTTCGAACATCGCGTTGTCGCGGAACAGGTCGGCGTGAATGTTCGCCCGCGGCAGAGCGAGGATTTTTTCTTTCTGCAGGGTGATTTCGTCCAGCGCCCGCTGCAGCAGGTCTTTCTGTTCGGCCGCGAGGTGTGACAGGAACTGTGTGCCCTCCTCGAGCATCCAGTCCAGGCCGCGATCGGTTTTGCGCTTGATCATGTTGGCCTGGGTCGCCAGGTGCAGGTGGCCGAGCAGCTCACCGACCTGTGCGCAATGCTGCGCGTTGGCCTGCTTGATGTGCTTGCCGGCCAGGCGCGGTTGCAGCAACGCAGGTTTGCCCGCCAGTTCACGCAGGGCCACGCCGTCGGTGGTGCGCAGGGCGTAAGGCACCGGCAGGTCGGCGGCGTGCAGCACGTCGAGCAGCTCGATGAAGAACGGCATTTCCTGAACCGGACCGCGTTCGACCAGGGTCAGGACAAATTCGCCCTGCTCCAGGCTGATAAAGAAATTGGTGTTTTCGCTACCGGCGGCAATCCCCTGGAAATCAAGCAGGCGGCCGAGGCCATAGGGGGCGAGAAAAGCTTCCAGCTCGGGCCGAGCCAGGGGGGTGAACACAGACATGTTTAAGCTGCCAGTACGGGCGCCGCTCGTGGGCCGGCGCCAATTGAAATTAAGAAACTACTTCCACTCAAAGATCTTCCACGACGGAATCAGCATATCGGGCTGGTCCGAGCGGATAAAGTTTGCATCTGTTCCGTCGGCGCGCACCAGAAAATACGGCGGTGCGCCCTTGGGCGTGACCTTGATTGCGTAGAGGAAACCGTTCTGACGGTATTCCTGAATGACTTTGTCCCCTTCCGTGCGGATCGTGACTTCCGGATCCGGTGTCGGCGCATCGTCCGCCGCCATGACGGCCAGTGGGGTAATTGCAAACAAGCCAGCCAGCAACAGGCGATTTAGTGTGCGCATGATAACCTTGTCCCTTTGTCGTCAACGGTCCCGCTATTCTAGCGCCGGACCCGCCGAAAAGGTTGATCCTGCTCATGAGCCAAGCCCCCCTCGTCCTGGTGGACGGTTCTTCTTACCTGTATCGCGCCTTTCACGCGCTGCCGCCGCTGACCACGTCCAAAGGCCTGCCGACCGGTGCGGTCAAGGGCGTATTGAATATGCTCAAGAGCCTGCGCAAGCAATATCCGGACAGTCCGTTCGCCGTGGTGTTCGACGCCAAGGGTGGGACTTTTCGCGATGACATGTACGCCGAATACAAGGCCAACCGTCCGAGCATGCCGGACGACATGCGCGTGCAGATCGAGCCGCTGCACCAGAGCGTGATCGCCCTGGGCTTCCCGTTGCTGTGCGTCGAAGGGGTCGAGGCCGATGACGTGATCGGCACCCTGGCCCGCAGCAGCGCGGCGGCGGATCGTCCGGTGATCATCTCCACTGGCGACAAGGACATGGCGCAACTGGTCGACGGTCACATTACCTTGGTCAACACCATGACCGGTAGCAGCATGGACGTGGAGGGCGTGAAGGAGAAATTCGGCGTCGCTCCCGAGCAGATCATCGATTATCTGGCGCTCATGGGCGATTCTTCCGACAACATTCCGGGCGTTCCGGGTATCGGCCCGAAGACGGCTTCAGGCCTGCTGGTCGGTGTGAACGGCGGCCTGACCGAACTCTATGCGCAGCTCGACATTGTGCCGACCCTGCCGATTCGCGGCGCCAAGACCTTGCCGGCCAAGCTCGAAGAGCACAAGGAGATGGCGTTCCTTTCGTATCAGTTGGCGACCATCAAGGTCGATGTGCCGCTGGACGTTGGGCTCGACGACTTGCAAATGGGTCCGGAAGATCCGGCCAAACTCTACGAGTTGTACAACCTGCTGGAATTCAAGAGCTGGCTGAACGACCTTGATCGCGACGCTAAACGCCTGGAACTGAGTGCTGCCGCCGAGCCTGCACCGGCCGTCGATCTGTTCAGCGAACCAGAGGCCCAAGCACCGGCCGCCGCTGCTGAAGCCGCCTATGAAACCATCCTCGATCAGGCGCGATTCGATGCCTGGCTGGAAAAGCTCAACAACGCGAGGCTGTTTGCCTTCGACACCGAAACCACCGGCATCGATGCGCAGCAGGCGCAGCTGGTGGGTCTGTCGTTCGCGGTTCAGGCCAACGAAGCGGCCTACATCCCGCTGACCCATTCCTACATCGGCGTACCGCAGCAGCTCGACCGCGACACTGTGCTGCGCGCGCTCAAGCCGATTCTGGAAGACCCGAACAAGCTCAAGGTCGGCCAGCACGCCAAGTTCGACATGAACATCCTGGCCAACTGCGCCATCGGCGGCGATCAGGCCAACGGCATCACCGTGCGTGGCATCGCCTTCGACACCATGCTCGAGTCCTACGTGCTCAACTCCACGGCCACGCGCCATGACATGGACAGCCTGGCGCAGAAGTACCTGGATCACACCACGGTGAGTTTCCAGGACATTGCCGGCAAAGGCGTGAAACAGCTGACGTTTGATCAGATCGCTCTCGAGCAGGCCGGGCCTTACGCCGCCGAAGACGCGGATATCACCTTGCGTCTGCACCAGACCCTCTTCGAAAAGCTCTCGGCCATTCCGAGCCTGGCCAGCGTGCTGACCGATATCGAAATCCCGTTGGTGCCGGTGCTGGCACGCATCGAGCGCCAGGGCGCCTTCGT
This sequence comes from Pseudomonas sp. S2_H10, assembly GCF_054668285.1. NCBI lineage: Bacteria > Pseudomonadati > Pseudomonadota > Gammaproteobacteria > Pseudomonadales > Pseudomonadaceae > Pseudomonas > Pseudomonas sp. S2_H10. The sequence continues at coordinate 3,718,383 of NZ_CP162754.1, forward strand.
CGACGCCGCCCTGCTGGGTGTGCAAAGCATCGAACTGGGCGACAAGATGGTGGCGCTGGAGCGTGAAGCCTTCGAGATTGCCGGCGAGGAGTTCAACCTCGGTTCGCCCAAACAACTGGGTGTGATCCTTTACGAAAAACTCGGCCTGCCGGTATTGAAGAAAACCGCCAAAGGCCAGCCGTCCACTGCCGAGGAAGTGCTGGCCAAACTGGCGGAAGACGACTATCGATTGCCGAAAGTGCTCATGGAATACCGCTCCATGAGCAAGCTGAAAAGCACCTATACCGACCGCCTGCCGGAGCAGATCAACCCGCGTACCGGGCGGATCCATACCTCGTATCATCAGGCGGTGGCGTCCACCGGGCGCCTGTCCTCCAGCGATCCGAACCTGCAGAACATCCCGGTGCGCACCGCCGAAGGGCGGCGCATCCGCCAGGCCTTCGTGGCCCCGGCCGGTTACAAGCTGCTGGCGGCGGACTATTCGCAGATCGAACTGCGCATCATGGCGCATCTGTCCCGGGATGAAGGGCTGATGAATGCCTTCCGGCACAATCTGGACGTGCACACCGCCACTGCTGCCGAAGTGTTCAAGGTCGAGCTTGCCGAGGTGACCTCCAACCAGCGCCGCAGCGCCAAGGCGATCAACTTCGGCCTGATCTACGGCATGGGCGCGCAGAAGCTCGGCAAGGACATCGGCGTCGACACCAAGACCGCCAAGGCTTACATCGATACCTACTTCGCCCGATACCCCGGCGTTCGCCAGTACATGGACCGCACGCGGGCCCAGGCCGCCGAGCAAGGTTATGTCGAGACGTTCTTCGGCCGTCGCCTGTACCTGCCGGACATCAATTCCAACAAGCCGCAAGAGCGCGCCGCCGCCGAACGCACGGCGATCAACGCACCGATGCAAGGCACGGCTGCGGACATCATCAAGAAAGCAATGGTCGCTGTGGATAACTGGCTGAGCGTGTCCGGCCTCGACGCCAAAGTCATTTTGCAGGTGCACGACGAACTGGTGCTTGAGGTGCGTGAAGACCTGGTCGACCAGGTTCGCGATGAAATTCGCCTGCACATGAGCGAGGCCGCGAAACTGGATGTTCCGTTGCTGGTCGAAGTAGGTATTGGAAATAACTGGGATGAGGCTCACTGAGCCATCAGAAAATTTTCGCTTTCTGCTGCGGCATAGCGCCGCGGCAGAAGGGCGCGAATTGCTTAGTCCTGAAGATAATCAGAGTTATTCCAAAGCGGTTTGAAAAAAATCTGAACTAATCTTGCAGCCAACACTCAGAGTTACTGAATGGCTGGTGAAGCCCTTCGATGCTCCTATGTTGTGTTAAGTGTTGGCAGATATCTGGACCCCGCCCTAGCGGTCTAGAGCTTGAACCCCGGAACTTCTCCCTCCCCATATGAAGTCCGGGGTTTTTTTTGCCTGCAGGAAACTGCCCAGGGACGCCCCAGGCAGCTTTTGCTGCTTACTGGGCTTCCACCTCGGCACCCTTGTCCGCCAGCTCCATCCAGCCTGCCAGCACCGTGTAGGCGTCTTCGAGGCCCATACGTTTTGGTGCCGAGAACAGCTGGATCGTCACCAGATCGCCCCAGCCCTTGCGGATTTCCGCCTGAACCTTGAGCAGCGTGTTCTTGGCCGCGCCGTAGGTGAGCTTGTCCGCTTTGGTCAGCAGAATGTGCATCGGCATGCCGGCAGCCACGGCCCAGTCGAGCATCAGAAGGTCGAAATCGGTCATCGGATGGCGGATGTCCATCATCAGAATCAGACCCTTCAAACTCTCGCGTCCACCCAGATATGCCTCCAGGTGACGCTGCCAGTGTTGCTTGAGCGGGATCGGTACTTTTGCATAACCGTAGCCCGGCAGGTCGACCAGACGGCGTTCATCGTCTAGCTTGAAGAAATTCAACAGTTGCGTGCGCCCCGGAGTTTTCGAGGTGCGCGCCAGGCTGGCGTGGGTCAGGGTGTTCAAGGCACTCGACTTGCCGGCGTTGGAACGCCCGGCGAAGGCGACTTCGAAGCCCTCGTCATCCGGACATTGGTCGACTTTGGCGGCGCTGAGCATGAAGGTGGACTGTTGGCACAGACCGAGGATGGGATTCTTGAGTTGCATGGGATTTCCGATGTGGGCGGCGCCAGGAATGGGTGCGGCAAGCAGTGTCGCTTCCGTTTCAGTGACGCCAGTATATAATGCCGCAGATTTTGTGTGCGCTTTGTCCCAGCGTAGGATGAAGTTCACGAGAGCGACAGACCTTGATTGCGCACTAGAACGCAGCACGCTCTCAACCCTGAAAAGGTCGTTTTATGACGAAATGGCTGCTAGCTGCCGGTGTCTTGATGCCGCTTTACAGCGCTCAGGCTACACAGGATCCGGAAGCTGTGTACAACCGTGTTTGTGGTGCCTGTCATTCCGGCCAACTACCCATGGCGCCGAAAAAAGGCGATCAGGAAGCTTGGACGCCGAGGTTGGCGAAAGGTATGGAGACGCTGGTGCAACACGTGACCCAGGGTTTCAAGGCGATGCCGCCGCGTGGTTTGTGCATGGACTGCAGTGCCGAGGATTACCAAGCCATCATCCATTGGATGAGCGAGTAAGCCCGGTCCATAACTCTTTAACCCTTAGCCGTAGTTGGATTAGCTGATGAAGAAATTGATCGTGAGTCTGCTGTTGACCGTGGGCATCTCCAGCATGGCTCATGCTGCAGGTGAGGCAGTACAACCGGGAGATGCAAAAGCCGGCCAGGCCAAAGCCGCCGTCTGTGGCGCCTGCCACGGCCCGGATGGCAACAGCATGGCGCCAAACTTTCCAAAACTGGCGGGTCAGGGTGAACGCTACCTGACCAAGCAGTTGCACGACATCAAGTCGGGCAAGCGCACCGTCCTGGAAATGACCGGCCTGCTGACCAACCTGAGCGACCAGGACCTGGCGGACATCGCCGCCTATTTCGCCAGCCAGAAAGGCAGCGTCGGCGCCGCCGACCCTAAGGTCGTGGCTCGCGGTGAAGCCCTGTTCCGTGGTGGGGACCTGGCCAAGGGCCTGCCATCCTGCACCGGTTGCCATTCGCCAAACGGCGCGGGCAACGCACCTGCCGGTTTCCCGCACCTGGGCGGCCAGCACGCCCAGTACATCGCCAAGCAACTGACCGATTTCCGCAAGGAAGAAGGCGGCCGCAACAACGACGGCGATACCAAACCCATGCAGACCATCGCCAAGAAACTGAGCGACGAAGACATCGCCGCGGTGTCCAGCTACATTCAAGGCCTGCACTAAGGCCTGCGGATCGGGCGTTGAACGCGGCGGTTATCGCCTGCAACGTTAACGCTCGATTAATCCGTTGCAACGAGTATAAAAAGGGTGGCCTTGGCCGCCCTTTTTTGTGGCCGCTGCCGTTACACTACAGAACTCAAGCCCGCCAGGACCTGTCTGATAACAGGTCGCGCGAGGCGAAAAAATTTGTCCAGGAGTGAAGCATGCGTAATCTGATCATCAGCGCCGTTTTTGCCGCTGCCAGCCTGTTCGGCATGACTGCCCAAGCCGCTGAAGCCCCCGCCGCACCTTATGTCGAACTGGCCAATCCGGTCCAGGTCGCCGTGCCTGGCAAGATCGAAGTGGTAGAGCTGTTCTGGTACGGCTGCCCGCATTGCTACGCCTTCGAGCCAGTGATCAATCCGTGGGTCGAGAAACTCCCTTCAGACGTGAATTTCGTACGTATTCCAGCCATGTTCGGTGGCCCGTGGGATGCTCACGGCCAGATGTTCCTGACCCTTGAAGCCATGGGCGTCGAGCACAACGTTCACGCCGCAGTGTTCAACGCGATCCAGAAAGAACACAAGAAGCTGACCGACAAGAATGACATGGCCGACTTCCTCGCTACCCAAGGCGTGGACAAGGACAAGTTCCTCGCAACCTTCGACTCTTTTGCTATCAAGGGTCAGATCGTCAAGGCTCGTGAGCTGGCCAAGAAGTATGAAATCACTGGCGTTCCAACCATGGTCGTCAACGGCAAATACCGCTTCGACGTAGGCTCCGCCGGCGGTGCGGAACAGGCCCTGCAACTGGCCGACAAACTGATCGACAAAGAGCGAGCGGCTAACAAGGCTGCCGCCAACTAAAGGCAGTCACTGCCATGCGCCGATGGGGTACTGAACGCATTGTTGGCCTGCATGATCCGCGGGTCAACGAGCATCATCTGGAGTCCACGGGCCTGCCCGCAGACAGTCGTTTGCGCTTGCTCAGCTTCAATATCCAGGTCGGCATCAGTACCGAGCGCTACCGGCATTACCTGACCCGTGGCTGGCAGCATCTGCTGCCACACACCGGGCGTGCCGACAACCTGCAGAAAATCGGCAGCCTGCTCGGCGACTTCGATCTGGTCGCCTTGCAGGAAGCCGATGGCGGCAGCCTGCGATCAGGCTACGTCAATCAGGTTGAGCATCTGGCCCACCTCGGGGCCTTTCCCTACTGGTATCAACAACTCAACCGCAATCTTGGTCGTCTGGCCCAGCACAGCAATGGCGTGCTCAGCCGGTTGCGCCCATGGGCGATTGAAGATCATCCGTTGCCGGGGCCAAAGGGCCGCGGAGCCATTCTGGTACGGTTCGGCGAAGGCCCGGAAGCGCTGGTGGTGGTCATGATGCACCTGGCGCTGGGCGCTCGGGCGCGCAGCCTGCAACTGGCTTACATCCGCGATTTGATTGGCGATTACAAACACCAGGTCCTCATGGGCGACATGAACACCCATGCCAGTGACCTGCTGCTGCACTCCCCGTTGCGTGACCTCGGCCTGCTTGCGCCGCAACTGGAAGCAACGTTTCCCAGCTGGCGCCCACAGCGCTGCCTGGACCATATCCTCCTGAGCCCGAGCCTGACCCTGGAAAAGGTCGAGGTGCTGGCACAGCCCATTTCCGATCACCTGCCGGTCGCGGTAGAGATTCGTCTGCCGGGTTCGCTCACGGCCGATGCATTGCCCGCGTTGAGTCCTGCCCCTCGCGGATCCCATGAATGAGCGACGAAACACAGCGCTGGAAAGAGAAATACCTCAAAAGCATTGAACAACAGGAAAAGCTCGAACGACGCTGGGACGCGCGGCTCGACTTGCTGCGTCGTGGGCTGGTGCGCAGCACCCTGGCGGCCGAAGGCACTGACCGCGCCGTAGACCAATGCATGAAGGAAATGCGCGAGGTCGTGCGTACCGACGACATGGACGCCGGCCTGGCCGCGCTGATTCCACGTCTGGAAAAAGCCGTGCTTGACTCTGAGCAGCGTCGGGAAACCCGGATCAACCAGACCAGTGCCGCCCTGACCGCGCTGGTCACTCAACTGCAAACATTGCCGTTGCCCCGCGACGTGAGCCGGCCGCTCAAGAATTTCGCCAAACAGCTGGATGCACGGGTCAGTCAGGCACGCGAGATACCCTTGTTGCTCAGCGAGCTCAGTGGTTTGCAAGGCAAGGCCCTGAGCCAGCTGGAAACCCCGACGGAAGCCGGTCGCCCGGGTTTGCTGCAGCGCTTGTTCGGCGGTCGTGAAGCGGAGGAGACGGCGGCCTCAGCGCTTGCCTCTCCTGCTCCGGCCGCCACGGTAGTCGAAAGGCCTGCGGCGATTATCGAGTCGGCTCCGGTGGTGATCGAGCCGCAAATCTGCGAAGCGCCCGTTACCGAACGAGTTGAAGACGACTGCGCACCGACCGTGGCCGAGCCCGTTCCGGCAGGGGTGGCCTTTGCACCTCTCGCTGCGCAGCCTCTATCCGCCAGTGCAGCCGCCGTCGAATCGACTGAGAACCCGATCCCGCAAACCATCGCGACACCGCCCGAGGCGCAAGCGAACCCCGACGAACTGATCGCGCAAGCATTACCCGATAGCCTGCCCTTGCCTGCGACTCCGGCTGCGGACGTGGTCGACGCCGATCAGCCGCCTTCCGAGCACGACATCCTCTACGCACTCCCGGATTCCCCTGAGCCCTCCTACAGCTCGGTGGCCAGACACATCGAAGACACGCTGCTGGGGCTGCTCGAAGACCTGACATTGCCCGAGCGTCACCGCCCGCAAGCCGAGTCCATGCGTGATCGGCTGAAAAACGGTCTGAACTGGTACGAACTGCTACCCATCCTCGACGACTTCGCCACGTTGATGCTGGCCATTACCGACAGCGGCCAGCACGAGTTCGAAGCCTATCTGCAACGTCTGAACGAGCGCCTCGAATCGTTCCAGAGCAACCTGCAAGCCGCCACCGCAGGGCATGCCGACAACCGTTCGGCGGCGCGGCAGATGGACACGCAGATCCGCGAACAGGTCGATGGCTTGCAAAACAGCATGCAGGAAGCCGCGGACCTGGAAGACCTCAAGCACGTTCTGGAAAACCATCTCGAGGGCTTGCTGGGCACCATGGACCAGCACCAGAAACAACGCGATGAGCGTGAGCAAGAGGTCGCTGCGCGCCTGCACAGCCTGGCCGAGCGGGTCGCCCATATGGAGCAGGAGGCCCAGGGTTACCGCGAGCACCTTGAAGAGCAGCGGCAGAAGGCATTGGTCGACCCGTTGACCGGCCTGCCCAACCGCGCGGCCTGGAGCGAGCGCCTGGAGCATGAAGTCAAACAATGGCAGCAACATGGCAACACGCTGCTGCTGGCCATGCTCGACCTCGATCACTTCAAGCGCATCAACGATAACTACGGGCACCTGGCCGGTGACAAAGTACTGAAAATCATTGCCAGCGTGCTGCACAAGCGTCTGCGCGGAACAGATTTCATTGCCCGGTTTGGCGGCGAAGAGTTTGTGCTGTTAATGCCGTCCACGGTGCCGTCGGCGGGGGCGAAGTTGCTGGAAAGCCTGCGCGCCGCCATCGAGGCCTGTCCGTTCCACTTCAAGGGAGAGCCGGTGACCATCACCGTTTCTATCGGCATGTCGGCGTTCAGGCCGGGTGAGCACGGTGATCAAGTGCTAAAAAGGGCCGATCAGGCGTTGTACCGCGCAAAAAATGCCGGACGCAACCGCGTGGAGCCGGGCTGATCATTATTTGTTCCATTTTGTTTGATTGCCGTCAGCCCGCCAGGCATTACGTTACACTGTTGCATTACTGTCTTGTGTGTACTGCCTTCGCCATGAAATATTTTGCTCTGATCGTGTCACTTGTTCTGCTGGCAGGCTGCGCCAGCGGCCCCCGTTTTGACACCAGTCATCCTTCAGCCAACTACGACAGCCGTGTGCAGTTCGTAGTGGTGCATTACACCAACGCCTCGCTGGAACGCTCGCTGCAGCTGCTGACCCGCGGCGAAGTCAGCAGTCATTACCTGATCGGTGACGACAAGGGCGCCACCATCTACAAGCTGATGGATGAAAACCAGCGCGCCTGGCACGCCGGGGAGAGCGAATGGAATGGCCGGACCTGGCTGAATTCCAGTTCCATCGGTATCGAAATCGTCAATCCGGGCTTCGACGACACGCCAACCGGGCGCGTGTGGTACCCCTACAGCGAAGATCAGGTGCAGTCCTTGATCGTATTGCTCAAGGACATCAGCAAGCGTCAGGGCATCAAGCCTCGCGATATCATTGGCCATAGCGATATTGCCCCGTTGCGCAAATTGGATCCGGGGCCGCTGTTCCCCTGGAAACGTCTGGCTGCAGAAGGCCTGGGTATCTGGCCGAATGAACAGGCGGTGGCGCGTCAGCAAATGCTGTTCGCCGAACAGTTGCCGAGCGTCAGCTGGTTTCAGGCGCAATTGGCCCGCCTGGGGTATGCCTCGCCACAAACCGGCGAGCTGGATGTCGCGACCCGGCATGTGATAGCGGCATTCCAGATGCATTTCCGCCCGACCCGTTTCGATGGCACTCCGGATGCGCAAACTGCGGCCCTGCTTCTGGTGTTGAACCAGACAAAATAATGACGCCCGCCCGACGGTCAGGGCTTTTTTCCAATCAGCAGCTATAACTCATTGGTAATCCTTCGGATATTACGCAATGACTGCTGCTCGAGAGACCTTCCGTAGTTGGTTCCATCGCCCCTGGTTCCTGGGGGTGATGTCGGCTGTCTTGAGCGCAACGTTATTGATGGCCGGCAGCCTGTTCGTCGCCATTCATCAGCTCGAGCAAAACGAAAGCGAAGAAATGAATGCTCAGGGTGAACGCTTTCTCGCCCGTCTCGAACAGCTCTTCGGGCAACTGCGGGAAAGCCTGGATGACCTTGAAGCGCAACCGTTGCGTGGTTGCGATGCGGAAATGATCGCGACCTTGCAACAGGTTACGTTCAATTATCGCTTCGTCTATGAAGCGGCCTATATGGACTCCTCGCGAATCTGCTCCAATCGACCGCGCCAGGAAGGGCTGTCGCTGAGTCGATCGCCAGACATCAAAGGCCCCACTTACAGCTATTGGCTCAACACCACCACCGAACCCGATGAAAACCGCGCCGCGCTGATGCTCGGGCGCGGGAATTTCCGGGTCGCGACCTCTCGTGGGCATTTGACCGATATGGTCGACTTGTCGCCGGGCAGCAGCCTGCTGGTAGTCCTGGACCATGGCACACGGGCGATTCCGGTGCTGGGGTCGTCCCAGATCTGGCCGCCCGTCGAGGCCTGGCCGCCGAAAACCCGTGATGCGCTGCAGATAACCCAGGCACGCCTGATATATCGCATGCCCACCGACAACCCGGAGTATCAACTGGTGTTGATCAGCCCGCGTTCCGGCATGCATATCCCGGCAGTCTGGTGGTGGCTGCTGCCGGCCAGCCTGGTGCTGGGCATCTGCGTCGGGTTCCTGGTGTTCCTGCTGGTGCAACAGCGACAGTCGCTGGACGCCGAACTGACCGGCGCGATTCGCCGTGGCGAGTTGCAGGTGCTGTACCAACCGATCTTCGACCTCGATAGCCGCAACTGTGTCGGGGCTGAAGCACTGCTGCGCTGGCGCAGGCCGGACGGCACCCTGACCAGCCCCGACCTGTTCATTCCGATGGCCGAGAACACCGGGCAGATTCGCCAGATGACGGACTTTGTCCTGCAACGCTTGCTCGAGCAACTCGGCCAGTTGCTGCGTGCCAACCCGCAACTGTACATCTCGGTCAATCTCGCGGCGTGTGATGTGATGGTTCCGCGAATCGGCCAGGTGATGGCTCGGCTGCTGACCCTGCACCGCGTCGCTGCGCGGCAAATTGCCTTTGAGGTCACCGAGCGCGGGCTGGTCGATGTGGTGGTGGCCCGGGAAAACCTGCAATCGCTGCGGGATGTCGGGCACCAGGTGCTGATCGATGATTTTGGCACCGGCTATTGCAGCCTCGCCTATTTGCAGACCCTGCCGGTGGATTGCCTGAAAATCGACAAGGCATTCATTGATGCATTGGGCCATGACGCCGCCAGCAGCGGTGTGGCTCCGCACATCATTCACATGGCCCAGTCGCTGCACTTGAAGGTGATTGCCGAGGGCATCGAACATGAGGCCCAGGCCGAGTTCCTGTGCAGTGAAGGCGTGAAGTTCGGCCAGGGCTGGCTGTTTGCCCATGCGCTGAGCGCGGTTCAGTTCATTGAATTGATAACCCGGGGACGACGTCTGGCCAGCGCTGGCCGACGCCTGGATGACGAAGCGTGACCGCGATTTAAACGGTCAGCGCCATGTAGAACTGAGTACCCTGCCCCGGCCGCGAATAGACGCCCATGCGCCCGCCATGCAATTGCACGATTTCCTTGCACAATGCCAGGCCGAGACCGGCTCCGCCCTTCTTGCGGCCGACCTGCACGAATGGCTCGAAGATCCGCCCCTGCTGACCGTAGGCAATGCCCTCGCCGTTGTCCTCGACACTGATGATGACCCGGTCGCCGTGGCGCCGGGCGTGCAGGCGTATCCGCCCGCCGGAGCCGGTATGACGCAAGGCATTGTCCAGCAAGTTATCGAGTACCCGCTCCAGCTGTGGTTGGTCGGCCTGCAATCGCGGCAATGGCCCCTGCACTTCCACCAGCAGGTTGATCTCTTTCTCTTCAGCCGATGTGGCAAAGCGCAACCGAGCCTGCTCAAGCAGCGCCTCGATGGCACACGGCGCCAGGCTGAGTTTCTGCAAGCCGTTCTGGTAACGGGAGAAATTCAGCAGGTCATTGATCAACTGCATCAGCCGCTGCATCTCTTCATTCACGGTATCGAGCAGGTCGGCCTCCCGGGAGTCCGGGGCAAAGTGCACGCGCTCGCGGAACAGTCCGAAGGCCATGTGCATGCCGGTGACCGGTGTGCGCAATTCATGGGAGGCGCGTAATACAAATTCGCTGCGTACCCGTTCGAAGGCACGCTGCTCCGTGACGTCATGCAGCACCATCACGGCACCGAGAATATGGCCTTGGGTATGGCTGACCGGGGTCAGGCTATAGGTCAGCAATCGCAACTCGCCGTCGACTTCGACGCTCAAGTCTTCCGGCGCTCGCTCCAGCATGCCGCCGCGCAGCACCAGTTGCAGTTGCTCATCGAGTTCGGGACGCTCCAGCGCCGTACCCAAGCCTTGACCCAGGCGATCGGAGTCCCAGCCCAACTGACGCTGGGCCACAGGGTTAAGGTGTTCCAGATGGCCCTGGCGATCGATCATCAGCAGTCCGTCGTCGATGCTGTCGAGCACGGCCTGCAACCGCTGCTGACCGGCCAGCAACTCATCGACGTTGGTGGCCTGATGTTCACGCAGCGCCTGGGCCATGATCCCGAAGCGCCGCGTCAGCTGGTTGAGCTCCATCGCCGAAGAGATCGGCAGGGTGACATCGAAATTACCCTGGCCAATGTTGTCCGCCGCCTTGGCCAAGGCCTCGATGGGCTCGCCGAAACGCCGGGCGATGGCCTGCGCGGTCACGAAGCCGATGATCAGCACCGCCAGCCCCACCAGGCCAAGTAACCCGGCAATCAGCAAGGCCCGCTCCCGGGCCTGGCGCTCGAGATCGTTGATGTTATCCAGTGCGCGCTTGTGCTCGGTGATCAGGCCATTGCGTAGCGCGTTGAATTTTTCCGTCAGGTTGTCGTTACTGCTGAGCACCTTCGACGGGTCCGGGGACGTTTCATAAGCCTGGATAAAGCGCTCGTAGTCGACCTTGGCTTTTCTGAAGCCGTATTCGCTTCCCGTTTCCTCCGGTTCCTGGGCGATGCCTTGTTCGAGCAGTTCGAAGTAATGCTGCCTGGAGGCAGCGAAAGCGGCGGAGTCAGGCTTGTCGCTGAGCATGATGATCAGCTGATCACCCAAGGTCTGACGCAGCTTGAGCCCAAGGTCCAGCGTGACGAAGTTGTTGCGGATGAGCATTTCCTGGCTGCCGGCCATCTGCATCACGCTGACCAGCCCGAGCAGGAGCCCGAGCAAGGCGACGGTGATCAGTGCGGAGATGCTCAGGAAAAGCCGGGTCCGCAATTTCATCGCCAGTTTCATCGGGTATTGCTCACAAGTTGTACTGCTTGCGTTTGCGGTACAGCGTCGAGGCGTCGATGCCCAGTGTTTTGGCCGCTTGATCCAGCGTGTCGGCAGTGGCGAGGACCGCGCCGATGTGGGCCTTTTCCAGCTCATCCAGGCTCAGTGCCGCACCGATGCGCGGTGCATTGTTGACCGGGGTTTCGGCCATGCCCAGATGACTGATCTCGACCCGCTCCTGCGGACAGATGATGCTCGCGCGCTCGATCACGTTGCGCAGCTCGCGGATGTTGCCCGGCCAGCGGTAGCTCAGCAGGGCTTCCCGGGCCTCATCGCTGAAGGCCCGCGCGGGACGGGCGTACTCCTTGACGAAGCGCGCCAGGAAACGGTCGGCGAGGTTGAGAATATCTTCGCGACGTTCGCGTAGCGGTGGCAGGTGCAAGGTAATGACGTTCAGGCGATAGAGCAGGTCTTCACGGAAACGACCGTCGCGGACCATGTCCTCGAGGTTGAGGTTGGTGGCCGCAAGGATGCGCACGTCGGCTCGGCGGGTCACCGGATCACCGACGCGCTCATATTCCTTGTCCTGAATGAAACGCAGCAACTTCGGCTGCAGTGTCAGGGGAAAATCGCCGATTTCATCGAGAAACAGTGTGCCGCCGTCAGCCTGGTTGACTCGGCCCAAGGTGCTTTCGCTGGCACCGGTGAAAGCGCCGCGGCTGTGGCCGAAGAGTTCGCTTTCCATGAGCTCGGCAGTCAGCGAAGGGCAGTTGATCGTGACGCAGGATTTTTTCGCGCGTTTGCTCCAGCCGTGAATGGCTTGAGACAGTTCGCCCTTGCCGGTACCGGATTCACCGAGTATCAGGATATTGGCATCGGTTGTGGCAACCTGCCGCGCGGTTTCGAGCACCACTTTCATGGCCGGGCTGTGGGAGTCCAGGCCATCCTTGGGCTTGCGCACTTCGCCTTCCAGGGCTTCCAGTCGCGCCGACAGCTGCCGAACCTCCAGTTGCTTGGCGGTCGCCAGCCGCAATTGATCGGGGCTGCAAGGTTTGACCAGATAGTCGGCCGCACCTGCCTGAATCGCATCCACCGCCGTGTCGACAGCGGAGTGCGCAGTGACGATCACCACTCGCATCCAAGGCGCCTGGATACGCATCTGGGCCAGTACATCGAGGCCGTTGTCTTCACCCAGGCGCAAATCGAGGAAGCACAGATCAAACACCTGGCGCTGCAACAGGGCGTCTGCCTGCGCGGCGCTGGTGGCGGTGGCCACGCTGTAGCCTTCGTCTTCGAGGCAGTAACGGAAAGTACGCAGGATGGCGGACTCATCATCCACCAGCAGAATGCGGCCTTGGTGCTCCGTGGCTGATTCCATTTTCCTACGCTCCTTAATGAATGATCTTTGTTTTGTCCCGGAGAAATCGGGCAAGTTGCATGATTGATTCTGAGCCATTCCTGTCATGGCAGGGTAGCTTTCATCCGATGTCTCGGTTAGCCGCCTCTTTTAGCGGGTCTTTTAATGGATCTCCGGTTTCCGACAGCGGCCAGCGTGTATTTCTGACATCCGGGGCCCTCTCGCAATTCAAAAAATTTACGCCTTCCTGCAAATGAATCGTGCAATACGCACGACCGCGTACGTGGCATCGTGCAGGATGCGTACGATGTTATTTCTTCGGCGATCATAAGATATTGATATTTAAAGGAATTATTTCGATACAAGGCTGGCATGCGGACTGCAATTGTCTGGTTAACCAGGGCATTCAAAAACAAACGCCCGCTTTCGAATACCGACCCGAGTGGTAGGAGCTCCAGGATGAACCGTCAACGTGCCGCCCACCTGCACCTGTCGCCAGTGCATATCCAGCAAGGACTGTTCGCTGTTCTGGCGTTGTTGATCACCTTGATCGGCGGCCAGCAGTTTCTGCGCTGGGAACAGAGCCAGCAGCCGCAGGCGCCACAATTGTCGATTGAGCATCCGAGCCAAACCCATTTCAGTGCTGTTGGCAGCCTTCAAGCTGATAGCACCCCGATGCGCATGATGGACGTCGACCAGGCCAGCCCTGTGGGTGAGATACGTCATCAAGAGCGTTGGGTGTTCTAGGCAAAACCTCCGCCGCAGACGATGCGCCGGGAAACGCAGCACCTCTAAATAGAAGCGTAAGGAGAATCACCATGTTGAGCTGGGCAATCACATTCCTGATCATTGCCATCATCGCCGCAGTACTGGGCTTCGGTGGTATCGCGGGCACCGCCACGGGTATCGCCAAGATTCTGTTTGTCGTGTTCCTGGTGATGTTCATTGCTTCGTTCTTCTTTGGCCGTCGCGGTCGAGGCTGACATGAACGGTTTGTTCAAGACGCTGGCAGCCGCCCTGCTTTTGGGCGGTGATGCCAGGGCATGCGGGTTGGCTTTTCCCCGACATGCCTGATCCCTCCTCTGGGAGGGGCTGGTTGATACACCAGAATTTGTACACGAAGGAGGTCACAGCGCCTCTTTCCACTTGCGCCACCCGAGGAAGGCAGGCGCATGACCAAGGGGTCGGGACGTTCTGCCTGTTTCAGGGGCGGAGTGACCTACGGGTACAGGGAGTACCTGCGTAAGGGCCGGGTCAGGAAAGCTACTGCGCAAGTTCGCCGGACCGCCATGGCTCGACGAGCTTGCGAAGGGCTTGATCACGCAACACATTGAAATAGAGCGTTCGTCCCGGTTACATCACTGAAACCGCGGCCTTGTCCTTGTTAAGTCGAAAATTACTTTTCCCGGTGTTTCACCGGCGACCGTATATCGAGAAAAATCCCCTTTTTTTTGCCTCGATTTTTCCCTTCGTCCTGCGCGATTCTGCTTAAAAATCAATGCTCGGCCGCTGCTCGAAAAACACTCAATCTGCTCTGTGATGACCGGTTCACGGCACTTATGCCTGCCGAAATGTCGTATTCGAACCGGTTGGGACGCGCGTTTCGCTAAAAAAACCTCATGCCGATTCGGCATAGGGTAGGCGTTTACGGCATTAGACGGCGCTTGCTTGCATCGGAATAGTTGCGCCTTTTTTCGCCTGCCAGAGAGCCGCAAAACGCGCTCCGGGGCACCTTATACGGGGGGCAGATGCACTGGACTTTTTCGCCACAAGCGTTCCAGTTCGCGCATCTCCCTGAGTCAAACAACAAGTAAGGGTAAAGATATGAAGAAGGCAAAGCTTAGCCTCGCCTGGCAGATCCTCATCGGTCTGGTATTGGGGATTGCAATCGGTGCGCTGCTCAACCATTTCAGTGCCGAAAAAGCCTGGTGGATCAGCAACGTCCTGCAACCGGCAGGCGATATCTTTATCCGTCTGATCAAGATGATCGTGATTCCGATCGTCATCTCCTCTTTGATCGTCGGCATTGCAGGCGTCGGTGACGCCAAGAAGCTGGGGCGTATCGGCCTCAAGACCATCATCTACTTCGAGATCGTCACCACCATCGCGATCGTGGTCGGTCTGTTGCTGGCCAACCTGTTCCACCCGGGTGCCGGTATCGACATGAGCACCCTTGGCACTGTGGACATTTCCAAGTACCAGGCGACGGCGGCCGAGGTTCAGCATGAACACGCGTTTATCGAAACCATCCTCAACCTGATCCCGTCGAACATCTTCGCGGCCATGGTTCGCGGTGAAATGCTGCCGATCATCTTCTTCTCCGTGTTGTTCGGCCTCGGTTTGTCGAGCCTGCAGGCAGATCTGCGCGAGCCGCTGGTGAAAATGTTCCAGGGCGTATCGGAAAGCATGTTCAAGGTCACTCACATGATCATGAACTACGCCCCGATCGGTGTATTCGCACTGATCGCAGTGACTGTGGCCAACTTCGGTTTCGCTTCGCTGATACCGCTGGCCAAACTGGTGATCCTGGTTTACGTCGCCATCGCCTTCTTCGCTTTCGTGGTCCTTGGCCTGATCGCTCGCCTGTTCGGCTTCTCGGTGATCAAGCTGATGCGCATCTTCAAGGATGAGCTGGTACTGGCCTACTCCACCGCCAGCTCCGAAACCGTGCTGCCGCGCGTGATCGAGAAAATGGAAGCCTACGGCGCGCCGAAAGCCATTTGCAGCTTCGTGGTGCCGACCGGTTACTCGTTCAACCTGGACGGTTCGACCCTGTACCAAAGCATCGCGGCGATCTTCATTGCCCAGCTGTATGGCATCGACCTGTCGATCAGTCAGCAATTGCTGCTGGTACTGACTTTGATGGTCACCTCCAAAGGCATCGCCGGCGTACCGGGCGTGTCCTTCGTAGTACTGCTGGCCACCCTGGGCAGTGTTGGCATTCCACTGGAAGGCCTGGCATTCATCGCCGGTGTCGACCGCGTGATGGACATGGCGCGTACCGCACTGAATGTGATCGGCAACGCCCTGGCTGTACTGGTTATCGCTCGTTGGGAAGGCATGTACGACGACGCCAAGGGCCAGCGCTACTGGAACTCCCTGCCGCACTGGCGCAGCAAGGAAAAGCTGCCGGCGGGTGAAGTTTCCAAGAGCTGATACACCCTCTGTAGGAGCCGGCTTGCTGGCGATTGCCACAACGCGGTGTAACAGGTGCACCGCGTTATCGTTCATCGCCAGCAAGCCGGCACCTACAGATGTATGGCATTGACATGAACCCCGGAGAAATCCGGGGTTTGTCGTTTCTGGTCACCCCGCTATCATTCGCGCATCTTTTGGGGGATTTGACTGATGCTCAATGGCCTGTGGCTTGGCTTCTTCATCGTGGCAGCCGTATCGGCGCTGGCGCAGTGGCTGATCGGTGGCAATGCCGGAATATTCGCGGCAATGGTGGAGAGCATTTTCGCCATGGCCAAGCTGTCGGTCGAAGTCATGGTGCTGCTGTTCGGCACCCTCACCCTCTGGCTGGGTTTTCTGCGCATCGCCGAGAAAGCCGGCATCGTCGAATGGCTGGCCAAGGCTCTGGGGCCACTGTTTCTGCGCCTGATGCCAGAAGTCCCGCCGGGTCATCCGGCCATCGGCCTGATCACCCTGAACTTCGCCGCCAACGGCCTGGGGCTGGACAACGCCGCCACGCCGATCGGCCTCAAGGCCATGAAGGCGCTGCAGGAACTCAATCCCAGCGCGACCATCGCCAGCAATGCCCAGATCCTGTTCCTGGTGCTCAACGCCTCCTCGCTGACCCTGCTGCCGGTGACGATCTTCATGTATCGCGCCCAGCAAGGCGCGCCGGATCCGACGCTGGTGTTCCTGCCGATCCTGCTGGCGACCAGTTGCTCGACCATTGTCGGCTTCCTGTCGGTGGCGTTCATGCAGCGTTTGCGCATCTGGGACCCTGTGGTGCTGGCCTACCTGATCCCCGGTGCCCTTGCCCTGGGTGGTTTCATGGCATTGCTGGCGACCCTTTCGGCGACCGCACTGGCCGGCCTGTCATCGATCCTCGGCAACCTGACGCTGTTTGGCCTGATCATGCTGTTTCTGCTGATCGGTGCGCTGCGCAAAGTGAAGGTCTACGAGGCCTTCGTCGAAGGCGCCAAAGAGGGTTTCGACGTCGCCAAAAACTTGCTCCCCTACCTGGTGGCGATGCTTTGTGCGGTGGGTGTGTTGCGGGCCTCCGGGGCACTGGACTTCGGTCTGGACGGGATCCGTCACCTGGTGGAATGGGCCGGTTGGGACACGCGCTTCGTCGATGCGCTGCCGACCGCGATGGTCAAGCCTTTCTCGGGAAGCGCCGCGCGAGCGATGCTGATTGAAACCATGAAGACCTCAGGCGTGGACAGCTTCCCGGCGCTGGTCGCGGCGACTGTCCAGGGCAGCACCGAGACCACGTTCTATGTGCTGGCGGTGTACTTCGGTGCCGTGGGCATCCAGCGCGCACGCCATGCGGTTGGCTGTGCACTGCTGGCAGAGCTTGCCGGGGTGCTGGGTGCAATCGGGGTCTGCTACTGGTTCTTTGGTTGATCCGCGCCATCAGCCAACGCCTTCAGCGCGGCCTTGCGCTCAGCCGTCGGCAGGCTGCCGAGCTTTTCCACGGCGGAATAAAACCTGAGCCAATCGCCATCGACCTGATGGAACAGCGCGTCAAATGCCGGCACCCATTGGTCGTACAAACCAAAGGGCAATAGCCGGGCATTGTTCATGGGGGCATTGATCCAGGCGTCATAGCGTTTGTCTCCAGCCCACTGACTGTCACGCAGCTGGCGGTATTCACTGCGCAGGCGCTCGAACTCGGCCGCCTTGCGCTGGCGCATTTGTTCGGCCGGCAACGGCAAGGTGTAGAGTTTTTCCAGGCGGGTGCGAGCCCTCAGCACCAACTCGGTAAATTGGTCACGTTGACGCGCCTGTGCATTGTTGTCGGGTGGCAGGTGGCGGTAGGCGCGCCATTGGCGGGTACCTTCCTGCTCGACGAAGGTGGCGAAGGACTCGTTGAACTCCGTGTCGTCCTTCACATAGACGCGTTGATGGGCCAATTCGTGAAAGATCAGCGTGGCCAGGCGCTCATCGCCCCAACCCATCATCGAGTTGATGATCGGATCGTTGAACCAGCCAAGTGTCGAATAGGCTTCAACGCCGCCAATCGACACGTCCATGCCCTGCAAGCGTTGCACAGCCGCTTCGCCGCGGGCTGCGCCCTGGCTGTAGTAACCGCGATAGGCCACGCAACCGGCGATGGGGAAGCAGTGGTTTACGGGTTTCAGGGAAAACTCCGGCGTGACGAAGACATTCCAGACGACGAAGGGACGCCCGATGTCCGCGTACAAGCGGTAGCTCTGGTTGTCCGGCAGGTGCAATTGCCGGCTGGCGAACGTGCGCGCTTTTTGTGATTGCTCCAGGTGTGTCCGCAGTTTTTGGTCGCGCGTCGGGTCGGCAACCACGCGGGAAACCGGCTCCCTGGCCCGCAGCAACTGCAGTTGACCGCTGGCCAGCTGGCTGTAATAGCTGACGCTGGCGCAACCGTTGAGCAACAAAAACAACACACCCGGAAACAAAACGCGAAAAACGCGATCAAGTAACCCAAGGCTAGGAAGCGGCCTGATCACAATAATTCTTCCTTGGAGAGTCTTCCCGCAAGACTATCCCGCCAGACTGGAGCTCCGCTATGCGCACGTTGATACTGACAGCAAGCCTGCTGTTGCTGGCCGGCTGTGCCGGCTTCGGAATACCCCGCCCTGATCCTGCGCAAGCCTGGATCGACCTGGATTCAAAGCAGGAAGACACGGCGTTGCAGGCGCTGGAGGTCGATGACAAGACCACGGATGATAAACGCTACTTCGAAGTCCAGCCTGGAAGCCACGAATTGACGGTGCGCTACCAGTTTGCGGTGCAACCCACCAACATCGGCCCAGATGCCGAACCGTTGTGGCGCGATTGTCAGTTGAACGTGAAATTCAATGGCTTCAACGCGGGCGAACGTTATCAACTGCAAGCGGGAAACATCGGTTTCCGGCCGTGGGCGAAACTCTATGATCAACAGCGCAAAGTGATCGGCCAGGGCACTCCTGCGGGCTGCCAACGAACCTGATCGGCGTTATGCTGAATGTATATCCCTAGGGACATTCATCATGCGCAGGTTGATGCTGTTACTCGCCGCCGGTGTCGTCGCGGGCTGTCAAAGCCCGATGCCGACACCCAATCCACAAATGGCCTGGGTTGAATTCTCGACGCCCTTCCCTAACGACAAATTGTTGATGGCCGAACGGCTGGATAAACAACGCCTGCGTGACGGGCGTTATTTCGAAGTGATGCCCGGTAGCCACGAACTGATCGTGCGCTTCGACTTTGAAGTGCCCGGCGGCGGTGGCTTGAGCACGATGAGCGGGCCCTCTGAGCGGCTGTGCTACCTGACCATCAAATACGATCATTTCGAAGCCGGGCAGCGTTATGTGCTCGAAGGTCGCTCAATCGCCTTCACTCCCGGCGCGCGGCTTTACAACGCCAAGCGGGAGATCGTCGCTGAAGATCGGGAATCCTACTGCCTGATGTGAGGGGTCAGCGCTCGTTCTTCTGGTAGATGATTTTTTTGGTGCCATTTTCGCACGAGCCCACGACCATGTTCTGGTCGTGTACTTCGTCGTTGGTGACGATTTCCAGCGTGTAGGCGGTGACGCCACTGGCCTGGATCTTGGCTTCGATCTCGGCCTTGAGTTCTTCGCAGGGTTTCGGTGCTGCGAGGGCGGAGGTGGCCAGTGCGCAACAGATAACCGCCAGGGCAAAACGTTTCATGGTTGAAGCTCCTTTGAGGCAGCACGCCGATTCACGGGTTTTCGCTGCTGTCATTTATTCGACCATATTTTTAGCGGGCAAATCTGTCGCGACGCAAAAAAGATCGCAACCCTGAGTAACCTCTACCGAATGATCCCGGCAGGTTGCGCAAGACGGCGATCTTTTGATTTCAACTAAAATCTAGCCGACCAATGTTGCTTCCAGGCTGATCTTCGCATTCAGTACCTTGGATACCGGACAGCCCTCTTTGGCCTTGTTGCTGAGTTCTTCGAACTGCGCCTGGGATGCCCCGGGGATTTTCGCTTTCAGAATCAATTTCACTGCGGTGATCGCAAAGCCGCCGTCCACTTGATCCAGGGTGACTTCTGCCTGGGTGTCGATGCTATCGGCCTTCAGGCCGGCATCACCGAGAATCATCGAAAACGCCATGGAGAAGCAGCCGGCGTGGGCCGCGCCGATCAACTCTTCCGGATTGGTGCCCCGGCCGCCTTCGAAGCGTGCCTTGAAACCGTAGGGTGCTTCCCGCAGTACCCCGGTTTCCGTGGAGATCGAGCCGATGCCGGTTTTCAGATCACCTTCCCAATGAGCCGATGCTTTCTTCACGATAGCCATGTCTGCCTCCTCAAGATCGGCGCGAAACGTCGCGCCTGCGTGGTTTTCGGTTGCAAGGGTTGTGAGGATAGACGCAGGGGCAAAGTTCATCTCGTCCGATCAATCTGTTTTTTTCCGCGGGATTTTTAGCCTGGCTATTGAAACTCGGGTATATGCCCACATTGCATGAACAGGCTTTTGGATTCGGCAGGTTTGCGTTCGCAAGAACAAACCTGCGCCCTCAATTGGAGAAGCAGGTTTATGAAACGACTGTCCGATATCAAGTTCTCGACCCTCGACCTGGTGCCGGTGCGCGAGAACGGCAGCGCGGCCCAGTCGCTGCGCAACTCGCTGGACCTGGCGCAGCACGTCGAGAAGTTCGGCTACAACCGCTTCTGGGTGGCCGAACACCACAACATGGACGGCATCGCCAGTTCCGCGACCTCGGTGCTTCTGGGTTATCTGGCCGGTGGTACGTCAACCATTCGGGTCGGTTCGGGCGGGGTAATGTTGCCCAACCACGCACCGTTGGTGATTGCCGAGCAGTTCGGCACCCTGGAAAGCCTTTATCCGGGCCGGATAGATCTGGGCCTGGGGCGCGCCCCCGGTTCCGACCAGATGACCGCACGGGCACTGCGCCGCGAACGCTCGGGCAGCGCCGACGACTTCCCGGAAGATGTGGCGGAGCTGGTGCGCTACCTGGGGCCACGAACCCCGGATCAACGCATCATCGCCATGCCGGGAACCGGGACCAATGTACCGGTCTGGCTGTTGGGGTCGAGTCTGTTCAGTGCACAGCTGGCCGGTGAACGCGGTTTGCCCTACGCCTTCGCTTCGCATTTCGCGCCGCGCTACATGCATGAAGCGATTCGGGTCTACCGCAACCATTTCAAGCCCTCGGCAGTTCTGGACAAGCCCTACGTGATGCTCGGCGTGCCATTGGTGGCGGCCGATACCGACGAGCAGGCCGATTACCTGGCGACTTCGGTGTTCCAGCGGATTCTGGCCCTGATGCGCGGGCAAAGCCTGGTGCAGCGTCCCCCGGTGAAGACCATGGACGGCCTGTGGCTGCCCCATGAGAAAGACGCTGTGCATGATTTCCTTGGTCTGGCGATGATCGGCAGCCCGCAGAAAATTCGCGCCAAGCTCGAGGTCCTGATCGAACAGACTCAGGCAGACGAGCTGATTTTCACCTCTGACCTGTACGAACATTCCGATCGCGTGCATTCCTACGAGCTGCTGGCGCAGGTCATGCGAGGCTGACACTCAAACGGCAGGCATGAAAAAGCCGGCGCCAGGACGCCGGCTTTTTCATTCGGGCGCGTACCGGCCTATTTTTTATAGACGATCACTTTGGCGCCCGCTTCGCATTTACCAACGACTTTGCCGCCGGCAGCGGTACCTTTATCGACAATCTCCAGCGAATAACCGGAAACGCCCTTGGCATCAAGTTTCGCTGCGATTTCGGCTTTCAGCTCTTCGCATGGCTTGCCACCCGCCAATGCGGTCCCCGCAAGGCTTAACAAACCTACCGCCAACATAAACTTCTTCATCGGTTGCATTCCCTGGTCGGATCATAGGGGTAACCAGCCGTCAGCCGGACGTACTCATTCAGCGTTTTGCCATTCCCTATGGCATTCGGCCGGCGTGCAAGTTCAGAAGACTAGCGCAAAGTCAGCTGCTGGCAATGCGGAATCCTACTTTCAGGGTAACCTGAAAGTGTGCAGCCTTGCCGTCCCTGATATGCCCACGGGTCTCGGTCACTTCAAACCATTCCATGTACTTGATGCTTTTGCTGGCTTCGGTCAGCGCGTTGTTGATTGCATCTTCGATACTGCTGGTGGACGAGCCGATCAGCTCGACTTTCTTGTAGGTGTGATGGTCAGACATGGCGTTCTCCTCGGCGTGTGAATTACAGCCTAGCAGTGATTTTTCCTATTTCTTCTGTTGGCCGTTCTGAGGATGAAGTTCAGATTTTCTGCACTTTCTCCAACCCCTGAAGTCCCAACCAACACACGCCACTCATCACCAATGCAGGAGAGCCACCATGGCCAACACCTCGTTACGCAAAGCCTCATTGCAAAGCATGGAAGCGGAGATCGAGAGTCTGCTCAAGTCTTTGGAAAATCTGAAGGACGACGCCTCGGACGAGTCGCGTAAAACCCTCAAGACCCTGAAAGGCAACGCCGAGAATGCCTTGAAGCACTCGCGCCATCTGCTTGCCGACGCCTATGAAGAGGTCAAGGTCAAAACCCGCGAAACCGGAATTGCCACCCGGGACTACGCCCAGGAACACCCCTGGACAACAGCCGGTGTCGCCGTGGGCGCATTGGGCCTGCTGGCCGCTTATCTGTTGTGCAAGCGTGATTAATCCGCTCGCCGCAGCTCGTTCTTGAGCCACTGCGCCAGTTGCCGGGCGCGCCCGTCCGCGGCGCGCTTGGGTAACCACAACGCCAGATGCGCCGGGGTTTCGCTGAAACCCCATGGTGCGACCAGGCGCCCCGCCTTCAAGTCTTCGGTCACCAGTGGTTCAGGGGCAATCGCCACGCCCAGCCCGGCCACGGCCGCTTCCAGCAAGTAATACAAATGCTCAAAACCTTGTCCGTACTTCAATGCCTTGGCGTCGAGGCCGCTTTGCTGCGCCCAGCTAGGCCAGGCTTGCGGACGCGAAGTGGTGTGCAGCACTGTTTCGCTCAGCAGCGCTGTGGCGGGCGCCGACTTGAGCCGTTCATATCCGGAAAACCGTGGACTCATGACCGGGCCGATCCGTTCGCTGGCGAGCTCGAATACCTGCATGTCCGCCGGCCAGGGTGGCTCGGCAAACACCAGCAAGGCGTCCAGGCCCGGACGGCGTGGGTCGAGATCGCCTTCTCCGGCCGACAGGTGCAATCGAAGGTCGGGCAAGTCGGCATTCAACCGTCCAAGGCGCGGAATGAACCATCGGGCCAGCAAGCTTCCCGAACAGCCGAGGACAAAAGGCGCATCGGCCGTGCTCTGGGTGAGTTCAGCGCACACGGTACGCAGGCGCTCGAACGCTTCTGCGCTGGCGTCGCGCAAACGCAGGCCGGCATCTGTGAGTTTCAGGCCGCGACCATCCTTGATGAAAAGACTCACGCCGAGGTGCTCTTCAAGCACTTTCAGCTGTCGGCTGACCGCACCATGCGTGACATGTAGCTGCTCGGCGGCCTGACTGACACTGTTCAGGCGGGCCGTCGCCTCGAAGGCGCGCAGGGCGTTCAACGGTGGGAGGTCGTGGCTCATGGGATCTGTGAGTTTTCCTGACAGGTTGCGGCGATCTTATCGGTTTTCAGTCTGGTACGTCAGGGGTAGAGTGGACTTCATTGTCACTTCACGCATTCAACTGGAGCGCCCCATGACCCAGACTAATCTGCGCAACGGCCCTGACGCCAACGGCCTGTTTGGCGCGTTCGGCGGCCGTTACGTCGCCGAAACCCTGATGCCGTTGATCCTCGACCTGGCCCGCGAATATGAGTTGGCCAAGGAAGATCCTGCATTCAAGGAAGAGCTGGCCTACTTCCAGCGTGACTACGTCGGACGTCCAAGCCCGTTGTACTTCGCCGAACGTCTGACCGAGTTCTGCGGTGGCGCGAAGATTTATCTCAAGCGCGAAGAGCTGAACCATACCGGCGCGCACAAGATCAACAACTGCATCGGCCAGATCCTGCTGGCGCGGCGCATGGGCAAGAAACGCATCATCGCCGAGACCGGCGCCGGCATGCACGGTGTGGCAACTGCTACCGTGGCTGCGCGTTTCGGCCTGGATTGCGTGATCTACATGGGCACCACTGACATCGAACGTCAGCAGGCCAACGTGTTCCGCATGAAGCTGCTGGGCGCCGAAGTGATCCCGGTGGTCGCCGGCACCGGTACGCTCAAGGATGCGATGAACGAAGCCCTGCGTGACTGGGTGACCAACGTCGACAGCACCTTCTACCTGATCGGCACAGTGGCCGGTCCGCACCCTTACCCGGCAATGGTTCGCGACTTCCAGGCCGTGATCGGCAAGGAAACCCGTGAGCAACTGCAAGCCCAGGAAGGCCGCCTGCCGGACAGCCTGGTGGCGTGCATTGGCGGTGGTTCCAACGCCATGGGCCTGTTCCACCCGTTCCTCGACGACAAGAGTGTCGAGATCATCGGCGTTGAAGCCGCCGGTTATGGCATCGAAACCGGCAAGCACGCTGCCAGCCTGAATGGCGGCGTACCGGGCGTGTTGCACGGCAACCGCACTTTCCTGCTGCAGGACGACGATGGCCAGATCATCGACGCCCACTCGATTTCTGCCGGCCTCGACTACCCGGGTATCGGCCCGGAACACGCCTGGTTGCATGACATCGGCCGCGTTCAGTACACCTCGGTGACTGACGACGAAGCTCTCGCTGCGTTCCACCAGTGCTGCCGCCTGGAAGGGATCATTCCTGCCCTGGAAAGCGCCCATGCCCTGGCTGAAGTGTTCAAGCGCGCGCCGAGCCTGCCAAAGGATCACCTGATGGTCGTCAACCTGTCCGGCCGTGGCGACAAAGACATGCAGACCGTGATGCACCATATGGAACAATCCAAGCAGGAGAAACACTGATGAGCCGCCTGCAAACGCGTTTTGCCGAACTCAAGGAACAGAACCGCGCCGCCCTCGTGACTTTCGTGACCGCTGGCGACCCGGGCTATGACACCTCGCTGGCCATCCTCAAGGGCTTGCCGGCCGCCGGCGCCGACGTGATCGAACTGGGCATGCCCTTCACCGACCCGATGGCTGACGGCCCGGCCATCCAGCTCGCCAACATCCGTGCGTTGGGTGCCAAACAGAATCTGGCGAAAACCCTGCAAATGGTTCGCGAGTTCCGCCAGGACAACAACGAAACGCCGCTGGTGCTGATGGGTTACTTCAACCCGATCCACATGTACGGCGTACCGCGCTTCATTGCCGAAGCCAAGGAGGCTGGCGTCGATGGCCTGATCGTGGTCGACCTGCCGCCTGAACATAACGGCGAACTGTGCGACCCGGCACAGGTTGCGGGCCTGGACTTTATCCGTTTGACGACGCCAACCACCGACGATGTGCGCCTGCCGACCGTTCTCAATGGCAGCTCGGGTTTCGTCTACTACGTCTCGGTAGCCGGTGTGACCGGTGCCGGTGCCGCCACGCTGGAACACGTCGAAGAGGCTGTCGCCCGTCTGCGTCGCCATACCGACCTGCCGATCAGCATCGGTTTCGGTATCCGGACGCCGGAGCAGGCAGCGTCCATTGCGCGTCTGGCTGATGGTGTTGTGGTGGGTTCGGCACTGATCGATCACATCGCCAATGCCACCACTCCGGAGCAAGCCGTGGATGGCGTGCTGAGCCTGTGTTCGGCGTTGGCCGAAGGCGTGCGTAAAGCCCGCGTCAGTTGACCAAAACCCTGTGGGAGCGAGCTTGCTCGCGAATAGGCCATCAGCTTCAACATCCATGTTGACTGATTCACCGCTTTCGCGAGCAGGCTCGCTCCTACAGGTTACGGGTCAAGGCAACTCTAGCCCGCCCGCGGCCTTATGCAGTTTGCGCAAGTGCTCGCCAATCTGCTTCAGGTTGGCCTCGTTGGCGGCCATTTCGGCGGCGCGGTCTGGTTCAAGCAACGCTCTCACTTCCTTGTCCAGATCCCCGGACAGCGCCAGCAGCTGTTTCTGGCGCTGGCTGCTTTCCGATTCCAGATGCTCCCACTCGCTCGGCTGCGGCAAGCCATAACCGTTGGTGCCCAGCAGTTCCGCCGGACGGCTGAGGAAGCCACTGTTGGCGAGAATGTCCTTGAGGGTCTCGTTGGCCTTGTCCATGCCACCACTCTTCAGCTCCCGGGCGCCCAGATAGCGCTGCTTCACTTCATCCTGGGCCAGCAGCAACTGCTGACGGTAACTGGCCTGCTCCAACAGGAGCAACGCGGCGCTGGTGCGCAAATCGGCCTGCTCGAACCATTGCCGGCGTTGCGCGGCTTTCAGGTCCAGCCAGTCTTCGACGGTTTCCTGCTTGATCGGCAAGTGCTTTTTCAGGATCTCGAACATGGCCTGGTAGCGCTCGCGGAAAGAATCGAATCGATAGCCCAGGCGCAGCGCTTCCTTGGGATCGTCCAGCACGCTGGTATCGGCGAGCCCGCGGCCCTTGAGCACTTCCAGCAAGCCGTTGGGCATGATGTTGTCGAGCCCTACCAACTTCGGGTTGTTGGTGCCGCCGCGCAGCAACTTCAGCTCCTCCACCGCGCAGTTGTTGGACAGGAAGAAATAGTTGCCGTCGTAGCTCCAGTGCATCTCGGCGGCACGTTCCACCACGTCTTCAATCTCTGTGCGCGACAGGTTCAGGGGCACGGAGGCCAGGCTGCGCAGTTCGGTCTTGGTGTATTCGTCGATGACCTGGGACAGCGGCAGGATAAACAGCCGCGACGGGTATTTGCCGACCAGGCCATCCCAGCTCGACAGCTGCACGTCGCCGACAAAGGCGCGGTACGACAGCACCAGATGCTGATCGAGATCGAGTCGACAGTCCGGTCCGCGTGGTCGGCCGGGTGCGCAGATCACCAGGCGCAACATGCTGTGGCCCCAGCGGCTGAACAGGTTCTGGTTGGCCTCGGCCAGCAGATAGTCGACGGCATAGACCCGCTCCGGATCGACCTGACCCAATGGCGTCTTGGCGAAGTCGTTACCGGCATTGAGGAAGGAGACGGTTTTGCTGCAGGTTTCCCTGGCAGCAGGCGCCCAGCCGAAATGCTCTTTGTAGTAGCGGTACAGTGCGGGACGGCGGCAAGCGTAGGTCGGGTCGAGGAGGAAATACTCCATGTTGACCGCGACGAATTCCTTTGGACTGCTGGTCTCGTAGATATCCGGAGTGCGGGCAATCTGGCGATTGTGCTGTTCGCGTTCCCCGCGGCGGCCTACGTATTGCTGCCAGCCGGCGAGGTCGAGCAGGCGCGGATCGTCGCTGAGGGTAAAACGCCGACCGGACTGACCCCGGCATTGGTCGGGAATGCCAACCAGCCCTGAGCTGTTACTGCGCTGGGTGCAGCGCTGGATCAGCTTGCGTTCGGGGTCCGGCCACAGGCGCGAGCGATCATAGATATGAGTCAGCTCGTGCAACACCGTGGCCAGCATTTCCCGGCGCACGGTGCCGTGGGGGCGATGGGTTTTCTTGCTCGCGGCGCTGCCATCGGTGAGGCCGGCCAGCAGGTTGCGGTTCAGATCCAGCTCGGACACCAGCGAGGCCTGGCCGTAGGCGTTGCGCGGCATGTCATCAGTCCAGCCGACAACGATGCGTCGATCCAGTTGCTCGATAAAGCGTGGCGGCAATGCCTGCATGGCCTCATCGAGCAACGCCTGGCTGGCTTGCTGTTGCGTGGGAGTCAGACCTTCGGTCTTGAGTTGTAGCTGAAGGCCTGCGTGGGCCGTGTTGCCGAACAGCAACAGGGCCCCGGTCAGCAGCCAGGCGCGTGCACGCCTCACAGTGCGAGGATGGCTTCGGCGAGATCCTGATCGCTGGCGTCGCGCGCTTCCGGCACGCGGGTGCGCAGCAAGTCGAAAGCGGATTCCAGGTGAGCGCCGCGAATGTCGCCGTTGCTGGCAACGAAACTGGCGGCATCGTCCTGGGCCTCGCGCACGATTTTCGAGTCGCGGATGGACGTGGTGGTATCGGAGGTGAAATCGAGGGTGCGCTGGGTAGCACGGATCAGAATGTTACTGGTGGCAACCAGAGTATGTGCCTGGGTCACGTCAGCCAACAGCAGCAGGCCTAAGGTGGCGGCAATCAGCGGATTACGCATGGAACGACTCCAGAAAAACAGGGATAACTATTGGACGAGAATTGCTTGCGCCAGTTCAAGGTCGCTGGCATGAAGTTTTGCCCGGGTTTGGCGCAGGTACCGCAGGGCTGACTCCAGCCGTGCGCCTCGCAACTGGCCGTCACTGGCAATGAACGCCGCGGCGTCATCATGGGCGGCGAGCAGTAGTTTATGGTCGAAGGGGGCGGAGGTCACGAGGCTTGTGGCGTAACCACTGGCAACGGTGCCCTGGGTGGACAGATTGAAGGCGTCGAAGGCATGGGCCGAACCCGAGTAGCCAAGCGCAAGAAAGACTGGAGCGATCAGTGTATTTGAAAGAAAGCGCATGTGACTCGACTGTTGAAAGTGAGCCGCAAGGCTAACGCAAGGTCCATTCTTGAGCCAGCGTCGAAACATGGGGACACTTCAAGCGTGCCCCCAAGTCTTGACCTGTCGCTTAGATCGTCAGGATCGCTTGCGCCAGTTGTGCGTCTGTTGCGCTCAGTTGCGGCGCCTTGTGACGAATGTGGTCGAGGGCGCTTTCCAGTTTCACGCCGCGGATGGAGCCTTCGCTGGCGACGAAGCTGGCGGCGTCGTCACGGGCGGCGAGGACGATCTTGTCATCCTTGAACGACGACGAGACGATGTTGGTGGTCGCATCGGACGTGGCCTTGAGCGCGTTGACAACCGCATCCGTGGTCACGATGAAGCTGGTGGCTTGGGCACTGGCAGCCACGGCAAACAGAGCCGCAGCGCTAAGCAGGCGAAGACGGGACATGGGTAACTCCTTTTGATAGACCATTTGAAATATGGCGCAGTGTCTGCAAGTCAGACGCCAGGCACTCGGCGTTCGCCACGTTCTGCATTGATATTAGGCCTGTATGTGTCGTTTCGAACAGTCCTGGCCATGCGAGCAGGCAGTCAGCGCCAGAACGGTTTGTCCAATTCATTGCTGCGCTCGGCGTGGCTGATGCCCAGGTCCGAGAGCTGACGAGCCTCGAAGGCGATACTGTACTCATTCATTTTGAATGTTTTTCAAACTGTACTGGTATCGAGGTTTCCCTACTGTAAGTGCAGAATCGACAGGCCAAAACGACAAAACCCGTCGTGGTTTCCCACGACGGGTTTTGTTTTTTCAATTCGGGTTGCTGGCGGTGGACCTTGAGGTCAGAGCCAGCGACGCTGAGTTAGCGCCAGAACGGCTTGCTCAGCTCTTCGTAGCGTTGTGCTTCGCTAATCCCGGCGTCAGCCAGCAGACGCGAATCCAGACGAGCCAGTTGATGGCGGCTGGTGATGCGGCGCTGCCACAGCATCAGGTTGGCGATAACGCGCAGAGGCAGGGAAGCCTGGGTTTTTGCAGCAGTGTCTTCGAAGAACAGATCGGAACTGAGTGTACGTTCCATGGTGGTCATCCTTCCGCTTGTGGCGGGATTAGGTAGTGGTTTAACTGGTGCCCATGATCCTCTTGTTTGCCTAGTCTCTGTAGATACAGTTCATCTGTATTGTGAGAGCTCAGTTAACTGTTTATAGGGGGTGTACTGGTCAAAATTGAGGCAACTGTACCTGTTCGCACTGTTTAAGTGCAAAAATGCAGTTTCTGCTCGAAAGGGTAGGAGTTTTCCGTCAGAAATGACCAGTACAGCAGTACAGTTTTTTCACTTCTTGAGAATGGTCAGAGCAAGCTGACGAAACTGTGTTTGCGCCAGCTGCTTTCTGTACCAATTACTTCTTCAGCATCTGCCCGGTTTCTTCCAGGTTGATGTGCCAGCTCAGGGCGTCACGCAGGATGTGTGGGGTGTGCCCGCCGATGGCGCACGCGGCGGTGAAGTAATCGTTCAACGCCTGGCGGTAATCCGGGTGCACGCATTTGTCGATGATGACCCGGGCACGCTCCCGGGGCGCCAGGCCTCGCAAGTCTGCCAGGCCCACTTCGGTCACGAGGATGTCGACATCATGCTCGGTGTGGTCGACGTGGCTGACCATCGGCACCACGCTGGAGATCGCGCCGCCCTTGGCGATCGACTTGGTCACGAACACGGACAGGTGCGCGTTGCGTGCGAAGTCGCCCGAGCCACCGATACCGTTCATCATCCGCGTGCCGCAGACGTGAGTGGAGTTGACGTTGCCATAGATGTCGAACTCCAGGGCGGTGTTGATGCCGATGATACCGAGGCGGCGCACGACTTCAGGATGGTTGGAGATCTCCTGCGGGCGCAGAACCAGCTTGTCCTTGTACCGCTCGAGGTTGCCGAACACATCGGCGTTGCGCCGGCTCGACAGGGTGATCGAACTGCCCGAAGCAAAACTCAGCTTGCCTGCGTCGATCAGGTCGAAGGTAGAGTCCTGAAGTACTTCGGAATACATCGTCAGGTCTTCGAACGGCGAGTCGATCAGGCCACACATCACCGAGTTGGCGATGGTGCCGATACCGGCTTGTAGCGGGCCGAGCTTGTTGGTCATGCGTCCTGCTGCCACTTCCTGCTTGAAGAAGTCGATCAGGTGGTCGGCGATGGCCTGGGTCTCGGTGTCCGGTGCCAACACCGTGGAGGGCGAGTCAGCCTGGTTGGTGACCACGATGGCGACGATCTTTTCCGCTGGAATCGGGATGGCGGTGCTGCCGATGCGGTCGTCGACCTTGACCAGTGGAATCGGCGTGCGGGTCGGGCGATAAGTCGGGATATAGATGTCGTGCAGACCTTCCAGGTTCGGGTTGTGCGCCATGTTGATCTCGACGATCACGTGCTTGGCGAAAATCGCGAAGCTGGCCGAGTTGCCTACCGAGGTGGTTGGCACGATATGCCCTTGCTCGGTGATCGCCACGGCTTCAATCACGGCAATGTCCGGCAGTTTCAGTTGCTGGTTGCGCAATTGCTCCACGGTTTCCGACAAGTGCTGGTCGATGAACATGACTTCACCGGCGTTGATCGCCTTACGCAGGGTGCTGTCGACCTGAAACGGCATGCGTCGCGACAGCACGCCAGCTTCGGTCAACTGCTTGTCGAGGTCGTTGCCCAGGCTAGCGCCAGTCATCAGGCTGATCTTCAGCGGCGTGACCTTGGCACGTTCGGCCAGCGCCTGAGGAACGGCTTTGGCTTCGCCGGCGCGAGTAAAGCCGCTCATGCCGACGGTCATGCCGTCTTCAATCAGGGCGGCGGCGTCGGCAGCGCTCATCACTTTGTCCAACAACGAAGGCAGGCGAATACGGTCACGGTACATGGATTGTTATCTCGGGCAACAAGTAGCAGGACGTGCAGTCTAGTGAATTGCGCCGGCTTCTGTCCCGCTACCAAGGTCGCAATCGAGGCGTCTATTCCGGGCCTTTAAAGCAAAACACCGTTACCGGATCGGTAACAAAAGGATAGTTTGTCCGACGATTTGCGCAAACAAAAACGCCCCGACAAGTCGGGGCGTTCTGTGTACCGCAGAGGGTTAGTCGACGGCTTTTACCATGTCCTCGATGACCTTTTTAGCGTCACCGAACACCATCATGGTCTTGTCCAGGTAGAACAGTTCGTTATCCAGGCCGGCATAGCCGCTGGCCATCGAGCGCTTGTTGACGATGATGGTCTTGGCCTTGAACGCTTCGAGGATCGGCATGCCGGCAATCGGCGATTTCGGATCGTTCTTAGCGGCCGGGTTGACCACGTCGTTGGCACCCAACACCAGCACCACGTCGGCCTGGCCGAACTCGGAGTTGATGTCTTCCATCTCGAACACCTGGTCGTAAGGCACTTCGGCCTCGGCCAGCAATACGTTCATATGGCCCGGCATACGACCGGCCACCGGGTGGATCGCATACTTCACGGTCACGCCGCGATGGGTCAGCTTCTCGGTCAGTTCCTTCAGCGCATGCTGTGCCCGTGCTACCGCCAGGCCGTAGCCCGGAACGATGATCACGGTGTCGGCGTTGGTCAGCAGGAAGGTCGCATCGTCAGCCGAACCGGATTTCACCGGACGGGCTTCCTTGGCGCCTGCAGGGCCTGCGTCGGCTGTATTGCCGAAACCGCCGAGCAGTACATTGAAGAAGGAGCGGTTCATCGCCTTGCACATGATGTACGAGAGGATCGCACCGCTTGAGCCCACCAGCGAACCGGCGATGATCAGCATCGAGTTGTTCAGCGAGAAGCCGATACCTGCCGCCGCCCAGCCGGAGTAGCTGTTGAGCATCGACACGACCACTGGCATGTCCGCGCCACCGATCGGGATGATGATCAGCACACCCATGATGAAGGCCAGGGCCAGCATCAGGGCGAAGGCGCTGAGGTCGCCGGTCAACATGAAGGTGATGCCCAGGCCCAGTGTAGCCACGCCCAGCAGCAGGTTCAGTTTGTGTTGGCCGGTGAACTGTACCGGTGCGCCCTGGAACAGGCGGAACTTGTACTTGCCCGAGAGCTTGCCGAAGGCGATGACCGAACCGGAGAAGGTGATCGCACCAATGGCGGCACCGAGGAACAGCTCCAGGCGGTTACCGGCCGGGATCGCGTCACCCAGTTGCGCAACGATACCCAGCGACTGCGGCTCGACGACCGCCGCAATGGCGATGAACACCGCGGCCAGGCCGATCATGCTGTGCATGAAGGCGACCAGCTCGGGCATCTTGGTCATTTCAACGCGTTTGGCCATGATCGAGCCGGCAGTGCCGCCGATCAGCAGGCCGACGATCACGTAGACGATACCGTCTTGCGCCAACTCGGCACCGAGCTTGTAGATCAGGCCGACCGTGGTGAGGATCGCCAGGCCCATGCCGAGCATGCCGAACAGGTTGCCGCGGCGCGACGTGGTGGGGTGCGAGAGGCCCTTGAGCGCCTGGATGAAGCAGACCGAGGCGATCAAATACAGGGACGTAACCAGGTTCATGCTCATGCTTGCTGCACCTCAGCCTTGACTGCTTCGGCCTTGGCAGCCGGAGCCTTGGCCGCTTTCTTCTTGAACATTTCCAGCATGCGGCGAGTCACCAGGAAGCCACCAAACACGTTGACGGCGGCCAGGGCCACGGCCAGGGTGCCCATGGTCTTGCCCAGTGGAGTCACGGTCAGGGCTGCCGCGAGCATGGCGCCGACGATGACGATGGCGGAGATGGCGTTGGTCACGGCCATCAGTGGTGTGTGCAGTGCAGGTGTCACGTTCCAGACCACGTGGTAGCCGACATAGATGGCCAGCACGAAGATGATCAGGTTGTAGATACCGTGAGAGATCAGCATGTCTTCCATTGTTTTTATCCTCAGCCGTTCTTGCGCACGATCTGGCCGTCGCGGCACATCAGGCACGCGGCGACGATATCGTCTTCAAGGTTGATCACCAGTTGTCCTTCTTTATCGAACAACAGTTTCATGAAGTCCAGCAGGTTGCGTGCGTACAGCGCCGAAGCATCGGCCGCCACTGCGCCGGCCAGGTTGGTCGGGCCAACGATGGTCACGCCATTTTCGACGACCACCTGATCGGCCACGGTCAGCGGACAGTTACCACCCTGCGCCGCCGCGAGGTCGATGACCACCGAGCCCGGTTTCATCTGTGCCACGGTTTCCGCGCTGAGCAGCGTCGGTGCCTTGCGGCCCGGAATCAGTGCGGTGGTGATGACGATGTCAGCCTGTTTGGCGCGTTCGTGCACGGCCAGGGCCTGACGTTGCATCCAGCTGGCCGGCATCGGACGGGCGTAACCGCCGACACCAACGGCGCATTCGCGTTCTTCGTCGGTCTCGTAAGGCACGTCGACGAATTTGGCGCCGAGGGATTCGATCTGCTCTTTAACCGCAGGACGCACGTCGGACGCTTCGATCACCGCACCCAGGCGTTTCGCGGTAGCGATTGCCTGCAAACCGGCCACGCCAGCACCGAGAATCAGCACGCGAGCGGCCTTTACGGTACCGGCAGCGGTCATCAGCATCGGCATGAAGCGCGGGTAGTAGTGCGCGGCCAGCAACACGGCTTTATAGCCGGCGATGTTGGCTTGCGACGACAGCACATCAAGGCTCTGCGCACGGGAAGTGCGAGGCGCAGCCTCCAGGGCAAATGCGGTAATGCCGCACTCGGCCATTTTGGCGATGGTTTCGTTGTTGAACGGATTGAGCATCCCGACCACGACGGTGCCGCTTTTAATCAGCGCCAACTCGCTGTCGCTGGGCGCGACCACCTTCAAAATCAGCTCTGCGCCAAACGCGTCATTGGCGCTGCCAATGGTTGCGCCTGCCGCTTCATAGGCACTGTCGACAACGCTGGCATTAATGCCGGCGCCGCTTTGTACAGTGACCTTATGGCCCTGGCCGATCAGCTTCTTGATGGTTTCCGGGGTTGCAGCAACCCGTGTTTCACCGGTCTGGGTTTCGAGAGGAACACCAATGTGCACGTCAAATCTCCTGCGTGATCTTATTGAGTAAACCCATGCACTACGGATGGTGCGGCTGGGGCGGCCGATCAGCACGATCCCGCCAAAATGAGGCGGGGCGCGGCATTTTGCAGGCGAACTTTGTGCCCTTCAAGGGATTATGACGGGTGACGGAAAATTAACTACAAGTCACCCCGTGACCGAATGTCGCAACCAACCGGCTCGATCCCTTGCAGACCGTGCTTTTCAAGGATTCTGGCCGAAATTGAAGAATTTACACATCGGCCGTATGAATGATGCGGCATCGCTACGAAATAGTGGCGCAAAGCCGCGTGGTCAGGCGCTTGTGGGACGTTTGTACGACTTCTCGATACAGTTTGCTGCTATGCGACAAATACGTATATCTGTAGGGCTTTTATTTTTCTGACTACGAGGTCAAATAACATTGGAGAGCCTTTAACCCTCTAGGCTGTAGCTGTGCGCCTGATTTACCAGCCAGTCACGAAATGCCCTCAAAGACGCAGATTCGACCTTTCGCTCAGGAATCATCAGGTAATAAGCCTTGATGCTGGACAGTGCCTGGGGGTTGGCGATCACCAGGCGTTTTTCTTTCAACTCGCGTTGAATCAGGAACGGCGGGATCAACGCAATCCCCATGTCGTGCATGGCCGCCTGGGCGAGCATTGAGAATAGCTCGTAGCGCGGGCCTGTCATGTCTCGCGGGACATTCAGGTGTTGGGAGTCGAACCATTGGCGCCAGGCGTAGGGGCGTGTGGTCTGTTGCAGAAGAGGCAGCTCGGCGATGTCCGCGGGCGCCAGGCTGGTCTTGTTTCCCAGTAGGCTGGGGCTGCAAACAGGCATCGGATTTTCACCCATCAGCCTGTGGGATTCTGTACCTGACCAATCCGCATCACCGAAGTAGATGGCGGCATCAAAATCAGTGTCGGCGAACAGGAACGGCCGCGTCCGGTTGGTCAGGTTGACGGTCACTTCCGGGTGTTTTTGCTGGAAGTCCTTGAGTCGCGGCAGCAACCACTGGGTGCCGAAGGTCGGCACCACGGCCAGCTCGATCACGTTGGCGCCCTGCTGGCCCATGACCGACAGCGTGTCTCGCTCGACCGCATCAAGCTGAGTGGCCACTCGACGACTGTAGGAAAGCCCGGCCTCCGTCAGCTTCACTCCACGCCGCGAGCGTCGGAACAGTTCCACGCTGAGGAATTCTTCAAGGCTGGCGATCTGTCGGCAAATCGCCCCTTGGGTCAGCGAAAGTTCCTGGGCGGCCTTGGTGAAGCTCTCGTGGCGCGCCGCTGCCTCGAAGCTGATCAGGGCCGTGGTACTGGGTATCTTTCTGCGCATGTACGTCAACCTCACTAATGGATCGCATAAAAGCTCTTTTGCGACCTTTCGGAGTGAGAAATTAGCACAACAGTATGCGAAATCCTCGTTTGCCGTAGAGCCGATCCGGGCCTAGGATCAGTCCACGTTATTTGACCCGATTCGAGAGGACACACTCATGGGCGGTAAAGCTAGCTTCAACTGGATCGATCCCCTGCTGCTGGATCAACAGCTCACTGAAGAAGAACGCATGATTCGCGACACGGCTGCGCAGTTCGCTCAGCAGAGCCTGGCGCCGCGCATTCTTGAAGCTTTCCGCCATGAGAAGACCGATCCGGCGATCTTCCGCGAAATGGGCGAAGTGGGTCTGTTGGGCGCAACCATCCCCGAGCAGTACGGAGGCAGTGGCCTGAACTACGTCAGCTACGGCCTGATTGCTCGTGAAGTCGAACGTATCGACTCCGGCTATCGTTCGATGATGAGTGTGCAGTCCTCGCTGGTGATGGTGCCAATCAATGAATTCGGTACCGAAGCGCAGAAGCAGAAGTACCTGCCGAAACTGGCCTCGGGCGAGTGGATCGGCTGCTTCGGTCTGACCGAGCCTAACCACGGTTCCGATCCGGGCGCGATGATCACTCGTGCACGCAAAGTGGAAGGCGGCTACAGCCTCACTGGCAGCAAGATGTGGATCACCAACAGCCCGATTGCCGACGTGTTCGTGGTCTGGGGCAAAGACGATGCCGGCGACATCCGCGGCTTCGTTCTGGAGAAAGGCTGGAAAGGCCTGAGCGCTCCGGCGATTCACGGCAAGGTTGGCCTGCGCGCATCGATCACCGGTGAAATCGTCATGGACAACGTGTTCGTGCCGGAAGAGAACATCTTCCCGGATGTGCGCGGCCTGAAAGGTCCTTTCACCTGCCTGAACTCGGCACGCTACGGTATCTCCTGGGGTGCACTGGGTGCGGCCGAGTTCTGCTGGCACACTGCTCGCCAGTACACCCTGGATCGTCAGCAGTTCGGTCGCCCGT
>NZ_CP162754.1:3760000-4430000 GCF_054668285.1 Pseudomonas sp. S2_H10
CTCGAAAGCTATTTAGGTAGCGCCTCATGTATCACTGTAGGGGGTAGAGCACTGTTTCGGCTAGGGGGTCATCCCGACTTACCAAACCGATGCAAACTCCGAATACCTACAAGTGCCGAGCATGGGAGACACACGGCGGGTGCTAACGTCCGTCGTGAAAAGGGAAACAACCCAGACCGTCAGCTAAGGTCCCAAAGTTATGGTTAAGTGGGAAACGATGTGGGAAGGCTTAGACAGCTAGGAGGTTGGCTTAGAAGCAGCCACCCTTTAAAGAAAGCGTAATAGCTCACTAGTCGAGTCGGCCTGCGCGGAAGATGTAACGGGGCTCAAACCATACACCGAAGCTACGGGTATCATCTTCGGATGATGCGGTAGAGGAGCGTTCTGTAAGCCTGTGAAGGTGAGTTGAGAAGCTTGCTGGAGGTATCAGAAGTGCGAATGCTGACATGAGTAACGACAATGGGTGTGAAAAACACCCACGCCGAAAGACCAAGGTTTCCTGCGCAACGTTAATCGACGCAGGGTTAGTCGGTCCCTAAGGCGAGGCTGAAAAGCGTAGTCGATGGAAAACAGGTTAATATTCCTGTACTTCTGGTTATTGCGATGGAGGGACGGAGAAGGCTAGGCCAGCTTGGCGTTGGTTGTCCAAGTTTAAGGTGGTAGGCTGGAATCTTAGGTAAATCCGGGATTCTAAGGCCGAGAGCTGATGACGAGTGTTCTTTTAGAACACGAAGTGGTTGATGCCATGCTTCCAAGAAAAGCTTCTAAGCTTCAGGTAACCAGGAACCGTACCCCAAACCGACACAGGTGGTTGGGTAGAGAATACCAAGGCGCTTGAGAGAACTCGGGTGAAGGAACTAGGCAAAATGGCACCGTAACTTCGGGAGAAGGTGCGCCGGTGAGGGTGAAGGACTTGCTCCGTAAGCCCACGCCGGTCGAAGATACCAGGCCGCTGCGACTGTTTATTAAAAACACAGCACTCTGCAAACACGAAAGTGGACGTATAGGGTGTGACGCCTGCCCGGTGCCGGAAGGTTAATTGATGGGGTTAGCTAACGCGAAGCTCTTGATCGAAGCCCCGGTAAACGGCGGCCGTAACTATAACGGTCCTAAGGTAGCGAAATTCCTTGTCGGGTAAGTTCCGACCTGCACGAATGGCGTAACGATGGCGGCGCTGTCTCCACCCGAGACTCAGTGAAATTGAAATCGCTGTGAAGATGCAGTGTATCCGCGGCTAGACGGAAAGACCCCGTGAACCTTTACTATAGCTTTGCACTGGACTTTGAATTTGCTTGTGTAGGATAGGTGGGAGGCTTTGAAGCGTGGACGCCAGTTCGCGTGGAGCCAACCTTGAAATACCACCCTGGCAACTTTGAGGTTCTAACTCAGGTCCGTTATCCGGATCGAGGACAGTGTATGGTGGGTAGTTTGACTGGGGCGGTCTCCTCCTAAAGAGTAACGGAGGAGTACGAAGGTGCGCTCAGACCGGTCGGAAATCGGTCGTAGAGTATAAAGGCAAAAGCGCGCTTGACTGCGAGACAGACACGTCGAGCAGGTACGAAAGTAGGTCTTAGTGATCCGGTGGTTCTGTATGGAAGGGCCATCGCTCAACGGATAAAAGGTACTCCGGGGATAACAGGCTGATACCGCCCAAGAGTTCATATCGACGGCGGTGTTTGGCACCTCGATGTCGGCTCATCACATCCTGGGGCTGAAGCCGGTCCCAAGGGTATGGCTGTTCGCCATTTAAAGTGGTACGCGAGCTGGGTTTAGAACGTCGTGAGACAGTTCGGTCCCTATCTGCCGTGGACGTTTGAGATTTGAGAGGGGCTGCTCCTAGTACGAGAGGACCGGAGTGGACGAACCTCTGGTGTTCCGGTTGTCACGCCAGTGGCATTGCCGGGTAGCTATGTTCGGAATAGATAACCGCTGAAAGCATCTAAGCGGGAAACTAGCCTCAAGATGAGATCTCACTGGGACCTTGAGTCCCCTGAAGGGCCGTCGAAGACTACGACGTTGATAGGTTGGGTGTGTAAGCGCTGTGAGGCGTTGAGCTAACCAATACTAATTGCCCGTGAGGCTTGACCATATAACACCCAAGCAATTTGCGTCGAAAGGCCAGATTGCGGTGTGTGAAGACGAAAGAACCGAAAGTTCGTGATACTCACAAAACACCAAGCTGTCACATACCCAATTTGCTGAAGCGAGGCCAACTGGCCACGACTCAGTACCCGAATTTCTTGACGACCATAGAGCGTTGGAACCACCTGATCCCATCCCGAACTCAGCAGTGAAACGATGCATCGCCGATGGTAGTGTGGGGTTTCCCCATGTGAGAGTAGGTCATCGTCAAGATTAAATTCGAAACCCCAATTGCGAAAGCAGTTGGGGTTTTGTCTTTAAAGTAGAAACATCAAGAATTCGCTGGCACGTCGCTACAGACGGACTGGCACACAGAATTTCTTGACGACAATAGAGCGTTGGAACCACCTGATCCCATCCCGAACTCAGCAGTGAAACGATGCATCGCCGATGGTAGTGTGGGGTTTCCCCATGTGAGAGTAGGTCATCGTCAAGATTCAATTCCAAAACCCCTGTCTGCTAACGCAGACAGGGGTTTTGTCGTTTCAGGGGTACTGAAAAGCCTGGATTTTGCTCAGGGCTCAGGGCTCAGGGCTGTTGAGGTAGCGGGTAATGACCTCTACCCCACGATTGAGGTGATGCTCGAGCAGCTTGACGGAGAGTTCGACGTCGCGGTCCTGGGCAGCCCGCAAAAGGGCCAGGTGGTCGTCCTGGGACAGTTTGCCCAGGCCCATGGCTTCCAGGTTGAAACGCAGGAAGCGTTCTTCCTCGTTCAGGCCGTCTTCGACCAGTCTCAACAGCCGACGGTTGGGCGCCCGGCTATAAAGCGCCATGTGAAACAGGCGATTGAGCCGGCCGATTTCGGTGTAGTCGTTTTGCGTTTCAAGTTCGTCGATGTAACGGGCGGCCTGTTCGAGATCTTCGTCCTCGAGCAATGGCACCGAGAGACGCAGGGCTTCGGATTCCAGCAGGATGCGCAGCGCGTAGGTTTCCACGGCGTCGCCCTGGACCAGAGGCGCGACGATGGCGCCCTTGTGGGCAATCACGGTGAGCAACGCCTGTGCTTCGAGTTGGCGCAGCGCTTCGCGTACAGGCATGCGGCTGACGCCGAACAGGTCGGCGAGATCTTGCTGGCGCAAGGCCGCACCGCAAGGTATGCGCCCGTCGAGTATGGCCGCGCGCAGGGTTTCTTCGATCACCGAGCGTGCCAGATGTGCGGGAATCGGCCCGTTGACCTTGATACTGCTGAGAGGGTTGGGCTTTTGTGTCACTAAACGCACCCTGAATGTTGAAAATTTTTTGGATCCAAATGACACTAGTGATTGCCTGACGCCTTGTCAAACAAGCGACGAGTGCCTTTTCTGCAGTTTAGCGCGCCGCCAATGATCTCACCGTGCCATTGTCTTTTTCCGGTCTAACCTTCACCATTTGAACGACTCCCTCCTGCCCATCCAGGATGCCTCGCATTGGCGGCATGTTTAACGATCCCCCGGATTTTACGCTGGCTGTGTAGCGCATTGCTGCTGGCTGGCGTGATGCTGGGCAGCTTGAGTGCAGATTGGGATTTTTCCCTGATCAGCCGGCGGGCGCAGGCATTGTACGGGCCTTTGGGAGAAGGTCAGCAACGCATTAATGATTGGCAATACTTGTTGGCCAGTCAGAAGCAGATCGGCGAGTCGGAACAGCTCAATGTGGTCAATCGCTTCTTCAACAAACAACTGCGATACGTTGAAGACATCGATCTGTGGCATGAAGTCGACTACTGGGAAACCCCGATCGAAGCACTCTGGAAGGGCGCCGGCGATTGTGAGGACTACGCTATTGCCAAGTACTTCAGCCTGCGTCACCTCGGTGTAGCCAGTGAAAAGCTGCGTATTACCTACGTCAAGGCACTGACTCAGAACCGCGCGCACATGGTGCTGACCTACTATTCGAGTCCGGAGGCCGAGCCCCTGGTGCTCGACAGTCTGATTGATGCAATCAAGCCGGCCAGCCAACGAAAGGATTTGCTGCCGGTCTACTCTTTCAATGCAGAAGGGTTGTGGTTGCCGGGTGCCAAGGGCAACAAAAAGGTCGGCGATACCAAGCGTCTGTCACGCTGGCAGGATGTGTTGAAGAAAATGCAGGCCGAAGGATTCCCGGTCGAGACGACTAACTAGGAGCACACGCTCAGATGTCTTTGTTCAAACAGCTGTTGATTGCTATCTGTCTGTTCCTGGTGGTCGCCTTCACCGGCAGTTTCATGGTCAGCCTGGAGAGCTCACGCACTCAGTACGTCAATCAGTTGCGCTCCCACGCCCAGGACGCGGCGACGGCGCTGGCGCTGTCCCTGACCCCGAACATCGACGACCCGGCGATGGTCGAGTTGCTGGTCAGCTCGATCTTCGACAGCGGTTACTACGCGAGCATTCGGGTGGTCGATCTGAAGACCGACCAGGCCCTGGTTGAGCGCACGGGCATTCCGGCGGTCAACAACGTGCCGGACTGGTTCGTCAAACTGATCGGCCTGGAGCCTGCCGGTGGTGACGCGATCGTCAGCCGCGGCTGGGAGCAGGCCGCCCGGGTAGAGGTGGTCAGCCATCCGATGTTCGCGCTGGCCAAGTTGTGGCAGAGCGCTTTGGGCAGCCTCGGCTGGTTGCTGCTGTGCGGCGCGGTCAGTGCGGTGCTCGGCGCGCTGTTGCTGCGTCAGCAATTGCGACCGCTGGATTACATGGTCCAACAATCCCACGCCATTGCCCGGCGAGAATTCCTCAGCCTGCCGGAGCTGCCGCGCACCCCCGAACTTCGTCGGGTCGTGCAGGCCATGAACCAGATGGTCGAAAAGCTCAAGGCGCTGTTTCAGGAGCAGGCCGAGCGCAGTGAAAAGCTGCGGGTCGAGTCTTATCAGGACTCGTTGACCGGGTTGGCCAACCGGCGTTATTTCGAGATGCAGCTCAATGCGCGGGTGAGCAACCCGGAGCAGGCCAGTTCCGGGTACTTGCTGCTATTGCGGGTCAAGGATCTGGCCGGTCTCAACCAGCGTCTCGGTGGCCAACGCACCGATGAAGTGCTCAAGGCCGTCGGTGAGCAATTGTCTCGCGAGTGCGCCAAATACCCGGAAACCCAGAATCTGGTCACCCGTATCCGTGGTGGCGAATTTGCCGTGCTGGCACCGGGGCTGGTGCGCGAAGAAGCGCTGCAACTGGCGCAAAACCTCGACAGCGCCCTGGCCAGCCTGCACGCTACCGGCGCCACTGATGTGCCTGCCGTGGCGTCTATCGGCCTGGCGCCTTTTGCTCACGGCGACTCGCCGCAAACCGTGCTCAGCCTTGGTGATCAGGCGCTGGCGCAGGCCGAAGGCCAGGGTGAGCAGAACTGGGCCTGTATCGACCACAGCCTCTCGGCCACTGTCGGTGATGATCACCACGCCTGGCATCGCATGCTCGACCAGGCGCTGACACAGCGGCGCTTCGAGCTGTATTTCCAGCCGGTAGTGGCCGCCCAGGACACGCAACTGGTCCTGCATTACAAAGTGTTGTCGCGATTGCTCGACGAACACGGCCAGACCATTCCCGCCGGACGCTTTCTGCCATGGCTGGAGCGCTTCGGCTGGACCGCGCGCCTGGACCGGCTGATGCTCGAGCGAGTGTTGGAGCAAATGAGCGAGCATGAGGAGTCGCTGGCGCTGAACCTGTCGTCGGCTACCTTGAGCGATCCGCAGGCGCAGAACAAAATCTTCGAGATACTGCGTGCGCACTCCAACCTCGGCCCGCGCCTGACCCTGGAAATCGGCGAAGAGCAACTGCCTGACCAGGCGGTGCTGGAGCAGTTGACCCGGCGTCTGCGTGAACTCGGCTTCTCCCTGAGCCTGCAACGGTTTGGCGGACGCTTCAGCATGATCGGCAACCTGGCACGCCTGGGGCTG
Source organism: Pseudomonas sp. S2_H10 (assembly GCF_054668285.1). Classification (NCBI taxonomy): domain Bacteria; kingdom Pseudomonadati; phylum Pseudomonadota; class Gammaproteobacteria; order Pseudomonadales; family Pseudomonadaceae; genus Pseudomonas; species Pseudomonas sp. S2_H10. Next base: position 3,765,987 of record NZ_CP162754.1, read on the forward strand.
GCGTACCTGAAGATCGATGGCAGTTACATTCGCTCGATCGATCTGGAGAGTGACAAGCGCCTGTTCATCGAGGCGATCCAGCGAGCGGCGCACAGCATTGATTTGCCGCTGATTGCCGAGCGGGTCGAGACTGAAGGCGAGTTGTCGGTGATTCGCGAGATGGGGCTATACGGTGTGCAGGGGCAGTTGTTCGGCGAGCCCAAGCCGTGGAGCTGATCTGATTGCTCCCACGCAACGCGCGGGAATGATCGCGGGGTGCGTCAGATCAAGCCGGTCTCTTCGTCATCGATCAATTGGCTCAGGCCACCCAGGGCTTCACGGGCCTGGTTACGGTCCATGAGTTTGGCCTGGGCCGCCGTCGGCAGGTCGGTGACGCGGATCACGCCTTTCTGGGTCAGCACCTGAATCAGGTCATCGAGTACCCGAATCATTTCAAAGTCGCTCTGCTTGAGCTGTTTGAGGCTGTTCTCTACCGCCGCGTTGGCAAACCAGGTCTGGATTTCATGATTGTCGGCCGGCAGCGTTTCCGTGGCCTCGGCATAGGCGGCGGGTTCTACACGTACCAACAGGCCCTGCGCATCGCGTTGCACGTAAAACATTGAGAATCCCTCAGAATTGAACCAGCGTCATGCTGTCAGCAGCATAGGTCAACTGCACGCCAGTATGTGGCGCAGCGACGAAATCGTCACCGGGCAGTCGGTGCAAACGTGACGGCCGCCCCATAAGGAGCGGCCGCTTTCACGCATCAGCTGTTGTTGTGATCGATCTTGATGGTCGGGTCGCTACCGGCAATCAGGTTGTGCAGGTTGGCGCTGGACCAGTTGTTGCCTTCGAGCTTGATCGTCACATCCGGTGTGGCGGCTGCGGCGTTGCCCGAGTTGAACTGGCCGGTCGTGCTGACCTGCAGCGACGACACGCCATCGACCGTGGTGATCTTCAGGAAGTTGTCGATGGTGCTGCCGGTTTCGCCCTGCAACAGATCGCGCAGGTCGATCCGGTCGCCTTCGCTGGCCTTGAAGTCCTTGATCACGTCGCTGCCGGTGTCGCCTGCTTTCCAGACGAAGGTGTCACCACCGGAACCGCCAGTCAGGATGTCATTGCCCTTGCCGCCCAGGAGAAGGTCATTGCCGTCGCCACCGTCCAGCAAGTCGTTGCCGGTCCCGCCAAGCAGGATGTCATTGCCGGCGCCGCCGTAGAGTTTGTCGTCGCCGCCCTGGCCAAAGATGATGTCATTGCCGGCATTGCCCAGCAGTGTATCGGCACCGTCTTGAGCGCCAGACACATCGAACACGGTGTAGTGCTCGGTGATGTACTGGTGCACGTTGCTTGATGTGACCTGGTTGGTTTCGACCCCGGTTTGCAGCCCGACAAAAGCCTGCAGTGAGGCGTAACCCTCGCCGGTGACGCTGTTGAAGCTCACCAGGTCGCCGAAGATGATGTCATTGCCATCACCGCTGTTGACGGTGTCTTTGCCCGGTAGCGTGGCCTCGCTGTGGCCGAGGATCGCGTTGGCCAGATCCGCAGGATTGATATTGGCCAGCGGTTTTCCGTCGGTGGTGTTGTAGGGGGCCAGATCGCTTTCCTTGACCTCGTTGTTCAGGCCGATGGCCTGCACCGTCGAGTTGGCAGCCGCCAGCAGGGCAAATGCCGCTGCGGCATTGTTGGCACTGGTTCTGTCGACGTAACCATCGCCATCGTTGGCCGACAGCTCATAAGTGCCGTCACCTTGCGCATGAAGTGTTACGCCATTGATCTTGGAAGAGGTCCAGTTGTTCTTGGTGTCCACAGTCCATTTGTAAACGGCGCCACTGGCATCGACCAACAAGCGGGAGACACCGTCGATCACTTTGGAGAACGCAAAGCCAGGCTTGTAGTCACCCACCTTCAATAGGCTGTCCAGACTCAGGTCCGTGCCGCTGCTTGACTTGTAGTCGACGACAACCGGGTTGGTCTGCTCACTGCTGGTGTAAGCGGTTGGTTCACCGTCGGTAATGAAGTAGGTGAGATTGATCGCGTTCGGGTTGCTCTTCGCCTCAGTGCTGTAGAACCAGTTGGCGGTGGTCTTGAACACGTCCTCGTAGTTGGTGTAGCCACCCGATTTCATGCCGTCCAGAACCGACTTCAAGTTCGCCAGGGCATCCTTGCTGGACAGGTCGATCGAAATCGATGATTTGACCGTCGTGTCGAAGTCGACGAGGAACACCTTCACAACGCCCGGGTTCGCGTCTTTCGAAGTCGCACTGGCGATCAGCGAAGTGAACACCGCCTCCAGAGACTTCTTCGCCGCCGCCATGGAGCTGTCGCCCATACTGCCCGAGCTGTCGACCATGAAGGCGATGTTGTAGTTCTGGCCTGGTGAGACCGTCAGCCCGCCGATATCCGACACGATGATGTCATTGCCACTGGTGCCGGTGACTGTGTCGTTGCCTGAGGTGGCAGTGAGCGGGTTGTAGACCGCCGGATTGATCGTGATCGGAATCTGCGTCGTATTGCTGGCCGAATCACCCTGGCTCTCGGTCGAGACCGCCGTGACGGTCAGCGTGTTGGTGCCGGTGGCGTACGGTGCCGGGGTGTAGCTCAACTTGCTGACATCCCACCCGCTGAGGTCGACGACGCCGTTACCGGCGGTGCCGGTAAAAGTGTGCGTGCCATCGGTCAGGGTCGCGCCCGCGGGAATGCCGGCGATCGAAGTAATGGTCTGGGTTTCAGAGCCATCAGTGTCCGCCGACGTTACCTTCAAGCCCAACGCAATGCTGCTGTTCTCGGCCACCTGAGTCGCGGTGGAGGTCACGATCGGTGTATCCGCGACCGCAGTCACACTGATGTCCAGCGTGGTGCTCGAGCCGGTGTTGGTGGTGTAGGTCACAGTCGGAACCTTGCCACTCCAATTGTCGGCCGGGGTAAAGCTGTATTCGCCGTTGGCGCCCAGAGTCAGCTTGCCCACGTTCGCGATGGTGGCAGTGCCCCCTGCGGTGTACTCGGTGCCCCCGATCGTGAACTTGGTCACGGTGAGGGCGTTATCCACGTCGCGGTCGTTGGTCAGTACGTTACCGGTGGCGACCTTGTCCTCGAGGGAGGTTTTGAGGTCGGCAGCCAGCACACTCGGGTCGTCGACCGGGGTGACGCTGATGTTCAGGGTCGAGGTGACGTTGGGTCCCAGACCGTCGGTGACGGTGTAGGTGACGGTCGGCACCGTGCCGTTGTAGTTGGCGGTCGGCGTGAAGGTGTAGGCGCCGTTCGCCGCGATCAGCAGGGTGCCGACGTTGGTGATGGTCGCCGTGCTGCCGGCGGTGTAGGTGGTCCCATTGACGGTGAAATTGACCACGCTGACCGGGCCGTCGACGCTGCTCGTGCCAGTGAGGACGCTGCCGCTGAGGGCGGTGTCTTCCAGGGTCGAGACCGTTTCGCTGACGTCGGTGAAGTTGTCGTTGACCGGTGTGACACTGATGTTCAGGGTCGAAGTGTCGTCCGTGCCGGAACCGTCGGTGACGGTGTAGGTGACAGTCGGCACCGTGCCGTTGTAGTTGGCGGCCGGGGTAAAGGTGTAGGCGCCGTTGGCTGCGATCACCAGGGTACCGACGTTGGCGATGGTCGCCGTGCTGCCGGCCGTGTAAGTGGTCGTACCGATGGTGAAATTGACCACGCTGACCGGACCGTCAACGCTGCTCGTGCCACTGAGGACGCTGCCGGTCAGGGCGGTGTCTTCCAGGGTGGAGAGCGTTTCATTGGCGTCGGTGAAGCTGTCGTCGACCGGCGTGACGCTGATGTTCAGGGTCGAGGTGTCGTCTGTACCGGAGCCGTCGGTGAGGGTGTAGGTGACGGTCGGCACCGTGCCGTTGTAGTTGGCGGCCGGGGTGAAGGTGTAGGCGCCGTTCGCTGCGATCAGCAGGGTGCCGACGTTGGCGATGGTCGCCGTGGTGCCAGCCGTGTAAGTGGTCGCACCGATGGTGAAGTTGACCACGCTGACCGGACCGTCGACGCTGCTCGTGCCGGAGAGGACGCTGCCGGTGAGGGCGGTGTCTTCCAGGGTCGACACTGTTTCGTTGGCGTCGCTGAAGCTGTCGTCGACCGGCGTTACGCTGATGTTCAGGGTCGAGGTGTCGTTGGGTCCCGAACCGTCGGTGACGGTGTAGGTAACAGTCGGCACCGTGCCGTTGTAGTTGGCGGCAGGCGTGAAGGTGTAAGCCCCGTTCGCCGCGATCACCAGGGTGCCGACGTTGGCGATGGTCGCCGTGCTGCCGGCCGTGTAAGTGGTCGCACCGATGGTGAAGTTGACCACGCTGACCGGGCCATCGACGCTGCTTGTGCCGGAGAGGACGCTACCGCTGAGGGCCGAATCTTCCGGGGTCGACACCGTTTCGTTGGCGTCGCTGAAGCTGTCGTCGACCGGGGTGACGCTGATGTTCAGGGTCGAGGTGTCGTTGGGACCCGAACCGTCGGTGACGGTGTAGGTGACCGTTGGCACTGTGCCGTTGTAGTTGGCGGCAGGCGTGAAGGTGTAGGCGCCGTTCGCCGCGATCAGCAGGGTACCGACGTTGGCGATGGTCGCGGTCTGGCCGGCGTTGAACGTGCCGGTCACACCTTCGATAGTGAAGTTGACCACGCTGACCGGGCCATCGACGCTGCTCGTGCCAGTGAGGACGCTGCCGGTCAGGGCGGTGTCTTCCAGGGTGGAGAGCGTTTCATTGGCGTCGGTGAAGCTGTCGTCGACCGGCGTGACGCTGATGTTCAGGGTCGAGGTGTCGTTAGGTCCCGAACCGTCGGTGACGGTATAGGTGACGGTCGGCACCGTGCCGTTGTAGTTGGCGGCAGGCGTGAAGGTGTAAGCCCCGTTGGCTGCGATCACCAGGGTGCCGACGTTGGCGATGGTCGCCGTGGTACCGGCCGTGTAAGTGGTCGCACCGATGGTGAAATTGACCACGCTGACCGGGCCATCGACGCTGCTCGTGTCGGTCAGGACGCTGCCGGTGAGGGCAGTATCTTCCAGGGTCGACACCGTTTCGTTGGCGTCGCTGAAGTTATCGTTGACCGGCGTAACGCTGATGTTCAGGGTCGAAGTGTCGTCCGTGCCGGAACCGTCGGTGACGGTGTAGGTGACGGTCGGCACCGTGCCGTTGTAGTTGGCGGCCGGGGTGAAGGTGTAGGCGCCGTTTGCTGCGATCACCAGGGTACCGACATTGGCGATGGTCGCCGTAGTGCCGGCGGTGTAAGAGGTCGCACCGACGGTGAAGTTGACCACGCTGACCGGGCCATCGACGCTGCTTGTGCCGGAGAGGACGCTACCGCTGAGGGCCGTATCTTCCAGGGTCGACACTGTTTCATTGGCGTCGGTGAAGCTGTCGTCGACCGGCGTGACGCTGATGTTCAGGGTCGAGGTGTCGTTGGGACCCGAACCGTCGGTGACGGTGTAGGTGACCGTTGGCACCGTGCCGTTGTAGTTGGCGGCAGGCGTGAAGGTGTAGGCCCCGTTCGCCGCGATCACCAGGGTGCCGACGTTGGCGATGGTCGCGGTCTGGCCGGCGTTGAACGTGCCGGTCACACCTTCGATAGTGAAGTTGACCACGCTGACTGGACCGTCAACGCTGCTCGTGCCAGTGAGGACGCTGCCGCTGAGGGGGTTGTCTTCCAGGGTCGATAGCGTTTCGCTGGCGTCGGCGAAGTTGTCGTTGACCGGCGTGACGCTGATGTTCAGGGTCGAGGTGTCGTCCGTGCCGGAACCGTCGGTGACGGTGTAGGTGACCGTTGGCACCGTGCCGTTGTAGTTGGCGGCAGGGGTGAAGGTGTAGGCCCCGTTCGCCGCGATCACCAGGGTACCGACGTTGGCGATGGTCGCCGTGGTACCGGCGGTGTAAGTGGTCCCGCTGACGGTGAAGTTGACCACGCTGACCGGGCCATCGACGCTGCTCGTGCCGGTGAGGACGCTGCCGCTGAGGGCAGTATCCTCCAGGGTCGATACCGTTTCGTTGGCGTCGCTGAAGTTATCGTTGACCGGCGTAACGCTGATATCCAGGGTCGAAGTGTCGTTGGTTCCCGAACCATCGGTGACGGTGTAGCTGACGGTCGGCACTGTGCCGTTGTAGTTGGCGGCCGGGGTGAAGGTGTAAGCGCCGTTGGCTGCGATCACCAGGGTGCCGACGTTGGCGATGGTCGCGGTCTGGCCGGCGTTGAAAGTGCCAGTCACACCTTCGATGGTGAAGTTGACCACCGTGACCGGACCGTCAACGCTGCTCGTGCCGCTGAGGACGCTGCCGGTGAGGGCGGTGTCTTCCAGGGTCGATACTGTTTCGCTGGCATCGGTGAAGCTGTCATCAACCGGGGTGACGCTGATGTTCAGGGTCGAGGTGTCGTTAGGTCCCGATCCGTCAGTGACGGTATAGGTGACAGTTGGCACCGTGCCGTTGTAATTGGCGGCCGGAGTGAAGGTGTAGGCGCCGTTCGCCGCGATCACCAGGGTACCGACGTTGGCGATGGTCGCCGTGGTGCCCGCGGTGTAAGTGGTCGCACCGATGGTGAAGTTGACCACGCTGACCGGACCGTCGACGCTGCTCGTGCCAGTGAGGACGCTGCCGCTGAGGGCCGTGTCTTCCAGGGTCGAGACCGTTTCGCTGATGTCGGTAAAGTTGTCGTTGACCGGCGTAACGCTGATGTTCAGGGTCGAGGTGTCGTTGGGTCCCGAACCGTCGGTGACGGTGTAGGTAACAGTCGGCACGGTGCCGTTGTAGTTGGCGGCCGGGGTGAAGGTGTAGGCCCCGTTCGCCGCGATCACCAGGGTGCCGACGTTGGTAATGGTTGCCGTGCTGCCGGCGGCGTAGGTGGTATCACCAATGGTGAAGTTGACCACGCTGACCGGGCCATCGACGCTGCTCGTGCCGGTAAGGACGCTGCCGCTCAAGGCGGTGTCTTCCAGGGTGGAGGGCGTTTCGTTGGCGTCGGTGAAGTTGTCGTTGACCGGCGTGACGCTGATGTTCAGCGAACTGCTCGAGCCGGTATTGGTGGTGTATGTCACCTGTGGAACATCGCCATTCCAGTCGGCAGCCGGCTTGAAGGTGTAGTCGCCGTTGCTGGCAATGATCAGCGTACCGACACCCGCGATGGTCGCGGTCTGGCCAGCGCTGAAAGTGCCGGACACTCCGTTCACGCTAAAGCTTGCGACGCTCAGGGCATTATCGACATCGTGGTCGTTGGTCAGCACGTTGCCGACCGCGTTGTGATCTTCTTCGACGGTGATCCTGTCCGCCTGCAGCACGCTGGCGTCATCGACGGGAGCAACGTGCACCACCAGTGGCAGCGAGGTGCTTGCGCTCGGGGCATCGCCGTCTTTGGCGGTGGCCGTCACGGTCAGGGGGATGTCGCCATTGAAGTTCGTCGGCGGTGTCAGCTTGAGCGTGGACAGGTTCCAACCGGTAATGTCCACCGACGTCGAGCCGTCGGCAGCATTGAAGGTGTGGGTGCCATCGGTGAGCCTGGCGCCCGCTGGCAAGCCGCTCAGTGTAAGAGTGAGCGATTCCGAACCGTCGACGTCATTGGTGTGGGCCTGGATGGTGGACAACAGGATCGCGTTGTCTTCAAGGCCCGAGTTGAGCACCTGAGTGACATTGATGTTGTCCAGCACGCCGCCCAGGCTGTTGCTGTCCCCGGCGCGGAACTCGAGTTTCTGGTTGCCATCGGCAGTGACCGGAATGTCGAAGCTGTAGTGCTGCATGCCCGGGGTCGAAGTGTTCAGGGTGCCAATGAGCTGGCTGCCCCAGTACACGTTGATCAGCGAATTATCTACGCCGGCGCGCGGTGCATAGTCGAGCGACACGTTGTACGTGGTGCCGGCCTTCGCATCGATAGTGGTGTAGAGGTTGCTCGCATCACCGGTATTACGCTCAAGTTCGATGACCTGGTTATTGCCGCCGGCACCGTAGACGCTGGCTTTGCCGATTTCGACCGCGCCCCCGCGGTTGTCGGTGTGCCAGACGCCGTTGCCGAGCCTGCTGACATCGAGGTCGAGGGTCGAACCGCTCACAGCGACTTCCTGCAAGTCGGTCGAGGCAACCATGCCGCCACCGGTCAGCGACAGGCTCGGGGTATCGGTGACTGGCGCAACGACGATGGTGCCGGTCGCCGAAGTAGCGGAAGGCATGCCGCCGTTGTCGGTCGAGTTGTAGGTGAAGTTGGTGGTGCCACTCCAGTCGCCGGTGGGTTTGAAGTAAACCGTCGCGCCATTGGCTGTCGCGGAGATCACGCTGCTGCTGGTGAGCTCGATGGTCCCGGCGGCGTCTGCGTAAAACTTGCCGTTGGCCGGCAGGCTGGTCAGGGTGAAGTGGTTGACGCTGCCGTCAATGTCACTGCCGCCAAGCTGCACGGCGATCACATGATCTTCATCACCACTGGCCGAGGTGGAGTTAACGGTTGGAGCGTCGTTGACCGGGTTGACCGTGATGTTCAGCGTGCTGGTGGAGTTGGTGTTGGTGGTGTAGCTGACCTGTGGAACCGCGCCGTTCCAGTTCGCGGCAGGGGTGAAACTGTAATCGCCGTTGGTGGCAATCGTCACAGTGCCGACGCCTGCAATAGTCGCGGCTTGACCCGCGGTAAAGGCGCCGGGGACGCCCTGAATAGTGAATGTCGCGACACTCAGAGCGTTGTCGACATCGATGTCATTGCCAAGCACGTTGCCCGTTGCAACGTGGTCTTCATCGACGGTCTTGGTATCTGCGATCAGGACACTCGGGTCATCGACCGGGGTGACGTTGATGTTCAAGGTCGAGGTGACGTTGCTGCCGGAACCGTCGGTGACGGTGTAGCTGACGGTCGGCACCGTGCCGTTGTAATTGGCGGCCGGGGTGAAGGTGTAAGCGCCGTTTGATGCGATCACCAGGGTGCCGACGTTGGTGATGGTTGCGGTGCTGCCGGCGGCGTAGGCGGTGTCACCGATGGTGAAGTTGACCACGCTGACCGGGCCATCGACGCTGCTCGTGCCGGTGAGGACGCTGCCGGTCACCGGTGCGTCTTCAGCAGTGGTCACGCGTTCGCTTAGGTCGGTGAAGCTGTCGTCCACCGGGGTGACGCTGATGTTCAGGGTCGAGGTGACGTTGCTGCCGGAACCGTCGGTGACGGTGTAGCTGACGGTCGGCACGGTGCCGTTGTAGTTGGCATCCGGGGTGAAGGTGTAAGCGCCGGTGGCGCCGATCACCAGGGTGCCGACGTTGGTGATGGTTGCGGTCTGGCCGGCGTTGAACGTGCCAGTCACACCGTCGATGGTGAAGCTGAGCACACTGACCGGGCCGTCGACGCTCGAAGTGCCGGTGAGGACGCTGCCGCTCACCGGTGCGTCTTCAGCAGTGGTCACGCGTTCGCTTAGGTCGGTGAAGCTGTCATCGACCGGCGTGACGCTGATGTTCAGGGTCGAGGTAACGTTGCTGCCGGAACCGTCGGTGACGGTGTAGCTCACGGTCGGCACCGTGCCGTTGTAGTTGGCATCCGGGGTGAAGGTGTAAGCGCCGGTGGCGCCGATCACCAGGGTGCCGACGTTGGTAATGGTCGCGGTCTGGCCGGCGTTGAAAGTGCCAGTCACACCGTCGATGGTGAAGCTGAGCACGCTAACCGGGCCGTCGACGCTCGAAGTGCCGGTGAGGACGCTGCCGGTGACGGCGGTGTCTTCCAGAGTCGAAACCGTTTCGCTGAGGTCGGTGAAGCTGTCGTCGACCGGGGTGACGTTGATGTTCAAGGTCGAGGTGACGTTGCTACCGGAGCCGTCCGTGACGGTGTAGCTCACCGTCGGTACGCTGCCGTTGTAATTCTCGGCTGGCGTGAAGTTGTAGGCGCCGTTGGCGCCGATGACCAGGGTACCGACGTTGGTAATGGTCGCGGTCTGGCCGGCGTTGAAAGTGCCAGTCACACCGTCGATGGTGAAGCTGAGCACGCTAACCGGGCCGTCGACGCTCGAAGTGCCGGTGAGGACGCTGCCGGTGACGGCGGTGTCTTCCAGAGTCGAAACCGTTTCGCTGAGGTCGGTGAAGCTGTCGTCGACCGGGGTGACGTTGATGTTCAAGGTCGAGGTGACGTTGCTACCGGAGCCGTCCGTGACGGTGTAGCTCACCGTCGGTACGCTGCCGTTGTAATTCTCGGCTGGCGTGAAGTTGTAGGCGCCGTTGGCGCCGATGACCAGGGTACCGACGTTGGTGATGGTTGCGGTCTGGCCGGCATTGAAGGTGCCAGTCACACCTTCGATGGTGAAGCTGAGCACGCTGACCGGGCCGTCGACGCTCGAAGTGCCGGTGAGGACGCTGCCGGTTACGGCGGTGTCTTCCAGAGTCGAAACCGTTTCGCTGAGGTCGGTGAAGCTGTCGTCGACCGGGGTGACGTTGATGTTCAAGGTCGAGGTGACGTTGCTACCGGAGCCGTCCGTGACGGTGTAGCTGACGGTCGGAACGCTGCCGTTGTAATTCTCTGCTGGCGTGAAGGTGTAGGCGCCGTTCGCCCCGATCACCAGGGTACCGACGTTGGTAATGGTCGCGGCTTGGCCAGCATTGAAAGTGCCAGTCACACCGTCGATGGTGAAGCTGAGCACGCTGACCGGGCCGTCGACGCTGCTTGTGCCGGTGAGGACGCTGCCGCTCACCGGTGCGTCTTCAGCAGTGGTCACGCGTTCGCTTAGGTCGGTGAAGCTGTCGTCGACCGGGGTGACACTGATGTTTAGGGTCGAGGTGACGTTGCTGCCCGAACCGTCGGTGACGGTGTAGCTCACGGTCGGCACGCTGCCGTTGTAATTCTCTGCTGGCGTGAAGGTGTAGGCGCCGTTCGCCCCGATCACCAGGGTACCGACGTTGGTAATGGTCGCGGCTTGGCCAGCATTGAAAGTGCCAGTCACACCGTCGATGGTGAAGCTGAGCACGCTGACCGGGCCGTCGACGCTGCTTGTGCCGGTGAGGACGCTGCCGCTCACCGGTGCGTCTTCAGCAGTGGTCACGCGTTCGCTTAGGTCGGTGAAGCTGTCGTCGACCGGGGTGACACTGATGTTTAGGGTCGAGGTGACGTTGCTGCCCGAACCGTCGGTGACGGTGTAGCTCACGGTCGGCACGCTGCCGTTGTAATTCTCGGCTGGCGTGAAGGTGTAGGCCCCGTTCGCCCCGATCACCAGGGTGCCGACATTGGTAATGGTTGCGGTCTGGCCCGCTGTGAAAGTGCCAGTCACACCGTCGATGGTGAAATTGACCACGCTGACTGGACCATCGACGCTCGAAGTATCGGTGAGGACGCTGCCGGTTACGGCTGTGTCTTCAGCAGTGGTCACGCTTTCGCTGACATCGACAAAGCTGTCATCAACCGGCGTAACGTCGATGTTCAAGGTCGAAGTGACATTGCTGCCGGAGCCGTCAGTGACGGTGTAGCTGACGGTTGGCACTGTGCCGTTGTAGTTGGCATCCGGGGTGAAGGTGTAAGCACCGGTGGCGCCAATGACCAGGGTACCGACGTTGGTAATGGTCGCGGCTTGGCCAGCATTGAAAGTGCCAGTCACACCGTCGATGGTGAAGCTGAGCACGCTGACCGGGCCGTCGACGCTGCTTGTGCCGGTGAGGACGCTGCCGCTCACCGGTGCGTCTTCAGCAGTGGTCACGCGTTCGCTTAGGTCGGTGAAGCTGTCGTCGACCGGGGTGACACTGATGTTTAGGGTCGAGGTGACGTTGCTGCCCGAACCGTCGGTGACGGTGTAGCTCACGGTCGGCACGCTGCCGTTGTAATTCTCGGCTGGCGTGAAGGTGTAGGCCCCGTTCGCCCCGATCACCAGGGTGCCGACATTGGTAATGGTTGCGGTCTGGCCCGCTGTGAAAGTGCCAGTCACACCGTCGATGGTGAAATTGACCACGCTGACTGGACCATCGACGCTCGAAGTATCGGTGAGGACGCTGCCGGTTACGGCTGTGTCTTCAGCAGTGGTCACGCTTTCGCTGACATCGACAAAGCTGTCATCAACCGGCGTAACGTCGATGTTCAAGGTCGAAGTGACATTGCTGCCGGAGCCGTCAGTGACGGTGTAGCTGACGGTTGGCACTGTGCCGTTGTAGTTGGCATCCGGGGTGAAGGTGTAAGCACCGGTGGCGCCAATGACCAGGGTACCGACGTTGGTGATGGTTGCGGTCTGGCCGGCATTGAAAGTGCCAGTCACACCTTCGATGGTGAAGCTGAGCACGCTGACCGGGCCGTCGACGCTCGAAGTGCCGGTGAGGACGCTGCCAGTGACGGCCGTGTCTTCCAGAGTCGAAACCGTTTCGCTGAGGTCGGTGAAGCTATCGTCGACCGGGGTGACGTTGATGTTCAAGGTCGAAGTGACATTGCTGCCCGATCCGTCGGTCACGGTGTAGCTGACCGTCGGCACCGTGCCGTTGTAGTTGGCGTCTGGCGTGAAGGTGTAAGCGCCGTTCGCCCCGATCACCAGGGTACCGACGTTGGTAATGGTCGCGGCTTGGCCAGCATTGAAAGTGCCAGTCACACCTTCGATGCTGAAGCTGAGCACGCTAACCGGGCCATCGACGCTGCTTGTGCCGGTGAGGACGCTGCCGGTGACGGCGGTGTCTTCAGCGGTGGTCACACTTTCGCTGAGGTCGGTGAAGCTGTCGTCGACCGGCGTGACACTGATGTTCAGGGTCGAGGTGACGTTGCTGCCCGAGCCGTCAGTGACGGTGTAGCTGACGGTTGGCACTGTGCCGTTGTAGTTGGCATCCGGGGTGAAGGTGTAAGCACCGGTGGCGCCAATGACCAGAGTGCCGACGTTGGTGATGGTTGCGGTCTGGCCGGCATTGAAAGTGCCAGTCACGCCGTCGACGGTAAAATTAACCACGCTAACCGGGCCGTCGACGCTCGAAGTGCCGGTGAGGACGCTGCCAGTGACGGCCGTGTCTTCCAGAGTCGAAACCGTTTCGCTGAGGTCGGTGAAGCTATCGTCGACCGGGGTGACGTTGATGTTCAAGGTCGAAGTGACATTGCTGCCCGATCCGTCGGTCACGGTGTAGCTGACCGTCGGCACCGTGCCGTTGTAGTTGGCGTCTGGCGTGAAGGTGTAAGCGCCGTTCGCCCCGATCACCAGGGTACCGACGTTGGTAATGGTCGCGGCTTGGCCAGCATTGAAAGTGCCAGTCACACCTTCGATGCTGAAGCTGAGCACGCTAACCGGGCCATCGACGCTGCTTGTGCCGGTGAGGACGCTGCCGGTGACGGCGGTGTCTTCAGCGGTGGTCACACTTTCGCTGAGGTCGGTGAAGCTGTCGTCGACCGGCGTGACACTGATGTTCAGGGTCGAGGTGACGTTGCTGCCCGAGCCGTCAGTGACGGTGTAGCTGACGGTTGGCACTGTGCCGTTGTAGTTGGCATCCGGGGTGAAGGTGTAAGCGCCGGTGGCGCCAATGACCAGAGTGCCGACGTTGGCGATGGTCGCGGTTTGGCCGGCGTTGAACGTACCAGTCACACCTTCGATGCTGAAGCTGAGCACGCTGACCGGGCCATCGACGCTGCTCGTGCCGGTGAGGACGCTGCCGCTCACCGGTGCGTCTTCAGCAGTGGTCACGTTTTCGCTGAGGTCGGTGAAGCTGTCATCGACCGGCGTGACGCTGATGTTCAGGGTCGAGGTGACGTTGCTGCCGGAACCGTCGGTGACGGTGTAGCTGACGGTCGGAACGCTGCCGTTGTAATTCTCTGCTGGCGTGAAGGTGTAGGCGCCGTTGGCGCCGATCACCAAGGTGCCGATGTTGGTGATGGTCGCGGTCTGGCCGGCATTGAAAGTGCCAGTCACACCGTCGATGGTGAAATTGAGCACGCTGACCGGACCGTCGACGCTGCTTGTGCCGGTGAGGACGCTGCCGCTCACCGGTGCGTCTTCAGCGGTGGTCACGTTTTCGCTGAGGTCGGTGAAGCTGTCATCGACCGGCGTGACGCTGATGTTCAGGGTCGAGGTAACGTTGCTGCCGGAACCGTCGGTGACGGTGTAGCTGACGGTTGGCACCGTGCCGTTGTAATTGGCGTCCGGCGTGAAGGTGTAAGCGCCGCTGGCGCCAATGACCAAGGTACCGACATTGGCGATGGTCGCGGTGCTGCCAGCAGCGTAGGTGGTGTCACCGATGGTGAAATTAACCACGCTGACCGGGCCATCGACGCTGCTCGTGCCGGTGAGCACGCTGCCACTCACCGGCGCGTCTTCAGCGGTAGACACGCTTTCGCTGAGGTCGGTGAAGCTGTCATCGACCGGGGTGACACTGATGTTCAAGGTCGAGGTGACATTATTGCCCGAGCCGTCGGTCACGGTGTAGCTGACCGTTGGTACCGAGCCGTTGTAATTGGCGTCCGGCGTGAAGGTGTATGCGCCGTTGGCGCCGATCACCAGGGTGCCGACGTTGGCGATGGTTGCCGTGCTGCCGGCGGCGTAGGTGGTGTCACCGATGGTGAAGTTGACCACGCTGACCGGGCCATCGACGCTCGAAGTGCCGGTGAGGACGCTGCCACTCATCGGGGCATCTTCGGCGGTGGTCACGTTTTCGCTCAAGTCGGTGAAGCTGTCATCGACTGGCGTGACACTGATATTCAGGGTCGAGGTGACGTTGCTGCCGGAGCCGTCGGTGACGGTGTAGCTGACGGTTGGTACCGTGCCGTTGTAATTGGCGTCCGGAGTAAAGGTGTAAGCCCCATTAGCTCCGATCACCAGGGTGCCGACATTGGCAATGGTCGTCGTGCTGCCAGCCGCGTAGGTGGTATCACCGATGGTGAAGTTGATCACGCTGACCGGGCCATCGACGCTCGAAGTGCCGGTAAGGACGCTGCCGCTCACCGGTGCGTCTTCAGCGGTGGTCACGTTTTCGCTGAGGTCGGTGAAGTTGTCATCGACCGGCGTGACGCTGATGTTCAAGGTCGAGGTGACATTACTGCCCGAGCCGTCGGTCACGGTGTAGCTGACCGTTGGTACCGAGCCGTTGTAATTGGCGTCCGGCGTGAAGGTGTATGCGCCGTTGGCGCCGATCACCAGGGTGCCGACGTTGGCGATGGTCGCCGTGCTGCCAGCCGCGTAGGTGGTGTCACCGATGGTGAAATTCACCACGTTGACCGGGCCGTCGACGCTGCTCGTGCCGGTGAGCACGCTGCCGCTAACAGGGGCGTCTTCAGCGGTAGACACGCTTTCGCTGAGGTCGGTGAAGCTGTCGTCGACCGGCGTGACACTGATATTCAGGGTCGAGGTGACGTTGCTGCCGGAACCGTCAGTGACGGTGTAGCTGACGGTCGGCACGCTGCCGTTGTAGTTGGCGTCCGGGGTGAAGGTGTAAGCGCCGTTGGCGCCGATAACCAGGGTGCCAACGTTGGCGATGGTCGCGGTCTGACCGGCGTTGAACGTTCCAGTCACACCTTCGATGCTGAAATTAACCACGCTGACCGGGCCATCGACGCTCGAAGTGCCAGTAAGGACGCTGCCACTCACCGGGGCATCTTCGGCGGTGGTCACGTTTTCGCTGGCATCGACAAAGCTGTCGTCGACCGGCGTGACACTGATATTCAGGGTCGAGGTGACGTTGCTGCCGGAACCGTCGGTGACGGTGTAGCTCACGGTCGGCACCGAGCCGTTGTAATTGGCGTCCGGCGTAAAGGTGTAAGCCCCGTTAGCGCCGATCACCAGGGTGCCGACGTTTGCAATGGTCGCGGTGCTGCCAGCCGCGTAGGTGGTTTCACCGATTGTGAAATTCACCACGCTGACAGGGCCATCGACGCTGCTCGTGCCAGTAAGGACGCTGCCACTCACCGGGGCATCTTCGGCGGTGGTCACGTTTTCGCTTGCATCGACAAAGCTGTCGTCGACCGGCGTGACACTGATGTTCAAGGTCGAGGTGACGTTGCTGCCGGAGCCGTCGGTGACGGTGTAGCTCACGGTCGGCAACGCGCCGTTGTAATTGGCGTCCGGCGTGAAGGTGTAAGCCCCGCTAGCCCCGATCACCAGGGTACCGACATTGGCAATGGTCGCCGTGCTGCCGGCGGCGTAGGTGGTGTCACCGATGGTGAAATTCACCACGCTGACTGGGCCGTCGACGCTGCTCGTACCAGTAAGGACGCTGCCGCTCACCGGGGCGTCTTCAGCGGTGGTCACGCGTTCGCTGGCATCGACAAAGCTGTCATCGACCGGCGTAACGTCGATATTCAAGGTCGAAGTGACATTGCTGCCGGAACCGTCGGTGACGGTGTAGCTCACGGTCGGTACCGTGCCGTTGTAGTTGGCGTCCGGGGTGAAGGTGTAAGCGCCATTCGCCCCAATTACCAGGGTGCCGACGTTGGTGATGGTCGCGGTGCTGCCGGCGGCGTAGGTAGTGTCACCGATGGTGAAGTTAACCACGCTGACGGGACCATCGACGCTCGAAGTGCCGGTGAGGACGCTACCGCTAACAGGGGCGTCTTCAGCGGTGGTCACGCGTTCGCTGGCATCGACAAAGCTGTCATCGACCGGCGTAACGCTGATGTTCAGGGTCGAGATGACGTTGCTGCCGGAACCGTCGGTGACGGTGTAGCTGACCGTCGGCACCGTGCCGTTGTAGTTGGCATCCGGGGTGAAGGTGTAAGCGCCGTTGGCGCCAATGACCAAGGTGCCGACATTGGCGATGGTAGCCGTATTACCGGCCGCGTAGGTGGTATCACCGATGGTGAAGTTGACCACGCTGACCGGACCATCGACGCTCGAAGTACCAGTAAGGACGCTGCCACTCACCGGTGCGTCTTCAGTGGTGGTCACGTTTTCGCTCAGGTCGGTGAAGCTGTCGTCGACCGGGGTGACGCTGATGTTCAGGGTCGAGGTGACATTGCTGCCGGAGCCATCGGTGACGGTGTAGCTGACCGTCGGCACCGTGCCGTTGTAGTTGGCATCCGGGGTGAAGGTGTAAGCGCCGTTGGCGCCAATGACCAAGGTGCCGACATTGGCGATGGTAGCCGTATTACCGGCCGCGTAGGTGGTATCACCGATGGTGAAGTTGACCACGCTGACCGGACCATCGACGCTCGAAGTACCAGTAAGGACGCTGCCACTCACCGGTGCGTCTTCAGTGGTGGTCACGTTTTCGCTCAGGTCGGTGAAGCTGTCGTCGACCGGGGTGACGCTGATGTTCAGGGTCGAGGTGACATTGCTGCCGGAGCCATCGGTGACGGTGTAGCTGACGGTTGGCACCGTGCCGTTGTAGTTGGCGTCCGGAGTAAAGGTGTAAGCACCGTTGGTGCCGATCACCAGGGTACCGACATTGGCAATGGTCGCCGTGCTTCCGGCGGCGTAGGTGGTGTCACCGATGGTGAAATTAACCACGCTGACGGGACCGTCGACGCTCGAAGTACCGGTGAGCACGCTGCCGCTCACCGGTGCGTCTTCAGCAGTGGTCACGCGTTCGCTGGCATCGACAAAGCTGTCATCGACCGGCGTGACACTGATGTTCAAGGTCGAAGTGACATTGCTGCCGGAACCGTCGGTGACGGTGTAGCTCACGGTCGGCACCGAGCCGTTGTAATTGGCGTCCGGCGTAAAGGTGTAAGCGCCGTTGGCGCCGATCACCAGGGTACCGACATTGGCAATGGTCGCCGTGCTTCCGGCGGCGTAGGTGGTGTCACCGATGGTGAAATTAACCACGCTGACCGGGCCATCGACGCTCGAAGTGCCAGTAAGGACGCTGCCACTCACCGGGGCATCTTCGGCGGTGGTCACGTTTTCGCTTGCATCGACAAAGCTGTCGTCGACCGGCGTAACACTGATGTTCAAGGTCGAAGTGACATTGCTGCCGGAACCATCGGTGACGGTGTAGCTCACGGTCGGCACTGCACCGTTGTAGTTGGCATCCGGAGTAAAGGTGTAAGCGCCATTCGCCCCAATGACCAAGGTACCGACATTGGCGATGGTCGCCGTGTTGCCGGCCGCGTAGGTGGTGTCACCGATGGTGAAATTAACCACGCTGACCGGGCCATCGACGCTGCTCGTGCCGGTGAGCACGCTGCCACTCACCGGCGCGTCTTCAGCGGTAGACACGCTTTCGCTGAGGTCGGTGAAGCTGTCATCGACCGGGGTGACACTGATGTTCAAGAACGAGGTGACGTTGCTGCCGGAACCGTCGGTGACGGTGTAGCTGACGGTCGGAACGCTGCCGTTGTAATTCTCGGCTGGCGTGAAGGTGTAAGCGCCGTTGGCGCCGATCACCAAGGTGCCGACGTTGGCGATGGTCGCCGTGCTGCCAGCGGCGTAGGTGGTGTCACCGATGGTGAAATTCACCACGCTGACCGGGCCATCGACGCTGCTCGTGCCGGTGAGGACGCTGCCGCTCACCGGTGCGTCTTCAGCAGTGGTCACGTTTTCGCTCAAGTCGGTGAAGCTGTCATCGACTGGCGTGACACTGATGTTCAAGGTCGAGCTGACGTTGCTGCCGGAGCCGTCGGTGACGGTGTAGCTGACGGTTGGTACCGTGCCGTTGTAATTGGCGTCCGGAGTAAAGGTGTAAGCCCCATTAGCTCCGATCACCAGGGTGCCGACATTGGCAATGGTCGCCGTGCTGCCAGCCGCGTAGGTGGTGTCACCGATGGTGAAGTTGACCACGCTGACCGGGCCATCGACGCTCGAAGTGCCAGTAAGGACGCTGCCACTCACCGGGGCATCTTCAGCGGTCGTCACGCTTTCGCTGAGGTCGGTGAAGCTGTCGTCGACCGGCGTGACACTGATATTCAGGGTCGAGGTGACATTGCTGTCGGAGCCGTCGGTGACGGTGTAGCTGACGGTTGGTACCGTTCCGTTGTAATTGGCGTCCGGAGTAAAGGTGTAGGCGCCGTTGGCGCCGATCACCAGGGTGCCGACATTGGCGATGGTCGCCGTGCTGCCAGCCGCGTAGGTGGTGTCACCGATGGTGAAATTCACCACGCTGACCGGGCCGTCGACGCTGCTCGTGCCGGTGAGGACGCTGCCGCTCACCGGTGCGTCTTCAGCGGTGGTCACGCTTTCGCTCAAGTCGGTGAAGCTGTCATCAACCGGCGTAACGCTTATGTTCAAGGTCGAAGTGACATTGCTGCCGGAACCATCGGTGACGGTGTAGCTCACGGTCGGCACTGCACCGTTGTAATTGGCATCCGGAGTAAAGGTGTAAGCGCCATTAGCCCCGATCACCAGGGTACCAACATTGGCAATGGTCGCCGTGCTACCTGCCGCATAGGTGGTGTCACCGATGGTGAAACCAACCACGCTGACCGGCCCATCGACGCTCGAAGTACCAGTAAGAACGCTGCCGCTCACCGGTGCGTCTTCAGCAGTGGTCACGCTTTCGCTGGCATCGACAAAGCTGTCATCGACCGGCGTAACGTCGATGTTCAGCGTCGAGGTGGAGCCGTCAGTCACGGTGTAGTTCACCGTTGGCACCGTGCCGTTGTAGTTCTCGGCCGGGGTAAAGGTGTAGGCGCCATTGGCCCCGATCACCAGGGTGCCAACGTTGGCGATGGTCGCCGTCTGGCCAGCATTGAAAGTGCCAGTGACGCCGTCGATGGAGAAGGTGACCACGCTCAGGGCGTTGTCGATGTCGCTGTCGTTGCTCAGCACGTTGCCGGTTGCGGTGGTGTCTTCGGCAATGGTCTGGCTGTCGGCAGTCAAGATGCTCGGGTCATCGACCGCTGTCACGGTGAGATCCAGCGTGCTGCTCGAGCCGGTGTTGGTGGTGTACGTGACTTGCGGTACGGCACCGTTGTAGTTGGCGTCCGGCGTAAAGGTGTAGTTGCCGTTGGCGCCGATGGTCAATGTGCCGACGCCGACGATGGTCGCTGTCTGGCCCGCGGTGAAGCTGCCGGTCACGCCGGCGATGGTGAAGCCGGTGACGCTGAGCGGCGTGCTGGCATCGCTATCGTTGTTCAGTACATTGCCCGTCGCGACGCTGTCTTCGGCCAGCGTGCCAGTATCCGCAGTCAGTACGCTCGCAACGGTGCCGGTCGTGAGGGTCGTGATGGTCTGGTTGCCGATATCGAGGGTCGTGGGGGTGACAGTGGCAGCAGGGCCGTCGGTCGGGAAGCCAATGGTCGGGTCGACGCGGCCAGCGGTGGCGTCGAGCATCACGAAGCTGTGACCGCCCCCGGCGGCACCGCCAGCAGAACCCGCTGCCGTCGGGCCTGCAGCGGTGGCTTCGAGGTCTTTGGTCGGGTCGGCACCGGCGGCAATGGCTTGCTGCAGCTCTTCAACGGACGGCGCGGCTTGCGCGGTGGCGGCTGCCAGGTCAGCGCTGGAGTCCGGGGTGTCGGCACTCCATTGGGTGTCACGGCCCAGATCGAGGGTGCGGCCATCGGCCAGTTCCAGGGACACGGCGCCGGAAAGGCCGGTGTCGATCTGATCCCCGGCGGACAATTTGTCGCCTTCAACGAGAACGCGGCGGATGCCCTCTGGGGACACCACGAAAACTTGACCGACAATGCTTTTGACGATGGCAACAACACTGCTCATTGAAGACTCTCCGGGGTGTCACGTTCAGTTGACTTCCATAGACCTGATGGCGCTTTGCGCCGACCAGTCTGGACGTTCATTGCAAAATAGATGCACAAGTTTGACGCTTTGATTCGTCAATATTTTGGCTATATTTTTTCGCTATTAACTTTATGCCAAACTATTGACCTTCTTGGAGCCATCCTAAACAATCGTCCCAGTAATGTCACATTGATATTTGAGCTGTGACCTGTCCTCGGTATGTGATCCAGTTCCGCTTTTTGAACTTTCCGACATACGGTCATTTCGCTTGCCATCTTCCGACACGGCGCGTTGTTCAGCCGTGATTCAAGACAAGAAGTCCCGGGAAATTCCTACAATGCGTTCGCCTTTGTTCATGGCTCTACCTTTCGCCCTCGCCGCGTCTTTCGTCCAGGCGCAATCCTTACCAGAAGCCATGCAACAAGCGCTGGATGTCCATCCGGAGGTCCAGGCCGGCGTCAACAGCCGGTTGGCTGCCGATTATCAGTTGAAGGCTGCGAAGGGTGGGTACTTGCCACGGGTCGACCTGCTGGGCGGTTATGGTCGTGAAGGTACCGATAGCGTGACAACGCGGGACGGCAGCAACAACCACTACGAAACCCTGAACCGCAGCGAATCAAGCCTGCGACTGACCCAGATGGTCTTTGACGGTTTTGCGACGTCCAGCGAAGTCGGGCGTCAACAAGCCACCGTCAACTCCCGCGCCTATTCGCTGCTGAGCACTTCCGAGCGCACCGGGCTGACCGTGGCCCAGGTCTATCTCGACGTGCTGACCCGCCGCGAATTCGTGCGTCTGGCCGAGGACAACCTCAAGAGCCACCAACGCATTTACGACCAGATCCAGCTGCGCACCCAGCGTGGCGTCGGCAGCGGCGCCGACCTCGATCAGGCCGAGGCGCGCATGGCCCAGGCCCGCAACAACCTGATCACCGAGCAGACCAACCTGGCTGACGCCGAGACCAACTACCTGTCCGCCGTTGGCCAGATGCCCGATCAACTGGAGCGCCCGGCCAGTTTCCTGGCGCTGATGCCGGCCAATCTGAATGAAGCCCGCGCGCAGATGCTGGAAAACAGCCCGATCCTGCGTTCGGCCGAATCCGACATCGCCGCTGCCGAGAAGCAGTACGACACCGCCAAGTCGACGTTCTACCCACGTTTCGATGCTGAGTTGGGTCGCACCGCCGACAACGACATCGATGGCCAGAACGGCCACAACAATGAATGGCAAGCCATGCTGCGCATGCGCTTCAACCTGTATGCCGGTGGCAGCAACAAGGCCGACCTGGAATCCAAGTCCTACCTGTCGAACCAGGCGCTGGACATCCGCAACAACGCCCTGCGTCAATTGAACGAAGAGCTGGGCCTGGCCTGGAACGCCTTGAACAACGCCAACGCGCAGGTGCCGATCGCCCAGCAATACGTCGATCACAGCACCGCCGTACGTACCGCTTACCAGCGTCAGTTCAGCCTCGGCGAGCGCACCCTGCTCGATTTGCTCGACAGTGAGAACGAACTGTTCAGCTCTTCTCGCCGCCTGGCGGAGATCAAGAACATTCAGTTATTTACTCAGTACCGAATCAAGGCGACCATGGGCGAGTTGCTCAAGAGCCAGGGAGTGGTCGCACCATTGGCATCCGTTGTGCAGAACGACGTGAAGCCCAAGGTCCAATTGCCCGGTATGAATTGAGCAGGACCTTTCAATTGTTAGCCAAGAGTGCCGAGCGTGGAATCAGAAGTCAGTCGGGTTCAACTCATCCATGATCCGCGCGCGTTGCATGACGATCCGTTGCTGGATGGCCTGCTCGCTCTTTGCATGCTGCACCAGAAGCCTGCCAGCGCGGCCATGCTCACCACCGGCCTGCCGCTGCCCGAGCAGCGCCTGAGTGTCGACTTGCTGCCGCGCGCGGCAGCTCGCGCGGGGTTGCAGGGTCGGGTGCTGCAACGCAAGCTGCAGGACATTCCGGCGATTGCCATGCCGGCATTGTTGCTGCTCAAGGACGGTCGCAGTGCCGTCCTGCTTGGCTGGCAAGGCGAAGACCAGGTACGGGTGCTGCTCAGCGAAAGCGATGGCGGTGAGTCCCTGGTCAGCCGTGAACTGCTGGCCGACGACTACACCGGCAAGGTCTTTTTCGCCCAGCCCCAGCACAAGTTCGACGTCAATCACGGCACGCTGATCCCGCGTGCGCGCTCCTGGTTCCGCGACACCCTCAAGCGTTCGCGCTGGCTGTACGCCGACGCCATCGCCGCCAGTTTCCTGATCAACATCATTGCCATGGCTGCGCCATTGTTCGTGATGAACGTCTACGACCGCGTCGTGCCGAACCAGGCGGAAGCGACGTTGTGGGTGCTGGCGCTCGGCATCTCTGGTGCCTATCTCTTCGACCTGATCCTGAAAAGCCTGCGCAGCCTGTGCCTGGATCTGGCCGGCAAGAAAACCGACCTGATCATCTCGGCCACGCTGTTCGAGCGTATCGTCGGCATGGCCATGAAGTATCGGCCGGCGCGGGTCGGCAGCTTTGCCCAGAACATCCATGAGTTCCAGAGCCTGCGCGATTTCCTCGCCTCGCTGACGCTCACCAGCCTGATCGACCTGCCGTTCACCCTCCTGATTTTCCTCGTCATCGCGATCCTCGGCGGGCATCTGGTGTGGATACCGGTGCTGGCATTCCCGCTGGCCCTGGCCATCGGCTATGCCTTGCAGAAACCCCTGGTGGCGACCATGGAACGGACCATGGCGCTGGGCGCCGAGCGTCAGTCGAGCCTGATCGAAACGCTGGCCGGGCTGGACGCAGTGAAGGTCAACAACGCCGAAAGCGAACGCCAGTATCAGTGGGAACAGACCATCGGCACCCTCAGCCGCCTTGAGTTGCGGGTGAAAATGCTGTCCGGCCTGGCGATGAACATCACCCTGCTGATTCAGCAACTGGCCGGGGTGATCATGATCGTCTTCGGCGTCTACCAGATCATCGACGGTCACCTGAGCATGGGCGGCCTGATTGCCTGCTACATGCTCAGTGGCCGTGCGCTCAGCCCGCTGGCGTCACTGTCCGGGCTGCTGACCCGCTATCAGCAGGCACGGGTGACCATGACCTCCGTCGATCAAATGATGGAGCTGCCCCAGGAGCGCAATTTCGAAGAGCGCCCGCTCAGCCGCAAGGTGCTGCAGGGCGGTATCGAGTGCCGTCAGCTCAACTTCACCTACCCGCAACAGCAGAACCCGGCGCTGAAGAACATCAGCCTGTCGATTCGTCCCGGCGAGAAAGTCGGGATCATTGGCCGAAGCGGCTCGGGCAAGAGCTCACTGGCGAAATTGCTGGTGGGGCTGTATCAGCCGGATGACGGCGCGCTGTTGGTCGATGGTGTGGACATCCGTCAGATCGACGTCAGCGAGTTGCGCTACAACATCGGCTATGTGCCCCAGGACATTCAGTTGCTCGCCGGCACCTTGCGCGACAACCTGGTTTCCGGCGCGCGCTATGTAGAGGACGAGCTGGTGCTGCAAGCGGCAGAGCTGGCCGGCGTCCACGAATATGCGCGCCTGCATCCGCAGGGTTATGAACTGCAAGTCGGCGAACGCGGGCAGAACCTCTCCGGCGGTCAACGGCAAAACGTCGCCCTGGCCCGGGCATTGTTGCTCAACCCGCCGATCCTGTTGCTCGACGAACCGACCAGTGCCATGGATAACACCGGCGAAGAGCGCCTCAAGCAGCGCCTGGCAGCGGTGATCGAAAACAAGACCATGGTGCTGGTAACGCACCGGGCATCGCTATTGTCGCTGGTGGACCGATTGATCGTGATCGACCGCGGGCAGATTCTCGCCGACGGCCCGAAAGCCGCGGTGATGGAAGCGTTGAAGAAGGGGCAGATCAGTGTTGCTTAAGTCGGGTAAGGGTTCGATCCTTCGCTACTTCAAAGGCTCTGCTTCGCTTCAGGGGCAGCCGCTGCCAGAGGTCAACAAGGCGCTGATCGAGGATGCGCCGCGGGTGGTGCGGCTGACGATCTGGGCGATCATCGCGTTCTTCGTATTCCTGATGCTCTGGGCCAACTTCGCGGTCATCGACGAAGTGACCAAGGGCGACGGCAAGGCGATTCCATCGTCGAAGATCCAGAAAATCCAGAACCTTGAAGGCGGTATCGTTACCGAGCTGTTCGTCAAGGAAGGCCAGATCGTCGAAGCCGGCGCGCCGCTGCTGCGGCTGGACGACACGCGATTTGCTTCGAACGTCGGTGAAACCGAGGCCGATCGGTTATCGATGGTGTTGCGCGTCGAGCGCCTGAGCGCCGAGGTCGACGATCGCCCGCTGAATTTCCCCGAGGATGTGCTCAAGGACGTGCCGGGCCAGGCCAAGAGCGAAGAGTCGCTCTATATCAGCCGCCGCCAGCAGTTGCACGACGAGATTGGCGGCTTGCAGGAGCAGTTGATCCAGCGTCAGCAGGAACTGCGTGAGTTCATCTCCAAGCAGGCGCAGTACCGTCAGCAATTGGGCTTCCAGCGTCAGGAAATCAGCATGTCCGAGCCGTTGGTGGCTCAGGGCGCGGTATCGCCGGTGGAGGTTTTGCGCCTCAGGCGTGCCGAAGCGGAGACCCGTGGCCAACTCGATGCCACCACTTTGGCTATTCCGCGAGCGGAATCGGCGATCAAGGAAGTACAACGCAAGATCGACGAAACCCGCGGCAAGTTCCGCAGCGAAGCACTGACTCAGCTCAATGAGGCACGCACCGATCTGAACAAGGCCCAGGCCACCGGCAAGGCTCTGGAAGACCGGGTCAGCCGCACGCTGGTCACTTCGCCGGTGCGCGGTATCGTCAACAAATTGCTGGTCAATACCATCGGCGGGGTTATTCAGCCAGGCAGCGACCTGGTGGAAATCGTGCCACTGGACGACACCTTGCTGGTCGAAGCGAAGATCCGTCCCCAGGACATCGCGTTCCTGCACCCGGGGCAGGAAGCGACGGTGAAATTTACCGCCTATGACTACACCATCTACGGCGGAATGAAGGCCAAGCTGGAGCAGATCGGCGCCGACACCATTACCGACGAAGACAAGAAGACCACCTACTACATCATCAGGTTGCGCACCGACCGCAGCCACCTGGGCACCGATGAAAAGCCGTTGCTGATCATTCCGGGGATGGTGGCTTCCGTGGATATCATCACCGGCAAGAAGACCATACTCAGCTATCTGCTCAAGCCGATCATCCGGGCACGGGCCGAGGCGTTGCACGAGCGCTAGATCTTTTGTGGATTCACTGACGCCATCGCGGGCAAGCCCGCTCCCACAGGTTTTTGTGTCGAACACATGATCGTGCTTCAACAAAGAACCCTGTGGGAGCGGGCTTGCCCGCGATGGCGTCAGTCAAAACACCACAACCCCGTCAGAAAGTGACAAATAACGTCACACCACAATTCACCCAAGCCCAAAGCAATTGCCATATCGTTATTCATTAACGGTATTTAAATTTCAATTCTTATACCTATAAAGTTAGTTCCCTGCGTACCTGCCGACCAATCGGCGCGCCGCACGACACGAACCAACACGGGATCTCCGTGAGTTTCTGATCGACGCGCGCGCCCTTGAGCGTGCCGTGCGTGGGAGTGATTTATGTCTGCAGTTTCAGCTTCGCCAAGCATCGCGCCACAGTTTTTTGAGATCCGTCCGTTCAGCGGAGCGGTCGGCGCCGAAATCATCGGCCTCGACCTGTCTCGCCCGATCAATGACCAGGATTTCGCCCGCATTCACCGTGCGCACCTGGATCACCACGTGGTGGTGTTCCGCGACCAACGCATCACCCCCGAACAGCACATCGAGTTCAGCCGTCGTTTTGGCGTGTTGCAGATCCACGTGCTCAAGCAGTTCCTGCTGACAAATCACCCGGAAATCCTCATCGTTTCCAACATCGTCGAGAACGGCCAGAACATCGGCCTGGGCGATGCCGGCAAGTTCTGGCATTCCGATCTTTCCTATAAAGAACTGCCGAGCCTGGGCTCGATGCTGCATGCCCAGGAGCTGCCATCGGAGGGCGGCGACACGCTGTTCGCCGACATGCACAAAGCCTGGGACAGCCTGCCCGAGGCGCTGCGCACAGCGGTGGAAGGCCGCTCGGCGGCGCATTCCTACACGGCGCGTTACAGCGAAACCAAATTCGAAGGCAACTGGCGCCCAACCCTCACCCCCGAGCAATTGGCCCAGGTTGCGGAAGTGGTGCACCCGGTCGTGCGCACCCACCCGGAAAACGGCCGCAAGGCCCTGTTCGTCAGCGAAGGGTTCACCACCCGTATCGTTGGCCTGCCGGAAGACGAGAGCCAGCAACTGCTGACCGAGCTCTATGCCCACAGCGTGCTGCCGAAAAACATCTACCGCCATCAATGGCAGCCCCATGACCTGGTGTTCTGGGACAACCGTTCGCTGATCCATCTTGCTGCCGGCTGCCCCAGCCATCTGCGCCGCAAGCTGTATCGCACCACCATTCAGGGCGACGCGCCTTTCTGATTTGTCGGAGATCTGATCATGTCCAAACGTCTTCCATTCGCACCGCTGGCCGCCGCCATCGGCCTGGGTTTCAGCCTGATCGCCGGCAGCCTGGTGGCGCCGACCGTGGCCCACGCCGAAGGTGAAATCCGCATCGCCGAACAGTTCGGCATCGTTTACCTGCTATTGAACGTGGTGCGCGATCAGAACCTGATCGAGAAGTACGGCAAGCAGGAAGGTATCGACATCAAGGTCGACTGGACCCAGCTCTCTGGCGGGGCAGCGGTCAACGATGCGCTGCTGTCCGGCTCGATCGACATTGCCGGTGCCGGCGTCGGCCCGTTGCTGACCATCTGGGACCGTACCCACGGCAAGCAGAACGTCAAGGCCGTGGCTTCCCTCGGCAACTTCCCGTACTACCTGGTGAGCAATAACCCCAAGGTCAAGACCATCGCCGACTTCACCGAAAAGGACCGTATCGCGGTGCCGGCCGTGGGGGTTTCGGTGCAGTCACGCTTCCTGCAGTACGCAGCCGCCAAACAGTGGGGTGACAAGGACTTCAATCGCCTCGACAAGTACACCATCGCTGTTCCGCACCCCGACGCGACAGCCGCGCTGTTGGCCGGTGGCACCGAGCTGAGCGGACACTTTTCCAACCCGCCGTTCCAGGATCAGGAACTGGCCAATCCCAACGTGCACGTGGTGCTGAACACCTACGACCTGCTCGGCCCGAACTCGCCGACCGTGCTGTTCGCTACCGAGAAATTCCGCAATGAAAACCCGAAAACCTACAAAGCCTTTATCGAAGCCCTGACCGAAGCGGCGCAATTTGCGCAGAACGACAAGGGCGCGGCAGCCGACACTTACATCCGTGTCACCAAGGCCAAGATCGACCGCGCCGCGCTGCTGAAAATCATCGACAACCCGCAGTTCGAATTCAGTGTCACGCCGAAAAACACTTACCCGTTGGCCGAGTTCCTCTACCGCGTCGGCGCGATCAAAAACAAACCGGATTCATGGAAGGACTACTTCTTCCAGGACGCCAAGCCGCTGCAAGGGAGCTGACCGAAATGAATGCCCCTTTGCAAGGCCACACGGTCAGCAAACCGATCGCGGCAGCCCAGGCGCTGCTGTCGGTCGATAACGTCAGCCTCGAATACCGCACGCCGCAGCGTGTGGTGCGGGCGACCCATCAAGTCAGTTTCGAGATCGACCCGGCGGACCGTTTTGTCCTGCTCGGGCCGTCCGGGTGCGGCAAGTCGACGTTGCTCAAGGCCGTCGCTGGATTCATCCAGCCTGTGGAAGGCGAGATCCGCCTGCAAGGCCAGCGCGTCGATGCGCCGGGGCCGGACCGGATCGTGGTGTTCCAGGAGTTCGATCAACTGCCGCCGTGGAAAACCGTCAAACAGAACGTGATGTTTCCGCTGCTGGCCTCGAAAACCCTCAAGCGCAAAGAGGCCGAAGAGCGAGCGCTGCATTACCTGGAAAAAGTCGGTCTGGCGGCGTTTGCCGATGCTTATCCGCACACCCTGTCAGGCGGGATGAAGGCGCGGGTTGCGATTGCCCGGGCGTTGGCGATGCAGCCGAAAATCCTTTTGATGGACGAACCCTTCGCCGCCCTCGATGCGCTGACCCGACGCAAGATGCAGGAGGAATTGCTGTTGCTCTGGGAGGAGGTTCGCTTCACGCTGCTGTTCGTCACGCACTCCATCGAAGAGGCGCTGGTGGTGGGCAATCGCATCCTGTTGCTGTCACCGCATCCGGGGCGGGTGCGGGCGGAAGTGCACAGCCATCAATACGATTTGCACAGCCTCGGTGGCGTGGCGTTTCAGGCGTCGGCGCGGCGCATTCACCGGTTGTTGTTCGATGAAGGTGATGTGGCGAACGCCTCGCATGAGCTGGATTTCGCCGACATCCGCATCGCTTATTGAGCCAGTTGAGAGGAGGGCCCGATGAGCCATTTATCATCCCCGCGTGAAGAGTTCGAAACGGTTTTGCAGCCACTGACCAGCGTGCCGCTGGAGCGTGAGTTACCCCTCGGTCAACGCTTGTGGCAGCAAGGTTGGCTGCGCAAAAGCCTGATCCTGATTTTGCTCGCGGTGCTGTGGGAGGCCGTTGCCCGGTATCAGAATAACGACCTGCTGCTGCCGAGTTTTCTTCAGACCACTCACGCCCTGTACGACGGCCTGCTCAGCGGCGAATTGCTCGGCAAGGTGTGGATTTCCCTGGTTGTGCTACTCAAGGGTTACCTGATCGGCATCGTCCTGGCGTTTGCGCTGACCACGCTGGCAGTGTCGACGCAGTTCGGGCGCGATCTGCTCAGCACCCTGACCTCGATGTTCAACCCGTTGCCGGCGATTGCCCTGCTGCCGTTGGCGTTGCTGTGGTTCGGCCTGGGCCAGAACAGCCTGATTTTCGTACTGGTGCATTCGGTGCTCTGGGCCTTGGCGCTGAACACTTACGCGGGGTTTCTCGGGGTCTCGGAAACCCTGCGCATGGCCGGGCGCAATTATGGCCTCAAGGGCATGCGTTTCGTGCTGTTCATCCTGATCCCGGCGGCATTGCCGTCGATCCTCGCCGGCCTGAAGATCGGCTGGGCGTTTGCCTGGCGCACGTTGATTGCTGCCGAGCTGGTGTTCGGAGCCACCAGCGGGAAGGGCGGGCTGGGCTGGTACATCTTTCAGAATCGCAATGAGCTGTACACGGACAAGGTGTTCGCCGGGTTGGCGGTGGTGATTCTGATCGGGTTGCTGGTGGAGAACCTGGTGTTTGATTCGTTGGAGCGGGTGACGGTGAAACGCTGGGGGATGGTGCGGTAGCATTGCGCTTGAATCAATCCTGATCAGCCATGAGTGCTTACCATGCAACTCCCGGACATGAACCTGTTGGTCGCCCTCGACGCCTTGCTCGATGAGGGCAGTGTGGTGGGCGCCGCGCGGCGGATGAACCTGAGCCCGGCGGCCATGAGCCGGACGTTGACGCGCATCCGTGAGGCCATTGGTGATCCGATCCTGGTGCGCGCCGGTCGTGGCCTGGTGCCGACGCCCAGGGCGCTGGCGTTGCGCGAGCAAGTGCGCAGTGTGGTGGAGCAGGCCGGGCTGCTGTTTCGTTCGGCCGATGCGGTGGAACTGAGTTCGCTGCGGCGGCGCTTCAGCATTCGGGCCAATGACTTTTTTGTCGGCGTCTACGGCGGCAAGCTCTTCGACACCCTTGACCGACAGGCGCCGCACTGCGAATTGCGCTTTGTCCCCGAAGGCGATGGCGATGATGAGGCGCTGCGCGAAGGACGGATCGACCTGAGCATCAGCAATACCCGGCCGTTGACCCCGGAAGTGAAGATTCAGAACCTGTTTTCCACCCACTTCGTTGGTCTGGTGCGTGAAGATCACCCGCTGCTGGACGAAGAGATCACGGCTGAGCGCTATGCCGGTTATTCCCATATCAGCATGTCCCGGCGTGGCATTGCCCGAGGACCGATCGATACCGCGCTCAATGCCCTGGGGCTGGAGCGGCGGGTGGCGGTGATTGCGCCAAGCTTTCATGCGGCGATGTTTGCCTTGCCCGATTCCGACCTGATTCTGCCGGTGCCCAAGGAAGCCTTGCTGAGTGTGCGGCGGCTGGGCTTGAAACTGCGCTCGTTCGATCTGCCGATTCCTCTGCCGACCCTGATGCTGACCCAGGCCTGGCATCCGCGCTTCGACAAGGACCCGGCCCACCGCTGGCTGCGTGAAACGCTGAAGTCCTGCTGCGATGAGACGTGGCTGGCCGCTCAACCTGAAGGTCACCGCTAACCCTCCCTTGTGGGAGCGAGCTTGCTCGCGATAGCGGCAGGTCAGCCAACTGATATGTTGAGGCTGCCGGCCTCATCGCGAGCAGGCTCGCTCCCACAGGGGGCTGGGGTTTGTATCGTTGCGTCTGGCGCATTTATAACCTGCCAATAAGTTGATTTTCGTCAGGTATCCCGCTTCTTAGAATGCTTCGGTCCTTCCACGCCGGAGCTTGCAGTACATGACTTCCCTTACGGCCACCGCACCTGTTGCGGCAGCCGCTCCGCCCGTCTTCGGCCCACGGATCATCATCGGCCTGACAGGCGTGCTGCTGGCGGTGCTGGTGTCGGGCCTGAACGAGATGGTGACCAAAGTCGCCCTGGCCGACATTCGCGGTGCGTTGGCCATCGGCTACGACGAAGGCACCTGGCTGGTCGCCTGTTACACGGCGACTTCGGTGGCGGCCATGGCTTTTGCGCCGTGGTGTGCGGTGACGTTCTCTTTGCGGCGTTTCACCCTGTGCGCCATCAGCCTGTTCACCCTGCTGGGTGTGTTGTGCCCCTTCGCCCCGAACTACGAAAGCCTGCTGTTGCTGCGCACCTTGCAAGGCCTCGCGGGCGGTGCATTGCCACCCATGCTGATGACCGTGGCCCTGCGGTTTCTGCCCGCCAACGTGAAGTTGTATGGCCTGGCCGGTTATGCCCTGACGGCGACGTTCGGCCCGGGCCTGGGTACACCGCTGGCCGGGTTGTGGACCGAGTATGTCGGCTGGCAATGGACCTTCTGGCAAATCGTCGCGCCATGCCTGATCGCCATGGCTGCGGTGGCGTACGGCTTGCCCCGGGACCCGCTGCGCCTGGAACGCTTCAAGTCCTTCAACTGGCGCGGGGTGCTGTTGGGTTTTCCAGCTATTTGCATGCTGGTAATCGGCATTTTGCAGGGCAATCGCCTGGACTGGTTCGAGTCCAGCCTGATCTGCGGATTGCTCGGAGGCGGGCTGGTGCTGCTGGTGCTGTTTTTGGCCGGCGAGTGGTCGCAGCCAATACCGTTTTTCAAGATGCAGATGCTCGGCATCCGTAACCTGTCTTTCGCCCTGATGACCCTCGCGGGGGTGCTGGTGGTGTTGCAGGCGGTGATCATCATTCCGTCCAGCTACCTGGCGCAGGTTCAGGGTTATCGCCCGGTGCAGACCGCGCCGATCATGCTGCTGGCGGCGTTGCCGCAATTGGTTGCGCTGCCGTTGGTGGCGGCGCTGTGCAATTTTCGCTGGGTCGATTGCCGCTGGGTCCTGGGCATCGGCCTGGGCATGCTGGCGCTGTCGTGCGTCGGCGGTTCGCAACTGACGTCCGCGTGGATTCGTGACGATTTCTATGTGCTGCAATGGCTGCAGATTTTCGGGCAACCCATGGCGGTGTTGCCGCTGCTGATGCTGTCCACCGGCAGCATCAACCCGATGGAAGGGCCGTTTGCATCGGCGTGGTTCAACACCGTCAAAGGCCTGTCGGCGGTCATCGCCACCGGGGTGATCGAGGCGTTGACCACGGCACGTCTGCATTTTCACTCGACCATGCTGGTCGATCGCCTCGGCAACTCGCCGCTGGCCGAGCGCGACAGCGCAGGCCTCGCCCATCGTCTGCATGAGCAGGCGCTGGTGCTCACTTCCTCGGATCTCTACCTGTGCATGGCCGGTATCGCCGTGACCTTGATCCTGCTGATTTTCTGGCTGCCGACGCGGATCTTTCCGCCGCGCGCGCCGACCTGACTGCTCCACTGAAACAGAAGGTTTTTATGAACACTCAAGCGAAGCAAAAAATCGCGGTGGCCGTGGCCGTCGCATTGGCAGTCGGTGTGTTGCTGTACCTGGCGGTGCCCGGTCTGTTCGGCAAGCGCACCCAGCAGAGCACCAACGACGCGTATGTCTCGGCGGACTTCACCCTGGTCGTGCCGCGGGTCGCCGGGTTTATCCAGCAAGTGCTGGTCGAGGACAACCAGCAGGTCAAGGCCGGGCAGTTGCTGGCGCTGATCGATGACCGGGATCTGCGTGCAGCGGCCCAGGCCGCCGATGCCGAGACGCTGGTGGCCAGGGCGCAACTGCAAAACGCCCGCGCGACCCTGGAGCGCCAGGCGTCGGTGATTGCCCAGGCGCAATCCTCGGTGGTCTCGGCCAAGGCGGAAACGGCCTTTGCCGAGCACGAGTTGAACCGCTACAACCACCTCGCTGGCGTGGGTGCCGGTACGGTGCAAAATGCGCAGCAGGCGCAAACGCGCATCGACCAGGCCTCTGCGCGGTTGGCCAACGCCACGGCGGTGCTGGCGGCGGAGCGCAAGCAGGTGGAGATCCTCACGGCTCAGCGCGATGCGGCCGAAGGGGGGCTGAAGCGGGCGCAGGCGAAGCTGGAAATGGCCAGCTACGAGCTGTCCTATACGCGGATCGTCGCACCCCAGGACGGCATGGTCGGCGAACGCGCGGTGCGAGTCGGCGCCTACGTCACCCCGGGCAGCAAGATCCTCGCGGTGGTGCCGCTGGCACAGGCGTATGTGATGGCCAACTTTCAGGAAACCCAGCTGACGGATGTGCAGCCGGGGCAGGCTGTGCAGGTGCGTGTCGACAGTCTGGGCGGTGCGGCACTCAGCGGTCGTGTCGAAAGCATCGCACCGGCAACGGGGGTGACGTTCGCCGCGATCAAACCGGACAACGCCACCGGCAACTTCACCAAGGTGGTGCAGCGGATACCGGTGAAAATCGTGCTCGAGCCGGGGCAGTCGCTGGCCGAGCGCTTGCGGGTGGGGATGTCGGTGGAGGCGAGCATTGATACCGGCAGTCATGCAGCGTCTGTGCGTGAGGTGACTCAGCGATGAAAACCTGTGTTGATGGTGCGGACGCCATCGCGAGCAAGCTCGCTCCCACAAGGGTTATGCGGGATGTACAAGATCTTCCCATCACAGAAAGTCCATTGTGGGAGCGAGCCTGCTCGCGATGGGGCCAGCTGTCGCAACTCACCTTGAGTGCCTTGCTCGCAATGAGCCTCAGCGCCTGCACCGTCGGCCCCGATTTCCAAAAGCCCGAAGCTACCGAAATCGCCGAATGGTCAAAACCCTCAAAGGCAGCCGCCAGCCAGGCCATCGCCGAAACACTGGACGAGCGTTGGTGGGAAGTGTTCCACGACCCGAAACTCTCGGCCCTGAGCCAGCGCGCCGTGACCGACAACCTCGACCTGAAACTGGCCGGCAGCCGCTTGCAGCAAAGTCGTGCAGTGCGCCAGGTCGTCACCGCCGACCGCTACCCCAACACGGCTGCCAGCGGCAGTTACGGGCGCAATCGCAACAGTGGTGAAGGGCTGAGCGACCCGTCGGGTCACAATGGCCAATCGGCCTTCAACCTGTGGAATGCCGGCTTCTCCGCTGCCTGGGAGCTGGATTTCTGGGGGCGCGTGCGACGGGAGACCGAAGCCGCCGACGCGACGCTCGAAGTCGCCGAAAACGACCGGCGCAGCGTGCTGCTATCGGTGCTGGCCGAAACCGCCCAGGACTACATTCAACTGCGCGGTGTGCAGAACACCCGTCTCGTCACCGAACAGAACCTCGACGTCGCCCGCCATAGCCTGAAGCTTTCGCAACTGCGCCTGGCCGACGGCGTCGCGACGGATCTGGATGTCGCCGAAGCCGCCGCACAAGTGGCGGCCATCGAATCGCGCCTGCCCGCGCTGGAGCAGCGCCAGTGGCAACTGATCAACGCCTTGAGCCTGTTGATGGGCGAACCGCCGCAGGCATTGGCGACGGAGTTATCCACAGATGCACCGGTGCCGCAAACGCCACGCCAGGTCGCCATCGGCTTGCCCTCGCAACTGGCTGAACGGCGGCCGGACATCCGTCAGGCCGAAGCACGGCTGCATGCCGCCACGGCCAGCATTGGCGTGGCCAAGGGCGATTTCTACCCACGCATCACCCTGTCGGGGAGCATCGGTTCCCAGGCCATGCAATTGAGCGATTTCGGCTCGTGGGGTTCGCGCGCTTTCGGGATCGGTCCGCAATTCACTTTGCCGTTGTTCGACGGCGGCCGCTTGCGCGGCGTGCTCGATTTGCGCGAAGCACAACAACAGGAAGCGGCTATCGCCTATCAGCAAACCGTACTGCGCGCCTGGCATGAAATCGATGACCAACTGGCGGCCTATAATGCCAGCCAACTGCGCCGCGACAGCCTGGCCGAAGCCGTGCGCCAGAACCGCATCGCGCTGCACACCGCACAACAGCAGTACGTCGAGGGCGTGGTGGATTTCGTCACCGTACTCACCGTGCAAGGCGCGTTGCTGGCCACGCAGGAACAGTGGGTCGAGAGTTCGACCGGCGTGTCGCTGGCGGCCGTCGGGTTGTACAAGGCGTTGGGTGGAGGTTGGGAGTCGGTATACCCCTTGGCCGAGACAGCGCAACGTTAATACGCAGGCAATGATGGCCATCTGCTTGACGCTAATCGCCGCTGCCGTAGACTCCCTTGATCCGAAAGGGAGTACGGTCATGCGGCGTTTCTGTGTGTTGGGGTTGGGTTTTTTCTTCGCCGCGAGCGTTGTCCAGGCGCAAACGCCCGGGGCAGACGACCCGCTGGCGCAAATGGATGCAGGCGCCAGTGCTGCGACCAGCGCCGAGGCCCGTGGTGTATTGCGCGCCCGGGACCAGGCCGTGCTGGCCAGTGAAGTGCCCGGGCGGATTGTCGAATTGCCGTTCAGCGAGGGCGAGTCGTTCAAGAAGGGCGATACCCTGGCGCGTTTCGATTGCTCGGCCTATCAGGCGCAGCTCAATGCCGCTCAAGCGGCCAGCCGTGGCGCGGGTGAAGAACTGGCGCACAACCGGCAACTGGCCGCGCTGAATTCGGTCGGGCGTTTCGAAGTGGCACGTGCCGAGGCCAAAGTCAGCGAAACCCAGGCGCAGTCCCAGGTGTACCAAGTACAGGTCAAGCGTTGCAGCGTGGTTGCGCCGTTCGATGGCCAGGTCGTCGAGCGCAAGGTGCAGCGCTATGAAAGCGTCCCTGCCGGCGCGCCATTGCTGGATGTGGTCGATAATCGCACCCTGGAAATCCATCTGCTGGTGCCCTCGCGCTGGATGGCCCGCCTCAAGCCCGGCCAGACCTTCAGTTTTGTTCCCGATGAAACCGGCAAGCCGCTGAACGCGACGGTCAAGCGCCTGGGCGCGCGAATCGATGAAGGCAGCCAGACCCTGCTGCTGGTGGCCAGCGTGCCCGACGCCAGCGGGTTGCTGGCAGGCATGAGCGGCACGGCGCATTTCGCGGAGTCCAAGTGAACGCGCCGGTGAGCGGCGGCACCGAGCAGGTGTTCGCCCGCTTTCTTGATCTTGAGCGCCAGACCCGCGCCGCCCAGACACCCGCGCAATTGGCCTACAGCCTGGTCAATGATGGCCAGGCGCTGTTCGGTTTTCGCCACGCGGCACTGTTGATCGCCGGGAAAGTGCAGGCCGTAACCGGTGTCAGCGCGGTGGAGCCGAATGCACCGTTTGTAGCCTTCGTCGAGCAGGCAGTGGCGCAACTGTTCAAGCGCGCACAGTTGCAGCAGGCACGGGTCATTGCCGCCGATACCCTTGACGAATCGTTGCAGGCGCAATGGCAAAGCCTGTCGGCAGCGCAGGTGTTCTGGCTGCCGCTGATCGATCGCCAGGGCGAGGTGTTTGGCGGGTTATGGCTGGCCCGTGACCTTCCATGGAACCCTGCCGAACAAGTGCTGCTGGCGCAGCTTGGTGATACCTACAGCCACGCCTGGCAGGCGTTGCAACCGCGCAAGCCCTGGCGCCTGCGCTGGACGCGCAAACGCCAGGCGCTGCTGGTGGCAGTGCTATTGCTCGGCTTGTTGATCCCGGTGCGCCAGTCCGTATTGGCCCCGGCCGAAGTGGTGCCGCTGGGCGGTCGGGTGGTGGCGGCGCCGTTGGACGGTGTGATTGCCGAGTTTCTGGTCAAGCCCAACCAGACAGTGAAGGCCGGCGAATTGCTGCTGCGCTTCGAAAGCACCACGCTCAAGGCTCAGGCCGATGTCGCCGAACGCGCCCTCGGGGTTGCCGAGGCGGAGCTCAAGGCCAACTCCCAGCGTTCGTTTGCCGATGCCGAATCCAGCTCGAAACTGGATTTGCTGGCCGCCCGGGTTGAACAGAAACGTGCCGAGCGAGACTACGCCCGTGAACTGCTCAAGCGCAGCGAAGTGCGCGCCGAGCGCGATGGCATCGCGGTGTTCGCCGATGCCGAGCGCTGGACCGGCAAGCCCGTGCAGACGGGCGAGCGGCTGATGGAAATCGCCGATCCGGCTCAGGCGCAATTGCGTATCGAACTGGCCGTGGGGGACGCGATTTCCCCGGAGCCCGGCGCCGAGGTCGCATTGTTCCTCGACAGTGACCCGCTGCAACGGCATTTGGCCCGACTCGAACGTTCGGCTTATGAAGCGCAGCCCACGGCGGGCGGGCAATTGGCCTATCGCCTGGATGCGAATTTCGACGCGACGCCACCGCGCATCGGTTTGCGCGGCACGGCAAAAATCTTCGGTGACCGCGCGCCACTGGCCCTGTATCTGTTGCGTCGACCGTTGGCCGGTTTGCGTCAGAGCGTAGGCCTGTAAATGAGCCTGCCCGGCCTGCGTGCCGACCTGCAATTGTCCCCGGCAGCGCCGGCGCTGGACGGTGCACCCTGCTGGACGCTGGCCGATCCGGTGCGGGGGCGCTACTTCAAGCTCGGTACCACGGCGATGCGGTTGTTGCGTCACTGGTCGCTGGGTGAGCCTGAACAAGTCCTGCAAGCGGCCAATCGTGAACCGGGACTGGCGCTGGACGGAGGGGATCTGGAGCAGTTGCTGGCGTTCTTGCGCAGTCACGACCTGATTACCGCCCTCGATCCCCAGCAGCGTGCCAGTTACGACTTTAAAGCGGCTGCCCGGCGCCAGGGCCTGTGGCAAGTGTTGCTGCATCAGTACCTGTTTTTTCGTATTCCGCTGTGGCGTCCGGAGCGTTTTCTCAACCGTGCCTGGCCGTGGCTTGAGCGCTTTGGCCCGCGAGCGCTGCGCTACGGGTTGCCCGCTGTGCTGGGGTTGGGGGTGTTTCTGGTGTCGCGGGACTGGCAGCGGTTTATCGCCACGTTTCCGCACTTGTTCAGCCTGGGCGGCGCACTGGCGTTTGGCGTGGCGCTGTTCTTCGCCAAACTTTGCCACGAGTTCGGTCACGCGTTCATGGCCAAGCGCGCCGGGTGCCAGGTACAGAGCATGGGTGTGGCATTCATGGTGCTGCTGCCGATGTTCTATACCGATGTCAGCGATGCCTGGCGGGTCAATGACCGCAAGGCCAGGTTGCTGATTGGCGCGGGCGGCGTGCTGGCCGAGCTGCTGTTGGCGTGCATGGCCTTGCTGGCGTGGTCGTTGTTGCCCGACGGGCCGGCCCGTACTGCGGCGTTCATGCTCGCCAGTGCGACGTGGATCACCACATTGGTGGTCAATCTCAACCCGTTCATGCGTTTTGACGGTTATTTTCTGCTCAGCGATTTCTGGCAGGTCGATAACCTGCAAGGTCGGGCGTTTGCCTTGTGTCGCTGGCGCTTGCGCGAGTTTTTGTTCGGCTACGGTGCCGCGGCACCCGAGCCTTGGTCGCCGATAATGCAACGGCGTTTGCTGATCTGGGGGTATGGCTCGTGGTTATGGCGCGCGGTATTGTTTTTCGGGATCGCTCTGGCGGTCTATCACCTGTTCTTCAAGGTGTTGGGGATCTTCCTGATGCTGGTGGAGCTGGTCTGGTTCATCTTTCTGCCCATCATGAGTGAATGGCGCCAGTGGTGGAGCCGCCGCGAGCAGGCACATGGCCCGCGGGTGCTGCTCAGCAGCCTGGCGTTGCTCGGGTTGTTGCTGGTGCTGATCGTGCCGTGGCGCAGTGCCGTCGAGGTGCCGGCCATGCTCGAAGCGGGCCGGGTCAGCACCTTGCATGCGCCGGTGGCGGCACGGATCAAGGCGGTGAATGTGCATGACGGGCAGTCGGTGGCGCAGGGTGATGTGCTGATCGAACTGGAGTCCCCGGATCTCGATTCGCGCCAGGCCATCGCGCGCCGGGAAATCGAGATTCAGCAGCTGCAGATGCGCCGTCAGGCCAGCCGCAGCGAAACGGCTTCCGATGCCGGCATCGTCGAGCAGCGCCTGGCCGAAGCGGTCGCCGAATACCGGGGGCTGGCGGCCCAGCGCGAGCGACTGCTGTTGCGCGCGCCCCATGCCGGCACTGTGCGCGATCTGCTGCCGCAATGGGCGGTGGGGCGCTGGCTGTCGACTCGGGAACCGCTGGCCCGGGTGGTCGAGCAGGGCGTGCGCTTGCGCGGCTACCTGGCCGAGGCAGAACTCTGGCGCGTGGCACCTGGCGCTACAGGGCGGTTTATCGCCGATGACCCTATGCACCCGGCGATTGCGGTGCAACTGAGTGAAATCGACACCAACGGTGCAGCGTTTGTCGATCAAGAGGCGCTGACTTCCGATCACCACGGACCGATTGCCGTGCGTCGCGATCAGCAGCAACGGGCCGAGCCGGTACAGGCACAGTACGGCGCGCGGTTGACCACCCTTGATCAGGCCTCGACGCCGGCGCAGCCATTACGCGGCGTGGCGGTGTTGCAAGGTCGTGGTGAGTCGGTGCTGGGCGTTGCCTGGCGACGGATGGCGGCGCTGGGTGTCAGGGAAAGCGGTTTTTAAAACGGCGAGCCCTTGTCATGGACCCAGGGAATCCGGGCTTAAACGTTTCATCCGTTTAATGGCGGTTAAAAAGCCGATTTTCGCGGGTGTTGACTCCGAATTGATATCAAAACACCACTAGGCGCAGACTTTCCCTTCGGTTACGCTTTGTCCTACAAAAGGGACTTGCGGCGAAGGGTGAAGGGATTGCATCAGTTTCATTTTATCTCCGGCTTGCCGCGCTCAGGCTCCACCCTGCTTTCTGCCATTCTTTTGCAGAATCCGCGTTTCCATGCCGGAATGACCAGCCCCGTCGGTTCCCTGTTCTCCGGTGTCCTGGAGCAGTGCAGCGCCGGCAGCGAGTTCGGCGCGGTGATCGGCACCGACATGCGCCGCCGCCTGTTGCGTGGCCTGTTTGATTCCTTCTATGCCGATAAAGCCGACAAGCCGGTGGTGTTCGACACCAATCGTCTCTGGAGCGCCCGGCTGCCGGCCATCAACGATCTGTTTCCCAAGGCCAAGGTGATTGCCTGTGTGCGCAACGTCGCCTGGATCATGGACAGCATCGAGCGTCTTTACCGCGCCAATCCCTATGAAAACACCAAGCTCTTCGGCGATGCCGTCGAGCGCAACACCGTCTACAGCCGTTGCGAAACCCTCGCGCAGCGCAATCGCCTGGTGGGTTTTGCCTGGGCGGCGCTCAAGGAAGCCTACTATGGTGAACATGCCGATTCCTTGCTGATCATCGACTATGACTTGCTGACCCAGGCGCCGGAGCGGGTGTTGCGGCTGGTCTACGACTTCATCGGCGAACCCTGGTTCGAGCACGACTTCGAGCACCTGGCGTACGACGCCCCGGAATTCGATCAGGCACTCGGGGTCACCGGCCTGCACAAGGTCAGGCCCAAGGTTGCCGTAGAGGCCCGGCGCACCATTCTGCCGCCGGATCTGTTCAAGCAATATTCAGACTTGTCCTTTTGGCTCGATGGCTCTGCCAGCGCCGCCAATGTCATTCGTATGAAGTCCGACGCCGCGAACATCTGATCGCGGCGTTTTTCATTGATGCGTTACGTATTTTCGTTCGAATTCGGGTGAGCAGCATGTGGTGGAGCATTTTTGGCGGGGCAAAGGCAAAGTCACGGGTAACTGAAGCCCAGCGGACGCCGGCGGCGCCCATGATCATGTCGCTTGAACCGCGCATGCTGTTCGACGGTGCCGTCGCCGCCACGGTGGCCGATACCGCCGCCCAGGCCGACAGCCATTCCACCGCCGATGCCGCCAAGGCGCCGACTGCCGATCAGCCGACGGCCAGCAAGGACACCCATGGCCAGGCCGATGCCACGCCTGCCGCCAGCCCCGTGGCCGTGCCCGGGCAAAGCGTGGTGTTCGTCGACTCGCGGGTCAAAGATGCCGACAGCCTGCTGCAAGGCGTCGCCCCCGGGACCCAGGTGGTGAAACTGGACGCGGGCAAGGACGGGCTGCAACAGATTGCCGATTACCTCGACCAGCACCAGGGCGTCAGCTCGGTGCAGATCATCGCCCACGGCAACGCCGGCGACCTGTGGCTGGGCGACAGCTATCTGTCGGCCGACAACGTCGCCGCCCGCAGCGCGGTGCTGGCGGAAATCGGCAAGGACATGAACGCCGGCGGCGACATCCTGATCTACGGCTGCTAC
This sequence comes from Pseudomonas sp. S2_H10, assembly GCF_054668285.1. NCBI lineage: Bacteria > Pseudomonadati > Pseudomonadota > Gammaproteobacteria > Pseudomonadales > Pseudomonadaceae > Pseudomonas > Pseudomonas sp. S2_H10. Next base: position 3,807,051 of record NZ_CP162754.1, read on the forward strand.
ACCGCCGAAGGCGAGCGCGGCCTGAGTTTTGTCGACTCGCTGGCGCAAATGACCGGCCGCGATGTAGCCGCTTCGATCAACCGTACCGGCGTGGGCGGCGACTGGGATCTGGAAATCTCCACCGGCAACATCGAAAGCGCCAGCGTGCTGTCGGCGCAAGCCATGAGCGATTACCAGTGGGGCCTGGCCAGTTGGTCGGCCACCAACAACCTCGATTCTGGCGGAGGTTCGTTGCGCGCGCAGCTGGCTTCGGCGCAGAACGGCGACCTCGTCACCTTCGACGCCGCTCTGGCCGGCACGACCATTGGTTTGAACACTGAGTTGTTGATCAACAAGAACGTCACCGTCGATGGCGACCTGAACAACGACGGCGTGGCCGACATCACCCTCAGCGGCCAATACAAGACCCGTGTGATCGAGGTTGCGTCGGGCAGCACCGTGCAGCTCGACGGCTTGGTCATCACCAAGGGCCTGGCCGCCGGCAACGGCGGCAACGGAGGTTTCGAGGGCGAAAGCGCCTTGGGTGGCGGCATCTTGAACGCCGGCAACCTGACCCTGAAAAACGTCAGTGTGACCGCCAACGCTGCGTCTGGCGGTGGTGGCGGTGGCGGCGTGACGCCGACTTATGCAGGTGGCGGCGGTGGCGGTGGCGGTGGCGTCGGCGGTGCGGGAGGCGGCTCTGGCGGCAGCGCGCATTCGAACTACGCGGTACCCACCTATGCCGGTGGCGCAGGCGGTTCAGGCGTGGGCGGGGCGGGCGGTAGTTATAACGGCGTCACCCTCAATGGCCGGGGTGGCAACCTTGACGGCAGTGGCGGTGCCGGCAGCGTTGCTACACCTATTTCGGGTTACAGCACCGGTGGTGCAGGCGGTTCGGCGAGCAATGGCACGATTGCTGTCGGGGGCGGCGGCGGCGGCTCCGGTTTTGACAAGGTCGGCGGTATTGGCGGTTCGGCCGCCGGCGGTATCTACAACACCGGCACCCTGACGGTCATCGGCACTTCGCAGATCTCCGGCAATATTGCCGCCGGCGGTGGCGGTGGCGGTGGTGGCGGGGACGGCAGCGTTGGCGGCAGTGCGGATAATGGCGGTGCTGCGGGTCAGGGCATCGGCGGCATCTGGAACAAAGGCACGCTGGTGATGACGGCGGCGAATTTCGCAGCCTTGAGCGGCAACGTCGGTGCCAGCGGTACAGCCGGCAACGCGGCGGGTGGTGGCATCACGGGCAGCTCGCCGACAGCCGTCACCAACCTGCGCAACGACAGCATTCTCATCAACAATTACGTCGAACCACCCACCGCCACCATCGTGGTCGCCGACACTGCACTGACCATCGGTGAGACCTCGCTGGTGACCATTACCTTCAGTGCCGCGGTGACCGGCTTCAGCAATGCCGACCTGGCCATTGCCAATGGCAGTTTAAGTGCAGTGACCAGCAGTGACGGAGTCACCTGGACTGCGACGTTCACGCCAAGTGCATCCATCAGCGACACCACCAACATCATCACCCTGGACAATACCGGCGTACAGACTGTCACGGGCAGCGTAGCGGGCGTCGGCACCACCGACTCCAATAACTATGCGGTCGACACCGTACGCCCGACGGCCATCATCGTGTTTGCCGATACGGCCCTCAAAGTCGGCGAGACCTCGCTGGTGACCATCACCTTCAGCGAAGCGGTCACGGGTCTCACCAACGCGGACCTGACCATAGCCAACGGCACGCTGACAACCGTCAGCAGCAGCGATGGCGGCATCACCTGGACGGGGACCTTCACTCCGACCGGCAGCATCACCGACGCGACCAATCTGATCACCCTGGACAACACCGGGGTCAATGACCTGGCGGGCAACGCCGGCAGTGGCACCACCGATTCCGGCAACTACGCCATCGATACCGTGCGACCGACGGCGACTATTGTGGTCGCCGACACGGCCCTGAACGTCGGCGAAACCTCGCTGGTGACGATCACGTTCAATGAAGCGGTGACGGGGCTCACGATCGCTGACCTGACCTCGGCTAACGGCACGTTGAGCGGCTTGAACAGCAGCGACGGCGGGATCACCTGGACGGCAACGTTTACGCCGACGGCGTCGGTTTCCGACACCACCAATGTCTTGACCCTGGCCAATAGCGGCGTGGCAGATCTGGCGGGCAATGCCGGCACTGGTACGACCAATTCGAACAACTATGTGATCGATACGCTGCGTCCGACCGCCACTATCGTGGTGGCGGACACGGCATTGAGAATCGGCGAAACCTCGCTGGTGACGATCACCTTCAGTGAGGCGGTCAGCGGCTTCACCAACGCCGACCTGACCATTACCAACGGCACGTTGACCTCGGTGAGCAGCAGCGACGGCGGCATCACCTGGACGGCAACCTTTACGCCAACCGCCAGCATCACTGATACGACCAACCTGATCACCCTGGACAACACCGACGTGGCTGATCTGGCGGGCAACGCCGGCAGCGGCACCACCGACTCCAACAACTACGCTATTGACACCGTGCGGCCAACGGCAACTATCGTGATGACGGACACCTTGCTGGGAATCGGCGGAACCTCGCTGGTGACGATCACCTTCAGTGAGGCGGTCAGCGGTTTCACCAACGCCGACCTGACCATTACCAACGGCACGCTGACAGCCGTCAGCAGCAACGATGGCGGCATCACCTGGACGGCAACCTTCACGCCTTTCGCGAGTATCAACGATACGACCAACCTGATCACCCTGGACAACACCGGGGTCAGCGATCTGGCGGGCAACGCCGGCAGCGGCACCACCGACTCGAACAACTATGCCGTCGACACTGTTCGTCCGACCGCCACGATCGTGCTGGCCGATACGACATTGAGCGCCGGCGAAACCTCGCTGGTGACCATCACCTTCAGCGAGGCGGTGAACGGTTTCAGCAACGCTGACCTGTCCGTTCCCAACGGCACGTTGAGCGCGGTGAGCAGCAGCGACGGCGGCATCACCTGGACGGCGACCTTCACGCCGAACGTCGCGGTCAACGACACGAGCAACCTGATCGTCCTGGACAACACTGGCATCGCCGATCTTGCGGGCAACGCCGGCACCGGCACGACCAATTCCGCCAACTACACCATCGACACCGTATTGCCGACCGCCACCATCGTGGTGGCCGACACTGCCCTGAGCGTCGGCGAAAACTCGCTGGTGACCATCACCTTCAGTGAAGCGGTGAGCGGTTTCAGCAATGCCGACCTGACCATCGCCAACGGTACGCTCACTGCGGTGAGCAGCAGCGATGGCGGCATCACCTGGACGGCGACCTTTACACCCACCGCAACCATCACCGACGCCACCAACCTGATCACCCTGGACAACAGTGGTGTGCAGAATGCTTCCGGCAATGCGGGCAGCGGTACCACCGACTCGAACAATTACGCCATCGACACCCAGCGTCCGACCGCGACCATCGTGGTCACCGACCCGGCACTGGCCGTGGGCCAGACAACCACGATCACCATCACCTTCAGCGAAGCAGTGACCGGGTTCACCCTGGCCGACATGACAGTGGCCAACGGCACGCTCAGTGGGCTGGCCACGTCGGACAACATCACCTATACCGCGACATTTACTCCGACGGCCGGCATCACCGACACAAGCAACCTGATCACCCTGGCCAATACCGGTGTGACCGATGTGGCGGGCAACAGCGGCAGCGGCACCACGGATTCGAATAACTACGTCATCGACAGCCAGCGCCCGACCGCGACCATTGTCATGGCCGATCCGACCCTGAGTGCCGGTGAAACCTCGCTGGTGACCATCACCTTCAGCGAGGCGGTGAGCGGTTTCAGCAACGCTGAGCTGTCCGTTCCCAACGGCACCTTGACCTCGGTGAACAGCAGCGACGGGGGCATTACCTGGACCGCCACGTTCACCCCGAACGCGAGCACCAATGACACGACCAACCTGATCACCCTGAACAACGCCGGGATCGCCGACCTCGCGGGCAACGCCGGCACCGGCACGACCAACTCCGCCAATTTCACCATCGACACCGTGCTGCCGACCGCCACCATCGTGGTTGCCGACACTGCCCTGAACGTCGGCGAAACCTCGCTGGTGACCATCACCTTCAGCGAAGCGGTAAGTGGTTTCAGCAATGCCGACCTGACCATCGCCAACGGCACCCTGAGCGCAGTGAGCAGCAGCGATGGCGGCGTCACCTGGACGGCGACTTTCACACCTGGCGTCGACATCACCGACGCCACCAACCTGATCAGCCTGGACAACAGCGGCGTAGTGAACAGCTCCGGCAACGCGGGCAGCGGCACCACTGATTCGAACAACTACGCCATCGACACCGCGCGCCCGAGCGCGACCATCGTCGTGGCCGACAACTCGCTGGCCATCGGTGAAACCTCGCTGGTGACGATCACATTCGATGAAGCGGTGACGGGGCTCACGACAGCAGACCTGACCGTGGCCAACGGCACTTTGAGCGGTTTGAGCAGCAGCGACGGCGGTATCACCTGGACAGCGACCTTCACACCGAGTGCCAGCATCACTGACACGACGAATGTGGTGACCCTGGACAACACCGGGGTTACTGACCACGCGGGCAACGCCGGCAGCGGTACCACCGATTCGAACAACTACTCGATCGACACCCAGCGCCCGACCGCGACCATTGTGCTGTCCGACCCGACACTGAGTGCCGGTGAAACAACCCAGGTGACTATCACCTTCAGTGAAACCGTGAGCGGTCTCACCAACGCTGACCTGTCCGTCCCCAACGGCACCTTGAGTGCGGTCAGCAGCAGCGATGGCGGCATCACCTGGACGGCGACTTTCACGCCGAACGTCGCGGTCAACGACACGAGCAACCTGATCATCCTGGACAACACCGGGATCGCCGACTTCGCGGGCAACGCCGGCACTGGCACGACCAATTCGGCCAATTTCACCATCGACACCGTGTTGCCGACCGCCACCATCGTGGTGGCCGACACTGCCCTGAACGTCGGTGAAAGCTCGCTGGTGACCATTACCTTCAGCGAAGCGGTGAGCGGTTTCAGCAACGCTGACCTGAGCATCGCCACCGGAACCCTGAGCGCAGTGAGTTCCAGCGATGGCGGCATCACCTGGACGGCTACCTTTACACCTACCGCCGACATCGCCGACGCCAGCAACCTGATCACCCTGGACAACAGTGGTGTGCAGAACGCCTCCGGCAACGCGGGCAGCGGCACCACCGACTCCAACAACTACGCCATCGACACCCAGCGCCCGACCGCGACTATTGTGGTCGCCGACACGGCCCTGAACGTCGGCGAAACCTCGCTGGTGACGATCACGTTCAATGAAGCGGTGACGGGGCTCACGACCGCCGACCTGACCGTGGCCAACGGCACATTGAGCGGTTTGAGCAGCAGCGACGGCGGCGTCACCTGGACGGCGACCTTCACTCCGTCCACTGGCATCTCCGATACCACCAACGTGGTGACTTTGGACAACACCGGCATTGCCGATCTGTCGGGCAACGCCGGCAGCGGCGTCACGGACTCGAACAATTACGCGATCGACACTCAGCTTCCGACCGCGACGATCGTGCTGGCCGACCCGACGCTGAGTGCCGGTGAAACCTCGCTGGTGACCATCACCTTCTCCGAGGCAGTCAGCGGTTTCAGCAACGCTGACCTGTCCGTCCCCAACGGCACCTTGAGTGCGGTCAGCAGCAGCGACGGCGGCATCACCTGGACGGCGACCTTCACGCCGAACGTCGCGGTCAACGACACGAGCAACCTGATCACCCTCGACAACACTGGCATCGCCGACCTCGCGGGCAACGCCGGCACCGGCACGACCAACTCCGCCAATTTCACCATCGACACCGTGCTGCCGACCGCCACCATCGTGGTTGCCGACAATGCCCTGAACGTCGGCGAAACCTCGCTGGTGACCATCACCTTCAGCGAAGCGGTAAGCGGTTTCAGCAACGCCGACCTGACCATCGCCAACGGCACCCTGAGTGCGGTGAGCAGCAGCGATGGCGGCATCACCTGGACGGCGACTTTCACGCCGACCACCGACATCACCGACGCCAGCAACCTGATCACCCTGGACAACAGCGGCGTGCAGAATGCCTCTGGCAACGCAGGCAGCGGCACCACCGATTCCAACAACTACGCTATCGACACCGCGCGCCCGAGCGCCGCCATCGTGGTTGCCGACAATGCCTTGAATGTCGGCGAAACCACGCTAGTGACGATTACGTTCAGTGAAGCGGTGACTGGCCTCACGACCGCCGACCTGGCCGTAACCAACGGCACTTTGAGCGCCTTGAGCAGCAGCGACGGCGGCATCACCTGGACAGCGACCTTCACGCCGACCTCCAGCATCACCGATACCAGCAGCGTCATCACTCTGGACAACAGCGGGATCGCTGACCTGGCGGGCAACGCCGGCAGCGGTACCACCGACTCGAACAACTATGCCGTCGATACCTTGCGTCCGACTGCGACCATTGTCCTGGCCGCCCCGACCCTGAGCGCCGGTGAAACGACCCTGGTGACCATCACCTTCAGCGAGCCGGTGAGCGGTTTCAGCAACGCTGACCTGTCCGTTCCCAACGGCACCCTGAGTGCGGTGAGTAGCAGTGACGGCGGCATTACCTGGACGGCGATCTTCACACCGAACAGCTCGGTCAACGACACGAGCAACCTGATCACCATGGACAACACCGGGATCGCCGACCTCGCGGGCAACGCCGGCACCGGCACGACCAATTCCGCCAACTTCACCATCGACACCGTGCTGCCGACGGCCACCATCGTGGTCGCCGACAATGCCCTGAAAGTTGGTGAAACTTCGTTGGTGACCATCACCTTCTCCGAAGCCGTGACCGGCTTCACCAACGCCGACCTGACCATCGACAATGGCACCCTGAGTGCGCTGAGCAGCAGCGACGGCGGCATCACCTGGACTGCCACCCTGACACCGCTGGTGGCGATCACCGACACCAGCAACCTCATCCGCCTCGATAACAGCGGTGTTCAGGATGCGGCGGGCAATGCCGGGAGCGGCACTACCGATTCGAACAATTACGCGATCGACAGCCAGCGCCCGACCGCCACCATCGTCATGGCCGACACCGACCTGCGGCCCGGCGAAACGACCCTGGTGACCATCACCTTCAGCGAAGCGGTCAGTGGTCTGGACAGTGCTGACCTGAGCGTCGCCAACGGCACCTTGAGCGGGTTGAGCAGCAGCGACGGGGGCCTTACCTGGACCGCGACTTTCACCCCGACGGCCGCGATCACCGACACCTCCAATCTGATCAGCCTGAACAACGCCGGTGTCACCGACGCGGCAGGCAACGCCGGAAGCGGAGTGACCGACTCGGCGAATTACCTGGTGCAAACCAGTGTGCCGAGCGCCAGCATCGTGATCGCCGACACCGCGCTCAAGGCCGGCGAAACAACCCTGGTGACCATCACCTTCAGTGAGGCGGTCAACGGTTTCAGCAATGCCGACCTGACCATCGCCAACGGTACGTTGAGCAACGTCAGCAGCAGCGACGGCGGCATCACCTGGACGGCGGTCTTTACGCCAGGCTCGAACGTTACCGACGCCAGCAACCTGATCACCCTCGACAACAGCGGCGTGGCCAATTTGTCGGGCAACACGGGGGCAGGCACCACCGACTCGAACAATTTTGCCATCGACACCGCGCTGCCGACCGCGACCATCGTGGTTGCCGACACGCAGCTCGGTATCGGCCAAACCACCACCGTGACCATCACCTTCAGCGAGGCGGTGAGCGGTCTCGATGTGTCGGACATCAGCGTTGCCAATGGCGCGCTGTCGAACCTGAGCAGCCGCGATGGCGGCGTGACCTGGACCGCGACATTCACACCGACTGCCAATGTCAGCGACGCAACCAACCTGATCGTGCTCGACACCGGGCGCGTGCAGGACGTTGCCGGCAACTTTGGCGCAAGCATCGCCGTCTCCGACAACTACGCGCTCGATGCGACCCGGCCTACGGTGACCATCGTGGTAACCAACCCGAACCTCGGTATCGGCCAGACCACCACGGTGACCTTCACCTTCAGTGAGGCGGTCAGCCACTTCGACCAGTCCGACCTGAGCGTGACCAACGGCGAGCTGAGCAATCTCGGCAGCAGCGATGGCGGCAAGACCTGGACGGCGACCTTCACGCCGACGGCCAATGTCACCGACCCAAGCAACTTCATCGCGCTGGACACCCGCAACGTCACCGATCTGGTGGGCAACACTGGCAACACGGTGGCGGTGTCGAACAATTACACCCTCGACAGCGAGCTGCCGAGCGCCACTGTCGTGGTCGCCAATCCGAACCTGGGCGTGGGCCAGACCTCGCAGGTGACCATCACCTTCAGCGAAGCGGTCAGCGGCTTTGACTTGTCCGACATCAGCATTGCCAACGGCACCTTGTCCGACCTGCGCAGCAGCGACGGCGGCAAGACCTGGACGGCGACGCTGACACCGACGGCCAATATCAACTTCGCCCGCAACGCCATCAGCATCAACCGCGCCGGTATCAGCGACATGGCCGGCAACAGTGGCAGCGGCGTGAGCCAGTCCGACAACTTTGTGATCAACACGGTACCGACCTCATCGGTTGTCGTCGTAACGGTAGACCCCGAGTTCCAAAGCAGTACCCCGGTGACGTTGCCCGATGTACCCAACGTGCCGCTGCAACCGTTCGTTTTCACGCCACCGGTGGGCAATCTCGCTTCACCGTTGACCTTCCAGCCGTTGTTCGAACAGCGGGTGATCGGCAATGGCATCCGGCCGTTGGGCGATATTTTCATGAACCACGGCGCATTGACCCCGAGCTTCATCGCCCAGGTGTTCAGCAGCGATGACAGCGGTGGCGATGGTTCGGGGCATGGTTTCCTCGGTTTCGGTGGCGGCGACGGCGGAGTGTTCAGCACCAGCACGCTGTCGAGCCTGTTCAATCAGGACAACAGTGCCGAGCGCGATTCGTTGAACGCCTTCGGCAGTCAGTCGATCAAGTCCGGCGATGTTTCCCAGGGCCTGCGCGGGGTGTTTGGCGCGCCGACCCTGGGTCAGCAATTGCAACAGCTCAAAGACAACGAGCAGCAGCAGGTCGACAGCCTGGCCGCCGCTTTGAAACTGGCCGGCATCAGCGAAATGCAGGCCTGATGAAAACCTTCACTTTTGATGCGGTACCCAGGGGCAATGCAAGGATGAAAACAAGTCATAAGTTGTTCGGCGCCAGCCTGCTGGCACTGGCGATCAGCGGATGCGCAGTCACCAGTGAGCCGATCGAGCGCAGCGTCAGTGAGCAGCGGGCCAAAAGTGACCTGCAGAGCATGTACCAGGGGCAGGAGCCTCTTGGCGGCCCGTTGACCCTGCACCAGGCCATGGCCCGTGCGGTGAAGTACAACCTTGAAGGCCGGTTGAAAATCATGGAGGAGGCCCTGGCCAAGCGTCAGCTCGACCTCGCCAGTTTCGACATGCTGCCGCGCATGGCGCTGGACGCCGGGTACGTGGGCCGCAACAACGTCAACGCCTCCAGCAGCCAGAGTGTGCGCACCGGCACGCAGTCCCTGGAACCTTCGACCTCCCAGGACCGCGACCGTGATGTAGCGGACCTGACCATGGTCTGGAACGTGCTCGATTTCGGTGTCAGTTACATCAGCGCCAAGCAGCAGGGCGACCAGCGCCTGATCGTGCAGGAGCGTCGCCGCAAGGTGATCAACACCATCGTCCAGGACGTGCGTTCGGCGTACTGGCGGGCGATGGCTGCCGAGCGCCTGCTCAAGCAGATCGATAGCTTGATGGCGCGTGTTGAAACCGCGCGCAACGACAGCCAGAGCATGAGCCAGCAACGCATTGGCGACCCGGTCCAGGCCCTCGGTTATCAGCGTTCGCTGATTGAAGCGACACGCCAGCTGGAAGAGCAGCGTCGTGCGTTGTCGCTGGCCAAGACCGAACTGGCGACCCTGATCAACCTGCCGATGGGCACCGAGCTGACCCTGGCGACCGATAGCGGTTATGAGATTCCCGAGCTCAAGGTCGATCTGGCCAGCCTCGAACAGGAAGCCCTGACCAGCCGCCCGGAACTGCGCGAACAGGATTATCAGACCCGCATCAGCGCGGCCGAGACGCGCAAGGCCATGTTGCGCCTGCTGCCAGGCCTGGAGTTCTCCGCTGGCGGACACTACGACAGCAACTCGTTCCTGGTCGAGCAAGGCTGGGCCGACTACGGCGTCAAAGTCACCTGGAACCTGTTCAACGTGATCTCGGCTCCTGCGGCCATCAACGTGGCCAAGGCCGGTGAAGAAGTCGCCACTGCGCGCCGTCAGGCCATGTCGATTGCCGTGCTGGCGCAGCTGTATGTGGCCAACGCCAACTACCGCGAGGCCTTGCGCCAGTTCAAGACCAATCAGCAATTGTCGGACATCGACGGGCAAATCGTCGGTCAGTTGCGCAACCGCCACCAGGCGGACGGCATTGGTGAGCTGGATCTGATCCAGGGTGAACTCAATACCTTGCAGGCCGACCTGCGTCGTGACCTGTCCTACGCCGACCTGCGCAATGCCTATGGCCAAATCTTCGCCAGCGCCGGCCTCGACCCGCTGCCGGATCAGGTGCAGTCGACGCAGGTCCAGTCCATCGCCACGGCCCTGGCCAACCGCGAAGCGGCCTGGGCGGCAGGTGATATTACGGAGCCGGTGACGCATGCCCCCGTGCGTTGACGTGAAGGCCCCGAGCGCCAGCGTCAGCCGGACCCAGCGCGAGCGGCGCAACGGCCATCGCGGCGCGGCGATCCTGCTGACCGGCCTGCCGGCGGCGGGCAAGTCGACCCTCGCGCAAGCGCTGCACGCCGAGTTGTTTGCCCGCGGCCTGCAGAGCGTGGTGCTCGATGGTGACGGGCTGCGGGTGGGGCTCAATCGGGACCTGGGCTTTGGCGACAGCGATCGTCAGGAGAACATCCGCCGCGCCAGTGAGCTGGCGTCGTTGCTGGTGGAGAACGGACAAATCGTGATCCTGGCGATGATTGCGCCGTTGGTGGAACTGCGCGATGTGTTCGCCCGGCGGCTCGGTGACGACTATCGGGAAGTCTGGTGCAACGCGCCCCTGGCGGTATGCGAGCAGCGTGATCCGAAAGGTCACTATGCCCGCGCCCGACGCGGTGAGTTGGCCGGGTTTACCGGGGTGTCTGCGCCGTATCAGGCGCCGGTCGATGCGGCGCTGGTCCTCGATACCGGGATGCAAACGGTCGAGGCCTGCCTTGATCGACTGTTGACCTGGCTGGCTGAATCCGAAGTCCTGCCCGGGACCTGAGCCGGACGGCGTTCAAGGTTTCGAGGACAAGTCCGCCATGCCCTTGAGCAACTCGATCGGCAGCGGAAAGACGATGGTCGAGCTCTTGTCGCCGGCAATCGAACTCAGGGTCTGCATGTAGCGCAACTGCATGGCCCCCGGTTGGCGGCCAAGCATTTCGGCGGCCTGCATGAGTTTTTCCGAGGCCTGCAACTCGCCTTCGGCGTGGATCACCTTGGCTCGCCGTTCCCGTTCGGCTTCGGCCTGCTTGGCGATGGCGCGGATCATCGATTCGTTGAGGTCCACGTGCTTGATCTCGACGTTGGCGACCTTGATGCCCCAGGCGTCGGTCTGGGCGTCGAGCACTTGCTGGATGTCCAGGTTCAAGCGTTCGCGCTCGGCCAGCAGTTCGTCCAGTTCATGTTTACCCAGCACCGCCCGCAGCGTGGTTTGCGCCAACTGGCTGGTGGCGGCGAGGAAGTCCTCGACCTGGATGATTGCCTTCTGCGGATCAAGTACGCGGAAATACAGCACCGCGTTGACCTTGACCGATACGTTATCGCGGGTGATCACGTCTTGCGGCGGCACGTCCAGCACCACGGTGCGCAAATCGACCCGGACCATCTGCTGGACCACCGGAATCAGCAGGATCAGGCCGGGGCCCTTTACCTGCCAGAAGCGCCCGAGCTGGAACACCACGCCGCGCTCGTATTCGCGCAGGATGCGGAACGTCGACCCCGCCAGTGCGATGAGCAACAGCAGCAGCGCGACAAGACCCAATTGCAAACCCATGACTATTCTCCGCCCGGCACCGCGTCAGCCGCGGCCACTTGCAGCAGCAAGCCCTTGCGCCCCACCACCCGCACCCGTTGCCCGGGTTGCAGTGGCGTCGCACTGAGCACTTGCCATTGTTCTCCTTGCAGATGCACCCAGCCGCCACAGGCGTTGCCGGCCTGCAAGGACGTCACCGCCGTCACGCTGCCGAGCAGCCCGGCATCACCACTGACGATTTGGCGCGGTCGCGTTTTCAGGGCGTGAATCACCAGGTAGATCAGCAGCAGCGCGCTGACCAGTCCCAGGCCGATCATCAGCGGCACGGGCACATCGGTATTGGTCAGGATCACCGCGCCGATCACGAACATCACGATGCCGCCCAAACCGATCACGCCGTAATTGGGCAGGGCGGCTTCGGCGATCAGAAACGCGATGCCGAAGGTGATCAGCCAGATGCCGACGGGTTTGGGCATCAGCACCACGACCGTGTCGGCGGCGCAGGCCGATCCGCTCAACGCCATCAGCAACGCAACTGCCCAGCAACGCGTGTTCACTTGACCCTCCGGGAGAGTCTTGAGGTGGCTCTGTAGACAGTTTAGTTGAGCCGCGGGTTGTATGAATTTTGCTCAATTGTCGACGACGCCCGATGGGCGGATTTCCCGCCGGAACCCGTCGGCGGGCCTAGACTTTCACTACGCAAGCAAAGCGTTAACCATCGTCCGCCAGCGGTCATGACGGACACCGAGGTGCATCATGCGTATGGCAAGAACCGTGCAGCGAAGCCTGGAAAAGGCTCAATGCAACTACGACATCGTCAGCCACCCACACTCGGCCAGCAGCCTTGAAACGGCGCGGGTCGCAGGTATTCCTGCCGAGCGGGTGGCCAAATCGGTGATCCTCGACGATCACCATGGGCATTACCTGATGGCCGTGCTGCCCGCCAGCCGCCACCTTGACCTGAGCAAGGTCCGCAGCAGCGGGGAGTGGCAGGTTTCCCGCGAAAGCAACCTGGCGCACCTGTTCGACGATTGCGAACGCGGCGCCGTACCGGCGCTGGGTGAGTCCTATGGGCTGGAAGTGGTCATCGACCCGCTGCTGACCCGGCAAAAAGACATCTATCTGGAGGCCGGCAACCACGTGAACCTGGTGCGCATGGACATGCCCGAGTTCCTCAAAATGGTGCCGCATGCGGAGGTGCGGGAGTTGAGTCATTGAGATTTGTTTCGTCAATGCTGCCGTCATCGTCGGAACGCCGCCCGGAGCAAGCCCGCTCCCACAGGTTAATCGCAGTCCCTGTGGGAGCGGGCTTGCCCGCGATGACCGCGCAGCGGTCCCTAAAACGGTTCACAGGAGCCAGACATGGAAAACCCAACCCACAACCTTCCATCCCTGTTCAAGCAACTCGGCCTGCCGGACGACGCCGAAAGCATCGATAAATTCATCGCCACCCATTCACCACTCAAGCCGGAACTGCACCTTGCGGATGCATTTTTCTGGAACCCGAGTCAGGCCGAGCTACTGCGTGAGGAGATACTCGATGACGCGGATTGGGCCGAGGTGGTGGATCAGCTGGATGTGATGTTGAGGAAGGGGCGGGGGGTGTAAAAACTGATAGGCGGTGATCTGCAACGGTTGCTCTGATCAAAACAATTGACCAGAATTAAGATCTTATTTGAGGTCTTAATTATGCAAAGTGTTTTGGCTGATATGGCTGTCAGCGTGTCTGAACTAAAGAAAAATCCCTCTGCCGTTTTGAATGGCGCCCATGGAGGGCCCGTCGCAGTGCTCAATCACAATCGCGTCATGGGCTACATGGTTCCTGCCGATGTGTTCGAAGCCATGATGGAGCGCCTTGATGATCTGGAATTGGCGGAAATCGTGCGTTCTCGTCGTCATGAAACGCCGATCCCGGTAACCCTGGATGACATATAAGCTCGAGTTTCTGCCGTCCGCACGCAAAGAATGGGACAAGTTGGGGCATACGGTACGGGTGCAATTCAAAAAGAAGTTGGCCGAACGGCTCGAGCTGCCTCGAATCCCGTCTGACTCACTCCATGGCATGCCCGACTGCTACAAAATCAAACTGAAATCATCTGGATACCGACTCGTCTACGAGGTGATAGATGAGCGTGTCGTCGTTTCTGTCGTTGCAGTAGGCAAGCGCGAGCGCAGCGAAGTGTATGAGCGCGCCAAGAAACGTTGATCGCTCTCGACAGGTCCCGATTACGTAATTGTTTCAAAACTTGACGGAAAATCTCCTCCAATGCAATATTGATAGTTAGCAAACTAACAGTGTGTGTTTTCCCTCGTGCCGAACAACCTCGACCTTCTCCAGATGAACATCAGCAGTGCCATGGTGGTGGCCGCCAGGCATTGGCGCAAAATCTGCCAGACCACGCTGGCCAACTATGGAATCTCCGAAGCCTGCGCCGTTCCGCTGTTGATGATCGGGCGGCTGGGCGAGGGTGTGCGTCAGGTGACGGTGGCCCAGGCGGCAGGGATGGAGAGCCCGTCGCTGGTCCGCTTGCTCGATCAGTTGTGCCATGGCGGCTACGTTTGCCGCACCGAAGATGCACAGGATCGCCGCGCCAAATGCCTGAGCCTGACCGAAACCGGTCGTGAGCTGGTGCAGGCGGTCGAAGTGGAACTGGTGCGCTTGCGCCACGAAGTACTTGAAGGCATTGACCAGAGTGATCTGGAAGCTACGCTGCGGGTACTGAGAGCTTTTGAAGCGGCCACGCCGCCATCGGTGGCCAACTCTTGAACGGATTTTTCTCTGGCATGCCCCCGGCACGGGACTGGTTCTACGGCGTGCGCACTTTCGCCGCATCGATGATCGCGCTGTACATCGCCCTGCTCATGCAAATGCCGCGTCCTTACTGGGCGATGGCCACGGTGTATATCGTTTCCAACCCGTTTCTCGGGCCGACCACTTCCAAGGCGCTGTACCGGGCGGTCGGCACCTTTATCGGCGCCGCCGCCGCCGTGCTGTTCGTGCCGATGTTCGTGCAGAGCCCCTACGTGCTGGTGGTGGTGATTGCGCTGTGGACCGGCACGCTGCTGTTTCTGTCCCTGCATTTGCGCACGGCCAACAACTACGCCTTGATGCTCGCTGGCTACACCTTGCCGTTGATTGCCCTGCCGGTGGTGAACAACCCGCTCGGGGTGTGGGACGTGGCCGAAGCGCGGACCGAAGAAATCTTCCTGGGCATCGCCGTGGCGGCGGTGGTTGGCGCGATGTTCTGGCCCCGGCGCCTGGCCCCGGTGTTCAATGATTCGGTGAGCAAATGGTTTGCCGATGCCTCGACCTACAGCCAGCGCTTCCTCAGCCGCAACGTGCAGCCCGAAGAAGTCAGCGGGTTGCGCGCAGCGATGGTCGCCACGTTCAACTCCCTGGAGTTGATGATCGGCCAGTTGCCCCACGAAGGCTCACGCCCGCAGACGGTGCGCAACACCAAGGAATTGCGTGGGCGGATGATTCACCTGCTGCCGGTCATCGATGCCCTCGACGATGCGCTTTACGCATTGGAGCGGCGCACCCCCGAGCTTGTGGACAAGTTTGCGCCGTTGCTGGTCGCCACCACCGAATGGCTCGAGCACAAGGATGCCGATCTCGAGCGCTGGCAAGCCCTGAAGGATCAACTCGAGGCCCTGCAGCCCGCGCCCGACGCGCTTGACGACCGCAAGCAATTGCTGTTCTCCAACGCCATTTACCGTCTCGGCGAGTGGATCGATTTGTGGCAGGACTGCCGCAGCCTGCAATACGCCATCCAGTGCGAAAGCCAGGACAGCTGGCGTGCCGTGTATCGGCACTGGCGTCTGGGACGGCTGACACCCTTTCTGGATCGCGGCCTGATGTTCTATTCCGCCGCATCGACCGTCACGGCAATCATTGTCGCCTCGGTATTGTGGATTTTGCTCGGCTGGACCGATGGCGGCAGCGCAGTGATCCTGGCGGCGGTGGCGTGCAGCTTCTTCGCCTCGATGGACGACCCGGCGCCGCAGATCTACCGGTTCTTTTTCTGGACTGCGATGTCGGTGGTGTTCGCCAGCCTTTATCTGTTTCTGGTGCTGCCCAACCTGCATGACTTTCCGATGCTGGTGCTGGCGTTTGCCGTGCCGTTCATCGTCGTCGGCACCCTCACGGTCAAGCCGCAGTTTTACCTGGGCATGCTGCTGACGCTGGTCAACACCTCGTCCTTCATCAGCATTCAGGGTGCCTACGACGCGGACTTCCTCAGTTTCGCCAACTCCAACCTCGCCGGGCCCATGGGGCTGCTGTTCGCGTTCATCTGGACCCTGATTGCCCGGCCGTTCGGTGCTGAACTGGCAGCCAAGCGCCTGACCCGTTTCAGCTGGCGTGACATTGTCAGCCTCGCCGAGCCGGCCACGTTGTCCGAGCATCGGCTTCTGGGCATACGGATGCTCGATCGGCTGATGCAGCATCTGCCGCGCCTGGCCATGACCGGCCAGGACTCCGGCGTGGCGCTGCGCGAAGTGCGTGTGGCGCTGAACCTGTTGGACCTGCTCGCGTATACGCCGCGCATCCTCGGATTGCCGCAAGTGCTGCTGCGCCAGGTGGTGGCCGAGGTGGGCGAGTATTTCAAGGCTTGCCTCAAGGCCGGCGAACGCTTGCCGGCACCGAGCCCGCTGCTGATGACCCTAGACCGCACCCGTCGCGCCCTCAGCGGTGCCGGCGATGATGAAACCCGTCGGCATTTGCTGCACGCCCTGAGCGGCCTGCGCCTGGCGCTGTTGCCCGGTGTCGAATTCGTCGGTTCGGCCGAGCTCGAAGAACCGCTTCCCCATGGCATTGACGGAGCGCCTTTATGATCGGTGATCTGGATGTCAGCGGGGTGTTCCTGCCCACGCTGCTGGTGCTGATGGGCATTACGTATGTGTTGTACCTGTTGGTGCACGGGGTGCTGACGCGCCTGCACTTTTACCGTCTGGTCTGGCACCGGGCATTGTTCAACGTGGCTCTCTACGCCCTGCTGCTTGGCGTCGTGGATTCACTCAGTCGATACCTGATGACATGAAAAAACCGTTTCTAACCCTCGGTCGCGTGGTGCTGACCCTGCTGATCGTGACCTTCGCCGTTGTCGTGGTCTGGCGCATGGTGATGTATTACATGTTCGCGCCCTGGACCCGCGACGGGCACATCCGTGCCGACATCGTGCAGATCGCCCCGGATGTCTCCGGGCTGATCCAGCAAGTGGAAGTGCGCGACAACCAGTTGGTCAAGCGCGGCCAGGTGCTGTTCAGCATCGATCCGGACCGTTTCAAGCTGGCACTGCGCCAGGCGAAAGCGGCCGTTGCCGACCGTGAAGAAACCCTGGCCCAGGCCCAGCGCGAGGCCAAGCGTAACAAGGGTCTTGGCAACCTGGTGCCGGGTGAGCAACTGGAAGAAAGCCAGTCGAAAGTGGCCCGCGCCCAAGTGGCGTTGATGGAAGCCCAAGTGGCGGTGGACAGCGCACAGCTCAACCTCGACCGCTCGGTGATCCGCAGCCCGGTGGACGGCTACGTCAACGACCGTGCGCCACGGGCGCAAGAGTTCGTCAGCGCCGGGCGTCCGGTGTTGTCGGTGGTCGACAGCAATTCCTTCCACATCGACGGCTATTTCGAAGAAACCAAGCTGAACGGCATCCATATCGGCCAGAGCGTCGACATCCGCGTGATCGGCGACAATGCGCGCCTGCGCGGGCATGTGGAAAGCATCGTCGCCGGTATCGAAGACCGCGACCGCACCAGCGGCAACAACCTGCTGCCCAACGTCAACCCGGCCTTCAGCTGGGTGCGGCTGGCCCAGCGGATTCCGGTACGGATTGCCTTCGACGACGTACCGGCGGATTTCCGCATGATCGCCGGGCGTACCGCCACCGTTTCGATCATCGACGACAAAAAACGGGAGCCGGTGCAATGAGCAAGGCCTCGGGTTTGGCGGTCGCCGGATTAGGCTTACTGCTGTCGGCGTGTCAGATGGTCGGGCCGGACTATCATTTGCCCGAAGAGGCGGCTGTGCATCGTGCGGACTTGCAGGGTGATCTGGCGGTAGACGGTAAAACGGTGGTTTCCGCACCGGTGCCGGCCGACTGGTGGCGCCTGTACAAGGATCCGCGACTCGACCAGTTGGTGCAGCAGGCCATGGCCTCCAACACCGATTTGCGAGTGGCAGCGGCCAGCCTGTCGCGGTCTCGCGCCCAGATCGACGAGGCCGAAGCGGCGGGCGGCTGGAGCGGCGGCGTGCAGATGGGCGCCCAGCGTTTGCAGGAGTCCGGCCAGGCCTTCCTGCTGCCGGAAAAAGTGCCGGTGGCCAACATCGGCGATATCGGCATCAGCGCGTCGTACCAGTTCGATCTGTTCGGCACCTTGCAGCGCGGCATCGAAGCGGCCAAGGCCAATGCCGATGCCACGCAGGCCGCCGCCGATACCGCGCGCATCACCGTGGTGGCCGACGTGGTCCGGGCCTACACCCAGGTGTGCGCGGCCAATGAAGAGCGGGAAATTGCCCAGCACTCCCTCGACCTGCAAGCCCAGAGCACCACGCTGATCCAGCGCCTGCGCGATGCCGGGCGTGGCGACGAAACCCAGGTCACCCGCTCGCAGACCCAATTCAAATCCCTGCGCGCCGACATGCCGCGTTATGAAGCGGCACGTCAGGCCGGGCTGTACCGCTTGTCGATGTTGCTGGCCAAGCCGGTGGACCAATTGCCGGCCGGCACCGCTACCTGCGACGAGTTGCCGAAAATCGCGCAATTGGTTCCGGTGGGCGATGGCGCCGCGTTGCTCAAGCGTCGTCCCGATGTACGGCAGGCCGAGCGGCGCCTGGCGGCGGCGACGGCCGGTATCGGCGTCGCCACGGGCGAGCTGTACCCGAACATCAGCATCGGCGCGACCATCGGTACCGTCGGTATCCTCGACGATCTCGGCGACCCGTCCACCAATCGCTGGGGCTTCGGCCCGTCGCTGACCTGGAAAGTGCCGACCAACGGCGCCCGGGCGCGCATCCGCGAAGCCGAAGCGGTGACCCAGGCGACGCTGGCGCATTTCGACGGGGTGGTGCTCAACGCCATTCGTGAAACCCAGACCGGCCTCGCCCAATACACCGCGCTGCTGCAACGTCGCGATGCCCTGGCGGACGCCGAGCAATCGGCCAGACTGGCGGCCGACCAGACGCACCGCTTCTTCCAGGCCGGCCGCGCCTCGTTCCTGGCCGACCTGCAAGCCACCCGCACCTACATCGATGTCACCGCGCAACTGGCGGCCGCGAACACCCAGGTTGCCGCCAGCCAGATTGATTTGTTCCTCGCGCTCGGCGGCGGTTGGGAAAGCGGACGAACGCAAGCGTCGAACCCCGGCAAACCCTGAGGCCGTTGCTATGCTTTGAAGTGTTGGAAGGGCGCCCCGTGCAAAGCGCCCTTTCTTCGCACAAGGCTCGCGCAGGTCAGGGGGAAACCAATAATGAAAAACCCTTATGCTCTCGGCTTCTGGTGCGCCATCGCGGCATTGGTGCTGCTATCGGCCACCTATTTCTACGGCATCATGCTGGCCCACCAGATCGACAAGGCTCTGGTGTTCCTCGACAGTGCCGTCGCGCTGATTGCGGTGATGTCCGTTGCGGTGGTGGCCTGGGCCTCGGTCCAGAATCAACGCATCAAGAAAAGACAACTCGAACAAGGCAAGACCCTGGTCCTGATCTGGGACACCAAGGTGGCGCTGCGTCGTGTCGAAACGGTGTTCGACCGTTATTTCTGGGGCAGTTACTGGCAACCGGGGCGCACGTTTCAGGAAGTCATGGGCGAATTGACCGGCACGCCGCTGGAAAAAAGCCTCGAAAACCTGAAAAAACAGTGCCTGGCGCTGGACCGGCAGGTGGCGGACGACGGTCGACACTGGCTCAGCAATGCCCGGGAACTGGCCGATGTCGCCACGGCCATGGCCCGTGAACGTTATCAACTGGACGTCTGCGACCCGCGCGCGGAGGTGACGGGCGGGGCGGTGATCAACCGCGACTTCGAAGTGCTGGTTTACACCTGGACTGCGCGGCTCAAAAGCTTTGACCATCAACTGGATGAGATCGAAGTCCAGTATTCCTGATTTTGTGGTGGCTGTTCTGCCGCCATCGCTGGCAAGCCAGCTCCCACAGGTATGGCGTGATCCCTGTGGGAGATTCTATGGTTGAGGGGAAGCCCTCAACTGGCTTTTGGTTGGTATTCGCTCTGCCCCTTCAGTAGGGCGAATACGATCCGAGCAAGCTTGCGAGCCAGTATCACCAGTGCCTGAGTGGTGCTGAAGCCTCGAGCTCTTTGCTCTTCGTAAAAGCCTTTCCAGGCTGACGTTCGGCTGGCCGACATCGCCGCGTTGTGCAAAAGCCGGCGGGCTTCCGGGTCACCTCGCTTAGTCAAACTCCGGCGACCGTCTTTTTGTCCTGACTTCGACACTCGTAAATCCATCCCCAGAAAGGCGATAAACGCATCCGCGCTTCTGAACTCGCCCCGCTGAAACGTCGTGAGCAAACGGGCTCCGGTCAGAAATCCAATGCCTTCAACTTTCAGGCAACGCTTCAACTGACCGAGCAAACCAGCTTCTTTGAGACGATCGTTAATCGTCTTTTCGACCAGCGTTTCAAGCTTTTGCATGGACTTCACTTGCTCGGCGAAAGCAGATTTCAGCAGCGGCTCATTCGCCCAGCTTTGCACCAGCCCGACCCGCGCCTGAACCAAGGCTGCGCGACGACGAAAAAGGCTCAAGAGCTGGCGGTACAGCGGTGATGGCGGGGTCCAAGGGTGAAGATCATCACCTTCGTTCTTCAGATAGCGAGCGAGCAGTCTGGCATCCAGCGCATCGGTTTTGGCGCGGATATTCACCCCTTTGCGGTAATGGCTGAGTTCATAGCCACCCACCATATAAATCACGCAGCCGGCCTCATAGGCCAGATCGGCAAACTCCAGGTGATAGATATTGGTCGACTCAATGGCTACAGCAACAGTCCCCGACAGGACCTTCAACCAATGCTTGATGGCTGTTTTGTTGTTGGGGATCTCTTCGAGCAGGTCAAGTTCGGCGTGATAGATCACCAGTTCGTTCTTGGCGACATCCACGCCTACGATCGGCTTTTTGACAGAAACCGGCATTGCCATTGGATTTCCTCCGGGATATGGTTTTGAGCACTTGAAGGGCTCACCCAGAGGCGCAGGCTTGTTCCTATCGTCGGTCTAGCCAGATGCATTCTTTATCGGCGCTTGGGTGAAAGGAGGAGGGGCGAAATCTCCCACGGATCTGTACTGCGTCAACAGTCAGAATCGGGCTTTGTCCCTCCTCCTCCCTTCAAGTCCTACCATACAAGCGGGCTTGGTCCGGGCGGCGTTCCGACGATGGCGGTCTAATGTGCACCAATTTTATAACCTGCCCATGACACTCTTTCACCTTTAAACATTGGGCCGTTCGTCGCGCCCGGTGCTAATCTGCATACCAATTTCAGCGCAGTCGAGCTGCAACCCGCCATGGGTTCAGGGAAGACGACCTCACTTTCAACAACGGACATTGAACGGGTCATACATGAATAAATCAGCAGGCGTGCTACTGGGAATTGTTGTCGCAATCGGTGCCATCAGCGCAGGCGGAGCCTGGTTCACCGGCACCAAAATCGAAGGTGTGCTCAACACCTCGATTGCCGATGGCAACAAGGAATTGCAGGCGGCCATGGTCGGTTCCAACGGCACCGCGTCGCTGGAGTTGGTGTCGCTGGAGCGTCATATATTCAGCAGCACCGCGCACTACCGCCTCAAGGGCGAAGGTGAAATGTTCGGCGAAACGCCGGTCGAGCTACTGTTTGTCGATCACATCGAACACGGCCCGTTGCCGTTCTCGCGGTTGATGTCGCTGAAGTTGCTGCCGGTCATGGCGACCAGTCACTACGAACTGGAAAAGACCCCGCTGACCGAGAAGTGGTTTGCCGCCGCGAAGGACAAATCCCCGCTGACCGGCGTGGTCAATATCGGCTACGACAACGCCACCAATGGCACCCTCGAACTGCAGCCGCTGGAAATGGCGCTGGATGACAAGTCGAGCCTGAAATTCTCCGGCCTGAGCATGGACGTCGACGCCAGCGCCAAGGCGCAGAAGGTCAAGGCCAACGGCTACATGGACAGCCTGAAAGTGACCACCGTGTCCGAAGACCAGGCGCCGGTGCAGGTTGAGTTGAACGGCCTGACCCTGGCCAGCAACCTGACCAAAAGCACCTACGGTTTCTACACCGGCGAGAACGTCCTTGAGTTGGCCAGCGGAAAATCGACCTTTGGTATCAAGCAGTCGGTGCTGGACTTCAAGAAATTCGAGATGAAAAACCTGACCGAAGAAAAGGGCAGCAACGCCTCCGGGCGTGCCGATTACAAGGTCGGTGAAGTGTCCCTGAACGGCAAGACCATCGGCTCCGGTGCGCTGGCCCTGAGCCTGAAGAACCTCGACATTCCGGCCACCCTGTCGTTGATGCAGGTTTACCAGAGCAAACTGCAGCCGTATGAGCGTGCAGCGGCCGAAGCCACCGCGGCTGGCCTGCCTGCGCCGGAGCTGAAACTGACCGAAGCCGAAGAGGCTCTGCTCAAGTCCAGCCTGGAAAAACTGCTGGCGGCCGGTCCGCAGGTGGCCCTGGAAAACCTGTCGTTCAACACAGCCAATGGTGAGAGCCGCGCCAACATGGTGCTCGACCTGACCAAGCCACAAGCCATCGATCTGCCGACCGATCAATTGGTCAGACAGCTGATCGCGCTGCTGGACTTCAAGCTGCAGGTGTCCAAAGCCATGCTGGTCGATGTGCTCACCGTGCAATCGCAAATCGACGGTCAGACCGACGCCAAGCTGATTGCCGACCAGGCCACCGCCACCGCCGACATGTTCAGCAGCATGGCGGTCGGCAGCCAACTGGCAAAACTGGACGGCAACAACATCGTCACCAACTTGCATTACGCCAACAACCAGGTGGACTTCAACGGCCAGAAAATGACCGTCGAAGAGTTTGCCGGTTTCGTGATGAGCAAGTTCTCGGGTGCTGAAGCCACCGAATAACGGCGGCCCTTTAACCGATAACGCCCGGCCTCTGCATCGCGCAGGCGCCGGGCGTTTTGCTGTCCGGAATTCTTTATCGCAAGGTTCAGCCAATTCCCCCTGCCAAGGCGTGAACGCTCCGGCTATAGTTTGCACGCCGACGACGGCCCAACACGCACAAGGTGCTCCGGTATGCCCCGATTGACCTCAATGAACCCTTGGCTCGCGGCCCTGGCAGTCGCCCTTTGCGTGCAATTCCCGGCGCAGGCCCAGGAACGCTTCACCCTGAACATTCCCGGTGTCTCCGACGACCGCTTGTTCACGTCGGCCGCCGCCAGCGATGCCGCTGGCTGCGGCGGACACAACATTTCCCCTGCGTTGAACTGGAACACCGGCCCGGCGGCCACCCAAAGCTACGCCATCGTCATGCACGACCCGGACGGCCAGAAAGGCCAGGGCCTCGATCAGTGGGTGCATTACGGCATCAAGGCCGCCACCCACCAGATCCCGGCCGGCGCCGGGAGCAAACCCGGCCTTGAGGGTGTCGGCGGAACCAACAGCAAAAACACCACAGGCTACATCGGCCCTTGCCCACCCGTTGGCGACAGCGCGCACCATTACATCATCCAGATCTACGCCCTGGACCTGGCCCCTGACGCCTTGCCCGCCGGCCTGACCCGTGCGCAGTTGCTGGAAAAAATCAAAGGTCATGTGCTGAAAAACAGCAGCGTGGTACGGCGCTATCACCGCTGAAGAATTTTTCATCAGTTAACGCAGCCATTTGTCATCCCGGCCCGAAAGCGCGCAATATCGGGACATAGCCGATGCGTTGGAGGATGCCGTGGCAAAAAAAATCGACCGCATCGCCCAAATGCTCAACTGCCCGCAAAAGGGCGAGGAACTGCGGCGAGCGATTACCGAGAGTCGCAAGGATTTTCTGCTGAACCAGCCGGAAGAGGCGACTGTTGAAGACGACGACCTTGAAGAGGCGTTTTTCGAGGACGACGAGGATGATGAATACGACGAGTTCGACTGGACGACAGAATGAAAAAACCGCTTCGGCGGTTTTTTTGTGCGTGGATCTCTTTAATTCCCGATACGGTGAATACAATTATACTAATTTATTCTTGATGATTGTTTTTTGTTGCTATTTTGGAATAAAAAATGAATAGATTCCTGAAATATAAAGATTTTATGTAGTTTTATCGGAAAATATAACGAGTTGAAATTCCTTTTCTAGGGAAATAATCTATACCCAGTGGCATTTACTGTGCTGTGTTTACGGCTTTATTCAGTACCTTGCGAATAAGGTCTCGATGATTAATTCCCCGAAGTAGGAAATAACGT
Source organism: Pseudomonas sp. S2_H10 (assembly GCF_054668285.1). Classification (NCBI taxonomy): domain Bacteria; kingdom Pseudomonadati; phylum Pseudomonadota; class Gammaproteobacteria; order Pseudomonadales; family Pseudomonadaceae; genus Pseudomonas; species Pseudomonas sp. S2_H10. The sequence goes on from NZ_CP162754.1 coordinate 3,831,534, forward strand.
GAAAAAAATCCCTATCGGCGTCATTGGTGCTGGCCTCATCGGCAAGACACACATCGAACGCGCCATGGCGGCGGATAACGTGGAACTGGTGGGCATTGCCGATCCTTCGCCGGCGGCGCAGGCGTTGGCGGCTTCGTTGGGGGTGCCGTGGTTCGAGCACTACAGCGCGATGTTGCAGGTGGCCAAGCCGCGCGGTGTCGTGGTGGCGACACCCAACGTGACCCACGCCGATGTTGCCGTCGACTGCCTCACGCAAAAAGTCGCGGTGCTGGTGGAAAAACCGATTGCCGATACCTTGGAAAACGCTCGGCGAATCTGTGCTGCCGCTGCTGCCAATGGCGTACCGGCGCTTGTCGGTCACCAGCGGCGTTATAACCCGATCATGCGCCAGGCCAAGTCCATCGTTGATGCCGGCCTGCTGGGTCGGCCGGTCAGCGTGACTGCGCTCTGTACCTGGCTCAAGCCTGAGGAGTATTTCGAAACCTCCTGGCGGCGGCAGGTTGGTGGCGGGCCGGTGCTTATCAACCTGATCCACGATATCGACCTGTTGCGCTTTCTCTTCGGTGAGATCGAGAGTCTGCAAGCGATCACCTCCAACCGTATTCGTCACTTTGAAGTGGAAGACACTGCGGCGGTGATGCTGCGATTCCGCAACGGCGCGCTGGGCACCGTGTCGGTCTCGGATACCACGGCGGCACCCTGGAACTGGGACTTGTCGGCCGGTGAGGCAGAGCGCTTTGCGCGTCAGGACGACGTCAACTCGCATTTCTTTTCCGGCACGGAGGGCTCGCTTACGCTGCCGCGCCTGGAGCTCTGGCGCTATCGCGACAATCCCGGTTGGCACGACGCAATCACGGTTGAGCGCTCGGTGCCGCATATCGGCTGCCCCTACGCCGAGCAGATGCGCCACTTCTGTGCGGTGATCGAAGGGCTTGAGCAGCCTGTGTGCTCTGCCGAAGACGGCCTGCGCACACTCGAAGCAACGCTGGCGGTCCATGCGGCATCTCGCTCCGGCGGCTCGGTGCAGCTGGGGGGGGACTCGTCATGGGCCGCCTGATCGGCCTGGCGCCGCTCTCGCACCTGGAGCTGTCGCCCGTGGCAATGATTGAGTGCGCGGCGTTGACCGGTTTCGACTGCGTCGGTTTACGGCTGATTCCAGCGACTCCCGACGAGCCGCGCCACAACAGCGTCGGCAATACGCCGCTGATTCGCGAGGTTGCCCGGCGTTTGCGTGATACCGGGGTGAAAGTGTCGGACATCGAGCTGTTTCGGTTGCAGTCGACCACGCAGCTCGATGGTTTTCGCGGTGCGCTGGAGACCGGCGCTCTGCTGGGCGCGCGCAATGCCGTGGTGTCGGGCCAGGTGGAAGACTTCTCACAGATGACGGATTTGTTCGCCGGTTTTTGCGAGCTGGCGGGTGAGTTCGGCATCAGTGCCAATCTGGAGCCGACACCTTGGGTGGCGATCGACAATCTCGGCGCGGCGGTGCGGCTGATCGAAGCGGCGGGCTGTGCGAATGCCGGCATTCTGGTCGACCCGATCCACTTCGACCGTGCGGGCGATCGCGTCGACGCATTGGCCGGACTCCCTGCGCAGTACTTCCGATTGATGCAGCTTTGCGATGCTCCGGCGGAACGCCCCGACAAGCTCGACACTTTGCTATATCAGGCCCGCAACGAACGCCTGATGCCGGGTGACGGCGGCCTGGATCTGTGTGGTTTGTTGAGGGCGATGCCCTCCCATATCCCGCTTAGCCTGGAAGTGCCGATGCGTCGCCTTGCAAGTGAATTGCCGGCGGTGGAGCGGGCGCGACGCATGCTGGAGAAAACCCGGGTGCTGCTTGCCAGCCTGGAGACTGACGCCTTCGCCGAGCTCGCCGAAACGTCGACCTTCTATCACTGAGCCGAAAGAGAAGTCAGGCGCGGGATCATTATTGAGGAGGGTTTCATCGACTGACCTGACGATCAACACAGTCGTTTGCCGGATCGCGGCTGGCTGGACTCAACAACAAAAACAATAAGGCATCCAGGGTACGGGCAATCCCCGTATCCCCATGGGCGGCCGTAAAGCGGTATCGGAGGTAGCATGAACACCCAGGCAACAGAGCATAAAAAAACGCCGGGCAAAGCTGCAATTGCGGGCTGGATCGGTAGTGCAATGGAGTATTACGACTTTTTCATCTACGGCACGGCGGCGGCGCTGGTCTTCGGCAAGGTTTTCTTTCCGGCTTCCGCACCGGCCACCGGCATATTGCTGGCGTTGGCCACCTTTGGCGTCGGTTACATTGCGCGACCTGTCGGTGCGTTGTTTCTCGGGCACCTTGGCGACAAGTTCGGACGCAAGCGGGTGCTGGTATTGACCCTGCTGCTGATGGGCGTTTCGACATTTCTGGTTGGCTGTCTGCCGAGCTACGACAGTATCGGCATTGCCGCGCCGATCATGCTGGTGATACTGCGCTTGTGTCAGGGGTTTTCCGCTTCCGGCGAGCAGGCTGGCGCGAACTCGATGACGCTTGAGCATGCGCCTTCGAAGCAGCGCGCCTTCTTCTCCAGCTTCACCTTGAGCGGTACCCAGGCGGGGCTGATTCTGGCGACGCTGGTATTTCTGCCGATCTCCAGCCTGCCCGAGGAGCAACTGTTGTCGTGGGGCTGGCGAATTCCGTTCTGGCTGAGTGTGGTGGTGTTGATTGTCGGTTACCTGATTCGACGCAATATCGAAGAGACACCGGTGTTCCAGGAAGAGCGTGAGCGCAATCAGACCGCACGGATGCCGCTGGCGACGCTGTTTGCCGACTACAAGAGCGATGTCGTGCGTGTCGCATTGGCGGCGATGGTGTCCACGGTCAGTACGGTGTTCGGCATTTTCTCGCTGTCGTATGCGGTGAACATCGTCGGTGTCGAGCGCAGCACCATGCTCTGGCTGACCATCACGACCAACGTCGTGGCACTGTTCGCCATTCCGCTGTGGGCGAAGCTGTCCGATCGCATTGGACGCCGACCGGTGTATCTGTTCGGTGTGCTGGCCAGCGGCGCAATGATGTTTCCGTACCTGTGGTCGCTCGAGCAGCACAACCTGCCGCTTGCCTTTGTGCTGGGGATATTGATGTCGGGCATCTTTTTCAGTGCGGCAAACGGCATCTGGCCGGCGTTCTTTGGCGAAATGTTCAGCACCCGGGTGCGCTTGTCGGGCATGGCCATCGGCACCCAGGTTGGCTTTGCGCTGTCGGGGTTCGCGCCGATCATCGCTGCCGCTTTCATGACCAATAGCACCCGGCCCTGGCTGCCTGCGGCCTGTCTGACTCTGCTGGCCTGCGCCATTGCGGCATATGCGACCTGGACGGCGCGGGAAACCTACAACGTCGAAATGGAGGATCTGGGCAGGGACGTCCCCACTGAAACGCCCCAGGTACAGCCTGGCGGCGTGTATCGGGCGAGCACTGACTGAGTAATGTGGTGGAGGTTGGGGAACTGGCCTCCACCGCAGTCGCTGACTTCGGGTATTCTGCGAAACCTCAGTCATCAGGATCCCGGCCACTTTCCAGCTCATGACCGACTCAATCAACGAAGCAACCCAAGGCAAGCGCACGCGCAACGCCAGGCGTACGCAGCAAACGATCCTTGTGGCCGCCCGTTCGGTGTTCGCCGAGCAAGGGCTCGAAGGTGCCCGCCTCGAAGACATCGCCGAGCGTGCCGGTGTCGACAAGCGTCTCATCTATTACTACTACGCCAGCAAGGAAGAGCTTTTTCTTTGCGTGCTGGAAGAGGGCTACCTGGAGCTTCGTCAGGCCGAGCGCGAGCTGGATCTTGAAGGCCAGCAGCCGATGGATGCCATTCGCCGGATCATCGAGTTCTCGTGGCGCTTCTACAACGAACACCCCGATTTCATGGCGCTGGTGAATAACGAAAACCTGCACCGTGCCCGCTACCTGGCGACGTCTGCCCGTTTGCCGGAGTTTCGCTCATCGCTGGTGGATAGCCTGGGTCGGATTCTGGAGCAGGGCCGAGTCGACGGCGTGTTTCGTGGTGGGGTCGATCCGGTACAGCTGTATTTCACCCTGGTGGGCCTGACCTACTTTTACCTGGCAAACCAGCACACCTTGTCGACCATTCATGGTCGTGACCTGGTGACGCCCAAGGCGCTCAATGAGCGACTGTCCCATGTGACAGAGGTGATTTTGGGGTATCTGGTGCGGTGAGATGCATCGGTTTCACAGCCAACAAAAAAGCCCCGGGCCTGCAAGGCCTGGGGCTTTCTTGTTTCTGCGTATGGTGCACCAGGCGGGATTCGAACCCACGACCCCTGCCTTCGGAGGGCAGTACTCTATCCAGCTGAGCTACTGGTGCAGCGGGCGCCATGATACGCATATGCATTGCGGGCGTCCATGCTGCTGAATCGCCTGCGTTTTTTTAAAGCTGTAATGCTCGTTCGCTACGTTGATCAGAAAAAATAGGCAAAAGCGTCGTTTTCGTTCTTTTTTTCGAACAGGCTATTGTCCTTTACCCCCTTTGATCCTAGGATTCGTTTGAGATTTCAAACGCTCTTGTCTGGGTGCTGAGCCGCACGATTTGAATCAGTGCGCTTTTTATGTGCTTCAGCCCGGTGAATGATTTCCCTGACGGCAGCCTATCGAGGCGCCTTTCTACAATCATAATTCGCTCCGCATCTTTATGCGGTGCTGTTAAGGAAAGCCGACATGCAGCTTAAAGACACCCAGTTGTTCCGCCAGCAAGCCTTCATCGATGGCGCGTGGGTTGATGCGGACAATGGTCAGACGATCAAGGTCAACAACCCGGCAACGGGCGAAATTCTGGGCACCGTGCCGAAAATGGGCGCTGCCGAAACCCGCCGTGCAATCGAAGCCGCTGACAAAGCGCTGCCGGCCTGGCGTGCACTGACCGCCAAAGAGCGTGCGAACAAGCTGCGTCGCTGGTACGAGCTGATCATCGAGAACCAGGACGACCTGGCTCGCCTGATGACCCTGGAACAAGGCAAGCCATTGGCCGAAGCCAAGGGCGAAATCGTTTACGCCGCTTCCTTCATCGAATGGTTCGCCGAAGAAGCCAAGCGCATCTACGGTGACGTGATTCCGGGCCACCAGCCAGACAAGCGCCTGATCGTGATCAAGCAGCCGATCGGCGTGACCGCTGCAATCACCCCGTGGAACTTCCCGGCTGCCATGATCACCCGTAAAGCCGGCCCGGCCCTGGCCGCCGGTTGCACCATGGTGCTCAAGCCTGCTTCGCAAACTCCGTTTTCCGCCTTCGCCCTGGCTGAACTGGCCCAGCGTGCCGGCATCCCGGCTGGCGTGTTCAGCGTGGTTTCCGGCAGCGCCGGCGACATCGGCAGCGAGCTGACCAGCAACCCGATCGTGCGCAAGCTGTCCTTCACCGGTTCGACCGAAATCGGTCGTCAACTGATGTCGGAATGCGCCAAGGACATCAAGAAAGTGTCCCTGGAACTGGGCGGCAACGCGCCGTTCATCGTGTTCGACGACGCCGACCTGGATAAGGCCGTCGAAGGCGCGATCATTTCCAAATACCGCAACAACGGCCAGACCTGCGTCTGCGCCAACCGCCTGTACATTCAGGATTCGGTCTACGACGCGTTCGCCGAGAAGCTGAAAGTGGCTGTGGCCAAGCTCAAGATCGGCAACGGTCTGGAAGACGGCACCACCACTGGCCCGCTGATCGACGAAAAAGCCGTGGCCAAGGTTCAGGAGCACATCGCTGACGCCATTTCCAAAGGCGCCACCGTGTTGTCCGGCGGCAAGCCGATGGAAGGCAACTTCTTCGAGCCGACCATCCTGACCAATGTGCCGAACAACGCTGCCGTGGCCAAGGAAGAAACCTTCGGCCCACTGGCTCCACTGTTCCGCTTCAAAGACGAAGCCGACGTGATCGCGATGTCCAACGACACCGAGTTCGGTCTGGCCTCGTACTTCTATGCCCGCGACCTGGGTCGTGTGTTCCGTGTGGCTGAAGCTCTGGAATACGGCATGGTCGGCGTCAACACCGGGTTGATCTCCAACGAAGTCGCGCCGTTCGGTGGCATCAAGGCCTCGGGCCTGGGCCGTGAAGGCTCCAAGTACGGCATCGAAGATTACCTGGAAATCAAATACCTCTGCCTGGGCATCTAAGCCCGGCACGGCATTGCTTCAAGCGCAAAGGGCACGAGAGCGCTGTCCCTTTGCGCCGCTTCAAACCGGAATATTCTCGGTGACCGGGAACGCTGTGGCAGTCGATCATCGCATGCTGCCGCCGTTGATCCCCGTCGCTTTATCCTTGAACCACGCCGACCGATGAGCGGCGAATGAGGAATGTAATGAGCAAGACTAACGCTGATTTGATGGCCCGCCGTACCAACGCAGTTCCACGTGGTGTTGGCCAGATTCACCCGATCTTCGCCGAGTCCGCGAAGAACGCTACCGTGACCGACGTTGAAGGTCGCGAGTTCATCGACTTCGCCGGCGGTATTGCCGTGCTGAACACCGGCCACGTGCACCCGAAAATCATCGCCGCCGTGACCGAGCAGCTGAACAAGCTGACCCACACTTGCTTCCAGGTTCTGGCCTACGAACCGTACGTAGAAGTGTGCGAAAAAATCAACGCCAAGGTGCCAGGTGATTTCGCCAAGAAAACCCTGCTGGTCACCACCGGTTCCGAAGCCGTGGAAAACGCCGTGAAAATCGCCCGTGCCGCCACTGGCCGTGCCGGTGTAATCGCGTTCACCGGCGCTTACCACGGTCGCACCATGATGACCCTGGGCCTGACCGGTAAAGTCGTGCCTTACTCGGCCGGCATGGGCCTGATGCCAGGCGGCGTGTTCCGCGCGCTGTACCCGAACGAGCTGCACGGTGTGAGCATCGACGATTCGATCGCCTCCATCGAACGCATCTTCAAGAACGATGCCGAGCCGCGTGACATCGCTGCAATCATCATCGAGCCGGTTCAGGGCGAAGGTGGTTTCTACGTCGCGCCTCCAGCGTTCATGAAACGTCTGCGTGCCCTGTGCGACCAGCACGGCATCCTGCTGATCGCTGACGAAGTACAGACTGGCGCTGGCCGTACCGGCACCTTCTTCGCCATGGAACAGATGGGCGTTGCTGCCGACCTGACCACCTTCGCCAAATCCATCGCTGGCGGCTTCCCGCTGGCCGGTGTGTGCGGCAAGGCCGAATACATGGACGCCATCGCTCCAGGCGGCCTGGGCGGCACCTACGCCGGTAGCCCGATCGCTTGCGCCGCGGCCCTGGCCGTGATGGAAGTGTTCGAAGAAGAGAACCTGCTGGACCGCTGCAAGGCAGTCGGCGAGCGTCTGGTAACCGGCCTGAAGGCCATCCAGGCCAAGTACCCGGTGATCGGCGAAGTCCGTGCCCTGGGCGCGATGATCGCGGTCGAGCTGTTCGAAAACGGCGACAGCCACAAGCCGAACGCTGCAGCCGTGGCATCCGTTGTCGCCAAGGCTCGCGACAAGGGCCTGATCCTGCTGTCCTGCGGCACCTACGGCAACGTTCTGCGCGTCCTGGTACCGCTGACCTCGCCGGACGAGCAACTGGACAAAGGTCTGGCGATCATCGAAGAGTGCTTCTCCGAGCTGTGATCCCCGGTGTGACCTGATCCACAAAAAACCCGCTTCGGCGGGTTTTTTCATGCCTCTTGAAACGTATCCCGCGCATTAGCGCTGTATCGAATGGCCAGCATTGGCTAAGGTTCTTGCATTGCCAGGGAGAGCTGTATGACAACCGTCATTTTACCCGCGGTTCCGAGAGTGCTGATCGCCGAGGCCGACCCCTGGTCCCGGGATCTGCTCAAGGAAGTGTTGTTGAACGTACGCTGCGATGCGCGACTGGATTTGTGCGCCGATGGTCAGCAGGCGCTGGAGCTGCTGGCTGCCAACCCCTATGACCTGGTCATCGCCGACTGGGAGTTGCCGGGCGTCGATGGCCTGAATGTGCTGCGCAGCATCCGCCAGCGCAAACGTAATCCACCCCTGCCGTTCATTCTAATGAGCAGCCGCAACGACAGTGCCAGCGTGCGCGAGGCTTTACCCCTGGCGCCGGCCGCGTATCTGACCAAGCCCCTGAACATGGAAAGCCTGACCCATCGGTTGCAGGGGTTGCTGCTGCACGCCGGCGAAGAAGTCGCGTGCGAAGTGCCGTCGCTGGCGCCGGGCATGACGTTGACGGTGTATCTGGAGCGTCGACGGGAATTGGCCGAGGGCGCGCCGCTGATGACCGACGTGCAAGTGGCGGTCAAACGCAGCCTCAACCCCAATGGCCTCGACCTGACGGTGCTGGAAGACGAAATTCGCACCGATCCGCAGGTGACGGCCGTGCTGATCGCGGCTGCCAACAGTGCGGCCCAGCACCGCGGCGTCGCTGTGCAAACCCTGTCCCAGGCGCTGCATTGCCTGGGCACCGGGCAGAGCATGAACCTGATTCTCGGGCTGGCGCTCAAGCGCAGTGCCCGGCTCAGCGATCCGCAATTGGCCGACTATGCCGAGCGCTACTGGAACCTGTCACTGCACACCGCCGAATATGCGCGAACCCTGGCGCGCTTGCTCGATCTGGATCAGGAGCGTTGTTATTGCGCTGGCATGTTGCATCGTCTTGGCGATCTGGCGTTGCTGCGCTGTTTGCAGGAATGGCAACAGGCCGGCGGCGAGCTGGACGAGTTGGAGGAAGTGGGTGAAGCGCTGGTTGAATATGGCGCCGCCTACGGTTCGGCCCTGCGCACGCGCTGGCGTCTGCCACTGGAGCTGCGGGAGCTGATTGCGGCGGCCTACCAGCTCGGTGGCGGGGTTTATTCCCGCGAAGCGCTGGTGATGAACATGGCGGCGCAGATGGCGCGCCTGACCGAGCATGAGGGCATCGAGGAGCTGGCGAAGAGCCGGACGGCGCGGTTGCTCAAGATCGGCTTGCCGGAGTTGATGCGCCTGCGCAAAAAATAGGTTTTCACGCGATTCCCTGTGGGAGCGGGCTTGCCCGCGATGGGGTCGTCCCATCCAGCATCTTAGTCGCCTGATGCTCCGCAATCGCTGGCAAGCCAGCTCCTACAGGGGGGCTTGATCAGGCAGTAACAATCCGGTTCTTGCCCTCGCGCTTGGCCTGATACATCGCGGCATCCGCCCGGGAAAACAGGTCCTCCACGTTTTTGTCCGCGGCGCTCAGGCTGGTCAGGCCCTGGCTGACGGTGATGCCGTACGTCTGGCCTTCATGATTGAAGCGCATTTGCTGGATCTGCCGTTGCAGGCGTTCAGCCACTTGCAGGGCCATCTGTGGCGTGCACCCGGGGAACACCGCAGCAAATTCCTCACCGCCAATGCGCCCGAACAGGTCGCGACGGCGCAACGCGGCGCGTCCGCTTTCGGCAATGCGTTGCAACACGTTGTCGCCTTCCTGGTGGCCGTAGGTGTCATTGATCGTTTTGAAGTCATCAATATCCAGCATCAGAAACGACAGCGGCTCGCCCTGTTGCCGTGCGTGTGCGAACGCGCGGTGAGCGCATTCGAAGAAATGATGGCGGTTGCTGCTCTGGGTCAGCGCGTCGGTGGTGGCCAGGCGATGCAGTTCGGTTTCCATCTGCTTCTTGTCAGTGATGTCTTCGGCGAGGCCGACGATGATCACCGGCTGACCGGGCTCGGCCTGACGGTTGATGAAGCATTTGTCGCTGAGCCAGCGCACCTGGCCGTCGGCGGCGATGATTCGATACTCGCGGTCTTCGACGGCGCCTTTGTCCAGCACCTCGGCCAGGCTGCGTTCGGCGTAGTCGAGGTCGTCAGGGTAAATGCTGTCGCGCCATTGATTGCAGTCGGCCAGTAGCCGATCGGCCGAGCGGCCAAAGATCCGTTCATAGGCCGGGCTGACGTAAAGCACCCGACGGGTTTCCCAATCGAATGCCCACAGCACGGCGTTGATGCTGGCCAGCAAGGTGCAGAACAGCTGTTCGCGTTCGCTCAAGCGTGCGACTTCGCCCTGGGCGTGCATCAGCGCCATCAGGGTCTGCGCGGCCTCGGGCCAATCGGACGGAGATGAGTCTTGCAGGTTTTTCTGGGCCATCGACACAAATCTCAAAGGGCATGCCGCGTGATCGATCACGGTGACACCGGGCCCGCCGGGGATGGCGAAGTGTCTTTGAGATAAGGCTTTTCAGATGAAGTTCCCGCCTTTTGTGGCGAGGGAGCTTGCTCCCGCCGGGCGGTACGGTCACTTCGGGATAACGCGGGCCGGTAGGAGTCCGGCTTGCCGGCGATGGCGTCTTTCAGGGCGCTATCGCCAGCAAGCCGGCTCCTACAGGTCAGGCGGCGGTTGGACGCAGGGAGTAGGTTTTCAACTGATCGGCGAAGTCGCGCAGGGATTGAATCCCGCTGGCTTCGGCTTCGTGTACCCAGTCCTTGATGGCCGCCAGCATGTCGTGGCCATTTGAGCTGGTCTTGACCCAGATCTGCTGCAGGGCCAGGCGTTTCTCGTAAATTACCTTCAGCGCCTGACTGTGCTCGAGCATGTTCTGGATGCGCACGTGGTGTTTGTCATCCAGCAGGCTTGTCTCCCGCGAGAGCAGGCGTTTGGCCCGGTGGAACTGGTGACGGACCGAGTGATCGACCTTTTCCAGCTCTTGCTTGACCAGCGGGCCGATCACCAGCTTGCGGTACTGGGCCATGATCTGGAAGCGGTTGTTGAGGATCGCCATGGCGGTATCCATGTCCAGGCTGCCCTTGCCTTCGACGCGATGGGCGATCGGCGCAACCCGCTGAACCTTGGCCAGGCGCAGGAAACTGAAGACTTTAATCCATGCCCAGCCCAGGTCGAATTCCCACTTCTTCACCGACAGTTTTGCCGAGTTAGGGTAGGTGTGATGGTTGTTATGCAGTTCTTCGCCGCCAATCAGGATGCCCCACGGCACCAGGTTGGTCGCCGCATCGCGGCATTCGAAGTTGCGGTAGCCGACGGCGTGGCCCAGGCCATTGACCACACCGGCGGCCCACACCGGGATCCACATCATCTGGATGGCCCAGATGGTGATGCCGATGGTGCCGAACAGCAGCAGGTCGATAACGCCCATGATCGCGATGCCAAGCAGCGGGAAACGGCTGTAGAGGTTGCGCTCGATCCAGTCTTCGGGGCAGTTCTTGCCGTAGATGCGCAAGGTCTCGGGGTTCTCCGCTTCGGCGCGGTACAGCTCGGCGCCTTTGCGCAGCACCGTGGACAAGCCCTTGACGACCGGGCTGTGCGGATCATCGACGGTTTCGCATTTGGCGTGATGCTTGCGGTGAATGGCGGTCCACTCGCGGGTGTTCTGCGCCGTGGTCAGCCACAGCCAGAAACGGAAGAAATGCTTGAGGCCCCCATTCAGCTCCAGGGAGCGATGGGCCGAGTAACGATGCAGATAGACCGTGACGGCGATGATCGTGACGTGGGTCATCAGCAGGGTGACTGCCACCAGTGACCAGGCGGACAAGCCAAGAAAACCTTCGTACCACATAGGCTGTAGGGCCCTCGATAAAGAAAAAAACAGCCGTTGCATTATCACTAAGCCAACACAGAAAACCAGTCACCCTTTCAGATAAGAGTGGCTGGATGTGTCTTTAAACTATAATTCCAACCTTTTTGTAAGGACATGGATCGTCGGATGTCTCCCACCTATCGCGATGCCTTGCGTGCAGCGCTGCTCTATCTGTTGCTTTCTGTGGTTTGGCTGCAGATCAGTGGCTATTTATTGAACAGTTTCTTCGATAGCTCCGCCGAGCGACTGCGATGGCAACTGATCAACGGTTATGTCTGGGTGTTGTTCAGCGCCGGGTTGATCTTCATTGCCCGCGCGCGGCTGCTGCGCTGCCTGGGGATCGGCGCCACATTGCGTGAGCGCAACATCAACCGCGAGCGTCTGCGTCAGGCAACGGCGGTGTTCGATTGCACCCGCGAAGGCGTGCTGGTCACCAATCGCGAAGGCGTGATCGTCCATGTGAACCGGGCCTTTATGGAAATCACCGGTTACGGTTCTGAGGATGTACTGGGGCAGCGGCCCAACATGTTCAAGTCGGGGCGCCATCCAGCGCAATTCTATCAAGCGATGTTCGCCGCGCTCGCAAGCGCCGGGGAATGGAGCGGGGAAATCTGGAACCGGCGCAAAAGCGGTGAAATTTACCCGCAATGGCAGACGATCCGCCTGATCCGCGATGACTACGGTCAGCCGAGCCAGTACGTGGCGGTGTTTTCCGATATCAGTGCCATCAAAAACTCCGAACACGAGTTGATGCACCTGGCGCACCACGATCCGCTGACCGACCTGCCGAACCGCCTGCTGTTCACCGACCGCGCCGAGCAGGCCCTGGCTTCGGCGCAGGTGCACAAGCGCGGCTGCGCGCTGCTGATGATCGATCTCGATCACTTCAAGATGATCAACGACAGCCTCGGGCACACCATCGGCGATCAGTTGCTCAAGGCGGTGGCCGAGCGCCTGGGCGCCATGTTCGGCCCGGGCTTCACCCTGGCGCGGTTGGGCGGGGATGAGTTCGCCATACTCGCCGAAAGCTGTCCGCAACTGGTTCAGGCCGCTGCCTTGGCCCAGCGGATCATCGATGGCCTTAAGGAGCCGTTCCTCATTGGCGGGCACCAGCTGTTCATCAACACCAGCATCGGCATCAGCCTGTTTCCCGGCGATGCCTTGAGCGTCGAGCAATTGCTGCGCAATGCCGATTCGGCGCTGTTCAAGGCCAAGAGCACGGGGCGCAATGACTATGCCCTGTACACCGAAGAGCTGACGGCCCACGCCCAGCAACGGGTCGAGATCGCCTTTGAACTACGTCGCGCCCTGGACCAGCAAGAGCTGCGGGTTTATTACCAGCCGGTTCACGACCTCAAGACCAGTCGCCTGATTGGCGTCGAGGCGCTGGTACGTTGGCAGCATCCGCAGCGGGGCCTGGTGTCGCCGGCGGAATTCATCCCGGTTGCCGAACGCACCGGTCTGATTGCCGAAATCGATGCCTGGGTCATGGCGCAGGCGTGCCGGCAGATGTGTCAGTGGCAGCAGGATGGCGTGGTGCTGTCGTTCGTTGCGGTCAACATCTCCTCGCGCCTGTTCGCCCGTCGTGAGCTGTACCGGCAGGTGGCGCAGGTGTTGCGTGACACCGGGTTGGAGCCGGCCTGCCTGGAGCTGGAAGTGACCGAAAGCGCGGTGATGGATGATCCAGAAGTCGCGCTGGAGCAGATGCATCGCCTGCGCGAGCTGGGCGTGCGCCTGGCCATCGACGACTTCGGCACGGGTTACTCATCGCTGCTGCGGCTCAAGCGTCTGCCGGTGCAAAAACTGAAAATCGACCAGGGCTTCGTCGCCGGATTGCCCTGGGATGAGGATGATGCGGCGATCTCGCGGGTGATCATCGCGCTGGCCCAAAGCATGGGCATGCAGGTGCATGCCGAGGGGATCGAGCAGGCCGAGCAGGCGGCTTTTCTACTTGAGCACGATTGCGATCTGGGTCAGGGCTACTGGTTCGGGCGGCCGGTGCCGGCGGAGCAGCTCGACTGGGCCCGGGCTCAATCCCTGTAGGAGCCGGCTTGCCGGCGATGGGGCCATCAAACCTTGCATCGCATTCAAGGCCGCTATCGCCGGCAAGCCGGCTCCTTGGTTTTTTATGGGGCTTAAAGCGGGCGATTCGCCTCAAGCCCTTGTCCTTTCAAGTAATCTCTTCTGGTTATATAAACATTCTTAAATAGTCTTTTTAAGAATATCAACATCTCTCTAGTATTGCTCCCAAGCCGCAAGCAGTGCCGACACTGCGAGGCAACCTCTCAGTTGAAGGAGCAGCAACATGAGCGCATCCCTGCGTAGCGTCGACGGTCAAGACGAAGCCACCATCCTGCGTGAAATCCAGAGTGCCCTGCGCGACCTGCGCTTCGGTGCCGTGGAAATCACCGTGCACAACGCCCAGGTGGTGCAGATCGAACGCAAAGAAAAATTCCGTTTGCAGCAGCCGGGCAACAAGCCGGGCTGAGGCGAAACAGGCATCGCGGTTCCCGTTATCCATAAGAAAAAGCCAACACACCAAGAATTCCAGGAGCTTTCATCATGTCGTCGATTCGCCACTTCGCCTTGGCCGCCCTGGCCAGCGCCCTTTTTGCCGGTTCCGCAGTTGCCAAGGACTACGAACTGCTCAACGTGTCGTACGACCCGACCCGCGAGCTGTATCAGGACTACAACGCTGAATTCATCAAGTTCTGGCAGAAGGATCATGCCGGCGACACCGTGAAAGTCCAGCAATCCCACGGCGGCTCGGGCAAGCAAGGCCGGGCGGTGATCGATGGCCTGCGTGCCGACGTCGTGACCCTGGCCCTGGCTGGTGATATCGACGAAATCGCCAAGCTCGGCAAGACCCTGCCGGCGGACTGGCAGAAGCGCCTGCCGGAAGCGAGTACTCCCTACACCTCGACCATCGTGTTCCTGGTGCGCAAGGGCAACCCTAAAGGCATCAAGGACTGGGGCGACCTGGTCAAGAATGACGTCTCGGTGATCACGCCGAACCCGAAAACCTCCGGCGGTGCCCGCTGGAACTTCCTCGCCGCCTGGGCCTATGGTCTGAAAGCCAATGGCGGTGACGAAGCCAAGGCCAAGGAATATGTGCAAACCCTGTTCAAGCACGTGCCAGTGCTGGACACCGGCGCTCGCGGCTCGACCATTACCTTCGTCAACAACGGTCAGGGCGACGTATTGCTGGCCTGGGAAAACGAAGCTTTCCTGGCGCTGAAAGAAGAAGGCGGCGCCGACAAGTTCGAGATCGTTGTGCCTTCGCTGTCGATCCTCGCCGAGCCACCGGTGGCGGTGGTCGACAAGAACGCCGAGAAAAAGGGCAACGAGCAGATCGCCGAAGCCTACCTCGAGCACCTGTACAGCCCGGCTGGCCAGGAGATCGCAGCGAAGAACTTCTATCGCCCGCGTGACAAGGACGTGGCCGCCAAGTACGCCCAGCAGTTCCCGAAACTGGAGCTGGTGAGCATCGACAAGGACTTCGGCGGCTGGAAAACCGCACAGCCGAAATTCTTCAATGATGGTGGCGTGTTCGACCAGATCTACCAGGCACAGTAATCTTAAATAGCCATCAACGAGCCCCGGGTTTACCTTCGGGGCTTTGTGCGTTCTCAACCAAGGACTTTTATGTCGCGTCGTATCTCCCCCGTCATACCCGGCTTCGGGCTGACGCTGGGCTACACCTTGGTGTACCTCAGCCTGATTGTGCTCATACCACTGGCGGCGATGTTCGTGCATGCCGCTCAACTTACCTGGGATCAGTTCTGGGCAATCATCTCGGCGCCACGGGTGCTGGCGGCGTTGAAGCTCAGCTTCGGCACCGCCCTGTGTGCCGCGATCATCAACGGCATCATCGGCACGCTGCTGGCCTGGGTATTGGTGCGCTATACCTTCCCTGGACGAAAAGTGATCGATGCAATGATCGACTTGCCGTTCGCATTGCCCACGGCGGTGGCCGGTATTGCCCTGACCGCGCTGTACACCCCTACCGGCCTGGTCGGTCAATTTGCAGCGGATCTGGGTTTCAAGATTGCCTACACCCCTCTGGGCATCACCCTTGCCCTCACTTTTGTGACACTTCCATTCGTAGTACGTACCGTACAGCCAGTATTGGCAGACATACCGCGTGAGGTCGAAGAAGCGGCCGCGTGCCTGGGTGCGAAACCCTTGCAGGTTTTCCGCCATATCCTGCTGCCCGCGCTGTTGCCGGCATGGCTGACCGGCTTTGCGCTGGCCTTTGCCCGCGGGGTCGGCGAGTACGGTTCGGTGATTTTCATCGCCGGCAACATGCCGATGAAAACCGAGATTCTGCCGCTGCTGATCATGGTCAAGCTCGACCAATACGATTACACCGGCGCCACGTCCATTGGTGTACTGATGCTGGTGGTTTCCTTCGTCCTGTTGCTGCTGATCAACTTGTTGCAGCGGCGCATCGAAACCCCATAAGGAGGCGCACCCATGTCCCAATCGTCTATTGCTGCCGCTTCCTCCAACGCTGCCCGTCGAGGCAGTGCGACGTCGCGGCGAGTCCTGATCGGCCTTGGCTGGCTGATTTTTGCCCTGTTCCTGTTGCTGCCGTTGTTCATCGTGGTGTCCCAGGGCCTGAAACTCGGTCTCGGGGCGTTTTTCACCGCGATCTTTGAGCCGGACGCGCTGTCGGCACTGAAGCTCACGGTCATCGCCGTACTGATTTCGGTGCCGCTGAACCTGGTGTTCGGCGTCAGCGCCGCCTGGTGCGTGAGCAAGTACTCGTTCCGCGGCAAGAGCATGCTGGTGACGCTGATCGACCTGCCGTTCTCGGTGTCGCCGGTGATCGCCGGTCTGGTCTATGTGCTGATGTTCGGCGCCCAGGGCCTGTTCGGGCCGTGGTTGCAGGACCACGACATCCAGATCGTCTTCGCCCTGCCGGGCATCGTGCTGGCGACGATCTTCGTCACCGTGCCGTTCGTGGCCCGTGAGCTGATCCCGCTGATGCAGGAGCAAGGCACCCAGGAAGAGGAGGCCGCGCGCCTGCTCGGGGCCAATGGCTGGCAGATGTTCTGGCACGTCACCGTCCCCAACATCAAATGGGGCCTGATCTATGGCGTGGTGTTGTGTACTGCGCGGGCCATGGGTGAATTCGGTGCGGTGTCGGTGGTTTCCGGGCACATTCGCGGGGTGACCAACACTCTGCCGCTGCACGTCGAGATCCTCTACAACGAATACAACCACGTGGCCGCGTTCGCCGTGGCGAGCCTGTTGCTGATCCTGGCGCTCTTC
Organism: Pseudomonas sp. S2_H10; assembly: GCF_054668285.1. Classification (NCBI taxonomy): domain Bacteria; kingdom Pseudomonadati; phylum Pseudomonadota; class Gammaproteobacteria; order Pseudomonadales; family Pseudomonadaceae; genus Pseudomonas; species Pseudomonas sp. S2_H10. The sequence continues at coordinate 3,848,312 of NZ_CP162754.1, forward strand.
ATCCTGCTGCTCAAGCAGTGGAGCGAAAACCGTATTAACCGCCTGCGCGCCAGCGCCGCGGAGGAATAATTCATGTCGATCGAAGTGCGTAACGTCAGCAAGAATTTCAACGCGTTCAAGGCGCTGGACAACATCAGCCTGGACATCCACAGCGGCGAACTCGTGGCACTGCTCGGCCCGTCCGGCTGCGGCAAGACCACGCTGCTGCGGATCATCGCCGGTCTGGAAACGCCCGACAAAGGCAACATCGTGTTCCACGGAGAAGACGTTTCCGGCCACGACGTACGGGACCGCAACGTCGGTTTCGTGTTCCAGCACTACGCTTTGTTCCGCCACATGACGGTGTTCGACAACGTCGCGTTCGGCCTGCGCATGAAACCGAAAAACCAGCGCCCGAGCGAAAGCCAGATCGCCACCAAAGTCCATGAACTGCTGAACATGGTGCAACTGGACTGGCTGTCGGACCGCTACCCGGAACAACTCTCCGGTGGTCAGCGTCAACGCATTGCGTTGGCCCGCGCGCTGGCGGTGGAACCGAAAGTGTTGCTGCTCGACGAACCCTTCGGCGCCCTCGACGCCAAGGTCCGTAAAGAACTGCGCCGGTGGCTGGCGCGTCTGCACGAAGACATCAACCTGACCTCGGTGTTCGTGACCCACGACCAGGAAGAAGCGATGGAAGTCGCCGACCGCATCGTGGTGATGAACAAGGGTGTGATCGAGCAGATCGGCTCACCGGGCGACGTCTACGAAAACCCGGCCAGCGATTTCGTCTATCACTTCCTCGGTGATTCGAACCGTCTGCACCTGGGCGAAGACAAGCACGTGCTGTTCCGCCCGCACGAGGTGTCGCTGTCGCGTCATGAACTGGAAGACCATCACGCGGCTGAAGTGCGCGATATTCGTCCGCTTGGCGCGACCACACGGGTGACGTTGAAGGTCGAAGGGCAGAGCGATCTGATCGAGGCTGAAGTGGTCAAGGATCACGACAGCCTGGTTGGTTTGGCGAAGGGTGAGACGCTGTTCTTCAAGCCGAAGGTCTGGCAGAAGGTTGCCAACATCTAAAGCAACAGCTTCGCGAGCAGGCTCGCTCCCACAGGGTTCCATGTACACCATAGATCCACTGTGGGAGCGAGCTTGCTCGCGATTGCTCTCTAAACAGCAGCACGTTTCGGATTGACCCGCACCCCACCCGCCCGTGCCTCAATCTGCTCTTTGAGGTCATGGCGCATCCCCAGCATGAACGCCAGCTCGGCCACCACGAACAACGGCCCGACAATCAGCCCGGTCACGTCGTCGACAAACGCCGGCTTGCGCCCTTCGTAGTGATGGCCGACAAACTGGATCGCCCAACCGATCACAAACATCGCCACGCCGCTGCTCAGCCAGACCAGCGTGCTTTGCTGCGCCAGCGCATGACCGGCCCAGACACTCAGCCCGAGCAACACGGTCATCAACACGCCCAAGCGCAACTCCAGGCGCAGGTAAAACCACGCCGATGCCAGCGAAACGAGCACCGCCGGTGACAGCCACACGCCGCCCAGCGACCATTGCGGCCGGGACAGCAACACCGCGACGGCCACCACGATCAGCGGAATGCCGATAAAGTGCGATGCGATGTTGCGCGGGTCACGGTGGTAGGCGGCGTATTGACTGAGGTGGTCGACGAGGCTTTTCATTGTTGTTCTCCTGTGGGGTAGTTGATCATGCCCCGGGGCCACTTAACGCTCTGTCAGCCAGGCGACAATCTCTAGGAGTTTTCATGGATATGCAGGTCTGGCGTCCACGCCTGATGAGCGGTCAGTGGTTCAGCCATTTGCCTGTTTCCCTACAGGATAGCCTGCTGTCGGTGGCCAGGCTGCGGCGCTTGACCCCGGGCCAGCGGCTGTTCAAACGCGGCGATCCGCCCTGTGGCCTGTACGCGGTACTGGAAGGCGCGGTGCGCGTCGGTGCCGTGAGCGAGCAGGGCAAGGAAGCGTTGCTGAGCCTGGTGGAGCCGCCGCACTGGTTCGGCGAAATCTGCCTGTTCGACGGTCAGCCGCGCACCCACGATGCCTACGGCGTGGGCCAGTGCACACTGCTGCACATTCCCCAGAACACCTTGCTGGCGCTGCTCGACGAGCATCCGCAGCACTGGCGGCAACTGGCGTTGCTGATGAGCCAGAAACTGCGCATGACCTTCATCAACCTCGAACAGTTGAGCCTGTTACCGGCCCCGGCACGGCTGGCGCACCGCTTGTTGATGATCGCCGAAGGCTACGGCGAACTTGAAGAACCACGCCGCATCCTGCAACTGCCCCAGGAGCAGCTTGCGGCAATGCTGTCGCTGTCGCGCCAGACCACCAACCAGATCCTTAAGGATTTGCAGGGGCAGGGGATCATCGGGCTGAGTTACGGCGAAATTGAAATCCTCGATGCCGAGCGGTTGCGGGAACTGGCCCTGGTTTGATGCTAGATAGGGGCGTCAGCAAATGAAGCTGGACTTCTATCAACTTCTGCATTAAATACAATGCATACTCGTCAAATCGACGATATATGCACTGTATACGATGCATGGTGATCAATGGAAAACCTTGGCGAACTGATCCGAACCTTGCGCAAGGAGAGAAAACTCTCTCAGCAAGACGTGGCACAGAAGTACGGAATGAGCCGGGCAACGATCTCCGGCATCGAAAACAACACCATTTCCGAAATTGGTCTGCGCAAGGTCGAGGCGATACTCAACGGCTTCGGTTATGAGCTGACCGCCGTGCCGCGACAGTCGAAGCGGCCGACGCTGGACGCCCTGAAAAAGGTGGATTTCCATGGATGAGCCGCAGGGTCGACTGGCGATCAGCGTTTCCAACAGTGCAATCGGAACCCTTGGCCGTGGCCAGTCTCCCATCGATACCGTGTTTGCCTACGCCGAAAACGCGTCCGAACAAGACGCTGTCTCATTGACCATGCCGGTGCGTTTGGAGAGTTACGCGTGGGAACCCGGTGTTCCACCGATTTTTGAAATGAATCTGCCTGAGGGCGCTCTGCGCGATGAATTGACTCGTCGCTTCAGCAAGGCCGTTCGAGGGTTTGATGATTTTTCGATGCTTGCCATCGTCGGTCCGCACCAGCTCGGAAGAGTCGGTATTACAAAGGCCCAGGGTCCAGTCGACCAGCCGCCTGAAACCAGCTTGGCGGACCTTCTTGTACATGATGGCGCGCAAGGTCTGTTCGAGGATCTCTTGCAGACCTATGGTCAGTATTCCGGCGTTTCCGGTGTACAGCCGAAGGTACTGGTGCGTGACAGCGCGTCAACCATCGATCGGCTCTCCCATCGGGGGGCGACGCACCTGGTCAAAACCTTTCGTCCAGAGCAATACCCGGAGCTCGCTGCCAATGAATACTTCTGCATGCGGGCGGCGTTGCATTCGGGTCTTGAGGTGCCGAAGCTTGAACTCAGTGAGCACGGCAAGTTTTTGATCGTTGAACGCTTCGACCTGAATGAAAAAGGTTACCTGGGGTTCGAGGACTTCTGCGTGCTCAATGCCTGGCCATCAAAAGCCAAATACGATGGTTCGTACGAAGGTGCGGCCAAGCAGATCAAGGCCTTTGTTTCTCCGCCTTTGCTCAATCAGGCACTGGAGTCGTTTTTCAAAATCGTCGCGCTGTCATCGGGGTTGAAAAATGGCGACGCGCACCTCAAGAATTTTGGCGTTCTGTACGAAGATTGTGGTGTCGATGCGCCAATCAGCCTGGCACCTGCCTACGACATCATCACCACGTCGGTCTACATCAAGACCGATAGCATGGCGTTGTTACTGGGCGGATCGAAGGCGTGGCCCAAGTACAAAATGCTGATGCGGTTTGGCCGTTCCGCCTGCAATTTGACTGAAGGCCGCTGCAACGAGTTGCTGCAACAAGTCATCCATGGGATGGCAGTGGCGATGGGCGAGATGGGTCAATACATAAAGGCAAACAGTGCCTTTGCCGAAATTGGCGGGGCAATGCTGGAGCAATGGCGCGAGGGCATGGCGCGCAGCCTGGTCAAAGGCTAGATCAGCGCAACCCATCCCGAAACTGCCCCGGCGTCATCCCCGTCCAGCGCTTGAACGCACGGCTGAAGCTGCTGGTGTCGGCAAAGCCGAGCAGATAACTGATTTCGCTCAGCGACACCTGCGGGTCACGCAGGTGCAGCAACGCGAGGTTTTCGCGGCTTTCGTTGAGCAGCGTGTCGAACCGGCAGCCTTCATCGGCCAGGTGCCGTTGCAGGCTGCGCAGGCTCAGGTGCAGGGCCTTGGCGATGTGTTCGGCGCTGGGTTCGCCTTCGGGCAGTTGTTCCTCGATGGCGTCGCGGACCTTGCGCTCCCAGGTCAACGGCTTGAGTTGCGCCAGGGTGCGCTTGAGCACCGTCTCATTGTGCTCGGCCAGTTCCGGGTTGGCGTCATCCAGGTGACTGTCGAAGTCGACGAGGGAAAATTCCAGTCGGTCTTCGTCGGCGCCGAAGTGCACGGGCGAGCGAAAGACTTTATGCCATTGGTGCGCGTCGGCCGGCTCCGGGCGGCGCAGGTAGGTCGCCAGCGGCGCGTAGTCGCGGCCCAGGCGATTGCGGCAGGTGCGCACGTAAATCGCCATGAACGCATCGATGGCTTCGAACGCCGGAGCCGGGTTGCCGGCAGGGATATTCAGTCGGAAACGGTAGCGGTCTTCAGCGCGGGTCAGTTCCAGTTCCAGGGCATCGCTGACGACCTGGTGATAGCGCACGATACGTTCGAACACCTCCCGCAAACTGCCGCTGGCCACCAGCGCATAACCCAGCGCATGGAAGGTGGTCGGGCTGACGAAGCGCGACACCCGCAAACCGATCGCCGGGTCGCCGCTGGCCAGTACCGCCAATTGCCACAGCTGCGTGGTGCGCGACAGCGGATAGCGCGCGTTCGGGTCGTCCATCAGGTTGGGGTCGAGCCCGGCTTGCTGGCACAGGGCAGTGCTGTCGATACCGAGGGCATCGAGTTGCTTGCGCAGGGCGCGGGTCCAGCTGGCGAGGGAGGTCGGTTCAGTCATGCTGATTGGCGCTTCCGGTCATCAGGTTGGCGTTCTCGGCTACCGCGTTGCGAGGCTCCGCAAGGCAGGATGCAACCATCAATAACCAGAGGATGGAAGCATGAGCGGTACTTCTGCAAGCCCCCAGCGACTGAATGCAGCACAACGATCTGCGCATATCCGTGAAGTGGTACTGGCCAAAGGCGTCGAGTTGCGCGCGCAATACCCGATTCTCATGCATCAGGACGCCCTCGGCGCGGGCATTCTGGCCTTCGCCCTGGCGGGCATGGTCGGTTCGGCGGCGCTCTACATCACCGGGCACATGGCCTGGTGGGCGTGCCTGCTGCTCAATGCATTTTTCGCTTCGCTGACCCATGAGCTGGAACACGACCTGATCCACAGCATGTACTTCCGCAAGCAGAAGGTGCCGCACAACCTGATGATGGGCCTGGTGTGGCTGGCGCGGCCAAGCACCATCAACCCATGGATTCGCCGCCATCTGCACCTCAATCACCATAAGGTGTCGGGTTCTGAAACCGATATGGAAGAACGCGCCATCACCAACGGCGAGCCATGGGGCATCGCGCGATTCTTGATGATTGGCGACAACATGATGTCGTCGTTCATCCGCATGCTGCGAGCCAAGACCTGGGCGCAAAAGATCAGCATCGTCCAGCGCACCCTGAAGGTGTATGCGCCGCTGGCGCTGGTGCATTGGGGCGCGTGGTACGTGTTTCTCGGTTTCCACGCAGCGAACGGTGTTGCATATCTGATGGGCGCACCGATCGAGTGGTCGGCGACGACGTTGTCGGTGATGCAGGTGATCGACATCGCGGCAGTCGTGATCATCGGCCCGAACGTGTTGCGCACGTTCTGCCTGCACTTCATCAGCTCGAACATGCACTACTACGGTGACGTGGAACCGGGCAACGTGATGCAGCAGACCCAGGTGCTCAACGCGTGGTGGCTGTGGCCGTTGCAGGCGTTCTGCTTCAATTTCGGCAGTAGCCACGGGATTCATCACTTTGTGGTGAAGGAACCGTTCTACATCCGCCAGTTGACCGTGCCGGTGGGGCACAAGGTGATGCGGGAGATGGGTGTGCGGTTCAATGATTTCGGCACGTTTGCGCGGGCGAATCGGTTTGAGCGCAAGGACGAAGTGGTTGGGGAGAAGGTGCGTACGGCGCAGGCTTAGTAGTGTTTGAAAGGGCCCTTTCGCGGGCAAGCCCGCTCCCACAGGTTTCTGTGGCGAATGCGAAGTTTGCGTTCAGCACAAATCCCTGTGGGAGCGGGCTTGCCCGCGAAGGGGCCGGATCAGGCAACATCAATCCGGCTGAAACGGCGACTCACTCAAGATCACCCCGGTCTCATCCACATACTTTTGCCAATGCTCGATCAAGGCATTCAGCTTCTGCGGTTGGCTCAACGCCAGGTCGTGAATCTCCCCCGGATCACTGCCCAGGTCATACAGCTGCCAGGTCGCCGGCCCTACCGGCCCGGGGATGTACACCGCCTTCCATTGACCTTGTCGAATCGCCCGCCGCCCGAACAACTCCCAACCGGTGACGGTGTGCTCGTCATGCACCTGCGCGGTCTCGCCCGACAGAAACCCCAGCCACGATTTGCCGCGAACTTCTGCCACGGGTTTGCCGTGCCATTGCTTGCCCGGATGGCGCACGCCGGCGAGGTCGAGAATGGTCGGCGTGATGTCCATCACTGTGCCGAAACCGTGGCTGATCTGCCCCTTGAGCGGCAGCTGCGGGTAATGCACCAGTGCCGGAACGCGAATGCCGCCTTCGGTGGTGAAGGCCTTGAACAACCGCGACGGCGCGGTCGCCACTTGCGCCCAGTTCGGCCCGTACCAGACGTAGGAATTGGCGCGGCCGATGTTGTCCAGGCTGTTGTCGTAATGCTGGTTGAGATAGGTCAGCAGCTGCGGGCCGAATTTCGGGAAGGCTTCGAGCAGCGCCCCTTCGGCGCCGTTGTCGGACATGAACAGGATGAAGGTGTTGTCCAGTTGCCCTTGCTGGCGCAGGTAGTCGACGACACGGCCGATGTTCCAGTCCATGCGCTCGACCATCGCCGCATACACCTCCATGGCCCGTGCGGAAATCTGCCGCTGTTCGTCGCTCAGGGCATCCCATTGTGCGCTCAGCTGGATCAGTGGATGGGGCTCGACATCGGCTTCGATCAAGCCGAGTTGCTTGAGCTTTTCCAGGCGCTCAAGTCGCAGCACCTCCGGGCCTGCGTCATAGCGGCCACGGTATTTTTCGACCACATCGGCGGGCGCCTGCAACGGCCAGTGCGGTGCGGAAAACGGCAGGTAGGCAAAGAACGGCCGGGTCTGGTCACGCTCCTTGAGGTATTGCAGCAGCTTGTCGCCAAAGGCATCGGAGGAATAGAAATCCTTGGGCAGTTCATCGATGAATTGGTCGTCTTCGATGTACAGCGCCGGGGTGGACTTGAGCAGCCTTGGCGTCGTTTCATCGTAGGTCGGCTCGAAGCCGTAATGGTTGGCCGCGCCCGGCAGCAGCGAAAACGAACGCTCGAAACCCCGGGCGTGGGGCGCCAGTTCTGCGGTCAGGCCCAGGTGCCATTTGCCGCTCATCAAGGTCTGATAACCGGCCTCGCGCAGCAGCTCGGGCAGGGCGACCACGCGGTCGTTCAAGTGCCCTTCGTAACCCGGTTTGCCGATCAGGTCCGGTGTCAGCGCTTCGGCCATGGTGCCGATGCCGGCGATGTGGTGGTCGGTACCGGTGAGCAGCATCGAACGAGTCGGCGAGCAGGTCGGCGCGGTGTGAAAGTCGGTCAGGCGCAGGCCATTGTTGGCCAAGGCATCGAGGTTCGGCGTATTGATTTCGCCACCGAAGGCGCCGAGGTCGGAAAAGCCCAGATCGTCGGCCAGGATCACAAGAAAGTTGGGACGTTGTGGCATCAATGATTTCCTTTTTCAGTAGGCAATGAAGGACAGCGGCAGATCGCGGACCTGCACCGGCACGGGGGGCTGGTAGTGATCGTCGCTGGTGAGTTCGTGAAGCAGTTCTTCGCGCAGCTGGTGGAAGTCGAAACTGCTGCGCTGGCGAGGATGCGGCAGGGCAATGTCGACCACCTGCTTGATCCGTCCCGGACGCGGTTCCATCACGACCACGCGGTCGGCGAGGAAGATCGCCTCCTCGACATCGTGGGTGACCAGGATGGTGGTGATTTTTGCCCGCGCGCGGATCGCCAGGAGTTCGTCCTGCATCTGCTGGCGGGTCAGCGCATCGAGGGCGCCGAAGGGTTCGTCCAGCAGCAGAATCCGTGGGCTGGCCACCAGGCCGCGAGCAATGGCCACGCGCTGCGCCATGCCGCCGGAGAGTTGGTGTGGATAGGCGCGGGCGAAATCACCGAGGCCCACCAGTTCGATGAAGTCATGGATGCGCTTGTGCCTTTGCGCAGCGCTCAACGGCTCGTTGACCAGGCCCAGGCCGATGTTGTCGGCCACGCTCAGCCACGGGAACAAGCGATGCTCCTGAAAGACGATGCCGCGCTCGTCGCCGATGCCGGTGACGGCTTTGCCGTCCACGCTGATCTGCCCGCGAAATTGTCTATCGAGGCCTACCAGCAGTCGCAGCAAGGTGGATTTGCCGCAACCGCTGGAGCCGACGATGGCGACGAACTCGCCCTCGGCGATGTCCAGGTTGAATTCGCGAATGGCTTCCAGTTCGAAGCCGTCGACGTCGAAGGTTTTGCCCACGTGATTGAAGCTGACAATCGGTGCGTTCATGCGTGTCTCCAGCGGGTGGCGCGGATTTCCAGGCGTTGGCCAATGAGGTTGAGCAGGGCGCCGGTCAGGCCTACCAGCAACATGCCGGCCATGATCAGGTCCATGCGCAGCAGCTGCTGGGCGCCGATCATCTGGCTGCCGATGCCGCCGTTGGACGGCATGAAGTATTCGGCGCCGATGGTGCCGAGCCAGGCGTAGATCAGGCTCAGGCGAAGTCCTGCAAAAATTCCCGGCGCAGCGCCCGGCAACACCAGTCGAGCGAGACGCTGGCGCACATTCAGGCGCAACACTTGTGCGGCCTCGTTCAATTGCGGCGACAGATTGGCAACGCTGCGTTGGGTGGCGATGAACAGCGGGAAAAAGGCGGCGAGGGCAACGAATACCCACTTGGCCAGTTCACCCAGGCCGAACCACGCAGTGAGCAGCGGCACCCAGGCAAAAATGGCGATCTGGCGGACGGCGGCGAGGGTTGGGCCGAGCACGCGTTCACTGGTGCGCGACAAACCCAGCAGCAGCCCCAGGGCAAACCCAAGCCCGCCACCGAGCAGCAATCCGCCAAGGGTACGGCCCAGACTCAGGGCCATGCCGCCGAGCAGTGTGCCGTCGAGCAGACCATCCCGAGTTGTCTGCAGGACGGCCAGCGGGCTGACCAGAATGTTCGGGTCAATCCACTGTAGGTCCGAGGCCAGTTGCCACAACGCCAGCAGCGCCAACGGCAGCAGCCACGGTTGCACGCGCTGCCAACCTTGATAACGCGCCCCGCGACGGATTTCGGCGGTGGCCGGGTGCGGCCAGTGCACCAGTTTCCTGTCCAGCAGACCGATGCCGCGATCCATCGCCACGCCGATCAAGCCGATCACCACGATGCACACGAACACGATGTCGAGCATGAACAGCTGCCGCGCCCAGACCATCAGGTAACCAATGCCTTCACTCGACGCGAGCAGCTCCACAGCCAGCAGCGAGGTCCAGCCGGCGGCCAGCGCGAGGCGCACCCCGGCCATGAATGCCGGCAGTGCGGCAGGCAGCACCAGACGGCGGATCAACAGGTGCGTGGGCAGGCGCAACACGGCGGCGGCTTCACGCAGCCTGGGTTGCGCATCGCGCACACCGACCAGCGTGTGCAGGGTCACCGGCACCACGATGGCTTTGATCAGCACCACCAGTTTCAGCACTTCGCCGATGCCGAAAAACACCATGAACAAGGGGATCCAGGCCAGGGTCGGGACTTGCGCCAACCCGGTAAAGGTCGGAAACACCAGGCGCTCCAGGCGCCGACTGAAGCCCAGCGCAGCACCCAGGACAGCACCTGCGCTGACCCCGGCCAGCAGCCCCCAGAACAAGCGCTGCAGGCTGATCCACAAATGGCTCCACAACTCGCCCTGGGACAATTCAATGGCGCTGTTCCAGACCAGGGATGGCGCCGGCAGGATCTGCTCGCTCATCCAGTGATTACGGCTGGCCAGCCACCAGAGGGTGAAAAGGGCAGTGGGCAACAACCAGGGCAACAAACGTTGACTCAGGCTTGGCCAACGTTGCCTGTTTTTAAGTGACGGCGCGGCCAGCGGCAGGCTGAGAAGGGAAACACGGGCCATGAACGACCTCCGTTGTCGGGTTGCAATAAAGACCTGCTTTTTTGTGGGAGCGAGCTCGCTCCCACAGGGTTCAAGGTGTATGCAAAATTGATCTATAAAAACTGAAATCAATACTATTGAGAGATAAGCGAGACCATTTAAGGCCTCCATCTACCGCTGCATCCAATGCATTCGAAGAATATTTTCGATGCCGTTGCTGCATACCCGGCCAAGAGGCCCGCCAGTGTTGATATAGATCCTAATGATCTAAAAATGTGAATTTATAGTATTTAAGTGTTGGTTCTACTTCGGCCTACTTTCGGTTCATCAACGCCCGTTGCCCCAAGGAGCCGCACCCATGAACCTTCCCTTCAAACGTGTTTTCAGCCTGTTCGCCGCACCGGCCCTGGCGGGGCTGCTGGCCTTCGCGGCCAACGCCGGCGAGCTCAAGGAAATCCGCATCGCCGTGCCGGACCTGAGTGCCGGTACCCAGCACAGCGGGGGAGGTGTGGTGGATGTGTTGCGCGATCAACAGATCTTCGAAAAGGCCTTTGCCGATCAAGGCATCAATATCCAATGGAGCTTCTTCAAGGGTGCAGGCCCGGTGATCAACGAGGCGTTTGCCAACGGTCAGGTGGACCTGGCTTACCTCGGCGACCTGGCCGCCATCATCGGCAAGTCCAATGGCCTGGATACGCGCTTGCTCAGCGCCTCGGCGCGTGGGGTGAAGCATTACCTCGGCGTGGTGCCGGGCTCGGGGATCAAGACCCTGCAAGACCTCAAGGGCAAACGCGTGGCGATCTTCCGTGGCACCGCCAGCCAGTTGTCCTTCGATGCAGCGCTGGCCAGCCAGGGGTTGAGCGAGAAGGACGTGAAAGTCATCAACCTGGACTTTAACGCGGCGGTCGCGGCGCTGGCGGCGAAGCAGATCGATGCCTCGTGGGGCGGTTCCGGGCTCACCGCACTACAAGCCAAGGGGCTGGCCGAGTTGCCGCTGACCACCAAGGACCTGGGCGGCGCCGGCAGTGTGCAGGCGGTGCTGGTGGGGACCGGGAAGTTCGTCGACGAGCACCCCGAGGCGGTCGCCACGTTGCTCAAGGCTCAACAGCAAGCGGTGACGTGGCTGACCCAGGACAGCAACAAGGACGCCTACATTCAGCTGGTGTCGGGGCTGGCGAGTTATCCGCCGGTGATCCTCAAGCAGGATCTGCAGGATCAGAAACTGAGCGAGGTGTTCCCCTCGACGCTTGACCCGGTGTTCCTGGGTAAATTGCAGGATGCCGTAGACCTGGCTTCGCAGCAGAAGCTGATTCGCAAGTCGTTCAAGGTCAGTGATTGGGTGGCGCCGGAGTTGGCTGCGGCGAAGCTTTGAGTTTTCAGTAAGCTCACTGGCCCCATCGCGAGCAAGCTCGCTCCCACACCGACCGTGTAAACACCGGAGATCTCCTGTGGGAGCGAGCTTGCTCGCGATGAGGCCCTAAACCGCGACGGCAATCTGCTGCCTGTCCACCGCCACCAACGTCTCGATCATCGCCCGCGCCGCGGGTGACAAGCGGAACCCGGTGCGGCTGACGATCCCGCAGCGTGCATTCATGCTCTCGATGTTCTGCGGCAAATTACGCCAGTGCAGCAGCACCAGCGATCCCTGGGCGACGTCCTCGATGAACGCCTCCTCCGTGCCCACGCCGATCGCGTTGGATTGCAGCACCACTTTCACCAGCGCCGGGAAATGTTCGGTCTGGATGGTCGGCGAAAAATCCACCCGTCCACTCAGGTTCGCCAGCAGTTTGCGAATGCCCGGCGGGATCATCGTGGTTGCCAGCGGGTAATCGAACATGTCGTTGGTCGACAGACTCTCCTTGACCAGCAGCGGATGTCCGGGACGGCAGAAAAACACGCCACGCTTGGGCGTCAGGGCCTGGGTCTGGAAGTTCGGATCGGACTCGAAATGGCGGATGTCGGCGATGAAGAATTCGATCTCTTCACGGCTCAGGGCGCGGCTGAGTTTTTCCCAGTTATCCACCTCGAAGCAGGTGCGCACTTTCGGGTGCGCGTTGATGAATTGCGCCACCGCATCCGGCACCAGTTTCACCGCCGGTGCCGGGCCGCAGCCGAAGCGCAGTTCGCCGGCATCGAGCTTGGTCATCTGCGTCACTTCGCTGCTGAGCAGCGCCGCACCCTGCACCAGGCTGCGGGCATGTTGCAGCACCACCAGGCCTTCGGGTGTGGGGCGCAAATCCTTGTTGCCACGGTCCACCAGGACGCAGCCGAATTCGTGTTCCAGCCCCTGAATACTGCGGCTGAAAGCCGGCTGGGTAATGCCCATGGCCTCGGCCGCGCGCACGAAACTGCGGTGTTCGTCGAGGGCGATGAAGTAACGCAACTGGCGAAGATCCATATGCTTTTCCGGCATCCTAAAAATAGCTCGAAGGCATTTGCGACGAGGGTTGACTGAGGTTTTAAATGCAACCTCTTATTCCGTCAACGAAGCATGTAGATATCTATTAGATCAAAAAAGAATATAGATAGAGCAGTGTTTCGAGGCCGGTCAACCGCAAGCAGTCTGATGAGGGTCTACCCATGAGCAACGCCGCTTTCGCAGTACAACCCGCTGTTCACGCGCTTGAAATCCACCCGGTGGCCGGTCGCATCGGTGCCGAAATTCGTGGCGTAGAGCTTTCCGGCGAGCTGGATGCCGCCACCGTCGAAGCCATCCAACAGGCGCTGCTGCAATACAAGGTGATCTTCTTCCGCGAGCAGACCCAGCTCGACGATCAGCGCCAGGAAGCGTTCGCTCACCTGCTCGGCGAACCGGTGGCGCACCCGACCGTGCCAGTGCGCGAAGGCACGCGTTTTCTGCTGGAACTGGACGGTGCCGAAGGTCAGCGCGCGAGCTCCTGGCACACCGACGTGACCTTCGTCGAGGCCTACCCGAAAGCCTCGATCCTGCGCTCGGTGGTGGCCCCGGCTTTCGGCGGCGACACCCTGTGGGCCAACACCGCCACCGCCTACAGCGGCTTGTCTGAGGAGCTGCGCGAGCTGGCCGACAAACTGGTCGCGGTGCACAGCAACGAATACGACTACGCCGGCACCAGGCCTGACGTCTCGGCGGAAAAGCTGGAGCGCTATCGCAAGATCTTCACCTCGACCGTCTACGAGACCGAACACCCGGTGGTCCGCGTGCACCCGATCAGCGGTGAGAAGAGCTTGCTGCTGGGGCATTTCGTCAAGCGCATCAAGGGCTATTCCCAGGCTGATTCGGCGCACCTGTTCGGGTTGTTGCAGAGCCATGTGATCCGCCAGGAAAACATCGTGCGCTGGCGCTGGAAGGCTGGCGATGTGGCGATCTGGGACAACCGCTCCACCCAGCATTACGCGGTGGATGACTACGGCACCCAGGACCGGATCGTGCGCCGTGTGACGCTCAAGGGCGAGGTGGCGGTGGGTGTGAACGGGCAGGTCAGCCAGACCGTGAAAGGGCCGGATATCGGCGGCGTCTGACCTGACGCCATCGCGGGCAAGCCCGCTCCCACAGGGGATCTGTAGGAGCGGGCTTGCCCGCGATGGCGGCCTATCAAGCAATAAAGAATCACTTTCTGATCGGGAACCCCGCCTTATGAGTCCGTTGCACCTCGCCCCAACCTCTTCACCCCAACGGCTCAAACGCCTTCCTCTCGCTCTGTTGCTGGCCGGCAGCGCCAGTTGGACTCAGGGTTATGCGGCCGACAGTGCCACCCCTGAAACCACCCCGGCAAAAACCGCCACGGCCGACAATACGCAACTGCAAACCGTGACCGTAACCACTCGCCGCCGCGAGGAAAGTTCGCAGGACGTACCGACCCCCATGAGCGTGGTCAGCGGCCAGACCCTGGAAACCCAGCGGGTCTATCGCATTCAGGATTTGCAGCAACTGGTGCCCAGCGTCAACGTCGCCTACATGCATGCGCGCCAGTCCAGCGTGTCGATTCGAGGCCTGGGCAACAACCCGGCCAGCGATGGTCTGGAAGGCAGTGTCGGGCTGTACATCGACAACGTTTACCTCGGGCGGCCGGGCATGGCGGTGTTCGACCTGATGGACATCGAGCAGCTCGAAGTGCTGCGCGGTCCGCAAGGCACGTTGTTCGGTAAAAACACCACCGCCGGTGTGATCAACATCAGCACCCGTGCGCCAACGTTCACTCCGGAGCGCAGCATTGAATCTTCGGTGGGCGAGGACGGTTATTTCCAGACCAAGGGCACGATTTCCGGTCCGTTGAATGACGAACTGGCCGGACGCTTTTCTGCCTACCGCACCCGCAGCGACGGCGATATCAAGAACGAATTCGACGGCCATGACTTGAACGGCGGCTCTCGCGATGGCTTCCGTGGCCAGTTGCTGTTCAAGCCCAACGAGTCATTCAACCTGCGCTGGATCGGCGACTACAACGAGGAAGACTCCAGCGCCGGCACCCGTGTGCTGTACAACACCGGGCCGACCATCAATGGCACCAACCTTTACCAGGCTCGGGCCAATGCCGCGGGCGCGACCCTGGTTGACGGCACCCACCGCAAGGTCAACCTGAACAACGATCAGCACGTCACCGTGCATCAGGGCGGCACATCGGTGGAGGCCAACTGGACGCTGCCGAGCGACTTCACCCTGACCTCCATCAGCTCCTATCGCTGGTGGAATTTCACCCCGCGCAATGATGACGGCCTGAACGCAACCGCCTTCTACAACGCCGGCGTTTCGGTGGAGGACAAACAGTATTCCCAGGAGTTTCGCCTGGCGTCGCCTACCGGCGGATTCTTCGATTACGTTCTGGGCGCCTACTACTTCGGTTCCAACCTGGACAACAAGTCCTTCACCTTTTACGGCCCGCAGGCGGACATCTGGAGCGGCACGCCGACCGGTGCGCTGAACAACATCGACAGTGTCGGCAACGGTCATATCGAAACCAACAGTTTCGCGCTGTTCGCCCAAGGCACCTGGCACCTGACCGAGCGCCTGGACTTCACCGCCGGCCTGCGCGGCACCTATGAAGAGAAAAACGCCTGGGTCACCCGTGACGCACCCGCCGGTGGTACCGCGGTCACCGGCGCGGCGGCCGCGTCACGACGCGCTCGCGCGGGGGCCTACGATTCCGGCGATCTGAACCAGTACAGCTCGAGTCCATCGGGGCTGTTGAACCTCAGCTATCGCCTCACCGACGACCTGCTCACCTACGCCACGTTGTCCCATGGCGAAAAATCCGGTGGGGTCAACCTGGCCGTCGGCACCGCGCCGGTGGCGGGAGCCGACTCGCTGCTGATCGGCACCGAGCGCGCCAACAACGCCGAACTCGGCTTCAAGAGCACCCTGTGGGACCGTCGCCTGCAATTGAACGCCAACCTGTTCTGGACCCAGGTCAACGGCTATCAGACCAACGCCTACGACGACGCCAACCGCGTGCAGTACCTGACCAACGCCGGCTCCGTGCGCTCGCGCGGCGTGGAATTCGAAAGCACCCTGATCCCGTTGCGCGGCCTGACGTTGAACATCAACGGCTCGTACAACGACGTCAGCTACCTCTCGTACAAGGATGCACCGTGCCCGCCGGAAGTCAGCCTGGCGCCTGGTGCTCCGGCGTCCTGCGACCTCAGCGGCCATCAGGTGGTCGGCGCCTCGAAATGGATCGGCAACGCCAACGGCGAATACAAGTGGAACCTGAGCAACGGCTTCGAAGAGTACGTCACCGCCAGCTATGCGTTCCGTTCCAAAGCGGTGGGCACCGTGGAAGATTCCGACTTCGGCCAGATCCCCAGCTATGCCGTGGTCAACCTGTCCACCGGCCTGCGCGGCGACTTCAACCAGGGGCAGTGGGACGTTTCTCTGTGGCTGAAAAACGCCTTCGACAAGACCTACTACACGACGCTGTGGACGGCCGCCAACGGCGGTTATGAAGGCCTGCTCGGCACGCCACGGACGTTGGGCGTGACCGGTCGATACGACTTCTGACGGCGAAAACGCATGCCTCGAATGAATACTTTCCATGCAGCAAAGGCATCGTCTTTTTCCTTTGAGCCAGAGCCCTTGATCGGCGGGCTCTGGCGCTGGATTGATGATAATTGTTATTCGTTTCGGGTCTAAACATAAGTTTAAACATTACTTTCGGAACTAAGCGTTCCAGCCAATGATTGCTCCACCGGGACGTCGTCGGGGGATGTTCAGCACGACGTTCCGGTCATCCGCAAAGAGACCGCAGGGAGTTAAACAATGGGCAATGTCCAGATCGCCGCCGGTGCACATGAGGTGCTGTGGCGCCAGGCACCCGGTGGCGAATTGGTCGACCTCGGCCGACCGCACCGCGTGCCCTTGGGGCAGTTGCGTTTGCAGCGAGCGCCCAAGGGCGTCCTGCGCCGACGGGAAGCGATTGTGCTGGGTGTGCTGGCGTTGCTGGTGCATGGCGCGGTGATCTATTGGGTCAATCAGCAACCGACCCCGGTGCTGCCGATCGTGCCGCCGGAAGTCCCACCGATGACCATCGAGTTTTCGCGTCCGGCGCCACCGGTGATTGAGCCGCCGCCACCGCAACCGGTGCAGCCGGTGGTTGAGCCACCACCGCCCCTGGAAGACGAGCTGGCCGTGAAGCCACCTCCTCCAAAGCCGATTCCCAAGCCCAAGCCGGTGGCCAAACCCGTACCGAAGCCGGCGCCAAAGGCTGTTGAGCAACCCCCCGCGCCAGCGAAACCGGCTGCGCCCGTCGCGGCCCCGGCACCACCTGCACCACCTGCACCCGCGCCGGTGACACCGGCTTCTGCCACTGCCGGCTACCTGAAAAACCCGGCGCCGGAGTATCCGTCGCTGGCCCAGCGTCGCGGCTGGGAAGGCACGGTTTTGTTGCGTGTGCATGTGCTGGCCAGCGGCAAGCCCGGCGAGATCCAGATCCAGAAAAGCAGTGGTCGCGATGCGCTGGACGACGCGGCGCTGAACGCGGTGAAACGTTGGAGTTTCGTGCCGGCAAAGCAAGGTGACGTCGCCCAGGACGGCTGGGTCAGCGTGCCCATCGATTTCAAGATTCATTAAACAGAAACCAATTTCGCGCGAAACGTTTACACGAGGAATACACCATGACGTTACTGGCATCTCCACTTGAATCCATCGAAAGCGCGGTGATCTGGCTGCTGGTGGTTTTTTCCGTCGCGACCTGGGGGCTGGCATTGCTCAAGGGCGTGCAGTTCGGCCGCCTCAAGGCACAGGATCGAAAATTTCACCAACAATTCTGGGCCGCTTCGAGTCTCGATTCGGCGGCCGAACTGAGCGAAACCCGGCCCGGTGCGGCCGCCCGGGTTGCACAGGCCGGTTATGCGGCCATCCAGGTGGGCGAGGCGCCACAGGCGTCGGACTTGAGCCAGGCGATCAATCATCAGGATCGTCTGGAGCGTGCCTTGCGTCAGCAGATCGTGCGTGAGCGCCGGTCGCTGGAAACCGGGTTGGCTGTGCTCGCGAGCATTGGCAGCACCTCGCCGTTCATTGGTTTGTTCGGCACGGTGTGGGGAATCATGGAAGCGTTGAAAGGCATCAGCGCGGCGGGCTCGGCAAGCCTTGAAACGGTCGCCGGACCGATTGGTGCGGCACTGGTCGCCACCGGCGTGGGGATCGCCGTCGCGGTGCCGGCGGTGCTGGTTTACAACTATTTTTTGCGTCGTTTGAAACTGACGGCGGCGGACCTGGATGACTTCGCCCACGACTTCTACAGCCTGGCGCAGAAGAGCTCGTTCCGTGTGCTGGTCCACCCGACAGCGCACAAGGCGGCAGCCCAGGGCAATGCGCAGAAAGTGAAGGAGGCGTCCTGATATGGCCTTCTCCACGCAAGACACCGATGAGGTGCTCAGCGAGATCAACGTGACGCCGCTGGTGGATGTGATGCTGGTACTGCTGGTGGTGTTCATCGTCACCGCACCGCTGCTGACCAACGCCATTCCGATCAATCTGCCCAAGACCGAAGCAGTGGCGCCGGTGGAGCAGAAAGACCCGTTGGTGGTGAGCATCGACGGGGCCGGCAAACTGTTTATCAACAAGGACGAAATACAACCGGACTTGCTGGAGTTCAACCTCAAGTCGGCAAAGGCCAGGGACCCCGAGGTGCGCGTGCAGTTGCAGGCGGACGATGGTGTGAATTACGGCGAGGTGGCGCGGGCCATGGCATCGATTGAACGGGCAGGGATCACCAAGCTGTCAGTGATCACTGCGCGATAACGGATTTTCGTTTTCCGGGGCCGTCTCCTTGGCAGGGTGCGGCCCTTTTTTTATTCCGCGATTTTCGCGAAGACACTGTCCCCTGTAGGAGCTGGCTTGCCAGCGATAGCGGCGGGACAGGCAACATCTTTATCGATTGGGAGGACGCCATCGCTGGCAAGCCAGCGCCTACAGGTCGGGATTTGATATTCGATGTAGGTCTTAATAAATAGCTTCTTATTCCTTAACGAATATAAATCCACTCCCTATACTCGACCAGGAACAGACACGCAGCAGGAGAGCTCCCCCATGCGCAACGAATCAATTCGCTACCTGATTGTGCCGGGCTGGCAAGGATCGCCGGAAGATCATTGGCAAAGCCACTGGCAGAACAGCCTGCCGAACAGTGCGCGGGTGGAGCAGGCCGACTGGCTGACGCCGCGCCGTGAAGACTGGGTCGCGGCGCTGGCCGAGGCGATTGCCGCGGACAGCACGCCGGTCATCCTGATCGCCCACAGCCTGGGTTGCATCACTGTCGCGCACTGGGCGGCTACAGCGCCTGTGCAGTTCTTGCGTCAGGTGCGCGGTGCCCTGCTGGTCGCACCGGCGGACGTCGAGCGCCCGGCCTGCGCGCCGGCCTTGCGCAACTTTGCGCCGATTCCGACGGACCTGCTGCCATTTCCGAGCCAGGTCGTCAGCTCCGACAACGACAGCGCCGTCAGTGCACCGCGAGCGCTTGAGCTGGCGCGCAACTGGGGTGCCGAGGCGGGGATTCTGGCGGGGGCGGGGCATATCAACGTGAAGTCCGGTCATCAGCGCTGGGAGCAGGGTTTTGCTTATCTCTATCGCTTGCAGAACCGCATGGAACACCACGCCCTGCGCCGCGCTTGAACCTTTTGAATTTCATTTTTTCGTAAAGCGCCCCCGTCTCCCGGCGGTTTTGGGCGGGAGTCTGCCATGAGCTTTGAAACCTTCGGTCAGCCGCTGCTGACCTTTCCCGATGCCGAAAAAAGTCCTCTGAGCATTCGCGCCAAGGCGCTGGTGTTTGTCGATCCGCGTTCACGACAATTGCGTGAAGACCTTGAGCAATTGGCCACGCGTTCAGTGTCAGTGCTGATCCGTGGTGAAACCGGCACCGGCAAGGAATTGCTGGCGCGCCACATACACCGCGCCAGTGATCGCGGCGGGTTGTTCGTGTCGGTCAACTGCGGCGCCATCAGCCCGACTTATGCCGACGCCGAGTTGTTTGGCTATGCGGCGGGCAGCTACAGCAGTTCGGCGAGCAGTCGTGCCGGCTGGTTCGGCTCGGCCAACGGCGGCACGCTGTATCTGGACGAGATCGGTGATTTGCCGTTGCCGATCCAGATCAAATTGCTCGCCGCCCTGGAGAACCACGAAGTCACTCGCGTCGGTGCCCATCAGCCAAGCCCGGTGGATGTGCGGCTGGTGGCGGCCACCAGCATCGATCTGGCGCAGGCGGTCGCCGCGGGAAAATTCCATGAGCGGCTTTATCACTACCTCAGCGAAGGCCCGCTGGAACTGCCGGCGCTGCGCGAGCGCACGGGTGACATCCTGTCGCTGGCCGAATACTTCCTCGGCATCTACAGCCAGCGCCTCGACCTGCCGGTGCCGCTGATCAGCGAAGCGGCACAGCTTGCGCTGGAGCATCACAGTTGGCCGGGCAATACCAGGGAACTGGAGAACGTCATTCACTTTGCATTGCTGGTCAGTACGGGTGACGAAATCTTGCCGGAGCATTTGAATCTGCCGGTTGTCCGGCCATCCGCTGTGCTTGTACAAGGATGGATAGATCAACTTGTACAACAAGGAAATGTCGCTGAACTCCGGGCACTGAAAGAATACTTCACAGGCATCAATATATAAGCACGTGTATTGGCTTTATAAAAAACCAGGCAATTGATGTTTGCCTGGTTTTTTTATGGGCGCTGATTCTTGTTGTTATATTTTGTACTATTTGCAGTGTGGCTGTAACAATTTTGTGTTTTGTGGGCTGATAGGTTTTGACATATCTTTTGATTTCTCCCTGGATACATTGATATCCGTCATTGTTAAATATCATATGAAAAAGGATTTTTCTGTGAAGTTTGTTGGAAATAGTGCTGTGATAGCTCCAGGTGTCGGCGATGAGTTGAAATATATCAGTCCCCTTGTCGAAGGTTATATACCTGCTGACCCGGGGATGGCACCCCTGCCTTCCCAAGAAACCGACTTTCCTGAGTGGGTAGACATCAAACGATTTCAAATCTACTCGACTTCGGGCGGAAATATAATTTACGCCAATGGGTATCAGCAGTTGAAATTGGTGGTAGTTGTGCAAGTTGTCGGCGATGGGCAAAAGGTAGTTGGAATCTCCGAAAGCGAACTCGACAGCATTCAACTGCTGGATGCCTATTCCGGAAAAGCCCTGCCGATAGACACCATTCGAGACGGCGAGGAACCGATGTGGAAGTGCATGCTGGAGCGACGCTTGCCGTACGCACCGTTTCCTCACACGGGTGAACTGCATGGCCCCGTTGTGCGAGGCAAAGCCATCTTTCGCAAGGAATTCTACGTCAGCAGCAACTCTCCCGACCCCATCAAGCTGATTGCGGCCATTACCCGTTCGGACGGTGAGGTGTTCTATTCGGAAGAAAGCTCGGAATTCGGTGATATAAGCCTGAGGACGGTGCCACCGGCGATCTATCGAAAAGAACAGTTCAGGGTCAAACACCTGTCCGCCAACTGGAAACCGACAGAGAACGTTGCCAAGGTCGATCGATATGTCCTGGACCTGTTAGTGGACCAGCACCATATAAAATTCGTCGATTGCTCGATTGCCGGCGTGTTGCAGGCACGCAGTGAGCATCCCGACTATCTCGGGTATTACGCCGTTGGCTATTTTAATGGTCTCAAGGCGAATGACGGCGCGGAGGTGTTGTGGGAAACAGCCGATCAAATTGCGGTCTACCATGATGAGCAAGGCAAAATAACTTTTTTGATGCACTTTGCCAAAAAGGGCGGAGCGTCCACAGTTCGATACGATCAATTGTCAGTGAAGATGTTTGTTCGGGATATGTATGGGAACAGGCATGAAGTCGACGTCGCAATGAACACCCAAAACCCTTCGATGATCGAAGTTGTTTAATTTTACTGTATCTGCAGCGTCAAGGAATGATGATGAGTACAGCAGTGCCACAAGTGGAATCCAATGCATTCAATTTCTCTGAATTTATCCAGTCTGGAGTTGATGTCCGTACCGGTTCTTATAGTACCAGCATTAATCTCGCGGGATGGGTGGCCAACAATATCAACGGTCCGCTGATACCCTTCAGTATTTCATTCGATAGCTTCCGCACAACGGATTTCGGTTGGGGGCGCGGTTGGTCATTGGGCTTGAGCTCCTACAATCGAAAGACCCGTAAGCTGACCCTTGCAAGCGGAGTTTCTTATCTTGTCTACATCAGCAGAGGGCAGTTGGTCGTCCGGGATAAAAAGCTCCAGGACACTCGTGTCACGCTCGACGGCGACAACCTGGTTGTCAGCCATAAAAACGGTCTGATCGAGAGGTTGACCAGGCCGGACGAAACCTATGACGAATGGTTGCCCGAACATGTGTACTCCAACGAAGGGCGCTCGATCAGTCTGAAATACAGGTTGGTACGGGGCCGTCGCGTCCTGCACGAAATTCATGATCAGCAACACCGTGTCGTGGCCCTGAGTCATGGAACCAATGATCAACCCCCCAGCATTACCGTATGGCCTGATCATCCGCCAAGACGCTTGAAATTTGTTTTGGCGGTTCGCAATGGCTGGCTTCGGCAGATAACCCTTGATCACGGTTCTGCCGAGCACCTTGCATGGTCATTCGATTACCAGCTACACGATGGTTTTCTGGTCATGACGGATGTCCGCGCGCCGGCGGGCAGTGTCGAGCGTATCGAGTACGCTCCTCAGCAGCATCGCTTGCCGCTCGGGGCACCGATCAATGCCTTGCCGGCGGTGCGGCGCAGTGTTCTGGTGCCGGGTACGGGGTTGCCGACGATCACCCGTGTCTATGAATACTCCGACAAAAATTTCCTCGGCTATCAATCGGGACTTCGTTGGGCGCAGGACGGGGACCATCTGCATGGGCACAAAGGACCTTACACCTACTCCTCCACCGAACGCCTGGTCAGGGGGGAGGGTGTTAATGCGGTTGAACTGAGTCGCATCGAAAAAACCTACAACCGCTTTCACCTGATGATCTCGGAAAAGTCCATTTCCAACGGCAAGGTGCAGCAAAAAACGGTTGATTATCACGATGTCGACGGTCTGGACTTTTCCGGTCAGCCCGCCTATTTCCAACTGCAGAAAACAGCTGTCGTCAGTTATGTCGATACTTTCGCGAACGCCACGCGCCGAACCGAAACCACCCATACGACCTATGATGAATTCGGCAATCTGCTAACGCAGATCAATCCGAGCGGAGCCCGGGAGGACTACGTCTATTATCCGGCCGAAGGTGCCGAAGGTTGCCCCCGCAATCCACTGGGCTTCATCACGGCATTGAAGGAGCGATCGGTCACGCCTTCACCTGATTTTGCCCCGGCGCCGACGGTCATTGTCCGTTTTTCCTACATTGACTTGCCCTCCATGCGCGAAGGCGGTCATCGGTTCTTGTTGCCTCAAAGCGAAAGGCTGTTTGAAGGCGGGAGCAATACGCTATGCGTGGATACTCGATTCGAATACATCGATGATGCCAGCGATACGTTTTACGGTCGCCTCAAGAGTCGCTCGCAAGCCGGGCACAACGGCAATCGCCGTCTCGAATTCCAATATTCAATTGAAGGAGATTGGGTAAAAACCCTTCAACAATTGTACGTGGGTGGCGCAAGGCATGAGCGCAAAGTCTGGCATGACCGATTTATCGGGCAGGAGGTCAAGCTTCGGGATGGTGGCGGCAATGAGTTGTTGAAGGAGTACGACAATCTCAACCGTGTCGTTCGCGAGACGGCGGCATTCGATGGGACGGATATCGCGTCACGCATCACTGAATTCTACGGCGATAGCCAGTCGGAGGACGGCGCGACCATCGGCATCACCAACATACGGGGAGTGCTGAGCAAGATATGGCTCGACGGGGTCGGGCGCACGACCAAGGTCAAGGTTCAGGATTTCGACTCAGCCGACAGGCCATTACGCCTGACCTATGAGGCCCACTACGACAATTTTGGTCGACTGGTGAGCGAAGCCAGCCAGGACTGGTCCGATGGCAAGGCCACCGAATCAACCACGACCTACAGCCACGACGGCTGGGGGCGTGTATGCAGAACGGTAGGTCCTGACGGTGTCGCGGTGAATGATGTGTTTGACCCGGTTTCATTGACTCGAACTCGCTGGCTCGACGGCGCCGGCAAAACCCGTTCCGTATTGAACGTGTTCGGTAAGCCGGATCGGGAAGAACGCATCGACTCCCAAGGTGTGGTCACTGTTATCGCGACTTTTACCTACGACGGACTTGGGCGTTGCCTGACGCAAACCAACGAGGCGGGATTTGAAACGAGCTTCCGTTATGACCTTTACGGGCGTCTGGTCGAGACGACTCTACCGGATGGTACTTCGATAAAAAAAAGTATGACCCCCTGAGCACGGGGGATCATCCGATTGAAATCAGTGCCGATGACTACGTGTTGGGCACCCGGACTTATGACGGTTTGTTGCGTGTCACCGGTACGACCGTCGGCGGCAGGACCGAAACCAGGACCTATGAGGGGGGTGGCGCTCAAGCTTTGCAGCAAGTGACGGCGGCGGGCGATGTTTTCAGGTTCGCCCTTGATCCCATGCTCAACGGGGCAGTGACCGCGCGGATGGGCGGTCACGCTGAATCAGCCAGGTATCGATTTGATCCATTGACCGGGCAGCTCGTCGAAACTTCCAGCCCTGCCATTCAGCGCCGGTTTGAGTACTCCGGGTCGGGCAAGGAAAAGTCCCGGGAGTGGATCTCCAGCGAAGGCCGCTTCGGCACTGCCACTACCCATTCATTGAATGGGCTGCCCATCAGCTTTACCGATGTCAACGATGTAGAAACCACTTACCTCCATGACGCTGCGGCGCGGCCCGTGGAAATACGGCAGGGACCGGTTCTGGCCAAGTACGCCTACGGGCCCCAGGGCCAGTTGCTGACATTGAGTGTCGAGGACACCGCCTCGAAACGTTCGCTGACGACCACCTTGGTTCACGATGAATTCGGTCGTGAGGTCCGGCGTATTTCGCAGTTCGGCGACGGATCTCGCCTGGAAATCCTTCAAGTATTTGGGGCCGATGACAAACTTCAGCAGCGATCGCTGGTGTCCGGTGCGCAGTCACGTACAGAAGCCTTCGCCTACGACAGCCGAGGGCGCCTGTTGCGCTATGACTGTGAAGGCACGCAGGCACCGATCGATGCCTGGGGGAAACGCATTGATTTTCAGGCGTTCACCTACGACCACCTCGACAACCTGTTGACGGTGCGTACGGGGTTCGATGGGGAGGAGAACCTGTGCAGGTTTTCCTACGATCGTCCTGACAAAACCCAGTTGAGCTCAATGACTCACAGTCACGCGCAGTATCAGCCCGGGCAGGTGAGTTTCGAATACGATGCCAACGGTAATCTGCTCAACGATAACCAGGGGCGCATGTTCAGGTATGACGCACTGAGTCGGCTCGAAAGTGTGGCCAGCGCTGGCGGTCGTACGCACTATCAGTTCGACGGTGAGGATCAATTGCATGCGGTGGCTGCAGAATCCGCAGAGTTGATCAGGCTTTTCCATAGCGAACATGCGCTGTGCAGCGAAGTCTCGGGTAACCATCGCCGCAGTCTGCTGGCCGGCGATGGCAAGTTCTTGGCCGAACAGCAAGGTGACGACGTCGTCTTGTTTGTCACGGATGGTCAGGGCACGGCCGTTGCGCGCCTTGGACCTCAAGACGAACCTGTTTTGTCCTACGTACCTTATGGTGATCGCCCGGCAACGAGCGGACTTGGCGCCCTGCTGGGGTTTCAGGGCGAGCGACTGGACCCTTCAACCGGGTGCTATCTGCTCGGCAGGGGGTATCGGGCCTACAACCCCCGATTGATGCGATTTCACAGCCCCGACAGTTGGAGCCCCTTTGAGGGTGGTGGCATCAATGCCTATGCCTATTGTCTGGGCGATCCGGTCAATCTCAAGGATCCCACCGGTCATATCTCGACCCTGGGGTGGGTGAAAATCGGAGTGACCGCCGCCCTGGCCGCCGCCGCGATTGCCCTGACAGTCGTGACCGTGGGCGCAACCGCACCACTCGTGCCGATCTCGGCCAACGCCTTGGCCTTTTTAACCCTGGAGGTCATTTCCGCGACGGTTTCAATTGCCTCGGCGATTGTCGATGAGCTGGCTCCGGATACCGTTGGCGCCCAGATATTGACCTACTCGTCGATAGCGCTGGGAGTGGTGTCGTTCGGGGCCAGCGCGGTTGCAAAAATCGGCAGTAAAGGCATTGGCTTTGCGTTGACGAAAAGTGTGGGCTCCCTGGCAGACGTGGTGGCTGCACAGCGAGGGGCAGCGCGGGTGGCGGTGGGGCGGCGTTTATACGGCGCTGTTTCCACGGCAAATGAGGCATTGAGAAGCACGGTGAAACTACAGAGCCGGCTAACCAACGTGTTGACGGCGAAAAAAGTAACCAGTGGGGTGGGCATCGCTGCCAAATCAGCATTCCTGGTCGCGAATTCGGATCAGTACGCGGCCAAAGCCGACGCATTGCTTCAAGACTACTGGCCATCACTGGCGGAGGATTTCAGCGCCCAGAAGTTTCGAAGCGATGCACTGGACACTCTGGAGTCATTCACCCATGAGATTGGCGAGCAGATCATCAAGCTGCGCGGTATTTGAACAGGGATGACCAGAGATCTCTATGCTTTCAAAATGGAATATCAACTTGAATAAAAGTTATTGTTCGGGAATAAAAAATCCCGGTATCGTCCGCTTCACGCCAGCGATAGCACTTCACTGGCACTCTCGTTTTCAAGCCGTCGCCACAAGCGACTGTGATTTTCGATAAGGACACTGCATGAAAAAGGTTCTGTTGTTCACCGCGCTGGCGGCTGCCCTCACTGCGGGCCTGGCCCAGGCGGGCGAAAAACTGGTGGTTGCGGCAACCCCGGTTCCACACGCCGAGATTCTTGAGCTGATCAAGCCAACCCTCGCCAAGGAAGGTGTGGACCTGGAAATCAAAGTCTTCACCGACTACGTTCAGCCGAACGTGCAGGTCGACCAGAAGCGCCTGGACGCCAACTACTTCCAGACCCTGCCGTACCTGAAAAGCTTCAACGAGGGCAAAGGCACCAACCTGGTCACCGTGATCGGCGTACACGTTGAGCCTTTCGGCGGCTACTCGAAGAAAGTCAAAACCCTGGCTGAGCTCAAGGATGGCGCGACCATTGCCATCCCGAACGAAGGCAGCAACAGCGGCCGTGCCCTGATCCTGCTGCAGAAGGCTGGCCTGATCGAGTTGAAAGACCCGAAAAACGCCCTGGCCACGCCGAAAGACATCGCCAAGAACCCGCACAACTTCAAGTTCAAGGAGCTTGAATCGGCCATGCTGCCGCGCGTGCTGGATCAGGTCGACCTGGACATGATCAACACCAACTACGCGCTGGAAGCGGGTCTGAACCCGGCTAAAGACGCACTGGTGATCGAAGGTGCCGATTCGCCGTACGTGAACTTCCTGGTAGCCCGTCCGGACAACAAGGACAGCGTGGCCATCCAGAAACTGGCCAAGGCCCTGACCAGCCCGGAAGTGAAAGCCTTCATCGAGAAGAAGTACAGCGGCGCGGTACTGCCGGCGTTCTGATTCGCGAAGCAAACCCCTTCAAGGTTTCAAACGCCGACGGCTATCAATAGCGTCGGCGTTTTTTTATGTGTGTTGGTTTACCAGTGGCGAGGACGCTTTTGTGGCGAGGGGGCTTGCCCCCGTTCGAATGCGCAGCATTCGCCCAAGGTGCGTCATTAAGATTTTTGGAGGTTACATGGGGCCGCTTCGCAGCCCAACGGGGGCAAGCCCCCTCGCCACAAGATCAAAAGCACTCAGGCCGGCCTGGCCTCCAGGGCCCTGCGCAACGCCATCAAGAGTTTCAGAATGTCCTGCGGATCCAGCCGTTGCGGCGTTTGCTTGTCTGCCATGTTCTCGTCCTTGTGAGGTTCTGGCCGTGAGTCTGGCCAAAAGTGGTTCGTCCTTGGAGTTGTGTTTCGAAAAAAAGATCCTTCCTGCGGCGCAAGGGAAAATAGACGTCATCCAGCGTCCCGGCAAATCACGCGCCGTTCAATCCGGCCAATGCCATGCGGGTTCATCGAGCATGCGCTGGCCGACAATTGCAGTCTGGCCGAGATTTTTCTCCAGCACGATGCAGTTGCAGTCGGGGTCCTGCTGCAACGCCGAAATCAAGCGTCGGGCATGGGACACCACCCACACCTGGCACTGCTCCGAGGCGCGAATGATCAGGCGCGCCAGTGCGGGCAGCAGGTCCGGATGCAGGCTGGTTTCCGGCTCGTTCAGCACCATCAGCGTTGGCGGCCGAGGTGTCAGCAGCGCCGCGACCAGCAGCAGATAACGCAAGGTTCCGTCCGACAATTCGGCGGCCGACAGCGGTCGCAACAAACCTTCCTGAAAGAACTCGATGGTAAAGCGGCCTCCCGGCAGCGGTTCGATATTCAGTCGCGCGCCGGGGAAGGCGTCGCTGATGGCGGCCTGCAACGCCTCTTGATCGCCAATTTCGATGATCGTCTGCAAGGCCGCCGCCAGATCGCGTCCGTCGTGATGCAGCACCGGCGTGCGGGTGCCCAGTTGCGGTTGACGGGCCGGAGCCTCGGCGTCGCTGCGAAAGTGATCATAAAAACGCCAGCGGCGGATGAACTCGCGCAACTCCAGCACTTCCGGAGAGCTGCGCAGGCTGCCGACCTGGTCGAACAGGCTGTCGAACATCGGCGTGTGCTGCGCCAGTACATCCCACTTGCGGTTGGCGCGGGCACGGATCATCGGACCGTCACGGTCGACCAGCAGACTGGCGGGGCGATAGAACGCACCGGCCCACAGGCATTCCCGCTTGATCTGCGGGTCGAGGCTGAAATAAGACGGTGTCGGCGTGCTGCGTCCGGGCAGCATGAAATGACCATTGGAATCGGGCAGGCCGAGGCTGATCGAGTAACCGAAATCGTCTCCCGCAAACCCCAGGCGCAGGCGTTTGACGCCCTGGTGCACGCTGGGCTCGATGGCGACTTCGCCGTTGCGCATGCGTCGGCTGATGTTTTCCGGCCCGGCCCAAAAGGTCGAATCCAGGCCACCTTCACGGGCCAGGGCATTGATCACGCCACCGTGGGCGGTTTCCGCCAGCAGGCGCAGCGCGCGGTAAAGGTTGGATTTGCCGCTGCCGTTGGGCCCGGTAATCAGATTCAGCCGGCCCAGCGGGACCACCAGTTTGTTGATCGAGCGGTAATTGGCCACCGCGAGGGTTTTGAGCATGTGAGTTCCTGAGGCGGGATCGACCGTGGCTCATTGTCAGGCATGCACAGGTGTCTATTGCAACTGTTTCAAGGGTAAAAAGGTGTGAACTTTTTCTTCATAAGACGCTCGTGCAAGGTTCCAATCCTGTTCTAAGCTCTCTGTCGTGTTGTACATGAAAAAGGCCAAGGAGTTTGCATGGTGGTTCCCGGATTGAAAGTAGTAATGGCCTTGAGTGTCGTCACCCTGCTGACGGCTTGCGACGAGAAAAAGCCCGTACAGGAATACCTGCCGCGGGTGTTCGTGCAGGTCGTCAAACCAGCGGATTACGCGGCCTCGGTCACCCTCACAGGTGATATCCAGGCGCGGGTACAGACGGAGCTGTCCTTTCGCGTCGGTGGCAAGATCATCCAGCGCTCGGTTGACGTTGGCGATCGTGTGACCGCCAAACAAGTGCTCGCCCGGCTCGATCCCAAGGATCTGCAGACCAGCGTCGACTCGGCCCAGGCACAAGTGGTCGCCGAACAGGCGCGGGTCAAGCAGAGCGCGGCGGCATTCGTGCGTCAGCAAAAACTCCTGCCTAAGGGCTACACCAGCCAGAGTGAATACGACTCGGCCCAGGCCGCCTTGCACAGTAGTCAGAGTGCCTTGAGCGCCGCCCAGGCGCAGTTGGCCAACGCCAAGGATCAGTTGAGCTATACGGCATTGATTGCTGACGCCCCAGGGATCATTACCGAGCGTCAGGCAGAGGTTGGCCAGGTGGTGCAAGCGACCATGCCGGTCTTCAGCCTGGCTCGTGACGGCGACCGCGACGCGGTGTTCAACGTCTATGAATCGCTGCTGGCGGAGAAGCCCAAGGATCAGACCATTGTCCTGAGCCTGCTCGACAACCCGGCGATCAAAACCACCGGCACCGTGCGTGAAGTCACCCCGTCGGTGTCGGCGCAATCAGGCACCGTGCAGGTCAAGGTCGGCCTCAACAGCCTGCCCGAAGGCATGCAATTGGGCTCGGTGGTGAGCGCCACGGCCAGGGGATCGGGCAAGTCGGTCATCGAACTGCCGTGGTCGGCGCTGACCAAAAACATCAGTGAGCCTGCGGTCTGGATTGTCGACGACAAGGGCAAGGCCCAGTTGCATACGGTGACGGTCAGCCGCTACCTGACCGGCAAGATCATCGTCAGCGGCGGCTTGAAGGACGGCGACAAAGTCATCATCGCCGGCGGACAACTCTTGCACCCGGACATGGAAGTCGAAATTGCCGAAAACACTTACAAGGATCTGACGTGGGGAGCCAAGCCATGAAGCCTTTATGGGCGTTGTCCATCGGGCTGGTGCTGAGCGCCTGTTCCAAAAGCGAACCGCCGCCGGAGCCGGTACGGCCGGTGCTGTCGATCAAGGTCCAGGCCTTGAACGAAGAGGACCTGGGCCGCTTCGCCGGCAGTATCCAGGCACGCTATGAAACCGATACCGGGTTCCGTGTGGGCGGGCGAATCGCCAGTCGTAACGTCGATGTCGGCACCGAGGTCGAGAAGGGCACGTTGCTCGCCACCCTCGATCCTTCCGACCAGCAGAACCAATTGCGTTCAGCTCAGGGCGACCTGGCGAAAATCCAGGCGCAACTGATCAACGCCAAGGCGACTGCCCAGCGTCAGCAAGCCTTGTTTGACCGCGGCGTCGGCGCGCAAGCGCAACTCGACGAGGCCAACACCAACCTGAAAACCACCCAGGCCTCCCTCGATCAGGCCCGGGCAGCCGTCAACCAGAGCAAGGACCAACTGGGCTACACCGAATTGCGTGCCGACCATAAAGCCGTGGTCACCAATTGGAGCGCCGAGGCCGGGCAAGTGGTCTCCGCGGGTCAGCAAGTGGTGACCCTGGCGCAACCGGACATCAAGGAAGCGGTGATCGACCTGCCCGATACCCTGGTCGACCAACTGCCCAGCGATGTGGTGTTTTCGGTCGCGGCGCAACTTGATCCGAACATCAACACCACCGCCATCATCCGTGAAATCGAGCCTCAGGCTCAAAGCGCCACACGCACCCGTCGCGCGCGCCTGACCCTGGCCGAAACGCCCGACGGTTTTCGCCTCGGTACGGCCATCAGCGTGACCCTGAGCTCGGCGATCAAGCCGCGCATCGAGTTGCCGGTCACCGCGTTGCAGGAGGTCGATGGCAAGCCACGCATCTGGGTGATCGATGCACAGAGTAAAACCGTCTCTCCCCGTGACATCACCGTGATCAGCCGTACCGCAAGCACCGTGGTGCTGGCCGGCGGCGTGAAGAACGGCGAGCGGGTGGTCAGTGCCGGTGTCAACAGCCTCAAGCCGGGGCAAAAAGTGAAAATCGACGAGGACAGTCAATGAAAGGGCCTTTCAACCTCTCGGAATGGGCCCTCAAGCATCAGTCGTTCATCTGGTATCTGATGTTCGTCGCGTTGCTGATGGGTGTGTTCTCGTATTTCAACCTGGGGCGCGAAGAAGACCCTTCGTTCACCATCAAGACCATGGTGATCCAGAGCAAATGGCCGGGCGCGACCCAGGAGGAAACGCTCAAGCAGATCACTGACCGGATCGAGAAAAAGCTCGAAGAGCTCGATTCCCTCGACTACGTGAAAAGCTACACGCGCCCCGGCGAGTCGACGGTGTACGTGTACCTGCGCGACACCACCAGTGCCAAGGACATCCCGGAAATCTGGTACCAGGTGCGCAAGAAGATCAACGACATCAAGTACCAGTTCCCGCAGGGCATACAGGGGCCGTCGTTCAACGACGAGTTCGGTGACGTCTTCGGGTCGATCTACGCCTTCACCGCCGACGGCCTGACCATGCGTCAGCTGCGCGACTACGTGGAACAGGCGCGCATGGAAATTCGCGGCGTGCCGGGGCTGGGCAAGATCGAGATGGTCGGCCAGCAGGACGAAGTGCTGTACCTGAACTTCTCCACACGCAAACTCGCCGCGCTGGGCATCGATGAGCGTCAGGTGGTGCAGAGCCTGCAAACCCAGAACGCCGTGACCCCGGCGGGTGTCATCGAGGCCGGGCCGGAGCGGATTTCGGTGCGCACCTCAGGGAAGTTCGCTTCGGAGAAAGACCTCGCCGAGGTCAACCTCAAGCTCAACGACCGCTACTATCGTCTGGCCGACATCGCTGAAATCCGTCGCGGCTATGTCGATCCGGCCTCGCCGGAATTCCGCATCAACGGCAAACCGGCCATCGGCCTGGCGATTGCCATGCAAACGGGTGGCAACGTCCAGGCGTTCGGCAAGGCCTTGCACACCCGTATTGACCAGTTGACCGCCGACCTGCCGATCGGTGTCGGCATCTACAACGTTTCCGACCAGGCCGTGGTGGTGGAAGAGGCCGTCGGCGGCTTTACCAGCGCGCTGTTCGAGGCGGTGGTGATCGTGCTGCTGGTCAGTTTCGTCAGCCTTGGCGTGCGCGCCGGGCTGGTGGTGGCATGCTCGATCCCGCTGGTGCTGGCGATGGTGTTTGTATTCATGGAATACAGCGGCATCACCATGCAGCGGATTTCCCTCGGTGCACTGATCATCGCCCTCGGCCTGCTGGTGGACGATGCGATGATCACCGTGGAAATGATGGTCACGCGCCTGGAAATGGGCGAGACCAAGGAGCAGGCGGCAACCTTCGCCTACACCTCCACGGCATTCCCGATGCTCACCGGTACACTGGTGACCGTGGCGGGCTTCGTGCCGATCGGCTTGAACGCCAGCTCCGCCGGTGAGTACACCTACACGCTGTTTGCGGTGATTGCCTGTGCGATGCTGGTGTCATGGGTGGTGGCGGTTCTGTTTGCGCCGGTGATCGGCGTGCACATTCTCAGCACCAAGGTAAAACCCCACCAGGACGAACCCGGGCGCATCGGCAAGGCGTTCAACGGTGGGCTGTTGTGGTGCATGCGCAATCGCTGGTGGGCCATTGGCATCACTGTCCTGTGCTTTGTGCTGGCGTTGTTTTGCATGCGTTACGTGCAGAACCAGTTCTTCCCGTCATCGGATCGCCCGGAAATCCTGGTGGACCTGAACCTGCCGCAAAACTCCTCGATCGACGAAACCCGAAGGGCGGTCGATCGCCTCGAAGCCACGCTCAAGGATGATCCGGACATCGTGCGCTGGAGTACCTACATCGGTCAGGGCGCCATCCGTTTTTACCTGCCTCTGGACCAGCAACTGCAGAACCCGTTCTACGCACAATTGGTGATCGTCAGCAAAGGCCATACCCGCGAGGCCATGATGCAGAAGCTGCGCGATCGCTTGCGCAACGACTTCGTCGGCATCGGCGGTTATGTCCAGGCGCTGGAAATGGGCCCGCCGGTAGGGCGGCCGATCCAGTACCGGGTCAGCGGCAAGGACATCGATCAGGTGCGTCGACATGCCATCGACCTGGCCACGGAGCTGGACAAGAACCCGCACATCGGCGAGATCATCTACGACTGGAACGAGCCGGGCAAAGTGCTGCGCATCGACATCGCGCAGGACAAGGCGCGGCAGTTGGGGCTGTCTTCCGAGGACGTGGCCAACCTGATGAACGGCATCGTCAGCGGCCAGTCAGTGACCCAGGTCGATGACGACATTTACCTGATCAACGTGGTCGGTCGCGCGGTGGACTCCGAACGCGGTACGCCGGAAACCCTGCAGAACCTGCAAATCGTCACGCCGAGCGGCACGTCGATTCCGCTGCTGGCGTTCGCCACCGTGCGTTACGAACTGGAGCAGCCGTTGGTATGGCGCAGGGATCGCCTGCCGACCATCACCATCAAGGCGGCGATACGTGACGAGATCCAGCCGACCGACCTGGTGAAAATCCTCAAGCCGTCCATCGACGCTTTTGCAGCCAAACTGCCGGCGGGTTACAAGGTCGCCACCGGTGGTACGGTGGAGGAAAGCGGCAAGGCCCAAGGGCCGATTGCCAAGGTCGTGCCGCTGATGCTGTTCATGATGGCGACCTTCCTGATGATCCAGCTGCACAGCGTGCAGAAGCTGTTCCTGGTGGCCAGCGTCGCGCCGTTGGGGCTGATCGGCGTGGTGCTCGCGCTAGTGCCTACCGGTACGCCGATGGGCTTCGTGGCGATCCTCGGGATTCTGGCGCTGATCGGTATCATCATTCGTAACTCCGTGATCCTGGTGACCCAGATCGAGGAATACGAACAGAAGGGCTACACGCCGTGGGATGCGGTGGTGCAAGCCACCGAGCACCGACGTCGGCCGATCCTGCTGACCGCGGCGGCGGCGAGCATGGGGATGATCCCGATTGCCCGTGAGGTGTTCTGGGGGCCGATGGCCTACGCGATGATCGGCGGGATCGTCATCGCCACCTTGCTGACGCTGCTGTTTTTGCCGGCGCTGTATGTGGCCTGGTACAAGATTCGCGAGCCGAAGAAAGAGGTGCAGTAAGGCGAGCGCTGCGCGCTCATCGCGGGCAAGTCGGATCGCCGCACCGCCGCTCCCACAGGGATTGCGCTGAACCCTGTGGGAGCGAGCTTGCTCGCGATGGCGTCCGAATTGACTACACAGCCTTGCGCCAAACACTCGCCAACCAGGGCTGCTGCTCCCGCGGCAGCCCTGCCGGTCGGTAGTAATGCTCCAGCTCCACAAACCCCGCCTCGATCAACAATTGCTGCCAGGCCGCCAGGTCGTGGTACGACCCATAACGCGGCCCGTTCCAGCCTTCCTGATTCTCGCCACGGGGATTGGAACTGAACAACACCCCACCCGGCTTCAGCGTTCCCCACAATTGCTTCAACACCCGCGGCAATTCCTGACGCGGAACATGAAACAGCACCGCGTTGGCAAAAATCCCGTCGAAGCGCTCGGCTGGCAGATCAAGCTTCAGGAAGTCCTGCTGCCACACCTCGCAACCGCTATCGTCCCGCGCCATCTGCGCAAGTTTTTCCGAACCGTCGAGGCCGACTGCCTTGTGCCCCATGCGGGTGAAGGTTTGCAGATCGCGTCCCGGCCCGCAGCCGAAGTCGAGAATGTCGAAAGGCGCTTCGCCCTGAATATGCCGCAGCAGGGCATCGATGTTCTGGCTGACATCGTGATCGCGTGTGCCTTCACGGAAACTGTCGGCCACGGCGTTGTAGTGGCCCAGGGTCGTGGCGGTGATCTGTTCGAGGTCGTCGGGTGTTTGCTTCATGATCGGCTGCGCAGGCAATTTGGATTCACCGAATATACGCCATGAGGCCTGGGGCTGCTGCGCAGCCCATCGCGAGCAGGCTCGCTCCCACAGGATTGCGCGGTGCTTCAAGCGCCGCGATACCTGTGGGAGCGGGCTTGCCCGCGATGGCTATCTGGAAAACACAAAAAATGTCAGCCCTTTTTCATCCCCAGACATTCAATGGAGTGATCCACCATCGCCTTGGCAATCTCCAGCAAGTGCCAGATCGAATACACCATCGCCCTGTCGGCACCCTTCAGTTGATCACCACACTGATACGCCGTGACCGAAGCACAACGCAGCAGGTCGGCGACATAGAGTTGGGTGTCTTCGAAGCTCACGTCTTTGCTGACGTTGTAGAAGCGCATTTCATCGGGGGGGGTGGGTTGCTTGCCGGTGAGGTGGAAATCGATGGCTCGGTAGAGTGCTGATCGATCCCTGAGAGGGTTTTCAGTGCCGGTTTCGGTGGTGGGATTTTCGGGAGGTGGATCGGGAACGGATTTCTTCATTGGTAAAACTCCTGACTATTAGTTGGAGCCAACCGATTTCGCGACTAAACGAATAGGGGGTGGCGGCTGCACACAGGTTAGTCGACCGGCCGCCAGGCAAAACCGGCGCACCACGAGGGTGCCCTGCGCACAGCCACCATAAAATTCAGGCAATAAATAACACCTGAAAAAAGGTGACGCTGTGCGCCTGACGCGGATCCGGGCGACTAAACCCGATCACTGATTAGCAGTGACGGACCGAGACTAGCCACGGAATTCGGCAGGCGCAAGCGAGCGAAATGATCTAGGAAATGTCCTGCAAAAGAAAGGGAACAGGCCTGCAAAACTGCTGATTTTCCTGTACGAAAACTTCCCTTTTGATCAGGACTCTTGCCTGCTTTCAAAGACATCTACCTGTAACTTCTTACAGTTTCGGCCCGGTCAAAAAAAGGCCAGTCTGTCCTCAGTCATAGGGAAGGACCGACAGCGTAATGAACCCCCACGCCGCGACACCCACGCTGTCGGTCATCGACCCGCGCGCTCTGGCAATCCGCAGCGTCGGTTATTGCCGCCACCCCGATAGCCCGGTGATTGATCCACGCATCACCCGGCAACGCTTCGATACGGCGGGGCGCTTGGTCGAGTCCTGGGACCCACGTTTGTGGGGCATGGCGCCGCAACCGAACCTGGCCACGCGCTACGGCTTGAGTGGGCAACCATTGCTGACGGACAGCGTCGATGCCGGTTGGCAGTTGAGTTTGCTGGATCAGGCGGGTTTGCCCGGTTCGTTCTGGGATGCACGTGGCAGTCAGCGCCACACCGAACATGACGATCAACAGCGGCCGGTCACAATCTTGGAGCAGGCTGCTGGAGAGTCGCCACGCGTGGTGGAGCGGCTGACCTATGCTGGCGCCGATCCAGCGTTCGCCAAGCACAACCAATGTGGGCAGTTGACCCGTCATGACCATCCGGCAGGCACGCAGTGTGTCGTTGACTATGGGCTCGCGGGTGCAGTGCTGGTTGAAGCGCAACGCTTTCTCGCCGACCTCGAAACACCGGATTGGCCGCTGGATTTCGATGAACGCGATTCATGGTTGGAAGCCCAATCGTTCATCACCCGCCACACCTTCAATCCCGACGAAGAGCTTCAGCGACAAACCGATGCAATGGGCAACGTTCGCACCTTTAGCTACGACGTAGCGGGCAAGTTGAATGTGGTCTGGCTGCAAATGGCTGACCCTGAAAAGCCGCCGCAACGCCCGGTCAGCGACATCCGCTACAACGCCCAGGATCAGGTCGAGCGCGAAACTGCGGGCAATGGTGTAGTGACCCATGCCGAGTACGCTGCCGATGACGGTCGGCTGATCCGGCTGGTGGCGGCGCTCGGCAACCAAAAACCCTTGCAGGACCTGAACTAAGTCTATGACGCGATGGGCAACATCGTCGAGTTGCACGACCTGTCCCAACCCGTGACCCATTTCAACAATCAGCGCATCGACCCGATCAACAACTACCGCTACGACAGCCTCTATCAACTGGTAGAGGCTCAGGGCTGGGAAGTCAGCCAGCCGAGTCATGGGCCCGCGCTACCCGAACTGTTGCCCACACCGCTGGACCCCAATCAACGGCGCAATTACACCCAACGTTTCGAGTACGACCGGGGTGGCAATCTCATCACCCGCCAGCACAGCGGTGCACCTGGCTTCTCGATGTTCACCTCGACACGCAGCAACCGCAGCCTCGGGCAACGTGACGACGGTTCGCTGCCGGGCGAGCCCGATATCGCCTCGGGTTTCGATGCCGCTGGCAATCAACAGGAACTGCAGCGCGGCCAAGCCATGCTTTGGGACGTACGCAACCAATTGCACCACGTGACCTTGGTTAACCGCGAAACCGACCCCGACGACTACGAATGCTACCGCTACGACCGCCCCGGCCATCGCTTGCGCAAAGTGGGTTTTGTCCAAAGCAGTGGCCGCACCCTGCGCACTGAGATCCGCTACCTCCCGGGTCTGGAAGTCCACCACCAGGCCGATGGCGAAGAACATCACGTGATCAGCGTCGAAGCCGGGCGCAACAACGTGCGGGCGCGGCACTGGCCCCAAGGTGAGCATGGCGATCAATGGCGTTACAGCCTCAGCGATCACCTTGGCTCCAGCACCCTGGAACTTGACCATGAGGCGGGCGTGCTGACTCATGAGCACTATTACCCCTTTGGCGGCACGGCGTGCTGGGCGGGCAAAAGTGCATTGGTGGCCAAATACAAGACCATCCGTTATTCGGGCAAGGAACGGGATACGACGGGGCTTTATTACTACGGTTATCGGTATTACGCACCGTGGTTACGACGTTGGGTAAGTGCTGATCCAAGTGGGAGTATGGATGGTCTTAATTTATATATGTTTTGCGGAAATAACGCGATCAACTATCGAGATGCTCTCGGTCTGGTCAAGTACAAAGGTAAAAATGATGTATTGGAAAAGACAAGAGCAAGCTGGGGTAGTGAAATTGTTGCGCGGGGGCTAAGTGAGATAAAGCAAGTAAATGCGGAAAAGGGGGAGCGTTTAGAGGCGGCGTTAAGGAATGTTCCAATTGCAACAGGTGAGGCGATCAGAGTACTGCAAGAAGGTGATGTGGATACCGTATATCGCGATTTTACATCGAGAATCTTCGGCACGTTCGCTAAACCTGAAGATTTGAGGAGCGCTTTGCTGAAAATACTCATTCCGTTAAAGAAAACTGCCGATAAATACGCGGGCGACAGAGCTGAACAGCTAGTTTGGTCAACGAAGAGTGAAATTCTCCCGAGTGTGGCATCCACACATCCCGAAGATAAAAAGAAGCGGATATTTTTAAGTGGTGACGCTCTTGATAAGTCACCGGTTGAGTTAATGACAATCATTATTCATGAGTCATCACATCGTCTTAAAAAACCTACCTGGGATTTTATGTATTATGCGGCTGATAGGGTTTTAAAACCCGATGATGTAAACAGATCTGCTTCGATAGTTGATGTGATTTCAAGCGGTCTGCAAAATTCGAGTATAGGAGAGTACTCAATGAAATATATCATCGCGGAAAGGCGAGAAAAATACTTTGGTAAAGCGGATGCAGTCGGTATTGAGAAGCAATTGAATGATAACCCTGAGCTTTTAAATCGCGTTCTTTTATCTAATGCAGACTCTATCGCCATTCTGGTGAAGTCTTTGGCATATCCATTGGTTAAGTAATTCAAGGTGCTATGAGCTGCATTTATCTGTTGATTATTCCTACGGTCTGCGTAGGAATAATCTTCCCTGGGTCAACGCTTATTCAACCCCCGAGCCAACCGATCCCCACCCAACTGAATCACCGCCACCAACGCCACCAGCAACACAATCACCGTCAACATGATCTGGCTGTCAAACCGCTGATACCCATACCGATACGCGATGTCTCCCAAGCCGCCTGCGCCAATCGCCCCGGCCATGGCCGACGAGTTGATCATCGTCACGAGGGTAATGGTGAACCCGCCGACAATCCCCGGCAGCGCTTCCGGCAACAACACATGCCAAACGATGTGCCAACGCCGGCAACCCATGGCTTGTGCCGCTTCGATCAAGCCGTGGTCGACCTCGCGCAAGCTGACCTCGGCAATGCGCGCGAAGAACGGCGTGGCGGCGATGGTCAGTGGCACCACGGCCGCCCATACGCCGTAGGTGGTGCCGACGATGAGCCGGGTGAACGGAATCAGCGCCACCATCAAAATCAGAAACGGCACCGAGCGAAACAGGTTCACGAAAGCACCCAAAACGCGGTTCAGCCCTGGGGCTTCGAAGATGCCACCCTTGGCGCTGGTGACCAGGATTACTGCCAGCGGGATGCCCGCCAACAGTGCGATCAACGACGACACACCGACCATCAAAAACGTGTCGATGAAACCTTGCAGCAAGCGATCAAACCACATAGCCCAGTACCTCCACCTGTTGCGCCCAATGGGCGGCGCGTTGACACAACTCCTCGGCATCGAGGGACGAGCCGGTCACCGCCAGCAGCAGTTGCCCGAGGGCGTGGCCCTGAATCCGTTCCACGCCGCCTTGCAGCAATCGCACTCGCCCACCCAGGGCGCTGAACAGTGCGGCCAGGTCCGGTTCGTCGCGTTGGCTACCGGTGAACTGCAAGCGCAGGACTACGGCTGCGTCGGAGGACTTTGGCTGCGGCTGCAAACGGCTTTGCAGCTCTTTCGGCAATGCGTGCTGCAACGGCGCCAGCAATGTCTTGCTGACCTCGTGCTGCGGGTTGCCGAACACTTCCCACACCGGGCCTTGCTCGACGATGCGTCCGTGTTCCAGGACAACCACCCGATCACAGATCTCGCGAATCACCGCCATCTCGTGGGTGATCAATACGATGGTCAATCCCAGGCGTTGATTGATCTCGCGCAGCAGGCCGAGAATCGATTGCGTGGTCTCCGGGTCGAGCGCCGAAGTGGCTTCGTCGCACAGCAGTATTTGCGGGTCATGCACCAGCGCCCGGGCAATGCCCACGCGCTGTTTCTGCCCGCCGGACAATTGCGCCGGGTAGGCCTTGTGCTTGGCTTGCAGGCCGACCAGTTCCAGCAATTCGCGAACTTTTTGCTCGCGTTTTTCCTTGGGCACGCCAGCGACTTTCAAAGGCAGTTCGACGTTCTGCCAAACGGTCTTGGCCGACATCAGGTTGAAGTGCTGGAAGATCATGCCGATGCGTCGACGCAGCGCCACCAGGCGGTCTTCGTCGAACTCGCCGATGTCCACCTGATCGATCAGCACCCGACCGCTGCTCGGTTGTTCCAGGCGGTTGATGGTGCGGATCAGCGACGACTTGCCGGCGCCGCTGCGGCCGATGATGCCGAACACTTCGCCGCGCTGGATCGCCAGGTCGATGCCGTGCAACGCGGCCACCGGGCCTTGCTGGCCGTTGTAGGTTTTGCCCAGATTGATGAAGCGCACATGGGCACGATTGAGCTCGGGATGCAGTTCGGTTTGTTCAGCACGTTGAGGCTCTGGAATCTCCAGTCGCCGTTGGATCGCGGCGGTCATGCTCAGCTTTCCCAACCGGCTTGGTAGAGCTTGCCGTGGGCTTTATCCAGCGCGGCGCGCACAGCGGGTGAGTGCTGGTAGATGTCGACGAACTTGATCAGGCGCGGGTCGGTTTTGCTTTTCGGCTGGATCACGAACTGGATCACGTACTCCTTGTGGTCGAGGCCGTCGAACAGCAGCGCGGAGCCGGCATCGAAGGTTTTCGCCAAGCGAATGTAGGCGGGGTAGCCCTGCACCAGGTCGGCGTCGTCATAGGCGCGCACCAACTGCACCGCTTCGACCTGGAGGATCTTGATTTTCTTCGGGTTGGCGATGATGTCTTCTTCGGTGGCCTTGTAGCCGACGCCGGGCTTGAGGGTGATCAGACCGGCCTTGGCCAGCAGTTGCAGGCCGCGTCCGCTGTTGATCGGGTCGTTGGCGATGGCCACGCTGGCGCCTTGCGGCAGTTCGTCGAAGCTTTTGTATTTCTTCGAATAGAGGCCGACGTTGTTGATGATGCCCGGCGCGAACGGCACCAGGTCGAAACCGGACGCAGCCTTGGCGTTTTCCAGGAACGGAATGTGCTGGAAGTAGTTCACGTCGATGTCGCCGGCGGCGAGGCTGACGTTCGGCGCGATCCAGTCGGTGAACTCTACGAGCTCGACTTTCAGGCCCTGTTTGCCGGCTTCTTCGACGGCCGCTTCCAGGGGAATGGCGAAGGCGGCGGTGGTGCCGATTTTCAGGGGGGCGTCGGCGGCGAAGGTTGCCGAGCTGAACAGGCCGAGGGCCAGGGCCAGTGCTTTGACTGGGTTAGAGAGGTAGTGCTTTTTCATGATGAGTAGTCCAGTCAGTGCATAAGGTTTGTGTCGTTTGGTCAGGCCTCTTCGCGAGCAGGCTCGCTCCCACAGTGGATCTCGGGTGTTCACACAATCCCTGTGGGAGCGAGCCTGCTCGCGAAGCTTTTAGCGGCGAAACGCGGAACCGGTATGTTGCTCAGGCAAAAATGCCTCCCGCTGAAACAGCTTTTCGCGCAAGGTGCCGCTGTCGTACGCCGTCTTGTACGACCCGCGCCGTTGCAACTCGGGAATCACCAGTTCGATGAAATCCTCATAGCTTTCCGGCGTGACGATGCGGGTCAGGTTGAAGCCATCCAGCCCGGTTTCGGCGATCCAGGATTCCAGCTCATCGGCCACCTGTTCAGGCGAGCCGACCACGGTGATGTAGCGACCGCCGAGGGCGTGTTGCTCCAGCAGTTTGCGTCGGGTCCAGTCGTTGTTTTGCAGGTGTTTGGTGGCGGACTGGATCGCGTTGCTCTTCACGTACTGGATCGGTTCGTCAATTTCATACTGAGAAAAATCGATCCCGGTGGACGCCGAAAAGTGCGCCACACCGGCTTCGGCACTGGCGTAGCTCAGGTATTCGGCGCGCTTGGCCCAGGCCAGCTCTTCGGTGGCTCCAACGATCACGTTCAGGCCCATGAACACCTTGATGTCCTCGGGGTTGCGCCCGGCTTCGATGGCGCTGGCGCGCACCTTGTCCACCTGCACCTTGGTCGAGGCCTTGGTCTGGCCGCTGATGAACACGCACTCGGCATGTCGCCCGGCGAACAGCAAACCGCGATCCGAGCTGCCGGCCTGGAACAGCACCGGCGTGCGCTGCGGCGAGGGTTCACTGAGGTGATAACCCTCGACCTGATAGAACTCGCCCTTGTGCTCGACCTTGTGCACTTTCTCGGGTTGCGCGTAGATCCGCTGTTGCGGGTCGTTCAGCACCGCGCCGTTTTCCCAACTGCCTTCCAGGAGTTTGTAGAGCACCTCCAGGTACTCGTCGGCCTGGTCGTAGCGGCGGTCATGCTCGACCTGTTCGCTCAGGCCCATGGCCTTGGCGGCGCTGTCGAGGTAGCCGGTGACGATGTTCCAGCCAACGCGGCCACGGCTCAGGTGATCGAGCGTCGACAGGCGTCGGGCGAACAGATACGGCGCTTCGTAGGTGAGGTTGGCGGTCAGGCCGAAACCGAGGTTTTTAGTGACCGCCGCCATGGCCGAGACCAGCAACAGCGGATCGTTGACCGGTAGCTGGATTGACTCTTTGAGCGGCACGTCCACCGAGTTCTGGTAGACGTCATAGACCCCGACGATGTCGGCGATGAACAGGCCGTCGAACAACCCGCGCTCCAGCAGCTGCGCCAGTTCGGTCCAGTATTCGATGGTGTTGTAGCGGGTTGACGTGTCACGCGGGTGCGTCCACAAACCGTGGTTGATGTGCCCGATGCAGTTCATGTTGAACGCGTTGAGCAGGATTTTCTTTTTCGCGGCGGTCATCAGATGGTCCCCCGCAGCGGCGGGTTTTCATCGTTGAGGTAGTAATTGCCCACGGCGTGGTACTTCCAGCGCACCGGGTCGTGCAAGGTGTGCACCCGGGCGTTGCGCCAGTGGCGGTCGAGGCCGTGTTCGATCAA
This sequence comes from Pseudomonas sp. S2_H10, assembly GCF_054668285.1. Lineage (NCBI taxonomy): Bacteria > Pseudomonadati > Pseudomonadota > Gammaproteobacteria > Pseudomonadales > Pseudomonadaceae > Pseudomonas > Pseudomonas sp. S2_H10. Next base: position 3,891,505 of record NZ_CP162754.1, read on the forward strand.
GGTCGCCTGGCTGCCGGCCAGTTCGAACAGCGTACTGCCGGCGGCCAGGGAGATTTCGGTGCTCAGGGCGCGGGCTTCGGCAACGGCAATCGACGCGGCCGCGACGGTCTCGGCATTCGTCTCGGCCTGGGCCTTGTCGAGGTATTCACCGGCACGCTCGAGCAGTGCCTCGGCGGCGTGCAGGCGAATGCTCAGGTGGCCGAAACTCTTGAGGGTCAGTGGGTCGTCCGTGGCCTTTTCGTGGGTGGCGTCGATCCATGGCCGGGTTTTGCTGCGCACGAAGTGCCGCGCATCTTCATAGGCGGCGCGGGCGATGCCGGTGTCGATGGCGGCATGAAGAATCTGCGCCAGCGGGCCGACCGGGGTCGGGCGCTCGAAAGCACTTTGAAAGGGGATGACATCTTCGGCGGCAACAAAGACATCTTCGAACACCACCGAACCGCTGCCGGTGGTGCGCTGGCCGAAACCGCTCCAGTCGTCGATCACGCTCAGGCCCTTGCTGTCGCGCGGCACGAACGCCAGTTGCTGCACGCCATTTTCATCCACCACCGAGGTGGGAATGCGCTGGGCATAGATCGCGCCCGTGGCGTAGAACTTGCGACCGTTGATGCGATAGCCGCTGCCGTCGCGAGTCAGGCGGGTGACGCGATCATGTGCGGTTTTGGTGCCGAGTTCGGCCAGCGCATTGCCGAAGCGCTGACCGGCCAGGACTTCGGCATAAAGACGCTGTTTCTGCTCGTGGCTGCCGTTCACGCGCAGCACTTCGAGGGCATAGAAATGGTTCTGCGGGATTTGCCCCAGCGAGCCGTCGGCCTGGGCAATCAATGCGATGACTTTGGCCAGGGTGACGTTGGAAACACCGGCGCCGCCGTATTCTTTCGGCACGCTGATGCCCCACAGGCCCGAGCGGGAAAACACTTCCAGTTCCGGGTGCGGCAAACGGCGCTCGCGGTCGCGCAGGGCGCTGTCGCGTTTGAAGTCATCGGCCAGATCGCTGGCAATGATCAGGGCTTGCTCATCGCTGGTAATGACCGCGACGGGGTGAGAAATGCTCATATGCTTCTCCAGATGTCTGGTCGTCAGATCCAGGAATGTCTTGCCGGCAGCGTGCCGTTGAGGCGATAGGCGCCCACCGCGTGATACTTCCAGCGCACCGGGTCGTGCAGGGTGTGCACCCGGGCGTTGCGCCAGTGGCGGTCGAGGTTGAATTCGGCGAGGGTCGCGCGGCTGCCGGCCAGTTCGAACAGTTTTTCGCTGGCCAGCAACGAAATCTCGGTGGTCAGCACTTTGGCTTCGGCCACGGCAATCGAGGCACGGGCGGCAGACTCGGCGGTGAGCGGCGCAGCGCTGACCAGATCGAGCACCTGTCCGGCCTTGCGCAACAGCGCTTCGGCGGCGTGCAATTCGATTTTCAGCTTGCCGATATCGGCGATCACATACAGGTCATCGCTGGCCCGTTCGACATTGGCGTCGATCCACGGGCGGGCGCGGGTTTTCACGAAATCGATGGCGTCGTCGATGGCGCCTCGGGCGATACCGGCGTCGATGGCCGCTTGAATCAGTTGCGAGACGGCCCCCTGGATGTTCGGCGTGTCGTTGATCTTCCAGTTATCCACAACCAGTTCGGGTTCGACCTGCACGTTGTTGAGCAAGATCGTGCCGCTGGCGGTGGTGCGCTGACCAAAGCCGGACCAGTCATCGACGATGCGCAATCCCGGCGTGCCGCGACGGATGAATGCCAGCACTTGTTTGCCGTCGTCGTTCAATGCCTTGACCGCGACCCAATGGGCGAACAGGGCGCCGGTTGAATAGAATTTCTGACCGTTGAGGACGCCGTCAGCGGTGATGCGCGCCTTCAGTTCCAGGGTGTTCTTGCTGCCGCGCTCCGGCCCGGCGTTGCCGATTCGCCAGCCATCGATGACGCTTTTGAACAGTAGTCTTTTCTGCGCGTCGGTGGCGCTGCCGAGTATCAGGTTGAGAATGCCGAACTGGTTTTGCGGGATCTGCCCCAGCGCCGGGTCGGCGGCGGAAATGATCGCGAACACTTCGGCCAGGGTGACGAACGAAACCTGCGGACCACCGTACACCCGGGGGATGGAAATGCTGCCCAGGCCGCTGCGGGTGAACTGTTCGATTTCAGACCATGGCAGCTTGCGCTGCCGATCACGTTTGGCTGCTTGCAGGCGCGCGACTTGCGCCAGTTCTTGGGCCGCCTTGATGGCTTGGGCATCGTTGCGCAGGATTTGTGCGGGCAACAACAGCGGGGCGATGTCCAGGTCACTCTGGACGATTGCATCTGCCAGACTGGACATCAGTGCCACTCCCTGGCTGCACGCAATGCCCTGGCGATCTGCACTGGGGTGATTGTGTTCCGGACCATACCTACCTCACATCTCATGGAAGCGCCGCTTGTGGCAGCGCATGAAAACAAGAATGTCCGGTGGTCCGGTCTATATACCCTAAACGTGTATAAATAATTTATGAACTAACTTTTAGGAATATGCATAGAAGGGTGTTCTCGGGGGAGATCGCAAACCCTGTGGTGAGGGGGCAAGCCCCCTCACCACAGAAGCGGTGTTCATTGCTTGCGGGATTCAGCCGCATTGAGACATTGCTTCGGGGGGGCTTTCAGATAAGGATTGGCGCACCCGATCTTCAGTGTCCGAGCCGGTGCCCAGCGGGAGTTGTTGCCCACCCTGTCGAGAATGCAGTACGTCACTTCCAGCCGCAGATCTTCGCCGGCTTCGAGGATGATGGCCGGCGGTATCCAGACCTGGATCGGCTGGCCGACATCGGTGGGCTTGAGCCGTGGCAGGTCCATGCGCACATCGCCCCAGCGCAGGGTGATTTCATCATCGACGGCCATGTTCACGTACGGCTCGATGGTCAAGGGAACACCGCGTTTGATCTGGTTCGGATTCACCCCATGACGGCGAATCGCGTCGGGTATACCCACCGGTGCCAGGCACTGGTTTTCATCGCCACATAAAGCGGAGGGCTGGCCGCCTGGACAGTCGAGTTTGATCTTCACGTTTGCGCTGGCCGATATCGCCGGGCCCCGGCCAACCTGCATCACGCGGTAGTGAAAGCGTGAAGTACCGTTGGCGATAAAACTCTCGGGCACTCGTAGCTGCACCGGTTGGCCGACATCGCTGGCCGTCAGCACGCGGGAGGCCACGTAGCAGTCGTCCCAGAACAGTTCGATCAGGTCACCGGCGTCCATGGTGGGGTAGGGCGCCACATCGATCAGCAGGTGCGCCGCGCACGTGACGTTGATACCGGTCTTGTTGGATTGCGCCAGGGTCGGGGCTGCAAGCCCGGATTTGTTCGGGGTGCTTTTCATGGAGTCTCCTTGAAGTCTTGCAACGAAGTCCGTTTCTGGAATATCAAAAACTAAAAGACGAATAGAAAAACCATTCATTATCTTGAGTTGAAATAATGATCAGGGCGTGATGAGTATCGCTGGCTGGAGACTAGATAAGAGTCAGGGGGATCAAGTGTCAATAAGAATTGTTAGTTATAGGTGGTGTGTCGTGTTATTCAGAAAATTCCTACAATCTGAAGTAATTAAACCATGCCCATGCGTCGAAGTTATCCGCTGAAAGCACGTGAATACGGGCGGATTTCTGCAAAGTCATCAGCCCCGTCCGCGAAGGACGATCTGACTTGGTCAGCACTGTTTAATGGTTGTGATGTGTATGTATGTACCGCGCACGCATACAGGATATGCAGGTCGAATAGATAAAATTAGTTTGGTATTAATCATGGCTATTTCGAGGGGTATCACTTCCATCCATGGAAGATTACCGTTGTTGCGCGGGGGTGTTAGTTGTGAGCGTTATTCAGGAACTTGCTCAGGAACTGTTTGGTTCGCTCTTCTTTCGGGTTGGCAAACAACGCCTTCGCTTCGCCTTGCTCGACGATCACACCCTTGTCGAAAAACACCACACGGTTGGCCACGTCCCGGGCAAAACCCATTTCGTGGGTGACGATCACCATGGTGCGATTCTCTTCGGCCAGGCCGCGGATGGTCGCCAATACCTCGCCCACCAACTCCGGGTCGAGGGCCGAGGTCGGCTCGTCGAACAGGATCACTTCCGGCTCCATCGCCAGCGCCCGGGCAATCGCCACGCGCTGTTGCTGACCACCGGAGAGGCGACGCGGATAAGCGTCCTCCTTGCCTGCCAGACCGACCTTGGCCAAGAGCTTTTTACCCAGGGCAACGGCGTCGGCGAGCGGGATCTTCTTGACGATGATCGGGCCTTCGATAACGTTTTCCAGGGCGGTGCGGTGAGGGAACAGGTTGAAGTTCTGGAACACGAAACCCACGTGCTGGCGCAAGCGCCGCACCAGGCTCTGCTGCTGGTTCAGGGGACGGCTGGTATCGATCTCGATATCACCGACCTTGATCCGGCCGCTGGTGGGCTCTTCCAGAAAATTCAGGCAGCGCAGGAAGGTGGTCTTGCCCGAGCCGCTAGGGCCGATGATCGCCACCACCTCGCCTTCCTTGACCTCTAGATCGATGCCGTTGAGCACGACTTGACCCTTGAACTGCTTTGTCAGTTTTTCCACGACAATCATTGGGTCAGGACTCCTGGTCGTGCCGATTGACCCGCGCTTCCAGCTGGTTCTGCAGGTGCGAAAGCACCGTGGCCAGGACCCAGTAGATCAGAGCGGCGGCAAGATACATGGTGAAGATTTCGAAGGTGCGGGCGGTGATCAACTGTGCCTGGCGGAACAGCTCCGGCACCTGGATGGTGGCGGCCAGCGCGGTGTCCTTGACCAGCGAAATGAAGCTGTTGCCCAGCGGCGGCAATGCGGTGCGCATCGCCTGCGGCAGGATGGCCCGGCGCAGGGTCTGCGCACGGGTCATGCCGATACTGGCAGCGGCTTCCCACTGGCCGCGCTCGATGGAGCTGATCGCGGCACGCAGGATTTCGCAGGCATAGGCGGCCATGTTCAGCGAGAAGCCGATCAGGGCCGCCGGTAGCGGATCAAGTTCCAGGCCCAGTTGCGGCAAGCCGTAATAGATCACGAACAGCTGTACCAGCAAGGGCGTGCCGCGAAAGAACGACACGTAGATGCGGGCGATCCAGCTCACCAGTTTGAAGCGCGACAGGCGCATCAACGCCAGGCCGAACCCCATCACCAGGCCGAAGAACATCCCGCCCAGACTGAGGATGACCGTGTAGTACGCGCCCTTGAGCAGAAAGGGCGCGGAGTCCAGCGCGAGTTGAAAAGCTTCTTCCATTATTGAGTGACGTCAGCGTTGAAGTATTTTTCCGAAAGCTTTTTCAGGGTGCCATCGGCGCGCAGCTTGTCGATTGCCTTGTTCACTGCGGCCAGCAGTTCAGGCTCGCCTTTGCGCAGGGCAATACCGGCTTCCTGACGGGAGAACGCGTCACCGGCAGCGGTGGTGTCCTTGGCTTTCTTGGCATATTCCAGTGCGGCCAGACGGTCGATCAGGATGGCATCGATACGGCCGACACGCAGGTCCTGGAACTTGGTCGGATCATCTTCGTAGGTGCGGATGTCTGCGGTCGGCACATTCTCTTTCACCCACTGTTCGTAGTTGGTGCCCAGGCCCACGCCGACTTTCTTGCCGCCCAGATCGGCAGCGGACTTGATGTTCAGCTCGGCGGCTTTTTTGGTCAGCACCAGCGCCTGAATCCCGGAAACGGTGTAGGGCTCGGAGAAGTCATACTTCTTCTTGCGCTCTTCGGAGATGGTCACCTGGTTGATCACTGCGTCCAGACGCTTGGATTCCAGGGCAGCCAGGATGCCGTCCCACTTGGTGGGTTGCAGCTTGACCTTCACGCCCAGCTCTTTGGCCAGGGCTTCGGAGAACTCGACTTCGAAGCCACTCAGCTTGCCGTCGGCATCGACGAAGCTGAACGGTGGGTAGGTGCCTTCCAGGCCGACGTTGATTACGCCTTTGTCCTTGATTTGTTGCAGCTGCTCACCGGCAACCGCCTGTCCGATCAGGCCGGCGCTCAATGCCAGGCCCAGAGAACCCACCAGCAGATTGCGGCGTAGTGCGGAAAAATTCATGACAAGCCCCTGTGTTTTCTTATGGAAGACGCTTTAGGAAAGTTGGCAAATTCGGGATTTGGACGACTGCGATATCCTGCCCTAATGCAGCTTATGCGTCTCGCTGCAAATTCGCCTGCGGCGTGACTATAAGATGGAGCCGTTAGATAGGAAAATAATAAATATTCTTTTTGTTATATCTTAAGGGTATATCTAGCCAGGTCGATTGCTTTCGCTGGCAAGCCAGCTCCTACATTGTTCGCGTTGTACCCGTACGAGCGTTACAGAAAATCCTTATAGGCAAACAACGCCGGCGCCCCGCCGGTGTGCAGGAAGATAATCGGGCCCTCATCGAAACGCTGACGCCCGATCCCGTCCAGCAACCCCGCCATGGCCTTGCCAGTGTAGACCGGGTCCAGCAGCAAGCCTTCCTGCCCCGCCAGCAGCTTCACCGCCGCCAGTGTGCCGGCATTCGGTTCGCCATAACGCGGGCCGAAATACTCATCCCACAACTCGACCTTGAAAGCCTCCGGCAGATTCACGCCCAGCAGTTCGGCGGTGCGCTCGGCCAGGCCTTGAACCTTTGGCCGCTGATCTTCATCGCTGCGCGAGACCGTCACGCCGATCACTGGCAGATCCGGCAGTGCTTCGCTCAAGGCCAGGGCCAGACCGCTGTGGGTACCGGCGCTGCCCGAGGCCAAAACCACGGCGGCGAAGGTCAGGCCGGTGTCCTTGATCTGCTCGGCCAGTTCCAGTCCGGCGCGCACATAGCCCAGGGCGCCCAGCGCATTGGAGCCACCGATCGGCACCAGGTACGGCTTCTTGCCGTTGCTGCGCAGTCGGTTGGCCAGGGCTTGCAGTTGCTCGTCGGCGTTGTCGAGGTTTTCCACCAGTTCGACCTTGCAATCGAACAGGTCGAGCAGCAGCCGGTTGCCGTTGCCGGTGTAATTGCTGTCATCGGTGCCGAGGGGGTTTTCCAGAAGGGCTACGCAGCCCAGCCCCAGTTTGGCGGCAATGGCGGCGGTCTGGCGCACGTGGTTCGATTGCAGTGCGCCGGCGGTGATCAAGGTGTCGGCACCCTGGGCCAGCGCATCGGCGGCCAGGTATTCGAGTTTGCGCAGCTTGTTGCCGCCCATCGCCAGCGGCGTCAGGTCATCGCGCTTGACGTAAACATCGCGTCCCAGCCAGGTCGAAAGGCGTTCGAGTTTTTCCAGGGCGGTGGGCTGACCGAGCAGGTCAAGGCGGTTAAAGCGGGCAAGCTGTTGTTTGATCATGGGTCCGTACTGGCCGTGGAAGATCTCAGGACTATAGGCACGCCCCAAAGCCTGGGCAACCGCCAATCGCTTATAGCCATTTGTACTGAGTACAGCACTATTGGTTCTTAATTTGCCTCGCAACCCTTGCCGTAAAGTAATCGCCGTCAGTGCGGCCAGACAGTCCGGTCGCCCGTGAGGAGTTTTTTACCGTGAGTGAGCGTTCCAGCCATTGGCAATTGCAGACCATCGTCAGCCAGCTGCGCACTGCGCGTGAGCAGTGGCGAGCGCAAAATGGCCGGGCCAGTACCGAACAGGGCGGTCGCGAGCTGCCCTCCCGGGCGGCCATGGCAGAGATTCTCGAAGCCTTGTGCGGTGCGCTGTTCCCGATGCGACTGGGGCCGGTTGACCTGCGCGAGGAGAGCGAAGACTTCTACGTCGGCCATACCCTGGATGTGGCGCTGAACGCGCTGTTGGCCCAGGCGCGGCTCGAATTGCGCTACGCCGCGCGCCACAGTGCTCAGGCCGATACCGAAATCGAAGCCAGGACCATCCAGATCATTCAGGACTTCGCCCTTGCTCTGCCGGGGCTGCGCAGCCTGTTGGACACCGACGTGCTGGCGGCCTATCACGGTGACCCGGCGGCGCGCAGTGTCGATGAAGTGCTGTTGTGCTATCCGGGGATTCTGGCGGTCATTCACCACCGTCTTGCCCACCATTTGTACCGCGCCGGGCTGCCGTTGCTGGCGCGGATCAGTGCGGAAATCGCCCACTCGGCTACTGGCATCGACATCCACCCCGGTGCGCAGATCGGCCGCAGTTTCTTCATCGACCACGGCACAGGCGTGGTGATTGGCGAGACGGCGATCATTGGCGAGCGCGTGCGGATTTATCAGGCCGTTACCCTGGGCGCCAAGCGCTTCCCGGCGGACGAAGACGGTCAGTTGCAGAAAGGCCAGCCGCGGCACCCGATTGTCGAGGATGACGTGGTGATCTATGCCGGGGCGACGATTCTCGGGCGGATCACCATCGGCCAGGGTTCGACCATAGGCGGCAATGTCTGGCTGACCCGTAGCGTGCCGGCGGGCAGCAACCTGACCCAGGCGAACCTGCAGCATGATGATGGGGCGCAGAAGTAAGCTCCTGAATCTTCATTGACTGTCCCGACCTCTTCGTCGGAACGCCGCCCGGAGCAGGCTCGCTCCCACATTGAAATGCGTTCCTCTGTGGGAGCGAGCCTGCTCGCGAAGCTTTTAAATCCTGCTTATTTCCTCCCTTGAGCTAGCGTAAGAACACCACCGCCGAGCCCTGCGATTAGTCCTTAGCCCCCTATCCATGTTTAACTTGAACGTTCATTCAAGTTAAACCGGTGGTTCGCTGCCCGCTCACAACAGGAGGCTTGCCTTTGCTGAGTCCGATTTCTACAGCCACGATTTTCCCCTTCGAGGTGCACCGTACATGAGTGCATCGTCCATTCCTCCAAGCGGTCTGATCCGCATGAATCCGCCGGTGTTCTGGTTCTCGGCGAGTTTCATTCTGTTGTTTGGCATCGTTGTCATCGCCATGCCCGAGCAGGCCGGTGCCTGGTTGCTGGCGGCGCAAAACTGGGCGGCCAACACGGTCGGCTGGTATTACCTGCTGGCGATGACCCTGTATCTGGTCTTCGTGGTGGTCACCGCGTTATCGGGCTACGGCAAGATCAAACTCGGTGCCGACCACGACGAGCCCGAATTCAGCTACCTGTCCTGGGCCGGCATGTTGTTCGCCGCCGGGATCAGCATCACCCTGTTTTTCTTCTGCGTGTCCGAGCCGCTGACCCATATGTTGCAACCGCCCCAGGGCGAGGCCGGTACGGCGGATGCGGCGCGCCAGGCGATGCAGATTCTGTTTCTGCACTGGGGCCTGCATGGCTGGGGTGTGTTCGCCTTTGTCGGGATGGCGCTGGCCTACTTTGCCTACCGGCATAACCTGCCGCTGGCCCTGCGCTCGGCGCTGTACCCGCTGATTGGCAAGCGCATCAACGGCCCCATCGGCTACGCGGTGGATGGCTTCGGCATCATCGCCACGGTGTTCGGCCTCGGTGCCGACATGGGCTTTGGCGTGTTGCACCTCAACTCGGGCCTGGACTACCTGTTCGGCATCGCCCACACCCAATGGATTCAGGTCGGCCTGATCACGCTGATGATGGGTGCGGCGATCATCGTTGCCGTATCCGGCGTCGACAAGGGCGTGCGGGTGATGTCCGACATCAACATGCTGCTGGCCTGTGCGCTGCTGCTGTTCGTGTTGTTCGCCGGCCCCACGCAGCATTTGCTCAATACCCTGATCCAGAACGTCGGCGATTATCTCGGCGCCTTGTCGATGAAGAGTTTCGACCTTTACGCCTACGACAAACCCAGCGACTGGCTGGGCGGCTGGACGGTGTTCTATTGGGCCTGGTGGATTGCCTGGTCGCCGTTCGTGGGCCTGTTCATCGCGCGGATTTCCCGTGGCCGGACCATCCGCGAATTCGTCTTCGGCGTGCTGCTGATTCCGCTCGGCTTCACCCTGGCGTGGATGTCGATCTTCGGCAACAGCGCCATCGACCAGGTGCTCAACCACGGCATGAGCGCGCTCGGCATGTCGGCCATCGACAACCCGTCGATGACCCTCTACCTGCTGCTGGAAACCTACCCGTGGAGCAAAACCGTCATCGCGGTCACGGTGTTCATCAGCTTCGTGTTCTTCGTCACCTCGGCCGACTCCGGCACCGTGGTGCTCTCGACGCTGTCCGCCAAGGGCGGTAGTCCCGATGAAGACGGGCCGAAATGGCTGCGGGTGTTCTGGGGCGCAATGACTGCGCTGGTGACCAGCGCCTTGCTGTTCTCGGGCAGCATCGATGCATTGAAGTCGGCGGTGGTCCTGACGTCGTTGCCGTTCTCGTTGATCCTGCTGTTGATGATGTGGGGGCTGCACAAGGCGTTTTATCTGGAGTCGCAGAAGCAGATCGCGCAGATGCATTCCCTGGCGCCGGTGTCCGGTTCCCGGCGCGGCGGCTGGCGGCAACGCTTGAGCCAGGCGGTGCATTTTCCGTCGCGCGATGAGGTCTATCGCTTCCTCGACACAACGGTGCGCCCGGCGATTGAAGAAGTCTCTGCCGTGTTCATCGAAAAGGGTTTGCACGTAGCGACACACCCGGACCCGGCCAATGACAGCGTCAGCCTGGAAATCGGCCATGGCGATCAGCATCCGTTCGTTTATCAGGTGCAGATGCGCGGTTACTTCACGCCGTCCTTTGCTCGTGGCGGCATGGGTTCCAAGCAACTCAACAATCGCCGTTATTACCGGGCCGAAGTGCATTTGAGCGAGGGCAGTCAGGACTACGATCTGATGGGCTACACCAAGGAGCAGATCATCAACGACATCCTCGACCAGTACGAACGGCACATGCAGTTCCTGCATCTGGTGCGTTGATCGCGGGGCAGGGCGCCGGGGCTTTCAGCTCTCGGCGCTGAGCACCATGAACAACACCAGCGCCGCCACCGGAATGCTGAACACCATCGTGCCGATCCCCAGTTCCGTACTCAGCGACTGACCGGCGGACACTATGCCGATGGCGCCGTTGATCACCGTCAGCGCCAGCCACAGGATCACAAAACTGAAGGTGAGCGTCTGGCGGCTGAAGCCGAGTTTCTCGCCGATGAACAGCATCATCGCGAGCAGGACCAGGCCGAAAGTGATGATGATCGTGGTGTGCATGGTTTGCTCCATCCTTGCGACAGGTATCGCCTGTTCGTTGCTTTGGCGACTGTGTTCCTGTCGACCCTGATCGCGCAAGCCTGTCGCTGCCTTGTTCAATGCTGCGGGCAGATCGGGTTTTTTGTGAAACGTTTCAGCTATTAGTCGAATCCCGGCTTTTCTGGTGTCCGCGCGGGCGTATGCTGGGCGACTGGCAAAGCAGTCGATACCAGATTCAAGACCGACAAGAGAGGATTCGATGACTTATACCGCTGCCGAAAACCGCTACGACTCCATCCCTTACCGCCGCGTGGGCCGCAGCGGTCTGGTGCTGCCCGCGCTGTCGTTGGGCCTGTGGCACAACTTTGGCGACAGCACGCCGATCGATACCCAGCGCGCGTTGTTGCGTACAGCGTTCGACCTGGGCATCAACCATTTCGACCTGGCCAACAACTACGGCCCGCCGTATGGCAGCGCCGAGATCAACTTCGGCCGTCTGCTGCGCGAAGACTTCAAGCAGTACCGCGACGAACTGATCATTTCCAGCAAGGCCGGTTGGGACATGTGGCCTGGCCCTTACGGTCAGGGCGGCGGTTCGCGCAAGTACGTGCTGGCCAGTCTCGACCAGAGCCTGCAACGCCTGGGCGTGGATTACGTCGACATCTTCTATTCCCACCGTTTTGATCCGGACACGCCTCTGGAAGAAACCGCCAGCGCACTGGCCACAGCGGTGCAACAGGGCAAGGCGTTGTACATCGGCATCTCGTCCTATTCCGGGGTGAAAACCCGGGAAATGGCGGCGTTGCTCAAGGAGTGGAAGGTGCCGTTGCTGATCCACCAGCCGGCGTACAACCTGCTCAACCGCTGGGTGGAAAAAGACCTGCTGGACACCACGGATGAACTCGGCACGGGCGTGATCGCCTTCACGCCGCTGGCGCAGGGATTGCTGACTGACAAGTACCTCAACGGCGTACCGGCGGATGCGCGGGTCAATCGTCCGGGCGGTGGTTCGTTGCAGGCAGCGCATTTGTCCGACGCCAACATCGCGCAGGTTCGTGCGCTCAACGAAATCGCCAAACGTCGTGGCCAGAGCCTGGCGCAACTGGCGCTGGCCTGGACGCTGCGCGATCCTCGGGTCACTTCGGCATTGATCGGCGCGAGCCGGCCCGAGCAGATCATCGAGAACGTCGGGGCGTTGAAGAACCTGAGCTTCAGTGCGGATGAGCTGGCGGAGATTGACCGGTTTGCCCAAGAGGGCGGGATCAATCTTTGGGAGAAGCCTTCGACGGCTGAGTAACCTGCAGATCGCATCGCCGGCAAGCCGGCTCCTACAGAATGTATGGGTCTTTGTAGGAACTGGCTTGCCAGCGATTGACTGCGCAGCAGTCATCTATCTGAAAAACGGCACATCCCCCAACACCGTCGCCCGCTGCATCACCCGCCGCGCCGGCCGGTAATCATCCACCGCGTAATGCTGGGTCACGCGGTTATCCCAGAACGCAATGTCGTCCTGCTGCCAGCGCCAGCGAATGGTGAATTCCGGCCGCGTGGAGTGGGCGAACAAAAACTTCAGAATCGCCTCGCTTTCGGTTTCCGACAGTTCGTTGATCTTCGAGGTGAAACCTTCGTTGACGAACAACGAGCGCCGTCCGCTTACCGGGTGCGTGCGGATCACCGGGTGCGACAGCGGCGGATTCTTGCGTCGTGCTTCTTCCCATTGGGTCAGCGCCTCGGGCGTGTTGCCATAGCGCTCCAGCGGGAACGAACGGGTGAAGTCGTGGGTGGCGGTCAGGCCTTCGAGCAAGGTTTTCATCGACGCCGACAGGGCTTCATACGCCGCAATCCCGCTGGCCCACAACGTATCGCCGCCAAACTCCGGCAGCAGCTTGGCGCTGAGCACTGCGCCCATGGCCGGGGTCGGCAGGAAGGTCACGTCGGTGTGCCAGATCGCGTTATCGCGCACGTCGGTGACGGCGGTGTCGAGGATCAGCACTTGCGGTTGCTCCGGCACATTCGGGTAGATCGGGTGAATGTGCAGGTCGCCGAAATTCGCCGCGAAGCGTGCCTGTTGCTGCGGCGTGATCGGTTGGTTGCGGAAGAACAGGACCTGATGCTTGAGCAGGGCCTGCTCGATGGCATCGCGCTGCTCCGGGTTCAGCGGTTGGCTGATATCGATGCCGCTGATTTGCGCGCCGAGGGCAGAGCTTAGGGGGACGATGGTCAGTTGGCTCATGGTGGTTCTCTTGAATCCGGGTGCCGTGTTTTTTGTGGGAGTCATCAGTGGGCCTGGCCATGCCACGGCACCAGTTTGCGTTGCAGGGCACGCAGGCCCAACTCCATCGCGAAGGCGATCAGCGCGATCACCAGAATCCCCAGCACCACCACATCGGTGACCAGGAACTGCGCGGCCGACTGCACCATGAAACCCAGGCCGCTGGTGGCGGCGATCAATTCAGCGGCGACCAACGTCGACCAACCGACACCGAGGCCAATGCGCACACCGGTCAGGATGTCCGGCAAGGCACTCGGCAAAATCACGTGGCGGATCAACTGCACACGCGTTGCGCCCAGCGACTGTGCGGCACGCAATTTGGCCGGGTCGACCGTGCGCACACCGGTGGCGGTGGCGATGGCAATCGGGGCGAAGATCGCCAGGTAGATCAGCAGCACTTTCGACAATTCACCGATGCCGCACCAGATCACGATCAGCGGCAGGTAGGCCAGCGGTGGAATCGGCCGGTAAAACTCGATCAGCGGATCGAGCACGCCACGGGCGATACGGTTGGCGCCGATGGCGATGCCCACCGGCACGGCGGTGAGAATCGCAAAACCGAGGCCCAGGCCGATGCGGCTCAGACTCGCGCCGAGGTGCTGCCACAAGGTTGAGTCCATATAACCCGAGGTCGCCAGCAGCCAGCCTTTTTGCAGCACGGCCGAAGGTGGTGGCAGGAACAGCGGCTCGATCAAACCGGTCGCCGTCACGGCCCACCAAATGGCAACGAGAGCGACCAACGTCAGCACACTGATCCAGCGCGTGCTCAAGCTGCGTCGTGGCGCAGTCACGGGGGTGCCTGGCTTTATCGCCGCGACGGGAATTTCATAACTGCTCATGCGCGCTCCTGCCGCTGGGCGGCGCTGCGTTGGGAGAACACTTTGGCGAGTACGTGTTCGCGGGTTTCGATGAAGCGCGGGTCGGATTTGATCGAGCGGGCCGACTCACCGGCGGCATAACGCTGACCGAAATCGAGGCTCAGGCGCTCGACGATTTGCCCCGGGTTGGGCGCCAACAGAATCAGGTCGGTGGCGAGGAACACGGCTTCTTCGATGTCGTGGGTAATCAGGAACACCGGTTTGGCGGTGCGTTGCCAGACTTGCAGCAACAGCTCCTGCATCTGCTCGCGGGTGAAGGCGTCGAGGGCGCCGAAAGGTTCGTCCATCAGCAACACGCGCGGGTCGGCGGCGAGGGCGCGGGCCAGGCCGACTCGCTGCTTCTGGCCGCCGGAAAGCTGCCAGATGCGGCGCTGTTCAAAACCGGAAAGATCGACCAGGGCGAGCATTTCCCGGGCGCGGGCCTCGCGTTTGTTCCGGGCGATGCCGGCCAGCTCCAGGCCGAAGCCGACGTTGGCCAGCACGTCTTGCCACGGCAACAGCGCGTCGTCCTGGAACACCACGCCGCGCTCGGCACTCGGGCCTTTGACGGGCACGCCGTCGAGGGTGATGCGCCCGGCGCTGGCTTCGACGAAACCGGCAATCAGGTTCAACAGCGAAGTCTTGCCACTGCCGGACGGGCCGAGGGCAACCAGCAATTGCCGGGGCCCAAGGCTCAGGGAGATATCCGCCAACACCGGTTCCGGGTTGCCGGGGTACTGTGCGCTGATGCGCTCCAGCTGTAGCAAAGCCATCGCGTTGACTCCCGATCAGTTGGTGATGAATTTGGCGCTGACGTACGGCGCGTAGTCCGGCAGCACGGCCTCGACCTTGCCTTGTTCCTTGAGGAACGCCGCTGTGTCGGTGATGGCCTTGGTGGTCGGCGCGCCGAGGGTGATGACCTGATCAGCCGCCAACGGGTAGACGTTGCCTTGCAGCAGCAGCGGAATGTCGCTGGCCTTGGCGCCGGACAGTTTTACCAGCTTGTCGACGTTGCCTTGATTGGCGAGCCAGGCTTGCGGGTCTTTGCGGTAGTCGGCGTAGGCATCCAGGGTCACTTTGGCGAACGCGGTGACGATCTCCGGGTGCTTCTCGGCGAAATCCTTGCGCACGATCCAGGCGTCGAAGGTCGGGGCACCGAACTTGGCCAGTTCGCCGGAGGTGATCAGTACCTTGCCGTTTTCCTTGGCCACACCAAGAGCCGGGTCCCAGACGTAGGTGGCGTCGATGTCACCGCGTTTCCAGGCGGCAATGATCGCTGGCGGTGCCAGGTTGAGGACGGTGACTTTCGATGGGTCGATGTTCCAGTGCTTCAGCGCGGCGAGCAGGCTGTAGTGGCCGGTGGAAACGAACGGCACGGCGATCTTCTTGCCGATCAGGTCTTGCGGGGTCTTGATCCCGGAACCGTCACGGGCGACCAGGGCTTCGGCGGCGCCGATCTGGGTGGCGATGAGGAAGGTTTCCACCGGGACTTTGCGAGTGATTGCAGCGGTCAGTGGGCTGGAACCGAGGTAGCCGATCTGCACGTCGCCGGAGGCGATGGCAGCGATGATGTCGGCACCGTTGTCGAATTTGCGCCAGCTGATATCGGCCTTGGTGGCTTTTTCGTAAGCGCCGTCGGCCTGGGCGACTTTCGCCGGGTCAACGGTGGTCTGGTAGGCGACGGTGACGTCGGCCGCCTGGGCGAGCAAACTGGCTGCTGCCAAAGTAGCGGCCGCCAGCAAGCGTAGAGGGAAAGTCAGTTTCATCAGAAAGCTCCTTGTCAGGCGACCGAGTGTCGGCGTGATAAGGAGACTAAATGATCTAAGAATTCGAAAATAAATAACTTTTTCGAATTAGCTTATGAGAGGAAAACTTGCGGGCGACCGCTACGCGGTCATCGTCGGAACGCCGCCCGGAGCAAGCTCGCTCCCACAGGGTTCAATGGTGTTTGCACGATTGCAGCCACACCGATAATCCACTGTGGGAGCGAGCTTGCTCGCGATAAGGTCCGCAGGACCTTCAGTTGCTGATCGCCAGAATGCTCGCCTGGTACGCCCCGACAAACACATCGAAATCACCGACTTCGTTCTGTTCCAGCTCAGTCTGCTGAGCCAGCGATGAACGCGCCCGCTCTTCAAACTTCGCCTGTTCCTCAGCCGCCAACGGCTCGCTGCGGAAGAACTCGGCGTGGGCCTGGCTCTGGCGCAGGGAGAACTGGGCGAAGCTTTCCTTGTGCTCGGCCATCGCTGCCAGCACCTGGGCCGAGGGCGTCAGGGAAGGATCCCGAACCTTGGCCATCTGGGCGTCCAGCGCTTTGCTGTGGGCGTCGCCGCCATGGCTCTGGTCGAGCATCGCGGCCAGAGGGGCAATATTTTCCAGCAGCTCAGCGGCCCATTCCTTCAGGTCAACCGGCTGGCCATCGCGTTGCAGTTGCAGGCCTGGGCGACGACCTTCCTTGACCACGCTGAGGAAGTTCGAGGTTGCGTTGTTGCAGCTGGTGTTGGTCAGCAGCGGGCTGTCGTTGAGCGCGCAGTACAGCAGGAACGCATCGAGGAAGCGCGACTCGGTGAGGTCGATGCCCATCGGCAGGAACGGGTTGATGTCCAGGCAGCGCACTTCAACGTACTGGATGCCCCGGGCCACCAGCGCCTGGATAGGACGCTCGCCAGTGTAGGTCACGCGTTTCGGGCGGATGTTGGAGTAGTACTCGTTTTCGATCTGCAGGATGTTGGTGTTGAGCTGTACCCACTCGCCATCCTGGTGGGTGCCGACTTCGACGTACGGTGCGTACGGCGTGGCTACCGCTTTGCGCAGGCTGTCGGTGTAGCTGGCCAGGTCGTTGTAGCACGGCGTCAGGCCGGCCTGGGCGTTGCTCTGGTAACCCAGGTCGCTCATGCGCAGGCTGGTCGCGTACGGCAAGTACAGGGTGTGCGGATCCAGTTGCTCCAACTGATGCGAACGACCGCGCAGGAAGCCGGCGTCCAGTGCCGGCGAGGCACCGAACAGGTACATCAGCAGCCAGCTGTAGCGGCGGAAGTTACGGATCAGCGCGATGTAGGCCGACGACTGGTAATCGCGGTCGGTGCCGACAAAGCCTTCGGCCTGCCTGAGCAACGGCCAGAGTTTTTCCGGCAGCGAAAAGTTGTAGTGGATACCGGCAATGCATTGCATGGTCTTGCCGTAACGCAGGGCCAGGCCTTTGCGGTAGACGTACTTGAGCTGCCCGATATTGGACGTGCCGTAATAGGCGATCGGGATGTCTTCCTCGGCCGGCAACGGGCACGGCATCGATGGGCTCCACAGGTACTCGTTGCCGAGCTTGCTGTAGGCAAAACGGTGAATGCTGTCCAGGCTCGCCAGCGTGTCCGCCGGGTCGGGCAGGGCCGGAGTGATGAACTCCAGCAGCGACTCGGAGTAGTCGGTGGTGATTTGTTCATTGGTCAGCGCGGAACCCAATTCTTCCGGGTGCGGCGTTTGCGCCAGGCGACCTTCGCCGGTCACGCGCAGGCATTCACGTTCGATGCCGTGAAGGCACTGTTCGAGCAGAGAGAGGTTAGCGCGCTCGCCGAGCAGGGCCAGGCGGCGGTTGAGAAGTTCGCTCAAGTTGGATTCCTTCACGCGTCAGTCGCCCCAATATGGGGGTGGGCAAGACGGTCTACAAGGGTGAAGTTAAAACTGGCGTTTTCGCCTGGTTTTGTAGGAGCGAGCTTGCTCGCGATGGAGGTTAACGATAACGCGGGGTGCCTGAATGAAAACGGCGCCCTGACGTTCATCGCGAGCAAGCTCGCTCCTACAGGTCTTAGCGCCGAAATTAACTCAAATCGATGACATCTAGCTATAGGACAGCGAACGTGCCTTGTGCTTTTGCGACCAGTTTGTCGCCCTGCATCACATCGGCCTCGACCACCAGTGTGCGCCGGCCCGGGTGGATCACCCGCGCCGTGCACATCACCTCGCCGTCAGAGACGGCGCGGATGTAGTTGATCTTGCACTCGATGGTCGCGCTCTGCTGGCCAAAGCCGTGAGTGCTGGAACAGGCCAGCCCCATGGCAATGTCCACCAGGCTGAACAAGGCCCCGCCGTGCAGCTTGCCACCGCGATTGCGCAGCTGGGGTTCCAGCGCCAGGGCGACTTGCGCCACCCCGGTTTCCAGACTGTGCAAACGGCAGCCCAGCAGCTTGAAAAACGCGCTTTCGGTCAGCCCGGCGGGGATGTCCATCAGCGTTTCTTCAACTGCTTGGCGTTGGCGAACAGCGAAGCCATGGCGTTGTTGCTCGGGGCTGCTGCCGTGGTTTCCTTGCGCGGTGCGGTGTTCTGGGACTGGCGTGGCGCCGACCCCGGACGCGCGCCGCGAGCGCCGTCGATTTTCTCGCCCGGGGTGTCGCTCATGCGCATCGACAGGCCAACACGTTTGCGCGGGATGTCGATTTCCATGACCTTCACTTTCACCACGTCACCGGCCTTCACCGCTTCGCGAGGATCCTTGATGAACTTCTCAGAAAGTGCAGAGATGTGCACCAAACCGTCCTGATGCACGCCGATATCGACGAAGGCACCGAAGTTGGTCACGTTGGTCACCACGCCTTCGAGGATCATGCCCAGTTGCAGGTCCTTGAGGTCTTCGACGCCTTCCTGGAACTCGGCGGTCTTGAACTCGGGACGCGGGTCGCGGCCGGGTTTTTCCAGTTCCTGGAGAATGTCGGTCACGGTCGGCAGACCGAAGGTTTCATCGGTGTACTTCTTCGGATCGAGGCGCTTGAGGAACGTGGCGTCGCCAATCAGCGAGCGGATGTCACGGTCGGTTTCAGCGGCGATGCGCTGAACCAGCGGATAGGCTTCCGGGTGAACCGCCGACGAGTCCAGCGGGTTTTCACCGTTCATGACGCGCAGGAATCCAGCGGCCTGTTCGAAGGTTTTCTCGCCCAGGCGCGCGACTTTCTTCAGCGCAGCGCGGGTCTTGAACGCGCCGTTCTCGTCGCGGTGGCTGACGATGTTCTGCGCCAGGGTCGCGTTGAGGCCGGAGATCCGTGCCAGCAGCGCCACGGAAGCGGTGTTCACGTCGACGCCGACGGCGTTCACGCAGTCTTCGACTACCGCATCCAGGCCTCGGGCCAGTTTCAGCTGCGACACGTCGTGCTGGTACTGGCCGACGCCGATGGATTTCGGATCGATCTTCACCAGTTCGGCCAGCGGGTCTTGCAGGCGACGGGCAATCGACACGGCGCCACGGATCGACACGTCGAGGTCCGGGAATTCCTTGGAAGCCAGCTCCGATGCCGAGTAAACCGATGCCCCGGCCTCGGAAACCATGACCTTGGTCATTTTCATGGCCGGGTATTTTTTGATCAGTTCAGCGGCCAGCTTGTCGGTTTCGCGGCTGGCGGTACCGTTACCGATGGCGATCAGGTCCACCGAGTGCTTGGCGCACAGGGCGGCGAGCACGGCGAGGGTCTGGTCCCACTTGTTGTGCGGCACGTGCGGGTAAACCGTGGCGTGATCCAGCAGTTTGCCCGTGGAGTCGACCACGGCGACCTTGCAACCGGTACGCAGGCCCGGGTCGAGGCCCAGGGTGGCGCGCGGGCCGGCCGGGGCCGACAGCAGCAGGTCGTGCAGGTTGTGGGCGAAGACGTTGATCGCTTCGGTTTCCGCGCCATCGCGCAGCTCGCCCAGCAGATCGGTTTCCAGGTGGGTATAGAGCTTGACCTTCCAGGTCCAGCGCACCACTTCGCCCAGCCATTTGTCGGCGGCACGGTTTTGGTTCTGGATGCCGAATTGCTGGCCGATCATGCCTTCGCACGGATGCATGGTGCCTGGCAGCTCATCGCCGACTTTCAGCGCGGAGCTGAGAATGCCTTCGTTGCGACCACGGAAAATCGCCAGCGCGCGGTGCGATGGCATGCTTTTCAGCGGTTCGTCGTGTTCGAAATAGTCGCGGAACTTGGCGCCTTCCTCTTCCTTGCCGGCGATCACGCGGGCACTGAGGGTGGCTTCCTGCTTGAGGTAGCTGCGCAGCTTGTCCAAGAGGCCTGCGTCTTCGGCGAAGCGCTCCATCAGGATGTACTTGGCGCCTTCGAGCGCAGCCTTTACATCGGCCACGCCTTTTTCCGCGTCGATGAAACGTGCGGCTTCGGTTTCCGGGCTCAGGGACGGGTCGTTGAACAGGCCGTCGGCCAGATCGCCCAGGCCGGCTTCCAGGGCGATCTGGCCCTTGGTGCGGCGCTTCTGCTTGTACGGCAGGTACAAGTCTTCGAGGCGGGTCTTGGTGTCGGCGAGCTTGATGTCGCGTTCAAGCTGCGGGGTCAGCTTGCCTTGCTCCTGGATGCTGGCAAGGATGCTGATGCGCCGTTCGTCGAGTTCTCGCAGGTAGCGCAGGCGCTCTTCCAGATGACGCAATTGCGTATCGTCGAGGCTGCCGGTCACTTCTTTCCGGTAACGGGCGATGAAGGGAACGGTTGAGCCTTCATCGAGTAGCGCGACGGCCGCTTCGACCTGTTGTGGGCGTACACCGAGTTCCTCGGCGATGCGGCTGTTGATGCTGTCCATAAAACCACCTGACAAATTGTGAAAGCAGGCTCGCAGGCGCAGAGATAGGGCCTCGGCGAGTCTGGTTGAGCGGCCTGGGCTGCGCCGCTACCTGGATCAAAAGGTATCCCGTTGACCCGTGAAATCGAACAATTACTGCCGGCGCCATGAAAAAAAATGGCGCCCGTCTGTAGTACCTGTCTGATGTTGCCTGACACAAAAGGCCGCGCATTATAACCAGCGTTCCGGCATTCGGGGGTATCGCGGGATGCGGCTTGAGTGGCCGGTTTTCTGGCGGTAAAGGAAAAATCTGCTAACAATGCACACGGTGCGTATAACGGCAGCTAGGCCATAATGCGCGCCGAGATCAAAGGAGCATCTAATGAGCAGCACTGCAAACATTGCTGAAGGCGAAAAAATTCTTATCGTTGACGACGATCCCGGGCTGAGCAGCCTGCTGGAGCGTTTTTTCGTCAGCAAGGGCTACCGCGCCCGCGCCGTACCGAACACCGAGCAAATGGATCGCCTGCTGGCGCGCGAAGTGTTCAACCTGGTCGTCCTCGACCTGATGCTGCCCGGTGAAGACGGCTTGACCGCCTGCCGCCGTCTGCGCGGTGCGAACAACCAGATTCCGATCATCATGCTGACCGCCAAGGGCGACGAGCTGAGCCGCATCAAGGGCCTGGAACTGGGCGCCGACGATTACCTGGCCAAGCCGTTCAACCCCGATGAGCTGATGGCCCGCGTCAAGGCGGTATTACGTCGCCAGTCGGCTCCGGTGCCTGGCGCCCCGGGCAGCGAAGACGAAAGCGTGACCTTCGGTGACTACGAATTGTCCCTGGCCACCCGCGAGCTCAAGCGCGGCGAAGAAGTGCACATGCTCACCACCGGTGAATTCGCTGTACTCAAGGCCCTGGTGATGAACGCGCGTCAACCGCTGACCCGCGACAAGTTGATGAACCTGGCCCGAGGCCGCGAGTGGGATGCCCTGGAGCGTTCCATCGATGTGCAGATCTCCCGTCTGCGCCGGATGATCGAACCCGATCCGTCCAAACCGCGCTACATCCAGACTGTCTGGGGCGTGGGCTACGTGTTTGTGCCGGATGGTACCGCCACCAAGTGATTGGCGATTTGTAGGAGCGGGTCATGCGGACAACGGATCAATTGATCCTGTCCGCAGACTCGCGATCCGCAATATGCGAGCATCGCTCGCTCCTGCAAGTGTTTAACGGTTACCCATGAAAACCCCCGTTTGGTTCCCCCAGAGCTTTTTCTCTCGCACCCTTTGGCTGGTGCTTATCGTTGTTCTCTTCTCCAAGGCGCTGACCCTGGTTTATCTGCTGATGAACGAAGACGTGCTGGTGGACCGCCAATACAGCCACGGTGTCGCCCTGACGCTGCGTGCCTATTGGGCTGCCGATGAAGAAAACCGTGAAAAGATCGCAGGTTCCGTGCCCCTGATACGAGTGGTCGGGGCCGGGGTGCCGGAAGGCGAGCAACACTGGCCCTACAGTGAGATCTATCAGCGGCAGATGCAGGCTGAGCTGGGGGCTGACACCGAAGTGCGATTGCGCATGCATGCACCGCCGGCGTTATGGGTTCGAGCGCCAAGCCTGGGTGAGGGCTGGCTCAAGGTTCCGCTGTATCCGCACCCACTGCGCGGTCAGAAAATCTGGAACGTGCTGGGCTGGTTCCTCGCTATCGGGTTGTTGTCCACGGCGGCGGCATGGATCTTCGTCAGCCAGCTCAACCAGCCTTTGAAACGCTTGGTGTACGCGGCGCGGCAACTGGGGCAGGGTCGCAGTGTGCGCCTGCCGATCAGCGACACACCGAGTGAAATGACAGAGGTTTATCGCGCTTTCAACCAGATGGCCGAAGACGTCGAGCAGGCCGGTCGCGAGCGCGAGCTGATGCTGGCCGGGGTGTCCCACGACTTGCGCACACCGTTGACCCGCTTGCGCCTGTCCCTGGAATTGATGGGCGATCGCACCGATCTGACCGACGACATGGTGCGTGACATCGAAGACATGGATGCGATTCTCGACCAGTTCCTGGCGTTCATTCGTGACGGGCGTGACGAGTCCGTGGAGGAGGTTGACCTGAGCGACCTGGTCCGCGAAGTCGCTGCACCCTACAACCAGAATGAAGAGAAAGTGCGGCTGCGCCTGGAGCCGATCCAGCCGTTTCCATTGCGTCGCGTGTCGATGAAACGGCTGCTGAACAACCTGATCGGCAATGCGTTGCATCATGCCGGCAGCGGTGTGGAAGTGGCGGCGTACGTCTCCGGGGACACGGCCGCACCGTACGTGGTCCTGAGCGTCATGGACCGTGGCGCCGGGATCGATCCGTCGGAGCTGGAGGCCATCTTCAACCCGTTCACCCGTGGTGATCGTGCCCGCGGCGGGAAGGGTACCGGTCTGGGCCTGGCGATCGTGAAACGGATTGCTTCGATGCACGGCGGAAATGTTGAACTGCGCAACCGTTCGGGCGGTGGCCTGGAAGCTCGAGTGCGGTTGCCGCTGGGGTTGATGTTGCCGAGGGATGCCGTTTAAGCCTGATTTTTTTCAGTGAGGCTGATGGCCCCATCGCGGGCAAGCCCGCTCCCACAGTGATTGTGGCTAGCCGAAATATCGCTACCAACCCAAAGTCCTGTGGGAGCGGGCTTGCCCGCGAAGGCGGCATCCCTGCCGCCACAAGGCTTGAGGTTTAACCCTTGCCTTTGGTCCGAGTCATATTCGGCCCACCATTCTTCTCCAGATGCTCAATGATGATCCCCGCCACATTCTTCCCGGTGGTGGTCTCAATCCCCTCAAGCCCCGGCGACGAGTTCACTTCCATCACCAGAGGCCCATGATTGGATCGCAGGATGTCGACACCAGCGACCGCCAACCCCATGACCTTCGCCGCGCGCAATGCGGTCATGCGCTCCTCGGGTGTGATCTTGATCAGGCTCGCGCTGCCACCGCGATGCAGGTTGGAGCGAAATTCGCCGGGTTTGGCCTGGCGCTTCATCGCTGCAATCACCTTGTCACCGACGACGAAGCAGCGAATGTCCGCACCACCGGCTTCCTTGATGTACTCCTGAACCATGATGTTCTGCTTGAGGCCCATGAACGCCTCGATCACCGATTCCGCGGCCGTGGCGGTTTCGCACAGCACCACGCCGATGCCCTGGGTGCCTTCCAGCACCTTGATCACCAGCGGTGCGCCGTTGACCATTTCGATCAGGTCGGGAATGTCGTCGGGGGAGTGGGCAAAACCGGTAACCGGCAAACCGATCCCGCGCCGCGAGAGCAATTGCAGCGAGCGCAGCTTGTCCCGCGAGCGGGCAATGGCCACCGATTCGTTGAGCGGGAACACCCCCATCATTTCGAACTGGCGCAGCACTGCACAGCCATAAAAGGTCACGGACGCACCGATCCGTGGAATCACCGCATCGAAACCCTCCAGCGGTTTGCCGCGGTAATGGATCTGTGGTTTGTGGCTGGCAATGTTCATGTAGGCGCGCAGGGTATCGACCACCACCATTTCATGGCCGCGTTCGGTACCGGCTTCAACCAGGCGGCGGGTGGAATACAGACGCGGGTTCCGCGACAGCACAGCGATCTTCATGCAACACCTGTGGAGGAGGTAGATACCGGGAACACCGGCTTGTCTTGTACATACTTGATGCCCGGATTGACCACCAACTGGCCGTGGATCAGGGCTTTGGAGCCGAGCAGCAGGCGATAACGCATGGACTTGCGGCAGGCGAGCGTGAACTCGACCCTCCAGACCCGATCACCAAGGGCCAGGGTGGTGCTGATCACGTATCGCACCTGCGCGTGACCGTTTGAGCTTTTAATGGTTTTCATCGTCACCAACGGTGCTTCGCAGCGCCGGTGGCGTAGTTGGACGACGGAACCCAGGTGGGCGGTAAAGCGCACCCACTGCTCACCATCGCGCTCGAACAGCTCGATTTCGGTGGCGTGGAGGCTTGAGGTGCTGGCACCGGTGTCGATTTTTGCCCGAAGGCCCGCGACTCCCAAATCCGGGAGCGCCACCCACTCGCGCAGACCGACAACGGTCAAATGGTCAAATGTCTTCAAAAGTGCTCAACCGGTAGAAACCGCTCGGGCCGCACGCGGCCGGATTCGCGGTATTCACGCAGAATAATGATTAAAAGGCGACAGATATCTACGGCCCGGATTTCCAGTCCCTCGGTGAGGTTCTGGAATAGGTGCATTGTAATCCGCTCCGGTGAAATTCTTGGTACGAGAGAAACGGTAGTACAGTTCACCAATATTTCAGAATGAGGAAATTCCATGGCACAAAAAAACGAAGAGGACGACAAAGTCCGCCTCGATAAATGGTTGTGGGCTGCACGATTCTACAAAACCCGCGCCCTGGCCAAGGCGGCCATTGAAAGCGGCAAGGTGCATTGCCGGGGCGAACGCTGCAAGCCGGGTAAAGAGCCTCGGGTCGGCGATGAGTTTGTGATACGCGCCGGTTTCGATGAGCGCACAGTGGTGGTCCAGGCGTTGTCGATCGTTCGCCGTGGCGCCCCGGAGGCGCAGACCTTGTATGCCGAGACACAAGCCAGCATCGCCAAGCGCGAAGAGGCGGCGGCGCAAAGAAAGGCGGGCGCCCTGGGCGTGAGCACCGACGGCAAGCCGAGCAAGAAGCAGCGGCGGGATCTGTTCAAGTTTCGTGGTGACAGCCACGGCGATTGAAGGGATCGATGGTCTGCGCACTTGCAATTGGCGGCCTGCGCATCCATATCGGGTGAATCGCCAGCGTCGCTTTGAGTTGAACAAACCGCCGCTCGTCGAAAATCGCACACAGTCTCTGACCTGTAGGCCATAACCAGATTGCCAGCAGTGCAGAGCGGGAAACGACCCGGAATCCGTCGGCGCTTGTTCCACCTTGCTTGGATCAGGCCCGGATTGTTCATAAAATGCCTTTCATGGCTGAACATTGCGCCCCCGAGGGCTGGCGCAAGGAAAATTTCCTGTTTCCTGTCACCTTTTTCACCACTTCAGATACCCAGACCTATGACCGATCAAGCGGATAACGACTTCACCCAACGCTTCATCTTCGATGACAGCGACACCCGTGGCGAGCTGGTCTCGTTGGAGCTCAGCTACGCCGAAGTCCTGGCCAAGCACGCCTACCCGCAGCCGGTCGCGCAACTGCTCGGCGAGCTGATGGCGGCCGCATCGTTGCTGGTCGGCACGATGAAGTTCGATGGCTTGCTGATACTGCAGGCACGTTCCGAAGGCCCGATCCCGCTGCTGATGATCGAGTGCTCCAGCGAGCGCGACATCCGTGGTCTGGCCCGTTACGACGCGGATCGCATCGCTGCCGATGCAACCCTGGCCGACCTGATGCCGGACGGCGTGCTGGCATTGACCATCGACCCGAAACAGGGCCAGCGCTACCAGGGCATCGTCGACCTCGACGGCGCCACCCTGTCCGAGTGCTTCACCAACTACTTCGTCATGTCCCAGCAAGTCGGCACACGCTTCTGGCTGTACGCCGATGGCCGTCGCGCCCGTGGCCTGCTGCTGCAACAACTGCCTGCCGACCGTTTGAAAGACGAAGACGAGCGCGCCGCCAGCTGGCAGCACATCACCACGCTGGGCGGTACGCTGACCGCCGATGAGCTGTTGGGCCTGGACAACGAAACCGTGCTGCATCGTCTGTACCACGACGAGCAGGTGCGGTTGTTCGATGTGCAGAAGTTGCGCTTCCGCTGCAGCTGCTCGCGCGAACGTTCGGCCAATGCGCTGGTCAGTCTGGGTGTGGAGGACGCGCAACAATTGGTGGTAGAACACGGTGGCAACATCGAGATCGATTGCCAGTTTTGCAACCAGCGCTATCTGTTCGACGCGGCCGATGTCACTCAATTGTTCGCGGGTGCGGGCATCGAGACGCCGTCAGATACCCGTCACTAAAACGGTTCAGCGCAGGTAAATTCACTGCCTTGCGCCGGATTAACGCCGTTACGACAGGAGGGGCCTACTCTTTTTGGGCTTTTCTGGCATAATCCGGCCCACTTTTTTCGCGGTAGTAGTGCACGACTTTCTACTACAAAAACGTTTGGAGCACTCGGCCACTGGCCGACGGGGAACCTCATGACGCAAGCCAATAACGCCGTGTACACCGATCTGAGTGTTGATGATCTGGTTAAAGAAGCCCTCAACCGCGGTGAAGGCGAGCTTGCCGATACCGGCGCACTGGTTGTTCGTACCGGTCACCGTACCGGCCGTTCGCCAGTCGATCGTTTCATCGTTGATGAGCCGAGCACCACGGGCGCCATCGCCTGGGGCCCGATCAACCGCAAGTTCCCGGCCGACAAGTTCGACGCCCTGTGGGACCGTGTTGAAGCTTTCAACAACGCGCAAGAGCATTTCGTTTCCCACGTGCATGTAGGTGCTGCTTCCGAGCACTACCTGGCCGTGAAGATGACCACCCAGACTGCCTGGCAGAACCTGTTCGGCCGTTGCCTGTTCATCAACCCGGCCCAGTACAACCCGGCGGGTCGTGACGAGTGGCAGGTCCTCAACGTGGCCAACTTCGAGTGCGTGCCAGAGCGTGACGGCACCAACTCCGACGGCTGCGTGATCATCAACTTCGCACAGAAGAAAGTGCTGATCGCCGGCATGCGTTACGCCGGTGAAATGAAGAAAGCCATGTTCTCCGTGCAGAACTTCCTGCTGCCGGCTGCCGACGTATTGCCAATGCACTGCGCCGCCAACATCGGCGAAGAGGGCGACGTGACCCTGTTCTTCGGTCTGTCCGGTACCGGCAAGACCACCCTGTCGGCCGACGAAAGCCGTTACCTGATCGGTGACGACGAACACGGCTGGGGCGAAGGCGTTGTCTTCAACATCGAAGGCGGTTGCTACGCCAAGTGCATCGACCTGTCCGAGAAGAACGAGCCGGTTATCTGGAAAGCCATCAAGCACGGCGCGGTCCTGGAAAACGTCGTCATCGATGACGCCAAGCACGCCGACTACACCGATGTCAGCCTGACCCAGAACAGCCGTGCCGCCTACCCGCTGGAGCACGTTGCCAAGCGTTCCGAGAAGAACCTCGGTGGCGAGCCGAACGCTGTGATCTTCCTGACCTGCGACCTGACTGGCGTGCTGCCGCCAGTGTCGATCCTCAACGAAGAGCAAGCGGCCTACCACTTCCTGTCCGGCTACACCGCTCTGGTTGGCTCGACTGAAATGGGTTCGGGCAGCGGCATCAAGTCGACCTTCTCCACCTGCTTCGGCGCACCGTTCTTCCCGCGTCCGGCCGGCGAATACGCTGAACTGCTGATCAAGCGCATCCGCGGCTTCGGCTCCAAGGTCTACCTGGTCAACACCGGCTGGACCGGCGGTGGCTACGGCGTCGGCAAGCGCTTCAACATCCCGACCACCCGTGCGGTGATCGCAGCGATCCAGAGCGGCGCGCTGATCGGTACCGAAACCGAGCACCTGGACACCATCAACCTCGACGTGCCATTGGCCGTACCGGGCGTTGAGACTGGCCTGCTGAACCCACGCAACACCTGGGCCGACGTAGCCGCCTACGACGAAGCCGCCAAAGCACTGGCCGGCCTGTTCGTCGAGAACTTCAAGAAGTTCGAAGTGAGCGACGCGATCAAGGCTGCGGGTCCAAAGCTGTAAGTGTTGGATTGAGCTAACGAAGAAGCCGCCCCTCGGGGCGGCTTTTTTGTGCGCGAGATTCAGTTTTTCGCGGGCAGGTCAGAATGCGTCGGGCTGTTATAGGCCCTCGAGCTCATCCGTGTCCCAGCGTTGGGCCTTGATGGCCCGGTAGAGCATGCCAATGGTCAAGGACACCTTCTCGCCGCGACCCTTGGCCTTGCGCTTTAGATTCACGTCAAAGCCGTCGGGCTGGAAATAGCGATAGCTGTCGAAATCCACGAAGTCGATGGCGAAGTGGTCTTCCAGGGTTTCGATCAAATGCCGGGCGTCTGCACCGTTGCAGCCCAAGTCGAAGTTGATCGAGGTGGTCAGGCTTATGGTTTTGCGTTCGGGGAAGCCGAGTTCTTCATGCAGCAGTTGCATGAGTTGCTGCATCAAGTGGTCGTCGGGGAGGTTGGGGGCGAGGTTCATTGCTTAGGTTCCGCCAATCGAAATGCAGGCGCCATATTATCCTGTTCACGTTTCGATAGGCCCAGAGCCCCTGCTAGCGTTGACCATTGGCTGACGACTTCTTTGAAGCTCTCGATGATGTTTTCTGCATCCATACGACTGACCCGAAAATACTCCGCCACTTCCCGGGCCAGTTCCAGATCCAGGGCGTTGTCGGTATCTGTGATGTTTAGTTTCAAGCCGTCGGCGTGGGCCACCGGGTTCATGTCATAGGCGGCAGACAATCGCCATCCCCGACCCGGATCAAGGATAAAACCATGGTTACGCAGGTGATCGTCGCTGTTGGAGACCAGGATGTTGAACACAATTCGTGACCACAACTCCCGTAGGTCTGCGTTGGTTTGCGAACCGTGTTCCATGAGCACTTCGGCCAGCTCAAGGTAGCTTGCGCCGACTGAGGCATCGTCACCGTCAACTCGATCAGTCATGGTCATGGCCGAGGCAAAGTGCAGG
Source organism: Pseudomonas sp. S2_H10 (assembly GCF_054668285.1). Taxonomy (NCBI): domain Bacteria; kingdom Pseudomonadati; phylum Pseudomonadota; class Gammaproteobacteria; order Pseudomonadales; family Pseudomonadaceae; genus Pseudomonas; species Pseudomonas sp. S2_H10. Next base: position 3,920,756 of record NZ_CP162754.1, read on the forward strand.
CGACCACCCCGATCTGTGCGGTCGAAGCGCTTGACCATGAAGCAGTGATGATCACTGGCGTAGCGTCGGGCGATGCCGGTCGCGACTCGAAGGCCACAATGATTGGCCAGGGCATTCACCACCAGCTCCCAAGCGCCAATGTCATAGTCGTCGCGGGTGCTGGGGAACTTGGCAATCCACAAGTGCCCCTGCTCGTCTGCAACGCTGGCCTTGGGGCGTGCGCCACCCAGTGAGCCTCCAGGTGCGATCAGCATTCTCAGCCACTCGCGGCCATCGAGTGAGGTGTTGTCCGGATCGTTTTCCAGCGCTCGGCTCGCTTGCTCCAAAGCCCGCAGCTCAATGAACGGGGGGCGGCCACGCCATCACGATCATCGAGAAAATTGCCTTGGTCATTGAGCTTGTAGCGGATCGCACCGACCCGATAGAGGTCATGTACGCCTAACAGGAAGTCCGACTCGTGAAGCTTGCTGCCTTTGGCAGCCAGGCCGTCGCGGATATCGCGTTCCAGTCGTCGCTTCATCAGTAATTGGCCCCACCGATCCGGGCTTGAATCAGCGAACACGCCAAACCGGCTTTGATGCTGCCCCGGGAACTGACGACCTTCATAGAGCCCGATTCGAGGGTCCAGGGGTGTGAAGTTCAACTCGGGATCCGCCAGCGCAGCAGTGTCGTACTCAAACTCGAAGACTTCTGTGGAGCGGGCCTTTCGGGCATGCAGAAAACCGAGACGTCTGGGCCCATTCAAGGACTCCCAATCGGCATACACCGCAATGTGCGTCATTTTTCACCTGTCGCGGGCTTGGTTTTTTTCTTGGTCAACAGATTGGAAAGTGACTGGGTGTTGAAGGGGAAGTCAGCGGATAGATCTTCTGTCTGGGTGGCACTTTCAATCACTCCGGCGTCTTTTTCAGGTGTCGGAGGGGCTTTTTTTACTGTGCTTATTCTGCGTACTCGTCGGTTTGAGTCTTGAGCGGAGGTTGCCTTGGATTTGAGTTGTGCGTCTTGCAGTTGACGGCCCACCTCATCGGTTGCCGCGAGTTTGTTCAAGTCTTTTTCCAGCCCCAGAACCTGCATGACAGACAGGTAGGCGCCGATGGTCACCCCTGAGCCACCTGATTCCAGGGAACGCAAGGTTGTCAGGGACATGCCCGACCTCTCGGCAACTTGTTTGGCAGTGAGTTTGCGGCGTAGGCGAGCGAGTTTCAGTCGCTCGCCGAACTCGGAAAGTAGTCTGGAAGCGGCGGGCAAGAGTGGAGCTGTCTTCTTGGCCATGTGCCAATATTCCTTCATTAGGGCGCTATAACTGCCAGAATAATAGCACTTAAAGGAAAGGGTGAGCTGCGATTGGGGCATTGAAAAAGACACCATTCTCGTGACGCTGATTTTCTTAAGGAATGCCTTCTAACTACCATTATTCCATCTGTTTTATATTGAAACAGCCAGAATAATTCCACTTTAGCGCTCTGATGAATGGCGTTAAGCGGGACTTTCAGCATGCGTTGTGCTGGGCAACCTTGAGCAGGTCGCACCGCGTTACGTTCATCGCTGGCAAGCCAGCTCCTACAGGGGGTTGTGGTGATGGTTCAGGTGGTGAGTTTCGGCAAACGCTGTCGGGCAATGTCGAGCATGTCGTTGCCATCCTGGGTCAGCAGGTACAGGGCACTGACGATCTTGGGGATGTCGCTCGCATCGGCCTGTTTGAAACACGTGCAATAAAGGGTTTCGAGCAGGTCGCTGGCGGCGCGGATGCGTTGTCGGGCGGCATCGAGGATCTCGTAGGGGTCGGCCTCGGTGTCGATGACCAGCACCGGGGTTTCGCTGTAGCGGGTCTTGAGTGGGTGGTAGCGGGCTGTCAGTGAGTCAGGGTTTTTCATTGAGTGGATCCTGTGCGAAATCGGCAAATGTTCCCGGCAGGCCGAGACACTGTTTTCAGCCGCGCTGGAAACTATAGGAGGGTATGGCGTTGCGGAACAAGACGGCTGAGATCGACAGGCTTTGTAAGGGTTTTGTCATATTTTGAGGAAAGGGACTACACGCTGCTGCTGGTTTTTTAACGTGACTTGGCTGGAGGTAAAAATGCCTACAACGCTTTCAGCCGCTTCGCAGTCAGTCTCGGGAGAGGGGCTCTCGGACAGCGTCGGGCATTTCGAGTTTTGCGGTGGGTGAGTTGCCCGATTCCTCAAGCCCTTCCAGCCATCCGCTGTATCATCCCGTATCGTTTTGCCCCCGACCTTTTCTCGACTCGCTGCGATCGCTGGCTAGGCTTCTGACACCGCGGCAGTCAACGGAGTGACAGCTTATGCACAACACCCTGGAACAGGTTTTCGGTTATCCACAGTTTCGACCCGGTCAGGAGGCGGCCGTCAGTGCCGTGCTGGCCGGGCGTTCGGCGGCGGCGATTTTCCCCACCGGTTCCGGCAAATCCCTTTGCTACCAATTGCCGGCGCTGTTGCTGCCGCACCTCACGCTGGTGGTCTCGCCGCTGCTGGCGTTGATGCAGGATCAACTGGCGTTCCTGCAACGCCACGGCATCTCGGCGGGCAGCATCGATTCGGCGCAGAGCCGCGATGACGCCAGCGATGTCATGGCGCGTGCCAGGTCCGGCGAGTTGAAGATTCTGATGATCTCGGTGGAGCGCCTGAAGAACGAGCGTTTTCGCCATTTCCTGCAACAAGTTCCGATCTCGTTGCTGGTGGTGGACGAGGCGCACTGCATCTCCGAATGGGGGCATAACTTTCGCCCGGACTACCTCAAGCTTCCCGACTATCAGCGCCAGTTCAACATCCCTCAGGTTCTACTGTTGACCGCAACGGCGACGCCCAAGGTCATCGCCGACATGCAGGCAAAATTCGCCATCGCCGCCGACGATGTGGTGACCACCGGTTTCTATCGCCCGAACCTGAATCTGCTGGTGGAGCCGGTGCGCGCAGCGGATAAACGCAGGCGTCTCGTCGAGTGGATGAGCCAGCGTCCGGGCCAGCCGGGGATCGTCTATGTCACGTTGCAGAAAACCGCCGAGCAGATCGCCGAACACCTGAACCGCAACGGCATTCAGGCCGAGGCCTATCACGCCGGCTTGCCCCATGAACAACGGGAAGCGATCCAGCGTCGCTTCATGAGCGGACAGTCCAACTGCATCGCCGCCACCATTGCCTTTGGCATGGGCATCGACAAAAGCGACATCCGCAACGTGGTGCATTTCGACCTGCCCAAATCCATCGAGAACTACAGTCAGGAAATCGGCCGCGCCGGGCGTGACGGGCAACCGTCGGATTGCCTGGTGCTGGCCAACCGCGACAGCCTCAACGTGCTGGAGAACTTCGTCTACGGCGACACGCCGGAGCTGGATGGCATCCGTTGCGTGCTTGACGAGATGCAGGCCACAGCGCCCGAAGGGCAGTGGGAGTTCCTGCTGGGGCCGTTGGCCGACCAGAGCAACATTCGCCAGTTGCCGCTGAAGACCTTGCTGGTGCAGCTCGAATTGCGCGGATTGATCGCACCGCGCTACGCGTACTACGCCGAGTACCGTTTCAAGTACCTGGAGGAGCCCGAGGTGTTATTGGCGCGTTTCGAAGGCGAGCGCAGGGATTTTGTCGCAGCGATCATCCAGACCTCCAGTCGCGCCCGGACTTGGGCCACGGTGAATTTCGAGGCGTTGTACGCGCAGCATCAGGCCGAGCGCAATCGGGTGGTCAAGGCGCTCGATTACTTCCAGGAGAAGGGGTGGGTGGAGCTCGAAAGCAAGCAGATGACCGAGGTCTACAGCGTGCTGCAAAACGGGTTCGACAACATCGCGTTGAGCGAGGAACTGCACGGCTATTTCACTCGGCATGAGCGCACCGAGGTTGCGCGGATTCACGCGATGCTGGATCTGTTCGCCACCGACCGTTGCCTTGGCTATCGCTTGGCCGAGTATTTCGGCGACCAGAATGCTCCGCAGCAGTGTGGCCATTGTTCGGTGTGCCATGGCCAGGTGGCGCGGCTACCGGCACCGCCGGAGCTGCCGGCGCTTGTGGATAAGAATTTCGCGGCGCTGTGTGGCGGTTTTATCCACAGGCACGAGCAGCACACGGGCAGCTTGCCCTCGGCTGAGCGCGTGACACGGTTTCTGTGCGGGATCAGCGTGCCGTTGTTTACCAAGCTCAAGGCGCGCTCTATTTCCGGGTTTGCGGCGCTGGAGGATTATCCGTATGCCGAGGTGCGGGAGTGGGCGCACAGGCATCTGGCAGGGTTACATCCATCCGCTGAATGTTGCTCATCACAGGAATAAATTTCAAAAAAGCCCGGTGGCTGACTATGGTGGTGGCTGTCTTCGGATCGCCAACAAGAGAACAAAACATGAGCCAGACACCGTCGAATATTCAGCGCGCCGCCGTCATCGGCGCGGGCACCATGGGCCGTGGCATTGTCATGTGCCTGGCCAACGCCGGAGTGGCCGTGCAGTGGGTCGACAACAATCCGCAAATGCTCGAGCAAGCCCTGGCAAGCGTGGCGGACACCTATGCCCACAGTGTGCGTCAGGGCCGCATTGATCAGGGTGAAGCCGATGCTCGAGTCGCGCGCGTAACCGCGGCCGATGGTTATGTGGCCATCCGCGATGTCGACCTGGTCATTGAAGCGGTGTACGAGAACCTTGAGCTCAAGCAGAAGATTTTCCGCGAGCTCGATGGCCTGCTCAAACCTGAAGCGATACTGGCGAGCAACACTTCGGCACTGGACATCGACGCTATCGCGGCGGTCACGCGTCGGCCGCAGCAAGTGCTGGGCCTGCATTTCTTCAGCCCGGCGCACATCATGAAGCTGCTGGAAATCGTCCGTGGCGCGCAGACTGCACCGGCAGTCCTCGACGCGGCGCTGGCGCTCGGCCAGCGCATGGGCAAAGTCAGTGTGGTGGCGGGCAATTGCGATGGTTTCATCGGCAATCGCATGCTCAATACCTACGTGCTTGAAGCGCGGAAAATGCTGCTGGAGGGTGCTTATCCCTACCAGGTGGACGCAGCGCTGCAAGGCTTCGGTTTCGCCATGGGGCCGTTCCGCATGTTCGACGTGGTGGGCGTCGACCTGCAGTGGCGCGCACGGCAACTTTCCGGGGTCGGGCAGGACGCGCCGGAGGTTCAGGTGGATAACCGGTTGTGCGAGATGGAGCGTTTTGGCCAGAAGAGTGGCAACGGTTTTTACCATTATGAACCGGGCAGTCGTCAGGCCGAGCACGATCCGCAGGTCGACGCACTGGTGCTGCAAGTCAGTGAGGAGCTGGGGTTCCAGCGCCGCGAGATCGGCCCGCAGGAGATTCTCGAACGCTGCTTGCTGGCGCTGGTAAACGAAGGCGCGAAGATCCTGCAGGAAGGTGTTGCCGGATCGGCTCACGATATCGATCTGGTCTATCTCAACGGTTACGGTTTCCCGGCCGACAAGGGCGGGCCGATGGCCTGGGCGGACCAGCAAGGGCTGGCGGATATCCATCGACGCTTGATGGACCTTGAGACGTGTCAGGGCGATCACTGGCAACCGGCGCGGTTGATCGGGGAACTGGCGGCGGCGGGCAAGGGCTTCGCTGACAAGTGATCGATGAAGGCAACGCGGTTTTCGCCTTAGACTGGCGAACCCACTCAGGAAGCAACGCTAATGCCGCAACGCACCGACTACCCGCACTTCCAGCCCATCACCACCCGCTGGCACGACAACGACGCCTACGGTCACGTCAACAACGTGACCTATTACAGCTTCTTCGATACGGCGGTGAACACTTACCTGATCGAAGTCGGCGGCCTGGATATCCACGACGGTGAGGTGGTGGGGTTCGTGGTGAGTTCGGCCTGTGATTACTTTGCTTCCATTGCTTTCCCGGACCGCATCGAGATCGGTCTGCGGGTGGGCAAGTTGGGCAACAGTTCGGTGCAGTACGAACTGGCCGTGTTCAAGCAAGGGGAGGATGAAGCCTGTGCGGCAGGGCGCTTCGTGCACGTGTTTGTCGATCGGGCGTCGAATCAGCCCGTGGCGATTCCGCCAGGGTTGCGCGGGGCGCTGGAGCGTCTGGTGGCTCAGTAAGGCAAAAAAAATCGCAGCCCTTGGGCTGCGATTTTTGTTGTACCTGCCAGCGAGGCGCTCGAGGCCTTAGTCGCGGTAGTACTTGTGGTGCTTCTTGCGATGGCCATAGGCATGACCACGGCCCGGATGGCCGTCACGGTAGTAACGGCGATCACCATGGCCGCGATACGAACGACGATCGTCGTCATCATTATCGTACTCTTTGCCCATGTAGTTACCCAGCGCGCCACCGGCGCCGCCGCCTGCTGCAGCGCCGATCAGGCTGCCGGTGGTGCCGCCCACGCTGCGGCCAACCACGTTACCGCCCGCTGCGCCCAACGCACCACCAATGGCCGCTTCGCCACGGCTGTGCTTGTTTGCGCCGACGGCACTACCACCCGCGCCGCCCAGGGCCGCGCCGATGGTGGAACCTGTACTGCCGCCTAACGACTGACCGACGACCGAGCCCAGAACCCCGCCCAATGCGCCGCCTACACCGGCTTCGGTGGTGCCGCCGGCAGAGGCAATGCCACTGACCAGGCCAAGGGACAACAAGAGAATCGAGGAGAACTTCATGGAGGAACCTCAAGGGGATGACGGCGCGATCCTGAGGCTCTGGAATGGGCGTGACAATCGAAATCCGACGAATAACACGACTTGTATACAATATTGCAAGTTACTGTTTTTTGGGCGGAACTTAACGTTTTTTTGCCGGTCTTTTACTTATTCGCAAAGGCCGTTTTCGTGAGGAAACGGCCTTTTTTGTGGGCGAAAGGAAAGTGCAGGGTCCGGAGTTTTTGGTGATTGGTCTGGCCCCATCGCGAGCAAGCTCGCTCCCACAGGGATTTCAGTCGAACGCAGATTATGTGAACAACAGAAAAAGACTGTGGGAGCGAGCTTGCTCGCGATGGGGCCAGTTCAGACAACACATTAAGCAGACCTGGCCATGATCAGCCCGGTCTCACTCGCCGCTTCCAGCCGGATCGCCACGAATTTCGACGTCGGCGTATGGCTGCCATCCCCGACGCTTTCCAGCGGCACCAGCGGATTCACTTCCGGATAGTACGCAGCCGCCTGCCCGGCCGGGATATCGAACGCCAGCAGCGTGAAGCCTTTCACCCGACGTTCGACGCCATCGTCCCAGAGCGAAACGATGTCGGCCTTCTGCCCCGGTTTGAAGCCAAGGCGAATGATGTCGGCCTCGTTGACGAACAACACGTCGCGCTGACCTTTCACGCCGCGATAACGGTCGTTGAGGCCATAGATCGTGGTGTTGTACTGATCGTGGGAACGCATTGATTGCATGATCAGGTCCGGCAGCACACCGGTGGCGCGGGTGCGTTCGTGCACCAGGTCTTTGGGCAGTGCGTTGGGACGGAAGTTGGCCCGGCCCGAGGCGGTGCTCCACTTGCGCGAACCGGCGCTGTTGCCCAGGTAAAAACCACCCGGGTTCTTGATCTTCTCGTTGAAGTCCTTGAAGCCCGGAATGGTCTCGGCGATCAGGTCGCGGATGCGGCGGTAATCGGCCACCAGCCAGTTCCAGTCCACGGGATGGCTGCCCAAAGTCGCGGCGGCGATACCAGCCAGGATCGCCGGTTCCGAACGCATCTGGTTCGACAACGCCTGCAACTGACCGTTGGAGGCGTGGACCATGCTGAACGAATCTTCGACGGTCACCGCTTGCGGGCCTTCGGTCTGGATATCGATGTCGGTGCGGCCCAGGCACGGCAGGATCAGCGCGTCCTTGCCGTGGGTCAAATGGCTGCGGTTGAGCTTGGTGCTGATCTGCACGGTCAGGTCGCAGTTTTGCAGGGCCTGGAAGGTGCGCGGGCTGTCCGGCGTGGCTTGGGCGAAGTTGCCGCCCAGACCGATGAAGACTTTCGCCCGGCCTTCGGCCATGGCATGAATCGCCTCGACCACATTGTGCCCGTTGTGGCGTGGCACCTTGAACTGGAAGCGGCGCTCCAGGGAATCGAGGAAGGCTGCCGGCGGACGTTCGTTGATGCCCATGGTCCGGTCGCCCTGCACGTTACTGTGGCCCCGCACCGGGCACAGGCCGGCACCCGGGCGGCCGACGTTGCCGCGCAGCAGCATCAGGTTGGCGATTTCCTGGATGGTCGCCACCGAATGGCGATGCTGGGTGATGCCCATGGCCCAGCACATGATGACGTTCTTGCCCTTGGCGTACATGCGCGCCGCTTGCTCGATCTCGACCAGGGTCAGGCCGGACTGCTCGACGATCTGCTCCCATGGCGTTTCGTCGATGACCGCCAGGTACTCCAGCACATTGGCGCTGTGTTCATTGAGGAAGTCATGGTCGAACACCGCTGGCGCACCGGTTTTCTGTGCGTCGCGCTCCCATAGCAAAAGGAACTTCGCCATCCCGCGCATGATCGCCATGTCACCGCCCAGGGCCGGGCGGAAGAATGCGGTGTTGGTCGGCTCGGAGCCGTTCATCAGCATTTCGATCGCGTGCTGCGGGTGCTGGAAGCGTTCCAGGCCGCGTTCCTTGAGCGGGTTGATGCACACCACTTGCGCGCCGCGCTTCACTGCTTCACGCAGCGGTTCAAGCATGCGCGGGTGGTTGGTGCCGGGGTTCTGGCCCCAGACGAAAATTGCATCGGCGTGTTCGAAGTCGTCGAAGGTCACGGTGCCTTTGCCGACACCGACACTTTGCGACAGCGCCACACCGCTGGCTTCGTGGCACATGTTCGAGCAGTCGGGGAAGTTGTTGGTGCCGTAGGCGCGCACGAACAGCTGGTACAAATATGCCGCTTCGTTGCTGGCCCGGCCCGAGGTGTAGAACTCGGCCTGGTCCGGGCTCGACAAGCCGTTCAGGTGTTTGGCGATCAGCGCGAAGGCGTCGTCCCAGCTGATCGGTTTATAGCGGTCGGTTTGTGCGTCGTAGCTCATCGGCTCGGTCAGGCGACCCTGGTATTCGAGCCAGTAGTCGCTTTGCTCCAGCAGCGAAGTGACGCTGTGCTTGGCGAAGAACTTTGCATCGACACGGCGTTTGGTCGCTTCCCAGTTCACCGCCTTGGCGCCGTTCTCGCAGAACATCACCATGCCCTTTTCCGGAGAATCGCCCCAGGCGCAACCCGGGCAGTCGAAGCCACCGTTCTGGTTGGTCTTGAGCATGATGCGCAGGTTTTTCAGGGCGTTGTCGCTGGTCAACCAGGCCTGGGCCACACTGATCAGTGCGCCCCACCCACCGGCAGGACCTTTATAGGGCTTGTAGCGAGGGACAGGGGTCTGGTCGGCTTGACGGTGTTGACTCACGCTTGTTTCTCCAACGTTGGGCTGTAGACCCGCGGCGCATTCTTCTGTGGCAGATGGATGAGGTTGAGGTTGTGGCGGCGCGCCCATTGCACGGCAAGGCCGGTGGGCGACGACAGGCTGACCAGCGTCTGGATGCCGGCGCGCAGGACTTTCTGGATCAATTCGAGACTGCAGCGGCTGGTGACGATCGCCAGCCCGCCGGCGGTCGGGATGTTCTGGCGGACAAGGCCGCCGATCAGCTTGTCGAGGGCGTTGTGCCGGCCGATGTCTTCGCGGCCCATCAGCAACTCGCCCTGATCGTTCATGAACACCGCAGCGTGTACCGCACCGCAATGCTGGCCCAAAGGCTGGAAGGCGCCGATGCGCTGGCGCAGGCCGTCGAGCCATTCAAGGGGTGGCAGCGGGGCGCCGGGCAATACCTGAAGGTCCGGCAGGGCCTGCTCGACCGCCTCCACGCCGCACAGCCCGCAACCGCTGGTGCCGGCCAGTTGCCGACGCTGCTGCTTGAGGTTCCAGAAGGCGCGGTTGGCGATGGTCACTTGCGCGTATTGCGCCGAGCCCGAGCCGGTCAGTTGCAGGTCGTAGATGTCCGAGGCGTCCTGGATGATTCCGCTGCCCAGGCTGAAGCCGACAATGAAGTCTTCCAGATCCGTCGGCGTTACCAGCATCACCGCCTGGCTGATGCCGTTGTAGGCAATCGCCAACGCGACTTCCTCGGCCAGCGCGGTGCTGTCCGACTCCGAGTATTCAAGATTGCTGTAACTGTACGTCTGGCTGGCGGCGGGCGCGGGCGTTTCGAGGGCAGGCGCCGCGCAGGAAGGGCGCTTGGTGTTCATGGCATCACCCACGGTTTGATCAGCTTTAAGACTAGGCGCGGCAACTTGTCGCGTCTAATCGCTATTACTGATCTACCGATAGATGCCGTCGATCAAGCGCCGGTCGGTGATTGTTGGTAAATCGCGAAACAGGCCTCCGCCAAGGCCGAGCGTGGCGCGCTGCGACGCATGATCAGCCCCAGGCGGCCGAGGGTCTTGGCGCTTTCGATCGGTTGCAGGCGCAAGTGTTCGGTCAGGCCTTCGAGGCCGCCGTCCAACGGCATCACGGCGCAACACAGGCCGCCGTGCACGGCTTGCAGCAGTTGATGGACGGCATCGGTCTGCAGCAGCGGTTGCGGGGTGAGGCCGCGGCTGTGGAAGTTATGGTCGATGGACTGGCGAAAGTGCATGCCGCTGGTGAGCATGCCCAGTGGCAGTTCGATCAATGATTCCCAGCTCAGTGGCGCCTCGCCAAAGGTGAAGTAGCGTTGATCGTAGAGCAGGCCCATGCGGGTTTCGCTGAAGGCCAGGGAATCGAAGTGTTCGGCGTCGAGGCGCTCCAGATAGGAAACACCGAGGTCCAGGCGATTGCTCGCCAGTTGTTCGAGGATCTGTTCGGAACTGAGCGCTGACAATTCAAAGCGCAGGTTCGGGTGTTCGGCGTGCAGGCGTTGCAGCAGTGGCAGCGGATCGAAGCTCGACAGCGGCACCATGCCCAGGCGCAACGTACCGACCAGATTGCCGCGACAGGCGGCGGCCTCGGCGTACAAGCCGTCATAGGCCGCCAACACCGTGCGCGCCCACGCCAGCACTCGCTCGCCAGGCGCGGTAAAACCTTCGAAGCGCTGGCCGCGATTGACCAGCGGCAGGTCGAGTTCTTCTTCCAGGCTGCGCAGGCGCATGGACAGGGTCGGCTGGGTGATATGGCAGCGTGCGGCGGCCTGGCCGAAATGCCGGGTTTCGTCCAGAGCGATGAGGAATTTCAGCTGCTTGATGTCCATCTTCGCTCCGGCGTTTGGGAAGGTGCGGATTCTATCGCAAGCGGGGTCATTGGTCGGGTTGGATTCGCAAGTGACGGCTGTGGTCTAGGCTTTTGCGTCTGGAACCCCCAAACCCAAGGAGAGTGCACCATGAGTCTTTTGAGCTTTGTGAAAGAAGCAGGCGAAAAGCTGCTGGATTTGCTGACGCCAGGCAACGCCAATGCCAGTGAGCAATTGAAAGAACACATCAGCAAGGTCGGCCTGGGTAATCCGAACGTGCAGGCGACAGTCGATGGCGACAAGGTCACGGTGACTGGCGAAGTGGCGAGCCAGGAAGAGAAGGAAAAGATCCTGTTGGCGGTGGGCAATATTGCCGGGGTTGGCAGTGTGGATGATCAGATCACTGTGACCGGGCCGGTGGTTGTGGCTGCGAAATTTGTTGTGGTCGAGAAGGGTGACACCCTAAGCGCCATTTCCTTGCGCGTGTATGGCGATGCCAACAAATATCAAAAAATCTTCGAAGCCAACAAGCCGATGCTCAAGGACGTGAACAAGATCTATCCGGGGCAGTCGTTGCGGATTCCTGAGTAAGTCGTCAAACCGCGTGATGGCCATCGCGGGCAAGCCACGCTCCCACAGGAATCGTATCGATCGCATTCATCGTGAACGACTCGGATCCTGTGGGAGCGGGCTTGCCCGCGATGCGGGCAACTCGGTCTAGAGCCCGGCAATCAAATCCCGATAATCCCCAACCGCCGCAAACTCCGCCGTGTCTTTCGGCCCCTTGCGGCTGTCCGGCTCGCGCACGGCCAGCAAATGCGCCACGCCAAAGTCCCGTGCGCTGCGCAGGATCGGCAAGGTGTCGTCGATGAACAGGCTGCGCGCCGGATCGAACCCGATGTCGGCTTGCAGCGCATCCCAGAACTGCTGGTTTTCCTTGGGGAAACCGTAGTCATGGGAGCTGATCAAGCGCTCGAAGTACGGCGCCAGTTCGATTTTTTCCAGCTTCAACGACAGCGCATCCCGATGGGCGTTTGTGATCAGCACCACGCGCTTGCCGGCCCGTTTGATCGCGGCGAGAAAAGTGTCGGCGTCCGGGCGCAGGGCGATCAGATGCGCGGTTTCCAGTTTCAGGTCGCGCACCGACAGCTTCAGTTCGGCGCTCCAGAAGTCCAGGCAGTACCACTGCAACTGGCCGGCATTGCGCTCGAACAAAGGCTGCAGCTCCATCTCGGCCATGGCCCGGCTGACCCCGTGCAGTTCGGCGTAACGCTGGGGCAGGTGCTCCATCCAGAAGTGGTTGTCGAAATGCAGGTCCAGCAACGTGCCGTCCATGTCCAGCAGAACGGTATCGATGTCGGACCAGGGTAGTGAAGGCATGGCAACGTCTCGGGCAGTAGAAAGATTTCTGGCGTAAACAAACGGGAAAGCCGCGTTATAGTAGCGCGTTCACGCCAAGGAGCTTTGCATGCGCCAGAAACCCACCATACTCGCCCGCGAAATTGTCGCCACCAGTCGATTGTTCTGCGTTGAAGAGCTGAAGTTGCGCTTTTCCAACGGCGTGGAGCGCACCTATGAGCGGCTGGTCGGCAAGGGTGCCGGGTACGGCGCGGTGATGATCGTGGCGATGCTCGATGCCGAGCATGCGGTGCTGGTCGAGGAGTATTGCGGCGGCACGGATGAATATGAAATGTCGCTGCCCAAGGGCTTGATCGAGCCGGGCGAAGACGTGCTGGCGGCGGCCGAGCGTGAACTCAAGGAAGAGGCTGGTTTCGGCGCGCGGCAACTGGAGCACTTGACCGAGTTGTCGTTGTCCCCCGGTTACATGAGCCAGAAGATTCAAGTGGTGCTGGCTACCGACCTCTACGAAGCGCGTCTGGAAGGCGACGAACCCGAGCCTATGCGGGTGGACAAGGTCAATCTGCGGGAGCTTTCGGCGCTGGCGCAAAACCCGCAATTCACCGAAGGCCGTGCCTTGGCGGCGCTGTATCTGGCCCGCGACCTGTTGACTCAGCGCGGAGCGTTCCAGTCATGAATTTCCCGCATCCGTTGATGGCACCGGTAATCGAGCTGGCCTTGCAGGCTGGCGAGGCGATCCTGCCGTTCTGGCGCACAGGCACCGCCGTTACGGCGAAGGCTGATGATTCTCCGGTGACCGCTGCCGACCTGGCCGCGCACCACCTGATCCTGGCCGGGCTGACGGCGCTCGATCCGAGCATCCCGGTGCTGTCCGAAGAGGACGCCAACATTGCGCAAAGCGTACGTGCCGGATGGCAGCGCTGGTGGCTGGTCGATCCATTGGACGGCACCAAGGAGTTCATCAGCGGCAGCGAAGAATTCACCGTCAACATCGCCCTGATCGAAAACGGTCGAGTGGTGTTCGGCGTGGTGTCGATGCCGACCAACGGACGTTTCTATGTTGGCGGTGCCGGCCTCGGTGCCTGGCGTGGCGATAAAGGTGGCACGCCGGTGGCGATCAAGGTGCGTGATGCGCTGGCGCCAGGCGAGTCGTTCACCGTGGTGGCCAGCCGTCGCCATTCGAGCCCGGAGCAGGAGCGTTTGCTGGCGGGGCTGAGTGCGAGCCTTGGCGAGCTGCAACTGGCCAATATCGGCAGTTCGCTGAAGTTTTGCCTGCTGGCCGAAGGGGCGGCGGATTGTTATCCGCGCCTGGCACCGACTTCGCAGTGGGATACGGCGGCGGCGCAAGGTGTGCTGGAAGGCGCGGGTGGTGAGGTGCTGGAGTTGAGTGGTGAGCCGTTCAGTTATCCGGCGCGGGAGTCGCTGTTGAATGCGTTCTTCCTGGCGCTGCCGGCGAAGGCGGCCTGGCGCGAGAAGCTGCTGGCACTCGCTTCCCTGTAGGAGCTGGCGTGTCGGGTCGCCGCATCGCAGCGAAGCGGTGTGTCAGGCACACCGCGTTGCATCATTCGCCAGCAAGCCGGCTCCTACAGAGGCAGAGGCAGAGGCAGAGGCAGAGGCAGTGGCGTTTAGCGGTGCAGCACGTACTGCCCGACAAACCGCACCGCATCCTCCTCACGACCCTCATTGACGACCCGCGTATGCAGCGTCAGCCGCGCTCGGCTGTAGCGCTGGAAGGTGGTCAGGAATTTCTTCCAGATCACCGGATCCGGCGCCTGGCAAATGGCGTTGGCATCGCCCGTCACCGGCAGCGGGTAGCTGATCTGCCCTTCCTGAATCACGATGTGCCCGTCGGTAATGCCTTCTTCCTTGAGGCGCAGATGCAGCCAGCCCCAACCGGCCAGGACCGCGCCGCAATACAGGCTGCCGCCGAACATGGTGCTCTTGTGGTTGACGTTGGCTTCCAGCGGCAAGTGCAGGCGCAGTTGCTGGTCATGCCAGTCGAGCACTTTGAGGCCCATGTCCCGGGTGAGGGGAATGTCGTGATGGAGGACTGATTCCAGTTGTCGACTGTCGCGGCTCATTCAGGGACCTCTTGCTTGAAGTGGATGATTGGACGTTAGTTCAGTCGAGGTCGTCAGGGTGGGCCGGGGCGCCACTGTCCGAGAAACTCAAACCGTGTTTGCGCAGTTTGTCGTGCAGAGTCTTGCGCGGAATGCCGAGGGCTTCGGCGACGCTGCGCACGGAGCTGTGCGAGCGCGCCAGTTCGGCGGCGATCAGGGTTTTTTCGAAGTTCTCCACTTGCTCGCTCAAACCGCCGCTGACGACTTCGACCCTGTTGCAGGCGCTGCCATCCGGAGTGCCGTTGTCGAGGGCCAGTTCCAGCCCGAGGGCAAACCGCTCGGCGGCATTCTGCAGCTCGCGCACGTTGCCCGGCCAGGTGTGGCGCAGCAGCAAGGCACGTTGCCCCGGTTGCAGTTCATGGGGCGGCAAGCCGTGGCGGGCACTGGCTTCATCGGCAAAATGCTGGAACAGCATCAGTGCATCTTCGCCGCGTTCGCGCAGCGGTGGAATCCGCAGCGGCGCAACGTTCAGGCGGTAATACAGGTCGGCGCGGAAACGCCCTTGATCCGCGGCCTGACGCAGGTCTTCCTTGGTGGCGGCGATGATGCGGATGTCCAGTGGGATCAGCTGATTGCCGCCCAGGCGTTCGACCACCCGCTCTTGCAGCAAACGCAGTAGCTTGACCTGCACATCCAGGCTCATGCTTTCGATTTCATCGAGGAACAAGGTGCCGCCATTGGCGAATTCGAACTTGCCGATGCGGCGTTTCTGCGCGCCGGTGAAGGCGCCGGGTTCGTGGCCGAACAGCTCGCTTTCGACCACTGACTCGGCCAGGGCACCGGCGTTGATCGCCACGAACGGACCGTTGCGGCGGCTTGATAGATCGTGCAGCGCCCGGGCCACGACTTCTTTGCCGGCGCCGGTTTCGCCGAGGATCAGCACATCGGCTTTGGTCGCGGCCAGGGCGCCGATCTGCTCGCGCAGGCGCAGCATCGAAGGTGAGTGGCCCACCAGGCGGGCGCTCAGTTCATTGCGGTCGCTCAAGGCCAAGCGCAGGCTGCGGTTGTCCAGCACCAGCCGGCGCAGGGCCAACGCCCGGCGCACGCTGTCGAGCAGGGCGTCGCTGGCAAACGGCTTTTCCAGAAAGTCATAGGCCCCGGCGCGCATGGCCTGCACCGCCAGCGGCACATCGCCGTGGCCGGTGATCAACAGCACCGGCAGCTCCGGGTCCTGGGCGTGCAGTTCGCTCAGCAGTTCCAGGCCGTCCATGCCGGGCATGCGGATGTCGCTGACCACCACTCCCGGCCAGTCGCGCTCCAGTTGCGCGGCCAGGCCCTTGGCTTCGGCCAGCGGCAGGATCTTCAGGCCGGCCAGATCCAGCGTCTGGCTCAGGGCCTGGCGCAAGTGGGGATCGTCGTCGATCAACACGACCTGAACGCGGTTGTCGATGGTCATGCACTTCGGTCCTCGGACGGTTGCAGGCTCACGCCCGGTGCGCCTGCGCGCAGCTTCAGGGTAATCAGGGCGCCGCCCTCCTTGTGATTGGCGAACGACAGTTCACCGCCGAAGGCGCGCATCAGGGTTTCGCAAATCGCCAGCCCCAGGCCAAGGCCCTGGGTGCGGGTCTTGGTGGTGTAGAACGGCTCGCTGGCACGTCCGAGGGCTTCCATGCAAAAGCCGGGGCCATTGTCGCGAATGTACAGGTTGACGCCTTCGGCCGTGGATTGGGCACTTAGCCAGAGTTTACGTGGCGGGCCTTTTTCCGTCAGGGCATCCAGGGCGTTGGCCAGCAGATTGCCGAGTACCTGGCGCAGGCGGGTTTCCCCGGCCTCGACCCACAGGGTGGCGGCGGGCAAGTCGCGGATCAGTTCGACTTCCATGCTGCGTCGGCGCTTGGCCAGCAAGGCCAGGGCATCGTCCAGCGCCGGTTGCAGGGCGACGCTTTCCGGGGCATGCCGGTCGCGCCGGGCAAAGGCGCGCAGGTGGGCGATGATCGAAGCCATGCGCCCGGTCAGTTCGCTGATCAGCTTGAGATTGCCGCGGGCATCGTCGGTGCGCTGGTGATCGAGCAATACTTCGGCGTTTTCCGCGTAGCTGCGAATTGCTGCCAGCGGTTGATTGAGTTCGTGGCTGATGCTCGCCGACATGGTGCCCAGTGCCGACAATTTGCCGGCCTGCACCAGATCATCCTGGGCGCGGACCAGCTCCTGCTGGGCCTGTTCGCGCTCCAGCACTTCCTGTTTCAGGCGCCGGTTCAGGCCTTCGAGATCGCTGGTGCGCTCGGCGACCCGGCCTTCCAGCTCGCGGCGAGCCTTGCCTTCGAAGTCGATGCGTTCGAGGTAGTGGCGACGGCGCTGCATCATCAGGCCAAGCAACAGCATCAGTACCAGCAGGGTTGCACCGCCGATGGCCACCACCGTGCGCACCGGGCGGTCGATCAAGGTTCGCGGGGCGAGGATGCTGACATTCCAGCCGGTTTCGGCGATTGGCTGGGTCTGGGTCAGCCAGGCATTGGGATTGAGCTTCAGCGGTTTTGGGTCGCGGGTCGGATAGGGCTGGATCGCAGTGATGGCCTTGCTTTCGTCCTCGCTCAACGGGCGGGTCGAGCGGAATCGCCACTCCGGTCGCGAGGTGAGGATGACCACGCCATTGTGGTCGGTCAGCAGCAGTTGTTCCGGGGTTTTGCCCCAGAGGCTTTCGGTGTGGTCAAGGTCGACCTTGACCACCAGCACGCCAACGATTTTTTCGCCGTCGCGCACCCCGGCGGCGAAAAAGTAACCGCGCTTGGCGGAGGTCGTGCCCAGGCCGAAAAAGCGCCCGAGCCGCCCGGCCATGGCTTCGCTGAAATACGGCCGAAAGGAAAAATTGCGCCCGACGAAACTGTCGTGCTTGTCCCAGTTGGAGGCGGCCAGGGTCTTGCCGGTGGCATCCATCAGGTACATGACTTCAGCGCCGGTCTGGGTCGCGATGTTTTTCAGCAGGCGGTTGGCATTGCCCTGGGTGACGCTATCGTCCGGCGCCCCGACTACGGCACGCAGGGCCGGCAGGTCGCCAAGGATCTGTGGCAACACTTCATAGCGATGCAGGGTGCCCAGCAGGTTGGCGACATAGAGGTCGAGGGTCTGGCGATTCTGGCTGGCCAGCTCGCTGCGGTAATAGCGCTCGGCCAGATGCTCAAGCGGCCACAGCAACGGCGCCAGGCACAGTGCCAGCAGGGCCAGGCTGCGCCAACGGGGTCTGGGAGGAAGGGTCGGTTTCATGAGCAGCATGCGCCTGTGGGTACAGGCGCATTATGCCTAGGCTTGTCGGCCTTGGGTCAGCGGCATCTTGTTGGGCTAGCGTCAGGCAAAGACGTCGGCGTCCTTGAAAAATACCCCGGCCTGATCTTTCGCCGACAGCTGCGGCGTGCCTTGCAGTTGCCAGTCGATGGCCAGGTGCGGGTCGTCCCAGCGAATGCTGCGCTCGGCCGCCGGCGTGTAGTAGTCGGTGGTTTTGTACAGGAACTCGGCAAACTCGCTCAAGACCACGAACCCGTGGGCAAAACCTTCCGGGACCCAGAGCTGGCGATGATTGTCGGAGGACAGTCGCACGGCGACCCATTTACCGAAGTGCGGCGAGCTGCGACGGATATCCACGGCGACGTCCAGCACTTCACCTGCCGTGACGCGCACCAGTTTGCCCTGGGTATTTTCCAGTTGGTAATGCAGGCCGCGCAGCACGCCCTTCTGCGAACGGGAGTGGTTGTCTTGAACGAATTCAGTTTCCAGTCCGGTGGCTTCCTTGAAGGCCCGGGCATTGAAACTCTCGTAGAAGAAACCACGTTCGTCACCAAAGACCTTGGGTTCGAGGATCAGAACACCGGGCAGGTCGGTGGTCACAACATTCATGGTGGCTCTCCAGCAGTGTGCGTTTAATGGCCGCCATTCTTGCGCAAAGTGCTGATCGAGGCGAGTACCAGAACAAAGCCCGCTTTCACCAAATGGCGCCATGCCGGCCCCGGGGGGTTGCGTATCGCCCGAAGCAGTGGCGATATAGGCGCCTAATAAAATTTCAGGGGTCGTTGTATGCCGCTCGCCACGTTGATTCATCGCGCCAGTTTGCCCAGCCCGCAGGTGTCTGCGCAGCAGGCGCTGGAACTGCTGGAAGAACATTACGGGTTCAGTGGCAAGTTGCAGGCCCTTGGCAGCCAGCAGGACCTGAACTACCGAGTCGACAGCGACCGCGGGCGTTTCGTCCTGAAAATCTGCCGTGGCGACTACGCAGTGGTCGAGCTCCAGGCACAGCATGCCGGGCTCAAGCATCTGGGCGAGCACCCGGATGTGCATGTGCCGCGTGTCATCGCGGCGAAAAACGGCGCAGACCTGCTGTCTCTGGAGGTTGCTGGCCAGGCAGTCCACGTTCGCCTGCTCGACTACATCGAAGGCCAGCCGTTGACCAGCCTCGAGTATTTCAACCCGACGGTGGTGGCCGGCTTCGGTCGTCTGTGCGGTGAAATGGACCTGGCCCTGGCGGACTTCGACCATCCGGGCCTGGTGCGCACCCTGCAATGGGACGCCCGCCATGCTCACGCCCTGATCGCGCACTCGCTGCCGGTGATCAAGGATGAAGCCCGGCGCAAACTGATCGTCGAAGCGTCCGCGCAAGCCGAGCGGCATTTGCAGCCACTGGAAGCCAGATTGCCGGTGCAGGCCATTCACATGGACATCACCGACGACAACGTGGTGTGGCAGCGTGATGCGCAACGCCATTGGCAGCTGCAAGGCGTGATCGATTTCGGCGACCTGGTGCGCACCTGGCGCATTACCGATCTGTCGGTGACCTGCGCCGCGCTGCTGCATCATGGCGAGGGCGATCCGTTCTGCATTTTGCCGGCAATCCAGGCCTATCACGCGGTCAACCCGTTGCAACACGAAGAACTGCTGGCGCTGTGGCCGCTGATCGTGGCCCGTGCGGCGGTGTTGGTGCTCAGCGGCGAACAGCAGGTCAGCATCGATCCGGGCAATGCCTACAGCCGCGATAACCTGGTCCATGAATGGGAAATCTTCCGTGTGGCCACGTCGGTACCGTTGGCATTGATGGAAGCGGCGATCCTCACGGCCGTCGGCCAGAGTCTTGCGGCCATCGGCAGCGAGGGCTTTGCGCCGCTGTTGCCGAGCCTGGTGGGGCGTGAGTTCGCCCTTATCGACCTGGGTGTGCTCAGCCCGCATTTCGAGGCCGGGAACTGGGAGCAGGAGGGCGTCGATCAGCGCCTGTTGGATGAAGCAGCCGCGGCACATGGCCTGGCGGCCAGTCGTTACGGACAGTACCGGCTGTCCCACACCCGCCCTGACAGCGACGTTGAGCCTGACACTTGCCCGTTGCATGTCGAGTTGCGTGTGCCGCTGGGCACGGCGGTCGAAGCGCCGTTTGCCGGGGTGGTGCATCACCCGTCGGCGGGCGTGCTGCAACTGGACGGCCCGCAATTGAGTGTGCGGCTTTGGGGCGTCACACCGTCGCTGCACAGCGGCGCGGCACTGGTCAAAGGCCAGGTGCTGGGCTCGGTCAGCGGACCTTTGCTCGTACAGTTGTGCCGTGGCGCGTCGATCGATGCGCCGTTGTTCTGCACGCCATCACGCGCCGCCGCCTGGCAGGCACTGTGCCCGTCACCGGCGGCTCTGCTGGGGCTGGCGTGTGACGCCGAGCCGGAACTCGATGGCGCGACCTTGCTGGCCCGGCGCGACGCCAGTTTCGCCCGCACGCAAAAACATTATTACGTCGACCCGCCGCGCATCGAGCGTGGCTGGCGCAACCATTTGATCGACATGCAGGGGCGTTCCTACCTCGACATGCTCAACAACGTTGCGGTATTGGGGCACGGCCATCCACGCATGGCGGCGGTCGCCAGTCGCCAATGGTCGTTGCTCAACACCAACTCGCGCTTCAACTACGCGGCCGTGGCCGAGTTCTCCGAACGTTTGCTGAAACTGTCACCGGACGGCATGGACCGCGTGTTCCTGGTCAACAGCGGCAGCGAGGCCAACGACCTGGCGATTCGCCTGGCGTGGGCCTACAGCGGCGGGTGCGACATGCTCAGTGTGCTGGAGGCTTATCACGGCTGGACGGTGGGCGCGGATTCGGTGTCGACCTCGATCGCCGACAACCCCAAGGCCTTGAGCAGCCGCCCGGACTGGGTACACCCGGTGACCGCGCCAAACACCTATCGCGGTGAGTTCCGTGGCCCCGACAGCGCGCCGGATTATGTGCGCAGCGTCGAACACAACCTGGCGAAAATCGCCGAGCAGAAACGCCAACTGGCCGGTTTTATCTGCGAGCCGGTGTATGGCAATGCCGGCGGCATTTCGCTGCCACCGGGCTATTTGCAACAAGTCTATGGCATGGTCCGGGACCGGGGCGGCGTGTGCATCGCCGATGAAGTACAGGTCGGTTACGGGCGCATGGGCGATTTTTTCTGGGGCTTCGAAGAGCAGGGCGTGGTGCCGGACATCATCACCATGGCCAAGGGCATGGGCAACGGCCAGCCACTGGGCGCGGTCATCACTCGCCGGGAAATCGCCGAGGCGCTGGAAGCCGAGGGTTACTTCTTCTCGTCCGCCGGTGGCAGCCCGGTCAGTTGCCAGGTCGGCATGGCCGTGCTGGATGTGATGGAAGAAGAAAAACTCTGGGAGAACGCCCAGGTTGTTGGCGGGCACTTCAAGAAGCGGCTCGAAGCCTTGATCGATATTCATCCGTTAGTGGGCGCGGTGCACGGTTCCGGTTTCTACCTGGGCGTCGAACTGATCCGCAACCGCGAAACCCTGGAGCCGGCCACCGAAGAAACCACCGCACTGTGCGATCGCTTGCGTGAGCTGGGGATCTTCATGCAGCCGACCGGCGATTACCTGAACATCCTCAAGATCAAGCCACCGATGGTCACTTCACGGCAGAGCGTGGACTTCTTCGTGGACATGCTGTCGAAGGTGCTCGCGCAAGGGCTGTAAACACTGACCTCTGTGGGAGCGAGCTTGCTCGCGATGAGGCCATGTCAGTCACAGTTTTTTCGACTGAATGACCGCTATCGCGAGCAAGCTCGCTCCCACATGGAGGGTGGTGTTAGTTCGATTGATATCGGCTTTTCATCGATTGTTTTTGTATTGCTGGATGTATGGTGCTTTAAAAGCCGATATTTATCGGATATAAAGTGGCACAGTCCACGGCGTGTACCACTGCGCTTCCAATTTTTTCAGGTATCAAAGCCATTCCGGAGTCCTGAGCCATGACCACGTTGAACAGCACCCCTCGCGCCGACGGCTTCTACATGCCAGCCGAATGGGCACCCCAAACCCAAACCTGGATGATCTGGCCCGAGCGCCCGGACAACTGGCGCCTGGGTGGCAAGCCGGCGCAAGCCGCGCACGTTGCAGTGGCCAAGGCCATCGCCCGTTTCGAACCGGTGACCGTGGCGGTTTCCGCCGGCCAGTACGAAAACGCCCGTGCCCGCCTGGACGTGCCGAATATCCGCGTAGTGGAAATGTCCAGCGACGACGCCTGGGTCCGCGACACCGGCCCGACTTTCGTCATCAACAACAATGGCGAAGTCCGTGGCGTGAACTGGGACTTCAATTCGTGGGGCGGTTTTGATGGCGGCCTGTATTCGCCGTGGAACCGTGACTCGCAGGTCGGCGGCAAGATCCTCGAGATCGAGCGCAGCCCGCGCTACCGCACCGAAGGTTTCGTGCTGGAAGGCGGCTCGATTCACGTCGATGGCGAAGGCACCCTGATCACCACCGAAGAATGCCTGCTCAACCGCAATCGCAACCCGCACATGAATCGCGCGGAAATCGAAGCGGTGCTGAGTGCGAACCTGGCTGTGGATAAAATCATCTGGTTGCCGGACGGCTTGTTCAACGACGAAACCGACGGCCATGTGGATAACTTCTGCTGCTACGTGCGCCCGGGTGAAGTGCTGCTGGCCTGGACCGATGATCCACAGGACCCGAACTACCCGCGCTGCCAGGCGGCGATGAAAGTGCTGCAAAGCAGCACCGACGCCAAGGGCCGCCCGTTCACGGTGCACAAGATGCCGATTCCGGGTCCGTTGTTTGCGACCGAGCAAGAGTGCGCCGGTGTCGATCCGGTCGATGGTACTCAGGAACGCAACCCGACGGTTCGTCTGGCCGGTTCCTACGTGAACTTCCTGATCGTCAACGGCGGCATCATCGCGCCGTGCTTCGACGACCCGCAGGATGGCCCGGCCAGGGAGATCCTGCAGAGCCTGTTCCCACAGCATGAAGTGGTGATGGTGCCTGGTCGCGAACTGTTACTGGGGGGCGGCAATATTCACTGCCTTACCCAGCAGCAACCGGCGCCGCACAAAGAGTGAGTGAGGTTGTAACAGCTTGAGTTGATTGCGAAATTCCTCAAGCTGTAGATCCGCCTCCGACATTGCACAGAGCCCGCAGCCCTTCAGGGTTGCGGGCTTTTTTGTATCCACTTGGCCACACTTCAGAAACCTTGGCACAGCTCTTGTATCTCTGCTGGTGTAACTCGGGGGAGGGGAGGACTTCGATGTTCTGTCATAAACCTTGGATAAGTTAGCCGCTCACAAACCGGGAGAGAGCGCTGAAATGAACGCCGAAGTGAATGTGGTGAGCGACAAGGCGTTGCATCCCCTGGCCGTAAACAGCGAATCGCTCCAGATTCTGGCGCACTGGTTCAAGTCCAATGGAACGCGTCAGATCAGCGAAACTGATCCGCGCCGGACGATGATCGAGCGTTACCCTGCTGGCTTGTTCAGCGAGGCGGAACTGGATGCGTTGTGGGATGTGATGGAAGGATAAGAAGAACAACAACGGATTGATAAAAAAGCGCTGCCGGGATGGCAGCGCTTTTTTTTGTCCAACGGTTTTGCCGCCAGCTCCTACAAGTGTTGTGGTGTTTAGAAGCTGTAAGTGCCCGTCACCACCAGGCTACGCGGCGCCCCCGGCTGGATCTGGAACGCACTGGTCGCCGAGGAGTAATACGTCTTGTCGCTGATGTTGTTCAGCGCTGCGCGCAAATCCCAATCCTTCTGGCGGAAACCGGCCAACGCATCCCAGCGACCATAGCCCGGCAATACGGTAGTGTTGAGGTTGTCGGCATAACGGTCGCCAACCAGGGTCAGACCGGTTTCGGCGTACCAGCCCATTTCCGGTTTCCAGGTCAGGAACAGGCTGCCGTTGTGCTTGGCCACGTTGTTGATGCGCTTGCCTTCCAGGCCGTTGTTGTCTTTCTCGATCGTTGCGTCCTGCAGACCCACGCCACCGCGTACGTACCAGTTGCCGGTAATTTTGCCGGCGGCGGTCAACTCGATCCCGCGTGAACGTTGCAGGCCAGTGAGCAGGGTGATGGTCGGGTTGTTCGGATCGCTGGTGCGGCGGTTGTAGAGTTCCAGCTCATAGATGGCCAGCGTGGTGCTCAGGCGATCGTCGAGCCAGTCACTTTTCACGCCGATTTCCTTCTGCTTGGTCCGCTCGGGGCTCAGGTCGTTACTGTTGCCGGCCGCGCCCGGGGTGATGCCGATCAAGCCACCGCCGACCGGCGAGAAGGTCTTGCTCCAGGAGGCGTAGAAGGAGTGATTTTGCAGCGGCGTCCAGACCACGCCAACGCGGGGGCTGGTACTGTGGCTGTCACTGTCTTCGGAAATATTGCGCACCTTGTTGGTCGACTCGATATCGAACGTGTCGTAACGCAGGCCGGCGAGCAATTGCCATTGATCGTTCAGGCGCAGTTGATCCTGCACATACACCGCACGGCTCTCGACCTCGGTGTGGGTGTTGCTCGACACCACCATGCGCCCGGTATGGCGCAAATTGCGGTCGGGGTTGTTCAGGTCCAGCGCCGGCACCGCTGAACTGCCCGGCCCGGAAGTGGCGGCGGTGTACAGCAGCGGGTCGCGGCGCTGGCTGCCGATTTCGATGCCGGTGAGCAGGCGGTGCTCGAGGCCGAAGGTATCGAAGCCACCTTCGAGTTCGACGTTGTTATAGACGTTGCGGGTGTTCAGGTCCTGCTGCCAGTGCTGGCGTGTGACCTTGTTGGTGGCCGGGACGTAGCCGGTCAGGTAGGTATTGTCGAAATCGCTGTTTAGCTTGAACACACCCAAGGTCTGGCGCAGTTGCCAGTTGTCGCTCAGTTCATAAGTGAGTTTCGAGCGCAGGGATTGCGCCTTGTCATCGATGAAGTCGTTTTCGCTGCCATAAGTGGTATCGCGTCCTACGTCGGCCGGGCGACCGTTGACCCCTGGAACGCCACGATCAGGCGTGCGGTTGTAGCGGCTGTATTCGTACTGCACCAGCCAGTTCAGGTCGGGCGTCAGCTGCCAGCTCATCGAAGGCGCGAACAGCTGGCGATTGCCGCTCACGCCATCGCGGAAGCTGTTCTCGTCCATGTTGCCCATGTTCAGGCGCAGGCTGATGTTCTCGGACGGGTCGGTGCTGAGGTCGGCATACAGGCTGCGCAAGTCCTCGCTGCCACCCTGGGCCTCGATGGTCGAGCGGCGACCGAACTCTGGCAGTTTGCTCACCCGGTTGACGATGCCGCCCTGGCTGCCACGGCCATACAGCACGGCGGCGGGGCCTTTCAGAACGTCGATGCGTTCAATGTTGTGCAAGTCGCGCACGTACTGGCTGTCGTCGCGAATGCCATCGAGATAGAAGTCGTTGCTGGCGTCGAAACCACGGATGCGCAGGCTGTCGAAGCGAGTGTCGGCGCCGCTGCTGACGTTG
Organism: Pseudomonas sp. S2_H10; assembly: GCF_054668285.1. NCBI lineage: Bacteria > Pseudomonadati > Pseudomonadota > Gammaproteobacteria > Pseudomonadales > Pseudomonadaceae > Pseudomonas > Pseudomonas sp. S2_H10. The sequence continues at coordinate 3,946,016 of NZ_CP162754.1, forward strand.
GGGATGCCGCTGAGCGCGGTGCCTAGATCGTTGGTGCCGTAATCCACTACGTTCGAGGTTTTGATCGAGTCGATGGCTTGTGGCACGTAGCGCACCGGTGTAGCAGTCCGGGTCGCCGTGCTGGTTTGGGTCACGCGCGGGTCGTCGGCTTCAGCTTCGGCGCTGATCGAGGTGGCAGGCAGGGTGGTCGGTGCAGCGTAGGAAAAACCGGCAGACAACAAGGCAGAGAGCCCAAGGCTGTAGGGCGCAAGGCGAAAAGGGGCAGGCATTGAAGAGCGCATCCGTAGGATTTTTAGGTTGAAGCATCTGGAGGGTGCGAATAGTAATGCTTGTCATTTACCGCCGTTAGTCGTTATTGAGAATTTATCTCATTTGATTGTTTCGAATTATGTCTGAATCCATACAAAGTGTTTGCGCAGCCATTCGACCGATTCAAGCAACAGACTGAAAGCCGATCCGGCGTTTTTCCGGGACCGTTGTGGCACTAACCTGTCGACATCGAATTTTCCTGAGTTTCTGTCGGAGCTTTCCCATGATCCTGCATTACATCTACGACCCGTTGTGCGGTTGGTGCTACGGCGCCAAACCGCTGGTGCAAGCCGCCCAGGCTGTGCTGCCGGTGCTTGCCCACGGTGGCGGCATGATGACGGGGGCCAATCGGCAAAAGGTTTCGCCACAACTGCGCAGTTACGTCATGCCTCACGACCGGCGCATTGCCGAATACAGCGGGCAGCCGTTCGGCGAAGCCTATTTCGAAGGTTTGTTGCGTGATCACACTGCCGTATTCGACTCGACTCCACCCATCGCCGCGGTGCTGGCTGCCGAGCAAATGGCCGGTCGCGGGCTGGAGTTGCTGGGGCGTCTGCAAAGTGCTCACTACGTGGAAGGGCGCCGCATCGCCGACGAGTCGGTCTTGTTTGAACTGGCCCACGGCATGGGGCTGGATCCTCAAGACTTCGAAAGAGCCTTCAGGATGGTCGACACCGAAAGCCATATCCGGGACAGCCGGGCGTTACTGGCCAAGGTTGGCGGGCAGGGTTTTCCGACCCTGGTGCTTGAGCACGATGAGCAATTCACCCTGATCGATATCGGGCCATGGCTGGGTAAACCCCAGGCGTTTGCGCAATGGCTGGGTCAGTCGTCGCCGGAGCAGCACTCATCCGGTCCCGTAGCAGCCTGTGGCCTGGATGGCTGCGTCGATTGAATAATCCTGCCGCGTAAAGCAACTTCCTAGACGTTTTTTGCCTGTTTGTAGACGATTCATGAAATTGACACATTGTTGAGCTCGCAGCTACGATTCGGCCCAACGCCTGTGGCCGACCGCCACGACTCGAAAACAATAAAAAGGCCCGCCGCGAGAAATCGTGGGCGGGCCTTTTTGTTTTCGCCTTGAAAAAAGAGCGCGATAGCGCCGTTTCAGCCGTTCGACACAGCGCGTATCAACCGTACTAAGGAAAAAAACAAAATGTTGAACAAGCGAATCAGCCTGATCGCTCTGGGGATTTTGAGCGCTTCACAGGCCATGGCTAACGACCAGGCCGAATCCAAGGGTTTTGTTCAAGACAGCAGCCTCAAAGTGCTGCTGCGCAATGCCTACATGAACCGTGATTACAAAGACGGTAACCCGGACAAATCCGAGTGGGGCCAGGCGGCCATCGGCACGTTCTCGTCCGGCTTCACCCAAGGCACCGTCGGTGTGGGTGTGGACGCTTTCGGCCTGTACGCCCTGAACCTGGAACGCAGCGAAGACCGTAGCGGCGCGCAAGGCATCGACTTCTTCAAGAAGGGCGCCAGCGGCGAGCCGGCGGACGACCTGTCCAAGGGCGGCGCAGCGATCAAGTTCCGCCTGTCCAGCACCACCCTGACTTACGGTGACCAGATGCCGGCCTTGCCGGTGCTGAACTACGACAACTCGCGCCTGCTGCCGGAAAGCTACACCGGTACCTTGATCACCTCCGGGGAGATCAAAGGCCTGCAACTGGACGCCGGTCGCTTCACCGCCGAATCGCGTAAAAGCGCTGAAGGCCGCGACAGCGGTGGCCTGAAGTCGATCAACGTGTTGGGCGGTAGCTACCAGTTCACCGAGCAATTCAAGGCCGCGCTCTACGCTTCCGACGTCGAAGACGTGCTGAAGAAACAATACGTGAACGCCAACTACGTGTTTCCGATCGACAAGGATCAGTCCCTGACCCTGGACTTCAACGGCTACCGCACCAAGCTGGACGATTCCTACGTCCGCGACAACGGTATCACCGGCGACGACAACAAGATCTGGAGCCTGGCGGCCACCTTCATCACCGGCCCGCACTCGTTCACCCTCGCGCACCAGCGCAGCACCGGCGACAGCAACCTGGGCTACGCCTACGGCGGCTACCAGAAAGACCAGGGTCGCGTCGGCGACGGTGGCAACACCATCTACCTGGCGAACTCTTACTGGTCGGACTTCAATGCCGAAGACGAACGCAGCTGGCAGCTTGGCTACGGCCTGGACTTCAGCACCTTCGGTGTACCGGGCCTGAGCTACAACTTCGCCTACGTGCGCGGTGACAACATCACCACCTCCACCAGCGAAGGCGGCACCGAGCGCGAGATCTTCAATCAGATCAAATACGTCGTCCAAAGCGGCCCGGCCAAAGACCTCAGCGTGAAACTGCGCAGCTCGGTCCTGCGCGTGTCGCAGAAGTCGAGCGAGTACAACGTCAGCGGCAACGAAGTGCGTGTGTTTGTGGATTACCCGATCAATATTTTTTGATGATGGGTTGTGGTGTCGAGGCCTGATGCAAGGCTGAGAGTGAAGAAGCCCCGACTGGTTCGGGGCTTTTTTGTGCTGTTGATGTGCTCATGTCGTCAAAACTCGATTTTGGTAACACGTCTGGCGAACGTGTCGTCCGCGGCGACATGTTCGGAAGACGTGTCGCAAAAAGTGAAAAATTGCGACACGTCTTAGCACTTCAAATCGATTGCTCGCATATACGGCAATGCCGTATAGTTAGGTTCATGTTCATGTTCATGTTCATGTTCATGTTCATGTTCACGATTATCGAAACCGAAATTTTCAAGCGTTATGCTGAATCCATCTGGGACGATGGCGAACGTCATGAATTCATTACCTGGCTGGCAGCTAATCCGTTGGCCGGCGACGTGGTTCCTGGCAGCGGTGGTCTTCGCAAGGTCCGTTGGTCCCGTAGCGGGATGGGCAAACGAGGCGGTACCCGTATCATTTACTACAACACGCTTTCTGAAGGCTCAATCTGGTTGTTAATCGCCTACACCAAGGCGAAGTTCGACAATTTACCCGCAGCCTTCCTCAAGCAACTGAAGGAGGAAATCAGCAATGGTCAATGAACTGGAGCAATTCCAGCAGGACTTGCTGGATTCTGTGCGTCAAATGAAAGCGGGCAAAGCCGCTCGTGTGACAGAGGTGCCGTTGTCTGCAGCAGCTGAAGCGCGGGCCAAAGTCGGTGTATCTCAAAGCGCATTCGCCAAGCTGATTGGAGTCAGTTTGCGAACGTTGCAGGATTGGGAGCAGGGGCGGCGGCAACCGACGGGAGCGGCGCAGACGCTGTTGCGTGTGGCGAGTCAGCATCCTGAGGCATTGCGTGACCTTCAAGCGATTTAGCTAAGAAGGCATATTCCCTTCTAAACACATCGCCGAAATTGAGAAGCTCGGCAGGTCTCTCGATGGGCGCCAGCCCATTTGTATGCCTACTCCTTTATTCATTACACCACGTAACGAATGAAGTTCCCGCCCCCACCTTTTTCACCCTGACATAACCCCCTACATTCATCTCCAACGCCTCTCCCATCATCCCGACGGGAAGGTCACTGGAGTTTCCCTCATGCCTTTCGTAACCGTACGCATCACCCGCGATGGTGTTACCACTGAGCAGAAAGCTCAGGTGATTGCCGAAATCACTGAAACACTGGAACGCGTCCTCAACAAACGCCCTGACCTGACCCACATCGTGATCGAGGAAGTCGACACCGATAACTGGGGTTACGCCGGTATCACCACCACTCAGTACCGCAAGCAACTGGCCGAGGCGGAGGGCAAGTCATGACGGCGTCGGTCACCATCGATTTCATCTCCGATGTGGTGTGCCCCTGGTGCGCGCTGGGAGCGACGGCGCTGGAGCAGGCAATCGAGAACGTGGCCGGGGAAGTCTCGGTCGAGCTGACCTACAAGCCGTTCGAGCTGAACCCGAACATGCCGGTCGAAGGTGAGCAAGCGGTCGAGCACTTGATGCGCAAGTACGGCAGAACCGCCGACGAAGTCGCTGCTGGCAAGGCCATGCAGATCGCTCGCGGCGAGGCCATCGGTTTCAAATTCGATCTGGAGAAGCGCACACATTTCTACAACACCTTCGATGCGCACCGCTTGTTGCTGTGGGCGTTGCAGGAAGGGCGGCAGGTCGAGCTGAAGAAGGTGTTGCTACAGGCCTACTTCAGCGCGGGCCAGAACCCGAGCGATCAGCAAACCCTGGTGCGGCTGGCGACTGAAGCGGGGCTGGATGGGGCAAGTGCACAAGAGGTGCTGGCGTCCGGTGCGTTCGCCGACGAAGTGCGGGAGCTTGAAACGTATTACCAGCAGCGCGGCATCAATTCGGTCCCGGCGATGGTGCTCAACGGTCACCACCTGGTGTCCGGTTCGCAATCGGTCGAGTACTACGAACAGATGTTGCGACAAATGGCCAAGGCACCGGCCGAAGCCTGATTACCGATTTTCTACCCCCATTCTTGATTGTCAGAGGTCTTCATCATGAGCATTTCGAAAAAGGTCATCGTCATCACCGGTGCGTCCCAGGGTCTCGGCGACGGTATGGTCAAAGCCTTTCGTGAACTCGGTTACCGGATCGTCGCCACTTCGCGCTCGATCAAACCGTCCAGCGATCCGGACATTCTCACCGTGGCCGGTGACATCGGCGAGCCGGAAACCGCCCAGCGTGTCATCCGTGAAGCGATGTCCCGTTTCGGTCGCATCGATACCCTGGTCAACAACGCCGGGATCTTCATCGCCAAGCCCTTCACCGCGTACACCGCAGAAGACTACGCCAATGTGTTGTCGGTGAACGTCAATGGCTTCTTCTACATCACCCAACTCGCCATCGCCGAGATGGAAAAACAGGGCAGCGGCCACGTCGTCAACATCACCACCAGCCTGGTGGACCACGCCATCGACGGCGTGCCATCGGTGCTTGCATCGCTGACCAAAGGCGGCCTCAACGCGGCAACCAGATCCCTGGCCATCGAATACGCCAAGCGCGGGATCCGGGTGAACGCGGTCAGCCCAGGCATCATCAAGACCCCGATGCATGGCGAGGAAACTCACGCAGCACTGGGCAGCCTGCACCCGGTCGGGCACATGGGCGAGGTCGATGACATTGCGCAAGCGGTCGTGTATCTGGACGGCGCCAAGTTCGTTACCGGCGAAATCCTGCATGTGGATGGTGGGCAGAGCGCGGGGCATTAAAAGCGCTTTTACAGACCCCGGAAACAACTAAGCCCCTGCAGTTTTGCAGGGGCTTAGTTTTGTAGGGTGCCGGCAGGAAAAGCACGAAGAATCAATTCGCCATTCACTACGAGGAGCGCTTCACCAGACCGTACATCTAGATTATGATCGCGCTGCCGCCTGACCGTAATCCCTTATACTACGGGCCTTTCCCCCGATCGCTACCCGATTCTACCTCGTTTGGCAGCAAATGCCGCGTTGGGCCTCCCGCACTGGCACCCATTATCCCAAGCGTATTGCGAATACTGGAACAGATGATCTTTATAAAAAATAATAAGCTTTTCTCCTGCTTATACTTGCTGGCAATCGTCATAACCATCGGCGTGGTCTACTCCCTGGGCTTCCGGGAAGCGGCAAGCCAGATTGCGACCCAGCCCGAGCGCCTGAGAAACTTCACGTTCCCCATCTGGGAGCAACACGCTTTTTCGCAGCACGGCTTCCTCGTCTTCTATTCGATGGAGGACTACGCAAAAAAGATCGCGTATTCCAACCACTCCACGGCTTATCTGTTCTACATGTACGCCCTCTATAAAGTGGAAATGTATGTGTCGGCATTACCGATGAGAGTGACAGGGGCTTTCCTGAACATCATTTCGCTGGCAGGCGTTACGTTCTTTTTTCTGTCCCGTCTGGTGGAAAAGCGCCTGGCATTCGGTCAGGGACTGCTGATTCTGTTATCGGTCGTATTCATGGTGTCGATGCCGGGATTCTGGATTTCTTCGGCCCGATTCAACGTCGACAATACGTTCCCATTGATATTTGCGTCCCAGGCGCTGGCTGCGTTCTTTATCTGGAAAAATCAGGAACGGTCCACGGCGGTCATGACAGTGATCGTGTTGTTTGCCGTGTTTACTCCGATCTCGGCAGCGTTGCTGGGCCTCGCCTTGCTGGTTTGGGCATGCCGCAGCGACGGTCTCGACAGACGGATGTGTCGTCTGGCATTGGTGGCCCTCGTTGCGGCCGTTGCCTTCTATCTGCCGTCCCCGCTGATATCGAAGGCGCTGGGTTTCACCTCGTCCAACAGCAGCTGGCTGTTTCGCGCTGGCCTGGATGGCGACACCACGTATTTCACCAACGTCCTGAAGTCGGTACTTGTTCCGCAGTTCCCGCGGCCATTTGGGACCATTGCCGTGCCGATCCTGTTCCTGGTAGCCCAGTTGGCCTGTTTGCGCATGATCAAACGGCGTGAACCTGCCGGCGTTGCGGCACCGGCGGGGAGCTCCCCGTTGGCCGGCATTGGCATGTTCTACTTCCTGCTTTTTTCGCAATACGTGATGACCGGCCTGCTGTGGCCGCAGGCCGTTGCCATTCATCCGTACCTGTATGACTACCTGCTGATGGCACCGGTTTTCGTCGCGATCGTTCTGAATTTTGCATTCAAACCTTCACCGGCTGCATTGCGTTTCTGGGCGCTGGCGCTGTTGTTCTGCATTTCCTTCCATCTCCAGCAGGTCGCGCAGGCAAAATGCCAGGGGTGTTACTTCCCGGGCGCCTGGGACGCGAGCGTCAAGCAGCCATGAAGACCGTCGCGATTCTCCAGTCGAACTACATACCCTGGAAGGGCTATTTCGACATGATCGCTGCGGTCGATGAGTTCATCCTCTACGACGACATGCAGTTCACCAAGAACGACTGGCGCAATCGCAACCAGATCAAGACGCCGCAAGGCGTCCAGTGGCTCAGCGTGCCTGTCGGGCAAGGCATCAGTCGCCGCATTCGCGATGTCGAGTTGGCCCCTGCCTGGCAGGTCAAACACTGGAAAACGCTGCAGAGCAACTATCGGCGAGCGCCTTTCTTCGATGAGGTCGCCCAGTGGCTCGAGCCGCTCTATCTGGCGGAGACCCACACGGGGCTGTCGTCGATGAACCGCAAGTTCATGGAAGCGATTTGCCGATACATCGGTATTGGAACCCGCATTACCAATTGCTGGGACTATAAGTCTGCCAGCGATAAAACCCGGACTGCCCGCCTGGTGGACCTTTGTCAGCAGGCCGGTGCGACGCACTACCTGTCGGGGCCGGCGGCAAAGGACTACATCGAGGCGCCGCTGTTCGACGACGCCGGCATTGCGCTGCAATGGTTCGATTACGCCGGCTTCCCCGAGTATCCGCAACTCTGGGGGGAATTCACCCATGGCGTCACCGTCCTGGATCTGCTGTTCAATTGCGGCAAGGACTCGCGCCGTTACATGAGGCATGTCAAAGCATGAAGCTTTCCATCGTCGCCACGCTGTACCGCTCGGCCAAGTTCATCGAGGAGTTCCATCTGCGTGCAAGCCAGGCGGCACAACAACTGGTTGGAGACGATTACGAGATCGTACTGGTCAACGACGGCTCGCCCGATTCAAGCCTGGAACTGGCCGTCCAGTTGAGCGAAGCCGATCACCACGTGGTGGTCGTCGATCTCTCGCGCAACTTCGGCCACCACAAGGCCATGATGACGGGCCTGCGACATGCCCGCGGTGAACGTGTCTTCCTGCTCGATAGCGACCTGGAGGAAGATCCGGCATGGTTGCTCTCGTTCAGCGAGCAGATGGAGCGCGAAAAGGCCGATGTGGTCTACGGTGTCCAGCAGCAGCGAAAAGGCAAGCACTTCGAGCGCTGGACCGGGCAGGTGTTCTACAAGCTCTTCCGTTTCCTCAGCGGGCTGGATATGCCCGACAATATCGTCGTCGCCAGGCTGATGTCGCGCCGCTATGTGGACGCGCTGATTCAGCACGACGAACGCGAGTTGTTCATGGCGGGCCTGTGGGTCATCACTGGCTTCGATCAGCGTGCGCAGGTCATCGACAAGCGCAGTCGTGACGAGACGACCTACACGCTGGGCAAGAAAGTGGCGCAACTGGTCAATTCGATCACTGCCTTCAGCAGTGCACCGCTGGTGGGCATCTTCGGCGTGGGCTGCGCGATCTTCCTGCTGTCGGCCGCCTACACGACTTTTCTCGTCGTCAACTGGCTGCTCCTGGCGAGCCCACCCAGCGGCTATACGTCGTTGATGGCTTCGATCTGGCTGCTCGGCGGCCTGATCATCGCATTCGTCGGCGTGGTCGGGATTTATCTCGCCAAGATCTATTCCGAAGTCAAGCAGAGACCCTACACTATCGTCCGGCACGTCTACCGTCAGGCTGAGGCGCGGAGCATCGAATGAAAAAACTGATTATTTTTGGTCTCACCGACGCCGCGGAGCTCGCACTCTATTATTTTTCCAACGACTCCGCCTATCAGGTCGAGGCGTTTGCCGTCGATCCCGACTACATGCCGGCCGACAAGAGCTTCAAGGGATTTCCGGTGGTGGCATTCGATGAAGTCACCCGGACCTACCCGCCAGACCGGTATGTCTTTTTCGTCGCGCTCGGCTATTCCAAACTCAACCAGATCCGCAAGGAAAAATATCTGGCAGTCAAGGCGCTGGGCTACGAAATGGTCAGCTACATCAGTTCGCGAGCCACGGTGCTGACAGAGGACATCGGCGAGAATTGCTTCATCCTCGAAGACAATACCGTTCAGCCCTTCGTGAGCATCGGCAACAACGTGACCCTGTGGAGCGGCAATCATGTCGGACATCATTCGCGTATCGAGGACCACTGTTTCCTGGCCTCGCACATCGTCGTATCCGGCCGTGTGACGATCGGGGAAAGCTGTTTTCTCGGCGTCAACGCGACCCTTCGCGATCACGTCACCATCGGCGAAAAATGCATCATCGGCGCTGGCGCCCTGATTCTTGGAGATGTCGCTGCCGAAGGCGTGTACGTTGGACAAGCCACCGAACGGTCGCGCGTGCCGAGTACCCGCGTCAGGAACATCTGAAGAACCTCATAATTGGCGTGAAGACATCCCATGTGGAAAAAACTAGGAAAGATATTCTGCGCAGAAGGGCAGAGCGATTGGTTGTATTCACACGCGATGATTCCCATTGCCGAGCAGGTGAACGGCGATCTGTATCGCATCTATTTCTCATCGCGTGACAAGACTAATCGCGGACACGGCGGCTTCCTCGAGATCGACATGCGGGACCCGACCAAGGTCTTGCGCGTCCATCCGGATCCGGTCCTCGAACCGGGCGACCTCGGATGTTTCGACGACAGTGGCGCCTTGCCCAACTCGATCGTCAACGTCGGTGGCCGCAAGCTGCTGTACTACACCGGGATCAACCTGGGTGTGACGGTGAAGATCCGCAATTCCATCGGCCTGGCCGAATGGAACGAGGCCACCCAGCGCTTCGAGAGGCTGTTCCGCGGCCCCGTCATCGACCGCACCCGCGATCTTCCTCACTTCGTCGCCACTCCCGAAGTGCAGTTCGAAGCCGGACGCTTCAGGGCCTGGTTCACCTCCTGTGTGCGATGGGAGCAAGGCCCTGCGGAAGCGAAGCACTTCTATCATCTCGAGTATGCCGAGTCCGCCGACGGCATCGAGTGGGAGCGCAACGGCACGGTTGCCATCGAGTTCCGTGACGAACACGAGTACGCCCTGGGTGTGCCGCGCGTGATCAAGGATGCGGACATGTACCGGATGTGGTTCTGCTCCAGGGCCACGAAGGACTGCCCCACCTACCGGATCCGCTACGCGACCTCGTTGGATGGCGTGCAATGGACGCGACACGATGAGCAGGTGGGAATCGACGTATCGGAATCGGGTTGGGATTCGGAAATGATCTGTTACCCGTTCGTCTTCGATCATGACGGTCGACGCTACATGCTTTATAACGGCAACGGCTATGGCAAGACGGGTTTCGGGATCGCCGTCTGGGGAGACGAGTGATTCCAATGCAGCGCTGGCTGCCCGTGATCAGGCCCATGCTCCGTTACGCAGTCGTCGGCGTCGCCTGCAATGCCATCGGTTATGCGGCCTACCTGGCATTGACGTGGCTGGGCATCCCATTCAAGCTGGCCATGAGCTTCCTGTACGTGATTGGCATCTGCATCAGCTTCCTGGGCAACCGCAACTGGGCGTTCGAGCATCGCGGCAACGTCGTGGGGACGGCATGGCGCTTTGGTCTGGCGCACGCAGCCGGCTACCTGCTCAACCTGGCCTTGCTGACGGTGTTCGTCGACAAGCTGGGATATCCTCACCAGTGGGTCCAGGCCGCTGCCATTTTCGTTGTAGGAGGTTTCTTGTTCGTCGTCTTCAAGCTATTCGTCTTTCGTCATGACCAACCGAATGGGAACCAGGCGTGAAGATTTGTTCTGAATGCGAGACGCCGTACGCCTCGGAGCAATGGACATGCGTCCAGTGTGGACATCAGGTGGCTCGAAAGAACGGTTTTGCCGCGTTTGCGCCAGAGCTCGAGGACAAGGAGGAGGGCTTCAAGGCCGACTTCTACGATACCTACGCGCATCTTGAAAGCGGCCATTTCTGGTTCCGGGCGCGTGGCAGGTTGATTACATGGGCGCTGACGAAATATGCGCCGCGCATGCGTTCATTTCTGGAAATCGGGTGCGGTACCGGCTTTATTCTGAGTCAGGTCGCCGCGGCGTTTCCGAAGGCCAGGTTGCTTGGCAGCGAGATGTTCTCGACCGGGCTGAAGTTTGCCTCCTCGCGCTTGCCCGGTGCGGAGTTCGTGCAGATGGATGCGCGCGAAATCCCTTACATCGACGAGTTCGAAGTGATTGGCGCGTTCGATGTTCTCGAGCACATCGAGGCCGATACCGTGGTGCTCCAGCAGATGCACCGTGCCCTGAAGCCCGGGGGAATCCTGCTGTTGACCGTGCCCCAGCATCAGTGGCTGTGGAGCCAGGTGGATGAATATTCCTGCCATGTGCGGCGCTACGATGCCGCCGACCTGCATCGCAAGATGGAAGAGGCGGGGTTTTCCGTCGTGCGCAGCACATCGTTCGTCTCGTTACTGCTGCCGGCGATGATGATTTCACGCGGCGCCAAGAAGCAACAGCGGGGCGATACGAGCGAGACCGCCGAATTAGCGGTACCCAAGGCGCTCAATGTGCTGTTTGGTTTCGTGATGTGGCTGGAGAGTTTGCTCATCAAGGTGGGCGTGAGCTTTCCGGTCGGTGCTTCCAGGCTGGTTGTCGTCCAGAAAAAGAGTGGATGATGCCCCCGCTTTGCATAACGACGTGAGTCTGGTTCGACCCGATTAAAATTTGCGTGCGAAGGCTCAAATGATGGAAGACAAAACGATCCAGTTCAATCGCCCCTACATGACGGGGAAAGAGCTTTATTACATCGCTGAAGCCAAGTTCGGCAATATTCTCGCCGGCGATGGCCCGTTCACCAAGCGGTGCCATGACTGGATGACCGAACGTACCGGTTCGAGCAAGGTCTTGCTGACCCACTCGTGCACGGCAGCGCTGGAAATGTCCGCGTTGTTGTTGGACATCGAGGCGGGCGACGAGATCATCATGCCCTCGTACACGTTCGTTTCCACGGCCAATGCCTTCGTTTTGCGCGGCGGCGTTCCCGTGTTCGTCGATATCCGGCCAGATACCTTGAACCTGGATGAGACGTTGATCGAGGCGGCCATCACTCCGCGCACCAAGGCAATCGTACCGGTTCATTATGCGGGCGTGAGTTGCGAGATGGACACGATCATGGAGATCGCCCGGCGCCACAACCTGAAGGTGGTCGAGGATGCGGCACAGGGAGTCATGGCCGCTTACAAGGGGCGGGCTCTGGGCAGTATCGGGGACTTCGGCGCCTTCAGCTTCCATGAGACCAAGAACGTCATTTCGGGCGAGGGCGGCGCATTGCTCGTCAATGATCCTGCGTATGTGTTGCGCGCAGAAATCATCCGCGAAAAAGGCACTGACCGTAGCCGCTTCTTCCGCGGCGAGGTCGACAAATACACTTGGCAGGAAGTCGGCTCGTCATTCCTTCCAGGGGACGTGACTGCCGCGTTTCTCTGGGCGCAGTTGGAAGAGGCCGAACACATCACGCAGGCGCGGCTTGTCATCTGGCAGCGCTATCACGAATTGCTGGCGCCGCTGGAAGCCAGCGGGGCACTGCGCCGCCCTATCGTACCGGCCGACTGCCAGCACAACGCGCACATGTACTACGTGCTGCTGCCCGCAGACGTGCCGCGACAGCCGGTGCTCGATGGCCTCAAGCGAGAGGGAATCAATTCGGTCTTCCATTACGTGCCCCTGCACTCCTCGCCGGCTGGCCAGCGTTACGGCCGTGTCCATGGCTCCATGGACAACACGGTGAGCCTCTCGGAACGCTTGCTGCGACTGCCGCTGTGGGTAGGTATGTCGGACGAGCAGCAGGAACGTGTGGTGGAAGTCTTGCGGGACGAACTGTGTCGCTGATTCGACAAGCACGCTTGCCGGAGTTCGGCACGATCCCGAATCCGGGTTTTATCGCAATGGCTTAAGGCTCGGTGCGTTCTTTGTAGTCCGGGAAGGCCAGGCACTGCGCCAGTGTGCGTGCTTGTCGCGTGGGAAACCGCCGTTCAAACATCGGTGGATGAAGCCACATCGACCAGGTAAGCAGGCTGCTGAACGGGCCGCCCCCCAATCAGTCCCCCTGTGTTGCTCTATGGGGAGTCCTTTCGGCGAAAAACAAGCGCGGGAGCCCACCCAAAAGTGCAGCGAGGTGCCAGTCAAAAAGGCTGCCGCCAACTCCAATCAATTGAAAAGCATTGAGCAAATCGGGTATGAAACCCCAGAAACAAAAAAGGCCCACCTTTCGGTGAGCCTAAATTGTTGTTCTATATGGTGCGGCACCAGGAATCGAACCCGGGAACTACTGATTACAAGCGGCTTGTCCCGGCGTTTTTCCATGATTCACAAGGTAATGAAAAACAGATAACTCCTTTGTATTCAAGGCATTTTCCTTATTTCGTTGTTTCGTCTCGTTGCACGTTGTAGTCTTCAGTTATCCGAGAAGCTGTGACCAAAGCTGTGACCAAGACTGAGGCGCGACCAATGGCAAGCAACGCATCGAAGACTGTGAATGACCAGAAAGTGCGGGGCATGACTCCCGGATGCTCACCTCTGGTCGAAAGCCTGCCAGGACGTGGTACCGGGGCACTGGTGTTCAAGCGTGCGAACGAGGGCTCGCCCGTTTGCTACTACCGCTATCACCTGGCTGGCAAGCAAGTGTTGATCAAACTAGGCGTGTATCGACGCACCGCTCGGGAAGTCGGCTTTACCTTGCCGGAATTGCGCGATCAAGCGGCCGCAATGGCGCAGATAGCGAAAGCGCATGGCGACGTGAAGGCGTACCTGGCAAATCAGGAGGCGGACGCCGAAGCGGCACGTTTCGAAAATGAGCGCGCTGTCGAGGCTGCACGCCTAAAAGCGGAGGAGGAAGCTCGAGAGCGCCAGCACCTAGCCGAAATCGAAGCGTCACGCGGCACTTTTGGAGAGCTGTTTCTCGACTACATCGAATCGCGCCGGGAGAGGGCGACTGCCGGCGTCGTGAAGGAACTGGAGCGGTTGTATCAGACCAATATGCTGGCCCCTCACCCCAGCATCATGGCGATGAAGGCACGCGACATTCGCCCCGACCACATTCTCACCATTCTTAATCCGATCTGGGATCGCGATGCAAAGGTACAGGCCGACCGGATGCGTTCGTTCCTGTCAGCGGCATTCAGTCATGGCCTGCGGGCCGAGAACGCAGTCGGCAGGTCGAGCGCCAAGAGCTACAACCTAGAGAGCAATCCGGCCGTCGTGGTTGCAGTCGAGAAAGTATCGGTCCCCGCTACCCGGGCGCTTTCGGATGATGAACTGAAGAAGTTCTGGGGAACAGTCGAAACCACCGAAGGCATCGGGCCGGTCATGGCGCTGCTGTTTAAGTTCGTCATTGCCACGGGTGGGCAGCGCATTCTTAACATCTGCCAGACCACTTGGAATGACTACGATCTGGAAGCCGGTACGGTACGCATGATCCATCGCAAGGGTCGCGGAGGTCAAACGATGAGCAGGCCGCATTTAGTCCCGTTGACTGAGCGAGCGGTCGCCATTCTGGAGCGTGTGAAGGACATCAACGGCTGTCACCCCTGGCCGTGGACCACCACCGGAAAGCAGCACATCGTCGTCAGCAGCCCGCGCCATGCCATTGCCGACTGGCTGAAGTCAGAGCACGCGGTTATTGACGGGAAGCAGACCTCCAGCTTCTCGCCTCGCGACTTGCGCCGTACCTGCGCCCAGCTGATGCAGAGACATGGAATCAGCGATCAACTGTCCGACCTGCTGCAAGCGCACGGCCAGACTGGTGTGGCGAATCTGCACTACCGAAATAACCCCGAGGCGGCATTACCGGAAAAGCGGCGTGCCATCGAGCTGTTCGAGCGTGCACTTGCGAAGGTGTTGAGGGAGCGGCAGACCGCTAATGTGGTGCCGCTGTCCAGAAAAAGGAAGTAGAAGGAAAAAAAAACAAAAATAATTTTTAGTGCATTTGGTGCGATATGGCGAGGTATGGTCAGGTATGGTGCGTAGGCGCGTTATTAGCAATGAGTATTATTCGCTAATACGTACTTGAACGGTCCGTACGCCTCGCTACTATGCGGCTACTGGCTAGACGTACAACACCCAGATGAAACGCCCCGCACGCTGTGGCGGGGGTTGCTGGTAACGTAGTTGCTGCTGGAATGCAGACAAAGAAAAGCCCTCGACACTGCGAATGCCGAGGGCTGATCTGGGGGGACTTAACAACGTCCTTCTGCATACCGGCAAGGCCAGTACACACCCCAAGGTAGAAGCTTTTAGACTGGCTTCACTATCTACAGGCAATGCTTGTAGATGCTGGGAGTTTAAGTCACCTGAATTTGGCGTCAATGCGAATTCGTACCGTCCGACCGACGTAGATCCTACGACCCGTCAGGCGGCACCAGTGACTTTCTACCCAGCACTGAGGGGAATCCCATTCGGTTCGAAATGGATGCCCAAAATGAGTCAACACAACACTAGCGCTACTCCTAGCACTACAGCTCCTAATCTGCCGATTCCCGGCACCTACGGCACCTCTGCACAACTCTGCACTCTCTACCAAGTCAGCCGCACGACCTGGTGGCGCTGGTCGCAAATGCCTGGTTTTCCGCGTGCCGTTCGCTTCGGTCGCTCTGTTCGCTGGCCGGTCGAGGCCGTCGAAGCCTTCCTGACGCCGCAGGAGGCTTAACCCATGCGTACCCACCAACCCGCGAACCAACGCGGGCCGGCAGCGTTCGGCCTGAAGAAAGGCGCCGCCGACCTGAACCGCAATGAGCACACCCTCGGAATCCTGCTGTCGCTGTCCACGTATGACGCGCATGAGGTGTTGCAGTGATGCCCGCCGAAAAGCTGTTGTCGCGTCTCGACAAAGTTCGCCAAGTGAAACCGGGCAAGTGGACGGCTCGTTGCCCGGCACATGATGACAAGACCCCCAGCATGCAAATCACAGAGGTCGAAAATGGCAAGCTGTTGGTGAAGTGCTGGGCCGGCTGTTCGGTGGCCGAGATTATTTCCTCCGTCAGGTTGGAGTTGCGCGACCTGTTCCCTGATAGCGGTAGCAAGCCACGCCGGCCAGGCCCGACCCGTGCCGCCGTCGAGCGTGAGCGCATGGTCTACCACATCGGCAAATCCCTCATTGACCAAGGCACGGAACTGACTGAAGAGGATCACCGTCGCTTCGAACTCGCGCGTGATCGCTTGGCTAGCATGGAGTTGAAAGCATGAGTGCGAAAACAAAAGATCCCTACGGAGACCAGTGGGCGGAGCTAACACAGTGCCAGCAGCAGACCAGCACCCCCGACTTCCGTTTTGTAGCGGCCTGCAATATGCCAATCAAACCTGTTGCCTGGTTGGTTGACAACTATATCGAGGAAGACGCACTGACGGTGATGTACGGCCCGCCCGGCAAGGGGAAATCGTTCGTAGCCCTGGACTTGTCATGCTGTATTGCCAGCGGCATCCCGTTCCACGGCCATGACGTGAAACCGGGAGTTGTGATTTACGTCGCCGGCGAAGGTCATAACGGCATTGCCCGCCGACTGCACGCCTGGGCACAGCACAACCAAACTGCCGTGCCGGAACTGCTGTTTGTATCAGAAGCCCCCACGGATCTATCCAGCGCTACAAATGCTGCAAAAGTGGCAGAAGCAGTTAAGCAGATTGCAGAAGCTACTGGCGAAGCCCCGGTGCTGATTGTGATCGACACCATGGCCCGTAACTTCGGAGGTGACGAAAACAGCGCAACGGATGTGGGGAAGTTCATCCGCAATGTTGACGCACTGCGTCGGCCCTGGAAGGCCACCGTCTTGATCGTCCACCACAGCGGCAAGGATGGCGAGCGAGGCGCACGCGGATCGTCGGCGTTGAAAGGTGCCGCGGACGCCGAATACGAAGTGAGCCGCAGCGGCGAAGACAAGTTGGTCCGGCTGATCCCGCGCAAGATGAAGGATGCTGAAGAACCGTCATCGCTTGCCTTCGAAATGGTCGGTGTACCAGTACGCGACGACAGCGGCAGCCTGGTCGGCGGTGCCGCGCTGCGTTTGACTGGGTACACCGCACCAGCAGCACCAGTGTTGGCAAATATGGGTAAACACCAAAAGGCTGCGCTGGAAGCGCTAGAGCAGATGCACGCGGAGATTGCCGAACGCCTGAATAGCCAGGGCCGGGAAGATCACCCGGTATACATCCCAATTGACGCATGGAAAGCGAAGTGTGAAGAAGCCGAGATTTATCGCAAACGTTTTTCCGACGTCAAGACCACCCTGACTGATCGTCAGCAAATCCGAATCGACGGTACACATGTATTTCTTGTCCGTCCGGTCCTACCCCTCTTAGGGGAACCGGACCGGACGGACAGTCATAAGATCGTTAATACCGGACAAACCGGACAAACCGGACGGGAGCCGGACGAAAATCGGACGCAGAACGGACAGCATGCCCAGTCACCTGCAGTCGACTTTGAGGATATTTGACCGTGGCCGCCCTGGACTACCTGCACCGGGCCGGCCTCACTGCCGAGCTCAACGGAAATAAACTACGGCTGCGCCCCGCTGACCGCATCACAGATGCCGACCGAGTCTATGTGCGCAACCACCGTGTCGAGCTCATGGCCGAACTGAATGCGGCCAATGATCCGACGTGTTGCTGGCTGCACATGCTGGTATTGGCCGACGGGCAGGTGGTGCAAGCATGCGGCGATATCGACACTGCTATCGCAAAACAGAAGGCTCATCAGCAGCACGGCGATGCCGTGTTGGCGGTAGTGGCAGCGCCAAGCTTCAAACGTCCACTCTCCGAAGCGGAGATCGTCAAGGCCCTAACCGGCACGCTCGCCGCGCCAGTGCCCACACCTGCTCCGTCGAGCCTCTGGCTACCTCGTGTCGCGCGCCTGCTCGGCACCTGTCCTGCCGTACTGCTGGAAGAGGGGCATTTGGAGCAGCACGACCTTGTCGAGCTGGCCGGGACAGACGCGGGTCTGTTGGCCGACATGATCCGAGCCAGCCCGGCCTGGATCAACCGGCCACAACGAGTCGAGCAACCGGCCGAGGTGCACGCCAAGGAGGAACTAGAGCCGCAGCACACCGTCCACACCGCCGTTACGGCGTCACAGGCATGGCGAGAGGCCGATGCGGCATACACCAACCACCTGATGAGCTGCCGTGCGTGCCATGCGGCAACCGGCCGTTACTGCGCGGCTGGGGCTGATCTGCGCCAGCGTTATAACAACACCCCGATGGAGACGTGCGAATGAACGACGCCCCGACAGTGAAATTATACCCCCCCAGCGCATCGGCGCAGCGCATTGGGATGCTTGCGCCAGTGCGCCAAACATGACCGGCGCAGCGCCGAACGCCATCGGCGCAACGGCGCAAAGTAAAGTCCACCCCGAGTGCCGCCCAATCTTCGAATTACGGCCGTGGGAGTATGTAATTAGTTGAGACCGAGGAGTAAGCGATGAGCAAGAACCGCCTGTTCAAGAATCAGCCGAAAATCCGCCTGATCGTGTCCGTTGAAACTGAAACCGTGGCCGCGATTGATCGTCTGATCCGTTATCCCAGCGCCAACCGTTCAGAGTTCGTGCGTCTGGCTATCGAAGAGAAGCTGGAGCGTGACGTGGTTCTGTTCCAGAACCGTGTTTCATCAGTTCCCTAAGCGTTCTGAAACAGTTGGATTTTCGTCGTCCCTAAAGCGTGCGAATTTTGATGATTTTCAGACCAGTACGCGCACGCGAGCGCGCGCGCGTATATAAAGCAGGGCACTCATAAAATTCGTGGCTTTATGGACGTTGGATGGCGGTTTCTTGTCGATTTCCGCCGATTGAGATAGTCAGCAATCGGCCATTTGTTGCCCTTCGCCATGGGCAACTTGCGGCCGATTCGGTTGAAAAAGTCGATTCTTCCAGACTGCCCGCATCCTGACCGCTGAAAACGCCTTGTTTGCGCGCTGCTACGCGAAATCTGAACGCGGTATCCACTGATCAAAGTAAAGATTCCAATCTCAAGCGCGTACGTTTCTGTCGTGGAAACCATGGCCGACTTCTTCAACAGAATCGGCCAAAAGCTGCTGGTCGAATGACCGGCAGGGGTCGCCTCTTAGCTGACTAAGCGGTAATGGAGATAAATAGTGAATAAGAAAAAGGGGGTTTAGAGCTTTAGGCCCGTGGATTTTTCAACGCCACGCGGCCGGATGGAGTGCTTTGAAAAGTGCGTAATAGAAACCTCTAGGCCGGATCGAAGCACCGATTCAACCCCGCGGCCGGAACGGCCGTCGGCCCACAGGCCGTGGATGATGAGCCATAACCTCAACAATGTCTGCAGGGCTAAGCATGGGAAGGCAAAGCCTCGCGTTGTTGGCGAAGTTGGTCCAATGCCAGCGGTCCTTGAAGTGTTCGATCAGCTCGAGCGACCAGGGCAGCCCCTCATTCCGAGAGAGCGAATTCCAATCCCATTCGTCCAAGAAACGTTCGATCAGCTCGACTGACCAGGGCAGCGCCTCGTTCTCAGAGTGCGAGTGCAAATCCCACCGGACCTCGCACTCGAAGCGTTCGATTAGCTCAATGGACCAAGGCAGAGACCGGTTACGGTAGAGTCCAGTTTTGCCCCGTCCAAGATCCTCCCCTATCCAATCCCAGTCGTCCTTGAAGCGTTCGATTAGCTCAACCGACCAGGGCAACGCCTCGTTAGCAGAAAGTGTTTCCCAATCCCAGCGGTCATCGAAACGTTCGATTAGCTCAACCGACCAAGGCAGCGCCTCGTTAGCAGAGAGCGAGCCCCAATGCCAGCTTTCCTCGAAGTGTTCGATCAGGCCAACCGACCAGGGCAGCGCCTCGTTCCGAGAGAGCGAGCTCCAATCCCAGTCGTCCAAGAAACGTTCGATTAGCTCAACCGACCAGGGCAGCGCCTCATTAGCAGAGTGCGAGTCCCAATCCCAGCGGTCCTTGAAACGTTCGATTAGCTCGATGGACCAAGGCAGAGACCAGTTACGGCAGAGCCCAGTTGCGCCCTCTTCAAGATTCCCCCCTATCCAATCCCAGTCGTCCTCGAAACGTTCCATTAGCTCAACCGACCAAGGCAGCGCCTCGTTAGCAGAGAGTGCTTTCCAATCCCAGTCGTCCTCGAAACGTTCGATTAGCTCAACCGACCAAGGCAGCGCCTCGTTAGCAGAGAGTGCTTTCCAATCCCAGTCGTCCTCGAAACGTTCGATTAGCTCAACCGACCAAGGCAGCGCCTCGTTAGCAGAGAGTGCTTTCCAATCCCAGTCGTCCTCGAAACGTTCGATTAGCTCAACCGACCAGGGCAGCGCCTCGTTAGCAGCGAGTGCTTCCCCATCCCAGCGGCCCTCGAACCGTTCGATTAGCTCGACCGACCAGGACAAGAGTTTGTTTCCGGCGAGCTCTTCCCAAAAGCGATCCCAGTGATCCTTGAAGCGTTCGATCAGGTCGCCATCCAGCGGCTGTGCTTGCGCCACAAAATCTGCAGCATCATGGGGGGCAATCTGCTTGAGCATGGCGACAAGGCGTTTTTTCTCTAAATCCCGGTTCAGTTCGGCGGCAATGGCCAGTTGGCGACCGGCGTTCTGCAACTGTGCAGGGAAGTTCGCCGAATAGGTAGTCAGCACGTTGCGACCGATTTTCCTTTCGTTCATAAAATTCAGAACGCCTCAGTATCTTCGGTCAGCGTGGCCGCTACGAGCCGGGCCAGTTCAATTTCCAGCGCCTCTTTCTGTTGCTCAAAGAAGCGCTGCCAGTCGGCCTCGGACGAACCGGCCGCAGCAATCAGCCTGGCAGCCTCGCTTTCTCGCAAGGCTTTGAGTTCAGCAACCAGTTTAGAGATGGCGTGCTCCATTTCTGCAATCGCCGCCTTCAGTGCTTCGGCCTCGTTCAAGGTCGACGAGCGTGTTCCCGGCAAACCGCCGGCAAGGAGCACTTCCAGGATTTCCCGCACTCTGGCCAGATCACTGGCCTGGTAGGCAGCCTGCAACTCGACGAATACATTGTGCGCAGCCTGTTTTTTTTCTTCGGGGACTTTGTCCGGATGGCAAAGGCTGCAAGCCTTGCGGTAGAGGGACTTCAACTCCCGCTCGTCGTCCTCGTCCAGTTGGGGCAGTGGATCGGCGAGCTGAATTGCTTCATGCTGGCGGGAATATTCCTGGTAAGTCTCCTCGGCTTCATCAGCACTTGCTTCGGCTTTATCGCGTTCATTCTCAGTCTTCGGGGCTCCAGCAATCAGTCGCGCCAGTTTGGCACGTGCTTTGAGCACGAGTTGAATCAGATCGCCCAGTGCGTCGTCGTGGCGTCTGTTGAATGTGATCAGGCTACGCTCCAATTCGGCCTTCTCATCGGTGAGGGATTCAAGGCGCAGCTCTAGGGTTTCGAGCAGGAAACGCAGTTGGGGATTGTCTGTGCTGCCAGCTAAGACCAAGGCAGTTGCCCTGCGCAGATGGGCTTCGATTTCTTCGAGAGCCCCTCTGTACTCCCCTTGGTCAAGGGCCGTGATGATCCGGGTTATCTGGAGGGCTTCGGCGACGGGGCGCAACTTGCTCAGATGGGTGGCAACATCACTTTGCTCACCAAGCAGAACCAGGTTGCGTATCATCTCCAGTCGTCGCCGCGCCGCATCGGCGTCGGCGACAACAGGGGCGCTGAATCCGGCGCGGGCAAGGAGGCTGTTGAAGATGTCGAGATAATCGCTCGCGAATTTTGCAGAGTCGGTGACGACAGTGATGTTCTCGTCGTTCGTGCGGGCCTTGTGGCTCCAGTTGTACGAGCCGGTGATGACGGTAGTGCCATCGATGACGCAGAATTTGTGGTGCATGGTCGGTTCATCGCGACTGCCGGGCGGAAGCAAGATGACCTTGCCACCGATATTGCGAAGCTTCCCGAATGTCAATCCGCCAGGCCCCTGATTAATCTCGTCGCCGATCAAGACGACGGAAACCTTAACCCCCGCTCGTGCCTTCTTACAAAGTACCTCGAATATGTCCTTGTCCGTGAACCAGGCAACCGCCGCCACGATATCGGATTCGGATTTTTCCAAATAATCGATAATGACCTTGTGGATGTTATAGAAGTGCGCCTTAAGTTCCATATTGAGATTTCACGAATGCATTGCCATTTGAGTCAAGTGAATCGGACAGGGTTTCGCCTTCGGACGCTCACAGAATAGCTAAAAGCTGAGATTGAAGGATCGACGCGTCGTAAGACTGCCAGCCAGTTGCTCTACACGCACCTTGTTGATCTCCTCTGGACTTGAAGGTCAAGTTCATTGCGCCGGCAGGGTGATCCGCAGATTCGCGGAGCTTGCCGCGCAGATCTTGAGGAGGAGTTTATAGGTGGGGTGGCTGCCAACCTTTCATTTAGCGACAGCGCTTTATCAATTCATGACAATCCATGACCTTTGATCTGGGTTTTCCCATAACGTTGACCGTCGCTCCACGTCCAGTGGTGGCGAACGCTGCTCGCCATTTCGCCCTTCGGAGACAGAATTATTGGGGAGGCGTTCTTGGCACGCTGAATGAAAGGGTCGTTCACTGCCGGTCATGTTTGCTAAGGGGCGGATCAAATCCGGCGCAGATGGCTGGTTAGGTCGAATGCAAATGGGTGGTCAAGTCAGTGTAATTGCCCAGGCGTCAGCGGTTCTGGAGAAGTGGTTCGAGCCAGCGGCGAGTTCAGCTAGTCTTCCCGCACCAGTTACTCAAGGACGATACCCATGTCAGATAACTCTGAAGCCAACATAGCCACAGCAGACGCACTCACACTGCTCCTGCACAACCAGCACGCCATATGTGCGGCCATTGAGGAGGTGACCAAGTGGCTTTCTGAGAATGGAGTTGGGGGCGTTACCGCCAACGCAATTGCGGCCATGGAAATGCTGGACCGGAGTGCTCAAGACATCTCAGACGCCATCATGCGACTACGGCAGTTATAGGTATGCCTTAGCTGCTACGCGCACATTCAAATTTATTTGTCCTTTCCGCTTGATAAGTGACACTCATAGTGCAACAGTATTAGTAGAACACCCTAACTGATACGGAAGGCACATCATGTTCATCCGCGCATATCTCCGAGCATCCACTGAAGAACAAGACGCCAGCCGCGCCCAAGCCTCGCTTGACCAGTTCGCCAGCGAACATAACAAGGTCATCGCGAGCGTGTATTTGGAGAATGCTAGCGGCGCCTCCGCAGACCGGCCCGAGTTGCTGCGTCTGCTCAAAGATGCGCGCAAGGGTGACGTGCTGCTGGTGGAGTCGATAGACCGCCTTTCCCGCTTGCCGGTGGAGGACTGGCAGAAGCTCAAGGCCACGATTGATTCCAAGGGCCTGCGCATCGTCGCGCTCGATCTGCCGACCAGTCACCAGGGAATGCAGGACACGAAGGGCGACGAGTTCACCGGGCGGATGCTGGGCGCTATCAACTCGATGCTAGTGGAAATGATGGCCGCCATTGCGCGCAAGGATTACGAGCAACGCCGCGAGCGTCAGGCCCAGGGTATCGAAAAGGCGAAAGCTGCCGGTAAGTATCAGGGCCGGCCGATTGATGAAGATCTGCACAAGCGCGTTACGGAACTGCTCGGTGCAGGCCTTGGCATCCGCGCAACAGCCAGGCACGCCAACTGCTCAACCACCACAGTCCTCAGGATCAGGGACTTGGCCAGCGCCTGAAAGCGAATCCACAGTCGATTTCTGCCTGTTGCCACTGTCAGCTTCTCGCCCCTCGTAACAGGCAGAAATCGGCCAAAAGCAGCCCTTTATTTAGTGCATTGGTATTGCTGTGCGGTATGCGTTTGAAAATCAACCTGTAGGCAGCCACACGTAATCGATACCGCCCCCCAATCCCCTGTCAGATGGTAAGTGGGCCCATCTTTCATGAACGTGTCGACGTTACCCAAATCAGCCTTGCCATCTGCATCCGTGGAGACCAGAGCACTCCTTGCATGCCAATGAACATGCTGTGTTTGACAGAAATGAATGCGTGCATTCCGATAGCAGTACTGCTCATCAGCCGTCGGTTTCTCATACAGCGGATGTGATTCGAGGAGCACCAAATCCAGTGTGAATGACAAAGTTGATACGCCCTCCTCAATCGCGAGCACGTAGCTATCTTCCAGGTAAACATTGGCTAAGCAGATTTCGTCGTAATATTGCATAAGTCACGAGGGGTACGGGTTTAGGAGACGATAGTAACAGCACTGGTTTTACCAGCACCTACCGGTCAATAGTGATCTGTCGCGAACGTCTGCAAAGGGTCGATTTATGCCTTTGCTGACAGGCAGTTGTGGGTCTGATAGCCACCACCAGCCGTTGTGACTGATCCACCCTTGTCTTCCCTCAACGTGGAGGACAAGCCATGAACACTGTTGCTAGATACCGCCATCAGCCTTGGAACAAGGGAAAGCTTGTCGGTCAGAAAGCCCCGCTCCGAGTCAGAGATATCTGGGCTATCCGAGTAAGACTTCAGCTTGCTGAGAAGACGCGTGATTTGGCGCTCTTCAACTTGGCCATCGATAGCAAGCTGCGTGCCTGTGACTTAACCAAATTGCGGGTCCGAGACATTGCCCATGGGGAGCATGTGTCGTCACGGGCCATCGTGATGCAGCAGAAAACTCAACACCCAGTGCAATTTGAAATCACTGAACAGACCCGAACGGTTCTGGAAGCGTGGATGCGCCAGGCGCGTCTTCGCAGTGAGGATTTCTTGTTCCCGAGCCGGTTGCACGCTTCAGAGCATTTATCCACCAGGCAATACGCTCGAATAGTCAAAGCGTGGGTGACAACCATTGGCCTTGACCCAACCATGTATGGTACTCACACGCTACGGAGAACCAAGGCTTCGTTGATTTATCGCAGGACGAAGAACCTTAGAGCGGTCCAACTCCTGCTTGGTCATACGAAGCTTGAAAGCACTGTCAGGTACTTGGGAATCGAAGTCGATGATGCCTTGGAAATAGCGGAGCAGACGGAGGTGTGACCATTCACTGCGACGGTCGTGCCAGACCGTCGCTATCCGTCCCTTTACCAGTCAATTGTGTCTAAAAAGTCGGGGAGCCATTCAAATCAGAGGGCAGTCCTGGACCTCACTGAGTGATCTAAGACTGACGTATCCTCATAATGGAATCTGTGATGGCTTGAGCATTTGTGTCCAGCGTTTCCATTGCCGATATCGCATTAGCGGCGACACTGCCGACCCCATTTCCTGACAGCCACTTGGTTATTTCTTCTATCGCTGCACTTAGGGCGTGCTGGTTGTGGAGGAGCAATGTCAGAGCGTCCGCTGTGGCGATTTTGCAATTTGAGTTATCGGGCATGACGGTCGTCCTTGAGTAATGATGCCGGAAGCCTAGCTCATCTCATCTCGCCGTTGCCTTTCCCAGATCTACCCAGCTATTTGGACTCGATCTGACGATCCTTTGGACCGAATTTGACCTGTACGTCCCTAGTATGACCGGCAGAGGTCGACCCATTGCAGACGTTCGCGACAGACCGCTACTGGCCGATTCTGTTGAAAAAGTCCGTTTTCTGAAACGGCCAGAAGATTGACCGGTGAAAGCCCCTTTCCTGCACGCTCCTACGTGAAATCTGAGTCCGCTAACCTCAGGCGAAAGTGGGGGTTTCAATCTCAGATGCATGCTTTTCTGCTGCGGAAACCATGGCCGACTTTTTCAACAGAATCGGCCGATTTCTGCCTGTCGCGACCGACTGAAACGCTCGTCCTACGGTCAAGAAAGCCTCGATTTATAGAAGTGTTGCCGGTGACCGAAAACTGACCCAGGTGTTCAACTGCTTCTCCTCACTTTCCGAGCAGGAGAACACAGGGTGATCATGAGATTTGGGGGAAAATCCGGCGGATGTACTTCCGCGACAAGCTCTCACTGCATCAGATAGCCAAACGTACCGGGCTGTCGCGAAACACCATTCGAAATGGGGCAGAGCGCCCGAAACAACTCCACCCCGCGCGAAGCTAGTCCTGCACGAAATCCTTCGCACGCCGATAGAGCGTTGGGGTGTTTTTTTAATCATAGGTGGGTACCTAATTGCGGTGCGGCACGAGAGCAGCCGAGGCCTGAAGAAAAGATCGGTAAGGTCACCCCGAGGATGCCTGCAAGGGGCGAACGGTTAGCTATCGGTGCGATAAGCGCAACGAGATTCACAAAAGCTGTCGTTGAAGCTCAGCACAACCAGTCTTTATGGTCAGCTGTTAAACGAAACCCCGTCCCGAATTCGGCCTTCTATTTCGTCAGGAGCTTGAGCCATGGAATCCTTCATCTATGTTGATGGCGTCGGCCTCGACCCGGCGGCCTCGCATAAACTGATCGTCGGATGCGTGGTGCCGAGGCCCGTTGCCTGGGTCACCACAATCAATGCCGAAGGCATCGTGAACGCCGCTCCGTTCAGTTCCTATAACTATGTCGCAACCAGCCCCACGCTATTGGCAATCAACATAGAGAACCGCAACGGCGAGCCCAAGGACACCGCGAAAAATATCCTCGAGTCGCGCGAATTTGTGATCAACGTCGCGACTGAGGCAACCATGGACCTTATGCATCGCTGCGCCGAAGACTACGGGCCCGAGGTCAGTGAAGTGCGAGAGCTGGGCATCGAACTGCTGCCCAGTCGCTGCATCCGGCCACCGCGCATCGCTTGTACACCAGTGCAAATGGAGTGCCGGCTGGATCAGGCCCTGCTCCTGGGCGAGGGCATGAGCACACTGTTCATTGGTCAGGTGGTGGCCTATCACCTGGCGGCGGATATCTACGACGGCAGCCGGGTGGACAGCGTGAAAATGCGCCCATTGGCCCGTATGGGAGGGCCGTACTACGCCGCGCTTGGCGAGATTTTTCACCGGCCTGTGGGTGGCCCGCCGCCTGTTGCCGATTGAGACGGACACCGCTCGCCAAGCTTGACGACGCTGTTGCATCCAGGGCAACGACTGTCTCCACCTCTGTCATTGATGGCCGGTGCACCGTGTCGCTACCGTCACAGGCTAACGACACAGAGCGCAGGAGGTTTTGATGAACGGATGGGTGATCAAAGAAACGCTGGGCGGCCCTGGGCCGACGGTGGCCATCAAGGACACCATCGATGTTGCCGGCTGGCCCACTCGCGCGGGGAGCCGTGCGTTCGAGCATTGCGTACCGGCAACCGATCATGCCGAAGTGGTGCAAGCGCTGTTGACCGGCGGCTGGCAGGTTGTCGGCAAAACGGTGCTGCACGAGCTCGCATTCGGCGTCACAGGTATCAATGAATGGGCGGGGACAGCGCTCAATCCAATGGCTCCTGACCGGATTGTCGGCGGTTCGTCCAGCGGCTCGGCGGCCGTGGTCGCGCAAGGCGCGGCGGACCTCGCCCTGGGCACAGACACGGGAGGCTCGGTAAGAATGCCGGCCGCCTGCTGTGGAATTTTCGGTCTCAAGCCGACATTTGCCCGGTTGAGCCGCCAAGGCGTGCAGCCCGTGTCAACGAGCCTGGACTGTGTCGGTCCAATGGCCAGAGACATCGGCGTTATTGTCGCGGCCATGGCTGCAATGGATGGCACCTTCAAACCGCAGTCACCCCGAGCCGATTATCGCGTCGGTGTGGTGCAGGTGGATTGTGAACCACAGGTACAGGCAGCGCTCGACAAGGCGTTGGCGCGCAGCGGATGGCGATCGCAACTGGTTTCTCTGGATGGACTGGCGACTGCCTTCGAAGCAGCCCTGACCGTTATCAACATCGAAACCTGGGCGGCTTTTGGTCAGTACACCGGAAAAGGCTTGCTGGGCGCCGATGTTGAGGCTCGGCTGGCTCGAGCGGCGGATACCACGAAAGAACAACAGGCCCGGGCCGAGCAAGTGCGTAGCGCTTTCACTTCGCAGGTCGACGCGCTGCTCGAGTCATTCGACGCCCTTGTTCTGCCGAGCCTGCCGCGCCTGCCACCATTGCTGGAGGATGTGATCGGCGGCGCCCCTG
This sequence comes from Pseudomonas sp. S2_H10, assembly GCF_054668285.1. Lineage (NCBI taxonomy): Bacteria > Pseudomonadati > Pseudomonadota > Gammaproteobacteria > Pseudomonadales > Pseudomonadaceae > Pseudomonas > Pseudomonas sp. S2_H10. The sequence goes on from NZ_CP162754.1 coordinate 3,973,852, forward strand.
TCCTGGATCTCACCCGATTTTTGCGCCCCTTCAATCTCACCGGCCATCCGGCCTTGACCATGCCGGTGCCCTGCGGCGAGGGGCCCCTCATGGCCGGCCTGCAACTGATCGGCCGCAAACACGACGATGAACTACTCTGCGCCATGGCTTCGGGATTGAGCGCTCGCCTTTGAGCAGCTGTTGTCTTGGTCCATCACTGCTTTGCTCCGTATTTGCCCGGCTGACCCCCGGGCTTTTTTTCGCCCGCTCAATTGTCGGCGCAGCACCGCACCTGTTGCGTTTTGCGCAACAAGTTCGCCTGTGGCTGCGATTGTTGCAGATGCCCACAACCCTTAATTTTCAATCACACGCAATAGCCAATAACAACAGGAATATTCCCGTGAGCAACCTGATCGACGTTGTGAATCTGGACGCAAGTCCTGCGGATCTGGTCCAGCCTGACCGAGTACACACCTCGCTGTATACCGATCCCAAGCTCTTCGATGCCGAGCTCGAAAAAATCTTCTACAGCACCTGGGTATGGGTGGCGCACGCAAGCGAAATCCCGGAAGCCGGCAGCTACAAAAGCACCTTCATCGGTAAACAACCGGTGATCGTCGCCCGTGACCGCAAAAAACAGGTGCACGTTCTGCTCAACCGTTGCCGTCATCGTGGCGCCACGGTCTGCGAGCACAAGAAAGGCAAAACCAACAGCTTCGTTTGCCCGTATCACGGCTGGAGTTATGCACTGGATGGTTCCCTTCGCGGCGTGCCCCATCCCGAGAGCTATGGCGACTGCTTGGACAAGAGCGAGTTGCCATTGGTCAGCCTGCGGGTCGAAGAGTATGCCGGCATGCTGTTCGCCACGTTCAAGGATGACATCGAACCGTTGACGGACTTTCTCGGCCCGGCGAAAAAATGGATAGATCTGTTCATGAAGCAGGGTGCTGGCTACCCGATCAAGGTTCCGGGCGAGCATCGCTTCCGGTTTCCCGGCAACTGGAAAATCCAGTTGGAAAACACCACCGACGCGTACCACTTCCCGCTGGTGCACAAGTCGTTTCTGTCCTCGGTCGATGAAGAGACGCTCAAGCTGTTCGATTTCGTAGAAGGCCCGGGCTATGTCGAAGATCTCGGTAACGGCCACAGCGTGATGGTGATGATTCCGGATCTGGTGGATCTGGAAGCCGATCTGGACCGCCCCGTACCCGAGCGCTTCGAAGGTCTGGCAGCCGAGCTGCGCGACGAAGGCATCGACGAACAGCAAGTGCGCCGTATCGTGCGGGCTGTCGGTGGATCCGGCTTCAACCTCAACCTGTTCCCGAATGTCGCCTGCTCGATGGCGTTCTTCCGGGTACTGCAACCGATTTCCGTGACCGAAACCGAAATCCATCACTCAGTGATCACCATGGACGGTGGGCCTGCGACAGCCAATCGCTACCGCCTGCGCTTGCACGAACATTTCCAGGGGCCCATGGGGTTCGGCACGCCTGACGATTCCGAAGCGTGGGAGCGGGTGCAGAAGGGCGCCACTGCCGGAGAGGATCTCTGGATCATGCTCAACCGTGGTCTGCCTGGGGAAAAGCCGAGCGAGGACGGTCTGGTCAGTGACGTGAGCGCCGAGACCGGGATGCGAGCGGCCTACCAGCAATGGAAAAAAATGATGTCGGCTTAACCGGCGGAGAATCCTGATGAACCTGCACACACTACAAGAAGTCACCGCTTTCATCTGGCAGGAAGGCGACATGCTCGACCACGGCGAGTTCGCCGCCTGGCTCAATCTCTGGGTCGAAAAAGGCACCTACATCATCCCGATCGACCCGCGTGAGGAGGACTTCGAGAACAGCCTCAACTACGCCTACGACGATCATCACATGCGCACGTTAAGGGTTCAGCGGCTGACCAGCGGCGAGTCGATTTCCACCAGCCCGCAGCCACGTACTGTACGTTCGCTATCGACGTTCCGCATCCTGGCGCAGGACGCAGAGCGAGTGACGGTGCGTTGCGCACAAAACCTGCGCGAATTTCGCAAGGACTCGCTCAAACACTACAGCGCCGACATCGTTTACACCTTGGTTCGAGACGGCGACAGCTTCAGGATCGAGCGCAAGCTGATCCGCCTGATCAACAGCGACGATACCCTTGCCGGTATCGGCTACATCCTCTGATCGAATGGAGGTTTCCATGAACGAGCAATCTTTGAAAGTGCGGGTGCTCAAGCGCGAGATGCAAGGTCGGGACGTTTTGGTGCTTGATCTGCAGGCCAGCGATAGCGCGCCACTGCCGGCGTTCGAGGCCGGGTCTCACGTCGACCTGCACCTGGACGGTGGTTTGATCCGCCAATACTCGCTATGCGGCAACCCCAGCCAGACGTCGATCTACCGGATTGGCGTGCTCAAGGATCCAGCTTCCCGTGGCGGCTCGATTGCTGTTCACGAGCAGCTGGAGGAGGGGCGCGAACTGTGCATCAGCCCCCCGCGCAATCTGTTTGCACTCTGCGCCGATGCCGAATATTCGATTCTGATCGGTGGGGGTATCGGCATCACACCGATGATTGCCATGGCCTACGACCTGCACGCGCGAGGCGCCCCGTTCGAGCTGCATTATTGCGGCCGCCTGGAGGCCCACAGTGCGTTTGTCGAAGAGTTGTCCAAAGCGCCGTTCGCCGATCGAGTGCACAAGCATTTCGGTGAGGGTCGTCTTCGCGATCGCTGGGATGCGGGCGCAGCGCTGAGTCAAGGCAAACCCGGTACGCATGTCTACACCTGCGGCCCGACCGGATTCATGGAGTGGATCATCGATAGCGCCCTTGACCAGGGATTCGCCCAGGAAAACATCCATCGCGAATATTTCCAGACCGAAGTCGATACCAGCGGTGCCGGGTTTGAAGTGGTCGCCGCACGCACCGGCAAGACGCTGAACGTAGCGGCGGGCCAGAGCATCGTGGCGGCGTTGGCGGAGGTCGGAATCGAGATCGAAATGTCCTGCGAACAAGGCATTTGTGGAACTTGCGTTTGCGATGTGCTGGAAGGTGAACCTGATCACCGTGACGTTTATCTGACCGAGGAGGAGAAATCCGCGAACGACCAAATGCTGCTGTGCTGCTCCCGTGCCCGCTCGAAACGACTGGTACTGGACGTCTGAACCAAACGCTTTATCCGTTGCTTGCTCCTGAACAAAAACAATAAACGATCACATGACAACGTCGGCGTCAGGCCAACCCCTGCCTGTTTTGCTGCCGCCGACCTTTGCACGCTCTGCTGATCACTGTGCCACGCACTTATTCTGGATGCATTTATGTTTCAGTCACGATCTTCCCTGCACGTCATGAAATATGCCAGCCTGTTGGGCCTGGCCTTTCCTTGGGCCGTGTACGCCGATGTGATCGACGACAGTCACTTGTCGCTGACAGCGCGCAATCTTTACCTCAATCGCAACTTCACCAACAAGGACCCCGCGTTTCCGAAGATCGGCAACTGGTCCCAGGGCTTCGATCTGCAATTCAAGTCCGGCTATACCGACACCCCACTTGCCGCGGGACTGGACGTGGACGGCCAATACGCGGTGCGCCTGGATGCCCACGGCAATGATGGATCCTTGCCCTACAACCCGGTCACGGAAAAGACGGCCAACGACTACAGCCGTGCTGGTGCTACCTTGAAAATGCGCTACTCGAAGACTGAGCTGAAGGTGGGCGATTACAAACCGTTCCTGCCGGTGGCCTCCAACGATCCGAGCCGCCAACTGGACACGATCTATCAGGGCGCCGTCTTGGAGTCCGAGGAAGTGGAGAACCTGACGCTCACCGGCGGCCGCTTCTGGTCGGCGGTGACCCGCCAGTCCTCCGATCATGAGCAGTTCTATCGCAATGGAACGCCCGACTCGGATGACAGCATGGGACTGGATTTCGGCGGTGCGACCTATGCGCTACGCCCCAACCTTGAGGCCACGTATTTCTACGGCGTGATGCACGACATTTACCGCCAGCATTACGCGGGCGTCAAACACACGGGAGACCTGGGTGCCGGCTACAAGCTCAAGACTGAACTGGGCTACTTCAATAACAGCGAAGATGGCGACGCGCGAGGAGGAGAGGTCGACAATCGCTCCTACAGCGCGTCGATGATCGTGTCCCACAGCGGGCATCAGTTTGGTGTGGCCTATGAGCGCATGTTGGGCGAAACCGGCTACCCCAATATCAATGGCTATATTCCGCAACCGTTCCTGCCCAACTTTGCGGGGCTGGGTTTCTGGAACGCGGGTGAGCGCTCTTGGTCGGTCCGCTATGGCTACGACTTTGCGGCGGCAGGGTTACCCGGCCTTACGTTGCTCACGCGCTACATCAAGGGCACGGATATCGATCGAGGTCAGGGGTTGGCGGATGGGCGCGAATCCGAGCGTGATATCTGGGCGACCTATGTGGTGCAGTCCGGGCCGCTGCAAGGGTTGTCCTTCGACTTCAAGAACATTCATGTCCAGCAGCAGTACGGTAATGACTACGATGAGTTCCGCCTGGCTACGTCGTATACGTGGCGATTCTGGTGAGTGAACCTGCGCAGTGGAAGGCTCTCGGGACTTTCACTGCGCGGGCAGCGCTCGCCTCATCAGGTGCGCAACAATTGATTGAGCGCATGGGACAGGTGACGCATCAGGTCAAAGTCGATGGCCGAGAGTTTGCGACCGCGACGGCGCACGATTTGCAGTTCGGTGGACGCCATTTCCGGGCAATCCACCGCGACCGCGACCAACTGCCCGGCTTTGAGCTGGGCGGTGACCAGTACTTCGGCCAGCAACGTGATCGCTCTGTTGGCCTGGACCAGGTCCAGCATCACCTGCAGAGAGTTGGCGGTGATGGCCGATGTGATGGTGAACGACTTGCCTCGACAGGCCTGATCAATCAATTCCCTGACGCGATAACCCTGTCCCGGCAGGACCAGATCGGCCGTGGACAATTGCTCCAGGCTGATACTGGCCTGGCGCGCGAAAGGGTGGTCAGGGTGGACAATCGCCCTGAGCGGTTGCGCGATACCGAACTGGCGGCACAACGGTGCATTGGCGTGGGGTGAAAACAACACGCCGATGTGGGCGCGGTCATCGGTCACGATCCGCTGCACTTCCAAAGTATGGGCAGTGACGATTTCAGTGTGCTGGCCAGGATGCTGTTTGAAGAACTCATCGAGCATACCAATCAGCGGTGCGCTGAAGATGCCTTCGCCAATGGCGATGATCGTCTTGCCCATTTGCTCGTTGCGCAGTTCGTTTAGATGGTTAAGGAACGCTTCATGCTCGCTGGCGCGATTGCGGTAATAGTTGACCGCTGCCTGTCCCGCCGTAGTCAGACGGATCCGGTGGGTGCCACACTCAACCAATTCGATGCCCAGGGTCGACTCCAGCTGGTTGATCTGGCGACTGACCGAGGAGGGAGCGATGCCAAGATGGTCGGCCGCGGCACGCATCGAACCGAGTTGGTGGCTGAGAAAAAGGTATCTGATCTGGTTGTCGTTGAGTGCCTGGACGGCATTGATAGAGGCTTCCATAGTGACACCTCGGACGATTGACATGGTGGAGAAATGCCTGGTGAGTGCTTTGCCTGGGTTTGTGCCCGACCCGGTATGCCTCGGTTTGGGGCCCGCCACGGGAGCGCTTCCCATGGCGGTTGGAGTGTCAAGGGTAGGGCGTCGTCGGAGCGATACCGGCAAACAACGCGCCGGCGCTGTCGTAGGTCGCTTCGCCGAGGAACGCATGCTGTGTCACTACCATGGCGTCACGCAGAATCCATTGCAGGCGATTTTCGTCGAATATGGCTGCGGTACCCGCAAGACGATACGCCATCAGCACGACCTCGGCGCAGGTATGGGCAGCATGGGTGGCACTCAGACGCAGCAGATTGGCCTGTTCGGGCGTCACGGTATTGCCGGCCAAGATCGATTCCCAAACGCTGTCCGGCGCTTCATAGAAAAATGCGCGGGCGCTGCGCAGCATGGCTTCGGCCTTGCCAAGCTCGCTGCGGTAATAGGCCCGGTCCCCAAGCCGGGGAGCTCCGGTCATGGTCTTGGTGCTGCCCGACATTGCAGTGACCAGATCGAGGGCCGCGCGAGCCAGACCCAGGTTCACGGCAGCATGGACCTGGGCTTGGTAAGACACCGACGGATAACGGTAAAGCGGCTCGTCGATGGTGGCGGCGGCGCCGCGCACGAAGGTCCAGGCATGGTCGACGGTCTTCTCGTGCAGTTTGAGATCATGGCTTCCGGTACCCTGCATCCCGACAACATTCCAGTTATCGACGATCTGTACCTCGGCTGCCGGAAAAACCGCAGTCAACGGTTTTCCGGCGGTCGCGCCGCCGCCGTTCGCCGGCGTGCCACCAATTCCGACGCCAATCCAGTCGGCACCTTTGCAACCACTGGCGAAGCGCCAGTGACCGCTGACTTCCCAACCGCCCTCTATTTCGCGAGCCGGTTGCAGCGGGTAGAGGCCACCGGCGTATACCTGGTCCGGTCCGTTGGCATAAATCAGCGCTTGGGTTTGCGGGGGCAGGGACGCCAGGTAGATATTGGCCGAGCCAAACGCGGTCACCCAGCCGGCCGAACCGTCAGCCTCGGATACTCGCTCGACGATGCGCAGGAATTCGCTTGGCGGCAGCGCATCGCCACCGAAACATTTTGGGGTGCTCGCGCGGAAGATTCCCACTGCTTTCATTTTTTCGATCATGTCCCGAGGGACGTGGGACCGCTGATTGAACTCATTACGGCGCTCGGCAATCTCCGCGATCACGCCGTCCAGGTTTGGCGCTATTACCATCTGCTGGGAATAATCGTGTGATGTTCGTAGATCGAAACTGACTTCACTATTCATCTTGTTCTCCGGTCGGTTTATTACAATCGCCACCAGAATGGGCGACTGCGATGCCGTGAATCAAATTCGAAAGCCGAATAGCCGCAATAAACTGGAGGAATAATCCTTTCATCGAACATTTACGGCAGACTTTGAATCTTCGATATCTAGTTATTCTCATAACTAATTTTCCGAATAATTAAAGCGAATTTGACCCTTCTGAACGTACGCCGCAGGATTGAACCACCACGTCAAATACGTCGAGTGAGCGATTATGAACAACAAGCAATCCACACAAGAATTTCGCCAGGCTCTTTCGTTGTTGTCAGCGGCGGTCAATGTTGTCAGTACCGACGGTCCGTTCGGTCGCCTGGGATTGACCGCCAGTGCAGTCTGTTCGGTGACGGACTCGCCACCCACCGTGTTGGTATGCATCAACCGCAACAGCTCTATTCACGAAGCCGTACTCGGCAACGGAGCGCTGTGCGTGAATATTCTGCCTGGGCATCAGGAAGGGGTCGCGCGGCAGTTCGCCGGCATGACCGACGTACCCCCCGCCGAGCGCTTCGCTAGCGAGGACTGGCGTAACGGTGCGACAGGCCTGCCTGTCCTGGAGGATGCCTTGGCCAGTCTTGAAGGAACCATAGTGGACGTCAAGGATGTGGGGTCGCATTCGGTGTTATTCGTCGAGATCCAGCATATTCACCTGCGTGAGGAAGGTGACAGCCTCACCTACTTTGGACGTAATTTTCATCGCTTGGGCCGGGCTGTCCCCGTAGACCAACTTTCCTCCGCATCTTGAACAGGTGGGAATGCCAATGTCCTTGTGCCTTTTTCTGAGCGTCACTACCAACCACGGTGTCGCAGGCGTTGATCCGGTGCAGCTTGAAAGGCTGCTGAGTGAAGTGAGCGGTGTGGTCAGACGGGCCATTCATGTGCCCACGCCTCTGATAGGGGGTGACCCTTTCCTGTCGGCCGACGAGGCCCCGCAATGCGTGATCCAACTTTATTTTACAAAACTCGATGCCCTTGAGTCCGCCATGTGTGCAGACGGGCCTCTGGCATCGGTAATCAATGCTGCCGCTTCGGCTGGCTGCCGCTGGACGCAGCAGGCAATGCTGGTTCGTAAATTTGTCGTACCACATGCTTCGCCGGTCGATCCCGGCAGTCTGGCACGTGCGACTTACCTGGTGGCGTATGAAGGCAAAGCGGAGGATGACGAGGTATGGCTGGCGCATTACCTTCGCCAACATCCTCCGCTGATGGTGAAACTACCTGGTATTCGCGAGGTGGAGGTCTACACCCGGATCGACTATTGCAGCGACTTACTCGCCGAGCGCGTCAGGACACTGCAACGTAACAAAGTCGTGTTCGACTCTATCGCTGCCCTGAGTGATGCTCTGGCTTCACCGTTAAGGGAGGAACTGCGCAAGGATTTTCTAAGCTTGCCTCCATTCACCGGAGCCAGTCCTCACTATCCAATGCAGACTCTTGAGCAATATTTGCCAGGGTAGAAGTGCCTGGCTTTATCCAATATGCCGGGCTATCGCGGCGTAGTGGCCGAGGTGAACAAGGCGATCAGCAGTTCCCTCAGCCATGCAATGCCGGCATCCGAAGAAAAGCGACTGTGGCAATACAGCCCGACCGAAATCGTTGGCAACTCTATGGGCAAACGCAACATGCGATAACCCAGGTTGCGGTTGATATGCGTAGCAATAGCCCGTGGCAGGATCAGCGCCAGATCTGTGGTGGCGACGACTTCCGGTGCAATGGTGAAGTTGGGTACCTTCAACGCTATGTCGCGCTGGATATCAGCACGTCCGAACGCTGTATCAGCGGTCAGTCCGTGGCCTGTGATATTGCTCGACACGTGTACGTAGCGTAGTGCGCGCAGATCTTCGACGCTCAATGTGTCCTTCGGCAGGGGGTGATCCTTGCGTAACAGGCAAATGAACTCATCCTCAAGCAAGCTCTCGTAAATACAATCTTCGCTCGGTTCAACCAGATAGCCCAAGGCAATGTCAATATCGCCCTTGCGCAACGCCATGCCCAACTGCTCGATGGGCATTTGGTATACATCGAGTCGTATGCCTGGCGCCGTGCGAGCCAGCACTTCCATCAGTGTGGGTAAAACGTAGAGCTGTGACATGTCCGACATGGAAATGCGGAAGGTACGGGCGACCGTTTCAGGCTCGAAATGCGAGTACATCATGAATGCACCGTGAATGATCACGAGCGCATGCTCAATCGGCGCATGTAACCGAATGGCAGCATCCGTTGGCTCCATGGACGTCGCGGTACGTACGAACAACGGATCGTCGAAAACGTCGCGTAGCCTGCGAAGTGCGTGACTTACCGCAGGCTGGCTCAGATGAAGGCGGTCGGCGGCGACCGTCAGACTTCGATGCTCCCAGATGGCCATGAACGTCTTGAGCAGGTTTAGATCGATTGTGGCCATGTTGATGTGCTTCATGGGAAAGCTCCTCGGGTACAGTGCCGGGGCATAAGTGTCGCTAAGTGCGACGAATAACCAAACATTCCATTATGCATGTCACGAATATAGGCCTATGTCCCTATTTCGGTCCAGCCTTGAAGAGTGGTTTAAGGCATCAATCCCTGGCGGCGAAATATCCGACGAGATGCGATGATTATTTACTGATAATCCGTCGAGCACTTCATTCCAACCACTATTCGCTTTGTGCATTACGTGAATAACTCATCGTCATTTGACCATGCTCTGCAAGACTTTTACCTTGCAAAGGAAGCTCGAAAACAGCCTTGCGTTGCGTTACTCAAGTTTAATTTCAAGAGTGATAAAAATAATGAGAAGAACTATGACTGAGCACGAAAGTACCAAGTCCGGGCAAGGAGCTAATAGTATTGCTCGCTCTGTATTCACGTCAGTAGTTGGGCAAATATTAGAATGGTATGACTTCTTTTTATATGGGACGGCCGCCGCCCTGGTTTTCGGCGAATTGTTTTTTCCGATCAACGAAGATCCTCTGACAGGCACCATCGCCGCTTATGGCGGGCTGGCGTTGGGATTCATCGCGCGGCCCGTTGGCGGAGTATTGTGCGGACACCTTGGCGATCGTTACGGGCGCAAGATGGTGATGACTCTGACCCTTGGGGCCATGGGGGTCGCGACCTTTCTGATGGGATTATTGCCTACCTATCAAAGCGTCGGAATCGCTGCGCCGATCATGCTGGTCCTATTGCGCCTGATTCAAGGCCTTGCCGCAGGCGGCGAATGGAGCGCCAGTATTCTAATAATCAGCGAAAACACTCCCCAGAGTCGACGTGGCCGATTTTCGGCCTGGGCCCCTTGTGGAGCGGTGATCGGTTTTGTCCTGTCCACCGGTGCTTTCATGCTGGCTCAGGAAGTATCGGACGAAGCCTTCATGACTTGGGGTTGGCGTATGCCATTTCTTTTCAGCATCGTGCTGATCGGCGTCGGTCTGTACCTTCGCAGTCACATGCAGGAGAGCCATGATTTCGCTCAGGTATCCATGGAGGGCAAGGCGGCACAGGCACCGATCATGGAAGTGTTGCGTTTTCATCCCCGCCAAGTGCTGATGGTGTTCGGGCTGCGCCTGGGAGAGGGATGTGCATCCTGGATGTTCTTCGCGTTCTCCATCGCCTACGGAAAATTCCTGGGCCTATCGAATACTTTCGTACTGGGCGCACTGACCTTCTCCATGGTGCTGATGATTCCCTGCGCCTTGCTGGCCGGTTACGCGTGCGACAAGATAGGTCGCAAGCCGGTGTACCTCACAGGTGCGTTGGCCATGCTGTTTTTCTCCTATCCGTTTTTCCTCATGTTCGATTCAGGCGTACCGTGGATCACCGTGACCGCACTGGTACTGGCCAATGGCGTGGTGCTGGGAATTCTCGAAGGCGCTCAGCCTTCCTACATCAGCGAGCTGTTGCCGGCACGTCTGCGCTTCTCTGGTCTTGGCATCGGTCGCGAAGTTGCATCGGTACTGGGCGGCGGTCTGGCGCCGATCATTGCCACGACACTGTTGGCGCACTACCGTTCGCCGGAGCCGATTGCGCTTTACCTTGCCAGCATGGCTCTAGTCACTGTAATCACCGCGCTCATCACGCCGGAAACCTACCCACGGTCCCAGCGCTTGCGTGATCGTGAACTGGAGGCGCAAGGCGAAAAGGAGTCAGCGATGACCAAGCCAAACGCTGAAACTCGCCCGGTCATCGGGTGACAATCATCTGTACCGCGGCCTGCGAGGCCGCGATCAGACTATTGAACAAAGAGGGCAGGGCAGTGATGGAAGTTGAGGATCGGCTTGAACGACTGGAATACAGACTCTGGCAACTTGAAAGCGAGCACGCGATCCGCGTCTGCATGAACCGCTATATGCAGCTGTGCGACGATCTGGGTGTTAACTCGCCGCTGGACGAGCTGGCCGGACTGTTCACCGAAAATGCAGTGTGGGAAGGTAAGGGCCCCAGGTATGAAAAAGCATTTGGCGGCTACCGTGGCCGCGAAGCGATCAAGGCGATGTTCGCCACTTACATGGTTGACCCCGCGCATTTTGTGCTCAACGTGCACTTCCTCACTTCTGAGCTGATTCAGGTCCGTGAAGACCAGGCTGACGCCAACTGGATCATGCTACAAACCTCAACTTTTGCCAGTGGAGCCTCTCACCTCAACAGCGCTCGGTTATTAGTGAGATTTGCCAGCGAAGGCGGCATGTGGCGTATTGCACACTTTCAAACCGAAAATCTGTTCAGCCGCCCCGTGACTGCCTGGGCAAGCAGCGCCGAGCTGCCGGTCCCGATGAAAGGGTAATCAAGAAGCCCAGCTTTATTTGTCGTCCGAGGGTCGGAGTTCCCGAAACGGGAACAAGCAAATGCCGGCCATCATTGCGTACATTTCTCGCGACCTTCAACACCTCGTACCAATCGAAACCCTTCACTGGTCGGCGGTGCTACTGGGCACCCCGGGCGCGCCGTGGCGAGGTGTTCAGGCCGCCACTCCCGTGCCTGCTCATGCGACGGGACCAATGGCCGGCGATTATGGATTTCCAGCATCCTGCAGTCGCTGGCGGTTGTGACGACCACAAAGCCATCGCCCTCCATCGAAATGGCTGGTAGGTCGTACTGAGCAAGGCCGCCATAGAACTTCGGCGTATGTTCCTTGAGGATTAAGTAGTACGGCTGTTTTTGCTTCGGATCCGTGGGATCTTCTACCCACTCGAACCAGCCGTTGACAGGGACAAGTGCTCGGCCCGGCGGCCAAAAATCCTTAAAGAACCGGTTGGTCGCCTTCGTCTCGAATCAGCCCAGGCCGGCGGGCACCACAGGTGTTGATGCAATTCGAGTCACCACGCTTAGTGATCAAAGCCAGTTACATGTCCGCTTCTGGCCGTTCTCTGCCGGTCATCACAACAGCTGGTCAAGTCGAGTGCAAACGGTAGGTCGAAACGAATGCAATTGACTGGTCAGTGGCAAACTCTCGATGCCATCGCCGCCCATGGCGCCGTCGTCGAGGCAATGATAAACAAGCTTCGGGCGCTGGCTTCCTTGAGCGAAGCCCCAACCTAGTAGCTAGGCTTCACAAGAACTCACTCAAAGATGCAGTGGCAAACCATGATGTTCCAACAAGACCTCTTCGAGTCCGAGGCTGCCCGTTCACTGCTAGATCAGCTGCTAGTGGACTCGCGTCTCTATCACGGTAGCTCCGACTACAAGAAGCTCCTGGACTTCATCGTGAAGCTCAGGAACTTCGCGCCATTCAACGCAATGCTGCTGCAGATCCAGAAGCCGGGACTGAGCTACGCCGCATCGGCATACGACTGGCGAGAACGCTTCAATCGTCGTCCGAGACGGGATGCCCGTCCCTTGCTCATACTGTGGCCTTTCGGGCCTGTGGCTCTGGTTTATGACGTACTGGACACCGAAGGTGACCCACTTCCTGCAGACGTCAACTTCTTCCAGGCGAGCGGTGATATCACCGAGGAACGCATGATGCGTTTCCTTACCCTGATGGAGCGCAAGGGCATCAAGCACCATTACTTCGATGCTGGTGACTGCAGTGCCGGGTCCATCGAGCAGATACGAAAGCCGCCTGCCCCAACGGACAAGAACGACAAAACAACTAAGGTGCCCAGCGAGTACCTGATGCGGATTAACCGCAACCACACCCCCAATGTGCAGTTCAGCACCTTGGCGCATGAACTCGGTCATCTTTTCCTTGGGCATCTAGGTGCTGACCAGCGGCTCAATATTCCCCAGCGTCCGCGGCTGACCCACGCTCAAGCGGAACTGGAAGCCGAGTCATTTGCCTATCTGGCATGCAGCCGCAATGGAATTACATGCAGATCGCAAAGCTACCTGGCCGACTATGTTGACAAACACACGTGCGTCGATGATGTGGACATCTACCAGATCGTCAGGGCAGTCGGTCAGATGGAAACCCTTCTGGGCTTAACCGCCCATACGCGCTACGAGATGCCCAAGGCTTAGGCGCGAATCTACTGGCCCTCATCCATCAAATTCCTCCGGGCCCTGACCTGCTCAAGCAGCTCATGGGCCGAAGTGCCGCGAACGCCAGGCATGTGTGCTTGCCGCCCCGTGGCCGATCGCTGCCCGTCGCGTAGGGCAGTACTCGACAGTGCAGCGAGGTGCCGGTCAAAAAGAGAGCCACCAGCTCCAACCAACTGAGAAGCTTTGACCAAAGCTGTGACCAAATCGGGTATGAAAACACAGAAACAAAAAAGGCCCACCTTTCGGTGAGCCTAAGTTGTTGATCTATATGGTGCCGGCACCAGGAATCGAACCCGGGACCTACTGATTACAAGTCAGTTGCTCTACCATCTGAGCTATACCGGCGTGTCAGGGCGACGATTATAGCGATTGGATAGGTTCTGTAAACCCCTGAATTCTGACTATTTTTGCGTGAGCTTCAGGTCAGGCGCGCAGCAGGGTTTTCTTGAGTTTCTGGATGGCTTGCCAGGTGCGGCTGTTTTGCATTGCGCGCAGCTGTGCTTCGGCCTGTTCGGCGCGTTGCAGGGCGGCGGCGAGTTGGTGTTCGGCGTCGCTGACAGGGTGGCTGAAGTTGTGGCCTTTGCAGAACTGGAACTCGTCCAGGTTGCACGGCGGGATGTCGAAGGCGGGTTTGAGGTTCAGGTGTTCTTCGGCGAGGTAGTAGGTGTTGATGCCGTCGAACAGGATCGAGTGGTAGCCGGCGTCGGTGACGAGGGTTTCCCAGGCCTGGTCGCGGGCCCAGGGGGTTTCGATGAGGATTACCCATGGCCGCCATTGGCTGAAGTCCATGCCGCGCAGGACGGTTTCTTCGTGGCCTTCGACGTCGATTTTCAGGAAGTGGATGGCGCGGTCCCGGGCGTGTTCCTCGCAGATCGAGCTCAGGGTGCGGGACTTGATCGTCTGGCTGCGCACGTCCATGCCGGCGTCCTTATGCATTTTCGCCATGGCCGGGTCGAGGGTCGAGAGGCCGGTGTCGGCGATGCCGTAGAAGGTCAGCTCGTCAGCGTTTTCCCCGGCCGCGCATTGCAGGTTGGTGTCCTTGGGGCGTTGCTGGCACAGGGCTTCGTAGTAGCTGGGCACCGGTTCGACGTTGATGCCGGTCCAGCCGTTGTCGTAGAACGCCTTGGTGACCGAGTCATGCGTGGGGTGGTTCGCCCCGACGTCGATGTAGAAGCCGTTCTCGACGGTTTTGAGGGCGCGCCACAGGCGTATGTCTTCGAAATTCTGTGCGTAGGAAATGAACGTCACTGGCGCATCCTGTCGGAAGAATGTTCTTGTTCGTGGCCGCGCTGCTGGCGCCCTGGCGTTTGTGTATATCAAGAGAAGTGCGGCGGTGCAATTTCCCCCGTCAGCGGTCCCGGATTAGGCATTTATGTCGTTTTGATTAAATGCTTATGCACAATGCAACTGGCCGCGCACCTGGTTTAGGCCGAAATTGTGGATCTGTTCTCATTTGTTCGCAAATGGCTGTTTTTTCGATTTTTTATGCAGGTGTACAAAAAATGAACAGTGTGGATTTAGCCCTGAAACTGGCATGAATATTGGATCCACGATATTTCCATCAACAGAGTTATCCACAGGCCAGTCGTGTTTAAGCGAGTTCGGCCAGGAGCAGGAAATTACGCGGTGTGAGCGGCGTTTCGCAGAAAGTGCCGACGCGGACGCTGTAGCCCTGTTCGGTGAGGAAAAGTGCCCGATCAAGGACCAGCCAAAGCTCCAGCGGACGTCGGAAAAGTCCGCGTAACAGCTCAAGGTTGCGCACCTCGGCCAGTCGCTGCCAACCGGCGGCCTCCAGGGCTGGCCAATCTTGCGCGCCGATTGTGGATAACTCTTTGAGTGCGGCCAGGTGATGGCAGTACTCGGCGAAAGGTTTGTCCAGCCAGGCGCTGGGCAGGGATGGGGTTGGCAGGTACTCGTCCAGGCCGCGCAGTTGCCGTTGCAGCAAGTCGAAGCCCAGGCGCCGGGCCATGGAGGTGTCGCGCTGGCGGCGCACACGGGCGCCGGCGGTGACCGTTTCACTCATCGGCAGCGCAAGGTCGTCGAGGGATAGCTGCAAGCCGGAGCCTTTGGCGGCGGAGGAAATCGGTGAGTATTGGCCAAGACTGATCCGGTTGTAGCAGCACGGCGCAATGGCAAGTTGTTTGCAGCCTGTGGCGCTGGCAAGTTGAATCAGCCGCACATGCAAATCACCGCAGGCGTGGAGCGCAACAGGCGTGTGATGCGCACTCAGTAAAGAGGCTACGTCTGCCGCGAGCACATCCTGTTCGATATGCAGCGCATGCAGGTGATGACGCTGGCTGAGTGCCTGGCCGCTGGTGACCAGCGCCGGGTCGTATTCCAGGCAAGTCAGTTGTTGGCCCGGTTGCAGCAGGCGGCGCCCCAGATGGCCCTTGCCCGAGCACCAGTCCATCCAATGCCGGGGTGTCTCGGAAAACTGCAGTCGACTGGCGAACGCTTCGATCTGCTGCCATTTACGCCCCGGCACATCGACGTTCAATCGATGGCTGGCCGCTTCGAGTGTATGTGCAGGCAATTCATCCACGGCACTCAAGGCCACGGACATAGTGGCCAAGGCTGCAAAAGGCTGCGGTGCGTTCAGAAGGGCAGGCTGGTTGTGAGCGTTTTCCGCATCGTCCAGCGTTCGCCCACGTAGCCATGCGGCCAGCTCCGGGCAGGACGCTTCCCAGGGAAGCTGTAGGTGAGTGAACGGCCGAGGTTTCCACAACGCCTGATGCTCTGTCAGAAAAGCATCCAGCGCGGTGAAACGGGCGAGCAGGGCCTCGCCCGTCAGCACGCAGGGTTCAACGCCCCTGGCAGGCATCGACGCGCAACCAGCGCTCCAGCAGCTTGAAGCCGCGCACCAGCACGTAAGCCATCACCAGGTAGAACATGCCCGCGGCGAAGAAGATCTCCACCGGCAGGTAGGTCCGGGCAATGATGGTGCGGGCCATGCCGGTCAGTTCCAGCAAGGTCACGGTGCTGGCCAGGGCACTGGCCTTGAGCATCAGGATCACTTCGTTGCTGTAGGCCGGCAGGCCGATGCGCGCGGCGCGCGGCAGCATGATGAAAAACAGCGCCTTGGGTTTGGACATGCCCAGCGCCCGTGCCGCTTCAATCTCGCCCGGTGGAATCGCCTGAATGGCGCCGCGCAGGATCTCCGCGATGTAGGCCGCTGTGTGCAGGGTCATGGTCGCCGTGGCGCACCAGAACGGATCGCGCAGGTACGGCCACATCGAGCTGTTACGGATCGCGTCGAACTGTGCCAGGCCGTAGTAGACCAGGAACAGTTGAACCAGCAACGGCGTGCCACGGAAAAAGAAGATGTAGCCGTAGGGAAATGCCCGAACCCACCACAGGCGCGACGAACGGGCGATGCCCAGCGGAATGGCCAGCAGCAAACCGGCGATCACGGCGATGGCCACCAGCTCCAGGGTCAGGGTCGCGCCCTGGGCCAGTTTCGGCAGCCACTTGATGATGACTTCCCAGTTCATTGGGTGCTCCTCGCGAAGCCGCGGGCGGCGCGTTTTTCCAGGAAGTACATGCCGGTCATCGCCAGTACCGTCAGGCCCAGGTACATGAATGCGGCGACCATATAGAAGGTGAACGGCTGTTTGGAGACGGTCACGCCGATTTGCGCGTGTCGCATGATTTCTTCCAGGCCGATCACCGACACCAGCGCGGTGTCTTTCATCAGGATCATGAACAGGTTGCCAAGGCCCGGCAGGGCGATGCGCCACATCTGCGGCATGATCAATTTGGTGAAGATGCGCCATTTCGACATGCCCAGGGCCACGCCGGCTTCACGATGGCCTTTGGGAATGGCGAGGATCGCACCGCGAAACACTTCCGTGGCGTAGGCGCCGAAGCACAGGCCCAGCGCAATCACGCCGGCGGCGAAGGCATTGAGCTCGAGGTCGGGGTTGCCGAAAAACTCGCCCAGAGCACGCATCAGGTTGACCGTACCGAAGTAGATCAACAGCACCCAGAGCAATTCAGGGATGCCACGAACCAGGGTCGAATAGGTGCCGCCAAGCCATTGCAGCGGCTTGTACGGGGAAGTCTTGGCCAAGGCGCCGAGCAGACCGAGCACCAGCCCCAGGCACAGGGCCGAGAGTGCCAGTTTCACAGTCATCAGCGCGCCGGCGGCGAGCGCCGGGCCGAATCCGTAGAGGTCGATAATCATGGATTTCTTTTCAAATCGCGGCAGGCAAGGCCGGGGACCGGCGCCATCAGAGGAGGGCGCCGGTCCGGCAGGTCAGAATCAATAGATGCTGAACGGGAAGTACTTGTCGTTGATCTTCTTGTAGGTGCCATCAGCGACGATTTCTTTCAGCGCGGTGTTCAACTTCGCGCGGATCGGATCGTTTTTACGTACGGCGATACCGATCTTGTCGCTTTCTTCCACTGGATCGCCCTTGAACTCGTATTCACGGCCAGCGTCGCTTTTGAGCCATTCGTAGTTGACGTACTTGTCGGCCAGGATGCCGTCCAGACGGCCGGAAGTCAGGTCGAGGTAGGCGTTTTCCTGGGTGTCGTAGAGTTTGAGTTCAACGCCCGGCATGTTGTCTTCCATGAAGGTGCCCGCCAGGGTCGAACGCTGGGCACCGATCACTTTGCCTTTGAGGGAGTCTTTGTCGGTTTTGAAGTCGACGTCTTTCTTGGCGATGAACTGCAGCTTGTTGGAGTAGTACGGGTCGGTGAAGTCCACCGCTTGCTTGCGCTCGTCGGTGATCGACATCGAGGAGATCAGGAAGTCGAACTTCTTGGCGTTCAGGGCCGGGATGATGCCGTCCCAGTCGGAGGTCACGACGGTGCACTCGACTTTCATCTTGGCGCACAGGGCGTCGCCGATCTCTTTGTCGAAGCCGACGACGTTGCCACTGGCATCTTTATTGTTGAACGGCGGGTAAGCCGCTTCGATGCCCATCTTCAGGGTTTCGGCCATGGCACCGGCGCTGAACGCCAGGGTGACGGCGGCAGCCAGGAAGACCTTTTTGTAGTTCTGCATGTGGGTAGCTCCGTTAGCGGTTGCTGGACATGAATTGTTTGCAGCGCGCCGAAAGCGGGTTTTCAAACACCTGCTGTGGCGATCCTTGCTCTTCTACCAGGCCCTGGTGAAGGAACACCACTTCGCTGGAGACCTGGCGGGCGAAGCCCATTTCATGGGTCACGAGCAGCATGGTGCGGCCTTCTTCGGCCAGTGCGCGGATGACATTAAGTACTTCCTGGACCATTTCCGGGTCAAGCGCCGAGGTGGGCTCGTCGAACAGGATGACCTTGGGTTGCATGGCCAGGGTGCGGGCGATGGCCGCCCGCTGTTGCTGACCGCCGGACAATTGCGCCGGGTAGGCATGGCGCTTGTCGGCGATGCCGACCTTGGCCAGCAGGGCTTCGGCGACTTCGATGGCTTCGGCCTTGCTTTGGCCGAGTACGCGGCGCGGGGCTTCGATGATGTTGTCGAGCACCGTCATGTGCGGCCACAGGTTAAAGTTTTGAAACACAAAACCGATTTCGCTGCGCAGGCGATTGATCTGCTTGCCGTCGGCGGCAACCAGCTCACCGTTTTTCGCAGCCTTGAGCTTGAGCTCTTCGCCGGCGACCAGGATCTGCCCCTGATGCGGGTTTTCCAGCAGGTTGATGCAGCGCAGGAACGTGGACTTGCCGGAGCCGGAGGAACCCAGGATCGAGATCACGTCGCCGTCGCGGGCGGTCAGCGAGATGCCTTTGAGCACCTCCAGCGAACCGTAGCGTTTGTGCAAGTTGCGGATTTCAAGCGCGGGCGTGGCCTCAGCCATGTGCGTTCCTCATATATGTTGCGCTCCTGCTGTTGGTGGCCTTCCTGGCGAGGCGGCCAACCTAGCATAGCGTTTCAATGGCAGCCAACAGCGCTACGGACGGTAAACGGCTGGTGTGTGGCAGGTTGTCGCATCGGCGCAGCAGACTGTCGCCCCATCAACAACCGAACAGCCGTTTGAACCTTGCCTGTCAACAAAAAGCGCGGTGGCTGCCGCAAAAAAAGGCGCGATGTTGCCAGCTTTGACAGGGTGTTGGAAGCGCTATCCGGCCAAATGCACCGCTTGTGCACTTTTAATGTGCGCGGAGCCATTTTCAGGTGTGTTTCCGGTGCGCGGATTTGCCCCGCAATGTGGGTCGCAGGGTAACGTTCTGGCAAAGTGCTATTAGATTCAATGGGTTGCGATGACCGTCCGGTCTGGTTGGAATCACCGGGCTAGAAGGATTTGAAATATTTTGGCGCAATTATTGCGTGCAGAATCCAGAACGCCCTGTTGGCTTCTTTTTACGAGAAGGTCCGCCGAACGGGATGCACGCATTCGCTTCTCCTTACAAAGGTAGTTTCAATGAGCAATACCCAAAGCTCTAGTGGCCTCGAACAGGGGCTCAAACCGCGCCACGTGACCATGCTGTCGATTGCCGGGGTTATCGGCGCCGGCTTGTTCGTTGGCTCGGGTCACGCCATCGCCGCTGCAGGTCCGGCTGTTCTGTTGGCTTACGCCGCCGCCGGGATGTTGGTGGTGTTGGTGATGCGCATGCTCGGCGAAATGGCCGTTGCCTCGCCGGACACCGGTTCGTTTTCGACTTACGCCGACCGCGCGATCGGTCACTGGGCCGGTTTCACCATCGGCTGGCTGTACTGGTGGTTCTGGGTGCTCGTCATCCCGTTGGAAGCCAACGCCGCCGCGACCATCCTGCACGCCTGGTTCCCGGGCGTGGACATCTGGGCCTTCGCCCTGGTGATCACGATGCTGCTGACCGTGACCAACCTGTTCAGCGTGAAGAACTACGGTGAGTTCGAGTTCTGGTTCGCCCTGATCAAGGTCCTGGCGATCATCGGTTTCATTGTGCTCGGCGTCATGGCGATCTTCGGCTTCCTGCCAGGCAGCCAGGTCAGCGGCGTTTCACACCTGTTCGATATCCAGGGCTTCCTGCCAAACGGCATGGGCGCGGTGTTGGGTGCGATCCTGACCACCATGTTCTCCTTCATGGGCACCGAGATCGTGACCATCGCGGCCGCGGAATCGAAAGACCCGGGCAAGCAAATCTCCAAGGCCACCAACTCGGTAATCTGGCGGATCGGCTTGTTCTACCTCGTATCGATCTTCATCGTCGTGGCCCTGGTGCCTTGGAACGACCCGGTACTGGCAAGCCTGGGTTCCTACCAGACTGTGCTTGAGCGCATGGGCATCCCGAACGCCAAGATGATCGTCGACATCGTGGTACTGGTTGCTGTGACCAGCTGCCTGAACTCGGCGCTCTACACGTCGTCGCGTATGTTGTTCTCCCTGGGCAAGCGCGGCGATGCGCCGGCCATGTCCACCCGCACCAACAAAAGCGGTACGCCGTACTGGGCGGTGATGCTGTCCACCGGCGCTGCGTTCCTGGCAACATTCGCCAACTACGTGGCCCCGGCTGCGGTGTTCGAATTCCTGCTGGCCAGCTCCGGCGCCATCGCACTGCTGGTGTACCTGGTGATTGCGATATCGCAACTGCGCATGCGCAAGCAGCGTATTGCGCGCGGCGAGAAAATCGCCTTCAGCATGTGGCTGTTCCCGGGCCTGACCTACGCGGTGATCGTCTTCATCGTTGTGGCCCTGACCATCATGCTGTTCCAGGATGCCCATCGCGTGGAAATTCTCGCAACCGGCCTGCTCAGTGCCCTGGTGGTAGCGGCCGGCTTGCTGGTGGCTCGCCGTCGTCGCAACGAGAGTGGGGTTGCGGCAGTCGCCCGCTGAGTCTTCTGGCTTAAAGCTAACGTTGTTGAAGAAACAAAAAAACGGCCTCTGGTAACAGCGGCCGTTCTTTGTTTTTTTGATCGTCAGAACGCCTCGCGTTCCTGATCGGCGGGTTGCTCGCGGCCACTCATGTAATCTACACCGGCCTGGTCAGTGTCGTACCAACTGTCCCATATGTCACCGGTTACGGCGACGTTGAGAGCTGTACCGGCATCCAGGCCGGATTGTTTAAAATTGTGTGACATGGCGACCGACTCAGGTAGCAAGACCGTTACCTTTCCATTACTCATTCAGCGGATTTCGGTGATTCCATCATGATTTCAATGGCCTGCCGATAGCTGTCCAGAGCGGTACCGAAATCCTTGATGACTTCGGGGTCTTCCAGCCAGCGTTGTGCGGCTTCACGATCAATGCCATCAGCCCACATGCGGTAGTCGATGAGCATGTCGGCAGCCAAATGTGTGGCAGCCATGGACTCGTCCTCGGCATTCTCCAGGTCGAGCAGATCTGGCTCCTCGCTGATTATTGTGCTGAGAGATACCAACATGCTCACCAGCATGTTGACGCGACCTCTTTCTTCTTCCTCTTGCATATTGCTGAACATGGTCAGGATATTTTCAGCAATCCCGTCTTCTCCTTCGGGCAGTTCATCTGCATCGAAGAGTCCGTCTACTTCGGTCGGATCGTTGATGCCAGCCAAAGGCGGTCGTCCGCTGATTCGGATCTGCCTGGCTTTGGCTTTTGCACGCTTGGCGCGTTTCTGTTGCTTGTTCAGGGAGGCCATGGGAACTCAGTCGGGTTTCTGTTGGGTTTGCGCGGCAATGGCGTCGGACGCCGCCACATAGTCGGCCTGGAAGGCCGGGGATTCGATCCACGCCAGGGCGCCGGCCTCGTCGGTTTCGGCAGACCATTGGCGATATTCGATCAAGGCGGCAAGGATGAAGTCCATCGCGCCTTCCTCGCCTTCCTGCTCGTACACCAGCTCCAGCAGCGGGTCTTCGAGGAAGGCGG
This sequence comes from Pseudomonas sp. S2_H10, assembly GCF_054668285.1. Lineage (NCBI taxonomy): Bacteria > Pseudomonadati > Pseudomonadota > Gammaproteobacteria > Pseudomonadales > Pseudomonadaceae > Pseudomonas > Pseudomonas sp. S2_H10. The sequence goes on from NZ_CP162754.1 coordinate 3,995,934, forward strand.
TGCACATGGCTTGCTGGCTGATCTTTTCGGCGTCGATCATTTTCTTGAACAGTTCGGTCAGGTCCACCGATTCGAAGTCGATGCGATCGTCGTTCGGGTCCAGCTCGACCGGCGCGGCAGCCCGCTGGGTGCGGTTCTGCTTGGCCTTGGCCTTGGCGCGGGAGGCGCGTTTTTGCTGCTTGTTGGCGGAGGCCATGGGCGTTGTTCCGTGTACGTTGAAAGGGCAAAAGGTCTAGTTGCGTGGTACTTGCCGCCCGGGAGTATCGGGGGCCAGTTCGCCGTTTTGCAGCCAGGCCAATGCAATGGGCCATAGTGTGGCTTGGTATGGGCTGCGAAAAAAGGCGAAATGTCCGACTTCTTCTTCGCCGATGTCTTCGGGATGGATCCGCAGGTGAGTGCGATGGCTGCCGGTGAAGTAGCCGAGCAGGCGTTCGATGGCCGGGACCGTTCCGTAGGGGTCGTCGCTGATGCTGATGGCCAGGGTTTGCGCGGTGACTCCGGCAAAGGGTAATTGCCCGGAGGGGATCGCACGGGCGCTGGAGCGTTTTTCGTAGCGGGCAGTGGAGAGGCTCCAGTCGCGGACCACACCGGCGGGCGTATCTTCCAGCCACCCGAGACGTTTTCCGGGAAAGTAGCCGCAGATCATCGTTATCAGTGGCATCAGCACATGCCATTTGCCGAACATGCGCCAGCGATGAGCCGGCGCATAGTCGCGCCAGTAGGCGAATTGTGCGCCAACCGTTAGCAGGCGCCGGATCAGGTGCCCGGAGGCCCCCAGTCCCGCTACGCAGCCGCCAAAGCTGTGGCCGATCACATCGATGGGCTGCCCGGGAAACTCGCGCTGTGCGCGCTTGAGCATTGCCTCGAAATCCAGCGCTCCCCAATCGGTCCAGGAGGCTTGAAGCCCCTTGAGCGATGCCGGCCGCGACTCGCCGATGCCGCGGTAGTCAAAAGTGATGACGTCGAAGCCATGGTCGAACAGATAGTCGGCGAAGCGCGAGTAATGGCGACAACGGACCGAGGTGGCGGCGTTGATGATCACGACCGGACGAGCGGCGTCCCGGGAAGGATGTCGCCAGGTGAAGCCGCCGAGCACAAAGCTATCCGCAGCGCTTTCCCTGAACGGCTCGCCGGACGCGACGCGTTGCAATGGCAGCTCGATTTGAGTGGGGGCGAGTGAGGGCGTTTCCTGCAAACTCATCGGCGTCGAACCTTTGCGGGTAGCTGCCAAAGATAGTCTTGATGGCGTCGATGAACAATCCATTGGCCTCAACGCAGTGGTGGGTCGAGCAATCGTTCTTCAAGTGCCGCCCGTTCGCGATCCAGTTCGTTGCGCAGCTCCTCTTCACTGGGCAGGACAAGCTTGTACTTGCTGGCGAACAGTTGTTCGTTTCCTTCCAGCACCGAGTAACGCACCACGGATTCATCCTTTTGCGCGCAGAGAATGATGCCGACGGTCGGGCCGTCTTCCACGCCGCGTTTGAGGTCGTCGTACATGCGCACGTACATGTCCATCTGCCCGACATCCTGATGGGTCAGTTCACCGCGCTTGATATCGAAGATGACGAAGCACTTGAGCAAGTAGTTGTAGAACACCAGGTCGATGTAGAAATCCTTGCTGTCGGTACTGATGCGTTGCTGGCGAGCAATGAACGCGAAGCCCTTGCCCAGCTCCAGCAGGAAACCCTGCAGTTGTTCGATCAGTGCCTGTTCGATTTCGCTTTCCTGAAGCTTGCCGGCATTGGGTAAACCAAGAAACTCCAGCACCACCGGATCACGGATGAAATCCCGGGGGCGGGCTTTCATGTCCTGAATGTTGGTGGCGGCTTCCTGCTTGACGCTGCTGCGATCGCGGCTTGCCAGCAGGCGTTCGTAATACAGGGTGTTGATCTGGCGTTCCAGGGCGCGGCTAGACCAGTTTTGGCTGGCGGATTCGTTCATGTACCAGAGACGAGCGCTGTCGTTATCGACCCGAAGCAGGCGACGGTAGTGGGTCCAGCTCAATTCGGAACGCACTGCGTTCCAAATTGGGAAAGTTTGATAAAAATCCCGCATGTAACGCAGATTGCGTTCGTCAAAGCCTTTGCCGAAGTCGGCACCCAGTCCTTTCGCCAAAGTGGCCAGTAAGCGCTTGCCATATCTCGCCCGCCGAGCCCCTTCCTGCATGACAAGCGAGCACCCTTCGACGCTGCCGGGAGTTACTGAGAGTCAGGCGGGAATTACCGGGTTTTCCGGCAGGACGGATCTCGATTCGGGCGAGGGCTGAGGAACAAATGGCGTAGTACGTTTCGTACTCAGGCCAAATCAATCTAAAACCCCTGCGCCCAGTTGGAAATCCAAAGAATGTAACGATTGGGTTCTGCAGAACCCGGGAGTCGTCATCATGAAATATCTCCATTCACTCCTGTTGCCTCTCACCGCTGTCGGCGTGTTGATGTTTCCATCGATGTCCCCAGCCGCCAGCCTTGATCCAATCGACAACGCTGGCGTGCAGGTGCAACGCCAGGAGCAAAACGGCATCGCCTACCTGTCCGGTGGTATCGGCGAGGATGAGTCCAGGGCCATCCAGCAGACCACCGGCTATAACCTGCACATGACGTTCTCTGTCGGGACGGAAAATGAATACATTCCTGATGTGAACGTCGTTATTCAGAAAGCCCCCGGGCAAACCGTGCTGACGATCAATGACGCCGGTCCACTGGTTTACGTGAAACTGCCTGCCGGTAAATACACGGTCATTGCGACGCGCAACGGCGAAACACGGCAGGACGTTGCCGATGTTGGCAGTGGTGCAGCGCGCAACCTGGTTTTCCACTGGAATGATGCGAGTTGACGAGAAGCGTTTTGGACCGCAACCAAACCCTGAATCCTGCCATTCAGGGTTTTTCGTTTTTATCTCCGGTGGCGCGCGACGCCAGCAGATGGATGTCGACGTCGGTCATTTCAAGGGGGCCGAGGGCGGCAGCAACGACTACGCGGTCAGCCTGTACAACCTGGGCATCATTTACGATTTCAAGAACGGTCACCAGGTGTGGATCAACTACGGCGAAGGTTTCGATCTGCCCGACGCGGCCAAGTTTTATGGCAAGCCGGGCCTCAGCGAGGCGACAAAACCAGCGCCCGCGTGCAGGGCAACCACGCGTTTACCCTCGAAGACGACGCCGACCACAAGATCAGCGGCTATACCACCTTCGACCTGCTAGGCAGCCGCGGCACCGAATTCGGCACTTTCAGCGGCGGTATCCAAAACCTGCTGGACAAGCAATACAGCACGGTTTGGGGGCACCGCCTGAAACGACAAAACCCGCGAACTCTTTTCAAGAATCGCGGGTTTTTTTTGCCTGTAACAACGACTCTCATGTCGGCAAGCCGCAGTTTTTCAAAGAATGCCTGCGTCATGCAATGTGCCAGGTTTTTCGGTTTGCCAAAGCACAAGGGTGAGTCGCTGAACAATCACCTGGGGAGATGAATCAGCGGATGCTGCGGATATTGCCTTTGTTGCCTTTTACCGTGACGGATACTTTCTTGAAGATGAAGTAGTTTTCTTCGCTCACTTCATAACGTGGCGCGACGATCAGGTCGGCACCGCTGGCTTTTACCGCTTTGTAGGCTGCAGCGGATTTAACTGCGCTGACAGGGTCCAGGCCCAGGCTGCTCAGGCCGGCACCGCTTTGACCGCCATAGCTGACGCCATCGGCAAATTGCGAGTCGCCACCAAACTTGAGGAAGCCAAACAGGACGTTGACCGAAGACTGGCCGGAAATGGCGTCGCCTACAGCGATGTCCGCCTTGAGGTCGGCCTTGACGGTGCTGTCGATTGGCGACGATGGCTGGCTGTTGTTATAGCTGACGCAGCCGCTGGCTGTCGCAATGATTGTCGACAGAGTGAGGAACTTCAAAAGGTTGTTCAAGCGTTGTTTCCTTACGATGAGACGTGAATGCATGGCAGGCAGATTTGCTGCGGCAGTAGTTTCACCCTGTAAGCGTATGCGCTCTATGAGAGCCATCCTGAAGTGCTGTAAGAACAGCGGGCACAACTTGAGAGGGGAAGCGCCTGAAGGATGTAGGAATTTTCGGTGGTGGTGGATTTGTTAAATCGCACCCAATACCGAAAACCCTGAATCCTGCGAGGATCATAGCGAGGCTACCAAGTGCGTGAATGCAACGCGCAAGGGGTTGTTTTCCACACTCAGAAGCTTGATAGCCAACGCACAGCACACCACGATCAACATGGGTTTGATTAGCCTTGGACCGACCCGCACAGCGGCGCGCGCGCCCAGTTGCGCGCCGATAAAGGCCGCGAGGGCCATCGCAATGGCGACCGGCCAGATGATCACCCCTTTGGTAATGAACACCGACAAAGAGCCCAGGTTACAGGAGGCATTGGCGAGCTTGGTAAAGCTCATGGCTCGCATCATGCTCAAGCCGCAGAGAAGAACGAACCCAACGATAAAGAAGGAGCCCACACCGGGGCCAAATACACCGTCGTAAAAACCCAGGATAGGTGCCACGGTAAACGAGAACAGCAGAATACCAATTCTCTTGCGTCGATCTTCATTGGCCAGCTTTGGAGATAGCGCAAAATAGACGGCTACCAGAATCAGCATGATAGGCACGCAAGCTTCCAGGTAGCGCTTATCAATAGAGCTGACCAGCAAGGCACCACTGGCGCCGCCAATAAATCCGCAGATAACCAGGAAACGGCCTTCGCGCCACTCGATCATTCCTTTGCGAGCAAAGGTCACCGTTGCCGAAACAGTTGCCGAAGCGGCCTGGAACTTGTTCGTTGCAATTGCACTGATCGGATCTAAACCTGCCAGAAACAGTGCAGGCAAGGTGATCAAACCGCCCCCACCGGCGATCGCATCAAAAAAGCCGGCGCAAAAAGCGACGAGCGCCAACATGCCAATTACATCCAAGGACATTGCATTCTCTCTTTATGGTTATTGCCCAGTAATCATATGACTGGTCGTTCAAAAGCCTGATCGCATAAAGAATCAGCCCCGTAGCACTAACGGGTCCTGTGAAACAACGATGGGGGTAGAAAACTTTGAAAGTCCGAAAATACGAACCAGGACCCGTCTGTTGTCTTTGATGACATCGCGGCAGCTCCTCTTCCAAATTTTGCTCAACTCCATGATCAGCGTATGTCATCCGTTTCGGTTAAAGCATGCGGAGCGTTCTGATAGGCCTGAGAGACTGCAAAGAAAGGCCGATCACAAATGCATAAAAAACCCTGAATCCTGCGATTCAGGGTTTTCGGTATTGGGTGCCGGTGTCATGCCGGTACGATCACCCTCTATCAGGCAATCAGGTCGGCAGTTTGCAGGTTGCTCACCCCCAGCAACTGAATTTCAAACTCCGCGGCGGTATCGGCGTCGGTGCTGCCGTAGAGAATGCCGCCGGCGAACCGTAGCTGTCCGGTGGCGTTGCTGCTGAACGCGCTGGAACCGATGAAGCTGAACGCATCGTTGGTCGCTGTCGCCAGGTTGGCGTCCAGGGTCGACAGGTCGATCTTGTCGCCTTCGCTGCTCTTGAAGTCGCCAATGACATCGCGCAGGGCGGCGCCCAGGCCCATTTCACTCAAGGCGTTGAAGTCGAACTTGTCGGCCCCGGCGCCACCGTAAAGCTTGTCCAGGCCTGTGCCCCCGATCAGCAGGTCGTTGCCGGCGCCACCGTTGAGCGTGTCGTTGCCAGCACCGCCGGTGAGGGTGTTGGCGAGCGCATTACCGGTCAGGTTGTCGTGATAGGCGCTGCCCGTGAGGTTTTCGAAGTTCAGCAGGGTGTCTGTACCGGAGCTACCGGTGGCTTGCGCGGTGGTCAGGCCCAGGTTGACCGTCACCGCTGCCGTGGCAAAGGCATAGGACGCGGTATCGATGCCGGCGCCGCCATTGAGGATGTTGTTGCCGGCCCCGGCGTCGATGATGTTGTTGAGGCTGTTGCCGGTGCCATTGGCATTGCCGGTTGCCAGCAGGCGCAGGTTCTCGACGTTGTCACCCAGGGTGTAGGCGCCGAGGAAGCTGTAGACGCTATCGGTGCCGCCGGTGCTGGCCATGGCGTTGGTTTCGCTGACGATATCGCCGGCGTTGTCGACGTAGTAGCGGTCCGAGCCATCGCCGCCGATCAGGCGGTCGGCACCGGCAACGCCATTGAGAATGTCGTTGCCGGCACCGCCCGTGAGGGTGTTGGCAAGCGCATTACCGGTCAGGTTGTCGTGATAGGCGCTGCCCGTGAGGTTTTCGAAGTTCAGCAGGGTGTCTGTGCCGGAACCACCGGTGGCTTGCGCGGTGGTCAGGCTCAGGCTGGCCGTTACCGCCGCCGTGGCATAGGCATAGGACGCGGTATCTATACCGGCGCCGCCATTGAGGATGTTGTTGCCGGCCCCGGCGTCGATGATGTTGTTGAGGCTGTTGCCGGTGCCATTGGCATTGCCGGTCGCCAGCAGGCGCAGGTTCTCGACGTTGTCACTCAGGGTGTAGGCGCCGAGGAAGCTGTAGACGCTATCGGTGCCGCCGGTGCTGGCCGAGACGTTGGTCTCGCTGACGATATCGCCGGCGTTGTCGACGTAGTAGCGGTCCGAGCCATCGCCGCCGATCATGCGGTCGGCACCGGCGCCGCCATCGAGCGAGTCATTGCCTGCACCGCCGTTCAGATGGTCGTTGGCGCGGCCACCTGTAAGCGCGTCGTTGCCCGCGCCGCCATCGATGATCACGCTGCCGGCGCCGGTCCACGTCAGGGTGTTGGCCAAGGCATCGCCTGTCAGGCTGGAAACCTTGTTGCCGTTCGCGTCAAAGCGCTGGGTATAAACGTAAACTTGCCCGCTCGCCTTCGACGACTCCCAGGCAACCAAGTAGCCGCCATCGGCCAATGCAGTCACCTGGGAGAACAATTGATTGTCGGTGGTCGTGGTGTTGATGCGGGTTTCGGTGCCCACCTTGACGCCGCTGGCATTGAAGCGTTGGCAGAAGATGCCATTGACATCACCGGTGCCCTGGCCTGCCCAGGTCACCAGATAACCGCCATCCGTCATGGCGGTGACATTAGGTTCTTCCTGATTGCCTGCGATGGTGGTGTTGACCCGGGTTTCCGCGCCCACTTTTACGCCAAGCGCAGTGAAAAGCTGAGAGTAGATGTCGGCAGGGGCATCGGTCTCATCGTCGCCATCACCATCGTCGGGAGCCGATTGCCAGGTGACGACGTAGTTACCGTTACTCAGGACCTTCACGACAGGGTCTGTCTGATCGTCGGCAACCCTGGTACTGATGCGGACTTCTGCGCCCGACTTGCTGCCGTCGGCCTTGAATCGCTGGCCGAAGATGCCGTATGCATCGTCTTTTCCGTTGCCTTCCCAAACCACCATGATGCCGCCATCGGCAAGGCTGGTGACAGTAGAGTCATCCTGCTCGGACAGCGTGGTGGTAGCGACGCGAGTCTCCACGCCGACCTTCGCCCCGCTGGCGTCATAGCGCTGCAGGTAACTGCCCCAACCGCTGCCGTCCTGGCCGAAAGAAGCCCAGGACACTACAAAACCGCCGTCTTTGAGCGAAGTGATCTGCGCGCTGTCCTGCTCACCCATTCTGGTTGTATTGACGATGAACTCGCCTCCAACCTTGACGCCATTGGCGTTATAGATCTGGGCGGCGATGTCCGACATATCGTCGTAGGTATCCGATTGCCAGGCGACCACGTAACCACCGTTGGCCAATGCGGTAATGGAGGGATCTTCCTGTGCGCTGTTGATGACTTTGTTGACCAGGGCTGGCCCGCCCATCTTCTCGCCGCTGGCGCTATAGCGCTGGGTGTAGATGTAGTCGGTAAAGCTTGTTCCCTGATCGCTCCACGCCACGATGTAACCACCGTCCTTCAGAGCCGTGAGGGAGGGCTCGGAGTTTTTGCCAGTCGTGGTGTTGACGCGGATTTCGCCCAGGGTCGCCATTGCAAATTCCTTTTACGCAAAGAGAAAACGAAAGTGACCGGCAGTTTACAGGGCAAAACGATGGCGTCAAATTGCCATCATCGGGTTAAGCGAATCGGTGGTCGGGTGGAAAGTGGCCGGGTCCGGAAGGGGGCCGGTGGCCATTAAATCGCAGGCAATAAAAAACCCCAAGGAATCATCTTCGCTTGGGGTTTTTCGGTATTTTGGTGCCCAGAGACGGAATCGAACCGCCGACACGGGGATTTTCAATCCCCTGCTCTACCGACTGAGCTATCTGGGCAACGGGGCGCATTAAACGGGTTTTTCAGGGGGTCGTCAAGCAAGTTTTCAAAAAAATTTTAATTATTACCGTCGCTTACGTTCCGACCCCCGATTTATCGGGGTTATTCCGATGGCGGTACGTAGCCTTCGGCCTTGGCGTAATCCTCGCCGGAGAAGTACTTGTCCATTTCGCCCTGAAGATATTTTCGATCTTCGGCGTTCATCATGTTCAGGCGTTTTTCGTTGATCAGCAGGGTCTGGTGTTTTTGCCAGTCGGCCCAGGCCTTGGCCGAGACGTGGTCAAAAATGTCCTGGCCTTTGGCGCCCGGGAAGGGAGCGCGCTCCAGGCCTGGCAATTCTTCTTTGTACTTGCGGCACATGATGGTGCGGGTCATGACGACTCTCCTGCGTTCAATACGGCGGCCGCGCGTTCGAGCAAGGTTTTGACCGGGGCGGCAAGGCCCAGGCGCGGCGGGGTGGCGAGGTTATACCAGAGCCAGTCGGCCTCGGCCACGTGATGGCCGCTCTCCTGGACCTGAACCAGCCAGGGTTCGATGGACAACTGAAAATGGCTGAAGGTGTGCACCAGGCTCGGCAGGGCCTGTGGCGTGCCCAGTTCCAGCGAGTGCTGCGCTGCCAGATGTTCCAGGTCGTCGAGGCCGTCGAGTTCCGGCAGGCTCCACAAACCGCCCCAGAGGCCCGTGGAGGGGCGACGGTAAAGCAGGATGGCGCCTTCGGCGTTGGCGAACATCGGCATCAGCGTGCGCTTCTGCGGGATGGCCTTGCGCGGTTTGGGAATCGGGTAGCGGGTTTCCAGGCCGAGCATGTGCGCCTCGCAGCCCTTTTCCAGCGGGCACAGCAGGCAACTCGGTTTGCTGCGGGTACAGAGCGTGGCACCGAGGTCCATCATCGCCTGGGTGTAGGCGTTGACACGGGTCTGCGGCGTAAAGCGCTCAGCATTCGCCCAGAGCTGTTTGGCGACCTTCGGCTCGCCCGGGTAGCCCTCTTGCGCGGTAAAGCGCGCCAGGACGCGTTTGACGTTGCCGTCGAGGATCGGCGCGCGCAGGCCCATGCTGATGCTGGCGATCGCGCCAGCGGTGGACAGGCCGATCCCCGGCAGATCGGTAAGTTTTTCCACATCCCGGGGAAATTCGCCGCCGTACTGCTCGACGACGATTTTCGCGGTTTTCTGCAAATTGCGCGCGCGGGTGTAGTAGCCCAGGCCGGTCCACAGGTGCAGCACTTCGTCTTCCGGTGCCGCCGCCAGGGCCTCGACCGTCGGCAACGAGGCCATGAAACGGTCGAAGTAGTTCAGCACGGTGCTGACCTGGGTCTGTTGCAACATGATTTCCGAGACCCACACCCGATACGGGTTGATGCCCTGCTGCCAGGGCAAATCGTGACGGCCGTGGCGGTCGAACCAGTCCAGCACCGCCGTTGAAAACTGCTCGGCTCTCATCGCTTGAACAGCCCCTTGAGCGCGTCCTTGAGTTGCGGGTTGACCTTGTCGCCCAGTTTCTCGTCGATTTTTTCGCTGATCCTTTCGCCAGCCAGTTTGGCCGCGACCTGGCTCATGCGTTCGTTATCCAGGCGGCAGGCCTTGGCGCCCAGCTCCAGCGGGCCACGGCAACGCAATGGCCACTCGATGCCGACAAACTTGTCGCCGACCTGGCAGGCCGGGTCCGGCATGGCGCTGGTATCGCCTTCGACGAGGATGCCGACGCGGTAGTCCATGCCCAGCACCCGCAGATCGACATCGCCGTCACCGTTGACGGTCATGCCCGGGATGCGCACTTTCAGGTCCGGGTTGCTGGCTACGCCGTTACGCAAGGTCAGGTTGCCCTTGAGCTCCTGGAACGGTGTGTCCTTGCCGCGCGGCTCGCCGCTGAGGGTTTTGCGATTGAGCGTGGCGATGCCTTTGCACAGCTGTTGCTCGAGGTTGGCGTTGAGCAGCACGCCATTGTTGATGACGAAACTGGCGGTGCCGTTGAGGGTTTCGATCAACGCTTTCTGGCTGTTGCCGTTGCCGGTCAGGTTGCTGTTGAGCGTGACCAGGCCTTTGACCGGCGGGTTCTTGCCCTGGCTTTCGAGGATTTTTTCTGCCGGTACCCGGCTGATCTTTGTCTGCAGGTTCAGCGCCGGTACGGCCTGACGCACATCGAGCGTGCCGGTGCTTTCGAAGTTGCCTTCGTACAGGTCGCCGCGCAGGTTGGCCAGCGTCAGCAAGCCGCCCTGGCCGGTGGCCTTGAGCGCAGCGTTATGGATCGGCAGTTTTAGCAGGGTCAATTGGCCGAAGGTCAGGTCGGCGTCGACATCGAGCTTGCTCAAGCGCTCCACTGGCAACAGGCGCTCGTTGCTCCAGGCGTCCTTGGTCGGTGCCGGTGGCAGTGGCGTGCTGCCCGCTCCGGCCATGGCATCGGCTTCGGTGCTGGCGACTTCGGCCTGGCGCACTTGTGTCGCGCTATTGGCCTCGGCGGATTTCGGCGGCAGGTAACGGTCGACGTTGAAGGTGTCGGCCTTGAGCACGGCACGCATCGATTGTTTGGCGAAGTCTTCGACGGCGATGCGGCCGCTGAAGGTGCTGTCGTCGAGTTTCAGGTTGAGGTTGTCGAGCGCCAGGCTGGTGGGTGTCGCTGCGATTCGGCTGACCAGCTCGACTTTGCTCAGGCTGCCTTCGGCCATGGCCGGGAGTTTCTGGCCGATGCTGTCGACGAATTTCGCCAGGTCGAACTGGGCGATCGAGATGCCGCCACTGACCTGTGGGGTCTTGTCGAGGTCGTTGACCTTCAGTTCACCCAGTGCCCGCAGCTGGTTGGCGGAGATCTTGATGCCAGTCCACTCGGCAACGTTGGCGGCCTTGTCCAGCACCAGTTGGCCCTGGGCGGAGAACGTCATGGACTTGCCTTGCAGCGGGTCGCCGGTCACTTCACCGGACAACTTCATGTCTTCGAACTGATAGCGCTGCAGGGCACGTGCGATGCGCAGCTCGCCATTGAGCTCGGTGCGCACTCGCAATGCGGGCTGGTTGGATGACAGGAAAGCCGTGAGCTTGAGCGGGATGTTGACGGAGTCGTGGACCGCACCGGTGCTCAACTGGATGCTTTCGGCGCTGAAACTCTTGCCGGTGCGCTCGTCGGTGTATTCAACCCGTGCGTTGTTCACGGTCAGGCTGTCGATGTCCAGGCGGATCGGCTGCGGCGGTTTTTCCGCTGCGGCGGCGGTTTCGGGCGCTGGTTCGCTGGCGGCTGGCGGGGTGCCGGTCGCGTCGGTGCCGGCCGTAGCTGGCAGCTTGCCGATGTCTTCCCAGTTGCCGTGACCGTCCTTGTCGCGGGTCAGGCGCAGGTTCAGGCCTTCGACGCGCACGTCGCTCATCTGCACTTCACGGCGCAGCAGTGGCAATACGCGCACGGACAAGCCGAGCATCTGCAGGTCAGCGTACGGTTCGGTCGGTTTGACCATGGTCGCGACACTGGCGTCATGCAGTTCCAGGCCCAGCCACGGGAACAGGCTCCAGCCGATATCGCCATTGAGCGTCAGCTCGATGTGGGCTTTGTCGCGGGCAATCTGGCGAATCTCGTCTTTGTAGTCGTTGGGATCGAAGAGGTGGGTCAGGGCAAAGCCCAGCGCCACAATGATCAGCAACAGCCCGAGAAGTACCAGACCCAGGATTTTGCCGAACGCTTTCATGGGCGAGTCCTTGTAATTAATCGAATTCAAAATTTAGCCGGGGAGTATAGCGCCCCGGAGCGGACGACCGGTCAGCGATCACACCGGCAGTACATCCAGCGGCAATTTCAGTTTGGCGGCCAGTGCCTGCGCCTCGAGATGCCCGGCAGGCGCCAGCAGGCGCAGGGTCATGCCTGATTGCGCGGCCATTTTTTGCGCTTCGGTGATTAGCCGTTCGGCAACACCACGGCGACGGGTAATTTTTCGCACACATATTTGTGACAAATGCCAGGCGTCTTGGTGCCTTTGCAGGCGGGCTGCGCCCAGCAGGCGATCATTGAAGCGTCCGGCGATCAGTGTGCCGTCGCGCAAACAGTCTTCGATCAGCTGCGCTTCCCCGGAAAAAGGCGCGAACAGCCAATCCGGAGCGTCGTGGTAGATCTTCTGCAGATCCTGCCGATCCTGGGGCGTGGCTTGGTTCAGCAGCTCGACAATGATCGGCATGGTGATTCCTGTGGGGGTCGGTGAGAGATCGGATAACGTACAAAACGTGATGTCAGTTTGGTTTTTCTGTCACCTGCAAATGGTAACCTTCGCCCGTTCGTCCGTCCTTCTGCGACTTGTTGTCGCACTACAGGGTGCTCCACCGAAAAAAACGGTCATGCGTGCGTGCAAAAGGCCGGGAGTGAACCGTGGCTGGCGAACCATACTAATAATTGGGGGATACACAATGACTACGAGCACCACGGCGGACGGCTTCGGCGCCGACCAGCCCGCGTTCCTGTCCAAGGAGCGGATCATCGCCAGGCCCGGTTTCAACCGCTGGCTGGTACCACCGGCCGCGCTGGCCATCCACTTGTGCATCGGCATGGCCTACGGCTTTTCGGTGTTCTGGTTGCCGTTGTCCAAGGCGCTGGGCATCACCGCTCCGGTGGCCTGCGCGCCCGACATGAGCTTTATCGCTCAGGTCTTTTCGTCGCAGTGTGACTGGCCGATCTCGATGCTCGGCTGGATCTACACCCTGTTCTTCATCTTCCTGGGCTGCTCGGCGGCCATCTGGGGTGGCTGGCTGGAACATGCCGGACCGCGCAAGGCCGGTGTTGTATCGGCGCTGTGCTGGTGCGGCGGTCTGCTGATTTCGGCGCTGGGGGTGTATACCCACCAGATCTGGCTGATGTGGATCGGCTCCGGGGTCATTGGCGGTATCGGCCTGGGCCTGGGCTACATTTCGCCGGTGTCGACCCTGATCAAATGGTTCCCGGACAAGCGCGGCATGGCCACCGGCATGGCGATCATGGGCTTCGGCGGTGGTGCGATGGTCGGTGCGCCGTTGGCGACTGCCCTGATGAGCCACTTCGGTTCGCCAGAAGGCGTTGGCGTATGGCAAAGCTTCGTGGCCATGGCCGCGATCTACTTCGTGTTCATGATCGGTGGTGCACTGTCCTATCGCGTGCCGCCAACCGGCTGGAAGCCTGAAGGCTGGACTGCTCCGGCGAAAAAAGCCTCGAACGCGATGATCACCAACCGTCACGTACACGTGAATGTGGCGTGGAAAACCCCGCAATTCCGCCTCGTTTGGCTGGTGCTGTGCCTGAACGTGTCCGCCGGCATCGGCATCCTCGGCATGGCTTCGCCGCTGTTGCAGGAAGTGTTCGGCGGCAAATTGCTGGGCAATGACCTTGCGTTCGGTCAACTGGATGCAGGTCAATTGGCTTCGATCGCCGCGATCGCCGCCGGTTTCACCGGTCTGCTGAGCCTGTTCAACATCGGCGGGCGTTTCTTCTGGGCTTCGTTCTCGGACTACCTGGGCCGCAAAAACACCTACTTCGTGTTTTTCGCCCTGGGCTTTGCCCTGTACGGACTGATTCCGAACCTGGGTCATCTGGGCAGCATCGCGCTGTTCGTGGCGGCGTTCTGCATCATCCTGTCGATGTATGGCGGTGGTTTCGCGACTGTTCCGGCGTATCTGGCGGACCTGTTCGGCACGCAAATGGTCGGTGCGATCCACGGTCGCCTGCTGACGGCGTGGGCGGCTGCCGGCGTGCTCGGTCCAGTGCTGGTCAACTACCTGCGTGAGTATCAGCTGAGCATCGGCGTCGAGCGTGCGGCGGCGTACGACATCACCCTGTACATCCTCGCCGGCCTGCTGGTGCTGGGGTTCCTGTGCAACCTGCTGGTGCGTCCGGTGGCCGACAAGTACTTCATGACCGACGCCGAACTGGCCGCCGAACAGGCGCTGGGGCACGACAAAGGCGCTGATGCCAGCACGTCGCTGGAGTGGAAAGCAGCGCCGGGCACCAAGCCTCTGGCGATTGCTGCCTGGCTGGCTGTGGGCATTCCGCTGGCGTGGGGTGTCTGGGTAACCCTGCAGAAAACGGCAGTCTTGTTCCACTAAAGCCAACCCCTGTAGGAGCCGGCTTGCTGGCGATCGCTGCGACGCGGTGTGTCAGATACACCGCGTCGCCTTGATCGCCAGCAAGCCGGCTCCTACATGTCATGACAGGTATAACGACGGGGTTGCTGAATTCACTCCGTCAGCGATATCACCTCCCGTGTTTCTGTTTGGCGCCCGCACGCCTATAATGGCTGCCTTTTTCGCCCAATGATTTTGCGGAGCTGGTGATGGCCGAACGTATGGCGTCTGTCGAGCGCGACACTCTGGAAACCCAGATCAAAGCCTCGATCAACCTTGATGGCACCGGAAAGGCCCGATTCGATATCGGTGTTCCTTTTCTTGAGCACATGCTGGACCAGATCGCCCGTCACGGGCTGATCGACCTGGATATTGTCAGCAAGGGCGACCTGCATATCGACGACCACCACACCGTGGAAGACGTTGGTATCACCCTCGGCCAGGCGTTTGCCAAAGCCATCGGCGACAAGAAAGGCATCCGTCGCTACGGCCACGCCTACGTGCCGCTCGATGAAGCGCTGTCGCGCGTGGTGATCGACTTCTCCGGCCGTCCAGGCCTGCAGATGCACGTGCCGTACACCCGCGCCACCGTCGGCGGCTTCGATGTTGACCTGTTCCAGGAATTCTTCCAGGGCTTCGTCAACCATGCATTGGTCAGCCTGCACATCGACAACCTGCGTGGCACCAACACCCACCACCAGATCGAAACCGTGTTCAAGGCTTTCGGCCGCGCCCTGCGCATGGCCGTCGAGCTCGATGACCGCATGGCCGGGCAAATGCCATCGACCAAGGGCGTCCTGTAATGCAGACAGTCGCGGTTATCGATTACGGCATGGGCAACCTGCACTCGGTGGCCAAGGCCCTCGAGCACGTGGGTGCCGGCAAGGTCTTGATCACCAGCGATGCCAACGTGATTCGCGAAGCCGACCGGGTGGTTTTCCCCGGCGTCGGCGCGATCCGCGATTGCATGGCGGAGATCCGTCGCCTCGGCTTCGATTCGCTGGTCCGTGAAGTCAGCCAGGACCGCCCGTTCCTCGGCATTTGCGTCGGCATGCAAGCCTTGCTCGATACCAGCGAAGAGAACGATGGCGTCGACTGCATCGGCCTGTTCCCGGGCGCGGTGAAGTTCTTCGGCAAGGATCTGGTCGAAGACGGCGAACACCTGAAAGTCCCGCACATGGGCTGGAACCAGGTGAAGCAGAAGGTCAGTCACCCGCTGTGGCACGACATTCCGGACATGGCGCGTTTCTACTTCGTGCACAGCTACTACATCGCTGCGGCCAATGCGCGCCAAGTGGTCGGTGGCGGTCATTACGGTGTCGATTTCGCCGCGGCGCTGGCCGAAGGCTCGCGTTTCGCCGTGCAGTTCCACCCGGAGAAAAGCCATACCCATGGCCTGCAACTTCTGCAGAACTTCGCTGCGTGGGACGGTCGCTGGTAAATGGCAATCAAGAAAAAGCCGCCGATCCTGACCCTCACTCCCGAGCAGGAGAGCGAGGCCAATCGCAAGATCAAGCGTTTCATGGAAGACCGCTTCGAACTCGACCTCGGCTCGTTCGAGGCGGCGGAGATTCTTGAGCTGTTTACCCGTGAAATTGCTCCGCACTATTACAACAGGGCGATTTTCGATGTGCAGGCGCACCTCAAAGAGAGGTTCGAAAGCATCGAAAGCGACCTGTGGGCGCTCGAGAAAAACTGATTTTCGAGCCAAGCTGAACATTCAAATTTGAAGGTTTGCCAGATGCTGATTATTCCCGCTATCGATCTTAAAGACGGTGCCTGTGTTCGTCTGCGCCAGGGCCGCATGGAAGATTCCACAGTGTTCTCCGATGACCCGGTGAGCATGGCTGCCAAGTGGGTGGAGGGCGGTTGCCGCCGTCTGCATCTGGTCGACCTGAACGGCGCCTTCGAAGGCCAGCCGGTCAACGGCGAAGTGGTCACCGCCATCGCCAAACGCTACCCGAACCTGCCGATCCAGATCGGCGGCGGTATCCGCTCGCTGGAAACCATCGAGCACTACGTGAAGGCGGGCGTGAGCTACGTGATCATCGGCACCAAGGCCGTGAAAGATCCGGCTTTCGTCGCCGAAGCCTGCCGCGCGTTCCCGGGCAAGATCATCGTGGGTCTGGATGCCAAGGACGGTTTTGTCGCCACCGACGGCTGGGCTGAAATCAGCACCATCCAGGTGATCGACCTGGCCAAGCAATTCGAAGCCGACGGCGTCTCTTCGATCGTTTATACCGACATCGCCAAAGACGGCATGATGCAGGGCTGCAACGTGCCGTTCACCGCTGCGCTGGCGGCGGCAACAAAAATCCCGGTGATCGCTTCCGGTGGCATCCACAACCTGGGCGACATCAAGACCCTGCTCGACGCCAAAGCGCCAGGCATCATCGGCGCCATTACCGGCCGTGCGATCTACGAAGGCACCCTCGATGTCGCCGAAGCGCAAGCTTTCTGCGATTCGTACAAAGGCTGAGGAAACGACCATGGCCCTGGCCAAACGCATCATCCCTTGCCTGGACGTGGACAACGGCCGGGTGGTCAAGGGTGTGAAGTTCGAAAACATCCGCGACGCCGGTGACCCGGTGGAAATTGCCCGTCGCTACGACGAGCAGGGCGCCGACGAGATTACCTTTCTCGACATCACCGCCAGCGTCGACGGCCGCGACACCACGCTGCACACCGTCGAGCGCATGGCCAGCCAGGTGTTCATCCCGCTGACGGTGGGTGGCGGTGTACGCACCGTGCAGGACATCCGCAACCTGCTCAATGCCGGCGCGGACAAGGTCTCGATCAACACCGCCGCGGTGTTCAACCCGGAGTTCGTTGGCGAAGCCGCGCAGCATTTCGGTTCGCAATGCATCGTGGTCGCGATCGATGCGAAGAAGGTTTCCGGACCTGGCGAAACCCCGCGCTGGGAAATCTTCACCCATGGCGGTCGCAAGCCAACCGGCCTCGACGCGGTTGAGTGGGCGAAGAAAATGGAAGGCTTGGGTGCCGGCGAAATCCTGCTCACCAGCATGGACCAGGACGGCATGAAAAACGGCTTCGACCTGGGCGTCACCCGCGCCATCAGCGACGCGCTGGGCATCCCGGTGATCGCCTCCGGCGGTGTCGGCAACCTGCAGCACCTGGCGGACGGCATTATCGAAGGCCACGCCAGTGCGGTGCTGGCGGCGAGTATTTTCCACTTCGGCGAATACACGGTGCAGGAAGCCAAGGCCTATATGGCTCATCGCGGAATCGTGATGCGCTAAACAAACCAATGCAGGCCAGTGGACATCATGGCGTGCCCAAGGCACTCTTGGGTACGCCATGGATTTCGGTAGCCAGACATGCTTAAACGCTTTCTTCTCGTCCTTGCCAGCGCCTCTCTGTTGTTGATCAACGGAGCACACGCAAAAGACAGTCCTGATACCGACGTGGTGTTGCTGACTGAAAACTTCCCGCCGTACAACATGGCGAAGAACGGCAAGAACTTCGCTCAGGACGAGAACATCAATGGCATCGCCACCGATATCGTCCGCGAAATCTTCAAACGCGCCGACATTACCTACAGCCTGACGCTGCGTTTCCCTTGGGAGCGGATCTACAAACTCACCCTGGAAAAACCCGGTTACGGCGTATTTGTCATGGCGCGGTTGCCGGATCGCGAGAAGCTCTTCAAATGGGTCGGCCCGATTGGCCCGGACGACTGGATCATGCTGGCCAAGGCTGACAGCAAGATCACCCTCGAAACCTTGGATGACGCGCGCAAGTACAAGATCGGCGCCTACAAGGGCGATGCCATTGCCGAGACGCTGGCCAAGCAAGGTCTCAGCCCGATCGTAGTGCTGCGTGATCAGGACAACGCCCGCAAACTGGTCAGCGGCCAGATCGACCTGTGGGCCACCGGCGATCCGGCCGGGCGCTATCTGGCGCGCCAGGAAGGGGTCAACGGGTTGAAAACCGTATTGCGCTTCAACAGTGCCGAGCTGTACCTGGCCCTGAACAGGAACGTGCCGGACGAGACGGTGGCCAAGCTCCAGGCGGCGCTGGACCAGATGCGCAAGGAAGGGCGCGTGGACGAGATCATGGCGCAGTATCTCTAACGGCACACCCCTTGTAGGAGCTGGCTTGCCAGCGATGGCGGCCGCAAGCGCAACGCAATGTTCCAGACCGCTTCGCCGGCAAGCCGGCTCCTACAGTGATCGGGGCGGCAGCGAATCAGCGGTATACGCCATCCTTCCCATGCGCCGCCGTCGCCCGATTGCCGCGCACGCTGATCATCTGTCGGATATCAATCCACTCGATCCCCTGAGCCTTGAGCCTGGGCAGTTCGCGCTCCAGCACCGCCAGCGTCTGTGGATACGGATGGCCGATCATCACCGCCGAACCCTGCTTGTGGGCGAGGCTGATCGCCGTCTGCAATTGGGTGAGGATCGCTGCTTCAGTGCGTTCATCGTCAAGAAACACATCCCGCGAAACGCTCGCCAGGCCGATCTTCTGCGCTTCGGCTGCGGCCACGGTCTGGGCGCTGGTGCGGCTGTCGACGAAAAATTTGTGCCGACGCTGCAGGTCGGCCATCAACCAGGCCATGGCCGGCCGCTGTGCGGTCATGCGGCTGCCCATGTGATTGTTGATGCCGCTGGTGTACGGGACCCTCTTGAGCGCGGCGCTCAGGCGCGTTTCCAGCTCTTCGATGGGCAACTCGGGATGCCAGGCGAACGGTCCGGTGGCCGGGTCCATGGGCATGTGCAGGATGACGATCTTGCCGGCGCGATGGGCTTCGCGGGCGAATTCGGTGGCGTGGGGTGTGTCGGGCATGATTGCCGTGGTCACCGGGCCGGGCAGGGCCAGCACGCGGCGATCCCGGGGCAGGTTCTGCCCGAGGTCATCGATGATCAGGCTCAGGTAGGCTTTCTGCGGTGCAGTCGAGGCGGGCGCTGCGTGAGCAACACCCGCCAGACAGCAAAGCAGACCGAGAACGTACCGCAGGCGCATCCTCAACGGCCGGACGTGATGCTCAGCCCTTTGAGCAGGCTCAGGGCCTGGGCCAACTGGTAATCATCGTCCTGTGGCATCGGCTTGGCTTTGCCGCTGGAACCGGTCGGTTTGTCGGCGCCGCCGTTGCCGTTGCCCAGGTGACCCTGCAAGTCGGCTTCCTTGAAGTAGTCGTTGTCTTGCTCGCTGGTGATCTTGGCCTTGCGCACTTCGATGTCCGGGACGATGCCCTGGGCCTGGATGGAGCGGCCGTTCGGCGTGTAATACAGCGCCGTGGTGATCTTCAAGGCGCGATCATTGTTCAGCGGCAGTACGGTTTGCACCGAGCCCTTGCCGAAGCTGGTGGTGCCCATCAGCACGGCGCGTTTCTGGTCCTGCAGGGCGCCGGCGACAATTTCCGAAGCCGAGGCGCTGCCGCCGTTGATCAGCACGACCATTGGCACGGCTTCGCTTTCGTCCTTGCCGGTGGCAGAGAAGCGCAGCTCGGAGTTGGCGATGCGGCCCTTGGTGTAGACGATCAGCCCCTTGGTGATGAAGTGGTCGACCACTTCCACCGCCGCCTGCAGCACCCCGCCCGGGTTGTTGCGCAGGTCGAGGATGATGCCCTTGAGCTTCTTGCCGTTGTCCTTGCGCAGCTTGGCCAGGGCCTTGGAAACCTCTTCACCGGTCTTGACCTGGAACTGGGTGATGCGAATGTAGCCGTAGCCCGACTCCAGCAACTGGCTCTTCACGCTCTTCACCTGGATGACGGCGCGGGCCAGGGTCACGTCGAACGGCGTGCCGCCATCGCGTACCAGGGTCAGAGTGATTTTTTCGCCGATCTTGCCGCGCATCTTGTCCACGGCTTCGGTCATGCTCTGGCCGCGGGTGGGCTGGCCATTGATCTTGACGATGAAGTCGCCGGCCTGAATGCCGGCCTTGGAAGCTGGAGTGTCGTCGATGGGCGACACCACTTTGATGAAGCCGTCTTCAGCGCCGACTTCGATGCCCAGGCCGCCGAACTCGCCGCTGGTGCTTTCCTGCAGCTCGGCGAAATCTTCAGGGCCGAGGTAGGCCGAATGCGGGTCGAGGTTGCTGAGCATGCCCTTGATGGCGTTCTCCAGCAGGGTCTTGTCGTCCACCGGTTCGACATAAGCGGCCTTGATCCGGTCCATCACCTCGGCAAAGGTGCGCAACTCGTCCAGCGGCAGTGGCGCCTTGGTGGTCGCGGCAGTGCCCGCCGGCGCAACCGCCGGGGCTGGTTGAGCGGCAAACGCCAGAGGCGCGCCGATCACCAGGGCGATCGCCAGGGCCAGAGAGGTAAGGCGGGACAAATGCAGCATGTCGAACGAACTCCTGAATTAGGCGACGCGCTTATCCTTGCGCGTGACACCATTGCGCAGGGTCACTCGGGTGACCCTGCTGACGAATTGCGAAATACAGTGCTGGTGTGTCCTGCCCGCCACTGTTACCGACAGTGGAAATAGGCTCACCGGCTTTTACAACGTCACCCGCAGACTTGAGCAGCGTCTGGTTGTGACCGTACAGACTCAAATAACCGTTGCCGTGGTCGAGGATCACCAGCAGCCCGGCGCCGCGCAACCAGTCGGCGAACACCACGCGACCACCGTGTACGGCATGCACCGCACTGCCGGCAGACGCGCCGATCATCACGCCATCCCACTTGGTCCGGGCATCATCGCCACGGTTTTCACCGAAACGCGCAAGCAGTCGACCATCGACAGGCCAGGGAAGTTTGCCGCGGGTTGATGCAAACGCGCCGCCAAAGGTCTCGCCGGAGCTGGAAACCAGTGCGCCGGGAGTCGATCTGACCGGTTTGCGTGGGGCGTCGTCGCCGGCTTCTGCCTGCGCCTGGGCCTCACGTAAACGCTTTTTTTCGGCTTCCTGCTGGGCGATCAGCGCTTTTTGCCGCGCTTCTTCTGCCTCACGGGCCTGGCGGGCCAGAGTTTCTTCAATGGTTTTAAGGACTTTAGACAGGTCTGCCTGATCCTGCTCGCGCGCCGCCAGTTTCTGATCGCGAGCCTTTACGTCGTCATTGAGCTTGGCCAGGACTTGCTGGCGCTCCTGGCGAACTTTCTCGAGTTCACCGCGCTGGGTGTCGAGGCTGCTTTGCTGCACCAGCAATTGCGCCTGCTGCATGGCGATGTCTTTTTCGACATTGGTCAGCTGGCGCAGGGTTTCGTTGAAGTTCTTCAACTGCTCCAGGCGGGCCTGGCTCAGGTAATCGTAATAGGTGAGGGTGCGGGCGAATTTTTCCGGATTCTGCTGGTTGAGCAGCAGCTTGAGGTATTCCTGACGCCCGTTCTGGTAGGCCGCCCGGGCCTGCATGGCGATCAGTCGTTGCTGTTCAGTGCGCGCGCTCTGGAGTTTTTTTCTCCGCATCGAGTCGCTGCAGCTCGGCTTCGCTTTTCTTCAGCTCTTTTTGCAGGGCATCGACCTGCTTCTCGAGCTTGCCCATTTCGGTCTCGGTGCCCTTGAGGTCTTTCTGTACGCCGGACTTCTCTTCCTGCAGCTTGCCCAGCAGTTTCTTCAGCTCGGCAATGTCCTGACGCGTGGCGTCCAACTGTTGTTGGGTTTCTGCGCGCTCGTCAGCAAAGGCCGGTTGGAGCAGGCATGTCAGGGCTAGGGCTATCAGGACGCGAAGCATAGGGGCGGGCGGCACCAGGGAAAGGGACGGCCTAGTATGCCCGCCATGGCCGGCAAAAAAAATGCCCATTTCTGACTGTGTGATAACTGGAGCAAGTAGCAGCATGAATTCCATTTCGAAAACCCCATAAACCACTGTGGGAGCTGGCTTGCCAGCGATTGCGTCGGCACATTCAACATAGCTGTTGGCTGCCATACTGCTATCGCTGGCAAGCCAGCTCCCACAGGGTTTTGCGGTTTTTGGACGACCCGGTTACACCAGAATCGAAGTCCCAGTCATTTCCGCCGGTTGTTCAAGGCCCAACAGCTTCAGCATGGTCGGCGCCACGTCTGCCAGTACGCCGCCTTCGCGAACTTTCAGATCGCGTTTGCCGACATAGATGAAAGGCACCGGCTCGGTGGTGTGTGCGGTGTGCGCCTGGCCGGTGGATTCATCGGCCATTTGCTCGACGTTACCGTGGTCGGCGGTGATCAACGCTTCGCCACCGACCTTTTCCAGGGCGTCGACGATGCGGCCCACGCACAGGTCCAGGCATTCAACAGCCTTGACCGCGGCCTCGAACACGCCGCTGTGGCCAACCATGTCACCGTTGGCGTAGTTGACCACGATCACGTCGTAACGCTGGTTTTCGATGGCGTCGACGATGCGGTCGGTGACTTCCGGTGCGCTCATTTCCGGCTGCAAGTCATAGGTGGCGACTTTTGGCGACGGAATCAGGATGCGCTCTTCGCCCGGGAACGGTTCTTCACGACCGCCCGAGAAGAAGAAGGTCACGTGGGCGTACTTTTCGGTTTCAGCGATGCGCAGCTGGGTCTTGCCGTTTTTCGCCAGGTAGTCGCCCAGCACGTTTTCCAGGCTGCCGGCGGCGAAGGCCGATGGCGCAGGGATGCTGGCGGCGTATTGGGTCAGCATGACGAAACCGGCCAGTTTCGGCTGGCGGGCACGCTCGAATTCACTGAAGCCGTCTTCGACGAACACGCGGGTCAGCTCGCGGGCGCGGTCGGCGCGGAAGTTCATGAACACCACGGCATCGCCGTCTTCGACTTTTACCGGCTCCCCGATGGAGGTGGCTTTGACGAATTCGTCGCTCTCGCCCCGCTCGTAAGCGGCTTGCAGGCCTTCCTGGGCGGTGGCGGCGTTGAACTCGCCCTGGCCGTCGACGATCAGGTTGTAGGCCTGGGATACGCGGTCCCAACGGTTGTCGCGGTCCATGGCGTAGTAACGGCCGATGATGCTGGCAATCCGGCCTTTGCCCAGTGCCTGGAAGGTCGCGTCGAGCAGTTCGATCGACGATTGCGCGCTTTTCGGCGGAGTGTCGCGGCCGTCGAGGAAGGCGTGCAGGTAGATGTTCCGGGCGCCGCGCTTGAAGGCCAGTTCGGCCATGGCGACCAGGTGATCCTGATGGCTGTGCACGCCGCCATCGGACAGCAGGCCCATGAAGTGCACGGCTTTACCGGCGGCGACGGCTTTGTCCACGGCGGCGCAGATGGTCGGGTTCTCGAAGAACTCGCCGTCGCGGATCGATTTGGTGACGCGAGTGAAGTCCTGATACACCACGCGGCCGGCGCCCAGGTTCATGTGGCCGACTTCGGAGTTGCCCATCTGGCCATCCGGAAGGCCGACGTCCATGCCGCTGCCCGAGATCAGTCCGTTCGGCACGGTGGCCCACAGGCGGTCCAGTACGGGCTTCTTCGCGGCGAAGATGGCGTTGGATTCAGGGCTCTCACTGTGACCGAAGCCGTCGAGAATGATCAGGACCAAAGGTTTAGGCGTGGTAGTCATGGATTCGACTCGTGGCTGAGATAAAAGGGGCAATGGAAAAGGGAGTGGCAGTTTAAAGCGAAGTTCCGGCCACGTCACCGCCGGACGGGGTTTGGCCCACCATAGTGGCTGTGTATACTGGCCGACATTTTAACGCCCTGGAACCTCCTTCGATGGTTGCTCACCTGATTGAATTCGCCACTAACCACTACATTCTCGTCGGTATCTTCGTCGTACTGCTGGCGTTGCTGATTGCCTATCAAATGCAGGGCGGCGGCCGCAGCCTGAGCACCGGCGAACTGACCGGCCTGGTCAACAAGGACGCGGGCGTCGTGGTCGACATTCGTTCGAACAAGGATTTCGCCGCCGGTCATATCGTCGGTGCGGTGAACATTCCCCAGGACAAGCTGGCCGCCCGCGTTGGCGAGCTGGAAAAGCACAAGGCCAAGACCATCATCCTGGTCGACGCCATGGGCCAGACCGCCGGCACCCACGCCCGCGAATTGATGAAATCCGGCTTCACCGCCGCCAAGCTGTCCGGCGGTATCTCCAGCTGGAAAGCCGACAATCTGCCGCTGGTGAAGTGATATGAGCAATGTCGTCGTCTATTCCAGCGATTACTGCGGTTATTGTTCCCGGGCCAAACATCTGCTCGTGAGCAAAGGCGTGGCCTTCGAGGAGATCAAGGTCGATGGCAAGCCGCAGGTGCGCGCTGCGATGGCCCAGAAGGCCGGGCGTACGTCCGTGCCGCAAATCTGGATCGGCAGCACCCATGTGGGCGGTTGTGATGATTTGTTCGCCCTGGAGCGCGCCGGCAAGCTCGACGCGCTGCTCAAGGCCTGACGGCAATACCCCAAACAAGCAAACCTAAAAGAACCCTGGATCAAGAAGGATCTGCGATGACTGACCAACAGAACACTGCTGCGAACGAAGAAGAAACTGCACCGCAATTCTCCTTGCAGCGCATTTATGTGCGTGACCTGTCATTCGAAGCTCCGAAAAGCCCGGCGATCTTCCGCCAGCAGTGGGAGCCGAGCGTCGCGCTGGATCTGAACACCCGTCAAAAGGCTCTGGAGTCCGACTTCCACGAAGTCGTGCTGACCTTGTCGGTTACTGTGAAAAACGGTGACGAAGTGGCGTTCATCGCCGAAGTGCAACAGGCCGGGATCTTCCTGATCAAGAACCTGGACGACGCTTCGATGAGCCACACCCTGGGCGCGTTCTGCCCGAACATCCTGTTCCCGTACGCTCGCGAAACCCTGGACAGCCTGGTGACCCGCGGTTCGTTCCCGGCACTGATGCTGGCTCCGGTGAACTTCGATGCGCTGTACGCGCAAGAGCTGCAACGCATGCAGGCGGCCGGCGAGACTCCGACCGTTCAATAAGCTGCGCTGCTAAAAAATCGCGGGCAAGCCCGCTCCCACAGGTTTTGCACAATCCTGTGGGAGCGGGCTTGCCCGCGATTGTTTCTGTCAGGCGAAAAAGATCTTTGGGTTACGTGAAACCGTTCTGACGCCAGGCTTCGTAAACCGCGACGGCCACGGTATTCGACAGATTCAGGCTGCGGCAGCCTTCGCGCATTGGCAGACGCAGGCGTTGCTCGGGGGGCAGGGCGTCCAGCACGTCCGCTGGCAAGCCACGACTTTCCGGACCAAAGAGAAACGCATCACCCGGGGCAAAGCTGGCATCGTGGAACGGCCGCGAGCCCTTGGTGGTAAAGGCGAACAGCCGTGGATGGCCGAGGCTTTCCAGGCAGCTGGCAAGGTCCGCGTGGCGTTGCAGGGTGGCATACTCGTGGTAGTCGAGGCCGGCCCGGCGCAGGCGCTTGTCGTCCATCTCGAAGCCCAGCGGTTCGATCAAATGCAGGTGGCAGCCACTGTTGGCGCACAGCCTGATAACGTTGCCGGTATTCGGCGGAATTTCTGGTTGGAAAAGGATGACGTGAAACATGCACGGCTCCGAAGGTAAAGATGACGCGCATTCTACGCCGCCAGAAGGCGTGCGTTCGAAACTATTCCTGCGGGTGATGGCTTCGCTGGCGATTGTCGGGGTGATGGTCGGAATGATGATCGGTCGCCTGACCACGCCAGACCCCAGTCAGCTGCAGCAGGTTGAAGTGACGAACTACGGGCTGGTGGTGTGGTTCAACAACGAACCCAAGACCCATGGCGAGATGGTTGATGGCAGTGTCGCGCTGCTGTTTGGCGCCGAGGGCAAGGCGCAGAAAGGTCAGCTCAAGCTCGGCGGCAAGGACGTGAACTGGCGGGTGCGTTTGAGCGATGGGGGGTTGTTGCTGACGCTGGTGGCGGCCCGGCCCCTGCAAGGCGAGTGGACCGGTAGCGAGGTCGATGACCGCTGGCGGCTGGAGATCCATCTCCGGGAGCAATAAAAGAGGGAATCCCCGGCCTGCCTGTACCAAGGTCCCCAAAACGGGAGGCTCGTCGCAAGTGCGGTGTGAGCCTGGTGTAAAGAAGGAACCCCTGACCTGCCTGTATCAAGGGCCCCAAAACGGCTGGGCTCGTCGCGGGTGCGGTGTGAGCCCGATGTAAAGAGGGGAATCCCCGGCCTGCCTGTACCAAGGTCCCCGAAACCGGGTGGGTGAACTGATTCACTTGAAAGGGTTATTGCAGGGGGCGTGCCAGGTTTTAACATTGCGAAACAAAAAACGCTGAAAGCCCCGAAATCCGGGGCTTTCGTGTTTTTTCGACAGGGGTTCGATAGCGAATGCAGGCGGGGTTTCGGATCGGTTGTCGTGCGCGATTGCGGTTCACGGTGCATTCAGTCGGTGCACGCCGGCCCTGAAAAGCATCGCGGGCAAGCCCGCTCCCACAGTGGATTTTCAGTGTTCATACGATCGAATGAACACCCTTTAACCCTGTGGGAGCGGGCTTGCCCGCGATTGGATGTAACTGACAGCGAATAACTTAGGGCTGATCAGCCCTCATCCCCCTCATCATCATCCCCGCCATCCACCTTCATCCCCAATTCCTTGATCTTGCGGGTCAGGGTATTACGCCCCCAGCCCAGCAAAACCGCGGCATCGCGGCGGCGACCGGCGGTGTGCTTGAGGGCGGTCTCGATCATGATCCGCTCGAAGGCCGGCACGGCGCTGTCGAGCAGGCTCGACTGGCCACGTGCCAAGGCCTGGTCGGCCCATTGGCGCAGGGCCTGTTCCCAGTTGGTGACCGGTGCCGAATCCTGCGGCAGGCTCAGCAGCTCCGGTGGCAAGTCGCCGATGTGCACTTCGCGACCCGAAGCCATCACCGTGATCCAGCGGCAGGTGTTCTCCAGCTGACGCACGTTGCCCGGCCACGGCAGGTTCTTCAGGTACTCCTCGGTTTCACTTTTCAGCAGTTTTGGCTCGACAGCCAGCTCCTGGGCTGCGCGGGCGAGGAAGTGTTTGGCCAGGGTCGGGATGTCTTCGCGACGATCCGACAGCCGCGGGATATGGATGCGGATCACGTTCAGGCGATGGAACAAGTCTTCACGGAATTTCCCGGCGTGTACCAGGGTTTCCAGATTCTGGTGAGTCGCAGCGATGATGCGCACATCGACCTTCACCGGCACATGACCGCCGACGCGGTAAAACTCGCCATCCGCCAGTACGCGAAGCAAGCGGGTCTGGGTGTCGGCCGGCATGTCGCCGATTTCATCGAGGAACAGTGTGCCGCCGTCCGCCTGCTCGAAGCGCCCGCGACGCAGGTTGGCTGCACCGGTAAATGCGCCTTTTTCATGGCCGAACAGTTCGGATTCCATCAAGTCCTTGGGGATCGCCGCCATGTTCAGCGCGATGAACGGCGAGGCCGCCCGCGGGCTGTGGCGGTGCAGGGCGTGGGCCACCAGTTCCTTGCCGGTACCGGACTCACCGTTGATCAGCACGGTGATGTTGGAATGGCTCAGGCGGCCGATGGCGCGAAACACCTCCTGCATCGCCGGCGCTTCACCGATGATTTCCGGGGTGCGGGTCAAGGCAACCGGGACTTCCAGGCCTTGCTGTTCCTGAGCGTGCTGGTTCGCGCGCTTGACCAGGGAAACAGCTTCATCCACATCGAACGGCTTGGGCAGGTATTCAAACGCGCCGCCCTGATAGGACGCGACAGCGCTGTCCAGATCGGAGTGAGCGGTCATGATGATCACCGGCAGCCTTGGGTGCTGCTCGCGAATCCGCGCCAGAAGGTCCAGGCCGCTGGCGCCGGGCATGCGGATGTCGGAGATGATCACGTCCGGCTGCTGGCGCGCCAGGCGGCTCATCACGCCATCGGCGCTGTCGAAGCTTTGCGTGGTCATGCCTTCCTGTTGCAAGGCTTTTTCCAGGACCCAACGGATAGAACGGTCGTCATCGACGATCCACACGGTTTCACTACGGCTCATGTCGATGTGGCTCCTTGTTCCAGTGGCAGAAAGATCGAGAAAGTGGTGTGGCCGGGGTGGCTGTCACATTCGATCAGGCCCTGGTGCTGGCTGATGATGTTCTGGGTAATGGCCAGGCCCAGCCCGGTACCGTCCGGACGGCCGCTGACCATGGGAAAGAAGATGGTTTCCTGAAGTTCCGCAGGGATGCCCGGGCCGTTGTCGATGATCTCTATCTTGGTCACCAGGCGATGGCGCACGTGGCCGATGGTGAACTGGCGCATGGTCCGCGTGCGCAGGCTGATGCGGCCCAGGCGCAGTTCGTTCTGGCTGCTGATGGCCTGCATCGCATTGCGCACAATGTTCAGGACCGCCTGGATCATCTGTTCGCGGTCGATCAGCACGTCGGGAATGCTTGGGTCGTAGTCGCGCACCAAAGTGATGCAGCCCTGGCTTTCGGCTTCCACCAATTGGCAAACACGCTCCAGCACTTCGTGGACATTGCACAGGGCCAGTGACGGCAACTTGTTGGAGCCGAGCATGCGGTCCACCAGATTACGCAGGCGGTCGGCTTCTTCGATGATGACGTTGGTGTAGTCGCGCAGGCTTTCTTCCGGCAGTTCCCGGGCCAGCAGTTGTGCTGCGCCGCGAATGCCGCCCAGGGGGTTCTTGATTTCATGGGCCAGGCCGCGCACCAGCATCTTGCTGGTCTCCTGCTTGGAAAGCTGTGCTTCTTCCTTGGTGATCCGCAGCAAGCGGTCGCGAGGATGGACTTCAAGCAGCAGCATCGTATGGCCATCGCTGAGAATCGGCGTTACCGCATAGTCGACGGTCAGGGTCTGGCCGGTGAGGGCGGTGAGCATGGCTTCGCGCTTGGTGAACGGGTGCGCCTGTTCGACGGCCTGACGCAACGAATTCAGCGCTTCGGTCGATTCGGTAAACAGTTCACTGATGAACTGCCCATGGCTGCGCTGGCCGCTGATGGCCAGCAGCATCTCCGCCGCCGGGTTCATGTACTCGAGGCGCAGTTCGGCGTCGAGCAGGATGGTGGCGGTGGTGAGGTTGTCGAGTAGCAAACGGTGGAGTGCGTCGCTAATGGTCATCGGGACCTCTTTTGGGGCGGAGCATGCGCAAGAAACAAGCGTTGATGCGGGGAAAATGCAAAAACCAAACCAAGGCTCCGAAAAGAAGCGTCGAAGGCCTGAAACAGGCGTTTGACGCTCGTTTGCGTGGCGCTTTGCCAGCTTTTGCGGGTAGTTTCGAACCAAAATGGGTTGCAATGTGAGTAAGGTGCAAGCAATTGCACCAATATAGTGCTCAAACCTGAATGAGGTTAAAAAAGTCTCGGGCATGCCGGCAGGCACTCGGCCGTCAGGTCTTCAGCGCGTGTGCACTCGTTGCACGGTGAGGGTGGCGGTAGGGCTCTGCTGGACAACGTTTGCGCCATCGATCACTTGCACGGCGAGGCGATGTTCGCCGCGATCGATGTTTACCAGCTGCAGGGTCGGCACGTTGCCGGGCTCGCCGTAGGGCTGACCATCCAGCAGCAGGCGCAACAGGTGAGGGGCTTGCAGGCGCGGCTTGATCAGTACGGTTACGGTGAACGTGCCGTTGTTGGCGCGCAGGGCTCCATTGACAGGCAGGCCGGCCAGCTCCAGCACTTCATAGGCGTTGAGGGGCTGTTCATGACGAACGGCCTCGGCAGCAGGTGCGGGTTCGCCCGAAGGCTGGCGCTCGATGCTGTTGAGGGGCGGCAAGTGGACCGGTTGGGCGCTGACACCGTCAGGCGGTTGATTGCTGTACGCGGTGGCGCCATTGGCGTCCGTGTACTTGTAGATCTGCGCTACGGCGGGCAGAGCAATCAGCAGCAGGATGAAGAGAAAACCACGACCCATGGAATCGACCGCAAGCGAAAACGTTGGCTTGCAGCATAGGCCAGGCTTGGTGGTTATCCCAAGTCGCTAAATATCCGGGCAATAAAAAAGGCCTCCCGAAGGAGGCCTCTTTTTTGTCACGCCGCGTAATGCGGCGCTACCGGATCAGCAGCTGTAGTACAGCTCGTATTCCAGTGGGTGTACGAAGGTACGTACCTTGATTTCTTCTTCGCTTTTCAGGGCGATGTAAGCGTCGATGAAGTCATCGGAGAACACGCCGCCTTTGGTCAGGAACGCACGACCTTTGTCCAGCTCTTCCAGGGCTTCTTTCAGGCTGCCGCAAACTTGTGGGATCTCTTTCGCCTCTTCAGGCGGCAGGTCGTACAGGTTTTTGTCAGCAGCGTCGCCAGGGTGGATCTTGTTCTGGATGCCGTCCAGGCCAGCCATCAACAGTGCGGCGAAGCACAGGTACGGGTTGGCAGCCGGATCCGGGAAGCGTGCTTCGATACGGCGGGCTTTCGGGCTCGACACGTAAGGAATGCGGATCGAAGCGGAACGGTTGCGAGCCGAGTAGGCCAGCATTACCGGAGCTTCGAAGCCTGGAACCAGACGCTTGTAGGAGTTGGTCGCCGGGTTGGTGAAGCCGTTCAGGGCCTTACCGTGCTTGATGATACCGCCGATGAAGTACAGGGCGGTGTCGGACAGGCCGGCATAACCTTCGCCAGCGAAGGTGTTCTTGCCATCTTTCCAGATGGACATGTGCACGTGCATGCCCGAGCCGTTGTCGCCGTACAGAGGCTTAGGCATGAAGGTAGCGGTGCGACCGTAAGCGTCGGCAACGTTGTGCACGACGTACTTCAGGGTCTGGGTTTCGTCGGCTTTCTTCACCAGGGTGTTGAACTTGACGCCGATTTCGTTCTGGCCGGCAGTCGCCACTTCGTGGTGGTGAACTTCGACGGTCAGGCCCATTTCTTCCAGTGCGTTGCACATGGAGGTACGGATTTCGTGGTCGTGGTCGAACGGTGGAACCGGGAAGTAGCCGCCTTTGACGCCTGGACGGTGGCCCTTGTTACCGCCTTCGATGTCCTGGTCGGACATCCACGAACCTTGTTCGGAGTAGATCTTGAACATGGAACCGGAAATGTCGGACTTGAACTTCACCTGGTCAAAGATGAAGAACTCTGGCTCTGGGCCGGCGTATACGGTGTCACCGATAGCGGTGGCTTTCAGGTGCTCTTCGGCGCGCTTGGCGATCGCACGTGGGTCGCGGTCGTAGCCTTGCATGCTCGAAGGTTCGATGATGTCGCAGACCAGGATCAGGGTCGGCTCTTCGGTGAACGGGTCCAGAACGGCGGTGGAGTCGTCCGGCATCAGGATCATGTCGGAGGCTTCGATGCCTTTCCAGCCAGCGATGGAGGAACCGTCGAACATTTTGCCGACTTCGAAGAAGTCGTCATCCAGCGCATCGCGAGCCGGCATGGTCACGTGGTGCTGAGTGCCTTTGGTGTCCGTGAAGCGCAGATCAATCCATTTGACGTCATGATCTTTGATGAGTTGAACCGACTTCGACATAGTGTCCTCCGGGTGGCTTCGGGCTAGTAGTGGATGCCCTTAAATGTGGGTGATGCCGGCGCGAATACTCTGCCAAGGCAACCTGCCTCACAAGGGAGCAAATTGCATGCCAGTGCCCCAGCATGGGTTTTTTGCCCCAAAAACACACTTGTGAGGGCGTTTTGCGCTTTAAAGGAGAAAATCTCGCCCTGTAATGTGGCGTTAAATCCAATAAGTGACCTGTTTTGGTGCACGCAAAACCTTCTGCACATAAACTGGTTAAACCTTGAGCAATTTCCGCTATAATCCGCGCCCCCCTTTTTCGGCAGGCCTCGCGCGCGCTGTTTCCATGAAATTAATCGTAAAAGTCTTCCCCGAGATCACCATCAAGAGCCGCCCGGTACGGATGCGTTTCATCCGCCAATTGGCCAAGAACATCCGTGCCGTGCTCCGCGATCTGGATCCGGCTGTGGTGGTGAACGGCGTGTGGGACAACCTCGAGCTGGAAACCCGCGTCAGCGATCCCAAGGCCTTGAAGGAGATGGGCGAGCGCCTGAGCTGCATGCCGGGTGTCGCGCATTTCCTGCAGATCGACGAATACCCGCTGGGCGATTTCGACGACATCGTTGCAAAGTGCAAACAGCACTACGGTGATGCACTGGCCGGCAAGATCTTCTCGGTGCGTTGCAAACGCGCCGGCAAGCACCCGTTCAGCTCCATCGATATCGAAAAATATGTCGGCAGCCAGTTGC
This sequence comes from Pseudomonas sp. S2_H10, assembly GCF_054668285.1. NCBI lineage: Bacteria > Pseudomonadati > Pseudomonadota > Gammaproteobacteria > Pseudomonadales > Pseudomonadaceae > Pseudomonas > Pseudomonas sp. S2_H10. The sequence continues at coordinate 4,028,131 of NZ_CP162754.1, forward strand.
GCCGTCAGTGCGGTGCCGCCGGGATCGACCTGAAAAAGCCGGAAATCGAAGTCCGGATCGAAGTTCGCGACCAACGGTTGTTCGTGATCCACAGCCAGCACAACGGCATCGGCGGATATCCGCTGGGCGCACTGGAGCAAACGCTGGTGCTGATGTCCGGTGGTTTCGACTCCACCGTGGCGGCCTACCAGATCATGCGCCGCGGCCTGATGGCGCATTTCTGCTTCTTTAACCTCGGCGGACGTGCCCACGAACTGGGCGTCATGGAAGTCGCGCATTTCATCTGGAAGAAGTACGGCAGCTCCCAACGCGTGCTATTTGTCAGTGTGCCGTTCGAGGAAGTGCTGGGAGAAATTCTCGGCAAAGTCGATAACAGTCATATGGGCGTAGTATTGAAGCGTATGATGTTGCGCGCTTCGTCTCAAATTGCCGATCGACTGCACATCGACGCACTGGTCACCGGTGAGGCGATCTCCCAGGTGTCGAGCCAGACGCTGCCGAACCTGTCGGTGATCGACTGCGTGACCGATAAACTGGTCCTGCGCCCACTGATCGTCGCGCACAAGCAGGACATCATCGACACGGCCAACGAGATCGGCACCGCCGATTTCGCCCGGCACATGCCGGAATACTGCGGCGTCATCTCGGTCAATCCGAAGACCGCGGCCAAGCGCCATCGTGTCGAGCACGAAGAGAAAGAATTCGATATGGCGGTACTCGAGCGTGCGCTCGAAAACGCCAAACTGGTACCGATCGATCGCGTGATCGACGAATTGGGCCAGGACTTGCAGATTGAAGAAGTCAGCGAAGCGCTGGCCGGTCAGATCGTCATCGACATCCGTCATCCGGATGCCGCTGAAGACGACCCGCTGGAGCTGGCTGGCATCGAGGTACAAACGATGCCGTTTTATGCAGTGAACGCTCGTTTCAAGGAACTGGACCCTACTCGCCAGTACCTGCTGTATTGCGACAAAGGCGTGATGAGTCGCCTGCATGCCCACCATTTGCTCAGTGAGGGGCATGCCAATGTGCGCGTTTATCGACCGAGCTAAGTGCCCGGGGCTGTTTGCCTGTGGCCTGCGTCACCGGCCCCCCGATGCCGCCGTCAAGCTGTAACGGCTTTCACGGACGCTACTGTTAATCGCTGCCAAGACTTGTCAGCACACCGAATCCTCTGATCGAGATACACAAGTGATCGAAAATCTACGCAACATCGCCATCATTGCTCACGTTGACCATGGTAAGACCACCCTGGTAGACAAACTCCTGCGTCAATCCGGCACCCTGGAGCGCAACGAGCTCAACGACGAGCGCGTGATGGACTCCAACGACCAGGAAAAAGAGCGCGGTATTACCATTCTGGCGAAAAACACCGCCATCAACTGGAACGGCTACCACATCAACATCGTGGACACCCCGGGCCACGCCGACTTCGGCGGCGAAGTTGAACGCGTAATGTCGATGGTCGACTCCGTTCTGCTGCTGGTTGACGCTCAAGACGGCCCTATGCCGCAAACCCGTTTCGTGACCAAGAAGGCTTTCGAAGCCGGCCTGCGTCCGATCGTGTGCATCAACAAGGTTGACCGTCCAGGCGCGCGTCCGGACTGGGTTCTGGACCAGATCTTCGACCTGTTCGACAACCTGGGTGCCACCGAAGAACAGCTGGACTTCAAGGTCGTCTACGCCTCGGCCCTGAACGGTATTGCCGGTCTGGACCACAACGAAATGGCTGAAGACATGACCCCGCTGTACCAGTCGATCGTCGACAACGTACCGGCGCCGGCTGTTGACCGTGACGGTCCGTTCCAGATGCAAATCTCCGCACTGGACTACAACAGCTTCCTGGGTGTTATCGGTGTTGGCCGTATTGCTCGTGGTCGCATCAAGCCGAACTCCCCGGTTGTCGCTATCGGCGCCGACGGCAAGAAGCGCAACGGTCGTATCCTGAAGCTGATGGGTCACCACGGTCTGCACCGTGTAGACGTTGAAGAAGCTGCTGCAGGCGACATCGTGTGCATCAGCGGTATGGACTCGCTGTTCATCTCCGACACCCTGTGCCACCCGGACACCGTTGAAGCGATGAAGCCGTTGACCGTCGACGAGCCAACCGTTTCCATGACCTTCCAGGTAAACGACTCGCCATTCTGCGGTAAAGAAGGCAAGTTCGTGACTTCCCGTAACATCAAGGAACGTCTGGACAAAGAGCTGCTGTACAACGTTGCACTGCGCGTTGAAGAAGGCGACTCGGCTGACAAGTTCAAGGTTTCCGGCCGTGGTGAGCTGCACCTCTCGGTACTGATCGAAACCATGCGTCGCGAAGGCTTCGAAATGGCTGTAGGCCGTCCGGAAGTGATCATCCGTCTGGTTGACGGCGTGAAGCACGAACCGTTCGAAAACGTCACCATCGACCTGCCGGAAGAATCCCAGGGCAAGGTGATGGAAGAGATGGGCCTGCGTAAGGGCGACCTGACCAACATGGTGCCGGATGGCAAGGGCCGTGTACGTCTGGAATACAACATCCCTGCTCGTGGTCTGATCGGTTTCCGTAACCAGTTCCTGACCCTGACCAACGGCGCTGGCATCCTGACCTCGATCTTCGACCGTTACGACGTGATGAAGTCGGGCGACATGTCCGGCCGTCAGAACGGCGTTCTGGTTTCGGTTGAAACCGGTAAGGCACTGACCTACTCCCTGGAAACCCTGCAGGCGCGTGGCAAGCTGTTCGTAGAGCACGGTCAGGAAATCTACAACGGTCAGATCGTTGGTCTGAACAGCCGTGACAACGACCTGGGCGTCAACCCTACCAAGGGCAAGAAGCTCGACAACATGCGTGCTTCGGGTAAAGACGAAACCATCGCTCTGGTTCCACCTGTTCGCTTCACCCTGGAACAGGCTCTGGAATTCATCCAGGACGACGAGCTGTGTGAAGTCACTCCTAAGTCCATCCGTCTTCGCAAGAAGATCCTGGACGAAAGCGAGCGTACCCGCGCTGCCAAGAAAGCCAAGGCATAAGATTTAGCCCGGCTTAACGAAAACGCCCCCGGTCGAAAGGCCGGGGGCGTTTTTGTTTGTCTGGGGTTTGTGTGGTGTTTGTGCCGGCCTCATCGCCAGCAAGCCGGCTCCTACAAGGTTATGAGGCGTACATAAAATCTGTGTACGACAAAAATCACTGTAGGAGCTGGCTTGCTAGCGATGGCGGCTTATCAGTCCCCAAATAAATCCGGAAAAGTCAGAACCGCTCAATCGCCCGCGAACTCCGGTCGCGCTCCACTTCCTTCGGCTTGTACGCGCAATACCCTGGCCGCGGGCCGATTTTCGGGTGGTTGCGGCAAGTATCCGGGCGCTTTTCATAAATAGTGCACAGACGGCTCTTACGATCCAGGTAGTAGCAATCGTTGTTGCTCATGCGCTGGAGGGTGAAGATTCCTGACTTCTGATTGAAGCGCTCGACCAGACCTTCCTTTTGCAGGCGTTTGGCGATGTTTTTCGGCGGGTCGCCCAGCTCGAATTCATCGACCACGCCGATGCGCACAAGATCCTTGATCTTGACTTCGACGGGCAGGGTGCAGCAGCTGGACATGCACGAGCCGCACATCGGGGCAGAGTACTTGGCCCAGGTATCGAGGCGGTCGATCTCTGCGGCAGCGATCAGGTTCGGCTTCATCATCGTTTGTTACCAGCGTGTGCATCAGGGCGCGCGATCATACCGGGACTGGTGGATTTTTGAACAACCTTTCGCCAGATTTTTTCACTGCCGGCCAATAAACCGCTAATCCGGCACGGCCCCTGCATTGAATCAGGCACACGACAATGTATTGCCGAGCCGATTCGCACTTACAGGAAAAACTGCCGAACCAGAGCCTCTACCGCCTGTCAGACCGTCTAGGCTCAGACAACTCCAAGCTCGCTCGAGGTCCTATCGATGACTCAAGAACCACTTGTTCGCGAAGCAGAGGTGGCCGCATTCCGCGACGCCGTCTTGACCAAACTCACCTACGCGGTGGGTAAAGACCCGGATCACGCCTTTGACCACGACTGGTTCGAAGCCATTGCCCTGGCGGCGCGGGACCACATGGTCGAGCACTGGATGGACCACACGCGGCAGATCTATCGCAAAGGTCAGAAACGCGTCTATTACCTTTCCCTGGAATTTCTCATCGGCCGGCTGCTGTTCGACAGCCTGAGCAACCTCGGCCTGCTCGACGTTGCCCGCGAAGCCCTGACCGAGCTTGGTGTCGACCTGGAGCGCATCCGCTTGCTGGAGCCCGATGCGGCCCTGGGCAACGGTGGCCTGGGGCGACTGGCGGCGTGTTTCCTGGAAAGCATGTCGACCCTGGGCATCGCCGGTCATGGCTACGGCATCCGTTATGAGCACGGGTTGTTCCGCCAGGCGATTGTCGATGGCTGGCAGCAGGAACAGACCGAACACTGGCTGGATTTCGGCAACCCGTGGGAGTTCGAACGGCCGGAAGTCGTCTACACCATCGGTTTCGGCGGCAGCGTCCAGACGCTGACCGACGACGCCGGCAAAACCCGGCAAATCTGGTCCCCGGCGGAAACGGTGCGGGCGATTGCCTATGACACGCCGGTGGTCGGCTGGCGCGGGGCGAGCGTCAACACACTGCGTCTGTGGCGCGCCCGGGCCATGGAAGATCTGCACCTGGAACGCTTCAACGCCGGCGACCACCTGGGCGCCGTGGCAGAAGTGGCCCGGGCCGAAAGCATCTCCCGAGTGCTTTACCCGGCGGACAGCACCGAAGCCGGGCAGGAACTGCGCCTGCGCCAGGAGTACTTCTTCGTCGCCGCCTCCTTGCAGGACCTGCTGCGCCGCCATCGCAACATGCACACTTCGGTGCTGACCCTGGGCGATCACGCCTCGATCCAGCTCAACGACACCCACCCCTCGATTGCCGTGGCTGAACTGATGCGGCAACTGGTCGACGTCTATGACGTGGCATGGGATGCGGCGTGGCAGGTCACCGTCGATACGCTCTCGTACACCAACCACACGTTGCTGCCCGAAGCGCTGGAAACCTGGCCGGTCGGCTTGATGGAACGCATGCTGCCACGGCACATGCAGATCATTTACCTGATCAACGCCCAGCACATCGACTCCCTGCGGGCCAAGGGCATTCACGACTTCGACGTGCTGCGCGCGGTGTCGCTGATCGAGGAAGACAACGGTCGCCGGGTGCGCATGGGCAACCTGGCGTTTCTCGGTTCCCACAGCATCAACGGTGTATCCGGATTGCACACGCAACTGATGCGCCAAACGGTGTTCTCCGAACTGCACAAGCTCTACCCGGACCGGATCAACAATAAAACCAACGGCATCACCTTTCGCCGCTGGTTGTACCAGGCCAACCCCGAGCTGACCTCGATGCTGGTCGATACCCTCGGGCCCGAAGTGCTGGATAACCCGGAAGAATTGTTGCTTGGCCTCGAACCGTTCGCCGAAAAAAGTGCATTCCGCAAGGCATTCGCCGAGCAACGCCTGCACAGCAAGAAAGCCCTGGCTTATCTGATTCATGAGCGGCTGGGCGTGGCGGTCAACCCGGCGGCGATGTTCGACGTGCAGGTCAAGCGCATCCACGAATACAAACGCCAGTTGCTCAACCTGATGCACACCGTGGCGCTGTACCAGGCGATCCGCGCGGAACCGGAAATCGACTGGGTGCCACGAGTGAAGATCTTCGCCGGCAAGGCAGCCGCGAGTTATCACCAGGCCAAACTGATCATCAAGCTGACCAACGATATCGCCCGAGTGGTCAACAACGACCCGACCGTGCGCGGCTTGCTCAAAGTGGTGTTCCTGCCCAACTACAACGTCAGCCTGGCGGAGAGCATCATTCCGGCGGCGGATTTGTCCGAGCAGATCTCCACCGCTGGTTTCGAAGCGTCCGGCACCAGCAACATGAAATTCGGCCTGAACGGCGCGCTGACCATCGGCACCTTGGACGGGGCCAACGTGGAAATGAGCGAACGCATCGGCGTCGAGCACATGTTCATCTTTGGACTCAGCGCGCAGCAGGTGGAAGCGCGTAAACAGAACCATGAGTTCCATGCGGCACCGGACATCGCCGCGTCCCACCGTCTGAACGATGTGCTGCAAGCGATTCGTGGCGGGGTGTTTTCGCCGGATGATCCGTCCCGTTACACCGGGCTGATCGATTCGCTGGTGGATTACGACCGCTTCCTGGTCTGCGCCGATTTCGACTCGTACTGGAACGCGCAGATGCGCGTCGAAGCCCATTGGCACGACTCGAAGGAATGGTGGCGTTCAGCGGTGTTGAACACGGCGCGGATGGGTTGGTTCTCGTCTGACCGGACCATTCGCGAGTACGCCACGGAGATCTGGAAGGCACTGGAGTAGTTTTACGCGTCGGTCGATATACTAAGCGCCACCGCCGCCCCCACATGGGGGGTTGTGGTGCACTGGATTCCGGGTGTCTGGCCACTAGACTGAGGCTTTACACCCGGACTTGCCTCATGATGAGGCCGCTTAGGGATATCAACCATGCAATGGATTTTCATGCTGATCGGGCTGGTGCTCGGCTGGATACTCGACGAGTCATTCAGTGATGCACTGCTGGGCGCATTACTCGGATTGGGTATCGGCCAGGCGATTCGCATAACGCGCATGGACGCTAAAGCGGTGGAGCAGCAACGCCTGCTGCAAGCGGTCGAGCAACGGCTGGCGACGCTCGAAGCGTCAGGCGTCAAGGCGCCGCAAGCCACCGAACCGCTGGTGTCGCCTGAAACCCTCCTTGATCAAGCACCTGCCGCAACCCAAGAGTTGGTCTGGGAACTGCCGCCGGAACTTGAACCGATTGCCGCAGCAGCCAACGAAACCAACAGTCCGCAGCCCGCCGATGCCTGGAGGCCAGAGCCGACCGTTCGCCAAGCGCAACCGCGTGGCCCGAACCTCGTCGACCGCGCCATCGGTCGCGCCCGCGCCTGGTTGTTCGGCGGCAATACCGTGTTGCGGGTCGGTGTGGTGCTGCTGTTCCTCGGCCTGGCCTTTTTGCTGCGCTACGCCACCGAAGGCGTGGTGGTGCCGCTTGAGTTGCGCTACGCCGGCGTGGCGGCCGCAGCCTTGGGGTTGCTCGGGCTGGGTTGGTGGTTGCGAGTTCGCAACAGCAACTACGCGTTGATTCTGCAGGGCGCCGGGATTGCCGTGTTGTACCTGACGGTGTTTGCCGCGATGCGCCTGCATCCGCTGCTCGATCCCTCGGCGGGGTTCGGCCTGCTGGTGGCGGTGACGGTCTGTTCGGCGATTCTCGCCATTACCCAGGACTCCCTGGGACTGGCCGCCGCTGCCGCACTGGGCGGATTCGCCGCGCCGCTGCTGGCCTCCACCGGCGCCGGCAGCCACGTCGCGCTGTTCAGCTATTTCACCTTGCTCAACGCCGGCATTCTGGCCATCGCCTGGTTCAAGGCCTGGCGGTTGTTGAATGTCATCGGCTTCACCGGCACCTTCGGCATCGGTTTCGCCTGGGGCCTGCGTTCCTACTCGCCGGAGCAGTTGTGGAGTACCGAGCCGTTTCTGATTTTGTTTTTCCTGGTGTACCTGGCCATTGGTCTGCTGTATGCCCGGCGCAAGCTGATGCAGATGAGCGATGCACCGGTACAGGGCAGTCGCGAAGCGCTGCTGCAGTGGTCGGCGCGCAAGGGTGACTACGTCGACGGCACGCTGCTGTTCGGCCCGCCGCTGGTGGGGTTCGGCTTGCAGTTCGCATTGGTGCAACATCTGGAATTCGCGGCGGCGTTCAGTGCCTTGGCGCTGGGCATGATCTACATGGGGCTCGCCCGTTGGCTGATGGCCGGGCGCACTGTGTTACTGGGGGAAACCTGCCTGGCCCTGGGCGTGATCTTCGCCAGCCTGGCGATTCCCCTGGGGCTTGATGCGCGCTGGACGACGGCGGCGTGGGCGGTGGAGGGGGCGGGAATCTTCTGGCTCGGTCTGCGCCAGCAAAGGCCTGTGGGTCGGGCCTTTGCGTTGCTGCTGCAATTGGGGGCGTCGCTGACGTTTCTCAGCGAGTTGCACAGCAGCGAGAGCAGCCTGCTCGGCGGTGTCCCCTTGGGTGCGCTCCTGTTGGGCATCGCGTTGCTGTTCAGCTTCTACCAGTTGCGTAAAGCCTTGCCGGATCAGATCAGGCCATGGGAGCTCAAAGGCCTGCCTGTCCTGGCATGCCTCGGGCTGGCATTTCTCTATTTGCTGGCGCCGTTGTTTTTCTTCAGCCACGGTACGGTGATCAGTTGGGCCTTGGCGGGGATGCTGACGCTGTTTGCCGGCTTGCATCTGCGATCACGCACGTTCGTGTTCACCGCACTCGCTGTACAACTGTTGGCTGGCGCGCTGTTCCTGGCGGCCGGGCCGCAGTTCAGTGACGCTCTGCAAACCATGACTCATGGCGGGTTCTGGGCGCCGCTGCTGCTGGGGCTGGCTGCGATGGTCGGCGCCTGGCGTTTGCAGCTCGGCCATTCGCTCGGCACGTTCAAAGGGCTGAGTCTGTTGCGGTTGTCCCAGGCGTTGCTGGTGTGGGGTGCAGGCTGGTGGGCGCTGGCCTGGGTCATCGAAGTGTTGAATTTTGCGCCGTTGCCGCTGCAGGCGACTTTGTTGTTGGGCATCGCTGCCGTGAGTGTGGCGCTGTGGACGGTATTGGCGCTGCGCCTGAGATGGCCGTCACTGGGCGTGCTCTGCACGGTGTTGATGCCGGCGGCTGCGCTGGTACTGCTGGCGGCCTGGCACCCGCGTTATCACCCGGCGGCCGATTTTGGCTGGCTGGCGTGGGCCGCTGTGTTCGTCGTGCATTTCGTCTCTCTGCGACGTTTGGCGTCCATGCTGCCGGCGCGCGTGACGAGCGTCGCCCATGTGCTCGGCTGCTGGCTGTTGATGGGGGTTCTGGCCCTGGAACTGCGTTACGCCTTGCTGCTGTTGTCCGAGCAATACAATGCCTGGCGCTGGTTGGGCTGGGCGATCCTGCCAAGCCTGTATCTGCTGCTGATGGCGGCACCCCGCGCGTGGCCATGGCCGGTGTCGGCGTATTCGCGTGAATACCGTGTGTACGCCGCCGCGCCGCTGGCGTTGCTGATGCTCGGCTGGTTCTGGCTGGCGAATGTCGCCAGCGACGGCAACGCCGAGCCACTGCCCTACGTGCCTTTGATCAACCCGCTGGAGCTGGGCCTGTTGTTCGCGTTGTTCGGCGTCTATGTCTGGTCGCGCAACAGCATGACGCAACTGGCGGTCCGCGAGGATTACGCCGCCATCGCTACGCAGGGGATCGCAGGCGCCTCGCTGTTCGTGTTCTTTACCGCACTGGTGATGCGCACGGCGCACCATTGGAGCGGGGTGCCGTTCGAGCTGGATCCGTTGCTGGAGTCGATGCGCGTGCAGGCCGGCCTGTCCATTGTCTGGACCTTGATGGCCCTGAGCCTGATGATCGGCGGCCATTTGCGTCGTCGCCGCGAGGTCTGGCTGATCGGTGCGGCCCTGATCGGCGTGGTCGTGGCCAAGTTGTTTTTTGTCGAATTGAGTAATCGCGGCGGGCTGGCGCGAATCGTGTCGTTTATTGGAGTTGGCGTGTTGCTGCTGGTGGTGGGCTATTTCGCCCCGCTGCCGCCCAAGCGTGCCGAAGCGGTGCCGGATGCCGGCAAACCGGTCGCGCCATCCGAAGGAGTGTCGTCTTGAGTCAGAAGCTGAACCCGGGTTGGCTGGGGGCTGTTGCCATGGCTGTGGTGTTGTCGGTGACTGCCCAGGAAAAACCGGCGGACTTCACCACCCAGGTGCCATTGTCGGTGACGGGCGAAGGCCCCTGGTATCGCCTTGAACTGCCCCTGAGTGTGCAACTGAATGCACGCCAGGCCGACCTGAGCGATGTGCGTGTGTTCAATGCCGTGGGCGATGTTCAGGCGTATGCCCTGGCCCGGGAGTCGGCGCAGAGCAATGAAACGCCCACCATGACCGAGGTGAAATGGTTTCCGTTGTACAACTCGGTGGACGCCACTGAAACCGCGCCGAGCGTACGGGTGCAGTCGAGCGCCAACGGCACCTTGGTCGAGGTACAGCCGTCCAGTCAGTTGGAGGCGGGCGAGGAGGAGTTGCGCGGCTGGTTGCTCGACGCTTCCGCGATCAAGGCGCCGTTGCAGCGATTGATGCTCGACTGGACCAGCGAGCGTGACGGCTTCCAGCGCTTCACCCTTGAAGCCAGCGACGATTTGCAGCATTGGCAGTCGTGGGGTGAAGGGCAGGTGGCGCGCCTGACCTTTGCCGACGAGCGGGTCGAGCAACATGAAATCAGCCTGCCGGGCCAATCGGCGCGCTACTTGCGGTTGTTGTGGATTACACCGCATTCGGCACCGACACTGACTTCGGCGCAGCTGCAAAGCACCACTACCCGCAGCCTGCCGCTGCCGTTGGTCTGGTCGCAGGCGTTGACCGGCAGCAGCGAGAAGGCGGGGGAATACACCTGGCAGTTGCCAATGGGACTGAATGTCGAGCGGGTGCAGGTCGAGTTGAACCAGCCCAACAGCCTGGCACCGGTGAACCTGGCCGGGCGGCGCGACAGCAGCCTGCCCTGGCAGCCATTGGCCAGTGGCTTGCTCTATCGCCTGACCCAGAACGGTCAGGACGTGGTGCAGAACCAATTGCAGCTAGCGGGGCAAATCGTCCGGCAGTTGAAGCTGACCGTAGACGAACGCGGTGGTGGCCTGGGTGATCAGGCGCCGACCCTGAAGTTTGCCGTGCGCGCCACGCAACTGGTGTTCCTGGCGCGTGGGCCTGGGCCTTACACGCTGGTCGTGGGGAATGCGACGGCTAAGGCCGCGAACTTGCCGCTGTCGACGCTGATTCCCGATTACAGCCCGGCGAAGCTCGCGACTTTGGGCCGGGCCAGGGTGGATGTCGGGGCGGTGGCCACGATGCCGTCTACAAGCGCCGCCTCTGCGCCGATCGAGACCCACTGGAAGAAGTTCGGCTTGTGGGCGGTGTTGTTGCTCAGTGTCGTGTTCCTGGCGGCGATGGCGTTCAGTTTGCTGCGCAAGCCATCAGCCAAATCCTGATAGTGGGTGCTGCGCACCCAATCGCGAGCAGGCTCGCTCCCACAGGTATTACGCTGTCCCTGTGGGGGCGAGCTTGCTCGCGATTGGGTCGGAACTGACACTAAATTATCGAAATTGCCATTTATCGGCGCCTCACATCCAGCCCATTTCCATCTACGCTCAACCCCGCACATGAACTCTCTTCGGTCGATCACGTCTGATAGGAGGAAATGCGCCCCGACTCGCGTTAAACTGCGCGGGTTTTTAGCCCCCCATTCCCCCGGAGCCTTCCATGTCCCGCGTTACCTTGAGTCGCTATTTGATTGAGCAGACCCGCAGCAACAACACTCCTGCCGATCTGCGCTTCCTGATCGAAGTGGTGGCGCGTGCCTGCAAGGAGATCAACCACGCCGTGTCCAAAGGCGCCCTCGGTGGCGTTCTGGGCAGCATGGGCACTGAAAACGTCCAGGGCGAAGTGCAGAAGAAGCTCGACGTGATCTCCAACGAGATCCTGCTCGAAGCCAACGAATGGGGCGGTCACCTGGCCGGCATGGCGTCCGAAGAAATGGACAACGCCTACCAGATCCCGGGCAAATACCCGAAAGGCGCGTACCTGCTGGTATTCGACCCGCTGGACGGTTCGTCGAACATCGACATCAACGCCCCGGTCGGCACCATCTTCTCGGTACTGCGTTGCCCGAACGAATACCTGAGCCAGAACGAGCCTTTGAACGAAAAGGCCTTCCTGCAGCCAGGCACCCAGCAAGTGGCCGCCGGCTACGCGATCTATGGTCCACAGACCATGCTGATCCTGACCCTGGGCGACGGCGTGAAAGGCTTCACCCTGGACCGTGAAATGGGCAGCTTCGTCCTGACCCACGAAAACATCACCATTCCTGAAGCCACCCAGGAATTTGCCATCAACGCCTCCAACCAGCGTCACTGGGAAGCCCCGGTACAGCGCTACGTCGGCGAATTGCTGGCAGGCGATGAAGGCCCGCTGAAAAAGAACTACAACATGCGCTGGGTCGCCGCGATGGTCGCCGACGTGCACCGCATCCTGACCCGTGGCGGTCTGTTCATGTACCCGCGCGACAGCCGCGAGCCTTCCAAGCCGGGCAAACTGCGCCTGATGTACGAAGCCAACCCGATGTCGTTCCTGGTGGAACAAGCGGGCGGCGCGTCCACCGACGGTCACCAGCGCATCCTCGACATCCAGCCGGAAGGCCTGCACCAGCGCGTAGCGGTGTTCCTCGGTTCGAAAGAAGAAGTGGCCCGCGTCACGGCTTACCACAAGGAATAAACCATGACCGCGCCCTGGCAGCCGTTGCTTGACTGGTGGTTCGGTACAGCCGAAACCTCCGAGGCAATCGCGGCTGACAAGGGCAAGTTATGGTTCGGCAAGCGCGACAGCCAGGACCTCGAAGCGCGCGAGCGTTTCGGGGACTGGGTCGAGCAGGCACTGGCCGGCGGATTGACCGAGTGGGCGCAACGTCCCGAAGGTTGGCTGGCATTGGTGCTGCTGCTCGATCAACTTCCGCGAATGATCTTTCGCGAATCTCCCAAAGCCTTTTCCGGCGACCTCCGGGCGCAGAAGCTGGTAGCGCAAGGCATTGCTGCGGATTTCGATCGGCAATTGCAACCGATCCAGCGGGTGTTCATCTACCTGGTGTTCGAGCACAGCGAGAACCTTGCGGTGCAGAACGAATGCATCTCGCGTTACATCGAGCTGGTGGCGCAGCAGCCAGCCAGCGATCGGGCGTTGTTCAGTGATTACCTGGACTATGCCGAGCGGCATCAGAAGGTGATTGCGCAGTTTGGACGGTTTCCGCATCGCAATGCGGTGTTGGGAAGGGAGTCGACGGCTGAGGAACTCGAGTTTCTGTCGAAGCCGGGCTCTCGGTTCTGAATTTTTGTTGTTGCTGATGCCGCCATCGCTGGCAAGCCAGCTCCTACAGTAGATCTCCAGTGCAATAAAGATCCCTGTGGGAGCTGGCTTGCCAGCGATGCTTTTAAATCCTGAAACTACCCACCAGCTGCTTCAACCGCGCCGCCTGCTGCTCAAGATCGGCACACGCACGCAAGGTGGCCTGCAGGTTCTCCACGCCTTCCTGGTTCAGCGTGTTGATCTCGGTGATGTCGACGTTGATCGACTCGACCACGGCGGTCTGTTCCTCAGTGGCGGTGGCGACCGACTGGTTCATGCCGTCGATCTCGCCGATACGCTGGGTCACGCTGCCCAGGCGTTCGCCGGCCTGGTTGGCGATGCCGACGCTGCTTTCGCTCTGGCGCTGACTGTCGGTCATGATGCCCACCGCTGCGCGGGCGCCGACTTGCAGTTCTTCGATCATCGTCTGCACTTGCTGCGCCGAGTCCTGGGTGCGGTGGGCCAGATTGCGCACCTCATCGGCCACCACGGCAAAACCACGACCGGCTTCACCGGCCCGTGCCGCTTCGATGGCGGCGTTCAGTGCCAGCAGGTTGGTCTGCTGGGAGATGCTGGTGATCACTTCCAGAATCTGCCCGATGTTGACCGTGTTGCTGTTGAGGGTTTCGATGTTGCCGCACGAATCGCTGATCTTGGCCGACAGTTGCTGCATCGCCGCGATGGTTTTATCCACCACCTGCTGGCCGTCTTCGGCCAGGCTGCGGGCATCGCTGGAGTGCTGCGAGGCGAGGGCGGCGTTCTGGGCGATTTCCTGGGCGGCGGCGCCGAGCTGGTTGATCGCCGCGGCCACGCTGCTGGTGCGCGAGGCTTGCTGGTCGGAGTTGTACATCGACGAGTTCGAGGCGGCGACTACACGCAACGCCACTTCGTTGACCTGGCCGGTGGCCGAGGACACCTCGATGATCGAGGTGTGAATGCGTTCGACGAAGCGGTTGAACGACAGCCCCAGCGCGCCGAATTCGTCGTGGCCGTGGATGGTCAGGCGTTTGGTCAGGTCACCTTCGCCTTCGGCGATGTCGTGCATGGCGCGGCCCATGGTCAGCAGCGGCTGCATCAGCAGGCTGATCAGCATGCCCAGCAAGACGATGATGATCACCACGGCAATCACCATGGCGATGATCGCCGAGGTGCGGAATTCGCTGAGCATCGAGAACGCCGTGTCCTGGTCGAGCACCAGCGCCACGTACCAGTTTGCCGAGGGCACGCCGTTGACGTGGGTGAAGGAGATGAACTGGCGCTTGCCGTCGATCTCGACTTCCTGCATGCCCGGGCTGACTTTCGGCGTATCGCCCGGATAGGCCTCGGCCAGGCTCTTGAGCACCAGCTTGCTGTCCGGGTGAATCAGGATCTTGCCGTCGGCGCCGACGATGAACGCATGGCCGTGGCCGCCGAAGTTCAGCGAGTTGATGATCGCGCTGACGCTGGACAGATCGATGTCGGCGCCGGCGACGCCGATCATCTGGCCCTGGTGCTGCACCGGGGTGGCCACGGTGATCACCAGTTTGCCCGAGGACGCAGCGATGTAGGGTTCGGTGACGATGGTCTGTTGTGCGCCATTGGCCGCCTTGTACCAGCCACGGGCGCGCGGGTCGTAGTCCGCCGCGCGGTTGCCCGCCGGGACCGAGAACATCACGCCGTCGGCGCCACCGAAGTAGCTCAGCTGGAAGTTGCCGGTGTAGGCGGGCAGGTCGATGATCCGTTTCAGGCCGGCGGGCGCATTGCCATCGGCGGTGATCTGCTGGGCCATCGACTGCAGCAATTGCATGCGGCTTTCCAGCCAGGTCTGGATGTTGCTGGTGGTCAGGCTGCCGAGTTCCTGCATCGAGGCTTCTGTGCTGTTGCGCAGGGTTTCGCGCTGGCGATAGTCGTTGAACAGGATGAAACAAGCGAATGCGACGGCCACCACGAGGGCGGCAGCCAACAAGATCTTGTGGCTGAACTTCATGTTTCGGGTCATGGATGAGCTACCGCAGAGGGTCGGGTCTACAAAAGGAGGAGCAAATGCCACCGACGTGGTTTTGCGTTGCATTTATGTCGACCGGGCGGCGTCAAAGATTAGGCGGATTTTCTCAAAGGTGACGAAATGCTCGGTAAGAACGGAAATTGGCTGATTTTTGGCAAAAGGTAGACGAGTGGCCCGACAAATAGCCTGCCGGGCAGGGAACCTGACAGGGGTTTTCTCTTCTAAGCTTCAGCTTGGCAGCCATGCCAATCCCCTACGCCCCCGGAGTTCCACCATGTCGCTGCGTTCCATCGCCCTGCTTTCGTTCTGCGTATTGCTCGCTGCCTGCAGCAAGGTCAATCAGGAAAACTACTCGAAGCTCTCGGCCGGCATGGCCAAGGCCGACGTGGAAACCCTGTTGGGCAAACCCGCCGATTGTTCAGGCGCGCTCGGCATGTCCAGCTGCACCTGGGGCGACAAGAACAGCTTTATCAGCGTGCAGTATGCCGGTGACAAAGTGCTGATGTTTTCCGGCCAAGGCCTGAAGTAAACCGGGGCGTGTTGCCCACGGGAGAAAAAAATAATGAAGCGGTTGTTTATCATCCTTTTTGCCGGCCTGGTGTTGGCCGGCTGTGCCACGTCTGGCCAGGACCCGTTGGCACCCAAGACTGCCAATAATGTCAATCTGAAGCGCTACCAGGGCACCTGGTACGAGCTGGCCCGTCTGCCGATGTACTTCCAGCGCGACTGTGCGCAGTCCGAAGCCCATTACACGCTCAAGCCCGACGGCACCGTCGCGGTATTGAACCGCTGCTTGACGGCGCAGTGGCAATGGGAAGAGGTCAAGGGCACGGCGTATCCAGAGGTACCCGGCAAGAACGACAAGCTGCGGGTCGAGTTCGACACCTGGTTCTCCAGGCTGATTCCTGGGGTGGCGAAGGGCGATTACTGGGTGCTGTATGTCAGCGATGACTACAAGACCGCCATTGTCGGTGATCCAAGCCGCAAGTATTTGTGGCTGCTGTCGCGCACGCCGACCGTCAATGGTGTGGTGCGTGAAGAGCTGCTGAGCAGGGCGCGTCAGCAGGGTTATGACACCACGCGGCTGATCTGGCGGGCGTCGGAACAGCAGATGGCGAAGACCTCGAACTGATCACGCATACCCCTGTAGGAGCGAGCCTGCTCGCGATGGAGTATCAGACACAACGGTGTCGACTGACACACCATCGCGAGCAGGCTCGCTCCTACAAGGGTTTTGTATCAGCCCAGGAGTTCGCGCAGGACCTGGGTAAACGCGCGATTGCTTTCCTCTTCGCCCGCATGTCGTCCATCACGCACAACCCACTGGCCGTTCACCAGCACGTCCCGCACCTGACGATCGCCACCGGCAAACAGCCAGCGATTGAGAATCCCGTCACCATTGGCTGTCGCCAGATACGGATCGTTGCCGTCGAGCACCAGCCAGTCGGCGCGCTTGCCGACTTCCAGCACGCCAATCGGCTGGCCCAGGGCTTGAGCGCCGCCGTCCAGCGCCGCATCGAACAGCGTACGGCCGACCATTGGCTGATCCGCGCCATACAGCCGATTGCGCCGCTGGTCGCGCAAACGCTGGCCGTATTCCAACCAACGCAATTCTTCCACCACGCTTAGCGACACATGGCTGTCGGAGCCGATGCCCATGCGGCCGCCCTGGGCGAGGAAATCCACCGCCGGGAAAATCCCGTCGCCCAGGTTGGCTTCGGTGGTCAGGCACAGGCCGGCGATGGCGCGGCTCCTGGCCATCGAGGTGACTTCTTCCGGGTTGGCGTGGGTGGCGTGGACCAGGCACCAGCGCTGATCGACGTCGACGTTTTCATACAGCCATTGCAGCGGCCGACGACCGCTCCAGGTCAGGCAGTCGTCGACTTCTTTTTGCTGTTCGGCGATGTGGATGTGCACCGGGCATTGCTTGTCGCTGGCCGCCAGCACTTCGCTGATCTGCTGCGGCGTGACCGCGCGCAACGAGTGGAAACACAAGCCGAGCGACTGCGCTCTTTGTTGCGCAAGGATCGGCTGCAAGCGCGATTGCAGCTTGAGGTAGTTTTCAGTGCTGTTGATAAAGCGCCGCTGACCGTCGTTTGGCGCCTGGCCACCGAAACCGGAGTGACTGTAGAGCACCGGCAGCAGCGTCAGGCCGATACCGGCGGAACTGGCGGCCTGGCTGATACGCAGTGCCAGTTCGGCCGGGTCGGCATAAGGTTGACCGTCAACGTCATGGTGCACGTAGTGAAATTCCGCCACCGAGGTGTAACCGGACTTGAGCATTTCGATGTACAGCTGACGGGCGATGACGCCGAGTTGCTCCGGGCTGATTTTTCCGACGAGGCGATACATCAAATCGCGCCAGGTCCAGAAACTGTCGTTCGGATTGCCCGCCACTTCCGCCAGCCCGGCCATGGCCCGCTGGAAGGCGTGGGAGTGCAGGTTCGGCATGCCAGGCAGCAGCGGACCGCTTAACCGCTCGGCGCCATCTGCATGGGAATCGGCCTGGATATGGGTCAATACGCCGTCGGCGCTGACCTCAAGACGTACATTGTTGGCCCATCCACTAGGCAGCAGCGCGCGTTCGGCAAAGAAGGCGGACATGGTTCAGCACCCCATCGTGTGTTATTTGTATATACATATACAGACGTTTGCCTGCCCGGTAAACTCCGGCAAGCTAGCGACATTCACTAAACGACCAAGGATTAACCGTGCCGACTCCGCCTCCAGTCTCTCCGTTGGCCGCGAACATGGGCGACAGTCCGGCGCCCTTGTACGCCCGCGTCAAACAGATGATCACCCAGCAAATCGACAGCGGAAACTGGCCGCCACACTACCGCGTTCCGTCGGAAAGCGAGCTGGTCAGCCAGTTGGGTTTCAGCCGCATGACCATCAACCGCGCCCTGCGCGAGATGACTGCCGACGGTCTGTTGGTGCGCATGCAAGGCGTCGGTACGTTCGTCGCCGAGCCGAAAAGCCAGTCCGCCCTGTTCGAAGTGCACAACATCGCCGACGAGATCGCGTCGCGCGGGCACCGCCATACCTGTCAGGTGATCACCCTTGAAGAAGAGGCCGCCGGCTCCGAGCGCGCCCTGGCCCTGGACATGCGTGAAGGGCAGAAGGTGTTCCACTCGCTGATCGTGCATTTCGAAAACGATATTCCGGTGCAAATCGAAGACCGTTTCGTCAATGCGCTGGTGGCGCCGGACTACCTCAAGCAGGACTTCACCCTGCAAACGCCTTACGCCTATCTGAACCAAGTCGCACCGCTGACCGAAGGCGAACACGTGGTCGAGGCGATTCTGGCTGAGCCGTCCGAATGCAAATTGCTACAGATTGAAAAAGGCGAGCCGTGTCTGCTGATCCGTCGCCGTACCTGGTCCGGTCGTCAGCCGGTGACCGCCGCTCGCTTGATCCACCCCGGTTCCCGTCATCGTCTGGAAGGACGCTTTCACAAATGAGCAGTCTGAAAGTTCTACGTGCCAAAGATTACCCGCGCATGCCGTGGAAAAACGGCGGCGGCAGCACCGAAGAAATCACCCGTGATGCCGGCACCGGCCTGGATGGCTTTGGCTGGCGCCTGTCGATTGCCGACATTGGCGAGTCGGGCGGGTTTTCCACGTTCGCTGGCTACGAGCGGGTGATCACCGTATTGCAAGGCGACGGTATGACCCTGTCGGTCGACGGTCAGAACACGCGGCCACTGTTACCGCTGGACCCGTATGCCTTCAGCGGCGAGAGCAAGGTCGCCTGCGCATTGCTCGGCGGTCCGATTCGCGATTTCAACCTCATTTATGCGCCGCAGCGTTACGCTGCGCGGTTGCAGTGGTTGTCGGGCGAGCAGCGGTTCTTCAGCTCGGCGGGTACGGTGTTGGTGTTCAGCATCAGCGATGCGCTGGAGTTGAAGGTCGGTAACAGTGCCCAGCAATTGGGTCGTCATGACTGCCTGCAACTGGACGGTAACACCGACCTGCTGGAAATCTCCGTCAACGGGCCATGCTGTGTGATTGAACTGACTGCACACTGATCCAGAATATTTCCCTGTAGGAGCGAGCCTGCTCGCGAAAAACCAGAGGGCGCCGCTGGGCATCTGGATTTACGCGTCATCGTTCACGACCATCGCGAGCAAGCTTGCTCCTACAGAAAAATCGTTTCCCTCTGCGCACCACTTTGTTACCGAACGCCCCAGCGTGGCGCAAAACCACGCTCAAGTAACAAAAGCCTCTCCCCCCCAAAATCCCCCTCAAAAAATTTCATCTACGCCAGAACCCTTGTTCCAGGCGCTCTCCAGCCATTTCAGAATTTTTCTTGAATGCTCATCCAACAAGTTGGCCGCTTGATTGCATATGCTTGTATGTACAAGTAAAGACGTATGTGTATGAGTCACGAGGACTCAACCATCGTCCACTGATTCGCCGGTGTGCACTGATGCCCATTGGCTTGCTCGCCCACTGCCTGGGTTGGTTTTGGATTGATTGCTGAGGAGTTCTTTTCGTGACTAAATTTCGTGACGTTGAAATCCGCGCTGCACGCGGTAACAAGCTGACCGCCAAGAGCTGGCTGACTGAAGCGCCGCTGCGCATGCTGATGAACAACCTCGACCCTGAAGTCGCCGAGAACCCAAAGGAACTGGTGGTTTACGGTGGTATCGGTCGCGCTGCGCGTAACTGGGAATGCTACGACAAGATCGTCGAAAGCCTGACCAACCTGAACGACGACGAGACCCTGCTGGTGCAATCCGGCAAGCCGGTCGGCGTGTTCAAGACCCACAGCAATGCCCCGCGCGTACTGATCGCCAACTCCAACCTGGTTCCACACTGGGCGAGCTGGGAGCACTTCAACGAACTCGACGCCAAAGGCCTGGCCATGTACGGCCAGATGACCGCCGGCAGCTGGATCTACATCGGCAGCCAGGGCATCGTCCAGGGCACCTACGAAACCTTCGTCGAAGCCGGTCGCCAACACTATAACGATGACCTCAAAGGCAAGTGGGTACTGACCGCTGGCCTGGGCGGCATGGGTGGCGCTCAGCCTCTGGCTGCAACCCTGGCCGGTGCTTGCTCGCTGAACATCGAATGCCAGCAGGTCAGCATCGATTTCCGTCTGAAAAGCCGCTATGTCGACGAGCAGGCTACCGACCTCGACGACGCGCTGGCTCGCATCGCCAAATACACTGCTGAAGGCAAGGCGATCTCCATCGCGCTGCTGGGCAACGCGGCAGAAATCCTGCCGGAACTGGTCAAGCGCGGCGTGCGCCCGGACATGGTCACCGACCAGACCAGCGCCCACGACCCGCTCAACGGCTACCTGCCAGCCGGCTGGACCTGGGATCAGTACCGCGAACGCGCCAAGACCGAACCAGCCGCTGTGATCAAAGCCGCCAAGCAATCGATGGCCGTGCACGTCAAAGCGATGTTGGACTTCCAGAAAATGGGCGTACCGACCTTCGACTACGGCAACAACATCCGTCAGATGGCGCAGGAAGAAGGCGTGGAAAACGCATTCGACTTCCCTGGTTTCGTACCGGCCTACATCCGTCCACTGTTCTGCCGCGGTATCGGCCCGTTCCGTTGGGCTGCACTGTCGGGCAACGCTGAAGACATCTACAAGACCGACGCCAAGGTCAAAGAACTGATCCCGGACGACGCCCACCTGCACAACTGGCTGGACATGGCTCGCGAGCGCATCAGCTTCCAGGGTCTGCCGGCACGTATCTGCTGGGTTGGCCTGGGCCTGCGCGCCAAGCTGGGCCTGGCGTTCAACGAAATGGTGCGCAGCGGCGAGCTGTCGGCGCCAATCGTGATCGGTCGCGACCACCTGGACTCCGGTTCGGTAGCCAGCCCTAACCGCGAAACCGAATCGATGCAGGACGGTTCCGACGCCGTGTCCGACTGGCCACTGCTCAACGCTCTGCTCAACACTGCGAGCGGCGCGACCTGGGTTTCCCTGCACCACGGCGGCGGCGTCGGCATGGGCTTCTCCCAGCACTCGGGCATGGTGATCGTCTGCGACGGTACTGACGAAGCGGCCGAGCGTATCGCTCGCGTGCTGCACAACGACCCGGCGACCGGTGTCATGCGTCACGCCGATGCCGGTTACCAGATCGCCATCGACTGCGCCAAGGAACAAGGGCTGAACCTGCCGATGATTACCGGCAAATAACGCAGAACCCTGTAGGAGCCGGCTTGCTGCGGGCGGCGTTCCGACGATGGCGGTTCGCCTGACACACCATGGTGTCTGAATCGCCAGCAAGCCGGCTCCTACAAAGAGTTTGCCCAACCCAGAATAACAATCCATAGAGGTTGAACCATGGCTGTTAACAGCGATCGTGCAAGCAACAAGCCGTTGATCGAGAAGCGTTCGATCGACTACATCCCGGAAGCGGAAAGACACGGTCGTCTGTTAAGCCAGTTCACCCTGTGGATGGGTGCCAACCTGCAAATCACCGCGATTGTCACCGGTGCCTTGGCGGTGGTGCTTGGCGGTGATGTGTTCTGGTCGTTGATCGGTCTGTTGATCGGTCAATTGCTGGGTGGCGGCGTAATGGCGCTGCATGCGGCGCAAGGTCCCAAGCTTGGCCTGCCGCAGATGATTTCCAGCCGGGTACAGTTCGGCGTATACGGCGCGGCCATCCCGATCGTGCTGGTCTGCTTGATGTACCTGGGCTTCACCGCAACGGGAACCGTGTTGTCCGGCCAGGCGCTGGGCCAGTTGTTTGGCGTCAGCGACACCATCGGCATCCTCATTTTCGCCAGTGTCATTGTGCTGGTCACGGTGCTCGGCTATCGGGTGATCCATTGGATCGGCCGCATTGCCAGTGTCATTGGCGTGATTGCCTTTGTTTATCTGTTCAGCCGTCTGATGAACCAGGTTGACGTTGGCGCACTGCTGCAAATCCGCCACTTCAGCTGGAGCAGTTTCTTGCTTGCGGTGTCGCTCGCGGCGTCCTGGCAGATCGCTTTCGGCCCTTATGTGGCTGACTATTCTCGCTACCTGCCGAGCAAGACGTCCGCGGTGAAAACCTTTTTTGCCGCAGGTGCAGGTTCGGTCATTGGTGCGCAGGTGGCGATGGTCCTCGGTGTGTTCGCGGCCGCTTCGGCCAACGGGCAATACGCCGGCCACGAAGTGGCCTACATCGTGGGTCTGGGTGGTACCGGTGCCACTGCTGCGCTGCTGTACTTCAGCATCGCGTTCGGCAAGGTCACCATCTCCACGCTGAACTCCTACGGCAGCTTCATGTGCATTGCGACCATCATCAGCGGTTTCCGTGGTGACCTGAAGGTAACGCGCTTGCAGCGTCTGGTCTTCGTGCTGGTCATCGTCGGTGCTGCGACCCTGATGGCGTTGCTCGGCCAGCACTCGTTCCTCGGTGCGTTCAAGTCTTTCATCCTGTTCCTGCTGGCGTTCTTTACTCCCTGGAGCGCGATCAACCTGGTGGACTACTACTGCATCACTCGCGAACGCTATGACGTACCGGCCCTGGCCGATCCGAATGGCCGCTACGGTCGTTGGAACCTGCTCGGTATCAGCGTCTATGTGTTCGGTGTGCTGGTACAACTGCCGTTCATCTCCACCAAGTTCTATACCGGTCCGCTGGTGGCTGCCCTGGGTGATGTGGATATTTCCTGGGTCATCGGTCTGGTGCTTCCCGCCGCCCTGTATTACGTATGCGCAAAAAAATGGCACGGCTCAGTGCCTGATCGTTTGATCCTGCCGGTCGAACAGGACGCGGTCACCGAACAAAAGCTGAATGTGGGTCGCGCTGCGGCGCAGGCCTGATTGGACGTGGACAGGGCTGGATGCCTCTTGACTGCCGTAAGCCAATTCATGATTAGGAGCGTCACAACAATGAAATCGAACAAGACCCTGCTGACCACATTGCTTTCCATGGGCCTGCTGGCCAGCGCCGGCGCCACTCAGGCGGCGGGTTGGTGCGAATCGGGCAAACCGGTGAAGTTCGCCGGTTTGAACTGGGAAAGCGCCATGCTCCTGACCGACGTGATGCAAGTCGTGCTGGAGAAAGGCTACGACTGCAAGACCGACAGCCTGCCAGGCAACTCCATCACCATGGAAAACGCCCTGGGCAGCAACGATATTCAAGTGTTTGCCGAAGAGTGGGTCGGCCGCAGCGAAGTCTGGAACAAGGCCGAGAAGGCCGGCAAGGTCGTCGGTGTCGGCGCGCCGGTTGTTGGCGCGATCGAAGGCTGGTACGTGCCGCGCTACGTGATCGAAGGCGACGCCAAGCGCAAGCTGGAACCTAAAGCGCCGGACCTGAAGAACATTGCTGACCTGGGCAAGTACTCGGCGATCTTCAAGGACGCCGAAGAGCCCTCCAAAGGCCGTTTCTACAACTGCCCCGCCGGCTGGACCTGTGAGCTGGACAACAGCGAAATGCTCAAGAGCTACGGTCTGGAAAGCACCTACACCAACTTCCGCCCAGGCACCGGCCCGGCGCTGGATGCCGCCGTGCTGTCGAGCTACAAGCGTGGCGAGCCGATCCTGTTCTACTACTGGTCGCCAACCCCGCTGATGGGCCAGGTTGACGTAGTGAAACTCGAAGAGAAGCCAGGCGTGAACAAGACCGTGACCATCAAGGTCGGCCTGTCCAAGACGTTTCACGACGAAGCGCCGGAACTGGTGGCCGTGCTGGAAAAGGTCAACGTGCCAATCGACCTGCTGAACCAGAACCTGGGACGCATGACCAAAGAGCGGATCGAATCACCAAAACTGGCCAAGATCTTCCTTAAGGAACATCCTGAAGTCTGGCACGCATGGGTGAGCGAAGACGCAGCCAAGAAAATCGACGCGGCCTTGTAGGTTGGGCTTCTCCGGCTGTCGGCAACGACAGCAGGATGCTTGATCGCAACCCCTTGATTGAGAGTCTCTTATGTTTCCCGAAAGCTTTACCTTTTCCATCGCCGACTGGGTCAACGGTTGGGTCGATTCGCTGGTCACCAACTACGGCGACGTGTTCCGCAGCATTTCCGACACCCTGCTGTGGGCCATCGTCAATCTTGAAAGCGTGCTGCGCGCAGCGCCCTGGTGGCTGATGCTGGCAATCGTGGCGGGCGTGGCCTGGCACGCGACCCGCAAGGTCGTGACCACGGCCGTCATCGTCGGTTTGCTGTTCCTGGTGGGTGCGGTCGGCCTCTGGGACAAGCTGATGCAGACCCTGGCGCTGATGATGGTCGCGACGATCATTTCGGTGTTGATCGGCATACCGCTGGGCATTCTCTCGGCACGCAGCAATCGCCTGCGTTCAGTGCTGATGCCGTTGCTGGACATCATGCAGACCATGCCGAGCTTCGTGTACCTGATCCCGGTGCTGATGCTGTTTGGCCTGGGCAAGGTCCCGGCGATTTTCGCCACCGTGATCTATGCCGCGCCGCCGTTGATCCGCCTGACCGACCTGGGCATTCGCCAGGTCGACGGCGAAGTGATGGAAGCGATCAACGCCTTCGGTGCCAATCGCTGGCAGCAACTGTTCGGCGTGCAACTGCCGCTGGCCCTGCCGAGCATCATGGCAGGCATCAACCAGACCACCATGATGGCCCTGTCGATGGTGGTAATCGCTTCGATGATCGGTGCCCGTGGCCTGGGTGAAGACGTGCTGGTGGGCATTCAGACCCTCAACGTCGGACGCGGCCTTGAAGCCGGTCTGGCGATCGTGATTCTGGCTGTGGTGATCGACCGCATTACACAGGCGTACGGTCGCGCACGGCATGAGGTGAGCAAATGAACAACGCAACCGTGAGCAAGATCGAAGTCAAGAACGTCTTCAAGATTTTCGGCAACCGTGCCAAGGAAGCGCTGGCCATGGTCGGCCAGGGCAAGACCAAGGATCAGGTGCTGGCCGAAACCGGCTGCGTGGTCGGCGTGAACGACCTGTCGCTGAGCATCGGCAGCGGCGAGATCTTCGTGATCATGGGCCTGTCGGGTTCCGGCAAGTCGACCCTGGTGCGCCACTTCAACCGCCTGATCGACCCGACCAGCGGCGCGATCCTGGTGGACGGCGTGGACATCCTGCAATACGACATGGAAGCCCTGCGCGAATTTCGCCGGCGCAAGATCAGCATGGTGTTCCAGAGCTTCGGCCTGTTGCCGCACAAGAGCGTGCTCGACAACGTCGCCTACGGCCTGAAGATCCGTGGTGAAAGCAAAGCCATGTGCACCGAGCGTGCGCTGCACTGGATCAACACCGTGGGCCTCAAGGGCTACGAAAACAAATACCCGCACCAGCTTTCCGGCGGCATGCGCCAGCGTGTGGGCCTGGCCCGCGCCCTGGCGGCGGACACCGACATCATCCTGATGGACGAAGCGTTCAGCGCCCTCGACCCGCTGATCCGCGCGGAGATGCAGGACCAGTTGCTGGAACTGCAAAAGACCCTGCACAAGACCATCGTCTTCATCACCCACGACCTCGACGAGGCCGTGCGCATCGGCAACCGCATCGCGATCCTCAAGGACGGCCGCCTGATCCAGGTCGGCACGCCGCGAGAGATCCTGCATTCGCCGGCGGATGAGTATGTCGACCGCTTTGTGCAGCGTCGGGCGGCGGTGGTTTAAGAAGTTTGCGGTGGCTGTGCCGGCCCCATCGCTGGCAAGCCAGCTCCCACAGGAGTGGGTTGTGTTGCACATATTGTGTGCCCCCCCCAGAACACTGTGGGAGCTGGCTTGCCAGCGATGGCGGCGGTGAAGCTGCATCAATATTTGGATGAGGTTGAAGATGTCCCAGGCTGAAAAAATCGTTATCACCGAGGCGCAGGTCAGTTGGCAGGATGTGGTCGCCGTTGCTCGTCATGGCGCACAGCTCGAGCTGTCGGCGCCGATCTGGGCGCGCATCGAAAACGCGCAGGCGATCGTCCAGCGCATCGTCACCAGCGGCGAACGTGCCTACGGCATCAACACCGGCCTGGGCGCGCTGTGCAACGTCTCGCTGCAGGACGAACAACTCAGCCAGTTGTCGCGCAACACCTTGCTCAGCCACGCCTGTGGCGTCGGCGCCCCACTGACCAACGAGCAGACCCGCTCGATCATGTGCGCCGCCGTCGTCAACTACAGCCACGGCAAATCCGGCCTGCACCGCCAGGTCGTCGAAGCGCTGCTGGCGCTGCTCAACCGGGGCATCACCCCGCAGGTGCCGTCCCAGGGTTCCGTGGGCTACCTGACCCACATGGCCCACATCGGCATCGCGCTGCTGGGCGTGGGCAATGTCAGCTATCGCGGTCAGATCATCTGCGCGCAGCAAGCGCTGGCCGAAGAAGGCCTGCAACCAGTCAAGCTCGGTGCCAAGGACGGTTTGTGCCTGGTCAACGGCACGCCGTGCATGAGTGGCCTCAGCTGCCTGGCGATTGCCGATGCCACGCGCCTGCTGGAATGGGCGGACGTGATCGGCGCGATGAGCTTCGAAGCCCAGCGCGGGCAGATCGACGCGTTCGATGCCGAGATCATCGCGCTCAAGCCGCACCCGGGCATGCAACAGGTCGGGATCAACCTGCGAGCCTTGCTCGACGGCAGCGAAGTGATCGCCCAGAGCAAAGGCATTCGCACCCAGGATGCCCTGAGCATCCGCTCGATCCCACAGGTGCACGGCGCCGCTCGCGACCAACTGGTACACGCGATCAAGCAGATCGAAACCGAACTCAACGGCGCCACCGACAACCCGCTGGTGCTGGGCACCGCGGACAACTATCGCGTGGTGTCCCAGGCCAACCCTCATGGTCAGTCCGTGGCAATGGCGGCGGATTTGCTGGCGATCGCCATGGCGGAAATCGGCTCCATCGCCGAGCGTCGCCTGGATCGCTTGATCAACCCGCACGTCAGCGGCCTGCCGGCGTTCCTGGTGGCCAACCCGGGGGTGAACTCCGGGATGATGATCGTGCAATACGTGGCCGCTTCGCTGTGTGCGGAAAACCGTCAACTGGCGCAACCGGCGGTGCTCGACAACTACGTCACTTCCGGCCTTCAGGAAGATCACCTGAGCCTGGGCACCAACGCTGCGCTGAAGCTGCATCGTGCCTTGGAAAACTGCACGCAGATCCTCGCCATCGAGTATTTGCTCGCGGCCCAGGCATTTGAATTCCTGAAAGAACAACGCTTCGGCGCGGGCACCGATACCGCTTGGCGTCTGCTGCGTGAACGAGTTCCTGCCTACGACCAGGACCGTTGGCTGGCACCCGACATCGCCGCTGCTGCCAGTGTTCTGAAAGACCCTGTCTTGCTGCAGAAAGCCTTACCGAATTTGCACTGATTTCCCTACAAAACCAGCGTGCCAAGGCGCCACCCTCCTCATAAAGGGGGAAGCGACGGACAACGGACATCTCCGGAGCGTCTGGTTAGTTAATAGCTAACTCTCAAAAGGAGCACAAAATGACTGCGCTAAACCTGATTCCCGGCCAACTGACCCTCGCCCAACTGCGCGACGTCTATCAGCAGCCGGTGAAGCTGACCCTCGACCACAGCGCCTCGGCCCAGATCGAAGCCAGCGTGGCCTGCGTGGAACAGATCCTCGCCGAGAACCGCACCGCCTACGGCATCAACACCGGTTTCGGCCTGCTGGCCTCGACCCGCATCGCCAGCGAAGACCTGGAAAACCTGCAGCGCTCGCTGGTGTTGTCCCACGCCGCCGGCGTCGGCCAGCCGATCAGCGACGAGCTGGTGCGTTTGATCATGGTGCTCAAGGTCAACAGCCTCAGCCGTGGTTTCTCCGGCATCCGCCGCGTGGTAATCGACGCGCTGATCGCCCTGATCAACGCTGAGGTGTACCCGCACATTCCACTGAAAGGCTCGGTCGGTGCTTCCGGTGACCTGGCGCCTTTGGCGCACATGTCGCTGGTGCTGCTGGGCGAGGGCAAGGCGCGCTACAAAGGCGAGTGGATGGAAGCCACCGAAGCGCTGAAAGTTGCCGGTCTGACCCCGCTGACCCTGGCCGCGAAAGAAGGCCTGGCGCTGCTCAATGGCACCCAGGTATCCACCGCGTTTGCCCTGCGTGGCCTGTTCGAAGGTGAAGACCTGTTCGCCGGTGCCCTGGCCCTCGGCGGCCTGACCGTTGAAGCCGTGCTGGGCTCGCGCTCGCCGTTCGACGCACGCATCCACGCCGCCCGAGGCCAGAAAGGCCAGATCGACGCAGCCGCCGCTTATCGCGATCTGCTGGGTGAGCGCAGCGAAGTGTCCGATTCCCACGAAAACTGCGAGAAGGTCCAGGACCCGTACTCCCTGCGCTGCCAGCCACAAGTGATGGGCGCCTGCCTGACCCAGTTCCGCCAAGCGGCCGAAGTGCTGGCGATCGAAGCCAACGCCGTCTCGGACAACCCGTTGGTGTTCGCCGCTGAAGGCGATGTGATCTCCGGCGGCAACTTCCACGCCGAGCCGGTGGCCATGGCCGCTGACAACATGGCCCTGGCCATCGCCGAAATCGGCTCGCTGAGCGAGCGCCGTATCTCGCTGATGATGGACAAGCACATGTCGCAACTGCCGCCGTTCCTGGTGGCCAACGGTGGCGTGAACTCCGGCTTCATGATCGCCCAGGTGACCGCGGCGGCACTGGCCAGCGAGAACAAGGCCTTGTCCCATCCGCATTCGGTGGACAGCCTGCCGACTTCCGCCAACCAGGAAGATCACGTGTCGATGGCGCCGGCAGCGGGCAAGCGTCTGTGGGAAATGGCCGAGAACACCCGTGGGATTCTCGCCGTGGAATGGCTGGCGGCGGCTCAGGGCCTGGACCTGCGCAACGGCCTGAAGACCTCGCCGAAACTGGAAAAGGCCCGTGCCATCCTGCGTAAGGAAGTGCCGTTCTACGAGAAGGACCGCTTCTTCGCGCCGGACATCAATGCGGCGACTGAGCTGTTGGCTTCGCGTTGCCTGAACGAGCTGGTGGCGGCGAAGTTGCTGCCTAGCCTGTAAGGGCCCCTCGCTGGCAAGCCAGCTCCTACAGGAGCCGGCTTGCCGGCGATTCGATTTTGCGTCGAATAACAATAATTAGGGACGAGAAATGCAACAGTCTGAAAAGGGTTTGAAACGCGGGCTCTCTGCCCGACATATTCGCTTCATGGCGCTGGGGTCGGCAATCGGCACCGGGCTGTTTTACGGTTCTGCCTCGGCCATTCAAATGGCCGGGCCTGCGGTCCTGCTTGCGTACCTGATCGGTGGCGCGGCGGTGTTCATGGTCATGCGCGCCCTCGGTGAGATGGCGGTGCACAATCCGGTGGCCGGTTCCTTTGGCCAGTACGCCAGCACCTATCTGGGACCGATGGCGGGCTTCATCCTCGGTTGGACCTACGCATTCGAAATGGTCATCGTCGGCATGGCCGATGTCACCGCATTCGGTATCTACATGGGCTTCTGGTTCCCGGAGGTTTCCCGCTGGATCTGGGTGCTGGGTGTCGTTTCCATCGTCGGCGGCCTGAACCTGTGCAACGTCAAAGTCTTCGGTGAAATGGAGTTCTGGCTGTCGCTGCTCAAGGTCGCGGCCATCGTCGCGATGATCCTGGGCGGTTTCGGCATCATGTGGTTCGGCATCAGCTCGGCCCCAGGCCAGGCGACCGACATCAGTAACCTCTGGACCCAGGGCGGCTTCATGCCCAATGGCATGGGCGGTCTGATCGCGTCATTCGCGGTGGTGATGTTTGCGTTTGGCGGTATCGAAATCATCGGTGTAACGGCAGGTGAAGCCAAGGACCCGCAGCACGTGCTGCCCCGGGCGATCAATGCCGTACCGTTGCGGATCCTGCTGTTCTACGTGCTGACGATGCTGGTGCTGATGTCGATCTTTCCATGGCAGCAGATCGGCAGCCAGGGCAGCCCGTTCGTGCAGATTTTCGACAAGCTGGGGATCAGCTCGGCGGCCACGATCCTAAATATCGTGGTGATCACGGCGGCGATTTCGGCGATCAACAGCGACATCTTCGGCGCTGGCCGCATGATGTTCGGTCTGGCCCAGCAAGGCCATGCACCCAAGGGCTTCGCCCGCCTGTCGCGCAATGGCGTGCCATGGATGACGGTCGTGGTGATGAGTGCCGCGCTGTTGCTGGGCGTGTTGCTGAACTATTTGATCCCGGAAAACGTGTTCCTGCTGATCGCGTCCATCGCGACCTTTGCCACGGTATGGGTCTGGCTGATGATTCTGGTGACCCAAGTGGCCATGCGCCGCTCCATGAGCGCCGAGCAGGTGGCACAACTGAAATTCCCGGTACCGCTCTGGCCCTATGCGCCGGCGGCGGCGATTGCCTTCATGCTGTTCATTTTCGGCGTGCTGGGCTACTTCCCGGACACCCAGGCAGCGCTGATTGTCGGCGTGGTCTGGATCGTGTTGCTGGTGCTGGCTTACCTGACGTGGGTGAAACCGGCGGCGGGCCAGGCAGCCCTGGTGACGCAGGACCCTACTTTTTCTCATCGATAACCTAACGGAGGCCACGGATGAAAACTCTCTGGCAACACTGCCACGTCGCAACCATGGCGCAAGGCGTCTACTCGATCATCGAGGACGCGGCCATCGTGACGTCAGGTGCGCTCATTGAGTGGGTCGGCCCGCGCGCTGACCTGCCGGCGGGCGAGTACCCGCTGGTCAACGATTTGCAAGGAGCCTGGGTCACGCCGGGCCTGATCGACTGCCACACCCATACGGTGTTCGGCGGTAACCGCAGCGGCGAATTCGAAAAGCGCCTGCAAGGCGTCAGCTACGCGGAAATCGCCGCCAGCGGTGGCGGCATCGCCAGCACCGTGCGCGCCACGCGCGCGGCCAGCGAAGATGAGCTGTTCGCCAGTGCCGCCAAGCGCCTGAAAAGTCTGATGCGTGATGGTGTGACCACGGTCGAAATGAAATCCGGCTACGGTCTGGACCTGGCCAACGAACGCAAGACCCTGCGGGTCATCCGACGCCTTGGTGCCGAGCTTCCGGTCAGCGTGCGCAGCACTTGCCTGGCGGCCCACGCCTTGCCGCCGGAATACACCGACCGCGCCGATGACTACATCGATCACATCTGCGCCGACATGCTCCCGGCCCTGGCCGCCGAAGGTCTGGTCGATGCGGTGGACGCGTTCTGCGAGTACCTGGCGTTCTCCCCGGCGCAGGTCGAGCGGGTGTTCATCACCGCCCAGGAACTGGGTTTGCCAGTGAAGCTGCACGCCGAGCAGTTGTCGTCGCTGCATGGCTCGAGCCTGGCGGCGCGTTATCACGCGTTGTCCGCCGATCACCTGGAGTTCATGACCGAGGACGACGCCATCGCCATGGCCAAGTCCGGCACGGTCGCGGTGCTGTTGCCCGGCGCCTTTTACTTCCTGCGCGAAACCCAATTGCCGCCGATGGACGCCTTGCGCAAGCACGGTGTGAAAATCGCCATTTCCACCGACCTCAACCCCGGCACCTCGCCCGGACTGTCGTTGCGCCTGATGCTGAACATGGCCTGCACGTGCTTCCGCATGACCCCGGAAGAAGCCTTGGCTGGCGCCACGATTCACGCCGCTACCGCGCTGGACATGGCCGATACGCACGGCTCGCTGGAGGCCGGCAAGGTCGCGGACTTCGTCGCCTGGCAAATCGATCGTCCGGCCGACCTGTCGTACTGGTTGGGCGGTGACCTGGAAAAACGCGTCGTGCGCCACGGCGTCGAGACAAATCTGTAGGAGAGCAGTTGTGGATAAGGTTCTGAACTTCAAACAAGGCCGCGTACCGCTGCTGATCAGCATGCCGCATGCCGGTGTGCGCCTGACCCCGGCGGTCGAAGCCGGATTGATCCCTGACGCGAAAAGCCTGCCGGACACCGACTGGCACATCCCGCAGCTGTACGATTTCGCCGCCGAACTGGGCGCCAGCACCCTGGCCGCCGAGTATTCGCGGTTCGTCATCGACCTGAACCGGCCGTCCGACGACAAGCCTTTGTACGTGGGCGCGACCACTGGCCTGTATCCGGCGACATTGTTTGACGGAATTCCGTTGTTCCGAGAGGGCTTGGAGCCTTCGAAAGAAGAGCGCGCCACGTATCTTGAAAAGGTCTGGACGCCTTATCACAGCACTCTGCAAAACGAGCTGGCGCGCCTGAAAGCCGAGTTCGGCTACGCCCTGCTGTTCGATGCGCACTCGATCCGCTCGATCATTCCGCACCTGTTCGACGGCAAGCTGCCCGAATTCAACCTCGGCACTTTCAATGGCGCCAGTTGCGACCCTCAACTTGCGACCCAACTGGAAGCGATCTGCACGCGTCACGACAATTACACCCACGTGTTGAACGGACGCTTCAAGGGCGGCCACATCACCCGCCATTACGGCAACCCGGCCGAGAACATCCACGCCGTGCAACTGGAATTGGGCCAGTGCACTTATATGGAAGAGTTTGAGCCGTTCCGTTATCGCCCGGACCTGGCGGAGCCGACGCGGGTGGTGTTGAAGGAGTTGCTGCAAGGGTTGCTCGCCTGGGGGCAGGAACGCTACAAGCACTGAAGCCTGTAGGAGCGAGCCTGCTCGCGATGGACGTTAACGATGACGTGGGCTATCTGGATGAAAGCGGCGTCCTCACGTTCTTCGCGAGCAGGCTCGCTCCTACATGTACATGCTCATTGACGTAATTCGGGTTTATGATGCCCCACGGCAGAATAATAGAAGTCCCCCCAGGGATGACCTCGACCCCTTACGGAGCGCGCAATGCAGACTTTGTACCCGCAGATCAAACCTTACGCCCGGCACGATCTGGCCGTCGATGCGACCCACACCCTGTACGTCGACGAAAGCGGTTCACCGGAAGGTTTGCCGGTGGTGTTCATCCACGGCGGCCCCGGTGCCG
This sequence comes from Pseudomonas sp. S2_H10, assembly GCF_054668285.1. Lineage (NCBI taxonomy): Bacteria > Pseudomonadati > Pseudomonadota > Gammaproteobacteria > Pseudomonadales > Pseudomonadaceae > Pseudomonas > Pseudomonas sp. S2_H10. Next base: position 4,060,856 of record NZ_CP162754.1, read on the forward strand.
GATGTGATGCCCAGAGTCGATGCTTCTTCGATCCCAATCTGTATCGCATTGTCACTTTCGATCAGCGCGGCTGCGGTCGTTCCACGCCACACGCCAGCCTGGAAAACAACACCACCTGGGATCTGGTCGCCGACCTCGAGCGAATCCGCCAGCACCTGGGCATCGACAAATGGGTGCTGTTTGGCGGCTCCTGGGGTTCGACCCTGGCGCTGGCTTATGCGCAAACCCATCCTGAGCGTGTACACGGCCTTATCCTGCGCGGGATCTTTCTGTGCCGTCCGCAGGAGATCGAATGGTTCTATCAGGCCGGCGCGAGCCGTCTGTTCCCCGATTACTGGCAGGACTACATTGCGCCGATCCCGCTGGATGAGCGCGGCGATTTGCTGACCGCGTTCCACAAACGCCTGGTCGGCAACGACCAGATTGCCCAGATGCATGCGGCCAAGGCCTGGTCCACCTGGGAGGGCCGTACCGCGACCCTGCGTCCGAACCCGCTGGTGGTCGACCGCTTCTCCGAGCCACAGCGTGCATTGTCGATTGCCCGCATCGAATGCCACTACTTCAGCAACAACGCCTTCCTGGAGCCGAACCAGTTGATCCGCGACATGGGCAAGATCGCCCATTTGCCCGGCGTGATCATCCATGGCCGTTATGACGTGATCTGTCCGCTGGACAATGCCTGGGAATTGCATCAAGCCTGGCCGAACAGCGAACTGCAGGTCATCCGCGACGCCGGACATGCCGCTTCCGAGCCGGGCATCACCGACGCGCTGGTCCGCGCCGCTGATCAGATGGCGCGACGTCTGCTCGATCTGGCGCCTGACGAAGCATGAAGGGGCTGCTGCAACGGGTGCGTGGCGCGCGAGTCGAGGTGGCGGGCGAGGTCGTGGGTGCCGTCGATCAGGGATTGCTCGTCCTGGTGGCGGTGGAGCCCGACGACACGCGGGCCAGCGCCGACAAACTTCTCAATAAGCTGCTTAACTATCGTGTGTTCAGTGACGCCGAGGGCAAGATGAATCTGTCCCTGGCGGATGTGGGCGGCGGGCTGCTGCTGGTCTCTCAGTTCACCCTGGCTGCCGATACCAGAAGCGGGCTGCGTCCCGGTTTCTCGACGGCGGCCCCTCCGGCGTTGGGAGAGGAGTTGTTCGACTATCTATTAAGCAAAGCGAAACAGGTGCATGGCACTGTGGCATCAGGTAGATTCGGCGCGGATATGCAGGTGCACCTGGTCAATGATGGCCCGGTAACCTTCCTGTTACAGACCTGAAAGCGCTTGAAACAAGTTTTTAGGCTCATTTCGACTGAAAACAGGGCTTTATCTCGATAAATACTTTGTTACCCCTGATGCGTTGTAACGCGGCCTGCTAGATAATCGCGCGCTACGGGGATCAGCGTTCGTTGGTCCATTTTGACTTAGGTAGAGACTTGTCTGGATCCGATTGGGGAATCATTTCGCCCCAGCGGAGTCGGAACAATGCTCGCCAACTTGGCAAGAGTGGTTTGCAAGGGCGGTTTTTTCATACCGTACACCGTGCAGACCCTTTAACTGGCCGTTGGTTTTTTGATCTGTTTTCGGCGAGGGTTGCTCGTGATTGTTAGTCCCTGTAACGCACCAAAATTGTCTGCCAAACGGTTACGCAGCGCCCTGGTAGCGGGCTCTGCACTGCTCTGCCTGCTCAGCGCCGGCCAGCTTTGGGCATTCAGTCTGGACGATGTATCGGTCAAGGCAAAAGAGCTGGCCGCGCAGAAGTACGAAGCGCCGCGCAGTAACCTGCCGAACGAGTTCCGCGACATGAAATTCGCGGACTATCAGAAAATTCGTTTTCTGACGGAAAAAGCCGAGTGGGCTGATCAGAAGACGCCGTTCAAGCTGTCCTTCTATCACCAGGGCATGCATTTCGATACGCCGGTGAAAATCAACGAAATCACGGCGAACACCGTCGAAGAGATCAAATACGACCCGAGTCGTTTCGACTTCGGCGACATGCAGTTCGATCCCAAGGCCACTGAACAACTGGGTTATGCCGGTTTCCGTGTGCTGTACCCGATCAACAAGGCCGACAAGCAAGACGAAATCATGACCATGCTCGGCGCGAGCTACTTCCGCGTCGTCGGCAAGGGTCACGTCTATGGTTTGTCCGCTCGCGGCATGGCGCTGGATACCGCATTGCCGTCCGGCGAAGAATTCCCGCGTTTCCGCGAGTTCTGGATTCAGCAGCCCAAGCCAGGCGACAAGCACCTGGTGATCTTCGCCCTGCTCGATTCTCCTCGTGCCACCGGCGCCTATCGCCTGACCCTGCGTCCGGGCAGCGACACCATCGTCGACGTCAAGGCGCAGATGTACCTGCGTGACAAGGTCGGCAAGCTGGGTATCGCCCCGTTGACCAGCATGTACCTGTTCGGCGCCAACCAGCCGTCGAAAGTACTCAACTACCGTCGCGAGCTGCACGACTCCAGCGGCCTGGCGATCCATGCCGGCAACGGCGAGTGGATCTGGCGTCCGCTGAACAACCCGAAACACCTGGCCGTGAGCAACTTCTCGGTAGAGAACCCGCGCGGCTTCGGTCTGCTGCAGCGTGGTCGCGACTTCAGCCACTATGAAGACCTCGACGACCGCTACGACAAGCGCCCAAGCGCCTGGATCGAGCCGAAGGGTGATTGGGGCAAGGGTACGGTCGACCTGGTCGAAATTCCGACCGCCGACGAAACCAACGACAACATCGTTGCTTTCTGGAACCCTGAAAAATTGCCGGAACCCGGCCAGCCGCTCGATGTCGCTTATCGTATGCACTGGACCATGGATGAAGCCTCGATTCACGCGCCGGACAGCGCCTGGGTCAAGCAGACCCTGCGTTCGACCGGTGACGTCAAGCAGTCCAACCTGATTCGTCAGCCGGATGGCAGCGTTGCCTACCTGGTGGACTTCGAAGGCCCGTCCCTGGCGGCATTGCCGGCCGATGCGGAAGTTCGCAGCCAGGTCAGCGTCGGCGACAACGCCGAGCTGGTGGAAAACAGCGTGCGCTACAACCCTGAAACCAAGGGCTGGCGCCTGACCCTGCGGATGAAGATCAAGGATCCGGGCAAGTCCACCGAGATGCGTGCCGCGCTGGTGCAGAACATCGTGCCTGCGGACCTGGCCAAGACGTCGATTCCGTCGTCGAACTCGTCGGTTGCCAAGGCCGACAAGGTCGCCGCCAAGCAACAAGAGAAAGCGGACAAGGAAGCCAAGCAAGCGGAAGCCAAGCAGGCCGAAGCCAAGCCTGTTGCAGATGCCAAGGACAAGGCCAATACAGACGCCAAGCAGCCTGTCGCTGCCGACGCGGCCCCAGCCACACCGGAATCGGCCCCGACTGAAGAAGTCCTGACCGAGACCTGGAGCTATCAGTTGCCTGCCGATGAGTAACTCTCAAGTACGGCCAGAAACTCTTTCGGAGTATCTGGCGCATCTGCCGATGACCGACCAGCAGCGCGCGGAACTCGCGGGCTGCCAGTCTTTCAGCGAATTGCACGAACGCCTGTCGTCTTCGACGTTCGACGCCCCGACCGAAGCCGCCCAGGCTTCGGTCGGCAAACGCCTGACCCTGAGCACGGCCGAAGAGCTGCAGGACGCGGAAATGCTGGTGCTCGACGCCAACGGCCGGGTCTGCCTCAAGGCGACCCCGCCGATCCGGCGGACCAAGGTCGTGCCGGAGCCGTGGCGCACCAACATTCTGGTGCGTGGCTGGCGCCGGATGACCGGTCGTACCAACCCGCCGAAGCCGCCGAAGGACGAACGTGTCCTGCCGGCTGCGCGCTGGCGTACCGTTGGTTCGATCCGTCGCTACATTCTGCTGTTGCTGATGCTCGGCCAGACCATCGTCGCCGGCTGGTACATGAAAGGCATCATGCCGTACCAGGGCTGGTCGTTCGTCGACCTCAACGAAGTGCTGCACCAACCGCTGCTGCAAACCGCCACGCAAGTGCTGCCGTATGCCTTGCAGACCAGCATCCTGATCCTGTTCGGGATTCTGTTCTGCTGGGTCTCGGCCGGTTTCTGGACCGCTCTGATGGGCTTCCTCGAGTTGCTCACCGGTCACGATAAATACCGTATCTCCGGGAAAAGTGCCGGCAACGAGCCGATTCCGAAGGATGCACGCACCGCCCTGGTGATGCCGATCTGCAACGAAGACGTGCCCCGGGTATTCGCCGGCCTGCGCGCGACCTTCGAGTCGGTGGCGGCCACGGGTGACCTGGATCGTTTCGACTTCTTCGTCCTCAGCGACAGTAACGACGCCGATATCTGTGTTGCCGAGCAGCAGGCCTGGCTGGACGTCTGCCGCGAAGCCGGCGGCTTCGGCAAGATCTTCTATCGCCGCCGCCGTCGTCGCGTAAAACGTAAAAGCGGCAACCTCGACGACTTCTGCCGTCGCTGGGGCGGCGACTACAAGTACATGGTCGTACTCGACGCTGACTCCGTGATGAGCGGCGAGTGCCTGACCAGTCTGGTGCGCCTGATGGAAGCCACGCCGGACGCCGGGATCATCCAGACCGCGCCACGTGCGTCGGGCATGGACACCCTGTATGCGCGCATGCAGCAGTTCGCCACTCGCGTGTATGGCCCGCTGTTCACCGCCGGCCTGCACTTCTGGCAACTGGGCGAGTCGCACTACTGGGGCCACAACGCGATCATCCGCATGAAGCCGTTCATCGACCACTGCGCCCTGGCGCCGTTGCCGGGTACAGGCGCGTTCTCCGGCTCGATCCTGTCCCACGACTTCGTTGAAGCCGCGTTGATGCGCCGTGCCGGCTGGGGCGTGTGGATTGCCTACGACTTGCCGGGCAGCTATGAAGAACTGCCGCCGAACCTGCTGGACGAACTCAAGCGTGACCGTCGCTGGTGCCACGGTAACCTGATGAACTTCCGCCTGTTCCTGGTCAAGGGCATGCACCCGGTACACCGCGCGGTGTTCCTGACCGGCGTGATGTCCTACCTGTCGGCACCGTTGTGGTTCTTCTTCCTGGTGTTGTCGACAGCGCTGTTGGCGGTCAACACGCTGATGGAGCCGCAGTACTTCCTCGAACCGCGCCAGCTCTATCCGCTGTGGCCACAATGGCACCCGGACAAGGCGATTGCGTTGTTCTCGACCACCATCGTGCTGCTGTTCCTGCCGAAGCTGTTGAGCATCATCCTGATCTGGGCCAAGGGCGCGAAAGAGTTCGGCGGCAAGTTCAAGGTGACCCTGTCGATGCTGCTGGAGATGCTGTTCTCCATGCTGCTGGCGCCGGTGCGGATGATCTTCCACACCCGTTTCGTCCTCGCCGCGTTCCTCGGCTGGGCCGCGACCTGGAACTCGCCGCAACGTGACGACGACTCCACGCCGTGGAGCGAAGCGATCAAGCGCCATGGTCCGCAAACCCTGCTGGGCTTTTTCTGGGCCATGCTGGTGATCTGGCTGAACCCGAGCTTCCTGTGGTGGCTGGTGCCGATCGTCGGTTCGCTGATGCTGTCGATCCCGGTGTCGGTGATCTCCAGTCGTGTCGGCCTGGGCCTGAAGTCCCGTGACGAGAGCCTGTTCCTGATCCCTGAGGAATACAATCCGCCGCAGGCATTGCTGGCCACTGACCAGTACACCCACGAAAACCGCTGGCACGCGCTGAACGACGGCTTCGTCCGTTCGGTGGTCGACCCACAGCAGAACGCCCTGGCGTGCTCGTTGGCGACCTCCCGGCACAATCAGGCCGAGCCGATCGAATGGCTGCGGATCGAGCGGGTGCGGCACGCGATGAAGGTCGGACCTGAAGGCCTGACCAACAACGAGAAAGTGCAACTGCTGAGTGATCCGGTTGCCTTGGCTCGCCTGCACGAGCAGGTCTGGAGCGAAGGTCACGCCGAGTGGCTGGGCGCATGGCGCAAGTCGGTCAATGCCGACCCCCATGCCCCGCTGTTACCGCTCAAGCCGATGAGCGTACAGCCTCAGATGGCGTAATGAAAAAACCCGCGAAAGCGGGTTTTTTTATGGCTTCAAGATTGTTCTTGAGCTTGCATCAGACTCTGTAACAGCAGCGTCTGGTCGGACGCCATCGTCGGAACGCCGCCCGGGGCAAGCCCGCTCCCACAAGGTTCGGTGGTGTTACACAAACCGCATGAACACCGGAAATTTTGTGGGAGCGGGCTTGCCCGCGAAGGCATCGCCTCAGTTTCAAGTGCACCGAGGCATGTGAATCACCTTAAACCCTGAACTTGCCCACCAGCATCTGCAGATGCGTCCCCAGCCGCGCCAGCTCGACGCTGGAGGCGGCGGTCTCTTCACTGGCTGCCGAGGTCTGGTCCGACACATCGCGCACGTTCAGCACGCTGCGGTTGATCTCTTCGGCCACGGCGCTTTGCTGTTCGGCGGCAGCGGCGATCTGCTGGTTCATCGCCTGAATCGCCGAGACGGTGCGGGTGATGCTTTCCAGCGAGCCGCCGGCGCGTCGGGTCAGTTCGACACTGCTGTCGGTCAGGATGCGACTGTTGTCCATGATGGCCGAGACTTGCTGGGTGCCGTTTTGCAGGCCGACGATCAGCTCTTCGATCTCTTCCGTGGACTTCTGGGTGCGCTGGGCCAGGCTGCGAACTTCGTCGGCCACCACGGCAAAACCACGCCCGGCTTCACCGGCGCGGGCGGCTTCAATCGCCGCGTTGAGCGCCAGCAGATTGGTTTGCTGGGCCACGGACTTGATCACGTCGAGCACGCTGCCGATCTTGTCGCTTTCGCGCTTGAGCTCGCCCATGGCTTCGGTGGAGTGGCCGACTTCCGCGGCCAGGCGTTCGATCTGGGCGATGGCTTCGCCGACCACCTTGTCGCCCTCACGGGCCTGCTGGTCGGCGGCGACGGCGGCTTCCGAGGCCTCTTCGGCGTTGCGCGCAACTTCCTGCACGGTGGCGGCCATTTCGTTCATGGCGGTCGCGACCTGATCGGTCTCGACCCTCTGGCTATTGACCCCGGCGCTGGTCTGCTCGGTCACGGCGGACAGCTCTTCGGCAGCACTGGCGATCTGCGTGACACCATCGCTGATGCCGCCGATCAGTTCACGCAAGCCTTGGGTCATGCTCTGCATGGCACGCTGCAACTGGCCAAGCTCGTCGCGGCGCTTCGAGGTCAGGTTGTGGGTCAGGTCGCCACTGGCGACGCGTTCAGCGACGGCCAGGGTCTGGTTCAACGGAATGATGATCTGCCGGGTGATCGCCCAGGCGGCCAGCAGGCCGAAAGCGATGGCCAGCAGCGTGGCGAGGGTCAGCATGTTCCTGGCGTTGGCGGCAACGGCGTCACGCACCAGGGTTTGCGAGGCGGTGAGTTTCTGGCTCATGTCCAGCAGGATGTCGCCTTGGGCAGCCATGCGCACCAGGGCCTTGGCGCTGGCCACCTGGGAGTCGCGGAACTGGCTGACGGCGAGGCGATAGGCTTTCAGCGAGTCGGTCGCCTGCTGCAGGTTGGCGATGTGTTCTTCAGGCAGTTTGGCCGGCAGGCTTTCGAGGTTCTTCAGGGCATTGTCGATCGCGTCGAGGGCCGGTTGTTCGGCTTCGCTCTTGCCGCTGTAGGTGTAGCCGCGAACCTGGAAGCGCGCCTGCTGGATCAGTTTGCTCAGATCGATCACGCTGTTGAACGCCGTCACGCTCTCGCCTTGCAGCATGGATTTTTCCACTTCGGCAACGCGGGCCACGGCATTGTCGGCGGTGGCGCCGAGTTTGCTGCGCGCGTCTTCGCGGTGGGCGCCGGCCTGGGTCATGTCGCCGAATGCACGACGGTACTCGGCGACAGCGGCCAGTTGTTGATCGACCATGGCCGTATCCGCCGGTTGCTCGATCAGCCCGCGAGCGGTCTGCAGACCGCTTTCGAGCTTGCCCAGCAGGTCATTGACGGCGCCGGGACCTTGTTCGCCGCGACGCATCTCGTAATCCAGGCGTGCAATGCGCAGGTCCTTGGTCAGGTCGTTTAGGCTGGCGATGAACCCCAGCTTGTCGCCACGGCTAGTCACGCCGTTCAGGCCGCTCCAGCCAGTGAAGGTGATCAGCAGGGTCAGCAGCAGCACCAGACCGAAGCCGATCCCCAGTTTGCGCTTGACGCTGACGTTTCCCAGATTCTCGGCTAGCCATTGATACATGCTGAAACTCCCCGTCCCACAATTTGGTTTTATGGGGGGTGTATCGGCAGAGCTGTGTGGATCTATAGGTGCACAGGATTTTTCAGATGTGTGGTGATCTGTGGCGAGGAGTTTAGAAAAGTCGTGCCAGCAGCGCAGTCACGGCGGTTTCGACGCGCAGGATGCGCTCGCCCAGTTGCACCGGTTGCAGGCCGGACTTGCCCAGCAGGTCGATCTCGTAGGGAATCCAGCCGCCCTCGGGGCCGATGGCCAGGGTCACGGGTTCACTCAAGGCGCGAGGGCAGGGCGGGTAGTTGCCCGGGTGCCCCACCAGGCCGAGGGTGCCCTCGGTGATCGCCGGCAAACGGTCTTCGACGAACGGCTTGAAGCGTTTCTCGATGACCACTTCCGGCAGTACGCTGTCCCGCGCCTGTTCGAGGCCGAGGATCAACTGCTCGCGAATCGCTTCCGGCTCCAGAAACGGCGTTTGCCAGAAGCTCTTCTCGACGCGATAGCTGTTGACCAGCACGATCCGTGGCACTCCCATGGCGGCCACGGTCTGAAACACCCTGCGCAGCATCTTGGGGCGTGGCAGGGCCAATACCAGGGTCAATGGCAGCTTGGCCGGTGGTGGCTGGTCGAGGGTGACGCGCAATTCCGCTTCGTCGGCGTCCAGGCGCAGCACTTCGGCCGAGCCCATCAACCCGCCGATCCGCCCGACGCGCATGCTGTCGCCGACTTCGCAGCGGTGGACTTCCTGCATGTGGGTCAAGCGGCGATCACGCAGGACCACCCGGTCGGCCGCAATGAAATCGGCCTCTTCAAGGAGCAGCAGGTTCACGCTTGGGTCGCTGGCGGCTGGTCGTTGTGATCGTCAGCCGGTTGGTCGTCCGGATGCTCGCCACGTTTGCTGATCAGGCTGCCAAACAGGATGCCGATCTCGAACAACAGCCACATCGGCACTGCCAGCAGGGTCTGCGAGAAGATGTCCGGCGGGGTCAGGATCATGCCGACCACGAAGCAGCCGATGATCACGTACGGGCGGATCTTCTTCAGGTATTTGACGTCGACCACGCCGATCCACACCAGCAGCACCACGGCCACCGGGATTTCGAACGCCACGCCAAAGGCGAAGAACAGCGTCATGACGAAATCGAGGTAGCTGGTGATGTCGGTCATCATTTCCACACCGGCCGGGGTGGCGGCGGCGAAGAACTTGAAAATCAGCGGGAACACCAGGAAGTAGGCGAAGGCCATGCCGGCGTAGAACAGAAAGATGCTGGAAACCAGCAAGGGCACGGCGATGCGTTTTTCATGCTTGTACAGGCCCGGGGCGATGAAACCCCAGATCTGATGCAGGATCACCGGGATGGCCAGGAACAGCGAGACCATCATCGTCAGCTTCAGTGGCGTCAGGAACGGTGACGACACATCGGTGGCAATCATCGTCGCGCCGGCGGGCAGGTACGCACGCAACGGAGTCGAGACGAAGGTGTAGATCTGCTGGGTGAAGGCGAACAGCCCGGCAAAGATGATGAAGATCGCCGCTACGCAGCGCAGCAGTCGGGTACGCAGCTCGGTGAGGTGCGAAACCAGCGGCATGTGCTGGTCGTTTTCAGGAAGATCGCTCATGGGGCTCGCGGCGGCAGTGTTGGGTCATGAGGGGCCGGCGCAACGGGCGCAGCCGCAGGTGCAACAGGTTCAACCGGAGTGGCTGCAACAACAGGCGCAGGTTCGACCGGCACGACAACGGGAGCAGGTGTCGGCTCGGCGGCAGCGGCAGGCGCATGAATCGTCTGCGCGCCCACATGCTCCACCGGCGTTGGCTCCTGCTGGACTGGCGTGAAGATTTTCCGCGCCTCCTGCTCAAGCGACAGGATGTGCTCGTTGTGCAGTTGCCGACGAATCTCGTCGGCACCGATTTCACGTTCAACTTCCTGTTTGATTGCGTTGAAGCTGCGCTTCAGGCGCCCGACCCACAGGCCGGCGGTGCGCGCAGCGCCCGGCAGGCGCTCGGGGCCCAGCACCAGCAGGGCGACGAGGCCGACGAGCAGCAGTTCAGAGAAGCTGATACCAAACATTAGTCAGTGCTCACACGTCTTTGCGAATCGGCTCTTCGACTTTCTGGGCCTGCACGTCGATGGTGTGCGGCTGGTTCACGGAAGCCTGTGGCTGCACCGGTGGTACCGGTTGGGCCGGGGTCGCATTCGGGTCGGCCGGTTTTTCGTCGTCGTTCATGGCTTTCTTGAAGCCCTTGATCGATTCGCCGACGTCGGTGCCGAGGTTTTTCAGTTTCTTGGTGCCGAACACCAGTACCACGACGACCAGGATGACGATCCAGTGTTTCCAGTCAAAAATGCCCATGCTGCTGCTCCTCTCTAATAGTTATTCAGGCGGACGGGCGCGAGGCTTTCTCGGCGTGTCCGGAGAGACCGAAACGACGGTCCAGTTCATCGAGTACAGCCTGTGGATGCTGCCCCAACTGGGCGAGCATGACCATGCTGTGGAACCACAGATCGGCGGTTTCGTAGATCACATCGCTGCAGTCGCCGCTGATGGCGGCGTCCTTGGCGGCAATGATGGTTTCGACCGACTCTTCGCCGACTTTTTCCAGAATCTTGTTCAGGCCCTTGTGGTACAGGCTGGCGACATACGAGCTGTCGGCGGCGGCGCCTTTGCGCTCTTCCAGCACCTGGGCCAGGCGGGTGAGAGTGTCACTCATGTTTATGTCCTGCGGAATAGATGGCGTGCGGATCTTTGAGGATCGGGTCGACGGTTGTCCAGTCGCCGTTCTCGTAAACGCGGTAGAAGCAGCTCTGGCGGCCGGTATGGCAGGCGATGTCGCCGATCTGCTCGACCATCAGGATGATGACGTCGGCGTCACAGTCCAGGCGCATCTCGTGCAGGGTCTGCACATGCCCGGACTCTTCGCCCTTGCGCCACAGCTTGCCACGCGAGCGCGACCAGTAGATTGCGCGGTTCTCGGCAGCGGTCAGTTGCAGTGCTTCGCGGTTCATCCAGGCCATCATCAGGACGCGCCCGGTCTTGTGATCCTGGGCAATCGCCGGCACCAGGCCATCTGCGTCCCACTTGATCTCGTCCAGCCAGTTTTTCATCTTTGACTCCGACAGCGGGCTCGACACTTCAATAGCCGAGCTCAGGCGTTGAAACAGTGTGCCAGTGCGCAACACAACTGGCTATCGGCGAACGACCAGATACAAACCGACGGCCATCATGATGCCGGCCGGCCAATACGCCAACTGGTTCAGCGGACCGCCAGCGGCGAGGATCGCGCCACCGGCCAGATGCGCCGTGCCGAGCAGGCGCAGGAACCACTCGTCGCGGCGTCGATGCCAAGGTGGCGGCGGGTCGTAGGCATGGGGCTGGGACATGCGTTCGAGCAGGTCGCGGGCCATGTTGGCCAGGTGCGGGAGCTGTTCGAACTGGCTCTGCACGTTGCCGAGCAGGGCTTTGGGGCTGACCCGCTCGCGCATCCAGCGCTCGAGGAACGGTTGCGCGGTGTTCCACAGGTCGAGGTCCGGGTACAGCTGACGGCCCAGGCCTTCGATGTTCAACAGGGTTTTTTGCAGCAGGACCAACTGCGGCTGCACTTCCATGTTGAAGCGCCGCGCGGTCTGGAACAGGCGCATCAGCACCTGGCCGAAGGAAATATCTTTTAACGGTTTTTCGAAGATCGGCTCGCACACGGTACGGATCGCCGCTTCGAATTCGTTGAGTTTGGTTTCCGCCGGCACCCAGCCCGAATCGATGTGCAACTGCGCCACGCGCCGGTAATCGCGCTTGAAGAAGGCGAACAGGTTGCGCGCCAGGTAATCCTGGTCTTCCGGGGTCAGGCTGCCGACGATGCCGCAGTCGATCGCAATGTACTGCGGGCTCCACGGATTCACGGTGCTGACGAAGATGTTGCCCGGGTGCATATCGGCATGGAAAAAGCTGTCGCGGAACACCTGGGTGAAGAAGATCTCCACGCCACGCTCGGCGAGCATTTTCATGTCGGTGCGCTGGTCGGCCAGGGTCGCGAGATCCGTGACCTGGATGCCGTAGATACGCTCCATCACCAGCACTTTCGGCCGGCACCAGTCCCAATAGACTTGCGGCACGTACAGCAGCGGCGAGCCTTCGAAGTTGCGCTTCAACTGGCTGGCATTGGCCGCCTCGCGCAGCAGGTCGAGCTCGTCGTAGATGGTTTTTTCGTAGTCGCTGACCACGTCCACCGGGTGCAGCAGGCGCGCATCGGCCGAGAGTTTTTCGGCGGCACCGGCGAGGATGAACAACCACGCCAGGTCCTGGGCAATCACCGGCTTGAGGCCCGGGCGGATCACCTTGACCACCACTTCTTCGCCGGTTTTCAGTTGCGCGGCATGCACCTGTGCCACCGACGCCGATGCCAGCGGTTCAACGTCGAAACGGCTGAACACTTCGCTGATTTTCTTGCCGAGCTGTTCTTCGATCAGGTTGACCGACACTTGCGAATCGAACGGCGGGACGCGGTCCTGCAGCTTCATCAGCTCATCGGCGATGTCTTCAGGCAACAGGTCGCGGCGGGTGGACAGGATCTGCCCGAACTTGATGAAGATCGGTCCAAGGTCCTGCAGCGCCAGGCGCAAGCGCGCGCCACGGCTCAGGTCCAGGGTCTTGCGCGGGAACCAGCGCCACGGCAGCACATAACGCAGCGCCCGCAAGAACCAGGGCAGCGGCAGGGCGAACAGCAGGTCATCGAGGCGGTAGCGGATCACGACGCGCTGGATGCGCAACAAACGGCGGACGGCAAGCAGCTTCATGCGTTATCGCTTGGGTCGAGGGATCGGGAAAGGCGCTCGAAACGCGCCTCGAGACGTTCCAGATCAAGCTTGATCTGGTCCAGTTCACTGAATCGGGCTTCGGCTTCGCGCTGGCCGACGAGGGTGCGCGATTCTTCGGCCAGGTATTCGCCCAGGTTCTGGCCCAGGCTGGCAAATCCTTGCTGATACCAACGGGCGCGGCTGCGCAGGTGACCGCCGACCAGTTGCGTGGCCACCGGCCCAAGCACGCGTGCGAGTTCGTACTCCCAGTCCAGTTCGAGGTCCTGGAGGATCGCCGCCAGTTCCAGCAGCACGCCGCTGTCACCGTCGAGTTCGACTTCAGGAGCATGCAGGACCGAGGTCTTGTCCTTGCTCATGGCCAGCTTCAGCAGGCTCGAGGCCGGTGCACGCAAGGTGCAGTCGGCGCCGGTTTCCCACTGGGAGGCGAGCATCAGGCCTTCGTCGCTGGGCAGGATGAACAGTTGCAGCGCCGGGCTGCGGCAATCGACGGCAATCACCTTGCCGGTCAGATGCGCGAGCCGCGGCAGCGCCGTGCTGTCGAGACGCAGCACCCGGTTCAGGCCGAGTTCAACGCTGGCGAGCAGGCCGGCGAGCAGCATCAGGGCTTGATGCCGCGGTGCAGGGCAACGATGCCTGCGGTCATGTTGTGATAGGTCACGCGGTCGAAACCGGCCTCGACCATCATCGACTTCAGGGTTTCCTGGTTCGGGTGCATGCGGATCGATTCGGCCAGGTAGCGATAGCTTTCCGAGTCGTTGGTGATCAGCTTGCCCATCAGCGGCATGAAGGCGAACGAGTAGGCGTCGTAGGCCTTGGACATCAGCGCGTTGGTCGGCTTGGAGAATTCCAGCACCAGCAGACGGCCGCCCGGCTTGAGCACGCGCAGCATGGAGCGCAGGGCATCTTCCTTGTGGGTCACGTTGCGCAGGCCGAAGGCGATGGTCACGCAGTCGAAATGGTTGTCCGGGAAAGGCAGTTTTTCCGCATCGGCCTGGACGAATTCGACGTTGCCGGCGACACCGAGGTCCAGCAGGCGGTCACGACCGACCTTGAGCATGGATTCGTTGATGTCGGCCAACACCACCTGGCCGGTCGGGCCTACCAGGTGCGAGAACTTGCGGGTCAGGTCGCCGGTGCCGCCGGCGATATCCAGCACGCGGTTACCGGTGCGCACACCCGACAGTTCGATCGCGAAGCGCTTCCACAGACGGTGCATGCCGCCCGACAGAAGGTCGTTCATCAGGTCGTACTTGGCGGCTACCGAGTGGAAAACCTCAGCGACTTTTTCCGCTTTCTGGCTTTCCGGAACGTTTTTGAAGCCGAAGTGAGTGGTGGGTTCGGCATCGCTGCCTTTGCGCTGATCAGTCATATCGCTGTCACCAAAAGAGAATGCGCGACATTCTAATCCCCAAGGCATGCTTTGTCTTGGCAAGGCTGAAGGTAAGATGGGCAACCATCGGGACGTTTTGACGCAGCAGAGGTCAAGATGCCTGGGGAAAGCATCCATAAAGCAGGAGTCATTCGATGGCCCGTATTAGTGTTGAACGTGCCCATGGCCTGGGTAAGGAAGCAGCTCGCGAGAAGGCCGACAAGCTGGCGCAGAAACTGTCCGATCAATATGGCCTGGAGCCGCAGTGGTCCGGCGACACCCTGAACCTCAAGCGCTCGGGTGTGAAGGGCGCGGTGCATGTCAGTGAAGATTCGATCAAGGTCGACGTGGAGCTGGGCCTGATGATGTCGGCCATGAGCGGCATGATCAAGGCGGAAATCGAGAAGGCGCTGGATAAAGCGCTGGTCTGATCAGGTGCTTCCCATGAAATGAGGTCCCTGTGGGAGCGGGCTTGCCCGCGATGAGGTCGGCACATCCAGCATCTTTATTGGATGACCCACCGTCATCGCGGGCAAGCCCCGCTCCCACAGGTTTCGTGTTTGCCCTGCTTGCTGTTTATGTCATTTGTTAGGGTGCCGTTTCTAATTTTTCTCCCTACTTTATGCCAGAGCCCGACACTTGTCCGGGCAGTTCCTCAAACCTTCTGCGCGTGAGGTGCACCATGGCCAAAGTTATTTTGAAGAAAAAAACCGACGCAGCGACCAGCACGCTGGGCGACGTCAAATCCTATGCCCGCAAGATCTGGCTGGCAGGCCTGGGTGCCTACGCCAAGGTCGGCCAAGAGGGCGCCGACTACTTTCAAGAGTTGGTAAAAGCTGGTCAAACTGTTGAAAAGAAAGGCAAAAAAGTAGTCGCTGAGAAACTTGAAGCGGCCAATGCCGAGATCGATGACGTCAAGAGTGAAGTCAGTACTTTCAAAGGCAAGGTTGAAGTTCAACTCGACAAGGTCGAGAAGGCGTTCGACACGCGTGTCGCAAGTGCCTTGAATCGTATCGGCATTCCGTCTAAACATGACGTTGAGACACTCTCTGCTAAGCTCGATGAGCTGACGGCATTGCTCGAACGTGTCGCGCGTAAATCTTAAGGAGAACGGGATGGCTGTTAAAAAGAACACCGAAAAAGAAGGCAGCTCGTGGATCGGGAAAGTTGAAGATTACTCC
The DNA here is from genome assembly GCF_054668285.1 of Pseudomonas sp. S2_H10. NCBI lineage: Bacteria > Pseudomonadati > Pseudomonadota > Gammaproteobacteria > Pseudomonadales > Pseudomonadaceae > Pseudomonas > Pseudomonas sp. S2_H10. The sequence goes on from NZ_CP162754.1 coordinate 4,076,332, forward strand.
CGAAAAATCTGGCTGGCTGGTTTGGGCGTGTACTCGAAGATCGACACTGACGGCAGCAAACTCTTCGATGCATTGGTTAAGGACGGCGAGAAAGCCGAGAAGCTCACCAAGAGTGCCGTGGGCAAAAAAGTCGACGCCGCCAAGGACTCCGCTTCTTCGGCCAAGTCGCGCATCAGCGGCGTGAAAGATCGCGCACTGGGCAAGTGGGATGAGCTCGAAGGCGCTTTCGACAAGCGTCTGAACAGTGCCATTTCGCGTCTGGGCGTACCGAGCCGCAATGAAGTCAAGGCACTGCACAGCAAGGTCGAAACCCTGACCAAGCAAATCGAAAAACTGACCGGTGCCAAGGTTGCGCCTGTTGCGGCGAAAACCGCTGCAGCCAAGCCTGCTGCCAAGCCAGCCGCCAAAACCGCAGCCAAGCCACTGGTAAAAGCGGCGGCCAAACCGGCGGCCAAACCAGCCGCCAAAACTGCCGCGGCAAAACCTGCAGCAGCCAAGCCAGCCGCCAAACCGGTCGCCGCCAAAGCTGCCGCCAAGCCAGCAGCCAAACCGGCAGCGAAGCCAGCCGCCAAGCCAGCCGCAAAAACTGCAGCCGCCAAGCCTGCAGCCAAGCCAGCGGCCAAGCCTGCTGCTGCAAAGAAACCAGCGGTGAAAAAACCGGCTGCGCCAAAAGCCGCCGCCAAGCCGGCAGTGGCAGCTGCCAAACCGGCAACTCCGGCAGCAGCTCCGGTCAGTGCGTCGAACTCCGCTACTGCACCGACCCCTGCGGTCACCCCGACTGTCGCGCCAGTTCCATCGACGCCAACCAGTCAGTCCTGATTTTTCGGGACTCAAGAAAACGCCCGGCCTGCCAAGGTCGGGCGTTTTTTGTTGGTGAATGACAATCCCCTGTGGGAGCGGTGGCCAGAGTTATTCGTGGTCGTCCAGGTACTCCATCGCCATCTGTTCGGTCGCCACCTTCATCGCCGGCAGCAAGTGTGGCGCCACCAGCATCATGATTTGGTAAACCACCAGCCGCACCTCACCTTCGCGATCAAGAATCCGCTGATAATCCAGTGAAAACAGCAGGGTCATGGTGATCTGTTCCACCAGTTGCCCTAACGCCTGAGTGTCACTGACCAACTGCCCTTGAGCCTTCAAGCGCGCCAGCAACGACGCCAGTGTGCGCTTGAGTGCATTGAGCAGATTGCGAATGCCCTTGGCCAGTTTCGGCAGGCGTCCGGCGAGGTTCGACAGGTCCTGGAACAGAAACCGGTAGTGGGACAGGCGTTCGACGATCAGGTGCAGGAACAGCCAGTAATCCTCGGGGCCCAGTTCGGCGTCGGACGGTGGGTCGAGCAGCGGTTGCAGCTCGGATTGAAAGCGCTCGAACAGCCCGAGAATCAACGGTTCCTTGCCGTGGAAGTGGTAGTAGAGGTTGCCCGGGCTGATGCCCATTTCGTTGGCAACTTCCATGGTGGAGACATTCGGTTCGCCCTTTTGATTGAACAAGTGCAGGGCACATTCGAGGATCCGGTCGCGGGTTTTCATCCAGTCTTCTTAATGATCGGGTCTTGCCACGGCCGACAGCGGCCGTGGCTCGTTGAACGTCAGCGCACGCGCACGTAAGTACCGGGTGCTGCCTCCATCGGTGGATAGTTCTGGTTGCCGAGCGCCATGTGGGTTTCCTTCTGCGCGCCGGAGCGTTCCTGAATCCAGCTCAGCCATTGGGTCCACCAACTGCCGTCGACATGTTTGGCGTCGTAGTACCAGGCACGGGGGTCGCTGCTCAGTTTGCCGTTCTCGATGTAGTTGGCTTTCGGGTTGCTCGGCGGGTTGAGGATGCTTTGCACATGCCCGCTGTTGGACAGCACGAAGCGCCGCTCGCCACCGAGCAACAGCGTCGAGCGATACACCGCGTCCCACGGCGTGATGTGATCGTTGATGCCGGCGACGCTGAAGCTGTCGACGGTGACCTTTTGCAAATCGATCGGCGTGCCGCACACTTCCAGGCCGCCGGGGTGGGTCAGCGGGTTGTGCTTGAAGAAGTCCAGCAGGTCGCCGTGCAGGGCGGCCGGCAGGCGCGTGTTGTCGTTGTTCCAGTAGAGGATATCGAACGCCGGTGGCTCCTTGCCCAACAGGTAGTTGTTGACGAAGTAGCTCCAGATCAGATCGTTGGGGCGCATCCAGGCGAAGACCTTGGCCATGTCGCGGCCGTCCAGTACACCTTTCTGATAGGAGCGGCGCTTGGCCGCCTCCAGCGTCTGCTCGTCGGCGAACAGCGTGGCGGGGCTGTCCATCTGGCTGTCGAGCAGGCTCACCAGATAAGTCGCGCTGGACACCCTGCGCAGCTGCCGCTTGGCCTGCAAGTGGCCTTGCAGCGCGGCAATGGTCAGCCCGCCGGCACAGGCGCCCATCAGGTTGACTTCGCGAGCGCCGGTGATCGCCCGGCAGACGTTCATGGCCTCCTCCACGGCTTCCACGTAGGTCGAGAGCCCCCATTCGCGGTGACGCACATCCGGGTTGCGCCAGCTGATCATGAAGGTTTGCAGGCCGTTTTTCAGGGCGTACTGGACGAAGCTGTTGTGCGGGCTCAGGTCGAAAATGTAGTACTTGTTGATTTGTGGCGGCACCACCAGCAGGGGTTTGGAATACTGCTTTTCGCTCATCGGCTTGTACTGGATCAACTCCAGCAGCTCATTGCGAAACACCACGGCACCGGTGGTGGTCGCGACCGTCCTGCCGACCTCGAACGCCTGCTTGGTGACTTGTCGGGGCAGGCCGTCGTTATGCAGCAGATCGTCCACCAGATGGCTGATGCCGCGCACCACGCTGTTGCCGCCGGAATTGAACAGTTCCTTGACCGCCAGCGGGTTGAGCAAGGTGTTGGACGGCGATACGGCGTCGTTGAGCAGGGTGAAGGCGAAGTGGGCGCGGGCGCGGTCGTCCGGGCTCATGTTGCTCTCGTCGATCCAGCTCTTGACCTGTTTCTGCCAGCTCAGATAGGCCTGCAGGCTGCGCCGGTAAAACGGGTTGAGGCTCCACGCCGGATCGGCGAAACGGGCGTCCTGCGGGTTGGTCGGGTGCAGGGTTTCACCCAGCAACACACGGCCAAGCTGACCACCGAGTTTGAGGGCGTGTCGGGCGCTGTGCACCGGATTGCGCAAGCCATGGGCGGCCACACTGCGCAGGGTCGACAGCAGATCCCGACCACGCAGGCCGGTAATCGCACTCTGTGCATTGATGAAGGCGGCGGGAGTCGGTAGGGAATCCCTCGCTGGTTTCTCGCGCATGATTGAACACTCCTTCGTCTTCAGGCCAAAAACAAACACACTGAACCAGAACACCATAGACGCTGTAGCGGGTTGCTGCGCGGCGTGGCGTCCTGCCGACCGCGAATGCAGCGTTTAGCCGCCCAATGGCGCCGGACGCGGATGCATCACCGCGCGCTGGCGTTCCTCTTCGAGGAATTTCATGATGATCGGCGCCACCGCTTCGGCCCGGGTAATCAGGAACAGATGGCCGTCATCGATGATGTGCAGCTGGGCGTTGGGAATCCGCCAGGCCAGCAAGCGCATGTTGATCAACGGGATCAACGGGTCATCGTCGCCGGCCAGCACCAGCGTCGGCTGGCGGATCTTGTGCAGCCAGTGAATGCTCGTCCAGCCGAGGCCGGCGAACAGTTGCCAGTAGTAACCGAGCTTGCCCGCCGAACGCACCTTGGCGGCGTGGCTCGCGGCCAGCGTCGGGTCACGGCGGAAAGAGCCGCCGTAGATCATCGGCGCAATGCGGATCACATGGGACGGCTGGATATAGCGTCGCGGGCTGGCCATCATCCATAAAACCTTCGGCTTGCCCGGCACCATCACCGCACCCGCCGCCGTGGCGGCCAGCACCAGCTTCTTGCAGCGTTCCGGATAGTCATAAGCGAACTGCTGGGCCAGGGCGCCACCCCAGGACACGCCGATGACGTTGACCTGCCCGTAGTCGAGATAGTCGAGCATCCGCGCCGTGAGCTTGGCCAACCCAGGAAAGCGATACGGCCGGTTCGGCGTCGATGAACCGCCGACGCCGGGTACGTCGAAGGCGATGACCTCCAGGTCCGGGTCCAGTGCCGCGACGAACGGGAATACCAGCTCCAGGTTGGCGCCGATGCCGTTGAAAATCAGCAGGGGCGTCAAGTGAGGCTTGCCGGGGCGTACTGCCGTGCGGAGCGTCTGGCCATCCAGATCGACGGTACGGAATATGAAGGGTTGCGGCATGCTTCTGGCCCTGTGGGTGGATCTTGGTTCCTGACACGTATTCTGTAGGAGCCGGCTTGCTGGCGATGCGGTCATCTCGGTTTGCCAGTCTCACCGTGGTGATGCGTTCGCCAGCAAGCCGGCTCCTACAGGTCTGCGGGTCTAGCGCTCGTGCACGTATGTGCCTGGTGCAGCTTCACCCGCCGGGTAAGCCTTGTTGCCCAGTTTCAGCGGAGCTTTTTTCAGGTTGCCCGAACGCTGTGCCTGCCAGGCCTGCCAATGCAGCCACCACGAATCGGCGTGCTTGGTCGACTCTTCCTGCCAGTCATCGGCGTTGACGGGCATTTCAGTGCTGGTCATGTAGCGCGATTTCGGATTGCCCGGCGGGTTCAGGATGCTCTGGATATGCCCGCTGCTGGACAGCACGAACTCGACATTGCCGCCGAACAGTTGCGCCGATTTGTAGCAGGAGCGCCACGGAGTGATGTGGTCGCTGGTCCCGGCCAGGGAAAAGATATCGGCGGTGACCTGCTTCAGGTCGATCGGCGTGCCGCACACTTCCAGTGCATTCGGACGAATCAATGGGTTGCTTTTGAACATTTCGATCAGGTCGCCGTGGAACGCGGCCGGTAACCGGGTGGTGTCGTTGTTCCAGAACAGGATGTCGAATACCGGTGGCTCGTTACCCAGCAGGTAATTGTTCACCCAGTAGTTCCAGATCAGGTCGTTGGGGCGCATCCAGGCAAAGACTTTCGCCATGTCGCGGCCTTCCAGCACGCCGGCCTGATAGGAGTGGCGCTTGGCGCTTTCGAGGGTTTGTTCATCTACGAACAGCGCCACATCGCTGTCCAGGGTGGTGTCGAGCACGCTCACCAGCAGGGTGAGGGCATTGACCTTGTTCTCGCCAATCGCTGCGTAATGGCCCAGCAGCGCGGTACAGGTGATGCCGCCGGAGCAGGCGCCGAGCATGTTCACGTCCTTGCTGCCGGTGATCGCGGTGACCACGTCGACCGCTTCCTTGAGCGCCTCGATGTAAGTCGACAGGCCCCACTCGCGCTGCTCCTTGGTCGGATTGCGCCAGCTGACGATGAAGGTCTGCACGTTGCTGCGCAGGCAGAACCGCGCCAGGCTTTTTTCCGGGCTGAGGTCGAAAACGTAGAATTTGTTGATTTGCGGCGGTACCACCAGCAGCGGGCGTTCGTGCACCTGTTCGGTGATGGGCTTGTACTGGATCAGCTCCAGCACGTCGTTGCGAAACACCACTGCGCCTTCGGTCACGGCCAGGGTCTTGCCGACCTCGAACGCGCCCATGTTGACCTGGCTCGGCATGCCGCCGTTGTGTACCAGGTCCTTGGCCAGATGCGAAAGGCCGTCGAGCAGGCTTTTACCGCCGGTTTCGAAGAAGCGTTTGACCGCCGCCGGGTTGGCCGCCGTGTTGGTCGGGGCGAAGGCTTCGGTCATGAGGTTGATCACGAAGTGGCCGCGACTGACGTCCTTGGCCGGCAGGCTGCTGTCGTCGATCCAGTCGTGGAGTTCCTTGCGCCACGCCAGGTAGGTTTGCAGATAACGTTTGTAGAGCGGGTTCTGGCTCCAGGCCGGATCGGCGAAGCGACGGTCATCGCTGTTCGGCAGCAGCTCGGATTTGCCCAGCAGTACGTTCTTGAGTTCAAGGCCGAAATGAGCGACATGCTTTGCGCTGTGAATCGGTTGTTTGATGGCCTGCCTGAGCACCATGCGAGCAGAAGCCAGTAGATCTTTTCCACGCAATCCAACGACAGGATTAAGCCCCAAGGTGTTTTCGGAGGCTTGCTGCTTCAAGTCATCGTTATTCTTGTTACTCATCTACGACGCTCCAATGTCCTGAGACGAGTACCCGGGTCCTGCTGTGCAGTCACACAATCAATTCCAGGTACTGCTGCTCGGGTGACCGTTAATACTGCATCGCTGCTTTTTGTTCGCAGAGAGCACTGCAGGGAACTTGCCAGTTCCATTGGTTACCCGAGTTTAATTTTTTTCGCAAGCAGGCCAATCGACGGCCCTGGAGCGGAGCATTCAAACAGATGAAATTAGAAAATGCCCTCTAAAGAGCGAGAGGCTTGGATTAGAGCATCAGCTTAACGACGGATTCGTTCGGATCGCGGGTTTTTCCGGCGGCTTTCAGTTCGGCCAGATAATCTTCCCAGAGTGCGTCATAACGTCGCCCCAGCTCGTACAGATATTCCCAGGTGAACAGACCGCTGTCGTGACCGTCGTCGAAGGTCAGTTTGAGTGCGTACTGACCGGCCGGTTCTACCTTGCTCAGGCCTACGTTGATCTTGCCGAATTGCAGGATGGGTTTGCCGTGGCCCTGGACCTCGGCGGAAGGAGAGTGCACGCGCAGGAACTCGGCGGGCAGAGTGTATTCCTCGCCGGAAGCGTATTTCAGCGACAGGGTTTTCGAGGCTTTGTGCAGTTTGATATCGGTGGGGATCATGGCCGGATGTCCGTTGATATGCGTGGTCTGCCCCCTGTAGGAGTCGGCTTGCCGACGATGGCGATCTCGGGTCCGCCATCGCCGGCAAGCCGGCTCCTACAAGGAGTCACATGACCTACAGGATATAACGGGACAGGTCTTCGTTCTGCGCCAATTCGCCCAGGTGGCTGTTGACGTAGTCGGCGTCGATCTTGATCACCTTGCCGTCATGGGCGCTGGCCAGGTCGCCGGCGCTGAACGACACCTCTTCGAGCAGGCGCTCGAGCAGGGTGTGCAGGCGACGGGCACCGATGTTTTCGGTTTTCTCGTTGACCTGCCAGGCGATCTCCGCGATGCGCTTGATGCCGCTCGGCTGGAACTCGATGCCCAGGCCTTCGGTTTTCAGCAGCGCGCAATATTGCTCGGTGAGCGAAGCGTGAGGCTCGCTGAGGATGCGCTCGAAATCTTCAGGGCTCAGGGCCTTGAGCTCGACACGAATCGGCAGGCGACCTTGCAGCTCCGGCACCAGGTCGCTCGGCTTGCTCAGGTGGAACGCACCGGACGCGATGAACAGGATGTGGTCGGTCTTGACCATGCCCAGCTTGGTGTTGACGGTGCAGCCTTCGATCAGCGGCAGCAGGTCGCGCTGTACGCCTTCGCGGGATACATCGACGCCACCGGAGTTGCCACGCTTGGCGACCTTGTCGATTTCGTCGATGAACACGATGCCGTGCTGCTCGACCGCTTCCAGGGCCTTGGCCTTCAACTCTTCATCGTTGACCAGGCGACCGGCTTCTTCGTCACGCACAAGTTTCAGCGCTTCCTTGACCTTGAGCTTGCGGGCTTTCTTCTTGCCCTTGCCCATGTTGGCAAACAGGCTCTGCAACTGGTTGGTCATTTCTTCCATGCCCGGTGGCGCGGAGATGTCGACGCCGGCCATTTCGGCGACTTCGATTTCGATCTCCTTGTCATCCAGCTGGCCTTCGCGCAGGCGCTTGCGGAACAGCTGACGGGTGTTGGAATCGGCAGTCGGGGCGTCATCGCTGCTGAAGCCCATGCGTGCCGGTGGCAGCAGGGCGTCGAGGATGCGCTCTTCGGCAGCGTCCTCGGCACGGTGGCGAACCTTGATGATTTCCTGCTCGCGCAACAGCTTGATTGCGGCATCGGCGAGGTCACGAATGATCGATTCGACGTCGCGGCCGACATAACCGACTTCGGTGAACTTGGTCGCTTCGACCTTGATGAATGGCGCATTGGCCAGTTTTGCCAGGCGACGGGCGATCTCGGTTTTACCGACACCGGTCGGGCCGATCATCAGGATGTTCTTCGGCGTTACTTCAACGCGCAGCTCTTCAGGCAGTTGCATGCGGCGCCAGCGGTTGCGCAGGGCAATGGCGACGGCGCGCTTGGCATCGTCCTGGCCGATAATGTGGCGGTTGAGTTCGTGGACGATTTCGCGGGGAGTCATGGACATAATATTCAGTGGACCTCAAGCAAGAATGAGCCGTGGTGCGGTGGGCTGCACGGGCTTACTCGGCGCAGTCCTGCTCCTCGATGGTCTGGGTGTGGTTGGTGAATACACAGATGTCGCCGGCGATGCCGAGGGCGGTTTCGACGATTTCCCGGGCCGACAGATCGGTCTTTTTCAGCAGTGCGCTGGCAGCGGCCTGAGCGTAGGCGCCGCCGGAACCCATGGCGATCAGGCCGTCTTCGGGTTCAACCACATCGCCGTTGCCGGTGATGATCAGGGAGGCGTCTTTGTTGGCGACGGCGAGCATGGCTTCGAGGCGGCTCAGGGAGCGGTCGGTGCGCCATTCTTTGGCGAGCTCGACAGCGGCGCGTACCAGGTGACCCTGATGCTTCTCCAGTTGGCCTTCGAAACGTTCGAAGAGGGTAAAGGCGTCGGCGGTGGCGCCGGCAAACCCGGCGATGACCTGGCCGTGGTACAGGCGGCGAACTTTTTTCGCGTTGCCTTTCATCACGGTATTACCAAGGGAAACCTGGCCGTCGCCGCCCATGACGACTTTGCCGTGGCGGCGAACTGAAACGATGGTGGTCAAGGGAAGAGTCTCCACGCAGCGGGGCGAAAATGCCTTATGCCCATTCATATGGGGGTGCTGGAGGGGATTTCAACTGTAGGAAGGGAGAGGGGACGAGTGGTGTTTCGCGGGAAAGGTTGTGTTGCCTGGTCTGGCGCCATCGCCAGCAAGCCGGCTCCTACAGGTAATTGTGTAAATCCTGTAGGAGCCGGCTTGCTGGCGATGAACGATGACGCGGTGTTTCTGAAGGACTCAGCGGCTCTGGCGTTGTTGTAACAACAGATTGCTGAAGCCCGCTCCGGCCAATTGTTTCTGGGCCGTGGTCAGTTGCTCGCGGTTGCTGAACGGACCGACCAACACCCGATACCAGGTTTCGTCCTTTACCGTGCCGGACTCAACCGCCACAGCCTGGCCCAGCAAGATGATCTGCGCGCGAACCTTGTCCGCGTCAGCTTCTTTGCGGAACGAGCCCGCCTGCAGGAAGAACCTGGTCACCGGTGCCGCCTTGACCGGCGGCGCTGGTGGCGGCGTAATCCCGGCCAAGGCGGCCTGGGCACGAGCCGTGTCGATCTTCGCCGCTTCGGCCGGGGTCACCGGTGTGGTCGGAATAGCCGGCACTTGCGGTGTCGGCAGGGTTTTTTCCGGCACTGCATCCGGCGGCACGATGACTTCCGATTCCGGCAGCAAGGTGTAGAAGTCGTATTTCGGCTTCACCGGTTGCGTCGGGCTCGGCGGGGTCTTGTTGGCTTCGGCGATTTTTGTCGCTTTCTGCTGTTGCTCGACCTTTTCACGCTTGACCGTGTCGCTGCCCTTGCCCGGTTCCAGTTTCATCAGGAACACGATGAACGCGCCGACCGTCAGGCCGATGGCCATCCACAGCCAGCCCGGGATCGGTTGCTTTGCAGGAGCTTGGTAACGGCTGGCGCCACGCTTGGGTGCAGGTTTTTCTTGGCAGCCAACTTACATACGCTCCAGAGTTTCCAGGCCCAAGAGTTCCAGGCCTTGCTTGAGAGTGCGTCCGGTCAGCGCGGCGAGGCGCAGACGGCTCTGCATTTGTGCCGGGGTGTCGGCGGCGAGGATCGGGCAGTTCTCGTAGAAGCTGGAGAACAGGCCGGCGACGTCGTACAGGTAAGTGCAGAGGATGTGCGGGGTGCCTTTTTCGGACACGTTGTTCAGGATCTCGCCGAACTGCGCGAGCTTCGCCGCCAGTTCGTGTTCGTGCGCCGCTTCGAGGACGATCTGGCCGTCGACTTCGCTGAAGTCCTTGCCGAGCTTGCGGAATACACCGGCCACGCGGGTGTAGGCGTACAGCAGGTACGGCGCGGTGTTGCCTTCGAAGTTGAGCATCAGGTCGAAGTTGAAGCTGTAGTCGCTGGTGCGGTGTTTGGACAGGTCGGCGTATTTAACCGCGCCGATGCCCACCACCTTGGCGATGTTGCGCAACTCGGCCTCGGCCAACTCCGGGTTCTTGTCCTTGACCAGGGTGTAGGCGCGTTCCTGGGCTTCGGTCAGCAGGTCGATCAGCTTCACGGTGCCGCCATCACGGGTCTTGAACGGACGGCCATCGGCGCCGTTCATGGTGCCGAAGCCCATGTGTTCCATTTCCATCGGATGGGTCACGAAACCGGCCTTGCGCGCCACGGCGAACACTTGCTGGAAGTGCAGGGCCTGGCGCTGGTCGACGAAATACAGCGCTCGATCGGCCTTGAGCTTGCCGCTGCGGTAGCGCACGGCCGCCAGGTCGGTGGTGGCGTACAGATAGCCGCCGTCAGCCTTGACGATGATCACCGGCAGTGGATCGCCGTCGGCGTTCTTGAACTCGTCGAGGAACACGCACTGCGCGCCGTTGCTCTCGACCAGCATGCCTGCGGCCTTCAAATCGTTGACCACGTTGATCAGGTCGTCGTTGTAGGCACTTTCGCCCATCACGTCGGCCATGGTCAGTTTGACGTTGAGCAGTTCATAGATCTTCTGGCAGTGCGACAGCGAGATGTCCTTGAACTTGGTCCACAGCGCCAGGCAGTCCGGATCGCCAGCCTGCAACTTGACCACCAGGCCACGGGCGCGGTCGGCGAACTCTTCGGATTCGTCGAAGCGCTGCTTGGCGGCACGGTAGAAGTTCTCCAGGTCCGACAGTTCGTCGCTGGTGATCGGGTTTTCCTGCAGGTAAGCCATCAGCATGCCGAACTGGGTGCCCCAGTCGCCGACGTGGTTCTGACGGATCACGGTGTCGCCGAGGAACTCCAGTACACGGGCCACGCCGTCGCCGATGATGGTCGAACGCAGGTGGCCGACGTGCATCTCCTTGGCCAGGTTCGGCGCCGACAGGTCGACCACGGTGCGCTGCACCGGGCCGGCCTTGCGCACGCCGATGTGGTCATCGGCCAGGGCGGCGTCCAGGCGAGCGGCCAGGGCGTCGGTGTTCTGGAAGAAGTTCAGGAAGCCCGGGCCGGCGATTTCGGTCTTGGCGACGTTTTCGTCAGCCGGTAGCGCGGCGATGATTTTTTCCGCCAGATCGCGGGGCTTCATGCCGGCCGGCTTGGCCAGCATCATGGCGATGTTGCTGGCGAAATCGCCGTTCTTCCTGTCGCGCGAGTTTTCCACCTGGATCGCCGGCGACAGGCCTTCAGGCAACACACCTTCGTTGACGAGTTGGGTGATGGCTTGTTGGATCAGCTGGCGAATGGTGTCTTTCATGGTCTTCTCTTTCGACCGCAGGCGCGGCGGCGCATCATGCGCTGGTGGAAAAACTGGGCATTATCCGTTGCGAAGACGGGCTTGCCAACCTTAGCAGGCAGGTTGTGGATGTGTGGTGACAATTGGGACCGCTATCGCTGGCAAGCCAGCTCCCACAAAGATCCGATGTGAACACTGTGGGAGCTGGCTTGCCAGCGATGGCGGTCTATCTATCAATACAAATCGACGGGATCAACATCCAGGGACCAGCGCACCGCCCGCCCGCTCGGCATCTGCTCCAGCACCAACAGCCAACTGGCCAGCAACCGATGCAGCGGTGCCCGCGCCGTAGCCTGCAGCAACAGTTGCGCCCGATAACGACCGGCACGGCGCTCCATTGGTGCCGGGACCGGTCCCAGTAGCTCGATCCCGGTCAGATTCTGCTCGGTCAGCAAACGCTCCGCCTCGCTGCACGCCTCATCCAGGAAACCTTCGGCCTGACCCGGTTTATGCGCCTCGGCCCGCAGCAGCGCCAGGTGCGCAAACGGCGGCAAGCCGGCCGCACGGCGCTCGCTCAAGGCCTGTTCGGCAAAGGCGAAGTAACCTTGCTCGGTCAATTGCACCAGCAGCGGATGGTCGGCCAGGTGCGTCTGGATAATCACTTTGCCCGGCTCTTCGGCGCGGCCTGCACGGCCGGCGACCTGGACGATCAGTTGCGCCATGCGCTCGCTGGCGCGGAAGTCACCGGAAAACAGGCCGCCATCGGCGTCGAGGATCGACACCAGCGTCACCCGTGGAAAGTGGTGACCTTTGGCAAGCATCTGCGTGCCGATCAAAATGCACGGCTGGCCTTTTTGAATGGTCGCGAACAACTGGTTCATCGCGTCCTTGCGCGATGTGCTGTCACGGTCGACCCGCAGCACCGGATAGTCCGGGAACAGAATCGACAGGCGCTCCTCGGCCCGTTCGGTGCCTGCGCCGACGGGGCGCAGATCGACCTTGTTGCATTTCGGGCACTGGCGCGGAACGCGTTCGACGTAGCCGCAATGGTGGCAGCGCAACTCACCGTAACGCTGATGCACGGTCATGCGCGCGTCGCAGCGCTGGCACTCGGACATCCAGCCGCAATCGTGACACAGCAGGGTCGGGGCGAAGCCGCGCCGGTTGAGGAACACCAGCACCTGCTGGCCGGCAGCCAGGGTCTGGCCGATGGCTTGTTGCATAGGCCCGGAAATACCGCTGTCCAGCGGCCGGCTTTTGACATCCAGGCGCAGGAAGCGCGGCTGCTTGGCACCGCCGGCACGCTCGTTCAGGCGCAGCAGCCCGTAGCGGCCGGTGTAGGCGTTGTGCAGGCTTTCCAGCGAGGGAGTGGCTGAACCGAGGAGAATCGGGATGTTTTCCTGGCGAGCCCGCACCAATGCCAGATCGCGGGCGTGATAGCGCAAGCCTTCCTGCTGCTTATAAGAGCCGTCGTGCTCTTCGTCGATGATGATCAGGCCGGGGTTCTTCATCGGCGTGAACAGGGCCGAACGGGTGCCGATAATGATGTCGGCCTCACCGTCCCGGGCGGCCAGCCAGGCCTCGAGGCGTTCGCGGTCATTGACCGCCGAATGGATCAGCGCGATGCGGGCATTGAAACGCTGCTCGAAGCGCGCCAGGGTCTGCGGGCCGAGGTTGATCTCCGGGATCAGCACCAGCGCTTGCTTGCCGGCCTCGAGGGTTTCGCGGATCAACTGCAGATAGACTTCGGTCTTGCCGCTGCCGGTAACGCCGGCCAGCAGGAACGCGTGATAACTGTCGAAGCCGGCGCGAATCGCCTCATAGGCGGCGCGCTGCTCCGGGTTCAGCGGCAGCTCCGGTTGCGCCAGCCAGTGTTCGTGGCGTGCACCGGGAGCGTGGCGGCGGATCTCGACCTGCACCAGATCCTTGGCCAGCAGCAGATCCAGGCTGTCCTTGCTCAGCATCAGTTTGCTCAGCAATTGATGGGCGACGCCGTGGGGATGCTGGGCCAGCGTGGCCAGGGCTTCGCGCTGGCGCGGCGCACGGGCGATGCGCGGATCATCGAGGCTGGCGCCCGGCGCGGCGGACCAGAAGCGTTCCTGGCGCGCTTCGGCCAGCTCGCCCTGGCGCAGCAACACCGGCAGCGCCCAGCTCAAGGTGTCGCCGAGGCTGTGCTGGTAGTACTGCGACGTCCACAGGCACAGCTTGAACAGCGCCGGCGGCAGCGGTGGGGTAGCGTCGAGCAGGGCCAGGGCTGGCTTGAGTTTCTCGACTGGCACTTCGCTGGTGTCGGTGACTTCCACCAGGATCCCGATCATCTCGCGTCGGCCGAACGGCACACGCAGGCGCATGCCGGGGTGCAACTGGGCGCGCAGGACGCCGGCCGGAGCACGGTAGTCGAACAGGCGGCGCAGCGGCGAAGGCAGGGCGAGGCGCAGAATGGCGTCGGGCACGCGGGGGGTCTCGATCAAAGGAAGATAAAAGCGGGGTCGTATGTTCCCCGGTGGGAGCGAGCTTGCTCGCGATAGCGCCATGTCAGGCAACATATATGCAGAATGACACACCCTCATCGCGAGCAAGCTCGCTCCCACAGGGGATGTGTACTGGGGCGGGAGCCTAGCAGACGACCGGTTTGAGCGACAGCTTGCGTGATCGGGATTGTCTGGTAGAATCCGCGGCCTAATTACGTGCGGTATTCAACAATAGTGTTGGGTGGCGGCACGCTAGCCCGAGGAAAACACCATGAAAGCTGATATCCATCCAGAATACCCAGCCATTGCTGTTACTTGCAGCTGCGGCAACAAGTTCGAAACCCGTTCGACCTTCGGCAAAGCCCTGGCGATCGACGTTTGCAACGAATGCCACCCGTTCTACACCGGTAAGCAGAAGACTCTGGATACCGGCGGCCGTGTACAGCGTTTCGCAGACCGTTTCGGTCAATTCGGCAAGAAAGCTCCTGCTCCTGCTGCTGCAGAGTAAGGCAGAAAAGCCTGATGGGCTTTTCCTTGCTGTTGAAAAAGGCGTCCCTCGCGGGCGCCTTTTTTATGTCCGCGATTTGGCTATCCGGCGCCCAGGCGTTTTGCCCGGCACCCAGCGGCCTGGCGCCCGTCGCGGTGCAGCGGGTGGTGGACGGCGACACCTTGCGCCTGAACGATGGCCGCAATGTACGCATGATCGGCTTGAACACGCCTGAGTTGGGCAAGAAGGGCCGTTCCGACGAGCCGTTCGCCGTGGCTGCGCGCAAACGCCTCGAAGCCCTGGTGGCGGCGAGCGACGGTCAGGTTGGCTTGCTGCCGGGCAAGGAAAGCAAGGACCGTTACGGCCGCACCCTGGCCCATGTCTACGGTGCCAATGGCGCCAATCTCGAAGCTCAGATGCTCGCCGAGGGCCTGGGTTTTCTGGTGGCCGTGGCACCGAACGTCGATCTGGTCGACTGTCAGCAAGCCGCCGAACACAGTGCGCGGCAGGCTGGCCTGGGATTGTGGCGCCAGTCACCTGTACTGAAAGCGGAGCAGATCAGCACTTCCGGTTTTGCCGTGCTCAGCGGTCGGGTGAGCAGGGTGCAGCGTAATCGCGGTGGGGTTTGGATCGAATTGCAGGACTCGGTTGTATTGCGCGTTGCGCCCAATCTGCTGGGGCGTTTCGATGTGAATTCACTGGAAAGCCTCAAGGGCAAGCAGGTCGAGGCGCGCGGCTGGGTGTTGGATCGCTCGCGCAAGGGCGGACTGAAGAATGGCCAGGCGCGCTGGATGTTGCCCTTGACCGATCCGGCGATGCTTCAAGCTGCACAGCGATAAAAAATTGTAGACATTTTTTCTGGCGATTGTGAACAGTCTAGCCCTTGTGTGCCGTGGCTCTTGGCCCAAAGTCGTAGGGGCGGGCGCTTGACAGGGGTGACCAGTCAGTCTTGTGGGGACTTTGCGAGGCGCGTATCCTCGCTGACCAGTCTGTCCAACAGTAAAAGCGGAATGCCAAAATGTCTGATCTGAAAACTGCCGCTCTCGAATATCACGCCCATCCTCGTCCAGGGAAGCTGAGTGTCGAGCTCACCAAGGCCACCGCTACCGCCCGCGATCTGTCGCTGGCCTACAGCCCCGGCGTAGCCGAACCAGTACGCGAAATCGCCCGCGATCCTGAACTGGCCTACAAATACACCGGCAAAGGCAACCTGGTTGCAGTCATTTCCGATGGCACCGCGATTCTCGGCCTGGGTAACCTCGGCCCATTGGCTTCCAAGCCAGTGATGGAAGGTAAAGGCGTACTGTTCAAGCGCTTCGCCGGCATCGACGTTTTCGACATCGAAGTCGACTCCGAAAGCCCGCAAGCCTTCATCGACACCGTCAAGCGCATCTCCATCACCTTCGGTGGCATCAACCTGGAAGACATCAAGGCACCTGAGTGCTTTGAAATCGAACGCGCCCTGATCGAGCAGTGCGATATCCCGGTATTCCACGATGACCAGCACGGCACCGCTATCGTGACCGCCGCCGGCATGATCAACGCCCTGGAAATCGCTGGCAAAACCCTCGCTGACGCCAAGATCGTCTGCCTGGGTGCCGGCGCTGCCGCCATCTCCTGCATGAAGTTGCTGGTGAGCATGGGTGCCAACATCGAAAACATCTACATGGTCGACCGTACCGGCGTGATCCACTCCGGCCGTGACGACCTGAACCAGTACAAGGCTGTGTTCGCCCACGCGACCGAAAAGCGCAGCCTGGCTGATGCCCTGCAAGGCGCTGACGTGTTCGTAGGCCTGTCCGGCCCGAACCTGCTGAGCCCTGAAGGCCTGCTGTCCATGGCGGCCAACCCGATCGTGTTCGCGTGCTCGAACCCTGATCCGGAAATCTCCCCGGAGCTGGCCCACGCCACCCGTAGCGACGTGATCATGGCCACCGGTCGTTCCGACTACCCGAACCAGGTCAACAACGTACTGGGCTTCCCGTTCATCTTCCGTGGTGCCCTGGACGTTCGCGCCAAGCGCATCAACGAAGAAATGAAAGTGGCTGCGGCCAACGCCCTGCGTGAACTGGCCAAGCTGCCGGTACCTCAGGAAGTGTGCGACGCCTATGGCGGCATCAAGCTGGAATTCGGTCGTGAGTACATCATTCCGAAGCCAATGGATGCCCGTCTGATCACCCTGATCTCCGATGCCGTTGCCAAAGCCGCCATCGAGACCGGTGTGGCGACCCTGCCGTATCCGAAGAACTACCCGCTCAAAAGCGTGGATGACGTGTTCAACGGCTAAGCCGTTGTAGCGCTTCAACAGAAAGCCCCGGCTTGCGAGAGTCGGGGCTTTTTTGTGCCTGAGGGTTTTGTACCGCCTGTCAGGGCCTCTTCGCGGGCAAGCCCGCTCCCACAGGAGTCAGCGGCGTACATAAATTCGATGTACACCATCGCCCACTGTGGGAGCGGGCTTGCCCGCGAAGAGGGCGGACCAGACAACATCAAAACCGGCAGGCAAAAAAAGCCCCGCGCTTCTTCCGAAGGCGGAGCTTTTCACCATTGTTACTATCAGAACAAATCGATCGGCGCCGCTTCATCCGCCGGCAGCGGGCTGCCTGGCGCATTGCCGTTGCCCAGCTCGTTGACCGACGGAGGCGTATCTTCGGCCTTGAACAGCTCGAAGTAGGCTCCTGGCGTGCCCGGGCTGGCCGCGCGGCCGCTGATCGGGTCGACCCGCAGGCTGAGGATGCCTTCCGGCTCTGCCTGCGTATGCGGCGGCTTGCCTTTGAGCGCGGCGCCCATGTAGTTCATCCAGATCGGCAGCGCGACGGTGCCGCCGAATTCCTTGCGGCCCAGGCTTTCCGGTTGGTCGAAACCGGTCCATACGGTGGTCACGTAGTCGGCGTTGTAGCCGGAGAACCAGGCGTCCTTGGATTCGTTGGTCGTACCGGTCTTGCCGGCAATGTCGGGGCGGCCCAGCGCCAGCGCGCGGCGGCCGGTGCCGAGCTTGATCACGTCCTCAAGCATGCTGTTGAGGATGTAGGTGGTGCGCCCGTCAACGATGCGTTCGGCCACGGCGGATGTCTGCGGCGTTGGCGTAGCACCTGCGGCCTCGTCAGGCGTTGCATTGACCGTGAACGCCTGAGCGGCTGGCACGGCAATGCCATCGCTGGCAGCGCCGCCCTGAGGCACGCTCGGCGGGTTGGCGACGAACAGCGTGTCGCCGTTGCGGCTTTCGATCTTGTCGATGATGTACGGGGTGATCTTGTAGCCGCCGTTGGCGAAGGTGCTCCAGCCGGTGGCGATCTCCATTGGCGTCAGGGTCGCGGTGCCCAGCGCCAGGGACAGGTTGGGCGGCAGGTCCTGCTTGTTGAAGCCGAAGCGAGTGATGTAGTCGATGGTCTTGCCGACGCCCATCGCTTGCAGCAAGCGGATCGACACGAGGTTGCGCGACTTGTACAGCGCTTCACGCAGGCGAATCGGGCCGAGGAAGGTGTTGGTGTCGTTCTTCGGGCGCCAGACCTTGTCCAGGTACTCGTCGACGAACACGATCGGTGCATCGTTCACCAGGCTGGAGGCGGTGTAGCCGTTATCCAGTGCGGCGGCATAGACGAACGGCTTGAAGCTCGAACCCGGCTGGCGCTTGGCCTGCATGGCGCGGTTGTAGTTGCTCTGTTCGAAGGCGAAACCGCCGACCAGCGAGCGAATGGCGCCGTTCTGCGGGTCCAGGGACACCAGCGCGCCCTGGGCCTGCGGGATCTGGCTGAACTTCAGCGAATTGTCCGGCTGACGCTGCACGCGTATCAGATCGCCGACTTGGGCCACGTCCGAGGGCTGTTTCGGGTTGGCACCCATACTGTTGGTATTGAGGAACGGCCGGGCCCATTTCATGGTGTCCCAGTTCACGTGCTCCTGGCCGGTGCGGGTCAGCACTTGCAGGCCGCTCTTGTCGACCTGGGTGACGATGGCCGGTTCCAGGCTGCTGATGGTGCGTTGTTTGGTCAGTTCGGCCGCCCAGGCCTCGCGAGTCTTGCCCGGCAGCCGCGACTCGGGGCCGCGATAGCCGTGGCGCTGATCGTAGGTCATCAGGCCTTCGTGGACCGCGGTGTTGGCCAGTTCCTGGAGGTCGCTCGGCACCGTGGTGGTGACGCGGAAGCCCTCGGTATAGGCGTCGCTGCCATAACGCCCGACCATTTCGGCGCGGGCCATTTCGGCGATGTACGGAGCGTTCACTTCCGGCGTCGGCACGTGATAGCTGGCGTTCAGCGGCTCGTTGACTGCAGTGGTGTAGTCGGCCTCGCTGATTTTCCCGAGCTTGTACATGCGCCCCAGGATCCAGTCGCGACGCTCCTTGCTGCGCGCCGGGTTGGCCAGCGGGTTGAAGCGCGACGGCGCCTTGGGCAGGCCGGCGATCATCGCCATCTGCGCCAGGCTGACATCGCGGATCGACTTGCCGTAATAGACCTGCGCCGCCGCCTCGATGCCGTACGCACGGTTACCCAGGTAGATCTTGTTGACGTACAGCTCGAGGATCTCGTCCTTGGTCAGCTGTCGTTCGATCTGCAGGGCCAGCAGGATCTCGGTGGTCTTGCGCGAAAAGCTGCGTTCGCTGGACAGGAAGAAGTTCTTCGCCACCTGCATGGTGATCGTGCTGCCGCCGGACTGAATGTGTCCGCTTTTTACCAGTTGGGTCGCAGCGCGCATCAGGCTGCTCGGGTCAACGCCGTAATGGTTGGCGAAGTTGTCGTCTTCAGCACTTAGTAACGCATTGATGAAGTTGGGGGGAATGTCGGCGAAACGGATCGGTGTGCGGCGCATTTCGCCGAATTCTGCGATCAACTTGTTATCGCTGCTGTAGACCCGCAAAGGGATCTGCAACTGGATGCTTCTCAGCGCCTCCACGGACGGCAGCCCGGGACTAAGGTAGAGGTACGCCCCGCTCAGACCCAGGAGGAGTCCGCAGAAAACCGCGACGATGGACCAACCGAAAAACTTCAGCAGACGAATCAAGGCTTTTGGATATCCAGGGCAAAAAATGAATTGGGCAACAGGGTTCAAGCTAAATGAGAACGACCCGCGCTTGAACAAATGCGGAAAAAAACGCTGGGCATTATAAGCATTTTTCTGATCGGGAGCGTGGTTGGCGCTGCTGTCAAGACGGGTGGATTGAACGCAATGGACATTGCAGAGTCCGTAACTCACGGAAAGTCATAGGGAATTGGTAGTGCCAGGACTCTTCAACAAAAAATCCAGTACGCTCCTTGGAATCGATATCAGCTCTACCTCGGTAAAGCTTGTGGAATTGAGCCGCCAGGGCGAGCGCTATCGGGTCGAGGCTTATGCCGTGGAGCCGTTGCCGGTCGGTGCGGTGATCGAAAAGAACATCGCCGAACTGGAAGGCGTGGGGCTGGCCCTCGCCCGCGCGCTGGCCAGGGCCAGAACCGGCCTCAAGAACGTGGCCGTGGCCGTGGCAGGCTCGGCGGTGATCACCAAGACCATCGAGATGGAGGCTGGACTTTCCGAGGATGAGATGGAAAGCCAGCTGAAGATCGAGGCTGACCAGTACATTCCATATCCTCTGGATGAAGTCGCGATCGACTTTGAAGTCCAGGGCTCCTCGGCGCGTAATCCGGAGCGCGTCAATGTGCTGCTCGCCGCTTGCCGCAAGGAAAACGTCGAAGTTCGCGAGGCCGCCCTGAGCCTCGCGGGGCTGACCGCTCGCGTGGTCGATGTCGAAGCCTACGCGCTGGAGCGCTCGTTCGGGTTGCTGGCCAATCAGCTCGCGGCCTCCGGCAAGCCTTTGACGGTCGCGGTGGTGGACATCGGCGCCACCATGACCACCCTGAGCGTGCTGCACGACGGGCGGCTTATCTACACCCGCGAACAGCTGTTCGGGGGGCGCCAGCTGACTGAAGAAATCCAGCGTCGCTATGGCCTGACGCTGGAGCAGGCGGGGCTGGCGCAACGCAAGGGCGGTTTGCCGGATGACTATGCCGGTGAGGTCTTGCAGCCCTTTCAACAGGCACTGGTGCAGCAGGTGTCCCGCTCGCTGCAGTTTTTCCTTGCTGGCGGCCAGTACAGCGCCGTCGACCATATCCTGCTGGCCGGCGGTACCGCATCGGTGCCGGGGCTGGAGCGTTTGATCGAGCAGCAATTGGTTGTGCCGACCCGGGTCGCGAACCCTTTTTCCGATATGACGCTGGGTAGCAAGGTCAACGGTGCTGCCCTGGCGAGTGATGCTCCGGCGTTGATGATCGCCTGTGGTCTTGCCCTCAGGAGCTTTGACTGATGGCCCGGATCAATCTTCTTCCCTGGCGCGAGGAGCGGCGTGAAGTCCGTCGCAAGCGTTTCCTGCTGATCCTGGTGGCCACAATGGTGGGTGCGACGGGCGCGGTGCTGGTTGCCAACCAGGCCATCGGCGGCGCCATCGACCGGCAAGTTGCCCGTAACGATTACATCAACAGGCAAATCGCCATGGTCGATGAGCGGATCACACAGATCAATGATCTCAAGGATCGCCGTCAGCAACTGGTCGAGCGCATGCACATCATCCAGGACCTGCAAGGCAACCGCCAAATCAGCGGGCGAATATTTGACCAGTTGGTGCGGGCCCTGCCCGAGGGCGTGTATTTCACCGAAGTGAAAATGACTGCAAAGACGCTGTCCATCACCGGCGCTGCGCAATCCAACAACCGTGTTTCAGACTTGATGCGCAACCTCGAGGCGTCAGACTGGTTCGATACACCGAGCCTGACCGAAGTCAGGGCCACAGCTGCCGGTCAGGTGGCGCAGGCCAACGTCTTCCAGTTGACCGTTCGCCAGACTCAACCCGCCGCACCGGAGGGTGGCGAATGAGCCTGTCCGAATGGTTCGAAGGGCTGCGCAAGATCGACATCAATGACCTGGACACCGGCAACATGGGTTCCTGGCCGCCGGCGATCAAGTGTCTGCTGGCCGGTTTGCTCATGCTTCTGGTGCTGGCCATGGGCTACAGCTTTTCCACTCGCGACCTTGAGAGCCAACTCGATCTCAAGCGTGAGGAAGAGTCGATGCTCAAGGAACAGTTCGCCGACAAAGCCCGCATGGCGGCGAACCTGGATCTCTACACCCGGCAGTTGAAGGAGATGCAGAGCGCTTTCGGCGTACTGTTGCGGCAACTGCCCGGCGACACCGAGGTGCCCGGCTTGCTGGAAGACATCACGCGCACCGGTCTGGGCAGTGGCCTGGAGTTCGAAGAGATCAAGCTGCTGCCGGAGGTCGCCCAGCCGTTCTACATCGAGTTGCCGATCCAGATCACGGTCACCGGGGGGTACCACGAACTGGCCACCTTCATCAGTGGTGTGGCCGGGTTGCCGCGAATCGTCACCTTGCACGATTTCGACCTTGCCCCCGTCAGCCCCGAGGGGGCTCCGAAACTGCGCTTGAGTATTCTCGCCAAGACCTACCGTTACAACGACAAGGGGCAGCCTCAATGAGCCCGGCACGTTGTTTTTCGCTGGTGCTGTTGCTGTCTGCCTTGTCCGGTTGTGGCGCAGGCGATGACTACGACGATCTGGACGCCTACATGAACGAAGTGCGCCTGCAAGGGCCGGGCAGGATTGAACCATCGCCGGTATTTCGGTCTTACCCGGCATTCACCTATGACGCGGCGAATCTGCGCAGCCCGTTTTCAGCGCAAATCAGTTCCGATCCGGCGGCCCGGCGACGCGGATCTCGCAACGTCAAACCCGACCCCGGGCGGGTCAGGCAGTACCTCGAAGGTTTCAATATCGAACAGTTTGAAATGGTCGGCACCCTATCCAATGCAGCGGGCTCCTATGCCCTGCTGCGCGGGGCGGGCGGGGTGCACCGGTTGAAAGTCGGCGATTACCTGGGGCGTAACGACGGCAGGATCGTCGCGATCAGCGGCTCGCAGGTCGATGTGGTTGAAATTGTCCCTGATGGCCAGGGCGCTTGGCTGGAGCGTCCCCGGACCATCCCTTTGAAAGAGCACTCATAGTGGAACTCGAACAATGAACAGGATTTTTTCCGCCTTCGGCCTTTCGCTATGGATAGCGATGTTGTCGTCGATGGCACAAGCGGCCAATCTCAAGGCGCTGGATGTCACTGCGCTGCCGGGAGACCGTGTCGAGTTGAAGTTGTCGTTCGATGAACCGCCCCCGGTGCCCCAGGGTTACACAACGCAGTCGCCGGCCCGGATTGCCCTGGATTTGCCGGGTGTCGCCAGTCAGCTGGCCAGCAAGACTCACGATCTCGGCGGTGGAAATGCCCGCAGCGCAACGGTGGTGGAGGCCGGGGACCGTACGCGATTGATCATCAACCTCGCTCAGCCGGTGCCGTACGACTCGCGAATTGAAGGCAACGATTTGCTGGTGGTTGTCGGGCAGGGTGTCAAACCGTCCACATCCAGCCCGGCTGCCATGGCAGCGCCGCTTTCGGCAAGAGCCGCGACGCCGGCAGGCAAGGCCATTCGCGGTGTGGATTTCCAGCGCGGCACACAGGGTGAGGGCAACGTGGTGATCGACTTGTCGGACCCCTCGATGGCGCCCGACATACAACAGCGCGACGGCAAGATCATCGTGGGGTTTGCCAGGACCCGATTGCCTGAGCCATTGCGCGTGCGGCTGGACGTGAAGGATTTCGCCACGCCAGTGCAGTTCGTCAATGCCAGTGCGAGTGGCGATAGAGCCATCATCAGCATCGAGCCCGGTGGCAGGTTCGATTACTCGACCTATCAGACCGACAGCAAGCTTACGATCAGTGTTCGCCCGGCGGCGGTCGACGACCTGCAAAAGCGCAATGCCGGGCAACAGGCCTACAGCGGCGAGAAACTTTCGCTGAACTTCCAGAACATCGATGTGCGTTCGGTGCTGCAACTGATCGCCGATTTCACCAACCTCAACCTGGTGGCCAGCGACACGGTGCAGGGTGGCATCACGTTGCGCCTGCAGAACGTGCCTTGGGATCAGGCGCTGGATCTGGTGCTCAAAACCAAGGGATTGGACAAGCGCAAGGTCGGCAATGTCCTGCTTGTCGCGCCGGCCGATGAAATTGCTGCCCGTGAGCGTCAGGAACTGGAATCACAAAAGCAGATTGCCGACCTGGCGCCATTGCGTCGGGAGCTGTTGCAGGTGAACTACGCCAAGGCGGCGGACATCGCCAAACTCTTCCAGTCGGTGACCAGTGCCGAAGCGAAGCCCGACGAACGGGGATCCATCACTGTCGACGAGCGCACCAACAACATCATTGCCTACCAGACCCAGGACCGGCTCGACGAGCTGCGCAGAATTGTCACGCAGCTGGATATCCCCGTGCGTCAGGTCATGATCGAGGCGCGCATTGTCGAAGCCAACGTCGACTATGACAAAAGCCTCGGGGTGCGCTGGGGCGGTTCGACACAGAACAGGGGTAACTGGAACGCTTCCGGCGTCAGCAACGGGGTCAATGGCTCGTCGACCATTGGCACGCCAGGCAGTACCGGCACCAATTCACCGTTCGTCGACATGGGCGCGGTCAATAACACCTCGGGCATCGGCATCGCGTTCATCACCGATAACGTCTTGCTGGACCTGGAGCTGACGGCCATGGAGAAAACCGGCAACGGGGAGATCGTCTCGCAGCCCAAGGTGGTCACGTCCGACAAGGAAACCGCGAAAATCCTCAAGGGCACCGAGATTCCCTACCAGGAGGCCAGCTCCAGCGGCGCGACTTCGGTGTCGTTCAAGGAGGCTTCGCTGTCGCTGGAGGTGACGCCGCAGATCACGCCCGACAACCGGATCATCATGGAGGTCAAGGTGACCAAGGACGAACCGGACTACCTCAACAAGGTCCAGGATGTACCGCCCATCAAGAAAAACGAAGTCAACGCCAAGGTCCTGGTCAACGATGGCGAGACCATCGTCATTGGCGGCGTTTTCTCAAATACTCAGAGCAAGGTCGTAGATAAGGTGCCATTTCTTGGCGATGTGCCGTATCTTGGCCGCCTTTTCCGGCGTGATGTGGTTTCGGAGAAAAAATCCGAGCTGTTGGTATTCCTCACTCCGCGTATCATGAATAACCAGGCGATTGCTGTGAGTCATTGATTCTGTGCGAAATTTGATTCTTGTTGGACCGATGGGTGCTGGAAAAAGCACCATCGGCCGGTTGCTGGCCAAAGAGCTGCGCCTGCCATTCAAAGATTCCGATAAGGAAATTGAATTGCGCACGGGCGCCAATATCCCTTGGATCTTCGATAAAGAAGGCGAACCGGGCTTTCGTGATCGCGAGCAGGCAATGATTGCCGAGCTGTGCGATTACGACGGTGTGGTGCTGGCGACAGGTGGGGGCGCGGTCATGCGCGAAGCCAATCGTCGGGCACTGCATGCCGGTGGGCGGGTGGTTTATCTGCATGCGTCGGTCGAGCAGCAGGTCGGCCGCACGGCCCGTGACCGCAATCGGCCGTTGTTGCGTACTGCCGATCCGGCCAAGACCCTGCGGGATCTGTTGGCGATCCGCGATCCGCTCTATCGGGAAATCGCCGACCTGGTGGTCGAAACCGATGAGCGGCCACCACGAATGGTCGTGCTCGACATTCTGGAGCGCCTGCAGCAGTTGCCGCCCCGTTAAAGCGCCGCGCGAAATGCGCTATCCTCGGCGTCGCGCCATGACCGCTCAAGGTTGTGGCGGATGGCTACCGAACGGCGTCACACCAGCAGAGGCCGTGGACATTCGTTAATTCAAGGCAGGACGCCTGATTCATCTTCACTGTGGGGACACATGCAGACACTCAAGGTCGATCTAGGCGAGCGCAGCTACCCGATTCATATTGGCGAAGGTTTGTTGGATCAGCCTGAGCTGCTGGCCCCGCACATTCGCGGACGGCAAGTAGCGATTATCTCCAACGAGACTGTTGCGCCGCTCTATCTCGAGCGTCTGACCCGCAGCCTGGCGCAGTTTTCGGTGATTTCCGTGGTGCTGCCCGACGGCGAAGCCTTCAAGACCTGGGAAACCCTGCAGCTGATTTTCGACGGCCTGCTGACCGCGCGACATGACCGCCGCACCACAGTGATCGCCCTCGGTGGTGGTGTGATCGGCGACATGGCCGGCTTTGCCGCCGCCTGCTACCAGCGCGGCGTCGATTTCATCCAGGTTCCGACCACACTGCTGTCGCAGGTCGACTCCTCGGTGGGCGGCAAGACCGGGATCAACCATCCGCTGGGCAAGAACATGGTCGGCGCTTTCTATCAGCCGAACGTGGTGCTGATCGATACCGCCAGCCTCAATACCCTGCCGGCGCGCGAGCTGTCCGCCGGTCTGGCCGAAGTCATCAAGTACGGGCTGATCTGTGATGAGCCGTTCCTGACCTGGCTCGAAGACAACGTCGACCGCCTGCGCAACCTCGACCAGCAAGCCCTGACCTATGCCATCGAGCGCTCCTGCGCGGCCAAGGCCGCAGTGGTCGGTGCCGATGAGAAAGAGACGGGCGTTCGTGCCACCTTGAACCTGGGCCACACGTTTGGCCACGCCATCGAAACCCACATGGGCTATGGTGTGTGGCTTCATGGTGAAGCCGTGGCTGCTGGCACGGTAATGGCGCTGGAAATGTCCGCGCGACTCGGCTGGATCAGCGAACAGGAGCGCGATCGCGGCATTCGCCTGTTCCAGCGGGCGGGGCTGCCGGTCATTCCGCCGCAAGAGATGACAGAAGCCGATTTCCTCGAACACATGTCCATTGATAAAAAAGTGATCGACGGTCGTTTGCGCCTGGTGCTGCTGCGCCGCATGGGCGAAGCGGTGGTGACCGACGATTATCCGAAAGAGGTTCTACAGGCCACGCTGGGGGCAGACTACCGCGCCCTGGCTCAGCTTAAAGGTTAATAAGAACGCGATGACTAGTTTGCATGCCGACGAGGCTTTCCTCGGCCATTACCAGTTGAGTCATGACCCTTTTGCTCCACGGGTGCCTGGCTTCAAATTTTTCCCGGCCCAGCGCAAGCCCGTGCTGGGGCAACTGCATCACCTGGCCCGCTACAGTCAGCTGCTGCTGGTCGTCACGGGTCCGGAGGGCAGTGGCAAGACCCTGTTGCGCCAGGCCCTGGTCGCCAGCACCAACAAGCAGTCGGTACAGAGTGTGGTGGTGTCCGCCCGTGGCGCCGGCGATGGGGCCGGGGTGTTGCGCCAGGTGGCCCAGGCCCTGAATGTCGCCCAGGCTGATGCCAGCGCCATTCTGGCCCAGGTGGTGCAGCTTGCGCTCACCGGGCAGGAAGTCTATCTGCTGGTCGATGACGCCGAGCAACTCGATGAATCCGCCCTTGAGGTCCTGATGGTCCTGGCGGCCGGCGCGCCCGAGGGGCGCCCGCATGTATTCCTGTTCGGTGAAACCTCGCTGATTGCTCAGCTTGAGGCTTTGCATCTCGAGGAAGAGCGTTTCCATGTCATCGAATTGCAGCCTTACACCGAGGAAGAAACCCGCGAATATCTGGAGCAGCGGCTTGAAGGCGCTGGCCGTGGCATCGAACTTTTCACCGCGGATCAGATCTCTGATATTCACGAAAGCTCCGAAGGTTGGCCTGGCAGCATCAATCAGGTCGCCCGCGATGCAATGATCGAAGCCATGATCGCCAGCCGCTCAGCGGTCAAGCGTCCAAAAATGGGGTTCAATATGCCGAAGAAACACGTATTGGCGATTTCCGCCGTGGTCGTGGTCGCGGTAGCCGCCGCCTGGCTGATGCCGGGTCGCAACAAGGCACCGACCACGGGTGCGCCGGCCGAACAGGCGCAACTGCCGCTGGGCCAGGGGCAGCCAACAGCGAATGGCGGTGCTCCGGCCGTCGAATTCGCTGGCAACACACAGCCGATGCCATTGCCGTTGGTCGGCAACTCGCAACCGGTCATGCGTGGCCCGTTGGCTGAGGCCGCAGGTGGCATCACCGAAGGCGACGATGGCGTGCCGGTTGAAGGTTCCAGCGCTACGCCACCGACCGTGACGACTACAGCACCGCCTGTGGGCGTTCCAGCCGGTCCTGCGCCGACGCCAGCCGCCAAGCCGGCCCCTGCGCCGACTCAGGTTGCCACCGCCAAGCCAGCGCCTGCTCCAGTGGCCAAGCCTGCTCCAGTGCCAGCCAAGCCAGCCGTAGCCGCGGCAACCAAGCCTGCCGAGAAACCGGCTCCGGCGGCCAAGGCTGCTGGCGGTACCTGGTACGCCGGCCAGGCGCCGGGTAACTACGTGGTGCAGATCCTTGGCACCAGCTCCGAAGCGAGCGCGCAAAGCTTCGTCAAGGAGCAGGGCGGCGAGTACCGCTATTTCAAGAAAGTCCTCAACGGCAAGCCGCTCTACGTGATCACCTACGGCAACTTCGCCAATCGTGATGCAGCCGTTTCCGCCATCAAGGCCTTGCCAGCGAAGGTTCAGGCTGGTAAACCTTGGCCTCGCACTGTCGCCAGCGTCCAACAGGAACTGGCAACAACTCGCTGAAGATTCGGCGGCCTTACCCAGGCCGCCTCTCCAAGCACCTCAAAATTTCTACGAGTGCGCGCAACCTTTCAGGCTGCGTGCCTTGTGGTGTCTGCGTTACAGTAGTCTTTGAGTCGTTGCGGTCAAAATTAAAAAAGTTTTGACTAGCACAGCAGATCGCTTTAAACCTTTCACAAATGCGACATGAATTTGCGACATTTCGTCGTCAAATTTGTGAGCCTCTGTGTCGCTGTGTACAATGACCACCCTTTTGCCCCCGCTAAGCCGGCGTACGTTCGGCGCGGAATGCAAGTGGTTGAATTGAAAAGAAATTTGCCTCGAAAAGAGGCAGCCTGGTGAGAAAGTGTCTATGAAAGCAGGTCTGTACCAACCAGATGAATTCAAGGATAACTGCGGTTTCGGCCTGATAGCCCATATGCAGGGCGAGCCCAGTCATACCCTTTTGCAAACGGCCATCGAGGCCCTGACCTGCATGACCCACCGCGGTGGGATTAATGCCGACGGCAAGACCGGTGACGGTTGCGGTCTGCTGATTCAAAAGCCGGACGCGTTCCTGCGAGCCATCGCCCAGGAAACCTTCGGCGTCGAACTGCCCAAGCAATATGCCGTGGGCATGGTCTTCTTCAACCAGGACCCGGTCAAAGCCGAAGCCGCTCGCGAGAACATGAACCGCGAGATCCTCGCCGCCGGCCTGCAGCTGGTCGGCTGGCGCAAGGTGCCGATCGACACCAGCGTCCTCGGCCGCCTGGCCCTTGAGCGCCTGCCGCAGATCGAGCAGGTGTACATCGGCGGTGAAGGCCTGAGCGATCAGGACATGGCCGTCAAGCTGTTCACCTCGCGTCGTCGCTCGTCCGTGGCCAACGCCGCCGACACCGACCACTACGTGTGCAGCTTTTCGCACAAGACCATCATTTACAAAGGCCTGATGATGCCGGCGGACTTGACCGCCTTCTATCCGGACCTGAGCGATGAGCGCCTGCAAACCTCGATTTGCGTGTTCCACCAGCGCTTCTCCACCAATACCCTGCCGAAATGGCCGCTGGCTCAACCGTTCCGCTTCCTGGCGCACAACGGCGAGATCAACACCATCACCGGCAACCGCAACTGGGCCGTGGCCCGTCGCACCAAGTTCACCAACGATCTGATGGACCTGGAAGAACTCGGCCCGCTGGTCAACCGCGTCGGTTCCGACTCCTCGAGCATGGACAACATGCTCGAGCTGATGGTCACCGGCGGCATCGACCTGTTCCGTGGCGTGCGGATGATCATTCCGCCTGCGTGGCAGAACGTCGAGACCATGGACCCGGATCTGCGTGCGTTCTACGAATACAACTCGATGCACATGGAGCCGTGGGACGGCCCGGCCGGCGTGGTAATGACCGACGGTCGTTACGCGGTGTGCCTGCTCGACCGTAACGGTCTGCGTCCGGCGCGTTGGGTCACCACCACCAACGGTTTCATCACCCTGGCTTCGGAAATCGGTGTCTGGAACTACCAGCCTGAAGACGTGATCGCCAAGGGCCGCGTTGGCCCTGGCCAGATCTTTGCCGTGGACACCGAAACCGGTCAGATCCTCGACACCGACGCCATCGACAACCGCCTGAAGTCCCGTCATCCGTACAAGCAATGGCTGCGCAAGAACGCCCTGCGCATCCAGGCGACCATGGAAGACAACGACCACGGTTCGGCTTTCTACGACGTCGACCAGCTCAAGCAATACATGAAGATGTACCAGGTCACGTTCGAAGAGCGCGACCAGGTGCTGCGTCCGCTCGGCGAACAGGGCTACGAAGCCGTGGGCTCGATGGGCGACGATACGCCGATGGCCGTGCTGTCCCAGCGCGTGCGCACGCCGTACGACTACTTCCGCCAGCAGTTCGCGCAGGTCACCAACCCGCCGATCGACCCGCTGCGTGAAGCCATCGTCATGTCGCTGGAAATCTGCCTCGGTGCCGAGCGCAACATTTTCCAGGAGTCGCCGGAACACGCTTCGCGCGTGATCCTCAGCTCGCCGGTCATTTCCCCGGCCAAGTGGCGCTCGCTGATGAACCTCGATCGCCCGGGCTTCGAACGCGCGATCATCGACCTCAACTACGACGAAAGCGTCGGCCTCGAAGCGGCAATCCGCAACGTCGCCGATCAGGCTGAAGAAGCCGTGCGCGCCGGTCGTACCCAGGTCGTGCTGAGTGACCGTCACATTGCTCCGGGCAAGCTGCCGATCCACGCTTCCCTGGCTACCGGCGCGGTGCACCATCGCCTGACCGAAAAAGGCCTGCGTTGCGATTCCAACATCCTGGTGGAAACCGCGACCGCTCGCGATCCGCATCACTTCGCCGTGTTGATCGGTTTCGGCGCCTCTGCCGTTTATCCGTTCCTGGCCTACGAAGTGCTGGGCGACCTGATCCGTACAGGTGAAGTCTTGGGCGACCTCTACGAGGTGTTCAAGAACTACCGTAAAGGCATCACCAAGGGCCTGCTCAAGATCCTCTCGAAGATGGGCATCTCGACCATTACCTCCTATCGCGGAGCACAACTGTTCGAAGCGATCGGCCTGTCCGAGGAAGTCTGCAACCTGAGCTTCCGTGGCGTGCCAAGCCGCATCAAGGGTGCGCGTTTCGTCGACATCGAAGCCGAGCAGAAAGCCCTCGCTACCGAAGCCTGGAGCCCACGCAAGCCGATCCAGCAAGGCGGCCTGCTGAAGTTCGTCCACGGTGGCGAATATCACGCGTACAACCCGGACGTGGTCAACACCCTGCAAGCCGCTGTGCAGCAGGGCGACTACAGCAAGTTCAAGGAATACACGTCGCTGGTGGACAACCGCCCGGTGTCGATGATCCGCGACCTGCTGAAAGTCAAAACCCTCGACACTCCATTGGATATCAGCGAAATCGAGCCGCTGGAATCGGTGCTCAAGCGCTTCGACTCTGCGGGTATCTCGCTGGGCGCCCTGTCGCCGGAAGCTCACGAAGCCCTGGCCGAAGCCATGAACCGCCTCGGTGCGCGTTCCAACTCCGGTGAAGGCGGCGAAGACCCGGCGCGCTACGGCACCATCAAGAGCTCGAAAATCAAGCAAGTGGCGACCGGCCGTTTCGGTGTGACCCCGGAATACCTGGTCAACGCCGAAGTGCTGCAGATCAAGGTCGCCCAAGGCGCCAAGCCCGGCGAAGGTGGTCAACTGCCAGGCGGCAAGGTCAACGGTCTGATCGCCAAGCTGCGTTACGCAGTGCCGGGCGTGACCCTGATTTCGCCGCCGCCGCACCATGACATCTACTCGATCGAAGACTTGTCGCAGCTGATTTTCGACCTGAAACAAGTCAACCCGAAGGCACTGGTCTCGGTGAAGCTGGTTGCAGAAGCGGGCGTCGGCACCATTGCCGCCGGTGTGGCCAAGGCCTACGCGGACCTGATCACCATCTCCGGCTACGACGGCGGTACCGGTGCATCGCCGCTGACCTCGATCAAATACGCGGGCGCTCCGTGGGAACTCGGCCTGGCCGAAACCCACCAGACCCTGCGTGGCAACGACCTGCGCGGCAAAGTCCGGGTGCAGACCGACGGCGGCCTGAAAACCGGCCTCGACGTGATCAAGGCGGCTATTCTCGGCGCTGAAAGCTTCGGCTTCGGCACCGCGCCAATGATCGCCCTGGGCTGCAAATACCTGCGCATCTGCCACCTGAACAACTGCGCTACCGGCGTTGCGACCCAGAACGAGAAGCTGCGCAAGGATCACTACATCGGCACCGTCGACATGGTGGTGAACTTCTTCACCTACGTCGCCGAAGAGACCCGCGAGTGGCTGGCCAAGCTGGGCGTGCGCTCCCTCGAAGAGCTGATCGGCCGTACCGATCTGCTGGAAATCCTCGAAGGCCAGACCGCCAAGCAGCATCACCTGGACCTGACCCCGTTGCTGGGCAGCGACCATGTGCCGGCGGACAAGCCGCAATTCTGTGGCGTTGAACGCAACCCGCCGTTCGACAAGGGCCTGCTGGCCGAGAAGATGGTCGACATGGCCACCTCGGCGATCAACGACCTGAGCGGTGCCGAGTTCGACCTGGAAATCTGCAACTGCGACCGTTCCATCGGTGCACGGATCTCCGGCGAAATCGCGCGCAAGCACGGCAACCAGGGCATGGCCCACGCGCCGATTACGTTCCGCTTCAAAGGCACGGCCGGGCAGAGCTTCGGCGTGTGGAACGCCGGCGGCCTGAACATGTACCTGGAAGGCGACGCCAACGACTACGTCGGCAAGGGCATGACCGGCGGCAAGCTGGTCATCGTTCCGCCGAAGGGCAGTGTCTACCGTACCCAGGACAGTGCCATCATCGGCAACACCTGCCTCTACGGCGCCACCGGCGGCAAGCTGTTCGCCGCGGGTACCGCTGGCGAGCGTTTCGCCGTGCGTAACTCCGGTGCCCACACCGTCGTGGAAGGCACTGGCGATCACTGCTGCGAGTACATGACCGGTGGTTTCGTCTGCGTATTGGGCAAGACCGGTTACAACTTCGGCTCTGGCATGACCGGCGGTTTCGCCTACGTGCTCGACCAGGACAACAGCTTCGTTGACCGGGTCAACCACGAACTGGTGGAAATCCAGCGGATCAGCGGCGAGGCGATGGAAGCCTACCGCAGCCACCTGCAACGCGTGCTGAACGAGTACGTCGAGGAAACCGACAGCGAGTGGGGTCGTGAACTCGCCGAGAACCTCGATGATTACGTGCGTCGTTTCTGGCTGGTCAAGCCCAAGGCTGCCAACCTGAAATCGTTGCTTTCCAGCACCCGTGCCAACCCGCAGTGATATGCGCCTGAAGAGTTTGATGAGGTTTTAAAATGGCTGAACGTCTGAATAATGACTTCCAGTTCATCGAGGTCGGGCGCAAGGATCCGAAGAAGAAACTGTTGCGTCAACGCAAGAAAGAGTTCGTGGAAATCTACGAACCCTTCAAACCCCAGCAGTCGGCCGACCAGGCCCACCGCTGCCTGGGTTGCGGTAACCCGTATTGCGAATGGAAGTGCCCGGTGCACAACTTCATTCCCAACTGGCTGAAGCTGGTGGCCGAGGGCAACATCCTCCAGGCCGCCGAACTGTCGCACCAGACCAACACCCTGCCGGAAGTCTGCGGCCGGGTGTGCCCGCAGGACCGTCTGTGCGAGGGTGCCTGCACCCTCAACGACGGCTTCGGCGCGGTGACCATCGGTTCGGTGGAGAAGTACATCACCGACACCGCGTTCGCCATGGGCTGGCGTCCGGACATGTCCAAGGTCAAGCCGACCGGCAAGCGTGTCGCGATCATCGGTGCCGGGCCTGCGGGCCTGGGCTGTGCCGACGTGCTGGTGCGTGGCGGCGTGACCCCGGTGGTGTTCGACAAGAACCCGGAAATCGGTGGCCTGCTGACCTTCGGCATCCCGGAGTTCAAGCTGGAAAAAACCGTGCTGAGCAATCGTCGCGAAGTCTTCACCGGCATGGGCATCGAGTTCCGCCTCAACACCGAGGTGGGCACGGACGTGACCATGGAGCAATTGCTCGAAGAGTACGATGCGGTGTTCATGGGCATGGGCACCTACACCTACATGAAGGGCGGCTTTGCCGGGGAAGACCTGCCGGGCGTGTACGACGCGCTGGACTTCCTGATCGCCAACGTCAACCGCAACCTGGGCTTTGAAAAGTCGCCGGAAGATTTCGTCGACATGAAAGGCAAGAAGGTCGTGGTTCTCGGCGGCGGCGACACGGCGATGGACTGCAACCGTACGTCGATCCGTCAGGGCGCCAAGTCGGTGACCTGCGCCTATCGTCGTGACGAAGCGAACATGCCGGGCTCGCGCAAAGAGGTGAAGAACGCCAAGGAAGAAGGCGTGAAATTCCTCTACAACCGCCAGCCGATCGCCATCGTTGGTGAAGACAAGGTCGAAGGCGTGAAGGTGGTCGAGACCCGTCTCGGCGAGCCGGACGCCCGTGGCCGTCGCAGTCCCGAGCCGATCCCGGGCTCCGAAGAGATCATCCCGGCCGACGCCGTGGTCATCGCGTTCGGTTTCCGTCCGAGCCCGGCGCCGTGGTTCGAGCAGTTCGAGATCCAGACCGACAGCCAGGGCCGCGTTGTTGCGCCTGAGCAAGGTCAGTACAAGCACCAGACCAGCAACCCGAAAATCTTCGCCGGTGGCGACATGGTGCGTGGTTCCGACCTGGTGGTGACGGCGATCTTCGAAGGCCGCAATGCCGCCGAAGGGATCCTGGATTACCTGGGCGTCTAAACCCGTCCGGCTGACTGCAATGCAATACCTGTGGGAGCTGGCTTGCCAGCGATAGCATCACTTCGGTTTACCTGACAAACCGAGGTGCCTGCATCGCTGGCAAGCCAGCTCCCACAGTGTTTTGTGGTGCTGCAAACACTGCATTCCACCGCGACAAATTGACCCGATAGACAAAAGGCTGACCTGCATCCGTGCCTTTTGCGTCCGGCTCTGAGAAAATGTCCGCACTTTTTTTCCGGATGCCGACATGACTGCCCTGAAGAACGACCGTTTCCTGCGCGCCCTGCTCAAGCAACCCGTAGACGTCACCCCCGTGTGGATGATGCGTCAGGCCGGTCGCTACCTGCCTGAATACCGCGCCAGCCGTGCCAAGGCCGGCGATTTCATGAGCCTGTGCATGAACCCGGCGTTCGCTTGCGAAGTCACGATGCAACCGCTCGACCGCTATCCACAACTGGACGCGGCGATCCTCTTTTCCGACATCCTGACCATCCCCGATGCCATGGGTCAGGGCCTGTACTTCGAAACCGGCGAAGGTCCGCGCTTCAGGAAAGTCGTCAGCACCCTGGCCGACATCGAAGCCCTGCCGATTCCCGATCCGCAGAAAGACCTGGGTTACGTGATGGACGCGGTCAGCACCATCCGCCGTGAACTGAACGGCCGTGTACCGCTGATCGGCTTTGCCGGCAGCCCGTGGACCCTGGCGACCTACATGGTCGAAGGCGGCTCGTCGAAGGACTACCGCAAGACCAAGACCATGCTCTACGACAACCCGCAAGCCTTGCACCTGCTGCTGGACAAGCTCGCGCAGACCGTCACCAGCTACCTCAACGGCCAGATCCTGGCCGGTGCGCAAGCGGTGCAGATCTTCGACAGCTGGGGCGGCAGCCTCTCGGCGGCGGCGTACCAGGAGTTCTCCCTGGCCTACATGAAAAAAATCGTCAGCGGCCTGATCCGTGAGCACGAAGGTCGCAAGGTTCCGGTCATCCTGTTCACCAAGAACGGCGGCCTGTGGCTGGAAAGCATCGCCGACGCTGGCGCGGACGCTCTGGGCCTGGACTGGACCTGCGACATCGGCAGCGCCCGCAGCCGTGTTGGCGACAAAGTCGCGCTGCAAGGCAACATGGACCCGACCGTGCTCTACGCAAAGCCGGAAGCCATCCGCACCGAAGTCGGCCGCATCCTCGCCAGCTACGGCAAGGGCAGCGGCCACGTGTTCAACCTCGGCCATGGCATCACGCCGGAAGTCGACCCGGAACACGCCGGTGCGTTCCTGCGCGCCGTGCATGAGTTGTCGGCGCAATATCACGAATAACGGTCAACGCCGTTTTCCAGAAGCCTGTCCCGCCTCGTGCCGGGCAGGCTTTTTTTTGGCTGCAGAAAACTGCCTGGATAAAGCGTTTCCTTCTGTAAGAGTGTTTTCCATTCTTGTCGGAAAATCGGAAGAGAAGACTATTCCCGCCTGACTCGATGATTACTCCTACATAGAACTCTTGGTCATCCCCGTAAGGTTCCAGACCCCTGTTCGGCAAAGGCTGAACACAACGAAGCAAACATCGCCGCCCGCAAGGCGCCTTGTTTTCGATAAGCAGTCTGGAACACATCATGAAAATGACATTTGATAAAAGAAGTGCGTTAACGGCCTGCACTTCATCGATGATCCTGTTATCGGCAATGCTGGCCTCTCAAACCGTTTCCGCCCATGGCTATCTGGAAGTCCCGCCTTCGCGCGCACTGGCTTGTCAGAAAGGCCTGAACACCAACTGCGGCGGCGCCCAGTACGAGCCGCAGAGTGTCGGTGAAACCTTCAAGGGCTTTCCGGCCGGCGTCGGCGGTGCTCCCATGCAGGGCCCGGTCGATGGCAAGATCGCCAGCGGCGGTCACTCGCTGTTCTCTGCCATGGATGCACAGTCCGCCAGCCGCTGGCAGTTGACGGAAATCAAGGATCGCAACATCGATTTCCAATGGCGTTACACCGCTGCCCACCCTGCTACCAAACACGAGTATTTCATCACCCGCGATGGCTGGAACCCGAACGAGTCGCTCAAGCGCGCCACCTTCGAAAGCACGCCGTTCTGCACCATCGATGGCGGCAACCAGCTGCCGGTGTCGGGCGCCAAGCACAATTGCACGCTTCCATCTGACAAGTCCGGCCACCAGGTCATCCTGGCCATCTGGACCGTCGGTGACACCGACGCTGCGTTTTACAATGTCGCAGACGTGAACATCCTTGCCGAACCGGACCTGCCAGGCGGCTGGTCCCCAGTGGGCAGCATTGCACCATCGACCACGTTACTGGAGGGCGACAAGGTCAAGGCACGTGCGTTTACCGCCAAGGGTGAGAGCCCGGACTACAGCGTTGAAATCAGCATCGATAACGCTGAAGAGGGCACACCGCAGAACTGGGCGTTCAAGCTGGCCGAAAAAATCAACCAGACCCACACCCTGGTTCGCGCCGGTATCCGTGACGAGAGCGGCAATGTCGTCCCGGTCAAAGGCACCAACCGTCTCTACGTGCAAAGAGAAAGCGGCGTAGTGCGCTACGAAGTGCAGTTGGGCATGAAGGAGGATGCCGCTGCACACATGTCGGTGACCTCTCAGCAAGCCGAATACGTTCTGGAAAAAGGTCGGGTCAAAGTCGAGTTCAGCATGACGGCGAACCGCTCGATGGACGTCGAAGCGACGTTGTTCGATCAGAACAACAAACCGGTCGGCGCCACGTCGGCACAAGTGGCCAGTGGCTCCACCTCGTTGTCGCTGGATGTGCGCAGCAATCCTGGCGCGCACACACTGACTCTGGTCGGCACCACCCTGGATGGCCGCACCACCCGTCAGGACACCAAGACCACCCAACTGACCGGTGAAGGCGCAGGCGTCGAGCACGACTTCGTGTTCCCTGAAGGTCTCGGCGAGTACAGCGCCGGCACCAAGGTGCTGCAACCGAAGACCGACGAAGTCTTCGAGTGCAAGCCTTTCCCTGAGTCGGGTTACTGCAAGCAGTACACCCCTACCGCCAACGGTTTCGAACCGGGTGTCGGTGCTCATTCGCACATGGCGTGGGAAAAGTTGTAAGTCCTCGCAGCTGGCTTCAGGTGACATCAAAGTCGCCTGAAGCCCGGCGGTTGATTACCGAGTTGAAAAATGAAGGTTTCTAATCTCTCCCGACAACGCTTTCGGGCATGCCTGAGCAGCGTTTGCTGGCTCACCTTGCCAGTGGCCGTTGCGGTGTTTCTGGTGTGGCAGGAAAGGCAGTTTCGCGAGCGTCTGGCGACACCGCCGGACGACATCGCCCCCTTGCAGATGGTGCCTGCACGCGAGCCGCTGGAGGCAGCATCGATTGCCATCGTGTTCGGCCTGACGACGCAGGCCACGCCGCGGCCCAGTGCCGAGCCGCTGACCTTGCAAGCAAGCTTTGTCAGCACCGGATCATCCAAGGCACTGCTGGCCAATGCTCAAGGCTCACGACTCTATCAAGTGGGTGAGCAATTGCCTGGCGGCAGCGTCCTGCGTCGTATCGAGCCCCGTCAGGTCGCGCTGTGGAACAAGGGGCGAGAAGAGCTGCTGACGCTCGCACCCTCTGAAGCACGTTTTCTGAAGGCACTCGAATCATCCGTCGACTCTCGACCCGTTACCACGACCACGCGTTTTTTACGCCCGTTCCCCGGGCAACCAGAGTGATCAATCTCATGAACAGCTTCGCCGGTGCGCAGTGTTTGCGCGCCATGCTTCTGCTTGCCGTCTTGGCGGCCGCAGCCTTTCCGGGCACGTTGCAAGGCGCCGAAGAAAAATGGCAACTGGCGATGAACAACGCGGAGCTGCGCGACATCGTCGAAGAGATCTCCAACATTCTCGGGACCACGGTAGTGCTGGACCCAAAAGTCTCCGGGCGTGTCACGGTCATGTCCCGGCAGGCCCTCGATCGTGAAGGGGTACGCCGGCTGTTCTATTCGGTGCTCGACGCCCACAACTTCACGGTGATCGATGAAGGCGACCGGATTCTCATCGCTCCGGTCGCCGAGGCCAGGACACGGGCCGGCCAGGGCACGGTAAAAACCACCACGGCGTCGCAGTTCGTGACCGAAGTCATAGGCCTGAATACCAGCAGCGCCTCCGATATTGCCGGGCTGGTGCGACCGTTGGTGTCTGCCAATGGTTATGTCGGCCCTTCGGTGTCGGCCAACGCGTTGGTGCTGACCGATACGGCTGCCAATGTGAAGCGTATTGCCCGGGTGATCCGCGAGCTGGACTCCGGTCAGAACAACCTGCACGCGGTGGTTCAGCTCAAGCATGCCCAGGCCGGCGATGTCGCGCCGGTGATCGAGGCCTCCATGGGCAAGCGCAGTGCCGAGTCGGCAATACAGGTGCTGGCTGACGCCAGGACCAATCGCCTGATTTTCATTGGCCCGCCTGCCGTTCGCCAGCGCCTGATCGAACTGGCCCGTGGCCTCGATACGCCGGCCACCACGACCCTCGACAATGCGCGGGTGATTCGCCTGCGGCACAGCGATGCCAAGCAACTGGCCGAGATTCTGGAGTCGATGGGACAGGGCAGAAAACCGGCGCCCGCCGTCGGCGGCACACGGGACATGTCCGGCACTGCAGCCTTCATGATCAAGGCCGACGAAAGCCAGAACGCGCTGGTGGTGATTGCCGAGCCGGCACAGCTGCGGACCATTGAAAGCATCGTGCGCCAACTGGACCAGCCGCGGGCCCAGGTGTTGATCCATGCCGCCATCGTCGAAATTTCCGGTGATATCGCCGAAGCCGTCGGTGTGCAGTGGAACCTCCGCACGGGCGATGCAAAGGGCTTCATCAATTTTCCCGGCACCGACATTCCGATTGTCGGCGGGCTGAAGTTCGACGAGAAACGATCGGCGCCGGAAGGGGTGATCCTGCAACTGGGCAGCGACCGTTTCGGTGCGCTGATTTCGGCCCTGGCCAGCAATACCCACAGCAACCTGTTGTCCACGCCGAGCCTGTTGACCCTGGACAATCAGGAAGCGGAAATCATCGTCGGCCAGAACGTGCCGTTCAAGACCGGTTCCTA
Organism: Pseudomonas sp. S2_H10; assembly: GCF_054668285.1. Lineage (NCBI taxonomy): Bacteria > Pseudomonadati > Pseudomonadota > Gammaproteobacteria > Pseudomonadales > Pseudomonadaceae > Pseudomonas > Pseudomonas sp. S2_H10. Next base: position 4,115,408 of record NZ_CP162754.1, read on the forward strand.
CGCCACCAACAGCAATGGAGCGGACAATCCCTTCACCACCGTCGAGCGCAAGGACGTCGGCATCAGCCTGAAGATCAAGCCTTACATCAACGAAGGCTCGACCTTGCGCCTGGAGGTCGAGCAGGAAGTGTCGGACATCGCGCCTTCGGTGTCGGGCATCGACTCCTCGGACCTGATCACCAATAAGCGAGCGCTCAAAAGCACCATCCTCGCCGACGATGGCGAAATCATCGTGATCGGCGGCCTGATCCGCGACAGCGTGCGCACCCAGAAAAGCGGCGTGCCGCTGCTGCGCGACATTCCTTATCTGGGCGCGTTGTTCCGCTGGACCCGCGACACCCAGACCAAAAGCAACCTGATGGTGTTCCTGCGCCCGACCATCGTGCGCAGCAAGGAGGACCTGTCCCAGGTCAGCCAGCAGCGTTACAACGCACTGCGTGACTTGAGCAAATCAGGGGCGGGGGAAAACAACTCGCTGTTGCTGCCATCCGAGGCGCGCGGGTTGTTCGAGCCGGCCACGGATGCACCGGTGTTCGACTTGCGCGGCAAGGCGCAGTAAGGCCATGAGTGAACGCTGCGAGCAATTGCCCTTCGGCTTCGCCCGGCGCTTTGGTGTGTTGCTGGAGCGTGACGGCGACGACCTGCGGCTTGCCCTGCGCAGCGATGCACCGCTCAGTGCATTGTCAGAAGCGCGCCGGGTGTGCGGGCCGACCCTGCCGTTTGTCATCGTCGACGCCGCTGAGTACGCCTCACGCCTGGCGGCAGCCTATCGCGAGGGACAGAGCGCAGTGGAGCAGGTAGCCCAGGGGCTGGACGAAGAGCTGGACTTGCTCAGCCTGGTCGATCAGGTGCCGCAAACCGCCGACTTGTTGGAGCAGCAGGGCGATGCGCCGATCATTCGCCTGATCAACGCGCTGCTCGGCGAAGCGGTGCGCGAGCACGCCTCGGACGTGCATCTGGAAACCTTCGAACAGTACCTGTCGGTGCGCATGCGGGTCGATGGCCAGCTGCGTGAAATGCTCAGGCCCAAACGCGAACTGGCGACGCTGCTGGTGTCGCGGATCAAGGTCATGGCGCGCCTGGACATCGCGGAAAAACGCGTGCCTCAGGACGGGCGAATGGCCTTGCGTCTGGCCGGGCATGAAGTCGATGTGCGGGTCTCGACGCTGCCTTCGGCTCACGGTGAGCGGGTGGTGCTGCGCCTGCTCGACAAACAGGCCGGGCGCCTGGACCTGCAGCGGTTGGGCATGCCGGACGATACCCTCGCGACCCTGCGTCAGTTGTTGGGCAAACCCCACGGCATCCTGCTGGTCACCGGGCCGACCGGCTCCGGCAAGACCACCAGCCTGTACGCCGCGTTGAGCAGCCTGAATGACCAGACCCGCAACATTCTCACGGTCGAAGACCCGATCGAGTATCACCTGCCCGGCGTCGGCCAGATGCCGGTCAACCCGAAAGTCGACATGACCTTTGCCCGCGGCCTGCGGGCGATTTTGCGTCAGGACCCGGACGTGGTGATGGTCGGCGAAATCCGCGACCGCGAAACCGCCGAGATCGCTGTGCAAGCGTCCTTGACCGGGCATCTGGTGCTGTCGACCTTGCACACCAACAGTGCGGTGGGCGCCGTCACGCGACTGGTCGACATGGGCGTCGATGCCTACCTGTTGGCCTCCTCGCTGGTGGGCATTCTGGCTCAGCGCCTGCTGCGCACCTTGTGTCCCCATTGCAAGGTTGCGTACCTCGCCGATGCGGCGGCCTGCCAGCGCCTGGGACTCGACACGGCCACGCCGCACACCCTGTTCAAAGCCGCGGGCTGCGCACAGTGTCAGCACGGCTACCGAGGGCGCATCGGCATTTACGAACTGATCAGCGTGACGCCCGCCGTCTCGGCGCTGATCCACCAGGGTGCCAGTGAGCATGCCCTCATCGATGAAACGCGCAAGTACTCGCGCAGCTTGTTCCAGGACGGGCGCCAGCGGGTGCTGGAAGGCTTGACCAGCCTCGACGAGCTGCTGCGTGTGACCCAGGAGAGCTGACGGATGCCAACGTTCGACTACCGCGCCCTGGATGCCCTGGGCCGACCCTGCAAGGGACGCCTGGAGGCCGATGGCCCTCGTCATGCGCGACAGCTGTTGCGTGAGCGCGGCGTGTGGCCGCGTGTGTTGATCGAGGTTCGGGCCGGCAGCGGCGCCGGCAAACAGTCTAGCGGTGGACGCCTGAGTGCGGCTGATCTGGCGTTGTTGACGTTGCAACTGTCAACGCTGGTTCAGGCCGGGCTACCACTGGAAGAAGCACTCGAAGCGGTGGCGAAACAGAGCGCAAAACGCAAGGTCGCAGGCCTGCTCTCGGCGGTCAGGAGCCGGGTGATGGAAGGCCATGCCCTGGCCTCGGCATTGGGGAAATTCCCCAAGGCCTTCCCCGAACTGTTTCGCGCCACCGTGGCCGCCGGCGAACGCTCCGGGCATTTGGGCCATGTGCTGGAGCAGTTGGCGGCCTACACACAAGCCCGCCAGGCCTCGCGGCAAAAGATCCAGATGGCCCTGGTGTACCCGTTGATCCTGATGTTGGCCAGCGTGGCGATCGTCGGTTTTCTGCTCGGCTACGTGGTGCCGGATGTGGTGAAGATCTTCGTCGACAGCGGCCAGCCATTGCCCTGGCTGACCCAGGCACTGATCGGCGTGAGCAATGGCCTGCGCAACCATTTCCTGTTGTTGCTGGGCGTGCTGGCAACGCTGTCCGGCCTGTGGCGCTGGAGCTGGCAGCAACCGCAGTGGCGCCTGCGCTGGCATCGATGGGTGCTGAATGCGCCCGTCATCGGTGAAGTGCTGCGCGCCATGGAAGCCGCGCGGTTTGCCAGCACCCTGGCGATCCTCGGCAAAAGTGCCGTGCCTTTGGTGGATGCACTGGAAATTTCCGCTGCGGTCATTGGCAACCTGACCATCCGCGCACGGATGGTCGAGGTCGCCTGTTCCGTACGCGAGGGTGGAACGCTGACCCGCGGTCTGGAACTGAGCGGTGACATCCCGCCGATGATGCTGCACATGATCGCCAGCGGCGAACGTGCGGGCGAACTCGACCGCATGCTGGCCCGGGCCGCCGAACAACAGGAAAGCAGCCTCGCCGCGCGCATTGCGCTGGTGGTGAGCCTGTTCGAGCCGGCCATGCTGGTGCTGATGGGCGGCGTCGTGCTGCTGATCGTCATGGCCATCCTGCTCCCGATTCTCAGCCTCAACCAATTGGTGAATTGACCCATGCAACCTGTCCGTAAAAACCTTCCCCGCGCGCAACGCGGTTTTACCCTGATCGAAATCATGGTGGTGGTGGTCATCATCGGCGTGCTTGGGGCCATTGTGGTGCCGCAGTTCATGAGCCGCCCCGACCAGGCCAAGGTCACCGCCGCCAGGATCGATATCCAGGCCATCGCCACCGCCCTGGAAATGTATCGCCTCGACAACGCCCATTACCCTTCGACCCAGCAGGGCCTTGAAGCGCTGGTCAAACGTCCCTCCGGATTGCCCGCGGCGCGTGGCTGGAACCCTCAGGGTTACCTCAAGAGCATGCCGGTCGACCCTTGGAACACACCATATCAATACCTCAACCCGGGTGTGCGATCGGCCAATGGTACTTACGACCTGTATTCCCTGGGTGCCGATGGCGTGGCAGGCGGTGAAGGGTTTGCAGCCGAAATCGGCAATTGGGGTAATTGAATCGTGGGCTGCCGTTGCCGGGGATTTACCCTGCTGGAATTGATGATCGTGATTGTCATGGTCGGTGTTTTGCTGGGCATGGTGAGCTATGCCGGTGGGGGCAGTCCGGCGCGCCAGGTCAGGCAGGAAGCCGAGGCGATGGTGCAGGTGATTCATCAATTGCGTGAGCGAGCGGTGTTCGAGGGCCAGGAGTATGGCTTGCGGTTGAGTACCGATGGTCACCGGGTGATGCGCCTGGGTGTTCGCGGCTGGGAGCCGGTGGGAGCGCTGACTGACTGGCCCCTGAGCGTGCGATTACGTTTGCAACTGGAGGGCTATTGGGTAGAGCTGGACGCTGACGGAGGACCGCCGCAGCTGCTGATGTTCAGCAACGATGAAACCAGTGTATTCACCCTGATCCTTGAGTCCGGCAACCGCAACTGGCTGAGCCTGTCCGGAGACGGCCTCAGTGAAGTGGCGATCGATGACTAGCTCGCGATCGCGATCCGCCATGGGCGGTTTCACGCTATTGGAAATCATGGTGGCCCTGGCGGTCTTTGCGACACTGGCGGCCGCCGTGCTCTCGGCCAGTCAATACGTGGTGAAGCAGCGCGGCGCCGTTGAGGCGCGCCTGTTCGCGGCCTGGCTGGCGGACAACCGCTTGAACGAGTTGCGCCTGCAAGCCGGGTTGGTGGTCGGGCAGCAACAACAGCTCGTATCGATGGACCAGCGTGACTGGGTGCTGCATCAACACATCAGCGCCACCGCTGACCCTCGCTTGCTCCAAGTCGACATACAGGTCAGCCCTTCGGACAGTACGCACCCCTTGTATCGTGGCAGTGGCTGGATACCTGTCGCCCATGAGTAAGCAGCGCGGATTCACCCTGCTGGAACTGGTCATCGCCCTGGCGATCTTCGCCGTGCTCGGGCTGGCCAGTTGGGGTTTGTTCGATAGCGTGGTGCGGGTGCAACAGGGCGTGACGGCCCACGAGCGAGAACTCAGGAGCCTGCAACGAGCGGTGGCGGTGATCGAGCGCGACCTGCTGCATGTCACTGCGCAGCCGATGGTGCTCGCACCGCCGCTTCTGCAGTTCCAGCGCAGTCACTGGCGCAACCCTCTGGATCAACCGCGCAGTGAGCGCCAGACGTTGACCTACCGACTCGACGGCGATGTGCTGTGGCGCGAAAGCCAGGGCGAAGGCTCAGAACTCGTGCAGCGGCAAAAACTGCTGGCAGGTGTGCGCGCGTTGAGCTGGCGCTTGTTCGACAGCCAGTTTGGCTGGGTCGCTCATTGGGCGACCGGGCAGGACGCGAAGCCGCCCTTGGCGCTGGAGGTGCAAGTCTCGGTCGGGCGCTTCGAATCGATTCGTCGGGTGTTGTCGATGCCGGGTGCACTGCCATGAACGGGCACGAACGCGGCATTGCCTTGATCAGTGTATTGCTGGTCCTGAGCCTGGCGCTGTTGATCACCGGTGGCTTGTTGCGCAGCCATCACCTGTCGCTGCAAAGCAGCGGGCAACAGTTGCAGCAGATACACCTGCGGCAACTCGCATCGGGCGGGGAAACCTGGGCGTTGATGCTGTTGCGCGATGCGTTGCAGGACGCGAAAAAACCCGTCGAACGGGTTCAGGGCTGGACGGACATGGCGCCTGACTTCGAGGTCGAAGATGCGCAGATCCTTATCGATATCGATGACCTCGCCGGACGCTTCAATCTCAATGCTTTGTTACGCCAGGGGCAGGTGGACCAGGTCACCCTCAACCGATGGGCGCGCCTGCTCGAGCTGCTTGATCTGCCTCCCGTGCAACTCAGCCAGGTCGGGCCGTTGCGCGAACTCAGCCAGCTGCGTTTGCTGCCCGGCATCGACGCTCGCCTGCTGCAGCGGCTGGAGCCTTGGGTGGCGCTGTTGCCCACCGACGTCGCCTTGAACATCAACAGCGCACCAGCGCTGGTGCTGAGAACGCTCGGCGAGGTGGATGCCGCGACCGCCGATGCGCTGGCGCTTCAGGCCGCAACAACGCCTTGGGCGAGCGTCCAGGCGTTTACCCAGGACCCGTTACTCTCCGGGCAGGGCTTGAGCAGTCACGGACTTGGCACCCATAGCCGCTGGTACCGGATCCGCGTGCAGGTGAACCGGGGCGGTCGCGAACTGCACCTGGCCACGGATGTCGGGCACGATCCGAAGACTCAACAGCTGACGGTGCTGCAACGACGTTTTTTTCCCATGAGTAGCCACGAGAGACCGCGATGAACACTTGGCTTTACCTGACCGCCGAGGGCCAGGATGCGCCATCCGCACTCTGGCCTTGCGTGCTGTGGTCGCAAACCGGCCAACGCCAGCCGATGCCGCTGAATCAGACGGCTTCGGCATTGCAGGGAAAGTCGGTCGATGTACTGCTGCCCATGGAAATGTGCAGTTGGCTACGCAGCGAACCATGGCCGGGGCGGCGTAAACCCGAGGCCCAGGCCGTTGCTTTCGCCGTGGAAGATCAACTGAGTGAAGCGCTGGAAGTTGTGCATCTGGGGGTTGGCGCGCGTGATCGCGACGGCTGCTACCCGGTCATGGTCATCGGCCGGGATCGCTTGGCCAGCGTGCTTGATCTGCTGCGCGAGGCGGGCATTGAGGTGCGTGGGGTGTTCGTCGATGCCGATGTGCTGGGTGGTGATCAGCCATACGCTGCATGGTGGTTCGGTCGTTGGTTGTTGGGCGGCGAACTGTCGGCGCGCCTGGCGTTGTCGCAAGAGCACCTGGCGCTGCTCGCCCCGTTACTGCCCGCGCACCTGCAAAGGCTGGACGACCATGAGGACCCCGCTGCCCTCGACCAATGCCTGACCCACCGTCCTGCCCGGGCCATCAACCTGCTGCAAGGTGCATTCGCACCGCGCGGCAAGCGTCTGCCCTGGCGTGCCGGCGGGTGGGTGATGTTGATGCTGGCGCTGATGACCTGGGGGGCCAGCGAGACGCGAATTCGCTTCCTCGACAGTGAAGCCCGACGCCTCGCCACCCAGAATGAGCAGCGATTCAAGGCGCTATACCCGGAGCAAAGCCGCATCGTCGATATGGCAGGGCAACTCAAGGCCCTGCAAAACCAGCCTGCCGAATCGCAAAAGACCCGCATTGCGGGGTTGGTCCAGTTGATTGAACAGGTGATCGGCGCCAGCCCGGTCGAGGTCCAGCGCATTGAGTTTCGGGCAGGTGAGGGCTGGAAAATCCAGCTGACCGCCAGCGGCTTTGCCGAGCTGGAGCAATTGCGTGAGCGCGGACGACAACAAGGCATGCCCATCCGGCTCGACAGCGCGAGCAAAGCCGCTGACCGGGTGACCGCTACCTTCACCGTGGAGGCCGAAGCATGATCCAGATATGGCGACGCATTTCCGTGCGCGAACAGCGGCTGTTGCAGGTGTCGGGGGCTTTTTTGTTGGCGGTCGTGGCGTTCAGCCTGATCTGGCAACCGACCCGGCAGCGCCTGGAAACGGTCGAGCGACAGTATCAACTGCAGGCGGGGTTGGCCGCGCAACTGCAGCGGGCGTTACCGCGCAGCCATGTCCCCGTCGACGCCGATCAACCGCTGTCGCTGCGCATCAGCGAAAGCGCCGCTACAGCGGGGCTGGAAATCCGCCAGATGGAGAGCGACAGCGATCTGCTGCGCGTGACCCTCAGTGGCAACGCGCAGCCGTTGCTGCAGTGGCTTGACGCGATGGAGCGCGGTGGCGTCGCGCTGCAAAGCCTGACCCTGGAAAAACGTGACGAGGCCCTGGAGGCGCGGTGGGTGCTCAGGTAGCCGAGGTGTGCTGAGGCAGCAACGGCAACTTCGCCAGTTTCAACGCCGTCAGCAGCGCCACTACCAGCAACGCGCCGATGAACAAGCCTATGCCGTTCCAGCCGCCCAGGTGCCAGAACACGCCGCCCGCTGTGCCGGCGATGCTCCCTCCGGCGTAGTAGGCGAACAGGTACAGCGACGACGCCTGTCCCTTGGCCTTGGTGGCGCGGCGACCGATCCAGCTGCTGGCCACCGAATGGGCACCAAAGAAGCCGAAGGTAAAGATCAGCATGCCGATGATCACCAGCGGCAATGGCGTGAACATCGTCAAGGCGAGACCACCGATCATCAGTGCAATTGTGCTCCAGAGCATTTTGCGCCGACCGAGTTTGTCGGCCATGGCGCCGATTTTCGCCGAACTGTAGATGCCCGACAGGTACACCACCGACAGCAGCCCGACGAACGCCTGTTCCATGTGGTACGGCTCGGCCAGCAGGCGATAACCGATGTAGTTGAACAGCGTGACGAACGCGCCCATCAGCACAAAGGCTTCGAGGAACAGCAGCGGCAGGCCGGCGTCGCGAAAGTGCATGGTGAAACCGTCGAGCAGGCTGCGCGGGTGCAGCGAGCGGGCGCGGAAGTTGCGTGACTCAGGGAGGATTTTCCAGAACACCGCCGCGGCAATCAGGGCCAGGCCACCGATCACCAGCATTGCCGTGTGCCAGCTGACGAAGTCGATCAATACCCCGGTGATCAAGCGTCCGCTCATCCCGCCAATCGCGTTGCCACCGATGTACAGACCCATGGCCAGGCCGATGTGTTGTGGGTGGATCTCTTCGCTCAGGTAAGTCATCGCAACCGCCGCCAGACCGCTCAACGACAATCCGATCAGCGCACGCATCAGCAGCACACCGTGCCAGCTCGGCATCATCGCACTGGCCATGGTGCACAGCGCAGCGGCGAACAGTGCTGCCACCATCACCGGTTTACGTCCGATACGGTCGGAAATCGGGCCGGTGATCAGTAGGCCGATGGCAAGCATGCCGGTGGCGATAGACAGGATCAGGCTGCTCTGCGCCGCGTTGATGGAATACTCGTGGGACAGCAGCGGCATCATCGGCTGCACGCAGTAGAGCAGGGCGAAAGTCGCGAAGCCGCCGCAGAACAACGCCAGCACCGTGCGTATGAACGCCGGGGTGCCTTTTTCGATGTAGATTTCCGCCAGCTCAGCGGCGATAGCGTCCGGCGCTGCGGGAGGAACTTCATGGGCGAGTGGGGCGACAGCAGTTTTCACGGGGGGACCTCGGAGGACGCAGCCGGTCAGGCAATGAAAAAATCATATAGCTGGCTAATGATTCAATCCAATATATTGTTCGACCTGTTTGATAGCTTTTACGACCTAATGGGGTTTCCATGGAATTGCGACATCTGCGCTACTTCATCGCCGTCGCCGAAGAACTGCACTTCGGCCGCGCCGCACAGGTGCTGGGCATCTCCCAACCGCCGCTGAGCCAGCAAATCCAGGCGCTGGAACAGGAAGTCGGCGCCCGCCTGTTCGAGCGTACCAATCGTCGGGTCGAGCTGAGCGAAGCCGGTCGGCTGTTCCTCGAAGAGGCGCGGCTGGTGCTGGCGCAGGTCGATAAAGCGGCGGATGTCGCGCGACGGGCGCAACTGGGTGAGTTGGGCGAGCTGAAAATCGGCTTCACCTCGTCGGCACCGTTCAACTCGACCATTCCCCAGGCGATTTTCTCTTTCCGCCAGCGCTTCCCGGCGGTGCACCTGAACCTGCGGGAAATGAGCAGTACCCAGGTGGCCGATGCGCTGGTGGACGAGTCGATCGAGGTCGGCATCATGCGCCCGCTCGGATTGCCGGACTGCCTCAGCGTGGTCGAGTTGATGCGCGAACCGCTGGTCGCGGTGCTCAGCTCCAAGCACCCGTTGGTCGAGGGCAGTGAGGAAGGCTTGTTCCTGTCAGCACTGGCCCTTGAGCCCTTTGTGTTTTTTCCGCGCAGCTACGGCAGCGGCCTGTATGCGCAACTGCTCAGCCTGGCCCGGGACTCCGGCTTCAGCCCACACTTCGCCCAGGAGGCCGGCGAGGCGATGACCATCATCGGGCTGGTAGCGGCGGGGCTCGGCGTTTCGGTGCTGCCGGCGTCTTATCAGCGGATGCGAATTGATGGTGTGGTCTATCGGCCGTTGCTGGATCCGGCAGCGGTGTCGGCGGTGTGGCTGGTGCAGCGCAAGGATCAGAAGTCGGCGATGGCCAAGGCGTTTGTTGAACTGCTGACGAGGAAGGTTGAGCCATTGAAGCCGTGACGGGTGCGCCGTCAATCGCGGGCAAGCCCGCTCCCACAAGGATCTGCGGTGTGAACACAATATTGGCTATCTTGCAAAACCCTGTGGGAGCGGGCTTGCCCGCGAAAGCGCTCGTCAAAACACCAACCAACTCCGGGGATACCTACGGCACCCGCACCAAATCCCCCCGCAACGCCACCCGCGCCACAAATACCCCGGCCCGGCACTCATAGGTGTTCAGGTCCTTGCGCACATGCTGATCGTAGTAACTGACGATATTGGTCACCGCATTCGCTCCCACCCGCTTTGCCTCTTCCTGCAACTCAATCAACGTCGATTGCACTGCCCACTCACAGGCATCGAAATCACTCTTGTTGGAGACGTTGGTGGGCCAGTCGCTGACAACGTTCGTGCGCAACATCTGAAGATTCGTGCTCGGGCCGATACCAGCCAGATAGAACTTCACGCTGCCATCCAGCCGCCCGGCACGCAGGGCGTTGGACAGGACGGTTTCGAAGGGCATGTACATCAGGTTGGTGGCCTGGCTGACACTGGGCAGCAGGCAAAACAGAACAGCGGCAATCACGGCTTTCACTTGCATGGTCAGGTCCTTGACGTGAAAGAGCTTGGATGTGGGAGATACCGTTTAAGCGAAGGAGTGCATTGGCGAGTGTAGTCGGCGAAAGGGTGTGCTGCGTGACGGCCAATTCCCCTGTGGCGAGGGAGCAAGCGCCCTCGCGAAAGCGTTTGCAAAAACACTATAAAAACAGCTGTCTGGCACGAGGATGTATCGTCCCCTTCGGAAGGCATAACTACCTGCTGTAGGACAATTCCGAAATCCTTCGCAAAGGCTACAGCGCCTTGCGACGTTGCCTTCAACTACTCCAGAATCCGCCGGCTTGTGCGCTTTGAGGGCTATCGCTAACTTGATTCGTGTCACTGATTGTCAGTGATCGGGTTTAGTAGCCCGTAGCAAATCGAAGCGCACATGCGCTCCTGATAGGCAGGTATGCCCATACCTGCCCTTGACGGTAGCTGTGCGCAGGGCGCCTTCGGGCGCGCCGGTTTTCGCTTTGCCCGGTCTACTAACCTGCGTACAGCTGCCACCCTTTTGATTCGTAGCGACACGGTGTCGGCTCCACTTTTCCGGGCACTGAATCATGACCAAAAAAGCAAAACAATCGCCGGACGCTCCACGCGAACCCAGCAATATCTTCTTGATCGCCCCGGATATCGATAACCACACACTGCTGGAATACGCCTGTGTGTCGCTGGCATCAGCCAATGTCATGGCGAGCGATTTGGCGAGGAGTCTGAACGGGTCGCAGAGCAACACCCTGCTGGGGATTCAGCAGTCGATCATGCTGGGGGAGCTGGCGGTGAATCGGGTGTTGGATAACCTCGATCCACCCTGAATCTCCCTGGGAGCGTTGGGACACTTCGCGTAACGGATCCGGTTTCGCGATTTACCCGATTATTGAGCAGAATCGATTTCTTTAGTTGAGTGCCATGGATGCCACTTCTATATCAACCCAAGGAAGGCAGCGTACTGATTTGTGATTTCAGGGGGTATGAAGTTCCCGAGATGATCAAGATCAGACCTGTTGTAGTGATTCGCAAACACAGAACCAACAATTTGTTGGTGACGGTTGTGCCACTTAGTACAACCGCTCCAGATCATATGCTTGAACATCATCTGGAGCTGCCGAATCATCTGCAGGGAGCAAGTCCGACGTGTTGGGCTAAATGCGATATGGTTGCCACTGTCAGTCTTTCCAGGCTCGACCGGATCAAGAGCCGAGATCGTCGAGGGAAGCGCACTTACGTCATTTTACAACTTGAAACAGACGAGTTTTTTTCGATCAAAGTCGCGGTGCGCAAGGCCTTGGGCCTGTAATCGCAGCAAGTTTGATTAAGGCAGGCCAGTTGCCAGCTGTTGTTCGCAGGATGATTTCGGACAATACTGACGGCGTTCCCGTAAGGGGCTTGTGAGACTCTGAGGATTCTGGGCAACCAGCAATCACAGAGCCAGGCAGGTGAAGGGCGATGACAAGCCGACCTGTCTGTGAAGGGGCGCCGAAAGGCGCCCTTTGTCGTTTCTGGCCTTACGACCAGCGCTTAAAAATCAGCGAAGTATTCACCCCGCCAAATGCAAAATTATTGTTCATCACATACCGATTGCTCATCTGCCGAAACTCGCCGCGCAGGTAGTCGAGTTTGCCGCAGTGCGGGTCGACTTCGTCGAGGTTGAAGGTGTGGGCGTAGAGGTCGCTGTTCATCATTTCGATGCTGAACCAGGACTCCAGCGCACCGCAGGCGCCGAGGGTGTGGCCGAGGAAGCTTTTTTGCGAGCTGATCGGCATGTGTTCGCCGAACAGGCTGCTGGTGGCCAGGGTTTCGGCGATGTCGCCCTGTTCGGTGGCGGTGCCGTGGCCGTTGACGTAGCCGATGTCCGACGGTTTCAGCCCGGCGTCTTCCAGGGCCAGTTCCATGGCCCGGCGCATGGTGACTTGTTCGGGACGGGTGGTGTGCTGGCCGTCGGCGTTGCTGCCGAAACCGACGATTTCGGCATGGATGTGGGCGCCACGGGCCAGGGCGTGTTCCAGTTCTTCGAGCACCAGCATGCCGCCGCCTTCGCCGATCACCAGGCCATCGCGTGCGCTGTCGTAAGGGCGCGGGCTGCGTTGTGGGGTGTCGTTTTTCAGGCTGGTGGCGTAGAGCGCGTCGAAGACCATGGCTTCGGTCGGGCACAGTTCTTCGGCGCCGCCGGCGAGCATCAGCGGCAGGCGGCCGAACTTGATGGCTTCGTAGGCATAGCCGATGCCCTGGCTGCCGCTGGTGCAGGCGCTGGAGGTCGGGATCAGGCGGCCGGTGAGGCCGAAGAAGATGCTGATATTGGCTGCGGTGGTGTGCGGCATCATGCGCACGTAGGAGTTGGCGTTCAGGCCTTCGGCCACCGAGTTGAGCAGCATGTTTCCGAACGCCTTGATCTCGTCGGTGCTGCCGGTGGAGGAGCCGCAGGCGACGCCCATGCGCCCGTCCTTGATCGACTCGTCGCCCAACAGGCCGGCGTCGGCCAGTGCCATTTCCGCTGCGCCCACAGCAAGCCGCGAAACCCGACCCATGCTGCGCAGTTGCTTGCGGGTCCAGTGGCTCGGCACCTTGAAGTCATCGATGGGGCCAGCCAGGCGTGTGTTGAGCTCGGTAAAGCGGTCCCACTCGTCCATCCGGCGGATGCCGCTGCGGTTGGCCGCGAAGTTGCCGGCGATGGTCTCCCAATCGCTGCCCAGCGAGGTGATGCCGGCCATGCCGGTGACGACGACGCGCTTCATCAGCACAGGCCTCCGTTGACGGCCAGAACCTGCCGGGTGATGTACGAGGCTTCCGCCGACATCAGGAAATTCACTGCGCCGGCCACCTCTTCAGGGGTGCCCATGCGTTGTGCGGGGATCATTTTCATCAGTTCTTCCACCGGCACGTTTTCGTCGAGCATGGCTGTGTCGATCAGGCCGGGTGCAACACAGTTAACGGTGATTTTGCGCTTGCCGAGCTCGATCGCCAATGCCTTGGCCGCGCCGATCAAACCGGCCTTGGAGGCGCTGTAGTTGACCTGGCCACGGTTGCCGATCAGCCCCGACACCGAAGTGATGCAAACAATCCGCCCGGCGGCGCGGCGCCTGATCATCGGCATCATCACCGGGTGCAGCACGTTGTAGAAACCGTCGAGGTTGGTGCGCATCACCACATCCCAATCGTCTTCGCTCAGGGCCGGGAAAGCACCGTCGCGGGTCAGCCCGGCATTGAGCACCACGCCGTAATAGGCGCCGTGGGTTTCCACGTCGGCTTCGAGAATTTCCTTGCAGCGGGCGCGGTCGGACACGTCGAACTGCAGGATGCGCGCACGACGGCCCAAGGCCTCGACTTCGGCCTTGACGGCTCCGGCGTCCGCCAGGCCGCTGCGGCAATGCAACACGATGTCGTGCCCGGCCTGGGCCAGGCGCAAGGCGATGGCGCGGCCGATGCCACGGCTGGAACCGGTGACCAGTACGGATTCAGTCATCACTGGACTCCTTCGGGTTCATGCAGATATTGAGCGGCCTGGGGTGGACGGTACACGTTCAGCCGAGCGCTGACGTGAATGCCGGGGGCGTTGATGTGGCATTCGAACACGCCCATGCCGTTGTCGTCTTCCAGGGAGCGAATGCCGTGGATGGTCAGCTCGGTGCCGGCCGGGAAGCTTTCAACGTTGCATTCGTACTTTCGGCTGCCGAGCAGGAAGCCCAGTTCCACCGCATCGCCGCGCTGACGCGCATGGCAGCCGGCGAAGGCGGCCACGCTCTGGGCCATCAGCTCGATGCCGACCCAGGCCGGCAGGCTGCCGTCGGGGAGATTGAACAGGCCATCGGGCTTGACGGTCAGGCGGGTGTGAATCTGCTCTTCATCGAACGCCAGGATCTGATCGATAAGGATCATGTCGCCGGCGTGGGGCAGCAGTTCGGCGAGCGGCCAGTCAATCATGGGGCGTCTCCGATAATCAGGCTGACGTTGTTGCCACCGAAGGCAAAGGAATTGCTCATCAGGAAGCGCGGTGCAATGGACGTCAGGCGCGTGGCCGGGGTCACCCATTGCAGCGGCGGCAGTTCGGGATCGGGCTGTCCGTCCCAGACGTGCGGCGGCAGGGCATGCTCTCGATTGTCCGGGCTCAGGCTCAACCAGCAGAACGCCGCTTCCAGCGCGCCGGCTGCACCGAGGGTGTGGCCGGTCATGGGTTTGCTCGACGAACAGGGCACGCCGGCCGGGAACAGCGTCGCCACGGCCTGGCTTTCCATGGCGTCGTTGTGCTGGGTGGCGGTGCCGTGCAGGTTCAGATAGGCGATCTGCTCCGGCTCCAGGTTGGCGCGGCCCAAGGCTTTGCGCATGGCCTGCAGGGCGCCACGGCCGCTCGGCTCCGGGGCGGAAATATGATGCGCATCGGAGCTGGCGCCACTGCCGAGCAAGGCAATCGGCTGGCTGTCGCCGGCATCTCTGGTCATCAGGAACAGCACCGCGGCTTCGCCAATGTTGATGCCGTTGCGGTTCACCGAAAACGGATTGCAGCGTTGTTCCGAGACCGCCTCCAGCGCCGAAAAACCGTTGAGGGTCAGCTTGCACAAGGTGTCGACACCGCCGCACAGCACCGCGTCGCAGATGCCCAGGTCCAACAGGCGCTGGGCGCTCATCAAGGCCCGGGCGCTGGAGGTGCAAGCCGTGGAAATGACGTAGGCCGGCCCGCTCAATTGCAGCCACTCGGCGAGGAAATTTGCCGGTGCACCGAGTTCCTGTTGCTGATAATCGTACTCAGGCGGGAACTGCTTTTCGCGCAGGTAATGCGCCAGGCCCTGGCTGGCTTCGTCGATGCCCGAGGTGCTGGTGCCCAGCACGACACCGATGCGATCGCGGCCGTAGGCCTGGATCGCGCTGTCGATGTCCGGGCGGATTTGCAGCGTGGCTGCCAGCAACAACTGATTGTTGCGACTGTGATGGCGCGACATCTCGGCCGCAAGGGTCGGCAGTTGGCCCTGGACCGCGCCGACCGGCAGCGAGCGTTGCGCCACCCACCCGGCCTGTTCGCGCATGCCGCCACAGTCGCCGGCAAACAGGTTGCGGGCAACCTCCTGCTTGTCGCGGCCCAACGCGCAGACCAATCCGAGGGCATTGAGGTAAGCCGTCATGGCGTTTCACCGCTCAGGGGCGTGACTTGGTAGGTCGGACCTTTTGCAATCTTCAATTCAAAGTTCTGCGGTTGTGCATAGCGAATGTCCCAGCGCTCGGGCAGGGATCGTTGATTGCCGTGCTGCCAGGCACCGGGATAGTTGGCCGCCAGTTCATCTTGCGGCGTCAGGGCAAACAGCAGCGCCGCGAACAGTTCGCGGGCTTGCGGATTGGGCGGCAGAAAGCCATCGGACTCCCAGGTTTTATCGATCAGTTTCTGGCGGGCCTTGGGAATGCCCAGCAGGTCCATCATCGACCAGCGAATAGCCGTCTCTTCACGCTGCACCACCAGCACCCAGTCCAGACGGTCGTCGGGCTGCAAGAGCTGGATGTGCAGTTGCAGCGGCAGCGGCAGATCAGGGGATTTCTCGGGCAACGGCGCCCGGCCGGCGCAGGCGCTCAGCAGCAGGGTTGCAGTGAGCAGGAGAAATCGCAGAGCACCGTCGCTCCTACAGGTATGGTGCTTCGAGCGACTGGGAATAAACATCACACAGTTCCTTCAAAAGGTTTGCGCGCCACCACATTGACCAGGGTTTCTTCCCGCTGGCCAAAGGGTTTTGGCTTGCACACACCCAAGCGTTCGAGCAGGCCGAAATCCTTGGCGCGACTCCACCACAGGTACGGATAAGACACGTTTTTCGCGGTAAATTCGAAACCCTGCCGGCGAATCATTTGCAGGTACTGCGCAGCGCTTTTCTGCACGTGCATGGGGTGACGGAACAACCAGCGGATCACCCAGGTATCAATGTAAGCCTCGGTGGATTCGGCGAACAGCAGATAACCGCCGGGCTTGAGCACGCGGTAGAACTCGGCCAGTGTCTGTTCCTGCTCCACCAGGTGATGGAAGGTCTGGTGACAGAACAGCAGGTCGATGCTGGCGTCCGGCAGCTTGATACTGGCGCAGTCGCTACCGATCAGCTCCACTTCCATGCCTTGGCGGGCCGCCTCTTCAGCGCTCACGGCCAGGCTCTGCGGGTCGGCATCGATGCCGATCAGGCGACCGGGCGCAAAGGCCTGGCGCAGCAGCGCGAATGACTTGCCCTGGCCGCAACCGGCATCCAGCAGCACCGGGCTGACAGGCAGCGCTTCGCTGAACAGGCTAGCCAAATCGTCGATTGCCAGCCGCAGCACATAGTGTTGCCAGATCCGGCTGCGCAGGAACCACAAGCCGAAACGGGTTTCTTCGACGTAGTGGTCGCTCAAGTCGTTCATGACGCATCCCTTGCGCAGAATTCCGATATTACTTTCAACCGACGCCGGGCTTCGCTGACGAACGGGTTGCTTGGGTCCCAGGCGTATCCGGCAAGGATGGAGCTGATCATTCCACGGATCTCCTTCGAGCTGCCCTCATGGAAGATCACGTCCTGGAAGGTCCCGGCGTACCAGCCTTCGACGTAGCAACGGAAGGTGTCGACGCCGCGCTTGAGCGGTTCGGCGAACTCGGTTTGCCAGTCGACGGCTTCGCCCTGCAACTGACGGTGCAGCACACCGGCGGCCATGCTCGCCGAGCGCATGGCAATGGTCACGCCCGAGGAGAACACCGGGTCGAGGAATTCCGCGGCATTGCCCAGCAGCGCGAAGCCCGGACCGTGCAGGGTTTTCACGTTGGCCGAGTAACCGCCGATGGTCCGGGCCTCGGTGTCCCACTGCGCATTTTGCAACACCCTGGCCAGGCTGGGCGTCTCGGCGATGAAGCCGCGCAGGCACTCGTCCAGATTGTCGCTGCGGCCGGCGAAACGCTCCTCGGCGGCGACCACGCCGACCGAGCAGCGCCCGTTGCTGAACGGGATGGTCCAGAACCACACGTCGCGCTGAGTCGGATGAGTGGTCACGAGGATCTTGCTGCGATCGAAACCCGGGTAGTCGATACGGTCTTCGACGTGAGTGAACACGGCCTGACGCACCGGGAAGTTCGACGGTGCCTCGAGGTCGAGCAAGCGTGGCAGTACGCGGCCGTAGCCACTGGCATCAAGGAGGAAACCGGCCTCGATGCGGTACTCGCTACCGTCTTCGCGGCGCACGCCGAGCTGCGGTTTTCCAGGTTCGATGTCGACACTGACGATGGTTTCGCCATAGCGGATCTCCACGCCTTGCAGCGTGGCCTGATCGGCCAGCAGCTTATCGAAATCGGCGCGCTGGACTTGAAAGGTCGTCGATTTGCCGTGGCTGAACGTTTCACCGAAATCGAAGGCGCTGTAGCGCTCGCCCCAGGCAAACGCGGCACCGGTTTTCAGCTGGAAGCCGGCTGCGTTGACGGCGTCGAGCATGCCCGCTTCTTCGACGAAATCCAGGCAGTGGGCCAACAGGCTTTCACCAATGGAAAAGCGTGGAAAGTGCTGGCGCTCGATCACCAGTACGTCGTGCCCCTTGCGCTTGAGCAACGCGGCGGCGATGGCACCGGAAGGACCGGCGCCGATGACCACGACCTGGCGAGATTCCATTTCAACGGTTGGCATGTGGGCTCCTTGCCTGGGCAGCGGTTTTCACGGGGATTCGGTGCATGCCGGCCAGGGCCGGCAGCAGTGTTGCAATCAGGCCCATCAGCATCAGCGCAAAGTACAGCGGCGGGCTGATCAGTTGCTGTTGCAGCAGCAGGTTGAGAAAAACGATCTCGCTCAAGCCGCGGATGTTCAGCAGCACGCTTTCCCGCCAGCGGCTGGCGCCAGTGAACGAGGCACCGGCCCAGCCGAGGCCGAGCCAGTTGCCCAGCAGTTTGCTCAGCATCGGCAACAGCAGCAGGGCCGCCAATTGCACCCAGCCGAGGCTGTCGATCGCGCTGTGTACGTTGATCTGCACGATGCCGAACGTGAGGATCAGCGGGATGGCGATGTACGTCTGCAAGCGGCTCATCCAGATGGCCGGCAACGGCAGCACCAGTGGAGCTTTCAACGCGGCCATGATCAACACATAACCGATGCCGAAAATCAGCGCATTGAGCTTGTAGTGCTCGGCGACCACCAGCAGGGCGAAAAAGCCCAGGCTGTACAGCCACGTCTGGCGCAGACCGAGCAGGCGCAGCAGCACCGGCAGGCAGGCGCCGGCCAACGGCAGCAACAGGCTGCTCAGGTGCAGGCTGCCCTGGGCGATGCCGAACAGGGTCCAGCAGGCGAGGTCGATGAGGATCGCGGTTTGCACCAGGCGCCGGGTGGCGGCGGGTGGGTAATCGATGTGCCGCAGGTACAGGTACAACACCGGAATTGCGGTGATGGCAAACAACAGGCCGACGGCCAGCGAGCTGATCCACGGTTGCGCCGGCAACAAGCAGACGGCCGTAGCGAGGCCGCAGGCAAACGGAATGCAGAAGCTGGGCAGGGCGATTTTCAGGCTCTGGCGATCCAGTTGCAGGTCGATCACATCGCTGAGGATGTAGCCCAGCAACAGGGCAAAGCTCAGGCTGTAGAGGTTCTTCAGCCAGCCCGGCGACACCAGCAACGCACCGCTCAATTGCCATTGCGGCTCGATCCAGAAATACATCAACAGCGGCAAGCCGAGGGTCGCCAGCAACAGCTGGCTGACAATGGGAATCAGGCCGAAATGCCGGCCGGCGCGGGTTGCCACGGCGAACAACGCCAGCGCCATCGCCCAGAACAGAACGACCATCATGCTGCCCGCTCCACGGCCGCAGGCTCGTGCACCTGGCGACCGGCCCACGGCGCGAGCAGGAAGCTGAAGATCAGGCCCAGGCTCACCGACAGCCCGAAGTTGCTCACCGCCGGGGTGCTCGACACCGCCAGCAGGCCGAACGACAGCCAGGTGGTCAATGCCGCCAGTAGGGTGCCGAGCAGGCTCACGGCCGCGCCGCCGACCTGTTCGCGCATCAGGATCGCGTAATCGACGCTGATCGCCGTCACCAGCAGCAGGCCGAACAGGCTGAACAGGGTCAATGGCTGCCCCAGCCAGCCGAGGCTGGCCAGGCTGCACAATGCCGCCAGCAGCGGCAGGAACACGATTCGCAACGCGCCGCCGAGGCCGAACGGCAGGATCAGCACCAGCACGATCAACACGCAAGAGGCGAGTTTCAGTTCGGCGGCACTGATTTGGGTGGCCGCGAAGACGTTGTTCAACTCGCCCAGTCGATCGACCAGTGTCACGCCAGGCAAATCCTCACCCTGGAGCCGCAGCAGGGACGGGTTGTTGATGCCTTGCAGGCTGACCATCGCCGCCACGCCGTCATCGGCCGGCCCCAGCCACAGAGGCCGATAGGGCTCTGCCAAGGGGCCGCCGAGCGCTGCGTCGATGTCAACGGTCGGCAGTGCCTGCAGCTTCGTCAGCTCGGCTTGCAGCGCCTCGGCCGGTACGCCGATGTCGAGCAACGGTTGCCAGAAAGATGGCAGTTTGTTCAACGCTGCGCGCACCTGCTGCTGTTCGCTCGGCGAGCTGACCAACTGATTGAGTGACAGATAACCCTGGAGCTTTTCCAGGCCGATCAATTGATCCAGTCGCTCGCTCAGGGCTGTCTGGCGTTCGAGTAGTTGCTGCTGGTTGGCAGCGCGTATCAGGAAGAACTGGCTGGTGGGTTGATAGCCGGTGATGCGGGCAATGGCCTGGGCTTCGTCGGTCAATTGTTGTGGCGCGCTGATCCACTGGCGGATGTCGTTTTTGCTATCGAGCTGTAACAGGCCACCTACGCAAAAGGCGATCAGCAGTGCCAGCAGCACCGGCGTTTTCACCTGTTTGATCAGCGCGTCACGACAGCCCAGTAAAAACTCGGACACCTGCAATGGCCATTGCGCCGGGCGCAGGTCTACACCCTTGAGCAAGGCCGGCAGCAGGCACACGGCGGACAGATAGGCACCGAGCAAACCGGCGGCAGAGAACGCGGCAATCTGCGTCAGCGCCGGGAAGGGTGTCCAGGCCAGGGCCAGATAACCGATGGCGCTGGTGATCAGGCTCAGGGTCAGGCCGGGCAGGGTCAGGCGCAGGGCCGGCCAGCTGTGCCAGGGTTTCAGGCTCCAGCTCTTGGACAGGTAGTGCAGGGGGTAGTCGACCGCGACACCGATCAGGCTCGAGCCCAGCACCAGCGTCATCACGTGCATATGGCCGAACAACGCCACGCAGGCCACCGCTCCGAAGAGCATCCCGACCAGTACCGGCACGAACGCCAGCAAGACACGCCAGCGCCGGAAGGCCAACAGCAGCAGCAACAGAATGCCAACGGTGGCACCACCACCGACCCAAGTCATTTCCCGGGTGGCCTGCTGCTGCCCGTTGGCTGCGTACAGCAAGCCGCTGGCAGCGAGCAGTTGCACCTCGTGCCGGGCAGTCTCTTCGCGGCTGTGCTTGAGCAGGTCGGCCACTTGCAGCGGCAGGTTCATGTCGAAGGCGTTGCCGGTGGTGCGCGCGCGCAGCAGCACCCAGCTCTTGCCGTCGGCGTCGGCGATCAGGGCGCCGCTGCCGATGTCCAGTTGCACCGAACCGCGTTGCGGCTGACTGTTCTGGATACGCCCGGTCAGGCCCAGCCAGTCGTCCTGGCTCGGCACCAGGCTGTAACCGTTGAACGGGTCGAACAAGGCCTGCACCCGTTGTTGGATGAAGGTGTCGGGGTGTTCGATCAGCAGTTTCCGGTCTGCCGCCTGGAGCATCGCCAGGCGACCTTGCAGCAATTGCGTGCGCAGCGCCGGCAAGTCGGCTTGGAGGGTCCACTGGACCTTTTCGAACAGCCCGCTGGCTTGCCATTGCTCGCCGAGTGTCTGGGCCATGGCGACGGCCTGCTGGCGATCGGTGTGGCCGACCAGCACCAGCATTTCGCGATTCAGCGGCTCTTGCATGCGTTGTTCGGCGCGCAGTTCCAGGGCATCGGGGGCCGTGCCGGGCACCAGTTCCATCAGGTTGGCCGACAGTGGTGCACCATCACGCCATTGCCAGCCCGCGAGCGCCAGTACTGCCAGCAGCAGGAGCAGAAACAGGCGCGGCATCCACCGTTCACTCGGCAAAGTCATGTTGCTCCGCGTCGCTCAACGGTTGGCTGTCGGTGCTGTCCTGCATGCGCAGCAAGGTACTGTCACCCTGGGTTTCGAGCAGTTCGATGCTCTGCACCAGTCCAGCGCCGGTAATGTTGATCTGGTTGAACACCTGCTTGAGCAACATCGAGCGCGGCACCAGCGTGAGCTTCCAGTTCTGTGCGTCGCCGCTCAGGGACAACTCGAAATCCCGTTGCAGGCCACTGCTGTCGCCTTGCAGCACGGCGAGGAACAAGCGGTTCTGCTCGGCACCGGCACTTTTGCCCGGCAGCATTTGCCAGACACTGCCGTCACGCCGGGCAATGCCTTTGGCGGTGATGCGGTAGTCCTGTTGCAACGGCGACTTCAGCAGCCACAACAGGCCGTGGTTTTTCGCCAGCACGAACGTGCCCTTGCTGGTCAGCGGCTGGGGCAGGGCGCGCAGGTGTTTTTCCTGGGTGAAGTTGCCGTGGACCACCTCGGGCTTGGCAAGTTGATCGCTGAGCTGTTGCAGATCGAAGGCGCTGGCCAGCCCTGGAATACCCAGCAGCACGCAAAACACTGTAGGAGCGAGCTTGCTCGCGAAAAACCTGAGGGCGCTGCGGGGTGTCAGGTGCCCAGTGTCATCGTTAACGACCATCGCGGGCAAGCCCGCTCCTACAGGGGAACGGGACATCATGGCAGGGCCCTCTCGACAGCGTCGGTGAAGACCTTCGGCGAGGCCAGTTGCATCTCGCGGCTGGTGAGGTCGACGGCGACCTGTACCGTCATGGCCCGGGTCAGGCGTTCACCGGTTTGCAGATCGCTGATCAGGTAGTTGATCTTCAAGCGGTTCTCCCACTCCACCAGGTTGGCGCGCACGTTGAGTTTTTGACCGAACACCGCGCCGCGCACGTAGCGCAATTGCAGGTCGATCACCGGCCACGCGTAGCCTGACTCGTTCATCGCCGTGTAGTTGTGGCCGATCCTGTCCAGCAGCGCACAGCGGGCGACTTCCAGGTATTTGACGTAATGGCCGTGCCAGACCACGTGCATGCTGTCGACGTCAAAGAAGGGGACGACGATTTCCGTGTCGGTATGCAGGAATCCCTTGCTACGCATGCAGCCTCCAGTGTTGTTCGGCGATGCGTTGCAGGCACAGGCGCAACTCGCCTTCCAGAGCGCGGTCTTCGATGACCGGCGGGAAGTCCCTGGCCAAGGCTTCGTGCATGTCGGCCAGTGCGGGTGGCAATGCTCGTGCATCTTCCGCCTGACCGCGCAGCCAGACACCCTGATTGGCCGCCAGCAAGGTGGCGGCCGCCACTTGTTCGGTGAGCTCCAGTACGCGAATCGCATCTCGCGCGGCGATGGTGCCCATGCTGACTTTGTCCTGGTTGTGGCATTCGGTAGAGCGTGAAAAAACGCTGGCCGGCATGGTGTTCTTCAGCGCTTCGGCGGTCCAGGCGCTGGTGCCGATCTGCACGGCCTTGAAGCCGTGATTGAGCATGGCGCGCTCAGCCGTGGCGCCGGACAGATTGCTCGGCAAGCCATGGTTATAGCGCTCATCCACCAGCAGCGCGAGTTGCCGGTCGAGCAGGTCGGCGACATTGGCCACGAGGTTTTTCAGGCTGTCCATGGCGAACGCGATGTGGCCGCCGTAGAAGTGCCCGCCGTGCAGCACGCGCTCGGCCTCGGCGTCGATGATCGGGTTGTCGTTGGCGCTGTTGAGCTCGATCTCGATGAACGAGCGCAGCCAGTTCAGGCTGTCGGCCAGCACGCCCAGCACATGGGGCGCGCAGCGCAGGGAATAGCGGTCTTGCAGGCGATGCAAGGGCGCGGTCGGGGCGTCGATGGCCAGGTCCTTGCGCAACCACGCGGCGACCTGCATCTGCCCCGGGTGTGGCTTGGCGGCGAACAGGCGCTCGTCGAAGTGCTCCGGGTTGCCTTGCAGGGCGACCACGTTCAGCGCGGTGATGCGCGTGGCCAGTTGCAGCAGGTAATCGGCGCGGGCATAGGCCAGGCAGGCCAGGCCGGTCATCACGGCGGTGCCGTTCATCAGTGCCAGGGCTTCTTTCGGACGCAACACCAGCGGCTGCCAACCGAGTTCGCGGTGTACATCGGCAGCCTGCCGGCGCTCGCCGCGGAACATCACTTCGCGCTCGCCGGACAGCGTGGCGGCCACGTACGAAAGCGGCGTCAGGTCCCCGCTGGCACCCACCGAACCCTCCTCCGGGATCAGCGGCAGGATGTCGTGCTCGAGGAACGCTTGCAGGCGCTCCAGCAGCTCAACGCGCACCCCGGAAACGCCGTGGCACAGCGACTGCAAACGCGCCGCGAGCACCGCGCGGGTGGCCTGGGGGTCGAGCAGTTTGCCCAGGCCACAGCCGTGGAAGGTGTACAGATGACGGGGCAGCGCCTCGACGTGATGCAGCGGCACAGCCACTACGCAGGAATCGCCGTAACCGGTGGTCACGCCGTAGATCACGCCTTCCTTGTCCAGCAGCGAGTCGAGAAAACGCGCGCCCTTGGCGATGCGCTCGCGGTAGGCGGGATCGCTTTGCAACTGCGTCGGCACCTTGCGGTTGGCCAGTGCCAGCACGTCTTCAATGCGCAAAGGGCGTTCGCCGAAGGTTACCGGCTCAAGCGTTGGCGTCGTCATCGGTCTTCCAGAAAGGGTAAAAGTTGAACCATTGTCGGGGTGCTTCGAGGCAATAGTGACCCAAGCGTTCGGCGTAGCGGGAGGCCCACTGATGAATGACCTGTTCGCGGTCGCTGCGCTTCCAGGTGATGGCGTCAGCGAAGGGCTCAATGGTCAGTCGATAGTCGCCGTCGGGCTTTTTCAGGCACAGCAGCAGGTTGACCGGGCATTTCAGCAGGCCGGCCAGCAGCCACGGGCCCTGGGGGAACCTGGCCGGATGACCGAGGAAGTCCACGGTCGCGCAGCGTCCGCCATGCAGCGGCACGCGGTCACCGGCAATCGCCAGCCACTCGCCGCGCTCCAGGCGCTCGCTCAGTTGCAGCATGATCCCGGGGTCGAGTTCGCTGACCTGGACCAGGCGCAGGTTGGTCGCCCCGGCTTCGCCCAGCAAGCGGTTGAACTGTTCGGCGTGCTTGGTGTGCACCAGCACGTTCATCGTGACCTTCTCACCGATTTCCGCGAGTGCGCGGCAGACTTCCAGATTGCCCAGGTGAGCGCCCACCAGCATCTGCCCGCGGGCACCGCGCAACTGGTCGCGCAGCAGCGCCGGGTCGATGATTTCGATTTGTTCGATGCTCAGCTTGCCGTTCCACACGTCGAGTTTGTCGAGCATGGAATCGGCGAAAGCCATGAACTGGCTGAACACCCGCCAATGGCTGGGGCGCAGTTCGCTGCGACCGCTCCAGTCGGCCAGGCGTTGCTGGTATTGCCAGGCACTGTGTCGGGCGCTGCGGCCGAACAGGAAAAAGTACAGGACGATACCGTACAGCAACGGGCTCAGTACGCGACGACCGAGCACTTTGGCGCCGAACGCAGTGAGCTTCATCAGCCAGAAACTGCCCCGTTCTTCACGGTCGGCCCAGTGCTGCTTGTCGGTGCGGCTCATGCCCGCCACCGTCGCCAGAGGATCATGGGCGAGCGCAGCAACATGCCGAAGAACAGCCGCGTGTGCATGCTGGAAATCAGCACGTTGTCGTGGAACATCCGAAAATGCGAAACGCCGTCCAGCGGGTAATGGACCTTGGTTTGCAGCCACAACATCGGCTGATTACGCCAGGCCAGGCGCACCAGGATGTCCGAATCGAAGTCCATGCGCTTGCCGATTTTCGCGGACTCGATCAACGCCAGAACCGGTGACAAGGGGTAAATCCGGAAACCGCACATGGAGTCGCGAATCTGCAACGACAGGGTGTTGATCCAGACCATGACGTGGGTCAGGTAGCGCGCATACAAACGGCCTTTCGGCACGCTGGCGTCGTATTGCGGATAACCGCAGATCACCGCCCCGGGGTGGCGGCGTGAGTGTTCGATGAAGCGTTTGACGTCCTGCAGATCGTGCTGGCCATCGGCGTCCACCTGCAAGGCATGACTGAAGCCCAGGCGCGAAGCTTCGCGCAAGCCGGTCATGACCGCGCCACCCTTGCCCTGGTTTTCGGCCAGGCGGATCAGGTACACCATGTCACGTTGGGCCAGGCGATCGAGCACCCGGGCGCAGCGCGGGCTGCTGGCATCGTCGACCAGGATGCATGGCAGGTTGCTGCCGATCAGCGCGTCGACCACCGTGGTGATGGCGTCTTCGTGGTTATACACCGGGACGATGGCGCAGGGGTTATGCATGCGCCGCCTCCAGCAAGATCCGCCCGCTGGAGCAGGTGGCGGTTTCGTTGCGATAGGCGAAATACAATTTGCCGCGCACCGCATCGAAGCGCAGGTGCAGCTGGATCTCATCGCCCGGGCGCACCAGTTGCTGGAACTTCAAGACTTCCATGCCGGCGAATTTTTCCGGCAGGTTCATCAGTTGCCGGCCCAGGCCCAGCGCCCAGTCCACCTGCACCACGCCAGGCAACACCGGCGCCTTGGGAAAGTGCCCGCTGAAATAGGCCAGGTCCGGTGGCACGGCCAGTTGCAGGCTCCACTCGCCATCGCTTTCGACTTGCTCCAGTACTTCAGGCGCTTTCGGACGCGGCGCCAGCAACAGGGCGTCGACCTCGGCCTGGGGCAGTTTGCCCTGGGCGTTCAGCGGCAGGTGTCGCAGCAGGCGCCAGCGTCTTGGCAGGGCCAGGGCTTCGCAGTGTTGGCTCAGGTGTTGGCGCAATTGCTCGGTGAGGCTGCGGCGGCCCAGATTGCGCAGCGCATGCAATCCGGTTTCGCTCAGCACCAGCAACGCCCCCAGGGAAGCGCGGTTTTCCTTGACCACGCCGAGACGTGCTTCGCTGACCCATTCATGGGCCGTCAGCGCCTGTTCCAGCATCGGCAGCGAGATACGTTTTTCTTCCAGCTTGACGATGCGGTCCAGCCGCCCGAGCAATTCGAAGCGACCATCGACGGCGATGCGCGCTGAGTCGGCAGTCTGTTCGACATGACCGTCAGGCAAATAGGACGAAGCGATCAGCAGCGCACCATCGCTGTCTTGGGTCAGCGTGACATCGGCAAAGGGCTGCCAGAGTCCGGCGCCCTGACGCCAGGCGATGCCACCGGTTTCCGAGCTGCCGAAAATTTCCGTTGGCCATTGCCCCAGACGCTCATGCAGGCTCTGTGCGGCCTCGACCGGCAATGCGCCGCCGGAGGAAAACACCTGGCGTACGGCGCTCAAGGCAGGCCAGTCGAGGTTGTCGCCCATGCGCTTGAGCAGTGCCGGGCTGGCCACCCAGGCGAAGGCCGGGTGTTCGCGGCTGGCGCGTTGCAGATCCTCCGGGAAGGCCAGTTGCCGACGTACGAACGGGCGCCCTGCGCACAGCGGCCACAGCACGCGAAACAGCAGGCCGTAGATGTGCTGGGTGGCGACGCTGCCAATGATGCATGCCGGGCCCAGATCAGTGCCCCATAGCTGTTCCAGCGCTTCGACTTCATTGGCCAGTTGCCGCAGGTTTTTTTCGATACGCTTGGGCTCGCCGCTGGAGCCGGATGTGCACAGGCTCAAACGACACTGATCCAGGTCCAGCGCCGCGGCATTGAGCGGCGGCTGTTGGAAACCGCCAAGGTGTGTGTCGCCGGGCTGATCAGTCAGCCACAGGTCGACGTCATTCGACCAGCGTTGACGAGTCTGCGGCTGCAAGTCCGAAGGCAGCAGCACGCTGACCCCGGCACGCCAGGCGCCAAGCAAGGCGACCGCCAGTTCGGCGGCATCTTCCAGGTGCACGGCCATCTGCCGTACCCCCAGGGCTTTCAGGCCGGCAGCCAGCCTTAGCGCCTGTTCGCACAGCCGGGCGTGATCCAGCGCCGGAGCGGTGGTTACGGCGCGGTCCGGCTGAGCCTTGAGCAGCAGGTGCTCAAGTTTTATCCAATTCATGGGTGGCCTCGTACCCTTAGTCGTATCAGCCATTCAATGGCAAACATCAGGCCTATCAATCCGTAGGAAATCAGGCCGGTGTACAGCGTCCACCAGCTCAGCGGCGCCCAGACGGTCAGGGCAGCGGCACACAAACCGTTGCAGAGAAAAAACACACTCCAGGCGATGGTCACCTGACGGGTATAACGAATGCCCTCGGCCGGCAATTGCGGTTCGCGCACCCGGGCCAGGCGTTCAACGATCGGGGGGCCGAACAACAGGCTCGATCCGAACAGCACCAGCATGAAGCCGCTGATCAACACCGGATACCAGCGCAACAGCGCCGGGCTGTCGAACAGTGCCAGCAACAGGCAGAACACCATGGCCGCCACCGCCATCCACAGGCTGCCGGGGCGTCGTTGGCCAGTCAGCGCCCGGGCCAGCCACAGTCCGCCCAGCAGCAGGCCGAACTGCCATGGGGCGAAATGCTCCATGCCGAAATACACCGCAAAGGGATACAGAAGGCCCGCCAGCAGCAGGCCGAGGCCAATCAGTCGACTCATGCGGCCGGTTGAACCAGACGGTAGACCGCCTCGACCACGTCACTGACGGTACGTACCGATTTGAATTCTTCGGCGGCGATTTTCTTGCCGGTCTGGCGTTTGATGTGGTCAATCAGGTCGACGGCATCGATGCTGTCGATTTCCAGGTCCTGATACAGGTTGGATTCCAGGCTCACACGCTCGGGGTCCAGTTCGAAGAGTTCGACCAGGGCATCGCGCAGGGTGTTGAAAATGTCGTCACGAGTTTGCATGGTCCGGTCTCAAGCTGCCTGTTTTGCGGTGACGAAGGCCGCAAGGCTCGCCACGTTACTGAAGTGATTACGGGTGTCCTTGGCATCGGCGTCGATTTTGATGCCGTACTTTTTCTGGATCGCCAGGCCCAGCTCCAGGGCGTCCACCGAGTCCAGGCCCAGGCCTTCACCGAACAGCGTCTGTTCGTTGTCGATGTCCTCGGCGCTGATGTCTTCCAGGCCCAGGGCGTCGATGATAAGCATTTTGATATCACGGTGCAGATCGCTCATCTTCGGCGAGCTCCTTGATGAAGTAAGAATGTAGATAATCGTTGAGCTTGCGCGAGGCCTGCGGAGGCGGCCCCTGCGTGGCGAAAGTCTGTGGGTCTATATCGGCACCGACCCGGATACTGAAGTGCACGCGCCGCTTGGGGATGCGATACCAGGGTTCGGCCTTGGTCAATGTGGTCGGGCTGACCTTGATCATGACCGGGGTGAGGATTTTCGCACCACGCAGGGCGATTGCCGCACCGCCCCGATGAAAGGCCGGTGGCTGGCCGGGCCGGGTGCGCGTGCCTTCCGGGAAAATGATCAGGGTCTGGCCGTCTTTCAGTGCGTCGGCCGCCGCGTCGAGCATGTCCATGCTGCCGTCGTTGCTGATGTATTCGGTGCAGCGCAGGGGGCCGCGGGTGAAGGGGTTTTCCCAGAGGCTTTGCTTGACCACGCAGTTGGCGTGACGCACCAGGCCGATCAGAAACACCACATCGATCAGCGATGGGTGGTTGGCAATGATCATTTGCCCGGGCCGACCGAGTTTTTCCGCGCCTTCAATGGTGTAGGTCAGCACCCCGGTGCGCGCCATGAATCGCACAAAAATCCAGAAACAGCGGCTGACCGTTTGCCGGGCCCGCAGCCGATGGGTCCGGGCGTCGCCGGGCAGGCAGTTGAGCAAAGGGAAAATCACCAGGCGCAGGCACAGCCCGCCCAGCCCGAACAGGGCAAAGCTCGCGGCGGTGGCCAGCAAGCGCCAGTAATAGGCGTCGCGGTTTCTCTCGGTCACGGGTTGCGTTGCCAGGTCCATACACGATTTTTCCAGGCATGTTGGCAGGTGGTTTGCTGGCCGAGCAACGTAGGCAACAGATTCAGCGCGTGTGGCCAGCGGGGTTTGGACAACGCATCCGGGACGCTGTTCAGGGACAACCGCCAGTCGGTGCCTGGCGTGATCAGCAGGCCGACGGCATAAGGGAACGGCACGTCGTCGATCCAGGTCGAGTAAGCCTCGGGCGGCTGTTCTTCGGTGACCACCAGCAGTACCGCGCGAGCGCCTTCGGCGAGCAGCGCGGCAGCTTCCAGCATGCCGTGTTCAAGGCCATCGCCTGCGGCCGCCAGGGCCGTCATTTCGCTGGTTTCACCGCGCATGATCGACCACAGGCCGATAATCGCGTTATGCACAGACAAGCTGAATTGGGTCGGCGACAGCGGCTGGTCGGCGGCCAGGTCGCTGAGAATGTCCACAGTCCGGGGCGTTTCTCCATGACGGGAGACGAAGACCAGCGGCAGATCCTGCCGACCTTCGGCCAGTGGCCAGCCGACACTGAATGCCATGCGTGCCAGTCGGCTGAGCCGCCGGCGCTGCATGGCCGGCAGAAAGGAAACGTCGGGAGCGGCATCGTTGTCCGGCAGCACGACCGGTTTTCGGCTCCAGGCCTGCCAATCGCTCACGCTATCAAGCCCCGGGGCCCAGGCGCGCCATTGGGCGATGTTGAAGTTGATCACAGACATTCATCCCGCCCTCACGGGCTTGCTTGACGCGGGGAGCGGCCGAGAGCCGAGACTCACCCTGCGCGGCGTTTGGCGCCGAGTGGCGCGCATTATCCCGGTGCCGGGAACGTGTAGCAAATGCTGGTTACATTTTGCTCAGCAAGATCAAACGGCAGGTTGGGAAAAGTTGAGCGATTGGTAATTATTCACAAAATTATTGGCCCGTTTGTCGGTTCCGACATCAAGCAAACGGGGCGTTCAGGGCTTTTCAAGCAAGAGAAGTCAACTGACTGTGTAGTCCCGGTGTCGACAAGGTAGCGAACCAACGCCGTGGACCACTACACTCGGTCATTCTTTGATACACGGAGGTTTTGACATGCGGCGCGTGGTGTTCAATCAGAAAGGTGGCGTTGGCAAATCCAGCATTGCCTGCAATCTGGCGGCGGTCAGTGCCAACGAGGGGTTTCGCACCCTGTTGGTGGATCTCGATGCCCAGGCCAACTCCACTCAGTACCTGACGGGGCTCACGGGCAGCGACATCCCGATGGGCATCGCCGATTTCTTCAAGCAGACGCTGTCTTCCGGGCCGTTCTCCAAGAAAAATCAGGTCGACATCTACGAAACCCCGTTCGATAACCTCCATGTCATCACCGCCACCGCCGAACTGGCGGACTTGCAGCCAAAGCTTGAAGCCAAGCACAAGATCAACAAGCTGCGTAAGTTGCTTGAAGAGTTGAGCGAAGACTACGACCGGATCTACCTGGATACTCCGCCAGCACTGAACTTTTATGCAGTTTCAGCGTTGATTGCCGCCGATCGGGTACTGATCCCCTTCGATTGCGACAGTTTTTCGCGCCAGGCACTGTATGGCCTGATGGCGGAAATTGAAGAATTGAAGGAAGACCACAACGAAGGCCTGGAAGTCGAAGGCATCGTCGTCAACCAGTTCCAGGCCCGCGCCAGCCTACCCCAGCAAATTCTCGACGAACTGATCGCCGAAGGCTTGCCCGTGTTGCCGGTGTACCTGGCCAGCTCGGTACGCATGCGCGAATCCCACCAGGCCAATACGCCGCTGATCCACCTCGATCCACGGCACAAGCTGACCCAGCAATTCGTTGAGCTGCACAACCTGCTGGAAAACGCCTGACTCTAGCTGTCAACACAGAACCACTGTGGGAGCGAGCCTGCTCGCGAAGGCGGGGTGCCAGTCGGCAATGATGTCAGTTGACACTCCGCTATCGCGAGCAGGCTCGCTCCCACATGGGATTCGGTGGTGCTTCAGATTCCTTGGCTACGCAACCAGCTCATCAGTTGCGGTAACGGGAACGCCCCGCTCTGCCGGGCGACCTCCCGGCCGTTCTTGAACAGGATCAGGCTCGGAATCGAGCGAATCCCCAACTGCGCCGACAATTGCTGGTTTGCTTCGCTGTCCAGCTTGGCCAACCGGCACTTGCCCGCCAGTTGCCCGGCCGCCTGCTCGAACACCGGTGCAAACGACTTGCACGGCCCACACCAGTCCGCCCACACATCCACCAGCAGCGGCAGATCGCCCTTGATCTGGCTGGCGTAGTCGCCTTGCTTCAATTCAAACGGCTTGTTCAGCAGGACTTCGGCCTTGCAGCGCCCGCATTTTGGATGGTCGTTGAGGCGCTCGGCGGGAAT
Organism: Pseudomonas sp. S2_H10; assembly: GCF_054668285.1. Lineage (NCBI taxonomy): Bacteria > Pseudomonadati > Pseudomonadota > Gammaproteobacteria > Pseudomonadales > Pseudomonadaceae > Pseudomonas > Pseudomonas sp. S2_H10. The sequence continues at coordinate 4,147,001 of NZ_CP162754.1, forward strand.
GCGGTTGAGGCCGTTACAGTGGGGGCAGGGGATGAGGAGTGGGTCGGTCATGAGTGATATCCAATGGGAAGCTGATATCACCTAGTTGGAGACGTTTGCTCATGTTTTCAATCGCGCAGTGTCCAGCGTTAAAACTAGGCTGAGTCGTACCGAGCCAGACCGCTGGTCTACTTCGGATTATCGCAGCTTGCGATATTTTTTATCTGTGATTAACTCACCATAGCAAAATGCGATAAGGATGTTGCATGCATGTTCTCACTGAAAAAAGAGTACGTGAAGCCAAGGCCAAATGGCCAATGGCAGCCAATGCGCTGGATCATTGGTATCAATTAGCCAAAGGAAGCAAGCCGTCGGATTTTGCGGCGATGAGAGCCACATTCCCTGCTGTCGACAAGGTAGGTGAGCTTCATGTTTTCGATATCGGTGGCAACAAGCTGCGGTTGATAGCTTTTGTCAGATATCGATCGCAAAAGCTTTATATCAAGCATGTGCTGGATCATCGCGAATATGACCGCGGCAAGTGGAAGGAGGAAAAAGCATGAGTGTACTGATCAAAAAAGCTGCCGAGCATTGGGAGTTTGTCTCACCGCTTCTTCGAAAGCCGAAAAATGAAGATGACTATGACCTGCTGGCACATGCGCTGGACGAGTTGCTCGAGATGACTGGCGATGATGAGTCCCACCCGCTGATGAGCCTGGTGGATATCATTGGTGACTGGATTGAGGAGTGGGACCATAAGCATCACCCGATGCCAAAGCCTGGCGGGGTCGAGATTCTTGGCTACTTGATGCGTGAACACGGCCTCAGCCAGAGCGACCTGCCTGGCGTCGGTCCTCAGTCGGTCGTGTCCGAAATCCTGAGTGGCAAGCGCCAGCTCAACCTGCGCCAAGTCCGCTGGTTGGCCGAGCGCTTTAGCGTGTCGGTTGAAGTCTTTATCTGACCCACCTCACGACGAACAACTGATCTCCAGATGCTTGCCCCATTCCGGTGGTCGCTCTGCGTAGCTTTCCATCCCCGCTTGTTCCTCGAACGGATTGCTCAGCACTGCGTGCAGTCGGCGGACCTCCGAGTAGTCGCCGCTCTCTGCCGCATCGATGGCCTTTTGTGCCAGGTAGTTACGCAGGATGTACAGCGGATTGACCGCGTGCATGCGCTGGTGGCGCTGCTCCTGATCAAGCGTGCCTTCACGGGCCACCCTGGCGATGTAGAGTTGGCCCCAGGCGTCAAAGCCCTTGAGGTCGACGAAGTCATCGCGCAAGCGGGTGATGGCCTGTTCCGGCGCGTCTTCACCCAGGCGACGGAAAAACAGGCTGTAGTCGACGCCGCTGTTTTGCATCAGCTGCAGCAGGTTCTCCAGCAGTTTCTGGTCATCGTCTTCGGCAGTGGTCAGGCCGAGGCGGCGGCGCATCAGGTCCAGGTAATGGGCCTGGAACAGCGGCAGGTACAGGCCGAGGGTTTCGCGCAGGGCTTCGACGCTGATGAACGGCGTCAGGGCCTGGGCCAGGGCGCTGAGGTTCCACTGGCCGATCGGTACCTGGTTGCTGAAGGAGTAGCGGCCCTGGTCGTCGGAGTGGTTGCAGATGAAGTTGGCGTCGAAGTCGTCGAGGAAGGCGAACGGGCCGAAGTCGAAAGTGATGCCCAGGATCGACATGTTGTCGGTGTTCATCACGCCGTGGCAGAAACCATAGGCCTGCCATTTGGCGATCAGTTCGGCATTGCGCTCGACGATTTCGCGGAACATCGCCAGGTACGGTTCAGGCTGCTCGAGGCACTCAGGGAAGTGCATGGCCAGCACGTGGTCGCCCAGTGTTTTCTGCTGCTCGGGGCGTTTGGTGTAGTAGAAATATTCGAAGTGGCCGAAGCGTACATGGCTCGGCGCCAGACGCAGGACCATGGCCGCGCGCTCCTGCTTTTCGCGCCACACCGGCGTGTCGGAGCCGATGACGCACAGGGCGCGGGTGGTCGGGATGTTTAGCGCGTGCAGTGCTTCGGAGGCGAGGAATTCGCGGATCGACGAACGCAGCACCGCCCGGCCATCACCCATGCGTGAAAACGGTGTCTGGCCGGCGCCCTTGAGGTGCAGGTCCCAGTGTTCGCCTGCCTCGTTGTACACCTCGCCGAGCAACAGGCCGCGACCGTCGCCCAGTTGCGGGTTGTAGGAGCCGAACTGATGCCCGGAATAGACCATCGCCCGTGGAATCGCGTCGGCCCAGAGCTTGTGGCCGCTGAACAGTTCGGCGAACTCCGGGGTTTCGGCCACGGCAGGGTCGAGGTCCAGCAGGGCCATGGCGGCGGGGCTGGCCACGACCAGGCGCGGATTATCGATGGGCTCGGGCAGCACATGGGCGGAAAACGCGTCGCCCAGACGGTCGAAGCGATTATTGAAAGTGAGTTCGTCGAGGGCTTTCAAGGGCCGGCTCCAGCAGAATGTCCGAGCATTCTGCTGGGGAAAGGCCGGTTAGTCGAGTTTGGCGGCGGGCGGTTCTTGCGCCGGCTTGCCGTCGACGATCGGCACGATGGTTTTCGTTTCCGGTTCGATCGGCACCATCTTGTACTCCTGGCCGTGCAGGTTCTTGAGGTAAACCTCCATCTGCCGGAACGAGATATTGATGTGCTGCTTCTTGAACTCGCGGTTGATGAAGCGGTTGACCTCGTCGAGCACCGGGTTACGGTCGCCGAGGTCGCGCACGTGCATGCGCAACTCGTGGTCGAGGGTGCTTTCGCCGAAGTTCAGGAAGTACACATGCGGCTCCGGATCTTTCAGGACGCGCGGGTTATCGCGTGCCGCCTTGAGCAACAGTTCTTTGACCAGATCCAGGTCCGAGCCGTAGTCGACGCCGAGCTTGAGGGTCACCCGGGTGATGGTGTCGGTCAGCGACCAGTTGATCAGTTGCCCGGTAATGAACGTCTTGTTCGGGACGATGATGTCCTTGCGGTCGAAGTCGGTGATGGTCGTGGCACGGATGCGAATCTTGCTCACGGTGCCCGACAGGTTGCCGATGGTGATGGTGTCACCGATCCGCACCGGACGTTCGAACAGGATCATGATGCCGGAGATGAAGTTGGCGAAAATCTCTTGCATGCCGAAGCCGAGGCCGACCGACAAGGCCGCCACCAGCCATTGCAGCTTGTCCCAGCTTACGCCGAGGGTCGACAGGGTCGAGACGAAACCGACGCCGGCGATCACGTACGAGAGCAACGTGGTGGTCGCGTAGGCGCTGCCCTGGGCCAGGTTGAGCTTGGACAGCACAAACACTTCGAGCAGACCCGGCAGGTTGCGCGCCAGGGCAAAGGTGATGCCGATGATGATCAGCGCGCCGAGCATGTCGCCGATGCTGATCGGCACCATGCTCATGTTGGCGCCGGTACCGCTGGTGTATTCGTAGAGGGTGACGTTGTCCAGGTACGAGAACACCGTGATCAGGTCGGCCCAGACCCAATACAGTGCCGCGATGAAACCGCCGAGCAGGGCCAGGCGGATCAGGCGCAAGGACTGTTCGTTGACCTTCTCGATGTCCAGCGTCGGTTCTTCGATCACCGCCTCGCCATCGCCGGCCTCTTTGGCGGCCAGGCGTTTGGCCAGGGCGCGCTGGTAGGCCAGGCGCCGGGCCGCCACGCTGAGACCGCGTACGAAGGTGGCTTCGATCACCAGCCAGAACATCAGCAGGTACAGGGTGTTGATCAAGCGGTCGCTGAGCTTCAGCGCGGTGTAGTAGTAGCCGAAGCACACCGCCACGAACAGCGCGACGGGCAGGGCGGTGAACAGGATGCCCACGAGCTTGCGGAACAGCGAGGCGTTCTCGTGGGTCGGGCTGCTGATCAGCAAGCGGCTGAGCAGCAGGGTCATCAAGGCGTAGCAGGTGAGCACCACCGGCATGCCGATCACGTCATCGGCCAGCGCCGCCGGTTGCAGTTCGGCAACGGCGACCACGGTCACCAATGCCATCACCACGATGCCGAGGCGGCGGATCCATCTGCGCAGGAATTCCACCTGGGGCTTTTCCCAGCGGAAATGCAGTTCCGCCACGCCACCCGGCGCGAGGATCCGGTAGGCGGTGTAGAACACCAGCCAGGCCCCGGCCATTTGCAGCAGCGCCGCGCCCATGTTGGCGTTCTGCCCGCGGGCGTCGATTTGCAGGGCCAGCCCGCACAATGCCAGGCCCAGGGAAACCGGCATCGCCAGCAGAATGTTGACCAGGATCGCTTGCGGCGTGTGCCACTGGCTATCGCGTTTGAAGTGACCGATGTCCTGGTGAACCTTGTTCAGTCGCGCGTACAGATGCTTGCGGCGCCACAGCAGTGCGCCGATCAGCAGCGCGAGCGGCAGGAACAGCAGCGGACGCTGGGTCAGGCCGTCGTTCAGTTCACTCAGGCTGGAAAGTACCGGCAGTGAATCGATTTGACGCTCCAGGCGATCCGGCACGCTGCGAAACCATTCGAGGTCCAGCGGCTTGTTGCTCGGAATCCAGAACATCTGCTCATCGAGCGTCGCCCGCAGGCTTTGCGCCGTGCTCAGCAGTTGCTTCTGGTTCAGTTGCAGGGTGATGGATTCATTGAGCACCGCGCTCAGTTCGCGGTTGAGGCGCTCCAGCAGGTCGGCACGGGTGGTGGCCAGTTCCATCAGGCTTTTGCGCAACTGCGGCGTGACTTGCTCGGGCGGCTGGGTCGACAGCAGGTTTTCGACGTAGGTGACCGGATTGCTGAGCAATTCCCGTTGCTGGCTGACTTCGAACTGATACAGGCGAATGTCGGCGATCTGGTCGGCCAGGTTGCGGTCTACCTTGAGGCGCGGCAGGGCCTGCTTCTGTTTGTAGAGAATCTTCGAGAGCAGAAGGCTGCCTTTGAGCACGTTGATTTGCTCGTCCAGCGCTGAATCACTCTGGGTCAGGCTGTCCAGCTGTTGCTTGGTCTGCAGGTTCTGCTGGGTGACTTCGTTGAGGCGGTCGGTGCTCTTGAGCAGGTAGTCCGAGAGCTTCAGGTTGGCCGCGCTCTCGGTGGCCAGCAGGCTGCTGCCGCCGGCCTTCTGCGCTTCGATGGATTGCTGGGTGACCGTTTCCTGGGACAACGCCAGACGCTTCTGGTTGATCAGGGTTTGCAGTTCCTGGATTTCCCGGTCCAGGCGGTCGGAGCGCTCCGACAGCAGGTCATGCTGGCTGTTGCCGAGATCCTGCAATTGGGTATTGCCGGCCAGTTCCTGGCGGCGCAGCGGAATCAGTGCGTTCAGCGCTGCAAGCTCGGCATTGAGCAGGTCACGCTGCTCCGCGCTCAAGGTCTTGCCGGCGTCCTTGCCGTTCTTGAGGATGTTGTTGATCTGCTGAATGCGCGTCTGGCTGCTGGAGATCTCCGCCTGGGCGCGCTCGGGGCGGGTCTGGGCGGTGATGATCAGGCTGTTGGCATCGGCCAGGGCTTTTTGCAGATCGCTTTGCTGGGTGGAGCGTTCGGTCAGCACTTGTTCAAGCTGCTGGATCGGTTCCTTGGCGAAGCGCTGCGCCACCGGCACCACGGCACTGGCCTTGAGGCGAGTCAATTCCCGCTGGTTCTCGAGCGTCATCTTGGGCGCAGAGCTCAGCGTTTGCTTGAGGTCGGCCAGCTTCTGCTCGTAGTCACGCTTGTTGTCGAGCTGGGTCAGCGTGTTTTGCAGAACACTCTGCAGGGCCTTCTGATCGGCTTCCGGCAGTTTGCGGTCGGCGATCTTGTCCAGGCTCGCCTGCACGGCTTCGCTGGAGGGCGGTTCGGCCGCTTGCGATAAACCAACGGTGCCGACAGAGAGACTCAAGCCCAACAGGGCGATGGCGAAAATGGAGCGCAGGTTAGGCATAAAGACCGGTCAAGCAAATGATAGTGGAAGCAGTTTAGAGGAAGAGTCCGGGACCCGGGCGACTTCCTTCGGGGAATCTGACGCCCACTTTGCCGATCTTGTTCCCGTCCATGACTGCAACCGTCCAGATGGTGTTGTTCCATTCCACCTGGTCACCCACCACCGGTGCGCCACCGACTTTCTGGGCAATGAAGCGGCCCAGGGACATGTCCGGATCGATGCCTTCGACCTTCAGGCCATAGAGGGCCGCAACCGCGGCCAGCTGGGCGTCTCCTTCGAGTACGAAGTCGCCGAAAAAGCGCAGGTCGAGGCCTCGTTGCGGCGCCTGGCTGAAGAGTTTTCCGAGGGCCGGCAGGTTGTGTTCATGGCCGATAACACACAGCAAATCATCGACTTCCAGCACCGTACTACCCGACGGATGGAGCAATTGTTGACCACGAAACAGGGCGGCGATACGGGTGCCTTCGGGCATTTTCAGCTCGCGCAGAGGCGAACCGATGCACCATTTTTCCGCGCCGAGGCGATAAACGAACAGCTCCCACTCGCTGGTGACGTGTACTTCCAGGGCCGAGCGCGAGATGGGCGCAGGCTCCGGGGGGACCGTGACCTTCAGCAGCTTGGCGACCCATGGCAGGCTCGTACCCTGGACCAGCAGCGACACCAGCACGATAAAGAACGCGAGATTGAAGTACAGCTGGGCGTTGGGCAGGCCGGCCATCAGCGGGAACACCGCCAGAATGATCGGGACCGCGCCGCGCAGGCCGACCCAGGAAATGAACGCTTTCTCGCGCCCATGGAACGCCTTGAACGGCAGCAGGCCAACCACTACCGACAGTGGCCGGGCAAACAGAATCATCCACAGCGCCAGTGCCAGTGCCGGCAAGGCAATGGGCAGCAGGTCGTGAGGCGTCACCAGCAGGCCCAGCACCAGGAACATGCCGATCTGCGCCAGCCAGGCCATGCCGTCGAGCATGTGCAGGATGCCGTGGCGGCTGCGCACCGGACGGTTGCCGATCACCAGGCCGCAGAGGTACACGGCCAGGAAGCCGCTGCCGTGCAGGGCGTTGGTCAGGGCGAACACCACCAGGCCTCCGGCGATGACCAGGATCGGATACAAACCGGTGGCCAGGTTGATGCGGTTGACCAGTTGCAGCATCAGCCAGCCGCCGCCCAGGCCAATGACGCCACCGATGCCGAATTCGCGCAGCAGGTGGGTCAGCAAGCTCCAGTGCAGGCCGGTCTGGCCGCTGGCGAGCATGTCGATCAGGGTGACGGTGAGGAACACCGCCATCGGGTCGTTGCTGCCGGATTCGATTTCAAGGCTGGCGGTGACCCGCTCGTTCAGGCCTTTGCCGCCCAATAGCGAGAACACCGCCGCGGCGTCGGTGGAGCCGACGATGGCGCCGATCAGCAGGCCCTGGATCAGGTTCAGGTCGAACAACCACGCGGCCGCCATGCCGGTCAGCCCGGTGGTAATCAATACCCCGACCGTGGCCAGCGAGAGGGCGGGCCATAACGCCACGCGGAAACTCGAGACCCGGGTGCGCAAGCCGCCGTCGAGCAGGATCACCGCCAATGCGAGGTTGCCGACCAGGTAAGCCGTGGGGTAATTGTCGAAAATAATGCCGCCGCCATCGACGCCGGCCGCCATGCCGACGGCCAGGATGATCACCAGGATCGGGATGCCGAGGCGCGACGAAAGTGAGCTCACCAGAATGCTTGCACCTACCAGCAACGCGCCGATCAAGAACAGGCTGTTGATGGTCGTCGCATTCAAAGGCAGTACTCCAGAAAGCTGAAAGGCGGGCGCAAACTGACCATGCAGTCTGCGTGCCAGCGATTCTAACCTGTTGAAATGTGATGCTGTCAAAAAGCTTTTGTCACGTGCGCAGGGAAAGGGGCCGGACAAACGCCATGGCGACGAAGTGCAGGAACCAGATCGGGCAATCACAGTCTCTACAGTTCGCGAGAAAGGTCGCCCGTCAGCAAAATCAAGGCTTTGCGCCTGTATAACCCTGGCATACGCGGTGACTTTTCTTTATCGTACGCGCCCTTTGAAAAAGCCCGGAAAATCAAAATGTTGGAAGCATCCCTCAGTCAATTGGAACAACTGGTCAGTGACCTGGTGCAACAGAACCAGAGCCTGACCGCGGAACTGGCCCAGGCCAAGGATGAAAACGAAAGCCTGCAACTGAGCCTGATGGAACACGAAGAGAAGCAAGGCGCCACGGCGGCTCGCATCCAGGCCCTGGTTGAGCGCGTCAGCGCAGGCCCTGTCAGCGCATGAGTTACAACGCCGCAGGGGTAAAAGTCGTCTCGATCCTGGGGGAGGACTATTCGATCAAGGCACCGGCCGGGGAAGAGCAGACCCTGCTGGACGCCGCGATGATGTTGAAGGCAGCCCTGGCCGAAACCAAGAGGAAGTACCCGACGCTGATCGGTGACCGCCTGTTGGTGCTGGCGGCGATGAATCTGTGCTCCCAGCAGATCGAAATGCAAAAGCAGCACAAGCTCGAACTCGACCGTTACCAAGAGCAAGTCAGCGCCACGGTTGAAGTGATCTCCAAGACGATCAATCAGGCCTGATCGGCTTTGCGCACAACCAAAGAATAGATTGTCGGTTGGTTTGTATACAATCGGCACGGCTGTTGCAGTGTTTCAGCCTCTTATTCTTTGGGGGTGCTCCATGCAGTTCTGGCGACGCAGTATCCAATGGCAATTGATCCTGAGCATGGGCACCGCTCTGCTCGTCAGTATCCTGATCGTGGTTGGCATTTATACCCTGGTGGTCAATCGTCTCGCCCAGAGCTATCTGGTCGAGCAAGCCTTGCCGTCGAGCATCGAAGCGATGCGCAACGACATCGAGCGGATCCTTGTCCAGCCCCTCACCGCCGCCAAGGACATCGCCAGCAACAGCATGGTGCGCGACTGGCTGGCGCAGGGTGAGGACGGTGCGCAGGCCGGCACCTTCACGACCTATCTCGAAGGCGTGCGCGCCGAGCACAAAGCCTTTACCGCGATTATTGCCGGCACGGCGTCCAATCATTACTTCAACGAAAAAGGCCTGGACCGGACCCTCAGTCGATCCAATCCGAAAGACGTCTGGTTCTACTCGTTTCTCGACAGCAACCAGCCGCGCACCCTCAATATCGATAACGACACGGCCACCGGAGAATTGGCGCTTTTCATCGACTTCAAAGTCGAGCAGGCCGGCAAGGTCGTGGGTGTTGCCGGGCTTGGCCTGAGCATGAAAGAGCTGTCGGAGCTAATTCACAACTTCAGCTTCGGGGAGCGCGGCAAGGTCTATCTCGTGCGTTCCGACGGTTTGATCCAGGTCCATCCCGAAGCGCAATTCAGCGGCAAGCGCACCTTGACCGAGCAGATCGGCGCTACGGCGGCGCAAGCGGTGATGAGTCAAAAAGCCGCCACCACTAACGGCTTCCAGCGCGATGGCGAAGACTTCCTTGCATTGAGCTTGCCGCTGCGCGATCTCGGCTGGACCCTGGTGGCCGAAGTGCCGCAATCGCAGATCTACGCCGAAGCCCGCCGCGCCATGTGGATGAGCAGCGGCATCGGCCTGGCAGTAGCGCTGGTGTGCCTGTTGCTGGTGGTGCTGCTGGCCCGTGGCCTGGTACGACCGATTCGTCAGGTAACAGCGGCATTGGTAGCAATCGGTAGCGGCGGTGGAGATTTGACCCATCGGCTGGATTCCAGCCGGGCCGATGAGTTGGGTGATCTGGCCCGTGGCTTCAATCGATTCCTCGACAGCCAGCGCGACATGATCGGCGAAGTGCTGACCACCAGTGAACGCTTGCGCACGGCTGTCGGCCAAGTGGCGCGGGTGGTGGACAACACCGCCGAGCGTTCTGGTCGCCAGCAGGAAATGACCGACATGGTCGCCACCGCTGTTCACGAAATGGGCCTGACCGTGCAGGACATCGCGCAGAACGCCGGCAATGCGGCGTTCGCGTCACAAACCGCCCGTGATGAGGCAATGCAGGCACGGGAAGTGGTGGGTGGATCGATCCGTCACATTGAAAACATGTCCCGGGAAATCGGCGTCGCGGCAACGGCGGTGGGTGAACTGGCCCATCAAGTGGCGTCCATCGATCAGGTGCTGGCAGTGATTCGCGGGATCTCCGAGCAGACCAACCTGCTGGCGCTCAATGCCGCCATCGAAGCAGCGCGGGCCGGGGATATGGGGCGCGGGTTTGCCGTGGTGGCCGATGAGGTTCGCACTTTAGCCCGACGTACTCAGGCTTCCACCGATGAAATCCAGCAGATGATCGGCAGCCTCAAGCAAGGCGCGGAAAACGCGGTGTCGTCGATGCATTCCGGGCAAGCCGCGACGGGCACGGGTGTCGAGTCGAGCCAGCGTACCGGCACCTCGTTGACCGCCATTACCGGGCAGGTGGAGCGCATCAGCGACATGAACCATCAGGTGGCGACGGCGACGGAAGAGCAATCGGCGGTGACCGAGGAAATCAATCGCAATGTGCAGGGCATTTCCGATCTGGCCCGGGAGACGGCGGGGGAGGTCAGGGCCTGCCGGGATGACTGTCAGACGTTGCAGCGGTTGGCGGATGATCTGGCGCGGCAGGTGGGTGGGTTCAAGTTGAGCTGATGTGTTGATTGTGCTGACGCCATCGCGGGCAAGCCCGCTCCCACAGGAATTTCTGTTGTTCACAAGTTATGTGTCCAATACAAAAACCTGTGGGAGCGGGCTTGCTCCGGGCGGCGATCCGACGATTGGATCTCAGCAGCTAAACAGGATCAGGATCAGAACCACTCATCCTGCATCGTCAGGCAAACATCATCCCGAGCTTCCAATAATGTCAGCTCATGGTGACACCCAGGCACTTCCCACGTCAGGAAGTACCGCGCCGCCTGCAACTTGCCCTTATAGAAGCTCACATCCGCCGCATTGCCCTTGGCCAACCCTTCCTCGGCGCGGATCGCCTGTTCCAGCCAGCGCCAGCCGATCACCGTGTGGCCGAACACTTTCAGGTACAGCGCCGAGTTCGCCAGGCTGCTGTTGACCTTGCCTTGGGCCAGGTCGGTCAGCAGGCCGATGGTCACGGTCTGCAGGCGCGCCACCAGTTTTTCCAGCGGCTCGCGCAGTGGCGTCAGCGACTCGAATGCCTGGGCACGTTCGGCGGTGTCGGCGATCAGGCGGATCAATTGCTTGAGCCCAGCGCCACCGTTCTGCGCCAGTTTGCGCCCCAGCAGGTCCAGCGACTGAATGCCGTGGGTGCCTTCGTGGATCGGGTTCAGGCGGTTGTCGCGGTAGTACTGCTCCACCGGGTATTCGCGGGTGTAGCCGTGGCCGCCGAGGATCTGGATCGCCAGTTCGTTGGCCTTCAGGCAGAACTCCGATGGCCAGGATTTGACGATCGGCGTCAGCAAATCCAGCAGCTCGTGCGCCTGTTTGCGCTCGGCTTCGGTCGCCAGCGTCGTGGTGTCATCGAATAGCCGCGCCGCGTACAGGCCGAGGTCGAACGAGCCTTCGACGTAGGCCTTCTGCGTCAGCAGCATGCGTTTGACGTCGGCGTGGTTGATGATCGCCACCGGGGCGGTGGTCGGGTCCTTGCTGTCCGGCACGCGGCCCTGCGGACGCTCGCGAGCGTACTCCAGCGAGTACAGGTAGCCGGCATAGCCGAGCATCACCGCGCCCATGCCGACGCCGATCCGCGCTTCGTTCATCATCTGGAACATGTAGCTCAAGCCCTGGTGCGGCTTGCCCACCAGATAGCCGACGCACTCACCGTTATCGCCGAAATTCAGCGCGGTGGACGTGGTGCCGCGCCAGCCCATCTTGTGGAACAGCCCCGCCAGCAACACGTCGTTGCGCTGGCCCAGGCTGCCGTCATCGTTGACCAGGAACTTGGGCACGATGAACAGCGAAATGCCCTTCACCCCGGCCGGCGCGTCCGGCAGCTTGGCCAGCACCATGTGCACGATGTTTTCCGACAGCGAGTGATCGCCACCGGAAATGAAGATCTTGTTGCCCTTGAGGCGATAGCTACCGTCGGATGCCGGCTCGGCGCGGGTACGAATATCCGACAGGGAGGAGCCCGCGTGCGGTTCGGTCAGGGCCATGGTGCCGAAGAAGCGGCCGTCGATCATCGGTTGCAGGAAGCGCTGCTTCTGCTCGTCGGTGCCGAAGCTTTCGATCAGGTTGGCCGCGCCCATGGTCAGGAACGGATAAGAGGTCGAAGCGGCGTTGGCCGACTGGAAGTGCGAAAAGCAGGCTTGGGAAAGCAGGGTAGGAAGCTGCATGCCACCAGCGTCGAAACTGCGCGCGGCGTTGAGGAAGCCGGCTTCGAGGAAGGCATCCACCGCCGGTTTCACTTCCGGAATCAGAATCGCCTGACCGTTCTCGTAGCGCGGCTCGTTCTCGTCGCCCTTGCGGTTGTGCGGGGCGAAGAATTTCTCGGCGATGCTGCGAGCGGTACCGATGGCGGCATCGAAGGTTTCGCGGTTGTGCTCGGCGAAACGCTCACGCTGGGTCAGGCCCTCGGCATCGAGGACTTCATACAGCTCGAAAGCCAGATTGCGGGAACTGAGCAACGTCTCGGACATGGCGGCCTACCTTTTGTTGGAATGGGCCGAGTCTAGGCTTGCTGATAAAGACTGAACAGGATGATTGATAAGCGTGATGTTGGAGCCGAGCGCCGACTTAGCAAACACCCCAAAACACTGTGGGAGCTGGCTTGCCAGCGATGGCGGCAGATCAGTCAACATTGAGGGTGACTGACACATCGCTATCGCTGGCAAGCCAGCTCCCACAGGTTTTTTTGCTGACCAGGACACCTATGCGGTGTCCGGTTTATCGGGTTTAGCCGATGGTCATCAGGCTCGCATTACCACCCGCCGCAGCGGTGTTAACGCTCAACGCCCGCTCGATCACCAAACGCTCCAACGCAATGTTGGATTCGCCTTGCGACAGACCCTGCACGCCAACGATGGCGCCGGCACGCTTGGCAACCTGCTGGCACACCGCGCGCAACTGGTCGGAATGGCCGTGATGCAGAACCGCATCAAACACCACTTCGTCCTTGTTCCAGTCGGCAACCAACTTGATGCGCGCCTGAATATCCTTCGGCAGACGTGCGAACAGCGCCTTGGTCAGCTCGCCTTCAGGCCAGACCGCCGAACCGCCAACCGCCAGTACCGCAGCCAGCTGGGTCAGCAGATCGCCTTCGACTTCGGCCAGGCACAGTACGTGCTCGCGCGGCAGGATCGCATAGCTGTTGCGCTCGCCAGTCGGGCCGGCCAGTACGCGGGTGATACCGCTTTGCGATTGCGCGGCGAACTGCACGCACAATGTGCTCAGGTCGGCGAACTTGTTGCTGTCGGCCCAGGCTTTCAGGGCGGTCAGCGGCTTGCTCATGGCTTCGCGCAGACGAACGTCCGGTGCCACGGCAGCATCACCGCGAGCGAAGGATTGTTCGATGGCATCGGTAGGACGAGTCGACAGCAGGCGGTACAGGTACAGCGGGCCGCCGGCTTTTGGACCGGTGCCCGACAGACCTTCGCCGCCGAACGGCTGCACGCCGACCACGGCACCGACGATGTTGCGGTTTACATAGACGTTACCGGCATTGACGTTGTCGATCACCTTGGCGATGGTCTCGTCGATGCGGGTGTGCACGCCCAGGGTCAGGCCATAGCCGGAAGCGTTGATCTGGCCGATCAGTTGATCGATGTCCTTGCGCTTGTAGCGAACCACGTGCAGGACCGGGCCGAAGATTTCACGCTGCAGCTCGTCGAAGCTTTCCAGTTCGATCAGCGTCGGCATCACGAAGGTACCGCGTTTGACTTCTTCGGCGTCGGCGATGGCCACCTGGTACACGCTGCGACCTTTGTCGCGCATGGCCTGGATGTGTTTCTCGATGCCAGCCTTGGCTTCGGCGTCGATCACCGGGCCGATGTCCACGGACAAACGCTCAGGGTTGCCCAGACGGCTTTCAGCCATCGCGCCCTTGAGCATTTCGATGACGCGGTCGGCGGAATCTTCCTGCAGACACAGGACGCGCAGGGCCGAGCAACGCTGGCCGGCGCTGTCGAAGGCCGATGAAACCACGTCGATCACCACCTGTTCGGTCAGTGCCGAAGAGTCGACGATCATCGCGTTCTGGCCACCGGTTTCGGCGATCAGCGGGATCGGACGACCCTGGCTGTCCAGGCGGCCGGCGATGTTGCGTTGCAGCAAGCGCGCGACTTCGGTGGAACCGGTGAACATCACGCCTTTGACGCGATCGTCGCCCACCAGGCCGGCACCGACGGTTTCGCCACGGCCCGGCAGCAGTTGCAGCACGCCTTCCGGAATCCCGGCTTCGAGCAGCAGGCGCACGGCTTGGGCGGCAACCAGCGGAGTCTGTTCCGCAGGCTTGGCCAATACCGGGTTACCGGCAGCCAGTGCGGCAGCCACCTGGCCACTGAAGATTGCCAGCGGGAAGTTCCACGGGCTGATGCACACCACTGGACCCAGCGGACGGTGGGCGTCGTTGGTGAAATCGTTGCGTGCCTGCACTGCGTAATAACGCAGGAAGTCCACGGCTTCACGCACTTCGGCGATGGCATTGGCGAAGGTCTTGCCGGCTTCGCGAGCCAGCAGGCCCATCAGCGGCTGGATCTCGGCTTCCATCAAGTCAGCAGCACGTTCCAGGATCGCGGCGCGCTCGGCGGGCGGGGTGGCCTGCCAGATCGGTGCAGCGTTCAAGGCGCACTGGATCGCGTTGTCGACGTCTTCGACGGTGGCTTCCTGTACATGGCCGACCACGTCACGCAGGTCGGACGGGTTCAGCACCGGTGCCGGCGCTTCGTTGCTGGAGGCGCAACCGAGCATCGGCGCCGCTTTCCAGTGGTTGTGTGCGGTAGCGAGCAGTGCGCAGGACAGCGAAGCCAGGCGATGTTCGTTGGCCATGTCGATGCCGCTGGAGTTGGCGCGTTCCGAACCGTACAGGTCACGCGGCAGCGGAATGCGCGGGTGCGGCAGGCCGAAACCACCTTCCACGGTCGCCATCTGCTCGATCTGAGCAACTGGATCGGCCACCAATTCCTGGATCGAAATCGACTGGTCGGCGATGCGGTTGACGAACGAGGTGTTCGCGCCGTTTTCCAGCAGGCGACGAACCAGATACGCCAGCAGGGTTTCGTGGGTGCCGACCGGAGCGTACACGCGGCACGGACGGTTCAGCTTGCCTTCGGAAACTTTGCCTACAACCTGTTCGTACAGCGGCTCGCCCATGCCGTGCAGGCACTGGAACTCGTACTGACCCGGGTAATAGTTCTGACCGGCGATGTGATAAATGGCCGACAGGGTGTGGGCGTTGTGCGTGGCGAACTGCGGGTAGATGACTTCCGGTACCGACAGCAGCTTGCGGGCGCAAGCGATGTAGGAAACGTCGGTGTACACCTTGCGGGTGTAGACCGGGTAGCCTTCCAGACCTTCGACCTGGGCGCGCTTGATCTCGCTGTCCCAGTACGCGCCTTTCACCAGGCGGATCATCAGGCGATGACGGCTGCGGCGAGCCAGGTCGATCACGTAGTCGATCACGTACGGGCAACGCTTCTGGTAAGCCTGGATGACGAAGCCGATGCCGTTCCAGCCGGTCAGTTGCGGCTCGAAGCACAGGCGCTCGAGCAGATCCAGCGACAGCTCGAGGCGGTCGGCTTCTTCGGCGTCGATGTTCAGGCCGATGTCGTATTGCTTGGCCAGCAGGGTCAGCGACAGCAGGCGCGGGTACAGTTCGTCCATCACGCGCTCGTACTGGGCGCGGCTGTAGCGCGGGTGCAGGGCCGACAGCTTGATCGAAATGCCCGGGCCTTCATAAATCCCGCGACCGTGGGAGGCTTTGCCGATCGAGTGGATGGCTTGTTCGTACGAGGCCAGGTACTTCTGCGCGTCGTGCTCGGTGAGTGCGGCTTCACCCAGCATGTCGTAGGAATAACGGAAACCCTTGGCTTCGAACTTGCTCGCATTGGCCAGGGCTTCGGCGATGGTTTCGCCGGTGACGAACTGCTCGCCCATCAGGCGCATGGCCATGTCGACGCCCTTGCGGATCATCGGCTCGCCGCTCTTGCCGATGATGCGGCTCAGGGAGGAAGTCAGGCCGGCTTCGTTGTGCGTGGACACCAGCTTGCCGGTCAGCAGCAGGCCCCAGGTGGCGGCGTTGACGAACAGCGACGGGCTGTTGCCCAGGTGCGGATGCCAGTTGCCGGTGCTGATCTTGTCGCGGATCAGCGCGTCGCGGGTGCCTTTGTCCGGGATGCGCAGCAGCGCTTCGGCCAGGCACATCAGCGCCACGCCTTCCTGGGACGACAGGGAGAACTCCTGCAGCAGGCCCTGGACGATGCCGGCACGGCCGCCAGCGCTCTTCTGGTTGCGCAGTTTTTCCGCGATGGAGGCAGCGAGCTTGTTGGTGGCTTCCGCCATCGGTGCCGGCAGGCGCGCCTGCTCGATCAGCATCGGCACGACTTCCGGCTCAGGGCGACGGTAGGCGGCGGTGATCGATGCACGCAGCACCGATTGCGGCAGGATGCTTTCGGCGAATTCGAGGAAGCACTGGTGGGCGTGATCCAGAGGCGCATCGACGTTGTCGTCGGAATCCTTGGTCAAACCGCTCAGCTCGGTCAGGGTTGCACCACCCTCGAGTTTTTCCAGGTAATTGAAGATTGCCTGCTTGATCAGCCAGTGCGGCGTGCGATCAATCGAGGTCGCGGCAGCCTTGAGGCGTTCGCGGGTCGGGTCGTCAAGTTTGACCCCAAGGGTGGTGGTAGCCATGTTTTTATCCTCATGTTTGCCACGACTGCGTGGCATCAGCTGGCGGCAAGATTAGCCGTGCGACTGTTGAGGTGCAACCGGGTGCAACCCTTTTTTTGTCGGAATATTACGCAGTTCGTCAGGAAATAAATTCTGGTACGGCGGTGCTGCATTTGCTTGGTGCTTTTTAGGTTGGTCAGCGCTCTTTCTTGCTCCGAAAAGGAGCAAAAAACCGGCTTTGAAATTTATTTCCGACTGGGTGCAACTTATTCTCGAGAAACTGGTTGCACCTTATTTGCTTTGTTGAATAGCATTCGCGCCCAAGGTGCAACCCGGGAAACCCAGGTGCTCCGGCTGATGGCTTTCCTGGGGAAACATCAGTCATAAATGCGTGGCCCCCCGAATCGTCTGTCAAACGTATGCGTTTGCGAGCGGTTCACCAGCCGCCGCTACATAAAAACAAAGCCAGGGCGTAACTTAATGAGCGTAAGCAATCCAACCCTGATCACGTTCGTGATCTACATCGCAGCAATGGTGCTGATCGGCCTGATGGCCTATCGCTCCACCAACAACCTTTCCGACTACATCCTGGGCGGCCGCAGCCTGGGCAGCGTCGTGACTGCACTGTCCGCCGGTGCTTCCGACATGAGCGGCTGGTTGTTGATGGGCTTGCCCGGCGCCATCTACATGTCCGGCTTGTCCGAGAGCTGGATCGCCATCGGCCTGATCGTCGGCGCCTACCTGAACTGGCTGTTCGTCGCCGGCCGTCTGCGTGTGCAGACCGAGCACAACGGTGATGCGCTGACCCTGCCGGACTACTTCGCCAGCCGTTTCGAAGACAAGAGCGGCCTGCTGCGGATCATCTCCGCGGTCGTGATCCTGGTGTTCTTCACCATCTACTGCGCTTCCGGCATCGTGGCCGGTGCCCGTCTGTTCGAAAGCACCTTCGGCATGTCCTACGAGACTGCGCTGTGGGCCGGTGCTGCGGCGACGATTGCCTACACCTTCATCGGTGGTTTCCTGGCAGTGAGCTGGACCGATACCGTACAAGCCACCCTGATGATCTTCGCGCTGATCCTGACGCCGATCATCGTGCTGCTGGCTACCGGCGGTGTAGACACCACGTTCCTGGCGATCGAAGCACAGGATCCAAGCAACTTCGACATGCTCAAGGGCACCACTTTCATCGGCATCATCTCGCTGATGGGCTGGGGTCTGGGCTACTTCGGCCAGCCGCACATCCTGGCGCGCTTCATGGCTGCCGATTCGGTTAAATCGATCGCCAAGGCCCGTCGCATTTCCATGACCTGGATGATCCTGTGCCTGGGCGGCACCGTGGCCGTCGGCTTCTTCGGTATCGCCTACTTCTCGGCGCACCCGGACATGGCTGGCGCAGTCACCGAGAACCACGAGCGTGTGTTCATCGAGCTGGCCAAGATCCTGTTCAACCCATGGATCGCGGGTATCCTGCTGTCGGCCATTCTGGCCGCGGTGATGAGCACCCTGAGCTGCCAGTTGCTGGTGTGCTCGAGCGCCCTGACCGAAGACTTCTACAAGACCTTCCTGCGTAAATCCGCTTCCCAGGTCGAGCTGGTCTGGGTCGGTCGCGCCATGGTGCTGCTGGTTGCCCTGATCGCCATCGCTCTGGCATCCAACCCGGAAAACCGCGTACTGGGCCTGGTGAGCTACGCCTGGGCCGGTTTCGGTGCCGCATTCGGTCCGGTCGTACTGATCTCCGTGATCTGGAAAGACATGACCCGCAACGGCGCACTGGCCGGCATCCTGGTCGGCGCGATCACCGTGATCGTCTGGAAACACTTCGAACTGCTGGGCCTGTACGAAATCATCCCAGGCTTCATCTTCGCCAGCCTGGCGATCTACTTCGTCAGCAAAATGGGCACGCCGACTGCCGGCATGTTCCAGCGTTTTGCGGCGGCAGAGAATGATTACCGCTTGAACAAGTAATCGTTTGAGGTCATCCCATCGCGGATGAAAGAACGGCTCGCAGCCTCAGGTTGCGGGCCGTTTTTTTTGCACCCTTGATATAAGGAGCGGGCATTGGACTTCCAGTGTCCGTGGTCCTTTTCAGTCCTAATCGTGAGAAATTTCCTGATTTTCCCGGCCGTATTGAGTTTCCTCCCTGTCCACGTACTTTGCGTTAGCCCGCTCTTCCCGAGTCGGCGTTATCCATCGTTAGACGTAGCGCGCTTCCCACGACTGAGGCGCCAGTAGAGAGGGAGATCAGTAAATGGCAAAGGGATACTTCATTCGTGAGGGCGACAAGACCACCTGCGGCGGCAAAGTTCTGGAGGGCGATACTCACATCATGATGTTTGGCTTCGCCCATGCGCGCGACGGTGACCGGGTTTCCTGCGGCAAAGACAATAAAATCTACGTGATTGCTGGCGGTGTTTCCTACATCAAAAGCAATGGCAGGATGGTGGCGGGGTCGCTGGATAGCTTCAGTAGTTGTTCTTGCAGAGCCGGGCTTATCCCGTCGCAGGACACGGCGGGCTACCAGTCCGAGCGCAGTGCTGCACCACACACCACGCGAACCGCTACTGCGCAAGCCGAGCCTGTCGCTGCGAGGGCTCCGGTAGCGTCACGATCATCCAGCTTTGCGCCGATGCCAACACTTCCCGTGCCGGTGCGTGACAACAGCGCAGAGTTAGTAGAGCCGGGCTTCTACATCGTTCCGAAGAGCACCACCCGCGAACAGCTTGAGGCCTCGCTTTTCACTCTTCGCGACCCGGCAGTGATGGGCAAATTCGAATTGCTCAATCCCAACCTGCGCGACGTCAAAGCCGGCTCGCTGATCGTGCTGAGCGATCCCAATAACTACCAGTGCACCCGTGAAGAAGCGCTGCTTATGGATGTGGCAGCCAGGACCAATCAGGTGCTTGAAACGCTTAGCCCGGAAGAAGCGGATTTCATGGTGCAACACCGGGATGCCATTCAGACGATCTTGGCCTTCGGATCTGGCGCCATTGGCGTCGGCGCGAGTATTTTCAAAAATAATCTGGATAACGTCGGCAATGCCTTGAGGGAGATTGAAGTCTTGCAACAGACGACGCTCCAAAGAGATGGGCATCTGCGCTCGCCGGCCTTTTTTGTAGAGCGACAGCGTTTGCTTGCACAACTCAACAGCCATATGACGACGCTGACCCGCAAGGGAATTGGGTTTCCCGACCACATCAATTTGAAAAATATGCTGGGCATCTCCAGTCAAAGCCTGGTTTATCACTGGAGCAATGCCAGTCCTTCCGGGCAAATACCCGGTCATGCCACGCATCTAGAAGGTGTGGCGAAGGCTTCTAAATACGTTAAATACGGCGGTTGGCTAGGTACTGCTGTCGGTGGAGGGGTATCTGTCTCGAACGTTCAGGAGGTATGTGCTGCAGGGCGTGCCGAAGCATGCGAGCGAATCAGGTTTACTGAGGCGGGAAGCTTTTCTGGCGGGATCATGGGAGGTGCCGCCGCGGGCGCTGTTTTGTCGGTAAAGGCCACCGGTAGGCTCTGCATTGCACTCGGGGTAACTAATGGCGGCTTGGGGACCGGGGTGTGCACCGCTGTGACGGTAACAACAGGGGCCTTGGTGGGCGGAGTAGTAGGTAGCGGCGTTGGCGAGTGGATTGGTGACGTTATCTACGAGGCAACGAGATGAGCAAAACGGAGACGATATTCGGTTTTATTGGAGGCGGAATCCTCCTGCTGATTTTCGTCTGGATCGTAGTAGCACTTCATATGGCTTACACCAAGATAGATATACTTTTCGAGCACCTAAAAAACAGCCCAGCAATTACGGCTCTCGCTTTCTGGCGACGCGGCGGGCCATGGTGGCGGTTGAGGATGATCAGCAGCATTGCCCATTACGTCTCAGCACCACGTGAAGGTATCGAAAACGGCAGTATCAGTGCTGAGGACATAGAGAGTCTTCCAAAGCCAATAAAGTGCAAGCTGGTTATTTTGTGGCGGAGCGTAATATTACTCTCAGGTGCACTATTTTTAGTGTGGTGCATTGGAAAAATTATTGGCACGATTTAATAAAGCACGCACTGGGGCTGCTGCGAATTTTCCGGGCAAGGTCCTAGGACGTTTCCTTCAAAACGTAGCGGTTTTCATGAAGTGGTGCGATGCGAGTTCCATCGATAGTCTTTAGCGGCCACTGACAATTCAGTGGTGGGGTGTAGGAACCCGTTAAGACCATGAGACACGCTTGGCATCGACACCTGATTTGCGGCCACTAACGTGCGACCGTAAGATCTGTTGCGGCGGCTGTGCGCGGGCACGCTTCGGCGTGGTCGAGTTCTCTGGTCTCGATATTCCTACCCCGCGTATGGCTGCCACCCAAGCCCGTAGGAAGGCCGATGGTAGTCCCACTTCTACCAGAGGTTAAAAAATGAAAACAATTTATCCCGACCCACCCTACGAAAAACCAACTCCCTATCCCGACAACCGCTTCATGGCATTGACCAGCAACTGCACCGACATGCCCACCCTGTTCGTCGATACCCAGGCGCCACTCGACATCCTCGCCGACACTGCCAACTACAGAATCCGCGCAGTCACCCAAGTGCTTGAGAATCTGTCCATGCGCGGTTCGATCGAGTGCGAGTCCTTCATCCTCAGCGATTTCGCCTTGCTCTGCGCCATTTCGTTGCGCGATGGCTGTGATGTGCTGGAAGTGGTTGGGCGGCGGTTGCGGGCGTAGCCTTCGCAGTAGCGGCAAGTACGCCTGATATCTGTAGGAGCCGGCTTGCTGGCGATAGCGGTGTGTCAGACGTTATCCATGTTGATTGATACACCGCCATCGCCAGCAAGCCGGCTCCTACAGGTTTGCGCCCTTGCAAGTCATTTGTCAGGGCCGCTTGGCCGCCAATCCCTGACTTGCCGGCCGGTAAAAGGTAAACTTCCCGGCCTGCGCAGGAGCAATCATGAATTATCGTCACGCCTTCCATGCCGGCAATCACGCCGATGTGTTCAAACACCTGACCTTGACCCGCCTCATCGCCCTGATGTCGCGCAAGGAGCAGCCGTTTGCCTATCTCGACACCCACGCTGGCATCGGTCTGTATGACCTTCAGGGTGATCAGGCCAGCCGTACCGGCGAGTACCTGGAAGGCATTGCGCGTTTGTGGGATCAGCCGGATCTGCCGATCCTGACCGCTGATTACATGCAGGTGCTGCATGAGATGAACCCGGATGGCCAGTTGCGCTATTACCCGGGGTCGCCGGAGCTGGCGAGGCGCCTGACTCGTCCGCAGGACCGTGTGTTGCTCAACGAGAAGCATCCGGAAGATGGCGTGCTGCTCAAGGACAACATGGCCGGTGATCGCCGGGTCAAGGTGCACCTGGGCGAAGGCTGGCATGTGCCCCGGGCCTTGCTGCCCGTGCCGGAGAAGCGTGCGGTGATGCTGATCGATCCGCCGTTCGAGAAGCTCGACGAGATGCAGCGCTGTGCCGCGTCGCTGAAAGAGGCGATTGGCCGGATGCGCCAGACCGTGGCGGCTATCTGGTACCCGGTGAAGGATCAGCGCGCGCTGCGTCGTTTCTACCAGGACCTGGCCGGTACCGGTGCGCCGAAGTTGTTGCGCGTGGAGTTGCTGGTGCATCCGCTGGATACGCCGAACAGCCTGAACGGTTCCGGGCTGGCGATTGCCAATCCGCCGTGGGGGCTGGAGGAAGAGTTGCGTGAACTGCTGCCGTGGTTGTCCGAGAAGCTTGGCCAGACCCAGGGTGGCTGGCGGATGGATTGGTTGATTGCCGAGTAATGCTCGGCCCGTAGGAGCCGGCTTGCTGGCGATAGCAGTCCAGAGTTCACCGCTGGACAGTCTGCCGCCATCGCCAGCAAGCCGGCTCCTAAAAGTGCTTTGTGTCAGATCGGGCAGGTCACGCCCGTACCGCCAATCCCGCAATAACCTTCAGGGTTCTTCGCCAGATACTGCTGGTGATACGCCTCGGCGAAATAAACCGTTGGGGCTTCTTCGATTTCGGTGGTGATGACGCCTTTGCCGGCCTTGGTCAGTTCGACCTGGAACACTTCTTTGCTGTGTTCGGCGGCGGCCAGTTGCGTCGGGTTGGTCGCATAGATCACCGAGCGATACTGGGTGCCGATGTCGTTGCCCTGGCGCATGCCCTGGGTCGGGTTGTGCAGTTCCCAGAACATCTTCAGCAATTCTTCGTAACTGACTTTTGCCGGCTCGTAGACCACCAGCACCACTTCGGTGTGGCCGGTCAGGCCTGAGCAGACTTCTTCATACGTAGGGTTTGGCGTGAAGCCGCCGGCGTAACCCACCACGGTGCTGACCACGCCTTCACGCTGCCAGAAGCGACGTTCTGCGCCCCAGAAGCAGCCGAGGCCGAAGATTGCAAAGTCGACATCGGAGGCGAACGGGCCCAGTAGCGGGGCGTCGTGGACGAAATGTCTTTCCGGCAGGTTCATCGGGGTTTCGCGGCCAGGCAGAGCTTGTTCTTTAGTAGGGAGCACGTTTTTGTTCACCAGGATTTCCGAGCGCAGAACCATGATCAGTCCTCTCAGTCAGGATAATTAGACAGACAAACAGTTTGCCCGAGAGTTGGGTCGCTGTCAGGCGATTGGGCCACGCGGGTAGCGTTTGAGCTTTTCGATCAGCTCGTTGCCCGGGATCGGACGGTCGAACAGGTAGCCCTGGCCGACGTCGCAGCGGTGACGGCGCAGGAACGACAACTGCTCGGCGGTTTCGACGCCTTCAGCCACGACCTTGAGCTTCAGGTTGTGGGCCATGGCGATCACCGCGGAGGTGATTTCCATGTCGTCCTGGTTGTCCGGGATTTCGTGGATGAAGCTTCGATCTATCTTGATGATGTCGATGGGGAATTTTTTCAAGTAGCTGAGCGACGAGTAACCGGTGCCGAAGTCGTCCATGGCCAGGGTCAGGCCCAGGCGCTTGAGCTGGTCGAGCTGCAGGTGGGTGTCTTCGGTGGCTTCCAGCAGCAGGCCCTCAGTCAGCTCAAGCTCCAGCAAATGAGCCGGCAGGGCTTCTTCCTTGAGGATGTTGGCGATGGAGGCCACCAGGTCCGGATCGGAGAACTGCTTGGGCGACAGGTTGATCGCCACTTGCAGGTTACCCAGGCCGGCGGCGGTCAGCGCTTTGCTCATGCGGCAGGCCTGGCGGGCGATCCATTTGCCGATCGGAATGATCAGGCCGGTTTCTTCGGCGACGCTGATGAACTGGTCAGGGCGGATCATGCCCTTTTCCGGATGGTCCCAGCGCAGCAACGCTTCCATGCCCAGCAGGCGACCGCTGCGCAGGCACAGCTTGGGCTGGTAGAACACATCAAGTTCGTTCTGGGTCAGGGCGCGGCGCAGGTTGTTTTCGACGAACAGCTTGTAGCTGGCCTCGGCGTTCAGCGCTTCGGTGAACACTTGCACCTGGTGTTTGCCGTTGGCCTTGGCCTTGTGCAGCGCCAGGCCGGCGTTGCGCATCAGGGTTTGCGGGTCGCGCCCGTGCAGCGGCGCGCAGGCCAGGCCCACGGAGCCGGTGACGCTGATCAACTGGTTGTCGACGAACATCGGTTTGTCGAGGGTCGCCAGCAGTTGGTTGGCCACTTGCTGGCCCACCGTGAGGTCGCTGTTGTCCAGCAATACGGCGAATTCGTTACTGGCGAATCGCGCCAGGCTGCCGCTCGGGATCAAGCTGTTGCGTAGGCGCCGGGCCAGGCTGATCAGCAGTTTGTCGCCGGTCTGGTGGCCGAGGCTGTCGTTGATCCGCTTGAAGTTGTCGATGTCCACCAGCAACAGGCTGATCGGCGCGTCGCTGTCCCGGGCGAAGCGTTCATCGAGGTTGCGGATGAAGGCCGGGCGGTTGCCGAGATTGGTCAGGTTGTCCGTGTAGGCCAGGCGCTCGATGCGCTGCTGGGCCAGCTTGGTCTGGGTGATGTCTTCGTAGATGCCGATGTAGTGGGTCAGTTCGCGGTTGTCGCCGTAAACCTTGGAGATCGACAACTGGCCCCAGTAGGGTTCGAGGTTTTTCCGGCGGCTCTTGAATTCGCCCTGCCAGCTGTTGCTCTTGGCCAGCGCCGAGGGCGCGTCGAACAGCAGTTCGCTGAGGTTCTCCAGGGCCGGTAGTTCCGACAGGCGCTGACCGTGCACTTCTTCGGTTGAATACTGGGTGATCGCGGTGAAGCTCGGGTTGACGTACTCCACCACGCCATCGCAGTTGACCAGCAAAAAGGCGTTGGCACTCTGTTCGACGGCACGCTGAAACAGGTGCAGGGCGCTGGTGGCGGTTCGGCGGTTGTGGTTGCTGATGACCTGGGCAAACTGGTCGGCGAGTTCGCCGGCGAAGGCGATTTCATCAGATTGCCAGGCGCGGGTCGCGCCGGTCTGCTCCAGGCACAGAACGCCAACGACCTGGCCATCGACACGGATACTGGCGTCGAGCATTGCGTTGACGTCGCGCGGGCGCAGGCTCTCGGCCATCTCCCGGGTGCGCGGGTCGCGCATGGCGTTATGGGCGTCGATGGCGCGGCCGGTGTGCAAGGCGTCGAGGTAATCGGGGAAAACGCTGACGTCGATCGGCTGCGGCAGCAGGTATTCCTGATTCGCACGGTGATAGGCCGAGATCGGCACCAGCATCGAGCCTTCGAGGCTCCACAGGCTGGCGCAGTCGATTTGGTAAATGTCGCAGGCGCTGCGGGTGATCAGCTCGGCAGCTTCGCGCAAGGAGTTGTTGCTGCTGTAGCGTTGACGGGTCAGCAGCAGGATCAGGTCCTGCTGGGCACGTACCCGGTCCAGATGCAGCAGTTGCTCCTGCTGGGCGCGCTGATTGAGCTCCAGGGCGATTTGCAGGCGCGAGTTCTGGGTTTCCAGATCCAGGGCCGGTTGCAGCGGGTCATCCTCGAACAGGCCGTCAATGACCAGCAGGTAGCCGCGCAACAGGTGGCGATTGTGTTGTTTGTAGGCTTCGCCCAGCTCCAGCAGATTCAGGGAGCCCGAGGCCGTGTGCAGGGTGTAGCGGATCAGGTAATGCGTGCTTTGGGTCAGCTGTTGCTGGATCGCATCGTGAAGTTGATAGCGCGCTTCCGGTTCCATCAGGCTGGCGTAGGGCGAACCCACCAGCGCACACAGCTCCACGGCCGGCAGGCCGAACTGGCGTTCGCAATTGGGATCGAGAAACAGCAGCGCCCAGCTGGGTTCATTAAGCCGTTCGAAACGCAGCATGCCGAGCCGCGAGGGCACAGGCAACTGCGTCACTACCTCGGCCACCATACGGCTGGCGGCATCGGGTTGGCTTTTCATGGAGGGAAACTCGCTTCGAATATGCTGAACGCGCTGGGCTCACGCCCTCTTTACTGTTGCCTGCGGCAAGGTTGCATCATTGCGACACCGACTGACAAGAGAGATGAAGGCCAAGTGCTATAAGAATATGTCGGCAGGTGCGAAGATTTCTGCAGTTTCCAGTAAAAAGTATTGCTATTGATCAGATCGCAGCCTTCGGAGTCGTCTCGAAGGCCGTGATTTTTGCCGTCAACGCAATTCAATGCCTGTCGATTGCAATAGCTTGCCATCGCGATCGTGGTAATTGACCCGGATGCGTTTTGCGTCGATGACCAGATGCGCGAAGTTATCCTGACTGATGACTTTACCGGTCAATTCCTGCCGATATTCGCCTGCGGCGGTGCGTGCCAGCGGACGGTCGAGGATAAAGCCGGATTGACTGGCATAGGGCAGCAGCCTGGAGTTGCACAAGGGCGACGAAACGATGGTGTGCACTTCGAAGTCCGGGTCTTCGCTGTGGGTCAGTCGGCTGGTCATGGAGGCGTGGACGTCACCGGCAACGAATATGACATTCTTCAGCCGGTGCGTACGAATGGTCTCCAGCAACCGCAGCCGTTGCTCGGGAAATCCGGCCCAGGCGTCATCCCCGTTTTGCCTGGCATCGGGGAAGAACATCACGCTGGTGACCACCAGTTTGACCCGCGCCGGGCTGTTGATCAGCCATTGGCACAGGGCATATTCCTGTTCGACATCCAGCAGGCGCCGATCATCGGCCGATAGATTGCGCCGGGTGCGACTATCGGTGACAAACCATTCGATATCGCCATCGGTGAACTGATACCAATAGTGCTTCGCCAGTCGGCTGATCCGGCCGTCGTCAAGTAATTCAAATACCGGGCTGTGGCTGGCTTGATATATCTCATAAGCACTTATGGCGTTGTTATATAAAATATCATCGCCTGATCTTTTCTTGTCTGGCCAGTTGTCTTCAATTTCGTGATCGTCGAGGATCATGTAAGTCGATACATTGGCCATTAATCTGGAAATATGTGGCTGAGAGAACGCCGCACGGTATTTCGCGAGTATTTGCTGATATTCACGATCAGGCGCGAAAAAATTCAAATCGTCGACATAGATCTGATCGCCAGCCATCAACATCGCGCTGACCGGAGGGTCGGCTTGTTCTGCCAATTGCGCAATCGAGGCGAATATCCGGTCGCCCCACTCTGGCGCCGACGCAACGCCGGCGGTCATTCTCAGGTAGCGGCATGAACCGACGAAATAGCCACGTGGCGTGGTGGACGTGGCGGAGCGCGTACGCAGGCGATAGAGTTCCTGCGGCCATCGCAGCGGCAGTTCCTGCAGTGAATCTGCGGTGTGCCCGGCACTCTCGGTACTGAACCAGCCGGCCTGGTATTCATATTCGGTATCGGGCGCGAGGTTATCGAGAACAAGGACATCGGACATGTCCTGCAGACTTGTCAGTCTTGTAAAGATGGTTTCGATCCATTGTTCATGCCCGGATTGCCGATAACGGATGCCGGCAAATACGGGTGCACTCTCTTGCGCTGCGCCGCGCACAAATATACGCGCATGATTGGTTGTAGTGTGGCCACTAATTGGCCCAACAGTTGGTTTTAACATGTTTGAGTCCATTCGCTGCCAGTTAATGGGTAGTTGGTTGTTTCGGATGTAATGGAGGGTATTCAGCCAAGACTAGTTATTTGGCCTGAATAAATATCTGGCAGAAATGGATTCGAGTTGTGGGCGATATCAGCCACAAATGTAGGAAGGCGTATGAAACAGGAACTTCATGCAATCCCGGGAAACACCGACAACGCAATACCTGTAGGAGCCGGCTTGCCGGCGATGGACTCAAGTGCGCCGCGTTTATCCGGTTTACACGCGTTATCGTTAACGACCATCGCCAGCAAGCCGGCTCCTACAAGGGACCATGCCCACGCTGAAAATGAAGTGACCTCCAAGCCAGTGAAATAACCAAAAAAAAGCCCCGCCAAATTGGCGGGGTTGAGGTACGAGCGTGGCGCTCGGAAACGTGGAACGCAACTGGCCCTCCGGTGAAGGAGGGCCGGTCGGTGTTACAGGAGCATGGTGCGGATGTCGCCCAACAGGTCGCTCAGACGCTTGGTGAAGCGTGCGGCAGCGGCGCCGTTGATCACACGGTGATCGTAGGACAGCGACAGTGGCAGCATCAGTTTCGGCTGGAAGGCTTTACCGTCCCAGACTGGCTGGATGGTTGCCTTGGAAACACCGAGGATCGCCACTTCCGGCGCGTTGACGATCGGCGTGAAGCCGGTGCCGCCAATGTGGCCGAGGCTGGAAATGGTGAAGCAGGCGCCTTGCATCTCGTCCGACGAGAGCTTCTTGGTCCGGGCTTTTTCAGCCAGGGAAGCGGCCTCGGCGGCCAGTTGCAGCAGGCTTTTCTGGTCGACGTTCTTGATGACCGGTACCAGCAGGCCATCCGGGGTGTCGACGGCGAAGCCGATGTTCACGTATTTCTTGCGGATGATCGCTTTGCCGCTTGGCGCCAGCGAGCTGTTGAAGTCCGGCAGTTCCTTGAGCAGGTGCGCACAGGTCTTGAGCAGCAGCGGCAGGACGGTCAGCTTGACGCCGGCCTTCTCGGCAACGGCTTTCTGGGCAACGCGGAACGCTTCGAGCTCGGTGATATCCGCCGAATCGAATTGCGTCACGTGCGGCACGTTCAGCCAGCTGCGGTGCAGGTTGGCGGCGCCGACCTGCATCAGGCGGGTCATCGGCACTTCTTCGATTTCACCGAAGCGGCTGAAGTCCACGACCGGAATCGGCGGGATGCCCGCGCCACCGGTTGCGCCAGCAGCAGCGGCCGGTGCTTCCTTGGCCTTTTGCATCATGGCCTTGACGTAAACCTGCACGTCTTCCTTCAGGATGCGACCGTGTGGACCGCTGGCGCCAACGGCGTTCAGCTCGACGCCGAACTCGCGGGCCAGTTGACGCACGGCAGGGCCGGCGTGAACTTTTGCACCAGGCTTGGCTGGAGCAGCGGCCGGGGCAGCAGCAGGTGCAGCGGCGGCAGGAGCAGCAGCTGGAGCCGCTGCACTCGGAGCAGCAGCGGCAGGTGCCGGTGCAGCGGCCGGAGCGGCGCCTTTGACTTTCAGCTTGAGGATCAGGTCGCCGGTGCCGACTTCGTCATCGAGCTTGATGGAAACGCTTTCCACCACGCCAGCGGCAGGCGATGGAATTTCCATGCTGGCCTTGTCGGACTCCAGGGTGATCAGCGACTGGTCGGCCACAACGGTGTCGCCGGCCTTGACCAGGACTTCGATGATCTTGGCCTTGCCCGACGAACCGATGTCCGGAACGTGGATGTCCTGAACGCTGTCGGCAACCGGTGCAGCCGGAGCTGCTGTAGGAGCAGGCGCAGCGGCGGCAGCTGGAGCGGCAGCCTGGGCCGGAGCAGCTGCCGGTGCCGCAGCACCTGCCACTTCCAGGTCCAGGATCAGGTCGCCAGTGCCGACTTCGTCGTTGAGCTTGACGCTGATGGCCTTGACCACGCCAGCGGCAGGCGACGGGATTTCCATGCTGGCCTTGTCGGATTCCAGGGTGATCAGCGACTGGTCGGCCACAACGGTGTCGCCGACCTTGACCTGGATCTCGATGATCTGGGCCTTGCCCGACGAACCGATGTCCGGCACGTGCACTTGCTGAACGCTGGCGGCAGCCGGCGCAGCAGCAGGTGCCGCGGCGGCAGGGGCTGCAGCCGGCTTGGCTTCAGCCTTGGCCGCTGGTGCAGCGGCAGCCGCAGGAGCAGCAGCGGCACCTTCGACTTCCAGCTCGAGCAGTTCGTCGCCTTCTTTCAGGCGATCGCCCAGCTTCACTTTCAGGCTCTTGATGATACCGGCCTTCGGCGCAGGCACTTCCATGCTCGCCTTGTCCGACTCAAGTGTCAGGATGCTCTGGTCGGCTTCGATACGGTCGCCGACCTTCACAAACAGTTCAATTACTTCACCTTCACCGCTGCCGATGTCAGGTACGCGAATGAGTTCGCTCACAGAATCTCTCCTCAGCAGTCCAGTGGGTTGCGTTTTTCCGGGTTGATACCGAACTTGGCGATGGCTTCAGCCACCACTTTAGGTTCGATGTCACCACGGTCAGCCAGTGCTTCCAGGGCTGCCAACACCACGAAATGACGGTCGACTTCGAAGAAATGACGCAGTTTCTTGCGGCTGTCGCTGCGGCCGAAACCGTCGGTGCCCAGGACTTTGAATTCCTTGGACGGTACCCACTGACGGATCTGCTCGGCGAACAGTTTCATGTAGTCGGTCGATGCGATGACCGGACCTTTACGGCCGTTCAGGCACTCTTCCACAAAGCTCAGCTTAGGCTTCTGGCCCGGGTGCAGACGGTTGGTGCGCTCAACGGCCAGGCCGTCGCGACGCAGTTCGTTGAAGCTGGTAACGCTCCACACGTCGGCGCCGACGTTGAACTCTTCACGCAGGATCTTCGCTGCTTCACGGACTTCACGCAGGATGGTGCCGGAGCCCATCAGCTGAACGTGGTGCGCCGCTTCGCGGTTGTCTTCTTCGAGCAGGTACATGCCTTTCTTGATGCCTTCTTCGGCACCGGCCGGCATGGCTGGCTGCTGGTACGACTCGTTCATCACGGTGATGTAGTAGAAGACGTCCTGTTGCTCTTCGGTCATCTTCTTCATGCCGTCCTGAATGATCACCGCCAGCTCGTAGCCGTAGGTTGGATCGTAGGTGCGGCAGTTCGGGATGGTCGAGGCCAGCAGATGGCTGTGACCGTCTTCGTGTTGCAGGCCTTCACCGTTCAGGGTGGTACGGCCGGCGGTGCCGCCGATCAGGAAGCCACGGGTACGGCTGTCGCCAGCGGCCCAGGCCAGGTCACCGATACGCTGGAAGCCGAACATCGAGTAGAAGATGTAGAACGGCAGCATCGGCTGGTTGTGGCTGGAGTACGAAGTACCGGCAGCGATGAAGGAGCTCATGGCGCCCGCTTCGTTGATGCCTTCTTCGAGGATCTGGCCCTTCTGGTCTTCCTTGTAGAACATCACTTGGTCTTTATCGACTGGCTCGTAGAGCTGGCCGACGGAGGAGTAGATGCCCAACTGACGGAACATGCCTTCCATACCGAAGGTACGGGCTTCGTCCGGGATGATCGGCACGATGCGCGGACCGATTTCCTTGTCCTTGACCAGTTGCGCGAGGATGCGCACGAAGGCCATGGTGGTGGAGATTTCACGGTCGCCCGAGCCGTCCAGGATTGCCTTGAGGGTATCCAGTGGCGGAGTCGGAACGCTGAAGCTTTGCGCGCGGCGC
Organism: Pseudomonas sp. S2_H10; assembly: GCF_054668285.1. NCBI lineage: Bacteria > Pseudomonadati > Pseudomonadota > Gammaproteobacteria > Pseudomonadales > Pseudomonadaceae > Pseudomonas > Pseudomonas sp. S2_H10. Next base: position 4,178,182 of record NZ_CP162754.1, read on the forward strand.
TGTGGCACGAAACCGCCCAGTGCGGTACGGCGCTCGCTCAGGTAACGGGCTTCGGCGCTGCCTTCTTCCGGTTTGAAGAACGGCAGGTTTTCCAGTTCATCGTCCTTGACCGGGATGTCGAAACGATCGCGGAACAACTTCAGGCTTTCGACATCGACCTTCTTGGTGTTGTGCGCGGTGTTCTTCGCTTCGCCGGCACCGGTGCCATAACCCTTGATGGTCTTGGCCAGGATGACGGTTGGTTGTTCTTTGTGGTTGACCGCTTCGTGGTACGCCGCGTAGACCTTGTACGGGTCGTGGCCGCCACGGTTGAGCTTCCAGATCTCGTCGTCGGACAGGTCTTCGACCATCGCCTTGAGTTCCGGCGTGTTGAAGAAGTGTTCACGTACGAACGCGCCGTCTTTGGCTTTGTAATTCTGGTACTCGCCGTCGATGACTTCGTCCATGCGACGTTGCAGGATGCCGTCGACGTCCTTGGCCAGTAGTGGGTCCCAGAAACGGCCCCAGATGACTTTGGTCACGTTCCACTGAGCACCGCGGAACACACCTTCGAGTTCCTGGATGATCTTGCCGTTGCCGCGAACCGGGCCGTCGAGGCGCTGCAGGTTGCAGTTGATGACGAAGATCAGGTTGTCCAGCTTCTCGCGGCCGGCCAGGGAGATCGCGCCCAGGGATTCCGGCTCGTCGCACTCGCCGTCGCCCAGGAAGCACCAGACTTTCTGTTTGCCCGGCTGGATGAAGCCACGGTGTTCCAGGTACTTCATGAAGCGTGCCTGGTAGATCGCCTGGATCGGGCCCAGACCCATGGATACGGTCGGGAACTGCCAGAAGTCAGGCATCAGCCAAGGGTGCGGGTAGGACGACAGGCCCTGACCGTCGACTTCCTGGCGGAAGTTGTTCATCTGGTCTTCGGTGATGCGGCCTTCCATGAATGCGCGGGCGTAAACGCCTGGCGAGGTGTGGCCCTGGAAGTAGATCAGGTCGCCGCCGTGTTCATCGGTCGGGGCCTGGAAGAAGTAGTTGAAGCCGATGTCATACAGGGTCGCACTGGAAGCGAAGCTGGAGATGTGACCGCCGAGGTCAGAATCTTTCAGGTTCGTACGCATTACCATGGCCATCGCGTTCCAGCGTACCAACGAGCGAATGCGGCGTTCCATGAACAGGTCGCCAGGCATGCGTGCTTCGTGGGTAACGGGGATCGTGTTGCGGTAAGGCGTGGTGATGGCGTAAGGCAACTGCGAACCGCTGCGGGTCGCGAGTTCACCCATACGGGTCATCAGATAGTGAGCACGGTCTTCGCCTTCTTTGTCGAGAACCGATTCCAGGGCGTCCAGCCATTCCTGGGTTTCGACGGGATCGAGGTCTTGCATGGCTTGCTCCAGGGCGGAAAGGCTACCAGAATCGGTTGCCTGAGTTAGCGACTGGCCTTGTGGGCAGACGTTATGAATTCTTGGATTGCCGACAGGTTGTTCCGGCGGCGTGTAGTTTTACTACAAATCTTCCGGCATTTCAGCCCGTCTAATGTATATACGAGTAGTAAAACTACAGATGAGCGGCTTGTGGCCCACGGCTGCGTTGTGAGAATAATCGTTAAGGTTGGTCTTTTTCCAACTACAAAAGGTAAAAGCTTGATGCTGGCTGCCAAAATAAAAGAAATTTCAGCTATTTCTAACTTTTGTTCGACAGTCCCTCAGGTAGTGGGTTTTCGAAAACCACTACATGCAGTCCGTTGTACGCCGATCAAGGATAGACCATGAGCCTCCCTTCGCTTGCTGAACTGCCCGCCATTCTCCTGCCGTTTGTCTCCCGCGCCGAGCAGTCGTTCCGGGCTGCCGTCGCCGCTTTGGACGATGACCACGGGCTGTCTGCCTGGACGCCGGAACGCTGGGCGCAATTCGCCCGCGTGACAGCTGCCAGCGATTTCGTGATTGAACAGTGTGTCCGTGACCCTTTGATGATGCTGCAGCTGGTGCAGTCCGGTGAGCTGGACCGCCGCTACGCTCCCGGAGAGTTGTGCGCGCAGATCGCGGCCGCCGTGAGCGTGGCCGAGACCGACGATCTGCTTGGTCGCGCCTTGCGTCGCCAGCGTGCGCGCCATCAGGTGCGGATCATCTGGCGCGACCTGACCCGCCTGGCCGACCTGGTGCAGACCTGCCGCGACCTTTCGGACATGGCCGATGCCAGCATCGATCAGGCCTATCAATGGTTGTATGTGCGTCATTGCCAGCAGTTCGGCGTACCGACCGGGCGACGCAGTGGCGAGCCGCAGCAAATGGTCATTCTCGGCATGGGCAAGCTCGGTGCCGTGGAGCTGAACCTGTCGTCGGACATCGACCTGATTTTCGCCTATCCCGAGGGCGGCGAAACCGTCGGCGTGAAACGTGCGCTGGATAACCAGGAGTTCTTCATTCGCCTGGGCCAGCGGCTGATCAAGGCCCTGGACCCGATGACCGTCGACGGCTTTGTATTCCGCGTCGACATGCGCTTGCGTCCGTATGGTTCGTCGGGCGCGCTGGTCCTGAGTTTCAATGCGCTGGAGCAGTATTATCAGGACCAGGGGCGCGACTGGGAGCGCTACGCGATGATCAAGTCGCGGGTGGTGGCCGGCGATCAAGTGGCCGGCGCGCAACTGCAGGACATGCTGCGGCCGTTCGTTTACCGGCGTTACCTGGACTTCTCCGCCATTGAAGCGCTGCGCACAATGAAGCAGCTGATCCAGCAGGAAGTGCGGCGCAAGGGCATGGCCGACAACATCAAGCTGGGTTCCGGCGGTATTCGCGAAGTCGAGTTCATTGCCCAGGCGTTCCAGTTGATTCACGGCGGCCGCGATCTGAGCTTGCAGCAACGTCCGCTATTAAAGGTGCTGAGCACACTGGAAGGGCAGGGCTACCTGCCGCCGGCGGTGATCAGCGAGCTGCGTGAAGGCTACGAATTCCTGCGATACACCGAACACGCGATCCAGGCGATTGCCGACCGCCAGACGCAAATGTTGCCCGATGGCGAGCAGGATCAGGCGCGCATTGCCTTTATGCTGGGTTTCGCCAACTGGACGGCCTTCCACGAACAACTGATGTACTGGCGCGGCCGCGTGGCCTGGCACTTCGGGCAGGTGATCGCCGATCCCGACGAAGAGCAGGGCGCCGAAAGCGAAGTGGTGGTCGGCGGTGAGTGGTTGCCGTTGTGGGAAGAGGCCCAGGACGATGAGGCCGCTTGCCGCCAGCTGGAAGAAGGTGGTTTCAAGGATGCTCCCAAGGCCTTGAATGCGTTGGCCGGCTTGCGCAGCAGCCCGCAATTGCGGGCGATGCAGCGTCTGGGGCGCGAACGTCTCGATGCCTTTATCCCGCGTTTGCTCGCGCAGGCCGTGGAACATGCCAATCCGGACCTGGTGCTGGAACGCGTGCTGCCGCTGGTCGAAGCCGTGGCCCGTCGTTCTGCGTACCTGGTGCTGTTGACCGAGAACCCCGGCGCCTTGCGGCGTTTGCTGACGCTGTGCGCGGCGAGCCCATGGATCGCCGAGCAAATCACCCGTTTCCCGCTGCTGCTCGATGAATTGCTCAACGAAGGCCGGCTGTTCAAGCCGCCATTGGCGCCGGAACTGGCTGCCGAACTGCGCGAGCGCCTGACGCGGATTCCCGAGGACGACCTCGAACAGCAAATGGAAGCCCTGCGCCACTTCAAGCTGGCGCACCGCTTGCGGGTGGCCGCCTCGGAAATCGCCGGCAGCCTGCCGCTGATGAAAGTCAGCGATTATCTGACCTGGCTCGCCGAAGCGATTCTCGAGCAAGTGCTGGCCCTGGCCTGGCGCCAGACCGTGGCCAAGTACGGCACGCCGCTGCGCACCGACGGCAGCTTGTGCGATCCCGGCTTCATCATTGTCGGTTATGGGAAAGTCGGCGGCCTGGAACTCGGGCATGGTTCGGACCTGGACCTGGTGTTCATCCACGACGGCGATCCGCAGGCCGAGACCGATGGGCCAAAACCCATCGACGGCGCGCAATTTTTCACCCGTCTGGGGCAACGGATCATTCACTTGCTGACAGCGCAGACCAACTCCGGCCAGCTGTACGAAGTGGACATGCGTCTGCGGCCGTCCGGTGCGTCGGGGTTGTTGGTGAGTTCCCTGGGGGCGTTTGCCCGCTATCAGGAGAACGAAGCCTGGACCTGGGAGCACCAGGCGCTGGTGCGGGCGCGGGTGCTGGTGGGCAGTCAGGATGTCGGCCAGGCCTTCGAGAAAGTCCGCGCCGCGATACTGGGCAAGACGCGTGATCTGCCGACCCTGCGCCAGGAGGTCAGCGAGATGCGCGCCAAGATGCGCGATAACCTCGGCAGCAAGAGCACGGCGGCCGGCACCGGGGCAAATGCCTTCGAAGCCACGGCGCCGTTCGATATCAAGCAGGACGCCGGAGGTATCGTCGATATTGAATTTATGGTGCAATACGCGGCCCTGGCGTGGTCGGAAACACACCCGCCATTGCTGCGCTGGACGGACAACATCCGCATTCTGGAAGAGCTGGAGCATGAAGGGCTGATGCCCGTCGAAGATGCCGGCCTGTTGCGTGAAGCGTATAAAGCGTACCGTTCCGCCGCCCACCGGCAGGCTCTGCAGAAGAACCCGGGGGTGATACCGGCTGACCAGTTCGCGGAAGAACGGCGGCAGGTCATGCGGATCTGGCGCGAGCTGGGGCTAGGCTGAAACGGGATATTCGATACGCCAATATTCCCTGTAGGAGCGAGCTCGCTCGCGATGGTCGTTAACGATGACGCGGCGAGCCTGATGCCCCGCGGCGCTCTCAGGCTCATCGCGAGCAGGCTCGCTCCTACAGTAGATTTGCGTTGTTCTGTAGAATTTTCGAGGCGGGGAGGCGTAGGCCTCCCCGGTTCGTTTATGGAAACCACATGAAAATTCTGATCGTTGGGCCCAGTTGGGTCGGTGACATGGTGATGGCGCAGACACTGTTCCAGTGTTTGAAACAACGCCACCCGCAATGCGAAATCGACGTGCTGGCCCCCGAGTGGAGCCGGCCGATTCTTGAGCGCATGCCCGAAGTACGCCAGGCCTTGAGCTTTCCGCTCGGTCACGGCGTGCTGGAGCTGGCGACGCGTCGGCGCATCGGCAAATCCCTGGCCGGTCAGTACGACCAGGCGATCCTGCTGCCCAACTCCCTGAAGTCGGCGCTGGTTCCGTTCTTTGCCGGCATCGCGAAACGCACCGGCTGGCGTGGCGAATTCCGCTATGGCCTGCTCAATGACGTGCGCACGCTGGATAAAGATCGCTATCCGCTGATGATCGAACGCTTCATGGCCCTGGCCTACGAGCCGGGCGTCGAGTTGCCGAAACCCTATCCGCGTCCGACGCTGCAGATCGACCCGGTTACCCGCGAGGCGGCCCTGGCCAAATTCGGCCTGACCCTCGACCGCCCGGTGTTGGCCCTGTGCCCCGGCGCCGAGTTCGGCGAGTCCAAGCGCTGGCCGTCCGAGCATTACGCCAAGGTCGCTGAAGCGAAGATCCGCGAAGGCTGGCAAGTCTGGCTGTTCGGTTCGAAAAACGATCACGCCGTGGGCGAAGACATCCGCGCGCGGCTGATTCCCGGCCTGCGCGAAGAGTCGGTCAACCTCAGCGGCGGCACCTCGCTGGCCGAAGCCATCGACCTGCTGTCCTGTGCCGACTCCGTGGTGTCCAACGACTCCGGCCTGATGCACGTCGCCGCCGCGCTCAACCGCCCGCTGGTGGCGGTCTACGGGTCGACGTCGCCGGGCTTCACGCCGCCATTGGCCGAGCATGTGGAAATCGTGCGCCTGGGCATCGAGTGCAGCCCGTGCTTCGATCGCACCTGCCGTTTCGGCCATTACAACTGCCTGCGCCAGCTCATGCCGCAGGCTGTGAACGAAGCCTTGCAGCGGTTGCAAGGCACTGTGGTCGAGGTCAAATAGCTTGCGGGTTCTGTTGATCAAGACTTCTTCGCTGGGCGACGTCATTCACGCGTTGCCGGCGTTGACCGACGCGGCGCGGGCGATCCCCGGCATCAAATTCGACTGGGTGGTGGAAGAAGGCTTTGCCGAAATCCCGACCTGGCATCCGGCGGTGGGCAAGGTGATTCCGGTGGCGATCCGTCGCTGGCGCAAAAACATCTGGCAGACCATCAAGAGCGGCGAGTGGAAGCGCTTCAAGCAAAGCGTGCGCGCCACGAAATATGACTTGGTGATCGACGCCCAGGGCTTGCTGAAAAGCGCCTGGCTGACCCGTTACGTCAAGGCGCCGGTGGCCGGCCTCGATAAAAACTCGGCACGCGAGCCCATCGCTGCGCGCTTTTACGATCGACGCCTGGCCGTTGCCCGTGGCCAGCATGCGGTGGAGCGAGTGCGTCAGTTGTTCGCCATCGCCTTGGGCTACGACTTGCCCAAGGGCCTGGGCGACTATGGCTTGAGCGTCGAGCGCCTGGTGGAGTTGCCGCGCAAGAACCCGTACGTGGTGTTTCTGCACGGCACCACCTGGGACACCAAGCACTGGCCCGAAGCCTACTGGCGCGAGCTGACCGAACGGGTCGGCTACCTTGGCGTCGGCGTGAAGCTGCCGTGGGGCAACGCCCAGGAAAAAGCCCGGGCCGAGCGCATCGCCGCCGGTTTCAAACACGCCGAAGTGCTGCCCAAATTGAACCTGGCGGGTGTCGGCAAGGTGCTGGCCGGCGCTCAGGCCTGCGTGGCGGTGGACACCGGCCTGGGCCATCTGGCCGCCGCGCTGGATGTGCCGACGCTGTCGCTGTTCGGCCCGACCAATCCGGGCCTGACCGGCGCCTATGGCAAAGTGCAGATTCACCTGGCCAGCGACTTCCCCTGCGCGCCGTGCCTGCAAAAGAAGTGCACCTATCAACCGACGGCCGAAGATGCCCGTCAATTCGACCTGAAACGCGAGTGGCCGTTGTGCTTCACGCGTCTGAACCCCGAGCGTGTCGCCAGCCGACTGAGCACGTTGTTAATGGCTGAGGAGCTGCGCTGATGCAATTGGCATTTGTCCTGTACAAATATTTTCCGTTTGGCGGCTTGCAGCGCGATTTCATGCGCATTGCCCTGGAGTGCCAGAAGCGCGGCCATCAGATTCGCGTCTACACGCTGATCTGGGAAGGCGACGTGCCCCCGGGTTTCGAAGTGCTGGTGGCGCCGGTCAAGGCGTTCTTCAACCATCGGCGCAACGAAAAGCTCAGCGAATGGATGGAGGCGGACCTGGCCAAGCGCCCGGTCGATCGCCTGATCGGCTTCAACAAGATGCCGGGCCTGGACGTCTACTACGCCGCCGACGGTTGCTTCGAAGACAAGGCGCAGAACCTGCGCAATTCGCTGTACCGCCGCTGGGGCCGTTATCGCCACTTCGCCGAGTACGAACGCGCGGTGTTCGCCAAGGACGCCAAGACCGAAGTGTTGATGATTTCCGAGGTCCAGCAGCCGCTGTTCATCAAGCATTACGACACGCCGCTGGAGCGTTTCCACCTGCTGCCACCGGGTATCGCCCAGGACCGTCGCCGGCCGGCCGATGCCGATGAAATCCGCGCCGGGTTCCGCGCCGAATTCAATCTCAAGGACGACGAGCTGTTGCTGGTGCAGATCGGCTCCGGGTTCAAGACCAAGGGTGTGGACCGCAGCCTCAAGGCGCTGGCGGCATTGCCCGCCGAGCTGAGGAAACGCACCCGGCTGTTTGTAATTGGCCAGGATGACCCCAAGTTATTCCAGATGCAGAGCGCGACTTTGGGGCTGGGCGACAACGTCACCTTCCTCAAGGGGCGCAGCGATATCCCGCGTTTCCTGCTGGGCGCCGATCTGTTGATCCACCCGGCGTACAACGAAAACACCGGCACCGTGCTGCTCGAAGCGCTGGTGGCCGGTTTGCCGGTGCTGGTGAGCGCGGTGTGCGGTTACGCCCATTACATCGCCGAGGCCGATGCCGGCCTGGTGCTGGACGAACCGTTCGATCAGGCACAGCTCACGCAGTACCTGACCGGTATGTTGAACGACGCTCAAGCAAGGGCGGCCTGGAGCCGCAATGGTCTGGCCTTCGCCGAGACGGCCGACCTCTACAGCATGCCGCAGCACGCGGCCGATGTGATTCTGGCGGAGCACGCTTAAATGAAGTTGATGCTGGCTGAACCGTTCAAGAGCCTCTGGGCCGGACGCGACCCGTTCGCCGAAGTCGAGGGACTCGAGGGCGAGGTGTACCGCGAGCTGGAAGCACGCCGGACATTGCGCACGGAAGTCGACGGCAACGGGTTTTTCGTGAAAATCCACCGTGGCATCGGCTGGGGCGAAATCTTCAAGAACCTGCTCACCGCCAAATTGCCGGTACTCGGCGCGGGCCAGGAGTGGAAGGCGATCCAGCGCCTGCAGGAAGTCGGCGTGCCGACCATGACCGCCGTCGCGTACGGCGAAAAGGGCAGCAACCCGGCCGACCAGCACTCGTTTATCGTCACCGAAGAGCTGGCGCCGACGGTCAGCCTCGAAGATTTCAGCATCAACTGGATCAAGCAGCCGCCCGAGCCAAGACTCAAGCGCGCGCTGATCGCCGAAGTCGCACGCATGACCGGCATGATGCACCGCGCCGGGGTCAACCACCGCGACTGCTACATCTGCCATTTCCTGCTGCACACCGACAAGCCGGTGACCTTTGATGACTTCAAGCTCTCGGTGATCGATCTGCACCGCGCCCAGACCCGCCCGGCGATCACCTCGCGCTGGCGCAACAAGGATCTGGCCGCGCTGTACTTTTCCGCCCTGGATATAGGCCTGACCCGCCGCGATAAATTGCGCTTTCTCAAGGGCTATTTCCAGCGGCCGTTGCGGCAGATCCTGAGCGAAGAGGCCGGGCTGCTGAGCTGGCTCGAAGGCAAGGCCAACAAGCTCTATGACCGCAAGCAGCGATACGGGGATGCGCTCTGATGTCGGGCTGGAAACTGGAGCCGGCCTACAGCGACCTGACCGATGACTTCGGCAGCCTTGAGGCCGTGTTCGCGCTGCAAGGCGAGCGGTTGACCAAGGACCCGCTGTCCGAGGTCATTCGTGTGCAGCGCAATGGCGTCAACTATTACGTCAAGCGCTACGTCGGCGCTGGCAAAGGCCTGCGCCGCTATCTCGGCAAGCCACGGGTGAAAATGGAGTGGCAGAACCTCAAGCGTTTTGCCAAGTGGGGCATCCCCACCGCCGAAGTGGTGGCCTGGGGGCTGGAGCGACGTGGCGCGGCCTACGCCCGCGGCGCGATGATTACCCGGGAGCTGCCACGCACCGAAGACTTGTCGGCACTGGCCGAACGGCACGATCCGAAACTGTCGGATCGCGCCTGGGTCGACGCCGTCAGCCGTCAACTGGCGCAGTACACCCGGACCATGCACGACCATCGCTTCACCCATAATGATCTGAAGTGGCGCAACCTGCTGATCGATGATGAGGCCCGACTGTTTCTGATCGATTGCCCCAACGGCGATTTCTGGCGCGGTTTTTGGCTCAAGTACCGCATCACCAAGGATCTGGCGTGCCTGGACAAGGTCGCCAAGTATCAACTGTCGGCTACCCAGCGCCTGCGCTTTTACCTGCAATACCGCGACCGGACCCGGCTCAACGCCGCGGACAAGAAGCGTATCCGGCACGTGGTGAGATTTTTCGAGGGACGCGAATGACTGATTTCCTGGCCGCTGAAGACCGTGCGCTGCTTGAGCGCCATGGCCTCGGCACGTTCGAGGCACTCTGGGCCAAACAGCTCGATGCGGTGGACGAACCCAACACCGCTCGCGGCGGCTGGAGCAGTGTGTTCCGGCTGGACCTGGAAGGTCATGGTTACTATCTCAAGCGCCAGAGCAACTACCTGACCCGCACGCTGCGCGCGCCGTTCGGCGAGCCGAGTTTTGCCCGCGAGTTTCGCAACATCTCCCGTTACCGGAAGATGGGCATTCCGGCGCTGGAGGCGGCGTTCTACGGGGAGCGCAAGGTCGATGGCGAGGTCCGCGCGATCCTGCTGACCCGCGCCCTGGATGGCTGGGACGACCTCGACTCGCTGTTGCAGCGCTGGAATGAATTGAGCCCCGAGCAGCACTCGGAAATCCTCAAGGCCAGTGGTGAACTGGCCCGGCAGCTGCACGCTGCGCGGCAGGTGCATGGGTGCTTCTATCCCAAGCACATTTTCATGCGCGCCTCCGGTACCGGCTATCAGGCGCAATTGATCGACCTGGAAAAGACCCGGCCGCTGCTGTACGGGCAGCGCGACCGAATCAAGGACCTGGAACCGCTGACACGCCGCGCGCCCGAGTGGGGCGAGTCGCAACTGCGGCAATTGCTGGCCGCCTATCTGGATCAACCGCAAGACAGCACGCTGATCGACAGCTGGCTGCAGCGGTTGACCGCGCGACGCAGTCAGAAGGGGCCGCGCTGATGCGATTGTCCGAACTGAAGTCCGCTGGCCGCACCCCAAGCTTGCCACTGAGCGTTTCGCTGGCCGACGCCGCCGGCCCTGCCGATCTGCAGCTGCTGAGCCTGTTGCGGGTGTTGCCGGGCCAGCGTTATGTCGGTGCCGGCGTCTGGCGTGGCCGGCCGGTGTTGGCCAAGTTGCTGGTCGGCAGCAAGGCTGCACGGCACTTCCAGCGTGAACTGGATGGCGTGCGCCGGCTCTCCGATCAGGGGCTGACCACGCCGCAGCTGTTGGCCGACGGCCTGAAGGAAGGCGAGGGTGGCTGGCTGCTGTTCGAATTCCTGGAAGGCGCCGAAAGCCTGGGTGATACCTGGAACCAGGTCGAGCAGCAACCCGTATTGTCCGATGGACAAGGGGCCGTGCTGGCCGAGGCGTTGGGCGCGATTGGCCAGATGCACCGCAAGGGCCTGTGGCAGGAAGATCTGCACCTGGACAACCTGCTGCGTCAGCGTGGTCGCCTGTACCTGATCGACGGCGCCGGGATTTGCTCCGAAACGCCGGGCCAGCCGCTGTCGCGGCAGAAGGTCCTGGAAAACCTCGGGGTGTTCTTCGCCCAGTTGCCGAAATCGATCGAGCCCTTCATTGAAGAGTTGCTGGTGTATTACCTGCTCAGCAACGGCGAACACGCCCTGCCCATGGAAGCGTTGCAGAAGCAGATCGACAAGGTCCGCAGCTGGCGCCTCAAGGACTATCTGATCAAGGTCGGCCGCGAGTGCACGCTGTTCAGCGTCCAGCGCGGGGCCTTCGGCTTGCGGGCGATTCGTCGCGAGGAAGAGGCCGCCATGCTGCCGGTGCTGGAGCAGGCCGATGCCCTGCTCGAGCGGGGGCATCTGTACAAGACCGGCGGCGCGGCGAGCGTCGGCAAGGTCGAGGCGGATGGCCGCACGCTGGTGATCAAGCGCTACAACATCAAGGGGTTCGCCCACTGGCTCAAGCGTTTCTGGCGCCCGAGCCGGGCCTGGCATTCCTGGCGCGAAGGCAATCGCCTGGCGTTCCTGGGGATTGCCACGCCCAAGCCGCTGGCGTTGCTGGAAACGCGTTTTCTGTGGCTGCGCAGCCGTGCCTATTTGATCACCGAGTATCTGCCGGGACCGGACATCATCGAGCGTTTTGCGCCCTATGTTGAAAGCGGTGATGCGCCGGAGGCCGAACTGGCGGCGCTGGATCATCTGTTTGCCGAACTGATTCGTGAGCGCATCAGCCATGGCGACTTCAAGGGGCATAACCTGTTCTGGCAGCGGGATCGCTGGGCGCTGATCGACCTTGATTCGATGTGTCAGCACGGCTCGCTTGGCAGTTTTGCGCCGGCGTATGCGAGGGATCGCGCGCGGTTCATGCGCAACTGGCCGGAGAGTAGTGCTCTTTATCAGGTCATTGATCAGCGATTGCCCAAAGATATCTCTAGCGCTGGCTGATCCAGGACCTTCGGTCCTATCGCGGGCAAGCCCGCTCCCACAGGGATTGGCGGTGAGCACAAAACCTGTGGGAGCGGGCTTGCCCCGGGCGGCGTTCCGACGATGAGGGCGACAGGTTCTTGTGATCGGTCCTACGCATTCTTGGGAAGCCATGAACTGTGGCCGAAATCACCCCGATGCTAGTTTGCCTGACGTTCTCGGAGGGCAAGCTGTGTCGATCAAAATGGCAGTTTCATCGGGTGTTTTATCAGTGTCGTTAATGGGTTGCGGGACCGCCGCTACGGTCCTGCAGGATGAAGCCGAAGCTGCTCAAGGCTTACGCAGTCAAAAGACCTATTGCCAATCCATTCCCCGGGTCTACAGCGGCCTCGCCTATGACTTCTGCGTATTGAACGCACCGCCCGATCCCACGGGCATCCTCGTACCGCTCATTCTGATCGACCTGGCCCTGTCCGGCGCACTGGACACCGCCGCCTTGCCCTACACGATTTACCGGCAAAGCGTGGACGGCAATATCCTTGTCTACTGGCGGCCTTCGCGCGGTTAAAAGCAATCACAAGGTCACCACCGTGGTTGCTTGCCGCTTGTAGCTAGAGGCTAGCCGCTGCTTTTACGCTATAATCCCGCCCTTTAGCTGTCTCTCGCCCCTTGCGAGGGCACATTAATTTTTGAGGCGCTTGCGCCTGTATGCAGACTAAAGAGGCTAGACCCCTGTGGCATTGACGATTCTTGGCCTGTCCGGCGCCCTTAGCCATGATCCTTCCGCAGCCCTGTACATCGACGGCAAGCTGGTCGCGGCGGCTGAAGAGGAACGCTTCGTACGCGATAAACATGCAAAGAACCGCATGCCCTACGAATCGGCGAAATTCTGCCTGGAACAGGCCGGTATCAAGCCGTCCGACGTTGACGTGGTCGCGATTCCATTCGCCCCGATCAGCCTGTTCGGCAAGGCCCGCTGGCAGTACGCCAAGCGTTACTGGTACGCCCCGGACCGCGCCCTCGACGCGATCCTGATGGGCAACCGTCGCTACAAGCGCTATCGCAACAAGATCGTCTGGTGCCTGGAGCAACTGGGTTTCGATCCGAAGAAGATCAAGATCGAGCCGGTCGAACACCACCTGGCCCACGCCTCCAGCGCTTATCACTGCTCCGGTTTCAAAGAGAAAACCGCAATCCTTGGCATCGACGGCAAGGGCGAGTACGCCACGACCTTCTTCGGTTACGGCGAAAACGGCAAGATCCACAAGATCAAGGAATTCTTCGATCCTGACTCCCTCGGCGGCCTGTATGGCGCGATCACCGAGTTTCTCGGTTTCGATATGCTCGACGGTGAGTTCAAGGTCATGGGCATGGCGCCGTACGGCGACGCCAGCAAATACGATTTCTCGCGCCTGGCTTCGTTCGAGAACGGCGAGCTGGTAATCAACACCGACTACGCCAACGTCATCGGCCTGCGTCGCTACAAAGAGAAGGGCAAGGGTTACTACTTCTCGCCGAAGCTGATCGAGTGGCTGGGTCCGAAGCGCGAAGGCGACATCGCCGACGAGCCTTACATCCACTACGCCGCGAGCATTCAAGCGCTGTTCGAAAAAATTTCGCTGCAGATGATCGACCACTACCTGGGCGACGTGCTCAAGGAAACCGGCAAACTGGCCTACGCCGGTGGCTGTGCGTTGAACGTCAAGCTGAACCAGAAAATCATCGCCCGCGACGACGTCAAGGAGCTGTTCGTACAGCCGGCGTCCGGTGATGCCGGCACCGCCGTCGGCGCTGCTGCCTATGTGTCCCACGCCCGTGGCGTACCGGTCGAGAAGATGGAACACGTCTACCTCGGCCCGTCGTACAGCAACGAAGACGTGATCGCGGCCTGCGCCCGTCACGAGAACAAGCCGACCTGGCGCAAGCTCGACAACATGCCGGAGCAGATCGCCAAGATCATGGTCGATGGCAACCCGGTGGCCTGGTTCCAGGGGCGCATGGAGTTCGGTCCGCGCGCACTGGGCGGCCGTTCGATCATCGGTTGCCCGAGCATTCCTGGCGTGGCGGATCGCATCAACCACCAGATCAAGTTCCGCGAGCGCTGGAGGCCTTTCTGCCCGTCGATGCTCGACACCGTCGCGCCGCAGATGATCAAGATCGATCACCCGGCGCCGTTCATGACCTTCACCTTCGAAGTGGCGGAAGAGTGGAAGACCCGTGTGCCGGAAGTCGTCCACGAAGACGGTACTTCCCGCGCCCAGGTGCTCAAGCGCGAATACAACCCGCGCTACTACGACATGATGAAGGCGCTGGAAGTGCTCACCGGCAACGGCGTGTCGCTCAACACCTCGCTCAACCGTCGTGGCGAGCCGATGATCTGCTCGCCGACCGATGCGCTGAACATGTTCTTCGGATCGGATCTACAGTATCTGATCATGGAAGACATCCTGGTGGTCAAAGAGGGCGCGAACGCCTATGACACGTTCGGCTGAACGCCATGTGCTGCAGTTCTGCCACGGCTATGACGGGCCGTTCCTGGACTGCGCACGGCAGTACGCCAGCCTGTTCGCGGGGACCGGTTATCGCGTGACCACGGTGTTTCTCACCGGGGTTGCCGATGCCGAGGTCGCCGCGGGCTGCGCTTCCGACGAAGTGCTGTTCATGGAGTACAGCTCCAAGGCCATTCGTGGCCTGAAGCTGGGCGCCATCGGCGATCTGCGCAAGATCGCCGCTTCACGCAATTTCAGTTTCTGTATTGCCCACCGCTTCAAGCCGATCTACATCGCCTTGCTCGGCACTTCGCTGCCGGTCATTGGCGTGCACCACGGCTTTGAAGACTACAAACGGGGCAGCCGCAAATTCTTTGCGCACATATTCCGCAAGCGTTTGAGCCTGCTCGGTGTGTCCGACGCAGTCCGCGACGACATGCGCGATTGCCTGCCGAAGTGGCCGGCTTCGCGCATTCAGACCTTGTACAACCGCATCGACGTGGACGCCTTGCAAGCCACCCAGGTGTCGGCACGCCAGGCCCGGGAAACCCTCGGGCTGGCGGCGGATGCCTGGATCGTCGGCAACGTCGGACGGCTGCATCCGGACAAGGATCAGGCCACGCTGCTCGAAGGTTTCGCCAAGGCGTTGCCCGGCTTGCCGGCCAACAGCCAACTGGTGATTCTCGGAAAGGGGCGCCTGGAGGAAGACCTCAAGGCTCAAGCCCGCGAACTGGGTATCGGTGACCGGGTGCTGTTCCTCGGCCAGGTAGCGGATGCGCGCAACTACTTCCGGGCCTTCGATGTGTTTGCCCTGAGTTCCGATCACGAACCGTTCGGCATGGTGCTGCTGGAGGCCATGGCTGCCGGCGTACCCTTGCTCGCCACAGCGTGCGGCGGTGCGAAGGAAGTGGTCGAAGGCGTGGGCATCCTGTTCCCGCTGGGCGATGCCGAGCATCTGGCCCAGGGGCTGCAACACCTGGCCGGCATGGATGATCAGCAACGCCGGCAGTGTGCCGAGTTGATGCTCGAGCGCTTGCGCGAACGCTTTTCCGATCGCGCAGTGCGCGACGCTTTCTGGCACTTGCCGCACGTTACCGAACTGGCACAGAGGGGCTGATGCTCAACCGATTTCAAGGCTGGCGCGAGCGTGGCTGGGCGGTAGTCGACGCCTCGACTTACGCCGAAACCTGGCAGCGCTATGGCGGCAGCGTCGCGACCCATCCGATGGTGGTCGAGCGGCTGGCACAACTGGCCGACATTCCGGTGCGTTACCTGGCTTGGATGCAGGGTGATGAGGTCAAGGCGGCAATCCCGACCTGGGGACGCGACCTGGCCTTGTCCAAGGACGTGCTCAAGCGTCGCGGCAAAAAAGGCCTGTTCGACCTGGGCAACGCCGAAATCATCCTGCCCGCCGCTGCCGACGCCCAGGCGCCTTTGCGCCATCGCGCGCGGTATCTGTCGGCGTTGAACGAAGGCCGATTCACTGGCATCAAGCTGCAAGCCGAACAGCTGGCCATGGCCCGCACACCCGAAGAGCTGTCGAAAAAGTTTCGCTATAACCAGCGCCGCGAATTGCGCTTGCTGGAAGAGGCCGGTGGCGTGGTGCGACCGGTGTCCGAATTTTCCAGTGCAGAGCTGTCGGCGATTTATTGCGACCTGTTCCAGCGCCGCTGGGGTTTCCCGGCGACGGGTGCCGAACGCATGGCCGAGGTCATCGAGTTGCTGCGCGAGTTGCTGATCGGCTCGGTGATTTTCCTCAACGATGCGCCGATTGCGATTCAACTGGTGTACCGCGTCGAAACCCCGCAGTGGATCAGCGTCGAGTACATCAACGGCGGGGTCGATCCCGAGACTCGCGAGTTCAGCCCCGGCAGCGTGCTGAGTTTTCTCAATACGCAAAGCGCCTGGGAGCATGCCCGGGCGCAGGACAAACCGTTGCGCTTCTCCTTCGGTCGCGCCGACCGTGAGTACAAGGATCGCTGGTGCAACCCCGTACCGGTCTTCACCGTATGAGCCAAGCCATGAGCCGCAAACAGCAACTGCTCAAGCGCCACCGGCGCAATAAACGTATCGGCCTGCTGATTGCGCTGGTGCTGTTGATCGTCATCGGTCTGTTGGTGGCCTGGTGGTTGCCGCTGGTGCTGGCGGTCCTCGGCTGGATTGCCCACGAGGCCTGGTTTGCCGACCATCTTTTCTACTCACCGAAAGACGACTACCAATACAGCTTTCCCCCGTACACGCCCCAACCCAAGGTGCACCTGAGCGGCGAACATTTGCGCCTGGACGAGGGCGTGATGCTGGTCGACGACGCGACGTTGGTACTGGCCCTGCGGGTAAAAAGCACCTGGCTGGGACGCTTTATCGATCCGGTGGTCGAGTTGCTGGGTGGCGAAAACCCTGACCGACAATCGTTCGAGCGGGGCGTGAACGGCCTGCGTTACCTCAATCTCAGTGGTCAGGCTCAGGCACTGTCCCGCGGTGACCTGCGCTTGCGCGGGCGTTTCTGTCGCGTACTCGGCGAGCCCGTGCTGTGGGCCTTCGAGCATCCGGACTACCGGCGCCAGCGGGTGATGGTCATCGCGCCCCACGCCGACGACGCCGAACTGGCGGCCTACGGTCTGTACAGCCAGGCTGACGAAACCTGGATCGTCACGCTGACCGCCGGTGAAATCGAGGCCGAACACTACCGGCAGATGGGCCTGAACAAGGCCGACGCAGCTCGCTTGAAAGGCCGTCTGCGCACCTGGGACAGCATCGCCGTGCCACGCTGGGCCGGCGTGCCCGAAGCCCATTGTGTGCAGTTGGGTTATTTCTGCCTGCAACTGGCGAGCATGCAGGCCGCGCCCGGTGTGCCGGCGGGATCGCGGGAAGCGGACATGAGCGATACCCGGCTGTTCCGCCGGTTGAATCCTTTCGCGCTGCCGGGCGATGCCGATGGCGCGCCGACCTGGAACAATCTGCTGGCGGATCTGCGTGAGCTGTTGCTGCGGGCCCGGCCCGAAGTCATCGTCCTGCCGCATCCGACCCTGGATCCGCATCCCGATCATATCTGCGCACAGGCAGCAGTCCTCGAAGCCTTGCAAGGCCTGGACTGGCAACCGAGCACACTGTTGGGTTACGCCAATCACCTGCACGACAACGACCGCTGGCCGATGGGTGATACCGGTGATGGCATCGCCTTGCCGCCTGCCTTCGATTCGGCCCGGCCGATGCAGCCTTACTGCCTGCCGATGCCGCTGGAGCAACAGCGCGACAAAGCCATGGCGTTGGGCATGATGCACGACCTGCAACCGCCAATGCCGTTCAAGCGTCGCTTGCGTCGGCTGATCCAGCGGATGTTGGCCGGCCGGTTGCCGCCCACCTATGGCGAGAACGAATTCTTTCGCAAGGCAGTCCGGCGCCACGAGCTTTTGTGGTCCATCAAGCACACACCAGGCAATGTTTCTCAGCGGGGAGAGTTATGAGTCAGCGGTCAAAGGTCCTGCAGCTGCAGCCTGACTACAACGTCAAAGCCCATGATTTTGCCGACCTCGCGGAGCAAATCGTCAAGGCCCTGCCCAGTGATCGCTATGAAGTGACCGCCGCGTTTTTACGCGGCAAGCCCGGGCCGGGCGAAGCGGTGAGCCGGGCCGACCGTTCGGTGTACTTCGAGTTTTCCGACAAGTCCCTCAAGGGCATGCGCCTGCGGGCGATGTGGCAGCTGTACAAGTTCTGCCGCCGGGAAAAATTCGACGTGGTGATCTGCAACCGCTTCAAGCCGGTGAACATGATGCTGGCGCTCAACCGCTGGTTGAAAGTGCCGCTGTGCATCGGCATTTCCCACGGCTTTGGCGAGTACGACCGTTTTTACCGGCGCCGCCAGACCCAGCGCCTGATCGATCGTCACTGGCGCTTTGTCGGCGTGTCGCCTGCGGTGAAACAGTATCTGCTGGACTGTGACTGCGGCTTCACCGACCAGAATACCTACGCCATCACCAATGCCATCGACATCGAGCAGGCCGAAGGCCTGCAACACAGTCGTGAAAAGGCCCGCGAAATGCTCGGCATCGATCAGTCGGTGCGGCTGATCGGCGCGTTGGGGCGGCTGGTGCCGGTCAAGGGCCATATCTATTTGCTGCAGGCCTTCGCCGCACTCAAGGACAAATACCCCAATACCCAGCTGGCGATCATCGGTGCCGGCCGCGAAGAGTCGCGCCTGGCGGCGGAAATCGACCGCCTCGGCCTCAGCGGTCGCGCCCATTTGCTGGGGTTCAAGGAAATTGCCCTGCAGTACATTCGCGCTTTCGACATCTGGACCATGCCCTCCCTGGCCGAAGGCCTCGGGCTGGCGCTGCTTGAAGGCATGAGTGGGCATTTGCCGGTGATCGCCTCGAACGTGCCGGCGATGTTGCCGCTGATCGAGGGCGCCGGTGGCCTGGCGATTACGCCCAAGGATGTGCCGACGTTGCAGGCTGCGCTGGACACTTACCTGGGGCTGTCGGACGACGAGCTCAAGGCCAAGGGCGAGCAGGCCTTCCGTTATCTGCAACAACACCATGACATCGAGGAATTCCGTCGCGAATACCTCAATCTGATCGACTCCGGCCTGGAACAGGCCCGCAAGGAACAGCCATGAACGACGCGCAACCCATCGTCACGGTCATCATCGCGTCGTACAACCACGCCCCCTACATTGAGCAAAGCATTCTCAGCGTCCTCAACCAGACCTATCGGAACATTGAGTTGCTGGTGATCGACGATGGCTCGAAGGATGACAGCGTCGAGCGGATCAAGGCGTTGCAGGCCATCCATGGTTTCGACTTCCGGGTCCAGGAAAACCAGGGGCTGACCAACACCCTCAACGGTGCGATTGCCCGGGCAAAGGGCAGCCTGATCGTGCCGTTCGGTTCGGATGACATCATGTTGCCGGAGCGCATCGCCATCCAGGTCGCGCACATGGACGGCAAGCCCGAGGTCGGCATCTGCGCCGGCAACATCGAGCTGATCGATGCCGACGGCAATCTCTACCCGGAAAAGCGCCAGCGCCGGGATGTGCCGTTCCGTCGGCTGGACTTCGATGACATGTTCCTCGAGCGCAAGCCCTATCCTCCGGCGCCGACCCTGATGATCCGTCGCGAAGCGCTGGAGAAAGTAGGCGGTTTCGACCCGACCATTCGCCTGGAAGACTTGCTGATCGAGTTGAAGGTGACCCATGCCGGTTATTTCATCGACGGTCTGAATGTGTTGATGGCGCGCTATCGCAAGCACGCCACCAACTCCTACAAGAACCACCGCTTCATGATCGACAGCATCCTGCGCACGTACGCGCTCTTCAGCGATCACCCGCTGTATGACGAGGTGCGCTACAAGTTTCTCAACTCCATGTTCCTCAAGACCGCCAACCGTGACCGCAAGCTGGCGCGCGAGCTGCTGGCGCAGATTCCTTTCAAGGCCTGGAACAAGAAAACCTGGCGCGGGTTGGGCCGGATGTACTTCTCGCGGCTGGAAAAAGACTGAGCCTCAGGCTCGACTCGGGAGGGATTGCTCAACGTTGTTGAGCTGTCTTCTCCAGGTCTTCCCTGGCCCTTCTGTTCTGGCGTAACCAGTGCAGGGTTTTCTTGCCGGCATTGATACCGGGCTTTTCGATGTACCGGTAAGTCAGGCTGCTGATGATGATCAGCAGACAACTGCACACGGCCATCAACGGCAGGAAGACCCAGGCTTGCCGGGCGTCGAGATGCAGCAACGGTGGCAATCGCTGCACCAGGACCCAGAGCACGAAACCGTGCAGCAAATACGTGCTGTAGCTGATTTCCCCCAGCCAGCGGATGCTGCGTGGCCGCAAGGCGCCGAACAAGGTATTGCCGGATGCCACGATCCCGAAAAACAGTGACAGCAGCAGTAACGCCCCCAGGTTGAATGCCCGGCTGAACAGCGTAAAGGTGATGGCCAGCGCGAGCAGGGCGATGATGCCCGCCAGCGGCGTCAGGCTCCAGGCGACCCATGTCGGGCGGCGAATCCAGTACGCCGCAGCGATGCCGCCGAGGAAGCTGGCCAGGAAGTGCTTCTTCAGCGAGTGTTCCCAGCCGATCAGCTCATACAGGGCGTAGATGCCGATCAGGCACAGCACCGTCTGCAGCCAGCCACCGCGATAAATGAACACCATCGCCGCCAGTGGCAGGGCCAGGTAGAAAAACACTTCGTAGCCCAGCGTCCAGGTGACGTTGGAGATCAGCATGCCGGTCTGGTGGTACTGGTTGACGTCTGGCCGGTCGAAGGTCAGCCAGGCCAGGGTCTGGCCAACGAGCTGGATGCCGGAGTCCTTGAGTTCCCAGTCCTGCAGATAGAACACGCAGACAAACACGGTCAACATCAGCGGCAGGTAGAGCGGATACAGGCGAAACAACCGCGATAGCGCAAACGCCAGCCAGTCGTGTCGTCGCCCGTGGGTGAGCAGCCGGTCCCAGAACAGAAACCCGGTGATCATGAAAAAGAGGGCAACGCTGCCCTGGCCGAGCTGCGAGTAGAAATTGCTCGGCGGGAAATTGATCACGCCCGTTCGCAGAAAGATCCAGGTAATGATCGAGTGGTGCACAAACACACCGAAGGCCAGATACCCGCGCAGGCCGTCGATACCGGCAAAGCGGCTTTCATTGCCATGCTCCAGCTGTCGGGTGAGACCTGGTACCGTGCGCAGCAGTAGCGCAGCGGTCGCGATGGCGAGCAGGTAGGCCGTCATCGCGATAAGCGGGTTGGTTTCTGTCATCAGTGAGCTCGGGCCGGCGGATTCCCGGCCAGCACTTGCCTGTGCAAATTATCCACGTCGGCTTTCGAAGCCGCCGCGGCGTATCCCTGCAGTAGCGCTTCGAAGTGATCCTCGAACAGCCAGTGCCGATCTTCTGCGTAGCGCTGCATATGGCGCAGATTACGCCGACGCAGGGAAGGGCTCAATGATGAAGGGTAAATTCGCAGGTCGGCCAGGTCGATCAGCCCGAACTCGCCGTCCTCCAGCACCAGCACATTGCCCAGGTGCAGGGAGCGGAAATAGACCCCTTGCTGATGCAATTGAGCCATGAACTTGCCGAAACGCTCCACCAGGGCCTGGCGCACCGCTGGGGCGGTGATGCCTTGCAGGATCTGGCGCAGTGTATTGCCCGTCAACGGCGAGTAGTGCACAGCGGTGCTGCCGTCTTCGAAGCGGTAAAGGTCGAGGATCTGCGGGGTCGGGATGCCCATGTTGCGCAGTTGCACGCTGTTGACGGCAAAACGATCGGAATAGGGTGTGAAACTGCCCGAGGTGTACCAGCGGCGGCGACGGAACAGCTTGAGAAAGCTGCCGTCGATCAGACGCAGGACTTTGGGGCCCAGACCGTCTTCTTCGATGATGCGGGCATCAGCCGTCAGCTGTTGCAGGGCGTTTGGCGCCATGGTCTTGATCGGCTTGTCGAGCAGGCGCCTGGCCCGTTGATTGATGCTCAATGCGGCAATCAGCGCCAGAGGGATCCACAGCAGGAACCAGTGCTCCTTGGGTCGCGAGATGATCCCGCCACCTTCGGTCAGGCCCGCACCGACGCCGAAGGCCAGCCAGGCCGAGGCAATGATGAACAGCGGTTGCACGCGATGGCGCAGGCTGCTGATAAAGCTGTACGCGAGGAAGAACAGCCATGGCAGCAGGCCGATAATGCCGACGTAGTAGAGCACGCCCAAGGCAAAGCTATGGGGTTCCTGGAGGGTGTAGCCGACGCCGGGGTCCAGGCTCAGTTCGGCGTTGTAGCCGTGTCCGATCCATGGGTGCTCAGCGATCCTGCCCAGGGTCAATTGCCAGAGTTCGATGCGGAAAGAGCTGCCTCTTGCAATGATTTTGTCGGCAAATAGCAGGAATGTCGCCGTTCCGGCGATAAGCGTGGCGCCAATCAGCAAGGCCGAGCGGCGATTCCAGCAGATCAAGCCCAGCCATAGTGCAGCGATTGTCAGCGCTACCAGGGGAGTCCTGGAACCGGTGGCCAGCACCGCTGCGAACATGATCGCCATCGCTGGCAAGCTCAACCAAAGTATCTGCGGACGCTTGCAGGTCATGCTCAGGCTCAGCCAGTAGGTGCAGAAAAAGCCGAACATGTGGGAGCTGAGCAGGGGGTTGTCGAAGGCGCCTACACCGATCATGCGCATTTCCGGCTGGTAGATTTGCCCGAACCTGTACAGGTTATAGACAGAGGCAACCAGTGCCACCATCGCGGCGCAGAACAGCAGGGGCTGAATGATTTCGCTGCGATAGCGCACCAACAGGTAGCAGCCTACGAACAGCAACAGGGTATGCAATGACGGCTTGAACTGGCCGGCCGGGACGTCGTTTACCGGGCCCCAGCCCAGGCTGAGCAAGGCCCACGCCAAAAACAGCAGGACTGCAATGACGATCGGTTCGTGCAGCAGTTCCTTGGCGAGCCGCGGACGCAGGCACAGTGCAATCAGTGCCGGAATGCTGAACAGGCCATAGTAAAGCTTGTGATGCACACTGCGCCCGGGCAGGAAAAACAGTGCGCAGAGCAGCAATAAATAACCGAGCGGAAGGATCCACAGACAAATGAAATCGAAGATTCTATTGGACGTGCTGTTCAAAGCGTTTAATTGCATGCTGAGTAACTTATTCCTGAATTGAGCGACCATACCAAGGCAGGGACATCTGGTGGCTATTTGACGCGCCACAATACACAGACTGTATGCGATTGCCAGAACCCAGAGGAAGCTGTGCTAAAGTCAGCGTCCTTTTTCATCGACATTCGCGTGATATGACCGACTCCAGTCTCTGCGCAAGCCCATCGAGCTTGAAAATCTATTTCCGTCTGCTCGGCTACGTACGGCCGTACATCAGCCTGTTCCTGATCAGCATCGTCGGTTTTCTGATTTTCGCTTCGACGCAGCCAATGCTGGGCTACATCCTCAAGTATTTCGTCGACGGTCTGTCCAATCCTGAAGCAGTGCTGTTTCCGAGCGTGCCCTACCTGCGTGACCTGCAACTGCTGCAGGCGGTGCCGTTGTTGATCATCCTGATCGCCGCGTGGCAGGGGTTGGGGTCGTACCTGGGCAACTACTTCCTGGCCAAGGTTTCCCTGGGCCTGGTCCATGACTTGCGCGTCCAGCTGTTCAACAACCTGCTGGTGTTGCCAAACCGCTATTTCGACAAGCATAACTCGGGGCACCTGATTTCACGTATCACCTTCAACGTGACCATGGTCACGGGGGCGGCAACAGATGCGATCAAGGTCGTAATTCGTGAAGGCATGACAGTGATCTTCCTGTTTGCCTCGCTGCTGTTCATGAACTGGCGCCTGACGCTGGTGATGGTCGCCATCCTGCCGCTGATCGCCATCATGGTGCGTACGGCCAGCAAGAAATTCCGCAAGCAGAGCAAGAAAATCCAGCTGGCCATGGGCGACGTGACGCATGTGGCGTCCGAAACGATCCAGGGCTATCGCGTGGTGCGCAGCTTCGGCGGTGAAAAGTACGAAGAGAAACGCTTCTTCGACGCCAGCCAGGGCAATACCGACAAGCAATTGCGCATGACCCGTACCGGCGCCATCTACACACCGCTGCTGCAATTGGTGATCTACACCGCCATGGCCGTGCTGATGTTCCTCGTGCTGTTCCTGCGGGGCGATGCGTCCGCCGGCGACATGGTGGCCTACATCACCCTGGCCGGCCTGCTGCCCAAGCCGATTCGCCAGCTGTCCGAAGTCAGCTCGACCATCCAGAAGGGTGTGGCCGGCGCTGAAAGCATCTTCGAGCAACTGGATGTCGAGCCTGAAGTCGATACCGGCACCGTCGAGCGTGACGTCGTCAGCGGCCGCCTGGACGTGCGCAACCTCAGCTTCACCTACCCGGACACCGAACGTCAGGTGCTCGATGACATCAGTTTCTCGGTTGAACCCGGGCAAATGGTGGCGCTGGTGGGGCGTTCCGGCAGTGGCAAGTCAACCCTGGCCAACCTGATTCCGCGTTTCTACCACCACGACAAGGGCGAAATCCTCATCGATGGCGTCGAGGTGGAACAGTACAAACTGTTGAACCTGCGCAAGCACATCGCCCAGGTAACCCAGCACGTGACCCTGTTCAGCGACACCGTGGCCAACAACATCGCCTATGGCGACCTGGCCGGGGCGCCGCGTGAAGACATCGAAAAAGCCGCCAAAGACGCCTATGCGATGGACTTCATCGCTCAGTTGCCCGAAGGCCTGGACACCCAGGTCGGGGAAAACGGCGTGCTGCTGTCCGGTGGCCAGCGTCAGCGCCTGGCGATTGCCCGAGCGCTGTTGAAAAATGCCCCGGTGCTGATTCTCGATGAGGCGACTTCGGCACTCGACACCGAATCCGAGCGGCATATTCAGGCGGCGCTGGATCAGGTCATGAAAGGCCGTACCACGCTGGTGATCGCTCACCGCCTGTCGACCATCGAGAAGGCCGACCTGATCCTGGTCATGGACCAGGGGAAAATCGTCGAGCGCGGTACCCACGCTCAACTGCTGGCGCAGAACGGCTACTACTCGCGCCTCAACGCGATGGGCCTCGACGCCCCGGCCGAAGACATCGCCTGACCCCGAAGGGGCGAGCCTGGCTCGCCCTTTTGCTCACCCGGCGTGCAACGCGTCCGGTGATTTGTATCCAGTCCTTTACGCTTCTTGACCAAACCGGAATAAATCTCGGCAACGTGCTTGTTAAGGTTCCTGAACGAACTTTGACTTGAATCGAGAGGGCCATCCCTTTCGCGCGGGTGTCTGCATGTTGCAACGTTATCTCTGGAAGCTGTTACCCAAGCCGCAACGGGCGTTTCTGCTGGGGCGCCTGTCGGTCGTGGACCGGCAAGTGGTGAACAAGTCGATGTCGGCCAGTGTCAGCTTCCCCAAGCCCTTCGAGCAGCGTTCCTGCCTGTTTATCCACGTTCCCAAGTGTGCCGGCAGCAGTGTCTGTGCGGCCATGTTTGACGACTGGAGCCCGGGCCATTTGCCGTTGTACTGGTACGAGCAGCAATTTCCCGCGCAGTTTGCCGCCAGTTTCAAGTTCGCCTTCGTGCGCGATCCCCTGGAAAGGGCCTATTCAGCTTACGCATTCCTGCGGGGCAACGCCTTGGGGGCGCGCGATCACGCGGCGCAGAGACTGGTCAGCCATTACCGTGACTTTGACGACTTCGTCGGCCGCTGGCTGCACCCGGAGACGATCCGGCGGCAACTGCACTTCGCCGCGCAAACGGATTTCCTGACGGACTCCATGGGCCGTCTGGCGCTGGACTTCATTGGCTACCAGGAACACCTGTCGCGGGATTTCAGGCTGGTTTGCGAACAATTGGATTACCCGGTGGACCTGCCCCACGTGAACAGGTCGCAGCAGCGGCGCCCGATGCCCGTGCGCGAGTTCTGCTCGGTGCGCACCCGCAGGTTGGTGCGACGGGTCTATCAGCGTGATTACGAGATGCTTGGATATGAATGAAGCCGTGTCGTTGTCCCGCCACTCGATCAGGCCCTACCGGTTGTTGCTGTCGAGCGAGGAGCGTGCCGCCCTCAAGTCGCAGACTCCGCGCTGTCTGTGGCTGACGGGGTTGTCAGGGGCCGGCAAGTCGACCCTGGCCAATGCCCTGGAGCTGCAGCTCAATCGACAGGGGCTGCACACCTTTGTGCTCGACGGCGACAACCTGCGCGCCGGCCTGTGCCGTGACCTGGGGATGGGGGTGCAATGTCGGCGGGAAAATATCCGGCGCACCGCCGAAGTGGCGCGCCTGATGGTCGACGCCGGTTTGATCGTGATCGTCGCGGCCATCTCGCCGTTCCGCGCCGATCGTGAAGCGGCACGTCGATTGTTTGCCGACGCAGACTTCATCGAAGTGTTTGTGAGCACGCCGTTTGCGGTGTGCGCGCAACGTGACCCCAAGGGATTGTATCGGGCGGCCCGGGAAGGCCGGATCAAGGACTTCACCGGCATCGACAGTCCCTATGAGGCGCCGCTGCAAGCGGAGTGCGAAATCGATACGCATGCCCTGGAAATGGCTGAGGCCTGCCGTCGCCTGACAGCTTTATTGCTCAAAAAATGAGCAATAAAGCCCGGATAATTATCCGGTTGCAGCCACCGCACAAGCCGACGCCAACCCTGTGTTAATATCGCGCCCCTGTTCATTCTGTATGTGGGTTGCACCATGAAGTTGTCCATGCCGCGATTCGATCAAGCCCCCGTCTTGGTGGTTGGCGATGTCATGCTCGACCGTTACTGGCATGGTGGTACCTCACGGATTTCTCCTGAGGCGCCGGTGCCGGTGGTCAAGGTCGATCATATCGAGGACCGTCCGGGCGGCGCTGCCAACGTTGCCTTGAACATTGCCGCCCTGGGGGCTCCGGCCTCGCTGGTCGGTGTAACCGGCGACGATGAAGCCGCCAACAGCCTGGTCAACAGCCTCAAGGGCGCTGGCGTGCGGGCGATTTTCCAGCGCATTGCGCACCAGCCGACCATCGTCAAGCTGCGGGTCATGAGCCGTCACCAGCAACTGCTGCGCATCGACTTCGAAGAACCCTTCGCCACCGACGCGCTGGCGCTGGCCGCGCAGGTCGACGAGTTGCTCGAAGGCATCAAAGTGCTGGTGCTGTCCGACTACGGCAAAGGCGCGCTGAAAAACCATCAGGTGCTGATCCAGGCCGCCCGCGCCCGTGGCATTCCGGTGCTGGCCGACCCCAAGGGCAAGGATTTCTCGATCTACCGAGGCGCGAGCCTGATCACACCGAACCTCAACGAATTCGAAACCATCGTCGGCGGTTGCGCCGATGAGCACGAGCTGGTCAGCAAGGGCGCGCAGCTGATGCACGACCTGGACCTCGGTGCCTTGCTGGTGACCCGTGGCGAGCACGGCATGACCTTGCTGCGTCCGGACCATCCGGCGCTGCACTTGCCGGCCCGTGCCCGTGAAGTGTTCGACGTGACCGGTGCCGGCGATACGGTGATTTCCACCCTGGCGGCGGCGATTGCCGCGGGTGAAGAGCTGCCCCACGCGGTGGCCCTGGCCAACCTGGCGGCCGGCATTGTGGTCGGCAAGCTCGGTACGGCGGCCATCAGCGCGCCGGAACTGCGCCGTGCGATTCAACGCGCGGAGGGTTCCGAGCGCGGTGTGCTGGGTCTTGAGCAACTGTTGCTGGCGGTCGATGATGCCCGCGCGCACAACGAACGGATCGTCTTCACCAATGGTTGTTTCGACATCCTGCACGCCGGCCATGTGACCTATCTGGAACAGGCGCGGGCCCAGGGCGATCGCCTGATCGTCGCGATCAACGACGATGCTTCGGTCAGCCGCCTGAAAGGGCCGGGTCGCCCGATCAACAGCGTCGACCGGCGCATGGCCGTACTGGCCGGCCTGGGCGCGGTGGACTGGGTCATCAGCTTCGCCGAAGGCACCCCGGAAAACCTGTTGAGCGCAATCAAGCCGGACGTGCTGGTCAAGGGTGGTGACTACGGGATCGACCAGGTGGTCGGCGCGGACATCGTGAAGGCCTACGGCGGTACCGTGAAAGTGCTGGGGCTGGTGGAAAACAGCTCGACCACGGCGATTGTCGAGAAGATCCGCAAGTCCGAATAACACAGCTTTTGTAGGAGCGAGCTTGCTCGCGATGGAGGCATGGTGCACGCGTTGAATCAGTAGATACGCGTCATCGTTGACGACCATCGCTAGCAAGCCAGCTCCTACAAGGTTTGCTTTCAGGAGCTGACTTTTTTTCGCGGCACGATTTTCTTCAGCAACAGCTTCGCCTTCCCGCGCAACCGCGCCAATCCCGAATCCTTCCCCGGCGGGGTCAAGCCCTGCTGCCTCACCCAGTCCTTCCAGCGAATTCGTTCGTCGCGTACCAGCCAGCCTTCCTGCCGGGCAAAACTCTCGGCCAGGTACAGGCCGCGCGTGCTGGCCGGGTGCAGTTGATCCTTTTTCAGGGTGTAGAGCTCGGCCATCGGGTGGCCGTCCTGCAAGGGCATCAAATACAGATCGGGTCGTTTGCGGTCCAGCCGGGCGACGAGTTGGTCACCTTCCAGTCGTTCATCGACATGGAACAGGCTCAGGGATTTGGCTTCCTTGGGAACGTCCAGGCGCAAGTCGTAAATCAGTTGCAGTGACGCCGTCGGCAAATGCACGTAAGCCCGTGGGCGCTCCATCAGCATCAGGTTGGCGCAACGTACCGGCCGTGCCGAGCCGGACAGCGGCGACAAGCGAAACGGCAGGGCTTCACGGTAATGCAGGGCCGCCGAGTAGGGCGCCGGCAGCCAGGTGTCATTGAACCTCCCGCCGAGCCAGCCTTCAGGTGTTTCCAGCAGGCATTCTTCGGCAATCTCCTGGATCGCCGTGTGCAGGGGCAGGTTCAGTTCGTGGGCCGGCACGTACCCGGAAATCAGCTTGAGCACCACGTCGCCACGGTCCTGCCGGCGCTGGCGCACCAGCACCCAATAATCGCGGTTCTGCCAATGCAGGGTCAGGCGTACCGACACTCCGAGATTGGCCAGCTCCAGGGCAAACCGTTCGCTGTCGCCGACCGTCACCGGGCGACGACGTTGCAGGGTCTGGGAGAAATTCAGCGGCCTGCCCACGCTCTGGTAACTCAGGCCTTCGGGGGTCGCTTCGACGAATAACGGCAGGGTCTTGAAGTTGCTCGGGTTCTTTCTGATGAGCGTACGCGACATGTCGGCTCCTGCTTAAGGCCGCGTGGGCGGCGTCAGTGGCTACGTAGGACCTGGGCAACGGTCGCGACATTGTGGGCGAGGTGCAGCGGATTGATGGTGCCGACAATAGCACTGGCAACACCCGGATGTTCAAACAACAACTCGAAACTGGCGCGCACCGGATCCACGCCCGGACTCAGGCAGACATGACCGCTGGCGAGGGCTTTCTTGACCAGAATGGCTTTGCCGTGTGCAGCAGCATAGTCAATGACAGGCTTTTCGTTTTGTTCGTTCAGATTGTAGGTGACCATCGCACAGTCGCCTTGCTCCAGTGCCTTCAATCCGCCCTCGACGGTTTTGCCGGAAAGCCCGAAACCGCGAATCTTGCCTTCGGCCTTGAGCGCGGCGAGGGTGTCGTAGACTTCGCAGTCATCGAGGATCGCCAGGTCGTTGCCGTCGGAGTGCACCAGCACCAGATCGATGAAGTCCGTTTCCAGGCGTTGCAGGCTGCGCTCCACCGACATTCGCGTGTGTGCCGCGCTGAAATCGTGACGGGACTGGCCGTCGGCAAACTCTTCGCCGACCTTGCTGACAATCACCCAATCTTGACGCTGACCACGCAGCAACGGGCCGAGGCGTTCTTCGCTGCGACCATAGGCCGGGGCGGTATCGATCAGGTTGATGCCCAGGTCGCGGGCGAGCTTGAGCAGCATGCGCGCTTCGTCGTCATCGGGAATCCGGAAGCCGCTGGGGTACTTCACCCCTTGGTCGCGGCCCAGTTTCACCGTGCCCAGGCCCAGGGGGGAAACCAGCAGGCCGGTGCTGCCCAGCGGGCGATGCAATTGGTGCAGGGTCGGTTGGCTCATGGCAGCAGTTGCTCCCAGGCAGGTACGCCCATTGGCGGCTTCGGCAGTTGCGGCAGGGCTGTCGGGTGGCTTGGCTGGATACCGTCGCGGGTCAGGTTGGCGATCACGCGGTCGGCGAAGTCCGGCGCCAGGGCGAGTTTGGTCGGCCAGCCCACCAGCAGACGGCCTTCTTCTGCGAGAAACGCATTGTCGGGGCGGGTCAGGCCCGATTGCAGGGGTTCGGCGCGATCCACGCGCAAGGTGGCCCACTGCACCGTGCTCAGATCGATCCATGGCAGCAACTGGCCGATCTCCTTTTGCGCAGTGGCGATTTGTTGCGCAGGCTCACGGGTCACGCCCTCGCTTTCGGCGATGTCGCCACCCATGTACCAGACCCAATTGCCGTCGGCGGCCGGGTGGGTGGTGACGGTGATGCGCGGTTTGGTTCCGCCGCCCAGGCAGTGGGCGTACAGCGGTTTGAGGCTTGGCCCCTTGGCGATGATCATGTGCAGCGGTCGACGCTGCATCGCCGGTTCGCTCAGGCCCAATGCTTCGAGCAGTTGCGCGGTGCCCGCGCCGGCGCTGAGGACGATGCGCTGGGCGCGGATCTCGCGCTCATCGACGATCAGGCCGACCAGCAAGCCACCTTCCAGCAACGGTTCGATCTTCTGCCCGGCGAGCAAGCCGTCACCTGCGAGGTCGGCCAGGCGCTGGATCAGGCTCGGCACATCGACCACCAGTTCCGCCAGGCGATAGACCTTGCCCTTGAAACGCTTGTCTTGCAGCGCGGGCGGCAACTGGTCGCCCTTGACCTGGTCGACGCGACCGCGCACGGCCTTGCTGGCGAAGAAACTGGTGAGGTTGCCGGCGAGGGTGCCGGGAGACCACAGGTAATGGGCTTCGGACAGCAGGCGCACGCCGGACAGGTCCAGCTCGCCATCCCCGGCCAGGGCTTCACGCCAGCGCCGCGGCATGTCGGCGATGGCTTCCGAGGCGCCGGTCAGGGCGCCGTGCAGCGCGTACTTGGCGCCGCCGTGGATGATGCCCTGGGATTTCACGGTCTGCCCGCCGCCGAGGCTGGCGCTTTCCACCAGCACGGTCGAAAAACCCTGGCGGCGCAGGCGCGCGTTCAGCCAGAGGCCGGCGACACCAGCGCCGACAATCAGCACGTCGGTGGAAATAACGGATGGCATTCGGCGACCTCTGTGTTCAAGACGAGGGCGCAGTATACAAGGCATCTTCAGGATCTGTTGCAGGATGCAGGTGACCCTGTAGGAGCCGGCTTGCTGGCGATCCGGCCAGCGCGGTGTGCCAGATGCACTGCTATCGCCAGCAAGCCGGCTCCTACAGAGTGTCAGTGGCCGGCGGTTTTGGAGAACAGCTGGATGACCACCACGCCCAGCACAATCAACGCCATCCCCAGCATCGCCGGCACGTCCAGCTTCTGCCCGTAGATGAACAGCGCCGCAACGCTGACCATCACAATCCCCATGCCGGCCCACACGGCGTACGCCACGCCCACCGGAACGCTGCGCACCACCAGGGTCAGCATCCAGAAGGCAATGCCGTAACCGACGATGACCAGCACCAGCGGCAACGGGGTGCTGAAGCCCTTGACCGCTTTCATCGAAACAGTGGCAATCACTTCGGCGCAGATGGCAATGGCCAAGTAGTAGTAAGCGGTCATGGGTCAATCCTCGTGTGAAGTGTTGCTCTCTGAGGTCGGCATTCTAGTGATTCGCCAGATGCGGTAAAGTCATTACCTATCTGTTTGGAAGATGGGTTGAGCCATGAGCATGCAATGGAATCTGGAGCAGCTGCGGTTGTTTGTCAGCGTAGCCGAGCAGCGCTCGTTTTCTGCCGTGGCGCGGGATCAGCGCAAGGCGCAGTCGGCGGTCAGCAGTTCGATCGCGTTGCTGGAAGAAGACCTCGGCGTCAGCCTGTTCGACCGCAGCAGCGGCCGCCAGCCGAAACTCACCGAAGCCGGCAGCGCTTTGCTGGACGAAGCGCGGGAAGTGCTGCGCCAGTGCGAACGACTCAACGGCCGGGCACTGGCGATGATGCGCGGGCAGGAGGCACGACTGCGCGTGGCGCAAGACGAAGCGATGCCTTATCAGCCGATCATCGAAAGCTTCGAGGCCCTGGCGGAAAAATTCCCCAGCCTTGAAGTGCAGTTGACCAGCGCTGCCCAGGGCGACGTCGCGCGCAAGCTGGTGGAGCGGCGCGCTGATCTGGGCTTGCTGTTCTTTCACGATCAGATTCCCGAGGCGCTTGAGCGACGGGTGCTGGGCAGCGTGGAAATGGTGACGGTGTGCGGCAAGGATCATCCGTTGGCGGGCAGAGGCGCGGTGGACGGCCAACAACTGGCGCTGCATCGACAGTTGCTGATGTCCACGGAGTCGAGCATTTATCCCGGCAGTGACCCCGCCAGCCCGCAAGTCTGGCGCGCCGACAGTTTCTATGTGATGGCCGAATGGCTGGTGCGTGGCCTCGGCTGGGCCTGGCTTCCACGGCACGTGGTGCAGTACCCGACTTATCAGAATCAGATGGTCGAACTGGTCAGCGAATGGACCCCGCCGGCCCTGGTGGTGGAGTTGGTATGGCGCCGGGACGAACCGCTCGGCCCGGCGGCGCGCTGGCTTGCCGAACGTTTTGCCGTGCACTTGCAGACGATTGGCGAAAAAGCCGATAAACTCCGCCGCCATGAATAGAACTCTCTACACCGCGCTGTTTTATCTGGGGCTGCCATTGGTAGCGATTCGGCTTTGGCTGCGCGCGCGCAAGGCGCCGGCGTATGCCAAACGCATCGGCGAGCGCTTTTCCTACGGGATGCCGGCGATGAAACCGGGCGGCATCTGGGTGCACGCCGTGTCGGTGGGCGAAAGCATTGCGGCCGCACCGATGATCCGCGCCTTGCTGGCGCGTTATCCGGATCTGCCGATCACCGTGACCTGCATGACGCCGACCGGTTCGGAGCGGATCCTGGCGCTGTTCGCCAATGAGCCGCGCATCCAGCACTGTTATTTGCCTTACGATTTGCCTTGCGCGGCGCGGCGCTTCCTTGATCGGGTCCAGCCGAAACTGGCGGTGATCATGGAAACCGAACTGTGGCCCAACCATATCCATCAATGCGCCAGGCGCGGGATTCCCGTGGCACTGGCCAATGCGCGGCTGTCCGAGCGGTCGGCCAGGGGCTACGGCCGGTTCCGCAAGCTGACCCAGCCGATGCTGGCCGAGATGAGCCTGTTCGCGGTGCAGACCGAAGCCGAAGCCCAACGTTTCCGGAATCTCGGCGCTCGGACGGAAACCGTCGAAGTCACCGGTTCAATCAAGTTCGACCTGACCATCGACCCGCAACTGCTTGAGCGCGCCAGCCAGTTGCGTGGGCAATGGCAAGCGCAGGATCGACCGGTGTGGATCGCGGCCAGTACCCATGACGGCGAAGACGAGGTGGTGCTGGCGGCCCATCGGCAGTTGCTGGCCAGTCATCCCGATGCCTTGCTGATTCTGGTGCCGCGTCATCCGGAGCGCTTCAATTCGGTGTACGGGCTGTGCCAGCAACAAGGGTTTGCCACGGTCCGACGTTCAAGCGGCGATGCGGTCAGTGCCAATACGTCGGTGCTGCTGGGCGACACCATGGGCGAGTTGCTGTTTCTCTACGCCCTGGCGGACAGCGCATTCGTCGGCGGCAGCCTGGTACCGAACGGCGGGCACAACCTGCTGGAGCCGGCGGCCCTGGCTAAACCGGTGCTGAGCGGGCCGCACCTGTTCAACTTCCTCGAAATCGCCGCGCAGTTGCGCAGTGCCGGGGCGTTGCAGGAAGTGGAGGATGCCGAAGGGCTGGCGGTGGCGGTGCAGCGCTTGTTCGAGCTGCCGCGTGATGCGCAGCGCATGGCAGAGGCGGGATTGAAAGTAATGCGCACCAATCAGGGCGCATTGCAGCGCTTGCTGGATGGGTTGGGGCGGTTGATCGAGCGTTAGACCGGGTTGTATTCATTCGCGAGCAGGCTCGCTCCCACACTTGAATCACTGTGGGAGCGAGCCTGCTCGCGAAGCTTTGGCTTTTACTGATCAGGCCGCGCTTTCAACTGTTCCTCTGCCGCCTTGGCCAGATCCGGTGGCAGGAAGTCCTTGTCCGGGTTGTAGTTCGGATTGAGCCAGCGTGCCAGGTTTTGCAGATCCCCCGGGTTCAACGTGCCGGCCTGTTGCTTCAAGCGCAGGTTGTCGAGGATGTAGTCGTAGCGGGTGTTGTTGTAGTCGCGCACCGAGCTGTAGAGCTGACGCTGCGCATCGAGCACGTCGACGATGTTTCGCGTACCCACCTGATAGCCGATTTCAGTCGCTTCCACCGCGCTCTGGTTGGAGATGATCGATTGCTTGCGCGCCTGTACCTGCTCGACATCGGTGTTCACTGCGCGGTGCAGGTCGCGGGTGTTTTCCACGATGCTGCGGCGCAGGGATTCGCGTTGCTGCTCGGTCTGGTCCAGTTGCGCATACGATTGGCGCACCTGGGAATTGATCAGGCCACCGCTGTAGATCGGGATGTTCAGTTGCAGGCCCACGGTCGTTTGCTCGACGTTGCCGCCATAGGGTTGGCCCAAGGGAACCGGATTGCTGAAGCCCAGCGCGTCGTTGTCGCCTTTCTCGTACTGGGCGATCGCGTCAACCGTTGGCAAGTGCCCGGATTTGCGCTGCTTGACGGTTTGTTCGGCGGCGCTGACGGCATAGTTGCTGGCCAACAGGTTGAGGTTCTGCCGGCCCGCCGTTTCGACCCAGGCCTTGGCGTCGTTCGGTACTGGCGGCAGGATCGGCAGGTTATGGCTGATGCCCCAGATCGAGTTGTACTGGCGGTTGGTCAGGGTGATCAATGCTTCAAAGGCGTCGTCCACCTGGCGCTGCGCAACGATGCGGTTGGCGCGTGCGGTGTCGTAGCTGGCTTGCGAGTTCAGTACGTCAGTCTTGTCCGAAAGGCCGACATCGAAGCGCTCGTTGGATTGATCGAGCTGGCGCTTGAACGCCGCTTCTTCGGCCTTGGTCGAGGCCAGGTTGTCCTGGCTGCGCAGCACGTTGAAATAGCTGTCAGCGGTTTGCAGGATCAGGTTCTGCTCGGTCGCCGAGAGTTGCAGGGCGGCCTGTTCGTTGACTTCCTTGGCGGCCTGGAACTGGAACCAGCGATCAGCGCGGAACAGCGGCTGCGCCAGAGTGGCCTGGTAGGAATGAGCATCGCGGTTGGACGTGGCGGACGGCTGGTCGAGGGCCGTACGCACCTCGGAAACATTGGCGCCGCCCGAGAGGTTCGGCAGCAGCCCGGCGCGGGCCTGGGGTACGATTTCCTTCTGCGCGCCGTACTGGGCGATGGCGGCCGCCAGGTCTGAGTTGTTGTTGACGGCTTCCTGATAAACGCTAACGAGGTCCGTCTTGTTCGACAAGGGCGCTTCTGCTGCCCAGGCCATTCCGTTGGACGCACAAGACACGGCAAGGGCCAGTGAAAGTTTGCGCAGCATAGACGATCCCTAGAATTGATATTACACAGGTAATTTGAGCGCCAAGGCTAAGGCGTTGCTTTTACAGCGTCAATGCGCGGCTCAGCGTAGCGAGTGTAGTTGCGCATCGGGGCGGCAACAATCCTGATACTGCGTGTAATAACGCCATTCATCATGGTATTTGCAGTGGGGTTGGCGTTCTTTGCCAGTTGTGTCTAGACTGGCCGGGTTCTTGTCGGGGTGCCTTGCTATGAGGCTGAGATCGAATAATTTCGGATCCCGTTGAACCTGATCAGGTTAGCGCCTGCGTAGGGAACAAGATTTCTCGTCACCCGGCGAGTCCTCTTGTGCTTCGTCCGGGAAATTGTTCGACAATCGAACGCTCCCCGTGTGACGACGCACAGCACCAGTCCTGGTGCGTCCGTGCCTCTCAGGTTCTGCTCCGACAATCCACTGCCTGGATGCTGTCTGGAGAGCCCGTGATGACCATAAAAGCAAAAAACGCGATCAATCTGAGTGAATCGGCCAAGGTCGATGAACAGTCGGTTCAGCCGTTTACCCGTTCGCAAAAAATCTACGTTCAGGGCTCTCGCCCGGACATCCGCGTGCCGATGCGCGAAATCACCCTGGACGTGACGCCTACCGACTTCGGCGGCGAAATCAACGCGCCGGTGACCGTCTACGACACCTCGGGTCCTTACACCGATCCCAACGTGGTGATCGACGTGCGCAAAGGCCTGGGTGATGTGCGTTCGGCGTGGATCGACGACCGTGGCGACACCGAGCGCCTGAGCGGTCTGAGCTCGAACTTCGGTCAGGAACGCCTCGCCGATGCGGAGCTGACCAAGCTGCGTTTTGCCCACGTGAATAACCCGCGCCGTGCCAAGGCCGGGGCCAACGTCAGCCAGATGCACTATGCGCGCAAGGGCATCATCACCGCCGAGATGGAATACGTCGCCATCCGCGAAAACATGAAGCTGCAAGAGGCCCGCGCCGCCGGCCTGTTGAAGCAGCAGCACGCCGGCCACAGTTTCGGCGCGAGCATCCCGAAAGAAATCACCCCTGAGTTCGTCCGCGAAGAAATCGCCCGGGGCCGTGCGATCATTCCGGCCAACATCAACCACACCGAACTGGAACCGATGATCATCGGCCGTAACTTCCTGGTGAAGATCAACGGCAACATCGGCAACAGCGCTTTGGGTTCGTCCATCGAAGAAGAAGTGGCGAAACTGACCTGGGGCATTCGCTGGGGTTCGGACACGGTCATGGACCTGTCCACCGGCAAGCACATTCACGAAACCCGCGAGTGGATCATCCGCAACTCGCCGGTGCCGATCGGTACGGTGCCGATCTACCAGGCGCTGGAGAAGGTCAACGGCGTGGCCGAAGACCTGACCTGGGAGCTGTTCCGCGACACGCTGATCGAACAGGCCGAGCAGGGCGTCGACTATTTCACCATCCACGCCGGCGTGCTGTTGCGCTACGTGCCGATGACCGCCAAGCGCGTGACCGGCATCGTCTCCCGTGGCGGTTCGATCATGGCCAAGTGGTGCCTGGCGCACCACAAGGAAAACTTCCTCTACACCCATTTCGACGAAATCTGCGAAATCATGAAGGCCTACGACGTCAGCTTCTCGCTGGGCGATGGCCTGCGTCCTGGCTCGATTGCCGACGCCAACGACGAAGCACAGTTCGGCGAGCTGGAAACCCTCGGCGAGCTGACCAAGATCGCCTGGAAACACGACGTGCAGTGCATGATCGAAGGCCCGGGCCACGTGCCGATGCAGTTGATCAAGGAGAACATGGACAAGCAGCTGGAGTGCTGCGACGAGGCGCCGTTCTACACCCTCGGCCCGCTGACCACCGACATCGCGCCGGGCTACGACCACATCACCTCCGGCATCGGTGCGGCGATGATCGGCTGGTTCGGCTGCGCCATGCTCTGCTACGTGACGCCGAAGGAACACCTGGGCCTGCCGAACAAGGATGACGTGAAGACCGGGATCATCACCTACAAGATCGCCGCTCACGCCGCCGATCTGGCGAAGGGGCATCCGGGCGCGCAGATCCGCGACAATGCCTTGAGCAAGGCGCGTTTCGAGTTCCGTTGGGAAGACCAGTTCAACCTGGGCCTTGATCCGGACACCGCTCGTTCGTATCACGATGAGACCCTGCCGAAGGATTCGGCCAAGGTCGCGCACTTCTGTTCGATGTGCGGGCCGAAATTCTGCTCGATGAAAATCACCCAGGAGGTCCGCGAGTACGCGGCCAACCAACGGATCGACGCGGTGGACGTGGACGTTGCCAAAGGCATGGCTGAACAGTCCGAGCGCTTCAAGCAGGAAGGCAGTCAGCTTTACCAGAAAGTTTGATCTGACCTGAAAGGACCCCATCGCGGGCAAGCCCGCTCCCACAGGGAATGTGTGTACGACAGAAACCATGTGGGAGCGGGCTTGCCCGCGATAGCGATCTAAAAAACAACAAATGTCCCTCTGAGATAACACCCTTGAGCATTCAACCCAGCACTTATTCACCTGATATCGCGGTGCCGACCGACAAACGTGTGTTCGGCGGCCGTGATCTGTTTTCCCTGTGGTTCTCCCTCGGCATCGGCCTGATGGTGCTGCAGACCGGCGCATTGCTCGCGCCGGGCCTGGGCCTGTCCGGTTCGTTGCTGGCGATTTTTCTCGGCACCCTGGTCGGCGTTCTGCTGCTGGCGGCGGTCGGAGTCATCGGCAGTGACACCGGCCTGTCGTCGATGGCCGCGCTCAAGCTCAGCCTCGGCACCAAGGGCGCGAGCCTGCCGGCGGTGCTGAACCTGTTGCAACTGATCGGCTGGGGTTCGTTCGAAATCATCGTCATGCGCGATGCGGCCAGCCTGTTGGGCGCCAAGGCCTTCAGTGAAGGCAGCCTGATCTCCAACCCCGTGCTCTGGACGCTGTTCTTCGGCGCACTGGCGACCTTGTTGGCCGTTAGCGGTCCATTGACCTTCGTGCGGCAGATCCTGCGCAAATGGGGTATCTGGCTGCTGCTGGCCGCGTGCATCTGGCTGACCTGGAACCTGTTCGCCAAGGCCGACCTGGCTGCGCTTTGGGCCCAGGCCGGTGACGGTTCGATGCCGTTCGCCGTGGGTTTCGACATCGCGATTGCCATGCCGCTCTCGTGGTTGCCGCTGATCGCCGACTACTCGCGTTTCGGCAAGCGGGCGAAAAACGTCTTCGGCGGCACCGCCATCGGCTTCTTCATCGGTAACTTCTGGCTGATGAGCCTGGGCGTGGCCTACACCCTGGCGTTCGCGCCGAGCGGTGAAGTCAATGCCTTGCTGCTGGCGCTGGCCGGCGCGGGCCTGGGGATTCCGCTGCTGCTGATTCTTCTGGATGAGTCGGAAAACGCCTTTGCCGATATTCACTCGGCGGCGGTGTCCAGCGGGATTCTGTTGCGCGCCAAGGTCGAGCACCTGGCCCTGGCCATCGGCGTCATCTGCACGCTGATTGCCCTGCTGGCGCCATTGGCCCAGTACCAGAACTTCCTGCTGCTGATCGGTTCGGTGTTTGCGCCGTTGTTCGGCGTGGTGCTGGTGGACCACTTCATCCTGCGCAAGCGTAGCGGCCAGGTGGCCTCGGCGGCACTGCGCTGGCCGGCTCTGCTCGCCTGGCTGGGCGGGGTCAGCACCTATCACTTGTTGGCCAACCTGTATCCGGATGTCGGTGCAACCCTGCCAGCACTGGTAGTGGCAGGGTTGCTCCAGCTAGTGCTGGGCCGGGCCTTCAGTTACGGCCGGGAAACAGCTCGGGCTTGATGATGCCGTTCAGGCGAGGGTAGGGGATCTTCAGTTCGACATGGCCCAGCGCGTAAGGCGCGATGGTGCTGGTTTCGTACTTGAGGACCACCCCGCCGTAGGTCAGCGCCACGTTCTGGGTTTTCTGGAACGGCCAGCTCTTCACGAACTCCGCTTCCTGATCGAGCTTGGTGCTGATCAGCCAGCTGTTGTGTGCCACCTGCGCGGCTTTCCAGAACGCGTCTTCCTGCCCCGGCACCAACATGTCCGACAGTGTCAGCACTTTGTGCTGCTGGCGTGAATAGTTGATGAAACCTCGACCCGGGGTGCCATGGGCGCCGCCGGTGTCCAGGTAGCTGGACAATTCGATGATCACCAAGCCGTCATGCTGCTCGCGTACCTTCGCCTGCAGATAGCTGCTGTTGCGTGGACCTGCGGTGCGCAAAAATTCTTCGCGATAGGCCGCCAGGGTCGGGGCGACCGGCGCGTCGGGTGAGGTGCGGGTCATTTGCAGCAGACGTTTTTCGATGATGCCGTCCAGTGCAGGCTCGTCCGCAAAGTGCAGGGTGTCGATGTTGACCAGCGGGCAATCCGGGTTGCTGCAGCCGGGCTGTAGCTGCTCGGAAGCGTCGCGGGTGGTTTCCAGCGGCGTCCGGTAGTTAGGCTGGAACAGGCTCGCGCAAGCGCCCAGGGTCAGGGCGATGGCGGCCACGGAGGCGATTTTGAAAAGCGACATGGGCGTCCTTTCTGAAACAGGGGAAGGCAAAAAGTTACCGGCTTCGACTCTCAACAAAGCAATCAGTTCGCCACTAAGCTGATTAGAGAGGGTTTCGCCCTCACCGTCCATCCCGCTGACAGGAAAGGGGCTGCATCAAACGTCACGGGCGCGTTAGGATGGCGCGAAGTCGAGGCTCCGGAAAAAGGAACCTCGTATAGGTTTGTAGCAAGAGGATTGTCATGACGGATTTTGCCAACGCCATTCCGACCGCCGTAGATATCGTTCGGCGCGAAAAGTGCTTCGAGGGCTTCTACAAGCTCGATCGTGTGCACTTGCGCCACGAATTGTTCGCTGGCGGCATGAGCCGCGAGATCAATCGTGAAGTGTTCGTTCGTCATGATGCGGTGTGCATGCTGCCTTACGATCCGCAGCGTGACGAAGTGGTGCTGATCGAGCAGTTTCGCGTCGGCGCCCTGGGCAAGACCGACAATCCGTGGCTGATCGAACTGGTTGCCGGTCTGATCGACAAGGATGAACAACCGGAAGAAGTTGCTCACCGCGAAGCGCAGGAGGAAGCTGGGCTGGTCATCGGTGCGCTGTGGCCGATGACCAAATATTTTCCATCGCCGGGCGGCAGCAACGAATTCGTGCATTTGTACCTGGGGCGTTGCGACACGACGGGCGTCGGCGGCCTGCATGGGCTGGAGGAAGAAGCAGAAGATATTCGCGTCACGGTCTGGGCTTTCGAAGATGCCCTGCAAGCCGTGCGTGATGGGCGGATTGCCAACGCGGCGAGCATCATTGCCTTGCAATGGCTGGCTTTGAACCGCGTTGAAGTGAGGGGGTTATGGTCGTAAACAAGCTGCGCGATCGCTATCGGGTGGACCTGGTGGGGCTGCAAGCGTCCTGCGAGGCGAACTACGCACGCCTGATGCGACTGCTGCCGGACATGCGCAGCGAGCCGGCCGCCAGGCGCATCGCCGTGACCCATGGCGACCAGATGCTCGGCGTGCTGGCCCTGGAAGTGTTGCTGACCTGTCCCTACACCACGACCCTGCAAGTGCGTCAGGAGCACAGCCTGCCGTGGCTGCCGGTGCCGCAACTGGAAGTGCAGGTCTATCACGACGCGCGCATGGCCGAAGTGGTCAGCGCCGAACATGCGCGACGCTTTCGCGGCATCTATCCTTACCCGAACGCCTCGATGCACCAGCCGGACGAAAAGGCCCAGCTGAACATGTTTCTGGGCGAATGGCTGAGTCATTGCCTGGCGCTGGGGCATGAGTACGAAGTAGTTCGTTAGTTGTGAACCCTGTCAGGTTCTCGGATTTCCCCTTTCGATCGTCCCCCAGCATAATTGCGGCACTTACCCATCCCCGTGATCACGCCCTGGGAGAACGCCTTGCCGAGCGTATCCACATTGACCACCGCCGATCCGGCGTTGCTGGTGCAAATCTCCGACAGTCATCTGTATGCCGAAGCGGACGGTGCGTTGCTGGGCATGAACACCCGCGACAGCCTGCAAAAGGTCATCGAGCTGGTGCGCGCGCAACAGCCGCGGATTGACTTGATCCTGGCCACGGGTGACCTGTCCCAGGACGGGACGCTGGAGTCCTACCAGCAGTTTCGCGACATGACACGCCAGCTGGACGCACCGGCGCGCTGGATTCCGGGCAATCACGATGAGCCGCAGATCATGGCCGAGGCCGCGGTGCAGAGCGCTTTGCTCGAACCGGTGGTGGATATCGGCAACTGGCGGGTCACGTTGCTCGACTCGGCGGTGCCAGGCTCGGTGCCGGGTTACTTGCAGGACGAGCAGCTGCAGTTGCTCGCCCGCTCGTTGAGCGAGGCGCCGGAGCGCCATCATCTGGTGTGCTTGCACCATCACCCGGTGTCGATTGGTTGCGCGTGGATGGAGCCTATCGGCCTGCGTAATCCCGAGGCGTTTTTTGAAGTGCTGGATCGTTTTCCACAGGTACGAGCCGTGCTGTGGGGGCATGTGCACCAGGAAATCGATCAATTGCGCAACGGCGTGCGTTTGCTCGCCTCGCCCTCGACCTGCATCCAGTTCGAACCGGGCAGCGAGGATTTCAAGGTCGGCGAACAGGCGCCCGGGTATCGCTGGTTGCGGTTGCTGCCCGACGGGCGGCTGGAAACCGGGGTGGAGCGGGTCACGGGGTTTGATTTCACCGTGGATTACGGTTCCAACGGTTATTAGTGTCATTCCGGGATACCGTGGCGCGGCCATCGCGAGCAAGCTCGCTCCCACATTGGTTTTGCGTCATTCACAAGATCCCTGTGGGAGCGGGCTTGCCCGCGATGGCGTCCGCTCAGGCACCCTGAATTCCGCGGATACCCCCGATTCCCCCGAGTCCCTGTAAACTCCGCCTTTTTAGCCAGCGCACAGGGAGCTCAAATGTCCGGTTCGATCCTTTATATCCACGGCTTCAACAGCTCGCCGTTGTCGAAGAAGGCCTGCCAGTTGGTCGCGGTGATGGGGCGTCTGGGCCTGAGTGAACAGTTGCGCGTGCCGGCGTTGCACCATCACCCGCGCCAGGCGATAACCCAGCTGGAACAGGCGATTGCCGAACTGGGACGGCCACTGCTGGTCGGCAGCTCGCTCGGCGGCTACTATGCCACTCACCTGGCCGAGCGCCATGGTTTGAAAGCCTTGTTGATCAACCCTGCCGTCGGCCCGCACCGGATGTTCGACGGTTATCTGGGGACGCAGAAAAACCTGTATACAGATGAAGCCTGGGAATTGACCCACGACCACGTGACGGCCCTGGCCGAGCTCGAAGTGCCGGCGCCCCAGGATCCACAGCGTTATCAGGTATGGTTGCAAACCGCTGACGAAACGCTGGACTATCGCCTCGCCCAACAGTATTACCGGGCATGCGCCTTGCGTATCCAGGCCGGCGGCGACCACAGTTTCCAGGGTTTTGCCGCGCAACTGCCGGCCATGCTGAGTTTTGCCGGCATTGGCGCCGATTTGTATCAGGCAATCGATTTCACATCGCTTTGATGCAGTGTCTGTTTTCATCGCTTTCCATATT
The DNA here is from genome assembly GCF_054668285.1 of Pseudomonas sp. S2_H10. Lineage (NCBI taxonomy): Bacteria > Pseudomonadati > Pseudomonadota > Gammaproteobacteria > Pseudomonadales > Pseudomonadaceae > Pseudomonas > Pseudomonas sp. S2_H10. Next base: position 4,221,029 of record NZ_CP162754.1, read on the forward strand.
CACTGAGCACTTTTTTCACTGAAGGACGACGAGACCCCATGGCCACTCCCAGCGCTAGCTCCTATAACGCAGACGCCATCGAAGTCCTCTCGGGCCTCGACCCGGTGCGCAAGCGCCCCGGCATGTACACCGACACCAGTCGGCCGAACCACCTCGCCCAGGAAGTCATCGACAACAGTGTCGACGAAGCCCTGGCCGGGCATGCCAGCTCGGTGCAGGTCATCCTGCATGCCGATCACTCGCTGGAAGTCAGCGATGACGGCCGTGGCATGCCGGTGGATATTCACCCTGAAGAAGGCGTTTCGGGCGTCGAGCTGATCCTCACCAAGCTTCACGCGGGCGGCAAGTTTTCCAACAAGAACTACCAGTTCTCCGGCGGTTTGCACGGGGTGGGTATTTCCGTGGTCAACGCCTTGTCCACCGAAGTGCGGGTACGGGTCAAGCGTGACGGCAACGAGTACCAGATGACCTTCAAGGATGGCTACAAGGCCACCGAGCTGGAAATCATCGGCACTGTCGGCAAGCGCAACACCGGCACCAGCGTGTTCTTCGCGCCGGATCCGAAATACTTCGACTCCCCTAAATTCTCCATCAGCCGCCTCAAGCACGTGCTCAAGGCCAAGGCCGTACTGTGCCCGGGGCTGCTGGTCAGTTTTGAAGACAAGGCCACCGGCGAGAAAGTCGAATGGCATTACGAAGACGGCCTGCGTTCCTATCTTGTGGACGCGGTCACCGAATTCGAACGCCTGCCGGACGAGCCGTTCTGCGGCGCCTTCGCCGGGAACAAGGAAGCGGTCGACTGGGCACTGCTGTGGCTACCCGAAGGTGGCGACGCGGTGCAGGAAAGCTACGTCAACCTGATCCCGACAGCCCAGGGCGGCACTCACGTCAACGGTCTGCGCCAGGGCTTGCTCGATGCGATGCGCGAATTCTGCGAATTCCGCAGCCTGTTGCCGCGCGGCGTGAAGCTGGCGCCGGAGGACGTCTGGGAACGCATTGCCTTCGTGTTGTCGATGAAGATGCAGGAGCCGCAATTCTCCGGCCAGACCAAGGAGCGCCTGTCGTCCCGTGAAGCGGCGGCGTTCGTCTCCGGTGTGGTCAAGGATGCGTTCAGCCTGTGGCTCAACGCCAACCCGGAAACCGGCATGCTGCTGGCGGAGCTGGCGATCAACAATGCCGGTCGTCGCCTCAAGGCCAGCAAGAAGGTCGAGCGCAAACGCATTACCCAGGGCCCGGCGCTACCGGGCAAACTGGCCGACTGTGCCGGGCAGGACCCGATGCGTTCCGAACTGTTCCTGGTGGAAGGTGATTCCGCCGGCGGCTCGGCCAAACAGGCGCGGGACAAAGAGTTCCAGGCGATCCTGCCGTTGCGCGGCAAGATCCTCAACACCTGGGAAGTCGACGGAAGCGAAGTGCTGGCCAGCCAGGAAGTGCACAACATCGCCGTGGCCATCGGTGTCGATCCGGGCGCGGCGGACATGAGCCAGCTGCGCTACGGCAAGATCTGCATCCTCGCCGACGCCGACTCCGACGGCCTGCACATCGCGACATTGCTGTGCGCCTTGTTCGTCCAGCATTTCCGTCCGTTGGTGGATGCCGGTCACGTCTATGTCGCCATGCCGCCGCTGTACCGCATCGACCTGGGCAAAGAGATCTACTACGCCCTCGATGAAGCCGAACGCGATGGCATCCTCGATCGCCTGGTGGCCGAGAAGAAGCGCGGCAAGCCGCAGGTCACCCGATTCAAGGGTCTGGGTGAAATGAACCCGCCGCAGCTGCGTGAAACCACCATGGACCCGAACACCCGGCGCCTGGTGCAGTTGACCCTGGAAGATTTCGAGGCGACCTCGGAAATGATGGACATGCTGCTGGCGAAGAAGCGCGCCGGTGACCGCAAGACCTGGCTGGAGTCCAAGGGCAACCTGGCCGAGGTGCTGGGCTGATGCGTCTGGGCTTTGCCCTGGCCTGTGGGTTGCTGCTGACGTCGATCACGGTCTGTGCCGAACCGGCGCCAGAGTTGCGCCTGTTGTCCGGGCATGTCGTCAACGGCATGCGCGGCGGCAACCTGTCCGGGCTGGCGCAGTGTGGCAACGATCTGTGGGCGGTTTCCGATCGTGACGATGATCAGATTTATCGACTCGATACCCGCGAACCGGACTGGCAGGCTGAAGAGGTGCGCATTGAGGTGCCACCGGTGCCTGACAGCGGTTTGCCCTGGGGGCTGAAGTCCAGCGTCTGGGGGGCTTCGTTCGTGCGTGGCGGCGATCTGGACTTCGAAGGCATCACCTGCGACAGCGCCGGCAATCGCTACATCGTCAGCGAAGGCCATGCCGCAGTCTTGCAGGTGCCGCCAACGGGGTCGCCCGCTTGGCTGAAGATCTCGCCGATGCTGGTGCGCGAGGCTCGGGCCAGAGGCCTGTTGTTGCAATTCAATGCACTGTTCGAAGGGCTGGTGATCAATCCGGCGGGGGATCAGATGTGGCTCGCCGCCGAGCGTCAAGGCCGGGGGCTGCTGATGATCAAGCGCCAGCAGACGTTATGGGATTGCGACGGTGGCTGCGTGCTGCTGAGCGAGGCCGGCATGGAAATGCAACCCGAGCAGTTTCCCCGCGCCAGAGCCGTCTCGCGGGATTTCTCTGACGTGTCGCTGTTCGACGGCAAGCTGTTCACGCTTGAGCGCAACAGCTATCAGATTTGTCGCCGCGATGCACAGACGGCCAAGGTCGAGCGCTGCTGGTCGTACGCCGCCGAGTTGCTGCAGGAAAACCGTCGTTATCCACAGAACTACGGGTTGGAAGAAGCGTTGATCGTGGATGCCGATGGCGCCTGGATCGGTGTCGACAACAACTTTGGTGCGCGTGCCGATGGTGAAGTGCGTCCAGTGGTCTGGCGCTTCGCGGCACCGGAAGGCGGCTGGAGTGCCAAGCCGTGAAACAACAATCGCCGGGTCAGCGCATCGGCCGAGTGTTCATGGTGCTGGCCTGGTGCGCGGCGCTGTTCCTGGCCACGCGGTTTTTCGGCCAGTGGGAAGCGCGGCAGCAAAATCCGAATGTGGTGGTCAGTTCGGAGCAGGGCGAAGGCTTCATTGAAGTGAAGCTGGTCAGCAATGTGCAGGGGCATTTCGTCGCCAGCGGTCAGATCAACGGCCAGCCGGTGGACTTCATGCTCGATACCGGGGCGACCGATGTATCGATCCCTCTGGACCTGGCCAAGCGTTTGAAGCTCGAAGAAGGATTCGGCGTGACCCTGAGCACGGCCAATGGCCTGAGCCAGGGTTATCGCACCCGTATCGAACGCCTGCAACTGGGCGACATCGTGTTGCACGACGTTCGTGCACTGGTGGCCCCGGGGCTGCATGGCGATCAGGTGTTGCTCGGCATGAGCGCACTGAACAAACTTGAATTTACCCAGCGCGGTGGCACCATGCTGCTGCGCCAGACAACGAACCGATGAGGCCCGCATGAGCGACTCCCTTGATCTCAGCCTGGACGGTGTAGAACGCCGGTCACTGGCTGACTTCACCGAAAATGCCTACCTCAACTACTCCATGTACGTGATCATGGACCGTGCCTTGCCGCATATCGGCGACGGCCTGAAACCGGTACAGCGCCGCATCATTTATGCGATGAGCGAGTTGGGGCTGGACGCCGATTCCAAGCACAAGAAGTCGGCGCGTACCGTCGGTGACGTGCTCGGTAAATTCCACCCCCACGGCGACTCGGCCTGCTACGAAGCCATGGTCCTGATGGCCCAGCCGTTCAGCTATCGCTACACGCTGGTCGATGGCCAGGGCAACTGGGGTGCGCCGGATGATCCCAAGTCATTCGCCGCCATGCGTTACACCGAGGCGCGGCTGTCGCGCTATTCCGAAGTGCTGCTCAGCGAACTGGGCCAGGGCACGGCGGACTGGGGGCCGAACTTCGACGGCACGCTGGACGAGCCGCTGGTCTTGCCGGCCCGTCTGCCGAACATTCTGCTCAACGGCACCACCGGTATCGCCGTGGGTATGGCCACCGATGTGCCGCCGCACAACCTGCGCGAAGTCGCCACGGCGTGCGTGCGTTTGCTCGATGAGCCCAAGGCCACGGTCGAACAGCTCTGCGAGCACATCCAGGGTCCGGACTACCCGACCGAAGCGGAAATCATCACGCCGCGCGCCGACCTGCTGAAAATGTATGAAACCGGCAAGGGCTCGGTGCGCATGCGCGCCGTGTATCACATCGAAGACGGCGACATCATCGTCACCGCGCTGCCGCATCAGGTGTCCGGTGCCAAGGTGCTGGAGCAGATCGCTGCGATGATGCAGGCCAAGCCGTCCAAGGCGCCGCAAATCGCCGACCTGCGTGACGAGTCCGACCACGAGAACCCGTGCCGGATCGTGATCATTCCTGGGGCGCGGAAAAACTTCGACCACGACGCCTTGATGCAGCACCTGTTCGCCAGCACCGAGCTGGAGTCGAGCTACCGGGTCAACATCAACATCATCGGCCTGGACGGCAAGCCGCAGCTGAAAAACCTGCGTGCGCTGCTGGTCGAATGGCTGGAGTTCCGGGTGCAGACCGTGCGTCGTCGCCTGCAATTCCGCCTTGATAAGGTCGAGCGTCGCCTGCACCTGTTGGACGGTTTGTTGATCGCTTACCTCAACCTGGACGAAGTGATCCACATCATCCGTACCGAGGAGCACCCGAAAGCCGCGCTGATCGAGCGATTCGCCCTGAGCGAAATCCAGGCCGACTACATCCTCGACACCCGTCTGCGTCAGTTGGCGCGCCTGGAAGAGATGAAGCTGCGTGCCGAGCAGGATGAACTGCTCAAGGAACAAGCCAAGCTGCAAGCCCTGCTGAGCAGCGAAGCCAAGCTCAAGAAGCTGGTGCGCACCGAGCTGATCAAGGACGCCGAAACCTATGGCGACGACCGTCGTTCGCCAATCGTCGAGCGCGCCGAAGCCAAGGCCCTGACCGAACACGATCTGCTGCCGAACGAGAAAGTGACCGTTGTTCTGTCGGAAAAAGGCTGGATTCGCTCCGCCAAAGGCCACGAGATCGATGCCACCGGCCTCTCCTACAAGGCCGGGGACGGTTTCAAGGCGCTGGCAGCCGGGCGCTCCAACCAGTTCGCGGTGTTTATCGACTCCACCGGCCGCAGTTACTCGGTGGCCGCCCACACCTTGCCGTCGGCCCGTGGCCAGGGCGAACCGTTGACCGGTCGCCTGACGCCGCCGCCGGGAGCGAGTTTCGAATGTGTGCTGATGCCCGAAGACGATGCGTTGTATGTCATCGCTTCCGACGCCGGTTACGGTTTCGTGGTCAAGGGTGAAGACCTGCAAGCCAAGAACAAGGCAGGCAAGGCGCTGTTGAGCCTGCCGAACAATGCCAAGGTCATGTTGCCGCGTCCCGTGGCCGATCGTGAGCAGAACTGGCTGGCATCGGTGACGACCGAAGGTCGCCTGTTGATATTCAAGATCAGCGACCTGCCACAATTAGGTAAGGGCAAAGGCAACAAGATCATCGGGATTCCCGGTGAGCGAGTGGCCAGTCGCGAAGAGTATGTGACGGACATCGCTGTATTGCCGGACGGTGCAACGCTGGTGTTGCAGGCCGGTAAACGGACCTTGTCGCTGAAAGCGGACGACCTCGAACACTACAAGGGTGAACGTGGCCGTCGTGGCAATAAACTGCCGCGGGGCTTCCAGAGGGTCGATGCGCTGCTCGTCGAAAACTCGATCAATTGACCGAAGAAGGCGATTTAGAGCCGCCGATCTACGATTTAACCCGTAGTTCGGCGCTTTGCGCTGGAGTCGGAACGCATATTCACGGATGATATGGCCTTTCAAGCGCCGGCACTGCCGCGCGTTCTTCATATTTATTGAGTATTTTCACTGTGATCAGCCTTTTATTGATCACCTGGATGGGACGATGACTGCTCTGCGCCTTCCTTTTATTCTTATGCTCGCCGGCGTTCTTGGCCTGGCGGGTTGCAGCGTTCACCAACCGGTGTCGTTGTATCAACTGGACGCTGGAAGTCCGGTTCAGCCTGCACAGAACGCGGGCATGGCGGTATTGTTGGGCCCGGTCACCGTGGCCGACTACCTGCAACGCGAAACCCTGTTGCAGCGTCAGCCGGATGGCAGCTTGCAGGCTTCGACCGACGGTCGTTGGGCCGGCAGCCTTTCGTCGGATATCGATCAGTTGTTGCTGCGTCAGGTCGCAGGTCACCTGGATAGCCAGCGCGTAGTGCTGGCCCCGGCGACACTGGGCTTCACCCCGGACGTGCAGGTGCTGCTGACCATCACGCGCCTGGACTCGGGTGCAAAGCAACCGGCGATCCTCGACGCGCAATGGCGCCTGATCGACCGTCGCGGGCAGGTCCGCGACAACCGCATCATCCATTTGCAGGAACAGCATGCCGGTACCACGGCGGCTCAGGTCCAGGCACAGGGTGTGTTGCTGCAACGCCTGGCCGAGCAACTGTCGGTGGCGCTCAAGCCGCTGGCCAATCAGCCGCCGATCGCCGAAGTCCCGCGCAAACCGGCCGCCAAGCCGGCAGCACCGGCGGTAGAGCAGGAAAAGCAGCCGAAAATCCCGATGGCCGCGCCTATTCGTACGGATATGGAAGTGTTCCGCTTCTAAGCCCGGATGGATTTGAAACGAAGCCCGCCTTGTGCGGGCTTTGTTGTTTCTGCAGCCGGGAGATCTTCAGGGCCTGTTCTGGCCTCATCGCGGGCAAGCCCGCTCCCACAGTGTCCGCGCCGTACACAAATGATGTGAACGCCCCTGAACCTGTGGGAGCTGGCTTGCCAGCGATGAGGCCAGAGCAGGCAACAAAAAAGCCCGCAGACGATCACTCATCTGCGGGCTATGTGATTGCTTCTGGCGGTTACGCGCGGCGCTCGTGCATCCGCGCCAGTTGCCGCTCCAGCATCGACGGATATGGCTCCATCAACCGCTCCACGCAGCAAGCACCTTCAGGGCTGGCAATCGGGCGGATCCGTGCGCGCTGGCGAATTAATGCGTCGTCGCTGATCTTGCGCTCCACCAGCAGCAGGTTGCGGCTGTGTTGCGACAGGGCCAGGGCGTCCTGGGCGGGGTCGGTCAGCAGCAGGTCGATCTGGCTCAGGCCGAACAGTTCGTCGCCGAGCGTCAGGCCCAGCTGCAATTGCAGGGTGATGCCGCTGTCCGCGACTTCGATCTGCAACTGGTGGCCCAGGGCCCGCAGCAGTTCGCCACAGCAAATGGCGTTGGTCAGGTAATCGTCGCCGCTGTCTTCGGTGTGGAACAGCATCAACGTGCTGCCATCGTTCAGGGTCTCCACTTCGCCTTGATACAGCGAAGCGGCCTGGTCGAGGCAATCGCGATAGCGTTCGAGCAGTTCTTCAAGGCGCGCCCGCGGCAGGCGTCGAAGTTGCTCCTGGGAACCCAGTTGCACCGCCAGCACCGCGCTGTGTTGCGGCACGCTCGGCGTGGCCTTGCGGATCACCGGTTGCGGGGGGCTGCTCAGCGATTCATCGCGCAGATCGGCGAACGGGTCTTCGTCATCGTCGTCTTCAACGGTGCTGACGATCTGCCGTGGCGCAGGCTTGAGCGCGGCTACCGGGCGGCTCTCGTCGAAACTCGGATCGCGCAGGTTGCGGACTTCGAATTCCGGTTCGTCTTCGACGTCGTCGAGTTCGGGTTCCGGCTCCGGCACAGGGGCGGGCTGCGGGGCGAAGTTGGCGTGCAGCTGGCGCGCCAGGTCGCCGATTTCGTCCTGACGGTCGGTGGCCGGGGTGTATTCGTCGATATTGCGCAGCCACACCCGCAATTGCAGCAGCGGCGTGGAGAGATACCGCCCCATGCGCAGGCTCAATGCCAGGGACAGGGCCAGCAGGATCGCGCTGAGGATGCCCATGCTTTGCAGGCTGATGGTCATCGGCTGCTGGAACTGGTCCATGTCCAGGCTGATGCGCAGTTGCCCGGCCGTCACGTCCTGGAAGGTGATCTTGCTCTGGTACATGCCCTCGGCTTCGCCCAGCAGGCCATGCTTTGGCCGCTGGCCGGATTCGGCGAGGATGCGATTGTCCGGGCTGTAGATGGCGGCGTGGGCCACCAGCTTGTTCTTGGTCAGGTTATTGAGCAGCACGTTGAGGCTGAGGATGTCGTTGGACACCAACAGCTCGGTGGCCGAGGTGGCCGTCTGCGTCGTCAGGCTTTCGCCCAGCGCATCCGCCTGCTCGTGCATGGCCTGCTTGAACTGCAAGCCCATCACACCGGCATAGATGACCAGGGCCAGGGCGACCAGGATCACGTTATGGCTGGCGATGCGCAATGCAATCGGTACACGGCGGTGGCGCAGTGCCCGGAAGATCAGCAGGAAGAAGTTATCGGTTTTTACTGGCGTGGGCCGGTTCACTTGAGCTCGGCTCTTTTGTCCGTGAAGTTGACGCGCAGTATAGCGACAGGCCTAGGACCGTCAAAGCGCTCACGGTGCCCGATGGTCACTGAAAGTGGGTAGAATGCGGTTTTTTTCCACCTGCGGGGGTGCGCCTTGCGCGAAATCGTCCTGATAAACATCACGGGAGTCGACCGTCCGGGTCTGACTGCGGCCATTACCGGCGTTCTGGCCCAGGGTGGTGTGAACATTCTCGACATCGGTCAGGCGGTGATCCACGACACCTTGTCGTTCGGCATCCTGGTTGAAATTCCCGACACCGAACAAGGCAAGTCCGTGCTCAAGGACATCCTGTTCAAGGGCTATGAGCTCGATCAACAGGTGCGTTTCACGCCGGTGTCCGAACAGGATTACCAGCAGTGGGTCGGCAACCAGGGCAAAAAACGCCACATCGTGACCCTGTTGACCCGCAAGGTGACAGCCGGGCAGTTGCAGGCCGTGAGCTCAATCACCGCCAAGTATGGCCTGAACATCGACCACATCGATCGCCTGTCCGGGCGCATGCCGCTGGACACCCCGGCCGACAAGGGCAAGGGCTGCATCGAGTTTTCCGTGCGTGGCGAGGCGGCTGATCCGCAGGCGTTGCGTGCCGAATTCCTCAGCGTCGCCCAGGAACTGAACGTCGACATCGCCTTCCAGGAAGATTCGCTGTTCCGTCGCAACCGTCGCCTGGCGGTGTTCGACATGGACTCGACGCTGATCGAAGCCGAAGTGATCGACGAACTGGCCAAGGCGGCTGGCGTCGGTGACAAGGTCTCGGAAATCACCGAGCGGGCGATGGCCGGCGAGCTGGATTTTCGCGCCAGCTTCAAGGAGCGTCTGGCCTTGCTCAAAGGTCTGGACGTCAATGTGCTGGATTCCATCGGCGCCTCGCTGCGCCTGACCGAAGGTGCCGAAACCCTGTTCGCCGAACTCAAGCGCCTGGGCTACAAGACCGCGATCCTGTCGGGTGGCTTTACCTACTTCGCCAAGCAACTGCAGGCCAAGTTGGGTATCGACTATGTGTTCGCCAACGAACTTGAAGTGGTTGACGGCAAGGTCACCGGCGTCGCGGTCGAGCCGATTGTCGATGCGCAGCGCAAGGCTGATCTGCTGAAGGAACTGGCACACAAGGAAGGCTTGCGCCTGGAGCAGACCATTGCGGTCGGCGATGGCGCCAACGACTTGCCGATGCTGGCGATTGCCGGGTTGGGTGTGGCGTTCCGTGCCAAGCCGCTGGTCAAGCAGTCGGCCAAGCAGGCGATCTCGACCCTGGGGCTGGATGGCGTGCTGTATCTGCTGGGCTTCCGCGATCGCGACGGCCAGCTCTAACACTGCAAGCTACTGTAGGAGCCGGCTTGCTGGCGATGGGGCCCTTGAGGACGCCATCGCCAGCAAGCCGGCTCCTACAGGTTTGCATCGGCGGTGGACCAGGTGAGCGCTTAGGCTTTTGGTGAGCCCATACCCTGACCCATCTGCACCGCCGTGCCGGCGGTCATTTCTTCAGCCCACTTGACCTGATCCGGCCCGAACAGCACGACAGCGGTCGAACCCAGCTTGAAGCGACCCAGTTCCGCACCTTTTTCCAGGTGGATCGGCGCACGTGCGGCTTCGTCGTAGCGGAAGGTTTTCAGCTCGCGTTTCGGCGGGGTGACCAGGCCGGCCCAGACGGTTTCGATCGATGCCACGATCATCGCGCCCACCAGCACCACGGCCATCGGCCCGCGCTCGGTGTCGAAAATGCACGCCACGCGCTCGTTGCGGGCGAACAGTTCCGGAACGTTTTCGGCGGTAGTCTGGTTCACCGAGAACAGGCGGCCCGGGATGTAGACCATTTCGCGCAGAGTACCGGCCAGCGGCATGTGCACGCGGTGGTAGTCCTTCGGCGACAGGTAGATGGTCGCGAAGTCACCGCCCATGAACGGCGCAGCATTCGCCGCATCGCCACCCAGCAGTTCCAGCACGCTGAAACTGTGACCCTTGGCCTGGAACACGCGACCGTGCTCGATCGGGCCGAGTTGGCTGATCGCGCCGTCGGCCGGGCTGAGGATCGCGCCCGGGGTCTCGTCCAGCGGGCGGGCACCGTCTTTCAGTGCGCGGGTGAAGAAGGCGTTGAAGTGCTCGTAGGCGGTCAGGTCTTCGACCAATGCCTGGGACATGTCCACCTGATAGCGCTTGGCGAACCAGGCGGTAAAGGCGTTCTTGAACCAGCGCACGCGGCATTCGGCAACGCAGCCGGCCAGTCGCGAGAGCAGGTTGTGGGGTAGCAGGTACTGGCTGATGATAAACAGACGCTTGTTCATTTACTGTCCTTAAAAACCTTAGATCTCTACGGGCGTATCGGGATGGTTGCCCCATTCGCCCCAGGAGCCGGCGTAGCCCTTGACCCGCGGATAACCGAGAGCCTTGGCCACCAGATAGGTGAAGCCAGAACGATGATGGGTCTGGCAGTGGGTAATCACTTCTTTGTCTTTGCTGATCCCGAGTTGTTCGAGGATCTGCGGCATGTCGGTGCGGATGCGCAGCTGGCGCGACTTGTCCATGCCGGCGGTCCATTCGAAATTGACCGCGCCGGGAATGTGCCCGCCCTTGGCTGCCAGGACCTTTTCACCGGAATACTCCAGTGGCCCGCGTGCATCCCAGATGGCCAGGTCGGCGGCGCCGAGACGGCTTTGCAGGTATTCGCGGGTGGCCGTGGGTTCCTCGTGCAAGGTCAGTGGAACCGGGCCGCCCACGGGTGGCGGGATCTGGATCGACATCGGCAAGCCTTCAGCCAGCCAGGCCGGCAGGCCGCCGTCTATATAGTGGTACTGGCTGTGGCCGATGACATCCAGCAACCAGATGAAGCGCCCGGCCCAACCGCCGCCTTCGTCGTCGTACACCACGTAGACCGCGTCGGGGTTGTGGCCCAACTCGCCAAACAGTGTTTCGAGTGCTGCCGGCGGGGGCATCAGCCCCGGGGCCGGGGCCTGGCCGAGCTGCGTGCGTTTCGGATCGACAAAGCGCGCGCCGGGAATGTGCCCTTCGGTATAGCGGGCGGTACTGGTCAAGTCCACCAGGATCAGTTCGCGGGCATCGAGGCGAGGGAGCAAGTCGCTCGGCTCGATCACCAGCGGCAAGCCAGAGAAGTCAGACATGTGAGGTCTCCAGAGCACAAAAGGGAGGATTGTAGCGCAGCCTTATTGGCCTCGGTTGCTAAAGCTGTGCAGGGCTTTTTCAATGCACTGCGCGGTTTTGCCGAAGGCTTGTACGGAAATTTCCGAAAACGGCCCGCCGCCCTGGTCCGCCACGACGATCATGATCACCCGGCCATTGTTGACCAGCGAGCGCAGCAGCAGGTGTTCGCCACTGAACTGCGAACGCAGGCTGTTGGGCAGCAGGGCCGAGAATTGCGCGTTGTTGGCTGGCGTCAGGCGCACCTGGGCCTGTTGCGTGAGCAGGCGTTGCAACACGTTGCTCTGGCTGACCACGAAATTCAGCCCGGCCGCTTCCTTCGCCAGGCCGGCCGTCTGGTGCACGCGCAGGTTGGCGTGGGTGCGGTCGGCCATCAGGATCATCACCCGACGCATGCCGCAGGCCACGAGGGCGTCCCGTGCGGCGATGGTCAAGTGCATGGCATTGGTGAAGCGGCTCGGCTCGACCAGCAATTCGGCGCATTGCCTGCGCCATTTCGCCAGATCTTCGGCCGTGGGTGCCGCGGCCGGCAGCAGTCCGGCGTGGACACGGTTCATGCCCCACGGCCAGATCAGCGATTCGGCGGGGTGCCAGAGGTCGGGCATGGCGTGATTGCGCGCGCTGTTGGCGGCTTGCTGGTGCAACTGTTGTTGCACATCGTCCATCGGCATTTGCAGGTAAAGGCTGGTCAGGTACTGCCAGCGCTCACTGTGCGGACTGTCCCAGGCGTGTTGCGCCGACAGCGCCAGACCGTTGGCCAGCAGCACTGTGTTGGCTGGCTGGTTGAGCCAGCGGCGCAGGGTCGGATCGTCATCGAGGCGGTTCTGCTGGCGCAATGGGTGCTCGCTGTCGCGGGCGATGCGCAGGACTTTGACCAGTTCCCGCTGTTCCGTGAGCAACAGGCGATAACCCTGCTGCACCCAGATCGGCAAGCGCCAGATATCCACCAGGGCCTGGCCGATGTCCAGCAGGCGTACACCAAACAGTTGTTGTTCGACCTTGCGTGCCGACTCACCTTTATGGATGACCCGCAGTTCCCACTCTTCGAGCAGTTTTGGATGGGTCAGCGCCAGCGGCCACAGAGGCGAAAGAAACAGCAGGCTGCCCCAGTGGATGTCCTGCCACAGGCGCGCCAGGCGACTGGCAAAAAAACCGTTGGCCTGTTGCGTGGCGTGCTGGCTGATCATCTGCAGCTGCCGCAAGGCTTTGGGAATCTCGGCGTGAGGTTCGGCGGGCAGGCGCTCGAGCAGCTCTTCGGTGCGCTTGAGGCCAAGGCGGTTGATCGCGATCTCGAGGTTTTCCGCAGGCTCGGTCATGCCGCCGTGGCTGTGCCGGTTGGCCTCGCGAATCACGCTCAAGGCCAGGGCCGGGCTGCCTTGCATGAGGTCGGCGATATCGCGCAGCGAGCTGCGATTGTCGCGGATGGCCTTGCAGACACGGTCGTGGCTGGCTTGCGGAACGGGAAGACGTACGCCATCGAGCAGCTTGATCCAGCCCTCGAGCGTTGTCGGTTTTGGTGTTGGTACGTTCGTTTCGTTAACCATGGTGGGAGGCGATCATCGTCAACATTACCTGTGCCCGGATTGGGTCGAATTAGCTTTTCGCCTGAACTGGCTATAGTCTGGCGCAGTTTTGCCGATAAGTAGAAGAAGAGATTTTTTAACTTCCGAATATGACCTTGAACCCGACTCAGTAAGTGCTCTCCTACCTATGGCTAAAATTATCGGCATCATCGTCGTATTCGCGAGCGTGCTCGGCGGATACGTGCTTTCCCACGGCAAGATTGCCGCCCTGATCCAGCCTTTCGAGGTCATGATTATCGGCGGCGCGGCCCTCGGCGCATTCTTGCAGGCCAACCCCGGCTACATGACGATGCACGTGCTCAAGAAGTCCCTGAGCATGTTCAGTTCGCGGTTCAACCATGCCTTCTACCTGGAAGTGCTGGGCCTGATCTACGAGATCCTCAACAAGAGCCGCCGCGAAGGCATGATGGCCATCGAGGGCGACATCGAAGACGCCGCCGCGAGCCCGATCTTCGCCAAGTACCCGACAGTGCTCAAGGACGAACGCATGACCGCGTTCATCTGCGATTACCTGCGCATCATGTCCTCCGGCAACATGGCTCCGCATGAGCTTGAAGGCCTGTTCGACATGGAGCTGTTCAGCCTCAAGGAAGACCTGGAACACCCATCCCACGCGGTCAACGGCATCGCCGACGCCATGCCCGGTTTCGGTATCGTCGCGGCGGTACTGGGTATCGTGGTGACCATGGCTTCGCTGGGTGAGGGCGACCAGAAGTCCATCGGCCTGCACGTGGGTGCGGCGCTGGTAGGTACCTTCTTCGGTATTCTCGCCGCCTACGGTTTCTTCGGCCCGCTGGCCCATTCCCTGGCCCACGATGCCAAGGAAGAGCTGAACGTCTATGAAGCCATCAAGGCCTCGCTGGTGGCTTCGGCTTCCGGCATGCCGCCATCGCTGGCCGTGGAGTTCGGGCGCAAGGTTCTGTACCCGGCGCACCGTCCAAGCTTCGCCGAGCTGGAACAAGCGGTTCGCGGTCGTTAAGTCATGGAAAATAATCAGCCGATTATTATCAAGCGCGTCAAGCGCATTGCTGGCGGGCACCACGGGGGCGCCTGGAAAATCGCCTTCGCCGACTTCGCCACGGCGATGATGGCGTTCTTCCTGGTGTTGTGGCTGCTGTCCACCGCCACGCCGGAGCAGAAGATTGCCATCGCCGGTTACTTCAAGGACCCGATCGGCTTTTCCGAAAGCGGCACGCCGTACATCATCGATCTGGGCGGCACGCCGACCCTGGCGCCGGAAAACACCCTCAACCCCGAGGTGAAGTCCCAGCCGCAGCCGGACAAGGTCACCGTCGATACCGACCAGGTCGAAGGCATGGCCGAGCAGGTCGAAAAGGAACGCCTCGAACTGTTGCTGCAAGAACTGCAGAACAAGGTCGAAGAAAACCCGCAGATGCAGAAGTTCAAGGATCAGATCCTGTTCGAGATCACTCAGGACGGCCTGCGCATCCAGATCATGGACGCGGAAAACCGCCCGATGTTCGACTCGGGTTCGGCTCGCTTGAAGCCGTATTTCGAAGACATCCTGCTGGCCATGGCCGACACCATCAAGGCAGTGCCGAACAAGATCAGCATCAGCGGCCACACCGATGCCAAGCCCTACACCGGCACCGGCGATTTCGGCAACTGGGAGCTTTCGGCCAACCGTGCCAACGCCGCCCGTCGTGCGCTGGTGGCGGGCAGTTATCCGGATGCACAGGTGGCACGCGTGGTCGGCTATGCCTCGTCGGCCCTGTTTGACCGCGAGCATCCGTTCAACCCGGTCAACCGTCGTATCGACATCGTCGTGCTGACCAAGAAAGCCCAGCGTGCGATCGAAGGGTCGCAGGGCGCAGAGCCGGCACCTGATGCACCGCAAGGTTCGACCGCGCCGGCTGCACCGGTCGACCCGAATGCGCTGCCGGCGGACAAGCAACCGCTGCCGGCCCACGAACTGCGCGAGCGTCTGAACCTGTTCGAAGACCCGGCACCGAAACCGGGAGAGCCAGCCAAGCAGTGACCAACAAAAAAGCCGACAGCGATGTCGGCTTTTTTGTGCGGCGTTCTCGCCCCCCCTGTAGGAGCCAGCTTGCTGGCGATGGTCGTTAACGATTACGCGTACTGTCTGGAACCACTCGACGAATTTAAATCCATCGCCGGCAAGCCGGCTCCTACAGAGCGTCAGAACCCACGGAGGATTCGCGTCTTGAGCTCGGCGTGAAAGCGATCCGCATTGGATTTGTTAACACTGCGCACCGATTCGCTGCCGGTCACCGATTCCAGCCCCATCGCGCGCTTTTGTGTCGTTTCGTTTCGATAGGCATCGATAAAGAAGTCGATGTCCCGCTCGTTGGTCAGCTTTGGCCACTTGTCCAAGTACAGCGGCAGCTCGGTCGGGCCGGTCTTGAACGAGCAGATGCGCCGGTTGGTGATGGTCGCCTCGCCGATTTCGAACGGGACCCACCACGACCGTGCGGTTCTCTCCGACACCACCGCGAGCAGGTGCGTGCATTCGCTGATGTTGCGGGTGATCACCCCGGTGATGTCGTCGGTGGTCTGGGATTCGGGGTCCAGTACGTCGAGGTAGGTCTTGATATTGGCCTGGATCAGGCGGGTGTTGATGTTGATCGCATAGGCGCGGTCCATGTGGCGGTAGCTGATAAATACTGGCATCAGAAATGTCCCTTGATCGCGAGTTCGCGGTAATAGGCGCCGAGGGCGGTGAGGCGGCAGCCAGTGGAGTGGATGGCGGCGTAGTACATGTGTTCGGCGTCCACCGGTTCGACCAGGCTGTGACGATTGCACTTTTGCAGTTGGGCGAAGACATCGCCGTGTTCCGGGTTGAACTCGGGTTCGGTCGGTTCGAAGCTGGGGGCGAGGGGGTATACCGACTCGGCCTCTGCGAACCACTCGGGGAGTTTGCGCAGGATTTCCTTGGGGATCAGCGGTGACACTTCGCGCAAGGAAATGAACTGCGACACGTTGGTCTTGAACACCGGGCGCTGTTCCCAGGCATCAAGTGCGTTGTCGACAAATGAATAAAGGCTGCCGGGGGTGATCTTGCCCAGGATGTTGGCTGCCCCGCCGTGCAGGGCCTGAAGCAACAGCCCGGTGAACACGCCGTGTTGCGCGCCCTCCATCGCAGGCTCTTCCTTTTTGCAGGCAGTCAGAATGGTCATGCCTTCGCCGACCACGCTGCCCTCGCTGCGCAAGGCGCGCAGTTCGCCGGCCGAGCCGCTCTGGCAACAATCGAGAATGATCACTTTGTTTTTGATCTTCGTGGCCTTGCTCGCCCAGTTGAGGATGTCGCTGAGGCGAATCCCGTCCTTGGCGCTCTTGTAATCCTGCGGGATCAACATGCCTTCGTCGGTGTCGGTGTCGAAGCTGCCGTGCCCGGCGAAATACAGCAGCGCGACATTGCAGTCCCCGGCAAACAGCTCGCGAATCTGGTCTTCGAGTTTTTCCCGGCTAAGGTAGTCCTCGGCGGAGGTCAGCACGATGTTCTTGAAGTTCGGATCGCCGTTGGCGTCAGTCTTGAGCACGGACGCCATGGCCATAGCGTCATTGCTGCAACCGCTCAGTCGCGAAACGTGGGTGTAGTCGTTGATGCCGATAAACAGTCCCTTGCGCATGGCTACACCGCCGTATGCTGGCGAATCGCGCTGATGATGCTGTTGGTGTTCCATGCACATTCGGCGTGTGCCGCATCACGTACCACCGTGGAAATGCGTTCGGCGCCGAACGGCTTCACCGCAATGATCACTTTGCCCATGCGTTTGGCGATCTCGATTTCCTTGTTGATCCACTTGCTGTAGGTGGAATACATCCCGGCCATGATCAACACCGCCGAGCATGGGCGGATCTTGTTTTCGATGGCCTCCTCAAGTTGCTTGTCGGTTTTCGCGCCGACAATCGGGTTGTCCGTGGGGACTGAAAAATTCTTGTAGGTGAAGCCGGGCTTGGCGTTGAGCAGGCGCACGAGATTGTCGTGGGCATGCGGATAGTTCCACGAGTGGCTGATGAACAGATGGTAGGTTTGCATGGGTTTTCCCTCGGTCTCGCGGAGTGCGAAGAGGGTTTGAACTTAGGCGATTGCAGTGCGGCTACAAGAGGCAGCCGCGGAAAGAGAAATTCCCTACAAGCTCGCGGGCGCGCGTCCTACAGAAAGGTCTGACGTGTAAATGAGGGAAGGATTCGGCCGCCGACCGACCTGCTCAAGGCAGGGCGGTCGGTGCATCTGTTTAGTAGCCGTTTTCCGGCAGGCTGGCGATGATCGAGCGGTAGCTGTTCATCCGTTGCTGCTGCACGCGGCCGTCTTCAAGGGCCTTGAGCAGGGCGCAGCCGGGTTCGCGGTCGTGCTTGCAGTCGCGGAAGCGGCAGGTGCCAAGCAGGTCGTTGAACTCGATGAAGCCGGCTTCGACATCGGCACGGCTGACGTGGCCCAGGCCGAATTCACGGATGCCCGGGGAGTCGATCAGCTCACCGCCGCCGGGGAAGTGGAACAACCGCGCGGTGGTGGTGGTGTGGGTGCCCTGGCCGGACAGCTCGGACAGCGGGCCGACGCGGGTTTCGACATCCGGCAGCAGGCTGTTGACCAGCGACGACTTGCCGACACCGGACTGGCCGACGAACACGCTGATGCGCCCGTCCAGTTGCGCCTGCAATTGCTCCATGCCGTTGCCGTGGTGCGCGGACACTTCCAGCACCGGATAGCCGAGGGTGCGGTACACGGCGAGCAAGGCGTTCAGCGCCGGAGCGTTGTTTTCGTCGATGAGGTCGAACTTGTTCAGCAGCAACAGCGGCTTGATGCCCGCATGCTCGGCCGCCACCAGATAGCGGTCGATCAGGTTGGCGTGGGGCTCGGGCAGCGGCGCAAACACGATGACGATCATGTCGACGTTGGCCGCAACAGGCTTGAGCTGGCCGCGGCTGTCCGGACGACACAGTTCGGTGTTGCGCGGCAGTTGCGCCACGATCACGCCGATGCCCTGGTTGCCGGCACGCCACACCACCTGATCGCCGGTCACCAGCGCCGGCAGGTTGGCACGCAGGTGGCAACGGAACACCTGTCCGGCCAGTTCGCCGTCCCGGGCCTCGACCTCGACCTGCACACCGAAGTGCGCGATCACCAGGCCGTGCTGTTCCGGGCCCAGGTCGCCACCTTCGAGTGCCTCGACAGCCGAGGACTCGCGTTTGGCGGCGCGGGCAGCGCGTTCGCCCTGAATCTTTTCGATGCGCCAGTTTTGACGACGATTGAGTTGGCGTTTGGCCATGGGTGTTCCGTATCAAGAATGCAGCGATTAGGTAAAACGGCCGCGAGTTTAGCACGCCCGGCTACCGGCCTAGGCTAAACTGCGCAGCATTGCCTAGGAGCCGAACATGCAAAACCCACAGAACCTGATCTGGATCGACCTGGAAATGACCGGTCTGAACCCGGACACCGACGTCATCATCGAAATGGCCACCATCGTCACCGACAGTGACTTGAACACCCTGGCCGAAGGCCCGGTGATCGCCATTCATCACAGCGACGAAATCCTCGCCGGCATGGACGAGTGGAACACCCGTCAGCACGGCGGTTCCGGGCTGACCCAGCGAGTTCGCGACAGCCGCATCAGCATGGCTGAAGCTGAAGCACAAACCATCGCCTTCCTCGAGAAGTGGGTGCCGAAGGGCAAGTCGCCGATCTGCGGCAACAGCATCTGCCAGGACCGTCGCTTCCTTTATACCCACATGAAATCCCTGGAAAGCTATTTCCACTACCGCAACCTCGACGTGTCCACGCTCAAAGAGCTGGCCGCGCGCTGGGCGCCGGACGTGCGCGACAGCTTCAAGAAGGGCAGCACCCACCTGGCGCTGGACGACATCCGCGAATCGATCGCCGAGTTGCAGCATTACCGCAAGCATTTCATCAAAGCCTGATCTTGAAGCCCGACCTTGTAGGAGCTGGCTTGCCAGCGATGGGGCCCCATGAGGACGCCATCGCCGGCAAGCCGGCTCCTACATGTCGTGATGCCCTCTTTTGGTGCTCAAGCGAACTGAGTAGACTGCGCGCCTTTGTGCAAGGACCGCCACCATGCTACTGATGCTCTACCTGATCGCTATCACCGCCGAAGCCATGACCGGCGCCCTGTCTGCCGGGCGCCGCGGCATGGACTGGTTCGGTGTAGTGTTGATCGCTTGTGTCACGGCACTGGGGGGCGGTTCGGTACGCGATGTGTTGCTCGGGCATTACCCGCTGACCTGGGTCAAGCACCCGGAATACCTGGTGCTGACCACGGCTGCCGCGATGATCACGGTGTTCACGGCGCGCTGGATGCGGCATTTACGCTCGCTGTTCCTGGTGCTCGATGCCATGGGGCTGGTGGCTTTCACCCTGATCGGCTGCATCACCGCCCTGGAAATGGGCCATGGCATGTTGGTCGCCGCCGTCAGCGGCGTGATCACCGGCGTCTTCGGCGGTATCCTGCGGGACATTTTCTGCAACGATATTCCGCTGATCTTTCGGCGTGAGCTCTATGCCAGCGTGTCGTTTGCCGCGGCGTGGACCTACATGCTCTGCATCTATCTGCAATTACCCGATGAGCAATCGATTCTGATCACCTTGTTCGGCGGATTTCTGTTGCGCCTGCTGGCGATCCGTTTTCACTGGGAAATGCCCAAGTTCGTCTATAACGACGAAGCCTGACGTTGGGCATGGTGCCGCAACGCCCACTCGACATGTTCACGCACCAGTGCCGAAGGATGCTCCCGTCGCGCCTTCAGCGCTTCCAGGACCGGGATCGTTGAAGGCGCGTTCCCCAATCCTACCGCCAGGTTGCGCAACCAGTTTTCGTAACCGGTCCGGCGCAATGGCGAGCCTTCGGTGCTGCTCAAGAACTTCTCTTCATCCCACATGAACAATTCCGCCAGCCCGGCATTGTCCAGGTTGTGCCGCGGCTTGAAATCGCTTTCACCGGTCGGGCGGGCGAAGCGGTTCCACGGGCAGACGATCTGGCAGTCATCGCAACCGAACACCCGGTTGCCGATCAGCGGTCGCAGGTCTTCAGGGATGGCGCCTTTGAGTTCGATGGTCAGGTAGGAAATGCAGCGCCGGGCATCCAGCACATAGGGGCCGACGAAGGCGTTGGTCGGACAGATGTCGAGGCAGGCGCTGCAACGGCCGCAATGTTCGCTGGCGTGGGGCGGATCGACCGGCAGCGGCAGGTCGACGAACAGTTCGGCGAGAAAAAAGTAACTGCCGGCCTTGCGATTCAACACCAGGGTATTTTTGCCGATCCAGCCCAGGCCGGCCTGTTCGGCGATGGCTTTTTCCAGCACCGGAGCACTGTCGACAAAGGCACGGAAGCCGAACGGGCCGATTTGCGCCTGAATCTTGTCCGCCAGCTGTTGCACGCGCTTGCGGATCAACTTGTGGTAGTCGCGGCCCAGGGCATAACGCGAGACGTAGGCTTTTTCTGGCTGGGCGAGCATTTTCGCCATGTGGGTATCGCCCGCCAGGTAGTCCATGCGCAGCGAAACCACGCGTAAAGTGCCGGGCACCAGTTCGTCCGGGTGCGAGCGTTTGCTGCCGTGGGCACCCATGTAGTCCATTTCGCCGTGGTAGCCGGCGGCGAGCCAGCGCTCCAGGTGCTGCTCGTGCTCGCCCAGGTCGAGGCCGCTGATGCCGACTTGCTGAAAGCCCAGCTCGCGGCCCCAGTCCTTGATGGATTGGGCGAGGGCAGGCAGGTCTGTGGTAATAGCGGGCATGAGACGAGAGAAACCGGAGCTGAGGTGCGTATAATTCTGCCAGACATCGGAGCCCGAAGACGCATGCCGCACACTAAAGATGAATTACCCGACGCGCTGTACAGCGCCGCGCAGGTGCGGGCACTCGACGCGAGCCTGATCGCGGCCGGCACACCGGGCTTCGAATTGATGCAGCGCGCGGCGCGAGCGACGTGGCGGGCGCTGGTGCGGCAATGGCCGACAGCGAACGAACTGAGTGTACTCGCCGGTCATGGCAATAACGCCGGAGATGGCTATCTGGTGGCCGTGCTGGCCCGGCGCGCCGGATGGTCCGTGCGGATACTGGCGGTCGCAGATCCGCAGCGCCTGCAGGGGGATGCCGCGTTGGCCCACGCCGAAGCGGTGTCCGAAGGCGTCGCCATCGAGTCCTGGGGCGTGCGGCCCGAGTTGCGCGGCATCGTGTTGGATGCGTTGCTGGGCACCGGCCTGACCGGTGAGGTGCGCGAGCCGTACGCCAGCGTTATCGTTGCGATCAATGCCAGTGGGCTGCCAGTGGCGGCGGTGGATATCCCCTCCGGGCTATGCGCCGATACCGGTCGCGTCCTCGGTTGCGCGGTGCGAGCGGATCTGACGGTCACCTTCATCGGCTTGAAAACGGGGTTGTTCACCGGTGATGCGGCGGATGTCGTGGGTGAGCTGGTGTTCAACGACCTGCACGCCGATCCGCAGCTGCTCGAGGGTGCGCCGACCAGTGCCCGTCGCCTCACGGCCGGCAATCTGCCGCGCCTTGCCGCGCGCGCGCCGACTTCCCATAAAGGCAGGTTCGGCCACGTGCTGCTGATCGGTGGTGATCGCGGGTTGGGTGGCGCGATCCTGCTCAGCGCGCAAAGTGCGCTGCGCAGCGGTGCCGGCATGGTGTCCGTGGCGACTCGCAGCGAACATGTTGCGGCTGCACTGGCCAGAACACCCGAGGCCATGGTGCTGGGGACTTCGTCGGCGAATCAGCTGATGGCGTTGCTTCAAAAAGTTTCCGTGCTGGTGGTCGGCCCCGGTCTGGGCCAGGCCGCCTGGGGGCGCAGTCTTTTGTCTGCCGCCGCCAACGCGCCGCTGCCACAGGTCTGGGATGCGGATGCATTGAACCTGTTGGCCGAAGAGCGGGTGAGCCTGCCCCAGGGGTGTGTCATCACTCCGCATCCGGGGGAGGCGGCGCGCTTGCTTGGCATCGGCACCGCCGACGTTCAGGCTGACCGTCCCGCTGCGGCCCTGGCATTGAGTAAAAAATATACAGCGGTCGTCGTCCTCAAAGGTGCCGGCAGCCTGATTGCCCACCCCGATGGGCGTCTGGCGCTGTGTCATCAGGGGCATCCGGCCATGGCCACTGCCGGTTTGGGCGATGTGCTGGCCGGTTTGCTCGGCGCATTGCTGGCCCAGGGCATGGCGCCATTCGACGCGGCCTGCCTGGCGGTCTGGCTGCACGCCAATGCCGGCGAGCAACAAGGAATATCGGGCCGTGGGCTGGCGGCCAGTGATCTGATCCCAGCCATTCGTCAGTTGTTGGAGGAGCAAGCACCGTGTCTGAAGTAACCCTGTACCTGGCCGATGAGCAGGCCATGAGCGACTTTGGCGCACGCATTGCCCGAATCACCGGGGGCCATGGCCTGATCTTTCTCGAGGGCAACCTGGGGATGGGTAAAACCACGTTGTCCCGAGGCATCATCCGCGGCCTGGGGCATGTCGGGGCCGTCAAAAGCCCGACCTTCACCCTGGTCGAACCCTACGAGATCGGCGACATTCGCGCCTTCCATTTCGATTTGTACCGTCTGGTCGATCCGGAAGAACTGGAGTTCCTCGGTATCCGCGACTACTTCGAAGACGATGCCCTGTGTCTGATCGAATGGCCCGATAAAGGTGCAGGCTTTTTGCCAAAGCCTGACCTGACCATTACCATTAGCCCGCAAGACAGCGGGCGTTCGCTGAAAATTTTATCCCAGGGCTCGCGTGGCGAGGCCTGGTGTGCCGCTTTGGCATTGGAATCCAAATAGATGATGGGGTTAGGTATGCGCTTTCGCGCGTTGGTGGCTGCCGTAGGGGTGTTGTTTTTGGCGGTGACCGTCGACGCTGTGGCCGATTCGAAGGTCAACAGCGTTCGCCTGTGGCGGGCGCCGGACAACACGCGACTGGTGTTTGACCTGACAGGTCCCGTGCAACACAGCGTCTTTACCCTGACGGCGCCGGATCGCCTGGTCATCGACATCAATGGCGCGACCCTCGGCGCGCCGCTCAACGTCAACACCTCGAACACCCCGATTACCTCCATGCGCTCGGCTCAGCGCACGCCGACCGACCTGCGGGTGGTCATCGACCTGAAAAAAGCGGTAACGCCGAAGAGCTTCTCCCTGGCGCCGAACGCCCAATATGGCAACCGCCTGGTGGTCGATCTGTTCGATAACGCCGCGGATGCCGCGCCTCCTCCCGCGCCCACGCCTTCGGTCGCCACAGTGCCCGCCGTTCCTGTCACGCCCGTCGAGCCGGCAATCAAGCTGCCACCGGCCCCGGCCGGCAAGCGCGACATCATAGTGGTGATCGACGCCGGCCACGGTGGTGAGGATCCGGGTGCATCGGGTTCTCGCGGTCAGCGCGAGAAAGATGTGGTGTTGCAGATCGCCCGCGAATTGCAGCGCCAGATCAACGGTATGAAAGGCTTCCGCGCCGAACTGACCCGTACCGGCGACTACTTCATTCCATTGCGCGGCCGTACCGAAATTGCCCGCAAGAAAGGCGCCGACCTGTTCGTCTCGATTCACGCCGACGCCGCGCCCTCTGCCGCCGCTTTCGGGGCCTCGGTATTTGCCCTGTCCGATCGCGGTGCCACTTCCGAGACGGCGCGTTGGCTGGCCGACAGCGAAAACCGTTCCGACCTGATCGGCGGTGCCGGCAACGTCAGCCTCGATGACAAGGACCGCATGCTCGCCGGCGTGCTGCTTGACCTGTCGATGACCGCGTCCCTGACGTCCAGCCTGAACGTTGGCCAGAAGGTATTGAGCAACATTGGCCGGGTGACGCCTCTGCACAAGCAGCGGGTCGAGCAGGCCGGGTTCATGGTGCTGAAGTCGCCGGATATTCCGTCGATCCTGGTGGAAACCGGGTTCATCTCCAACGCCAACGAAGCCTCGAAGCTCGCGGCTTCAGGTCATCAGCAGGCGCTGGCGCGTTCGATCAGCAGCGGCGTGCGCCAGTTCTTCCAGCAGAACCCGCCACCGGGCACTTACATTGCCTGGTTGCGCGACTCCGGCAAGATCGTCCAAGGTCCGCGTGACCACCGCGTCAACCCGGGCGAGACCCTGGCGATGATCGCCGTGCGTTATCAGGTGTCGCCAGCTGCGGTGCGCAGCGCCAACAACCTGTCGAGCGATGAGCTCAAGATCGGTCAACACCTGACCATCCCGGGTACTGACCTGGCGGCCAAAGAATGAATGAGGTCCTGAACAGTGGAGCTCGAATCGAGCTGCTCAGCCCGCGCCTGGCGAACCAGATTGCTGCGGGTGAGGTGGTCGAGCGCCCGGCTTCGGTGATCAAGGAGTTGCTGGAAAACAGCCTCGACTCCGGCGCCAGGCGCATCGATGTCGATGTGGAGCAGGGCGGCGTCAAGCTGCTGCGGGTGCGCGACGATGGCAGCGGCATTTCCGCCGATGACCTGCCGCTGGCGCTGGCCCGTCACGCCACCAGCAAGATTCGCAACCTCGAAGACCTGGAACAGGTCATGAGCCTGGGCTTTCGCGGTGAGGCCCTGGCATCGATCAGCTCCGTGGCGCGCCTGACCCTGACTTCCCGCACCCGCGACGCCGATCAGGCCTGGCAGGTCGAGACCGAGGGCCGTGACATGGCGCCCCGCGTGCAGCCTGCGGCCCACCCGGTCGGCACGTCGGTTGAAGTGCGCGACCTGTTCTTCAATACGCCGGCGCGACGCAAGTTTCTCAAAACTGAAAAAACCGAATTCGATCACCTGCAAGAAGTGATCAGGCGCCTGGCCCTGGCGCGCTTCGATGTGGCGTTCCATCTGCGCCACAACGGCAAAACCATCCTCAGCCTGCACGAGGCCCATGATGATGCGGCCCGTGCCCGGCGCGTGGCGGCAATCTGCGGGCCGGGCTTCCTGGAACAGGCGCTGCCGATCGAGATCGAGCGCAACGGCCTGCATCTATGGGGCTGGGTCGGCCTGCCGACCTTCAACCGCAGCCAGGCAGATTTGCAGTATTTCTTCGTCAATGGCCGTGCAGTACGCGACAAGCTGGTAGCCCACGCGGTACGCCAGGCCTATCGCGACGTGCTGTTCAACGGTCGGCACCCGACCTTCGTGCTGTTTTTCGAAGTCGATCCGACTGGCGTCGACGTCAACGTGCACCCGACCAAGCACGAAGTGCGCTTTCGTGAAGGGCGCATGGTTCATGACTTCCTCTACGGCACCTTGCACCGCGCCTTGGGCGATGTGCGGCCGGACGATCACCTGGCGGCGCCGGTTGCCACGGCCATTGTCCGGCCAACCGGCCTCGAAGCCGGTGAATTCGGGCCGCAGGGCGAAATGCGCCTGGCCGCCAATGCGCTGCTTGAACAGCCTCAGGCCCAGCCTTCGTTCAATGCGCCGGCGGGTTCGGGTGCTGGCGCGGGTTATCAATATCAGTACACGCCGCGTCCGCAGTCCGGTGTGCCTGTCGCCGAAGCCCAGGCCGCCTATCGCGAGTTTTTTGCGCCACTGCCCGAGGCCAATGCCGTCGCACTGCCGGCCGGCCAGGACGATATCCCGCCGCTCGGTTATGCACTCGCTCAGCTCAAGGGCATCTACATTCTTTCGGAAAACGCTCAGGGCCTGGTGCTGGTGGACATGCATGCCGCCC
Source organism: Pseudomonas sp. S2_H10 (assembly GCF_054668285.1). Classification (NCBI taxonomy): domain Bacteria; kingdom Pseudomonadati; phylum Pseudomonadota; class Gammaproteobacteria; order Pseudomonadales; family Pseudomonadaceae; genus Pseudomonas; species Pseudomonas sp. S2_H10. The sequence goes on from NZ_CP162754.1 coordinate 4,246,791, forward strand.
ACGAGCGGATCATGTATGAGCGTCTGAAGGTGGCGATGGCCAGCGAGGGTCTGAGCGGCCAGCCGTTACTGGTGCCGGAGTCCCTGGCCGTCAGCCAGCGTGAGGCCGATTGCGCCGAAGAGCACGTTGCCTGGTTCCAGCGCCTGGGCTTTGAATTGCAGCGCCTGGGCCCGGAAACCCTGGCGATCCGGCAGATCCCGGCCCTGCTCAAGCAGGCCGAAGCCAATCGGCTGGTCGCCGACGTCCTGGCCGACCTGATGGAGTTCGGCACCAGCGACCGCATTCAGGCGCACCTGAACGAACTGCTCGGGACCATGGCCTGCCACGGTGCGGTCCGGGCGAATCGACGTTTGGCCCTGCCGGAAATGAATGCACTGCTGCGTGACATGGAAAACACCGAGCGCAGCGGTCAATGCAACCATGGCCGACCGACCTGGACCCAATTGGGCCTGGACGATCTGGACAAACTGTTCTTGCGCGGTCGTTGATGAGCCAGCTCCCACCTGCGATTTTCCTGATGGGCCCGACCGCCGCCGGCAAGACCGACCTGGCCATCGAGCTCAGCAAAGTCCTGCCATGCGAGTTGATCAGTGTCGATTCGGCATTGGTTTACCGTGGCATGGACATCGGCACCGCCAAGCCTTCCAAGGAATTGCTGGCGCAGTATCCCCATCGCCTGATCGATATTCTCGACCCGGCCGAGAGCTATTCGGCTGCGGATTTCCGTCGCGACGCCCTCGAAGCCATGGCGGATATCACCGCACGGGGAAAAATTCCGCTGTTGGTAGGCGGCACGATGCTCTACTACAAGGCTTTGCTCGAAGGCCTGGCAGAAATGCCGGCGGCCGACCCCGAGGTCCGTGCGCAAATTGAAGAAGAGGCTGCACGCCTTGGCTGGCAAGCCCTGCATGACCAATTGGCGGTAATCGACCCGGTGTCGGCGGCGCGGATTCACCCGAACGATCCGCAGCGTCTGAGTCGAGCGCTGGAAGTTTATCGCGTAAGCGGTCAAAGCATGACTGACCTGCGTTTGAAACAATCTGTGCAAAGTACTGAAGCAGCCGCTTCGGGACGGCAACAATTGCCCTATACTGTCGCAAACTTGGCTATTGCCCCGGCAAATCGCCAGGTACTGCACGAGCGAATTAAACAAAGATTCACTTTAATGTTGGAACAGGGATTCATTGACGAGGTCGTAGCCCTGCGTAAGAGAAGTGACCTGCATGCCGGGTTGCCGTCTATACGTGCAGTAGGCTACCGCCAAGTCTGGGACTACCTGGATGGCAAGCTGACGTCAGCCGAGATGCAGGAGCGTGGAATCATTGCCACGCGCCAGTTGGCGAAACGCCAGTTCACCTGGCTGCGCAGCTGGACTGACCTGCATTGGCTGGACAGTCTGGATTGCGACAATCTGCCGCGCGCCTTGAAATACCTTGGGACCATCTCCATATTGAGCTGAGTCCTTGCAATTGCCGTCTATCCTTGGGGGTGTGGCGGCTAAAGCCATCTGTTTACCTATTTTTTTATTATTGAATCCTTAAAGGAGTGCGGCACATGTCAAAAGGGCATTCGCTACAAGACCCTTACTTGAATACTTTACGTAAAGAGAAAGTTGGGGTGTCCATCTACCTGGTCAACGGTATCAAACTGCAAGGCACGATCGAGTCGTTCGACCAGTTCGTTATCCTGCTGAAAAACACCGTCAGCCAGATGGTCTACAAGCACGCTATCTCGACAGTGGTGCCGGTTCGTCCAATTCGTCTGCCTAGCGCAACCGAATCCGAAGCGGGTGACACTGAGCCAGGTAACGCCTGATAGGAGTCTCCTTTGTTCTTTGAGCGCCACGGTGGTGGTGAGCGAGTCATCCTCGTTCACTTGGATGGACAGGACCCTGAGGCGCGCGAAGATCCGCAGGAGTTTCAGGAGTTGGCTAATTCGGCCGGCGCCGAGACCGTTGCGTTTTTTAACGTGCCGCGTCATCGGCCAACCGCCAAATACCTGATTGGCAGCGGTAAAGTCGAAGAGCTGCGTGACCTGGTCAAGGCCGAAGAAGCCGATCTGGTGATTTTCAATCACATCCTCACACCCAGTCAGGAACGTAACCTCGAACGTGTTTTCGAGTGTCGCGTGATCGATCGCACCGGTCTGATTCTCGATATTTTCGCCCAACGCGCCCGTACCCATGAGGGCAAGCTCCAGGTTGAACTGGCCCAGCTTGACCACATGAGCACCCGGCTGGTTCGTGGCTGGACTCACCTTGAACGTCAGGGTGGCGGTATCGGCATGCGTGGCCCGGGTGAAACCCAACTGGAAACCGACCGTCGTTTGCTGCGGGTTCGCCTGCGACAGATCAAGGGCCGGCTGGAAAAAGTGCGCAGCCAGCGCGAGCAGTCGCGACGCGGTCGCTCCCGTGCGGATATTCCTACCGTGTCTTTGGTGGGTTACACCAACGCCGGTAAATCCACGCTCTTCAACAACGTGACGAAATCCGACGTCTACGCCGCTGACCAATTGTTCGCCACGCTGGACCCGACCCTGCGTCGTCTGGAAATAGGCGATCTGGGGCCGATCGTCCTGGCGGACACCGTGGGTTTCATTCGTCACTTGCCGCATAAGCTGGTCGAGGCATTTCGGTCTACCCTCGAAGAGTCGAGCAACTCCGACCTGTTGTTGCACGTGATCGATGCGGCCGAACCGGATCGCATGTTGCAGATCGAGCAGGTGATGGTGGTGCTGGGTGAGATTGGTGCCCAGGACTTGCCGATCCTCGAGGTCTATAACAAACTCGATTTGCTTGAAGGCGTTGAGCCACAAATCCAGCGCGACGAAAACGGTAAACCCCAGCGGGTCTGGCTGTCGGCGCGTGATGGCGCTGGTCTGGAGTTGCTTGAGCAAGCCATTGCCGAGTTGCTGGGCAGTGATTTGTTCGTGGGTACCTTGCGCTTGCCGCAACGATTCGCTCGACTGCGTGCGCAGTTCTTCGAACTCGGTGCGGTGCAGAAAGAAGAACACGACGAAGAAGGCATCAGTTTGCTGGCCGTTCGTTTGCCCCGGGCCGAGTTGAATCGACTGGTAAGCCGCGAAGGATTGCAGCCGATGGAATTCATCGAGCAACACACTTTGCAATAAAAGCCTGAGAAAGCGGTTGTGTCGTGGTGACAGGCATTCTGTAGCATTGGTCGGCGCGCCGTGGGTGCGTCTTTGCTTTATCAGATGGAGAGCGCTATGGCTTGGAATGAGCCGGGTGGCAACTCGAATAATCAGGACCCTTGGGGTGGCAAGCGTCGTAACAACGGCGACCGCAAGGGACCACCGGATCTCGACGAGGCCTTCCGAAAGCTGCAGGAAAGCCTGAACGGGTTGTTCGGTGGTGGTAAGAAACGTGGTGGCGACGACGGCGGTGGTTCGGGCAAGAGTGGCGGCTTTGGCGGCCTGCTCGGCATCGGTCTGGTCGTGCTGGCCGCCGTTTGGCTGTACAGCGCGGTTTATGTCGTCGACGAGCAGGAGCAAGCCGTGGTGCTGCGCTTCGGCAAGTACTACGAAACCGTCGGTCCCGGCCTGAATATCTACTTCCCGCCGATCGACAAGAAGTATATGGAAAACGTTACGCGTGAGCGTGCGTACACCAAGCAGGGTCAAATGCTGACTGAAGACGAAAACATCGTCGAAGTGCCGCTGACCGTGCAGTACAAGATCAGCAACCTGCAGGACTTCGTGCTGAGCGTCGATCAGCCGGAAATCAGCCTGCAGCACGCGACCGACAGCGCCTTGCGCCATGTGGTGGGTTCCACCGCAATGGACCAGGTACTGACCGAAGGTCGTGAATTGATGGCCAGCGAGATCAAGGAGCGTCTGCAACGCTTCATGGATACCTATCGCACCGGCATCACTGTCACCCAGGTCAACGTACAGAGCGCAGCGGCACCGCGCGAAGTCCAGGAAGCCTTCGATGACGTGATCCGTGCCCGTGAAGACGAGCAGCGTTCGCGCAACCAGGCTGAAACCTATGCCAACGGCGTCGTGCCGGAAGCCCGTGGTCAGGCCCAGCGCATCCTCGAGGATGCCAATGGTTACCGTGACGAAACCGTCTCGCGCGCCAAGGGTGAGGCCGATCGCTTCACCAAGCTGGTTGCCGAGTACCGCAAGGCACCTGAAGTCACCCGCCAGCGTCTGTACCTGGACACCATGCAGGAAGTCTTCACCAATACCAGCAAGGTACTCGTGACCGGTAACAAGAACGGCCAGAGCAACCTGCTGTACCTGCCGCTGGACAAGATGGTCGAAAGTGGTCGCAGCACCAGCACTCCGGTGACCGGCGCAGCCGCCAGCAGCAATGAAGCGAATGCGCGTGCGGCAGCAGATCTGCAGCAACAGCAAGCACGTACCAGGGAGAGTCGCTGATGAGCAATAAATCGCTGATCGCCCTTATTGTCGGCGTCGTCGTGGCGATCGCTGCCTGGAACTGCTTCTACATCGTGGCTCAGACCGAGCGTGCGGTGTTGCTGCAGTTCGGTCGCGTGGTCCAGACCGATGTTCAGCCAGGCCTGCATGTGAAAGTGCCTTACGTTAACCAGGTGCGTAAATTCGACGCACGCCTGATGACGCTGGATGCACCGACACAGCGCTTCCTGACGCTGGAAAAGAAAGCCGTGATGGTCGATGCCTATGCCAAGTGGCGCGTGAAGGACGCGGAGCGTTACTACACCGCGACTTCCGGCCTCAAGCAGATCGCCGACGAGCGTCTGTCCCGTCGTCTGGAATCGGGGCTGCGTGACCAGTTCGGTAAGCGCACCCTGCACGAAGTGGTGTCGGGTGAACGTGATGCGCTGATGGCGGATATCACGGCTTCGCTGAACAAGATGGCCGAGAAAGAACTGGGCATCGAAGTGGTCGATGTCCGGGTCAAGACCATCGACCTGCCGAAAGAAGTGAACCGCAGCGTGTTCGAACGTATGAGCACCGAGCGTGAGCGTGAAGCTCGCGAGCACCGCGCCAAGGGTAACGAGCTGGCCGAAGGCATTCGTGCCGACGCCGATCGTCAACGCCGCGTGCTGCTGGCTGAAGCCTATCGTGAATCCGAAGAGGTTCGCGGTGACGGCGATGCCCAGGCCGCTGCGATCTACTCCAAGGCCTACGGTCAGGATCAGGAGTTCTACGCGTTCTACCGTAGCCTGCGTGCCTACCGTGAAAGCTTCGCGAACAAATCCGACGTATTGGTCCTCGACCCAAGCAGCGACTTCTTCCACTACCTGGAAAAAGCCAAGCCTTGATACGGCGTTGACCTGAATCCTCCCGCCGGGCGGCTAAAACCTCTGGCGGGGTGATCCTTTGGGAAAACGTGTGTATGATGCGGCAGCCGGGAAATTCCCGGCTTTTTTGCGTCTGCATGTTTGATTGCGGTTTTTAAGCAGATGCCGGGCCGACTGGCTCGACAGTTTTTCGAGGAAAGTGGTCAGCGAAGCCGGTAGAAGGGCTTTTCGCTCCGTCGCTCATGCGCGTGGATTGTGCATGGGCCGATCATTTTCTGCTTCACTCAAGGCTCGCCGACAGGCTGGCTGCCCGGATATAGGGGAAGGCGTAATGGCAACGGTAGACCGCTGGCTTCTGCCAGATGGCATCGAAGAAGTACTGCCACCGGAAGCTGCGCGTATTGAAGTCGCGCGTCGTCAGGTGTTGGATCTGTTCCAGAGCTGGGGTTACGAGTTTGTCGTGACTCCCCATATCGAGTACCTGGAATCCCTGCTGACCGGCGCGGGCCAGGACCTGGATCTGCGCACCTTCAAGGTCATCGATCCGCAATCGGGTCGGCAGATGGGTTTTCGTGCCGACATCACGCCGCAAGTGGCGCGCATCGATGCGCACACCCTGCGCCGCGAAGGTCCGAGCCGCCTGTGCTATGCCGGTAGCGTGCTGCATGCCCAGCCTCGCGCCTTGTCATCCTCGCGCAGTCCGATTCAACTGGGCGCCGAGTTGTATGGCGACGGCAGCCCGAGCAGCGACGTCGAAGTCATCAGCCTGATGCTGGCCATGCTGCAACTGGCCGATGTGCCGGATGTGCACATGGACCTCGGCCATGTCGGCATCTACCGTGGCCTGGCCCGTGCGGCCGGTTTGTCCGGTGAAGTCGAGCAGCAGTTGTTCGATGCCTTGCAACGCAAGGCCATCGATGAGGTCATTACCTTGACCGAAGGCTTGCCTGCCGATCTGTCGGGCATGCTGCGTGCGTTGGTCGATCTGTGTGGCGGTCGTGAAGTATTGAGCGCTGCCCGTGAGCGCCTGGCCAAGGCGCCGGCTCCTGTTCTGGCAGCGCTGGACGACTTGCTGGCGATTGCCGAGCGTCTGTCCGTGCGCTTCCCTGAACTGCCGCTGTACTTCGACCTCGGCGAGCTGCGTGGCTACCACTACCACACCGGCGTGGTGTTTGCCGTGTTCGTGCCGGGTGTCGGCCAGTCCATAGCCCAGGGCGGTCGTTACGACGACATCGGCGCCGACTTCGGTCGTGCCCGTCCGGCAACCGGCTTCTCCACCGATTTGAAAACCCTGGTGACCCTGGGGCGTGCTGAGATCGAGCTACCGTCTGGCGGTATCTGGATGCCTGACAGTACGGATGCGGCACTCTGGCAGCAGGTTTGCCAGTTGCGCAGTGAGGGTCAGCGTGTCGTTCAGGCCTTGCCTGGACAACCTTTGGCCGCCGCCCGTGAAGCGGACTGCGACCGGCAATTGATTCAGCAGAACGGGCTTTGGCAAGTATCGCCACTGGCTTCTTGAGTTTTCCCGCCGGCTGCCGCCGGCACCAAGTTTGCGCGAATGAGGACAAGTGTTATGGGTAAGAATGTCGTAGTCCTGGGCACCCAATGGGGTGATGAGGGCAAAGGCAAGATCGTTGATCTGCTGACCGAACATGCTGCCGCCGTAGTGCGCTACCAAGGTGGCCACAACGCTGGCCACACCCTGGTGATCGACGGCGAAAAAACTGTCTTGCACCTGATCCCGTCGGGCGTGCTGCGCGAAGGCGTGCAGTGCCTGATCGGCAACGGCGTGGTGGTTGCACCTGACGCCCTGCTGCGCGAGATCACCAAGCTGGAAGAGAAAGGCGTACCGGTGCGCGAGCGCCTGCGTATCAGCCCGTCCTGCCCGCTGATCCTGTCTTTCCACGTAGCGCTGGACCAGGCCCGTGAAAAGGCCCGTGGCGAGCTGAAGATCGGTACCACCGGTCGCGGCATCGGCCCGGCGTACGAAGACAAGGTTGCACGTCGTGGCCTGCGTGTGGGCGACCTGCTCAACATGCCGCGCTTTGAAGACAAACTGCGTGAACTGGTGGATTACCACAACTTCATGCTGGTGGGTTACTACAAAGAGCCGGCCATCGACTTCGACAAGACCCTGGCCGAATGCAAGGAATACGCTGAGCTGCTCAAGCCGCTGATGCTGGACGTGACTGCCGAGCTGCACGACCTGCGTCGCGCTGGCAAAGACATCATGTTCGAAGGCGCCCAAGGCTCCCTGCTGGACATCGACCACGGCACCTACCCGTACGTGACCAGCTCCAACACCACCGCTGGCGGCGTTGCTACCGGTTCGGGCGTTGGCCCGATGTTCCTGGACTACATCCTGGGCATCACCAAGGCTTACACCACCCGTGTAGGTTCGGGTCCGTTCCCGACTGAGTTGTTCGACGAAGTCGGCGCGCACCTGGCCAAGCAAGGTCATGAGTTCGGCGCGACCACCGGCCGTGCTCGTCGTTGTGGCTGGTTCGACGCCGTTATCCTGCGTCGCGCTATCGATGTGAACAGCATTTCGGGCATCTGCCTGACCAAGCTGGACGTACTCGACGGTCTGGAAGCCATCAACATCTGCGTCGGCTACAAGGATGCAGAGGGCAATGACGTTGCCCCGACTGACGCCGACAGCTACGTGGGCCTGCAGCCTGTGTACGAAGAAGTGCCGGGCTGGACCGAGTCGACCGTGGGTGCCAAAACCCTGGAGGAGCTGCCAGCTAACGCCCGTGCTTACATCAAGCGCGTCGAAGAGCTGATCGGCGCGCCGATCGACATTATCTCGACGGGCCCGGACCGCAACGAAACCATCGTTCTGCGTCATCCGTTTGCTTGATAAGTCGTTGATGTAAAACACAAAGGCCCCTTAATCGGGGCCTTTGTCGTTTATGCCTGTCGAACGGCATGACCTTTGCTGTAAATATTCTCAAAAGAATGCCATCAAATTAATGGCGTCCAAGTAGAGGGATTCACAGTGTCGGCCGTTCTCTCACTGTTACAAAGCCGTTTGTTGCGGCCCGTGTTCGTTACCTTGGGTATCGCCCTTTTGGTGCAGGTGCTGGTGGCTGTTGCTCTGACCCGGAGCACGGTGACTGCGCTGGAAGCCGATCTCGGCCTGCGTCTGGGGGCGGACAGCCAAAAGCTCTCTGCCGAGCTCGAGCAGGCCGGGCGCGAAGTCACGTCCAGTCTGGACAGCCTCTCTACCAGTACGCGCCAGCGCCTCACGGCCGGTTTGTCCTCGCGCCTTGAAGAAGAACAGGCGCAATTGCGTTCGACCCTGGAAAAGGACCTGAAGGACTCCGCCAATGATATGGCGCAGCTTCTGGCTTCGGTCGCACCCCGCGCCATGTGGGACAACGACGTTCCGACACTGTCCGAATTCGCCCGCCGGGCCCAGCGCAATCCCAATGTGCTGTTCGTGGTGTATGACGACGCCACCGGTCAGCACCTGACGCGCTATCTCAATCGGGAAAACCCGATCAACAAGGCGTTGCTGGAAAAAGGCCAGGGCGAGCGGGCGCTCGACAAGGTGCTGGATGCGGCGAAGAACGATCCTTCGGTTTTCTACATCGAGGCCTCGATCAACCCCAATGGCGTGGAAATCGGCAAAGTCCTGATGGGGGTCTCGACTGCTTCGGTGGAGACTGATCTCGCAGCCCTCGACAAGCGCTTCTCGGCCCTGATCGCCAGCAGCGATCAACTGGTCGGCGACAGCCTCAAGGGCGCAGCAGCCGACAGCGCAACGGCCATGCGTGCGCGCCTGCAGTCAGCGCAGGCCACCGCGGCAGAAATGAAAGCCAACACCACCAGCACCGTCCAGGAAGCCGCCGCGACATTGCGCTGGCGCATCGGCGTGTGCCTGGCCGTGGTGGGGTTTGGTGTCCTGCTGTTGCTGGCGGTGGTGCTCGGTCGTCGAGTGGTCAATCGCTTGAAAATGCTGATTGTTGCCATGGATGACCTGGCGGCGGGCGAGGGCGATCTGACCAAGCGCGTGCAGATCAGCAGCAAGGACGAAATCGGCGACATGGCCTCGGCGGTCAATCGCTTTGTGGATAAGTTGCAGCCGATCGTGCGCGAGGCGGGCGATGTGGCTCAGCGTACCGGTGTGGAGATCGGCGCCATGACCTTGCGCAACGCCGGTGCGGATGCGGCGGCGGGCATGCAGCGCGACGAGGTGGCGGAGAGTTTGCGAGCGCTGTCGCAAATGGCGGATGAGGCGCAGTCGGAAAGCCACGCCATGCAGGCGGCGCTGAAGCAGGTGGTGGACATTCGCCAGGCCACCGATGAAAACACCCGGACCTCGGCGAAGGTCGGCAGCCTGATCGAGGAGCTGGCGGGTCAGGTCAACACCGGGGCTCAAGTCATCGAGCGCCTGGCGCAACAAAGTGAGCAGATCGAGGTGGTGCTGACGGTGATTCACGGCATCGCCGAGCAGACCAACCTGCTGGCGCTCAACGCGGCGATCGAGGCGGCGCGTGCCGGCGAGACCGGGCGCGGCTTTGCCGTGGTGGCGGATGAGGTGCGGGCGCTGGCGAGCAAGACGCAGAGCTCCACCGGTGATATTCAGGCGCACATCGTGGCGCTGCAGCAAGGCGCGCGTGAAGCGGTGGCGGCAATCGGTCAGGCCGGGCGCCAGGCCAATGAGGGGTTGCTGGTGCTGCGTGACAGTGCGCGGTTGCAGCAGTCGGTGCAGGCGTCCGTCGAGCAGGTCCATGCGGCGATCGGTCTGGCTACCCAGGCTGCGGCGCATCAGGCGCAGGGCGCGCAGGCAGTGCGCGGGCGGGTCCAGACCATCCACGCCCAGGCCGAAAAAGCTGCGCAGGCAGTCGTGGAGACCACGGCGAGCGGCAAGGTGCTGGATGGGCTGGCGGCGCAGTTGAAGGCGAGCCTGGGGCAGTTCAGGGCGTAAGGTGTTGGCGCATCTGACGCCATCGCGGGCAAGCCCGCTCCCACAGGGATAACTGTCGTGCACAAATTATGTGTTCACAGAGGAACATTGTGGGAGCGGGCTTGCCCGCGATAGTGATTTCAGCGACTCAGATACATCCGCGTCGTCAGCAAATAGACCGGCAACCCCGACACCACTATCAACAACGCCGCATAGGGCGCCGCCGCCGCAAACTCCACGTTCGCGGTATGCGCCCAGACTTCCGTTGCCAGTGTATTGAGCCCGGTTGGACTCAACAGCAAGGTCGCCGTCAGTTCCTTCATCGCATCCAGGAACACCAGGGCAAAAGCCGCTCCCAGCGCCGGGAAAATAATCGGCAGCGTCACTCGGCAGAAGGCACTGAACGACGAGGCGCCCAGCGTGCGTGCCGCCTCCTCAAGCTGCGGCGCAGCCTTGTTCAGGGCGGTGCGAATCGGCGCCTGGGCCAGCGGCAGAAACAGCAGGGCATAGGCGATCAGCAGCAAGGCAGACGTCTGGTAAAGCATCGGCACGTAATGCAGGGCGAAATACACCAGGGTCAGCGCAATGACCAGTCCCGGCAACGCATGCAACAGATACGGCAGGCGCTCGGCCCAGATCGCCAGTTGACCTTTGTAGCGAACGACCAGCAGGCCGACCGGCACCGCCAGCACCAGGCACAGTGCGGCGCCACCCAGTGACAGTGCGAGGGAGGACAGCAGGGCTTCGCCGATTGCCGCCATGGGAAAGGCTGCTGACGATCCTACAGCCAGCCAGTAGGCCAGCATGCCCAGCGGAATCCCGCTGCCAACGACTGCCAGCAGCAGGCAGTAAAACTGTCCCGCCACGGCCCACGGTCCCAGTTGCACCTGTTCCGCGCGCCGCGCCGCCCCCTGGCCGGTGCGCACGTGCCGACCCTTGCCGCGCACGCGCAACTCCAGCCACAGCAACGACAGGCACAACATCAGCAGTACGGCGGAGAGCATCGCCGCGTTGGCATTGCTGAACTCCAGCTCGAACTGCTGATAGATAGCCGTGGTGAAGGTTTGCAGGCCGATGATCGACAGGGCGCCGAACTCCACCAGCATGTGCAGGGCAATCAGCAACGAACCCGCCAGCAGCGAAGGCCAGAGCAGGGGCAGGGTGACCTTGAAGAATACGCCCCAGCGGTTCTGCCCCAGCGTGCGCGCGGACTCTTCGAGGGACGGGTCAAGGTTGCGCAGCGTTGCCGCCACGGGCAGGAAAATCAGCGGGTATTTGGACAGGCTCATCACCAGGATGGCCCCGCCAAGACCCTCGAAATGAGCGCTGAGCGAAACCCAGGTGAAGCTGCTGACAAAGGCCGGAACGGCGAATGGCAAGCAGAGGATTACGCCCCACAATCGTCGGCCCGGCAGGTTGCTGCGCTCCAGCAGCCAGGCCAGCGACAGACCGATTACCCCACAAGCCACGGTGACGCCAATCATCAATGCGAGTGTGTTGCGCAGCAAGCCGAACACATAAGGTCGCCACAGCAAATGCAGCGCCTCGGCCCAGCCTGCTTGCCAGGCTTTCAGGCCGACATACAGCAGAGGCAGGAGGCTGAGCGCCACCAGCAACAACACGGGCAAGATCAGCCATATGGACGGCCGCTTGCGCCGCGGCGCGTACGTGTGATGCGGGGACGGTGAGGCAGCCATCAATTCAGGCCAACGTCACGTTCCAGGTCCAGCGCTTCTTCGGCGTTGCCGAGGTCGGCAGGCGTGACTTTTGGTGCTTCCAGTTCGCTGAACGGCTTGAGCCCGCGATCAGATGCCATGCCTTTGTGCAGCGGGTATTCGGCGGTGGTCTGGGTGATCACACGCTGGCCTTCTTCGCTGGCCATGTAGGCGAGCAGTTGTTGGGCTTCTTTTGGATGTTTGCTGGATTTCAGGACGGCAGCGCTGGAAACGGTGATCAGCCCGCCGACGTCGCCGCCAGTGAAGTAGTGCAGCTTCGAATCGAGCTGGCCTTTTTCACGCTGCAGGGCGAACCAGTAGTAGTTGTTGACGAGTACCGTAGCCACTTCGCCATTTTCCACGGCTTTCAATGCAACCATGTTGTTGCTGTAGGTCTTGCCGAATGCGCGCAGGCCGGTCAGCCATTCTTCGGCGGCTTCCATGCCGTGGACCTTGATGATCGCCACCGCTTGTTCCTGGAAAGCGCCGCTGGTAGGCACGAAGCCGACCTTGCCTTGCCATTTCGGATCGGCGAACTCCATCACCGAGGTCGGCAGGTCTTTTTCATCGATCAGCTTGGGGTTGAACGCAACGACGCGCACCCGGGCGGTCACGCCAATCCAGGTGCCGTTACTGGCGACGTATTCCTTGGGCAGAACGGCCAGCGTGGCGTCATCCGTCTTGGCCAGCAGGCCTTGCTCGCCCAGTTTATTCAGTGGCGGCGACTCTTCGGTGTAGATCACGTCGGCGGGGGAGCGATCGCCTTCTTCGACGACCTGGCTGGCGAGCTGGTTGCTGCTGCCTTTGCGCACATTGACGTGGATGCCGGTCTTGGCTTCGAAGGCCTTGGCGACTGCGTCACCGACTTCTTTGTGCTGACCGTTGTAGAGGGTCAGGGACACCGGGTCGGCGGCTTGGGTGAGGGGAGTGGCGAGTGCCAGGCCGAGCAGGGTAACGGTCAAGCCACGGCGCAGGGTATTTCGAAACATCATTCGCAGGGTTCCTCACTGTCACATTGCAAAAACTTGCAACAATGATAAACGATATTGTTTCTCAAATGCCTCGATAAATCCTGTAGGAGCGAACCTGCTCGCGATGGGCGCGAACGATGACGCGTGCTGACTGAAAAAATGCGTTGTTTGAAAGTTCTTCGCGAGCAAGCTCGCTCCTACAGAGGGGGGTGTGCTGCTTTTTAGAAGGCAGAAACGCAAAAACCCGCTTTCGCGGGTTTTTGTGAAACTCAAGGTCGTAACCTTGAATTTGAATTGGTGCCCAGAAGAAGACTCGAACTTCCACGACCTTGCGGTCACCAGCACCTGAAGCTGGCGTGTCTACCAATTTCACCATCTGGGCATTCATCGTAAGCGTTGCCGCTGTTGATGTGGCGCACTATACGGAGAGCATTTTGATCTGTAAACCCCTGATTTTAAAAATTAATAAACCAGCGGCCGAAAATGCAAAAACCCGCTTTCGCGGGTTTTTGTGTGAGCCTTGAAATTGATCTAATCTCAAGCTCGAAATTGGTGCCCAGAAGAAGACTCGAACTTCCACGACCTTGCGGTCACCAGCACCTGAAGCTGGCGTGTCTACCAATTTCACCATCTGGGCAGTATCGGCAACGTTGCCGTCGTCGATGGCGCGCACTATACGGAGCGTCTTTTTAACTGTAAACCCCCAGCATCAAAAAAACCTGGAAAATTTCGCCAGTGGTCTTCAAATCAGCTTTGCAGTGTCGATAAAGGGCTTTAGACGGGCTCCCTTAGCCTGAAATTTCCCGTTTCATTACGCCTATGCCAAACTAACCCGCATATAGACAAGGTGAAAACTCTCTAATGGCCGATTGGCAGTCCCTCGATCCCGAGGCCGCTCGTGAAGCGGAAAAATATGAAAACCCCATTCCTAGCCGCGAACTGATCCTTCAGCATCTTGCTGATCGAGGTTCGCCCGCAAACCGCGAGCAACTGGTCGAAGAGTTTGGTCTGAGCACTGAAGACCAGATCGAAGCCCTGCGCCGCCGCCTGCGCGCCATGGAGCGCGATGCTCAACTCATCTACACCCGTCGCGGCACTTATGCGCCGGTGGACAAGCTCGACCTGATCCTGGGCCGCATCAGCGGTCACCGCGACGGTTTCGGCTTCCTGGTTCCGGACGACGGCAGTGACGACCTGTTCATGAGCCCGGCGCAGATGCGTCTGGTGTTCGACGGTGACCGTGCCCTGGCGCGTGTGTCCGGTCTGGATCGTCGTGGTCGCCGTGAAGGCATGATCGTCGAAGTGGTGTCTCGCGCTCACGAAACGATCGTCGGTCGCTACTTCGAAGAGGGCGGCATCGGCTTCGTGGTTGCCGATAACCCGAAAATCCAGCAGGAAGTGCTGGTGACGCCGGGCCGCAATGCCAACGCGCAGATCGGTCAGTTCGTTGAAGTGAAGATCACTCACTGGCCGACGCCACGCTTCCAGCCGCAAGGCGACGTGGTTGAAGTCGTGGGCAACTACATGGCGCCGGGCATGGAAATCGACGTCGCCCTGCGTACCTATGACATTCCTCACGTCTGGCCTGACGCCGTGCTCAAGGAAGCCGGCAAGCTCAAGCCGGAAGTCGAAGAGAAAGACAAAGAGAAGCGCATCGACCTGCGTCATCTGCCGTTCGTCACCATCGACGGCGAAGATGCTCGCGACTTCGATGACGCGGTGTACTGCGAAGCCCGTCCGGGCAAGCTGCGCCTGTTCTCGGGTGGCTGGAAGCTGTACGTGGCGATTGCCGACGTATCCAGTTATGTGAAGCTCGGTTCGGCGCTGGATGCTGAAGCGCAGGTTCGCGGTAACTCGGTGTACTTCCCTGAGCGCGTAATTCCGATGCTGCCTGAGCAGCTGTCCAACGGCCTGTGCTCGCTGAATCCACAAGTCGATCGTCTGGCTATGGTTTGCGAGATGACCATCTCCAAATCCGGCGAAATGACTGACTACTGCTTCTACGAAGCAGTGATTCACTCCCATGCCCGCCTGACCTACAACAAGGTCAGCGCGATGCTGGAAACGCCGAAAGCTACCGAAGGGCGCAAGCTGCGCGGCGAGTACACCGACGTGGTACCGCACCTCAAGCAGCTGTACTCGCTGTACAAGGTGTTGCTGGCGGCACGTCACGTGCGTGGCGCGATCGATTTCGAAACTCAGGAAACCCGGATCATTTTCGGTACCGAGCGCAAAATCGCCGAAATCCGTCCGACCGTGCGCAACGATGCGCACAAGCTGATCGAGGAATGCATGCTGGCGGCCAACGTGGCCACCGCCGAGTTCCTGAAGAAGCACGAAATCCCTGCGCTCTACCGCGTTCACGACGGTCCGCCGCCGGAGCGTCTGGAAAAGCTGCGCGCCTTCCTCGGCGAGCTCGGCCTGTCCCTGCACAAAGGCAAGGACGGTCCGTCGCCGAAGGATTACCAAGCATTGCTGGCCGGTATCAAGGATCGTCCGGATTTCCACCTGATCCAGACCGTCATGCTGCGCTCGTTGAGCCAGGCGGTGTACAGCGCCGATAACCAGGGCCACTTCGGCCTGAATTACGAGGCGTACACGCACTTCACTTCGCCGATCCGCCGCTACCCGGACTTGCTCACGCACCGGGCGATTCGCAGTGTGATCCATTCGAAGCAGAACACCCCGCACGTTCGCCGTGCCGGCGCGATGACCATTCCGAAAGCGCGCATTTATCCGTACGACGAAGCGGCTCTGGAGCAGCTCGGCGAGCAGTGCTCGATGAGCGAGCGCCGTGCCGACGAAGCGACCCGCGACGTGGTGAACTGGCTCAAGTGCGAGTTCATGAAAGATCGCGTGGGCGAGTCGTTCCCCGGCGTGATCACCGCGGTGACCGGTTTTGGCCTGTTCGTCGAGCTGACCGATATCTACGTCGAAGGCCTGGTGCACGTCACCGCGCTGCCGGGCGATTACTACCACTTCGATCCTGTGCACCACCGCCTGGCCGGTGAGCGTACCGGTCGCAGCTTCCGCCTTGGCGACACCGTTGAAGTGCGGGTCATGCGCGTCGATCTCGACGAGCGCAAGATCGACTTCGAGATGGCCGAAACAACCATCAGCGCGCCGATCGGTCGCAAGAAGCGTGGCACTGAAACCGCAGCACCTGCCGCGTCTTCCAAAAAATCGGAAGCAGAGCCGGCCCCGGCGAAAACCGGTCGTCGTCCTGCCAAGGAAAAGGCTGTCGAAGCCTATCGCCCGAGCGATGCGGCGGCGAAAAATGCCGAAGTGCGCAAAAGTCGTGAAATGAAACAGGCGTTGCTGGCCGGTGCGAAAAGCGGCGGTAAAGCGGCGTCTGGGGGAAAGACCAGTCGGTCGACGCCTGAGAAGGCCGTCGGCGGCAAGCCAGCCAAACCGAGCAAACATCGTAAAGGTCCGCCAAAAGCGGGCTCGGCTCCAGCCAAGAGTGGCGGGGCGCGTAAACCTAAGGCCAAGCCATGAGTCAGTTGGAAAAGATCTACGGCGTACATGCTGTAGAGGCGTTGTTGCGTCATCACCCGAAACGCGTGAAGCAGATCTGGCTGGCCGAAGGTCGCAATGACCCTCGGGTCCAGACGCTGATCGAGCTGGCCAACGAAAACCGGGTCCAGGTCGGCCAGGCCGAGCGCCGCGAAATGGACGCCTGGGTTGAAGGCGTGCACCAGGGTGTGGTCGCGGACGTGAGTCCGAGCCAGGTCTGGGGCGAGGCGATGCTCGACGAGTTGCTCGATCGCACCGACGGCGCGCCGTTGTTGCTGGTGCTCGACGGCGTGACCGATCCGCACAACCTCGGCGCTTGCCTGCGTTCGGCTGATGCGGCGGGTGCGTTGGCAGTGATCGTGCCGAAGGACAAGTCGGCGACGCTGACGCCGGTTGTGCGAAAAATCGCCTGCGGCGCGGCGGAAGTGATTCCGCTGGTTGCCGTGACCAACCTGGCGCGCACCCTGGAAAAGCTCCAGCAGCGCGGCTTGTGGGTTGTCGGTACGGCCGGTGAAGCTGAGGTTAGCCTGTATGACCAGGACCTGACCGGCCCGACCATCCTGATCATGGGTGCCGAAGGCAAAGGCATGCGTCGCCTGACCCGCGAACATTGCGACTACCTGGTGAACCTGCCGATGGGGGGGAGCGTCAGCAGTCTCAACGTTTCTGTTGCAACCGGTGTCTGCCTGTTCGAAGCGCAACGCCAGCGCAGTGTCAAAGCCAAGGCTGCTGCCAAGAAGCCCTGATCCAGCCTGTAGGAGCCGGCTTGCTGGCGATCCATGCACCTCGGTGTGTCTGACATACCCAATCGCATCGATCGCCAGCAAGCCGGCTCCAACGGGGTGTGGTAAATGGCGGCTGCTCAATTAATCACCAATTACCTTGCGCCTCCTTCGCCCCTTCTCTACAATTGCGCCCCTTGCTGTGACGGCAGGCATTCATGTGCCTTACCCACGCAAGTCCATAAGTGTCATTCACTCCTTGTCTGACCGCTTTTGAGCGGCAGGCTACAACCCGTAAGGAGCATTCATGCGTCATTACGAAATCATCTTTTTGGTCCACCCGGATCAAAGCGAGCAAGTCGGCGGCATGGTTGAGCGTTACACCAAGCTGATCGAAGAAGACGGCGGCAAAATCCACCGTCTGGAAGATTGGGGCCGTCGTCAACTGGCCTACGCAATCAACAATGTTCACAAGGCTCACTACGTGATGCTGAACGTTGAGTGCACTGGCAAGGCCCTGGCCGAGCTGGAAGACAACTTCCGCTACAACGATGCAGTGATCCGTAACCTGGTCATCCGTCGCGAAGAAGCCGTTACCGGCCAATCCGAGATGCTCAAGGCTGAAGAAAACCGCAGTGAGCGCCGTGAGCGTCGCGACCGTCCTGAGCACGAAGGCGCTGAAAGCGCTGACAGTGATGACAGCGACAACAGCGATAACGCTGACGAGTAATCCACGGACCTTTTAAGGAGCCTATCAAATGGCACGTTTCTTCCGTCGTCGTAAATTCTGCCGCTTCACCGCTGAAGACGTGAAAGAGATCGATTACAAAGATCTCAACACTCTGAAAGCCTACGTATCCGAGACCGGCAAAATCGTTCCAAGCCGCATCACCGGTACCAAAGCTCGTTATCAGCGTCAGCTGGCCACCGCTATCAAGCGCGCCCGCTTCCTGGCCCTGCTGGCCTACACCGACAGCCACGGCCGCTGAGACCGGGCAGTCGACACGTAGCAAAGGATTGAATGTATGCGTGCCTTAGCTGAGTTCATCATGCGGGGCCGTGTGCAGGCCACTCTGGTAGTGGCTGGATGTGCGGCATTGCCGTTGTTGTATTGGTTGGGTGCTGCCGCCGGATGCCTTGTGCTCCTGCGGCGCGGATTGAAGGACGCCCTGGGCGTTCTTGCTCTGGGACTGCTGCCGGCATTGATCTGGTGGCTTTACTCCGACGACCCACGGGCACTTCTGGTGCTGCTGGGGTCTGCGAGCCTTGCGTTGGTTTTGCGCGCAAGCGAGTCCTGGAACCGCGTGCTGCTGGTCAGCATAGCGATGGGAGTGGTGTTTTCAGTGGTGTTGGGGACGGCTTTTGCTCCCCAGATCGAGATGCTGGCGCAGGCTTTGATAAAAGTCATGCCGTCGCTACTCGGTGACGTCTACCAGAAGTTGTCGGTAGACGAACAAGCGCGTTTCGCGTCCCTGATTGCACCGGTCCTGACCGGCCTGATTGCGGCGTTGTTGCAAATCGTCAGCTTGCTGAGCCTGCTTGTCGGGCGCTACTGGCAGGCGTTGTTGTATAACCCGGGCGGTTTTGGTCGCGAGTTTCGCGCCATCCGCTTCCCGCTGTTGCCGGCGATGTTGCTGCTGGCGTGCATGCTTCTGGGGCCGAATCTCGGTTCGCAGATGGCCATGTTGACGCCGTTGTGCAGCGTACCGCTGGTGTTCGCCGGGCTGGCCCTGATTCACGGGCTGGTGGCGCAGAAGCGACTGGCCAGGTTCTGGCTGGTGGGGTTGTACGTGACGCTGTTGCTGTTCATGCAACTGATCTATCCGTTGCTGGTGGTCCTGGCCATCGTCGACAGCCTGATTGATTTTCGCGGTCGTTCGGCACCGAAAGATGCCGATAACGCGAACGGTGAAGGTTAAAAGTTAAGAGGATTTTCACATGCAACTGATCCTTCTGGAAAAAGTCACCAACCTGGGCAACCTGGGTGACAAAGTGAACGTTAAGGCTGGTTACGGTCGTAACTACCTGCTGCCTTACGGCAAAGCTACCGCTGCGACCCCAGCCAACCTGGCTGCGTTCGAAGAGCGTCGTGCAGAGCTGGAAAAAGCAGCAGCAGATCGTAAAACTTCGGCTGAAAGCCGCGCTGCCCAACTGGCCGAGCTGGAAGTGACCATCACTGCCACCGCTGGCGACGAAGGCAAGCTGTTCGGTTCGATCGGTACTCACGACATCGCTGACGCACTGACCGCCTCCGGCGTTGAAGTGCAGAAGAGCGAAGTTCGTCTGCCGAACGGCACCATCCGCAACGTAGGCGAATTCGACGTAGCCGTGCACCTGCACGCCGAAGTTGAAGCCACCGTACGCGTTGTCGTGGTAGCAGCTTAAGCAGCACTTGTCGGCTGGCACCCTCGGGTGCTTGCCGGTAACATCGGGCACGATCCTGTTTACAGGTCGTGCCCTTTGTCTTTCTGGCATCCCCGTTTTTACATCTGATTCCAAGTGGCCATGAACGAAATCTCCGCTCCTGAGCAATACGATCTGCAAACCGCCGCGCTGAAAGTGCCGCCGCATTCCATCGAAGCCGAACAGGCTGTACTCGGTGGTCTGATGCTGGACAACAACGCCTGGGAACGCGTGCTCGATCAAGTCTCCGACGGCGATTTCTATCGACATGACCACCGTCTGATTTTCCGTGCGATCGCCAAGCTGGCGGATCAGAACTCCCCGATTGACGTCGTGACCCTTGCCGAACAACTGGACAAGGAAGGTCAGACGTCGCAAGTGGGTGGCCTCGGTTACCTCGGCGAACTGGCGAAAAACACCCCGTCCGTCGCCAACATCAAGGCTTATGCGCAGATCGTCCGTCAGCGCGCGACGTTGCGCCAACTGATCGGCATCAGCACCGAGATCGCCGACAGCGCCTTCAACCCGGAAGGTCGCACCGCCGAAGAGATTCTCGACGAAGCCGAGCGCCAGATCTTCGCGATTGCCGAGGCCCGGCCGAAAACCGGTGGCCCGGTGGGCGTGAACGATTTGCTGACCAAAGCCATCGATCGCATCGACACGCTGTTCAACACAGACAACGCCATTACCGGCCTGTCCACTGGCTATACCGACCTTGATGAGAAGACCAGCGGTCTGCAGCCGGCTGACTTGATCATCGTCGCCGGTCGTCCGTCGATGGGTAAAACCACCTTCGCGATGAACCTGGTGGAAAACGCCGTACTGCGCAGCGACAAGGCTGTTCTGGTGTATTCCCTCGAGATGCCAGGCGAATCGCTGGTCATGCGTATGCTGTCGTCCCTCGGCCGGATCGACCAGACCAAGGTGCGTTCCGGTCAGTTGGAAGATGACGACTGGCCGCGCCTGACCTCGGCGGTCAACCTGCTCAATGACCGCAAGCTGTTCATCGACGACACCGCCGGTATCAGCCCATCGGAAATGCGTGCGCGTACCCGACGCCTGGCGCGTGAGCACGGTGACATCGGCCTGATCATGATCGACTACCTTCAGTTGATGCAGATTCCAGGTTCCGGCGGTGACAACCGGACCAACGAGATTTCCGAAATCTCGCGTTCCTTGAAAGCCCTGGCGAAGGAATTCAACTGCCCGGTGGTGGCGCTGTCCCAGCTCAACCGTTCCCTGGAGCAGCGGCCGAACAAACGTCCGATCAACTCCGACCTCCGGGAATCCGGAGCGATCGAGCAGGACGCCGACGTGATCATGTTCGTTTACCGAGACGAGGTGTATCACCCGGAAACCGAGCACAAGGGCATTGCCGAGATCATCATCGGCAAGCAGCGGAACGGCCCGATCGGTTTTATCCGCCTGGCGTTCATCGGTAAGTACACCCGTTTCGAGAACCTGGCGCCGGGTAGCTATAACTTCGACGACGACGAGTAAGTTTTTCATCGTCTGACCCGGCCCCATCGCGGGCAAGCCCGCTCCCACAGTGATTTATGGTGTACCTGCTATTTTGGTATCACACAGAACCCTGTGGGAGCGCGCTTGCTCGCGATGGGGTCGACGCAATTTCCGACCACAGTCGTCGGAATTGGTCAAAAAATGTGCTATATTCCGCGCCCGCGAAATTCAATGAAAGCCAACACCGGTTATCGACATGCAAGCAGCCAAGCCGTTATTTGACTATCCCAAGTACTGGGCCGAATGTTTCGGGCCAGCGCCGTTCCTGCCCATGAGCAGGGAGGAGATGGATCAGCTCGGCTGGGATTCCTGCGACATCATCATCGTCACCGGTGATGCCTACGTCGATCACCCGTCGTTCGGCATGGCGATCATCGGCCGGCTGCTGGAGTCCCAGGGCTTCCGCGTCGGGATCATTGCCCAGCCGAACTGGCAGTCCAAAGACGACTTCATGAAGCTCGGCGAGCCGAACCTGTTCTTCGGTGTCGCGGCCGGCAACATGGACTCGATGATCAACCGCTACACCGCGGACAAGAAAATCCGTTCCGACGACGCCTACACGCCGGGTGGCATGGCCGGCAAGCGTCCGGACCGCGCCAGCCTGGTCTACAGCCAGCGCTGCAAGGAAGCCTACAAAAATGTGCCGATCGTACTTGGCGGCATCGAAGCGTCCCTGCGCCGCATCGCGCATTACGATTACTGGCAGGACCGGGTGCGCAACTCGATCCTGATCGACGCCAGCGCCGACATCCTGCTGTACGGCAACGCCGAGCGGGCCATCGTCGAGGTTGCCCAGCGCCTGTCCTACGGTCACAAGATCGAAGACATCACCGACGTGCGCGGCACCGCGTTCATCCGTCGTGACACGCCGCAAGGCTGGTACGAAGTCGACTCCACGCGCATCGACCGTCCGGGCAAGATCGACAAGATCATCAACCCGTACGTCAACACCCAGGACACCCAAGCCTGCGCCATCGAGCAGGAAAAGGGCCCGGTTGAAGACCCGCAGGAAGCCAAGGTCGTACAGATCCTGGCCAGCCCGCGCATGACCCGCGACAAGACCGTGATCCGTTTGCCGTCGGTGGAGAAGGTCCGCAATGACGCGGTGCTCTACGCCCACGCCAACCGCGTGCTGCACCTGGAAACCAACCCGGGCAACGCCCGTGCGCTGGTACAGAAGCATGGCGAAGTCGACGTCTGGTTCAACCCGCCACCGATTCCGATGACCACCGAAGAAATGGACTACGTGTTCGGCATGCCTTATGCGCGCATTCCGCACCCGGCGTACGGCAAGGAGAAGATCCCGGCCTACGACATGATCCGCTTCTCGGTGAACATCATGCGTGGCTGCTTCGGCGGCTGCACCTTCTGCTCGATCACCGAGCACGAAGGCCGGATCATCCAGAACCGTTCCCACGAGTCGATCATTCGCGAAATCGAAGAGATTCGTGACAAAGTCCCGGGTTTTACCGGCGTGATCTCCGACCTCGGCGGCCCGACCGCGAACATGTACCGCATCGCCTGCAAGAGCCCGGAAATCGAATCCGCGTGCCGCAAGCCATCGTGCGTGTTCCCCGGCATCTGCCCGAACCTGAACACTGACCACTCGGCGCTGATCCAGTTGTACCGCAGTGCCCGTGAATTGCCGGGTGTGAAGAAGATTCTGATCGCTTCCGGCTTGCGCTATGACCTCGCGGTCGAGTCGCCGGAGTACGTCAAGGAACTGGTGACCCACCACGTCGGTGGCTACCTGAAGATCGCCCCGGAACACACCGAGGAAGGTCCGCTCAACCAGATGATGAAACCGGGCATCGGCAGCTATGACAAGTTCAAGCGCATGTTCGAGAAGTACTCCAAGGAAGCGGGCAAGGAGCAGTACCTGATTCCTTACTTCATCGCCGCCCACCCGGGCACCACCGATGAAGACATGATGAACCTGGCCTTGTGGCTCAAGGGCAACGGCTTCCGTGCCGACCAGGTGCAGGCGTTCTACCCGTCGCCGATGGCCACCGCCACCGCGATGTACCACTCGGGCAAGAACCCGCTGCGCAAGGTCACTTACAAGTCTGACGCGGTGACCATCGTCAAGAGCGAAGAGCAGCGTCGCCTGCACAAGGCGTTCTTGCGTTATCACGACCCGAAAGGCTGGCCGATGCTGCGTGAAGCGCTGACCCGCATGGGCCGCGCCGACCTGATCGGGCCTGGCAAGAACCAGCTTATCCCGTTGCACCAGCCGTCGACCGACAGCTACCAGAGCGCCCGTCGCAAGAACTCGACGCCGGCCGGCAGCCACAAGGTTGCAGGAGAAAAGACCACCAAGATCCTCACCCAGCACACCGGCCTGCCACCGCGCGCCAGCGATGGCGGCAACCCGTGGGACAAGCGTGAGCAAGCCAAGGCTGCGGCGTTCGCCCGTAACCAGCAGGCGGCCAAGGAGCGCAAGGACGCGGCCAAGGGCAAGGGGCCGAAGCCGGCTCGCAAGCCGGTCGTGCCGCGCTAAACCGCGCTTGAGCTGAACAGAACGCCAACCTTCGGGTTGGCGTTTTGCATTTTCAGGCATAGGAAATGTGTTGAAGCCATAGGCCTCATCGCTGGCAAGCCAGCTCCCACAAGGATCTTCAATGGCCACAGTATTGTGAGCGGCAGATAAACCTGTGGGAGCTGGCTTGCCAGCGATGAGGCCGGCTCATTCAACCTTTCAGCAACTGCTCGCCACATTAAGGCGCAACTACCTCAACCCATTTCCTCGCATCGCCCGATTTTGGTGCTGTACTGCCTCCTGTAACGGGGGAAAGCGCCAGCGCCACTGGATGGCATAAGTCTTGCGCGCTTTCCCATACGCTCAAGGCTCGCAGGAGGCACGCCGTGTCGATTCATGTCGCATTGCACCATGTCACGCATTACCGCTATGACCGCGCTGTCGAGCTCGGCCCGCAGATCGTTCGCCTGCGTCCCGCCGCTCACAGCCGCACGCGGATTCTGTCCTATGCGTTGAAAGTCTCCCCCGAACAGCACTTCATCAACTGGCAGCAGGACCCTCAGGGCAATTACCTGGCGCGGCTGGTGTTCCCGGAGAAAACCGAAGAGCTGCGGATCGAAGTCGATCTGCTGGCAGAAATGGCGATTTTCAATCCGTTCGACTTCTTCCTCGAACCCTACGCGGAACAAATTCCCTTCGCCTATGCCGCCGATGAGCGCAAGGAACTGGCGCCGTACCTGGAAACCCTGCCCCTGACGCCGAAGTTCAAGGCCTATCTCGACGGCATCGACCGCACCCCGTTGCCCGCCGTGGATTTTCTCGTCGCGCTCAACCAGCGCCTGAGCGACGACATCGACTACCTGATCCGCATGGAGCCGGGCGTCCAGACGCCTGAACACACCCTTGAACACGCCTGCGGTTCGTGCCGCGACTCCGCGTGGTTGCTGGTGCAGCTGTTGCGCAATCTGGGCTTGGCGGCACGGTTCGTCTCGGGTTACCTGATCCAGCTGACCGCCGACGTCAAGAGTCTCGACGGTCCGTCCGGCACCGAAGTGGATTTCACCGATCTGCATGCCTGGTGCGAGGTGTACTTGCCCGGTGCCGGCTGGATCGGCCTGGACGCGACGTCCGGGCTGTTTGCCGGTGAAGGACACATTCCGTTGGCCTGTAGTCCCGACCCCTCCTCTGCGGCGCCGATCAGTGGCCTGGTGGAACCGTGCGAGTGTGAATTCAGCCACGAAATGTCGGTTGAGCGGATTTGGGAAGCCCCGCGGGTCACCAAGCCCTACACCGACGATCAGTGGCAGGCGATCCAGGCCCTGGGCCGGCAGATCGATGCCGACCTGCTCGAAGGCGATGTACGCCTGACCATGGGCGGCGAGCCGACCTTTGTGTCCATCGACGATCCGGATGGCGCCGAGTGGAATACCGCGGCACTGGGGCCGGATAAACGGCGCTTGTCCGCCGAACTGTTCCAGCGCATGCGCAAGCACTACGCGCCCAAGGGGCTGGTGCATTTCGGGCAGGGCAAGTGGTACCCCGGCGAGCAACTGCCGCGCTGGTCGCTCAATTGCTACTGGCGCCGTGACGGCGTGCCGATCTGGCACAACAGCGCGCTGATCGCCGACGAACAGCAAGACTACGGCGCCGATGACGCGCTGGCCGGGCGTTTTCTGGCGAGCGTCGCCGAGCGTTTGAAAATTCCGACGCGATTTGTGTTTCCAGCCTACGAAGACAATTTCTATTACCTCTGGCGTGAAGGCATGTTGCCGCAGAACGTCAGCGCCGAAGATTCGCGTCTTGAAGAGCCCATGGAGCGTGCGCGTCTGCGCAAAGTCTTCAGCCAAGGCCTGGACAAGGTCATCGGCCAGGTCCTGCCGCTGGCGCGCACCGCCAAGGGCGATCAATGGCAGAGCGGCCGCTGGTATCTGCGCGACGAGCACTGCCGACTGGTGCCGGGGGACTCGCCGCTGGGTTATCGCTTGCCGCTGGGTTCGCAACCCTGGGTGAAAGCGGCGGAGTATCCGTTCATTCATCCGCAAGACCCGAATCAAGACTTCCCGCCGCTGCCCGACACCGCACAACTGCAAAGCCAGGGCGAGCTCGCCGAGCTGCAAGAGCGCGCACCGAAGGTCGACGAATCCGCCGACTGGCTGACCCGTACGGCGTTCTGTGCCGAGGCGCGGGAAGGCCGGTTGTACCTGTTCATGCCGCCGCTGGAGCGGGCCGAGGACTACCTCGAACTGGTCACGGCCATCGAAGCCACCGCGCAAGAGCTGATGTGTCCGGTGTTGCTGGAGGGCTATGAGCCGCCGAGCGATCCGCGCCTGGGCAATTTCCGCATCACCCCGGACCCGGGGGTGATCGAGGTCAACGTGCAGCCGTCCGCGACCTGGGATGAGCTGGTCGAGCGCACAGAGTTCCTCTACGAAGAAGCGCGCCAGACCCGGCTGACCACCGAGAAATTCATGATCGACGGCCGGCATACCGGCACGGGCGGCGGCAACCATTTCGTGCTGGGTGGCGCGACACCGGGGGACTCGCCGTTTCTGCGTCGCCCGGATCTGCTGCGCAGCCTGATCAGTTACTGGCACAACCATCCGTCGCTGTCCTACCTGTTTTCCGGGTTGTTCATCGGTCCGACATCCCAGGCACCGCGTGTCGACGAAGCGCGCAACGATGCATTGTATGAACTGGAAATCGCCTTCGCACAGATGCCTGAAGTGGGTGAAGAATGTCCGCCATGGCTGGTGGATCGACTGCTGCGCAACCTGCTGATCGATGTCACCGGCAACACCCACCGCGCCGAGTTCTGCATCGACAAGCTCTATTCGCCGGACGGTGCCACCGGGCGCCTCGGGTTGCTGGAGCTGCGTGCATTCGAGATGCCGCCCCATGCGCGCATGAGCCTGGCGCAACAGCTGTTGCTGCGGGCGCTGGTCGCGCGGTTCTGGCGCGAGCCCTACGCACCGCCGAAACTGGCGCGCTGGGGCACGGAGCTGCACGATCGCTTCCTGTTGCCGCATTTTATCGAGCAAGACTTCGCCGATGTCATCGTCGACCTCAATGCCGCCGGTTATCCGGTGCGGGCCGAATGGTTCGCCGCGCACCTGGAGTTCCGTTTTCCCAAGGTGGGCGATTACGCCGTCAGTGGCATTGCGCTGGAACTGCGCCAGGCGCTCGAGCCCTGGCATGTGCTGGGCGAAGAGGGCGGCATGGGCGGCACGGTGCGTTACGTAGACTCGTCGCTGGAGCGCTTGCAGGTCAAGCTCAGTGGCTTGCCGCCTCAGCGTTACCTGTTGACCTGCAACGGCATTCCGGTGCCCTTGCAGCCGACCGGACGTGTAGGGGAATTCGTCGCGGGTGTGCGCTTTCGTGCGTGGCAACCGGCCAACTGTCTGCAACCGACCATTCCGGTCCATGCGCCGCTGGTGTTCGACCTGCTCGACACCTGGATGCAGCGCTCGCTGGGCGGTTGCCAGTACCACGTCGCCCACCCGGGCGGGCGCAACTACGACAGCTTGCCGGTGAACGCCAATGAAGCGGAGAGCCGGCGTATGGCGCGGTTCTTCCGTATCGGACACACGCCGGGGAAAATTCCTGTACCGATTGCGGACATTAACGACGAGTTGCCGATGACGCTCGATTTGCGACGTTTCTAGACCGTCCGCGACGCCCGGGTTTTTCGTCTATCCGGGCGTCACGAGCCTGCGCTAGTCTGACCGTTCATTGCTGTCTGCCGAGCTTTCCATGCCTGACCTGCTAGACCGCTACCCGCTCACGGCGGGCACCTATCACGAACTGCTCGACGACAGTGGCGCCGTGCGCGCGCACTGGCGCCGACTGTTCGAGCAGTTGCAACGCAGCACGCCGGCGCAGTTGGTGCAGCGTCAGGCGTTGCTGACCCGGCAAATCCAGGAAAACGGCGTTACCTATAACGTCTATGCCGACCCCAAGGGCGCGGACCGGCCATGGGAGCTGGACCTATTGCCCCATGTCATCGCGGCTGACGAGTGGCAGCAGTTGTCGGCCGGCATCGCTCAGCGGGCGCGCTTGCTCAATGCCGTGCTCGCTGACCTTTACGGTCCGCAACGATTGATTGCCGAGGGGCTGCTGCCGGCGGAGCTGGTATTCGGCCATAACAACTTCCTATGGCCCTGCCAGGGCATCAGTCCGCCCGACGGAGCCTTTCTGCATCTGTATGCCGTGGATCTGGCGCGCACACCCGATGGCCGCTGGTGGGTCACGGCGGATCGTACCCAGGCGCCTTCGGGGGCCGGGTATGCGCTGGAAAACCGCACGATTGTGTCCCGGGCCTTTCCCGAGCTGTACCGCGATCTGAAAGTGCAGCACCTGGCCGGGTTCTTCCGCACCTTGCAGGAAACCCTGGCCCGGCAGGCCCCGAGTGACGGGGACGCGCCGTTGGTGGTGCTGCTGACGCCGGGACGTTTCAATGAAAGTTATTTCGAGCATCTGTATCTGGCTCGCCAGCTCGGTTATCCGCTGGTGGAGGGCGGCGACCTGACGGTGCGCGACGCCACGGTTTACCTGAAGACCCTGAGTGGCCTGCGTCGGGTCCACGCGATCATGCGTCGGCTCGACGATGATTTCTGCGACCCGCTGGAGCTGCGTACCGACTCGGCCCTCGGCGTGCCGGGGCTGCTTGAAGCCGTGCGGCAGGGGCGGGTGCTGGTGGCCAACGCCCTCGGCAGCGGTGTACTGGAATCACCGGGCTTGTTGGGTTTCCTGCCGAAGATCAATCAATTCCTGTTTGGCGAAGAACTGATCCTGCCGTCCATCGCCACCTGGTGGTGCGGCGAAGCGCCGGTATTGGCCCAGGCCCTGGAAAAGCTGCCGGAGCTGCTGATCAAACCGGCGTTTCCGTCTCAAAGCTTTGCACCGGTATTTGGCCGTGATCTGAGTGAAAAACAGCGCCAGGAACTCGCCGAGCGCATGCAGGCTCGGCCATACGCCTATGTCGCGCAAGAACTCGCGCAATTGTCCCAGGCGCCGATCTGGCAAGCCGAGGACGGTCAGCTGCAACCCCGCGCCATCGGCATGCGCGTGTATGCGGTGGCCAGCCGCGAGGGGTATCGGGTACTGCCCGGTGGCTTGACCCGGGTCGCCGCGCAAGCCGATGCCGAAGTGGTGTCGATGCAACGCGGTGGCGCCAGCAAGGACACCTGGGTGCTGGGCGAGCGTGCGCCCAGCGGCGAACAATGGAAGGCCCAGCGCAACATCGGTGTGCATGACCTGGTGCGGCGCGATCCGTACCTGCCGTCGCGGGTGGTGGAAAACCTGTTCTGGTTCGGTCGTTACTGCGAACGTTGCGATGACAGTGCCCGTTTGCTGCGCATCATGCTGGCGCGCTATGTCGACGGCGACGACCCGCAAGCCCTGCAGGCCGCGGTGGATCTCGGCGAACGGCTGATGTTGCTGCCCGAGGAGGGCGAGTTGCCCGAGCGCCTGTTGGCGGCGTTGCTCGGCGATGACTGGCCGTTCAGCCTGCGTTCCAACCTGCAACGCCTGCAGTGGGCCGCATCCCAGGTGCGCGGCAAGCTCTCGCGGGAAAACTGGCAGGCATTGGTGGAGTTGCAGCGCGAAGCCATGGAGCTGGAAACCGAAGAGCCGGATTTCGGCGAGTTGCTGGACTTCCTCAACCGGCTGGTGATGTCCCTGGCGGCGTTGTCGGGCTTTGCCCTGGACGACATGACCCGGGACGAAGGCTGGCGTTTCCTGATGATTGGCCGGCGGATCGAGCGCCTGCAATTTCTCAGCGGCAGCCTGGCGGCGTTCCTTCGGGGCGCCGGGGCTTTCGACCAGGCCGGGCTGGAATGGCTGCTGGAACTGGGCAACAGCAGCATCACCTACCGGTCTCGATACCTGGCGGTGGCGCAGTTGATCCCGGTGCTCGACCTGCTGTTGCTCGATGAGCAGAACCCTCACGCCGTGTTGTTCCAGTTGAAACTGGTGACCCGCACCCTCAAGCGCCTCAACGATGACTTTGGCGTGCCGCGCGAAGCAGCGCTGCCGCAATTGGTCGAGCGACTGGCGCGATTCGATCTCGGCTGCCTGGAGAACCCGCTGTTCGGCGACGCCAGTGTTCGCGCCGCGATCGGGGGGCTGGCCGCACTGCTGCAAGAGATCGCCGACGCCAGCGGGCAGGTGTCCGATCGCCTGGCGTTGCGGCATTTCGCCCATGTCGACGATGTCAGCCAGCGCACGGTGTCCGTCTGATGAGCGCTCACTACCAGATTTTCCACGACACCCATTATCACTACGACAGCCCGGTGTCCCTGGCTCAGCAACTGGCGCATTTGTGGCCGCGACCTTGTGCCTGGCAGCGCTGCACCGACCGGAAACTGCAGATCAGCCCGCAGCCGACCTCGCGCCGCGATGAGCTGGATGTCTTCGGCAATCCGCTGACCCGGCTGGCATTCGAGCGTCCTCACGATGAATTGCTGGTCAATGCCAGCCTGACCATTGAAGTGCTGCCCCGACCTGCGCTGGACTTCAATCTGTCACCGGCGTGGGAACAGACCCGTGGCGCGCTGACCTACAGCAGCCAAGCGCTGTCACCCGAGTTGCTCGAAGCCTGCCGATACCGGTTTGAATCGCCGTATGTGCATTTGAAGAAAAACTTCGTCGAGTTCTCGCAAAGCTGTTTTCCGCCCGGTCGAGCGTTGTTGCTCGGCGTGCAGGCGCTGATGGAGAAAATCTTCAGCGAGTTCACCTTCGATGCCGAGGCGACCCAAGTGGCGACGCCGCTGGTGGAAGTGCTGGAGCGTCGACGCGGGGTTTGCCAGGACTTTGCTCACCTGATGCTCGCCTGCGTGCGTTCCAGAGGGTTGGCGGCGCGCTACATCAGCGGCTACCTGCTGACCCAGCCACCACCGGGCCAGCCGCGATTGATCGGCGCAGATGCATCGCACGCCTGGGTCTCGGTGTTTTGTCCGGTGCTGGGGTGGGTGGACTTCGATCCGACCAACAATGTGCAGCCGGCACTGGAGCACATCACCCTGGCCTGGGGCCGGGATTTCTCCGATGTTTCGCCGTTGCGGGGGGTGATTCTGGGGGGTGGTAATCACGACCCGGAAGTGCGAGTCACCGTGATGCCACTGGATTAACAACGATCCACTGTAGGAGCGAGCTTGCTCGGGAAAAACGCTAGGGCACCGCGATTCTCCCGGTTTCCCGCGTCATCATTAACGACCATCGCGAGCAGGCTCGCTCCTACAGAGGATCCGGTGGGCCTGATCAGATCATCGGGCCCTGAGGGTCTCAGGCGTCGGGCGCCTGATCTTTCGGTGCTTCAACATCACTTTCTGCGGCCACTTCACCTTCTGCTTCCGGGTTCAGTGCGGCGGCTTCTTCTTCAGCTGTAGCTTTCTTGCGCTGAAGCTTTTCCTCTTTCTTCTGCTCCTTGGCCAAGTCTCTCTGACGTTTGGCGAAGGAATAATTGGGTTTAGCCATGGGCGATCCTCTGGGGTCGAAGGTGAGGTTGAGCGGCGCGTATTCTGCCCTGTATCGGTGCCGAGTCGTTAGTCGGGTTTTTGCTCGACCCACTTCGGCGGTACGCTCGGCTGCCAGCTATCGAGAGCGTCGAGCAGTGTTTGCGGCGATTCGCTCACCTGCAGCATGTCACGGTGCGGCGCGCGAACGAAGCCTTCGCCGACGATGTGATCAAGAAAACCGGTGAGTTTGCTGTAGAAACCGTTCACTTCCAGCAAACCCAGCGGTTTGCCGTGGTAGCCGAGTTGGCCCCAGGTCCAGACTTCGAACAATTCTTCGAGCGTGCCAAGGCCACCGGGCAGGGCGATAAAGGCATCGGCGAGCTCGGCCATCCGCGCCTTGCGCGCATGCATGCCATCGACCACTTCCAGGCGGGTCAGGCCGCTGTGGCCGATTTCCTTGTCCTTGAGGCTTTGCGGAATGATGCCGATCACTTTACCGCCGGCCGCCAGGGCCGCGTCGGCGACGATGCCCATCAAGCCCACGGCGCCGCCGCCATAAACCAGAGTCAGCTTGCGTTCGGCCAGAGCCCGGCCAAGGGCCACGGCGGCTTCGCGGTAAGCCGGGTTGGTGCCGGTGCTGGCGCCACAAAATACACAGACGGATGTTAAAGACATGCCTTGCTCCATGGTCGATCAAGGCCACAGAGTAAAGCCAGGCGCACCGTACTCCAAGGGCTAGACTTGGTGTTCCCGGGTTTCGTACGTACCGCTGGCGCCGCAAGCGTAGGCGGCCAGCAAACTGCACAACAGACTGTTGATCGACATGACAGATGTTCCATTTGAAGGGGGACGGCCTGATGATAGGCCCGGACCAGACACTTGGCCGTTAGATAGTTTGCATCGGGCTCATAGCCCGAAAGTTGTATACAATTTTTGATTCAAGTCATATGAACTTGCGAAGTTTTCAGGCAGTCTTCTGTCCATTCGCGATTTCGTTAACCCTGCCTTGGAGATTCACCATGTTTGCCAAACTTGTTGCGGTATCCCTGTTGACACTGGCCAGCAGCCAACTGATGGCTGCAGAGTGCAAAGTCACTGTCGACTCCACCGACCAGATGTCTTTCGACACGAAGGCCATTGAAATCGACAAGAGCTGCAAGACGTTTACCGTGGAACTCAAGCACTCCGGCAGCTTGCCGAAGAACGTCATGGGCCATAACTGGGTGCTGAGTAAAGAAGCCGACATGCAGCCGATCGCCACCGATGGCCTGAGCGCCGGCATCGACAAGAACTACCTGAAGGAAGGCGACGCCCGCGTGATCGCCCACACCAAGATCATCGGCGCCAACGAAACCGATTCGGTGACCTTCGATGTGTCCAAGCTCGCGGCCGGTGAAAAGTACGGGTTCTTCTGCTCGTTCCCGGGCCACATCTCGATGATGAAAGGCACCGTGACCCTGAAGTAAACAGGCACACCGCGTCATCGTTCATCGCGGGCAAGCCACGCTCCCACAAGGTTCTGTGTCGGACACAATTTTTGTGAACACCTGAAATCCTGTGGGAGCGGGCTTGCCCGCGATGAGGCCAGAAGCATCGACGCATGTTCTGGCCAAAGAAAAAGCCCGCTGAAGCTCAACACTTCAGCGGGCTTTTTCATTCAATCACCAATCAAGGCGCAAACGGCATAACCCGCTTGTGATGGGTCTTGTTGTACGTATCGCAAATGATCTTGAACGCTTCCTCGCGTACCGGGTTGCCGTGCAGGAACGCATCGATCTCGGCATAGGTCACGCCATGGGACGCTTCGTCCGGTTTGCCGGGCGACAGGTCTTCGAGGTCGGCGGTCGGGACTTTTTCCACCAACGACTCCGGCGCGCCGAAGCTGCGGGCGATGGCGCGGACCTGGTTTTTCACCAGGCCACTCAGTGGCGCCAGGTCGCAGGCGCCGTCACCGAACTTGGTGAAGAACCCCATCACCGCTTCCGCCGCGTGATCAGTGCCGATCACCAGGCCATGGGCCGCGCCGGCGATGGTGTACTGGGCGACCATGCGCATGCGCGCCTTGGTGTTGCCGAGCACGAAATCCACCGACACTGCATGTTTGCCTTCGAAGGCCGCCACTTCATTGGCCAGGGCCTTGACCGCCGGGCCGATGTTCACGGTGTGGCGCTCGTCCGGCTTGATGAAGTCCACCGATGCCTGGGCGTCGTGCTCATCGAACTGGGTTTCGTAGGGCAGGCGCACGGCGATGAATTTGTAGGCGGCGTCGCCGCTGCGCTGGCGCAGTTCACGCACGGCGCGCTGGGCCAGCAGGCCGGCGGTCAGGGAGTCGACACCGCCACTGATGCCCAACACCAGGGTCTTGAGCCCGGAGTTGACCAGGCAGTCCTGAATGAAGGTCACCCGCCGGGCGACTTCGGCTTCTAGCGCTGCTTCGTCGGCGAATGGCGGCTGGACCTTGAGCTGTTCAGCAATCTCACGCTGTACGGCTTGCATGAATTCACTCCTTGCTTGATGTACTTGAAAGGGCGGCAGGAACCTGGAAAACGTGTCGCAGGTAAGCGACGAAATTCGGGTCTTTGCAGTGCGTCTTGCCGGGCTCGTCGGAGATCTTCGCCACCGGCTGGCCGTTGCAGGCGGTCATTTTAAGCACGATGCTCATCGGTTCGACACCCGCAATGTCACAGGTCAGGTTGGTGCCGATGCCGAAGCTGACATTGATCCGACCGCGCAGCACCCGGAATATCTCCAGGGCCTTGGGCAGGGTCAGGCTGTCGGAGAAGGTCAGCGTCTTGCTCATCGGGTCGATGCCGAGCCTGTGATAGTGGGCGATGGCTTTTTCCGCCCAAACCACCGGGTCGCCCGAGTCGTGGCGCAAACCGTCGAAAAGCTTGGCGAAAAACAGGTCGAAATCGCCGAGGAAGGCATCCATGGTGATGCAGTCGGTCAGGGCAATCCCCAGCAGGCCCCGGTATTCGCGGACCCAGCAATCGAGTGCGGCGATCTGGCTGTCGATCAGCCGCGGGCCGAGTTGCTGGTGCGCCATGATCCACTCGTGGGCCATGGTCCCCAGGGGTTTCATGTCCAGTTCCCCGGACAGGTGCACGTTGCTGGTGCCGACGAAGCGTCCGGGGAAATCGTGCTTGAGCACATTCACCACTTCTTCCTGCACTCGGTAGGAAAAACGGCGACGGGTGCCGAAATCGGCCACCTGCAATTCGGACAATTCATCACTGCTGGCGTTGGCGCTCAGCCAGTCGAACTTGCGGTAGAGCTGCTCGCGGGCTTGCTCCAGCACGACTTCGCGGTAGCGATAGCGGTTGCGCACCTCGCTGACCAGCGCCAGCAGCGGCACTTCGAACAGGATCACATGCAGCCAGGGGCCACGCAGGCGGATAAACAGCTCACCGTTTTCGATGCCGGTGTGGATGTAGCGCAGGTTGAAGCGAAACAGCCCGAGAAAACGCAGGAAATCCGGCTTCAGGAAGCTGATGCGCTCCAGAAAGCTCAATTGATCGGCGCTCAGGCTCAGTTCGGCCAAGCGCTCGATCTGGAAACGGATTTCCGCCAGATAGGGGCGCAAGTCCTCGCTGTTACGGCAACGAAACTCCCATTCGACTTCGACGTTGGGGTAGTTGTGCAGCACCGCCTGCATCATGGTCAGCTTGTAGAAGTCGGTGTCGAGCAGGTTCTGCACGATGCGATCGGCAAATACACTCTCGCTCATAACGGGAATCTCCAGCGTTGCAGCGGTATTGATCAGTGGCGCTAGTGGCGCATATCAGAGGGCTGGATTGCCAGCGATTTCTTGGATCACTCTAGATCCCTGTGGGAGCGGGCTTGCCCGCGAAGAGGTCGGCACATTCAAAATCAATTTTGACCGGTATTACGCCTTCGCTGGCAAGCCAGCTCCCACAGGTACGGCGTGCACCCCTAAATTTGCGACATCTCAGGGCTATCGATCTGTTCCAGCATCCACTTCACGAAGTCCCGCACCTTGGGCACTTCCGCCGAGTGCTCCGGGTACGCCAGGTAATAGGCGTCGGTGCTGGGCATTGCATGCTGCCAGGGAATGACCAGCTTGCCGTCAGCCAGTTCCTC
Source organism: Pseudomonas sp. S2_H10 (assembly GCF_054668285.1). Classification (NCBI taxonomy): domain Bacteria; kingdom Pseudomonadati; phylum Pseudomonadota; class Gammaproteobacteria; order Pseudomonadales; family Pseudomonadaceae; genus Pseudomonas; species Pseudomonas sp. S2_H10. The sequence goes on from NZ_CP162754.1 coordinate 4,281,837, forward strand.
TTCCACCAGAAAGCGCGGCAACAACGCCACTCCGCAGCCAACCTGGGCGGCGCGGATGCACATATAGAAGGTTTCGAAACGCGGGCCGTGGTAGCTGTGCTCGGTGTGATAACCCTGGTGATCGAACCAGTCATGCCACGCCTGGGGGCGCGAGGCGTTTTGCAGCAGGACCAGGTCGGTCAGTTGCGTCGGGTCGGTGAACGGCGTGTCCGGCAGGCTGCCGGGGGCGCATACGGGCACCAGCTCTTCGCCGAACAGCTTCAGGCACTCGGTGCCGGGCCGCGAACCCTGGCCGAAGTAGAACGCCAGGTCGCTGCGCCCTTGCAGCAGATCGTCGGCTTCCTGCTCGCTGCACAGGTCCAGGTGAATCGATGGATGCCGCAGGCGCCAGCCTTTCAGGCGCGGTACCAGCCAGCGTGCACCGAAAGTAGGAGGCGTCGAAACCCGCAGGACTTCGGTTTCGCCACCGTAGGAACGCAGGTAATGGGTCGACATCTCCACCTGGGTAAGGATTTTTCGCACCTCAACCAGGTACAGATCGCCGGCTGGCGTCATCTGCAGGCGGCGGCGCACCCGACGGAACAGCAGGTGCTGCAACAGCTCTTCGAGTTGCGCGACCTGTTTGCTCACGGCGCTCTGGGTCAGGTTCAGCTCTTCGGCGGCCCGGGTGAAGCTCAAATGCCGGGTGACGGCCTCGAAGCACTGCAACGCAGCGATCGATGGCAAGTAGCGTTTATTCAGCATGGGCGGTCCTTGGTTCTTGTCTCTTTATTGCCAGCAATGCACAGCATGAATAAACGGAATGATATCTCTCTTAATGGTCGTTTGTTGAGTAACCTCCGGGCAGCTAAAACTACAGGTCTGATCAGCCGTGAATTTCCGGCTGCACGTGTTCTGTCTTTTGCTTGAGGAGTGACCCATGGTTGCCGCATTGCTTGATCGTCTAGGTGTGAACCCGGCCCTGTACCAGAACGGCAAAGTGCCGGTGCATTCGCCGATCGATGGCAGCACGATTGCCGCTGTGAACTGGGAAGGCGCGGCTGAAGTCGAGCAGCACATCAGTCGCGCAGATCATGCGTTCGAACTGTGGCGCAAGGTCCCGGCACCGCGCCGTGGTGAGTTGGTGCGTCAATTCGGTGAAGTGCTGCGCGAATACAAGGCAGACCTCGGCGAGCTGGTGTCCTGGGAGGCCGGCAAGATCACCCAGGAAGGCCTGGGTGAAGTTCAGGAAATGATCGACATCTGCGACTTCGCCGTCGGCCTGTCCCGTCAACTGTACGGTTTGACCATCGCCTCCGAGCGTCCTGGCCACCACATGCGCGAAACCTGGCACCCGCTGGGCGTCGTCGGCGTGATCAGTGCCTTCAACTTCCCGGTCGCGGTCTGGGCGTGGAACACCACGCTGGCGCTGGTGTGCGGCAACCCTGTGGTGTGGAAACCGTCGGAAAAGACTCCGCTCACGGCACTTGCCTGCCAGGCACTGTTCGACCGCGTGGTGAAGAATTTCAGCGATGCCCCTGCGCACCTGTGCCAGGTGGTCATCGGTGGCCGCGATGCCGGCGAAGCCCTGGTGGATGACCCGCGCGTTGCGCTGATCAGCGCCACCGGCAGCACCCGCATGGGCCGCGAAGTGGCGCCGAAAGTGGCCGCGCGCTTTGCCCGCAGCATTCTCGAATTGGGCGGCAACAACGCCATGATCCTCGGCCCGAGCGCCGACCTGGACATGGCCGTTCGCGCGATCCTGTTCAGCGCCGTCGGCACCGCCGGTCAGCGCTGCACCACCCTGCGTCGCCTGATCGCCCATGAATCGGTGAAAGAAGAAATCGTCACCCGCCTGAAGGCCGCGTACTCGAAAGTACGTATCGGCCATCCGCTGGAAGGCAACCTGGTCGGCCCGCTGATCGACAAGCAAAGCTTCGACAACATGCAGGATTCGCTGGAGCAGGCCCTGAGCGAAGGCGGCAGGGTCTTCGGCGGCAAGCGTCAGCTCGAGGATCAATTCCCGAACGCCTACTACGTGTCGCCGGCGATCGTCGAAATGCCGGAGCAGAGCGACGTGGTGTGCCACGAAACCTTCGCCCCGATCCTGTACGTGGTCGGTTACAGCGACTTCCAGGAAGCCCTGCGCCTGAACAATGCCGTGCCACAAGGCCTGTCCTCGTGCATCTTCACCACCGACGTGCGTGAAGCCGAGCAGTTCATGTCGGCAGTGGGCAGCGACTGCGGCATCGCCAACGTCAACATCGGCCCGAGCGGCGCGGAAATCGGCGGTGCGTTCGGTGGCGAGAAAGAAACCGGCGGCGGTCGCGAGTCCGGCTCCGATGCATGGCGCGGCTACATGCGCCGCCAGACCAACACCGTGAACTATTCGCTGGAGTTGCCGTTGGCTCAAGGGATCACGTTTGACTGATAGGCCCTCATCGCTGGCAAGCCAGCTCCTACAAGGTGTACACAAACCCTGTGGGAGCTGGCTTGCCAGCGATGCGTTGTTTTTGTTTGTTAGGTTTCTGCCTGGAGTCTGGCAATGCCGTTACGCGAAGAGTGTCTGTGGGAAAAACTGACGCCGCAAAGGCCGGACAATTCGGCCCTCAAGGGTGAGGTCACGGTGGATGTCTGCGTCATCGGCGCCGGGTTTACCGGTCTGTCGGCAGCGGTGCATCTGCTGGAACAAGGCAAAAGTGTTTGTGTGCTCGAGGCCCATCGCGCCGGTCACGGTGGCTCGGGGCGCAACGTCGGGCTGGTCAATGCCGGGATGTGGATTCCCCCGGACGAGATCGAGGCCGGGTTTGGCAGCGAAGTCGGCAGCCAGCTCAACCGCATGCTGGGTGCGGCGCCGTCCCTGGTGTTCAGCCTTGTGGATAAATACAACATCGATTGCCAGTTGCGCCGCGAAGGCACGCTGCACATGGCGCACAACGCCCGTGGCGAAGCCGATCTGCGCAGTAGGGAAGAGCAATGGAAGCGTCGCGGCGCACCGGTGGAATTGCTCACCGGTCAGGCCTGCGAGCAAGCAACCGGCACGAAAAAGATCGCCGCCGCGCTGCTCGATCGCCGCGCCGGCACGCTCAATCCGATGGCCTACACCACGGGGCTGGCCAAGGCAGCCATCGGTCTGGGTGGTCAGTTGTTCGATCATTCCCCGGTTACCCGGCTCGAACGCCAGGGCCAGCGCTGGTCGGTGCAAACCGCCCAGGGTTCGGTCATGGCCGAGAAAGTGGTGATTGCCTCCAATGCCTACACCGAAGGCGACTGGACAGAGCTGCGGCGCAATTTCTTCCCCGGTTATTACTATCAGGTGGCCTCGGTGCCGCTGACCGAGGAGGCTGCGCAGCAAATTCTTCCGGGCGGCCAGGGTTCCTGGGATACCCGTCAGGTCCTGAGCAGTATTCGTCGGGATAAAGACGGGCGCCTGCTGCTGGGCAGCCTCGGCAATGGCAATCAGAAGCCGGCCTGGTTTCTCAAGGCCTGGGCCGACCGGGTGCAGCAGCACTATTTCCCCTACCTCAAACAGGTGGAGTGGGAGTGCACCTGGACCGGTTGCATCGCCTTCACCCCCGATCATTTGATGCGTCTGTTCGAGCCGGCGCCCGGTTTGGTGGCAGTCACCGGCTATAACGGCCGGGGCGTGACCACGGGAACAGTGGTCGGCAAGGCCTTCGCCGATTACCTGTGTAACGGAAATCCTCAAGCGCTACCGATTCCCTTTGCGCCCATGCAGCCATTGGCCGGGGTGGGGTTGCGCAGCTGTCTGTACGAGGCGGGGTTCTCGCTGTATCACGCAGGCCAGTGCCTGCGGATCGTGATCTGAAGGTTGATTTTTGCAGTGGAAAGCGGCGCTTTTTCGATCAGCAGCTAGCCTGTAGTGGTGCGGGTTGTAGCAGTCCCGCACCAGCAGTGTGCACTTCGGTGACGCACGTTGTTACAGGCTGGTTGCACTTCGTTTAAAGGCGCGGTTGCAATGATGGCGCATGCGGGTTGCGCCTCAAAAAAATAATGGTTTTACCTGCCGCGGTTTAGACGGTTGCACGCCCTATGAAAATGGGTCCGAAACAGTCGAAATAACAAGAAAGCAGCGACTTTTTTCAGAATAAAAAACCGATGGCACGGCCCTTGCTCTGAGCATTCAGTGAAGTCGCAGTGCCAATTAAAAAAACCATGGAGCACCACCTCATGTCCCAGACGTTTTACAAGAAAGGTTTTCTGGCCCTCGCAGTGGCAACTGCGTTGGGTGTTTCTGCGTTTGCTCAGGCTGACATCAAGATCGGCGTAGCGGGACCAATGACCGGCGCCAACGCGGCATTTGGCGAACAGTACATGAAGGGTGCACAGGCGGCGGCCGATGCGGTCAACGCGTCGGGCGGCGTGAACGGGGAAAAAATCGTCCTGGTCAAGGGCGATGACGCCTGCGAACCGAAGCAGGCCGTGACGGTCGCCAAAGACCTGACCAACCAGAAAGTCGCCGGCGTGGTCGGTCACTTCTGCTCCTCGTCGACCATCCCGGCCTCCGAGATCTATGACGAAGCGGGCATCATCGCCATCACCCCGGGCTCCACCAACCCGGCCGTTACCGAGCGCGGCCTGAGCGCCATGTTCCGTATGTGCGGTCGTGACGACCAGCAAGGCATCGTGGCCGGCGACTACATCGTTGACGTGCTCAAGGGCAAGAAAGTTGTCGTGCTGCACGACAAGGACACCTACGGCCAAGGCCTGGCGGATGCCACCAAGGCTCAACTGGTCAAGCGCGGTGTAACGCCTGTGCTGTATGAAGGCCTGACCCGTGGCGAGAAAGACTTCAGCACCATCGTGACCAAGATCCGCGGTGCCGGCGCTGACGTCGTCTACTTCGGTGGCCTGCACCCGGAAGCCGGTCCTCTGGTGCGCCAACTGCGTGAGCAAGGCCTCAAGGACGTCAAGTTCATGTCCGACGACGGCATCGTGACCGACGAACTGGTGACCACCGCTGGCGGTCCGCAATTCGTTGACGGCGTGCTGATGACCTTCGGCGCCGACCCACGCCTGCTGCCAGACAGCAAGGCTGTGGTAGACGCCTTCCGCAAGGCTGGTACCGAACCTGAAGGCTACACCCTGTACGCCTACGCTTCGGTGCAGACCCTGGCTGCAGCTTTCAACGGCGCCAAGTCCAACAAGGGCGAAGACGCGGCAGCATGGCTGAAGAAAAACCCGGTCAAGACCGTCATGGGCGAGAAGACCTGGGACAGCAAGGGCGACCTGAAAATCTCCGACTACGTGGTTTACCAGTGGGACAAGGACGGCAAATACCACCAGCTGGAAAAACAGAAGTAAGGGCTGACCCGATCGGCTGAACCCCACAGTTCCCTTGTGGGAGCGGGCTTGCCCGCGATGGCGCCAGATCAGTCGACATCCATGTTGGCTGATACACCGCTATCGCTGGCAAGCCAGCTCCTACAGGGGGGCGGCCTGATCGTGACTGACATTGCTCCGACGTATATCTGTATTTTCCTTAGAAGAACCGCACAGCCACATGTGCAGGTTCTCATTGCGTGAGATTGCGTTATGGATGGTATTTTCCTGCAGCAACTGGTCAATGGCCTGACCCTCGGGTCGGTCTATGGCCTGATCGCCATCGGCTACACAATGGTCTATGGCATCATCGGCATGATCAACTTCGCCCACGGCGAGGTTTACATGATCTCCGCTTACCTCGCGGCGATCAGTCTGGCTCTGCTGGCTTACTTCGGTATCGAATCTTTCCCGCTGCTGATGCTTGGCACACTGATCTTCACCATCGTCGTCACGGCGGTGTATGGCTGGGTGATCGAGCGTGTCGCCTACAAACCCCTGCGTAACTCCACCCGCCTGGCACCGCTGATCAGCGCCATCGGTATTTCCCTGATCCTGCAAAACTACGCACAGATCGCCCAGGGCGCGAAGCAACAAGGCGTTCCGACTTTGCTTACGGGTGCCTGGCGCGTTGAGATCGGTACCGGTTTCGTTCAGCTGACCTACACCAAGGTCTTCATCCTGATCGCCGCGTTTGTCGGGATGGGCCTGCTGACCTACATCATCAAGTACACCAAGCTCGGCCGCATGTGCCGTGCAACCCAGCAAGACCGCAAGATGGCTTCGATCCTGGGGATCAACACCGACCGGGTGATTTCCTACGTGTTCATCATCGGTGCAGCGATGGCGGCCCTGGCCGGCGTGCTGATCACCATGAACTACGGCACATTCGACTTCTATGCCGGCTTCATCATCGGGATCAAGGCGTTCACCGCCGCGGTGCTCGGCGGGATTGGCTCACTGCCCGGCGCGATGCTCGGCGGGATCATTCTCGGCATTTCCGAGTCGCTGTTTTCCGGTCTGGTGAACTCGGACTACAAAGACGTTTTCAGCTTCTCGCTGCTGGTCCTCGTTCTGGTCTTTCGGCCTCAAGGCCTGCTCGGCCGTCCTCTTGTGTCGAAGGTGTAAGCGATGTCTTCAACCACTAAAAAAACCATTGATATCAAAAAAAGTCTGGTTGACGCGATTCTTGCCGGCCTCATTGCCCTGATTGTGTTCGGGCCGATTGTCGGCGTCGTTCTCGATGGCTATGGCTTCAACCTGGAAACCACCCGGGTGGCCTGGATCGTGGCGATCGTCATGGCCGGCCGCTTTGCCTTGAGCATGTTCCTGCAGACACCCAAGGGCCTGAAAATCCTCGAAGGCTTTGAATCGACAGGCTCCGGCGTGCATGTGCTGGCGCCCGACTACAAGTCGCGGCTGCGCTGGATCATCCCGCTGGTCATCGTGATCGCCGTGGTGTTCCCGTTTTTCTCCAACTCCTACCTGTTGGGCGTGGTCATCCTCGGGCTGATCTATGTGCTGCTGGGGCTTGGGCTGAACATCGTGGTCGGCCTGGCCGGCCTGCTCGACCTCGGTTACGTGGCGTTCTACGCCATCGGTGCCTACGGTCTGGCGCTCGGTTATCAATACCTGGGCCTGGGTTTCTGGACGGTGCTGCCGCTGGCGGCGATCACCGCCGGCCTGGCCGGTTGCATCCTCGGTTTCCCGGTGCTGCGACTGCACGGTGACTATCTGGCGATCGTGACCCTGGGCTTCGGTGAAATCATCCGCCTGATCCTCAACAACTGGTTGTCGCTGACTGGCGGCCCGAACGGCATGCCGGCACCGCTGCCGACCTTCTTCGGCCTGGAATTCGGCAAGCGAGCGAAGGATGGTGGCGTGCCCTTCCATGAGTTCTTTGGCCTCACCTACAACCCGGACGTGAAGTACTACTTCATCTACGCGGTGCTGTTCCTGGTGGTACTGGCCGTGCTGTACATCAAGCATCGCCTGACCCGCATGCCTGTAGGCCGCGCCTGGGAAGCCCTGCGTGAAGACGAGATCGCCTGCCGTTCCATGGGCCTGAACCACGTGCTGGTCAAGCTCTCGGCGTTCACCATCGGTGCCTCGACGGCCGGTCTGGCCGGGGTGTTCTTCGCCACCTACCAGGGTTTTGTAAACCCGACCTCGTTCACCTTCTTCGAATCGGCCCTGATCCTCGCCATCGTGGTACTCGGCGGCATGGGCTCGACCATCGGTGTGGTCATCGCGGCCTTCGTATTGACCGTGGCCCCGGAGCTGCTGCGTGGTTTCGCCGAATACCGCGTGCTGCTGTTCGGCATCCTGATGGTGTTGATGATGATCTGGCGACCGCGCGGCCTGATTCGGATCAGCCGTACCGGTGTGACCCCGCGTAAAGGAGTAGCGCCATGAGCGAAGTCGTACTCAGTGTCGAAAAGCTGATGATGCACTTCGGCGGCATCAAGGCGTTGAATGACGTCAGTCTGCAGGTCAAGCGTAACTCGATCTTCGCCCTTATCGGCCCCAATGGCGCCGGCAAGACCACGGTGTTCAACTGCCTGACCGGTTTCTACAAAGCCTCCGGCGGCAAGATCGAACTCAATGTGCGTGGCGAGCAGACCAACGTCATCAAGTTGCTCGGCGAATCGTTCAAACCGACCGATTTCGTCTCGCCCAAAAGCTTCATCAGCCGGCTCCGCTACAAGATGTTCGGCGGCACCCACCTGGTGAACCGTGCCGGGCTGGCGCGGACGTTCCAGAACATTCGCCTGTTCAAGGAAATGTCGGTGCTGGAAAACCTGTTGGTGGCGCAGCACATGTGGGTCAACCGCAACATGCTCGCCGGCATCCTCAATACCAAGGGCTATCGCAAGGCCGAAAGCGATGCGCTCGACCACGCGTTCTACTGGCTGGAAGTGGTGGACCTGGTGGACTGCGCCAACCGCCTGGCCGGCGAGCTGTCCTACGGTCAGCAACGCCGCCTGGAAATCGCCCGTGCCATGTGCACCCGTCCGCAGATCATCTGCCTGGACGAACCGGCCGCCGGCCTCAACCCTCAGGAAACCGAAGCGCTGAGCGCGATGATCCGGCTGCTGCGCGACGAGCACGATCTGACCGTGGTGCTGATCGAACACGACATGGGCATGGTGATGAGTATTTCCGACCACATCGTGGTGCTGGACCACGGCATCGTCATCGCCGAGGGCGGACCCGATGCGATTCGCAACGACCCGAAAGTGATTGCGGCCTACCTGGGCGCCGATGAAGAGGAAGTGGTGCTATGAGCCAACCCATCCTCGAACTCAAGAACCTGGACGTGTTCTACGGGCCGATCCAGGCCCTGAAAAAAGTCTCGCTGCACATCAACGAAGGGGAAACCGTCAGCCTGATCGGCTCCAACGGCGCCGGCAAGTCGACCCTGCTGATGTCGATCTTCGGTCAGCCAAGGGCGGCGGACGGGCAGATCCTCTACCAGGGCGTGGACATTACCCACAAGTCGTCCCACTACATCGCCTCCAACGGCATCGCGCAATCGCCGGAAGGGCGGCGGGTGTTCCCCGACATGACCGTCGAGGAAAACCTGCTGATGGGCACCATCCCGATCGGTGACAAGTACGCCAAGGAGGACATGCAGCGCATGTTCGAGCTGTTCCCGCGGCTCGAAGAGCGGCGTACCCAGCGGGCGATGACCATGTCCGGCGGCGAGCAGCAGATGCTCGCCATCGCCCGCGCCCTGATGAGCCGGCCGAAGTTGTTGCTGCTCGATGAGCCGAGCCTGGGCCTGGCGCCAATCGTGGTGAAACAGATCTTCGCGACCCTGCGGGAACTGGCCAAGACCGGCATGACCATCTTCCTGGTGGAGCAGAACGCCAACCACGCCTTGCGGTTGTCGGACCGGGCGTACGTGATGGTCAACGGCGAAATCCGCATGACCGGTAGCGGCAAGGAGCTGCTGGTCAACGAGGATGTGCGTAACGCCTATCTTGGCGGGCACTGAGTTTTAGTGGTTATACACAAGCCCCGGTGCGCAAGCGTCGGGGCTTTTTTACATCCCCCCAAACACCGCAAATCCCCTGTAGGAGCGAGCCTGCTCGCGAAGATCCCCAGGACAACGCATTTATCCAGAATGTTCGCGTTATCGTTGACGCCCATCGCGAGCAGGCTCGCTCCCACAGGAAATTGTGGAAAACAATATTCCCAAGCTCCTGAACCGCGACATAAAGCCGCTGCAAATAATTGTTTTGTCACGGTTTTGACTTGTCCCCGTTTGCTGTGGAACCGGCTGTGAATAACGTGGGAGTAGCTGGCTGCAGGCCTTTAAACCCGTGGCGTGCAGAGTGATGGTTGTTTTTTGATCAGGCGCTTTTACGCAACTTGAGGGACGCTTTGTCAACCTTTTTATTGGTGATGAAAGTGAGTGAAATCGGCGTGGACAAGCCTGTGGATAAGTCTGTGGTTAAACTCTGGAAAGACCCGGCTGAAGGCCGTGGTTACTGGCTTGGCGCCATCGTCGGTTTGACCCGTCAGTCATGAAAATCGCGAGGGGCTACACGGCAGGCTATCGAGGGTCAAGCAAAAAAGTTTCAAAAAACCGCGCAAAGCCTTGTGGATAGCGGCTTGCAGCTTTTCCACTTGCCCCCAAAGACTGTGGACCGGCCTGTGGATAACGTGCGCGCACATGGCTGTAGGCCAAGCGGGTAAAGGGTTTGCGAGGATTGGTTGTTTTTTATACAGAAAGTGCGGTTGCCGCTATGGGCAAGGCCGGGCATGCTGCCTGCTGATTTTCTATTCCAATGGCTGGCGATCAGCCGAAGCAAGGAGAACACGATGTCCAACACCCTGTTTATTACCGGCGCGACCTCCGGTTTTGGTGAAGCCTGTGCCCGTCGTTTTGCCGAGGCCGGCTGGAAACTGGTGCTGACAGGCCGTCGTGAAGAGCGCCTCAATGCGCTGTGCGCCGAGCTGTCGAAGCAGACCGAAGTCCATGGCCTGGTGCTCGATGTGCGTGATCGCAAGGCCATGGAGGAGGCGATTGCCAATCTGCCGCCGTCCTTTGCCAAGCTGCGCGGGCTGATCAACAACGCCGGGCTGGCCCTGGGTGTCGATCCGGCGCCCAAGTGCGACCTGGACGATTGGGACACCATGGTCGATACCAACGTCAAGGGCCTGATGTACAGCACCCGCCTGCTGTTGCCACGCCTGATCGCCCATGGGCGTGGGGCCGGTATCGTCAACCTGGGTTCCATCGCCGGCAACTATCCGTACCCGGGCAGCCACATCTATGGCGCGACCAAGGCGTTCGTCAAACAGTTCTCCCTGAACCTGCGCTGCGACCTGCAAGGCACGGGCGTACGGGTCAGCAACATCGAGCCGGGCCTGTGCGAGAGCGAGTTCTCGCTGGTGCGTTTTGCCGGTGACCAGGAGCGCTACAACGCCACTTACGCCGGCGCCGAGCCGATTCAGCCGCAGGACATCGCTGACACCATCTTCTGGGTGCTCAATGCGCCTGCGCACATCAATATCAACAGCCTGGAGCTGATGCCCGTGAGCCAGACCTGGGCCGGGTTTGCTATCGAGCGTAAGTCTTAAGACCGAGTCACGGCCAATCGCGAGCAAGCTCGCTCCCACAGGATTTTGTGTCGTCCACACAATTTGTGTGCACCTTGACCCACTGTGGGAGCGAGCTTGCTCGCGATGGCGTCGGCGCAGCCGGTGCAGGACATCAGCTAGACTCCTCCCTCAAGCAGCCCGCCACACCCGGCGGTCTAGAGGTATTAGAGGAGATCCAGTGAGTAATCGAGGCGAGCAGTCGCTGCTCAAGCAATCGACCTTCCTGATGCTCGCCGTGACATTCGCCGGGATCATCACCGGGTTTGTTTCGGGCGCTCAATCCATCCTGTTCGATGGCTTCTTTTCGTTGATCGCGGCGTTCATCAAGGTGCTGATGCTGATCACCGCCCGACTGATCGCCAAGGAAAGCAATCAACGCTTCCAGTTCGGTTCCTGGCATCTGGAACCCATGGTGCTGGTGATCGAAGGCTGTTTCATATTCCTGGTCGCCATTTATGCCTTTCTCAACGGTGTGTTCGGCATCATCAGCGGTGGCCGCGAGGTCGAACTCGGTCTGGTGATCTTCTACGCGGCGTTCTTCACTGTCGTTGAGTTCATTTATTTCTTCTACGTCCGCCATCGCAATCGCACGCTCAATTCATCGCTGATCCGGTTCGACAACATCAGTTGGCTGGTGGACGCGATGCTGTCGGCGGGGCTGCTGGTGAGTTTCCTCATCGCGTTGCTGCTCAGGACTCAGGGTTACGACAAGTGGGCGGTGTATGTCGATCCGATGATCCTGATCCTGCTGGCCTTGGGCATGCTTCCTCCGGCGTTCAAAATCCTCGGGCCGGCCTTGCGCGATGTGTTGGGGATCGTCCCGGACCAGTTGGACGACAAGGTGCGTCAGGTGATGGAGGTGGCGAAGGTCGAGCATGGTTTCGACGATTACATCTCCTACGTGCAGAAACACGGCAGGGCCTGCTTCATCGAGATTCACATCGTATTGCCGAAGGATTACTGGCTGGACGGTGTGGGGCAACTGGACAGCCTGCGCGAGGAAATATCCGCAAAGCTCGGCGAACCGGACGCTGCGCGATGGCTGACCATCAGCTTTACCGGGGATCGCAAGTGGATTGAGTGATGGGAGTGCACCTCGACATCAGTCGAGGTACTCCGCCAACCCGCGGTAACAGGTCGCCAGGTGATAAGGCGTGGTCGACGGCATGTCGCGGCGGCTGACTTCACCGTGCTCATCACGGCATTCGTACCACCCGCCTGCGTGCAGCGAACGTTGCTGCAACGCCTGCAACTGGCGCAAAACATCGGCTTCGCTGTCCGGTCGCAGCGTCAGTGCGCGCAGGTATTCGGCCTGCGCCCAGATGCGCTGCGTGGCGTCCCGCACGCTGCCATCCGCGGCGAAGTCGAGCATCGCCCGCACGGCGCCAGTCTGTTGATCGACGCCCATTTGCTCGGTAAAGGCGAAAGCCCGCTCCAGATCGGCATGCAGCGTCGACTGGCGTAACAGCGCCGAGGATTCCAGCAGGAAATACCATTCGAACTGATGGCCTGGTTCGAACCAGTTGTCCACAGATCCCAACGGCTTCTCCATCAACACGCCACGTTGCGGATCGATGAAGCGCGCGTGCATGGCTGTGCATAACTCGACGAGCGCCTGCTGCACGTCGAGGTCTTCACGCACCGACAGGGTGGCGAGGAACGCTTCGGCCAGGTGCATCAACGGGTTTTGCAACGGGCCGCTGCCCAGCGATGCCCAGTCGCGGTCGAGCGTGGCTTCGTACAGACCGTCGTCCGTGGCGAAACGCTGCGCAATCACTTCCAGCGAGGCGTTGAGTACCGACTCGACCAATGGCTCGCGGACCTTGTCCCAGTAATGGGCGCAGGCGAACAGGATGAAGGCGTGGGTATAGAGGTCCTTGCGCTGATCCAGCGGCGCGCCCTGTGCATCGACGCTGTAGAACCAGCCGCCATGCTCGGCGTCGTGGAAGTGTCGCTGCAAGGAACGGAACAACGCGGCGGCCCGCTCTTCGGCGCCCGGCACCTGACCGATCAGGCTGGCGAACAGGTACAACTGCCGTGCACAGGCCATGGCCCGGTAGCGTTGCGGTGGCAGCGGCCGGTGTTCGGCATCCAGCGCCTCATAGGGCAGCGCCATGTCGGCATTCCAGCCCGGACCTTGCCAGAGCGGCACGATGACGTTCAGGAAGTGCTGTTGCACCGAGGTGAACAGGGCGGTCAATTGAGGCTGGGAAGCGGAGCGGGAAACAGGCGGCATTGGCTGGCGTCGTCACGGCAGGGGCGATTGCGCGACATGTTAGCAGGCCTGAGAGTTGTGGTGTTTGTCCGGCCGCCATCGCTGGCAAGCCAGCTCCCACAATGGTCCCGTGCACAAAGATCCATTGTAGGAGCTGGCTTGCCAGCGATGAGGCCAATTCAGGCACTGGAGAATTAACCCGCCAGCAACCACACCCCGGTCGCCGCCGAAGCCGCGCCCGCCAGTCGCACAAGAGGCGCTGCGGCCTGCGGCAACACCCGCACCAGCACATAACCCGCCACATGCAACACCGCTGTCGCCGCGACAAACCCTGCGGCATACGCCCATGGACTCGACATGTCCGGCAGCTCAAGACCATGCGCCACGCCATGGAACAACGCAAACAACGCCGTCGCACCCACCGCCAACACCAACGGTGGACGCACTGCCAACGCAACCGCCAGGCCCAAAGCCAGGACGGAAGCAGCAATCCCACTTTCCAGCGCCGGCAGGTTCAACCCTTCAAAACCCAACATCCCGCCGATCAACATGGTGCCAACGAACGTGCACGGCAGCGCCCAACGTGCAGCGCCTTGCTGTTGCGCCGCCCACAGACCGACCGCGAGCATCGCCAGCAAATGATCGAGACCACCGATCGGATGGCTGATACCGGCGATCAAACCATTGTCGCCGTGCCCCGGATGGGCGAAGGCGAGGGCCGGCGTCAGCAGCAGGGCCAGGGCGCCCAGAATGCGTTTGAGTGTCATGGATAAGCTTCCTTGTTGAAGTCGTGATCAGGCCGCGGTCAGCAAGCCCTGGCGTTCGATGAAGGCGATGATCTGTTCCAGACCCTGGCCGGTTTTCTGGTTGCTGAACACGAACGGCTTGCCGTTGCGCATGCGCGTGGTGTCACTGTCCATCAGCGTCAGCGACGCCCCTACCAGAGGCGCGAGGTCGATCTTGTTGATCACCAGCAGGTCGGACTTGCAGATCCCCGGCCCGCCCTTGCGCGGCAGCTTGTCGCCGGCCGAAACGTCGATCACGTAGATGGTCAGGTCGGACAGTTCCGGGCTGAAGGTCGCGGAGAGGTTGTCGCCACCGGACTCCACCAGGATCAAGTCCAGTCCCGGAAAACGGCGATTGAGTTGATCCACGGCCTCGAGGTTGATCGAGGCGTCTTCGCGGATGGCCGTGTGCGGGCAGCCGCCGGTTTCCACGCCGATGATGCGTTCCGGCGCCAGGGCTTGGTTGCGCACCAGAAAGTCGGCGTCTTCGCGGGTGTAGATGTCGTTGGTGACGACGGCCAGGTTGTAGCGCTCGCGCAGGGCCAGGCACAGGGCCAGGGTTAGCGCGGTTTTGCCGGAGCCGACCGGGCCGCCGATGCCGACGCGCAGGGGTTGTGTGTTCATGTGATTCTCCAAAACAAGGGGCCCTAGGAACGGAACAGACGGCTGTATTGGCGCTCATGGGCCATACACGCCAGGGACAGGCCGAAAGCGGCGCTGCCGTAATGGTCGGGATCGATTTGCGTGGCGTTGTGTTGGGCTTGTTGAAGCAGCGGCAACAGTTCGCTGGTCAGGCGCTGGGCGGCTTGCTGGCCCAATGGCAAGGTTTTCATCAACACCGCCAACTGGTTTTCCAGCCAGCTCCATAGCCACGCGGCCAGGGCGTCCTGCGGGTTGATCTGCCAGGCGCGCGCGGCCAACGCCCAACCCAGGGCCAGATGGGGCTCGGCGCGTTGTTGGAGAAATGCGCGAGCAGGAGCGTCGAGTTCCGGCAAGCCATTGAGCAATTGCTGCAACGAGTAGCCCATCTGCCGGCTCTCCTGATGCAGTTCGCGGGTTTCGCGGCTGGCGCGGTGTTCTTCGCAGCGTTGCAGCAGTTCGTCCCAGTTTTCTGCCGTTGCAGCCACGCAATGAGCCAGCAGCAATGGCGCTTCGAAACGCGCCAGGTTCAACAGCAGTTGATCGCTGATCCAGCGTCGGGCGCTGTCGGGGTCATGAACGCGGCCGTTATCCACGGCCATTTCCAGCCCTTGGGAGTAGCTGTAGCCGCCAATCGGCAATTGCGGACTGGCCAGGCGCAACAGCGCCCAGGCCGGGTTCATGGGCGTACGCCGAACTGGTGCAGTTTCGGCGCGTAGTTGAAGTCTTCATCACCGTGGCGCGAATGATGGTGGCCGCCGCCATAGGCACCGTGTTCCGGCTGGAACGGCGCTTCGATGTTCACGGCAACGGCACCGAGTTGTTCGAGCATGGCCTTGAGCACGTAGTCGTCGAGCAGGCGCAACCAGCCGTCGCCAACTTGCAGGGCGACATGGCGGTTGCCCAGGTGATAGGCCGCACGGGTCAGTTCGAAAGCGTTGGCGCAGGTCACGTGCAGCAATTGTTCGGGACGGGCGCAGACACGCACGATCCGCCCGTCTTCGGCTCGCAGGCATTCGCCGTCAGACAACGGCGGCTGGCCGCGCTCCAAAAACATTCCGACGTCTTCGCCCTCGGCACTGAAACAGCGCAAACGGCTTTTGCTGCGGGCTTCGAACGTCAGGTGCAGTTCGGCGGCCCAAACGGGTTGAGGGTCGATTCTGCGGTGAATCACCAGCATCGGAAGGCTCCAGCAATGGACATTGCTCAGGCTAGAGCAAGGGGCTTGCCAATCGACGCGATGTGTAGGAAATGGCTGTGGGATGGGTCGGATTAGTTGCGAGGGGAAGGGGTTTTGGATGAAGTTGGTGCGCTGTTTCTGATTTGCGCACCAAGTTGAGGCGATGAAGCTCCCGCAGGTTTATTCGGTGCTGCCAAGCCCTTGCCAATGTTTGAGGCCGATAAAGATAAACCGCAACTGCTGGGTGATTTTAGCCTGGGGCGTCAGGTGTTCGGGCAAGGCCTCGGCGGGCGGATCGATGATGTCCGGCAGGGTGGCGAACACGCTTTTGACGATCAGGTCCGCCATGACGCTCAGGTCGGCGATGCCCAGATGCTGCAGCTTGGGCATCAATGACAAATCCGCCGCGAGGTCCGAACTGATGCCTTCACGCAAGCGGCCGATGGCCTTGCGCACCGGCAGCGAACCGCCGTATTGCTCGCGGGCGAGAAACAGGAACTGCGAACGGTTGGCACTGACCACGTCGAGAAAGATCCGCACCGAGGCATCGATGATGCCGCCCATCACGAATTCGTTGTGTCGTACCAGGCGAATGGTTTCGCGGAAGGTCTGGCCGACTTCGCTGACCAGCACCAGGCCCAGTTCATCCATATCGGCGAAATGACGGTAGAAACCGGTCGGTACGATACCGGCGGTTTTCGCGACTTCACGCAGGCTCAGGCTGCCGAATCCTCGGCCGCCATCCATCAGGCGCCGGGCAGCGTCAATCAGGGCGTTACGGGTCTGTTGTTTCTGTTCGGCGCGGGGCAGCATCGCAAGGGTGTTTTTCTGGACGGGACGCGGCGCACTCTAGCAAATCGGCTTTGCCGGCGTCGAACGCCTGTGGGGGATCAAGCGGGGAAATGTGATATCGATCAAGCGGACCGCTGAAAAGTCAAAAGCCCAATCCGGGGATTGGGCTTTTTTTCTGGGCGGCCATGGGGCTTAGCTCAGGGCGCTGTTGCGTTCGATCACACGGTCACCACCGCCTTCAGCGAGGGTCTGACCTTGTGGAGTGCGGTCGGAACCGTCGGCAGCCAGGGTTTGACCTTGTGGAGTGCGGTCGGAACCGTCGGCAGCCAGGGTCTGACCTTGTGGGGTGCGGTCGGAACCGTCAGCAGCCAGGGTCTGACCTTGTGGAGTACGGTCCGAGCCATCCTGAGTGATCAGGCCTTTTTCTTTCAGGCGATCGTTACCGCCTTCGGCAAGGGTCTGGCCTTGAGGAGTGCGGTCGGAACCATCGGCGGCGATGGTCTGGCTGAACACGGAGCGGCTGTCTTTCACTTGAGGAGTCGCCTGGTCAGCGGCAGGCAGTGCAAAAGCAGTGCTGGCCAGCATTGAGAGGGTAAGGCTAAGCAGTAATTGGCGTTTCATGATTGTTTGCTCCTTGGGGGGGCGAAAAAGTGGGTACGAGGGCAATGCTACTCTCGATAAGTCGATATAAAAGTTCATAAACGCAATGGTAATAATCAACGGAATTGATTGTTTGCTGCGCGGGCTCTAGATCGGGCGTTTCCGGCGAGTTGCCTTGCACCGGTTTGGGTATTTTCGACTCACCTGTGCCATGCAAAAGTGCGGGGCCGGTAACGCTGGATGACTGATGGGTCAGTATTGGACTGGCTGAATTCGGCGAAATCGGTCTTTCGATTAAACCTGCCGGTGTTTTATCAGTCGTAGACTTCATGGCGAGCCGCTTCCGGTTCACCGTTTCACATGTGCGCCGCAGTCGGGGCGCTCAGTCGTATCAGGAGCCCTGTGCAATGACGCGCACCCAAAAGACGTTTGTCTGGACCCTTTCCACTTTTCTGACCTTGCTGGTGGTGCTGGTATTGATCCTCGTGTTCTTCGACTGGAACCGGATCAAGCCGCCGCTCAATGCCAAAGTTTCCGAAGAGCTGCACCGTGCTTTTGCCATCAACGGCAATCTGTCGGTGGTCTGGCAGTCCGAGCCCGATGAAAGCGGCTGGCGCGCCTGGGTGCCGTGGCCCCACGTGGTGGCCGAGGATCTCAGCCTGGGCAACCCGGACTGGTCGAAACAGCCGCAGATGGTCACCCTCAAGCGGGTAGAACTGCGTATTTCACCCTTGGCATTGCTGGCGCAGCGGGTGGTGATTCCGCGTATCGACCTCACCGAACCGAATGCCCGGCTGCAACGCCTTGCGGACGGGCGCGCCAACTGGACGTTCAAGTTCGACCCGATAGATCCGAACGCCGAGCCTTCCAGTTGGGTGGTGGATATCGGCGCGATCGGTTTCGACAAGGGCCACGTCATGCTCGACGACCAGAACCTGAAGACTCAACTCGATGTGCTGATCGATCCGTTGGGCAAGCCGATTCCGTTCAGCGACATCGTCGGCGACAAAGCGGCGAAAACCGCTCAGGAAAAGGGCTCGTCCCCCCAGGATTACGCGTTCGCCCTCAAGGTCAACGGCCAGTACCACGGCCAGAAACTTGCGGGCCAGGGCAAGATTGGCGGGCTGTTGGCGCTGCAGGACTCGGCGCGGCCGTTTCCGCTGCAGGCCCAGGTGAAGATCGCTGATTCCAGCGTCGAACTGGCGGGCACCCTGACTGATCCGCTGAATCTCGGCGCTCTGGACCTGCGCCTGAAACTGGCCGGCACCAGCCTGGGCAACCTCTACCCGCTGACCGGCGTGATCCTGCCGGATACACCCCCCTATGCCACCGACGGCCACCTGGTCGCCAAGCTGCATGACACCGGTGGCGCGCAGTTTCGCTATGAAGACTTCAACGGCAAGATCGGCGAGAGCGACATCCACGGCAATCTGACTTATGTGGCCAGTCAGCCACGGCCAAAACTCAGCGGCTCATTGCTGTCCAATCAATTGCTGTTCGCGGACCTCGCGCCGCTGATTGGCGCCGACTCCAACGCCGAGCAGAAGGCCCGTGGTGGTGAAAGTAAACAACCGACGGACAAAGTGCTGCCGGTCGAAGAGTTCAAGACCGATCGCTGGCGCGATATGGACGCCGATGTCGAGTTCACCGGCAAGCGCATCGTGCACAGTGAAAAACTGCCGTTCAACGACCTTTATACCCATCTGGTGCTCACCGATGGCGTGCTCAGCCTCGAGCCGCTGCGCTTCGGCGTGGCCGGCGGCAAGCTGGATGCGCAGATTCGCCTGAATGGCCATACCGATCCCCTGGAAGGCAAGGCCAGGCTCACGGCGCGAGGTTTCAAGCTCAAACAGCTGTTCCCCGGTTTTGAGCCGATGAAAACCAGTTTTGGCGAACTCAATGGCGACGCGGATATCACCGGGCGCGGCAACTCGGTGGCCAAGCTGCTGGGCAGCGCCAATGGCAATTTGAAGATGATCATCAACGATGGCGCCATCAGTCGCGAACTGATGGAACTGGCGGGGCTGAACGTCGGCAACTATGTGGTCGGCAAGATCTTTGGCGACAAAGAAGTGAAGATCAACTGCGCGGCGGCCGACTTCGGTATCCAGTCCGGCCTGGCAACTACTCGCCTGTTTGTGTTCGACACCGAGAACGCCATCGTCTACATCGACGGCACCGCGAACATGGCGACCGAACAACTGGACCTGACCATCACCCCGGAATCCAAGGGCTGGCGCCTGATTTCATTGCGCTCGCCGCTGTATGTGCGCGGCAAGTTCATCAAGCCCGATGCCGGGGTCAAGGCCGTGCCGCTGATACTGCGCGGCGCCGGGATGGTGGCGCTGGGCGTGATCGCCGCACCAGCGGCAGGGTTGCTGGCGCTGGTGGCTCCGAGTGGGGGCGAGCCGAATCAATGTGCGCCATTGTTGGAGCAGATGAAGGCGGGCAAGGCGCCGAAGACTGTGGAGTACTGACGCCAATTCTATGATCCTACAGCACTTCACTAAGTATCTCGAAGTGCTGTGCTGCCTGTATAAGGTTTCTTTTTGTCGGTGCCAAAAAATTACCGAGAATCTTGGATTCGAATTATTTCGGCAGTAATACTGTTATCGAGATATGCGTCAACGTCAACTCTGAGGTCTTCGTACGTGGACTCGTCAAAAGTGCTGGATAATAGCCAGGTATTAAAGTCATCTTTGTTGGTTGTATCGAGCACAGGGTTGTTCAAAATGCCGATATCGAGATATTGACCGCTCTCGATAGTAATTCTCAGTGTGTGCACGGTTTTTTCGTGGTTGATAAAGGTCAATAGGATGCCAGTGCTCGTCTTTTTTTCTGAAGTGTCGCCTTTTTTGTTATCCTGGTAGCTTGTAGTTGTGTGAGCGTTAAAGCGGGTAGTTAGGGCCAATATTGATGGCGAATCCTTGGGCTGCTCCTTCAGTACGGAAAACGCATGGTCAAGTGTTTGTCGATCGTTCTCTGAAAGTACATCGCCATAAGCTTGCAGCGAGATAGTGTACAAACTTTCTTCGCTGGAGCGAGTGTTGGTTTGATCCAGGCTGCAGGTCACCCAGCTCAGGTCTGCGACAGTTTTTGTATAGGTGGACCACACCTCATCGCTGTTGGTGCTATTAGTGTCGGCTACTAAATGGCCGGTGAGGCTTGAATGTAAAATGTCATTTTTGAATTTTTCGGAGTGCTCTCCAGAAAAAATAACAATATTGCCGCTGACAATGTAGAGGTCTAAATTGGAGGTGGGCATTTTGGACTCCAGATATATTCGATTGTTAAAGTCGACAAGTTTCGTCGACTTTAACATGGCCTGTATGTGGCATTAGGCCGGTTTTAGTTTTGGGAGCTTCCTGATCTTCGATTTAGCGTCGTTCAAAAAGACTTCGCGTAGCTCTCCGCGCAAGCCGTCAAAAATGGCGTTGTCCAGATAAGTGTGCATTGCTCCTGATTTTATGGTGGTGGATTGTTTGGTGGTCTTCCAGAACAGGAAGCTTGTTGTACTTTCCTGATTGTCCAGTGCGATGGTGTTCAAAACCATATTTGCTTGCCCGTTGCTATCAAGCCATGCCGGGGCAATGTCGAACTTTGATTGTTTTCCAAGCTTTTTATTTGATTCAAATAACGTGGTCAATTTTTCATCACCCTGGATGGCGGTGATGGCTTGTTTTGCGAGGTTTGTCAGTAAGTTTGCATTGTTGCCAATTAGTCCTTTTATTACATCTATGGCGACTTGGTCCATTGTCAGGTTTATGCCCTTGATAGTCACGTCCTGAAGATTTTTGGCTTGAATTACCCAGCCCAGATCACTTAATCCTTTTGTGTAGTATTTATACCATTCAAACTGTTGTGTGGTATCCGGGTACTCTATGTCGGCTGCATTCTGCATAACCAGTTTGCAGAGGTTGACATCTGATATGAGGCTTTCAGAGAACCCCGGGAGAAATATGTTCACACTGTCGGGAGTTACAAATCCATTTGGGCCATTGTTATCGTGTGGAGGTGTGGGTGTTTCATTGAGAGATAAAAGAGATCGAATGGCTTCTGGTTTAAGAGGGGGGAGCGTATTGATAAATTCCAAGCGTTGTTCAATGTTCATATAGAATCCTTTCTAACGAGTTTTGGTGATCGTTTGGTCGCGGCTCAAGATTAAGCTGAATAAAGATAAAGTCTATTTTGATGTTGTTACTTTTAATGTTTTGGTTGGTTTGTATTCTGGCTTGCAGGGCTGCGGTGTGTAATGAGGTTTAAAGTTGAGGGCGTCTCTAGAAGTTTGAGTTGCGGGGGCGGCGCAGAGGTTTTTTATAAGTACACTCTCTGCTTAGTTGTCGAAGGTTCCTATCTTTGAAATAGGCGGGATAATTGAGTCTCCTCCTGCAACCACGCAAAAAACGCTCGAACCGGCGGATGCCGCTCGCGCCCCGGTACGCACAGTGCGCTGTAGCCGGCGCCATCGACCTGGATGTCCCTGCGGTATGGCAACAACAGGCCACTGGCCACGCTCTCCGACACAAGAATATTGCTTGCCAACACCAGGCCCTGCCCGGCAATCGCGGCTTGCAGGGCGTAGTGTTCTTCGTCGTATTCACGCACGGCGGGCTGGCCGTTCAGCCATGTTTCACCGGATCGCGCGCACCAGGCCTCCCAGCCGTGGGCATAGAGCTTGGAATTGTGCCAGCGCACGCTGATCAGCACCGGTGTGCGACTCGACGCCAGGGCCACTTGCTCGGGGGAGCCATAGACACCGAAGGACTCATCGAACAGGCACTGGCCATACAGGTTGGGGTAATTGTCGAGGCTGTAGCGCAGCACCAGGTCGACACTGGCGTCCTGATGCAGGTCGATGACTTCGCAGTGGGTATCGAGGCGCACGCTGATGTTCGGGTGCCGGGCGTAGAAACGTCCCAGCCGTGGCACCAGCCACAGCGCGGCGAAGGCGGCGGTGGTGGAGACCGTCAGGTTCGCGCTGCTGCGTTGCGGGCGCAGGGTATCGACACTTTGCGCCACTTCGAGAAAGGCCCCGTGCAGGCTCTGGAACAGCCGTTCGCCGCAATCAGTCAGGCGCACCTGGCGGGGCAGCCGCTCGAACAACGGCACGCCGAGCCAACTCTCCAGGGAGCGGATCTGATGGGACACCGCGGTCGGCGTGACGGACAGTTCTTCGGCGGCGGCCTTGAAGCTCAGCAGGCGTGAGGCGGATTCGAAGGCGCGCAGGGCGGTCAAGGGCAGCGAGGCGAACATTGAAAACTCCACGGATGAAATGAATTCATCCTGACTGATTTTTACTCATTTGAGGCCGCGCAGCTGAGCGCTTCAAGCTGCAAGCCACAAGCCGTTTGAGTTTAGTCCCTGAGGAGATTCAGATGAGTAAAATTCTTGCCGTTCATGCCAGCCCCCGTGGTGACCGTTCGCACTCCCGGCGTTTGGCCGAAGTGTTTCTGTCAGCCTGGCAGGCCCGTCATCCACACTCGCAGTTGACCCGGCGCGAAGTCGGTCGGGCGCTGATTCCGCCCGTGAACGAGGCCTTCGTGGCCGCCGCGTTCTACCCGCAGCCCGACGCTCGACCACTGTCGATGCAGGCGGATCTTGCGCTCAGTGACGAACTGGTCGGCGAACTGCTCGGTCACGATGTGTTGCTGATTTCCACGCCGATGCACAATTTCAGCGTGCCGAGTGGCCTCAAGGCCTGGATCGATCAGATCGTCCGGGTCGGGGTGACCTTCGATCACACCCTGGACAATGGCGTGGCCCAGTACCAACCGTTGGTGCAGGGTAAAAAAGCCCTGATCATCACCAGTCGTGGCGGCTTCGGTTTCGGCCCGGGAGGTGAACTGGAAGCGATGAACCATGCCGACAAGCTACTGCGCACGGTGCTCGGGTTCATCGGCATCACGGATGTCACCGTGGTGGCTGCCGAGGGTGAGGAGTCCGCCGAGCGCACCTTCGAAATATCCTCCGCCGAGGCCGAGCAGCGCTTGCTGGCGCTGGCCGGGGAGTTCTAGATGGCCTGGCTGTTTCTGCTGGTCGCCGCCGGATTCGAAGTGACCTTCGCCATGGGCATGAAGTACGCCGAGGGCTTCACCCGGCCCTGGCCTTCGTTGATCACGGTGGTGGCCGCAGTGGGCGGGATCTACTTCCTGACCCTGGCCATGCGCGAGTTGCCGGTGAGCATCGCGTACCCGATCTGGACCGCCATCGGTTCGCTGGGCACGGTGTTTCTCGGGTTCGCGCTGTTGGGTGAAAGCCTCAGCGTGATCAAGCTGGTATCGGTCGGGCTGATCGTCGCGGGGGTGGCGGGGTTGAAGTAGGGTGGATGACATAGACTTGTCATCTTCACTGGCGATGCTTGGCGGATGTCTTGCATGCCGCCTTGCGTCACCCCTGACCACAAGGATGTCCGCCCATGTCGCAAGGTTCTGCCCCGCGTTACCCGCTGGTGCTGGTCCCCGGAATGCTCGGGTTCATCCGGTTGGTGCTTTATCCATACTGGTACGGGATCGTCGAGGCGCTGCGCCACGGCGGTGCGGTGGTGTTCGCCGTGCAGGTCTCGCCGCTCAATTCGAACGAAGTGCGCGGCGAGCAATTGCTGGCACGTATCGACGAAATCCTGCGGCAGACCGGGGCCGCCAAGGTCAACCTGATCGGTCATAGCCAGGGCTCGCTGACCGCCCGTTATGCGGCGGCCAAGCGCCCGGACCTGATCGCTTCGGTCACGTCGGTGGCGGGGCCGAATCACGGCTCGGAGCTTGCCGATTACCTGCACGAGCATTATCCCCATGACAGCGTGCGTGGTCGTCTGCTGAGCTTTTTGCTGCGGGTGATCGGCGCGCTGATGGGGTGGCTGGATACCGGTTACCGCGGGCCGAAGCTGCCGGTGGATATCCATGCGTCACACCACTCCCTCACCACCGCCGGCGTGGCGTTGTTCAACCAGCGTTATCCACAGGGCTTGCCTGAAACCTGGGGCGGTCACGGGCCGGAAGAGGTCAATGGCGTGCGCTATTACTCCTGGTCCGGCACCTTGCAGCCGGGCATTACCGATCGTGGACGCAATCTGCTGGACGGCACCAACCGCAGTTGCCGGCTGTTCGCCAGATCCTTCGTCCGTGAAGCCGGGCATTGCGACGGCATGGTCGGGCGCTACAGTTCGCACCTGGGGACGGTGATTGGCGATGAGTATCCGCTGGATCACTTCGATATCGTCAATCAGTCGCTGGGGCTGGTGGGCAAGGGGGCCGAGCCGATCCGGTTGTTTGTCGAGCATGCGGCGCGACTGAACGCGGCAGGGCTTTAGGCCGCGTTATCGTTCATCGCGGGCAAGCCACGCTCCCACAATGGAATGCGATCCACTGTGGGAGCGAGCCTGCTCGCGAAGGCGCCGGATCAGGCAACATTGACCTTACGACCCAACACCGTCGTCCAGCGCTCGGAAACAATCACCCCGCCCAGGGTCAGTACCCCACCCACCAGGTGATACATCGCCAATTGTTCATGCAGCACCACCGCCGCAATCAGCGCAGTAATCAACGGCAGCAGATTGAAGAACTGCGTGGTCCGACTTGGCCCCAGACGCACCACGGCCTGCATCCACGCCAGTGGCGCGACCATCGAAGCCAGCAGGCAGGCGTACAACACCAGCGGAATGTTGTGCAGGGTCGGGCCGACTTTCGGTGACGCGAGGAACAGTGGAAACAGCACCGCCACCGCCACCAGCACTTGCAGATACAGGAGCACCAGCGGCGGCAGTTTCAGCTGCCATTTCTTCAACAGGGTGCTGTAGACCGCGTAGGCCAGGGTGGCGATCAGCATCATCGCATCGCCCAGGTTGACCCCGTGTTCGAGCAACGCGCCAAGGCTGCCGGACGACACCACCACCAGGACACCGGTGAAGGACAGCACCGCACCGGCCAGCGCGCCCATGGTCAGACGCTGGCCGAGGCTGATGATCGCCATGGCGAGCGACATCAGCGGCATCAGCGACAGGATGATGCCCATGTTGGTGGCCGAGGTCAGGCTGGCGGCGAAGTACGCCAGGCTTTGATAGACCGCCATGCCGAGAACGCCGAGGACAAACACCTTGCCCAGGTTCGGGCGGATCAGTGGCCAATGGGCGAGCACCGGTTTGAGCATGAAGGGCGTGAACAGCAACCCGGCCAGCAGCCAGCGGTAGAAACCGATCTCGGCGGGGAAGATCGCCCCGGCCGACATTTTGGTGATCACGGTGTTGCCGGCCCAGATGAAAATGGCCAGCAGGGGATAAGCGTATTGCATCGGGAAAAACCAGAACGTTAATGAAGGGCAATTATCCGCTTGTCTGGATGCAAGCCTATACTTCGATCCAGACAACCGGCCCCTGATGACGGACAGCATGAGCAATAAACACATCGACCTGCTGGAATTCAGCGAACTGCCTTCGGCGGTGTACTTCCGCTACGCCGATTTCGACGCCCACGAATACGCCGCACCCCACCGGCATCCCTGGGGGACGCTGGAGTATGCCGCACATGGCGTGCTGCACATGGACGTCGAGGGCAGTCGCTTCATGTCGCCACCGCAATACGCGGTGTGGGTGCCGCCGCAGATCGAGCACAGTTTCTATAGCCACCAACCGGTGAACTACCGCGCGGTCTGCCTGGCACCCAAGGTCTGCGCCGATCTGCCGCCGCGCGCCTGCACCCTGGCCATCAGCGACATCCTCAAGGCGATCCTCAAGGACTTCGCCGCCCGCGACGTGAAAATCCCCGAGCAGGTTGCCGACCAGCGTCTGGCCCAGGTACTGGTGGACCAGTTGCAACAGGCGCCGGTGCACGAGTGCTACCTGCCCTATGCCAGCAGCCCCGGGCTGTTGGGGATCCTGGAGGCGTTGCAGGCCGAGCCCGGGGATAACCGGCCCCTGTCGCAATGGGCTGCACGCATCCATGTCAGTGAACGCACCCTGGCGCGTCAGTTCGTGCGGGAGTTGGGCATGAGTTTCGGCGAGTGGCGCCAGCGTCTGCGGTTTCTGGCGGCGATCGAAGCGCTGGACAGCCAGCGCAGCATTCAGGAAATCGCCTTCGACATGGGCTATAGCACCGGCTCGGCGTTTATCGCGATGTTCCAGCGCCAGGCCGGGTGCACGCCGGAGCAATATCGACGCAGTCACCTGGAGAACAGGAAGGTGTAACAGGGGTTGTCTACACTCCAGTGCAAGGCCGTACCCCTCGGTGTGGCGACCAGGAGAAAACTCCATGAAGTTAATGCGCGTCCCTTTGTTGATGATCGGTTTGCTGCTCTGTTCCCAGGGCTTTGCCGCCAACACGGCCCAGCAAGAGAAGATGACCACCTGCAACGCCGACGCCACGGCCAAAAGCCTCAAGGGCGACGAGCGCAAAGCCTTCATGAGCACCTGCCTGAAAGCCACTCCGGCGGCAAACGATGCCGGCAAGGTCTTGACCCCACAGCAAGAGAAGATGAAGACCTGCAACGCCGACGCCGCTACCAAGGCCCTCAAGGGGGACGAGCGCAAGGCGTTCATGAGCGATTGCCTGAAGAAAAAATAATTCGCACTTGTAGGAGTCGGCTTGCCGGCGATGAAGATGACGCGGAGTATCAGGACACCGTGGTGAACCCATCGCTGCGATGCGGCGACCCGACGAGCCAGCTCCCACAGGTCGCCCCACACAATCCCTAGTGCTCGCACCGGATCGCTGGCAGACTGCCAATCCTTTTTATGCCGTTCGTTGTTGAGGCTGTATGCCAACGTTTTCTCAGCGTCAAGTCTTGCTGGTCATCAGCTGGGTCATCATTTTTGGCGGGCTGCTGCTGGTCCTGCCGCTGCGGTTGCTGCCCAGCCTGCTCGCCGGGTTGCTGGTGTTCGAACTGGTCAACATGCTCACTCCGCAACTGCAGCGACTGATCGAGGGGCGACGTGCGCGCTGGCTGGCAGTGGCCTTGCTGGGGACCCTGATTGTCAGCGTGCTGTCGCTGATCTTTGCCGGCGCCATCAGCTTCCTGCTGCACGAAGCGGAAAACCCCGGCGCTTCCCTCGACAAGTTCATGGGCGTGGTCGACCGCGCACGCGGGCAGTTGCCACCGTTCATCGACGCCTATCTGCCGGCGAGTGCAGCCGAGTTTCGCGTGGCGATCGGCGAATGGGTCAGCAAGCACCTCAGCGATTTGCAACTGGTGGGCAAGGACGCAGCGCACATGTTCGTGACGTTGCTGATCGGCATGGTGCTGGGCGCGATCATTGCCTTGCAGCGTGTGCCCGACCTGACCAAACGCAAACCGCTGGCCGCCGCATTGTTCGATCGCTTGCACCTGCTGGTCCAGGCGTTTCGCAACATCGTGTTCGCGCAGATCAAGATCTCCCTGCTCAACACGTTTTTCACCGGGATTTTCCTGGCGGTGATCCTGCCGATGTTCGGCATCAAGCTGCCGCTGACCAAAACCCTGATCGTGCTGACATTCCTGCTCGGCCTGCTGCCGGTAATCGGCAACCTGATGTCCAATACCCTGATCACCATCGTCGGTATGTCGCTGTCGATCTGGGTGGCCATGGCGGCGCTGGGTTACCTGATTTTCATCCACAAGCTCGAATACTTCCTCAACGCGCGCATCGTTGGCGGGCAGATCAGTGCCAAGTCGTGGGAGTTGCTGCTGGCGATGCTGGTGTTCGAGGCAGCGTTCGGCCTGCCGGGGGTGGTGGCGGGGCCGATTTACTACGCGTACCTGAAGAGTGAGTTGAAGCAGGTGGGGATGGTTTGATAGGCATCTGTTGCCTGGCAGGCCCCCATCGCGAGCAAGCTCGCTCCCACAGGGACAGCGCATGACCTGTGGGAGCGTGGCTTGCCCGCGATGAAGGCACCTCGGTTCTGGATCAGTCCATCGAGCCGTAGCGCTTGGCGGCCTCGATCGCCAGACCGCTGCCGATACTGCCAAAGATGTTCCCTTCCACATGCCGCGCATTCGGCAGCATCGCCGAGACGCTGTTGCGCAGCGCCGGAATCCCGCTCGAACCACCGGTAAAGAACACCGTATCGACCTGATCGACCCGTACATCGGCATCTGTCAGCAATTGGGTGACGCTGTTGCGCACCCGCTCGAGCAGGTTGTCGATGGCCGACTCGAACAGCGCACGGCTCAAGTCCACGCTCAGGCCTGCTTCAATGCGGTCCAGCGGCACGTGGCGGTTGTCGGCGTGGGTCAGCTGGATCTTGGTTTCTTCCACTTCCATCGCCAGCCAGTGCCCGGCGCGTTGCTCGATCAGCTTGAACAGGCGATCGATGCCGCCGGTGTCTTCGATGTCGTAGCGCATGCTGCCCAGGGCCAGCTGGGATTTCTGCGAGTACACCGAGTTGATCGTGTGCCAGGTGGCCAGGTTCATGTGGTGGCTGGTGGGCATGTAGGCGCCGCTCTTCATCCGGCTGCCGTAGCCGAACAGGGGCATCAGGCCTTGCAAGCTCAACTGTTTGTCGAAGTCGGTCCCGCCGATGTGCACGCCGCCGGTGGCGAGGATGTCGTCCTGGCGGTTATCCAGGCCACGACGCTCTGGCGACAGGCGCACCAGGGAGAAGTCGGACGTACCACCGCCGATGTCGACGATCAGTACCAGCTCTTCTTTCTCGATGGTCGACTCGTAGTCGAATGCCGCGGCGATCGGTTCGAACTGGAAGGAGACTTCCTTGAAGCCGATCTTGCGCGCCACGTCGACCAGGGTGTCTTCGGCTTCCTTGTCGGCCATCGGATCGTCATCGACAAAGAACACCGGGCGGCCCAGCACCACTTCTTCGAATTCCCGACCGGCGGCGGCTTCGGCGCGGTTCTTGAGCTGGCCGATGAACAGCCCGAGCAGGTCCTTGAACGGCATCGCCGTGCCCAGGACGCTGGTGTCGTGCTTGATCAGCTTGGAACCCAGCAGGCT
Source organism: Pseudomonas sp. S2_H10 (assembly GCF_054668285.1). Classification (NCBI taxonomy): domain Bacteria; kingdom Pseudomonadati; phylum Pseudomonadota; class Gammaproteobacteria; order Pseudomonadales; family Pseudomonadaceae; genus Pseudomonas; species Pseudomonas sp. S2_H10. The sequence goes on from NZ_CP162754.1 coordinate 4,310,897, forward strand.
CTTGAGCGAGCGCATCAGGCGACCTTCGTAGCCTTCCAGGTACTCGTGCAGCGCCAGCCGGCCGTACACCGGGCGGCGCTCTTCGATATTGAAGAAGACCACCGACGGCAGGGTGATCTTGTCGTCCTCCAGCGCGATCAGCGTTTCCACGCCGGGGCGCAGCCAGCCGACAGTGGAGTTGGACGTGCCAAAGTCGATACCCACGGCACGGGCTGGAGATGCGTTGTTCATGTCTTTCAGGTTCCGGTTAAAAAACGGCCGCGCAGTGTATGTCAGTGCGCGCCAGATTCGAAGGCCGGTTATCTGCTAATTCTTCGCAGGCAATGCCTTGAAAGATGGCACATCCTCCCCAAACTACCCTGCATCAACCGGACAGCCGCGGGAGTGCTCGCAAGAAGCCCCGCCTGCTGCCGATAAACTTCTGCTGCGCCGCCCGGTCACAAACTTGAGATCGGCAAGACCAATGGCTGCAAACAAGCGCATGCTGTGGCCTGTGGCGCGACTTGATAACGGATGGTGATTCCCGCGATGGACTTCAAAGACTATTACAAGATTCTCGGTGTGGAACCGACCGCAGACGACAAGGCGATCAAGGCCGCTTATCGCAAGCTGGCGCGCAAATACCACCCCGATGTCAGCAAGGAAAAGGACGCCGAGTCCAGGTTCAAGGACGCCTCGGAAGCCTATGAAGCGCTGAAAAGCGCCGACAAGCGCGCCGAGTACGATGATTTGCGCCGATATGGCCAGCATGGCCAGCCGTTCCAGGGGCCGCCGGGCTGGCAGAGCCGTGGCGGTTTCGGTGGTGGCGGCCAGGACACGGGCGATTTCTCGGACTTTTTCAGTTCGATATTCGGCAACCGTGGGCCAGGCTTTGGTGGTGGAGAACAGTCGCGTCGCAGCACCGGGCGTCGAGGGCAGGACGTGGAAATGGAGCTCGGGGTTTTTCTCGAAGAAACACTGTCGACCGAATCGAAGAAGGTCACCTTCCAGGTGCCGCAGTACAACGCGGCCGGGCAGCATGTGAGCAACACCAGCAAAAGCCTGAACGTGAAGATTCCCGCCGGCGTGACCGACGGCGAGCGCATTCGCCTCAAGGGCCAGGGCGCTCCGGGTGTGGGTGGCGGGGCCAATGGCGACCTGTACCTGACGATCCGTTTCGCACCGCACCCGAAATTCGACGTCGAAGGCGAGAACCTGATCATCACCTTGCCATTGGCACCGTGGGAGTTGGCGCTGGGCGCCGAGGTCGCCGTGCCGACCCTGACCGGCAAGATCAACCTCAAGGTGCCGGCCGGCAGCCAGAACGGCCAGCGCATGCGCGCCAAGGGCCATGGGCTGATGAACAAGGCCGGTGAGCGCGGCTACCTGTTCGTGCAACTGAAGGCCGTGATGCCGAAGAAGTCGGACGATGACATCAAGGCCCTGTGGCAGGAACTGGCGAAAAAAGCCGCGTTCGATCCGCGTGAGCATTTTTGATCCCTTAGAACCAAGGAGTCACTGACTATGAGCAGTCCCCTGATCGTTCAACTGGACATGGCAGAATTCTGTGAGGCGGCCGAGCTGTCGGACGTCTACGTGATCGAAATCGTCGAACACGGCATCCTCGAACCTCAGGGCGCTCAGCCCGGGGACTGGGTTTTCAACGACTACGAGCTGACCCTGGCCAAGCGCGCCGCCAAGCTGCGGCGCGACCTTGACCTGGAATGGGAGGGCGTCGCCCTGGCGCTGGACCTGCTCGAAGAAGTCCAGCAACTGCGGGCGGAGAACCGCATGCTCAAGCAGCGGTTGGGGCGGCTGGTGGTTGAATGAATTGTAGGAGCCGGCTTGCCGGCGATGGCGGTCTTGCGGGCACCATCGCCGGCAAGCCGGCGCCTACAGATGTCACACCTTCCTGGGTAGCACCACGGTAAACGTCGTGCCATCCCTCTCGCTGGAACTGACTTCAATCGTCCCCTGATGGGCATCCACCACTTCCTTGACGATAAACAGCCCCAATCCAAGACTGGTAGTGGGCTCACCGAGTTCTTCGCTGGCACTGCGCACCAGCGGGTCGAAAATGGTCGGGATCGCATCGGTGGGGATCGGGATGCCGTCGTTGTGCACGGTCAGTCGAACGCTGTCGGTCTCGCCCTTGAGGCACAGCTTCACTTCACGTTTGCTTGAGCCATGCTGCAAGGCATTGCCGATCAGGTTTTGCAGCATCTGATCGAGCCGGCGCGGGTCCCAGGTGCCGCGGGTGTCACCCTGTACATCCAGCGTCGGATCGCACTCCGGTTGACCGGCGCAGGCCCGGGCAATCGCTTCCCGTGCCGCGTCGGCCATGTCCATGGGCGCAGGTTCGACCGGCAGGCGCTTGCCCAGGCGACTGCGCACCAGTTCCAGCAAATCCCCGACCATCACTGCCAGGTGCCCGGTACTGCGCTGGATATTGATCGCGCACTTAAGTGCATCGCCATCGAGGGCGGCTTTGCGCAGCAGCAGTTCGGTGGACATGCTCACCGCTTGCAACGGCGCACGCAGGTCATGACCGAGGATCGCCAGGAAAATGTCCCGCGAGCGGTTGACCCCTTCAGCGTAAGTGGCGGTGGACTCGGCGAGGGCCTCGTCGATGGCTTCGTTGAAGCGGATCATGTCCTGGAAGTAGGCGAGGTCAGGCGATTGCAGGCTGTTGACCCACAGGCGGATGACGCAGGCGCGCAAATGACGGAACTCACTGGTCATCTGCACCAGGTCAAAACCCACGGTATGGCGCAATTCGCCATGGCTGGCCCCGGCCTCGTTGAGGCTCGGGGTTTTCTCCGGTCCGTCGCCGCGTGCCTTGGCCGCTTGTTCGGAGGGTGTCTGGGGCTTGCACATGTCCCGGGCCGCGGCCAGCAGGATCGACCGGGCATGATCGCGCAAGGCGACACTGTCCATGGCCTCGGCGGCCGGGGTGATGGTTTTGGCAAACTGCTCCCACTCATCGACGATGCGATCAACGTGCAACACGATGAATTCGGAAAGACGCATGGCGGTTACCTGGGCATGAATCGGAGGGCAGCGAATCGAATAGTAGCCCCTTTGCCGGAAAAAACACGACCACTCATGCCGTGGCATAAGCCAACGTCTCTATGGCGGTACTTATGTGTTGAACACTCTTTGATTTTCGAACGGAGGGAGCCCTTTTCGAGGGCCGGTCCAACCGTTTTTTGCCCTTTTGTTTGAGGGGGAAGTTGTTGAACCTGTGGGTTCCCATCCAGTCATCAAGGTGATGAAACAGTGTCTCAATTGCATGGAAGCCATTCACAGCAAACGATTGAAACCGCGGGCGTCGAACACAACGGCGTGCATTATCGCCGTGTGATCGACGCGATACCGGACGCCCTGAGAAATGCCCCGCTTGCCAGGCTGAAATCCCTCGAAACCCGCAAGCCCGCGACTCCCGATTGGTACAGCGGCGCACGGGCCATCGACCGCCAGTTCCTGAAGCAATTGATCGACGAGCGCTGGCGTGCACAAGGCGTACTGGACAAGACCCTGGGTAACTTGCAGGACGACATCCAGGCCTTCGCCGAACCGCTGGTCAGTGAGAAATTACAGGCGAATTACCCATCGGTCGAACGAGTCAGCGAACTGACTGTACAGCTCGAAGTACCCAGCACGATCGGCTTTGTCATCGACACCGGCGCCAGCCGCGTCCGGCAGTCCACATTGCTGGAGGCGGCGCTGCATAACTTTGAGGAAGCTGAAACCGCCGAAGGTGCGTTTCGAAACAGTTCCGGTATTTACCGCAAGGACAGCCAGGGCAGTCTCAACCTTGAGCCGGCCATCACCCTGCCGGCGTTTGCGACCCTGTGCCGAAGCCTCGACATCGGCGGGCAATATCAACGGCACATCAAGTCCGTCCTGTTGCCCGATGCCCCGCAGGCACAGCGAAACTTGCAACGGCAATCGGTGGCCAGTGAAAAGGCCGCCTTTCATGTGGCCGCACTGATTGCCCGGTTGAAGGGAGAGATCAGTGATCATGCCTACGGCAAACTGGGGCAGATGCGTGAAGGGCACGCAAACATCACGCTGTACGAGCGACCGTTGCAGTGTCATCGGTTGTCGCTGATGGGCTTTCGATTGACCGGCATCGTGTTGTTCAGTGCGGTCAGCGATCCATCGCAAATAGAGCGCGAAGTTAAAGCGTTGACGCCGACCCTGTTGAGCTTCTGGATAGACTGGTCGCGGCGCATTCCTGTTCTGCCAGGCCAGGAGTACGACAAATTCAAACTGCTGCAGTCCTTCTTTGCCAATGGACCGCAGGGTTTGAGCGATGAGCTGTTGCGCCGCGAGGATATATATCAACAGAGCCGTTTAACCGGTCCATTGATCGCTTATGTCCCGGATGATCCGGACCATCCCTTGAAGGAGTACCCCTCGCTCACCGCGTTCATGAAGGCGCTCCTCGGTCAGTTGAGACGTACCGATTACCAGTCCTTTTTCAGTCGCTTTGTGGCGCAAAAGGACCAAGGGCTGTTTTTCACCCGGGTCAAAGAGCGTCTCACGACCGTCACCTGGCATGAGCGCGAACCGCTGGACATGGGCCCGTGGTGGCGTGAAACGGCGGTCGAAAATCCCGATGCGGAACCGGTCACTAACCAGATCGCGGATGATCTGTGGGTCACGCTGTTTCTGGAGCGGCGCGACAAGGCCATCGCCGATGCCCGGCTGATTGCCGTACCAACCGACGACGAGGATGCCAACGCCCGCTTCAAGCGCCTGACCAGTTACCTTTCAATCGGCTGGAACGTGTTCAATTTCGCCGCCATGCTGGTGCCCGGGCTGGGCGAAGCCATGCTCGGCATCATGGTCGCGCAGATGCTCGCCGAGGTCGCCGAAGGGATCGAGGACTGGAGCAAGGGTGACAAAGAAGAAGCCTCTGCCTACTTCAACGGCGTGTTGATCAACTTCGCGCAATTGGCGCTGATGGGGGCCGGCCATGTGTTGCCTGGCGCCAATGTCGCGCCAGTCAGGGTTTCGTCATTTGTCGAGGGTCTCAAGCCCGTAGAGGTTGGCGGGAAGACGCGATTATGGAACCCGGACCTCAGCCCATATGAGCAACCGATCGTCTTGCCCGAAAAGGCGAAGGCCGGCGATCAGGGGCTGTATCGACATCAGGATCAGGACCTGCTGCGCCTCGATGGCAAGTGCTATGGGGTCAAGCAAGACCCGGCCACCGGCGGGCATCGCTTGCAACACCCGACCCGCGCCGACGCTTATCAGCCGCTGCTGGAACACAATGGCGCCGGTACCTGGAAGAGCGAACTCGATCAGCCGCTCGAATGGGACAAGCGCCAGTTGCTCAGGCGCCTGGGTGCTTCGGTGGACGGGATCTCCGATGAGGCTCTGGAGCAGATCCTGACCGCCAGTGGCGTGCACGAAAATGCCCTGCGCAGGCTGCATGTCGAGCATGAAACCCCGCCCGCGCTGCTTCGCGACACACTCACGCGCTACAGGGCCGATGTCGATGCGGCGGGCTGTGTGGACGAAATCCTGGCCAACCGGGTGGGCGAGGAGTGGGCCGATTGCGCCGTGCGTTTCATGACGGAGTTGCCGGGGTGGCCAGGCGACAAAGCCATAGAGGTCTTCGAGAAGCCAGGGCTGCAAGGTGCAAGGATCAAGGAAGGCTTTGCCGATGCGACACCAGTGAATGCGTTGCAGTTGAGCTGGGAGGAACTGCTTGGCGGCAAGCTGCCCGAGCATGTGGTCGAGTTTCTTGATGAACAGGCGCTGCGTGAAATGCTCGGGGAATGGTATTCCGGTGACCGGGACGCGCGGATCGAGGCCCTGCGCGATCGTTTCGCCGACCACGCACGAGGCCAGAAAAAACGCCTGTTCGATTTGCTTTACTTGCGCCGTACGCGCTCGGCAGACTCGTCGGTGAGCCTGCTCAAGAACGACTGGGCCGAACTCTCGACCAGCCAGGCGCAAGAACTTCTACAGCGCGCAGACCCGTCGGATGTGAAGTATCTGGCGGAGAAAAAGCGCGTGCCCCTGAGGCTCGCCCAACAAGCTCGACAAGCCGCAGAGCAACTGCGTGTGACGCGGGCCTATGAGGGCCTTTACCTCGATGCGCTGCACAGCAGCGATACCCTGCACCTGCAATTGCACTCACTGCAAACCCTGCCGGGTTGGCCGTCGGACCTGCGCCTGGAAGTTCGCGAGTACGGTTTCAACGGCGTCTTGAAGGACAGTATCGGCGCCGAGGATGCATCGGTGCGCAAGGTCCTGGTGCTGACTGAAGACGGACGCTACGAGGCGCGGGACGCGGATGATCAACAACTGCACGGCGCCGACGATTTTTATGCGTCGGTCCTGCACGCCTTGCCCGACTCGCCGCGCAAGGCCCTGGGCTTCGAGATCCACGAGGGCTCAAGGCTTGAGCAAGCGATCAGGTCCTGGCCACTGGAGCGTTCGCTGTTCGAGCCCGTCCTGCGGGACAACCCCAGCGTCAAGCCGGCCTTCGACCCCAAGGTCATGCGCTTGCGTGGCGGCATGCCCGGATACGCACGACAGGTGCCGCGAGGACAGGGTTATCGACATCGGCTGCGTGCGTTGCATCCGGGTTTTACCGCTGAAGAGATAGAAGCGCGGTTGACGCAATTCAGTCATAACGGTGGGTCGGTGGAGGCCAACCTGACCGCTTGGGAGAACGCGTTCAATCAATTCAACCGTGCCATGCAACGCTGGATGAACTCATCGACGGATTCCTTTCGGTTCTCCCCGGCGGGTGTCGCGCAATGGGCTTCGCGAAACAGGTTTTACGCGGCGCTCAGGCAGTGCTTGCAGCGAACGGGACCGGAAGGGGTGCAGGTGGCGGGGATTATGCGCCCGCAAGCCCTGGTGCTGGACGACATTGCTCACTTGGGCCGTCATCTGGAGTCATTGCCCAATCTGGACGCTGACTTCAGTCACGTTACCAGCCTGACCATGCGCAACTGCGGCCTCGGTGTCGAGCACATGCCTTTTCTCGATTCGTTCCGCCAGGTGCGTTATCTCAACCTGCAAGACAATCTGCTGACGGCCGCTCCGCAGGCGCTGAGGGGCATGCGTCATCTCACCGACCTGTCCCTCAGCGACAACCACATTGAACTGGATGTACTGGCGGTGGATCGCCTGAAAAATCTGACACGCCTGAGGATGTTGGCGCTGCGCGGCAATCCGCTGAAGCTCATGCCGGATGTCAGCCGGATGCCGCATTTGCAGGTGCTGATGTTGGGTGATGCCGGCCTGGAAACCTGGCCTGTCGGGCTGTTTTCCCAATCGCGGCCACGCAGTATTTTCATTGATCTGAGCCGCAATCCCATCAGCCGGATACCGGAAGTGGCACCAGGATCGTTTCGCGCCGAGTTGCTGGCGCGCACGGTGATCAGCCGTGAGCCGAACTGGATCTCAGCGGAAAATCTCGACATCCTGAAGTCTTACATCGAGTCGGTCGGCATGGACCCGGAGCGTCCTTATCCGCCCCGCGGCGTGCTCGACAGTTCGGAATGGGCGGCAGGCATGACCGAGCCGCAATGGCAGGAAAGTCAGCAAGCCTGGAACGCCGTCGAGGATGAATTCGATTCGGTGCCGTTTTTCAACGAAGTCCGCAAACTCACCCAATCCGCCGACTTCAAGGCCGGCGGCACCTATCAGACGGAACTGACGGCCAAGGTCTGGCGCATGCTTGAGGCCATGGCCAGCGACACTGAGCTGCGCATCAAGCTGTTCAATGAAGCCGCAACCCCCACCGAATGCGTAGACGGCGGGACGCAACTGTTCAATGCCATGGGCGTGCAGGTGATGGTTCACGAAGCCTACGCACTGATGCGCGAGGACTTGATCGAAACTCAGTTGCTGGAATTGGCCCTGGGCAAGTCCCGGCTCGATGAACTCGGCGCCATCGCCCGTCACCGGGTGTCCGAGCGATTGACGAAGGGAGAGCAGTTGCGTCGGACCGGCGCCGATGGCGACGTGACCGGCACTATCGATGAAGTGGAAGTGCACCTCGCCTACATGACCGATCTGGCAGAGCGCCTGGATTTGCCTTGGCAGGCCAGGGGCATGCAGTTTCGCGCCATCGCCGACGTCAGCACAGAAATGATCGAGGCAGCGTTCCAGCGGATCAAGGCGTTGGAAGAGGGTGATCTGCTGATCGAGCGGATCTTCGAGCAACCGCTGTGGAAAACCTGGCTGGAGTCGACTTACCGCGAGCAATTGGATGGCTTGAAACGCGAAATCGATGCCACCACCGATTTGCAGGATGCGTTGCAGCGCAGGGCCGAAGGAGCACGGCTCACGGCCAGGGAAAAAGCGCAGGTGGAGGTAGAAATAACAGCGCTTTGCCGCGAACTGGGCAAAAGTGAAAGTGATTTCGCGGATGGCCAGGTCATGACGGACGAGGCGTATTTTCAAGCCTTGAATGACATCGATCGGCGAATCACGGAGCAACTGAAAACACTGACCCGAGAAGCGATGATTCGCGCCAAACTCGACCGGCTGCGGATTTCATCCCCTCAATAACCCCCAACAAGGCAAAGGCCTCGACACACTGTGTGCGAGGCCTTTGTGTATGGCGCAACAACGGCTTCAGAACAGGAAGTAACGCTGGGCCATCGGCAAGGTTTCTGCCGGCTCGCACCACAGCAACACGCCGTCGGCCTTGACCTGATAGGTCTGCGGGTCGACGTCGATTTTCGGCAGATAGTCGTTGTGGATCAGGTCGGTTTTCTGCACGTCGCGGCAACCTTTGGCCACGGCGATTTTCTTCTTCAAACCCAGTGCCTCGGGCAAGCCTGCATCCTGCGCCGCCTGACTGATGAAGGTCATGCTGGTGGCGTGCAGCGAGCCGCCGAAGCTGGCGAACATTGGACGGTAGTGCACCGGTTGTGGTGTCGGAATCGAGGCGTTGGCATCGCCCATCAGGCTGGCCGCAATGGCTCCGCCCTTGAGAATCAACGTCGGTTTCACGCCGAAAAACGCCGGGCGCCAAAGCACCAGATCGGCCCACTTGCCCACTTCGACCGAACCCACTTCATGGCTGATGCCGTGGGTGATTGCCGGGTTGATGGTGTACTTGGCGATGTAGCGCTTGGCGCGGAAGTTGTCGTTGCCTTGACCATCAAGCGGCAGCGGCCCACGTTGTTTTTTCATCTTGTCGGCGGTCTGCCAGGTGCGGGTGATGACCTCGCCGACCCGCCCCATGGCCTGGCTGTCGGAGCTGATCATCGAGAACGCGCCGAGGTCGTGGAGGATGTCTTCGGCGGCAATCGTCTCGCGACGGATACGGCTTTCGGCGAAGGCCACGTCTTCGGCAATGCTCGGGTCGAGGTGGTGGCAGACCATCAGCATGTCGAGGTGTTCGTCGATGGTGTTGCGGGTGAACGGCCGGGTCGGGTTGGTCGAACTCGGCAGTACGTTGGCAAACCCGCAGGCCTTGATGATGTCCGGCGCGTGCCCGCCACCGGCCCCTTCGGTGTGATAGGTGTGAATGGTGCGGCCCTTGAAGGCGGCGAGGGTGGTTTCGACGAAACCGGATTCGTTGAGGGTGTCGGTGTGGATCGCCACCTGCACGTCGAAGCGGTCGGCCACGTTCAGGCAGTTGTCGATGCTTGCCGGGGTGGTGCCCCAGTCTTCGTGGAGCTTGAGGCCGATGGCGCCGGCCTTGACCTGTTCGATCAACGGCTCTGGCAGGCTGGCGTTACCCTTGCCGGTCAGGCCGATGTTCATCGGGAACGCATCGGCGGCCTGGAGCATGCGCGCCAGGTGCCACGGCCCGGAGGTGCAGGTCGTGGCATTGGTGCCGGTGGCCGGTCCGGTGCCGCCGCCGATCATGGTGGTGACGCCGCTCATCAACGCCTCTTCGATCTGCTGCGGGCAGATGAAGTGGATGTGAGTGTCGATGCCACCGGCGGTGAGAATCATGCCTTCGCCGGCGATGACTTCGGTGCTGGCGCCGATGGCGATGGTGACGTTCGGCTGGATGTCCGGGTTGCCGGCCTTGCCGATGGCGGCGATGCGCCCGTCCTTGAGACCGACGTCGGCCTTGACGATGCCCCAGTGGTCGATGATCAGGGCGTTGGTGATCAGCGTGTCGACCACCTCGGCGGCGAGCAACTGGCTCTGACCCTGGCCGTCACGGATGACTTTACCGCCACCGAACTTCACTTCTTCGCCGTAGGTGGTGAAGTCCTGTTCCACTTCGATCCACAACTCGGTATCGGCCAGGCGCACCTTGTCACCGACGGTGGGACCGAACATGTCGGCGTAGGCTTGACGGGAAATCTTCATGTGTTCGCCTTGGAATTCAATTGATTTTGAGATCGCTCGCATTACTCGCTATCGCGAGCAGGCTCGCTCCCACAGTTGATCGCATTCCCCCTGTGGGAGCGGGCTTGCCCGCGATGAGGCCAGTGCATGCACAACATGAATCACAGGTCACCCATGATCCGCCCGGCAAAGCCGAACACCCGACGATGCCCCGCCAGGTCCACCAACTCCACCTCGCGACTCTGGCCGGGTTCGAAGCGCACGGCGGTGCCGGCCGGGATGTTCAGGCGCATGCCGCGACTGGCGGCGCGGTCGAATGCCAGGGCGTCGTTGGTTTCGAAAAAGTGGTAATGCGAGCCGACCTGGATCGGCCGGTCGCCACTGTTGGCCACCTTCAGGCTGATCGTGCGCCGGCCGACGTTGAGCTCGATTTCGCCGGGCTCGATCTGGTATTCACCGGGAATCATCAGTGGGCCCCCTGGAGGATCTTGTAGTAGAGAGCGGTCGGCTTGTAGCGGCCGCTCGGGTCGCAGGCGTAGTCGGGGATTTCACCGGCGCGGGTATAGCCCAGCGATTGATAGAAATCTTCGGCGGGCGAGCCGGCCTCGGTGTCGAGGAAAAGCATGCCGCGCTTGTGCTGCAGGGCGGCCGCCTCCAGGGCGTTCATCAGTTGCTGGCCCAGGCCACGACGCCGGGCGTGTTCGCGCACCAGCAGCTTCTGCACTTCGGCGCGGTTCAGGCCGTTGGCTTTCTGGCACAGGCCCAGTTGCACGCTGGCCTGCACCTGCTCGTCCTTGACCACCACCCACAGCAACACGTTGCCTTTGTTGAGGTTGTCCTGGACCTCATCGAAATAGGCGTGGGCCTGGGTCGCATCGAGGTCGGCCATGAAGCCGACGCTGGCGCCGTAGCCGACGGCATCGAGCAGCAGGTCGATCAGGCCCTGACGATAATGCGCAAAGCTTTCAACGTTGACGCGGCGCAGTTGGGCGGCGTTCATCGGACATTACTCCTTGTGGGCGCTTGGCGGCTCGGCGCCTGGGTTGAGGGTCAGTTGCATGAAGGTCAGGTCCAGCCAGCGGCCAAACTTGGTGCCCACCTGGGGCATCTGCCCGGTGGTGATGAAACCGACGCGTTCATGCAGACGGATCGAGGCCGCGTTACCGCTTTCGATGGCCGCGACCATCACGTGTTTGCCGCAGCCCCTGGCGCGTTCGATCAGCACGTCCATCAGTTTCGGGCCGAGACCGTTGCCGCGTTGGTCGCTGCGCACATAAACCGAATGTTCGACGGTGTGACGGAAACCGTCGAACGGCCGCCAGTCGCCGAACGAGGCATAGCCCAGTACGGTGTTGTCGGCGTCGACGATCACCAGGATCGGATAGGCCTGGGCCTGCCGGGCGCTGAACCAGGCCTGACGGTTGCCGAGGTCGACCGCCTGTTCATTCCAGATCGCCGTGGTGTTGAGCACCGCGTCGTTGTAGATGTCACGGATGGCCGGCAGGTCGGCATGCGCTGCATCGCGGATGTGGTAAGTCATGGCGCTGCCTCAGGCGATGGGTTGGTGGACGGTGACCAGTTTGGTGCCGTCGGGAAAGGTGGCCTCGACCTGGATTTCCGGGATCATTTCCGGGATGCCTTCCATCACTTGTTCGCGGGTCAGCAGGGTGGTGCCAAAGTGCATCAGGTCGGCCACGGTCTGGCCATCGCGGGCGCCCTCAAGCAGCGCCGCGGAGATGTAGGCCATGGCCTCCGGGTAGTTGAGTTTCACGCCGCGAGCCAAACGCCGCTCGGCCACCAGGCCGGCGGTGAAGATCAGCAGCTTGTCTTTTTCGCGTGGGGTCAGGTCCATCGTAGACATCCATCCGGGCAGATTAAAAAGTGTTGGATCTGTTAATACCGACCCGACAAGCCAGCTCCTACAGTGAGCGGTGTCAGGTGTTCCATATTCTTGGAGGTATTGCTTCGCGGCCAAGCAGCGCGGGCCTGAGCAATCGCCACAAGTCAATCAGCCAACCGCGCGCCAACAGCGCTTCACTCGCCAGGCACCGTGCAACCAGCAAGCCCGGCAACTGAGTCAGATCCCCGCGCACATCGTTGGACAGCGTGCGGCAGGTTTCCAGCAGTTCGCTATCGATTTCACCCGTCACCAGCAACGTGGCAAACACCGGTTGCCCGTCCAGCCCGATGGGCGAGTCCAGTAAGCCGTCCGCCCCGACAATGCGCTGGCGTTCATGCCAGAGCAACTGACCGTCGCGGCGGATATCCAGTCGGGCCTGGAAGTGCCCGAGATCGAAGCGCTCGCCGCTGGCCGGACGGCCCAGGGCCACGACGTCCCAGTAGAACAGCAGTGCATCGCCTTCAAGGTCGATGGACGTGCTGAGTTCAGCCTGGGCCGCGCTGAAAATGATCGTCTCCTGGGGCAGCCATTCCAGTGTTGCACCGGCCGCCACCTGCAACTTCAAATGCTGATAGGCGGGGCCGGCGGCGCGATACCACTTGGCTGCGCCAGGGCTGGTGATTTGTGCCCAGGCATCGCGCTCGACGCTGGCCGAGATGTCCAGCCGATCACCGCCGGCAATGCCGCCGGGCGGGTGGACGATGATGTGTTGGCAGACTTGCGGCCCTTCGGCATACAGGTGTTTTTGCACCCGCAACGGACCTTTGTGCCGGCGCTGGACCGGGCGCGTGCAGCCACCGAAGCGGGCATAACCCAACTCCAGTTCGGCGTGCCAGCTGGGGGTAAACAAGGCGCCAGAAGCGGGAAGAGTCATAGTCAGTGCTTATCATGAGGTCGTTATGAAGGTTGCAAAGGCTGTGCCGCAAGGATTTCGCAGGTAAGAGGCGGCTATTGCCTGGTTTTGCGCACCAACAGGGGGCGCGGTATGAAATATGGCGCAACAAAATGGTGCTCCGCGCCTTTCGCGGCATACATATCTACCGCCATCGGTGGTCGTGAAAAACCGAGGATGCAAGCGTACGCCCCACATCCGGAGGGGCGATTGAATGCCTTGGAGTCTCTCGATGACCACTTCCAATGATCCTGCACTACCTGCAACTTCGACCGCGCCTGTGTTGCCCCCCGTCAGCCAACCCTTCATTTGTGTGGACGATGCAGCGCTTTGGCTGCACCAACATGAACGCGTGAGCGACAGAGAGTACGGTGCGCTCCTGTTACAGCGCCCGGACGGTAACTATGTCGCCACAACCCCTTTGACGGGAGAGACAAATACATTTGATCTTGAGCGTTTGCTGGCTTACGACCGACAGACCCGGACGATCACTCATCCTGCGGGATACCTTTGCGTGGGCCGTTATCACAGCCATCCGGAATATGCAGAACAGACTGCCCGGGCTCATCCGCGCTACAGCGAAGACCAGGTCAAGTTGTTTCAAGCGCTCCCTTCGACGGTCGATCTCGGTTCAGCTTTCAGGCATGTCGACGTTTTTAGAACCAATTACATTTCAAGCCACGATGGTTCTCTGGTGGCCTATTCCATCAATCCGCAGAACGCCGCTGGCAACCCTCAATTCGGACTGGGCTCCACGCCCGAAAGTCGGATCAAGAGGATCGTGACCATCGGCCAGATGCGTGTCCTTGACCCAGGCACAGTCTGGGGTGGATTTCGCGGTCCGATCACTACCCAATGGACTCCCAACCAGCCGGTCATACCCGGGCCTCCCACCCTCCAACCGTTCCATACGTCGGTTTTTGACGATCCGGCGTCGGCGTTGAACGCTGCCTTGAGTCGCGTGCCCACCATCGCAGCGCATCTGCGCATGGGACTGATCCTCAAGCATCGCGATCGTGACGAATATGTCGCGACCTTGCCGTTCCACCGACCTGATGGATTGCTGGCAATCGAGCAGGTATTCCCCGCGATGCCAGCCGGTTTTCTGTTGCCGGAAAATCAGACGCTGGCAGGTGTGTACCTGGGACCCGAGTTGCTGGCGACGCAACTACCCGAAGAACAGGCTGACATTTACCAGCAGTTTTTCTCGCCCCGGTCATTGTTGTTCAGCCTCCACTAGGGCAGAACATCTGGGTTGGTAGACGCCTCCCGAGGCTTTTCCGTATTCCGCCAGACTCAGGACGGCGCGCTGCTGAAGTATCACAGTACCTTTTCGGACGCCGAGTCCCTGATGCTCGAGGCGGACGGCAAGATGGGCGTCAACATCGACAGGTTCTTGCTTACCGGGCGCATGAGTGCGAGGTTTTTTGTCAGGCGTGTGGCGGCAATGGGTGTACTGACGGTCGAACAAACCAGTCCGTTCTGGGATGTTTCGGGCGCGGTAGACGCTCGGTGGCGCCCCTATGGAAGGGCGTGACGAGTCGGCCCGGTTTCTGAATGAGCGCTGACGATTAACCGCTCAGATCGTAACCAACCCGCGCACGCCCTCGGCTTCCATGTTTTCGCCGCGACCCTGTTGCACGATTTCGCCCCGGGACATCACCAGGTATTGATCGGCCAGTTCGGCGGCGAAATCGTAAAACTGCTCCACCAGCAAAATCGCCATGTCGCCCCGGGCCGCGAGTTTTTTGATCACGGCGCCGATCTCTTTGATCACCGACGGCTGGATGCCTTCGGTGGGTTCGTCGAGGATCAGCAGGCGAGGGCGGCTGGCCAGCGCACGGCCGATGGCCAGTTGTTGTTGCTGCCCTCCGGACAGGTCACCGCCGCGGCGTTGCTTCATCTGCAGCAACACCGGGAACAGCTCGTAGATGAACGCCGGCACTTCCTTCGCTTCGCTGCCGGGAAAGCGCGACAGCCCCATCAGCAGGTTCTCTTCCACGGTCAGGCGGCCGAAGATTTCCCGGCCTTGGGGCACATAGGCGATGCCGGCATGCACACGCTGGTGTGGCTTGAACGTGGTGATCGGTTTGCCTTCCCAGTTCACCGCGCCTTCCTTCGCAGGCAGCAGGCCCATCAGGCATTTGAGCAGGGTGGTCTTGCCCACGCCGTTGCGGCCGAGCAGGCAGGTGACTTCGCCGACCTTCACGTCAAACGTCAGGCCGCGCAGGATGTGGCTTCCGCCGTAGTACTGGTGCAGTTTTTCGACTTGCAGCATGTTCGAATTCCTCTCAGCCTCTGTAGGAGCCGGCTTGCTGGCGATAGCGGCGGGTCAGGCAATATTGATGTTGGCCGGTACACCGCTATCGCCAGCAAGCCGGCTCCTACAGGGGAGTATGTATTTGCAGATTAACGACCGAGATAAACCTCGATCACCCGCTCGTTGTCCTGCACCTGTTCCAGTGACCCCTCGGCCAGCACGCTGCCCTGATGCAACACGGTGACGTGGTCGGCAATCGAGCCGACGAAGCCCATGTCGTGTTCCACCACCATCAGCGAGTGCTTGCCGGCCAGGCTTTTGAACAGCTCGGCGGTGAACTCGGTTTCGGCGTCGGTCATGCCGGCGACCGGTTCGTCGAGCAGCAACAGTTGCGGGTCCTGCATCAGCAACATGCCGATCTCCAGGAACTGCTTCTGGCCATGGGACAACAGGCCGGCCGGGCGATTGACCGACGAGGTCAGGCGGATGGTGTCGAGCACTTCGGCGATACGGTCCTTTTGTTCACCATTGAGGCGCGCCCGCAGGCTGGCCCACACCGACTTGTCGGTTTTCTGCGCCAGCTCAAGGTTCTCGAACACACTCAAGGCTTCGAACACCGTCGGCTTCTGGAACTTGCGACCGATGCCGGCCTGGGCGATCTGCACTTCGCTCATCTGTGTCAGGTCCAGGGTTTCGCCGAACCAGGCCTTGCCGTGACTGGGACGGGTCTTGCCGGTGATCACGTCCATCAGCGTGGTCTTGCCTGCGCCGTTGGGACCGATGATGCAGCGCAGTTCACCGACACCGATGTACAGGTTCAGATTGTTCAGTGCGCGGAAGCCGTCGAAACTGACGCTGATGTCTTCCAGGGTCAGGATGGTGCCGTGGCGCGTGTTCAGGCCTTTGCCGGCACGTTGACCGAGACCGATGGCATCGCGGCTGCTGCCGGCGTCCTTGTTCGGTTCCACAGGAAAAAACGCCGGTTCGAGCATGAATTCAGCCGTTGCAGTCACTCTCATTGCTCACCTCTTTTCTTCAGCAGGCCGATCACGCCTTTGGGCAAATACAGGGTCACGACAATGAACAGCGCGCCGAGGAAGAACAGCCAGTACTCGGGGAACGCCACGGTGAACCAGCTCTTCATGCCGTTGACCACACCAGCACCTAGCAATGGCCCGATCAAGGTGCCGCGACCGCCGAGCGCGACCCAGACGGCCGCTTCGATCGAGTTGGTCGGCGACATCTCGCTCGGGTTGATGATCCCCACTTGCGGCACGTACAACGCACCGGCCAGGCCGCACAACACAGCGCTCAATACCCAGACGAACAACTTGAACCCGCGCGGGTCGTAGCCGCAGAACATCAGGCGGTTTTCCGCATCGCGCAGCGCGGTCAGTACCCGGCCGAACTTGCTCTGCGCCAGGCGCCAGCCGATGTACAGGCTCGCCACCAGCAACAGCACCGTGGCGAAAAACAGCACCGCGCGGGTGCCCGGTTCGGTGATGCCAAAACCGAGGATCGTGCGGAAGTTGGTGAAGCCGTTGTTGCCGCCGAAGCCGGTTTCGTTGCGGAAAAACAGGAGCATGCCGGCGAAGGTCAGGGCCTGGGTCATGATCGAGAAATACACGCCCTTGATCCGCGAGCGGAAGGCGAAGAACCCGAACACCAACGCCAGCAACCCCGGCGCCAGCACCACCAGGCACAAGGTCCAGAGGAAGCTGCTGGTGCCGGTCCAGAACCACGGCAGTTCGGTCCACGACAGGAACGTCATGAACGCCGGCAAGCCATCGCCCGAGGCCTGGCGCATCAGGTACATGCCCATGGCATAGCCGCCGAGGGCGAAGAACAGGCCGTGGCCGAGGGACAGCAGGCCGGCGTAACCCCACACCAGATCCAGCGCGAGCGCGACGATGGCATAGCAGAGAATCTTGCCCACCAGCGTCAGTGTGTAAGCCGACACGTGCAGCGTGCTGTCCGGCGATAACAGCGACAGCAGCGGCAACGCCAGCAGCAGAACGAGGATCACCGCGCCGACGGCAATCGTGACTTTCGGGCCGGCCTTTTGCGTGGCCGTGAGCGTCAGGGGCTGGTTCATCAGTCGATCACCCGTCCTTTGAGCGCGAAGAGGCCTTGCGGACGTTTCTGGATGAACAGAATGATCAGCGCGAGGATGAGGATCTTGCCGAGCACTGCACCGATCTGCGGCTCGAGAATCTTGTTGGCGATGCCTAAGCCAAATGCCGCCAGAACGCTACCGGCCAACTGGCCGACGCCGCCGAGCACTACCACCAGGAACGAGTCGATGATGTAGCTCTGGCCGAGGTCCGGGCCGACGTTGCCGATCTGGCTGAGGGCCACGCCGCCGAGGCCGGCGATGCCCGAGCCAAGGCCGAAGGCGAGCATGTCCACGCGCCCGGTGGGCACGCCGCAGCAGGCGGCCATGTTGCGGTTCTGGGTGACTGCACGCACGTTCAGGCCCAGGCGGGTCTTGTTCAGCAGCAGCCACGTGAGCACGACGACGAACAACGCAAAGGCGATGATGACGATGCGGTTGTACGGCAGCACGAGGTTGGGCAGCACTTGAATTCCTCCCGACAGCCAGGCCGGGTTGGCCACTTCGACGTTCTGCGCGCCGAACACCAGGCGAACCAGTTGAATCAGCATCAGGCTGATGCCCCAGGTGGCGAGCAGGGTTTCCAGCGGACGGCCGTAGAGGTGGCGAATCACCGTGCGTTCCAGCGCCATGCCGATGGCCGCCGTAACGAAAAACGCCACGGGCAGCGCGATCAGCGGATAGAACTCGATGGCCTGCGGGGCGAAGCGCTGGAACATCAGTTGCACCACATAGGTCGAGTAGGCGCCGAGCATCAGCATCTCGCCGTGGGCCATGTTGATCACGCCGAGCAGGCCGAAGGTGATCGCAAGACCCAGGGCGGCGAGCAGCAGTATCGAGCCCAGCGACATGCCGCTGAAGGCCTGGCCGAGCATCTCGCCAACCAGCAGTTTGCGTTTGACCTGGGCGAGGCTGGTTTCGGCCGCCGTGCGTACATTGGCATCGGCTTCAACGCCAGGCTCGAGCAAGCCTTCGAGGCGGGTGCGGGCCAGCGGATCACCGGTTTCGCCGAGCAGGCGCACAGCGGCGAGGCGCACGGCCGGATCACTGTCGACCAGTTGCAGGTTGGCCAGGGCCAGGCTCAAGGCCGTGTGGACGCCTTCGTCCTGTTCACCTGCGAGCTGCTGATCGAGGAATTTCAACTGCGCCGGCTTGGCGCTTTTCTGCAGTTGCTGCGCAGCGGCCAGACGGATCTTGCCGTCGGCGGCGAGCAACTGATGACTGGCCAGGGCCGTGTCGATCAGACCCCGCAGACGGTTGTTGAGGCGCAGGGTTTTCGGTTGGCCGTCGATGGTCAGTTCGCCTTGTTGCAGGGCGTTGATCAACTCGATGCGTGCCGGATCGGGCTGCGCGGCCCAGGTTTCCAGCAGTTTGGCTTGCTGCGCGGGATTGGCTGCGACGAAGTCTTCGGCGTCGCCGGCATGGGTAGCCATCGGCAACAGCAGGGCGATGGCAAAAATGAAGCGGTAAAGGGCGGTGGGCATGTCTAACGTCCTGGTCATGCGCGGACCCTGTAGGAGCCGGCTTGCTGGCGAAGGCATCAGCTCGGTGCATCAGATGCACCGAGTCGTTTGCATCGCCGGCAAGCCAGCTCCTACAGGTGTTGTGTCGGGCTCGGGCCCGGCATCGCGGGGCTTAGTTGCTCTTCATCGCGTAGTCAGGCTTCTTGTCGTTGCCCGGAATGAACGGGCTCCACGGCTGGGCGCGGATCGGGCCTTCGGTCTGCCACACGACGTTGAACTGGCCGTCGGCCTGGATCTCGCCGATCATCACCGGCTTGTGCAGGTGGTGGTTGGTCTTGTCCATGGTCAGCGTGTAGCCGGACGGCGCGGCAAAGGTCTGGCCGCCGAGCGCTTCGCGGACTTTGTCGACGTCGGTGGACTTGGCTTTTTCCGCCGCTTGCGCCCACATGTGGATGCCGACATAAGTGGCTTCCATCGGGTCGTTGGTCACCGCTTTGTCAGCGCCTGGCAGGTTGTGTTTCTTGGCGTAGGCCTTCCAGTCAGCGACGAACTTCTTGTTCGCCGGGTTCTCGACCGATTCGAAGTAGTTCCACGCCGCCAGGTTGCCCACCAGTGGCTTGGTGTCGATGCCGCGCAGTTCTTCTTCACCGACCGAGAACGCCACGACCGGAACGTCGGTGGCCTTCAGGCCCTGGTTGGCCAGTTCCTTATAGAACGGTACGTTGGAGTCGCCGTTGACCGTGGAGATAACGGCCGTCTTGCCGCCGGCCGAGAACTTCTTGATGTTGGCGACGATGGTCTGGTAGTCGCTGTGACCGAACGGGGTGTAGACCTCTTCGATGTCCTTGTCGGCCACGCCTTTGGAGTGCAGGAACGAGCGCAGGATCTTGTTGGTGGTGCGCGGGTAGACGTAGTCGGTGCCGAGCAGGAAGTAGCGCTTGGCGCTGCCGCCTTCTTCACTCATCAGGTATTCAACGGCGGGGATCGCTTGCTGGTTCGGCGCGGCGCCGGTGTAGAACACGTTCGGCGACATTTCTTCGCCTTCATATTGCACTGGGTAGAACAGCAGGCCATTGAGTTCTTCGAACACCGGCAGCACCGATTTGCGCGACACCGAAGTCCAGCAGCCGAACACCACGGCGACCTTGTCCTGGGTCAGCAACTGACGGCCCTTCTCGGCGAACAGCGGCCAGTTCGATGCCGGGTCGACCACCACCGGCTCGAGCATCTTGCCGTTCACGCCGCCCTTGGCGTTGATCTCGTCGATGGTCATCAACGCCATGTCTTTCAACGATGTTTCAGAGATCGCCATGGTCCCGGACAACGAATGCAGAATACCGACCTTGATGGTCTCGGCGGCCTGGACAGTCCAGGTCATGCCCATGGCGGCAATGGATGCCGAGAGAGTGAAAGCCTTGATCAAACTGCGACGCTTCATTGTGCGATCTCCATGAACTTATGAGTTTTCTTGGTTGGCAGATGCGGACTACTGAAGGTGTGTTTTGCAAGGGCTGTGCCTGGTCGGCAAAAGGCAGGGAAGTGTCGTTCTAGAGCGGTTGAGCGGTTTGCTGGCGCACCATGAAGGATCGCGTCTGGCGCGTTGGTGCGAAGAGGTGCGCCAGATTGGGGCGAGCAAGCTCGCTCCCACAGGATTCAATGATGGCTGTCAGCTTTTGATGCAAGTTTCAAAACCATGACCGCCCCCTTCGTACTCCGGGCCGTAATAGTATTTGGTGAATGAAATTTTTCCGTCAGAAGTTGTAGCAATTTTCGCAATCCCGACGCCGTAATCCTTGAGCGTCGGATCCGTATGGGCAAAGTAGATTGCCAGTGAACTCATGTTGGCGGCAGCAAACCCGTCATACCGGGAGTTGTCGAGCAGCGTCAGGGTAAAACCGTAGGCGCCGTGTTCGCCGGTACTTTGTTCGGCATTGAGCTCCATGTCGACGACACCTTCGAACGCACCGATGTGGCTGTCCATGCCGGTGCATTGATACCGGCCACTGTAATCAACGCCGGTAAAGGGTGGCTGCACTGCCCACGCGGGCGCTGAAACAAGTGCAATGGATGCAATGAGTTTCTTGAACATGCTTACCTCTTTTCGTTCTTGTAAGAATTGTGGCGATTAGGTTGTAGGAATAATCGTCATTGAAGTGCGCGAGTGTTTTATAGTTTAACTCGCGAGTGCGGAGTATGAACATGATGGTTAACTTTTTAAGTGTTAACTCAATGCGAGGTTTTTCCAGGCGTAAATGCAGTCTTGAAACTTTTTGATTACAAGTGGCGTTAACGTCGTCGCTCGACCGATTCGAAGCAGTTCCAAGCCGCAAGGTTGCCCATCAATGACTTGGTATCGATGCCGCGCAGTTCTTCCTCGTCCACCGAGAACGCCACGACCGGCACGTCGGTGGCTTTCAGCCCCTGGTTCGCCAGCTCCTTATAGAACGGCAGAGTTTTGCAAGGGCTGTGCCCGGTCGGAAAAAGGCAGGGAAGTATCGTTCTAGAGCGGTTGTGCAGTTTGCTGGCGCACCATGAAGGATCGCGTCTGGCGCGTTGGTGTGAAGAGGTGCGCCAGATTGGGGCGAGTAACATCGATCAATTGTGGGAGCGGGTGTGTCAGACAACATAAGTGGCAACTGAAACACCGCGTTCGCGAGCAAACCTGCTCCCACAAGGTCAGCGGCGCATTAGCTTAGCTTTTAATGCAGGTTTGAAAACCATGGCCGCGACCTTCGTACTCCGGGGTGTAATAGTATTGGGTAAATGAAATTTTCCCGTCAGAAGTTGTACCAATTTTCGCAATTCCGACGCCGTAATCCTTGATCGACGGATCCGAATGGGCAAAGTAAGTTGCCATCGTACTCAAGTTGGCGGCAGCAAACCCGTTAAACCAGGCGTTGTTGGGCAGCGTCAGGGTAAAATCATAGGCGCCATGATGGCCGGTACTTTGTTCGGCATTGAGCTTCATGTCGAGGACAGCACCGATGTCGCTGTCTTGTCCGGTGCATTGATATCGGCCGCTGTAGTCAACGCCAATAAAGGGTGGCTGCACTGCCCATGCGGGCGCTGAAACAAGTGCAAGGGATACGATGAGTTTCTTGAGCATAGTTACCTCTTTCCGCTTTTGTGGGAGTTATGACGATTTAAGTGTAGGAATAATCGTCATTGAAGTATGTGAGTGTTTTTATTGTTCAAACTCGCGGAGGCAGAGTATGGCCGTGGCAGTGAGTTTGTTAAGCGCTAACTCAATACGAGGTTTTTCCAGTCTTAACTACAGTTCTGGAGTTTGTTTAAATTAAACATTGCGTTAACGACGCCGCATCAAACCAATGAAAAACAACCCGCCAATCGCAGCGGTGGCCACACCGATGGGCAGGTCTTCGGGGGCGATCAGCGTCCGGGCTGCGACGTCGACCCAGACCAGAAACAGACTGCCGAGCACCACGCACACCGGCAGCACTCTTCGGTGTTCGGCCCCGACCAGGCGCCGTGCGATATGCGGCACCATCAACCCGACAAAACCGATCGAGCCGCTGATCGACACGAGCACGCCGGTCATCAATGACGCGATCAAAAACACTCGCAGGCGCACGGTGCGCGCATTCAGGCCGAGGGTCACCGCCGTCTGCTCTCCGGCCATCAGCGCATTCAACGGTCGCGCCATGCCCAGCAGTAAAACCAGCCCGAACAACACACTGGCCGTCGGTACCGCCAGCAATTCCCAGCGTGCCAGCCCGAGCCCGCCGAGCATCCAGAACATCACCGCGGAACTGGCTCGATGGTCGCCCAGGAACAGCAGCAGATTGGCCATCGCCATCATCACGAACGACACCGCCACGCCGCACAGCAACAAACGATCGCTGTCCAGGCGCCCGTGGCGGCTGGCGATCATCAGCACCGCCAGCATGCTCAGCAATGCGCCGATGAATGCCGCGATCGGCAAAGTCAGCAGGCCGGCGATTTCTCCGACATGCAGCACGACGATCACCGCACCGAGAGTGGCGCCGGACGTCACGCCGAGCAGGTGCGGGTCAGCCAGCGGGTTACGCGTCACCGCTTGCAGCACCGCACCGATCAGCGCCAGTCCGGCGCCTACGAGCGCGCCGAGCAGCACGCGCGGGACGCGGATCAGCCAGACGATATGTTCTTGCCCGGGGCTCCAGTCCGCCACACCGAAACCGAACAGCTTGTGCAGCAGGATGCGCCACACGATGTCCAGCGGTATCCGCGCCGGACCGAAACCCAGGGACACCACGCACGAAACCAGCAACAGCGCACCGAGGACGATCAGCAACAGGGCGTAGCGACGGTTGATCATTCGCCGTGGAAACCCTTGGCCAGCGTTGCGACCGCCAGCACGTTATCGATCCCCGGCGTGGCCTGCACATACGGGATGACGATGAAGTGCCGGTGCTTGATCGCGTCCACCGATTGCAGGGCCTTGTTGCTCAGCAGGAATTGAATCTTCTGTTCGGCAGTGATTTCGCTGTAGTCGACGATCACGATCACCTGCGGATTGTGCTCGACCACGCTCTCCCAGTTGACCCGGGTCCAGCTGGCGTCGACATCCTCCAGGATATTGCGCCCGCCAGCGGCGTCGATCAGCGCTTGTGGCATGCCCAGGCGGCCTGAGGTCATGGCCCGGTCTTCACCGCTGTCGTAGAGAAACACCCGTGGTTTGTCCGCAGGCAGGTCTTTGCGAATGTCCGCCACTTGCGCCTGCATGTCGGCGATCAGGGCGTTGGCGCGGTCCTGCACGTCGAAGATCCTGCCGAGGTTGCGCAGGTCGTTGTAGGTGTCTTCGAGACTGGCCGGCGGACGCTTCATCACAAAGGCGCAGGACTCGCTCAGCTCATACACGTTGATGCCCAGCGGTTGCAGGGTTTGCGGCGTGAGGTCGCCGCCGACGCGCATGCCGTAGTCCCAACCGGCAAAGAGGAAGTCGACGTTGGCATTGAGCAGGGTTTCCACCGACGGGTACTTGGCCGCCAGTTCCGGCAGGCCTTCGAGGATGTTCTGCATCTCGGGCGTGACGGCCTTCCAGCCACTGATGCCGCTGTAGCCGGCCATCCGTGGCTTGAGGCCGAGGGCGAGCATCATCTGGGTCATGTTGATGTCGTGGCTGAGCGCGCGTTGCGGTGCCTGCTTGAAGGTCACTTCGCGGTTGCAGCTTTTGATCGTCAGCGGGTATCGGGTGGTTTCGGCCAGTGCCTGGACGCTACCGAGCAGCATCGCGAGAGGGAGGCAGGAGCGCAGCAGGGAACGAAAATTCATGCTTGGGTTATCCAGGTGATTCGGGGGTAGCCGTGTAGCGGATGGTCATCGACCAGCGCCTGGACGCCAAACACATCGCGCAGCAGCGCAGCGCTCAGGACTTCCTTCGGCGTGCCGCTGGCGACGATGCGGCCATGGTCGATCACGTACAGCCGATCACAAAAAGCCGCCGCCAGGTTGAGGTCGTGGATGCTCGCCAGGGTGCCGATGTTCAAGTGCTTGACCAGTTTCAAAAGCTCAAGCTGATAGCGTGGGTCGAGGTGGTTGGTCGGTTCGTCGAGGATCAGCAGTTGCGGTTGCTGGGCCAGGGCGCGGGCGAGGATCACCCGCTGTTTTTCACCGCCGGAGAGGGTGGCGAAACCATGGTCTTCGAAGCCCTTGAGGCCGACCGACTCCAGTGCCTGCATGATGAGATTCGAGTCTTCGAGCGAATCGCCCTCGAACAGGCCTTTGTGCGGCGTGCGCCCCATGGCGATCACTTCCTCGACGGTCAGGCCGAAGGTGTCGGGGAATTCTTGCAAGACCACGGCGATGCGTTGCGCACACCAGCGTGAAGACTGTTGCCAGACGTTGTGGTGATCGAGCCTGACCTCGCCGCTGTGCGGTTTGCTGAAGCGCCAGGCACAACGCAGCAGGCTGGTCTTGCCACTGCCGTTGGGGCCGATCAGCCCGACGAACTCACCGGCGGCCACGTGCAGCGAGGCGTCACGCAGCTGGAATTGGTGATGGCAATGGCCGTGGCCCAGTGGGGCCCAGGTGAGGTTTGTGAGGTTCAGCGAGGACATGCAGTGACTCTTGAGGTGATGCTGATGGCCCCATCGCTGGCTTGCCAGCGATGGGGCCCAAAGGGTGATGCGCGGGGGAAGTCTACATTGCTGATCCCCTCGCGCATCTCGCTTGTTTCATGATGAAGATGAGGCGCTCTCAGTCTGCCGGGTAAAACGCGACAACAGCACGCGATCCAGCACCCACACCACCACCAGCGAAGCACCCACCAACGGGAAGGCCACCGCCAGGGCGAACATGATCACCATGGCGGTTTTCCATTTCGGCAGGTCGTGACGCAGCGGCGGCACGCCGAGTTTTCCCTGCGGACGACGCTTCCACCAGATCACCACGCCGCTGACCGCACTGAGCAGGATCATCAGGCAGATCAGCAGCACTATGATCTGATTGAGCGTGCCGAACATCTTGCCTTCGTGCAGCATCACGCCGATTTCCGTGGCGCGGGCGACGGCGCCGTATTGCTCGTAACGCACATCGGCCAGGACCTTGCCGGTGTATTGATCGATGTGCAATGTGGCGTCGTTGCGCGGGTCGTCGGCGAACACGGCGATGGTGAACACACCGGTGGCGGTGGTCGGCAAGGTGATGCTGTAACCCGGCTCGACCTTGCTTTGCACGGCGATGTTTTGCACGTCCTGAAGGCTGATGGTCGGCGCGGCCGGGCCGGCCTGCGCACCGTCGTGGGCCATGTGTTCGGCATGATCGCCGGACATTGGCATCGGTGTATTTTCCATGGCCCACGGCACGGTCTGGCGAGTGGCGCTGTTGAGGCTGCGCGCCTCGACGTCGGACTTCGGCACGTCATCCCACATGGCCGCCGGGAACACGTTCCAGACCGCCGCGTATTGCTGGCCCCAGAACCCGGTCCAGGTCATGCCGCTGAGCAGCATCACCAACAGCAGGGAGGCGCCCCAGAATCCGGTGACGGCATGCAGGTCACGCCAAAGCACCCGCCCGCGGCTGCTCAGGCGTGGCCACAGGATGCCGGCGGCCTGACCGCGCGGCCACCACAGAAATACCCCGGAAACCACCAGCACCACGCCCCAACCGGCGGCCAGTTCGATCAGCCGGTCGCCGACGGTGCCGATCATCAGGTCGCCGTGAATTGCCCGTGCAATGGCTTGCAGGTTCTTCTTGGCGTCTTGCTCGCCGAGGATGTCGCCGTGGTAAGGGTCGACGAAAACATTCAGCTCCTGGCCATCGTTGAGCACGACAAACTGGGCGCTGCGTTCGGCATTGACCGGTGGCAGGTACTGTTTGATCGTTGCCTGTGGATACGCGCCTTTTACCCGCTTGAGCAGGTCGTCGGCCGCAACGGTGTGATGACCGGCCGGGACGTTGAGCAGGCTGCTGTACATCAGCGAATCGAGTTGCGGCTTGAACAGGTAGATGGTGCCGGTCAGGGCCAGCATCACCATGAAGGGCGCAACGAACAATCCGGCATAGAAATGCCAGCGCCAGGCCAGGTTGTAGAAGTTCACTTTGGGCTGTTTCATCACGTGTGCTCCGCTTGGCTGGATCTTTTAGTTGTTTGTTTGGCGGTTGCCTTGCAACCGATCGCGAGCAAGCTCGCTCCTACAGAGCGAGCTTGCTCGCGAAGCTTTTAGAAACTCATGTCCACCTTGGTCCAGAGCGTTCGCCCCGGCTCCTTGATGGCTTGCGGGTCATTGGCCGGGTAGCCGAAACCGGCATTACCGGCCAGGTTCAAGTGCTCGGCGTAAGCCTTGCCGAACAGGTTGTCGACGCCGCTGCTGACCTTCCAGTTGCTGTTGATCCGATAGGCACCGTTGAGGGAGAACACGCCGAACCCCGGCGTCTTGTCGAAGTCCTTGCCGACCACGTTGCCCTTGTTCTGGTCGATGCGGTTTTGTGCGGCGACCACTCTCCACAGTGCGCCGGCGCTCCAGTTGTCTTCGCTGTAGGTCAGGCCGAAACGGGCATCCAGCGGCGGCATCTGTGGCAATGCAGTGCCATCGCTGCTGTTCTTGCCCCAGGCGTAGGCCAGGGTCGCGTCGGCCTTCCAGTTGTCGGTGAGGTTGTAGGCGGCGCCCAGTTCGCCGCCCATGATTCGCGCGTCGATGTTCTCGGCTTGCGAGGTCGTGCCCATCATCCCCGGCGTGTAGTTGAACAGGATGTAGTCGCGCACTTGCCCGACGTAAGCCGAGGCCCAGGCTTCGAGTGTTTCGGTCTTGTATTGCAGGCCGAAATCGAGCTGGGTGGTTTTTTCCGGTTTGATCGAATCGAAGGCATTCACCGAGCCGGCGGGGCCGGAGTTGGGTGAAAACAGCTCCCAGTAATCCGGGAACCGCTGGCTGTGACCGAGGCCTGCGTACAAGGTGGTCGGGCTGTCGGCCAGGTCATGTTCGTAGCGGATGAAACCGCTGGGCAACGTATCGGCGCGGGTGTCGTCAGCCGTTGGGTTCGGGCGGGTCATCATGCCCGAGCCGGTCGTCTGCCGATAATCCTTGGCCGAGGCGCGGTCCAGGCGTGCGCCGCTGATCAGGCGGTCACGGTCGGCGGCGTACCAGGTCAGTTCGCCGAACACGCCGTAGTTATGGAAGTCGGCATCCTTGGTGTACGGCAGGTCCTTGTAGGTGTCGACGCCCATGGCGCTGCGCTGGCGATGCTCGTTGGTCTGCGCGTCGATGCCGCTGATCAACTGCACATCGGCCCAGCGCCAGGTGGCCTTGACCCGTGCACCGAGCGTGCGGCGGTCGACGTTGGAGGCCATGGGGCCAGCCATCATGCCGGTGCCGGACGGCGTTCGCAGGGTGTAGTTGTCCATCACGTGGTCGGCGTAGTTGTAGTAGACCTGCGCCTCAATCTTATCCAGTACCTCGCCGATGTTGGATTGCTCGAATCGCAAGCCGAGGCTCTCGCGCAGGAACTGCGCACCATCCATGCCGCGCCCGGCGTAGCGGGCATCACCGTCGCTACGGCCGGCGGTCAGTTCCAGCAAGGTGTCGGCATTCGGCGTCCAGCCAACCGCCACATCACCGTTCCATTTCTCATAACGCGACGCCACGGTGTCGTTGTTGCCGTCCTGGTAGTCGTCGGAGTGCGCGGTGTTGCCGATGACCCGCACGTAACCCGACTGGCCGCCGGCTGCGGCGTCCACCAGTTTGTCGAAGCGGCCGTAGGAGCCGGCCAGCACGCTGGCGTTGACCCGGGTGCCGAGTTCGCCGAAGTGCTCCGGTTCGCGGTCGAACAGAATGGTCCCGGCCGAAGCCCCCGGTCCCCACAGCACGGTTTGCGGGCCTTTGATCACGGTGAGCTTGTCGTAGGTTTCCGGTGAAATGTAGGACGTCGGGGCGTCCATCCGGCCCGGGCAGGCGCCGAGCATCATGCTGCCGTTGGTGAGAATGTTCAGCCGCGAACCGAACATGCCGCGCAGCACCGGATCGCCGTTGCTGCCGCCATTGCGCACCATGGCGAAGCCCGGGATGGTCTTCAGGTAATCAGCGCCGTCGCTGGCCGGCACCGGTTGGCGCGGGTCCTTGGGGTTGGTGACGATGGTCAAGGGTGAGCTGGGGGCAACGGCGGTAATCACCGTCGGGCTCAGTTCTTCAGTGTGACCGGCATGTTCATCGGCGAGCGCAGAAGGCGCCAGCAACGCACCGCACAGGATCGCGGTGGCGTGCCTGAAACGAACGCCGGATACGTTCAGGCCATTAGAGGCTTGGGCAGGGCTCAAGCACGGGACAGCAGAAAAGCTGGACATGACAATTTCCATCGAACAGTCGTAAACGACACGGCCGGCAGCCTGCGCAATCCCCTGTGGGAACGAGCTTTGGTTGTCTTGCGGACCGTGTGAGATCGGATGCGGGTGTTTACGCGACGGAAGGCGGGGCGCGGGTGCGGGCGCCGGGGAAGAAGGTTTGCCGGGCGTGGCCCAGGCGCGGTGAGGGTGTGGTGTAGGTGTTGACGGGCGCGATGACGAAGTTGGCGAAAGACACGCCACCGGTCAGCGCCGGGCAATTGAACAGCAGGCTGCAATAGCCGCATTTTTCCCACAGCACGTGGTGCCCCGGGGCAGGCGGGCAGTGCTCGGCGGAGTCTTGTTTGCCGTGGTCGGCATGTTCCATCGCCGACATGTCCATGTCCATGCTCATGCCCATAGGCATGGTCATCGACATGGCGCGCGAATCCATCGGCATCGACTGAGAAATCAGCGGACCGATAAAGATCATCAGCATGGCGAACAGGCTGATCCAGCTGCCACGTGTCAGGCTCAATGCCTGATGACGCGACCTGGATGACCTGGCGCTAAGCGGGCGCATGGGCTTGGTCAGCTCAGGCGATTACGGCGTGTGCGCGTGCGCTTGTTGCAGGCCGTCCGGTGCCTGTTTCTGCACCGCGACCTCGACTGTCACGTCACCGGCCTTCTCGAAGTGCAGCGTCATGGGGAAGCGCTTGCCGTCAACCAGCAGGCTGCGGTCCTTGAGGCCCAGCAACATCACGTGATAGGCCATCGGTGCGAAAGTGACCTCACCACCGGCGGGCACTTCCACGCTCGGTACGTGCTGCATTTTCATCAAGTCGCCTTGCATCACATGCTCATGCAATTGCGCTTCACCGGCGATCGGTGTGTCGACGCTGAGCAGGCGGTCGGCGTTCTTGCCTTCATTGTCGATCACGAAATACGCCGCGACGGTGGGTGCGTTGGGTGGCAACTCCTGGGACCACGGGTGAGCGATCTCCAGTGCGCCGACCTTGTATTCGTGGGCATTGGCAAAGCAGGCAGGCAGCAACAAGGCGGCCAGAACGATGAGTTTGTTCAACATGGCAGTTCTCCGGAACGATTTAAACGCAGGTCAATTGCGAGAAAAAATCACACCAGAGGGGACGCGCGGGGGTTGAGACTCGGCCATTGCTGGCGCGGTGACGGGCTTTCAAGCGAGGTTGCAGGCAGGCTTCGGTTGGACTCGAAGTGCGCGAAATACAGCTGTGGCGCATGCCCAGGCAACGCCACCAATGGCGCAGAACCCGAGCAGCACCAGCAATGCTGCATGTTGGAATGATCGTCGTTTTGCGGGGCTTTCTGTTCAAGGTCGCCGATGGAAATTGCCACCATCCTGGTGCCGCCGGAGCTGCAGAAGCTGCCCCACAACAACTGTTCGGCGGGCGACTTCACCGTCTGCGCCATCGCTCCGGACATCGGCATGGCGAGCATGTTGAACAGCACTGCGAAGCAGGCTATCCAGGCAATTGCGAGCCGTTGTCGGGACATGGAACAAAATCCGTTGGGGTGGGCGATCAGGCGCGGGCTATTTAGCCTGATCAGGGCCGATAAGTAAAAAGGCGACGTGCGGTGTGGTGTCGCAGCGCTTGAATCAACAGGTCCAACATGCGTTGAGCAATTTCTGGCTCGCCGTTATGAAAGAGTGTAGCGACTTCGATTCGGAATGCTTGGGCAAATGTCGGATGACTTTTGATACGTGCACAGATGGTGTGGTTGACGTCGCTGAACGCCAATCGAACAAAAAATCCATCTCCCGAATCTTCCTCCTTGCTGGCCTTGACGTAGTTACACATATCGGCCGGAGTTTCGAGAAATTCGGTGATATCGAATCGGGCGAATTTTTCCGTCATTTGAGCTTCCGAGCACTTCAGTTTTGAAGGCCGGAACATAGATGCATAGCTTTGAGTGATCCAGTCCGTGTTTTCTGATTTAGTTGTGGGTAACGTCTTTTTGATCTGTAGGTTCGCGCCTCTGTGTCGCCAGACAGGACGCCTTCGCGGGCAAGCCCGCTCCCACAAGTTTCTCCGTCTGAATCTGATTTGGTGGCCGACCAGGATCACTGTGGGAGCGGGCTTGCCCGCGAAGGCGTCCTTGGGGTGTTCGCAAAAGTCAGGTTTATAACCGCTCTGCAATTGCGCGTAGCACTTCGGCCACTGCCGGAAACTCCCGATCTACCTCAGGCAACATCGGCCGTTTCAACACCAGCACCGGCACCCTGCGCTCCCGCGCCACTTCCAGCTTCGGCTCGGTCGCCGTGCTGCCGCTGTTCTTGCTGATCAGCACGTCGATGTTGCGCCGTTCGAACAGCTCACGTTCATCGTCAATCAGGAAAGGTCCCCGTGCGCCGATCACTTCGCAGCGCTCGTTGCCCGGGTACACGTCCAGCGCGCGCAGGGTCCAGAATTGTTCCTCAGGAATTTCATCGAGATGTTGCAGGGGCTCGCGACCGAGGGTGAACAGCGGCTGGCGGAAAGGCTTCAGGGCTTCGATCAGTTCGCCCCAATCGGCAACTTCCCGCCAGTCATCCCCCGCCTGGGCTTGCCAGGCCGGACGCCGTAGCGCCCAGCAGGGAACGCCGCTCGAGTGCGCGGCCGTCGCGGCGTTCTGGCTGATCTGGGCGGCGTAGGGGTGAGTGGCGTCGAGCAGCAGATCGATCCCTTCATCGCGAATGAATTGCGCCAGGCCCTCGGCACCGCCGTAGCCGCCGACGCGAACCTGGCATTGCAGATCCGTCGGAACCCGACCGACACCGGCCAGGCTGTAGATATGCTGCGGTCCCAGTGTGCGGGCAATGGCCAGAGCTTCGGTCACGCCGCCGAGCAACAGGATGCGTTTCATTGAAAGGATCCCGCATGGCCAACGATCCCGCCCTGGCGATCGATGGCAAAGACTTCCACCTGGACCTGCGCCGGCACCACGCTGCGGGCAAAGTCCAGGGCGTGCTGGCAGACCGCGTCACCCAGGGCGACCCCGGCGGCGGCGGCCATGGCCAGTGCCTGCTGGCTGGTGTTGGCCTCGCGGATGTTTTGCTGCAACGCCGCATCGGCGCCGACCTGCGCTGCCCATGACGCCAGTTGCGGCAGGTCGATGCTCGAATGACGGCTGTGCAGATCCATATGCCCGGCCGCCAGTTTGCTGATCTTGCCGAAACCGCCGCACAGGCTGAGTTTATCCACAGGGACTTTGCGCAGGTGTTTGAGCACGGCGCCGACGAAGTCACCCATTTCGATCAAAGCGATTTCCGGCAGGTTGTAGACCCGGCGCATGGTGTCTTCGCTGGCATTGCCGGTGCAGGCGGCGATGTGCAGGTAACCGTTGGTTTTCGCCACGTCGATGCCCTGGTGGATCGAGGCGATGTAGGCCGCGCAGGAAAACGGCCGGACGATGCCGCTGGTGCCGAGGATCGACAGGCCACCCAGAATGCCCAGGCGCGGGTTCATGGTTTTGAGTGCCAGCGCCTCGCCGTTCTCGACATTGACCGTGACCTCGAAACCGCCGCTGTAGCCGAGTTCGTCGGCCAACCGGGCCAGGTGTTCGCCGATCATTTTGCGCGGCACCGGGTTGATCGCCGGTTCGCCGACAGCCAGCACCAGCCCGGGCCGGGTCACGGTGCCGACGCCGCGACCGGCATGAAAGCGAACCCCGGGTTCGGTGCTCAAGCGCACCTGAGAGTAGAGCAGGGCGCCATGGGTCACGTCCGGATCGTCACCGGCGTCCTTGAGGGTTCCCGCTTCGGCGCCGGCCCCGTTGAGGCGGCAGAACTCCAGGCGCATCTGCACCTGCTTGCCTTTGGGCAGGACGATTTCCACGGCATCGACCGCTGTGCCATCCAGCAGCAGGCGCGCGGCGGCGAGGCTGGTGGCCGTGGCGCAACTGCCGGTGGTCAGGCCGCTGCGCAGGGGGGCGGGTTGTTCGGCGGTTTCGTCACGCATCGAAGGGTTTCGTCACGTCCAGCAAGGTAATCGGCAAGGCCTGGCGCCAGGTGTCGAAGTCGCCCAACGGTTGTGCTTGCGCGATATGAATGCGCGTCAGCTCTCCGCCGTGTTGCTCGCGCCAGGCCATCAGGGTCATTTCACTTTGCAGGGTGACGGCGTTGGCAATCAGCCGGCCTCCGGGTTTGAGTTCGGCCCAGCAGGTATCGAGCACGCCTTCGCGGGTGACGCCGCCGCCGATGAAAATCGCATCCGGCCGCTCAAGCCCGGCGAGGGCCTGCGGAGCGCTGCCGCGAACCAGTTGCAGGCCGGGAACGCCGAGGGCATCGCGGTTGTGTTCGATCAACGCCTGTCGGCCTTCATCGGCCTCGATGGCCAACGCGCGGCAAGCGGGGTGGGCGCGCATCCATTCGATGCCGATCGAGCCGCTGCCGGCGCCAACATCCCACAGCAATTCGCCGGGGACAGGCGCCAGGCGCGCAAGGGTGATGGCGCGCACGTCGCGCTTGGTCAATTGGCCGTCGTGCTTGAAGGCCGAGTCGGGCAGCCCGGCCAATCGCGACAGGCGAGGTGTATCGCGTTCAGCCACGCACTCGAT
The DNA here is from genome assembly GCF_054668285.1 of Pseudomonas sp. S2_H10. Lineage (NCBI taxonomy): Bacteria > Pseudomonadati > Pseudomonadota > Gammaproteobacteria > Pseudomonadales > Pseudomonadaceae > Pseudomonas > Pseudomonas sp. S2_H10. The sequence goes on from NZ_CP162754.1 coordinate 4,344,132, forward strand.
GGCGATCAGGTTCAAGTCGGCGATCGGTGGATCGCCCCAGTCGCTGGCGATACCTTCGACACGCCGCTCGGCTGCGCCGCCCAGGTGTTCCAGCACGGTGAGACGGCTAGGGCCGAAGCCACGCTCGCGCAACAGCGTTGCGAGGGTGGCCGGGCTGCGACCGTCGTTGCTCAATACCAGCAAGCGTACGCCGCTGGACAGGTGGGCGTTGAGCGCGGCGACAGGCCGTGCCACCACCGACAGAGTGACCACATCCTGCAGGGGCCAACCCATTCGCGCTGCGGCCAGTGAGCAGGAGGACGGTGCGGGAAGCGTCAGCATTTCGCTGACCGGGAGCTGCCTGGCGAGGCTGGCGCCGACGCCGTAGAACATCGGATCGCCACTGGCCAGGACGCAAACGGGTTCGCCACGGTTCGAAAGCAGCGACTCAAGGCAGAAGGGGCTCGGCCACGGCTGGCGCTCGCCGCGAATGCACGGCGGGAGCAAATCCAGATGCCGCTGGCCGCCGAAGATTTTCGAGGCGCGCAACAGCGCATGCCGGGCGTTTTTGCCCAGGCCCTTGAAACCGTCTTCGCCGATGCCTACTACCGTCAGCCAGGGTGTCATGCCATTCCTCAATCACGCGTTCAACGTTGTTGGGCGGCATGATAGCGCGGGTTCCTTGAGCTGACTGCCTTGTCTTCCCGACCGGAGTCTTTTCATGCAGCGAAGTAAAGCAGGCATAATACCGCGCACTTTCGCCGTGAACTGCCTCGCCACCTGAACGGGTCCGCCTTGAACGAACGTACACTGTCCGCTGCCTTACGCCCCTCGGCCTGTCCGGGGTTGCTGCGTATTGTCCCGGCGCTGGATGGCGGCATCTGCCGGATCAAGTTGGACGGCGGTTCGATCAGCAGCGGCCAGGCCGAGGTCATAGCGTCTGCGGCCGAGCGATATGCCAGCGGAGCGATCGAGGCGACCAACCGGGCCAATCTGCAGATCCGTGGCATTGGTGATGAGCAAGCGGCGCTGATCGATAGCCTGCTGGCCGCCGATCTGGGGCCGCGTACGGCGGCTGGCGACGATGTGCGCAACCTGATGCTCAGCCCCGGCGCCGGGATCGATCGACGCATGCTGTTTGACACTCGCCCGCTGGCCGGGCAGATCCTCGCGACACTGCAAAGCCAGGAAGCTTTCCACGATCTCAGTGCCAAATTCGCCGTGCAGCTCGATGGCGCTGAAGACCTGGCGATGCTCGACCATCCCCATGACCTGTGGCTCTCTGCGTTTGCGCAAAACGGCGAGCAGCGGCTGGCGTTCGGTCTGGCGGGGTGCCCGACGGACAGACCTGCCGCTTCGATAGCTCTCGCTGACGGGCACGCGCTGGTGGTGGCGGTCCTGGAATTGTTCCTTGAACTGGCGCGTCCCGAGCAAACGCGAATGCGTCATTTGCTGGCCGAATACTCGGTCGAGGACGTGCTGCTTCGACTGGCTGAACGTGTATCGCTGCAAGCGGTCGTCGATTGGCAGCGGATTCCGGGTGGCAGTGATTTGCACATCGGCGCACATCCCCAGGCCGAGCCCGGTGTCGTCTATGTAGGGGCCGTCCCGCCATTGGGGCGGCTCGATCCGACGATGCTGCGCGGTGTGGCACACCTGGCACGCGAGTTCGGTGATTCGAGCTTGCGCTTCACACCCTGGCAAAGTCTGCTGGTGCCCAATGTCCGCGCGGAAAATGCCGCCGAGGTCATTCGGCAATTGCAGTCTCTTGGCTTGCAGTGCGAAGCCGATCAGCCCTTGTCCCGGTTGATCGCCTGCACCGGCTCAAACGGCTGCGGTAAAGGCCTGGCCGAAACCAAGGGCGATGCCCTGAAACTGGCCGCGCTGCTGCACCGCCATGGACCGGCGCTGAACATACACCTGAGCGGTTGCCCGCGTTCCTGCGCCTCCGCACATATCGCACCTGTCACGTTGCTGGCCGTCGCCCCCGGCCACTACGATCTCTATTTTCGCGATGCAGCGCAGCCGGGTTTCGGCGCGCTGCACGCACACAACCTTACTATTGAAGCGGTCGCGACCTTGCTCGACGCCCGCTCACGGAGCCCCCTTGATGCTTGATTACATCCGCGACGGTCAGGAGATCTATCGCAACTCCTTCGCGATCATTCGCGCCGAGGCCAACCTCGAGCGCATTCCGGCCGATCTGGAGAAACTCGCCGTTCGCGTGATTCACGCCTGCGGCATGGTCGAGGCCATCGACGGGTTGCAGTTTTCCGAGGGGGCAGGCAAGGCCGGGCGTGATGCGCTGGCGGCCGGTGCACCGATCTTGTGCGATGCGCGGATGGTCTCCGAAGGCGTGACCCGCGCGCGCCTGCCGGCGAACAATGCAGTGATCTGCACCTTGCGCGACGAGAGCGTTCCGCAGCTTGCCCGTGAATTGGGCAATACCCGCTCAGCCGCTGCGCTGGAGCTGTGGCGGCCGCATCTGGAAGGCAGCGTGGTGGTGATCGGCAACGCACCGACGGCGCTGTTCTATCTGCTTGAAATGCTCGACGCCGGCGCGCCGAAACCGGCGTTGATCCTCGGTTTTCCAGTAGGTTTCGTCGGCGCCGCCGAATCCAAGGCGGCGCTGGCGGCCGACAGCCGTGGTGTCCCTTTTGTCATCATGCAAGGCCGTCTGGGCGGTAGCGCCATGGCCGCCGCCGCCGTCAATGCCCTCGCCACGGAGATCGAATGATGCAGCAACCTGGACGATTGATCGGCCTCGGCGTCGGCCCCGGTGATCCGGAACTGATTACCGTCAAGGCGCTGCGGTTGCTGCGCGAGTCGCCTGTCGTTGCGTACTTCGTCGCCAAGGGCAAGAAGGGCAACGCCTTCGGCATCATCGAAGCCCATCTGCAAGACGCACAGAATCTGTTGCCACTGGTGTACCCGGTGACCACCGAAGCCTTGCCGGCGCCGTTGTCCTATGAGCAAGTGATCAGCGACTTCTACGATGACGCGGCCACCGAACTGGCCGCGCATCTCGATGCGGGCCGTGACGTGGCGGTGATCTGCGAGGGCGACCCGTTCTTCTACGGCTCCTACATGTACCTGCACGACCGGCTCGCCGAGCGTTATCAGGCCGAAGTCGTGCCGGGCGTTTGCTCGATGCTCGGCGGCGCCTCGGTGCTCGGTGCGCCGCTGGTGTATCGCAATCAGAGCCTGTCGGTGTTGTCCGGCGTGTTGCCGCACGATGAACTCAAGCGTCGCCTGGCCGATGCCGATGCAGCGGTGATCATGAAGCTGGGACGCAACTTTCCCAAGGTTCGCCAGGTGCTGGAAGAACTCGGCCTGGCCGAGCGTGCGCTGTACGTCGAGCGCGCGACCATGGCCAATCAGAAGATCGTGCCGCTGGATCAGGTCGAGCCGATGTCCTCGCCGTATTTCTCGTTGATCATCGTTCCCGGTGAAAGGTGGCAAGGCTGATGACCCGTCCAGTTCCGGCGATTGTCATTCTCGGCAATGGCAGCCTCGCGACCGCGCGCAGCATTCAGCAGGTGTACCCCGAAGCCCTGATCCACGGGCTGGCCGAACGAGTCGATGGTGCGGATCGGGTCTATCACGAATTTGGTGCGACCCTGCGCGAACTCTATCAGCAGGGCACCCCGATCATTGCCCTGTGCGCGGCCGGGATCGTGATCCGCACACTGGCGCCCTTGTTGCTGGAAAAGGGCGCCGAACCACCGGTATTGGCGGTGGCCGAAGACGGCAGCGCCGTGGTTCCACTGCTGGGCGGTCTCGGCGGGGTGAATGTGATGGCGCGGGAGATTGCCGCTGCGCTTGAAGTCGCTGCGGCGATCACCACCAGCGGCGAGTTGCGTTTCGGCACGTGCCTGCTCAATCCGCCCAGCGGCTATGCCCTTGGTGATCTGGAGCTGGGCAAGCGCTTCGTTTCCGATTTGCTCGCCGGGGAAACGGTGCGCATTGAGGGGGAGGCTCCGTGGCTGGCGCAGGCGCAGTTGCCCGAAGATGCGCAGGCCCGGCTAGCGGTGCATGTCAGTCATGCCGAACGGGCACCCGCAGCCAATGAACTGTTGATCTACCCGCGCAATGTGGTGGTCGCTGTGGATGCTGGCTTGGTGAACGTCGCCGGGGCAATCCGCGAGGCGTTGCATCAGGCAAAAATCGCCGTGCAGTCGTTGGCCTGCCTGTTGGCCGCCGACAGCGAAATGGCCAGTTCGGCGTTGCGCGAGGCGGCGCTCGAACTGGGTGTGGCGCTGCGTTTTGTTGGCGCTGAGAAGGCGCTTGGCGAACGTCTACGTACTGCAATCGGCCAGCCCGTTTCCATGCTTGATAGCGACACCGTTGCCATTGCGGTGGCAGGGCAGCCGTTGGACCCGTTGCAGATCGGCCGCCCGCGTGGACGGCTGGCGGTGATCGGCCTCGGGCCAGGTGCTGCTGAACTGATGGTGCCGGCAGTGAAGGCTGAACTGGCCCGCGCCAACGATGTATTGGGCTACGAAACCTACGTGCGCATGGCCGGGCCGTTTCGCGCCGACCAGGTGCTGCATTGCACCGACAACCGTGAAGAGATGCAGCGCGCCCGCCACGCTTTCGAACTGGCGGCCCAAGGGCGCTCGGTGGTGGTGGTGTCTTCAGGGGATCCTGGGGTCTTCGCCATGGCCGCGGCGGTGCTGGAGGCACTGCACGAATCCACTGACGTCCATTGGCACAACGTCGATCTCGAGATTTTGCCGGGGGTTTCCGCCTCGCTGGCGACGGCTGCCCAGGCCGGCGCACCGCTGGGGCATGACTTCTGTGTGCTGTCCCTCTCGGATAACCTCAAGCCTTGGTCGATTATCGAGAAGCGCCTGGACCTGGCCGCTCAAGCCGACCTGGCCCTTGCTTTCTACAACCCGATCTCGCGCGCCCGGCCATGGCAATTGGGCCAGGCTCTGGACATAGTCGCCCGGCACCGTGTGCCTGAGACTCCTGTAGTGCTGGGCCGGGACATCGGGCGTCCGGGGCAGACACTGCGGGTTACCACGCTCGGCCAATTGACCCCGGATCAGGTCGATATGCGCACCATGGTGTTGATCGGTTCATCCCTGACTTGCGTATTTCCGCGGGTCGGCGGCGGTGATTGGGTTTACACGCCGCGTTGGTACCCCAGCAAGCCAGCGACCTGAGTGAAAGCGGCTTTATACTAAGGTCGCTGATGTTCAATGCAACAACTAACGATAGGGCCTGCGATTGACGAAAGTTGTCGCGGGCCCTTTTGTTTTTTTCAGGGGTCGTGAAATAAGTTCTCAGTGTTTTTACTTTGACTGGTTCAATCCTGCGCTTTAGTTTCCATGTGGTCGCATGAGGCGACTTGTTAATTAAAGGGAGATTTAAATGACCGATATAGATGTTCGCTCGGTGGCTCAAATCGCATTTGATGATGCCATGCAGGATAGTTATTTCGAAGGCGTTGCCGCAGAACTGAAAAACGTCGCGCCACGGACGCGGACCAAGCGTTCCATCTCGACACTGAGCGCAGAGTCGAGTGATTCGTCGGAGCAAGGTGTAGGGGCTTCGGTAGTAGGGCCTTCGCTCGTGGTGTTCGACCAGGCGCTTTCGGAGGATGACATGCAGGATGCGCTGGACTGCCAGCAGTTTGCCGAAGCAGTGGTCCGGCGCCTGCCCAAGGAAACCAGCAACGAACAGCGTTACCATAAATACAACGAGGCATTGTTGGCGGTGGGCTGGGTGACGGAAAGCTTCACCTACAAGAAATACGTCAGCAAACAGCTCACCATTACGATGAATGAGGCTGTGTTGCAGGTACTGGAGACCGTCATTTCCGGTGGTACGGGCAGTGTCTTGAGCCTTGTCGCGTCGGGTTTCAGCAAGCTTAAGGGCGATAAGGACGCACTGAAGATTGTCGATGCCGGCAGCAAGAAAAACGAAGTCGTCAGCTTCAAGGCTGTGCCTTGCATTGCGACGCCAGGCGGCATGTCCATGTTGATGGGCGGTCTGGACTTGGTGGACAAGGAATACAACGGCAACTTTCTATTCGTGACTTACAAGACCCAAGGCTTGCAGATTTTTCAGGGTGCCGGTGTGCGCAAGTTTAATCGACGTGCATTCGAACGAAAGAAAACCATGATATATGCCTATAACGATGAGTTTGCTGATGGTCTTTTCAAACAATTGACAGGTCAATAAGGCGGGCAGGCTTTGATCAATGTAGTCGATCAAGGCACTGACTGTATGGGTTGAATATGTCTACGTCTGTTAATGCTGTCGTAGTGGGTGGTTGCCTTGTGTCCTTTGCCCCGCAGGTAAGTTCGCAAGACCAGGAGGATATACAAGCCTGCTTGTTGTATGCGGAACTGGCAGCCAATGAGAAATACCCGGATCGGTTGTCGAGGAAGGACTGGTTCGATTATTTTCAAGGGCGACTGCTCAAGGCGGGATTCACGCTCAAGACCCTTGTTCCCGCCGATCCGGTCCTGGTCGCGAGTGTCCGTCAATTGCTCAGTGAAAGTTATACTATTATGGGCAAATTGGGCGTGGAGCGCTTGGGCCAGCTCTTCCAGGACACCTTCAAGGCATTGCGGCTGGATGAGTTTGCCTGGGACTTCTTTCGCGGGAATGTTGCCGAAGGCGGCTCGGGTATCCTCAAGTGCGCGCCTTGCGAGCGGCTCACCTCGGGGGAAGTGGTCGTCTGCCTGCTTGGCTTGCGCTACAGCGCGTCCGTGATTGAAAGCGACTTTTTCCTGTGGAGCGAGTTCGATCGAGAGCTGGCGATCATTCCCGGTGGCGGGGTATTCGTGTTCAACCGAGGGGAGTTTGAAAACTACCGTAAACGGGTCCACGAGAAAATCGACGCTTATTCGAGCAAGGTGTTCATGCGCAAACTCCAGTCATGACTGAAAGGTCTGGTACGCAGTAAAAGACAAGGCCCCGTGATTGATGCACGGGGCCTTGTTTTTCGGGTTTGGACAAGCCGCCGCTTCAAGGCACCAGATAGCCCTTCACCCCGGTGAAGATGATCTGTGCCGCCAGTGCGCACACGAACAACCCCATCAAGCGGCTGACGATCTGTAGCCCCTGGTCGCCAAGAAGGCGCTCGATGCGACCGGATAAAAACAGCACCACGCCCACGGTGAAACTGGCCAGGGCAATGCTGACAATGGCCGTGAGCTTGTCGTCCCAATGCGGCTGGCTCACACCCATCACCAGCAGGGCGCCGATGGTGCCGGGGCCGACGGTCAGCGGAATGGTCAGCGGGACGATGGTCACATCTTGCTGCACATTGTCGGTCTGTACCGCCGACTTGCCTTGTGCCATCCCCAGTGCCGAGATGAACAGGACGCTGCCTGCACCGATGCGGAACGCGTCCACGGTAATGCCGAAAACACTGAAAATCACCCGGCCGAACAAATACAACAGCACGCTGGAGACCAGCGTGGCGACCGCTACTTTCCAGGCCAGCCGACGCTGTTCCTTGCGCGAGTAACCACGGGTCAGGCTGATGAAGCACGACAACACGAAGAATGGGCTGTAGAGCACCAGCATCTTCAGGTAAACGCTGAACAACACATGGAGCATGGTGCCGGGCTCACTGGCGAGGGAAGTCGAGGGGGAGTCTATCAGGGGTTGCGCAGTCTGTCGGCTCAGGACGTTTGGGTCGTTGCGCGATTCTGCTGGTCACGCTGGGCGACCCAGTGTTCGATCAATTCACGCAGCTGCGACAATTCGACCGGCTTGGCCATGTGGCCGTCCATGCCGGCCTGGCGTGCACGCTCCTTGTGTTCGGCCAGGATATGGGCGGTCAATGCCACCACCGGTGTACGGACCCGCTGATTGCCGACTTCCCAGGCACGCAATTGCTGGGTGGCCGAGAAGCCGTCGAGGATCGGCATTTCACAGTCCATCAACACCAGGTCGTAACGTTGGGCCTTCATTGCCTGCAGGGCTTCTTCGCCGTTGCAGGCGGTATCCGGTTGCAGGTTGAGCTTGCTCAGCATGCCGCGGATCACCTTGGTCGAGATGCTGTTGTCTTCGGCCACCAGAATGCGGAAGTCGCTGGGGACCTTGACCGGCAGTGCCGGGCCGTTTGGCAGTGGGTGCGTGACGACCTGGCCTTTGTTGCGTTGGGTCAGTTCGTCGGCCAGGGTGGTCTTGAGGGTGTAGCCGGCCACCGGTTTGGCGAGGATGCGCTTGATCCCGGAGTTGCGCGCGATGATCTTGCTCGGCGCATTGCTGATGCCGGTGAGCATGATCAGCAGGATGTCATGGTTCAGGCTCGGGTCTTCCTTGATCTTGGCCGCCAGTTGCATGCCGGTCATGCCGGGCATGTTCTGGTCCAGCAGGACCACGTCGAAGTAGTCGCGCAAGTGAGCCTTGGTGCGCAGCAGTGCCAGCGCTTCCTTGCCCGAAGGCGCAGCGCTGACGTTCAGGCCCCAGGCGCTGCATTGCTGCACCAGCACCTTGCGACAAGTGTCGTTGTCGTCCACCACCAACACCCGCGCACCTTGCAGCGGGCCGTCGAGGTCGGAGGTCGGGTGTTCGAGGCGATCCGGGTCCAGCGGCAGGGTCAGCCACAGGGTGCTGCCCTGGTTGCTGCCACTCTTGATGCCGAACTCCCCTTGCATCAAGCGAATCAACTGCCGGGCAATCACCAGCCCCAGGTTGCCGCCCAGGTGGGTGGCCGAAAGGAAATGCCGGCTGTGCAGTTCGGCGTGCATCAGGGCGTCGCGTTCTTCGGCGTCCATCGGCTCGCCGCTGTCCTGCACGGCGATGCGCAGGCGTGGTTTGCTGTTGCGCTCGTCGAGCGCCACGACGATCAGGATTTCGCCTTCATCGGTTTTTTTCAGGGCGTTTTCAAGCAGGCTCAACAGGGTCTGGCGCAGGCGCGTCGGGTCACCGCTGATCACCCGCGGCACTTGCGGCTGGATGAAGCTGATCAACTCGACGTTTTGCTGCTCGGCCTTGGCGCGGAAGATGCTCAGGCAGTCTTCGATCAGCGCATTGAGGTCGAACTGCACATCGTCCAGTTCGATCTGTCCGGACTCGAGTTTGGAAATGTCGAGAATTTCGTTGATCAGGGTCAGCAGCTCGTTGCCGGCGCTGTGGATCGTCTGCACATAGTCGCGTTGCTTGACCGAAAGTGGTGTGCCCAGCAGCAGCTCGGTCATGCCGAGGACGCCGTTCATGGGGGTGCGGATCTCATGGCTGATCTTCGCCAGGAACTCGGCCTTGGCGTTGATCTCGGCGTTGCTGGCCGCCAAGTCACGGCTGATGCTGAAACGGTCTTCGGTGATGCGGCGCTGACGCTCGCTCAACGCAATGCTCATCAACAGGCCGCTGATGCAGATGAACAACAGCAAAGTGGTGATCAGGCCATGGGGTTCGATCAGGGTCAGCCCCAACAGTGCGGGCAGGATGACCAGGGTCCCGAGGTTGAACACCACCATGGCCGCCACGAAGAGACGAGCCGGGCGATAACCCTTTTGCCAGTGATAGGCGCTGATGAACAGCATGGTCAGGCCGGCCAGGGCTACCAGGCCATAGGTAATGAAGTTCAGCGGCAAGGTATTGACGAACAGCAGCATCAATCCGCAGGCCGTGATGAGCAGGACCTCGCCGAGCAGCAACCGGTTCAGCGGGTGCGGCCCGAGCGGGGAGAAGAAGCGATAGGCAAGCATCAGGCCGCAGGGCGCGGTCAGCAGCAGTGCCAGGTAAGCCCCCGGTGTTTGCAGTGCGTGCCAGTCCGGGAGCCAGGGGCCGGCGAGGTTCAGCAACAGCAGCAGGCTGAGCATCAGCAGCCCCTCGCACGCCGCCAGCCAGAGGGCGCTGTGCGAACGGGTGTAGGCGTAGCGGATGAGGTTGTGCAGGATCAGCATGGCGATGCAACCGAACAACAGGCCATAGATCAGCGTCTGATTGTGGTTGGCCGCTGCGATGACCGCCGATTGCAGGGTGATGTAGGGCCGTAACTGGTGGTCGGAGGCCAGCCGCAGGTATACGTCCAGGGGGCCGTCGCTTTGCGGCAGGGCCAGCATGAAGTCGCTGCTGGGCAATGGCCGCTCGGATTGCGGCTGTTCGTTGCCGGTGCTGGATTGATCGATCAGCCTGTCGCCGTCTAGCACATACATGTTGAACTGGCGCAGGTCCGGCGCGAACACCCGCAGCACCTGCTCATGTTTGCCCGGTGCAAGCTTGAATCGCAACCATAACGCGCCCTCGGGTTCGGCCGCGGTAATGCGGTCGAGTTCGATGGGGCTGAATTGATTGGTGTAGCGGGCGGAACGGATGTCGCTCAGTTGCAGGTCGCCTTGTTCGTCGAGCAATACCGCCCAGCCACTGCCTTGCGCGGCTTGGGCCGGTAGCATGCAGAGCAGGGTCAGCAATGTGACGGTTAAGCTTATGGCAATCCTGAGCCAGCGCACGGCGAAATCCCTTCGTTAGGTTGATGCCAGAATATAACGATGCGCGGCGCCGGAATAGCCAGGCAATGAACGGTGTTCATTGCCTGGCGCGGTGTCTGCCTTATTCCTGATTTTCGCCACGCTCGCGGGCAATGGCGCGGTAGCCAATGTCCTTGCGATAGAAGCAGCCTTCCCAGTCAATCGCTGCCGCCAGCTTGTAGGCCTGCTGCTGTGCAGCGTCGACACTGGCACCCATGGCTGTGGCGCACAATACGCGACCACCGGCGGTCACTACCTGACCATCCTTGAGCGCAGTGCCGGCGTGGAAAACCTTGCCTTCCAGTGTAGCCGCTGCATCCAGCCCACTGATGGCTGCGCCTTTGGCGTAATCACCAGGATAGCCGCCCGCGGCCAGCACGATGCCGACGCTCGGACGTGGATCCCATTGCGCTTCCACTTTATCCAGTGCCTGCGCCAGGGCAGCTTCGACCAGCAAAACCAGGCTCGACTGCAGGCGCAGCATCACCGGTTGGGTCTCAGGGTCGCCGAAACGGCAGTTGAATTCGATGACTTTTGGGTTACCAGCCTTGTCGATCATCAGGCCGGCATACAGGAAGCCAGTGTAGACGTTGCCTTCCTCGGCCATGCCGCGCACGGTCGGCCAGATCACCAGGTCCATGACGCGCTTGTGCACCTCGGCGGTGACCACTGGCGCCGGGGAGTAAGCACCCATGCCGCCGGTGTTTGGACCGCTGTCGCCGTCGCCGACGCGTTTGTGGTCCTGGCTGGTGGCCATCGGCAGCACGTTCTTGCCGTCGACCATGACGATGAAGCTGGCTTCTTCGCCGTCGAGGAATTCTTCGATGACCACGCGCGAACCTGCATCGCCAAAGGCATTGCCCGCCAGCATGTCGCGCACGGCGTCTTCGGCTTCGGTCAGGGTCATGGCGACGATCACGCCTTTACCCGCGGCCAGGCCGTCGGCCTTGATCACGATCGGCGCACCTTTTTCTCGCAGGTAAGCGAGGGCCGGCTCGATTTCGGTGAAGTTCTGGTAGTCGGCAGTCGGGATCTTGTGGCGAGCCAGGAAGTCCTTGGTGAACGCTTTCGAACCTTCCAGCTGCGCAGCGCCAGCGGTCGGACCGAAGCAATCCAGACCGCGGCTGCGGAACAGATCCACGACACCGGCGACCAGCGGCACTTCAGGGCCGACGATGGTCAGGGAAACGTTTTTCTCGGCAAAGTCTGCCAGTTGCTCAAGGGCCAGTACGTCGATGGCGACGTTCTCGCACTTGGCTTCGATGGCGGTGCCGGCGTTGCCCGGAGCCACGAATACCTTCTGCACACGCGGATCCTGAGCCACTTTCCAGGCCAGGGCGTGTTCACGGCCACCGCTGCCAATGATCAAAACATTCATTTCAAAAACCTCGGATGACGCTAATTCGGGGATGCATCCTGCTGGATGCTGACCGTAGGAGCCGGCTTGCTGGCGTTCGGGTCATCGCCGTTTACCTGGCAGGCCGCTATCGCCGGCAAGCCGGCTCCTACAGTGGACGTGTTATCAGTGACGGAAGTGGCGCATGCCGGTGAAGACCATGGCGATGCCGGCTTCGTCGGCAGCAGCAATCACTTCGTTGTCACGCATCGAGCCGCCTGGCTGGATCACCGCAGTGATACCGGCCTTGGCCGCGTTGTCGATGCCGTCGCGGAACGGGAAGAACGCGTCGGATGCCATGACAGCACCTTGAACCTGCAGGCCAGCATGTTCTGCCTTGATCGCAGCAATACGCGCGGAGTTCACGCGGCTCATCTGGCCGGCGCCGACACCGATAGTCTGGCGGTTCTTGGCGTAGACGATGGCGTTGGACTTGACGTACTTGGCGACTTTCCAGGCAAAGATCAGGTCATGGATTTCCTGTTCGGTCGGAGCGCGTTTGGTCACGACTTTCAGGTCGTCGGCGCCGATCATGCCGATGTCGCGGCTCTGTACCAGCAGGCCACCGTTGACGCGCTTGTAGTCCCAGGCAGCGGCGCGGTCGGCCGACCACTCGCCGCAGGCCAGCAGGCGTACGTTGGCTTTGGCGGCGACGATGGCGCGGGCTTCTTCGCTGACGCTTGGGGCAATGATCACTTCGACGAACTGACGCTCGACGATGGCCTTGGCGGTCTCGGCGTCCAGCTCGCGGTTGAAGGCGATGATGCCGCCGAAAGCGGATTCGGTGTCGGTGGCGTAGGCCAGGTCGTAGGCCTTGCGGATGCCGCCTTCGGCATCAGGGCTGACAGCCACGCCGCACGGGTTGGCGTGCTTGACGATCACGCAGGCCGGCTTGACGAAGCTCTTCACGCATTCCAGCGCGGCGTCGGTGTCGGCCACGTTGTTGTACGACAGTTCCTTGCCTTGCAGTTGGGTCGCGGTGGCGATGCCGACCTCGCTTGGCTTGGCTTCCACGTAGAACGCCGCGCTCTGGTGCGGGTTCTCGCCGTAGCGCATTTCCTGGGCCTTGATGAACTGGCTGTTGAAGGTGCGCGGGAATTCGCTGCGGCCTTCTGTGCTCAGTGTCTCGGCAGCCTGGTTCACGGTGCCCATGTAGTTGGCGATCATGCCGTCGTAGGCCGCGGTGTGTTCGAAGGCCTTGAGCATCAGGTCGAAACGCTGGGCGTAGGTCAGGCCGCCAGCCTTGAGGTTTTCCAGGACGTTGGCGTAATCGCTGGCGTTAACCACGATGGCCACGTCCTTGTGGTTCTTGGCAGCCGAACGGACCATGGTCGGGCCGCCGATGTCGATGTTCTCGATGGCGGTCGGCAGGTCGCAGCCTGGCTTGTTGATGGTGGCTTCGAACGGGTACAGGTTGACCGCTACCAGGTCGATCGGCTTGATGCCGTGCTCGTTCATGATGGCGTCGTCGATACCGCGACGACCGAGGATCCCGCCGTGGATTTTCGGGTGCAGGGTCTTCACCCGGCCGTCCATCATTTCCGCGAAACCGGTGTAATCCGCGACTTCCACTGCGGCAACGCCGTTGTCCTGCAGCAGCTTGAACGTCCCGCCGGTGGAGAGGATCTCGACGCCCAGGGCTTCAAGCTCCTTGGCGAATTCGAGGATCCCGGTCTTGTCGGAAACGCTGATCAAGGCGCGGCGGATCGGCAGGCGGGTAGTCTGGTCGGTCATCTCAATTTCCATCAAAAGCAAAGGAAGTCAGCAAAAAAGGCGACCGGTTTTACGCGGGCGCCTTTCTGGTTTGAATGAATGCTTACAGCAAATCGTACTGCTTGAGTTTCTTGCGCAGCGTGCCCCGGTTCAGTCCGAGCATCTCGCTGGCCTTGGTCTGGTTGCCCTTGACGTAGTTCATCACGCACTCGAGCAGGGGAGCCTCGACTTCGGAGAGCACCAGGTTGTACACATCCGTGACGGCAGCGCCCTCAAGGTGGGCGAAATAATTGTGCAGCGCCTTCTCGACACTCCCGCGAAGGGTCTGGCCCTCTTCGCTCGGTGTATTGAGGTGCTGTTTCAAATTCACGTTGTCGCTCACGGGTGTTGTTCCACTCACTAAAGTCTCGGTCATCATCGTCATGCGGCCACCCACTCTCCGTCCCCTGTCAGGCTCTTGTAACGCTCGGCGAAAAACGCGCGAACGTTGGCGCATTGTGTATCCGTACCATCCAAACGATTGAAGTGGGCGCGAAACTCCCTGGCGCCCGGCAGGGTTGCGAGATACCAGCCCACATGCTTTCGAGCAATGCGCACACCCATGACATCGCCATAGAAGGCGTGCAGGGCAGCCAGATGCTCTAGCAGAATGCGTTCCACCTCGATCAGTTCCAGCGCCGGGAGTTTCTCGCCGGTACGCAGGAAATGGTCGATCTCGCGAAAAATCCATGGCCGCCCCTGGGCGGCCCGGCCAATCAACAAACCATCGGCACCGGTCGCGTCGAGCACGTACCGGGCCTTTTCCGGCGAATCGATATCGCCGTTGGCAAAGACCGGAATCGACACCGCCTGCTTGATCGCGGCAATGGTGTCGTACTCGGCTTCACCGGTGTACAGGTCGGCACGGGTGCGGCCATGCACCGCCAGCGCCGTAATGCCTGCCTGCTCGGCGATCTTCGCCACCGTCAGGCCGTTCTTGTTGTCCCGGTCCCAACCGGTCCGGATCTTCAGGGTAACCGGCACATCGACCGCAGCCACGACGGCCTGCAGGATCTCGGTTACCAGGGGTTCATCCTTCAACAGTGCGGAACCGGCAGCCTTGTTGCAGACTTTTTTCGCCGGACAGCCCATGTTGATATCGATGATCTGCGCGCCCATTTCAACGTTGGCACGGGCAGCATCCGCCAGCATCTGCGCGTCCCCGCCGGCGATCTGTACCGAGCGCGGCTCGGGATCACCTTCGTGGATCATGCGCATGCGCGACTTGCGGGTGTTCCACAAACTCATGTCGCTGGTGACCATTTCCGAGACGACCAGTCCGGCGCCCAAGCGCTTGCACAGCTGACGAAAGGGCTGGTCGGTGACGCCCGCCATGGGGGCGAGAATCAAGCTGTTATGTAATGTGTATGGACCGATGCGTACCGCCGACATAGGACTTCCCTGTTGTGGGGCCGGATCATGAGAGTTCGAAAAAGGGTTGGCATGATACCCGCTCTCGATGACTGGATAAAGGCTGAATTGAACAAAATCTGAACAGTTATTCTGTTATACCCCGTGGTTTGGTTTGCCACGGGGAGTCAGGAAGCCGACGTCAATCGGTGAGCGATGGGGCGTTTCACTCCGGAGAGTGAAAGCTCAGACTGTAGTTCACGGCCTTGGCGCCGGGGTCGAGAATGTCGAGGGCGATGTGGATCGGCGTTTGGGGAGGCATTTCCGCCATGCCTTCGAGATCCCCGTTGAGGTACTCGCCGGGTTTGAAGCGACGACTGGCGATCAGGTGGCCATTGAGGTCGGCGAAGCGCAGTTCCAGCAGCGGGAAGGGCTGGGAGAAGGGTGCGCGGTTGTAGATGATCGCATCGACCACCAGTGCGCCATTGAACTCGGGATGGCTGCGCACCACCAGGTTGCTGCTCTTGATTTTCGCGATGTCGACTTTGGACGGCACGGTGCAGCCGATTTGCGGGCACAGCTGCTGGAACCACGGGCGATATTGATCCTGTCGCGCCAGTTCGTCGAAATGATAGGCAATGTACTGGCCGGCGAGGGCGCCCGCGGCAATCAGCACCAGCAGCAACCACAACAGGCGCCGGCCCCAGGGTGAGCGGCGTTTTTGCCAGTCCAGTTGCAGCGGGTCGTCGGTCAGGTCTTGCAGTACTTCGGCGCGCACGCCCGGCTCACTGCGCTCGCGGCGTTTACGCAGCGGCTCGATCGAGGGCAGGTTGTCGTCGATTTCGTTCTCGTCGGCGGCTGACAGGCGTTCGCGGTGTAGCGGGGCATCGAGAGGGTCGTGCAGGCGCAACTGGGGTGGCTGCGGCTCTTCGTCGAGGTCAACCGGTTCCAGAGACAGCGAAGGTTCGGTGCGCGTGGTTGTGCCCGGTTCGATCGTCGGCTCTGGCGTTTCAGGGTCGTCGAGCGGTTCGCCGGCTTGCGCACGATCGGCTGCCGACTCACTGAACAGGCTGTCGGGCCACTGTTCCTCGTCATCCTGGCCGGCGCTGTCGCGACGGGCACTCAGCGAGTCGTCGCGATGGCGGCCGAGTTCGGTGGTCGGCTGGATTTCCCGCTGCTCGAGCCGGGCGAGTTCTTCGTCGAGGTCGAGAGTGTCCAGGTCCAGTTCGGTCGCGCTCCATTGCTTTTGGCTGATGGCGCGCGGTTCTGCGGGTTCCGGTGTTTCGGCGATGACCGCAGCGATCGGCGCAACGGGCTCTTTGCCGGCCTGTTCAAGCAACTGCTTGGCGGCATTGAACACCTGCAGGCAGGAGCCGCAACGAACTACCCCGCGAGCCACGCTCAATTGGGCATGGCTGACGCGGAAGCTGGTTTGGCAATGCGGGCACTGGGTGACGAAGCTATCGGTCATGCGGCGATCCGGATTATGCAGATGCTCATTCTAGCGCCGACGGCCAGTGATGCGCACCCAGCCATCGCGATTGGCGATCGGGTCCAGATCGAAGTCCTTGGCGTAGGCGGCAGCGACGTCATCACCCTGTTCGGCGAGGATGCCCGACAGCGCCAGGCGACCGCCCGACTTGACCAGGCCGGACAACTGCGGCGCCAGCGAGACCAGCGGGCCGGCGAGAATGTTGGCCACCAGCACGTCGGCCTGCACTTGCGGCAAGTCTTCGGGCAGGTACAGCGGGAACAGGTGTTCGGCAATGTTGTTGCGCCCGGCGTTGTCGCGGGAGGCTTCCAGCGCCTGCACGTCGATGTCGGTGCCCACGGCTTCCTTGGCGCCGAGCAACAGTGCGGCAATCGCCAGGATCCCCGAGCCGCAGCCGAAGTCCAGCACGTTGCAGCCCTTCAGGTCCTGACCGTCGAGCCATTCCAGGCACAGTGCGGTGGTCGGGTGGGTGCCTGTGCCGAATGCCAGGCCCGGGTCCAGCAGCAGGTTCACCGCGTCAGGTTGCGGTGCGGCGTGCCAGCTCGGCACGATCCACAGGCGCTGGCCGAATTGCATGGGCTGGAAACCGTCCATCCAGCTGCGTTCCCAGTCCTGGTCTTCGATCACTTCGCTGTGGTGTTCAGGCAGCGGGCTGCCGGTCAGCAGTTCCAGGTGGGCCAGTACCGGGCCGGGCTCGGTGCCCCCCTCGAACAGGGCCAGCAGGTGCGTGTGCGACCACAGCGGGGTGGTGTTGAGTTCCGGCTCGAAGATCGGCTGATCTTCGGCGTCCATGAAGGTCACCGACACGGCGCCCACTTCAAGGAAAGCGTCTTCATAGGTTTCGGCTTGTTCCGGGCTGATGGCGAGACGTACTTGCAGCCAAGGCATGGCGGGCACCTTTGAAAAATGTTGATAGCAGCCTAGCGGGCTGCGAGAAGCGCGCAAGTTTACGCGAGAGCGGGGGTTTTGTGGGAGTGGGATGAGCTTGGGGCTGGTGCTTGTCTTGAGCCGTTCGCAATCCTGTGGGAGCGAGCCTGCTCGCGAAGACGGTGTGTCAGTCGACATCTAGGTTGAATGTAGTGGCCTCTTCGCGAGCAAGCTCGCTCCCACAGGGGGATTTTTGAAACCTTCAGAAACAACAAAGCCGCCCGAAGGCGGCCTTGTTGATCGGGTCGAAGCTTAGTGCTTCTCGCCAGCCAGCTTGTGCTCGAGGTAGTGAATGTTCACGCCCCCTTTGCAGAAGCCTTCATCGCGGGTCAGGTCGCGGTGCAGCGGGATGTTGGTCTTGATCCCGTCGACAACGATCTCGTCCAGCGCATTGCGCATGCGCGCCATGGCTTCGTCACGGGTTGCCCCGTAAGTGATCAGCTTGCCGATCAACGAGTCGTAGTTCGGCGGAACGGCATAACCACTGTACAGGTGCGAATCGACGCGAACGCCGTTGCCGCCTGGGGCGTGGAAATGCTTGACCGTGCCCGGGCTCGGCATGAAGGTTTTCGGGTCTTCGGCGTTGATCCGGCATTCCAGCGCGTGACCGCGGATGACCACGTCATCCTGGGTGAACGACAGCTTGTTGCCGGCGGCGATGCTGAGCATCTCCTTGACGATGTCGATACCGGTGACCATTTCCGAAACCGGGTGCTCTACCTGGACACGAGTGTTCATCTCGATGAAGTAGAAACGACCGTTTTCGTACAGGAACTCGAAAGTGCCCGCGCCACGATAACCGATGTCGATGCACGCCTTGACGCAGCGAGCCAGAACTTCCTCGCGGGCCTGTTCGTCGATGCCCGGTGCCGGCGCTTCTTCGAGAACCTTCTGGTGACGACGTTGCAGCGAGCAGTCGCGGTCGCCCAGATGGATAGCCTGGCCCTGGCCATCGGAAAGTACCTGGACTTCCACGTGACGTGGGTTGGTCAGGAACTTTTCCAGATAGACCATCGGGTTGCCGAACGCCGCGCCAGCTTCGGTGCGGGTCAGTTTGGCGAAGGAGATCAGGTCTTCTTCTTTATGCACAACGCGCATGCCGCGACCACCGCCGCCGCCAGCGGCCTTGATGATCACCGGGTAACCGACTTCGCGACCAATGCGCAGAGCGGTTTCTTCGTCTTCCGGCAGCGGGCCGTCAGAGCCCGGAACGGTCGGTACGCCGGCGGCGATCATGGCGTGCTTGGCCGATACCTTGTCGCCCATCAGGCGAATGGTGTCGGCTTTCGGGCCAATGAACGCGAAGCCGGAATTCTCGACCTGTTCGGCGAAGTCGGCGTTTTCCGCAAGGAAGCCGTAGCCAGGGTGAATGGCGGTGGCGCCAGTCACTTCGGCCGCGGCAATGATTGCCGGAATGTGCAGGTAGGAGTGGGCGGCCGATGCCGGACCGATGCAGACGGATTCGTCTGCCAGGCCCAGGTGCATCAGTTCCTTGTCAGCCTTGGAGTAAACGGCGACGGTCTTGATGCCCATTTCTTTGCAGGCGCGCAGGATCCGCAGGGCGATCTCACCGCGGTTGGCGATCAGAACTTTTTCCAACTTCGCAGTCATCAAAGGCTCTCCGCGGTTCAAACGATGGTGAACAGCGGTTGGTCGTACTCAACCGGCTGGCCGTCTTCGACGAGGATGGATTCGATCACACCGCTGGTTTCAGCTTCGATGTGGTTCATCATCTTCATGGCTTCAACGATGCACAGGGTGTCGCCTTTCTTCACGGTCTGGCCGACTTCAACGAAGGACGGCGAGGTTGGCGAAGACTTGCGATAGAACGTACCAACCATCGGCGAACGGGCAACGGTGCCGTTCAGTGCCGGAGCGGCCGCGGCAACAGGTGCGGCAGCGGCAGCCGGAGCGGCGGCAGGCGCGGCAACCGGAGCAGGCATCGGAGCCGGCGCGTAGTACTGCTGAGCCGGGGTCTTGCTATGACGGCTGATGCGTACGGACTCTTCGCCTTCCTTGATCTCGAGCTCGTCGATGCCGGACTCTTCCAGCAATTCGATCAGTTTCTTAACTTTACGGATATCCATGAATCATCAACTCCCAAGGGTCGGTCAGGGGCGGTTAACTTGTTGTTCAAGCTGTTCCAGGGCGGCCTCCAGGGCCAGTCGATAACCGCTGGCGCCAAGGCCGCAGATCACTCCCACCGCTACGTCGGAGAAGTAAGAGTGATGGCGGAAAGGTTCGCGTTTGTGCACGTTAGACAAATGCACTTCGATGAATGGGATGCTCACCGCCAGCAGCGCGTCACGTAATGCGACACTTGTATGTGTAAAAGCTGCTGGATTGATCAGAATGAAATCGACGCCTTCGCCGCGCGCGGCGTGGATGCGGTCGATCAATTCGTACTCGGCGTTGCTCTGCAGGTACAGCAAATGGTGACCGGCTTCACGGGCGCGGCGTTCCAGGTCCTGGTTGATCTGCGCCAGCGTCGTGGCGCCATAGGTGCCCGGTTCACGGGTGCCGAGCAAGTTCAGGTTGGGGCCATGCAGAACGAGTAGCGTCGCCATCGGCGGTTCCTTTGTTATCTGTGTGCAGTTGTCAGAACCCGGCGACTATGCCGCAAAGCCTTTGTGACTGTCCAGTTCTCTGCAATAGCCAGCACGATGACCGATGTTTGCGCAAAATATATGACTGCTTGATTAAATGTGGTCATTCGCCCGGGTAACACGTTCGGCGAAGTCTTTGGCGTTGATCTCGCCAATCACCCGCACATCGGCGCGTTCGACGCCGTCCTTGCCGAAAAACATCAAGGCCGGTGGACCGAACAACTGATAACGGTCGAGCAAGGTGCGTTGCTCGGCATTATTGGCGGTGATGTCGACGCGGATCAGCCGGTAGCCCTTCAGGCGTTCGACGACGATCGGGTCCTTCAGCACCTCATGCTCGATGACTTTGCAGCTGATGCACCAGTCGGCGTACCAGTCGAGCAGCAGCGGAGTGCCGGACGACCGGGCCTCGGCGAGTACGCGGTCGAGATCGGCGGAAGTGCTGACGGTTTGCCAGGCACCGATGCCTTGTACAGGCTGGTTGCTTTCGACGACGCGCGGCTGGCCAATGGGATTGAACGGATCGGTCTGGCCGCTGAACGCGCCGTACCAGCAGGCCAGGGCGTAAAACACCAGGAATATTCCGAGCAACTGCCCGAGGCGCTTGCGCGGCGGCTTGTAGACGAACTCCAGCGCACCCATGAACAAGCCTGCGCCACCGGCCAGCAGCCCGATCAACAGCAAGGTGACCTGGCCGGGCAAGACACGGCTGAGCAGGGCGATCGCCAGTCCGAGCAACAACACACCAATCGCGTTTTTCACGTAGACCAGCCATGGACCGCTTTTCGGCAGCCAGGCAGCACCGCCGGTGGCCACCAGCAACAGCGGCGCACCCATGCCGAGGCCGAGCATGAACAGCTTCAGACCGCCGCCCAGCGCATCGCCACTGGCGCTGATGTACAGCAACGCACCGGCCAACGGCGCCGAAACACAGGGTGAAACCAGCAAACTGGAGACCACGCCGAGCACCGCGGCGCCCCACAGCGAACCGCCTTCGGTACGACCGGCGATGCGGTCCAGGCGACTGCTGATGGCATGTGGCAGTTTCAGTTCGAAGACGCCGAACATCGCCAGCGCGAACAGCGCAAAAAACATCGCGAAAGGCACCAGCACCCAGGCCGACTGCAATCGCGCCTGCAGATTGAGCTGGGCACCGAACAGGCCCATCAACGCGCCGAGCAGGGCAAAACACGCGGCCATCGGCAGCACATAGGCCAGTGACAGATTGAAGCCGCGCCAGCCACCGACCTGGCCGCGCAGCACTACACCGGACAGGATCGGCAGCATGGGCAGCACGCAGGGCGTGAAGGTCAGGCCCAGGCCGGCGAGGAAAAACAACGCCAGTTCGCGCCAGCTCCATGAGTAAGCCGTTGTCGCGGCACCACTGCCGTCGATGCTCAAACGCTCGGTTTCCGGCGGATAACACAGGCCTTTGTCGGCGCATCCCTGATAGGTCACGGCCAGGGTGAAGGCGCGTTGGTCGGTGCGCGGCAACTCGACGTCGAGAATGCCGTGATAGACCTCGACGTCGCCGAAGTATTCATCGTGCTTTTTCTGGCCATCGGGCAGTTTTGCCGCGCCGAGAACGACTTCGGCCGGATCGGCGCGGAACTGAAAACGGTGACGGTAGAGGTAATAACCTTCGGTGGCGACGAAACGCAGTTTGATCGATTGCGGTGTGCTCTCTACCAGGCTCAACTGGAAGGCTTCACGCACGGGCAGGAAGTCGGCGCTGTTGTTGATCGAGCCCAGGGTCGAACTGGGGCGATCCTCCAGCAAGCCAGTGGCGCTGGCCGGCAGGGCGAACACTAGAAACAGCAGGCAGAGCAAACGGCGCATGACGATCTCGCGTATCGGAATTGGGGGGATGATAGCGGACAGTCGTTCGGTGTGCAGAGCCAAGGATGTGTGGTGAGTGCACTGACGCCATCGCGGGCAAGCCCGCTCCCACAGTGATCTTCAGTGAGCACGAACATTGTGTACTACCGAGAACCCTGTGGGAGCGGGCTTGCCCGCGATAGCTATCTGTCAGACGCGAAAAGCCTGAACGGCTGTATGCAATCGACCACCCAGCACCAGAAGATTTTCTCCCTGCTCACGGCCTTCGCCAATGCGCAGCAGGTTATCCCCGCCCAACTGGTGAATCCGCTCACTGTGGTCACGAATCTCGCTGACAGCGCCGCTCTGCTGGGCCGTGACATCGGCGATGCGCACGGCCGTGTCGGAAATGGTCTGGATCGCCCCGACGATTTTATCCAGCGCACCATCGGCGGCCTGGGCCTGGTTGGCCGTGGCTTCGGCGTGTTCGACCTGGGCGCGCATGCCTTCCACCGATTGCCGCGCGGCGGTTTGCAGCCCCGCGATCAGTGTCTGGATTTCTGCCGTGGCCCCGGCGGTCCGCTGCGCCAGTGAGCGCACCTCTTCGGCCACCACGGCAAAGCCGCGGCCCATCTCCCCGGCCCGGGCCGCTTCGATGGCTGCGTTCAGGGCCAGCAGGTTGGTCTGGTCGGCAATCGAGCGGATCACCGTCAACACGCCACCGATGGTCGCCGACTCTTCGGCCAGGTGTTCGATCATTTGTGCGTTGCCTTGCACTTCATCCACCAGCGCATGCAGGCCGGTGAGGCTCAGGCCGATGACTTTCTGCCCATGCTCCACGGCCAGGCCCGCGTGGCGGCTGGCGTCGGCGGCCTGGCTGGCATCCCCGGCGACTTGTTGAATGGTCGCTTCCAGTTCGCTGAGGGAATCGCGGATCAGTGCCGTGTCGCCGGCCTGATGCTCGGCTCCGCTGTGCAAGTCGTTGCTGAGGTCGGCCAAGGTGCGGCTACTGCCGGCCACTTGTTCGGCGTTGCGGCGAATGGTCCCCACCAGGTCCACCAGATAGGCGCGCAAGCGGTTGAGCGAGGCTTCAATGTCATGCAGCTCGCGGTTGGTGTTGCCCAGTTGAATGTCGCGGCTGAAGTCGCCTTCGGCCCAGGTCGACAGGGCCGGGGCGAGGTTGGTCAGGGTCCGGGCGAGTTTGCGCTGCAAGGTGTCGATCAGCAGGGCGATCAACAGAATCAAGCCGATCATCACGCCTTGCATCAGCCGCACTTCACCCTGGATCTGCCCGTGCTGGGCGCGCACCACCGGTTCCAGCCCGGCAATGGCTTGCTGAACCTCGGCGATTTTCAAGTGCGTCGCGCTACTGAGGTCGGCACGCTTCTGGATTTGATCGCGGGTACGCGAGAGCTCGGCCGGGTAGCGGCTGAGCAGGCTGTTGAGCTCGCGCTTGAGACCGATGCCGGCATCTTCGGCGACGGTTTTTTCCTTGTTCTCAAGGCCCATCATCGAGGCGAAATCGTCGGTATTCGACTCGCTGCTGGTGGTCACGCCCAGCAATGGCAGGGCGTCCAGTTTTTCAGCCTGGGTGCGGATGTTGGCTACTTCACGTTCGACATCGGCGGCCAGTTCACTGCGGCCGCTGCTGACCAGTTTGTCCCGCGCCAGGGACAATTTACCCAGGTGCTGCGCTGCGCTGAGCAGCGGCGTCAGGTAGTCCGCATTACCGCTGGCGTACTGGCTGAGCTGATCGAGACTGGCGCCCAGTTCGCGCTCGGCCTGCAGCAGCAGGGCCTGCGGATCGCCTGCCAGTTTACCGGCCGCCAGCAGGTCGGTCTTGCTGAATTCTTCAAGGGTCGACAGGCTGGGGCGCAGCGTCTCGGCCAGGGCGGGTGGCAATTCGTCGAGTTGTTTTTGCAGGCTGGCGATACCTTGGGCGGCACTGCTCAGGCGCAGGGCATCGCCGCTGCCAAGGTAATCCTCGACGCTGCGGGCGACCTCATTCTGAAACTGCTGCGACAGGCCCAGGTAGCGCTCCATCAATAGATACGGACGCTCAAGGGCTTTTTGCGACCACCACAGCGTAGCGCCGAGGGCCACGCACACGGCCACCAGAAGGAGGGTATTGAGATTGGTCAGCAGCTTCAGGCGCATTTACGGACTACCAACGGCAGAAATGGTAAGTGCCTGAAGTTATTGCGTTTCTGTTACAGGGTTATGACTGTATCGGTCGATTCCGATAAAAAAGTGGCACTTTGCTTTGATGCACGAGCGGCCTGTACGCGGTTGCGTCCACCATGTTTGGCGCGATACAGCGCCTCATCGGCCTGACTGGCCATCAACAGGCTGTCGGACTCATCACACAGCTCGACCACCCCGGCACTGAAGGTGCACCACAAATCCTGGGGTTGAGCGGGGTAGTGAATTTCGGCAAAGCGCTGCCTGATTTCATCGAGCACGTTGTGCGCTGCTTCGAGGTCGGTGTCCGGCATGACAATGGCAAACTCTTCGCCACCGTAGCGCCCGATGAAGTCGGTTTTGCGCAGGCGTTGCTTGAGAAACAGCGCCAGGCTCTTGATCACCCGGTCGCCCATGGGGTGGCCGTGGCTGTCGTTGACCCGCTTGAAATGGTCGATGTCGAGCATGGCAAAGCTCAGCGGCTTGTCCTCGCGGCGGGCGCGGAACGAGCAGTCTTCGAGCAATTGCAGGATGTGCGTGTGGTTGTACAGGCCTGTGAGGCTGTCGCGGACCATCCGCGCCTTGAGGTTGCGCGCTCTGGCTGCGCGGTTGCGCACGGTGGTGATCAGGTGCCGGGGCTTGATCGGCTTGGTCAGGAAGTCGTCGCCGCCCTCGCTCATGGCGTCGAGCTGTTTGTCCAGGTCGTCTTCGGCCGACAGGTAGATGATCGGCACGCTGACGTAGCGGTCGTTGTGGCGGATCACCTTGGCCAGTTCCGTACCGGTGCAGGCCGGCATGTACATGTCGAGGATGATCAGGTCCGGCTGGAAGTCCGCCAGTTCGGCCATGGCCTGGATCGGCTCGATGAGCGTGCGGGTGACGATCCCGGCGCTGTTGAGCAGGCGTTCGGTGTGCAGGGCCTGGGCCCGAGAGTCGTCGATGATCAGCACTTTATAAGGCTCGTACTGGGCGACGCAGGTCAGGACCTCGATTTTCTCCAGCAGGCTCGACGCTTCGAGGGTGCCGGTGAGGAACTCCTGGCCACCGGCGCGCACGGCGGCCAGGCGGGTCGGGGTATCGGTTTCGTGCAGGCTGAAGAACAACAGCGGCAGCTGATGATCGAGGCCTTCCTGGGCTTCGGCAGCCAGTTTCAGGCCGACGCCGGCGCCACTGAAATCCACGTCCATGACAATCGCCGCCGGCAAGCGCTCGATCATCGAGGAGCGAAACGCGTCTACGCTGTCCAGGGACTGGGCGCTGAGGCCGAAGAACTCCAGTTGCTTGGCCAGGCGCTCGGCGCGGTCGTGATCCTGCAGCATTACATAGATGGGCTTGCGCAACGGCGGCAGGAAGGTCTGATCGAGTTGGTCGCCATGCCGCAAACCGGTGCGCGACAGGCGCTGCATCAGGCGATTGAGGTCGGTGATCAGACCGCTGCTCAGGCGTCCGCGGTTGGCGTCCACCGCCTCCAGGGACAGGCCGATGTGGCGCGCCAGTTGCGTGTGTTCCGGTTGCTCGAAGCGCTCGGCGAAACGCAGCAGGCGCAGATTGGCCTCGCTCAGTTCCGAAAGGTCGGCGGTGGACCACTCGCTGCGTTGCAGGCGCTGCCATATCTCAAGAATCTGACGAGCCTGATGAATTACCCGCTGGGCAAAGTGGTGCTTGAGGCGCTCGCGGCTGGGGTCTTCTGGCTCGGTCATATCCTGACTACTAGTTAGGGTGCACACTGAGGTCGACTGGTGGCTCTATGCTAGCACCACTTTTCGGTAACATGAGTGCTGTACGTCAATAATCTGTAATGCGAGCTCATTCAGTTTGTGACCGGTCGGTCTTGTTCTGGCCTTGAAAGTCGCGGTGTGCGGGGGCGAAGTGCTTTAATCAAGGCACTTGACCGACTTGGGTTGGCAGTTGGAGCGTGGCTGACATCGCAGGGCTGGCCAGTGTTGATCAGTCCGGCTTTCCGGGTCTCGGGGGCTAAGGGATTCCCTTAGACGCCAGCCCGGTAATTTTCCACATTGGTGCAATGGCGGGTGCCGGGCCAAGGCACGTTGTTGTATGGTTGTTGTCGAACCGTTGAACCCAAAAGCTTGAAAGGAAATCGCCATGCTGGACTGGAAGAACCGCACAGGCAGTGCGCCTGAACGTGCCGCTGAACCCAAGTCGGAGACCCGCAGTTATTTGGGCGGCCTGCTGTTCAGCCGGGCGCTGGCCACTCTGCTGGGCATCTACCTGTTGGTGGCGAGTGTCCTGGGCTGGTACTGGAGCCAGGAGCCGGCGCTGTTCCCGGTCCAGCAAACCGCACAACTGGCGGCCGAGAAAGAAGGCAGGCAGATGGTCGTCGGCTACACCACGGTGGAAACCCTCAAGACTGTCGCCGGCACTTTGCTGACCAAGCCGGGCGGCTATATTTCCAACGACCGGTTCCCGCCAGGCCTGTGGATGGACAACATGCCGAGCTGGGAATACGGCGTGCTGGTGCAGGTCCGCGACCTGAGCCGGGCATTGCGTAAAGACTTCGCCCGTTCGCAGTCGCAGTCCGCCGAAGACGCCGACCTGGCCAAGGCCGAGCCGCGTTTCAACTTCGACAACAAAAGCTGGGTGCTGCCATCCAGCGAGTCCGAGTACCAGGAAGGCATCAATTCCCTGAGCCGCTATCAGGCGCGCCTGTCCGATCCGAACCAGAAAAGCGCGCTGTTCTATGCCCGCGCCGACAACCTGAACAACTGGCTGGGGGATGTCGGCACCCGTCTGGGTTCGCTGTCGCAACGGCTGTCGGCCAGTGTGGGCCGGGTCAAGCTCAACACTGCGCTGAAGACCGAGGTGGTGACGCCGGGTGTGGCACCGCAGGTTGATGAAGAGATCGTCGAAACGCCATGGATGCAGATCGACAATGTGTTCTACGAAGCTCGTGGCCAGGCCTGGGCCTTGTCGCATTTGCTGCGCGCCATCGAAGTCGACTTCGCCGACGTGCTGGCCAAGAAGAACGCCACGGTCAGCGTGCGCCAGATCATTCGTGAACTGGAAGCGTCGCAGGAGCCGGTGTGGAGCCCGATGATCCTCAACGGCAGCGGCTTCGGCGTGCTGGCCAACCACTCGCTGGTCATGGCCAACTACATTTCCCGGGCCAACGCGGCGGTGATCGATTTGCGTCAACTGCTCAATCAGGGCTGAGTCATGGTCGATAACACCAGGGAAGCCGCGCACCGCGCAGCTTCCGATGCCGAACAGATCGCCTGGGTCGACGAGCACGACAACCTGCTCGGCGCCCTGGTCCGTTCCGACTTGCGCGAGCGCGGGCTGATCGGGCGCGGCACCTACATCATGTTGTTCAATTCCGCTGGCGAGTTGTGCGTGCATCGCCGCACCCTGAGCAAGGCAATCTATCCCGGCTACTGGGACGTGGCGGCGGGCGGCATGGTGCTCGCCACTGAAACCTATGCCGAATCGGCAGCCCGGGAGCTGGAGGAAGAGCTGGGCGTGAGCGGCGTGGAACTGACCGCCCATGACCACTTTTTCTTCGAGGACACCGGCAATCGCCTGTGGTGCTCGGCGTTCTCGGCGGTGTGGGACGGCCCGTTGATCCTGCAACCGGAAGAGGTGCTTGAAGCGCGCTTTATCCCCATCGATCAGGTCATGCTGGAAATCGGGCAAAAGCCTTATTGCCCGGACTCGCTGGCGGCGTTGAAGCGCTATCTGAAGGCTCAACAAGGCAACGTCGCAAAACAGCTATAAATTGGCGCTGATTGGCTCTTAGCAATCAGCGTTTTTGCCGTTACACTGCGCGACCTTTTCAAACTGAACCGGTATTGCTTCATCTGTAGGAGCGAGCTTGCTCGCGATGGACGTCAACGATAACGCGGGCATCCAGAATGAACGCGTCGCCTTTGAGCTCATCGCGAGCAAGCTCGCTCCTACAGTGAAGTGAATGTTGTACCGTTTCAGTAGCGCTGCCCCTGCCTGAGTGGGGCTTCGCGGTCGATAGCCTTGCCAAGTGCTGCGACCAGTCTTTGTCCTCCGAAGAGGATTGCCGGTGGCCAAAAAAGCCGCATCCTTCGCCGCCCTGGGCGGCCTGGTATTTTCCACCGACGCAGGTCGTCATTGCCCGGAATGCAGTAAACCGGTGGACGCCTGCATCTGCAAACAGACCGTTATCCCGGCCGGCGACGGCATCGCGCGCGTGCGTCGTGAAAGCAAGGGCCGTGGCGGCAAGACGGTGACCACCATCACCGGCGTGCCATTGGCTGAAGACGCGCTCAGGGAACTGGCCACGACGTTGAAAAAACGTTGCGGTACCGGTGGGGCGCTGAAAGACGGTGTCATCGAGATCCAGGGCGATCATGTCGAGCTACTCTTGGCAGAACTGATCAAGTCCGGTTTCAAAGCGAAGAAGTCCGGCGGCTAGCAGCCTCTGTGAAAACCACCCTCGGCTTGATCCGGTCCTGATGGCATTCAGGCCTGGCGTCGCCCACATGGTTTTCACAGAGCCTGTTCATGACCGGTTTCTAAACTCGTTGCGGTCGACGGGGTCTATTGCCTCGTTGACGAACCGTCATTTTCATTCTTTAGACTGCGCCGGCCTGAACCCAGGCGACGCACTATGACTTCTTTATAGGGGACTTCGATGTCCGTACGACGCACACGCAAAGACGATGGCAGCCAATGGACAGTTGCGGACAGCCGCAGTGTTTACGGGATTCGCCATTGGGGGGCCGGGTATTTCGCGATCAATGATGCCGGTCGCGTCGAAGTTCGTCCGAACGGTCCGAGCAGTTCGCCTATCGACCTGTTCGAGCAAGTCGACCAGCTGCGCAAAAGCGGCCTGTCCTTGCCGTTGCTGGTCCGCTTCCCGGACATTCTGCAAGACCGCGTGCGTCAGCTGACCGGCGCGTTCGACGCCAACATCGAGCGTCTGGAATACCAGAGCAAGTACACCGCGCTGTACCCGATCAAGGTGAACCAGCAGGAAGCGGTGATCGAGAACATCATCGCCACCCAGAACGTCTCCATCGGCCTGGAAGCCGGCTCCAAGCCAGAGCTGCTGGCGGTGCTGGCACTGGCGCCGAAGGGCGGCACCATCGTCTGCAACGGTTACAAGGACCGCGAGTTCATCCGCCTGGCGTTGATGGGCCAGAAGCTCGGCCACAACGTGTTTATCGTGATCGAGAAAGAATCCGAAGTCGGCCTGGTGATCGAAGAAGCCAACTCGCTGAAGGTCAAGCCCCAGGTCGGCCTGCGCGTGCGCCTGTCGTCCCTGGCGTCGAGCAAGTGGGCAGACACCGGCGGCGAGAAATCCAAGTTCGGCCTGTCGGCGGCGCAACTGCTGTCGGTGGTCGAGCGTTTCCGCGCGGCCGGCCTGGACCAGGGAATTCGCCTGCTGCACTTCCACATGGGCTCGCAGATCGCCAACCTGGCGGACTACCAGCACGGTTTCAAGGAAGCGATCCGTTACTACGGCGAGTTGCGCAACCTCGGCCTGCCGGTGGACCACATCGACGTCGGCGGCGGCCTGGGCGTGGACTACGACGGTACCCACTCGCGTAACGCCAGTTCGATCAACTACGACATGGACGATTACGCCGGTGTTGTGGTCGGGATGCTCAAGGAATTCTGCGATGCGCAGAGTCTGCCGCACCCGAACATCTTCTCCGAAAGCGGCCGCTCCCTGACCGCGCACCACGCCATGCTGGTGATCCAGGTGACCGACGTCGAGAAACACAACGACGACGTGCCGCAGATCGAGAACAAGGAAGCGCTGCCGGAAACCGTGCAGTGGCTGGTAGACCTGTTGGGCCCGACCGACATCGAGATGGTCACCGAAACCTACTGGCGCGCCACGCACTACATGAGCGACGTGGCAGCGCAGTACGCCGACGGCAAGATGACCCTGGCCGAGAAAGCCCTGGCCGAGCAATGCTACTTCGCCGTGTGCCGTCGTCTGCACAACTCGCTGAAGGCGCGCCAGCGTTCCCACCGCCAGGTGCTGGACGAACTCAACGACAAGCTGGCGGACAAATACATCTGCAACTTCTCGGTGTTCCAGAGCCTGCCGGACACCTGGGCCATCGACCAGGTCCTGCCGATCATCCCGCTGCATCGCCTCGACGAAGAGCCGCTGCGTCGTGCGGTGCTGCAAGACCTGACCTGTGACTCCGACGGCAAGATCAACCAGTACGTCGACGAGCAGAGCATCGAAACCAGTTTGCCGGTGCACGCGCTGAACGAAGGTGAAGACTACTTGCTGGGTGTGTTCCTGGTCGGCGCCTATCAGGAAATCCTTGGCGACATGCACAACCTGTTCGGTGACACCGACTCGGTGAACATCTACCAGAACGCCGACGGCAGCGTGTACCACGCCGGTATCGAAACCCACGACACCATCGAAGACATGCTGCGCTACGTGCACTTGTCGCCGGAGGAGCTGATGACTCACTACCGCGACAAGTGCGCCAGTGCCCGCATCAGCGCAACCGAGCGCACGCAGTTCCTCGATGCCTTGCGCCTGGGGCTGACCCGTTCGTCTTACCTGTCTTCCTGAGGTAAGCGTCACGCTCATCAGGTTGTCTGAAAATTTACCGTTTGCCGCGGAATTTTCAGATGACCTGGTGCGGCGATTCTCCTACTCCAAGCGAAATTTCCCGCGTTCTCGACTAACCACAGCATTTGGTCTTCTTTTCGCGTAGGTCATTTCCTAATTTGTCTTTCGGCACTCTACTCGGTCATGTCTCTCGGCGAGAATCCCCGGCCGCCCCTCCTGTAGAGAAACGCCGATGTTCAATCCAGTCAGCGAACCGTCATTTCGTCTGGATGTTGCAGGTTTGCCCGACTCCTTCGAGGTCCTGGCCTTTACCGGTAGAGAAGCCATCAGCGAGCCCTTCGTGTTCGATCTGGAACTGCTGATCGATGACCCGGTGCTTGACCTTGCCAGTTTGTTGTACCGCCCGGCCTCATTGCATTTCGGGCCAGCCGCAAGCTCGGTGCATGGACAATTGCAGGAACTCGTCCAGCGTGACCATGCCTCGGGACCCCGACTCTGCCAGGTGCGCCTGGGGCCAAGACTGGCGTGCCTGGACCAGCGCTTCAGCCAGCGAATCTTCAGCGCCCGTTCAGTGCCGCAAATTATCGACCAGGTGCTCAAGGAGCACGGCATTGTCGGCAAGGATCGACGCCTGGAGCTGAGCGGTGACTACCCGCCCCAGGATTTCTGCACGCAATATCGAGAGTCAGACCTGCAATTTCTCCAGCGACTGTGCGCCCAGGAACGCCTTCACTACTACTTCGAACACCGGGCCCGCGGGCACTGTGTGGTGTTTGGGGATGAACAGCAGCGCTTTCCGGCCGGCGAACCGGCAGTTTTTCGCAGCGAGGGCGGTCGGCCGGCGGTACGGCAGTTCGAACGACAGCGCAGTGCTGTGACAGCGGCGCAGTGTGCCGATTGCCGGACAGACCTTGGGTCATTGCGCAGCGGCCGGCTGATGCCGTTGTCCGGTCATCCGGTGAGCGATTGCAATCGCCTCTGGTTGTTGACCCGCGTTGAGCATTGGGGCAGCCAGGATACCTACCACAATCAGGCCCGTGCCCTGCAATGGCCGGCAACTTTCGAGCCGCCCTGTGCGACGGTCAAGCCACAGATGCACAGCCTGCAACGGGCGTGGGTGGTCGAAGTCGCGGAACCAGGCCCCGACCCGACACGACCGGTACCCGTGCAGTTCGACTGGCTTTATCAGGGCGAAGGGGCGGCACCCAGCCACTGTTGGTTGCCATTGGCCGGGCCGTTGCAGGCCGAGACGTTCTCGCCATTGCTTGCAGGAACCGAGCTGGTCGTGAGTTTTGTCGAAGGCGACCCCGACCGGCCGCAGATAACCGGGGTGCTGCATGCGCCAGCAACGATCGAGGTGACGGATACCGATGCACCCACGGATTTGTGCAGCCATGATGAAGGCCTCGAGCAATGGTTGCGCTCGGCAGAGCCATTGCTGATGTTGTGCCTGTTGCCCGGCGGCGGCAGCTTCAACCATTGCGCACAGGCGTTGTGCACCTGTCGTCTGGCGACGCAGTTCGGCCAGAGCGCTGGAGCATGATCGTCACACGCACGCCCGAGGCACCCCCGCAGTGGCTGTTGCTGGATGTGCCGGGCACGCCGCAGGCGGGTGTCGCATTTCGGCAGATGTTTACCCAGGCCCGTTGCACCGGATTGTTCGAGGGTACGGAGTGGCATGCGCTGCATGAGCAGGGACCGCTCCTGGTCGACCTGCGCACTTGCCCGGCACTGCTCGATTTATGCAGCGTCGACGGACAACGCTGGCCCGGATTGCTGATGGTCGGCGAGGTCGGCGTTGCGTCGTTGCTGGCGCATTTGCGGCGCATGCTCACGGTCACGCTGGGTCTGCACCGGGCCCTTTTGAGCTATTACAACCCGATCACGGCGAGCTATTTTTTCGATGCTTGCGATGCCGCTGAACTGAGTCGCTGGCTGGGGCCTATCCATCAGTTGCGCTGGTTCGGCGGCAGTTGGGCGGATCGCGCAACGGGAAGCGAGGGCTGGCAACGCTTGTCCAACCCTCGGCTGGCGGTCAGGCCGCTGGCGGTCGAGGAGAGCCTCAGCGCCGGGCAACGGGAAAAACTGCAAACCTGTCTGCTCGAACAGCATGCCTGGCGCTGGAACCGATCCACCGGTGCCGATTTCTCCCGCCTGTGGGCCCATGTGCAGGAAGGACTGGCGTTGGGGTTCAGCGAACGGCCGGTGCTTGATGGCTGGATATGGCTGCGCTTGCAGTACCCCGATGCCGTGCCCATGCAGCCATTGCCGGGCAGGACTCAACAGGAACGCCTCGAGAATTTGCGTCACCTGTGGCAAAACAACCGACCCTGGTCATGAGGTCGATCCGATCAGTGAGTGCTGCCGGCAAACCAGCCATCGTTACGGCGCAGGCGCCAGGCGATCACGCCGAGGGTCAGACTGCGTAGCAGCATGAACAACAGAAAGGTTGTCCACAGGCCATGGTTGCCCAAGCCTTGCAATGCCCAGCCGAAAGGCAGCACCAGCGCCACGGTCAGCAGCATGCCGTTGCGCATTTCCCTGGCGCGGGTGGCGCCGATGAAAAGGCCGTCGAGCAGGTAACTCCAGACGGCAATCAGCGGCAGTACGGCGAGGTAGGGCAGGTAGATGAACGCGGTGTCGCGCACACTTTGAATGTCGGTCTGCATCTCGATGAACAGATGCCCGGCGAACAGGAACAGCACGGCAAAGCCCAGGCTCGCCAGCAACGACCAGCCACCCGCCACCACCAATGAACGGCGCAGCGCATCGCGGTCGCGGGCGCCCAGGGCATGCCCGCACAGCGCTTCGACGGCGTGGGCCAGGCCATCGAGGGCGTGGGCGGTCAGCAGCAAACCATTGAGCAACAGGGCATTGGCCGCGACCGTGGCGTCGCCCAGCCGCGCGCCTTGCACCGTGATCAGGAAAAACACCGATTGCAGCGCCAGGCTGCGGATGAAGATGTCGCGGTTGACCGCCAGCAATGGTCGCCAACTCTGCCACAGCGCCAATGCCGCCCAGGCGATATGCCCGGGGTAGGCGCGCAGGGCTTTGCGGGTCATCAGCAAACCGATCAGCGCACCGGTCCATTCGGCAATCACCGAGGCCCGGGCAGCCCCCGCCACGCCCCATTCCAGGCCGAGGACGAACCACAGGTTGAGGGCAATGTTGACCAGGTTGGTGCTCAGCAGAATCGCCAGCGGCGCCCGGGCATTCTGGGTGCCGAGGAACCAGCCGACCAGTGCATAACTGGCCAGCGCGGCGGGCAGGCCAAACAGGCGGATATGGAAGAACTCGCGGGTCAACTGACCGAGCTCCGCCGAGGGTTGCATGAAGTGCAGCGCCACCCCGCTCAACGGCACCCCGACCGCACCCAACACCACGGCCAGGCCGAAGGCGAGCAACAGGCCTTGCAACAGAACCTGCCGCAAGGCCGCGCCATCCCCGCGCCCGGCCGCCTGGGCGGCGAACCCGGTGGAGCCCATGCGCAAAAAGCCCATGGCCCAGGCAAGGAAGGTATACAGGCTGGCGCCGACCGCGACGGCGCCGAGTTGATGGGCGTGGGGCAGGTGGCCGATGACGGTGCTGTCGACCAGTGCCACCAGTGGTACGGAAATGTTCGAAAGAATCATCGGCGCGGCGAGTGCCCAGACCCGGCGATGGGTAGGGCGGTCGCGCCAGTCGGCGGTCAGGTTGGACATGCGGGCTCCTTGGGGGAGCGGGCATTGTAGCGGCACATTGCGGATATGCCGCGCTCCAATGTAGGAGCCGGCAAGCCGGCTCCCACAGGAATTGCTGGTGTCAGTGAATGATCCAGCTGAGCAACCAAAGCCCCAGCATCAACCAGATGATCCCCATGATGAACGATGCATTGAGAAAGGCGCGGATCGCCGACCACAGCAGGATCAGCCCGAGGATCAGGGTCACGATGCTGACGACCGAGGTGTCCATGCCCAGTGCCCTGGACAGGCCCTCGACAAAATTGCTGCTGGCGTTGCTCAACAGACTGAACAGCCCACCGAGGCCGTCAACGATGAAGCGGATGACCGAGCCGAGTACCTGGCCGAGCCATTCGAAAAAACCTTCTACCTGCATGAAGTGGGTGTCCTGATTGAAGAGAATCGAGTCTTGGGCTGTCGATCATGCTGCCGAGTTCCCACAAGCATAGAGCGTTGCACTGTACCTGTGGGAGCCTGCTTTCGCTGCCCCTTGCCTTCATCTGTGATCCCCCCGAAGCTATACGCCTTCAGGAGAGCCCGATGAACCTTGTTGAACTGACCGAACGCCTGCACGCCATCCGTGACCGCAATGACTGGCGGCAATTTCACAGCCCGAAAAACCTGGCCATGGCCGCGAGCGTGGAAATGTCCGAGCTGGTGGAGATTTTCCAGTGGCTGAGCGAAGACCAGTCGCGCCAGCTGCCGGCGGACAAACTCGCCCACGCCGGACAGGAAGTCGGTGATATCGTCCTTTATCTGTTGCTGTTGTGCAGCGAACTGGGCCTGGACATGGACGCCGTGGTGCGCAGCAAACTGGCGGACAGCGAACGGAGGTTCAGCTGATGAGCGACCGTCATTTCGATCAACTGGCGACCCGTTTCGCCGAAAAAATCTACGGCGGTGCCAAAGGCGCGATCCGTCTCGCAGTGTTGCAGGCCGATCTGGCCGAAACCTTGCCCGACCGTCCGTTGCGCGTGCTGGACATCGGCGCCGGCCTTGGCCATATGTCGCTGTGGCTGGCCCAGCGTGGCCACCAGGTGACCCTCGCCGAGCCGGCCGAACCGATGCTCGAAGGCGCCCGCCAGCGCTTTGCCGAAGCCGGGCAGAGCGCCACGTTCATTCAGGCACCGTGGCAGGAACTGCTCGGGCAGCTCAACGAACCCTACGATCTGGTGCTGTGTCACGCCGTGCTGGAATGGCTGGCCGACCCCCACGCCATCCTGCCGGTGCTGCATCAACTGACCAGGGCGGACGGCTGGTTGTCCCTGGCGTTCTACAACCGCGACGCGCTGATTTATCGCAACTTGCTCAAGGGCCATTTCCGCAAGATGCGCAAGAACGACATGGCCGGCGAAAAACAGAGCCTGACCCCGCAACAGCCGCTTGATCCGCGCGAACTGGCGGCGCAACTTGACGGTCTGTGGCGGGTCGAAACCCAGAGTGGCGTGCGGGTTTTTCACGACTACATGCCGGTGGAATTCCAGGCCCGCGCCGAACTGGTGGATCTGCTGGAAATGGAGCTGGCCCACCGTCGTCACCCGAGCTTTGCCGGGCTTGGGCGTTACCTGCACTGGATCTGTCGGCCTGTCTGAGCGGAGCACGAAATGAAAAACCATTCGGGTGTACTGCTGTTCTGCCTGGGCCTGGCGGCTTGTCAGGGCAGCAACCCTTATGTCGCCACGTCCAACCCGCTGCCACCGGCGCCACCGCAGGCCGCCAACACCTTTGACCGCAGCGCCTACCCGGCAGCGCCGCGTGACTACGCTCAGTACCGCAGTTGGGCCTGGCTCAACGGCCATCTGCCACCGGGCACCGCCTGGGCGGACTCGGCGCAGGTCGCCGAGGCGGTCAGCAATGCCCTGGACCAGCGCGGCTTGCGGCCGTTGCACGACAATCGCCCGGCGGACCTGTTTGTCAGCGCCGACCTGCGCCTGGAAACCCGCTTGCGCCAGGTCCAGGACGACTATTACGGCGGTGGTTATGGCGGCTACAACGGCTACGGCCCTGGATATGGCGGCTATGCCACCGTGCCGATCATCCGTACCTATCAGGAACAGGTCGTGGTCGTGCAGGTGGACATGTTTGACGCCAAGAGCGGTCAGCCGATATGGAGCTCCAGCGCTGAAACCGGCAACCGTGGCAGCGAAAGCGAACGTGCCGATGCGATACGGGAGGCTGTGGAAAAGGCAATGTCGGCGTATCCTCCTGGTTAGCTTCTTGTAGATAAGAAGCATTCCACAGGATCATGCCTTCAACCGGAGAATCATCATGTTCCGCCGTTTTGTTTTATTGGCAGTGGCCGTGCTGCTCAGTGCCTGCGCCGCCAACCAGGTCAATCATGACTTCGACGCCAGCCGCGATTTTGCGGCCTATCGCAGCTGGGCCTGGAAAGAACCCGCCCTGCAATACCGCCCCGATGATCCACGGATCAAGAGCGACCTGACCGAACAGCGCATCCGTCAGGCGGTTGCCGATCAACTGGATCAGCGCGGCCTGCGTCCGGCCGCCGCAGGCACCAAGGGTGATTTGAATGTGCAGACCTACCTGATTGTCGAAGAGCGCCAACAACAGGTGACCACCAACTACGGCGGCGGCTGGGGCTACCCGTGGTACGGCTATTACGGCGCCCCGATGTACAACGAAACCCGCAATGTCAGCTACAAAGTGGCGACCATCCAGATTGACCTGCTCGATGGCAAGGACGGCAAACTGGTGTGGCGCGGCAGTGATGAACAGATACTCAGCCGCACACCGAACCCGTCGGATCGTCGCGATGCCATCCTGGAAACGGTCACGCGGATATTGGCCAACTATCCACCGCGCGCCTCCTAGCCTCGGCCAACATCTCAACCCCTGTGCCCTCGCAGGGGTTTTTTTGGGGCTTTCACTGGCTTGGAGGGCACTTCATTTCCGCGTGGGTATGGTCCCTGTAGGCGCCGGCTTGTAGGCGATGGTCGTTAACGATAACGCGTGCGTCCTGACAGAACGCGGCGCACTTGAGTCCATCGCCAGCAAGCCGGCTCCTACAGTTCCTGCGTGATTGCGTGAGGAACCTTTTTTGGTACCGGCACTGGCAAGTTGCCAGCAGCCTCTGCCACCCTTGACTACACTGCTTCTCACCAATGGAGGTAGCCCCCGGCAGTGTGCCGGCAAAGGAGTGCGCCATGTCTCCCCGCCTGCAGTTTCGCGGCCCGGCCCGGCAACGGGGGGCGATCGGGTTGATGGCCGCGTTGACCCTGGCCTTGGCTTTGGGGTTCATGTTATTGGTGGTCGATACCGGCAGACTGTACTTGGAGAAGCGCAGTTTGCAGCGCGTTGCCGACGTGGCCGCACTTGAAGCGGCCACAAGGGGAGGAGACTGTTCCGCCAGTTCGACCGCGAACACCTATGCGACGGCCAGCGCCCAACGAAATGGCTTCGCCATACCCAGCGATGGACGCGCTTTGGCTGTGGCGTGCGGTGTGCTTGCGCTGGATGCCAACAACCTTCGAGTATTCAGTGCAGACCCAAGTAAGAGCGAGGCTATCCGGGTTATCGCCAGCCATGTCGTGCAACAGAGTATTGCCGGAGGCATCGGCGCGCTGGTTGGCGGCGCACCGGCGGGTTCAACGATGACGCTGAACGCCACGGCGGTCGCCGCGCTGCCGCCACCCTTGGCTTCATTGACGATCCGCAGTACTGCCCTGACGTTCGATACCAGCAAGGCCGCCATTACCAGTCTGCTTTTTGGGGGATTATTGGGCGGTAACGTCAGTATCAGTGCGGCGGGCTGGAA
Organism: Pseudomonas sp. S2_H10; assembly: GCF_054668285.1. Lineage (NCBI taxonomy): Bacteria > Pseudomonadati > Pseudomonadota > Gammaproteobacteria > Pseudomonadales > Pseudomonadaceae > Pseudomonas > Pseudomonas sp. S2_H10. The sequence goes on from NZ_CP162754.1 coordinate 4,382,104, forward strand.
CGGTCTGGTCAATACCAACATCAGCCTGCTCGGCTACCTCAATCGCTTGAAAATCGACCTCGGCCTGACCGCTGGCGGCTACGATCAAGTGCTGGGCAATACGGTCAACGTCAGCCAATTGATCCAGACCGCCATCAATGTGCTGGACCCCAACGGCACACTTGGCGCAACTGCAACGATCGTCAGCTTGCAGGCGCTGAAGGTAGCAGCGGGGACGACGTCCGTTGTGCTGGGGAACTTGCTGGATGTTGAAAGTGGCACCGATATCTCGGCCCTAGCCGTGAATCTGAAAGCGTTCGATCTGATCGAAGGGTTTGTGCAACTGGCGAACAAGAAGAACGCCCTGGTCGCGAGTTTGCCGATCAACATCGCAGGATTGGCGCAAATCACTGCACGGGTGCAGGTGATGGAGCCGCCGCAACTGTCTGCAATCGGCAATCCAAAAAACGCGGCATTGGCCCCTTTGGGCCCCAACCGCATCTATGTCCGTACGGCTCAGGTCAAGACATTGTTGTCGATCAACCTGCCGGTACTGGACGCCATCACGCCTCTGGTCAATGCCGTCATCGATCTCGTTGCACCGTTGACCAACACCCTGAATGCCTTGCTGCATCTGGACCTGGTGGGCGTCGTCAACTCATTGACCTGTGCGTTGCTCGTGCCGTGCGACACGCCGGAAATCAAGCTTTTACCGGCACCGATACGGATCGACATTGCGCTGGAAGCAGCGGGCGCATGGAGTTATGTCACTGCTTACAGTTGTGTGAGTGCGACGAACAAAAGCCTGACGACCAACACCACCACCACGCTGATCGGATTGAAGATCGGGCAGATCAACCCGGCCGATGTATTTGGTACATCCTCTGTTCCACCCACCAACAACGTCAGTCCTCTTAAGGTCATTGATATCGGTGTGCAGACCTGCCAGCGACTACTGGTTTTGCCGGCTGTCTGTTACAACCATCGGCCCGGCGTCGGCGGTGGTATCGATATCATGCTCAACATCCCGATTGCACAAAATGCCAACATGCCCCACGTCTATTCAGCGCCGGCAGCGGCCAACCTGCCGGAGATCAATCAGCCACCGTTTTACCATGCCTACACCACGACCAATATCGTCAACAGCCTGACCACCACTGTCAGCAACCTTGGCGTCAATATGTATGGGCCCTCAGGCAGTATCGTGGGTGGTTTGGGGAGCATTTTGAGTGATGTCGCTACCGCGCTGGTCAATGCGATCAATACCGTGCTCAGCCCGCTGCTGGACACGCTGATCAATACGCTGCTGGCAAGCCTGGGGATCGACCTGAACAAAGTCGAGGTGGGAGCCAATCTCAGTTGTCACTCGGGTCGAGCTGCCCTGGTGATCTAGTCCGCCAGCACGATCGGCAGTTCGATGCAGAAGCGCGCACCCTCGGTGGAGTTCCTCACGCTCAGTTTGCCGCCCATGTTTTCGACGATGCCGTAACTCACCGAGAGCCCCAGGCCGGTGCCGACGCCCACCGCCTTGGTGGTAAAGAACGGCTCGAATATGCGCTCCAGCAAACGCCGGTCGATACCGCCGCCGTTGTCCTCGACCCACAGGCGTACCGAGTGCGCATCCTGTTCGGCGTACAGCGAAATCCACGGTTTGAACCCGGGCTGGGTCTCGCGCTTGCCCAGCAGTGCGTCCCGGGCGTTGACCATCAGGTTGATCAGCACCTGTTCAAGCTGATCGACGTAGCCGCGCACCTGCACGTCAAAACCGGTCTCGCTGATGCGCAGGTCGATGCCCTTGCCGCGCATGCCCTCGGACAACAGCGACAGCGTGCCTTCGATGGCCTGGGCGGGGTTGAACGGTTGCTGCTCGATTTCCGAGCGGCGGCCGAACACCCGCATGTGGTCCACCACCCGCGCGGCGCGCTGCACTTGCGTGTCGATGCGGCTGAGCTTGTCGATCAGGTAATCGACCTGTACATCGCCGTTGGCGAGGCGCTTGAGCACATTGACGATGGCCATGCGCATCACGTTCAACGGCTGGTTGATTTCATGGGCCAGGCCGGTGGCCATTTCACCGAGGGTGGCCATTTTCGCGCTTTGCGTGAGCTGCTGTTGTGAGCGCCGCACCTCGGTGTTGTCGCGTCCCACGGCCTGAACCTCGAGCAAACGGCCCTGTTCGTCGAAGACCCCGCGATCGGACCAGACCCACCAGGCGTGCTCGCGGCCGGGCAGTTGCAGGTTGATCTCGGCGGTGCTCACCGGAAACTCGGGGCTCAGCTGGCTCAGCCGTTGGGTGAACGCGTCGCGTTGCTCCGCGGACATCCAGCTGCCCAGGTTCACCCCCGGCAATTGCTCGGACGACAGTTCCAGATAGGTCGCCAACGGACGGTTGCCGAAGGTCAGGGTCAGGTCCGGCTGGTAGCGGCAGATCATCGCCGGCGAGTCTTCCACCAGAATCCGGTAGCGTTCCTCACTCTGGCGAACCTGTTCGGTGGCCAGGGTCGCTTCGGTGACGTCCAGCCACAGGCCCACGGCTTCCACCGGCAAGCCGAGGTCGTCGCGCAGCAACTTCGCTTCATCGAGCAGCCAGTGATAATCGCCGCGGCTGTCGCGCAAGCGATAGCGCGCACGCACCGAGCCTTCACGCAGCAACTGCCGGGTGCGCTCGAAATACTGCGGGCGGTCGTCGGGGTGCACCCGCTCGACCAGCGTTCCGGGGGCGCAGTCGGCCAGGGTCCAGCCGAGCAATGGCAACAGGCTGTCGCTGAAGAACACCGGTTGCAGCGCGCCTTCGTCATATCGCTGCACATAGATTACTGCCGGAGAGCTGGCGATCAGATTGTCCAGGCGGGCATGGGCGGCGGCGGCGCTCTGCTGCTGATTCTTGATGTCGCTGATGTCGAGCATGAAACCCACCAGCCGACGGTTTTTTCCCACCCCCAAGGCCTGGCCTTGCAGGCGGTACCAGATGGGTTCGGGTGCATCGTCGGGGCGGAACAGGCGCACGCACATCAGGAGCGGCACGCCCGACGCCTGCAAGTCTTGCAGGCGCATGCGCAGCTCTTCGCGGTCGGCGGGATACACCTGATCGAGCCAGTTCTGCACGGACAAATGCGATTGAAGGTTCAGGGCTGTGGCCAGCGAAGGCGCCAACTGCACCTCGTCGCTGTCACTGAAGACTTCCCACCAGCCTGTGCCGAGCAAGGCTTGCAGCGATTCCAGGCGTTCCAGTTGCAGATGATGGCGGTGCTCGCGCAGGCGTTCGAGCAAGGGGCTGGCGAGCGCGGCGGTGATTTGCAGCCAGTCGCGCTCCGTGACGTCGGGGGCGCGTTGAGGCGCCGTGTAGAAACCGCACAGCAACCAGGCGACCACCCCATGCGCATCGTGGTAAGGCACGGCGAAGCCATCGGTATTGCCGAAGGTGTCCTGCAGGCGCGGGTGTTCGCGCAGGGTCAGGTGCTGCGGTGCCGAGCCGCTCAGACTGTCCAGCCCGGTGCCCAGGCGCTGGCCGTTTTGCCAGAGCTGCGGTGCATCGAAAGCGCCGTAGTGCTGGTGAATTTGCCAGCCCTGTTCCTGCTCATCGAGCAAGGCCAAGGCAATGCAGGGGATCTGAAAACGCATGGTCAGGCATTGCAGTTGGTCGGCCAGTACGTCGGGCAGGCGCGTCAGGCTGCACAGGCGCAACTGTTCGGCGATCTGCATCGCCAGCACCTGGCATTGCTCGCGGTTGCGCGATTGTCGGCGCTCCATCAGCAAGTCGCCGATGTCGAGCAACTGCAACAACCAGGCCTCGGCCAAGGGCTGCACCCAGCCGCGCAAATGCAGCGGCGGACCGCTGAGGCTGTAAAAATCCAGGTCCAGGGTCTGGCCCTGCCAGTGCGTCGGCGCACCTTCGATGACCAGGCAGCTGTGGGGCAACAGGAAGTCGAGCAGGTGCGGTGCCTGCGCGCGGGGCGGTTGCTGGGCCAGCAAGTGGCGCAGCGGCCCGCTCAGTTGAACGACACGGCCCTCGGCGTTGAGCTGCATCTGCAATCCGAAACCCTGCACCCGCAGCGTCTCCGGCAACTCCTGCGGGGGCGGCGGATGGCGGTGGAGCAGGCGCCCGAAAAGTTTATCCCCAGCGCTCAAAACTGCAGGCTCGAACTGGCCGTGAGGGTGGCCGGCAGATTGGGTACCTGACCGATGCCCGGCAAATTCAGGAACGGAATGACGGCGCTGATTTTACTGGTGGGGTAATTGATGCGAACGGTCAGCAACCCGTCCACGAAGTTGACGGTGGCGTCGGTGGCGGCATCGAAGTTCAGGGCCGGTGGAATCCAGGCTGTTTGCGTGGTCAGCTCCGTTGTGGCGCGGGCAATCAGGGCGGCATTGTAGCCGGGGGTAGCCGGGTCCAGCGCCACGCTGCGGCGCACGGCTTCGGCGGTCGACTGGTTGAACGACTGCATCAGCAACAGCGGCAGGCTGTAACTGATGATGCCGTAGAACACGCCAAAGAAAATGATGAACACCAGGGCGAACTCAATCGCTGCGGCACCTTTTTGTTTGTGGGGGAGGCTGGCTTTCATGAGTGCGTCTACCCTGACCATCACTGTGTAATGTCAGCATAGAATCATTCAGCCGAAACGGACGTTTTTTACCGAATGCAGAGCTTTGTCCTACTGATCTGGTTGGCACTGTGCGCCGCACAGGATGCCCGCCAACGGCACATCGCCAATGGCCTGACCCTGGGCGTCGGCGCCCTGGCCCTGGCATGGCTGCTGTGGAGCGGCACGACCTGGCTGGGCGCCGAGGCGCAACAGGGGGGCTGGGCGTTGTTGCTGGCGCTGGGCTTCACGCTGCCGGGTTATTCCATGAGGCGCCTGGGCGGCGGCGACGTGAAACTCATGGCCGCCCTGGGTCTTGCGACGGACGGTATGCACGTGCTCGGTACGTTTATTGGCGCCGGTTTGGCCAGTGTTTTCTGGCTGCTGCTGGCGCCAAGAGTCTGGCTTCATATGAGTCAAGGGCTTAGAACCCATCTTTGTTATATGGTGCCTGGAATGTCAAAGAAGCAGCCATTTGCTCCGTTCGTGCTGGCGGGAATGCTGCTGACATTGGCCTGGCTCCGCTAATCGAGCCTTGTATGTACATAGCCGGAAACTACGTCTACTTTTCAGACTGTACAGCCGCTGGCTGTCGGTGAGGGACGGGTCAACCTTTGGCCTGACAGGGAGTTGCACGTGAGCAAGTTTACTTCGGCAGTAAAAGTCCTTGTGGTCGACGATGCGCCTCTGATCGTTGAAGAGCTTTGCGAGTTTCTGGAGAGCAAAGGTTACCGTTGTGTTCCCTGCGAGTCGGGTCGTCAGGCGATCGAGCGTTTCAACGAAGACCTCGATATTGGCCTGGTGCTGCTGGACTTGCACATGCCCGGCATGGATGGCCTTGAGCTGATGCAGGAGCTGCAGCGGCTGTCGGGCAAGCACCGGGCGTTCGAGGCGATCATGCTCACCGGGCATGCCGACAAGCAGGACGTGATCAAGGCCTTGCGTGCTGGCGTTGCCGACTACTACCAGAAGCCGATCGACCTGAATGAGTTGTTCGAAGGTTTGCAGCGTCAGGAAATTGCCTTGCAGGAGAAGCACAAGAACCTGCAGTTGGGGCATTTGAATCAGAAGCTGCAGTATTTGTCCGAGTCGATCGATGATCTGTACCAGGACCTGGACAAGGTGCGGCGTGGTCCGCAGGCGGTGGACTCAGGTGAGCGGGGTGGCGCTGATGTCGATGCGCTGGAGATTCCGGCGATTTTCCATCAGCTGTCGCCACGGCAACTGGAGGTGGCGCGGTTGGTGGGCAAGGGGCAGACCAATTATCAGATTGCCTGTGAGTTGGGGATTACCGAGAACACGGTGAAGTTGTATGTGTCGCAGGTTTTGCGGTTGACGCATATGCATAATCGGACGCAGTTGGCTCTGGCTTTGTCGCCCAGCAGTTCGGGGGGGCGGCAGCGGGTTACGGCGCATTGATTTGTGTGTATATCCGTTATTTTTGTAACGGCGGCTTATGGTTTCGCCCTTACGGCGAGTCCCTTTTGGCAAACGCCCCAAAAGGAACCAAAAGGTCTCGCCCCTGGCGTACGGCCCCTCGCTAAGGCTCGGGGTTCCTTCGCTCCGGTATCCATCCGGGGACACTGCCCTCCGGTCGGCTTCGCTTCGACCTACATGCAGCGTGTTCGACTGCGTCGAACGGCGCTGCGCGCCACTCCCCGGATGAACACCTCCACTCAGCCTCCCGAGGGGGCGGGTGGATCAAGATCAAGAGCTGCAGGCGAGCTAACGCTCGGCCTGATGAGTGGTGAAGAGCAGCGGGTGTACGCGGCTTTTGCTTTTGCTTTTCTGTGGGAGCGAGCTTGCTCGCGATGACGGCCTGCCAGCCGACAATCTCTTTGAGATGTACTCAATCCCTGTAGGAGCTGGCTTGCTAGCGATGGCGGCCTGCCAGCCACCCAATCTCTTCCGAATGTACCCAACCCACTGTAGGAGCTGGCTTGCCAGCGATGGCGATCTGTCAGCCCACACAATACTGTGCAGTTTTCCTTAAACCCCAAGGAAACCTCCGACACGTTTTTCAGGTTGTCCCTCGGAAGTGCAATCTCTAGCCTTTATCGGTCACTGCAAATTCAGTGATCGGGTTTGGTCGCCCGGGTTTAGAATGGCGCACAGTGCCGCGTGAGCGGCATTTTTGTGCTCGCTTTATGGCGGGCTGTGCGTGGGAGGGCTCAGGCCCTGCCGGGTTTCCATTCCCTGGTCGACCAACCTGCGTACGGTTCGCCACCTTTCTGCTTGGTCGCAGTGATGGCGAACTCCAAATCAAGAATGGAGCTTCACCATGATCAAACCCACCCCCAATCCCCCCAAACACAAACCCGGCACAATGTTCCTCATCGCCCCAGACATCGACACCGAAACCCTGCTGGCCCATGCCTGTGAATCGCTGGCGTCGGCGAGTGTGATGGCGAGTGATTTTGCGGGGTTTCTGCAGGGCTCCCAGCGCAACACGCTGCTTGGCATTGCGCAGGTGATCATGCTGGGTGAGCTGGCGGTGAATCGGGCGCTGGATAATCTCGATCCGCAGGACTGAACACCGGCAAATCAGGTCAGCCTCCCGACCCGCCGCTATAGACCTTGCCCCCGGCGTCCTGGTCCCAGAACTGTGGGATTTCATGCTGAAAGCTTTTCAGCCAGCGTTGCATGGCCAGTTCGCGTTCGGTGGCGCTGGCGGTTTGGGGTTTGTCGGAGGCGACTTTGTTGCGGGCCTGCAGTTGTAGCCAGCCTTCGGTTTCCTGTTGTTGTGGCGACGCCGGGCCGGCGTCGATGGCGTGGGCGGCGAGGGGCAGGGCCAGCAGGCCGAGGCAGTAGAGGGTGGTCGGTTTCATCCTGGGCGTTCCCTATTGAAGGGCCTGTGGGGATACGGCGGCGACTTGCGCGGCGATGCTCGGGCCCGGCCTGGCCGGGGCCTTGAGTTTCTCGGCGCGGGCCTGGGCTTCGGTGACCTGGGCCGGGGTCAGGCCGACGCGGCTGACCAGTTCGGCGGCGCGGCTCCAGTCGTCCTGATAGATCAGCAGGGTCACCAGATTCACGGCCGCCAGTTGATCGCTTTGCTTGAGTTCGATGGCGGTGAGGAATTCGAATTTGGCGTCTTCGACCCGCAACTGATTGAGGTACACCACGCCCAGGTCGTTGCGGACTTTTGCGTCGGTGGGCGCCAGTCGCGCGGCCCGTTGCAGGTGGGCCTGGGCCTGGCCGTTATCGCCGCTGGCGGCGGCGAGTTGGCCCAGGCCATGTTCGGCTTCGGCCGCCAGGCAAGTGCCGAGCAGGCTGCGGTACAACGGCTCGGCTTCGCTGCGGCCCAACTGCCGATAGACCTTGGCCTTGCGCAGGCGTACGTCGGCGAGGTTGTCCGGCAGGTTTTGCAGGTTGGCCAGGCTGGCGTGCAGTTTGCCGTCCTTGGCCATGTCGTCGGCGAGGTTCATCGACAGCTGTTCCTCGGAGCTCAGCTTGCCGCAACTGGCGGTGCTGGTCAGGGCGCTCCAGGGTGTCTGGCCGTTGCTGGCGCAGCCGCTCAACAGCAGCAGACTCAAACCGGCTATCAATGCTTTCATCAGGTTCCCTCTAGGAAGCAAAGGCCCGGGACAGGGCGGTGAAGCCCGGTCCGGCCAGGACGATCAACAACGCCGGGAAGAGAAACAGCATCATCACGACGGACATTTTCGCGGACATCTTGGAGATGTATTCCTGCAGGCGCGTCAGGCGCCGGTCATCGAGCAATTGTTTGAGCGCCAGCAAGGATTTCATCGCGCCGCCGCCCTGGTGGATCAACTGTTGAAGGATCACGCAGGTGTCGGTGAACTCGTCTACCGCGAGTAATCGGGTGGTCTTGTTCAGCTCTTCGCCCAGCTCCAGCCCGGAATCGACACGGACCAGAATCAGGCGCAATTCATGGGTCAGGGCGGGCAGCAATTGCTTGCCCTCCTGGCTCAGCACGCGCAGCGACTGCTCCACCGCCATGCCCGATTCGAACAGGACGCGCAGCAGTGAGATAAAGGTCGAGGTCTCGGTTGCCAGTTGCTTTTGCCGACGCTGTGCGGCGGCGGCCAGCATGCGTTTGGGCAACAGATAGCCGATGCCGGCGGCGAATGCCGGGGCGATCCAGTGGCTCTCCACGTCGGGGTAGAAAAGTCCCTGGATCAGCAGGCACAAGGACAGTGCCAGCAGCGGTACGCCCACCTGCAAGGCGGCGAACATCGAGCGTTGGCGTACGCTGCGCCAGCCCAGGCGGTTGAGCAGGGTCTGGGTTTCATTGTCCATTTTCACCGACTGCTGCCCCAGGCGGCTGGCGCCCAGGGCGTGCAGCAGATGGCTGAGGCGGCTGTCGCCCGGCGCCTTGCCGTCCAGCCGTTGGGTCACCTGGCGCTTGCGTCGCTGCTGATCCAGCAAGGCGCTGAGCAGCAACAGTGCGGCGCCGAACAGTAGAAGTGCGCTCACCAGCAAGGGCATCTGCATATTCATAGGCTGCGCATCATGCGCCACAGCGCCAGGCAACCGATCACCTGCAAACCAAAGGCACTGGCCAGCATCATTTGCCCCGAGCTGTCGTGCCACATGGAAAGCAGATAGGTTGGATTGGTGAGTAGAAAGTAGCCGGCGACCGTCACCGGCAACAGGGCGAGGACTACCGCCGTGATTCGGGTTTCGCCGGTCATGGCTTTCAATTGGCGAGACGCCTGTTCGCGTTCGCGGATTATCTTGATCAGGTTTTCCAGCAGCTCACTGGCATTGCCGCCGTAGCGGTGGTTGACCTTCAAGCCGAGGGCGAACAGGCGCAGTTCATCTTTCTCGTACAGTTCGGCGAAGTCTGACGTGGCGTCCGCCAGGCTGACCCCCAGTTGCACATTGCGCTGGATCCGGCCCATGGCATTTTTCAGCGGGTCTTCGGCGGCATCGATGGCGCCGAGCACGGCATCGGCCAGGGTCCGTCCGGATTTCAGGCTGCGCACGGCATGGTCGAGCAGCGTCGGCAGTTGTTCGATCATGCGCGCGAGGCGACGTTGATAACGCCAGCTGATAAACAGCCGTACCACCGCCGGCGGTATCAGCAGCAACAGCAAGGCGCCGATCCAGCCACCCAGGGCGAAACCCAGCAGCACCCCGAGTATCCAGAACGCCAACCATTGGCCGAGGCGTTCGGCGGGGCGCCCGAGGCCGGCGCGCAGGAATGCCCGGTCAAGACCTGCCCACGACGATTTCTGCACGATCCGCTGCGGTTGCCCCTGGTTCAGGCGCCCGAGAATCCGTTCGTTGCCGGTCTGGCGCAAACCGTTATAGAGCAAGCGCAGCGACAGCCCGAGAAAGATCAGGCAAACGAGGATGAGCAGCGCCGGTTTGAGCATGCGATGGCCTCAGTACGCCGAAGGAGACAGCGCCGAGTCCCGGCGCAGTTTGTCGCCCGCCGGGTTGACCGCTTCGCGCAGGAAACCGAAACCTGTGCGGCGATCGAGACGGAACAGGGTGTTGGTGACATACACGTCGTCTCGCACGCCGACGACTTCCACCACTTCGCTGACGCAGCGGCGACCGTCGGGCATGCGGGTGAGCTGGATGACCACGTCGAGCGCCGCGCAGATCATCTGCCGCAGGGTGCGTTCGGCGATGCTGCGGCCGGTCAGGCCTACCAGGGTCTCCAGGCGCAGCAGCGCATCCTGGGCGTTGTTGGCGTGTACGGTACTCATGGAACCGTCGTGGCCGGTGTTCATGGCGGTGAGCACATCGACCACTTCGACGCCGCGAATTTCGCCGAGGATGATCCGGTCCGGCCGCATCCGCAGGGCGTTGCGAATCAGGTCGCTGGCTTTGACTTCGCCATGGCCTTCGGCATTCGGTGGCCGGGTTTCCAGGCGCACGACGTGAGGGTGGCCCAGTTGCAGTTCGGCGACGTCTTCGATGGTGACCAGGCGTTCGTGCGGGTTGATCAACTGGCTGAGAATGTTCAGCAGCGTGGTCTTGCCGGTGCCGGTGCCGCCGCTGATCAGGATGTTGCAGCGTTTGCCCACGGCTTCCTGAATGAATTCGTAAATCGCTTGGTCGATGGTCTGCATCGCCATCAGGTCGGTGCTCTTGAGCATGTCCTGGCGGAATTTGCGGATCGACAGGCACGGGCCATCGAGGGCAATCGGCGGAATGATCGCGTTGACCCGGCTGCCGTCCGGCAGGCGCGCGTCGACCATCGGTGAGGACTCGTCGAGGCGTCGGCCCAGCGGCGCGAGAATCCGCTGCATGACGCGTTCGACGTGGTGCGCATCGATGAAGCGCAAGTCGCTCAGATGCAGCACGCCGTCACGTTCGACAAACACCCGGTGCGGGCCGTTGACCAGAATCTCGGTCACCGCCGTGTCGCGCAGCAGCACTTCCAGCGGGCCGAAACCGGTGAGCTCGTCGACGATCTCTTCGGCCAGACGCTCCATTTCGTAGCGGGAAATCGCCAGGTGCAAGCGCGCGATGTACTCGGCCACTTTGTCGATCACGAACTGCGACAGCACCTGCCGCGAACCTTCCAGCAGGTTTTTCCCGGACTCTTCGATGGCGTCGATGATGTAGCGGTGCAACACCAGTTTCAGGCCTTCGTGGTCGGTGTTGCCGACCGCGCCGCGCTGGGGCGAACCGAAGAGTTTTTCACCGTTCATTGTGCGCCCCTCAAGCGGTTGAACCAGCCGGTCTTGGGTTTGGCCAGGCCTTCGGAACGTTTGGCCAGGCGGTCGCCGAGGGCGCGCAGGCCCTGGGTGAGGCCTTCGCGAGGGGCCAGTTCGAACAAGGTCAGGCCTTGGTTCTTGGCGTTGAGGCGTACTTCCGGGCTGTAGGCGAGGGTGGCGATGATCTCCAGGCCGAACGTCTTGCCCAGGGTGTCAGAGTCCGGGGCGACGTTGCGCAGGTAGCGGTCCACGAGCAATTTGGCGTGATCGAGCTTCATGCCTTTTTCGCGCCACAGATTGAGCACCGCGAGGTTGCGGCGGCAATCGAGAACGTTCTGGTCGGTGTACCACAGCAGTTTGTCGCAATGGCTGACGAAGGTGCGCAGCGCTTCGCTGTCCGGCTGCCCGGTGAGGTTCACCACGATGTGCTGGAAGTGTTGGCGCAAGGCGCTGAGGAGCATGTACAACTCGGCGGCGCTGGTGTGTTCCAGTGGTTCATCGCCCGCGGCGTAAGCGAGGATGCGCAAGCCTTCGGCGCAACTGGTGAAGGCGCTGTCGATCAGTGTGGCGTCCAGCCGGCGCAGATGGCGCAAGGCATCGCCGAAGTGAAACGAGCTCTCCAGGCCGAGCAACGCCAGGCTGTCACCGCGAGGCAAACCCAGGTCCAGCAGCAGCGTATGTTGACCGCTCTTTTGCACCACTTGCGCCATGTGCGTGGCCAGCAATGCGCCGTCGGCGCTGCTTTGCACGCCATACAGCACGGTCAGGCCGCCCAGGTGCGTATTCGGCGTGACGGCGGGCAGGCGTTTGCTCAGGCGCCGCACCAGCCCTGCGACTTCACTGGAGCGTGAACCATAGGCCACGAAATCCCGGGCCCCGGCGCGCATCGCATTGAGTACCAGCTGGTTGTCCATGCCGTCGCCCAGCGCGACGATCGCCAGCATCGGCTTGGCTTCCAGCGCGCCTTCGATCAACGCGCTCTGCGCCACCACGTGGTCGCGGTCCAGGCCGATGAACACCAGGCTGGCGAAGGTCACGTCGACCAGTGCCAGGAGTTCATCGAGGCTGCCGCCACCGGCGCTGACCACTTGGCCCAGGGGCGCGAGCGCACCTTGCAGCCATTCCAGGTCGGTGCTGTTGCGCGTGATTGCGAGGAAGGTTTGACTGAGGTTCTGGCTCATTGCGATAACCCGCTGCGTTTATCGAAGTTGCCGTTTTCGAGGAAGTACATTCGATACCAGTTCGGGTCGTAGTTGCGCAGTTGTTCACCGGGTAGCGACGGCAGTTGGGCGTTGGCGGCCAGCGGCTGCACCAGGTGCGGCGTGACGATCATCAGCAGTTCGCGTTCTTCGCGGTTGATCGAAGAGCTGCGAAAAAACGCGCCGAGAATCGGGATATCGCCCAGCCCCGGAAACTTGTCCACCTGCGAGGTGTTTTGCGTGCTGATCAAGCCGCTGATGACAAAGCTCTCGCCATCGGCCAGGGAGATGCTGGTGTCGGTGCGTCGGATGGTGAAGGCCGGTACCGTGGTGCCGCCGATGGTCACGGCGTTGTTGTAGTCCAGTTCGCTGACTTCGGGCGCGACCTTGAGGGCGATCTGGTCATTGCTGACCACGGTCGGCGTCAGCGTCAGGCGGATGCCGAATTCCTTGTATTCGATGGAGTAGCTGTTGCTGTTGGCGCTGGGGATCGGAATCGGGATTTCTCCGCCGGCGAGGAAGCTCGCGCTTTGTCCGCTGATCGCCACCAGGCTGGGCCGCGCCAGGGTGTAGGCAAAACCGCTGCTTTCCATGGCATTGATAATGGCGAGGAAGTTACCGCCGCCGGCGACGATGTTGAACATGTCGTTGGCCAGCGGAATGCTCGGCACGGCGATGCGTGGGTCGAGGTTGCGCAGCGGGAATACCCGGGGCGTCACGGCGGTGTTGGGGACGGTGCCGGGCGAGCCGAACAGGAAGTTCGAGTTCTTGCCGTAGATCGAGGTGCTGGCTTCCTTGAGCTTGGTGCGGCTGACTTCGACGAAGCGGATGTCGGTCTGCACCTGGGACGGCAGCAACGGGTTATCGGAGGGCAACTTGCTGGCGCTGGTCATGGCGGCGGTGGCGCGCCCCTGGACGAACACCATGCTCTGGCGCGGCGCGCTGGCGCAGGCTGTCCAGACCATCAGGCTGGTGGCGCCGGGGGCCATGCCGGTGAGCAGCAAGGCCTGACTGCCGTTGACCCGCACGTCGGCAATTTTCGGGTCGCCCACGGCCACGCGGGTGACGGCCACCGGCGATTGCAGTTCCTGTTGCAACCCTTCGCCGACTTCCATCGCCGCCGGCAACGGACCGAGCGTGGCGCAATTGCCCACCGCCGCCGAGACCGCACCGGCTGGCAGGCCGCCGAGCAAAGCGACCCAGATCATGCCGTTGAACAACGGCGTAAAACGTCTGCGCATGGAAAGGCGTCCTTGCTCGATTCAGGGTGCTTGTTGAGTGATTTCGTTGCCGCGAATGACTTCCACGCTCGGCTTGCGCGGCGTGGTTGCAGAGTTTGTCGCGACTGGTTTGGGCGGCGCCGTCATGGCCAGTTGGCTGAACTGCAACAGCTCGCGGTTGGCATTGGCCAGGCTGGCAGCCGAGTTGCTTTCGCCGGCCCAGTAGCGCGCCAGGCGTTTTTCCTCGGCGCTGCGCACGGCCAGGCGCAACACGCCGGCCTGGGTCGCGAGCATCAGGCGGCTCACCAGTTGTTCGGGAACGGCGAGCAACACCGTCCGGGCCGTGACGCGCGATTGATCCAGCCTGAGTTTTTCTTCGGCGCTGCGCGCCGGGCTGGCAGGCTGGCCGTCGTTGGTCAGGCCCAGTTGTTCGCCGACCCCGAGCACCCGCAAGGCCGGCACCACCAGTTGTGCCGTTGGCTGAACGTTGAGGCTGTCCATGCGCAGGAACAGCAGCACGTCGACATAGTCGCCGGGTGTCAGTTGCCCGCCGGCATTGACCACTTCGTCCACGGCAACCGCCAGGGCGCGCTCATCGGGGCGGATCATCCGTGACAGCTTGCTGCCGGCTTCGAAGCTTTCATCGTTGAGCCAGTTGCCGGCGGGGAGGGCGCGCCAGGGTGTGCGGCCAATCGCCTGGTCAAGGCTGGTCAGGCTGCCGGCGGGCACGGTGTGCAGTTTTTCCAGGGTGACATCGGCGGCGGTGATCGGCGCAAACGGCGCAACATCGTTGATCAGCACGACCACGGGATGAAGGGTAGGGTCTTCTGCCGGAGCAGGCACCTGGGCGTTGGCGGGCGCTGCGCTGACGGTGGTTTGGGCAACGGGTTCAGGGGCCGGCTGACGACTCAATGCGAGCCCCCAGTACCCGGCAATGATGGCACCGACCAGAAACAATCCGGCGAGGCCCAGAGTGACACGGCTGTTCATGTAGGCTCTCCCTTTCCTGCTGCGCAAAAACTCGTCCTTTCCGACGAGACAACTTCGCAATCAGGCAGCTATGAACATGGAACTATTTCGCTATGTGACGGTAGCTCAGCTAGAGCGAAATGCCATTACCGTGGGGGAAATATCTAACGAAAGTGCGAACTTGCGACGAAATGACCGGTTTTTTGACGTCAACGAAACGGTTAATACTTTAGTGTTAATGCGTATTTACAGTTGTTGGGCCGGGGAATGCCGACAATGCTGGTGCTGGCACTGGGGAATCATGTTGCGTCCGTGCAACACCCGTCGTCGTCCAGGAGAATGTCATGTCTTTTTCCAAGCTTGTTCAGAAGGTCAAATCCGAGATCGTTTTCTACAAAAACCTCGCCAAGGACACCGAGGGGGCTTCGGGCATTGAGTACGCCATGATTGCCGGGATGGTGGCGGTTGCGTTGGCTGCTTTCGTGACGCCGATCAAGACGGCGGTCACCACGATGTTCACCACGATCTCAGGGTCGCTGTGACAAGGAAATCGGTCATTTGCCATTGTTTAAAACGGTTCCTTACGTCAGCGCTTCGTCCAATGCAGGTGTTGTCTCATGAACGCTCTCGCACAGCCACGCCAACAGTTGCTTCTGGTGGATGACGAAGAGGACGCACTGCTTGAATTGGCGGAGTTGCTGGAGGGCGAGGGGTTCAATTGTTTTACCGCCACTTCGGTCAAGCTCGCGTTGCAGCATCTGACGCGGCATCCTGACATTGCTTTGGTGATTACTGATTTGCGCATGCCGGAGGAGAGTGGCATGTCGTTGATCAGGCGGTTGCGTGAGCATACGGCTCGTGAGCATTTGCCGGTGATTGTGATGTCGGGGCATGCGGATATGGACGATGTGAGTGATATGTTGCGGTTGCAGGTGTTGGATCTTTTTCGCAAGCCGATTTATCACGTGCGGTTGTTGGAGACGCTGAATAATCTGTTTCCGTTGCCTCAGGTTTACTTGGTTAGGAGGTGATGGGGGCATATCCGTTTTTTCGGTAACGGCGGCTGGCGGTTTCGCCCTTACGGCGAGTCACTTTTTTTACAAGCGCCCGGAGTGCCGGCCCAGTAAAAAAATAACCAAAAAAACGCTCGCCCCTTGCGTCCGGCCCCTCGCCTAGGCTCGGCGTTCCTTCGCTCCGGTATCCATCCGGGGGCATCGCCCTCCGGTTGGCTTCGCTGGCACCTACATGCGATGAGTTCGACTGCGTCGAACGGCGCTGCGCGCCAATCCCCGGATGAACACCTCCACTCAGCCTTCCGAGGGGGCGGGTGGATCAAGATCAAGAGCTGCAGGCGAGCTAACGCTCGGCCTGTTGAGTGGTGAAGAGCAGCGGATGTACGCGGCTTTTCTGTAGGAGCTGGCTTGCCAGCGATGACGGCCTAACGGCCGACCAGTATCTCCCAGACATACGTCGATCCCTTGTAGGAGCTGGCTTGCTAGCGATGGCGGCCTGCCAGCCAACCAGTATCTCCCAGACATACGTCGATCCCTTGTAGGAGCTGGCTTGCTAGCGATGGCGGCCTACCGGCCGGCCTGATTATCTGGCTGTACATTCCCGCCTTATCAAGCCACCGGCCGCCAATGCCCAACCATATGCTCAAGTTCCCCGGCGCCCGCTAACTGCAAATCCCCGATCGACCTTGGCGCACTGGCGAGCAATGTCACCTCACTGGGCAACCGTACCGGTTTCCTGAACTGCACCGTGATCTCGACATTCGCTGTTGGCAGATGCCCGGCCAATGCCGCCAACGTGCGCGCCTTGTTCCACAAGCCATGAGCGATGGCGGTGGGGAAGCCGAAGAGTCGGGCGCTGGCTGCGCTGAGGTGGATCGGGTTGTAGTCGCCGGACACCTTGGCGTATTGCCGGCCGATGTCGGAGGGGGCTTTCCAGTGCTCGATTTCGCTGAGGGCCAGGCTCGGTGTCAGGTTTTCTTCGAGGGGGTCGCCTTCGAGTTTGACGCCGCGGCAGAGCATTTGGCTTTGCGCTTCCCACAAGGGGCCCAGTTGGTCGTCGAGGGTGGTCAGCAGATCGAATGTCGCGCCTTTGGCGTGGGGTTGCAGGTTTTCTACCTGGACGCTGACGCGCACCCGATTCACTGCGCCCATGGGGCGCAGCACGCGGATGCGATTGCTCAGGTGAATCAGGCCCAGCAGCGGGAACGGGAAGTCTTTGGCTGTGAGCAATTGCATCTGCAAGGCAAAGCCGAGGATGTGTGGGTAGGTTGGCGGCAGCAGGCCGTTGTCGGCGAAGCCGCAGACTTTGCGATAGGCCGCAAGGCGCTTGGGATCGACATCGACCCAGCAACGCAAGCCGGAGTCGGGCAGGGTGGTGCCGGTGATTTTGCGTCGCGTCGCTGCACGGGCGTATAACCCCGGCAGGCTGGGTTCGCGGTTGAGTGTGTGCCAGTCGGTAATCATCCTTAAGCCCCCAGAACGCTTTGCCCGCACACGCGCAACGCTTGCCCGGTGAACGCGCCTGTGCCCGGTTGCGCCAGCCAGGCCACGGCTTCGGCAACGTCCTGTGGCAAGCCGCCCTGGCCGAGGGAGCTCATGCGTCGTCCGGCTTCGCGCAGGCCGAAGGGGATGTGCGCGGTCATCTGTGTTTCGATGAAGCCCGGCGCCACCGCATTGATGCTGATACCGCGTTCGCTGAGCAGCGGCGCCCAGGCTTGGGCCAGGCCAATAAGCCCGGCCTTGCTCGCCGCGTAATTGGTTTGCCCGCGATTGCCGGCGATGCCGCTGATGGACGCCAGCAGGATCACCCGGCCGTTGTCGTGCAGGGTGCCGCCGTCGAGCAGGGCCTTGGTCAGCACTTGGGGGGCATTGAGGTTGACCGCCAGTACGGCGTCCCAGAATTCCGGGGTCATGTTGGCCAGGGTTTTGTCGCGGGTGATGCCAGCGTTGTGCACCAGGATGTCGAGGCCGTCGGGCAACTGTTCGATCAACTGCGCAGCGGCGTCTTCGGCGCAGATGTCGAGGGTGATGCTGTGCCCGCCGAGGCGTGCGGCGAGAGCTTCGAGATCGGTTTTGGCCGGTGGCACGTCGAGCAGGATGACCTCGGCGCCGTCACGGGCCAGGGTTTCCGCAATGGCTGCGCCAATGCCCCGTGCCGCGCCGGTCACCAGTGCCTTGCGTCCGGCGAGCGGGCGCGTCCAGTCGCTGACGGGCGTCGAGCACGGATTCAGGCGAATGACCTGCCCGGAGACGAAGGCGCTTTTGGGCGAGAGGAAAAACCGCAGCGGGCCTTCCAGCTGCGCCTCGGCACCTTCGCCGACGTAGATCAGTTGCAGGGTGCCACCGCTGCGCAACTCCTTGGCCAGTGAACGGCTGAAACCTTCCAGGGCACGCTGCGCGCTGGCGGCGAACGGGTCGCGCAGGGTTTGCGGGTCGCGCCCGAGAATCACCAGATGCGCGCAGTGATCGAGGTTCTTCATCAGCGGCTGGAAGAATTCGCGCAGTTGCTTGAGCTGGTCGGTGTGCAGCAGGTCACTGGCGTCGTACACCACGGCCTTGAGTTTGGGGCCGTGGCCGGGAATCCACGCCGTGGCCATCGAAGGCTCGGTGCCGTAGCTGTAGATCGCGTCGGTCAGGCGGTTGGCGAAGGCGTTGACGCGTTCGGCCAACGGCCCGCCGCCGATCAGCAGCGCACCTTCCACGGGCCGCAGCCGGCCTGCTTGCCAGCGCTCCAGTCGAGTCGGTGCCGGCAACCCCAGGGCGCCGACCAGACGGTGGCCGATGGACGAGTTGGCGAAGTCGATATAGCGGTCAGACATGGAACGCGCTCCGAAAGCTGGGGTTCAAAGTGTGGACCATGAATGGCGATCAGTCGTTCGATCCACGAGATAAGGCCTACGCTTGGTTACATTGTAGGAGCGAGCTTGCTCGCGATGGTCGTGAACGATGACGCGTATCGTCTCGAGAAATGCGTCGCCTTCCAACTCATCGCGAGCAAGCTCGCTCCTACAGGGGGCGGTTTTCGATTTGAATCATTCACCAGGAGTTCTTATGACCCAACTGCGCCGCGTCGCGATCATCGGCGGTAACCGGATTCCCTTCGCCCGCTCCAACGGCCCCTACGCCACGGCCAGTAACCAGGTGATGCTCACCGCCGCCCTCGAAGGCCTGATCGAGCGTTACAACCTGCACGGCCAGCGCATTGGCGAAGTGGTCGCCGGGGCGGTGCTCAAGCTGTCGCGGGACATGAACCTCACGCGCGAGTGCGTACTGGGTTCGCGCCTGTCGCCCGCCACCCCGGCCTATGACATCCAGCAGGCATGCGAAACCGGGCTGGAGGCGGCGTTGCTGGTGGCGAACAAGATTGCCCTGGGCCAGATCGACTGCGGCATCGCCGGTGGCGTGGACACCACTTCGGATGCGCCGATCAGTGTCAGCGAAGGGCTGCGCAAAATCCTTCTGCAAACCAACCGCGCGAAGAGCACCGGCGACAAACTGAAAACCTTCCTGCAGTTGCGCCCCAGGCATCTGATCCCGGAGTTCCCGCGCAATGGCGAGCCGCGCACCGGGTTGTCCATGGGCCAGCACTGCGAGCTGATGGCCCAGACCTGGAACATCCCGCGCGAAGCGCAGGATCAACTGGCGCTCGAGAGCCATCAGAAACTGGCGGCTTCCTACGCCGAAGGCTGGCACAACGACCTGATGACACCCTTCCTGGGGCTCACCCGCGACAACAACCTGCGCCCGGACTCCACGCTGGAAAAGCTCGCAGCGCTCAAGCCGGCCTATGAGAAAAGCGCCAAGGGCACCCTGACCGCAGGCAACTCCACGCCACTGACCGATGGTGCGTCACTGGTGTTGCTGGGCAGCGAAGAGTGGGCGAAGGCGCGAGGCTTGCCGATTCTGGCTTACTGGCGCGACGGCGAGGCGGCGGCGGTGGATTTCGTCAACGGCGCGGAAGGCTTGTTGATGGCGCCGGTCTACGCCGTGCCACGGTTGCTGGCGCGCAACGGGTTGACCTTGCAGGACTTCGACTATTACGAAATCCACGAAGCCTTCGCTGCGCAAGTGCTGTGCACCTTGAAGGCCTGGGAAGATCCCGAGTACTGCAAAGCCCGTCTGGGGCTCGATGCGCCGCTGGGCTCGATCGACCGCAGCCGGCTCAACGTCAAGGGCAGTTCACTGGCGGCGGGGCATCCGTTTGCCGCCACGGGCGGGCGCATCGTCGCCAACCTGGCGAAGTTGCTGGATGCGGCGGGCAAGGGGCGGGGACTGATTTCGATCTGTGCGGCGGGTGGGCAGGGTGTGACTGCCATTATCGAACGCTGAACACAAAAAACTGTGGGAGCGAGCTTGCTCGCGATAGCGGTGTGTCAGTCAACAAAGATGTTGAAACTGCTGGCCTCATCGCGAGCAAGCTCGCTCCCACAGGTTTTGTGTTTGGCTCAGATTATGTGAACGACACTGAAATCTTGTGGGAGCGAGCTTGCGGGTTAAGTACGAAACCTGCGCACCAACCCGTCCAGTTCATTCGACAACCCGGCCAGGCTCTGGGAGTCCAGGCGCGCCGAGTTGGCCAGTTCCGCCACCAGTTGCGCATCGCCATGGATCTGGCTGATGTGCCGGTTGATGTCTTCGGCCACTTGATGCTGTTGTTCCGCCGCCGTGGCGATCTGGGTGTTCATGTCGCGGATCACGTCCACCGACTCGCGAATCTGCCCGAAGCTGTTGCGCGCCTCGCCGATGCGCGTCACCGATTGCTGGGAGACTTCCAGGCTGGCGTGCATCTGTTGGGTCACCTGGCTGGTGCGTTTGGCCAGGTTGCCCAGCAGCCCGTCGATTTCTGCGGTGGAATCGGCGGTGCGCTTGGCCAGGGCGCGCACTTCGTCGGCCACCACGGCAAAACCGCGACCCTGTTCACCGGCCCGTGCCGCTTCGATCGCGGCGTTCAGCGCCAGCAGGTTGGTCTGTTCGGCGATTGAACGGATGGTCCCGAGGATCGACTGGATGTCATTGCTGTCACGCTCCAGTTGCTGCATCGACTGGGCCGACTGTTCGATTTCCTGGCTCAGGCGATCCACGCTGTTCACCGCCGCATCGATCTGCTGCTGACCTTCGCGCGCCTGGCGCTGGCCACTGTCGGCCGATTCCGCCGCCTGGCTGCAAGAGCGCGCGACTTCGTTGGCGGTGGCGACCATTTCGTGGAACGCCGTGGACACCATGTCCACCGCTTCGCGCTGGCGCCCGGCGGCTTCGGCCATGTCGCTGGAGACCTGGGTCGAGCTCTTGGACGTGGCGAGGATCTTGCCTGCCGCGCCGCCGATGTTCTGGATCAGGTTGCGAATCGCGGCCAGGAACTGGTTGAACCAGTTGGCCAGTTGCGCGGTTTCGTCGCTGCCGCGGATTTGCAGGTTCTGGGTCAGGTCGCCTTCGCCCTGGGCGATGCCTTCCAGGCCGCTGGCCACGCTGCGGATCGGGCGCACGATGAGGCTGGCAAAGCTGGCGCCGACGACGGCGAAGATGACCGCCAGTACGGCGGCGATGATCGCGATCAGCCAGGTCAACTGGGTCGCGGAGCTCATCACGTCGTCCTGTTTGATCAGGCCGATGAAGGTCCAGCCCAGCTGCTCCGACGGCCAGACGTTGGCCATGTAGCGCTCGCCATTCAATTCCACTTCCACCAGGCCCTTGCCGGCCTTGGCCAGTTGCGCGTAGCCGTCGCCCAGGCTGTTCAGCGGTTTGAAGTTGTGTTCCGGTTGTTTCGGATCCACCAGGACCATGCCGGTGTTTTCCAGCAGCATCAGGTAGCCGGTTTCACCGAGCTTGATCTGCTTGACGATTTCGGTGAGCTGCTTGAGCGTCACATCGATGCTGACCACACCGCCGTTGGTGCCCAGCTTGTTGTCGATGGTGCGCACGGTGCTGACGTAGGTCGCGTCGTCCTGGGCCCAGTAATAGGCCTCGGTACGGAACGGCTTGCCCGGCTTGGCCTGGGCGGCCTTGTACCAGGGGCGCTGGCGCGGGTCGTAGTTGTTCAGTTTCGGATCATCCGGCCACGACACGTAGCCGCCGGCCGCCGTGCCGAGGATGGCATAGGCGTAAGACGGGTGACTGTTGCCCAGGTCCTGGAGCAGGGTGAAGACTTTCTTGTCCGCCTCGCCCTGGGGGACGCTCTCGGCGTTGGCAGCCATGTAAGTCTTGAGGCTGTCGTCGGAATTTCGGATCAACGGCTGCTTGGCCAGGTAATCGACGTTCTGGCTGATGCCGTCAAAGAACAATTGCATGGCGTTGCTGACCTGACGAATTTCGCGGGCACTGCCGTCGATGAATTCGTCCCTGGCATCACTGCGCAGGTTCAGCACAACGAGCGTGGCGACCAGCACCACGGGCAGGCAGGCGATGATTGCAAACGCCCAGGTCAACTTCTGTTTGATGTTCATCCGCGCTCCAGATTTTCTTGTAGGCCCACGCAGTGCAGATGACTCGCGGTTTATTGGCAGCCGTAAACGTTCTTGGTCAACCCGGGTCCTTGAGTGCGGCATCGCTATTATTGGGGGAGCGATTGTCGGACAAATCACTTTGTCACTAAGGACTTCGGCTGTTGTCGGAGGAAATTGAGGCCTGATGGGAAAAATCCTACGGAAGGTGCGAGCTGTGATGTCAGCTTCTGTCGCAATTGCCCTCAATGCCCTTGCACAACAACTGACGCAAGCTCGGCTATGATCTGCTCCGACCGGTGGCGGTCGTCGGTTTTACCCGGTGAAATCGGCACATTGTGTGCTTCTGCAATACTCATGAGTCGGCAACCCCTCCCCCCGTGGATGGATTGCCGTATAACGAATGACTTTCGCGTGTTTGGTAATAAAGGACCCACAATAAAAGCTGATGAAGACTCCAAAACGCATTGAACCCCTGATCGAGGACGGTCTGGTCGACGAGGTGCTGCGCCCACTCATGAGTGGTAAAGAAGCAGCTGTTTATGTGGTGCGCTGCGGCAACGAGTTACGTTGCGCGAAGGTCTACAAGGAGGCGAATAAACGCAGTTTCCGTCAGGCGGCCGAGTATCAGGAAGGCCGCAAGGTACGCAATAGCCGTCAGGCCCGGGCAATGGCCAAGGGCTCCAAGTTTGGCCGCAAGGAAACCGAAGACGCCTGGCAGAACGCCGAAGTGGCGGCGCTGTTCCGTCTGGCCAGTGCCGGTGTGCGGGTGCCCAAGCCGTTCGACTTCCTCGAAGGCGTACTGCTCATGGAACTGGTGGCCGACGAGTACGGTGACGCCGCGCCGCGCCTGAACGATGTGGTGCTGGAGCCGGACCAGGCCCGCGAGTATCACGCGTATCTGATTTCGCAGATCGTGCTGATGCTGTGTACCGGTCTGGTGCACGGTGACCTGTCCGAGTTCAACGTGCTGCTGACACCGACCGGCCCGGTGATCATCGACCTGCCGCAAGCGGTGGATGCCGCGGGCAACAACCACGCGTTCAGCATGCTGGAGCGCGATGTGGGCAACATGGCGTCTTACTTCGGGCGGTTTGCCCCGGAGTTGAAGAAGACCAGGTACGCCAAGGAAATGTGGGCCCTGTACGAGGCCGGCACCTTGCACCCGGCCAGTGTCCTGACCGGCGAGTTCGCCGAAACGGAAGAGCTGGCCGACGTGGGCGGCATCATGCGCGAGATCGAGGCCGCGCGCCTGGATGAAGAGCGCAAGCAAGCCGTACGCGCGGCGGACGATGCTCCGCCGGGCAAGACCGAAGAACCGCCTCCGCCTTGGATGCAGTGATCGGTTAAAAAAACCCGGCTTCGGCCGGGTTTTTTGTGGGTTACAGATTCAATACCTGTGTCGACTGTTAGTCCGCCTTCGCGGGCAAGCCCGCTCCCACAGGGATTTGTGCATGTGTGCAGAATTTGTGATCGGCCGCAAACACTGTGGGAGCGGGCTTGCCCGCGATGGCGTCGGTACAGCCGGCTTCAATGCATCAGGCTTGAGCCGGTTCAGCACAACACCCCGATTCCAGATTCTTCAGAATCGGGCAATCCGGCCGATGGTCGCCATGGCAGTGCTCGACCAGGTCCTGCAAGGTGTCGCGCAACTGCCCCAGCTCACGGATCTTCCGGTTCAACTCATCGATGTGCTGGCGGGCCAGGGCTTTCACGTCGGCGCTGGCGCGCTGGCGGTCTTGCCAGAGGGTCAGCAACTTGCCGACTTCTTCCAGGGAAAACCCCAGGTCCCGCGAGCGCTTGATGAACGCCAGTGTGTGCAGGTCGCCGTCGCCGTATACCCGGTAGCCGCTGTCGGTGCGATGGGCTGCCTTGAGCAGGCCGATGGATTCGTAATAACGGATCATCTTCGCGCTTAGGCCGCTGTGGCGGGCCGCTTGGCCGATGTTCATCGGTTGTCCTCCAGGTCCTTGGGTTTCCAGGTTTTCAACAGTAGCGCATTGCTCACCACGCTGACGCTCGACAACGCCATGGCCGCACCAGCCAGCACCGGATTGAGGAAGCCGAACGCCGCCAGCGGAATGCCGATCAGGTTATAGACGAAGGCCCAGAACAGGTTCTGGCGGATCTTGGCGTAGGTCTTGCGGCTGATCTCCAGCGCGGCCGGCACCAGTCGCGGGTCACCGCGCATCAGGGTGATGCCGGCCGCGTGCATGGCGACGTCGGTGCCGCCGCCCATGGCGATGCCGATATCGGCGGCGGCCAGTGCCGGGGCGTCGTTGATGCCGTCACCGACCATCGCCACCACGCCGGTTTCTTTCAAGGCGGCGACGGTGGCGGCTTTGTCCGCCGGCAGCACTTCGGCATGCACGTCATTGATGCCCAGCGCCTCGGCGACCACCCTGGCGCTACCGCGATTGTCGCCGGTCAGCAGGTGGCTGCTGATATTGCGTGCGCTCAGTTGTTGCACCGCTTGCAGTGCGCCGGGCTTGAGCGTGTCACCGAAGGCGAACAGGCCCAATACCCGTGGTTCGGGAGTTTGTTCGATCAGCCAGGACAAGGTTCGGCCTTCTTTTTCCCACGCGATAGCCGAGTCGGCCAGCGCCCCGGCATTCAAGCCGCTATCCTCCAGCAGGCGACGATTGCCCAGCGCCAGGCGGCGCCCTTCGAGGCTGCCGGCGATGCCGCGACCAGTCAGGGATTGGCTGTCGCTGACATCGGCCACCTTCATTCCACGCTCGGCACAGGCATCCAGGACAGCCTTGGCCAGCGGATGCTCACTGCCGCGTTGCAGGGCGCCGGCCAATTGCAGCAGGCTCGCTTCATCACCGTCGACGGCACTCAGATGTGCAATGCGCGGGGCGCCGGAGGTCAGGGTGCCGGTCTTGTCGAACACCACCGCGCTGACTTCATGGGCACGCTCCAGTGCTTCGGCGTCCTTGATCAGAATCCCGTAGCGCGCCGCCACGCCGGTGCCGGCCATGATCGCCGTCGGCGTGGCCAGGCCCAGGGCGCACGGGCAAGCGATCACCAGCACTGCCACGGCGTTGATCAGCGCGGTTTCCATCGGCGCACCATAAAGCAGCCAGCCGATCAGCGTCGCCAGGGCAATGACCAGCACGGTGGGCACGAACACCTGGCTGACTTTATCCACCAGTTTCTGGATCGGCGCCTTGGCGGCCTGGGCGTCTTCCACCAGGCGGATGATCCGCGCCAGCACGGTTTCCGCACCGAGGGCCCGGGTGCGCACCAGCAACCGGCCTTCACCGTTGATCGCGCCGCCGGTGACGGTGTCGCCGGGCTGCTTGGGCACCGGCAGGCTCTCGCCACTGATCAGGGCTTCGTCGGCGTGGCTCTGGCCTTCGACCACTTCGCCATCCACCGGGAAGCGTTCACCGGGTTTGACCATCACCAGGTCATCGAGGCGCAGGTCGCTGATGGCGACTTCTTGCTCGTGGCCATCGATCACCCGGATCGCCCGTTCCGGACGCAAGGCTTCGAGGGCGCGGATGGCGCTGGCGGTCTGGCGCTTGGCGCGGCTTTCCAGGTACTTGCCCAGCAGCACCAGCGCGATCACCACCGCCGAGGCTTCGAAATACAGATGCGGCATGCGCCCGGCGGCGGTGGCCCATTCGTACAGGCTCAAGCCATAACCGGCGCTGGTGCCCAGGGCCACCAGCAGATCCATGTTGCCGGCCCCGGCGCGCACGGCTTTCCACGCGGCGACGTAAAACCGTGCACCGAAGATGAATTGCACCGGCGTGGCGAAGGCGAACTGCGCCCAGGCCGGCAGCATCCAGTGCACGCCGAACGGTTGCAGCAGCATCGGCAACACCAATGGCAAGGCGAGGGCAATGGCCATGATCAAGGCCAGGCGTTCGCGATGCAGGCGTTGCTGCTGGTTGTCGGTGAGCGGGTGTTCGGCTTCCCATACGCTGGCGCTGTAACCGGCCTTGCTCACGGCGGCGATCAGGCTTTGCGGGTCGACCCGACCGAGCAGTTCAAGGTGGGCGCGTTCGTTGGCCAGGTTGACGCTGACGCTTTTTACTCCCGCCACCTTGCCCAGCGCACGCTCGACCCTGCCGACGCAGGACGCGCAGGTCATGCCGTCGATGCTCAGTTCCAGGCTGTGTTGCGGCACGCTGTAGCCGGCCCTGGCCACGGCGTCCATCAGGGCCGGCAGGCTGTCGACGGGTGCCTGGACCCGCGCCTGTTCAGTGGCGAGGTTGACGCTGACGGCACTGGCGCCAATGACTTTGCTCAAGGCGCGCTCGACCCGCCCGGCGCAACTGGCGCAGGTCATGCCGGCAATCGGCAGGTCGAACGTGGTGGATTCGGACATCGGTCGCACTCCCTGTAGTAGATGACCACAGGATCAACCTTGCCACGCTGGCAAGGTCAAGTGCCATGTTTCAGATCAAGCAGCCGATCAGTAGCCGAGACCGGCGCGCTTGAGGTACATCCCTTCCTGCGTCATCGCGATGCGGTACTTGAGCACATCCCCGGCCTTGAGCTGGATTTCCTGCGAACCCGGCGCGAGCATGCCCGCATTGCAACCCGGCGCCTGCCCCGGGAGCAGTTTGAGGCGCAGCGAGACGATGCCGGGCGGCAGATTGAACGAGGTGCTCTGTTCCTGAAACAGCCGCGCCGCCAGTTGATCCTGGATATACACCCCGATTTCGCAATTGGTCGCGACTTCCAGGCGCTCGCGGGAAATGATCAGCACGCCATAATCCTGACCGGCAGCATTGACCGAAGGCGTGGCGGCGAAAAGGCTGAGAAAGCCAAACAGGCTGAAAACTGACCAGCGCATGGCTGAATCTCCTGAGTTCGAGTCATTGATGGACGCAGCTTGGCCGAGCGTCGCGCCGATTGCCAGCCCGGCAGCTAACTTCAGAACTTGACCTTGCCATGGTGGCAAGCTCGAAACTGGCCCCAACCCTCGGAAAAGGAGTCATCCCATGCAAGTGTTCAACGTTGAAGGCATGTCTTGTGGCCACTGCGTCAAGGCCATCACTCAAGCGGTGCAGGCCAGGGATCCGGCAGCCAGTGTGCGGGTCGATCTGGCGGCCAGGGAGGTCGGTGTCGAAAGTGCGCTGAGCGCCCAGCAAGTGATCGAGGCGATCAGTGAAGAAGGCTACGGCGTCAAACTGGCCTGATTTTAATAGTTAGCGAGCTACCGGAATGTTCAAGAAGTCCATGCGCGGCTAGACTGTCGGGCTGCCGACTCCTGCCTCACTGGATGCTTGATGAACTTTCGTACCATTTTGATTCTCGGCGCCTTGAGCGCTTTCGGTCCGCTGGCGATCGATTTCTATCTGCCAGCGTTCCCGGCCATGGCCCTGGCTTTCGGGACGGACGAAAATCACGTCCAGATGACCTTGGCGGCGTACTTCCTCGGCTTGTCCATCGGTCAGTTGGCCTATGGCCCGGTGGCGGATCGTTTCGGGCGACGCATTCCGTTGCTCATCGGTGTCGGCCTGTTCACCGTCGCCTCCGTGGCGTGCGCCTATGCGCCGAATCTGGAATGGCTGATCGGCGCACGTTTTATCCAGGCGCTGGGCGGCTGCGCGGGGATGGTGATTTCCCGGGCGGTGGTCAGCGACAAGTGTGATGCGGTGGGTTCGGCGAAAGTCTTTTCGCAGTTGATGCTGGTGATGGGGCTTGCGCCCATCCTCGCGCCATTGCTGGGTGGATTGTTGGTCAACACGGCGGGCTGGCAGTCGATCTTCCTGGCCTTGACCGGTTTCAGTGCGCTGGCGGGGCTGGCGGTTGCGACGGGATTGCCGGAAAGCATGCCGGCCCACATGCCGCGTCAACCGTTGTCGGGTGCGCTGCGTCAGTACGGCCGGTTGCTGGCCGACCGGGTGTTCCTCGGCCATGCCTTGACCGGGGGCATCGCCATCGCGGGGATGTTTGCCTACATCGCCGGTTCACCCTTCATCATCATCAAGCTTTACGGCGTTGCGGCCGAGCATTTCGGCTGGCTGTTCGGCATCAATGCGGCGGGCTTCATTCTGGTGGCGCAGGTCAATGCGCGGTTATTGGCCAAACGTGGCCCGATGTTCTTGCTGGCGCGCGCGGTGTGGGTTTATCTGGCAGCCGGTTTGACCCTGCTCGCGGTCAGCTCCCTGCACCCGGCACAACTGTGGCCACTGCTGATTCCGTTGTTCGTCTGTATCGCCAGCCTTGGTTGCATCAGTCCGAATGCCGCGGCCCTCGCGATGAACGGGCAGGGTGCGCGGGCTGGCAGCGCTTCGGCGTTGCTCGGTTGCCTGCAATTCAGCGTGGCTGCCGGTGCCTCTGCGCTGGTGGGCGTGCTGCACGACGGCAGCGCCGTGCCGATGGCGATGGTCATCAGCCTGTGTGGAATTCTGGTGGTGGGCGTGGCGATATTCACCCGGCGCTTGCAAAAGGCCCGGGCGTTGGCGCAAACCCAGGTTTGAGGCTGGAATCAGCCGGCTGCCTGCTGCGGGTGAAGGGGGGAATCTGGTGAGGGGCGTGGATGCGGGCTTCGAGAGTGCGCGTGAAAGCGCGAGCTTCTGCTTCGCTGCGGAACGTTACCGCATGCTGATCAAGACGGACTTGCCACTGGGACTTTGCCAGTTCTTTTATCAGGATCTTCATAGCCGATCTCCTCTTGTAAAAGACGTTACGCAAAAAGACTGCCTCGCAGGAGATTCGATTGTAGTCCTGAATACGAGCACGATTGTGACAAGAGGTAACTGTCGGACTGACGGTTTGTAACTAAAAAAAACATGGCTTTACGATGGCCTTCACAGGGGCTGTCAGCGACCGGGACGTCCCGGTCGCAGTGGAAACCCCCGCTTCAGAAACCTTCCAGCACGATCTTGCCCTTGGCCTTGCCGCTTTCCAGCAGGGCATGGGCACGGCGCAGATTGGCCGCGTTGATCGTGCCGAAGTGTTCGCCCACCGTGGTTTTCAGGGTCCCGGCGTCGATCAGCCCGGCGACGCGATTGAGCAGGTTGTGCTGCTCGATCATGTCAGCGGTTTCAAACAGCGAACGGGTGTACATGAACTCCCAGTGCAGTGACAGGCTCTTGCGCTTGAGCTTGGTCACGTCCAGCGACTTGGGGTCATCGATCAGCGCCAGTTTGCCTTGGGGCGCCAATGCCTCGACCAGTTGGTCCAGATGCTGGTCGGTCTGGGTCAGGCTGGCGACGTGGGTGACCTGATCCACCCCGGCATCCTTGAGGGCTTCACTCAGTGGCTGACCATGGTCGATCACCAGGTCGGCGCCCAGTTCCTTTACCCAGCTTTGAGTCTGTGGACGCGAAGCGCTGCCGATGACTTTCAGGGCCGTGAGTTGGTGAGCGAGCTGCGTGAGAATCGATCCCACGCCACCCGCCGCGCCGACGATCAGCAGGCTCTGGCCTTCAGCGGTTTTGCCTTCACGGACTTGCAGGCGTTCGAACAACAGTTCCCACGCCGTGATCGCGGTGAGCGGCAGGGCCGCTGCTTCGGCGAAACCCAGGGTCTTGGGCATGTGACCGACGATGCGCTCGTCCACCACATGCAACTCGCTGTTGCCGCCTGCTCGCGCAATGGAGCCGGCGTAGAACACCTTGTCGCCGGCCTTGAACAGCGTCACTTCACTGCCCACCGCCTTGACCACACCGGCCACGTCCCAACCCAGCACCTTGGCCGCGCCGCCTTCGGGCTGGACGTTCTGGCGCACCTTGGTGTCCACCGGGTTGACCGAGATGGCTTTGACTTCCACCAGCAAGTCGCGGGGACCGGCAACCGGTTCCGGCAGTTCGATGTCTTGCAGTGCGTTGTCATCACTGATCGGCAACGAGGCGTAGTAGGCAATGGCTTTCATGGGGCGGCTCCAGAACACGGATAAGGGAAGAGATTCGATGGAGAGATGATTGGCTATTTCTCCTGAAGATAAAACCGGCTAAAAGAGCAGTCTCTTTCAATATTTTTTTGATAATCGGTGTTCTGAATGCTGCGTTTCGATGACTTGCAGTTGTTTGTCCGGGCGGCGGACCTGGGCAGTCTGTCCGCCGCCGCGCGGGGCATGGACATGTCAGCGGCGGTGGCCAGTGCGGCGCTCAAGCGCATCGAACAGCAACTCGGCGTGCGTTTGTTGGCCCGCTCGACCCGCAGCCTGCGCCTGACCGCCGAAGGCGAGGGCTTTCTCGAATACGCCCGGGCGGCCCTTGGTCATCTCGACGAGGGCCGGCGATTGCTGGCCAGTGGTCAGGACCAGGTCAGCGGGGTGCTGCAGTTGTCGGCGCCATCGGACTTTGGCCGCAACCTGCTGTTGCCCTGGCTTGACGAGTTTCAGCGCGAACATCCGAAACTGACCGTGCGCCTGCTGCTGGGGGACCGTATCGCCGACCTGTTTCGCCAACCGGTGGACATTGCCCTGCGCTACGGTGAGCCGGAAGACTCCAGCCTGGTGGCGCTGCCCATCGCCCCGCAGAACCGCCGGGTACTGTGTGCCGCTCCCGACTATCTGGCACGCCATGGCGAGCCACGGCATCTGGAGCAACTGGCGCAGCACAATTGCCTGTTGTACATGCTCGGCAGCCGGGTCCACGATCACTGGAGTTTTCACGACGGCAAACGCGAAGTCAGCCTGACCGTCAGCGGCGATCGCTTCAGTGACGATGCCGATGTCGTTCGCCTGTGGGCCGTGGCCGGTGCCGGGATCGCCTACAAATCCTGGCTCGATGTCGCCGCCGATGTACTGGCCGGTCGCTTGAAGGTGTTGATGCCGGAACTGCTCTGTGAGCGCGCACCGTTGAATCTGTTGTGTGCCCATCGGGCGCAATTGAGCAAGCCGGTGAACCTGTTGCGCGAAATGCTTGTCAGCCGATGCTCTTCGTTGAGTAGTCAATTTCCGGGCGTTGCGGATATCGCTCATTAATCGCACGAAAAAAGAGAAATTTCTCTCAGGCACGATCACCACCTATGCCGGGCAGAGGACAGGATCCGGCGATCAACCCGCATATACTAACGCCCTCGTCATGGAAGTAGCGTCGATACTGGTCAAGATGACTCTGGGCAGAAGACGAAACGATTCAACAGGGAGTGAATACATGGAACATGCACCTTGCATCAGCCAGATCGCCACATTGCTGGCTGACCCAAAGCGCAGCGCGATGATGTGGGCCTTGATGGACGGTTCCGCGCGAACAACCGAAGAGTTGGCATTGCTGGCCGGCCTGTCACCGTCTTCGGCCAGTGCACACCTGGGACGTTTGTCCGCTGGAGGTCTGTTGAGGGTTGAAAGCCGTGGCCGCAAACGTTTCTTCCGCCTGGCCGCTCCCGAGGTCGGCGCGGCAATCGAAGCGCTGGCCAGCGCGACCTTCGCCAGCGCACCCCAGGATACTGCGCAGGTGTTCAAGCGCCCTACGCCGCTGGTCAAACCCCGGTCAGTGCGTTCGTCTTTGCTGAGTGCCCGGCTGTGCGACGATCACTTGGGAGGCACCCTGTCCGCCGACCTGTATCAGCGATTGCTGGAGGCCGGCTGGATCGAACATTCAGATCAGCGGGTCAAGGTCACGCTCAAGGGCGCGACGGAGTTGGCGGCACGAGGCGTGTTCGTCCAGGCGCTGGCCCATCACAACGGCAGGATCGCCTGCGCATGCCCGGACTGGAGCGAAAGACGCCCGCACATGGGCGGCTCTCTGGGCGCGGCATTGTTGCAGCTGTTCATGCAGTCGGGGTGGCTGAGCCTGCTCAACGATTCCCGAGTCTTGCAGGTGACAGCCTCCGGGCAACGCGAGATCCATCGCTTTGCCCGGGAGGCCGAGTTGGAAATGGCGCTGTAGGAGCCGGCTTGCCGGCGACGGCGGCGCCACATTCAGCTTTTTTGTTGAAAGAGAGGGCGCCATCGCTGGCAAGCCAGCTCCTACAGTTTTACCAACCGCGCATCGAGGCTGTTCTGCGCCAGGCGTTTGGCCTGGTCCTGGGTCATGCCCAGGTGGGTGTGCAGGGCATGGAAGTTCTCGGTGACATAACCGCCGAAGTACGCCGGGTCGTCGGAGTTCACCGTCACTTTCACGCCGCGTTCGAGCATGTCGAGAATGTTGTGCTGCGACATGTGATCGAACACGCAAAGCTTGGTGTTCGACAACGGGCACACGGTCAGCGGGATCTGCTCATCGATGATTCGCTGCATCAGGCGCTCGTCTTCGATGGCGCGCACGCCATGGTCGATGCGCTGGATTTTCAGCAGGTCGATGGCTTCCCAGATGTATTCGGGCGGGCCTTCCTCACCGGCGTGGGCGACGGTCAGGAAGCCTTCGTGACGGGCACGATCGAACACACGCTGGAACTTGCTCGGAGGGTGGCCCATCTCGGAACTGTCCAGGCCCACGGCGACGAACGCATCGCGGAACGGCAGCGCCTGGTCGAGGGTTTTCTGTGCCTCGTCTTCGCTCAGGTGGCGCAGGAAGCTCAGGATCAAACCGCTGGTGATACCCAGTTGCTGTTCGCCATCCTTCAGTGCCGCGGCGATGCCGTTGAGCACGACTTCGAACGGGATGCCACGGTCGGTGTGGGTCTGCGGGTCGAAGAACGGTTCGGTGTGAATCACGTTCTGCTCTTTGCAGCGCAGCAGGTATGCCCAGGTCAGGTCATAGAAATCCTGGGACGTGCGCAGCACATCGGCACCCCGGTAATACAGGTCGAGGAACTCCTGCAGGTTGTTGAAGGCATACGCCTTGCGCAAGGTTTCGACGTCGTCCCATGGCAAGGCGATCTTGTTGCGCTCGGCCAGGGCGAACAGCAGCTCGGGTTCCAGCGAGCCTTCCAGGTGCAGGTGCAGTTCTGCCTTGGGCAGGGCGTTCAGCCAGTCGTACATAATTCTGTTCTCATCAGGTGCAATGGTCGCCATTCTACAGAGGGTTGCCGCAACAATTGGTAAAACCTGACCAGGCGGTTCATCACACCGCTTGCGGTTCCCTTCGATAAGCGTAGGTGTCGGCGAAGCGCGAGAGCAGGAACTCGGCGCAGGTGGTGACCGGGTATTTCGCCGGGTGCGATTCATCCCGGCAACCGGGCAGGCATTCGATGCGGGTATCGGGGTGCGGCTCGGCGAAGAACGGCATTGAATAACGATCCACGCCGAGCGGGCTGAGCACCCGGTGCGGCGTCGACAGGTAACGGTCGTTGCTCCAGCGCGCCATCATGTCGCCGAGGTTGACCACGAACGTACCTTCGATGGGCGGCGCGTCGATCCATTCGCCCTTGACGTTGCGTACCTGCAAGCCGCCGGCGGCGTCCTGATAGAGCAGGGTGATGCAACCGTAGTCGGTGTGGGCGCCGGCGCCTTGCTGCTCGGTGGAACTGGCAGTATGGCGCGGCGGGTAATGGATCATCCGCAGCACGCTGACCGGGTCGTTGAAGCGTTTGTCGAAGAAGTCGCGCTCGATCCCCAGCGCCATGGTCATCGCCCGCAACAGCGTTTGCGCGAGGCTCTGCATGTCGACGTAATGTTGCTCCATCAGCGCTTGCCAGCCGGGTATCGACGGATGGCGATTGGGGCCGCGCAAGGGTTTTTCCGCCAGCACGTCAGGATGGTCGGCCGGCAGGTGCAGGCCCATGTCGAAGGTTTCCTTGAGGTCGCTGGGTTTGCTCGGGTCCAGTTGCTCGGTGGCAATGGCGCCATAGCCGCGATGATGGCGGGTCTGGGTGATGTCGATCCTGAGTTTTTCGGTGGCGGGTTGGGCGAAGAAGCGTTTGGCGTGGTCGAGAAGGGCGTCGATGCGCGCCGCTGAAATCGGATGGCCCTTGATGTAGAAGAAACCCCACTCGCGACAGGCGTGGTCGATTTGTTTGGCCACAGTTTGCCAGGCCATTTGGTCTTCGCTGTAGAGCGGGGTGATGTCGATGAGGGGAAGGCTGTTCATACGCAATCCTTGAACGCGATGAAGATCATATGTGGGAGCGAGCCTGCTCGCGAATGCGGTGTGTCAGCCAACATCAATGTTGAGTGTACAGACGCCTTCGCGAGCAGGCTCGCTCCCACAGGGTTTTGTGTTGTGGTTAAAACGTTACTTCGGTATTTCGGCCTTCATGCCTTCCACGTAGTAATTCATCGACGCCAGCTCCGCCGTGGTCGCGCTCACGCCCGCGGGGATTTTTTCGACGCCGGACTGATCCTTGATCGGCCCGGTGAACGGCTGCAGCGCACCGCTCTTGATATTGGCGATGAGTTGTTCGGCTTCGTTTTTTACCGCTGCCGGCACCAGGTCGCTGATCGGCAGCTCAACCGTGCCCTCTTTCAGGCCGCCCCAGTAGTCCTGGGACTTCCAGTCATGGTCGATCACGCTTTGGGCGGCCTGAATGTAGTGCGGGCCCCAGTCGTTGACGATGGAGGTCAGCACCGCCTTCGGTCCGAAGTGCGCCATGTCCGAAGCGTAGCCTACGGCATACACGCCGCGACGCTCGGCGGCCTGGATCGGCGCCGGGCTGTCGGTGTGCTGGAACACCACGTCCACGCCCTGGTCGATCAGGGCGTTGGCGGCATCCGCTTCCTTGCCCGGGTCGAACCAGGAGTTGACCCACACCACCTTGATCTCGGTGCCGGGGTTGTACTTGTTCAGGGCCAGCTGGATGGCGTTGATGTCGCGGATCACCTCCGGGATCGGAAACGACGCGACGTAGCCGATCTTCTTGGTCTTGGTCATCTTCGCCGCGAGGAAGCCGCCGACGTAGCGGCCCTCATAAGTGCGCGCCAGGTAAGTGCCGAGGTTCTTGTCTTGCTTGTAGCCGGTGGCGTGTTCGAAGGTCACCTTGGGAAACTGTTTGGCAACTTTCACGGTGGGGTTCATGTAGCCGAAGGAGGTGGTGAAGATCAGGTCGTATTTGTCCTTGGCCATGTTGCGGATCACCCGCTCGGCGTCGGCGCCTTCGGCGACGTTTTCCACGTAGTTGGTGGTGATCTGCGCGCCGAATTTTTCCGCGAGTTCCTTGCGCCCCTGTTCATGCTGATACGTCCAGCCGTGGTCGCCGATCGGGCCGATATAGACGAAGCCGACTTTCAGCGGGTCGTTGGCACTGGCACCCAGGCTGGCGCTCAGGCCCATGGCCGCCGCAATGGCGCAAAGCAGCTTCTTCAACGGACGTTTATGCATGAATTGAAACTCCATTTTGTTGTGAGGTTGGCTGGGCTCTCGGGCTTGCACAGGGCAATGCAAATTGCTGACCAACAAGACAACAAACACCTCAAGACCGAGGTGATGCTTTCGCGAGCAGGCTCGCTCCCACAAAAGCGCCGCAATCTCTGTGGGAGCGAGCCTGCTCGCGAAGAGGCCGGTAAGTCCGATAAAAGTGCACCTGCCAAACCGGCTGCCTGCTCTTGGTGCGCTAAGGTAAAACGAACCGTCAGCGCCCCTCCGGAGTCAGTAGCTCATCGATTCCACTCGGCAAAAAGGCTCGCCATGCTCACGACCCTCAAGCAAGAAAGTTTCCTGCTGTTGGCGCTGATCGCCGCGTGCGTGGCTTATCCGCTGGAGCACTGGATGCTGCACAGCGGCCAGGTCGTCGCGCTGGCGAGCGGGCTGGTGCTGATCGTCTTCATCGTCGCCGCCTCCATGCGCGTCGCCCATCAGGCCGAGTTGCTGGCGGAGAAGGTCGGCGATCCCTACGGCACGATGATCCTGACCCTGGCCGCCGTGCTGGTGGAAGTGGTGATCCTGGCGATCATGATGAGCAACGAAGCCTCGGCGACGCTGGTGCGCGACACGATCTATTCGGCGGTGATGCTCGACATCAATGGCATCCTGGGTCTCGCGGCGCTGATGGGCGGGCTCAAGCACGGCGAACAGTCCTATAACGACGATTCGGCGCGCAGCTACGGCGTGATGATCCTCACCGCCATGGGCGTCTCGATGGTGGTGCCGGAGTTCATTCCAGAAGCACGATGGAAGCTCTATTCAGCCTTTACCATCGGCGCGATGGTGGTGCTCTACGCATTGTTCCTGCGCATGCAGGTCGGGCCGCACAGCTATTTTTTCAGCTACAGCTACCCGGACAAGCGCCGCAGGAAGGAGCCTGGCGCAGAACCGCAGCCGATCAATCTGGTGCTGAGTATCGGCACCCTGGTGTTTGGGGTGGTGGTGATTGGCGCACTGGCCGAAGTGATGTCCAAGACCCTCGATCTGGGGCTGGAAGGAACGGGGGCACCGCCGGTGATCACGGCGATCCTGGTGGCGGCGATATCCGCGGCGCCGGAGATTTTGACCGCATTGCGCGCGGCACTGGCCAACCGCATGCAGTCGGTGGTCAACATCGCCTTGGGCGCGTCGTTGTCGACGGTGATCCTGACGGTGCCGGTGATGGAGGCGATGGCGCTCTATACTGGCCAGCCATTCCAGATGGCCATGACCCCGGTGCAGACCGTGATGGTTTTTCTCACCCTTATCGTCAGCGCGATCAACCTCAATGACGGCGAAACCAACGCCATCGAAGGCATGACGCACTTCGTGTTGTTTGCGACGTTCATCATGTTGTCGTTGCTTGGCCTTTAAGAACACCACAAAAACCTGTGGGAGCGAGCTTGCTCGCGATAGCGGTGTGTCATTCACAAAATATGTCGACTGACATGCCGTCATCGCGAGCAAGCTCGCTCCCACATTGGATCTTCGGTGCTTTAGGTCCCGGCGATCAACTGCCGTGCCGCCTGGCTGTGATCAGCAATCAAGCCCTTCAGGTCCAGCCCTTCGACCTGGCCATCGATCACTCGCCACTTGCCGCCGACCATCACCCGGTCCGCGCGATCGGCGCCGCACAGCAGCAGTGCCGAGACGGGATCATGGCTGCCGGAGAAGCGCAGTTCATCCAGCTTGAACAGGGCCAGGTCGGCCTGTTTGCCCACCGCCAGTTCGCCGATGTCCGTACGGCCCAGCAGACTTGCCGAACCTTTGGTCGCCCAGCCGAGCACGCGCTCCGGGGTGATCTTCTCGGCGCCGTAACGCAGGCGCTGGATGTACAGCGCCTGACGCGCTTCGAGCATCATGTTCGAAGCATCGTTGGACGCCGAGCCGTCCACGCCCAAACCAAGCAAGGCGCCGGCATCGGTCAGCTCGATGCTCGGGCAGATGCCCGAGGCCAGGCGCATGTTGGAGCTCGGGCAATGGCAAATACCGGTGCCGGCGGCGCCGAGGCGGGCGATCTCGTCCGGGTTGAAATGGATGCCATGGGCCAGCCAGGTGCGCGGGCCGAGCCAGCCGACACTGTCCAGATAGTCCACGGTGCGCAGGCCGAAGCGCTGCAGGCAGAAGTCTTCTTCGTCGAGGGTTTCGGCCAGGTGGGTGTGCAGGCGCACGTCGAGTTTGTTTGCAAGTTCAGCGCTGGCCGACATGATTTCCGGGGTCACCGAGAACGGCGAGCACGGTGCCAGGGCGATCTGGATTTGCGCGCCGTCACCGCGTTCGTGGTATTCGGCGATCAGTCGCTGGCTGTCGGCGAGAATCACTTCGCCTTCCTGCACGGTCTGTTGCGGTGGCAGGCCACCGTCCTTTTCACCGAGGCTCATGGAACCGCGGGTCAGCATGGCGCGCATGCCCAGTTCGCGAACGCTCTCGACCTGAACGTCGATGGCGTTTTCCAGGCCTTCCGGGAACAGGTAGTGGTGGTCGGCTGCGGTGGTGCAACCGGACAGCAGCAATTCAGCGAGTGCGACCTTGGTGGCGAGTGCGAGCTTTTCCGGGGTCAGGCGTGCCCAGACCGGGTACAGGGTTTTCAACCAGGGGAACAGCGGCTGATTGACCACCGGCGCCCAGGCGCGGGTCAGGGTCTGATAGAAGTGATGATGGGTGTTGATCAGGCCCGGCAGGATCACATGCTCGCGGGCATCGAACACTTCATTGCACGGCGCGGACGGTTGTTGACCGACGCCAAGCACTTCGACGATCAAACCGTCTTGCAGCACCAGGCCGCCACGGGCATCGAGACCGTTGGAGGTGAAAATGGCGAGGGGATTTTTTAACCAGGTACGGGTCGCAGGCATGTTGCCGGCTCCTCTGAAAGTTGGGTTCAGGGTTGCCAGCTCAGTGTTGTCCTGTCTGCTGATCCAGGTTCGCCGGGGAGGCGAGGTGCGCAGTGTCGATCAAAACGCTCTGGCGGGCAAGCCCGACCCGACAGGACACCCCCCCTACGGGCGGCGGTGATTACCAGGGAATGGTTTCACCCCGGTAATTGATGAAATGGTGCCCACCCTTGCCGACAAACGCGTTCACCTGATCCACCAGGCCACGGGTGCTGGTATCGACATCGATGTCCGCGCCTTCACCGCCCATGTCGGTTTTCACCCAGCCCGGGTGCAGCGACAGCACGGTGAGGCCGGTTTCGCCCAACTGGGTGACGAAGCTGTTGGTCATGGAGTTCAGCGCCGCCTTGCTGGCCTTGTACAGTGCCAGTTCCGGCGCATCGGGCATGGTCACGCTGCCCAGCACCGAGCTCATGAAGGCCAGCACGCCGGTATCCGGGCGCAGTTGCTCGACAAAACGCTGGGCCAGGTTGATCGGCGCCACGGCGTTGGTGAAAAACAGCTGACCGACGTCGGCCATTGTCGCGCCGCCGTTGGGCGTCTGGACCTCCGGCCCCTTGACCCCGGCATTGACGAACAACAGGTCAAACACCTCGCCCTTGAATTGTTGGCTCAGGGCGGACACCGCTTGCTGATCGTCCATGTCGAGCTTCTCGATGCGCACCTTGCCCAAGGCCTGCAAGGCTTCGGCTTTTTGCGGGTCGCGCACGGTGGCGGTGACTTGCCAGCCATCGGCCAGCAGGGTTTTCACCAGCCCGAGGCCAAGCCCTCGGGAGGCGCCGATGATGAGTGCGGTTTTTGCCTTGGACATGAGTGGCTTCCTTGAAAATTCAGAGTCGTGGATTCAATGGACACTGTTGCCCGAGCCGTTGTTGCAACTCGTCGCGCAGGGCGCCGAGTTCGGTCATGCGGGCTTCGATCAGTTTGAGTTTGTCTTGCAGCAATTGGGTGACGGCGCTGTCCGGGTCGGGCGACTGCCAGATCGCAGCGACGCTGTCTCCGATCTCGCCGAGGGTAAAGCCCAGCCGTTGGGCGGTCTTGATGTACTGCACCAACTGCACCATGTCTGGCGGGTAGTCGCGATACCCGTTGGCACTGCGTTGCGCGGCGATCAACCCGCGCTGCTCGTAAAAGCGCAGCGTGTCGCGGCTGACGGCGCTGGCCTGGGCTAATTCACCGATGCGCATCATCACGTCTCGAAGGGGCTTGACCCTGGAGCATACTCCAGGCTTTAGCCTTGTTGCTCCCTGAATTGATGGAGCAATGTCGATGTGGACTACAGCGCAATATCGCCGGTTGGTGCAAGGCAGTGCCTGGTACGACCTGATCGTGACGGTCGCGTTTGTCACGCCGTGGAGTTTTGCGGCGTTGCATGGGGTTTTGACCGGGGTGAGTCAGGCATTGAATTTACCCGGTGAACTGCCGCCGTTCGAACCGGTGCACATGTTGATGGCGAATCTGCTGGGGTCGATTGTCTGCGTGTGGTCGGTACTGCGGATTCGTGATCCGCAGCAGGTGTTTGGGCGGTATGACGCCGTGGCCAGATTCCTGTTCTCGGCCTGGCAGGCTTATGCCCTGAGCCGGGGTGCGAGTTCGATTCTGGTGGTTTTCTTGTTCTTTGAGTTGGCGTGGGGCATTGCTCAAGTGTTGCCTGTGCGGACGCCATCGCGGGCAAGCCCGCTCCCACAGGTACCGCAATATCCTTGTGGGAGCGAGCTTGCTCGCGATGAGGCCACACCAGTCAACCACTAATGCCCAGCCTGCCACGGCTGCCCCAACGACACCGGCGCATACAACCGTGTGCGCAGCGCGTCCCGCGACAGCAGCACCAACACCACAATGGTCGCGACATACGGCAGCATCGCCAGCAGACTCGAAGGAATCGCCAGCCCCAACCCCTGCGCCACCAGGTGCAGGATGCTGGCGAGGCCGAACAGGTAGGCGCCGAGCAGCAGGCGCCACACCCGCCAACTGGCGAACACCACCAGCGCCAGGGCAATCCAGCCGCGCCCGGCGCTCATGTTCTCCGCCCACATCGGCGTGTAGGCCAGCGATAGATAGGCCCCCGCCAACCCGGCCATTGCACCGCCGAACAACACCGCGAGGGTGCGCACCGCCAGTACCGGCAAGCCCATGGCGCTGGCTGCATCCGGGTTTTCCCCGACCGCCTGAATGATCAAGCCCACGCGGCTTTTCAGAATCACCCAGGCCACCAGCGCAAACAGCGCGAACGACAGGTACACCAACAGATCCTGGGCAAACAGCATCCGCCCGATCAGCGGGATTTCACTCAGATAGGGAATCGCCATCGGCTCGAACCCTGCCAGCGGCTTGCCGACCCACGCCGCACCGACGAAGGTCGACAGGCCCACGCCGAAAATCGTCAGGGCCAGGCCGGTGGCGACCTGATTGGCATTGAACAGCAGCGCCACCAGGGCAAACAGCGACGACAGCAACATCCCGGCGAACATCGCCAGCAACACGCCGAGCCACAGATTGCCGGTGTTGAACGCGACGATGAAACCGATCACCGCGCCAAACAGCATCATGCCTTCCTGGCCCAGATTGAGAACGCCGCTCTTCTCGCAGATCAGTTCGCCCAGCGCCACCAGCAGCAACGGCGTACCGCAGCGGACCATGGCGTAGAAAATATTGCTCAGCAGATCGATATCCATCACAACGCTCCTGCGTGTACGGCGGTGGCTTGGGCGCGGCGGGTCCAGCGCAGGTTCAGGCGGGGGCGATAGAGGATCAGCACATCACTGGCCAGCAGGAAAAACAGCATCATCCCCTGGAACAATTGGGTGATCGCCTGTGGCAGGTTCAGGCTCATCTGTGCGCTTTCACCGCCGATGTACAGCAGCGCCATCAACAGGCTGGAAAACAGGATGCCGACGGGATTGAGGCGGCCGAGAAACGCCACGGTGATGGCCGCATAGCCATAGCCCGGCGAGACCTGCGGCACCAACTGGCCGATAGGCCCGGTGACTTCGCACACGCCGGCCAGCCCCGCCAGTCCACCGCTGATCAGCAGTGCGAGCCAGATCAGGCGCCTCTCGCGAAAGCCGACGAAACCGGCGGCGCGCTTGTCCAACCCGAGCACTTTGATCTGGAAACCGACAAAGCTTTTCTGCAGCAATACCCAGACCGCCACCAACGCGAGCAGGGCGAAATACACCCCGGCGTGAACCCGGCCATCTTCCATCAACAGCGGCAAGCGGCTGGCATCGCCGAACATCGCCGATTGCGGAAAATTGAAACCTTCTGGATCTTTCAGTGGACCGTGCACGCAATACAGCAAAAGGTTCAGGGCGATGTAATTGAGCATGATGCTGGTCAGGATCTCATTGGCGTTGAAGCGCGTGCGCAACCACGCCGTCAGCCCGGCCCACGCGGCGCCGGCAAGCGTGCCGGTGAGCAAAATCAGCACCAGCGCCCAGCGGCTTTGCATGCCGATGATGTTCACCGCCAGCGCACTGCCGGCCAACGCACCGAGCAGCAGTTGACCTTCGGCGCCGATGTTCCAGATACGCGCCTGATAGGCGACGGCCAGGCCCAATGCGCAGAGCAGGATCGGCAGGGCCTTGACCAACAATTCGGAGACGCCGTACAGGTCACTGACCGGTGCGATCAGCAACGTGTGCAAGGTCAGCAGCGGGTCATGCCCGAGCGCGATGAACAACAGTGATCCACAGCCCAGGGTCAGTGCAGCCGCCAGCAACGGCGAGCACCACAGCATCAGGCGCGATTGCTGGCCGCGGGGTTCAAGAGAAAGCAGCATGTGACACTCCGTTAACGCGTGGCGAGTGATTGAGGGGCAGCGAACTGGCCGGCCATCCAGCCGCCGACATCGCTCAGGCGCGTATCGACGGTGGCGCTGAGTGCCGACAGCCGGCCGCCGCACAAGGCGCCGAGGCGGTCGCTGATCTGGAAGAGTTCGTCGAGGTCTTCGGAAATCACCAGGATCGCCGCGCCGGCATCGCGCAAGGCAATCAAGGCGCGATGAATGGTGGCGGCGGCACCGACGTCCACGCCCCAGGTCGGGTGCGCGGCGACCAGCAGCGCGGGTTGCTGGAGGATTTCCCGGCCGAGGATGAATTTCTGCAGGTTGCCGCCGGACAGGCTGCGGGCCGGCGTCTGGCTATCGGGTGTCTTGACGCCGAAGCGGCGGATGATCTCCTCGGCCAGCGCTTCGACTTTGCCGCGCTGAATCAGGCCGTTACTCACCAATCCCTGCTGGAACGCGGTCAGCAGTGCGTTATCCGCCAGGCTCAGCTCCGGCACCGCACCATGGCCCAGGCGCTCGGCGGGGACGAACGCCAGACCCAGTTGGCGGCGCGCATCGGGACGCAGGTGAGCGACGGGCTCCTCGGCAAAACGGATCGTCGCGCTGGCTTCGCGGGGCAGTCGCTCTTCGCCGCTGAGCAAGGCCAGCAACTCATCCTGACCGTTGCCCGCGACACCCGCGATACCGACGATTTCACCGCAGCGCACTTCAAGGTCGATGTCGTTCAGCGAGCAGCCGAACGGATCCGGGTTGTGCCAGGACAGTCCACGTACATCAAGGAACGCCTCACCGCCGATGACCTTCGGATAGTCGGCGATCAATTCCGCCGCCTCACCGACCATCAAACGCGCCAGTTGCTGATCCGAGCACTCGGCCGGCACGCAATGCCCGGCCACCCGTCCGCCGCGCAGCACCGTCGCACCATGGCACAACGCGCGGACTTCGCCGAGCTTGTGGCTGATGAACAGAATGCTGCAGCCCTCGGCGGCGAGCCGGCGCAGGGTCACGAACAAATCGTCGGCCTCTTGCGGCGTCAGCACCGAGGTCGGTTCATCGAGAATCAGCAGGCGGATGTCCTGCATCAGGCAGCGAATGATTTCCACCCGTTGCCGCTCGCCAATCGACAGGCTGTGGACAAGTCGCTCCGGTTCCAGCGCCATGCCGTAGCGCCGGGACACCTCGCGAATCTTCGGCTCAAGCTGTTTCGGTGTGCCTGCCGCCGCGCCCATGGCCAGGGCGATGTTCTGCGCCACGCTCAGGGTTTCGAACAACGAGAAGTGCTGGAACACCATGCCGATGCCCAGACCGCGCGCCTGGGCCGGGTTGCGCAGGCTCACCCGCTGACCTTCCCAGATCACTTCGCCCGAATCGGCGTGGGTGACGCCGTAGATGATCTTCATCAGCGTGCTTTTGCCTGCGCCGTTCTCACCGAGCAGGGCATGGATCTCGCCAGGGGCAATGGTCAGGTCGATGCCATCGTTGGCCAGGCAACCGGGGTAGCGTTTGGTGATTTTGCGCAGTTGCAGGCGCGCAATAGGGTCTGGGGCTGGAGCGGGATTGGGCATGACAGGCTCGGTGCTGTTGGACTTGTGCCTGTGGATAAAGCAATTTTCTGGCCATTAGGTCAGGAAAACTTTCGAGCCCGTTGAGCCGAGGCGCTGAGTACGCCGCTTTCAAGTGTGTCCCACGGAGCCGGGCACCAGATGGGGGCAATGCCGCGAATCAAGCCCCGATTTTGCTCGTGGGGATTTGCTCAAAAAATGAGCAAACGACCACAAGCCATGCCGTACAGGGCGCCGAGAGGGCCATGAACGGGTTATCCACAGATTGCTCCACAGTATTTGTGCGCAAGCTCAAAGCATGGGCATAAGCACTGAGTGGCTTTCTTCTAAAGGCGATAAACCGTTGTAACTGATTGTTTTTATTTAAATTTAAGGTGCGTGATGGCAAATTGGGCGAAAAATGAGCAAAGTCCGCAAAGCCGCATGACAGAAGGGTTACAGCGGTATGTGCTCAGGTTATCCACAGCCGGGTGCACAGCAGATGTGGGCAAATATGGAATATGTGAAAAAGCGCCGTGCCCCAAAAGATCGCAGCCTGTGCCGGCGTCTTTCAGCGCTGCAACAAAATGCGCCCGCGACTCAAATCGGCCAGTTGTGATTGCAAGGTATCGATCTGCGCAGCTCCCACGGCCAACTGCAATTCGACGCCATTGGCGGTGAAGGTTTCATCCACAACCAGCCCACCTGCCTCCGCCACCCGCAGCTTGACCAGGGCCAACTCGGCAAACCCGCACGCGCAACGCAGCGGCACGCGGCTGATCAGCTCGATCTTTGGCGCCGCTTGCAGGCATTTGTTCGCGCCGCCGCCAT
Source organism: Pseudomonas sp. S2_H10 (assembly GCF_054668285.1). Classification (NCBI taxonomy): domain Bacteria; kingdom Pseudomonadati; phylum Pseudomonadota; class Gammaproteobacteria; order Pseudomonadales; family Pseudomonadaceae; genus Pseudomonas; species Pseudomonas sp. S2_H10. The sequence continues at coordinate 4,426,331 of NZ_CP162754.1, forward strand.
AGGCCCGGGCCAGCCCGCCGGTGCCCAACTGGATGCCGCCATACCAGCGAATCACCAGCACCGCGACCTGATCGCAATCCTGCGCCTCTATCGCCGCCAGGATCGGGCGGCCGGCCGTACCGCCGGGTTCGCCGTCATCCGTGCTGCGATACTGATGGCCGAGCTTCCACGCCCAGCAGTTGTGCGTGGCATTCAAGTCACTGTGTCGTTCAATGAACGCCTGGGCCTCGGCCGGGCTGGCAATGGGCTCCGCGAAGGTGATGAAGCGACTTTTGCGAATCTCTTCGCGGTATTCGCAAAAACCGCTGAGGGTAAATGGCATAGGTCATCAAATGGCAGGTTTCAGGCCGCAGCCCTTGAGAATGATGCGGATCAGGTTGTCCCCGGCGTCTTGCATGTCTTGCTTGGTCAACCGGGTGCGCCCGGTGACGCGGCAGATTTGCGTGGCGAAGTCGGCGTAGTGCTGGGTGCTGCCCCACAACAGGAAAATCAAGTGCACCGGGTCGACCGGGTCCATTTTACCGGCGTCGATCCAGGCCTGGAACACGCCCGCACGACTCTGGAACCAGGCGCGGTAATCCTGGTTGAAGTACTCGGTCAGGCACGCGCCGCCGCTGATGACTTCCATGGCAAAAATCCGCGAGGCTTGCGGCTGGCGGCGGGAAAACTCCATTTTCGCGCGGATGTAGCGGGTCAGGGCTTCGGCCGGATCGTCCTCGGCGGTGAGGGTGTTGAAGGTGCTGTCCCACAGCTCGATGATGTTGCTCAGCACCGCCACGTACAAGCCGAGCTTGTTGGTGAAGTAGTAATGCAGGTTCGCCTTGGGCAACCCGGCGTTCTGGGCGATGGTGTTCATGCTCGTGCCTTTGTAACCGTGACGGGCGAACTCGTCTTCGGCGGCCTTGATGATGGTCTCTTCGTTTTTCTGACGAATGCGGCTGGTGGGCCTGCCGCCGTGGGCTGGGACTTCAAAGGTCATAAGCACTTCCGAACTGATGGGTGGGACGGCCAGTGCGTTGATAGCGTACCCACCGGCTTCAGACAAGTCCTTATAGGGCGCAATGATCATTAACGCGTCGCGGCCAGGCTTTCCAGAAAACTCTCCAGCACCAGGTGGGGGCGACGTCCCTTGCGGGTGACCGACGCCAGGCTGAGGTCATAGAAGCGAGTTTTCGCTTTCAACGCGCGCAACCGGCCTTGTTGCACCCAAAGACTCGCGTAGTGATCCGGCAGGTAACCGATATAGCGCCCGGTCAGGATCAGGAACGCCATGCCTTCGCGGTCCGAGGCGCTGGCGGTGCAATTGAGCGCCTGGTAGTGGGCCTGGATTTCCGCTGGCAAACGGAAGGTCGGTGCGATGGCGTCCTGGCTGTTCAGGCGTTCGTCGTCCAGTTGTTTATCGTCGACATAATACAGCGGATGGCCGACCGCGCAGTACAACAGCGAACGTTCGCTATAGAGCGGTTGATACTCCAGCCCCGACAACGCGCTGGCCTGCGGCACCACGCCGACGTGCAGGCGGCCGTCGAGCACGCCTTGTTCGACTTCATTGGGCGCGATCATACGGATCTGGATCTGCACGTCCGGGCCGCGTTCTTTCAACTGCGCGAGGGCATGGGTGATGCGCATGTGGGGCAGGGTGACGAGGTTGTCCGTCAAGCCGATGATCAATTCGCCGCGCAAGTGCTGGTGCAGACCGTTGACCTCGGTGCGGAAACTTTCCAGCGCACTGAGCAGTTGCAACGCCGATTGATAGACCTCGCGACCTTCTTCGGTCAGGGAAAACCCCGCACGTCCCCGTTGGCACAGGCGCAGACCGAGGCGTTGCTCCAGGTCGCTCATCTGCTGGCTGATCGCCGAGCGACCGATGCCCAGTACGGTTTCGGCCGCGGAGAAGCCGCCGCATTCCACCACGCTGCGAAAAATCCTCAGCAGGCGGATATCAAAGTCGCTGACCTGGGCCAGCGGATCGGGACGGCGAGTGCTCATGCGGGTTACTCGAAAGTTTAGTAGGTGGCTGACTGAACATTAGAAGAGTTGCATTTCACCGACTTTATCCCCGTGGCAATTTAGCTGCAACAACGGTTTTCAATCCTTACGCCGCTTACAGCCTTGCGAGATTTTGCCCATGAACTTGCCTGAAAACGCCCCGTCGTCCCTGGCCAGCCAGCTCAAGCTTGATGCTCACTGGATGCCTTACACCGCCAACCGTAACTTCCAGCGTGATCCACGCCTGATCGTTGGCGCCGAAGGCAGCTGGCTGATCGACGACAAGGGCCGCAAGGTGTATGACTCGCTGTCGGGTCTGTGGACCTGTGGCGCCGGGCACACCCGCAAGGAAATCCAGGAAGCGGTCGCCAAGCAGCTGGGCACTCTCGATTACTCGCCAGCCTTCCAGTACGGCCACCCGCTGTCGTTCCAACTGGCCGAGAAAATCACCGACCTCACCCCGGGCAACCTGAACCACGTGTTCTTCACCGACTCGGGCTCCGAGTGTGCCGACACCGCCGTGAAGATGGTTCGCGCTTACTGGCGCCTGAAGGGCCAGGCGACCAAGACCAAAATGATCGGCCGCGCCCGTGGCTACCACGGTGTGAACATCGCCGGCACCAGCCTCGGTGGCGTGAACGGCAACCGCAAGCTGTTCGGTCAGGCAATGATGGACGTCGACCACCTGCCGCACACCCTGCTGGCCAGCAATGCTTACTCCCGTGGCATGCCGGAGCAGGGCGGTATCGCCCTGGCTGACGAACTGCTGAAGCTGATCGAGCTGCACGACGCATCGAACATCGCCGCCGTTTTCGTTGAGCCTCTGGCCGGTTCCGCTGGCGTGCTGGTTCCGCCACAGGGCTACCTCAAGCGTCTGCGTGAAATCTGCGACCAACACAACATCCTGCTGGTGTTCGACGAAGTGATCACCGGTTTCGGCCGTACCGGCACCATGTTCGGCGCCACCACCTTCGGCGTGACCCCGGACCTGATGTGCATCGCCAAGCAAGTCACCAACGGCGCGATCCCGATGGGCGCGGTGATTGCCAGCTCCGAGATCTACCAGACCTTCATGAATCAGCCGACGCCTGAATACGCGGTTGAATTCCCGCATGGCTATACCTATTCCGCGCACCCGGTGGCATGCGCCGCTGGCCTGGCAGCACTCGACCTGCTGCAAAAGGAAAACCTGGTGCAGAACGTGGCTGAAGTCGCACCGCATTTCGAAAATGCGCTGCACGGCCTCAAAGGCACCAAGAACATCATCGACATCCGCAACTTCGGCCTGGCCGGCGCGATCCAGATCGCTCCACGTGACGGCGATGCCATCGTGCGTCCGTTCGAAGCCGGCATGGCGCTGTGGAAAGCCGGGTTCTACGTACGCTTCGGCGGCGACACCCTGCAGTTCGGCCCAACCTTCAACAGCAAGCCGCAGGACCTGGATCGCCTGTTCGACGCGGTCGGCGAAGTGCTGAGCAAGATCGACTGATTTCTCCTTCTATATACCTACAAACAACGGGCGCCCGGAAACGGGTGCCTGTGGACAACTTTTCAGGAGCTTCCATGAGCGTTATTCCGCATTTGATCAATGGCGAACTGGTGACCGAGAACGGTCGCGCGGTCGATGTGTTCAACCCGTCTACCGGCCAGGCTATCCACAAGTTGCCGCTGGCGACCCGCG
>NZ_CP162754.1:4435000-6030000 GCF_054668285.1 Pseudomonas sp. S2_H10
AAGTGGGAAACGATGTGGGAAGGCTTAGACAGCTAGGAGGTTGGCTTAGAAGCAGCCACCCTTTAAAGAAAGCGTAATAGCTCACTAGTCGAGTCGGCCTGCGCGGAAGATGTAACGGGGCTCAAACCATACACCGAAGCTACGGGTATCACCTTCGGGTGATGCGGTAGAGGAGCGTTCTGTAAGCCTGTGAAGGTGAGTTGAGAAGCTTGCTGGAGGTATCAGAAGTGCGAATGCTGACATGAGTAACGACAATGGGTGTGAAAAACACCCACGCCGAAAGACCAAGGTTTCCTGCGCAACGTTAATCGACGCAGGGTTAGTCGGTCCCTAAGGCGAGGCTGAAAAGCGTAGTCGATGGAAAACAGGTTAATATTCCTGTACTTCTGGTTATTGCGATGGAGGGACGGAGAAGGCTAGGCCAGCTTGGCGTTGGTTGTCCAAGTTTAAGGTGGTAGGCTGGAATCTTAGGTAAATCCGGGATTCTAAGGCCGAGAGCTGATGACGAGTGTTCTTTTAGAACACGAAGTGGTTGATGCCATGCTTCCAAGAAAAGCTTCTAAGCTTCAGGTAACCAGGAACCGTACCCCAAACCGACACAGGTGGTTGGGTAGAGAATACCAAGGCGCTTGAGAGAACTCGGGTGAAGGAACTAGGCAAAATGGCACCGTAACTTCGGGAGAAGGTGCGCCGGTGAGGGTGAAGGACTTGCTCCGTAAGCCCACGCCGGTCGAAGATACCAGGCCGCTGCGACTGTTTATTAAAAACACAGCACTCTGCAAACACGAAAGTGGACGTATAGGGTGTGACGCCTGCCCGGTGCCGGAAGGTTAATTGATGGGGTTAGCTAACGCGAAGCTCTTGATCGAAGCCCCGGTAAACGGCGGCCGTAACTATAACGGTCCTAAGGTAGCGAAATTCCTTGTCGGGTAAGTTCCGACCTGCACGAATGGCGTAACGATGGCGGCGCTGTCTCCACCCGAGACTCAGTGAAATTGAAATCGCTGTGAAGATGCAGTGTATCCGCGGCTAGACGGAAAGACCCCGTGAACCTTTACTATAGCTTTGCACTGGACTTTGAATTTGCTTGTGTAGGATAGGTGGGAGGCTTTGAAGCGTGGACGCCAGTTCGCGTGGAGCCAACCTTGAAATACCACCCTGGCAACTTTGAGGTTCTAACTCAGGTCCGTTATCCGGATCGAGGACAGTGTATGGTGGGTAGTTTGACTGGGGCGGTCTCCTCCTAAAGAGTAACGGAGGAGTACGAAGGTGCGCTCAGACCGGTCGGAAATCGGTCGTAGAGTATAAAGGCAAAAGCGCGCTTGACTGCGAGACAGACACGTCGAGCAGGTACGAAAGTAGGTCTTAGTGATCCGGTGGTTCTGTATGGAAGGGCCATCGCTCAACGGATAAAAGGTACTCCGGGGATAACAGGCTGATACCGCCCAAGAGTTCATATCGACGGCGGTGTTTGGCACCTCGATGTCGGCTCATCACATCCTGGGGCTGAAGCCGGTCCCAAGGGTATGGCTGTTCGCCATTTAAAGTGGTACGCGAGCTGGGTTTAGAACGTCGTGAGACAGTTCGGTCCCTATCTGCCGTGGACGTTTGAGATTTGAGAGGGGCTGCTCCTAGTACGAGAGGACCGGAGTGGACGAACCTCTGGTGTTCCGGTTGTCACGCCAGTGGCATTGCCGGGTAGCTATGTTCGGAATAGATAACCGCTGAAAGCATCTAAGCGGGAAACTAGCCTCAAGATGAGATCTCACTGGGACCTTGAGTCCCCTGAAGGGCCGTCGAAGACTACGACGTTGATAGGTTGGGTGTGTAAGCGCTGTGAGGCGTTGAGCTAACCAATACTAATTGCCCGTGAGGCTTGACCATATAACACCCAAGCAATTTGATGCTCCTAGTTGAAGAAACGAAAGAGACCAGATTGCGGTGTGTGAAGACGAAATGAACCGAAAGTTCGTGATACTCACAAAACACCAAGCTGTCACATACCCAATTTGCTGAAGCGAGGCCATCCGGTCACGACTCAGTACCCGAATTTCTTGACGACCATAGAGCGTTGGAACCACCTGATCCCATCCCGAACTCAGCAGTGAAACGATGCATCGCCGATGGTAGTGTGGGGTTTCCCCATGTGAGAGTAGGTCATCGTCAAGATTAAATTCCGAAACCCCTATCTGCGTATGCAGGTAGGGGTTTTGTTTTTGCGCCGCATTGTAGGAGCGAGCCTGCTCGCGAAAAACGCCAGGACACCACGGGGCCCCAGACAGCCAGCGTCATCGTTGACGACCATCGTCGGAACGCCGCCCGGAGCAAGCTCGCTCCTACAAATGCTAAAGTCGTCCCTCGAATTTGTTTTCCAAGGAAGCCTATATGCCGGACGCGACGTCCCTCAGCGCTGGTTTTATGGTGGTTCACGGCAACCGCCTGGACGAGTTGCGCAGTCTGGTGGTCAGCTGGATGCGGCGCTACCCGCTGGCTCCCCTGGAGAATGAAATCGCGTTGGTGCAAAGCAATGGCATTGCCCAATGGTTGAAGCTGGCACTGGCGGAAGATTCTGAGGAAGACGACATGGGCGGCTGCGGAATCGCTGCCGCCATCGATGTGCAGTTGCCCGGCAGTTTCATGTGGCAGCTCTATCGCATGGTCCTTGGCCGCGACGAAATTCCGGCCAAGTCTTTGCTCGATAAAGCACCGCTGACCTGGCGTCTGATGCGACTGCTGCCGCAGTTGATCAACCAGCCGCACTTCGAGCCGCTGCAGCGTTTCCTGACCCATGACAGCGATCTGCGCAAACGTTATCAATTGGCCGAGCGACTGGCGGATCTGTTCGACCAGTACCAGGTTTATCGGGCTGACTGGCTCGAAGACTGGGCAGAAGGACGACATCAGACAAGAAGCGCCAGGGGCGAAGCCAAGCCACTGAGTCCGGCCAATTGCTGGCAGGCAGAGTTGTGGCGCGCACTCTTGCTGGATGTGGGAGAAGAAGGCATGGCGCAGAGCCGTGCCGGTGCCCATCAGCGCTTTGTCGAACGCATCAATAACCTCGAAGTCGCCCCCAAGGGATTGCCCTCGCGAGTGATCGTTTTCGGGATTTCTTCGCTGCCTGCCCAAGCCCTGGAAGCGCTGGCGGGACTGGCACGATTCAGTCAGGTCCTGCTGTGCGTACACAACCCGTGTCGTCACCATTGGGCGGACATCGTCGCCGATAAAGACCTGTTGCGGCATCAATACAAACGTCAGGCCCGCAAGAGTGGCATGCCGGCAGTGATCGATCCGCAAACCCTGCACCAGCATGCCCACCCGCTACTGGCAGCCTGGGGCAAGCAGGGGCGGGACTACATCAACCTGCTCGACAGCTACGACGATCCCAACAGCTATCGCTCGGCATTTCGCGACGGGCGCATCGACCTGTTCAGTGACGGTCAGCCGCTGAATGCACTCAACCAGTTGCAGGACGATATCCTCGAATTGCGTCCCCTCAACGAGACTCGGGAACGCTGGCCGGCCATCGATTTGCAGACCGACGAATCGATCCGTTTTCACATTGCCCACAGCGCCCAGCGAGAGGTCGAGATCCTCCACGACCAACTGCTCGCGCGCTTCAGCGCCAACCCGACACTGCGGCCGCGGGACATCATCGTGATGGTCCCGGACATCGACAGCTACGCCCCGCATATTCGTGCCGTGTTTGGCCAGCTTGACCGCAAGGATCCGCGCTTCATTCCATTTACCCTGGCCGACCAGGGCCAGCGTGGTCGCGATCCATTGCTGATTGCGGTCGAGCACCTGCTCAAGCTGCCTGACAGCCGATTCCCCGTCAGTGAGATTCTCGATCTGCTGGACGTTCCCGCACTGCGCGCTCGCTTTGGTGTCGAGGAGCGTGACCTGCCGACGCTGCACCGCTGGATCGAGGGTGCCGGCATTCGCTGGGGCATGAATGCCGAACAACGTGCCGGGCTCGGGCTGCCCAATGAACTGGAACAAAACAGCTGGCGTTTCGGTTTGCGCCGGATGTTGCTCGGTTATGCCGTTGGCAGCGCCGATGCTTATGAGGGTATCGAGCCCTACGACGAAATCGGTGGCCTGGACGCCGCGCTCATCGGTCCGCTGGTTGCTCTGCTGGACGCGTTGGAAGTCGCTCACCACGAACTCTCTCAACCTTCTCCCCCGCAGCAATGGGGCTTGCGCTTGCAGGGGTTGGTGCAGCTGTTCTTCCTTGCCAGCAACGAACACGATGACTACTTGCTGGCCCAGCTCGAGGAGCTGCGCGAGACCTGGCTCGAGACCTGCGAGTCCGTCGGGTTGCAGGACGAGTTGCCGTTGACGGTCGTCCGCGAAGCCTGGCTTGCAGGTCTGGATCAGGGCCGTTTGTCCCAACGCTTTCTGGCCGGAGCCGTCAACTTCTGCACCTTGATGCCCATGCGCGCCATCCCCTTCAAACTGGTGTGCCTGCTTGGCATGAATGACGGCGATTATCCGCGCGCGCAACCGCCGCTGGACTTCGATCTGATGGGCAGTGACTACCGTCCGGGCGATCGCTCCCGGCGCGAAGATGACCGCTACCTGCTGCTGGAAGCCTTGCTGTCGGCACGGGACCAGCTCTACATCAGTTGGGTGGGCCGCAGCATCCGCGACAACAGCGAGCGGCCGGCGTCGGTATTGATCGGCCAGTTGCGCGACCACCTGGCCAGCGGTTGGCGATCGGCACACAGTGACGAGGATCTGCTTGCGGCCATGACCCGGGAACACCCGCTGCAACCCTTCAGCGCCCGCTACTTTCACGAAGGCGATGAGTCGTTCAGCTACGCCAGCGAATGGCAGGTGCTTCATCAAGCGGCAGAGCAACAGGCGAGCGCCGAAGTGCTCGGGCCTCACGTTCAGGATGAACCACTGAGTCTCGGTCAACTGCAGGATTTCCTGCGCAATCCGGTACGGCATTTTTTCAGCCAGAGACTGAAGGTCTTCTTCGAGGCGGCGGAAGTGCCGCTGGCCGATGAAGAGCCCTTTGTCCTCGATGCGTTGCAGCGTTACGGCCTCAGCGACCGATTGCTCGAAGCGGCGCTGGCTGATCCGGACAATACCGCGCAGGCACTGGCGGATCAGGCGCAACGCCTGCAAAACAGCGGACTGCTGCCCATGGCCGGGTTCGGCGAGTGCCTGCAACGCGAGTTGATCGAGCCATTGCCTGACCTGCTGCAACGCCACCAACAGCTCTTGGCGTTGTGGCCGACACCTCTGGGTAGTGCGTTGCCCGTCAATCTTGAACTGCAAGGCCTGCACATCGAGGGCTGGCTCAGCGGCCTGCATCAGCGCGCCGATGGTGGTTTGCTGTCTATCACTACGATTCCCAACAGCATCGGCTCGATCAAGTCGCGCAAATGGCATCGGCTGACACGCCCGTGGCTCACCCACCTGGTGGCTTGTGCCAGTGGCATGGCGTTGACCACCGCGCTGGTGGCCAGCGACGACAGCCTGTTGCTCGCCCCTCTGGAGGCGGCCGCTGCGCGCAAGATCCTCTGTGACCTGTTGATGGCCTGGCAGTCGGGCATGCGCCAGCCGTTGCCGATCGCGGTCAAGACAGCTTTTGCGTGGCTGGGGCAAACCGACCCGGTCAAAGCCCAGGCCGCTGCGCGCAAGGCCTATGAAGGCGACGGGCAGACCACGGACGGGGAGCGTCGCGAAAGTCCGGCGCTCGCCCGTCAGTTCGCCGATTACGATGCCCTGGCCGCCGATGAGACGTTCCCCGATTGGTGTGATGCACTCTATCGCCCGCTTCTTGAAGCACCCTGGCGTTCACTGTCCAGCGAGGAGTCGCGTTGATGAGCTCGAAGACACCCCTGGCCCTGGCCTTCCCGCTGCGTGGCAGTCAGTTGATCGAAGCCAGCGCCGGGACCGGCAAGACCTTCACCATTTCCGCGTTGTACCTGCGTCTGGTGCTGGGCAATGGCGGGGAGGACAGTGGCTTCGGACGTGAGCTGTTGCCGCCGCAAATCCTCGTCGTAACCTTCACCGACGCCGCCACCAAAGAGTTGCGCGAACGCATTCGCACGCGGCTCGCCGAGGCCGCACGATTTTTCCGCGATGAAACACCAGCCCCCGACAGCCTGATTGCCGAGTTGCGTAATCAGTACTTGCCCGAGCAATGGCCCGGGTGCGCAAACCGTCTGGACATCGCCGCCCAGTGGATGGACGAGGCGGCGGTGTCGACCATCCACAGTTGGTGCCAGCGCATGTTGCGCGAGCACGCGTTCGACAGCGGCAGCCTGTTTACCCAGACCCTGGAAACCGACCACAGCGACTTGCTGGGAGAGGTCCTGCGCGATTACTGGCGGCTGTTCTGTTACCCGATGCAAGGTGACGCGCTGAATTGGGTGCGCAGCAACTGGGGCGGGCCGGCGGCGCTGCTGCCGCGGATTCGTGCGCTGTTCGCCAGCGAGCGCGATACGCTTGAAGGGAAAGAACCCGCCGAGTTGATTTCGCAATGCCTGCAAGAGCGACGGGTTGCCCTGATTGACCTGAAAAAGCCCTGGCTGCAGTGGGCGGACGAGTTGCTTGCCATCTGCCACCAGGGCGTTGCCAGCAAGAGTGTCGACGGTCGCAAGATGCAGGCTCGCTATTTCGAGCCCTGGTTCGAAAAGATCAAGGCCTGGGCCGAAGACGAATCCCTCGAGCAACTGGATATCGGCACCGGTTTCACGCGCCTGACCCCGGACGGCATGGCCGAAGCCTGGAAGGGCGAAGCGCCTCGACATCCGGGGCTCGATGCGATGGCCGGCCTCAAGGCCTGTCTCGATGGCTTGCCAACGCCTGATGCCGCCGTGCTGCAACACGCGGCTCGCTGGGTCGGGGCACGGTTCGAGGAAGAGAAACGCCGCCGTGCGGAAATGGGTTTCGACGACATGTTGCTGCGCCTCGATGCGGCCTTGCAGTCCGATGGCGGCGAGCGCCTGGCCACCCTGATTCGTGAACAGTTTCCGGTCGCCCTGATCGACGAGTTCCAGGACACCGACCCGGTGCAATACCGGATCTTCGAGAGCATCTACCGCATCGAAGAGAACAGCCCCGAGTGTGGTCTGTTCCTGATCGGCGACCCGAAGCAGGCGATCTACGCCTTTCGCGGCGCTGACATCCATACCTACCTGCGTGCCCGCCAGGCCACCACCGGCCGACTGCATACCCTGGGCACCAACTTCCGCTCGAGCCACGGCATGGTCGACGCGGTGAACCATGTGTTCGAACGCGCCGAAGTTCGGCAGTCAGGACGCGGCGCTTTCCTCTTTCGGCAGAACAATGGCGACAACCCGGTTCCGTTCATGCCGGTTGCCTCCCAGGGCCGCAAAGAAGTCCTGCGCATCAATGATCAGGCAATGCCGGCCTTGAACATCTGGCACTTGCCGGCCGAACAACCGTTGTCCGGTGCGGTGTACCGGCAACAACTGGCGGCGGCCTGCGCCAGTGAAATCACGGCATTGCTCAATGGCGGACAGCAGGGGCAAGCGGGGTTCATCCAGGACGGCAAAACCTTCCGGGGCCTGCTGCCGGCGGACATCGCCATCCTGGTGCGCGACGGCAAGGAGGCGCAGGCGGTTCGTGGGCAATTGGCCGCCCGTGGCGTGCGCAGTGTTTACCTGTCGGACAAGGACTCGGTGTTTGCCGCCCAGGAGGCACATGACGTGCTCACCTGGCTCAAGGCGTGCGCCGAGCCGGATGTCGAGCGACCGCTGCGGGCCGCGTTGGCCAGCATCACCTTGAACCTTTCCCTGGGCGAACTTGAGCGCCTGAATCAGGACGAGTTGGCCTGGGAATCCAGGGTCATGCAGTTCCGCGGCTATCGCGAAGTCTGGCGCAAGCAGGGTGTACTGCCGATGCTGCGTCGCCTGCTGCACGACTTCCGCCTGCCCCAGGCACTGATCGCCCGCAGTGACGGCGAACGCGTGTTGACCAACCTTCTGCACCTGTCCGAGTTGCTGCAGCAGGCGGCCGCCGAACTCGATGGCGAGCAAGCCCTGATCCGGCATCTGTCCGAACACCTGGCGTTGTCCGGGCAGGCCGGCGAAGAGCAGATCCTGCGTCTGGAAAGCGATGAGCAACTGGTCAAGGTCGTGACCATCCACAAGTCCAAAGGCCTTGAATACCCCTTGGTGTTCCTGCCGTTCATTTGCTCGGCGAAACCGGTGGATGGCAGCCGCCTGCCGCTGCATTACCACGATGAATCAGGCAATGCCCAGGTCACGTTGAAGCCGACGCCAGAGTTGATTGCCCTGGCTGACGATGAGCGTCTGGCCGAGGATCTGCGCTTGCTCTATGTCGCCCTGACTCGGGCGCAACACGCCTGCTGGCTGGGGGTGGCCGATCTCAAGCGCGGCAACAACAACGGCTCGGTGCTGCACCTTTCGGCATTGGGTTATCTGTTGGGCGGCGGTGCGCCATTGGCCGATTCCCCGGCGTTGTTGCAGTGGTTGCGGGATCTGCAACAGGACTGCCCGGCGCTGACCTATGCCCAGATGCCTGAAGCGACTGCAGAGCATTACCAGCCACCGCAAAACGAAGCGGCGCTGCTGCCTCCGTTGATCCCGAAACGCAAGGCCAGCGAAAACTGGTGGATCGCGTCCTACAGCGCGTTGCGCATCGGCGACACCCTGAGTGTCGGCACGGACGAGGCCCCGGAGAGCCCGCAGGCGCAAAAACTGTTCGATGACGAACGCCTCGATCCGCATGCGCCCAGAGAAGTGGTTGCCGGTGGCGGCGATATCCATCGCTTCCCGCGCGGCCCGAACCCCGGCACCTTCCTGCATGGTTTGCTCGAATGGGCGGGGAGCGAGGGTTTTGCCGCGGCGCCACAAGATGTGATCGACGCCATTGCCCGTCGCTGCAATCGCCGAGGCTGGGAGGGCTGGATCGCTACGCTGAGCGACTGGCTGCAGCATCTGCTCAAGTCGCCGTTGCATCTGGGTGTCGATCAACCCCCGGTGAAGTTCGAGCAATTGACGCAATACCAGGTGGAGATGGAGTTCTGGTTCGCCAGCCATAAGGTCGATGTGCTGAAACTCGATGCGCTGGTGTGCCAGTACACCCATAACGGCGTGGCCCGGGTGGCCGCCGAACCGGTGCAGCTCAACGGCATGTTCAAGGGCTTCATCGACCTGACGTTCGAGCACGACGGCCGCTATTACGTTGCCGACTACAAATCCAACTGGCTGGGTGCCGATGATGCGGCCTATACCCCGCAGGCCATGGAACAGTCGATTCTCGACAACCGTTATGACCTGCAATACGTGTTGTACCTGCTGGCCCTGCACCGCCAGCTCAAGGCGCGGCTTGCCGATTACGACTACGACCGGCATGTCGGCGGTGCGTTGTACCTGTTTTTGCGCGGTACGCGCGCGGCCAGCCAGGGCGTGTTTTTTACCCGTCCGCCACGAGAACTGATCGAGCGTCTGGACAGACTGTTCCAGGGCAAGCCAGAGCCCAAGGCCGAGCCCGCCTGGGAACAGGGAGTACTGCTATGAAGCGCACATTCGCCGATTTGTTGCCGACATCGCTGGCCGCCGAAAGCCTGGCCGAACTGGCGCCGCTGAGTCGTGCCGACGACTTGCTGTTGTTGCTCACGCGTTGGGTCGAGCGTGGCTGGTTGCGCGCGCTGGACAAAGCCTTTGTGGCGTTTCTGCATGAACTGGCTCCGGAAGATGATCCGCTGGTGCTGCTGGCCGCCGCGCTGACCAGCCACCAGTTGGGCCACGGGCATGTCTGCCTCGACCTGTTCGAAACGCTCAAGGAACCGGACTTCGCCCTGTCGCTGCCACCCGAAGGTGATGTGCAAGGCGGCGCGATGCTGTTGCCCTCGCAATTGCTCGGATCGCTGGACGGGGCTCACTGGTGCAAGGTCCTGGCCGCCAGCGACCTGGTCGCACTGGCTGCCGACAGTCGTGACAGCGTGCGCGAACGGCCATTGGTGTTATCCGGGAAACGCCTGTACCTGCGCCGCTATTGGGCCTACGAGCGACGGATCGACCTCTCGTTGCGCGAGCGCCTGACGGAGCACGAATCCACGCCCGACGACTTGCTCCAGCGTCTCAGTGGTTTGTTTGGTCCTGCCCGCCCCGGTGAAGTGATCGACTGGCAGAAGCTCGCCTGTGCCTTGGCGACCCGCAGCGCCTTCAGCATCGTCACGGGGGGGCCGGGAACCGGCAAGACCACCACCGTCGTGCGCTTGCTGGCGTTGCTCCAGGCACCGGCGGTCGAGGCCGGCATGCCCCTGCGCATTCGCCTCGCGGCACCGACCGGCAAGGCCGCGGCGCGGCTGACCGAGTCCATCAGTCAGCAAGTGCGCACCTTGAAGGTCAGCGAAGCCATACGCGAGAAGATCCCGTCCGACGTCACCACCGTTCACCGCCTGCTCGGCAGCCGGCCCGGGACTCGCCATTTCCGGCACCACGCGGGCAATCGCCTGCCGCTGGATGTGCTGGTGGTGGACGAGGCCTCGATGATCGACCTGGAAATGATGGCCAACCTGCTCGACGCCTTGCCGGCCCATGCGCGCCTCGTGCTGCTGGGTGACAAGGATCAACTGGCTTCGGTAGAAGCTGGTGCGGTACTCGGGGATCTGTGTCGCGACGCGGAGGCTGGCTGGTACAGCCCGCAGACACGCCAGTGGCTGGAAGCCGTCAGCGGCGAAAGCCTGCAGGCCAGCGGCCTGCAGGAGGATACGCAGGGCACTCATCCGTTGGCCCAACAGGTGGTGATGTTGCGCCATTCCCGGCGATTCGGTGAGGGCAGCGGTATTGGTCAACTGGCGCGTTGGGTCAACCAGCAGCAACCCGAAGAAGCCCGCAAGTTGCTGTCTGCGCGAAGCCACGACGATGTCTATTGCCTGTCCCTCAAGGGCGAGCAGGACCGGGCCCTGGAGCGTTTGCTTCTCGACGGTCACGGTGAGGGCCCGCAGGGCTATCGGCACTACCTGAGCGTGCTGCGCAATCAGCGGCCGCCACTCGACAGCCCGCTGGATGATTCGCGCTGGATTGATTGGGCCAGGCAAGTGTTGCAGGCCTTCGACGCGTTCCAGTTGTTGTGTGCCGTGCGCAAGGGGCCGTGGGGTGTGGAGGGCTTGAACCAGCGAGTGACCGACGCATTGCTGAGGGCACGCCTGATCGACAGCGACCAACAGTGGTACGAAGGTCGCCCTGTGCTGATGACCCGCAACGATTACGGGCTGGGTTTGATGAACGGCGATATCGGCATCGCCCTCAAGCTCCCGGAACAGCAAGGCCATGAAACTGGAAACCAGGTGCTGCGAGTGGCATTCCCACGCAATGATGGCCAGGGCGGCGTGCGGTTTGTCCTGCCCAGTCGCCTGAATGATGTCGAAACCGTGTACGCCATGACCGTACATAAATCCCAGGGCTCGGAGTTCGCGCATACCGCGTTGATTCTTCCTGACGCCTTGAATCCGGTGCTCACCAAGGAACTGATCTACACCGGAATCACCCGGGCCAAGGACTGGTTCACCCTGATCGAGTCGCGTGCGGGCGTGTTTGAAGAGGCGGTGAAACGCCGGGTCAAACGCTTGAGCGGGTTGATGCTGGAGCTAAAGGAAAGCAGCGAGCCGAGCGACTGAAGGGCCAGTAGCACGGTGTAGGAAATTGTCCGAGGCTGCGTAGTACGCGGCCTCGCTGGCATTTCCTCGCTGTGCTATCGTTGCGGCATCATTTCGCTACGATCCAAGAGTATCCCTGCATGAAGGTGGCTGTCAGGACGACAGAGCGCGTCGTTGGCTGTAAAAAAGCGCTGCTGGCCATCCTTCTTTGTCTGCTGGCCAGCGTAGCTTTCGCTCAATCGCAAGCCCCAGTGGGCATGGCGGACCAGCGCGCCAAAGCGGTGACTCAGGTGGTTCTCGGCATCCTCAGCTATGCCCGCTGGCCCGTTGAGCCTTTGCTGCTGCGCTTGTGCCTGGTTGGCCCTACCGAATACACCGACGACCTGGTCAAAGGCACCACCCAGGCAACCGGTCGACCTGTGACGGTGCAACGTTTGCTGGCCGACAACCCTTCGATTGCCACTGACTGCGATGCGGTTTATATCGGCAAGCTGACCGGCGAAGAACGCAGCCGATTGTTTGCCGCGTTGGTCGGGCATCCGGTGTTGAGCATCAGCGAGAATGACGAGCAATGCTCCGTCGGCAGCCTGTTTTGCTTGCGGGTCAGCGACGAGCAGGTGTCATTCGAGGTCAACCTCGACTCCGTCGCCCGCAGTGGCGTACGCATTCATCCGAGCGTGTTGCAACTGTCCCGTCGCAAGCCGGCGGCCCCATGAAACTACTGACACCGGGCAGCCGCCCGACTTTGCATTCGGTCATCGGTCGCGGCAACTTGCTCGTTGCGCTGGTGGGCGTCGCCATGGCCAGTGTTTCGCTGACGTTGCTCGGCGTGCTGGCCTTGCGCGTGTACGCCGATCACAACCTGCACCTGATTGCCCGCTCGATCAGCTACACCGTGGAAGCCGCAGTGGTGTTCAACGATAAGGCCGCCACCACTGAAGCGCTGGCGTTGATTGCCTCCACCGAAGAAGTGGCCGACGCCCAGGTGTTCGACCGGCACGGCCATTTGCTGGCCCGCTGGCAACGACCGGAAACCGGATGGGTATCCGATCTCGAACTGCACCTCGCCAAAGCCTTTCTCGAAGAGCCGATGAGCCTGCCGATCGTCCATCAAGGACAGGAAATCGGCAGCATCAAGCTCACGGGCTACGGCGGCAGCCTGATGCGCTTTTTGCTCAGCGGCCTGGTGGGCATCGTCTTGTGCACGGCCATCAGTGCCTGGGTTGCGCTGTTTTTGGCGCGCCGCCAACTTCGCGGGATCACCCAACCCCTGCGCAACCTGGCCGCTGTCGCCCACGCCGTGCGCAGTGAGCGTGCCTTCGACAAGCGCGTGCCGCCGGCCGACATTGTCGAGCTCGATGATTTCGGCAACGACTTCAATGCCCTGCTCGATGAACTCGAGTCCTGGCAATCGCACCTGCAAAGCGAAAACGAAACCCTGGCGCACAAGGCCAGTCACGACAGCCTCACGGGATTGCCCAACCGGGCGTTTTTCGAAGGCCGCCTGATGCGCGCGCTGCGCAACGCCAACAAGCTTGGCGAGCGAGTGGCGGTGCTGTTTCTCGACAGCGATCGCTTCAAGGAGATCAACGACAATTTCGGCCACGCGGCGGGGGACGCGGTGTTGGTCGCCGTGGCCAACCGGGTTCGCGCGCAACTGCGAGAAGAAGACCTGGTGGCGCGGTTGGGTGGCGATGAGTTTGCCGTGTTGCTGACACCGCTGCACAAGACCGCAGACGCCGAGCGAATTGCCGACAAGATTCTGGCCAGCATGGACATGCCGATTCCATTGCCGGGCAGTACCCAGGTGTTGACCTCGCTCAGTATCGGCGTCGCGGTGTACCCGGATCATGGCGCAACGCCGGGTGCCCTGCTCAACGCCGCCGATGCTGCGATGTATCAGGCCAAGCGCCTGTCCCGAGGCGCACAGTACACGGCAGGGTCGGAGCACCCTGCCGCCGATGTTCAAGACAGGAGCTGATTTCAGTGTTCACTTTCAACCCGCGTTCCCTGCGTTTTTTCACCATGACCCTGCTCGTGGCTTTATTGAGCCTGACCGGTTGCCAGACCACCCCCAAAGGCCTGACCCCGGCGCAAATCGCCGTACTGAAACAGCAGGGGTTCGAACTGACCGACGATGGCTGGGCCTTCGGCTTGTCCGGCAAGGTCCTGTTTGGCAGTGACGACGACAGCCTGAACAAGCAGAGCACCGAGATCGTCGAACGCATCGGCAAGGCGCTGCTCGGTGTGGGTATCGAGCGAGTGCGGGTCGATGGTCACACCGACGCATCGGGTAAAGAAGCCTACAACGAGCAACTGTCCGTGCGTCGGGCGAAAAGCGTTGCCAAGGTCCTCAACACCGTCGGCATGCCACCGGAAAACATCCAGCTGCGCGGCCTGGGCAGCAGCGTACCGGTGGCCAGCAACAACACCTCCAGCGGCCGCACCGAAAATCGCCGGGTCGCCATCGTGGTCAGCTCCGACTAATCGGCGAACAGCATCTCCCGACTTTCCCCCATCAGCAGGCCCTGATTCTGCTCGGTGACCTGGCGGATGTAATCCCACAACAGGGTGATCCGCTTCAACTTGCGCAGATCCTCGCGGCAGTACATCCAGAACTGGCGGGTGATGTTGATTTCCTGCGGCAACACCGGCAGCAGGCGCGGGTCCTGGGTGGCGAGGAAGCAGGGCAGGATCGCCAGTGAGCGTCCTTGCTGCGCTGCCACGAACTGCGCGATCACGCTGGTGCTGCGCAGGTTGGCACTGGCGCCGGGCAATACGTTGGCCAGGTACAACAGCTCCGAGCTGAACGCGAGGTCGTCGACGTAGCTGATAAATGAATGCTTGGCCAAATCGGCGGGTTTGCGGATCGGCGGATGGTTGTCCAGGTAGTCCTGGGTCGCGTACAGCTGCAACCGGTAGTCGCACAGTTTGCAGCAGACGTACGGGCCGTGCTCTGGGCGCTCCAGGGCGATGACGATGTCGGCTTCGCGCTTGGACAGGCTGATGAAGTGCGGCAACGGCAGGATGTCCACCGAGATGGCCGGGTAGGTATCGACGAAGTGGCTCAGCTGCGGCGTGATGAAAAAGCTGCCGAAGCCTTCGGTGCAGCCCATGCGTACATGGCCTGACAGCGCCACTCCGGACCCGGAAACCTGCTCGCACGCCATGTGCAGGGTGCTTTCGATCGACTCGGCATAACCCATCAACCGCTGGCCCTCGGCGGTCAGGACGAAGCCGTTGGTCCGGGATTTTTCGAACAGCAACGTGCCCAGCGCCGTTTCCAGTGAACTGATGCGTCGCGACACCGTGGTGTAGTCGACCGCCAGGCGCTTGGCCGCGGTGCTGGCCTTGCGGGTGCGGGCGACTTCGAGGAAAAACTTGAGGTCATCCCAGTTCAGCGAACCGAGGGAGGTGATGTTTTTTTGCATGTTGGACCGGTTTTTATGTGCGTTCTTATCAGAAGTTTGCACATCTATACTCCAAAAACAGCCCGACAACCAATTCGCGGCACACGCCTCATCTCAAGGCGAACTTTTTCGCCTTGGCTCCCCTGATAAGAACAAAGTCCAGGAGACCCACATGACATCGCTCACGCCCAACGACACCACCGTGCAAAAGGTCAAACTGTTGATCGACGGCCAGTGGGTCGAATCCAAGTCCACCGAATGGCACGACATCATCAACCCGGCGACCCAGCAAGTGCTGGCCAAAGTGCCGTTTGCCACCGCCGAAGAAGTCGACGCCGCCATCAGTGCCGCCCATCGTGCCTTCCAGACCTGGAAACTGACTCCCATCGGTGCGCGCATGCGCATCATGCTCAAGCTGCAGGCGCTGATCCGCGAACACTCCAAGCGCATCGCCGTGGTCCTGAGCGCCGAGCAGGGCAAGACCATTGCCGACGCCGAGGGCGATATTTTCCGTGGCCTGGAAGTGGTCGAGCACGCCTGCTCCATCGGCAGCCTGCAAATGGGCGAGTTCGCTGAAAACGTCGCCGGCGGCGTCGACACCTACACCCTGCGCCAGCCGATCGGCGTGTGTGCCGGCATCACCCCGTTCAACTTCCCGGCGATGATTCCGCTGTGGATGTTCCCGATGGCCATCGCCTGCGGCAACACCTTCGTACTCAAGCCGTCCGAACAGGACCCGATGTCGACCATGCTCCTGGTGGAGCTGGCGATCGAGGCGGGCATTCCGGCCGGCGTGCTCAACGTCGTGCATGGCGGCAAGGATGTGGTGGACGGGCTCTGCACCCACAAGGACATCAAGGCGGTGTCCTTCGTCGGTTCGACCGCCGTCGGTACCCACGTTTACGACCTGGCCGGCAAACACGGCAAGCGTGTGCAGTCGATGATGGGCGCGAAGAACCACGCCGTGGTGCTGCCGGACGCCAACCGCGAGCAAGCGCTGAATGCGCTGGTGGGTGCCGGTTTCGGTGCCGCCGGTCAACGCTGTATGGCCACCTCGGTGGTGGTGCTGGTGGGCGCGGCCAAGCAATGGCTACCGGACCTGAAAGCGCTGGCGCAGAAACTCACCGTGAATGCCGGTAGCGAGCCGGGTACCGATGTCGGCCCGGTGATCTCGAAAAAAGCCAAGGCGCGGATTCTCGACCTGATCGAAAGCGGCATCAAGGAAGGCGCCAAGCTGGAGCTGGACGGTCGCGAAATCACGGTTCCCGGTTACGAGAAGGGCAACTTTGTCGGCCCGACCCTGTTCTCCGGCGTGACCACCGACATGCAGATCTACACCCAGGAAATCTTCGGCCCGGTGCTGGTGGTGCTGGAAGTCGCCACCCTTGATGAGGCCATCGCCCTGGTCAACGCCAACCCGTTCGGTAACGGCACGGGCCTGTTCACCCAGAGCGGTGCGGCGGCGCGTAAATTCCAGAGCGAAATCGATGTTGGCCAGGTCGGCATCAACATCCCGATTCCGGTGCCGGTCCCGTTCTTCAGCTTCACCGGTTCGCGCGGCTCCAAGCTCGGCGACCTCGGCCCGTATGGCAAGCAAGTGGTGCAGTTCTACACTCAGACCAAGACCGTCACCAGCCGCTGGTTCGATGACAACAGCGTCAACGACGGTGTGAACACCACCATCAATTTGCGATAAGGAGCCGGAGATGAAAATCGCTTTTATCGGTCTCGGCAACATGGGCGCGCCGATGGCGCGCAACCTGATCAAGGCCGGCCATGCGCTGCGCCTGGTCGACCTGAACAAAACCGTGCTGGCGGAACTGGAACAACTGGGCGGCAGCATCAGCGCGTCGGCCCGTGAAGCGTCGGAAGGTGCCGAACTGGTCATCACCATGCTGCCTGCCGCGGTGCATGTGCGCAGCGTGTGGCTGGGTGAAGACGGCGTGCTCGCCGGTATCGGCAAGGGCGTACCGGCCGTGGATTGCAGCACCATCGATCCGCAGACCGCACGAGACGTGGCCGCCGCCGCTGCCAAACAGGGCGTGACCATGGCCGATGCGCCGGTCTCGGGCGGCACCGGTGGTGCAGCCGCCGGGACGCTGACCTTCATGGTCGGCGCCACGCCTGAACTGTTCGCCACCCTGCAGCCGGTACTGGCGCAGATGGGCCGTAACATCGTCCATTGTGGTGAGGTCGGCACCGGGCAAATCGCGAAAATCTGCAACAACCTGCTGTTGGGGATTTCCATGGTCGGCGTCAGCGAAGCCATGGCGCTGGGCGATGCCCTGGGCATCGACACCAAGGTGCTGGCGGGCATCATCAACAGTTCAACCGGGCGTTGCTGGAGTTCGGAGATGTACAACCCGTGGCCGGGCATCGTCGAAACGGCGCCGGCGTCGCGCGGTTACACCGGTGGTTTCGGTGCCGAACTGATGCTCAAGGATCTGGGGCTGGCCACTGAAGCTGCGCGTCAGGCGCACCAGCCGGTGGTACTCGGCGCGGTGGCCCAGCAGCTGTATCAGGCGATGAGTTTGCGTGGGGAGGGTGGGCAGGACTTCTCGGCGATCATCAACGGCTATCGCAAACCGCTGTAGGAGCGAGCTTGCTCGCGATGGTCGTTAACGATAATGCGGGGAGGCTGACACCCCGCGTTGTTCTCGGGTTTTTCGCGAGCAAGCTCGCTCCTACAAAAATTGAATGTACCCAAAGATATTTACCGGGAGATCACGTCGGGTGATCCCCCGGTTTTTTTGTATCAGGCAAACACGAAATATTTGCGCACGGTTTCCACCACTTCCCAGGTGCCTTTCATCCCCGGCTCAACGACAAAAATGTCACCGGCACGCAGGTGGATCGGCGCCATGCCTTCGGGCGTGATGATGCAGTAGCCTTCCTGGAAATGGCAGTACTCCCACTTCACGTATTCCACGTACCACTTGCCCGGCGTGCAGATCCAGGTGCCCATGATCTTGCTGCCGTCTTCACTGGTGTAGGCGTTGAGGTTGACGGTGTGCGGGTCGCCTTCGAGCTTTTCCCATTTGCAGGCGTCGAGCACGGGCAAGGGGTGGGTGTCGCGAAGTACGGTAATCGGTGCGGTCATGATGACTCCGGGCAGTGGGCTCAAGAACTGAAGTCGCACCCTATAGCGTCGGTCCATCCGTCAGTTGTCTGTGCTCGACACTGAGCTGCCCATAAGCGCACGGTCCTCATGGACGCGTCAGCGGACAATCGCGCCTGGATTGTTCGAGGCTGTTCTCGAACTCGACCAATTGCGCGTGCTGTTGTGACAGCGCCGCCATCCGTTCGGCGATTTCCTGTTTTTTGCTGGCGATGACCTGGTGTGCCCGTTCCCATGGCAGTTGCGGGCCTTGATGTCCGGCGAAGACCGAGTGCAATTCCTTGAGTCGGAACCCCAATTGTTGGGCACATTTGATGAACATCAGCAGGTCGACGCTGTGCTGGTCATAGATGCGGTACTTGCCCTGGCGTCGAGCGACAGGCAGCAGGCCGATCGACTCGTAGTGACGGATGCTTTTGACCGTGGTTCCGGAACGTTGCGCGGCTTGGCCGATGTACATGGGAAGGTCCTTTTCTCCGAGGGTAAGGCTCGGGGCATTATCGACCGACTCAAGCGCTGGCGATAGCTTCGGCCTGGCGCAACCAGGCCGCATGCCGGTCTGCGCTGGCGCCGAGAATTGGCCCGAAGGTGAGGGTTCGGGTGGGCTTGATGCCACAGAACTCCAGCGTGGTCTTGCGCACCTGGTGCAGGCCGGGCATGCGGTAGATCCATCGGTAATACCAGGGCGGTGTGTCCATGGTCACCAGCAGGTGGGCGGTTCGGCCGCGCAGGAGTTTGTCGGGGAAAGCTTTGCCCTGGCGATACTTGAAGGCAAAACCCGGCAAGAACACCCGGTCGAAAAAGCCCTTGAGCAAGGCCGGTACGCCACCCCACCAGATCGGATAAACCAGTGTCAGCTGTTCGGCCCACAGGATGTCGGCCTGGGCGTTGCGCAGATCGGCCTCCAGCGGCTGGACCTGCTGATAACCTTCGCGCAGCACCGGGTCAAAATCCATGCTGCCCAGGAACAACTGACGCACCTCATGCCCGGCGCGCACTGCCGACTGTGAGTAACGCTCAGCGAGGGCAGCGCAGAAGCTGTTGCTTGAAGGATGCCCGAGGATCACCAGTATTCGTTTGCCCATTGTCGCGGTCCTTGAAGATCAAGCCTCAAGGATAAAGTCTGCCCCTCAGGGGAGAGTCAAGGCGTGCAGCAGGGCCTTGGCATAGCCCGGCAACGCGGTGAAATCCCGGGCGCAGAGCAGCAGTTTGCGTTGAGCCCAGGGTTCTTGCAGGGCGAGGCTTTTGAAATGCAATGCGCCCGAACTGCGATCGACTGCGGCCAGCGGCACAATCGCCAGGCCCGCCCCATGGGCGACCATGCGCATCACGCCATCGAAGCCGTCGGCGCGGATGCGAATCTGCATGCGCAGGCCGGCGTGCAGTGCCTGTTCTTCCAGATACACCGCCAGCGCGCTGTTGGCATTCAGGCCGACATAGTCGTGATGCAGCGTGTCGGTGAAGCTCGGCGAGGTGGCCTGTGCCAAGGGATGGTCGCCGGGCATGATCAGCACCAGCGGGTCATCGCGGAACGCTTGGGTCTGCAGGTCACCGGTGTCGACCGCGTCGGACACGATGCCCAGGTCCGCCGCACCCTGGCGCAAAGCATGGGTGATGCGGGCGCTGGGCAGCTCCTGCAGGTCGATGTCGAGGTTGGGATGGCTGCTCAGGAAGTCCGCGAGCAGCTCTGGCAGGTACTCGGTGATCGCCGTGGTATTGCACAGCAGCCGCACCTGGCCTTTGACGCCCTTGGCGTATTCGGCCAGTTCCTGTTGCAGGCGCTCGGCCTGTTGCAGCAGAACCCGGGCGTGTCGGGCCAGGGCATCGCCGGCTGGCGTCGGGCTGACCCCACGACGGTTGCGCTGAAGAAACTCGACGCCCAGCGACGCCTCCATGGCACGAATTCGTGCGCTGGCCGCCGCGAGGGACAAATGACTGCGTGCGGCGCCGGCGGTGATGTTGCCGGCGTCGAGGATGTTCAGGTACAGGCGTAGGTCGATCAGGTCGAAGTGCATAGCAGCAACCTCTGGATGGGTGTTGTCCGGGCCGACCTCTTCGCGGGCAAGCCCGCTCCCACAGTGGTTATGTGTTGTTCACAAATCCCCTGTGGGAGCGGGCTTGCCCGCGATGGCGTCAGATGCCGCACCCGATTATTCAGCCTCTTGTCTGAAGAGAGGCAGCCTCAGTATATGGCAGATTTTCAATCACCCTCCGCGGGCTCACCATAGCCCCATGAATACACTCTCGACGTTTTATCAGAATCTCGGTTTGGCCCTGTCTCTGCTGGTAATCGGCACCTTCGTGCTGGCCGGCATGATCAAGGGTATGATCGGTCTCGGCCTGCCGACGGTCGCCATGGGCCTGCTCGGTCTGGCTATGGCGCCGTCGCAGGCAGCGGCGCTGCTGATCATTCCTGCAACGCTCACCAACGTCTGGCAACTGGCGTTCGGCGGGCATTTGTCCGGGTTGATCAAACGACTGTGGCCGATGTTGCTGGCGATCTTCATCGGCACCGGGGCGGGCACGCTGTGGATCGGCATGAGCGGCGGTCACTGGGTGGTGCGGGGATTGGGTGCAGCGCTGTTGCTCTATGCGCTGAGCGGATTGTGCCTGCCGACCCTGCGCGTAGAGCCTCACCGCGAAGGCTGGCTCGGTCCGCTGTGCGGCCTGCTGACCGGCGTCATCACGTCGGCCACCGGCGTGTTCGTGATTCCGGCGGTGCCCTATCTTCAAGCGCTGGGTTTGAGCAAGGACGAGATGGTGCAGGCGCTGGGCCTGTCGTTCACCGTTTCGACCCTGGCCCTGGCCGGTGGCTTGTTATGGCGCGGCGCGCTCGGCGGGGGCGAGTTGAGCGCGTCGCTGCTGGCGCTGATCCCGGCCATGCTCGGCATGTGGCTGGGGCAGTCACTGCGCCAGCGGATCAGCGCCCTGTGGTTCAAGCGCGTTTTTTTTGTTGGCCTGGGTTTGCTCGGCGGCCACTTGTTGATCAGCGGCTAGCGGACGACGGGCTGATCATCTCGATGGCGCGGATCTCGAAATCCCGTTCCAGGTATTCATCGCGCTGCTCGAGGAACTGCTTCATGTGCGGCAGGTTCGAGTGCACGTCGAGGTGGGCCTGTGATTGCCAGATCTCGTAGAAGATGAACAGGCTCGGGTCCTGCTTGTCGCGCAGCATGTGGTATTCGATGCAGCCGGGCTCGGCGCGGCTCGCTTGCACGTAGCCGCTGAAAAACGCCTCGAAGGCGTCGGATTTTTCCGGACGGGTCTTGGCGTGCAGGATGAAGCCCTGGATTTCACTCATTTGCATCTCTCCTCAAGTCAGAATCGGCGCCAGTCTAAGGCAACAATCGCCTATCGATTCGTGCTTGTAGGTCAAATGAATTTTGCCAGATCGAGGCTTATTCCGCGCGGGGCCGGTCGGTACTCTGCCGCCATCCGAGTCACGACCTTCCCGAGACCTCCCATGAAAAAAGTCCTGTTACTCAATGGCGGCAAAAAATTTGCGCACTCCGACGGCCGCTACAACGCCACCCTGCATGAAGCCGCGTTGAGCGTGCTGGATCGCGGCGGTATGGATGTGAAAACCACTTTCATCGACGAGGGCTACGACGTCGCCGAAGAAGTGGCCAAGTTCCTCTGGGCCGACGTGATCATCTACCAGATGCCCGGCTGGTGGATGGGCGCGCCGTGGACCGTGAAGAAGTACATCGACGAAGTCTTCACCGAAGGGCATGGCAGCCTCTACGCCAGCGACGGCCGCACCCGTTCCGACGCCTCGCAGAAATACGGCAGCGGCGGCCTGATTCACGGCAAGCAATACATGCTGTCGCTGACCTGGAACGCCCCGCAGCAAGCCTTCGACGATCCGACCGACTTTTTCGAAGCCAAAGGTGTGGACGCCGTGTATTTCCCGTTCCACAAAGCCAACGAGTTCCTCGGCATGACCGGTTTGCCGACGTTCCTGTGTGTGGACGTGATGAAGCGCCCGAACATCGAAAGTGATGTGGCGCGCTATGAGCAGCATCTGGCCGAGGTGTTTAGCCTGAAGGCGTAACGCTCGGCTACTATCGATACCTGAAGCCAGAACCTGTAGGAGTCCGGCTTGCCGGCGATGGCGCTCATGAAGACGCAATCGCCGGCAAGCCGGGCTCCTACGAAGAGCGATTTATGCGTTGTGCTGAATTATCGATAAGGGACACACGTGAAAGCCAGATCCGATGAGTTGCAGATTTTTGTCTGCGTGATTGAATGCGGGTCGATTTCTGCGGCGGCCGAGCAGGTCGGGCAAACGCCTTCGGCGGTCAGCCGTACGCTGTCGCGGCTGGAGGCCAAGCTCGACACCACCTTGATCAATCGCACCACGCGGCGCATGGACCTGACCGAAGAGGGCAAGTACTTCTTCGAGCACGCCAAGCGCATTCTCGATCAGATGGACGAGCTCGAAGAGCGCCTGTCCTCACGCCAGCAAACGCCGTCCGGGCGACTGCGGATCAACGCGGCATCACCGTTCATGCTGCACGCCATCGTGCCCTACATCGATGAATTCCGCAGGCTCTACCCCGACATCCAGCTCGAACTCAACAGCAACGATTTGATCATCGATCTGCTTGAGCAGAGCACCGACATCGCCATCCGTATCGGCACCCTGACTGACTCGACGTTGCATGCCCGCTCCCTGGGTTGCAGTCCGCTGC
Organism: Pseudomonas sp. S2_H10; assembly: GCF_054668285.1. NCBI lineage: Bacteria > Pseudomonadati > Pseudomonadota > Gammaproteobacteria > Pseudomonadales > Pseudomonadaceae > Pseudomonas > Pseudomonas sp. S2_H10. The sequence continues at coordinate 4,457,831 of NZ_CP162754.1, forward strand.
ACATCGTCGCCAGCCCGGCGTACCTGGAAAAGCACGGCACGCCGCAAGCCGTGGCGGACCTGACCGACCATACGCTGCTGGGGTTCACCCAGAACGAAGGCCTCAACCAATGGCCGCTGCGCTACGTGCATGGCGATCGCTGGCCGATCCAGGCGTCGATCAGCGCCTCCAGCGGCGAGACCATCCGCCATCTGGCACTGGACGGCCAGGGCATCGCCAGCCTGTCGCACTTCATGACCATCGAGGACATTCGTGCCGGACGCTTGAAAGTGCTGCTGGCCGAATTCAACAGTGGTTATCGCCAGCCGATCAACGCGGTGTACTACCGCAACTCGCAACTGGCCCTGCGGATTCAATGTTTCCTGGACTTTATCCAGGGCAAGTTGGCGCGTTATGCGAGCGCAGACTTCAAGGGCTGATTCGTGATTCCTGCGCAAGAGTGAATTGGGTCGGCAGGGATTTTTCCGCAGGGATCGCTGCCGGATACTCCTTGCATCACTTATCCACGCAGGGAGTTTCTCCATGAACGTATTCGTTACCGGCGCTGCCGGTTTTATCGGCGGCTCCATCGCCACGGGCCTGGTCCAGGCCGGCCACAACGTCACCGGCCTGGTGCGCAGCGCCGAACAAGCGGATGAGCTGCGGGCACTGGGCATCGTCCCGGTGATCGGCACCCTCGACGACTCCGCCCTGTTGGCCGATCAGGCGCTGGCTGCGGACGCGGTGATCAACGCGGCCAGCAGCGATCATCGTGGCGCGGTGGAGGCCTTGCTCGATGCCCTGCGCGGTTCCGGCAAAGTGTTCCTGCACACCAGCGGATCGAGCATTGTCGGTGATGCCTCGGGCGGCAAATCCAGTGATGTCATCTACTTCGAAGACAACCTGCCGCAACCGACCGTCGACAAGGCGGCGCGCGTGGCCATCGACAATCTGATCCTCGCGGCGGCCATGGACGGGGTGAACTCGGCGGTGATCTGCAACACGCTGATCTACGGCCACAGCCTGGGCGTGCATCGTGACAGCGTGCAGCTGCCGCGCCTGCTCAAGCAGGCACGCAAAAGCGGGGTGGTGCGCCATGTCGGCACTGGCCGGAACATCTGGTCCAACGTACACATCGAGGACGTGGTTGCCCTGTACCTGCTGGCGCTGACCCATAACGTGCCGGGCACCTTCTACTTCGTCGAAAGCGGTGAAGCGTCGTTCATCGACATGACCACCGCCATGGCCCAGGCGCTGAACCTGGGCGAACCGCAAGACTGGCCGCTCAAGGACGCCGAAGCCGAGTGGGGCTATGAGATGGCCAACTATGGTTTGGGCTCCAACAGCCGGGTGCGCGGCAAGCATGCGCGGGAATTGCTGGGCTGGGTGCCTAAGCGCACGTCGGTGGTCGAGTGGATTCGCGACGAGATGGTGTGAGTTCGCTTTAGACCGCGTTGCCCCCATCGCGGGCAAGCCCGCTCCCACAGGTTTTGCGTCGTTCGATAATTTTGTGAACGGCAAAATACCTGTGGGAGCGTGGCTTGCCCGCGATGGCGTTTTCAAAGTCCCTGCAACTGGCCGCGCCGCCCCTGATTCCGTAACATCCGCACACTCTTTTCGTCTCTCCCTGTGTGCGGTCCCTCCATGAAAGCAAAACGTCTACGCGCCGATGTCCTGGCCGGACTTACCACTTCCTTCGCCCTGTTACCCGAGTGCATCGCCTTCGCGCTGGTGGCCCACCTCAATCCGCTGATGGGGCTCTATGGCGCCTTCATCATCTGCACCCTGACCGCGCTGTTCGGCGGACGACCGGGGATGGTCTCGGGCGCGGCCGGCTCGATGGCGGTGGTGATCGTCGCGCTGGTGGTGCAACACGGCGTGCAGTACTTGCTGGCCACGGTGTTGCTGGGCGGGCTGATCATGATGGCGTTCGGGCTGCTCAAGCTCGGCAAACTGATACGCATGGTGCCGCACCCGGTGATGCTCGGCTTCGTCAACGGCCTGGCGATCATCATTGCCCTGGCGCAACTGGAACACTTCAAGGACGGTGAGGCCTGGCTGAGCGGCACGCCGCTGTACATGATGCTCGGGCTGGTCGCGGTGACCATGGCCGTTGTCTATGTGCTGCCGCGCCTGACCCGCGCGGTGCCGCCGGCACTGGTGGCGATCCTCGGCGTGGGCCTGGCGGTGTATCTGCTTGGGCTGCCGACCCGCACCCTGGGCGACATGGCGCACATCGCCGGTGGCTTGCCGACGCTGGCGCTGCCGGACATCCCGTGGAACCTGGAGACCCTGCGCATCATCGCGCCCTACGCGATCCTGATGGCGCTGGTCGGCTTGCTGGAAACCCTGTTGACCCTCAACCTCACCGACGAAATCACCGAGAGCCGTGGTTACCCGGATCGCGAGTGCGTGGCGCTGGGGGCGGCGAACATGGTGTCCGGTGCATTCGGCGGCATGGGCGGCTGCGCCATGATCGGCCAGACCGTGATCAACCTCAGTTCCGGCGGTCGCGGGCGCTTGTCCGGGGTGGTGGCCGGGGTGTCGATCCTGCTGTTCATCCTGTTCCTGTCGCCGCTGATCGAGCGCATTCCGCTGGCGGCGCTGGTCGGGGTGATGTTCGTGGTGTCGCAACAGACCTTCGCCTGGGCTTCGCTGCGGGTGCTGAACAAGGTGCCGTTGAACGATGTGCTGGTGATCATCGCGGTGACGGTGATCACCGTGTTCACCGACCTGGCAACGGCGGTGCTCTGCGGGATCATCATCGCGGCGCTCAATTTCGCCTGGCAGCAGGCCCGGCAGCTATACGCCGACAGTCATCTGGAGAACGACGGCAGCAAGTTGTATCGGGTGCATGGCACGCTGTTTTTTGCCTCGACCACCCCCTTTCTCAATCAGTTCGATCCGGCCAATGACCCGGCGCAGGTGACGCTCGATTGCCGTCACCTGAGCTTCGTCGACTACTCGGCCATTGCCGCGCTCGGCACCTTGCGCGAGCGCTATGCCAAGGCCGGCAAGCACCTGCGGGTGCTGCATTTGTCCGAGCGCTGCAAGAAATTGCTCAAGCGCGCGCGGATTCAGCACGACTGAAGTCAATCAGGCAGGCGCGATGAAAATCCGCCTGCCTGATTTTCATTATTTGCGACAACGCATACCTCTGTGCGACACGTCTTACCTCTGCACGAAAATTACTTTCACCTCGTTTGATAATCGCCTGTCGAAATGTTTTAAGAGTTTCACAAATATTTTGACGTGACCCTCTCGAGGAGTACCGCATGACCCTGTCCTTCGGCTATTGGCTGCTGGTGTATGCCGCCATTGCCATCATCGCTCTGATCGTTCTGATCGCTCGCTACCGGCTCAACCCGTTCATTGTCATCACCCTGATTTCGATCGGCCTGGCGCTGGTGGCGGGGATGCCGCCGTCCGGTGTGGTGGGGGCGTACGAGGCCGGGGTCGGCAAGACGCTGGGGCACATCGCACTGGTGGTGGCGCTGGGCACCATGCTCGGCAAAATGATGGCCGAGTCCGGCGGCGCCGAGCAGGTGGCACGGACCATGATCGACCGATTCGGCGAGAAGAACGCGCATTGGGCGATGGTTTGCATCGCGTTCCTGGTGGGGCTGCCGCTGTTCTTCGAAGTCGGTTTCGTCTTGCTGGTGCCGATCGCCTTTACCGTGGCGCGGCGAGTGGGCGTGTCGATCCTGATGGTCGGCTTGCCGATGGTCGCCGGGCTCTCGGTGGTGCATGCGCTGGTGCCGCCGCATCCGGCGGCGATGCTGGCGGTACAGGTGTATCAGGCGTCGGTAGGGCAGACCTTGATGTACGCGATCCTGATCGGCATTCCGACGGCGATCATCGCCGGTCCCCTGTACGCCAAATTCATCGTGCCGCGCATTCAGTTGCCTGCGGAAAACCCGCTGGAGCGCCAGTTCCTCGAACGTGAACCGCGCGACAGCCTGCCGGGTTTCGGCATCACCATGGCGACCATCCTGTTGCCGGTGGTGCTGATGCTGATCGGCGGCTGGGCCAATCTGATCTCCACGGCGGGCACAGGTTTCAACCAGTTTTTGCTGTTCATCGGCAACTCGGTGATCGCGCTGTTGCTGGCGACCTTGCTGAGCTTCTGGACCCTCGGCCTGGCCCAGGGCTTCAACCGCGAATCGATCCTCAAGTTCACCAACGAATGCCTGGCGCCGACCGCGAGCATCACCTTGCTGGTGGGCGCCGGCGGTGGCTTGAACCGGATTCTGGTGGACGCCGGCGTCACCGACCAGATCGTCGGCCTGGCCCACGAATTTCATCTGTCGCCGCTGTTGATGGGCTGGCTGTTTGCCGCGCTGATGCGCATCGCCACCGGTTCTGCCACTGTGGCCATGACCACCGCTTCAGGCGTGGTCGCGCCAGTGGCCATTGGTCTGGGTTATCCCCATCCGGAACTGTTGGTGCTGGCCACTGGCGCCGGGTCGGTTATCTTTTCCCACGTTAACGACGGCGGTTTCTGGTTGATCAAGGAATATTTCAACATGACCGTTGCCCAAACCTTCAAGACCTGGACCGTGCTCGAGACGTTGATCTCGGTCGTCGCCTTCGGTCTGACCGTGGGTCTTTCTTACCTGATTTAGCCGGAGCCACTTGCATGGACATCCTCTACCAGATCCGCGCCCGTCAGGATTCCTTCAGCGCCGGTGAAGGACGCATCGCCCGCCTGATGCTCGACGATGTAGGCTTTGCCGCCTCCGCCAGCCTTGACGAACTGGCGCTGCGGGCGGAAGTCAGCAGCGCCACGCTGTCGCGGTTCGCCCGTACGGTCGGCTGCAAGGACCTGCGTGACCTGCGCTTGCAACTGGCCCAGGCCAGCGGCGTCGGCAGCCGCTTTCTCGACCCGGCGGGCACGCCCGAGCAGTCGGCGTTCTACGGGCAGATCGTCGGCGATATCGAGACGACCTTGCGCCAGCACCTGGCGGCGTTCGACGAGTCGCGTTTCGCCGACGCGGTGAAACTGCTGGGCAAGGCGCGGATGATTCACGCGTTCGGCATGGGCGGCTGCTCGACCCTGTGCAGCGATGAACTGCAAGTGCGCCTGGTGCGCCTCGGCTATCCGATCACGGCGTGCCACGACGCGGTGATGATGCGCGTCACCGCCGCCAGCCTCAGCGCCGAACAGGTGGTGATTGTCTGCTCGCTGACCGGCATCACCCCGGAACTGGTGGAAACGGTGGAGCTGGCGCGCAACTACGGTGCGCGCATCCTCGCCATCACCCGCGCCGATTCGCCGCTGGCGCAACTGGCCGACATCGTCCTGCCCCTGCAAGGCGCGGAAACCTCGTTCATCTACAAACCCACGGCAGCGCGCTACGGCATGCTGCTGGCCATCGATGTGCTCGCCACCGAGCTGGCCCTGGCCAATCCTCAAGACAATCAAGAACGTCTGCGGCGGATCAAACTCGCCCTCGACGAATACCGCGGCGGCGACGATCACTTGCCGCTGGGAGACTGACATGCAGTACGACACGCTGATTCGCAACGCCCTGATCATCGACGGCAGCAACAGCCCCGGATACCCCGCCGACGTGGCCATTCTCAACGGGCGCATCGAGCGTATCGGCGACTTGCGCGATGCCCGCGCCCATGAAGAAATCGACGCGCAGGACCATGTGCTGGCGCCGGGTTTCATCGACGTGCACACCCATGACGACACCGTGGTGATCCGCCAGCCGCAGATGCTGCCCAAGCTCAGCCAGGGCGTGACCACGGTGATCGTCGGCAACTGCGGGATCAGTGCCTCGCCAGTGAGCTTGCGTGGCGATCCGCCGGACCCGATGAACCTGCTCGGTACGGCCGCCGCGTTCGCTTATCCGACATTCAGCGACTACCGCCAGGCCGTCGAAGCGGCTAACACCACGTTGAACGTTGCGGCACTGGTCGGCCATACGGCGCTGCGCAGCAATCATCTGGACGACCTGTTCCGTACCGCCAGCGCTGAAGAAATCGCCGCGATGCGCGAGCAACTGCGCGAAAGCCTCGAGGCTGGCGCGCTGGGCCTGTCCACCGGCCTTGCCTATGCCAGCGCCTTCTCGGCATCGACCGATGAAGTGATGCAGTTGACCGAAGAGCTGACGGCGTTCGGTGCGGTCTACACCACCCATTTGCGCAGCGAATTCGAGCCGGTGTTGGAGGCCATGGACGAGGCGTTCAAGATCGGTCGCCATGCGCAAAGCCCGGTGATCATTTCCCACCTCAAATGCGCCGGCGCCGGTAACTGGGGGCGCAGTCCACAGCTGCTGGCGTCCCTCGAAGAGGCGGCGAAGACTCACCCGGTGGGGTGCGATTGTTATCCGTATGCGGCGAGCTCCTCGACCCTGGACCTCAAGCAAGTGACCGATGCCCACCGCATCACCATCACCTGGTCGACGCCGCACCCGGAAATGGGCGGTCGCGACCTGATGGACATCGCCGCCGAATGGAATGTGTCGCTGCTGGATGCCGCCCGCCAACTGCAACCGGCCGGTGCGGTGTACTACGGCATGGATGAGGCGGATGTGCGCAGGATTCTCGCGCACCCGCTGTCGATGGTCGGCTCCGACGGCTTGCCGGAAGATCCATTTCCGCACCCACGCTTGTGGGGCGCATTCCCTCGGGTGCTCGGACATTTCAGCCGCGACGTGGGACTGTTCCCGCTGCACACCGCCGTGCACAAGATGACCGGGCTGTCGGCGGCCCGCTTCGGTTTGAAGGGGCGTGGTGAAATCCGCGAAGGGCACTGGGCGGACCTGGTGTTGTTCGATCCGGCGACGGTCCGCGACGTCGCCGATTTCAACGATCCGCAACGAGCGGCGCAAGGCATCGAGGGCGTCTGGGTCAACGGTGTGTTGAGCTACCGCGACGGCCAGGCCAACGGGCGCAGGGAAGGACGGTTCCTGGCCCGGGAAGGGGATTTGCGCACGGGGTTTCAGTGAGTTTCGAAGACTGCGTCAACCCCGGTGGGTCTGGCGGAACTCGCCGGGCGGCATCCCGCGCCGGCTTTTGAAGGTGCGGTGAAACGAGCGGGGTTCGGTGAAACCCAGGTACTGGGCGATGTCCTGGATCGGCAGGGTGCTGTTGAGCAGGTAATGCTCGGCCAGCTCCTGGCGCAGGTCATCGAGGATCTGCTGGTACGACGTACCGGCCTGGTGCAGCTGGCGTTGCAGGGTACGCACTGACACGGCGAGCTGCTCGGCCACCTGCTCCTTGCGTGGCAGGCCTTCCTTGAGCAACTGGCGCAGGATGCTTTTGACCCGCTGCTGCAGCGAGGCGTCCTCCAGTGTGGCCATCAACCCCTGGGCATGTTCTTCCAGGGTGCGCAGCAATTGCGCATCGGCCTGGCGCAGGGGCAACTGCAAATACGGCAACGGCACGATCAGCGCCGAGTAAGGCTGGTCGAACAGTACGGGGCAGTCGAAGAACTGCTCGTACTCTGCCAGCGTCGTGTCGGCCGGGCGGGCATGTTCGAGCCAGACGGCGGCCGGTGACAGTTGCGTGTCGGCGATCCAGCGTGCGTATTGCAGCCAGGAACCGAGCACGTTTTCCACCAGGTGCCGGCGAATGCGCGGGCGTTGATGGCGGCAGGTCCAGATCAGGTGCACCTCGCTGCCTTGCACCTCGGCGCGGCTGACGCCCATGTCGCCCACCAGTTTCTCGAACGGCATGATGCGGCTCATCGCATCGCCCAGCGTCGCGCAGTTCATGGTGATGTAGCCCAGCACGCTCCAGGAGTTGGGCAACACGAAACGCGCGGCATTGAGACCGAACAACGCATCGCCCGAGTGTTCGCAGAAATAATCGAGCAGCCGTTCATGGGCTTCACCCGGCAACCGCAGGCTGTTGTCACTCAACTGCTGTGCCTGCAACCCGGCAGCCGCCAACGCAGGCTCGATGGCCATGCCCAGTTGTTCGGCATGACGCAGGTATTTGAGCAGCGGCGGAACTGAAGTGAAGCCGAGCGATTGCATGATCGTTTCCTTTGATCAAGGCCCGCATGCGCGGATGAATGCGCTGAAAGGTAATTTGAAACCACGGCTAAAGTAAATGGCTGGTGCTTGCGCGACGTTTGACTCAATTGGCTACTCGAACTGGCCGGATGCGACCGTGACACTTTCGGGCGGCTGACTAGTATGGGGGCCTGAAATATCACTGATCAGAACCGCAAAAGGGACACACGCATGCGACGCTGGAACGGCTGGGGAGATGCAACCACGGTGGTCGAGCTGCCGGCCCAGGGCGCGAGTTTTCTCGCGCAACGGGTGGGAGAAGGTCGAGCACTGCCCGATGCGACGCTTGAAACGGCATTGGCCCGCGTGCCCCCGTCGCGGTTGCAGCAACACTACTTGTACAGCGTGGATGCCCATGATCGTTTGCTGCATGCTCGCGGCCAGAGCCTGCCGGACTGGCTGGCGTTGCGTGAGGGTGCGCTGGGCAATTATCCCGACGCCGTGGCCTATCCCGAGACCGCCGAACAGATTCGCCAGTTGCTGGCGCTCGCCCATGAACAGGACCTGTGCCTGATTCCGTATGGCGGCGGTACTTCGGTGGCCGGTCACATCAACCCACCCAGTTCCGCGCGGCCGGTGGTGACGGTTTCCCTGGCCCGGATGAATCGCCTGCTGGACCTCGACGAAGAGAGCCTGCTGGCCACCTTCGGCCCCGGCGCGAGTGGGCCGCAGGTGGAAAGTCAGCTGCGGGCGCGTGGTTACACCCTCGGCCATTTTCCGCAGTCGTGGGAGCTGTCGACCCTGGGCGGTTGGGTCGCCAGTCGCTCCAGTGGCCAGCAGTCGCTGCGCTATGGGCGAATCGAGCAGTTGTTCGCCGGCGGGACCCTGGAAACCTTTGCCGGCCCGTTGGAAATACCGACCTTCCCGGCCTCGGCGGCAGGTCCTGATCTGCGCGAAGTGGTGCTGGGTTGCGAGGGCCGCTTCGGGATCATTTCCGAGGTCAAGGTACGGGTCAGCGCACTGCCTGCCGATGAACGTTTCTACGGCGTTTTTCTGCCCGATTGGCCGCAGGCGCTACGAGCCATCCGCCAGTTGGCCCAGGCGCGCGTGCCGCTGTCGATGCTGCGCCTGTCCAACGCGGTGGAAACCGAAACCCAGTTGGCGCTGGCCGGGCACCCGCAGCAGATCGCCTGGCTGGAAAAGTACCTGGCCCTGCGCGGCGCTGGCGAGGGCAAATGCCTGCTGACGTTCGGCGTGACCGGCAATCGTCGGCAAAATGCGCTGTCCCTGCGTCAGGCCCGGCAGCACCTCAAGGCGTTCGGCGGGGTGTTTACCGGCACCTTGCTCGGCAAGAAGTGGGCGCAGAACCGTTTTCGTTTTCCCTACCTGCGCGAAAACCTGTGGAACGCCGGTTACGTGGTGGACACCCTGGAAACGGCCACCGACTGGAGCAACGTCGATAACCTGCTCACTCTGATCGAAAACAGCCTGCGCGACGCCTTGGCTGCCGAAGGCGAGCGGGTGCATGTCTTCACCCACCTTTCCCATGTCTATGGTGAAGGATCGAGCATCTACACCACCTATGTGTTTCGCCCGGCGGTGGATTACCCCGCCACCCTGGCGCGCTGGCAGGCGCTCAAGCAGGCGGCCAGCCAGACGATCGTCGACAACCACGGCACCATCAGTCACCAGCATGGCGTCGGCAAGGACCACGCGCCGTATCTGCAGCGCGAGAAGGGGGCGCTGGCGATGGACACCCTGCAGGCACTGAGTCGGCATTTTGATCCGGCCGGGCGCCTGAACCCTGGCACGCTGTTGCAGGAGTGACGGCCATGAGCCTGGACTGGAACGCGGCGTGGCGACAGCGGGTGCTACCGACGCTGGCGGATGAAACCTGGGACCTGATCGTCATCGGCGGCGGCATCAGCGGTGCCGGCATCCTGCGCGAAGCCGCGCGCCGAGGCTGGCGCTGCCTGCTGCTGGAGCAGCGCGATTTCGCCTGGGGCACCTCCAGCCGCTCCTCGAAAATGGTCCATGGCGGCTTGCGTTACATCGCCAAGGGCCAGTGGCGCCTGACCCGCGATTCGGTCCGTGAACGCCAGCGCCTGCTCGACGAAGCGCCGGGGCTGGTGGAGCCGATGAGCTTCATGATGCCGCATTACCGTGGCGGCTTTCCCGGACCGCGGGTGCTGGGTGGTTTGCTGTCCGTCTATGACGCCTTGGCCGGGCGCCGCAGCCATCACTTCCATGATGCGCAACAGCTGCGTTATCTGGCGCCCGGGGTGAAGGAAGATGACTTGCTGGGTGGCACCTGTTTTGTCGATGCGCTGACCGATGATGCGCGTCTGGTGATGCGCGTATTGAGCGAAGCCCGGGCCGACGGCGCCGTGGTGCTCAATGGCGTGCGCGTGCAGCAATTGCTGCGAGAAGAAGGCCGCGTTTGCGCGGTTCAGGTCGAAGACGGCGAGGGCGGTGGATCACTGACAGTGCGTTGTGCTGTGCTGGCCGTGGCTACCGGCGCGTGGGCCGAGCGCCTGCGCCTGCCTGATGCCCCGCGCCAGTTGCGCCCGTTGCGTGGCAGTCATCTGTTGTTGCCGGGCTGGCGCCTGCCCGTGGCGCAAGCCTTCACCTTCCTCCACGAGCGCGACCGTCGACCGGTGTTCGTGTTCCCCTGGGAGGGCGCCACGGTGGTCGGCACCACGGACCTGGATCATCACGGCGATCTGGACCAGAGCGCGAGCATCAGCCCTGAGGAACTCCACTATCTGCTGGCGGCCTGCCGCCAACAGTTTCCCGGCGCTGAAGTGGTCGCGGCCGATGTGCTGTCGACCTGGTCCGGCGTGCGCCCGGTGGTGGGCAGCGCTGCGGGTGAACTCAAGCCGTCGAATGAAACCCGTGAGCATGTGCTGTGGCAGGAGCCGGGTTGCGTGACCCTGGCCGGCGGCAAGCTGACGACCTTTCGCCCGCAGGCCATCGAAGTGCTCAGGGCCTGCGCGAGCATGCTCGAGCGGCCCTTCGATGATGACGCCGCGCCGGTGTTCGCCGTCGTGCCGCCGCTGGCGATCCCGGGGCTCAGCGCCAGCCGCTGGCGGCGCCTGGCCGGGCGGCATGGCCGTGACCTGCCGAGGCTGGCGCAACTGATTGCCGAACTGGGCCACGACAGCGTCGGCGGCACTGACACCCTGTGGGCGGAACTGGCCGTTGCCTGCGACGCGGAAATGGTCCTGCATCTCGATGACCTGCTGCTGCGCAGAACCCGTCTGGGCCTGTTGTTGCCGCGCGGTGGCGAGGAATATTTCGCTGCCATTCGCCAACTCTGCCAACCGCGACTGGGTTGGGACGATGAGCGTTGGCAGCAGGAGATACAGCGTTATCGGGCGTTGTGGCAACGCCATCACGGATTGCCGGATGCCACGCATTGATGCCCATTGAAGAGAGCTCCATGGATAACCACCCGAACAAGCGTTACCTATTGGCCATCGACAATGGCACCCAGAGCGTGCGCGCGCTGCTCTTCGATCTGCAGGGCAATCTGCTGGGCAAAGGCAAGGTCGAGTTGCAGGCCTATTACTCGACGCAACCCGGCTGGGCCGAGCAGGACCCGGATTATTACTGGGCAAAACTGGGTGAGGCCTGCCAGCAGTTGTGGCAGCAAACCGGCATCGATCGCTCACAGATTGCCGGCGTATCCCTGACCACCCAGCGCGGCACCGTGATCAACGTCGATGCCCAGGGCAAGGCGCTGCGCCCGGCGATCCTGTGGCTCGATCAACGCCAGGCCGAAGTCGAAGGCGGTATCAAGGGACCGTGGGGCTGGCTGTTCAAACTGGTCGGCGCGCAAGCCACGGTGGACTACTTTCGCGCCCAGGCCGAGGCCAACTGGATTGCCCGCAATCAGCCAGAAGTGTGGGCGGCGACCGACAAGTTTCTGCTGCTCTCGGGGTTTCTCACCCATCGCCTGTGCGGGCGCTTTGTCGACTCCGTGGGCTGTTGCGTCGGTTACCTGCCGTTCGACTTCAAACGTCTGAAATGGGCTGCTCCCGCCGACTGGAAATGGCAGGCGCTGGCGGTGCGTCCCGAGCAACTGCCGAGCCTGCACAAGCCCGGCGAAACCCTCGGCCATATCAGCGCCGAGGCCAGCCGCCACACCGGCATTCCCGAGGGGCTGCCGCTGATCGCAGCGGGTGCCGACAAGGCCTGTGAGGTCGTCGGTTCCGGTGTCGTCGACGCAGGCACCGTGTGCCTGTCCTACGGCACCACGGCGACGATCACCAGCACCCGCTCGCGCTACCTGGAAATCGTCCCGCTGATTCCGCCTTACCCGTCCGCGGTGCCGGATCAATTCAACTGCGAGGTGATGATTTATCGCGGCTACTGGATGGTCAGCTGGTTCAAGAACGAGTTCGGCCTGCGCGAGATGCAGCAGGCCAAGGCCCAGGGCGTGGAGCCCGAGCAACTCTTCGATGCGCTGGTCGAGGCCGTGCCGCCGGGCTCCATGGGCTTGATGCTGCAACCCTACTGGTCACCCGGCATCCGCGAGCCGGGCGTGGAAGCCAAGGGCGCGATGATCGGCTTCGGCGACGTGCATACCCGCGCGCACATTTACCGGGCGATCCTCGAAGGGCTGGCCTATGCCTTGCGCCAGGGCATGGAGAAGATCGAAAAGCGTTCGAGGATTTCCGTCACGCGCTTGCGCGTCGCCGGCGGAGGTTCGCAGAGCGATGCCGCGATGCAACTCACGGCAAACATTTTCGGCCTGCCGGCCGAGCGTCCGCATGTCTACGAAGCGTCCGGCCTGGGCGCGGCCATTTGTTGTGCGGTGGGGTTGGGGCTGCACGCGGATTTCCCCACGGCGATGGCCGCGATGACGCGGGTCGGCGCGGTATTCATGCCGCAACCCGAGGCGCAGCAGATCTATGAGCGACTGTACAAAGAGGTCTACCTGCGCATGTATCGACAGCTCAAGCCGTTGTATCAAAGCATCCGCAAAATCACCGGTTACCCGGCCTGAAAGAACACCGCAGATCCCCTGTGGGAGCGAGCTTGCTCGCGATGACGGTATATCACTCGGCATCTATCTCGACGGACACGCCGCCATCGCGAGCAAGCTCGCTCCCACAATGATCGGTGGTGATTTCACGCCATCACATGTGGCGCTATCGGAGAACTTTTCTGGTGAGATCGGACAGTGTCAGGGCCCGGGTCGGTTGTTAGGCTCAATCCCCACGGCACATCCAATAAGAACCAGGCAATGAAGCTGAAATTCCTCCTGTTGCTGCTTTGTGCAACGGCCCCGACGGCCTGGGGCTGGTCCAACCATACGGTGGGCAGCTACCTGGCGTTGCAGGACCTGCCGGCCTTGCGCGACGCACCGCAGGTCAAGGTCGAACCGCTGGAACAGTTTCTCTCGCAGCAATACGAGGCCGTGAGCGCGTTGCTCGACGAGCAGGAGCGCTTCGCCCGCGAACACTTCGCCCAATACCCGCCGCGCCCCGACAGCCTGCGATTGCCAGCCGTGCCCGGGGACAATCTGCGCCACGATTTCCTCACCGCGCTGCGGATCAATCCGCAGATTCATCTGGCGATGGTCATCCAGCCGATGCCGGGCAAGGATCTGCCTGAACGTGAACACCTCAAGGCCGAGCAGGTCATGGTCGAGCAGACACTCTCACCGTGGAATCGCCAGCGCTTTATCCGTGTGACCGACAACGAAAAAGTCGCGCCCTTGGCAATCCTGGCCAGCGCCGCCGACGAGCCGGATTACGGCCACGACATCAACTTGTTCAGCGACAACCCCGGCGAAGTCGGCGCGCTGTACGGCTTCGGCCCGCAGCCCTTCGGCGACGCGCGGTTCCAGTACAGCTCCCAGGCGCCGTTCCATATGGGCTTCTTCCATGAGAGCCCGGTGGTGTACGCCGCTGCCGGATTTCTCGAGCGCAGTTGGCCCGATTGGCGCGCCTATCAATACATGGGGTTGGCGCGACTGGCCTTTGCCACCGGCCATTCCTACTGGGGTTATCGCTTTCTCGGCTGGGGCCTGCACCACGTCCAGGACCTGACCCAGCCTTATCACGCCAAGCCATTGCCCGGTGTCGATCTCGCCAATCTCCTTCTGCTGGAGGGCAAGGCACTGGCCGGTTTCACTGCCGACAAGCAGGCGTCCATCGAACGCGTTGCGACCCGGCACATGGAAGTGGAGAAATATCAGTCGACCTGGCTGCGTCGTTTGCTGCGCGCGGGTCAGCCCCATCCGATGCTCGACGCTTATGCCGACTCGGCACAGGACGCCCGTTACCCGCCGTACTCGGTGGACTACCTGCGCGAAGTGGTGAGTGCCGAGTCCGTCGACGATTCCGCTGCATTCGATGAAGCCATCGGCCAGTGGCTGGACGCGGCGCCGGTCAGCAGCGATTTCAGCAGCGGCAATCAGCTGCAGCGCGAAGATTTCGACCATCCGGCACTTAACCGGCAGCTGTTCATGCTGCTGGGACATTTCGGCGCGCACAGCCGGATTTATGCCGGTGCGGGTTTGGCGCCATAACCAATCGGCCAATTTGACCGAACACAAAAACAATAAAACCAGGGAAGGAGGAACAGATCATGAACACTCGAATTCGCCTGTGTGGCGCAGCGCTACCCGGCGTCGGCCTGGCAGGACTGCTGCAACTGTGCGCGGTCGACGGCGTGCAGGCCAAGGAGTTCAGCGTGCTGGACAACCAGGTCACCGGCTCATTCGACAGCACCTTGTCTTATGGCCGCTTGTGGCGGGTCCAGGGCCGGGACAGGAACAACGACGACGTCAACACCAACGACGGCAATCGCAACTTCGACACCGGGCTGGTTTCCGAGGTGTACAAGATCACCTCGGAGCTCGAGGCCAACTATCAGAACTACGGGATGTTCGTGCGCGGCACGGCGTTCTATGACACCCAACTGATGGACAAGCGCAACGACTACTACAGCAACAACAACCCGTCGCAACCCAGCCAGAGTTACCCCCAGGACGACCACTTCACCAGCCAGACCCGTGACATCGCCGGCAGCCGGGTGGAGATGCTCGACGCCTACCTCTATGGCAACTGGGACGTCGCGCAGATGCCGCTCACGGCACGTATCGGGCGCCAGGTATTCAACTGGGGCGAGGGGATTTTCTACCGTGGCGGGATCAACACCACCAACCCGGTGGATGCGGCCAAGTACCGTCTGCCCGGGGCCGAAGTCAAGGAAGTGCTGGTACCGGTGGAGGCGCTCAGCTTCAACCTCGGCCTGACCGACACCCTGACCATGGAAAGCTTCTACCAGACCAACTGGAAGGAAACCCGCATCGACCCGGTCGGCACGTTCTACTCGCAGACCGACCTGTTCGCCGACGGCGGCAACACCGCCTACAACAACTTCAGCGGCACCGCCCTGGATACCCCGGTGCCGGGCTTCGGCAACGTGATCGATCTGTACAGCGCGCTGGGCAACAACCCGCTGCTCAACCAGGCCCTGAGCACCACCGGCCTGTACGCCAACGGGGTCACCCCGGCCTTTGGCAACACCGTCAAAGTGGCCACGGTCGGCAAGGATTACAACGCGCGCAACGACGGCCAGTTCGGCTTCGCCTTTCGCTACATCGCAGAAGAACTCAACAGCACCGAGTTCGGCTTGTACATGGTCAACTACCACGCCAAGGAACCGACCATTTCCGCCGACCTTGGCGGCTACCAGGGCATCGACATGAATGCCCTGACCAACCTGTTGGCTGGTGTCGCCGGCAGTCAGGCGGGGCAATTGGCCAACGGCCTGGCGACCATGGATGTGCTGGGCAATATTCAGGCGCACCGGCGCTATGCCGAAGACATCCGCATGTACGGCTTCAGTTTCAACACCACCCTGGGCCAGGCGTCGGTGTTCGGCGAGGTGGCTTATCGGCCGAACCTGCCCATCGGGGTCGCCGCCACCAACGACCTGATCGGCGACCTGGCCAATGGTGCCGCCGCAGCAGCGGCCGGCCAGACCATCAACATCGGCGGGCAGCAGGTCACGCTCGACAGCCAGATCAATAACGCCGAGCGGGTGGAAGCGTTCAACACGTCCCTGGGCACCATCTACAACTTTGGCCCGAGCCTGTCCTTCGACTCGATGTTTGGCGTGTTCGAACTGGCGTCCGAACACCTGCGCGGCAGCAGCCTGCAATACACCGCTTATGACGGCAGCAGCCGTTACTACGCGGGTACCGGTAACTTTTCCTACGTGTCCGGCGGCGAGCGCGGAGACCAAGTCAACCGCAATTCCTACAGCTACACGGCGATGTTCAACGGTACCTGGAACGACGTGTATGCCGGGGTCAACGTCTCGCCTTATGTCGTCTACAAGGATGACTTCGAGGGCAACAGCTACCAGGCGGGCAACATCATCGAGGGCCGCAAGGCCTACACCCTGGGGATCAAGGCCAACTACCAGAACAGGCTGGAGGCCGAGCTGCAATACACCGAGTTCTTTGGCGGCGGACAGGACAACGGCCTGCGTGACCGCGACAACGTCGGCTTCAACCTCAAGTACTTCTTGTGAAAGCTCATTCCCCTGTGGGAGCGGGCTTGCCCGCGATGGCGGCAGCACATTCGACATCCATGTTGACTGATCCACCGCTATCGCGGGCAAGCCCGCTCCCACAAGGACTGGGTGCAGTGCATCTGCCTTTATTTCGGAGAACGATCATGTTTCACACTTCACGACTGACCAAAACCGCGCTGGCCCTATTCCTGAGTATGGCCGCCGGCAACACGCTGGCCGCGATCACGCCCCAGCAAGCCGAGCAACTGAAAACCACGCTGACGCCCCTGGGCGCCGAGCGTGCCGGTAACGCGGCCGGGACCATTCCGGCATGGACCGGCGGCATCACCCAGGCGCCGGCGGGCTACAAGCCGGGCCAGCATCACCCGGACCCGTATGCGGCGGACAAGCCGCTGTTCACCATCACCAAGGCCAACCTCGATCAGTACAAGGCCCACCTCAGCCCGGGTCAGATCGCCCTGTTCAACAGCTACCCCGACACCTTCCAGATGCCGGTCTATCCCTCCCGCCGCTCGGGTTCGGCGCCGCAGTGGCTGTATGACAACACCTTGAAAAACGCGACCTCGGCCAAGCTGCTTGATGGCGGCACCGGGTTTGCCGATGCCTATGGCGGCGTGCCGTTCCCGGTGCCAAAGGACGGGGTCGAGGTGCTGTGGAACCACATCACCCGTTATCGCGGCATCTATGTGGTCCGTCGCGCTTCCGAAGCGCCGGTGCAACGCAACGGCAGCTTCGCGCTGGTGACCTCGCAGCAAGAGGGGCTGTTCAACTATTACCGCCCCGGCGGGCAGTTCGCCGACCTGAAAAACATCCTGTTCTACTACCTGGCGTTCGTGAAGAGCCCGGCCCGGCTGGCGGGCGGTGCGGCGTTGATACACGAGACCCTGGACCAGCTCAAGGACCCGCGCCAGGCTTGGGTCTACGACGCCGGCCAGCGCCGTGTGCGGCGGGCGCCGAACCTCGCGTATGACACCCCGATCGCCTCATCCGACGGCCTGCGTACGGCGGACGACACGGACATGTTCAACGGCTCGCCGGACCGCTACGACTGGAAGCTCAAGGGCAAGCAAGAGGTCTACATTCCCTACAACAATTACAAAGTCGGCAGCCCTGAGGTGAAGTACGAACAGTTGCTCACACCGGGTCACCTCAACCCGCAATACACCCGTTATGAGCTGCACCGGGTCTGGGTGGTCGAAGGCACCCTCAAGCCGGGCGCGCGGCATATCTATTCCAAACGAGTGCTGTTTCTCGACGAGGACAGCTGGGGCGCCGCATTGGTGGATCAATACGACGGGCGAGGGGAGTTGTGGCGGGTGTCGATGGCCTACCTGAAAAACTTCTACGACCTGCCCACCACCTGGAGCGCGCTGGACGTATTCCATGATTTGCAGGCGCGTCGATACTACGTGCAGAACCTGGACAACGAAGAACCGGCCACCGTCGACTTCGCCCAACCGGTGCCGGAAGACGCCTACTTCATGCCATCGGCATTGCGTCAGCGCGGTACGCGGTGATATCGGCCATTGGGAAGATTGCCGGGGTTTGGTTTACCAGGATGTGCTAGCCTGCAATCAATGATTTCATTGATTGCAGGAGGCGTCATGGCCAGCATCACCATTAGAAACCTTGATGAGAAGCTCAAGGAGCAGCTGCGCATCACGGCGGCTCATAACGGACATTCGATGGAAGAGGAGGCTCGCCTGATTCTGGGCCGGGCCTTGGCGACTGTTGATCGCGCCGGTGGACTTGGAAGCAGGATCCGCAACAGGTTCAGCGCTTTCGGAGGCGTCGAGCTTGATCTGCCAGAACGCTCAGAGAAAGCGACGGCGGTGGATTTTTCTGAATGATAGTGCTCGATACCAACGTTCTTTCAGAGTTTATGCGAGTCGAACCTGAAGCCCGGGTGCTTGCCTGGGTTGATGCGCAGCCATCGATGGATCTGGCAGTCAGTGCGGTAACGGTGGCGGAAATACTCCACGGCATCGCACGCCTGCCTTCCGGCAAGCGCAAACAAAAACTTGAAGCCCATGCCATGGCAATGTTCGAAGAGGACTTTGCCGGACGCATTTTGCCGTTCGATGCTCATGCCGCTGTCGAGTACGCAACGCTGACTGCCGGTGCAGAGGCCAATGGGCGTGTGGTTTCAATGGCAGATGCGCAAATTGCCGCCACTTGCCGAAGCCATGGGGCTGCCATAGCCACCCGCAATGTTCGCGACTTCGGATTTTCCGGGGTTGAGGTCATCAATCCTTGGGAGGCCTGAGCATCTTCGCTGTCATCCAGAATGCAATCGCGAGCAAGCTCGCTCCCACAGGGTTTTGGGTCGTTCACAGATTCTGTGTTCGACTCTTGACCTGTGGGAGCGAGCTTGCTCGCGAAGGGATCTTTCATTCACCGCAAGGCGAATGTCAGACGCGGAAGTGGCTCACCATCTGCTGCAACTGACCACCCAGCCGCGCCAGCTCAACGCTGGACTTGGCGGTCTCATCGCTCGCCGCAGCGGTCTGTTCCGACACATCGCGCACGTTGATGATGCTGCGGCTGATCTCTTCGGCCACGGCGCTTTGCTGTTCGGCTGCGGCGGCGATCTGCTGGTTCATCGACTGGATGTTGGACACCGTGCGGGTGATGCTTTCCAGTGACTCGCCGGCCTTGCGGGTCAGGGCCACGCTGCTGTCGGTGAGGACGCGGCTGTTGTTCATCACCGCCGACACTTGTTGCGTGCCGTTCTGCAGGCCAGCCACCAAGCCTTCGATTTCCTCGGTGGATTTCTGTGTGCGCTGGGCCAGGCCGCGGACCTCGTCGGCGACCACGGCAAAACCACGACCGGCTTCACCGGCGCGGGCCGCTTCGATGGCGGCGTTGAGCGCCAGCAGGTTGGTCTGCTCGGCCACGGCCTTGATCACGTCCATGACGCTGCCGATCTTGTCGCTTTCCTGTTGCAGCACGCTCATGGCTTCGGTGGAGCGCACCACTTCGCTGGCCAGGCGCTCGATCTGGGCGATGGCTTCGTTGACCACTTTGTCGCCTTCACGGGCTTCGCCGTCCGCCGCCGCCGCGGCTTGCGAGGCTTCTTCGGCGTTGCGCGCGACTTCCTGCACCGTGGCGGTCATCTCGTGCATGGCGGTCGCGACCTGATCGGTTTCGACTTTCTGGCTGTTGACCCCGGCGCTGGTCTGTTCGGTCACAGCCGACAGTTCCTCGGCGGCGCTGGCGATCTGGGTCACGCCATCGCGGATGCCGCTGATCAAATCGCGCAGGGTCACGCCCATGCGCGCGATGCCTTGCTGCAATACGCCGATTTCGTCACGACGAGTGACCAGCACATTGTGGGACAGGTCGCCGCTGGCGATGCGATCGACCACCGCCAGGGTTTCGCGCAACGGGCGGGTGATCTGGCGCGTGATGACCACGGCGGCAATGATGCCCACCAGCAGTGCCAGCAGGGTGCTGATCAGCTGCAGGGTGCGCGCGCGGGCGCTTTCGGCGTCGCGGCGGTCGAGCTGGATCTGGTACAGCTGATCGCTCTGGGACACGATGGCGGCGCCCTGGTCGGTCATTTCCTTGCGCGCTTGCACCGCGTCATTGCTGGCGGCCTTGTAGGCCTGCAAGGCGCTGCGGTAGTTACCCAGTGCGGTTTCCAGTTGGCGCAGGGCATCTTGCTGGGAGTCGGCGAATTGCGCGTTCAGCGGTTTCAGGCTGGCGATGGCAGCGTCCAGTTGACCGACGGCTTTCTGCTCGGTTTCGGCATTGGTGGTGGCGGTGTAGCCGCGCACTTCGTAGCGAGCGAGCAGGAACGCTTCCTTGGCTGCGGTGATGGCCTGGAACTGTTCGAAGCGCTGGTCGCTCAGCGGCATTTGCTGCACGCGGGTGTTGATGTCGTTGATCAGCGTGTTGGCGGTTTCGGCGTTGGCACTCATGGCGTCGCGGGCGCTGTTGCCGGCGCGATAAGCGTTGCGCATCTTGCCCAGGGACGTCTTGTAGGCGTCGATGACGGTGCCTTGCTCGCGCAGCAGCTTGAGGTTTTCCGGGCTCTTGAACTTCACCAGCAGGGCCTGCTGCTGGGCCGAGAAGGCGTCGAGGGTGGTCTGCACGCTCTGCGCGGCGGTTTCGTCGCCGTTGGTCAGCATGTATTGCAGGCGAACCACGCGCAGCTTGGTCAGGCCGGCGTTGAGCTGGGTGATGTCGCTCATCCAGTTGCTGCGGTCGATCAGCCCGCCCAGGCTGGTCCAGCCGGTCAGGGCGAGGACGCAGGTCAGTGCCAGGACCAGGCCAAACCCCAGGCCCAGTTTCATGTTCACGCTGATGTTGCCGAACCAGCTATTCATCAAATTCCTCCAGGAACGTAGTGCTTCTTTGTCGTCGGTTGGC
Source organism: Pseudomonas sp. S2_H10 (assembly GCF_054668285.1). Classification (NCBI taxonomy): domain Bacteria; kingdom Pseudomonadati; phylum Pseudomonadota; class Gammaproteobacteria; order Pseudomonadales; family Pseudomonadaceae; genus Pseudomonas; species Pseudomonas sp. S2_H10. The sequence continues at coordinate 4,478,713 of NZ_CP162754.1, forward strand.
TGGAAGATTGTTTTTTTTGGGGGCCGCCAAGCTGTGTAAGCAGGATGTATCGGCAGCAATCCCTGGAGCTGAAAGGATTTTTCCCAATGGATTCTGTAACAAAGTTTTTACAGTGCTTTTAAGCTTTTTTTCACATGGGTTTCACCGGCCACCGACGCACGCTTGCTTAACCTCTCGGGATCTAATGAGGTGGCGTGTGCCGGTGAGGCGGCTTGATGTGGAACTGAGACTGAGTCTGTTCGGGATAAAACGCTCGATCGATCTGAGCCGCTTTGCCCGCTATCGCAACGCGGCGGTGGTGTTGGCTTCGGCGTTGCTGGTGATCCCGCTGACCGTGTTTCTGCTGCGTCCCGCCGCCGTGGCGGACCTGGCTCATGGCAATGTGAGCGGTGCGCAGGCATTGATGAGCGGGTGGGCCAAGGGCGACTTGATCGTATTGGTGCGCCACGTCGAACGCTGCGATCACTCTTCGGCTGCCTGCCTGATCGGCAACGATGGCATTACCGACCGATCCCGCAGTGTTGCGACAAATGTCGGGGCGCATTTCCAGAACCTGGGCCTGGGCAAGACCGATATCTACAACAGCCCGATCCTGCGCACGGCGCAGACCGCCGCCTTCATGTTCAACAAGGCCGGCACGGGCGAGGACTGGCTGATCAGTTGCAAGGGCACCATGTTGCGCGACGCGCTGGCGCACAAGGTGGCCGGGCGCAACCTGATTCTGGTGACCCACAGCGAATGCATGGCGCAGCTGGAAAAAGACCTCCAATTGCCGACTTCGACCCTGGGTTACGGGGCCTCTCTGTTTATCTCCGCCGAAACGCCGAACACTGCGCGCATGCTTGGTTTTATCGAAGCATCGGATTGGCCCACGGTGACGACTCGTTGAACTCCACCCTCCCTTTGAATCAGGACTGAGCATGCAGACCGCTTCGCGCTACCGCTTTTATTCGGTGAATTTTGGTATCCCGCTGGCCTGCGCGCTCGCGGTGTTCCTGATGTTCGACATGACCCGTATCGACATCGCCTTCAACAATTACTTTTTTGATCCGGTGACGCAGACGTACCCGCTGGACCAGGTCCATCTGTTCGAAAAAATCACCCATAAATGGGCGCGGATCATTCCGAACTGGACAGGCGAAATTGCGATTATCGGTGCCTTGCTGTCGTTTCTCTGGCCGTGCCTGAAGGCTGAAAAACACGCGAAAATCATCGCCTTCCTGGAAAAAATCAAAGTCGCCCCGGTGCTGCGCTTTGCCGCACGGCACCGTCGGGATTTTCTCTACGTGGTGTTCGCGTTTTCCATCAGCACCGGTGTCATTCACTACCTCAAGGGCCACACCAGCGTGTACTGCCCGATCGAGACGACCCTGTACGGCGGCAAGATGCAGCACGTCGAATGGTACGAGAATTTCAAACTGCTCAAGACCGCCGGTGACGGCCGCTGCTGGCCGGGCGGACATGCCTCGGGCGGTTTCACCATGCTGGCGCTGTACTTCGTGGCCCGCCGCTATCGCTGGCGCTATTCGAAAGCGATCCTGTACGGCTCGTTGACCCTGGGTTTCATCTACGGCACAACGCGGGTGCTTCAGGGCTGGCACTACATGTCCCACACCTTCTGGGCCGGAATCTTTGTGTGGCTGGCGTGCTTGCTGACGGCGCTGGCGTTCTACGGGCGAGCGAGGCTGGAGCAGCCGGTGTTGAAGGCGTCTGAAAAACCGCTATTGGCGTCCGGGCCCCTGCCCGTGAACTGATCCGGCACAGGAACCGAAAACCATCCTGTAGGAGCCGGCTTGCCGGCGATGGATTCAAGTACGCCGCGTTTATCCGGTTCATACGCGTTACAAGATCAAGTGATCTCAAAACCCCGTAAAAAATACCCAAAAAAAAGCCCGCGGGAGGGCGGGCAAACCGTAGTTTCTTGAATGAGCAAAGGCAATGTACAGGCTGCAGCGGAGCAACGGGGTGAAGAAAAGTTCATCTCGATCAAGGCGCCGCACCAGAGCCTGCGACACCGCTAAGGCAAATGATCCGCGGCAAAGTCGGCCTCGGAACGCGCACGCAAACGTCCCTTGCGGCAGGCCTGCTGGAATCGTTCGAAATCTTGCTCGTTCTGCTCGGTATAACCCCGGGCATATTTGTAGAGCGCGTCGGCCAGTGCTTCGCTTTTGCCGATGTAGCCGCTGATGACCGCCGCGTGCCCGGAAGACTTGGCGTGGGCGCGAGCCAGGGCGCGGCCGCAGAGCCGGCCATAGGCCGCGAAGGCGTCGCCATCGAAGGTCTCGAGTTCGGCGGAGATTTTCATATCGCGCAATTGCCGCACATAGAAATGCCGCCCGCTGGGGCCAGTGGTCCAGCCGAGGAACAAATCGCTGGCCGATTGCATCAAGCGCTGACCCTCGACCACTCGCTGCCCTTCATGACGCACCCGTGACTTGGCCTTCACGTAGCCGGCGAGCACCGAGCGCCGCGCTTCCTTGAATTGCAGGAACAGCGGGAACTGCTGATCATCGGTCAGCAGCGCCACCAGGCAACGGGTGCCGACACTGCCGACGCCCACCACTTTGAACGCCATGTCCTGCACATGAAAACGCGACACCAGCTCCCGGCGGTCCGCTTGCAGGGTGCCGCGATAATCGCGCATGAAGGTGTCGTAGAGCGGACGCCAGTCCGAGAGACGCAACCAGTCATCATCGGCGTCCAGCAGCGTAGTGTTTTTGTGCAGGTGGAAAATTTCCGGCAAGTCATCGCGAATGATCAGACGCCCATGGGCGTCGCGTTCGCTGATTTTTGGCAACAGTTCGGCATGGGTGCGCCGTTCGGCCTTGGCGATGGCGCGCTCCACGTGTTCCAGGGTGCTCTTGTTGGCCTGCGCCAGCAGGTCGTCATAGCTGATGGATTCGTACCAGGTTTCCAGCGAACTCTGTTCGGCGCACTCGAGCATGGTTTTCTGATAGGCGCTCACGACCTGATGGCAAACCGAATCTTCAACCGACTCCCCATGACGCAGATTGCGAGCCGCCACCAGGAAACTCGCCACCAGACGCTTCAAGTCCCACTCCCACGGGCCGGGATGGGTTTCATCAAAGTCGTTGACGCTGAACAGCAGGTTGCGTTCCGGCGTTGCGAAACCGCCGAAATTCATCAGGTGGCTATCACCGCAAATCGGCGAAACCAGCCCCATGTTCGGAGTGCCCGCCAAATCGTGGGCCTGCAGCAGCGCGTTGCCACGATAGAAAGTGAACGGCGACACCAGCATGCGCCCGTAGCGCAGCTCCACCAGCGATTTGACGCGCCCTTCACTCGACGCCTTGATCAGCGGAATCGGATCGCGGTCGACATTGCCCAGGGAGGCTTGCGAACTGCGCGGACACTTCCTGCGCGCATCCTTGCCTTGCTTCAAACGGTCGGTGAGGGTGGTCATGGGGGCCTATTTGACAGGTGTTGTAGGGCGATTGCGGATTGAGTGTAGAAGGGCTTTGCAGGTTTATCCGCAGTGTTTGCACAGCGACTAATCTGTCTGTCAGGCATCGCCTTGATGCCACCACCCGGAAACAGGGAGGCCCGTGTTTTCATTGCCTGTTTCACTGCTGTTGGCGTTCCTCATCGGCTGGGTGTCCCAGCGCATGGGCATGTGCCTGGTCAATGCCATGGGGCTGTTGCTCAAGCGCCGGCCGACCCTGTTCGTGTCGCTGGTCAGTTGTGGTTTGTTCGGCCTGTTGCTCGCACCGCTCTACGCCTTGTCTGGCGTCAGCCAGCCGCTGTTCATCCCTGAAGTCGGCTATCTGTCACTGGTCGGTGGCGGGTTGCTGTTCGGCCTCGCGTCGGTGCTCAACGACGGATGCAGTGTCGGCACCCTCACCAAGCTCGCCAGCGGCAACCTCAACAAGGTCTTCACCATCCTCGGCTGGGTACTGGGCATCGTGCTGTGGCATCACCTGAACATGCTGCCCGAACACCGGGCGCTGCAAATGCCGATGATCACCAGCCGTCATTACTGGCTGGTCATTGGCATCGTGCTGCTGATTCTGCTGTTCCTGATCCGGATTCACGGCGACAGGCACCTGGTGCTGTCGAGCCTGCTGCTGGGGGCGTTGACCAGCGCCCTCTACACCTTTGAACCGCTGTGGACGCCCAGCGTATTTTTCTACGATCTCTCGCAACCGTTCTGGGGGTCGGGCGACACATCATTGACCACCCAGCGTGTGGCGGTGTTCGCCATGCTGATGCTGGGCATGCTCTGTTACACCTTGCATCGCCGCACGTTCAACTATCAGCGGTTTGCCGCGATGACAGCGGGCAGGCATTTGCTCGCAGGCGTGTTGATGGGGACCGGTGCGTCGATGATGTTGGGCGGCAATGACTCGCAGATATTGTTGGTGTTTCCGACGCTGACCTGGGTGGGAGCGGTGCCGTTGGTGTCGATTGTGTTGGGGATATTGGTGGGGGTTGGGGTTAAGCGGCTGCGTGCTTGATGATCGCGGATCTGGAGTGGGACGACCTCAATGAGACCGTCCATTTTTCAAGGCAATGGTGCAGTCGATGCCGGTCATCGACATGTATCGATCCTTTTCACGCCTCCATTTCGTCGAGTGGCGCGATGTTGTCCAGTGCCCGGTTCACCAGCAATTGCGCCAGCACAGCCAGTTGCTGAATTGCCAGGGCGATGTTGCGACGCGAGCTTTCAAGTTCACAGGCAAGGTCGGTGCTCATGACGTTGAGCGAGGCTAGGGTTTCGCTGGCGTGGGTGAGCAGGGACGGTGTGTCGATGTCGGGGCGCAGGGTGAAGACGTGGCTGATGGGGTCGAGGTGATTGGGGTTGCGCAGGCGGGCGCTGATGGCGGGTTCGGTGGTTTTTGAGAGTTGAGATAAGTCGATTTTTTCTTCAGCTAAATTAGCTGGGGTTTCCGGGGGATTGGGGCTGTTCTTTTTCAAAATGGCATTCCTCACACTGTTTAGAAAAGCTGCCATCCCCTGCTGTCAAACAGGATTGGGTGGCAGCTATACGCGGGTTGACAGACCGGAAGTGTGAGAACCCGGTGCACCCGAAGGTGCCCCGCGCACAGCCGCCATAATCGTGACTACATGCGTGAAAGCATGCTGTCTGATTTGGGAGGTGTGAAGATTACACTTTCAGCCTGTCAAAACCGATCGCTGATTTGCAGCGACCCCTGAAGGCTATCGTCGAGAAGTTGCGTCCGCCAGTTCATGAAAGGCGATGCGTTTTGCGGGAAATATCCTAGGACGTGAGGAAGGCATCGAGATGGGTCCGCTGCTGTCCAGTGACGACACCACCGTCAAATCCGTGATCAATGTCGGCTGCAAACCCGCATCAAACAGCTCAGCCGTTACCGATTCCCATATTGCAACCATGCACATAACAGCCTGGCGCGACGGCCTATGTGACCCTATCGTCAGAATTCACCTGCCACAAAGTGCTTTTGTGAGTTGTGAGCGTACGATGTAATACAGGTTGTCGCTGAATTTCTGCTTGAGCGAACGAAGCGACTGAGCGAAATGGAATTGGAGATACATCATGATTCCCAAGCACTACTTGAAAGCCCTGGCGACGCTGCTCATCGCCGCTGGCGTACAGTGGGTGACGCTACCCGCCTACGCGACCGAGCAAGGTGAACAACGGCGTGAAGCTCGCGATACCAGGCAGGAAGGGCGCTCCACTGCCCGGCAAACCAAGGATGCCTGCAGAAAGGGCAGTGACAAGAGCAACGTGGAATGTCGCCAGGACAAACGCAGCACCAAACAGGATACCCGTCGCACCGCCCGGGATATCAAGTACTGATCGTTGGCGTGGGGCCTGTTTCAGCCCCGTGTGGGACTTGCGATACAGCCAGAAACGACAAAGCCCGCACAAGGCGGGCTTTGTCAGCTTCGATTGGTGGGCCGGGGTCGTTTGAACTTGCCTAAAAGGCACCGTAATCATTGGGCTTTTCTGACTTCAATTTTTAAAGGGATACAGCCGGGGATACACCGCGTTGAAGCTTGGCTCTCCCAGGAGAGTATTAATTGCCCACCTGCAGGTTTTTTTCGATGGCGTGCCCCTGTCGAACCAATGACAAATTAATGGATCGTCCCTTCCTTTCAGAGGCCATGCGGGTGAACCCCTCTTGATTGGAAACTCTTTCCCCATCTATCGCAATGATCATGTCGCCGAGTAGGACATCCGCTTTGTAAGCCGGACTGTCATCGACGATATTAGTGACTACTACGCCTTGATTCGTTTGTAATTGCTGACGCTCGGCGTCGTTCAGGTTGCGAACGAATGCGCCAATTCGGAACCGACCTTTCACAAAGTAAATTGCACCGTAATCAGATCGGTTGACTGTAACGGGGATATACGTCGTGTTGCTCCCGTAGGTCGTGGTTGTGGCGTTACCGTAGGCCGAAACCGGTCCACCTGGCCCGTAAGCGGTGGCATTAGCGGTGGTGTACGAAGTGTTTGTCGTTGGTGTCGTGAATGGCACGCTTGAGGTAACCGATCCCGTGTATTGCGGTACAAAAACTAGAACCAAATCTGCTCCGACGGCCTGCCCCTGCTCGATTGCGTCATCATCTGAAACGCTTTCACCGCTATTGAAACTCGATTCACCAATAATCAAATAACCGCGCTTTGCATACCCTGCCAGAAGCTGATCTGTGTTACCAAATGCTGATCGTTCAACAATGGGTGTCTGCGGCGCGGCTGATGCGCGAGTTGACGCGATAGCTTCCGGGGTTGCGCCAGGAGTGGGGGTATAGAATTCTTTGTAGCCACTGGCACACCCCGCGATGCTGAGCGATGCACTCATCGCCACCAGCACATGCATGAACTTCTTTTTCATACGTCCCTTTCCTTGGCCTGAAAACGTTGCGCTATTTGCACGGGAGTATGGCGTAACGCCGCTACAAGACCTAGATCTCCAGACAAGCTTTCTAACAGTGAGTGTTGGGGAGGGCTTAATGCGTGTCAGGCTTGGTTCAATGGGTCCTTCCGGCGATCTGAGGGAATGGGGTAATTCGAACCCCGTTCTTTTTGCAGATTCAACCCGACAGAGGGGGTTCCGCTTCCCATTCATTACCACTGCATGACCATAGCCATGCAGCGTGAAACTGTTGACCCTCTGGACATGCGCGAGCGGTACGCACGCGATGTACGGAAATGCAGGCATCAACGATAGACCGCTGGCCAGCTTGGATGAAATCCGCATTGTTCAAGACGTACGTTCGCCAGCAGGGCGCGGAGACAGCCAACTGGAAGATTCGTGTGCGGAAGAGATCTGAAGCCCGGTGGGGACCCTGGAGCTTTTTCAATCAACACGGGGTCGGAAACCCGCGGGATTGTGGTAGCGGCAACTTACCCAGCTTACTGAAATTTCAATGTTGAAATTGAAGGGATATCGAAGAAAAAGGACCACCTTTACCGCATCTGTAAAGGTGGCCCGTCGTGTTGATGGTCGTGAACACCAGGGCACCGTCAACTGCGGGGATCGATGTCAACCTGTCAACCGATGTGAAAAAACCTCCCACTAACACGAAGGCGCGGGTTTTCGACCCCGTACTAAATAAATATCGCCCAGGGTGGTCCCTAGCGATGTCAGTGCCACGGTCTCCTGTTCGTTGTTGGCAGGCGGCACCTCCCAAGCGACCTAGCATTCAGCAACCCAGCGTTCGAGTTTTGCATTAGTCGATACCAAGCCAGTATTGCTTCCGCTGGCGGCGTTATCGCCGATGGGGCGTTAGGGGCGAAAAGATGTGTTACAGGTGTTGCAGGTGAAATGAGTGTTGTTAACCAATTGAAATTATTGGGTTTTGTTGATGTTGCACACCGTTCATCGTTCACGTGCGTTGGGTGTTACAAGCCGAATAGGTGTTGCAGCAGCGTTTAAACATCTTGGTAAATCGTAGGCCGTATTCGGCCAATAGGCGTCGGTCTGAGTGTCATGGGTCGATTTTAGTCAGCCGCGACGGGCAAAAATCGGCCAAAAGCAGCCGTTCAGCCCTTCGCATGCAGCCACCCATAGCGCCATAGATAGCTGCGTACGTAAGTGATCAAACGTAATCTCACTCAACCAAGCCTTCTCGAACCATGTCGAAGAAGGTGGTCAGGATACGCCGTGAACTCTGCGCGCGCAGGCAGACCAGAGTCTCGGTGAAGCGACGCTGGCAATCGATGATGGGCAAACCACGAAGCCGCGAGTCCGAGCCAAGCTCGGCCGCCGACACGACACCAACGCCCATGCCAATCGCCACGGCCTCACGAGCCGCCTCACGCCCTTCCACTTCGATCGCCTTGCAAATATGCAGGCCCGCCGCTGTCATTTCCTCCTCCAAAGATAGGCGGGTGACTGAACCTTTTTCCCGGAGAACCAGGGGCGTGTCATCCAATTCAGAGAGGCTGATTGAATGGCGTTGTGCCCAAGGATGGTCAAGCGCAACGAAAGCGTGCATCGGATCGCTCCGTAGGTGCAATGTCTGAAGGCGTTCATCTTCGATGTTGCGTCCTAGCAGGGCAATGTCTGCCTGATGGCCGAACAACCGTTGCAGCACCTCATCAGTATTGGCGGTTTCAATCTTCACATCGATACCGGGGTAGCGACTGCAAAAGCGTGCGACATAAGGCAACACATGCACCGGCGCATCCACCGCTAGATTCAAAGTTCCAGTCGAGAGGGTGCGGTAGTCCATCAGCATGTCGTGGGCATCCACACTGATATCGAACAGACGCCTGGTCATGCCGAACAGCCGTTCCCCCACTTCCGTCAAGCGCACCAGACGCTTGTCACGGTAGAACACCATCACCCCGTAGTAATCCTCAAGTTTGCGAACCTGATCGGACACCGCCGGTTGAGACAGGCAAAGCTGTTCGGCTGCCCGAGTGAAACTGCCGTTGACTGCAACGGCGTGAAAAGCCTTGAGCTGGGTATGGGAAATAGTCATTGGGGAAGCCTTTGCATAGTTTTAACTTATTCATGCATACGTTAAATCGATTTTATTTATAGACGATGAGCTGCAAGCATGGTTTTCGCAAGCCCAGACCCGTGTTCGAACACTGCGGCCTCGCAACCACCCAGGAATGCTTAATGGAAATCGAACGTTTCGCCGCGATAAAACGCCGCTCGGACATGATCCGGTATGACAACCACCTCTACATCGGTGGCCAGGTTGCCACGGACCTCAATGGCGATATCGAGGCACAGACCCACGAGGTACTCGCTGGTATCGAGCAGCTATTGCTCTGTGCCGACAGCAGCCGCACGCAGGTGCTTTCGGTGCGGATTCTGCTCGCCCATCGCGAGGACTACGCAGGACTCAACAAGGTCTGGGACGAGTTCTTTCCCGAAGGCCATGCCCCCACGCGAGCTTGCACCCTGGCGGATTTGATCGACCCCGGCTGGCGCGTGGAAATGATCGTGGTCGCCGCGTGCGGCTGATTGCTTCCTGAACCCTGCCCTAAAACCGCTCCATTGGAGATGACCTCATGCGCCCCTTCTGGCTCGATCAGGCCCTGACAACTCAACCCGACTCGCCCTGCCCTCCGCTGCGGCAGAACACCCGCGCCGACGTCTGCATCGTCGGTGGTGGTTACACCGGTTTGTGGACTGCAATCATGCTCAAGGAACAGAACCCCGAGCTGGACGTGGTCATCGTCGAAGCCGACATTTGTGGTGCCGGTGCCAGCGGGCGCAATGGCGGCTGTGCTCTGTCCTGGTCGGCCAAGTACTTCACCCTGGAGCGCTTGTTCGGTGTCGAAGAAGCGGTACGCCTGGTCAAGGAATCGGAGCAGAGCATTTACGCCATCGGCAGCTTTTGCGAAAAGTACGCGGTGGATGCCGACTACCGTCTCGATGGCACGCTCTACACCGCCACAAACAAGGCCCAGGTCGGCTCGACCGACGGCGTGATCGCGGCATTGGAGCGCAATGGCATCAACTCTTTCTCCAAATACGCGCTAGCTGACGTGCAGCGTATGGCAGGTTCGACCCGGCACATTGAAGGCTGGTTTTCGCCAGCGGCTGCCAGTGTGCAGCCGGGCAAGCTGGTGCGCGGTCTGCGTCGGGTCGCGCTGGATCTGGGCGTGCGAATCTTTGAAGGCTCGCCGATGACCGGCCTGGTACAAGGGCTGCCGGCCACCATCAAGACGCAGGGCGGTAACGTGGTCGCCAATCGCGTAGTGCTGGCGATCAATGCCTGGATGGCGCGGGTTTTTCCAGAGTTCGAGCGTTCGGTGGCTATCGTCTCCAGCGACATGATCATTACTGAGCCGCGGCCTGATCTGCTCGAACGAATCGGCCTGACCAACGGGGTCACCGTGCTCGACTCGCGGATCTTCGTGCACTACTACCACAACACCCCAGACGGCCGGATCATGCTCGGCAAAGGTGGCAACACCTTCGCCTACGGCGGGCGCATGTTGCCGGTATTCGACCAACCGTCACCCTACGCAGGGTTGTTGCGCAACACCCTCACGGAGTTCTTTCCGGAATTTGCCGATGTCGGCATCGCCGCCACCTGGAATGGTCCGTCCGATCGCTCAGTCACCGGGCTGCCTTTCTTCGGCCGTATGGGTACAAGTGGCAACATTTTCTATGGTTTCGGCTATTCCGGTAGTGGCGTCGGCCCCTGTCATATGGGAGGGCAAATCCTCTCATCTCTGGTTTTGGGGTTGGACAATCCTTGGACACGCTCGCCACTACTGCAAGGCCCCCTCGGCCATTTCCCACCGGAGCCTATTCGCTACCTGGGCTCACTGATGGTGCGCAACGCCGTTCGCCGCAAGGAGCAAGCTGAGGACCGCAACCAACGGCCAAGTCGGCTGGATGTGCGTCTGGCAAAATTCGCCGCGGCTGCCGGCAAGGCGGACAAGGGGTAAAGCCTCGATCACATGTCGAAACTTTTACGCTTGCTAACAAAAAACCGCCTGACTATTGGCCGGTGGCTTTTCTGTTTTCAACACTTGCAGGACCCAGGCCCGATGCGCCTCAATTAATCTTCGCAATGGAGTTTTGGTACCCGACGCAGGTTGCAGAAGATCTGATAAGGAATCGTGTCCGCTGCCGCCGCCACGTCGCTGGCGAGGATGTTTTTGCCCCACAACTCGACGGTCGAACCGAGGCCGGCTTGCGGTACATCGGTCAGGTCTATGCACAGCATGTCCATCGACACCCGGCCGATCAACTGGCTGCGCTGCCCGGCCACCAGCACCGGCGTACCGGTTGGCGCCTGACGCGGATAGCCGTCGGCATACCCCATGGCCACCACACCCACACGCATCGGTTTGGGTGTAATGAATTTCGCACCGTAACCAACCGGTTCACCAGCCGCCAGCTCACGCACACTGATCACTTTCGATTCCAGCGTCATCACCGGTTGCAGGCGCGAGGCGACTGCGTTGGCTTCTTCAAACGGCGTCGCGCCATACAGCAGGATGCCCGGACGCACCCAATCGCTTGGAATCTGCGGCCAACCCAGCACCGCCGGCGAATTACGCAGGCTGACCTCGGCCGACAAACCCTGACGCGCAGCTTCAAATACGGCGACCTGCTCGGCGCTGGACTGCTCGTGCAGCTCATCGGCCCGGGCGAAGTGGCTCATCAATACAACCTTTGCCACCTTGCCGCTGGCCAGCAGCCGTTGATAGGCCGCCTGATAATCCTTTGGATGCAAGCCCACCCGATGCATGCCCGAATCCAGCTTCAGCCAGACGCTGATCGGCTTGCTCAGCGAAGCTTGCTCGATGGCTTCAAGCTGCCAGAGCGAATGCACCACGCACCAGAAATCATGCTCGACAATCAGCGACAACTCATCAGCTTCGAAGAACCCCTCCAGCAGCAAAACCGGGGCCCGAATGCCCGCGGCGCGCAGCTCTAACGCCTCTTCGATGCAGGCCACGGCAAAACCGTCGGCCTCGGTTTCCAGTGCCTGGGCGCAACGCACTGCGCCATGGCCGTAAGCATCGGCCTTGATCACCGCGAGGGCTTTGGCTCCCGTGACTTCACGGGCAATTTGGTAATTTTGACGCAGGGCTTGAAGGTCGATCAAGGCACGGGCAGGACGCATGGTGGCAGCCTTTATTGGCAGTATCATGAGAAATGAAAACCGACGCTGTCACACGGCGATTTCGCCGTGCGCAACGCTTGGTGTCGAATTGGCTTATACGTTCTCGCTCATTGTTGAACGGGCGCTGGAGCGCCCTGCACTGCAGGCTCCGACGTACCACTGTTGTAACGGGAAATATCGAGGCCTTCGGCGCTGATCTGCGGTTTTCTCTTCGCCATCAGGTCTGCCAGCAAGCGACCGGAGCCACAGGCCATGGTCCAACCCAGCGTGCCGTGACCGGTGTTCAGGAACAGGTTCTTGAACGGTGTCGCGCCGACGATCGGCGTGCCGTCCGGAGTGGTCGGACGCAGGCCGGTCCAGAAATCGGCCTGGGCCAGATCGCCGCCCTGAGGATAAAGGTCGTTGACGATCATCTCCAGGGTTTCGCGCCGACGCGGGTTCAGCGACAGGTCAAAACCGGCAATCTCTGCCATGCCGCCGACGCGGATGCGGTTGTCGAAACGGGTAATCGCGACCTTGTAGGTTTCGTCGAGAATGGTCGAAGTCGGGGCCATCGCCGGGTTGGTGATCGGCACGGTCAGCGAGTAACCCTTGAGCGGGTACACCGGTGCCTTGATCCCCAGCGGCTTGAGCAGCTGCGGCGAGTAGCTGCCCAGAGCCAGCACGTAGCGGTCGGCGGTTTCCAGCTTGCCGTCGATCCACACACCGTTGATGCGATCACCGGCGAAATCGAGGCGCTGAATGTACTGACCAAAGCGGAATTCCACACCCAGTTTCACCGCCATTTCGGCCAAACGTGTGGTGAAGATCTGGCAGTCGCCCGTCTGGTCATTCGGCAGGCGCAGGGCACCGGCGAGGATGTCGGTGACGCTGGCCAGCGCTGGCTCAACACGGGCAATGCCGGCGCGGTCGAGCAGTTCGAACGGTACGCCGGACTCTTTCAGCACCGCGATGTCTTTCGCCGCGCCGTCCAGTTGAGCTTGGGTGCGGAACAATTGGGTGGTACCGAGACTGCGGCCTTCGTAGGCAATGCCGGTTTCAGCGCGGAGCTCGTCGAGGCAGTCTCGGCTGTACTCGGACAGGCGGACCATGCGCTCCTTGTTCACTGCGTAACGGCTGGCGGTGCAGTTGCGCAGCATCTGCGCCATCCACAAGTACTGATCGATGTCGGCCGTGGCCTTGATCGCCAGCGGTGCGTGGCGTTGTAGCAACCACTTGATGGCTTTGAGCGGCACTCCAGGCGCGGCCCACGGCGAGGCATAACCGGGCGACACCTGGCCCGCGTTGGCGAAACTGGTCTCCAAGGCAGCAGCCGGCTGCCGATCCACCACCACAACTTCATATCCGGCACGCGCCAGATAATAAGCACTGGTGGTACCAATCACACCGCTACCAAGCACCAGAACGCGCATGTTCATTCCCTCTAAGTGGCTAACCGCTGAAATTGTTGTAGGTCTCGCTCGGCGCAGTCTAAGAAAGAACAGCCAGTGGCTTTCACTATATAAAGACTTGTATTTGGAGATAATTCTCTGAAAAAACGCTTTTCACGGAGGTGCATCCCCTATTCTCAGCAACAATTAAAGCAAGTCTGAGCGAAACAAAATCGGCCGAAAAGTCCTGCGAATCGTGCTGGCGGTGGGGCTTATCACTCAAACGAGCAGCGGAGAAAAGTTCTTCTTTCGACCCCGTACCGAGCGAGTCCGCGCCTCAAGCGCTAAGGGCATTTTCTGGGGTGGCTTCGAATCGCAAGCTCAACTTGAGCATGTACGTAAGGCCTAGAAATGCATCGTCATGGGAAGAGATTTAAGCTTACACACCCGAATTGAACGCATAGATAGATCAAGGCTGATCTACAGCGGTGATGCAATTCAACTTATAAGCTCAGCTTGTTTCTGAAGTGTGATAAATCGATTTTACTTATCTTTTTCCAGATGTTTCTATCAATCCGTGCATCACTCCCCACAAAAACAACACCGCCGGAGAAGATCATGACCAAAGCCGAATTCCCGAGTACCCAGCCGTTGGCAACGCCAGCCTTGGGTGAGCCCTACCTGCTGACTCCAGGTCCACTGACCACTTCCAAAGCCACCAAGGAAGCCATGCTCCGCGACTGGGGTTCATGGGATGGTGCCTTTAACCAAGTCACCGCCGAAGTCCGCCAGAGCCTTCTTGGCATGGCGGGCGTGCAGGACGACAGCTTTGCGTGTGTGCCTCTGCAAGGCAGCGGCAGCTACTCGGTAGAGGCGGCTCTGGCCACCGCTATCCCGCGTGACGGCAAAGCGTTAGTGCTGATGAACGGCGCCTACGGCCAGCGCGCCACCAAAACCCTGGAATACCTGAACCGCGCCTACATCACTCTGGACAAGGGTGACTACCTGCCACCGCAGCCCGATGAAGTGGATGCGCTGCTCAACGCCAATCCGGATGTGACCCACGTCTTTGTGGTCCACTGCGAAACCAGCTCCGGCATCCTCAACCCTCTGCGCGAGATCGCCGACGTGGTGAAGGATCACGGCAAGCGCCTGATCATTGACGCCATGAGCACCTTCGGCGCAGTGCCGGTGAACGTCAAAGAAATCGCCTTTGACGTGCTGGTGTCCTCGGCCAACAAGTGCATCGAGGGCATCCCCGGCTTCGGCTTTGTGATCATCCGTCGCTCCGTGTTAGAGGCCGCTAAAGGTCGCGCCAACTCGCTATCCCTCGACCTCTACGAGCAGTGGGTGTACATGGAACGCACCGGCCAGTGGCGCTTCACCCCGCCTACCCACAGCGTTGTAGCATTTCACAAAGCCCTCGAGCAGCACGCGAGCGAAGGCGGCGTGCATGGTCGTTTGGCGCGCTATACGCGCAACCGCGACGTCCTGGTTAGCGGTATGCGTGAACTGGGTTTCCGGACCTTGCTAGAAGACTGCTGGTTATCGCCGATCATCACCACGTTCTTTTGTCCTGAGCATCCAAACTTCGAGTTCATGCGTTTCTACGATGAGCTCAAGACCCGCCAATTCATCATCTACCCAGGCAAGTTGACCGTGGCCGAAAGTTTCCGCATCGGATGCATCGGCCAGATCGACGAACACGTCGTCCATCAGTTGCTACGCGCTATCGCTGACAGCCTCGTTGCAATGGGCGTAGAAATGGAAGCGACCTAACCGATTTCCCCTTTCGGGTCGCCGCCACTCTGGGTGTGTCGGGGCGGGTGTTGGGATCGCACCCTCTTTACGGCGACCTCTTTTCTCCATGGATCTGGTTGTTCACAGCTCGACAGCGTCGAGCAGGAGCCAGCGATATCGCCTATCCAAAAATCTGATGTCTGACGCCAGCAGCCACAAGCCATAAACCTCGCCTACTGCAATTTATTCAGTTCGCCTGGACTGGGTTGTGGCACCCAAAACAAAAACAAAAACAACTTTTTGCGCTGTACGGCAACCCATACGGGATCAGAACACCATGAACAAGAACGCAGCAAGCCCGCTCGCAACCGGCTGGAAATCTCTCCAGCGTTGGCGCGTGCAGATTTTTCTCATTACCTGGCTGGCTTATGCCGCCTTCTACTTTACCCGCAAGGCGTTTTCTGTTGCCAAGCTGGGTATTGGCGAAGACCCGAACTTCATGCTCGAAAAGGCCATGATGGCCAATCTCGACGCCCTCTATCTAACTGCATACGCCGTGGGACAGTTTCTTTGGGGCAACTTCTCTGACCGATTCGGTCCCAGGGTTGTGGTACTTAGCGGACTTGTCATCTCAGCGCTAGCCGCGCTGCTTATGGGGACCTACGCTACCCTGCCGATTTTCGTCTCCTGCATGCTAATCCAGGGCCTTGCCCAGTCCACCGGTTGGTCGGGGCTATGTAAGAACGTCGGGAGCTTTTTCACCACTGGCGAACGGGGTCGCGTACTGGGTTACTGGTGCACTTCCTACGCCTTTGGCGGTCTGGTGGCCACGCCGTTTGCCGGTTGGTGGGCCTACAACACTTACCACGACTGGCGCATCGCGTTCATTAGCAGCGCTGTCGTGGTGCTGGTGGTGGCGGTGCTGTTTTTCTTCCTGCAACGCAACACGCCGGAAGACGTCGGTCTGCCTCCTGTCGAAGTCGAGATCGAACCCGTCAGTAATGTCGTGGTTCCACGCGAAAGTATGTGGGCCGGCTTGCGCACCGTGATGAAGAATCGCACCGTGTTGGTGCTCGGGCTTGCTTATTTCATGCTCAAACCCGCGCGCTACGCCATCCTGCTGTGGGGGCCGGTGATCATCTACGAACGTATGCCAGAAATTGGCAAGGTGGCCTCGGCCATCGTCCCAACCTCTTTCGAGCTGGCAGGTCTGATCGGTCCGATCCTCATCGGTATCGCCTCGGATAAGTACTTCGGCGCTCGTCGTATACCGGCCTGTGTCCTTAGCCTGGTTGTCCTCACTATTTGCCTTGGCCTGTTCGTTCCTGCCATGCAGAGCGGCAGTCTGTACATGGTGGTCGGCCTGCTATTCATGATGGGCCTGACGCTCTACGGGCCGGATTCGATGATCAGCGGCTCGGCTGCCATTGACTTCGGCAGCAAAGATGGAGCGGCCTCCTCCGCAGGCTTCGTTAATGGCTGCGGCTCGGTAGGTGCAGTCCTGGGCGGTTTGCTGCCGGGTTACTTCGACACCATCACCGTGTTCCTGGTCTTCACCGGCGCAGCACTTCTGGCCAGCCTGATGTTGGTTCCATTTTGGAACAGCCGTCCGAAAACAGCGGAAAACCCGCAATTGGTATCGACGCCGGTACAACCGGTCATCGTCGGCACCACCCCCTGAATTAGTACTACTAACCTACCCAATGCTGGAGTGATCATCATGCACTACAAACAACCTTCCCAACTGCAAGCAGTGGTCCTGGACTGGGCGGGCACCGTCGTTGACTTCGGTTCTTTCGCACCGACTCAGATTTTCGTTGAAGCGTTCGGTGAATTCGGCGTTGCCGTTTCCCTCGAAGAAGCTCGTGGCCCGATGGGCATGGGTAAGTGGGACCATATCCGCACCTTGTGCAATGAGCCACAGATCGCCGCACGCTACCAGGCCGCCTTCGGCCGACTGCCAACCGATGATGATGTCACTGCCCTCTACGAACGCTTCATGCCTTTGCAGATCGAAAAGATCGCCCTGCACTCGGCGCTGATTCCAGGAGCTCTTGATACGATCAATGGCTTACGCGACAAGGGTCTGAAAATCGGCTCTTGCTCAGGCTACCCAGCCGTGGTCATGGAAAAAGTCGTAGAACTGGCGCGCAAGAACGGCTATGTCACCGACCATGTCGTTGCTACCGACGAAGTGCCCAACGGGCGTCCACATCCAGCGCAAGCCTTGGCGAACGTGATTGCCTTGGGCATCAGCGATGTGGCGGCCTGCGTCAAGGTCGACGACACCTGGCCGGGCATACTCGAAGGCCGTAGCGCAGGCATGTGGACGGTCGCATTGACCTGCTCCGGCAATGCACTGGGCCTGACTTATGAAGAATTCAAGGACCTATCCCTGGAGGAATTGGCCGAGGAACGTGCGCGCATCGTCAAGATGTTCGAAGGCTCCCGCCCGCACTACCTGATCGACACCATCGTTGAGTTGCCGGCCGTCATTGAAGACATCAATGCCCGTCTCGCGCGTGGAGAAACCCCTCAGGGCTCCTGACCCTGCAAGGCTTGTGCAAATGACAGTGGCCGTCCCACGGGCGGCCACAACCCAAAACAACAAGAGAACACCACCATGAACTACGCCCACCCAGGCACTCCCGGTGCCATCGTTTCGTTCAAAGCCAAATACGGTAACTACATCGGCGGTGAATTCGTCGCGCCGGTCAATGGTCAGTACTTCACTACGATTTCGCCCGTAAATGGCCAACCGATTGCCGAATTTCCACGTTCCACCGCCGAAGACATCGAAAATGCACTGGACGCAGCCCACGCCGCGGCCGATGCCTGGGGCAAGACCTCGGTGCAGGACCGCTCTTTGGCGCTGCTGAAAATCGCCGACCGCATCGAGCAAAACCTCGAACTGCTGGCCGTCACCGAAACCTGGGACAACGGCAAAGCCGTGCGTGAAACCCTCAACGCCGACATTCCGCTGGCCGCCGACCACTTCCGCTACTACGCCGGTTGCATCCGTGCGCAGGAAGGTAGTTCGGCCGAAATCAACGAACACACCGCGGCCTATCACTTCCATGAGCCGCTGGGCGTGGTCGGGCAGATCATTCCGTGGAACTTCCCGATCCTGATGGCCGCGTGGAAACTCGCCCCGGCCCTCGCCGCCGGTAACTGCGTGGTGCTCAAGCCTGCCGAGCAGACTCCGCTGGGCATTACCGTGCTGATGGAGCTGATCGGCGACCTGCTGCCGCCGGGCGTGCTGAACGTGGTGCAAGGCTTCGGCAAAGAAGCCGGCGAAGCGCTGGCCACCAGCAAACGCATCGCTAAGATTGCCTTCACCGGCTCAACCCCGGTCGGCTCGCACATCATGAAATGCGCCGCCGAAAACATCATTCCGTCCACCGTGGAGCTGGGTGGCAAGTCGCCGAACATCTTCTTCGAAGACATCATGCAAGCCGAGCCGACCTTCATCGAGAAAGCCGCTGAAGGCCTGGTGCTGGCGTTCTTCAACCAGGGCGAAGTCTGCACTTGCCCGTCCCGCGCCCTGGTGCAAGAGTCGATCTACGACGACTTCATGAAAGTCGTGATGAAAAAAGTCCTGTCGATCAAACGTGGCGACCCGCTGGACACCGATACCATGGTCGGCGCCCAGGCGTCCGAGCAGCAATTCGACAAAATCCTTTCGTACCTGGAAATCGCCAAGGGCGAAGGCGCCGAGCTGCTGACCGGCGGCAAGATAGAAAAACTCGAGGGCAACCTGGCGACCGGGTATTACATCCAGCCGACCCTGCTCAAGGGCACCAACAAAATGCGCGTGTTCCAGGAAGAAATCTTTGGCCCGGTGGTAAGCATCACCACCTTCAAGGACGAAGCCGAAGCCCTGGCCATCGCCAACGACACCGAGTTCGGCCTGGGCGCCGGGCTCTGGACCCGCGACATCAACCGCGCCTATCGCATGGGCCGCGCCATCAAGGCCGGTCGTGTGTGGACCAACTGCTACCACCTATACCCGGCGCACGCCGCGTTCGGCGGTTACAAAAAGTCCGGCGTCGGCCGTGAAACCCACAAGATGATGCTCGATCACTATCAGCAGACCAAAAACCTGTTGGTGAGCTACGACATCAATCCGTTGGGCTTCTTCTAACCCGGCGCGAAATCGCGTAACGGCCATCGCGAGCATGCTCGGCTCCTACAGGATTGCGTTTTACCTGTAGGAGCATGGCTTGCCAGCGATGGCGTCCTCAATACCTGACATTCAAGGACTGGATGCCCTGCTCCCCTTGATCGATCCTTTGGAGTCCTCGATGAAAATCCGTTACAAGGTGAGCCTTGTGGCTGCTTGCGTGCTGTTTGTGACGACCAGTCTTCTATCGCTGGCTCAGGTAGAGCAGATACGTAGGATTTTGCGTCACCAGGTAGAGGCGAGCATTTCCGAATCGAGCAATGCCGTGGCACGTCAGATCGAAAACTGGCTGAACGGCAAACTACGTCTGATGGATTTGGCATCCCAAGCAATCGACCGCCAGTACAGTGCGCAGACGACCCAACGAATCATCGATTCACCCATTCTGAAAGATGAATTCAAATTGGTATTCGGCGCCCTTGAGTCTGATGGAAAACCCATCAAGAACACGGCCACTTGGAATCCAAAACCTGATTATGACGGTCGCATCCGCCCTTGGTACGCGGCCGGAAAGGTCAGTAACCAAGCCGTTTTAACCGAACCCTACAAAGATTCCACTACGGGTGAAATTCTCATCTCGACAGTCGCGCGGATCAGCGACGCAGGTCAGGTGCTCGGGGTATTTGGCGGTGACATCAGCCTGACCAAAGTTGCCGATGCCATTAATACATTGGATTTCGGTGGAGCTGGTTATGCGTTCCTGCTAAGTAAAAGTGGCAACATCATTTCCCACCCGGACGCTGAACTGAACGGCAAGTCCTACAGCCAGCTGTTCGCAGGAAACGTCCTGCCTCTCGACAGTCAGCTTCAGGAGGTCCGCAGCGGTGAAAAGTCCCTCCTGGTGTCCTTCATTCCGCTCTCTGATCTCAAGGGAATGGATTGGTACATCGGAGTGGTCCTGGATCAGGACATCGTCATGGCTGCAGCTCACACTCTGAGTTGGCGAGCCGTCATCGGTACCGGGCTGGGTGTGTTGCTTAGCCTGTTAGTGCTGGGGCTGCTGGTTAGACGGCTACTCCGCCCCCTGGATCAACTCAAGGATTCGCTGGCCGACATCAATCGCGGCGAAGGCGACCTGACCCGCCAATTGCCCGTGGTCGGCAATGATGAAATTGCGCTGGTCGCCGGTGAGTTCAATCAGTTCCTGCAGAACCTCAAAACACTCATTGGCGATGTGAAAAACAGCTCGCAACAAGTCCGCGCGAGCACCACCGCGACGTCATGTGAAGCGGACCAGGCCGCCAATCGCGTACAGATTCAACTACAGGAACTGGATCAACTCGCCACCGCCATGACCGAGATGGCCTCGACCGCCGAGGACGTGGCGCGCAATGCTCAAGCCGCTGCCGAGGCGGCGATCGTTGCCACCGCGGAAACCGCAGACGGGGTGGCCCTGGTCTCCAAATCAACGGGGGCGATCAAGCGTTTGGCTGGCGAGATGGACGACACCGGTCATGCCATCAATGAATTGTCCACGCTCAGTCAACGCATCGAATCGATCGTGGCGGTCATCACCAGTATCGCCGACCAAACCAATCTGCTCGCGCTCAACGCAGCCATCGAGGCGGCGCGCGCGGGTGAGTCGGGACGCGGATTTGCGGTGGTGGCTGATGAGGTGCGCTCACTGGCCTTGCGTACTCAGCAATCCACCCAGGAAATACGCGAGATGATCGACCAGTTGCAGACGGGCGTAAAACACGCACAGGTACGAATGCAGCAGAGTCGCGACACGGCCAGCAAGACGGCCGGCGATGCCGATGCAGCCAATGACACGCTCGAACGGATACGAGAGGCGATTTTTCGCATCAATGACATGAACCTGCAGATTGCCGCTGCCGCTGAAGAACAGAGCACCACGACCGAGGAAATCAATCGCAACACGACGAACATCCGCGATATCAGTCTTGAAGTATCCGTCAGTGCGGACAAGCAGGTTCACCAATGCTCAGCGATGGTGGACCACGTCGGCCAGCAAGACAAACTGCTCAGTCGCTTCCGGATTTGAGTTTCGCAATCGCCCGATTGTTTGTATTCCCCACCCGCAACAGCTCACAAAAACAACTATTCCACCGAGGTAAGAAAGATGAGTGCGGCTTCCCTATATCCCGTTCGTCCCGAGGTCCTGGCTAACACGCTGACTGACGAGGCGACCTACAAGGCCATGTACCAGCAGTCGGTCGTCAACCCGGACGGTTTCTGGCGCGAGCAAGCCAAGCGCCTCGACTGGATCAAGCCTTTCACAACAGTGAAGCAAACCTCCTTCGACGATCACCATGTCGACATCAAATGGTTCGCCGACGGCACCCTGAACGTTTCCTACAACTGCCTCGACCGTCATCTGGCCGAGCGCGGCGATCAAATCGCGATCATTTGGGAAGGCGATGACCCTGCCGAAAGCCGCAACATCACCTACCGCGAGCTGCACGAACAAGTCTGCAAGTTCGCCAACGCCCTGCGCGGCCAGGATGTGCACCGCGGCGACGTGGTGACTATCTATATGCCGATGATCCCCGAAGCCGTGGTCGCCATGCTGGCCTGCACCCGGATCGGCGCGATTCACTCGGTGGTGTTCGGTGGTTTCTCGCCCGAAGCCCTGGCCGGTCGCATCATCGACTGCAAATCCAAAGTGGTGATTACTGCCAACGAAGGTATTCGTGCCGGTAAGAAGATCCCGCTCAAGGCCAACGTCGACGATGCGCTGACCAACCCGGAAACCAGCAGCATCCAGAAAGTCATTGTGTGCAAGCGTACCGGTGGCGACATCAAGTGGAACCTGCATCGCGACGTCTGGTACGAGGACCTGATGAAAGTGGCGGGTACCGTGTGCGCGCCGAAAGAAATGGGCGCCGAAGAAGCGCTGTTCATCCTTTACACCTCCGGCTCCACCGGCAAGCCGAAGGGCGTGCAGCACACCACCGGCGGTTACTTGCTGTATGCGGCGATGACCCACGAACGTGTGTTCGACTACCGTCCGGGCGAAATCTACTGGTGCACCGCTGACGTTGGCTGGGTCACCGGCCACAGTTACATCGTCTATGGCCCGCTGGCCAATGGCGCGACCACGCTGCTGTTCGAAGGCGTGCCGAACTATCCGGACATCACCCGGGTGGCGAAGATCGTCGACAAGCACAAGGTCAACATCCTCTACACCGCGCCGACCGCGATCCGCGCGATGATGGCGTCGGGCACCGCTGCCGTTAAAGGCGCGGATGGCAGCAGCTTGCGCCTGTTGGGTTCGGTCGGTGAACCGATCAACCCGGAAGCCTGGAATTGGTACTACAACACGATCGGCCAACAGCGTTGCCCGATCGTCGACACTTGGTGGCAGACCGAAACCGGTGGTGTGCTGATCAGCCCATTGCCAGGTGCCATCGCACTCAAGCCGGGCTCAGCCACTCGTCCATTCTTCGGTGTAGTGCCGGCCCTGGTGGACAACCTGGGCAACATCATCGAAGGCGAGGCCGAAGGCAACCTGGTGATACTCGATTCGTGGCCAGGCCAGGCGCGTACGCTGTATGGCGACCATGACCGCTTCGTCGATACCTACTTCAAGACCTTCCGCGGCATGTATTTCACGGGTGACGGTGCGCGTCGTGATGCCGACGGATACTACTGGATCACCGGTCGGGTGGACGATGTGCTCAACGTGTCCGGCCACCGCATGGGCACCGCCGAGATCGAAAGCGCGATGGTTGCGCACCCGAAAGTTGCCGAAGCCGCGGTGGTCGGTGTGCCGCATGACATCAAGGGGCAAGGTATTTATGTCTACGTCACCCTGAAAAATGGCGAAGAACCTAGCGAGCAACTGCGCCTGGAGCTTAAAAACTGGGTGCGCAAGGAGATCGGTCCGATTGCTTCGCCGGATGTCATCCAGTGGGCGCCGGGCCTGCCGAAGACGCGTTCGGGCAAGATCATGCGGCGGATTTTGCGCAAGATTGCCGCCGCTGAGTACGATGGATTGGGCGATATCTCCACCCTGGCCGATCCGGGAGTGGTAATGCGGCTGATCGACACGCATCGCAGCATGAGTGCTGCCTAATCATTCAGGCTTCATCCATGCGCTGCCCGCTAGCCTGACTAAATCATTTCGCCATAGTTTGTATTTACCTAAGGTGACTTGTTCGGTAATTTCAATTAGAACCCGGCCGCAGAGTCGGGTTCTATAGTGGAGATCAGTCCGCTGATTTTATTAATCTGGAGGCGGCCCAGCCGTATCTCGATTCCACATTCCCCGGATCTTTACATAAACTGGCTTGTTAACCTGAAGGTTCCCGGTATTTCGATATTTGAACAGACGAAAGTAGTCCGTATGTTTCTGCCCAACCACATAGGTTCAGCCAAAACGTAACACAACCGCCCCGCATGCAACGACGATGAACACGCGATAGATGCTCTTTCAGTACTAACGCAAAGATAACTACGCCGAATAGAATCTACGTTTCTCTGAGAGCAGAAACTGTAGCGATAGGCGCAACCGTCATTGCCCAAAGCGCCAGACCGTAAGACGCTACCGTACCAAAACCTCCGACCACTCCAAGACGCCAGTTACGTGCGACGTAGGTAAGCGGATGGTGAACACGTGCGGTGAAGACAATCCTTGGAGTGGCTGCCTGAAAGCATCTGAACCTAACTTTTATTCTCCAAAGCGTTATCTAATCGCGGCCTTGGGCTCTGAGCAGGACGTGATCAGCGTCGCCCCATAGCGGTGATTGCAGCTGTGAAATTGTTTCATTTTTGGGTGCGCAGGTCTGTTGTGGTCAGATGAAAACCTTGCAAGGATAAAAACTGTTGGATACTCCAAATGAAGCCGTATTGAAAAGCCTCCTGTCTGTCAGGCGGAGTGTTAGATCTTTCAGAGAACACCCGCTTTCTTTAACCAGTTTGGAGACGTTGCTGCATGCTGGACAAGGTCATACGTCTCCTGACGGAAAACGAACTGCACCATCGGCCCACGCCCTGCATCCACTTGGACTGATCGTGGTGGTACGTCGAGTGCAAGGGTTGACACCAGGGGTATACACATACGACGGGGATACAGGGAAGCTCTCTCGCTCCGGCGATGTGCTTGACGAAGGCTCATTAAACTCAGCGGCTTTAGGCGATGAAAAGTGGCTCGAAGACGCACCTGCCGTTATCGCCATTGTCGCCAACCGAGAAGCGGCAATTCGTCATTTCGCGGATCAGCAACCTGACGGTTTAAGAGGGGCTCGCTACGTTGATTTCGAAGCTGGGGCAGTAACTCAAAATATGTATTTGTCCGCCACGGCGGCTGGCCTAGGCGGGGTAGTAGTGATGGGTTTTGATGACTTGAAAATGGGCAAGACCTTAAAGCTTGAGGCCCCAACTTTTCCAGTTGCACTTTTCTGCGTAGGACATGCTCTTTCGTCGAGTTCTGAAGGCGATAACTTCTGTTGCTAAGCTCGCGTCCATTGATGCGGCAGCAACTCCGTAATCTCACTCGCCCGCTGCGTCGGCAGGCGTGTGAGCACATCCTTCAGGCACGCGTACGGATCATGTCCATTTAGCCGCGTCGACTGGATCAGACTCATGATCGCGGCTGCCCGTTTGCCGCTGCGCAATGACCCTGCAAAGAACCAGTTCTTGCGCCCAAGAGCCCATGGCCTGATTTGGTTCTCACACCAATTGTTATCAATAGCTACGGCGCCGTCATCCAGGTAGCGCGATAGCGCTGTCCAGCGTTTCAGACTGTAATCGAGTGCTCTGCTGATGCCTGAACCTTCGGGCACGAGGTCACGCTGGGCGAGCATCCAGGCATGCAGCCCATTTATCACCGGTACGGCTTTTTCTTGCCGTATTTGGCGCCGTATATCCGGCTCCAGATCGCGGACTTCGCTCTCGATTTCGTAAAGCAGTTGGATGTAACGCAGGGCCTGCTCGGCAAGCGTGCTCTTGTTCGTGGCATGCAGTTCAAAGAACTTGCGCCGCGCATGAGACATACAACCGATTTCGGTCACGCCGAGTTCGAAGCTGGCCTTGTAACCACCAAAATCATCACACACCAGTTTGCCCTTCCAGTCTTACAGAAAGTTGCGAGCATGCTCGCCGGCGCGGCTGGGGCTGAAGTCGTAAACGACAGCGGCTGTTGCGCAGAACTGGCTGGTTGCACAGGCCCAAACATAGGAACGGTGGGTTTTCTTTGTGCCCGGCATGAGCATTTGTACGGGTGTTTCATCGGCGTGAATCACTTGCTGCCCGAGCACCACGTCACGCAGTGCATCGCCCAGCGGCTGTAACTGCACGCCCGTCATACCCACCCATTGAGCCAAGGTGGAGCGAGGGATCGCAAGGCCTGCCCGACCAAAAATCGATTCCTGACGGTGAAGCGGCAGATGGTCAGCAAATCTCGCGATCATGACGTGCGCAAGTAACCCTGCAGTCGGGATGCCCTTGTCAATGACCTGCGCCGGAACAGGTGCCTGGATCAGCGTTTCGCATGCATCGCATACAAGTGCGTCATCAAGTAGTAATGGATCAGTTTTTTTTCCGGCGATTCGACGAATGCCGAACGCCCGGCTTAAAGCTCGACGCCATTGATGCCCCCGGCGTTGTTGACCAGTCCGTCGATGCGCCGAAGCGCTCTGCACGCTGGCGACAGTAGCGCGACAAGCCTCTTCGTCACGTAGCTCGACCTGAATAAACAGGCTTTGCGAGCCGCGTTGATCCAGTTCTCGCCTTAGTTCATCCGACAGCGGGCTATGGCCGAAAATGGCCGGGATGGCACCTTCACTGGCCAAGCCTAAAGAGATGGCGGCACCGATAGGCACCTCTATCTAGCGAGCATTCACGTCTAGATGGGTGTCCGGCCTCTCACTGTAAATATGTTCTATGAAGGCCGTCTCTTACGCCGATTTAGATCAATGCATTCAAATCATACTATCCCTATATATGGGACGGTAAAATACATATTGAGATTATGCTCGGTGCTCTTTATAGTCCCGTCCTCAGTTCAACGCAGTCACTGCCAAAAACAACTCACAGGTGAAGAGATGCATGCGCAATTGATCGCGCTCGATTGGGGGACAACCTCATTACGTGCTTATAAACTCGCCGCAGATGGCAACTTGCTCGAACAGCGTTCACTGTCGTCGGGGATCATGCAGCTGCCCCGGACGCCGCGAATCATTAACGGTCAGGCATGCGCGGACGGCTTTGAACTGGCATTCGATGAGGCCTGCGGTGACTGGCTCGATGCGCAGCCTGATTTGCCGGTGATCGCTTGTGGCATGGTCGGCAGTGCTCAAGGCTGGCGCGAAGCGGCCTACCGTGACACGCCGGCGAACGTCGCCACTCTCGGTACTTCCTTGCAAACCGTGCGCAGCCGGCGTGGCGTCGATGTGCACATCGTACCCGGGGTCATCGAGCGTTCGCCTTTGCCGAATGTGATGCGCGGCGAAGAAACCCAGGTCCTGGGTGTTCTGCAAACCCTGTCGAGCGAGGCGGGCAAAGATCTGTTGATCGGCCTGCCCGGCAGTCATTCGAAATGGGTGGAAGTGGCCGACGGCTGCATCGTGCATTTCGATACCTTCATGACCGGCGAAATCTTCGCCGTGCTCAGCGAACACAGCATTCTGGGGCGCACCCAGCAGCAAGGCGCGTCCTTCGATGGCCAGGCCTTTGATCGTGGGGTGCAAGTGGCGTTGTCAGCGGACGGCGAGACCGGTCCGCTGTCGACGGTGTTCAGTGCCCGCAGCCTCGGACTGACCGGCGAACTGAGCGCTACGGCCCAAGCGGATTATCTGTCGGGCTTGTTGATCGGTCATGAGCTGTCGGCGCTGGCGACGACCCAGCGGCGTCGACGCAACAGCGTGCACCTGCCTTCGATCGTCCTCATCGGTAATGCCCAACTCTGTGCCCGCTACAGCCGGGCCCTCGACGCCTGCGGATTTGCCCGGGTGACTCTGGCCGAACAAGCCACCGAACGCGGGTTGTGGCAGTTGGCACTCGCCGCCGGACTGATCACTTCCAACCTATCCCGTTAAACCTGACTGGAGGTCTGACATGCTCAAACACGCCTTGGCGCAAAATGGCCTGATCGCGATCCTGCGCGGCCTGCGCCCGGAAGAAGCGGCAGCCATCGGCGAAGTCCTGTACGCCGCCGGATTTCGCGTTATCGAAGTGCCGCTCAATTCACCGGAACCGTACGAAAGCATCCGCATCCTGCGCCGCACCTTGCCCGCCGATTGCCTGATTGGCGCCGGCACGGTGCTGACACCGGAGCAAGTCGAGCAGGTGAAAGCCGCTGGCGGCCAGGTGATCGTCATGCCGCACAGCGATGCCAAGGTGTTGCTCGCAGCGAAAGCAGCGGGGTTGTTCCTGTCGCCGGGCGTTGCCACGCCGAATGAAGCCTTCACCGCCTTGGCCGAAGGGGCTGATGTGCTGAAAATGTTCCCGGCCGAGCAGATGGGGCCCGCCGTCGTCAAAGCCTGGCTGGCGGTGCTGCCGACCGGAACCGTTCTGGTGCCGGTTGGCGGGATCACCCCGGACAATATGCAGATGTTCATCGACGCCGGAGTCAAAGGCTTCGGCCTCGGTTCCGGGTTGTTCAAACCGGGCATGACCTCAGATGAAGTAGCGCTTAACGCCAAGGCCTACGTTGCTGCCTGGAAAGCCTTCCGCTAAGACTTTTTGGCGCTGCGAGCACTGCATCTAATAAGAGAGAAAAGAAGATGAAAATCACCAAACTGACCACCTTCATCGTTCCGCCGCGCTGGTGCTTCCTCAAGGTCGAAACCGACGAGGGCGTAACCGGTTGGGGCGAGCCCGTGGTCGAAGGCCGCGCTCACACCGTTGCGGCAGCCGTTGAAGAATTGTCTGACTACCTGATCGGCAAAGACCCACGCAACATCGAAGATATCTGGACCGTGCTCTATCGTGGTGGCTTCTACCGTGGCGGCGCGATCCACATGAGCGCGCTGGCTGGTATCGATCAGGCACTGTGGGACATCAAGGGCAAGGCCTTGGGCGTGTCGGTCAGTAATTTGTTGGGCGGTCAGGTGCGCGACAAGATTCGTGTGTATTCATGGATTGGCGGTGACCGTCCGGCAGACACCGCGCGCGCCGCGAAAGAGGCGGTCAGTCGTGGTTTCACTGCGGTGAAAATGAACGGCACCGAAGAGCTGCAATTCCTCGACTCCTTCGAGAAAGTCGACCTGGCCCTGGCCAACGTTGCCGCCGTGCGGGACGCGGTCGGGCCGAACGTCGGCATCGGCGTCGACTTCCATGGCCGGGTACACAAGCCCATGGCCAAGGTGCTGATGAAGGAACTCGATCCGTACAAACTGATGTTTATCGAAGAGCCGGTGCTCAGCGAAAACTACGAAGCGCTGAAGGAGCTGGCGCCGCTGACCAGCACACCGATTGCCCTCGGCGAGCGCTTGTTCTCCCGTTGGGATTTCAAGCGTGTGCTCAGCGAAGGTTACGTCGACATCATCCAGCCGGATGCGTCCCACGCCGGTGGCATCACCGAGACCCGTAAGATCGCCAACATGGCCGAAGCCTATGACGTGGCGCTGGCGCTGCATTGCCCGCTGGGGCCGATTGCGCTGGCGGCGTGCCTGCAACTGGACGCGGTTTGCTACAACGCGTTCATCCAGGAACAGAGCCTTGGCATTCACTACAACGAGAGCAATGACCTGCTCGACTACGTGAAAGATCCGCGAGTGTTCGACTACGACAAAGGCTTCGTGAAAATCCCCAATGGCCCGGGCTTGGGAATCGAGATCAATGAGGAATACGTGATCGAACGCGCGGCCGTCGGCCACCGCTGGCGCAATCCGATCTGGCGCCATGCCGACGGTAGCTTTGCCGAATGGTAAGCCACTGCTAGTGATTGCATTGATCTCCCCCATACAAAGTGGGGGAAGCGATCAATACATACGCCCTCAATAATTATAAGAAGAGGCTGCTTATGCTCCCCCAAACTTTCGCCGAGAAGGCGTCGCTCGTGCCGCCAAGCCGTAAACGTTCGTTCATCATGGTGTTGCTGCTAATCACTGTGGCGATCAATTACATGGTCCCCAGCAACCTGTTGAGTGCTGCGCCGATCGTCATGGGCTCGCTGGTTAGCGATGATCCCATCGTTCCGGTCATTACCGATATCGCTGTGCTGGCGCTAATCGGTGCGCTGTCCGACGTATCTCTGTTCTGCAAGTTCAAGTGGATAGAGATGTAAGGCCATGGATCACACGAGAGAACTTGACGTGCAATGGCGACCGGTGAGCGATCAGCGCTTTATGTTGGCGGAAGGCCCATTCTGGGATAACCCCACCCAGACTTTGTACTGGGTGGATATCGCCACTCGTCTGGCCTGCCGCCTGAGTCGGGGGCGTTACCAGCAGTGGCAGTTGCCCGAAGCCGTGTCGGCGTTCATTCCGTGCGAGCGCGGTGATGCGTTGGTGACCCTGATCAGTGGGGTCTATCGACTTGACCTCGACTCCCCGTCGCAGCATCCGGCCCTGACCTTGTTCTGTGTGGCCGACTCCGTTAGCGGCAATCGAGCCAATGAGGCTCGTTGTGATGCGCAGGGCCGACTGTGGCTGGGCAGCATGCAAAATAACCTGGCCGCCGACGGCGGCGACCTGCCGATCACCCGGCGCTCAGGCGGCCTGTTCCGGGTCGATCAGGATGCCCGCGTCACCCGTCTGCTGGAGGGGCAGGGCATCGTCAACACCTTGCTCTGGGACTTCACTGGCAGCCAGCTCTACTGTGCCGACAGCCTCGATGCCCAACTCTATCGCTATGCCATCAACGCTGATGGCTCCCTGGGGGCGCGCAGCCTCTGGGCGCAACCGTCCACGCGCGGTGTGCCGGACGGTTCGGCCATGGATAGCCAGGGCTACGTCTGGAATGCCCGCTGGGGAGGTCATTGCCTGATCCGTTATGCCCCCGATGGCACGATCGATCGGGAGATCGAATTACCCGTCCAGTACCCCA
The DNA here is from genome assembly GCF_054668285.1 of Pseudomonas sp. S2_H10. Taxonomy (NCBI): domain Bacteria; kingdom Pseudomonadati; phylum Pseudomonadota; class Gammaproteobacteria; order Pseudomonadales; family Pseudomonadaceae; genus Pseudomonas; species Pseudomonas sp. S2_H10. Next base: position 4,509,013 of record NZ_CP162754.1, read on the forward strand.
CTAGCTGCGTCTTCGGGGGGGCCGATTTATCCACGCTTTACGTCACCAGCGCCCGGCCTGCGAGCATTGAGGGGGGGAAAGACTCGACGCTGGACGGTGCGTTATTGATGGCCCAAGTCGGGGTGAAAGGCTTGTCCTGTCAGCGCTTTACGGGCTGAAGTAATACTTACCCAAGGTGCCCGTTACCTTACCTACTGGAGTATTTGTAATGGCTGAATCGCTATTTTTACCCGAAGTTCCGGAGCCCAAGTACGGTGACCGGCTGAAAGACAAAGTTGTAGTGGTGACCGGTGCAGCCCAAGGTATCGGCGAGGCGATTGTCGCCTGCTTCCAGGCTCAACAGGCGCGGTTGGTGATTGGCGATATTCAGGGTGAGAAAGTCGAGCGTGTGGCGGCCCGCTGGCGTGAGCGTGGCGCTCAAGTGCATGCCCAGGCCGTGGACATTACTTCTAAAGAGCAATGGCGTGCCTTGGTGGACCTAGCCATTGAGCGTTTCGGGCGCGTGGACGTGCTGGTCAACTGTGCGGGCGTGAACGTGTTCTGCGACCCGATGGAGATGAGCGACGTGGATTGGCGACGCTGTTTCGCCATCGACTTGGACGGCGCCTGGTTCGGTTGCCGCACTGTGTTGCCACACATGATCGAGCAGGGCATCGGCAACATCATCAATGTCGCCTCGACCCATTCCAGCCACATCATTCCGGGCTGTTTTCCCTACCCGGTGGCCAAGCATGGCCTGCTCGGGCTGACGCGGGCGCTGGGTATCGAGTACGCGTCCAAGGGTATCCGGGTCAACGCTATTGCACCGGGGTACATCGAAACCCAGCTCAATGTCGATTACTGGAACGGTTTCGACGACCCCCAAGCTGAACGTCAACGGGCCTTCGATCTGCACCCGCCACGACGTATCGGTCAGCCGGTAGAGGTGGCGATGACGGCGCTGTTCCTTGCGACGGATGAGGCGCCGTTCATCAATGCCACCTGCATCATGATCGATGGCGGCCGCTCAGTGCTTTATCACGAATAACACCCATCCGGCCGCTTAGTGGGGCAGTTTTTTCGTACGTAACAAACCAATAACAACAAGAGGGCAACTTATGTTTATTCAGCGCAAAATCCACTCTCTGGCCTGCGCCGCAGCGCTGGTCGCCGCCAGTGGTTTCACCGGTTGGGTTGCGGCCGAAGAAGTTAAGATCGGCTTTCTGGTCAAACAGGCCGAGGAACCCTGGTTCCAGACCGAATGGGCCTTTGCCGAAAAGGCTGGCAAGGACAAGGGCTTCACTGTGATCAAAATCGCCGTCCCCGATGGCGAAAAGACCCTGTCCGCTATCGACACCCTGGCCGCCAATGGCGCCAAGGGTTTCGTCATCTGCCCGTCGGACACCTCTCTGGGGCCGGCGATCATGGCTAAGGCCAAGCTCTACGATCTGAAGGTCATGGCCGTAGATGACCGCTTTGTCGATGCCCAGGGCAAGCCCATGGAGGACGTTCCTTACGTCGGCTTGGCGGCGTTCAAGATCGGTCAGAAGCAAGGTACTGCCATGGCTGATGAAGCCAAAAAACGCGGCTGGGATTTGAGCGCCACCTACGCGGTGATCAACACCTTCGACGAGCTGGACACCGGCAAGAAGCGCACCGACGGTTCGGCGGACGCGCTCAAGGCCGCAGGCCTGCCGGCGGACCATATCTTGTTCACCGCCCAAAAAACCCTCGACGTACCAGGCAGCATGGACTCCACCAACTCGGCCTTGGTCAAGCTGCCGGACACGGCGAAGAACCTGATCATCGGCGGCATGAACGACAGCGCCGTGCTGGGTGGTGTGCGGGCCACCGAAAGCGCTGGTTTTAAGGCGGTGAACGTGATTGGTGTCGGCATCAACGGCACGGACGCCATCGGTGAGCTAAAAAAGGCCGATAGCGGCTTCTTCGGTTCAATGCTACTGAGCCCCGATACCTCGGGTTATGAAACCGCCAGCCAGATGTTTGAGTGGGTCAGCACCGGTAAGGAGCCCGCCAAATACACCGCTCTGGACAACGTGACTTTGATCACCCGTGCCAACTTCCAGCAAGAGCTAACCAGGATTGGGCTGTGGAAATGATTCTCTGCTGGCGCAATGTACGGACCTTGCGCCTGACGTCCATCCCATTGGTTGCACATCGCGCGGCCTGGTGCAGGAGATAAGGTATGTTGGAACAATCGAAGGCGGCTGCGAGCTTGCGCTTCAACGGTATCGGCAAGGAATTTCCCGGAGTACGGGCGCTGGCGCAGATCAGTTTCGAGGCTCGGCCCCACAGCGTGCATGCGCTGATGGGCGAGAACGGCGCGGGTAAGTCGACCCTGTTGAAAATCCTCGGCGGGTTCTATTCGCCCAACAGCGGCAACATGCAGATTGGCGAGCAGACCATGAGTTTCAGGTCGGCGGCCGAGAGCATTTCCCACGGCGTGGCGGTGATCCATCAGGAACTGCAACTGGTGCCGGAAATGACGGTGGCCGAAAACCTACTGCTGGGGCACATGCCCTCGCGTCTGGGCGTGATCAATCGCGGGGCGATGGTGCAGCGGGCACGGGAGTTGCTCAAGGGGCTGGCCGACGAGATCGATCCCAATGCTCGATTGGGCAGCCTATCCCTGGGCCAGCGGCAACTGGTTGAGATCGCCAAGGCCATGTCGCGCAATGCCCATGTGATTGCCTTCGATGAGCCCACTAGCAGTCTATCGGCGCGGGAGATTGAGCGGCTGATGGTGATCATTGCCCGGCTGCGGGATGAGGGGCGGGTGATTCTCTATGTCTCGCATCGCATGGAGGAGGTGTTCCGCATCTGCGATGCGGTTACGGTGTTCAAGGACGGGCGTTTTGTCTGTACCTTCGAGGACATGCAGCAGCTGAGCGTCGACCGGCTGGTGAGCTGCATGGTGGGGCGCGACATTGAGGACGTCTACAATTACCGCCCTCGCCCGCAAGGCGGCCAGGCCTTGAGGGTCGAAGGGCTGCTCGGGCCAGGAGTGTTGGAGCCGGCGAGTTTCAGTGTGAACAAGGGCGAGATACTCGGGTTGTTCGGCCTGGTCGGAGCCGGGCGCACTGAATTGTTGCGGCTGTTGGCCGGCCTGTCCCGCAGCAAGGCCGGACGCCTAGTTCTGCATGATCAGACGATGGTGTTCAAATCGCCTCGTGATGCCATTGCGGCGGGTGTGCTGCTGTGTCCAGAGGATCGCAAGAAGGAAGGCATCGTGCCCCGCGCCAGTGTCGCGGAGAACATCAATATCAGCGCCCGTAGTCATCACGCGCGCTTCGGCTGCCTGATCCGCGGCGGTTGGGAGCGGGACAACGCCCGGCGGCAAATCACAGCGCTGAACATCCGCACCCCTTCGGCGAGTCAACCGATCCTCTACCTGTCCGGCGGCAACCAGCAGAAGGCCATTCTGGGCCGCTGGCTGTCGATGCCGATGAAGGTGCTGCTGCTCGATGAACCGACTCGTGGCATCGACATCGGGGCCAAGGCCGAGATCTACCAGATCATCCACCACCTCGCCGAGCAGGGTATCGCCGTGATCGTGGTGTCCAGCGATCTCATGGAGGTCATGGGGATTTCCGATCGAATCCTGATCATGAGCGAAGGGGCGATTAGCGGTGAACTGTCACGCAGCGAGGCCGACGAAGCGCGCTTGTTGCAACTGGCCCTCCCGCGTTCGCGGGACTAAAACTCCATTGAGGTGTATATGTCACAGGTTAAAAAAACAAATTCATTCTGGCTGGGCCTCAATCAACGCAAGTTTTTCGATGATTGGGTGATGCTGCTCGCTGCCTTGGGCATCTTCGTGCTCTGCGCGTTGTTGATCGATAACTTCATGTCCTCCCTGAACATGCGCGGCCTGGGCCTGGCGATTTCCACCACGGGGATTGCCGCGTGCACCATGTTGTTCTGCCTGGCCTCGGGGCACTTCGACCTGTCGGTCGGCTCCGTGATCGCCTGTGCGGGGGTAGTAGCCGGTATTGTCATTCGCGATACCGACAGCGTGTTTTTCGGTGTGTCGGCGGCGCTGGCCATGGGGCTTTGCGTCGGCCTGATCAACGGTATCGTGATCGCCAAGTTACGGGTCAACGCTCTGATTACCACCCTGGCGACCATGCAGATCGTGCGCGGGCTGGCTTACATCTTCTCCAACGGCAAGGCCGTCGGCGTGATGAACGAAGGCTTCTTCGTCTTCGGCAACGGGCAGGCGTTCGGCGTGCCGGTGCCGATCCTTATCACCGTGCTGTGCTTCATGTTCTTCGGCTGGCTGCTCAACTACACCACCTACGGACGCAACACCATGGCCCTCGGCGGCAACCAGGAAGCCGCTGTGCTGGCCGGCGTGAACGTCGATCGGACCAAGATCATCATTTTTGCCGTGCATGGGGTGATCGGCGCGCTGGCCGGGGTGATCCTGGCATCGCGCATGACTTCAGGCCAGCCAATGATTGGCCAAGGTTTCGAGCTGACGGTGATTTCCGCCTGTGTGCTGGGCGGGGTATCCCTGAGCGGCGGGATCGGGCTGATCCGTCATGTGATTGCCGGAGTCCTGATTCTGGCGATCATCGAGAACGCGATGAACCTGAAGAACATCGACACCTTTTACCAGTATGTCATTCGCGGCTCGATTCTCCTGGTGGCGGTGATCATCGACCGCCTCAAACAACGCTGAGGGGGCTGCGGATGAACAGTGCGCCAGTGCGGGAACTGGTCTGTCGACAAAGTATCTTCGGTCATCTGAATGACGGTACGCCGGTGCACAAGTACTTGCTGGGCAATCGTCATGGCCTGCATGCCAGTGTGCTGACCTACGGCGGCATTCTTCAGGCGCTTCTGGTTGCGGATAGAAACGGGCACTTCGAGGATGTGGTGCTCGGGTTCGACGATATCGAGGGCTACCAGCGGCATCACGGGTTGTATCTGGGAGCGCTTATCGGGCGTTATGCCAATCGTCTGGCGGGAGGGAGGTTTGAGTTGTCGGGACGGCTTTATCAGGTACCGCTAAATGACGGCGTCAATGCCTTGCATGGCGGTGCCGAAGGTTTCGACAAGAAGGTCTGGGAGGCGCAACCCCTTCAGGGCAGCGATTGGGTCGGCGTGAGGCTCAGCTACCTGTCCGTCGATGGCGAGATGGGCTTTCCCGGCAACCTGCGGACTCAGGTGACCTACAGCCTCGACGATGACAACCAGTTGCGCATCGAGTATCAGGCGGTCAGCGATACACCGACGGTGCTCAACCTGACTCAGCATGCTTACTTCAATCTGGCCGGCGCGGGTAACGGCGACATCCTCTCGCAGGTGGCGACGCTGTACGCCAGCCGCTACCTGCCGGTGACGGAGCAACTGATACCCAGCGGTGAGTTGGCGCCTGTGAACGGTACGCCGATGGATTTTCGTCGGGCCACGCCGATCGGCCAGCACATCGGTGATGACCATCGGCAATTGCGTATCGGCGGTGCAACGCAGCAGGGCTTCAATCATCACTGGGTACTGGATGCTCAGGGTGATCTGAGGAAATTGGCCGCCGATATCTATGATCCTCAGAGTGGTCGAAGAGTGCAGTTGTATACTACCGAGCCTGGGGTGCAGTTCTATACCAGCAATACTTTCGACGGCAGTGCTCACGGTAAGGCGGGCAAACCTTATTCGCGTTGGGCTGGTTTTACCCTGGAGGCCCAGAACTGTCCCAATGGAATCAATCAGCCCGATTTTTCTCGCGCACGGCTCGAGCCGGATGAAGTCTACCGCCAGACCACGTTAATGAGATTCTCGGCGGTGTGAGCTGCTCGCCTGAAAGTGTCATGTTGAAGATTTAAATGAGTGGCTGCAGTGGCTTTCGTTTTCGTAGACCCTTAAAGGAAACAAAAGAATTGTAAGCACTATTTATGCGCGCCAATCCTCTACGAGGTCGCAGCTAATAGAATCGTTTGGTCCTAGGTGGGTTCTGGCGATCATAGTCCGTCTTGGAACGGTAGCGGAAATTTCCTCTCGGCGCGCTGATGAATCCACTTAATAAAAATCGTCAGCGGTCAACTTACTCCAAGCAAAGGGGCTATTACCTACCTAATTAAAGGCGATTGTTTAAGTGCGCCTGCGAAGCTACGTACGGCGTAAAACAACGGCCACAAGGGTAAAAAGTTACAGTCGACTGGGTATGGTTCTGTGCTGTGAGCGAGGTGCGTAGATAAAATCTTAGCGCCTGATGGTCACCTTGCACGGTTTAACTTGCCTGTTTTTGAAAGTTTATGCTTTGGCCATACCTTGCCTTTAATTTAGTCGGGACTATTAAGAGTTCGTGTAACTGCGCGCGTTTTAGGCTTCGCGTGCAGATGTAACTTGGTTTTCGATTTATCTACCTTATTTAACAACGACAAAAAACGAAGGGGTTATGAATGAAAATTAAAGCTTTAAGTGCGATTCTGGGGGCATCCTTAACTGTTGGGTTTTATCCTTATGATGCTTACTCGGCGGTTTTTAGTGGTTATTATAGAGCCGGAGTGGGTAACTCGACTAAAGGCGGGGGGCAGTCGTGTTTTAAATTGCCTGGTGCGCAATCCAAATACCGCTTAGGTAACGAATGTGAGCAATATTTAGAACTGGACTTGCGGCAGGACCTTCTTTCGCTAGATGATGGGTCAGTGGTAAGCGTAGAGGGAATGACGCAATTTTATAACGAGTATGGCCATGAACTGAAGTTTGATGGTGATTATGGGTTTACGCGGATGAACCAACTCTATGCAGAGTGGAGCAAGATGCCGGCTTTGAACGGCGGGTCTTTTTGGGCTGGGCGTCGTTTCTATAATCGAAATGATATCCATATCTCCGACTTCTACTACTGGAATGAAAGCGCGACCGGATTCGGCTTCGATCAAGTCGCCCTTGGAGATCTGAAATACAGCTACGTATTCTCGCGTAAAGACAATGTTTTTCAAAAGGACTTTGTTACCCGTCATGATGTGACGGTCAGCGGGTTCAAGACCAACCCCGGGGGTGAAGTTCAGCTTGGCCTTAACTATCTCGAAAAGCCTAGTCGCGAAGATACTCATCAGGGCTGGTCGTTGACGGCCCAGCACAAACAAATCGCATTCCTGGGGGGTGTGAACAAATTCGCCGTTCAGTACGGTCGAGGTCCAGGCACTGCACTGGGCTATACAGGCGACTCAACCTTAGATGAGAGCAATAAGAGCTGGAGGATTGTCGAGTTTTTCGATTGGCAAGTAACTCACTCGTTCAGCGGACAATTTGAAATTGTTTATCAAAAGGACACTCGCACGGCGGGTAACGACCTGAACTGGTTATCCATAGGGATTCGGCCCATATACGCGTTTACCGAACAATTCAAGCTAATCACGGAGGTAGGGCGCGATCAAGTCGATGCTGCCGATGGTACTCGCAAGCTATCCAAATACACGATCGCACCAACTTGGTCACCGAAGGGTACAGGTTTCTGGGATAGACCGGAAATTCGGCTGTATTATACGTATGCGAGTTGGAATGAGGCGGCACAGCGTGCTGCCAGCTCCGAATCGCCGGGATCGGCTCTTTCTGACACTGGTGCCTTCGGCAAAGCGCTTAACGGCTCCAACGTAGGAGTTCAGGTCGAGTATTGGTGGAAGTAATGCTGTACGAATACGCTATTTTTGCAGGCTGACGCTAGTTTTTCCGGCAATGCTTGCACGAGGCCCGTCCAACGGATAACTTACGTTGGGCGGGCATCATGCATTAGTCACAGTCAGCCTTATGGTTGTTTAACGACTGGCTGCAAGTATAATTTGGTAGCGTAATTTGAAGTTTTTTTCACTCAAAGTTATTATATATGTATTCTTGATAAGCCCTTCGAAAATATTTAGGGGTGTGAATTTTTACTGCGGGATAAGCGAAAAGCCCCTAAGCTATCAGTGGATAGGTAAATAGTGATCTGAGCGGTCCTTTCGTTCTCTAGTCGTGACCTTGATCGGTTTGTGAACGTGAGCATGGTCTCTTAGCGTCGATATAGAAAACCCAATTTCACATTTTTACACACTTTGGGCCGGAAGTGGCCTGTCGCTGATGCTAGATACAGGTTCATCTTGAACTAACAAGCCTACCTCCTTTATCGGTCCCCAGAAGCGCTCATCGAGAGTCTAAGATTTCGGGGGCGATTCAGTTTGCATAAAATAACTTCAGCCATGATGACTTCCGCGCAATAGGGGCAACTCTTTTTTCCAGCCTCCACAGATGAAACTCCTTTTTCAAAACATGATTCTATCATTGGGGCTGAGGGGCGAGGGACTGCCTGCCATGTCCGGCTGAAAGCGACCCAAAGCGGACGGTGGCGACAGGCAGAAATCGGCCAGCAGTGACACACGGCGCTGTCTGCATTGGCAATTTCTTTTGACTGAACTAGTGTTTATAGGCTCGCTTTGTCAGTTGCTATCTGACCGGCTCACCACCGAGTAGCTGGCAAGGCGGGCTCTCGAACTCTAATAGTTTACAATTTCGACACGCCGCTATGGCCGATTGCGGCCCTTGGCTAGGGGCAGAAAACGACCCAAAGAGGACATTTTCCAATTCCGGAGAGGTTCCTTGATATCAGCATCAAGCAGAAACTCAGGCACAAGATCCACCTTTTCAGCGGCCAATGCCTATCCAATGGCCATGAATTAAGACGGCGGCCGAGTGCCGCGATCACTTTTCCTCCCTAGGTACTGATAGCATTCCGTCTCATGCACATGAGGAGGCGGGATGCCAACAAAGCATTCATTAGCAGAAATAATTGAACGCTTGCACGCTAACCAACGAGGCTTTGAGGAGGCTCTGCAAGGGGTACTGACCATCGTTAAAAAATTTGGTGGCCTAGAAGCTGTCGAGCGCATTCGGGACACGTTAAAGGCTGTTCAGGACATCATTTCAGAAATTGATGATGCTTATAAACAGGCAATCGTGACCAGGCCGGCGTCAGCGGAAGCTGTCGGAACAGGCCCAAGCACTATTGGCAGTCGGTTACGTGAGGAGCGGGTCAAGCTGAAGATGACCCAACAACATTTTGGAGCCGTTGGCGGCGTGAATCTCGATGCTCAGTATAAATATGAGCGAGGAGTGCGAATCCCAAAAGCTGATTATTTGGCTAACATACATTCCTTGGGCGCTGACATTTATTACATTACTACGGGCAGTCGTTTAGCAGGTTAAATGGATTCTCAGGCCAGGCAGCGCAGCATTCTATGAGCGTCCACTTTTGGCCGTTATCTGCCGATCATGGTTACAAAGCGTGGTTGGTTAAATCCAATGCAAAAGACTGGTCAGAACAAATGCAAACTGGTGTTCAAGTGGAGTGCAATTTCGCAATGTGCTGGTCTACGGTGTTTAGCTTCTGCTCTAGCGCTGTAACAATCAGTTGTTGGCGACGATGTTGCTCAGCGGCATTAGCGAGATTTTTCGCAGCTTTTTGTGCGTCGCTGCTGGCTGCTCGATCGTTTCGGGGTTCTGTGGTGCCGCTTCATATTAAACCAGAGCGGCTTAGAGACTTTCCATTTCGCTGATCCGCTGATCCGCTGATCCGCTGATCCGCTGATCCGCTGATCCGCTGGTCGTGGCGGTCTTTCATTTCTTGGATTTAGTTCATTTGTCTTGTCTCTGTGTGATTCGATAGTGGGGTGGTTGAGCGGCTGGCGAGGCCGGAGATCAGCCGGCGCTACCTCGAATTCTTAGGCGGCGTTAGGCCGCCTGAGCCTCGCCCTCATCTGTTCCCGGAATCGTCTTCACCACATAGCAACGCTGGGTGCCCATGCCAGGTAGGCGGACGGAGCAGGAGGCTTTGCCGTTGGGACCCGGCTCCAGCACGCCACGGCGAATCAGCTCCTTGTTCACGGCATTGATGTTCATGCCTTTGAACACTTCGGATCGCCAAGACTCGGGTAACACGTAGTAGGTGTTAGTGGTGTGCAAGGCGTCACCCAAGCCGTGCTCCAGCGTTTTACGAAAGCCCAAGCGGTCGATGGTGCGGGGGCCGTGTTCATCGATCTTCGCGGCGGCCGACTCCCAGCGAGTGAAGCGGCTTTCACCGAAACGCTCGATGACCTGGCGTAGCCGTGCCAGGATCGCGTCACCTTCAAAGTTTCCGGCTCCGCCACGCTCATTAATCCAGGCACTGAGGCACACCCGAGCGGCGGTGGTGGCGGTGCCGTCTGGCCAACCGGTAATTCCCATCGCGGTGGCCAGTTCGCCGGCGGCGGCGGCCAGTCCAAAGCGCGCGGCTGCTCGGTGTGCTTGACCGCTCGCCGAGGCGGGCAGCGCCTTGGCGATAAAACCCTCCAAGGTGTGGCGCAGGATCACTGACCAACCATGCCGCTTACCCGGTTCACAGAGGGCCGACAGGAAGGCGGTGAGTGGAGTGCCGTAGTACATGGTCACCCGCGCCTTGAGCGCATCGGAGAGGGCGGCCGCATCATCAAAGCCATTCAGTACATCGAACATGCCGAGGCCTTTGCCGGCGTCGGCTGGCACGGCGAGCATGCGCACCTCCATGCCGGCTTTGAGCTCCTTGTTGGCTTCGGCCATGTGCTGCGCCAAGGTCTTCTCGCCGGTAGAGAGAAACAGCAAGCGCCACTCCTGAACCTGTCGGCCAGCTTGTCCTCGATCATTGGCGCGAGCCTTGCCAGTACCGTTACCGAGCATGTACACGGTTTCGCCGATGATGCGCGGGTCGCACATGCCGATTTCATCCAGCACCAGGAGCCCGTCCGAATGCGCGGCGGCGATGGATTCCAAAGCGTTATCCGTCGAACGCCAGGAACGCACCAGACGTGGCCCGCCGTAGATCGAGGCGGCCACTTGCAGGTGGGTGGTCTTGCCGCCCGAACTGTCGCCGTAGAGGTGAAAGCCGCCGGACTCATGGCCGAGCAGATGCAACAGCGGACCGGCAAAGGCCACGCTGGCCACAAACGCCAAGCGGTGATTACCGATGCACAACGCGCCGATCTGTTCTTGCCATTGCTCTAATGTGCCGGCCTCGTTGATGGGCGGAAGCTGTGCGCCGGCTTCATAGAAGTGCAGGTGCTCGGTGTGCGAGCCGACCTGCTGTTCAGGCAGCAGGAAGGCGCTGTCGTGCCAGCCCAAACGGGTGACAAGCCGTGCGCGTTGGGCGCTGTCGAAAGCGCCGAAATAACTCTGCAAATCGTTGCGGGCATTACGACCTGAGCGACTACCAGCTAGGCGTAGACCCATGTCCACCAATGGTCCGAGCACGTCCTTGCCGAAGTCGCCGGTCATGGTCCGCGCAGGGATGTTCCAGCGCTTTTTTGCACCGTCGGGATCGTCGAACTCGACCAACAAACCCCAGTTATGCCCCTGTGCATCACGGGTGCGAGCCAGGATTTCCAATGGCGAGCAGACCGGGCGCGCCTCGCCATCGTCACCGGAATAAAACACGCCTTCTGGTGTCAGGCGAAAGCCGCCGGGCAACTGATCGTTTTTAGGCTTTGGGGGGCGCTTGGTCGTTGGTTTGGCGTTGGGTTCGGGTGGTGCGGTCGGTGCTTTCTCCGGCTCAGCACCAAACAATTCGCCACTGCGTTCCAGTTCGGCAAAGTGTGCCGCCGTCCAACCTTTGCTTTGGGCATCGGCCGCGTCGTCGCCGTCATCCCATTGACCCCCCTTGGCGAAGGTCGGTTGGTCATTCTTGAGGGTGGGCTTGCGTTTGAAGACGTCCAGGGCGATCACGCGCACCGACGTGGCGCCGATCTGTTGTAGTTGTTTAGCGACGGCCTCCATGCAGCTTTTGCCACTGGCATCGTTGTCTGGCCACAACACCACGGACCGATCTTTGAGCGGTGTTAGGTCCGCTTTATGCCAGGCGTTCGAGCCGTTCGGCCAGCATGTGGCCACGTAGTTGGGCAGCAGCTCCACCGCGGCGTCGGTAGCCTTTTCGCCCTCGCACAGAATGACCGGAGCTTCTGCTCGTTGCGCCAGTTCATCCAGGCGCAGCAGAGGACGCGGCTCAGGCAGACCCTGCCAGCGCCATTGCTGCGTTTGGCCGTCGATACGCTGGCACCAGGTCAATGGGGCAAACACCTTGTGTGGTTTTCCGTCCTCATCCGGACCCAAGTCGAAGCGATAGAGCGCCATGGCTGGTTGACCTTGAGCATCGCGATACATCCAGACTTTGGACGGCATACCGTGTTGCCGATGTTTAGTCGGGCACCTGTTCATAGCCTCAGCTGGAATCGGCTGAATGGCGAGCCATTCCGGTGTTTTACTTTTGCTGAGTTCCGGCTTCGCTTGCACGGCCCCAGCGGAAACGCTCAGCAGGTCCGTCAGCTTGTTGCAGGCTTCGACGTCGGTGCCGCCATCCAGATAGCGCACCAGATCGATCAGATCGCCGCCTTTGTCGCCGGTGGCAAAATCCGCCCAGGTGCCTTTGCTCAAGTTGATCTTGAGGGAGCCGGCGCGCTTGTCGGCGCGGGTTGGATTGGGAGCGGTGTATTCCTTGCCGCCATCGACGCGTTTGCCGTTGGGCAGCCAGTGAGCAAGTACACGATCAATGTTCTGTAACGCAGCGGCTTTGACTTGGGCGAAGGTAGGGCGACGGGCATGGGATGTAGGTGCATTCATACGCCACCGCCTTGGGCCAATTGCAACCCGTTGGTGACGTCATCGATGATCGCCTTCGCCATCTCGCTCAAATAGTGCGAAGCCCACACCATTGCGCCGTTGTCATTCTCCATGCCGCTCAGACAGGTGAGCTTGTTCACGCAGTCCATGAGTAGAGAAGCTTGTTCGAGCGCTTCTTCGCAGGAAATGCCGGCATTGATACGGAACAGTGGCTGATTCTGAGCGTTGCATTTGGCAAAGGTGGCGCCGCCAACGGTACTGATAAAAATGGAAGGACTCATTGGGCGCCTCCATTCATGGCTTGCCGGGTGGAGGTGTCGGCGTGCAAGGCGAGGGTGCGGATTAGTCCCAAGGTCCCTCGAACGTCCCACAGTGCGGCGGCGATGACGTGGTTGGCCAGATGTGGGCCATCGCACTCGAACTGATCTTCAAGAAGCAGGAGTACAGAGCTGGCTCGATCCACTGCACAGGTGATGGCATCAATCGGAATGCCAGCCTCGGTATCTGTACTGACACACAGCAAATCCTCGGGCAGTGCGAAATTCAGAGCACTGATCATTGAGCACCGCCTGCGTTTTCGAGCTCGCGAGCTTTGACCATGTGAGCGTTGTAACGGGTGAGGCGTGTAGCGAGGCTGGAGTTGGCGTGTAAAGCGGCGAGAGCCATTGCACGGTGTGCAGTGGCGCGAAATTTGGACGGATTGAGAGTGTGCATAGGTGGAGCTCCTTCTTAAGTAGGAACTGCCACGATTCGTCGCCAAACGAATTGGGGTGGCAGCTGTGCGCAGGTTGGCGAACCGGGTAAGAAGGAACCCGGCAGACCCGAAGGTCTCCCACGCACAGCCGCCATGAAGCAGGAATGCGGGCACAAAAAAAGCGCCTGCAATCGAGATGGGGGCGCCTGTGCGCCTTCTTAAACTCGGGTCGCCAAACCCGGTCGCTGATTTTGCAGCGACGTGTCGAGCATACCGTCTCGATTTGCGAAGGGCAACAGGCGTCCCTTGCGCGATTGCGCAATGCGTCATAAATTGAATGGGCATACGAATCTACCTCTAACGCCTCTGGTTGCACCCGGAGGCGTTTTCGTTAGTGCTGAGTGGTGGCAGGCCGAGTTAGCGACAGCCAGCTCAGGTATCGGCCTTTGCGGGATTCGGAACGCATGTGGTCCAAAGTGGCCGGGTTTGCCAGCAGGTTGGGGATGAGCTGTTGTGCGTCCTCAATCACCACTCCAAGCGGCACTTCGACAGCCAGTAACACCCAATCCAGCGACGGCCAGACCAAGAGCAGAACATGGGCACCCTCGGCCATAGCCCGATCTCGCAAAGCGAGCAGACGATCTCGGCCCACTGCGACGGTAGGCAGGGAGTCTTCAAGAATAGCGATAGCGTCGAGGGTGGTGTGCGGTAGGAAGATGGGAGTCATGCCGCCACCTTGTCGCGAGCGGCAATGCGTGCTCGAGTCCACTCCAAAACCTCAGACAAAACCCAGGCGACTGGAGCACCACGGGCGGTGCTGTCGGTGAGTTTTACGGCTTGTGGAAAGCCGCTTTCGGGCTGGCCCATAAGCTTGTAAACAGTGGCGCGGGCAATGCCTGTTATGGACGTTACATGGTTTATGCGGATGAGTGTTGTAGCAGGATCGAAGCGCCCAAGCTCAATCTCATTGGCTTTCATCGCTGAAGGAGTTGTCATAGCTGTTTCCCTGTATTGATATGAACAGGGGTAACTATTTATGCGGATTTACAGGCAAAAGAAACAGGCAAAATTTTAGGCCCTCAGGTTTATCCCCAATAGGACTGAATACGACCACAATGCGACAACAATGCGACAAGGCATCCCGACGAACGGTAGTGCATTGCCTGCGAGGTCGCTGTCTGTCACGTTGGGGGCCTGGAGCCACAACCTTTTGCAAGCCATTCAGCTAGATCATGAAGGTAGACCACTCGTTGGGTTCCTCCGCCCCAATCGCTCTTGACGACGCGCAACGTAATGCGCCCCCGGCCTATTTGCCGAAGTAGCTGAGGCATGCCCAAGTGTCCAAGATACTGGCGCCGAACCACTTCAAGGGGAATGCAGATGCTTCCGTATTGACGCTGTAGCACATCAAGAAACCAATCGGCAGTCTCTACAGTCACATCGACCCCCTCGCCCCGAGGCATTGACTTCGAACCCGCGCCGTATATAGCTTTGAGGTATTCACGGCAGAACGGCCGACAGCAGGGGAAAGGCGTTTTGGCTGTTACACCAACTGACCTTGTTACACGCGGTGTGCGCCAAGCTCGAACATGGTGTAACGAAGAAAATATTCAATTTTTTCAATGGTTTGATTGCGCCTGTTACACGGGTTACACCTGTTGCACCGTTTTTTGGGGTGTACGGAAACACACAATTAAACAGCCTTGCCGAAATGCCCTTGAACAACGCTCCCTCTTTCAAGATCATCCAGATAATCGGCATACCACTGCATCATGACGATGCGCGGCTTTATATAAATTGCCTTGTTGTACACACCAGCAACTCCATCCTTGACGTGTGATAGCTGCGCTTCGATATGGTTTTCCTCGAAGCCGTGCTCATTCAGGATTGTGCTAGCGATGTGTCGGAAGCCGTGCCCGGTTTGTCGCCCCTCATAACCTAGGCGTCGAAGCGCCATCAGGAATACGGTGTTAGAGCGTGGCTTTGTAGTGTCGCTGCGGCCAGGGAACAAAAGCTGATAGTGACCGGTGAGATTTTGAAGGTCGCGTAACAGTGCTATCGCTTGGTGGGGTAATGGCACGAGATGTTCGCGGCGTCGCTTCATGCGTTCTGACGGTATGGTCCATAGGGCTTTCTTTAAGTCGAACTCTGACCATCGTGCTTCGCGCAATTCAGAGGGGCGACACGCAAGCATTGAAAGAAGATGAAGACCTATACGGATGTCGGTTGCGCTCGGATACGCTCGGATTGCCCTGAGAAGCGGTGGCAACTCTTCTTGGGATACATGAGCGTAATTTTCTACAGGTTTGGTCTGCAAAAACTTGTGCAGACCTTCCAGTGGATTGTGCGTTGCTCTTCCAGTGACCCGTGCAAGGTCGTAAATCTCTCGACACATGCCTCGAACACGGCTGGTCTGTTCGATGATTCCTTTGCGCTCCATCGAGCGCAGAAACTCCATCCATTCCATGGGAAGAATTTCTTGATAGATACGGTTACCGAAGACGGGGAAAACGTGTAGCTCCAGCGCACCGATGGTCCTTACCGCTGTGCCATCGGTCCAGTTTTTTCGTTTAGAGGCATACCACTCACGAGCTAGTCGTTCGAAGGTATTGCCAGCAGCTTCCAGTTCTGCCGCTTTTCTGACTCGCTTGGTTGCTAATGGATTTCTTCCTTGTGCGGAGTCAGCTCGAAGCTCTGCAGCTTTTTGCCGTGCGAGGGATCCACCCACTTCCGGATAGCTTCCAAGACCTAGCCATGACCATTTCCCATCGGGCTTTTTGTACCGAAGCTGCCAAGACTTGTTTCCGTCTGGACGGACCCGCAGGTAAAGGCTGTTGCCATCATGCTCGCGATACTCTTTGGTATCTGGCTCTAGTGTCGCCAGGACGGTATCGGCCAAGGGGCGACGCTTGATTTCACTACGCTTCATTTCCTTGTACCCCTCAGTTTCAATTTTCCCCCGTGGTACAAGGGAGGATACATGGAGCCTTGAGATAGGGGTAGACAGAGGTGGATAGCCAGAAACAAGAAAGCCCGCACGGGGCGGGCTTCTTGGGGTGTTTCGTAGGCTGTCTGAGACAGGTCTAGACTGCTATTTGGTGGAGCCGGGGGGATTTGAACCCCCGTCCGCCAGTACTCCGCTGTCGGTACTACATGCGTAGCCGTGTCTATTAAGTTAACCCTCAGCGACCCGACGGGCAGGGTGCTTTGGGCGAGTTGTGTAAGTTTTAGCCGCTTCGTCCACAACGTACTGCACGGCGATTCTGTTCTATATGACAATCACTTTGGGTTTACAGACATCCCCTGATGATTGCTGGACCCGAAGGTACCAGAAGGGAAGGGCTAAGGCTGCTTACGCAGCGAGAGCGTATTCCCCGTAGGTTTCGTCATTGGCAACTATAAGAAGTTGCAACAGTGGATTTACGAGTTCTGTTACCAACTCGGCATGCACCTAAAGTTTCGCAACCGGCGTCGAATCCTAAACGGCCCCGAGCTTGTTGCTCTGTGAATCAAGTGAGCAACAAGCCTGCACAGTGTACGCCAACGCGAGCCGGAAGGCCAACCCGAAGGTTGACCGCCACGGATCATGGGGTGGGTTCGTGGCTCTGTTTGTCTGCGAGGGCCAATGCCTGGGTGGCCTCGGTGACGCATTTAGTGTCGTCTCCGGAGGCTTGTGAGGCTTCGGCGCTGGACATCAATCGCTTGATCTCCATGGCGGTGTTTCCGGCGGTCGCCGGCAGGCCATTCACTTTGCCTTTGAGCTCTTGCAGCTTGCTCGTGCAAAGGTTGTTGTCCGCGGCAAATACAGGAGAGGCCAACATGGCGGCAGAAATGAACAGACCTGCGAGTGCGGTACGTTTCATGGATGTCTCCTTGAACGGATGGGGCATGTTTCAAAGACCCCGATTCAACGCAAGAATTCGTTTTTTCAGGAAACTGCCGCTCTGCGCACGGTTACACATTTCCAGATCCCGGATGCAACAAAACCCGCAACTGGCGGGTTTTGGTTTGCTTCGTATTGGAAACAGCCGGGCTTGGAAATCCCGGCTGCCGCGCCAACAGGGCTTGGGCTGAGTTACTTCCCGCCTTTTTTCGAGTCAGTGACGGCCTTGATGATGTCGTTGGTCTCGGCGACGCAATCATCAATGCCTTCCTTGGTGCCTTTTGCCTGGTCGGCTTTGGCTTGCTCGACGGAGGCCTTTACCTGGTCAGTCATTTCCGGAGGAATCTGTGCCTTGCCGTTTTCGATGGTTTTCAGGTTGACCGCGCAAAGGTCCTCTGCAGCATACGAGGTGGAAGCCATGATGGAAGCAGCAACGAACAAACCTAACAGCACAGAACGATTCATGTGTTTCTCCTTGAACTGAAGGACCAGGCATTGCTGGCCATCAAATCGGTCTACCGAGTTTTGGGAAGGTCCCGCATTGGCGGGACTTGATCAGTGGACTGCGGCGGCACGTCAGGGTTCTGTTTTTTACTGTAGAGCTGTCGATTCCGAAAGTAGCGTCAAGGAAGGCACAACTATGCACCTTCCTGTAGATCCTGCTATCAGGGCACCCTAGCCTGGGTAACGCGGTCCACCAGATAGACTAGTCCGTGGTAGTCAATGCCGCCATGTTGCGTCAGACCGATCTCACAGGTGCGGCTGGTGGAGATGCCTTCGCTGCATTGTTGCACCGCGTCCTTGAGCGTGCGCAGCGAATGGGCATTCAATTGCGGCGTGGTGAAGCCCTTGTCGCCGGCGAAGCCGCAGCAGTGAATGCCTTCAGGAATGACCACGTTTTTGCTGCATTTTCGCGCCAGATCGATCAGCGCCTGACTTTCGCCCAGGTGCTGCGTGCTGCAAGTGACGTGCACCGCAATCGGCGCTTCCTGCGGTGTGAAGTCGAGGCGATCCATCAAGTGCGTACGAATGAAGCGCACCGGGTCGTACAGGTCCAGACGGCTTTCACCCAGGTCCTGAGTCAGACGCAAGGTGCATGGGCTGGTGTCGCAGTAGACCGGATCGAGTCCGCCGCGGCTGGCTTGCAGCAAGGCGCCAATCAATTCCTGGCGTTTGTGTTCGGCTTGTTCGGCGTAGCCTTTGGAGGCGAATGGCTGGCCGCAACAGAGGTTGTCCAGATTGTCCGGGAAGACTACTTGGTAACCGGCCTTTTCCAGCAGGCTTCGGGTCTTGTCGTAGAGCGACATTTGTTCCTTGTCGCCTGCTGCCGGCCCCATGGCCCGCGACACGCACGCGGCCAGGTACACCACCCGCGGGCGCTCATCGTTGATCGCCGGGCTGAAGCGAATCGGCCTTTCAGGTTGGGGCATGGCGTTGGTCCACTGCGGGACCTGACCCTTGGACAGCTTCGTCAGCGTCGCCGAGAGTTTTGCCAGGCGAGGCGCGCCCAACAACATCCGTGCACCGTTGGCGACGTGCAGGGTAAAACGCGCTCCTTGCAGTGCCGTGGCGAAATTTCCTTCAAGCCAGTTGGCGGTTTTCGTATGCGTTGCCTTGCGACCGCGCAGCTTTTTCACCAACTCGCCGGTATTGATGCCTACAGGGCAGCGTTGTGCGCAGAGGCCGGTGGCGGCGCAGGTATCGATGCCCTGATAGTCGTAGGCGATTTCGAGTTCGGAGGTTTCGATGCCTGCGCGTTTCTTCGCCTGAATGTCGCGCCAGATCACGATACGTTGGCGTGGGCTCAAGGTCAGGCCTTTCGACGGGCAGACCGGTTCGCAGAAGCCGCATTCGATGCACTTGTCGACAATCTCGTCGGCGGCCGGCAAGGGCTTGAGGTGCTTGAGGTGGATCTGTGGATCTTCGCTGAGCACCACATCCGGATTGAGGATGCCGTTGGGATCGAGCAGGCGCTTGAGTTGCCACATCAACTGGTAGGCATCGCTGCCCCATTCCAGTTCAACAAAGGGTGCCATGTTGCGCCCGGTGCCGTGTTCGGCTTTCAGCGACCCACCAAACTCCACCGCCACCAGCTGCGCCACGTCGTCCATGAACGCCTGATAGCGTGCGACTTCCTCCGGGTTGTTGAAGCCTTGGGTGAAGACGAAGTGCAGATTGCCTTCCAGGGCGTGTCCGAAAAGGATCGCTTCGTCGTAGTGATGTTTGTCGAACAGCTCGATCAGGCGGTTGACGCCGATGGCCAGTTGTTCGACCGGGAAGGTGACGTCTTCGATGATCACCGTGGTACCGGTCTTGCGAACCGCGCCGACGGCCGGGAAGGTGTCTTTGCGGATGGCCCAGAGACGGGCGTTTTCCTGTGGGTCCTCGGTGAAGTCGACCTGTTTTTCTACCGGGAACGCCTGCAGGGACGTCATGATCTGCACCAGCTGTTCGTGCAGGAGGGTGGACGACGCCGCGCGGGATTCGATCAACAGTGCACAGGCATTATTCGACAAGTGCTGTACGAAAGCGGGCATGCCGGGTTTGTCCTGCACTGAGCGCAGGCTGCGCCGGTCCAGCAGTTCCACGGCCGACACCGGTTGGCTTTTCAATACACTGACCGCGTTGCAGCAGGTCTCGACATCCGGGAACACGATCAGGGCCGAGGCCTTGTTCGGGTGGTCGATCACGGTGTCGTAGGTCACGGCACTGATGAACCCGAGCGTGCCCTCGGAGCCCACCAGCAAATGGCTCAAGATATCCACAGGCTCGTCGAAATCCACCAGGGCATTGAGCGACAGGCCGGTGGTATTTTTCAGACGGTATTTGTGGCGAATTCTCGCAGCCAGTTCGGCGTTGGCGCGGGTCTCGCGCCCCAGGGTTGCCAAGCGCTCCAGCAGGGCGGCGTGGCTTTGGCGAAACGCTGCGACGCTGGCGGCATCTTCAGTGTCCAGACGACTGCCGTCAGCCAGCACCAGACGAATGCCGGCCAGAGTGTGATAGGTGTTTTGCGCCGTGCCGCAGCACATGCCGCTGGCGTTGTTGGCGACGATGCCACCGATCTTGCAGGCGTTGATCGAGGCCGGGTCCGGGCCGATCTTGCGTCCGAACGGTGCCAGCCAGGCGTTGGCCTGGGCACCGATCACGCCCGGTTGCAGGCGAATCTGCGTGCCTTGCCCGCGAATCTCGCGCGCGTTCCAGTTATCTCCAAGCACGATCAAAACCGAATCGCTGATGGCCTGCCCAGAGAGGCTGGTGCCAGCGGCGCGGAACGTCACCGGGACTTGGTCGCGCTGCGCCAGTTGCAGCAGCGCCACCACTTCGTCTTCGGACTCGACGCGGATCACCAGCTGCGGAATCAACCGATAGAAACTGGCATCGGTGCCGAAGGCCAGGGTCGACAGCGGGTCGTCGAATCGTCGCTCCTGTGGAATCAGTTGCTGTGCATCACGCAGGAAAGCGGCCGGTAGAGTCATTGGTCCTCCAGAATCAGCACCACCAGGTCTTTCGGACCATGGGCGCCGTAGGCCAGGACCTGTTCGATGTCGGCGGTCTTCGACGGGCCGGACACCAGCAACGCGTTGGTCGGCATGCCTTGCGCCCATTCGAACTCCTGTTGCACCTGATAGAAGTTGTCGCGGATTTCACTGGCCTTGAGCAGGGCGAAATGCACCGGTGGCGCGAGGCTCATCAAGCGCGGCTCTTCGCGAGTCGGCCAGATAATCAGGCTGCCGGTTGCCGCGATGGCGCCGAGGGTGCCGGTCAGGCTTGCCGGGGTATCGTTGAACAGCTCGGCTTTCCATTCTTCAGCCGGACGATCGTAGGCCTTGAGCACCGGCAGATCGGGATTCTTCGCCCAGTGCTGTGTGATGCGTTGACCGTGGGGTGTTGTCGGTGCGATCAGCAGGCTTGGCAACTGGCGCTCGCGCAGCAATTGCGCGAGTAGCACCGGCCATTCTGTGCCGGACGTCAGATGGATTTCCGTGTGCACCGCTTCCATCAATTTGCGCAACTGCGGGATGCGCTGTTCGGGTGCATAGGTGTAAGGCTGAGTCACCAGATCGACATCGAAGTTGTCGGCCACTGGTGTGGTGCCTGTCAGACTTTTACGCAGCTTGGCGAGGATATTTTGCTTGGCGCTCATCAGCGGTCTCCCTGTTTGGCCAAATGCTCGCGGGCCATGTCATGCAGTGAGCGGGCAGCGGGTTTTGGTGCGCTGTGGTTTTGCGTCCACGGCCCGACATTGCTCGGCGTGAGGGCACGCAAGCGGGTGGCGAAGAAGCCGAACAGGCGATACAGCGTCGGGGAACTGTTGAGCTTCGCCCAGGCGTTCCAGATGAACCGCTCCTTGCGCGAATACTTGCTGCCCTGGCCGCGCATCACTTGATGGGGGCTGTCGGGGGCCTTGACGTTTTCTTCGCGCAGGCGCCGTATCAACGCAGGGATCGGGATTTTCACCGGGCAGACTTCGCCGCAGGCTCCGCACAGCGAAGAGGCGCTCGGATGATCCGGAACTTTCGCCAGGCCGACCATGTGCGGGGTGACGATTTTTCCGATAGGGCCGGGGTAAACCTCCCCATAGGCATGGCCGCCGATTCGGGTGTACACCGGACAATGATTCATACAGGCGCCGCAGCGGATGCAGTTCAGGGTCTGGCGCAATTCGCTGTCGGCAAAGGCCTGGCTGCGACCATTGTCGAGCAATACCAGGTGCACTTCCTGCGGGCCGTCGAGTTCATGTTCCTTGCGCGGGCCCGAGATCATGTTGACGTAGGTGGTGATCGGAATGCCCAGGGCCGAACGGGTCAACAGCGACAAGAGCGGCACCACGTCGCGCAGGTTTTCCACGATTTTTTCGATACCGGTGACGGCGATGTGCACGGGTGGCACCGTGGTGGTCATGCGGCCGTTGCCTTCGTTTTCCACCAGCAGCAGGGTGCCGGTTTCGGCCACGGCGAAGTTGACGCCGGAGACGCCGATGTCCGCTTCGAAGAATTTCTGTCGCAAGACCTTGCGACCGATCTGAATGAGTTGGTCAACGTCCTTGGTGTATTCCACGCCAAGTTTGTCGTGGAACAAGGACGCGACCTGACCGGCATTCTTGTGGATTGCCGGCATGATTATGTGTGAAGGCTTCTCGTGGTCGAGCTGGACGATGTACTCGCCCATGTCCGATTCCAGGCATTCAATGCCCCGATCAGCGAGGAAATGATTCATCTCCATTTCTTCGCTGACCATCGATTTGCCCTTGATCACTTGCCGCCCCTCGTGAGCGCGGATGATCGAGAGGACGATGCCATTGGCTTCGTCCACCGTTTCCGCCCAGTGCACTGTCACACCGTTGCGGGTCAGGTTCTGTTCCAGTTGCTCGAGCAGGTCGGGCAACTTGGAGAGTGCGCGGGCACGGACTGCATTGCCCAGTGCGCGCAAGTGTTCTCTTTCATGGGCATCGCTGAACGCCGCTGCCCTTTTGCTCATCAGTGAATCCATCGCCTTGCGAAAGTTGCCTCGCAATTGCGCGTCACCCAGCGCGTTGTGGGCGCGGGTGCGGAAATCTTCTTCTACGGCAACCGTAGGAATAATCGCAGAAGTGCTCATCGGGCACCTCCGGTACGCTGCCAGAGGAAGCTGGCCAGATGCTGACCGCGCAACGCTTCCTGCTGTTTTTCCAGCGAGCCGTTGATGTTCATCAAGCAGCCGCAGTCGGCACTCAATACCTTGTGTGCGCCGGATTCCTTCAACGCCCGGGTCTTGTCCGCCACCATCGCGCCGGAAATGTCTGGCATACGGACGCTGAATGTCCCGCCAAAGCCACAGCACTCACTTTCGTGATCGTGATCGACCCGCTCCACATTGCTCAACTGCGCCAACAACTCGCGGCCGTGCAGGTGGGTGTTCATTTCGCGGCGTGCCGAACACGAGGTGTGCAGCGCCACTTTCACCGGCTCGCCGCTGTCTTTCAGCTGCACCTTGCAGACAAACAACAGGAACTCGGCCAGCTCAAAGGTTCTCGCCGCCAGGGCCTGAACCTGTTTCAACGTGTCCGGCTCGTCCTTGAACAAGTCGGCGTAATGTTCGCGCAGCATGCCCGCGCAAGAGCCTGAGGGCACCACCACCGGATAGTCACCGGCAAACAGCGCCAGTTGCGAGCGCGCCACGGTCCGTGCCTGCTCGGTGTAACCCGAGGTGTAGGCTGGTTGCCCGCAGCAGCTCTGCCCTTGCGGGTATTCGACACGAATGCCTTCGCGCTCCAGCAGGTGGATCGCATCCATCCCGGCTTCGGGGTAGAACAAATCGACCACGCAGGTCCCGAACAGGTAGACCCGTGACGGTTTCTCGCTGGGGTATTGCCGAGGTTCGGGCAGTGGCGGGGCGACACGGGTCGCATTCGGCACGGCGTTGTAAAAAAGCTCGCTCATCAGGCGTGTCTCCGGGTGGTCCCGGTTATTCGTCTGTCGAGGCTGCTGAATATAGAGCCGGAAGCTTTCAGCAGCCTTACAGACCGGGGTGTGGATTGCGGACGCCGGGGGCGTGGCCCGGCGTCGGTTTTTACCGTTTTGCCTGTAGTCCTTAGTGGACCAGCATGCCGGTGAACCAGTAGGCCTGGGCCAACGTGATCAAGCCGACAATCGTTGCAAAGAATAGGCTGTGCTTGAGGGTGAAGCGGAACAGATCCGATTCCTTGCCCACCAGGCCGGTCGCGGCGCAGGCCACGGCGATCGATTGTGGCGAGATCATCTTGCCGGTTACGCCGCCGCTGGTGTTCGCCGCCACCAGCAAGGTGTCGTTGACGCCGATCTGGTGCGCGGTGGTCGCTTGCAGCGAACTGAACAGCGCGTTGGACGAAGTATCGGAACCGGTGAGGAATACGCCCAGCCAGCCGAGGAACGGCGAGAAGAACGGGAAGGCCGCGCCAGTGCCCGCCAATACCAGGGCCATGGTCGAGGACATGCCCGAGTAGTTGGTCACGAAGGCAAACGCCAGCACCATGCCGATGGACAGGATCGGCCAGCGCAGTTCGTAGAAGGTCTCTTTGAAAGTGGTCAGACCAGTTTTGAAATTGATCTTCAGTACCAGCATCGAGATCAGCGCCGAGAAGAAGATCGCCGTGCCGGTCGCGGAAATCGGGTCCAGTTTGAACACCGCAGGAATGGCGGTCGGATTAGTCACGATCGGCGCGACCTTGATCACCATTTGATCAAGATGCGGGATCGCAAAGTTGAACACGAAGCTGTACATCGAACCGCCGGCTGCAAACATCGCCTTGAACGGTTTCAGGGTCCAGATGGTGACCAGTACGGTAAGAATCAGGAACGGCGACCAGGCCTTGAAAATTTCCCCGAGGCTGTAGGGCGAAGCCACGGTGGTGCGCTTCTGACCGAAACCACCGACGCTGGCGCTCACCACCGAGGCCGAGACGGCACCGACGATGTGTTGGCCGGCGGCGCGTTTTGGCTGCCAGACTTTCAGGAACAGGGTCAGGGAAATCAGGCTGGCCAGGGCCGAGGTGATGTCCGGCAGTTCCGGGCCGATGAAGTTCGAGGTGAAGTACTGGGTCACGGCAAAGCTCAAGCCGGCCACCGGGGCTGCCGGCCAGGTTTCCCGCACGCCGCGCAGGCCATCCATCATGAACACCAGCCAGAACGGCACGAACAGCGACAGCAGCGGCAGTTGGCGGCCGGTCATGGCGCCGATCTTGAACGCGTCGATGCCGGTGACTTGGCCGGCAACGATGATCGGGATGCCCAGGGCGCCGAAGGCTACCGGTGCGGTGTTGGCGATCAGGCACAAACCGGCAGCGTACAACGGGTTGAAGCCAAGGCCTACCAGCAGGGCGGCGGTAATCGCCACGGGTGCACCGAAACCGGCGGCGCCTTCGAGGAAGGCACCGAAGCAGAAGCCGATCAGCAGGACCTGCAGACGCTGGTCATCGGTGATCGACAGGACCGAGCTGCGGATGACTTCAAACTGGCCACTCTTGACCGTCAGTTTGTAGAGAAATACCGCCGCCACAATGATCCAGGCAATCGGCCACAGGCCGTAGGCGAAGCCATACCCGGCGGCGGCGAACGCCATGTCGACCGGCATCTGGAACGCGAAGATCGCCACCAGGATCGACAACGCCAGGGTGATGCTGCCGGCCACATGGCCTTTGAGGCGGAACACGGCCAAGGCCAGGAAGAAAAATACGATCGGGATGACGGCTGCGAGTGCGGACAGGCCGAGGCTGCCGAGCGGGGAATAGAGCTGTTGCCAGGTTTGCATATGGGGTGGCCCCTAATTGTTGTTGGTCAGGCACTGATCAGTGTTCTTGGTTAATTGGTAAGACCAATTTACAATCGCTGTTGGCTAGGGTAAAAGCCTTGTAGGCGGTGTGTCAATTTGCCGCCCTAAAACTTTTGTCGAATGCACAGTGCGCAGGTCGTCTGCCTGGTATGACCCAATGCGCTGTGGCAGGTGCTGGCGCGGCGCCGATAGGCCAGAATAGAGCCCCGGCGAGCCGTCGGATCGTGGAGTAATCGAGTTATGGGGTTTGATCAGATTCGTCAGCGCCGTTTGTCTGACGATATTGTCGAGCAGCTTGAGGGCATGATCCTCGAGGGCACGCTGAAGGCGGGTGAGCGTTTGCCGGCCGAGCGCGCGTTGGCCGAGCAATTTGGCGTGTCGCGTCCTTCGTTGCGCGAAGCCATTCAGAAGCTGACTGCCAAGGGCCTGCTGGTCAGTCGCCAGGGCGGCGGCAATTATGTGGTGGAATCACTGGGTACGACCTTCAGTGATCCCTTGTTGCAGCTGCTGGAAAGCAATCCCGAGGCGCAGCGCGATCTGCTGGAGTTTCGCCATACGCTGGAAGCATCTTGTGCCTATTACGCGGCGCTGCGTGCCACTGATGTGGATCGCGAGCGACTGACCGCGGCGTTCAACGAATTACAGGATTGTTATTCGCGGCACGAAGAGGTGAGTCGTGCCGAAGAGGGAGCCGCGGACGCCAGGTTTCACCTGGCGATCGCCGAGGCCAGCCATAACGCGGTGTTGCTGCACACCATTCGCGGGCTGTTCGACCTGCTCAAGCGCAACGTGGTGACCAACATTGGTGGCATGTACAAGCAGCGCACCGAAACCCGCGACATGCTGATCACGCAGCATCGGGAGTTGTACCAGGCGATTATCGAAGGGCATGCGGAGCAGGCGCGGGAAGTTTCCAGTCGACACATCCTGTATGTGCAGGAGGTGCTGGAAGAAGTGCGTCAGGAAGTGCAGCGCGTGGCCCGGGCGGAGCGGCGCAAGGGGATGTAGTCAGTTGGGTTTGTGGTGATTGGGCGATCGCCATCGCGGGCAAGTCCACTCCCACGGGTACATCGAAACCCTGTAGGAGCCGGCTTGCTGGCGATCGCGATTTCAAGGAGCGGAATCAGTCTTCCTTGCCCTTGTTGCGCACCGCGCGCTGCAGCTCGCGGCCGGCATCGCGTTCGCGCTCGGTATCGCGCTTGTCGTATTCCTTCTTGCCCTTGCCCAGCGCGATCTCGCACTTGACCATGTGCTTGCTCCAGTACCAGGACAGGCACACGCAGGCATAACCCTTTTGCTGCACCGCAGCGGAAAGCTTGTCCAGCTCGCGACGGTTGAGCAGCAGCTTGCGGCTGCGAACCGGATCGGCGATGACGTGGGTGCTGGCGGTCGTCAGAGGCGTAATATGGCTGCCCAGCAGCCAGGCTTCGCCATCCTTGAGCAGCACGTAGCTGTCGACCAGCTGCAGCTTGCTTGCCCGCAAACTTTTTACTTCCCAGCCGGCCAGGACCAGACCAGCCTCGAACTTATGCTCGATGAAGTAATCGTGTCGCGCCTTTTTATTTTGCGCGATGGTCCCTGTTGGGTGTTTCTTCTGTTTAGCCATAGGGGCGGCATTATAGGGAGTTACATCAGAGTCGGCTACGGGGATGCTACGTGCTTGAGCAGGTTGATTGAATCCCGGACAATGCGGCCTCTTTTTTGAACGCTTGGGCGTGATAACGATGTCGACAGACAAGGTTTCTGTCCACGGCAGTTGGGCTAGCCGCTGGGTCTTCATACTCGCCGCGACCGGTTCGGCCGTGGGACTGGGTAGTATCTGGAAATTCCCGTACATGGTCGGTGTCTATGGCGGCGGCGCTTTCGTGCTGATGTTCCTGGCCTGCATCGCGCTGATCGGCGTGCCGGTCATGCTGGCCGAAACCCTGATCGGCCGGCGTGCCCGGCAGAGCCCGGCCAATGCCTTGAAGATCCTGGCGGTCGAGGCGGGGCACTCGGCCAAATGGTCCTGGGGTGCATTCGCCGGAATGATCACGGCGTTGCTGATCCTGTCGTTCTACAGTGTAGTGGGCGGATGGTCGCTGGATTACATCATCGACATGGGGCGTGGCGACTTCCAGGGCGTGACGGCGGATCAGGTGGGGGCTTACTTCGGCAACGTGATCGCCGATCCCTGGCGCCTGACACTTTGGCACACGATTTTCATGCTGTTATCAGCGGTGGTGATCGCCAAGGGCGTGGTTGCCGGGCTTGAGCGCAGTTTGCGCATCATGATGCCGTTGCTGTTCGTGATGATCCTGGTGCTGCTGGGCTACAGCATGACCACCGGTCACTTCATGGAGGGCGTGCATTTCATGTTCGACTTCCACCCGGAAAAGGTCCTGGACGGCTTGTTGCCGGCAATGGGGCACGCGTTCTTCTCGCTGAGTGTGGGTGTCGGTTCGATCATGATCTATGGCGCCTACATGCCGAAGAATTCGTCGATTTCGGGGACGGTCGTCGGCGTGGCGCTGCTCGACACCTTCGTGTCCCTGGTGGCCGGCCTGGCACTGTTTCCGATTGTTTTCGCGGCGGGCCTGAACCCGAGCGAGGGGCCGGGGTTGATGTTCGTCAGCTTGCCGTTTGCCTTCGGGAACGTGGCGTTCGGACAATTGATGGGTGTGGTGTTCTTCGTGCTGGTGGCGGTCGCGGCCTGGAGTTCGGCGATTTCCCTGCTTGAACCGATGGTGGCCTACCTGGTCGAGCGCACTAAAGTGAGTCGTGCATGGGTCACTTTCTGGCTGGCTTTCAGTTGCTGGTTTGTCGGCCTGGGCACGGTGTTCTCCTTCAATATCTGGAAGGAGGCCAAGTTTTTCGTGAACGAAGGCGGGATGTTCCACCTCTACCAATGGGGAGCAAACGGTGGTCTCGACTTCTTTGGCGTGATCGATTTCTTCACCTCGCGACTCATGTTGCCGCTTGGCGGTTTGTGTTTCGTGGTGTTTGCGGGCTGGATCATGGGGCGTGAGGCGGTGCGCGACGAGTTGTCGATCCGCAACCCGGCGCTGTTTGGTCTGTCCTTGTTCTTGATGCGCTATGTGGCGCCCATCGGCATCCTCGTAGTGTTTGCCGCCCAGCTGTGGAAGTGACGCTGACATGACGACACACATTTCGCGATCGGCATTGCTGCCATACCCGGCACAAGCGCTGTATGACCTGGTCAACGACGTGGCGCGCTATCCGGAGTTTCTGCCGTGGTGCTCGACCGCCGAAGTCCTGGAGAGCTCCCCTGAACATATGCGGGCGAGCGTTGGCGTGGCGAAGGGCGGCCTCAGTCAGCACTTCGTGACGCGCAACACGCTGGTTCCCGGTCAATCGATCGAAATGAACCTCGAAGAGGGCCCTTTCACCCAATTGCATGGCATATGGGTGTTCAAGGCGCTGACAGACAAGGCCTGCAAGATCAGCCTCGATCTGTCGTTCGATTATGCCGGGCCGCTGGTTCGCGCCACTCTGGGACCACTGTTCAACCAGGCGGCCAATACCCTGGTGGATGCGTTCTGCCAGCGTGCCAAGCAGATACATGGTTGAGGTCATGATTGAAGTCGAGGTGGTCTACGCGGCCGTCGACCGTCAGGTACTGCTGACCCTGGCGGTTCCGGTAGGAACGAGTGTGCGGGCGGCCTTGCTCAAGTCGGCGGTGGCCGAAACGTTTCCTGAACTGGATCTGGCCAATTGCCCTGTGGGTATCTTCGGCAAGGTTTTGGCCGATCCGGAGCATCGGTCTGTTCAGGCGGGGGATCGAATCGAGATTTATCGACCTCTGTTGGCCGATCCGAAAGAGGTGCGCCGACTGCGCGCGGCGAAAGCTGCCGAGGCCAAAGCTGCCGAGGCCAAAGCGCGGAATCAGTGATTGGCTGGAGCGCCAGACAATAAAAAGCCCGGGTATGCCGGGCTTTTTATTGAGTCGCAAATTATTGCGGCGAGGTTTCCAGTGGTTCAGGCGTCGGGACCGGAACGGTTTCTACACCGTCGACGTCCTTCTGGATCTGATCCAGCAACGAACCTGGCTTGACCGGTTTTTCCGGTTTTGGCTTCTCGACGTTTTCTGCCGGTGCAGCCACTGTCGTGCCGCTGTCCTTGCCGAGAATGGCTTCGTCACGGCTCACGCCTGGCATGAAATCACCAGAGAGGCTGACAAGCTGATCATTTGGGTTGAAGATAACGCTAATGCGTTCCTGTTGGCGTTCACCGCCACCCGGTTGCAGGCTGTACAGATAATCCCAGCGATCGGCATGGAACGTGTCAGTCAGCAGAGGGTTGCCCATGATAAACCGTACTTGCTTACGGGTCATTCCCGGGCGTAACTGGTCTATCATGTCCTGCGTGACGACATTGCCCTGCTGGATGTCGATTTTGTAAACCCCGGGGAATGAACAACCGGCGAGTGCGAGCAGTCCCACAAAGGTGAAACTGGTTAGCAAGAGCTTGGTGTTTTGCATCGGTGGGCGACTTCCACTATCTTGGCTGGGACAACGTAAACGCCGATCATACCCGCATTAAGAGAAGCTGCGAAGCAGCATCGCGAGAAAGCTGACCATGGTTGAAAATAGCGAACTACGCAAAGCCGGCCTCAAAGTGACCCTGCCACGGGTCAAAATTCTGCAAATGCTCGATTCCGCCGAGCAGCGCCACATGAGTGCCGAGGATGTCTACAAGGCCCTTATGGAGGCTGGTGAGGACGTCGGTCTGGCCACGGTTTACCGTGTCCTGACCCAGTTCGAGGCAGCTGGCCTTGTGGTGCGGCACAACTTCGACGGAGGCCATGCGGTCTTCGAACTGGACGACGGAAAGCATCACGACCATATGGTCAACGTCGAAACCAGCGAAGTGATCGAATTCTTCGACGAAGAAATCGAGCGGCTCCAGAAAGCAATCGTCGACAAGTATGGCTTCGAGATGGTTGATCACAATCTGGTGCTGTACGTGCGCAAGAAAAAGTAAGCATGTCGCGCGAACATCCGTTCGCGAAACGAACGAAGGCGACCCCGGGGTCGCCTTCGTGCTTTCTGCCCGCCTTAAACTTTTGCGGTCACGACCATTTTTTTGGCGTGGGCAAGGGATTCCTTGGTCAGGTCGATGCCGCCCAGCATTCGCGCGACCTCTTCGATACGATCGTTCTTGCTCAGCTTGGAGACGGCTGTGCGAGTGGCATCCTCTCCGCGCACCTTGTGCACAAACAGATGTTGATGACCTTGCGCGGCGACTTGTGGCAAGTGGGTGACGGTCAACACCTGTCCCCGCTCGCCGAGCCGACGCAGCAACTGGCCGACAATCTCGGCGGTCGGGCCGCCAATGCCCACGTCGACTTCGTCGAACACCAGCGTTGGCACGCGAGAGGTTTGGGCGGTGATCACCTGGATGGCCAGGCTGATCCGCGAAAGCTCACCGCCGGAGGCTACTTTCGCCAGGGCTTTTAACGGCTGCCCCGGGTTGGCACTGACGAGCAATTCGACCTGTTCAAGTCCGTTTGGCAGTAGTTCATTGCTGCTGTTCGGGCGCAGTTCAATGGTGAAGCGGCCGCCGGGCATGCCCAGGCGCTGGATTTCCTGCTCCACGGCGCTGGCCAGGCTGCTTGATGCCTGATGGCGCAAGTCGCTCAGCTCCCGGGCCTTTTCCTGATAGTGGCGGGCATAGGAAGCCAATTCGTCGCTCAGTCGCTCGATGGATTCGTCGTTGGCATTCAGGGTTTCGATTTCATCGAGCAGGCGCTGTTGCATCTCCGCGACTTCGGTCGGCTGGATGCGATGTTTGCGCGCCATGGTGTAGATCGCGTCGAGACGTTCTTCCAGATATTGAAGTCGCGCCGGGTCGGCGTCGAAGTTGTCCAGGAAGCGGTTCAATTCGCCCACGGCTTCTTCAACCTGAATCTGTGCGCTGGTCAGCAAGCTGCTGGCTTCGCCGAGCGCGCCGATCGAGTTGTTCACACTCGACAGGCGGTTGAGGCTGGCGGTGAGGGCGTTCAGGACATTCCCGGAATCACTTTCGCTGCATTGCTCGACCACTTGCCGGCAAATGCCCAGCAAGGTTTCGGCGTTGGTGAGGTTCTTGTGTTCCTGCTCGAGCTGCTCCAGCTCGTTGTCGCCCAGGCCCAGGTTTTCCAGTTCTTCGAGTTGATAGCTGAGCAACTGATGGCGGGCGCGTTGCTCGTCGCCGGAATTGGAGAGTCGCTCCAGTTCCTGGCGGGTCTGGCGCCAGCGCTGGGCGGCAAGTTGTACCAGGCGGGCAAGATCCGTAG
Source organism: Pseudomonas sp. S2_H10 (assembly GCF_054668285.1). Taxonomy (NCBI): domain Bacteria; kingdom Pseudomonadati; phylum Pseudomonadota; class Gammaproteobacteria; order Pseudomonadales; family Pseudomonadaceae; genus Pseudomonas; species Pseudomonas sp. S2_H10. Next base: position 4,540,753 of record NZ_CP162754.1, read on the forward strand.
CGCCGGCATATTCATCGAGCAGGCGCCGGTGGGTATCGGTCTTGAGCAGGGATTGGTGTTCGTGCTGGCTGTGAATGTCGATCAGCAGTTCGCCCAGCGCCTTGAGGTCGCCCAGTGGGCAGGGCGTGCCGTTGATGTAGCCGCGCGAGCGTCCTTCGGACGTGATCACCCGGCGCAGGATGCACGGACCGTCGTTTTCGAGGTCGCGCTCGGCCAGCCAGGCGCTGGCTTCGGGAATATCGGCCAGATCGAAGGTGGCCAGGATGTCGGCCTTGTCGGCACCGGGGCGGACCACGCCGCTGTCGGCGCGATCACCGAGGGTGAGGCCCAGCGCGTCGAGCATGATCGACTTGCCCGCGCCGGTTTCCCCGGTGATCACGCTCATCCCGCGATCGAGTTCGAGATCGAGATGTTCAACGATGGCGTAGTTGTGTACGGACAGGTGCACCAGCATATGGGCCGCTCCCAGGTGTTAGGTCTGGTTATTTATACAGTGTTTTATTCGCGACTGACAATGCCCCTTGTTAGCTCGATTGGCTCGGCCCGACGAAACCCTTATCGCAATCGGGAATGACAATGCAGTTGTTTTTTGTAGGGTTAATCTTCAGCGCCCCTTGAAGCCGGATTTTGCGGCCCCATATAGCTGGGCAGAAGCGCGAGTTGAGCTCGCGGACGAAATTGAAAGGAGAAATCTATGGCTGACGAACAGACAGTGGATACGCAAAACCCAGACGCCAACCAGGCGCCCGAGGCTTCGGGTGATGACCTGGCGGCTCGTGTACAAGTGCTCGAAGAGCAACTGGCAGGCGCTCAGGATCAGGCTTTGCGTGTAGCCGCCGATCTGCAGAACGTCCGCCGTCGCGCCGAGCAGGATGTAGAGAAGGCTCACAAGTTCGCGCTGGAAAAATTCGCCAGCGACCTGCTGCCGATCGTCGACAGCCTGGAACGTGGCCTGGAACTGTCCAGCCCGGACGACGAAAGCATCCGTCCGATGCGCGAAGGCATCGAGCTGACCCTGAAAATGTTCCACGACACCCTCAAGCGTTATCAGCTTGAAGCGATCGACCCGCATGGCGAACCGTTCAACGCCGTTCACCATCAGGCAATGGCCATGCAGGAAAGCGCCGACGTCGAGCCGAACAGCGTTCTGAAGGTGTTCCAGAAGGGCTATCAGCTCAATGGTCGCCTGCTGCGCCCGGCAATGGTCGTGGTCAGCAAGGCGCCTGCGCCGGTTTCGCCTTCGATTGACGAGCAGGCTTGAAATCCGCCGCAAGGCCCCCATTTATAAGTCAAGCGTTTAAGTGCTACCGCAGTTAGCCACCACTGCTGCGGCAACCAAATCCAAAGTTTCGGGAGAGTGAACATGGGCAAAATTATCGGTATCGACCTGGGGACTACCAACTCCTGCGTCTCCGTGCTGGAAAACGGCAAGGCAAAAGTTATTGAAAACGCTGAAGGCGCGCGTACCACGCCGTCGATCATCGCTTACGCCAACGATGGCGAAATTCTGGTTGGCCAGTCGGCCAAGCGTCAGGCTGTGACCAATCCGCATAACACCCTGTATGCGGTGAAGCGTCTGATCGGTCGTCGTTTCGACGAAGAAGTCGTGCAGAAAGACATTCAGATGGTCCCTTACAAGATCGTCAAGGCTGACAACAGCGACGCCTGGGTTGAAGTGAACGGCCAGAAAATGGCACCGCCACAAATCTCGGCTGAAATCCTGAAAAAGATGAAGAAGACCGCCGAAGACTACCTCGGCGAGACCGTGACTGAAGCGGTGATCACCGTTCCGGCCTACTTCAACGACAGCCAGCGTCAGGCGACCAAAGACGCCGGCCGCATCGCCGGTCTGGACGTGAAACGTATCATCAACGAACCAACCGCGGCCGCTCTGGCTTACGGTATGGACAAGGCCAAGGGCGATCACACCGTGATCGTTTACGACCTGGGCGGCGGTACTTTCGACGTTTCCGTGATCGAGATCGCTGAAGTCGATGGCGAGCACCAGTTCGAAGTACTGGCCACCAACGGTGACACGTTCCTGGGCGGTGAAGACTTTGACATTCGTCTGATCGACTACCTCGTCGACGAATTCAAGAAAGAAAGCGGCATGAACCTCAAGGGCGACCCGCTGGCCATGCAGCGCCTGAAAGAAGCCGCTGAAAAAGCCAAGATCGAGCTGTCTTCCGCTCAGTCGACCGACGTGAACCTGCCGTACATCACTGCAGACGCCACCGGTCCGAAGCACCTGAACGTGAAGATCTCCCGCGCCAAGCTGGAAGCGCTGGTTGAAGACCTGGTTCAACGTACCATCGAGCCTTGCCGCATTGCGCTGAAAGACTCCGGTATCGACGTTGGCGCGATCAACGACGTGATCCTGGTCGGCGGTCAGACCCGTATGCCACTGGTTCAGAAGCTGGTGACCGAGTTCTTCGGTAAAGAAGCTCGTAAAGACGTGAACCCGGACGAAGCGGTTGCCATGGGTGCTGCCATTCAGGGCGCCGTACTGGCTGGTGACGTGAAAGACGTTCTGCTGCTGGACGTTAGCCCGCTGACCCTGGGTATCGAAACCATGGGCGGCGTGATGACTGCGCTGATCGAGAAAAACACCACGATTCCTACCAAGAAATCGCAAGTGTTCTCGACTGCCGACGACAACCAGGGCGCCGTGACCATTCACGTGTTGCAAGGTGAGCGTAAGCAAGCGACGCAGAACAAGTCCCTGGGCAAGTTCGACTTGGCCGAGATTCCACCAGCACCACGTGGCGTGCCACAAATCGAAGTGACCTTCGACATCGACGCCAACGGCATCCTGCACGTAGGCGCCAAGGACAAGGCCACTGGCAAGACTCAGTCGATCGTGATCAAGGCCAACTCCGGTCTGTCCGACGAAGAGATCGAGCGCATGGTGCGTGATGCCGAGGCCAACGCCGAGGAAGACCGCAAGTTCGAAGAGCTGGCCACTGCCCGTAACCAGGGTGATGCACTGGTTCACTCGACGCGCAAAATGGTTGCCGATGCTGGCGACAAGGTGAGCGCTGAAGAGAAGACTGCAATCGAAGCTGCTGTAGTTGCCCTGGAAGCCGCTGTCAAAGGCGACGACAAGGCCGTTATCGAAGCCAAGGTTGAAGAGCTGTCGAAAGTCTCCGCTCCAGTGGCGCAGAAGATGTATGCCGAACAGGCTCAGCCTGCTGAAGGCGCTGCACCGCAGGGCGAATCGGCGGAAAAGGCTGACGACGTTGTCGATGCCGAGTTCGAAGAAGTCAAAGACCACAAGTAAGTTGTTGGTCGGCCGGTTGACTGCCTTAAGGCGGTGACTGGTAGGATGTCGCCGCGCGGGAGCTTGCTCCCGCGTTGGCGTGTCTGGAATACGCGAATTTTTACAGTGTGCGACAACGTTCGCGTGCTGCTGGCATGGTCGGGAATGCTCCTGCTTTCCGAGCCGCAAGTGCCAAATCGAAACAAAGACCAGGATCGTTGAATTGACGTGAGTTGGGTCCGGGCCTGTATTGGGGCTCAACGAGTTCGGCAGGGCTCAGGAGAGGTTTGCCGAACGTCCTCAAGAGTGCAGATGACTTATGGCAAAGCGTGACTATTACGAAGTATTGGGTGTTGAGCGAGGCACAAGCGAGGCGGACCTGAAAAAGGCCTACCGTCGCCTGGCGATGAAGCACCACCCGGACCGTAATCCCGATGACAAAGCGTCGGAAGAGATGTTCAAGGAGGCCAACGAGGCCTACGAAGTGCTGTCCGATTCCAGCAAACGTGCGGCGTACGACCAGTACGGCCACGCCGGTGTCGACCCAAGCATGGGTGGCGGCGGTGCCGGTTTCGGCGGCCAGAACTTCTCCGACATCTTTGGCGATGTCTTCAGTGACTTCTTCGGTGGCGGTCGCGGCGGTTCCCGTGGCGGCGCTCAGCGCGGCAGCGATTTGCGCTACACCCTGGAGCTGGACCTGGAAGAAGCGGTGCGCGGTACGACCGTGAATATCCGCGTTCCGACGCTGGTCAACTGCAAGCCTTGCGACGGCTCCGGTGCCAAGAAAGGTTCTGCGCCGGTGACTTGCCCGACTTGCGGCGGTATCGGCCAGGTGCGCATGCAACAAGGCTTCTTCTCGGTGCAGCAGACCTGCCCGCGTTGCCATGGCCAGGGCAAGATCATTTCCGATCCGTGCGATTCGTGCCACGGCGAAGGCCGTGTCGAAGAGTACAAGACCCTGTCGGTGAAAGTGCCGGCCGGTGTCGATACCGGTGACCGCATTCGCCTGTCCGGCGAAGGCGAGGCGGGTGCCCAAGGTGGGCCAACTGGCGATCTGTACGTGGTGATCAATGTGCGCGAGCACTCGATTTTCCAGCGCGACGGCAAGCACCTGTTCTGCGAAGTGCCAATCAGCTTCGTCGATGCGGCGCTGGGCGGCGAGCTGGAGATTCCGACCCTTGATGGTCGGGTCAAGCTGAAGATCCCCGAGGGGACCCAGACTGGCAAGCAGTTCCGCGTTCGCGGCAAGGGCGTCGCGCCGGTGCGTGGCGGCGGAGCCGGTGACCTGATGTGCCGTGTGGCGGTCGAGACTCCGGTCAATCTGAGCCGTCGCCAGCGCGAAATGCTCGAGGAGTTCCGTAGCTCCCTGGCGGACGACAACAGCCATTCGCCGAAAACCACCGGTTGGTTCGAAGGCGTGAAGCGCTTCTTCGGCGATTTGTAAGGAGACAGGCATGCGACGTATTGCAGTGATGGGCGCCGCCGGGCGCATGGGCAAGACCCTGATTGAAGCGGTGCAGCAAACCCCGGGTGCCGGTCTGACGGCGGCGGTGGATCGCCCTGACAGCACGCTGGTCGGCGCGGATGCCGGTGAGCTGGCTGCGCTGGGTCGCATCGGCGTACCGCTGTCCGGCGATCTGGATCGGGTAGTCGACGAGTTCGACGTGCTGATCGACTTCACGCACCCGACGGTAACCCTGAAGAACCTGGCTTTCTGCCGTAAGCACGGCAAGGCCATGATCATCGGTACCACTGGTTTCAGCGTTGAAGAAAAACAGCTGCTGGCGGAAGCGGGCAAGGACATTCCGATCGTCTTCGCGGCCAACTTCAGTGTCGGGGTCAACCTGTGCCTGAAGCTGCTCGACACGGCCGCTCGCGTATTGGGCGACGATGTCGACATCGAAATCACCGAAGCTCACCATCGGCATAAGGTCGATGCGCCGTCCGGCACTGCCGTGCGCATGGGTGAGGTGATTGCCGATGCGTTGGGTCGTGATCTGAAGAAAGTGGCGGTGTATGGCCGTGAAGGTCAGACCGGTGCTCGCGAGCGTGAGACCATCGGTTTCGCGACTGTGCGTGCCGGTGACATCGTCGGTGATCACACCGTGCTGTTCGCTGCTGATGGCGAGCGTGTCGAGATCACCCACAAGGCGTCCAGCCGCATGACCTTCGCCAAGGGCGCGGTACGTGCTGCGTTGTGGCTGGACGGGCGCGAGCCTGGCCTTTACGACATGCAAGACGTGCTCGATCTGCGTTAAGATGCACCCGAAATCGGGCTCGCGCACAGCGTTTGAGCCCGGTTTTGTTCCGCCAGGCGACGTCCTGTCGCATTCTCCAGCCTTTAGGGCTCATTGGCGGTAGACCAAAAAGGCCTTTTTCTGTAAGCTACAGCTTTAGTGTGTCCACTAAAAGCGCGCAGAATAATTCAGTGAAGAAGCGGGGTGACGTGTCCATACGTCACTCCGCTTTTTTACAACCTGCGATCGCCCTTTCAGGCTTTATTTACGGGAGGTCTTCTTGACTAAGCCAGCCATACTCGCCCTTGCTGATGGCAGCATTTTTCGCGGCGAAGCCATTGGAGCCGACGGTCAGACCGTTGGTGAGGTGGTGTTCAACACCGCAATGACCGGCTATCAGGAAATCCTTACCGATCCTTCCTACGCCCAACAGATCGTTACCCTGACTTACCCGCACATCGGCAACACCGGCACCACGCCGGAAGACGCCGAGTCCAACCGCGTCTGGTCTGCCGGCCTGGTCATCCGTGACCTGCCACTGGTTGCGAGCAACTGGCGTAACACGATGTCCCTGTCCGACTACCTGAAGGCCAACAATGTTGTGGCCATCGCCGGTATCGACACCCGCCGCCTGACGCGCATCCTGCGTGAAAAAGGCGCGCAGAACGGCTGCATCATGGCCGGTGACAACATTTCCGAAGCCGCCGCCATCGCCGCTGCCCGGGGTTTCCCTGGCCTCAAGGGCATGGATCTGGCGAAAGTCGTCAGCACCAAGGAAAGCTACGAGTGGCGCTCGACTGTCTGGGATCTGAAGACCGACAGCCACGCGACCATCGAAGCCTCCGAGCTGCCATACCACGTGGTTGCCTACGACTACGGCGTCAAGGTGAACATCCTGCGCATGCTGGTCGAGCGCGGTTGCCGCGTGACCGTGGTGCCGGCGCAAACCCCTGCTGCCGATGTACTGGCACTGAAGCCGGACGGCGTGTTCCTGTCCAACGGCCCCGGTGATCCGGAGCCATGCGACTACGCGATCCAGGCGATCAAGGACGTGCTGGAAACCGAGATCCCGGTCTTCGGTATCTGCCTCGGTCACCAACTGCTGGCCCTGGCCTCCGGCGCCAAGACCCTGAAAATGGGTCACGGCCACCACGGTGCCAACCACCCGGTCCAGGACCTGGACAGCGGTGTGGTGATGATCACCAGCCAGAACCACGGTTTTGCCGTAGACGAAGCGACCCTGCCGGCCAACGTTCGCGCGATCCACAAATCGCTGTTCGACGGCACCCTGCAAGGTATCGAGCGTACCGACAAGAGCGCCTTCAGCTTCCAGGGTCACCCTGAAGCCAGCCCTGGCCCGAACGACGTAGCGCCATTGTTCGATCGCTTCATCAACGAGATGGCCAAGCGACGCTGATCGCTCGCCTTGATGTAGCAAGGCTTGAGGGTGGTCCCGAGACCGGCGGCCCCCTCAAGTCACGGATTGAACAAGACGGCTTGCCGACTGACCTGCGGATTTGAGTGACAAACCCATGCCAAAACGTACAGACATTAAAAGCATCCTGATTCTTGGTGCTGGCCCGATCGTGATCGGCCAGGCCTGCGAATTCGACTACTCCGGCGCCCAGGCCTGCAAGGCCCTGCGCGAAGAGGGTTACCGCGTCATCCTGGTGAACTCCAACCCGGCCACCATCATGACCGACCCGGCCATGGCCGACGCCACCTACATCGAGCCGATCAAGTGGCAGACCGTTGCCAAGATCATCGAGAAAGAGCGTCCGGACGCGCTGCTGCCGACCATGGGTGGCCAGACCGCTCTGAACTGCGCCCTGGACCTGGAGCGCGAAGGCGTCCTGGAGAAGTTCGGCGTAGAGATGATCGGTGCCAACGCCGACACCATCGACAAGGCTGAAGACCGCTCTCGTTTCGACAAGGCGATGAAGTCCATCGGCCTGGCGTGCCCGCGTTCCGGTATCGCCCACAGCATGGAAGAGGCCAACGCGGTCCTCGAGAAGCTCGGCTTCCCGTGCATCATCCGTCCGTCCTTCACCATGGGCGGCACCGGTGGCGGTATCGCTTACAACCGTGAAGAGTTCGAAGAAATCTGCGCCCGTGGTCTGGACCTGTCGCCGACCAAGGAGCTGCTGATCGACGAATCGCTGATCGGCTGGAAAGAGTACGAGATGGAGGTTGTCCGCGACAAAAAGGACAACTGCATCATCGTCTGCTCCATCGAAAACTTCGATCCGATGGGCGTGCACACCGGTGACTCGATCACCGTGGCTCCTGCGCAGACCCTGACCGACAAGGAATACCAGATCCTGCGTAACGCCTCCCTGGCGGTACTGCGCGAGATCGGCGTTGAAACCGGCGGTTCCAACGTGCAGTTCGGTATCTGCCCGAACACCGGCCGCATGGTCGTGATCGAGATGAACCCGCGTGTATCGCGCTCCTCGGCACTGGCTTCGAAAGCCACCGGTTTCCCGATCGCCAAGGTCGCGGCCAAGCTGGCTGTGGGCTACACCCTCGACGAGCTGTCGAACGACATCACCGGCGGCAAGACCCCGGCGTCCTTCGAGCCGTCCATCGACTACGTCGTCACCAAGCTGCCGCGTTTTGCCTTCGAGAAATTCCCGAAAGCCGACGCCCGCCTGACCACTCAAATGAAGTCGGTCGGTGAAGTCATGGCCATCGGCCGTACCTTCCAGGAATCCCTGCAGAAAGCCCTGCGCGGTCTGGAAGTGGGTGTTTGCGGTCTGGACGAGAAAGTTGACCTGGCCAACCCGGAAAGCATGAGCGTGCTCAAGCGCGAGCTGACCGTGCCGGGCGCCGAGCGTATCTGGTACGTGGCGGACGCGATGCGCGCCGGCATGAGCGTTGAAGACATCTTCGGCATGACCATGATCGACCCTTGGTTCCTGGTGCAGATGGAAGATCTGATCAAGGAAGAAGAGAAGGTCAAGACTCTGGGTTTGTCGTCGATCGACAAAGACCTGATGTTCCGCCTCAAGCGCAAGGGCTTCTCCGACATGCGCCTGGCCAAGCTGCTGGGTGTGACCGAGAAGAGCCTGCGTGCTCACCGTCACAAGCTGGAAATCTTCCCGGTCTACAAGCGCGTCGACACCTGCGCCGCCGAGTTCGCCACGGATACCGCCTACCTGTACTCGACGTACGAGGAAGAGTGTGAAGCCGCGCCGTCGGGCCGCGACAAGATCATGATCCTGGGCGGCGGTCCTAACCGTATCGGCCAGGGCATCGAGTTCGACTACTGCTGCGTACACGCGGCACTGGCCCTGCGCGATGACGGGTACGAGACCATCATGGTCAACTGCAACCCGGAAACTGTTTCCACCGACTACGACACCTCCGATCGCCTGTACTTCGAGCCAGTGACCCTGGAAGACGTGCTGGAAATCGTCCGCGTCGAGAAGCCAAAAGGCGTGATCGTCCAGTACGGCGGCCAGACCCCGCTGAAACTGGCGCGTGCCCTGGAAGCTGCTGGCGTGCCGATCATCGGTACCAGCCCTGACGCCATCGACCGTGCCGAAGACCGTGAGCGCTTCCAGCAGATGGTCCAGCGCCTGAACCTGCGTCAGCCGCCAAACGCCACCGTGCGCAGCGAAGACGAAGCGATTCGTGCCGCCAGCAAGATCGGTTACCCGTTGGTGGTGCGCCCGTCCTACGTACTGGGCGGTCGTGCGATGGAAATCGTCTACGAAGAAGAAGAGCTCAAGCGCTACCTGCGTGAAGCGGTGCAAGTGTCCAACGACAGCCCGGTGCTGCTGGACCACTTCCTCAACTGCGCCATCGAGATGGACGTGGATGCGGTCTGCGACGGCAAGGACGTGGTGATCGGCGCGATCATGCAGCACATCGAACAGGCTGGCGTTCACTCCGGTGACTCCGCTTGCTCGCTGCCGCCGTACTCGCTGCCGGCGCACATCCAGGACGAGATGCGCGAACAGGTCAAGAAAATGGCCCTGGAACTCGGCGTGATCGGCCTGATGAACGTACAGTTGGCGCTGCAAGGCGACGACATCTACGTCATCGAAGTCAACCCGCGCGCTTCCCGTACCGTGCCGTTCGTGTCCAAGTGCATCGGTGTTTCCCTGGCAATGATCGCTGCACGCGTGATGGCTGGTAAAACCCTGAAGGAAATCGGTTTCACCAAGGAAATCATTCCTAACTTCTACAGCGTGAAAGAGGCGGTGTTCCCGTTCGCCAAATTCCCTGGCGTTGACCCGATCCTCGGCCCAGAGATGAAGTCCACCGGTGAAGTGATGGGCGTGGGCGACACCTTCGGTGAAGCGTTCGCCAAGGCCCAGATGGGCGCCAGCGAAGTGCTGCCGACCGGCGGTACTGCGTTCATCAGCGTGCGTGACGACGACAAGCCGCTGGTTGCGGGCGTGGCCCGTGATCTGATCAACTTGGGCTTCGAAGTGGTCGCTACCGCCGGTACTGCCAAGCTGATCGAGGCTGCAGGCCTGAAAGTACGCCGCGTGAACAAGGTGACCGAGGGTCGTCCGCACGTGGTCGACATGATCAAGAATGACGAAGTCACCCTGATCATCAACACCACCGAAGGCCGTCAGTCGATCGCTGATTCCTATTCCATTCGTCGCAACGCCCTGCAGCACAAGATCTACTGCACCACCACCATTGCTGCTGGCGAAGCTATCTGCGAAGCGCTGAAGTTCGGTCCCGAGAAGACCGTGCGCCGCTTGCAGGATCTACACGCAGGATTGAAGGCATGAGCATAACGAAGTACCCAATGACCGTTCAGGGCGCTCGCGCCCTGGAAGAAGAGCACACTCACCTGACCAAGGTCGTACGTCCGAAGCTGAGCCAGGACATCGGTACGGCCCGCGAGTTGGGTGACTTGAAGGAAAACGCCGAATACCACGCTGCTCGCGAGCAGCAAGGTATGGTCGAGGCGCGGATCCGTGACATCGAAGGCCGGATTCAGAACCAGGTCATCATCGACGTCACGACCATTCCTCACACTGGCAAGGTTATCTTCGGCACCACCGTCGAAATCGCCAACGTCGAGACTGATGAAAGCGTCACTTACCACATCGTGGGTGAGGATGAGGCTGACTTCAAACTTGGCAAGATTTCGGTCGGCTCGCCCCTGGCTCGTGCCTTGATCGGCAAGGAAGAGGGCGATGTGGTTGCGGTGAAAACGCCAAGTGGCGTTATCGAGTACGAGATTGTCGAAGTTCGTCACATCTGAAAGCCGGCGCCCGCTTCGTGCGGGCGCCATGCTTTGGCAGCTGACCCAGATGTTGTGGGTCGGCGGCTTGTGGCTGTTGCAAATCGGTCTGTTGCCGATGCTCGGGCGAATAGGCCTGGCGCCGCTGCTGATCGATGAAGTCGCAGGCACGCTCAATGCGCTGGTAGTGGGATTCGCTACGGCGTGTGTGATTTTTCAGGCTTTGGTGCTGGTTAAGGCCGAGGGCCTTGTCAGTCTATGGCGAGATAATCGCGGACAACTGCTGTTGATGGCGCTGTATGCGTGCGCGATGTACTTCGTGGTGCGTTTCGGCTGGCCGGATGCGTTGCGTTGGCAGGCGTTCAGCTATCTTGTCCTGGGGTTTTCCGGGCTGGTGCTGGTGTTGCAGCCGGTGCCGGGATGGAGTGGCAGGGTGCGCGAAGCACACCCCTGACCCTTGCCATCACTTGAAACGATGGACGTTCGACAGCTGCTTGTTGACGCTGAAGTTCTTGCGGTAGATCAGTGCCATCTTGCCGATGACCTGGACCAGATCCGCTTTGCCGACCTTGCAGAGCTCTGCAATGGACGCCAGGCGCGATTCGCGATCAAGGATGTTGAGCTTGATCTTGATCAGTTCGTGATCCGCCAATGCGCGTTCGAGTTCGGCTAACACACCTTCAGTCAAACCATTGTCTGCCACAATCAGAACCGGTTTCAGATGGTGGCCAATGGATTTGTACTGTTTCTTCTGCTCTTGAGTGAGCGGCATAATCTGACCCTTTCGTCTGGATTCTGTAAAATGGCGGCCATTTTACCCGAGGGTTCGTGACTCCGCCCAACTAATCACGACCCTTATCATCGAGGTGCCCAATGGCGCGTTCCAAGACAAGCCTTGAGTGGCTGAAAAGACATGTCAATGATCCCTATGTGAAGCAGGCGCAGAAGGACGGCTACCGCTCGCGGGCGAGTTACAAGCTTCTGGAAATCCAGGAGAAGTACAAACTGATTCGTCCGGGCATGAGCGTTGTCGACCTGGGTGCAGCGCCCGGTGGCTGGTCGCAGGTTACCAGTCGGCTGATCGGTGGTCAGGGGCGTCTGATCGCCTCGGACATCCTGGAAATGGACAGCATTCCGGACGTAACTTTCATTCAGGGTGACTTCACCCAGGACGAAGTGCTCGCTCGGATCCTTGAGGCCGTGGGTAATTCGCAGGTGGACCTTGTGATTTCCGATATGGCCCCCAATATGAGTGGTACGCCTGAAGTGGACATGCCCAAAGCCATGTTCCTGTGTGAGCTGGCGCTTGATCTGGCGGAGCGGATACTCAAGCCTGGTGGTAATTTCGTGATCAAGATTTTTCAGGGTGAAGGTTTCGATGTTTACCTGAAGGACGCCCGTAAGAAATTCGACAAGATCCAGATGATCAAGCCGGATTCTTCTCGTGGCAGCTCTCGCGAGCAATACATGCTGGCTTGGGGCTATCGCGGTCGCAGTGAATAAAACGAGCTTTTTTGGCCGGGGCGATAGGTTTTTCGTATTTCGCCTCGCGTGCATAAGCGAATATTGTGTAGAAAGTGTTTCACAAAGGGTTACAGACGGCGCCTGCCAAGTTGTAGGTAATGTAGTAAGTTAGGCCGGTGAATATCATGCGAAGCGCGCGCCAGTAGCGGAGCTTGCTTCAGAGGGTAGTTAATTGAACGATATGGCAAAGAATCTGATCCTGTGGTTGATCATCGCGGCTGTCCTGGTGACGGTGATGAACAACTTCTCCAGCCCTAACGAGCCGCAGACCCTCAACTATTCCGACTTCATCCAGCAGGTCAAGGATGGCAAGGTCGAGCGCGTGGCGGTTGATGGCTACGTGATTACCGGCAAACGCAACGATGGCGACAGCTTCAAGACCATTCGCCCGGCGATCCAGGACAACGGCCTGATCGGCGACCTGGTGGATAACCACGTCGTGGTCGAAGGCAAGCAGCCTGAGCAGCAAAGCATCTGGACTCAACTCCTGGTCGCCAGCTTCCCGATCCTGGTGATCATTGCCGTATTCATGTTCTTCATGCGGCAGATGCAGGGCGGTGCCGGTGGCAAGGGCGGGCCGATGAGCTTCGGCAAGAGCAAGGCGCGCCTGCTCTCCGAGGATCAGGTTAAGACTACCCTGGCTGACGTTGCCGGTTGCGACGAGGCCAAGGAAGAAGTGGGTGAACTGGTCGAGTTCCTGCGCGATCCGGGCAAGTTCCAGCGCCTGGGTGGTCGCATTCCACGCGGCGTACTGATGGTCGGTCCTCCGGGTACCGGTAAAACCTTGCTGGCCAAGGCTATCGCCGGCGAAGCCAAGGTACCGTTCTTCACCATTTCCGGCTCCGACTTCGTCGAGATGTTCGTCGGCGTGGGTGCCAGCCGTGTTCGCGACATGTTCGAACAGGCCAAGAAACACGCGCCATGCATCATCTTCATCGACGAAATCGATGCGGTCGGTCGCCATCGTGGTGCCGGCATGGGTGGTGGTCACGACGAGCGCGAACAGACTCTCAACCAGTTGCTGGTCGAGATGGACGGCTTCGAAATGAACGACGGCATCATCGTGATTGCCGCGACCAACCGTCCTGACGTACTGGACCCTGCGCTGCTGCGTCCGGGTCGTTTCGACCGTCAGGTGGTGGTCGGTCTGCCGGACATCCGTGGCCGCGAACAGATTCTCAAGGTTCACATGCGTAAAGTGCCAATGGGCGACGACGTTGCCCCGGCCGTGATCGCACGTGGTACTCCTGGCTTCTCCGGTGCCGACCTGGCCAACCTGGTCAACGAAGCGTCGCTGTTCGCTGCCCGTGCCGGCAAGCGCATCGTCGAAATGAAAGAATTCGAACTGGCCAAAGACAAGATCATGATGGGCGCCGAGCGCAAATCCATGGTCATGTCCGAGAAAGAAAAGCAGAACACGGCTTATCACGAGGCGGGCCACGCCATTGTGGGGCGTGTCGTGCCTGAGCATGATCCGGTGTACAAGGTGTCGATCATTCCGCGCGGTCGAGCGCTGGGTGTGACCATGTTCCTGCCGGAAGAAGATCGTTACAGCCTGTCCAAGCGTGCGTTGATCAGCCAGATCTGCTCGCTGTACGGCGGTCGTATCGCTGAAGAAATGACCCTGGGCTTCGATGGCGTGACCACCGGTGCCTCCAACGACATCATGCGCGCCAGCCAGATTGCGCGGAACATGGTGACCAAGTGGGGTCTTTCGGAAAAACTCGGCCCGTTGATGTATGCCGAAGAAGAGGGTGAAGTGTTCCTCGGTCGCGGCGGTGGCGGTCAGAGTGCAAGCTTCTCCGGTGAGACAGCCAAGCTGATCGACTCCGAAGTGCGCAGCATCATCGATCAGTGCTACGGCACGGCGAAACAGATCCTCACGGACAACCGTGACAAGCTCGACGCCATGGCCGATGCCTTGATGAAGTACGAAACTATCGATGCCGAGCAGATCGACGACATCATGGCGGGGCGTACGCCGCGCGAGCCGCGCGACTGGTCGGGTGGCACCGGTACCTCCGGCACCCCTCCGGTGGTGCAGGACGAGCGCCCGGAAACACCGATCGGCGGTCCTGCTGCTGACGTATAAGGTTTGAAATGACTTCTGTTCAGTCCTCGACCCGGTTGCCTTGCGGCAACCGGGTTCTTGATTTGGCCCAGACGCATGTCATGGGTATTCTCAATGTCACTCCTGATTCTTTCTCCGATGGTGGCCAATACAGCCAGCTCGACGCGGCCATGCGCCACGCCGAAGCCATGGTGGCGGCCGGCGCGACGCTGATCGATGTCGGTGGCGAATCCACCCGTCCCGGTGCCAGGGTCGTATCGCCGCTGGAAGAGCTGGAACGCGTGGCGCCCATTGTCGAGCGCATCAATCGCGAGCTGGATGTGATCATATCGGTCGATACCTCCACGCCAGCGGTCATGCGTGAAACTGCGCGCCTGGGCGCCGGGTTGATCAATGACGTGCGTTCATTGCGTCGCGATGGTGCGCTGGATGCCGCAGCGGCCACCGGTCTGCCGGTTTGCCTGATGCATATGCTGGGCGAACCCGGCGATATGCAGGACAATCCGCAGTATCAGGACGTTACAAGGGAAGTCGGTGAGTTTCTCGCCGAGCGCATGGTTCAGTGTTCATTGGCGGGTATCCCGGCCGAGCGGATCATTCTTGATCCCGGCTTTGGCTTCGCCAAGACCTTGCAGCACAATCTGAGCTTGTTCAAACATATGGAAGCCCTGCATGCCCTGGGGCGGCCCCTGTTGGTCGGGGTTTCGCGAAAGAGCATGATTGGTCAGGCATTGAATCGTCCGGTGGGAGACCGGCTGTATGGCGGTTTGGCGCTCGCGGCGCTGGCTTCGGCGAAAGGTGCGCGTATATTGCGCGTCCATGATGTAGCCGAAACAGTGGATGTGGTGCGCATGATCGCCGCAGTGGAATCAGCCGAATAAGAATGATGGAGCACTTATGAGCAAAAAATATTTTGGCACCGATGGTATTCGTGGGCGTGTCGGGCAATACCCGATCACTCCTGATTTCATGCTCAAGCTCGGCTGGGCTGCCGGTATGGCGTTTCGCAAGATGGGCGCCTGCAAGGTACTGGTAGGCAAGGACACCCGGATCTCCGGCTACATGTTCGAGTCTGCGCTTGAGGCGGGGCTTACCTCCGCGGGTGCCGATGTGATGCTCCTCGGTCCGATGCCGACTCCGGCGATTGCCTACCTGACGCGTACCTTTCATGCCGAAGCAGGCATCGTCATCAGCGCCTCGCACAATCCGCACGATGACAATGGCATCAAGTTTTTCTCCGGAAAGGGCACCAAGCTTCCGGATGAGGTCGAGCTGATGATTGAAGAGTTGCTCGACACGCCAATGACTGTGGTGGAGTCGAGCAAGATCGGCAAAGTGTCGCGTATCAACGACGCCTCGGGCCGCTATATCGAATTCTGCAAGAGCAGCGTACCGACCGGCACCAGCTTCTCGGGCCTGAAGATCGTGATCGACTGCGCTCACGGTGCGACCTACAAAGTGGCGCCGAGCGTGTTTCGTGAGTTGGGTGCTGAAGTTGTGGTGCTCTCGGCTCAGCCCAACGGTCTGAACATCAACGACAACTGCGGTTCGACCCATATGGGGCCGCTGCAGGCTGCCGTCATTGCCGAGCATGCCGACCTGGGTATCGCCTTCGATGGTGATGGTGACCGGGTTCAGATGGTCGATCACACAGGTGCGGTGGTCGATGGTGACGAATTGCTGTTCATCATTGCCCGCGATCTGCATTTGCGCGACAAGCTGCAGGGCGGCGTGGTCGGAACCCTCATGAGCAACCTGGGGCTGGAACTGGCCCTGGCTGACCTGGGTATTCCATTCGTGCGTGCCAACGTCGGTGACCGCTATGTGATTGCCGAGCTGTTGGAGCGCAGCTGGATCGTGGGTGGTGAAAACTCCGGGCACGTCGTGTGCTTCAGCCACACCACCACGGGTGATGCAATCATTGCCGCGCTGCAGGTGCTGATGGCACTGCGCACACGCGACGAAGGTCTGGCGCAATCGCGTCAGGCGCTGCGCAAATGCCCGCAGGTGCTGATCAATGTGCGTTTCGGTGGCGGTGCAAATCCCCTCGAGCATCCAGCGGTCAAAGAAGCCAGCGATCGCGTTACCAAGGCAATGGCAGGTCGTGGCCGGGTCCTGTTGCGCAAGTCCGGGACCGAGCCGCTGGTGCGTGTGATGGTCGAAGGCGAAGAGGAAACCCTGGTTCGCGGCTATGCCGAAGAGCTGGCAAAACTGGTTACTGAAGTTTCTGCCTGAATTCGGCTTGCCAGCCTTGATTGTGTTGGGTAACATCTGCGCCCACTTTGACCGACGAGGTACAGCATGCGTCGCCCTATGGTAGCTGGTAACTGGAAGATGCACGGTACCCGCGCCAGCGTCGCTGAGCTGATCAACGGCCTTCGTGACTTGGCCTTGCCGAGCGGTGTTGATGTCGCGGTATTCCCGCCTTTCCTGCATATCAATCAAGTGATTGATGGCCTGGAAGGAAAGTCGATTTCGGTCGGCGCGCAGAATTCTGCGGTGGAATCCGGACAAGGTGCGTTGACCGGTGAAGTTGCACCGAGTCAGTTGGTGGATGCAGGTTGTTCCCTGGTACTTGTCGGGCACTCCGAACGCCGCCAGATCATGGGCGAGCAGGACGCAGTGCTGATTCGCAAGTTCGCAGCGGCACAGGCATGTGGCTTGACTCCGGTGTTGTGCATAGGGGAAACCCTTGAGCAGCGCGAAGCCGGAAAAACTCTTGAGGTTGTCTCGCGTCAGCTTGGCAGTATCATTGAGGAGCTGGGTGTCGGTGCCTTTGCCAAGGCAGTGATCGCTTACGAGCCGGTCTGGGCCATTGGCACCGGGCTGACTGCAACGCCGCAACAGGCGCAGGATGTGCATGCAGCCATCCGCGCTCAGTTGGCGGCAGAGAATTCTGAAGTCGCACAAGGTGTGCGGCTTCTATACGGCGGCAGCGTGAAGGCGGCCAATGCGGTCGAACTGTTCGGCATGCCGGATATCGATGGGGGTCTCATTGGTGGGGCTTCCCTGAATGCAGATGAGTTCGGTGCGATTTGTCGCGCCGCGGGAAACTGAAAAAATGCTGGAAACAGTCGTAGTCGTTTTTCATCTGCTGGGTGCATTGGGCGTAGTTGCTCTGGTTTTGCTGCAGCAGGGTAAAGGTGCGGACGCTGGTGCGTCTTTCGGAGCAGGTGCTTCAAATACTGTGTTCGGAAGCCAAGGTTCCTCTACCTTTCTTAGTAAGTTTACTGCTATACTTGCCGCAGGTTTTTTCATAACCAGCTTGGGGTTAGGTTACTTTGCTAAAGAGAAGGCTCACCAGCTGACTCAAGTAGGTCTGCCAAACCCAGCGGTACTGGAAGTTCCAAAGCAACAACCGGCTTCTGATGATGTCCCGGTGCTTCAAGAGCAAAAGTCGGCTACTCCAGCGACTGACGTGCCTCCAGCTCAAGAGCAGAAGTAAGAAGGGTTTCAAACGTAGTATTGCCGAGGTGGTGGAATTGGTAGACACGCAACCTTGAGGTGGTTGTGCCCATAGGGTGTAGGGGTTCGAGTCCCCTTCTCGGTACCAATTAGTCAGGAGAGCCCGCTGTTGCGGGCTTTCTTGCAGGTGGAAGGTTACATTGACCCTGTAGGGGATCGGTCGTATACTTCCGCCCCAGCTTTGTCGCGGGGTGGAGCAGTCTGGTAGCTCGTCGGGCTCATAACCCGAAGGTCGTCGGTTCAAATCCGGCCCCCGCAACCAGTTTAAGGAGCCCCTTTTCAGGGGCTTTTTGTTAGCTGGACACTTTCTACGCCGCTGTTCGACGGCGTTTCAAGGATGGGCGTTTCGCCCATTTTTTTATTTTGCATAGCATGCACATACATGCACTAGGGGGTTCAGGTGTCGAGCAAGCTAGAAGAGTTGCAGGCCTTGCTGGCCCCGGTGGTCGTGGCCCTAGGCTATGAATGCTGGGGTATCGAGTTTTCGGCTCAGGGTCGTCACTCGATGTTGCGCGTTTATATCGATAAAGAGGGCGGCGTGCTGGTGGACGATTGTGCCATCGTCAGCCGTCAGATCAGCGGTGTGCTGGATGTTGAAGATCCAATCACCGTTGAGTACACCCTTGAAGTTTCCTCGCCTGGCATGGAACGCCCTCTGTTCACTCTTGAGCAGTTTGCAAAATTTGCCGGTGAACAAGTGAAGATCAAGCTGCGCTCGCCTTTTGAAGGACGACGCAACTTTCAGGGCCTTCTGCGCGGCGTAGAAGAGCAGGATGTCGTGGTGCAGGTAGAAGACCATGAGTTCCTGTTGCCGATCGATATGATCGACAAGGCCAACATTATTCCCAGTTTTGACTGAGGCGTGCCAGATACTGCGGATCCCGCGGATCCAATGGCTTGCGAAAGGCGAGGCGTACGATGAGCAAAGAAGTACTGCTGGTTGTTGAGTCGGTATCCAACGAAAAGGGTGTACCGGCAAACGTTATTTTTGAAGCGCTGGAGCTGGCCCTGGCCACTGCGACCAAAAAGCGTTTCGAAGACGAAGTTGATCTGCGTGTGGAAATCAATCGCCACACCGGTGCCTACGAGACTTTCCGTCGCTGGACGGTCGTCGAGGAAGCAGACCTGGACGATCCGGCCATCGAAACCTGGCCGAGCAAGGTTGCTGAAACGCATCCTGGCGCCAAGGTCGGTGACGTTGTCGAAGAGAAAATCGAGTCCATCGAATTCGGGCGCATTGCTGCACAGACTGCCAAGCAAGTCATCGTGCAGAAAGTTCGCGAAGCCGAGCGCGCTCAGGTTGTAGACGCTTATCGCGAGCGCCTGGGTGAAATCATCTCCGGCACCGTGAAAAAAGTAACCCGCGACAACGTGATCGTTGATCTGGGCAACAACGCTGAAGCGTTGCTGGCCCGTGAAGACATCATTTCTCGCGAAACTTTCCGGGTTGGCGTGCGTCTGCGTGCGCTGCTCAAGGAAATCCGCACCGAGAACCGCGGCCCGCAGTTGATCCTGTCGCGTACCGCGCCGGAAATGCTGATCGAGTTGTTCCGCATCGAAGTGCCGGAAATTGCCGAAGGCCTGATCGAAGTGATGGCTGCGTCCCGTGATCCGGGATCCCGCGCCAAGATCGCCGTCCGCTCCAAGGACAAACGCATCGACCCGCAGGGCGCTTGCATCGGTATGCGCGGTTCGCGCGTCCAGGCAGTGTCGGGCGAGTTGGGCGGTGAGCGTGTTGACATCGTTCTGTGGGACGACAACCCGGCTCAGTTCGTGATCAACGCCATGTCCCCGGCCGAGGTTGCGGCAATTATCGTTGACGAAGATGCCCATGCAATGGACATCGCCGTTGGCGCAGACAATCTGGCTCAGGCCATCGGTCGCGGTGGTCAGAACGTGCGTCTGGCCAGCCAGTTGACTGGCTGGACCCTGAACGTGATGACCGAATCGGACATCCAGGCTAAGCAGCAAGCAGAAACCGGCGACATCCTGCGCAACTTCATCGACGAGCTGGAAGTCGACGAAGACCTGGCGCAGGTGCTGGTAGATGAAGGCTTCACCAGCCTGGAAGAGATTGCCTACGTACCGTTGGAAGAAATGCTCAACATCGACGGCTTTGACGAGGAAACCGTCAACGAGCTTCGCGCTCGTGCCAAGGATCGTTTGTTGACCAAAGCCATCGCTACTGAGGAAAAGCTGGCAGACGCCCATCCGGCCGAAGACCTGCTCTCGCTTGAGGGTATGGACAAGGATTTGGCGATGGAACTGGCGGTGCGCGGCGTAATTACCCGCGAAGACCTGGCCGAGCAGTCTATTGACGACCTGCTCGACATCGACGGCATTGACGATGATCGTGCCGGCAAGTTGATCATGGCCGCCCGAGCCCACTGGTTCGAGTAATTAGGCGCGGCCTGAGGAGAGAAGTGCATGACGCAAGTCACGGTGAAACAACTGGCCGATGAGGTCAAAACACCGGTAGAGCGCCTGTTGCAGCAGATGCGTGAGGCAGGTCTGCCGCACACCGCCGCCGAAGAAAGTGTGACTGACAGTGAGAAGCAATCGTTGCTGACTCACTTGAAAAGCAGCCACAAGGCGAAAGTGGAAGAACCACGCAAGATTACGCTGCAGCGTAAAACCACCAGCACCCTGCGTGTTGCTGGCAGCAAAAGCATCAGCGTTGAAGTACGCAAGAAAAAAGTCTTCGTACAGCGCAGCCCGGAAGAAATCGAAGCCGAGCGCAAGCGTGAACTGGATGAACGTCGCGCAGTAGAAAATGCTGCACGTCAGAAGGCTGAAGAAGAAGCCAAGCGTCGCGCCGAAGAAGAAGCGCGTCGCCAGCCTGCTGCTGCGTCGACCGCTCCAGCCGAACCTGTTGCAGCGCCTGCTGCGGTAGCCGAGCCAGTGCGCGAAAGCGCACCGGTCGTGGCAGCCGCTCCGGCTCCAGCAGCAGACGCTCGCAAGCGCGATGAACAGCGTCGTCCGGACAAACCACGTGCCGATGACAACAATCGTCGCGGTAGCGGCGATGGCGAGCGCAAAAACGCTCCGCATCGTGCTTCGGTCAAGGAAAAGGCGCCTGCTCCACGCGTTGCCCCACGTACTACCGACGAAGAAAGCGATGGCTTCCGTCGTGGTGGTCGCGGCAAGGCCAAGCTGAAGAAGCGCAACGCCCACGGTTTCCAGAGCCCAACCGGCCCTGTCGTGCGCGAAGTGAAGATCGGCGAGACCATCACTGTGGGCGACCTCGCTCAACAGATGTCGGTCAAGGCTGCTGAAATCATCAAGTTCATGTTCAAACTGGGTACTCCAGCGACCATCAACCAGGTACTGGACCAGGAAACTGCCCAGTTGGTTGCTGAAGAACTGGGCCACAAAGTGACCCTGGTCAGCGACACCGCCCTGGAAGATTCCCTGGCCGAGTCCCTGAAGTTTGAAGGCGAGGCCGTTTCCCGTGCACCAGTCGTGACCGTAATGGGCCACGTTGACCACGGTAAGACTTCCCTGCTCGACTACATCCGTCGTGCCAAGGTTGCTGCTGGCGAAGCCGGTGGCATCACCCAGCACATCGGTGCGTACCACGTTGAAACCGACCGTGGCATGGTGACGTTCCTCGACACCCCTGGTCACGCTGCGTTTACCGCAATGCGTGCCCGTGGTGCCAAGGCGACCGACATCGTGATCCTGGTGGTTGCAGCGGACGACGGCGTAATGCCGCAGACCATTGAAGCTGTCCAGCACGCAGTAGCGGCCGGTGTTCCACTGGTTGTTGCAGTGAACAAGATCGACAAGCCGGGCGCTGATCTCGATCGCATCCGTAGCGAACTGTCGGTACACGGTGTGACCTCGGAAGAGTGGGGTGGCGACACTCCATTCGTACCGGTTTCGGCGAAGATGGGTACCGGCGTCGACGAACTGCTCGAAGCCGTACTGCTGCAAGCCGAAGTCCTGGAACTGACTGCAACGCCATCGGCTCCTGGCCGTGGTGTGGTGGTTGAGTCCCGTCTGGACAAGGGCCGTGGCCCGGTGGCTACCGTTCTGGTTCAAGACGGTACCCTGCGCCAGGGCGACATGGTCCTGGTCGGTTCGAACTATGGCCGTGTACGTGCCATGCTCGACGAGAACGGCAAGCCAATCAAGGAAGCCGGTCCGGCCATCCCTGTCGAGATCCTCGGCCTGGACGGTACCCCGGACGCTGGCGACGAGATGAGCGTGGTTGCCGACGAGAAGAAAGCCCGTGAAGTGGCTCTGTTCCGTCAAGGCAAGTTCCGCGAAGTCAAACTGGCTCGTGCTCACGCCGGCAAGCTGGAAAACATCTTCGAAAACATGGGCCAGGAAGAGAAGAAGACGCTTAACATCGTCCTCAAATCCGACGTTCGTGGTTCGTTGGAAGCGTTGAACGGTGCCTTGAACGGCCTGGGTAACGACGAAGTGCAAGTGCGTGTAGTGGGTGGCGGTGTCGGTGGTATCACCGAGTCCGACGCCAACCTGGCACTGGCCTCCAACGCTGTACTGTTCGGCTTCAACGTGCGTGCCGATGCCGGCGCGCGCAAGATCGTCGAGCAGGAAGGTCTGGATATGCGTTACTACAACGTGATCTACGACATCATCGAAGACGTCAAGAAAGCCCTGACCGGTATGCTCGGCAGCGATGTTCGCGAGAACATCCTGGGTATCGCCGAAGTGCGTGACGTGTTCCGTTCGCCGAAGTTTGGCGCGATCGCCGGTTGCATGGTTGTCGAAGGTGTCGTTCACCGTAACCGTCCGATCCGTGTACTGCGTGAAGACATCGTTATCTTCGAAGGCGAGCTGGAATCCCTGCGCCGCTTCAAGGATGACGCTTCCGAAGTACGTGCCGGCATGGAATGCGGTATCGGCGTGAAGAGCTACAACGACGTTAAAGTCGGTGACAAGATCGAAGTCTTCGAGAAGGTGCAGGTTGCTCGCAGCCTCTAATTCGCGCACTTCAAGAGCCGTGACGGCTAGCCGCATGCAAGTGCGCAACTCGTCACCAGGACTCTAAACGCAACGCCCGGTCTGGCTTTTGTCAGGCCGGGCGTTTGCCGCTTTCAGACCTTGCGGGTTTCACCGTGGGGCAGTAACAGGTAACAAGACATGGCAAAAGAATATAGCCGTACCCAACGTATCGGCGATCAGATGCAGCGCGAGCTGGCACAACTGATCCGTCGTGAAGTCAAAGACCCGCGCGTCGGCCTGGTCACCATTACCGCTGTGGAAGTCAGCCGTGACGTCGGTCACGCGAAGATCTTCATCACCGTGATGGGGCAGGACAGCGCCGAAGAAATTGCACAAAGCATCAAGGTGCTCAACTCTGCCGCCGGTTTCCTGCGCATGCAGCTGGCTCGCGAGATGAAGTTGCGCAGCGTTCCACAGCTGCACTTCCACTACGACGAAAGCGTCGTGCGTGGTGCGCATCTGTCGGCATTGATCGAGCGCGCAGTGGCTGAAGACAATCAGCATCCGGTTGCGGCAGAAGCCGAAGACACCAAGGAGTAATCGGTGGCTCAGGTCAAACGTATCCGTCGTAACGTCAGCGGCATTATCCTTCTCGACAAGCCGCTGGGGTTCACCTCCAACGCGGCCTTGCAGAAGGTTCGCTGGTTGCTGAACGCCGAGAAGGCCGGTCATACCGGCAGTCTCGACCCGCTGGCCTCCGGCGTGTTGCCGCTGTGCTTCGGCGAGGCCACCAAGTTCTCGCAATACCTGCTCGATTCCGACAAGGGTTATGAAACCCTGGCGCAACTGGGCAAGACCACCACCACGGCGGACGCCGAAGGTGAAGTTTTGCAGGAGCGTCCGGTGACCGTTGGTCGCACCGATATCGAAGCTGTGCTGCCGAAATTTCGTGGGCAAATCAGTCAGATACCGCCGATGTACTCGGCGCTCAAGCGCGATGGCCAGCCGCTGTACAAGCTGGCGCGTGCAGGCGAAGTAGTGGAGCGCGAACCGCGTTCTGTTACTATTACGCGCTTGGAATTGCTGGCCTTCGAAGGCGATACTGCGCGGCTGTCGGTGGATTGCACTAAAGGCACCTATATCCGTACCCTGGTGGAGGATATCGGTGAGCAACTCGGTTGTGGCGCTTACGTTGCAGAACTGCGACGTACCCAGGCCGGGCCATTCACCCTGGCGCAGACGGTAACCCTGGAAGAGCTGGAAGCGGTACATGCCGAAGGCGGCAACGAAGCGGTCGATCGCTTCCTGATGCCATCGGACAGCGGCCTGCTGGATTGGCCACTGTTGCAGTTCTCCGAAGCGAGCGCGTTCTACTGGCTCAACGGCCAGCCGGTACGTGCCCCGGATGCTCCGAAGTTCGGCATGGTGCGGGTACAGGATCACAATGGTCGCTTCATCGGTATCGGTGAAGTGAGCGAAGACGGGCGCATCGCGCCGCGTCGTTTGATTCGGTCAGAATGACCGGAACCGGCCTGTGTAACAGCAGGTCGGCGAGTGTGGCTGTTAACAGGCACGGTCACGACTCATTTATAGATACAGGGATTTGTCCCTGGCCTGTTGAAACTGTTTTTCTGAAACAGTTTCCTGATAAAAGGATTGCCTCATGGCTCTCGACGTTCAAGAAAAAGCTCAAATCGTTGCTGACTACCAGCAAGCCGTTGGTGACACTGGTTCGCCAGAAGTGCAAGTTGCACTGCTGACCCACAACATCAACAAGCTGCAAGGTCACTTCAAGGCCAACGGTAAAGATCACCACTCCCGTCGTGGTCTGATCCGCATGGTAAACCAGCGTCGTAAGCTGCTGGACTACCTGAAAGGCAAGGACGTGAGCCGTTACAGCGCTCTGATCGCTCGCCTGGGTCTGCGTCGCTAATAAGCGATTGCGCTAGAGGTTGGTTGTCTGTCGTGCATCAGCGGGTTTCCCGCTGGTGCATGGCAGGCTCCCAGCCTCAAGTTTTATCTGGATACCTGCTTTACCTGAGTAGCACCTGGACAATTGTGTCGGGCCGATTCCCGGCGTTGCCCAAGAATTTCGCAAGAAACCAGTTCCCCAAGAGCCACAAAGAAGGTAGGACACCGTGAACCCGGTAATCAAAAAATTCCAGTTCGGTCAGTCGACCGTTACCCTCGAGACTGGCCGTATCGCCCGTCAGGCCTCCGGCGCAGTATTGGTCACCGTTGACGACGACGTCAGCGTATTGGTGACCGTAGTCGGTGCCAAGCAAGCCGATCCAGGCAAGGGCTTCTTCCCTCTGTCTGTTCACTACCAGGAAAAGACTTACGCTGCCGGCAAGATCCCTGGTGGTTTCTTCAAGCGTGAAGGCCGTCCTTCCGAGAAAGAAACCCTGACTTCCCGACTGATCGACCGTCCGATCCGTCCGCTGTTCCCTGAAGGTTTCATGAACGAAGTGCAGGTTGTCTGCACCGTCGTTTCCACCAGCAAGAAGACCGATCCGGACATCGCTGCGATGATCGGTACCTCGGCTGCGCTGGCCATCTCCGGCATTCCTTTCGATGGCCCGATCGGTGCCGCTCGCGTTGCTTTCCACGAAAGCACCGGCTACCTGCTGAACCCGACTTACGAGCAGCAAGCTGCTTCGAGCCTGGACATGGTCGTTGCCGGTACTTCGGACGCCGTGCTGATGGTTGAATCGGAAGCCAAAGAGCTGACCGAAGACCAGATGCTGGGCGCGGTACTGTTTGCTCACGACGAGTTCCAGGTTGTGATCAACGCCGTTAAAGAACTGGCCGCTGAAGCTGCCAAGCCAACCTGGACCTGGGCTCCTGCGCCAGAAGCCACCGAACTGCTGGGCGCTATCCGTGCCGAGTTCGGCGAAGCGATCTCCCAGGCCTACACCATCACCGTCAAGGCCGACCGTTACGCTCGCCTGGGCGAGTTGAAGGATCAGGTCGTTGCCAAGCTGTCCGGTGAAGAAGGCCAGCCTTCCTCCAGCGAAGTCAAAGCAGCTTTCGGCGAAATCGAATACCGCACCGTTCGCGAAAACATCGTTAACGGCAAGCCACGTATCGACGGCCGCGACACCAAGACCGTACGTCCGTTGAACATCGAAGTCGGCGTTCTGCCAAAGACCCACGGTTCGGCTCTGTTCACCCGTGGTGAAACCCAGGCTCTGGTAGTCGCGACACTGGGCACCGCCCGTGACGCACAACTGCTGGACACCCTGGAAGGCGAGAAAAAAGACCCGTTCATGCTGCACTACAACTTCCCTCCGTTCTCGGTGGGCGAGTGTGGTCGCATGGGTGGTGCTGGTCGTCGTGAAATCGGTCACGGCCGTCTGGCCCGTCGTTCGGTTTCGGCCATGCTGCCTGCCGCCGACGTGTTCCCGTACACCATCCGCGTGGTTTCGGAAATCACCGAATCCAACGGTTCGAGCTCCATGGCTTCCGTTTGCGGCGCTTCCCTGGCCCTGATGGACGCTGGTGTGCCGATGAAGGCGCCGGTTGCCGGTATCGCCATGGGTCTGGTTAAAGAAGGCGAGAAATTCGCCGTCCTGACCGACATCCTGGGTGACGAAGACCACCTGGGCGACATGGACTTCAAGGTAGCCGGTACCGCCAAGGGCGTCACCGCGCTGCAGATGGACATCAAGATCAAGGGCATCACCGAAGAGATCATGGAAATCGCTCTGGGCCAAGCCCTGGAAGCGCGCCTGAACATCCTCGGCCAGATGAACCAGATCATCGGCCAGTCGCGTACCGAACTGTCGGCCAACGCTCCGACCATGATCGCGATGAAAATCGACACCGACAAAATCCGTGATGTCATCGGTAAAGGCGGCGCGACCATTCGTGCGATCTGTGAAGAAACCAAGGCTTCGATCGACATCGAAGACGACGGTTCGATCAAGATCTTCGGCGAAACCAAGGAAGCTGCTGAAGCTGCTCGTCAGCGCGTTCTGGGCATCACCGCTGAAGCCGAGATCGGCAAGATCTACGTCGGCAAGGTTGAGCGCATCGTCGACTTCGGCGCATTCGTCAACATCCTGCCGGGCAAGGACGGTCTGGTTCACATCTCCATGCTGAGCGACGCTCGCGTAGAGAAAGTGACCGACATCCTGAAAGAAGGCCAGGAAGTGGAAGTGCTGGTACTGGACGTGGACAACCGCGGCCGTATCAAGCTGTCCATCAAAGACGTGGCAGCAGCCAAGGCTTCGGGCGTTTAATCACGCCTCACGCCTGACCGCTTCAGCGTTGTAAAAAATGCCCTGCAGTGAAAGCTGTGGGGCATTTTTTTGTCTGCAGGAAATTGAGACGTTCCGGAAGTTGCCTGCCCCTGAAGTCAGTGCTAGGTTTAGCCCACCGCCCGTGTAGCTCAGCCGGTAGAGCAGCGCACTCGTAACGCGAAGGTCGCAGGTTCGATTCCTGTCTCGGGCACCAGCAAGACTTGTTTTCAGATGATCCCGAATGGTTCTGAAGGCCAGATAAACCGTGCTTCATACGGTTTTTTTGCGTCAGAGAGATCCTTGATGATCCAGATCCATCTTCCATTCCCCAGATCAACGAGAACGCCATGACCGTAAAAGAATTGAGCCAGCAAGCCAGACACGAAGAAGCCCTCAAGAAGTACGCGCTGGACGCGTCCGGATTGATGGACGAGATCAAGGACTTGAGTCCGGATGATCAGAAGGACCAGATTCAATGGGCCTTCGAGGATGAAGCCGAAGCCCAGGGCTTGCAGCCGTGGGAGTTGACCCTCAAGTACACGAGCACTCCAGAAGAGTACGAGGCCAAGCGCCTGGAGCTGCACCGGGAGGCCGCCGAGGTGTTGGGCGTCGAGTGGGAAGAGTACTGCGAGATGAACAATCTGGTGGTTTGACCCGAACTGTAGGAGCGAGCCTGCTCGCGATGGTCGTTAACGATTACGCGGGTTTATTGGTTAAACGTGGCGCTCTCGGGTACATCGCGAGCAGGCTCGCTCCTACAATTTGTACGTGTACTCAGATGCTCAAACGCATCGACAGATCGACCGCCTTCACATCCTTGGTCATCGCACCAATCGAAATGTAATCCACCCCGGTCTGTGCGATCGGCAGCAACGTGCTTTCGTTGATCCCGCCGCTGGCCTCCAGCTTGGCCTTGCCGGCGTTCAGGCGCACGGCTTCGCGCATGTCGTCCAGGCTCAGTTCATCGAGCATGATGATGTCGGCACCGGCCGCCAGCGCTTCCTTGAGCTCATCCAGGCTTTCCACTTCAATCTCGACCGGTTTGCCCGGCGCGATCTTGTGCGCGGCCGTGATGGCCTGCGCGATACCGCCGCTGGCCGCGATGTGGTTTTCCTTGATCAGGAAGGCGTCATACAGGCCGATGCGGTGGTTGTGGCAACCACCGCAGGTCACCGCATACTTTTGCGCCAGGCGCAGCCCCGGCAAGGTTTTACGGGTGTCGAGCAGCTTGACCTGAGTCTCGGCCACGAAGTCCGCCAGGTATTGCGCGCGGGTCGCCACGCCCGAGAGCATTTGCAGGAAGTTCAGGGCGCTGCGTTCACCGGTCAACAGTGAGCGCGCCGGGCCTTCGAGGTGGAACAGCACCTGGTTGGGCGTCACCCGCTCACCGTCGGCAACCTGCCAGTGCACCGCCACCCGTGGGTCCAGTTGCCGAAACACGTTATCCACCCAGGCGGTACCGCTGATGACGGCCGCATCGCGGGTAATGATGGTGGCTTTGGCCAGGCGTTCGGCCGGGATCAATTGCGCGGTGATGTCGCCGCTGCCGATGTCTTCACGCAACGCACGGCGCACGTTGGCTTCGATTTCGGCGGTCAGATCGGCGAGACGTAGGTTCGGCATAACGGACTCCACAAACAAAGTGGCTCGATTATAGGGCCATGGCGCGGGCCAACCCAAGGCATCAGCGTGTCCGGTTGGCGCTGGCGCCTGTATTTGATCGGATCCCGGTGTTGTCGGCGCTGATCGCGGATGCCGAGCAAACGCCTGTTTGAGAGCAAGTGCAGAGTTTTCTGGCACAGAGGTGAGCTTTTACCAGATAATTCGCCTTGTATTTGACGTCATCACTTTGACGATTCAAAGCATCACCGTTCCAGGGAGGCCGAATGCACAACGACGGGAATGTAGTGCCTCTGCACAAGGCCACTACCGACCAGGTGGCTCACTCGCCACTCGCCCGACTGCCGGCGATTCTTCTCCAGGTTCGCGACAAGGCTGCGCAACAGTTGCGACATGGCTTGCAGGCGCTGTTCGATAACGCCGATGACACTCTCTTCGAAATGGCTGACCGCGCCCGCTGTGACGTCGAGCAGTACATCTTCTTTCAAGCGATGCGCGATTTGCGCCTCAAGCACAAAAGCATCGAGCGGGTGTTTCTCGAGCATCTTTTCGGTGCCTTCATCCGTCTTGGCCAATACGACCCGGCGCTCGCGGCGTTGCCTCAGGTCCTGGCGGCCGATCCTGCGATGGCGCAAGCCGATGACGAGCGCGAGCGTACGGTCGCGGTGCAAGCGATGGTCAGCCGGGTGCTGGACCGCGACGGTTTCGCCCTGGATCAACTGACGACGCGACTGCGCGCCTTGTTGGGCAAGGAGTCGGGTGACCTGAACAACCCGCTGAGTCCGGCGATGCTCTGCGAGTACTTCTTGCAGTCTGCACGCCAGCTGGGGCTGGCGATCAAGGTCAAGCTGATTATCCTCGAGTTGTTCGAGCGTTATGTCCTCAGCGAGGCCGATCAGCTTTACGCCGAAGCCAATCAACTGCTGCTCGCCACCGGAGTGTTGCCCGACCTTGTATCGGCCCCGGTGCGCCGTACCGCCGACCGGCCTGACATCAGCGTCGCCGACGAATCGGCCGATGAGGGCGGCACCCCGGTCTGCTTGCCGATCGATGACAATGTCCAGGAGGCATTCGCCGCGTTGCAGGCGCTGCTGTTCAACGTACGCGGCAGTCTTTCGTCAACGCTGGCAGTCAGTGCCACGGCACAGCCGATTTCCACGCGCGATCTGTTGCGCTTGCTGTCGCATTTGCAGCAATACGTGCCCGCCCCGGCAGCCGTCGACGATTTCGACCTGCGCAACCAGCTCGAACAGTTACTGACCCGGGTCAGCGTCAAAAGCGGCCGGTCGCGGATTTTCGCGGAGGCCGATGAAGATGTGATCAATCTGGTCGCCATGCTTTTCGAATGCATGCTCGATGATCGCAACCTGCCGGATTCCCTCAAGGCGCTGATCGGCCGATTGCAGATCCCGTTGGTCAAGGTGGCGGTGCTCGACAAGAGTTTCTTCAGTCGCAGCAGTCATCCGGCGCGACGCCTGCTCAACGAAATCGCCAGTGCGGCCATGGGTTGGGGTGCGTGTGACGATCATCAGCGTGACAGCCTGTACGTGCGTATCGATCAGGTCGTGCAGCGTTTGTTGAATGAGTTTGTCGATGATCCGGCGATATTTTCCGAGTTGCTCGCCGACTTTCTCGCGTTTACCCAGGACGAACGCCGTCGCAGCGAACTGCTCGAGCAACGCATTCGCGACGCCGAGGAAGGCCGGGCCAGGACCGGATTGGCCCGCCAGCAGGTCGAGCAGGCGCTGAATCAGGCGTTGCTTGGCAAAGTCCTGCCGCAAGGCGTGGTGACGTTTGTCCAGCAGGCCTGGAGCAAAGTGCTGCTGCTGACGTGCCTCAAGCATGGCGCCCGATCGGCCGAGTGGCATGCCGATGTGCGTACCCTGGAGCAATTGGTCTGGAGCGTTCAGCAGCACCGCGAGCCCGACGCGGCCAGGATGCTGGCCTTGGTCCCGGGTTTGCTCAAGTCGTTGCGCGACGGACTGAACGCGTCGGCGTTCGATCCATTTGCCACCAGCGAGTTTTTCAGCGAGCTGGAAGGCTTGCACCAGCAGGCATTGCAGGGAATCGGAGGCTCACCCGCCAGCGCGTCGACGATGGTCGAGGTGCTGGCACCTGTCGTCCTTCAGATTGCCGACGAAAGCCAGGTGCACAGCGAGCCGGTACGTTTGCTGGCGGACGATGCGAGCTTGCGTCAGGTCGATAAAATGCTTGTGGGCTGCTGGGTCGAATTTCAGGAAGACGCGGAAAACAGCCTTCGCTGCAAGCTGGTTGCCGTCATTGAAAATACCGGCCAATACATCTTCGTCAATCGCACCGGCATGAAAGTGCTCGAGCGCAATCGCCTCGACCTGGCACTGGAGCTGCGCAATGGCGTGGTGCGAGTGCTGGACGACACCCTGCTGTTCGAGCGGGCACTGGAGTCGGTGATCGGCAACCTCAAGGGCCTCAAGCGTGGCAAGTGATCGCGCCTTGGGGGATTATCGCGGCATACTGTGCCAACACAGTCGACGTTGAAGGAATCGGTATGCAGTTGGACTCCGCGAGCGGTTGGATTCAGGGAGTGCATGTCTGCCCCTCACCCAACTTCAATGCGCGCCCCACAGACGAAATTTCCCTGTTGGTGATCCATAACATCAGCCTGCCACCGGCGCAGTTCGCCACCGGCAAGGTGCAGGAATTTTTCCAGAATCGTCTGGATGTCACCGAACATCCCTATTTTGAAGGGATAGCGGACTTGCGGGTGTCCGCGCACTTTCTGATCGAGCGTGACGGCACTGTCACCCAGTTTGTCTCATGCCTTGAGCGTGCGTGGCATGCGGGGGTCTCGAGCTTCGAGGGGCGGGAAACCTGTAACGATTTTTCCGTGGGCATCGAGCTCGAAGGCACGGATGATCAGCCGTTCACCGACGCGCAATATGGCGCGTTGACAGCCCTGACCCGCCAGTTGCAGCAGGCGTTCACGGCGATCACCACAGAGCGTATCTGCGGACACAGTGATATTGCACCCGGGCGCAAAACCGATCCGGGGCCGGCGTTTGACTGGGCACGTTATCGCGCCGCTCTGGCACAAGAGGAAGGGCAATGAGTTTTCTGGTGTTGCTGTTGACGGTGTGGATCGAGAAATTTTCGGCCCTGCGCCATCGGGTTCAGCGTGACAGTGGCTGGACACACGAGCTGAACAAGCTTGAGGCCAGCCCGCGCCTTTCGGGGCGGCCATGGCTGGTGTTGGCGGTCGTTGTCTTGTTGCCGGTGGCGTTGCTGGGATTGCTGCTGGTCGTCATCGAACCGGTGGCCTATGGGTTGCTGGCGTTGCCGATCCATTTGCTGGTGGTGATCTACAGTCTTGGGCGTGGTGACCTGCTGGGCGACCTCGGGCCGTTCCGCGATGCATGGCGGCGGGAAGACCTGCAAGCAGCGGCCCATGTCGCCGAACGCGATCTGGATATCTGCGCAGACAGTGGCGAGCAACTCCTGGAGCGGGTTGAAGGGCATCTATTGTGGGAGGCCTATCAGAGTTTTTTTGCGGTGATTTTCTGGTACTTCCTGTTGGGGCCGGTCGCGGCGCTGAGCTATCGGTTGCTGGCGCTGGCCGAAGAACACGGAAAAAACCCGGCACTGGTCGAGCGCGCCGGGCAGCTGCGTCACGCCTTCGACTGGGTGCCTGTGCGTTTGCTGGCGGCAAGCCTGGCGTTGGTCGGCAACTTTGTCGCGGTCAGCCGGGTCATGCTGCATGAGTTGCTGAACTGGAACATCAGCGCTGCGCAACTGATCGAGAAAGTCGGGTTGGTGGCCGGTGAAATTCCGGCACCTGTGGCCGGCGTGGAAGGTATCAACAACCTGGACCGCATCTGGGCTCTGCTGCTGCGTGCCGCAGTGCTCTGGTATGCCGGGTTTGCGTTGTGGACGGTCCTGCATTAGTTCCTTCAACAGGGCGATCACTTGTCCGGAGTGTTTCGCCCTGGCGTTAACCTTAAGTTACAAAACTTCCTGCCGATTTACGTTATACAGAGATAGCGCCGAATAGTGGCTATCTGCTGTCTGTCTGCGCCTGCCAATAAAAAAAATAAGAAACTGAAGGGAGACATCCAGTGAAGAGCTTGCTCTATCCCGCTGTCGCACTGATGAACCGCCTGAGCTTCGGCATGAAGTTCAGCCTGATCAGCGTACTGTTCCTGGTGCCGATGCTGGTGACCAACTTCTATCTGGTGCGTGACTCCTACCGCGAATTCCAGGCCACGCGCATTGAACTGCAAAGCCTCGACCTGTTGGGCAGCAGCCTGTCGCTGCGCCGCGATCTGGAAACCCTGAACAACCTGGTGCAGATCAATGTCAGCCTCGGCCAGTCCGGCAAGGCCGGCAATGTCGAATCGAAAATCAGCGCCCTTGAGCAGAATATTCTGACTCGCTTGCAAGGGCTTGCGGCGATGACCAGCGACCCGGAGCAAGTCGCGGTGTTCGATGGCAAACGCGATGAAATGATCGCCGCGTTCAAGGCCCAGCAAACGGAAAACTCCCTGCAAAGCAAAAGTGCCCTGATCGGCAAACTGGTGGGCAGTGCGCAGATTTTCAGCCAGCTCATCACCAGCCAGGCCGGCCTCAGTCGCGACAACCAGAGCGACATGCGTCAGTTGAGCGAACTCGTCACCCTCGTCACGCCACGGGTCACCCAGATTCTGGGCGAGGGGCGTGCAATGGGTTCTTATTCGTTGGGGCAGGGGTTCATCAACTCGGCTTCGAGTACCCGTTTCGATGAATTGTTGGCGCAGATTGAAAAGCTCCAGGCCGAATATGGCCTGAAGTTGCAGGATGCCCTGGGGTCCAGCAAAGCCGCGCGCGATACCCTGACCGCCCAGGCCGACAGCAGCCGGGCATCGTTGAAGAAAGCCAGCGAGCTGTTCGAAGAACAAGTGGTCATGGCCGATACCCTCGATGCGCCGTGGCAGGGCTTTTACGATCAGGTCAGCGCCCTGATGGACCAGACTTACCAACTCAACGAGGCGACCCTCAAGTATCTGGGCCCGCAGTTGCAAGAGCGCCTGGACCAGAACCGTACGCACATGGTCTTGCAGGCCGTGGCGTTATCGGTCGTGTTCGTGCTGATCTTTTATCTCTACGGCGCGTTCTATGCCTCGACCCGCACCACGCTCAAGCGCCTGGGGGCGGTGATGGACAAGGTGGCGGCCGGCGACATGACCGTGACTTTCAGCGCTCATAGCCGTGACGAACTGGGCGAATTGGGCGAGGTGTTCAACGGCACCGTGAAGAAAATCCATGACCTGATCGAGCGGGTAGGGCAGACCGTCAGCGAAGTCGAGCGTCAGGCCGGGCAAGTGGAAAACGTCTCCGCGCAAAGCAACCAGGCCGTTGCCGGGCAGCGCACGCAGATAGAGCAGGTGGCCACGGCGATGAACCAGATGTCGGCCACTTCCCAGGAAGTGGCGCGCAGTGCCGCAGCAGCAGTGAGCAGTGCCCACAGTGTCAACGACGAGACCATCAGCGGTCGCGGTCTGGTGGAGTCGCAACAAGGCAGCATTGTCGCGCTGGCCAACGAAATCGATCAGTCGGTGCTGGTGATCAATCAACTGGCCAGCGACAGCCAGTCCATCAGCCGCGTGCTCGAAGTGATCAAGAGCATCGCCGAGCAGACCAACCTGCTGGCGCTCAATGCCGCTATCGAGGCCGCACGCGCCGGTGAGCAGGGCCGTGGTTTCGCCGTGGTCGCCGATGAAGTCCGGACCCTGGCCAAACGCACCCAGCAATCGACCGAAGAGATCGAGCAGATGATCACCAGGCTCCATGGTGGCGTCGGCGCGGCGGTCAAGGCCATGGGCACCAGCCATGAAATGGCCAACGGCACGGTAGGGCAGTCGGAGAAGGTCCAGCGGGCGCTGGAAAACATCCTGGGCGCGGTGGGCATGATCGTCGACCAGAACCAGCAGATTGCCGCCGCGGTGGAGCAGCAAACGGCGGTGGCCCACGACATCGACCAGAACATCGTCGAGATCAACCGCGCCGGCGAGCGTACCGCAGAAGGTGCGCATCAGACCGAAGATGCCAGCCGGGCGTTGTCGGCCCAGGTCGTGGAGTTGAAGCAGTTGATCAGTGCATTCCGGGTTTGAAATTCTTCTCGGGACTCTGTGGGAGCGAGCTTGCTCCCACAGGTTTGGCGTACTGTCGGAAAGCTTCGTAGTACTTTTTCCTTTTTCGGGTAGGAGTCCTCCTGATTCTCGCCGTGCTCTGGATTCTGAAATTCAACCAAGGAAGATTCAGGCGACTTACCGCATCGAGGAAACCCGGTTATGTCTGCAACAGTTGGAGTCCAGGGGCGCTGTGCGCATTGTCAGCGCACGTTGCGGCTTCAACCCTGGCAACTCAATGCCATTGCGATCAATGAAGCGT
Organism: Pseudomonas sp. S2_H10; assembly: GCF_054668285.1. Taxonomy (NCBI): domain Bacteria; kingdom Pseudomonadati; phylum Pseudomonadota; class Gammaproteobacteria; order Pseudomonadales; family Pseudomonadaceae; genus Pseudomonas; species Pseudomonas sp. S2_H10. The sequence continues at coordinate 4,575,701 of NZ_CP162754.1, forward strand.
TTGCCTGTGCCCACTGCCAGAAACAGGTTCAGTTGCGTTGCCCGGCACAGATCAGGCGCTTCAAGTCGCTCGACTCTTTTACACCGTTGCGTGCCAGCCTGCGGGTGATGGTCTGCACCGCACTGCTGGTGGCGTTGGTGATGGAGTGGGTGGGAATGCTCAGTGTCATCGAACAGCTGAATGCTTCGCTGATCGCCGTACTCGTTTACTTCGCAGTGGTCCGTTATTTCCGCCAGCGCCAGCATTTGACGCTGATCCTCGAAGCCGCCAAGGCTCACGTCGACTGATTACCAACCGAACACTTCGCAGCTGTTGGTGGTGCTGGCCGCCGCCAGTTGTTCCGGGCTGATCGCCATCCATTGCGCCAGTGCCGCGCAGATCGCCGGCAAGTGTGCCGGGCTGTTGCGCTGGCCGGGGAACATGGCGGGCGCCATGTCCGGCGAGTCGGTTTCCAGTACCACCGAATCCAGCGGCAGCTCACCGAGTACGCGGTGCATGCGCAGCGCCTGCGGCCAGGTCGGGGCACCGCCAAGGCCGAGCTTGAAACCGAGCTTGATGTATTCGCGGGCCTCTTCCTTGCTGCCGGCGAAGGCGTGGATGATGCCGGCCCGTTTCAGGCGAAACCGCTTGAGTGTGGCAATCACCGCCGCATGGCTGCGCCGCACGTGGATCAACGCCGGAAGACTGAAGTCCGCCGCCAGTTGCAATTGCGCCTCGAACAACGCCTGTTGGCGGTCGCGGTCGAGGGATTCGATGAAGTAATCCAGGCCGATCTCGCCTACCGCACACAACTGCCGATGGCCGGCCAGTCGAGTCAGCCAGTCACCGAGTTCGCTCAGGTGTTGCGGTCGATGATCGTCCAGATACACCGGGTGCAGCCCGAAGGCGGCGTGCAGGTCGGGATCACTCTGCACCAGCTCCCAGACCCGCTGCCAATTGGCCTGATAAACCCCCAGCACGACGATCCGCCGCACCCCCAGGGCACGGCTCTCGGCCAGCAACGCCTGGCGGTCGGCGTCGAAGTCCGGAAAATCCAGGTGGGTGTGGGTGTCGATCAGCTCCACGGCTCAGTCCTGAAGAATACGCTGCTTGAACGTCCGCGGGATGGCCTGCACGCCGGGCCGGTAATCCGACTGCTCGATGGCTGCCAGGGCCAGCTCGAGGGCCTTGTCGGCGATCAACTGATGTTGCTGGGCCATGGCGTTGACCGGCAGCGGCAGGAAGTCCAGCAACTGAGTGTCGCCGAACGTGCCAAGGCGCAGCGGACGGTTTTTCAGCGGGAAGTCGTGCAGCGCATCGAACACCCCCTGAAGCAGCACATAGGAGGTGGTCACCAACGCATCGGGCAAGTGGCCCAGGCGCTGCAGCAACTCTTCCATGAGTTGTTTGCCGCACTCGCGGCTGAAGGATTCGCCTTCTTCGATCAGCACCTCACCCTTGAACCCGGCGAGCGCCTCTTTGAAGCCGGCGCAACGTTCCTGGCTGATGCTCAGTTCCGGGCGGGCGCCGATCAGCGCGATCTGTTTGGGCTGCGGCTCCAAGAGGCTGCGGGTCAGTTGCAGGCTGGCCTCGCGGTCATCACTGATCACCGAACAGAAATGCTCGGGTTCCATGACCCGGTCGATGGCGATGATCGGAATACCCTTGGCCTGCAATTGCAGATAGCTGTCGTCGCCGGCCGGCAGGCAGCTGGCAACGATCAGGGCGTCGCAACGTCGGGCGCGGAACAGTTGCAGCAACTGCCGTTCGCTGTCCGGGGCATCGTCGGAACTGGCGATCAGCAGCTGATAGCCCCGGGCCCGCGCGCCTTGTTCCAGCAATTTGGCGATTCGCGCATAACTGGGGTTTTCCAGATCCGGCAGAATGAAGCCCAATGTACGGGTGTGCCGGCTGCGCAAACCGGCGGCCTGAGGATTGGGCGTGAAGCCATGTTGTTCGACGACCGCGCGCACGCGTTCGACGGTGGCGCTGCTGATGCGCTGTTGTTCGGCCTTGCCATTGATGACATAGCTGGCGGTGGTGACGGACACACCGGCAAGCTGGGCGATATCACTGAGTTTCAACCCGCTGTTTCCTTGTTTTTTCGAGATTGCCTCGACATTTTCGTCAATCCTAACCGATTAAGGCAGGCGACCATTGTCGCAACGCATCCGACAAGTTGAGCTTCAAGGATGGGACATTATCGAGTAACGTGCCATTCATTCTAGATTAAACGTTTCAGCAAGCGTATTTTCTACGTTAAAGGCGCCTTTGGCCGGTTCTGCCGTGAAACCGCCAAAAGTGACGACCATGCGCCTGGCTGACTCATTCAAAACAATACCTGGTGCCCCAAGGCGCCAAAAAGGAGAAAGCATGCTCGAGCTCACTGTAGAGCAGATTTCCATGGGCCAGTCGGCCGTGGACAAATCCGCAGCGCTGCAATTGCTGGCCCGGCATCTGGTCGCCGACGGCCTGGTTGCCGAGGGCTATCTCGCCGGATTGCAGGCGCGGGAGGCCCAGGGCTCGACCTTTCTCGGCCAAGGTATTGCCATCCCCCACGGTACGCCCGAAACCCGCGACCTGGTGTTCACCACCGGTGTGCGCCTGATGCAGTTCCCCGAAGGCGTGGATTGGGGCGACGGCCAGATCGTTTACCTGGCGATCGGCATCGCCGCCAAATCCGATGAGCATCTTCGTCTGTTGCAATTGCTCACCCGCGCGCTCGGCGAGACGGACCTGGGCCAGGCCCTGCGTCGTGCCGGTTCCGCCGAAGCGCTGCTGAAATTGCTGCAAGGCGCGCCGCAGGAGCTGGCGCTGGATGCGCAGATGATCGGCCTGGGTGTGGCGGCCGAAGATTTCGAAGAGCTGGTCTGGCGCGGCGCACGCTTGTTGCGTCAGGCCGACTGTGTGAGCAACGGTTTCTCTGCCGTGCTGCAGCAGGTTGAAGCGCTGCCCCTGGGTGATGGCCTGTGGTGGTTGCACAGCGAGCAAACGGTGAAGCGTCCTGGCCTGGCTTTTGTCACCCCGGACAAACCACTGCGCTATCTCGGCCAGCCACTCAATGGACTGTTCTGCCTGGCCAGCCTCGGTGAGGCCCATCAAGCCCTGCTCGAACGCCTGTGCGCGTTGTTGATCGAAGGGCGTGGCCATGAGTTGGGGCGCGCCACCAGCAGTCGCAAAGTCCTCGAAGTGCTCGGTGGCGAGGTGCCCGCCGACTGGCCCAGCGCGCGCATTGCCTTGGCCAACGCCCACGGGTTGCATGCGCGGCCGGCGAAGATCCTCGCGCAACTGGCGAAGAGCTTCGAAGGTGAAATCCGCGTGCGCATTGTCGATGGTCACGACAGCGCGGTGTCGGTCAAGAGCCTGAGCAAGTTGCTCAGCCTCGGCGCCCGTCGTGGGCAGGTCCTGGAGTTCATCGCCGAACCGGTGATCGCGGCTGATGCGTTGCCGGCCTTGTTGACGGCCATCGAAGAAGGCCTTGGTGAAGATGTCGAGCCGCTGCCGCCGGTCAGCCAGGCACGCGAAGTCGTTGTCGAGATGGCCGAAGTGGTCCTCGCTCCGGTGTCGGGCAGTGTGGTTCAGGCGATTGCAGCCGCGCCGGGGATCGCCATCGGCCCGGCGCATATTCAAGTGCTGCAAACCATCGATTACCCGTTGCGCGGCGAGTCTGCCGGCATCGAGCGTGAGCGTCTCCAGCAAGCCCTGGTGCAGGTACGCCGTGACATCCAGGGGCTGATCGAGCGCAGCAAGAGCAAAGCCATCCGCGAAATCTTCATCACCCACCAGGAGATGCTCGACGACCCGGAGCTGACCGATGAGGTCGATACGCGCCTCAAGCAGGGCGAAAGCGCCGAGGCGGCGTGGATGCTCGTGATAGAAGCGGCGGCCCGGCAGCAGGAAGCGTTGCAGGATGCCTTGCTCGCCGAGCGCGCTGCCGACTTGCGCGACATCGGGCGTCGGGTACTGCTGCAACTCAGTGGCATCGAAACCCCGAGCGAACCGGATCAGCCGTACATTCTGGTGATGGACGAGGTCGGTCCATCCGACGTCGCGCGTCTCGACCCGGCTCGCGTGGCCGGGATTCTCACCGCCCGGGGTGGCGCGACGGCACACAGCGCGATTGTTGCCCGGGCCCTGGGCATCCCGGCCCTGGTCGGTGCCGGCCCCGGCGTGTTGTTGCTGGCGCCGGGTACGCCGCTGCTGCTCGATGGCCAGCGTGGGCGTCTGCACGTGGACGCTGACGCGGCGACCTTGCAGCGCGCCACGGTCGAACGCGATACCCGCGAACAACGCTTGAAGGCCGCGGCCGAGCAGCGCCACCAGCCGGCACTGACGACCGACGGCCATGCCGTCGAAGTGTTTGCCAATATCGGTGAAAGTGCCGGCGTCATCAGTGCGGTGGAGCAGGGCGCCGAAGGCATCGGCCTGTTGCGCACCGAACTGATTTTCATGGCTCACCCGCAAGCGCCCGACGAGGCGACCCAGGAAGCCGAGTACCGCCGCGTCCTCGACGGCCTGGCCGGACGGCCGCTGGTGGTGCGCACCCTCGATGTCGGGGGCGACAAACCACTGCCGTACTGGCCGATCGCGAAGGAAGAGAACCCCTTCCTCGGCGTACGCGGCATTCGCCTGACCTTGCAGCGTCCGCAGATCATGGAAGCGCAATTGCGCGCCTTGCTGCGGGCGGCCGACAACCGCCCGCTGCGGATCATGTTCCCGATGGTGGGCAGCGTCGACGAGTGGCGCCAGGCCCGTGACATGACCGAACGCCTGCGCCAGGAAATCCCCGTTACCGACCTGCAACTGGGGATCATGATCGAAGTACCGTCGGCGGCATTGCTGGCGCCGGTGCTGGCCAAAGAGGTGGACTTTTTCAGCGTCGGCACCAACGACCTGACCCAATACACGCTCGCCATCGACCGTGGCCATCCGACGCTGTCGGCCCAGGCTGACGGCTTGCACCCGGCGGTGCTGCAACTGATCGACATCACCGTGCGCGCGGCCCATGCCCATGGCAAATGGGTCGGTGTGTGCGGCGAGCTGGCGGCGGACCCGCTGGCGGTGCCGGTGCTGGTCGGCCTCGGGGTGGATGAGCTCAGTGTCGGCGCGCGCAGCATTGCCGAGGTCAAGGCGCGAATACGCGAACTGGGCTTCACTCAGACTCAAACCCTTGCCCGCCAGGCCCTGGCCGTGGGCAGCGCCGATGAAGTGCGTGCACTAGTGGAGGCCCTGTAATGGCCCGGATTCTCACCCTGACCCTCAACCCGGCGCTGGACCTGACCGTCCAGTTGCCGCGCCTTGAAGTCGGCCAGGTCAACCGCAGCGATGTCATGCACACCCACGCCGCCGGCAAGGGCGTGAACGTGGCGCAAGTGCTGGCGGACCTCGGGCATCAATTGACCGTCAGTGGTTTTCTTGGCGAAGACAACCTGCAAGCGTTCGAAACGCTGTTCGCCAGGCGCGGTTTTGTCGATGCCTTCATCCGCGTTCCGGGAGAAACCCGCAGCAACATCAAACTGGCCGAAAGCGACGGCCGCATCACCGACATCAACGGGCCGGGACCGCAGGTCAGCGAAGCGGCGCAGCAGGCGTTGATCGATCGACTGGAGCAGATCGCCCCGGGTCACGATGCGGTGGTGGTCGCCGGAAGCTTGCCGTTGGGCGTCAGTGCGCATTGGTTGCAGGCGTTGATCTTGCGCTTGAAGCAACTGGGCCTGAACGTCGCCCTCGACACCAGCGGCGAGGCGTTGCGCGAGGCGCTCAAGGCCGCTCCGTGGCTGATCAAACCCAACACCGAAGAGCTGGCCGAGGTACTGGACTGCGAGGTCGTGTCGGTCACTGCCCAGGCCGAGGCGGCAGAGCGCTTGCACGCCCAGGGCATCGAGCATGTGGTGATTTCCCACGGCGCCGAAGGCGTGAACTGGTTCAGCGTCGGCTCGGCGCTGCATGCCACGCCACCCAGGGTCAGCGTCGCCAGCACGGTGGGCGCGGGTGATTCATTGCTGGCGGGAATGCTCCACGGTTTGCTCAGTGCCGATACGCCGGAGCAGACCTTGCGCACCGCCACGGCGATTGCCGCGATGGCGGTGACCCAGATCGGTTTCGGCATTGGCGATGCGGCGCAATTGGCGCAGCTCGAACAGGGTGTACGCGTGCGTCCCCTGACAGAACAATAAGAGGGTTTGTCATGAAGTTAGCCATCATTACGGCCTGCCCGAACGGCATGGTCACCAGTGTGCTGTGTGCCCGACTGCTCGATGCCGCGGCCCAGCGTCAGGGCTGGAGCACCAGTGTCGAAATCACCGACGCCGCGCACCCTGAAAAGCAACTGTCGGCGGCCACCCTCGACGCGGCCGAGTGGGTGCTGCTGGTGACCAGCGCACCGGTGGACATGTCGCGGTTTGTTGGCAAGCGGGTGTTCCAGAGCACCCCGGCCCAGGCCCTGCAAGACGTCGAAGCCGTACTGCGGCGTGGTGCGCAGGACGCTCAGGTTTACGCTGCTGTAGAAGCCGTCTTAGAACCCGTGGCGATTGCCCAGAACTCGCCGCGACTGGTGGCCGTCACCGCCTGCCCGACCGGCGTGGCGCACACGTTCATGGCCGCCGAAGCCTTGCAGCAAGCGGCCAAGCGCCTGGGCTATGACCTGCAGGTGGAAACCCAGGGCTCGGTCGGCGCGCGCAATCCATTGAGCGCACAAGCGATTGCCGAGGCCGATGTGGTGCTGCTGGCGGCCGATATCGAAGTCGCCACCGAGCGTTTCGCCGGCAAGAAAATCTATCGCTGTGGCACCGGCATCGCCCTCAAGCAAGCCGAAGTGACCCTGCAAAAGGCCTTGGCCGAAGGCCGGCAGGAAAGCACATCGAGCGCTGCCAATGCAGCGGTCAAACAAGAGAAAACCGGCGTCTATAAACACCTGCTGACCGGTGTGTCGTTCATGTTGCCGATGGTGGTTGCCGGCGGCTTGATGATCGCCCTGTCGTTCGTGTTCGGCATCACTGCATTCAAGGAAGAAGGCACGCTGGCGGCGGCGTTGATGCAGATCGGTGGCGACACCGCGTTCAAGTTGATGGTGCCGCTGCTGGCAGGCTATATCGCCTACTCGATTGCCGACCGCCCGGGCCTCGCGCCGGGGATGATCGGCGGACTGCTGGCGAGCACCCTGGGCGCCGGTTTCATCGGCGGGATCATTGCCGGTTTTCTTGCCGGGTATGCGGCCAGGGCGATCAATAAATATGCGCGTCTGCCGCAGAGTCTCGAGGCGCTCAAACCCATCCTGATCATTCCGTTGCTGGCCAGTCTGTTCACCGGTCTGGTGATGATCTACGTGGTCGGCAAACCGGTGGCCGGGATGCTCGCCGGTCTCACGCATTTTCTCGACAGCATGGGCACCACCAACGCGATCCTGCTGGGTGTGCTGTTGGGCGGGATGATGTGCGTCGACCTCGGCGGGCCGATCAACAAGGCGGCCTATGCGTTCTCGGTGGGCCTGCTGGCATCGCAGAGTTATGCGCCGATGGCGGCGACCATGGCCGCTGGTATGGTGCCGCCAATTGGCCTGGGCATCGCCACGTTCATCGCCCGACGCAAGTTTGCCCAGACCGAGCGCGAAGCCGGCAAGGCAGCGCTGGTGCTGGGGCTATGCTTCATCTCCGAAGGGGCGATTCCGTTTGCCGCGAAAGACCCGTTGCGGGTGATTCCGGCGAGCATCGCCGGCGGTGCGCTGACCGGTGCGCTGTCGATGTATTTCGGCTGCAAACTGATGGCGCCCCACGGTGGGTTGTTCGTGCTGGCGATTCCGAATGCGATCAATCATGCGCTGTTGTATCTGCTGGCGATTGTCGCGGGGAGTCTGTTGACGGCGGTGGTGTATGCGCTGGTCAAGCGGCCGGAGGCAGTTGAATTAGCGTTGGAGCCGGTCAAGGCCTGACACAAAAAACTGTAGGAGCGAGCCTGCTCGCGAAGGTCGTCAACGATAACGCGCGCATCCTGAATGAACGTGATGTCCTTGAGTTCTTCGCGAGCAGGCTCGCTCCTACAGGGGATCGATGGTGTTGGCGAGATTCGTGTCATGCCAGGGTCATGGGGCCATGCTTTGGTTTTTCCACTCCAGGGAGAACGCCATGAGCGATTTCAACCCCGGGCGCCGTCGTGTCGTTCAAGCGGTCGGCGCCGGATTGTTGCTGCCAGGGCTGGCGCCGGCGGTGATCGCTTCGCTCAAGGATCGGCCGCAACTGACCGACGGTGTGCAGTCCGGCGACCTGCTGGGCGATCGGGCGATCATCTGGAGCCGCTGCGACCGCCCTGCGCGGATGGTGGTGGAGTGGGACACCCGCAACCTGTTTCCCAACCCTCGGCGATTCGTCTCGCCCCTGGTCGATGCGCGCACTGATTTCACCGCCCGGATCGAACTCACCGGGCTGCCCGCCGACCAGGCGATTTTCTATCGTGTGCAGTTTGAAGACGCCCTGAGCGGCGTTGCCAGTGAGCCCTGGTTCGGTCACTTGCGCAGCGTGCCGCAAACCCTGCGCGACATCCGTTTCGTGTGGAGCGGCGACACGGCCGGCCAGGGCTTCGGGATCAACCCGGACATTGGCGGCATGCGCATCTACGAGGCGATGCGCCGGCGTCTGCCGGACTTTTTTATCCACAGCGGCGACACCATTTACGCCGACAACCCGATCCCGGCGCAGCTCAATGCGGAAGGCGGGCGGGTGTGGCGCAACATCACCACCGAGGCCAAGAGCAAAGTCGCCGAGACCCTCGATGAGTACCGCGGTAATTACCGCTACAACCTGATGGACGAGAACATCCGGCGCTTCAATGCCGAGGTCCCGCAGATCTGGCAGTGGGACGACCACGAGGTGCTGAACAACTGGTCGCCCGGCAAGCAGCCGGATGCGCGCTACCAGAGCAAAGATATCCACAGCCTGGTGGACCGCGCCCGCCAGGCCTGGCTCGAGTACGCGCCGATGCGCCTGCAGCGTGCCGATGGCGGCGGGCGGATCTATCGCAAGCTCGGTTACGGACCGCTGCTGGATGTGTTCGTGCTGGACATGCGCAGTTATCGCGGGGCCAACGACGACAATCTGGGCGAGGCCAGGCCGTTTCTCGGGCGTGAGCAACTGGACTGGCTCAAGCGCGAAATGCAGGCCTCGAACGCGCAATGGAAAGTGATCGCCGCCGACATGTCCATTGGCCTTGGCGCACCTGACGGTGAAGTCAGCCCCGGTGTCACGCGGTGGGAAGCGGTGGCCAACGGTGATCCCGGCCCGGCCCAGGGGCGCGAGCTGGAAATTGCCGAATTGCTCGGCTTCCTGCGGGCCCGGCAGGTGCGTAATTTCCTGTTCCTGACCGCGGAAGTGCATTACTGCGCCGCGCATCATTACCACCCGGATCGGGCGTCGTTCCAGGACTTTGAACCGTTCTGGGAGTTCATTGCCGGGCCGTTGAATGCGGGCAGTTTCGGGCCAGACTTGTTGGATAAAACCTTTGGCCCAGAAGTGATATTCGAGAAGGCATCCCCAACGCAGAACGCCTCGCCGTTTGCCGGGTTTCAGTTTTTTGGCGAGGTGAACATCGAAGGGCAGAGCGGGGAATTGAGCGTGGTGTTGCGGGATCTGGATGGGGTGTCTGTATTCGAGCAGAAGTTGCAGCCGGTTTGACTCACACCCGAGCCCCTGTGGGAGCGAGCCTGCTCCGGGCGGCGTTCCGACGATGAACCTGAGGATAACGCGCTCATCCTGTATGAACGCGTCATCGTTAACGACCATCGCGAGCAGGCTCGCTCCTACCGGGATCTCAGTGAGTCAGTAAACGTCGCGGCGGTAGCGGCCCTGTTCGATCAGGCGCTCCACTTCGGCGGCACCCAGCACCTCGTTCAGCACCTGGTCCACGCCTGAAGCCATGCCTTGAAGGCTGCCGCAGATGTAGATCACCGCACCGTCCGCCAGCCACTGCTTCAGTTGGTCCGCCGATTCACGCAGGCGATCCTGTACGTAGATCTTTTGTGCCTGGTCTCGGGAAAACGCCAGGTCGAGGCGCGCCAGGTCACCATTGATCAGCCACTCCTCCAGCTCATTTCGGCACAGGTAGTCGTGCTCGCGATTGCGCTCGCCAAACAGCAGCCAGTGGCGTTGCTGACCATCGGCAATCCGTGCCTTGAGCAGGCTGCGCAACCCGGCCAGCCCCGTGCCATTGCCCAGCAGGATCATCGGCGCCGGTTGGGCCGGCAGATGGAAACCGCTGTTGCGCCGCACGCGCAGGCTGATGGAACTGCCCACAGGCGCGTGCTCGGTCAACCAGCCAGAACCGACGCCGAGGTTGCCGTCGGCATGCACTTCCTGGCGTACGATCAGTTCCAGCATGCCATCGGCCGGAATCGACGCGATGGAGTACTCGCGCATGGCCAGCGGTACGAGGGCTTCGGCCAGCGCCTGCGCGTGCAGGCCGACCAGATGGGCGCGGTTCTCCGGCAACTGGCGGCTGGCCAGGGCCTGTTCAAGGGTTTCCTCCAGGCCGTTGAGCTGCACCTTGGTCTCACCGTGAATCCCCAGGCCGTCGAGGAAATGCTCGATGGCCCACGGGCAATTGCGCGGCAACGCTTCCACCAGATCACCGGCCAGCCAACTGCTGGTGGTCGGGGCGCTGAGGCCCAGCAAGTACACCGGGGAGCCGCTGCTGTCCGGGTTCAGCAGTTCACGGCGGGCCAGGGTCCAGTTGTCATAGCTGGGCGCTTGCCAGGTGTCGACGGGGGCATGGCCGGTCAGCAGGCCCAATTGCTGTTGCCAGTGGCGCAGCGCGTAAGGATCGCCGCTGTCGACTTCCACCGGAGCGAACAAAGTCTTGCCGCCGTGCTCGCCGAGCCAGCTGTGCAGGCGTTTGGCGAATCCGCAGAAGTGCTGGTACTGCCGGTCGCCGAGGCCGAGGACCGCATAGTTCAGGCGCTCCAGGCTCGGCGAGCGGCCCAGAACCTTGCGTTCGAACCCCCTGGCGCTGTCCGGCGCTTCGCCGTCGCCGAAGGTGCTGACGACGAACAGTGCGTTGCTCGAATCCTGCAAATCCTGCTCGCTGACGTCCGCCAGCGGCTGCACCTTCACCGGTAGCCCTGCGGCCTGCAATTGCCCGGCGGTCTGCCAGGCCAACTGCTCGGCGAACCCGCTCTGGCTGGCGAACCCGATCAGCCACGCCGGTGCGTCATTCGCTGGTGTTACAAGACCCTGGCGAGCGTCCTTGATCTGACGTTTTTTGCGGCGACGATCCAGGTACAGCAACCAGCCGGTGATGAAAAACAACGGCATGCTCAGCGAGGTGACGGTCAGGATGATGCGTCCGACGATGCCGAAGTAACTGCCGACGTGCAGCGCATAGATGCTGGTCAGCAGTTGCGCCTTGAGGGGCTTGTCGCTGTAGCGATCGACCCGTTTGACCACGCCGGTGGTCGGGTCGAGGGTGATCTGGTTCAGGGCGCGGTCATGCGGCGAGGTTTTCAGCAGGAAGTAAACGGTCGCTGGCTGGCCGGCCACTGGCGGCATGCGCACGTTATAGGAACTGAGTTGCGGGCCGGCCGCGCTGTAGATGCTGCTCCACATGGCCGCGTAATCGGCTGTCGGTGCCGGACCTTGTGGCACGGGGCCACGTCCGCCGCGAACGCGTTCGTTTTGCGGTGAATCAGAGAGCAACCGGGTCAGGCCCTTGTTGTACCACTCGTACGACCAGGACAAGCCGGTCAAGGCTGCCAGGAGGTAAAACACCAGGCACCAGGTGCCAGCCACCGAGTGCAGGTCCCAGTTGAAGCTGCGGCCCTTTTTCTTCCAGTCCAGGGTCAGCCAGGCGCGCCAGCTTTTCCATTGGCGCGGCCAGCGCAGGTACAGGCCGGACAGGCAGAAGAACACCAGGATCAGGGTGCAGGCGCCAGTGATCTGCCGACCCGTATCGCCCATGGCGAGGAAGCGGTGCAGTTGCAGCATCAGGCCGAAGAAGCCCTGGCCGGAGGCATCACCGAGGAACTCGGCGGTGTAGGGATCGAAGTAGCGCATCTCGCCACGGCGCTCACCCGGTGGCGGGGTGAACCACACCTTGGCGGCATTGCCGCTGTCGGTTTCCACGGTGAGCATCGAGACTTTCTTACCCGATGCGGCTTCGATGTGCTCCACCAGTTCGACAGGTGGCAGCACGCCGGCGACCTGTTTTTCGACCTGCAACACAGAAGGGTTGAGCGCGCTCAGGATTTCATCCTGGAACGATACCATCGCCCCGGTGATGCCCATCAGGGCCAGAACCAGCCCGGCGCTGATGCCGAAAAACCAGTGCAACTGGAACAGGGTTTTCTTCAACACGTCGCTCGCCTTGTTCGTTCAATTTGATTCATCACGGCGCGCATTATGCCGTGGGGTTGTCGAGAAGCATTCTTTTTTACGCACAAAGGCCCCGTTCACGGTATGAACGGGGCCTGCGCCAACACCGACCTCTGTAGGAGCGAGCTTGCTCGCGATGAACTCAAGAACGACCTGGGGTTTCAGGCTAACCGCGTCATCGTTGAAGACCATCGCGAGCGAGCTCGCTCCAACAGAAGAGGTTGCGTAGTCAAATTTCCATCAGAAGTGGAAGTTGGTGCTCAGCAAAGCGGTACGGCCGGCCGCCTGGTTGGCGAAGTGAGTCGAGAACGCCTTGTCGTAGTAGGTTTCGTCGGTCAGGTTCTGCACGTTCAGTTGCAGGTCGACGTTCTTGGTCAGCTTGTAGGCCGCCATCGCGTCGTAACGAACGTAGGAATCGACCATGGTGGTGTTGGCGGCACTGCCGAACACGTCATCGACATAGAACGCACCGCCACCGATGGTCAGCCTTGGCGTGACCTGATAGGTCGTCCACAGGCTGGCGCTGTTTTTCGGCGTGTTAGGCAGTTCGTTGCCATCGTTGGCTTTGTTTGCCGGCATGTCGCCGCCATCGACTTGCTCGCTGTCCATGTAGGCGTAGCCGGCGAAGACCTGCCATTTGTCGGTGAGCTTGCCGGTGGCCGACAGTTCGACACCTTGAACGCGGGTTTTGCCGACGTTTTCGTACGTCGTGGTGTTGGTCTGCACACGAGCGTTTTCTTTCTCGGTGCGGAAGATGTCGGCGGTCACGGACAGACGATCGTTCAGCAGGTCCCACTTGGTACCGATTTCGTAGTTCTTGGTGGTTTCCGGTTCCATGTCGCTTTTCAGCAGGTTGCCGTTGCGATCCGGTGTGCCGCCCAACGGGTTGCCTTCCGAACCTTCGCCAAGGGTGTTGCCCGGCGGAGTGGCGGACGTTGCGTAGGACGCATAGATGCTGCCGTTTTCCGCTGGCTTGTACACCACACCAAACTGACCGGTGACGAATTCGCTGGTGTCATCGCCCTTGGACGTGGTCACGCTGGAACTGTTGTAGGTTTTGTAGTCGGTGTCGAAGTGGTCGTAACGCAGGCCCATGTTCACCAGCCATTGCTCGGACAGCGTCAGGGTGTCGAACACATACAGCGCGTAGGTGTTGGCCTTGGTGTCGGTGCCGGCATAGTTGCGCGAGATGGCGCCGTTCCACGGATCGTTCGGAGTCGGGTTGGACAGCGAGGTGCAGTTGTAACCGCTAGGCGCGCCGATCAGTGCCGGCGAGCAGTTGGTGGTCACCGCTGGCGTTCCCGGCGTGGTGTCGGTATTGACGTTGTACGAGGATTTTTCGCTTTCCTCGTGGGTGTATTCGACGCCGGTGGAGAAGCTGTTCTTGAAACCGGCGATGTAGACATCACCAAACAGGTCGGTCTGGTTGGTGGTGGTCTCGGTGTTGCTCACGCGGGTATTCGCGCGGCGCCAGACGCTGCCGTTGTTGACGTTGCCTTTGCTGTCATCGGGCTGGGTCAGGATGTAGTCCTGCATGCTGGAGCCGTGACGCAGGGTGTTCTTGACGGTCAGGGCGTCGCTCAGGTCGTGCTCGATGGCGAAGGTTGCCGTGTCGGTGCGACCCTTGCGGAAGTCGCGGTCGGTCAGGCCATAGAAGTTGCTGCTGTCGCCGCCGTCGTTCGGCTTGTCCGGGTTGGCCTTGGTGCGCGCGGCCGAACCTGCGGCCGGAATGGAGTACGGAATGCCCGAATCCGGCGTGTCGTTGCTTTCGAGGTGGTAGTAGTCGAGGTTGACGCGAGTGTCCGTGCCCAGGCCGAAGGCCAGGGACGGTGCAACACCCCAGCGGTCGTAGTCGACGCTGTCACGCCCGGCGACGTTGCTCTCGTGGCTCATCAGGTTCAGACGGCCGGCGGCGGTGTCGGTGAACTGGTAGTTGCCGTCGAAGGTGTAGCGCTGGGTCTGGTCGGAACCCCAGGTGAAACCGCCGTCGAGCGAGTCGCCCAGGTGCGCTTTCTTGCTGACCAGGTTGATGCTGCCACCGGCTGCGCCACGGCCGCCGATTGCGGAGTTCGGGCCTTTGCTGACTTCGATCGATTCAACGGCGAAGATCTCGCGGCTCTGGGAGCCGGTATCGCGTACGCCGTCCAGGTAGGTGTCGCCCTGGGCGTCGAAGCCGCGGATGAACGGTCGGTCGCCTTGCGGGTTGCCGCCTTCACCGGCACCGAAGGTGATGCCTGGAACGGTGCGCAGCGCGTCCTGCAGGTTCATCGAACCGGTGTCTTTCAAGACTTGTTGCGGAACCACGGTCACCGAGCGCGGCGTGTCGATCAGTGGCGCGGTGTACTTGGGCGAGGAGGCTTTCTCGACGTTGTAGGTTGTCTCGTCCTGGGCTTCGCCGGTGATGGCGGTGGCGCCCAGCGAAATCACATTGTCCGGTGCTTTCCCGTCGGTTTTTTCCGCCGCGAAAACCATGTGGCCCGCAGAGCCGGCAGTAATCGCCATGCCGATGGCCGATGCGAGCAAACGTGGTGAACTGACCGGTACTTGTGGTTGTTGACGCGACATTTGAATTCCCCTCCCCAAGGATTTGAGGCGGCGGAATATAGGGTAAATACGTATTCGTAACAATTGCGAAACATTACTATTCGCACTGAATTTACATTCTTTACAATTTACCCTTACGGTTTTTGCTGACTCATTCGTCTGCCGGGTTTTACATAGGCAATAAGAATCAATACCATTGGCGTCCCTTTGTTTTCAGGTGTCTTGTCATGCTGCTGCACATTCCCGGCCTGTTCGCAAAAGACGAGGTGCAGCGCATTCGCGAGGCTCTGCAGCAGGCAGACTGGGCCGATGGCAAGATCACCGCGGGCTACCAGTCGGCCAAGGCCAAACACAATCTGCAGTTGCCTGAAGGGCATCCGCTGGCCAAGGAGATTGGCGCGGCGATGCTGGAGCGGCTGTGGAAAAATCCGCTGTTCATGTCGGCTGCGCTGCCGCACAAGGTTTTTCCGCCGCTGGTGAACTGTTACACCGCCGGGGGTAGCTTCGATTTCCATATCGACAACGCGGTGCGTCAGCCCCAAGGCAGCATCGAGCGGGTGCGTACGGATCTGTCCGCGACGCTGTTCTTCAGCGAGCCCGAGGATTACGACGGCGGCGAGCTCGAAATCCAGGACACCTTCGGCACCCAGCGGGTGAAACTACCTGCCGGTGACATGGTGCTGTACCCCGGCACCAGCCTGCACAAGGTCAACGCGGTGACACGCGGAACGCGATTCGCCTCGTTTTTCTGGACCCAAAGCCTGGTGCGCGAAGACAGCCAGCGTGCCCTGTTGTTCGAGATGGATGGGGCCATCCAGCAACTGACCCGTGATGTGCCTGATCATCCATCGCTGATTCGCCTGACCGGTACGTATCACAACCTGTTGCGTCGCTGGGTCGAGGTGTAAGTGGCGGATTTTCGTTTACGCCGCGAGGAAATGCTCGACGGCGAGCGCCTGCGCGCGATGCTCGACGAAAGCCCGGCGCGAGCGGCCCAGGCCATCCTGATCGCTGCACGTGAAGGGGAGGTCGAAGCCCAGGCCTTGCTCGGGCAGATTTTGCTCGACGGCCAGGGCATCGCCCGGGACCAGCCGCTGGCGCTGCGCTGGTTCGGCATCGCCGCGAACCAGGGGCACCTGATGGCGCGCAACATGCTCGGGCGTTGTCATGAACACGGTTGGGGTTGTGTTGCCGATGCATCGCTTGCCGCACGGTATTATCGAGTTGCTGCGCAGGCCGGGCTGGATTGGGCGATGTACAACTATGCCAATCTGCTGGCGACCGGGCGTGGGGTGGTTGAGGATCAGCTTCAAGCGCTGAATCTCTATCGCCGTGCAGCTGAGTTGGGTCATGCGAAATCGATGAATCTGTTGGGACGGTATCTGGAAGAAGGGCGGGTCTGTCCGGCGGATCCGGCGGCGGCTCGTAACTGGTATCGACGTTCGGCCGAGGGCGGGGATTTTCGCGGGCAGTTCAGCTTTGCGGCGGTGTTGACCGGCGAAGGGAATATCGAGGATGCATTGGTCTGGCTGCGCAAGGCGTTGGCCGGTGGCAACCTGAATTTTTTGCGGGTGGCGAGTCAGGCGTTGATGGGCGCGACCGATCCGAGGATTCAGGCGCTGGCCCACGAATTCCATCATCGAGTCGTCGAATTAACCCGAGTCTCTTGAGCCTTTGTGGGAGCGAGCTTGCTCGCGATGACGTCATGACATTCAACATCAATGCTGACTGACCTATCGCCATCGCGAGCAAGCTCGCTCCCACAGGGATGTGCGTAGAAAACAAAAAAGCCCATGACGCGTCATGGGCTTTTTGTTTTCAGCGTGGTGTATTTACACGTAGAACGACTTCAGCGGCGGGAAGCCATTGAACTCGACGGCGCTGTAGCTGGTGGTGTACGCACCGGTCGACAGCCAGTACAGGCGATCACCGATGGCCAGGTTCAGCGGCAGGCCGTACTTGTAGTTTTCGTACATGATGTCGGCGCTGTCACAGGTCGGGCCGGCGATGACCACTTCTTCCATCTCGCCTTTTTTCTCGGTCCAGATCGGGAACTTGATGGCTTCGTCCATGGTTTCGATCAGACCGGAGAATTTACCCACATCCGTGTACACCCAACGCTCGACGGCGGTGCGGGATTTACGCGCAACCAGTACCACTTCGCTGACCAGGATGCCGGCGTTGGCGATCAACGAACGGCCAGGTTCCAGGATGATTTCCGGCAGATCGTCACCGAAGTCTTCCTTGAGGAAACGGATGATTTCTTCAGCGTAGGTTTCCAGGCTGTTGGTGCGGGTGATGTAGTTGGCCGGGAAGCCGCCGCCCATGTTGATCAGCTTCAGGTGGATGCCGTCTTCTTCCTTCAGGCGTTCGAAGATCACTTTGACCTTGGCGATCGCTGCGTCCCAGACGCTGATGTCGCGCTGCTGCGAGCCGACGTGGAAGGAGATGCCGTAAGGCACCAGGCCCAGGTCGCGAGCGAGGATCAGCAGGTCCATGGCCATGTCGGTCTGGCAGCCGAATTTGCGCGACAGTGGCCAGTCGGCAGTGGTCGAGCCTTCGGTCAGGATACGTACGTAGACTTTCGAGCCCGGAGCGGCCTTGGCGATGTTGCGCAGGTCGGCTTCGGAGTCGGTGGAGAACAGGCGCACGCCCTTCTCGTAGAAGTAACGGATGTCCTTGGATTTCTTGATGGTGTTGCCGTAGCTGATTCGGTCGGCGCTGACGCCGCGGTCCATGACCTTGTCCAGCTCGTAGATCGAGGCGATGTCGAAGCTCGAACCCTTGTCTTTCAACAGGTCGATGATCTCGACGGCAGGGTTGGCCTTGACCGCGTAATAAACTTTGGCGAATTCGAAACCGGCGCGCAGGTCATCGTAGGCCTGGCTGATCATCGCGGTGTCGATCACCACGAACGGGGTTTCTTGCTTGTCGGCGAACGCCTTCATTTTGTCAAAAGTGGCGCGCGCGAAATAATCTTCGACGTTGATCGACATGCTGGGAACTCCTACCTAAGGGCAAACTAATTTGATCAATGGGTGCAAATGAACGTCCTCCGTATCCCCACTTTGGTTCGCCTACTTCCCAAGGCATGTCGCCGAAAGCAAAAAGGCCATGGGAAGTGCAGCTTTCCCTTGGCCTTGCTGTCTCGTCGTCAGTACTTGAGCCGGATGGATCGTTTCCAGCATGGACGTTCGGCGCGAACTTTAGGGCGTGAGGGGCTTGAGATCAACAAAAAATGTCGCGTTTTTGCACGCTTCTGACGTGCGTTACGTTCTTCACTCGTTGTAACCGACTGAGATGACAGTCGGATGTTCCCGAAGAATTCTGAAGTGTTAAAAATACCTGCACGTTCGATGCTTTTGTGCGCTGAGTCGCTAGGAAGTACGATGGCGACAATATGGGCGAAGTTTGCCTCGAGAAGGTCGTTTCGGGGCGTATTTTGGCTTTTGTGACAGGTGTTTATGTGTGGTTTGTGTCGCAGGGCGTGTTGATATTTTTTTCCGGTCTGTTCATCACAAAAAAAATGGCCAACAACGACATTTGTAGGAGCCGGCTTGCTGGCGAAAGCGATTTTGCAGATGAAATCCCTATCGTCTGGCCTACCGCTATCGCCAGCAAGCCGGCTCCTACAGGTCTACGGTCTTAACTGATGACCGCTTCGGCCGGTGACACGATGCTGGTCTTCATCCCCCGCGACCGGCCTGAGCTCAAATAAGCTGCAATCGACTCCTGTGTCACCTCTCCCAAAAACACCCGCTCGGCATCCATCACCGGCAACCACGCCCTGTTGAACTCGTACATGCGCGACAGCAGGATGCGCAAATGCTCGTCGTAGGCTGCCGTGGCGTTGAACTCGCGTTGGTACTGCGCACAGGTACCGGTCTGACGGTGCAGGTCGCGACGTCTTACATAACCCAGGGCTTTGTTCTCGGTGCAGGTGACCACCACGTAACGGCGGTCGTGTTCATCCATCAACTCCAGCGCTTCGGCCACCGGGGTTTGCGGGCTGACGGAGGGCGCGTTGTCCGCCGCGTCTTCGGCCTTCACCAGCAACAGGCGTTTGAGCGTGCTGTCCTGGCCGACGAAGTTGCTGACAAAGTCATCCGCCGGGTGCGCGAGCAGCGTGTCCGGGTGATCGATCTGCAACAGCTTGCCGGCGCGGAAGATCGCGATCTTGTCGCCAAGCTTGATCGCCTCGTCGATGTCATGGCTGACCATGATCACGGTCTTGTTCAGCGCCCGCTGCATTTCGAAGAACTCGTTCTGGATCATCTCGCGGTTGATCGGGTCGACCGCGCCGAACGGTTCGTCCATCAGCAGCAGCGGCGCATCGGCCGCCAGTGCGCGAATCACGCCGATCCGCTGCTGCTGGCCACCGGACAACTCCCGTGGATAGCGATGCAGATATTGCTTGGGTTCGAGCTTGATCATGCTCATCAATTCGCGGGCGCGGTCGTGGCACTTCTGCTTGTCCCAGCCGAGCAGCTTCGGCACGACCACGATGTTCTCCTCGATGGTCATGTTCGGGAACAGGCCGATCTGCTGGATCACGTAGCCGATGTTGCGGCGCAGCGTCACTTCGTCGAGGCCGGTGGTGTCTTCGCCATTGATCAGGATCTTGCCCGAGGTCGGCTTGATCAGGCGGTTGATCATTTTCAGCGTGGTGCTCTTGCCGCAACCCGATGGCCCGAGGAACACACAGATTTCGCCTTCATTGACGGTCAGGCTCACCGAGTCCACGGCTTTCACGTCTTTGCCGTTGCTTTGGAAGGTCTTGCCGAGGTTTTGAAGTTCGATCATTTCAGGAGTCCTTTTGGAGTCAACGAGCGTTGCAGCACTTGCAGCATGAGGTCGGCGATGATCGCCAGCACACTGACCAGCACGGCGCCGACAATCAGCATCGACATGTCGCTGCGGCTGATGGAAGCGAGGATGAGCACGCCCAGGCCGCCGGCGCCGATGGTGGCGGCGATGGTCATGACGCCGATGTTCATGACCACGGCGGTGCGCACGCCGGCGAGGATCACCGGCACGGCGATGGGCAGCTCGACCATGCGCAGGCGTTGGCCGAAGGTCATGCCGATGCCGCGCGCGGCTTCGCGGATGCCCGGTTCGACACTGGTCAGCGCGAGGTAGGTGTTACGCATGATCGGCAGCAGCGAGTAGAGGAACACGGCGGTGATCGCCGGCATCGGACCGAGGCCCTGACCGAACTTGGAGTAGAACGGCAGCAGCAGGCCGAACAGGGCAATCGACGGCACGGTCAGCAGCACCGTGGCGCTGGCCTGCAAGGGGCCAGCGAGGCTCGGGAAGCGCGTCATCAAAATGCCCAGCGGCACACCGACCAGAATCGCCAGAGTCACGGCAATACCGACGAGGGTGATGTGTTGCCCCGTCAGATGCAGGACCAGTGGCCAGTCGAGATGGGAAAAGGCGTTCAGGAATTCCATGACTTTTCCTCCTTAATTGATCGGGTGTTGGCGCAGGAAATCGGCGGCAACGGTTGAAGGGCTCTGGTGATCGACATCGACCCGCGCGTTGAGCTCGCGCATGGTGTTGTCGTCGAACAGTTCGGCCAGCGGCTTGAGTTGTTCGGCCAGTTGCGGATGCGCATCGAGGTAGGCCTGGCGCACCACGGGCGCTGCGGTGTAGTCGGGGAAGTAATGCTTGTCGTCTTCCAGCAGTTTCAACTTGAAAGCGTTGAGCCGACCGTCGGTGGTGTAGACCAGGCCGGCAAACACCTGGCCGTTGCGCAGCGCGGTATAGACCAGCCCGGCGTCCATCTGGCGGATGTTCTTGCGGGTCAGGTTCATGTCGTAGAGCTTGACCATGCCATCCAGTCCGTCCGAACGGTTGGCGAACTCGGTATCCAGCGCCACCAGATTGTTGGTCTTGGCCTCTTCCCGCAGTACCGTGTTCAGCTCGCTGATGGTGTTGATCTGCGGGTATTGGTCCGCGACGTTCTTCGGCAGGGCGAGGGCGTAGGTATTGCTGAATTTCGACGGAGTGAGCCAGACCAGGCCTTTTTTCGCGTCGAGTTCTTTCACCCGGGCGTAGGACTGTTCGCTGTCGAGTTTTTCAGTGACATGGTTGTAGGCCACCAGCGAAACGCCGGTGTATTCCCAGAGCATGTCCAACTGGCCACTTTCGTGGGCGCTGCGGGCCAGATTGCTGCCCAGGCCGCCGGTCACTTGTACGTCGTAACCCTTGGTGCGCAGGTACTGCGAAGTGATCTCCGCCAGTAGGGTCTGTTCGGTGAACACCCGGGCGCCGATGCGGATCAACGGTTTTTCCGCGGCCTGGGCAAATCCTGCGCACAGCAGGATGCAGCCTAGTAAAAAGCTTGATGTTTTCATGACGATTCCTTTGCCGGGGCTTAAGACGGGCGCAAGCCGCGTTCGAGCCAGAGGCGGCTGGCGAGTGTCACCAGGCCGTCGAGCAACAAGGCCAGCAACGCGGTGCACGCGGCACCGAGCAGCAATTGCGGCTGATTGTTCAGGGCAATGCCGGGGAATATCAGGCTGCCAAGGCTGTTGGCGCCAATAAGGAACGCCAGCGGAGCGGTCCCGACATTGATCGCCAACGCCACGCGCACGCCACCGATGATGATCGGCACTGCGTTGGGCAATTCGACTTTCCACAGCACCTGGCGCGGGGTCATGCCGATGCCGACGGCGGCTTCCTTGAGCGAGCCTTGAACGTTTTTCAGGCCTTCGTAGGTGTTGCGCACGATGGGCAGTAGCGAGGCGAGGAACAGGGCGAAGATGGCGGGACCGCTGCCGATGCCGAGGATGCCCAGGGCGATGGCCAGGACGGCCAGGGGCGGAACGGTGTTGCCGATATTGAAGAACTGCATGAAGCGCTCGGCGCGACCGACCATGGACGGGCGGCTGAGGAGGATGCCGGCAGGAATGCCCACGACAAGGGCGGCCAGCATGGACGCGAGGACGAGAATCAGATGAGCTTGCAGGTAAAACAACAAATCGTCGCGGTAGTGTTCGATCGTGTTGATGCCGATCCATTGGATCAGCAGGGCCAGAAGGGCGATTACCAGCGCGCCTCCCATCAGCCCTTTGCCATAGCGGATAGCCACAGGCGGACTCCTTTTTTCAGTCGGCGAACAGATTTTCGTGTGGCAACGCCATTCCTGGCTGCCGAAAAAATGATCGCGATAAGCAGCTCTTGCCGAGCGCGCTTCACTGTAGGAGCGAGCCTGCTCGCGAAAAACGTCCAGACAACGCGTACCTTCAGATACCCAGCGTTATCGTTGACGTCCATCGCGAGCAGGCTCGCTCCTACAGGGGTGCGCGTACGGCATATCGAGCCATGAGCACAGCCTCGTCAGGCTGAATTGCAGGTGTTTCAGGCCCCCGACGAGTGGTCGTTACGGGGGAGTGGACGTCTCCGTGCCTTAAAAGGTTCCCATCTGAAGCAGCATTTGGCCACCCCTAATGTGCTCAACGGTTCGGTTCTTCGATCAACTTGGGCTATAATCTGCGCCCTTTTTTGAATCACCTGCCAGGCGATTTCCCATGACCAAACAGGCCGCCGAAGTCGCGAAACGCCGCACTTTCGCCATTATTTCCCACCCCGATGCCGGTAAGACCACCATCACCGAGAAACTCTTGCTGATGGGCAAGGCGATTGCGGTAGCCGGTACGGTGAAATCTCGTAAATCCGACCGCCATGCCACCTCCGACTGGATGGAAATGGAAAAGCAGCGGGGTATTTCCATTACCACGTCGGTCATGCAGTTCCCGTATCGCGAGCACATGATCAACCTGCTCGACACCCCGGGCCACGAAGACTTCTCCGAAGATACCTACCGCACCCTGACGGCGGTGGACTCGGCCTTGATGGTTCTCGACGGCGGTAAAGGTGTAGAGCCACGGACCATCGCCCTGATGGACGTCTGCCGTCTGCGTGACACGCCGATCGTCAGCTTCATCAACAAACTCGACCGTGACATCCGCGACCCGATCGAACTGCTCGACGAAATCGAAGCGGTCCTGAAGATCAAGGCGGCGCCGATCACCTGGCCGATTGGTTGCTACCGCGACTTCAAGGGTGTTTACCACCTCGCCGATGACTACATCATCGTGTACACCGCCGGTCACGGCCACGAGCGTACCGAAACCAAGATCATCGAGAAGCTCGACTCCGATGAAGCCCGGGCGCACCTGGGTGACGAGTACGAGCGCTTCATCGAGCAGCTGGAACTGGTGCAGGGCGCCTGCCACGAGTTCAACCAGCAGGAGTTCCTCGACGGCCAGTTGACCCCGGTGTTCTTCGGTACCGCACTGGGCAACTTCGGTGTCGACCACGTACTCGACGCCGTCGTTGATTGGGCGCCGCGCCCACTGGCGCGCGTGGCCAACGAGCGTACCGTGGAGCCGGTGGAAGAGAAGTTCTCGGGCTTCATCTTCAAGATCCAGGCGAACATGGACCCGAAACACCGCGACCGCATCGCCTTCATGCGTATCTGCTCCGGCAAGTACGAAAAAGGCATGAAGATGCGCCACGTGCGCACCGGCAAGGACGTGCGGATCGGCGACGCGCTGACCTTCTTCTCCTCCGAGCGTGAGCAATTGGAAGAAGCGTTTGCCGGCGACATCATCGGCCTGCACAACCACGGCACCATCCAGATCGGCGACACCTTCAGCGAAGGCGAAGTCCTGGGCTTCACCGGCATCCCGCACTTCGCTCCGGAACTGTTCCGCCGCGTACGCCTGAAAGATCCGCTGAAATCCAAGCAACTGCGTCAAGGTCTGCAGCAGCTGGCCGAAGAAGGCGCGACCCAGGTGTTCTTCCCGGAGCGCAGCAACGACATCATCCTCGGCGCCGTCGGCGTGCTGCAGTTCGATGTGGTCGCCAGCCGCTTGAAAGAGGAATACAAGGTCGAGTGCTCCTACGAGCCGATCACCGTTTATTCCGCGCGCTGGATCGAATGCAGCGACAAGAAGAAGCTTGAGGAATTCTCCAACAAGGCCGTGGAAAACCTGGCACTGGACGGCGGTGGTCACCTGACCTACCTCGCGCCTACGCGGGTCAACCTGGCGTTGATGGAAGAGCGCTGGCCGGACGTGAAATTCCGTGCGACGCGCGAGCATCATTAAGCGTTGAGTTGAAAATCAAAAACCCCGTTCGCGAAAGCAGCGGGGTTTTTTATTGCCTGGCGCAATTCCCTGTAGGAGCGAGCCTGCTCGCGATGGAGGCTAACGATGACGCGCCCTTTCTGGATAAACGCAGCGCGGCCGAGATCATCGCGAGCAGGCTCGCTCCTACAGGAGTCGTTGGGAATAGCCCCTATTCCAAACCGGTCTCCAAACCCGCTGCATTTTCCTTCGTGCCAGAGCGTCCAATCTTGAGAACCCGGCTGATCGGAACTAGATTTGACTCAGCGCCAGACAGGCACTCTACGAAAAAGGAAGGAATCGGCTATGAACAGGTTGTTTCGCGTTTTACTGCTGTTGAAGGTGATGGTGATGCTCTCGCTCGGAACTTCGCTGGCGTGGGCCGAGTGCGTCGATCACGGGGAACAGGCTTCAAGCGGGCAGGCGGGTTACGCGGGGTTGATGCTCGCCAAATCCGAATCGGAGCCGGGAGATCAGGGGCAGGGTGGTGCTGACAACGACGACGACTCGACCACAGACGAGCCGGACTCTGATGATGCCGATGAAGGCGACAGCCAGACGTAAATTTCAGACAAAACAAACCCCTTCTTCCGGACCCTTGTAGGATTTCCATCACACTGCAGACAACCGTCGATCAACTCCACTTGGGAATAATCATGCTGTGCGACAGGAATGACGACACTGCCGAAGACCAGGTCTGTCCTTTTAGTTTGAACACTTCTGGATATAGACCGTGTGTCGTGTGACAAGCCTGTCAGCACAGCCCATGACTCACCGACAGGATTCAAACAAAACAGCCGGGTGTTCGAAACTCTAAGCAATGACAGTTACATTTCTGCGAAAAAAGCGATATTGCGGTGTTCAAGGGCATATGCAGATGCTCAATCGCAATTGTGTAAAGCAAAAGCGCGCAGTGACTCTTTTGTTACCCTTCATTCCGTTCACGATAAATGAACTGCCAGTCTGCTATTGCTTTCCTTGGACGCAGGTATTGCGCCTGTTTGCTCACATTCCATGGAAGGAATCCCGGAAATGCCTAAAAACACTCCTGATACAAAAAATCGTTACTCGCCCTTTGGGCTGGTGCACGCAATCAACCAGCAGTTTGCGGCACGGCCTACATTACGCACCGTAGCCAAACAAACTCTTCAGCGCTTGCTCAGCGAGCGCTGTCCTGAACTTGACGTTGACGTTGACGTTGACGTTGACCTCCTCCTGATTATTGACCTTTCGCAGAAATCGCCAGACGAAAACAGTCGACGTATACCTTTGCTTGATGAACTGCTGGAGGTATTTGCCCAAGGTCGCCTCGCAACTTACCCGCAAACTCGATATCTACTGGCACAGATGCCCAGTGCCCGTTCAACAGTTGTGCCCAACATACCGACAGATACCATTGCAGACATCATCAACAGTGCCTGCGAAACAATGATTGGCGACTTGCAACAAGCACTGATGAGTTTTTGGCAAGAGCCCGCAAGCACGGGCAAAAGCCGATGGTTGTGGCTTGCAGACGTGCTCAAGGACAATCTGTCATCCAACGCCCTGAACTCCAGCAACCCCTGGCGACTGGACGAGGAACTGCGCGCGACCCTGCTACAAGTCGTGGCCTGCCCCGACAGGACACAGCGACAGGCACGTTACGGGCAAGACCATGCCCGGGCTGGCATCATCGAAGTCACTCTGGATGCCGCACACCATCAACTTTCAATGCCCTACCCAGCTTTATTGATCACCCGGACAATGATCGACCATGAGCTGATTCTGCTTTATGAGCCCTCTGGCAAGATACTGATCTTTCAAACTCTGGAAGGACTCGCGACAGAGATAGGGCAAAAACTGAACCGCCGCTGGGTGCTTGATGGGCTCCAGTGGCAGCGTCTGGAGCCTGATGGAAATATTTTTGACTGCCTGACCCAGGTATTATTCGAAGATTGCTTGAATCAGCTGAACAATGTGCAGTTACCCGTCGACCAGATGTTCGACACAGTGGAGCAGCAGTTCGCCCACTTGACCGATCTGAGCGTAGATTTCGACTTGGGTTTGGCGCAAGACAACAGCGCGCTTGGTCGTATACAGGAGACGATGCCCGACTGGTTGCAAGACGCCTCAGACAGCGATCGCTTCACCTATCGGCAATACCTCACCACGCTAGCTGCAACTCATCAAGAAAACAAAGGGCAATCCTTCTTTCAAGATATCGAACCGATACGCCAGTTTACCGAACGGGTCCTGCAAGAACGGATCCGACACGACCACCATGACACTGCTGCGTCGTACATTGCCCCGGCTGACATTGAACTGAAGATCGCCGTCGCTCATGGTGTGCCGGGGGGTGGGGGTGGATCGAGCCGGTGTATTTGAACCTGATCGACTTTGCCCTGGAAAACCTCATAGGCCTGCCAGGCGGAAAAATCACGGTCCGCAGCCAGACTGGGCGGGCTTTGCCCGATTGGCTGGATGGGGACTATCTCAAAGAGCTGGTCCAAAACGTCGATATCGGTAAAACCTATCCTGAAACACTCAGGCGGCATCTGATCGATAACAAGATGGAAGTTCAGGCAAGAACGAAAATATATGCCTGTCAACTGCGCACTCAATTGCCGATGTTAGCTCTGGAAAACAAAATCAGGCGCACCTGCGGTTTCACTGAGTCGGGCTTTCGTTATGTCGCCGCCGTAATGAGCAACCACCCCGATGATCCAGTGGCAGGACAGGTGATCGTTATCAAATCACTCACGCTATATGGAGGAGTAGTACCGAACATGTTTGTCATCGGCTCGCGTGACAGCGAAGCCGGCCCGCATATTCTCTACCGCCCGCTCTACCCTGAGTCGTTGATTGAATACCCCTCATTGGCAGCGTTGCAGGAAGCGATAACGCAATCAGGTGAAGTCAGGGATAGCATCGACACTTGGTATGAATCGATTTTTGTCAGTGGTCCCATTGAGAGCTATTTAACGAATGTACCGATCTTTGCCGGTTCTGGTCTCATTACTGGCTATATGAAGTACAAAAGTCTGGATTTGGTACCCTCTGAGGAACTGCGCGGTGATATTTTCCAGGCTTTGTTCGCTGCCAACAGCCAGGCACTGGTCGAGCTCGCGACAGTAACAGCGGTTTCCAACGCCGATAGTCGTTGGGCATTGTTCAAAAAGGGTGGATGGCTGATCTTCGAATCTATCCTGCCGCTCTTGACCGGCCCGGCAGCGGTCGCCGGCTGGCTGATACAATTCACCGTCAGCCTCAATGATGATCTGCGGGCGCTGCAAGATAAACGTGTGACAGATAAATCAGTCGCCGTCATCGATCTTTTGCTGAATATCGGCATGGTGCTTCTGCACTCTCCCCGCCTATCGAAGCTCTCGGTAAAGGGTGAAGAGCCCGCCGAAATACCTGTGCAAGATGTGCAAGAGAAGTTGGCAGCGGAACAGCTGGTCATCGAAGAAACAGACGCTGCGCCGCCAGGTACTCCCGTTCATTTCGATTCGGCACTGACCGATTTTTCATGGTCGACGCCCCGGCAGAAGCTGTCTCCAGGTCAGATTCGGTGGCTCGATAATTTCAAAGTCGAAATGCCGAAAGAGCTCGAAACTCCGGTTATCCAAGGACGCTATAGAGGGCTTTACCGCTATCAGAACAGATGGCATGCGTTGATCGATGGACGTCTGTTCCGGGCATCCATCGAGGAAGGGGTGGAAATGGTCATTCACCCGATCGATACCGGAGTTCCCGGTCCGTTTATCAGACGTGACGGTACGGGACAATGGTCGATCGATACCCGGTTACGGTTGCGTGCAGGCGTAAGGCAGGGGAAGCGAGCTGCAGGCACTCCCGACGATGGCGCATCACCACCGGCAAAAAAAACTGCAGGGCCGTTAAGACACTACGACCCATTTCCCGCTGTGACGGAAAAGGAGCTGGCACCCTCTGACTGGCCTGAACACATGTATCACTATGTCAATAAAGAGAAACTCGGACGCTTTCGCGCGGAAGGTGGCGCATTGCTGGATAACTCGACAAACAATGCCTTTGGCAAGCCCCAGCGCGGGTATGCCGGCTTATACGTCACCGATCTCGCGCCGGACGCCATGCCGCTCCAGAAACTCTCCGAGACCATCTATGGAAAAAACCCCTATAACGTCACTTCGCGAGCGACCAAGATTCAGGCCTGCTTGAAACTGAGCCCTGGAAAGAACGCTGGTGCCCTTAAGCTCTACAAACTTGAAAGCTCCAAATTGTCGGATCATATCTATGTACTGAGGGGTAATCCCGGCGACATGTCTCTAAGAATAAAAGCTTCCCTTTTCGGAACTGGCATCACTATTCTGGACGATCTGATCGAGTTTTGAGTCCGTTGCAATATCTCGACAGGCAAAAGAAAACCCCTCCTCCGTCGATTGATACGCAATCGAAAGAGAAGGGGTTTGCCTGATTCAAGTGCGCCTCGGTGACCGAGGCGTTTTTATGCCGCGCCGTCGAGGAATTGCTCGGCATAGTGGCAAGCCACCTGGCGCCCGTCGAGCAGGCGCAGGGCCGGCTCTTCGGTGCTGCAACGCTCGGTGGCGTACGGGCAGCGCTTGTGGAACGCGCAGCCGGGTGGCGGGTTCAGCGGGTTGGGCAGTTCGCCGACGATCTTGATTTTCGGTTTGTTCGGGTCCGGGTGAATGGTCGGTGTCGCCGACAACAGGGCCTGGGTGTACGGGTGCAGGGGGCGTTCGTAGATGGCGTTCTTCGGACCCATTTCCACCGGGCGACCGAGGTACATGACCATCACGTCATCGGCCACGTGTTGCACCACCGCCAGGTTGTGGGAAATGAACACGTAGGCGGTGTTGAATTCCTGCTGCAGGTCCATGAACAGGTTCAGCACCTGGGCCTGGATCGACACGTCCAGCGCCGAGGTCGGTTCGTCCGCGACCAGCACTTTCGGTTGCAGCATCATCGCGCGGGCGAGGGCGATCCGCTGGCGTTGACCGCCGGAGAACATGTGCGGATAACGCTGGTAGTGCTCGGGACGCAAGCCCACCTGCTTCATCATCGCCTGGACTTTCTCGCGACGTTGCGCGGCGCTCAGGTTGGTGTTGATCAGCAGCGGTTCGGCCAGCTGGTCGCCGACCTTCTGCCGCGGGTTCAACGAGGCGTACGGGCTCTGGAACACCATCTGCACGTCTTTGCGCAGTTGTTTGCGCTGGGCCTTGTCGGCGCCGGCGACTTCCTGGCCGGCGATTTTCAAGGAGCCGGACGACGGTTCTTCGATCAGCGTCAGGGCACGGGCCAGGGTGGATTTGCCGCAGCCCGATTCACCGACGACGGCGAGGGTCTTGCCGGCTTCGAGTTCGAACGACACGCCGTTGAGCGCGCGCACGGTGGCGTGCCCCTTGAACAGGCCACGGGACACTTCGTAGTGACGGGTCAGGTCGCGGGCGGTAAGAACGACGGCCATTACGCCACCTCCTGGTTCAGCGGGTAGAAGCAGCGAGCGAGGCTGTTGCTTTTCGGGTCAAGGGCCGGACGTTGTTGACGGCAGTTGTCTTTCACATACGGGCAGCGCGGCGACAGCAGGCAGCCCTGCGGACGGTCGTAGCGACCGGGCACGATGCCCGGCAGGGTCGACAGGCGCGCGGCGCCCTGGCTGTGTTCCGGAATCGCCTTGAGCAGCGCTTCGCTGTACGGGTGCGCCGGAATGTCGAACAGTTGCGGCACCTGACCGACTTCGACCGCTTGCCCGGCGTACATCACGCACACGCGCTGGGCGGTTTCGGCGACGACGGCGAGGTCGTGGGTGATCAGCACCAGGCCCATGTTCTGCTCTTTCTGCAACGCCAGCAGCAGGTCCATGATCTGCGCCTGGATGGTGACGTCCAATGCCGTGGTCGGTTCGTCGGCGATCAGCAGTTTCGGTTCGCCGGCAATCGCCATGGCAATCGCGACACGCTGGCTCATGCCGCCGGACAGTTGATGCGGGTAGGCGTCCATGCGGCTGGCGGCGCCCGGGATTTCAACTTTCTCCAGCAGTTCGATGGCGCGCTTGCGTGCTTGTTTGCCGGACATTTTCAGGTGCAGGCGCAGCACTTCTTCGATCTGGAAACCGACGGTGTAGCTCGGGTTCAGCGCGGTCATCGGGTCCTGGAAGACCATCGACAGGTCTTTGCCGACGATCTGCCGACGCTGACGGTTGCTGAGCTTGAGCATGTCCTTGCCGTCGAAACTGAGCGAGTCGGCGGTGACGATGCCGGGGTGCTCGATCAGCCCCATCAACGCCATCATGGTCACGGACTTGCCGGAACCGGACTCGCCAACGATGGCCAACACTTCGCCCTTGTCGACTTTCAGGTCGAGGCCGTCGACCACCGGCGTGGCGGTCTTGTCGCCGAAACGCACGTTGAGATTCTTGATTTCTAACAGTGACATGGGAATCTCCTCAGGCGGCGTTCTTGAGTTTCGGGTCCAGCGCGTCGCGCAGGCCGTCACCCATCAAGTTGATTGCCAGCACGCTGAGCAAAATGGTCAAACCCGGCAGGCTCACCACCCACCAGGCGCGTTCGATGTAGTCGCGGGCCGAGGCCAGCATGGTGCCCCACTCAGGGGTTGGCGGTTGTACGCCAAGGCCGAGGAAGCCCAGTGCGGCGGCATCGAGGATCGCCGAAGAGAAGCTCAGGGTGGCCTGCACGATCAGCGGCGCCATGCAGTTGGGCAGCACGGTGACGAACATCAGGCGCGGCAGGCCGGCACCGGCCAGGCGCGCGGCGGTCACGTAGTCGCGGTTCAGCTCGCCCATCACCGCGGCGCGGGTCAGACGCACGTAGGACGGCAGGGACACCACGGCGATGGCGATCACGGTGTTGATCAGGCCAGGGCCGAGGATGGCGACGATCGCCACGGCCAGCAGCAGGGACGGCAGGGCCAGCATGATGTCCATCAGGCGCATGA
This sequence comes from Pseudomonas sp. S2_H10, assembly GCF_054668285.1. Lineage (NCBI taxonomy): Bacteria > Pseudomonadati > Pseudomonadota > Gammaproteobacteria > Pseudomonadales > Pseudomonadaceae > Pseudomonas > Pseudomonas sp. S2_H10. Next base: position 4,606,647 of record NZ_CP162754.1, read on the forward strand.
TGGTCGGGCCGAGCACGCGCGGGAAGAACCCGGCGAACAGGCCCAGCAGGATGCCCGGAATCAGCGACATCACCACCGACGACAAGCCGATCAGCAAGGACAGGCGCGAACCCTGGATCAGGCGCGACAGCAGGTCGCGGCCCAGTTCATCGGTGCCGAGCAGGAACTGGATCTGCCCACCTTCCAGCCAGGCCGGCGGGGTCAGCAGGAAGTCACGGTATTGCTCGCTCGGATCGTGGGGGGCCACCCACGGGGCGAAGATGGCGCAGAAAATCACCAGCAGCATGAACATCAGGCCGGCGACGGCGCCTTTGTTCTTGGCGAACGCTTGCCAGAACTCTTTGTACGGGGACGGGTACAGCAGGCTTTGATCGACTGCTACCGATGGAATTGGAGTGGTCATGGTCATGATCTCAGCGCTGATGACGGATGCGTGGGTTGGCAAAGCCGTAGAGGATGTCCACTACGAAGTTGACCAGAATCACCAGGCAGGCGATTAACAGGATGCCGTTCTGCACGACGGGATAGTCCCGGGCGCCAATGGCTTCGATCAGCCATTTGCCGATGCCGGGCCAGGAGAAGATGGTTTCGGTCAGGACCGCACCGGCCAGCAGGGTGCCGACTTGCAGGCCGACCACGGTCAGCACCGGAATCAGCGCGTTGCGCAGGCCGTGCACGAACACCACGCGCGACGGCGACAGGCCCTTGGCCTTGGCGGTGCGGATGTAGTCTTCGCGCAGCACTTCGAGCATCGAGGAGCGGGTCATCCGCGCGATCACCGCCAGCGGAATGGTGCCGAGCACGATGGCCGGCAGGATCAGGTGGTGCAGGGCATCGAAGAAGGCCTCCGGCTCGTCGGCCAGCAGCGTGTCGATCAGCATGAAGCCGGTGCGCGGCTCGATGTCGTAGAGCAGGTCGATCCGCCCGGACACCGGGGTCCAGCCCAGGCTCACCGAGAAGAACATGATCAGGATCAGGCCCCACCAGAAGATCGGCATCGAGTATCCCGCCAGGGAGATGCCCATCACCCCGTGGTCGAACAGCGATCCTCGCTTGAGTGCCGCGATCACCCCGGCCAGAAGACCGAGGATGCCGGCGAACAACAGGGCGGCCATGGACAGTTCCAGGGTCGCGGGGAACAGGGAGGTGAACTCGGTCCAGACGCTTTCACGGGTGCGCAGGGACTCACCGAGATCGCCGTGGGCCAGTTTGCCGATGTAATCCAGGTACTGGGCATACAGGGGTTTGTTCAGACCTAGGCGTTCCATTGCCTGAGCGTGCATTTCGGGGTCGACTCTGCGTTCGCCCATCATGACTTCCACGGGGTCGCCAGGGATCATGCGAATCAACGCGAATGTCAGCAAGGTGATGCCGAAAAACGTGGGGATCAACAACCCCAGTCGGCGGGCAATAAAACTAAACATCGTAAGGTGTACCTCATCAGCCGGTTAGGCGTGCCCGGCATTCCTGTGTCAGGAATGCCGGGAGTTTTCTTATCTACTTCACCTGGGTGGTGGCGAAGTTGTTCGTGGTGAGGGGGCTAATGTGATAGCCCTCTACGTTGTTGCGCATTGCGGTAAACATTCTAGTGTGCGCGAGGCTGATCCATGGCTGGTCCTGGTTAAAAATAACCTGGGCCTGCTCGTAGAGCGCTGCACGCTCGGCCGGATCGGTTTTTTCCCGAGCCTGGTCAAGCAGCGCCTGGAACTTGTCATTGCACCAGCGGGCGTAGTTTTCTCCGTTCTTGGCCGCTTCACAACTGAGCATAGGCGTCAGGAAGTTATCCGGATCGCCGTTATCGCCCGCCCATCCGGCGGCCACCATGTCGTGCTCGCCGTTTTTCGCGCGCTTGAGCATTTCGCCCCATTCCATCACGCGGATGTCGAGCTTGATCCCGACCTTGGCCAGATCGGCTTGCATCATCTGTGCGGCGAGCATCGGGTTCGGGTTGGTCGCACCGCCACCGTTGCGGGTGAACAGGGTGAACACGGTACCTTCCGGCACGCCGGCTTCCTTGAGCAGGGCGCGTGCCTTGTCCAGATCGTGGGCCGGGTTCTTCAGGGTGTGGTTGTAACCCAGCAGGGTGTCCGGGTAAGGGTTGACCGCCACGGTGGCGTTGCCCTTGCCAAACAGCGCGTTGACCGCCGCTTCCTTGTCGAAGGCGATATCGATGGCTTTGCGCACCCGCACGTCACTCATGTACTTGTGTGAAGTGTTCATGGCGATGTACGAAACCGTCATCGCATTCATCTCGTCGACCTTCAGGTTCGGGTCTTTCTTGATGGTCGGGATGTCATCCGGCTTCGGATACAGCGCGACCTGGCACTCGTTGGCCTTGAGCTTCTGCAGGCGCACGTTGTTGTCGGTGGCGATGGCCAGGATCAACGCATCGGCCGGTGGCTTGCCGCGGAAGTAGTCCGGGTTGGCCTTGAAGCGAACCTGGGCGTCCTTGTTGTAACGCTGGAAGACGAACGGGCCGGTGCCGATCGGCTTGTTGTTCAGGTCGCCGGTCTTGTTGGCCTTGAGCAACTGGTCGGCGTACTCGGCGGAGTAGATCGAGGAGAACGCCATGGCGATGTCGGCCAGGAACGGCGCCTCACGACGGGTGAGGGTGAACTTGACCGTGTTGTCGTCGACTTTCTCGACGCTTTTCAGCAATTCCTTGAAGCCCATGCTTTCAAAGTACGGGAAGCCGACGCTCGATTGTTTATGCCACGGATGGTTCGGGTCCAGTTGGCGCTGGAAGCTCCAGACCACGTCGTCGGCGTTCATGTCGCGGGTCGGCTTGAAGTATTCGGTGGTGTGGAACTTGACGCCTTTACGCAGATGGAAGGTGTAGCTCAGGCCGTCTTCGCTGATGTCCCAGGAGTCGGCCAGCGCCGGAATCACGTCGGTGGTGCCGGGCTTGAAGTCCGCAAGGCGATTGAAGATGGTTTCAGCCGCGGCGTCGGCGGTGACTGCAGTCGTGTACAGGGCTGTATCGAAGCCTTCCGGACTGTTTTCGGTACAAACCACCAGGGGCTTGGCCGAAACGCCGACAGCGACACTGAGCAAAGCGGCCGCGATGGCCGCACGTAGGGGAAGCATTTTCATCAAGAACCCTCTGCAATCAGTTGAAGGACAAAAAGCCGGACGGCCGATTCATCGCTGAACCCGCCGTCCGGCAGCGGCATTACAGGATGTTGAATGGAACCGTGGTCACGAGACGGAACTCGTTGATGCTGCCGTCAGCCTGGTTTTCGCTGGCACGGTGAGCGGTGTAGGTACCGCGGATCGTGGTGGCCTTGAGCGGGCCGCTCTGCACCGCGTAGGTCGCGCCGATGCCGTATTCATAGTGGTGTTCGCCATCCTGGGACTGGATGCCGTCATAACCCTTGCCAACCACGCCGCCGTTGCCGGTGTAGTGGGTGCCGTCGATACCCCAGCCGCGAGCCTGGTAGATGTTGAACTTCAGGCCTGGCACGCCGTATTCGGCCATGTTCAAACCGTAGGCAACCTGGAACGATTTTTCGTTCGGGCCGTTGAAGTCCGACAGCAGGGAGTTGGCCAGGTAGATGCCGTTGGTTTCGTGCAGGTAGTCGAAGTACTCGTTACCGTTCACTTCCTGGTACGAGAAGGTCAGGGTGTGGGCCTGGTGGGTCAGGCCGAACGACAGGGAGTAGGTGTCGTTGTCGATGTCGCCGATCAGGGCTTTACCGGTTTCCTGGGTTTTGTAGTAGTTCAGGCCGGTGGTCAGGCTCAGCACCTGGCTGTCACCCAGAACGTGGGAAGCGCCGAAGTAGTACTGGTTCCAGATGTCTTCAGCCTGGGTCGCCCAGAGGCTGGTGGTCAGGCTGGCGAATGGGGTGTAGGTCAGGCCGCCGGTGTAGACGTGGTCCGTTTCAACGATGCCGTTGGCGTATTCGGTGCGGAATTTGCGCTGGCTTTCTTCGGTACGCGGTGAGTTGCGGTCGAAGGTGGCAAGGTCGAAGGCCAGGTTGTTCAGCTCTTCGCTGTGGATGGCGACACCTTCGAAGCTCGAAGGCAGTGCACGGTTACCGATCACGTCGACCATCGGGCTGCTGAAGTTCATGCGGCCGGCGGTCAGGGTGGTGTTGGAGACACGGGCCTTGACGTTGGCCAGGCCCAGTTTGCTCCACTGGCCTTGTGCGTCGCCGCCTTCCTTGGTCAGGGTACGGTTGTTGCCTGCGCCTGGACGCGTGCCCGGTGCGCCGCCGTTGTTGGAGGCCAGGTCCTTGCGGTCCTGGTCCAGGGCGATGGCGTTGTAGGCCGCCACTTCAGTGCTGAAACCCACAGTGCCTTCGGTGAAGCCCGAGTTGTACTTGAGGATGGTGCCCTGAACCCAGTTGATCCGGCGATCGGTCGGGGTCGAAACGCCGTCTTTCTTGTAGGCGAACTTGGCGCCGCGTTGCAGTTGTTCGTTGGCGTACCAGTTACGCGTGGTGCCGGTGATCGACTGGCCTTCGACAAAACCGGTGGCTTCGCTTTGGGCGCTTTTCTCGTTCACGGTAACCGGGGTGAAAGCCTGGCTTTGGGTTTCTGCGTAAGCCGTGGCGGTTACGCTGCTGATGGCCAGGGCCAATAACGCGGTGCTGCTCAGTTTCATGGGTAAAGCTCCTTACTTTCTTTTTTTATACCGGTCTTTTTTTTGTGATCCGGCTATTGGTTTAGAACTCATTCATGGCATCGCAAACGTTTGCTGTCGGCCAAATTGGCAAAAGACGGCAAAGCGTCTGCGTGAGGGCGGAAAATCCGCCCCCCGGCATTTCTGGCTAATCGGTTATTTTTCTATGCTGACACCCGAGAACACATTGCGGCCGAAGGGGCTCACTTTGAACCCTTCGATTGTGGCGCTCAGCGGCTGGTTGACCGTTGAGTGGGCGACTGGCGTGATCGGCACTTGCTGCTTGAGCAACTGCTGCGCCTGTTTGTAGAGCAGGGTGCGCTGGTCGCGGTCGGTGACGACCTTGGCTTGCTTGATCAGCTTGTCGTAAGCCGGATCACACCACATCGAGTAGTTGTTGCCGCCAATGGCGTCGCAGCTGTAGAGCGTGCCCAGCCAGTTGTCCGGATCACCGTTGTCACCGGTCCAGCCGATCAGGCTGATGTCGTGCTCGCCATTCTTGGTGCGCTTGATGTACTCGCCCCATTCGTAGCTGACGATCTTGACCTTGAGGCCGATCTTCGCCCAGTCAGCCTGGAGCATTTCGGCCATCAACTTGGCGTTGGGGTTGTACGGACGCTGGACCGGCATGGCCCATAGGGTGATTTCGGTGCCTTCCTTGACGCCGGCAGCCTTGAGCAATTCCCTGGCTTTTTCCGGGTTGTAGGCGGCGTCCTTGATCGTGTCGTCGTAGGACCATTGGGTCGGCGGCATGGCGTTGACCGCCAGTTGCCCCGCGCCCTGGTAAACGGCATTGAGAATGCCCTGCTTGTTCACCGCCATGTCCAGCGCCTGGCGTACTTCAAGCTGGTCGAACGGTTTGTGGCGCACGTTGTAGGCGATGTAGCCGAGGTTGAAGCCAGGCTTCTCGATCAGTTGCAGGGCCGGATCGTTCTTCAGCGCGGGCACATCGGCAGGGCGCGGGTGCAGGGTGATCTGGCACTCGCCGGCCTTGAGTTTCTGCACGCGCACCGAGGCGTCGGTGTTGATGGCGAAAATCAGGTTGTCGAGCTTGACCCGACTCGGGTCCCAGTAATGCTTGTTACCGGTGTAACGGATGTTCGAGTCTTTCTGGTAGCTCTTGAACACGAACGGCCCGGTGCCGATCGGCTTCTGGTTGATGTCGCTCGGCTTGCCTTCGGCCAGCAGCTTGTCGGCGTATTCGGCCGAAAGGATGGCGGCGAAGCTCATGGCGATGTTCTGGATGAACGCGGCGTCCACGCTGTTGAGCGTAAAGACCACGGTCAGCGGCCCGGTCTTTTCGACCTTGGCGATGTTCTTGTTCAGGCTCATGCCGTTGAAGTACGGAAACTCGGTCGGATAAGCCTTGCGGAAGGGTTGTTGCGGATCGAGCATGCGATTGAACGTGAACAGCACGTCATCGGCGTTGAAATCGCGGGTCGGCGTGAAGTATTTGGTGGTGTGGAACTTCACCCCTTCGCGTAGGTGAAAGGTGTATTTGAGGCCGTCCTCGGAAATATCCCAGCTTGTGGCCAGGCCCGGTACGACGTTGGTCGCGCCTTTCTCGAACTCTGCCAAGCGGTTGTAAAGCGGCTCGGCGGCGTCGTTGTCGGTCGCAGTAGTGTACTGCGCCGTGTCGAAACCGGCGGGGCTGCCTTCGGAGCAGAACACCAGGCTATTGTTGGCGGCCTGGCTGATGGAAGTGGCGGCCAGCAGGCCGGTGCCCAGCAATGCGGATAAAACCAAGGTATGGCGCATAACGCTCCCTTTTCTCTCAAAGTGTTGTCAATGAGCCGCCGTTCCGTCGTTGAGGCATCATTGATTTTCAAGCCATGCACACAGCAGTAACCGATGACCCACGCATGCACTGGTCGAATCCCGACGGTATGAGCCACGGGTCCGGCAGTAAATACGTAGAGTCCTAAAGACTCGTAGGAAATGGCAACGCGTCCTCGCCCGATGCTGTAGTCAGCTGCGGATTTGGATGTAGGCAAATTCCTGCTTTGCTCGGTAGATAAAGCAACGGCGACGTCAGGAACGCCGCCGTTGCAAAACCTTATTTGCTGACGCTGACGCCGTAGAAGGAGTTCAAGCCAAATGGGCTGATCTTGAAGTCCTGCACGTTGGCGCGCATGGGTTGGAACACCGTCGAGTGAGCGATAGGTGTCATAGGCACAGCATCCTTGAGGACGTGTTGCGCTTGTTTGTAGAGCTCGGTGCGCTTGCCTTGGTCTGAAGTGCGCTTGGCCTGCTTGACGATGTCGTCAAACTTCTTGTCGCACCATTTGGAGAAGTTGTTGCCTTCCAGCGAGTCGCAGCCGAACAGCACGTTCAGCCAGTTGTCGGGATCACCATTGTCACCGCTCCAGCCAATCAGCATCGCCTGGTTCTCGCCACCTTTGGAGCGCTTGATGTACTCGCCCCACTCGTAGCTCTGGATCTTGACCTTGAGGCCGATCTTGGACCAGTCGGACTGCAGCATTTCTGCCATCAGCTTGGCGTTCGGGTTGTATGGACGCTGTACCGGCATCGCCCACAGAACGATTTCGGTGCCATCTTTCACGCCGGCTTCCTTGAGCAGCTCCTTGGCTTTCTCAGGGTTGTACGGCGCATCCTTGATGGTGGTGTCGTAGGACCACTGGGTCGGTGGCATGGCGTTGACAGCCAGTTGGCCGGCACCCTGGTACACCGAGTCGATGATCTGTTGCTTGTTGACGGCCATGTCCATTGCCTGGCGCACTTTCAGTTGCGCCAGCGGGTTTGGCTCGTTGCTACCCTTGACCTTGTCCATCACGTTGTAGGCGATGTAACCGAGGTTGAAACCGGCCTGGTCAGGCAGCTTCAGGGTCTTGTCTTCACGCAGCGCCTTCAGGTCGGCCGGACGAGGGAACAGGGTGACCTGGCACTCGTTCTTCTTCAGCTTCTGGATACGTACCGACGGGTCGGTGGTGATGGCGAAGATCAGGTTGTCGATCTTGACGTCGTCAGGCTTCCAGTAGTCCTTGTTCCCGGTGTAGCGGATGTTGGAGTCTTTCTGGTAGCTCTTGAACACGAACGGACCAGTGCCGACCGGCTTCTGGTTGATGTCGGCGGCCTTGCCTTCCTTGAGCAACTGGGCAGCGTACTCGGCGGACTGGACCGAGGCGAAGCTCATGGCCATGTTCTGGATGAACGCGGCGTCAACGTCCTTGAGGGTGAACTTGACGGTCTTGTCGTCGACTTTATCGATCTTGGTGATGTTGGTGTCCATCCCCATGTCGGTGAAGTACGGGAATTCGGTCGGGTACGCTTTGCGGAACGGGTCATCCTTGTTAATCATGCGATTGAAGGTGAACAGCACGTCGTCGGCGTTGAACTCACGAGTCGGCTTGAAATACGGGGTGGTGTGGAACTTGACGCCTTCACGCAGGTGGAAGGTGTAGGTCAGGCCGTCATCGGAGACGTCCCAACTGGTCGCCAGACCAGGAATCACGGCGGTACCGCCGCGCTCGAACTGGGTCAGGCGGTTGAACATGGTTTCTGCAGAGGCGTCGAAGTCGGTTCCGGTGGTGTATTGACCTGGATCGAAACCGGCCGGGCTCCCTTCGGAGCAGAACACCAGGTTAGTCGCTGCTTGGGCGAACGGTGCGCTGGCTAACAAGCTTGCGCCAACTAAGAACGGAATGACCGCGTTTTTAAGCATGGTGGCCTCATGATTTGTTGTCATTTTTGGAATTAGAGGACGACCTCGTGAGTCGTGCCTGCGGATACTTATGCAGGGGCCATACCCAATGCAAGATCCAGAGTGACTACAAGCCTTAAACGGTGGCACGAACGTACCTTAATGTCGCATTTGTGTAATTGCTGACGCATTTGACCGTTTGCGCGGCATTTTTACGGTGCAAATGACGCACTTTTACGGTGCGCGCCTGTTGCGGGTTGCTCCCGCGTGGGGCGTGGGTGTTACTTATTCATACCCCGGATTGTGGGGTGGGCATGGCGTGAATAAGAGTGGTTATTGTTGCACCGATAATGGCCAATCGACGGCTATTCTCGGGTCGACCTATCCAGTTATAGCTCATGCCGGAAAACTGCAAAAAAAACGGCGATCATTTTAATGATCGCCGTTGTTGTCTGCGGGCTATCGATTCAAGGCATCAGCACTTCAATCGAACCGTCGGCGGTCATGCTGACCTGACTGGTGCCGGCTTCGACATCCGGTGTTACCGGTGCGGCGTCCATGGCGGCGGCTTTCATCATCATCGGCGCGCGCATGTAAGGCTGTGGATAACCATTGCTATTGAGGTTCAGGTTGACGATTTTGTAGCTCTTGCCGCCCAGGGCATCAGTCGCAATTTGGGCACGGGCCTTGAAGGCGCTCACGGCGTCCTTGAGCAGGGCGTCTTCGCTGGCTTTGCGGGTCGGGGTGGCGATGGCGAAGTCCATGCCGCCCATTTTCAGGTCGGTAAGCAGTTCGCCGGTCAGTTTCGACAGGGCGGCGAAGTCCGAGCTCTCCAGGCGCAATTCGGCGCGCTCGCGCCAGCCGGTGATTTTCTGGCCCTTGGTGTCGTAGATCGGGTAGCTGTTGCGGCTGCCCTGGCGCAGGGTGATGTCCTTGACCTGCTTGGCCTGGGCCAGCGCCTTGTTCATGGTGGTGCTGACGTCGGCGGCGAGTTTGGCCGGGTCGCTGTTCTGTTCTTCGGTGTACAGCGTCACGATCATCAGGTCGCGGGCCACTTCCTGACTGACTTCGGCACGCAGGGAAATCTGGTTGTAATGAAGCTCGTCGGCGGCCAGGGTCGGCAGGCTGGCGACGGTGCCGACACTCAGGGCGAGGAGGGCGGCGCTGCGGCGGAATGTGTGCATGAAGGCTCCTTGAAAGGTGCGCAGGGGTTTGATCCGGGCCTGCGTGAAACCATCAGACTCTAGCTTTCATGTTCCGGTTCGCACAGTTACAACTTCTATACAGATGGATTGCAGATGACCGCTGTGGCGAGGGGGCAAGCCCCCTCGCCACAGAGCCCATCACACACAAATCCGTGTGGGTGGCATGTGGCCGTTTGCCGCACTTTTGCCTGTCAGCCCCCGGCCTTGGTTATACTCCCTGCGATCCGCCTGGAGCGCTCATCAGGAGAGCTCATGCTCGCCCCCGTACAAATCACTTCCGCCACTCGCCAGAACCTCTGGCGCCTGACGTTCATCCGCACGTTGGTGCTGGCCGCCCAGGCCGGTTCCGTGGGCCTGGCCTACTGGCTCGAATTGCTGCCATTGCCCTGGTTTCAACTGGCCGCGACCCTCGGTTGCTCGATGCTGTTGTGCCTGTTCACGGCCATTCGCCTGCGTACCTCGTGGCCGGTGACCGAGCTCGAATACGCCGTGCAACTGGCCTGCGACCTGTTTATCCACAGCGCATTGCTGTATTTCTCCGGTGGTTCGACCAACCCCTTCGTCTCTTATTACCTGGTGCCGCTGACCATTGCTGCGGTGACGTTGCCATGGCGTTATTCGGTGATCCTGTCGGGTATCGCGCTGACGATGTACACGCTGTTGCTGGCGCAGTTCTACCCGCTGCAAACCTTCCCCATCGCTCGGGAAAACCTGCAGGTCTACGGGATGTGGCTGAGCTTTGCTCTCGCCGCCGCAGTGATCACCTTCTTCGCCGCGCGCATGGCCGAAGAGCTGCGTCGTCAGGAAGAACTGCGTGCCATTCGCCGCGAAGAGGGCCTGCGTGATCAGCAATTGCTGGCCGTCGCCACCCAGGCTGCCGGTGCGGCCCATGAGCTGGGCACGCCGCTGGCAACCATGAGTGTGTTGCTCAAGGAGATGCGTCAGGATCACCATGACCCGATGTTGCAGGATGACCTGAGCGTCCTGCAGGATCAGGTCAAGCTGTGCAAGGAAACCTTGCAGCAGCTTGTTCGGGCGGCGGAGGCCAATCGCCGGCTGGCGGTGGAGATGCAGGACGTCACCGATTGGCTGGATGAAGCGCTCAATCGCTGGCACCTGATGCGCCCGGAAGCCAGTTATCGCTTCCAGCGCCTCGGTCAGGGCCCGGTGCCGCGCATGGCGCCGCCGCCGGACCTGACCCAGGCGTTGCTGAATCTGCTGAACAACGCCGCCGATGCCTGCCCCGAAGGGCTGCAAGTGACGCTGGATTGGGATTGGGAAAACCTCACCATCAGCATTCGTGACCATGGCGCCGGTGTGCCGCTGGCCATCGCCGAGCAAATCGGCAAACCGTTTTTTACCACCAAGGGCAAAGGCTTCGGCCTGGGCCTGTTTTTGAGCAAGGCCAGCGTGACACGCGCCGGCGGCTCAGTGAAACTCTACAGTCATGAGGAAGGCGGCACGCTCACCGAGCTGCGCCTGCCCCGTGTCGCCCGAGGAGACGAACATGAGTGAAGAGATCCAAGTCGAAGGCGAAGAACTGCCGCATTTGCTGCTGGTCGATGACGACGCCACATTCACCCGCGTCATGGCCCGCGCCATGGCCCGCCGCGGTTTTCGCGTCAGCACTGCCGGTTCCGCCGAGGAAGGCCTGGAGCTGGCCAAGGCCGATCTGCCGGATTACGCCGCCCTGGACCTGAAGATGGACGGCGATTCGGGCCTGGTGCTGCTGCCCAAGTTGCTGGAAATGGACCCGGAAATGCGCGTGGTGATCCTCACCGGTTATTCGAGCATTGCCACCGCTGTCGAGGCGATCAAGCGTGGCGCCTGCAACTACCTGTGCAAACCCGCGGATGCGGACGACGTGCTGGCGGCCCTGCTGTCCGAACATGCTGATCTCGACAGCCTGGTGCCGGAAAACCCGATGTCCGTGGATCGCCTGCAGTGGGAGCACATCCAGCGCGTGCTGACCGAGCACGAAGGCAACATCTCCGCCACTGCCCGCGCCCTGGGCATGCACCGCCGCACCCTGCAGCGCAAACTGCAGAAGCGCCCCGTTCGCCGCTGAACCTGCGCTGAACGAATGCGGGCCGTATCTCGCGACAAACCGGACCGATCATCTATGATCGGTTCGTGTGTGTTCCTTTCTTTATCGAGCCTTATCCATGAATCAGAACGCTGAGTATTCCGCGGTCAACGACGCCGTGCGCGGGCAGTTTTTTCGCAAAGTGTGGGCGATGATCACGCCTTACTGGCGCAGTGAAGAGAAGGCCAAGGCCTGGACACTGCTGATCGCAGTGATTGCACTGTCGCTGATCAGCGTGGGGATCTCGGTGTGGTTCAACACCTGGTACAAGGACTTCTACAACGCCCTGCAAAAGAAAGACGAGGCGGCGTTCTGGCAACTGATCCTGTACTTCTGCGCCATTGCGGCGGTGGCGATCGTCGGTGCGGTGTATCGGCTTTACCTGACGCAGATGCTGACGATCCGCTGGCGGGCATGGCTTACCGAAAAACACTTTGCACGCTGGCTCGCCGACAAGAATTACTACCAGCTGGAGCAGGGCGGTTACACCGATAACCCGGACCAGCGGATTTCCGAAGACCTCAACAACTTCACCTCCAATACCCTTGAGCTGGGTATCGGGCTGCTGCGCAATATCGTCAGCCTGGTGTCGTTCTCGATCATTCTGTGGGGCGTGTCGGGCAGTATTGAAGTGTTCGGCATCACCATTCCCGGCTACATGTTCTGGTGCGTATTGGTTTATGCGGTGGTGGGCAGCTGGCTGACGCATTTGATCGGTCGTCGTTTGATCGGCCTGAACAACCAGCAACAACGCTTCGAAGCCGACCTGCGTTTCTCCATGGTGCGGATTCGCGAGAATGCCGAAAGCATCGCGTTGTACAACGGCGAGCCGAACGAAAATCGCCGGTTGAGCAATCGCTTCGGCATGGTCTGGCATAACTTCTGGGACATCATGAAGGTGTCCAAGCGCCTGACGTTCTTCACCGCCGGTTACAGCCAGGCCGCCATCATTTTCCCGTTCATCGTTGCCTCTCCCCGTTACCTCGCCGGCAAGATCGAGCTCGGCGAACTGATGCAGATCAGCTCGGCGTTCGGCAACGTGCAGGAAAGCTTCAGCTGGTTTATCAGTGCGTACCAGAGCCTCGCCTCCTGGCGCGCCACCTGCGATCGTCTGTTGAGCTTCCATCAGGCCATGACCGACAACGAAGAACGTGTGCCGGCCATCGACGTACAGAATTCGGGTTCCGTTCTGAAGGTGCACAACCTCGGCCTCGACCTGGCTGACGGTCGTCATCTGCTGACCAACGCCGACATGACCGTGGAGGAGGGCGACCGTGTGATGCTCAGCGGTCGATCCGGCAGCGGCAAGTCGACCCTGCTGCGGGCGATGGGACATCTGTGGCCGGCCGGCCACGGCAGTATTCGCCTGCCGTCGGCACGCTACCTGTTCCTGCCGCAAAAACCCTATTTGCCGATCGGCACCCTGCGTGACGTGCTCAGTTATCCACAGCCCGGCGATACCTATCCGCAGGAACGCTACGTGCAGGTGCTGGAAACCTGCCGCTTGCCGCACCTGATTGCCCGTCTCGACGAAGCCAACCACTGGCAGCGCATGTTGTCGCCGGGAGAGCAGCAGCGCCTGGCGTTTGCCCGTGCGCTGCTTTATGCACCGCAATGGCTGTACATGGACGAAGCGACTTCGGCGATGGACGAAGAGGATGAGGCCACGCTGTATCAGGCGCTGATCGATCAGTTGCCGGGGCTGAGCATTGTCAGCGTCGGCCATCGCAGCAGTCTGAAGCGTTTCCATCCGCGGCACATTCGTATCGAGAATGGCCACCTGGTGGATCAGACCGTGACTGCATAAACGTCACACCCCCTGTAGGAGCTGGCTTGCCAGCGATGAACGATAACGCGGTTCCACAGATAGACCGCGTTACGGCCATCGCTGGCAAGCCAGCTCCTACAGAGGCGAGGTGATCGTACAACCGCGTTGCGCTATGATGCGCTTTCAGCCGCCGAACTTTTCGAGACAGATGTTCACCATGGAAATCCTCAACGACACACCACGCCTCCCTCGCAAGCGCCGCAGCCTCGCTCAGGAACTGGTGACGGTGCTGTCCGAGCAGATCCGCGACGGTCATCTGAAACGTGGCGACAAGCTGCCCACAGAGTCGGCGATCATGGATGCCCATGGTGTCAGCCGCACGGTGGTGCGCGAAGCCATATCCCGGTTGCAGGCGGCCGGCCAGGTGGAAACCCGCCACGGCATCGGTACCTTCGTGCTCGACACGCCGAGCCCGAGCGGTTTTCGTATCGACCCGGCGACCGTGGTGACCTTGCGTGACGTACTGGCGATCCTGGAACTGCGCATCAGTCTGGAAGTGGAGTCTGCCGGGCTGGCAGCGCAACGCCGCAGCCCGGAGCAACTGGCCAACATGCGCGCCGCCCTGGATGCGTTGAATGAAAGCGCCGCTCATGCCAGTGACGCCGTGGCTTCGGACTTCGCCTTCCACCTCGAAATCGCGCTGTCCACCGGCAACCGCTACTTCACCGACATCATGACCCACCTGGGTACCAGCATCATTCCGCGCACACGGCTGAACTCGGCGCGCCTGGCCCATGACGACCAGCAGCACTACATGGGTCGCCTGAGCCGTGAGCACGAAGAAATCTACGACGCCATTGCCCGCCAGGATTCCGATGCGGCCCGTGCGGCGATGCGCCTGCACCTGACCAACAGCCGCGAGCGGTTGCGTCATGCCCATGAAGAGGCTGAGATGCAGCGGGGATAACAAAAAGACCACTGCCAAGGGTTACCGAGGCAGTGGTTTTTCAGGGCAGGGTTCAGTCCCTAGTTCATTCCACTACAACCTCAATATCCACCTCACCGTTTGTATGCAGTTTGTAAATTTTCTTGGTGACGATGCCCGACGCACCGCTATCCATTACCAATGTGTTGCCTACGTTGATAGTGTCTAAGCGATTGGTTTCCGTTGAGAGAACTCGGGGTTGGTTTTCCCCTTTCAAGTTGAAAGTGACATTGCTTGGCATGTTGTACCCCTTGGAATGTGCGTAACAGTTAGTGTTTTTCCACCCTGAAGTCTCAAGCAGCCCTCTTGCCTGCTAATCCAAAACCTCCTGGCTTGCGCTGACTCTAAGTGCCTCATTGAGGTGGCGATACTGTCAGAAATTACAGTTTCGATGAGCGGTAGCTTTTTGCGGTGTCGACTGACATACCGCTTTCGTCACCAAACTCGCTTCACATTTGATCTCGCCACCGCCGGTGATCCCGTTTCTCTCATCTGATAACGTATCACTTTCATAAGTCTCAAGCCGCGCGTGTATTCAGTTATTCCGATCATCGATCAGATATCTAGGCAAGAAAACCCCGTTCTGACACAAAATTCGCGGATGGCGATGAAATGCAGTTGACGGTTGTATTTTAAGTTGTACGATGACCTACAACTTCAGCGCAGGCTGAACCGTTTACTCACACAACGTCGTTATCCAGGGTGTTCGAATAATGAATCCACAAGAACTGAAGTCCATCCTCTCTTCCGGTCTGCTGTCTTTCCCGGTCACCGATTTCAATGCCCAGGGCGATTTCAACCGCGCTGGCTACATCAAGCGTCTCGAATGGCTGGCCCCATACGGCGCCTCGGCGCTGTTCGCCGCAGGCGGCACCGGTGAGTTCTTCTCCCTGGCGGCCAGCGAATATTCGGAAATCATCAAGACTGCCGTCGACACCTGCGCGACCAGCGTGCCGATTCTGGCCGGCGTGGGCGGTTCGACCCGTCAGGCCATCGAGTACGCTCAGGAAGCCGAGCGTCTGGGCGCCAAAGGCCTGTTGCTGCTGCCACACTACCTGACCGAAGCCAGCCAGGACGGCGTTGCCGCCCACGTTGAAGCCGTGTGCAAATCGGTCAACATCGGCGTGGTGGTCTACAACCGTAACGTCTGCCGCCTGACCGCCCCTCTGCTGGAGCGTCTGGCCGAGCGCTGCCCGAACCTGATCGGTTACAAGGACGGTCTGGGTGATATCGAGTTGATGGTGTCGATCCGTCGCCGCCTCGGTGATCGCTTCAGCTACCTGGGCGGCTTGCCGACCGCCGAAGTCTACGCCGCGGCCTACAAGGCACTGGGCGTGCCGGTCTACTCCTCGGCGGTGTTCAACTTCATCCCGAAAACCGCGATGGACTTCTACCACGCCATTGCCCGCGAAGATCACGCCACCGTCGGCAAGATCATCGACGACTTCTTCCTGCCGTACCTGGACATCCGTAACCGCAAGTCCGGTTATGCCGTGAGCATCGTCAAGGCCGGGGCAAAAATTGCCGGTTACGACGCAGGTCCGGTGCGTGCACCGCTGACCGACCTGACCGGCGAAGAGTACGAAATGCTCGCCGCGCTGATCGACAAGCAGGGCGCGCAGTAACACCCGATAAACCAGGGCCGCCGGGCGATCGGCGGCTTTTTGCGTGAGGAGATCTCAAAGTGGCAGATGCAAAGCGTTTCGATAACTACATCAATGGCGAATGGGTTGCCGGTGGCGATTACTCGGCCAACATCAACCCGTCCGAGCTGAGCGACACCATCGGCGACTACGCCAAGGCTGATCTGGCTCAGGTCAACGCCGCCATCGACGCCGCCCGCGCCGCGTTCCCGGCCTGGTCCACTTCCGGCATTCAGGCTCGTCACGATTCCCTGGACAAAGTCGGCACTGAAATCCTCGCCCGTCGCGAAGAGCTCGGCACCCTGTTGGCCCGGGAAGAGGGCAAGACCCTGCCTGAAGCCATCGGCGAAGTGACCCGCGCCGGTAACATCTTCAAGTTTTTCGCCGGTGAATGCCTGCGCCTGTCCGGCGATTACCTGCCGTCGGTACGTCCTGGCGTCAACGTTGAAGTCACTCGCGAAGCCCTGGGCGTGGTCGGTCTGATCACCCCGTGGAACTTCCCGATTGCCATCCCTGCCTGGAAAGTCGCTCCGGCCCTGGCCTACGGCAACTGCGTCGTGCTCAAGCCTGCGGACCTGGTACCGGGTTGCGCCTGGGCCCTGGCCGAAATCATCTCCCGCGCAGGCTTCCCGGCCGGTGTGTTCAACCTGGTGATGGGCAGCGGTCGTGTGGTTGGCGATGCGCTGGTCCATAGCCCGAAAGTCGACGGCATCAGCTTCACCGGTTCCGTGGGTGTCGGTCGTCAGATCGCCGTGAGCTGCGTGTCGCGCCAGGCCAAGGTGCAGCTGGAAATGGGCGGCAAGAACCCGCAGATCATTCTCGACGACGCGGACCTCAAGCAAGCGGTCGAGCTGTCGGTGCAGAGCGCGTTCTACTCCACCGGCCAGCGTTGCACCGCGTCGAGCCGCTTCATCGTCACTGCCGGCATCCACGACAAGTTCGTCGAAGCCATGGCCGAGCGCATGAAGTCGATCAAGGTCGGCCACGCGCTGAAGGCCGGCACCGACATCGGTCCGGTGGTCTCGCAAGCGCAGCTTGAGCAGGACATGAAGTACATCGACATCGGCCAGTCCGAAGGTGCACGCCTGGTCAGCGGCGGTGGTCTGGTGACCTGCGACACCGAGGGTTACTTCCTCGCGCCAACCCTGTTTGCCGACAGCCAGGCGTCGATGCGTATCAGCCAGGAAGAGATCTTCGGCCCCGTGGCCAACATCGTCCGGGTTGCCGATTACGAAGCTGCGCTGGCCATGGCCAACGACACCGAGTTCGGGCTGTCGGCGGGCATTGCCACCACCTCGCTGAAGTACGCCAACCACTTCAAGCGCCACTCCCAGGCCGGGATGGTGATGGTCAACCTGCCGACCGCCGGTGTGGATTACCACGTTCCGTTCGGTGGGCGTAAAGGTTCATCCTATGGATCACGTGAGCAAGGTCGCTATGCGCAAGAGTTCTACACCGTGGTGAAGACCTCTTATATCGGTTTGTAAAACGCAACATCCCTGTAGGAGCGAGCCCTGCTCGCGATGGTCCAGAGGTCGCGGCGGTAAACCTGATGCCCCGCGTCATCGTTAACCTCCATCGCGAGCAGGCTCGCTCCTACAAGGAAACACCAAAGATTCACCCCGCATAAAAATAATCAGTGGGAGTACATCTACATGCAATCGACCAAGCCGACTCACGTCCGCTATTTGATCCTGCTCATGCTTTTCCTCGTGACCACGATCAACTACGCCGACCGGGCTACCATCGCAATCGCCGGCTCCAGCCTGCAGAAAGACCTCGGCATTGACGCCGTTACCCTCGGCTACATCTTCTCCGCATTCGGTTGGGCCTACGTGGCCGGGCAAATCCCTGGCGGCTGGCTGCTGGACCGTTTCGGTTCGAAAAAAATCTACGCGTTGAGCATCTTCACCTGGTCGCTGTTCACCGTCCTGCAGGGTTATGTCGGCGAGTTCGGCATGTCCACGGCAGTGGTTGCGCTGTTCATGCTGCGCTTTTTGGTGGGCCTGGCCGAAGCGCCATCCTTCCCCGGCAACGCGCGCATCGTCGCGGCCTGGTTCCCGACCGCTGAACGCGGTACGGCCTCGGCGATCTTCAACTCGGCGCAGTACTTCGCCACCGTGCTGTTCGCACCGCTGATGGGCTGGATCGTCTACAGCTTCGGCTGGCAGCACGTGTTCATCGTCATGGGCGTGATCGGCATCATCTTCTCGGGCATCTGGCTGAAAGTGATCTACAGCCCGCGCCAGCACCCGATGATCAACGACGCCGAGTTCAAGCACATCGCCGACAACGGCG
The DNA here is from genome assembly GCF_054668285.1 of Pseudomonas sp. S2_H10. NCBI lineage: Bacteria > Pseudomonadati > Pseudomonadota > Gammaproteobacteria > Pseudomonadales > Pseudomonadaceae > Pseudomonas > Pseudomonas sp. S2_H10. The sequence continues at coordinate 4,624,917 of NZ_CP162754.1, forward strand.
GCATGGTCGACATGGACCAGGACAAGGGCAAAGGCAAGAAGGCCGACGGTCCGAAGTGGGACTACATCCGTCAGTTGCTGACTAATCGCATGATGCTTGGCGTATACCTGGGCCAATACTGCATCAACGGCATCACTTACTTCTTCCTGACCTGGTTCCCGGTGTACCTGGTGCAGGAACGCGGCATGACCATCCTCAAGGCCGGTTTCATTGCCTCGTTGCCGGCGATCTGCGGCTTCATCGGTGGAGTGCTCGGCGGGGTGATTTCCGATTACCTGCTGCGCAAAGGCCATTCCCTGACCTTCGCCCGCAAGGCGCCGATCATTGCCGGCCTGCTGGTTTCCAGCAGCATCGTGGCCTGTAACTACGTCGACGTTGAGTGGATGGTGGTCGGCTTCATGGCCCTGGCCTTCTTCGGCAAAGGCGTGGGCGCACTGGGCTGGGCCGTGGTGTCGGATACTTCGCCGAAGCAGATCGCCGGTCTGAGCGGCGGCTTGTTCAATACCTTCGGTAACATTGCATCCATCACCACCCCGATCGTGATCGGCTACATCATCAGCTCCACCGGTTCGTTCAAGTGGGCACTGGTGTTTGTCGGTTGCAACGCTTTGGTCGCGGTGTTCAGCTATCTGGTCATCGTCGGCCCGATCAAGCGTGTGGTGCTCAAGGAGCCGCCAGCGAACGGTTCTGAAGCCCCTGGCAAATTGTCTCAAGCGCATTCCTGAGGAGCGGCGTCATGCAGTTGATTGAACATTCAGACTCGCCGCGCTACATCCGCCTGCACGAGCGGGATAACGTAGTGATCGTGGTCAACGATCAGGGCGTACCGGCCGGTACCGAATTTTCGGACGGCCTGGTCACCGTGGACTTCGTGCCACAGAGCCACAAGGTCACCCTGGAAGACATTCCCGAGGGTGGCCAGGTGATTCGTTACGGGCAGGTCATTGGTTATGCCCTGCAGCCGATTCCCCGCGGCAGCTGGGTCAAGGAAGATCAACTGCGCATGCCTACCGCACCGCCGCTGGACAGCCTGCCGCTGTCCACCGATGTGCCAGCCGCGCAGGCACCGCTGGAAGGCTTCACCTTCGAGGGTTATCGCAATGCCGACGGCACCGTCGGTACGCGCAACATTCTCGGCATCACCACTACTGTGCAATGCGTGACCGGGGTGCTGGATCATGCGGTCAAGCGCATCAAGGACGAATTGCTGCCCAAGTACCCGCACGTCGATGACGTGGTGGCGCTGACCCACAGCTACGGCTGCGGTGTGGCCATCACCGCCACCGATGCGTATATCCCGATCCGCACCGTGCGCAATCTGGCGCGCAACCCGAACCTGGGCGGCGAAGCGCTGGTGATCAGCTTGGGCTGCGAGAAATTGCAGGCCGGGCAGGTGATGCATGAGAACGACAGCTCGGTGGATCTCAGCGAGCCATGGCTGTACCGCTTGCAGGACTCCAGCCACGGCTTCACCGAGATGATCGAGCAGATCATGGCGCTGGCCGAAACCCGTTTGAAGAAGCTCGATCAACGCCGTCGGGAAACCGTGCCGGCGTCCGAGCTGATCCTCGGCATGCAGTGCGGCGGTAGTGATGCGTTTTCCGGCATCACCGCCAACCCGGCACTCGGATATGCCTCGGACCTGCTGTTGCGGGCCGGTGCGACGGTGATGTTCTCCGAAGTCACCGAAGTGCGCGATGCCATTTATCTGCTGACCTCCCGCGCGGAAAACCAGGACGTCGCCCAGGAACTGGTGCGGGAAATGGACTGGTACGATCGCTATCTGGCCAAAGGTGAAGCGGATCGCAGTGCCAACACCACGCCTGGCAACAAGAAGGGCGGGTTGTCGAACATTGTCGAGAAGTCCCTGGGCTCGATCGTCAAGTCCGGCAGCAGCGCGATCAATGGCGTGCTTGGCCCTGGCGAGCGTTTCAAGCGTAAAGGCCTGATCTTCTGCGCGACCCCGGCCAGCGACTTTGTCTGCGGAACGCTGCAATTGGCGGCGGGGATGAACCTGCACGTGTTCACCACCGGTCGCGGTACGCCTTACGGGCTGGCCATGGCACCGGTGGTGAAGGTTTCGACCCGGACCGAACTGGCGCAGCGCTGGCCGGACTTGATCGACATCGATGCCGGGCGCATTGCCACCGGGCGCGCATCGATCGAGGAGCTGGGTTGGGAGCTGTTCCACTTCTATCTGGATGTGGCCAGCGGCAAGAAACAGACGTGGGCCGAGCAGCACAAGCTGCATAACGACATCACCCTGTTCAACCCGGCGCCGATCACGTAAGACCGCGTCGTCTGCATCGCTGGCAAGCCAGCTCCCACAGGGATCTTCTGCGTTGCATGAAACGCAATGACACCGAGGATCCTGTGGGAGCGGGCTTGCCCGCGATAGCGGTATACCAGACGGCGATGTCCTCAGTGGCTTATCATTAGGCACCTAACGACGCCCACCAAGGTTACCCCCGGCATGCTGGCAATTTTCCTCGAAACCCTGAACATCACCGCACCGGTGTTCGCCATGCTGTTTCTCGGGGTGTTGCTCAAACGCATCGACTGGATCAACGACAACTTCATCCACACCGCGTCGGCACTGGTGTTCAACGTCACCATGCCGGCGTTGCTGTTTCTGGGCATCCTGCACGCCGACCTGCACGCGGCGTTGCAGCCGGCGCTGCTGATTTATTTCTCTCTCGCGACCCTGGTGTGCTTTGCCATTGCCTGGGGCTGGGCAATCTGGAAGTGCCCGCGCGAAGATCGCGGAATCTACACCCAGGGCGCCTTTCGCGGTAACAACGGGGTCATCGGCCTGGCGCTGGCGGCAAGCATGTACGGCGACTACGGGATTTCCCTCGGGGCGATCCTGGCCGCGCTGGTGATCCTGTTCTACAACACCCTCTCGACCATCGTGCTGGCGGTGTACAGCCCGGTGATCAAGTCCGATCCGTGGAGCATCTGCAAAAGCGTGTTCAGCAACCCGCTGATCATCAGCGTGATTGCGGCCGCACCGTTCGCCTTATTCAAGATCGGCCTGCCGGGATGGCTGGAGACGTCCGGCCAGTATCTGGCGCAAACCACTTTGCCGCTGGCGTTGATCTGCATTGGCGGCACGCTGTCGCTGGCGGCGATGCGTAAAAGCGGTTCGATGGCGCTTAGTTCGAGCCTGGTGAAAATGCTCGGCCTGCCGATTCTGGCGACGCTCGGTGCGTGGCTGTGGGGTTTTCGTGGGGCGGAGCTGGGGATTCTGTTTCTGTACTTTGGCAGCCCGACCGCCGCGGCCAGTTTTGTCATGGCCCGGGCGGCCGATGGCAATCATGAACTGGCGGCGGCGATCATCGTGATCACCACGCTGATGGCGGCGGTCACCACCAACATCGGGATCTTCCTGTTGCAGTGGGGTGGGTGGATCTAGTCGGCTTTCTGATAGCTGTCGATCACTTCCTGCGCCGCCCGAAACGCATCGATCGCCGCCGGCACACCGGCATACACCGCACAATGCAGCAGCGCCTCGCGAATCTCATCCACAGTGCAGCCGTTGTTCAGCGCGCCGCGCACATGGCCTTTCAGTTCCTGCGGGCACTTGAGTGCAGTCAGGGCGGCGAGGGTGATCAGGCTGCGGGTTTTCAATGGCAGGCCTTCGCGATTCCACACGCCGCCCCAGGCGTGCTCGTTGACGAAATCCTGCAGCGGCTGGGTGAACTCGGTGGCATTGCCCAGTGCGCGGTCGACGAAGGCGTCGCCCATCACTTGGCGACGGACTTCAACGCCGGATTTTTTATTCTCGGTCATGGGACTTCCTTTTTATGGTGTTGGCGACGCCAGGCGCGTAGCGACGTGAACAGCAAAAATGCCACCAGCGCCGGCAGGACGAAAAACAGCATCAAGTGTTCGAGCTTGCCGGCCAGTGGCATGCCGGTGGTGAACGACACCACGTGCAGCCCATACGCCAGGTACAAACCCAGGAACAGCAGGCCTTCGGCGCGGGTCACCCGGTAGCCGGTGTAGAACAGCGGCAGGCACAGTATCGCGACGCCGAGCATCACCGGCAGGTCGAAATCCAGGGCGTTGGGCGACACCGACAGCGGCGACGGCGCCACCAGCGCAGTAAAGCCGAGCACGCCCAGGAGGTTGAACAGGTTGCTGCCAATCACGTTGCCCACGGCGATATCACGCTCGCCGCGTATTGCCGCGATCAACGAAGTGGCGAGTTCGGGCAGTGAGGTGCTGACGGCGACGATGGTCAGGCCGATGATCCGTTCCGACAGCCCAAGGTCGGTGGCAACCGCAACGGCGGCACCCAGCAACAAGTGCCCGGCGTACACCAGCATCGCCAACCCGGCGACGATCATCAGCAGGCTGCTCAGCCATGGCGCCTCGCCGTGGTGGTCGTGGCTCGAAACCGGCCGTCCCGAATGCCGTGACTGACGCAGCAGCAAGCCCAGGTAAACGGCCAGTGCGGTCAGCAGCATCACACCGTCGGCGCGGGTCAGCTCTTCATTCCAGGCGAGTACGAACACCAGCAGGCTGGCGCCGATCATCAACGGAATATCCAGGCGCACCAGTTGCCGGGAAACCCGCAAAGGAATGATCAGCGCCGACAACCCGAGCGTGACGAGAATGTTGAAAATGCTGCTGCCGATCACGCTGCCGACGGCGATGTCGGCGTTGTGCGCCAGGGTCGCTTGCAGGCTGACCGCCATCTGCGGTGCACTGCTGCCGAGGGCGACGATGGTCAGACCGATGATCAGGGGCCGTATGTGCAGTCGCGCGGCAATGCGTACGGCGGCGCGCACCATCAATTCGGCGCCGACAATCAGCAGGAGCAATCCGCTGAGCAATTCGATCAGGTTGATCAGGGGTAAATCGGCTAATCCGAAAATGGTCGGGGCTCCATCGGTCAGTCGTCGAGGGCTTGTACGCGAACCCGCGCGGTGCCGCTGCGCAGCATGCCCAGGCGCTCGGCGGCTTCTTTGGACAGGTCGATCAGGCGGCCACGGGTGTGTGGCCCGCGATCATTGATGCGTACCACGCAGGATTTGTCGTTGTTCAGATTGGTGACCTTCACCCGTGTACCAAAGGGTAGCTGGCGATGGGCGGCGGTCATGGAATTCATGTTGAAACGCTCGCCGTTGGCGGTGCGTTTGCCTTGGTGTTTGGCGCCGTAGTACGAAGCTACGCCGGTTTTGTCGTAGCCGTGCGGATCGACGGTGTCGGTGCTGGCGCAACCGGCCAGGAGCGAGAGAAGGGCGCAGGCGCCGAGTAGACGTTTCATTCGAAGGTTTCCCGAAACAATTGTGGGAGCGAGCCTGCTCGCGATAGCGTTCTGACAGTCAACTCATCGTTGAGTGCCGGACCGCCATCGCGAGCAAGCTCGCTCCCACAGGGGGTAGAGCCAGACTTCAAAACTGGCTCCATCCTCATCAGCCTTCGAGCTTGCTTTTGAGCAGTTCGTTGACCTGTTGCGGGTTGGCCTTGCCTTTGGAGGCTTTCATGGCCTGGCCGACGAAGAAGCCGAACATCTTGCCGCGCTTGGCTTCGTCTGCCGCGCGGTATTGCTCGACCTGCTCGGCGTTGGCCGCGAGCATTTCGTCCAGCACCGCCGAGATGGCGCCGGTGTCGGTCACTTGCTTGAGGCCGCGCTTGTCGATGATCTCGTCCGCGCTGCCTTCACCGTTGGCCATCGCTTCAAACACCACCTTGGCGATCTTGCCGGAGATGGTGTTGTCCTTGATGCGCAGCAGCATGCCGCCCAGAAGTTCGGCGGAAACCGGCGACTCTTCGATATCCAGGCCTTGTTTGTTGAGCAGGCTGCCCAACTCGACCATCACCCAGTTCGCCGCCAGTTTGGCGTCGCCGCCGATGCTCGCGACTTTCTCGAAGTAATCCGCTTGCTCGCGGCTGGTGGCCAGGACGCTGGCGTCGTAGACCGACAGGCCGAACTGCTCCTGGAAACGCTCGCGTTTCTGCGGTGGCAATTCCGGCAGGGTGGCGCGCACGTCGTCGAGGAACGAGTTCTCGATGACGACAGGCAGCAGGTCCGGATCGGGGAAGTAACGGTAGTCGTTGGCTTCCTCTTTGCTGCGCATCGGACGGGTTTCGTCCTTGTTCGGATCGTACAGGCGGGTCTGCTGGATCACCTTGCCGCCGTCTTCGATCAATTCGATCTGACGCTGGATTTCGCTGTTGATCGCCTTCTCGATGAAGCGGAACGAGTTGACGTTCTTGATCTCGCAGCGGGTGCCGAATTCGACCTGGCCTTTCGGACGGATCGACACGTTGCAGTCGCAACGCAGCGAGCCTTCGGCCATGTTGCCGTCGCAGATACCCAGGTAGCGCACCAGTGCGTGGATGGTCTTGACGTAGGCCACGGCTTCCTTGGCGCTGCGCATGTCCGGCTCGGAAACGATTTCCAGCAGCGGCGTGCCGGCACGGTTCAGGTCGATGCCGGTGGCACCGTTGAACTCTTCGTGCAGGCTTTTACCGGCGTCTTCTTCCAGGTGCGCACGGGTCACGCCGACACGTTTGATCGTGCCGTCTTCCATGGCGATGTCCAGGTGGCCCTTGCCGACGATCGGCAATTCCATCTGGCTGATCTGGTAGCCCTTGGGCAGGTCCGGGTAGAAATAGTTTTTACGGGCGAACACGTTGTGCTGGCCGATCTCGGCGTCAATCGCCAGGCCGAACATCACCGCCATGCGCACCGCTTCCTGGTTCAGCACCGGCAGCACGCCGGGCATGCCCAGGTCTACCAGGCTGGCCTGGGTGTTCGGCTCGGAACCGAAGGTGGTGGAACTACCGGAAAAGATTTTCGACCGGGTGGTGAGCTGGGTGTGAATCTCCAGCCCGATCACGACTTCCCATTGCATGTGTGTCTCCTCAGAAGCCGGTTGGGGTGCGGGTGTGCCAGTCAGTGTTCAACTGATACTGGTGGGCAACGTTCAACAGGCGACCTTCCTGGAAATACGGCGCGAGCAGTTGTACGCCGACCGGCAGGCCGTCGACAAAACCGGCCGGCATCGACAGGCCCGGCAGGCCGGCGAGGTTGGCGGTGATGGTGTAGACGTCTTCCAGGTACGCGGCAACCGGGTCGCTGTTCTTGGCGCCGAGCTTCCAGGCCGGGTTCGGCGTGGTTGGGCCGAGGATGATGTCGACCTCATTGAAGGCCGCCATGAAGTCGTTCTTGATCAAGCGACGAATCTTCTGCGCCTTCAGGTAGTAGGCGTCGTAGTAACCGGCGGACAGCGCATAGGCGCCGACCATGATCCGGCGTTGTACTTCCGGGCCGAAACCTTCGCCGCGGGAGCGTTTGTACAGGTCTTCGAGGTTTTTCGGATCTTCGCAGCGATAGCCGAAGCGCACGCCGTCGAAACGCGACAGGTTGGACGAAGCTTCTGCCGGGGCGATCACGTAGTACGCAGGAATCGCGTGCTGCATGTTCGGCAGGCTGATTTCCTTGATCACGGCGCCGAGCTTTTCCAGCGCCTTGACGCTGTTGTGGATCAACTCGGCGATGCGCGGGTCGAGGCCGGCGCTGAAGTACTCCTTCGGCACGCCGATGCGCAGGCCTTGCAGCGAGCCGTTGAGGCTGGCGCTGTAGTCCGGCACGGGTTCATCGATGCTGGTGGAGTCGTTCGGATCGAAGCCGGCCATACCTTGCAACAATATTGCGCAGTCTTCGGCCGTGCGTGCCATCGGGCCGCCCTGATCGAGGCTGGAGGCGTAAGCGATCATGCCCCAGCGCGAAACGCGACCGTACGTCGGTTTCAGGCCGGTCAGGTTGGTCAACGCAGCGGGCTGACGAATGGAGCCGCCCGTGTCGGTGCCGGTGGCCGCAGGCAACAGACGAGCGGCAACTGCCGCCGCCGAACCGCCGGACGAACCGCCCGGTACGTGTTCCAGGTTCCACGGGTTTTTGACCGCGCCGTAGTAGCTCGACTCGTTGGCCGAACCCATGGCGAATTCGTCCATGTTGGTCTTGCCCAGGGTCACGGCGCCGGCAGCGGTCAGCTTGGCGACCACGGTGGCGTCGTACGGCGCCTTGAAGTTGTCGAGCATCTTCGAGCCGCAGCTGGTGCGAATGCCCTGGGTGCAGAACAGGTCCTTGTGGGCGATCGGCGCGCCGAGCAGGGCACCGCTCTCACCATTGGCACGGCGGGCGTCAGCGGCTTTCGCCTGCGTCAGGGCCAGGTCTTCGGTGAGGCTGATGAAGCTGTTGAGCTGTGGATCGAGCTGGGCGATGCGCGCCAGCAGGACTTTGGTCAGCTCTTCGGAGGAAAACTTTTTATCGGCGAGTCCGCGGGCGATCTCGGCCAGAGTCAATTGATGCATTGCAGGCTCTTTCCCTTTAGTCGATGACTTTCGGAACCAGGTACAGGCCGTTTTCGACCGCTGGTGCGATGGACTGGTAGGCCTCGCGGTGATTGGTCTCGGTCACGACGTCTGCGCGCAGGCGCTGGCTGGCTTCCAGTGGGTGGGCCAGCGGTTCGATACCGTCGGTATTGACCGCCTGCATTTCGTCGACCAGCCCGAGAATGCTGTTGAGGGCCGAAGTGATGTGTGGAAGATCGGCATCATTGAGGCCAAGGCAGGCCAGATGAGCGATTTTTTCCACGTCGGAGCGTTCAAGCGCCATTGGGATTCTCCAGTGGAAAACAAAACGGACGGCGTCCGTGTGTTAGATTGTCGGAACACTACCGCACTTCTACGGTCATAAGGCCGCGATTGTGGGGCTTGGTGCACAGAAAAGCGGCCAATTTAACATATTGGCGCCTTGCCCAAAATCCCTGTCGTTGTTAGAGTTTGCCGCACTTTTTTACCCACGCGTTGCCTAGGGTCCCTTTCCCATGTTCAAGAAACTGCGTGGCATGTTTTCCAGCGATCTTTCCATTGACCTGGGCACTGCCAACACCCTTATTTACGTGCGCGAGCGCGGTATCGTCCTGAATGAGCCCTCCGTTGTGGCCATTCGGACACACGGTAACCAGAAAAGTGTCGTTGCTGTCGGCACCGAAGCCAAGCGCATGCTCGGCCGGACCCCGGGCAACATTGCTGCCATTCGTCCGATGAAGGACGGCGTGATCGCCGACTTCAGCGTCTGCGAAAAGATGCTGCAGTACTTCATCAACAAGGTTCACGAAAACAGCTTCCTGCAGCCTAGCCCTCGCGTGTTGATCTGCGTTCCATGCAAATCCACCCAGGTCGAGCGTCGTGCCATCCGTGAATCGGCCCTCGGTGCCGGTGCCCGTGAAGTGTTCCTGATCGAAGAGCCGATGGCCGCTGCGATCGGTGCCGGCCTGCCGGTTGAAGAAGCCCGCGGTTCGATGGTCGTGGATATCGGTGGTGGTACCACCGAAATCGCGCTGATCTCCCTGAACGGTGTGGTCTACGCCGAATCCGTGCGCGTTGGCGGCGACCGCTTCGACGAAGCGATCATCACCTATGTGCGTCGCAACTACGGCAGCCTGATCGGCGAATCCACCGCCGAGCGCATCAAGCAGGAAATCGGTACTGCCTACCCGGGCGGCGAAGTCCGCGAAGTCGACGTTCGTGGCCGTAACCTGGCTGAAGGCGTTCCACGCGCATTCACCCTGAACTCCAACGAAGTGCTGGAGGCTCTGCAAGAGTCCCTGGCGACCATCGTTCAGGCCGTGAAAAGCGCCCTGGAGCAATCGCCGCCGGAACTGGCATCCGACATCGCCGAGCGTGGCCTGGTGCTGACCGGTGGTGGCGCCCTGCTGCGTGACCTGGACAAATTGCTGGCCCAGGAAACCGGTCTGCCGGTGATCGTTGCCGAAGACCCGCTGACCTGCGTTGCTCGCGGCGGTGGCCGTGCATTGGAAATGATGGATAAACACACCATGGACCTGCTTTCCAGCGAATAAGTCGCCGGATTGCCTCTATGCTGTTGAGCGCGCAGGCGGCACTTTGCAGTGCTGCCTGTTCGCGTTTATCTTCTGTCAGTCTGCATCCAGGCCGGATTGCTGCCGTATGAAAAAACAGAACATTTGCCTGGGAGGAGCGGCTTATTAAACCGCTTTTCACCAAGGGCCCTTCACTGGGCGTGCGCCTGTTGGTGCTGGTCGTGCTATCGGTCGCGCTGATGGTGGTCGATGCCCGTTTCAGTCTGCTCAAGCCCGCACGCAGCCAGATGTCGCTGGTGCTGATGGACGCCTACTGGATCACCGACCTGCCCGGACGACTGTGGGAAGGCGTTGCCAGTCAGTTTGGCAGCCGGACCGAGCTCGTCGCCGAAAACGAAAAACTCAAAAGCGAAAACCTGCTGTTGCAGGGGCGCATGCAGAAGCTTGCCTCCCTGACCGAGCAGAACGTTCGGCTGCGCGAGTTGCTCAACTCTTCGGCCCTGGTCAATGAAAAGGTCGAAGTGGCCGAGTTGATCGGCATGGACCCCAACCCCTTCACCCATCGCATCATCATCAATAAAGGTGAGCGCGACGGCGTGGTCCTCGGCCAGCCGGTGCTCGATGCCCGTGGCCTGATGGGGCAGGTGGTGGAGCTGATGCCTTATACCTCCCGCGTTCTGCTGCTGACCGATTCCACGCACAGTATTCCCGTACAGGTAAACCGTAACGGTCTGCGGGCGATTGCCAGCGGTACCGGCAACCCGGAGCGCCTGGAGTTGCGTCACGTGGCTGACACCGCCGACATCAAGGAAGGCGACTTGCTCGTCAGCTCCGGTCTCGGTCAGCGTTTTCCGGCAGGCTACCCGGTAGCGACGGTCAAGGAAGTGATCCACGATTCCGGCCAGCCGTTCGCCATCGTCCGCGCGGTACCGACCGCTGCATTGAACCGCAGTCGCTACCTGTTGCTGGTGTTCAGCGACACCCGTACTCCGGAAGAGCGCGCCAACGACGCAGCCCAGGCTCAGGAAAGCCTGGACGCGCAGGGCGGTGGGCCGATCATTCCGGCGACTGTTCCGAAACTGGTCACCCCGGTAGTTCCCGCTGCATCGGCCGCCGTACCGGCGACGCCTGCCACGGCGGCGCCTGCGACCACTGCGCCAGCCAAGCCAGCCACCACGCCAGCCAAGCCTGCGGCCACGCATCCTGCGGCGGCTAAACCGCCGGCGGCGCAACCCGCTGCCGTGAAGCCTGCCGCCAAGCCGCCGGCCTCCGCGCCGGCCACTCCAGTGGGAAGAGAATAATGGGCGGTGTAAAAGCATCCCGAAACGGTTGGATGGTCTGGCTGACGTTTGCCGTCGGCCTGCTGCTCAGTGTTTCACCCTTGCCGCAATTCATGGAAATCCTGCGCCCGCTGTGGCTCGGCCTGCTGTTGGCATTCTGGGCGTTGAACCTGCCGCAGACCGTCGGGATGGTGACGGCGTTTTGCCTGGGGCTGGCTGAAGACGTGCTCTACGGTACCTTGCTGGGTCAGAACGCCTTGATCCTGACCCTCATCACCTATCTGGTCCTGGCGCTGCAGCAACGTCTGCGGATGTTCCCGATGTGGCAGCAGAGCCTGGTGATCCTGGTGATCTTCGGCCTCGCCCAGCTTGTGCAGCTCTGGCTCAGTGCCCTGACCGGCAATCGTCAGCCAACGCTGGCGCTGGTGTTGCCGGCACTGGTCAGCGCATTGCTCTGGCCCTGGATCAGTTTCGGTTTGCGCGGACTGCGTCGACGCTACAAAATCAATTGATTCGATAACGCATTAGACAGGGAGAGGTCTTGATGAAACGGTTGTACCTCGCCTCTGGCTCGCCGCGTCGGCGTGAACTGCTTACGCAGATCGGTGTTCCGTTCTCCGCCGTCAGTGCGGATATCGATGAAACTCCTTTGAACCTGGAATCCCCATCGGCGTATGTCGAGCGTCTGGCGCGCGGCAAGGCCGAGGCCGGGCGCCGCGTTGTCGTGTCTGCACAAGCGTACTGTGTGCTCGGCGCCGATACCGCCGTGGTGCTCGATGGAAAAATTCTCGGCAAACCGGTTGATCAAGCGGATGCCTGCGCCATGCTGATGATGTTGTCAGGGTGTGAGCATGAAGTCCTGACCGCGATTGCCGTGCTCGATGGCGAACATTGCGAGTCCCGGGTTGTCACCAGTCGCGTGCGTTTTCGTGATATCAGTCGTGATGAGGCCGCAGCCTACTGGGCCAGCGGCGAACCAAGGGACAAGGCGGGCGGTTATGGCATTCAGGGACTGGGTGCGGTGTTTGTCGCCGGGCTCGATGGAAGTTATTCAGCGGTGGTCGGACTGCCGCTTTGCGAAACCGCGGAACTGCTCGGCCATTTCGGCATACCCTGTTGGCAAACCCGGAACGCACACCAAGCAACGTTCTGAACAGATGCGGCCATTATCGTGAACATGCCTGAACGAGACCCTGCCATGAGTGAAGAGATCCTGATCAACATCACGCCGATGGAATCGCGCGTGGCGGTGGTTGAAAACGGTGTGCTGCAAGAGGTCCACGTCGAACGTACGCAAAAGCGCGGGATCGTCGGCAACATCTATAAAGGTAAGGTCGTGCGGGTATTGCCGGGGATGCAGGCGGCATTTGTCGATATCGGCCTGGATCGTGCTGCGTTCATTCATGCATCGGAAATTTCCCTGCGTGAAGGCCCGACGGTCGAGAGCATCAGTGCACTGGTGCACGAAGGCCAGAGCCTGGTGGTGCAAGTGACCAAGGACCCGATCGGTTCCAAGGGCGCACGGCTGACCACCCAGCTGTCGATTCCTTCGCGTTACCTGGTGTACATGCCACGCACCGCCCATGTCGGGATTTCCCTGAAGATCGAAGACGAAGCCGAGCGCGAACGACTCAAGCAAGTGGTCACCGATTGCGTGGCCAAGGAAGGGATCAAGGAAGCCGGCGGTTTCATCCTGCGCACCGCAGCCGAAGGCGCCGGTGCCGATGAAATCCTCATGGACATCCGCTATCTGCGCAGGCTCTGGGACCAGATCAACGCCCAGATCAAGACCATCAGCGCGCCCAGCGTGATCTACGAAGACCTCGGCCTGGCGCTGCGCACCCTGCGAGATCTGGTGAGCCCGAAGATCGAGAAGATCCGCATCGACTCCCGGGAAACCTTCCAGAAAACCACGCAATTCGTCGCCGAACTGATGCCCGAGATTGCCGACCGTCTGGAGCATTACCCGGGCGAGCGGCCGATTTTCGACCTGTATGGCGTCGAGGACGAAATCCAGAAGGCCCTCGAACGCAAGGTGCCGCTCAAGTCCGGCGGTTACCTGGTGGTCGATCCGGCGGAAGCCATGAGCACCATCGACGTCAACACCGGGGCGTTCGTCGGCCATCGCAACCTCGAAGAAACCATCTTCAAGACCAACCTCGAAGCCGCGACGGCCATCGCCCGCCAATTGCGCCTGCGCAACCTCGGGGGGATCATCATCATCGACTTCATCGACATGGAAGATGAAGAGCACCAGCGCCAGGTGCTGCGCACGCTCGAGAAGCAACTGGAGCGCGATCACGCCAAGACCAACATCATCGGTATCACCGAGCTGGGCCTGGTGCAGATGACCCGCAAGCGCACCCGCGAAAGCCTTGAACAAGTGTTGTGCGAGCCGTGCAACGCCTGTCAGGGACGCGGCAAGCTCAAGACACCGGAAACCGTTTGCTACGAAATCTTCCGCGAAATCCTCCGTGAGGCTCGCGCCTATCAGGCGGAAGGCTATCGTGTATTGGCAAACCAGAAAGTGGTGGACCGCTTGCTCGACGAAGAGTCGGGTAACGTCGCCGAGCTGGAAGGGTTTATCGGGCGCACCATCCGGTTCCAGGTGGAAACCATGTATTCCCAGGAACAATACGACGTGGTGCTGCTCTGAAGCGTTTGGTTTTGATTGTTCGAGAATGGCTGGCCTCAGCTTTTTGCAAAACTTTTGCCATGGGAGCCACCTGACATGGACCGTCTGACACGCATTTTGGCCGCACTGACCCGCTGGGGTCTGGGCCTGTGCGCGTTGGTTTTGGTCTTGATGGCGCTCTACGTCAGCCTTGGCCGGGAGCTGACGCCGCTGATCGCCGAGTACCGTACCGACATCGAAAACAAAGCCAGCGATGCCTTGGGCATGCCGCTGCAGATCGGCGAGCTCGAAGGCAACTGGAGTGGTTTTGCCCCCATATTGATGGCCCGCGACGTGACGGTCGGCGAGGGCGCCAATGCCTTGCACCTGGATCAGGTGCGTGCGGTGCCGGATCTTTGGGCCAGTCTGCTGGCACGCCAGGTACGTATCGCGCATCTGCAATTCAGCGGCCTGCGCATCAGCGTCAAGGAAGGCGACGACGGTCAATGGGTTCTGGAGGGTTTGCCGGGGCAGCAGGGCCAACCTGCCGATCCGGAACAGTTGCTCAATCGTATGCAGATGATCCAGCAACTGTCGGTGCTCGACAGTCAGGTGACCTTGCAGCCGTTTGCCCGGTCGCCGCTGACCCTGACCTATGTCGGCCTGAATCTGAAAGTCGGGGCGTCACGGCAGCGACTCGACGCCCGTCTGACTCTGCCCGACGGCCAGCCAGTGGCCATGAGCCTGCGTACCCGCATCCGCGCCAGTCAATGGAAGGACGGTGAAGCCGAGATCTACCTGAGCCTGCCGCAAAGCGACTGGTCGAAGTGGCTGCCCGAGCGCGTGAGCCAGCAGTGGAATTTCTCCGAGATCAAGGCCGGTGGCGAGCTGTGGGCGACCTGGGGCAAAGGCACGCTGCAAAACGCGGCCGTGCGCTTGAATGCGCCACAACTCAAAGGTGCCTACGCCGATCGCAAGCCGATCCAGATCAACAACCTGGCGCTGAACGGTTACTTCCAGCGTAGTGCCGAAGGCGCCTCGGTGACGCTGGACTCCCTGGCGATGAATCTCGCAGAGACCCGCTGGGAAACGCATTTGCAGCTCAAGCAAAGCGTGGCCACTGACAAGGCCCAAGAGCTCTGGCACCTGCAAGCCGACCGGATTGATCTCACTCCGCTGACCCCGCTGCTCAACGCCCTGGCACCGTTGCCGGAGGGTTTTGCCAAGGCTGTCGAGCGGCTCAAGGTCACGGGTGGCCTGCGTAACGTGCTGGTCGACTTCCGCCCCGATGCCACCGACGACAGCAAGTTCGGTTTTGCCGCCAACCTCGACCAGGTAGGCTTCGATGCCTATCACGGTGCGCCGGCTGCGCGAAATGTCAGCGGCAGCATCAGCGGTGACCTGGGGCAAGGCGAGCTGCGCATGGACAGCAAGGATTTCATGCTGCACCTGGACCCGATTTTCGCCAAGCCATGGCAGTACATTCAGGCCAATGCGCGGCTGACGTGGAAACTCGACAAAGAAAGTTTCACTCTGATTGCGCCGTATCTGAAAGTGCTGGGCGAGGAGGGCAAGATCGCCGGCGACTTCCTGATTCGCCTACATTTCGATCACACCCAGGAAGACTACATGGACCTGCGGGTCGGCCTGGTGGACGGTGACGGTCGCTACACCGCCAAGTACTTGCCGGCGGTCCTCAGCCCGGGGCTGGACGAGTGGCTGCGCACGGCGATTCTCAAGGGCGCGGTGGACCAGGGCTTCTTCCAGTATCAGGGGTCGCTCAACCACGGCGCCGCGGACGTGGATCGCAGCATCAGCCTGTATTTCAAGGTTCACGATGCCGAACTGGCCTTCCAGCCGGGCTGGCCCCATGTCAGCAAGGTCAGCGGCGATGTGTTCGTCGAAGACAGCGGCGTGCGGATTGTGGCCAGCAAGGGCCAGTTGCTCGACACTCAGGTCAGCGATGTCTACGTCAATATTCCCCATGTGCCTGCTGGGCAGAACGTTCATTTGTTCCTCGATGGCGGATTTGCCGGCGGTTTGGGCGATGGCCTGAAAATCCTCCAGGAAGCGCCGATCGGCACCGGCGCAACCTTTGCCAACTGGGAAGGCGAGGGAAGCCTGCAAGGCAAGTTGAAGCTGGATATCCCGCTGGCCAAGGGCGAGGAACCGAAGATCCTCGTCGATTTCAAGACGGCCAAGGCACGCTTGAAACTGGCCGAACCGGCGCTGGAGCTGACCCAGCTCAAAGGTGACTTCCGCTTCGACAATGCCAAAGGCCTGAGCGGGCAGAACATCAGTGCGCGGGCATTCGACAAACCGGTCACCGCACAGATTTTTGCCGATGGCAGCCCGGGCAAGCTCAACACTCGCGTGACCGCGTCGGGACATGTCGAGGTGAAGAAACTGACCGAGTGGCTGAAGGTGACCCAGCCTCTGCCGGTGAGTGGCGTGATCCCTTATCAACTGCAATTGACCCTCAATGGCGCCGACAGCCAGTTGCTGGTCAATTCCAACCTCAATGGCGTGGCCGTCGATTTGCCGGCACCGTTCGGCATGACCGCCGATGCCGCGCGCGACACGACGTTCCGCATGACTTTGCAGGGCGACGAGCGGCGCTATTGGGTCAGCTACGGCGATCTGGCGAGTTTCACGTTCGCGGCCCCGCCCAGCAATTTCGCCGACGGTCGCGGGGAACTGTTCCTCGGTGGCGGCGAGGCCGTGTTGCCCGGCGGCAAAGGCTTGCGGATTCGCGGCGTGCTGTCGGAGCTGGACGTTGGCCCGTGGAAGGACCTGGTGGATAAATACGCCGGGCAGGACCCCGGCGGCAGCGCCAAGCAATTGCTCAGCGGCGCGGATATCAAAGTAGGCAAGCTCAGCGGTGTCGGTACCACGCTCGATCAGGCCTCGATCCAGGTGACACGCAAACCTTCCGCCTGGGCGCTGCAACTCGACAGCCAGCAGATCAAGGGCGGCGCAAACCTTCCCGATTCGAAGGCCACGCCAATCACAATCAATCTGCAAACCGTGCGCCTGCCGGCACCGGACCCGACCGTGCTGGCCGATGAAAACTCGCCGGATCCGCTGGCGTCGGTGGACCCGACGAAGATTCCCGCGATGGATATCACCATCAATCAGTTATTCCAGGGCCAGGATCTGGTCGGCGCCTGGTCGCTGAAGATTCGGCCGACGGCCAAGGGCATTGTGTTCAACTCGCTGGACCTGGGCCTCAAGGGCATTCTGCTGGTGGGCAGTGGTGGCTGGGAAGGCGTGCCCGGTGCCAGTAATAGCTGGTACAAGGGACGCATCAGCGGCAAGAACCTGGCCGACGTACTCAAGGGCTGGGGGTTTGCACCGAGCGTCACCAGCCAGGACTTTTACATGGATGTCGATGGCCGCTGGCCCGGCTCACCGGCCTGGGTGGCGACCAAACGTTTCTCCGGCTCGCTGGATGCGACGCTGAATCAGGGCCAGTTCGTCGAAGTCGAAGGCAGTGCCCAGGCGCTGCGGGTATTTGGTTTGCTCAATTTCAACTCCATCGGCCGGCGCCTGCGCCTGGACTTCTCCGACCTGTTCGGCAAAGGCCTGAGTTATGACAAGGTCAAGGGGCTGCTGGTCGCGACCAATGGGGTGTATGTCACCCGTCAGCCAATCCAGCTGACGGGCCCGTCGAGCACCATCGAGCTCGACGGTACCCTGAACATGGTGGCCGATCAGATCGATGCGAAACTGATGGTGACCTTGCCGGTGACCAATAACCTGCCGATTGCCGCACTGCTCGTCGGTGCACCGGCGGTCGGCGGGGCGCTGTTCCTGATCGACAAGCTGATCGGTGACCGGGTCTCCCGCTTCGCCAGTGTGAAATACACCGTCAAAGGACCGTGGAAAGAACCGAAAATCACCTTCGACAAGGCTTTTTGAGGTCCTTTTGAAAAGGCACTCGGCAAGCCTATGGAGTAGCATGGCCGCATACGATTGCAGGAGTGCGCCATGTCTGTCGCGGTGATTCAAATGGTCAGCCAGAGCGATGTGCTGGCCAATCTGGCCCAGGCCCGTCGGCTGCTCGAACAAGCGGCCGCAGGCGGCGCGAAACTCGCGGTATTGCCGGAAAACTTCGCGGCCATGGGCCGGCGCGACATTGCCGACATCGGCCGCGCTGAAGCTCTGGGCGAAGGCCCGATCCTGCCCTGGTTGAAACAGACCGCACGCGACCTCAGGTTATGGATTGTGGCCGGCACATTGCCGTTGCCGCCGGCGGATCAACCGACGGCGAAAGTGCATGCCTGTTCGTTGCTGGTCGATGACCAGGGCGAAACGGTAGCGCGCTACGACAAGCTGCACCTGTTCGATGTCGACGTGGCGGACAATCGTGGCCGTTATCGTGAATCCGATGACTATGCTTATGGCAGTGGGGTGGTGGTGGCGGACACGCCCGTCGGCCGGGTCGGCCTGACGGTCTGCTATGACCTGCGCTTTCCCGAGTTGTACAGCGAACTGCGCGCGGCCGGCGCGGAACTGATTACCGCTCCTTCGGCCTTTACGGCGGTGACCGGCGCGGCGCATTGGGATGTGCTGATTCGTGCGCGGGCCATCGAGACCCAGTGTTATGTGCTCGCGGCTGCCCAGGGCGGGACGCATCCGGGGCCGCGGGAAACCTTTGGCCATGCCGCCATCGTCGATCCATGGGGGCGCGTGCTGGCGCAAAAGGATCAAGGCGAGGCCGTGCTGCTGGCCGAACGCGACAGCAGCGAACAGGCGTCCATCCGGGCGCGGATGCCGGTGTCCAGTCACCGGCGCTTTTTCTCGCAGGGCGCCCGGCGACCTGCATCAGAACGACGAATTTAAGGCGTAAAGCATATGAGCGAGTTGTTGTCCTCAGTCAGTGAACACCTGCTGGCGCCCGGTGGCGTCACGATCGAGAGCCTGCAAGGCGTGCTCGGCGATCTGGCCGGGCCGGGCATCGATGCGGCCGACCTGTATTTCCAGGGGCAGATCTCCGAGTCCTGGGCGCTGGAAGACGGCATCGTCAAGGAAGGCAGCTTCAACCTTGACCAGGGTGTGGGCGTACGCGCGCAATCGGGTGAAAAAACCGGTTTTGCCTACAGCAATGCCATCACCCTGGAAGCCTTGGGCGCGGCGGCGCGTGCCGCCCGTTCGATTTCCCGGGCCGGGCAACACGGCACGGTACAAGCCTTTACCAGCCAGGATGTCGCGCAGTTGTATGCGCCGGACAACCCGCTGGAGGTACTGACCCGTGCCGAGAAAGTCGACTTGCTCAAGCGCGTCGACGCCGCGACCCGCGCCCTCGACCCGCGCATCCAGCAAGTGACCGTGAGCATGGCCGGTGTCTGGGAGCGGATTCTGGTGGCTTCCACCGACGGCGGCCTGGCGGCGGATGTGCGGCCGTTGGTGCGTTTCAACGTCAGTGTGATCGTCGAGCAGAACGGTCGTCGCGAGCGCGGCGGTCATGGCGGTGGCGGGCGGACCGATTACCGCTATTTCCTCTGCGAAGACCGCGCCATGGGCTATGCCCGTGAAGCGTTGCGCCAGGCGCTGGTCAACCTTGAAGCCATTCCGGCTCCGGCCGGTACGCTGCCGGTGGTGCTCGGTTCCGGCTGGTCGGGCGTGCTGCTGCACGAAGCCGTCGGTCATGGTCTGGAAGGCGATTTCAACCGCAAGGGCAGTTCGGCCTACAGCGGGCGCATGGGCGAGATGGTTGCGTCGAAGCTGTGCACCATTGTCGATGACGGCACCCTGGCCGGTCGTCGCGGCTCGTTGAGCGTCGATGACGAAGGCACGCCGACCGAGTGCACCACGCTGATCGAAAACGGCGTACTCAAGGGCTACATGCAGGACAAGCTCAACGCCCGCCTGATGGGCGTGGCGCGCACGGGTAACGGCCGTCGTGAATCCTACGCGCACCTGCCGATGCCGCGCATGACCAACACCTACATGCTCGCCGGCGAAAGCGACCCGGCGGAAATCATCGCCTCGGTGAAACGCGGCATCTACTGCGCCAACCTCGGTGGCGGTCAGGTGGACATCACCAGCGGCAAGTTCGTGTTCTCCACCAGCGAAGCGTACCTGATCGAGGACGGCAAGATCACCGCGCCGGTCAAAGGCGCAACGTTGATCGGTAACGGGCCGGAAGCCATGAGCAAGGTGTCGATGGTCGGTAACGACCTGTCGCTGGACAGCGGCGTGGGCACGTGCGGCAAGGATGGGCAGTCGGTGCCGGTGGGTGTCGGCCAGCCAACGCTGAAGATTGATGCGATCACCGTGGGTGGCACGGGGTCGTAAGCGGCTTTTGAAACAGTGAAGCTGCGGGTGAGTTGCATGGCAACTCACCCGATTCGAGAATTAACGCAGACCGCGTTGAGTCTCGTCCAGCTCACGGATGTACTTGAAGATTTTACGGCTGGAAGCAGGAGGCTTGTTTTGCGCAAGCTCATGCTGGGCCTGACGGATCAGGGAACGCAATTGCTGGCGGTCCGCGTCCGGGTAGTCGACGACGAATTTTTCCAGAACGGCATCGTCGCCGGCGATCAGACGATCGCGCCAGCGCTCCAGGTTATGGAAGCGTTCGTTGTATTGACGGGTGGAGGCATCGAGTTGATCGAGCAGAACCAGAATGGCGGCAGTGTCCTGATCGCGCATCAGCTTGCCGATGAACTGAAGATGCCGTTTACGCGCGATGTTCGCGGTGTGCTTGGGCGCATCGGCCAGAGCCCGACGCATTCCGTCGGTCAAGGGCAGTTTTGCCAGCAAGTCAGGCTTGAGTGTTGTAAGGCGCTCGCCAAGGTCAACCAGAGCATGCAGCTCGCGTTTGACCTGGGATTTGCTTTTTTCTCCCGTATCGAGGGAGTCGTCGTAAGAATCAACCATGGTGGCAGTCCGCTAAGAAACGCCGCCATGATAACCAGTCGGGGGCCGCTTGTCCGGCCCGGTCGCTCGATGACCGTTACCGAAAGCAGAATTTGAGTGGAGAACAGCATGAGTGCAGTTGAAAGCGTCGGCCCACAAGCATTGCCGGCACTGCAGGAACAAGTCGAGCAGATCATCGCTGAAGCCAAGCGCCAAGGGGCCAGCGCCTGTGAAGTGGCGGTGTCACTGGAGCAGGGCTTGTCGACTTCGGTGCGTCAGCGTGAGGTCGAAACCGTTGAGTTCAACCGCGATCAGGGTTTTGGCATCACGCTGTACGTTGGCCAGCGCAAAGGCTCGGCCAGCACTTCTGCCAGCGGTCCGGAAGCGATTCGCGAGACGGTTGCCGCTGCACTGGCCATCGCCAAGCACACTTCCGAAGACGAAGCCTCGGGCCTGGCGGATGCCGCGCTGATGGCCAGGGACCTGCAGGATTTTGATCTTTTCCACGAATGGGACATCACCCCGGAGCAGGCCATCGAAAAAGCCTTGATCTGTGAAGCGGCGGCCTTCGATGCCGACGCGCGGATCAAGAACGCCGACGGCACGACCCTCAGCACCCACCAGGGCTGCCGCGTCTATGGCAACAGCCACGGGTTCATCGGCGGTTACGCATCGACTCGTCACAGCTTGAGCTGCGTGATGATCGCTGAAGCGGACGGCCAGATGCAGCGCGATTACTGGTACGACGTGAACCGCCAGGGCAATCTGCTGGCCGATCCGGTCAGCATCGGCCAGCGCGCCGCGCAACGGGCGGCGAGCCGTCTGGGCGCGCGCCCGGTGCCGACCTGTGAGGTGCCGGTGCTGTTTTCCGCGGAGTTGGCCGGGGGGCTGTTCGGCAGTTTCCTGTCGGCGATTTCCGGCGGCAGCCTGTATCGCAAGTCGTCGTTCCTTGAAGGCACTCTCGGTCAGAAGCTGTTTCCAGAGTGGCTGACCATCGACGAGCGCCCGCACTTGATGCGTGCCATGGGCAGCGCAGCGTTCGATGGCGATGGTTTGGCAACCTATGCCAAACCGTTCGTCGAAAAAGGCGAGTTGGTGTCGTACATCCTCGGCACCTACTCCGGCCGCAAGCTGGGCATGCCAAGCACCGCCAACGCCGGCGGCGTGCACAACCTGTTCGTCACCCGTGGCGATGAAGACCAGGCGGCCTTGCTGCGGCGCATGGGACGCGGGCTGTTGGTGACCGAGCTGATGGGCCAGGGCCTGAACATGGTGACCGGTGACTATTCCCGCGGCGCGGCGGGTTACTGGGTCGAGAACGGCGAAATCCAGTTCGCGGTCCAGGAAGTGACCATCGCCGGCAACATGCGCGACATGTTCAAGCAGATCGTCGCGGTGGGTAATGACCTGGAGCTGCGCAGCAACATTCGCACCGGTTCGGTGTTGATCGACCGGATGACGGTAGCGGGTAGCTAAACCTCGGCCGCTTCACCAAAAGGCGCGCCACCCATTGGGTGGCGCGCCTTTTTTTATTGGGTCTACGCGATCCTACAAAACTTGTTTTGTTTCTCATTATCATTTAATAATAAATCTCATTACCGAGCGAGCCCCGGATCATGAGTTCTGTCTTGCACGAGCTGCCTTACCTCGAAAGCTGGCGCTGGATGAGTCGCCAGATCCGCTGTGCGATGAATCCCGACGAGCCTCGCCTGATCGACCATTACCTGGCCGAAGGCCGGTATCTGGCAGCTTGCACGGCAACCTCGCCCTGGACCGTCGCCGAAACCTCCTTCCGTTTGCTGCTCGACACCGCCGCCGATGTCGCGCTGCCGTGGCACTGGCGCACGTACTGCCTGGACCAGGCCTGGCGCCCGCTACGCGAACTCGAACGCCTGTCGTTGTGCAAATGCCGCCTCAAACGCTGGCAGAGCTACACCTGGCAACTCGCGACTTGTGAGTTACAGCCCTCGATTCCTCTCATAGAACTGATGCAAGGGTCTCCCGATGAGTAATACCCGTATCGAACGCGACAGCATGGGCGAATTGAACGTCCCGGAAGACGCCCTGTACGGCGCACAGACGCAACGTGCGGTGGATAATTTCCCGATCAGCGGCAAGCCGATGCCGGTGCAGTTCATTCGCGCGCTGATCCTGGCCAAGGCGGCAGCGGCACGCGCCAACGTCGAGCTCAAGCAGATCAGTGAAGCCCAGGGCAAAGCCATTGTCGATGCGGCCCAGGGCCTGCTCGAAGGCGATTTCATGCAGCACTTTCCGGTGGATGTGTTCCAGACCGGCTCGGGCACCAGCTCCAACATGAACGCCAACGAAGTGATCGCCACGCTCGCCAGCCGCTTGCTCGGCGAGACGGTGAACCCCAATGACCACGTCAACTGTGGCCAAAGCAGCAACGACATCATTCCGACCACCATTCATGTCAGTGCGGCGTTGGCCTTGCACGAGCAACTGCTGCCGGCGTTGACGCACCTGGTCCAGGTCATCGAGCGCAAGGCCGGGCAAGTTCATCACCACGTCAAGACCGGGCGTACGCACCTGATGGATGCGATGCCGGTGCGTATGAGCCAGGTGCTCAACGGCTGGGCGCAGCAGCTCAAGGCCAACATCGGCCATCTGCAAGACTTGCAGCCAAGCCTGCAATCACTGGCCCAGGGCGGTACGGCGGTCGGGACGGGCGTCAACGCCCACCCCGAATTTGCAGCGCGCTTCAGCCAGCAACTCAGCAAATTGACCCAGGTCGAGTTCAAGCCAGGTCAGGACTTGTTCGCGCTGATTGGTTCCCAGGACACCGCCGTCGCAGTCTCCGGGCAACTGAAAACCACCGCCGTATCGCTGATGAAAATCGCCAACGACCTGCGCTGGATGAACTCCGGCCCGTTGGCCGGCCTTGGCGAGATCGAACTGGAAGCGTTGCAGCCGGGTTCTTCGATCATGCCAGGCAAGGTCAACCCAGTCATTCCCGAGGCTACCGCGATGGTCGCGGCTCAGGTCATCGGCAACGACAGCGTCATCACTATCGCCGGCCAGTCGGGCAACTTCGAACTGAACGTGATGCTGCCGATCATTGCCCAGAACCTGCTGAGCAGCATCGAGTTGCTGGCCAACTCCAGCCGTCTGCTGGCGGACAAGGCGATCGCCAGCTTCAAGGTCAACGAGAGCCGGATCAAGGAAGCGTTGTCACGCAACCCGATTCTGGTCACGGCGCTCAACCCGATCATCGGTTACCAGAAGGCCGCCGAGATTGCCAAGAAGGCTTATCAGCAAGGCCGCCCGGTGATTGACGTCGCCTTGGAGCACACTGATCTGTCGCGCGGCCAGCTGGAAGAATTGCTCAACCCGGAAAAACTCACCGCAGGCGGCGTGTAAGCCCCGCTACCGCTTTGGAGGCGCACCATGGAGCACTGGAAACGCACGATCGAAAGAGCCAACCGCTTTTTCATGCAGGGTGAACTGGTCGATGCCCGCGAGGCGTATCTGCAGGCATTGGCTCTGGCCCAGGTGCTGTTTGAACGCTGGGCGGATGCCGACGAAGCGGTGGCAGCTTGCGTGATTTCCCATCACAACCTGGCGGACCTGCACTTGCGCCTGAACCAGCCGGAGGAGAGCGCCGAATACCTGTGCGCCATCCATCAACGGTTGTTGCAGACCATGCAGGACTCGAGGCTCCCACAAACATTGCGTGAAGCCGCGTTGCGCCAGAGCAGCAAGACCTACGTCGAACTGCTGAATTTCATCAGCGAGCACGGCGAATATCCGCGCACCCATCGACTGCTGCACATCAATGTCGCTTCGCCTGCGCCTCATCATCATGGAGTCCATTGAACATGGCTTTTACCTTGCCTGCCTTGCCCTACGCCTACGACGCCCTGGAACCGCACATCGATGCGCAGACCATGGAGATCCACTACACCAAGCATCACCAGACTTACATCAACAACCTCAACGCGGCAGTCGAAGGCACCGAGTATGCCGAGTGGCCGGTGGAGAAGCTGGTGTCCGCCGTTCAGCAACTGCCGGAAAAACTGCGCGTGGCGGTGATCAATCAGGGCGGCGGCCACGCCAACCATTCGTTGTTCTGGGAAGTCATGGCGCCCGGCGGCGGAGGTAAACCCGAAGGCGCGCTGGCCAAGGCTATCGACGAGCAATTGGGCGGGCTCGACAGTTTCAGGGATGCCTTCACCAAAGCTGCGTTGACCCGCTTCGGCAGTGGCTGGGCCTGGCTGAGCGTGACCCCGCAAAAAAAACTGGTGGTGGAAAGCAGCGGTAACCAGGACAGCCCGCTAATGAACGGCAATAGGCCGATCCTGGGCCTCGACGTCTGGGAGCATGCCTATTACCTGCGCTATCAGAACCGCCGTCCTGAGTACATCGGCGCGTTCTACAACGTGATCAATTGGCCGCAAGTCGCTGCGCGCTATCAAGCCGCACTGGCTTAGGTCTTCTACAAAAACAATCCAAGGCTGGACTATGGGCACTGAAACACTGGCGATCGGAAGTGGACGGATGTTTCGTTACGCGTTCGGATCGTTGTTACTGCTGGCGGGTATGAGCCTTTTGGTTGCCCATGGATTGGCCTGGCTCGACCTTGAACCGAAGTTGCTGCGTGCATTGCAGGGCGGTGCGATCTGCGCCCTGGGCACCGCGCTGGGTGCCGTGCCTGTGTTGGTGATTCGGCGGATGCCGCAGATGCTCAGCGACACTTTGCTTGGTTTTGGCGCTGGCGTGATGCTCGCGGCAACGGCATTTTCGTTGATCGTTCCGGGCATCGCTGCCGCCGAAGGGCTTGGCTTGTCACCCTGGGCGTCCAGTGGGCTGATCAGCTTCGGCATCATGCTCGGCGCGTTCGGGCTGTTCCTCGTGGACCGGAAAGTCTCCGGTGCCAGCCCGCAAATGCTGGTCGGCACCCTGGAGCGACCGGTCATTCCTCCGCGCATCTGGCTGTTTGTGTTTGCGATCATTGCCCACAACATTCCCGAAGGCATGGCGGTTGGTGTTTCTGCCGGCGGCGGCATGCCGGATGCCGACAGCCTGGCGATGGGCATTGCCTTGCAGGATGTGCCGGAAGGGTTGGTCATCGCGTTGGTTTTGGCCGGGGCGGGGATGTCTCGGGTCAAGGCGTTCCTGATAGGTGCCGCCTCAGGCTTGGTCGAACCGGTGTTCGCGCTGTTGTGCGCCTGGCTGGTGAGCCTGGCCGAGCTGTTGTTGCCTTTGGGGTTGGCGTTGGCGGCGGGGGCCATGTTGCTGGTGGTGACCCACGAAGTCATTCCCGAGTCGCGCCGCAATGGTCATGACAAGCTTGCCAGCCTTGGACTGCTGATGGGATTTTGCCTGATGATGGTGATGGATACGGCTTTGGCCTGATTTGTGGAGAGGGGGCTTGCCCCCTTACTACCAAGCCCTGGCCTTTACTCGCCTTCGTCGAAGAAGTTGTTGATCAACGCCACCAGCGCAGCCAGCGCTTCCTGTTCCTGCTCGCCTTCCGTGCTCAAGTGGATCGTGGTGCCTTTGCCGGCGGCCAGCATCATCATCGCCATGATGCTTTTGCCATCGACCATTGATTCTGGTGTGCGACCGGCCCGGATCTGGCACGGGAACTGACCTGCCACCCCAACGAATTTTGCAGAAGCGCGGGCGTGCAGGCCCAGTTTATTGATGATTTCGATTTCCAGAGCAGGCATCGCGATGTGAATCCTTTAGCTGAGGTCGCGGTGGCGAACCTGGACGTTCTTCAGGGTTTTTTGCAGCGCCTGCCCCAGACGCTCAGTCAGGTAGACGGAGCGGTGATGTCCGCCCGTGCAGCCAATGGCAATGGTGACGTAGGCGCGGTTGCTGGCGGCAAAACGAGGCAGCCACTTTAGCAGGTATGTGGAAATGTCCTGGAACATCTCTTCGACATCCGGCTGTGCCGCCAGGTAATCGGCAACCGGCTGATCGAGCCCGGACTGCTCGCGCAATTCCGGCTTCCAGTAAGGGTTGGGCAGGCAGCGCACATCGAACACCAGGTCGGCGTCCACCGGCATGCCACGCTTGAATCCGAACGACTCCACCAGGAAGGCAGTGCCGGGTTCCGGTTGATTCAGCAGGCGCAGCTTGATGGTGTCGCGCAGTTGGTACAGGTTCAGGCTGGTGGTGTTGATCTTGAGGTCGGCGAGGTCGGCAATCGGCCCGAGCAGCACGCTCTCGACATTGATGGCTTCGGCCAGCGAGCGGTTGGCGTTGCTCAGGGGATGGCGCCGGCGGGTTTCCGAGAAGCGCTTGAGCAGGGTTTCTTCGTCGGCGTCCAGATACAGGACATCGCACTGGATGTGGCGGCTGCGGACTTCTTCGAGCAGGTCGGGGAAGCGTGACAGATGGCTGGGCAGGTTGCGG
Source organism: Pseudomonas sp. S2_H10 (assembly GCF_054668285.1). Lineage (NCBI taxonomy): Bacteria > Pseudomonadati > Pseudomonadota > Gammaproteobacteria > Pseudomonadales > Pseudomonadaceae > Pseudomonas > Pseudomonas sp. S2_H10. The sequence goes on from NZ_CP162754.1 coordinate 4,651,922, forward strand.
GCGTCAATGGAGACGGCGACCAGCGGCTGCATCAGCTCGGTGTGAATCAACGCTCGTTCGGCCAGTTCCGGCAGCAGGCCGGCAGGCAGATTGTCGATGCAGTAGTAGCCGTTGTCCTCAAGTACGTTGAGGGCGGTACTTTTACCTGAGCCGGAACGGCCACTGACGATGATCAAGCGCATGATTACTGACCGTTTTGCTCGTCCAGGACAACCTGATACAGGGCTTCATTGCTTGCGGCATTACGCAGTTTTTCGCGAACTTCCTTGCGGTCGAGCATGCTGGCGATCTGTCGCAGCAGCTCCAGGTGCGCATCGGTGGCGGCTTCCGGGACCAGCAGTACGAACAGCAGGTCAACCGGCGCGCCGTCGATGGCGTCAAAATCTATTGGGGCGTCCAGGTGCATCAATGCACTGATGGGCGACACACAGCCCTTGAGACGGCAATGTGGAATCGCAATGCCGTTGCCAAAACCGGTGGAACCGAGTTTTTCACGGGCGATCAGCGCCTCGAAGACATCTTGCATCTCCAGGGCCGGCACTTCGCGGGCGATCAGATTGGCAATTTGTTCGAGGGCTTTCTTTTTACTGCCGCCCGGCACGTTCACCAGGGAACGGCCGGGGGTCAGGATACTTTCAAGTCGGATCATGGGTAGGGAGTGTTAACGACCGGTTGCGCCCTGGAGGAGGCTCTGGGTCTTTTCCTTATGCTTTTTGAGTTGTTTATCCAGCTTGTCGGTGAGTGCGTCGATCGCCGCATACATATCAGTATGCTCCGCGTTGGCGACCACTTCATTCCCGGGAATATGCAGCGTGGCTTCGATTTTCTGCTTCAACTTTTCGACGGTCATCGTGACCTGCACATTAGTGATCTTGTCGAAATGTCGCTCCAATCGTTCGAGTTTTTCGCCGATGTAGGAGCGAAGAGGTTCGGTCACTTCCAGTTGGTGTCCACTGATGTTGACTTGCATACAGCTTCTCCTTCGTTGCCAGTGCATAAAGCGGCAGATCAGATGATCTACCACTGGAACGCTGTGGCGTGGCCCTACATCAACCGCTTGCGTTCGCTCGAAGGCGCGATCCCGAGGGATTCGCGGTACTTGGCGACGGTGCGGCGAGCCACCTGAATGCCTTGTGCCTCCAGTAAACCAGCGATCTTGCTGTCACTCAACGGCTTTTTCTGATTTTCCGCGGCAACCAGTTTTTTGATGATCGCCCGGATGGCCGTGGACGAGCATTCGCCGCCCTCTGAGGTGCTTACATGACTTGAAAAAAAGTATTTCAGTTCATAAATGCCCCGGGGGGTGTGCATGAACTTCTGGGTGGTCACCCGTGAAATCGTCGACTCATGCATGCCGACCGCTTCGGCGATGTCATGCAGGACCAGCGGCTTCATGGCTTCGTCGCCATATTCGAGGAAACCGCGCTGATGCTCGACGATCTGGGTGGCAACCTTCATCAGGGTTTCATTGCGGCTTTGCAGGCTCTTGATGAACCAGCGAGCCTCCTGCAGCTGATTGCGCATGAAAGTGTTGTCGGCGCTGGTGTCGGCGCGGCGCACGAAACCGGCGTACTGGGCATTGACCCGCAGCCGTGGCACCGACTCCTGATTGAGCTCCACCAGCCAGCGTTCGTTGTCCTTGCGCACGATCACGTCGGGAACGACGTACTCGGCTTCGGTCGACTCGATCTGCGAGCCCGGGCGCGGATTGAGGCTCTGGACCAGTTCGATGATTTGGCGCAGCTCGTCTTCCTTGAGCTTCATGCGGCGCATCAACTGGCTGTAGTCGCGGCTGCCCAGCAAGTCGATGTAGTCGCTGACCAGGCGCTTGGCCTCGGCCAGCCAAGGGGTCTTGGCGGGTAGCTGGCGCAATTGCAGCAGCAGGCATTCGCCCAGGTTGCGGGCGCCGATGCCGGCGGGCTCGAATTGCTGGATGCGGTGCAGGACGGCTTCGATTTCGTCCAGCTCGATGTCCAGTTCCGGGTCGAAGGCTTCGAGGATTTCCTCGAGGGTTTCGTCCAGGTAGCCCTGATTGTTGATGCAGTCGATCAGGGTCACGGCGATCAGCCGATCGGTATCGGACATCGGCGCCAGGTTCAGTTGCCACAGCAAGTGGCTTTGCAGGCTTTCACCGGCCGAGGTGCGGGTGGTGAAGTCCCACTCGTCATCGTCGTTGCTGGGCAGGCTGCTGGCGCTGGTCTGGTAAACGTCTTCCCATGCGGTGTCGACAGGGAGTTCGTTGGGGATGCGCTCGTTCCAGTCACCCTCTTCAAGGTTGTCAACCGTCGGTGCGCTTTCCTGGTAGGAAGGTTCCTGGATATCGGTGTTGGGTTTTTGTTCGGCGTTGTCGGCCAAGGGGTCGGAATTGTCGAAGTCGTCGCCTTCTTCCTGGCGTTCGAGCATCGGATTGGACTCCAGGGCCTCCTGGATTTCCTGTTGCAGGTCCAGGGTCGACAATTGGAGCAGGCGGATGGCCTGTTGCAGCTGCGGTGTCATCGTCAGCTGCTGGCCCATTCTCAAGACTAGCGATGGTTTCATGGCAGGGGCTTAACACCTTATTCGCCGGCGCACATGCGCCATCCACTACAGGGCGCCGGGGCGCCAAACATAAGCAAATTATATGCCTGAAACTGAAGGTTTTGCCTAGAGCGCAGTAACAATAAAAAACGATAAAAATATGTTGCTGAATTGCCCTTGTCGGGGGCTGTTCACGCCGGGTTGCATGAAGCACTGGTGAATCCGCAGGTCATGTGCCCGGGCGGCTGCCAGGGCACGGCTCGGCGCTTACAGGCGGAACTCGTGACCCAGGTACACTTCCTTCACCAGATCGTTGGCCAGGATGGTCTCTGCGTCGCCTTCGGCGATCAGTTGACCGTCATTGACGATGTAGGCGGTTTCACAGATATCCAGGGTTTCACGAACGTTGTGGTCCGTGATCAGCACGCCAATGCCTTTGGCCTTGAGGTGGTGAATGATCTGCTTGATGTCGCCGACCGAAATCGGGTCCACGCCGGCGAAGGGTTCGTCGAGGAGGATGAATTTCGGATTGGTGGCCAGGGCACGGGCGATTTCCACGCGGCGGCGCTCGCCGCCGGACAGGCTCATGCCGAGGTTGTCGCGGATGTGGCTGATGTGGAATTCCTGCAGCAGGCTTTCCAGTTCCTTGCGCCGACCGGCCTTGTCGAGTTCCTTGCGGGTCTCGAGGATGGCCATGATGTTGTCGGCCACCGACAGTTTGCGAAAGATCGATGCTTCTTGCGGCAGGTAGCCGATACCGGCCTTTGCGCGGCCGTGCATCGGCTGGTGGCTGACGTCCAGGTCATCGATCAGGACGCGGCCCTGGTCGGCCTGCACCAGGCCTACGATCATGTAGAAGCAGGTGGTCTTGCCGGCGCCGTTCGGGCCAAGCAGGCCGACGATCTGACCGCTGTCGATGGACAGGCTGACATCACGCACGACCTGGCGGCTCTTGTAGCTCTTGGCCAGATGCTGAGCTTTCAGAGTTGCCATTACTGGGCCTTTTTCTCGTCGGTTTTCTTCTTCGGCTGGATCACCATGTCGATTCGCGGACGCGACTCGGTCACCTTGCTACCGGTGGCGCGACCGGCGCTGGCCAGCTTCTTCTCGGTGTCGTAGACGATTTTCTCGCCCTGGGTGGTGTTGTTGTCCTTGTCGATGACCTTGGCCTTGTCGATCAGCACGACGCGATTCTGCGTTGCGTGGTACTGGATGGTCACGCCCCAGCCCTGGACGGGTTTGGTGTCGCCCGCCGTTTGCAACTGCTCGAAGTAGGCCAGGTTGCCCACCGAGGTCACCACGTCGATGTCGCCATTCGGGGCACGGGTCATGGTCACCTTGTTGCCGGTAACCTTCATCGAACCTTGGGTGATGATCACGTCACCGGTATAGGTGGCAATACCTTGCTTGTCGTCCAGTTGGGCATCGTCGGCCTGAATGCGGATTGGCTGCTGTTGGTCTTCCGGCAGAGCCCAGGCGCTCACGCTTCCCAGTGCTGCGCCCAGACTGAGCAAAATCGGGAGGGTTTTAACGAGCCTCATACTGTCCTCTTACGTTCGATAGCAGGTGTATCCTGCTTTCTTTCAAATACGCTTTCATTCCCTTGCCAGTCGATACACCGCCAGCGCCGTCGATTCTAACGTCTTGCTCGGTCTGCGCATATTGCTGCTGCGGGAACACCGTCATGCGGGTGCTGGTGATCAGGGTCTTGCGGTTTTTCTCGTCGAAGCGCGTGATGCGCACGTCGTCGATCAACTCGACCTGCGTGCCATCGGGGTTGACCTCGCCGCGCAGGCTCTGGACGTGCCACGGGAATTCAGTGCCGCGGAATACGTTCAGGTCGGGGTTGGTCAGCAATGTCACTTCGGTCGCTTTCAGGTGCTCGACCTTGTCGGACACCAGATCATATTGCAGCTTGCCGTCCGGCAGGTACTGCACGCTGTGGGCGTTGATGGCGTAATAGTCGACCATGTTTTCATCGACCGGCGTTACCGGCTTGTCGAGGAAGCGTTCCGGGCTGATGTTCCAGTAGCCAACCGCGGCGAATATCGCCGCGATGCAACTGTAGATCAGGGTGTTGCGAAATTTTTTGCTCAGCATATCGGGCTCACAGGTACGCCGCATTGGCCGCATCGAGGCGATCCTGGGCGCGCAGGATCAATTCGCAGAATTCGCGCGCGGCACCTTCGCCGCCACGGGCAAGGGTGATGCCGTGAGCGTGTTCGCGCACGAAGCCGGCGGCATTGGCCACCGCCATGCCCAGGCCGACGCGGCGAATCACCGGCAGGTCCGGCAGGTCGTCGCCCAGGTAGGCCACCTGTTCATAGCTCAGGTTCAACTGGGCCAACAGTTCGTCGAGCACCACCAGTTTGTCTTCGCGGCCCTGATACAGGTGCGGGATGCCGAGGTTCCTGGCTCGCCGCTCGACCACCGGGGTCTTGCGACCGCTGATGATGGCGGTCTGCACGCCGGCGGCCATCAACATCTTGATGCCCTGGCCGTCGAGGGTGTTGAACGTCTTGAACTCGCTGCCGTCTTCGAGGAAATACAGGCGGCCATCGGTCAGCACGCCATCGACATCGAACACCGCCAGTTTGATCAGTTTGCCGCGTTGCAGCAGGTCTGCACTCATTACATTACTCCTGCACGCAGCAAGTCGTGCATGTTCAGGGCGCCGACCGGGCGGTCTTCGCTGTCGACCACGACCAATGCGTTGATTTTATGGTCTTCCATGATTTTCAGCGCTTCGGCGGCGAGCATCTCGGCGCGGGCGGTCTTGCCATGGGCCGTCATGACCTGGTCGATTGTAGCGCTATGGATGTCGATGCTACGGTCCAGCGTTCGACGCAAGTCACCGTCGGTAAAGATCCCGGCCAGCTTTCCATCGGCTTCCAGGATCACGGTCATGCCCAGGCCCTTGCGGGTCATTTCCATCAGCGCGTCCTTCAGCAGGGTGCCGCGCTGTACTTGCGGCAACTCTTGCCCGGCGTGCATGACATTTTCCACTTTCAGCAGCAGGCGTCGGCCCAGGGCACCGCCGGGATGGGAAAAGGCGAAGTCTTCGGCGGTAAAACCACGGGCTTCCAGCAGCGCGACCGCCAGGGCGTCGCCCATGACCAGGGCGGCGGTGGTCGACGAGGTCGGTGCCAGGTTCAACGGGCAGGCTTCGTGCTCGACGTGAACATTCAGGTTGACCTCGGCGGCCTTGGCCAGCGGCGACTCAGGGTTGCCGGTCATGCTGATCAACTGAATGCCCAGGCGCTTGATCAACGGCAGCAGGGTCACGATTTCATTGGTGGAGCCGGAATTCGAGAGCGCCAGAATGATGTCGTCGCGGGTGATCATGCCCATGTCGCCGTGGCTGGCTTCTGCCGGGTGCACAAAAAATGCCGTGGTGCCGGTGCTGGCCAGGGTCGCGGCGATCTTGTTGCCGACGTGCCCCGACTTGCCCATGCCGACCACGACCACGCGGCCTTTGCTGGCCAGAATCATCTCGCAAGCGCGTACGAAATCCGCGTCGATATGGGGCAGCAGGCCTTGTACGGCTTCTACCTCGAGGCGGATGGTGCGTTGTGCTGATTGAATCAGGTCGCTGGATTGGCTCATGTCAGAAATCGTATAGCCTGATGAAAAGGCGGCGATTATAGCGGTTATGATCGAATCCCTCACGCAAGTTCGTCGCGCATTGTCATTCCTTGTTACCCGAAACCCTCTAAATGGGCCTTTCAACCGCTCATGCAGTCGAATATGGCTCGGCTTTGGCCTTGGGCGCACAGCCTTTGCAGTGATATAGTTCGCCGCCAGTTCGGCCTGCCCGGGAGGTATGTGCTTTCGTCAGAAAGCCAGGCGTCCGAGTGAGAGGCTGCATCGCAAGGAGTTTAGATGAGTGCCGATAACGCCTACGCGGTCGAGCTGAAGGGACTGTCCTTCAAGCGCGGTGCGCGCAGCATTTTCAATAATGTCGATATCCGTATCCCGCGCGGCAAGGTCACCGGCATCATGGGGCCTTCCGGGTGCGGCAAGACTACGCTTCTGCGTCTGATGGGCGCCCAGCTGCGCCCCACCAAGGGCGAAGTCTGGGTCAACGGTCAGAATCTGCCGAAACTGTCACGCAGCGACCTGTTCGATGCGCGCAAGCATATGGGCGTGCTTTTTCAGAGCGGTGCACTGTTTACCGACCTTGATGTCTTCGAGAACGTCGCTTTCCCGTTGCGCGTTCATACGCAACTGCCGGAAGAAATGATCCGCGACATCGTCCTGCTCAAGCTGCAGGCCGTGGGTTTGCGGGGCGCCATCGAGCTGATGCCCGACGAGCTTTCCGGCGGCATGAAGCGCCGTGTTGCGCTGGCCCGGGCGATTGCGCTCGATCCACAGATCCTCATGTACGACGAGCCCTTTGTCGGCCAGGACCCCATCGCCATGGGCGTTCTGGTGCGCCTGATTCGTTTGCTCAACGATGCGCTGGGCATCACCAGCATCGTGGTGTCCCACGATCTGGCCGAGACCGCGAGCATTGCCGATTACATTTATGTGGTGGGCGATGGTCAGGTGTTGGGGCAGGGGACCCCGGACGAGCTGATGAACTCGGATGAACCGCGCATTCGTCAGTTCATGACCGGCGAACCCGACGGCCCGGTTCCGTACCACTTTCCAGCGACGGATTACCGCGCAGATCTTCTGGGGAAGCGCTGATGCGCAGAATTTCATTGATGGAGCGCATTCGCCGCTTCGGCCAGGCAGGCATCGACGTAATGGCGGTGTTCGGGCGCTCGGCACTGTTCCTGTTTCATGCCCTGCTCGGGCGCGGCGGTATCGGTGGCGGTTTCGGGCTGCTGGTCAAACAACTGCATTCGGTGGGCGTGATGTCCCTGGTGATCATCGTGGTCTCCGGGGTGTTCATCGGCATGGTGCTGGCGCTGCAGGGCTTCAACATCCTTTCCAGCTATGGTTCGGAGCAGGCTGTCGGGCAGATGGTTGCGCTGACGCTGCTGCGTGAACTGGGGCCGGTGGTGACCGCTTTGCTCTTCGCCGGGCGCGCTGGTTCGGCGCTGACTGCCGAAATCGGCAACATGAAGTCCACCGAGCAGCTGTCCAGCCTGGAGATGATCGGGGTTGACCCGCTCAAGTACATTATTGCGCCACGCTTGTGGGCCGGTTTCATTTCCCTGCCGGTGCTGGCGATGATTTTCAGCGTGGTGGGCATCTGGGGCGGCTCGTGGGTGGCTGTCGACTGGCTGGGGGTCTATGAAGGTTCCTACTGGTCGAACATGCAGAACAGCGTGACGTTCTCCGACGATGTGCTCAACGGGATCATAAAAAGCATCGTCTTTGCCTTTGTCGTGACCTGGATCGCCGTATTCCAAGGCTATGACTGCGAACCCACTTCCGAGGGGATCAGTCGTGCCACTACCAAGACCGTTGTCTATGCCTCGTTGGCAGTGCTCGGCCTGGACTTTATTCTGACCGCCTTGATGTTTGGAGATTTCTGATGCAAAACCGCACCCTGGAAATCGGTGTCGGCCTTTTCTTGCTGGCCGGCATCCTGGCTTTGCTCTTGTTGGCGTTGCGTGTCAGCGGCCTGTCCCCGACTCCGAGCACCGACACCTATAAACTTTATGCCTACTTCGACAATATCGCCGGTTTGACTGTCAGAGCAAAGGTGACCATGGCCGGTGTGACCATCGGCAAGGTCACGGCCATCGATCTGGATCGCGACAGCTTTACCGGTCGGGTGACCATGCAGCTGGAAAAACGCATCGATAATCTGCCGGCGGACTCCACTGCATCTATCCTGACCGCTGGCCTGTTGGGCGAGAAGTACATCGGTATCAGCGTTGGCGGGGAAGACGCCCTGCTCAAGGATGGTGGAACCATCCATGACACGCAGTCATCGCTGGTGCTCGAGGACCTGATCGGTAAATTCCTGCTCAATACCGTTAGCAAAGAAGCTAAATGAGGAACTGCTAAATGATCTCTATCTTGCGACGTGGCCTGTTGGTACTGCTCGCGGCACTGCCGCTGGTGGCCAACGCTGTGGCGGCGCCTTCGGCGCATGAACTGGTACAGGACACTACCAACCGGTTGCTCGCCGACCTGGCGGCCAACAAGGAAAAGTACAAGCAGGATCCGCAGGATTTCTATACGGCGCTGGACACCATCGTCGGGCCGGTCGTGGATGCCGAGGGTATTTCCAAGAGCATCATGACGGTCAAGTACTCGAAGAAAGCATCTCCTGCGCAGATGAAGACCTTCGAAGAGAACTTCAAGAAGGGCCTGTTCCAGTTCTATGGCAATGCCTTGCTGGAGTACAACAACCAGGGCATCACCGTTGATCCGGCCAAGGACGAGTCGGGCGACCGCACCAGCGTCGGCATGACGGTCAAGGGCAGCAGCGGTGCGATCTATCCGGTGTCCTACACCATGGAAAAGATCAACGGCGAGTGGAAACTGCGTAACGTCATCATTAACGGCATCAACATCGGCAAGCTGTTCCGCGATCAGTTCGCCGATGCGATGCAGCGCAATGGCAACGACCTGGACAAGACCATCAACGGTTGGGCCGGGGAAGTCGCCAAGGCCAAGGAATCCACCGAGAACAAAACCCAATGAGTGAGTCGGCAGTCCGGATGGACGAAGCGGGCGAGCTGCGACTCAGTGGCGTGCTGGATTACCGTACCGGCCCTGGCCTGCGTGAGCAGGGCAAGGCGCTGATCAAGGCCAGCAAGGCCGCGGCGCTGGTGGTCGATTGTTCGGCGGTGACCAAGTCCAGCAGTGTCGGCTTGTCGCTGCTGCTGTGCTTTATCCGCGATGCGCAGGCTGCCGGCAAGGCCCTGAGCATCCGTGGAATGCCGGAAGACATGCGTGAAATCGCTCAGGTCAGCGAGCTGACCGAGCTGTTGGCGCATCCCTAACCCGCATCTATAAAGAAGCCCCCCGTCAGAGTCCTGCTCCGCGGGGTTCGCAGGCGCGGGGCTTTTTTGTATGATGTCCGACCCGCGCGCACAGGGCGCCGATTGAGGTTGAGCATGCAGGCCGTAGAAGTGAAGAGCTTCCTAGAAGGAAAGCTGCCCGGAACGTTGGTAGAAGTCGAGGGCGAAGGCTGCAATTTCCAGCTGAACGTGATTAGCGATGAACTGGCGGCGTTGAGCCCGGTGAAGCGTCAGCAGCAGATCTATGCCCATTTGAACCCATGGATCACCGATGGCAGCATCCATGCGGTCACTATGAAATTTTTCAGCAGCGCGGCCTGGGCCGAGCGCACCTGAGCCCAAGGGCGTCGAGATTCTTATGGATAAATTGATTATTACTGGCGGTGCTCGTCTTGACGGCGAAATCCGCATCTCCGGGGCAAAGAACTCTGCCCTGCCGATCCTGGCTGCCACCTTGCTGTGCGATGGCCCGGTGACCGTGGCCAACCTGCCGCACCTGCACGACATCACCACCATGATCGAGCTGTTCGGTCGCATGGGCATCGAGCCGGTGATCGACGAGAAACTCGCCGTCGAAATCGACCCGCGCACCATCAAGACCCTGATCGCTCCGTACGAACTGGTTAAAACCATGCGTGCGTCGATCCTGGTGCTGGGCCCGATGGTTGCCCGTTTCGGCGAAGCCGAAGTCGCACTGCCTGGCGGTTGCGCCATCGGCTCGCGTCCGGTTGACCTGCACATCCGCGGCCTGGAAGCCATGGGCGCGGTCATCGACGTCGAGGGCGGCTACATCAAGGCCAAGGCGCCTGAAGGCGGCCTGCGCGGTGCGCATTTCTTCTTTGATACCGTCAGTGTGACCGGTACCGAGAACATCATGATGGCTGCTGCCCTGGCCAAGGGTCGCAGCGTCCTGGCCAACGCCGCGCGCGAGCCTGAAGTGGTCGACCTGGCGAACTTCCTGAACGCCATGGGTGCCAAGGTTTCCGGCGCTGGCACCGACACCATCACCATCGATGGCGTCGAGCGTCTGCACACCACCACTTACAAGGTGATGCCGGACCGTATCGAGACCGGCACCTATCTGGTAGCCGCTGCCGTGACCGGCGGTCGTGTGAAGGTCAAGGACACCGATCCGACCATCCTCGAAGCCGTTCTGGAAAAACTCCGTGAGTCCGGTGCCGAAATCACCACCGGCGAAGACTGGATCGAGCTCAACATGCATGGCAAGCGGCCTAAAGCCGTTAACGTGCGGACCGCTCCGTACCCGGCGTTCCCGACCGACATGCAAGCGCAGTTCATCTCCCTCAACGCCATTGCCGAAGGCACGGGCGCTGTGATCGAGACGATCTTCGAAAACCGTTTCATGCACGTCTACGAGCTGCACCGCATGGGCGCCAAGATCCAGGTCGAAGGCAACACCGCGATCGTCACCGGTACCGAAAAGCTCAAGGGCGCGCCAGTGATGGCAACTGACCTGCGTGCTTCGGCCAGCCTGGTGATCTCGGCGCTGATCGCCGAAGGCGACACGCTGATCGATCGCATCTACCACATAGATCGCGGCTACGAGTGCATCGAAGAAAAACTGCAGATGCTGGGCGCCAAGATCCGTCGCGTTCCGGGCTAGTTCCTGCTGCATGGGCACAGGGAGGTGCCTGCTGAATGTTGTATGTCGAGCCGGTTTCCGGCTCGATGCGTGTCCGGCGCCGATTGCGACCGGGCATAAGATTCCTGATTAAGGGCTGACGTTTCCCATGCTGACTATCGCACTGTCCAAGGGCCGCATCCTTGACGACACTTTGCCGCTTCTGGCTGAAGCAGGCATCGTGCCGACCGAGAATCCGGACAAGAGCCGCAAGCTGATCATCCCCACGACCCAGGACGATGTTCGTCTGCTGATCGTGCGTGCCACCGATGTGCCGACCTATGTCGAGCACGGTGCCGCCGACCTCGGTGTCGCCGGTAAAGATGTGCTGATGGAGTACGGCGGCCAGGGCCTGTACGAGCCGCTGGACTTGCAGATTGCCCAGTGCAAGCTGATGACCGCCGGTAAAGTCGGCGCAATCGAGCCCAAGGGCCGTCTGCGCATCGCCACCAAGTTCGTCAACGTAGCCAAGCGCTATTACGCCGAACAGGGCCGTCAGGTCGACATCATCAAGCTCTATGGTTCGATGGAACTGGCGCCGCTGATCGGTCTGGCAGACAAGATCATCGACGTGGTCGACACCGGTAACACGCTGCGGGCCAACGGCCTGGAGCCACAGGATTTCATCGCGGCCATCAGCTCCCGGTTGATCGTCAACAAGGCTTCGATGAAGATGCAGCACGCCCGTATCCAGGCGTTGATCGACACCCTGCGCAAGGCAGTGGAGTCTCGACACCGCGGCTGATTCACCTGCGCGACGTTAAGTCGCGCCCGTCTATCCGCCTCATAGCCAGAATTCTCAGGTGCCCAAGCGGAAACGACTGACAGGGGAAGGTGCGCTGACGTTTAATAACGACCGCGCCTTACTCCAAAAGGCAATTTTCAGTAGTAGAAAAAATTACTCAGAAATAAAGATCGCGCAGTGTCCTGCCTTTTGGAGCAAGGCCCTGCGGGTTGGCACTGTGCCCGCGCCATGCTGCGTTGCGGGACTCGGTAAGGAAACAACCCTTACCTTCGTCCCGCGCCTTGCCTGGCACGACCACAGTACCAACGCGATCGTTGTTAAACGTCAGCGCACCTTCGGGCGCCTGAGTTTTTGCCATTCCTATGAGGCTCTCGCTATGACCGCACCGACTGCAATTCGCCGACTCAACGCTGCTGACCCGGATTTCGCGCATCATCTGGATCATCTGCTGAGCTGGGAAAGTGTGTCTGACGACTCGGTCAATCAGCGGGTGCTGGACATCATCAAGGCCGTGCGTGAGCGTGGCGACGCGGCACTGGTGGACTTCACCCGCCAGTTCGATGGGCTGGACGTGAAGTCCATGGCCGACCTGATCCTGCCGCGCGAGCGTCTGGAACTGGCGCTGACCCGCATCACCGTGCCTCAGCGCGAAGCACTGGAAGTCGCCGCAGCCCGCGTACGCAGCTACCACGAGAAGCAGAAGCAGGACTCCTGGAGCTACACCGAAGCCGACGGCACCGTACTGGGCCAGAAAGTCACGCCGCTGGACCGCGCCGGCCTGTACGTGCCGGGCGGCAAGGCGTCGTACCCGTCGTCGGTGCTGATGAACGCGATTCCGGCCAAGGTCGCCGGCGTCACCGAAGTGGTCATGGTCGTTCCGACCCCGCGCGGTGAAATCAACGAGTTGGTGTTGGCCGCTGCCTGCATCGCCGGCGTCGACCGCGTGTTCACCATCGGTGGCGCTCAAGCCGTTGCCGCTTTGGCTTACGGCACCGAAAGCGTGCCGAAGGTCGACAAGGTGGTCGGCCCGGGCAACATCTATGTCGCCACCGCCAAGCGCCACGTGTTCGGCCAGGTCGGAATCGACATGATCGCCGGCCCTTCGGAAATCCTCGTGGTGTGCGACGGCCAGACCGATCCCGACTGGATCGCCATGGACCTGTTCTCCCAGGCCGAGCACGATGAAGACGCCCAGGCCATTCTGGTCAGCCCCGACGCCGAGTTCCTCGACAAGGTCGCGGCCAGCATCGCTAAACTGATGCCGACCATGGAGCGTGCCGCGATCATCGAAACTTCGATCAACGGCCGTGGCGCACTGATCAAGGTTCGCGACATGGAACAGGCCATCGAAGTGGCCAACCGCATCGCGCCGGAGCACCTCGAATTGTCCGTTGCCGATCCACAGGCCTGGCTGCCGCAAATCCGCCACGCCGGCGCGATCTTCATGGGCCGTCACACGTCCGAAGCTCTGGGCGACTATTGCGCAGGCCCGAACCACGTGTTGCCGACTTCCGGCACCGCGCGTTTCTCCTCGCCACTGGGTGTGTACGACTTCCAGAAACGCTCGTCGATCATCTTCTGCTCCGAGCAGGGCGCATCCGAGTTGGGCAAGACCGCTTCCGTGCTGGCCCGTGGCGAGTCGTTGACCGCCCACGCCCGCAGTGCCGAATACCGCATCGTTGACGACAAGCAGGGGAACTGAACATGAGTAAATTCTGGAGCCCGTTCGTCAAGAATCTGGTGCCTTACGTGCCGGGCGAACAGCCGAAGCTGGCGAAACTGGTCAAGCTCAACACCAATGAAAACCCGTACGGTCCATCGCCCAAGGCCTTGGCTGCGATGCAAACCGAACTCAATGACAGCCTGCGCCTGTACCCGGACCCGAACAGCGATCTGCTGAAGAATGCGGTCGCCAAATACTACGGCGTGCAGAGCAACCAGGTGTTTCTCGGCAACGGCTCCGATGAAGTGCTGGCGCACATCTTCCACGGCTTGCTGCAGCACGATCAGCCGCTGTTGTTCCCGGACATCAGCTACAGCTTCTACCCGGTCTACTGCGGGTTGTACGGCATCAAGTTCGACGCGGTGCCGCTGGACGAGCAATTCCGGATCGACCCGGCGGACTACGCCAGGCCGAACGGCGGGATCATCTTCCCCAACCCGAACGCCCCGACCGGCTGCCTGCTGGCGCTGGAAGCGGTGGAGCAGATCCTCAAGGCCAGCCCGGATTCGGTGGTCGTGGTGGACGAGGCCTACATCGATTTCGGCGGCGAGACGGCAATCACGCTGGTCGATCGTTACCCGAACCTGCTGGTGACCCAGACCCTGTCCAAGTCCCGTTCACTGGCCGGCTTGCGGGTTGGCCTGGCGGTGGGGCATCCGGACCTGATCGAGGCGCTGGAGCGGATCAAGAACAGCTTCAACTCCTATCCGCTGGACCGCATGGCGAATGTCGGCGCTGCTGCCGCGTTCGAGGATCGCGAGTATTTCGACAAGACCTGCCGGTTGGTGATCGAGAGTCGAGAGAAGGTCGTTGCGCAGCTTGAGGAGAAGGGTTTTGAAGTACTGCCATCGGCGGCGAACTTCATCTTTGCCCGTCACCCCCGGCACGATGCGGCGGGGCTTGCGGCGAAGTTGCGCGAGCAAGGCGTGATCGTCCGGCACTTCAAGCAGGAGCGGATTGCGCAGTTCCTGCGGATCAGCATCGGCACGCCAGAGCAGAATCAGGCGCTGATCGACGGCCTGGGCGACCTCTAAAGCACCTTTATCCCCTTGTGGGAGCGTGGCTTGCCCGCGATGAACGATAACGCGGTATAGCTGATACACCGCGGTGTTCCTATCGCGGGCAAGCCACGCTCCCACAGGACATGTGTCGCCTGCTTAGTTTTCTTCTTTCTCTTTGACCGGTGCCGGCGGCGGACGCAGGCCGATTTCCGCGGTCAGCTTGAGTTCCTTGCCGTTGCGCATCACCTGGATCGCGACTTTGTCGGTCGGCTTGATCCGCGCCACCTGATTCATCGAGCGGCGGCCATCACCGGCCGGTTCGCCATCGATGGCAAGAATCACATCACCCAGTTGCAGGCCGGCCTTCTGTGCCGGGCCATCGCGGAAAATCCCCGCCACGACAATGCCCGGGCGCCCGGACAAGCCGAACGATTCGGCCAGTTCCTGGGTCAGCGGTTGCACTTCGATACCCAGCCAGCCACGAATCACCTGGCCGTGCTCGATGATCGATTTCATCACTTCCATCGCCAGCTTCACCGGAATCGCGAAACCGATGCCCTGGGAGCCGCCGGACTTGGAGAAGATCGCCGTGTTGATGCCGGTCAGGTTGCCGATGGCATCCACCAGCGCACCGCCGGAGTTGCCGGGGTTGATGGCGGCGTCGGTCTGGATGAAGTCTTCGTAGTTATTCAGGCCAAGCTGGTTGCGACCGGTGGCGCTGATAATGCCCATGGTCACGGTCTGGCCGACGCCGAACGGGTTGCCGATGGCCAGCGCGACGTCGCCGATGCGGATGTTGTCGGAACGCCCCACGGTGATCGACGGCAGGTTTTTCAAGTCGATTTTCAGAACCGCGAGGTCAGTCTCCGGGTCGCTGCCGATCACCCGCGCCAGGGTTTCCCGGCCGTCCTTGAGCGCCACCACGATCTGGTCGGCGCCACTGGTCACGTGGTTGTTGGTCAGGATGTAGCCTTCCGGGCTCATGATCACGCCGGAGCCGAGGCTCGATTCCATGCGTTTCTGCTTGGGCGAGTTATCGCCGAAGAAGCGCCGGAACTGCGGATCTTCGAACAACGGATGGTTGGTCTTGTTGATGACTTTGGTGGTGTACAGGTTCACCACCGACGGCGCGGCGGTGGTCACGGCGTCAGCATAGGACACCGGGCCCTGCTGCATGCTGGTGGTTTGCGGCGCCTGTTGCAGGTTGACGTCGAGGCTCGGCAGCCCGACCCATTCGGGGTAACGCTGGATTATCAAAAGAGCGACAAGCACGCCGGCCAACAGCGGCCAGCCGGAAAAACGCAGCGCCTTGAGCATTAAGCACGTCCTGAGAGAGTTGCAGGCGGTATGAGACCGCTCATAATGACGCGCATTATACGAGGCCGCACGCGCCTCTGAACGGGATATTTAGGAGTCTTTTATGGCCGTCGCCCTGAGCACCCTCGTCGAAGAAGCCGACCGTTACCTCAACAGCGCCAAAATCGCCGATTACTGCCCCAACGGCCTGCAGGTCGAGGGGCGGCCGCAAGTGATGCGCATTGTCAGTGGCGTCACCGCCAGCCAGGCATTGCTCGACGCCGCCGTGCAGGCCAATGCCGACCTGGTGCTGGTGCATCATGGCTATTTCTGGAAGGGCGAGAACCCGTGCATCACCGGTATGAAGCAGCGCCGCTTGAAGACCCTGCTCAAGCACGATATCAGCTTGTTGTCCTATCACTTGCCGCTGGATCTGCACCCGGATGTCGGCAATAACGTGCAGCTTGCACGCCAGCTCGACATCACCGTCGAAGGCCCGCTGGACCCGGACAACCTGAAGATTGTCGGCCTGGTCGGCTCGCTGAATGAACCGATGATGCCCCGGGATTTCGCCCGGCGCGTCCAGGAAGTCATGGGTCGTGAGCCGTTGCTGATCGAAGGCAGCGCCATGATCCGCCGCGTCGGCTGGTGCACCGGTGGCGGCCAGGGTTACATCGATCAGGCCATTTCGGCCGGCGTTGACCTCTACCTCAGCGGCGAGGCCTCCGAGCAAACCTTCCACAGTGCCCGGGAAAACGACATCAGCTTCATCGCCGCCGGTCACCATGCCACCGAGCGCTACGGCGTTCAGGCGCTGGGGGATTACCTGGCGCGGCGCTTTGCGCTGGAGCACATCTTCATCGATTGCCCGAATCCGATCTGACGAAACACCATCCCCGTAGGAGCGAGCCTGCTCGCGATGAACCTGAGAACACCGCGGGGTGTCAGGCTCCCAGCGTTATCGTTGACGACCATCGCGAGCAGGCTCGCTCCTACAGGGGGCGCGTTTGGCCCAAACGCAGGGGCATATTCATATGCTCTTTCGATCTAGTTGGCGTCCTGATTAGAAGAGGTCGCTGTGCTAGGATCCCCGCTCGAACACGGCCCGCTGGCCGTTCATAAGAAAGCTTTCGTGAGTAGCCATGGTCGACAAACTGACGCATCTGAAACAGCTGGAGGCGGAAAGCATCCACATCATCCGCGAGGTGGCCGCCGAGTTCGACAACCCGGTGATGCTGTACTCCATCGGTAAAGACTCCGCCGTGATGCTGCATCTGGCACGCAAGGCGTTCTTCCCGGGCAAGCTGCCGTTTCCGGTGATGCACGTCGACACTCGCTGGAAATTCCAGGAGATGTACGCCTTTCGCGACAAAATGGTCGCCGAGCTTGGTCTCGACCTGATCACCCACGTCAACCCGGACGGCGTGGCGCAGAACATCAACCCGTTCACCCACGGCAGCGCCAAGCACACCGATATCATGAAGACCGAGGGCCTCAAGCAGGCACTCGACAAGTATGGTTTCGACGCAGCTTTCGGCGGCGCCCGTCGCGATGAAGAGAAATCCCGCGCCAAAGAGCGCGTGTACTCGTTCCGCGACAGCAAGCACCGCTGGGACCCGAAAAACCAGCGCCCCGAGCTGTGGAACGTCTACAACGGCAAGGTCAACAAGGGCGAGTCGATCCGTGTCTTCCCGCTGTCGAACTGGACCGAGCTGGACATCTGGCAGTACATCTATCTGGAAGGCATCCCGATCGTCCCGCTGTACTTCGCCGCCGAGCGTGAAGTCATCGAGAAGAACGGCACGCTGATCATGATCGACGACGAGCGCATCCTCGAACACCTGAGCGATGAAGACAAAGCCCGCATCGTCAAAAAGAAAGTGCGTTTCCGTACCCTTGGTTGCTACCCGTTGACGGGCGCGGTGGAGTCCGAGGCCGAAAGCCTCACGGACATCATTCAGGAAATGCTCCTGACGCGAACTTCCGAGCGCCAGGGCCGTGTCATCGACCACGATGGCGCAGGCTCCATGGAAGACAAAAAACGTCAGGGTTATTTCTAAGGGGTTGTCATGTCGCACGTATCTGATTTGATCAGCGAGGACATCCTCGCCTACCTGGGCCAGCACGAACGTAAAGAGCTGCTGCGCTTTTTGACCTGCGGTAACGTCGACGACGGCAAGAGCACCCTGATCGGGCGCCTGCTGCACGATTCCAAGATGATCTACGAAGATCACCTGGAAGCCATTACCCGCGACTCGAAAAAAGTCGGCACCACCGGTGAAGACATCGACCTGGCGCTGCTGGTCGACGGCCTTCAGGCCGAGCGTGAGCAGGGCATCACCATCGATGTCGCTTACCGCTACTTCTCCACCGCCAAGCGCAAATTCATCATCGCCGACACGCCCGGCCATGAGCAGTACACCCGCAACATGGCCACCGGTGCTTCCACCTGTGACCTGGCGATCATCCTGGTCGATGCCCGTTACGGCGTGCAGACCCAGACTCGTCGCCACAGCTTCATTGCCTCGTTGTTGGGCATCAAGCACATCGTCGTCGCCATCAACAAGATGGACCTCAAGGGTTTCGATCAGGACGTGTTCGAGTCGATCAAGGCCGACTACCTGCAATTCGCCGAAGGCTTGAAGTTGAAACCGACCAGCATGCACTTCGTACCGATGTCGGCGCTCAAGGGCGACAACGTGGTGAACAAGTCGGAGCGTTCGCCGTGGTACACCGGCCAGTCGCTGATGGAAATCCTCGAGACCGTGGAAGTGGCGGGCGACCGCAACTTCACCGACCTGCGTTTCCCGGTGCAGTACGTCAACCGTCCCAACCTGAACTTCCGTGGTTTCGCCGGTACGCTGGCCAGTGGCATCGTCAAGAAAGGCGACGAAGTCGTGGTGTTGCCGTCGGGCAAAAGCAGCCGCGTGAAATCCATCGTCACCTTCGAAGGTGAACTGGAGCACGCAGGTCCGGGTCAGGCAGTCACGCTGACCATGGAAGACGAAATCGACATCTCCCGTGGCGACCTGTTGGTGCATGCCGACAACGTGCCGCCGGTGACCGACAGCTTCGAAGCGATGCTGGTGTGGATGGCTGAAGAGCCGATGCTGCCGGGCAAGAAATACGACTTCAAACGCGCCACCAGTTACGTGCCGGGCTCCATCGCCAGCATCGTCAACAAGGTCGACGTGAACACGCTGGAAGAAGGTCCGGCCAGCGCGTTGCAGTTGAACGAAATCGGCAAGGTCAAGATCGCGCTCGATGCGCCGATTGCCCTCGACGGTTACGACAGCAACCGCACCACCGGCGCCTTCATCATCATCGACCGCTTGACCAACGGCACCGTTGGCGCGGGCATGATCGTCGCCCAGCCTCTGGCCCATGGCACCAGCACGCACCATGGCAAACTGGCTCACGTCGCCACCGAAGAGCGCGCACAGCGCTTCGGCCAGCAACCGGCCACCGTGTTGTTCAGCGGCTTGTCGGGCGCGGGCAAGAGCACGCTGGCCTATGCGGTCGAGCGCAAGCTGTTCGACCTGGGTCGTGCGGTGTTCGTACTCGATGGCCAGAACCTGCGTCACGACCTGAACAAAGGTCTGCCACAGGATCGCGCCGGGCGTACCGAGAACTGGCGTCGTGCCGCGCACGTTGCGCGTCAGTTCAACGAAGCGGGTCTGCTGACGTTGGCGGCATTCGTTGCGCCGAGTTCCGAAGGTCGTGAGCAGGCCAAGGAGCTGATCGGCAAGGAGCGTCTGCTGACGGTCTACGTCCAGGCCTCGCCAACGGTCTGCGCCGAGCGTGACCCGCAAGGCCTGTACGCGGCGGCCGGGGATAACATCCCTGGCGAGTCCTTCCCGTACGACGTGCCGCTGGATGCCGATCTGGTGATCGACACCCAGTCCGTGTCGCTGGAGGAAGGCGTCAAGCAGGTGCTGGAGCTGCTGCGCAAGCGTGGTGCGATCTAAGCGCTAGCCGGAAATGAAAAACCCGCAGACAAGTGATTGTCTGCGGGTTTTTTGTTGCCTCTAGATTGCTATCGCTGGCAAGCCAGCTCCCACAGGTTTCTCGGTCGTACTGCAGCTCACTGTGGGAGCTGGCTTGCCAGCGATAGGGCCGGAACAGGCACCTCAATACTTCGCTGGATACTCGCGATGCATCTGTTCCAGCAACGCATCCTTGTCCTGCCACAACTGATTGATCCAACCCTGGAACTGCAGGCGGTATTCACCGTCCTGGTCGTAATTCTTGCCGATGAACTGCAGCGGAATGTTCAGTTGCTGAAAATGCACCACCACGTCTTTCACGTATCCACATAGCAGATCCCAGAACCAGGAAGCCTCTGAAAATCTAAAGTCAGAAGGAATAGTCAGAATCCTTGACCGGAAATGGACTACAAGAAAGTCGGAAGTTATGAGGTTTTATTGATTTGTAAATGAGAATAGTGTTTGCAACAGGGTAGATGTGTTTTTGCGCAGATTGTATCAAGTCGAGCAATTGCAAGGAAGTCGGTGGTTGCTTAAAAAGTAAGCTTGCGCTTGAGGATCAAGGAGTGCGAAATAAAATTTTTCCAGTTCCGGTTGGTTATGTTTCTAGTGCTTTTGAGATCGTTTTCTGTGTAATTGTTCTGTTGTTGTATCTTGTTTTTTCTCTTTATATTTATAGTAGGTTGATAGAAGTTCCTCCGGTTCCTGATAAGTTAGTTATGAAAGATGCTTTTGTATATAGGGGGCATTCACAAGCTTCAAAGACAACATCTTTTTTGTATCTGAGGGTTGGAACTGATGACGCTGCTTACAAATATATCATTGAGGCTTCGAATCGTGATGTTATGTACACGGACTTTGATAAGTCAAGAAGGTTGTGGGTGGCAGTAGATACTGACCAAAGTAAAAAATTTGTTTGGGGAGTATATGATGAAGATTATGGGTTGTTGATAAGTCGTCAAGATATATTGCGCTGGGCTAGCTCAGTTAATATCGATAATTACTTTGTGCTTTCTTTGTTATTTATTTCATCGTTGTATTTCCTTTATATTGTTTTTTTGACTGGTGTTTGGAATAGGTGTGCAGCGAAAAGGATGGCTTGTGAAAATAAATAAGATTGATGATGAGATATTTGTAATTGACGATTTTTTAACTCAAGGGGAAGAGGAGTGCATAAATGTTCAACTCAAGGGCGCCGTTTGGAGATACAACTGGCCAAATTATGAGGAGCTTCCATTTGTTAGGCCTTGTTGGCATGTTTTTATTGCGGGTAAAGGTCGGTCGGATCGGAAGTCATGTTTAGACGAATTAGACAGAAGTGAATCTTGGCGTTTTCTTGTCGGCTTCTGGGAAAGGTTATCAATATTACATGATTTCAAAATCACGTTATTAGGTGTTTATGCAAATGGGCAAACGTTTGGGCAAGACACGATTATACATCGGGATAACAAGACGCATCCAGGGATGACAGTGATCGTATTTTGTAATGAACACTGGCCAACGTCGTGGGGAGGTGAACTCGTATTCTACGATGACAAAAAAGAAAATATTATTAAATCAGTACTTCCAAAATCGCGACGTGTGGTGATTTTTGACGGGCGAGTTCCACATGCGGCGAGATCGCCTTCAGTAAAGTGTGATCAGGTAAGGATGACGCTTGCGTTCAAAACTGTGATTAAGGAGTAGTATATGGCCGGGAAAACCGAAATATTTGTAGCTGTCGTCAATGATGGTGTGACTATTGGCTCGGGGGCGACTGCAGTATCAGATCAGTTTTTAGTCAACGGAACTGGAATGGTGTTGCTGAGTCAGTCGGTGCAGACCGGTGCTGTGATAGCGAGTGTTACCTCGGTGACAAAATTAGCAGGTCCTTATGTACCGATTGTAAATATGCCGGCCAATATAGTCGCCGGTACGATAACTTTTCTGAAAATAGGGATCGATTTCAGAGATGGGCGCGAAATCAAGACGGGTGACGTTGTCAGTCTGGTTGGTAATGTTGCAGGGGTGATTGCAACCATGGCAGTTTTGCTAGCTGCGCCATTTTCGGTTGTTGCTACCTTAAGTGTTGTAGCTATCGGCACAGGGATATATTCGATTTATAACTCAGAAGTGCTCGGTGCTATTGCGACAAATGCCAAAAATTTCTTCAGCGATAAAGGATTGGAAAGCTACCTTGACTATGTGTGTGCGCCCGATATGCAGATTGTCCATAAAAACACCTTGAGGGATGTCTACAGTAATCAGATGCTTTCCTGTAATTGGATATCTGAAACCGGAGAGCTGCAGCCCTCAGTGGTACCTGTTTTCGATGAGGATATTGGCGGTGGAGGGGGGTATATACCAATACCTCC
This sequence comes from Pseudomonas sp. S2_H10, assembly GCF_054668285.1. Classification (NCBI taxonomy): domain Bacteria; kingdom Pseudomonadati; phylum Pseudomonadota; class Gammaproteobacteria; order Pseudomonadales; family Pseudomonadaceae; genus Pseudomonas; species Pseudomonas sp. S2_H10. Next base: position 4,674,115 of record NZ_CP162754.1, read on the forward strand.
TGTTTTGCCGGCTCCCCTTCCTGATATTATCCCAGTTGTAACTATCGGGCCCCTTGAGATTAATGACGGCTCTGATGATAACGGTGATGAGTATGGTTGCTGTACAGGCGGAAGTGATGGTTATGTGTAGCAGTTCGCATATATAGATTTTCTGCTCCTCATTTTTGACTTTCGATTTTTAATACCAATTAACGAGCTGCTTGACACTATTTAGAGCTAAGCCCGAGTCAGGCTGAACTTAAGAGTGCGCTGGTGTGTGGGTAATCGTCAGCTTCATCGCTTGGAACTGAGTTGCGTTTCGTTGGAGGAAGGCGTCTAGCAAGTGCTGGATCTGCTGCGCAAGCGTGGCGCGATCTAAGCGTTAGCCGGAAATGAAAAACCCGCCGATGAGTGATCATCGTCGGGTTTTTTTGTGCCCTTGAGATAGTCATCGCGGGCTTGCCCGCGATGAGGGCATTACAGACACCTGATTATTTCGCTGGATACTCGCGATGCATCTGTTCCAGCAGCGCATCCTTGTCCTGCCACAACTGATTGATCCAACCCTGGAACTGCAATCGGTACTCGCCGTCCTGATCGTAGTTCTTGCCGATGAACTGCGGCGGTATCTTCAGCTCTTCAAAGTGCACCACCACATCCGCCACATTCCCGCACAGCAAGTCCCAGAATCCCGGGCGCCCGGCGGGGTAGTGGATGGTTACGTTGACCAGCGATTCAAGCTGCTCACCCATCGCATCCAGGACAAAGGCAATGCCGCCGGCCTTGGCCTTGAGCAGATACTTGAACGGTGATTGCTGTTGCTTGTGCTTACCCTCGGTGAAGCGCGTGCCTTCGACGAAGTTGAAAATGCCCACCGGGTTGTCGCGAAATTTCGCACAGGTCTTGCGGGTGGTTTCCAGGTCCTTGCCTTTCTTCTCCGGGTGCTTCTCCAGATACGCCTTGGAGTAGCGCTTCATGAACGGAAAGCCCAGTGCCCACCAGGCCAGGCCGATCACCGGAACCCAGATCAGCTCTTGCTTGAGAAAGAACTTCAGCGGTTGAATGCGCCGGTTGAGCACGTATTGCAGCACCAGAATGTCGACCCAGCTCTGGTGGTTGCTGGTGATCAGGTACGAGTGCTTGTAGTCGAGCCCTTGCAGGCCGCTGATGTGCCAGCGGGTGCGACGGACCAGGTTCATCCAGCCTTTGTTGAGGCTGATCCAGGCTTCGTGGGTATGGCTCATCAGCCAGCCGGCGAGGCGTTGGGTGAGGGCGAACGGCAAGACCTTGACGAGCGCCACGCAGAACAGGAACGAGCACAGCAAAATCGTGTTGAGTGCCAGCAACAGCGCGGCGATCACGCCGCGCAAAGGGACGGGTAGGAAGTCCAGCATTTACACATCCATAGGTCGGTTGGCGGCTTGAATCGCGGTCAGGGCGATGGTGTAGACGATGTCATCGACCTGCGCGCCGCGCGGCAAATCGTTCACCGGTTTGCGCAGGCCTTGCAGCATCGGCCCGAGGCTGACGCAGTCGGCGCTGCGCTGCACAGCCTTGTGGGTGGTGTTGCCGGTGTTGAGGTCGGGGAACACGTACACCGTGGCACGACCGGCTACCTGACTGTTCGGCGCCAATTGCCGGGCCACGCTTTCGTTGGCGGCGGCGTCGTACTGCAACGGGCCGTCGATCAGCAGCGAGTGCTGTTGTTCGTGGGCGAGCAGGGTCGCCTCGCGGACTTTCTCGACCTCTTCGCCGCTGGCCGAATCGCCACTGGAGTAACTGATCATCGCCACCCGCGGCGTGATGCCGAAGGCGGCGGCCGAGTCGGCGCTTTGCAGGGCGATCTCGGCCAGTTCGCTGGCGCTCGGGTGCGGGTTCATCACGCAGTCGCCGTAGACCAGCACTTCTTCCGGGAACAGCATGAAGAACACCGACGACACCAGGGTGCAGCCCGGTGCGGTCTTGATCAGTTGCAAGGCCGGGCGAATGGTGTTGGCGGTGGTGTTGATCACGCCCGAGACGAGGCCGTCGACTTCATCCAGGGCCAGCATCATGGTGCCGATCACCACGGTGTCTTCCAGTTGTTGCTCGGCCATCGGCGCGTTGAGGCTTTTGCTTTTGCGCAGCGCGACCATGGGCTCGACATAGCGCTCGCGGATCGAGTCCGGATCGATGATTTCCAGCCCCGGCGGCAGCTCGATGCCCTGGGCGCGGGCGACGGCTTGAACGTCCTCGGGCTTGGCCAGCAACACACAGCGAGCGATGCCACGGGCCTGGCAGATCGCGGCGGCCTGCACGGTAAATGGCTCGCTGCCTTCGGGCAAGACGATGCGCTTGTTGGCCGCCTGGGCGCGCTGGATCAATTGATAACGGAAAACCGCCGGCGACAGGCGCATCTCCCGTGGCGTGCCGCAGCGCTGGTGCAGCCAGTTGGCATCGAGGTGGCCGGCGATGAAATCGGTGATGATTTCGGCGCGCTCGCGGTCGTCGATGGGGATTTCCTTGTTCAGGCCATTGAGCAGGTTGGCGGTGTCGTAGGAGCCGGTACTCACTGACAGCACCGGTAACCCGGCCTGCAGGGCGCCGCGGCACAGGTCCATGATGCGTGGGTCGGGCAGGGTGTCGCTGGTCAGCAGCAGGCCGGCCAGCGGCACGCCGTTCAAGGCCGCGAGGCTGACGGCGAGGATGATGTCGTCGCGGTCGCCGGGGGTCACCACCAGCACGCCGGGCTTGAGCAACTCCACGGTGTTGCGCATGGTGCGGGCGCAAATGATGATCTTGGTCATGCGCCGGGTTTCGTAGTCGCCGGCGTTGAGCACTTGCGCGCCCATCAGGTCGGCGACGTCGCGGGTGCGCGGGGCGTTCAGTTCCGGCTGGAACGGAATGCAGCCGAGCAAGCGGAAATCACCGCTGCGCAGCAACGGCGAATGTTCCTTCAGGCGCGTGGCGAAGGCCTCCATGCTTTCTTCGGTCTTGACCTTGTTGAGGATCACGCCGAGGACTTTCGGGTCTTTCGGGCCACCGAACAATTGCGCCTGCAACTCGACGCGACCGGAGAGCTCGGTCAGCACTTCGTTTTCCGGTGCCGAGACCAGGATCACTTCGGCGTCGAGGCTCTTGGCCAGGTGCAGGTTGACCCGCGCGGCGTAACTGGCGCTGCGGGTCGGCACCATGCCTTCGACGATCAGCACGTCCTTGCCGATGGCGGCCTGCTGATAAAGGGCGATGATCTCTTCGAGCAGTTCATCGAGCTGACCGTCGCCGAGCATGCGCTCGACATGGGCCAGGCCCAGGGGCTTGGGTGGTTTCAAACCGTGGGTACGCGCCACCAGTTCGGTGGAGCGCTCCGGGCCTGTGTCGCCCGGATGCGGCTGGGCAATCGGTTTGAAAAAGCCGACCTTGAGGCCGGCTCGCTCAAGGGTGCGCACCAGCCCGAGGCTGATGGAGGTCAGACCCACACCAAAATCGGTGGGCGCGATAAAAAAAGTTTGCATGCGGATTCTCTGGAGGTGCATTGCAAAGGTGATGACCTATGACTGGTCGTCTACCGAAATTCAGTCACCAAGGTTATCGCTAACCATGCCTTGTGCGCACCAACCGCAGGCAAAGGGTTGGCCTATTTTTTCCTGGCGCTGTGCAGGGTCCATGACCCAGGCGCGCGATTGCCAGGGTGGCTGGTGCCGCAGGTGTTGGGTGTGGCCGCAGGAAAGCGCGGCCACCCAGTGTCCGTCTTCGTCCTGATGAAAGCCTGTGACCGTCGAATCCCGTTTGTCCGGGTTGTGTTCGCTTTCGGTCGATTGCTTCGCTAAACTTGGCCTTTCAATCTTCTTATGCAAAAGGTCTCGCCCCATGCTGATCGCCGCCAATAAGGCTGTCTCCATCGACTATACCCTGACCAACGACGCTGGTGAGGTCATCGACAGCTCCGCCGGCGGCGCGCCGCTGGTCTACCTGCAAGGCGCAGGCAACATCATCCCGGGCCTGGAAAAGGCTCTGGAAGGCAAGGCCGTCGGCGACGAGCTGACCGTAGCCGTTGAACCGGAAGACGCTTACGGCGAGTACGCTGCCGAACTGGTCAGCACCCTGAGCCGCAGCATGTTCGAAGGCGTCGACGAGCTGGAAGTGGGCATGCAGTTCCACGCTTCCGCTCCGGACGGCCAGATGCAGATCGTGACCATCCGTGATCTGGACGGCGACGACGTGACCGTTGACGGCAACCACCCGTTGGCTGGCCAGCGCCTGAATTTCCAGGTAAAGATCGTTGCCATCCGTGACGCCAGCCAGGAAGAAATCGCTCATGGCCACGTCCATGGCGAAGGTGGCCATCACCACTGATTTCTGCGCTAAGCTCAGATAACTGGAGAGGCGCCCCGAGGGCGCCTTTTTAGTCTGCGGCTGTCCCTGACGACACCGCCAAGTGGCTGTTTCGAGAAGAACACGGGAATCTGGAGTACGTCATGAGTGCTTTTCACGACCTAAAATTGACAGCCCTGGATGGTCAGGAGCTACCTCTGGCGCCTTTCAAAGGCCAAGTCGTACTGGTGGTCAACGTCGCCTCCAAATGCGGCCTGACCCCGCAGTACGCGGCGCTGGAAAACCTCTACCAGCAATACAAGGCCAAAGGCTTCAGCGTGTTGGGCCTGCCCTGCAACCAGTTTGCCGGACAGGAGCCTGGCACCGAGCAGGAAATCAAGGACTTCTGCAGCCTCAACTATGGCGTGACCTTTCCGTTGTCCAGCAAGCTGGAAGTCAACGGGCACGAACGTCATCAGTTGTACCGCTTGCTGGCGGGCGAGGGCGCGGAATTCCCCGGGGACATCACCTGGAACTTCGAGAAGTTCCTGCTGGGCAAGGACGGCCGCGTGTTGGCTCGGTTCTCGCCACGCACCGCGCCGGATGATCCGACCATCGTCCACGCAATCGAAAAAGCATTGAGCTGATTCCCCCTCCCTGTAGGAGCGAGCCTGCTCGCGATGGTTGTAGGAACACCGCGGGGCATCAGACCGCCAGCGTTATCGTTGACCACCATCGCGAGCAAGCTCGCTCCTACATCACCAAAATCAATAATGCTGTTCAATACGCTGGACTCTCCATATTATCGCCGTCATAAAATTATTTCCCGTGGAGCGTCCCATGCCCGTCAAAGCCCTGTTCAAACCGTTCCACCTCGGCACCCTCGAACTGCCGACCCGCGTCGTCATGGCGCCGATGACCCGCTCCTTTTCCCCGGGCGGCGTGCCAAATTCCAAAGTGATCGAATACTACCGTCGCCGCGCCGCAGCCGGCGTCGGCCTGATCATCACCGAAGGCACCACCGTCGGTCACAAGGCTTCCAACGGCTACCCGAACGTTCCGCATTTCTATGGTGACGCGGCCCTCGCCGGCTGGAAGAAGGTCGTCGACGCCGTTCACGCCGAAGGCGGCAAGATCGTTCCGCAGCTGTGGCATGTGGGCAGCGTGCGCCGTATCGGCACCGAGCCGGACGCCAGCGTGCCGGGTTATGGCCCGTCGGAAAAAGTGAAGGAAGGTCAGGTCGTGGTGCACGGCATGACCAAACAGGATATCCAGGACGTGATCGCTGCGTTCGCCCAGGCCGCCAAGGATGCCCAGAGCATCGGCATGGACGGCGTTGAGATCCACGGCGCCCACGGTTACCTGGTCGACCAGTTCTTCTGGGAAGGCAGCAACCAGCGTACCGATGAATACGGCGGCAGCCTGGCCAACCGCTCGCGCTTCGCCATTGAATTGATCCAGGCCGTGCGTGCCGCGGTCGGCGAAGGTTTCCCGATCATCTTCCGTTTCTCCCAGTGGAAGCAGCAGGACTACAGCGCACGCCTGGTACAAACCCCGGAAGCCTTGGGCGAGTTCCTCAAGCCGTTGGCCGATGCGGGCGTGGATATTTTCCACTGCTCGACCCGCCGCTTCTGGGAGCCGGAGTTCGACGGTTCCGAGTTGAACCTGGCAGGCTGGACCCGCCAACTCACCGGCAAGCCGACGATCACCGTGGGCAGTGTCGGCCTGGATGGCGAGTTCCTGCAGTTCATGGTCAACACCGACAAGGTCGCACAACCGGCCAGCCTGGAAAAACTGCTGGAGCGCTTGAACAACGACGAGTTCGACCTGGTGGCGGTCGGTCGTGCGTTGCTGGTGGACCCGGACTGGGCGCAGAAAGTGCGTGATGGCCGTGAGGAAGACATTCTGCCGTTCAGCCGTGAGGCGTTGATGTCGCTGGTTTAAGCGGCGACCGGGAAGGCCTCATCGCGAGCAAGCTCGCTCCCACAGGTTCTGCGGTGATCACCAATCATGTGTGAACCAAGAACCCTGTGGGAGCGGGCTTGCCCGCGAAGACTGACTCAAGAACACTGCAAAATCACGGAACAGTCGGTGCATTCGGCACCACCATCTCCCCGGCACACGCCCCGCGCAACTGCCCTTCGAACTGCTCGATGATCGTTGCCCATCCCTGGCGACTGGCATGCTGGCGCGCATTGAGCCGCACATTGCGCAGGGTTTCCCTGTCTTCCAGCAACCATGCCGCTGCATCGCAGAACGCTTCTTCATCCCCCGGCATCGCCAGCACTCCGTTGTAGCCATGGCGAATATGCTGGGCCGCTGCCGCCTGATCGTAGGCCACCACGCCCAACCCCGAGGCAAGTGCTTCAAGCACCACATTGCCAAAGGTTTCGGTCAGGCTCGGAAACAGGAACATGTCCCCCGACGCGTAATGACAGGCCAGGGCTTCCCCCCGTTGCGTGCCGCAGAAAATCGCCTCGGGCATTTCCTTTTCCAGTTCCTGGCGCTGCGGACCGTCGCCGACCACGATCAGTTTCAGGATGCGCTGGGGATAACTCGCCTTGAGGGTATTGAAGGTGCGCTTGAGCAGACCCAGGTTCTTTTCCGGAGCCAGGCGTCCGACATGAATGACGGCGATGTCTGCCTCGGTCAGCCCCCATTGCTCGCGCAGGGCATTCAAGCGTTTGGCCGGGTGAAACAATTCGCTGTCGACCCCACGGGACAGCAACGCCAGTCGCTCGAACTGCCGCCGCTCCAGCTCCATGCGCTGACTGACGCTGGGCACCAGGGTCATGGCCGAGCGGTTGTGGAACCAGCGCAGGTAGTGAGTCAGCAGGCGCGTGAGCAAACCCAACCCGTACTGGTTGGAATATTGCTGGAAATTGGTGTGGAAACCGCTGACCACGCAAATCCCCAGTCGCCTTGCTGCACGCAAGGCAGACAAGCCCAGCGGGCCCTCGGTGGCGATGTAGAGCACATCCGGGCGGTGACGCGTCCAGCGTCGCAGCAGTTTGTGCATCGACGACTGACCCCATTGCAAGCCGGGATAGCCCGGTAGCGGCCAGCCGCGACACAGCAGCAGTTCATCATCGCTGCCCAGGTGCTGGTCGCAGCCCTGACGCGGGCGCACCAGTTCCACCTGATGCCCGCGCGCGCGCAAACCGTCGCACAAGCGACCCAGTGTATTGGCCACGCCGTTGATTTCCGGTGGGAAGGTTTCGGTGATCAGGGTGATATGCAGAGCTGTCGTCATGACCCCAGTGTCGGCTGGGGCCATGTCGTCAGTGTGACGTCGGGATGATGGATTTGTGACGTTGTGAACTTGCCGATAAGCGAGTTTGCACTAACGAGTGCCCAATCAGACGCTCACGAAACCTGTTCTGTTACCACGGTTCTGGCGGCGGATGGGCGACGGCGCGTGCGATCAGTGACAGCGATTTGTACTCGGTAGCGCCGTTCGGAGAGTCCCAAGTGCGTTGCCCCAAAGGCAACAGCCAAGGGACCAGCTGGTTCCAGGCCTCTTCCGGGGAACTGAAGGACGGCACTTCGATCCAGAACTGGATTCCGGCTCCCACTAAAAACGGACTGTCCGCGGGAATATCCGATATCGCGCCTCCAGCCTCGTCCATGAAATGGTTGGCTTGCCACGTGTCATAAATACCGCGAGGCGAATGTTTATCATGGAGGAGATTGTCCCAGGTCTTGTTAATGATGAAGTAAAAGTCACCATGGGCGTTGATCACGTTGTATCCGGCATTTATCAAGTCTTGTGCGGTCATCTCTCCGCGCAGTCTGCCCCAGAGACTCCAGCATTCGATTTCTACCTTTTTATCCACAGCGATGACCGGGTTGGGTCGAACGGCCCCGTCGTTCCAGACTCGCGCGATTTTGCCTCTGTCTTGTATCAGGCCAGCCATGTCGTTGATGAAGTACCTGACAGCGTCCTCGGAAGATGCATTTGGATTGCCGGACATGTCACGTGCGTATTTGGCCAGTTGGGGCGTGTTGTTGTGGGTGATCGGGCTGAGAAAAAATTCATCGGCTCCCAAGTGGATACGCCGGCTGCGTGGAAACATTGTGAAAAGGTCAGAGACGAGAGTTGTGATAAAGGAACGTGCAGCACTAATGCTGAAATCGAGAGCTTTGGACACAACGGTGCCATTACTGAGGCGAAGCTGAAATTCAGGCCGGTCGCGTAGTATCCAGTCCATATGTCCAGGCATGTCGAGCTCGGGAATTACCTCGATATGGTAGGACGCGGCAGTGTCGAGAACGCGCTTGAGCTCTTCTGCGCTCCAGGCATCGGAACTGGAGATGTCCACGCAAGAGGGAAAGGTCACCCTTACGCCTTCGTTATCTGTCAGATGTAAGTGCAGCGTATTGAGTTGATTCCAGGCCATTTCCTGAATCAGGTTGATGACCCAGTCGGGGCTGAAATACCAGCGGCCCATATCGATCATGACCGAGCGCTCGGCATGCATGGGGGCATCAATTACAACCCCCGATTCGAGTGTGGTTGAGACTCGCACAGCTTTATGCAGGGTGGTCAGGGCGCGGGCCATGGCCTCCGGGGTTTGTGCGCTGACCAGAACATTGTGTGAGATATCAATCCGGTAACTTTCCCTTTTGCCTTTGACGGGAATCGGGACGTCCGCCGTATTCGGTGCGGACAATTGCAACGATACGTCACCGCTTAGTGGCGGAGCGCCTGGCAGTAGTGTGATGGCCGTGGGCTTGCCAAGCCCGGCGGCACCCGCGAGCCCGGCTGCCAGTCTTGTTGCCAAGGGCCGCAGGCTCTCGCTGTCGATGAGAATGCGCGAACTTTCACTGATGACAAAATCAGCTCCCGCTTCCGGTTTCGCATGCAGTACGGCCGGGCTCATGCTGGTCCAGGGGAAGGATGCATTCCGGTCCCTGGCACTGAGATGTTCGCCTGTCATCAAGGAAGCCGCAGCGGGGGGATGGATGGGTGTTGCCATTGAAGTGGTTCTCCATACGTTGAAGTTTTGACTCATCCCTGACAATTGATTGGGTTCAAGTTTGGGGAGTCGCTGTACGTATTGGATGTTTTATGCGCAGAAACGTATACGGTAAGAATTAACAGGTATGGGGTAACAGGTTTGTAAGGTTGTGTCGTTCATTGTTATTTGTTGGTGGAAGTAAGTGTTTGAATGGTGTGCTGGGGAAGGCGATCGCTTGCCGGACCTGTCACTTGTTATAGGTGTCTTTTCTATCAATTAACGTAAAGATAGCTCTGCATTACAGGCAATTGTGCCGGATAAAAGGAGTTTTAATGATGAAAGAGCAATCGAAAGTTAATCAGGATTCAAGTAATGTTGCCGAGCTCGGTATTCCCGTTCCGACGATCACCTATCCTTTAGATGGAACTCGTCACTCTTTGGGGCGAGTGTTTATTGAAGGGGAGTGTTTGCCGGGGGCAACCGTTGACATGCTTAATTATGACGACACCAGGCTGGGTTCTGCCACAGTGAACGGGAAGACTTGGTATTTCAGTCGCAACTGGGACGACGGTGCGAAAGTTGTGAAGGCACGGCAGCGTCTCGCGGGTCTATCTTCCTCCCCAACCGAGCCGCGGTTCTTTTTTGTCAGTCTACCTACTCCAGGTATTACTTACCCAAAAGACGCAAGTCGCTTACCAGCAGGTCAGATTGTCATCGAGGGCACCTGTAGCTACGGAGCAGAAGCGGTTGAAGTGCTGAATCATGACTTTAGTGTTTTAGGTAAAGCTATCATAGACTCTGATGGAGCGACTTGGAGGTACAGCCGTGTTTGGGATAAAGGTGTCAAACATGTCAAGGTAAGACAAATCCTGAATGGCAAGCTTTCTGAATCGGGCGGTCAAATTGAGTTCGTCGTACAGTGAAATACCCCACCAGGAACTGATTCAACTAACCGCTGTGAGTCAGTTGTAAGGCCTGCGGCAAGAGAAATACTCTTGCCGCAGTTTTTTTATCGGGCGTTTTTTACTTTGCAGGCGTTGTCAGCACTTGGGTGTCGCGTTCACGCACCCAGAACAGCGTCGCGCCGGCCACGGCCGCTGGCATCATCAGGATGTTGACCACAGGGATCAGCAGCACCAGGTACACGCTGCCGCCAAAACTCATGCTCTGCCAGCGCTTCTGCCGCAGCCAGGCGAGCATTTCGTTCCAGCCCAGCTTGTGGTTGTCCGCCGGGTAGTCGATGTACTGGATCGCCATCATCCACACCCCGAACAGCAGCCACAGCGGCGCGGCGATGATGTTCACCACCGGGATGAACGAGAGGATGAACAGCCCGATCGCACGGGGCAGGAAGTAGCCGAGCTTGCGCATTTCCCGGGCCAGGGTGCGCGGGATCATGGCAATCAGTTCACCCCAGCTGAAGGCCGGGAAGTCATCGGTGCCGCGCACCACCACTTCCACTTTCTCCGCGAGAAAGCCATTGAACGGCGCGGCAATGACGTTGGCGAGCATGGTGAAGGTGAAGAACACCATCAGCACGACGAGCACCACGAACAGCGGCCAGAGGAGGTAGTTGAGAAAACTCAGCCAGTCGGGCAGGGACGGCATCAAGGTGTCGACCCACAGGCTGAATTGATGGCCGGCCAGGTAGATCAATCCGACGAACAGCACCAGGTTGATGGCCAGCGGCAACAGGACGAACAAACGCAGGCTGGGGCTCAGCACCAGCTTGAGGCCTTCGCGCAGGTATTGCGGGCCGGACAGGACAGGGGCGGGCATAAGAGGCTCCGGACAGAGGGAAATCGCGCCGACCTTACCGGCTTTGCTTCACGTGCGAAAGCGCGGCAGTGGTATCGACATTCACTGTAACAAAGACGTCGATATCGTCGCTCAGATGGCATAGAGACCACCTATGAGCTGGATTGTTAATCCGTATTTCCTTAATCTTCGCCCCCTCGATACGCTGCACCCAATCTTTTACAGGACGGTCGGGTTCAAGCCTTCCCCAAGCGCTTGCAACCGTTCTTTTTTATTCCAGCCGGCAATCCGGCGTTCCGCGCCAGGTGTTCCGGGCCGGTCAACAGGAGCAGGTCATGTCTGAAGTCCGTCATTCGCGAGTGATTATTCTCGGTTCCGGCCCTGCCGGTTACAGCGCCGCGGTCTATGCCGCCCGTGCCAACCTCAAGCCGCTGCTGATCACCGGCATGCAGGCCGGCGGTCAACTGACCACCACCACCGAAGTCGACAACTGGCCGGGCGACGTCCACGGCCTGACCGGCCCGGCGCTGATGGAGCGGATGCGCGAGCACGCCGAGCGCTTCGAAACCGAGATCGTTTTCGATCACATCAATGCCGTGGACTTCGCTGCCAAGCCGTACACCCTGACCGGCGACAGCGCGACCTACACCTGCGACGCCCTGATCATTGCCACCGGCGCCAGCGCTCGTTACCTGGGCCTGCCGTCCGAAGAAACCTTCATGGGCAAAGGCGTTTCGGCCTGCGCGACTTGCGACGGTTTCTTCTATCGCAACAAGCCAGTGGCTGTGGTCGGCGGCGGCAACACCGCTGTCGAAGAAGCCCTGTACCTGGCCAACATCGCCAGCAAAGTCACGCTGATCCACCGTCGCGAAACCTTCCGCGCCGAGAAGATCCTGATCGACAAGCTCAACGCCCGTGTTGCCGAAGGCAAGATCGAGCTGAAGCTGAACGCAACCCTGGACGAAGTCCTGGGCGACAACATGGGCGTGACCGGTGCCCGCCTGAAGAACAACGACGGCAGCTTCGACGAAGTGAAAGTCGACGGCGTGTTCATCGCCATCGGCCACACCCCGAACACTTCGCTGTTCGAAGGCCAGCTGACCCTGAAAGACGGTTACCTGGTGGTGCAAGGCGGCCGTGACGGCAACGCTACTGCCACTAGCCTCGAAGGCATCTTCGCCGCCGGTGACGTGGCTGACCACGTGTACCGTCAGGCCATCACCTCGGCCGGCGCCGGTTGCATGGCGGCACTGGATGCCGAGCGCTACCTCGACGATCTGCAGAACGCTTGATTCTGCTTTCGTTGAAATGAAAAACCGGCTTCGGCCGGTTTTTTCATGGGCAACACAAAACAGACCTGTAGGAGCCGGCTTGCCGGCGATGGCGGCGTATCAATCAACATCGGCGTTGCCTGACACACCGCAATCGCCAGCAAGCCGGCTCCTACAGGATCAGGTTTCAGGTCAGTTTGGCGAGGCACGCCTCAAGGATATCCAACCCTTCCTCCAGCACCGCCGCTTCGATGGTCAACGGCGCCAGCAGGCGAATGATGTTCCGCGATTTACCACTGGGCATCAGCAGCAGACCCGCATCCCGCGCCAGGGTCAGCAGTTGGGTCAATTGTGTCGATCCGGGTGAGCCATCGACATTGATCAACTCGATACCGCGCATGGCACCGACACCAGTCAGGCGACCCAGGTAAGGTGTCAGTTTGCTCGCACGCCAGGTTGCATGGCGGCCAACAATCGCCTCTTCCTGCTGCGTGCCCCACGCTTGTAGGTTGGCATCGGTCATTTCGTCCAGGGTTGCCAGTGCCGCTGCGCAGGCGATGGGATTGCCGGAGTAGGTGCCACCGAGTCCGCCCTTGGGCAGGTTATCCAGCAGCGCTTTGCGCCCGACCACCGCACCCAGCGGCACGCCGCCGGCAATGCTTTTGCCGAGCAGGACCAGGTCGGGCTCGATGCCCAATCGCGAGAACGCGAAGCGCTGGCCGGTACGGCCGAAACCGGACTGGATTTCATCGGCGATCAGCACAATGCCCTTGTCGTCGCAGAACTTGCGCAGTGCCTGGGCGAACTCCACATCCATGGCCAGGAAACCCGCTTCGCCCTGCACGGGTTCGACGATGAAGCAGGCCACGTCCTCGACATCGATCTCGACGCTGAACAAACGCTGCATGGCCTTCAGGGCTTCGGCGCAGGTCACGCCGTTGTCCGGGCTGGGGTAGGGAAGGTGATACACCGGCCCCGGCAGCACGCCGACTTTTTGTTTGTAGGGCGCGACCTTGCCGTTGAGGTTCAGGGTGGCGAGGGTGCGGCCGTGGAAAGCGCCATCGAAGGCAATGACGGCGGTACGGCCGGTGGCGCCACGGACGATCTTCAGGGCGTTCTCGGCGGCTTCCGCGCCGCTGTTGGTGAGCATGCCGCTGACCGGATAATCGACCGGGATGAACGCGCTGAGGCGGTCCATCAAATCGATGTAGGGGGTATGGGGGGCTGCGTTGAACGCATAGTGGGTCAGCCGGGTGGCCTGCTCGCGAATGGCTTCGACGATGCGCGGATGGCAATGGCCGAGGTTCAACACGCCGATGCCGCCGACAAAGTCGATGTAGCGTTTGCCATCGGTGTCCCAGACCTCGGCGTTCTTGCCGTGGCTGAGCGTGACAGGGTGAACGATGTTGATCGACTGGCTGATGGTTTCGCTGCGCATGGATGACCGGCTCGAAAGAAGGAGGACTTCTTTTATCTAAGCCGTGAGCAGCGGTACCCGGCAAACGAAATAAAGTGGCGGGGTCAATCTTAAAAGTCGGGTTGTGCTGTTGACCATCTGTAGGAGCGAGCCTGCTCGCGATGGTCGTGAACGATAACACTGGGTGCCTGATGCCCCGCAGCGCTCTCAGGTTCATCGCGAGCAGGCTCGCTCCTACAATTTGAATCAGCGGCGGGTCAGTGGCTGTTGGGTGAATTTCACGCCAGCCAGGCCATGGGCCATCAATGCACGGATATTGCCGTGATCGCTGCCTTCAGGTGTGGCAACAACCGAACGGTAATGCTCGCCAAAAGCCAGCAGTGCTTCTTCATCACTCAAGCCTTCGAGCAGTGCCAGGCCCAGGGTCTTGCACGAGCCTTCGTTCTGCCCGGCCGCGTTTTCCACTCCACCGTTGTTGAAGGCCTGAGGCTGGTAGTCGTAACCGGCGGCAATGAACGCCAGGGTGTCGGCGAAGGCGTGTTCGCCGGTCTTGAGGCTGGCGCGCAGGGTGTTCAGATCACTCATTGGGTTTTCCTTTGGCGAACGCCGCCTGTTGTTCGGCGTTGGCTTCTTGCTGATATTGGGCTTTCCATTCGGCGTACGGCATGCCGTAAACCACTTCGCGGGCGTCGTCGAGGCTGACCTCGATCTGGCGCTCGTCGGCAGCCGCCTTGTACCACTTGGACAGGCAGTTGCGGCAGAAGCCCGAGAGGTTCATCAGGTCGATGTTCTGCACATCCTTGCGGCTGTCCAGGTGGGCCACCAGCCGGCGAAAGGCGGCGGCTTCGAGTTCCAGGCGTTGTTGATCGTTCATGGGAGGTCTCTGCGAGACAGCTGCAAGCTGCAAGCTGCAAGATGGATGGCGGTGGCTACAAGTTTACAGCCTGGCGCCTGTGGCTTGAAGCTAGCGGCTCGCTGCAAGCGTAATCGATACCGACTCGGCGAATCGCAGCGCATGGGGCTTGTCGACCTCGACCTCGGCGTAGAGCACCGATGCGTTGGCCATCACCAGGTCGAGAATTTCCTGGGTCAGGCGTTCGAGCAGCGCAAAGCGGTTGCCTTCCACATGGGCGATGATCGCCTTGGTGATGGTCCGGTAGTTCAACGCGTGATCGATGTCGTTGTCCCGGACCGCTTCCTGGGCGGCGTACAGAATGGTCAGGTTGATCAGCACATCCTGTTTGTTGAGGATTTCATCCTCGTTGATGCCGATGAAGGTACGCAGGCACAGGTCCTTGACCCGGATGCGTGCCATGCCTGGCTGAAGTTGTGGCATTGCTACTTGCTCCGTCCAATCAATTGCAGGAACTCCTGGCGGGTATTGCTCGACTCGCGGAAGGCGCCGAGCATCACCGAGGTGTTCATGGTCGAATTCTGTTTTTCGACGCCGCGCATCATCATGCACATGTGCTGCGCTTCGATGACCACTGCGACGCCTGCCGCGCCGGTCACCTGTTGCACGGCGTCGGCGATTTGCCGGGTGAGGTTTTCCTGGATTTGCAGGCGGCGGGCGAACATGTCCACCAGCCGCGCAATCTTCGACAGGCCCAGCACCTTGCCGGTTGGAATATAAGCCACATGCGCCTTGCCGATGAAGGGCAGCATGTGGTGTTCGCACAGCGAGTACAACTCGATGTTGTCGACGATCACCATTTCATCGTTGTCGGAGGCGAACAGCGCGCCGTTGACGATCTGCTCGATACTTTGCTCGTACCCATGGCAAAGGTACTGCATGGCTTTGGCTGCGCGCTTGGGCGTATCGAGCAAACCCTCGCGGTCGGGGTTTTCACCGAGACCGATGAGGATCTCACGGTAGCTCTGGGATAGGGCGTTCTGGGGCAGCGATAACGTCATGGAAAATCCTCGCGGGACACTTATTTGATGTGCCTTCCGCCGTTGACGGTCAGGGTGGTGCCGGTGACGTAAGGGTTGTCGAGCAGATAACGCAGGCTCTGGTAGATCACTTCGCAGCCGGGTTCGATGCCCAGCGCGGACTTGGCCAGCGCCCTGGCGCGGTAGGCCGCGTCGTCTTCAGGGTTGAACAGTAGCAGGGCCGGCGCGATCCCGTTGACCTTGATGGCCGGCGCGTACCTGGCGGCGAAGGACAGGGTCAGGCTGTCGAGCCCGGCCTTGCTGGCGCAATAGCCGATGTGCTTGCTGCTGCCCTTGCGCGTCACGTCATCGCTGATGTGCACGATGTCGGCGGGGCTCGAGCGTTGCAGCAGGTCGGCGCAATGCAGGTTGATCAGGTAAGGCGCCAGCATGTGCACGTTGAACATTCGGGTGAACGCTGCGGCATCGGTGTCCGGTGTTTCGGCCAGCCATTCGGAGGCGTTGTGGACAATCGCGCGCAAACAGTCGGTGTGGGTTTTCAGTTCGCTGATGAAGGCGAGAATCCCGGTTTCACTGGAGAAGTCCGCGAACACCGCGGTGGCCCCCAGGTCGCGCAGGGCTTGTACGCCGGGTCGCTCGCTGCGGTAGCTGAAAATCACCCGATGGCCATCTTCCAGCAGTCGCCGGGCGCAGTGCAGGCCGACGCGCTGGCCGGCGCCGGTAATGAGGACAGGGGCTGCGGAAGAAGTCATGAACGGCTCGCGTCGCGGTAAGAGCAAAACTATACCAGCGACGGGAGCGCTCTATCTATTGCAGGCAACATCCACAGAAGGTGATCAGTGGTTTTGGGTCGAGGGCTCGACGGGCAAGCGGCGCACGGGCGTGCTGTTCAGCCAGTTGGCCAGCAGACGGGTCGACAGCGGGATAAACCAATACACCATCAACGGCGTCAGGCACAGGGTGCTGATGAGTACGCGAGGCAATAGCGTCATCTCGCTCAGCAGCGGACCCAGTACAAAGTTGAACAGCAGCGAGACCGGAAAGAACGCCAGCCAGATCGCCACGGCCTGTTTCCAGCGCGGCGGGCGTTGGCCGGCGACGCCGAACCAGCCTTCTATGCCGCTGACCCGGTGCTCCGTCGGGTGGGCGAACAGCTCGCTGCCACGTCCGAGCCAGGCACTGCGCGAGGCGGAATGCTCCCAGGCGTGCAGGGTCTGTTCATCGGCGAAGCGGAAGATAATCTGGAATTCGTCATCATCGGGCGGCGGAGCAAGCACGCCGGAGCCGAGGTAGCCGGGAAAGTCGGTGGCCAGTTGTTCGCCTTCGCGCAGCCAGGCGATCAGGTCCTGATAACGTCCATTGGCAACGCGGCGCGCAACCATCAGCGTGACGGGTGGGGTAGACATTGTGTATCTCCATAAGGCATTTGCGTCGCTCCGGATAAGAGCTTCGCCAGGCACAGGCGCCGGGGTGGTGGGCCGTGTCTTGTAACAAGCAAGGATTATTCCTGATTCAGTCAATCGCGTCTGCGACGGTTTTAGCTCATTCGCGGCATGTTTTTTTACGGAATTTTTACGGGCTGGGCGAGTAGAATGTGTCTCGGACGATACAAGGATGTTACATCAGGATGCCCGTACTTACTGACGCTGCTTCAGATTCCGCGCAGGCTGCATCACTCGAACAGGAAGAACTCTTTCCCATTCGCGAGGTGGCGCGCCTGACAGGTGTCAACCCGGTCACGCTGCGTGCCTGGGAGCGACGCCATGGCCTGATTGTTCCAACGCGCACTGAAAGCGGGCATCGCCTGTATTCGCTGACCGATATCGAGCGGGTGCGCAGCATCCTCGGCTGGATCGAGCGCGGTGTAGCCGTCAGCAAGATCGGCAAGATCCTGGCCAGGGCCGAGCCGTTCAAGGCGTTGTCGCATTTCATCCCCAACAATCTCGTAACAGCCGATTACGCGCAGTGGCAGCATCAGGTACTTGCTGCGGTCAACGGGTTTGACGACCTTCGGCTGGAACAGGTCTACGGGCAAATCTTTTCCAGCTACGCCCTGACGGTGGTGTTTCAGGACATTCTGATTCCCGTGTGGAAGCAGTTGTTGCAACGCCAGGACCAGTTCGGCGGAACCAGCGAGTGGCTGTTCCTGGATGGTTTTCTGCGTGCCCGGGTGGCGCAGCGCCTGTTGTTGATGCGCGAAAAACAGCCGCGTTGCGTGGTCATCTGTGCCCTGGTCGGTCACTGCCGGGAGCTGGAACTGCTGGTCGCCGCCCTGTTCCTGAGTTGCGGGTCAATGACCGTTCGAGTGCTGCACATGGGCCAGCCATTCGAGGAGCTGGCGCTGACGTGTGAAAGAATCAAGCCCCAGGCGCTGGTGCTGTTTTCCAATCATGTGCCGGCTGCCGATTTGCCTCGGCGCCTGAATCGCCTGGCCATGGGGCTGGAGTGCCAATTGCTGTTGGCCGGCGATGCTTCTGACCTGGCACAGGAGAGCCTGACCGGTTCATCGATCGGTTGCCTGGGCAATGAGGGCGAGGTGATGGGCCAGCGTCTGAAACAGTTCCTGGCGGGGAATCTGGATACTTGAGGTTCAGAGATGCAGCGTTGGATGAGTCAAACGATGCTGCTGCAGGATGAACTGGCGCAGACGCTCGGTTTCGTCCGTATCGCTCTGGCTCAGTTGATAGGCGTAGAAGCCTTGCTCGTTTTCTTTCTCGAAAGTGCCACGCAGGGCAATCCGCTCATAACCTGAGGGGCTGAACCACAAGGCAAAATGCTTCGGCGGCTTGGTCTTGTTGCGAACTTCCAGCAAAACCCCTTTGCACGACACTTCGTGTACCCACAAGGTGCCGGGCTGACCCTGGGCGTTTTCCAACGCTACCGGTTCGTCCAGTACCAGACGCCACGGCCGGACCATCGGCCCGTCCTCATAGATGCTCGGCACGCCGAGGCGCAAATGCAGCGCATGGAACTCGTCTTCCACCAGGTGCAGGGGGAAGGTCATTTGCTGGTTTTCGAAGCTGGCTTGAATGGTGACCTGCTCATGGGCCGCCAGGCGGGTGAGCAGGTCACGGATTTGCGACCCACCATTGACCATCAGGCTCGACGTCGCATCCCGCACATTGAGTTGCGGGTTGTGTTGCATGGTCTGGATGAAATCCAGCTCATCCTGGGTCAGGAGTGCGTCGCGCTGCATGGCCAACTCGAAAGAAATAATTACAAAGTCATTGGTGATTGTAGTTACTGACAATTAATTCTGAATTTTGTTTTAGCCGTTCGTCGCCTTGAGCGCGGCAAGCTCGGCCTGGAGTTCAGCCAGTTGCCCCTCCAGTTGAGCCACACGCTGTTGCGCCTTGACCTGCACGGTGACGTCTTTCTGCACGCCGACAAAATAGGTTTGCCCGTCCGCCGGATTTTTCACCGTGGAAAGGGACAGCTCGTTCCAGAACGGAGTGCCGTCCTTGCGGTAGTTGCGCAGTATTTCCCGGCAGGAGCCTTCACGGTTCAGGGCGTCGCGAATCAACGGCAGGGCTTCCTGGTCGCGGTCGCCTGACTGCAGGAAACGACAATCCTGATAGAGAATTTCTTCGCTGGAATAGCCCGTCAGGCGTTCGAACGCGGGGTTGACGTAGATGAGGATCTTGTCCTGATCGCCTTCCTTCTCGGCAATCACGATACCGTCGTTGGAGGCATTGATCACCATTTGCAGCAATTGTGCATTAATCACCGGAGTATCCTTTCCTGATTGATATTCGATTGCATTCTAAAAGAACAATCACGACCGTGCTGTTAATATCCGGTTTTTTTACTCGGATTCAGGATCAGATTGATGAAAGTCGCCATCATTTCCGGCTCGGTGTACGGCACGGCCGAAGAAGTTGCCCGCCACGCCGCCAGCCTGTTGCAAGCCGCCGGTTTCGAAACCTCGCACAACCCGCGTGCGACCCTCGCCGATATCCAGGCGTTTGGCCCCGAAGCTTTTCTGGCAGTGACCTCCACCACCGGCATGGGCGAGCTGCCGGACAACCTGCAACCACTGTACTCGACCATTCGTGACCAATTGCCAGCGGCCTGGCGCGGTTTGCCAGGTGCAGTGATCGGGTTGGGCGATGCGAGTTATGGCGACACCTTTTGTGGCGGCGGCGAGCAGATGCGCGAATTGTTCGGTGAGCTGGGCATTCGCGAAGTACTGCCAATGCTGCGCCTGGACGCCAGCGAAAGCGTGACCCCGGAGACGGATGCCGAGCCTTGGCTGGCAGATCTGGTCAGCGCTTTGCGCGCGTGACAGATAACCCGATACCAATGCCGGTCAATGCGCTGGCAGTGCAGCAAAACCTGCCTGCCAGAGCTGCGCTGGCGCCGGTCATTTGACATGGATCCCGGGCAGCAGGGCGGCTGACTCGCTGGGCCATCAAGCTGGCTGCCAATGCAACTACACGAACCTCAACGGCTGACTAGACTCGGTAGTCATAGGAAACACTCCATAATAAAAAACACCGAGGCTCCTTGCCGTGACTGTCGCTCCCGTCCAATCGCCACACAGCGTCAAAGACCAGGTCAGTGCTGCCGAGTGGCAGACCCGTGTCGACCTGGCCGCCTGTTATCGCCTGGTTGCTCAACACGGTTGGGATGATCTGATTTTTACCCACATCTCCGCCAAGGTGCCCGGCACCGAAGACTTCCTGATCAACCCGTTCGGGTTGATGTTTCACGAAATTACCGCGTCGAGCCTGGTCAAGGTGGATCAGGCCGGCAACAAGCTGATGGACAGTCCTTACGAGATCAATCCGGCGGGCTACACCATCCACAGCGCCGTGCATGAGGTCCGTCACGATGTCGTCTGCGTGCTGCACACCCACACGGCTTCGGGGGTAGCGGTGTCGGCTCAGAAACAGGGCGTCCTGCCGATCAGCCAACAGTCGTTGTTCGTGCTTTCCAGCCTGGCCTACCACGCCTATGAAGGTGTGGCGCTCAACCATGAAGAGAAAGTGCGGCTGCAGGCCGACCTCGGTGAAAACAATTTCCTGATGCTGCATAACCACGGCCTGCTGACTTGCGGCAGCACCATCGCCGATACGTTCCTGATGATGTTCACCTTTCAGCGTGCCTGCGACATTCAGGTCATGGCGCAAAACGGTGCAGCCGAACTGATCGCCATCGAACCGCAGATCCTGGCCGGCGCCAAAGCCATGATCGCGGGTGTCACCAGAAGTGCTCAAGGAATGGGCGGAGCGCTGGCGTGGCCGGCGCTGCTGCGCAAACTCGATAAACTGGACCCGGGTTATAAACTCTAATGGAACTCGCCGAGATCCCTCTGTGTGTCTGGCGCAAACGCAGCCAGACCTTCGTATTCCGTGGCCACAGCATCCGTTACTGGACAGCGGGGCAGGGTGAGCCGTTGTTGCTCATTCACGGGTTTCCGTCCGCCAGTTGGGACTGGCATTACCTGTGGCAGCCATTGTCCCAGCGCTTTCGCGTGATTGCTTGCGACATGCTGGGCTTCGGCGATTCGGCCAAACCGGCGAATCACGAATACAGCCTGCTGGAGCAAGCGGATCTGCAAGAGGCTCTGCTTGAACACCTGAACGTCCGGCAACCGGTGCACCTGTTCGCTCACGATTACGGCGACAGCGTGGCCCAGGAACTGCTGGCCCGGCATTACGAGTCGCGGGTGGAGTTGGCCAGTTGCGTGTTTCTCAACGGCGGCTTGTTTCCGGAAACCCATCGTCCGGTACTGATGCAAAAACTCTTGCTCAGCCCTCTGGGCTGGATGATTGGCCGGGCCTTCAGCCGCGATGGTCTGGTGAGAAGCTTTCGGCAGATATTCGGTCCGCAAACCCGCCCCAGCGAAAGCCAGATGGATGATTTCTGGAGCCTGGTCGAAAGCCAACGCGGGCCACGTATCATGCATAGATTGATCGCCTACATCCCCGAGCGACGTGTCTGGCGCAATCGTTGGGTGCGCGCGATGCAACGCGGTGAAGTGCCGCTGCGGGTGATCGATGGCGGGGTCGATCCAATCTCCGGCCTGCACATGGTCGAGCGATACCGCGAACTGATCCCGGACGCGGACGCGGTGGTGTTGCCCGACATTGGTCATTACCCGCAGATCGAGGCCCCCGGCGAGGTGCTCAAGCACTACCTGGCGTTTCGCGATCAACTGCTCTTGCCACCGCGCAAGGTGGCGTATTCCTGACGCACCGCGTGAACCTGCGGGGCTTTTTTTGTGGTGAGGGGGCAAGCCCCCTCACCCCAGGTTTGTGTCAATTTCGCGGTCAATCATCCCCCAGCCTTATCGCGCACCATTCAGCCTCCCCCGTGTTCATTGTGACCCGCTGCGCCGTGCCTGAAACTCGGGCTCATTGTCCCTTGGCCTGCTGGAGTCCCCCCATGAACGAGCCTGTTCGCTTCGAAGATAAAGTCGTGATCATCACCGGTGCCGGAGGCGGCCTGGGACGGGCGCATGCGCTGCTGTTCGCCAAACAGGGCGCCAGGGTGCTGGTCAACGATCTCGGCGGCTCGACCCAGGGCGAAGGTGCCAACGCTTCGGCCGCCGCCCGCGTGGTAGCGGAAATCCGCGAGGCCGGCGGCATCGCCGAGGCCAACCACGACTCGGTCACGGACGGTGACAAGCTGGTCCAGCACGCCCTGGACGTGTTCGGT
This sequence comes from Pseudomonas sp. S2_H10, assembly GCF_054668285.1. NCBI lineage: Bacteria > Pseudomonadati > Pseudomonadota > Gammaproteobacteria > Pseudomonadales > Pseudomonadaceae > Pseudomonas > Pseudomonas sp. S2_H10. Next base: position 4,696,350 of record NZ_CP162754.1, read on the forward strand.
CGCGTCGACGTGGTGGTCAACAATGCCGGTATCCTGCGCGACAAAACCTTCCACAAAATGGAAGACGCCGACTGGGACCTGGTTTACCGCGTCCATGTCGAAGGCGCCTACAAAGTCACCCGCGCCGCCTGGCCGCACATGCGCGAGCAAAACTACGGCCGGGTGATTTTCACCGCGTCGACCTCGGGCATCTATGGCAATTTCGGCCAGTCCAACTACGGCATGGCCAAGCTGGGACTCTATGGCCTGACCCGCACCCTGGCCATCGAAGGCCGCAAGAACAACATCCTGGTCAACGCCATCGCCCCCACCGGCGGCACGCGCATGACCGAAGGCCTGATCCCGCCGCAAGTCTTTGAACAGCTCAAGCCCGAACTGGTCAGCCCGCTGGTGGTGTACCTGGCCAGCGAGAGCTGCCAGGAAACCTCCGGCCTGTTTGAAGTCGGCGGCGGCTGGATGGGCAAGGTCCGCTGGGAGCGCAGCCTCGGCGTCGGGTTCGATCCACGGGCGGGTTTTTCCCCGGAAGACGTGGCGGCGCACTGGCAGCAGATTTGCGACTTCCAAGGCGCGGCGCATCCGAAGGACAACATCGAGGCGCTGAAGGAAATGATGGGGAATTTGCAGAGGTATGCGATTTAACCGCACTGACAAGGGCACGCAATGTGCCCTTGCCGGTTTTTCAATGTCGGATCACATAGGTGATTCAGGGAAGTACTTATGCACCAACGCAGCCAGGTTTGCGGCGGTCTGCGCGTCTATCGCCCCATCATAATTGTCCTGGCGAAAGTGCAATTGAAACGCGCGGACAAGGGCTTTGAATCCAGCCTTGTTTGAGGCGTTGGATGTATCGTAGCCATAACGTTTAAACAGCCTCAATAATTCGCACTGCGCCGGAATTCCGGACACTTCGTATTGCTTCAGATACTTGTCGCGGGTCGACTCATCAAACCAGGCGCCAACGCCCTTCAAATAAAGTGCATGCCAGGGAAACGCCGGGCCGGGATCGCTTTTGTTGCCGATCGAGATATCGGAATGACCAACAACATTAGTGGGGGTGATGTCTGGATAACGTGCCAGAATATTCCGAGCCAGTTCTTCAATCGCCGCAATCTGCTCGGGATGATAAGGCGGAAAAAAGAACTCACCATTATTGTCCGTTGCAAGGTTGACGATTTCAATGCCAAGGGAAGTGTCATTCAGCGACGAGCGACTGCCCCACTGGCTAACGCCTGCATGCCAGGCGCGAGCGTTTTCATCTACCAGGTTGAATACTTCCTGCTCCTTGTAACCGGCTTTCAGATAACTCGGGTCGGTAATGTCTGGAATCAAATAGTGAGAACTGACCCGCGGGCCGGTCAATAACTCGACGGAGCGGGCAAAGTCGGCAGCGGTGTAGTGCATAACCAGAAAACGTACACGGCTGTTGAATCCTGCAGTTGAGCGATACTTATCATGGATAATGGGTTTCATATCAATACTCGTAATGGATAAGATAGGAATCAGCGGCCAATGCAAAAGTGAAAGGCTGCTGGAAACTGGATCTTAAGTCGCTCGAGTATTTTTGGTGCTGGTGAAAACGTGTATAGGTGTTCCTGACAAGATGGACATGTTGAATATGTAGTTACGATTTGATTCGTAACTAATTTTCGGTAAACCATCGCCCATAAAAAAGGCCGCTGCAAACGCAGCGGCCAAGTAAGACGTTGGATCAGGAGCTACAAAACAACGTCAGTGAACACGGGGCGATGAACCGAATCCTCGATTCATCTGAAATCTTTCAATCACGGCGCAGGCCGGCACATCGTGCCTTGCGTGGTTTACCGTGGCAGCCAGGTAAGAATAAGCCCTTACTGTCGTAGGAAAAATACCGAATCCGGACATGCACTGTTGCAGCCCCGGCAACAGTCAGGCTTCGGGCGCTCGCCGCCTGGGTCATGTCCATAGTCAGTCATCCTTTAGAGGTACACCGCGAATACCTCCTTGGTGCGCTTATCGACCCCGATGCCCGGCAGTAGGGTGTGGCCTTCTGTCACTCACCGGGGAAGACGCATGACAAAAACAACAATGCGCGCCATCTTCACACCGCAGGCGCTGGCGGCTGCGGTTGCATTGGGCTGCTGTGCCCAGGCTCAGGCCGTTTCGTTCAACATCGGGGAAATCGAGGGGACGTTCGACTCCTCGTTGTCGGTCGGCGCAAGCTGGGGCATGCGTGATGCCGATGACGCCCTGGTGGGTACCGTCAACGGCGGTTCCGGCCAGGCTTCGACCGGTGATGACGGGCGCCTGAATTTCAAGAAAGGCGAAACCTTCTCGAAAATCTTCAAGGGTATTCACGACCTCGAATTGAAGTACGGCGACACCGGCATGTTTGTGCGTGGCAAGTACTGGTACGACTTCGAGCTGAAGGATGAAAGCCGCCCGTTCAAGGACATCAGCGATCACAATCGCAAAGAAGGCGCCAAGTCTTCCGGCGGGCAAATTCTCGACGCCTTCATCTATCACAACTACTCCCTCGCCGATCTCCCGGGCACTGTGCGCGCCGGTAAACAGGTGGTCAGCTGGGGCGAGAGCACCTTCATCGGCAACTCGATCAACAGCATCAACCCGGTCGACGTTTCCGCGTTCCGTCGACCGGGCGCCGAGATCAAGGAAGGCCTGATTCCGGTCAACATGCTGTTTGCCTCTCAGGGCCTGACGGACAAGCTGACGGTCGAAGGCTTCTATCAACTGGAATGGGACCAGACGGTCGTCGATAACTGCGGCACCTTCTTTGGGGTCGATGTGGTGGCGGACGGCTGCAACACGGGCTACACCGTCGCCAGCCCGGCCATTGCACCCTTGCAGCCGATTGCAGCGGCCTTTGGCCAGGGCTTTGAAGTCAGCAAGGAAGGTGTGATCGTTCCCCGTGGTGGCGACCGCGATGCCCGGGATTCCGGGCAGTGGGGGACGGCGTTGCGCTGGCTGGGGGACGACACCGAATACGGCCTGTATTTCATGAACTACCACAGTCGCAGCCCGAATGTCGGAACCACCACCGCCGGCGCCGGTACGCTGGCAAGCATTCCGGGGATCGTTGCCGCGGCAAACCGCATCGCGCCCGGCAGCGGTTCAGGCCTGGCCCAAAGCGTGATGCTCGGTCGCGGCCAGTATTACCTCGAATACCCGGAGGACATCCGTCTCTACGGCGCGAGCTTCGCCACCACGTTATCCACCGGCACCGCGTGGAGCGGGGAGATCAGCTACCGCCCCAACCTCCCGGTGCAGGTCAACACCAATGACCTGACCCTGGCCATGCTCAATCCGATTGCAGGCGGCGCGGCATCGCCCATCGCCACTTCACCGGGGGCTGACAACAAAGGCTACCGCCGCAAGGAAGTGACACAGATCCAGAGCACCCTGACGCACTTCATCGATCAGGTCGCAGGTGCGGATCGCCTGACCCTGGTGGGCGAGGCGGCGGTGGTCCGGGTCGGTGGTCTGGAAGCTCGCTCCAAATTGCGCTATGGCCGTGACTCGGTGTATGGCCAGTATGGTTTTGGCGGCAATACCGATGGCTTCGTGACCTCGACGTCATGGGGTTACCGCGCCCGGGCCATCCTCGATTACAACAACCTCATCGCCGGGATCAATGTCCGGCCCAACCTCTCGTGGTCCCACGATGTTTCCGGCTATGGCCCCAACGGCCTGTTCAACGAAGGCGCCAAGGCCGTCAGCCTCGGTGTCGATGCGGACTATCGCAATACCTACACCGCGAGCCTCAGCTACACCGACTTTTTCGGCGGGGACTACAACGTCCTCACCGACCGTGACTTCGTGGCATTGAGCTTTGGCGTGAACTTCTGATCTGGCTGATAAGGATGATTTCGATGCGCAAGATGATGTTGCAATTGGGCGCGCTGACCCTCGGGTTGCTCGCCGCCAACGTGATGGCCGCGGTGTCGCCGGAAGAAGCCGGCAAGCTCGGTACCAGCCTTACACCGCTCGGGGCCGAGAAGGCCGGCAATGCCGATGGCTCGATTCCGGCCTGGACCGGCGGCATCCCGAAAAACGCCGGGGCGGTGGACAGCAAAGGTTTCCTGGCTGACCCGTTTGCCAGCGAAAAACCGCTGTTCGTGATCACCGCGGCGACGGTCGACAAGTACAAGGACAAACTCTCCGACGGCCAGATCGCGATGTTCAAACGCTACCCCGAGACCTACAGGATTCCGGTCTACCCGAGCCACCGCACCGTGGCATTGCCGGCTGAAATCTATGAGTCGGCCAAGCGCAGTGCGCTGAACGTAACACCGATCAACGACGGTAACGGTCTGGTCAATTTCACCGGCAATCGCTACTACGCCTTCCCGATTCCGAAGAATGGCGTGGAAGTGATCTGGAACCACATCACTCGTTACCACGGCTGCAATCTGCGGCGCACCATCACCCAGGCGACACCGCAGGCCAATGGCGACTTCACCGTGATCCGCTTCAGGGACGAGGTTGCCGTACCCTCGTTGCTCGGCGATCTGAAACCGGGCAGCGACGACAACGTCCTCAACTACTTCAAGCAGGAAGTGACCGCGCCGGCGCGGCTGGCGGGCAACGTGTTGCTGGTTCACGAGACCCTCGACCAGGTCAAGGAGCCGCGCAAGGCCTGGATCTACAACGCTGGCCAGCGCCGGGTACGGCGTGCGCCGCAGGTTGCATATGACGGTGTCGGCACCTCATCCGACGGCCTGCGCACCACCGACAACTTCGACATGTTTTCCGGCGCGCCGGATCGCTACGACTGGAAACTGATCGGCAAGAAGGAGATGTACATCCCCTACAACAGCTACAAGCTCGATTCGCCCGACCTCAAGTACACCGATGTGATCAAGGCCGGGCACATCAACCAGGACTTGACCCGCTATGAGTTGCACCGGGTCTGGGAAGTCGTCGCCACGGTCAAGCCGAACGAGCGCCATGTGTACGCCAAGCGCCACATGTACATCGATGAAGACAGCTGGCAAGTGGCGCTGGCCGACCACTACGACGGACGCGGACAGCTCTGGCGCGTCGCCGAAGGGCATGCCCAGTTCTACTACGATCACCAGGTGCCGGCCTACACCGTCGAAGCGCTGTACGACCTGATCGCCGGTCGCTACATCGCCCTGGGGATGAAGAACGAAGAGAAACGCAGCTTCGAATTCAACGTCAGCGCAAAAGCAGGGGACTACACGCCGGCAGCCTTGCGGAGTACGGGGGTTCGGTAGGTTTCCTACGGGCTCCTACACAAAAGGGTGACTTCGCGGTCACCTTTTTTATAGGGGACGATCAGTGTGTTGAATACTTCTTCAACAAGCGCTCGGGAGGGGTCTAGGGTGGCGCCAGAATTATAAAAAAGGCGCACCGCTATGACCGCACTGACGCACTGTCCGGACCGCTCTGGTTTTCTGCCCCGACTGTCGTCCCACCATCTGTCCCGCGAGCGGCTGACAGGCGCGTTGCTGGTCTCGACCGCTCGGGTGAAGTTGCTGTGCGCGCCGGCCGGCAGTGGCAAGAGTGCGCTGCTCACGGAATGCCTGCTGCTGGCCCCGGAGCATTGTCGGGTCTGTTGGCTGCCGCTGGCGGGAGAGCCGTCGAGCGCGGCCGATTTTCTGTTGCTTGTGGGGCAAGCGCTGGGGCTGCCTTCGACGGATGAGCCCGGGCTGCTGGCGCATCTGGCGCGATTGCAGACGCCGACCTGGCTGTTTCTCGACGACTTCTGCCGTGCACCCGACCCGGAACTCGACCGGATGCTCGATCGCCTGTTGGCCGTCGCCAGTCCGGCGCTGACCTGGTGGCTGGGTTCCCGGCGTCGCCCAGCCTGCAACTGGTCACGCTTGCTGCTGGATGATGAGTTGTACGAGTGCGAAGGCCGCGCGCTGGCCTTTACAGAGGCCGAGGTCAGGCAGTTGCTCGGTCATGTCGAGCCTAGCCTGGCTGCACAAACGGCCAAAAGGGTTGTCGAGCGCAGCGGTGGCTGGTGCGCCGGCGTGCGGATCGCGCTACTCAACGGTTGTCCCTGGTCGCAAGAGCAGGGGCGTTCGACGACGTTGCTCGATTATTTGCAGCACGAGTTGTTGAACACCTTGCCGCCGGAGTTGGTGGAGGTCTGGCAGGTGTTGGTTCATCTGCCACGTTTCAACGCCAGTCTGTGCGAGCATCTTTTCGGTGTCGGTGAGGGCGCGAAATGGCTGCACGCGCTGCAGGAAAGGGGATGCTTCATCGAACCCTGGGAAGACTCCGTCGAGTGGTTGCGGATCTTCGAGCCACTGGCGCGGGCGATGCGCGAAGAGCCGGCTTCGGCCGGGCGATCCTGGCATCGCCGCGCGTGCCAATGGTTCAGCGCCGAAGAGGACTGGCAAGGTGCGTTCGAGCAGGCGCTGTTGGCGCAGGAGTTCGAAGTGGCGGTCAGTCTGTTGCAACACTTCAGCTTCGAGCATTTGTTCAAGCGTCAGAATGTCAGATGGTTACTCAAGCTGCATGAGCAACTGGGTGAACAATTGACCCTGGGCACGCCGCAACGGGTGGGGCTGATCACCGCAGCGTTGCTGTTTGCCGGGCGTTTCGAGCAGGCGGCTGCCTGTATCGGGCAGCTGTCGCGATTTGCCCCACAACCGACGGCATCCTTGCAACGGCAACTGCTGGCGCGTTGGCAGGCGCAACAGGGGTGGTTGCTGCATTTGCAGGGACGCCTGCCGGCGGCACGGGCGCATTTTATCGAGGCGCTGGACGAACTGGCGGCCGATGCGTGGCCCGCGCGCTTGTTGTGTCTGTCCGGGTTGACCCAGCAAGCGCTGCTTGACGCCGACCTCGATGCCGCCCAGGCCTTCAATCGTGACGCATTGTGTCTGGCGCGGGCCCAAGGGTCGTTGTTGTTTGAAGGCTTGCTCGAACTCGATCATGCGCAGTTGCTGGAACAGCGTGGCGCACCCCGGCGAGCCGCTCAGCTGTTGGTCGACATCGAGGAAATGCTCCGTCGGCAGGCTGATCGACCAACGCCGCTGCTGGGACGGATCGCCCTGCGGCGTGGGCGGCTCGCCTTGTGCCAGGGGCAGGATGAACTGGCCGATGAATGTTTCCAGGCGGGCCTTGTTGACTGCCTGCACAGTCAGGACAAGCACGTGTTGTACGGGTTCCTCGGACAGGCGCAACGGGCGGCCAATCAACGCGACTACGCCCATGCGTTTGATCGCCTGCGCGAGGCTGAACGGTTGATGCAGCAACGGCAGATCCCCGACACGGTTTATCGCGGTGTGCTGCTGCAAATCAGCAGTCATTTCTGGTTGCAACAAGGGCGCCCGGAGTTGGCCCGGGAAGCGTTGACCCGGGTTTTGCGTCATTACCGCGGGGCCCACGCGCGCCAGGCGCCGCCGGCCACACTGCAGCTGATTGCGCGTATCGAATACCAGTTGGTGTTGGCCGAGACTCATCTGCAACTGGCGCACCGGCCATTGGATCAGCTCAAGGCGTTACTCGAGCATGCGCAACAACACGCCATGCTGGCGCTGGAAACGGAATTGCAGTTGGCGATCTGCGAAGTGGCGGACCTGACCGGCGAAACGAACATGGCCCGCGCTGCACTGGAGGCCGGTCTGTCATTGGTAAAGCGTTGTCAGGGGCAGCAGGCATTGCGTGATCTGAACTTGCGCCAGCCGAACCTGATCTGTCGTTTACAAGGCGAGGAAACGGTGTCCGCGTTAGCCCAGGACGCCAGTTTACTGAGCAGTCGGGAACTGGAAGTGCTCGGCCTGATTGCCCAGGGTAGTTCCAATCAACAAATTGCCGAGCAGCTGTTCATTTCGTTGCATACGGTGAAAACCCATGCCCGTAGAATCCATAGCAAATTGGGGGTTGAACGTCGCACGCAAGCGGTGGCGATGGGCAAGAGGTTGGGCCTGATCCTGCCCGCCTGATCAGCGCCGCTGTGTTCAGGTTGTCGATGAGTCGGGTTCAAAGCCCATACGCCAGCTCACGGCACGGGTGGCGGCTAACAAACGCTGCGCCGCCGGACCGTTTTCATCAGCATGAAACAGCGAAGTCGGCCCGACCACGGTCAGTACCGCCGCAATCTTGCCCATGGCGTTGAATACCGGTGCCGACAAGGCATCCACTCCGGGCATCAACAATCCATGCACATGGTGCAGGCCCCGTTGGCGGATCTGTTCGCACATCGTTGCGTACGCCTGGTCATCCATCAGGGCGTGGGCGGTACTGCCTTGCAGTTCCCGGGCGCGCAAGTCCACGGTTTCACGCGTGGGCTGGTAAGCGCCAAATACCAGTCCCGTCGAAGAACTGAGCAGCGGCAACACCGAGCCCAGCTGTGTCACCACCGTCACCGCGCGCACTGCCGGTTCGATGTGCACCACGGTCGCGCCCTGATTGCCCCACACCGCCAGAAAGCAGGTTTCGTTCAAGTCATCGCGCAACTCGGCCAGGGGCAGGGCGGCGACTTTCAGCACGTCCATACTGTTGAGTGCTGCCAACCCTACGCGCAAAGCTTCGCGACCCAGGCCGTAATGGTTGGTGGCGGCGTTCTGTTCGGCGAATCCGCTGGCGATCAAGGCCTGCAAATAGCGGTGAACCTTGCTCGCCGGCATCTGCACGTGTTCGGCCAGGCGCGACAGCGAAGTCGAGGGCGACAACTCGGCCAGAGCCTTGAGGATGTCAGTACCCACCTCGGCCGAGCGGACTTTCTGTTTACCGTTGTTGTCGCTGGTTTTTTCCATGGTGGCTGGGATCCCGGGACGAATGGGCGTCTTTATAGCTTGACGGTCAATACCAATCAAATTACGTTATGCGTAATCAAATTACGATAAAAATAACCCAGGCGTGCCTCGACCTCTGCAACAGAGCGAGCGGCCACTGCCGACTCCCTGTTCAGGAGGCTCCATGAACCCCGATTCAACGATGCCAGCGCTGGCCTACCTGTCAGGCTTCGGCAACGAATTCAGCAGCGAAGCGTTGCCCGGCGCATTGCCTGTCGGCCAGAACTCCCCGCAAAAAGCCCCGTACGGCCTCTATACCGAACTGTTCTCCGGCACGGCGTTCACCATGCCGCGCAGCGAGGCGCGGCGGACCTGGATGTACCGCATTCAGCCGTCGGCCAATCACCCGGCGTTCGTTAAACTGGACCGGCAACTGGCCGGCGGCCCGCTGGGTGAAGTGACCCCCAACCGCCTGCGCTGGAACCCGCTGGACATTCCCGCCGAGCCGACCGATTTCATCGACGGCCTGGTGAGCATGGCCGCCAACGCGGGTGCAGAAAAACCGACCGGGATCAGCATCTACAACTACCGCGCCAACCGCTCCATGGAGCGCGTGTTCTTCAATGCCGATGGCGAGCTGTTGCTGGTGCCTGAACGGGGGCGCCTGCGCATTGCCACTGAACTCGGCGTGCTTGAACTGGGGCCGCTGGAAATTGCCGTATTGCCACGCGGCCTTAAATTCCGCATCGAACTGCTCGATCCGCAAGCGCGCGGTTATGTCGCCGAAAACCATGGCGCACCGCTGCGCCTGCCGGACCTGGGACCGATCGGCAGCAATGGCCTGGCCAATCCACGGGATTTCCTGGCCCCGGTGGCGGCCTACGAAAACCTGCAACAACCCACCACTCTGGTGCAGAAATTCCTCGGCGAGTTGTGGGCCTGCGAGCTCAATCATTCGCCGCTCAATGTGGTCGCCTGGCACGGCAACAACGTGCCGTACAAATATGACCTGCGCCGTTTCAACACCATCGGCACCGTCAGTTTCGATCACCCCGATCCGTCGATCTTCACCGTGTTGACCTCGCCGACCAGCGTTCACGGCCTGGCCAACCTCGACTTCGTGATCTTCCCGCCGCGCTGGATGGTGGCCGAGAAAACCTTCCGTCCGCCGTGGTTCCATCGCAACCTGATGAACGAATTCATGGGTTTGATCCAGGGTGAATACGACGCCAAGGCCGAAGGTTTCGTACCCGGCGGTGCTTCGTTGCACAGCTGCATGAGTGCCCACGGTCCTGACGGCGAGACGTGCACCAAAGCGGTCAACGCTGATCTCAAACCGGCGAAAATCGACAACACCATGGCGTTCATGTTCGAGACCAGCCAGGTGTTGCGCCCGAGCCGTTTCGCCCTTGATTGCCCGCAACTGCAAAACACTTACGATGCCTGTTGGGCCACGCTGCCCGCCACTTTCGACCCGACCCGGAGATAACCCATGACGCAGACTTCCATCACTCGCAGCTGGGTTGCATCCGCCAACGACCACGCGGATTTCCCCCTGCAAAACCTGCCGCTGGGCGTGTTCAGCCTCAACGGCTCGGCGCCGCGCAGTGGCGTGGCCATCGGCGAACATATCTTTGATCTGCAAGCGGCCCTTGAAGCCGGGTTGTTCGATGGCGCTGCGAAAACAGCGGTCGAAGCGACCCGTGGCGGCCAGTTGAATGCCTTTTTTGAACTGGGCCGCGAGGCTCGCGTCGCGTTGCGCGTGCGTTTGCTGGAACTGTTCGCCGAGGGCAGCACCCTGCACGGCAAGATCGAAGCCCAGGGCGCAAAACTGCTGCCGCTGGCGGCGGATTGCGAGATGCACCTGCCGGCGAAAATCAACGACTACACCGACTTCTATGTCGGCATCGAGCACGCGCAGAACGTCGGCAAACTGTTCCGCCCGGACAATCCGCTGCTGCCGAACTACAAGTACGTACCCATCGGCTATCACGGTCGCGCGTCGACCATTCGCCCGTCCGGTACCGATGTGCGCCGTCCGAAAGGCCAGACCTTGCCGGCCGGTCAAACCGAACCGACCTTCGGCCCTTGCGCGCGCCTGGACTATGAACTGGAACTGGGCATCTGGATCGGCCAGGGCAACGACATGGGCGACTCGATCGCCATTGGCGACGCCGCCGATCATATCGCCGGTTTCTGCCTGCTCAACGACTGGTCGGCACGGGACATCCAAGCCTGGGAATACCAGCCGCTGGGTCCGTTCCTGTCGAAAAGCTTCATTACCAGCATCTCACCATGGGTTGTCACCGCCGAAGCGCTGGAGCCGTTCCGTCGTGCCCAGCCTGCGCGCCCCGAAGGCGATCCGCAGCCGCTGCCGTACCTGCTCGACAAGCGCGATCAGGCCGCTGGCGCATTCGACATCGAACTGGAAGTGCTGCTGCTCACCGAGGCCATGCGCGAACAAAACCTGCCGGCCCATCGCCTGACCCTGAGCAACACCGGGCACATGTACTGGACCGTGGCGCAAATGGTCGCACACCACAGCGTCAATGGTTGCCAGTTGCAGGCCGGTGACTTATTCGGCTCGGGCACCTTGTCGGGGCCGGAGAACGGTCAGTTCGGCAGTCTGCTGGAAATCACCGAGGGCGGTAAAAAGCCGATCGAACTGGCCTCGGGCGAGGTGCGCAAGTTCCTCGAAGACGGTGACGAAATCATCCTGCGCGCACGTTGCCGCCGCGACGGGTTTGCGTCCATCGGCTTCGGCGAATGCCGCGGCAAAGTGCTGCCGGCACGCTGAGAGGAGCGGGGCATGGAACTCTATACCTACTACCGTTCGACGTCTTCGTACCGGGTGCGAATCGCGCTGGCGCTCAAGGGCCTGGATTATCAATCCGTGCCCGTGAACCTGATCGCGCCGCAGGGCGGCGAGCATAGGCAGCCGCCTTACCTGGGCATCAATCCACAGGGCCGCGTGCCGGCCTTGCGCACCGATGAAGGCGAGTTGCTGATCCAGTCTCCCGCGATCATCGAGTACCTGGAGGAACGTTATCCACAGGTGCCACTGCTGTCCAAAGACCTGGCTGCCCGTGCTCACGAGCGCGGCGTAGCGGCGGTGATCGGCTGCGATGTGCACCCGCTGCACAACGTCAGTGTGCTCAATCGGCTGCGCCAGTCGGGCCACGACGAACCGCAGGTGGTGGAGTGGATCGGCCACTGGGTTGGCCAAGGCCTGGCCACGGTGGAGCAGTTGATCGGTGATGACGGTTACTGTTTCGGTCCCGAGCCAGGGTTGGCGGATGTCTACCTGATCCCGCAGCTGTACGCGGCAGAACGTTTCAATGTTTCCCTTGAGGCTTATCCGCGCATCCGGCGAGTGGCGGCATTGGCGGCGACGCACCCGGCGTTCATCGAGGCGCATCCGGCGAACCAGCCAGACACGCCATGAAATCTGTAGGAGCCGGCTTGCCGACGATAAACGATAACGCGGCCATTCAGAAAAACCGCGGCGTTCTGATCGCCAGCAAGCCGGCTCCTACAGTGCGAGTCAGTGAACGATTGAATTCGGCGGCAGATGGCCTAGCCGTTCCGTCAGGCGAATGCGCTGGATCGGATCGTCGCTGAGCAGCAATGCGTGCTCCAGGTCAAAACGCTCGGCGTTCGGGCAGTCCAGGCGTTGGTACAGGCTGGCCCGGGCCAGATAGTCGGAAGTGCTGGCGTTGCCCAGTTCGAGGACGCGATCGGCGTCGATCAAGGCGTTGATGAAATCGTCGTGGGACAGGTACAACTGGCGCAGGTTGCGCGACAGCCGTTGCAGCATCTGCCCCGGTTCGGCAGTTGCCAGATGCTCGGCGCTGAGCTTCATGTTCGGGCCGTATTGGCGGTGCAGCAGTTCCCGGCAATCATTGGGATAAAGGCGACGGCCGCCGCAAGGGTCGAGCAAGTGATCGGCGCCCGGCACCCGTAGCAGGAAATGCCCGGGGAAGTTGACCCCGACCATGGGAATCTCCAGGCTCCTGGCCAATTCCAGCGCAATCAGTCCCAGCGTCAAGGGTTGCCCGCGTCGGCGCTGCAGTACCTTGTCGAGCAGTGCCACTTGCGGGCGCAAGGGTGTGAAGTCGTCCTGGGCGAAGCCAAGATCGTTCATGCGCCGCAGCAGCGGCTGGGCCAGTTCACTGACCGGCAGCATCGGCAAACCGCCACTGACCCGTTGTTGCAACTCCTGGAAATCGGCCAGCAGCGCTTGCGGCTTCACTTCGCTGTCATGTTCGGCTGCAATCCATAGCGCCGCCTCGAACAGCGCGGGCGGTGAACGTTGCAGGCAGGTGAAAAACGATTGGCGCGGGGTCATCGGAATCTCCGGGCAATGCCTCGTTTTAGCCCCCTCTCCGGCATTCGTCCAGTGCTGCAAAAGGGCGATCCCGGGTTATTTCCGAAAGCCTGCATCGGTGGCGTGCTTATTCCGGTGCGCTTCTGCAATTTTTGGGCGCAAGCCTATACTGGCGTCTACAAGAAGTGATTCGGGAGCCTTACGATGTTCGCTCTCATGCAAAGTACTCGCCTTGAATCGCTGCATCTGAGCGTTGACCCGGTCACCGGGTTGAAGGCGGTCATTGCCATTCATAACAGCCGACTGGGGCCTGCCCTGGGTGGCTGTCGTTACCTTGCCTATCCCAACGACGAATCCGCGGTCGAGGACGCCGTGCGCCTGGCCCAGGGCATGAGCTACAAGGCTGCGCTGGCCGGCCTGGCCCAGGGCGGCGGCGTGGCGGTGATCGTGCGCCCGGCCCATGTGGAAAACCGGGCGGCACTGTTCGAAGCCTTCGGACGTTGCATCGAACAGCTCGAAGGCCGTTACATCACCGCCATCGACAGCGGCACTTCCGTGGCGGACATGGATTGCATCGCTCAACAGACCCAGCATGTCACCAGCACCACTTCAGCCGGTGACCCTGCGCCACACGCGGCGATGGGCGTGTTCACCGGCATCCGCAGTACCGCCATGGCGCGGCTCGGCAGCGATAACCTCGAAGGCCTGCGGGTGGCCATTCAAGGATTGGGCAATGTCGGCTATGCCCTGGCCGAACAACTGCACGCCGCCGGTGCCGAACTGCTGGTCAGCGACATCGATCACGGCAAGGTGCAACTGGCGATGGAACAACTCGGCGCGCATCCGATTGCCAACGATGCGCTGCTCAGCACACCTTGCGACATACTCGCGCCTTGCGGGCTGGGCGGTGTGCTCAACAGCCATACCGTGTCGCAATTGCGTTGCTCGGCGGTGGCCGGCTCGGCCAACAATCAGCTGACACATCTGGACGTCGCCGACCAGCTGGAACGGCGCGGCATCCTGTACGCGCCCGATTACGTGATCAACGCCGGCGGACTGATCTACGTGTCACTCAAGCATCGCGGCGAAGAACTCTCGACCATCACAGCGCACCTGTCGAAAATCAGCTCGCGCCTGACCGAGGTGTTCGCCCACGCCCAGGCGGAAAAACGCTCCCCGGCACGGGTGGCCGATGAGTTGGCGGAGAAAGCGCTGTACCGGTGAATGTGTTGAGTTTTCCACAGGCATGAAAAAGGCCCTGAGCCATTCGACTCAGGGCCTGTTCAATTTGCGTCTTGCTTACTTGGCGGCTTTGGGAGCCTTCGCAGGTTTGACCGGGGCAATCGGCTCGGCGGCTTCAACGACCTCGGCCACAGCAACGGGTTCTGCGACTTCTACCGGTGCGCTGAGCAGTTCGGACAGGGCGTCCGGCTGGCTCTTGAACGCCTTGGCGAACACATCGCGATTTTTCGCCATGTAGATCCCGGCTTCTTCCACCTGCTGCTCGGTCAGGGACGGAACGGCTTTTTGCAACACTTCAGCCAGCAATTCGGCCAACTCGAGCATTTTGTCATGACGGTCAGCTTCGGCTTTATCCATGAACAAGCGCTCCAGATCTCGGCTGCTGCGGTATACCACTTCGACGGCCATTCACCACCTCACATGCCTTCACATTGGTTGTCGATTTCGACTACTGTATCTATATACAGCTAAAGAATAAGCGAAACCCTGTCTTTTGGGTAGTGGCTTTTTAATGTAGACCGGTTTCGGCATTTGTCAGGCGAGGCGCTGCACAGGTGCGACCAAACGCCACGGCGCGTAATCCAGAGCGGCTCGCCATCATGGGCTGGCCTTTTTTCTGCATGCAGAAAAACCGTCACGTCCAACCCGCATCATCCGGTCGAACCGACCTAAGGAAGCAGCATCGTGAAAATCAACTGGGCCGAAAAACTGCGGCAGAACGTGCATGAACTGGCCGAGTCACTGGGCAATCTGTTCGTCGAAACCTTTCACTACCTGGCGCTGTTCGCCATTGGTGCGGTGACCGCGTGGGCGGCGGTGATGGAGTTTCTCGGGATGATCGAGGAGGGGCACATCAAGATCGATGACATCTTGCTGCTGTTCATCTACCTGGAGCTGGGTGCGATGGTCGGGATTTATTTCAAGACCAACCACATGCCCGTGCGCTTCCTGATCTACGTGGCAATCACCGCGCTGACGCGGCTGCTGATTTCCAACGTATCGCACCACAACCCGCCGGACCTGGGGATCATCTACCTGTGCGGCGGGATTCTGCTGCTGGCGTTTGCGATCCTGGTGGTGCGTTACGCTTCGTCGCAATTTCCTTCGGTGAAGATCGAGAACCCACACCGCAAGACAGGTGCGGGCTCCAGTGAACACCCGGAAGTGGAAAAGGGCGAACTTTAAAGTCCCATGGCGGGTCGGGGACGGCCACTGGGTGATGGTGGCGGCAGGCTGCGCGTGCCGTCGTCGGTCATGGCTTCGAGGATGGCCACGGCGCTGTGGCCCTGTTCGATGGCAATGCCGAATTGAATGCTTTGCACCAGTCGCTTGAGACGTTGCGGGTCATTGCGCTGTTCGGCGCTGATCATGCGTTTGGCCACTATGCGGCCACTGTTGGAAAGGGTCAGCATGATGTTGCCGTCCAGGCCCTGGATGCTCAGGTTGATCTGGTAATCCGCTGCAAAGGCATCGGTAATGAGCTGGAAAGGGTTGTCCATGATGCGTCACCGCCTGATTGAACGTGCAGTTGTTGACCGGCCGTGATCGGGTTGGTTCGCAATGCCAGACCACCGGCCATCTCGCCATCATTGTTCCAGTCAGGATGTAGCAAGGGGCATGCCGAGAAAATTGTCGGACAAAAAACAAACTCTGTAGGAGCGAACCTGTTCGCGATGGTCGTCAACGATAACGCGTAAACCCAGACACCCACGGTGCCTTCTGGTTTTTCGCGAGCAGGCTCGCTCCTACAGGGGGTTTCTGCACGTTTCAGGGCAATAACGGCGGGCGTGCAACCAAAACGGTCAGCATTCGACCCAGTTCACCGCCAGTCCGCCTCGTGATGTTTCCTTGTACTTGTCGTGCATGTCGGCACCGGTGTCGCGCATGGTGCGGATCACCCGATCCAGGGAAATGAAATGCTGGCCGTTGCCGCGCAGGGCCATTTGCGTGGCGTTGATGGCTTTCACCGCGGCGATCGCGTTGCGTTCGATACACGGCACCTGCACCAGGCCGCCAACCGGGTCGCAGGTGAGGCCGAGGTTGTGCTCCAGACCGATTTCGGCGGCGTTTTCCAGTTGCTCCGGGGTTGCGCCAAGCACCTCTGCCAAGCCCGCGGCGGCCATGGCGCAGGCAGAACCGACTTCACCCTGGCAGCCGACTTCGGCCCCGGAGATCGAAGCGTTTTTCTTGCACAGGATGCCCACCGCCGCTGCGCCCAGGAAGAACGCGACCACGTCGTCGTCAGACGCATCGGCATTGAATTTCATGTAGTAGTGCAGCACCGCCGGAATGATCCCCGCCGCGCCGTTGGTCGGTGCCGTGACCATGCGCCCGCCGGCCGCGTTTTCTTCGTTGACCGCCAGGGCGTACAGGTTGACCCATTCCATCGCCGACAAGGTGGACGTAATCACATTCGGCTTGCCGATTTCCTGCAGGCTGCGATGCAGTTTCGCTGCTCGGCGTGGAACATTCAGACCGCCGGGCAGAATGCCTTCGTGGCGCAAGCCTTGCTCGACGCATTCGCGCATCACCGACCAGATGTGCAACAGGCCCTGGCGGATGTCTGCATCACTGCGCCATGCCCGCTCGTTGGCCATCATCAGTTCACTCACCCGCAGCCCGTGCTCGTTGCACAACTTGAGCAGTTCGGCGGCGCTGGAGAAGTCGTAAGGCAGCACAACATCGCCGGCCGGTGCGATCCCGGATTCGGCTTCGGCCGCCTCGATGATGAAGCCGCCCCCTACCGAGTAATAGGTTTGCTCGAACAGTTCGCCGGTTTCGCCGAAGGCTGTCAGGGACATGGCATTGGGGTGGTAGGGCAGGCTCTCGTCGAGCAGCAGGAGATCGCTTTGCCAGTCGAAGGCAATTTGCGCAATGCCTGCCAGACACAACCTGCCGGTTTCGCGCAGGGCATGAATGCGGCTGTCGATGCTGGTGGGGTCGATGCTGTCCGGCCACTCGCCCATCAGGCCCATGACGCAGGCGCGGTCCGTCGCGTGGCCGACGCCGGTTGCTGACAGTGAACCGTAAAGGCGGATTTGCACACGTCGCACCTCAACCAGAAAACCCTGATCGACCAGCGCTTGGGCAAAGGTTGCGGCAGCGCGCATCGGACCGACGGTATGAGAACTGGACGGGCCGATGCCGACTTTGAAGAGATCGAAAACACTGATAGCCATGCTAAAGCCTGTACAAGGAATGGAAGAGGAATCGCCGCCATTTTTGTAGGACAAGCGCAATTTCAGCGATACTGCCCGTCAAGGTCCTACGTGACCAACGAAACTTCCTAAGACATCCTTTAGCAGGACTAAACGATGAGTCGTCAATTACACGCCCAGACCTATGTCTGGCTGAACGTGTTTGCCTGTGCCGCGCGACACCTGTCGTTCACCCGCTGCGCCGAAGAGCTGCACATCACACCGGGAGCCGTCAGCCAACAGATCCGCCAGTTGGAGGAGCGCCTGGGCTTTCGCCTGTTTCATCGCCGCGCCCGTGGGGTGGAACTGAGCGCTGAGGGGCAACGGCTGGCCATGACCGTCAACGAGGCCTTTGGCAGCATCGATGCGGAATTGCGGCGCCTGGACGCGGGCATGATCAGCGGGATTCTGCGGGTACGTTCGATTCCGTCGTTCCTGAGCAAATGGCTGACGCCGCGCCTGCCGCGTTTGCAGCAGCGTTTTCCGGACATCCAGTTGCGCCTGGTAGCCGAGGACAGCAGCGTGCCGTTGCACGAAGGCGACTTCGACCTGGCGATCGACCTGAACGACGGCAGCTACCCCGGCCTGTTATCCACAGCCTTGCTCGATGAGCAGATTTTCCCGGTGTGCGCGCCGGGTCTGTTGCGTGGTCGCCCGCCGCTGCACGGTCCGGCAGACCTGATGCACTTTCCCTTGCTGCACGACATCACCGCCTGGCGCGGCAGCTACGAGTACGCGGAGTGGGAGTTTTACCTCAACGCCATCGGCTTCGAGGGGGCAGATGTGCGGCGCGGGCATACCTTCAATCGCAATCACCTGACGATCGAAGCGGCCATTGCCGGAATGGGGGTGGCGATTGCCCGGCGAACGCTGCTCAACGATGAGCTGGAACGCGGCGCCTTGATCGTGCCTTTCGGCTTGGCGGTGCCCAATCACAAGCGCTACATGCTGCTGTACGCACCGGGGGCATTGAGCCATCCGGGTGTGCGCGCGGTGCACGACTGGCTGGTGGAGGAAGCAGGTGTTTTTCGCAGCTTGCACCCATTGGGGGAGCAGCAAATGTGAGCAATTATTACGTAAGAGCAGGGCGACCCAACTCCCGACCTTAACAGCGCTTTTGCTCGTTGTCCGGTTTTTTTGCGTGTGAAAAATTATCTTTTTTCAGGGGTTGAATTGTTCAGCGTACAGACCGATTGTGTAAGTAAGAGGTCACGGTGATGACGCCCAAGGGCTTAGCTGACCGGCCTCTCGCGAGCTAGCTGAAATAAGGGATGAACTATGCAAATCCAAGTCAATAGCGATAACCATATTCAAGGCAGTAAACGACTGGAGGAGTGGGTACGTACGACCATTGAGAGCACGCTCGAACGCTACGAAGAGGACCTGACACGCGTGGAGGTTCACCTGCGGGACGAGAACGGCGACAAGCCCGGTCCCCACGACATGCGCTGCCAACTGGAGGCGCGGCCAAAAGGCCATCAACCGGTTTCCGTCACCCATAAAGCCTCCACCATGGAGCAGGCGATCGACGGAGCGGCCACCAAACTTGAACATGCGCTGGAGCATATGTTCGGCAAATTACGCGGCAAACGAGCCAATGTGGTGCCCCTCGAGAGTGGCGCCCATGCCGACCAGCTGCTGGAAGAAGAGTTTCTGGAAAACGAACAGGCTGCGCTTAACGGCTGACACCTGATTCACTGTTTACCTTCCCATGAAAACGGGCCTGCATTGCAGGCCCGTTTTGTTTTCGCCCGATCCTTTTGCATATGAGAATATTTATCATTAATATTGCGGCCTTTCCGGCCCCCTGACGCTGTCGTGGCTTCACCGGTTTTCAGGTCGAAACGTGAACGATGATCACTCTGCCCCCCGAGCCCCACGATATCGAACGCGATCAACACCGCGGCGACCGTGCGCATTTTCTCCAGGTATTTCTCTCCCAGCGTTCGCAAATGGAGGCGCTGGTGAGTCGTCGCGTCGGTTGCCGGGCGACGGCGGCTGATCTGGTGCAGGATCTGTTCCTGCGGTTCTGGCGGCGGCCGCTGGTGCAGGTCGAGGAGCTCAGCACTTACCTGCTGCGCTGCGCCGGCAACATCGCCATCGACCATTTGCGCAGTGAAGGCACGCGGGTCCGCGCCAGTGAAGGCTTGATGGTCGAACCGCCGGACAGCCATGGCAGCGGACCGCAAGCGGCGCTGGAGGCGGGCAACGATTTGCGCCACGTGGAAGCTGCATTGCGTGCGCTACCTGAGCGCACGCGGCAGATCTTTTTGCTCAATCGCATTCACGGCCGCAAATACGCCGAGATCGCCAAGGCCATGGGCTTGTCCCAAAGTGCCGTGGAAAAACATATGATGCGCGCCCTCGAAGCCTGCAAGGCCAGCCTTCGGGAACCTGAACCGCGTACGCCAGGGAAAGCACCGTGAACCACTTCGAACGCGTCACCCCGACGCCCGCTCAGGAGCAGGCCGCGCTGGCCTGGCTGAGCCTGTTGCATGACCAGCCAAGCAGCGGTGACCAGGCGACGTTCAGCCAGTGGCTGCAAGCAGACCCCGCCCATGCCGAGGCATATGCCCGGGCGCAGGTCCTGTGGGAGTTGAGCGAAGGTCCGGCGCGCACGCTCGCCGATGAAGAGGCTTTTGCCTTGCAGGGCTATCTCAACGCCATGGACAAGCCGCGGCGCAGTGCGATCGGGCGCTGGTCAGGTGTGCTGGCGATGGCTGCATGCCTGCTGCTCATGATCAGCCTCGGAACCGGCTGGCAGCCCTCGCGCTGGATGGATGACCTGGGTGCGGATTACGTCTCGGCCCCGGGGCAGATTCGCACCGTCACCCTGGCCGACCAGTCGCAGGTGACACTGGATGCCGACAGCGCCATCGCTGTGGATTTCAGTCGCGGCGAACGGCATGTGCAACTGCGCCGCGGCGCCGGGTTTTTCAGCGTCACCCACACCGGCGAGCCATTTGTGGTGGATGCCGAGAAAGGCCAGGCGCGGGTCCTGGGCACGCAGTTCGAGGTCCGTTTGCAGCCCCATGGCGCGCAGGTCACGGTGTTGTCCGGACGGGTGGGCGTGACGGCGGAGCAGCACGCCGAACAGCAAATTCTTACCGCAGGCCAGCAAGTGGCCTACGGCAAAGGCACGGCGGAAAAACTCCACGCGGTGGACAGTGAAGCGCAGCTGGCATGGCGCCAGGGCTGGCTCAATTACTACAAGGCGACGCTGGCCGATGTGGTGAATGACCTGAGCCGCTATTACCCCGGGCGGATCGTGCTGCTCAATGATGAACTGGCGATGCGGCGGGTCAGTGGCAGCTTTCCGAGCAGGAACCCGCAGGCGGTGTTGAGTTCGTTGCAGGGGGTGTTGGGGTTTGAGCAGCATCAGGTGTTGGGGCATCTGATTATTTTGCGTTGAGACGACCGGCCTCTTCGCGAGCAGGCTCGCTCCCACGGGGAAATGCATTCCAAATGTGGGAGCGAGCCTGCTCGCGAAGACGTCGGGTCAGACGCCACTGTTCTTTCAATAAAAATATTTTCAGATTTTTGCTGAGGTAAACCCGATCGCCATCCGTGTAGTGACTGAAACTGCGAGTCATTCGCATCCGTTGCGGTTCTACACAGGTCATGAGCAATGAAGTCCAGGGCAAAATCGGGTTCGGTCAAACAATGGTTGAGTGTGTCTGTCTTGAGCTTTTCGGCATTGGCGTTGCTGCCATTGAGCGTGGCGCTGGCCGCCGAGGCCGGCAGCAACCAGTCGCGTACCCAGTTCAGCTTCTCCCTGGCCGCCAAACCTCTGCCCCAGGCCCTGAGTGATTTCAGCCGGGTGACCGGCATCAGCGTCGTCTACACCGATGAAGCGCCGTACGGCCTCAATGCGCCGGCGGTCAATGGCCAGATGAGCGCCGAACAGGCCCTGCAACGCTTGCTTAGCGGCTCGGGATTGACGTTCCGTCGCACCGACGGCCACACCATGGCGCTGGAACCACGGCCGACCGAGGGTGCGTTGAACCTGGGCGCGACCACCATCACCTCGGTGATGGACGAGTCCATGAGTTACCAGCCGCCACCGACCTCTTCGGTGATGCGCTCTTCGGCACCGATTCAGGAAATCGCGCAGTCCATCAATGTCGTGCCGGCCCAGGTCATCCGCGACCAGGCGCCGCGCAATCTCGATGACGCCCTGGCCAATGTCAGCGGCATCACCCAGGCCAACACCCTGGGCAGCACCCAGGATTCGGTGATGGTCCGCGGTTTTGGCGATAACCGTAATGGCTCGATCATGCGCGACGGCATGCCGATCGTGCAGGGCCGTGGCCTCAACGCCAGCGTCGACCGGGTCGAAGTGCTCAAGGGCCCGGCCTCGCTGCTCTACGGCATCCAGGATCCGGGCGGGGTGGTCAACATGGTCAGCAAGAAGCCTGAGCTTGAGCAGTACAACGCCTTGAATGTGCGCGGTTCCAGCTATGACGACGGCAAGAACGGCAGCGGCGGCGGCCTCGACAGCACCGGTGCCCTCGGCGATTCCGGGCTGGCCTACCGCATGGTGCTGGACTACGAGGACGAGGATTACTGGCGCAACTACGGTGTGCATCGCGAGAGCCTGATCGCGCCGTCGCTGGCCTGGTACGGCGAAAGCACCAGCCTGCTGTTCTCCTATGAGCACCGCGAGTTCCTCACGCCGTTTGACCGCGGCACGTTGATCGACCCACGGACCAACCATCCGCTGGACATCTCGCGCAACGAGCGTCTCGACGAGCCGTTCAACAACATGGAAGGGCGTTCGGACCTTTATCATTTCGAAGCCGATCACGAACTCAACGACAACTGGAAAGCCCACTTCGGTTACAGCTGGAACCGTGAAACCTACGACGCCAGCCAGGTGCGCGTCACCGCCATCGACACCCAAAAGGGCACCCTGACCCGCAGCATGGACGGCACCCAGAATGCGATCAGCACCGACCGTTTCACCACCGCCAGCCTTGAGGGCAACGTCAATTTGCTGGGCATGCAGCATGACCTGCTGTTCGGTATCGATGACGAGTACCGCAAGATCTATCGCGAAGACCTTATCCGCCAGAAAAGCCGCACCACCTTCAGCTACGTGAATCCGGTCTATGGCCAGGAAGTGCCGGGTACCACTGTCAGCGCTCCCGACAGCGCACAGACCGATGAGCTGCGCAGCGACTCGATTTTCCTGCAGGACTCCATCCACCTCACCGACCAGTGGATTCTGGTGGCCGGCGCACGCTTCCAGACGTACGACCAGTACGCCGGCAAAGGCGTGCCGTTCCACGCCAACACCGACAGCAACGGGCAGAAATGGGTGCCGCGCGCGGGCCTGGTGTACAAATACACCGATGCCTTGTCGTTCTATGGCAGCTACACCGAGTCCTTCAAACCCAACTCGACCATCGCGCCATTGAGCGGCAGCAGTACCGTGCTTGACGGCGGCATCGCGCCGGAAGAAGCCAAGTCCTGGGAGCTGGGGGCCAAGCTTGATCTGCCGGGCCGCGTCACTGGCAACATCGCGCTGTTCGACATCAAGAAGCGCAACGTGCTGGTGGCCAACGCCGAAGGCCCGACCACGATTTACAGTGCCGCCGGCGAAGTGCGTTCCCGTGGCCTGGAAGTGGACCTGAGCGGTCAATTGACGGATCGCTGGAGCATGATCGGCAGCTACGCCTACACCGATGCCGAAGTCACCGAAGACCCGGATTACAAAGGCAACCAGTTGCAGAATGTGGCGAAGAACAGCGGCTCGCTGTCGGCGGTCTACGACTTCGGCACCCTTGTCGGTGGCGATCAGCTGCGGGTCGGCGCCGGAGCGCGTTATGTGGGTGAGCGCGCGGGCAACGCGGTGAACGATTTCGACCTGCCGAGCTACACCGTGGCCGATGCGTTCGCCACCTACGACACCGGGGTCGAAGGGCAGAAGGTCAAGTTCCAGCTCAATGTGAAGAACCTGTTCGATCGTACCTACTACACCTCGGCGGCGAGCCGGTTCTTTGTGTCGATGGGGGATTCGCGGCAGGTGACGTTGTCGAGCACCTTGGAGTTTTGACGACTGTTTCTCCCTGTGGGAGCGAGCTTGCTCGCGATGGCGGCCTGAAGGCCGCCGAAAATCCCGCGCCTAGCGCACAAACGCCTGGCGATATTCGCCGGGCGTTCCACCCAGGGCCTGGCGAAACCGGTTGGTAAAATGGCTGGCGCTGGAGAACCCGCAGGCCAGCGCAATCTCCCCCAGCGGCTGCGAGGTCGTGCGCAGCAACTCCCGCGCCCGGTTCAGGCGCCGCGCCAGCACGTACTGGTGGGGCGGCAAGCCGAAGCTCTCGCGGAACATCCGCGCGAAGTGGTATTCCGACAAGGCGCACAACGCCGCCAGTTGACCGAGGCTGATGGCGTCGTCCAGATGGCTGTCGATGAACTCCACCAGATGCCGGCGCTGATGCGCAGCCAACCCGCCCTTGAGGCGCAGGTCGGGGCGTACATTGACTTGGCTGAGCAGGGCATGGCTGAGCAATTCGTGCGCCAGGCTGCTGGTGAGCAAACGTTCGCCCGGCTCGCCCCAGTTCAAGCTGATCAACCGTCGAAAGCGCAGCGCCTGCTGCGCATCGTCAAGAAAAGTCTGCTCGCGCAGCTGCATTTCCCGCGGCTCACGATCAAGCAGGGTGACGCAGCCGAGGGCAAATTGTTCAGGGCTGAAATACAGGTGAGCCAGGCGAATGTCGCCGTTGATCACCCAGCCTGACTGGTGACCGGCCGGCAGGATGCACAGTTTGTCCGGGCCGCCCTTGGTCGCGGGCTGATCGCGCCGGAAGGTGCCGGTGCCGCCGGCAATGTAACAGGACAACGTATGGTGGCTGGGCGCTTCGTATTCCTGGGCGTCGTGGTGATTGCTCCACAAAGCGGCAGACAAGCCGTCCCCAAGCTCGGCGCTGTGCTCGAGGCGAGCATTCGGCGAGCGGTTGAGGGCTTGAAAGACTTGTAGGTTATCCAGTGCAGCCATGATCGTTGTTCTCTGACACCTGCATGCAACGCCTTGCATCCTACTCCGTGGACGTGCGCCTGCCAGCCTGTCGCCAGACAAAAGCGCAAGTTTATGCAAGTGCATCCCGGCGTGGCGCCGGACACTGGGTGCCTATCGAGGAGCCTTTGCCATGAACCTTTCTTTGTACCTGTTGACCGTGCTGATCTGGGGCACCACCTGGATTGCCTTGAAATGGCAACTGGGGGTGGTGGCGATTCCTGTGTCGATCGTCTATCGCTTCGGCCTCGCCGCACTGGTGCTGTTCGTGATCTTGCTGCTCAGCCGACGCCTGCAAGTGATGAACCGTCGCGGACACCTTATCTGCCTGGCTCAGGGTTTGTGCCTGTTCTGCGTCAACTTCATGTGCTTCCTCACCGCGAGCCAGTGGATCCCCAGCGGTCTGGTGGCCGTGGTGTTTTCCACCGCCACGCTGTGGAATGCCCTCAATGCACGAGTGTTCTTCGGTCAGAGAATCGCCCGCAATGTGCTGATGGGCGGGGCGCTGGGCCTGCTGGGGCTGGGGCTGCTGTTCTGGCCGGAACTGGCCGGGCATGCCGCCAGCCCGGAAACCTTGCTCGGTCTCGCTCTGGCCCTGTGCGGCACCTTGTGTTTCTCGGCGGGCAACATGCTCTCGAGCCTGCAACAGAAGGCCGGTCTCAAGCCATTGACCACCAATGCCTGGGGTATGGCCTACGGGGCGGCAATGCTCTCGGTGTGGTGCCTGGTCAAAGGCATTCCCTTCGAGATGGAAATGAGCGCGCGTTACATCGGGTCACTGTTGTACCTGGTGATTCCGGGGTCGGTGATCGGTTTTACTGCCTACCTGACTTTGGTCGGTCGTATGGGACCGGAGCGCGCGGCCTATTGCACGGTACTGTTTCCGGTGGTGGCGCTGAATGTCTCGGCGTTTGCCGAAGGTTACCAGTGGACCGCTCCGGCACTGGCGGGGCTGGTAATGGTCATGCTGGGTAATGTGCTGGTGTTTCGCAAGCCCAGGGCGAGTGCCAGTCCGGTGGCGGGCAAGCTGGCCTGAAACTGTTCAGGTATCCTTTGCCGCCAACAGATAAATAATACCGAAGAACATGTATTGAATTTGGATTTGTGCCCAGTAAAGGGCGTTGGCCTGTTTGGAATACTCTAAGTCAAACCATTCGTTTAGTATGATGATGTAAAAGGTCTGATATGTAAAAATGGCTGTAATAAAGCCGCTTATGGCAAATTTCTTGGCTTCATAGAACTCGCTTCGTGATCCGTCGAGTTTACGGTAGAGTTGATAGGATCCAACTATGAAGCTACATGTGAATATGGTCTCGAGTGTGATCAGAGCCCAGTAGAAACGGTGGTGAACCAAGGGTGAGCTGATGGCGCGGTAACGGCGGGAATCATTGCCTATGGTGTCGCTCATGCCGAGAATTCGCCCGATATACTCGGCGTAGGCGGTGTAGTCGGTAAAATTGTTGATAAGGGTCGTTATACCGAATAATGCCGCGATGAAGACAATTATTAATTTGCTCCGCCTTACCATGCAGGCAGTGGTTAAATAGCTCATGCAGGATGCTCTCCGAATGTACGGTTGATACGTTCTTGTTTTTCGGAGTTTATAGCTGTTTAGATGTAGTGGGGGTAAAGAGTGCTTTGCGAGTTATGTCGCTTGATATAAGGGGGTGATGGAAAGTTGTTTAAGGTTTTATATAAAGTGGCACGCCAATGAAGACGTGCCGTTGTTCAATCAGGCTTTCCATACCTGCGGATTGACCAGATCCTGCGGTCGCTCACCCAGCAGGGCACTGCGCAAGTTGGCCAGGGCACGGTTGGCCATGGCATCGCGGGTCTCATGGGTGGCCGAGCCGATGTGCGGCAGGGTCACTGCATTTTTCAACTGGAACAGTGGCGACTCGGCCAACGGTTCTTTTTCGTATACGTCCAGGCCGGCCCCACGAATGCGGTTGTTTTGCAGCGCTTCGATCAGCGCCGGTTCATCCACCACCGGACCACGGGCGATATTCACCAGAATGGCGCCTGGCTTCATCAGCGCCAGTTCGCGATGGCTGATCAGGTGTTTGGTTTTCTCGCTGAGCGGCACCACCAGGCAGACGAAATCAGCTTCGGCCAGCAACTGGTCGAGGCTGCGGTATTGCGCGCCGAGTTCCTGTTCCAGCTCGGTCTTGCGGCTGTTACCGCTGTAGATGACCGGCATGTTGAAGCCCAGACGGCCGCGTCGGGCAATGGCGGCACCGATGTTGCCCATGCCGACGATACCCAGCGTCTTGCCATGCACATCACAACCGAACAGCGGCGCACCGACAGTGGCCTGCCATTGCCCGGCCTTGGTCCAGGCGTCCAGTTCGGCGACGCGACGGGCGCTGCTCATCAATAGCGCAAACGCCAGGTCGGCGGTGCTTTCGGTGAGCACATCCGGGGTGTTGGTCAGCATGATCCCGCGCTCGTTGAAGTAAGCGAGATCATAGTTGTCGTAGCCCACCGAGACGCTGGACACCACTTCCAGCCTGGCGGCGTTTTCCAATTGGGCGCGACCGAGCTTTCGACCGACGCCGATCAGGCCGTGGGCGTGGGGCAGGGCTTCATTGAACTGGGCATTGATGTCGCCGTTTTTCGGATTCGGCACGATGACGTCGAAATCCTGTTGCAGGCGTTCGACCATGGCCGGGGTGACGCGGCTGAAAGCCAGGACAGTCTTTTTCATGGGGGCGGACTCGTGGGGCGGTGAAGAATGATGAGCACGCTAACATTCTTCGCGGGATTTGTGCGAGTCGCCAGACGGTCAATGCAAGCTTGCAGCTTGCGGTGCTTCATCCAGTTATACTGCCGCACTTCTTAGACTGTGGCATGCGGCTCGCTCACCGGGCCCGACACTTCATGCATCACCCGGAGCTTTCATGACTTCCCCGAAACAATCGCCGGTCGCGGACGCCTGCGACGTACAGGCAGAGCTGCCAGACAGCGTCGACTCCAGTGCCGATAGCGAAACCAAAGCCGAGATCCCGTCGTTCAAGTTCCCGTTCAAGCCGGGTGAACTGGCCGCCGCCAAGGGCTCGAACCAGCCGTGGTACAAGAACGGCGCCAAGAACGGCCACACCAAGACGCCGGGCATGGCACCGCCGGGAACTCGTCGGTCGATGGGCAAGCGCTGAGATTTCATCAGCGCGGACTCTGATCAGCCGTCTTCGCGAGCAAGCCCGCTCCCACACTTGTTCAGAGCAAGTCGTGCGCCACTCAGTTGGCCTTGCCGGTCGGGCGGATGGAGTCCCATTCGGTGACGTACGCGGTTTTGTTGTTCTTTTTGTAGAGGCACAGCTCGGTGCCTTGTGTGCCTTTCATGTGCTTTTGCGGGTACTGGCCCTGGAGCAGGAGCGCGGTGTAGCCGACCCGGTCATCGAACTGCGCGGCGTTGCCCACGGGTTTGGCGTCTTTCAGGCCGCTGGCCTTGGTGCAGCTGGCGAGTACGGCTTTGTCGTAGTTTGCCCAGGCGTCGGGGCTGGAGGCATGGGCCTGGGCGGTGAGGGCGGTGAGGGCGGTGAGGCAGAGAATAGTCAGGGTTGCTGCTTTCATGGTTCAGGCATCCTTGGTGCTGTGACCGAAAGGTAAGTATGCCTGAAGGTTTTGAAGTGGTTGTGCCGGCCCCATCGTCGCGTCAGAGCGGAACCGGCTCCCGGCGGACGGCGTACATCCCGACGCTTTCATACAAGCGCCGCGCGCGAAGGTTGTCTTCACGTACTTTGAGGTCGACGAAACCTTCACGTCGCTGCTCGAACACCTTGAATGCCTGGAGCAATAACGCTCGCCCCAGTCCCCGCCCCTGAAACCGCGGGTGCACCACCAGATTCTTGATATAGGCACTGGTCCAGCACTGACACACCCCCACCACTTCTGCGCCTTCCAGGGCAATGAAGCACAGGGCCGGGTCATATTCCGGATCGGTTTCGAACTGGCGTTGCCACATTTCCAGCGCGGCTACGCGCCCGCCGCCGTCGAGATAACCGAACTCCATCACGCGGTGCACGGCTGCGCCCAGTTCAGGGCGATATTCGCTAAGTTGCAGGCCGGCTGGCCATTCGGAGGACGGCACGACGACAGACAGGTCGCGCCGCATCAGCCAGCAGTAATCTTCGGTCAACACTCAATAACCCTGTTCGGCGACAGCCTTGGCCGCGGTGATCAGACACTGGGTCAGTTCCGGCGAAGAGAACTTGGTCAGCACCGCGTTCGCCCCCGCCAGTCGTGCTTTCTCGGCGTTCATCGCACTGTCCAGTGAGGTGTGCAGCAGTACATAAAGATGCGCGAAGTCCGGGGTTTCCCGCAGGGTGCGGGTGAAGGCGTAGCCGTCCATCTCCGACATTTCGATGTCCGAGACGATCAGGTTGATCTGCTGCGCGGTGCCTTGCAGGTCCAGCAGGCAGTCGATGGCTTCCTTGGCGCTGCGGGCCGTATGGCATTGCAGGCCGAGGTTGCGCAGGGTGTGCACCGATTGCTGCAAGGCGACCTGGCTGTCGTCAACCACCAGGATGCGCGCATTGCCGAGCAGTTCGGCGTCTTCCATGCTCAGTTCGGTCGGCGCCATTTCGATTTGTGCCGGGGCAATGCTGTGGATGACTTTTTCGATGTCCAGCACTTGCACCAGGGTGCCATCGACCGACGTCACGCCGGTGATGTAGGCGCGCAAACCACCGGAGCCGAATGGCGGCGGGCGGATGTCGGAGGTCAGGCAATGGACGATCTTGCTTACCGCCTGCACGTGCAGGCCCTGCTTGGAGCGGCTGACATCGGTGACGATCAGGCAGCCGCCGTTGGGGTCTTCCAGTGGACGCTCGCCAATGGCGCGGCTGAGGTCGATCACCGACAGCGACGCACCGCGCAGGCTGGCGATGCCTTTGACGTGGGGATGCGACTCCGGCAGTTTGGTCAACGGCGGGCAGGGAATGATCTCGCTGACC
The DNA here is from genome assembly GCF_054668285.1 of Pseudomonas sp. S2_H10. Taxonomy (NCBI): domain Bacteria; kingdom Pseudomonadati; phylum Pseudomonadota; class Gammaproteobacteria; order Pseudomonadales; family Pseudomonadaceae; genus Pseudomonas; species Pseudomonas sp. S2_H10. Next base: position 4,725,803 of record NZ_CP162754.1, read on the forward strand.
TTGAGCAGGTTGATCGCCATCAACTTGCCGCTGCGCAAGGTAAACAGCAGAAGCGAAAGAGAGTCTGCGCGGGCTTTGGTGGAGGACATAGGAACCTTCTCTGGAAAAGGTGGCGGGCGATCACTGGATCGCCAATGACTTCGATGCCGGGTTATCGACTTGTCGGGGGCAGGCTTTAGGGTAAATGACTTGATTGCCCAGCAAATGGTGATCGCACTGTAGGAGCCGGCTTGCTGGCGATGGCGACCTCGAGGACGCTATCGCCGGCAAGCCGGCTCCTACAGCATTCGATGCCGGGTTATTTCATCCCCAACCTTTTGGCCATCCGCCCCAGGTTCGCCCGATCCAAGCCTAGCTCACGGGCCGCGCTTGCCCAGTTGTGGTTGTGCCGCTCCAGGCAGGCACTGATCATTTGGCGTTGATAGTTCTCCGTGGCCTCGCGCAAGTCGCCGGTCACCGCTTGCGTTACGGCGGCGGCAGGTTGTTCGGCGGCGGCTTCAACGCTGGCATTGGGCAAGTCCAGGTCGGCGGCGCTCAAACTGAGAATCTTTGGCCGTTCCTTGCAGTTGCCCAGTGCTTTCAAGGCACTGCGGCCGATCAGATGTTCAAGCTCGCGCACGTTGCCGGGCCAGTCGTAGGCCAGGAGCGCGGTCTGGGCGTCGCTGTTCAGGCGCAGGCTGTTGAGGCCCATGCGCGAGCGGTTCTGCTCCAGGAAGTAGCCGCTGAGCAGCAGTACATCGCGGCCGCGATCGCGCAGGGCCGGGACCCGCAGCGGGTAAACGCTGAGGCGATGGTAGAAGTCGGCGCGGTAACGGCCGCTGCGCACTTCTTCGGCGAGGTCGCGGTTGGTCGCGGCGATCAGGCGCACATCGACCTGATGCTCCTTGTCCGACCCCAGTCGCTGCAGTTGACCGCTCTGCAACACCCGCAGCAACTTGGCCTGCACGGTCAGCGACAGCTCACCGACTTCATCGAGAAACAGCGTGCCGCCATTGGCCAGTTCGAACTTGCCGCGACGGTCGTTCATCGCTCCGGTGAAGGCGCCACGGACATGGCCGAACAGCTCGCTTTCCACCAGGGTATCGGGCAGCGCGGCGCAGTTGAGGCTGATGATCGGTTTGTCGGCGCGGGGCGAGGCGGAATGGATGGCCTGGGCCACCAACTCCTTGCCGACCCCGGTTTCGCCGGTGATCAGCACGGTCAGGTCGCTGCCACCCACCAGGCTGATTTCTTCGACCAGACGTTTATGGGCCTTGCTCTGGCCGATCATCTCGCGGTTCTGCTGGCCGCTGGCCTGGCGGTACACCTCGGCACGTTGATGTTCGTCTTCGACCCGGTTGTTCAAGCGCTCGATGCGTTCGGCGGCGTTGACCGTGGCGGCCGCGAGGCTGGCGAAGGCTTGCAGGGCATCCAGTTCGATCGGTTCGAAGCGCTCGGGGTCGAGGGCGTCGAGAGTCAGCAGACCCCATGGGCGCTCGTCGATGAACAAGGGGCAACCCATGCAGTCGTGGACTTCCAGGTGGTCATCGAGGCCATCGACCAGACCGTCATAGGGGTCGGGCAAGTCGCTGTCGGCAGCGAAACGGGTCGGGCCGGGGCTGCTGAGCAGCGCTTCAAAACGCGGGTGCTCGCTGACCTTGAAGCGCCGGCCGAGGGTGTCGGTACTCAAGCCGTCGACGGCCAGCGGCACCAGCCATTCACCGTCGAGGCGCAGCAGGGCGGCGGCGTCGCACGGCAGCAGCGCGCGCATGGCATCCAGCAGGCGACGATAACGCTCGCCCTCGGGCAGTTCGCGGGACAGGTCGGAGACCAGGGGCAGCAGGGCAGTGAGCAGGGATTTTGCAGTCATAGTGACTCCATGTAGTCGGTATGACTATAAGTCAGATGCTGTCAAAATGACTATTTAGTTATTAACATGTTGATTTATAAGGATTAAATAGTTGGCATGGAAACTGATAGGCATAGGGTATTCCGTTAGCAACCCAAGAAGACCAGGAGTCACCTTATGCTGAGCGCTCAAGACCGTGCCATCGTCAAATCCACCGTGCCGCTGCTTGAAAGCGGTGGTGAAGCGCTGATCACGCACTTCTACCGCATGATGCTCTCCGAATACCCGCAAGTGCGCCCGCTGTTCAACCAGGCCCACCAGGCCAGCGGTGATCAGCCGCGTGCGTTGGCCAACGGCGTATTGATGTATGCGCGCCATATCGACCAACTCGACCAGTTGGGCGACCTGGTGGCCAAGATCATCAACAAGCACGTGGCCCTGCAGATCCTCCCGGAACACTACCCGATTGTCGGCAGCTGCCTGCTGCGGGCTATCGCCGAAGTGCTCGGCGAAGAGATCGCCACCCCGCAAGTGATCGCAGCCTGGGGCGCGGCCTACGGCCAACTGGCGGACATCCTGATCGGTGCCGAAACCAGCATCTACGACCAGAAGGAGCAGGCACCGGGCGGCTGGCGCGGGGCGCGGGAATTTATCGTGGCCGGCAAGGTGGAGGAGAGCGCCGAGATCACTTCGTTCTACTTTGAACCTGCGGACAAAGGCCCGATCCTGACGGCAGAGCCCGGTCAGTACATCGGTATGAAACTGATCCTCGATGGTGAAGAGATCCGTCGCAACTACTCGTTGTCGGCGCTGGCGAACAACGGCCAGTATCGCATCAGCGTCAAACGCGAGGACGGTGGCCGCGCATCCAACTTCCTGCATGACCAGTTGCATGTCGGCGCCAGCATCCAGCTGTTCCCGCCATCGGGCGAGTTCGTCCTGACCGCCAGCGACAAGCCACTGGTGCTGATCAGTGGCGGCGTCGGCATCACCCCGACCCTGGCGATGCTCGAAGCTGCGCTGGAGACCAAGCGGCCGGTGCACTTCATTCACTGCGCGCGCAACGGCAGCGTCCATGCCTTCCGCGACTGGATCGATGGCCTGGCCGAGCGTCACCCGCAGCTCAAGCGCTTCTACTGCTACGCCGAAGATGACGGCGTGAGCCCGGCGGCGCACAAGGTCGGTTTGTTGAGCCAGCAGCTGTTGAATGCATGGCTGCCGCAAGAGCGTGACCTGGATGCTTACTTCCTGGGGCCGAAAGGTTTCATGGCAGCGATCAAGCGCCACCTCAAAGACCTGGGTGTGCCGGAGAAGCAAAGCCGCTATGAGTTCTTCGGGCCGGCTGCGGCGTTGGAGTAAGACCGAGGCGGCTTCATCGCGGGCAAGCCACGCTCCCACAGGTTTTGTGTCGTTCACATCAATCTGGATTGACACAAATCCTGTGGGAGCGGGCTTGCCCGCGATTGCTTCACCTCGGTCTTGATTTGAAAAAACACCAGAAAGTTAATCCCTCCTTAACCGCCTTGTCGTCTATTCCCCCGAATCCCCCTCACACGCTCCAGGCTCTCAAAGGTCCGGGCCAGCGTGTAGACTGGCGGGCAATCGAAATCTTCAAGGGAAACGCGATGAGCGATGAATCCATGCGGTTGGGGCGTGAACGGCGCTACCTGGTATTGTTGGGCATCATTTGCCTGGCGTTGATCGGCGGCGCGCTGTACATGCAAATCGTTCTGGGCGAAGCACCTTGCCCGCTGTGCATCCTGCAACGTTATGCATTGCTGCTGATCGCGATCTTCGCCTTCATCGGTGCGGCCATGCGCAACCGTCGCAGCATCACGGTGTTCGAAGCGCTGGTGGTGATCTGCGCACTGGCAGGCGTCGGCGTTGCCGGGCATCACGTGTATACGCAGTTCTATCCGGCGGTCAGCTGTGGCATCGATGTGCTGCAACCGATTGTCGATGACTTGCCGCTGGCGAAGATCTTCCCGCTGGGTTTCCAGGTCGACGGTTTCTGCTCTACGCCGTACCCGCCGATCCTCGGCCTGTCGCTGGCGCAGTGGGCGCTGGTCGCCTTCGTGCTGATCGTGGTGCTGGTGCCGTTGCTGACCTCGCGTAACCGCAAAGCGCTGCGCTGAGGTCGTCTGTCGCCACGTATTGTCGGACAAAAAAAGCCCCGGTCCTCCCAGAGAAGGCCGGGGCTTTTTTTGTCCTGCCGGGCGCATTTCAGGCACCAGGTAAAAAGACCGTGATGTGCGACAGCCAAGGGTGCGACACATGTGCGACATGTTGTCACAGAGCCGGTGTCGCAGGCCGCTCGAGGAAGGCCGATTAGTACATGGAAACGTAACGGAATTGGGCTGTTTTACAGGCTTGCGGTTTTTTCCGTTGCGAATACGAACAGGCAGTTTTAACAGGCTCTGGCGAATGGCCAGAGCCCCCGTCATATCGGGCTTCGGGCAAGGTAAACGCAAGCAGGCAGGGGCAGGATACTGTCTGAACTGCGGGTGGAAGGCCTACTTATTTTGGTGTTTTTGTTGAGAATCAATTTCGATAAGATGCGCCACTTTTGCGAAAACGGTTAATGATTGTTGCTGGTTCGGATAAAAATTATTTCGGGATGAGACATGGTTTATAGATCGCTACCTATCTACAATCGCCCGCACTGAATTCCCGACACTGCTCAAATCTTAACCAGATATGAGCAGAAACAGGGTGTCGAGAGGTCTGGTGGCTTCATGCGATGCCCAGGTGTCGGAGCCTCCAACTTTCCGCACCAAATGGAATTGGTCTGTAACAAGGCCTTTGACCACGAATTCGAATAAGAACTCACCGCAGGCCCGGGATTTGTCGCACAGCGTCTGACGCTCGACGGGCATGCCCTTATTCAATCCAAGAAAAATGCCAACCCTTGGCAGGGTGAAGTGTTGGCGATCAAAACCCAACTGCATTGCGCAAGCTGCTTTAGAGGTCGTGAGATGAGTAAAAACAGGTACCCCAGACTACTAGGCTTATTGCCGCTGATCGGCACGCTGTTGCTGTCAGGCTGCAACATGACCTTGCTCAATCCCAAGGGCCAGGTAGGTCTGGATGAGCGAAACCTGATCATCACCGCAACGCTGCTGATGCTGTTGGTCGTGGTGCCGGTCATCGTCATGACCTTCCTGTTCGCCTGGAAATACCGCGCGTCCAACACCAACGCCACCTACACGCCGAAATGGAACCACTCCACCAAGATTGAAATCGCGGTGTGGGCTGTTCCGGTGCTGATCATCATTGCCCTGGGTTATGTCACCTACAAGTCGACCCACGCTCTGGACCCGTACAAGCCGCTGGAGTCCGACGTCAAGCCGGTGACCATCGAAGTGGTCGCGCTGGACTGGAAGTGGCTGTTCATCTACCCGGAACAAGGCATCGCGACGGTCAACAAGATCGTGTTCCCGGCGCACACGCCAATCAACTTCAAGATCACCTCCGACGCCGTGATGAACTCCTTCTTCATCCCTGCCCTGGGCGGCCAGATCTACGCGATGGCGGGCATGCAGACCAAGCTGCACCTGATCGCCAACGAGAACGCTGAAATGGACGGTATCTCCGCCAACTACAGCGGCGCTGGTTTCACCGGCATGAAATTCAAAGCGATCGCAACTTCCCAGGAAGATTTCGACGCCTGGGTAAGCGAAGTCAAAAAGGCACCTAAACAGCTTGAACAAGCTGAGTACGCAGCCCTTGCCAAGCAGAGCCAGAACAACCCAGTCGAGCTCTACTCCTCGGTCACGCCGAACCTGTTCCAGACCATCGTCGACAAGTACGAAGGCATGAAACCAGGTCCGAAAGTGAAGCACGAGAAGAAAGAGAAAGAAGTGGCCGCTACGGACATGGATTCGCATTCAGCTGCCGGGGCAGAGGAGTAAACGATGTTTGGTAAATTAAGTTGGGAAGCGGTCCCGTTCCACGAGCCGATCGTAATGGTGACCATCGCCATGATCGCGCTCGGCGGTCTGGCACTGTTCGCGGGTATCACTTACTTCAAGAAGTGGACCTACCTGTGGACCGAGTGGCTGACGTCGGTCGACCACAAGAAAATCGGCGTGATGTACATCGTCGTTGCCATGGTCATGCTGCTGCGCGGCTTTGCCGACGCCATCATGATGCGTACCCAGCTGGCCATGGCCACCGAGGGTTCGCCTGGCTACCTGCCACCTGAACACTATGACCAGATCTTCACCGCTCACGGTGTGATCATGATCATCTTCATGGCGATGCCATTCTTCACCGGCCTGATGAACCTGGCAGTGCCGCTGCAGATCGGCGCGCGTGACGTTGCCTACCCGTTCCTGAACTCCCTGAGCTTCTGGCTGCTGGTTTCCGGCGTAGTGCTGATCAACCTGTCCCTGGGCGTCGGCGAATTCGCCAAGACCGGCTGGGTTGCCTATCCGCCGCTGTCGGGCCTGCAATACAGCCCTGGCGTGGGGATGGACTACTACATCTGGGCGCTACAGCTATCCGGGCTAGGTACGACGCTGACGGGGGTCAACTTCCTGGCCACCGTGCTGAAAATGCGTACCCCTGGCATGAAGCTGATGGACATGCCGATCTTCACCTGGACCTGCACCTGGGCCAACGTCCTGATCGTGGCTTCGTTCCCGATCCTGACCGCTACCCTGGCACTGCTGACGCTTGACCGTTACATGGATTTCCACATTTTCACCAATGAACTTGGTGGCAATCCGATGATGTACGTGAACCTGTTCTGGGCGTGGGGTCACCCTGAGGTGTACATCCTGATCCTGCCAGCGTTCGGCATTTTCTCGGAAGTGATCTCGGCGTTCACCGGTAAGAAACTGTTCGGCCACAAGTCGATGATCTACGCATCGGGCGCAATCTCGATCCTGGGCTTCATGGTTTGGCTGCACCACTTCTTCACCATGGGTTCGGGGGCCAGCGTCAACGCCTTCTTCGGTCTGGCGACGATGCTGATTTCCATCCCGACGGGTGTGAAGCTGTTCAACTGGCTGTTCACCATCTACCAGGGCCGTCTGCGTTTCACCAGCCAGGTTCTGTGGACCCTGGGCTTCATGGTGACCTTCGCCATCGGCGGCATGACTGGCGTACTGCTGGCCATCCCGGGTGCCGACTTCGTTCTGCACAACAGCCTGTTCGTGATCGCGCACTTCCACAACGTGATCATCGGCGGTGCGGTATTCGGTTACATCGCAGGTTTCGCGTTCTACTTCCCTAAAGCGTTCGGCTTCAAGCTGCACGAAGGTTGGGGCAAGGCAGCGTTCTGGTTCTGGATCAGCGGCTTCTTCGTCGCGTTCATGCCGCTCTACGCTCTGGGCTTCATGGGCATGACCCGTCGCCTGAACGCCACCACCAACCCTGAGTGGGTGCCGTACCTGTACGTTGCGATGTTCGGTGCGGTGATGATCGCTGTCGGTATCGCTTGCCAGTTGATCCAGCTCTACGTGAGTGTGCGTGACCGCAACAAGCCAGAGAACATGTGCGAACACGGCGACCCGTGGAATGCCCATACCCTGGAATGGTCGACCTCGTCGCCACCTCCGTTCTACAACTTCGCTGTGCTGCCGAAAGCCGATTGCGTCGATCCGTTCACCGAAGCCAAGGAAAACGGTACCGCGTACCAGGCTCCGGCCAAGTACGAACCGATCCACATGCCAAACAACACCGCGACCGGTGTGGTCATGGGCGCTCTGTTGACGGTGTTCGGTTTCGCGATGATCTGGCACATCTGGTGGCTGGCAATCGCTGGCCTGGCCGGCACCGTGATCTACTTCGTGATCCACGCCGCTCGTGATGATCAAGGCTATATGGTGCCGGTCGACGTGATCGAGCGCATCGAAGCCGAGCAGCACAAGCGTCTGGTTGCGGCAGGGAAAATCCCGGCCACCGCCACCCGTGTTGAAACCTCGTTGGAACAGGCTTAAACCATGTCGAACTTAGTGACCAATGCTGGACACACCCATGTCGATGGACATGGGCATGATGACCATCACCACGACTCGGGCGAGATGACCGTATTCGGTTTCTGGCTCTACCTGATGACCGACTGCATTCTGTTTGCGTCGATCTTCGCGGCGTACGCGGTACTGGTTAACAACGTAGCGGGTGGCCCGTCGGGCCACGACATCTTCGAACTGCCATACGTACTGGGCGAAACCGCTCTGCTGCTGTTCAGTTCGATCACCTACGGCTTCGCCATGCTGGCGTTCTTCCGTGGCAACAAGAAGCAGGTCCTGGGCTGGCTGGCCATGACCTTCCTGTTCGGTGCCGGCTTCATCGGCATGGAGATCAACGAGTTCCACATGCTGATCTCCGAGGGCTACGGCCCTAGCCGTTCCGGCTTCCTGTCCGGGTTCTTCACCCTGGTCGGCACCCACGGTCTGCACGTGACCAGCGGTCTGATCTGGATGGCGATCATGATGTACCAGGTGCAGAAAAACGGCCTGACGGCGACCAACAAGACCCGTCTGAGCTGCCTGAGCCTGTTCTGGCACTTCCTGGACGTCGTGTGGATCTGCGTATTCACCGTTGTTTACCTGATGGGGACTATGTAAATGGCTAACACACACTCCCATGACAGCCACGATGCCGGTCACGGCAGCGTCAAGTCCTACGGTATCGGCTTCATCCTGTCGGTGATCCTGACCCTGATCCCGTTCGGTCTGGTGATGTACCCGACGCTGCCGAAGTCGATCACCCTGATGATCGTCGTCGCGATGGCCGTCATCCAGGTGCTGGTGCACCTGGTGTACTTCCTCCACCTGGACCGTTCGGCCGCGCAGCGTAACAACGTGATTGCGTTTGTCTTTGCCGCGATCGTGATTGTCCTGCTGGTTGGCTTGTCGCTGTGGATCATGTTCAGCATCCACACGTTCATGATGGCGAAGTGAGGTAGATCCGCATGTCCCTTAAGCACTTTATCCAAATCACCAAACCGGGGATCATTTTCGGTAACGTGCTTTCTGTGGCAGGCGGATTTTTCCTGGCCTCCAAAGGGCATGTCGATCTGGCCATCTTCCTGGCCGCCATGATCGGCACGTCCCTGGTGGTTGCCTCCGGTTGCGTGTTCAACAACTGCATCGACCGCGACATCGACCTGAAGATGGAACGCACCAAGAACCGGGTGCTGGTGCAGGGCTTGATCTCCCTGAAACTGGCCCTGATCTATGCGACCGTCCTGGGTGTCGCCGGCGTTGCGCTGTTGTACAAGGTGGCCAACCCGTTGGCCGCGCTGTTCGCAGTCATCGGCTTCGTGATCTACGTCGGCTTCTACAGCCTGTACCTCAAGCGCAAGTCGGTTCACGGCACGCTGGTGGGCAGCCTGTCGGGCGCCATGCCGCCAGTGATCGGTTATGTCGCAGTCAGCAACACCTTCGACATGGCCGCGCTGACCCTGCTGGTGATGTTCAGCCTGTGGCAGATGCCGCATTCCTACGCCATCGCGATCTTCCGCTTCAACGATTACCTGGCCGCATCGATTCCGGTGCTGCCAGTGAAGCGCGGTATCCAGGTGGCCAAGAAGCACATCCTGATCTACATCCTGGCCTTCCTCGTGGCGACCTTGATGCTGACCTTCAGCGGCTACGCCGGCATGAGCTACCTCGCCGTCGCCGCGGCCATGGGCATGTACTGGTTGTACATGGCCTGGACCGGTTACAAGGCAGTGGATGACACGGTCTGGGCACGCAAGTTGTTCGTGTTCTCGATCTTCACCATTACCGCGTTGAGCGTGATGATGTCCCTGGACTTCAAAGTGCCGACCGAGTTGCTGCTGACGTACGCGCCTTAAGCGTCGGATGCTTTAAAGAAAAGCCCCGCCTTCGAGAGAAGAGCGGGGCTTTTTTGTTGGGGTAAGTCGCAAGGGCTGCTCGTCAGGTAGATGTTTCGATGGTTGCCTGACTATAGGCAGTTTGCTTATAGTTGGCTAATGCGAACCGTATTCTTCGAAACCACATCTTTCACTGCTACCGTTGGTAATTATCTGACGGACGATGAGTATCGTGCGTTGCAGTCGCACATGCAGTTGAACCCGCAAGCGGGTGATGTCATGCCTCGAACAGGCGGTTTCCGAAAGCTGCGTTGGGCTGATGGACGCCGAGGTAAAGGTAGGCGAGGTGGCTTGCGGGTTATCTATTATTGGCTTATGAATGATGGCCAGTTCTGGATGTTTGCAATTTATGACAAAGATGAGCTTGAGAATTTGACCGCCGACCAAGAGAAGGTGCTCAAGAAAGCCATAGAGATAGAGTTGAAAAAACGAGGTACCCCATGAAAAAACGCGACCTGTTTGCAGAGTTGATGCAGGGCGTTGATGAGATGGCGGCTCAACGCGAAGGCAAGATTACATTGCGCAATACGGTTGTGGAGGACATCCCTGCACCTGAGGTGGGGGCGCAAGAAATCGTTGCGCTACGGGAAAAGCTACACATGTCCCAGGCTGTTTTCGCCAAGCGAATTCGAACCAGTCCCAGCACCCTGAGAAACTGGGAGCAGGAAAAGTCGAAGCCCAATGCTCAGGCCGCCTTGCTGATCAGGTTGGTTGAGAAGTTTCCGGATATGGTTGATCGACTGGCAGTCGTCTGATCACATCGTCGAATATCTGAAAAGCCCCGCGTTTCAAACGAAACGCGGGGCTTTTTCATTCACGCGCGGTTGTTACACGGTGCATCGAGCACCTTAACCACGTCATCGATGATTGCCTTGCTCATGTCCTGCAAAAAGTGCGAGGCCCAGGCGTGTCGGTCGGAGTCGCGAACCATGGCTGCGTCTGAGGCGAGCAGTTTTGCGAGGTGGAGCAGGTCGGAGGCGTGGTAGAGGGCTTCGGTTACCGGGACGCCGGCATTGATGCGGAACAGGGGTTCGTTGGCGTGGTAGGAGAAGGGGGTGAGGCCGATGGTTTTGAGGTCTTGGGGAATGGTCATTGGGCTTCACCTCCTGTTGGTTGGTAGGTGGTGAATGACGTTTGAAGCAGACAGACCAATAGCATTCATGAGTAAAGCTCCCGAATCAAGTTGAGAGCTACCACGTTCGTTCTCAGGCGAATGGGTGGCAGCTATGCGCGGGCTGAGAAACCGGAGATACAGGAATCCGGCAGACCCGAAGGTCTCCCACGCACAGCCGCCATTGCACGAATGTACTGGCATAAAAAAAGCGCCGGCAATCGTGATTGGTGGCGCTTGTGCGCCCGTATCTTACCCGGGTTCTCAGGCCCGGTCGCTGAATTGGCAGCGACCGGGCGAAGTTAGCGGGCAAGGATGAGGTCGGCAATCGTAGCGATCTGGTGGCCGGGGATGGCCGGGACACTGCAGGCCCTGTGGGAGCGGGCTTGCCCGCGATGGCGGTGTGTCAGGCGACATTGATGCTGGATGTGACGGCCTCATCGCTGGCAAGCCAGCTCCCACAGGATCGGTGAGTGGCAGTTATTTACCTGGTTTTTCGAGCAACCGGAAAAACCGTTCCCGCACCTGCAAGCTGTCGCTGTGAGCCACGTTGAATCGCAGGAACTGGCTGGCATCCGGCGCTTTGCTCAGCAACGTGCCCGGCGCCAATACCATGTTGTTCTCCAGCCCCTGGCGAGCCAGGTTCTCGGCGTGCAAGCCGTCCGGCAACCGCGCCCAGATAAATACGCCTTCACCCGGCAATGACGACAGCGAACACCCGGCCTCGGCCAGCCAACCCGCCACACGACTATTGGATTCATACAACCGATCCACCGTGCGCCGCGCATGTTTGGCATAGCTGCCATCGCTGAGCATGGTGCAGGTGATCTGCTCCGCCAGTTCCGACGTCACCCCGCCGCAAGCCATTTTCAGCGCGACCATGCGTGCCGCCAATTGTGGCGAGAGTACGGTGTAGCTGACGCGGCTGTTGGCGGTCAGGGTCTTGGAGAAGCCGGAGACGTAACTCACGTTGTCCAGCCCGCTGGCCGCCAGGCGCGGGGTGCGGCGTTGCTGGATGTCGCAGTACAGATCGTCTTCGACGATGTGGAAGCCATGGCGGTGGCTCAGTTCCAGCAAGCGGTACACCTGGGCTGGGGTGAACGAGTGGCCGGTGGGGTTATGCAGGGTGCTGTTGGTCATGTACAGCACGGGTTTGTGGGCGATCAGCAGTTGCTCGAACGCGTCCAGGTCGATGTTGTCGCGATTGCGCGCAATGGTGATGACTTTGGCCCCGTGCAGCGCCAGGTTGGCGTGCATGTTGAAGTAACACGGATCGTCGAGCAGCACGGTGTCGCCGGGTTTGACCAGCAGGCGCATCAACAGGTCGATGGCCTGCATGGTGTTGGCGGTGGTGATGATCTGGTCCACCGGCGCTTCGATGCCGAAGGTCGCCAGTTTGACCCGCAGGGCCTGGCGCAACGGCAGATATCCGCCGGCCACGCCGTACTCGCCCATGCGCAACGACGTCGCTCGCAGGGTACTGCGCACGGCTTTCTGCAATTCTTCGGCGGGCAGCCACGAGGTCGGCAGAAAACCGCAGCCGGGGCGCAGCGCGCCGTTGTCCAGCAGCAGTGCGCGGCGTACCACGCTCAGGGTGTCCTGGGGTTGCAGGTCCGGGCCGGTGCCGCTTTTCAGCGCCGCTTCGGAGCGATGCACGTAATGCCCGGAGCCCTGGCGAGACACCACCAGCCCCTTGGCCCGCAAGCGGTCCAGTGCATCGACCACCGTGGACTTGCCCACGTTCATCAAGTCGGAGAGTTCGCGAATCGGCGGCAGCTTGGCGCCATGGGGCAGGCCACCGGTGCTGATCGCCCGGGTCAGCTGATCGACGATCTGCTGCACCAGCGGCACGCCGGGCTGGAATTCAATGGCGGCAATGACTGCGCGTTGAACCTGCATTTTACTGGTCTCTCCGGCAGTAAAGTTTGTTGGATTCTATACGAACTTGCTCTGATCAGGACAAGCCTCTCTCTCTACCATGCCCTTACAGACTTTTCCGAGTGTCGGCCTTTGTTGGCGGGCGTTCTCCCGGTTCCTGAGGTGCTGCATGGGTGTCGAAACAACGGTCGCGGTGGCCAAACCGGTCATTAACCTGCGGTTATTCACGATCCGGATGATCACCGCTGTCTCGCTGTTCGCGGTGCTGGGCAAGGCCAACGTCTGGCTCGACACCGCCACCAACAGCATCCTGGCCCTTGGATATCGCGCCTTGCTGCTGCTGTTGCCCCTGACTCTACTGGTGCTTGGCCGCCGCTCCCTGAGCGTCACGCTGCTGTGTGCCGGCCTTGGCCTGGTGCTGCTGGCGCTGACCAGCAATCAAGGCATGGTGATGTTTGCCGCCGCACTGTTCGCCTATGGCATTGCCATTGCCGGTTACCTGATCAAGAGCGAAGCGGCCCAAACCAAGGAAGGCGCGGCCTACAACCGCGTGGCCATGAACATGGGCAGCCTGGTGGCCGGTCTGATCCTGTTGTCGCCACTGCTCACGCCTACGATGTTTTTCCTCGGTGCGGCGGCGTTCGTGCTGCTGTGCCTGCCGATCGCCCTCGGTGCGACCTTCACCACCGAACCGCTGGCATCCCGCCCGGCCAGCCAGGCCGGCAGCAACTGGGGCAGCAAACTGCCCCGGGTAATCGCCGGGATCATCATGGGCATCAAGCTGTTCGGGGTGTTCTCGATCCTGCCCCAGGCGATCCTGCTCAAGACCGGCGAGCTGCCGGCCTGGTACGGCTTGATGCTGATCCTCAACAGTGCCGTGGTGGTCTTCGCCCAGGTGCCGGTGATGAAGCTGATCGAGCGCACGGGGCGCTTCAAGGTGCTCGCGGTGATCGGGATCATCGTCGGCGGCTTTGCCGTGCTGTCGTCGCCATCCGCGTTCCACGTCGAGACCCTCGCCGGGGCGCTGATCTGGGTGGCGCTGCTGTCGATCGCCGAATGCGCCTTCAGCTACCTCGATTACTTTTCGGTCAAGCAAAACAACATGTTCGTTAAGGAAGTGTCCCTGGGGGTAGGGGCCGGGCTGACCGTGTTGATCATGCGAGTGGTGCCGGCGCCGTACAACGCGCTGGTCCTCGCCGCCATCGGCGCCGGCGGGATCCTGGCCTGGTATTGGCTCAACCGTAAATCCAATGCGTCGTTGCATGACTGAGTCATCGCCGTTGCGGATTTCACTTTGCGGGTCGGGGGCATCAATGAATACGACTTCATGCGTGGTAGTGGTGGGTTACAACGGCAGTCGAGTTCACGACATCCAGAAGCTGCGCGAGCTGTGCAAGTCGCTCTACAACGCCAGGCTCATCCTGCTGGTCGAGAAGATTCAGCCCCATGACGACCAGGTGGCCGATCACGTCTGCAGCACTTCGCTGGCCGAGAAAGACGTGGCGGCGTCCCTTGAACTGGTAGTGGGGTGCCTGAATGCCGACAGCTGGAAGCTGATCGGCGTACTGCCGTTCTCCGATCGCGGCGTGCTGCTGGGGGCCGCGCTGGCCAGTCACTTCGGCTTGCCGGGCATTACCCCGGGCGAGGCACGGGCGGGCCTGGACAAGCAGATCTTCCGTCGCCTCGAAGCGGCGGCCAGCAGCTCCCCTGAAGAATACCGGCCGGTGTTTTCCGCGCGGGTCGAAAGCCTGCCGGAACTGCGCCAGCGCGTCGTCGAACTGGGCGGCAAGGCCTTCATCAAACCGGCCTGCGAAGGTGCGAGCCGAGGTTGTCGCGTGATCCATCACCCTTCGGAATGCGACGACGCCTGGCTTGCCCTGAAACCCTACCGCGAGGGCGGCATCGTTCTCGAAGAGCTGGTGCAGAACGCCCGCGAATACAGCTGGGACTACGTGGCCGGCAGCACCTGGGTGACTGAAAAAACCACCACCGAAGGCGCCTACCGCGCAGAGATCCAGCAAGTCGTGCCCGCACCGCTGGCGGCTGAGGTGCAGGCGCGCTTGATGGCGGCCGGTCGGCACATGTCGGCATTGGTGTCCCGGGACAACGGTGCCTGGCACAACGAAGTGTTCCTGCGCAGCGACAACCTGACCTCCGCCGTGGAAACCAACATGCGCCCTGGCGGCATGCACATATGGGACCTGGCCAAACGCGCCTTCGTCGATTTCGATCCGTGGGAACGCTGGGTGCGCTGGGCGGTGGAAGGCAAGACCGAAGAGCACGAGCCAGTGGCCCGTGGTTACTGCGGCATTCGCCTGCTCAAGGCGCCGGCCGGCGGCATCCTGCGCACAATGCCCGACATCGAGGCTCTCGCCCGCGCGCTGCGCATCGACCTGGTGGAAGGCCAATACGCCAAGCGTATCGGCGACTCGGTCGACGCGCTGGTCAAAGACAATTTTTCATTCGTCGGCCACATCGTGTTGTTCAACGAACACTACGGGCAACTGAGCAACGACCTGTTGCGCCTGGCCGAAGTGATTGAGTCACACATCGAGGTCACTAGCCTGGCGCCGCCCACTCGCGCCGCAGGTTGAGCTGGCCAGCAGCCGTTTTTTTTGCATTACCGATCAAGAGGGTTCGATCCATGATCCAGCACATGACCTGCGATGAACGCTTCATCGCCCTGGCCAAAGAGTTTGGTTATGACATCTATGGCGAAAACACCGCAGGCGGGCACTACGCGCCGCTGATACGCCATCATGACGAGCTGTACATCAGTGGCCTGGTGCCGCGCATGAACGGCAAGATCCACTATCCGGGCCGCGTCGGGCTGGACCTCAGCATGGCCGACGCGCAAGCCGCCGCCAGCATCAGTGCGATGCGTGGGCTGGCGTTGATCGTCGATGCGATTGGTTCGCTGGACAAGATCAAGTCATTGATCCGGGTAACGGTCTATGTGAAATCCACGGCGGATTTCGTCGATTTGAGCGAAGTGGCCAACGGCGCCTCGGATGTGTTCAGTCATGTATTGGGCGATGCCGGTAAACATACCCGCACCACCGTCGGTGTTTATCAGTTACCCAAGAATGCCGCGATAGAGGTGGACATGATCGCGGCCTTGCGTCCATCGGTGTTGTAAGTTATTTCCATACTTTACAGCGCTGAATCCTTAACTTAGTGTTTAGCGCTAAAGTGTTGAAAATAAAAAGGGCGTACGAATGGATAACTTTCAAGGTGCGTTTTTTTCATATAAGGACTTCCGTCAAAGCCTGCACCATCGAGCGCCAAGTCCCAAAGTATGGAAAGGCAGCGAACTGGCGGGAATGCGACAGACCCTCGAAGCCAGCGACGTTGATATCGTCGCGCTGGCTCATGACAAAAGCATTGGGGGTTGCGAAGTGACGCCTGGGATGGCGATCGCCATGCAATGGCTGAACCCCGGTGTGACGCTCAACGGTCACGCGCATTCCTGGTGGCATCTGTTTGTCATCCAGTGCGGCAGCGGGGTGTTGACCCTCGGCGATGCCGACGGGGTCGACGTCAGCAGCGGCGACGTGCTGCTGGTGCCGGCCTGGACCCGGCATGGCTTCGTCAACACCAGCAAATACGAGCCTCTGGCGATGCTGAACATGAGCAACATGCCGCAAATGGCGTTGCTGTCGAACTTTGCCGACAGCCATGGCCTGATCACCACCCAGCCGTAATTCCCCCCCACCAGCGCTTTTTCGTAGGAGCCGGCTTGCCGGCGATAGCGTTCCCGGGACCGCCATCGCCGGCAAGCCGACTCCTACGTTTTTCATTGCCTTCACGACCCGCTCCCGAGCCTGTTTTTGCCTCTGCGTTTGCCCGCGTAAACGAACTTTCTGTATCGATTGAAACGAACAAATTCTGTATCTATTCAGCCCTCATTCAACTAACTACGATCACTTCCAATGCACGTTAATCCCTGCAGTCAGTGAATGGAGTGCTCTATGGAAAACAGCAAGCTAAAACTGTATGTCGGCGCCGATCATGTCAGCGCTTTTGCGATGTCGGCTTTTGTGGCGCTCAAGGAAAAGCAACTTTCATTTGAACTTGTGCCGGTTGATTTAAAAGCCCGCGAAAACTATTTGCCGGTTTATCGCGATCTTTCGCTGACATGCAAAGTTCCAACTCTGGTTCACGAAGATTTTGCCTTGGCGGAATCATCGGCGATTGCCGAGTACCTCGATGAGCTCACCCCGGGGCATACAAAACTTTATCCGCAGGGCATCCAGCAACGCGCCCGTGCCCGTCAATTGCAGGCCTGGTTGCGCAGTGACTTGCTGGTGGTGCGCAGGGAACGCCCGTTTGATCTGGTCTATTTCGGTAAAAAGGATCTGCCCTTGAGCGCCGATGCCCAGGCTGCCGTCGAGCGTCTGTTGTTCGTCGCCGACCATTTGCTGGAAGAGGGCGCCGAACATCTGTTCGGTGACTGGAGCATTGCCGACACCGACCTGGCAATCATGCTCAACCGACTGGTGGCCAACGGTGATCCGGTGCCGGCGCGGCTCGAAGCCTATGTGCAGCGACAGTGGGACCGCGACAGCGTCCGGGCGTGGATGGACATAGAGCGCAAAGCGCCGGCCATCGCCTAACAACACTCAGGGCATTCACCAGGAGCGCGGCCATGCAAGGACTGTCGGAGCACGAACGCTACACACCCTATAACTCACGCACCATCCGCGACACACCCTACTGGCACAAGCTGACGCCGGAGTTACAGGAGGCCATGACCGTGGTGGCGCGGGTCATGCCGTTTCGCACCAACGAATATGTGCTGGGCACGCTGATCGACTGGAACAACATTCCCGACGACCCGATTTTCCGCATGACTTTCCCGCACAAGGACATGTTGCTGGCGGACGAGTATGCCTCGCTCAAACACCTGATCGAGCTGGATGACAGTGCGGCGATCAAGCGCCGGATCGAGGCGATCTGGCTGCGCATGAATCCGCATCCGGCCGGGCAGTTGACGCACAACGGGGTCACCCTCAATGGCAAGGTCCTGCCGGGTATCCAGCACAAGTACCGCGAGACCGTGCTGTTTTTCCCCGGGGCCGGTCAGACCTGTCACGCGTACTGCACCTTCTGTTTCCGCTGGGCGCAGTTCATCGGCGAGGAAGAACTCAAGTTCAATGCCCGTGAATCCCGGGAACTGGTCAGCTACCTGAAGGTGCACAGCGAAGTGACTGACGTGCTGATTACCGGCGGCGACCCGATGATCATGAACACCCGTTCGCTGGCGGGTTACATCGAACCGCTGCTGGAATTGCCGCACCTGAAGAACATCCGCATCGGCACCAAATCCGTGGCGTACTGGCCGCAGCGGTTTGTCAGCGACAAGGATGCGCCCGAGCTGCTGGAGCTGTTCCGGCGAATCGTCGCGGCGGGGAAAAACCTGTCGATCATGGGGCACTACAACCACCCGGTGGAGATCCGCCCGGCCATCGCCCGCCAGGCCATCGAGCGCATTCGCTCGACGGGCGCGACGGTGCGCATGCAGGCGCCGGTGATCCGCCACATCAACGAAAACCCCGCCGATTGGGCCGCGCTGTGGACCGAAGGCGTGCGGCTCGGGGCGGTGCCGTACTACATGTTCGTGGAGCGCGACACCGGCCCCAGCCATTACTTCGCGATGCCGCTGGCGCGGGCCTTCGAGATCTTCCAGGCGGCGTACCGCACGGTGTCGGGGCTGGCGCGAACGGTGCGCGGGCCGTCCATGAGCACCTTCTACGGCAAGGTGCTGATCAACGGTATCGAGACCGTCGCCGGGGAAAAGGTCTTCGTTCTGCAGTTCCTCCAGGCACGCAATCCGCAATGGGTGTTGCGCACGTTCTACGCGCGCTTTGATCCGCACGTCACCTGGTTCGACGACTTGCAACCGGCCTTCGGCGAGCGTGCGTTCTTCTTTCAGAACGAACTGGCCGCGGTGCCGGAATTGATACCTGTGTTGCTGGAAACGGCGTAGGAAAATTCATGAAAAATGGGGAGATATGGAAATGAGCAGTATCCCGTTTGATCAGCGCGAGGGTGTTATCTGGCTCGACGGCGAGTTCGTCGAGTGGTCCCGGGCGCAGTTGCATGTGCTGACCCATGGCCTGCATTACGCGAGCACCGTGTATGAAGGCGAGCGGGTCTACAACGGCAAGATCTTCAAGCTGCGCGAGCACAGCGAGCGCTTGTATCGCTCGGCGCAACTGATGGACTTTGCCATCCCCCATGAGCTGGCTGAACTGGAGGCGGCGAGCCATGAACTGCTGCAACGCAACCAGGTGGTCGACGGTTATCTGCGGCCGGTGGCCTGGCGGGGCAGCGAGATGATTTCCACCTCGGCGCGCTTCAACCGAGTGCATGTGGCCATCGCTTGCTGGCAGTGGCCGAGCTATTTCGATCCGGCGGCGCGCATGGCCGGCATCCGCTTGAAAACCGCGACCTGGCGTCGCCCGCCACCGTGCAGCAGCCCGTTCGAAGCCAAGGCGTCCGGGCATTACCAGATCGCCACGCTGAGCAAGCACGACGCCGAGAACAGCGGTTACCACGATGCACTGATGCTCGACTGGCGCGGCCACGTTGCCGAAGCCACCAGCGCCAATGTGTTCTTCGTCAGAGGCCGGACGCTGCACACGCCGCTGGCGGATTGCTTCCTCAACGGCATCACCCGCCAGACCGTGATCGAGCTGGCCAGGGCGCTGGATTATCAAGTGGTCGAACGCACGATTCTGCCTACGGAGCTTGGCGACTTCGACGAGTGTTTTCTCACCGGTACCGCCGCTGAAATCACCCCGGTGCAGAGCATCGATGAGCAGCGTTACCGACCGGGCGATACCTGCCGCGACCTCATTGCCGCTTACACCTCAACCGTAAACGCCTGATCACCTGCCAGGAATCTCACCATGTCAGACCAAGGGATTGTTGCGTCTCAACCGTGCATCTCGCTCGGCCATCGTCATGAAGAACTGTCGACGCTGGGCTGGACTGTGCTGACTCCGGACGAATTTGCCGATGATGTCGTAGGCAACTTGCAGGCGTTCGGTCCGATCATTCCGCAGTTCAACGGCCAGACGGCCTTTGCCATTACCCGCAAGCCGGGTTACGAAGACTTGCCGTATTCCCAGAGCATGAACGGCATCGGTCCGCACACCGAAGCACCGGTGTACGGGCCGCCGCCGCGTTATCTGGCGTTGCACTGCCATACACAGGCCACGTGCGGTGGCGGGCACACCGGCCTGGTGGATGGTTATGAATTTCTCAAGTCTCTGGAACGCAGCGAGCCGCAATTGCGCCAATGGCTGGACGACACGCCGGTAGAGTTTGTCGCCACGGCCAAACCGGGTGAACCGGGGCAACGGCGGGTCAGGGAATACATCCTCACGCCAACGGAGGACGGCGATATTTTCCGTTTCAGTTACAACCAGTTTCACTACGGCGATGTAAACCCGTCCAGGGAAGCACTACAACAATCCCTGGTCGCCAACAGCACCTCGCCGCTGGCCCGGTTTGCCGCGCTCGGCGAGGCGTACTTCGTCGAGCACAACGTTGCGGTACTGATTCCCGACGGATGCCTGCTGATTTGGGACAACTGGCGAATGATCCACGCTCGCAGTCGTTACACTGACCCGGCGCGCAACCTGACCCGCTACTGGCTGGCCTGATTTTTCCGGCGCCCTTCATTCTTTTGGCGTACCCCTTGGCGGGTACGCGTCTTACAGGTATCGCGTCATGCAAACAGCAATCGAGATCGCCCAGGTCGATCACCAACTGATCGTGCGGCTCAACCAGGCCTGGACCAAGCGCGCGTCCGTGTGTGCACCGGACAGGGCCCTGATCGACGAAGTGTTCGACCCGCTGCGCCCGGATTACCCGGAGTGCATGGTGCCGTTCTTCCATCATCCGAAATTCCAGGCCCTGAGCGACGAGCTCAAGAGCAGCGTGGTGACCTGGGGCTGGATCGGCTACAACCTGCGCACCGTCACCGCCGAAGAACTCATCGTCAATCCGGCCCTGAGCGTGATCGCCAATCAGTACCTGGGCAAGGACGACTGGCATTTTCGCGAGGCCATGCAACAGACCCTGATCGACGAGCACTACCACACGCTGATGCACCTGCGCGCCATCGAACGGACCCGGCTGGATCGGGCGCTGGACCAGGATCTGGACTTGCCCCCCTCTGTCACTTACCTGCGCCTGAAAGCACAGCGTGAAGCACTGCCCGAGCAATGGCAGCGGGATTTGGCGGCGATCACCTTTGCGGTGGTGGCCGAGATCAGCGTCAACGCGTATCTGGATTTGCTCGCGGACGACCAGAGCATCCAGCCGCAGAACCGCCGCGTGGCCGAACTGCACAATCGTGACGAATACGCTCACAGCAAGGTGCTCGCCGAAGTGGCCAAGGTCATGTACGCGAACATGCAGCCCATGCAGCGGGAATTTTTCGCACGCAACCTGTCGGTGGCGCTGAGCGCTTTTATCGCTCAGGACTACTCGATGTGGGAGGCGATTCTGACGCAGCTCGGGGTCGAGGACGCAGCGCTGATCATTGCCGACACCCGCGAGAGCAACAAGAACGCGACCATCATGCGTGACTACAGCGGCCTGCATAAGCTGGCCCGGGACCTGGGCATCAGCGACCAGATCGATTTCGACTTCCGTCCGACCCTCAAAACCACGGCGGCCGCCTGAACCTGGAGGTGTCTATGTCTGCTCCTGTGTACGAAGTGTTCGCTATTCGTGTCGGCGCAAACGCCCAGCGCACCGCCAGGGAAAACTTTCTCTACGACGCCTGCTGCGGTGATCCGAATGCGCCGATGCCGCTGGATTACTACTTCTGGGTCATCCGCAACGAGCAACAGGTGATCGTGGTCGACACCTGTTTTCAACCAGCCACGGCGGATCGGCGAAATCGCCAGATGTACCGCCTGCCGGAGGAATCCCTGCGGCAGCTGGACATCGACCCGGCGCAGGTCGAGCACCTGATCCTGACCCATTTGCATTGGGACCATGCCGGCAACCTTGGACTGTTCCCCAAGGCGACCGTGCATTTGCAGGAAGCGGAACTGCGCTTTTGCACCGGGCCGAAAATGACCCATCGCACGCTGAACAAAACCTACGAGGTCGAGGATGTGATGTCGGCGCTGCCGCCGCTGTTCGAAGGGCGGATGCGTTTGCACAACGGTGTTGTCGAGGTGCTTCCCGGCGTGACGCTGCACCCGGTGGGCGGGCATACGCCGGGCAGCCAGGTGGTGCGGGTGAATACCGGACGCGGCTGGATTGTGCTGGCATCCGATGCTGCGCATTTGTGGGTCAACATTCGTGAGCGCAGCCCGTTTCCGATTCTCGATGACCTGGCGCAAACCCTTGAAGCATTCACCGAGATCGACCGACTGGCCGATGGCGAAGACCACGTCATCCCCGGCCACGACCCGCTGATCGCCGAGCGCTTCCCGCATTGGAATGACGACCCGCATATCATTTGCCTGCACCAGAATCCAATCTGAAGACCACCCCAAAACCTGTGGGAGCGGGCTTGCCCGCGATGACGGCAGCACATTCAACATTGATGTGGCTGACACACCGCTATCGCGAGCAAGCTCGCTCCCACAGGATCGCGGTTAACCCTGATTTTTCAGGATGCGCCCCAGCGTCAGCAGCGCCTCATCAATCCGTGGCGAGTACGGCGCGCCACAGCCAATGCGCACAAAGTGATCGAAACGATGGGCGTTGGAAAAGATATCCCCAGGGGAAATCTGAATGCCGAGCTTCAGCGCTTCCTGAAAAAGCAGCATCGATGAATGCCGGCGCGGCAGTTCCACCCATAACAGCGTACCGCCCTGGGGGTTGGTCACATGGGTGCCGAGGGGGAAGTAGCGAATGATCGCCTCGCTCATCTGTTGACGTTGTTGGGTCAGGGTTTTGCGCAACCGCCGCAGGTAACGTTCGTAGGACGGTGTACGCATGAATTCGCTGACTGCCAATTGCGATAACACCTCGCACCCCCGCGATTGCGTGTGCTTGAGCATCTCCACGCGGTCGTGCCATTTGCCGGCGCTGATCCAGCCCAGGCGTATGCCCGGTGCCAGGGTTTTGTTCAGCGAGGCGCAATAGATCACGTTGTCGGTGCGGTCCCAGTGTTTGAGCGTGGACAGCGGCTGCTCGCTGTCCACCAGGTCGCCGTAGGTGTCGTCCTCGATCAGCACCGTGTTGTGCTCGGCGCAGATTTTCACCAGCCGCGCCTTGTTGGCATCGGGCATGATGCTGCCCAGCGGGTTTTGCAGGTTGGGAATGACGATCAAAGCCTTGACCCGTTCGGGGCCCTGCAGCAGCAGTTGCAGGGCCGCCAGATTGAGCCCGGTGTGGGCCGAGGCCGGGACTTCCAGCACCCGCAGGCTCAGGCTTTCGAGAATTTGCAGCAGGCCGTAGAAGGTCGGCGACTCCACGGCCACGGTGTCGCCGGGGCGGGTGACCGCGCGCAAGGCCAGGTTGATCGCTTCGGTGGCGCCGTTGGTGATCACGATCCGTTCGGGGGCCAGATGGGTCTTGCTGGCCAGCGCCCGACGCGCCAGGAGGCTGCGCAATGCGCTGTTGCCGCAGGTCGAGCCTGCGGCACCGAGCAGATCGGCGTCGTAGCGCAGCGACTTGATCATGTTGTCTTGCAAGGTCTTCAACGGGTAAAGCTGCGGTGCGCAGTAGGCGCTGGCGAAGTTGACCTTGATCGTCGCACGCTGACTGGCCTTGAGCACCGCGCAGACCTGTTCATGAATGCCGACATAGACGCTGGTATCCAGCGCTGGCGCCAGGGCAGACGGGGCCGGCCTGGGCGCGATGTCGGGCTGGCGAATGTAGTTGCCGGAGCGTGGCCGGGCTTCCAGCACACCGTAGTCCTCCAGTTCCCGGCACACCTGCACGGCGGTCGACAGGCTGACGGCGTGTTTTTCCATCATCAAGCGGATCGAGGGCAAGCGTTCACCGGCTTTCAGGGTGCCGCTGCGGATCGCGTCCAGGTAGTGGTTGGCCAACTGGCGATACAAGGGGGGCGTGTTCATGATGACCTCGGCAGTTGCACCACCGGGGTCTGGGCTGGAAAGTGAGTTGACGCTCCCCGCAGGCGGACCCGTGGTGCTCATGGGTGAAGGGAAGTGGTGTTCTGCGTCGATACTGGAAGAGTAATCGCGGTTTTGCCCGAATCACGGGCAATAAAAAGCCCCGCACTGATGGCGGGGCTCTTGTGTCAGTCGCTGACTACTGTGTGGCGAGGGGCCTTACTGCGCGGCGATGCTGTACCCGTCGAACGCGGTCTGCTGCTGCAGGGCGGTGATGATGTTCTTGCGGTTGACCGCTTGCTCGGCGCCGCTGTTGTCCAGGAAAGTCTCGCTTTCCAGCTCTGCCTCTTCGCCTTCGCCAACGAAGGTGAAGCCGAGGAACTCCAGGGCCTCGCGGTCGACGTTCAGGCGCGAGCGCGGGGTGCGCAGCGGCAGGGTGACGCTCACGCCGTCCTTGCTGATGGTGAACACTTCGAGTTCTTTCTTGGCCTTGGCCGCCTTGCTCTTGCCGCCGCTCGGGTTGCTGATGGCCTGATGCGTCTGGTTCAGCACCTTCAGGGCCAGGCCGTAGACGATTTCCTGGAACGCCGGATCATCCTTGAAGCTGGACAGGATGCGGCTGATCGGGAATTTGATGCTCAGGTCTTCCAGGGCGGCGATGTCTGCCGACTCGGCGTCCTTGAGCTGCTTGAGCTGGCCCATCAGTTCGTAGGCCTTGTCGTCGTCGAAACTGTCGTGGGCCTGGCGGATCGCGACGCGAAGTTCGCGGATCTGATCGCTTTCGCGGGTGGACTGGAAAGCGTCCAGCACCATCTCGCTGATGGTTTTTGCCTGGGGAACGTGTTGTGAAAGATTGATGGAGTTTTCGTATTCCGCTTTGGACGACAGGGTAACTACGGATTCGGCGGTGTTGGAATCGGACATTGAAATTTCACTACTTCTTTGAACTTGAATAGGGGCGAGAAAGCACGGGGGCTTTTTCAGGCCGACTAATCTATTGGACCGGGGCGACGTTGTCACGGGCGAACAGGCGGCTGGTCAAGTTTTTGCTTTCGCGATGGGCGCTTACGATCACGCGTTTGTTCTGGATAAACCGATACTCTGTAGGAGCGAGCTTGCTCGCGATGGTCTCAAGGACACCGCGTTCATCCAGGATGAGCGCGTTATCGTTGACGTCCATCGCGAGCAGGCTCGCTCCTACAGGGATGTGCAGTGCTCAGGAATGCTGCAGTTTCTGCGCGCGTTTGTCCGCCAGATGCTGCACCACCAACCGGCCAATCAATACCAACAAGGTCAGGCTGATCAGCAACACCGAAATCGCCGCGACGCTCGGGTCGACGTTATCGCGCAGGCCGCTCCAGATGCGTTTGGGCAAGGTGTCGACGTTGACGCTGGTGATGAACAGCGTCACCGCCACCTCTTCCCACGACAAGGCGAACCCCAGCAGGGCAGTCGAGGCCAGGCCCAGTTTCAGGTTCGGCAAGATCACCATGAAGGTGGTCTGCATCAGGCTGGCGCCGAGGTTGCGCGAGGCCAGTTCGATGCGTCGGTCGACGTTGCTCAACGCCACCAGCATGGTCACCACGCCGTACGGCACCACCATGATCACGTGGGCGATCACCACGCCGGTCAGGGTGTCGTAGCCCATGCCCGGTGCGAAGCGGCCGAGTTTGGTCTCCATGAAGTACAGCACCAGCGCGGAGATCACCGGCGGGATCGCCATCGGCAACAGCACCAGGCCCATCAGCGCCGTGGCCCATTTCGAGCGCATGTACCAGATGCCCAGGCTGAAACTCGCCGCGAGCAACGTGGCGATGATGCTGGTGGCGAAGGCGATGGTCAGGCTCTGGCTGATCGCGTGGAACCAGTCAGGGTTGCTCACCAGCGCTTCGTAGTGACGCAGCGACCAGTTGCCTTCGGGCATCGACAGGAAGCGTTTGCTGGTGAACGACACCGGAATGACCGTCAGCAGCGGGAACAGCATGAAGGCCATGGCGACCACGGCCAGCAGGCGGGTACTCAGGCTTGTGCGATGGGTATTCATAGATATCTCAGCCTACCAGTCGGTTCACGCGGGTCATTTTCAGCAGCACCCAGATCAATGCACTGACCAACGCCAGAAGCACGACGCTCAGTGCAGCCCCCAGGCCCCAGTTGCTGGTCTGGAACATTTGCAGGAACACATACTCGGCGATCATCACCGTTTGCCCGCCACCCAGCAGCACCGGCGTTATGAAGAAGCCCAGGCAGAACACGAAGACCATGATGAAGGCACCGAGAATGCCCGGCAGGGTCTGCGGCAGCAGCACTTGCCAGAAGGTGCGCAGGGCACCGGCACCAAGGCCGCGCGAGGCCATGAGCACACGCTGATCGAGTTGACGCATGGTCGACAGCAGCGGGAACACTGCGTACGGGATCATCACGTGGAGCATGCCGATGACCACGCCGATTTCATTGCGGCTCAGTTGCAGCGGCTGATCGATCAAGCCCATGCCCATCAACCCGTTGTTGAGCACGCCGTTGCTGCGCAGGGCGATCAGCCAGCCGAAGGCCCGCACCAGCACGGAAATCCAGAACGGAATGAAGATGCAGATCTCCACCACGCGCTGCCAGAACGGCGGGCTGAACACCCAGCAGTAGGCCAGCAGGTAGCCGATCATCAAGGCCAGGCCACTGACGGTCAGGCACAGGCGCAAGGTACGCCAGAGCATCTCGTGGATGGCCGGGTCCGTGGCGATGCGCTGGTACTGCTCGATGCCCGGAGTGGGCAGCGAGAAGCTCCAGCCGACCACGCCGAGGAACGGCAGCACATAGAACACCAGCAGCAACACCGGCAGCGGGAACAGCAGCAAGCCGCGCTCCAGGCCCGGCGAACTGAAGCGGGGCTTGGGGCTGGTCAGGGTTGAGGTCAGGGTGGTAGTCATGGTCACAGGCTCACTTGGACAACCGCGTCAGGTACTCTTCCAGGGCTTTGGAATAGTTGTCGGCGTACCACTGGGCGTTGAGAGCGATCTGCTTTTTCAGGTTTTCTTCGGAGGCGCAGTTGGCTTCGAGCTGCTTGGCCGACATCAGTTTTTCCGTGGCGCTGTTGGACGGTCCGTTGCCCAGCAGTTCAAACAGCTTGAGCTGGCCTTCGGGTTGCAACGCTTGCTGGATGAACTGCATGGTTGGCTGAGTGCCGCCCGGGTTGCCATTGAGCACCGCCCAACTGCTGGAGTTGATGAAGCCGTTGTCGAAGCTCCAGCGCACGCGGTTGTCGGTGTCTTCGCTGAGCAGCTTGGCGCGGGTGTGCCAGATCGCACCGACCGACACTTCACCCTCGACCATCAGTTGCTGGCTCTCGGCACCCGAGCTCCAGAACGACAGCACGTGCGGCTTGATCTCGTCGATCTTCTTCATCGCCCGTGGCACGTCCAGCGGGTACAGCTGGTCGGCCGGAACGCCGTCGGCGAGCAGGGCCGCTTCGAGCATGCCGTTCATCCATTTGTACAAGGTGCGCTTGCCGGGGAATTTCTTCACGTCCCAGAAATCGGCCCAGGTCTTGGGCCCGTTTTCACCGAATTTTTCGCTGTCCCAGGCCATCACGTAGCTGAACTGGTAGCTGGCAATGCCGAAGTCGGAGGCCAGTGCCGGAGCCACCTGATCGCGCTTGATCACGTTGTAGTCCAGCGGCTGCAGGATCTTTTCCCGGCCCAGCACAATGGCGCTGTAGCTCTCGACGTCGACCACGTCCCAGCTCGGTTGACCGCTGGCCAGTTGCGAGCGGATGGCGCCTTCGGTCGGGCCGGCGCCGTCGATGCGCACCTGGATGCCGGTGTTCCTGGTGAAGGTGTCGGTCCATGCCGAGCGGAAGGCGTTCAGCGCATCGCCACCCCAGTTGACCACCACCAGTGGCTTGTCCGCCGACCAGCTGATGCCGCTGCGCAGCGCCAATGGCACGGCAGCCAGCAGGCCCATGGCCTGGATGAAGGTGCGACGGTTGATCTGACCGTCACGGGCCTTTTCGATAAGCACTTCGATGCAGTCTTGTTGGTGATCCTGGCGCATGGGCAAGTCCTCAGTCGGCAGGCACCTGCGTGGGCACCGGCCTTTTTGTTGTCATTGGAAGAGAGCTTTGTGACGCAATTTTTTAAGGGTCAAGCCTGGAGCAGGAAGCTTTGCTGCACCGGCCAGCTCAGCCACACCGGCGCGCCGCCGGGCATCGAGGCGCCCGGGTGATTGCCCGGCACGGACAGATTGATCGGCAAGGTGTCGCCGCCGACTTTCAGGGAAAGATGCGTGCTCGAGCCCTGGTAGACCTTGTCGGTGAGCTGTGCGGGCATGACGTTGTAGCCATCCCGGGTCGGGCACGCGCTGTGCAGTTCCATGTGCTCGGGGCGCACGGCCAGCACGATCGGTGCGGCGCTCAGGGCGTTCGGGGCCTGCGCATGCAGCACGCTGGTGCCGCAACGGCCGCTGGCGGTCTGGCCGTTGCGGGTCAGGTTGTCCAGCGGGAACAGGTTCATCTTGCCGAGGAATTCGGCGACGAAACGGCTCTCGGGGCGGTTGTAGATGTTTTCCGGGGTGTCGACCTGGGTCAGCTTGCCGTGGTTGAAAATCGCGATGCGCGACGACAGCGCCAGGGCTTCGTTCTGGTCATGGGTGACGAAGACGAAACTGGTGCCGACCTGGCGGTGGATGCGTTGCAGTTCGGTTTGCAGTTGTTCGCGCAGGTTCTTGTCCAGCGCCGACAGCGGCTCGTCGAGCAGCAGCAGTTCCGGCTCGAACACCAGTGCCCGGGCAATCGCCACGCGCTGCTGCTGGCCGCCGGACATCTCGGATGGCTTCTTGTGCATGTGCGCGCCGAGGCCGACCACTTCAAGGATGTGCTTGACCCGACGGTTGCGTTCTTCGGCCGCTACTTTGCGGATGCGCAGCGGGTAGGCGACGTTGTCGGCGACGGTCATGTGCGGGAACAGCGCATAACCCTGGAACACCATGCCGTAGTTCCGCTTCTCGGCGGAGCGCCTGATGATGTCGACGCCTTGCTCCATCAGCTTGCCCGACGTCGGGCTGAGGAAGCCGGCCAGGATCATCAGCAAGGTGGTCTTGCCCGAGCCGGACGGACCCAGCAGGGTCAGAAACTCGCCTTGGCGAACGTCGAGATCGACGTTATCCAGCGCCGCGAAACGGCCGTAATACTGGCTGATACCTTGAGCGCTGAGCTGAACCGCTGAACGGCTGGACACAATGAGGTTCCCCTTTTTATTGCCCATATGACGTACGAGGACGGATGCAGATCCGAAATGGGCTTTGGGGACTCATTATTGTTAAAAATATCGCTACATCAATGGAATTATTTTGCGCGTATTGGTTAGTTTTATTACTCAATTTTTGAAGGTGCATCGACCGCTTTTCTGTAGGAGCCGGCTTGCTGGCGATAGCGTTCTTCAGGCCGCCATCGCCAGCAAGCCGGCTCCTACAGATCAGCAGTTGCCAGGGCCTATCCGACCTGTCGTCAGAGGGTGTCCTGCCAGGTCTGGTGGGATGACTGTAACTGCGTCTTGACCCAATTGCTGAACGCCTGGACCACCGCGCGCTCGGCTTTTTGCGGGTCGGCCGCCAGGTAATAGCCACGGTGCAGATCGATGGTGATGTCGAACGGCCGCACCAGCAGACCCTTGGACAAGGCATCGCCGCTGATCAGGTTGTCGCCGATGGCGATGCCCTGGCCGGCAATGCAGGCGGACTGTGCGCAGTGCGCATCGGAGAAGAGGATGCCGCTCACCGCGTTGACCCCCGAGGCGCCCGCGGTGGTCAGCCACACGCGCCAGTCCGAGTAGTCGGTCATGTGCAGCAACGGGTAGTTGCTCAGTTCCTGCGGGGTTTTCAGGCCGCCCAGGGCGTTGATCAGGCGCGGGCTGCACACCGGGAAGAAACGCAACGCCACGATCTCTTCAACGATCACCTCCGGCCAGTCGCCGATCCCGTAGGCGATGAACAGGTCGGCGGCCGGATTGTTCACGTCATCCGGGGTACGGGGCGAAATGAGCTGGAGTTGCACCTGCGGGTATTGGCGTAGAAACGCCCCGATGTGGTGGCACAGCCAATAGGTGGCGAAGCCCGGAGCGCAACTGACGCACAACCGGCCGGAAATCTCCTGATCGTCGATCAACTGCCCGGCGTCGAGCAGGTTCAACAGAATCCCGTGGACTTCCCGCGCATAACGTTCGCCCTGATACGTCAGGCCGATGCCCCGGCCAATCCGCTCGGTCAGGGCAAAGCCGACGCACTCCTCGAGCTTGCTGATCTGGTGGCTGATGGCGCTGCGGGTCAGGTTCAGTTCACGGGCCGCGACCGACACGCTGCCTGTGCGGGCAACCGCATCCAGCGCGCGAAGGGCTGTCATCGAAGGAAAGCGCATAAATCCATCCCGTTGTTTGTTTTGAATGGCTCGTATGGTGACGTAAATCGAACAGTCAGGCCAAAAAAAATCGATTGTTGTATCGGTTGATTCAACAATACTAGCCCCATTCGTCGTTGGGCCGAGGTGGCCCCTTATCCAAGAGGTGCTGCATGACCCGTTGTGCCGAGGCGCTCGTTCAGTTGCTGGAAGGTTATGGTGTTGAAACCGTCTTCGGCATTCCCGGCGTGCACACCGTCGAGTTGTACCGTGGCCTGCACGGCAGTCGCCTGAAGCACATCAGCCCGCGCCACGAGCAGGGCGCCGGGTTCATGGCCGACGGTTATGCCCGCGCCAGCGGCAAGCCCGGGGTGTGCTTCATCATTACCGGCCCGGGCATGACCAACATCATCACCGCCATGGGCCAGGCCTATGCCGACTCGGTGCCGATGCTGGTGATCTCCACCTGCAACCGTCGCGAACACCTGCGCCTGGGCCATGGCCACCTGCATGAACTGCCGGATCAGCGCGCACTGGTCGCCGGGGTCTGCGCCTTC
This sequence comes from Pseudomonas sp. S2_H10, assembly GCF_054668285.1. Lineage (NCBI taxonomy): Bacteria > Pseudomonadati > Pseudomonadota > Gammaproteobacteria > Pseudomonadales > Pseudomonadaceae > Pseudomonas > Pseudomonas sp. S2_H10. Next base: position 4,756,465 of record NZ_CP162754.1, read on the forward strand.
AGCCATACGCTGCAACATCCAGCGCAATTGCCGGAAGTGCTGGCGCGGGCCTTTGCCTTGTTTGGCTGCACGCGGCCGCGGCCGGTGCACATCGAGATTCCGCTGGATGTACTGGAGATGTCGGCCGACGGCCTGGACCTGCGTCCGCGTGCGTTGCCTGCCGCGCCAGCCCCTGCGCCAGAAAACATTGATGCAGCGGTTGCGCTGATCAGCAACGCGAAGCGTCCATTGATTCTCGCCGGTGGTGGCGCGCGCCGGGCGGCCGAAACCCTGAGCGCACTTGTCGAACGCTTGCAGGCTCCCGTGGCGCTGACCACCAATGCCCGCGGTTTGCTGGCCCCGGAACATCCGTTGTTGCTCGACGGCGTGCAGTCGTCGGCTCACGGTCGCGAACTGATCGCCGAAGCTGATGTGGTGCTGGCGGTCGGCACCGAACTGGGTGAAACCGACTACGACTTTTTCGGCCTCGGCCCGTTGGCGTTCAAGGCGCCGCTGATTCGCCTGGACATCGATCCGCTGCAAATCCTCGGTGTACAAGCGGCCACGGTCGGTTTGCTGGGGGATGCCGAACAGGGCTTGCTTGCGCTGTTGGAACGCCTGCCGCAACGCCAGGCTGATTCGGCCTGGGCAGGTGAGCGGGTGAGCCGGGTCAACGCCATCGAACGTGCTGGCTGGAGCGCGAAACAGGGCCGTATGCAAGCGTTGCTCGATACCGTCCGTGACCACCTGCCGCAGCCACTGATCGTCGGCGACTCGACTCAACCGGTGTATCAGGGCGCTCTCGGCTACCGTGCGCCAACCCCCAACAGCTGGTTCAACGCCGGCAGCGGCTACGGCACCCTCGGCTACGGGTTGCCCGCCGCCATCGGCGCCAAGCTCGCCCAACCATCGCGCCCGGTGGTGGCATTGGTCGGTGACGGCGGCTTGCAGTTTTCCAGCGCCGAACTGATCGCCGCCAAAGAGGCCGGTGTCGGCGTGATCCTGCTGGTCTGGAACAACAGCAGCTACGCCGAAATCCGCGACTACATGAATGCCAAAGCGGTGCCGTTGCTGGGGGTGGACATCCTCACGCCGGACTTCGCCGCCCTCGCGCAAAGCTGCCACGTCAGCCATCACCGGGCCAACAATCTGCAAGGTTTGCGCAAGCTGCTGGGGCAACTCGCCAACATTACCGAACCGGTGATGATCGAGGTCGACGCCGCAACGTTTCTGGCGGACTAAAACAACAACAAATTTTTCAGGTCGCCAACACGCACAGTGCCCGGTAGACCTTTCAATCTCCTGAACTCAAAGGTGGCTTACATGGCTGAGTCCGATAACTTTTCCTCTACCCATTCCGCGCAGGGGACCTACGCCGACCTGATCCTCGCCAATGGGCGTATCTACACCCAGGACCCGGCCAACCCGTGGGCCGAGGCCGTGGCGATCCGCGACGGCAAGTTGATCGGCGTTGCCAGCCTCGGCCAGATCGAAATGTTCAAGGGCCCGAACACCCGCGTGCATGACCTGCAAGGCGCGTTCTGCATGCCGGGCCTGCACGACATGCACACTCACCCCGACCTCGCGCTGGCGCCGCGCTACGCCGATGACCTCGACGTCGGCATCGAAGACCCGACTCCGGAGCAACTGCGCGAAAGCATCCTAGCCTACGCCGACAGCCATCCCGGCGATGGCTGGATCTACGGTCAATACTGGGTGCGCTACACCTTCCGCGAAGCCGGCCTGACCCCGGGCCGCGCCTGGCTCGACAGCGTCATGCCGGACCGTCCGGTGGCGCTGCTCGACCGCATGTGGGGCACCATGATGGTCAACTCCAAGGCCCTGGAACTGGCCGGCATCGATGGCAACACCTCTGATCCGCGCAACGGCTATTTCGAGCGTGACGAGCTGACCGGCGAACCCACCGGCCTGATGATCGACGGCGCCTACGCGATGATCCACGCCGCCATGCCGCCGACCTCGGTCAGCGTGCTGCGCCGCGCCTATCGCGATGGCGTGCATTTCCAGAGTTCGCGCGGCGTCACGGCGAGCAAGTACGTGCACGTCTGCGAACAGCGCTTGCAAGCGCTCAAGGAGCTGGACGACAGCGGCGAGCTGACCGTGCGCATCGAAGCGGCGATCAGTTGGCAGGACGACATTTTTCCGGTGCGTCGCCGCTGGGAACTGCTGGCCGGCGAGCGTCACTACTACCGCAGCGCACGCCTGAGCGCCAACGCGGTGAAGTTCCACTTCGACGGCACCGTGGAGCCGAAGTCTTCGTACCTGCTGACCCCGTGGCCAGAGGAAAAGAGCTGGCGCGGCAAGCTCAACCTGACCCCGGAACACATCACCGACATGGTGGTGGACATGGACCGCAAGGGCATCCGCGTGATCGCCCACTGCACCGGCGACGGCGCCTCCGACGTGTTCCTCGATGCCGTGGCCGAGGCCCGTCGTCGCAACGGTTTCAGCGGCGTGCGCCACCAGTGCGCCCACAGCACCTTGCTGCACCCCGGCAACCTGCCGCGCTTCAAGGAGCTGAATGTCATCGCCGAATTCTCTCCGGCCGCCTGGTACCCGACGCCATTCGCCAGCGGTGCGCGCTCCGGTTACGGCCAGGAACGTCTCAAGCGCATCTACGATTTCAAGGGCGTGCTCGCCGCCGGCGGCACCGCAGTGATGGGCACCGACTGGCCGGTGGCGTCCATCGACCCGTGGCTGGCGCTGGAAACCATGATCACCCGGCAGAACCCGTGGAACGACGACCCGGCCTGCTTCGGCGACCCGATCAGCCTCGAACAGGCGCTGAGCGTGATCACCAGCAACGGCGCGATCGCCATGGGCCTGGAACACAGCACCGGCAGCTTGCAGGTGGGCAAGGCAGCGGACCTGATCGTGATCGACCGTGACCTGTTCGCCGCACCTGCGCGCAACTACATCCACAAGACTCAGGTGCTGCTGACCTTCGTCGAAGGGCAACTGGTTTACGACCGCCACTCGACGCTGGAATCGCTCGGTCTCAAGGCCGTGTGGCAGGGCGAACCACCGGTGCTGGAGGGCAAGGCAGAATGACTTCCCAACGAATCGCCGTGACCGTCGTCTCGGGTTTCCTCGGCGCCGGTAAAACCACGTTGCTCAACCGCATGGTGCGCCGTGCCGAAGGCAGCCGACTGGCGGTGATCGTCAACGATTTCGGTGAGCTGAACATCGATGCGGCCATCGTTTCCGAAGTCACCGACGCGGTGTACAGCCTGCAAAACGGCTGCATCTGCTGCACCGTGCAGGAAGACCTGCTGGCGCAACTGGGCAGCCTGGCGCAGCTTGAACCAAGGTTGGAACGCATCGTCATCGAGTGCAGCGGCGTGTCCGACCCGCAGCGCATCGTGCAGACCCTGGCCTACCCGCAACTGCGCAGCCAGATGCAACTGGACATGGTGATTACCGTGGTCGACGCGACCCGTCATCTGCAACTCGACGGTGAGTACGCACGACTGGCGCGGGCGCAGGTGGCGGCCGCCGACTTGCTGCTGTTGAACAAGACCGATCTGGTTGATGAACCGCAGTTGCAGGCGTTGCGCGAGGCGTTGGGCCTGCGGACGCGAGTGCATGAAAGCGTGCAGGCGCAATTGCCCGATGCGCTGTGGCTCGACACCGATCTGGAGCTTGAGCCGCGCACAGTGAAACCGCTGACGCGGGTGTCCGACGGCGATCACGGCGAGATGTTCAGCAGTTGGCTGTGGCAGAGCGACAAACCCCTCGATACTGATGGCTTGCGCGCCTGGTTGCAGGCATTGCCCAGCGATGTGTTCCGGGTCAAAGGGCTGGTCAAGCTGGCGCAAGGCAACAAGGCGCACTGGCTGCAACACGTCGGCACACGCAGTCAGTTTTTGCCGGCCACGGATGAAGCGCAGGCGGTCACCACACGCCTGGTGTTCATCGCCCGTCGTGGCTTCGACGGCTGGGACGCATTGGGGGAGGGACTTGAGGCCTGTACGCTGAAGGAGACCGCATGAGCCCGACAGAACAACGCTTGCGTGAAGAACTGGCCGCCTGTTATCGACTGGTGGCGCACTTTCGCATGACCGACCTGATCTTCACCCACATCTCGGTGCGCATTCCGGGGCCGGAGCATCATTTCCTGATCAACCCTTATGGGCTGATGTTTGATGAGATCACCGCGTCGAACCTGGTGAAAATCGACCTCGATGGCCATGCCGTGGAGCCATCGCCGTACCCGGTCAACCCGGCCGGATTCGTGATCCACAGCGCCATCCACGGCGCCCGCGAAGATGCGCAATGCGTGCTGCACACCCACACCAGGTCCGGGTGCGCGGTGGCGGCGTTGCAGTGCGGGTTGTTGCCGGTGAACCAGATTTCCATGGAGTTCCATGGCCGCGTCGCTTACCACGACTACGAAGGCGTGGCGCTGGATCTGAGCGAGCAACAACGCCTGGTGGCAGACCTGGGCGACAAGTCGGTACTGATGCTGCGCAACCATGGTTTGCTGACCGTCGGCGAAACGGTGGGGCAGGCGTTCATGCGCATGTACTACCTGGAGAAGGCCTGTGAAATCCAGTTGACGGCCATGGCGGCGGGAGAGGTCGTGCTGCCCTCGGCCGAGGTGTGTGAACACACCGAGCGCCAGTTCAACGACCCGGGGCGGCCGCTGGACGAGGGGGAGCTGGCTGATCCGGATGCGATGCAATTGGCCTGGGCTGCATTGTTGCGACTGCTGGAGCGAGTGGCGCCGGGGTATCGGGACTGATCCAGGCTCTCGGTTGTCTGGGCTGGCCTCATCGCTGGCAAGCCAGCTCCTACAGGGGTTGTGGGTGTACGCAAATCCCGCGAACAACCGGGATCCTGTGGGAGCGTGGCTTGCCCGCGATGCAGGCGCCTCGGTCCGTCAGGCCTGCCTCGGTGTATTGAGGTTCATCGACCGCTCAGCCAACGCCGTCGCTGTCTCCTCATCGATCGGCAACGAAAACCTGAATGTCGCCCCACGCCCCGGCACATCGATCAACTGAATCTCGCGCCCATGCAATTGCAGGATGCGATGCACGATCCGCAGCCCCAACCCGCCATCACGCCGTGCGCCGCCGATATTGAACGGGCGCAGAAACAACCCTTCGCGCAGTTCCGGGGCAATCCCCGGCCCGGTGTCGCTGACCGTGACTTCGATGAATGCCCCCTGCGGGCGCAGGCCCAGTTCGACTTCGCCACCGGCCGGGGTATGGCGCAGGGCGTTGTCGAACAGGTTGGTCAGCACCCGCTCGATCAACCCCAGATCCGCGCAGGCGGCGGAGGCATTTGGCGCGAACGTGGCCTTGAGTTCGACCTTGCGTGCTTCGGCGGTGAGTTCGAACTTCTGGAAGATGTCCTGGGCGAGGTCCGTCAGGGAAAAACGCTCCAGCACCGGTTGCACGAAACCGTGCTCCAGCCGCACAAGCTCCAGCAGCGACTGCGCCAGACCACCCACTTTGCGACTCTGGTCCAGGGCGATGCCCAGATAGCGACGGCGGTCGGCGGGGGACAGCGTGGCGTCCTTGAGCGACAGGGTTTCCAGATAACCGTGCAACGAGGCCAGCGGCGTGCGCAAGTCGTGGGAGATGTTCGCCACCAGTTCGCGGCGCTCTTGATCCTGCCGGGTCAATGAGCGCCATTGCTCGCCCAGGCGTGCCTGCATCTGCCGGAACGTGGCGTCGAGGATGGCGATCTCATCGTGGCTGGCGGTTTTCTCCACCGCGACGGGCAGGGCCGGGGTAACCGGAACGCCGTCGATGTCGAACTGGCTGACGGTGTCGGTGAGGCGCCGCAACGGCCGGGTGATCAGGGCAAACGCGGTGAGACCGGCAATCAGGCACAGCAGCGCCACCAGCCCGATGGACAGCAGGGCGGTGTTGAGCGCCGCGCTGGTCGCGCCACGTTCGGCCAGGCGATCGTGATCCTCACCGAGCAGCACCACGTAGAGATAACCGGCCGGCTTGCCATCAACCTTCAGCGGTGCCGCGCTGAATACCTTGCGCGCATCGAGGCTGCGCGGATCGTCGCCGAGAATCGGCAGGGCATCGCCGCGCAACAGGCGCTGGATCGGCGCGATGTCGACCTGCTCGCGACGAATCCGGCCCTCGGGCGCGGCGCTGCCGACAATCTTGCCCTGGGAGTCGAGCAGGTACACCTCGACGCTCGGGTTGACCTGCATCAGCTTGCTGAACAGGTCGCGTACGGCGTTAGGCATCAGGCCCTGGGTGTCCATCAGCACCGTGTCACTGGCGATGTGCTGCGCCAGGTCGCGGGACAAGCCTTGCACCACTTCCTGCTCGTGCATCTGGTTGGCGCGCACCTGCATCCACGCCGAGGTGCCGCAGCACACCAGCAGCAGCACGGCGAACACCAGGGACAGGCGTTGCGTCAGGGTCAGCCTCATGGCTGCGGCTCCTCACCGGTGGCGAATTTGTAGCCGCGGCCCCAGACCGTGAGGATGCGCACCGGCTGCGCGGGATCGGTCTCGATCTTGGCGCGCAGGCGGTTGATGTGGGTGTTGACCGTGTGCTCGTAGCCTTCGTGGCTGTAGCCCCACACGGCATTGAGCAGGTCCATGCGCGAAAACACCTTGCCGGGCTGACGGGCGAAGAAATACAGCAAGTCGAACTCCCGGGGCGTGAGGTCCAGGCGCCGTCCATCGAGGGCCACTTCGCGAGTGATCGGGTCGATGGCCAGGCCGTCGATGAGCAGGCTGCCGGCGTCCATCTTCAGGTTGCGCGCCATGGCATCGACCCGGCGCAACAGCGCCTTGACCCGGGCCACCAGCTCAAGCATGGAAAACGGCTTGGCCAGGTAGTCGTCGGCGCCCAGCTCGAGGCCGAGAATCCGGTGCACTTCGCTGGAGCGCGCACTGGTGATGATGATCGGCGTGTAGCGCGCCATCGCCCGGGCGCGGCGGCAGATCTCCAGGCCGTCGACGCCGGGCAGCATCAGGTCGAGGACCAGTGCGTCCCAGTTGCCTTGCTGCAGCAGGCGCATGCCTTCATCGCCGTCGGCGCTGTGCACCACCTCGAACTGCTCATCGCGCAGATGCAGGCAGATCAGGTCGGCGATGTGCTGGTCGTCCTCGACCACGAGGACGCGTTTGGTCTGTTCCATCCAGGTCAATCCTTCGGCGCATTGTGCGTAATGCCCCCTGTAGGAGCGAGCCTGCTCGCGAAAAACCTGAGGACGCCGCGGGGCGTCAGAAATCCCGCGTCATCGTTGGCCTCCATCGCGAGCGAGCTCGCTCCTACAGTAGTGGCATGCGCATTGTGCGGGTTTTTCGGCGCCCGAGTTATCACGAATTGTTTAACTTCCCGTGAGGATTTGGCGATCACCCAAAGCCTAGGCTGTGTTCCATGAAACACCCCTGGATTTTTGGGAGGCGAGCATGTTTTCACGACGGCAATTTCTCGTAGCAGGCGGCGGGCTTGGGGTTGCAGCCCTGGCGATCGGCCTGTTGCCAAAGTTTTCCACAGGCACCGCATTGATCAGCGAGGCCAGTGCGGCCGAGGCGTTCGAAGTGACCCACAGCGACAGCGAATGGCACGCGATCCTGAGCGACGAGCAGTACGACATCCTGCGCGAAGAGGGCACCGAACGGGCCTACAGCAGCCCGTTGAACAACGAGCACCGCGACGGCACTTTTGCCTGTGCCGGTTGTGACCTGCCGCTGTTTTCTTCTGCCACCAAGTTCGACAGCCGCACCGGCTGGCCGAGTTTCTGGGCACCGCTGGACAAGGCCGTGGCCACCCGTCAGGACCGTGCGTTCGGCATGGTCCGCGAGGAAGTTCACTGCCGGCGCTGCGGCGGGCATCTGGGCCATGTCTTTGACGACGGCCCGAAACCCACCGGCCTGCGTTACTGCATGAACGGTTTGGCGATGAAATTCGTGCCGACGACGGTTTGATTCCCCTCTACTCACATTTTGCAGGTAATCGCCATGTGGCTGCTGGTCCTCGCTTATCTCGGTGGTGTGCTGACGATTGTCAGCCCGTGCATTCTGCCGGTGCTGCCGTTTGTCTTCGCCCGCACCGGACAACCTTTCGCCAAAAGCGGATTGCCGCTGCTGGTGGGGATGGCACTGACGTTCGCGCTGGTTGCCACGTTGGCGGCGGTGGGCGGCGGCTGGGTGGTGCAACTCAACCAGTACGGGCGCTGGCTGGCGCTGGTGTTCGTCGCGTTGTTCGGTCTGACCCTGTTGCTGCCGCAACTGGCCGAGCGCCTGACCCGGCCGCTGGTCGCGGCGGGTAGTCGATTGTCGGAAGCGGCGGGTGCGGATGCGCGGCCGCGTCCCGGTGCGTCGTTCCTGATCGGCGTGGCCACCGGCCTGTTGTGGGCGCCCTGCGCCGGGCCGATCCTCGGTTTGCTGCTGACCGGTGCAGCGCTGCAAGGCGCCAGCATCCAGACCACCTTTTTGCTGCTGGCCTATGCCGCCGGTGCTGCCACTTCCCTTGCGCTGGCGTTGCTGTTGGGCGGTAAGGTTTTCACGGCGATGAAGCGCTCGATTGGCGCCGGCGAGTGGGTCCGTCGCGGTCTCGGCGCGGCGATGCTGGCCGGTGTGGCGGCGATTGCCCTGGGGCTGGATACCGGGGTACTGGCGAAGTTTTCCACAGCCTCGACTGGCGGAATCGAGCAAGCGTTGGTGGAGAAACTAAGCGGCAAATCGCCGCGTAACAGCGCGGCGCCGAATACAGTCGCCGAGGGCGCGGTGCAAGTGGCTGACAAAACCCCGGGCACCTTGCCGGTCGAAGGCAACCTGCCGCCGCTGGATGGCGCCGTGCAATGGCTCAACTCGCCACCCCTCGATGCCCAGGCGCTGAAGGGCAAGGTGGTGCTGGTGGATTTCTGGACCTACTCCTGCATCAACTGCCTGCGTTCGCTGCCCTATGTGAAAGCCTGGGCCGAGAAGTATCGCGATCAGGGCCTGGTGGTAATCGGCGTGCACGCACCGGAGTTTGCCTTCGAACGCGACGTCAACAACGTCACCAAAGCCATGAAGGACCTGGGCATCAACTACCCGGTGGCCATCGACAACGAGTTCAAGATCTGGCGCGCCTTCAACAACGAATACTGGCCGGCGCACTATTTTGCTGATGCCCAAGGCCGCATCCGTTATCACCATTTTGGCGAAGGCGCGTACGACGAATCGGAGCGGGTCATCCAGCAACTGCTGCGTGAAGCCGGCGCCGCCAAGGTCTCGGACGGGCTGATCAATGCCAAGGCTGACGGCGTGCAAATGGCCCCGGACAGCAACGAAGTGCAGTCGACGGAAACCTACGTCGGTTATCAGCGCGCAGAACATTTCGTACCGGAAACCGCACTGGTACCGGACAAGGTCGCGGCCTACAACCCGCCGGCGCAACTGGCCCTCAACGACTGGAGTCTGGGTGGCCAATGGCATGTCGGCGCGGAGCGGGCCACGGCCAACGCACCCGCCAGCCGCATCGTCTATCGCTTCCACGCCCGTGATTTGCATTTGGTGCTCGGCCCAGGCGGCGATGGCAAACCGGTGCGGTTCAAGGTGCTGATCGACGGCAAGGCGCCGGGCGCTGACCACGGCATGGACGTGGCCCCCGATGGCAGCGGCACCGTGACTGACCAGCGCTTGTATCAACTGGTGCGGCAGAACGGTGGCGTGACCGACCGGACTTTCAGCATCGAGTTTCTTGATCCGGGCGCGTCGGCTTACGCCTTCACCTTCGGCTGATTACTTTCCAACGCTTCAGGAGTTCGCCCCATGAAAACCCTCTTTACCTGGCGCCGTACCCTGCTGGGGTTGGCGGCTGCCGGCATCATCAGCCAATGCTCGGCCTTCTCCTTCGGCGGCGCCGAAGAGGCGGTGATCATTCCACCACCGGCCCTCGACGAAACCACCCAGGCCCGCAGCGAAACCGCGGTGTTCGCCGGCGGCTGCTTCTGGGGTGTTCAAGGTGTGTTCCAGCATGTCAAAGGTGTGAAGAACGCCGTCTCCGGCTACGCAGGCGGTGCGGCCAATACCGCACAGTACGAGCGTGTCAGCGACGGTAATACCGGCCATGCGGAATCGGTCGAAGTCACTTTCGATCCAGCCCAAGTCAGCTACGGCACCTTGCTGCAGATCTACTTTTCAGTGGCGCACAACCCGACCGAACTCAATCGTCAGGGACCGGACAGCGGCACCCAGTATCGTTCGGCGGTCTTTACCAAAAGCCCCGAGCAGCAGCGGGTCGCGCAGGCCTACATCACTCAGCTCGACGCCGCCCATGCGTTCGACAAACCGATCGTGACCAAGCTCGAAACCTTCAACGGTTTCTACCCGGCGGAGGAAGAGCATCAGGACTTCCTGACCGAGCATCCGACCTATCCGTACATCGTGATCAACGATCTGCCGAAGGTCGCGCAGTTGAAGCAGCTGTACCCGGATCGTTATCAGGAACAGCCGGTACTGGTGAAGGCGGGGATGTGAATGCATGACCTATTCGGCCGAGGGGTGCTTGCCCCACTTCTGTACGGCGAATTCGACGAAGCGCCGCAGTTTCGGCAACCGGTGGCGATCCTGGGCATAGACCAGGTGCATCGGTCGGCTGGGCGGGCAGTAATCGGGCATCAAGGCCAGCAGCTTTCCGTCCTTGAGGTCCTGCTCGACCAGGGCGTCGGGCATCATCACGATGCCCATGCCGGTACGCGCCGCTTGATGCAGGCCGGCCGAACTGTTGATCAGCATCGGCCCGCCGACCCCCACGCTGACTTCGCCATCGGGGCCTGCCAGGCGCCATTCCTTTTGCACCGATTGCCAGTCATCGCCGGCCGGATAGGCGAAGGACAGGCAGTCGTGGTGTCGCAGGTCCTCAGGCGTTTGCGGCGTGCCGCGCCGGGCCAGGTATTGCGGTGACGCGCACATGGTCAGGGTGTAGTCGATCAGCGGGCGGGCGATCAGGTTGGAGGGCTCAAGTGCGCCCAGGCGAAACGCCACATCGAGACCGTTTTCCAGCAAATCCGGACGCCGGTTGGTCAGCACCACGTCGAGCTTTACCCGCGGGTGTTGCAGGCTGAATTCACTCAGTGCCGGCGCCAGGCGCTCGGTGCCGAAGGTCAAGGGGGCGGTGATGCGCAAGATGCCGCTCGGTTCGTCCAGCGCCTGTTCGGCCAGGCGCTCGGAATCGGCCACCAATCCCAATACTTCGAGACAGCGCTGGTAATACGCGGTACCGAATTCGGTGAGCCGCTGGCGCCGTGTCGTGCGGTTGAGCAGGCGCACACCCAGCCGCTGCTCCAGGGCCTTGAGGTGATTGCCGACCATGGTCGTGGACATTTCGCACTGCAAAGCGGCGGCGGTCATGCTGCCGGTTTCCACCACTTTGACGTAGACGGTCATTGCCTGGAACAGATCCATTATCAAGCCCAGCTTTTAAATGATTGAAGTTTTACAGCGTTTATCCAGCTTCGGTGGCTAACCATACTGCAAAAACACCGACCCCTGCTGGAGCTTGATGTCATGACCGCCGCCTGCCTGATGAGCACTTACCAACCCTTGGCCTTGAGTTTCAACAAGGGCCTGGGCACTCGCCTGTGGGATCAGGCCGGTCGCGAATACCTGGATGCGGTTGCCGGTGTGGCGGTGACCAACGTCGGCCACTCCCACCCGAAAATCGTTGCCGCGATTACTGAGCAGGCCGGGTTGCTGCTGCACACGTCGAACCTCTACAGCATCGACTGGCAACTACGGCTGGCGCAGAAGCTGACTCGGCTGGCGGGCATGGACCGGGCGTTTTTCAACAACTCCGGGGCCGAAGCCAACGAAACCGCACTGAAAATCGCCCGGCTGCATGGCTGGCACAAAGGCATCGAGCAGCCGCTGGTGGTGGTCATGGAGAACGCATTCCATGGCCGCACCCTCGGCACCTTGTCGGCCAGCGATGGCCCGGCGGTTCGCCTGGGTTTCAACAAACTGCCGGGGGATTTCGTCAAGGTGCCGTTCGGTGACTTCGACGCGCTGGACAAGGTGCAGCAGGCCCACGGTTCACGGATCGTGGCGATCCTGATGGAGCCGATCCAGGGCGAAAGCGGTGTGCAACTGGCGCCACCGGGTTATCTGAAGGCCGTGCGCGAACTGTGCAACCGGCGCTCATGGCTGTTGATGCTCGATGAAATCCAGACCGGCATCGGCCGCACCGGCCAGTGGTTCGCCTTCCAACACGAAGGCATCATCCCGGACGTCATGACCCTGGCCAAGGGCCTGGGCAACGGCGTGCCCATCGGCGCATGCCTGGCCCGTGGCAAGGCGGCCGAACTCTTCACGCCGGGCAGCCACGGCAGCACCTTCGGCGGTAATCCGCTGGCCTGCCGGGTCGCTTGCACCGTGCTGGAGATCGTTGAAGAACAAGGGCTGCTGCAAAACGCCCGGCTTCAGGGCGCGCGCCTGCTCGACAGACTGCACACAGAGTTGGCGGGCAATCCGAATATCCTGGCGATCCGGGGGCAGGGCCTGATGATCGGCATCGAACTCAAGCAATCGATCCGCGATTTGAGCCTGATCGCCGCAAGGGATCATGGTTTGCTGATCAACGTCACGCGGGGGAAAACCATTCGCCTGCTACCGCCGTTGACCCTTGATGAGCGGGAGGTGGAGATGATTGTCAGGGGGGTGAGTGGTGTGGTGAAAGCGGGCTGAGGCAATGCTCAGTAGTGGTATCTGCACATCACGACGCGTATTTCGCCATCTTCAACGGCGTAGACCAGACGATGTTCAGCCGTAATCCGGCGTGACCAGAATCCGCTCAAGTTATGTTTGAGCGGTTCGGGTTTTCCCAGACCGTCGAAAGGCTCGCGCTGGATAGCTTTGATCAGCAGGTTGATACGTTTGAGCCCTGCCTTATCGTTCTGCTGGAACCAGAGATAATCGTCCCAGGCTTCAGGAGTGAACTCGATATTCATTCTTCAATCAGTTGCCTGGTTTTGGTTTTGCCAGCTCGCAGGTTACCGATTGATTTGATCAGGCGTTCAGCGTTGGCTGGGGAGCGCAGCAGATAGGCTGTCTCTTCGAGAGCGTTGTATTCGGCCAATGACATCATCACTACCGGCTCGCCTTTCTGACGGGTTACCAGTAGCGGGGCGCGATCCTCATTCACCCGGTCCATGGTTTGCGCCAGATGTGCCCGTGCGTTGGTGTAGTTGATGGTTTCCATGTGATTGTCCTCGCTTGATGCAAAGAACGTACAGAAATGAGTACATGTTGGCAAGGCGATACCTACGAGTGGTTGTTACGTGGAAAGTGCATCCGCGCTTGTATCGAGTATCGCCGAATGTTCCTCAGGACGTTTCCGTGAAAAAATGTAATCCCGTTCTGAGCTACATGCCATCCATAAGGGGTTATGTCCGACCACAGCTTCGAAACCTTAAGAGTGATGAACCAGCGCCGCAGTTTCCTCCCGATCCACCAACCGGATTTTCGTACCGCGAAACCCTTCGAACAACCGCTGATGCACCGCAAACCCACTTGAGTCATCACGCACGCGATAGCTGCCCGCCCACTCCTGCATCGCCACCAATCGTTCGTCATCCTGTGTTTCCCGTCGGCGAATGTTGGCGACGCACTCCACGTCATCAATACACAACCAGATCAACGCCGTGGCGCGGTGGAGGATTTCGCTGACGATCCAGCCGTAAACCCCTTCGATCACCCAGCGCTCCTCATCGGCTGCGGTTCGCGCCATGGCCAGTGCCTGTGAGCGGGGGCGGGGGATGCTGTGCGGGTCCGACAACCAATGAATAGAATCCAGATCGATCCATGGCACTTGCAGGTGGCCGGCCAGTCTTTCGGCCAGCCAGCTTTTGCCGGCCCCGGAATTACCGATGATCAGGGTCCGGGTCAGATCCGGTTCGTATGCGCTTGGAGATTTCATCTTCATTCGCTGGAGTCCCATCGGCAGAACCCGCAGAATCGATGCTCACTCAAGGGAAAGGAGCTCCATCAGGTGTGGATTCCAATTGCGTTACTCATGACGTTGGGCACGGTTTCAGGCGTAAATGCTGCAACGCAAGCACCGGACATTGCCGGGCATTACACATTGCAGGCCAGGGAAATCGGCTCGAAGCTGGTGCTGGAGCCTGACAACACCTTTGAGGCCTACATCGAGTACGCCGGTGCCGAAGGTTCCGCCAAAGGTCACTGGAAGCAGGTCGACAATACCCTGACCCTGACCAGTGACGCCGTCGAACCGCCCGCTGAAAACCTGCTGTTCAATCTCAGTCGTACCCACAGTCTGGCAGACCTGCAAGACACCCATCAGCCCGATGGCGGCGACACGTTCAGGCAGGCGCAAGACAACTATGTGCTGAACCTGCGTTACGCCCGCTCCAGCCCCGTGCCGAGCATCGCCCCGGTGATGGTGACGTTCGAGTTCAAACAGGGGCCGGCCACCCAACTGTTGTGGAACAACGCGGTGGGCCGTCAGCTCTACGTACCCTATGCCGAGCAACGCCCCCTGACCCGGATCGGTTTGCAAGGCAGCCCCGACCAAGCGCCACAATGGTTTGCCATCGCCCCGCAGACACGCACCCTGTCCTTGAGCTGGAAGGTCGATCGCACGACCGGTCAAATGACTTACGACAAACCGGATGAGCTTGGCCTGGCACAGTCGCAACAGTTGTTTCGCAACGCCCGCAAAGCGCTGGCGCAGATTGATCACAACTACATCCTGACGCTGCTCTACGGCGTGACTGCCCAACCGCCGGCGATCAAGCCTGTGGATATCTATTGGTCGTTCGACGACGGTTCGCAGCAACACCAGCGCTGGACCGATTCACGGCAAGCGCAATTGCTGCTGCCGGCACCTGCGGGCAAGACCCTGAATAAAATCGGGGTGAAGTCGAGCGCTGATCAGAGCCCGCAATGGTTCGATGTCGCGGCGCACAGCCGGGCAATCGACATGATGTGGGACGAACGCGTCAACCCCGATCAGATGCGCGATTTGTCCGAGGTCTTCAAAACCCTGGAGCTGGAAGTGAAGGGTGATTGCCTGTCGGTGGACTTGGGCAATGGCCTGGTGTGTTATCGCCAATAGCTTCAGTCATTGTGCTCGGGGGCAAGCATCCGGGTCTTCGGCGAGCCGTTCGAGTTGTGCTGATAGATGGTCTGCGGCTGCCCCAGGTCATTGAAAAACACCTGGCCGATGCCCGCCGAGTTCCATAGCCGCTCACCGGCCTCGGCGTGTTCGGGCACGTGGGGCACGATGCGCATGCGGCGACGTTTGGTCAGCCAGTTCAGCGGCGAGCGTGGTGAGTACAGCCAGCGGTTGAGGCGGTCGAACCATTCAAGCAGGGCAGGCGGGAACTCGTTCTTGATGCCGCTGCTGGTGATCTGCCAGATGCGTGGCCCGGCCTTGCGGTGGCGGATCAGCACTTCGTAGACGAAGCAATAGTGCACATCGCCCGACAGCACCACGTAGTTACCCGGCGTGCGCGAGTGGCGGAAAATGTTCAGGATCACCTGCGCCGCACCGCGATGGGCCATCCAGTTTTCCGCGTCCACCAGCAGTGGATAACCGCACCAGCTGAATACCCGCTGCACGGTTTCAATCAGTTTGACGCCGAAGATCGGCGCCGGCGAAACGATGATCGCGCTGGGGTGGTCCAGCAGTTCCTGTTGCAGTTCGCTGAGGGCCTCCCAGTCGAGCAGGCCGGAAGGCTGCTTGAGGTTCATCTCGCTGCGCCAGCGCCGGGTGCGGGTGTCGATCACCACCATGGCCGGGGTGGTCGGTAACACGTAATGCCAGTGCTGGAACTTCAGCAGATCATCGATCAAGTCATCCTGAACCGTGCTGTCGAGGTGACTCTGGTGTGTGCTGGCGCTCAACGCGCCGGCCTTTTCCAGCACGGCACCGAACGCATCCGGATTGTTGCCCCAGCCCTGGCACAGCATGTACGCCAGCAGCGCGTTGCCGATGATGCGTCGGGAGAACGGATGGCCGTAGGCGGTTTCCTCCCATTGCGCACTAAGGTTCCAGTCATCGGTGATGTCGTGGTCGTCGAAAATCATCAGCGTCGGCAGATGCGCCAGTGCCCGCGCGACATTGCCAAGGCCCGCCTTGAAGGCATCGATGCGCGTCTGTTCAAGGGTGTAGCGCTTGAGCCGTTCCGGTGTCAGCGCTGGTGGCTGGGGTGCGATCAGGGTCCAGGGCACTGGCGACCAGACCAACAAGTACATGGCCATGACTTCGGCAAAGGTCACCAGATGATTGTCGGCGCTGCTGCTGGTGAAAATCGGCTTGCGCGCACCACCGAAAAACCGCTCGCGCAGGGTTTCATTGCTTTGCAGCGCCGGCAGCAGATCGGCCCGGTGGTAGTAGCTGGCCGGATGCTCGTAGAGCCTGGCGCTGTCGCTGACCACGGCGCCTTCGAGGTGCTCACCGAACAGGCCCAGACGCTCGATCAAGGCGTGAACCGCGCGCAACATCGGCCCTGCGACGTCGTCGGCGTAGACCTGATCGCCGGTCATCATCAGCAGTGCCGGGCGGTCTTTGGCGGCGTGTTCCTGCGCCAGCAACCGGTCGACGCACAGCAAGCCGTCGGCCGCCGGGTGATGCGGCTTGCGGCAGGAGCCGTGCAGCAACTGATCGACCCGTGCACGCAGGACGAAGTTCGGGCAGCGGGCAGCGCCGTACAGCAAGTGCGGCGCCCAATCCGCGATGCCTGCCCCTTCAATCAGCACGTCGTATTCGATCAATTCGTCGCAGGGCAGGGCGCTATCGAGTTGCACATCGATCAAGTGCACAAAGGCATGAGTCCCCGCGGCAATCACCGTACATTGCCCGGCATCGAGACGGATATTGCCGACGCCCTGCAACCGCAGGGTCAACGCCAGCGCCCGGGAACCCACCAGCCACAGCACCAGCCGCGTGGGCTCCAGGCGCCGCAGCAGCGGGCCGGCCAGGACCGGTGGCAGGGCTGGGTGATCGTCGGGCAGTGGCAGTGTTTCGGACATCCGCGGTCAAGGCTCTTGGGGCATAGAGGCGGGCGATGATAGCGCAGGTGACGGCGAGACAGGCTAGAGTGAGTCTGCCGCGCCGTGTGTCGGCGATTTCAGTCGGAGAAAGGCACCCATGTACAAGATTATCCTGCCGGCATTGGCCGTTTTACTCCTCGTCCAATCCCCGGCCCATGCCATCAATGACAAGTACCGCAAGCAACTGGAGAAGTCCGGTTGCACCCAGGTGAGCGAGTCGCAGGGCTGCGATATCCACAAGTCCAAGGCGGAAAACGCCAAGGCCGGGTTCAGCAACCCGCCGGCACCGGACGCTACCGGGAACAATCAGGAAAAGACCCCGGACAGCCAGCAAGGAGCTAACCCGCCTGTCACCAAATGAAAAGCCATTGTCGTCTGATGAGAAGCGTCCCGACAGGCCTCGTCCTACAGTCCAATCAGCGCAATTCGATGCAACACGCCCATATTGCAGATTGGAGAATAAGAAAAATGGCCAAAGCCGTACGCTTTTACGAAACCGGTGGTCCCGAAGTTCTACGTTATGAGGACGTCGAAGTCGGCGAACCCGGTCCGGGTCAGGTTCGGCTTCGTCATGTGGCAGTCGGCCTGAACTATGCCGACACCTATTTCCGCAACGGCACCTACCCGATTCCGATGCCCAACGGCATGGGCGTCGAGGCCTCTGGCGTCGTCCAGGCTGTGGGTGAAGGGGTCACCAACGTCGAGGTCGGTGATCGCGTCACCTACACCGGTTTTCTCAACACCCTCGGCGCCTACAGCACCGAGCGCCTGATCGCGGCCGCGCCGCTGATCAAGCTGCCGGAAACCATCAGCTTCGAGACTGCTGCGGCGATGACCATGCGCGGCTTGACGTCTTCGTACCTGATGCGCCGCATCTACGACTTCAAACCGGGCGACAGCATCCTGCTGCACGCCGCCGCTGGCGGTGTCGGCCTGATCGTTTCGCAGTGGGCCAAGCTGTTGGGCCTGAACGTGATCGGCACGGTGTCGACCGAGCAAAAGGCGGAAATCGCCCGGGCTCACGGTTGCGACCATACGATCAACTACAGCCATGAAGACGTCGCCGCTCGCGTTCGCGAACTGACCGATGGCGTGGGCGTCAACGTGGTGTTCGACAGCGTTGGCAAGAACACCTTCATGGGTTCGCTGGATTCGTTGAAGCCCCGTGGCCTGATGGTCTGCGTCGGCACCGCATCCGGACCGATCCCGGCGTTCGATCCGGTGATGCTGGCAATGAAAGGTTCGCTGTACCTGACCCGTCCGGCCCTGGCCAACTACATCAGCGACCCGGCCGAAAAAGCCGCGCTGGCCGGTGAGTTGTTCGACCACGTCGGCAGCGGCCGGATCAAGATCGAGATCAACCAGCACTACGCCTTGCAGGACGCGGTGCAGGCCCATCGCGACCTTGAGTCACGCAAGACCACCGGCTCGTCGATTTTCGTCATTTAAGGAGCGACCAGCCATGAAAGTCGAACAATTGACCTGCACCATCGGCGCCGAACTGATCGGCGTCAACCTGGCCGACGCCGTGCATGACGACGGCCTGTTTGCCGAGATCCGCGCACAGTTGCTCAAGCATCGCGTGGTGTTCCTGCGCGATCAGGACATCACCCGTGCCGAGCACGTGGCCTTCGCCCGGCGTTTCGGCGAGCTGGAGGATCATCCGGTGGCCGGCAGCGATCCGGAGCATCCGGGTCTGGTGCAAATCTACAAGCGTCCGGACCAGCCGGCGGACCGCTACGAAAACTCCTGGCACAGCGACGCCACCTGGCGTGACGCCCCGCCGATGGGCTGTGTATTGCGTTGCCTGGAGTGCCCGCCGGTGGGCGGTGACACCATGTGGGCCAACATGGTCGAGGCCTACGCGCGTTTGCCCGAAGACGTGAAGGTCAAGATCGCCGACCTGCGTGCGCGCCACAGCATCGAAGCGAGCTTCGGTGCGGCGATGCCGATCGAAAAGCGCCTGGCACTCAGGGAGAGGTTCCCGGATGCCGAGCACCCGGTGGTGCGCACTCACCCGGAAACCGGCGAGAAGGTGCTGTTCGTCAACGCGTTCGCCACTCACCTGAGCAACTACCACACCCCTGAGCGGGTGCGCTTCGGTCAGGACGCCAACCCGGGCGCAAGCGATTTGCTGCGCTACCTGATCAGCCAGGCGTACGTCCCCGAGTATCAAGTGCGCTGGCGCTGGAAGCCCAACAGCATCGCCATCTGGGACAACCGCAGTACCCAGCATTACGCCGTCATGGATTACCCGCCTTGCCATCGCAAGATGGATCGCGCCGGGATCATCGGCGACAAGACTTACTGATCCACGCCTCTGCATTCGCTCTCGTAAACACGCCTGCCCGGCGCGACTCCGGGTGGGCGGGACAATCATAAGAACTGGAGTAACCCATGCAATTTTTCGACGATTCCCTGCACCCCGAAAACATGGAAAAGGTAGTCATCACCGTGGCCCCGTACGGCCCGGAATGGATGCCTGAAGATTTCCCGGAAGACATCCCGCTGACCATGGACGAGCAAGTCCAGAAAGCGGTCGATTGCTATGAAGCCGGCGCCACCGTGCTGCACCTGCATGTGCGCGAACTGGACGGCAAGGGTTCCAAGCGTCTGTCGAAGTTCAACGAGCTGATCGCCGGTGTGCGTGAAGCCGTGCCGGACATGATCATCCAGGTCGGCGGCTCGATTTCCTTCGCCCCGGAAAGCGACGGCGAAGCGGCCAAGTGGCTGTCCGACGATACCCGCCACATGCTGGCCGAGCTGACGCCGAAGCCGGATCAGGTCACGGTCGCGATCAACACCACGCAAATGAACATCATGGAGCTGTTGTACCCGGAGTACCTCAAAGGCACCTCCCTGGACAACCCGATGATCCACGCCGCCTACAGCGAAATGACCGTACCGGCGGGCCCTGCCTGGGTTGCCGAGCACCTCAAGCGCCTGATGGACAACGGCATCCAGCCGCACTTCCAGCTGACCGGCATGCACGCCATGGAAACCCTCGAGCGCCTGGTGCGCCGTGGTATCTACAAAGGTCCGCTGAACCTGACCTGGATCGGCATCGGCGGCGGCTTCGATGGCCCGAACCCGTTCAACTTCTTCAACTTCATCCACCGCGCGCCGGACGGTTGCACCCTGACCTCCGAATCGCTGCTGAAGAACGTGATGCCGTTCAACACCATGTCGATGGCCATGGGCATGCACCCGCGTGTGGGCAACGAAGACACTATCATTGACCACAAGGGCGATCGTTTCGGCTCCGTTGCCCAGATCCAGCAAACCGTGCGCATTGCCCACGAACTGGGCCGTGAAATCGCCACCGGCAAGGAAGCCCGCGAGATCTACCGCATCGGCGTGCAGTACGAAACCATCGAAGAAACCCTGTTGGCCAACGGCATGGCCCCCAACCGCAAGGCTGGGCAGAAAGGTACTCCGCAACGCGGTTGACCGTGGGTCGGGACGAGGGGCCGTGACCTCTCGTCCGCCTGACCGTTACACGCTTGATAACAAAAATAAGACAAAGCTCTTGAGGAGGCTGCATGGCCTTTCACCCAATCGCCGCTGACGATGACGACGCAGGTTGCGTCGGCGTTGCGCGCCAATATGCCTGGATCGTCTTTGCACTGACGTTCGGCCTGTTGATTTCCGATTACATGTCGCGTCAGGTGCTGAACGCGGTATTCCCCCTGCTCAAGACGGAGTGGGCGTTGAGCGACGGACAGCTCGGGTTGTTGAGCGGCATCGTCGCCCTGATGGTCGGCCTGCTGACTTTCCCGCTGTCATTGATGGCCGACCGCTTCGGCCGGGTCAAGAGCCTGGCGTTGATGGCGATGCTCTGGAGCGTGGCCACCCTGGGCTGCGCGCTGGCGCAGGATTACCAGCAGATGTTCATTGCGCGATTCATGGTCGGCGTCGGCGAAGCCGCCTACGGTAGCGTCGGCATCGCGGTGGTGATTTCGGTGTTCCCCAAACACATGCGCGCCACCCTGGCCAGCGCCTTCATGGCCGGCGGGATGTTCGGCTCGGTGCTGGGCATGGCCCTGGGCGGCGCCATCGCGGCGAAGCTTGGCTGGCGCTGGTCGTTCGCCGGCATGTCGTTGTTTGGCCTGTTTCTGGCGGTGCTCTACCCGATCATCGTCAAGGAAGCGCGCATTGCGCCACAACGTGCCGCGCAGATCGCGAACAAGACGGCCGCGGCGGTCAAGCGCCCGCTGAGCACCTTGTGGTCGAGCCGTTCGGTGGTAGCGACTTACATCGGCAGCGGCTTGCAGTTGTTCGTCGGCGGGACGGTGATGGTGTGGATTCCCAGCTACCTCAACCGCTACTACGACATGCCCACCGACAAGGCCGGCGGCATGGCGGCGATCATCGTGTTGTGCAGCGGTGCGGGCATGATCCTGTGCGGCATGCTCAGCGACCGCCTGTGTCGCAACTCGCCGGAGCGCAAGGTCAGCCTGGCTATCGGCTTTTGCCTGGGCAGTTGCCTGTTGCTGTCGGCGGCGTTTGCCTTGCAGGCAGGACCGGTGCAACTGCTGCTGATCTGCCTGGGCATGCTGATTGCCACCGGTACCACCGGCCCCGCCGGCGCGATGGTCGCCAACCTGACCCATTACTCGGTGCACGGCACGGCGTTCGCCACGCTGACCCTGGCCAACAACATGCTCGGGCTGGCGCCGGGGCCGTTCATCACCGGCCGGGTGTCGGACCTGATCGGTCTGCATGCCGCGTTTCAACTGGTGCCACTGGTCAGCCTCGCGGCGGCAGCGGTGTTCTTTTATGCCAAGTGTCATTACCACAAAGATATTGCCCGCCTTCAGGGTCAGAGCGTGCCTGACCCTATCGGTGAAGCCGGGATAGAGGTGAAGTTGTGAGTCGTCGTTTACGTATTGATGTGTTTTTCGATTTTATCTGCCCGTGGTGCCTGATCGGCAAACGCCAACTGGAGCATGCGCAGGTACAGTTTCGCAGCCGCCATCCGGACGTGCAGATCACCACGGTGTGGCATGGCGTGCAGTTGTTGCCGCAGATACCGGTAGAGGGTGAGCCCTTCGCCGATTTCTACCGCAAGCGCCTGGGCAATGCCGATGCCATGACCATGCGCCAGAAACAGGTGCAGCAGGCTGCCAGTGCGGTGGGCCTGGCCATTGACCTCAGTCGCATCGAGACGATGCCCAACACCGCGGACGCCCATCGTTTGTTCGCGCGTGCCAGCACACTGGGCAATGCCAGTCAGCGTGAAATGCTGCTCGAGCGACTGTTCGCCGCTTATTTCCTCAGGCGCGAAAACCTCGGTTGCCGTGAGACCTTGCTGGCCATTGCCCGCTCCTGCGGCATCGCCACGGACGAACTGGTCGATTGCCTGATGGGCGACGCCACGCCATTTGCAGGCCCCCCAGGCGCGACCAGCGGCGTGCCGAGCTTTCAGTTCGACGGCCGTTTGACCGTGATCGGTGCGCAACCGGCCCAGGCGCTGCTCGCGGCCATGAACGAAGCCCTCAAGGAAAGTGAGCGCGAGCGGCAGCCAGCATGACCCGGCGCATTCCCGTACCGGCCGGCAAATACCCGCCGGCCGGTGGCCGGGCGCTGTTCGAATTCGAAGACAAAAGCCTGGCGCTGTTCAACGTCGACGGGCAGTTGTTCGCCATCGACGACAGCTGTCCGCATCAGGGCTCTTCGCTATGCGGAGGGCGTCTTGAAGGCCGGGTGATTCAATGCCTCGCCCATGGCTTGCGCTTCGATTTGCACAGCGGCTACCTGCTCAATTCAAGGCAGGTCAAAGTCACCAACTACCCGGTCGAGATCATCGACGGCCAGGCGTTTATCGTCATCGCAACCGAGGAGTCCGCGCCATGAGCGCCATTGCTCTCACCCGCATCCACAGCCGCACGCGCGAACTGGCACCGGGGTTTATCGTCAGCCTGATCGTGGCGGCCGCCGCTTCGTTCCTGTCCGAGCATTACGGTGCGCCGGTCATGCTGTTTGCCTTGCTGCTGGGCATGGCCCTGAATTTTCTCGCCGACGACGGCCCGTGCAAGGCCGGCGTCGAATTCACCGCCCGTACGGTGCTGCGCATTGGCGTGGCGCTGCTGGGCATGCGCATCACCCTGGAGCAAATGGCGGCGCTGGGCTGGAAGCCGATAGCGCTGGTCGTAATCCTGGTGGTGGTGACCATCAGCGTGTCGGTGATCGCCGCCAAGGCCCTGGGTTTCCAGCGTTTGTTCGGCCTGCTCACCGGCGGCGCGACGGCCATCTGCGGCGCCTCGGCGGCCCTGGCGTTGGCAGCGGCGCTGCCGAACCATCCGCAGAAAGAACGCGCCACCTTGTTCACGGTGATCGGCGTGTCGGCGCTGTCCACCCTGGCGATGATCGTCTACCCGATGATCGCCAACTGGCTGGAGTTATCGCCGCAGGTCGCTGGCGTGTTCCTCGGTGCCACGATCCACGACGTGGCCCAGGTGGTCGGCGCCGGTTACGGCATGTCGACCGAGACCGGCGACACGGCCACGGTGGTCAAGCTGATGCGCGTCGCGATGCTGCTGCCGGTGATCGTCACCGCCGCAATGATCACCCGCATGCAAGGCGCCGACCCGACCGGCAAGCGCCCGCCGCTGTTGCCGTGGTTCGCCGTCGGCTTCCTGATCCTGGCGTGCATCAACAGCACCGGCTGGATCGCTCCGGCGGTGCAAGGCGGGGTCAATGAGTTGTCGCGCTGGTGCCTGGTGATTTCCATCAGTGCCCTGGGCATGAAGACCCGCTTGCGCGAGCTGGCGGCTGTCGGGATCAAGCCGATCTTGCTGATGGTTGGGGAGACGGTGTTTCTCGTTGTGCTGGTATTGCTGTTGCTGCGCTGGGGGCTCTGAGCGCGCTGACGTTTTATGGCAGGGCCACGCGGCGTTGACTCCTCATGCCGTGGGGCTCCAGATCGGTGCTAAAAACACCGGTCTTTCGCGGCGACTGCCCCCAGCAGTCGCCGTTTTTTTATGGCGGCCAACTTGAGCATATGCCGGGTGCCGACGGGCGTTCATCGCTGTTCGCCACGTCTTGCCAAACAATAAATCGCCTCTCTTTTCCTCAGACTCAGCACAACAAACCAATGGACATATAACCACCCTGTTACTTCTGACAGTAGACAGTTGTCGCGATAAAAAATAGCTTAAACCCCACCGTATACCAGACAGTTTTCCAACGTTCGGCATACACGCCAATTTGTTGCTGACACTAAGCTTGGTCAGGGCGATTTGTAGTGCTTGCCCGAGAGATGGGAGTCTCTGCAAATGAACCTGTTCTTTTGGCTTGCACTCGTCAGCTATGCGTCGGCGTTTCTGATCATCATCTTTTTTTCAATTGCATATCTGTCACGATCCGACTTTATGCCTTATCACAGTATCGCCGTCGCCCGCCCTTGGAGCGAAGTTGAACCCCGCATGCAAGTGTTACTTCTGGCGCTGATCAAAGTGACGGGTTGGGCATGGCTGGCCGTGGCCACTGCTGGCTTCTTGCTGTTATACCTCCTGTTCTGGCAAAACGGTGGACTTGAGCAGCTTATAGTGTTTCAGCTGTATTGCTTCGTCGCTGTAACTCCTCCCATAGTTGTTGCTTGTTACGTACGTCAAAAAACCCTGGCCCCTACGCCGATACGCAGCGGCGCCCTTGTTGTGATTCTGACGCTACTGGGTTTTACATTTGCACTTCTATCGGCTCAGTTCACCTGATTGTTCCCAATGGAGGTAAAGAGCATGAATCCCGAAAGCCTGTTCTGGAAAGTCGCTAACGGCGAACTTCCCCGACCGAATGCCGCCGCACTGTTAGGTTGGAAGTTCATCACATACGATGAACAAAACAGCAAAGCCTACATCGAGTTCGACGCCAGCGCTGAATTGACCAACCCAATGGGCAATATTCAGGGTGGCATACTCTCCGCCATGCTGGATGACTGCATGGGGCCATCAGTTTATGCCAACTTATCCGCCACTCAGGTCGCTGTGACGATTGAAGCGAAGACCCAGTTCTTTCGCCCTGCATCACCAGGGCGCATTCTCGGTTGGGGGCAGGTTGAACACGCAACGAGCAAAATCTGCTTTACCACCGGCCAACTTACCAATGAAGCCCACGAGGTGCTAGCAAGAGCGACCGCCATTTACCAGATCCACAATCTCCGTTAGCACGGCGTTTGAAAGGTAGCTTCTGGATTTTTAGACTTCAGGCATTCAGGTGAAGTGGTGGATGCCTTGAGTTTTTCGCGAGCAAGCTCGCTCCTACAGGGTGATGGGTGATGGGTGATGGGTGATGGGTGATGGGTTATCGGGATAACGCAGCACCAGATCGCGACGCACATCGTTGATCACGTCGTTGAACGTACAGCGGTCGTCCTTGAATCGACTTTGCAGGGGCTTCACCTGTAATTTCTGACAGTAGACGCTGTCCGACAGCGAATGCTATCCAGAGCCCATGAACAATCCCGCTGTGCATCACGCCACGCCCACCCTCGCGGTCATCGACCCGCGCGGGCTGGCTGTGCGTGGTGTCGGCTACTGGCGCTCGACCGTCGGGCAAACAGCAGAGGCGCGGGTGACGCGGCAGGTATTTGATGCGGCGGGGCGTGAGGTTGAGCAGTGGGATGCGCGGTTGGCGATTCCGGCGTTGTGTCATGGATATAACTTGTCGGGGCAGGTACTGGCGACGGACAGCGTGGATGCCGGCTGGCGGGTGTTGCTGTCGGGGCAGACCGGTGAAAGCCTGAGCCAGTGGGACAGTCGAGGCTCGCGACAGGATTCTGAATACGACACGTCGTTGCGCCCGACGGCAGTGAGAGAGCAGGCGCTTGGTGCGGCGGTGCGGGTGGTCGAGCGTTTCGAGTATGGCGCCGCCGATTTTGAAGTCGGCAACCGGTGCGGTCGGCTGATTCGTCACGACGATCCGGCCGGTACCCGACATATGCCCGAGTACGATTTGCGGGGGCTGGCGCAGAGTGAAACCAGTCACTTTCTCACTGAGTTGGACACGCCCGACTGGCCGCTGGAGGCATCGGCGCGCGATGCGTTGCTGGAGCCTGGCACCGGACTGGAGAGTCGCTGGGCCTACAACCCCACCGGCGATTTGCTGAGCCTGGTCGACGCCCACGGCCACCGTCGGCGCTTCAACCACGACGTGGCCGGTCAGCTCACGCAAGGTTGGTTGCAACCGGCGGGAGAGGCATCACCCGGTCGCTGCCTGGTGCACGGCATTCGTTACACCCCGAGCACTCATGTCGAACGGGAAACTGCCGGCAACGGCGTTGTCAGCGAAGCCGAATACGCGCCCGACGATGGACGCCTGTTGCGCCTGGCCGCGGGATTACCCGGTGATCCACCCGTGCAAGACCTGCGTTATGCAGTCGATGCGGCCGGCAATATCGTCGGCATCGAAGACCGTGCGCTGCCGGTGCGCTTCTTCAAGAACCAGCGCATCGAGGCGCTACGCACCTTCGGCTATGACACCCTCGGTCAGTTGATCAGCGCTACCGGCTGGGAAGCCGACAAAGCCGCGTCCTATCCCGCCAGCGGTTACCGGGCGTCGAACGACGCCAACGCCGTGGTCAACTACCGCGAGGGATACGACTATGACGCGGCCGGCAACATGACCGAGCTGCGCCACCTCGGCGCACAGCCCTTTACTCGGCGTTGGGCCGTCGATTCGAACAGCAATCGCAGCTTGCTGGAGGATGATCAACCGGCGGATTTCGCCAGCGGCTTCGACCGCAACGGCAACCTGCGGTTTTTGCAGCGTGGTCAGGCGATGAGCTGGGATGTGCGCAACCAACTGTCCAGCGTGTCGCCAGTGCAACGTGAAAATGAAGGCGACGATGTCGAACGCTACCTCTACGGCGGCGGAGGTAAACGCCTGCGCAAAGTCCACACGGCCCTGACCGACGCTCGAACCGTAACCACCGAAGTGCGCTACCTACCGGGACTGGAAATCCACCAACGCAACGGCGCCCCCTCGCACCAGGTGCTGAACCTCGAGGCCGGCCGCAATCGCGTGCAGTGGTTGCGAGGAACGGACGCACCCGCGCATGCCATGCGTTATCACCTGACCGACCATCTGGGCTCCGGCACCCTAGAACTGGATGAACACGCCAACGTGCAGAGCCGCGAAGCGTACTACCCGTTTGGCGGCACGGCCTGGGAAGACCACAGCGACCAGAGTGGCGACTGGAAAACCCTTCGTTACTCGGGCAAGGAGCGTGATGCCACCGGGTTGTATTACTACGGCTATCGCTACTTTGCGCCGTGGTTGAGTCGCTGGATCAACCCTGACCCGGCGGGGGCGGTGGATGGGTTGAATCTGTATGGGTTTTTGGGGAATTCGCCGGTAGCAAGGGTGGACCGGGATGGGCGGGTGGGGAGTCCGGTATCGTCATTGTTTAAAGACGACTCACTGGCATCGTTACCTGAGAGCTTGCTTGAAACGTTAGACATGAGTGGAACAAGCCAGTTGCCGTCATTCGTCATCAACGAAGTCGACTTGGATTCACAGACTTCACAGACTTCACAGACTTCACAGATTTCACAATTGAGCATCGGGAAATTACTTGCGGCGCCGGTGACGCTGGCTGAGTTGAGTTTTGGCTGTTCCCTGGAGCCACGTATCTGCCCGACCTGCAGTAAAGCATTTACGAAAAACCGCAGTTTAACGAATCATCTTCGAACCCATACTGGTGAAAAACCCCATCACTGTGACCATCCGGGATGCGTCAAAGCGTTTGTGAAAGCGTCAGATCTTACGCTCCACAAGCGAATCCATACCGGCGAAAAGCCTTACAACTGTGACTATCCGGGATGCGGAAAAGCGTTTTCGCATAAGTCAAATCTAACGACCCACAAGCGAGCCCATACCGGCGAAAAGCCCCATCAATGTGATCATTCTGGATGCGGCAAAGCGTTTTCGTTTTCGTCAGATCTTACGATCCACAAGCGAATCCATACCGGCGAAAAGCCCTACGACTGTATATATCCTGAGTGCGCCAAAAAATTTGGCGATACAGTAGCCAGGGATAGACACAGCTGGAGCCACGTACCAAAACAAATATGTCCAGTTGTAGACTGTCTCTCTAGTGTCGGTGCCCCAACCTATATGAGAAAACATATAAAACAGAAACACCCAGGCTGGCAGCCCGGCACCGGACTGAAGGCGTTTTGGAACTACCAATAGTCCAACCGAATCAGCTTTCTTTCGGAACAACCTGCCCCGCACCCTCCACCTGAACCTTCACCCCCCCACCTTCTGCGCCCGCCAAGTCGCCGGCGGCATACCAAACTGACTGATAAACCACCGCGTAAACGAACTCGCCATCGAATAACCCAGCATGTCGGCAATCCGGCTCAGCGGATAGTTCGGGTTGTCCAGATAACGCAGCACCAGATCGCGACGCACATCATTGATCACGTCATTGAATGCACACCCATCGTCCTTGAGACGACGCTGCAGGGTGCGTACGTTCATGCCCTGGCTTTGGGCGATCTGTTCGATGGTGGCGCGGCCCATGGGCAGCAGCAGGTAGATGGCCTTGCGCACTTCGAACAGCATCGAGGTGCCCTGGTGGCCCTGCAGCGAGTCGAGGTAGCTCTGGGCGTAGCGCGCCATCGCCGGGTCGGCGTTGGGATTGGTGATGTCGAGGCTGGCGTCGGAGCAGACGATGCCGTTGAACTCGCTGCCGAACTCCAGGGTGCAGCCGAACAGGCGCCGGTGCAGGTGCAGGTTGTCCGGCGCCTGGTGCATGAAGTTGACGCTGTAGGGGTGCCAGTGCGAGCCGAGCAGGGCCGAGCACAGCCGGAACATCACGCCGATGGCCAGCTCCGTGGCCTGGCGGCTGGGCATGGGCGTTTCGGTGACCACCTCTTCGCGGATGATCACCATCTTGCCGGCCTCTTCGATGAAGATCGCCAGTGAATCGTTCATCAAGTGCCGGTAATGCACCACCACCTGCAAGGCATCGCGCAGGGTGCGCTGGTGGCTGAGCAGCAGGCTGACCACGCCGAAGTCCGAGAGCTGGCGCGACTCGGCCATGCTCAGGCCGAAGGTCTGGCAGCCGCTGGCGACGGCCGAGTCTTCGAGCAAGCGGACGGCGGCATCGATATGGATGCGGTGTTCAGGGGCTTGCAGTTGGGCCCTGCTCAGGCCGACAGCGGCCAGCACGTCGCGCGGGTTGAAGCCCAGGTACTGGGTGACCTCCAGGTAGTTGGTCAAGACGGCGGCGCGAACAAGCTTGGTCATGCGAAGGTCTTCCCTGTGCCGATGGCGAATGGCGTGAGCGTGGCGACTATATCCAGCGTATCAACAGTTGAACAGTTGTCATGTCGTTGATGGTTTTCATGCCGTGCGCTCACCCATCCTCTACGCTGCATGGAGCCATCAGCGCTCATCCGTTGATTACAGTGACCCTGCGCCAACCTGCGGGATTTTTCGACCAGTGGTCGCACTGTCCAAGTGTCCGACAATTTGTCATCAAAAGAAAAGTGCCTGACGTCCAATGTAAAGCGCTTCGGGCGGGCGCTCTTTAATGTCGACCCTACAAAAAGCCCCTGGCGAAAACAGCCAGTCGAGTTATCGAGAAAGCGAAGGTGTTGACCGTGGACAAACTGCAAACTGCCGCCACCGTTCTGATCGTCCCGGGTCTGCGCGAGCACGTGGCCGAACATTGGCAAACGTTGCTGCAAGCCAGGCTGGGCAATGTGCGTAGCGTCCCGCCGCTTACGACCGACAAGCTCGATTGCATGGCCCGTGTGCGGGCGATTCAACACGAACTCGAACAGATCGACGGCCCCGTGATCCTGGTGGCCCACAGCGCCGGTGTGTTGATGGTCGCGCACTGGGCGGCTCACTACAGCCGTCCGATCAAGGGCGCTTTACTGGCCGCGCCACCGGATCTCGATGCGGTCTGGCCAGCCAATTATCCTTCTTCCGAAACCCTGCGTAGCCAGGGCTGGAATCCTCTGCCACAAGGCCCGCTGCCATTTCGCAGCATCGTGGCCGCAAGCACCAACGATCACCTTGCCACGCTGCCTGCGGTCGCCCGCATGGCAGAAGGCTGGGGCGCCGAATTGCTCGACCTGGGCGATGTCGGTCACCTCAATCCGGCCTCGGGATTTGGCCACTGGCCGCAAGCCGAAGCACTCATTCTGGAGCTGGACCGCTAGTACAAGGAGCTGGACTGGCAGTACGCCACCGGCATTTGCCCTCATTCCTTAAACGCAGGCACAACGATGCTTGCGTGAGGGCGGCTGCGCTAAAACAAATACAAAAAGGGCGGAGACAACGCAATGCACAACAACAAGAATCACGGCTTCACCGCAGCACGCTACACCTTGCTGGCCTCGGCCATTCTGGCCGTGATCGCGCCGATGGCCCATGGGGTCGAGATCGACCTGGGCAACCCGGACTGGACTGCGCGCCTGGATAACACCGTCAAGTACAACTACGGCGTGCGCACCGAAAGCGCCGACAAACGCATGTTGGCAACGCCGAACAACAACGACGGCGACTACAACTTCCGCAAGGCCGGCACCAACATCACCAACCGTGTCGACCTGTTGACCGAAATGGATGTGGTCTACAAGAACGCCATGGGCTTTCGCGTCAGCGCCGCCAGCTGGTACGACAAGGCCTATGACAACACCGGTTCCAACTCCAACCCGTTCGTCAACGGCAACGATGCGCGTTCGGGCCTGATCGCCAACGACCCGCGCCTGGCAGGGGTCACCCGTGACAACGTCGGCAACGGCAGCTCGCACCTGAGCAACTATGCCCAGCGCTACTACAGCGGTCCTTCGGGGGAGATCCTCGATGCCTTCGTGTTCTACAGCACCGAAGTGGGCGAGGAGTCGATGTTCAGCGCCAAGGCCGGTCAGCACAACGTGTTCTGGGGCGAGACCATTCTCAACCCGGTGCACTCGGTCAGCTACGGCCAGTCCGGCCTCGACCTGGCCAAGCTTGCCGCGTCGCCGGGTACCGAAGCCAAGGAACTGTTCGTTCCGCGTAACCAGCTGTCGATGTCGTTCACCGTCAATCCCGAGCTGACCGTGGGTGCCCAGTATTTCCTGAACTGGGATGCCGCGCGCCTGCCGGAAGCGGGCACCTATTACGGTGGTTCCGACCTGGTCGGCTTCGGCGCGCAATCGTTCCTGTTGGGCAACACCAACGGCGTGGTACCGGGCAGCCCGCTGGGTTGTGGCCTGGCGCCGTGCAACGCCTTGACCAATGTGCGTCGTGGCAAGGACCTGACGCCACATGACAGCGGCGACTGGGGCGTCATGGCCAAATGGTCGCCGGCCTGGCTGGATGGCACCCTCGGCGTTTACTACCGCGAAACTTCGGAAATCCTGCCGCAAGCTTACCTGGACGCCAGGGGCATTACCTCGGCCAACCCCAACGGCACCCGGCCGGCAGGGCAAGTGCCAGCGGTGGTCAACACCCTCAATTCGCTGGACACCGCCACCTATCAACTGGCCTACGCCGACAACATCAAGATCGTTGGCTTGAGCCTGTCCAAGGATGTCGGCGGGATCAGCGTCGGTTCCGACCTGAACGTTCGTCACAACATGCCGCTGGCCAGTATCCCGGCGATCGTCAGTACCCGCAGCCCGCTGGGCCTGGGGCAAGGGCTTGGTCTGCTGCCTGCACGGACCGACGCCACCGGTGTGGTCTATGACACCCCGAGCCGCGGCGACAGCATGAGCGCCACCGGCGACACCCTGCACTGGACGCTCAACGGTCTGATGACCCTGCCGAAAACGCCGGTGTTCGATCAGGCAACCGTGCTGGCCGAGCTGTACTACAGCAACCTGCTCAAGCTCGATAGCGAAAACGAGGCGCTCTACAAAGGCAAGAGCAGCTATCGCGGCATCGACGCGCCGACCCGTGACAACTGGGGTCTGGCGGTCAACTTCACACCGACCTGGTACCAGGTGTTCCCGGGTGTCGACCTCAACGCGCCGATGTCGGTCAACGTCGGTCTCGACGGTGTGTCGCCGGTCTCCGGTGGTGGTGCCAAGGACACCGGCAACTATGCCGTGGGCGTCGGTGCCGTTGTGTACAACAAATACTTTGTCGACCTGAAATACGTGGACTCCTTCGGCCAGACCGACAAGTGCAACAACAGCGGTGTGAGTACCGGTTCCAAGGCCGGTGACGGCTCCACCCCGAACGCCTTCAGCGGCAACGAAAACTACGCCTGCTACGCCGGTGGCTACTCGTCCTTCTCCGGAGGCGGAGCCACGACCGAGGACCGTGGCGCCGTGTACCTGACGATGAAAACAACATTCTGATTCACCACTGATTTGCTCAATGCAAGCAGGAGAATAACAACATGAAATTTGTAAAAACCGTGTTGGCCGCGTCCTTGGCCATGGTCTTCGCCGCTCAGGCGCAGGCTGCTGTTTCAACTCAGGAAGCTGCCAGGCTCGGCACCAGCCTGACACAGGTAGGGGCTGAAAAAGCCGGGAACGCTGATGGTTCCATCCCTGCCTATGCCGGTGGCCTGACCACGCCGCCAGCCAGCTTCAAATCCGGCGACAGCATGCGCCCGGATCCGTTTGCCAGTGAAAAGCCGCTGCTGGTGATCGACGGCAAGAACGTCGATCAGTACAAGGGTCTGCTCACGGCAACCACGGTAGAACTGGCCAAGCGTTTCCCGACCTTCCGTGTCGACGTGTTCCCGACCCACCGCACCGTTTCGCTGCCCCAGGCGATTCTGGATAACGGCGTGAAGAACGCCAGCGGCGCCAAGTCCCTGGAAGGTGGCCTGGCCATCGACAACGTCCTGCCGGGCATTCCGTTCCCGATTCCGCAGTCGGGCAACGAAGCGATGTGGAACTTCCTGTTGCGCTACCAGGGCGTCAGCATCAGCTCCAAGTACGACTCCTGGAACGTCGACTCGGCCGGCGTGGCGAGCCTGGCAACCACCGGGCAAGCGAACATCTCCTACCCGATCTACGAAAACCTCTCGCAGCCGATCAGCAGCGCCGACGTGTACTACCAGATGAAGCTGGCGTACACGGGTCCTGCGCGCCGCGCCGGTGAGGCGATCATGCTCAAGGATGCCGCCAACCCGCTGCAGCAGCCGCGTCGCGCCTGGCAGTACTTGCCGGGGCAGCGTCGAGTCAAGCTGGCTCCGAGCCTGGCCTACGACACGCCAAACCCGGGGACCGCCGGTGCGGGCACCTACGATGACGTGTTCGTGTTCAACGGTGCGCTGGACCGCTACGACTGGAAGCTGGTGGGCAAGCAGGAAATGATCGTGCCCTACAACACCTACAAGCTGACCTACGTGCAGGATCCGAAGTCGCTGACCACCGCCAATCACCTGTCGCCTGACTTCGTGCGCTGGGAAAAACACCGCGTGTGGGTCGTCGAAGGCAACCTCAAGGCCGGTGCTCGTCACATCTACGCCAAGCGCCGCTTCTACCTCGACGAAGACAGCTGGACCGCTCTGGCCTCGGATCAATATGACGCCCGTGGTCAGCTCTATCGTGGTTCCTTCGCCTTCCTGAGCCAGAGCTACGACAAGCAGGTTCCGGATTCGACGCCCTTCATGATCTACGACCTGGTCGGCGGTTCCTACAACATCAACGGTGTGGTCGGCCCTTACGGGGGCATCAAGTACATCGAGCCGCTCTCCAAGGCCCAGTGGTCTTCGGAATCCCTGGCAGGCGCAGGCATTCGCTAAGCCAACCGCAACAATGCACCCGCACGATCCACCGGCACTGTAGGAGCGAGCTCGCTCGCGATGGACTCAAGAACACCGCGGGGAACCAGACTCCCCGCGTCATCGTTTACGACCATCGCGAGCAAGCTCGCTCCTACAACTGCATGAGCTGCACAGCGCGAGGTGTGGCGCGGTTTTCCGATGAGGACGCAGTATGTGTTCGTATAAAAATAATATCTTGCAGCTGGCGTTCGGCGCTGTGCTCTGCCTGTCGCAGGGCGTCACTCACGCGGCCGATTACGTCGATGTGCTGGACCTGCCCGCCAGGGTCAGCGCCTTGGCCGTCAACAGTCCGTTGTCGGGCATGACCCGCGCCGGTGAGCGCGTGATCACCGTCGGCCAGCGTGGCCACATTCTGTTTTCCGATGACGCCGGCCAGCATTGGCAGCAGGCCGCCGTGCCGGCCAGTGCCGATCTTACGGCCGTGAATTTTCCGACCGCCACCCAAGGTTGGGCGGTGGGCAATGACGGCGTGGTGCTGCACAGCAGCGACGCCGGCGCGACCTGGAACAAGCAACTCGACGGTCGCCAGATAGGCGAACTGTTGATCAAACATTATTCGGCATTGGCCAAGGCCGAGCCGGACAACGAGCAATGGCCGCTGCTGTCTGCCGAGGGCCAGAGGCTACTGGATCAAGGCGCGGACAAACCCCTGCTCGACGTCTGGTTCGCCAACGACAAGACCGGCTATGTGGTCGGTGTCTTCAACCTGATCCTGCGCACCGACGACGGTGGCCAGAGCTGGACCCCGTTCCAGGACCGCACCGACAACCCCCAGGGTTTCCACCTCAACGCCATCGCTTCCACCGGCGATAGCCTGTACATCGCCGGCGAGCAGGGCCTGTTGCTCAAGTGGGACGACAACGCCCAACGCTTCAATGCCGTGCCGACGCCGTATCAAGGCAGCTTCTTCGGCGTGCTCGGCAAGCTCGGCGAAGTGCTGGTCTACGGCCTGCGCGGCAACGTACTGCGCAGCACCGACGGCGGCCAGAGCTGGACCGCACTGGACAGCGGCCTGCACGTCAGCATCACCGCCGGCCTGATCGATGCCCGTGGCAATTATCGCCTGTTCACCCAGGGCGGGCAGATGCTGGTCAGCCAGGGCACGGGCGCGCAGATGCAATGGGTGCGCAAGCCCGCACGGACTCCGGTGTCCGCTGCCACCCAGTCCGCCGCCGGCGCGTTGGTGGTCGCGGGCAGCCGTGGCGCCCAGACGCTAGCCCTCGAACCCTAAGAGCGAGAACCCAGACATGGGCAATATCAAACAAGACGCCATGCCGGTGATCCGCGATGTGCGTGATTTCGACCAGCGCTCCGGCAACCTCCTCGAACGGCTGGTGTTCAACTTCCGCCCGCTGTTCATGCTGCTGATGGCGCTGACCACCGTGCTGCTGGGCTTCATGGCCGTGACTCGCCTGGAGCTGCGCCCAAGCTTCGAAAAAATGATCCCGCAGAGCCAGCCTTACATCCAGAACTTCCTGGAAAACCGCTCATCCCTGCGCGGCCTGGGCAACTCGGTGCGGGTGGTGGTCGAGAACACCAAGGGCGATATCTTCGACCCCGCGTACCTCGATGTACTCAAGCAGGTCAACGACCAGTTGTTCCTCACCGAAGGCGTCGACCGCGCGTGGATGAAGTCGCTGTGGAGCCCGGCGGTGCGCTGGACCGAAGTCACCGAGGACGGTTTCCAGGGTGGCCCGGTGATGCCCGACAGCTATCAGGGCTCGCCCTCCGACATTGAACAGTTGCGCCAGAACATCTCCCGCGCCGGCGTCGTCGGCAGCCTGGTGGCCAGCGATTTCAAGTCGACCATGTTGATCGTGCCGCTGCTGGACAAAGCCGGCGCCGGTGGCCAGCGCATCAACTACCACGCGTTCTCGCAGATGCTCGAAGAGCAGTTGCGCGACAAGATCGAATACGCCGGCGACAGCGCCGCGCGCAAATCCGGGGAGGAGGGCACGGGCCAGTACAAGGTGCGGGTGATCGGTTTCGCCAAACTGATGGGCGACCTGATCGACGGCCTGATCCAGGTGATGATGTTCTTCGGCCTGGCCGTGGTCACTTCACTGATCATCATCTACGCCTACACCCGTTGCGTGCGCAGCACCCTGCTGGTGGTCGGCTGCTCGCTGATCGCGGTGGTCTGGCAACTGGGCATCGTCGCCTGGCTCGGCTACGCCATCGATCCGTACTCGGTGCTGGTGCCGTTCCTGATCTTCGCCATCGGCGTGTCCCACGCCGCGCAGAAGATGAACGGCATCATGCAGGACATCGCCCGTGGCACCCACAAGCTGATCGCCGCGCGCTACACCTTCCGCCGTCTGTTCATCGCCGGTGTCACCGCGTTGCTCGCCGACGCCGTGGGCTTCGCCGTGTTGATGCTGATCGACATTCCGGTGATCCAGGACCTGGCGATCACCGCCAGCATCGGCGTTGCGGTACTGATCTTCACCTCGCTGTTGCTCATGCCGGTGGCGCTGTCCTACGTCGGTGTTGGCGCCAAGGCCGCCGAGCGCGCACTGAAAATCGACAACCGCGCCGAGAAGCACAAAGGCTTCGGCAAACTGTGGGATGCGCTCGACCGCTTCACCACCGCCAAGTGGGCCACGGGCGCCGTGCTGGTCGCGGTGTTGATGGGCATTGGCGGCTATGTGGTCAGCCTCAACCTGAAGATCGGCGACCTGGAAAGCGGCGCGCCGGAGTTGCGTGCCGACTCGCGCTACAACCGCGACAACGCCTACATCACCCAGCATTACGCGCTGTCCAGCGACCTGTTCGCGGTGATGATCAAGACCGCGCCGGAAGGCTGCCTGAACTACAAGACCCTGGTGCTCGCCGACCGCCTGGCCTGGGAGCTGCAACAGTATCCGGGCGTGCAGGCCACCACGTCGCTGGTCAATGCGGTGCGCCAGATCACCGCCGGCACCTACGAAGGCAACCCCAAGCTCAACAGCATCCAGCGCAACCAGGACGTGCTCAACTACGCCGCGCAACAAGCCTCGGTCAACTCTCCGGAGCTGTTCAACACCGACTGCTCGCTGATGCCGGTGATCACCTTCCTCAAGGATCACAAGGCCGAAACCCTCGACGCGGTGGTGGCGATTGCCGACAAGTTCGCCAAGGAAAACAGCACCCCTGATCGCCAGTTCCTGCTCGCCGCCGGCACCGCCGGGATCGAGGCCGCGACCAATATCGTGGTGCGCGAAGCCAACCGCACCATGCTGCTGTATGTGTACGCGGCGGTGACGCTGTTCTGCCTGATCACCTTCCGCAGCTGGCGTGCCACGCTGGTGGCGCTGTTGCCGCTGGTGCTGACTTCGATCCTCTGCGAAGCGCTGATGGTGGCCATGGGCATCGGCGTGAAAGTCGCGACCCTGCCGGTGATCGCCCTCGGCGTGGGCATCGGCGTCGACTACGCCCTGTACCTGCTCAGCGTGCAACTGCATTTCCAGCGCCAGGGCCTGCCGCTGTCCGAGGCTTACCGCAACGCGGTGTCCTTCACCGGCCGCGTGGTCGGGCTGGTGGGCATCACCCTCGCGGCGGGTGTGGTGTGCTGGGTCTGGTCGCCGATCAAATTCCAGGCCGACATGGGCATCCTGCTGACCTTCATGTTCCTGTGGAACATGCTCGGCGCGCTGATCCTGATTCCGGCCTTGTCCTACTTCCTGCTGCGCGAACGGGCTCCTCAGCCCGGTTCTGTCGCGGCAGCCGAAAACACTGAATCCACTGAACGTCCCGGCATGCCGCATGCCGTGACCACTTCCGAGTAAGCCAAGATGTCTGATTACAAAGCTCCCCTGCGCGACATGCGCTTCGTACTCAACGAGGTTTTCCAGGTGTCCCGGCTCTGGGCGCAGTTGCCCGGCCTGGCCGACGTGATCGATGAAGAAACCGCCGCCGCCATCCTCGAAGAGGCCGGCAAGATCAGCGGCGAAGTGATCGCACCCTTGAACCGCGCCACCGACGAACAGGGCTGCACCTGGGACAATGGCTCGGTCAGCGCTCCGGACGGTTTTGCTCAGGCCTATCAAGCCTTTGCCGGCGGCGGTTGGGTGGGTGTCGGCGGTGATCCGCAGTACGGCGGCATGGGCATGCCCAAGGCCATCTCGGCGCAGGTCGAAGAGATGGTCAACTCGGCCAGCCTGTCGTTCGGTCTGTACCCGATGCTGACCGCCGGAGCGTGTCTGTCGATCAAGGCCCACGCCAGCGAAGAGCTCAAGCAACGCTTTCTGCCGAACATGTACGCCGGCATCTGGACCGGTTCGATGTGCCTGACCGAAGCCCATGCCGGCACCGACCTGGGCCTGATCCGCACCCGCGCCGAGCCGCAGGCTGACGGCAGCTACAAGGTCACGGGCAGCAAGATCTTCATCACCGGCGGCGACCACGACCTGACCGAGAACATCATTCATCTGGTGCTCGCGCGCCTGCCCGATGCACCGGCCGGGCCGAAAGGCATCTCGCTGTTCCTGGTGCCCAAGGTGCTGGTCAACGCCGACGGTTCGCTGGGTGACAACAACGCGCTGTCCTGCGGTTCCATCGAACACAAGATGGGCATCAAGGCGTCCGCCACCTGCGTGATGAACTTCGACGGCGCCACCGGCTGGATCGTCGACGCGCCGAACAAAGGCCTGGCGGCAATGTTCACCATGATGAACTACGAGCGTCTGGGCGTCGGTATCCAGGGCCTGGCGCAAGGCGAGCGTTCGTACCAGAACGCCGTCGCATACGCCCGTGACCGTCTGCAAAGCCGTGCACCGACCGGCGCGCAGAACAAGGACCACTCCGCCGACCCGATCATCGTGCATCCGGACGTGCGCCGCATGCTGCTGACCATGAAGGCCTTGAACGAAGGCGGTCGTGCGTTCTCCAGCTACGTCGCGCTGCAACTGGACACCGCCAAGTACAGCGAAGACGAAGTCACCCGCAACCGCGCACAAGAGTTGGTGTCCCTGCTGACTCCGGTGGCCAAGGCCTTTCTCACCGACATGGGCCTGGAAACCACTCTGCACGGCCAGATGATCTTCGGCGGCCACGGCTACATCCGCGAATGGGGCCAGGAGCAACTGGTGCGCGACGTGCGCATCACGCAGATCTACGAAGGCACCAACGGCATCCAGTCCCTCGACCTGGCCGGGCGCAAGATCGTCGGCAGCGGCGGGGCGCTCTATCGCTTGTTCGCCTCGGAAATCCGCAACTTCACCGCCAACGCCAGTGCCGAACTCGACGAGTTCACCAAGCCGCTCAATGCCGCCGTGGACAGCCTCGACGAGCTGACCGCGTGGCTGCTGGACCGGGCGCAAAACAACCCGAACGAAATCGGCGCGGCGTCGGTCGAGTACCTGCACGTATTCGGCTACACCGCGTACGCCTACATGTGGGCGCGCATGGCCAAGGCCGTCATCAGCGGCAATGCCGAAGACGATTTCTACACCAGCAAACTGGCCACCGCACGCTTCTACTTCGCCCGGTTGCTGCCGCGTATCCACTCGTTGAGCGCTTCGGTCAAGGCCGGCAGTGACTGCCTCTACGAGCTGCAAGCCGATCAGTTCTGATCGAAAGGACAAGGAACCCTAATCATGATGGCGACAAAAATAATCCCGCCCGCCGACGGCGCCTATGCCTATCCCTTGCTGATCAAGCAACTGCTGCTGTCCGGTGTGCGCTACGAGCCGGGTCGGGAAATCGTCTACGCCGACAAGCTGCGCTACAGCTACCAGACGCTCAATAAGCGCATCCGCCGACTGGCCAATGCGCTGACGGAAGCGGGGGTCAAGGCCGGTGACACCGTGGCCCTGCTCGACTGGGACAGCCACCGCTACCTGGAATGCTTCTTTGCCGTGCCGATGATCGGCGCGGTGCTGCACACGGTGAACATTCGCCTGTCGCCGGAGCAGGTGCTGTTCACCATGAACCACGCCGAGGATGACCTGGTGCTGGTGCATGACGATTTCCTGCCCCTGGTCGAGCAGATCCACGGTCGGCTGGAAACCGTCAAAGGCTACCTGCAACTCACCGATGACGAGGCGACCACCACCTCGCTGCCGGTGCTGGGCGAGTACGAGCACCTGCTGTCCCTGGCCCCGGACCAGTACGACTTCCCCGATTTCGACGAGAACTCGGTGGCCACGCTGTTCTACACCACGGGCACCACCGGCGACCCGAAAGGCGTGTACTTCAGCCACCGGCAACTGGTGCTGCACACCCTGAACGCGGTCGGCACCCTGGGCGTCTATCAAGGCGCACCGCTGTTGCGCTCCGACGACGTGTACATGCCGATCACGCCGATGTTCCATGTGCATGCCTGGGGCGTGCCGTATGTCGCGACCCTGATGGGCATCAAGCAGGTGTACCCGGGCCGCTACGAACCCAACAGCCTGGTCAGGCTGTACCGCGAAGAGAAGGTGACCTTCTCCCACTGCGT
Organism: Pseudomonas sp. S2_H10; assembly: GCF_054668285.1. NCBI lineage: Bacteria > Pseudomonadati > Pseudomonadota > Gammaproteobacteria > Pseudomonadales > Pseudomonadaceae > Pseudomonas > Pseudomonas sp. S2_H10. The sequence goes on from NZ_CP162754.1 coordinate 4,796,620, forward strand.
GCCGACCATCTTGCAGATGATCCTCAACTGCGAAGAAGGCAAGGCGACCCGTTTCGACGGCTGGAAAATGCTCCTCGGCGGCAGCGCGCTGACCCTCGGCATCGCCAGCGAAGCCAACGCCAAAGGCATGGTGGTGCACGCCGGCTACGGCATGTCCGAGACCTGCCCGTTGCTGTGCGTGACGTACCTGCGCGACGAGGACCTGCAGCTGTCCGCCGAAGCGCAACTGCCGATCCGCATCAAGACCGGCACGCCGGTGCCGATGGTCGACCTGAAGATCATCGATGCTGAAGGCAACGACGTCGCTCACGACGGCGAGTCCCTGGGCGAGATCGTGGTGCGCGCGCCGTGGCTGACCCAAGGCTATCTGAAGTCCCCGGAAAAGGGCGCCGAGCTCTGGCTGGACGGCTGGTTGCACACCGGTGACATGGCTTCGATCGACAAGCTGGGCGGCGTGGAAATCAAGGACCGGATCAAGGACGTGATCAAGACCGGCGGCGAGTGGATCAGCTCCCTGGAACTGGAAAGCCTGATCAGCGAACACCCGGCTGTGATGTCGGTGGCGGTGGTGGGTATCGTCGATGAACAGTGGGGCGAGCGTCCCATGGCCATGGTGGTGTGCGAGCCGGGGCAATTCCTCGACCGCAAGATCCTCGAGACCCACCTGCAAGCCTTCGTCGACGGCGGGCGCATCAACAAATGGGCGATCCCCAAGCAGTTCAAGTTCGTCGCCGAAATCCCCAAGACCAGCGTTGGCAAGATCAACAAGAAGCTGATTCGCGAAAACGAAATGAGCTGAGCGCTATATCCGGGGGCGCGGCATCGTTGAGGGATCGAGTTGCTGCGAAGGGATCTGCCTGCTACTGCACCTCGGTGGCAGGCAGACGTTGCACGGCGTTTGCGCTTGCGGTTTCACTTTCCTGCTGCCGAAAAAAAGGTCTCGCTCAGCAAGACCTTTTTTGATTTGGGGACGAGGAGAAAAACGTTAAATAAATAACAGTCACACCAGGCTAGCCGAACACCACCACGGTCTGCCGGCTGAGTGCCAATAGTTTTCCATCGGGTGTATGCAGGGTGGTCGAACAGGCACTGTAACCTTCAAGCGCATAATCGGTTGAGGCATGCATGACACACCAGGTATCGGCTGGCAGATTGATCAGCGGTTGCGCGAACTCCACGCTCCAGGTCAGCGAGCTGCCCTGAGCCAAGGCACGGTGCTGGGAGAGTACCGCTGGTGGCCAGGCATCAAGCATCGCCAGTAGCTGTGTTTCACTCAACGTTGCGTCGAGGGGAGCGTCCTTCAATCGAATCCACCCTCCTGTCGACCGTGATGACGCGCCACTAAACGGCATTCCGCCATAGCCCCAGCGAATGTCGAAATGCTGTAAGTACCGCGGAGCCACATCAGGCAACAAGGGCAAGGGTTCGCACGTCTCCAGGGCTGGCAGCCCCGGCATCGGCTCAGCCGGCAACGCCAACGCAGAAGACCTGGCGGAACCAAAGCAAGCTTGCACGGAGGTGACGGTCTGCTCCGACTGCACGACCCGGCAATGCAGTTGAGTCACTGCACTGCCTTCGCGAAGTACTTCGGTTTCAAAGAACAACGGTTGATCTACCGCTACGGGGCCTATAAACGTCAACGAAAGTGACCGTAGCGAACGATCCCGAGGAACGAACTGACGCATTGCTTCGTGCGCAAGCGCCACGACGACGCCACCGAAAGCAGCTCGGCCTTGGCTCCAACTCGCGGGAATCATCAGGGGACGATGGGGTAGACGACTTGCGTCGATTAGCGCGGAGAAGTTCATGATTCGCTCATTGTCAGCCTTTGGGGATCCAATGGTAAGTTTCCTGGCAATTGTTCGCGACTGACATAATAGATAGTTGCGTGTGTAAGGTGATCAAGAAAAGTTGATGGGGGTCCGTGAATTAGCTAGTTGTCATTGCAATAATCAATGACGGTCTAACACATTTGCTAGTTATCATTAATGCTAAATGGCCAAATAATATTAGCTCTGAAAAGGAGGTAATAATGGCTATCGCAATTGGTTCCCGTATCGAACTTGATAACAAGCGACTTGAACAAATGCACAGGCTGCGTGCCGAAGTTTTCAAGGAGCGTAAATGTTGGGATGTTTCGATCATCGCCGGCATGGAAATCGATGGTTATGATGCGCTGAACCCCTATTATCTGATCTTGCAGGATGAGCCTGGCTCTGAGCGTTTATTCGGATGTTGGCGAATCTTGCCGACCACTGGCCCTTATATGCTCAAGGACACTTTTCCAGCGTTGTTGTACGGTGCCCAAGCCCCTCATTCAGAGCGTATATGGGAATTGAGTCGTTTCGCTATCTTGCCGCGGGAAAAGTCCCCGCAATGTCTGTCGCTTGATTCAATTCTGGCAATCAAGGCCCTGATTCATTTTGCCATTGAACGGGGCGTTGATCAGTTTGTAACGGTGACCACACTCGGCGTGGAAAAATTGCTCAGGCGAAAAGGGCTCGATATCAGCCGTTTTGGCCCGGCCATGCGCATTGGTGTCGAGAATGCGGTTGCGCTGCGTATAGAACTTAACGACACCACTCGTGCATCCCTCTCCATGTGAATAAAGCAACGGTGGGCGTTCGGAGATCCTGAGCAAATTGATAGTTTCACGGTAAAAGTCCGTGTCTGGGCCAGGGTCGACTATCAGAACTGATAGTCAATCTGCTCACAGGTTGACCTGCCGCAGGTGCCTCTATCAAATGTTCTATTTGGTTTCAGCCTCCACGACCACCGGTTCAATGGACGGAAGATTCACTGCTTGCCAAATATCGAAACAGAGGGATCAACGCGATGACAAAACGAATTGTAATTACTGGAATGGGGGCGGTGTCCCCGTTGGGTGTTGGCGTTGAACACAGCTGGAAGCGTCTGTTAGAGGGCAAGTCTGGCGTGCGCAAGATCGAGCGAATAGGCGATCTGCCGGTTGAAATTGCGGGTACGGTCCCGGACATTGGTGCCGACCCTGAAGCCGGTTTCGATGCCAGCGTCTTCGTGAATCCCAAAGAAGCTCGACGCATGGATCGCTTCATCATATTTGCCCTGGCTGCCGCCAGTGAGGCGATCCGGCAATCGGGCTGGGTTCCATCAACGGATGAAGAAAAGGCACGCACAGCGACCGTCATCGCTTCGGGCATCGGGGGGTTGAATTACATTCGTGATGCGGTGAATTCGATAAACGAAAGTGGCGTGCGCCGTGTTTCGCCTTTTACCGTCCCCGGTTTTCTGGTGAACATGGCATCCGGTCAGGTTTCGATCAAATACGGTTTCAGAGGGCCGCTGGGAGCACCTGCAACGGCCTGCGCCGCTGGCGTGCAGGCAATTGGCGATGCCGTGCGAATGATCCAGAACGATGAAGCTGATGTTGCCATTTGTGGTGGCAGCGAGGCGTGCATCAATGAGGTCAGCATTGGTGGGTTCGTCGCGGCCAAGGCAATGGCGACCAGTTTCAATGATCGCCCGCAAGAGGCCTCCCGTCCTTTCGATGCGGATCGTGACGGCTTCATTATTGCGGAGGGCGCAGGGCTGATGGTCATCGAAACCCTGGAACATGCTTTGGCTCGCGGTGCCAAACCTATCGCCGAGATTGTCGGTTATGGCACCAGCGCCGACGCCTATCACGTTACGGCGTCGCCTGAGGACGGCGCGGGCGCTCAGCGTTGCATGCGGGTTGCCCTGAAGAAAGCAGGTGTTGAACCGGGCGCGGTGAAGTACATCAACGCGCATTCCACTTCGACGATGGTCGGTGACAAAGGCGAACTGGCGGCAGTCAAGGCGGTATTTGGTCCGAAGAATGTCGCGGTGTCTTCTACCAAGTCATCCACCGGCCATCTACTGGGCGCGGCAGGAGGCCTGGCAGGCATTTTTACGGCCATGTCGCTGGTTAACCAAGTGGTGCCATTCAACCTTAACTGCCACCAACCTGATGAAGACGCACGAGATGTCGACCTGGTGCTTGGTGAACCGCGCGCTATAGAGATGGATTACGCGCTGTGCAACGGTTTCGGTTTTGGTGGGGTCAATGCCAGTCTACTGCTTAAGGCGTGGCGCGATTGACACCTGCCACATCGTTCGTGTTTATCTCCAGTTCTGTCGCTTGAGTGACAGGCTGGGTGGCATCGAACTGTTCTAACCGTCACTGCCGGGTTCGCCCGGCAGCGACCTTCCGAGACAACGCAGAACGGCGATCTGTCGTCTGGCTAGTTCAAGCCGCTTTGCGTCATGCCTGCTCGGCCATCCTCCAGAAAGCAGGGGCTCCCAGCCTCGGCATCCAATGATTGGGTCCGCCGATTCAGCGAACACATTTGTTCAGCCTGGATCAGCACCAATCCGCGTCATTGCATCCCCGATCAACTCATGCACTTAAACACCCACTGGGCTCGTTCGTCGAATCAGGTATAACAACGGCGAGTCGCTGGTTATGCGTGGGTGCAATAGTGACTACTGCGGGGCATCTCTATTTATTGTGCTTGGTTTAATTATCGACTAGTAGTTGTGCTAGTCGGTGCTCGTTTTCTTGTTTGTCAGTGCTTCGGTCGTCACTGTTAGTTGAGATAGTCAGTGGTTGGTGTGCTTGACTCGGAAAAATTCAACTGTAAACATTAGTTGGATATATGAGGAGTGAAGTTAAGAAATGAAATACGATCCACAAGTAGATAATTGCCCTCTACCCCACTCGCCGTTCAGAAGTTGCGTCGTGCCCCGTCCAATTGCCTGGATATCCAGCGTCGATGAAAGTGGCAATGAAAACCTGGCGCCATTCAGTCAGTGCGGCATTCTTACATTTGATCCACCTATGGTCATGTTCGCGGCTAACCATTATCCGACAGGTCAACGAAAAGATTCGGCCGTAAATGCTGAAAAGACCGGCTGGTTTGTCTGGAATATGGCAACCGAGGCGCTTAAGGAAGCGGTAAATATCTCCGCAATGATTGTCCCTTCCGATCAGAGTGAGTTCGAACTGGCAGGCCTCGAGAAAATAAAGGCCGATCTTTCCGATGTGCCGATGGTGAAAGACAGTCCGTGCCACCTTGAGTGTCGTTATGTTTCAACAACGGTGGTCAAGGGTAAAAGTGAACTGGGAACAGTGGACCTGATCATCGGTGAGGTGATTCGTGTACATATTAATGATGACTACATAAGGCCGGATGGTTGTGTCGATATTCAGAAGGTTCGGCCCATTGGTCGAATGGGATATCTCGATTATTCAGTGATCGATAATACTTTTTCCATGGAAGTGCCGATGACTGATGAAATCCGCGCGATCATGAGTGAAATCATGTCCGGCAGTGCCAATAAACCTCAATCAGTAGGAGTGGAATAATGAACGTAAGTACCGTGGTTAATAATGTGATTGGCGAGCTGACTGATTTTGACGTCGCGACCATCACCGACCAAACCCTGATCAGCGATATCCACTTGGTCAGTCTTGATTACGTAAGTATTCAGGTTGCCCTGAAGAAAGAGTTGGGCATCGCCATCGATGTCAACAAGTTACCTGAGGCGAAGCTCAGCACGATGGGCGATTTTTATGCCTTCTGCCGAAGCGAGCAGGCCCGGTCCAGTACGCTGGCATAACCATGCAAACACAGCTAGGGAGAGGCGTGCAGTGCAAACTAAGAAACGGGTAGTCGTTACGGGGTTCGGTTCCGTCTGTGCTTTGGGTCGGAACACGGAAGAGATCTGGGGGGCGATAAAAGACTATCAAATGGGTTACGCCCTGCATCCGATGCAAGATCAGTCGGTTACAGCCAGGTTTTTCGGAAAAATCGATTTTCCGATTGAGCTCAAAGCGGTGCCCAAGCGTATCGCCAAGAATCTTCCCCGCTTTGCGCGGATTGGTATGTCCGCATCGGAGCAGGCATTGTGCATGGCCTTCGGCGATGACCCGGTCGCTGAGATGGACAAGCACTATTCACCCTTCGACCGTGGCGTCGTGCTGGGGACAGGGTGGGGGGGCGTCGACTCGACCATTGATAACAACGACATGTATGTCGAGTCGGGTCTCGCTTCACCGCTCAGTACCATTTTTTCCATGCATAGCGTATGGACCGGGTCGGCTTCAATGGCCTGGAACCTCAGGGGTTACCAGAACACGTTGGTCGCGGCCTGCGCCACAGGAAACATTGCTATCGGTGATGCCTGCGAAGTTATCCGCAGTGGTCGGGCCAAATGCATGCTTGCAGGCGGCAGCGAGAGCATCACCGGAGCCTACAACGTATGGTCGGTGGACATCCTCGGTGCCTTGAGCAAGGAACAGGAGAATCCAGCGAAGGCTTGCTGTCCATTCAGTCAGGACCGTAGCGGCTTTGTGTTGTCAGAAGGCAGCGCCGTACTGGTTCTGGAAGACCTGGATGAAGCTCTCAAGCGAGGCGCTACGATCTATGCCGAGATCAGCGGCTACGCCAACTATTCGGATGCCTACGACATCACTGCCCCGGCCGAGGACTTGTTGGGGCGAGCGATGTCGATGGAAAAGGCTATCGAAGAGGCAGGTCTCAATACATGGGATATCGACTACATCAATGCGCACGGGACCTCGACTCAGCTCAATGATCTGAACGAGACCAATACCATCAAGAAGGTTTTTGGTGAGCACGCCCATACGGTGCCGATTTCCAGTACGAAGTCCTATACCGGCCATCTCATCGCCGCGGCGGGGGCCATTGAAACAGTCTTTTGCATCAAGACCATCCAGACCGGTATGGCGCCGGCAACGATCAATCTGGAGCGCTCCGATCCACTTTGCGATCTTGACTATATCCCTAACGAGCATCGCTACCTGGGGGTTGTCGACAACGTACTGAACATCAACTACGGATTCGGCGGGGCAAATAGTTGCCTGGTAATCAGAAGGTATTCGTGAAATGCGTCGAAACTTTAATCATGAAGACCTGGAGCGATGGGCACAGTTTTCCGGTGATCGTAACCCGGTGCATTTTGATGCGGACTTTGCCATAAAAAATGGCCATTCCGGGCGCATTGTCCATGGAATGCTGGCCATGTTGCCGCTAAAAAACCAACTGGCGTTGGAAGCCTCCATTTGTGCCCAGGCCTGCGAGATAAAACTGCATCTCAAACACGCGGTGCCGATCGACCAGTTTGTCGACTACACACTCAGTCCGGTTCAGAGCATTAAAGTGAGTTCTGACGGAAAGTCTCTGTATATGGGCAGTGTCAAGGCGCGGGTTGCCCCGCAAGTTGCGGCCCTGGTAGCAGCGGACGAGCGCCGCCCGATACTGGAGCGATTTAGCGCCGAAGAGCTGGATGAGAAATACGAGTTGTTGTCGACGCTTGTTGGAACACCGGTACATCCGAGTGTGTACTGGGACGCAATCCTGTTTTCCATTTATATCGAAGATAACCGCAAGACAGCCTTGGCCAGTGACGTTCAGCGCTTTCTCGCCAGGGAAGGCATTTCCCAGGCGCGGCCTTACGTCGTTTATCAGATATCCCATGCGCTGACACTCATGGACAGTGATTGGTCCCAGCTACCGCGCGCGGGCTATGACTCAACGTATTACAGCGTAAAGGGTAAGGATCTGGTCAGGGTCAACGATTCTATTTTTGCCTCTGTCGTTTTTACCTTGTACACCCAGGATCGGCCTGTATTGGCGGTAGAAATGGGGTTGATCGCCAATCTGCTGGAGGAGCCGGCATGAAACGCAAATGGATTTTCGTGACGGGTGGCTCTCGGGGTATTGGCGCGCAAATCGTACGCTCGGCCAGCCGTAGCTTCGATGTTGTGTTCACCTATAAATCCAGCGTGGACGAGGCCCGGTTGCTGGCTGAGCAGTTGAATAGTGAGCCTGGCAGGCAGGTGGAAGCTGTTCACTGCGACGTGTCAGACGTCAGTCAGGTCAATGATATTGCACAGTCGCTCATCCATCGTTTTGGCCCACCTTATGCGGTCATCAACAATGCGGGTGTTGCCGAGGATCGGCTTTTTTCCAATCTGGATGAACAGGTCCTTAACGCGATCTTCAGTCAAAATGTCTTTTCTGCATTTTCGGTTTCCCGGGCTTTTATTGGGGCGATGATGGGGGAATCAGATACATGCATTATCAACATCAGTTCGGTTTCAGGGGTGAAGGGCAATATCGGCCAAACAGCGTATTCAGCCAGTAAGGCTGCGTTGATTGGAATGACCCGCTCGCTCGCGCTTGAAATGGCCAGATTTAACATGCGCGTCAACAGTATCGCGCCAGGCTATATCGAGACCGACATGACCAGGCACTTGAAAGACAATGGATCAGGGTTGAAAAAAAGCATTCCGCTGCGTCGTCTTGGAAGCACTGCCGAGGTGGCGTCACTGGTGGATTACCTGATGAGCGAGGGCGCGGCCTATATAACCGGTCAGACGCTCGTGATCGATGGCGGCCTGAGTTGCTGAACATCGTTATTACCATCAGGCAATAACTGAGTCGCTCTCTAGCAGGTGACTCATTTCAAGGAGAACATTGCATGTCCGGGATCAGCACTATCGTTAACTTTGGCTGCCTTTCCGATGAGCAAAGGTGGGATGCGCAGCGCTATGACTGGAACTGGCTGACGGAACTGGACGAGCATGATCGAGATATTGTGAACTTGCTCGACTGTTTATCTGATGGCGAGTTTTCCGGCCAGGCATCAGCGGTGCAGTTTCATGATCTGCTGCTCACTGAAGTCCGTGAAGGTTACCCAAAAGACCTTGCCAATGACTGGGGGCAGATTCTTGCGTATGTCAACATCATTGCCTACGAGGAAATGCGTCATGGCATCGCACTAGCGACGGCCTATCACTATGTTTCAACGGGTGAGTTAGGGTATGTGGACAAACTGTCAGTCCGCGAGTATTCAGAAAAATACATCTGGTGCTACGAAGATAGAAAGTACTGGGATCTTTACAGTTATACCTTCGCCCACCTGTTCGGTGAGGTGGTCAACACTGAGTTGTACCGGGATGTACGTAGTCAAGTGCACCACCCGGCTCTCCAGGCGCTAATCACCAATATTATGAAAGACGAGGCACGGCACACTCAGGCATGGGCAGCGGTGATCGAGGAAATGGTCAAGTCCGATCCCGCTCATCTCGAGCGTTCGCTAGCCGTGATTGATGTCGGTTTGACGTACCACAATGCAATGGTCCATGAAACCTACTTTGAAGGGCAAAACAAGCTGATGCAGTTGTTCCTGCCCGCCAAGCGCGGAGAGGGCGCGGTCGATCGAATTGTGCGCAAGAAAACACAATTGATGGAGCAGATTTTCGGTGCCAAAAACCCTTATACCCAGGAACAGATGCGTGCCCAGCATGTTTCTTTCCTGGTTAAAGGGTTGGGGCAGACCCGAGCGGTTCATTCGCCGGAAAGCGAAGACGGGATTCTGTTTCTTCAGAACTGACAGTGTCGGGGGGCGCTCTACCGAGGGCGAGCGCCATTTCGCGATAGGCAGCCAGGACGCCGCATGAAAATTAGAAGAATTCCATTTGATATCAAGCAAGCCATGAAGATCGGTGCGGATTTCGATTTTCGCTGGGCTTACGACGATCAGACTTCGCTCGTGGGACTGGGGTATTCCTTTTACCTGGAATACATTGAGTATTTTTGTAATTTCGTCAGCAAACATTCGCGGGGATTGATTGCCGATGAGGGTTTGCTGGACCTTGAGCATACGTTTCTGGTCCAGGAGATGCACCATGCCAAGGCGCATAAACACCTGAATTCGTTTCTCTGTCCGGGCAATGTGTACAAAGATCAATTACACCCCAGGGTGTATCCCTATCTTCATGAGTTTCATGTGAAGAACTACGAGCCCATACTGCAAAGCGTTTCCAGGGGCGAGCGGGAAGGTATCAGGGACGCTCTACTAAAAATTGCCGTGTTTGAAAGCAAGAATTGTATTTCCAGTTTCATTTTTTTTGAGCAACTGTTCTCCGGAAAGAATTTTGCCCGGACTTGCAATATTTCAGCGAATTTGGGTGTGCTCTATTTGTTGGGCTATCACTTCACCGAAGAAATAGAGCATTGCGACGTCGCCGTTGATGTTTATCAACATATCTTTCAGGAGCCGGTCTGGAATGCTCAGCGAGTCCAGTCTGAAGTCATGGACGCCAACCACTCTGAGCACGAAGCCCTCGCCGCAGCACAATACTGCGCAAAGCGTCTTGGCATAGACACAGATGCCCGGCGTTTATCCAGCTCTCCGTTCATGTCATATACCAAGGCGCGGCAGATTGAACTTATTGGCGCTGATTTTGATTTGAATAGTCAGCAGATCCTTGATCAGCGCCATGATTATGTGCGGCAATGGGACGAAGTGTGGGAGCCCGCGCTGCGGGAACGACTGCTTGTAGAAATTGAAAACCGAACGTCCTGCGTTTGACCAGTGCAGCTGTGTTCTAAGTTTTGATTCAATACACCTGTTCAGTCGTAACCTGATGATCGCAGCCTGCTGTTTAAAACTCCAATACACCGGTTTGCAAGGCTTTGACAATCGCCATTCTCCTGGACCCGACATTGAATTTCGCCCTGACTTTTGAAAAGTGATAATTGATGTTGGCTTCTGAACAACTGAGAATACGGGCAATTTCCCAAGTGGTCTTGCCGAACGCGCTCCATTTGAGTACTTCCAGCTCTCGATTTGTGAGGGCAACGGGCTCATCGGCCTCCTCTTTGCCGATCAACTTCAGGAGCGTATCGAGAGCGTAATCGCGAATAAGGGTCAGGCTGGGAAGCGTCCGCGCCAAATGGTATTTGAGTTGACGCTCCGGGACCGCTTCGAGTCGGGCGCTGAGCATTCCCACCTGGCCACCGGCGCCGTGCACTGGCAAGCTCACACCTTGCATCAGGCCGTGATTTTTTGCTTCCTCCCTGAAATTCAGTTGTTGTACAGAGGTGTAAATATTGTCGAACCACACGATGGGCACCGTTGAGGTAAGACAGTGGGCAACGACGGGATCTATCCGGGCATAGTGTTCAGTGTCGTATTTCTTACGCCACGCAGCGGGATAGTCACTGAGAATGATGGCTTGATTATTATCGGTGCTGCTGTTCGGTTTGAAAGCAAACAACACACCATCACAACCCAGTGCCGTAGTATTTGACTTGAGGGCTTCGAACCAATCGCTCTTGCGCGACAAATCCGACATGGTGAGAAGTTCATCCAGTGAAATCATAATCCATTCCTTTGCTGATTTAGTCCTTCTGAACAACAGTTTCGGTGTTCGAAATCCTGGTGGTCGGGATCCGCTCGCGAGCTGTTTAATGTTCAATGACGTGAATCTGGCAATGTCGTCGCCAGCGGGTTTCCTTTCCTCGAATAGTCACCAGGGTGGTCGTTGCGCGTTGATCCCGAGATCAGCGGACGCCGCGATGCGCCGGGATTCTACAGTGTGGAGCGGACTCGATGCGCCAGCAAATGAAAATTATTTTATTGGGTCTGGCATCCTGATTTGAAAGCTGCGCTCTGATGTCGTTAGTGCTGGTAAGTTGAGACGATAGTTCCAATTTTTCGGGGCGATTATATAAACGCTTAGTGTCACTGCTGCAAGAATTTTCTGTGGGCGTATGTTTGTAGGGGCTGTTGATATTTATAACTGGCATTTTGAATTGGCAGGGTGATTATTAACATTCTCGATTGTGGCGGGTGGTTTGATGAAGTTCACGAATCTGGGGAGTTGCTGTCCTTCACGGACAGTGCCCTGTTGGTCGCAACCCGACGTTGGCCGACAGTCTTCAACGGTTGTGCCAAACTAGTAGGTTGTTGAAACGCCGCGCATGTCAATGCCGGCCAGGCAAACCCCAGGAAGCCCATGCCATGAACCCCGCCCGTGCATCAAACGTCCGCCACGAGTTCTACAAAGCCGTCTGGTTCTACTTCAAAGTGGTCTGGCCGATCTTCTCGATCCTGCTGTTAGTGATGGTCGCGTTCGGCCTCATCATCGCCCAACTGGAAGGATGGAGCCCCGATGACGGTGTCTACTTCGCCTTCGTAACAGGCCTGACCATTGGCTACGGAGAACTGGTGCCCAAACTCGGCGTCTCGCGAGTGCTGGCGGTCCTGCTGGGATTCAACGGCGTACTGATGACGGCGACATTCGCGGCGATCAGCGTGCGGGCGATTGAAGTGACCGTGACGGCGTCGCGCAAGGGTGTGTAGGCGCGAGCTTGCTCGCGATGGTTTCAAGGACGCCGCGTTTATCCAGGATTTGCGCGTTATCGTTGACGACCATCGCGAGCAAGCTCGCTCCTACAGGTTTTTCAGCCAGCAGGCTAAGCCTCCCAGCCCGCCCCAATCACCGCCGCCTGCACCAGCGGGTGCAAGTCCGCCCCTTTATGCTCCATCTGCCAAGCCAACAACTCCTTGCGCATGCTCGGCGCCCAGAACATCTGCAGGTGATTGCGCACGCCCAGCACCGCCTGCTCCTGGTCCGGTTGCGTGGCAAAGTACTGGCCGATCTGGTTGGCCATCTTGACCAGGTTGTCCGTACTCATCGGCGTACCTCCGCTTTGGCGCCACGGCCCCGGTCCTTGAGCAGACGATGCTGTTCATCGCTGAACTCCTGGAAGCGCTTCTGCCACTCCGAAGGGTGATAAACGCGGCTGACCTCCACGGCCGTGACCTTGTACTCCGGACAGTTCGTAGCCCAGTCCGAGTTGTCGGTGGTGATCACGTTGGCGCCCGATTCCGGGAAGTGGAACGTGGTGTACACCACGCCCGGCGCGACCCGTTCGGTGATCCGCGCCCGCAGCACGGTCTGCCCGGCACGGCTGCCGATGCCGACCCAGTCATCTTCGTTGATGCCACGGCTCTCGGCGTCGGTCGGGTGGATTTCCAGGCGGTCTTCGTCGTGCCAGGCGACGTTGTCGGTACGCCGTGTCTGGGCGCCGACGTTGTACTGGCTGAGGATGCGCCCGGTGGTCAGCAGCAGCGGATAGCGAGCGTTGACCTTTTCCTCGGTGGGCACATACCCGGTCAGCATGAACCGCCCCTTGCCGCGCACGAACTCCTCGATGTGCATGGTCGGCGTGCCGTCCGGTGCCGCCGCGTTGCACGGCCATTGCAGGCTGCCATGGCGGTCCAGCTCGGCGTAGCTGACGTTGGTGAAAGTCGGCGTCAGGCTGGCGATTTCATCCATGATTTCCGACGGGTGCTTGTAGCTCATCGGGTAGCCCAAGGCATTGGCCAGCGCCACTGTGCCTTCCCAATCGGCCTTGCCGCCCAGTGGGTCCATGACCTTGCGTACCCGGGAGATGCGTCGCTCCGCGTTGGTGAAGGTGCCGTCCTTTTCCAGGAACGAACTGCCCGGCAGGAACACATGGGCGAACTTGGCGGTTTCGTTGAGGAAGATGTCCTGCACCACTATGCATTCCATGGCCGACAGAGCCGCGGTGACGTGCTGGGTATTGGGGTCGCTCTGGGCGATGTCTTCGCCCTGGCAATACAGGCCCTTGAAAGTGCCGGCCAGGGCCGACTCGAACATGTTGGGGATGCGCAGGCCCGGATCGGGTTGGAGGGTGACGTTCCACGCCTGTTCGAACTGCGCCCGTACCACCTCGTTGGAGATGTGCCGGTAACCGGGCAACTCGTGAGGAAAGGAGCCCATGTCACAGGAGCCCTGCACGTTGTTCTGCCCGCGCAACGGGTTCACGCCCACGCCTTCGCGGCCGATGTTGCCGGTGACCATGGCCAGGTTGGCGATGCCCATCACCGAGGTGCTGCCCTGGCTGTGTTCGGTGACGCCAAGGCCGTAATAGATCGCCGCGTTGCCGCCAGTGGCATACAGGCGCGCAGCGGCACGGATATCGGCAGCAGGCACACCGCAGATCGGGCCGAGGGCTTCCGGCGAATTTTCCGCGCGGCTGACGAACTCGCTCCAGTGGGCGAAATCACCAGGTTCGCAACGGGCATCGATAAAGTCCTGGTTGAGCAGTCCTTCAGTCACGATCACATGGGCCAGTGCGTTGAGCATGGCGACGTTGGTACCGGGGCGCAGGGCCAGGTGATACTCGGCGCGGGCATGCACCGTGTCCACCAGATCGATGCGACGCGGATCGATGACGATCAGCCGCGCGCCTTCACGCAGTCGGCGTTTGAGCTGCGAAGCGAACACCGGGTGGGCGTCGCTAGGGTTGGCGCCCATCACCAGAATCACGTCGGCCTGCATCACCGAGTCGAAACTCTGGGTGCCGGCAGATTCACCCAACGTCTGCTTCAAGCCATAACCTGTCGGCGAGTGGCAGACCCGCGCACAGGTGTCGACGTTGTTGTTGCCGAAGGCGGCGCGCACCAGTTTCTGCACCAGGTAGGTTTCTTCGTTGGTGCAGCGGCTGGAGGTGATCCCACCAATGGAGTCGCGGCCATATTTTTGCTGCAGCCGGCGGAACTCGCTGGCGGCGTAAGTCACCGCTTCATCCCAGCTGACTTCCTGCCAAGGGTCGCTGATGTGTTTGCGGATCATCGGCTTGGTGATGCGATCCGGGTGGGTCGCATAGCCCCAGGCAAAGCGCCCTTTGACGCAGGAGTGGCCGTGGTTGGCCTGGCCATTCTTGTCCGGAACCATGCGCACCAATTGGTCGCCTTTCATCTCGGCGCGGAACGAGCAGCCCACGCCGCAATAGGCGCATGTGGTGATCACGCTTCGTTCGGGCTGGCCCAGTTCGACCACGCTTTTTTCCATCAGGGTCGCGGTGGGGCAGGCCTGCACACAGGCGCCGCAGGACACACATTCCGAGTCTAGGAAGTTATCGCCACCGGCAGCCGAAACACGGGACTCAAACCCGCGCCCGGTAATCGTCAGGGCGAAGGTGCCCTGGGTTTCTTCGCAGGCACGCACACAGCGGTTGCAGACGATGCACTTGCTCGGGTCGTAATCGAAATAGGGGTTGGAGGTGTCCTTCACATCGGCCAGATGGTTGTCGCCCTCATAGCCGTAACGCACCTCCCGCAGGCCGACCTGACCGGCCACGGTTTGCAGCTCGCAGTTGCCGTTGGCCGAGCAGGTCAGGCAGTCCAGCGGGTGATCGGAGATGTACAACTCCATGACGTTGCGCCGCAGGGTCGCGAGCTTGGGCGTCTGGGTGTGCACGCTCATGCCTTCCGTGACCGGCGTGGTGCAGGACGCCGGATAACCGCGCATGCCGTCGATCTCCACCAGGCACATGCGGCAGGAGCCGAAGGCCTCCAGGCTGTCGGTGGCACAGAGTTTCGGAATGGTGGTGCCGAGCAGCGCGGCGGCGCGCATCACCGAAGTGCCTTCGGGCACGCTGATGCTGCGCCCGTCGATGTTCAGGGTGACTTGCACCTGGCTGTCGCGGGCCGGCGTGCCGAGATCAATATCGGTGTTCGGGTCGAAGAGAGTAATCATTGCTCGGCCTCCGAGGCTTGCAGACCGAAGTCAGCGGGGAAGTGCTTGAGGGCGCTGGCCACGGGATAAGACGTCATGCCGCCCAACGCGCACAGCGAACCGTATTGCAGGGTGTCGCACAGGTCCTTGAGGATGATCACCTGCGCATCGCGACTGTTCTGGTCGGGCGCGGCCAGCAGACGGTCGATCACCTCGACACCACGAGTCGAACCGATGCGGCACGGCGTGCATTTGCCGCAGGATTCCTCGGCGCAGAATTGCATGGCGAAGCGTGCCATGTGGGCCATGTCCAGGCTGTCGTCAGCCACCACCACACCACCGTGACCGAGCATCGCGCCGATGGTGGCGAAGGCTTCGTAATCCAGCGGCGTGTCGAATTGCGAAGGCGGAACCCAGGCGCCGAGCGGGCCGCCCACCTGAGCAGCCTTCAGCGGCCGGCCACTGGCGGTGCCTCCGCCATAGTCCTCCACCAGTTCTCGCAAGGTCAGGCCAAAGGCCCGTTCCACCAGCCCGCCGTGACGAATATTGCCCGCCAACTGGAAGGGCATGGTGCCCAAAGAACGGCCCATGCCGTAGTCGCGGTAGAACTGCGCGCCCTTGGCCAGTATCAGCGGCACCGAGGCCAACGTGAGCACGTTGTGCACCAGCGTCGGCAAACCGAACAACCCCTGCAACGCCGGAATCGGCGGCTTGGCGCGAACGATCCCGCGCTTGCCTTCGAGGGAGTCCAGCAGCGCGGTTTCTTCACCGCAGATGTAGGCGCCGGCACCGACGCGCACTTCCATATCGAATGCCAGGCCGCTGCCGCCGACATTGGCGCCGAGGTAACCGGCGGTTCGGGCGATGTTCAGCGCTGCGCGCAACGTCGCCACAGCATCAGGATATTCCGAGCGCACATAGATGTAGCCGAAGGTGGCGCCGACGGTAATGCCGGCAATCGCCATGCCTTCGATCAGCAGGAAAGGGTCGCCTTCCATCAACATGCGGTCGGCAAAGGTGCCGGAGTCGCCTTCGTCGGCGTTGCATACGATGTATTTCTGCGCAGCCTGAGTGCCGCGCACCGTGCGCCATTTGATCCCGGCGGGGAAGGCCGCGCCACCACGGCCGCGCAGGCCCGAATCGAATACCTCAGTCGCAGTCTGTTCGCCACCTAGGGCAATGGCTCTTTTCAAACCCTCGAAACCGCCATGATCCAGATAATCGTCGATGTACAGCGGCCGGGTGATGCCGGCGCGGGCAAACAGCAGGCGTTGTTGCGTCTTCAGATAAGGCAACTCTTCCACCAGGCCCAGCGCCAACGGATGGGCAGACGGATCGCCTTTCAAGGCTTCGAGCACTGACGGTACATCGTCAGCAGTCAGTGGGCCGAAGCCGAAACGGCCTTGCGGCGTGTCCACTTCCAGCAATGGTTCCAGCCAATACAGGCCGCGCGAACTGGTGCGTTGCAACTCAGACATAACGCGGCCCCGGCCATGGATGATAAGGGCTGCCGCAATCTCTTCGGCGCCTACGGCACGGGCCAGCGAGTCACGGGGCAGATAGAAAGCCGGCATCACGCGTCCTCCCGACAAGCATCAAGCAACGCATCCAGCCGCTCGGCACTGAGCCGCGCATGCACCCGACCATCCAGCTCCAGTGCCGGCGAACAGGCGCAGGCACCCAGGCAATAAACAGGACGCAAACTGATGCTGCCATCGGCACTGCTGCCGTGATCATCCAGTTGCAGACGCTCACGCAACTGCGCGGCCAACTGCTCGGCGCCACGGCTCTGGCACGACTCGGCCCGGCACAGCCGCAGGATATGCCGCGCAGGCGGCGCGGTACGGAAGTCATGGTAAAAACTGATCACCCCACGCACCTCGGCCTGACTCAGATTGAGGGCATGGGCAATCTCGGGGACGGCGACATCGGGGACATAACCGATGCGCTCCTGAATATCATGAAGAATGGGCAACAGCGCACCCGGGGTGCCCTTATGGCGCTCCAGCAGACTGTTGACCACAGGCAGGTGCAACAACTCATCAGGCATTCAGCAATCCTCACGGTCACGGACAAACCAGGCGGTTGTCGGTTGTCCGAAAGTGTCGGCTGCGGCACTCACACCACGTCACGGTATCGTGGCATCTACAGACCGTCGGCCAGGGCACCCTGAGCGGGCATCTTGTTGTGCCCGGCACGGTCTTCGCCGCGCCTCAATAGGGGCATAAAAGCCAGATTGCCACGCGGCCCTTGAATCGGTTGCACCAGAGCGACGTGTTCGGTTCTGTCTACGACCTTGTATTGAGTCTAGAAGAATGAGGGTGGAGGCGCCGTGCCAGAGGGGAAGTTGCTGGAGTTATGCACAGCGGATTGCCTGTGGAGAAGGTGGCGATCAAGCCCACTGGAAGCACCCGGAGCCGGAAATCCCAAAACCGAATCCCCAGCATTTACTTTGCCCCAAGCAATAACAAAGCCCCGAAAACCCCGGGACTAATCCCCAATCCCACTAAACACACAAAGCCCCTTGTGGGAGCGAGCCTGCTCGCGAAAGCGCCAGCCCAACCAGCATCAATACTGAAGGTGTACCGAAATCACAAACCACTCACCCACTCAGGCCAAACAATGCCTGTCAGCTCACCGTACCCCCTGAGGGAGCGGGCTTGCCCGCGATAGCGCCAGCCCAGCCACCATCAATGCTGAAGATGCACCGCAATCACAACCCACTCACCACTCGGGCCAAACAATGCCCGTCAACCCACCGCAATCCCTGTGGGAGCGAGCTTGCTCGCGATAGCGCCAGCCCAACCACCCTCAATGCTGAAGATGCACCACAACCCCACTCAGACACCGTGGCCAAACAATGCCCATCAGCTCACCACAATCCCTGTGGGAGCGGGCTTGCTCGCGAAAACGCCAGCCCAGCCAACATAAATGCTGAATCAGCTACCACCATCACAAGCCACCCACACCCCCACAGGCCTCAACCACTAACCTTCAGCTTTTGCCCCCGCCCGCATAGAAGTCGATGCACAAGCCCGATCCCGAGTAAGCACCTTCACCGCATCATCCACCAACGCCTTGCTCATCGAAGTCAAATAATGCGCAGCCCAAGCATGACGGTCAGTGTCTCTGGCATAAGCAGCGTCTTCAGTGAGCGTCTTGGCCAGGAACAGAAAATCGGAAGCCATGGACAACGCATCGCCGAGAGGAACACCGCGAGTGACATGAAACAGCGCTTGATCCGCGCAGTAGATGGCAGGCGTCAGCCCAATGGTCTTGAGTTCAGGTTGTTCGGTCATTGGCCACCTCCGAGGATGGAGAGGCAATGGGGGAGGGGGGTACGCGATTGGGAGTTGCGTAGAGGGGAAAGCCAAATTTCAAACGGATTGATACTGCGCATTATCCAACTCCTTGATATGAGGAGCTGCCACGTTCGTTTCCACACGAATGGGTGACAGCTGTGCGCAGGGTGGAAAACCGGGAATCAAGGAAACCGGCACGCCCGAAGACGTCCCACGCACAGCCGCCATAACTCACGCCGCAGGCATAAAAAAAGCGCCGGCAGACATGATGGGGGCGCTGTTGCGCCTTGAATTACACGGGTTTCCACACCCGGTCGCTGAATTGGCAGCGACGGGTAGGAGGGTATCGTGCAGATTTCTTTCCCGCAACCTTCGGTTGACCGAGGTCGTCCACGGCGAGGTGAGCGCGCTACTTTCTGCCTGCCTTAGGATTAGCAGTGGTCTGTATGGCTTTGTGCCTCTATATATGTTACTCCAAGTGCTCCGGAATATGATTAGCTTGCAGCCGGCCAAAAATCAGTTCTGCTTAAGATCATTTTGTATGAAATTTCAGCAGAAGAGGCAATTGACATTTAAGGGACTAGATTGTGGATAAAAAAACAAAAGGGTCTTGGTTGATCCACCATACTAATAAGCTCCAGTCCATAACGAATCAACAAGGGTACGAAAAAACTTTTGTTGCTGGGAAAGCTGGGATATTGCTTTCTGCGATTTCTGCTGACAAACAAACAACAATTGATCAGCAAAGGCTTCATGTTTTAGCTAAGGCGGCAAATGTAAATATTATGATGGAGTTGCCAACGCTTCTTGATGTATTGAAGTCGCACCAATACATCGACGTGGGAGGGCAAGGAGGTGTTGCTGTATTAGGCGTTACATCAGCTTCCGTGTTGCAAAATACGTCCGATATTTTTACAAATCTTAATCCGGGTGTAAACGAATTAGCTGCTATCGAACTGGCTGAAATGGCATCGATCGCCCCTGTTGATTCCATTGATGCTATCGAAGAGCTCTCGGATACGTTCGAGCTTCAATCAAAAGATGCAGGTCAGCTGCTATTTGAATCTGATCAAATTGGGTTTGTAGATGTCGAAATATATGATGATGGTAGTTCTATATTGTTTAATGGAAATCTCTTCAGGCGAGAATCGACGCAAAAAATAAAATCTGTGCTTGATTCGTTAACACAGCAGGAACAGTTGGCGTTAGGGGAGTTTACGGATACGTTAAAGCGTAAAGCGTGTGTTGATGTAGATGTGGCCAAGAAAATTTTGGGAGATGATTTATTTAGAAAGACGTCTTCTATTGGGTTGTTTGATATAAGCATTGTTAGCAATAATAATACTAATACAGGTTTTGTGACCTTGCCGTCCGCATTTTCGAAATTTAGTAATTCAATGGTCGATGATGCTTTCGATTTGGCGAAGGCCTTTTTAAGCTCGATTACATATGGAATTACAAAGAGTACTCATGCGCGAGGAAAAATCCAGATGGTCGACGCGTTGTTGTCCGCGCTTGTCAGAGGTGAAAGTGTGGGGCCTGTTCCTGCAATTGCCCAAGATTATCGAGTGTTGGAACTCAAAGGAGTAGTCGCGGTATATGAAGGTGAGAAGGGTGGGCGCAAGGGTCCAATGTTAAGGCTTTTGAAAAAAGAGATTGGGGAATTGGCTTTGCAAGCAATTAGGCAAGGAGACGTAAGTGAACATTCCCTTGCGTCATTGCCAAGTGCGGCGATGACCAGTTTTAAAGGTCCAGAGGAAAATAGGTATGCAATTCGACGTAACCAAATTAAAACTAGCCCAAACGTCACGAATGATATGCTTTCAGCATTGAGAACCGGGAGGTTTTGAGGATGAAGGCACCTATTTTGGGTAAAGGATATATTGCAGAAGAGCTACTTCGTGCATATTTCTCAAAGGCTGGATATTACGTGGTTCGTGGTGTTCCTTTTAATTATGAAGGCTACTCAGTAACCGATATTGATTTGTGGTTGTACAGTCGGTCCTCGTCAGTTTCTAGAGAGATTACGATTGTGGATGCAAAAAATAAAAAAACACCTCAAGCCATAGAACGGATTTTTTGGGTCCAGGGTTTGAAAGTTGCCACGGGTGCCACCAGTGCTATTGTTGCTACGACAGATAAGCGTCCTGAAGTTAAAGATTTTGGTAAGGAAATGGGTGTTGTAGTCCTAGACGGTTCTTTTCTCGGACGTCTCGGGAGTCGCGATGGGCTTGATCCTATGAGGTTGAGCGATGAGGAGTTAATAAAAAATCTTGAAGGCTATGCGTTAGATAAAATAGATGGGGACTGGAAGGGTAAGATTAAATTTTGCAAAAGTTTGCTGTCGAAGGGCTTAAGTTTTGATAACTGTAATGAATGGTTGGCACAAGGTAAGTTTTTTGCTAATAGTGCAGTCTCGAATCTGCCACAGCGTGAAAATGCACTTAGATGCTTGTATTTGATATGCTCATTTGTAGCGATTTCAATAGACTATTTATTGAAGGACTTTGCCTTTCTAGAGCAGGCTGAGCGAAATGCGACTTTAGAGGAGGGCTTTAAATATGGAACCCGAGGGCGGTCCGGGCTTAAAAAAATACTTGAGCTCTCTCTAGGTTTGGTAGAGCAACATGCTTCAGAAGGAATTGCTACTTCTAGGCAGGTTAGGGCGAGCATTGAGAGGCAACTGGAAGATTTGCATGCCGATATACTTAGTGACTTTTTTTCAAGGCCAGAAGTAGCTAGGCAGCTATTTGGTGTGGCTAAAGAATTTGAGCAGCTGGCAATGGCACGCCAATTTTCAAGTCATAACTCTTCCTCGGTTGAACTCAAAAGCATGCTTTATTGCTTGATGGATCATTGGTCGATTGACAGGGTTCTTCTAGCAGATAAGCAGGCTAGTCTTTTTAGTAGCTTAACGTAGGTAAATTAGCAGGGGGGCGGTGTCGACTTCTTCGTTAGTGAGGCGAGCAAGCGTACCGTTCCGTTTGCTAACGAATATGACTGGCTAAAAGGGGATAGATTTTTTTTCGCTTGAGAAATAAAACTGTCCCCTTTCTTCCTTTATGAAGGTCGAGTTGAAAAAAATTGCTGCGGAGATAAAAATCCAAGGTAATAGTTCTGATGCTGTTATGGGAACTTAAATGCTATGATGGATGGTCATGAATTATGTGGGGCGAAAGTTGCAGAGCAGGTGAAGCGAAAAAAGTGCTTCACCAAGAGTTTAGTCGTCTTACAGAGGATTACAATAAGACTATTTTTTGGAAATTAACTCACTTTGGTACGCTATTGACCGAGCTTGAGATAGTTATGCGAGGAGAGTTAGGTCTTGTGGTCGATGCTGTAGCTTATCGATCCCAAGTGGAGCGCCAGCGGACGAGGGTAGGCAGTTTTCTTAAAGATGTGCTCGGTAATTTTGGCTCGTCCACTAACGATCAAAGATAGCAGAAAAGGAGGTAGATTTATTTCCTTGAAGTTAAATCTGTCCCTTTTTCTGCTTTGAGTGTGCCGCTTGTGGTCTAGCTAAACTAAATAAATATAAATAATGTAAGTTATCTTGAAAGGGTTTTGATGCGGTCTCTAATTAATTTCGTCTGACTGGCGTGGTTGTGCTTAATTGAGATAGCCTTGGCTTTTTTTAGGCAGGCTAATGATAGGCTGTATTCATTTAAGGCTGAATGAGTGGTGGATAGATTTATTAGTTGTTCTGTTTCTCTGTAGGTGTTCCCAGATTCTCTTTCGTATTTGCGCGATATTTCATAGTTTTCTTTTGCTAATAAGAAATTTTCTTTGCTGAAATATATCCCGCCGAGTGATGCATGTACCATGGCGAGTGAGCTTTTAGACTTTATTTCATTTGCTATTTTTAGTGCCTCTTGGCATTTGGTTAGTGCTAGGTCGTATTCTTTTTTTAGTTTGTGTAGGTTGGCAATATTCGCTAAGTCGCTTGCGATTCCGCTTTTTCTTGAAAGTTGGGTTTCTAGCTTTAAAGATGCTGTGTACATCTTTTCGGCTAGTGGAAAATCTCCTTTGTTTTTATAGACAATTCCTAGATTTCCGTATGCTTCAGCGAGCCCTTCAAGGTTTTCTGTATCTTTGTAGTAATTTAATGAAAACGTAAGAGCTTCCTCTGCAATAACATATTCGTTAAGTTTTGAATGGATGATTCCTTTGGTGGCATTGCTGCGCGCTAACAAATCTTGATCGTCTGTCTCCGCTGCTATCGATATTAACTTCTCAGTGATATCCTTGGCTTGTGAGAGGTTGCTTTGCTCTATATGTATGTTGATAATCTCCAGATAAATACTGGAAATCCCAATCAAATTTCCGTGGCTTTGCATGATTTTTAAAGAGATGTTTAGCATCTCATGTGATTTTCTAAGTTCCCCCTTGCAGAAATTTACTTGGCCAAGTGAGTAATATGCAGATGCCACCCAGTCGTGTTGCTTGTTTTTTTGGGCGATGCTTAGTAATTGAAAGTAAAGGTTTTCAGATCTTGTAAAGTTTCCTTTGCGCATAAACAGTCGGGCTAGATGTCCTATTGCAATTAAATTGTTTGGCTCTAGCTTGAGTACTCTTTCATATGCGGATATGGAAGAGTTAGTGTCTCTCATAAAGGCGAGCGCACCTCTGTTTAAGGCGGCGTCTACTACTTTTTTGGTGGATGCTTCGATGCTTTTTAACTCTGACTCTTCAATTTCCAAGAATAGACTTTCTGCTTTTGATGTGTTGCCATCTTTTATAAGGGTTAGTGCGTTTTCAAATTTTAATTTTGAAGCATCGTTTTCATTTGCATCCAAGGATTTTAATGCAAGTGCTCTAATTGCTACTTTAAGTTGTTCTTCTATGAATAGCTTGTCCCCTGTTAGGTTTTTTAATTGTTCTTCGAAGTTTGATTTGAGTGCGTTAACGCTTATTTGTACAATTTTTTCAACTTCGCTTGCGGTGTGGCCTATGTTGATATTTGCATCTCTGCCAGCTTGGATGGCTAAACAATCATTCCCCGTAGATTGGTGTTGGTTTTTGTTAAGCATCGTCTTTGTCCTTTTTGATATTGATGTCTCTTGCGGACTGATAGCCTGTTGAGTTATTACCTAAATTTTGATTTTGTTTAGGGGAGCTTTTGTTAAAAAAGAAGCCAGCTATTGCTAATGGTATAGATATTGCGATGCCACTAAAAAGCCATTCTTTATTGGTTATCAGCCAGTTCATTTTTTACTCCAGGTGGTAGGTTGTGTCAGAAGTGCTGTAGTATTTTAACATTGAATTTTTTAAGTATTGATTTGGTGTATTTTTTTACGTGATTGTAAAAATCGTTTGTTTGTGATGAGCTCCGGTAGCAGGATGATATCAAGATGCTACCAATCTGTCGATTATGTAGCTTTCGGTGGTTGAAGATTATGAAAGCCCATTGCTTTGCATCTGCTAAAATAATTTGTCGAGTCTTACTTAAGTTGCGGTGAATTTTTTAATGTTTGTCACTTTTGTAGTAAGTGCGTCATTGTGCTTTGCTGGTTTTTTGTCGTGGGGGAGTGGGGTTGTAGCGTGTAAAAGTTGACAGCTTTATTTTCAATGCAGCCAAGTTGTCGGCTGGAAGATTGATCCAATATTATTTCGAGAACCCTAGTGTCGAGACTATGCACAGCGCAGGGTCTCGCAGGGTGTGTTCCCGGGCAGAACGTGGGAGTGATCAATTACTGAGTAATATTATGGAAATTAATTCGATCGAGCGCGCCTAGGGGATGGTCTCGCAATTCTCATCAACACTGGTATCGATCTTTGATGAAATTGTCGAAGTACCTGCCTTTGGAAGCGGCCGCCATCAATCCTTTATGAATTTCAGGTGGTACTCGGCAAAAATCGTATGTTCGCCCTTGTTTGAAGGTGATTTTCATTCGATTAGTATTGCTGTCATATCCAACAGCTAAAATAGCCGTTGAGTTCACACGAACCATATCCATACCGATTCCTTTCACTTGAGTGCAAACTGATCAGTTAGCTTAGACAGTCATCCTAGCCCACGTCTGTCACTTCATCCTGGTACAAGAAAGGGTGACAGATTTATTTTCATTGTTGCCAGATAACCCAAGTGAAGCTTAGGCCAGAGTCCTTCCGAAGGAGTTGGCGTCGCGTGGAATTGCAAAGCAGAGCGTCGTGGGACGCATTCCTACACGAGTATGGGGAAGATTAAGGTTGGGCAGTGTCTTGGTAATTCCATCAGTCACAGAATGTCTTTCAGATAATCCTTAAGCGCAACGAGCGGTGCATCAAGCTCCTCCATCGCCCGAATCTCGGAAAATTCCCCCGCCAACCTCCGCAACTCCCGCCCCAACGGCTTATCCACACCACCAATGGCGTCCAGCGCTAACCCGACACACTCATCCACCTTAATCTGGATCCCCTCAACATCCCCCCGCCGCACCAGTAACTCAAACACATCCCGCTGGTAATCCCCCATCACCAAATCATCACGCAAAATCGGGCTTGAATCTTCCGTTTCATAAGCCAGCTTGAGGGAAAAGAGGGCGACGGTTTCCAGGTGCAATTCCATGGGGGGAATCCTTGTGAAATGGTCCGGCGGTGCGGGTGGTGTGGGAGGGCAGATCAAAAGCATCGCTGGCAAGCCAGCTCCCACAGGTTTTGGCGGCGTGGCGGTTACTTTGCTGCAGACGAAAAAAAAGGCCTTGCTAAGCAAGACCTTTCTTAATTTTGGTGCCCCGAGGGAGACTCGAACTCCCACTCCTTTCGAAAACGGATTTTGAATCCGCCGCGTCTACCAATTCCGCCATCAGGGCTCAATGGCGGCGAAGTATAGAGATGAGATAACCGCTGGTCAATCAGGTACATGGAGAATTTTTGATATTTCCGCTAGACTTCCCGGCCCTGCTAGACGAACCCCATCATGCGCGTTGCTGACTTTACTTTCGAGCTCCCTGATTCGCTGATCGCCCGCCATCCGCTGGCCGAGCGGCGCAATAGTCGCCTGTTGACCCTGGATGGGGTCAGCGGCGCCCTGGCACACCGTCAATTCACTGATTTGCTGGAGCATTTGCGTCCCGGCGACTTGATGGTGTTCAACAATACCCGGGTGATTCCGGCGCGGCTGTTTGGCCAGAAGGCTTCCGGCGGCAAGCTGGAAATCCTGGTGGAGCGGGTGCTCGACAGTCATCGCGTGCTGGCGCATGTGCGTTCCAGCAAGTCGCCGAAGCCGGGGTCGAAGATCCTTATCGACGGCGGTGGCGAGGCCGAGATGCTGGCGCGTCACGATGCGTTGTTCGAGCTGGGGTTCACTGAGGAGGTGTTGCCGCTGCTCGACCGCGTCGGGCACATGCCGCTGCCTCCTTATATAGACCGCCCGGATGAAGGCGCCGACCGCGAGCGTTACCAGACCGTCTACGCCGAGCGTTTGGGCGCGGTGGCGGCGCCGACGGCGGGGCTGCATTTCGATCAGGTGCTGATGGAAGCGATTGCCGCCAAGGGCGTCGAAACCGCGTTCGTGACCCTGCACGTCGGTGCCGGCACGTTCCAGCCGGTGCGCGTCGAGAAGCTTGAAGACCACCACATGCACAGCGAATGGCTGGAAGTCGGCCAGGACGTGGTCGATGCCGTTGCCGCCTGCCGCGCTCGCGGTGGTCGCGTGGTGGCGGTGGGGACCACCAGTGTGCGTTCCCTGGAGAGCGCCGCCCGCGATGGCGTGCTCAAGCCGTTCAGCGGCGATACAGACATTTTCATTTACCCTGGCCGGCCGTTTCATGTGGTCGATGCCCTGGTCACCAACTTCCATTTGCCCGAATCCACGCTGTTGATGCTGGTTTCGGCGTTCGCCGGTTATCCCGAAACCATGGCTGCCTATAAGGCCGCGGTCGACAACGGATACCGCTTTTTCAGCTACGGTGATGCGATGTTCATCACGCGTAATCCTGCGCCGACTGCCCCTAAAGAATCGGGCCCCGAGGAAACTGTATGAGTCGCACCTGTCGTATGTCTTTCGAGCTGCTGGCCACTGATGGCAAGGCTCGTCGCGGTCGTTTGACCTTCCCGCGCGGTACCGTCGAGACCCCGGCCTTCATGCCGGTGGGCACCTACGGCACGGTCAAGGGCATGCTGCCACGGGATATCGAGGCGACCGGCGCTGAAATCATTCTGGGCAACACTTTCCACCTGTGGCTGCGCCCGGGCACGGAAGTGATCAAGAAGCACGGCGACCTGCACGATTTCATGCAGTGGAAAGGCCCGATCCTGACCGACTCCGGCGGTTTCCAGGTGTTCAGCCTGGGCGCCATGCGCAAGATCAAGGAGGAGGGCGTGACCTTCGCTTCCCCGGTCGACGGCGCCAAGGTGTTCATGGGCCCGGAAGAGTCGATGCAGGTCCAGCGTGACCTGGGCTCCGACATCGTGATGATTTTCGACGAATGCACGCCGTACCCGGCTGACGAAGACGTCGCGCGTATCTCCATGGAATTGTCCCTGCGTTGGGCCAAGCGTTCGAAAGAAGCCCATGGCGAGAACACGGCGGCGCTGTTCGGCATCGTCCAGGGCGGCATGCACCAGGACCTGCGCATGCGCTCCCTGGAAGGCCTCGACCAGATCGGTTTCGACGGCCTGGCCATCGGCGGCCTGTCGGTGGGCGAGCCCAAGCACGAGATGATCAAGGTGCTGGATTACCTGCCGGGCATGATGCCGGCTGACAAACCTCGTTACCTTATGGGCGTTGGCAAACCGGAAGACTTGGTTGAGGGTGTGCGCCGCGGTGTGGACATGTTCGATTGCGTGATGCCAACCCGTAATGCCCGCAATGGGCATCTGTTCATCGATACCGGCGTGCTGAAGATCCGAAACGCGTTCCATCGCCATGATGATTCGCCGCTCGATCCGACCTGCGATTGCTATACCTGCCAGAACTTCTCCCGCGCTTATCTGCATCACCTGGACAAGTGCGGCGAAATGCTGGGAAGCATGCTCAATACCATCCATAACTTGCGTCATTATCAAGTGCTTATGGCTGGTTTGCGCGAGGCTATTCAACAGGGTACATTGGCCGCCTTTGTCGATGCCTTCTACGCCAAACGCGGGCTACCTGTTCCGCCTTTGGACTGAGTTTTCTGACCCCAAGATTCAACATTTGCAACTGGAGTGCTAAATGAGCTTTTTTATCTCGAATGCCATGGCTGACGCTGCTGCACCTGCTGCAGGCCCAATGGGTGGCGGTTTTGAGTGGATTTTCCTGGTCGGTTTCCTGGTCATCTTCTACCTGATGATCTGGCGTCCACAGGCCAAGCGCGCCAAAGAGCAGAAAAACCTGCTGAGCAGCCTGCAAAAGGGCGACGAAGTTGTGACCACCGGCGGTATCGCCGGCAAGATCACTAAAGTGGCCGACGATTTCGTCGTTCTGGAAGTTTCCGACACCGTCGAAATGAAATTCCAGAAAGGCGCCATCGCTGCCACGCTGCCAAAAGGCACGCTCAAAGCGATCTAAGTTTCAACTTCATCTTCAATCGACGGGGCGCGCAAGGCGCCCCGCGTCATAAACGGGCGGCGTGATGCTGAACAAATATCCTCTGTGGAAATACATTCTGATCCTGGCGGTGCTGGCGGTCGGTCTGATTTATTCCGCTCCCAATCTTTATCCTGATGACCCGGCCATTCAGGTCAGCGGTGCAAGCACTGCACTGCAGGTCAATCAGGCTGATCTGGATCGCGTGAGCGCTGCGCTCAAGGAATCCGGGATCAACGTCAAGGCTGCCACGCTGGCTGCCGGCGGCAAGGGCGGGCTGATTCGCCTGACCAAGGCTGAAGACCAGCTGCCAGCCAAGGACGTTGTGCGCAAGGCATTGGGTGATGACTACGTCGTCGCGCTGAACCTGGCACAAACTACCCCGCAATGGCTGCGCAACCTCGCTGCGCACCCGATGAAGCTGGGCCTGGACTTGTCCGGTGGTGTGCACTTCCTGCTGGAAGTGGACATGGACAAAGCCCTCGATGCACGCCTGAAAGTCTACGAAGGCGACGTCAAGAGCCTGTTGCGTAAAGAGAAACTGCGCTATCGCAGCCTGCCGCAACTCAACGGTGCCATCCAGCTGGGCTTCGCTGATGAAGACAGCCGTGAACAGGCTCGTGTGCTGATCCGCAAGAACTTCAACGATTTCGACATTGTTCCGGCCGACCTCAACGGTCAACCGGTGCTGCGTCTGGCGATGACCCCGGCCAAGCTGGCGGAAATCCGCGAATACTCCATCAAGCAGAACTTGACCACGGTACGTAACCGCGTCAACGAGCTGGGTGTTGCCGAACCGATCGTCCAGCGCCAGGGCGCCAACCGCATCGTGGTTGAGCTGCCGGGCGTGCAGGACACCGCCGAAGCCAAGCGAATCCTCGGCAAGACGGCCAACCTCGAGTTCCGTCTGGCTGCTGAACCTGGCGCTTCGAAAGCCACTTCCGAGGAATTCGAATTCCGCGAAGGCAAGCGTCCTCCTGCGTTGATCGAACGTGGCCTGATCATCACCGGTGACCAGGTAACTGACGCCAAGGCTGGCTTCGGCGAGCACGGCACGCCGGAAGTGAACATTCGCCTGGACGGTCATGGCGGCGAGCTGATGAGCCGTGCGACCCGTTCGAATGTCGGTCGCAGCATGGCGGTGATCTTCATCGAACAGCGCCCGGTGACCACTTACACCAAGCAAATGGTCAACGGCGTCGAGAAAGACGTAGCGGTTCAGACCTTCAAGGAAGAGAAGAAGATCATCAGCCTGGCGACCATCCAGTCGCCGCTGGGTGCTCAGTTCCGTATCACTGGCCTGAACGGCCAGGGCGAGTCGTCCGAACTGGCGCTGCTGCTGCGTGCCGGTGGTCTGGCCGCACCGATGTACTTCGCTGAAGAGCGCACCATCGGCCCGAGCCTGGGTGCGGACAACATCACCAAGGGTATCGATGCATCGCTGTGGGGCATGCTGTTCGTCTCGCTGTTCATCATCGCCATCTACCGCTTCTTCGGCATCATCGCCACCGTCGCTCTGGCGGTGAACATGGTGATGTTGCTGGCCCTGATGTCGCTGCTGGGTGCAACGCTGACCCTGCCGGGTATCGCCGGTATCGTGTTGACCATGGGTATGGCGGTCGACGCCAACGTGCTGATCTTCTCGCGGATTCGTGAAGAGATCGCCGCGGGCATGACCATCCAGCGGGCAATCAACGAAGGCTTCGGCCGGGCATTCACCGCGATTCTCGACGCCAACCTGACAACACTGTTGGTCGGCGGGATTCTCTTTGCCATGGGCACAGGTCCAGTCAAGGGCTTCGCAGTGACCATGTCCCTCGGGATCTTTACCTCGATGTTCACGGCCATCATGGTGACCCGCGCGATGGTCAACCTGATCTTCGGCGGTCGTGACTTCAAGAAGTTGTGGATTTAAGGGGCTGCCATGTTACGTACAATCAACTTCATGGGCGTTCGCAACTTCGCGTTCGGCGTCACATTGTTCCTTACGGCGCTGGCCTTGTTCAGCGTCGCCACCAAGGGCATGAACTGGGGCCTGGACTTCACCGGCGGTACGCTCATCGAGCTGACCTACGAGCGTCCGGCCGACGTTACCCAGGTGCGTGAGCAACTGGTTAAATCGGGTTATCACGAAGCCATCGTGCAGAACTTCGGTGCCACCACCGATCTGCTGGTGCGTATGCCTGGCGAAGACCCGCAGCTGGGTCACCAGGTCGCCGAGGCCTTGCAGAAGGTCGGTGGCGAGAACCCGGCGACGGTCAAGCGCGTCGAGTTCGTCGGCCCGCAGGTGGGTGAAGAGCTGCGCGACCAGGGCGGCCTCGGCATGCTGATGGCGCTGGGCGGCATCCTGATCTACCTGGCGTTCCGCTTTCAGTGGAAGTTTGCGGTCGGTGCGATCGTTTCCCTGATCCACGACGTGATCGTGACCATCGGTATCCTGTCGTTCTTCCAGATCACCTTCGACCTGACGGTGCTGGCGGCGGTACTGGCGATCATCGGTTACTCGCTCAACGACACCATCGTGGTATTCGACCGGGTTCGTGAGAACTTCCGTGTACTGCGCAAGGCCAGCCTGATCGAGAACATCAACATCTCGACCACGCAAACCCTGCTGCGGACCATGGCGACGTCGATCTCCACCTTGCTGGCGATCGCGGCCCTGCTGTTCTTCGGCGGCGACAACCTGTTCGGCTTCTCCATCGCCTTGTTCATCGGTGTCCTGGCGGGTACTTACTCGTCGATCTACATCGCTAACGTGGTGCTGATCTGGCTGAACCTGAGTACGGAAGACCTGATTCCTCCGGTCAATACCGAGAAGGAAGTCGACGACCGTCCTTGAGGGAAGCTTCTCTAGGTGGTGTAGTCCAAAAAAGGCGCGAGTTGAACTCGCGCCTTTTTTTGTGCTCCAAGGCTGGGAGAAGCGCGGACACGTTCCGCATGTGATGGTCCAGGAGGTTCATGTGAACAAGTCGATGCTGGTTGGTGCTGTACTGGGTGCTGTCGGTGTGACTGCCGGGGGCGCTGTGGCCACCTACAGCCTGGTTAAAAGCGGTCCGGAGTACGCACAGGTACTCGCCGTTGAGCCGGTCAAGACACAAATCAAGACTCCACGTGAAGTGTGCAAGGATGTAACGGTCACCCGGCAGGCGCCGGTGAAAGATCAACATCAGATCGCCGGTACGGTGGTCGGTGCATTGGCAGGTGGTTTGCTGGGTAACCAGATCGGTGGCGGTACCGGCAAGAAGATCGCCACGGTCGCGGGCGCTGTCGGTGGTGGTTATGCCGGTAACAAGGTGCAGGAAGGCATGCAGGAGCGTGACACCTACACCACGACCCAGACCCGCTGTAATACGGTCAATGACATCAGCGACAAGGTCGTAGGTTACGACGTGCGTTATTCGCTGGATGGCAAGGAAGGCAAGGTGCGTATGGATCGTGATCCAGGCAACCAGATTCCGGTGGATAAGGAAGGCAAGTTGATCTTGTCGCAGAACGAGCCGGCTCAATAAGCAGCTCGGATTAAAAAAGAAGCACCCTGCGGGGTGCTTTTTTGTGCCCGCGATTTAGTGCTGATCTGTAGGAACCGGCTTGCTGGCGAATGATGCCGCGCGGTTTGTCAGATACACCGCTATCGCTGGCAAGCCAGCTCCCACAAGGGCGTTGGAGTTGCCGGAAATGGACTGACCCCAAAATGTTGGACGGTCTACTGCCACATGCCCACTGACTGAGTCCTGTATTCCACAGGACTCAGTCCGCCGAGCTTTGATTTGATCCGATCATGATTGTAGTAACTGATGTACTCGTCCAGCCCTACATTCAGCTCTTCCAGGTTCTCGAAGCGTTTGAGGTAGAAAAACTCGGACTTCAGGGTGCCGAAGAAGCTCTCCATCGCCGCATTGTCGAGGCAGTTTCCCTTACGTGACATGCTCTGCTTTATGCCGCGTTGCTTCAGCGCATGCTGATAGCGAGGTTGCTGATACTGCCAGCCTTGGTCGGAGTGAAGCAGCAGATGAGTCGGTCCTCGTAGGCGCTCGAAGGCCTTTTCCAGCATTCCGGTCACCAAAGCAAAGCACGGTCGCGGGGCCGTTTCATAGGCGATGATCTCACCGTTGTACAAGTCCATTACCGGCGACAGATAGAGTTTCTTTGATCCGACCTTGAACTCGGTGACGTCAGTTACCCACTTCTGATTGGGCCGTTGCGCGACGAAATTACGCTCCAGGAGATTCGCCGCTATGGTTCCAATTTGCCCCTTGTAGGATCGATATTTTTTGGGGCGCACCAAGGACTTAAGGCCCATGCGATCCATTAAGCGCTGAATCATTTTTTCACTGACCGACTCTTTCTTTTGAAGCGCCAAAGCGATGCGGCGATAGCCAAATCGCCCTTCGTGCTCGTCGTAGAGGTCTCGGATCTTCGTTTTCAGCGAGGCGTATTTGTCGGGTTTCTGAAGGGCGCTGACCTGGTAATAGAACGTGCTGCGAGCCAGGTTGGCTAGCTTGAGCAGACCGTCCAGAGGAAACCTGGATCTCAACGCCATTACGGCGATGGTTTTTTCCCGGGGCGACTCCTCTTCGAAACCTCCTTTATCTCTTCGAGCTTTTTTAGGTAAGCGTTCTCCATACGCAGGTGTTCGAGTTCGGCCTTCAGTTGCTCTCGGCTCTTCGAATCGTCGTCCACGGATTGGGATTGATCAGGGACAGGCGTTTTTTTGGGCATGACGACAGCCTTTTTTCTCTTGGGTACGATCAGGACAGGAAGACCGCCACTGTAGTACTGCCGCTCCCAAATGCCCACCTGCGAGGACTGACCAAGCCCGAACCGCGCGGCGACTTCCCGATGTGAGAGCCGCTCCTTTTGCATGCATTGGATGACTGAGCGTTTAAATGCCGCGCTGTAATGGCGACCATGAGATTGCAGGCCAGCACTGCCTCGGGCCCGATAGGTGGCGACCCAGCGCCGAAGCAGGCTGCAGTCGATCAAGTAGCGGTGAGCTACCTTGCGAAAACCTACATTGCCGTTGATATAAGCCTCAATGGCCGTAATTTTGAACTGAAGCGAAAACTTGCCCATGGAAACACCGCCAAAAGTCAGGATTGGTGTCCAGCTTTTGGGGTGCAGTCCAAATTGTAGGAGCCGGCTTGCTGGCGAATGATGCCGCGCGGTTTGTCAGATACACCGCTATCGCTGGCAAGCCAGCTCCCACAAGGGCGTTGGAGTTGCCGGAATTGTAGGAGCCGGCTTGCTGGCGATAGCGGTGTAGCAGTCGACATCAATAGTGAATGTCAGACCGAATCGCCAGCAAGCCGGCTCCTACAGGAGGGTGGGTGTTGCTGGTGATAACTACAGGGGATTGCGGGATTTGTAGGAGCCGGCTTGCCGGCGATAGCGGTGTGGCAGTCGACATCAATAGTGAAAGTCAGACCGAATCGCCAGCAAGCCGGCTCCTACAAAGGGCGCCTGAATTTCGGGCATAAAAAAGCACCCCGACGGGTGCTTTTTCTGTCGCTGGACGCTTAGCGTTTCAGCGAGGCCGGCAGGTGCGGCTGGATCGCCGTCAGCACTGCCTTGAAGCATTTGGTGTTGCCGGCAACGACGTGGCCTTTTTCAAGGAAGTCGTGACCACCGGTGAAGTCGCTCACCAGGCCGCCCGCTTCCTGGATCAGCAGGGCGCCCGCAGCCATGTCCCACTCGGACAGGCCCGACTCCCAGAACGCGTCGAAACGGCCAGCGGCCACGTAGGCCAGGTCCAGGCTCGCCGAACCTGCGCGACGGATGCCGGCGGTCTGGCCAACCAGGGCGCGGAACATGCCCAGGTAGTTGTCGAGGTTGTCCATCTGGTCGTCACGGAACGGGAAGCCGGTACCCAGCAGGGCGCCGTCCAGGCTGGTGCGGCCGCTGACGCGCAGGCGACGACCGTTCAGTTGAGCGCCGCGACCACGGCTGGCGGTGAATTCTTCCTGGCGAACCGGGTCCAGAACAACAGCGTGTTCCAGGCGACCGCGGTATTTGCAGGCGATGCTGACAGCGAAATGAGGAATGCCGCGCAGGAAGTTGGTGGTGCCGTCCAGCGGATCGATGATCCACAGGTACTCTTCGCCTTCGATGCCGGTGCCGGCGTGCATGCCGGTCTCTTCACCCATGATCGAGTGATTCGGGTAAGCCTTGCGCAGGGCGTCGATGATTTTCTGTTCGGCGGCGCGATCCACCTCGGATACGTAATCCTTGGCGTCTTTTTCGTCGACCTTGATGGTATCCAGGCGCTCGATGGAGCGGAAGATCAATTCACTGGCGCTGCGGGCGGCGCGCAGCGCGATATTCAGCATGGGCTGCATGGATGTGTCACCTAAGGTTGTTAAAGAAAGCCGGGCATTCTATCAGAAAGTTTCTACAGGAGAAGGACGACGTTCGCTTTCATGGCTTAACGGTAGGATGAGCTGTAAGATTCCGCTCCCGATTATCGTGTTCGAGAGCGCCTCCCTTGCTGCAAAACATTCGTGTCGTCCTGGTCAATACCAGTCATCCGGGCAATATCGGCGGGGCTGCGCGTGCCATGAAGAACATGGGCCTGTCGCGGCTGGTGCTGGTCGAACCTCGTCTGTTCCCGCACCACGAGGCCGATGCCCGTGCTTCTGGTGCCGGGGATATCCTTGAAAACGCGCAAGTCGTCGCCACTTTGGAAGATGCCCTGGTCGGCTGCAACCTGGTGCTCGGCACCAGCGCCCGCGACCGGCGGATTCCCTGGCCGCTGCTCGATCCCCGCGAGTGCGGTACCAAAGTGGTCGAGGAAGCCGGGCAGGGTGCGGAGATTGCCCTGGTGTTCGGTCGTGAAGATTCCGGCCTGACCAACGAAGAGCTGCAGCGATGTCATTATCACGTGCACATCCCCTCAGACCCTGAGTTCAGTTCGCTGAACCTTGGGGCAGCGGTGCAGGTGTTGGGTTATGAAGTGCGCATGTCCTGGCTCGCTGCCCAAGGCCAGCCGAGCAAGGTCGAGAAGGAAGAAGTGGCTTCGGTCAAAAGCGCTGAGCTTGCGACCATGGACGAGCTGGAACGATTCTATGAGCACCTGGAGCAGACCCTGGTGGCCATCGAGTTCCTCGATCCGGAAAAGCCGCGGCACTTGATGGCGCGCCTGCGCCGGTTGTACGGACGCAGCTCGGTCAGCCGGGCGGAAATGAATATATTGCGTGGCATCCTCACGGAAACCCAGAAAGCGGCCCGTGGTGAGCTTCTAAAGCGGAAGGATTAATGATGTTCGAGCGTTTGCGTGAAGATATCCAGAGCGTATTCCACCGAGACCCGGCGGCGCGTAACGCTTTTGAAGTACTGACCTGCTACCCGGGCATGCACGCCATCTGGATTCATCGTCTGGCGGGGATGCTGTGGCGCAATGAGTTGAAATGGCTGGCGCGGCTGGTGTCGAACTTCGGTCGCTGGTTGACCGGGATCGAGATCCATCCGGGTGCCAAGGTCGGTCGTCGTTTTTTCATCGACCATGGCATGGGCATTGTCATTGGTGAAACCGCCGAAATCGGCGATGACGTGACCATTTATCAGGGCGTGACCCTGGGTGGCACCAGCTGGAACAAGGGCAAGCGTCACCCGACCCTGGGTGATGGTGTCGTGGTCGGGGCGGGCGCCAAGGTGCTCGGTCCGTTCACCGTCGGTGCCGGGGCCAAGGTCGGTTCCAATGCCGTCGTGACCAAGGAAGTGCCGCCGGGCGCCACTGTGGTGGGCATTCCGGGGCGGATCATCGTCAAGCCCGACGAAGAGCAGGATGCCAAGCGCAAGGCCATGGCCGAGAAGATCGGTTTTGATGCCTACGGCGTGACCGAAGACATGCCGGACCCGGTGGCGCGTGCCATCAATCAATTGCTCGATCATCTGCAGGCGGTCGATGGGCGGCTGGAGGGGGTGTGCGGGGCATTGAAGGATCTGGGCAGCAATTACTGTGCGAAAGATCTGCCTGAGCTGCGCGAAGAAGACTTCGCCTGTGTGAAGGACAAGGATCAGAGCCAGGCCAGCTAGACCGAGTCGCCCCATCGCGGGCAAGCCCGCTCCCACAGGGATTTTCGGTGTTCACACAATCTGTGTTTCAGCCGAGGCCCTGTGGGAGCGTGGCTTGCCCGCGATGAACGATAACTCGGTACTACTGGCTGTTCACACCCAGCCTTTGCTATGATGCGCCCGCTCTTTTGCGGGTAATCCTGACTAAAGTACTAGGTCTTATAGTTGACTTAAATACTCGGGAATTGCATACTCGCCCCATTCCGAACTCCGTGGTAATTGTCCATGCGACTGACTACAAAAGGCCGATACGCCGTGACCGCCATGCTTGACCTGGCGTTGCACGCGCAGCACGGGCCCGTGTCCCTGGCCGATATCTCCGAGCGCCAAGGCATCTCCCTGTCCTACCTCGAACAGCTTTTCGCCAAATTGCGCCGCAGCAACCTGGTGTCCAGCGTTCGCGGTCCAGGCGGCGGCTACCAGTTGTCCCGCGACATGCAGGGCATCCAGGTCGCCCAGGTGATCGATGCGGTGAACGAATCGGTCGATGCCACCAAATGCCAGGGCCAGGGTGATTGCCATCAAGGCGACACTTGCCTGACTCACCACTTGTGGTGCGACCTGAGCCTGCAGATCCACGAATTTCTGAGCGGTATCAGCTTGGCTGACCTTGTGACTCGCCGTGAGGTGCAAGAAGTAGCCCAGCGTCAGGATCAACGCCGTTGCAACAGCAAGGCGCCACGCCTGGACAAGATTGAAGCGTCCGCCGTCGAATGACAGCCACAGAGCTAACGGCACGCCAGCCAGCCTGATTTAGGAGATAGTCCATGAAATTGCCGATTTACCTTGATTACTCTGCGACTACCCCGGTTGATCCGCGTGTCGCGCAAAAGATGAGTGAATGCCTGCTGGTCGACGGAAACTTCGGTAACCCGGCGTCCCGTTCCCACGTGTTCGGCTGGAAAGCTGAAGAGTCCGTTGAAAACGCCCGTCGTCAGGTGGCCGATCTGGTCAACGCCGATCCGCGCGAAATCGTCTGGACCTCCGGTGCCACCGAATCCGACAACCTGGCAATCAAGGGTGCGGCACATTTCTATGCCACCAAAGGCAAGCACCTGATCACCACCAAGATTGAGCACAAGGCTGTCCTCGACACCATGCGCCAACTGGAGCGTGAAGGTTTTGAAGTGACCTACATCGAGCCTCGTACCGACGGCCTGGTGACCCCTGAGATGATCGAAGCCGAACTGCGCGACGACACCATCCTGGTTTCGGTCATGCACGTGAACAACGAAATCGGCACCGTCAACGACATCGCTGCGATCGGCGAGCTGCTGCGTTCCAAAGGCATCCTGTTCCACGTCGACGCCGCTCAGTCCACCGGCAAGGTCGAAATCGACCTGCAGAAGCTGAAAGTCGACATGATGTCCTTCTCTGCCCACAAGACCTACGGTCCTAAAGGCATCGGCGCCCTGTACGTAAGCCGCAAGCCGCGCGTACGTATCGAAGCGACCATGCACGGTGGCGGTCACGAGCGCGGCATGCGTTCCGGTACCCTGGCCACTCACCAGATCGTCGGCATGGGTGAAGCGTTCCGCGTAGCCAAGGAAGACATGGCTGCCGAGAACGTGCGCATCAAGGCCTTGAGCGACCGTTTCTACAAGCAGGTCGAGCACCTGGAAGAGCTGTACGTCAACGGCAGCCTGACCGCCCGCGTTCCGCACAACCTGAACCTGAGCTTCAACTACGTTGAAGGCGAGTCGCTGATCATGGCACTCAAGGATCTGGCGGTGTCGTCCGGTTCGGCCTGCACCTCGGCGTCCCTGGAGCCTTCGTACGTACTGCGCGCCCTGGGCCGCAACGACGAACTGGCACACAGCTCGATCCGCTTCACCTTCGGCCGCTTCACCACCGAAGAAGAAATCGATTACGCCGCGCAGAAAGTCTGCGAGGCCGTTACCAAGCTGCGCGCTTTGTCGCCGCTGTGGGACATGTACAAAGACGGCGTCGATATCTCGAAGATCGAGTGGGCGGCACACTAACTATAGAAGCCGCCGGATACGGGTCCTGTAGCAGCGCGGCGGTAAACGCAGCGCAACTGCAGGGTCTCAAGAGCGGCCCTGATGAGTGAGGATTGAGAATCATGGCTTACAGCGAAAAGGTCATCGACCACTACGAAAACCCGCGCAACGTCGGCAAGATGGACGCGGAAGATCCTGATGTCGGCACCGGCATGGTCGGCGCGCCGGCGTGCGGCGACGTGATGCGCCTGCAGATCAAGGTCAACGACGCCGGCATCATCGAAGATGCCAAGTTCAAGACCTACGGCTGCGGTTCGGCTATCGCCTCCAGCTCCCTCGCCACCGAGTGGATGAAGGGCAAGACCCTGGACGAAGCGGAAACCATCAAGAACACTCAGCTGGCTGAAGAACTGGCCCTGCCGCCAGTGAAAATTCACTGCTCCGTGCTCGCTGAAGACGCTATCAAAGCGGCCGTTCGCGACTACAAGCAGAAGAAAGGCTTGATCTGATTTTCGAGTTTTGGCGACGAGTAAGGAGTCACCGATGGCTATCAGCATGACAGAAGCGGCTGCTCGACACGTGCGGCGCTCCCTCGACGGGCGCGGCAAAGGTGAAGGGATTCGTCTGGGTGTTCGCACCACGGGCTGTTCCGGCCTTGCCTACGTGCTGGAGTTTGTCGACGAGGTGGTTGCAGAGGATCAGGTGTTCGAGAGTCACGGCGAAAAAGTGATCATCGACCCGAAGAGCCTGGCCTACCTGGACGGCACCGAGCTCGATTTCGTCAAGGAAGGGTTGAACGAAGGCTTCAAGTTCAACAACCCCAACGTACGCGGTGAATGTGGCTGCGGCGAAAGCTTCAACATCTGAGGCTTGTCGTGGGAACTCCTTGTCATTTCGCTTTATTTGAGCTGCAACCGAGTTTCGATCTGGACCTCGACCAGTTGGCTACGCGCTACCGTGAGTTGGCGCGCAGTGTTCATCCGGACCGCTTTGCCGACGCTTCCGAGCGTGAGCAGCGGCTGGCGCTAGAGCAATCCGCGAGCCTCAACGAGGCCTACCAGACGCTCAAGAACCCACCCAAGCGCGCGCGTTACCTGCTCGCCTTGAATGGTGGCGAGCTGCCGCTGGAGGTCACGGTGCATGATCCGGAGTTTCTTCTGCAGCAGATGGAGCTGCGTGAAGAGCTCGAAGACCTGCAGGACAGCGCCGACCTCAAGGGCGTTGCCGTCTTCAAGCGTCGCCTGAAGGCTGCCCAGGATGAACTGAACCAAAGCTTCGCAGCTTGCTGGAACGATGCCGCGCAACGCGAAAAGGCCGAACGCCTGATGCGGCGCATGCAGTTCCTCGACAAGCTCACCTACGAAGTGCGCCAGTTAGAAGAGCGCCTCGACGATTAACCCAGTGCCGCTCCGGTCGCACGCCTGATATACAGATAAGTCCTGATAACGATGGCCCTACTGCAGATCGCCGAACCCGGCCAAAGTCCTCAACCGCACCAGCGTCGCCTGGCTGTGGGGATCGACTTGGGCACTACCAATTCGCTGGTCGCTGCATTGCGCAGTGGTCTTTCCGAGCCGCTTGCCGACGCAGAAGGGCGGGTCATCCTGCCGTCTGCCGTGCGCTATCACGCCGATCGCGTCGAGGTTGGCGAATCCGCCAAGCTGGCTGCCGCTACCGATCCCTTGAACACCGTGCTGTCGGTCAAGCGCTTGATGGGTCGTGGTCTGTCCGACGTCAAGCAGTTGGGTGATCAGTTGCCGTACCGCTTTGTCGGTGGCGAGTCGCACATGCCGTTCATCGAGACGATCCAGGGCCCGAAAAGCCCGGTCGAAGTCTCTGCCGATATCCTCAAGGTCCTGCGTCAGCGCGCTGAAGCGACCCTGGGTGGCGAGTTGGTCGGCGCGGTGATCACGGTTCCGGCCTATTTCGACGACGCTCAGCGTCAAGCCACCAAGGATGCGGCCAAGCTGGCCGGTCTGAACGTGCTGCGTTTGCTCAACGAGCCGACCGCGGCAGCCGTGGCTTATGGTCTGGACCAGCACGCCGAAGGCCTGGTCGCGATTTACGACCTGGGTGGCGGTACTTTCGATATTTCGATTCTGCGCCTGACCGGCGGTGTCTTCGAAGTGTTGGCTACCGGTGGCGACAGCGCCCTGGGCGGCGATGACTTCGACCACGCCATTGCTGGCTGGATCATCGAGAGCGCCGGTTTGTCCGCCGATCTCGATCCGGGCGCGCAACGTCAACTGCTGCAAACCGCCTGTGCGGCCAAGGAAGCGCTGACCAATGCCCTGTCGGTCGAAGTGGCCCACGGCGACTGGAAAGCCGAGCTGACCCGCGAAGCCTTCGATGCTTTGATCGAGCCGATGGTCGCGCGCAGCCTGAAAGCCTGCCGTCGCGCTGTTCGCGATTCCGGTGTCGAGCTGGAAGACGTGCATGCGGTCGTCATGGTTGGCGGTTCGACCCGCGTGCCGCGTGTTCGCGAAGCCGTGGCAGAGGCCTTCGGTCGTCAGCCGCTGACTGAAA
This sequence comes from Pseudomonas sp. S2_H10, assembly GCF_054668285.1. Lineage (NCBI taxonomy): Bacteria > Pseudomonadati > Pseudomonadota > Gammaproteobacteria > Pseudomonadales > Pseudomonadaceae > Pseudomonas > Pseudomonas sp. S2_H10. The sequence continues at coordinate 4,837,333 of NZ_CP162754.1, forward strand.
TCGACCCGGACCAAGTGGTGGCCATTGGTGCCGCGATCCAGGCCGATACCCTGGCGGGCAACAAGCGCGATGGCGATGAACTGCTGCTGCTGGACGTGATTCCGTTGTCCCTGGGGCTGGAAACCATGGGCGGCCTGATGGAGAAGGTGATTCCGCGCAACACCACCATCCCCGTTGCCCGCGCCCAGGACTTCACTACTTATAAAGACGGCCAGTCGGCCATGGCGATCCACGTGTTGCAGGGCGAGCGCGAGCTGATCAGCGACTGCCGCTCCCTGGCACGCTTCGAATTGCGCGGCATTCCGGCGATGGTGGCCGGTGCGGCGAAGATTCGCGTGACCTTCCAGGTCGATGCCGACGGTCTGCTCAGTGTTTCCGCCCGCGAATTGGGTTCGGGCGTCGAGGCCAGCATCCAGGTCAAGCCGTCCTACGGCCTGACCGACGGCGAAATCGCCAAGATGCTCAAGGACTCGTTCCAGCATGCCAACGACGACAAGGTTGCCCGCGTATTGCGCGAGCAGCAGGTCGATGCCCAGCGTCTGGTCGAGGCCGTGCAGGCTGCTCTTGAGGTCGATGGCGAGCGCCTGCTCGATGCCGAAGAGCGCATGGTCATCGACATGCAGGTGCAGGAGCTGACCGAACTGATGAAAGGCACCGATGGTTTCGCCATCGAGCAACAGACCAAGCGTCTGTCGCAAGTGACCGATGCCTTTGCCGCCCGTCGTATGGATTCGACCGTGAAAGCCGCTCTGGCGGGCCGCAACCTGAATGAGATTGAGGAATAACGATGCCGCAGGTCATTTTTCTGCCACACGAGAAGTTCTGCCCTGAAGGCATGGTTGTTGAGGCCGAAACCGGTACCTCCATCCTCGAACTGGCCCACGAACACCACATCGAGATGGAAAGTGCCTGCGGCGGCGTCTGCGCCTGCACCACTTGCCACTGCATCATCCGCGAGGGTTTCGACTCGCTGGAAGAGGCTGACGAGCTGGAAGAAGACTACCTTGATAAGGCTTGGGGTCTTGAGCGCGAGTCCCGCCTGGGCTGCCAGGCCAAGGTCGGTACCGAAGACCTGACCGTCGAAATTCCAAAGTACTCGCTCAACCACGCAGCCGAAGCACCGCACTGATTCAAGGAATTGTCATGAAACTCAAGTGGACTGATGTGCTGGAGATCGCGATCCAGCTGGCCGAAAGCAAGCCCGACGTGGACCCTATGTCGGTCAACTTCGTCGATCTGCGTAAATGGGTAATGGAATTGCCCGATTTCGACGACTTGCCTGAGCATTGTGGCGAAAAGATCCTGGAGGCCATTCAGGCCCACTGGATCGAAGAACGCGACTGAGCCACGCCGCAGGTTAGGCAATACCCGAGAACCCGCGTATAATTCGCGGGTTTAATTTTTCGTAAATTACCGTTTCTGGAGTTACACCATGGCTGTTCAACGTACTTTCTCCATCATCAAGCCTGACGCCGTTGCTAAAAACGTGATCGGCGAGATCACCACTCGTTTTGAAAAAGCTGGCCTGCGCGTTGTAGCTTCGAAACTGAAGCAACTGTCCAAAGCCGAAGCTGAAGGCTTCTACGCTGAGCACAGCGCTCGTGGTTTCTTCGGCGACCTGGTTGCTTTCATGATCTCCGGTCCGGTTGTCGTTCAGGTTCTGGAAGGCGAAAACGCTATCGCTCTGAACCGTGAGCTGATGGGCGCTACCAACCCTAAAGAAGCTGCTGCCGGCACCATCCGCGCTGACTTCGCTGATTCCATCGACGCCAACGCCGTACACGGTTCGGACTCCGAAGCCGCTGCCGCTCGCGAAATCTCGTACTTCTTCGCAGCTACTGAAGTAACCACTCGCTAAGCATTGGCTTAAGAGTGAAGGTGAATCCATGACTACATCGACTGTAAAAATCAACCTGCTGGGTCTGACTCAGCTGGAAATGGAAAAATTCTTCGACTCAATCGGGGAGAAGCGTTTCCGTGCCGGTCAGGTAATGAAATGGATTCACCACTTTGGTGTCGATGATTTCGACGCCATGACGAACGTCAGCAAGGCCTTGCGCGAAAAGCTCAAGGCTGTTGCTGAAGTTCGCGGTCCGGAAGTGGTCAGCGAGGACATCTCCAGCGACGGCACCCGTAAGTGGGTGGTGCGCGTGGCGTCCGGCAGCTGCGTCGAGACCGTGTACATTCCCCAGGGCAAACGCGGCACCTTGTGCGTTTCGTCCCAGGCAGGCTGTGCCCTGGATTGCAGTTTCTGCTCCACCGGCAAGCAAGGCTTCAACAGCAACCTCACCGCCGCCGAAGTCATCGGCCAGGTGTGGATTGCCAACAAATCCTTTGGCAGCGTCCCGGCAACCGTCGACCGTGCCATCACCAACGTGGTGATGATGGGCATGGGTGAGCCGCTGCTGAACTTCGACAACGTCGTCGCGGCCATGCATTTGATGATGGACGACCTGGGCTACGGCATTTCCAAGCGCCGTGTGACCCTGTCGACTTCCGGCGTGGTGCCGATGATCGATGAGCTGTCCAAGCACATCGACGTCTCCCTGGCGTTGTCCCTGCACGCACCGAATGACGCATTGCGTAACCAATTGGTGCCGATCAACAAGAAGTATCCGCTTAAGATGCTGCTCGAGTCGTGCCAGCGCTACATGTCGTCCCTGGGCGAAAAGCGCGTGCTGACAATCGAGTACACCTTGCTCAAAGACGTGAACGACAAGGTCGAGCACGCCGTGGAAATGATCGAGCTGCTCAAGAACATCCCGTGCAAGATCAACCTGATCCCGTTCAATCCGTTCCCGCATTCCGGGTACGAGCGGCCGAGCAACAACGCCATTCGTCGTTTCCAGGATCAGCTGCATCATGCCGGTTTCAACGTCACCGTCCGCACCACCCGTGGTGAAGACATCGACGCCGCCTGTGGTCAATTGGTAGGACAGGTGCTGGATCGCACCCGTCGCAGCGAACGTTACATCGCCGTGCGTGAATTGAACGCCGACAGCGATCTGGCGACGAACGCTGCGAACAACAACTAAGAGAGGATCTCTATGTCCCTGCGCTTTGCGCTGCTTTTGCTGTTGGCCAGCCTGTGTGCTGGCTGCGTGCTTTCGGGTGACTACAACCCGATGAAGACCAGCAAGGGCCGTGATGAAGCGCGCGGGGCGTATGTGCAACTCGGTATCGGGTATTTGCAGCAAGGCATGACCGAACGCGCCAAGGTTCCGCTGAAGAAAGCGCTGGAGCTCGATGGCTCCGACCCTGATGCCAACGCGGCGCTGGCGCTGGTGTTCCAGGCCGAGATGGAGCCTGAGCTGGCCGACGAGCATTTTCGCAAGGCACTGTCCTCCCGTCCCTCCGATGCGCGAATCCTCAACAACTACGGCAGTTTTCTTTTCGGGCAGGAACGTTACAGGCAAGCCTACGAGCGCTTTGAACAAGCGGCTGCCGATACGCTGTATCCTGAGCGTTCGCGGGTGTTCGAGAACCTCGGCATGACCGCTGCGATGCTGGGGCAGCGCGAGCTGGCCCGGGAGCAACTGGAAAAAGCCCTGCGCCTGAACCGGCGACAACCTCGTGCATTGCTGGAAATGGCTGAGTTGTCTTACGAAGACAGGCATTATGTGCCCGCGCGAGACTATTACGACGGTTTTAGCCAGCTCTCCGAACAAAATGCACGTAGTCTATTGCTCGGCATTCGGCTGGCAAAAGTGTTCGAAGATCGCGACAAGGCCGCAAGCCAAGGCCTGCAACTAAAAAGACTCTATCCCGGTACGCCGGAATATCAGCAATACCTGTCGGAGCAATGATGAAAGCGGCGCATCCCGAAGTTGTAGCAGCGAATCGCGTTAACCCCGGTGAGACTTTGCGCCAGGCCCGCGAAAGCAATGGCTGGTCGCTGGCCGAAGTGGCTCTCAAGCTCAACCTCACCACCACTTCCCTGAGCAATCTGGAAGCCGGCGCTTTCGACAAGCTACCCGGGCATACCTTTGCCCGCGGCTACATTCGCGCCTATGCCAAATTGCTCGGCATGGACCAGGCCGTTCTGGTCCAGCAATTCGATCAATCCACCGGCACCGATTCCCAGGGCAGCAGTGTTCACAGCCTGGGCCGTATCGAAGAGCCGGTGCGGGTTTCCCATACCATTTTGCGTATCGTCAGCCTGCTGTTGCTGGTCGCGGTGATTGGCGGCGGTTTTGTCTGGTGGCAGGATCAGACGTCGATGCGCACCAAGGACCTGATCGGCCTGGCTCCGGAGCACGTTGAAGTCGAAGGCGCCGACGGTACGACGCAGATTCATCCGCTGGACGAGCCGGAAGACCAGGCCGTCGTGGAAGGTCAGACCGAAGGCAGCACCGCCCTCGCGCTGCCACAGGCCGAGACTCCGGCTGAAGCGCCGGCAGAGGCTCAGGCGACCGCACCCGTCACCCCTGCAACGCCGGTTGCTCCGGCCGCGCCTGCTCACAACGCCGCGCCGGTGACCCCGGCAGCTGCGGCCCCGGCAGCTCCTGCCGTTCCGGCCCCGGTGGTGACTGCCCCGGTTGCGCCTGTCGCGCCTGCTCCGGCGGTAACCGCGCCAGTGGCCGGTCAAGGCCAGGTCCAGGTGCAGTTCACCGCCGATTGCTGGACACAAGTGACCGACGGTGGCGGCAAGGTGCTGTTCAGCGGTCTCAAGCGCAAAGGCGACAGCCTGGCAGTCAATGGCAAGCCACCGTTCGCCGTACGTCTGGGTTTTGCCCGCGGCGCTCAGGTCAGCTATAACGGCCAACCGGTCGATGTCGCTCCGTTCACCAGTGGCGAGACTGCTCGCCTGAAGTTGGGTCAATAAGTCATGCACGGCGAATCTCCAATCAAACGTCGCGAATCCCGCAAGATCTGGGTCGGTAACGTGCCTGTTGGCGGCGATGCGCCTATCGCTGTGCAGAGCATGACCAACAGCGACACCAACGATGTCGCGGCCACTGTCGCGCAAATCAATCGCCTGGAAGCGGCCGGCGTCGATATCGTGCGGATTTCCGTACCGGACATGGACGCCGCCGAAGCCTTTGGCAAGATCAAGCAACTGGTCAAAGTCCCCCTGGTTGCCGACATCCATTTCGACTACAGGATCGCATTGCGCGTAGCCGAACTGGGCGTTGACTGCCTGCGGATCAACCCGGGCAACATCGGTCGCGAAGACCGTGTGCGCGCGGTGGTCGATGCCGCCCGCGACCGCGGCATCCCGATCCGCATCGGCGTGAACGCCGGTTCCCTGGAAAAAGACCTGCAAAAGAAGTACGGCGAGCCGACCCCGGCTGCGCTGGTCGAGTCTGCCTTGCGTCACGTCGAGCACCTCGAGCGCCTGAACTTCCAGGACTTCAAGGTCAGCGTGAAAGCTTCCGACGTGTTCATGGCCGTTGAAGCGTACCGCCTGCTGGCCAAGGAAATCGTCCAGCCGCTGCACCTGGGCATCACCGAAGCCGGTGGTTTACGTTCAGGCACGGTGAAATCCGCCGTGGGCCTCGGTATGCTGCTCGCCGAAGGGATTGGCGATACTATCCGCATCTCGTTGGCGGCCGACCCGGTCGAGGAAGTGAAAGTCGGCTACGACATTCTCAAATCCCTGCACCTGCGTTCCCGTGGCATCAACTTCATCGCCTGCCCGAGCTGCTCGCGGCAGAACTTCGATGTGGTCAAGACCATGAACGAGCTGGAAGGGCGCCTCGAAGATTTGCTGGTACCGCTGGATGTCGCGGTCATCGGCTGCGTGGTCAACGGCCCGGGTGAAGCCAAGGAAGCCCATATCGGCTTGACCGGCGGTACGCCGAACCTGATTTACATCGACGGCAAGCCGTCGCAGAAACTGACGAATGACAATCTGGTGGATGAGCTTGAACGCTTGATCCGCCAGAAAGCGGCCGAAAAGGTCGAAGCTGACGCTGCCGTTATTGCGCGCGGCTGATCGAACGAATTAAGGAAATTTTGTGAGCAAGTCATTGCAAGCCATTCGTGGCATGAACGACATCCTGCCCGAACAGACCCCCTTGTGGCGTCATTTCGAAGGCACCGTTTCGCGTCTGCTGGATAACTACGGTTACAAGCAGATCCGCATGCCGATCGTCGAGTTCACCGAACTGTTCAAGCGTTCGATCGGTGAAGTGACCGACATCGTCGAAAAAGAGATGTACACCTTCGACGACCGCAACGGCGACTCCCTGACCCTGCGCCCTGAAGGCACGGCGGCCTGTGTGCGCGCAGTGCTGGAGCACGGCATCACCGGCGGTGGCCAGGTGCAGAAGCTCTGGTACATCGGCCCGATGTTCCGTCACGAGCGCCCGCAGAAAGGCCGTTATCGCCAGTTCCACCAGATCGGTGTCGAAGTGTTCAACCTCGACGGTCCGGACATCGACGCCGAGCTAATCGTGCTGACCTGGCGCCTGTGGGGCGAGCTGGGCATCCGCGATGCGGTGAAACTCGAGCTCAACAGTCTGGGTACCAGCGAGTCCCGTGGTCGTTATCGCGAAGCACTGGTCGAGTTCCTGTCGCAACACCTGGACAAGCTGGACGAAGACAGCCAGCGCCGCCTGAAGACCAACCCGCTGCGCGTCCTGGACACCAAGAACGCCGAGACCCAGGCGATTCTGGTCGATGCGCCGAAAATGGCCGACTACCTCGACGAAGAATCCCGCGTGCACTTCGAGGGCCTCAAGGCTCGCCTGGACGCCGCCGGCATTCCTTACGTGATCAACCCGAAGCTGGTGCGCGGGCTGGATTACTACAGCAAGACCGTTTTCGAATGGGTCACCGACAAGCTCGGCGCCCAGGGCACCGTCTGCGCTGGCGGCCGTTACGACGGTCTGGTCGAGCAGATGGGCGGCAAGCCGACCGCGGGCGTAGGCTTCGCGATGGGCATCGAACGCCTGGTGCTGCTGCTGGAAACCCTGGAGCAGATCCCGGAAGAAATTTCGCGCCAGGTTGATGTCTATCTCTGCGCCTTCGGTGAAGCCGCCGAACTCGCCGGCCTGACCCTGGCGGAGCGCGTGCGTGACCAGTTGCCCAACCTGCGCCTGCAAGTGAACGCCGGCGCCGGCAGTTTCAAAAGCCAGTTCAAGAAGGCCGACAAGAGCGGTGCGCTGTACGCGCTGATCCTCGGTGACGACGAAATGGCCCAGCAAGTGGTAGGTTTCAAACCCCTGCGTGGCCAGGGCGAACAACAAAGCATTGCCTGGGATGCGCTTGCAGCGCACCTGGCCACCTGCGTCGTGCAGGGTTGAAGCTGTCTAAACAGCCGAATTAGCGATTAAGGAGTATTGGGGTGTCGAGTACCGAAGACGAACAGCTGGCGGATTTCAAGGAGTGGTGGTCACGCAACGGCAAGCCCCTGGTGACTGGCGGCCTGTTGGCGCTGGTCATCGTGTTCGGCTGGCAGGCGTTCCACAAGTATCAGAGCAATCAGTCGCAAGGCGCCTCGATTCTCTATCAGCAATTGCTCGAAACCACGCTGACGCCTGACGGCAAGCCTGATGCGGCCCGTGTTTCGGACCTGGCCGGCAAGCTCAACAGCGAGTTCGGCGGCAGCGCCTACGCGCAGTACGGCAGCCTGTTCGTGGCCAAGGTCGCGGTCGACAGCGGCAAGCTGGACGACGCAGCCAGCGAGCTCAAAGCCATTGTCGCCAAACCGGCCAACCCGGCGCTGGGCGAAATCGCCCGTCAGCGTCTGGCTCAGGTGCTCGGCGCGCAGAACAAGGCCGACGAAGCGCTGAAACTGCTCGAAGGCGATGCCGACAAGGCATTCCTGGCCACTCGCGAAGAGCTCAAGGGCGACCTGCTGGTGCAGTTGGGCCGTACCGAAGAAGCGAGCGCGGCGTATCAAAAAGCCAAGGCGGCACTGTCGGATGAAGCGGCGGTCGGTGGCCTGCAAATCAAGCTGGACGACCTGGCCAAAGGGGATGCGTGACGTGATTCGTTGGAAACATGCAGCATTGCTGGCCCTGGCCTTGTTGGCCGCGGGTTGCAGCAGCAACAGCAAAAAAGAACTGCCACCGGCCGAGCTGGTCGACTTCAAGGAAGAAGTGGTTCTGCAAAAGCAGTGGAGTCGTTCGATCGGTGACGGTCAGGGCGAAACCTACAACATGCTGGTTCCGGCCATCGATGGCGATACCATCTATGCCGCCGACGTCACTGGCGTGTTGATGGCGATGGACCGCCACACCGGCGACGTCAAATGGAAGAAAGACCTCGAGCTGCCTGTCTCCGGCGCCGTTGGCGTTGCTTACGGTCTGGTCACCATTGGTACGATCAAGGGTGAAATCGTTGCCCTGGACGCGATCAACGGTGAAGAAAAGTGGCGCGCTCGCGTGTCCAGCGAAGTACTGGCGCCGCCAGCCAACAACGGTGACGTCGTGGTGGTTCAGACCCAGGACGATCGTCTGATCGGCCTGGATGCCGCCACCGGTGACCGTCGCTGGATCTATGACAGCACGCCTGCGGTACTGACCCTGCGTGGTACCAGTGCGCCGATCGTGACCAACCGCCTCGCGGTGGCTGGCCTGTCGACCGGTAAAGTGGTTGCCGTGGACATCACCAACGGCGTGCCGGTATGGGAACAGCGCGTAGCGATCCCGCAAGGTCGTTCGGAACTGGAGCGCGTGGTCGATATCGACGGTGGCTTGCTGCTGTCGGGCGAGACCCTGTATGTCGCCAGCTATCAGGGGCGCGTTGCCGCTCTGGACCTGCAAAGCGGCCGCCAGCTCTGGCAGCGTGATGCTTCCAGCTACGCCGGTGTTGCCCAGGGTTTTGGCACCGTTTACGTAAGCCTGTCTTCGGGTACCGTTGAAGGCGTCGACGAGCGTTCCACCACAGCCTTGTGGAGCAACGATTCGCTGGCCCGCCGTCAACTGTCGGCCCCGGAAGTGTTCTCCAGCTACGTTGCAGTCGGTGACCTGGAAGGTTACCTGCACCTGCTGAGTCAGGTGGACGGCCGTTTCGTTGGCCGTGAGCGCATCGACAGCGACGGCCTGCGTGCCCGTCCGCTGGTGGTGGGCGACACGATTTATGTATATGGCAACAGCGGCAAACTGGAAGCCCTGACCATCAAGTAACAACTATGCTTGGGGTTTAACCCCCAAGCGGCTTCACTGTTTGTACAACTGTAGGAGCGAGCATGCTCGCGATGGACGCCAACGATGACGCTGGCGTCCTAAATAAACGCGCTGCCCTGGCGTTTTTCGCGAGCAGGCTCGCTCCCACAGAAAAGCACACAGTGATTGCCCCGAGCACCAGCCGCTGCCTCGCAGCGGCTTTTGTATTTTCTGAAATAACGAAGTGGAGAGCCGCATGGTTCCCGTAATCGCCCTGGTGGGCCGACCAAACGTCGGCAAGTCCACCTTGTTCAACCGCCTGACCAGGACTCGCGACGCCATCGTCGGCGACTTGTCCGGTCTGACCCGTGATCGCCAGTACGGTGAGGCCAAGTGGCAAGGGCGTTCCTACATTCTGGTCGACACCGGTGGTATCTCCGGTGACGAGCACGGTATGGACGAAAAAATGGCCGAGCAATCGCTGCTGGCCATTGAAGAAGCGGATGTTGTGCTGTTCCTGGTAGATGCCAAGGCCGGTTTTACCGCCGCCGACCAGATGATCGCCGAGCATTTGCGCAAACGTAACAAGCGTTCCTACGTGGTTGCCAACAAGGTCGACAACATCGACCCTGAAATGGCCCGCGCCGAATTCGCTCCGTTGGGCATGGGACACGCGATCCCGATCGCTGGCGCTCATGGTCGTGGCATCACCCAGATGCTGGAAATCGCCCTGAGCGAATTCCCGAAAGACGAAGAAGAGCCGGAAGAAGGCGAGGAAGAAGACGTCGCCGAAGGCGAGGAAGCCAAGCGCATTCCTGGTCCAAGCGAAAAAGACGGGATCAAGATTGCGATCATCGGCCGTCCGAACGTCGGCAAGTCGACCCTGGTCAACCGCATGCTCGGCGAAGACCGGGTCATCGTCTACGACCAGCCCGGCACCACCCGCGACAGTATCTACATCCCGTTCGAGCGTAACGACGAGAAGTACACGCTGATCGACACCGCCGGTGTGCGCAAGCGCGGCAAGATCCACGAAGAAGTCGAAAAGTTCTCCGTGGTCAAAACCCTGCAGGCGATCAAAGACGCCAACGTGGTGATCTTCGTGATGGACGCCCGCGAAGGCGTGGTGGATCACGACCTCAACCTGCTGGGCTTCGCCATTGAGTCGGGTCGTGCGTTGGTCATCGCGATCAACAAGTGGGACGGCATGACGCCGAGCGAGCGCGACTTCGTGAAGGTCGAGCTGCAACGTCGTCTGTTCTTTGTCGACTACGCCGACATCCACTTCATCTCGGCGCTGCACGGCACTGGCGTGGGCAACCTCTATGCCTCCGTACAGAACTCGTTCAAGTCCGCGGTCACCCGCTGGCCGACCAACCGTCTGACCCAGATCCTCGAAGACGCCGTTGGCGAGCACGCGCCACCGATGGTCAACAACCGCCGGATCAAGCTGCGCTATGCCCACTTGGGTGGTGCGAACCCGCCGATCATCGTGATCCACGGCAACCAGATCGAGAAAGTGCCGAAGTCGTATGTGCGCTATCTGGAAAACACTTACCGCCGTGTGCTGAAGCTGGTCGGTACGCCGATCCGCATCGAGTTCAAGGGCGGCGAGAACCCGTACGAAGGCAACAAGAACTCGCTCACCGACCGTCAGGTCAACAAGAAGCGTCGCTTGATGTCGCACCACAAGAAGGCCGACAAGAAGCGTCGTGACAAGCGCTGATCTACGGCTTGCTCGACTCCTGTGGGAGCGGGCTTGCCCGCGATGAACGATTGCGCGGTGTTCCTGTTACACCGCAGCGTGGCCATCGCGGGCAAGCCACGCTCCCACAGGATCGGGTTCCAGAAAGGGCGCTTTATGCGCCCTTTTTTTATGGGCTCCGTTTGGGCTATTCTCGGACTCCCCCGCGCCGCCGTAGAGCCGGGTGTAGAGCAGGGAACCACCGATGATCACCAGCAAGCTGCCGAATGTCGGCATCACTATCTTCACGCAGATGTCTCAGCTCGCGGCACAGACCGGCGCGCTCAATCTGTCCCAGGGTTTTCCCGATTTCGCGGCCCCGCAGGCCCTGTGCGATGCGGTCGGCCGGCATATCGCCAGCGGCCATAACCAATATTCGCCAATGACCGGCCTGCCGGTGTTGCGTCAGCAGATTGCGCTGAAGATCGCCCGCAGCTATGGCGTGCAGGTGGATGTGGATACCGAGGTGACGGTCACCCCCGGCGCGACCGAGGCGATTTTCTGTGCCATTCAGGCGGTTATCCACAGCGGTGACGAAGTCATCGTGTTTGACCCGGCCTACGACAGCTACGAGCCCTCGGTAGAGCTGGCCGGCGGTCGTTGCGTGCATGTGCAACTGGGCCTGAACGACTTCAGTATCGACTTCGAGAAGCTTGCCCAGGCACTCAGCCCGCGCACGCGGATGATCATTATCAACACCCCGCACAACCCCAGTGGTGCGCTGATCAGCCGTGCCGAGCTCGACCAGTTGGCGGCCTTGATCCGTGATCGCGACATCTATGTGATCAGCGACGAAGTCTACGAACACCTGGTGTATGACGGCGTGCCCCACGTCAGCGTGCTGGCGCATGAGGAGCTGTATCAGCGTGCATTCGTGGTCAGCTCGTTCGGCAAGACCTACCACGTCACCGGCTGGAAAACCGGCTACGTGGTCGCGCCACCGGCCCTGACGGCGGAATTGCGCAAGGTGCACCAGTACGTCAATTTCTGCGGTGTAACACCGCTGCAATATGCCTTGGCCGATTTCATGGCCGAGCACCCTGAGCACGTCGAAGAGCTGCCGGCTTTCTATCAGGCCAAGCGCGACCTGTTCTGCGATCTGCTGGCGCCGTCGCGTTTCAGCTTCACCCGGGTGACCGGCACCTATTTCCAGTTGGTCGATTACTCGCAGATCCGCCCGGACCTCAACGATGTCGAGATGGCCCTGTGGATGACTCGCGAACATGGCGTGGCCAGTATCCCGATCTCGGTGTTCTACCAGACGCCGCCCGAAGGCCAGCGTCTGGTGCGGCTGTGTTTTGCCAAGCGTGAGGAGACCCTGCGTGAAGCAGCGGAAAAGCTATGCGTGATCTGAGTGCATTGCCCAATCTGGATGTGGCGCTGATCCAGACCACGCTGGCCTGGCACGACCGTCAGGCCAATCTGGAGCATTTCGAGTCGTTGCTGGAGCAGGCTCGCGGCGCCGACCTGATCATTCTGCCGGAAATGTTCACCACCGGTTTTTCCATGGAGTCCGAGTCCCTCGCCGAAGCGGAAAACGGTCCCACCAGCAAATGGCTACGGGCTCAGGCTTCGAGGCTTGATGCGGTGATTACCGGGAGTGTGATCGTCCAGGCCGCCGACGGCAGTCATCGTAATCGCCTGCTGTGGGCGCGCCCGGATGGCGAGGTGCTGCACTACGACAAGCGTCACCTGTTCCGCATGGCCGGTGAGCATAACCACTACACCCCCGGCGAACGCCAGGTGCAGTTCGAGCTCAAGGGCTGGCGTGTACGGCCGCTGATTTGCTACGACTTGCGCTTCCCGGTGTGGAGTCGCGACGCTCAGGACACTGACCTGCTGTTGTACACGGCGAACTGGCCGGGTGCACGACGCCAGCACTGGAACCGTTTGCTGCCTGCGCGGGCGATCGAGAACCTGTGTTATGTGGCAGCGGTCAATCGCATCGGGACTGATGGTAAGGGCTTTGCCTATACCGGTGACAGCCAGGTGCTGGATTTCCAGGGTGAGACGCTGCTCAGTGCGGGCGAGGCTGACGGGGTGTTCAAGGTGGTGCTGGATGCGGCAGAGCTGGCGGCGTATCGCACCAGATTTCCGGCGAATCTGGATGCTGACACTTTCGAGTTCACCTAGTATTTTCGGCACCTGACAGGGCCTCTTCGCGGGCAAGTCGGATCGCCGCACCGCCGCTCCCACAGGGTATGTGGGTGTACACAAAATTTGTGTTCGCAACGGTCAACTGTGGGAGCGGGCTTGCCCGCGAAGGGGCCGGTTCAGACAACATAAAACAAGCAGGCAAAAAAAGGCCCCGAGGTTCACACCCCGGGGCCTTTTGCATTTCAGCGGTGGTTTACGCCGCTTTGGCTTCCGGCTGGCTCAACGAACGGTTCAGCGCACTGAACAGGGCCTTGAAGCTGGCGGTGGTGATGTTTTCGTCGATGCCGACGCCATGCACCGCACGTTCACCGTTCACGCGCAGTTCAATGTAGGCCGCGGCCTTGGCATTGGTGCCCGCGCCGATGGCGTGTTCGTTGTAGTCCATGATTTCCACCGGAATCGGCAGGCCGGCCACCAGCGCTTCGAGGGCGCCGTTGCCTTTGCCGCGCCAGTGCAGGTTGGTCTCGCCCTGGCCTTTGCTGGCCACTTCCACTTCGACGGCGCTGTGACCGTTTTCTTCCTGCAGGCGATGGCTGACCAGCGCGTACGGGGTGTTGGCCTGCAAGTACTCACTGTGCAGCAGTGCGTGGATTTGCTGGGCGGTCATTTCCAGGCCGAGGCGGTCGGTCTCACGCTGCACGACCTGGCTGAATTCGATCTGCATGCGACGCGGCAGGCTGATGCCGTATTCCTGTTCCAGGAGATAGGCGATACCACCCTTGCCCGACTGGCTGTTGACGCGGATGACCGCCTCGTAGCTGCGGCCGATGTCGGCCGGGTCGATCGGCAGGTATGGCACTTCCCACAATGCATCGGATTTCTGCTGGGCGAAGCCCTTGCGGATCGCATCCTGGTGCGAGCCGGAGAACGCGGTGTGCACCAGGTCGCCGACGTATGGGTGGCGTGGGTGCACCTGGATCTGGTTGCACTCTTCGACGACTTTGCGCACGCCGTCGATGTCGGAGAAGTCCAGCTCAGGGTGCACGCCCTGGGTGTAGAGGTTCAACGCCACGGTCACGAGGTCGACGTTACCGGTACGCTCGCCGTTGCCGAACAGGCAGCCTTCGACACGGTCGGCGCCGGCCATCAGGCCCAATTCGGTGGCAGCTACGCCGGTGCCACGGTCGTTGTGGGTGTGGAGGCTGATGATCACGCTGTCACGACGGTTGATGTGACGGCCGAACCATTCGATCTGGTCGGCGTAGATGTTCGGGGTCGCGCATTCAACGGTGGCCGGCAGGTTGAGGATCATCTTGTGCTCGGGCGTCGGGTTCCAGACCTCGATCACCGCGTCGCAGACTTCCTTGGCGAACTCAAGCTCGGTGGCGCTGAAGGTTTCCGGCGAGTATTCGAAGGTCCACTCGGTGTCCGGCTGCATGGCGGCGTATTTGACGAACAGCTTGGCGGCGTTCACGGCGATGGCCTTGATCCCGTCCTTGTCCTGGTTGAAGACGATACGGCGGAAGGAAGGGGAGGTCGCGTTATACAGGTGAACGATGGCTTTCTTCGCACCGCGCAAGGATTCGAAGGTGCGCTCGATCAGGTCTTCACGGCCCTGGGTCAGCACCTGGATGGTGGTGTCGTCCGGGATGTGGTTGCCTTCGATCAGGGTACGGACGAAGTCGAAGTCGGTTTGCGAGGCGGCCGGGAACGACGCTTCGATTTCCTTCACGCCGACCTGCACCAGGGTTTTCCAGAAGCGCAGCTTCTTTACGGCGTCCATCGGCTCGATCAGCGACTGGTTGCCGTCGCGCAGGTCGGAACTGCACCAGATTGGCGCGGCAGTGATGGTTTTCGATGGCCAGGTGCGGTCCGGAATGTCGATGGTCGGGAACGCGCGGTATTTCGAAGACGGGTCTTTGAGCATGCTCATCGGGAAATCCTTATTGTGTGGGCCGAAAAAAGGCGGCCTGCCGGTGGATCAAAAGTTCTTGGGGAAACGCTTGGGACGAGGCACCACGATTCAGCCCGGCAGTCGTGCGCTGACGAGGCACAGGCTGCGGTGCTGGCGGAGCTGAATGAGGGTGTGAAAGGTTTTCATGCCTTCAACCCTAACCGCGAGGGGGGAGGTTGGCAAGCAGTCGAAAAAAATTGAGAGGAATACTCGTGAGCGGGTGTTTATCGAGATTTTATTGCTTAAAATGGTTGCGATGATCATGTTGTTTGCGCGAGGTTCGAGCGGCGCGCAATTGAAGAAAGCAGCTCCCACAGGTACAGCGCGATCCCTGTGGGAGCGGGCTTGCCCGCGAAGGGGCCAGAAGCCTCAGCGAAAATTCAGGGTTGAAACGCACCAATGAAGATAGCCGGATCGACCCGTGCATCATTCAGGCTGACATTCCAGTGCATGTGCGGTCCGGTCGCGCGGCCGGTTGCACCGACTTTACCGACCACCCCGCCACGGGCCAGTTGCTGGCCGACTGTCACGTCGATTTTCGACATGTGACAGAACATGCTGATGAAGCCCTGCCCGTGGTCGACGAACACCGTGTTGCCATTGAAGAAGTAGTTGCCGATCAGGATCACCTTGCCGGCGGCCGGGGTCTTGATTGGCGTGCCGCCGGGCACAGCGAAGTCCAGGCCTGAGTGGGGATTGCGCTCTTCACCGTTGAAAAAGCGCCGCACGCCGAACTTGCTCGACAGCGGCCCGTTCACCGGTTTGTCCAGCAGCAGATTGCTCGGGGTGTTGGGGCTGAACGTGCGGTAAGCGGCAATCTGCTCGGCCAGTTCACGCTCGATTCGCTTGAGGTTTTCCGGGTCCGGATTGACCTGTTGGGTGTTCTTCAGGGTGATGCGCTGTTCCGGGTATTTCTTGTTGCCAACCGTAAAATTCAGATGACGGCCGCCGCTGTTGATCGATTGGGTCCCCGGCTTGACCGTCAGCGGCACACCGACGATGGCCAGCCAGTTGTTCTGTTCCTTCACGACCAGCACGGGTTTGCCTTGATAGGTGGCCTTTGGCGCCTGGGCGGATGCACCCAGGTCCAACACCGCAACGCCGCCCGGCACCGGTTTGTTCAACAGGCGGGTGATGTAGCTGTCGGCGTGGGCGTTGAGGGTCAGGCACAGCAACAGCAGCGGAGCGAGAAAACGCGGCATGGATCAATCCAGTAAAGAAAGGGTGACAGGCGTCAGGTGATTGTCTTCGACCCGCACTTGCAGTTCGCCTTCGCCGAGTTTGGCTTTCAGGCGCTGGCCGGTATGGGTTTGCGCGGCGTTGCGGATCGCGTTGCCGCGCTCGTCCAGCAAAATGCTGTAGCCACGGCCGAGGGTCGCCAGCGGGCTGACCACATGCAGGGTCTGCATCTGGCTGTGCAATTGCAGGCGGCGGTTCTTCAGCCCTTCGCGGATGGCGCGTGGCAGGCGTTCGGCCAGGCTGTCGAGGCGCTGGCGCAGCATTGCCAGTTGCCGGCCCGGATGTTGTCCGGCCAAACGGGTTTCCAGGCGGATCAAGCGTTCGCGACGGGTGTTGAGGCTGCGCTCGAACGCGCGGCGCATGCGCATGTCCAGGTCATCCAGGCGTTGCGCTTGCTGGCGCAGGCGCTCGCCGGGGTGACGCAGGCGTCGGGAAATGCCTTCCAGGCGCAGGCGGTCGCGCATCAGGCGGTCACGCATGCGCATCACCAGCCGGCGGTGCAGGCTTTCGACCCGGCGCACCAGATCGCTGGAGTCCGGTGCCAGTAATTCAGCGGCAGCGGAAGGGGTGGGGGCACGAACGTCGGCCACGAAGTCACTGATCGACACGTCGGTTTCGTGGCCGACGGCGCTGACAATCGGCGTCACGCAAGCGTCCACGGCACGGGCCACGGCTTCTTCGTTGAAGCACCAGAGGTCTTCCAGTGAGCCGCCGCCCCGGGCCAGGATCAGTGCGTCGAAACCGCGGGCATCCGCCAGTTTCAGGGCGCGGACAATCTGCGCGGTGGCTTCGCGGCCCTGCACGGCCGTAGGGATCAACGTCAGTTGTATTTGCGGTGCACGGCGACGGAACACGCTGATGATGTCGCGGATCACCGCCCCGGTAGGCGAGCTGATGATGCCGATGCGCTGCGGATGCGCCGGCAGCGGCACCTTGCGCTCGGCACTGAACAGGCCTTCGGCGCTGAGCTTTTCCTTGAGTGCATCGAAGGCCAGGCGCAGTGCACCATCGCCGGCCGGCTCCACGGTGTCGAGGATCAGTTGGTAATCACCGCGCCCTTCGAACAGCGAGACCTTGCCGCGCACCTTGACCGCGAGACCGTCCTTCAGTGCCTGGCGAACCCGTGCCGCGTTCTGGCGGAACAGTGCGCAACGCACCTGGGCGCCGCTGTCCTTGAGGGTGAAGTACACATGGCCCGACGCCGGGCGGGCGAGGTTGGAGATTTCGCCTTCGACCCAGATGTTGCTGAACACGTCTTCGAGCAACACCCGCGCGCGGCCGTTGAGCTGGCTGACGGTCAGGACTTCGCGGTCCAGGCCGAGTCTTGCAAAGGGATCTTTAATCATGGGGCGCAGTTTAAAGGCATTTGCCCGGCAATCTCCATGACTGCTCACAAATCCATTGAGGAGACCCCTGTGGGAGCGAGCTTGCTCGCGATGGGGGCCGCAAATTCAGCATTGATTCACCAGACAGATCGCCATCGCGAGCAAGCTCGCTCCCACAGGGGTAAAGTCGTGGCGCATGTTTATGGAAGATAGGGAAATGGATGTGATTGAGTTATTCAACCAATGGCCTTTCGGCCCGCTGGACTGGCTGGTCATCGGCGCGGGCATCGCCCTGGCCTACATCGTGTTCGGCATCGCCGGTTTCGGCACCGCGCTGGTGGCGGGGCCGATTCTGATTCTGTTCATGCCGTTGTCGAAGATCGTGCCGTTGCTGGTGCTGCTCGATTTTGTCGCGGCATTCGGCAATCTGCTGCCTTCGCGGCGCGATGTCGCCAGGCCGGAGTTGTTGCGGTTACTGCCCTGCATGGCGGTGGGATGCACGCTGGGGGTGATTTTCCTGCTGAACCTCAAGTCCGATCTGTTACTGCTGTTGATGGGGTTGTTTATCAGCGCCTATGCGATCTACAGCCTGTGGATAAAAGCGCGTCCGGCGCAGTTGTCCGCCGCTTGGGCATTGCCCATGGGGACTGTGGGTGGAATGTTTGGCGCGTTGTTTGGCAGCGGCGGCTTTCTTTATGCGATCTATCTGAACAGCCGTTTGCCTAAAGAGGCGGCTCGCGCGACCCAAAGTGCGTTGATCAGCTGCAGTACGATAGTGCGTCTTAGCCTGTTTGCAATCGCCGGGGTGTATGCCGATTTGCCGCTGCTGGTGCTGGCGGTTTGTCTGCTGCCGGCCATGGCGCTGGGGTTGTGGGCGGGACGCAGGTTGACCATGCGCTTGTCCCGCGAAGCGTTCGTGCGGCTGGTGACGTGGCTGGTGCTGGTGAGCGGAATTGCGTTGATCGGGCGTTACTTGAGTACCTGAAGAAACGGGTTCCGCTCTCTGTAGGAGCCCGGCTTGCCGGCGATAGCGTCCTTGAGGGCGTCATCGCCGGCAAGCCGGGCTCCTACAAAAAATGGTTCGTGTACAGGCTGGGGTTCAGTCGTTGTACTGGCTCAACAACCGCTCAAGGCGTGCACTGAGGCGGCGTTTGATTTCGGTCTCGATGTGCGGGGCGAAATCGTCGATCACGTCTTGCATGATCAACTGCGCGGCGGCGCGCAGTTCGCTGTCCAGGTGCAACAGGTCATCCGGGTTCTTGCTCGCCACTGGCGCCGGCGCCGCAGCGGGGGCAGGTTCAGCGAAGGGGGCAGGGGTTGCTGGCGCGGCGGGCGGGATGGGCTCGCTCACGGCGTCGAACAGCATGGGAATCTGTTCCTGGTCGCCGTCCTCGACCGTGTCGGTCAGCAGGGGCGGTTGCAGGTTGTCATCGCCGAGCAATTGGCGGATCGACTCAAGGTCGTCCAGCAGGTGCGCGGACTGTTGCAGCGGTTTTGGAGTGTCCATTGGCAGGCTCAGAGTCGCTGTAAACGGTGATCTTGCAGAGGATAGCCCTGTTCGCGGTAGAAACGGAAACTCTCCCGCGCGGCCTGGCGAATCGTCGGGTCTTCCACCACCACTTCCGCCACCCGGGCGAACTTGTTGGCGAAGGCCGGGACCTTCAAGTCGAGATTGACCAGCAGGTCCTGATGCTGACCGCAGTCATCGCCCACCCCCAGGACAATCAGACCGTCCGGTTCGCTGTCGGCAGGGCCGTGGGGCACGAAGCTTTCGCCCTTGAATGCCCACAGTCGCGCATCGAGATCGTCACGTTGGGCCGCGTCGCTGCAATGCAGGTAGACGCGGTGCCCCATGCGCCAGGCTTTTTCGGTGAGCTTGCAGGCGAAATCCAGGCGTGCCGAGGGATCGGCGCTGGGCAGAATGTAGAAGTCGACTTTGGTCATTACGGTTCCTTGACCCTTGGCGGCGCGGCCTGAAAGCCGCGCCGCCAGGAATCATCGGTTTCAGGCCTTGGCGCGGTCCAGCAGGTACTGGGTCAGCAGGGGAACCGGACGGCCAGTGGCGCCCTTGTCCTTGCCGCCGCTGGTCCAGGCGGTGCCGGCGATGTCCAGGTGCGCCCAGTTGAGGTTCTTGGTGAAGCGCGACAGGAAGCAGGCAGCGGTGATGGTGCCGGCTTTCGGCCCGCCAATGTTGGCGATGTCGGCGAACGGGCTGTCCAGCTGTTCCTGATATTCATCGAACAGCGGCAGTTGCCAGGCGCGGTCGTCGGCGGCCTTGCCGGCGCTCAACAGTTGGCCGATCAGTTCGTCGTTGTTGCCCAGCAGGCCCGAAGTGTGGGAGCCCAGGGCGACTACGCAGGCGCCGGTCAGGGTCGCGATGTCGATGACCGCTTGCGGCTTGAAACGCTCGGAGTAGGTCAGGGCATCGCACAGCACCAGGCGGCCTTCGGCGTCGGTGTTGAGGATCTCTACGGTCTGGCCGCTCATGGTGGTGACGATGTCGCCTGGACGCGAAGCGTTGCCGCTCGGCATGTTCTCGGCGCAGGCCAGGATGCACACCAGGTTGATCGGCAGCTTCAGTTCCAGCACGGCACGCAGGGTGCCGAACACGCTGGCGGCGCCGCCCATGTCGTACTTCATTTCATCCATGCCGGCACCCGGCTTGAGGCTGATGCCGCCGGTGTCGAAGGTGATGCCTTTGCCGACCAGCGCGTATGGCTTCTCGGATTTCTTGCCGCCGTTGTATTGCATGACGATCAGGCGCGGTGGCTGGGCGCTGCCCTGGCCGACGGCGTAGAACGAACCCATGCCCAGTGCCTTGATCTTCTTCTCGTCGAGGACTTCGACTTTCAGATCCTTGAACTCTTTGCCCAGGTCTTTGGCCTGTTCACCGAGGAAAGTCGGGTGGCAGATGTTCGGCGGCAGGTTGCCCAGGTTACGGGTGAAGGCCATGCCGTTGGCGATCGCGGTGGCGTGGGTCACGGCGCGCTGCACTTCAGCCTGAGCGGCCTTGATGGTCAGCAGGGTGATCTTCTTCAGGGCGCGCGGTTCGGCTTTCTGGCTCTTGAACTGATCGAAGCTGTACTCGCCGTCCACCAGGGTTTCGGCCAGCAGGCGGGTCTTGCCATAGCTGTCGCGGCCTTTGACGACCACTTCATCCAGGGCCAGCACCGCATCGCTGCCGCCCAGGCCCTTGAGGGTATTGAGGATGCCGGCGATGATTTTACGGAACGGGCGGTCACCCAGTTCGTCGTCCTTGCCAACGCCCACCAGCAACACGCGCTCGGCCTTGAGGTTCGGCAGGCTGTGCAGCAACAGGCTCTGGCCGACCTTGCCGGCCAGGTCGCCGCGCTTGAGCACGGCGCTGATCGCGCCGCCGCTCAGTTCGTCGAGTTGCCTGGCGACGGCGCCGAGCTTGCGGCCTTCGCCGACGGAGACCACGAGAGTGGCGGTCTTCAACGTTTCCGGGTTGACGCTTTTTACAACCAGTTCCATGTCCGGGTCCCTGAATTGATGGTTATCACGCATGCGCCCGACACCTTATGTGCGTCGATTGCCTATAGAAAGAAAGGCGCCAGGATCGACCGGCGACAAAGGCCGCAGTTTGAACCTCGCTACCGGCGGCTGACAACCCTCGGTTGTACGATTGTGGGAGCAGCCGGTCGACGCTCGACTGCTCGCGAAGAACCCAAGAGTGACGCAGGGTGTCAGGCTCCCCGCGTTATCGTTGACGACCATCGCGAGCAGGCTCGCTCCTACAAGGGGGGATGCATTGCGCAGTGACAGGCGCACCCAATCACAGGATAATGCGCCATCTTTTTCGGCGGCTCTGCCTTGCGGGCTGTCTGATACGTTTGCTTGTTTGGCCGCCTTAGCCTGACAACCCTGGAGTGTCTGGTTTGATCGTCTTCCGTTATCTGTCCCGCGAAGTCCTGTTGACCCTGAGCGCCGTCAGCGCCGTGCTGCTGGTCATCATCATGAGCGGTCGCTTCATCAAATACCTCGCCCAGGCGGCGTCGGGCCTGCTGGATCCGGGCTCGCTGTTCCTGATCATGGGCTTTCGCCTGCCGGGCTTCCTCCAGCTGATCCTGCCGCTGGGGCTGTTTCTCGGGATCCTGTTGTCCTACGGGCGCCTGTATCTCGAAAGCGAAATGACCGTGCTTTCGGCCACCGGCATGAGCCAGCAGCGGTTGTTTTGCATGACGCTGTTCCCGGCCACCCTGGTTGCACTCGTGGTGGCGTGGTTGAGCCTGAGCCTGGCGCCACAGGGGGCCAATCAGTTTCAACTGCTGTTGAACAAGCAGGATGCCCTGACCGAATTCGATACCCTCGAGCCCGGCCGCTTCCAGTCCCTGCGTGACGGCACCCGGGTCACCTACACCGAGCGCATGTCGGATGACCGGGTCAATCTGGGCGGCGTGTTCATCTCGCAAAAGAACATCAGCTCCAACAACAAGGATCGCGGAATTTCCGTCCTGGTGGCGGAAAAGGGGCGTCAGGAAATTCGTCCGGACGGCAACCGCTACCTGATCCTGGATAACGGCTATCGCTATGACGGCAGTCCGGGCCAGGCCGACTACCGGGCGATCAAGTACGACGAGTACGGCGTGTTGCTGCCTAAACCCGAGGTCAGCGACGAAGTCACCGACCGTGACGCGATGCCGACCCGTTCGTTGTTCGGCAGTGAAGACGTTCGCGCGCGCGCCGAATTGCAATGGCGCATATCGCTGCCTCTGCTGGTATTCATCGTGACCCTGATGGCGGTGCCGCTGTCGCGGGTCAACCCGCGTCAGGGCCGATTCCTCAAATTACTGCCGGCGATTCTTCTTTATATGGCTTACCTGAGCATTCTGATTGCCGCCCGCGGCGCCCTCGATAAAGGCAAGATCCCCGCAGCGCTGGGCTTGTGGTGGGTGCACGGGATTTTCCTGGCCATTGGCCTGGGCTTGCTCTACTGGGAACCCTTGCGCTTGAAGATGGCGAGTCGCCGCAGCGCGCTGGAGGTGGCCCGTGGTTAAGCTCGATCGCTACATCGGTAGCAGCGTGTTCATGGCGATTCTGGCGGTGCTGGGGATCATTCTCGGCCTGGCGACACTGTTTGCCTTCATCGACGAGATGGGGGAAGTCAGCGATACCTACACCCTGGTCGATGTCCTCAGTTATGTGACGCTGACGGCGCCGCGCCGGATGTACGAGATGCTGCCGATGGCCGCGCTGATCGGTTGCCTGATCGGCCTGGGCAGTCTGGCCAGCAACAGTGAATTGACGATCATGCGCGCTGCCGGTGTGTCGATCGGCCGCATCGTCTGGGCGGTCATGAAGCCGATGCTGGTATTGATGCTGGCCGGCTTGCTGATCGGCGAGTACGTCGCTCCACCCGCTGAAACCGCCGCGCAGGCCAATCGCTCGCTGGCCCAGGGCAGCGGCGATGCACAAAGCGCCAGGCACGGTTTGTGGCACCGCCAGGGCGACGAGTTCATTCACGTCAACTCGGTGCAACCCAACGGCATCCTGTACGGCGTGACCCGTTACCGTTTCGACAACGAACGGCACATGCTCTCGGCAAGCTTCGCCAAGCGTGCCGAGTTCGACACCGATCACTGGCAGTTGACGGACGTCACCACCACGCTGTTCCACGAGCGCAGCACGGAAGTGGTTTCGACCCCGACCGAGCGTTGGGGCGTGGCATTGAGTCCGCAGTTGCTCAGCACTGTGGTCATGGTGCCGGAGTCGCTGTCGATCAGTGGTCTGTGGGGCTATATCCACTACCTGGCGGACCAGGGGTTGAGCAACAGCCGCTATTGGCTGGCATTTTGGGTCAAGTTGTTGCAACCGCTGGTGACTGCCGCCCTGGTGTTGATGGCGATTTCCTTCATCTTCGGTCCGCTGCGTTCGGTGACCCTGGGGCAGCGTGTGTTCACCGGCGTGCTGGTGGGCTTCACCTTCCGCATCGTGCAGGATCTGCTGGGCCCTTCGAGCCAGGTGTTCGGCTTCCCGCCGTTGCTTTCGGTGTTGGTGCCGGCAGGCGTTTGTGCCGTGGCCGGGCTCTGGCTGTTGCGTCGAGCAGGCTGATGACGGGCATTTTCCGGCCGCTTTGAGGATAAAAAACGCCCCTGTCGCAAGACCGGGGCGTTTTTGTAGGTGCCGTCTGACCTGCGAACGTGACGCTTGCACCGTGGATCAGGTACAATTCCCGGCTATTTTTCGGCGGGCTATGCCTGCAGCCTTTTTGAGTGTTGATCCGTGAGTGATTTGAGTCATATCCGCAATTTCTCCATCATCGCCCACATTGACCATGGCAAGTCGACGCTGGCCGATCGCTTCATCCAGATGTGTGGCGGCCTGGCCGAGCGCGAAATGGAAGCCCAGGTTCTGGATTCCATGGACCTCGAGCGCGAGCGCGGGATCACCATCAAGGCGCACAGCGTTACTCTGTATTACAAGGCCAAAGACGGCATCAACTACCAGTTGAACTTCATTGACACCCCCGGCCACGTTGACTTCACCTATGAGGTGAGCCGTTCGCTGGCTGCCTGTGAAGGCGCGCTGCTGGTGGTCGACGCCGGTCAAGGCGTTGAAGCGCAGTCGGTTGCCAACTGCTACACGGCGATCGAGCAGGGCCTGGAAGTGATGCCGGTGCTGAACAAGATCGACCTGCCACAGGCTGATCCGGACCGCGTCAAAGAAGAAATCGAAAAAATCATCGGCATCGATGCCACCGACGCGGTCGAGTGCTCGGCCAAGACCGGTCTGGGCGTCGACCAGGTGCTCGAGCGCCTGGTCGCCACCATTCCCGCGCCGACCGGCAACTATGAAGATCCGCTGCAAGCGTTGATCATCGACTCCTGGTTCGACAACTACCTGGGCGTTGTCTCCCTGGTTCGCGTGCGCCATGGCCGCGTGAAGAAGGGCGACAAGATCCTGGTCAAATCCACCGGCAAGATCCACCTGGTGGACAGCGTCGGTGTATTCAACCCGAAACACACCCCGACCGCCGACCTGAAGGCCGGTGAAGTGGGCTTCATCATCGCCAGCATCAAGGACATTCACGGCGCGCCAGTGGGCGACACCCTGACCTTGAGCTCGACGCCGGACGTCGACGTGCTGCCAGGCTTCAAGCGCATCCAGCCGCAGGTATACGCCGGCCTGTTCCCGGTCAGCTCCGACGATTTCGAAGACTTCCGCGAGGCGCTGCAAAAGCTCACCCTCAACGATTCGTCGCTGCAATACACGCCGGAAAGCTCCGACGCACTGGGCTTCGGCTTCCGTTGCGGCTTCCTCGGCATGCTGCACATGGAAATCATCCAGGAGCGCCTGGAGCGCGAGTACAACCTGGACCTGATCACCACGGCGCCGACGGTAATCTTCGAGTTGCTGCTAAAGTCCGGCGAGACGATCTACGTCGATAACCCGTCCAAGCTGCCGGACCTGTCTGCCATCGAGGACATGCGCGAGCCGATCGTGCGCGCCAACATTCTTGTGCCGCAGGAGCACCTGGGCAACGTCATTACCCTGTGCATCGAAAAACGCGGTGTACAGGTCGACATGCTGTTCCTCGGCTCCCAGGTACAAGTGACCTACGACTTGCCGATGAACGAGGTGGTGCTGGACTTCTTCGACCGTCTGAAATCCACCAGTCGCGGCTATGCTTCTCTGGACTACCATTTCGATCGTTACCAATCGGCCAGCCTGGTGAAACTGGACGTGCTGATCAACGGCGACAAGGTCGACGCCCTGGCGCTGATCGTGCACCGTGACAATTCGCACTACAAAGGTCGCCAGCTGACCGAGAAGATGAAGGAACTGATTCCGCGGCAGATGTTCGACGTGGCAATCCAGGCCGCCATTGGCGGGCAGATTGTGGCGCGGACAACCGTCAAGGCGCTCAGAAAGAACGTATTGGCCAAATGCTACGGTGGTGACGTCAGCCGTAAGAAAAAGCTGCTGGAAAAGCAAAAGGCCGGTAAGAAACGCATGAAGCAGGTCGGCAACGTGGAAATTCCACAGGAAGCCTTCCTTGCAGTGCTCAGGTTGGATAGTTAGGTCCTATGTCACTAAATTTCCCGCTGTTGCTGGTCATCGCCGTGTTTGTCTGCGGCCTGTTGGCGTTGCTCGATCTGTTGATCCTCGCTCCGCGCCGGCGTGCCGCCATCACCTCCTATCAGGGCAGCGTCAGCCAGCCTGACATGGTCGTGGTCGAGAAGCTGAACAAAGAACCGCTGCTGGTCGAATACGGCAAGTCGTTCTTTCCGGTGTTGTTCATCGTGCTGGTGCTGCGTTCGTTCCTGGTGGAACCGTTCCAGATTCCTTCCGGTTCGATGAAGCCAACCCTGGATGTCGGCGACTTCATCCTGGTGAGCAAGTTTTCCTACGGGATCCGCCTGCCGGTGATCGACAATAAAGTCATCGAAGTCGGTGATCCGCAGCGCGGCGATGTCATGGTGTTCCGCTACCCGAGCGATCCGAACGTCAACTACATCAAGCGTGTGGTCGGCCTGCCGGGCGACACGGTTCGCTACACCGCCGACAAGCGCCTGTTCGTCAACGGTCAGTCGATTGCCGAGCAACTGGTCGGCTCCGAGCCGGGTACGCTGGGCAGCGCCGAGCTCTACAAGGAAAAACTCGGTGCGGCCGAGCACATGATCCGCAAGGAAATGAGCCGCTACCGCGCCATGCCGGACCATTCGTGGACCGTGCCGGCCGGGCACTACTTCATGATGGGCGACAACCGCGACAATTCGAACGACAGTCGCTACTGGGATGATCCGAACATTCCCAAGGATCTGCTGGGCATGGTTCCCGACAAGAATATCGTCGGCAAGGCCTTCGCGGTCTGGATGAGCTGGCCGGAACCAAAACTCAGTCACCTGCCGAATTTCTCGCGGGTTGGCCTGATCAAGTAATCAAACACGGCGCTGTTGAACACAGCGCCGAATGCATTTCTGGAACCTGAAGAAGGTGACGGAAAAAGCATGAAGCCAATGATATTCAGGACGTTATTTTTGAACACAGCGTTAATTGTCCCAAGCCTGCGCCGCCTCATGGCGATGGCAGTGCAATCGAACCACGAACTCAGCGTGGGTAAACCGTGAGCGTCTCCTTAAGCCGTCTAGAGCGTCAGCTCGGCTACACCTTCAAGGATCAGGAACTGATGGTCCTGGCCCTGACTCACCGCAGTTTTGCCGGGCGTAACAACGAACGCCTGGAATTCCTCGGTGACGCCATCCTCAACTTCGTCGCCGGCGAGGCGCTGTTCGAGCGCTTCCCGCTGGCCCGCGAAGGCCAGTTGTCGCGTTTGCGCGCGCGCCTGGTGAAAGGTGAGACCCTGGCCGTACTGGCCCGTGGTTTCGATCTGGGCGAATACCTGCGCCTGGGTTCCGGTGAGCTGAAAAGCGGCGGTTTCCGTCGCGAGTCGATCCTGGCCGATGCCCTCGAAGCGCTGATCGGTGCGATCTACCTCGATGCCGGTATGGAAATGGCCCGCGAGCGTGTGCTGGCCTGGCTGGCCGGCGAGTTCGAAGGCCTGACGCTGGTCGACACCAACAAGGATCCGAAGACCCGCCTGCAGGAATTCCTGCAGTCCCGTGGTTGCGAGCTGCCGCGTTACGAAGTGGTGGATATCCAGGGTGAGCCGCATTGCCGGACGTTCTTCGTCGAATGCGAAATCATCTTACTGAACGAAAAAAGCCGAGGTCAGGGTGTGAGCCGTCGTATTGCCGAACAGGTAGCGGCCGCCGCAGCACTGATTGCCCTGGGTGTGGAGAATGGCAATGACTGATACAAACGCAACTCGCTGTGGCTATGTTGCCATCGTCGGCCGTCCGAACGTGGGCAAGTCCACGCTGCTGAACCACATCCTGGGTCAGAAGCTGGCGATCACCTCGCGCAAACCGCAAACCACCCGCCACAACATGCTCGGCATCAAGACCGAGGGCGATGTGCAGGCGATCTACGTCGACACCCCCGGCATGCACAAGGGTGGCGAGAAGGCCCTGAACCGCTACATGAACAAGACCGCTTCGGCGGCGTTGAAAGACGTCGACGTGGTGATCTTCGTGGTCGACCGCACCAAGTGGACCGACGAAGACCAGATGGTTCTCGAGCGCGTCCAGTACGTAACCGGCCCGCTGATCGTGGCGCTGAACAAGACCGACCGCATCGAAGACAAGGCCGAGCTGATGCCGCACCTGAGCTGGTTGCAGGAGCAGCTGCCGAATGCGCAGATCATCCCGATTTCCGCACAGCACGGGCACAACCTCGATGCACTGGAGCGCGTGATCGCCGAGCACCTGCCGGAAAACGATCACTTCTTCCCGGAAGACCAGATCACCGACCGCAGCAGCCGCTTCCTCGCCGCTGAACTGGTTCGCGAGAAAATCATGCGCCAGATGGGCGCCGAGCTGCCGTACCAGATCACCGTCGAGATCGAAGAGTTCAAGCAGCAGGGCAAGACCCTGCACATCCATGCCTTGATCCTCGTCGAGCGCGACGGCCAGAAGAAGATCATCATTGGCGACAAGGGCGAGCGCATCAAGCGCATCGGCACCGAGGCGCGCAAGGACATGGAGCTGCTGTTCGACTCCAAGATCATGCTCAACCTGTGGGTCAAGGTTAAGGGCGGCTGGTCCGATGACGAGCGTGCGTTGCGTTCGTTGGGTTATGGCGACTTGTAAACCCGATTGGCGTTGCACCGTAGAACCCTGTGGGAGCGGGCTTGCCCGCGATGAGGATGTAACATTCAATAGAGAGGTTGAATGTGAAGCCGCCATCGCGGGCAAGCCCGCTCCCACATTGGTTTCTGGTTGTCTGTAAACCTGCGTTCCATTGAGATCGGCGATTCCCATGTCCCAACCCATCCCCCAACCCGCCTACGTCCTGCACTCCCGCGCCTACCGCGAAACCAGTGCATTGGTGGACTTCCTTACGCCGCAAGGCCGGCTGCGGGCGGTGTTGCGCAGCGCGCGGGGCAAGGCCGGGACGTTGGCGCGGCCATTCGTGCCGCTGGAAGTGGAGTTTCGCGGCAAGGGCGAGTTGAAGAATGTCGGGCGCATGGAAAGTGCCGGGGTTTCCACCTGGCTCAATGGCGAGGCGTTGTTCAGTGGCCTTTACCTCAATGAACTGCTGATTCGCCTGTTGCCCGCTGAAGATCCGCTCCCCTCGGTGTTCGATCACTACGCCGCGACTTTGCTGGCGCTGGCTGAAGGTCGGCCGCTGGAGCCCTTGTTGCGCTCCTTCGAGTGGCGCTTGCTCGATGACCTCGGCTACGGTTTTTCCCTGACGGCTGATATTCATGATCAACCCATCGCTCCGGACGGACTCTACCGTTTGCAAGTGGATGCGGGGCTTGAACGTGTCTATCTGCTGCAACCGGGCCTGTTCAACGGTGCCGAACTGTTGGCCATGGCTGACGCCGACTGGTCCGCCCCCGGCGCTCTGTCTGCCGCCAAGCGCTTGATGCGTCAGGCGCTGGCCGTTCACTTGGGTGGCCGTCCACTTGTCAGTCGCGAGCTGTTTCGCAAGCCCTGATCACCCCGTATGCTGTGCACCGAACTTTCTCTTCTTCTGGAGCGTTTTCCGTGACCACCAGCACCCGTATTCTTCTTGGCGTGAACATCGACCACGTTGCCACATTGCGTCAGGCCCGGGGCACCCGTTACCCGGACCCGGTCAAGGCAGCACTGGACGCGGAAGAGGCGGGCGCTGACGGCATCACCGTGCACCTGCGCGAGGACCGTCGGCACATTCAGGAGCGCGACGTTCTGATACTCAAGGACGTGCTGCAAACCCGCATGAACTTCGAAATGGGCGTCACCGAAGAAATGATGCAGTTCGCCGAACGCATCCGCCCGGCGCATATTTGCCTGGTGCCGGAAACCCGTCAGGAGCTGACCACTGAAGGCGGCCTGGACGTGGCGGGGCAGGAAGCGCGGATCAAGGCGGCGGTCGAGCGCCTGTCGAAGATCGGCTGCGAAGTGTCGCTGTTCATCGATGCCGATGAGCGTCAGATCGAAGCTTCCCGTCGCGTTGGCGCACCGGCCATCGAGCTGCACACAGGGCGTTATGCCGATGCCGAGACGCCGACCGACGTCGCCGAAGAACTCAAGCGCGTGGCCGATGGCGTGGCGTTTGGTTTGGCCCAGGGCCTGATCGTCAATGCCGGCCATGGCCTGCACTATCACAACGTTGAAGCCGTGGCGGCGATCAAGGGCATCAACGAGCTGAACATCGGCCATGCGCTGGTGGCCCATGCGCTGTTCGTTGGCTTCAAGTCGGCGGTTTCGGAGATGAAGGCGCTGATTCTGGCGGCGGCCGCCAAGGCCTGAAGAACGACACAAAACCCTGTGGGAGCGAGCTTGCTCGCGATGAGGTCCTTTCAGTCAGCATAGGTGGTGACTGTCAGGCCGCTATCGCGAGCAAGCTCGCTCCCACAATGATTTTGGGTGGCAGTCAGAGCGGCGCAGGCTCCTGCGCCGGCTTGCTCTTGTCGATACCCGGAACCACCAGCTTGCCCTCGGCGACCTGATCGCCTTCAAGCTGCGGCTGCGTGACCCAGGTCAGGATGTCGTAGTAGCGACGGATGTTCGCCACGAAGTGCACCGGTTCGCCGCCACGGGCGTAGCCGTAACGGGTCTTGCTGTACCACTTCTTTTCCGACAGGCGCGGCAGGATCTTCTTCACATCCAGCCATTTGTCCGGGTTCAACCCTTCCTTGGCCGCCAGTTTGCGTGCGTCATCCAGGTGCCCGCTGCCGACGTTATAGGCCGCCAGGGCAAACCAGGTGCGGTCCGGTTCCTGGATCGAATCGTCCAGTTGTTCCTTCATGTAGGCCAGGTACTTGGCGCCGCCCATGATGCTCTGCTTGGGATCGAGGCGGTTGGACACGCCCATGGCCTGCGCGGTGTTCTGGGTCAGCATCATCAGGCCGCGCACACCGGTCTTGGAGGTGACGGCCGGTTGCCACAGCGATTCCTGGTAACCGACCGCCGCGAGCAGGCGCCAGTCGACTTTCTCTTTCTTGGCGTAGGCCTTGAAGTGCTGTTCGTACTTGGGCAGGCGTTGCTGCAAGTGCTGGGCAAAGGTGGTGGCGCCCATGTAGCCGAGGACGTCGACGTGCCCGTAGTAGCGGTCCTTGAGACGTTGCAGGGTGCCGTTTTTCTTGACCTTGTCGAGGTACTCGTTGATTTCGTTGAGCAGGCTGTTGTCTTCGCCCGGCGCAACGGCCCAGCTCTGGTTGCTGGCGTCACCGAGGTCGAAGGCGACCCGGATGTTGGTGAAGTACACCTGGTTCATTGCCACTTCGTTGGAGTCGACCAGAGTCAGGTCGATCTGGCCTTCGTCGACCATGCGCAGGAGATCGACGACCTCGACCGCGTCAGACTCTTCGTATTCGATGCCGGGAAATTTCTGTTTCAGCTGCGCCAGTTGTTCGGCGTGGGTGCTGCCCTTGAGCACCATGATCTTCTTGCCCACCAGATCCTTCGCGTCGGTCGGCCGTGACTGGCCGTTGCGGTAGATGACCTGCGGGGTGACTTCCAGGTAGGAGTGCGAGAAGCGCACCTGCTTCTTGCGTTCTTCGCTGCTGACCAGGCCGGCAGCCGCCAGCACCGGACCGTTGGGCTTGCCGACCTGGTTGAACAGGTCATCGAGGTTGTCGGCGGTCTCGATCTTGAGCTCGACCCCCAGATCGTCGGCGAAGCGCTTCACCAGCTCGTATTCGAAGCCGGTTTCACCGTTGCGATCCTGGAAGTAGGTGGCGGGGCTGTTTCGGGTGACCACCCGCAGCACACCATCCTCCTTTATGCGCTCGAGCGTGTTGGGTTCATCAACACAGCCACCGAGCATCAGGAAGAGTCCGGTTGCGATCAGCCATTTGGCGTACCGCGGACGCAAAGCCGTTGGGGAAAACATCTGCGCAGTATACGCAAAGGACCACGGGCGCCATATCTCGACAGCGAGGGGCTTGTCTGCTAGCGATCACAAAACCAGGCGAAACCCCGCAGGAATGGGCATTTCCTGCATTTTGTTACAGTAAAAATAAGCGTTCATCCAATCGCCGATTAACCTGACTTTCGAGGCAGAAACACAGAGTGGCACCCGAGTGCAACCGTGCGTAGCGTTTCGGGTGATGTCGCGGGCTGTTTAGGCTAGAATGCACGGCCTCAAAGCACACCCCTTCCCGAGGCTGTCCCGAAGATGTTGATCCTGCGCGGCGCTCCTGCCCTTTCTGCCTTTCGCCACAGCAAGCTCCTTGAGCAACTGAGCCAGAAGGTTCCGGCTGTCAGTGGCCTGTATGCTGAATTCGCTCACTTCGCCGAAGTTACCGGCGTCCTGACCGGCGACGAACAGCAGGTGCTTGCGCGCCTTCTGAAGTACGGTCCAAGCGTTCCGGTACAAGAACCGACCGGTCGTCTGTTTCTGGTACTGCCGCGTTTCGGCACCATCTCGCCGTGGTCGAGCAAGGCCAGCGACATCGCTCGCAACTGCGGCCTGACCAAGATCCAGCGCCTGGAACGCGGTATCGCGTTCTACGTGACCGGCCAGTTCAGCGACGCTGAAGCCCAGCTGGTTGCCGATGTGCTGCACGACCGCATGACCCAGATCGTCCTGGGCAACCTCGAACAGGCCGCCGGCCTGTTCAGCCACGCCGAACCGAAACCCCTGACCGCCATCGACGTGTTGGGTGGCGGCCGCGCCGCGCTGGAAAAAGCCAACACCGAGCTGGGCCTGGCCCTGGCCGAAGACGAGATCGATTACCTGGTCAACGCCTTCGTCGGCTTGAAGCGCAACCCGCACGACATCGAACTGATGATGTTCGCCCAGGCGAACTCCGAGCACTGCCGTCACAAGATCTTCAACGCCAGTTGGGACATCGACGGCCAGAGCCAGGAAAAAAGCCTGTTCGGCATGATCAAGAACACCTACCAGATGCACAGCGAAGGCGTCCTGTCGGCTTACAAGGACAACGCTTCGGTGATCGTCGGTTCCGTGGCCGGTCGCTTCTTCCCGGACCCTGAAACCCGCCAGTACGGCGCGGTGCAGGAACCGGTGCACATCCTGATGAAGGTCGAGACCCACAACCACCCGACCGCGATTGCTCCGTTCCCCGGCGCCTCCACCGGTTCCGGTGGCGAAATCCGCGACGAAGGCGCGACCGGCCGTGGCGCCAAGCCAAAGGCTGGCCTGACCGGTTTCACCGTGTCGAACCTGCAGATCCCGGGCTTCGAACAGCCGTGGGAAGTGCCGTACGGCAAACCCGAGCGCATCGTTACCGCGCTGGACATCATGATCGAAGGCCCGCTGGGCGGCGCTGCGTTCAACAACGAATTCGGTCGTCCGGCCCTGACCGGCTACTTCCGTACCTTCGAGCAGTCGATCACCACCCCGCACGGTGACGAAGTTCGCGGTTACCACAAGCCGATCATGCTGGCTGGCGGCATGGGCAACATCCGTGAAGAACACGTCCAGAAAGCCGAGATCCTGGTCGGCTCCAAGCTGATCGTGCTCGGCGGCCCGGCGATGCTCATCGGCCTGGGTGGCGGCGCGGCTTCCTCCATGGCCACCGGTACCAGCTCGGCAGACCTGGACTTCGCTTCGGTACAGCGCGAAAACCCTGAGATGGAGCGTCGCTGCCAGGAAGTCATCGACCGTTGCTGGCAACTGGGTGACAAGAACCCGATCAGCTTCATCCACGACGTGGGTGCGGGCGGCCTGTCCAACGCCTTCCCGGAACTGGTCAACGACGGCGACCGTGGTGGCCGTTTTGAACTGCGCAACATTCCAAACGACGAGCCGGGCATGGCCCCGCACGAAATCTGGTCCAACGAATCCCAGGAGCGTTACGTCCTGGCGGTCGGCCCGGCTGACTTCGAGCGCTTCAAGGCGATCTGCGAACGCGAGCGTTGCCCGTTTGCCGTGGTCGGCGAAGCCACTGCCGAACCACAGCTGACCGTCACCGACAGCCACTTCGGCAACAGCCCGGTGGACATGCCACTGGAAGTGTTGCTGGGCAAGGCGCCGCGCATGCACCGTTCGGTGGTGCGCGAAGCCGAACTGGGCGACGACTTCGATCCGTCGACCCTGAACATCGCCGAGTGCGTCGAGCGCGTTCTGCATCACCCGGCCGTGGCCAGCAAGAGCTTCCTGATCACCATCGGCGACCGTACCATCACCGGCCTCGTGGCCCGTGACCAGATGGTCGGCCCGTGGCAGGTGCCGGTGGCCGACGTTGCCGTCACCGCCACCAGCTTCGACGTCTACACCGGTGAAGCGATGGCGATGGGCGAGCGTACTCCGCTGGCGCTGCTGGACGCTCCGGCGTCGGGCCGCATGGCCATCGGCGAAACCCTGACCAACATCGCGGCTTCGCGCATCGGCAAGATCTCCGACATCAAACTGTCGGCGAACTGGATGTCGGCGGCCGGTCACCCGGGTGAAGACGCGCGTCTGTACGACACCGTGAAAGCGGTCGGCATGGACCTGTGCCCTGAGCTGGGCATCACCATTCCGGTGGGCAAGGACTCGATGTCCATGGCCACGCGCTGGAACGATGAAGGCGTGGACAAGTCCGTGACTTCGCCGATGTCCCTGATCGTGACCGGTTTCGCGCCAGTGACGGACATCCGTCAGACCCTGACCCCGCAACTGCGCATGGACAAGGGCACTACCGACCTGATCCTGATCGACCTCGGTCGCGGCCAGAACCGCATGGGCGCCTCGATCCTCGCACAGGTTCACGGCAAGCTCGGCAAGCAGGCTCCGGACGTTGATGACGCCGAAGACCTGAAGGCCTTCTTCGCGGTGATCCAGGGCTTGAACGCCGACGGCCACCTGCTGGCTTACCACGACCGTTCCGACGGCGGCCTGCTGACCAGCGCCGTGGAAATGGCCTTCGCCGGTCACTGCGGCCTGAGCCTGAACCTCGACGGTCTGGCGGAAACCTCCGCCGACATCGCCGCCATCCTGTTCAACGAAGAACTGGGTGCGGTGATCCAGGTTCGCCAGGACGCCACCCCGGACATCCTCGCGCAGTTCAGCGCTGCCGGCCTGGGTGATTGCGTGTCGGTGATCGGTCAGCCAATCAACAATGGCGAGATCAGCATCACCTTCAACGGTGACACCGTGTTCGAAGGCCAGCGTCGTCTGCTGCAACGCCAGTGGGCCGAAACCAGCTACCAGATCCAGCGCCTGCGTGACAACGCCGACTGCGCCGATCAGGAATTCGACGTACTGCTGGAAGAAGACAACCCGGGCCTGAGCGTCAAGCTCAGCTACGACGTCAACCAGGACGTCGCCGCGCCTTACATCAAGAAAGGCATCCGCCCACAGGTTGCCGTGCTGCGTGAGCAGGGCGTCA
The DNA here is from genome assembly GCF_054668285.1 of Pseudomonas sp. S2_H10. Lineage (NCBI taxonomy): Bacteria > Pseudomonadati > Pseudomonadota > Gammaproteobacteria > Pseudomonadales > Pseudomonadaceae > Pseudomonas > Pseudomonas sp. S2_H10. The sequence continues at coordinate 4,872,101 of NZ_CP162754.1, forward strand.
ACGGTCAGGTGGAAATGGCGGCCGCGTTCGACCGCGCCGGTTTCAACGCGATCGACGTGCACATGAGCGACATTCTGGCCGGCCGTGTCGACCTGAACGAGTTCAAGGGCCTGGTCGCTTGTGGCGGTTTCTCCTACGGCGACGTACTGGGTGCCGGTGAAGGCTGGGCCAAGTCGGCACTGTTCAACAGCCGTGCCCGCGATGCGTTCCAGGGTTTCTTCGAGCGTAACGACAGCTTCACCCTCGGCGTGTGCAACGGTTGCCAGATGATGTCCAACCTGCACGAGCTGATTCCGGGCAGCGAGTTCTGGCCGCACTTCGTGCGTAACCGTTCCGAGCAGTTCGAAGCCCGTGTCGCGATGGTGCAGATCCAGGAGTCGAACTCGATCTTCCTGCAAGGCATGGCCGGTTCGCGTATGCCGATCGCCATCGCCCACGGCGAAGGTCATGCCGAGTTCGCCAGCGAAGAGGCACTGCTGGAGGCCGATCTGTCCGGTTGCGTGGCGATGCGTTTCGTCGACAACCACGGCAAGGTCACCGAAAACTACCCGGCCAACCCGAACGGCTCGCCGCGCGGGATCACCGGTTTGACCAGCCGCGACGGTCGCGTAACGATCATGATGCCGCACCCGGAGCGTGTGTTCCGTGCCGTGCAGAACTCGTGGCGTTCGGATGAGTGGAAGGAAGATGCACCGTTGATGCGCATGTTCCGTAACGCTCGTGTGTGGGTGAACTAAGCGCTGTGTACAAGCTCGGCTTTTTTGTTCCCGACAGTCATGTCGACGTCGTGAAGAGCGCCGTATTCGCCGCCGGTGGCGGGCGAATCGGTGCTTACGACCACTGCGCATGGCAGGTGCTGGGCCTGGGTCAGTTTCGCCCACTGGACGGTAGTCAGCCGTTCATTGGCGAGGCAGGGCAGGTCGAGCAGGTCGAGGAATGGAAGGTCGAGCTGGTGGTGGCGGATGAGTTGATTCGCGCGGTGGTGGCGGCTCTGAAGCAGAGCCATCCCTACGAGACGCCGGCTTATGAAGTGTGGCGGCTGGAGGATTTCTGATTCCTGGCTGCTGAAATGAAAAACCCGCTGAAAGAAATTTCAGCGGGTTTTTTGTTGCTCAGGATTTGCGGTGGGAGTTAGGGCCCTATCGCGGGCAAGCCCGCTCCCACAGGTTTTGCGTACAACATGAAACCTGTGGGAGATTCTATGGTTGAGGGGAAGCCCTCAACTGGCTTTTGGTTGGTATTCGCTCTGCCCCTTCAGTAGGGCGAATACGATCCGAGCAAGCTTGCGAGCCAGTATCACCAGTGCCTGAGTGGTGCTGAAGCCTCGAGCTCTTTGCTCTTCGTAAAAGCCTTTCCAGGCTGACGTTCGGCTGGCCGACATCGCCGCGTTGTGCAAAAGCCGGCGGGCTTCCGGGTCACCTCGCTTAGTCAAACTCCGGCGACCGTCTTTTTGTCCTGACTTCGACACTCGTAAATCCATCCCCAGAAAGGCGATAAACGCATCCGCGCTTCTGAACTCGCCCCGCTGAAACGTCGTGAGCAAACGGGCTCCGGTCAGAAATCCAATGCCTTCAACTTTCAGGCAACGCTTCAACTGACCGAGCAAACCAGCTTCTTTGAGACGATCGTTAATCGTCTTTTCGACCAGCGTTTCAAGCTTTTGCATGGACTTCACTTGCTCGGCGAAAGCAGATTTCAGCAGCGGCTCATTCGCCCAGCTTTGCACCAGCCCGACCCGCGCCTGAACCAAGGCTGCGCGACGACGAAAAAGGCTCAAGAGCTGGCGGTACAGCGGTGATGGCGGGGTCCAAGGGTGAAGATCATCACCTTCGTTCTTCAGATAGCGAGCGAGCAGTCTGGCATCCAGCGCATCGGTTTTGGCGCGGATATTCACCCCTTTGCGGTAATGGCTGAGTTCATAGCCACCCACCATATAAATCACGCAGCCGGCCTCATAGGCCAGATCGGCAAACTCCAGGTGATAGATATTGGTCGACTCAATGGCTACAGCAACAGTCCCCGACAGGACCTTCAACCAATGCTTGATGGCTGTTTTGTTGTTGGGGATCTCTTCGAGCAGGTCAAGTTCGGCGTGATAGATCACCAGTTCGTTCTTGGCGACATCCACGCCTACGATCGGCTTTTTGACAGAAACCGGCATTGCCATTGGATTTCCTCCGGGATATGGTTTTGAGCACTTGAAGGGCTCACCCAGAGGCGCAGGCTTGTTCCTATCGTCGGTCTAGCCAGATGCATTCTTTATCGGCGCTTGGGTGAAAGGAGGAGGGGCGAAATCTCCCACGGATCTGTACTGCGTCAACAGTCAGAATCGGGCTTTGTCCCTCCTCCTCCCTTCAAGTCCTACCATACAAGCGGGCTTGCCCGCGATGAGGCCCGCCCAGGCGACAACAACCTAAACCTTGGCACTCACCTCACTGCGATTGACCAACGCCTCCAGCGCATCACTCAAGCTCGGTGCCTTGTCGCCAATCAGCAGATGCCAGATACCACCCTCCAACTGACTCACACCCTGGCAACCCAGCGCTTTCAAATCACACTCCGACAACGCCTTGCCATCGGCCAGTTGCAGGCGGATGCGGGTCATGGCGATGCAGTCGAGTTGAAGCACGTTGTCGCCACCGCCCAAAGCGTTCAGCCATTTCTGGGCTTGCGGCGTGGCCACGGCAGCAGGTTTCGGTTCATCGACCATCGCTGGAGGGGTGGACACAATCGCTCGACCCAACGCCGGCATGGCCAGGCGAATTTCATCGGCAATGGCGTCGGCCATCGGCCCCACCACCACCTGCAGACTCCCGCCCTTGCCTGGTCGGACCACGGCCATGGCGCCCAGTGCCTTCAAGTCGCCGTCCGAGGCCTTGTTGCGATCCACCATGTCCAGGCGCAGGCGCGTGGTGCAGGCGCCGACGGTGATCAGGTTTTCGGCGCCGCCCAGGGCCTTGATGTAAGCCCCGGCGCGTTCATTCTCGGCAACCGCGGCCTTCTCGACCGTGGCGGCGTCTTCACGACCCGGGGTTTTCAGGTCGAAGCGACGGATACAGAAATCAAACACCAGGTAATAGATCACGGCATACGCCAGGCCCACCGGGAACACCAGCCAGCCGTTGGTGGACTTGCCCCAGCCAAGGACCATGTCGATGAAGCCACCGGAGAAGGTGAAGCCCAAATGGATGTTCAGCGCGTTGGTGATGGCCATTGACAGGCCGGTCAGCAACGCATGCAGCACGAACAGCAGCGGCGCGAGGAACATGAAGGCGAATTCGATCGGCTCGGTCACGCCGGTCAGGAACGCGGTCAGCGCCATCGACAGGAAGATCCCGCCCATCACCTTGCGTCGCTCAGGCAGGGCGTTGCGGTACATCGCCAGGCAGGCGGCGGGCAGGCCGAAGATCATCACCGGGAACATGCCGGTCATGAACTGGCCGCCTTTCGGGTCGCCGGCGAAGTAGCGCGACAGATCGCCGGTCACCAGCGCACCGGTGGTGGGGTCGGTGAAATTGCCGAACACGAACCAGGCCATGTTGTTGAGGATGTGGTGCAGGCCGGTGACGATCAGCAAGCGGTTGAACACGCCGAAGACGAAGGCGCCGATGCTGCCGCTTTCCATCATCAGCGTGCCGAAGCTGTTGATGGCGTGCTGGATCGGCGGCCAGATATAGCCGAACACCACGCCCAGGCCCACGGCGGCGAATCCGGTGGCAATCGGCACGAAGCGCCGGCCGCCAAAGAACGCCAGGTACTCCGGCAGCTTGATGTCCTTGAAGCGGTTGTACAGCGCGCCGGCCATCAGGCCGCTGACGATCCCGGCGAGCATGCCCATGTTGATGCTCGGGTCGAGCGCCTTGAGGGTGGAGATCATCACCAGGTAGCCGATCACCCCGGCCAGACCCGCCGTGCCGTTGTTGTCCCCGGCGAAACCGACCGCGATGCCGATGGCGAAGATCATCGCCAGATTGGCAAAGATCACCTGGCCGGCATCGTGAATGATCGCGATGTTCAGCAGGTCGGTATCGCCCAGGCGCAGCAGCAGGCCGGCAATCGGCAGGATCGCGATCGGCAGCATCAGCGCGCGGCCGAGGCGCTGCAGGCCTTCGATGAAAAGTTGGTACATGGCGGTTCTCCCCGGATTCTTGTTGTTCTTTAGCTCAGAGGCCAATGCTGGTGACAGGCGTGACGCACGGCGCTGGCGCTGCTCAGCTTGAGCAGGTCCTGGCTGATGCGTCGGCATTCGCTGGCGTCGAGATGACGCACGCGGTCCTTGATTTCTCCGACCTGCACCGGGCTCACCGACAGTTCGCTCACGCCCAGGCCGATCAGCACCGGCGTGGCCAGCGGATCGGACGCCAGTGCACCGCACACGCCCACCCAACGCTTGTGCTGCGCCGCACCGGCGCAGGTCTGGGCGATCAGCCGCAGCAGTGCCGGGTGCAGTGCATCGACGCGGGCGGCGAGCCCGGCATGGTCGCGGTCCATGGCCAGGGTGTATTGCGACAGGTCATTGGTGCCGATGGACAGGAAGTCCGCGTGTTCGGCCAGTTGCTCGGCCAGCAGCGCGGCGGCCGGAACCTCGATCATCACCCCCAGTTCCGGGCGTTGCGCCAGTCCCAGTTCGGTGCACAAGGCGTCGAGGCGCTGGCGGATGTGCAGCAGTTCATCGACTTCGGTCACCATCGGCAGCAGGATCCGGCAGCGCGACAATGGCGTGACGTGCAGCAGGGCGCGCAGTTGCTGGTCGAGCAGTTCCGGACGCACCTGGGCCAGGCGAATGCCGCGCAGACCCAACACCGGATTGGCCTCGGCGGGCAGTGGCAGGTAGTCCAGTTGCTTGTCGCCGCCGACGTCGATGGTGCGGATGATCACCGGCTTGTCGCCCATGGCATCGAGCACGGCTTGATAGGCGTGGTGTTGTTCCTGTTCGTCCGGGGCGGTGTGGCGGTCGACGAAGAGAAATTCGGTGCGCAGCAGGCCGACGCCGTCGGCGCCATTGGCCAATGCGTCTGCCGCTTCCGAACTGGACGCCACGTTGGCGGCGACTTCGATGCACAGGCCATCGCTGGTCAGCGCGGGTGTGTGCGCCTGGGCCTGTTGCTCGGCCCGGCGTTGCTGCTGTTGCTGTTGCAACTGGCGCACGTCGGCCAGGCGCTCGGCATCGGGTGTCAGTTCGAGGCGACCACCGTCGGCGTCCAGCACCACCGCTTGGCCCTGTTGTTGATCGAGCAGCGACGAACCCAGCGCGACCACGCACGGCAGGCCTTTGCCCCGGGCCAGAATCGCCACGTGGGAGGTCGCGCCGCCTTCGGCCATGCACAGCCCGGCGACGCCTTGTTGGCTCAGTTGCAATAGATCGGAGGGCGTCAGTTCATGCGCCGCGACGATGGCGCCGGACGGCACGTCGTAATGCCAGGTGTCGCCAAGCAATACGCGCAGGATCCGTTGCTTGAGGTCGCGCAGGTCGTTGGCGCGTTCGGCCAACAAGGTGCTGCCGGTTTGCTTGAGCACTTCGCATTGCGCCTCGATGGCCTGGCTCCAGGCATGGGACGCGGCGGTGCCCTGAGCGATGGATTGCCTGGCGGCGTCCAGCAAGGCCGGATCTTCGAGCAGTGCGAGGTGTGCGGCGAAAATCGCCTCTTCAGCAGTGTCCCTGTGTTTTTTCGCCAAGGCCTGCGTGTGCTCGATTTCGCTGCGCACCTGGTTCAGTGCCGCGTCCAGGACCTGCTGTTGCTGCTGCGGATCATGATTGCCGGCATCCACCGGCAGGCTGATCGCATTCAGGCGAAACAGCGGCCCGCCGACCAGGCCGGGCGCCGCGCAGACACCGTGCAACACGCCGGCTTCGGCGGGGCGATTGCGTTGGACGATCGTGGCTGGCGCGACGGCGTGGCTGTCTTCGGCCAAGGCTGTGGACAGCGCGGTCAGCAAGGCTTGCAGCGCAGCTTCGGCATCCGGGCCCTGGCAGCTGACCCGGACCTCCGCCTGTTCGCCGACAGCCAGCCCCATCAGGCCGATCAGGCTGTCGCAAGTGGCCGACTTGCCGGCGAAATGCAGCTGCGATTTGCTTTTGAAACCCTGCGCGGTCTGACGGATCAACGCGGCCGGCCGCGCGTGCAGACCGCCACGGTGAGCAATGCGCACATGGCCGACAATCTCTGCGCCGGCAAACTCGACATCGATCTGTGCGCTCGACGTCTGGCGACGAATGATGTGCAGCAACGGCTCACCGACCTTGACCGACTTGAGGGTGATGGGGCGCGCCTGAAAGTCCTGGCTGTTGGTGAGGATCAGCAGGCTGACCAGGCTCTTGCACTGTTGCGCGACCTTGTCCAGGTCGTAGCGCAGCAGCGGTTGGCCATTGCTGACGCGCGCACCTTCCTCGACCAGCATCGAGAAACCCTGGCCCTGCAACTCGACCGTGTCGAGGCCCAAGTGCAGGAGCAGTTCCGCGCCGTTGTCGGCACGCAGGGTCACGGCATGGCCGGTGCGGGCCACATGCACCACCACGCCGGCGCAGGGGGCGTGGAGCGTGTCGTTGAGCGGATCGATGGCAATGCCGTCACCCATCGCCCCGCTGGCGAACACCGGGTCCGGGACTTTGGCGAGCGTGAGCACCGGGCCGCTGAGCGGGGCGCTTAAAGTCAGCTCTTTATTGTTGTTGTGCATGGCTCGGTCTCATCAAAAAATACGGTTCGGATCAACGCGTGATCCTTTGTAGGAGCGAGCCTGCTCGCGAAGAACCTGAGAACAACGTGTGCATTCAGGAAGAACGCGTCATCGTTGACGTCCATCGCGAGCAGGCTCGCTCCCACAGTTCAATGCGTACGCGTGACTTTGCTCAGGTGCCGCGGCTGGTCCGGGTCCATGCCGCGGGCCACGGCCAGGCCGGCGGCCATCACGTAGAAACTCTGGATCGCCAGGATCGGGTCGAGGGCCGGGTGTTCGGCGCGGGTCAGGGTCAGGTCGCGTTCGAGCACGTCATCCGGTGCGGCCAGCAGGACACGGGCGCCACGCTGGCGCATGTCGGCGGCCAGGCTCAGCAGGCCGGCCTGTTCGGCGCCCCGTGGGGCGAACACCAGCAGCGGGTAGTTGTCGCCGATCAAGGCCATCGGGCCGTGACGGACTTCGGCGCTGCTGAAGGCTTCGGCCTGGATCGCCGAGGTTTCCTTGAACTTGAGTGCCGCTTCCTGGGCGATGGCGAAACCGGCGCCCCGGCCGATCACCATCAATCGCTGGCAATCGCGCAAGGCGTCGATGGCCGGGCTCCAGTCCTGTTGCGCGGCGTCGCGCAGGCCTTCGGGCAAGGCGCGGCCCGCGTCGAGCAGTTCGGTGTCTTCCTTCCAGTGGCCGATCAACCGGGCGCTGGCGCTGAGGGTGGCGATAAAGCTTTTGGTGGCGGCAACGCTGCTTTCAGTACCGGCCAACAACGGCAGGCTGAACTCGCAGGCCGCTTCCAGTGGCGAATCGGTGGCGTTGACCATCGACACGCTCAATGCACCACGCTTGCGCAACAGGCGCAGGCTGTTGACCAGGTCCGGGCTCTGACCCGATTGTGAAAAGGCGAACGCCACTTGGCCGCTGACCTTCAACGGCGCCTGCTGCATGGTCACCACCGACATCGGCAGCGACGCCACCGGGATGCCCAGCAGTTGCATGGTCAGGTAGGCGAAATAGCTGGCGGCGTGGTCGGAGCTGCCGCGCGCCACGGTCATGCCCACTTGCGGCGGCTGACGACGCAGACGCCCGGCGATCTCGATCATCTGCGGGTCGAGTTGCTGCAATTGGGCTTGCACGGCCTCGAACGAGGACAACGCCTCTTCAAGCATTTTTGAAGTCAATGTCTTCTCCTTCGACCATGACGGCGGTCAGTTTCAGTGAGCGATCCAGCCGCACGCAGTCGGCCCAGGCCCCCGGTTGCAGGCGCCCGCGTTCGGTGATGCCGAGGTAGTCGGCGGGGAATTGCGACAGGCGCTGCGAGGCCTCGGCGATGGGTAGGCCGATCTTCACCAGGTTGCGCAGGGCCTGATCCATGGTCAGGGTGCTGCCGGCCAGGGTGCCGTCGGGCAGGCGCACGCCGCCCAGGCACTTGGTCACGGTGTGGCTGCCGAGTTTGTATTCGCCGTCGGGCATGCCGGCGGCGGCGGTCGAGTCGGTGACGCAGTACAGGCACGGGATCGAACGCAGGGCCACGCGGATGGCGCCGGGGTGCACGTGCAGCAAGTCCGGGATCAGTTCGGCGTATTTGGCGTGGGCCAGTGCCGCGCCGACGATCCCCGGTTCACGGTGATGCAGCGGGCTCATGGCGTTGTAGAGATGGGTGAAACTGCTGGCGCCGGCCTCCAGCGCGGCAACGCCTTCCTCATAGCTGCCCAGGGTATGGCCGATCTGCATGCGGATGCCACGGCTGCTGAGGTCGCGGATCAAGGCATCGTGACCGGCGATTTCCGGAGCGATGGTGATCACGCGGATCGGTGCGAGCGCCAGGTATTGCTCGACTTCGGCCATCAGCGCGGTGTGGGCGAAGTTGGGTTGTGCGCCGAGCTTGCCGGGGTTGATGTACGGGCCTTCGAGGTGCACACCGAGCACTCGGGCGCAGCCTTGAGGGCGCTGCCCAGAGAATTCGCCGACGGCTTTGAGCACCCCGGAGATCTCGTCGCTCGGGGCGGTCATGGTGGTGGCCAGCAGCGAAGTGGTGCCGAAACGCACGTGGGTTTTGGTGATGGTTTCGAAGGCGGGCGTACCCTCCATGATGTCCTTGCCGCCGCCGCCGTGGACGTGCAGGTCGATGAAACCCGGCAGCAGATATGGCAGGTCGTTGTCCGCCGGGTCGCAGGGCACGCCTTCGATGGACACGACCTTGCCGTGTTCGTGAACCAGTCGGCCGCGAACCCAGCCGCGGGCGGTGAGGATGTTGTCTTCGGACATGTCGGGATCTCGTTTTTTGGCGGCCGGCTATGGGTCAGCGACGCAGCTCTGCCACAAAGTCGTAGTAGTCGTTGCGGCAGTAGGTGTCGGTGACTTCGATCGGCGTGTTGTCTTCCAGGTAGCCGACCCGGGTCATCAGCAGCATCGCGGTGCCGGGGGCGATGCCGACCAGCGCGGCGAACTCGTCTGAGGCGTTGATCGCCTGGATGTGCTGCAAGGCGCGGACAACCGGCTTGCCGATGGCGTCGAGGTATTCGTAGAGGGAGTCGCCGACCATTTGCGGTTTGGCAATGATCGAGGCGGGCAGGGTGCTCATCTCGATGGCCATCACCGTGTCGTCGGCTTTGCGCAGGCGTTTGAGGCGCGCGACCTTGTCGTTGGGCGACAGGCCGAGGCGGATCAGTTCTTCGTGGGTCGGCAGGGTGATTTCCCGCTCCAGCCATTGCGAGCCGGGCACGAAACCCTTGAGGCGGAGCATTTCACTGAAACCGGAGAGGCGCGACAGCGGTTGCTCAAGGCGCGGCGTGATGAAGGTGCCGGAGCCCTGGTTGCGACGGATCAGTCCTTGTTCGAACAACACTTCCAGCGCCTTGCGGGCGGTGACGCGGGAGATGCCCAGCGTCTCGCTCAGGTGGCGCTCCGACGGCATGGCCTGTTCGGCTTTCCACTGGCCGGCATGGATCGCCGCTTCCAGATTGCGCGCCAGTTGCAGGTACAAGGGCGTGGGTTGGGTGTCGTCGGGGCGCAGGGCTTGTAGGTCGTTCATGTAGGGCTGTCCGAAACGTATGTAGGAATTGTCGCTCGGGTGTGCCGGAAAATTAATACCACTTGAATACCATGTCAACGACGGTGCCGGGCTCAAATGCAACAAAACCGGTCGGCTGAGGCAACCAGGAGGGAGGTGGATTTCAAGTGGTATTAGAGGAGGGGAGTTGAGAAGCAAAAATCGCAGCCTGTGACAGCCTCTGCCGGAGGGAGTGGTATCACCTCGGCAGGCGCTGCAGCAGGCTGCGATTTTTAGATTTTATTTTCCAATGCCGACCAATGGTCGTGGGAAATTACGGACGGATTTCGATCATCGTGCCGTCCGGCACCAGGTTCCAGATTTCGCGCATGTCCATGTTGCGCATGGCGATGCAGCCGTCGGTCCAGTCCAGGGTGTGGAACAGGTCTTCCGGGGTGTCTTCGGTGTCCGGGGTGCCGTGGATCATGATCATGCCGCCGGGCTCGACGCCTTCGCGACGGGCGCGGGCCGAGTCGCTGATGTTCGGGTAGGAGATGTGCATCGCCAGGTTGAATTTGTCACTGACCTTGCGCCAGTCGACCCAGTAGAAGCCTTCCGGGGTGCGTTTGTCGCCTTCCATCAGCTTCGGCCCCTTGGGACGCTTGCCCAGGGAAATGCGATAGGTCTTGAGCGGCTTGCCGTCATTGATCAATTGCAATTGATGGGACGACTTGAGAACCAGGATTTTCTCGATGACCTTGCCGTTCAGGGTTTCCACGGCAGAAGCCTGGGATACCGTGACGAACGACAAGCAGAACAGGGCAAGCAACCAGCGCATTGAAACGATTCCCCAGGAGGTGTCGCGACTATTTATTTATAGATGTTTTTGTAGGAGCTGCCGCAGGCTGCGATTTTCAGCGGCTACGAATGATAGCAATGCAGCATCAAGTAATGGCAGGCTGAGCAAGCGGCGGGATCGATTCAGACCGTACGGGATAGACCTCGGTCCGCCGGTCAGCGAAGAAGCATTCTAAGGTACGGCCCACCGTGCGGAAAGCCAGCTCATCCCAAGGAATGTCCGCTTCGTCGAATAGTTGCACCTCCAGGCTCTCGGGGCCGGCAGAAAAATCCAGGTCCGCCAGCTCGGCACGGAAGAACACATGCACCTGGCTGATGTGCGGCACGTCGATCAGGGTATAGATGCTCAGGTTGCGCACCCGGGCGCAGGCTTCCTCGGCGGTTTCGCGAATGGCGGCCTGTTCGATGGTCTCGCCGTTCTCCATGAAACCGGCGGGCAGGGTCCAGTAACCGCGACGTGGCTCGATGGCCCGCCGGCACAGCAACACCTGGGTGCCCCAGGTCGCCACGCAGCCGGCGACGATGTTGGGGTTCTGGTAGTGAATGGCGTGACAGCTGTCGCAGACAAAACGCAGGCGCGAATCGCCTTCGGGAATGCGCTGGGTCACCGGGTTACCGCACTGGCTGCAAAATTTCATGCTGGGGTTCCTGAATGCTGGGCCTATCTTGGCGTGCGGCAGTGCCGGTCGGCAAGTTGTCGTTTCGCGACATGGGGCGGTTGCGGGGGTTGGGCGACCGCAGCGATTGGTGCATGATGCAGGGTAAGGCACAGATCGAGAACACTCATGCTGGATGAGCTACTGCATCGGGTTAGTCACCACACACCACGCACACTGGAGACCGACCGTCGTTTTCCCGAGGCCGCGGTGCTGGTGCCCATCACTCGCAGTGACGAACCTGAGCTGGTGTTGACCCTGCGTGCCAGCGGCCTGTCGACCCATGGCGGCGAAGTCGCCTTCCCCGGCGGGCGCCGTGACCCCGAAGACCCCGACCTGATTTTCACCGCCCTGCGCGAAGCCGAAGAAGAGATCGGCCTGCCGCCGGGGCTGGTCGAGGTGATCGGCCCGCTCAGCCCGCTGATCAGCCTGCATGGCATCAAGGTCACGCCCTATGTCGGGATAATCCCGGATTTTGTCGAATACCGGGCCAACGATGCCGAGATCGCCGCGGTGTTCAGCGTGCCCCTGGAGTTCTTCCGCAAGGATCCCCGCGAACATACCCATCGCATCGATTATCAGGGCCGCAGCTGGTATGTGCCGAGCTATCGCTTTGGTGAGTACAAGATCTGGGGGCTGACGGCGATCATGATCGTCGAGTTGATCAACCTGCTGTATGACGCCAAAATCAGCCTGCACCAACCTCCCAAAAGCTTTATCAATACCTGAAACCATCGTTCGAATGGTTTGAAACTGCCCGCCTGAGCCTTGAGGACAACACGATGAAATACCGCCTGGGCGACGCCCGCGTCGAAACCCATCCACAGAGCTGGGTCGCCCCCAATGCCGTGCTGGTGGGCAAGGTCAAGCTGGAAGAGGGCGCCAACGTCTGGTTCAACGCCGTGCTGCGCGGTGATAACGAGTTGATCCTGATCGGCAGGAACAGCAACGTCCAGGACGGCACCGTGATGCACACCGACATGGGCTACCCGCTGACCATCGGCACCGGCGTGACCATCGGCCACAACGCCATGCTCCACGGCTGCACCGTCGGCGACAACAGCCTGATCGGCATCAATGCGGTGATTCTCAACGGCGCGAAGATCGGCAAGAACTGCATCATCGGCGCCAATTCGCTGATCGGCGAAGGCAAGGAAATCCCGGACGGCTCGCTGGTCATGGGCTCGCCCGGCAAGGTGGTGCGCGAGTTGACCGAGCAGCAAATCAAGATGCTGGAGGCCAGCGCTGCTCACTACGTGCACAACTCGCAGCGTTATGCCCGCGATCTGGCCGAGCAGGAACAATGACCGCCAGCGAACGCCCGGTAGCATCGCCCTGCGTGAATATCTGTGCGCTGGACGACGATGACATCTGCACCGGTTGCCAGCGTACGGTCGAGGAGATCACCCGCTGGAGCCGCATGGACAACGACGAACGGCGCAAAGTGCTGGGGTTGTGTCATGAGCGGGCCAAGGCCAGTGGGTTGGTGTGGATGATCGGGGCAAAGCCGGGGTTGTAGGAGCGAGCTTGCTCGCGATGGACTCAAGAACACCGCGGGGAACCTGACTCCCCGCGTTTTCGTTCACGACCATCGCGAGCAGGCTCGCTCCTACAGTATTCTGTGCGTCAAATTTCCAGGTATTTCCCCCCCCATGCTCTTCCTGATCGCCTACATCAGCAGCGTCGTGCTGATCAACTTCGCCTTCTCCACCGCGCCGCACCTGGACATCATCTGGTCGGCCTGGGGCGGGCTGGTGTTCATTCTGCGCGACATGGTGCAAACCCGCTTCGGCCACGGCGCGATCGCGGCGATGCTGGCGGCGCTGGTGTTGTCCTATGCCACTTCCGATCCGTCCATCGCCCTGGCCAGCGCCACGGCCTTCGCGGTGTCCGAGTGCATCGACTGGCTGGTGTTCAGCATCACCAAACGCCCGCTGCATGACCGCCTGTGGATAAGTTCGGCGCTGAGCATTCCCCTCGATACCTTTATCTTTTTCGGCATGATCGACGCACTGACGCCGGGTGTGATCCTCACTGCCCTGGGCTCGAAGTTCGCCGGTGTGACCGCCGTGTGGCTGATCATGGCCTGGCGCCTGCGCAAACAGGCTGTCGTCAGCTGAAGTTCATGTAAAATGCCGCGCTTTCTCCCCATGGGAAGCGCGCTTCCCTCGATGATCCGCTCCTTGAGGACCTTCAGATGACCCGTATCGGAACTCCATTGTCGCCGACCGCGACCCGCGTATTGATGTGTGGCTGTGGCGAGTTGGGCAAGGAAGTGGTGATCGAGTTGCAACGCCTGGGCGTTGAAGTGATTGCCGTTGACCGCTACGCCAACGCCCCGGCCATGCAGGTGGCGCACCGCAGCCACGTGATCAACATGCTCGATGGCGCTGCCCTGCGTGCCGTGATCGAAGCGGAGAAGCCGCACTTCATCGTGCCGGAAATCGAAGCCATCGCCACCGCGACCCTGGTGGAACTGGAGGCCGAAGGCTTCACCGTGATCCCGACCGCCCGCGCCGCGCAGTTGACCATGAACCGCGAAGGCATCCGTCGCCTGGCCGCTGAAGAGCTGGACCTGCCGACCTCGCCGTACCATTTCGCCGACACCTTCGAGGACTACAGCAAGGCCGTCGAAGACCTCGGTTTCCCATGCGTGGTCAAGCCGGTCATGAGTTCTTCGGGCAAGGGCCAGAGCCTGCTGCGCAGCGTCGATGACGTGAAAACTGCCTGGGATTACGCCCAGGAAGGCGGCCGCGCCGGCAAGGGCCGCGTGATCATCGAAGGTTTCATCGATTTCGACTACGAAATCACCCTGCTGACCGTGCGCCACGTCGGCGGCACCACCTTCTGCGCACCGGTCGGCCACCGTCAGGAGAAGGGCGACTATCAGGAATCCTGGCAGCCGCAAGCCATGAGCCCGGTTGCCCTGGCTGAGTCCGAGCGTGTTGCCAAAGCGGTGACCGAAGCCCTGGGTGGCCGTGGTCTGTTCGGCGTCGAGCTATTCATCAAGGGTGATCAGGTGTGGTTCAGCGAAGTCTCGCCGCGTCCGCACGACACCGGGCTGGTGACGCTGATCTCCCAGGACCTGTCGCAGTTCGCCCTGCATGCCCGCGCAATCCTGGGCTTGCCGATCCCGTTGATCCGTCAGTTCGGGCCTTCGGCCTCGGCAGTGATCCTGGTGGAAGGGCAGTCGACCCAGACCGCTTTCGCCAACCTGGGTGCGGCCTTGAGCGAGCCGGATACCGCGCTGCGTCTGTTCGGCAAGCCTGAAGTCAACGGCCAGCGCCGCATGGGCGTTGCCCTGGCGCGCGACGAGTCGATCGAAACCGCCCGCGCCAAAGCAACCCGCGCTTCCCAGGCGGTTGTCGTAGAGCTGTAATTAACTCTCTGTCAGGTCGTATCTCCTGTGGGAGCGGGCTTGCCCGCGATAGCGGTGGTTCAGTCGACATCAATGTTTGATGTGCCGACGCCATCGCGGGCAAGCCCGCTCCCACAGGGATACAGGCCAGCCCGACTTTACGGGTCGACCTATAATTTGTGCATGCGCAAGACCCTCTCATCAAAGCTTCAGGCCTGTACCCCATGAATTCGCAAAGCATCATCGTCCCGAAAATCTCCACCCTGCCGGTGCACGAGCCTCGGGCCCGGGCGATTGTGCGTTGGCTGGTGCGCAAGAACATCATCCAGGAAGAACTGACCACTTGCGGCCGCACCGGCAATCGCATGGCCCATGCCATCGCCGACGGTGCCCGCGCAGTGGTCCTGCACCCCGAAGCCCTGCCGTTCGGCGAACCGGTCAACGGCCTGGAGATCGTCACCAAGCGCTGCATCTATACGCCGGCCAAGGGTTTCCTTGAAGAAGCGGGCTGCGCCGAGTGCCGCAAGGAAGTCGGTGAGGCCCTGTTCGAAAGCCTGGAAGACTGGATGCCGGGGCGCACCGACAACTTCACCTGCCCCGAATGCGGGCATGAAGACGACATCAACGGCTTCCTGTTCCTGCAGGAATGCGGCTTTTCCAACCTCGGTTTCATCTTCAATAACTGGGCCGAAGCCGGGTTCAAGCAGAGCTTTATCGACGAGTTCGCCGATTGGCTGGATCACCCCGTCAGCTGGGTCAAAGTCGAACTCTGATGACCCTGTAGGAGCGAGCCTGCTCGCGATGGACTCAAGAACTCCGCGGGGAACCAGACTCCCCGCGTTATCGTTAACGACCATCGCGAGCAGGCTCGCTCCTACAGATTATTTGGCGCCAGATACCCCGTTGATCACTGCTTCGATAATAGACAGAGTTTTACATTGAACCCGAGGGGGTGTCTGACTATAATGGCGCGCTTCCATTTTCCCGCTCGGGAGCCCCCGCGATGCTGCGTATCAGCCAAGAAGCTCTGACATTCGACGACATTCTCCTAGTGCCCGGTTATTCCGAGGTGCTTCCTAACGAAGTCAGTCTCAAGACCCGCCTTACCCGTGGCATCGAGCTGAATATTCCACTGGTTTCCGCCGCCATGGACACCGTCACTGAAGCCCGTCTGGCAATCGCCATGGCTCAGGAAGGTGGTATCGGTATCATCCACAAGAACATGACCATCGAGCAGCAAGCTGCCGAAGTGCGCAAGGTCAAGCGTTACGAAGCCGGTGTGGTCAAGGATCCGATCACCATCGTCGCCGACGCCACCGTGCGCGAGTTGTTCGAACTGACCCGCATGCACAACATCTCCGGCGTTCCGGTGCTGCACAATGGCGACCTGGTCGGCATTGTCACCTCCCGTGACGTGCGTTTCGAGAACCGTCTGGAAGCCACCGTCCGTGAAGTGATGACGCCTAAAGAGCGTCTGGTCACGGTCAAGGAAGGCGCCGACAAGAACGACGTTCGCGAGTTGCTGCACAAGCACCGCATCGAACGCGTGCTGATCGTCGACGACAAATTCGCCCTCAAAGGCATGATGACCGTCAACGACATCGAAAAAGCCAAGGCTTACCCGCTGGCCAGCAAGGACGATCAAGGTCGTCTGCGTGTTGGCGCTGCAGTCGGTACCGGTAAAGACACCGGTGACCGCGTTGCCGCGCTGGTCGCCGCCGGCGTTGACGTGGTGGTGGTCGACACCGCTCACGGTCACTCCAAGGGCGTGATCGACCGCGTTCGCTGGGTCAAGCAGAACTTCCCTGAAGTGCAGGTCATCGGCGGCAACATCGCCACCGGCGCTGCCGCCAAGGCCCTGGCCGAAGCGGGCGCCGACGCCGTCAAGGTCGGTATCGGCCCAGGCTCGATCTGCACCACCCGTATCGTCGCCGGTGTCGGCGTGCCGCAAATCAGCGCCATCGCCAACGTCGCCGCTGCCCTCGAAGGCACTGGCGTACCGTTGATCGCCGATGGCGGCATCCGTTTCTCCGGTGACCTGTCCAAGGCCATCGTAGCCGGTGCTTCCTGCGTGATGATGGGCTCGATGTTCGCCGGTACCGAAGAGGCGCCGGGCGAGATCGAACTGTTCCAGGGCCGTTCGTACAAGGCTTATCGCGGCATGGGTTCGCTGGGCGCCATGTCCCAGGCCCAGGGTTCTTCCGACCGTTACTTCCAGGACTCCTCGGCAGGCGCCGAGAAGCTGGTTCCGGAAGGCATCGAAGGGCGTGTTCCGTACAAGGGCACCCTGAGCGCGATCATCCACCAGTTGATGGGCGGCCTGCGCTCCTCGATGGGCTACACCGGCAGTGCCGACATCGAAGAGATGCGCACCAAGCCTGAGTTCGTGCGGATCACCGGCGCCGGCATGGCCGAATCCCACGTTCACGACGTGCAGATCACCAAGGAAGCGCCAAACTACCGCGTAGGTTGAGCCTTCAAGCAACACGCTAAGCAACCGGGGCTGTTTGATTCAGCCCCGAGTTGTTTCTGAATCACGACTGTTTCCGAATTTTTTAGACGAGACTGAATCATGGCCCTCGACATTCACGCCCACCGCATCCTGATCCTCGACTTCGGTTCCCAGTACACCCAGCTGATCGCCCGCCGCGTGCGCGAAATCGGCGTGTATTGCGAACTGCACCCGTTCGACATGGACGAAGATGCGATCCGCGAATTCGCTCCTAAAGGCGTCATCCTCGCCGGCGGCCCGGAGTCGGTCCACGAAGCCAACAGCCCGCGCTGCCCGCAAGCGGTGTTCGACCTGGGCGTGCCGGTCTTCGGTATCTGCTACGGCATGCAGACCATGGCTGAGCAACTGGGCGGCAAGGTTGAAGGTTCCGAGCTGCGTGAGTTCGGTTATGCCCGCGTAGACGTGGTCGGCAAGAGCCGCCTGCTCGACGGCATCGAAGACCACATCGACGCCGACGGCCTGTTCGGCCTCGACGTGTGGATGAGCCACGGTGACAAAGTCACCAAGATGCCGGAAGACTTCCACATCCTGGCCAGCACCCCGAGCTGCCCGATTGCCGGTATGTTCAACGATGCTCGCGGCTACTACGGCGTGCAGTTCCACCCGGAAGTGACCCATACCAAGCAGGGCGGTCGTATCCTGTCGCGCTTCATCCTCGACATCTGCGGCTGCGAAGCCCTGTGGACGCCATCGAAGATCGCTGAAGACGCCATCGCCCAGGTTCGCGCCCAGGTCGGCACCGACAACGTCCTGCTCGGCCTGTCCGGCGGTGTTGACTCGTCCGTGGTTGCCGCGCTGCTGCACAAGGCCATCGGCGACCAGCTGACCTGCGTGTTCGTCGACAACGGCCTGCTGCGCCTGCACGAAGGCGAGCAAGTGATGGCCATGTTCGCCGAGAACATGGGCGTCAAGGTGATCCGCGCCAACGCTGAAGATCAGTTCCTGAACAACCTGGCCGGCGAGTCCGACCCGGAGAAGAAGCGCAAGATCATCGGCCGCACCTTCATCGACGTATTCGATGCCCAGTCGAACAAACTGGATAACATCAAGTACCTCGCTCAGGGCACCATCTACCCGGACGTGATCGAGTCGGCTGGCGCGAAAAGCGGCAAGGCCCACGTGATCAAGTCGCACCACAACGTGGGCGGCCTGCCGGAAGAGATGAACCTGAAACTGGTCGAGCCACTGCGCGAACTGTTCAAGGACGAAGTCCGTCGTCTGGGCCTGGAACTGGGCCTGCCGTACGACATGGTCTACCGTCACCCGTTCCCGGGCCCGGGCCTGGGCGTGCGTATCCTCGGCGAAGTGAAGAAGGAATACGCCGACCTGCTGCGTCGCGCCGACCACATCTTCATCGAAGAACTGCGCAAGGCCGACTGGTACCACAAGGTCAGCCAGGCGTTCGTGGTGTTCCAGCCGGTGAAATCGGTTGGCGTGGTGGGCGATGGCCGTCGTTACGCCTGGGTCGTGGCCCTGCGTGCCGTAGAGACCATCGACTTCATGACCGCACGTTGGGCACACCTGCCTTACGAACTGCTGGAAACCGTATCCGGCCGCATCATCAATGAAATCGAAGGCATCTCCCGCGTCACCTACGACGTGTCGAGCAAGCCGCCGGCGACCATTGAGTGGGAATGATCCCGCGTCAGCCCTGAGGGTTTGATCGCTGGATGAAAAGCCGTGTGAACGCGAGTTCACACGGCTTTTTGCATTGCGGCGGGGCCTTCCTGCGGCCCGTCGCCGCGCCCGCTTTGCTGTTTCTTTCACAACTGCGGGTGTATCGTATTCGCCTTTTGCGGGCCCAGGGCCTGCCGCGTTCAAGTGAGGTAGTTGAGTTCATGTCCTTTACCCGTCGCCAAATCCTCGGTGGCCTGGCCGGTCTTGTAGTCGTTGGCGTGGGGGCCGGTGGTGCGTCGCGTTACTGGCTGGGCAAGATGGCCGACGCGGATGCCGGTCACGACTATGAGCTGATTGCCGCACCGCTGGATGTCGAACTGGTGGCGGGGCACAAGACCGAGGCCTGGGCTTTCGGACCATCGGCGCCGGGCACCGAGTTGCGAGTGCGTCAGGGTGAATGGCTGCGGGTGCGCTTCATCAATCACCTGCCGGTGGCGACCACCATTCACTGGCATGGCATCCGCCTGCCGCTGGAAATGGACGGTGTGCCTTATGTCTCGCAATTGCCGGTGCTGCCGGGCGAATATTTCGACTACAAATTCCGCGTGCCGGATGCCGGCAGCTACTGGTATCACCCGCATGTGAACAGCAGCGAGGAGCTTGGCCGTGGCCTGGTCGGGCCGCTGATCGTCGAGGAACGCGAGCCGACCGGTTTCAAGTATGAAAAAACCTTGAGCCTCAAGAGCTGGCATGTCGACGATGTCGGCAATTTCGTCGAGTTCAGCATTCCCCGGGAAGCGGCCCGTGGCGGTACGGCGGGGCGCCTGGCGACCATCAACGGTGTGCCGCAGGCGGTGATCGACTTGCCGGCCGGGCAGATCACCCGGGTGCGCATTCTCAACCTCGATAACACCCTGACCTATCGCCTGAATATTCCCGGCCTCGAAGCGCAGATCTACGCGCTGGACGGCAACCCGATCGAGCCGCGTCCGCTCGGCAAAGAGTACTGGCTCGGTCCGGGCATGCGCATTTGCCTGGCGATCAAGGCCCCGCCGGCCGGTGAGGAGTTGTCCCTGCGCAACGGTCCGGTGCGTCTGGGCACCTTGCGTTCGGTGGCCAATACCGACGCGCCCACCGAGTGGCCGCCGGCACTGCCGGCCAACCCGATCGCCGAGCCGGACCTGGCCAATGCCGCGAAACTCAACTTCAATTTCGAATGGGTCGGTTCGGTGTCGGTCAACGTCGACAACGGCAAGCCGCCAAGCCTGTGGCAGATCAACGGCAAGGCCTGGGACATCACCGACAAGACTTGCGCCGACCGGCCTATTGCCAAGCTCGAGAAGGGCAAGAGCTACATTTTTGAATTGAAGAACATGACCCAGTACCAACACCCGATTCACCTGCACGGCATGAGCTTCAAGGTCCTCGCCTCGAACCGGCACAAGGTCATACCGTACTTCACCGACACCTACCTGCTGGGCAAGAACGAGCGCGCACAAGTGGCGCTGGTGGCGGATAACCCCGGTGTGTGGATGTTCCATTGCCATGTGATCGACCACATGGAAACCGGCCTGATGGCCGCCATCGAGGTGGCGTGATGCGTCAGATTCGACCCGCCGCCATCATCGACCGCAGCCGTGATCGCGACTTCATGCGTGAAGCCCTTGCCCTGGCCGCCCAAGGTGCCGCCCTCGGCGAAGTGCCGGTGGGCGCGGTGCTGGTGCAGGACGGGGAGATCATCGGTCGTGGCTTCAATTGCCCGATCAGCACCAGCGATCCCAGTGCCCACGCCGAGATGGTCGCGATCCGCGCCGCCGCCGAGGCCGTGAGCAACTACCGCCTGCCGGGCAGCACGCTGTATGTGACGCTGGAGCCGTGCAGCATGTGCGCAGGCTTGATCGTGCACTCGCGGATAACGCGGGTCGTGTACGGCGCGCTGGAGCCGAAAGCCGGGATCGTGCAGAGCCAGGGGCAGTTCTTTACCCAGGGATTTTTGAATCACCGGGTGCTGCATGAAGGCGGGGTGCTGGCGGAGGAGTGTGGGGCGGTGCTGAGCGAGTTCTTCAAGGCCCGGCGCGCCAAATCTTCAGAATAACTACCAACCCTGTGGGAGCGGGCTTGCCCGCGATGAGGGCCTTTCAGTCAACGAAGATGTTGAATGTTAGTCCGCTATCGCGGGCAAGCCCGCTCCCACAGGTTTTTTGGTGTTTGGGAGATCGGGTTACTTCTTCGCCACAATCACCGCGCGCATCGGCGCCGGCAGCCCTTCAACGGTCTTGCTGTGATCCTCGGGATCGAGGAAGTCACTGAGCGACTGATACTTCATCCATTCCGTCCCGCGCTGTTCCTCGACCGTGGTGGTGCTCACGTCCACGCACTTCACGTCGGTGAACCCGGCACGGCGCAGCCACAACTCCAGCGCCGGCACCGACGGCAGGAACCACACATTGCGCATCTGCGCGTAGCGGTCTTCCGGCACCAGCACCTGATGCTTGTCGCCTTCGACCACCAGGGTTTCCAGCACCAGCTCGCCACCCTTGACCAGGCAATCCTTCAGCGCCAGCAAATGCTCGATGGGCGAGCGGCGGTGGTAGAACACACCCATGGAAAACACCGTGTCGAAACCTTCGAGGTTCGGCGGCAGGTCTTCGAACGGGAAGGGCAAGTGCCAGGCGTTCGGCTCGGACAGGTAGCGCTGCACCGCCTGGAACTGGCAGAAGAACAGCCAGTTCGGGTCTACGCCGATCACGCTGTCGGCACCGGCGCCGAGCATGCGCCACATGTAATAGCCGTTGCCGCAGCCGACATCGAGGATGCGCTTGTCTTTCAGGTCCAGGTGCGGGGCGACCCGTGACCACTTCCAGTCCGAGCGCCATTCGGTGTCGACGTGCACACCGAACAGGTCGAACGGCCCCTTGCGCCATGGCGACAGGCCCATCAGCGCGGTGCGCATTTGTGCACGGGTTGCATCGTCGCAATCGGTGTCGAGCTTCAAGCCATTGAGCAAGTCGACTTCGCTCGGCTGGATCTTCGGCAGGGCGTCCAGCGCACTTTGCCAGCGCTCCAGGTCGCCGTGACCCTTTTCCATTTTCTTGTCGAGTTGTGCCTGCAGGGTGTTGGCCCAATCGGCCAGCGGAGTGCCGGCCAAGCGACGGGCGAGGGGGGACAGATCAATCATGGCAAGGCAATCAACGAGGCAAAGTTAAGACACTGGAACCACGGCACGACTTTCGAGAACCCGGCGGCCAGCAGGCGTTCGCGGTGTTCTTCGAGGCTGTCGGGCTTCATGACGTTTTCGATGGCGCTGCGCTTCTGGGCGATTTCCAGCTCGCTATAGCCGTTGGCGCGTTTGAACGCTACGTGCAGGTCGGTGAGCAATGCGTGTTCCTGCTCGTCTTCGAAGCGCAGTTTTTCCGAGAGGATCAGCGCACCGCCGGGCAACAGCGACTGACGGATGCGCGACAGCAACGCCGTGCGCTGGTCGGGTGCGATGAATTGCAGGGTGAAGTTCAGCGCGACCACCGAGGCTGGCTGGAACGCCAGCGCAAGGATGTCGCCCTCGATCACTTCGACCGGCAGCAACTCCTGGAACATCGAATCCTGACCGTTGAGGTACTCGCGGCAGCGCTCGACCATCGCTGCGGAGTTATCCACAGCGATGACGCGGCAACCGTCGGTGCGCACGTGGCGGCGCAGGGCTTGGGTCACGGCACCCAGCGACGAGCCCAGGTCGTAGAGCACGCTATTGGGCTGGGCGAATTGCGCGGCGAGCACACCGAGGTTTTCGACGATGGTCGGGTAACCCGGCACCGAGCGTTTGATCATGTCCGGGAACACCCGCACCACGTCCTCGTTGAAGGCGAAGTCAGGCACCTGGGCCAAAGGCTGGGCGAAAAGGCGATCGGGTTCTTTGCTCACGGCGGTTCCAGCGGTGTAGGTGGAAAAGGCCGGCATTTTAGCCAAGTTGGCGCGCGGATGCGCGGGTTGTCTGATAAAGCGCCAAGCAGCCTGCAATCTGTGTGTTCAGTGATATTGCTATCGCGAGCAAGCTCGCTCCCGCAGGGACTGCGCAGTACCTGTGGGAGCGAGCTTGCTCGCGATGGGGTCAACGCGATTTCTGAGCGAACGCCGAGGCAGTAATCCCCCATTGCCCCAGCCAGTAACTGAGGATGATCACATAAGGCGCCGCGTCGAACGGCATCACGAAACGGCTGATGCCAATCACGCTGTCGGAGAACACAAACGCCACCGCACCGCCCGCCGCCAACAGCGCCGAGCGCTTGGGCACGTCGGTACCGAGCCGCGCCAGCGCACGCCAGAGCATGGCGCTGATGGCCGTGCCGTAGACAATCACGGGCACCAGCAGTGGGCCGAGGCCGTTGGAAATCAGAATCCCCAGCAGGACGGCACCGACACCGAGCGCCAGCACCAACGGCAGCACGGCCAGGCGTCGGCAATCACTCAGATAAGCCTTTAGATAAGCCAGGTGCGCGACCAGAAACGCGCCCAGCCCAAACACGAACAAGTCCCCCGGCCACGCCAGCAACACGTCCCCGAGCAGGGAGAAGATCAACCCCAGGCTGATCCAGCGTCGATACTCGCCTGGCGGTGCGTCATGCAGCCAGCCGAGCAGGGCCAGCACGGGCAGCGGCTTGACCAGCAGGCACAACAGGGAGGCATGCACGCTCACGCCATAAAGAAAGGTCACCGCGCCCATCAGCGCCAGAATCAGCCAACCCACGGTCAGTTGACCGAGATCGCGCAGTCGAAGATCTCCACCGGCAACACTTCCGGTGCCCATGGCTGTTGCGAGGTCAGGCGCAGGCGTCCGGTGCCGGCCGCGAAGGCCTGAAAGCGCCAGGTCGAGACCCCGGCTGAGCCGACAATGCCGGCATCTTCCGGGTTTCGATAAACCTCTGGCCCCAGAGCGTGCAAGACGCCGCCGGCCGAATCCTGGATCGCCCAGCGATAGCCCGTGGTCGGGTTGCTCGGCAGGGTCAGGATCAGGGTTTGCCCGCTGGTGAGTTTCACCGGACATTCGCTCTGTTTTTCCACGGTCACGTTGTGTGCAGGTTGCGTGGCGCATCCGGCCAGCACGGCGAGGGCGAGGGGGGCAAGCAGGCGAATGGGGGACATAGGGTCAGGGGCTCCGGCGTTCACGACGAACGGCGAGCATAACCGAGATAAGACAAGATGTGACAGCTGGGGAAGGTGTCGTCCGGGCTGACGCCATCGCTGGCAAGCCAGCTCCCACAGTGGCCGGCGGTGTTCACAAAAGTTGTGCTCACCACAAACCCTGTAGGAGCTGGCTTGCCAGCGATAGCGGTAGCGCAGGCACTACAGGAGCATCAGAACAACACCTTCGCCACATCCGCAAACCGCTTGGCAAAGTGCGCGGTAATGCCTTCCTTCAGATACTCCGGCAGTTCCTCGAAATTGCCCCGGTTCGCCTCCGGCAAAATCAGCTCGAAAATCTTCTGTCGCCGCGCCGCAATCACCTTTTCCCGCACCCCGCCAATCGGCAGTACATGCCCGGTCAGCGTCAGTTCGCCGGTCATGGCCACGCCTTTTTTCGGCGGCTGGTTGCGCGCCAGCGACAGCAGGGCGCTGGCCATGGTCACGCCGGCGCTCGGGCCGTCTTTCGGCGTTGCACCTTCCGGCACGTGCAGGTGGACGAAGGCTTCGTCGAAAAATTTCGGATCGCCGCCATAGGACTTCAGGTGCGAGCTGACGTAGCTGTAGGCGATTTCCGCCGACTCTTTCATCACGTCACCCAGTTGCCCGGTGAGCTTGAACCCACGGTTGAGGGTGTGGATACGCGTGGCTTCGATCGGCAGGGTCGCGCCGCCCATGCTGGTCCAGGCAAGGCCAGTGATCACGCCAACACCCGACAGCACCTGCTCGTTGCGGAACACCGGTTTGCCGAGGGACGTTTCGAGGTCTTTCGGGCCGAGCTTGATCACCGCCTTTGGATCGTCGAGCAGTTTCATCACCGCTTTGCGCACCAGTTTGCCGAGGTTTTTTTCCAGCTGGCGCACGCCGGCTTCACGGGCATAACCGTCGACCAACGCCTTGAGCGCACTGTCGCTGATGCTCAGGCTGCCTTTGGACACGCCGGCTTTCTCGAGCTGCTTGGGCCACAGGTGACGCTTGGCGATGGCGACTTTTTCTTCGGTGATGTAGCCCGACAGGCGAATCACTTCCATCCGGTCCAGCAACGGGCCGGGGATCGAATCGAGGGTGTTGGCGGTGCAAATGAACAGCACTTTCGACAGGTCCATGCGCAAGTCGAGATAGTGGTCGAGGAATTCGACGTTCTGCTCGGGGTCGAGGGTTTCCAGGAGTGCCGAGGCCGGGTCGCCCTGGTAGCTCTGGCCCATCTTGTCGATCTCGTCGAGCATGATCACCGGGTTCATCACTTCCACGTCTTTCAACGCCTGCACCAGTTTGCCCGGCTGCGCGCCGATGTAGGTGCGGCGGTGGCCCTTGATCTCGGCTTCGTCACGCATGCCGCCAAGGCTGAAGCGATAGAACGGCCGGCCCAGGGATTCGGCGATGGATTTGCCGACACTGGTCTTGCCCACGCCCGGCGGGCCCACCAACAGCACGATGGAGCCGCTGATCTCGCCTTTATAGGCGCCGACCGCGAGGAATTCGAGGATGCGGTCCTTGATGTCGTCGAGGCCGGCGTGGTGTTTGTCCAGCACCTTGCGCGCGTGCTTGAGGTCGAGCTTGTCCTCGCCGTACACGCCCCATGGCACCGAGGTCGCCCAGTCGATGTAATTGCGGGTCACCGCATACTCCGGCGAGCCGGTTTCGAGGATCGACAGCTTGTTCATTTCCTCTTCGAGGCGTTTCTGCACCTGCGCCGGCAGGACTTTGCCCACCAGCCGCTGTTCGAACTGTTCGAGGTCGGCGCTGCGGTCGTCCTTGGTCAGGCCCAACTCCTGCTGGATGACCTTGAGTTGTTCCTTGAGGAAGAACTCGCGCTGATGTTCACCGATCTTGCGGTTAACTTCGGCGGAAATCTCTTTTTGCAGGCGTGCGACCTCGACTTCCTTGCGCAGCATCGGCAGGACTTTCTCCATGCGCTTGAGCATCGGCACGCAGTCGAGCACTTCCTGCAGCTCACTGCCCGTGGCCGATGTGAGCGCGGCGGCGAAGTCGGTCAGCGGCGACGGATCGTTGGGGCTGAAGCGGTTGAGGTAGTTCTTCAACTCTTCGCTGTACAGCGGGTTGAGCGGCAGCAGTTCCTTGATCGCGTTGATCAGCGCCATGCCGTAGGCCTTGACCTCGTCGGTCGGCTCGGTGGGCTGGTGCGGGTATTCGACTTCCACCAGGTACGGCGGGCGGTGATGTTTGAGCCAGGTTTTCAGGCGTACGCGGGTCAGGCCCTGGGCGACGAACTGCAACTTGCCGTTTTCGCGGCTGGCGTGGTGCACCTTGACCAGCGTGCCGTAGAGCGGCAGGGCGGAGGTGTCGAAGTGGCGCGGGTCTTCCTGGGGCGTGTCCATGTAGAACAGGGCCAGGGAGTGGTGTTCGGACTTGGCCACAAGGTCCAGGGTCTCGGCCCATGGCTCTTCGTTGACGATGACCGGCAGGACCTGGGCCGGGAAGAACGGTCGGTTGTGAATCGGAATGATGTAGACCTTGTCCGGCAGGTTCTGCCCGGGCAACGCCAGGCCTTTGCCGGGTTTGTGCTGCGGGGCGTTTTCCGGGTCGGCGTATTCGCTCGGGTCTTCGGGGAATTCCTGCTGGTCGCTCATGGGGGCACCTGCGCAATGGGTATGGGTCTTAGATGGGGCAGGTTGGCGGTGGTTTCAACGGTCATTTTCTGCAACGCCGTGTTTCGAAGGCGTGTTCAGCGCAGAGACAGGTTAGCTGGATTTCGGTGCGACGCGCTCCCACAGGAGGCCGGGGGTGTTTTGAAATCTGCGGCCACAAAAAAAGGCGACGTCCTCACGGACGTCGCCTTTCGTTTTACTGCCGCTAAAACTTATTCCGACAGTTTGTACGCAATCACATAGTCACCCTGCTTGGTGCCCAGCGAGCCGTGACCGCCCGCCACGACCAGCACGTATTGCTTGCCGTCCTTGCCGGTGTAGGTCATCGGCGTGGTTTGCGCGCCGGCCGGCAGGCGGCCTTCCCACAATTGCTTGCCGTTTTTCACGTCGTAGGCGCGCAGGTACTGGTCGAGGGTGCCGCTCAGGAAACCAACGCCGCCAGCGGTGGTGAAGGTGCCGCCCAGGCTTGGCACGCCCATGCTCAACGGAATCGGAACCGGCGAGCTGTCGCGCACGGTGCCGTTCTTGTGCTTCCAGAGGATCTGATGGGTGGTCAGGTCAACGGCTGCCACGTAGCCCCACGCTGGCGCCTGGCACGGCAGGCCCATTGGCGACAGCAAGGCTTCGAGGACCACGCCGTATGGCGCGCCCTTGTTCGGCTGCACGCCTTCGGTTTCGCTTTTGCGCGGGCCTTGGGCGGCGATTTCAGCGGCCGGGATCATTTTCGATTTGAACGCCATGTAGCTCGGGTTCACGAAAGCGATCTGACGTACCGGGTCAACCGAGATGCCGCCCCAGTCGAACACGCCGAAGTTGCCGGGATACACGATCGAACCCTGCAGCGATGGCGGCGTGAACGGGCCGTCGTAGCGCATGGACTTGAAGTCGATCCGGCAGATCAGCTGGTCGAACGGGGTAACGCCCCACATGTCGCGCTCTTGCAGCGGCGGCGGCATCAGGTTGAGGTCGGATTTGGGCTGTGTCGGCGAAGTGTGGTCGCCTTCCACCGCGCCTTGCGGCACCGGTACTTCGTTGATCGGCACGATGGCCTGGCCGGTGCTGCGGTCCAGCACGTAGATGCTGCCTTGCTTGGTCGATGCCAGCACGGCCTGCTTCACGCCGTCAGCGGTTTTCAGGTCCATCAGGGTTGGCTGGCCGCCAACGTCCATGTCCCACAGGTCGTGGTGGGTGAACTGGAAGTGCCAGCGTACTTTGCCGGTGGCGATGTCCAGGGCGGTCAGGCCGGCAGCGTGCAGCTCCGATTCCGGCGTGCGTGCGCCACCGAACTGGTCCGGGGTCTGGTTGCCCATCGGCAGGTAGAGCATGCCGAGTTTTTCGTCGACGGCGAACATGGACCACATGTTCGGCGAGTTACGGGTGTAGGTCTTGCCTTCAGCGATCGGTGTGGTGTCGTCCGGGTTGCCGCTGTCCCAGTTCCACACCAGTTTGCCGGTGTGCACGTCGAACGCGCGGATCACGCCGCTTGGCTCGTCGGTGGAGACGTTGTCGGTGACGTGGCCGCCAATCACCACCAGGTCCTTGGTGACCGCTGGTGGCGAAGTGGAGTAGTAGCCGCCGGCGGTGAAGCCGCCGATGTTGGCGCGCAGGTCAACCTGGCCCTTGTCGCCGAAGTCTTCACACATCTTGCCGGTGTCGGCATCGAGGGCGATCAGACGGGTGTCGGCGGTCGGCAGGAAGATGCGTCGCGGGCAAACAGCGCTGACAGGTGCCGGGCTGGCGCTGCCGGTCGGGCTCTGCTCGGAGGCGTACACGGCGTCGTCGTGATAGGTCACGCCACGGCAGGTCATGTGCGCCCAACCCTTGAAGTTCGCCGCGTTCTGCGTGGAGAGCTTCGGATCGAAACGCCAGATTTCCTTGCCGGTATCCGGGTCCAGTGCGATCACCTGGCTGTGCGGCGTGCACACGTAGAGCATGCCGTTGACTTTCAGCGGGGTGTTTTCGGCGGTGGTTTCACCCGGGTCGTTCGGCCCTGGCAGGTCGCCGGTGCGGTAGCTCCAGGCCTCAACCAGTTTGTGCACGTTCTGCGGGGTGATCTGCGCCAGCGGCGAGTAACGGTCACCATGGGCGCTGCGGCCGTAGGAGTTCCAGTCACCGTCGGGCATGGCCGGGGCGGTGTTGGTCATGCCATCGACGCTGTCGCGCTCCAGTTGACCCTTGATCTCCCCCGGGTTGGTGAACTGGCTGGCCAGTGCGGTGGCACCAGCGAGCACGACGGCCACGCTCAGGGCGCCGGTGCCCATCGGGGCGGCGCCGGTCACCAGCAGCGGCCGACGGAACCACGGCAGCAACATGACGATACCCAGTCCGAACAACAGCGACAGGCGCGGCACCAGTTGCCACCAGTCGAGGCCGACTTCCCAGAGTGCCCACACGGTGCTGGCGAACAGCACCAAGGCGTACAGGCCCAGGGCGGCGCGGCGAGCCATCAACAACAGGATACCGGTCAGCGCCAGGCCGATACCGGCCAGCAGGTAATACAGCGAGCCGCCGAGCATGCTCAGCTTGATTCCCCCGGCCAGCATGGCCAGGCCCATCAGCAGAAGCAGAATGCCGAGCAGGCTCGGCAATAGACGGCTTCGACTCAAGGCACTATCTGTGCTCATAGTGTGATTCTCCGTGACGTTTCATAGAGTCCCGCGCAAGTTCACTGTAGATGACGATCCGGCGCGGGCATGGTTCATAAACTTGACGCATTCCCTGTAGGAGCGAGCCTGCTCGCGAAAAACCCGAGAACGCCGCGGGGTGTCAGGTTCGCAGCGTTATCGTTGACGTCCATCGCGAGCAAGCTCGCTCCTACAAAGGGGTTGTGGTGTTTTTCAGAACGAGGACTGGACCTTGATCCCGCCGATCAGCGCGTCATCGACCTTGTTCACGCCACCGGGATGGCGGATGTATTGCAGGTTCGGGCGCACGGTCAGCCAGTTGGTCACGTGCACACCGTAATAGAGTTCGGCGCTGTATTCGGTGTCCTGGGGCGGCAGGTAGGACGGATTGTCGTAATCGAAAACGACATTGGCCTGGTTGGTCGCCTCTGCATTCTTGCGATAGGCCGGGTTGACGTGGACGCGGGCCATGGCAAAACCGATGTCGTCCCGGGCGCGTGCGTCGAACGGGCCTTTGTAGACGAGGCCGGCCTGGACGTAGTTGTCGATGGCGTTGGTCTTCTTGTCGTGCATCGTGCCGTTGGCGAACAGGCTCAGGCCGCGGGAGTGGTCGCTGGCCAGGCTGGTGACTTGCTGCTGAAGGCCCAGCCACACGCCGTGCTTGCTCGAGGCGCTGCGGTAGGCTTCGCCGCTCAGGGCGGCGGGCTGGCCATTGCTGTCCTTGTAGACATCGGTGGCGCTGGCGTTGCTGTAGTAGTAACCGGCGCGGTACTCGCCCGGCAGGCCGTTGAGCTTCGGCGTCCACACCAGCTCCACCGGCAGGACCGCGCCCTGGGTGCCGCTGCCGCTGAGCTTGAAGCCGTTGTCGCGATCAAGGTTCGACGGGTTCTGCTCGTACGCGCCGACCTGTGCATAAAGTTCTGGCGTCAGGTGATATTTGACCCGCAGCGCCCATTGGCTGACCGGCCAGTTGTACCAGATGTCACCCGCCCAGTTGCCGACCTGGGAGCCGCAGAACGCCAGGTTCTGGAAGTCGCAGGGGAAGCTGTTGAAGTCTTCGCCTTCACCGAATCGGCCGACCTTGATGTCGAGTTTTTCATCGAGGAATTTCTGCTGATACCACATCTGCGTCAGGCGCCAGGTCTGGCCGCGGCCCCAGACTTCCTGGGCCGAGGTGAAGCCGCCGACACGCGGGTCGTTGATGCGGTCGTTGCTGATGTTGTTGCCGCTGCGCTCGGTGATGGTCAACTGGAACTCGGCGCCGTTCCAGCCGAGGATCTTCTGCAAATCCAGGTGGGTGCCCAGGCCGAACTGGTCGCTGTAGCGCGCGGTACGGTCGTGGTCGTAGCCGCCATGCAGGTTGCTGCCCATTTCACCGGTGTAATCGACTTTGAAGTCGTAGCCTTTTTCCGCCAGTTCTGTACGGGTGCCATTCCAGTCGCCGAGCATCCACGGTGAGTCGCTGTCGAAGGCAGGTGCGGCTTGAGCGCAGGAGGCGAGGCTCAGCGCCGTGAGGCCGCCGATCAGCGCCAAGGCGTTTGGACTGGCAAAAGATGTTGAGACAGCGCTGTCTCGCGGAGTTTTAAAATCAGGCATAGAGAGGAAGTTCTTGATCTTTTTCTGGGGGAATAACGAAAACAGCGGCGTAAAGCTCGGTGCAGAAGCGTTTCAGCCAAGGCGGGCGCAAGGATAATGTTCTGTTACAAATAGAGAAAGCGCTTTTGCTGACATGCAGCTTTTCGGAATCGGTAACAGTCAGCTCTTTGTAGGAGCGAGCTTGCTCCGGGCGGCGTTCCGACGATGGTCGTGAACGATAACGCGTCAAACCAGATACCCAGCGGCGTCGTTGCGTTTTTCGCGAGCAAGCTCGCTCCTACAGGATTCCAGCGTCCCAAGATCACCTACATTTGATAGATCGCTTCCACCCGACGAAACCCTCGGCTAAGGTGCGCGGCTTCCAATTCCCTCTCCGCATGAAGGCCCGGCATGACCGAACACAACACTGACCCGCTGCACGGCGTGACGCTGGAACAGATCCTCAATGCGCTGGTTGAACATTACGAGTGGTCGGGGCTGGCCGAACGCATCGATATCCGCTGCTTCAAGAGCGAGCCGAGCATCAAGTCGAGCCTGACGTTCCTGCGCAAAACCCCGTGGGCGCGGGAGAAGGTCGAACGTCTGTACGTGAAGTTGATGCGTACCAAGCGACCGCTTTGAACATGATCGCCCCGTCCGGATTTCGCCGTCATTTCGTGGCCGTGGCTGCCACGCTCGGTTGGGCGGGTTTGAGCATCCAGATGTACCTGGTTTTCCATTCACGCTGGACGCTGGGTGCCAGCCTGATCGGCGGGCTGATGAGCTTTTTCAGCTACTTCACCGTGCTGAGCAATACCCTGGTGGCGACCGTGCTGACCTGTGAATGGACATCCCGCGAGTCAGCCGCGCGCCGCTGGTTCCTGCAGCCCTGGGTCAGCAGTGCGATCGCGGTGAGCATCGCCGTGGTGAGCCTCGCCTACAACCTGCTGCTGCGCCACTTGTGGCATCCCGAGGGTTGGCAGTGGCTGGCCGATGAACTGTTGCACGACATCGTGCCGCTGCTGTTCCTGGGGTACTGGTGGGCCTGTGTGCCCAAGGGCACCCTGCGCCTGTGGCATATCGCGGTGTGGGTGATTTATCCGCTGCTGTATTTCGCCTATGCGCTGTTGCGCGGGCATCTGCTGGCGGTTTATCCGTATCCCTTCGTGGATGTGGACAAACTGGGTTATCCACAGGTGTTCATCAATGCAGGCGGGTTGTTGGCGGGGTTTGTGGTGATTGCGTTGCTGGTGATCGCGGTGGATCGGTGGCGGGCTCGGAAGTGAGCGCGGATGTGGCGGTTTGGAGTGCTTTATGTGGCGAGGGGGCTTGCCCCCGTTCGGCTGCGAAGCAGGCGCAAACCCCCTCGCCACAATGTGACTCCAATCACTCCTCGTCGCTGTCATCCAGTTTCCAGTAGCCAACCGCCTTGACGAACTGCTCGTCCAGCCCGTGATCATCGAGCAACACCCGCCGAATCTGCCGCGAAACCTTGCTCTCGGTCGCCACCCACGCGTACAGGCTGCCGGTTGGCACCTGGATCTGGCGCACGGTGCTCAACAAATGATCCTTGCCGCCTTCGCGCAGCACCCAGATCACATTGACCTCGGCCGGGCTGTGCAGCACTTGCTGCTCCTTGCCGTTCTCCACTTCGACGATCACCAGTGCACGGCGGTTGGCCGCCAGGCCTTCCAGGCGCCGGGCGATGGCGGGTAGGGCGGTTTCGTCGCCGATCAGCAAGTAGCTGTCAAAGATGTCCGGCACGATCATCGAACCGCGCGGCCCGCCGATGTGCAGGAACTGCCCCGGTTGGGCTTGCGCCGCCCAGGTCGACGCCGGGCCGTCACCGTGCAGCACGAAGTCGATGTCCAGTTCCAGGCTATCGAGGTCGTAGCGGCGCGGGGTGTAGTCGCGCATCTCAGGCAGCGGGCCGTTGTCCTTGCCGGCGCCCAGCACCAGGGTTTCCAGAGCGGCAGCCTGCTCGGCGTTCTGCGGGAACAACAGTTTGACGTGATCATCCGTGCCCAGGCTGACGAAGCCTGCCAATTGCGGGCCACCCAGGGTAATCCGGCGCATGCGCGGGGTCAGGTCGACCACGCGCAATACCTCCAGGCGACGGCGTTTGATTTCGTGCATGACACGGTGAATGGTGCTGATCACTTCAGTCATTCGGCTTTCTCCTGAACGGGTTGAACGGCGGGGCCGTCGACGATGGCCTTGGCGGTGTCGTTGAGCAGGTCACGGACCCGCAGGATTTCTTCCGGGCTCCAGCGCCCGTGGTGCATTTGCAGGGCGTGGCGCAGGTTATGCACCGCTTCGTGGATTTCCGCCGGGCGATCATGGCCGCGCAGCGAACGCTTGCTGACGTCGATGCGCATGCGCACGCCATCCAGTGCAACGGCTTGCTCTTTCAGGAATAGACGTCCGGCATCGGTGATGGTGTAGCGTTTTTTCCGCCTTCGGCGTCGCCCAGGATCAGTTCGCTTTCTTCCAGGAACGTCAGGGTCGGGTAGATCACGCCGGGGCTGGGGCAGTAGGCGCCCTCGAACATGCCTTCGATCTGGCGGATCAGGTCGTAGCCGTGGCACGGCTGTTCGGCGATCAAGGCCGGCAGCAACAGTTTCAGATCGCCGGGGGCAAACACCCGGGGGCCGCGGCCACCGCGTTCGCGGGGGGAGCGTTTCTCGAAGCCTTCACGGCCGTCGCCGTGTTCACGGTGGGGGGAATGATGGTCTCTCATTTTTGCGTTCTCTCGTCGTGTTTAGATGTAACTTAAGATATATCTTAAGAAGATGGCAAGCCCTCCCGACCAGCGGCCACTCCTGACTGCAAAATGGAAATCAGCGTCAAACCCCAAAAAATAGTGATCAGCGGAGCGGGTCAAAAGGTCAAAATTAGTGTTAACTCTCTAATCTATTGTCCTTGTCCACTGTTTACGGGTAGTGTGGTATTGGTCTTACAGACGCTACGTGGTTAATATCTCGCAGGTCATGCTGTTAAAACGCTATTTGTAGTATTTCTCTTACAGTCAAACATTCGCTTTATATGTTTTTCTGCTTTTTTCTTTCTGCGTTAATGGCACTTTGGCTACGCATTAGCAGGAACCTTCCTGCTTACTTTCAAGACCAATTGGTCGATCATCTTTCGGCGTTGAAAGTTCAGCTGGGCAAATGGCTGCTCGTGACAGTTTTTACTCAACATGAACTTTCAGCACTCCATCCTTTTTAAAGACAGGTACTGAAAGATGTTCAAGAAAATCGCATTTGCTGCTCCCCTGGCTGTTCTGGCCCTGAGTTCTTCGATGGCGTTTGCCGCCACCGAAGCCCGGCACTCCATCAGCTTGAAGGCAACTGTCAACTCCGACGACTTTTACGCGGTGCCGGTTGATTTCGACCTGGTCAACAAGGATCAGGACATGAGCTACAACCCAGGCATCGACGCCATGAAAACCGTCGACGGGCACTTTGACGTCCTTCACACCGCCGGTAAGGTCAACGCGCGACTCGAAGGCGTTCCAAAGTTGATCGCCGGTAGTAAAACCATTGATTTGAAAGTCGAGCTCAATGGCAAGACATTGAATACCACTTCGCAGGAAGTTGTAGGAGATACTGATTCCAATACACGCTACCGCGCACCTTTCAAAATCAGTGCAATCACCAGCGGCAAACCTGATGCAGGCGAATACACCGGTGTTGTCATGTTGGTCGTTGAGCCTTCTGTCTAAACAAGACATTCGACACTGATACGCTTACTTGTTCCAGGTAACGTACCCGGTCGGCGAACTTTCCGGTTTGTCGGCCGTGTTTTGACTTCTTCGTAATCAGAGTATTCGTTCATGTTCCCGATGACGCCCATCGCGGCGGCGCTTGCGCTGCTGTTATGTAGCAGTGCATTTGCGGCGCCCACTTCCATTGATAACACGCCACGAAGTTTGCTGGCTCAGGCCAAGGGCCTGCCGGCCGAATTCGAAGAACATTTCTTCGATGTACCGCTGGCGGTTCGGGTCGAGCTCGATCAGCAACCCCTTGGCGAGGCGATGGTTGTGTTGTCCCGCGATGACCGGGTGACGTTGCTCGACTTCACCGATACCAGCGAAAGCCGCTTCAGTGCAGGTGAGCGCGAAACCTGGGCCGGTATTCTCAAACCCGGCGTGACGCTTGGCTCCTGCAGCGGGCAATGCCCGGAGCAAATGCTGGCGGCGCACTACAACCTTGAAAATTCATTGCTGTCGATCGTCACCGAAAATGCAGAGCGCGACAGCGAAGCCAAACGTTATTACGAGCAACCGCAAGGCGGCAGCAGCGGCCTGATGGTGCGTAACCAGCTCAATCTCAACGGCGGCCAGGACCAGGACCTGGGCGGTCGTTTTGGCCTGGAGGCCAGCGCCAGCCTGGGCAACTGGACACAGGCCTTCAACATGCAACTGTCTCGCCTTGGCGGCCCGGACGACAAGCTTTATCACGCCGTGCATGAGCTCTATAGCCAGCGCGAACTGGAAGGGAGCTTTTTTCGTCTGGGTTACTTCACCCCCAACTCCGAAGGCCTGACGCGCCAGCCCCGTTCATTCGGGACCAGCCCTGATACCGCTGTGGGGGTGATGTATGGCAGCTCCGACAGTCTGGCGATCGACAGCCCCAAGCCCAGCGTGTATCCGGTGTACGTCACGGCCAACCGTCAGGGGTCCGTGGAAATCTATCGCGATGGTTTGCTGATCAACACTCAGTCGGTGCCGGCGGGTTTGCAAACCCTCGACACGCGCCCCTTGCCCGGCGGCATTTATGAGGTGGAAGTGCGCCTGATCGAAGACGGTCAGGTGACGTCCACCACCCAGGAATTGATCTATAAGCCCAATAACTGGCGCAACTTTGATGAGCGCTGGCGCTACAACCTGTTCGCCGGGCAGGAAAGCAAACTGCTCAGCAATTGGGACCAGCAGTACAGTGGCGACGCAACGGCAGGCGCTGCGATCAACTACCTGCTGCACCCACGGGTGATTCTCGGGCTGTCGGCACGGCAGGTTCGCAACACGCTGCAATACGGCAGTTCTATCGATTGGAGCCTGGCCAACAGCATCAACCTGTACGCCAACCTTTATCAGACCGAAGACCACGGCACCGGCGTCGACCTGCAAGCGCTGTACAGCTATGGCTCGGGCAGCCTGGTGGTGAGTCACAACCGCAGCTGGCTCGACACCACCAACACTTACGACACGCTTCCTGACGGTACCCGCGTGCGCCAACGCAATGTATTCACCGGCGAGACCAGCAATTCATCGCTGGCGTTGAACCATCGGATCAGCCGCAAGAGTTCGCTCAATGCGCGGGTCTCGCACAGTGAAGGCAACGTTGAAGGTGTCGGCGTTGATCTGGGCTGGACGCAGCGCACCGAGTTGTTTGGCAGCGATGCCAACTGGCGGTTGTCGTTGTTTGATCGTCCGGGCAGCTACAGCAGCGGCAATGCGCGCAATCGTGGGGTCGACCTGAGTATCAATATGGCGTTGGGTCGTCCGGGCCAGCAGATCTCCGGCAGCATCGGCAGTCGCACCGCCCGTGATGGCAGCCGTGACAACAATGGCTCCATCGGTTTTCGCCAAGACCTGCAAGACCACGTACTGCAAAACGTCTCGGTGACCGCGCTCACCGACACCTATGGCGTCGGCTTGTCGAGCCTGGCGAACTTTCGCACCGATGCCATCAACGGCGACGGATTTATCCAGCGTTCGTCGTTCAACGGTAACTACACCGGAGGCTTGAACCTGGACAGTTCGGTGATCGTCGGTGCTCAGCGCATGGCCCTGACGAGTCAGCATCAGGGGCGAGGGGCGGGGATGATCGTCGACGTCGAGTCCGATATCGACGGCATCGCCTTGCGGGCCGACGACCTCAGCGGTGGTAGCGCGGCGTTGCGCCCGGGGCGCAATTTCATTCCGCTCACCGCCTATAAAAACAGTTCGGTGAGCTTCGACTTCGAAGGCAATCACGCGCCGGCGGCCAGTATCGAACCGGGTCGTACTCGCTATCACCTGAACAAGGGCGGCGTGGAGTACCGCAAGGTGCGCGTAATGAAAACCCTGACCGTGCTGGGGCGCTTGCTCGACCCGCAAGGTCGGCCGCTCAAGGGCCATCACGTGATCAACCATGCCAGCCGTGGCGTGAGTGAAGTCGATGGCTTCTTCTCGATGGAAATGCATGCCGGCTCGCCAACCCTGGAAGTGCGTTATGCCGACCAGTTGCTGTGTCAGTTCCGGCTCGATACCGACAAGCACCGCAGTGAAAACAACGTATTGATGATCGGGGATTTGCGCTGCTCGCCGGACACGTTGGCGGATGCCTCATTCACTCGACAGGAGGCCAGTTGAATGGTGAATCTCAAGACTTTTCTGCCGCAATGGCTGTGCGTGCTGGCGCTGTTTGTAACGCCCTCGGCCGAGGCGGTGAATCAGGAAATCAGGGCGTTGTTCCGTCCCGATTCGGCGAATCCGCAGCGCAACACGTTCATCAACAAGACCCCGGTCAGTGGTTACTGCGCGTCTTATCCCGACCAGTGCCAGGACAACGAAATCTTCAGTATCCGCCTGCCGACGCGCTTCGAGTCGGTCAGGGCCATGCAGCCCAATGATTCACCGCGCAACAGTTCGATGTTTACAGTCCCGGCGCAATGGCGTGCGTTGACAGTGACGAATGAGCAGACCGGGGAAACTGAACAGGTTGAGGTACGCATAGCCGGGTTTGGTTCTCAGTACTTGCTCAGCGATAAGGCGGCCAACCTCACGGGGGCGGTGAATGCGCTTGAAGGGCATAGGGCCTTGTGGGGCGGCCCGTTTGGGGGCTGGGTAAACC
Organism: Pseudomonas sp. S2_H10; assembly: GCF_054668285.1. Lineage (NCBI taxonomy): Bacteria > Pseudomonadati > Pseudomonadota > Gammaproteobacteria > Pseudomonadales > Pseudomonadaceae > Pseudomonas > Pseudomonas sp. S2_H10. The sequence continues at coordinate 4,909,582 of NZ_CP162754.1, forward strand.
CGCCGTCTCCTTGCCAGTACAGTGGCGTCGGTTGGTACGACGACAGCTCTTACCAGTTTTTCTGGAAAACCCCGGTCCAGGGAACCTGCGTGAAAACCGCCAGTTTTCCGATTCCGGCCATGTCGTACAACTACCTGGATTTCGCTTATGAACTGCGCACGCCCAAGCCGCTTGGAATGTCGTCAGGGCTATACACCGGCGATCTGAGCTATCGCATCGGCCCTGGCGGTGACTTCGACATGGGCGATCTGATGCTGCCCACCGATGGCGATTTGACCTTGAACTTTGTGCTGGATGTTCAGCACACCCTGAAAGTCGAGATTCCGCCCGGCGGCGAAAGGATCCAGCTGGTGCCCGCCGGTGGCTGGCAGAGCTGGCTGCAGGCAGGGCGGCGTCCGGTGAACCTGTTCCGCGATCAGACTTTCAACATCTCGGCGTCGTCACGTTTCAAGATGCTAATAGATTGCGGGCCTGGAATTGGTAACGAATGCGCACTGGAAAATTCCGAGTTGAACAGACGAGTCGAGCTGTTCGTCTTTGTCAGCCTGCCCAATGGCATAACCGACCTTTCCGGACAACCTGTGAGGCGTTTGCGACTGAAGACGGGTGCGGGGAATGAGCTGTATTTCAAACCCGGTTTCTATGTGGATCGAGCACCGGGAACCCTGCATTTCGAAGTACCGCCCCATTCGATGGAAGGCATGCTGCGACCCGGTAGCGGCGGCAGGTATGCGGGCACTGTCAGGGTGTATTGGGATTCGGAAATCTGAAGGTGCGTGCTGCGAGCAAGCACGCCGCCATCCTTGGCCGATGTTCGCCACACGGGTCATTTTTACAGGGAGTTTTAGTGTGAAGACTTGCAATGGGATTGAACGGTGGTTGTTACGTTCTTTCGTGGCGCTTTTCAGTCTGGCGGTTTCGGTGTCGGCGCAGGCCGCCTCCATTGAGGTCACGGCTTCATTCAAGCCTGATCCGGGCAACCCGATGCGTAACGAATTTATCAATACGACGCCGTATACCGGGCACTGCTCCATTTACCCGACATTTTGCGAAGGGCTATCCATCTTCAGCATCCAGGTGCCGATCGAATTCAATTCCAATGGCCCGATCGAAGCCCGGCACAGCGATATGCGCAAAGGTGCGATGTTCAAGCCCCCGACCGAGTGGGCGTCACTACAGGTTGTTCATCAAGAGACCGGAGAACCGTCGATATTGCAGGTGCGCATAGCATCGATTGGCGGCCGGTACTACCTGCCGGAGCGGGTTCAAACCATCATCGGTGAGGGCGCGCCCGACAGTAATCCGGACGCGCACGAGATGCTGTGGAGTGGGTACAACTGGACCTATCCTCCGGCACCCTGTGGCTACACCGGAGGCATGTTTGTCGAGCCGACGTGGCGTTCGTTTTTTTGGTTGACGCGCCCAGGCAGTAGCTGTGTCCCGACGGCCGCTTACCGGATTGAAAGCCTGCGCTATGACATGTTTCAGATCGGCTACGAGCTTCGCACCCCCAATCCGCTGAAGATGTCCCCGGGACGCTATGTCGGCAGCCACACCTACGGGGTCGGTCCCGGACGTGATTTCGACATGGGCGACATCATGTTGCCCAGCGATGACAGCCTGACCATCAACTTCAATCTCGATGTTGAGCACACCCTCCAGGTAGAGATTCCTCCCGGTGGTGAAAACGTCCAGCTGGTTCCGGTGGGCGGCTGGCAAAGCTGGTTGCAGGCCGGGCGTCGGCCGGTGAGCCTGCTTCGAGACCAGACGTTCAACATCTCCGCCTCGTCGCGTTTCAATATGCAGTTGGAGTGCGAGACGCCAGGGATTGTCACCGATTGCCAGATTCGAGACCCCGTCACCAAGTACGCGGTGGAACTGCAAGTCAGCGTCAGCCTGCCCGATGGCTTGACCGATATGTCCGGGCAACCGGTCAAGCGGCGTCGCTTGCGTACCGGACAAGCCAACGCGCAACAGTTCCAGCCCGGCTTTTACGTGGACAGGGCTCCCGGCATCCTGCATTTCGAAGTACCGCCATACGTCATGGAGTTCATGTTGCAGCCCGGCAGAGGTGGCAACTATGCAGGTCGGGTCACGGTGATCTGGGATTCGGAAGTCTGATGAGCCGTGTATCGATACAGGGAGGTTGTGTTTTGTTCAATGTGAAGAGGTTTATGGCTATGAAGCGTTTGTTGCTGTTGATGGGTTTGAGCGGTTTTTCCCTGGCCATTTCGGCCGGACCGCAGATTAACGTCGGCACGGTGTATGACTATCTGGACGGGGAGAAGAGCACCTACCTCAAGCGCGTGTTCAACAGCGGTGACAGCACGGCGTTCGTCAAGGTCAACATCCTCGAAATCGTCTACGACGCCGACGGCGGCCACCAGGAAATACCGGTCAGGACGCAGGCGGATGGCAGTGGCCGCGATGGCTTGATGGCCAGCCCCGCGCGACTGATCGTGCCGGCCAAGGGCATGCAGGGCACGCGCCTGTTACACATGGGCGACCGTGACACCGAGCGTTATTTTCGCGTGCGTTTCATTCCTGTGGTGCCGGAGAAAGAAGACGAGTTCGCCGTGTCGAGTGAAGAGCGCGAAGCCTACAAAGAGAACTTGTCGGCGGGGGTCAACGTCATGACCGGTTTCGGTACGGTGTTTTTCGTACGTCCGAAAAACAGCCGCTTCGACAGCGTAATCGATGATAGCGCCAGTGTTTACCGCTTGCGTAACAACGGCAACACCGTGGTGCTGATCGATGAGTTTCGCAACTGCTCGCTGAAAAACGAAACCGAGTGTGAGCCGGTCACCAAGCATCACGTTCTGGCGGGAAAAACCTTCGAATTCGAAAAGAAACCCGGTCGTGAGTACCGTTTCAATCTGGTCGAGGGCGCGTCGAAAAAAGCGTTGCGCATTGCCAGCCAGTAACAGCGCAGGGGCGAGTGGCATGTGCTTGCTCGCGATTTTGTTTTTGACGTAGCAGGTAGCAGACATGATCAAGCAATCAGCCATCGGCATGTGCGCTGGCGTGATGGCGCTGGCGGGTTCCCTGGCGTTCGCGGCGCGGGAAGAACACAGGTTCTATGTCTCGGTGGACATTCCGACACTGGGCTTTTACGTGATCCCGGCCGAAACGGACTGGATACATCGCGAACAGATATTGCCATGGAACATTCACAGCAAAACCCTGGAGGGGATGCGCAAGAACTTCGACGTCAAGCATGACTCCAGCGCGATCGAGGCACGGCTGGAAGCCGAACCCTATTTGTCCAACGGCCGCGACGAGCAGAACATCTCTTTGCGCGTCAGTTTCAATGGTCAGGAGTTGAGCCATGATCCGCAACCGCGCGAAGTGGTATCGGCAGCCCAGGCCAGGGCCGGTGGGCGCTTCCCGCTGGAGATCCAGCCGAAAGTGCCCGCCGGCGGATACAAACCGGGTGTTTATTACGGCAATGTGCGAGTGATATTCATCGCCGCAGCGCCTTGATGTGCGGCAGCCTGATGGGGCAGGCTGCCGTTGGCCATTATTGGCCAGCTTTGCGCAGGGCCTCTCGGGTCAAGCGTCTGGCCAGTTCTTTTTCGTTGTTACCGAGGTCGACGAGCATTCGGTCGAAGCTTGCTTCGCTGATCGGCTCATCGGCAAAGACTACGGTCTCGGGCACCGGCAGATCGTTCATGAGCAACTTGAGCTGGTTGCGCAGGTCGGCTTTGCGAACGTCCGACGTCGCCTCGAGCCACTGAAGCTGGGTTGTACGCAGGGTCTCCAGTTTCTCGTATTTGCTCTGGTACAGTCGTTTGTTCGCCTCTATTTCAATCGGCCAGGTTTCGCGCAAGTAGTGCTCCCAGAAATCCTGTTCAAGCATCGTGTCGATCAGGCCGTCGCCTTCACCCAAGGCCAGAACCGTGTCGTACGCCTGATCAATCATGGCGTCCGTTACGCCGGCAACCGGTCGGTACAGCATGCCTTGCGATTGCCATGGCAAGTTCAACCGCGTGGCGAGACCGGTCTGGTACGCCAGGTAGACTTCAACGTCATCAGGGTTACCTCCACGACTGGCGACATCGGCCCGGGCAACTTCGTTGACCTGATCCAGTCGTGCGGCACCTTTGGCCAGGGTCACCAGTTTGCGCTGAAGCGCTGCACGGTCAGTGGTGAACGAATAGGCCTCGGAGGCGAGCACGCGAATGCCCATGCTGTTGAACAATTGCGCACCGGCATCGGCGCAATCGACGGGGGCGATGGCCATGGTGTAGAGCTGCTCGCGCAGATGAGTGTCGATATGCACGGCATCGAGCATGCGTGCCATGCGCTGTACCAATTGCTGGCGAGCAGGGCCACCAGCGACAGAGTCAGACGAGTGTTCCTGGTTGATCAGGACTTCGATAAACGCATGGGACCGGGGGTCGTCGGACAGTTCCTGGAAAGTGCTGATCCGTTCTACTCCCAACCCCGGTACATTGGCCCAATCGTTTGCAGTTGCCCCGTAATTCGCCGGGATAGAAATCACCAGAGGCTCGGGAGGCAATCCCACTGAGTGACGAATATCCTGGTATTGCAGTTGGTTCGTCTCTGACAAATTACCGACGTTGAGTCGGGTTCGGGCAATGACCCAGGCCTCCGGTCTGCCTGGCACTACCTCGGGAATAACGCCGAGAGGATTGTCCCGCAGGTCCAGGAGAAAACCCCTTGGTCGGGTTTTGCCCAGGGTGCCGTCGGGCCAGGTGGTCAGGCCGGTGTTTTTCAAGGCCACAAGCTTGAGCCTGGGCATGCGCCCAATGTCCGGCGCCATCGCCAAGGGGTTGTTGTCGAGCCTGAGTATTTCCAGGTAAGTCAGTGACTTGAGACGCAGTACTGCATCGGCATCAAGCACAATGGCATTGTCGCTCAACTGCAGGCGTTCCAGCCGGTGCATAGCCCCGATCCTGTCGGGCAGCGTCTTGAGTTCGCAACGTCTGGCGCTGAGTTGGCGCAGGTTGGGGAAGTCTTGCAGCAAGCCATCCGGCGTTGCCTTGAAACGCGTGTTGTCGAGCTTCAGTGCCGTCACTTTATCGAGGAATTTTTTCAGCTCCGGTCGTTTCGGCCATGAAGCTTCCAGATCCACGGATGAAAGCTCCCGTGACAGATCCAGCGCATAGCCATCCGGATTGGCACGGTTGCCGAGTCCACTGTTCTTTCGCTCGAAACACTCAAGCAGGCGCTCTGCAATGTGCAGGCGCGTGCCGCGTAGCGGCATCGGATTATCGGCATCCAGCCCGGCGAATTGATGCTCCCAGAGTTCGACCGTCCGGCGTAGTTCGTCGAGGTCTTTTTCCTGTTCATCGAGAAGTTTCATCGGTTCGCCCTTTTCGATCAGGGCCTGGGCAAACACGTCTACCTCGTTGTCACTGAAATGTGGATGCAGGTCATGAATCCGCTCGTGCAGTGTCGCGCCTGAACGGCTGGTCCCGGCACCGCGCACCAACAGCACGGTCTCATGCTCGGCCACGGTACGAATCGGTGGTGTGGCCAGAACTGTCCGGCGCTCGGCTGGTGTCTCGATCCTGGCGATGATCCACTGCTTGAAGAGCTCGGTATCGCCCGGTCGATAGCCCAACGCTCTGAGTTCATCCTTGCCTATGGCCTGGAGCAGAGAGGGAAGAAGCTCATCGGCCGTATGGATCTGACGGTCCTCGGCGTCGCGCACTGCATATTTTCCGGACTCGTCGCGAACCATGATCCGTACTTGTGCCGCATCTTCGGGCCCGGCGCTGCAGCGCAGTTCGCCGTCGAACGTGCCCTGGCGGATTTCGATGCGCAACTTGCCGAAGATATCGGTTTGCATGCGCAAGGTGCCCAGCACCAGGCGCTCGGTATCGCCGCTGACCAACGCGTCGTCGTACAGGCCGTGGGCGGCGCGGACCGCCTGCGTCTCGAACTGAAGCTCCCGGGCCTGGCTTTTCAGGCGCAAGGGCAGGCGCTTGTGCCGGGTCATCTGTTGGCGCTCTGCCGGAGTGGCGCCGGCGAAGATTTTTTCCGCGACGGTCTCGGGCAATTCGGGATAGTCGCTGAAAAGTGCGGCCATTTCCGGGGGCAATGCAGGAGGCGGATTCACCGGTGCCCCCAGGCGTTGCAGGGTGTCGGTCAGCAAGGGCGGTGGCGGGGCGTGCTCGATATGCATGCTGCGCAGGGCGGCCTCTTCGGTACTGCTGATCTGACGGATCTGCTCAAGTTGCGTGTCGCTGAAGGCATCGGTTGTATGGCCCAGCCGACGCATCAGTGTCGTGCCTTCCCACTCGCGCGGGTTTTCCGTTTCACTGACCCAGGCACCATGGTCGTTGTGCCGCAAGGTCGGTGAGTACGCGTCGGAGCGTTGTGGATGCTTGATTCGGTGTTGCCCGGTGGCCGGGTCTTTTTGCACTTCGAAGAGTTTGTTGTCGAGCCGCAAAAGTTGCTGGCCCTGGTGCTGGTACACGCCAGTTCCATCGGGCCTGGCGTCTTTTGGCAATGCCAGACCGGTTTTTTCATAGGCGGCAAGGTCCGGGTTCCATAACCGCGTCCGCCCCTCGGCCATTTGCACTGGTTTGAGCCCCTCGAAGAACGGCGAGAGTTTCGCTCGCGCGACATTACCGATTGCGCCACCCGCCGCAAATGCGCCCAGTTGGACGACGCTTTCCAGCACGCTGATGACTTGTTCTGCAAACTCGGCAAAATGACCTTCGGCCAGATCGACGATACCCTCGACCACTTCGTCCGTCAGTTGATAGGCGGTGTAGGCCAGCATCAGCTCGCCCATGCCTGGCACAAACGGCGTCGCCACCAGCAGCGCGACGTTGAGAATGTCCGAAAGTATTTTTTCCAGGTTATCCCACCAGGCCCAGCGGGCCATACGGTCGGCGTACTCGGTGGAAATCGCGAGTTCCTGCGCATCGTTGAGAATCTTGTTGAGCTTCTGTTGGTAGTAGTAGCCCCAAAGATCCTTCTTGAAAGTGGTTTCCTTGTCGGTCTTGACGTTCGACAGGCTGAATTTCAAGTCGGGGTTGGCCACGGGTGTTTCACGCCAAGTGGGCAGGCTGGAGCCAGGTGGGACCGGCTGCCATTTGATTTTGCTCAGGCGGTCATTCAGTCCGGCAAAAAAATGTCCGCGCTGCTGATGGGGCACGAATTGGCTGAAGTACTGTTGATAACTTTTGCTGGAGGTGCCGTCGCGCAGCTGGCGTGTGAGCTCCGCCATGAAATCGAGTATCGACGGGTATCGCTTGAGCGGATGTTCCGGGTCATGGGGAACATAGGCGATGACCGGTACGGCACGGGTGGCAGTGTCCAGATCGGGGGCAATCAGCACAATGCCAACCAGGCGCGTGTCCATCATCGACAGGTTGTAATAGCTGACGGGCTGCCCTAGCCATTGCATTTTCGAGCGATCGTCGAGCATGCCTTGCACGACGTCATGGGCCTCCTGGTCGATGTCCTTTTTCATCAGCGCCATGTGCGCCGCGATGTTGAGGGCGGTCTTGTGGCTGAGGGTGACCTTGTGGCGCAGGACGGTGTCGGCCACGGGGTTGTCCGACAGCAGGAACTCGTTCAGGTGTTGTTGGTAGCGGGCGCCGATATCCAGTTCACGGCACAACGATTTGAACTGCTCGATGCTCAGCTTGTGCTTGAGCTTTACTACGCCGAAGTGCCCACGGGCGTTGGGGCGGGTGATGAACTCCGAGTCCTGGGTGAATGCCTCGTCGCGGGAAAAATTGTGCAGGGCGGCATCCAGCAGCGAGACGGTGCGGCTGGTGGTGCCTGCGGAAAAGTCATGCACCCACCATGAGGTTTTTGCCGGTGCATACAGCCGCAACCAGGTCTCTTCGACGTCATCTTCGACACCGAAGCGTTCCTTCAGCGCCTGTTGCAACAAGGGTTTGGCGAAGGCGTAGACATCCTGCAATTCGCTCAGCGCCCGGTCGACATCGTTTTGCGCGGTCCAGCCGAGTTTGATGTCCCTGTTCAAGCGTTCCCGTAGCGCCTGTGCAGCGTCCAGCTGCCAGGCGGGAAGGGTCACGCGGTCAGCCTTCAGCGCAGTGATACGCGACAGTGAAGCTTCTTCTAGCCAGGAAGGGATGGCCTGCCTGACCAGTTCGAAATGGACGCTTTGATTCGCCGGGTCGTTGCCGAGCGGGTTGGAAGTCTGTTGCGTGTGGAGCATGGCTTGATCGTCCGTTGATCATGGATGGAGCGATCAGACTAGGCAGGCACCCTGCACAAAAAAAGCGCAAAAACAGGGTCGGAACGACGTCAATCGCGCCCCGAACCCTGCAAAAAACAGGAGTGAAAAATACAGGGTTACCGCCACGCGGACGCCTGTGTCGATCCGCGCCTAGCGGCGAACGGTTGCCTCGGTTGTCGAGGTTGGCTGGCACATGGTGTGGGTGCCCGGTTGCAGGTACGGCGTCAGGATCGGGGCCATGCCCTTGAGCACCTGCACCGGCAATGCCGAGGTGAAGGTAAAGCTCTCCGCCGAACGGCCCGGCACGAAAGCGGTCAGTGTGCCGAAGTGGGTGTCGCCGATATAGAACACAAACGTGGCCGTGCGGTTGAGGGATTTCGAACTGAGGATTCGTCCGCCCGAGCCTATGGCTTCGATACGGTTGTCGCCAGTACCGGTCTTGCCACCCATGGCCAACGGAGTGCCGTCGGGCAGTTTGAAGCTGCCGGCAACACGTTTGGCCGTACCGGCATCCACCACTTGCGAAAGGGCTTCGCGCATGGCCCTCGCTACCTCGGACGGCATCACCCGTTTGCCGACGTCGGGGTCATTGATCAGTTGGGTTTCATAAGGGGTGTTCGCGGCGAAATGCAGGCTGTCGATGCGCAGGGTCGGCATGCGCACGCCATCGTTGAGGATGGTGCCGATCAATTCGGCCAGGGCAGCGGGGCGGTCGCCGGAACTGCCGATGGCGGTGGCCAGCGAAGGCACCAGGTGGTCGAACGGGTAGCCGACTTTCTGCCAGCGCTGGTGAATGTCGAGGAACGCCTCGATCTCCAGCATGGTGCGGATGCGACTGTCGCGGGCGCCCTTGTGCCGGCTTTTGAACAGCCAGCTGTAGACTTCCTGGCGCTCGAATTTGCTGGCGTTGACGACGTCGCCCCACTTGGCGTCGGGGTGGTTGAGCAGGTAGCCCATCATCCACAGGTCCAGCGGGTGAACCTTGGCGATGAAGCCCTGGTCCGGCAAATCATAGGCGCCGGGACCGTAGGCTTCGTAAAGCCGCACGAGACGCTCGTCAGTGAGTTTTTCCGTGAGCTTGGCCCCGGTCAGGTGCGAGCGCACGAAGGCGTTGAAGCTTTCCTGGCTGGCATGTGGCAGCAGGTAGCGATGTACCGCGGCCATGCGGATCGGCGTAGGGCGCATGCTGTCGAGGAAGGTTTCGAGGCGTTCCTGGGTGTCCTTGTTCTTGTACTTCTTCCAGAACTTGAGCAGGAACGAAGTGCCCTCGCGGTCGGCGAATTCGGCCAGGTATTCCTGGCGCCGAGGGTCGCGGTCGTCCTTGAGCAGTTCGGCACTGCTGTTGGGGCCGGAGTAGATGGTGTAGCGCACCAGGTCACGCATCAGACGAATGAACGGCAGGTTGATCGACTCGCGCAGGGCGTCGCGCAAGGGGGGTATCCGGCCGTTGTCTTCCTTGCGGAAGTTGTGGAACACATGCAGGCCGCCCCCGGTGAAAAACGCCTCGCCGGGGCTGGCGGAGTATTTGCGGTCCAGGGCTGCGCCGAGCATTTTTTGCAGGTCGCGGTCCTTGTTTTCGATCAGGTAGTCGACTGCCCAGCGGCTCAGGCGGTCCTGGTCCGGCACCTCGACTTTCTTCAGGTCCGGGACGGCCATGCCGGCGTATTTGTCGTGCAGCTCGGCGATGATTTGCAGGTAGGTGGTCAGCACGCGCATTTTTGCGGTGGAGCCCAGTTCCAGTTTGCTGCCTTCGTTGATGTCGAATGGCTGGTCGGTGCTGTCGGTCTGCACCCGAACCCGCGAGCCGTCCGGGGTCAGTTCGAACAAGGTGAAGCTGTAGCGCACCTGGGTGGTGCTGGTCGTGGTCAGAAGGCGCTCGCCGATCAGGCCGATCTGCGTGGCAAAGGCGGGGTCGGCGAGTTTTTTCAGGTAGTCGGTGGCCTCGCTCTGCAACTCGCCTTGCAGGGTGCTGGTGGCGGAGAGGTCAAGGCGGTCGAGGTCATACAGCGGGCGATTGAGCATGCCGGCCAGACGGCTGCGCGCGACACTGATGCCCTTGTTGGTTTCGATCGGTTGAATGGTCGGTTGGGTCGCCCAGTCGCGGTAGGTGACTTTGCTGGCCAGGGCGGCAGCGGCAAAGTCGGCGTCGATCACATGGTTTTGCGCCAGCAGGCGAATATGGCTGTCGGTGAGGTCGGCCAGTTCATCATGGCCCTTGGTCAGGTAATGCGACGGACGGCGCTGGGCGATCATCAACGACAGCATCTCACGCAGGGCCAGGCCCTTTTCCGCCATGGTCTTTGGATCCGTCGCGGTGCTGGACAGCGCTGCGTTGGCCTGGTTGAAGTCGGAGCCGTACCACACGCGCAAGCCCTCGGCCATGCCATGCACTTCGCCGTGGCCCGGTACGGCCGACAACGGCACGCTGTTGAGGTAGTCGCGAACCACGTTCTGCCGGGCTTCGAGGGTCTGTGGCCCGGCCTGATAGGCGCGTACGGTGGCGGAAATCATCTGGCGAATCTTTTCCGCGCCATTGACCGTCAAGCCATCGGGTGAATGCCGGTACTTCTCCAGCTGAGTGGCCAGGGTACTGCCACCGGCGGACTGGCCGGGGACGTGCAAAATCTTGGCCACCTGGGACCACGCCGCCATGCCGAACCGCGGCCAGTCCACCGCCGGGTTGGCCAGCGGTTGCCTGGGGTCGAGCAGGAAGCGGTTCTCGATGAACAGCAGGCTGCTGACCACCACCGGCGGGATCGAGGCGAAGGTTGAGTAAAGCTGTTGCGGGTAGTTGTACCGGTACAGCGGCGCTGCACGGCAATCGGTGATCGACAGGCCGGCCTGGATTTTCTCCGCATAAGGCACGAACAGGCCCTTGTCGGTGTACTTCAACAGCTCTGGAGAAAAGCGCGTTTGCGCCTCGACGACGAAATCGCGCTTGATCAGGCGTGGCAGGAATTCATCCAGCGAGCTGTAGCCCAGGCGTCGATCGAACGGACCGTCGCCCGGATAGCGAATCGCATCGCTGGGGCCGGGCTTGAGCTCGTAATTCAGTGACGCGGCGTATTTGCTGACTTCCCGGGCCTGGAACTTCGAGGTGCGCATCTCCCTCGCAGCCGCCAGCCCCACGACGATCGCGATAATCAACAGCAATAGCCAGAACGCTCCCCATCCGTGCCTGGAACGACGGGGTTTTTCAGGTATAGGCGCTTCATCCACACTATCAGTCGGGACCACGGTTTTACTCGAATCGGTTTGCCATAAAGCGCCCATAGTCGACTGATCCATTCACGCAGATTGATCGGACTTGACTGAAGCTTAGACGGTGGTTGGCGAGGGTGAAAAAAATGTGCAGGGCAGAATGATGCACGGACGCAGCGATAATCAGTGAATTGAAGCACTTGTGGTGAGGGGGCTTGCCCCCGTTGGACTGCGAAGCAGACCCCTCCTGTCGCGTCTGGCACGCCGCGGTTACCTGTTTTTGCGACTGCTACGCAGCCGAACGGGGGCGAGCCCCCTCGCCACAGTTGTGATACTCCCAGGAGGAGTGTGGCGGTCTGTAATGGCCGAATTAGAGCCTTTTCCAGGTCAATTACGACTTTGGCAGGGGCATGACGATGCACCATTGTTGTGCAATACTCGGCGCCGTTTTTCCCACTGATCTTGCGGGTTTTTCCTACAAGACGACGCTGCCCACGAGGCAGGGCCGGTTCGGGAAGCGATGGCTTATCGGTCAGCGCTTCGCCACTTGGTGGTCATATCCAATAACAAGACGAGGTTGTCCCCCATGCCCGTAGGCAATCACCTGCCCCAGGGCGAGACCGCTCAGGGCGGTCCGCTTAAACGTGAACTCGGCGAGCGACATATTCGCCTGATGGCACTCGGTGCCTGTATCGGCGTCGGCCTGTTCCTGGGCTCGGCCAAGGCTATCGAAATGGCCGGCCCGGCCATCATGCTGTCTTACATCATCGGCGGTCTGGCGATCCTGGTGATCATGCGCGCCCTCGGCGAGATGGCCGTGCACAACCCGGTCGCCGGCTCGTTCAGCCGTTACGCCCAAGACTACCTGGGCCCGCTGGCGGGCTTCCTGACCGGCTGGAACTACTGGTTCCTGTGGCTGGTGACCTGCGTCGCGGAAATCACTGCCGTGGCGGTCTACATGGGCATCTGGTTCCCCGATGTGCCGCGCTGGATCTGGGCGCTCGCTGCGTTGATCAGCATGGGTTCGATCAACCTGATCGCGGTCAAGGCCTTCGGTGAGTTCGAGTTCTGGTTCGCCCTGATCAAGATCGTCACCATCGTGGCGATGGTGTTCGGCGGCATCGGTATCATCGCCTTCGGTTTCGGCAACGACGGCGTGGCGTTGGGGATTTCCAACCTGTGGACCCACGGCGGCTTCATGCCCAACGGCGTGCAAGGCGTGTTGATGTCGCTGCAAATGGTGATGTTCGCCTACCTGGGCGTGGAGATGATCGGCCTGACCGCCGGTGAGGCGAAGAACCCGCAAAAGACCATTCCCGACGCCATCGGCTCGGTGTTCTGGCGGATTCTGCTGTTTTACGTCGGTGCGTTGTTCGTGATCCTGTCGATCTACCCGTGGAACGAAATCGGTACCCAGGGCAGTCCGTTCGTGATGACCTTCGAGCGTCTGGGCATCAAGACCGCCGCCGGCATCATCAACTTCGTGGTGATCACCGCCGCGTTGTCGTCCTGCAACGGCGGTATTTTCAGTACCGGGCGCATGCTCTACAGCCTGGCGCAGAACGGCCAGGCGCCGGCGGGATTCGCCAAAACGTCGAGCAACGGCGTGCCGCGTCGCGCCTTGCTGCTGTCGATCGGCGCCTTGCTGCTGGGCGTATTGCTCAACTATCTGGTGCCGGAAAAGGTGTTTGTCTGGGTGACGGCGATTGCCACCTTCGGCGCGATCTGGACCTGGGTGATGATCCTGCTGGCCCAGCTCAAGTTCCGCAAAGGCCTGAGCGCCAGCGAAGCGGCCGGCCTGAAATACCGCATGTGGCTGTACCCGGTCAGTTCGTACCTGGCGCTGGCGTTCCTGGTGCTGGTGGTCGGCCTGATGGCGTACTTCCCGGACACCCGCGTGGCGCTGTATGTGGGACCTGCGTTCCTGGTGCTGCTTACGGTGTTGTTCTACGTGTTCAAGCTGCAACCGACGAATGTTTCGCAAGGTTCGGCGCGTTCGGCTTCGTAAGTTGTAATGCCTGAACGACAAAAACCCCGGTCGATTGGCCGGGGTTTTTTGCAATTTCAGGCGGGGGCGATTTGCGTTGAGCGGTTCAAACGCTTGTTGAACTCCAGCCACGCTCCCAGCAACGCCATCAACCCGGCCCCCACCAGCGCCGTGAAGATCTGCATGGCAAACGCATCGTCGGTCAAGGCATTGACCATGTCCGCCAACGGCGCCAGCAGTACGCCCAGGCAGAAAATCTCCAGTGAGAAGCGGCCCATGCGGCAACTTTGCTGCGCCAGCCAGTTCTGCGTCCACGGGCCGTCGGGAATCAGTTTCGCCGTGACGTAGGCCAGTGCGAGGAAGTGCAACAGGCGCGCGGGAGACAGGTTGGTCTTGCTGATGGGGTACAAGGCGTTCTGCAGGCTCGCCGGCACCACGGCATCGTGCAGCTCCGGCCAACGCCACAGCACGGTCAACACAGCCGCGACCACGGCATACAGCGCTGCAATGACAAACAATGGCTGGCGCAGCAAGGGGCGGGTTTCGGGCAAGCGCGGGCGCTGACTGTGAATCGCCGCCGCACCGCCCAGCACGAACAGCAACTGCCAGGCGACAGGGTTGAAGTACCACACGCCGTCCTTGATGGCCGCCAGGTTCCAGCCCGCCAGTGGCACCATCAGATACAGCGCCAATGACATCGCGACCACCACCCAGGCCTTGCGCATCAGCAACGGCAGCACCAGCGGCAAGCCCGCCAACAGCACGATATACAGTGGCAACGGGTCCATCAGGTTCGGCTTGAAGCGCAACAGCAGTTCATCGATCAGGGCCTGCTGCGGGTTGCTGATGAAATGATGCATGCCCATTTCCTCCACCAGATCCCGTGTTTCCACATGGCTGTTGGCGAAAAACACAATGCCCATCAGCATCGCCAGCAAGAAGATATGCACCACGTAGAGCACCCACGCCCGGCGCAGGATTTTCACACAGGCGATCAGAAAGCCTTCGCGCGCCAGGACTTTGCCGTACGCCAGCACGGCCGCGAAACCGGCCAGAAACACGAAAACCTCGGCCGCATCGCTGAAGCCGAAATTGCGCAGGGTGATTTGCCCCAAAGGGTTGTGAGGCACGTGATCCCAAAAAATGAAGATCAGTGCCAGACCACGAAAAAAGTCGATCCGGTGATCGCGCGTTAACGTCATGACAGCAGGCCCGTAACTGCGAGTGAAAATGGGGTTGGCCGCGCAAACAGAAGGTCGCGCGCCCAAGCGGCGGCGCGCAGGGTGGACTGATTCGTCCTCAATTGCAAAGTCGGGGTATTTCGGAATGTCTCCTGGCAATGCCCGAGGTCATGGCCACTGGTCTGAAAAGTGCCTGGACCTGCGATTTCTGACAGCAGACAAGCTCCAATACGTATGGGGCTATCAGGTTCCAATAAAGGGCTGACGGCATGAGGCGCTTGTGGAAAGGGTTGTCCAGCTACACGGTGATCGGGGTCGCCAATACGCTTATTCATTGGCAAATTTTCTTCCTGCTGAGTGTGGCGACCGGATTCAGCCAGGCTGTCAGTAACCTGGCAGCGTTTTGCGTTGCCGCCTCGTTTTCCTTCTACATGAACGCGCTCTACACTTTTGACAGCAAGGCATCGGTGGGTGGCTATCTGCTGTTCATGTCGGCGATGGGCGCGCTGAGCTATGGCGTCGGTCATGTCGGTGATCTGTACCGCTTGCATGGCTTGCTCACTGTGGCGCTGTTTTCGGCGTTGAGCCTGGTGTTTGGCTTCCTGTTTTCCAAGTACGTGGTGTTTCGCGAGCGTGACGCATGAAAATCTCGCTGATCGTTCCAGTGTTCAACGAAGAGCAGGCGATCGAGCTTTTCTACCAGGCTGTGCGGCGTGAGTTGAAGTTCGACGCCGAGGTGGAGATCGTGTTTGTCAACGACGGCAGCACCGACCGCACGGCCGAAAAGGCCGCCGTTCTGGCAGGAGCGGACAATCAGGTCATGCTGATCAATTTTTCCCGCAACTTCGGCAAGGAACCGGCGCTGTTTGCCGGCCTGGAACATGCCACCGGCGACGCAGTGATACCGATGGATGTTGACCTGCAGGACCCGATCAGCGTGATCCCGTTGTTGATCGAACAATGGCAGAAAGGCGCGGATGTGGTGCTGGCGAAACGCCGGGACCGTCATTCCGACAGCTATTTGAAGCGCCACAGTGCGGCGTTGTTCTATCACCTGTTGAATCGTATTTCCTACACCCGCATCGAAGAAAACGTCGGCGACTTCCGCCTCATGGATCGCAAGGTGGTCGATGTGATTCGCGCACTGCCCGAGCATCAGTTGTTCATGAAAGGCGTGCTGTCCTGGGCCGGGTTCAATACCGTGCTTGTCGAATACGAGCGCGCCCCTCGCGTGGCGGGCAACAGCAAATTCAACGGCTGGAAACTGTGGAACCTGGCGCTGGAAGGCGTGACCTCATTCAGTACCGTGCCCTTGAGGTTATGGACTTATGTGGGGGGCGCCGTGTCGATCTTTGCCGTGCTGTACGCGGTGTACATGGTGCTGGACAAGGTTTTCTTCGGCAACAGCGTGCCCGGTTATCCATCGTTGATGACCGCGATCCTGTTCCTCGGTGGCGTGCAGTTGATCGGCATCGGCATCCTCGGTGAATACGTCGGCCGGATTTACATCGAGGCCAAGCATCGGCCCCGGTATGTCATCAAAGACATCATCAAAACGACTCAGCAGTCGACAGAAAACTCCTCAATGACCAAGAGCGCCTGAACGCAATGGAGGGCGTGGCGGATGTTCGAGTGAGTCAGGGCAGGCTATCTCTTTACCGCGCGGGGCTGATCGTGCTGGTCATGCTGGCGCTGATCGTTCGATTCCACGCCATTTCAATACCGGTCATCTGGTATGACGAGGCCTTTAGCGTGCTGCTGAGTGAGCGTGCGCCAGGACTGATCTGGTCCACAACGGCGCGTGATGTTCACCCTCCGCTCTATTACGTCATTGTTCATTATTGGACGTTGCTGTTTGGAAACAGTGTGATTTCCTTGCGCGGTCTGAGTGCGCTGGCGGATGTCGGCACGCTGGTGCTTTGTCTCAAGCTGATGAGCCTTGTCGCTACGCGCAGAGCGACCTGTTTTGCCGGACTGATGCTGGTGTTGTTGCCGATCTCGGTTCGCTACAGCCAGGAAGTGCGTATGTACACCTTGCTCGGCTTTTGGCTGATGGCGGCCACGATTGCCCTGGTTTGCTGGAACCGGAAACCGCAAGCGAGGCGCTACGCGGTCCTCTACGTGTTGCTGATGTCAGCCGCGTTCTACACCCACTACTTCGCCGCGTTCTGTGTGCTGGTGCATTGGCTGTACTGGTCGGGGTTGGGCGCTGGCAAACCCGTGGCGCTGCCCGTTGGAAAGTGGTTCATGGCCAATGTCGCGATTGTCGTGCTGTATGTGCCGTGGTTGCCTCATCTCTCTGATCAGCTAAGGCGCATGAATGGGCTCGAGTGGGTTGCGCCCACCACGTGGGAGATGCTGCCGGGCGTTGTTTCACGTTGCATCGCGATGATTTCTGCGGACGGTAGCGGGTTGTGGTGGGCGATGGCGATCTCTGCTTCGATGATCGCGTGTTGTGTGATCGCGCTGTTGAATGATCGACAGGACCGCCGCTCAACGCTCTTGCTGATCAGCTATTTTTTTGTGCCGGCCATCACTGTGTTTTTGGTTTCCTGGATCGTGCCGGTCTTCGTCACCCGGTATCTGGTCTTCGCCGCCGTCGGTTTGCCCCTGATGGCTGCGGTGGCGCTGGATCGGTTGGCGGCGCGGCGGCCGCTTGTTGCTTACCTGTGTTTGAGTCTGTTTGTCGTGGCACAAGTGCACGGCGTGCTGAAGGTGTACGCGCAGGACGACGGATTGAATGGCACCGACGTTCGCAAGCTGGCCAGGCTGGACAGGGTGGCGCAGGGCATCAATCGTCAGGCGCAGGTGGGCGATGAGATTGTCATCGACGGTTTGTTCTGGTATCTGCCATTCAGTTACTACAACACCACAGGCATCCAGCCCAGGCTCTACATTTCCCGACTGCCAGGCGGGGAGCCGAATGGACCGTATGACTACGGTGGCTGGAGTCTTGTCCCGCAACGTCTGGACTGGATTTTTTTCAGCGACGTCTCGGCATTGAAACCCGCCGCAAAAAGAGTCTGGTGGGTGACCGGCAATCCCAGGCCGGAGGATGTGGTGACCTTCCCCAAGGACTGGAAGCAAACGCTCACTGTCCAAGGGGATGAAGTCCAGGCACGGCTGTTTATTCTGGAGGGTCGGCCCTGAAGTCATTTCAGACCTTCAGTGCCGAAACGTTGATTTCTATGCCGCCTCCATCTCATTGGGCTCGAAGCTATCCGCCCGGGCCATCTGCCACATCCGCGAGTAGAACTCGCCGTTCACTTCGCCGGTCAGCAACTCCCCCGGTTTGAGGAAAACGTGCAGCTGCGAGAACAGCTTGATCTCGGTCGCCGACATGCGTCGCACCAGATGCTTGGCGGACAACTGCGACGGATGTTCGAGGCCGGCGGCGGCGAGCATTTCCGCCAGGGCCTTGAGGGTGTTGCGGTGGAAGTTGAATACACGCTGGGCCTTGTCCGGCACCACCAGCGCGCGCTGGCGCAGGGTGTCCTGGGTGGCGACGCCGGTCGGGCATTTGTTGGTGTGGCAGCTCTGCGACTGGATGCAACCGATGGCGAACATGAAGCCACGCGCCGAGTTGGCCCAGTCGGCGCCGATGGCGAGCACGCTGGCGATGTCGAAGGCGCTGACGATCTTGCCGCTGGCGCCGAGCTTGATCTTGTCCCGCAGGTTCAGGCCGACCAGGGTGTTGTGCACGAACAGCAGGCCCTCGCGCATCGGCACGCCGATGTGGTCGGTGAACTCCACGGGCGCCGCGCCAGTGCCGCCTTCCTTGCCGTCGACGACGATGAAGTCCGGCAGGATGCCCGTCTCCAGCATGGCCTTGGCGATGCCCATGAACTCCCACGGATGGCCGAGGCAGAACTTGAAGCCCACCGGCTTGCCGCCAGACAGCTCACGCAGTTGCGCGATGAAATGCATCATTTCGATCGGCGTGGAAAACGCGCTGTGGCGCGACGGTGACACGCAGTCTTCGCCCATCAGGATGCCGCGGGTCTCGGCGATTTCTTTGGTGACCTTGTGCTTGGGCAGGATGCCGCCGTGGCCGGGCTTGGCGCCCTGGCTCATCTTGATTTCGATCATCCGCACCTGTGGCGTGCGGGCTTGCGCGGCAAAGCGTTCCGGGTCGAAGCGGCCGTCGCTGGTGCGGCAGCCGAAGTAGCCGCTGCCGAGTTCCCAGGTCAGGTCGCCGCCGTTTTCCCGGTGATAGGGGCTGATGCTGCCTTCGCCGGTGTCATGGGCGAAATTGCCCAGCTTGGCGCCCTGGTTCAGCGCGCGGATGGCGTTGGCGCTGAGGGAGCCGAAACTCATGGCCGAGATGTTGAACACCGACGCCGAATACGGCTGGGTGCACTGCGGGCCGCCGACGGTGACGCGGAAACCGCTCGGGTCGCTCAAGGGTGCCGGGCGCATGGAGTGGCCGATGAATTCGAAACCCGACTGGTACACGTCGATCAGCGTGCCGAAGGGTTTGTCGGCGCTTTCATTCTTGGCCCGGGAGTAGACCAGCGAGCGCTGGGCCCGGGAGAAGGGCAGGGCGTCGCTGTCGGATTCGAGCAGGTACTGGCGGATTTCCGGGCGGATGCCTTCGACCAGATAACGGATGTTGCCCAGGATCGGGTAGTTGCGCCGCACGGCGTGCGGGCTTTGCAGCAAGTCGAACAGGCCGATCAGGCTGAGGACAGCGGTGACGGCAGTGATTGGCCAGAGCCAGTCATATTGAAGAAACGGCAGGCTGGCGAGGGTAAAGATCACGCAGACGGCAAAGAAGGCGTAGCGGCTCAGGAGTGACAGGCTCATACGGGTTCCTTGGGTTCGGACTCAATAAATTTGGCTAAACACAAAACACTGTGGGAGCGAGCTTGCTCGCGATGGCGGCGGTTCAGTCGACATCAATGTTGAATGAAATATCGCAATCGCGAGCAAGCTCGCTCCCACATAAAAGCAAAGTGTTCCACAGGCCAATCAGGCATTTTGTGCCTGCAGAAAAATCGAAAACAGCTCGGACTGGGATTTGATCCCCAGCTTGCTGTACATGTGTTTCTTATGGACTTTCACGGTTTCGACAGAGATTTCCAGCTTACGGGCGATTTCCTTGCTGGAGCAACCGCTGAGCATCAAACGCCCGACATCCAGTTCCCGGGCCGTCAACTGCGCGCCTTTGAGCTGGCGCACCGAAGCCTCCAGTCGTACCCGCCAATCGACTTGCGGTGGAGCGGGGACCTGGGCCACGACTTCGTTGATTTCATAGGGTAGACGCTGGCGCATCAGGCCTAGCACCCACGGCTGGATCAATGACAACAGGGCGATCTGCTGGCCGCTGAAGCGCTGGGTGCTGCCCAGTGACAGGCACAGCGTACGGTCGCCTTCGAGCTGGCAATTGAACTGGATTTCGTCGGCCACCACATTCAGACGAAAGTAGCGTTGGTAGTACTCCGTCAGCTCGAAGTGCTCCGGCGCCACTTCCGACAGGCGAAACAGGCCGCTGCGCGATTGTTCGCGGCAGGCGATGTAGAAGGGGTCGAGCAGGTACAGCCCGCGCAGGTAATCCTGGAACAACGGGTCGGGGCTGCCGTCCTCGCCGGGGCATTCGGCGAACACCTGCGGGCGCTGATCCTCACTGAAAAGCAGGGCCACCCAGCTGTCGAAGGGCATGTACTGATCCAGCAGTCGTACAAGCTGGGTCCAGAAATTGGGCTTGTCCAGGGCGTCGATCAGTTGCCCCACCGAACGATGCCAGGCGATGTCGTCCAACGAGAGTGCCATGCCTCTATCCCTTTCGTGTTTCCCCGCAGCGTGATGCCCGCCCGGTTGCCTGCTGCGCATACTGGCGCACAGACACCGGTCGGGCAATCTTTCTGCCGCACGGTCTATGACAAGGAATACCCATGAAGGTCGAACTTGCCCAATTGGCAGGCCGTGACAACGACACGGCTTACAGATTGGTGTGGTGTACCTGTCTCAAACGTAAGTGGCTTGTCCTGTTAGCCGCTTTTTTTCTTCGTGTTTTTGCTTGTCACGGGGAAGGGCATTGATGCAGTAGTTGACGTAATAGAAGGTGAAAAGCACGATATAGACTAGGTTCATGCGCAGTTCGAAGTTGTGTTCAGCCAAGGCATATGCCCTTAACACCCTTCGTACACGGAAACACCAGAGAATGGACAACAGAAAACATAGTATGAGCAGAACACCTATAAGGTCGAGTGCATAGTAGTGAGGTACCAAGCCGAGATATCCGATAGAACTGATGCTGATCAGGTAGAAGACAAATAAAGCCGGGCTTATCGTCTTGATGTGAGTGACCTCTTCAAGTGCCGTGAAGGTTTTGTACATCCAGACATTCAGGTAGAGCCCGCCAGTTAATATTCCCAGTAGAAAGAGAGGAAACGTTCGGGTGTTGATTTTATCTTTCAGCGTTGAAATGTCGGACATGTAGAGTGCTCCAGTGGCGGCAGGATGGGGGTGATCGATCGATGAAAATCGGCAGGACACGCTATCAAGGTCGCGAGTAGGAAATTTCCGGGGTGGTTGGCAGATAGTTCCGGATCGCCCTTGGCCCAGGTTTGAAGGCGTGGGATTCTGTGCGCCCCTCAACATGGACCTGTGGTCACCGATGTCTCCTTCTACTGATATTTCGCCCAATCATTCCGGGCTCATCCGCATCGCCGCCGCCCTGTTGATCGGCCCCGACGGTCGCACGTTGCTGGTGCGCAAGCGCGGGACCACGGCGTTCATGCAGCCGGGTGGCAAGATCGAACCCCGTGAGTTGCCGGTTCACGCCCTGGCCCGGGAGCTGGAAGAAGAGCTGGGGCTGGACATCGATCCGGCGCAAGCCGTTTACCTCGGGCATTTTTCGGCGCCGGCGGCCAACGAGCCGGGTTTTGTCGTACACGCCGAGATTTTTTTGCTGCACATCGATGTCGACGTGACGCCAGCGGCGGAGATCGAAGAAGTGATCTGGATTGACCCGCTCACCGACGGCAGTGTCCCGTTGGCGCCATTGACACGGGACCTGATCCTGCCGTTTTATCGAGCATCGTTGACTGCTATCGCCTGATCATCCCGCAAAGGACTTCGCCCATGATCCCGCTTCAAGACCTGCTGATTTTTGCGGCTGCCGCGTTGCTGATGGTGCTGACGCCGGGGCCGAACATGATCTACCTGATCTCCCGTTCGATCTGCCAGGGGCGCAAGGCCGGGGTGATTTCGTTGCTTGGGGTGGTCGCCGGTTTTCTCGTGCACCTGTTCGCTGCCGCCGCCGGTCTGACGGCAGTGTTCCTCGCGGTGCCGGTGGCCTATGAGGTGTTGAAGTGGGCCGGTGCGCTGTACCTGTTGTGGCTGGCCTGGCAGGCGGTCAAACCTGGCGCGCGCTCGCCGTTCGAGGCGCAGCAGTTACCCCCGGACTCGTCACGCAAGCTGATCACCATGGGCTTTCTGACCAGTGCCCTGAACCCGAAAATCGCGGTGTTCTATCTGTCGGTGTTTCCGCAGTTCATCACGCCGGAGCACGGCTCGGTGTTCAGCCAGAGCATCATCCTCGGCCTGACCCAGATCAGCGTCAGTTTTTGCGTCAACCTGATGATCGCCATGTTTGCCGCGGGCATCGCCTCGTGGTTCGTCAACAATCCGACCTGGCTGGCGATGCAGCGCTATTTCATGGGCTTCGTGTTGTCGGCCCTGGCGGTGCGGCTGATGCTTGAGCAAAAACGGATGGCCTGAACATGTGGATCGAGCGACTGGATGCCAGCCATGCCCTGGACTATCAGGCACTGATGCTTGAGGCCTACGATCTGCACCCGCAGGCCTTCACTTCAAGCGTGCGCGAGCGGGCGGCGATGCCGCTGGGCTGGTGGGAATCGCGCCTGACCGGCAAGCTGGACGTGGTGCTCGGGGCATTCGAGGAAGGCCGGTTGGCCGGCATTGTCGGCCTCGCGTTCGAGCCCAGGGAAAAAGCCCGGCACAAGGTGACGCTGTTTGGCATGTACGTGACCGCCAGGGTCCGTCAGCGCGGGCTCGGCTATAAACTGGTTCAGGCCGCATTGGTCGAGGCGAAGGACCATGCGGGTGTGCGCCTGATCCAGTTGACCGTCACCGCCGGCAACGCTGCCGCGTTCAACCTCTACCAGCGCTGCGGTTTCGTCCAGTATGGCCTGGAGCCGATGGCGGTGCGGGTGGGGGAGGATTACTTCGACAAGCTCCATATGTGGCGCGAACTCTGAAACCAGCGCAATCCCCCTGTAGGAGCCGGCTTGCTGGCGATGGCGGCGGACCGTTCAACAATAGTGTCGCCTGATACACCCTCATCGCCAGCAAGCCGGCTCCTACAGGTCTGTATCGATTTAACGAACTGCGCTAACCCCATCCAGCGTCGAAAACGACGTGTCCTTGGCCGTCAGCAAGAAATCACGCATGTACGGCGCATCGAGCATGTCGGTGCGCACCGCCGCGTACAGCGTGGCGAACAAGCCTTTGTCACCCAGCCGCTTGGCTTTCACATAACCCCGCGAACTGTATTCATGCAGGGCCCAGTGGGGCATGCCGCACACGCCGCGACCGCTGGCCACCAGTTGCATCATCATCACCGTCAGTTCCGAGGTGCGGACCTGGGCCGGTTCGATGTCGGCGGGTTCGAGGAAGCGGGTGAAGATGTCCAGCCGGTCTCGCTCCACCGGGTAGGTGATCAGGGTTTCCGGGAGCAGGTCTTCAGGGACGATATAGGCCTTGCTGGCCAGGCGGTGCTGGTTGGCCACCGCGAGCATCGCTTCATAGGTGAACAACGGTACATAGGTGATCCCGGCCAGGTCCAACGGATCGGAGGTCACCACCAGGTCCAGATCACCACGGGCCAGGGCCGGCAGAGGGGCGAAGGAGAAGCCCGAGGCCAGGTCCAGTTCGACTTCCGGCCAGGCATCGCGGAACTGGTCGATGGTCGGCATCAGCCACTGGAAGCAGCTGTGGCATTCGATGGCCATGTGCAAGCGCCCGGCGGTGCCACCGGCCAGGCGACTGATGTCGCGCTCGGCGGCGCGCAACAGCGGCAAGGTGGCGTCGGCCAGTTGCAGCAGGCGCAAACCGGCGCTGGTGAAGCGCACCGGTTTGGTCTTGCGCACGAACAGTGGCATGCCCATGCGCTCCTCCAGCTCCTTGAACTGATGGGAAAGGGCCGATTGGGTCAGGTGCAGGCGGTCGGCCGCATCCACCAGGCTGTCGGCTTCGCGCAAGGCGTGCAGGGTCTTGAGGTGACGGATTTCAAGCACCGGGGGCTCCATGAGGAAAACTTATCGACAAGTCGAAAAGGTTGAGTTTGTCTCATGTTGCTGCCGCTGTCGACCATCAGCACGGCGGAGCACGTTGCGTGCTCCGCCGTTGCTGCTTTACAGCGTGGAAAAGTGTTTGTTGCCCAGCGGTTTGCCAATGTCACCGCGCCAGATCGCCTTGACCGTACCGCCACCGGCGGCCACGTCCTTCTGCCATTGCAGGCCGAGGTTGCGTTGTGACGGCAATTTCAGATGGCCTTTGACGAAGTCGCTGAATTGCGGTTTGACCGAGGTGTAGTGAAAGTGGGCGTACCACAGGGTTTGCGCCGGTTCGCTGCGCAGGTCGCGCACCTCGTACTCCTGAAGGAAATCCCGTCGTCCGTCGGCGCGTTTGCCCAGATCGCGCAGGCTTCCTTCCTTGCGAATGTCCACCACCTGCTGTTCAAGCAGATAGTCCAGATAACCTTCGCTCGGGGTTTTGCTGTTCAGGCTTTGTTCGATGCGCAGGGTGCGCCCGGTGCGCAGCATCTCCTTCGCGCGATTGCGCAGTTGTAGCGCTACGGCATCGGTGGGGAACAAGCGTTCGATGGCCTTGGCGCGCATGGTCAACTCCGAGGCCTCGCTGCTCATCATGTGCTCGAGGTCGACCGGCAGCATGTTTTGCCGCGCATAACCTTCGACTTTGCGGGTGTAGGCGTTTGCCGCCTCCAGCCTTTTCCT
Source organism: Pseudomonas sp. S2_H10 (assembly GCF_054668285.1). Classification (NCBI taxonomy): domain Bacteria; kingdom Pseudomonadati; phylum Pseudomonadota; class Gammaproteobacteria; order Pseudomonadales; family Pseudomonadaceae; genus Pseudomonas; species Pseudomonas sp. S2_H10. Next base: position 4,934,125 of record NZ_CP162754.1, read on the forward strand.
GGCTTCTGCCAGCAATGGCCCGACATCCGTCGGCAGTTCCGGCTGCACGGAACCCGTCGGCTCGCTGAGGTGATATTTGCCATTGGAGCGAGGCAGCCAGGTTTCCGTGTGGCCACCGACCCCTTCGACGGTGAAGCGCTTTTGCCGGGTGACGGCGTCGGTGCTGGCGATACCGATCAGCAACTGGTTGTCTTCGGTCTCGAACAATTGCTGTCCGGGCCGGCCTTCCTTGGGCACCACCGAAGGGCGCGTCTTGATGGCTTGGCGTGCAAAGTCTTCAACCTTGTCCAGGTTGTCCAGGAACACCGTGACGTGCTCCAGGTCCAGGTGCTGTGGATAGCCGAGTGTCCAGGCGCCCAACTGGCGACGGAACTCGGCATAAATGGTCAGGCAGTCTTCGAGAACTTTGTTGCGCTGACTGACGCTTGCGCTCACGTGGGGTAGCTGGTGTTGGGTCAGCAACGCGCGCCCGAGCTTGTTGCGGGCCGTTTTCAACTGCAAGTGGAAGTACGTCCAGGACAGGTCGGTCACTGCGTCATAGTGGGTGATGATTTCGAGGGTGTGCGCGGTTTTCAGATAGAAGTGATTGGCGTCGCTGAATTTCTCATTCACGATCGCCATGTCGTGTGCCATCTTCGATTTTTGCGCCCGGTTAGTGATCCGGCGGTTCCAGCGATTGGCTTCCTCTACTGTCACATAGACTTGATCGAAGTCATTGAGAAAGTCTTTGCGGGCCTCCTTGCGTTGCGCCATGAGTTGCAAATGAGTAGTGGTATCGGTGCCCGGCGTAGCGTCCGAGCGGTTGACCAGTTGTTCGATACGGTCGAGGTGCTCCAGCAGCCGTTCCTTGAGCAGACCGATCCGTCGCACCGAGCGGTCGACGATGACCCAGGCGCAGCGGCTTTGAATGTCTTCGATTTGCGCGCGTTTGCGGCCATGGCTGTACAGCATCAGTTCATCGAGATTCAGGTAGTGAGCCTGGGCGATGTCGATATCGCTTGCGCAGGCAGCATCGGCACGGGCGCGAAAGGCCGGGCGCTGGTCGAGTTTGAGGCCAAAGTAGTGCTCCAGCGTGTTGCTGCTGCTGCGGGTCAGGGTATCGAGTTGTCGGGTGTAGGCGTCGGCGGTATGGGTCAGGGTCAATTGTCGACGCAAGGCGCGGTCCGTCCACCAGCGCGGCAGCCAGCGGCGAATGGCGGCAGGCCAGAGCGGGTCGAGCCCGTCGGCCATGTGCCCGAGCACGGCACCGCCGCCCACGCCACCGCCTTCGATCACGGTGCCGTACACCCTGTAGTGAGTGTTCCACTGGCCGGCCTCATCGAGGGCGATCGGCTGTTTGTAGGTCCGCGTAGCGGTGCCGCTCAAGCGCCAGCGCGGTGGATTGTCCGCCAGTTCGATGCGGTAGATACGGCCCTGACTGAGCATGAAATCGCCGTCGGCGTGGCGATACACGTTGCGATAAATGCCTTCGGTGCCCGGTTGCAGGCCTGCGAGGGAAATCGGCTTTTCATATTCATAACCCCTGAAGCGTTCCAGGGACAGTCGCGCCTGGCGTGGCGTCGATACCTGCAAGGCCCGCGGGCTTTTGCCCAGTGCCCGCCACTGACGATTGCGCGTGGCGACGCGGGCGGCAGCCGGGGTGGCAGTGGTACCGGAGGCAATGTCCATGGCGGCGTCGATCAGCGACAACAGCACCGCTTCCACCTCGGCCAGGCCATGGCCGACATCACCGCGCAGAAAGGCTGCCACCGCCAGGTTGGCGCTGTGCCAGGCGTCGTACAGGGCGATGGCCGTACCGATGAAGGGCAACATGCCCACGGCCATTTTCAGGTAATTGAACATGGCGCCGGACTTCAAGGCGACCTGTTCCAGGTACAACGCATCATTGGAGCGCGAAGTTGCCCGATGGGCTTCCAGCAAACGGCCCATGTGCGCATTCAGCAAATGCGCTGCCAGGGAGGTGCTGGCTGGCCAGGGTGTACCGACGCCGATCAAACCGTCGAAATTTTTCACCCGGGCCTGATTGATCCGGCTGACGTGGTGGGCGAAATCCCCCTTCAAGGCACGGCCGGCCAGGTAGTTGACCATCGGGTCGCGCAGGCAGTCGTTGAACAGGCGCATCCGTGCCTGCTCGAGGCTGTCGAACTGGCGCAGAAAAACGCCGTCGGGACTGTCGGGCAGATACAGCAGGGTCAGGCCGCTGATGTGCTCGACGATAAAGGTGACGCCGGACAACGTGCTCGGTCCCTGGGCGTGGGTGTCCTTGCCGCCCACCGTCAGGTGTGCCGGCAACAATTCGATGCGCTTGCCGTCGCTGGCAAAGGCTTCACGGCTGGTGGCGTCGATGGCGATTTCCAGCACGCGCTGGCCGTTGGCATCGATGTCCTTTGCCAGCACGGCGAACTCGCCTTGCAGGCGAAGCATCAGGCGCCAGGGTTCGCTCAGGCATTCGTGCCGATATTCATGACTGAACGCCGAGGCCGTCGAGGGGCCGAGGAAGGTCTCGCGGATCAGCGTTTCATACTTCCCGGCCAGATCCAGCTCGGTGACCAGCTTGCGCAGCCAGGACGCATTTATGGTGCTTTTCAGTTTCTGCTGTTGTGCGGCGTCGGCACCGCTGACCTCAACCTTCATGAACGACAGTCGCCACCACATTTCCTGATCGATGTTGCTGAGCGCCAGCTCGCCGAGGGACAGTTTGCTGCGCTGTTCGCTGGCGATCAGCACGTTTTGTTGAGGGGTGCCGGGTGCGGCGCCTTCCATCACGACTTTGCGCCAGATGGTTGAATCCGGAACGTCGAGCAGCACCTCCACCTGCTGGCTGAGGTTGAAGTCCTGGCGCAGCCGGGCGTCGATAGCCTTGATGGCGAAGGCTTCCCGGGGCGGCAGCTCGCGTTCGAACCACTGGTGAGAGCGTCGCATCGCGGCGATACAGGACTTGAACAGCGTCTTGAGGCGCTCACGCTGCACGCTGGACAGTTCGCGATGCCATGATGGCAATTGAGCGGCCAGCGCACTGCTGCGGGTTTGTTCGACGATGTGTGCGTACACCAAATCCCGGGCGGCCGAATGGGGCACGGTCATGCGGGCGAGGGTCTGTTCGCGCAGTTTTTCCAGTTCGGCCGCACGTTCGCTGGCACGCGACGGCACAGGATTGGCCGCGATGATCCGGGCCGCCTGTTGTTCACAGCTGTGAAGCTGGGTCTGCAAGGCGTATTCAAACGGCGGGCCATTGAGCGGCAAGACGTGCAGTGCCAGGGCAGGGTCATTGGCCGGGCGTTTGAACAGTGACTGTTCCAGCTGCTGCCTGGAGGCAAAGCGTTGCAGTCCACCGAAGCGTCCGGGCCAGTAGAGCAACAGGCTGTCGGTCGAATGCGCCAGCAACGCCGAAGGTTTGGCAAACAGCAGAACGCCGTCCAGTTCCTCGGTTTGCGTGCGGCGGGTGTCGCCTTCGGTGTCCGTTGCCGACAGTTCCAGTCGCGCGACCACCAGGTCGGCTGCCCGGGGCTGATCGGGGGCATCCAGCACGCTGATGAGCCACTGGTGTTCTTCACTGTTGATCTGATTCAGGCTCAATTGCAATTCGGCTTCGGCGCGCAAGCCGTCCTGGCGTGCCTGGTGCAGGGCGGTGTAATGCGGGCCTGGCTGGTGGCGCAGCTCCAGCCATTTGAGTGCATCGGCTATGTCCAGCAGCGCCGTCGCGGCAGTGTTGCTGGCCTGCTCAGCAGCGCTGAGGGCGTCGAGTTGCTGGTGCAGGCGTTGTAGGCGGGGATCGTCGGCGGCACCGCTGAAATCATCACCGAGCAACGCCTCCAGTGCCGCCCGTTGTTGTGCCAGTGCACGGTGACGCACACCCAAAGGGATATCGGGGCTTAGCTGGCCGAACAGGGCTGCGGTGTCATTTACCTCCACCAGCGGCAGCTCGGGGGGCGCGGCCAGTGCAGCAGCATTGCCGGGCAGCTCGGGGGGCGCGGCCAGTGCAGCAGCATTGCCGGGCAGCTCGGGGGGCGCGGCCAGTGCAGCAGCATTGCCGGGCCGGTCGACGGGGGCCACGGACAAGCGGGATAACAGGCTTTCTGCGCTGGTGTGCAGCACCGTCTTGTCGAGGAGGGTGTACTCGAACTTGGCCGGGGCCGCAGACAGCTGGGGCTGATCGATCAACCAGCGTTCCAGTTCATTGCGGGATTTGAATGTCATCCAGGCGGATGAATGCGAAGGCAGATACAACAGTTGAGCGACCGGCTGATCGGTATCCTGGGTGATGACCAGCGCCCCAGACAGCAGGTTTGAGAGATCTTTGTCATTCTTGAGAATCAGCTGTTCGACATAAACAGGGTGTTGTTCGTCCGGGGTCGCCTGTTCCGGGTCGATGATGGCCAGTAACGTTCCGATCTGCCTGGCATCGAGAATTCCCTGGGCGAAGGCCCATTGGCTCGACGTCTCGAAATGCTGGCGGTACAGGCGGATGGCTTGTGCCCGGCGCGAACGATCGGTGCCCAGCGCGCGTGCGCTCCACCAATCGCTATCGAGAGAGGCTTGCGGGCTCTGCGCCATCAGGGTGAGCCACTGTTCGCGGCATTCTTCCCAGCGCGCCGAGGCGCTCAGGCTCAGGCCTTGATCCGGGTTCACGGGCAAAGGGAAGGTGAGGCCGAAATCGGCCGCAAGGGGGGTGGTTTCGTCAACCATGACGATGAGTCTCCAGAGAGCCGGGCTGGGCCGGCGGTACGGGCATTAGGCCGCGGTCGACTGGAGGTCGGGTGGTACATAGTTATTGTGAGGGCGGGATGACCGCTCGGCACTCTTCATCAAACTGTCATGGAACTGTGGCAGCGCGCTTGAACAAACTTCATCAGACTCGCGCTCTACTGGGGTTCTGCGTTTTGGTGTTTTTTCATGGGTGCTGCATTCTTTTCACGAATCGTATTTCTGGCCGCGCTGTTGTTCGGCCTGCCTTCCCTGGCGGCTTCGCGTTGTGATGTCAATGTTCCGACCGAACGGGTGGATCTGGCCCAGGTAAGCTTGGCGTACCAGAGCATCGGTCGTGCGTCGGACCCGGCCTTGCTGCTGGTGATGGGCCTGGGCGGGCAGTTGATTCACTGGCCGGACGAGGTGGTGGTCGCTCTGTGCCAGCAGGGTTTCCGGGTGATCCGCTATGACAATCGCGATGTCGGCCTGTCGACCTGGCGGCAAGCTCCGGCCGAAGCCAACCTGACCTTCGAAGTGCTGCGCTACAAACTCGGCTTGCCGGTGTCGGCGCCATACTCGCTGACCGACATGGCTGACGATGGCCTGGGCCTGATGGACGCCTTGCACATCGATCAATTCCACGTGCTGGGCGCCAGCATGGGCGGGATGATCGCCCAGCACATGGCGGCCATGGCACCGCAGCGGGTCGAGAGCCTGACCCTGATCATGACCAGCTCCGGCGCCGAAGGCTTGCCGGCGCCGAGTGCGGCGCTGGTGCAACTACTGGCGCGGCGTGGTGCACCGAACCGCGAGGTGGCCCTGGAACAACAGGCCGACCTGCTGGCGGCGCTGGGCAGTCCGATGGTCACCGACGATCGCCAGGCGCTGCTGCACCAGGCGGCGCAGTCCTATGACCGGGCGTTCAATCCCGAAGGCGTGAAGCGCCAGATCATGGCCATTCTCGCCGAGCCGAGTCGGGTGGCGCTGCTCAATCAGTTGCGGGTGCCGGCGCTGGTGGTGCATGGCACGGCCGACCCGCTGCTGCCGGTGATGCACGGTGTGCATCTGGCGGCGCATCTGCGCGGCAGTCAGTTGATCCTGATTCCGGGCCTGGCCCATCGCTTCCAGGAGGCGTTCAAGGCGCCGTTGCTGGCGGCGGTATTGCCGTACTTGCGCGAGCACCGTGAGGACACTTCGCACTGGGCGCAGATCGAGCCTGTGGCTGATCACAATCTCCTCTGACCCCCGGTCACCTGTTAATGGCTCAGGCCGTACTTTTTCACTTTGTCGAACAACGTGGTCTTGGCCATGCCCAGTTCCTGGCTGGCCTGGGTCAGGTTGCCGCCGCTGCGTAGCAAGGCATCGCTGAGCAGGTTGCGCTCGAACGCTTCCACCGCTTCGGCAAAGGCCAGGCCCTGGTTGCTGCTGCCGGCACCGGTTTTCTTGAACGCAGGCAGGCCGAGGGCAAAGCGCTCGGCGACGTTGCGCAGTTCACGCACGTTGCCCGGCCAGTCGTGGCTCATCAGGTTCGATACGGTCTGGTTGTCCAGCTCCGGCGCGATGCGGTCGAAGCGCAGGGATGACTGCTGCAAGAAGTGTTCGAACAGTTGCAGGATGTCTTCGCGGCGCTCGCGCAGGGGTGGCAGTTCCAGCGTCACCACGTTGAGGCGGTAGTACAGGTCGCTGCGGAATTCGCCGGCCTTGCTCGACTCGACGAGGTCGGATTTGGTCGCCGCGATGACGCGGCAATCCACCGCCACGCTCTGGTTCGAACCGAGGCGTTCGAGGGTGCGTTCCTGCAATACCCGCAGCAGTTTGATCTGCAAGGGCAGGGGCATGCTTTCCACTTCGTCGAGGAACAGCGTGCCGCCGTCGGCGTGTTCGATCTTGCCGATCCGGCGTTTGCCCGCACCCGTAAAGGCGTTGGCCTCGTGGCCGAAGATTTCGCTTTCGAAGAGGTTTTCCGGCAGACCGCCGCAATTCAGGGCGACGAACTGCTTGGTGTGGCGGCGACTGAAATCATGCAGGCAGCGCGCAACCAGTTCCTTGCCGGTGCCGGTCTCACCTTCGATCAACACGTTGGCCGAGGTGTCGGCGACGTTGGCGATCAGTTCCCGCAGGTTTTGCATGGCTGGCGAGCGGCCGATGATCCGCCCTTCAAGGGAGTCGCGCTCGGCCAGTTGCCGGCGCAGCGACGACACCTCCCGCGCCAGGCTGCGTTGTTCCAGCGCGCGGCGGGCCACGTCCACCAAACGTTCCGGGGAGAAAGGTTTTTCCATGAAGTCGTAGGCGCCTTTCTGCATCGCGCCGACGGCCATGGAGATGTCGCCGTGCCCGGTGATCAGCACCACCGGCAGGCTGCGGTCGCGGGCCTTGAGGCGGGTCAGCAATTCCAGGCCATCGATGCCCGGCAGGCGAATGTCGCTGACGACGATGCCGGCGAAGTCGTCGCCGACCCGCTCCAGGGCTTCTTCGGCGCTGCCCACGCCAATGCAGGGAATGTCTTCCAGGGTCAGCGCCTGTTGGCAGCCGAGCAGCACATGGGGGTCGTCTTCGACGATCAGTACACTAAGGTCGTTGTTCATATTGGCTCGGCGGGAGTGGGGCTTACCAACGGTAAACTGAGGACGAATGCGGTACCACCGCTGGCCGGGTGCTCGACACCCAGGTGACCGCCGGTGGCGGCGGCCAGGCTGGCGGAAAGGGTCAGGCCAAGGCCCAGGCCCTGTTCGCCGGGTTTGGTGGTGAAGAAGGGTTCGAACAGGTGCTTGCGGGCTTCGGCGTCGATGCCGTGGCCATTGTCGCGCACCCGCAGGCGGTATTTGCCATCGAACGCTTCGCCTTCGAGCCACAGTTCGGGTAGCGGCTGCGCTTGCATGGCGTCGAGGGCGTTGCCGATCAGGTTGACCAGGATCTGCTCCAGGCGGGTCTGGTCGATCTGCACCTGCACAGCGTCGAAATGGCGGTGCAGCTGCGTGTTTTTCATTCGTCCATCGAGCAACTGCAACGCCGCGTCCACGCCTTTGCCGAGGCAGGCCTGGCCCTTGTCGTCACCGCGCCGGGCGAACGAGCGCAGGCTGGCGGTGATCCGGCCCATGCGGTCGATCAGTTCGTTGATGGTCTTGAGGTTGGTGCTGGCGACGTCGAGCTGGCCGCGTTCGAGGAAGCGCACGGTATTGCCGGACAAGGTGCGCAGCGCCGCCAGCGGCTGGTTCAGTTCGTGGGCGATGCTGGTGGACATCTGGCCGATGGCCGCGAGTTTTCCGGCCTGTACCAGTTCATCCTGGGCACGGCGCAAGGTCTCTTCGGCGTGCCGGCGTTCGCGGATCTGGCCCTTGAGCCGTTCGTTGCTGGCGCGCAGGTCGGTGGTGCGTTCGGTAATCCGACGCTCCAGCTGATTGTTGGCTTCCTGCAAGGCTTCCCGGGCCGCGAGACGGGTGGCGATCACCTTGCGCCGCTCGTTCCAGGCGATCAGCAGAAAAGCGCAGAGGGCAAAGGCCACCGCCACCAGAATCCCCTGGTTGATCGCTTCGCGGCGCAAGTCCTGGAGCGGCGTGAGCAGGGTGAAATTCCACGGCGTATCGCTCAAGGGCCGGGTTTGCGACAGGTAGCTGATGTTTTCATCGTCGGCCACCAGATCGCTGTTGGCCGGGAAGGTGAGTTTTTCCACGCCTTCGGACAGGGTTTCCCGGGCCAGCGGTTGCAGTTCGTTGAGCGGAAACCAGTAGTACTGCAGGCTGCGGGCGAGTTTTTCCTTGGTTTCTTCGCTCAGCGGCAGCACCGATTTCAAACGCCGGGCCGGATCGCTGGACAGAATGATGATGCCGTTCTCGTCGCTGACGAAGGCTTCCAGGCGTGCCCGTTGCCAGCGTTCTTCCATGGCTTCGAGGCGGACCTTGACCACCGCCACGCCGATGATTTTGCCGTGTTCTTCCAGGCCATGGGCCAGGTAGTAACCGGGTTCGCCGTTGGTGCTGCCGATGCCATAGAAACGCCCGGGCTGACCGCGCACGGCGTTCTGGAAATAGGCGCGGAAGGACAGGTCTTCACCCAGGTAACTGTCGACATCGCGCCAGTTGCTGGTGGCCATGACGCGGCCGGTGGTGTCCATCACGTAGATGGCCCGACTGCGGCTGCGCCGGTTCAGGCCTTCGAGGTAATCGTTGACCGCTTGCCGGTGTTCCGGGGTCGGGTCGGCCAGCAGCTGCGAAACACTGGTTTCGAGTTCCAGCAGGCTGGGCAGGTAGGTGTATTTGCTGATTTCGCTTTCGACGGCGCGGGCGTGCAGTTCCAGCTGGCGCTGGCCGTTCTCGCCGAGGCTGCGGATGCCGTAGTGCTCACTGATCCAGAAGCCGATATAACCCAGGCCGATCATCATGGCGATGATCAGCGGCGGCAGGAACAAATGACGAACCAGACGGGGTTTCACGGCGAGTGATGGCGACGTTGCGCGATAAAGATTGGGGTCGCATTTCATCACAGATGCCTTGGGTCAACCACAACACAAATCTGCAAGCCACCGCCGCCCCCTGTGGGAGCGAGCTTGCTCGCGATGACTTCATCACAGTCAACATTGATGTTGAATGTCAGTCCGCTATCGCGAGCAAGCTCGCTCCCACAGGGGATTGGTGAGGCTTCGAGCTCTTAGTGCTGCAGAATCTTGTTGAGGAAGTGCTGTGTACGCTCGGCACGGTGGCTGATGTCGCCGAAGAACTCTTCTTTCTTGCAGTCTTCGATGATCTTGCCCTGGTCCATGAAGATCACACGGTCGGCCACTTTACGGGCGAAGCCCATTTCGTGGGTTACGCACATCATGGTCATGCCTTCGTGGGCCAGTTGCACCATCACGTCGAGCACTTCGTTGACCATTTCCGGGTCGAGCGCCGAGGTCGGTTCATCGAACAGCATGACGATCGGGTCCATCGCCAGCGCACGGGCAATCGCCACACGCTGCTGCTGACCACCGGACAGTTGGCCCGGGTGCTTGTGCGCATGAGCCGACAGGCCTACACGCTCGAGCAGTTGCAGGCCTTTCTTGGTCGCCTCTTCCTTGCTGCGACCCAACACCTTGATCTGCGCGATGGTCAGGTTTTCGGTGATGGTCAGGTGCGGGAACAGCTCGAAGTGCTGGAACACCATGCCCACGCGCGAACGCAGTTTCGGCAGGTTGGTCTTCGGGTCGGCGATGGAGGTGCCGTCGACCACGATGTCGCCTTTCTGGAACGGTTCCAGCGCGTTGACGCACTTGATCAGGGTCGATTTGCCGGAACCGGATGGCCCGCACACCACGATCACTTCGCCTTTTTTGACCTCGGTGCTGCAATCAGTCAGTACCTGGAAGTCCCCATACCACTTGTTGATGCTTTTGATAGAGATCATACGGCGAACCTTTTTTGCAGACGCTTGACCAGCTGCGAGGCGGCAAAGCTGATGATGAAGTACACGAGACCCGCGAAAATCAGGAACTCATTGGAGCGGCCAATGATGTCGCCACTGGCGCGCGAAGCATTGAGGAAGTCCACCAGGCCGACGGCGTAGACCAGCGAGGTGTCCTGAAACAGGATGATGCTCTGCTGCAGCAGCAGCGGTGTCATCTTGCGGAACGCTTGCGGCAGGATGATCAGGCGCATCATCTGGCCGTAGCTCATGCCAAGGGCCTGGGCGGCGCCCATTTGACCTTTTGGAATCGACTGCACACCGGCGCGGACGATTTCGCAGAAGTACGCCGCTTCGAACATCATGAAGGCCACGATGCACGAGGCGAACGCGCCGATCGGGGTGTCTTCGCCGGTGATCCAGCGCAGCACGAACGGCACCGCCAGGTAGAACCAGGTGATCACCAGCAGCAGCGGGATCGAACGGAAGTAGTTGACGTAGGCGCCGGCCAGGTTCGATAGCAGTTTGTTGTGCGACAGACGGCACAGCGCCAGGAGGGTGCCGAGAATGATCCCGCCGACCACGCCCATGGCCATCAGCTTGAGGGTCATGACCATGCCGTTCCACAGGCCTGGCAGGGACGGGATGATGCCCGAGAAGTCGAATTCCATCATTTACCCCCTACGGAGATCAGGCCCGGTACGGCGACTTTCTTCTCGACCAGGCGCATCAGCAACATCAGGCTCATGTTCAGGGTGAAGTAGATCAGCGTGGCCAGGGTAAAGGCTTCGAACAGGTTGGCGGAGAACTCGGCGGTTTGTTTGGTCTGCGCGAGCAATTCCATCAAGCCGATCAGCGAGGCCACGGAAGTATTCTTGAACACGTTCAAGAATTCCGAGGTAAGCGGCGGAATGATGATCCGGTAGGCTTGGGGCAGCAGCACGTTCCAGTAGATCTGCGGCAGCTTGAAACCCATGGCGCGGGCCGCGGATTCCTGGCCTTTTGGCAGGGCCTGGATACCGGTGCGTACCTGTTCGCAAACGCGGGCGGTGGTGAACAGGCCCAGGCACACGACGACGCTGAGGAACGCCGAGGTGGTCGGGTTCAGGTCCTGCTTGTACCACTCTTGCAGGTCCGCCGGCAGCAGGTCGGGTACCAGGAAGTACCAGATGAACAGCTGAACCAGCAGCGGCACGTTACGGAAGAGTTCGACGTAGCAGGTGGCGATGCCCGATACGATGCGGTTCGGCACGGTACGCATGACGCCCAGGATCGAGCCCAGTGTCAGGGCGATGATCCAGGCCGCGATGGCGATGGCGATGGTCCAGCCCAGACCGGTCACGTACCAGTCGAGATAGGTCTCGCTGCCCACGCCGGTGGACTTGAAGAACACGCCCCAGTCCCAGTTGTAATTCATTAGGGTCTCCCCTCAGTTCGATCGATGTACAAGTGCCCGCTTGGGGGAAGCTCCGTTCCCGCCCGACTGGAGAGTCAGGCACACGCGATCGGCTCGACAGCCACCGGTCCGAGTGTTTCCAAAAAATGCCAGCAGGAAGTGACCACCTCCTGAAAGGGCGAGGGCCCTTTCAGGAGATAAGGTTAGTCAGAAATCAGGACTTCTTGTCGTCAGCCGCTTTGTCGGTCGGATTGGCGATCAGGGCCTTGAGTTCGTCGCTCATCGGGAAGTTCAGGTTCAGGCCTTTTGGCGGGATTGGCTGCATGAACCATTTTTCGTAGATCTTGTTGATCTCGCCCGATGCGTAGGTGGCCTTGATGGCGTCATCCACAGCCTTTTTGAACGGCTCGTCGCCTTTGCGCACCATGCAGCCGTAGATTTCGTAGGACTGTGGAGTGCCGGTCACGGCCCAGTCGCTGGCCTTCTTGGCCTTGGCCGCTTCACCGGCCAGCAGGGCGTCGTCCATCATGAAGGCCACTGCGCGGCCGGTTTCCAGCATCTGGAAGGACTCGCCGTGGTCTTTGGCGGAGATGACGTTCATGCCCATCTGCTTGTCGGCGTTCATTGCCTTGAGCAGACGCTCGGACGTGGTGCCGGCGGTGGTCACGACGTTCTTGCCGGCCAGGTCAGGGAAATCCTTGTACTTGGAGTCTGCCTTGGACAGCAGGCGGGTACCGATTTCGAAGATGCCGACGGAGAAGTCGACTTGCTGCTGACGCTCGACGTTGTTGGTGGTGGAGCCGCACTCGAGGTCCACGGTGCCGTTCTGCACCAGCGGGATACGGGTTTGCGAAGTCACCAGGTTGTACTTGACCTGGAGGTTCGGCAAGTCGAGGTCTTTTTTCAGCGCTTCGACGACTTTCAACTGGATGTCGTGGGAGTAGCCGACCGGTTTGCCGGTAGCGTCCGCAATGTAGGAAAACGGAATGGAAGCGTCGCGATGGCCCAGGGTGATGGTGCCGGACTCTTTGATCTTCTTCAGGGTGCCGGTGAGTTCGGCGGCGAAAACCGGAGTGCTGATCAGAGCGGCAGCAATGGCTGCGCCCAGGATATGGGGAACGATGCGCATCAAATTTTCCTCGACTTTGTTTTTTTTATGGAGCCAGTTCATCGGCCCTTTTGTGCTGCAAAACACCTGAGCGCGATGATGAGTACGCGCAAAGGACATTCGTCGAAGAAGTGTAGAGCATGACTCGTGCCAGACCAGTGCTGATACATCAAGATATTGATTTATAAGGAAATAAAATATTTTTGGCGCGAATATTGAAGCCCTGCGGTCCGGTTAACCGAACCGACCCGCAGGTCGCGTTCGGAAAACCGAATGGCGGGGCTGTTCGTAGGAGCCGGCTTGCTGCGGGCGGCTACAGGGATGTATGTCAGGGATATTTGCGCTTGTCGGGGGCCGGCGGGAAGTACTGGTACAACCAGGTCTCGCTCAGTGTGCGATCGTTGGTGCGGATGAACAGGCGCAGTTCGACGGGCTCCACGCTGTCATTGGTGGGGTACCAGTCAAACAGGACACGGTAACCTTTGATGTCATCGAGTTTCAGGATGCTGAAATCCTTGACTTCGCCGTTCGAACAAGTGACGACCGGCTCGATGCCCGCGCCCTCGGGCAAGCGGTCCAGGCCGCCGCCGGTGAAGTCCACGGCGAAGCGACGGGCCCAGACGGGCGGGTAGTGCTCGCCCGGCGCCCAGCCTTCGGTGAAGCCGCCCATCCCGGAGCGGGTGGCGTTGACTCGCGCCAGCGGTGTGCCGACCGGTGGCAATGCGCTCCAGTAGAGCTTGTAGCCGTAGTTCAGCGAGTCGCCTGCAGCCACCGGTTTCTTGGGTGTCCAGAAGGCGACGATGTTGTCCATGGTTTCGCCGGTGGTGGGGATCTCCAGCAAATCCACCGAGCCTTCGCCCCAGGCCGTGGTCGGTTCGACCCACAGGCTCGGGCGGCGGCTGTACCAGTCGACGGTGTCCTGATAGCTGGCGAACTCGTGGTCGGTCTGCACCAGGCCGAAACCTTTCGGGTCCGTGTCGGCGAAAGCGTTGAATTGCAGGGTCGCCGGGTTGTTCAGCGGGCGGCAGATCCACTCGCCGTTGCCGCGCCACATGGCCAGGCGATCGGAGTCGTGGATTTGCGGGTGAATGGTGTCGCACATCCGCCGTTCGTGGGTGCCGCAGCTGAACATGCTGGTCATCGGCGCGATGCCAAGCTGGTCGATGGCGGTGCGTGCGTTGACGTGGGCGTCGACCTCCATCACCACGCGCTCGGCCTGGCAATCGATATCAAAGCGATAGGCACCGGTGGCGCTCGGCGAGTCGAGCAGGGCGTAGACCACGAAGCGGGTGCTGTTCTTGTCCGGCGTCTCGAACCAGAACTTGGTGAAGTCGGGGAATTCTTCACGCTTCTTGGCGTAGGTGTCGATGGCCAGGCCACGAGCCGACAGGCCATATTGGCCAGTGGCATCCACTGCGCGGAAATAGCTGGCGCCGAGGAAGGACACCACATCGTGCTTGTCCAGTTCAGGGGCCTTGAACAGCTTGAAACCGGAGAAACCCAGGTCGCCCTTGAGCTGTGCGGTGTCGACCGTGGTGTTTTCATAGTTGAACAAGGACGGGCGGAAATGCACCTCGCGGGCCATCCGGGTTTTCGGATCGACGCTGTACATGCGCACCGGCTGCTTGAACCCCATGCCGACGTGGAAGAACTGCACGTCCAACTGGCCCTTGTTCTCTTTCCAAAGCGAATGGTCGGCGTCGTAGCGGATCGCATTGAAGTTCTGCGGCGTCATGCTCGCCAGGGTCGGCGGCAACTGTTGCTTGGTGTCCTGGTAGCGATTGCTGGCGAGCTGTTTGGCCTGGAGCTTCAGCGCCTCGAAATCGAACGCGCTGGCCTCGCCGTCAGCGGTGCCGCTGGCGGCCCAGGCTTGGGTGGCCAACAGGCCCGTGGCGGACAAGCCGGTGTAGGCCGCGATAGCCATGGAGGCTTTGAGCAAGTTCCTGCGGTGCATAAATACAACCTGTCGTGAGCAATCCCGCGCCGTTCCTGGCACGTGCTGGATCAGAAATATCGGTTCGGACATGCCTTCGGCCAAACGCAACGGACTTTTTAACAGATGCCCGATAGCTTAAACCGTTCGATTGCAGAGCAAAATTGATTGATGGCATTGCGCTGGCTCGGCAATGAAACAAGACATGTCGGGAAACAATTCCGACAGTGGTTTCTGATTTAGAGGGCATTTCTGCTTTTTTCGACTAATTACTCTAAAAACTGCTTTTCAGCGCCCGGAATATTTCTATTCTGTGCACATGACCGGTTTATGCCCTTCGGGCCGGTGCGGTTCAGTTGGCACGAGTCGCTGCTGAAAAAGGGTTAGGGCGATGCGGTTTTTTGCAGTTTTCTTTGACGTATAGAGAAGGACATCGTCCATGTCGAAAGTACAAGGCATTACCGAAATGTTGGGAATCTTTCCGTGCCTGGCCATGGGGCGACGCAGGCGTCGGCTCAATAACGAGGAAATGAAGTTGGTGGAGCGCTATCGGGAGTTGTCGGAGAACGACAGGATTGCGATGAGGTATCTGGTGGATGCGATGAGGAGTGTTTCGAGGTTTTGAAGAAAGGGGGGCATCCCGTCCTGGCTGGATGCCCTCATCTACCAATCCTCAGAGCGCTCGGATCGCTGATGCAATACGCGCAGCACTTGTACCTGGCCTTGGGAAAATCGGTAAGGGGCGATAAAGGGAAAACGGCCAAGTACCAACTCTCGGACATCGGGCATGCCTGAAGGCCTGCCCGAGCCGGGAAACTGTTCCAACAGTTCAAGGGATTGCAACATCGTGGAAATGATTTCGAGAGCGGCTTTTGCGCCAACTACCATTCGGTAGTGTTCGTTGATGGCTTCGAGATCGCTTTCGGCTTTTTCAGTCAGTACTACGCTCGGCACGTTTTGCCCACTTAGCCTTCACGGCATCCAGATCGGTGAGTTTCCCCGCGTCGGCATCGGCGATGCCGTCACTGATGGCTTGCAGATGCCAGGACTCGGCTTCCACATATCGAACCAGTGCACGCTTGAGATGGTACTGACGATCTCTGTCGGTCGCCGCAGCCAATAAATCCAGCTGCTGAGCCAATTGTTCTTCGACGCGAAAAGACAAAACGGGTGAGGCCATGATGGCTCTCCTAAGGTGTATACGCTGTAAACGACGTAAACACCCTAGGCCGAGTCGGGATTTTCGTCAACCGCAGGCGTGCATGGGCTGTACGAAACTCTAGTGTGGTAAACACCAACGGGAGAGAGGGATGTGTTGCCGGATGCTAATGCATCGGAATGCGGTTAGCCCACTTCCCCCACCGCCCGATACGCCTCATCGATCGCCGCATGGGCATACGCGCTCCACGCCGCATCCGAGTTGGCGATGCTCACCCGTCCTACTGGCTGACGTGCCAGTTCCATCAGTTTCTCGCTCTCGTCGGCGTCGTCGTACAGGCTGTTGGAGAAGTACGCGTAGCCGTGTGACCAGCGGTTGACGGTGATGGCGAGGATGTCGGTTTCGTGGTTGAAGCCGCCAGGGCCGAGCATGCGTTGCAGTTGGTCGCGCAGTTGCGCTTCCAGTTGTTCGAAGCTCTGGCCGTACAAACGTCCACGGCCGGCGCGGGCCTGGTCGCGGGCGTTCATGCCGCTGTTGGGGCTGGTGGGCACGTAGACCATGTGCAGGCCAATGGGCTGTGTCGGGTCTTTCGGGTGGTCGTAACCGCCCATGCTCACCGGGTAGTCGAGTTTGATGCGGCTGTAGGGTTGGGTCGCCGCATAGATTTCATGCACGCCGAGCTTCTGGAACGACTGCCAGTTGCGGATCACCACCTTGGTGTAGACCAGCGGGAACTTCACGTTCTGGCTCAGGGCATGGGATTGCTCAGGCGGCAGGTCGCGCAGCAGGTACGGGATGATCATGTTGTAGCAGGCCATGATGCAGTGTTTGCCGCGCACCTGGCTGAGCTGGCCGCCACGGCTGTAGCCGACGTTCACGCCGCTGCCGACGTTGCGTACGCTCACCGCTGTACTGTTCAGGCGAATGCGTACCGGGGCTTTGGCCTGATCGAGTCTGGCGTAGTCGAACGGGGCCAGGACGATGTCGTCCATGGTGTGGCCTGGCGCCACGGCCGGAATCAGGCTGCGCACCAGCAAGCGCGCCAGCGAGGCGTTGCCGTCGGGGAAGTGGTAGATGTAGGGCTCTTCCATTTCCGCCTGGGCTTCTTCGCTGATCGGCTCCAGATTCATCGCGCTGAAACCTGGGAAACCGACCGAGTAGGCGTCGGACGCGGCGACCGCGTCGATGCTCAGGGCCATGAAGTCGTTGGTGCGGCTCTGGAAGTACTTCACCGCCTGAGCCGACAGGCCTACATCCTTGAGCAGGAAGTCCTGATAGCTGGTGGCTTCCAGGTGGGCGGTTTTTTCCTCGGTGGTTTTGCCGGCCAAGTAATCCTTGGGCGTCATGTGCAGGGCGATCAACGCCTGGCGGTCAGCTTCCGGCAACGGGAAGTCGTTGATGAAGTCGGGGATGGAGCGGGCGTGCAACTGGTCGGGGGCGATGTCGTCGGCCACCATCGGCGTCGGGTCGCCGGTCACCAGTTTGTCTTCGCCGAAGTTTTCCTTGTCGAAGAACACTCCGCGGGACAGGCCCAGGCCCGGGTAGAACTGGCGATCAAAGGCTGTCTCGAAGCGCTTGATGTTCACGCCGAGTTTCTTCAGCAGGCCGTTCACTTCCTTGCTGTACAGATGGTTCGGCGACTGGAAGGCTTCACTGCCGCCGTAGCCGATGATCATGCGACCACCGGCGGAGAATTCGTTGCGCTTGGCGTGACCGCCGAAGTCGTCGTGGTTTTCCAGAATCAGGATGCGCGCTTTCGGATGTTTCTCACGGTAGAACCACGCAGCGGACAGACCGCTGAGGCCGCCTCCTACCACCACCAGGTCATATTCTTCGGTGATCGGCAGCTTGTCGGTGTCGAAGACCTTTTTCTCCCAGCCCATCTGGTGGGCAATTTCGAACGAGCCGACGTGGCTGCCCCGCAGGCCGGTGAGGGCCGGTGGGTAGTAGCGCCCGTCGGGGGCGGCCTGGAGAAGTTGCATAGGAGTCATGCCGGCAGCGATGGTGACAGCGACGCCGTTGAGAAAGTCGCGGCGGGTGATATCCATATTTCTTCCTTGTTGGTGTTTTTAGATCGCCCCGGCGCCATGTCGGCACCGGGGCGAATGCCGTTACCGGCTGACTTTCCAGGCATCGCCCGCAGGTGCCTTGCCGTGGTCATACGGCTTGGCAATCCACATGTAGAGTAGGCCCAGGCCAATGACGATGGCGGTACTGAGCACCATCGCGTAGTTGATGTACCACGCAGCGTCCGGCGTACGTGGCCAGGCCATGTTGATGATTGCCCCGACACCATAGACCAGCGCGCCGATGTTCACCGCCCAGCCCCAGGCGCCGAGGGTGAATTTGCCGCTCGGTTTCCAGCCCTTCATGCGCGCATACAGGGCCGCCAGCACGATCATCTGGAACGCCAGGTAGATACCGATCGCCGCGAAGCTGACGATGGTGGCGACCGCGTCCTGCAGGAAGAAGCCGAGGATGATGATGAGCGCCGGCAGGACGCCAGAGACGAACAGCGCGGCAACCGGAACCTGAGTCGTAGGAGAAATCTTCTTCAGCAGTCGGCTGCCGATGACCATTTCGTCACGGGCGTAGGAATACAGCAGACGACTGGCCGCTGCTTGCAGGCTGATCACGCAGGAGATGAAGGAAATCATCACCACACCCATCACGACTTTCGAACCCACTGGCCCGAATGCGTTGTTGAGGATGGTGGTTACCGGGTCCTTGTCGGTGCCGTTGATCACCGCTTGCATGTCCGGCACCGCGAGGATCAGCGCCAGGCAGGCGAACATCGCCGCGACGCCGCCGATGTAGATGGTCATGCGCATGGCAATCGGGATTTGCTTGCTCGGGTTCGGGGTTTCTTCGGCCACATCGCCGCAGGCCTCGAAGCCGTAATACAGGAACATCCCCGCCAGCGAAGCGGTGAGGAACGCCGGCAGGTACGAGCCGTCGACGCTGATGTCGAAGGTGTTGAACAACACGCTGAGCGGTTGATGACGCTCGAAGATCAGCAGGTAAACGCCAACGATCACCGCGCCGACCAATTCGCAGAGGAAGCCGAACATGGCGATCCGCGCCAGCACTTTGGTGCCGCTGAGGTTGACCAGGGTGGCGAACAGCGTCAGGAACAGGGCGATGATGATGTTGGTGTTGTTGCTTGGCTCAAAGCCCATCATGGCGGCGAGGTACGGACCGGCACCCACGGCAACCGCCGCGATGGTCACGCATAGCGCGATGGAGTAGATCCAGCCAACCATCCACGCCCAGCGCTTGCCCACCAGGCGACGGGCCCATGGGTACACGCCGCCGGAAATCGGGAACTGCGAAACCACTTCGCCGAAGATCAGGCACACCAGCAACTGGCCGCAACCGACTAGCAGGTAAGCCCAGAACATCGGTGGTCCGCCTGCGGCCAGGCACAGGCCGAACAGGGTATAAACGCCGACGACCGGGGACAGGTAGGTGAAGCCCAGGGCGAAGTTTTCCCACAGGCTCATGCTGCGATTGAAGTTGGAGGTGTAACCCAGTTTGCGTAGTTGCTCGGCATCGCTGTCGGCAACGACTGCAGAGAGATCGGGTGATGCACTCATGTGTGTTTGCTCCGGAAAATCGGCAGATTTCGGATGTCCGAAACCGTGGCGGGGCTTTGGGAGCGCCGCCCGGATCGGTGGTTATTGTTTTGTCTTCTTTGGGGTGGAGCCTGGTGGTGCGTACTGCCGGTTTCTGCCTTGAAACCGGGGGGACCCAATCGCGGGCAAGCCCGCTCCCACAGGGATCGGGTTTGCCTGAAAGGTTTTTAATGCTTGAACATCACATGCCGAACGACGGTGTAGTCCTCGAGCCCGTACATGGACATGTCCTTCCCGTACCCGGACAGTTTCTGACCGCCATGAGGCATTTCGCTGACCAGCATGAAGTGCGTATTCACCCAGGTGCAGCCGTACTGCAAGCGCGCCGCCAGGCGATGGGCGCGGCCGACGTCGGCGGTCCACACCGATGACGCCAGGCCGTAGTCCGAGTCGTTGGCCCAGCCCAGCACTTGCGCTTCATCGCTGAATTGGGTCACCGACACCACCGGCCCGAACACCTCGCGACGGACGATCTCATCGTCCTGCTGCGCGTCGGCCAGCACGGTCGGTTCGAAGAAGAAGCCGTTGCCTTCCACAGCCTTGCCGCCGGTGATCAAGCGAATGTGCGGCTGGGCGATGGCGCGCTCGACGAAACCGGCAACGCGGTCGCGGTGTTGCGCGGTGATCAGCGGGCCGAGTTCGGTCGACGGGTCATCCTGCAGGCCGTACTTGATGCTGCTGACGGCGGCGCCGAGTTTCTCCACGAACTTGTCGTAGATGCCTGCCTGGGCATAGATGCGGCAGGCGGCGGTGCAGTCTTGCCCGGCGTTGTAGAAACCGAAGGTGCGGATGCCTTCGACGGCGGCGTCGATGTCGGCGTCGTCGAAGATGATCACCGGGGCCTTGCCGCCCAGTTCCATGTGCATGCGTTTGACGCTGTCGGCGGTGCTGGAAATGATGTTCGAGCCGGTGGCGATCGACCCGGTCAGCGACACCATGCGCACTTTCGGGTGAGTGACCAGCGGGCTGCCGACACTAGGACCACGGCCGAACACCAGATTGAGCACGCCGGCGGGGAAGATTTCCGACGCCAGTTCGGCCAGGCGCAGGGCGGTCAGCGGGGTTTGTTCCGACGGCTTGAGCACCACGGTATTGCCGGCGGCCAGGGCCGGGGCGATTTTCCAGGCGACCATCATCAACGGGTAGTTCCACGGCGCGATGGAGGCGATCACGCCCACCGGGTCGCGGCGGATCATCGAGGTATGCCCCGGCAGGTATTCGCCACCGGCCGAACCGCTCATGCAACGGCTGGCGCCGGCAAAGAAGCGGAACACGTCGGCAATCGCCGGGATCTCGTCGTTCAGTGCGGCGCTGTAGGGTTTGCCGCAGTTGTCCGATTCCAGCTTGGCCAGTTCTTCGCCGTGGGCCTCGATGGCGTCGGCGAGTTTGAGCAGCAGTAGCGAACGTTCTTTCGGCGGGGTCTGCGACCAGCTGGCGAACGCGGCATCGGCGGCGCGCACGGCGGCATCGACCTGGGCTTCGCTGGCTTCGTTGATTTCCACCAGCACACGGCCCAGCGCCGGGTTGAATACAGGTTGGGCGGGGCCTTCGCCGTCTTGCAGTTGGCCGTTGATCAGTAATTTGGTTTGCATGTTCATGTCCTCTTTGGCGCTTTTATTGTTCTGTAGAAACCGGATCACTGTAGGAGCGAGCCTGCTCGCGAAGAACGTCAGAGCGCCGCGTTCATCCAGGCAGCCCTCGTCATCGTTAACGTTTTTCGCGAGCAGGCTCGCTCCTACAGGAGATGTTGGTCGTCAGTTATTTCCCACCGCTACCCGCAACGCTTTCGCCGCCACGGGTCAGGTAATAGGCACCAAGAATCGGCAGCATGGTCACGATCATCACCAGCATCGCCACGACGTTGGTCACCGGCACGTCCCGTGGGCGGCTGAGCTGGTTGAGCAGCCACAGCGGCAGGGTGCGTTCATGGCCGGCGGTGAAGGTGGTGACGATGATTTCGTCGAACGACAGCGCGAACGCCAACATGCCGCCGGCCAGCAACGCCGAGCCGAGGTTCGGCAGGATGATGTAGCGGAAGGTCTGCCAACCGTCGGCACCGAGGTCCATCGACGCTTCGATCAAGCTGTGGGAAGTGCGGCGCAAGCGGGCGATGACGTTGTTGTAGACGATCACCACGCAGAAGGTCGCGTGGCCGACGATGATGGTGAACATCCCAGGTTCGATGCCCAGCGTCTTGAAGGTAGCCAGCAACGCGATCCCGGTGATGATCCCCGGCAGGGCAATCGGCAGGATCAGCATCAGCGAGATGCCCTGCTTGCCGAAGAAGTCCCGGCGATACAACGCGGCCGAAGCCAGTGTGCCGAGGACCATGGCGATCAACGTGGCAATCGAGGCGATCTGCAACGACAGCTTGATGGCTTCGAGCACGTCCGGCCGCGAGAACGCCACGCCGATCCACTTCCAAGTGAAGCCCTTGGGCGGAAAGCTGAACGCTGCGTCTTCGGTGTTGAAGGCGTACAGGAAGATGATCAGGATCGGGAAGTGCAGGAACACCAACCCGCCCCAGGCGGCAATGCGCAGGCCCAGGGAAGCTTTTTCAGAGTGCATCGAAGGCCCCCAGACGTTTGACGATGGACAGGTAGATGGCGATCAGCACGATCGGCACCAGGGTGAAGGCGGCGGCCATCGGCATATTGCCGATCGCGCCTTGCTGGGCGTAGACCATGCTGCCGACGAAGTAGCCGGGCGGGCCCACCAGTTGCGGCACGATGAAGTCGCCGAGGGTCAGGGAAAACGTGAAGATCGAACCTGCGGCGATGCCCGGGATCGACAGCGGCAGGATCACTTGCATGAAGGTCTGGCGCGGCTTGGCCCCGAGGTCGGCGGAGGCTTGCAGCAGCGACGGCGGCAGGCGTTCCAGCGAGGCCTGGATCGGCAGGATCATGAACGGCAGCCAGATGTAGACGAACACCATGAAGCGCCCCAGGTGCGAGGTCGACAAGGTGCTGCCGCCCACCCCCGGAATGCCCAGCACGAACTGCAGGACCGGCTCCAGCCCCAGGTGCTGCACGAACCACTGCGCCACGCCACCCTTGGCCAGCAGCAGCGTCCAGGCGTAGGCCTTGACGATGTAGCTGGCCCACATCGGCATCATCACCGCGATGTAGAAAAACGCCTTGGTCTTGCCCGTGGTGTAGCGCGCCATGTAGTAGGCAATCGGGAATGCGACGATGGCGCTGGCGATCGACACGACAATCGCCATGCCCAGGGTGCGCAGGATGATGTCGAAGTTCGATGGCTGGAACAGCGCCGCGAAGTTGGCCAGGGTCAGGTCAGGAGTGACCGCCATGGTGAAGTCATCGAAGGTGTAGAAACCTTGCCACAGCAGGGTCAGCAGCGAACCGAGGTAGATCGCGCCGAACCAGATCAGCGGTGGCACCAGCAGCATCGACAGGTACAGGTTCGGCCGGCGATACAGCAGGTTGGAGAACCGGCGCAACGGCGAGCCGCCCGACGGATTTTGAGAGATAGCCAAGGTGTTCATGTCACACCCCGCCCGCAACGGTGTCGTGCAACGGGATCATGGCTTCGCGCGCCCAGCGTGCGCTGATGCGCTGGCCGGTCTGGTGTTGTGCGCTGGTGTCCAGCCATTGGTTGTTGGCCTTGCTGATGTTCAGGGTCTGGCCGTTTTCCAGTTTCAGCTCGTAGCGGGTGGCGCTGCCCTGGTACTGGATGTCGTGCAGCAAACCGCTGACTTCGATCTCGTGGCTGGCCAGCGGGCCTTCGGCGAAACGCACGTGTTCCGGGCGAATCGAGAACGGCTGCGGATTGCCGCTGAGCTGTTTTGCCAGGTCGCCGCGAATCACGTTGGAGGTGCCGACGAATTCCGCGACGAAGGTGGTGGCCGGTTTCATGTACAGGTTGCGCGGGCTGTCGACCTGTTCGATGCGGCCCTTGTTGAACACCGCCACGCGGTCGGACATCGACAGCGCTTCGGTCTGGTCGTGGGTGACGAAGATGAAGGTGATGCCGAGCTGGCGTTGCAGCTTCTTCAATTCGCTCTGCATTTGCTCGCGCAGCTTCAGGTCCAGCGCGCCGAGGGGTTCGTCGAGCAGCAGCACCCGTGGACGGTTGACCAGCGCACGGGCCAGGGCCACACGCTGGCGCTGACCACCGGAGAGCTGCACCGGCTTGCGCTCGCCATAGCCGCCGAGGGCAACCATTTCCAGGGATTCTTCGGCACGCTTGAGGCGCTCGGCCTTGCCGATGCCTTTGACCTTCAAGCCGTAGGCGACGTTGTCGCGAACGTTCATGTGCGGGAACAGCGCGTAATCCTGGAACACGGTGTTCACGTCGCGCTGGTACGGCGGCAGGCCGGCGGCCTCTTCGCCATGAATTCGGATGGAACCTGCACTCGGTTGTTCAAAACCGGCGATCAGGCGCAAACAGGTGGTCTTGCCCGAGCCGGAAGGCCCCAGCATGGAGAAGAACTCGCCGTCCTGGATGTCGATGGAAACCCGGTCTACGGCTTTCACTTCGCCGAATTGACGGGAAACGTTGGTGAACTGGACTGCAAGCGTCATGGTGCGGTGCTCCAAAAAGGCGAAGGCCGTCGCAGCGGCCCTGCCTGGACTTCTGAAAAAACAAAAACTTTTATCTGCTGGCCGAGCGCGGTAGCGGCAGCGGCGGTGACACTGTGGGAGCTGGCTTGCCAGCGATGGCGTCAGCACAGTCACTACTGTGTTGCCTGACACTCCGCTATCGCGGGCAAGCCCGCTCCCACAGGGATCTGTTTCACTTCAAGGGTTAACGGCCGCCCATGATCGCGATGTAATCCTGGGTCCAGCGGCTGTACGGCACGAACTTGCCGCCTTCAGCCTGCGGGGTTTTCCAGAAGGCGATCTTGTCGAACTGGTCGAAACCGTTGGTCTTGCAGCCTTCGGCGCCGAGCAGTTCACTGCCCTGGCACGCCGCCGGAACCGCTGGCAGCGAGCCGAACCACGCCGCTACGTCACCCTGGACTTTCGGTTGCAGCGACCAGTCCATCCACTTGTAGGCGCAGTTCGGGTGCTTGGCCTCGGTGTGCAGCATGGTGGTGTCGGCCCAACCGGTGGCGCCTTCTTTCGGGATGGTCGAGGCGATTGGCTGTTTCTCGTTCATCAGGCCGTTGACCTGATACGGCCACGCGCCGGAGGCGACCACGCCTTCGTTCTTGAAGTCGCTCATTTGCACGGTGGTGTCATGCCAGTAGCGATGAATCAACGGCTGCTGGGCGCGCAGCAGGTCGAGCACGGCCTTGTACTGGGCTTCAGTCAGTTCGTAGGGGTTCTGGATGCCCAGTTCCGGCTTGGTGGACTTCAGGTACAGCGCCGCGTCGGCGATGTAGATCGGGCCGTCATAGGCCTGCACGCGGCCCTTGTTCGGCTTGCCGTCGGGCAGGTTTTGCGCATTGAACAGCACGCCCCAGGTGGTCGGCGCGGTCTTGAATACGTTGGTGTTGTACATCAACACGTTCGGGCCCCACTGATACGGGGTGCCGTAGGTTTGCTTGTTGACCACGTACCAGGGTGCATCCTTGAGGCGCGGGTCGATGTTTTTCCAGTTCGGGATCAACGCGGTGTTGATCGGTTGCACACGCTTGCCGACGATCAGGCGCAGCGAGGCGTCGCCGGATGCGGTGACCAGGTCGTAACCGCCCTTGGCCATCAGGCTGACCATTTCATCGGAGGTGGCCGCCGTCTTGACGTTGACCTTGCAGCCGGTTTCCTTCTCGAAACCGCTCACCCAGTCATAGGCCTTGTCGCTTTCGCCACGTTCGATGTAACCGGGCCAGGCCACAATGTCCAGTTGGCCTTCGCCCGCCCCGACAGCTGTGAGCGGCTCGGCGGCCTGGACAGCGGCGCTGGCCAGCAGCGCGGTGGTGATTGCACTGATCAGTGCGGTCTTGTGCACGAACATGGGAATTCCCTCTTCTTTAATTATGGTCGGGGCAGTGTTTTGAACGTGGTGAAGCATGCCGTTGATGGCTTGTTATTAGCGTAGTCAGAGATGCTCGCCATGGCGGGCCATGATGTGCCGCACCACGCTGTAGTCCTGGAGTGAGTCGCTGGACAGGTCTTTGCCGTAGCCCGAACGCTTCAGGCCGCCATGGGGCATTTCGCTGACCAGCATGAAGTGGCTGTTGATCCAGGTGCAGCCGTACTGCAAGCGCGCCGCGACCTGCATCGCCTTGTCCAGGTTCTGGGTCCAGACCGACGAAGCCAGGCCGTATTCCGAATCGTTGGCCCAGTCCACCGCTTGTGCCAGTTCGTCGAAACGGGTCACGGTGACCACCGGCCCGAACACTTCGCGCTGGACGATCTCGTCGCCTTGCTTGCAACCGGCCAGCAGGGTCGGCTGGTAATAGAAGCCTGCACCGGAATGCACCGCCGCGCCGGTGACCCGCTCGATGTGCGGCTGGCCGAGGGCGCGTTCGACAAAACTGGCCACGCGATCACGCTGGCGGGTGCTGATCAGCGGGCCGATTTCGTTGTCGGCGTCGCGTTTGCCGGCAAAGCGCAGGCTGCTGACGGCCGCGCCGAGTTCGGCCACCAGACGGTCGTGAATTCCGGCCTGGGCATAAATGCGGCAGGCGGCGGTGCAATCCTGGCCGGCGTTGTAATACCCGTAAGTGCGCACGCCTTCGACCACCGCCTGGATGTCGGCATCGTTGCAGACGATCACCGGGGCCTTGCCGCCGAGTTCGAGGTGGGTGCGCTTGAGGGT
Organism: Pseudomonas sp. S2_H10; assembly: GCF_054668285.1. Lineage (NCBI taxonomy): Bacteria > Pseudomonadati > Pseudomonadota > Gammaproteobacteria > Pseudomonadales > Pseudomonadaceae > Pseudomonas > Pseudomonas sp. S2_H10. Next base: position 4,960,144 of record NZ_CP162754.1, read on the forward strand.
TTTCGCTGCGGCCTGGAGGATTTTCTGACCGGTGACGATGTCGCCGGTCAGCGACACCATGCGGATCTTTGGATGGCTGACCAAATGGCTGCCGACGCCTTCGCCGCCACCGCAAACGATGTTGATCACACCCCGTGGCAGGATTTCGGCAAGTGCCGGGGCCAGGGCCAGGATCGACAACGGCGTGTGTTCCGACGGCTTGAACACCAGCGTGTTGCCGGCGGCGAGGGCCGGGGCGATTTTCCACGCGGCCATCATGATCGGGTAGTTCCACGGCGCAATCGACGCGACTACTCCGATAGGATCGCGACGGACCATGCTGGTGTAGCCCGGCAGGTATTCGCCACTGAGCTGGCCGGTCTGGCAACGCACGGCGCCGGCGAAGAAGCGGAATACGTCGACCGTGGCACTCAGGTCATCCTGACGGGCCAGGTGCAACGGCTTGCCGCAGTTCATGGATTCGAGGCGGGCCAGCAGGTCGGCGTTTTTTTCGATGGCGTTGGCGATGTCCAGCAACAGGTTGGAACGCTGCTGTGGTGTGGTCCGTGACCAGCCGGCAAAGGCGCGGTTGGCGGCAAGGATCGCGGCTTCGACCTGCTCGGTGCTGGCTTCGGCGATCTGCGTGATGATTTCGCCGGTGGCGGGGTTGAGGATCGGCTCGACACAGCCTTGGCCGGCGACTAATTCACCATCAATCAACAATGCGGTGAACAACGGGGTCTGCGCGCCAGCCATTTTTCGGGTTCTCTTTTCTTGTGTGGCCATGGTGTTCCCAGTGATGGGGTCCCGGCCGTCTTATATAGATGTAACAAGACTAGTGCGCGGACCCGAGGACAACAAATACTAAATACTGAAGGTGGCGTTCGATTAAATAGATGGCTTGCGCCCGCCGTGGGGTTGTTCGCGTGCAACCGTGAGGAACGGGTCCACCAGCGCCGGCCGCGCGGTGCCGCGACGCCAGGCCAGGCCGACGTCGAGGGTCTGGCTGAGGTCGGCAATCGGTCGGGCTTCGATGATGTCGCCCTCCAGTGACCAAGGGCGATAGGTCATATCGGGCTGAATCGACACGCCGAGGCCGGCAGCCACCAGGCTTCGCACCGCTTCGGTCGAGGCCGTGCGCAGGGTGATGCGCGGTTGCAGGGAGGCTGCCGACCACATGCGCTGGGCGTTGCGGTCCATTTCATCGACGTTCAGCTGAATCAGCGGCTCGCGGGCCACGTCGGCGAGGTTGATGCTGTCGTGCTCCAGCAAGGGGTGTTGGGCGGGCAGCCATAGTCGGTGCGGCGAGTGAGTCAGCACTTCGGTCTGCAAGGCGTGGCGGTCTTCGAGGTTGGAGAGGATCAGCACACCGACATCGATCTCGCCGCTGACCAGCAAATGCTCGATGTACGGGCGCTCGTCTTCCATCACGCGGATTTCCACGTTGGGGTAGGCGCGCTGGAAGCGGGTGAGCAAGTCCGCCAGGTAATACCCGGCCACCAGGCTGGTCACGCCGACGATCAACTGCCCGGCCACCTGGTCGGTGCTCTGTTGCAGGCTGCGCTTGGCGTTATCCACGGTGGCCAGGATCAGGTGCGCCTGACGCAGGAATTGATGGCCCTGGTGGGTCAGGGTCATGCCTTTGGCGTGGCGGCTGAACAGGCTGACGCCGATTTCTTCCTCCAGTTGCTGGATCGCCAGGGTCAGGGTCGACTGGGAAATGAACGCGGTCTGCGCGGCGGCGGAGATCGAACCGGTCTCGGCCACGGCGATGAAATGGCGGATCTGACGCAAGGTCATCATGGGAAAGTACCCGGTGGGCTGTTTTTATCGATTAGCGAGAGTCTATATCTTTTTTTTCGATAGATAGCGTCTCGATGCAACATCTGGAAGCACTCTCGCGCACGGGGCGTGGGCACTTTCCAACTAGGCTGGTGGCCTTATTTCAGGTTAAACGTCCTGTGGAGGCGAAAAATGAACACCCGTGGATTGCTTGATCAACTGCTCAAATCCGGTCAGGACCTGTTGCAGAACAAGGCTGGCAGCTCTTCGCAAAAAGGCACGAGCGGCAGCTCCGGTGCCCTCGGTGGTCTGCTCTCCGGCGCAAGCGGCGGGGCATTGGCGGCCGGCGCCATGGGCTTGCTGCTGGGCAGCAAAAAGGCCCGTAAAGTCGGGGGCAAGGTCGCGGTCTACGGCGGACTCGCCGCGTTGGGCGTGCTGGCCTACAAGGCCTACGGCAACTGGCAGGCCCAGCAGGGCACTGCGCCAGAAACTGAACCGCAAACCCTCGACCGCTTGCCTGCCGCGCAAGTCGAGCAGCACAGCCAGGCGATTCTCAGGGCGCTGGTGGCCGCGGCCAAGGCTGACGGACATGTCGACGAACGTGAGCGCGCACTGATCGAGGGCGAGTTCATCAAGCTCGATAATGACCAGGAGCTGCAACACTGGCTGCACGCCGAACTCAACAAGCCGCTGGACCCCGCCGACGTCGCCCGTGCCGCGCGCACGCCGGAGACCGCCGCCGAGATGTACATCGCGAGTGTGATGATGGTCGACGAGGAGAACTTCATGGAGAAGTCCTACCTGGATGAACTGGCGCGGCAACTCAAGCTGGAGCCGGGGTTGAAGGCCGAGCTCGAGAAACAGGTGCGCCAGGCTTCGATGTAATTGTGGGCGCTGGCTTGCCAGCGAAGGCGGTCATTCAGTCAGTAATCGGTTGTCTGACACGACGCTTTCGCTGGCAAGCCAGCTCCTACAGAGTTCCTCGCCAGGCTCAGGATTTGCGCACGACGCAGTCAAATGTGGGAGCGAGCCTGCTCGCGATGGCGTTTTCAGCCACACCCCATCCCCAATGGCCGATCCGTCGCCCGTTTCTACCCAGTCGCCACTGGCACTCATCCCCTCCTTTAGCGGACATTCCCCATCCAGAGCCCACCGGCTTGTCCGCGGGATGAGCGGCGGCGTGCATCCGTCTTATAAATGAAACACCGCCCTCGGCTATACTCCCCGCATTTCGAATCAGGCCCGAGGATTGACTGTGAAGAACTGGACGTTGCGCCAACGCATTTTGGCGAGCTTTGCGGTAATTATCGCCATCATGTTGCTGATGGTGGTCGTCTCGTATTCCCGCCTGTTGAAGATCGAAAGCAGTGAAGCCAGCGTTCGTGAAGATGCGCTGCCAGGCTTGTATTACAGCTCGATGATTCGGGGCGCCTGGTCCGACAGCTACCTGCGCATTCAGGCCATGCTGGGTCTGGAGGCAGGGCAGGGCTTCAGTGCCGAGGATACTGAAAACTTCAAGGCTTACGCCGCGCGGCTGCAAGAGCAGATGGAACTCTACCGAGGGACGATTGCCGACGAAGAGGACCGGGTCCAGTACGCTGAGTTCGAAAAACGCAGCGAGGACTACCACCGTATTCTGGCGGCGGTGATCGAGTTGTATAAACGCAACCAGAACAGCGAAGCCATCAACCTGTACAAGGGCGAACTGACCCCGGCCTGGACGGCGGGCCGCATGAAACTCAATGACATTTTACGTCACAACAAGTCGGTGGCAGACAGGGACATCGCAGCCATCGACGATGCGGTAGTCACCGCCAAAACCATCATGGGCATTTCCCTGCTGGTGGCGGTGCTGGCCGCCGGCCTCTGCGGTCTGCTGCTGATGCGCGCCATCATGGCGCCGATGAACCGCATCGTGAAGATTCTCGAAATCATGCGCACCGGTGACCTCAGCAGCCGTCTGAACCTGGAGCGCAAGGACGAGTTCGGTGCGGTGGAAACCGGCTTCAACGACATGATGACCGAGCTCACTTCCCTGGTATCCCAGGCTCAGCGCTCGTCGGTGCAGGTGACCACGTCGGTGACCGAGATCGCCGCGACGTCCAAGCAGCAGCAAGCCACCGCCACGGAAACCGCCGCCACCACCACCGAAATCGGCGCGACCTCCCGTGAGATCGCCGCCACTTCCCGGGATCTGGTGCGCACCATGACCGAGGTCTCCACCGCCGCCGACCAGGCTTCCGTGGCCGCCGGTTCCGGGCAACAGGGCCTGGCACGCATGGAAGAAACCATGCACTCGGTGATGGGCGCGGCCGACCTGGTCAACGCCAAGCTGGCGATCCTCAACGAGAAGGCCGGCAACATCAATCAGGTGGTGGTGACCATCGTCAAGGTCGCCGACCAGACCAACCTGCTGTCGCTCAACGCTGCCATCGAGGCCGAGAAGGCCGGCGAGTACGGGCGCGGTTTTGCCGTGGTCGCCACCGAAGTGCGGCGCCTGGCGGACCAGACGGCGGTGGCCACCTACGACATCGAGCAAATGGTGCGCGAGATCCAGTCGGCGGTGTCGGCCGGGGTCATGGGCATGGACAAGTTCTCCGAAGAAGTGCGTCGCGGCATGTCCGAGGTGCAGCAGGTCGGCGAGCAGTTGTCGCAGATCATTCATCAGGTCCAGGCGCTGGCGCCACGGGTGCTGATGGTCAACGAAGGCATGCAGGCCCAGGCCACGGGGGCCGAGCAGATCAACCATGCGCTGGTGCAGTTGGGTGATGCCAGCAGCCAGACGGTCGAGTCCCTGCGCCAGGCCAGTTTCGCCATCGATGAGCTGAGCCAGGTGGCCGTCGGGCTGCGCAGCGGCGTTTCGCGATTCAAAGTCTGATGAGCGAAATCACGGCCAAACGCGCTGCCGTGAAGCAGGCGCCGCATGCATTGTTCCTGGTGTTTCGCATCGGCAACGAGCGCTATGCCTTGAAGGCTGTCGAAGTGGCGGAAGTGCTGCCGCGCCTGCCCTTGAAGCCGATTGCCCATGCCCCCGCCTGGGTCGCCGGGGTGTTCGCCTATCGCGGCACCGTGGTGCCGGTGATCGACTTGAGTGCGCTGACGTTTGGAACGCCTGCACAGGCTCGTACCAGCACCCGGCTGGTGCTGGTCAACTATTGCCCGGATGAAACCGGCGAAGCCCGACTGCTCGGGCTGATCCTGGAACAGGCGACCGATACCCTGCGCTGCGATCCGGCGGACTTTCAGCCCTACGGCCTGGACAATCGCCAGAGCCCTTACCTGGGGCCGGTGCGCAAGGATGAGCAGGGTCTGTTGCAATGGGTCCGGGTCCGCGATCTGCTGAACGATCAGGTGCGCGCCTTGTTGTTTCCTTCGCCGCCCATGGACCCGGCGCTGCTGGAGGCGCGGTCATGACCAGTGACCAGCGTTTTTTCGACTTCCTCAAGGAAACCATCGGGCTCGACGTGACCTCGGTGGGACCTGCGATCATCGAGCGAGCGGTGCGCCAGCGCAGCATCGTTGCGCAAGCCGTGTCGGCCGATGAATATTGGCGCACCTTGCAGGGCTCGCGGGACGAGCAGCAGGCATTGATCGAAGCGGTGATCGTTCCGGAAACCTGGTTCTTCCGCTATCCGGAGTCCTTCGCCACCCTGGCGAAACTGGCGAGCAAGCGCCTGAGCGAAATCAACAACCTGCGCGCCCTGCGGACTCTCAGTCTGCCGTGCTCCACGGGAGAAGAACCCTACTCGATCGCCATGGCGTTGCTCGATGCGGGGCTCAAGCCGCACCAGTTCAAGGTCGACGGCATGGACGTCAGCCCGTTGTCGGTGGATAAAGCCAGGCGCGCCTTGTACGGCAAGAATTCCTTTCGGGGCGACGACATTGCGTATCGCGACCGTCACTTCACGGCCGTGGGCGATGGCTATCGCCTGGACCCGCGCGTGCAGGAACAGGTGCGCTTGCAAGTCGCCAATCTGCTGGACCCGGGCTTGCTGGCCGGTGAACCGCCATTCGATTTCGTGTTTTGTCGCAACCTGCTGATCTATTTCGACCAGCCGACCCAGAAGCAGGTTTTCGAGGTGCTCAAGCGCCTGACCCACGTTGACGGGGTGCTGTTTATCGGCCCAGCCGAAGGCAGCCTGCTCGGACGATTGGGGATGCGTTCGATCGGTATCGCGCAGTCTTTCGCCTTCAGTCGACAGGCGACTCCAGACCCTGAGCCCTTGCCGGCATTCGTTCCAGCGCCCTTGCCGGTGCCGCAACCGTTACGCAAGCCAGCGCCTGCGCCGGTGCGCAGCCGTCCCTTCGCCAGTGTGGTGCCGCAGCCTTCTGCGCCGAAAACGCCCGGCAGCGATACGACCGTGCTGCTGGCGAACATCGCCGCGCTGGCCAACGCAGGCAAAAGCGCCGAGGCGCGGGCCGCTTGTGAAAGCTATTTGCGCAGTCATGAACCGGTAGCCCAGGTGTTCTATTGGCTGGGGCTGCTCAGCGATGTCGCCGGCAATGTCCTGGAGGCCCAGGGCTTTTATCGCAAGGCGTTGTACCTCGAACCGCAACATCCCGACGCGTTGATGCACCTGGCCGCACTGCTGCAGGCCCAGGGCGACGCGGCGGGAGCCAGACGATTGCAGGAGCGTGCCGCCCGCAGCGAGCGCGCCGCCGACAGTGAGCGTAAACGATGATCGCCTCCGACACCTTCAGCGTTACCCGGGATGCCCAGGCCATCGACGACTGCTGGAACCGCATCGGTATCCACGGCGACAAGTCCTGCCCCTTGCTGGCCGAACATATCCATTGCCGCAATTGTGCGGTGTACTCGGCGGCCGCCACACGCCTGCTCGACCGCTATGCGTTGCAGCAGGAGGATCGCGGGTCGGTGTCCGTCGCGGTCGAAAGCGAGGTGAAAACCCGCTCGTTGTTGATGTTCCGTCTGGGTGAAGAATGGCTGGGCCTCGCGACCCGCAGTCTGGTCGAGGTGGCGCCGCTGCAAGCGATTCATTCCTTGCCGCATCAACGTTCGCGCGCCTTGCTCGGCGTGGCGAATGTGCGCGGTGCGCTGGTCGCCTGTCTGTCGCTGGTGGAACTGCTCGGGCTCGACGCCACCGGCAATCCGGTATCGGGCGCGCGGGTCATGCCGCGCATGCTGATCATCGCGGCCCACGGCGGGCCGGTGGTAGTGCCGGTGGACGAGGTCGACGGGATTCACGCCATCGACGAGCATATCCTCGACAGCGCATCGCGCTCGGGGGCTCAGGCCAGCGCCAAATACACCCGTGGCGTGTTGCAATTCAAAGGTCGCAGCCTGCGTTGGCTGGATGAAGAACAGCTGCTGTCCGCCGTGACCCGGAGCCTCACATGACCCCCGAGCAAATGCGCGACGCCTCTTTGCTGGAGCTGTTCAGCCTCGAGGCCGAAGCCCAGACCCAGGTCTTGAGCGCCGGCCTGCTGGCGCTAGAGCGCGACCCGACCCAGTCGGACCAGCTTGAATCGTGCATGCGTGCCGCGCACTCGCTCAAGGGCGCGGCGCGGATCGTTGGCGTCGATGCCGGGGTCAGCGTTGCCCATGTGATGGAAGATTGCCTGGTCAGTGCCCAGGAAGGGCGCCTGTTGCTGCGCCCCGGGCACATCGATGCGTTGCTGCAAGGCACCGATTTGCTGATGCGCATCGCCACGCCGGGCAACAGTCCGCAAGCCACGGACATCGAGGCCTACGTGGCGTTGATGGCACACTTGCTGGATCCGACGGCGCCGCTGGCTGCGCCTGCAGCACCGGTGATGGCCGAGTTGCAACTCGAAGCACCCGCGCCCGTGGTCGAACCGCCACCGGAACCCGCCCCGCGCAAGACCAAGCGCACCACCGAAAACGGTGAACGTGTGCTGCGGGTCACCGCCGAGCGCCTGAACAGCCTGCTCGACCTGTCGAGCAAATCCCTGGTGGAAACCCAGCGGCTCAAACCGCACCTGGCGACCATGCAGCGCCTCAAGCGCATGCAGAGCAACAGCCTGCGGGCGCTGGAGAATCTCAACGTGCATCTCAAGGATCACGCCTTGAGCCTGGAGGCCCGGGAAGCCCTTGAGGATGCGCGGCGCTTGCTCGCGCAGTCCCAGCAGTTGCTCATGGAAAAGAACGCCGAGCTCGATGAATTCGCCTGGCAGGCCAGCCAGCGGGCGCAGGTGTTGTACGACACGGCGCTGGCTTGCCGCATGCGGCCGTTTGCCGATGTGCTGACCGGGCAGGTGCGCATGGTCCGGGATCTGGGGCGCGACCTGGGCAAACAGGTGCGCCTGGAAATCGACGGCGAGAAGACTCAGGTCGACCGCGACGTCCTGGAAAAGCTCGAAGCGCCGCTGACGCATCTGTTGCGCAACGCGGTCGACCACGGCATCGAAACCCCGGAGCAGCGCCTGCTGGCGGGCAAGCCGGCGGAAGGTCTGATCCGCCTGCGCGCGTCTCATCAAGCCGGCCTGCTGGTACTCGAGTTGAGCGATGACGGTAACGGCGTCGACCTGGAGAAGGTCCGTCGCAGCATCGTCGAGCGCAGTTTGTCGCCCGCGCAAACCGCCGCGCAGTTGAGCGAAGAAGAGCTGCTGACGTTCCTGTTCCTGCCCGGTTTCAGTCTGCGCGACACGGTCACCGAGGTGTCCGGTCGGGGCGTCGGCCTGGATGCGGTGCAGCACATGGTCCGGCAGTTGCGCGGCGCGGTGGTGCTGGAGCAAACGGCGGGCGAGGGCAGTCGCTTCCACCTCGAAGTGCCGCTGACCCTGTCGGTGGTGCGCAGCCTGGTCGTGGAAGTCGGCGACGAAGCCTATGCCTTCCCGCTGGCGCACATCGAGCGCATGTGTGATCTGGAGCCGGCGGATATCGTCCAGGTCGAAGGTCGCCAGCACTTCTGGCACGAAGGCCGGCATGTCGGTCTGGTGGCGGCCAGCCAGTTGCTGCACCGCCCGGCCAGCCAGGACAGCGGGCAAACCCTGAAGGTCGTGGTGATTCGCGAGCGCGATGCGATCTACGGGGTGGCGGTGGAGCGCTTTATCGGTGAGCGCACGCTGGTGGTGCTGCCGCTGGATGAGCGTCTGGGCAAGGTGCAGGACATCTCCGCCGGGGCCTTGCTCGACGACGGTTCGGTGGTGCTGATCGTCGATGTCGAAGACATGCTGCGGTCGGTGGAAAAACTCCTCAACACCGGGCGCCTGGAGCGCATAGCCCGTCACAGCAATCAGGTGGTCGAGGCGGCCCGCAAACGAATTCTGGTGGTGGACGATTCCCTGACCGTGCGAGAGTTGCAACGCAAGCTGTTGCTCAATCGCGGCTACGACGTGGCGGTTGCGGTAGATGGCATGGACGGCTGGAACGCGCTGCGTTCGGAGGATTTCGATCTGTTGATCACCGACATAGATATGCCACGCATGGACGGCATCGAACTGGTCACGCTGCTGCGTCGCGACAATCGCCTGCAATCGCTGCCGGTGATGGTGGTGTCCTACAAGGATCGTGAAGAGGACCGGCGCCGTGGACTGGATGCCGGGGCCGACTATTATCTAGCCAAGGCCAGTTTTCATGACGACGCCTTGCTCGATGCAGTGGTCGAGCTCATCGGAGGAGCGCGGGCATGAGGATTGCTATCGTCAACGACATGCCCATGGCGGTGGAGGCCCTGCGCCGCGCCCTGGCATTCGAGCCGACGCACGAGGTGGTCTGGGTCGCCGGCAATGGCGCCGAAGCGGTCCGCCATTGTGCGCAGGACACGCCGGACCTGATCCTGATGGACCTGATCATGCCGGTGATGGATGGCGTCGAAGCCACGCGGCGGATCATGGCCGAGACGCCGTGTGCCATCGTCATCGTCACCGTGGATCGCCAGCAGAACGTGCACCGGGTGTTCGAGGCCATGGGTCACGGTGCGCTGGACGTGGTCGACACCCCGACCGTCGGCGCCGGCAACGCCCAGGAAGCGGCTGCGCCGTTGTTGCGCAAGATCATGAACATCGGCTGGCTGATCGGCGACAAGGGCAACCGCCTGCGCTCGGCGCCGGCACCATTGCGCCATTCGGGTTCACGCCAGAGCCTGATCGCCATTGGCTCATCGGCCGGCGGGCCGGCGGCGCTGGAAGTCTTGCTCAAGGGACTGCCGCGTGATTTCTCGCCGGCCATCGTGCTGGTGCAGCACGTTGACCAGGTGTTTGCCGCCGGCATGGCCGAATGGCTCGGCAGCGCCAGCGGTCTCAGGGTGCGCCTGGCCCAGGAAGGCGAGACGCCGCAAGGCGGCACGGTGTTGCTGGCCGGCACCAACCACCATATTCGCTTGCTGAAAAACGGCACGCTGGCCTACACCGCCGAACCGGTCAACGAGATCTACCGGCCCTCCATCGATGTGTTCTTCGAGAGCGTGGCCAGTCACTGGAACGGTGATGCCGTGGGGGTTTTGCTCACCGGCATGGGGCGTGATGGCGCCCAGGGGCTTAAACTCATGCGCCAACAGGGTTACCTGACCATCGCACAAGACCAGGGCAGCAGTGCGGTGTACGGCATGCCGAAGGCGGCAGCGGCCATCGACGCTGCCGTGGAGATTCGCCCGCTGGACAAGATAGCGCCACGATTGCTGGAGATTTTCGCTAAATGAGCACCTTTTCCCGCAATCCTGGCCCAGGCAGTACTCAGGTGACCGCACATGAATGAATTACAGCTGGACGACTTCAAGACCGACGAAAACGCCGCCATGGTGTTGCTGGTGGACGACCAGGCCATGATCGGCGAAGCCGTGCGCCGGGGTCTGGCGAACGAAGAGAATATCGACTTCCACTTCTGCGCCGACCCGCACCAGGCCATCGCCCACGCGGTGCGCATCAAGCCGACGGTGATCCTGCAGGATCTGGTCATGCCCGGCCTCGACGGCCTGAGCCTGGTGCGCGAGTACCGCAATCACCCGGCGACCAAGGACATCCCGATCATCGTCCTGTCGACCAAGGAAGACCCGCTGATCAAGAGCGCGGCCTTCGCGGCCGGGGCCAACGATTACCTGGTCAAGCTGCCGGACAACATCGAACTGGTCGCGCGCATCCGCTATCACTCGCGCTCCTACATGACCCTGCTGCAGCGGGACGCGGCCTATCGCGCATTGCGGGTCAGCCAGCAGCAACTGCTCGACACCAACCTGGTGTTGCAACGCCTGATGAACTCCGATGGCCTGACCGGCCTGTCGAACCGCCGGCACTTTGATGAATACATGGAGCTGGAGTGGCGCCGTTCGGTGCGTGAACAAAGCCAGTTGTCGTTGCTGATGATCGACGTGGACTATTTCAAGGCCTACAACGACAGCTTCGGCCACCTGGAGGGCGACGAAGCCCTGCGCAAGGTCGCCGCGGCGATCAAGGACGCCAGCGCCCGACCTTCGGACCTGCCGGCCCGCTACGGCGGCGAAGAATTCGCCCTGGTGCTGCCCAACACCTCACCGGGCGGCGCGCGGCTGGTGGCGGAAAAGCTGCGCCAGACCGTGGCAGCGCTGAAGATCCCGCACAATTCGCCAAGCGAAGGGTCGAGCCTGACCATCAGCATCGGCCTGTCGACCATCACCCCGAAAGCCGGCAGTAATTGCCGAGAGCTGATCTCGGCGGCGGACAAGGGGCTGTATTCGGCGAAGAACAATGGGCGTAATCAGGTGGGGGTGGAGTGATCTGCAATTTCTACCGGGCGACATAGTACCTGTGGGAGCGGGCTTGCCCGCGATGAGGGCCTGACGGTCGAAACTTTCTTCGGCTGACATACCGTCATCGCGGGCAAGTCGGATCGCCGCACCGCCGGCTCCCACAGGGTTCTGCGTCGTTGCAGGGATCGCCGCTAAACCTGCCTTTTCAGCCAAGCGGACTGCCGTTGCCGGCCGTTTCCCGGTATACTCGCCGGCTTTCAAAAGTTCGCCAACGAGTGCTGCCCGTCATGGAAATCAACCCGATCCTGAACACCATCAAGGACCTGTCCGAGCGCTCCGAAACTATTCGGGGGTATCTTTGACTACGATCAAAAGCATGAGCGTCTGACCGAAGTCAATCGCGAGCTTGAAGATCCGAGTGTCTGGAACAAACCTGAATACGCCCAGGAGCTGGGCCGCGAGCGCTCTGCGCTGGCGCAGATCGTCGAAACCCTCGACGAGCTGAACACCGGTCTGGCCGATTGCCGCGACCTGCTGGACATGGCCGTCGAAGAAAACGACGAAGGCGCAGTGGGCGATGTCGTCGCCGAGCTGGCCCGTCTCGAGGAAAATCTGGCCAAGCTGGAATTCCGCCGCATGTTCAGCCACGAAATGGACCCGAACAACGCCTACCTGGACATCCAGGCCGGTTCCGGCGGCACCGAAGCCCAGGACTGGGCCAACATCCTGCTGCGCATGTACCTGCGCTGGGCCGACAAGCGCGGCTTCGACGCGACCATCATGGAACTGTCCGCCGGTGAAGTCGCCGGGATCAAGGGCGCGACCGTGCACATCAAGGGCGAATACGCCTTTGGCTGGTTGCGCACCGAGATCGGCGTGCACCGCCTGGTGCGCAAGAGCCCGTTCGACTCCGGCAACCGTCGCCACACCTCGTTCTCTGCAGTTTTCGTCTCGCCAGAGATCGATGACAAGGTGGAAATCGAAATCAACCCGGCAGACCTGCGGATCGACACCTATCGTTCCTCCGGTGCCGGTGGTCAGCACGTAAACACCACCGACTCGGCCGTACGTATCACCCACGTACCGACCAACACCGTGGTCAGCTGCCAGAACGAACGTTCCCAGCACGCCAACAAGGACACCGCCATGAAAATGCTGCGGGCCAAGTTGTACGAGCAGGAAATGCAGAAGCGCAACGCGGCGTCCCAGGCGCTGGAAGACACCAAGTCCGATATCGGCTGGGGTCACCAGATCCGTTCGTACGTGCTCGATGCCTCGCGGATCAAGGATCTGCGCACCAACATCGAACGCAGCGACTGCGACAAGGTGCTCGATGGCGACATCGACGAATACCTGGAAGCCAGCCTGAAGTCCGGGCTGTAATACCGCGATCCCCTGTAGGAGCCGGCTTGCCGGCGATCCCCGGCCGCAGGCCGGGGACAACAACCAGATGGAATATTTAAAGACATGAGCGACCAAGAACTCGATCCGCAAGCCCTGCAACAGGAAGAAAACTCCCTGATCGCCCTGCGCAAGGAAAAGCTTGCTGCCGAGCGCGCCAAGGGCAATGCCTTCCCGAATGACTTCCGCCGCGAAAACTACTGCGAGCAACTGCAGAAACAGTACGCGGACAAGACCAAGGAAGAGCTGGCAGAGGCTGCGATCCCGGTCAAGGTTGCCGGTCGTATCATGCTCAACCGTGGCTCGTTCATGGTGATCCAGGACATGACCGGTCGCATCCAGGTCTACGTCAACCGCAAGACCCTGTCCGAAGAAACCCTGGCCGCGGTGAAAACCTGGGACATGGGCGACATCATTGCCGCCGAAGGCACCCTGGCCCGTTCCGGCAAGGGCGACCTGTACGTTGAAATGACCAACGTGCGCCTGCTGACCAAATCCCTGCGCCCGCTGCCGGACAAGCACCACGGCCTGACCGACACCGAACAGCGCTACCGCCAGCGCTACGTTGACCTGATCGTCAACGAAGACGTGCGCCAGACGTTCCGCGTGCGTTCGCAAGTCATCGCCCACATCCGCAGCTTCCTGATGCAGCGTGACTTCCTGGAAGTGGAAACGCCGATGCTGCAGACCATTCCTGGCGGCGCGGCAGCCAAGCCGTTCGAGACTCACCACAACGCGCTGGACATGGGCATGTTCCTGCGTATCGCGCCGGAGCTGTACCTCAAGCGCCTGGTTGTTGGTGGCTTCGAGAAAGTGTTCGAGATCAACCGCAACTTCCGAAACGAAGGCGTTTCGACTCGTCACAACCCTGAATTCACCATGTTGGAGTTCTACCAGGCCTACGCCGACTACGAAGACAACATGGACCTGACCGAAGAACTGTTCCGCGAACTGGCTCAGCTGGTCCTGGGCAGCACCGACGTGCCGTACGGCGACAAGGTGTTCCACTTCGGCGAGCCGTTCGTGCGTCTGTCGGTGTTCGACTCGATCCTCAAGTACAACCCCGAGTTGACCGCTGACGACCTGAACGACATCGACAAGGCCCGTGCCATCGCCAAGAAAGCCGGCGCCAAGGTGCTGGGCTTCGAAGGCCTGGGCAAATTGCAGGTGATGATTTTCGAAGAACTGGTCGAGCACAAGCTGGAGCAGCCGCACTTCATTACCCAGTACCCGTTCGAAGTGTCGCCGCTGGCCCGTCGCAACGACGAGAACCCGAACGTCACCGACCGTTTCGAGCTGTTCATCGGTGGTCGTGAAATCGCCAACGCCTACTCCGAGTTGAACGACGCGGAAGACCAGGCCGAGCGTTTCATGGCCCAGGTGGCCGACAAGGACGCCGGCGACGACGAAGCCATGCACTACGACGCCGACTTCGTGCGTGCGCTGGAGTACGGCATGCCGCCAACGGCGGGTGAAGGCATCGGTATCGACCGCCTGGTGATGCTGCTGACCAATTCACCGTCGATCCGCGACGTGATCCTGTTCCCGCACATGCGGCCGCAAGCGTAAGTGTTTCAATTAAAAAACCGCCTTTTCAGGCGGTTTTTTATTGCCTGTCTGGTACAAACGTATCAACTTGTTACTTTCATCTGAGAGGAAATACCTGTCGTGATTCGTGCAATGGCTCAAGAAGGTGCAGCGGGTGTCGCCACTGCGGTCGCTGAAAGTGTTCAGTACCAGGGCCGCAAGGCCAGCCGACAGGGCAGCGAGCAGCGTCGACAGGACATTCTCGACGCCGCCATGCGCATTGTCGTGCGCGATGGCGTGCGCGCCGTACGGCACCGTGCGGTGGCCGCCGAGGCGCAAGTGCCGTTGTCGGCGACCACTTACTATTTCAAGGATATCGATGACCTGCTCACCGATACCTTCGCCCAATACGTGGAACGCAGTGCGGCGTACATGGGCAAGCTGTGGGTGAACAACGAAGGCCTGCTGCGCGACATGATCGCCAGTGGCGATGGCAGCCCGCAGGCGCGTTCGAAACTGGCGGACGACATTGCCCGGCTGATGACCGATTACGTTCACCGGCAACTGGTCAATCGCCGTGAACATTTGATGGCTGAGCAGGCGTTTCGCCAGGAAGCATTGCTCAACCCGCGCCTGGCCGAGCTGGTGCGCTCGCATCAGCAGATCCTGTTGCAGGGCTCTTGCCAGCTGTTCCAGGTGCTGGGCTCGCGCGAGCCGCATCAGGATGCCAAGGTGTTGACGGCGATTATCGGCCGGATGGAATATCAGGGGCTGCTCAACGTAGACGAGCCGGCCGCCGAAGAGGAAATGCTCGGCATCCTGACGCGCTATATGCACCTGGTGCTGGCGTCGGTGTAAGCCGGGCTGGTGCTTCACCCTGTGGGAGCAAGCTCGCTCCCACAGGGGAAGGTATCCACTTCAGGGCGACGTATGTTCATAGGGAGTATTGAATGAAAGCCTGGCGTGTCGTTGTGATCGCCTTGTCGTTCCTGCTGCTCAGTGGCTGTCTGGTGACCTTCAAGGAACCGCTGCCTGCAAGCCAGGCCGCGCCCAAAGGATTGCTCGGCAAGTGGACCAGCACCAATGCCTGGGGCGAGGCGCTCAACCTCGAGCTGACCCGCATCGGTGACAACCGCTATCAGGCCGTCAGCTATTACCGGGCCAGGCCCAGGGAACGGGAGGCCTATCCCTTCACGGTGACGCGCCATGGCAACCGCTGGTACCTGTCGGCGAAGGTGCCGGCGCAATTCGGCGGGCATTTCACCCTTGGCGGGTTTGAACTGACCGACAAACATGAGCTTGTGGTGTACAACCTCGACCTCGAACAAATCAATCAAGCCATCAAGCAGAAAGCCCTGAGTGGCGAAAGCTTCCAGACCAATGACGGCGACGGCGTATTGATCGACAGCAACGTGGATCAGGTTGCCGCCTACCTCGACGACCCGGCCAATTCCGATGTGTTCGTCGAAGCGGTCCGCTATCAGCGTCAGGCCAAAGCCAAATAACCGGCAACAACGGGTTTCTACAGGAGTTTCGCGTGGACGATTACCAACAGTCGATACGCATTTTGTCCGATCGCATCGTGCTGGCACAGACGCCGATCCGCGTACTCGATGCGGTCAAATGGGACGACAATATTCGCAAGGGCTTCCTCAAGGCCAAGGGCAAGGAAATGCCGGCGGTGGACCGCGACTATTACCTCAACCGGCCGTTGGCATTCGATTCCAGCAAAGTGAAGCTGGAGTTCCAGAACATCGAGCGCGACATCACCCGCCAGCTCGGCCAGTTCAACCCGGTCGGCCAGATCATGCGGCGAATGTGCAAGGAATACCGCATGGTGATCCGCATGCTCGAAGCGCGTGGCACCGAGGATTTCGGCCTGATTTCCCAGGAGTTGTACGGCGCCGCGTCCGACGCGTTCCACGCTGGCGACCCGACCCTGTCTGACCTGGGCATGATGTTGTCCGAATACCTGAACAACATCGACGGCCGTGGCGATCTGAAAGATGAACCGAAGACGCTGACGGCCAAGGATGCGGTCGACATGTTGCAGCATCGCTTGAACAAGGTGTTTGGCGAAGCCGAGGAGACCATTCGGGTGTTCGAGTCCGACGGCATCGTCGCCGACGCGGCGGCCGGCGCCGACTACATCAAGATCCGCTCCGACGCGATGTTCAACAACCGCGACGTGCGCGCCCTGGAAGTCCACGAAGGGCTAGTGCACGTCGGCACCACGCTCAACGGCCTGAACCAGCCGATCTGCACCTTCCTGGCCAAGGGGCCGCCCTCGTCGACGGTGACCCAGGAAGGCCTGGCGATCCTGATGGAAATCATCACCTTCGCCTCGTACCCGAGCCGCCTGCGCAAACTCACCAACCGCACCCGCGCCATTCACATGGTGGAGGAGGGCGCGGACTTCCTGCAGGTGTTCGAGTTCTTCCGCGAGCAGGGTTTCGAAATGCCCGAGAGCTACAGCAACGCCAGTCGCGTGTTCCGCGGCTCGGTGCCGACAGGTCTGCCATTTACCAAAGACTTGTCCTACCTCAAGGGCTTCATCATGATTTACAACTACATTCAACTGGCCGTGCGCAAAGGCAAGCTGGAGCAGATACCGCTGTTGTTCTGCGGCAAGACCACCCTGGAAGACATGCGCACCTTGCGCCAGCTGGTGGATGAAGGCCTGGTGGTGCCGCCCAAGTACCTGCCGGAACAGTTCCGCGACATGAACGCGTTGTCGGCGTGGATGTGCTTCTCCAACTTCCTCAACCACCTGAGCCTGGACCGGATCGAGGCGGATTACTCCAACATTTTGTAAGCCCGATGAGGTCACCTGTGGGAGCGAGCCTGCTCGCGAAAGCGGTGTGTCAGATAATAGAAGTGTTGAATGTCAGACCGCATTCGCGAGCAGGCTCGCTCCCACATTTGCTCCGTGTTTCAACTCCACACTGCGAGGTTTCAACGGATGAGAATCCTCGGCATCGTCTGCCTTCTCCTGGCCTTGAACGGTTGCAGTTCGCTGCTGTTCTACCCCGAACCCGGCCAGATGTTCACCCCGGACAAGGCCGGGCTCGAATACCGCACCGTCACCCTGATCACTGCCGACGGCCTCAAGCTGAACGCCTGGTGGCTGCCGGCGAAGCAGGGCGTCGAGGTCAAGGGCACGGTGCTGCACCTGCACGGCAACGGCGGCAACCTGCCCATGCACCTCGGCGGCAGCTTTTGGTTGCCGGAAAATGGTTACCAGGTGTTGCTTGTTGATTATCGCGGTTATGGCCTGTCCGAAGGCGAACCCAGCCTGCCGGCAATCTATCAGGACATCGATGCGGCGTTCGCCTGGCTGGACAAGGCGCCAGAGGTTCAAGGCAAGCCGCTGATCCTGCTCGGCCAGAGCCTCGGTGGCTCGATGGCCGTGCATTACCTGGCCCGGCACCCGCAACGACAGAAACAACTCAAGGCCATCGTGCTCGATGGCGTACCCGCCAGTTACCGCAGCGTCGGTCAGTATGCGTTGAGCCATTCATGGGTGTTCTGGACGTTCCAGGTGCCGCTGTCATGGCTGGTGCCGGATGGCGACAGCGCGATCAACTCCATGGCGCAGCTCAAGGACGTACCGAAACTGCTCTACCACAGCATCGACGATCCGATCGTGCCTCTTTCCAACGGCATCCGACTGTATCAAGCTGCGCCGCCGCCGCGGGTGCTGCAACTGACCCGTGGCGGTCATGTGCAGACGTTCGCCGACCCGGTCTGGCGCACAGTCATGCTGCGCTATCTGGATGACCCGCAGCATTTCAACGGCCTGCGCCGCTTGGGTGAAATCCCCAATTACCCGGCACCCCCGAATTCTGAAGATGAACCACCAGAGAGTCCGCAATGAGTGAAGAACGTAACGCCATCCCGCTGATCATCACCGGTATCTGCAGCATCCTCGGCACCGTCGGTGCCCTGTGGTGGTACGGCTACCTGCACTTCGCCAAACCGGAGGACGCGTTGCTGCTCAACGAATTCACCATGCTCAAGACCGTGCCGGGCGAAGACTACAAGGTCTCCCTGGAACCGGCCGCGCAAGTGGCGCAGTGCATCGATGGCGTGCTGGTGCTGTTCGACATGGAACAGAAAGGCCTGACGGGCGTACTGGTCGACAGCAAGAAAAAAGCCGTGCGTTGCATGGGGCAGGAAACGCCGCAGAAGCTGGAGCCATAAGGTCTCTAGTTGATAAGGCCTATCTGATTAGAGATAGGCCTTCCGATTTACCGGGCGTCAGGGTATTGAAATAACATACAGGCACTGAACTCCTGATTTCCGGGCATTGTATTCGTTTCGCTCAACGATCGATAACATGGAAACTACGGCCCTCACTCCACTTGCTGGGCAGGCCCTGCAGTGATTCGCCTGCTTGAATCCATCTTGTGCCCCTTCTCAGCTCTTTATTTGAGCGAACCGACCAATGTCCCAGAGCATCCACCATGGTGGTGGCAAGCACATCACCGGGATTGCCGTTGGAAATTACAGTAACTGTAGCTCCAGGTAATAAAGATCTACCGGAAAATATCGGGAATGGACCGGTAACTGCGCCCTGTAGTGGGGAACTTATGAGGGGAGTCTCACAGGCAGGTAATGTTTCTCCGTCGACAGACACCGCGATCGAGGCCCCAGTCGTTTCGGTGGAGCAAACTCTTACTTTTATTTTGGCATCGTCATCCACCAATGTTCTGACTGGTTGTAATGTCGGATCGGACGTAGTCGCCGTTTCCGGTGTGCCATCAAGTTGGGCATTGACCATGTAGCTGCTGTAGTAAACAAGAGTGCTGTATCTTGCCCATACACCTGTGACTCTGTTGTCCTCAGGTGGAAAGTTGTCGAAGGTCGTCGGTTTACGATACTCCAGTGATAAATAATTTCTTGTTCTTGCACCGTTGCCCGGACGTTCGATGAGATACAACTGAGGGTTGCCGCTGCCGAGAACGCCGAGACGATAGAGACCTGTTGTTTTGATCGTTGTAGCCTGCACTTCATCAAGCCAGCCGGAATACCAACGATTGAAGGCTGGATAGAGTGTTCCACCTCCTGAAACCGAATCCCCCGTGTCACCGTACCCGACTGTTGTACATCCTTCCGGAGCGCTGACAGTCTCGCCGTCTTTCGGGCATTTGATGTATGTGCTGCCGTGGGCGTAACCCAGGCTGTGGCCAAACTCGTGCTTGTAAACGTGTGGGCTGAGAGATTGGCCGTAAACACCGATTATCCGACCCGGCTGTAGCGCTGATCCAGCCCCTCCACAATCAATCAGGTTAATCAGGAAATCGAACTTGGCAGGGTCAAGCCCGTTTGCTCTTGCCGCCTTATCACCTTCCGAGGTCGCGAGGGACATTGGCATTGGCGTACCGCTTTTGCAAATCTCCGGTCGAGGGCCGGAGGTGTAGGTGATCACTTGACCATTGAGTGTCAACTTTCCCTGCGAGGCGGCCAGAATGTAAGAGCGCAACGAATCGGGATCGTCGGAAAGTGTATGTTTCTCGATCAAGGGATCGTTCAGGCTGTCTCCATCTTGCCAGTGCACCACACTGACCAGAACCGTTTTGACGCCTGTCACAGGTCGCTGGTTGATGCCTTCGTTGGGTAAGGGTAGTTCGTTAGGTATGGCGTCGCTCTCGCCATACTCAAAGTCCTTGAAAGGGGGAGAGTTTGAAGGTGTTTCAGATAGCATGCACCCCGCCAGAGTTATTGACAGGAAAAACAGCATGGCCCGACGCATAGTATTTGCTCCTTTGCACTTAGAAGGGTGCGTGGAGCCAAACTAAGCTGTGTATTAAATCTTGACTACTGTCATAAGTGACAGTGCCAGCAAGCCCTGCCTGAGCAAGCCGGGCAGGGCCGTTGTTTATCACCTGCAATTACTGTGTGGCACTAATCGCCGAACGCGGCATCACCGGTTGATTGTCATTGGAAATAGTCACCTCCACCCGACGGTTCATCGCCCGGCCCGAGGTGCTGGTGTTGTCCGCCACCGGATATTCCTTGCCGTACCCCTGCGCCACGATTCGCGCGGGATCGACGCCCATCTTCACCAGCGCCGTACGCACCGATTGTGCGCGCCGTTCCGACAGCGACTGGTTGTGCGACGCCGTACCGGTGCTGTCGGTATAACCCTCGACAATCACTTTGCGGTCGGGGTTTTCCTGGAGGTACTGCGCCAGTTTGTTGATGTTCATCATGCCGTTGGAGTTCAGCTCGGCCTTGTCCGTGGCGAACAGCACATCGCCAAAGGTCACCAGCGTCCCGCGCTCGGTCTGTTTGGCATTGAGGCTGTTCTGCAGCTGTTTGATCTGCTGGTCTCGAGCCTCCAGACGCGCCTGGGCCCGTTGTGCGGAGGCGTTTTTCAGATTGGCTTCAGCGGTGCGCAGGGCGATGGTTTGCTTGGCCACTTCGACGCGCTGGTTAGTCAGATAGGCGAGCTGGTCGACTTTGGCCGCATCCTCCTTGTCCAGGTAGGCCTTGTCGGCCTTGTCCAGATAGTCGCTGGCTTCCTTGGTTTCCAGGGCTGCGACTTTGCTCGCTTGCGGGTTGGCCTGCAGGCCGGCGTAGTTGCTGCGGGCCTGTTCCAGGCTGGGGTTCGGAGGGGTAGAGCAAGCCGCCAGTGCAACGCTGGCAGCCAGCAGGGCAGGGATCATTAATTGTCGGGAATTCATGATGTCGTCCTTTGAGTCGATTGAAGAAGTACGTCTGGCCGCGCCGTTACTGAACGGTGCGCTGGCTTTCCTGACGCAGTTCCTGAACGCCTTGCTGCGAATCCTTCTGTGTCTGTTCGGCTTTCATCGCCTGGGCCTTGCGTTCGGCCACGCGCGCATCCCACTCGGCCTGCTCGGCGAGCATCCGGGCCTGGTCGTACTTTTTGTCGTGCATGGCGATTTCGGCTTGTTTGAGTTTGTCCTGCGCGGTTTTCATTTCCACGGCGGCGAACTCGGTGCCGCCCGCACTGACGGCGTCGTTGACGGCTGATTGGGTGACCGCGTACTGCTCGGTCGGCGGGTTGCCGGCGCAACCGGCCAGGAGCAGGCTGCTGCCAAGGGCCAGCGCCGCCAGCTTGAGGCCGCGCGATGGGGGAAACGAGAATGTATCGGTTCGGGATTTCATGGTCTTCAACTCCATTGGGCTGACTCCTGAAAAGCTTTTCATTCCATCCTGGGCAGGGCGCTGAAACCATCAATTGCGGGGTGTTTTGAAACGCTCGTCCCAGGTGTGGTTACTTGGGTTGACCCGAGGCTTTTTTTGAAAGTTCAGAGAAATTAGCCGGCTATCGAAAAAACCTTGATCGAGTCGACAGGGCTCTAAAGCGCAAAGTTGTGGGAGCGAGCCTGCTCGCGATGGGCTTCACTACGCCGCGTTTATTCAGACGCCACGCGGTTTTGTTAACGACCATCGCGAGCAGGCTCGCTCCCACACTGGAGGGGGGACGGGCAAGGAGTCAGTGTTTCTGTTTGTCCTCAGGCATCGATAAATCGTGCAGATGCCGGCGGGACAGTGCCAGAAAACGCGGGGTTGGCCCGACGTCTTCGTACAGCGGATCACCTTCTTCGTCAGTGGCGACCACGGTCGAGCCCTTGACGTACGGGAAGCTTCTTTCCAGTTCCTCCAGGGCGGCGCCGATCAGATCGCCGAGCAGTTCTTCGGGATGCCGTTTGGGGTACATCTCGACGATCGCGGCCAGCCGGGCGGCGGACTCCATATCCAGATGAATCGAGTAGCCGGTATCGGTCAGGCGACCCTTGGCGTTTTCTTCCCAGTGGTGGGCAAGCTCGCGGATTTTCATATAGACCTCATTGCGCTCCCGCTCGTGGCAGGCAGGGTGAGTGTGGCGACAGCCATTGTGCGGCTTATCTTCAGACTAGCTTCAACAGGCAAGGTTTACAGGCCCTTCGTCGTCTTGCTTGTAAGAACCCGTCTGGGGCGGCACTCTCTAGGTTCGTAGCCGCCCGGATTTTTTGCTGGAGACCTGCTGATGACCGATATTGATGCACGCTTGCGCGAGGATGTTCACCTGTTGGGTGAGCTGTTGGGCAATACCATTCGTGAGCAATATGGCGATGATTTTCTCGACAAGATCGAGCAGATCCGCAAGGGCGCCAAGGCTGACCGGCGCGGCTCCATGGACGCCGAACTCAGCGCCAGCCTCAATCAGTTATCCGAAGATGAATTGCTGCCGGTGGCGCGGGCGTTCAACCAGTTTCTCAACCTGGCCAACATCGCTGAGCAATACCAGTTGATTCACCGCCGTGAGGAATCCCGGGAGGCGCCTTTCGAAGCCCGGGTGCTGCCGGAGTTGCTCGCCCGCCTGCGCGCCGAGGGGCATGGCGCCGAGGCGCTGGCCCGGCAACTGGGCCGGCTGGAGATCGAGCTGGTACTGACCGCGCACCCGACCGAAGTGGCACGCCGCACACTGATCCAGAAGTACGACGCCATCGCCGCGCAACTGGCGGCGCAGGACCACCGTGACCTGACCGCTGCCGAACGTGGGCAGATCAAGACCACCTTGCAGCGCCTGATCGCCGAAGCCTGGCACACCGAAGAAATCCGCCGCACGCGTCCGACGCCGGTGGACGAGGCCAAGTGGGGTTTCGCGGTGATCGAGCATTCGCTGTGGCAGGCCATTCCCAATTACCTGCGCAAGGCCGACCAGGCCCTGCACGACGCCACCGGCCTGCGCCTGCCACTGGAGGCGGCACCGATTCGCTTCGCCTCGTGGATGGGCGGCGACCGCGACGGCAACCCGAACGTGACGGCGGCGGTAACCCGGGAAGTTTTACTGTTGGCGCGCTGGATGGCGGCCGATCTGTACCTGCGCGATGTCGATCACCTGGCCGCTGAACTGTCGATGCAGCAGGCCAGCGATGAATTGAAAGCGAGGGCGGGCGAGAGCGCCGAGCCTTACCGGGCCGTGCTCAAACAGCTGCGTGAACGTCTGCGGGCAACACGCAACTGGGCACACGCCGCCTTGTCGACGTCGACCCCGGCACCGGTCGATGTGCTGCAGAACAACCGTGAACTGCTCGATCCGCTGGAGCTTTGCTATCGCTCCCTGCACGAGTGCGGCATGGGTGTGATCGCCGACGGGCCGTTGCTCGATTGCCTGCGTCGGGCGGTGACCTTCGGCCTGTTCCTGGTTCGCCTGGATGTGCGCCAGGACTCGTCGCGGCACTCGGCTGCAATGACTGAAATCACCGACTACCTGGGCCTGGGTCGTTACGAAGACTGGAGCGAGGAGGAGCGCATCGCCTTCCTGATGCGTGAATTGAGCAATCGTCGTCCCTTGTTGCCGGCGTACTTCAAGCCATCCGCCGACACCGCCGAAGTGCTGGCAACCTGTCGGGAAGTCGCCGCTGCACCGGGGGCATCCCTCGGTTCCTATGTGATTTCCATGGCCGGCGCGGCTTCCGATGTACTCGCCGTGCAATTGCTGCTCAAGGAGTCCGGGGTGTTGCGGCCGATGCGCGTGGTGCCGCTGTTCGAAACCCTGGCCGACCTCGACAACGCGGGGCCGGTGATCGAGAAACTGCTGCTGTTGCCGGGTTATCGCGCGCGCCTGCAAGGGCCGCAGGAAGTGATGATCGGCTACTCCGACTCGGCCAAGGACGCCGGCACCACCGCGGCGGCCTGGGCGCAGTACCGGGCGCAGGAGCGACTGGTGGACATTTGCCGTGAACAGCAAGTGGAGCTGCTGTTGTTCCACGGTCGCGGTGGCACCGTGGGACGTGGCGGCGGCCCGGCCCACGCGGCGATCCTGTCGCAGCCACCGGGTTCGGTGGCGGGGCGTTTCCGCACCACCGAACAGGGCGAAATGATTCGCTTCAAGTTCGGCCTGCCGGACATCGCCGAGCAGAACCTCAATCTGTACCTGGCTGCCGTGCTGGAGGCGACCTTGTTGCCTCCGCCGCCGCCTACCCCCGAGTGGCGCCATTTGATGGACGAGCTGGCCGCAGACGGTGTCAGCGCCTACCGCGCCGTGGTGCGGGAAAACCCGCAGTTCGTGGAGTACTTCCGCCAATCGACGCCGGAACAGGAACTGGGGCGTTTGCCGCTGGGCAGTCGTCCGGCCAAGCGTCGGGCCGGGGGGATCGAAAGCCTGCGGGCGATTCCGTGGATCTTCGGCTGGACCCAGACGCGCCTGATGCTGCCCGCCTGGCTGGGTTGGGAAGCCGCCCTGAGCAAGGCACTGGAGCGCGGCGAAGGCGAGTTGCTGGGGCAAATGCGTGAGCAGTGGCCGTTCTTCCGCACCCGCATCGACATGCTGGAAATGGTCCTGGCCAAGGCCGACGCCGACATCGCGCAGTCTTACGACGAGCGTCTGGTCGAGCCGAATCTGCTGCCATTGGGTGCGCACTTACGCGACCTATTGTCGCAGGCGTGCACCATCGTTCTCGGCCTGACCGGTCAGTCGCAGCTGCTGGCACATAGCCCTGCGACCCTTGAGTTCATCCGCTTGCGCAACACCTACCTCGACCCGCTTCATCTATTGCAGGCCGAGTTGCTGGCCCGTTCACGAGTGCAGGACGTGGCGCAGGGCAGCCCGGTAGAACAGGCCTTGCTGGTGTCTGTGGCGGGGATTGCCGCCGGTTTGCGTAACACCGGCTAAGGTTTTTGCCGTGGCCTCAGGCATCCGGCAAGTGAGCCGGATGCCGCCGCAGGACGGCTTGAAAAGTGCTGTCATGCGACAGTTAATGATGGGGTTGCGACTTGGGAAACTGCGCGCAACGGTCGCAAGAAGCAGCGGTTTCTCCGACTTTCGGCGTCTTGTGTGGGCGCAGCCTGCTGTGTATCTTGATCAGCCTTTGGCCGTTTGGGCGGTCACGACCCTATTTTTGAGATTGGCCCCACGAGGCGAATCTGACGTTATCCATATAAAAAATTGAGGAGCACATCGATGCGCGTCATTCTGCTGGGAGCTCCCGGGGCCGGTAAAGGTACTCAGGCTAAGTTCATCACCGAAAAATTCGGCATTCCACAAATCTCCACCGGTGACATGCTGCGTGCAGCGGTCAAGGCCGGCACCGAGCTGGGCATCAAGGCCAAGAGCATCATGGATGCCGGCGGCCTGGTATCCGATGACCTGATCATCGCACTGGTCAAGGACCGCATCGCCCAGTCCGACTGCGCCAACGGTTTCCTGTTCGACGGCTTCCCGCGCACCATTCCCCAGGCTGAAGCCCTGGTGACTGCCGGCGTCGAGCTGGACGCGGTCGTTGAAATCGCCGTCGAAGACGAAGAAATCGTCCAGCGTATCGCCGGTCGCCGTGTTCACGAGGCCAGCGGCCGCGTGTACCACATCGTCTACAACCCGCCGAAAGTGGCTGGCGTAGACGACGTCACCGGTGAAGAGCTGGTACAGCGCAAGGACGACACCGAAGAAACCGTGCGTCATCGCCTGTCGGTCTACCACTCCCAGACCAAGCCGCTGGTGGACTTCTACCAGAAGCTGTCGGCTGCCAACGGCAAGCCGAAGTACAGCCATATCGAAGGCGTCGGTTCGGTTGAAGCGATCACCGCCAAGGTGCTTGCAGCCCTGAGCTGAAAAGTCTGACCTGCTGCATCATCCACGGCCCGCTTGCGGGCCGTAGTTGTTTATACTGACGCACTTTTTCCGATCACTCTTGTGGATACATCGATGAGCACCTTGCTGGCCCTGGACACCGCGACTGAAGCTTGCTCCGTTGCCTTGCTGCATGACGGCAAGGTCACGAGCCATTACGAGGTGATCCCGCGCCTGCATGCGCAGAAGCTGTTGCCGATGATCCAGCAATTGCTGGCCGATGCCGGCACCACCCTGCAAGCGATCGATGCCATCGCGTTTGGCCGTGGCCCGGGTGCCTTCACCGGCGTGCGCATCGCCATCGGCGTGGTGCAAGGCCTGGCGTTTGCCCTGGATCGCCCGGTGCTGCCGGTGTCGAACCTGGCGGTGCTGGCGCAACGTGCATTGCGTGAACACGGCGCCACGCAGGTCGCCGCGGCCATCGATGCGCGCATGGATGAAGTGTATTGGGGTTGCTACCGCGAAACGGCCGGGGAGATGCGTCTGGTCGGCGCCGAAGCGGTACTGCCGCCGGAGTCCGCCGCACTGCCGGTCGATGCCGACGGCGAGTGGTTCGGCGCGGGCACCGGTTGGGGTTATGGCGAACGTATCGCCGTCAGCCTGAGCGGGCAGGCCGCGGGCATGTTGCCCCATGCCCAAGACCTGCTGACCCTGGCGCGGTTTGCCTGGGAGCGCGGCGAGGCGATCGTGGCGGACGAGGCGCAGCCGGTTTACCTGCGCGATAAAGTGGCGACGCCTAAAGCTCGATAATTTGCTGGACCGGGCTGGTCCAATCGCGAGCAGGCTCGCTCCCACAGGGATTTGCGCTGAACCTTGTGGGAGCGGGCTTGCCCGCGATGGCGATCTATCGGGCGCAGCCGATCATCAGTTTCTAACCCCAGCTTTTAAACCTTTTGCCTTTTATGTGTTCTAGTTATCACTCGGCGGTTTGCGAAGTGGGTTTTGCGCCACTAAACTGCCATCACTGATTCCGAGCATGCACCTATGCGTATAGACGGCGTTTCCTCTCAGTCCTATCCCATCAAGCGCAAACCTCGCAAAGGCCGCGTGGTAGAAGACGACGCCATCGATATCGAAGGCGAACTGGAGTTCCCGACTGAAGAGCAACTGGCTGCCCGTGCCGCCAAAGCCTCTGCGCAAAAACTGAGCAACCTTCCCGCCCGCCAGCAAGACATGATTTACCACCGTGCCATGAGCAAAAGCGTGGCCACGGCCCTGGCCAGCTACCTGAGCACCGCCGGTTTTGTCGATTGGGAAGCGGATGTGCTGGGCCTCGACCTGTACATCTGATGGCGCTGCCGTATTACCTCGGTTGTCCGTCCTGGAGCGAAAACGCCTGGCGCGACTACCTGTACCCGCCGCACGCCAAAACCGCCGATTTTCTTGATCTCTATTGCCAGGTATTCAACGCCGTAGAAGGCAACACGACCTTCTACGCGAGCCCGGCTGCCAGCACCGTAGAACGCTGGGCTGAAACCATGCCCGCGCACTTTCGCTTCACCGCCAAGTTTCCCCGCGAGATCAGCCACGGTGGCGATCTGCGCGAGCAGCTGACCGCCGCCGAGACCTTCCTGCAGTTACTCAACCCTCTCGGTGAACGGGTGTCGCCGCTGTGGTTGCAGCTGTCGAAAAGCTTCACGCCCCAACGCTTGCCCGAACTGGCGGGCTTTATCGATGCCTTGCAGCGGCCGCTGGCCGTGGAAGTGCGCCATGACGATTTTTTCGCCAAGGGCGACAGCGAGCGCATGCTCAACCGTCTGCTGCTGGATCGCGGTGTCGAGCGCATCTGTCTCGACCCCCGAGCGCTGTTCAGTTGCACATCGACCGAACCTTCGGTGCTCCACGCCCAGTCGAAGAAACCCCGCGTCCCGCCACGCCCGGCGGCCTTCACGCAGTTCCCGCAGGTGCGTTTCATCGGCCATCCGACGCTCGAGGCCAACGATCCGTTCCTGGAGCCGTGGGTTGAAAAAATCGCGGCATGGATCGAAGAGGGCCGCACCCCCTATATCTTCCTGCACACGGCCGACAATCTGCTGGCGGCGAAGCTGGCGCAGCGTTTTCACGCCAGGCTGATGTTGCGTTTGCCTGGCTTGCCGGCGCTGCCTGAGCTATACAGAGAACCCGTCGCCGAGCAACTTGGCCTGCTCTGAGGCGGATTTCTTCCCCTCTTCAGGAGCCTGCCCAATGGATGCGCAAACCCTTCGAGCCCAGGCATTCAAAGCCCTTCACGAACGCCCCGGGGCTTTTGTAATTCCCAATCCTTGGGATGCCGGTTCGGCGAAAATGCTGGCCAGCCTCGGCTTCGAGGCGCTGGCGACCACCAGCGCCGGTTATGCCTTTTCCCAGGGCCGTGCCGATGGCGGATTGACCCTCGACGACACCCTGATGAACGTTCAGGCGATTGTCGCCGCCACCGACTTGCCGGTTGCCGTCGACCTGGAAAACGGCTTTGCCGACAACCCGGCCGATTGCGCCAAAAGTATTTTGCGCGCAGCAGAGGCCGGCGCCGTGGGTGGTTCGATCGAAGATACCACCGGCCGTGAAGACGGCCCGATCTACTGCTTCGAACACGCCGTCGCGCGGATCGAGGCTGCTGTGGCTGCCGCTCGCAGCTTGCCGTTCCCCTTCACCTTGACCGCCCGGGCGGAAAACTTCCTGCACGGCAATCCCGATCTGGCCGACACCATCCGCCGCTTGCAGGCATTCGCCGAGGCCGGTGCCGATGTGCTCTATGCGCCGGGCCTGCGCAGTGCCGAGGAGGTGCTGGCGGTGGTGCGCGCCGTGGCGCCGAAGCCGGTGAATGTGTTGATGTCGGGCGGCTTGAAGCTGACGGTCGCGGAGTTGGCTGAAATGGGCGTCAAGCGCATCAGCGTCGGTTCGGCGCTGGCACTGGCGGCGTATGGCGAGTTCATGCGTGCCGCTGAAGAAATCCAGGCGTCGGGCACGTTCGGCTTCACGTCCCGGTCGATGCCGTACCAGAAGGCCAATCAGTTTTTCAAAGGCTGAGGGAAGAGGGCGCGACTGAGGATCAGGCGGCGATGCGCAGGTTCTGCAGGATGATCGGGCGCGCCCAGCCATTGTCGAAATCGAATTGTTTCTGCTGCTCCGCCAGTTCTTCCGGGGAGAATGGCGGGAACGGCTTGTCGAGCAGATCGAGTTCGAATTCGGCTATGGGCAGGTGCAGCGGACGCGGTTGCGCGGCAGGGCCAGCGTTCGGCAGCGGCTGACCGGCGTTGAGCACGATCGGGCGTACCCAACCGCTTTCGAAGTCCTGTTGTTTTTGCTGGGCGACGATTTCATCCGCCGGGAACGGTGGGAATGGCTTGTCGGCCAGGTCCGTTTCGAATTCGGCAATCGGCAGGAACAGTGGCTCGGGCGGGCGGACCACGTTGTCCTGCACATCGCATTCGCGCTGGGACACGATGTGCGCCAGCAGGTCGCTGCCAACGGTAGGCTCAACCGGGCTTTCGAGGTCGACCGGTGGGAAATTCAACGATTGCGGCAGTACTTCACCCGACTGTTCGGCCAGCGCTCGGGCAAAGAAATCCTGCCAGATGTGGCTGACGCCGCTCAGTGCCTGGGTGTTTCGCAGGTTGTAGTCGCCGTAGGGCGAGATAAAACCTGTGATTGTGGGTTGAATGTCTGACATTTCTCTCGGTCGACGCTCAGCTCTGGCAAAATGCTCGATAGTTTTGTTATCGGCAGTTTTTGCCGATCATTAATTTTTTGAGCGTGTTTTCCGATGATTGATCAACCTGCCGCCTGCCGCATCCATGTCCAGGCCCTGGACGCGGCTTTCGAGCCACAAGCCGAGCAATGGGCCGAGCGCCTGGGCTTGCCGATGCAAGTGGCGGACGGCGAGTTTGCCTTGCAGGTGGGCGAGCAGGGTTTGCAGCTGCAACAGCTGGGGCCGGATGCGCCGGGGCCGGTGCGGGTGGACTTCGTCGAGGGCGGGGCGGCCCATCGCCGGTTGTACGGTGGCGGCAGCGGGCAGATGATCGCCAAGGCTGTCGGCGTCGCCCAAGGCGTGCGCCCGCGGGTGCTGGATGCCACGGCGGGGCTGGGCAAGGATGCGTTCGTGCTGGCCAGCCTCGGTTGCGAGATGAGCCTGATCGAGCGTCAGCCGCTGATCGGCGCCTTGCTGGAAGATGGCCTGGCCCGAGGTGCGGAAGATTTTGACGTGGCGCCGATCGTGGCGCGCATGCGCTTGCTCAAGGGCAACTCGATCGAGGTGATGCGCAACTGGGAGGGCGAGCCCCCGCAGGTGATCTATCTTGACCCGATGTTCCCGCACCGCGAGAAAACCGCGCTGGTGAAGAAGGAAATGCGCCTGTTCCGGCCGCTGGTGGGCGATGACCCGGATGCGCCGGCATTGCTCGAAGCCGCGTTGGCGCTGGCCAGCCACCGGGTGGTGGTCAAGCGTCCGCGCAAGGCGCCGTGCATCGAAGGGCCGAAGCCGAGTCATGCGCTGGATGGCAAGTCCAGTCGGTATGACATTTATCCGAAGAAAGCTTTGAAGCCTTAAGACCGAGTCGCCTTCATCGCGGGCAAGCCACGCTCCCACAGGTTTTGTGCCGGGCCCAAGACTTGGGATCACCTCGGACCCTGTGGGAGCGGGCTTGCCCGCGAAGGCGTCAGATCAGCCAGCCAATATCTGTCAGGCCTGCTCCGGCCGATACGCCCGCATAAACAACCCCACCACTTCGCGCACATGACTCTCGGCGGCCTCGTCGTCCAATGGCTCGCCACAGCCGAAGAGCAGCCGGAAATTCGCTGCGCCCTTGAGCAGGCAGAAGAAGTGTTCTGCTGCATTGTGCGGTTTGTCGATGCTCAATGCGCCGCTTTCGTTGACCTTGCTCAACAAGCGTTCCATACCGTGCAGCATGCGCTGAGGCCCGGCCTCGAAGAAAATCAGTGAGAGTTTCGGGTCCTGACTGCCCAAGGCCATGATCAAGCGGTGCAGGTTCACTGATTCATCACTGTTGATCAGGTGATGAAAACCGCGTGCGATGTTCAGCAGTACGGTTTCCACGGCCACGCCTTCCGGCAGTTCGAAGAACAGCGTCGGCAACTGCTCCTCGCACTTGGCCATCACCGCAGCGGAGAACAGCGTCTCCTTGTCGTTGAAGTGGCTATAGACCGTCAGCTTTGACACACCGGCTTCGGTTGCAACGGCATCCATGCTGGTATTGGCATAACCCTTACTCAGAAACAGCGTTTTCGCCGCATCGAGAATCGCCTGGCGCTTGACCAGATCCTTGGGTCTGCCTGGGCCATTGGGTGCTGAAAGATTGTTTGGCATATTCGTTTTTATTACTGGACTGGTGAGTTTGCTATTAATAACATACTGCTCAGTATAATTATTCCAAGCACCATTAGCGAAAGGTCCTTCACCATGTTCCGCTATGCCTTGCCCCTCGCGTTGCCAGTCACCCTGGCTTTTTTATTGTCTGCGTGTGGTTCCGAGGAGGTGCCGCAGGTCAGCGTGCGCCCGGCCATGGTGGTCCAGCCAGAGCCTTCGGCACAGGCCATGGAAAGTTATCCCGGTGAAGTGCGCGCGCGTTACGAGCCGGATCTGGCGTTCCGCATCAGCGGTAAGGTCAGCCGACGACTGGTCGAGGAAGGGCAGCGGGTCAAGGCCGATCAACCCTTGGCCGAGCTCGATCCGCAGGACGTGCGCCTGCAGCTGGAGGCCACACGCGCTCAGGTCGCTGCCGCCGAAGCCAATCTGAGCATGGTGCGCGCCGAGCGGGATCGCTATAAAACCCTGATGGAGCGTCAGCTCGTCAGCCGTTCGCAGTACGACAATCACGAAAACCTCTACCGCTCCGGTGAAGCGCGCCTCAAGCAGATCAAAGCCGAATTCAACGTTTCCAATAACCAGGCCAGCTACGCCGTGTTGCGTGCGCCGCAGGACGGCGTCGTGGCCAAGCGTCTGGTGGAAGTAGGGCAAGTCGTGGCTGCCGGGCAAACGGTGTTCACCCTGGCAACCGATGGCGAGCGTGAAGTGTTGATCAGCCTGCCGGAGCAGAATTTCGGCCGCTTCAAGGTAGGTGAACCGGTGTTTGTGGAGCTCTGGACTCAGCCCGGCCAGCGTTTCGAAGGGCGCATCCGTGAGCTGTCGCCGTCCGCCGACCCCAAGTCGCGTACCTTCGCGGCGCGCATCGCCTTCACATCCGGCAAGGTTGCGGTGGAGCTGGGCCAGAGCGCCCGAGTGTTCGTGCAGGCCGCCGACGTGGTGCCACTGTCCGTTCCGCTGTCTGCGCTGACGGCGGAAAACGGCGTGACCTATGTCTGGGTCGTCAGCGCCAACAACACCTTGAAGAAAACCCCGGTGCGCGTGGGTGCCTTCGGCGAGAAAAGCGTACCGGTGCTCGAAGGGCTCAACGCCAGTGACTGGTTGGTGGCCGCCGGTGTCCATGTGCTTCTCGAGGGGCAGCAGGTGCGCCCGGTGGATCGCTCCAATCGCGTGGTCAATCTGGCGGACAAGGAGTAAGCCCCGATGCGCTTCAACGTTTCCGAATGGGCGCTGCGTAATCGCCAGATCGTGCTGTTCCTGATGCTGTTGCTGGCCATTGTCGGCGCACTTTCCTACACCAAGCTCGGCCAGAGCGAGGATCCGCCGTTCACCTTCAAGGCCATGGTGATTCGCACCAACTGGCCGGGTGCGACTGCCGAGGAAGTTTCGCGCCAGGTCACCGAGCGCATCGAAAAAAAGCTGATGGAAACCGGCGAGTACGAACGCATCATGTCGTTCTCCCGCCCCGGCGAATCCCAGGTGACCTTCATTGCCCGCGACTCCATGCACTCGGTGGAGATCCCGGAGCTGTGGTATCAGGTGCGCAAGAAGATCAGCGACATCCGTCATACCCTGCCACCGGGAATTCAGGGGCCGTTTTTCAACGACGAATTCGGCACCACCTTCGGCAATATCTACGCCCTGACCGGTGAGGGTTTCGACTACGCGGTGCTCAAGGACTACGCCGACCGCATCCAGATCCAGCTGCAGCGGGTCAAGGATGTGGGCAAGGTCGAACTGCTGGGATTGCAGGACGAGAAAATCTGGATCGAGCTCTCCAACGTCAAGCTTGCCACCCTCGGTTTGCCGCTGGCGGCCGTCCAGCAAGCCCTTGAAGAGCAGAATGCGGTGTCCACGGCAGGTTTCTTCGAAACCAGCAGCGAGCGATTGCAGCTACGGGTGACGGGGAATTTTCAGACGGTCGACGAGATCAAGAACTTCCCGATCCGCGTCGGTGATCGCACCTTCCGCATTTCCGATGTGGCCGATGTGCGGCGTGGTTTCAATGATCCACCGGCACCGCGCATGCGCTTCATGGCGCAAGATGCCATCGGCCTGGCGGTGGCGATGAAGGACGGCGGTGACATTCTGGTGCTGGGCAAGGCGCTGGAAGTCGAATTCGCCCGCATCCAGAAAAACCTCCCCGCCGGCATGGAGTTGCGCAAAGTCTCCGACCAACCGGCGGCGGTGAAAACCGGTGTCGGCGAGTTCGTGCAAGTGCTGGTCGAGGCGCTGGCCATCGTGTTGCTGGTGAGCTTCTTCTCCCTCGGCGTGCGCACCGGCATGGTGGTGGCCCTGGCGATTCCGCTGGTGCTGGCGATGACGTTTGCCAGCATGTACTACCTGGGCATCGGCCTGCACAAGATTTCCCTTGGCGCATTGGTACTGGCGCTGGGCTTGCTGGTGGACGACGCGATCATCGCCGTGGAAATGATGGCGATCAAAATGGAACAGGGTTTCGACCGGGTCAAAGCCGCGAGTTACGCCTGGACCAGCACCGCGTTCCCGATGCTCACCGGTACGCTGATCACCGCGGCCGGCTTCCTGCCGATCGCCACGGCGCAATCGGGCACGGGTGAATACACCCGTTCGATCTTCGAGGTGGTCACCATCGCGCTGCTGGCGTCGTGGGTGGTCGCGGTGGTGTTCGTGCCGTACCTCGGGGAAAAACTCCTGCCGGACTTGGCGAAGATTCACGCGGCCAAGCACGGTGCCGGCCAACCCGATCCGTATGGCACGCCGTTTTACCAGCGCGTGCGAAATCTGGTGGAGTGGTGCGTGCGCTGGCGCAAAACCGTGATCGCCGCGACCGTGGTGTTGTTCATCGCGTCCATCGTGCTGTTCAAGTTTGTCCCGCAGCAATTCTTCCCGGCATCGGGTCGCCTGGAATTGATGGTCGACCTGAAACTGGCCGAAGGCGCTTCGCTGAGCAACACCGCCGACGAGGTCAAGCGCCTCGAAGCGCTGCTCAAGGACAAGGCCGGGATCGACAATTACGTGGCCTATGTCGGCACCGGTTCGCCGC
The DNA here is from genome assembly GCF_054668285.1 of Pseudomonas sp. S2_H10. Classification (NCBI taxonomy): domain Bacteria; kingdom Pseudomonadati; phylum Pseudomonadota; class Gammaproteobacteria; order Pseudomonadales; family Pseudomonadaceae; genus Pseudomonas; species Pseudomonas sp. S2_H10. The sequence goes on from NZ_CP162754.1 coordinate 4,994,385, forward strand.
GTTTCTACCTGCCGCTGGATCAGCAACTGCCGGCGGCGAGCTTCGCCCAGTTCGTCGTCCTGGCGAAAACCATCGAGGAACGCGAAGCCCTGCGCACCTGGTTGATCGCAACCCTCAACGAGCAATTCCCGGCGCTGCGCTCGCGGGTCACGCGCCTGGAAAACGGTCCGCCGGTTGGCTACCCGGTGCAGTTCCGCGTGACCGGGGAGCACATCGAGGAAGTGCGGGCGCTGGCGCGCAAGGTCGCGGCCAAGGTTCGCGAGAACCCGCATGTGGTCAACGTCCACCTGGACTGGGAAGAGCCGAGCAAGGTGGTGTACCTGAACATCGATCAGGACCGCGCGCGGGCGCTGGGCGTGAGCACGGCGAACCTGTCGAAGTTCCTGCAAAGTTCGCTGACCGGTTCCAGCGTCAGCCAGTACCGCGAAGACAACGAGTTGATCGAGATCCTGTTGCGCGGCACCGTGCATGAGCGCACCGAGTTGTCATTGCTGCCAAGCCTGGCGGTACCGACCGATAACGGTCGCAGCGTAGCGCTGTCGCAGATCGCGACCCTGGAGTACGGCTTTGAAGAGGGCATCATCTGGCACCGCAATCGCCTGCCCAACGTGACGGTGCGTGCCGACATCTATGACAAGCAGCAACCGGCGACGCTGGTGCAGCAGATCATGCCGACCCTCGATCCGATCCGCGCTGAATTGCCCGATGGCTACTTGCTGGATGTCGGCGGCACGGTGGAAGATTCGGCGCGTGGGCAGAACTCGGTGAAGGCCGGGGTGCCGTTGTTCATCGTGGTGGTGCTGACCTTGCTGATGCTGCAGCTGCGCAGTTTTTCGCGGACGGCGATGGTGTTTCTGACGGCGCCGCTGGGGTTGATCGGGGTGACGCTGTTTCTGTTGGTGTTCCGTCAGCCGTTCGGGTTTGTCGCGATGCTGGGGACTATCGCGTTGTCCGGGATGATCATGCGTAACTCGGTGATTCTGGTGGATCAGATCGAGCAGGATATTGCCGCCGGGTTGAAGCCTTGGCAGGCGATCATCGAGGCTACGGTTCGGCGGTTTCGGCCGATTGTGCTGACGGCTCTCGCTGCTGTATTGGCGATGATTCCGTTGTCGCGTAGCGTGTTTTTCGGGCCGATGGCGGTGGCGATCATGGGGGGGTTGATTGTTGCGACTGCGTTGACGCTGCTGTTTTTGCCTGCGCTTTATGCGGCTTGGTTTCGGGTCAGGAAGGAGACCGTTTGACTGGGTGTATATCCATTTCTTGGGTAACGGCGGCTTATGGTTTCGCCCTTACGGCGAGTCCCTTTTGTCAAACGACACAAAAGGAACCAAAAGGTCTCGCCCCTTGCGTACGGCCCCTCGCTTAGGCTCGGGGTTCCTTCGCTCCGGCATTCATCCGGGGGCATCGCCCTCCGGTTGGCTTCGCTGGCACCTACATGCGATGAGTTCGACTGCGTCGAACGGCGCTGCGCGCCCATCCCCGGATGAACACCTCCACTCAGCCTCCCGAGGGGGCGGGTGGATCAAGATCAAGAGCTGCAGGCGAGCTAACGCTCGGCCTGAAGAGTGGTGAAGAGCAGTGGGTGTACGCCGATCCTCTGTAGGAGCTGGCTTGCCAGCGATGGCGGCCTCACAGCCAACCAATCTCTTGCAGGCATACCCGGATCAACTGTAGGAGCTGGCTTGCTAGCGATGGCGGCCTGCCAGCCAACCAATTCCTCACAGATGTACCCAATCCCCTGTAGGAGCGGGCTTGCCCGCGAAGGCTGCCCAACAGTCAACAATGTTTATCGCCAATGCCAACCATTCAGACCATTCCCACAAGACTTTCAGCTTGCCCGTCGGAATCACGATCTCTAGCCTTTGCCCGTTCGCTGCCAATTCAGCGACCGGGACTGCAAGCCCGCGAATAGTCGTTAGGCGCCTACTTTGGGAGCTTCGCAATGATCAAAGACAGTCCTGATAACTCTGCCTCCGAATCCGAAAAACAAACGAAAACTTCAAACCGCCCCTGCCCAATTTTCACCATCCGCCAAGGCGTCGATTCCGAAACCCTGCTGGTCCATGCCTATGAAACCCTCGCTTCAGCCAATGTAATGGCAACCGAATTGTCGTCCATCCTGACCGGTCCAACCTGCAATCTGGTGCTCGGTATTCAGCAGATGATTGTCCTGGCACAGCTATCTGTGAACGGTGTGCTGGATCATCTTGAATCGCCGCAATAACACAACGAAAAAGCCCGCTGAACCTGTGAAGGTCAGTGGGCTTTTGGTTGTTGCCGACGCCTGTGACATGAAATAAGTGGATCTTGCGTCAAGTGTCGATCCGCAGGCTTTTAGGTAGAGGCACCGAAACCTGGAAGATTAACAACATCATTAGGCTTCAGTATCAGCTTCGCTGGATGAAGTCCCAGCGACAGTTGGCGCGGGCCATAGGTCTCAAATGAGCCGACCAGCGTGTAAAGTCGGCCCGGTTTGATCATGGACGGGTCATATTTCAGATAGAAATTAGGTTCCCCGGTCAAGCCGACTCCTTCACACACAAGGGCCTCGTCGTTCTCATCGCTAACGGGTTCAATCAGCTTTACATACAGTTTCGAGTCGGCAGGGTAACCGATCCTCGGCATCCAGGTCTTTTCCACGGCGATGTAGCCCACGGGGCTCAAGTAAATGTCTGCATCGTGATCCCCTCCTGCCCAGTGGAATTCTCGATCTATATCCAGCAAGAGCGCGGTGTTCTGGTGGGAGATTTTTACGTTGATGACATAGCGACTTCCGACGGCATTCAGGTTTGAATCGACACTGATATCGAAATTGATCGGACGTGCCGAGGGTAGTGTATTACTGCCCCATATGCCGTGAAGGATCGGCACAGTTCTGTCGGTAATGTTTTGTACTTTGACATTGATGTCGCAGCCTTCCGGTACTTCGTAGTCCGGAGGAAAGTGCAAGAGCGCGTTGATTCTATGTTGCGTCATAATGATTTCCTTATCCGTTGGTTCGTCGAAATGACGAGCGCTGAGCGTATCCCCAAAGCAATCAAGCTTTGGTAGGAAAAACTCTCTGTGAGAAGGCGAATCGCAGACGGAATTGATCGGAAACATCCTTGTTTCCGGGAAAGGCGAAGGTCAGTTAAGTTCGACAAAACCCGCCGCATCTTCACTGCTATGCAGCGCACCGGTTCAGGCTTGCTACCACAGCGGTTCTCGGGGCTCAGAGCGTACCAAACACCTTCTTCGCCAAACTGGTCGCCGCAGCCGCCGGGTTCTGGCGGATGGTTTCTTCCTGTTTGCCGATCATTTCGAACAAGCCATTCAGCGCTTGCTCGGTAACGTAGTTTTCGACGTTGGCGTTCTTCGCATCCACGACACCCATGGTCGCCGCTTGGCCGGCGAAGGAGTTGTATTGTTGGGCCAGGCCAACCTTGTCGGTGGCTTGCTTGACGATGGGCAGGAATTTGGCGCGAATCTGTTCGCGGCTGGTCTTGTTCAGGTATTGGGTGGCCGAGTCGTTGCCGCCGCTGAGGATGCCCTTGGCGTCTTCCACGGTCATTTTTTTCACGGCATCGACGAGGATCGGCTGGGCCTGGGTCACGGCGGTTTCCGCCGCCTTGTTCATGCTGGTTTCCAGTTCATCGACCTGGTCACCCATGCCGAACTGCTTCATTTTGCTGGCGACTTTACCCAGTTTGCCCGGCAGTTCGATTTTCACGTCGGGGTTGTTGCTGAAGCCGCCCGGGGTGCCGAGTTGTTTCACGGCCAGTTGCGCGCCTTGGGTCAGTGCGTCCTTGAGTCCGCCGGTGGCGTCTTTCTGCGACAGGTCGCTGAGGGACAGCGCCAGGGCGCTGGCAGAAATCATCAAGCCTGCACACAGGCCGGCGAAACGAAGGGTAGGGCGGAACATGGCAACTTCCTTTTTCGAAAAAGACACTTAGTAGCGGGCCGGGTCGACACGGACCTTCAGTGGTTGTGGATCGGTACCGTCCAGGCGCACGGCATGATTCTCGGTGGTGATGAACATCAGTTTGCCGTCGACTTCAATGCGCGCGCTCACCGAGTAACGGTGGTTGGGCTCTACCTTCAGCGGGTCGTAGTTGAGATGGAAGGCCAATGGCACCTGGCCTTGGACCTGGCCGCGCTGTTCGTCGATGACCTTCGCCGGGGCATCGGCGAGTGAGATGTCCTGCAGGCTGACGCTGAGGATCGCGGTCGGTGGCAGGGCGATGCGTTGCAGGTAGAAGACTTCGCCATCGAGGGAGGCCTTGGGCGCCGGTGTCGGGTGCTGGCAGGCTGTCAGCAGGACGGCGGCTGCGATAAGTGGCAGTTTTTTCATGGGGGGATCTCCGTATCGAGGGCATCAGAACCGACTGGCGCCCTGATCAATTTAGACGGTTTCGACCGGGGGAGCGGGTTGGTCCGCCGCATCTTCACTGCGATGCACCGCCACCTGACGGATCGACAGACGAATATCCGCCGGCAACACCCGTTTGGCCGCGCCTTCAGCCAGTTCGCCGAGCAGTTCGTGATAGCTCAACTTGCCCGCTTCATCGCGCTTGAGCACTTCGAGGTCGAGCATCGTCTGGATGAAGTGGCGGAACAGGCTCTTGTCGAAGAACTCCGGGGCGTTCAGGCCGTGCAGGATCGACAGGCGCTGGGCCATGACCGTGCACAGGTCTTCCAGTTCTTCGGCGCTGATGCTGTTCTGGCCGCTGTTGAGCAGCAGGGACACGGTCATGTAGAAGCGCTGCAGGGTCTGGGCGATGCTTTTCGACAGCAGGGTCAGCAACACGAAATGCCGTGAGCTTGGCGCCGGGCGCAGGTACACGTTGTTCTCGAAACGCAGCAGGCCTTGCTCGACGAACGCTTCCAGCCACTGGTCGATCACCGCATCGAGTTCGTCCAGCGACCAGCGAATGAACAGCTCCGCTTGCAGGTACGGATACAGCGCGCGGGTGTAGCGCAGGATCTGTTCGCGGCTCATGCGCGAGGCGCTCTGGAAGAAGCTCGCCAGCAACGCCGGCAGGGCGAAGATGTGCAGCACGTTGTTGCGGTAGTAGGTCATCAGGACGGCGTTCTGCTCGTCCAGATACAGGATCTTGCCCAAGGCATCGCTCTGCTCGGACAGCAGGTCCATGTCCTTCACATGCTCGATCAGCGCGCGGCCGTCACCTTCCGGCAGGGTGGTGTGCGGCGAGTACGGCACTTTGCGCAGCAACGCCAGATACAGGTCCAGCACCCGCGCCATGGCACGGTCGTCCAGGGCCAGGCGGCTGGTGGACAGCAGCGCCAGGGCAACGAGGTTGACCGGGTTGATTGCCGCCGCTTCGTTCAGGTGCTGCGCAACTTTCTCGCCGAGGCGGTTGGTGGTCTCGTTGAGCCAGGCCGGCCTGAACTGCGGGCCGAGTTCCTGTTGGCGCCAGTCCGGCTGTTCGCTGTCGAGGAATTCCGCCAGTTTGATCGGCTCGCCGAAGTTCACTGCCACCTGGCCGAAGCGCTGCTTGAGTGCGCCGATGACTTTGAAAATATCGAAGATCGATTCTTTCTTCTTGGCTGCGCCGCGCAACTCGCCAAGATAGGTTCGACCCTCCAGTACGCGCTCGTAGCCGATGTACACCGGCACGAAGACGATCGGCATGCGCGACGAACGCAGGAAGCTGCGCAGGGTGATCGCCAGCATCCCGGTCTTCGGTTGCAGCATGCGCCCGGTGCGCGAGCGGCCACCCTCGACGAAGTACTCCACCGGGAAGCCCTTGGTGAACAGGGTGTGCAAGTATTCGTTGAACACCGAGGTGTACAGCGGATTGCCCTTGAACGTGCGGCGCATGAAGAAGGCGCCGCCGCGACGCAGCAGGCCGCCGATCACCGGCATGTTCAGGTTGATGCCGGCGGCGATGTGCGGCGGGGTCAGGCCGTTGCGGAACAGCAGATAGGACAGCAGCAGATAGTCGATGTGGCTGCGGTGGCACGGCACGTAGATCACTTCGTGACCCTGGGCGACCTTCTGCACGCCTTCGATGTGGTTGACCTTGATGCCGTCGTAGATCTTGTTCCAGAACCAGCTCAGCACCACCTCCATGAAACGGATCGCCGTGTAGGTGTAGTCCGAGGCGATTTCGTTGCCATAGCGCAGGGCCTGGGCCTTGGCTTTTTCCGGGGAGATGTTCTCGCGCTCGGCTTCGTCGAGGATCGCTTGCTTGACCATCGGCTGGTTCAGCAGGCCCTTGACCAGGTTGCGCCGGTGGGAAATGTCCGGGCCGATGACCGCAGCCTTGAGGTTGCGGAAGTGCACCCGCAGGATGCGTTGGGCCATGCGCACGGTGCGCTCGTGGCCCTTGTTGTGGTCGATCAGTTCGCGCAGGTGGATCGGTGCGGAGAACTGCACGCGGGTCTTGCGCCCCAGGACGATGATGCTCAGCAGGCGACGCAGGCGCCCGGTAACGGCCCAGCTGTCGGCGAACAGGAGTTTCCACGGGCTGTTTTCGCTGTCCGGCGACTGGCCCCAGAACACGCTGACCGGAATGATCTGCGCGTCTTCGGCGGCGTTCTGGCTCAGGGCACTGACCAGGCGGGTCAGGGTCGGCGGCGCGCCGCGCTTGTCCTGGCGGCCGAGCCAGTCAGGGTCCGGCGTCAGGTAGAAGAACGCGGCAGGTTCCAGCAGGTTGCCTACCGATACCGGCAGTACCGGCCGCGGCAGGCCGGCCTTGCTGCATTCGGTGTCGACCACGGCGAGGTCGGTCAGCGAAGGGTTTTGCAGGACGTAGAACACCGGACGACTGCGGTCGAGGTTGAGGGTGAACGACGACTGGTTGATCGTCTCCGAGCGAACCCAGAGGTACAGCAGTCGGCGCAGGGTGCCAAACACAAGACGGCGGAACGGGGAGCGGGTCATACGGCTTCTGCATGAGTGAATAAAACCGAGCGTTTGCTCGGGAGGCCGATAGTGTGCCGTATTCGCTTAAAATCGGCAAAAAAGCACCGAAGTAATCTCCTGTTGAGAGTTTTAACGTCTGTCATATACTCGGCCGTCTGCTGTCGGTGCCCTTTTAGGGACGTCGCACGCAGAAAGACGTTCCCGAGGCTTTCCTGCGAAAAGCCCGATCAATAATAAAAAGGAGTATGAACAAATGGCAACACGCGAAACCGGCAACGTGAAGTGGTTCAACGACGCCAAGGGCTACGGCTTCATTCAGCGCGAGGACGGGGTGGACGTGTTCGTGCACTACCGCGCCATTCGTGGCGAAGGCCACCGTTCGCTGACCGAAGGCCAGCAGGTTGAATACGCAGTGGTGGAAGGGCAGAAGGGGTTGCAGGCTGAGGATGTGGTGGGGTTGTAACCAGAATCTTCAGAACACCCAAAAACACTGTGGGAGCGAGCTTGCTCGCGATGAGGTCCTTTCAGCCAACGTAGATGTTGAATGTAAGTCCGCTATCGCGAGCAAGCTCGCTCCCACAGGTTTTGTGTATTGCTTTGTTATGCAGTTTTCCAGGTGATTTCTTCTTCACCGTCAGCGCTGATGCGAATCCAGCGGTCTGCTGTCTCTTCGCCTTCTTCCTCGACCCACGTTCCCGGTGCGCAACGCACTTCGACGTTGAGCGCGGCAAACGCAGCGCGGGCGCAGGCGATGTCGTCTTCCCACGGGGTTGCGTCGCTTTCCAGGTACAGGCTGTTCCACTTTCCTACGGCTTTTGGCAGCCAGGTCACCGGGACGTTGCCGGCCTTGCACTTGTACGTCTGGCCTTTCTGGATCCAGTCGGTGCACGGGCCCAATGCCGCAGCGAGCCAGGCGGAAATGGCTTTGTGGTCGACGTCGGCGTCTTTCAGGTAAATCTCGATATCGGGTTGGCGCATGGATGTCCTCACTGCGTGTCTGAAAAATCCATTCGCGGATTTAGCCGGTTTCGGGCATTCGCCCGGAACCAAAAGTTATTGAAGAACGAAATAATCGTAGCGCATTGATACGGTGGTCTCGAACGGCTCGGCCTGTTCGATAACCGCTGTCCGGCGCTCGGCACTGGCACGCCAGCCGTGGGGCGTCATCGCCAGCAGGTTGGCGCGGTCCTGCGGCTTGTCTAGCGTCAGCTTGAACGTCAACGTCTCGCTGTGGGCCAGCGCCATGCCTTTCGGCACCAGGTCCAGGTGCTTGTCGTCAATGTACTCGCGGACCTCGTCGTACAGCCGCTCGCGCAGTTCCATCAGGTGGCCGCTGGTCGGCCCGACTTTCATCAAGCCGCCGCCGACGCTGAGCAGGCGCTTGGCCTCGTCCCAGTCCAGCGGGCTGAAGACGCTCGCCAGGAACTGGCAGCTGCCGGAAGCCAACGGCACCCGCGCCATGCTGGCGATCAACCAGGTGAGCTTCGGGTTGCGTTTGCAGGCACGTTTGACCGCTTCGCGGGAGATGTCCAGCGCGTAGCCGTCAGCGTCCGGCAAGGCATCGGCGATCTGCGCGGTGTAGTAACCCTCGCCGCAACCGATATCGACCCAGCGCGCTGGCGCGTAACCGGCTGCGAGCTCGGCCAGACGCTTGGCCACCGGCGCGTAATGGCCCGCGTTCAAGAAGTCGCGGCGAGCCTCGACCATCGCCTGGTTATCCCCAGGGTCGCGGCTATTCTTGTGCTGCACCGGCAACAGGTTCAGGTAACCCTGGCGCGCGCGGTCGAACCGATGCCCGGCGGGGCAGGCCACGCCGTTGTCCACCGCATTGAGCGGCTCACTGCAGATCGGGCACGCAAGCATCAGGCGAGCAACTTGATCAGGGTCTGGTAGTAGATCTCGGTCAGCACGTCGAGATCGGCGGCCAGCACGCGTTCGTTGACCTGGTGGATGGTCGCGTTGACCGGGCCCAGCTCGACCACTTGGGTGCCCATGGTCGCGATGAAGCGGCCATCGGAGGTGCCACCGCTGGTGGACGCCTTGGTGTCACGGCCGGTGATGTCCTTGATGCTCGCCGACACCGCGTCGAGCAGCGCGCCCGGTTCGGTGAGGAACGGCAGGCCGGACAGCGCCCAGTCGATGTGCCAGTCCAGGCTGTGTTTTTCGAGGATGTCGGCGACGCGCTTTTGCAGGCCTTCGACGGTCGACTCGGTGGAGAAACGGAAGTTGAACACCGCCACCAGGTCACCGGGGATCACGTTGGTCGCACCGGTGCCGGAGTTGACGTTGGAGATCTGGAAGCTGGTCGGCGGGAAGAAGTCGTTGCCGTGGTCCCAATGCTCGGCAGCCAGCTCGGCCAGTGCCGGGGCAGCGAGGTGGATCGGGTTCTTCGCCAGGTGCGGGTAAGCCACGTGGCCCTGCACACCGCGCACGGTCAGTTTGGCGCCGAGGGAGCCGCGACGGCCGTTCTTGACCACGTCACCCACCAGGGTGGTGCTCGACGGTTCGCCGACGATGCACCAGTCCAGACGCTCCTTGCGCGCGACCAGGCGTTCGACCACGGCTTTGGTGCCGTGGTGCGCCGGGCCTTCCTCGTCGCTGGTGATCAGGAAGGCGACCTTGCCTTTGTGATTCGGGTAGTCGGCGACAAAACGTTCGGAGGCGACGGTCATGGCGGCGAGGCTGCCTTTCATGTCGGCGGCGCCACGGCCGCAGAGCATGCCGTGTTCATCGATCAGCGCGTTGAACGGCTCGATCTGCCAGGCCGCCACCGGGCCGGTCGGGACCACGTCGGTGTGGCCGGCGAAGCACAGCACCGGACCGTCGTCCTGGCCGTGGGTGGCCCAGAAGTTATCCACATCCTCGATGCGCATCGGTTCCAGGGTGAAACCGGCATCGCCCAGGCGCTGCATCATCTGCTTCTGGCAATCGGCGTCGAGCGGCGTCACGGACGGACGGCGGATCAGGTCGATGGCGAGTTGGAGGGTCGGCGAAAGGTCGGCGTGGGCCGTCATGGAAAACTCCGGAAGCTGTAAATGTGTAGGAGCGAGCTTGCTCGCGATGGACGTTAACGATAACGCGTGCGATCTGGGTAACCGCGTTGCCCTTGCGTTTCTCGCGAGCAGGCTCGCTCCTACAGGTATTGGGTCTGGCCCGCAAAATGGCGGTTATCTTAAAGCAAAACGGCGACCATTGGCCGCCGTTTAGTGCATCGGCAAAGATTTAGACCGCTGGTGCCGTTTCAGTCTCGACCGACGGTTTCGGCAGCGACGACAGGAACGCCATGATCAGTGCAGCCAGATACGGCAGCGACTGCACCAGCAGCATGGTGACCCAGAAGCGCATGTCGTTGCTCGGCATGCCGTTCACCAGGAATATCCCCAGCGCCGCGCTCCACAACAGCAGCATGATGAACATCTCTTCCCGGGCTTCCGAAATCGCTACCCAGAAGCCGTGGTTGTCGGCGTTTTTCGGCGTGCGGAAGAACGGAATGCTGCTGGTGAAGAAGCCGTACAGCACCGCTTTGGCGATGGTGTGGGACAACGCCAGGCCGGCCAGCGCCGCGCAGAAGGCATCCTTCAGGTTCACTCCAACCGCACGACGGTAGAGGAAGATGATCTTGGCGACCTTGAACACGAACAACGCCAATGGCGGGATGGCGAAGATCAGCAGCGGCGGATCGACCCGTTGCGGCACGATGATCATCGCCGCCGACCACAACAGCGCGCCGACGGTGAAGAAGATGTTCATGCCGTCCGCCACCCACGGCAGCCAGCCCGCGAGGAAGTGGTAACGCTGGCCACGGGTCAGTTCCGTGTCCTTGCCGCGCAGCAGGCTGGCGGTGTGACGCTTGATGATCTGGATCGCCCCGTAGGCCCAGCGGAAACGCTGTTTCTTGAAGTCGATGAAGGTATCGGGCATCAGGCCCTTGCCGTAGCTGGTGTGGTAATACGCGGCCGACAAACCTTTCTCGAACACGCGCAGGCCCAGCTCGGCGTCCTCGCAGATGCACCAGTCGGCCCAGCCCAGTTCTTCGAGCACCGAGCGGCGGGTCATGGTCATGGTGCCGTGCTGGATGATCGCATCACGGTCGTTGCGGGTGACCATGCCGATGTGGAAGAAACCCTTGTATTCCGCGTAGCAGAGCTTCTTGAAGGTACTTTCGTTCTGATCGCGGTAATCCTGCGGCGACTGCACCACGGCGATTTTCGGGTCGGCGAAGTGCGGCACCATGTGCTTGAGCCAGTTGCGGTCGACGCAGTAGTCCGAGTCGATCACGGCAATGACTTCGGCATCCTTGGCGGTGTGCGGGATCAGGTAGTTCAGCGCACCGCCCTTGAAGCCGGCCAGCGGTGCCACGTGGAAGAACTTGAAGCGCGGGCCGAGGGTTGCGCAGTAATCGCGCACCGGTTCCCAGACCGCCGGGTCCTTGGTGTTGTTGTCGATGATCAGGACCTCGAAGTCCGGATAGTCGAGGTTGGCCAGGGCGTTGAGGGTCTGTTTGACCATCTCCGGCGGCTCGTTGTAGCAGGGCACGTGAATCGACACTTTCGGGCGGTAGTTGGAATCGCCTTCGACCGGCAGGAATTCGCGCCGGCGCTTGTGCACCCACACCGCTTCGGCCAGTTCATGGGCTTCGGTCAGCAGCACGATAAACACCCCGAGCGCACCGAGGGCGAGCAGGAAGCCCACCGTCAGGCTGAACCAGGTGCTGTATTGCTGGCTGTAGTCGTAGCCGATCCACACCAGCACCGAACCACAGAGGAAGGCAATGAAGGTCAGGAAGGTACGGCCACGCTGGCGCAGGGCCGAGCCGTCGATCATCAGCAGGGTCAGCGACAACAGGGCCAACACCACCGAGCCAATGGCCAATACGCGCCACTGCGGAATCGCCACCACCGGGCCTTCGAAGTTGAATTTCTGCTGGCGCGCGGCGTTGAACACGCCCCAGTAGGCGCCCACGGAGCCTTCGTCGCTGGCTTTCCACGGCTGGTCAAACGCTTCGATCACGAAGTAGTTGAAGCCTTGGCGATTGAGCTTGTTGACCAGGGTTCGCAGGTAGATCGCCTGGTCCGCTGGCGACGCATCGGCGCCGCCGCGCATGCGGCCGTTGCTCGGCCAGCCCACTTCGGACAGCAGCAGCGGCTTTTTCGGGAACAGTTTTTTCAGGTCGCGGGCGCGGTCGAGGACGAACTGACCGGCCTTGTCCATCGGGATGAATTCCCAATAGGGCAAGACGTGCGCGGCGATCAGGTCGACGTGCTTGGCCAGTTCCGGGTGTTCTTCCCAGACGTGCCACTGCTCGGACGTGGTCACCGGCACTTTCACGGCTGCACGGACTCGGTCGAGCATCACGCTCAGTTCGGCGGCGGTAATTTCCTTGCGGTAAATCGCTTCGTTGCCCACCACCACTCGAACCACGCTACGCGAGGAATTGGCGATTTCGATGGCGCGGGTGATTTCCCGTTCGTTGCGTTCCTGGTCCGGGCTGATCCAGATCCCCAGGGTCACGCGCAAGCCGAACTCTTCGGCGAGTTTCGGGATGTCCTGCAGGGTGCCGTCGACCGAGTAGATGCGGATGTTGTCCGTCAGCTTGCTCATGATCTCCAGGTCGCGACGCATTTGATCGTCGGTCGGGAACTGGTCCTTCTGCGGGAACTGGCCCTGCTGGAATGGCGAATACGAGAAGCCGGAAATCTGTTCAGGCCAGTTGGGGGCGGTGACCGGGCGGTTTATCAGCGCCCAGAAGCCGGTAAACAAGGCCGCGATGGCGAGCACCACGACCAGGTTGAGTCCAAATTTACGCGATGACATAGTTATTTCGGGTTCCAAAGACTGTGGAACGAAGGAACGGTCGGACCGCCAAGGGGCGCGAATCCTACACTGGGCATTCTCTGAACGTACAGCGGACAGGGAATTACTCGACATTGGGCAATTCGCTTTCACATAAGTTCTTACACTTACCGTTTGAAGCCTAAAATTTAGTGCTGCGAAGCCCTATACTGCGCGCCGGTTTTTGAGGTGATGGTCATGAGTACAGAAGATCCGCGGTTTGCAGGCATCGCCCGTTTGTATGGCATCGAGGGCCTTGAGCGCCTGCGCGCGGCCCATGTGGCGATCGTCGGCGTCGGCGGCGTCGGTTCCTGGGCGGCGGAAGCCATGGCCCGTTGTGGCGTGGGCGAGATTTCGCTGTTCGACCTGGACGATGTCTGCGTCAGCAACGCCAACCGCCAGTTGCACGCGCTCGACAGCACCGTCGGCAAACCCAAGGTCGAGGTGATGGCCGAGCGTCTGCGCGGGATCAACCCGGACTGCACGGTGCACGCGGTGCCGGACTTCGTCACCCGCGACACCATGGCCGAGTACATCACGCCGAACATCGACTGCGTGATCGACTGCATCGACAGCGTCAACGCCAAGGCTGCGCTGATCGCCTGGTGCAAGCGCCGCAAGATCCAGATCATCACCACCGGCGGCGCGGGCGGGCAGATCGACCCGACGTTGATCCAGGTCTGCGATCTCAATCGTACGTTCAATGATCCGTTGGCTTCGAAAGTGCGTTCCACACTGCGCCGCGACTACGGCTTCTCCCGCACCGTGACCCGTCATTACAGCGTGCCGTGTGTGTTTTCCACCGAGCAGCTGCGTTACCCGAAACCGGATGGCAGCATTTGCCTGCAGAAGAGTTTTGTCGGTGATGGCGTGAAGCTCGACTGCGCCGGCGGGTTTGGCGCGGTGATGATGGTGACGGCGACGTTCGGCATGGTCGCGGCGACCAAGGCTGTGGACAAAATCGTGGCGGGTGTGCGGCGGCCGGCGGAACGGGTCAAGCCCGTGGCTTGAAACACACGCACTGTAGGAGCTGGCTTGCCAGCGATGGCGGTGTCTCAGACAGACCGCATCGCCTGGATCGCCAGCAAGCCGGCTCCTACATGGACATTTCACGCATCCATAAAGTCAGGCAGCCAACTCGCGCATGCGTTGCAATACGGCATTCAAGCCATTACTGCGAGACTCGGACAGCTGCCGGCCCAACCCCAACTGATTGAACCAGTCCGGCAAATCCACCTGCTGCAACTCAACCGCCGACAACCCGTTGACCCGCGCCAGCAGCAACGCCACCAACCCGCGAATCAACCGTGCGTCGCTGTTGGCGCTGAATTGCCAATGGCTATCGCGCAACTCACCCACCAGCCACACCTGGCTTTCACAGCCGTGGACCCGGTTGGCGTCGCACATTTGCGCGTCGCTCAATGCCGGCAGGCGCTCGCCCCATTGCATCAGCAGGCGTGCGCGTTGTTCCCAGCCGGCGGCTTTCTGAAAGGTCTCGAGCGCCGTGACGGCATCGGCAGGCAGATTCATCGCAATAGCTCCAGCGCCTGATCCAGGGCTTCAAAGAACCGTTCCAGGTCTTCGGAATCGTTGTACAGCGCCAACGACACCCGAATCGCTCCGGCCAGTTCGAAGCGTTTGAGCAGCGGCATGGCGCAGTGATGGCCGGCACGCACCGCGATCCCTTGTTCGGTCAGCAAATGCGCCAGGTCGGAGTTATGCACACCCTCGACGGTGAAACTGGCCAGTGCCACCTGGGGCTTGCCCAACAGGCGAATGCCATTGCGCGCTTCAAGGCCCTTGAGCAGACAGGCATGCAGCGCCGCTTCATGGGCGGACACGGCCGCCTGATCGAGCCCTGAGAGATAGTCCAGGGTCGCTCCCAGGCCAATCACACTGGCAATCGGTGGCGTTCCGGCCTCGAAACCCAGCGGTGCCGGGCGAAAGCGGGCGTTGTGATAATTGGCGTCCAGCACCATCTCACCGCCGAACTGCCAGGGCCGCAGCTGTTGCAGCGCCTCTTGACGTCCGAACAGCACGCCCAGGCCATCGGGACCGTAGAGCTTGTGGCTGGAGAACACATAAAAATCGCAGCCCAGCGCCTGCACGTCGTGGCGGCCATGGACCACGCCCTGGGCGCCGTCGATCACGGTCAGGGCATTGTGTGCCTTGGCCTGTGCCAGCAATTGCGGCAGCGGTTGCCACGCGCCAATCACGTTGGACAACTGGCTGACGGCCAACAGGCGCGTGCGTGGGCCGATCAAACCGGCGGCGGCTTCAAGGTCGATCACACCGTCGGCATCCAGCGGCAGGATCACCAGCTTCAGGTCGCGACGGTGCGCCAGTTGCTGCCACGGCAGCAGGTTGGCGTGATGCTCCAGGGCGCTGATGACTATCTCGTCGCCCGGATTGAAAAGAGGTTCCAGGCCATAGGCCAGGAGATTCAGCGCGGATGTCGCGCCGTGGGTAAAGATGATCTGCCCGCAATCACCGGTATTGAGCCATTGCACGACTTTGCGGCGGCTGTCCTCGAACGCCTGGGTGGCGTGGGCGCCGGGCAAGTGTTGCGCCCGATGCACATTGGCCGCGCCGTTGGCGTAGTAGTGCGTCAGGGCATCCAGCAGCGCTTGGGGTTTTTGCGTGGTGGCGGCGTTGTCCAGATAGGTCTGGCCTTGCCGTTGCAGGGCGGCGATGGCCGGGAAATCGGCGCGCCAGGGGGAGAGCATCATCATGGTGTTCGCCTGTACGCCTGCCCCCTGTAGGAGCGAGCTTGCTCGCGATGGATGTATGGACGACACGGGCTGTCTGATGCCGCGCGTTATCGTTGACGTCCATCGCGAGCAAGCTCGCTCCTACAGGGGTGCAGGTGGTCGTGTGGCTTAGTTGTGAGCGTGCAGCGCTTCGTTCAACTCGATGGCCGATTTGTGGGTTTTGCATTCCACGGCACCGGTCTCCGAATTGCGACGGAACAGCAGGTCCGGCTGACCGGCCAGTTCACGGGCCTTGACCACCTTGACCAGTTGGTTGTTTTCGTCCAGCAGGGCAACCTTGGTGCCGGCGGTCACGTACAGGCCCGACTCGACGGTGTTGCGGTCGCCCAACGGAATGCCGATACCGGCATTGGCGCCGATCAGGCAGCCTTCACCGACCTTGATCACGATGTTGCCGCCGCCCGACAGGGTGCCCATGGTCGAGCAGCCGCCGCCCAGGTCAGAACCCTTGCCGACGAATACACCGGCGGATACGCGGCCTTCGATCATGCCCGGGCCTTCGGTGCCGGCGTTGAAGTTGATGAAACCTTCGTGCATCACGGTGGTGCCTTCGCCCACGTAGGCGCCCAGGCGCAGACGC
This sequence comes from Pseudomonas sp. S2_H10, assembly GCF_054668285.1. Taxonomy (NCBI): domain Bacteria; kingdom Pseudomonadati; phylum Pseudomonadota; class Gammaproteobacteria; order Pseudomonadales; family Pseudomonadaceae; genus Pseudomonas; species Pseudomonas sp. S2_H10. The sequence continues at coordinate 5,010,439 of NZ_CP162754.1, forward strand.
GCGGCGTCAGCGATACGCACGCCGGCCGGCACCACGTAGTCGGTCATTTTCGGGAATTTGTCCACCGAGAACACTTCCAGCAGTTCGCCGCGCAGACGGGCCTCGAGTTGCAGCTCGGCCAGTTCGCTCAGGTCGACCGCGCCCTGGCTGGTCCAGGCCACGTTCGGCAGCAGCGGGAAGATCCCGGCCAGGTTCAGGCCGTGTGGCTTGACCAGGCGATGGCTCAGCAGATGCAGCTTGAGGTAGGCCTCGGGAGTGGACGACAGCTGGGCATCTTCGGCCAGCAGGGTGGCGACCAGCGGCTTGTGGCTCTCGGCCAGGCGGGTCAGCAGGGCGGCCTGGGCAGCGTCGACGGCTTTGAGTGCTTCTGCCAGTTGCGAGGCCTGGGTGGTGCTGAATGCGATGGCCTGATTGCCTTCGCTGTAACCCAGGATCGGGGCGATGGCGGCGACGATTTCAGCCGATGGATTGAGCAGCGGGGCGGCGTAGAACACTTCCAGCCAAGCGCCTTGACGGTTTTGAGTGCCGACACCGAAGGCCAGGCTGAACAGGGTAGTGGACATGTGTATACCTCTAACAAAATTGAACGGGCTGCTTACTTGAGCGCGGCCGCGTAGATGTCTGGCTTGAAGCCAATCAGGGTTCGGTCACCGAGATCGAGCACCGGGCGCTTGATCATCGAGGGTTGTGCGAGCATCAGTTCGATGGCTTTCGTCTGGTCGAGATCGGCTTTGCGTTCGTCGTCGAGCTTGCGAAAGGTCGTGCCTGCACGGTTCAACACCACTTCCCAGCCGTGCTCGTTGCACCATTGGGTCAGGTGTTCGCGGTCGATACCGACCGCCTTGTAATCATGAAAGTCATAGCTGACAGCGTGTTCATCGAGCCAGGTGCGCGCCTTTTTCATGGTGTCGCAGGCTTTGATGCCGAAAAGGTGCAACGTTTTGCTTGAAACGGTCAAGGAATTGCCCCCTTTGCAGGTGCCGTAAATAAAAGGTGACGGATTATGCCATGGCCTTTCAGTTAAAACGCAAAACCTGTGGGAGCGAGCTTGCTCGCGATGAGGGCATGACAGTCGAAATCAATGTTGACTGACCTGACGCCATCGCGAGCAAGCTCGCTCCCACAGGGATTGGCGCGTTCCGGGTGCGACATAGGTGCAAGGGCTACCCGTAGTCTAAGCGGCTAATATGGCACTTCAATGCTGCCGATTGTCTGGGAACCACGCTTTATGCAAACCGCCTACACCGTCCTGATCCTGTTGATGCTGGTCGGCGTTTCGCGCCTGATCGGGCGGGTGATTCCGTTGCCGTTGCCGCTGGTGCAGATCACTGCCGGGGCATTGCTGGCTTGGCCGACGCTGGGCTTGCATGTGGCCCTGGATCCGGAGTTGTTCCTGTTTCTGTTCCTGCCGCCGCTGTTGTTCTCCGACGGCTGGCGCATGCCCAAGCGCGAATTCTGGCACTTGCGCGGTCCGATCCTGACCCTGGCGGTGGGCCTTGTGCTGTTTACCGTGGTCGGCGCCGGCTACTTCATTCACTGGTTGCTGCCCGATGTGCCGTTGCCGGTGGCGTTTGCCCTGGCGGCCGTGCTGTCGCCGACGGATGCGGTGGCGGTGTCGGCCATTTCCCGCAATCGTCTGCCGACCCCGTTGATGCACATCTTGCAGGGCGAGGCGTTGATGAACGATGCCTCGGGCCTGGTGACGTTCAAGTTTGCCCTGGTGGCGGCGGTGACCGGTGTGTTCTCGCTGGCCAATGCGAGTGTGACTTTCCTGCTGGTCGCCGTGGGTGGTCTGGCTGTCGGGGTGGCCCTGAGCTGGCTGGTCGGCCGTCTGCGCGCGTGGATGATCGCGCGCGGCTGGGACGATCCGGCGACGCACGTGGTGTTCATGTTGTTGCTGCCGTTTGCCGCCTACGTGCTGGCCGAGCGCATGGAGGTGTCGGGCATCCTCTCGGCGGTGGCGGCGGGGATGATGCAGAGCTGGCTCGATCTGCTGCCGCGCCAGACCAACACGCGCCTGCTCAATCGCAGCGTCTGGTCGTTGCTGGAGTTCGCCTTCAACGGCTTGATCTTCCTGCTGTTGGGCCTGCAGTTGCCGGACATCATCAAGGCCGTGGCCAGTCACGAAACATCCCTGTGGCCGACGCTGCTGTATCGCGGGCTGGACGTGGTGGCGATTTTCCTGATGCTGCTGGCCTTGCGCTTCATCTGGGTGCAGAGCATTTGGCGATTGTCGGTATTGCTCAGGCGCCTGCGCGGCAAGGGTGACGTGACGCAGGTGCCGACCGCGCGTTCCTGCTGGTTGCTGACCGTGGGCGGTGTGCGCGGGGCCGTGACGCTGGCGGGTGTGATGTCGGTGCCGATGCTGATGGGCGGCGAAGTGTTTGCCCAGCGTGATTTGCTGATCTTCATCGCCGCCGGGGTGATCCTGTTGTCGTTGATCGCCGCGTGCATCGCATTGCCGATGTTGCTGCGGGGCATCGAAACCAGCCCGGACGACAAACGGCGCAATGAAGTGCGCGATGCCTGGCGCAAGACCGCCGAAGCGGCCATTCATGCGCTTGAGGCAGAAGAGGTCAACCCGCAGGACGCAGCCCAGTCCGCGTTGGCGGCCGAGCTCAAGGCGCGGATCATGTCCGAGTACCGACACCAGCTGGAGGTGTTCAACGATTCCGCTGAAGCCCAGGCCCTGGCCTTTCAGATGGACCTGCTGGAGCGGCGGCTGCGTTTGAAGGCGCTGCGGGCGCAGCGCCTGGAGTTGTACAGCCTCAGCCGTCATCACCAGATCGGTGATGACGTGTTGCGTGAAGTATTGGGGGAGCTGGATCTGAGCGAGGCCAAGCTCGGCCAGGTGAAGTAAACCTGGCCGCAACCGGAACCGCGGTTACTTGCGGCGTTGAATGAAGTCGCGAATCCGCTCGGCAGCCTCGACACACTCCGCCAGCGGCGCAACCAGGGCCATGCGCACGCGCCCGGCACCCGGGTTGACGCCGTCCACATCCCGCGACAGGTACGAGCCCGGCACCACGGTCACGTGCTCCTGCTCGAACAGGTCGCGGCAGAAGGCGGCGTCGTCACCCGCCACATTCGGCCACAGATAGAAGCTGCCGTCGGGCCGCTGTACGTCCATGACCGGGCTGAGGATTTCCAGCACCGCGTCGAACTTCTCGCGGTACAGCGCACGGTTGGCGCGCACATGCACTTCGTCATTCCACGCAGCAACGCTGGCCAGTTGCGTTTGTACCGGCATCGCGCAGCCATGGTAGGTGCGATAGAGCAGGAAGCCCTTGAGGATGTCGGCATCACCGGCGACAAAACCCGAACGCAGGCCTGGCAGGTTCGAGCGCTTGGACAGGCTGTGGAACACCACACAGCGCTTGAAGTCCTTGCGGCCCAGTTCCACGCAGGCGCTGAGCAGGCCTGGCGGTGGGGTTTGTTCGTCGAAGTACAGCTCGCTGTAGCACTCATCGGCGGCAATCACGAAGTCGTATTCGTCGGCCAGGGAGATCAGCTTTTTCAGGGTTTCCACTGGAATCAACGCACCGGTCGGGTTGCCTGGCGAGCACAGGAACAGGATCTGGCAGCGATTCCAGATGTCCGGGGATACGGCATCGAAATCCGGGTTGAAACCGTTTTCGTCCAGGCACGGCAGGTAATGCGGCTTGGCCCCGGCGAGGAACGCCGCGCCTTCGTAGATCTGGTAGAACGGGTTCGGGCTGACCACCAGCGCGTCATCGCCACGGTTGACCACGGTCTGGGTGAAGGCGAACAGCGCTTCGCGGGTGCCATTGACCGGCAGCACGTTGCGCGCCGGGTCGATCCAGCCGTTCGGCACGCTGAAACGACGCTCGCACCAGGCGGCGATGGCTTCGCGCAGCTCCGGGATACCGAGGGTGGTCGGGTACACCGCCATTTTTTCCAGGTTGCTGGCCAGTGCCTCGGCGACAAAGCTCGGTGAACGGTGTTTCGGCTCGCCGATGGACAGTGCGATCGGGCGCTTGTCCGGGTTCGGCGTCACGCTGCCGAGCAGGGCGCGGAGCTTTTCGAAGGGGTAAGGCTGGAGCTGGGACAGAGCGTTGTTCATCGATGTATCTCGTTCGGTATGGGAGCAGGCAAACCGAGATTCCTGTGGGAGCTGGCTTGCCAGCGATGGTCGTCAACGATAACGCGTGCTTACCGGGTAAGTGCGGCGCTCTTTAGTCCATCGCTGGCAAGCCAGCTCCTACAAAGGGCAGGCTCGCGATGTTGGTTCAGATGCTGATGCGCGACAGTTTGATATCCGGTTCCTGGTTGACGCCCAGTTGTTCGACGATCGCATCCTGCAGGCGGCTGCACAGCAACGGGTCGGACAGCGGCTGATTGTGGGCGTCGGTGATGAAGAACACGTCTTCCACGCGCTCGCCGAGGGTGGCGATCTTGGCGTTCTGCAGCGACAGGTCGAACTCCAGGAAAATCGTGCCAATCCGCGCGAGCAGGCCCGGGCGGTCGGGCGCCGTGAGTTCCAGCACCGTGACCGGGCGCTGGGCGTCGTTGTGGATCGTCACCTGCGGCGCAAAGGCGAAATGCTTGAGCTGGCGCGGCACCCGGCGCTGGATGATGGTCGGGTAGTCGTCCGGGTTGCGCAGGGCTTCAGTCAGGCCGTCGCGGATCTGTTTGACCCGCGCCGGATTATCGCCAATCGAGTCGCCGTCGGTGTCGAGCACGATATAGGTGTCGAGGGTGAACTGGCTGCTGGAGGTGATGACCCGGGCGTCGTGAATGTTCAGGTTGAGCTGGTCCATCGCGGCCACGGTCACGGCGAAGAAGTCGTGCTGGTCGGGGGCATAGATGAAGATCTGCGTGCCGCCCTCGAACTCGCGCTGGGTGGTTTCCTTGATCAGCACCAGTGGCCCGCCGTCGGCCGGTTGCTGGAGGATCGCGTCGCTGTGCCAGGCCACGTCGCCGGCGGTGTGACGCAGGAAATAGTCATCACCCAACTGCGCCCACAGTTGCTCGACGTCGTCCGGGTCGGTGCCGCCGCGCACCAGGATATCCAGGGCGGCGCTCTGGGTCTGGCGGATCTGCTCTTCGCGGTCCACCGGATTCTCCAGGCCTCGACGCAGGGCGCGCTTGGTCTCGGTGTAGAGCTGGCGCAGCAGGCTGGCGCGCCAGGAATTCCACAGCGTCGGGTTGGTGGCGTTGATGTCGGCGACGGTCAGCACATACAGATAGTCGAGGCGGGTTTCGTCGCCGACGATCTGGGCGAAATCGTGGATCACCTGCGGGTCGGACAAGTCCTTGCGCTGGGCGGTGGTCGACATTACCAGGTGGTTTTGCACCAGCCACACGATCAGGCGGCTGTCCCACACAGGCAGTTGATGGCGCTGGCAAAACGCCTCGGCATCGACCGCGCCGATGTCCGAGTGGTCGCCATGCCGGCCTTTGCCGATGTCGTGGTACAGGCCGGCCATGTAGATCAGCTCGGGCTTGGGCAGCTTGCCCATGAGCTTGCTGGCCAGCGGGAATTTTTCCGACACCTGGGTGTACTGCAACTTACGCAGGTGCTTGATCAGGTTCAGGGTGTGCGCGTCGACCGTATAGATGTGGAACAGGTCATGCTGCATCTGTCCGACGATAAAGCCGAATTCGGGCAGATAACGCCCCAGGATGCCGTAACGGTTCATTCGCCGCAGGTTGCGGTGGATGCCGATCTTGCACTTGAACAGCTCGATGAACAGGCTGGTGTTGCGAATATCGTTGCGGAAGTCGTCGTCGATCAGGTGACGGTTTTCCCGCAGCAGACGAATGGTGTCGGCACGCACACCCTTGATTTCCGGCTGCTGGGCCATCAGCACGAAGATTTCGAGCATGGCGAACGGTGTGCGGCGGAAGACGTTGTCGTTGCGTGCCTCGATGTAGCCGTCATGCAGCTGGAAACGCGAGTTGATCGGCTGCGCCGGCGCTTCGTCCTCCGGCGCGAGGATGACTTCCTCGAAGTGCTGGATGATCAGGTCGCTGAGCTGGGCGATGCTCATCACCACCCGGTAGTACTGCTGCATGAAGTTTTCGATGGCTTGCTTGGCGTCGTCGCCCTTGAAGCCCAGCAGCCCGGCGATGGTGCGCTGGTGATCGAACAGCAGGCGGTCTTCGGCACGACCGGCAAGCATGTGCAGGGCATAACGAACCTTCCACAGGAACTCCTGGGACGAGGCCAGCAGGGCGTTTTCGCTCTCGACCAGGAATCCTTCGCCAGCCAGTGCCCGCAGGTTCAGGGTGCCGTATTCGCGACGGGCCACCCACAGGATCGTCTGGATATCCCGCAGGCCGCCGGGTGAACCCTTGACGTTGGGCTCCAGGTTGTATTCGGTGTCGTTGTACTTGTGGTGGCGGGCCTTCTGTTCGGCGCGCTTGGCCAGGAAGAAGTCCTTGCTCGGCCACATGTGCGCGGTGCTGGTGACGTCCAGCATGCGTTGGCGCAAATGCTCGGGGCCGGCGATGGTGCGGCTTTCCATCAGGTTGGTGACCACCGTCAGGTCGGCGCGGGCCTCGATGGCGCATTCGTCGACCGAGCGAACGCTCTGGCCGACCTCCAGGCCGATGTCCCACAGCAGCGTCAGGAAACGCTCGATGGAATCGCGGAAAACTTCGTGGTCGGCGCTGTCCAGCAGGATCAGCAGATCAATGTCGGAGTAGGGGTGCAGTTCACCACGTCCGTAGCCGCCGACCGCGACCAGCGCGATGTCGGCGTCCTCGCTCCAGTCGAACTGGTTCCAGGCCTTTTGCAGGATGTTGTCGACGAACCAGGCGCGATCCTCGATCAGCCGGCGAATGTCGCGGCCGTTGCGAAAGCGCGTGTCGAGCACCTCTCGGGCCTGGCGGATCGCCTTCTTGAAGGCCGCGATCGGGCTAGCCTTCAGGGCCAGTTCAGCCTGGAACTGGCCGCGGTCGAAGAGTTCGGGATCCACCTGCGGCATCGATTGGCTTTCCTTTCTATAGGCGAGGTACGGCGCCGGGGTCAGGCCGAAACGCGAGGGATGGTGTCATCGCCGCGCAGGGTGAAGATCTCGTAGCCGGTTTCGGTCACCAGCAGGGTGTGTTCCCACTGTGCCGAGAGCTTGCGGTCCTTGGTGATCGCGGTCCAGCCGTCGCCCAGAACCTTGGTGTCGGCACGGCCCTGGTTGATCATCGGCTCGATGGTGAAGGTCATGCCGGCCTTGAGTTCCATGCCGGTGCCGGCGCGGCCGTAGTGCAGGATCTGCGGCTCTTCGTGGAACACCTTGCCGATACCGTGGCCGCAGAATTCGCGAACCACCGAGAAGCCGTTCTTTTCAGCGTGCTTCTGGATGATTTCGCCGATGTCGCCCAGGCGGCAGCCGGGTTTTACGATCTCGATCGCCTTGTACATGCATTCCTGGGTCACCTGGGACAGGCGCTCGGCCCAGACCGGCACGCTGCCGACATGGAACATGCGGCTGGTGTCGCCGTGGAAGCCGTCCTTGATGACGGTGACGTCGATGTTCAGGGTGTCGCCGTCTTTCAGCGGCTTGTCGTTCGGGATGCCGTGGCAGACCACATGGTTGATCGACGTGCAGATCGACTTCGGGTAGCCCTTGTAGTTGAGCGGGGCAGGGATGGCCTTCTGCTCATTGACGATGTAGTCGTGGCAGATCTGGTTCAGTTGATCGGTGGTAACGCCCGGCTTGACATGTTCGGCAATCATTTCCAGCACATCGGCGGCGAGTTTGCCGGCGATACGCATTTTGGCGATATCCTCGGGGGTTTTGAGGGTGACGGTCATACAGGCTCTCTCTACGCTCGATGGCGCTTTCTAAACGGAAAGGGCATTGCGCGATCGGTCTTCGCGGCCCTGAAAAATACGATTCTACCAGACGATCAGCGCAAATCTGCGCCTGTGTGCATCGCTTCTCTCTATAGAATGGTGCATTCTTGGTGGATTCCAAGGGCCGGGGCAATGCAGTCGCCAGGATTTCACAATCCGGGTTCCGTTTTGCCCTGCCTTGTGATATAAAATGCGCCGCTTTCCGGGGATGTCCCGAAAAGCCTAAATCCACACACGTGTCGACACGATGACCTGGGTGCCTTCAGCTGATGCTGCTGGTTGGTCATTGGGATACGTGGAGGCCAAACCCGACTTATTAAGGAACTATCATGTCCCAAGTCAACATGCGCGATATGCTGAAGGCCGGTGTGCACTTCGGTCACCAGACCCGTTACTGGAACCCGAAAATGGGCAAGTACATTTTCGGCGCGCGTAACAAGATCCACATCATCAACCTTGAAAAAACCCTGCCAATGTTCAACGAAGCTCTGACTTTCGTAGAGCGCCTGGCCCAGGGCAAAAACAAGATTCTGTTCGTCGGCACCAAGCGTTCCGCTGGCAAGATCGTTGCTGAAGAAGCAGCACGTTGCGGTTCGCCGTACGTCGATCACCGCTGGTTGGGCGGCATGCTGACCAACTTCAAGACCATCCGTGCTTCCATCAAGCGTCTGCGTGACCTTGAAGTTCAAGCCGAAGACGGTACTTTCGCCAAGCTGACCAAGAAAGAGGCGCTGATGCGCACTCGCGACCTGGAAAAGCTGGATCGTTCCCTGGGTGGCATCAAGGACATGGGCGGTCTGCCAGACGCTCTGTTCGTTATCGACGTTGATCACGAGCGCATCGCGATCACCGAAGCCAACAAGCTGGGCATCCCGGTTATCGGCGTAGTCGATACCAACAGCAGCCCGGAAGGCGTTGACTACATCATCCCAGGCAACGATGACGCAATCCGCGCTATCCAGCTGTACATGGGTTCGATGGCTGACGCTGTAATCCGCGGTCGCAACAACGTTGGCGGCGGCACCGTTGAATTCGCAGCTGAAGAAACTCAGGCTGCAGCTGAGTAATTGACGCCCTGGCGTTGACTCAGTAAGCAAAAAGGGGGCTTGGCCCCCTTTTTGCCACCTCGAAAACCATTTGTCGGCGCCCACTGCTCTATCTGTAACGTGCGGCAGCTAACAAGGGTGGTTCGGGAAGAATTGATCGCCCGTTCGATCGGGTGGAATGGTTGAAAACCTATCCAAGAGGAATTTTAAAATGGCAGCAATTACTGCAGCGTTGGTCAAAGAACTGCGCGAGCGTACCGGCGAAGGCATGATGGATTGCAAGAAAGCCCTGGAAAAGGCTGGCGGCGACATCGAAAAAGCCATTGATGACATGCGTGCTTCGGGCGCCATCAAGGCTGCCAAGAAAGCTGGCAACGTTGCCGCTGAAGGCGCTATCGCCATCAAGGCTGACGACAAGGCAGCCGTGCTGCTGGAAGTCAACTCGCAGACCGACTTCCTGGCCCTGCAAGACGACTTCAAGAACTTCGTTGCTGCCAGCGTAGAAAAAGCCTTCGACGAAAAACTGACCGACGCAGCTCCGCTGATCGCCGCTCAGGAATCGGCTCGTGAAGCCCTGGTGGCCAAAGTTGGCGAAAACGTCAACATCCGTCGCCTGGTACGCGTAGAGGGCGACGTTGTCGGCACCTACCTGCACGGTAACAAGATCGGTGTTGCTGTTGTTCTCAAGGGCGGCGATGTTCAGCTGGCCAAAGAGATCGCCATGCACGTGGCCGCAAGCAACCCTGAGTTCCTGCTGCCATCGCAGGTTTCGCCAGAAGCCATCGAGCGCGAGAAGGGCGTCTTCCTGACCCTGAACGAAGACAAGATGAAAGGCAAGCCAGCTGAAATCGTCGAGAAGATGATCGCCGGCCGTATCACCAAGTTCCTGGCTGAAGCCAGCCTGGTCGAGCAAGCCTTCGTGATGAACCCGGAAATCACCGTAGGTGCCCTGGCCAAGAAAGCCGGCGCTGAAATCGTTTCCTTCACTTACTTCAAAGTAGGCGAAGGCATCGAGAAGCCAGTGGACAACTTCGCTGAAGAAGTTGCTGCCCAGCTGGCTGCCGCCAAGCAATAAGACGGTTTTTTAACTGTCGCCCAGAAGAGGCTGCCCGCTCACGCGCGCAGCCTCTTTTCAGATGGGGGCATCAATTTTTAATTGGTTTCCCTTTGGAACTGGCTTACAAAGCCATGTTCCGATGGCGCTGAAGCAGCGCCACGCTAGAGTGAACGCCAGCTGTAAACAGCTCGCAAAGAATTTTTAAAATACGCCGCAGGAGAGATTCGCAATGGCTCAGCAGGGCAGTGGTTATCAGGCTCGCTATAAACGCATTCTACTCAAGCTCAGCGGCGAGGCCCTGATGGGCTCGGAAGAGTTCGGGATCGATCCGAAAGTTCTGGATCGCATGGCATTGGAAGTTGGCCAACTGGTCGGCATCGGTGTTCAGGTCGGTCTGGTCATCGGTGGTGGCAACCTGTTCCGCGGTGAAGCGCTGAGCAAGGCTGGCATGGATCGGGTCACCGGCGACCATATGGGCATGCTGGCCACTGTGATGAACGCCCTGGCCATGCGCGACGCCCTTGAGCGCGCCAACATCTCGGCCATCGTGATGTCCGCTATTTCCATGGTCGGCGTGACCGATCACTATGATCGCCGCAAGGCCATGCGTCACTTGAACTCCAAGGACGTGGTGATTTTCGCGGCCGGTACCGGCAACCCGTTCTTTACCACGGATTCGGCTGCCTGCCTGCGCGCCATCGAAATCGATGCCGATGTCGTGCTCAAGGCGACCAAGGTCGATGGCGTCTACACCGCCGACCCGTTCAAAGACCCGCATGCCGAGAAGTTCGATCATCTGACCTACGATGAAGTGCTGGATCGCAAGCTGGGCGTGATGGATCTGACGGCCATTTGCCTGTGCCGCGACCACAAGATGCCACTACGCGTGTTTAACATGAACAAGCCCGGCGCCCTGCTGAACATCGTACATGGCGGCGCTGAAGGAACCCTGATCGAGGAAGGCCAACAATGATCAACGAAATCAAGAAAGACGCTCAAGAGCGCATGCAGAAGTCCGTGGAATCGCTGACGCACAACTTCGGCCGCATTCGTACCGGCCAGGCGCACCCGAGCATTCTGGAAGGCGTGATGGTGCCGTACTACGGTTCCGACACCCCGATCAAGCAAGTCGCCAACATCACCGTCAAGGACGCCCGTACCCTGCAAGTCGTGGCTTTCGAGCGCAACATGCTGGGCGCCGTCGACAAGGCGATCGGCAGTGCGGGTCTGAACCTGAACCCGACCAACCTCGGCGAACTGTTGTTGATCTCCATGCCTGCCCTGACCGAAGAAACCCGCAAGGGCTTCACCAAGCAGGCTCGTGACGTCGCAGAAGACGCCCGTGTTGCCGTGCGCAACATCCGTCGTGACGCCAACAGCCAGCTCAAGGATCTGGTCAAGGAAAAAGAGATCAGCGAAGACGAAGAGCGTCGCGCGACTGGCGAGATCGACGATCTGACCAAGAAGTTCGTGGCTCAAATCGACGCGAACCTGGCGCAGAAAGAAAAAGACCTGATGGCCGTATAAGGGTCGAGCTTTAAATGGAAAAGACCAAGCAGACTGCACCGTCCGCGGTGCCGCGCCATGTCGCGATCATCATGGACGGGAACAATCGCTGGGCGAAAAAACGCTTTATGCCGGGTGTCGCCGGGCATAAAGCGGGCGTGGATGCGGTGCGTGCGGTCATTGAGGTCTGTGCCGAGGCCAAGGTCGAGGTGCTGACCCTGTTCGCCTTTTCCAGCGAGAACTGGCAGCGTCCGGCCGATGAGGTCAGTGCCTTGATGGACCTGTTCTTCAAGGCACTGCGTCGTGAGGCCAAGCGCCTCAACGACAACAACATCAGCCTGCGCATCATTGGTGACCGCTCGCGGTTTCATCCCGAGTTGCAGGCCGCCATGCGCGAAGCCGAGGCCATGACGGCCGGTGCCAATCGTTTTGTCCTGCAGATCGCCGCCAACTACGGCGGTCAGTGGGATATCGCACAAGCGGCGCAACGTCTGGCCCGGGAAGTTCAGGCCGGACACCTGCGTCCGGAAGACATCACGCCTGATCTGCTGCAGACCTGCCTGGCCACGGGCGACCTGCCGTTGCCGGATCTGTGTATCCGTACCGGTGGCGAGCACCGCATCAGCAACTTCCTGCTCTGGCAACTGGCTTATGCCGAGTTGTACTTCTCCGACCTGTTCTGGCCGGACTTCAAACACGATGCCATGCGCAATGCGCTGGCCGATTACGCTTCCCGCCAGCGCCGCTTCGGTAAAACGAGCGAGCAGGTCGAGGCTGGAGCCCGGGTTTAATGCTTAAACAACGAATCATCACTGCACTGATCCTGCTGCCGATTGCCCTGTGCGGGTTTTTCCTGCTTGAAGGTTCCGGTTTTGCACTGTTCATCGGGCTGGTAGTCACCCTGGGTGCCTGGGAGTGGGCGCGTCTGGCAGGTTTCACCGGTCAGGCCTTTCGCGTCGGCTACGCCGCTGTGGTCGCCTTGATGCTGTTCGTCATGCACATACTTCCGAACTTGGCGCCTTGGGTTCTAGGTGCCTCGGTGCTCTGGTGGGGTCTTGCGACCTATTTGGTGTTGACGTACCCGCGCTCGAGCGAGCATTGGTCCAATGCGGCGACCAAGTTGGTGATCGGCCTGTTGATTCTCCTGCCAGCCTGGCAAGGTCTGATCGAAATCAAAAAGGATGCTTCCGGCAACGGCAACCTGCTGATTTTGGCGGTGATGGTACTGGTCTGGGGTGCCGATATCGGCGCCTATTTCTCCGGTCGTGCTTTCGGCAAGCGCAAGCTTGCACCGCAGGTCAGTCCGGGTAAAAGCTGGGAAGGCGTATACGGTGGTCTGGCGCTGAGCCTGGTCATTACCACGGTCGTTGCCTTTGTACGCGACTGGACGGTGGCCGAGCTGTTCAAGGGGCTGATCTGCGCTGCGCTGATCGTGTTCATTTCGGTGGTGGGCGACCTCACTGAGAGCATGTTCAAGCGTCAGTCCGGGATCAAGGACAGCAGTAATCTGCTTCCCGGTCACGGTGGTGTGCTGGATCGTATCGACAGCCTGACGGCAGCGATTCCGGTATTTGCCGTGCTGTTGTGGATGGCGGCCCCATGAGTCGCCCGCAACAGATTACCGTTCTGGGTGCGACCGGCTCGATTGGCCTGAGTACGCTCGACGTCATCGCCCGCCATCCTGATCGTTATCAGGTCTTTGCCTTGAGCGGCTTCACTCGTTTGAGTGAGTTGCTGGCATTGTGCGTGCGCCATGTCCCGCGGTTCGCTGTCGTGCCGCAGATCACTGCTGCCCGCACCTTGCAGGATGATCTGCGTGCGGCGGGTCTTTCGACTCGTGTTCTGGTGGGTGAGGACGGTTTGTGCCAGGTCGCTGCCGATCCGGAAGTCGATACGGTCATGGCGGCCATCGTCGGTGCGGCGGGATTGCGCCCGACGCTGGCGGCGGTCGAGGCTGGCAAAAAGATCCTCCTGGCCAACAAGGAAGCGCTGGTGATGTCCGGCGCGCTGTTCATGCAGGCGGTGCGCAAAAGCGGTTCGGTGCTGCTGCCGATCGATAGCGAGCACAACGCGATTTTCCAGTGTATGCCGAACGATTATGCCCGTGGTCTCGGGGCGGTCGGCGTACGGCGGATTTTGCTGACGGCTTCCGGCGGCCCGTTCCGTCAGACGCCCTTGGCTGAGCTGGCGGATGTTTCACCTGATCAGGCGTGCGCACATCCGAACTGGTCCATGGGGCGAAAAATCTCCGTAGACTCGGCCAGCATGATGAACAAGGGGCTTGAGCTGATCGAAGCCTGCTGGCTGTTCGATGCCAGGCCTTCGCAGGTCGAGGTGGTGATTCACCCGCAAAGCGTGATCCATTCGCTGGTCGACTATGTCGATGGTTCCGTGCTGGCACAGCTGGGTAATCCGGACATGCGCACCCCCATCGCCAATGCCCTGGCCTGGCCGGAGCGGATCGACTCGGGTGTGGCGCCGCTGGATCTGTTCGCCATTGCGCGACTGGACTTCCAGGCGCCCGATGAAGAGCGTTTCCCGTGCCTGCGTCTGGCCCGTCAGGCGGCCGAGGCGGGTAACAGTGCGCCGGCGATGCTCAATGCGGCAAACGAAGTAGCGGTGGCGGCATTTCTCGACGAACGGGTTCGTTACCCGGAAATCGCGAGTATCATCGAGGAAGTACTGAGTCTGGAGCCCGTAGTGGCGGTGGATGATCTCGAGGCAGTGTTCACGGCGGACGCGAAGGCGCGATTGCTCGCCGGACAATGGTTGAGCCGTCACGGGCGGTAAATGCCTGGCAGCGGCGGATAGGATTGCGGAGAAAGTAGATGAGCGCGCTCTATATGATTGTCGGCACCCTGGTCGCTCTGGGTGTGCTGGTTACCTTCCACGAGTTCGGCCATTTCTGGGTCGCGCGTCGCTGTGGGGTCAAGGTGCTGCGCTTTTCCGTAGGCTTCGGCATGCCTTTGTTGCGCTGGCACGACAAGCAAGGCACTGAATTTGTCGTTGCCGCCATTCCGTTGGGCGGCTACGTGAAAATGCTCGACGAGCGCGAAGGTGAAGTACCGCTCGATCAGGTCGATCAATCCTTCAATCGCAAATCCGTTCGTCAGCGCATTGCCATCGTAGCGGCAGGGCCGATTGCCAACTTCCTGCTGGCATTGGTGTTCTTCTGGGCATTGGCGATGCTCGGCAGCGAGCAGGTGCGGCCGGTCATCGGAGCTGTCGAGTCCGGCAGCATCGCGGCCAAGGCGGGTTTGAGCCCCGGTCAGGAAATCGTCGCCATCGATGGCGAGGCGACCACTGGCTGGGCGGCCGTGAACCTGCAGTTGGTTCGCCGCCTGGGTGAAAGCGGTTCGTTGCAGATAATGGTTCGCGAGCAGGGCTCCACAGCCGATTCACCTCGTGAACTTGCGCTGGATAAATGGCTCAAAGGGGCTGACGAGCCCGACCCGATTCATTCGCTGGGGATTCGCCCGTGGCGTCCGGCATTGCCGCCGGTCCTGGCCGAGCTCGATCCGAAAGGCCCGGCCCAGGCTGCCGGCCTGAAGACCGGTGACCGCTTGCTGGCGCTCGATGGTCGTACGCTGGATGACTGGCAGCAGGTCGTCGATACCGTGCGTATGCATCCTGATACCAAAATCATGCTGCGGGTTGAGCGTGACGGTGCTCAAATCGATGTCCCGGTTACACTTGCCGCTCGCGGCGAGAAAAAGTCACCCAGCGGCTATTTGGGGGCGGGGGTGAAGGCTGTCGATTGGCCACCGGAGATGATCCGCGAGGTCAGTTACGGTCCATTGGCAGCGATTGGCGAGGGGGCTCGACGCACCTGGACCATGAGCGTCCTGACCCTCGATTCGCTGAAGAAAATGTTGTTCGGCGAGCTCTCGGTAAAAAACTTGAGTGGACCGATAACCATTGCTAAAGTGGCGGGCGCTTCGGCCCAGTCGGGTGTTGCTGATTTCCTGAATTTCCTTGCTTATCTGAGTATTAGCCTGGGAGTTCTGAATTTGCTGCCCATTCCTGTGCTGGATGGGGGGCATTTGTTGTTTTATCTGATCGAGTGGGCGCGTGGTCGTCCCTTGTCGGATCGGGTGCAAGGTTGGGGGATACAGATCGGCATCAGTTTGGTGATCGGAGTGATGTTGCTTGCTTTGGTCAATGATCTGGGTCGTCTGTAACGTCGCTGAATTGCGAATCTGCCGCATTTTGCGGCAGTTTGTTTATTGCCAGTTGGAATAAGAAAGGACTTCATGAAACGTCTGCTGCTAACTGCGGTTCTCACCGTATTGATGATCGCCGAAGTTCACGCCGAGTCCTTCACTATCTCTGATATTCGCGTCAATGGCCTCCAGCGGGTCTCCGCGGGTAGCGTCTTTGGTGCTTTGCCGTTGAACGTCGGTGAACAGGCGGATGATCGTCGCCTGGTGGAATCCACTCGTGCGTTGTTCAAAACCGGTTTCTTTCAAGATATCCAGCTGGGCCGCGATGGCAACGTCCTGGTCATCACGGTAGTCGAGCGTCCGTCGGTCGCCAGTATCGAGATCGAAGGCAACAAGGCGATCTCTACCGAAGACCTGATGAAAGGCCTCAAGCAATCCGGTCTGGCCGAAGGCGAGATCTTCCAGCGTGCGACCCTTGAAGGTGTGCGTAACGAACTGCAGCGCCAGTACGTCGCCCAGGGTCGCTACTCGGCTACCGTCGATACCGAAGTGGTGCCGCAGCCGCGTAACCGCGTTGGCCTGAAGGTCAACATCAACGAAGGTACCGTTGCCGCCATCCAGCACATCAACGTGGTGGGCAACACGGTCTTCCCCGATGAAGACCTGATCGACCTGTTCGAACTCAAGACCACCAACTGGTTGTCGTTCTTCAAGAACGACGACAAGTATGCCCGTGAAAAACTCTCCGGTGACCTGGAGCGCCTGCGTTCCTACTACCTGGACCGTGGCTATATCAACATGGATATCGCTTCGACCCAGGTGTCCATCACGCCGGACAAGAAACACGTCTACATCACCGTCAACGTCAACGAAGGCGAGAAGTACACCGTTCGTGACGTCAAGCTCAGCGGCGACCTGAAAGTCCCTGAAGACCAGGTCAAGTCCCTGCTGCTGGTGCAAAAAGGCCAGGTGTTCTCGCGCAAGCTGATGACCACCACCTCCGAGCTGATCACCCGTCGCCTGGGTAACGAAGGTTATACCTTCGCCAACGTCAACGGCGTGCCTCAACCGCACGATGAAGATCACACCGTAGACATCCTGTTCGCGGTCGATCCGGGCAAGCGTGCCTACGTGAACCGCATCAACTTCCGTGGCAACACCAAGTCCGAAGACGAAGTGCTGCGTCGTGAAATGCGTCAGATGGAAGGCGGCTGGGCTTCGACCTACCTGATCGATCAATCCAAGACCCGTCTGGAGCGTCTGGGCTTCTTCAAGGAAGTCAACGTCGAGACCCCGGCCGTACCGGGTGTCGATGACCAGGTGGACGTCAACTACAGCGTTGAAGAACAAGCCTCCGGTTCGATTACCGCCAGCGTCGGTTTCGCCCAGAGCGCCGGCCTGATCCTCGGTGGTTCGATCACTCAGAACAACTTCCTGGGTACCGGTAACAAGGTCAGCGTCGGCTTGACCAAAAGTGAATACCAGAGCCGCTACAACTTCGGTTATGTCGACCCCTACTGGACTGCCGACGGTGTGAGCCTGGGTTACAACGCTTTCTATCGCACCACCGACTATGACGACCTCGATGTCGACGTGGCGAGCTATGCCGTGGACAGCCTGGGTGCTGGCGTGAGCGTCGGCTACCCGATCAGCGAGACTTCGCGTCTGACCTTTGGCCTGACCGCGCAGCAGGATGAGATCAAGACGGGTGTATACACCGTTGACGAGATTTTCGACTTCGTTAACAAGGAAGGCGACAAGTACCTGAACTTCAAGGCTTCGGCCGGTTGGTCCGAGTCCACCCTGAACAAGGGCGTGCTTGCTACCCGTGGTCACTCCCAGAGCCTGGTGCTGGAATCCACGATTCCAGGCAGCGACCTGTCGTTCTTCAAGCTCGACTACCGTGGCCAGTTGTTCCAGCCATTGAGCGAGAACTACACCATGCGTCTGCACACCGAGCTGGGTTATGGCGATGGCTACGGTTCGACCGACGGTTTGCCTTTCTATGAAAACTACTATGCTGGTGGTTTCAACTCGGTACGCGGCTTCAAGGACAGCACCCTGGGTCCTCGCAGTACGCCAAGTACCGGCAAGAACCCTGGTACAGCGACAGACCCCGACCAGGATCCGCTGCCGTTCGGTGGCAACGTCCTGATCCAGGGCGGTGTGGAGGTTCTCTTCCCTCTGCCGTTCGTCAAGGATCAACGCTCCCTGCGTACCTCGGTATTCTGGGATGTGGGTAACGTGTTCGATTCCTCGTGCTCGGATACCACAAACGCTGATGGCACGAAGTCCAACACCAAGTGCAACGACATTAGCCTGAGCAACATGGCCAGTTCTGTTGGTGTGGGTGTGACCTGGGTCACCGCACTGGGTCCTTTGAGTTTCGCATTGGCCATGCCGGTCAAGAAACCGGATGACGCCGAAACTCAAGTGTTCCAATTTTCCCTCGGCCAGACGTTCTAAGCGTCTGACCCAAGATAATGACAATGAATTTTGTAGGAGTGCATCGTGCGTAAGTTGACTCAATTGGTTCTCCTGGCCAGCGTACTGGTCGCTGGTCCGGCATTTGCCGACATGAAAATTGCAGTTCTGAACTATCAGATGGCTTTGCTGGAGTCCGACGCGGCCAAGAAATACGCCGTGGATGCCGAAAAGAAATTCGGTCCTCAGCTGACCAAGCTCAAAACCCTGGAAAGCAGCGCCAAGGGCATTCAGGATCGTCTGATGGCCGGTGGCGACAAAATGCAGCAAGGCGAGCGCGAGCGTCTGGAGCTTGAATTCAAGCAAAAGGCCCGCGACTTCCAGTTCCAGTCCAAGGAACTGAACGAAGCCAAAGCCGTTGCCGACCGTGAAATGCTGAAGCAGCTCAAGCCGAAACTGGACAGCGCTGTGGAAGAAGTCATCAAGAAAGGTGCTTTTGACCTGGTCTTCGAGCGTGGCGCAGTGATTGATGTCAAACCTCAGTACGACATCACTCGCCAGGTTATCGAGCGCATGAATCAGCTGAAGTAATCCATGACCGTGACCATTAAGCTCGGCCAGCTGGCCGAGTTCCTCGGCGCCACGCTACGTGGCGACCCCGAGAAAGCAATTACTGGGCTAGCCACCTTGCAGGAGGCTGGCCCAGCTCAGTTGAGCTTTCTTGCAAATCCCCAATACCGCAAGTACCTGGCAGGCAGTCAGGCTGCAGCCCTGTTGCTGAAGGCCGCTGACGCCGAAGGTCATGACGGGGATGTGCTGGTGGTGCCGGATCCGTATGCGGCTTATGCGCGTGTTTCGCACCTGTTCGATCCAAAACCCAAGGCTGCTGCCGGCATACACCCGACGGCAGTGATCGCGGCGGATGCGGTAGTCGATCCTGCGGCGAGTATCGGCGCTTTTGTGGTGATCGAAAGCGGAGCACAGGTTGCAGCCGGTACGACTGTCGGCGCGCACTGCTTCATCGGCGCTCGCAGCGTGGTGGGTGAGGGTGGCTGGCTCGCGCCGCGGGTAACCCTGTATCACGACGTTCGCGTCGGCAAGCGGGTCGTCATTCAGTCCGGCGCGGTGCTCGGCGGCGAAGGCTTTGGCTTTGCCAACGAAAAGGGTATCTGGCAGAAAATCGCCCAGATCGGTGGTGTGCTGATCGGCGATGATGTGGAAATTGGCGTGAATACCGCTATTGACCGCGGTGCGTTGGCCGATACCATCATCGGCAATGGCGTGAAGCTCGATAACCAGATCCAGATTGCCCATAACGTTCAGGTCGGTGATCACACCGCCATGGCGGCCTGTGTCGGGATCTCCGGCAGCACCAGGATCGGCAAGCATTGCATGCTCGCCGGTGGCGTAGGCCTGGTGGGACACATCGATATTTGCGACAACGTTTTCATCACCGGGATGACCATGGTGACCCACTCGATTACCGAGCCAGGCGCCTATTCTTCCGGTACGGCCATGCAGCCGGCAGCCGAGTGGCGCAAAAGCGCGGCACGCATTCGTCAGCTCGATGACATCGCGCGGCGCCTGCGCCAGCTGGAAAAGCAAGTAGGGGAAGTGACCCCTGACGGTAATGCTTCATCAGATGGCTGATACCATTTCCATATCAAGTGCGCGCAGCCGCTAGACTGCGTCCCTGATTTGCTAGTGGAGCGTGCGCCAGTCGCGCGCCCCCAATCTTTACATAGGCTTCCCCCCGAAATGATGGACATCAACGAGATTCGCGAATACCTGCCTCACCGTTACCCGTTCCTGTTGGTGGACCGGGTAGTGGAGCTGGATGTTGAAGGCAAGCGCATTCGTGCCTACAAGAATGTCAGCATCAACGAACCGTTCTTCAATGGTCACTTCCCTGCGCATCCAATCATGCCGGGCGTATTGATCATCGAAGCCATGGCTCAGGCTGCCGGGATCCTTGGTTTCAAAATGCTCGACGTGAAACCGGCCGACGGCACCCTTTATTACTTCGTCGGTTCCGACAAGCTGCGCTTCCGCCAGCCGGTTCTGCCAGGTGATCAGTTGATCCTTGAAGCCAAGTTCATCAGCTGCAAGCGTCAGATCTGGAAGTTCGAATGCCAGGCTTCGGTCGATGGCAAGCCTGTCTGCTCCGCTGAAATCATCTGCGCGGAACGCAAGCTATGAGTTTGATTGACCCTCGTGCAATCATCGATCCGACAGCCGTTCTGGCTGACGGCGTCGAGGTCGGCCCGTGGTCGATCGTCGGCGCAGGTGTGGAAATCGGCGAGGGGACAGTCATCGGGCCGCATGTGATTCTCAAGGGCCCGACCCGAATCGGTAAGCACAACCGCATCTACCAGTTTTCCTCGGTGGGTGAAGACACGCCTGACTTGAAGTACAAGGGCGAGGAAACCCGCCTGGTGATTGGTGATCACAACGTCATCCGTGAAGGCGTGACGATTCACCGTGGCACCATCCAGGACCGTTCGGAAACGACCCTGGGCGATCACAACCTGATCATGGCGTATGCCCACATCGGCCATGACAGCGTTATCGGCAACCACTGCATCCTGGTGAACAACACCGCCCTGGCGGGCCATGTGCACGTGGAAGACTGGGCCATTCTTTCCGGTTTTACCCTGGTTCATCAGTATTGCCACATCGGTGCCCACAGCTTCTCCGGCATGGGGACGGCGATCGGCAAGGATGTTCCTGCGTATGTCACGGTGTTTGGCAACCCTGCCGAAGCCCGCAGCATGAACTTCGAGGGCATGCGCCGTCGCGGTTTCAGCGAAGAGGCGATCCACGCGCTGCGTCGTGCCTACAAGGTGGTTTACCGCCAGGGCCTGACCGTGGAACAGGCGCTCGCCGAACTGGCAGAGCCGTCCGCCCAATACCCTGAAGTGGCGGTGTTCCGCGACTCCATCCAGTCTTCGACTCGCGGCATCACTCGCTGACCATGGTCAATCTGCGTATTGCGCTGGTAGCGGGTGAGGCTTCCGGTGACATTCTGGGTGCGGGCCTCATGCGCGCGCTCAAGGCTCGTCACCCTGCCGTCGAATTCATTGGAGTCGGCGGTCCGCTGATGCAGGCTGAAGGCCTGACCTCGTACTTTCCGATGGAACGCCTGTCCGTCATGGGCCTGGTGGAAGTGCTGGGCCGTCTGCGCGAACTGCTGGCACGGCGCAAGAAGCTGGTAGCCGACCTGATCGCCGCAAAGCCTGATGTGTTCATCGGTATCGATGCGCCGGACTTCAACCTCAATATCGAACTCAAGCTGCGTCAGGCCGGCATCAAGACCGTGCATTACGTCAGCCCGTCGGTCTGGGCCTGGCGGCAGAAACGCGTGCTGAAGATTCGCGAAGGCTGCGACCTGATGCTCACGCTGTTCCCGTTCGAAGCCAAATTCTACGAAGAAAAAGGCGTGCCGGTGCGGTTCGTCGGCCATACCCTGGCTGATGCCATCCCCCTGCAAGCCGATCGCGCCGCTGCGCGGGCCGAACTCGGTTTGCCTGACGGGCCGCTGGTGGCGTTGATGCCTGGCAGCCGTGGCGGTGAAGTCGGCCGGCTCGGCGCGTTGTTTTTCGATACTGCGCAGCGCCTGCGGGCGTTGCGTCCGGGGGTGCGGTTTGTGGTCCCGTGCGCCAATGCGCAGCGTCGCGCACAGCTTGAAGAGCTGTTGGCCGGTCGCGATCTGCCATTGACCCTGCTCGACGGCCAGTCCCATCTGGCCCTGGCCGCGTGCGATGCGGTGCTGATTGCTTCCGGCACCGCAACCCTTGAGGCGCTGCTGTACAAGCGGCCGATGGTGGTCGCCTACCGTCTGGCGCCGCTGACGTTCTGGATTCTCAAGCGCATGGTCAAGAGTCCGTATGTTTCGCTGCCGAACCTGTTGGCCCAGCGCCTGTTGGTGCCCGAGTTGTTGCAAGACGATGCGACGGTCGAAGCGCTGGCCCAGACCTTGTCGCCGTTGATCGAGGGTGGGGAAGAGCAGACCCGCGGCTTTGACGAGATTCACCGGACCTTGCGTCTGGACGCCTCCAACCAGGCTGCGGATGCAGTGCTGAACCTGATCGGCCAAGTACAGTGAGTAAAACGAACATGCAAATGGGGCTGGATTTCACCTTGGTCGCTGAAGTCGAAGAATTGGTTGCCGGCGTCGATGAAGTCGGTCGCGGCCCGCTTTGTGGCGCCGTGGTGACGGCGGCGGTGATCCTTGATCCGAACCGCCCGATCCTGGGCCTGAACGACTCGAAGAAACTCACCGAGGCTCGCCGCGAAAAGCTCTACGACGAAATCTGCGAAAAGGCCCTGAGCTGGTGCATCGCTCGCGCCGAAGTCGAAGAGATCGATGAACTCAATATCCTGCACGCCACCATGCTGGCCATGCAGCGTGCGATCGCCGGGCTGCATGTCCAGCCGAAGCTGGCGATGATCGACGGCAACCGTTGCCCGAAACTGCCGATGCGCTCCGAGGCCGTGGTCAAGGGCGATAGCAAGGTTCCCGCCATCGCCGCCGCATCGATCCTGGCCAAGGTCAGCCGTGATCGTGAAATGGCTGCGTTCGAATTGATCTACCCGGGTTACGGCATCGGCGGGCATAAAGGCTACCCGACGCCCGTTCATCTGGAAGCGCTGGCACGGCTTGGGCCGACCCCGATTCATCGGCGTTCGTTTGCCCCTGTGCGGCTGGCGTATGAGGCTCGCGAAGGATTGATCGAGAGTTAGTCGCAAGGCTGATGTTTTACTCAAGGCCCGGTACAATCCGGGCCTTGTTGTTTTCACGTTCACAGACAGGATCACTATGCCGGCTTCATTCGTTCACCTACGCCTGCACACTGAATACTCCCTGGTCGACGGTCTGGTGCGGATCAAACCGCTGGTCAAGACCCTGGTCGGCATGAACATGCCTGCCGTGGCGGTCACCGACCAGAACAACATGTGTTCCCTGGTCAAATTCTATAAAAACGCCATGGGTGCCGGGATCAAGCCGATCTGCGGCGCCGACCTGTGGCTGTCGAACAAGGATCCGGACAACCCGCTGAGCCGGATCAGCCTGCTGGTGATGAACGCCGAAGGCTATCGCAACCTCACCGAGCTGATTTCCCGCGGCTTTATCGATGGTCAGCGCAATGGCGCGGTCATCATCGAGCGCGAATGGGTGGCTGAAGCCAACGCCGGCTTGATCATGCTGTCGGCGGCCAAGGAGGGCGAGATCGGCCAGGCCATGCTCAGCGGCAACCCCGCCGAGGCCGAAACCCTGGCCCGCGAATGGATGGACGTGTTTCCGGATCGTTTCTACCTGGAAATCCAGCGCACCAGCCGCCCCAACGATGAAGAACAACTGCACGGCGCCGTGGCGCTGGCCGAGAAGCTTGGTGCGCCGCTGGTGGCGACCAACGATGTGCGCTTCATCAAGCAGGAAGACTTCGCCGCCCACGAAACCCGCGTCTGCATCGGCGAAGGCCGCGCCCTCGACGATCCGCGGCGTTCGAAGAACTACAGCGATCAGCAGTACCTCAAAAGCGCCGATGAAATGGCCGAGCTGTTCAGCGACATTCCCGAGGCGCTGGAAAATACCGTCGAGATCGCCAAGCGCTGCAATATCGAAGTGAAGCTGGGCACGCACTTCCTGCCCAACTTCCCGATCCCCGATGGCATGACCATCGACGAATACTTCCGCAAGGTCTCGTTCGACGGCCTGGAGGAACGGCTTGCAGTACTGTGGCCCAAAGACACCACCGAAGACTACGAGGCCAAGCGTCAGGTCTATGTCGACCGGCTGAATTTCGAGCTGGATATCATCATCCAGATGGGCTTCCCCGGTTACTTCCTGATCGTGATGGACTTTATCCAGTGGGCCAAGAACAACGGCGTGCCGGTAGGTCCAGGCCGTGGATCGGGTGCCGGGTCGCTGGTGGCCTATGTGCAGAAGATCACCGACCTCGACCCGCTGGAATATGACCTGCTGTTCGAACGTTTCCTCAACCCGGAACGGGTCTCCATGCCCGACTTCGACGTCGACTTCTGCATGGACGGTCGTGACCGGGTAATCGACTACGTGGCCGAGAAATACGGCCGCAATGCGGTGAGCCAGATCATCACCTTCGGTTCCATGGCCGCCAAGGCTGTGGTCCGCGACGTGGCGCGGGTGCAGGGCAAGTCCTACGGGCTGGCGGATCGTCTGTCGAAGATGATCCCGTTCGAAGTCGGCATGACCCTGGAAAAGGCCTACGAGCAGGAAGAGATCCTGCGCGACTTCATCAAGGTCGATGAAGAAGCCGCGGAAATCTGGGAAATGGCGCGCAAGCTCGAAGGCGTTGTGCGTAACGTCGGCAAGCACGCCGGTGGTGTGGTGATCGCGCCGACCAAGCTCACCGACTTTTCGCCGATCTATTGCGACGAGGCCGGTGACGGCCTGGTAACCCAGTTCGACAAGGATGACGTTGAGGCTGCCGGCCTGGTGAAGTTCGACTTCCTCGGCCTGCGGACCCTGACGATCATCGACTGGGCGCTGAAAACCATCAACCGCGAGCGCGCCAAGGTCAACGAGCCGCCGCTGGATATCGCGTTCATCCCGCTGGACGACAAACCGACCTACACGCTGCTGCAGAAAGCCGAAACCACAGCGGTGTTCCAGCTTGAATCGCGCGGCATGAAGGAGCTGATCAAAAAGCTCAAGCCCGACTGCCTGGAAGACTTGATCGCACTGGTGGCGCTGTTCCGTCCGGGCCCGCTGCAATCGGGCATGGTTGACGACTTCATCAACCGTAAGCACGGCCGCGCCGAATTGGCGTACCCGCACTCGGACTACCAGTACGAAGGCCTCAAGCCAGTACTGGCGCCGACTTACGGCATCATCCTGTATCAGGAACAGGTGATGCAGATTGCCCAGGTCATGGCCGGTTACACCCTCGGTGGTGCGGACATGCTGCGTCGAGCCATGGGTAAGAAAAAACCCGAGGAAATGGCCAAGCAGCGTGGCGGCTTCATTGAAGGTTGCGCGACCAACAATATCGACGCCGACCTCGCCGGTAACATTTTCGACCTGGTGGAAAAATTCGCCGGCTACGGCTTCAACAAATCCCACTCCGCCGCCTATGGCCTGGTGTCGTACCAGACCGCGTGGCTGAAAACCCATTACCCGGCGCCGTTCATGGCCGCGGTACTGTCGGCGGATATGCACAACACCGACAAGGTCGTGACCTTGATCGAAGAAGTGCGCACGATGAAGCTGCGTCTCGACGCGCCGGACGTGAACACCTCCGAATTCAAGTTCACGGTGAACGACGAAGGCCGGATCATTTACGGCCTGGGCGCAATCAAGGGCGTGGGTGAGGGCCCGGTCGAGGCGATCACTGAAGCGCGCCTGAAAGGCCCGTTCAAGGATCTGTTCGATTTCTGCGCACGGGTCGACCTCAAGCGCATCAACAAGCGCACCCTCGACGGTTTGATCCGCAGCGGTGCGCTCGATCGCCTCGGGCCGTATTTCCACGATGAGCAGAAAGCCTACCAGGCCAACATCGACCGCAATCGCGCGGTGCTGCTGACGGCCATGGAAGAAGCGATCAAGGCGGCCGAACAGACCGCGCGCACCCAGGACAGCGGTCACTCCGACCTGTTTGGCGGTCTGTTCGTCGAAGAAGACGCCGACGTCTACGCCAATCACCGCAAAGCCAAGGAACTGACCCTCAAGGAACGCCTGAAAGGGGAGAAAGACACCCTCGGCCTGTACCTGACCGGTCACCCGATCGACGAATACGAGGGTGAAATCCGTCGTTTCGCCCGCCAGCGCATCATCGATCTCAAGCCGGCGCGCGATACCCAGACTGTCGCCGGGATGATCATCGCCTTGCGGGTCATGAAGAACAAAAAGGGCGACAAGATGGGGTTCATCACCCTTGACGACCGCTCCGGGCGGATCGAGGCCTCGCTGTTTTCCGAGTCGTTCCATGCGGCGCAGTCGCTGTTGCAGACCGACGCCATGGTGGTGGTCGAAGGCGAAGTCAGCAATGACGACTTCTCCGGCGGCCTGAAGCTACGGGTCAAGCGGGTGATGAGCATGGAAGATGCGCGCACCAACCTGGCCGAAAGCCTGCGCCTGAAGTTGCATGCCAAGGACCTCAAGGGCGATCAGCTACGCTGGCTGGGTGAATTGTTGAAGCGTCATCGCGGCGCGTGCCCGGTCACCATGGACTACACCAGCCCCGATGCGAAGGCCATGTTGCAGTTCGGCGAAGGCTGGCGAATCGATCCGGCGGATGCGTTGATTCAAGCCCTGCGTGACCAGTTCGGGCGAGACAACGTCTTCCTCCAATACCGTTGACGGTCAGTGCCAGCAGATTGCCCTGACCTTGACCTGAATTTTTAATCTCGACCTCAACGCGCCTGTCCCTTAAGGTAGGGCGCGAATAGACAACCGGCCGGCCCAAGAACCCTTGGGACTCGACCCAAGACGGACGCCTATGAACCCGAATTTTCTAGATTTCGAACAGCCGATCGCCGACCTGCAAGCCAAGATCGAAGAGTTGCGCTTGGTCGGTAATGACAATTCGCTGAATATCGGCGATGAGATCTCCCGCCTGCAGGACAAGAGCAAGACGCTGACCGAAGACATCTTCGGCAAGCTGACCAGCTGGCAGATCGCACGTCTGGCGCGTCACCCGAAACGTCCGTATACCCTGGACTACATCGAACACATCTTCACCGAGTTCGACGAACTGCACGGTGATCGTCACTTCTCCGACGACGCTGCCATCGTTGGCGGCATCGCCCGTCTGGACGACAAGCCGGTGATGATCATCGGTCACCAGAAAGGCCGTGAAGTGCGCGAGAAGGTTCGCCGCAACTTCGGCATGCCGCGTCCGGAAGGCTACCGCAAGGCTTGCCGCCTGATGGAAATGGCCGAACGTTTCAAGATGCCGATCCTGACCTTCATCGACACCCCGGGCGCCTACCCTGGCATCGACGCTGAAGAGCGCAACCAGAGCGAAGCGATTGCCTGGAACCTGCGAGTGATGGCCCGCCTGAAAACCCCGATCATCGCCACCGTGATCGGTGAAGGTGGTTCCGGCGGTGCACTGGCGATCGGCGTCTGCGATCAGTTGAACATGCTGCAGTACTCGACCTACGCGGTGATCTCGCCGGAAGGTTGTGCTTCGATTCTGTGGAAAACCGCCGAAAAAGCGCCGGATGCCGCTGAAGCGATGGGCATCACCGCCGAGCGCCTCAAAGGCCTGGGTATCGTGGACAAGGTGATTGGCGAGCCATTGGGCGGCGCACACCGTGACCCGGCCACTGCCGCCGCGTCGATCCGCGCCGAGCTGAGCTCGCAACTGGCGATGCTCAAGAAGTTCGACAACGATGCGCTGCTCAAGCGCCGTTATGATCGCCTGATGAGCTACGGTCTGTAATCGGATCTCGCTGTACCCATGTGGGAGCGAGCTTGCTCGCGATGAGGGTTTAACATTCAACAAACATGTTGGCTGTTCTACCGCTATCGCGAGCAAGCTAGCTCCCACATTTGATTTGTGCAAAGGGAAAGATATGGATCGGCCCGGAATTGATTTGCCTTCCAGACTCTTGCTGAATCTGAAGTCGTGGCGCAACGCCACCGCTTGGCACATCGCCTTCTCCGGCGGCCTCGACTCCACCGTCCTGCTGCACCTTCTTGCACACCTCGCCAAAACCCAATCCCTGCCGACGCTCAACGCCATCCATGTCCATCACGGCCTTCAAGCCGCGGCCGATGCGTGGCCGGAACATTGTCGTTCCGTGTGCGCTGCGCTGGGCGTGCCGCTGCAAGTCGTTCGCGTGCAGGTGCAACCGGGCGCCAGCCTTGAACGTGCAGCCCGGGATGCGCGCTATCACGCCTTCACTGAAACCGTTCAGGCCAACGAAGTGCTGCTGACGGCCCAGCACCGCGACGATCAGGCGGAAACCCTGCTGTTTCGATTGCTGCGTGGGGCCGGTGTGCGCGGGCTGTCGGGAATGCCGCGTCAGCGTCCGTTGGGCAAGGGTCATCTGCTGCGGCCATTGCTTGATGTCACACGGGCTGAACTGGAGGCTTATGCCAGCGAGCAAGGCTTGAGCTGGGTCGAAGATCCTTCGAACGAGGATCGGCAGTACTCGCGCAACTACCTGCGACATCAGGTGTTTCCTGCGTTGGCCTCGCGCTGGCCGCAAGCGGTGGCGACCATGGCTCGCAGCGCTGCGCACTTGAGTGAGGCGCAGGCATTGCTCGATGATCTGGCGGACATCGATTTGAGTCTGGCGAGCACGGTCAGTGATTTCGATTGGCTGGGCTTGCCGTCTCTGGAGCTGGCAGCACTGGAGAAACTCTCGGTCGCACGCCAGCGAAATGCAATCAGTCGCTGGTTGGAACCACGCACGCGAATGCCGGACAGTGACCACTGGTCGGGTTGGGAAGATTTGCGTGATGCCACCGGTGATGCCCGACCGATCTGGCGCTTGGCGCAGGGCGAGTTGCATCGGGCCGGCGGACGAGTCTGGTGGGTGTCCGGTGCCTGGCTGAATCCATTGCCCGTTGCAGGAACATGGCTGGACCCCGCTCTGCCGCTGGTGTTGCCAGGCAACGGCGTGCTCACGCTCAGCGGCAAAATCCCCGATGGCCCGGTGCAGATCCGCTATCGTGAAGGCGGTGAGGTAATGGGTTTGCCGAACCGCGGGCATCGGGACCTGAAACGTTTGCTCAATGAAAACGCTGTACCGTCCTTCGTGCGCGGCAGATTGCCGCTGCTCTACAAAGACGGCCAATTGCTGGCGGTAGCGAACCTCAAGGGGCTCGATGGTGGTGCGATCGGCGACTGGCATTTGCATTGGCAGCCACTGAACGAAGATCAAGGTTTGAGCTGAAAGGGGCTTTCCGGTAGACTACGCTCCCTTCTTGATACAACTTCTGTGGATTCGCCTGAATTGCAGGAGTTGCCGATTACCAAGCAGTCTTTGCTGGGCGATTCCAAAAAATGTGTAGCGAGCAACGAACCGGTGATTCATTTCCCGGTCTGTCCCAACGCGGCGGTTTTTTTGAAAGGTGCACTGTGATTAATGCAGGTGATCGGGGGCTTCGGCCTTCCTTCGCTTTCCCCGGCGGCTCGGACCGCTTTAACGCAGACTTCTAGGGTTTTTCATGACGCGCTACATATTCGTCACGGGCGGTGTTGTTTCTTCATTGGGGAAAGGCATTGCATCGGCATCATTGGCGGCCATCCTGGAGGCGCGGGGACTTAAGGTCACCATGCTGAAGCTGGACCCGTACATCAACGTCGACCCGGGCACCATGAGCCCGTTCCAGCACGGTGAAGTGTTCGTCACCCACGACGGCGCCGAGACCGACCTGGACCTGGGCCACTACGAGCGGTTCATCCGCACGACCATGACCCAGAACAACAACTTCACCACCGGCCGTGTCTACGAGCACGTGCTGCGCAAAGAGCGCCGTGGTGACTACCTGGGTGCAACCATCCAGGTGATCCCGCACATCACCGACGAAATCAAGCGCCGCATCATCAAGGGTGCTGGCGACGCCGACGTGGCAATGGTCGAGATCGGTGGCACCGTGGGTGACATCGAGTCGCAACCGTTCCTCGAGGCGATCCGCCAACTGCGTTTCGAAGTCGGTGCCAAGCGCGCGATGCTGATGCACCTGACACTGGTGCCGTACATCGCCACTGCCGGCGAAACCAAGACCAAGCCAACCCAGCACTCGGTCAAGGAGTTGCGTTCCATCGGCCTGCAGCCGGACGTGCTGGTCTGCCGCTCCGATCACCCGATCGATGTGTCTTCGCGCCGCAAGATCGCGCAATTCACCAACGTTGAAGAACGTGCGGTGATCGCGCTGGAAGACGCCGACACCATCTACAAGATCCCGGGCATCCTGCACTCCCAGGGCCTGGACGATTTCGTCGTCGAGCGTTTCGGCCTGCAATGCGGCGGTGCCGACCTGTCCGAGTGGGAAGCCGTGGTCGACGCCAAGCTCAACCCTGAGCACGAAGTCACCATCGCCATGGTCGGCAAGTACATGGAGCTGCTGGACGCCTACAAGTCGCTGATCGAAGCGATGAGCCACGCCGGGATCAGCAACCGTACCAAGGTCAATCTGCGCTACATCGATTCCGAAGACATCGAGAACCAGGGCACTGCTCTGCTCGAGGGTGTCGACGCCATCCTGGTGCCTGGCGGCTTCGGTCTGCGTGGCGTTGAAGGCAAGATCACCGCCGTGCAATACGCTCGCGAAAACAAGGTTCCATACCTGGGTATCTGCCTGGGCATGCAAGTGGCCGTTATCGAGTTCGCTCGTAACGTCATGGGCTGGAAAGACGCCAACTCCACCGAGTTCGATCGTGCAAGCGGTCACCCGGTCGTGGGTCTGATCACCGAGTGGGAAGATGCCACCGGCGCCGTCGAAACCCGTACCGAAACTTCCGATCTGGGCGGCACCATGCGCCTGGGTGCACAGGATTGCCTGCTGGAGCCAGGTTCCCTGGTTCACGGTTGCTACGGCAAGGACGTGATTGTCGAGCGTCACCGTCACCGCTACGAAGTGAACAACAACCTGCTGCCGCAAATCATGGAAGCCGGTTTGAAGATCTCCGGGCGCTCCGGTGATGGCGCACTGGTTGAAGTGGTTGAAGCACCGGATCACCCATGGTTCGTCGCTTGCCAGTTCCACCCTGAGTTCACCTCGACGCCACGCGACGGTCACCCGCTGTTCAGCGGTTTCGTCAAGGCAGCGTTGACTCAACACCAGAAGAAGGCGTAACCCCCGATGGCACAGAAGATCATCCGCGTCGGCGACATCGAGATTGCCAACGACAAACCCATGGTGCTGTTCGGTGGCATGAACGTGCTGGAAAGCCGTGACATGGCCATGCAGGTTTGCGAAGAGTATGTGAAGGTCACCGAAAAGCTCGGTATCCCTTACGTGTTCAAGGCCAGTTTCGACAAGGCCAACCGGTCTTCTGTGACCTCCTATCGTGGTCCTGGCCTGGAAGAAGGCATGCGCATCTTCCAGGACATCAAGCAAGCCTTCGGCGTGCCGATCATCACCGACGTCCACGAGCCTGATCAGGCCGCGGTCGTCGCTGAAGTCTGCGACATCATCCAGTTGCCGGCCTTCCTGTCGCGCCAGACCGACCTTGTGGTCGCGATGGCCAAAACGGGCGCAGTGATCAACATCAAGAAAGCCCAGTTCCTCGCGCCTCAGGAAATGAAGCACATCCTGAACAAGTGTGTGGAAGCGGGTAACGATCAGTTGATCCTCTGCGAGCGTGGTTCGAGCTTCGGCTACAACAACCTGGTCGTCGACATGCTCGGCTTCGGCATCATGAAGCAGTTCGAATACCCGGTGTTCTTCGACGTGACCCACGCGCTGCAAATGCCTGGTGGTCGCGCCGATTCCGCCGGCGGTCGTCGCGCCCAGGTCCTCGACCTGGCGAAGGCCGGCATGAGCCAGTCGCTGGCCGGCCTGTTCCTGGAAGCCCACCCGGATCCGGACAACGCCAAATGCGACGGTCCTTGCGCCTTGCGCCTGGACAAACTGGAGCCATTCCTGGCCCAGCTCAAAGCTTTGGACGAACTGGTGAAGAGTTTTCCGACGGTAGAAACCGCGTAACATCGAAATCCGACTGTAGGAGCCGGCTTGCTGGCGATGGGTCCGTAAGGACGCTATCGCCAGCAAGCCGGCTCCTACAAGTGTGACCTCAAGTTATAAAATCGAGCAGTAAGCGTTTTCGTCAACTTTGGAGTGTTTACAACAATGGCTAAAATCGTCGACATCAAAGGTCGTGAAGTTCTCGACTCCCGTGGCAATCCCACCGTGGAAGCGGACGTGCTTCTCGACAACGGCATCATCGGCAGTGCCTGCGCGCCGTCCGGTGCTTCCACTGGCTCGCGTGAAGCGCTCGAGCTGCGTGATGGCGACAAGAGCCGTTACCTGGGCAAGGGCGTCCTGAAGGCCGTAGGCAATATCAACGGTCCGATCCGCGACCTGTTGAAAGGCATGGACCCAAGCGACCAGAAAGCGCTCGATCTGGCAATGATCAAGCTCGACGGCACTGAAAACAAAGGTTCCCTGGGCGCCAACGCGATCCTCGCCGTTTCCCTGGCCGCGGCCAAGGCAGCAGCACAGGACCAGGACCTGCCGTTGTACGCTCACATCGCCAACCTGAACGGCACCCCGGGTGTCTACTCGATGCCGGTTCCGATGATGAACATCATCAACGGTGGCGAGCACGCCGATAACAACGTCGACATCCAGGAGTTCATGGTTCAGCCGGTTGGCGCCAAGTCCTTCTCGGAAGGTCTGCGCATGGGCACCGAGATTTTCCACCACCTCAAAGCCGTGCTGAAGGCTCGTGGCCTGAGCACTGCCGTTGGTGACGAAGGTGGTTTCGCGCCGAACCTGGCTTCCAACGAAGACGCACTGAAAGTGATCTCCGAAGCCGTTGCCAACGCCGGTTACAAGCTGGGCACCGACGTGACCCTGGCCCTGGACTGCGCGGCCAGCGAATTCTACGAAGACGGCAAGTACAACCTGTCCGGCGAAGGCCAGGTGTTCACCGCCGAAGGCTTCGCTGACTACCTCGAAGGCCTGACCGAGCGTTACCCGATCATCTCCATCGAAGATGGCCTGGACGAGTCCGACTGGGCTGGCTGGAAGATCCTCACCGACAAGATCGGCGAGAAAGTCCAACTGGTCGGCGACGACCTGTTCGTGACCAACACCAAGATCCTGAAAGAAGGCATCGATAAAAAGATCGCCAACTCGATCCTGATCAAGTTCAACCAGATCGGCACCCTGACCGAAACCCTGGAAGCCATCCAGATGGCCAAGGCTGCCGGTTACACCGCCGTGATCTCGCATCGCTCCGGCGAAACCGAAGATTCGACCATTGCCGACCTGGCCGTGGGCACCTCGGCTGGCCAGATCAAGACCGGCTCCCTGTGCCGTTCCGACCGCGTTTCCAAGTACAACCAACTGCTGCGTATCGAAGAGCAGTTGAATGGTAAAGCCAAGTACAACGGTCGCGGCGAATTCCGCGGCTAAGCAGTACATGGTAAAAAAGACACCGGATTGTGTCGGAAAAATCGCTCCAGCGACGTTTTTGCCACTAATCTGATGCCTTATCAGCACAAGCCTGGTTCTTCCAGGCTTCGTGCTATCAGAAGCTTCACGTTTGGCATGGCTGTCTTTTTTCACTGGATACCTGATATTCGATGCGCAGTCCCAATTGGTTGTTCCTCATCCTGCTTTTGTTGCTGGCTGGCCTGCAGTACCGCCTGTGGGTGGGAAATGGCAGCTTGGCGCAAGTGGCCGAGTTGACTCAGCAGATTGCGGATCAGCAGGCTGAGAACCAGGCCTTGCTGGAACGTAATCGGGTGATGGACGCCGAAGTCAGTGAGTTGAAAAAGGGCATGGAGACCGTTGAAGAACGGGCTCGCCATGAGTTGGGCATGGTCAAGGACGGTGAAACCCTTTACCAGTTGGCCCAATGATTAATTCGTTGCCGGCCTTCTGGGCCGTGATTCCTGCCGCGGGCGTCGGTGCCCGTATGGCCGCGGACCGTCCCAAGCAATACTTGCAACTGGGCGGGCGCACTATTCTCGAACACAGCCTCGGCTGTTTCCTCGATCATCCTGCTCTGAAAGGCCTGGTGGTCAGTGTCGCTGTCGACGATCCTTATTGGCCAAACCTGGCGTGTGCCAGTGACCCGCGCATTGCCCGGGTCGAGGGCGGTTCCGAACGTTCAGGGTCGGTGCTCAATGCCTTGCTGCACCTGCATGCGCAGGGCGCTGATGATGAGGATTGGGTACTGGTTCACGATGCCGCACGGCCGAATCTGGCCCGTGATGATCTCGATAAATTGTTGGGCGAACTGGCGGATGATCCGGTCGGTGGTTTGTTGGCGGTTCCGGCACGGGATACGCTCAAACGGGTCGACAAACACGGTCGTGTGGTCGAAACCGTGGATCGCAGCGTGATCTGGCAGGCCTACACGCCGCAGATGTTTCGTCTCGGGGCGTTGCATCGGGCTTTGGCGGACAGCCTGGTGGCGGATGCACTGGTGACCGATGAAGCCTCGGCCATGGAATGGGCCGGTTTGGCACCACGCCTGATCGAAGGGCGCTCCGATAACCTCAAGGTTACGCGTCCTGAAGACCTTGAATGGTTGCGCCAGCGTTGGGCCAATCGTCGCTAATTGGCGTACTCGGGCCGCTCGGCCAACCCCTCCTTCAAAAAATCCACCAACTTGCGCACCTTCGGCGACAAATGCCGCTGTTGCGGATACAGCGCCCAAACCGCTGTATTCGGCGGTTGATGAGGTTCCAACAACGAAATCAACGCGCCGCTTTTCAAGTGCTCCAACACGTAATAGTCCGGCAACTGACACAGTCCTACGCCTTGCAGCGCGGCATCCAGAACCGCTTGCCCACTGTTGCAACGCCAGTTTCCCTGCACCCTTTGCGAAAATTCCCGCCCGTTCTGCTCCAGTTGCCAAAGGTCCGAACTGCCGATGAGGCAGTTGTGGCGGCTCAGCTCCGACAGGCTGTGCGGGCGGCCGTAGCGTTCAAGGTAGGAGGGTGATGCGCAGAGAAACATTCGCCTCGGCGCGAGGCGGGTGGCAACAAGTCGTGAGTCCTGCAAACGCCCGAGGCGGATCGCCAGATCGAGGCCTTCATGGACCAGGTCGAGTTGCCGGTTGGTCAGTTCGATATCAATGCGCAGTTGCGGATACAACCCCATGAACCGCGTCACCAGCGGCACGATGAAGCGTTCGCCATAAGCCACGGCGCAGGTCATGCGCAGCATGCCTTTGGGTTCGCTGGTCAAGTCGCCCACTGCGCGCAATGCCTCTTCGCGTCCGTCCTGCAGGCGCTGGCAGTGTTGCAGAAAGGTTTGCCCGGCTTCAGTCAGCGTGACGCGCCGGGTACTGCGATAGAGCAGGCGAGTCTGCAAACGCTCTTCCAGGCGTACGATTTGTCGACTGACGTGTGAGGAAGAAACCCCCAGGCGTTCCGCCGCCGCAGTGAACTGACTGCATTCGGCAACGGCGACAAACTCGTCGATCCCTTCCCAGCGATTTTCGGACATCAATGATTATCCCTGTGCGGCAATAATATTTTGCATTTGCATCGATTATTCATCGTTGAGCCATGTATTACACTCCCTGTCTCGTTTTTATTCACTGGAGACTCACCATGATCAAGTCGCGCGCCGCCGTTGCCTTCGAGGCCAAGAAGCCCCTCGAAATCGTTGAAGTGGATGTCGCCATGCCCAAGGCTGGCGAAGTCTTGCTGCGTGTGGTGGCCTCCGGTGTCTGCCATACCGATGCCTACACCTTGTCCGGCGCCGACCCGGAAGGCATCTTCCCGTCGATCCTCGGCCATGAAGGTGGTGCGATTGTCGAGGCCATCGGCGAAGGCGTGACCTCTGTTGCGGTCGGCGACCATGTGATCCCGCTGTACACCCCGGAATGCCGCCAGTGCAAATTCTGCCTGTCGGGCAAAACCAACCTCTGTCAGGCGATTCGCGCAACCCAGGGCAAAGGCTTGATGCCCGACGGTACTTCGCGTTTTTCCTACAAGGGCGAAACGATTTTCCACTACATGGGTACTTCGACCTTCTCCGAGTACACCGTGCTTCCGGAAATCTCCGTGGCCAAAATTGCCAAGGAAGCGCCGCTGGAAAAAGTCTGCCTGCTGGGCTGCGGCGTCACTACTGGGATCGGTGCAGTGCTCAACACCGCCAAGGTGAAACCGGGTGATACCGTGGCCATTTTCGGCCTAGGCGGCATCGGTCTGTCGGCAGTGATTGGTGCCGTGAAAGCCAAGGCAGCGCGCATCATCGCCATCGACATCAACCCGGCCAAATTCGAGATCGCCAAGCAGTTGGGTGCAACCGATTGCGTCAACCCGAAAGACTTCGATCGTCCGATTCAGGAAGTCATCGTCGACATGACTGACGGCGGTGTCGATTTTTCCTTCGAGTGCATTGGCAACGTGCAATTGATGCGTGCGGCGCTGGAGTGCTGCCACAAAGGCTGGGGCGAGTCGGTCATCATCGGTGTTGCCGGTGCTGGTCAGGAAATCGCCACCCGCCCGTTCCAGTTGGTCACCGGCCGCGTCTGGCGCGGTTCGGCGTTTGGCGGCGTGCGCGGCCGTACCGAGCTGCCGAGCTATGTGGAAATGGCCGAGACCGGCGAGATTCCGCTGGATACCTTCATCACCCACACCATGGGCCTGGAAGATATCAACAAGGCGTTTGACCTGATGCATGAAGGAAAAAGCATCCGTTCCGTCATCCATTTCTGAGGTCTGTCATGAGCCTGGAAAATATCTCCTGCCAGAAAAGCTTCGGCGGCTGGCACAAACGCTACCGCCATCGCTCGCAAGTGCTCGGCTGCGACATGGTGTTCGCCGTGTACCTGCCGCCACAGGCAGAGCAGGGCGGCAAGCTGCCGGTGTTGTACTGGCTGTCCGGCCTGACCTGCACCGACGAGAACTTCATGCAAAAGGCTGGCGCCATGCGCATGGCCGCCGAGTTGGGGCTGATCATCGTCGCCCCCGACACCAGCCCGCGCGGTGCCGATGTGCCGGGCGATCCGGATGGCGCTTGGGACTTCGGCCTCGGTGCTGGCTTCTATCTGAATGCCACCCAGGAACCTTGGTCGCGCCACTATCGGATGCATGACTATGTCGTGCAGGAATTGCCGACATTGGTCGAAGCCCATTTCCCTGCGTCGGACAAGCGCGGCATCAGCGGTCACTCCATGGGTGGTCACGGCGCGCTGGTCTGTGCCTTGCGCAATCCGGGGCGCTATCTGTCGGTGTCGGCGTTCTCGCCCATCAACAATCCGATGGATTGCCCGTGGGGACAGAAAGCGTTCTCCCGCTATCTGGGGGAGGACCGTTCGAAATGGCGTGAATGGGACGCCTGTGCGTTGATTGCCGAGGCCGAAGAAAAGCTGCCGCTGCTGGTCGACCAGGGTGATCGCGACGATTTCCTTGCCACCCAGCTCAAGCCGCAAGCCTTGCAACAGGCGGCCAAGCTGGCCGGTCACCCACTGACGTTGCGCCTGCAACCCGGCTACGACCACAGCTATTTCTTCATCGCGAGCTTCATCGAAGATCACTTGCGGCATCACGCGCATGCTCTGGTTGGCTAATGCAGGTAGAATCACGCCCTGACAAAATTCGGGGCGTTTTTTTATGCGTATTGGCCACGGCTATGATGTGCACCGTTTCGCTGAAGGCGATTTCATCACTCTGGGCGGCGTGCGTATTGCACACGGCTTCGGGTTGCTCGCGCATTCCGACGGTGACGTCCTGCTGCACGCCTTGAGCGATGCCTTGCTCGGCGCCGCTGCGCTCGGCGACATTGGCAAGCACTTCCCGGATACCGACCCGCAATTCAAGGGCGCCGACAGCCGTGTGCTGTTGCGTCACGTCGTCGCACTGGTCCATGCCAAAGGCTGGAAAGTCGGCAACGTCGATAACACCATCGTTGCCCAGGCGCCGAAAATGGCCCCGCATATCGAATCGATGCGCGCGCTGATTGCCGCGGATCTTCAAGTAGAGTTGGATCAAGTGAACGTGAAAGCTACCACCACCGAAAAGCTCGGCTTTGTCGGTCGCGAAGAAGGCATTGCCGTGCACTCCGTTGCCTTGTTGCTGCGCGCATGAACGAACTGCAATTGCTCGGCCCGCGGGCTTACGGTGAGGCCCTCGGCACGGCGGTACTGAAAGCCATCGCGGAAGACTTCCAGGTCGACGAAGTCCTCGACATTCCCCTTAGCGGCGACGGCGAACACCTGTGGATCTGGGTGGAAAAGCGCGGCCTGAATACTGAGGAGGCGGCTCGGCGGATTGC
The DNA here is from genome assembly GCF_054668285.1 of Pseudomonas sp. S2_H10. Lineage (NCBI taxonomy): Bacteria > Pseudomonadati > Pseudomonadota > Gammaproteobacteria > Pseudomonadales > Pseudomonadaceae > Pseudomonas > Pseudomonas sp. S2_H10. The sequence goes on from NZ_CP162754.1 coordinate 5,048,360, forward strand.
CAAGGCGGCGGGTGTACCATTGCGCACCGTCAGCTATGCCGGGCTCAAGGACCGTCAGGCCCTGACGCGTCAGTGGTTCAGCGTGCAATTGCCGGGCAAGGCTGATCCGGATCTGTCGGCGGCAGAAAACGACACGCTTAAAATCCTCAAGACCAGCCGGCACAAACGCAAGCTGCAACGCGGGGCGCACTCGGCCAACGGTTTCACGTTGCGCCTGACGCAATTCGCCGGCAACAAGGCCGCGCTTGAAGAGCGTCTGCAACTGATCGCCAAACAGGGCATCCCCAATTATTTTGGTGCCCAGCGTTTCGGCCATGACGGCGGCAACGTCGTCGACGCCCGTGCCTGGGCTGCGCGCAAGGCGTTGCCGGAGCAGCGCAATGTGCGCTCGCGGCTGCTCTCCACGGCGCGCAGTTTTCTGTTCAATCAGGTGCTGGCCGCACGTGTCGCCGATGGCACCTGGCAGCGTGCCCAGGTGGGCGATCTGCTGGCATTCACCGACAGCCGCAGCTTTTTCCCGGCAGGCGAAGCCGAGTGCAGTGACCCGCGCCTGGCGATTCTCGATCTGCACCCGACCGGTCCCCAGTGGGGCGAAGGTGACTCGCCGGCCACGGGGGTTGTCCATGAACTGGAGCAGGCGATTGCTGCACGCGAAGCGGACCTTCGCGATTGGTTGATCCGCGCCGGAATGAGCCACGAACGTCGCATCCTGCGGCTGCCCATTGGCGGGTTGACGTGGCATTATCCCTCGCTGGACATTCTGCAACTGGAATTCGTCCTGCCGGCCGGATGCTTCGCCACCGTATTGGTGCGTGAGCTTGTTGATCTGGTGCCGGTGGGGCAGACGGACAGCCCATGCGTATTCTGATTTCTAACGACGATGGGGTAACCGCACCCGGACTCGCCGCGCTTTATGCTGCGCTGGCGGATTACACCGAGTGCGTGGTTATCGCCCCGGACCAGGACAAAAGCGGCGCCAGCAGTTCGCTGACGCTCGACCGTCCGTTGCACCCGCAAACCCTGGCCAACGGCTTTATCAGCCTCAACGGCACACCCACCGATTGCGTGCACCTGGGCCTCAACGGCCTGCTGGAGCGCGAAGCGGACATGGTGGTTTCCGGTATCAACCTGGGTGCGAACCTGGGGGACGATGTGCTGTATTCCGGTACGGTGGCGGCGGCCCTCGAGGGGCGTTTCCTGAAACACCCTTCATTTGCCTTTTCGCTGGTCTCACGCCAGGTAGATAACCTTCCCACGGCGGCCCATTTCGCGCGCAAACTGGTCGAAGCCCATGCTGACCTGGATCTGCCACCGCGCACGGTACTGAACGTGAACATTCCCAATTTGCCGCTGGAGCGAATCCGCGGTATCCAGCTGACTCGCCTGGGCCATCGCGCCCGAGCCGCGGCACCGATGAAGGTGGTGGATCCGCGGGGCAAGTCCGGTTACTGGATCGCCGCTGCCGGGGATGCCGAAGACGGCGGCCCGGGTACCGATTTCCATGCGGTGATGCAGGGTTATGTTTCGATCACGCCGCTGCAGCTGGATCGCACGTTCAATGATGCCTTCAGAAGTCTGGACGGCTGGCTGGAGGGACTGCGCTGATGGGTCGCGAACAAGACGATATGCTGCGTCGCGGTATCGGCATGACCTCCCAGCGAACCCGGGAGCGGCTCATCCAGCGCCTGTACGAGGAGGGCATCTCCAACGCGAGGGTGCTGGAGGTCATTCGCCGGACCCCGCGCCACCTTTTCGTCGACGAAGCGCTGGCGCATCGTGCCTATGAAGACACTGCGCTGCCGATCGGCAACAACCAGACCATCTCCCAGCCTTATATGGTGGCGCGCATGAGCGAGCTGCTGCTGGAGGCCGGTCCCCTCGACAAGGTGCTGGAGATTGGCACCGGGTCGGGTTATCAGACGGCGGTGCTGTCGCAACTGGTCGAGCGTGTGTTCTCGGTCGAGCGCATCAAGGTCCTGCAGGATCGGGCAAAGGAACGCCTGGTCGAACTGAACCTGCGCAACGTGGTGTTCCGCTGGGGCGATGGTTGGGAAGGCTGGCCGGCCCTGGCGCCGTATAACGGGATTATCGTCACCGCGGTAGCGACCGATGTGCCTCAGGCATTGCTTGACCAGTTGGCACCGGGAGGGCGAATGGTGATCCCGGTCGGGTCTGGCGAAGTGCAGCAATTGATGCTGATCATCCGCGAGGAGCAGGGCTTTTCCAGGCATGTTCTGGGGGCTGTACGTTTTGTGCCATTGCTCAATGGGCCACTGGCCTGAGCATTTGTTTCGGCACGCTGAATTCTCTTCGATTGCCTTTGTCTTACAGCGGCATCGTTCAGTTAAACGGAGTTTATCGTCAGGCAGCAAACGTGTGCGCGACGGCGATTCGCCACATTAAAGGTAAAGCGTGCACGGCCCGTTATACTTGCGACAGTTCATGCCGGACTCCGGTATTTCATATTTTCAGCCACCACAGAGGGAGCGGCGGGTGAGTCTCACAGTCATTGCGCAGCGTATGAGTAAAACGAGCTTTCAGCGCCTGGTGACTGGCCTTGTCTTGAGCACATTGCTGGTCGGTTGTTCCAGCAACAAATCCAGTGATGTCCGTGTCGTGGATCGCAACAATGCCGCGCCTCAGCGCCCGGCCGTGACCACGGGGCAATACGTGGTGCGCCCCAAGGACACCCTGTTCTCCATCGCTTTCCGTTACGGCTGGGACTACAAAGCCCTCGCGGCGCGCAACAACATTCCTGCGCCCTACACCATCCATCCGGGTCAGACGATTCGCTTTGATGGTCGCACCGATTCAACGTCGACCGCGGTGGCCGGTACGTCCGGTTCAACACCTTCGTCGTCGAGTAAAACCACGGTCATCCGTCGTTCGGCAAACGGTACGACCACCAGTACGACGACGATTGTACCGTCCGTCGCGAGCAAGCCTGCAACCGCTCCCTTGCCCCCGCCCGGGCCAGCCCCGACCGGCTGGGGATGGCCATCTAATGGCATTCTGATTGGAAAATTCTCTTCAAACGGTAGTTTGAATAAAGGAATTGATATCGCCGGAGATTTGGGACAGCCTGTTTTAGCTGCGTCTGATGGGACGGTGGTATACGCCGGGAGTGGCTTAAGGGGCTACGGCGAATTAGTGATCATCAAACACAGTGAAACCTACGTCAGTGCCTACGGACATAACCGCAGGCTGTTGGTTCGGGAGGGGCAGCAGGTCAAGGTCGGACAGACAATTGCCGAAATGGGGTCAACGGGTACAGACCGGGTGAAACTGCATTTTGAGATTCGCCGCCAAGGTAAACCTGTAGATCCGCTGCAATTCCTGCCACGTCGTTGATCGCTTACCAGCCTGTTCCTCGCGTAGAGGGGACAGGCTCCAGCGTTGCCAGGGAGAAAGGCGCCGCTTGAGCTTGAGGTCGAACTCACCAAAGGACTATAACAATGGCTCTCAGTAAAGAAGTGCCGGAGTTTGACATCGACGATGAGGTTCTCCTGATGGAGAGCAGCATCGATACGGATTCGATGTCGAATGATGAAGGGGCGGCTCCACCTTCCGTTCGTGCCAAATCCAAACACTCCGCATCGTTGAAACAACACAAGTACATTGACTACACGCGGGCACTCGATGCCACGCAGCTGTATCTCAATGAAATTGGTTTCTCTCCCCTGCTTTCACCCGAAGAAGAAGTTCATTTTGCGCGCCTGTCGCAAAGTGGCGATCCGGCCGGGCGCAAACGCATGATTGAAAGCAACTTGCGGCTGGTGGTGAAAATCGCCCGGCGCTATGTCAATCGTGGGCTGTCGCTGCTGGACCTGATCGAAGAGGGCAACCTCGGCTTGATCCGGGCGGTGGAGAAGTTCGATCCGGAACGCGGTTTCCGCTTCTCGACCTACGCGACCTGGTGGATTCGCCAGACCATCGAACGCGCAATCATGAATCAGACCCGGACCATCCGGTTGCCGATCCATGTGGTCAAAGAGCTGAACGTGTACCTGCGGGCCGCGCGGGAGCTGACGCAAAAACTCGACCATGAACCCTCACCCGAAGAAATCGCCAACCTGCTGGAAAAACCGGTGGGAGAGGTCAAGCGCATGCTCGGCCTTAACGAACGGGTTTCTTCGGTCGACGTCTCGCTGGGTCCGGATTCGGATAAAACCCTGCTTGATACCCTCACTGACGACCGCCCAACCGATCCATGCGAACTGTTGCAGGACGACGACCTGTCCCAGAGCATCGATCAGTGGCTCTCGGAACTGACCGACAAGCAACGCGAAGTGGTTGTACGCCGCTTCGGCCTGCGTGGTCATGAAAGCAGCACCCTTGAAGACGTAGGCCTGGAAATCGGCCTGACCCGTGAGCGGGTCAGACAGATTCAGGTGGAAGGCTTGAAGCGGCTGCGCGAGATCCTCGAAAAAAATGGTCTGTCGAGTGAGTCGCTGTTCCAATAAGGCGCTCACTGCGATGGCTTGAAAAACCCCGAATGGCTCGGGGTTTTTTTTGCCTGGGCAAAAGACCGGATTCCCGCAAAATTTTGGTTTCGTGCTGTAAGCCCAAGCTTACACTTGCGTAAGTGTTCGTTATTTTTACACCCTGGCAATCGTCCATGCGTAGCGCCGATAATCGCTATCCATATGATTTATATTGATATTTTTTATTATGAATGGCGTGTGACAGCCAGACAGCACACCGGGGGGCGATTGATCCTGAAGGGGAAAGCTCTAGTATGGCGCTTGTGTCGACGGACAGACACGTCCTTCAAGGATGAAGGAAATGGACATCGCAGGACGCGATTCATCAGGACGATGAAAAGGAACACAGGGAATAGGGAAAAAATGTGGGCGGGTCAAACCGCCCCTTTTTTTTGCCCGCAGAAAAGCAAAAAGGCCCTTGTGGGGCCTTTTTCGCGAACGCGGGGGTAATCAGCGTTCGAGGTCTGCGATCTTGCCTGGCTTGCCGTCCCATTCCGCGGAATCGGGCATTGGATCCTTGCGTTCGGTGATGTTCGGCCAGATATCGGCCAACTCAGCGTTCAGCTCGATGAAGTTCTCCATGCCGGCCGGAACCTCATCTTCGGAGAAGATAGCCACAGCAGGGCATTCAGGTTCGCACAGCGCGCAATCGATGCACTCATCCGGGTGAATCACCAGGAAATTCGGGCCTTCGTAAAAGCAGTCCACCGGACAGACTTCTACGCAGTCGGTGTACTTGCACTTGATGCAGTTGTCGGTGACGACGAAGGTCATTTCTAATTTTCTCCTCAGGCGCGGCTTGCTGCGCCCCTTCTCGTAGGGGTCGCCAGGTTCGGGAGCGATAGTCTGCTGGCCAGGCTATTAGCCAGCAGCATCCCAAACCGCGCGAGATTCTAACAGCTTGCAAGCCGCTGCGTTAGATCCGTGTCTTTAGTGTATAGAGCATTTCTAGAGCACGACGTGGTGTCATGTCGTCCAGGTCGAGCTTGGCCAGGTCATCCAGCACCGGGTGCGGCAGGCTGGCAAACATGTCGCTTTGCTGTGGAGCAGCCGGTTTGCCCTTGGCAGGTGCCGGCGACTCATGGGGCAGGGCGGTGTCTTCCAGGCGGCTCAAATGCTCGCGCGCACGGGTAATGACCTCGGTCGGTACGCCTGCCAGTTGTGCCACGGCCAGGCCGTAACTCTGGCTGGCCGGGCCGGGCAGCACGTGGTGCAGGAACACGATGCGTTCGTTGTGCTCGGTGGCATTGAGGTGCACGTTGGCTACCAGCGGCTGGGCCTCCGGCAGCACGGTCAGTTCGAAGTAGTGAGTGGCGAACAGCGTGTAGGCACGCAGATGCGCCAGGCGTTCGGCCGCCGCCCATGCCAGCGACAGACCGTCGAAGGTACTGGTGCCGCGCCCGACTTCGTCCATCAGCACCAGGCTGCGCTCGGTGGCGTTGTGCAGAATGTTCGCGGTTTCGCTCATTTCCACCATGAAGGTCGAGCGCCCGCCGGCCAGGTCATCGCTGGAGCCGATCCGGGTGAAGATGCGGTCGACCAGCGACAACTCGCAACTGGCCGCCGGCACGAAGCTGCCGATGTGCGCCAGGAGCACGATCAATGCGGTCTGACGCATGTAGGTGGATTTACCGCCCATGTTCGGACCGGTAATCACCAGCATGCGAGTGTTGTCATCCAGGCTCAGGTCGTTGGCCACGAACGGCGTGGTCAATACTTGCTCGACCACCGGGTGACGACCCTGGCTGATGCGCATGCAAGGCTCGCTGACGAAGCGCGGGCAGTTCAGGTCGAGGTTCAACGCTCGCTCGGCCAGGTTGCTCAACACGTCAAGTTCGGCCAGAGCGCCGGCGGTGTCCTGCAGGGGTGGCAGCTGGCTGATCAGATCTTCGAGCAGCGCCTCGTACAGCATCTTCTCGCGGGCCAGTGCGCGGCTCTTGGCTGACAGTGCCTTGTCTTCGAACGCCTTGAGTTCCGGCGTAATGAAACGCTCGGCGCCTTTAAGGGTCTGGCGGCGGATGTAGTCGGCCGGTGCCGATTCCGCTTGCTTGCTCGGCAGCTCGATGAAGTAACCGTGGATGCGGTTGTAACCGACCTTCAGGTGCGACAGGCCGGTGCGGGCTTTTTCCCGTGCTTCGAGGTCGATCAGGAATTGACCGGCGTTTTCACTCAGCGACTGCAGTTCGTCGAGTTCGCTGTCGTAGCCGGTTTTCAGCACGCCGCCGTCACGAATGACCGCGGGCGGATTGTCGATGATGGCTTTTTCCGGGAGCGCCGCCAATTCCGGGTAGGTGCTGGTGATGGTGGCGAGTTGCTGGAGGTGGGGGGCTTCGAGCTCCGTCATTGCCACTTGCAGTGCAGGCAATGCACCCAAGGCGTCGCGCAAGCGGGCGAGGTCGCGTGGGCGGGCATTGCGCAGGCCGATCCGCGCGAGGATCCGCTCGATGTCACCGATCTCCTTGAGCTGCGGTTGCAGCCTTTCAAAGCGGTAGCCGTCGAGAAGGCAGGTGATCGAAGTCTGACGCGCCAACAGCACGGTCAAATCGCGTAACGGGCGATTCAGCCAGCGGGTCAGCAGGCGACTGCCCATGGCGGTCTGGCAACGGTCCACCACCGATTGCAGGGTGTTGTCGCGGCCGCCGGCCAGGTTGGTGTCGAGCTCCAGGTTGCGACGGCTGGCGCCATCGAGCACCACGGTGTCGTCCAGGCGCTCATGACGCAGGCTGCGCAAATGGGGTAGGGCGGTACGCTGGGTTTCCTTGGCGTAGGCCAGCAGGCAGCCGGCGGCGCCGATCGCCAGGGTCAGGTTTTCGCAGCCAAAGCCTTTGAGATCCTGGGTCGAGAATTGCTGGCACAGGCTTTTGAACGCCGAATCGCGCTCGAAATCCCATGGCGCACGACGGCGTACGCCGCGGCGCTTTTCCGCCGGCAAGTCCTTGGGCCAATCATCCGGGATCAGTAGCTCCACCGGGTTGACCCGCTCCAGCTCCGCCAGCAGATTTTCCCAACCCTTGATCTCCAGTACGCTGAAGTTGCCGCTGGTGATGTCCAGCACCGCCAGGCCGAACAGGCGTTCATCACCCAGCACGGCAGCGATCAGATTGTCCCGACGCTCATCCAACAGCGCCTCGTCACTCACCGTCCCTGGCGTGATGATGCGCACAACCTGGCGCTCCACCGGCCCTTTGCTGGTGGCCGGGTCGCCGACCTGCTCACAGATCACCACCGATTCGCCAAGCTTCACCAGTTTTGCCAGGTAACCTTCGGCGGCATGGTAAGGAATCCCGCACATCGGAATCGCCTGCCCGGCCGACTGCCCGCGAGCGGTCAGGGTGATGTCCAGCAACTTGGCGGCCTTCTTCGCGTCTTCATAGAAGATCTCGTAGAAGTCGCCCATGCGGTAGAACATCAGCTGGTCCGGGTGCTGGTTTTTCAGGCGCCAGTACTGTTGCATCATGGGGGTGTGGGAGGACAGGTCGGAGACGGCTTTATTCATCGGATTGTCAGGAAGCTCGTTGAAAGAGGTGGGGCAAAAGCGGGGCGACGGCCAGGCTTTTCCGCGATGGGCGCAAGGTTACCATGGGCGGTCTTCCCGGCGCAGGCATCGCGGTCGGGTGGCATCTTTTACGATGCAAAAACATGTTATGCATCATTTATGCAAATCTGCATTTGTTTTCTTCGATAAGAACAAGCACTATGCGTGTCATGCAAAAACGCAACGTATCAACTGTCTTGAGAGCATTGCTCGATCAGCACGGGATCTCCCCCACGGAGCTTCACCGTCGTACCGGCGTGCCTCAATCCACGCTCTCGCGCATTCTCGGCGGGAAGATCGTCGATCCTTCGGATAAACATATTTCGAAGATCGCCGAGTATTTCTCCGTGAGCACCGACCAGTTGCGTGGCCGCGCGAAGGTCGCGCCTGCCTCTAACGCCGGGCGCGCTCCCGAGCATTCGGAACTCAAGGATATAAGTCTGTGGGACGACGATACCCCCGTCGATGACGACGAGGTGTCGGTCCCCTTTCTTCGTGAGGTTGAATTGGCTGCGGGATCGGGAAGATTCGTCATCGAAGAAAGCGAGCGCTCTAGCCTGCGCTTCGGCAAGCGTAGCCTGCGCCATAATGGCGTGCAGTTCGACCAGGCCAAATGCGTCACAGTGCGGGGCAACAGCATGTTGCCGGTATTGCGCGATGGCGCCACGGTCGGCGTGAATGCCGGTAAGTGCGGCATTGGCGATATCGTTGACGGCGACCTTTATGCGATCAATCACAATGGTCAATTACGGGTGAAGCAGCTGTATCGTCTACCGACCGGGATTCGCCTGCGCAGCTTCAACCGCGACGAACATCCGGATGAAGACTACACCTTTCAGGAAATCCAGGAGGAGCCGATTGTCATCCTCGGGCATGTCTTCTGGTGGGGCATGTACGCCCGTTAGAACCTGTACGCTCAGATAAAACCCGCTTCTCGAGCGGGTTTTTTTTCGTGTGCTGAAAGCATTGGATTGTCTTGTTCGATGCGTTTGTGCATTGACTGAATATGCATCAATGCATAATCTGGTTGCCTATCTGGCGTAATCATTCACTCAAGGAGGCATGAAATGACCGCTGAGCAATATGCGTTGCTGGACATGCCTCTGTGGCTGGTCATCAGCCTGCCAATACTCGGTGGCGTTACCGGTGAAATGTGGCGTGCCGACAAAGAGGGCGTTCGTGGTTGGTCCCTTGTCCGGCGTCTGAGCCTGCGGTCTGGCTCCAGCATGATCTGCGGTGCTTCGGTCATCATGCTGCTGCACGCCGCCAATGTTTCCATTTGGGCTGCTTGTGCGGGTGGTTGCCTGGCAGCGATGGCCGGGACAGACGTCGTTTTGGGGTTGTATGAGCGTTGGGCGGCCAAGCGCCTGGGGATCGGTCATGCCCCTCCCGGTGACGTCGAAGAATGATACCTGGGCAGGCCTTTTCCAGAGCCTCTGGTTCTTTACATTTTGATCGCTCCAGTCGCTTGCAAGTGCGGTCTGCTCGTGTACGGTTAACCCATCCCGCCCCATCAGGAGATGACCGTGAAAGTAATCACCCAACTCGCCGCTGACCTTGGCAGGCAATTGCAGGTTCTCAATGCCCACGTCACCACGGCCGAGTCTTGTACCGGTGGTGGTATCGCCGAGGCAATCACCCGTATCCCCGGGAGTTCGGCCTGGTTCGAGGCCGGTTATGTCACCTACTCGAACCGGCAGAAAACCCTGCAACTGGATGTCCCGGTGGAGCTGTTCACCAGCGTGGGCGCGGTCAGCCGCGAGGTGGTCGAGGCCATGGTGCGGGGGGCGCAGAAGAAAAACAGCGCGTATTTTTCCGTGGCGGTCAGTGGTATCGCCGGTCCGGATGGTGGAATGGCAAACAAGCCGGTGGGCACGGTATGGCTGGCCTGGGGCGTTGGAGACAAGGTGTTCTGTGAGCGGCAGCACTTCCCGGGTGATCGCGATGACGTCCGCCGACAAACGGTGAAGGCCGCGCTAGAGGGGCTGCTGCGGTATGCCACGGCAGAAATCTCAAATCAGGGGTAGGCGATCCGGAATCGCTGTGGAATAATACTGGCTACTTATACAGGTGTTGGCCGTCAGGCCTTATTGATTACGTGAGGACTTTAATGGACGACAACAAGAAGAAAGCCTTGGCTGCGGCCCTGGGTCAGATCGAACGTCAATTCGGCAAGGGTGCCGTAATGCGTATGGGCGATCAGGACCGTCAGGCGATCCCGGCCATTTCCACTGGCTCTCTGGGTCTGGACATTGCTCTCGGCATCGGCGGCCTGCCAAAAGGCCGTATCGTTGAAATCTACGGTCCTGAATCTTCCGGTAAAACCACGCTGACCTTGTCCGTGATCGCCCAGGCTCAAAAAGCCGGTGCGACCTGCGCATTCGTCGACGCCGAGCACGCACTCGACCCTGAATACGCCGGCAAGCTGGGCGTCAACGTCGACGACCTGCTGGTTTCCCAGCCGGACACTGGCGAGCAGGCCCTGGAGATCACCGACATGCTGGTGCGTTCCAACGCGGTTGACGTGATCATCGTCGACTCCGTGGCCGCGCTGGTGCCAAAGGCTGAAATCGAAGGCGAAATGGGTGACATGCACGTGGGCCTGCAAGCCCGTCTGATGTCCCAGGCGCTGCGTAAAATCACCGGTAACATCAAGAACGCCAACTGCCTGGTGATCTTCATCAACCAGATCCGCATGAAAATCGGTGTGATGTTCGGCAGCCCGGAAACCACCACCGGTGGTAACGCACTGAAGTTCTACGCATCGGTTCGTCTGGACATCCGTCGTACCGGCGCGGTGAAAGAAGGTGATGAAGTCGTTGGTAGCGAAACCCGCGTCAAGGTTGTGAAGAACAAGGTGGCTTCGCCGTTCCGTCAGGCCGAGTTCCAGATTCTTTACGGCAAAGGCATCTACCTCAATGGTGAGATGATCGACCTGGGTGTTCTGCACGGTTTTGTTGAGAAGTCCGGTGCCTGGTATGCCTATGAAGGCACCAAGATCGGTCAGGGCAAGGCCAACTCGGCCAAGTTCCTGGCAGACAACCCGGAAATTGCGGCCAAGCTGGAGAAGCAACTGCGTGACAAGCTGCTGTCCCCGTCATCGGTAGCTGACGCCAAAGCTTCTGCGGTCAAAGAGACCGAAGACGACCTGGTTGACGCTGACATCTGATCGAAGCGATGACCGCCGTACTCGATACACTCGTCGCAGTGCGACGAACCGCAATGGACCTGCTCGCACGACGCGAGCACGGTCGAGTCGAGCTGACGCGTAAACTGCGTCAGCGCGGCGCCCTCCCTGAAATGATCGAAACAGCACTCGACCGGTTGACGGAAGAGGGGTTGTTGTCCGAATCCCGTTATCTCGAAAGTTTCGTTTCCTATCGCGCCCGTTCCGGTTATGGCCCTTTACGCATTCGTGAAGAGTTGAGCCAGCGCGGCCTGCAACGCAGCGATATTGAACTCGCTCTGCGTGAGAGCGGCATCGACTGGCAGGAGCAGTTGGTTGATACCTGGCGCCGCAAGTTCTCCGGGCAATTGCCGGCAGATATTCGGGAGCGAGCCAAACAAGGCAGGTTCCTGGCGTATCGGGGATACTCCATGGAAATGATCAATCGCCTCTTCAGCGGGCGAGGGATGGACGATTGAACTGAAACGGCCCGCTATTTCGATAACGGGCCGTTTTTTTTATGACTCACGTAACCTTTGACGGCTCCCGCGTGCGTTGTTGCACCTGGGGTTTTGCTTGTGCCCAGTTTTCCGGCAGGTTGATGTAGTCCACTAGTTCGCGCAGGCGACCATGATTGCGGGCGTTGAAGTTGAAGACCAGCCGCGCCAGATGGCTGAATTCGGCTTCGTCGTGTTCCTCACCGCTGTAGACATGCTGATGGAAATGATCGCTCAGGCACAGGTCGGCGAACGCTTGCTGCATATGTTCAAGCGCGTGGTCGCTGAGTGTGTGATTCATGCGAATCAGGAACTGGTGCTTGAGCCAGCGACTGGAGTGGAAGTTGCTGTAGAACTGGTTGATGTGTTCTACCGCCTCTTCGACGTTGTAGACCAGTTTCACCAGCTTCATGTCAGTGGGCAGGATGTAGCGGTTTTCCTCCAGTTGCTGGTGAATGAAGTCCAGCGCGCCTTGCCAGAATTTGCCGCCCGGCGTGTCGAGCAGCACCACGGGCACCAATGGGCTCTTGCCGGTCTGGATCAGCGTCAGCACCTCCAGCGCCTCATCCAGCGTACCGAAGCCACCCGGGCACAGCACCAGGGCGTCGGCTTCCTTGACGAAAAACAGCTTGCGGGTGAAGAAGAAATGGAAGGGCAGCAGGTTGGTCGTGCCATCGACAGTGGGGTTGGCGTGCTGCTCGAAAGGCAGGGTGATGTTGAACCCCAGGCTGTGTGTCAGGCCCGCCCCCTCATGCGCGGCGGCCATGATGCCGCCACCGGCGCCGGTAATGACCATCATGTCCGAGTGTGCCAGGGCGGCGCCGAGCTCCCGGGCCATGCTGTAGAGCGGATGTTCCATGGGGGTACGCGCCGAACCGAAAACCGTGACCTTGCGCCGCCCCTTGAATTGTTCGAGTACGCGGAAGGCCTGTTCCAGTTCGCGCAGGGCTTGCAGGGTGATCTTGGCGTTCCAGCGGTTGTGGTCTTCCTGGGCCATGCGCAGCACGGTCAGGATCATGTCGCGGTAGATGGGGATGTTCGGACTGTTGGGTGAAATCAGCTTGAGCTGTTTTTCGACCTTGTTGATGAGGTCGTGGCCGCTTTCTTCGAAATGACGGCTCAGGAGGTCATTCGGTTGGTAAGGCATTCAACTTCTCCTTCTGCACAGAACCCTCGGCCCGACAACGCATGTCGGTGCCACGACACTTCATGTGTCGCTGTCTGCCCAGGCCCATGCCTGGGCGATCCACTTGACCCGAAAGGCATCGGGTCATCCAAACAGGCTCTGTTTTTCCCTTGGATGAAAGAAACATTCGCACAGCATGACAAGCGACGGCCATCCCCTTACCGGCCTTGAAAACGTGAAGGTCAATACCTGAAATCCAGACCCTCACAGTGATTTGCGCTGATTTGATCATTGCGCCACAAAGTCTTTCCTGGCAACCGCTTATTGACGATATGCGAGGTAGTTTCACCGCTCGTCTGAACGCACGTCGCATGTGCCGTACTCTGATTTACTAAGTTACAGGTGTCACGCGACAACTTTGCGTCAACGGCAGGACGCACCGTACATGCGGTTCAAGGATTTATCGTGCAGGGAGGCGGGAAACCATGGCCAGAGTCGTTCTGGAGATCGATACGCAACTGTATCGATTGCTGAAGTCATCAGCCGAGACCCATCATTTGAGTCTCGAAGAGGAGTGTTGCCGTCGTTTGCGCGGTGGCGAACGCCGTTCACATTACTTGCAGGCGCTGCTGGCAGAATTGCGCGCCGAAGATGAACAGCGGCGCGCCAATTCCAGGTGATTACTTTTTCTTCTTCGCCGGTTGCAGGCAATCCGATTCCTGGAAGCTTGCGGAGCCGACCGGGCGGTTGGTCTTCACCTCGGTGAAGTCGTAACGCATGATCGCGCCTTTGGCCATCAGCTTGCGAAACCCTTCGTTCCTGCAGACAGAAGCGCCCAACTGGAAGTACACCGCTTTGGGGTCTGCACGCATCTTTTCGGCGTGGCTGCTCTGTACGCTCAGGTGGTTGATCAGCTGCTTGCCTTCAACGGTGTAGCCTTGATCGAGAATGTCTTCGTTGATCGCTCGTGGAGTGCCGGCGCTGCTCTGCGTGGCGACGTTTTGCAGCATTTTGTTCAGTTCCGTGTCTTTCAGGGACGCGGCCTGGGCAGTGAGGGACGATGCCAGCAAAATGGCCGCGGTAGGAACGATAAGGCGCAGCATGAAACTCTCCTGGTTCAGTGACGGGTGTTTGACCCGTCACGTGACTGTGCGTTCAGTGGCGGCGAATTATAGGGGAGGCGGGCTGGACGGTACAGGCTTGGTACGGGCGGTCTGGTAAACTGCTGGCACTGTTTACCCTGCCGAGTGTTTTTCGTGTCGATATCCCTTCTCCATGGGCGTTGCCCGTCATGAGTCATGCCCCCGCGCGCTTTGCCTTGAATGCCGTAGCCCGCTTGCGCGATCAGCGTGAGGAGGAAGGCATCAAGCCGATTCAGGCCCGCGGCTGGCGCGCACCGCGTTGCCGTGACTGCCGGGTGATCGAGAGCCACTGCCTGTGCGCCTGGCGGCCGCAGGTCGCGACCCGCTCCGGCGTGTGCCTGATCATGACCAACAAGGAAGTGTTCAAGCCGAGCAACACCGGTTGGCTGATCGCCGATGTGGTACCTGACAACCATGCCTTCATCTGGTCCCGTACCGAGGTCGATCCGAAGTTGCTGGCGCTGTTGTCCGACCCGCAATGGCAGCCTTACCTGGTGTTTCCGGGGGAGTACGTCGAGCCTGAGCGTGTGACGAACAGTGTGGATGTCGATGGCGTGAAGCGCCCGTTGTTCATTCTGCTGGATGCGACCTGGACCGAGGCGCGCAAGATCTTTCGCAAGAGCCCCTATTTCGACCGATTGCCAATTCTCAGCCTGCTGCCCGAGAAACTCTCCCGCTACCGGTTGCGTCGTTCGACCCGCAGCGAGCATCTGTGCACGGCGGAAGTGGCGGCGCTGTGCCTCGACCTTGCGGGTGATGTCGATGCGGCATCGGCGCTGGACGCTTACTTTGATGTGTTCAGCCAGCATTACCTCGACGCCAAACATCAGTTGGACATGAACGTATCGACGCCGGCGCATGCCGAGTTGATGCCCTATGTTCAGTTGGCTCCGGCTTTGGCGGATTGATTGTCGCGCGTACTGCAATAAAGTGTCCCGGCCAAGCTGCTTGACCACCCCGGTTTCGCTGGGCATGCTTGGCGCCGATTAGGGTGCGGCCAGAATTTACAACGCCGTTTTTTGCGTTGAGCGTACCTTTTCAGTGCAGCTTGGTGGCTGTGCCTTGAGTCGCTTTGGCGAGGTCCGACTGCATCGGGCGTCCCATGAAAAACAGGATCATTTGAAAAATGGCCACATACGAAATCCTGATTGCCGATGACCACCCACTTTTTCGCAGTGCCTTGCATCAAGCGCTGACCCTGGGCCTTGGCCCGGATGTGCGTCTGGTGGAAGTGGCGAGCATCGCCGAACTGGAAGTGCGCCTGACGGAAAAGTCCGACTGGGATCTGGTGCTGCTGGACTTGAACATGCCGGGGGCCTACGGGTTTTCCGGGCTGGTCCTGCTGCGCGGTCAGTACCCGCAGATTCCGGTGGTCATGGTCTCTGCCCAGGAAGAAGCGACCATCATGGTCAAGTCTCGTGAATTCGGCGCCAGTGGCTTCATTCCCAAATCCAGCGACTTGAGTGTGATCCAGAAAGCCGTGCGTGCGGTCCTCGATGGCGACGTGTTCTGGCCGCCGCAGGCGTTCGAAGCAGTCAGCGTCTCGGATGAGGCCAAGGCGGCCAGCGAAGGCCTTGCCAGCCTGACGCCACAGCAGTTCCGGGTGCTGACCATGGTTTGCGAAGGCTTGCTGAACAAGCAGATCGCTTACGAGTTGAGTGTTTCCGAGGCGACGATCAAGGCGCACGTGACCGCGATTTTCCGTAAACTGAATGTGCGGACCCGGACCCAGGCTGCGCTGCTCTTGCAACAACTTGAGTCAATTTCCAGCCATTAAAGGCTGGCAACTTCACGCTTTTTTGACTTTGGTTGAACTAGCTTTCCCACTTCCTTTTTTCTCAGTTGCCCACTCTATGTCACCTTTCAAAGGCCAGACCGGCCTGAAACGTATTCTCAATGCTTCCGGTTATTCGCTGGACGGCCTACGCGCAGCCTTCACCGGTGAAGCCGCCTTTCGGCAATTGGTGTTGCTCAACGTCATCCTGATTCCCTTGTCGTTCTTCCTGAATGTCAGTCGGGTCGAACAGGCACTGTTGATCGCGGTATGCCTGTTGGCGTTGATCGTCGAGTTGCTCAACTCGGCAGTGGAGGCGGCCATCGACCGCATTTCCCTTGAGCTACATCCGCTGTCCAAGAATGCCAAGGACATGGGCAGTGCCGCCCAGTTCGTGGCATTGAGCATGATTGCCCTGGTGTGGGCGGTGATTCTGCTCTAGGCGATCGTCGGCAGCACGATCTCGTCGCTGCGCTGAACCCCGGCGGTGAATGCGCGGCATAGTTCGAGGAACTCGCGCATCGCCGAGGTCTGATACTTCTGTTTATGCCAGATGAAATAAAACTGTCGCGCCAGATCCAGGTCTGGCGTCTCGACGGGCACCAGGCTGCCGCGACGGAACGCGTCGCGCAACGCCAGCCTGGAAATGCAGCCAATCCCCAAACCTGATTCCACCGCGCGCTTGATCGCTTCGGTGTGCTCAAGCTCCAGGCGGATATTCAAGGAAGTTCGGTGATGGCGCATGGCTTGATCGAAGGTCAGCCGTGTGCCGGAGCCTTGTTCGCGCAAGATCCATGCTTCGTGGCTCAACTCGTCCATGGTGGCCGTGCCGCGCTTGGCCAGCGGATGCTGAGGGGCGCAAAACACCACCAGTTCGTCCTCGACCCAGCTTTGTACTTCGATGTCAGGGTGGCTGCAGTCGCCTTCAATCAGACCCAGATCAATTTCATAGTGGGCTACTTGTTGCACGATATTGGCAGTGTTCTGTACGTGCAGCTTCACCTGGCTTTCCGGATGGCGCTGCATGAAGCTGCCGATCAGCAGGGTGGCCAGGTAATTGCCGATGGTCAGGGTCGCGCCCACGGCCAGCGAGCCGAAACCGGACTTGCCGTTGAGCAGGTCTTCGATTTCCTTGGCCTGGTCGAGCAGGGCCACGGCCTGGGGCAGCAGCTGTTTGCCGAGGGCGTTGAGGCTCAGCCGTTTGCCGGCGCGGTCGAACAGCTGGCAGCTGCACTGGCGCTCCAGTTCGGTGATCGAGGTGCTCGCCGCCGACTGCGAGAGGTTGAGCAAGCCCGCAGCACGGGATACGCTTTCCTGCTGGGCGACGGCGACGAATACTTGAAGTTGACGGAGAGTAAATCGCATATCGATATAACCGATAACCCTTATCTTAATAATCCATTTAACAGATATTGTCTCTGCCTTTAGAATGCGATGCAATTGCGCAGAGCTGGCTTTCTTGCAGAGCACGCCGAACACGCGCAGACCAATCTCCAGGAGTCCCACGTACATGAGCAACATGAACCACGAGCGTGTCCTCAGTGTTCACCACTGGAACGACACTCTGTTCAGCTTCAAGTGCACCCGTGATCCGGGCCTGCGCTTCGAGAACGGTCAGTTCGTGATGATCGGCCTGCAACAGCCCAACGGCCGCCCGCTTATGCGCGCTTACTCGATTGCCAGCCCGAACTGGGAAGAGCATCTCGAGTTCTTCAGCATCAAGGTGCCTGATGGTCCGCTGACTTCGCAGTTGCAGCATCTGAAGGAAGGCGACGAGATCATCATCAGCAAGAAGCCTACCGGCACGCTGGTACTCGATGACCTGAAGCCTGGCAAACATTTGTATCTGCTCAGCACCGGTACCGGTCTGGCGCCGTTCATGAGCGTCATCCAGGACCCGGAAACCTACGAGCGTTTCGAAAAAGTGATCCTGTGCCACGGCGTGCGTTACGTCAACGAAGTCGCTTACCGCGAGTTCATCACCGAGCACCTGCCGCAGAACGAGTTCTTCGGCGACGCGCTGCGTGACAAGTTGATCTACTACCCGACCGTGACCCGCGAGCCGTTCGAGAACGAAGGCCGTCTGACCGACCTGATGCGCAGCGGCAAGCTGTTCAGCGACATCGGCCTGCCGCCGATCAATCCGCAGGACGACCGCGCCATGCTGTGCGGCAGCCCGAGCATGCTCGACGAAACCAGCGAAGTGCTGAACAGCTTCGGCCTGAAGGTTTCGCCACGGATGCGCGAGCCGGGTGATTACCTGATCGAGCGAGCGTTCGTCGAGAAGTGACCGCAGGTCACTTTTTGTAGGAGCTGGCTTACCAGCGATGGGCTTGAATTCACCACGGTTACCCGGTGAACACGCGTTATCGTTAACGACCATCGCTGGCAAGCCAGCTCCTACAAAAAAAGCCCGCGCTGCCTGAGAGGGCAGCGCGGGCTTTTTCGTTTTTGGCGTTTATACCTGCGCGGGAATGACTTCCAGCACACGGATCAGCTCCGGTGTCGGGTAATGCCAGCGCACATCCAGATCCCAGAATTGCGCGCCGTATTCCCGCTCGGGTGCAGGCGTTTGATAGGCCGGACGTGGATCCTGCGCCAGGCATTGCTCGATCAGCTCAACCAAAGGCTCTGCAAGGCGCCGGGCATGCCCGTGAGCCTGTTGCAGTGCTGCGTCTGTCCACTGCACCGGAATCAACAGCGGCGCAGCGCTGGCGATGCTGTTGGAGGCTGTATCGATGATGTCGGCGTAGGGCACGTAGGGTTTGATATCGAGAATCGGCGTGCCATCCAGCAGATCGATGCCGGAGATCCACAGGCGGTTGGCCTCGACCTTGTCCAGCTTCACCACAGATTGCCCGATGCCATTGGGGCGGTGCGTTGCGCGGGTGGCAAACACGCCCATGGACTTGTTGCCCCCGAGGCGAGGAGGGCGGACCTTCAGGCGAGGTTTTTCCTCCAGGGCCTGGTGGAACAGGAACAGCAGCCACACGTGGCTGACCTGTTCCAGGCCCTGCACCGCATCCCCTTGATCGAACGGTGCCACCAGTTCCAGCACGCCACGGGCAGCCGGGGCCAGTTGCGGTTGGCGCGGAATGGCGAATTTCTCCTTGAAGCAGGAGCGCACGAAGCCGATGGGGGAAACGTTGTAGGTCATGGTTTGGGGTCGAGGCGGGAGCGGGTTGGCATGATAACCCGAGCAGCTTCAAGTCTGCTGGTGACTGGACTGACGTCATCGCGGGCACGCCCGCTCCCACAGGGATCACACTGAACCTGTGGGAGCGTGGCTTGCCCGCGATGGCCGCACCGCCGATCTAGAGACTGAACCCGCCATCCAGCGGAATGATATTCCCGGTCATGTAGGCCCCAGCTGTACTTGCCAGGCTGATCGCCAGCGCCGCCATCTCTTCCTCGCGGCCCCAGCGCTTCATCGGGATCAGCGCCGTGTCTTCGGCCAATGCCTGTTCATCATTGCCAATGTGCTGGGTCATCTTGCTCGGAAAGCGCCCCGGGGCGATTACGTTGACGTTGATGTGCTGGCTCACCAGTTCGCGCGCCAGAATCCTCGACAGTTGGTGCAACGCGGCCTTGCTCGGGCCATAGGCATACGCCTGTTCACCGAAGGAAGAAATTCCGGCCACCGATCCGATGTTGATGATCCGTGCAGGGTTCTGCGCAGAACCAGCCTTGCGCAGCAGTGGCAGGAATTGCTGGATGCAGTTGAACACCGACGTCACGTTGAGCTGCATGACTTTTTCCCAACCCTTGATCGGGTAGCTCTCCAGCGGTGCGCCCCAGGTGGTGCCGGCATTGTTCACCAGGATGTCCAGGTGGGTGATCTGCTCGCCCAGGCGGGTGGCCAGTTGCAGGACGCCCTCTTCGGTGGCGAGGTTGGCCGCCAGGGCGTGGCAGCGTCCAAGGGCGCCGAGTTCGTCGGCGGTTTGCTGGCAGGCCTCGGCATCGCGGGCGCAGACGTACACCGTGGCGCCGGCCTCGACGTAGGCCTTGGCGATCATTTTACCGATACCACGGGTGCCGCCGGTCACCAGGGCGGTGCGGCCTTGCAGGGAGAAGTAGGGGTGCATGGCGAGTCCTGAGAACTGAGGTCATTACACCCTAGTCGTCTGCCGCGGTCAGCGGAGCCACTATTTTTGCGCGGAATGGGGATTCATACAGACACCTTTGTAGGAGCCGGCTTGCTGGCGATGGCGTTTTGAGGATCGCCATCGCCAGCAAGCCGGCTCCTACAAGGATGGGTGTTTATTGCGGGCGAACGCGCAGGGTCAGGCCCTTGAGGAAGTTGCGCAGCAACTGGTCGCCGCACGGGCGGTAGTTGGTGTGGCCGAACTTGCGGAACAGCGCGCTCAGCTCAGGCTTGGACACCGGGAATTCGGCGGCCTTGAGGATGGCGTGCATGTCGTCTTCCTTCAGCTCGAACGCCACCCGCAGCTTTTTCAGGATGATGTTGTTGGTCACCGGCACTTCGATCGGCTGCGGCGGACGGCTTTCGTCCTTGCCGCGCTTGAAGATCACCAGGCCGTCGAGGAAGTGCGCCATGACTTCGTCCGGGCAGCGTACGAAACCTTCCTCGTCTTCCTCTTTTTTGTCGAGGTAGGTCAGCAGGTCCGGCAGGGTCACGTCCAGGCCGCCGAGCTTGATGATCTCGATGACTTTCTTGTCGCTGATGTCGAGCATGTAGCGCACGCTGCGCAGTACGTCGTTATGAATCATGTGTGCAGTCCTGATAATCAGCTGTGGGCGTCGCGGCCAGGCGCGGCGCCGAAATGTGTGGCGGCGAGAAAAGCCTTAGAACTTCTCTTTGCCGGACAAGTAGCGCCATTGCCCCACGGGCACCTTGCCGATGGACACGCCGCCGATGCGGATGCGGCGGATGGCGACGACCTTCAGGCCGACGGCCTGGCACAGCAGGGCGATGATGCCCGGTTGCGGATTCTTCATGGCAAAGCGCAGGCGGTTTTCGTTCTGCCAACTGGCCTTGACCGCCGGTAGCTCCTTGCCCTTGTAGGTCAGGCCGTGGTTCAGGCGGTTCAGGCCGTGAGCCGCCATCTCGCCTTCAACCTCGACCACATACTCTTGCTCGATCTTGTTGGAGTCGGCGGTGAGTTTGCGCAGGATTTTCCAGTCCTGGGTGAACACCAGCAGACCGCTGGCGTTGGCTTGCAGGTCGGTGCTGGCGGTCAGGCGCAGGAAATGCCCGCGCAACGGACGCTTGCCGTAGCGGTGCTCTTCGCTCAGGGTTTCGGCGCCGAGGGTGGCCATGGCGGTTTCTGCGTCCATGCCGGCGGGCACATTGAGCAGCAGGGTCACCGGTTCCGGTGCGGTGGCCTTGGCTTCTGGATCAAGTTCGACTTTCTGGGTATCGACCTTGAATTGCGGCTCGTCGATGACTTCGCCGTCGACGGTGACCCAGCCGCCCTCGATGAACAGCTCAGCCTCCCGACGGGAACAGCCGACGAGTTCGATGAGGCGTTTGGAGAGACGAATCGGGTCAGTCATGTCAGGGCCGTAACAAAAAGGGGGTGGGCATTGTACCTGCCTGGCGCCGGTTAAGCCCGGCTACATTTGCGCTGCAGCGCTTTTTGTAGGAGCTGGCTTGCCAGCGATGCAGGCAACACGGTCTGTCAGTTGCACCGAGGTGATGCTATCGCCGGCAAGCCGGCTCCTACAGGTTTTGCATGCATCAGCCGTTGCGTGTCAGTTGTTGTGGCTGACGCACACGCATGTGCAACAGCGGATACGGCTGCCCCATGCCATCGACTTCCGAGCGACCGATGACCTCGAAACCCTGCTTGAAATAGAAGCCGAGGGCCTGTGGGTTCTGTTCGTTGACGTCCAGTTCGTAGGCATTCAGGTGTTCCAGGGCATAACGCAACAATTTCTTGCCCAGCCCCTGGCCGCGATGGTCGGGGTCGATGAAGAGCATTTCGATCTTGCCGGCCGCGACGCCGGCGAACCCGGTGATGCGTTGGCTCGAATCCTTGGTGCAGATCAGCATCACCGCGTCGAGGTAGCGGGTCAGCACCAGGTTTTTCAGCAGTTCGATGTAGCTGTCGGGCAGAAAGTCGTGGGTCGCGCGTACCGAGGCCTCCCAGACCCGGGTCAATTCTTCGTAGTCGCCGAGTTTCGGCGTGTGGATGACCGAATGCTGACGCATGCCCGTCTGCCTCTCATGCAGTGGTTGATAGGAATCCTTTCAACCTCAAACGATAGCCGTAAAAAAGCCCCGCATCTCGCAAGAGGGCGGGGCTTTGCGTATTTTTTGCGTTTAGATCTGTTCAGCCCACAGGTCGTATTCGTCGGCGTCGGTCACTTTGCACCAGACCTTGTCGCCCGGCTTCAGGTTGCTGCCGTTGTCGATGAATACGTTACCGTCGATTTCCGGGGCGTCGAAGAAGCAGCGGCCCACCGCGCCTTGCTCGTCGACTTCATCGACCAGCACTTCGATTTCACGGCCGATGCGCATCTGCAGGCGCGCCGAGCTGATAGCCTGCTGGTGCGCCATGAAGCGATCCCAGCGGTCCTGCTTGACGTCGTCCGGCACGATCTCCAGGTCCAGATCATTGGCCGGTGCGCCTTCGACCGGGGAGTACTGGAAGCAGCCGACGCGGTCGAGCTGGGCTTCGGTCAGCCAGTTCAGCAGGTACTGGAAGTCTTCTTCGGTTTCACCCGGGAAGCCGACGATGAAGGTCGAGCGGATGATCAGGTCCGGGCAGATTTCGCGCCAGTTCTTGATGCGGGCCAGGGTCTTGTCTTCGAAGGCCGGGCGCTTCATCGACTTCAGCACTTTCGGGCTGGCGTGCTGGAACGGGATGTCCAGGTACGGCAGGATCTTGCCGGCAGCCATCAGCGGGATCAGCTCGTCAACGTGCGGGTACGGGTAGACGTAGTGCAGGCGAACCCAGACGCCGAGGGTGCTCAGGGCTTCGCAGAGTTCGGTCATGCGGGTTTTCACCGGCGCGCCGTTCCAGAAACCGGTGCGGTATTTCACGTCGACGCCGTAGGCGCTAGTGTCCTGGGAGATCACCAACAGCTCTTTGACGCCGGACTTGACCAGGCGCTGGGCTTCGTCGAGCACGTCGCCCACCGGGCGGCTGACCAGCTTGCCGCGCATCGACGGGATGATGCAGAAGCTGCAGCTGTGGTTGCAGCCTTCGGAAATCTTCAGGTAGGCGTAGTGGCGCGGGGTCAGCTTGATGCCTTGTGGCGGCACCAGGTCGATCAGCGGGTTGTGGTCCTGGCGTGGCGGCACGACTTCGTGCACGGCGTTGACCACTTGCTCGTACTGCTGCGGACCGGTCACGGCCAACACGCTCGGGTGCACGTTGCGAATGTTGCCTTCTTCGACGCCCATGCAGCCGGTCACGATGACCTTGCCGTTTTCCTTGATGGCTTCGCCGATCACTTCCAGGGACTCGGCCTTGGCCGAATCGATGAAGCCACAGGTATTGACCACCACGACGTCGGCGTCCTGGTAGGTGGACACGACGTCATAGCCTTCCATGCGCAGCTGGGTAAGGATGCGCTCGGAGTCGACCAGTGCTTTGGGGCAGCCCAGGGATACGAAGCCAACCTTTGGATTGGCCGACGCAGGAGTGGTGGACATGTCTAACCTCGGTATTTGTGACGCCTCGTGCCGAGTGCGGCAAGACGACGGACGGGCGCTTATGGCGCCTCTGATCAAAAAGTGCGCAATTCTAGCGATGGTAAGCCCACTTGACCAGCTTTATGCAGGGAAATACGACGAGTGCTGCGCTATGCTTCGCGCCGTTACGCTTTACTGGTTTTTTACAGTCAACAAAACGTCTGTAACGAGAAGTAAAACAGCGCATGCTGCACGTCAAAGCATAGTGCTTCTTTCAAAGAGGCCCGAGTCTGGGTAGTAGGAGTGGTGGATGGGTCAGGCAAGTAGTCAGACTGCGGGCGCCGAGCATTCGGCGGTGAAGCCGATCGGCATGCTGGTCGCGGCAGTCGGGGTGGTTTATGGCGATATCGGCACCAGTCCGTTGTACACCCTCAAGGAAGTGTTTTCCGGAGGCTACGGCGTGCCGGTCACTCATGACGGGGTGCTGGGGATTCTGGCACTCATTTTCTGGTCGCTGATCTGGGTCGTGTCGATCAAGTACATGATGTTTGTACTGCGCGCCGACAACCAGGGCGAAGGCGGGATCATGGCCCTGACCGCGCTGGCCCGGCGGGCGGCGGCGGGGCATGCGAAGCTGCGCGGCTTCCTGGTGGTCTGCGGGCTGATCGGTGCGGCGCTGTTCTATGGCGACAGCATGATCACCCCGGCGATCTCCGTGCTGTCGGCGATTGAAGGCCTGGGGTTGGCGTTCGACGGGATCGACCATTGGGTGGTGCCTATCTCACTGGTGGTGCTGGTGGCGCTGTTCCTGATCCAGAGCCATGGTACGGCGCGCATCGGTATCCTGTTCGGGCCGATCATGGTGACCTGGTTCCTCGTGCTGGCTGCGCTGGGTGTCTATGGCATCAGCCAGCATCCGGAAGTCCTGCAAGCGATGAATCCGGTGTGGGGCGTACGCTTCTTCATCGTGCACCCGGGCATGGGCGTGGCGATTCTCGGCGCCGTGGTGCTCGCACTGACCGGTGCCGAAGCGCTGTACGCGGACATGGGCCACTTCGGCCGCAAGCCGATCGCTCGTGCCTGGTTCATTCTCGTGCTGCCGGCGCTGGTGCTGAACTATTTTGGTCAAGGCGCCTTGCTGCTGGGCGACCCGGAAGCTGCCCGCAACCCTTTCTACCTGTTGGCGCCGAGCTGGGCATTGATCCCGCTGGTCGGCCTGTCGACCATGGCCACGGTGATTGCCTCGCAAGCAGTGATTTCCGGTGCGTTCTCCCTGACCCGTCAGGCAATCCAGCTCGGTTACATCCCGCGCATGCACATCCGACACACGTCCAGTGCCGAGCAGGGCCAGATCTATATCGGCGCGGTGAACTGGGCGCTGATGGTCGGCGTAGTGCTGTTGGTGCTGGGCTTCGAATCTTCCGGCGCCCTGGCCTCGGCCTACGGTGTGGCGGTGACGGGGACCATGCTGATGACCAGCATTCTGGTGTCCGCGGTGATCCTGTTGCTGTGGAAGTGGCCACCGGTGCTTGTGGTGCCGGTCCTGCTGGGTTTCCTGCTGGTAGACGGTGTGTACTTCGCCGCCAACGTGCCGAAAATCGTTCAGGGCGGCGCATTCCCGGTGATCGCCGGTTTCGCGTTGTTCGTGCTGATGACCACCTGGAAGCGCGGCAAACAGTTGCTGGTCGATCGTATCGATGAGGGTGGATTGCCGCTGCCGATCTTCATCAGCAGCATCGCGGTACAGCCACCGCATCGTGTTCAGGGCACCGCCGTGTTCCTGACCGCGCGGCCGGATGCCGTGCCCCACGCGCTGTTGCACAACCTGTTGCATAACCAGGTACTGCACGAGCAAGTGGTGCTGCTGACGGTGGTGTACGAAGACATCCCGCGGGTGCCGCCAGCACGGCGGTTCGAGGTCGATGCCTATGGCGAAGGCTTCTTCCGGGTGATCCTGCACTTCGGCTTCACCGACGAGCCGGACGTACCGAAGGCGTTGAAGCTGTGTCATCTCGATGAGTTGGACTTCAGCCCGATGCGCACCACGTATTTCCTCAGCCGGGAGACGGTCATTGCCTCCAAGCTTGAAGGCATGTCCCGCTGGCGTGAGGCGCTGTTCGCCTTCATGTTGCAGAACGCCAACGGCAACCTGCGCTTCTTCAATCTGCCGCTGAACCGGGTGATCGAGCTGGGGACGCAGGTGGAGATGTAGCCGGCACCATCAAAAATGCCCCCGTCAGCCTTTTTGGCTGCGGGGGCTTTTTGTTTTTTGACGATACCGGTGCCGTCTTTCAGAAACGGAACTGCTTGGCTTCCACGCACATCCTGCGAAGTAACTCCTTGGCGCTTGCGGGCGACATAATATGGGCGTGCAGCATTCGCGAAAGGTGTGCGTACTCTAGACGCAAACCGGTTGCGAAAATGCCGGGATCGTCCGAGCCGATGACCACGCTGACAGGGCCTTCTACGGGCTTCTTGCCCAGTCCCAACCAGTTTTGTGCGTGGTGATCGTTATAGCTTTTGTGAATGCTGATCCGCAGATTGCTGCTGGGTAGTGTTTCAATGGCAATCGAGCGCTCGCGGAGCAATCGCAGCACCGCATTTTGAATGGCTCGAATTACCTTGGGCCGCAATACATCGTTTTCCTGGGAAACGATCACGTCCTCGCGTGCTGCCTTAAGCTCTTCGCCTTTCGCTTCTATTCCGTGCCGACGCAAAAAGTGGTTCAGTGCATTTGCGTTACGTTGACGGGCGTTGGCAATGCATCGGGCTTCGAACCTTCGATTGGAGTCGACATCCTCCACGCTCGCGTTCTGCGCCAGAGGATCCAGGGCGCGCAGTTTCCAGGCCTCGGCGAGAAGGTCAGGGGTGATGCGTGGATCGTTCCAGATCTTCATCGACAAGCGCTGGATCTCCGCTTCGATCAACGGCAGGGAATCAATATGGATGCGGGTCGACAGCAGCATTTCTCTGGCGAACACCAAGTCGTCCAGCCGCTCTTCGGCTGGCATGACCACATAGCCGCTAACGGCTTGCCACCAAGCCTTCGGATCCAGCCCCGAGGCTGTGCCATGGCCTATCCGGCAGCCCGCATCGAAGTCAAGAAAAACCACCGCCTCATAGATTGCCCGGATCCCGGAGACGATGTGTCCGAAGTCTTCTCCTGCGTGATATGTGAAGCGGCGGATGCCTGCATGGCGCATGCGGCGAAACACAGGAGCGAATACCTCGGGGCCGGCATGCCGTTCATTGCTGGCTGCATCAATGCCACGGATCAGCGTTTCGAGTCCGGGTGTCCGCTGGATCAGCGCCACGAGCGCTCGTGCACGCTGATCGGATTCGCGACGGACTTTCGCGTCCCGGCAAATCGCGCGTAATTTCTCCCCACCAAAGAAGTCTTCACGCTCAACTTTATGGGTCTGTTTGACGAAGTGCGGTACCAGTCCCAGGCGCAAACGTCGGGACGAGCGCGGGATATGGCTGTGGCTGGGGTGTTTTCGTGAGCTATCAGGCAATTCGTCGTCCCCGACTTCCAGCCTACGGACCCGACTCAATAAGTCCGACAGTGAGCGGTACTCGCGTGCCTCGCGCATCACCCCAGCCGGCCGCGCCACACCTTCGCCGAGAAACTCCAGGTAGCCACGCAAAATCCGTCCGAGCAAGATCGCTGTGTCGTCCGGGGTCATTTTTGGAGTGAATCGGCCTTCCAGAAAGTCCACGCCTTTCTGCTGTCCGCGCTCGATCTGGCGGAACCGCTCGGCGTAATCCTTCTCCGTCGCCTCGCGTAATTCGTTGAGTGTGATGCTCTGAAACTGGTCAAAACCTTTCTGGTTCGATTGCTGAATTAGCAGGCGACAGAACTGGGCGCGTAGCAGTGCGTAGTGCCAGAAGAGCAGGCCGCTGGTGTGATCCATGCGGCTCTGATCAAAGCCTTTGAATAGGGCCACCAGTTGCCAGGCTTCCTTGACCACTCGGGGCGTCTGCGAAGAAATTCGTCGCAAACAGTGTTCTTGTGCTCGCCGATATGCCGCTACTGGCGGCTCGCAAAACGTCTGCTCAACCTTGGGCGTCGCGTGGTTCAACAAGCGCGCCTTGAGCTCGGCGGCATCTTTGACCCGCAGCATCAGTCGTTGCGGTGTAAGGTCCGGATCTTCCTGCTGGAGCAAGCGCTTCACACCGTTGCCAATCGGCACCTTGATGCCAATGTCTTCTTTAATAGTCTTTGCCGTGAGCCCTCCGACGACTTGTTCCGGCCGCTCCAGCGCATCGCACCAGACTTTTTCAGCCTCGGTGGTACCGTTGAGGTGGAGATGGGTTTCGTCCAGACCCTCGGTCAGGCACAGGTGGTCGAGGAACGGATCGTCATCCACCGGCAAGGTGGAATCGCACAGCCACGAATTCATCCGGGCTACAACACTTTGAAGCTCATCGATTGACGGCGTGGCGTCTGACAAGTGCAGGCGCTGCGCCATCCAGGCCGACGTAATAAGCAGCGGTGGAACCACCAATACCAGATCCTGCCAAGGCTCCAGCAACCTTGTCCGTACCCGGATCGAACCATCGTTGCCCTCGCAGAGGAACATTTCGCCCAGACAAGACAAAAGTTCCGGCAGGTTGCCATTCAGATTATCGTCCGTCCCGGTCTGCGGTTTCTGCAGGCAGCCCAGGCGTAGGCTGACGGGATACTGATCGGGCAGTGCCGTTCGGCCATTGATCCGCTTCACGATCCGCGCAATGCGGTTTTCGGCCCCCTCATCGGTCAGCGAAGGGTGGAGCCGGCGCATCTGCACGAAACGTCCTGTGCAATGGGCTTCGTTCAGATTTGCCTTTTGCTCCTGCGTGAAATGCTTCGTCTCGTCGACTTTGTCAGGCGCCGATTTCGACAAGCGCTCGAAAGCCCGCAACAGGTCCAGGTTGGACAGCACGCATTTGGCGTAGTCCACCAGTTCACGGGCTTCGAACAGCTCGTTCGCAAGGGGCGAGGACGGCTCGGGTTTATTTCGTGACATTGCGTGGTACGACGTTCAGGACATCATAGAAACCGTCCAAAAGTACGGAGCGTTGGTTAGCGGATTGAACGATAGGGCCGATTTTTATCCGGATTTTTGGCGCAGTCAGCCAGCTCTCGAAGCGCGGATAAACCTTGAAACTCTCCGCTGCCTGATGGTCTCTCCAGTCTTTCAAGGTTTCGAGCGCGGCAACATTAAGTAGGTTAGGAGTTAACTCTTCATCATCGTCGTAGTCGCGCGGGTCCATGAAAACCCAGACCAGCGGGCAGGAAAGGAGAATGACCGCCAATGGGTGAAGAGAGGCGCCCATTCTGGTTCCCTGGATGCGCCCGAGTGCCTCGCGCAATGGTCTATCAGAGACTTTTGGGCTTTCCTTGCGCCCCGGTAATCCTGAAGTGAGCACGAGGATACCGTGCAAGATGTTGGTGATTTGCCTGTGCAGGATTTGCCCGCTTTTCCAAGACGAGGTGACCTTTTCATCCAGATCCATCAGGTCATCATGTATACGCGAAGCAATGCTTCCGAGCATAGATGGAGAAACTGCGGCGTTCAGACGGTCGTCACGGGCGAAGGTGTGCCAATCCTTGAGGTCCCGCATGAAACTGTCGAAATATCCATCGTCCTGCACGTGAGTCGTGTCTTCATCCTCCCTTGATTCTTCCTCGTTTTGCTCATCGTCTGCTTCGTTCGAAAAGTTGAGTTCTTCTTGTGTTTTTTCGCGCTTGAATGGAGGGATGGTGGCAGACACGGCATGGGAGGTTAGGTCGCCGATTTCGTTGGACAATAACAAATCTCCAATAACGGCGAAAAGTGATAGGGCTGAAAGTGACCGAAATACCTCTCCGCGCGCGCTGAAGCGTTTGTAGACGATCAATTTCAGAACCTCGCTAAACTTTTCACTTCGCTCTTGTATCAGATCGTCGATCGAGAACCAGCTCACACTCTGCCGGACCTGTAGGTCACTGTTGTCTGAGACATAAACGTCATGAACCCAATGTGAGGTTGTGTCATCAATGTCAGGCCAGTTGAGCTCGACCAGATCGGCGACAGTCAGGCGATCGCCACTCTTGACAGGGTCGCTTAGACCGTAAAGTCGAAACAAATTGTCTTTCGGTGAAAGCTTGTGAGTTAGACCCACTGATCCAAAAGAACTAGCGGGTACTTTTCCGATCTCTTGGCGGCGAGACCGATCGATGGTACCGATGCGCGCTGCTATTTCGGGTAGTGAGGGGGCGGAATTGGTCCAGAGAAAGCGGAAAATGGACGTTCGAGTGTCTTTGTCGATGTTTTCGGGACGCCTCATCATCGTAACGGGTAGCGCGAGAGCAAATAGTGCTCGTAATGCTCCACCGCCACGTGTTTCGAGACCTTGAGCAAGTGCCAGTGCCAAGCAATGAAGAACCACAGCCCTGACCGGGTCTACCGGAACGCTGAATTGAAGCAAGTCGGGCGCGTCATCCTGATTGGCCAGCCACTCGAACGCGGATCTCAGGGAGTAATCGAAGTTGCCTCGCTCGATGAGGTCGGTCGGAACCTGGCTGGTTCTCAGTCGAGTTTCGAATACCTTCAAAATCATCTGGCGACTGGCTTTCTTGTCGTCCTGATTAAGTGCCTGCAGATAGCCAATGACCAAGCGCAGGTGTTCCATGGAGACGAAGTCGAAGAATGTCTGTGACTGCCCATCTTTTTCGAGGAGTAACTTTCGGATCTGCTCGTTGGCCCAAAAAGATAACTCTAGTTCGTTCTTCGGGTCCCCATCCTTATTCACGAAGACTTTTGAGCCTTGCATGATGCCTCCTAATGGCAACATTGGAATTCGGTTCTGTGGGGGTACGATTTTCAAAAGGTACTGCTCTTCCAGCTCGAGCACCGCATGGCCGAGGTTGCGTTTATCATCCCGGATGACAGCAGGATCGTATTTCAGGACTTGTTCGCCGAATGTGCTGTAGATGTTGCGACGCAGCAGGCGGCCATAGAGATCCAGGTCGCCGGACAGCAACAGAACAAGGCGGGGAGAAGTCAGGTATTTGCGGATGGTCTCGAGGATCGTGTGGCCGTGGTTAAAGTTGGTATCGACGTCGTCAAAGGCAATCACGAAAGCTTTTTTATCAAGCATAGCTAGTGCTGTTTCAAGATAAACGCCAAATTTCAGCTCAAACAATCGACCTTTCTTTGCTTTATGCAGACCTCGACTCATGACCCAGTTGGCATCTTCCCATTCATTACCGTATGCCGAGTCCGGTCCGATTCCATCCAGTAGACCGAGACCCTCTGCCAGAGATTGCCGCACCTTCTCCATTTTGCCGCTATCGTCCGTTGAATGCGCAATGGCGGCCTCAATCATCGACAGAATGACGATGATGATGTTTTCTTTGGTTTCTATCAGGGTCGGGTCAATCATCGGAAGGACGTGAAGGTTGCCCGCTACCCTGGCGATGTCTGGTTCTTCCGATTTGTCCAGGTTTTGGGGCGCGTTCAGTCGACGAAGGGCGTTAAGAAGAAAGGTAGTCTTGCCGCTTCCGCGCCCACCTTGAATGAGCATCGCATTGTGGATACGTGTGTAGCTCAAAGAGGTTTCTTTGACCTTGGCGTAACTGTCTTCGTTATCGTCAGAAATGCCGTTTACCTGTTCGACGATGAGAGCGTCGAGACGCTTGAGAGCATCCCGCTGCAGTATATCGTTACGTTCATCGAACTTTCCCGTCCCGCTATTTGAGAGGTTGATGACTAGTGGCAGCTGGCTCATCGTCGGTATCCCTTCCTGAAAAATAAAGGCAGTTTACTTGGACAGACCCGTGATGGCGAGATAATGGCGTTGCCGCCGAATTTCATTCGAGGCAAGATGGGTTTTCCCCTGAAAAGGAACCAGCCGCCCACAAAAAAGCCCCCGTTGCCTTGCGGCAGCGGGGGCTTTTTGCCGGCTGTTAGATCACTCTGTAGCCGCTGCTTCCTTCACCTGCCGCTTCTCGATCACATCCACCAGACGCTTGGCCAGCGCCGGGTAGTTCTCGTCGAAGTGGTGGCCGCCAGGCAGCTTGATGGCTTCGCCCACCGCTGTCTTGTCGGTGCAGCCGCTTTCGTCGGTTTCTTCTTCGCCGTAGATGCACACCACTTTGGCGGCTGGCAGCTTGGCCATTTCCGGGCCGGTGGCGGCTTCCTTGCCGGCGTTGCCGAGCCAGCCTTCGACTTCGATCTCGAAGCTGCCGGTGCGGGCGAAGGCCAGCAGGATGATTGCGTCGACGCGATTCTGTTCCGACTCGGCCAGACGGTTGTAGATCGCCGGCAGGACGTCGGCGCCGAACGAGTAACCAGTCAGGATGAAGCGCTTGGTGCCCCATTTCTGCCGGTAGTGCTGCATCAGCTCAGCCAGGTCCAGCGCGCTTTGCTCCGGGCTCTTGTGCTGCCAGTAGTAGCGCAGGGTGTCGATGCCGACCACCGGGTAGCCGATCTTGGCCATCTCGCCCGCCACGTCGCGGTCGAGGTCGCGCCAGCCGCCGTCACCGGACAGGAACAGGGTCACGGTGTCCCTGGCCTGGCCTGCCGGCACTTCGACCACCGGGATCTGCAGCCCGCCAGCGGCCTTGTCGCCGCCGACGAGGATCTTGCGCAGTTCGTTGTTCAGCACCTGCGGCAGGTTGATGTCGTAGTCGCTGATGCTGGTTTCGGCGTTCGGTTGATCACGCACGAAGCCGGCACTGGTGTCGTCCGGGTTGTCGTTCCACGCGACCAGCCAATGACCGTGGGCGGCGCTTTTGGGCAGCAGGTGAGTGCAGCCGCCCTTTTCCAGGGCCAGGTCGACCGAGACGGCCTGGGCCTTGTCATTCTTCTGCTCGGACAGCCAGCGCCAGGCCAGCACGGCGCCCGGGCCGATGCCGCTGACCAGGGTGGCCGGGCCTTTGAGTTCCCGCAGGCCCGCTTGCAGGGCACGGCTTTGCAGCAGGCAGTCCTTGGGCAGGATCACCTGGACAATCTGTGCCGAGCCGCTGCGGCTCAGGGTCAGCAATTGCTTGTCGCTGAGTTTCTGGTCTTCGTTGACCGCCACCAGCACCTGGGCTTGTGGCGTGGTGCCGGGGATGACACGGGTCATCGGCGCACCGTCGGCCGGGGTCAGCAATTGGAGGGTCGGTTCCGGTGCCGGGCGTTTCAGGTACCAGAAACCGCCACCGAGAATCAGGGCCACTATCACCAGTGTGCCCAATACATACCGCAAGGAGCGTTGAATCATCAGCGTTTCACCAATCCGGTCAAGCCGCCCGCGATCAGGGCGGCAGTGTCGGCCAGCGCAACCAGCGGATCGAGTCCGGCGGGCACGGCCATATAACGGGGTTCCCAATCAGGCTGGAACTTGTCTTTGAAGCGGCGCAAGCCCTGGAAGTTGTACAGCTGCTCACCACGGCGGAATACCATCGAGCCCAGGCGCTGGGTCAGTGGTGCGCCGCGACGGGGTTGCAACCCCGACAACGGCACCATGCCCAGGCTGAAACGCGCGTATCCATGATTTTTATAATGTTGAATCAGGCCGACCATCATGAATTCCATGGTCAGCTTCGGGGCGTCCGGGTGCGCGCGCATCAGGTCGAGGCTGGCCAGGTCGTGGCCGTAGGTCTCGAGCAGGTTGGCGAACGCCACCGGGCGTCCTTCGAAACGAATCACCGCGATGCGGAAATGCTTGAGGTAGTCATCGCTGAAGCGGCCCAGCGAGAAGCCTTTCTCGCGCACGTTCTTGCCGGTCAGCCAGGCATCGGAAATCACCTTGAGCTCCTCCATCGGCGCCTGGCCCGGCTCATGGATTTCCAGTGACAGGCCGTCACGGGTGCCACGGTTCCAGGTGTAGCGCAGGTCCTTCATCTCCTTGCCCTTGGCTTCGAGATCAAAACGCTTGAGGTCGACCCGGGCTTCTTCACCGAGCTTGATCGCGGTCAGGCCGATGTCCATGTAGTACGGCAGGTTCTCGGCGCGCACTTGATAGAACACGGGACGGGCGTGGTGGATGTCGCACAGGTCGCGGAACTGCCAGATCATTTCCGCCCGTTGCTGGCCCGGGCCGATCGGGTCATACAGCGCCACCAGGCTGCGGCCGCGACGGGCGTACATCAGGAAGGCTTCGTCATTGGGGTGAAACAGCAGCGCCTTGTCACCGGTCAGGGCCAGGCCGCCATCCGGTTGGGCCGATGCCATCAGGATCTTGCTGGCGCGTTCCAGTTCCTCGGGTGTCGGCAGGTGAATGACCGGGCGCGCGGTGCGCAGCAGCCAGGTCAGGGACACCACCACCAGCAGCACAGCGGCGCCGAGCAGCGAACGCAGGCCGCGAGGGGCATCGGCGTCGAGGGTGAACTGCCACCAGAGTTGGTGGCTGTACGGAACGTCCTGATAGGCAAATAGCAGGAGCCACATCGATGCACCGAGTACGCACAGGCTGGCCACCAGATACAGCGGCGAGAACGGCAGTTCGGTCAGGCGGCTGGGGCGATAGAACGAGCGGCGGAAGACCCCGAGCAGGCTCGCCGTCAGTACCATCAGGCTGGCTTCTTCCCAGTCGAAGCCTTTGAGCAGCGAAAGCAGGGCGCCGACCAGCAACAGAATGGTGGTCAGCATCCACGCGGCCGACAGCCGGCGGCGCAGGCCCTGGGCCAGCAACAGGCAAAGCACGCCGACCAGGCTGGCGCCAAAGTGCGATGCATCGACCAGGCGATGGGGGATCAGAAAACCGATGTGTTCCAGGCGGGTATCGATCTCCGGGGTGGCGCCGGAGAACAGCAGGACAACACCGGACAGGAATACCAGCACCGCCAGTATCGGCGCCGCCAGGCCTGAGGCTGCGCGCAAGGTCTGGCGTGTCTGGAACAGACGCTGGCCTTCGTTGATCAGCAACAGCAGGCAGGCCACCAGCAAGGGCAGGACCACATAGATCAAGCGATAGAGCAGCAGGGCGGCCGCCAGTGGCGCGGCACCGAGGGTGTCGGAAAAGGCCGCCAGCAAGATCGCTTCGAATACCCCGACACCGCCCGGCACATGGCTGAGCACGCCGGCGGCCAGGGCCAGCAGGTAAACCAGAAGGAACACACCGAAGGGCGGCGTTTCCGGCAGGAGCAGATAGAGCACGGTCGCGGCGGCCGCCACGTCGAGGGCAGTGATGAGCAATTGCAGGAACGTCAGGCGACGCCCGGGCAGGCGCAAGGTGCGGCGGCCGATCCTGACCAGCAGGTTGTCCGGGTAAGGCTGATCCGGCAGGCGACGACGGTAGATACCGATCGCCAGCACCGAAAACAGCACGAGCACTACGCTTGCCACCATGCCCAGCAACGTCTCGGAGAGCCCCAGGGCGGTGGACGCGGCAGGCAGGTCGCTGAGCGTCGCCAGGGCGGCCAGCGGTGGCAGGGCGCAACCCAGCGAAAGGCTGGCGAACAGCGTCATCTGGGCGACTTCAGCCGCCCCCAGGCCGTGACGGGCGTAGAGGCGATAGCGCACCGAGCCGCCCGACAGCATTGAAAGGCCGATGGCGTTGCCGATGGCAAAGGCTGTGAACCCGCCCAGTGCCAGGGTGCGCGGCGCCAGGCTCACCCCGGCATAGCGGCTGGCCGACCATTCGTAGCCGAGCAGAATGATGAAGCCCACCACGGTTGCGCCGAGCGCGCCCATCAAGGCAGGTTTGGGAACTTCGAGGATCGAGTCGTGCAGCGCGTAAAGGTCGAGCTCGCTCAGCAGGTGGCGACAGGCAATCAGCGCGATCGCGAACAACAGCAGGGTAATCGCCAGGCCGATGGGCTGACGGTACTTGCTCAACCGATCAAGCAGGCGCAGACGCTCAGCCTTGATCGGTTGTGTCGCTGTGACAGTGTCTTGTGAATCAGACGAGTTGGCGCGCATCAATCACCTCTTGGATTGTGCGCGACAGGATGGGGGTATCCAGCCAAGTTACCAATCCCTGTAGAAAAAAATAATCACAAATATTAACGCCTGTCAGCGGAGACGGCGCGACATCGGTCATGAAGGCTTCAGCCTGCGATAGAGCATAGTCTGAACCCGGCGCATGGGGGACCCAAGCGGCTTGCTACACAGTGACAGATCATTGTTGCGAAAGGACTTTTTCAACAGATACAAAAAAGGCCACTCTTTCGAGCAGCCTTTTTTGATGTTTGGTTGCGGGAGCCGGATTTGAACCGACGACCTTCGGGTTATGAGCCCGACGAGCTACCAGACTGCTCCATCCCGCGTCTGTGTGGCGGCATTCTATAGAGAATCGCCGGGGTGTCAACCGTTAATCCCGAACCAGGTCAAATAAACGTTGAATCGCGTCAAACGGTCGCAGGCTTGCCTTAAGTTTCGGAATCAGAACGATTTCTGCTTACGGCTCGAGTCCATAGGGCAGTGGGTTCAGGTGCCTGGCGCTACAAAACAAGCACGCACAAAAAAGGCCACTCTTTCGAGTAGCCTTTTTTGATGTTTGGTTGCGGGAGCCGGATTTGAACCGACGACCTTCGGGTTATGAGCCCGACGAGCTACCAGACTGCTCCATCCCGCGTCTGTGTGGCTCATTCTATAGAGATGCGCCGGGGTGTCAACCTTCAATTCCGATAAAACCTGTTCTGCTTCAATCGGTTAGCTTGTCGAAGGGGAGGGTTTTCGGTCTGTGAGGCAGGCGGGGCAAGGCCTGTGGCTCTATTGGGAATGATTTTCCGATTGAAAAAATAAATTCATCAGTGACATTTCCCACGCGTCGAAAAGAACATTCAGACTACTGGTGCTATATACAGGTGTCGGTGAGATACTGCATATCCGTCAAACAAAGACGCCATTTCCTTGCCATGAACACTGCTTTGCCATGACTCAGCGAAAGATCATCCACGTCGATTGTGACTGTTTCTACGCCGCCATTGAGATGCGCGACGACCCGCGTCTGGCCGGCAAGCCATTGGCGGTGGGCGGGTCGGCGGATCGGCGCGGGGTGATCGCCACCTGTAATTACGAGGCGCGGGCGTACGGCGTGCGTTCGGCAATGTCCTCCGGGCACGCCCTGAAACTCTGCCCGGACCTGACCATCGTGAAGCCACGCATGGATGCCTATAGAGAAGCGTCCAGGGAAATTCACACGATCTTTCGCGACTACACCGAGATCATTGAACCGCTTTCGCTCGATGAGGCCTACCTGGATGTGTCGGACAGCGCGCATTTCGCGGGCAGTGCCACGCGAATCGCCCAGGATATCCGCCGCCGGGTCTCCAACCAGTTGCACATCACCGTGTCGGCGGGTGTGGCGCCGAACAAGTTTCTGGCCAAGATCGCCAGTGACTGGAAAAAGCCCAACGGCCTGTTCGTCATCACTCCGGACCAGGTCGAGGACTTTGTCAGTGGCTTGCCGGTGAACAAGTTGCACGGGGTCGGCAAAGTCACTGCCGACAAGCTCGGCAAGCTGGGTATCACCGATTGCCTGCAATTGCGCGAGTGGGACAAATTGGCGCTGGTGCGTGAGTTCGGCAGCTTTGGCGAGCGACTCTGGAGCCTGGCCCGCGGGATTGATGAGCGAGTGGTGCACAACGACAGTCGTCGTCAGTCGATCAGCGTTGAAAATACCTACGACGTTGATCTGCCTGATCTGAAGAGTTGCCTGGATAAACTGCCCGAACTGCTGGAGACCCTGGCCGGTCGCATGGCGCGAATCGACAGCAGTTATCGTCCGGGCAAGCCATTCGTCAAAGTGAAGTTCCATGACTTCACTCAGACCACACTGGAGCAAGCCGGGGCAGGGCGGGATCTGGGGAGTTATCAGTTGATGCTGACCCAGGCTTTCAATCGCGGCGGTAAACCGGTGCGGTTGTTGGGGGTCGGGGTTCGGCTGGAAGACTTGCGGGGCGGGTTTGAGCAGATGGAGTTGTTTGAGCGGTAGTTGTCACCCTGATCGCGAGCAGGGTGACAACTAAGCTTTTCAATTCAATCCCGGGTTCGCCACCAGTCGTTCGCCATTCTGGGCCAGCGACTTGAGGAATTCGGTCTGCAATTCGGGATCATTGCGCGTCAGTTCGATCAGGCTCTGTTCCAGCTCGGTGGCTTCTTCTTCGAGACCCAACTCCGACAAGCGTTTGACCCGGTGAACCCATTGGCTGACCTCGTCGCCTTCGAGATCGTCATAAATCAGCCCGTGGGCCTCATAGAGCTTGCTGCGCAAGGTGCTGCTGATGGCCAGGGTCGCGTCGTTGCGGACATTGTCCTGGCCATCTTCGACACGAATCAGCAACCGGGTCAGATGATTGATGTCATGTTCGGCGAACGGGTTATCCAACAGGTTCAGGCGCAGTACGCCGTTTTTGTCGGTGGTCAGTTCGAAGGTTTCCTTGCCGGCCTTGACCTCGACCGGGCGCTCGCTCCAGGGCAGGCTCGAGTACTCCGTGC
This sequence comes from Pseudomonas sp. S2_H10, assembly GCF_054668285.1. Lineage (NCBI taxonomy): Bacteria > Pseudomonadati > Pseudomonadota > Gammaproteobacteria > Pseudomonadales > Pseudomonadaceae > Pseudomonas > Pseudomonas sp. S2_H10. The sequence goes on from NZ_CP162754.1 coordinate 5,086,083, forward strand.
GTTTGTCACGCTGGATTTCATCGATGCCGGCCAGGTTCTGCTGCGCGCGGCCATGGGACTGCACGTTCATGAACGGATTGAGCCCGGCGAAACCGTAGCTCAGCCAGTCTTTGGTCACGCTGTCCGGCAGGTTGCCGAGGGCGAACACATTGACCACGTTGGCACCGATACCCGCCACCACGGCCACCGCGCCCAGCGGGATTTCGTAAACCTCCCGCCAGGGTTGGTACGGCGTATAGCGATCGTAGTGACGAGTGACTTCGTACTCGGTGACTTCGAAAGTCTTTTGCTCGTGGATTTTTACGCGCCGTTGCGGCAGCTCAAGCACCGTGGGCTCGCCGACATCGATCTGCAGGCTGTGATCGAGCAATTTGCGCTCGACACGTTCCTCGTGCTCGCTGCGTTGTGACATCTGATTGGCACAGCCGCTGACCAGCAGGGTGCCGCACAGGGCGGCAGCACCGAGGCCTAAGGTGTTTCGCTTGAACATGACGTCTCTATCTGGTTTCAGCGGCGGATACGGGCCTGAAGGAACGACAGTACTTCAGCGACCGGCAGCGCTTGCGGCTCGGCCTCGGTACGGCTCTTGTATTCCAGGTTGCCATCGGCGAGGCCGCGGTCGCTGACCACGATCCGGTGTGGAATCCCGATCAGTTCCATGTCCGCGAACTTGATGCCCGGGCTGGTTTTCTTGTCGCGGTCGTCCAGCAGCACTTCGAAGCCGGCAGCGGTGAGTTGCGCGTACAGCTTGTCGGTGGCTTCGCGAACCTGCTCGGTTTCGTAGCGCAGCGGCACCAGGGCAATCTGGAACGGCGCGAGTGTGTCGCTCCAGATGATCCCGTTTTCGTCGTTGTTCTGCTCGATGGCAGCCGCCACCACGCGGGACACGCCGATACCGTAGCAACCCATTTCCAGGGTGACCGGCTTGCCGTTCTCGCCCAGCACTTCGCACTTCATCGCTTTGCTGTATTTGTTGCCCAGCTGGAAGATGTGCCCGACTTCGATGCCGCGCTTGATTTCCAGGGTGCCTTTGCCGTCCGGGCTCGGGTCACCGGCCACGACGTTGCGCAGGTCGGCAACGGTCGGAACAGGCAGATCGCGCTCCCAGTTCACGCCGAAGTAGTGTTTGTCGTCGATGTTGGCACCGATGCCGAAGTCGCTCATCAGTTCGACCGAACGGTCGATGATGATCGGCAGCGGCAGGTTCAACGGGCCAAGGGAACCGGCGCCGGCGCCAATGGCCTCGCGCAGTTCGCTTTCCGAGGCCATGACCAGCGGGCTGGCTACGCCAGGCTGGTTGGCGGCCTTGATTTCGTTCAGCTCATGGTCGCCACGGATGATCAGGGCAATCAGCTTGCCTTTCTCTTCGGCGTGCACCACCAGGGTCTTGATGGTTTTCTCGATCGGCAGGTTGAAGCCTTCGACCAGTTGCGCAATGGTCTTGGCGTTCGGGGTGTCGACCAGACGCAGTTCTTCGGTCGCAGCGGCGCGCGAGGTTTCCCGTGGCACGGCTTCGGCTTTTTCGATGTTCGCGGCGTAGTCGGAGCCATTGCTGAAGACGATGTCGTCTTCGCCGGACTCGGCCAGCACGTGGAACTCGTGGGAGCCGGCACCGCCGATGGAGCCGTTGTCGGCTTCAACAGGGCGGAACTTCAGGCCCAGGCGGGTGAACACGTTGCAGTAGGCCTGGTGCATGCGGTCGTAGGTGACCTGCAGCGAAGGCTGGTCGGCGTGGAACGAGTACGCGTCCTTCATGATGAATTCGCGGCCGCGCATCAAACCGAAGCGTGGGCGGATTTCGTCACGGAATTTGGTCTGGATCTGGTACAGGTTGATCGGCAGCTGCTTGTAGCTGCTCAATTCGTTGCGCATCAGATCGGTGATGACTTCTTCGTGGGTCGGGCCTGCGCAGAAGTCGCGGCCATGGCGATCCTTGAAGCGCAGCAATTCAGGGCCGTACTCTTCCCAACGCCCGGATTCCTGCCACAGCTCGGCCGGTTGGGTGCTCGGCATCAACACTTCGAGAGAGCCGGCGGCGTTCATTTCTTCACGAACGACGGCCTCGACCTTGCGCATTACCCGCAGGCCCATCGGCAGCCAGGTGTACAGGCCGGAGGCGAGTTTGCGGATCATGCCGGCGCGCAGCATCAGCTGGTGGCTGATCACGACCGCGTCGGAAGGCGTTTCTTTTTGTGTGGCGAGCAAAAATTGACTGGTGCGCATGGTTGGCCGTTATCGATTGCTGATGACGAGAAATGACGGAGCATTGTACGGGCGAGATCCGCTGGCGTACAGGCGTGCGGTCGGCGGTGTGGCAGGAGGGCGCGATTCACTCGGCCCTCCGCGAATTTTCCTGGGTAAAGAGCCTACGACTCTTCGACGACCGGGGTCTGCACCGGTTCCGGTGTCGGTGTCGGTCCTGCGCGGCGGTTCTCCTGGAACCAGTGCAGGGCGATCAACAGCAGGGTCGGGACGCCGAGCAGCGCGGTAATCAGGAAGAAGTTGTGATAACCGAACTTCTCCACCATGACCCCGGAGTAGCCGCCGATCAGGCGTGGCAGCAGCAGCATGATCGAGCTGAGCAGGGCGTACTGGGTGGCGGAGAACTTGAGGTTGGTCAGGCTCGACAGGTAGGCGACGAAGGCCGAGGTGGCCAGGCCCGAACTGAAGTTGTCCAGGGAGATGGTCAGCACCAGCATGTTCAGGTTGGGGCCCATGTCGGCGAGCATCAGGAACAGGATGTTGGTCGCCGCGGAGGCGATGCCGCCGATGAACAGGATCGGCAGGATACCGAAGCGCACGATCAGCAGGCCGCCCATGCCGGCGCCGACCAGGGTCATGATCAGGCCGAAGATTTTGCTGACGCTGGCGATCTGGTCCTTGGTGAAGCCCTGGTCGATGTAGAACACGTTGGCCATCACGCCCATGACCGTATCGGACATCCGATAGGTGGCGATCAGGCCGAGCAGCAGCAGCGCTTGCCAGCGGTATCGCAGGATGAAGTCGTTGATCGGCGTCAGTACTGGCGCCAGGCCACGACGGCCCATGGCCGAGAGGCACAGGGCGGTGAGCGTGATGTAGAGGATGGCCCGCAGGAACGCGCGGTCTTGGAGCAGCAGGTCGAGCAGGCTTGCGCCTTCGAACAGAACGCTGGCGAAGTCGGTGTTGTAGAGCTGGGTGAACATGGCCGGCACGGACACCAGCAATATGATCAGCACGAACACCGAGGCCAGTTGGTGCGCGAAGCTGTAGCGCCCGGCCTGCAGTTGCGTGCGCAACGGCACGGGTGGTTCGCGCATGAACAGGGAGGTCAGCAGTGCCGGGATCATCAGCGCGCCGAACAGGATGTAGGTGCCGGCCCAGGCCGAATGCTTGTAGTTGAAACCGGTGGAGCCAAAGCCTTCGGCGAAGTACAGCGCGCCTGCGGTGGCCAGCAGCGCAGCGACCCGGTAACCGGACATGTAGCTGGCGGCGAGGGCGGCCTGACGATTGTCTTCGGCGATCTCCAGGCGGTAGGCGTCGACTGCGATGTCTTGGGTCGCCGAGGCGAATGCGACGACAACGGCGATGGCTATCAGCCAGGACAGATGCTTTTGCGGGTCGCAGAAACCCATCCCGATCAGGCCCAGGATGACCAGGGCCTGGGACAGTACGAGCCAGGATCGTCGTCGACCGAGTTTGCCGAGCAATGGCAGTCGCCATTGGTCGAGCAAGGGCGACCAGACCCATTTGAAGGCATACGCCAGGCCGATCAGGCTTGCATAACCAATGGTTTCGCGAGCCACGCCGGCTTCACGCAGCCAGACTGAAAGCGTCGAAAAGACCAGCATGTAGGGCAGGCCGGCGGCGAAACCAAGCAGCAACAGCACGAGTGTCGAGGGGCTGGCATAAGCGGCGAGCGCGGCGCGCCAGGTTTTACGGGGCATGGGCTGGAGTCTGCCTCAACAAATACGGAAACAAAGCGCGCACTCTAACCGCTGTGCTCTACCGGACGCCAGCCATGGCGCTGAATATCAACACGATTATTCAGGACACTGATGCCTTCCGTGCGTAATCGCGCGCGCTGCTCATCCCCCGAAGGGCTGCCGACCGGCAGGCTGATACGCCCGTTTGCACCCAGAACACGGTGCCACGGCAACTTGCTGTCGCTCGGCAATTGGCTGAGTGTGCGGCCGACCCAGCGCGCGGCGCGACCCAGTCCTGCCAGCTCGGCCAACTGACCGTAACTGACGACTTTGCCCTCGGGAACTTGCGCCAGTGTCAGATATAGCGCCGTGCGTCGGATTTGCGCTGCGCTCTCGGGTTCATCGGTTGGATCGGTCACGTGCGTCAGTCCTGAAGAAGTCTGCTTTACCGTCTGTAGAGTAATTCCAGTACGGGTAGTTGAGAAATGAACTCAATAGAAATAGTCGGGTCAGTCCTTGTCAGGGCCTTGTTCCTACGGATAATGCCGACTTTTTTTCGCAATCCCGAGTTTGTATCTTGCTTATGTTGTCCAGATCCCTGCTGTGCCTCGCCGTCCTCAGTGCCTCCACGCCCTTGCTCGCCGATACCATCTGGTTGAAGAACGGTGACAAGTTGAGCGGCAAGATCATCCTGTTCGATGGCGGCAAGCTATTGCTCAAGACCGAGTACGCCGGTGAGGTTCCGATCGAGTGGAGCAAGGTGAAAACCCTGGAGAGTGATCAGCATCTGCTGGTCAAGCAGGATGCCTATACCGGCGAGGTGGCCAAGTCGCTGCAGGCGGCGGGGGATGGCAAGGTTACCCTGGCCAACGGTGATGCACCCAGGACGGTGGAGTTGGCGAGTATTCAGCAGATGCTCAAGCCCAAGCCGGTCGTCGAGGATCTGGTCTGGAAGGGCAACATCGATGCCGCGCTGGATTACCAGCGCGCCGACAAGGACACCGACGACTACGATATCGACTTCAAGACCTCGGCACGTCATGGTCGCTGGCGACACACCGCCGAAGGCGAGTACAACCGCGAATTCCAGGATGACGTGGTCACGACGGACAACTGGCGGGCCGAGTACTCCCTTGACCGCTTCCTGACGGACAAATGGTTCTGGCAGGGTCGCCTGGTTTACAAGCGTGACAAGGTTGAAGATCTCTCGCGTCAGCGTACGGTCGGTACAGGTCCGGGTTACCAGTTCTGGGATAACGAACTGGGCGCATTTTCCCTGGGTTCGCTGGTCAACCGCACAGACTATGAGTTCGTCGATGGCAGCAAGGAAAATTTCTATTCCGTGGCCATGAAGTGGGATTACAACCGCTATCTGATTGGCAAGAAAGTCGAGTTCTTCACCAACGGCGAGGTGGGCAAACCGCTGACGGACGTCGCTGATTACGCCCTCGATTCCGAGATAGGCCTGCGCTACAAGGTGACTGACTGGGCTTCGCTCAATCTCAAGGCTGAACGCAACATCATCAGCGGTACCGACGACGCGGACCTGGACAAGACGCGCTACACCGCAGGGTTTGGCGTGACCTGGTAAGAAGGACTGATCGATCGCCGCTTTCGGCAGCTCCTGCGAGGTCAACGCAGGGGTTGTTGGAGGCGGCGATTTTTTTGTGGGCAAAAACACCCGCCCACAAAAAAGCCCCGCTGTTGAGGGCGGGGCTTTTTACTAAAGCAAGTACAAGTTAGATAACTTGAACTTCTTCAGCTTGCATGCCTTTCTGACCGCGGGTAGCGATGAAAGAAACCTGTTGGCCTTCTTTCAGGCTTTTGAAGCCGTCGGATTGGATAGCTTTGAAGTGAACGAACAGGTCGTCACCGGATTGTGGAGTGATGAAGCCGAAGCCTTTTTCATCGTTGAACCACTTAACGGTACCGGTTTGGCGATTAGACATGGTGTAACTCCTTGAACAAAGATAACTGCGACTCAGGAAGAACCCTGGCCGAGACTGAGTGCAAAGAGCAGGAAAAATTCTTGTAGATGGTTGGATCGAAATTCAACATATCGTGTAGAGATTCTCAGTGACACAAGCAGCACAGTGGCGCCACCTTAACCCTTTTTCCGGAACGTGCCAATGCTTCTTGCGAAGGTTTCTCTGTTTTAGGGATCGGCGGTGTGACGCTTCGTCGCCGGCGCCGGTAATTCCAGGCTGTTCGGCGAGAATTGCAGCGCGGACTTTGAACCCGGCGGCGCGCCCGGTAAGATGCCGGACAGAATTTTTCGACCTCGCTATTCAGGACACCCCGCCATGAGCATCAAATCGGACAAGTGGATTCGCCGCATGGCGCAGGAACACGGCATGATCGAGCCTTTCGTCGAGCGCCAGGTACGCGGCAGCGACGATAACCGTGTGATCTCCTACGGCGTGTCGAGCTACGGCTACGACGTGCGTTGCACCAATCATTTCAAGGTGTTCACCAACATCAATTCGGCCATCGTCGACCCGAAAAACTTCGATGCCGGCAGCTTCGTCGACATCCACAGCGACGTGTGCATCATCCCGCCGAACTCCTTCGCCCTGGCCAGCACCGTCGAATACTTCCGCATTCCGCGCAATGTATTGACCATTTGCCTGGGTAAAAGCACCTACGCGCGTTGCGGCATCATCGTCAACGTCACGCCGCTCGAGCCTGAGTGGGAAGGTCACGTGACCCTGGAGTTCTCCAACACCACCAATCTGCCGGCGAAAATCTACGCCAACGAAGGTGTGGCGCAGATGCTGTTCCTTGAGTCGGACGAAGAGTGTGAAGTGTCCTACAAGGACCGTGGCGGCAAGTACCAGGGCCAGCGTGGCGTGACCCTGCCGCGCACCTGAGTCAACCGTCCGACAAATTTCGGGAATTCCTGAGCGGGCGTACACTCTATGGAGTGTACTGTTCCGATCCGCGCAAGGCGGGTCGGACCATCGCCCTGGAGTGCCGAATGAAGATCGATCCGCGAATCAGTGCCGAACTGGCAAGGCTTGAACCCAATCAGGTTGGCGTTCTGGCCTGGTCGTTGCTGGCACATCCGCCCGTCAGCATGGCAGGGGGCATCCCCGGCCAGCCTGATCCCGATACCCCGAATGAACAGCCGATGGAACCTGGCGAACCTACATTGCCGGATGAGCCACCGCCTGCGCCTGTGGCCTGAATAGATCAGGCGGTAGAAATCAAATGTGGGAGCGAGCTTGCTCCCACAACAGGTATTGCTGTAGACGTTACTTCAGGTTGCCGCTGAGGAACTGCTTCAACCGCTCGCTCTTCGGGTTGCCCAGCACGTCTTTCGGCGCACCTTCTTCCTCCACCAGGCCCTGGTGCAGAAACAGCACCTGGCTCGACACTTTGCGGGCGAAGCTCATTTCGTGGGTCACCATGATCATGGTCCGGCCTTCTTCGGCCAGGCCCTGGATCACCTTGAGCACCTCACCCACCAGTTCCGGGTCCAGCGCCGAGGTCGGTTCGTCGAACAGCATGACTTCCGGCTCCATCGCCAATGCGCGGGCAATCGCTACCCGTTGTTGCTGACCGCCGGACAGGAAGGCCGGGTATTGGTCCGCCACACGGGAGGCCAGCCCTACCTTGTCGAGGTAGCGCCGGGCGCGGTCCTCGGCTTCTTTCCTGTCGCAGCCCAGCACCCGGCGCGGGGCCATGGTGATGTTTTCCAGCACCGTCATGTGGCTCCACAGGTTGAAGTGCTGGAACACCATGGCCAGGCGGGTGCGAATCCGCTGCAATTCGTCGGCGTCGGCCACGTGCATGCCGTGACGATCCTTGATCATGCGGATGTTCTGCCCATCGAGGCTCATGGCGCCGTCGTTGGGTTGTTCGAGGAAGTTGATGCAGCGCAGAAAGGTACTTTTACCCGAGCCGCTGGCGCCGATCAGGCTGATGACGTCGCCGGTCCTGGCCTTGAGTGAAACACCTTTGAGGACTTCATGGTCGCCGTAGCTTTTATGCAGGCCTTCGATGGTCAGTTTGTACATGGGGCGTGCATCCTCAAGGCGAAAGTAGATAGCCGCTGCGATAGGCTTCGGTGCCCGCGACGTGGGCGATCACCATGCCGGCAGTGGCCATGCGGCGCAGCGAGCGGGCGTACATCAACCCGGCGGTGGCGCAATGAACGGGGGTGACCTGATCGTTGATCGGGTCGATGATTTCGGCGACCAGTTGTCCGGCTTCCAGGTATTGGCCTGGCAGTGCGGTGAACACCAGCAACCCGCCGACCGGCGTAGCCACCGGTTCTACGCCGGCAAGCGGCGTCGCCGGCCAGGGAAGGTCAGGCAGTGGCGCGGGTTCGCCGGCGATCGCGCCGAAACGGATCAGGTAGTCGATCAACGCCTGGCAGTCGCGGCTGGCCAGAGGGTGGTTGACGTCGCCCTGGCCGCGCAATTCGACGGTCACCGAAAAACTGCCCGGGGGGATGTCGAAGTGTTCGCCGAAACGTTCTTTCAACTGCCACCAGAGCAGGGTGAAGCATTCGTCGAACGACTGGCCACCGGAATCGGTAGCCAGCAAGCTGGCTTCGGCGCCGATGTAGCGCGCCAGCGGCTCCACCTGCGGCCAGGCTTCCGGCGTGGTGTACAGGTGCGCGACCGCTTCGAAATCGCAATGCAGGTCGAGCACCATGTCGGCGTCGCAGGCCAGGCGCTGCAATGTCAGGCGCTGGGATTGCAGTTGGGTGCTGGCGGTCTGCCGGGCGAGCGCATCGCGCAGGCTGCTGCGGATCAATTGCTGATTGTGTTGCGGGTCATCACCGAGCTTGCCTTCGATCGCGTTGCCGACTTCCTCGCTGAGGTCGACGAACCAGCGGTTGAAGTTCTGCCCGCTTTCCAGCTCATAGCGGCCCAACGGCACATCCATCAGCACCTGTTCCAGGCCGACCGGGTTGGCGACGGGCACCAGTACGATTTCGCTGCGCAGGCGGCCGGCGGCCTCCAGCTCCGTCAGCCGTTGCTTGAGGTGCCAGGCCACCAGCATGCCGGGCATTTCGTCGGCGTGCAGGGAGGCCTGGATGTAGATCTTGCCATTGGCCGGTTGAGGGCCGAAGTGAAAGCTGTGGATCTGTCGTGCGGTCCCCGGCAGCGGGGCCAGCAGGTCATGTTTCTGGTGGCGCATCTGTTGTTTCCTGAAACTGGTTGAGACCTAGTGGGTCGGCCCGAGGAAGGCCAGCCATCGGCGTTCGGCAAGGCGGAACAGGCCGACCAGCGCAAAAGTGACGGTCAGGTAGATCAGCGCGGCGATGCCGAACGACTGAAAGGTCAGGAATGTCGCCGAGTTGGCGTCCCGTGCGACTTTCAGGATGTCCGGGATGGTCGCGGTGAACGCCACGGTGGTCGAGTGCAGCATCAGGATCACTTCGTTGCTGTAGTAAGGCAGCGAGCGACGCAAGGCCGACGGCATGATCACGTAGGCATACAGCTTCCAGCCGGTCAGGCCATAAGCTTTGGCCGCTTCCACTTCACCATGGTTCATGCTGCGAATTGCCCCGGCGAAGATCTCCGTGGTGTAGGCGCAGGTGTTCAGGGCGAAGGCCAGGATGGTGCAGTTCATCGCATCGCGAAAGAATGCGTCCAGTACCGGCTGCGCCCGGATGGCGGCCAGGCTGTAGATCCCGGTGTAACAGATCAGCAGCTGGATATAGAGCGGCGTGCCGCGGAACAGGTAGGTGTAGAACTGCACCGGCCAGCGAACATAGACCCGCGACGAGACCCGGGCGATGGACAGCGGAATCGACACCAGGAAGCCGAAGAAAATCGACGCGCTGAGCAGCCACATCGTCATGGCCAGGCCGGTGATGTTGTTGCCGTCGCTATAAAGGAAAGGTTTCCAGTATTCCTGCAGGAGTTCGATCATCGTACGGCCTCCCGGGTACCGGCGGAGTAACGACGTTCAAGCCAGCGCAGGATGAAGTTGGACGCGCTGGTGATCACCAGATAGATCAGCGCGGCCAGCACCAGGAAATAAAACAGCTGATAAGTACTTTTACCGGCGTCCTGGGCAGCCTTGACCAGGTCGGCGAGGCCGATGATCGACACCAGGGCGGTGGCCTTGAGCATCACCATCCAGTTGTTGCCGATACCCGGCAGGGCATATCGCATCATCTGCGGGAACACCACGATCCAGAAACGCTGGCCGCGCTTGAGGCCGTAGGCGGTGGCCGCTTCGACCTGGCCTCGCGGGACGGCGAGAATCGCGCCACGGAAGGTTTCAGTGAAATACGCACCGTAAATGAAGCCCAGGGTGATGACCCCGGCGCTGAACGGGTTGATCTCGATGTATTCCCATTCCATGTAATCGGTAAACGAGGTCAGCCAGGTTTGCAGGCTGTAGAAGATCAGCAGCATCAGGACCAGGTCCGGAACGCCGCGAATGAGTGTGGTGTAGAGCTGGGCAGGCACGCGCATCAGTTTGACTTTTGACAGCTTGGCACTGGCGCCGAGCAGCCCGAGCAACACGGCCACCAACAGCGATAACGCCGACAACTTGATCGTCATCCAGGTGCCTTGCATCAGCAGCGGACCGAAGCCCTTGAGGCTGAAGGCAGAGAGCCCCAGATTTTCTAATAGGTTTTCGAACATAAATCAGCAACCTGATCGGATGAAAAAAGCGCCCATCGCGAGATGGGCGCCGGGCATTATTTGCCGCTGTACAGATTCAGATCGCCAAAGTGTTTCTTCTGAATGGTGGCGTAGGTGCCATCATCGTGTAACGCTTTGATACCTTTATCCAAAAGTGCTTTCAGCTCGGTGTTACCTTTCTTAATGCCGATAGCTGTTTTGGCCGGCAGCAAAGCGTTGTCGACCGGCTTGCTGACGTCGTAGTCGGCACCCTGTGGCGACTTCAGGAAGCCCAGTTCGGCTTGCAGCATGTCCTGGATGCCTGCGTCGAGACGACCGGAAGTCAGGTCGGCGTAGACCTGGTCCTGGTTGGCGTAGGCCTGGGTTTTCACGCCGGCCTTGTCCAGAACGGCTTTGGCGTAGGCTTCCTGAATGGTGCCTTGTTCGTAGCCGACGGTCTTGCCCTTGAGCGAGGCGACGTCTTCGGTCACGCCGGAACCTTTCTTGGACACATAGGCGGTTGGGCCGGAGAACAGCTCGCTGGAGAAGTCGATGACTTTTTCACGGGCTTCGGTAACGGTCATCGACGAGATCACACCGTCGAATTTATTGGCTTTGAGGCCAGGGATCATGCCATCGAAGTCACTTTCGACCCACTTGCACTTGACCTTCAGCTCGGCGCAGATCGCGTTCCCCAGATCGATGTCGAAGCCCACCAGGTTGCCATCGGCCGCTTTCGACTCGAACGGTGCGTAGGAAGGGTCAACGCCGAAACGCAGTTCTTTGTATTCTTTCGCCATGGCGGAGCCAGCAGCCATGCACAACGCCAGTGCAGAAAGGGTCAGCAATGCTTTTTTCATTATTCAATCCCTAAAACCAATATGAGCGCTTGTGGCGCAGAATTATTGTTACTGGAAAGCGTAAGACCTGTTGAAAGTAGCAATTTCCGAACCAGAGTGCCGAACAAGCGTTTTAAAAGGTGTCTGGAAATAGCCGGAGACAGATTTATGCACGAAAACGGGCGCAGGGAAATGGCCGCACCCGTTCGGTTCAAAAAGAAAAAATATCGAGGGTGAAAAGAGGGCTTAGCTGAGCAGGTTTTGCAGGGTCGCCAAGCTGTCTGCATCGTCGACCGACTTGTCTTTGCGCCAGCGCAACATCCGCGGAAAGCGCACGGCAATGCCGCTTTTATGGCGGCGGGAGAGGGCGATGCCCTCAAAACCCAATTCAAACACCAGGCTTGGCTCGACGCTGCTCACGGGCCCGAACTTTTCCACGGTGGTCTTGCGCACGATGCTGTCGACCTGGCGGATTTCGTCATCGCTCAGCCCGCAATAGGCTTTGGCAAACGGCACCAGCGTGCGCTCGCTGGCATCTGGCGGGCCGTCCCAGACGGCGAAGGTGTAATCGCTGTAGAGGCTGGCGCGGCGTCCTTGCCCCCGTTGTGCGTAGATCAGCACGGCGTCAATGCTGAACGGGTCGACTTTCCATTTCCACCAAACGCCCATGTCCTTGGTCCGGCCGACGCCGTACAAGGCATCGCGGGCCTTGAGCATGAGGCCCTCGACACCGAGGCTGCGGGATGCTTCGCGCTGGCGGGCGAGGTCGAGCCAGGTCTCGCCGGTCAACAGGGGCGAGAGGTGCAACCGCGGGTTGGCACAGTCACCGACCACCCATTCCAGTTGCGCGCGACGCTCGGCCTGAGTGCGGTTGCGCCAGTCTTCACCCTGCCATTCGAGCAAATCGAAGGCGAGCAGCACCACCGGCACTTCATCGAGGATCTTGCGGTCCAGGGTTTTGCGACCGATGCGTTGTTGCAGGAGGGCAAAAGGTTGCGCTGCCGGTTCAAACGCCTTTTCGGTGCCGGTTGGCGCAGATTTCCAGGCGACGATCTCGCCGTCGATCACCGTCCCGTCGGGAAGGCCCAGAATCAGGCTGTCCAGTTCAGGGAAGCGTTCGGTCATCAACTCTTCACCCCGCGACCAGATCCACAGGCGCCCGCCGCGCTTGATCACCTGGGCGCGGATGCCGTCCCATTTCCATTCCGCCTGCCAGTGCTGGACTGGGCCGAGCAGCGCTTCGAACTGCTCCACGGGTGGCGACAACCCATGGGCGAGAAAAAACGGGTAGGGCTGGCCGCCACGCTGGGCGTGTTCATCCGGGGATTCGGCGGCGATCAGTTTCAGGTAATGGCTGGCGCTGGGGCGATGAGTCTGGTCGGTGTAACCCACCAGCCGCTGCGCCACGCGTTTGCTGTCCAGATGCGCCATGGCTGCCAGGGCACGGGTGACCAGCAGTTTGGAGACCCCGACGCGAAAGCTGCCGGTGATCAGTTTGATGCAGACCATCAGGCTCAGGCGATCCAGTTGCGCCCACAGCTCTGGCAACCTTTGCGTGAGCGATTGCGCGGTTTCGCCGCGCAGTGGCAGCAATTTGTCTTCGACCCAGGTGGCCAGCCCATCGGTTGATCGGTGCGGCACTTCGGGCAGAACCAGCGAAATGGTTTCCGCGAGATCGCCGACGGCCTGGTAACTTTCTTCGAACAGCCATTCCGGCAAACCGGAAAACTCCACCGCCAGCTCGCGCAGTACGCGCACGGGCACCAGTTGCCGGGGCCGTCCGCCCGACAGAAAGTACACCGCCCATGCGGCATCCTCCGGCGCGGCATGGGCGAAGTAGTGTTGCATCGCCGCCAGTTTGGCGTTGTTCGAGGTGGAGGCATCGAGTTCGGCGTACAGCTCGGCGAATGCTTTCATCACAGCACCTCGGCCAGCTCGGCTTCGGCCAGGGCAATGTCCTCTTCGTCTGCGCCGTATCGGGTTTCGAACGCCATGGCATCGAGCCCCTGCTCGCGCAGATGGCGTACCAGGGCGCCAGTCGAGCCATGGGTCACCATGACCCGTTCGGCACCGGTCTGTTCAATGGCCCAGAGCAAACCTGGCCAGTCGGCGTGGTCGGACAGGACGAAACCTCGATCCACTCCGCGCCGCCGGCGCGTGCCGCGCAAACGCATCCAGCCACTGGCGAAACCATCGCTGAAACAGTCGAAGCGCCGCATCCAGCCGCTATTGGCCGCCGAAGGTGGTGCGAGCACGAGAGCCTTGCGCATCATCGGGTCGCTTTTTTTGATGTCGGCGGCAGGAATCGTCGGCGGCAGATCAATCCCCGCTTCGCGGTAGATCCCGTTCACCGGCTCTACGGCGCCATGCACGAGGATGGGCCCCAGCTGCGCGTCGATGCCATGGAGAATGCGCTGGGCCTTGCCGAAGGCGTAACAGAACAGCAGGCTGGTTTTTTCCACCGCTGCATTGGCTTGCCACCATTGATTGATCTCGGCAAACACTTGCGCCTGGGGTTGCCAGCGGTAGATCGGCAGGCCAAAGGTCGACTCGGTGATGAAGGTGTCGCAACGCACCGGTTCAAACTGTGTGCAGGTGCCGTCGGCTTCGGTCTTGTAGTCCCCGGACGCCACCCAGACTTCTCCACCGTACTCCAGGCGTACTTGCGCCGAGCCGAGCACGTGGCCGGCGGGATGAAAACTGAGGAACACGCCATGGTGCAGCAGGCGCTCGCCATAGCGCAGGGTTTGCAGGTCGATGTCCTGGCCCAGTCGCGCACGCAGAATGGCCTCGCCGGGTGCTGCCGCCAGGTAGTGCCGATTGCCGGCGCGGGCATGGTCGCCGTGGGCGTGGGTAATCACGGCGCGCTCGACCGGCCTCCACGGATCGATGTAGAAGTCGCCGGCGGGGCAGTACAAGCCTTCGGGACGCGAGATAACAAGGTCCATGGTGTTGCCAGAATGGGGGGGACTTGTTAGCTATGAGGTTGGCGCGCAGCGAGAAGTTCTATTTGTTTTCAGGGGACCAGTATCGGCCCCCTGTAGGAGCGAGCTTGCTCGCGATGGATTCAAGAGCGCCGCGTTTAGCCAGCTAGCACGCGTTAGCGTTAACGACCATCGCGAGCACGCTCGCTCCTACAGAGGACCACATTCGCTTAAGGTAAATTGGGCGGGGGTTTCAACTTACTTGCCGGGTGTCAGCGTCAGTCGATTCTTGCCATAGGCATTGTCGAAGTTCTGCGGCTGCATCGGCAGGCTCATGTATTGGCCCTTGAGCCACGGGTCGATGCTGTTGAGGTAGTTCGGGCTGGCCGGGTTGCCGGATTGACCGGTGCCGTTTTGCGCCATCAGCGGTTCGGACTGGCCGAAATCGACGATAAAGCGCATGGCTGGCGCCAGCGTAGTGTTGAAATCCTGGCCCCAGGCAAAGGCGGCGGTGTTGAGCGTGGTGTGGTCGCCACCGGCCGGCAGCGGACCGCGTACGACCTGGCCGCTGCTGTTCTTCCATTCATAGCGATGCAGTTTGCCCCATTGCCAGGCTTTGTGATCGGCGCCCAACTGGCTGTCGCCGGCGCTGATCGCGGCGGCAAGGCTGCGCGCGAGGATGGCCGGTTTGTCTTCTTTCTGCGCGGTGCGCACGTCATCCCAGAACGGGCTGTCCTCACGCCCGAGCAGGTGATCGGCCTGGGCTGCGTAGGACAACTTGCCATCGGTGACAAAGGCTTTCCACGCCGGGCTGCTCTCCGGACCCAGTTCATCGAGGAAGATCTGCCGGGTGCTTTCCTGCAGGAACAGTTCGTAGATGGCCGCATCGGTGGAGGCCGGGCCGAGCTTGCCGTCGAACGCCATCAAGCGGCTGTAGGCTTCGTGAGCCTTGGCGCGATCGGCCGCCGGCAAGGCGTCCATGGCTTGTTTGAGCGGCTGGGCCATGCCCGGCGCTTCGAACATTTTCTTCAGCTTGGCAGCGAAAGTAGTGGTCTGGTCGTACTGCATGGCGATCACGCTGCGGCTGTCGTGCTTGCCTGCGCCGGCCAGTTCGGCCAGGCGCTCGCCCCGCTCCGGAGCGGCCCAGGAATTGGACAACTGCATGCCGTAGCCATGGGGAATGACCCGCTGGTTGGCGGTGCCGAGCCAGCCTTGGGCCGGGTCCTGGTCGTAGGGGTGCAGCATCGGGTCGGCGTAACCGTCCCAATCGTAACGGCCTTCCCAACCCGGTGAGGGCAGCAGGCCTTCGCCTTCACGGCGGTTCGGGTAACGACCGGTGACTTGCCAGCCGATGTGGCTGGCATCGGCGAACACCAGGTTCACCGCGATGGCGCGGATTTCACGGCTGGCATCCGAGGCTTTCTCGACACTCTGGGCACGGGACAGGTCGAAGAACGCGTCCAGGCTCTTGTCGTCGGTGAAGCTCGGCGTCTGCAGGGCCAGGCCGAAGCCATTGGCCAGCGTGCTGCCCTGGGCGCTGTTGAGCAACGGGCCATGGCGGGTTTCATACACGGCTTCGCGAGTCGGTCGCTGGCCTTTGACGAAATAGGTTTCGTTGCGCACGATCGCCGGCTGCCATTTCCCGGCATTTTCGTAGGTCAGGCCGTTGCCCTGGCGCTTGATCTTTTCCAGGAACAGGTCCTGGTTGTCGCCCATCACGGACGTCATGCTCCACGCCACTTTGCCGTTGAAACCGCCCAGCACCATCGGCAGGCCCGCGATGGTCACACCGGACGCCTGATACTTCGGCGCGCGAATCTGCACGTAGCTGAACAACGAAGGCACGCCCAGCGGGCCGTGACTGTCACTGGCCAACAGGCTCTTGCCGCTGCGGCTGCGTTGCGGGGCGATGGCCCAGTTGTTCGACGAGGCAGCGCCCGGCAGATTGAGGTCCGCCAGTTGCCCGGTAGCCTTACTGAGTTCGGCCAGCCCCGGCACTTGCCCGTTGAGCTTGATTCCTTGCAGTTTCTCGCTTTCGGCGACCGGCAGTTTTTCGTCCGGAGCCGATGGCGTCAGCCACGCGAGCTTGTCGGTAGTGACGGTCTGGGCCAGCACCAGCGAGGAAATTTCTTCCGGCAGGTTGGTCGACTGGCTGAAGTTCAACAGGCAGAAAATCAGCGCCGAATCTTCCGGCTGCCAGTATTCAGGCTTGTAGCCGGTGGCCGCCAGGTCCGCCGGCAGCTTGTCGCGGTAGCGGAACAGGTAGGCATTGACGCCCCGCGCATAGACTTCGAAGAAACGCTTGAGGCGCGGCGAAGAGGCCTTGTACAACTCGCCCGCACTTTTCTTCAGGTTGACCGCGCGCATGTAGCGGTCGGCATCCAGCAGGTCCGCACCGTGCATCTCGGCCAGACGGCCCTGGGCCAGCAGGCGCAGGGTGACCATCTGGGTGATGCGGTCGCTGGCATGCACGTAACCGAGGCTGAACAGCGCGTCGTGGAAGCTGTTGCTTTCGATCAGCGGCATGCCCATGGCATTGCGGCGCACCGAAACGTTCTGTGCCAGGCCCTTGAGCGGTTGTACGCCGGAGGCCGGCGGCAGGGTGTCCTGGGCGTTGTAGGTCTGACAACCGGTCAGGCTCAAGACGCCGGCCACTGCTGCGGCAACGCCGAACCGGGGTAGAAAATGAGTAAGGGCTGGCGAGGCCATGGCAAAGCTCCTGCGGGGGTAGAGGCGGCGGCGCGCAATAAAGGCGCTACGTTAGTGAGCGGGAGGTGGCCGTGCAAGCGGGGTGCAAGGTTATTTCAGGATTTGTCTGATAAACCGAAAAAAACACCGCCTTGCCGGTCACAATGGGTGATGCTGAGGTGCGACACGGTCAACAATCCCGGAGAACAGGCGGCATGGAGCTCAAGGCAAACGCGGCACTGATCATCATCGATCAACAAAAAGGCATCCTGCATCCCAGGCTTGGCCGCCGGAATAATCCCCAGGCTGAAGAGCGCATGCTGGAATTGCTCGGTCATTGGCGACGCACCGCTCGGCCGGTGATTCATGTGCAACACCTGTCCCGCTCGGAGGACTCGGTCTTCTGGCCGCAGCAGTCGGGGGTGGAGTTTCAGCAGCGGTTCGCGCCAATGACCGGTGAGCGCCTGATCCAGAAGCAGGTGCCGGATGCGTTTTGTTCGACTGGGCTGGAGGCGCAGTTGCGCGAGGCGGGGATCGGGCAGTTGATCATCGTCGGTGTCGCGACCCACAACTCGGTGGAGTCCACGGCGCGCACCGCGGGCAACCTGGGGTTTGATACGTGGGTGGCCGAGGATGCGTGCTTTACCTTCGACAAGGCTGATTTTTTCGGCCATGCCCATAGCGCCGAAGAGGTGCATGGGATGTCGCTGGGGAATTTGCACGGCGAGTATGCGACGGTAGTCAGCGCTGCATGTGTATTAAAGGCTGACTGAAAAACCTGTAGGAGCGAGCCTGCTCGCGAGGGTGTGTCAGCGACACAGATGTCGACTGACAGTCCATCGCGAGCAGGCTCGCTCCTACAGGGGAATGCATCAAGCGCCGTGGCACTTCTTGAATTTCTTGCCGTTGCCGCATGGGCACGGATCGTTGCGGCCGACGTCTTTCAGGGCATTGCGCACCGGTTCCTGGTGAGCGTGGCCGCAGTTCGGACCGTGGACATGACCGTGGTCGTGATCATGCTGGTGATGGTCATGATCGTGGTTGCAGTCAGGGCCGTGAACGTGGGGTTGCTGGGTCATCGGTGTTGCTCCGGAATTAAATCGGCGGCGATTATCACGCCATTGCGCGCCAGGTGCACGTAGTGGGCGATGAATATACCGGTTTCCAGTTCACCTTCCAGACGATAGGGAATGGGTTGATCGGCTTTTTTCAGCAGTTTGGCCATTTCACGGACTTTGGACCACAGGTTGGTGCGGATCGGCACCTTGAAGTAAGCGCTGTGCCGGGGGCTGATGGTGAACCAGTGTTCGTACTCGCCGTCGGCCAGCAGAATGTCGCCCAGGTGAATGCGGTATTCCAGGCTGCGCACCGTCAGTTCGCTGTCGTTGGGGTTGTCGATGCGAAAGTGCAGGAGGAACTTCTGTTCCAGCAGTTTGGCGCTGACCACCTCGACTTTCACCAGATGGACCTCGGGGTCCGGCAGGTCGTCGTCGAACCATGAGGCACAGCCGCCGAGTCCCAGAGTCAGGAACAACGTGAGCAGACAGCGTGCGCCGCAGCGGATGATCATCGTTCCATTTCTCCCTTGAGCCCCGGTCCAGACCCAAAAGATCGCCGCCTTCGGCGGCACCTGCGGGGTGCACAGGCATTACATCTCCTGGCTGCTGAAGTACCCCGCGCAACACTTCTTGAACTTCTGCCCGCTCGCGCACGGACAGGCGTCATTGCGCCCGGACTTGAGCTGCACGGTGGGGTCGATGAAATACCAGCGACCGGTGTTCTGCACAAATGACGAACGCTCGCGGTGACTGTGCTCGCCATTGCTGTCGTGCCAGCGCGCGGTGAAGGTCACGAAAGCATGTTCAGGCTGGCCACCCAGCACTTCGGAGCTTTCCACCTCAAGGCCCAGCCACGTACTTTGCGCGCTCCAGTCGCTGATCGATTGACGATCCAGGCCGGCCTGCTGGGCGGGCAGGGTGGTGGCCACCAGATAGTCGACCAACCCCAGCACGTAGGCGCTGTAGCGCGAGCGCATCAAGGCTTCGGCGCACGGTGCCGGGTGCCCGGCATGATAGTGACCGCAGCAGGCGTCGAGCAGGGTGCCGCTGCCGCAAGGGCAAATGGATGTACTCATTGCATTACCACCAGTATTTCCCGAAGTTTTCCGGATTGGCCCAGAAACGCGAGTTGAGCCAGTCGGGGACCTGCTTGTATTCAAGCAGATCGTAGGTAAACAGGGTCAAGACCTGTTCATCCCGTTGAAAGCGCTCGCTGGCTTGCAGGGCCAGGGAGAAAAAGTCGGTTTCCTGCCAGCCACAGGCCGACAGGTCCGCCAGCACGGCGATGCGGCTGGCGTTGAGGTTGCGGATGCCGCCCAGCAGGTTCAGGCCGTCGCGCTTGGGCAAATGCTCCAGGCAATCGACCGCCAGGGCCAGGTCGAAACGGCGGGCCGCCAACTCGTCGGGCAACGGCCCGGGGGCCGCGAAAGCGACGCTGCTGTCCGGGTGCGCGAGCTTGAACGCCTCCAGTGCCGGGAACTCACTGGCGCCGATCAACAACAGGCGCGCGGGGGCATATCGGTCAAGTAACGCAGCCAGTGCCTGTTGTGGTGTGCGTGAAGAATTACCTGCAATCATCGAAGATCCTCAATCAGATCTGCCAAGACTAGCCTGCCCTAACGTTCGGGCCTAGAGCGCCCTGACGACAAAAGCGCCAAGCTGCCGTTAATACGCGAATAAACAGCATGGCCTATTGCTGGCGGAGTTTAAAACTCGGGTCTTTACTACCTGAATCGGTTCTAAGCCGATCCCTCAGGAGAAAACTAGATGAGCATAGTTCGGACAGCATTACCCTTGGTTCTGCTAACCAGTGTGTTGACTGGTTGCGCAGGTTTGCAGAAAACCGACTGGCCGACCTGCGCGGCAGTCGGTGGTGTCGTGGGCGCGGGCCTCGGTGCGACCGAAAGCTCGGCATGGGCAGGGTATGGTGCTCTGCTCGTCGGCGGTACGGCAGCGGCTTATTGCTGGGTTCACGGTGATGGCGACGAAGACGGCGATGGTGTGCCGGACAGTCGCGACAAGTGCCCAGGCACGCCAAAAGGCGTTCAAGTCGATGCCAACGGTTGCCCTCCACCGGCACCTGTGGTCGAAGAAGCGGTTGTGGTCAAGGAAGAAACCATCGTCATTCGCGATGTTCACTTCCAGTTTGATAAAGCCACGCTTACCTCGTCCGACAAACAAGTACTCGACAAGATTGCCACTCGCCTGAAAGCCGAAGCCCCGACTGCCCAACTGACCGTGACCGGCCATACCGACAGCGTGGGCAGCGACGCCTACAACCAGAAACTGTCGGATAAACGCGCCCACTCGGTGGTTGAGTACCTCATCCAGGAAGGCGTACCTCGCAGCAACTTCGTCTCGGTTGTCGGTGCCGGTGAAAGCCAGCCGGTTGCGGACAACAAAACCGCTGACGGTCGTGCACAGAACCGTCGTACGGAAATCAAAATCCAGCGTTAAGCCCCCCTCGCATCCGCGCCTTGTGCAGTCGCGGATGCGGGTCTTACTCCTGTGTAACCGGTATTGGCCGGTGACACAGGAGCTTTCAATATGATCGTTCTCACAAGGACCGTCTTGCCGGTTCTGCTACTTGGCAGCCTCTTGACCGGCTGCGCGACCCACAGTGATGGCACTGCCCCCCTCAATCAACGCACCTGGCCAATCTGCAGCCTCATCGGCGGCCTGGTCGGCGGTGGCCTGGGCGCAATCGAGAGTGGCGCCTGGGCCGCGGGCGGCGCGGCGCTGGGTATCTTGTCCGGCGGCTTGATCTGCTATGCCCAGGATGGCGACGAAGACGGCGACGGCGTTTTCGACCGGCGTGACCGTTGCCCTGACACGCCCGCCAATACCCCGGTGGACCATCGCGGTTGCGCGGTTCCGCAGTACCCGGTCAGCGTCGCGCCTGAGCCTGCGCAATCGGAAGTCATCACCTTGAGCGATGCCGGCGACGTGCTGTTTGCCTTCAATAAATCCGACCTGACCCCGACGGCGAAGAGTCAACTGGATGCGTTGATGAGCAAGTTCGAGGATGCCAGTGTGGTCAGCATCAAGGTGGTTGGTCATACCGACAGCGTCGGTTCGGATGCCTATAACCAGGCCTTGTCGGAG
Source organism: Pseudomonas sp. S2_H10 (assembly GCF_054668285.1). NCBI lineage: Bacteria > Pseudomonadati > Pseudomonadota > Gammaproteobacteria > Pseudomonadales > Pseudomonadaceae > Pseudomonas > Pseudomonas sp. S2_H10. The sequence goes on from NZ_CP162754.1 coordinate 5,107,195, forward strand.
CGACGCGCCAGCAGCGTGGCGGAGTACTTGTTCAGCCAGGGTGTGGCGCCGAACAAAGTCACCAGCGAAGGCAAGGGCGAGAGTCAGCCGATTGCCGACAACGGGACGGATGAAGGTCGTGCGAAAAACCGTCGCGTGGAACTGCATATAAACCGCTGAGCCAAGAGATAGAGCCGTCGAGCGACAGTAGTAAACGCTTCGACGGCCGTTCGGCGGCCCTCATGAAGATTTTTCCGTTGCCCTCTGGCTTATCCCGCGTGGAAGCCGTTACTGTGCGTGCAAACAATAAATCTCATCGGGGGCGCGTATGAAAGTCTTATGGGGGCTAGGTCGGTTGTTGACCTTGCTTTTCTGGTTGGTGGTGCTGGTCAATCAGCTCATGCCATTGGTCTTTCCGCTGCATCCGTTGGTCAATCTGGCCGGCGGCCTGTTGGGGTTCATCCATCTGCTGGAAGCGCTGCTGTGCTATCGCAGCCTGCGCGGTCGCGCCCATCCCTGGCTTGACCGCCTGAGAATCCTCATTTTCGGCGTATTCCACCTGCAAACCATTCCAGCCCCCACCGCTTCTAAGGCTTCCCATGCGTAAACTCTGTCTGCTCGCCGCACTCATCAGCCCATTGGCCAGCGCACAGGTGGTGAGTGTCGAACCCAACTCGCTGATGCGCTTGCCCAACACCGCCAGCACCCTGCAACTGGAACGCCTGGAGGTGGCCGATTACGGCACCTTGCTGATTCCCTCGAACGTCACCGAAGTCACCGTGGGTGAATTGCACCTGGGGCGTGAAGCGCGCATCGCCATCGTGCCGGCGGAACAGGCGCTGGCGCTGAAGGTGCGCCGGGCCGATTTGTCCGAAGGCAGCCAGATCACCTCCCGTGGTGCCCCGGGTACCTATCACAAGGCCGCCCGCTCCGGGCGCACTCTCGATTTGCAGATCAAGACACTGAACGCACCGCAATTGAACGTTGATGCGCGTGGCGGTGCGGGTGCACCGGGGTTTGTCGGCCTCGATGGCGCCAACGGCCAGGAGCCGGGCTGCACGTGGGGACAGGCCGGTCGCGGTGCCGATGGCAGTGATGGCAGCAATGGTCAACCGGGTGCACCGGGGGCGCTGGTCAAACTGTCGGTGCCGCACGACTTCCCGGCAGACCGGATCAAGGTTCAGGTGGCTGGCGGTGCCGGTGGCCTGGCCGGCCCGGGTGGCAAACCGGGCGCGGGTGGCAAGGCCAAGGGTTGCCTGATCTACAAGGCCGATGGCGGCAAGAGCGGTAAGCCTGGGGCTGATGGTCAGCCGGGGCCGGAAGGCGCGACGGGTTCGGTGACAGTGCAGCGCATGTAAGCAACACCGAGAGCCCTGTGGTGAGGGGGGCAAGCCCCCTCGCCACAAAAAGCCCTCTACCGCCCATTCTTCAAAACATCGGCCGAGCCGCCCCAATCACCACCACAGCCAACCCCACCAACAGATTGATCCCCACCAACCGGCGAATCCGCCCCAGCACAGCCGCTCCTGCCGGCCAATCCTGCCCGGCCACGGCCGTGCGCAACTCCGGCAGCATCAACGCCTGGATACGGATAAACAGCGCGGTCATCACCACGTACAGCCCCATCATCACCTGCACATAACGTGGCGCAGTTTCAAAGCCACCGAAGTGCATGTGCAGCATGCCCACGCCGCTGACCGGCAACAGCACGACTGCCACCCAGACCCAGCGGAAAAAACCTTGAAACACTTCTACCCACAGCTTCAACCGGGCAGGGCCCTCCAGTGCCGTGATCGCTGCGGGGCGCAGGACCATCCAGGCGAAAAACATGCCGCCGACCCAGACCAGGGCCGCCAGTACATGCAGGCTATAAATGAGGCTAAAAGGTGTCATTGGGGTACTCCGTTCTGCGCGGGATTCATTAGCGGGGTATGATAGCGGCCGAACCGAACTACTGAAAATTTATCCAGCGTTTTTGCGCCCGAAAATTCATGATCAGCACTGAACTCAAAACCACGATCCAGGGCGCCTACTCGCGTTTTCTCGAAGCCAAGAGCCTCAAGCCGCGCTACGGCCAACGCCTGATGATCGCCGAAATCGCCAAGGTCCTCGGTGACATCGACACCGACGACGAAGGCCGGCGCAGTGGCGACCCCGCGATTGTCGCGGTGGAAGCCGGCACCGGTACCGGCAAGACCGTGGCCTACAGCCTGGCGGCAATCCCGACCGCCAAGGCCGCGGGCAAGCGCCTGGTGATCGCCACGGCCACCGTGGCCCTGCAAGAGCAGATCGTCTACAAGGACTTGCCCGACCTGATGCGCAATAGCGGGCTGAACTTCAGCTTCGCCCTGGCCAAGGGACGCGGGCGCTACATGTGCCTGTCCAAGCTCGACATGTTGCTCCAGGAAGGCCACGCGCAGACCGCCACGGCGCAGTTGTTCGAAGAAGAAGGTTTCAAGATCGAGGTCGACGAGGCCAGCCAGAAGCTGTTCACCAGCATGATCGAGAAGCTCGCCGGCAATAAGTGGGACGGCGACCGCGACAGTTGGTCCACCGCCCTGGAAGACGCCGACTGGGCGCGCCTGACCACCGATCACAGCCAGTGCACCAACCGCCATTGCCCGAACTTCGGCCAGTGCGCCTTCTACAAGGCCCGCGAAGGCATGGGCAAGGTCGATGTGATCGTCACCAACCACGACATGGTCCTGGCCGACCTGGCCCTGGGCGGCGGCGCCGTGCTGCCGGACCCGCGCGACACCATCTACGTGTTCGACGAAGGCCATCACCTGCCGGACAAGGCCATCGGTCACTTTGCCCACTACACACGCCTGCGCTCCACCGCCGACTGGCTGGAAACCACCGCCAAGAACCTCACCAAGCTGCTGGCCCAGCACCCGTTGCCGGGCGACCTGGGCAAGTTGATCGAGCAGGTGCCGGAGCTGGCGCGGGAGATCAAGACCCAACAACAGTTCATGTTCACCGCGTGTGAACAGATTGCCGACTTCAAACCCGGCGAAGACGTCGAAGGCCGCGAGCGCCCGCGTCACCGTTTTGTCGCCGGGGTGATTCCCGAGCATATGCGCGAGATGGGCATCGAGCTGAAAAAAGGCTTCGCCCGTCTGACCGACCTGTTCACCCGCCTGACCGACCTGCTCAAGGAAGGCATGGACGGCGAAGTCAACATCGGCATCGCCAGCAACCAGGCTGAAGAGTGGTATCCACTGTTCGGCAGCCTGTTGTCGCGTTCTTCCGGCAACTGGGAGTTGTGGACCGCCTTCACCGTCGAAGACCCGGAGGACAACCCGCCCATGGCGCGCTGGCTGACCCTGGCCGAAAGCGGCTCGCTGTTCGACATCGAGGTCAACGCCAGTCCCATCCTTGCGGCGGAAATGCTTCGCCGCAACCTGTGGAACGTGGCCTACGGCTGCCTGGTGACCTCGGCGACCCTGACTGCCCTCGGCACCTTCGACCGCTTCCGCATGCGTGCCGGCCTGCCGAAAAAAGCCGTGACGGCGGTGGTGCCAAGCCCGTTCCATCACGCTGATGCCGGTGTGCTGCGGGTGCCGAACCTGAACGCCGATCCGCGTGATGCAGCGGCGCATACCGCGGCGATCATTCGTGATCTGCCTGAGCTGGTCGAAGGCTCGCGAGGCACGCTGGTGCTGTTTTCCTCGCGCAAACAGATGCAGGACGTGTTCGACGGCCTCGACCGCGACTGGCGCAAGCAAGTGTTCATCCAGGGCAACCTGTCGAAACAGGAAACCCTGAACAAGCACAAGGCGCGGGTCGATGGCGGTGACTCCAGCGTGTTGTTCGGCCTGGCGAGCTTCGCCGAAGGGGTCGACTTGCCCGGTGCCTATTGCGAGCACGTGGTCATCGCCAAGATTCCGTTCTCGGTGCCTGATGATCCGGTCGAAGCGGCCCTGGCCGAATGGATCGAAGCGCGCGGTGGCAATCCGTTCATGGAAATCTCCGTACCGGACGCCTCGCTGAAACTGGTCCAGGCCTGCGGCCGCTTGCTGCGTACCGAAGAGGACCGCGGCACCATCACCTTGCTCGACCGGCGCCTGGTGACCCAGCGCTATGGCAAAGCCATCCTCAACGCCTTGCCGCCGTTCCGTCGAGAAATTTCCTGAAACACCGGTGGGCAGTTTTGCCCGCCGCGTTGTCTATCTCTCTGCCACCGCTTTTCCACTGGCCCATTGAAGGTCGTTAGGGAGAATTTCGTTCTCATGATTTGCCGTTCGTTGCCTGCTGTTTTTGCCCTGATGTTCGCAACACCTCTGCTGGCCGCTCCCGCGAGCCAGCAGACGCTGTTCAACTTTGTGCGCCCCGCCGACGTGGTCCAGGTGGCGACTCAGGACGCCAGCCTGCCGCAATCCAACGCCGAGCAAACCGCCGAGGGCGAAGTGCTGCGCCGGGTGACGTTCAACCCGGTTGCCCGCCCGACTTTGCGCCTGACCCCGCAAACCGGCGCCTGGGACTGGTCGCAGTCCGGCGTGATGAGCCTGCGGATCCAGAGCGCGATGAACTGGGACTTGACCCTGTACGTGACCCTCCAGAGCAACGACGGCAAGACCCTGGTCAGCCGCGTCGACTTGCCGGCGGGGCCTGCGCAGACCCTGTTGGTGCCTTTGCAGGCGACATCGCCGCTGAGCCTGGGCATGAAGGCTGGCCCGCCGATGCCGATGACGGTTGATGGCCAGCGTGTGTTGCTGGCCAGTAGCGCCGGTGAACTGGATCGCAGCCAGGTGGTATCGGTGAGTTTGTCGATGGACCAGCCGAAAGCCGCGCAAAGCATCCTGCTGGAGCGCTTTGGTGTGCAAGACGGTGAGTCGGTCACCCAGGCCGTTTACGGTGGATTGGTGGACGCCTATGGCCAGTCGACCCGGGCCAAATGGCCGGAAAAAATCAGCAGCGACGAACAGCTCAAAGGCGCCGCCGGCAAGGAGCAGCAGCAGCTGAAAACCTGGCTGGCCGAGCGTGAGAAGTCGTCCCTGGACAAATTCGGTGGCTTGACCAAAGGCCCGTCGTTCAAGGCCAGCGGTTTTTTCCGCACCGAGAAACGCGATGGTCGCTGGTATCTGGTGACGCCTGAGGGGCACCCGTTCTACTCCCTGGGGGTCAATACCGTGGCCCCGGATGTCAACCAGACCTATGTTGCCGGTCGCGAGTGGATGTTCGAGTCCCTGCCCAAGCCCGACGAAGCGCTGGCCAGCCACTACGGCGAAGGCGACAACCGGGGCGGCAACGGTGTCGATCAGGGCCGCGGCTACAATGCCGGGCGCTGGTACGACTTCTACGCTGCCAACCTGCAACGCCTGTATGGCGATCCTTGTGCGTTGGGCAGCGCAACCAAAGCCGGAGTTGCCGCGGCGGCCAAGGCGGATGCGGTTGAAGCGACAGCAGCCAAGGCTGCGGAGCAACCCGTAGCGCCTGCAGCTGCCGAGTCCGGTGTCGCCGAAGCCGCCAAGACTGAAGCGACGACAGCGCAAGCCGCTGAGCCAAAATCTGTCGAGCCGTGCAAGGCGCTGTTCGACGAACAACGCTGGGCCAGCCACACCCTCGATCGCTTGCAGGCCTGGGGCTTCAACACCATCGGCAACTGGAGCGCCCCGGTACTGGGCAACGCTGATCGCGTGCCCTACACCTTGCCGCTGTCGATCGTCGGCGACTACGCCAGCATCAGCACCGGTACCGACTGGTGGGGCGGCATGCCCGACCCGTTCGACCCGCGTTTCGCCATGGCCACCGAGCGTGCCGTGGCGATTGCCGCCCGCGATCACCGTGACGATCCGTGGCTGATGGGTTATTACGCCGACAACGAACTGGCCTGGGCCGGTCCCGGCGATGATCCGAAAGCCCGTTATGCCCTGGCCTACGGCACTTTGAAAATGACCACCGATGTGCCAGCCAAGCGCGCGTTCCTCAAGCAACTGCGTGACAAGTACCGCAATCAGGCGGGCCTGTCGAAAGCCTGGGGCATTGATCTGCCGGCCTGGGAGCTGATGGAAGACCCGGGATTCGTGCCGCCGCTGCCAAGCGCCGAGCATCCGGAAATCGAAGCAGACTTCAAATACTTCCAGAAGGTCTTTGCCGACACCTATTTCAAGACCATCTCCGACTCACTCAAGTGGCACGCGCCAAACCAACTGCTGCTCGGCGGCCGTTTCGCCATCAGCACACCGGAAGCCGTGGAGTCCTGCGCGCAGTATTGCGACGTGTTGAGCTTCAACATGTACACCTTGCAACCACAGGACGGTTACGACTTCGCCAGGCTGCGCAGCCTGGATAAACCGGTGCTGATCACCGAGTTCAATTTCGGCTCGGCTGATCGTGGCCCGTTCTGGGGCGGTGTCACGCCGCTGGCGAAGGAGGAGGACCGCAGCGCGGCGTATGCCAATTTCCTCAAGCAGGCACTGAACGAGCCGTCGATTGTTGGCGTGCATTGGTTCCAGTACCTCGATCAACCGGTCACCGGACGCCTGCTTGACGGTGAAAACGGTCACTTCGGGTTGGTGGGCATCACCGATCTGCCGTTCCAGGGTTTTGTCGACAGCGTGCGCAAGAGCAACCTGGCGACTGTCGAGCAATTGGGCAAAGAGGCCGAGAAGGCCGCGGCCGCCGCCGACAAAACCAGCCACGACGCCGAGGGCGGTCGCAAGGCCGAGGCCGGCAAGGGGCCGGGGAAGGGCGCCGGTGGGCATTCCGGCCAAGGTCATTAATCGCTGAAACCGCGTCATCGTTCTTCGCGAGCAGGCTCGCTCCCACTTTGGAATGCATTCTCCTGTGGGAGCGAGCCTGCTCGCGAAGGCGTTATTAGCATCACCACTGCCTTTCAAGTTGATGGCAGAGCGACCGCCCGGCCCAACCCTGTTCCCAAAACCCTCAAGGGCTGGAACAATGCCCGCCACTTTGTAGAGCGTTAATCCGGGGAGTTGCGGGTGCAGATTCAGGGTCATTACGAGCTTAAGTTCGAAGCGGTGCGAGAGGCCTTCGCGGCGCTGTTCGACGATCCCCAGGAACGTGGTGCGGCGTTGTGCATTCAGGTCGGTGGCGAAACCGTAGTCGATCTGTGGGCCGGCACGGCCGACAAGGACGGCGCCGAGGCCTGGCACAGCGACACCATCGCCAACCTGTTCTCCTGCACCAAGACCTTCACCGCGGTCGCCGCGCTGCAACTGGTGGCCGAAGGCAAGCTGCAACTGGATGCCCCGGTGGCGCGCTACTGGCCCGAATTTGCCGCTGCCGGCAAAGAGTCCGTGACCCTGCGTCAACTGCTCTGCCATCAGGCCGGCCTTCCGGCATTGCGCGAGTTGCTGGCCCCCGAAGCCCTTTACGACTGGCAGACCATGGTCGACGCCCTGGCCGCCGAAACGCCGTGGTGGACGCCGGGCGAAGGCCACGGTTACGCGGCGATCACCTATGGCTGGCTGGTCGGCGAGCTACTGCGCCGTGCCGACGGTCGTGGGCCGGGGGAATCCATCGTGGCGCGGGTCGCCAAGCCCTTGGGCCTGGACTTCCATGTGGGGCTGGCCGACGAAGAGTTCCATCGCGTGGCGCACATTGCGCGGGGCAAGGGCAATGTCGGCGATGCCGCCGCCCAGCGCCTGCTGCAAGTGACCATGCGTGAGCCAACGGCCATGACGACGCGGGCGTTCACCAACCCGCCGTCGATCATGACCAGCACCAACAAACCCGAGTGGCGACGCATGCAGCAACCGGCCGCCAATGGCCACGGCAATGCCCGCGGCCTGGCCGGTTTCTACGCCGGCCTGCTCGACGGCAGCCTGCTGGAAAGCGAAATGCTCGATGAGTTGACCCGCGAGCACAGCCTCGGCGAGGACAAGACTTTACTGACCCGGACCCGTTTCGGCCTGGGTTGCATGCTCGATCAACCGGACGTTGCCAATGCCACTTTCGGCCTTGGCCCGCGCGCGTTTGGTCATCCGGGTGCCGGCGGCTCCATCGGTTTTGCCGACCCGGAACACGATGTAGCCTTCGGATTTGTGACAAATACCCTGGGACCCTACGTCTTGATGGATCCGCGCGCGCAAAAGCTGGTGCGGGTTCTGGCCACCTGTCTGTAAAAGCGGCTATCGGGCTCCAGGGCTGGAACCCGATTGCCTTTTCAGTTTCAAAGCGTCTGTTTATGCGGGCCGATGTGGCCTGATTTTTTTGACTTCATTTTTGTGGATATCCAATGTCATCCAATAAAACCCTCGCCTTGGCCCTGTGCTTCGCCATTACCGGTTGCGCACAGACTCCACAAAAAGACGCGACGGCACCTGTCGCCAAGACTGAAAGCGGCAGCCACTGGTACTGGCCGTTCGGTTCCGACGACAGCGCCGGCAAGCCCGCAGCCAAGCCGGAGGTGAAACCCGAGGTCAAACCCGCCGCCGTGGCCAAGGCCGAAACCGATAGCGGCAGCAAGTGGTGGTGGCCGTTCGGTGGCAGCGAGCAGAGCACCGCCAAGGCTGTGCCGATGCCAGACCCGAAAGTCACCCAGGCCTGGCTTGACGACTACGAGCCGCGCTTGCGCGAGGCGGTCAAGGACAGCAACCTGCAACTCGAGCGCCGCGAAAACGTGCTGGTGGTGACCGCGCCGGTCGAAGGCTCGTTCAACCCTGATCGTCCGGCCATGCTGCTGCCGGTCACGCTCGGGCCGTTCACCCGCGTTGCGAAAATCCTCGAAGCCGATCCAAAGACCGCCGTGTTGATCCTCGGCCACAGCGATACATCCGGCGCTGCGCCGGCCAACGTCAAGTTGAGCCAGGAGCGCGCCCAGGCCGTTGCGGCGATTTTCCGTCTCAGTGGTTTGCAGCGTGATCGCCTGATGCTGCGTGGCCTGGGTGGCGATGCGCCGCGTGCCGCCAACGACAGCGTGCAAGGGCGTGCGCTGAACCGTCGCGTGGAACTGCTGGTGACCCCGCAAAACACCATGGTCGCGTTGCTGAGCAAGTACAACATGCCGGCACCGGCCCCTGTGACCCTGGTTGCTGCCGCTGACGTCAAGCCGGTGGCCAAGCCTGTGACACCGGCCCCTGCGACCAAGAAGGCTGCTGTTCCAGCGGTGAAAAAAGCCCCGGCGAAAAAAGCTGCGGCCAAGAAAACCCCTGCGAAAACTGCAACGCCGGCGAAGAAAACCACGCCAGCCAAAGCCGCTGCGGCAGACAAGAAAGTCGCCAGCACCGATACTGCAAAGCAGTGATTCGTTAATTAAAAGGAATGCGCCATGACCCAGGGCCTGGCTGATATGCGTCGCGACTACACCCGTGATGGCCTGACCGAGGCACAAGCCCCGGCCGAGCCGTTCGCGCTGTTTCACCAGTGGTTCGCCGATGCGGTTAAAACCGAACAGGCGCCGGTGGAAGCCAACGCCATGACCCTGGCCACCGTTGACCAGGACGGTCGACCGCACTGTCGCATTCTGTTGCTCAAGGGCCTGGACGAGCAGGGCTTCACCTTTTTCACCAACTACGAAAGCGCCAAGGGCCAGCACCTGGCCGCGAATCCGTTCGCAGCCATGACGTTTTTCTGGCCGGCGCTGGAGCGCCAGGTGCGCATCGAAGGGCGGGTGGTGAAAGTGACGCCCGACGAGTCCGACGCCTATTACCAGGTCCGTCCGCTGGGCAGTCGCCTGGGGGCCTGGGCATCGCCGCAGAGCCGCGTGATCGCCGATCGTGGCGAACTCGAAACGCTGCTCAAGGACACCGAGCAACGTTTCAGCGACGCCCAGCCGCATTGCCCGGAGCATTGGGGCGGTTATCGCCTGCTGCCGGAGCGCATCGAGTTCTGGCAGGGCCGCGCAAGCCGCCTGCACGACCGCCTCAATTACCGTCAGCAGGGCGCCGACTGGATTCTTGAACGCCTGGCTCCCTGAACAGTCTACCGACCGGGATAGCTTGCCGCAGCGGCCTCCAGCCACTTCGGCAGGTCCCGACGCTTGATCTTCTGCGCCTGAGCGCTCGCCAACTGCGCAAGCATGAAGGCTTTTTTCTGCTCGTCCTTGCCGGCCAGCGCCAGTGCCAGGTCACGGTCCATCCAGAGTTTGATCCGCACGTACAGCCACCAATGGAAGTACAAACCGGCAACAGTCGTGACGACGATGATAAAGTAATCCATGAAAATCCTTGGCCAGTGGGCGGTTTTCCGATTTTGCCGCTACTGTGTGAGTTCGTGGAGGCGCCTTAACGGAGCCTGAATCAAAGCAATTTTACCCGGGCGTTGCCGTGACAGGCGTCAAGCTGCGGGGTTTAATGAACAAATGTTTCTTTGGAGTTGATGCTATGCGTAAGTCTGTTCTGCTGGTTGCTTCTTTTTCCACGATGGCGATGTTGCTCACTGGTTGCCAATCGAGCCTGACCGGTGACTCCTATTCTCGTGACGAGGCGCGTCGCGTGCAGACCATTCGCATGGGCACCATCGAAGCATTGCGCCCGGTGAAAATCGAAGGCACCAAAACCCCGATCGGCGGCGCGGCAGGCGCAGTGGTGGGTGGTGTTGGCGGCAGCGCCATCGGTGGCGGCAAAGGCAGTATTGTTGCTGCGGTCATCGGCGCAGTCGCCGGCGGCCTGATCGGTTCGGCCGCTGAAGAAGGCATGACCCGCACCCAGGGCGTGGAAATCACCGTACGCGAAGACGACGGCAGCATGCGTGCCTACGTTCAGGAAGTTCAGCCGAACGAAGTGTTCCGCGTTGGCGAACGTGTGCGCATCTCCAGTGTGGGTGGCACCAGCCGCGTATCGCACTAAGCGCATACTGCGGATAAACAAAAAACCCGATCAGGTGACTGATCGGGTTTTTTGTTTTTCAACTGTGGTGAGTGTTGCCGGTTATCAGGATGCCAGGCTGGAGCGCTTGCGGCTCGCCATCGCCGTCACCCCATAACCTATCAGTGCGGCCAGGATCGAACCGGTCAGGATCCCCATTCGGTCCATTCCGGCAAATTCACTCACGCCCGGCTCAAAGGCCAGGGAGCCGACAAACAGGCTCATGGTGAAACCGATGCCGCAGAGAATCGCCACGCCCAGTATCTGGCCCCAATTGGCGCCTTGGGGCAGGGCGGCGATACCGGTTTTTACGGCCAGCCAGGTCAGGCCGAAGACACCGACGGTCTTGCCCAGCAGCAGTCCGGCGGCGATGCCCATAGGGACGTGGTGAGTGAAGCTTTCGACAGTGACGCCGCTCAGGGAAAGGCCGGCGTTGGCGAAGGCGAACAACGGCAGGATGCCGTAGGCGACCCAGGGGTGCAGCGCGTGTTCCAGGGTCAGCAGCGGCGAAGGCTCGGCGTTTTTCGTGCGCAGCGGAATGCAGAAAGCCAGGGTCACGCCGGCCAGCGTGGCATGGACACCGCTCTTGAGCACGCAGACCCAGAGGATCAGGCCAATGATCATGTACGGTCCGAGTTTGACCACGCCGAGCCGGTTCATCCCGATCAACGCCGCGATACAGGCCGCGGCCAGCGCCAGGGACAACGTCGACAACGCGCCGGAATAGAAGATCGCAATGATGATGATCGCGCCAAGGTCGTCGATGATCGCCAGGGTCATCAGGAACAGCTTCAGCGAAACCGGAACGCGTTTGCCCAGCAACGCCAGCACGCCAAGGGCGAAGGCAATGTCGGTGGCAGTCGGGATCGCCCAGCCATCGAGGGCCGGGGGCGTGTCGCGATTGAGGTACCAGTAGATCAGCGCCGGCACCACCATGCCGCCAATCGCCGCGGCGCCGGGCAGGACGATCTGCGACGGCTTGGACAACTGGCCGTCGAGGACTTCGCGCTTCACTTCCAGGCCGATCAGCAGGAAGAACAGCGCCATCAGGCCGTCGTTGATCCACAGCAGCAAGGGCTTGGCGATTTTCAGCGCGCCGATCTGGGCCACCACGGGGGTGTCCAGCAGGCCGTTGTACAGCCACGACAGCGGCGAGTTATTGATAATCAGAGCCAGAACGGCAGCGGCGATCAGTAACAGACCGCTGGCAGCTTCCAACTGAAAGAAACGCGTGAAAGTGCTACGCAGAGGCAAGGTCGCTCTCCATCTGTGAATTCAAAAGGTGTTACACCCTAACAAGTACTGTTAGTTGTTAAAACAAAAGTTATATTCTTTTTTGTTATATGCCGTTACAGAGTGATCCGCCAGCATCGGGCTGAGCCTAGCAGTTGTCGGGTGTATTGGATCTCAGCTGTACCTGTGCCGGATGCAGGATATTTCCTAAGCTTGGTGGATGAGCCTTGATAAAAGGCCGACTCCTGCCCGATTCAACGAGAAAACCATCATGAGCGACAACCGACAGTGGTCCCGCGAAGCGATCCGGATCATCGAAGCCGATTTCCAGCGCAGCGCCGATACCCATCTGATCCCCTTGCCGCTACCGGGTTTTCCGGGCATCGAGTTGTATTTCAAGGATGAGTCCAGCCACCCCACGGGCAGCCTCAAGCACCGCCTGGCCCGTTCGCTGTTTCTGTATGCACTGTGCAACGGCTGGCTCAAGCCTGGCGCGCCGGTCATTGAAGCTTCCAGTGGTTCCACGGCGATTTCCGAGGCGTACTTCGCGCGCATGCTGGGCTTGCCGTTCATTGCGGTGATGCCGGCGACTACCTCAAAGGAGAAGATCGCGCAGATCGCCTTCTACGGTGGCCAAAGTCATCTGGTGGACGACCCGACCCAGATCTACGCCGAGTCCGAGCGCCTGGCTCGCGAACACGACGGGCACTTCATCGATCAGTTCACCTACGCCGAGCGCGCCACCGACTGGCGGGCGAACAACAACATCGCCGAGTCGATTTTCCAGCAGATGCGATTCGAGCGGCATCCCGAACCGAGCTGGCTGATTTCCAGCCCCGGTACCGGTGGCACCACGGCCACCCTGGGCCGATACGTGCGGTATCGCCAGCATTGCACCCGTGTGCTATGTGCCGATGCCGAGCGATCGGTGTTCTTTGATTATTACCAGACCGGCGATGCCAGCCTGCGCCTGGATCATGGCTCGCGCATTGAAGGCATCGGCCGGCCGCGTGTGGAAGCGTCGTTTCTGCCCAAGGTGATTGACGCGATGGTCAAGGTGCCCGATGCCTTGTCGCTGGCGGCCATGCACTACCTGGCGGAGCATCTGGGACGCCATGTAGGCGGGTCGAGCGGGACCAACCTGATCGGCGCACTGATGGCCGCCCTGCACATGAAAGCGGCGGGGGAGACGGGGTCGATGGTGGCGATTCTGTGTGACAGCGGCGAGCGTTATGCCACGACCTATTACGATCAGGACTGGCTCAAGGCTCAGGGGTATGACTTGGGTGACTTGATGGCTGCGGTAGCGGCGACGGTGGAGCGCGGTGAGGCGCTGCCGGCGAGCGTGCTGCGCGCCAATATCTAAGGCGCTGAATACCAATGTGGGAGCAAGCTCGCTCCCACAGGGTTTTGCATTGTTTCCGGGATCGCGTATCAGGCTTCCAGGCCAAGGATATCCCGAGCCACAGCCTCTGCAATGCGAATCCCGTCAACACCCGCCGACAGAATCCCGCCCGCATAACCGGCACCTTCGCCGGCCGGGAACAAGCCTTTCACGTTCAGGCTCTGCATCGACTCGTTACGGGTAATGCGCAGCGGCGAGGAAGTGCGGGTTTCGATCCCGGTCAACACCGCATCGTGCAGCGAATAACCACGAATCTGCTTTTCGAACGCCGGCAAGGCTTCGCGAATCGCTTCGATGGCGAACGCCGGCAGTGCCAGCGCCAGATCGCCCAAGGCAACGCCCGGCTTGTAGGATGGCTCGACGCTGCCCAGTTCGGTGGACGGTTTGCCTGCGATAAAGTCGCCGACCAGTTGCGCCGGGGCTTCGTAGTTGCTGCCACCGAGCACGAATGCGTGGGATTCCAGGCGTTCCTGCAGCTCGATACCGGCCAGCGGGCCGCCCGGATAATCGACTTCCGGGGTGATGCCGACGACGATCCCGGAGTTGGCGTTGCGCTCGTTACGCGAATACTGGCTCATGCCGTTGGTCACGACACGGTTCGGCTCGGATGTCGCCGCGACCACCGTACCGCCCGGGCACATGCAGAAGCTGTAGACCGAACGGCCGTTCTTGGCGTGGTGCACCAGTTTGTAGTCGGCGGCGCCCAGTTTCGGGTGGCCGGCGTACTTGCCCAGGCGCGCACGGTCGATCAGCGACTGTGGGTGTTCGATGCGGAAACCCACCGAGAACGGCTTGGCTTCCATGAACACGCCACGGCCGTGAAGCATGCGGAAGGTGTCGCGGGCGCTGTGGCCGAGGGCCAGGACCACGTGTTTCGAGTGAATCTGCTCGCCGCCATTGAGTTCGACGCCGACCAGTTGGCCGTCCTCGATCAACACGTCGGTGACACGCTGCTGGAAGCGCACTTCACCGCCGAGGGCGCGAATCTGCTCACGCATGTTTTCCACCACACCGGTCAGACGGAACGTACCGATGTGCGGTTTGCTGACGTAGAGGATTTCTTCCGGCGCGCCGGCCTTTACGAACTCGTGCAGGACCTTGCGACCGATGAACTTCGGGTCCTTGATCTGGCTGTAGAGCTTGCCGTCGGAGAATGTCCCCGCGCCGCCTTCGCCGAACTGTACGTTGGACTCGGGGTTGAGCACGCTTTTACGCCACAGGCCCCAGGTGTCCTTGGTGCGCTGGCGTACTTCGGTGCCGCGCTCGAGGATGATCGGCTTGAAGCCCATTTGCGCCAGCAGCAGTCCGGCAAAAATCCCGCACGGACCGAACCCGACGACAATCGGCCGCGCGCTCAGGTCGGTCGGTGCCTGGCCTACCGCTTTGTAGCTGACATCCGGCGCCACGTTGACGTTACGGTCATCGGCGAACTTGTGCAGCACCGCCGCCTCGTCGCGAACTTCGAGGTCGATGGTGTAGATGAAACACAGTTCGGAGGACTTTTTACGCGCATCGTAGCTGCGCTTGAACAAGGTGAAATCGAGCAGGTCATCGCTGGCTAGCCCTAAGCGCTGCACGATGGCAGGGCGCAGGTCTTCATCGGGATGGTCGATCGGCAACTTGAGTTCGGTGATTCGTAACATGGCGGGATCCGGTTCGCGGGGCGCACAACTGCGCCAGGGCGTTTGAAGCCCGCGATTATAAGCCCCAAAGGCGCAGGCCTGTGAGGCTTAAACGATCAGTCGTCGCGCGAGCCGCCGAAATACCCGCATCCACGCTGGACCTGACCGTCAACCCGCAGCTCGGCACTCATGTGCTGGATGCTGCCGGTGCTGCTGTCGACGCAGCGTTGCGGTGCAACCCACAGTTCGATGTGCTGGTTGTTGGCTTCGGTGCTGAGGTTGAAACGGCCGTCGCCCAGTTGTTCCTCGACGTACGGCACGGCGAGGGCCGGCTGGCTGGCGCGCTCGATGACCATGCCTTTGCCGCTGACTTTCACGTTCCATTCCGGGGAGTGGCCGGCGGCGCGCAAAATCAGCAGCTTGAAGTTCGGATCATCGCACGCGCTGCCCGAGCGCTCGACGCGGTACAGCTGCTCCAGATCGAGCTGGCCGTCACCACCGCTACCGGCCACAACCCGTCCGCGCACGTCGGCAAACAGCTTGCCCTGCTTGTCCGCCAGGCTCGCAGCCTGCTGCAGGACGCTGGTGCCGCCCGTGTCGTTGACCACGTAGCGGGCAGGCTGGTTGCACGGCTGGAACAGCAGTTTGCCGTCCACCGCGGTCAACTGGCCTTGCATGCGTGTCTGGCCGACATGGGAGGCGCTCTGCCGTTCACCGTCGAACAACTGGCAAGCGGCGAACAGCGGAAGCAAGGCAACGAGGACTAGGGAACGGGCAACACGCATCTTGGGGTCTCCTGACAAGTGCCGCCACGTTACTCAGCCTGACCGTTCATCACAACCCGTTATCGTCTGCGCTTTGTATTGGCGCTGACGCAGGCTGCGTTTTTTCATCTTCAGATGTGAAAGGTCTGACCTGTTTGCAGGCCTTCCACACTCTTGGCGTAGGCCAACGCCACATCCGCCGCAGGAACCGGCTTGAAGCCACGGAAGTACGGTGCGTATTTGCCCATGGCTTCGACCAGGACGTTCGGGCTGATCGAGTTCACCCGCAGGCCGCGCGGCAGTTCGATGGCGGCGGCGCGGACAAAGCTGTCCAGTGCACCGTTGACCAACGCTGCCGAGGCGCCGCTGTAGATCGGATCGTGGCTGAGCACGCCAGTGGTGAAGGTGAACGAAGCGCCGTCGTTGGCGAACTCGCGGCCGATCAACAGCAGGTTGACCTGGCCCATGAGTTTGTCTTTCAGGCCCAGGGCAAAACTCTCTTCGGTCATCTCGTTGAGCGGGGCGAAGGTCACGTTGCCCGCGGCGCACACCAGCGCATCGAATTTGCCGGTCTGCTCGAACAGTTTGCGAATCGAGGCGCTGTCACTGATGTCCACGTGGAAGTCGCCGCTGGTGCGACCGATGCGGATGATTTCGTGGCGTGGCGACAGCTCTTTGTCGACGGCCGAACCGATGGTGCCGTTTGCGCCGATCAAAAGAATTTTCATGGAGGCTGATCTCGTGGTGGGTTGAACGAGGTATCAGTCTAGGGTGGTTTTTTCTGTAGATAAGCGCACTAATAGGCAACCTTTGGTTTTCAAATGGAAACAATCAATGAGCGAAATGGATGACCTTGCCGCGTTCGCCGTATTGATCGAAGCGGGAAGTTTCACCCTGGCGGCACAGCAGCTCGGTTGCAGCAAAGGCCAGCTGTCCAAGCGCATCAGCCAGTTGGAAGCGCAGTTTTCCGTGGTGCTGCTGCAGCGCACCACCCGCCGCTTGAGCCTGACCGCCGCCGGTGCTGCGTTGTTGCCGCAGGCCCAGGCGCTGGTGGTGCAAGTCGAGCGGGCGCGTCAGGCGCTGGCGAGATTGAAGGACGACATGGTCGGCCCGGTGCGGATGACGGTGCCGGTGTCGCTCGGCGAAACCTTCTTCGATGGCCTGCTGCTGGAGTTCTCCGCCAAGTATCCCCAGGTACAGATCGAGCTGGAGCTCAACAACAGCTACCGCGAACTGTCCCGCGACGGCTTCGACCTGGCGATTCGCTCGGAGGTGGCCGTTGACCAGCGACTGGTGGCGCGCCCGCTGCTGGCGTGGCAAGAGCTGACCTGTGCCAGCCCGGCTTACCTGGAGCAATACGGTGAACCGCAAACGCCCCAGGCGCTGGCCGGGCATCGCTGCCTGCTCAACAGCCACTACAGCGGCCGCGAAGAGTGGCTGTATCACCAGCAGCACGAGTTGTTGCGTGTGCGGGTGTCGGGGCCGTTTGCCAGTAATCACTACAACCTGCTGAAGAAAGCCGCGCTGGCCGGCGCGGGTATCGCACGATTGCCGTCCTATTGCTTGTCGGCGGAATTGGCTGACGGGCGTTTGCGATGGCTCCTGCGCGATTATCAGACCCGGACCATGCCGATGTACCTGGTGCACCCGTATCAGGGCGGATTGCCCAAGCGCACGCAGGTGCTGGCGGATTATTTGATGGGGTGGTTCAAGCGCAGTGGGGAGGCGCTGGACAGGCTATAGGCCAGAACACGACCCTTTGTAGGAGCCGGCTTGCTGGCGATGGCGGTGTAACCTTCAAAAGAGATGTTGACTGATACGCCGCTATCGCCAGCAAGCCGGCTCCTACAGGGGTTGATGGCATAAAAAAAACGGCCCGCGAAGGCCGTTTTTTTATTTACCGCAATGGCTTAGCCGCCGAGGTACGCTTCGCGCACTTTCGGGTCGGTCAGCAGGGCTTCACCGGTGCCTTGCATCACCACCCGGCCGTTCTCCAGAACGTAGGCGCGGTCGGCGATTTTCAGTGCCTGGTTGGCGTTCTGCTCAACCAGGAACACCGTTACACCGTCCTTGCGCAGTTGTTCGATGATGTCGAAGATCTGCTGGATGATGATCGGTGCCAGGCCCAGGGAGGGCTCGTCGAGCAGCAACAGCTTGGGCTTGCTCATCAGCGCACGGCCGATGGCGAGCATTTGCTGTTCGCCACCGGACATGGTGCCGCCACGCTGGCTGAAGCGCTCTTTCAGGCGTGGGAAAAGTCCGAGGACCTTGTCCATCTGTTCCTGATAGTCACCCTTGGCCGTGAAGAATCCGCCCATGGACAGGTTTTCTTCCACGGTCAGGCGGGAAAACACCCGACGACCTTCCGGCACCACGGCAATGCTCTTGCGCATGATCTGCGAAGAGTCCTGGCCGACCAGTTCCTCACCCATGTAGCGGATGCTGCCGCTGTGGGCGCGCGGCGAACCGCAAAGCGTCATCAGCAGCGTGGACTTGCCGGCACCGTTGGCGCCGATCAGGGTCACGATCTCGCCCTGGCGGACTTCGACGTTGACGCTGTGCAGGGCCTGGATCTTGCCATAGAAGGTGGAAACGTTTTCGAACTGCAGCATTTACGCTTCCCCCAGGTAGGCTTTGATCACTTCAGGATTGTCGCGGATCTGTTCCGGCGTGCCGTCGGCCAGGGGCGTGCCCTGGTTGATCACGACGATGTGGTCGGAAATGCTCATGACCAGCTTCATGTCGTGTTCGATCAGCAGAACGGTGACGTTGTGCTCTTCACGCAGCATGCTGATCAGCGCCTTGAGGTCCTCGGTTTCCTTCGGGTTCAGGCCTGCGGCCGGTTCGTCGAGCATGAGGATCCGCGGGCGGGTCATCATGCAGCGGGCGATTTCCAGGCGACGTTGCTGACCGTAGGCCAGGGTGCCGGCCGGGCGGTTGGCGAACTCTTTCAGGTTGACCTTTTCCAGCCAGAACTCGGCGAAGTCCATGGCCTCGCGCTCGCTTTTGCGGAACGACGGGGTCTTGAACAGGCCGGACAGGAAGTTGGTGTTCAGGTGACGGTGCTGGGCGATCAAGAGGTTCTCGACCGCGGTCATGTCCTTGAACAACCGTACGTTCTGGAAGGTACGCACCACGCCCTTGAGGGCGATCTTGTGGCCGGGCAGGCCTTCGATCGGCTCGCCGTCCAGCAGGATGCTGCCGCCGCTCGGCTTGTAGAAGCCGGTCAGGCAGTTGAACACGGTGGTCTTGCCGGCGCCGTTGGGGCCGATCAGTGCAACCACTTGTTTCTCTTTCACGCTCAAGGCAACGCCGTTGACCGCCAGCAAACCGCCGAAGCGCATGCTCAGGTTTTCTACTTTAAGGATCTCGCGGCTCATTTGCGCAGCTCCATGTGAGGACGTTGCATGGGCAGCAGACCCTGAGGGCGCCAGATCATCATCAGTACCATCAAGGCACCGAACATCAACATGCGGTACTCACTGAACTCACGCATCATTTCCGGCAGCAGGATCATCACCACGGCAGCGAGGATCACACCCAGCTGCGAGCCCATGCCACCCAGCACCACGATGGCGAGGATGATCGCCGACTCGATGAAGGTGAAGGACTCCGGCGTCACCAGGCCTTGGCGGGCAGCGAAGAAACTACCGGCGAAACCGGCGAAGCTCGCGCCCAGGGTGAAGGCCGACAGCTTGATGATGGTCGGGTTCAGGCCCAGCGCGCGGCAGGCGATTTCGTCCTCACGCAGCGCTTCCCAGGCACGGCCCAACGGCATGCGCAGCAAACGGTTGATGACGAACAGCGCACCCAACGCAAGCAACAGCGCAACCAGGTACAGGAAAATCACCTTGTTGATCGAGTTGTATTCCAGGCCGAAATACTCATGGAAGGTTTGCAGGCCTTCCGCGGCCTTGCGTTCGAAGCTCAGGCCGAAGAACGTCGGTTTCTCGATGTTGCTGATGCCGTTCGGACCGCCAGTGAGGCCGGTCAGGTTACGCAGGAACAGACGGATGATTTCACCGAAGCCCAGGGTCACGATCGCCAGGTAGTCACCACGCAAACGCAGCACCGGGAAGCCCAGCAGGAAGCCGAAGGTGGCCGCCATCAGGCCGGCGATCGGCAGGCAGATCCAGAAGCTCAGGCCGTAGTAGTGCGACAGCAGCGCGTAGCTGTAGGCGCCGACGGCGTAGAAGCCGACGTAACCGAGGTCGAGCAGACCGGCCAGACCGACCACGATGTTCAGGCCCAGGCCGAGCATCACGTAGATCAGCACCAGGGTGGCGATATCCACCGCACCGCGGGAGCCGAAGAACGGCCAGACCAGCGCACCGGCGATCAGCGCGATGATGATCCAGCGTTGTGTGGTCGGCAGGGTCAGGAAGTTGCTGGCCTTGGCCGGAATCAGCGGCATGCTTGGCGAAGAACGCCAGGCCGAGCTGATCTGCTGGTCGAACAAGACACGCAGGAACATCAGCACCGAGCACACCGCGATGGTGATCAGGGTGGTGTCGCTGGTGCCATGAACTTCGAGGTTGATGCCGACGATGGTCAGCTTCAGACCGAGTACCGGGTAGGCCACGGCCCACACCAGCAAGGCGCTGAACAGCGCCTGTTTAAGATTCCTAGTCATACCTTCTCAACCTCCGGACGGCCCAGCAGGCCGGTTGGCCGGAACAACAGCACCAGAACCAGCAGGCCGAACGCCACGACGTCCTTGTACTGGTCGCCGAAGATATCGGCACCAAAGGCTTCCGCCACTCCCAATACGAGCCCGCCGAGCATGGCGCCCGGAATGCTGCCGATACCGCCCAGTACCGCTGCGGTGAAGGCCTTGAGGCCGACCAGGAAACCGGCGTTCGGGTTGATCACGCCGTATTGCATGCTCAGCAGCACGGCCGCGATGGCCGCCAGCGCAGCACCGATGACGAAGGTCAGGGCGATGATGTTGTTGGTGTTGATACCCAGCAGGTTGGCCATCTTGATGT
Source organism: Pseudomonas sp. S2_H10 (assembly GCF_054668285.1). Classification (NCBI taxonomy): domain Bacteria; kingdom Pseudomonadati; phylum Pseudomonadota; class Gammaproteobacteria; order Pseudomonadales; family Pseudomonadaceae; genus Pseudomonas; species Pseudomonas sp. S2_H10. Next base: position 5,127,958 of record NZ_CP162754.1, read on the forward strand.
CTTCGGCGCAGGCGCGGCAGGCGCGGCCCAGGCGGGAGCGGGAGATGAACAGGGTCAGGCCGAGCATGGCGACCAGGGTCACCACGAACACCACGATTTGCATGTAGGAAATCAGCACTTCATGTGCGCCACCTGGCCCGAAGGCAAAGTTGCCCGGAATCAGGTTGGGGATGGATTTGTCCTTGGAGTCTTGCGCCAGCAGAACGGTGTTCTGCAGGAAGATCGACATGCCGATGGCGGAGATCAGCGGGATCAGACGGTTGCTGCCGCGCAAGGGGCGGTAGGCGATCCGTTCGATGCTGTAGCCGTAGGCACTGGTGACGACGATGGTTGCCAGGAAAGCGGCGGTCATCAACAGCGGAACGCTGTCGAGTCCCAGCATGGCCAGCCCGGCGATGGCGATGAACGCCACGTAGGAGCCGATCATGTACACCTCGCCGTGGGCGAAGTTGATCATTCCAATGATGCCGTAAACCATCGTATAGCCGATGGCGATCAGGGCATACGTGCTGCCAATGGTCAGGCCATTAACCAGCTGTTGGAAAAAGTGATAGATGTCAGGCATTACAGCGCTCCTAAAAACCTGATACGCATTTCACTGGTGGAGTCATTTTCCCGCCCGGGCCCCGTGGATCTGCATCCACTTCGAATCCGGGGTTTGCCAGCGAACCGCTGATGACGGTTTTGAGATTTTCAGGTGGGGAGACTGGCGGATCACGCCAGCGCGGCCCAAATACGTTCGTAAAACAAAGCCCACGGCACGCCGTGGGCTTTGTTGGCAGTCAGTCAGGCAACGCCTTACTGAGGCTTGGCTTCAGTTTTTGGTTTGCCGAAGTGCCACTCGTAAACCACGAATTTGAAGTCTTTCAGGTCGCCTTTCTCGTCGAAGCTCAGGTCGCCGGTCGGGGTCTTGAAGGTGCCTTTGTGGATAGCTTCAGCCACTTTGGCGGAGTCTTCGGACTTGGCAGCCTTGATACCTTCGGCGATCACTTCCACAGCCGAGTAGGCCGGGAACACGAACGGACCGCTTGGATCTTCTTTCTTGGCCTTGAACGCGTCAGCCAGGGCGATGTTGGCCGGATCCTGGTCGAAGGATTTCGGCAGGGTCACTAGCAGGCCTTCGGATGCGTCCTTGGCGATCTGCGAAATGGAGTCGTTACCCACGCCTTCCGGACCCATGAACTTGGCTTTCAGGCCTTTCTCCTGGGATTGACGCAGGATCAGGCCCAGTTCCGGGTGGTAGCCGCCGTAGTAGACGAAGTCGACGTTGGCTTGCTTGAGCTTGGCGATCATCGAGGAGAAGTCCTTGTCGCCGGCGTTGACGCCTTCGAACACGGCAACCTTGACGCCTTTGCCTTCCAGGGTTTTCTTCACGGCGGTGGCGATGCCTTCACCGTATTGTTGCTTGTCGTGCAGGACAGCAACGATCTTCGGCTTGACGAAGTCGGCGATGTAGTTACCGGCGGCAGGGCCCTGGGCGCTGTCCAGGCCGATGGTGCGGAACACCATTTTGTAACCACGGGCGGTGATGTCCGGGCTGGTGGCAGCCGGGGTGATCATGATCACGCCTTCGTCTTCGTAGATGTCCGAAGCCGGTTGAGTGGAGCTGGAGCACAGGTGACCGACCACGAACTTGACGCCGTCGTTGACGACCTTGTTCGCTACAGCCACGGCTTGTTTCGGATCACAGGCGTCATCGTATTCAACGGCTTCGAGTTTCTTGCCGTCTACGCCGCCTTTGGCGTTGATCTGTTCGATGGCCATTTTGGCGCCACTGAACTGCATGTCGCCGTATTGGGCTACAGGGCCGGTTTTAGGGCCGGCGATGCCGATCTTGATGGTGTCAGCTGCGAACGAATGGCTGGCAACCCCGGCCAGAACCATAGCGGCAAACAGTTTGGAAATCTGCTTAGTAGCCTTAGTCATAGTGCTCCACTCTTACTGTTGTAGTTTTTATAGTCCTGGCGCCGAAAGCAGCAGAACCGGGTCAGATATCTGCGACATTCCCCGGAAAAGTCCCTCGGCAACTGTACCGGTACAGTGTAGAGCGCCGATTGTCAGCCTGGGAAGGCAGCGCCGGGGGACAAAACCTGCAAGTGTCGCTTTATTGAAAGTAAAAGACAGAATTGCGGCGGGGGCGTTGAGGGGCTTATAGCCGGATTCGGTGCATTCCCTGGCTTTCCTGCGCTTTTCATTTCGGTCACTCAATTGCATCCGGGTTTTTCTGCCAGACCACCGACGTTATCATTCGCCGTCGATTTCTTTTCCGGACAGTCCCATGAATCAAGAACCTAGCACCCTCTATGCCAAGCTGCTTGGTGAAACCGCATCTATTACCTGGAAAGAGCTGGAACCGTTCTTCGCCAAGGGTGCCCTATTGTGGGTCGATCCCGGCCTGGATTTGATCGCTGCCGCCGAGGCCGTGGCCCAGGATGAGGGGGAGAAAGTGGCTGCCTGGCTGGTCGCTGACAAACTCGCCAAGCTCTCTGAAACGCGGGCGCTGGATCTTTTTGAGCGTAATCCGCCGTTGTGGGCCGTGGTGGTTTCGCCGTGGATTCTGATCCAGGAAAGGGCGCAGGCTTAAAGGTCGCACCTTATTGGTGCGCGCCTTTCAAAGGGAAAAGTGTGTAGCCGAGTAGCGTGATGGCAGGTTGCCGTAGAGAAAGGCCACAGCCTCACGGTGACGTAAACGTAACGGGAACAGTTGGGAGGGTAGTTGAACGGCTGCTCAATTGTTTCTGGATGTTGGGATGGCTGAACTCCTCAGCGAATTTCAGGGCCTTATCGCTGGCAAGCCAGCTCCCACAATGTCCGGGACGTTCACAATTAATGTGTCCGCCACGAACCTGTGGGAGCTGGCTTGCCAGCGATTGGAGCAACTCGGTTCTGGATCAGACCGAGAAAGTCTTGCCTGTGTGGTTATTCAACGAAATCACCTTGGTCTTGCCGATGCGGTGACGGTAGATCTCGCGCAGGTACTTGATCGCTTTCTTCACGCAATCGCGGGACAAGCGGATGTCGTTGATCGAGACGAACTTTTCCTTGTCGTTGATCAGCTCGCGGTACTTCTTCTCGTACATCGGTTTGATCGCGTACCAGTTGGTATCGAGGATCTTCGCCGGGTTCTCGAATTCGTTGAGCAAGTCGTCGATACGGTCTTCGTCGAATTCTTCCTGGACGATGAAGTCCAGGATCGAGTTGTCCAGGGTTTCGTCGAAACGGTACGGCGTCTTCGCGAAGCAGCGCTTGATGAAGGCCACGATCAGCGTCAGGAAATCGTCCGACAGGCACGGGCTCTTGGCGATCAGGGTGGTCAACGACAGGTTGGCCGAAGCACCGATCACCAGCGCGTAACGCTTGAGCGTGGTGTTGGGGAACAGGCTGTTGAGGTGAGTCTTCAACCGGTTCAGGTCCATGTAGGACAGCTTGTAGTCCTTGGGCAGGGACACGATCGACACCACCGACGAGCAGTTCTTGAAGAAGTGCAGGTCGTGCAGCGCGGCCGCGTCGTAGCCCGAATTCTTGTATTGCTCCAGCGACGCGCGATAGCGCTTGGACTCGATCGGCAGCAGGCTGATGCCTTCGATGGCCTGGGTGACCTTGTTGAAGTGCGGCAGGTCGATCGAGCGGAAGAACAGGTCGTCGATGTTCAGGCGCTGCGGCTCTTTCTCGAACACTTTGAACTTGTCACTGCTCGGCGGCGGGGTTTCCGGCACCACGGACTCGGCGTAGGCAATCGCCACCGGGCCGGCCAGGCTCATGAACAGATCGTTGGCGTCCAGGCGGATGGTTTCGCCGATGTCGATGCCGGCGCGACGGAAATAGTTCTGGTCGTAGTCGGTGGTCACCGCCTGGGCCGTCAGAATGTTGAAGATCTGCTGCGAGATGTATTGGTTGGCATGCTTCTCCATGGCATTGACATCAATGTTCTGGATGTTGCCGTCATCGTTCTCTTCGGCGTAACGCATGATGTCGTTGGATATCAGCATCATCGCGTTCCACGGGCGGATGCGGCCCATGACGCTGGCTTCGCTGCTGTCTTCGTTGGCGAAGTTGTAGGAAAAATCCCACTCTTCCGACAGGTATTTGCACAGCAGGCGGCCGGCGTTGATGTGCAGCGCCTCGGACATTTCACTGCGGTGGTCGGAAATGTTCGGCAGCACGCAGATGCCACTGGTGAAGATCGGTTCGAAGACGAAGGAGTGACCGCTCTTGCTGTCGTGCTCGTCCATCGGTTTGGTGTCGAACGTCTTGTTCATGTACGAGTGCTGCTGGGCCAGGCCGAACTCCGAGGCCATGCCCGAGCCGGTACCGCCGCCGGCACTGAAGATCGAGAAATACAGGCGCGACTGGTTGGCCTTGATGCCGCAGCTGTCGATCAGGTACGAGTGAATCATCTTCCAGTCAGGGCTGGAGAAACGCTGGGTGTCCTTGTTCAGGATGATCTTGGCCAGGTACTGGCCGAGGATCGGCGCGTTACCGGCGCCACCGGCGTGGACTTCCGACAAATCCATGATTTTCATCTTGCTGTAGTCGCGCAGGAAGCCGCTTTTTTCGCCCTTGCGCGAGAAGCGGATGCGTCCGGCGATGTCCTTGTCCAGGTCGCCGAGCATCACCAGCGGCTCGACCAGGAACACCGGCTTGGTGTTCTTGTTCTGGCCCAGGCGCAGGTTGTTGCGGATCCATCGGGCCGGGCTGTAGCCCTTTTCGGCAAAACGCTTGTCCGGCGACAGGCGATCTTCGTTGTTGAATTCGTTGAGGTAGAACTTGCGGGCGTTGTACACCAGTTCCGCCACGTCCAGCGCGATGTTCGAGCCGCAACGGCCCAGGCCGATCAGGCACACCGACGGGAATTCCTGATCGTTGTGCTGTTCGCTGTCGCCTTCCAGATGCGGTGCGCGCGGGAACACCATGTCGCGCAGGCCGTCGAGGTTGTCGAGGATACGGTCGGTGTTGGTTTCGGTGAAGTACAGGTATTGCTGGGTCGCCAGCGGGCGCGATTGAATCAATGGCTTCGGTGATGACGGGCTGTTGGCCGCTGGGCTCAACGTCAGATCGGTTACCGCAGTGGCCGGGTTGTTTTTAGAAGTCATTGTTCGCCATCTACCTGGGCTGATTGGTTGGCCGACTCACTGTCGTCGAACCGTCACGGAATACAATCGCGTCTTTTTTCAGCGCGTACTTGGACCTTGCCTTGGTCTTTGACCTGAGCATTGCTCGGGGTGAATCCTTTCCTAAGTCATGATGAATCGGCCAATATTTGGCGATCTTTAATCAAAAGGAGGCTAAATGATGTCAACGCTACCTTCGTTGGGGTTTGCCGGGATCGGCCTGATGGGGTTGCCGATGTGCCGCCGCCTGCTGGCCGCGGGTTATCAGCTGGCGGTATGGAATCGCAATCCGGACAAGTGCAAGCCGCTGGTGGAGGCGGGTGCACGCCAGGTCTCCAGCCCGGCAGAACTGTGCCGGCACGCTGATGTGGTGATGTTGTGTCTGGCGGATACGTCGGTGGTGCGCGAGGTGGTGTTTGCTCCGACAGGCATTGTCGAGGGGGCAAAAAAGGGCCAGTTGCTGGTGGATTTTTCCAGTCTGGAACCCAACGCCACGCGGGAAATGGCCGCGGAGCTTGCCGCTAAAACCGGCATGGGCTGGCTCGACACGCCGGTCTCCGGTGGAGTGGTCGGCGCCGAGGCTGGAAGCCTGGCGATCATGGTCGGCGGTGAAGCGCAGGACCTGGAACGGGTCCGGCCTGTCCTGTTGCGCCTGGGGCAGCGCGTGACGCACATGGGCGGCGTCGGGGCAGGGCAGGTGACCAAGGCGTGCAACCAGATGATCGTCGCCTGCAATGCCTTGGTGATTGCCGAAGTGGTCGCGTTGGCGGAACGTTCCGGGGTAGATGCCAGCCGGATCGCCGAAGCGCTGGCCGGTGGTTTTGCCGATTCGAAACCCTTGCAGTTCCTTGCCCCGCAGATGGCGGAAAACCGTTTCGAACCGGTCAAGTGGCACGTGCGCACGTTGCTCAAGGATCTGGACGCGGCGGTGAAGTTTTCCCGCGAGCAAGGCTCGGCGACACCGATCAGCGGGCTGGCCGCGCAGCTGATGCGCCTGCACGGGAGTCAGGGTTTCCTCGAAAAAGACCCGTCTACATTAGTGCAGATGTACCGTGAGCCAGGCTCAGCGTCGTGACGGTGTAGGCGTGCTTGCGCTGGTTGATTTCGTCTAGCACCGGAAGCAGTTCGGTCAGCGGCACCGGCCGGCTGAGCAGATAGCCCTGGACGAAGTCACAGCCATGGTCTTCCAGGAACTGGTATTGCTCGAAGGTTTCGACCCCTTCGGTGACCACTTGCAGTTGCAGGGTGTGGGCCATGACGATAATCGCCTGGACAATCTCCATGTCCTGGGTCGCCTTGGGGATGTCCTGGATGAACGAGCGGTCGATTTTCAGTGTGTTGAGCGGCAAGCGCTTGAGGTAGGCCAGGGATGAATAGCCGGTGCCGAAGTCGTCGATGGACAGCGATACGCCGAGGGCGCGTATCTGTCGCAGCAACACCAGTGTGTTGGCGATATTGCCCATCAAGGCATTTTCCGTGACTTCCAGTTCCAGCCGCTGGGGGGCCACCCCGGCCACCCGCAATGCGAACTCGATTTCATCGGCCAGTTCTTCGCGCGCCAGGTTCAGGGGCGAGCAATTCACGGCGATCTTCAGGTCTTCACAGCCCTGGCGCGACAACTCGGCCAGATCCTCGCAGGCCTTGCGCAGCACCCAGTTGTCCAGCTCGGCGATCAGGCCGTTGGCCTCGGCGATGGCGATAAAACGATCCGGTACAAGGAAACCGTGGACCGGGTGCTGCCAGCGGATCAAGGCTTCGAGCTTGCTGACCTGACCGGTCTTGAGGTCGTATATCGGTTGGTAGTAGAGCATCAGGCCGGAGTCTTCACGCAGGGCGTGGCGCAACTCTTCTTCCAGTTGCAGCTCCAGCGTGGCACGGGTTTTCAGGTTGGCGCTGAAAAAATTCAGGCCGTTGCGGCCGCTGCCCTTGGACTGATACAGCGCCAGGTCGGCGTTCTTCAGCAGTTCTTCACAGGTCTTGCCGTCTTCCGGAAACAGGCTGATGCCGATGCTGGTGGTCATCACCATGCGCCGTCCGGCCAGCTCGATGGGATCCTTCATTTTAAGCATGATCCGTTGCGCCAGCTGGCGCGCCTCGTCACGGTCATGCAGGTCGATGAGCAGGCAGAACTCGTCGCCGCCGAAGCGTGCGACCACATCTTCGTGACTGCGAACCGAGCTCTTGATGTGCCCGGCAAGCACTTTGAGCAACTCGTCGCCGGCATCGTGGCCAAGGCTGTCGTTGATCCGCTTGAAATGGTCGATGTCCAGGAACAGGACCGCCAGCATTCCGCCTTCGTTGGTTTTCTCGATGAGTTTTTCGGCGAAGATCTGATTGAACCCTCGGCGGTTGATCAGGTTGGTCAGCGCGTCGTAGTGCGCCACCTGTTGCAGCGACATGCGCGCCTGATCCAGCTGGCTGAGCAGGGAGTTGACCCGTTGCAGGTCGTGGTCCTTGTGTTGCAGTTTCTTGTCCGCCAGTGCAGCGCTGATGCTGCTGCCGATGATCAGCAGCGTCATGACCGTCACGGTCAGCGCCAGTTGCAGGTGACTGTGCTCGCCGTTCTGCGCAGGCAGGCTGCCTTCGGGCAGCACCAGGTTGAAGGCGGCCATGGCCGTGAGGTGCATGCCGAGGATGCCCGCCCCGAGCAACAGGCTGGCGCAGTATTTGAAGAGCTGATGCAGCATGCCGGCGCCGTTGCGCAGATACCAGGCCAGCAACAAGGCTGCCAGCGCGGCGCCGATCGCGATCGCGATGGACAGGGCAAACAGGCCTGGGTGGTAATAGACCGAAGCACTGGAGTGCATGGCCGTCATGCCCACGTAATGCATGGTCGCGATACCCAGGCCAACCCCGATGGATGCCTTCAGGCACCGTTGAAAACTCAAATCAGGACGACTGAGGGTCTGCATGGCCAGCCACGCGGCGAGCAGCGCGATGGTCAGCGAGAACACCGTGACAGGCAGTTGATAGTGCAGGTCGACGGGCGCCTGGAATGCCAGCATCCCGACGAAGTGCATGGCCCAGATACCGCCGGCCAGGCACCCGCTGCCCACCCAGCGCCAGCGCGTCTGGGATGCGGATTTTTCAGCGTGAGCAACCCGCTCGGCCATGTCCAGCGTCGCGAAACAGCCGACACAGGCGACCAGATAAGCCAGCAGCACCAGAAAAGGGTCATGTGTGCAATTGAGTATGACCTGTCCACTCTCTGGTAGCTCGGCAATGAAATGCGCACCAAGCCACTCCATAGCATGCCCCATCGTTATCCCTCAGGCCGGCGCAAGAGCGCCGACGAATGTCTTGGAGTATAGAGGGCATGGGTGGAGCGCAAGCGGTAGTGGCACATTGGTGCCAATCATTTTTACATTAGCCTAATAGCGATTGGTGCTAATACTCAGGCGATTTGCTTCTGAGGCGTCTCGAACGCGGGTTGCAGGGCCGGCAAGCCGAAGGCGGCGCGGGCGGCGTCGCAATCGGGGTTGGCCAGGCCATCGACCCAGGACGCATCGAACTCCCGACAGGTGCTGGAGCGTTTTTCGTAGATCGAGCACTGCACCGTACTGCCGACATCTCCCACCAGACTGGTGCAGCGCACGGGTTTGCAGCCGGTGCCGATCATCGCGACCCGGCTGGGGCTGATTTGCTCGACAAGCTCATCGGGTACCGTCCCCCCGGACGAGCGCACTCACCCCAGAAAAATGACACGCGAAAATGAGAACAGCAGGCACCGCAATTCAGACACGGACTGGCTTCGGACATGGGCGATTATCGTAAGGAGGAGTGGAGACACAGGGGGGGGAATCAAGGCCGCTATTCTAGGCTTCGCCATCGGCTTGGGAAGGGGGGGCGAGAGGTATTTTTCATCAACCGGACGGGCTGCGAAATACCCTGTGAGTGTGCGCCATGGGCAGGTATCAGCCTGGCGAATAATGAAAGACAGTTGTGCCTGGCCTGTCTAGATTGCAAAGTCCGGGGGCAGTGACGCCCCAATAACAATAAAAGAGACGGATCCATGCAGAACTCGACCCAAGCGGCCAATGCCTGGCGCATCCTGTTCCTGTTGTTCCTGGCCAACCTGTTCAATTTTTTCGACCGCACCATCCCGGCCATCATCATCGAGCCCATTCGCATGGAGTGGCACCTCAGTGATTTCCAGTTGGGGATCATCGGGACGGCATTCACCCTCGTCTACGCCATTGCCGGCTTGCCGCTCGGACGCATGGCCGATACCGGCTCGCGCAGCAAACTGATGGGGTGGGGGTTGGCGGTGTGGAGCGGGTTGACCGCCGTCAACGGCATGGTGGGCAGTTTCTGGAGTTTCCTGATCGTGCGCATGGGCGTGGGCATTGGCGAGGCCAGTTACGCGCCAGCCGCCAACTCGCTGATCGGCGACTTGTTCCCGGCGCACCGCCGGGCCCGGGCCATGGGTATCTTCATGCTCGGGCTGCCATTGGGGCTGTTGCTGGCGTTCTTCACCATCGGCGCGATGGTCAAGGCCTTCGACAGCTGGCGCGCACCGTTCTTTATCGCGGCGGTGCCCGGGCTGATCCTTGCGATCTTCATGTTTTTCATCAAGGAACCGAAGCGCGGCGCCGCCGAGAGCGTTCAGGTCTCGCAGGAAAAGATCGATCGGCCGATCCGACGGGTATTGGCGGTGCCGACCTTCCTGTGGCTGGTGATGGCCGGCCTGTGTTTCAACTTCGCCACCTATGCCTGCAACTCGTTCCTGGTGCCGATGCTGCAGCGTTATTTCCTGATGCCATTGCAGGAAGCGGCGGTCGCTACCGGGGTTATCGTCGGCGTGACCGGGTTGGTCGGCCTGACCCTGGGCGGCTGGATCGCGGACAAGATTCACCAGCGAGTCGCCAACGGTCGACTGTTGTTTGCGGCGTTCAGCCTGGTGATTTCGACGGTGTGCACCGCGTGGGCGCTGCATTCCGGGCGGATCGAGATCGGCGTTTTTGTCGCCGTGTTCAGTCTGGGCTGGCTGTTTGCCTACAACTTCTATACCTGCGTCTATACGGCGATTCAGGATGTAGTCGAGCCGCGTCTGCGGGCGACGGCCATGGCGTTGTTCTTCGCCGGACTGTATCTGTTGGGCGGTGGTCTTGGCCCGGTAGTGGTCGGCGCGTTGTCCGATCACTTCGCCCACACGGCGATGCTCGCGGCGGGTGCCGAACAGATGACCGAGGCCTTCAAGGCGGTCGGCCTGCATGACGCGATGTACCTGATTCCGGTGGCGCTGCTGTTCACCGTGGTGTTTCTGTTCCTGGCTTCGCGGTGTTTCGTGCGGGATGCCAAGCGGATGAAGGAAGGGTTGGTGGCGGTGGTTGAGCCTGATGGTTCTGCAGTGACTGCCTAGCCGCCATCGCGGGCAAGTCGGATCGCCGCACCGCCGCTCCCACAGTGGTTAGTGTTGTTCACAAGTTATGTGGTCAATTCTAAACCTGTGGGAGCGGCGGTGCGGCGATCCGACTTGCCCGCGATGAGGCCATCGGCATCACCACAAAAATCAGATAAAAAAAGGCCCGCATCACTGCGGGCCTTCTTTTTAGCAGGGTAGAGCAGGGGACTTAACCCGCCACCAACACCCGAATCGCTTCCAGTCGCAGCGCAGCCTTGTCGAGCATGGCCAGGCCTTGCTCGCGTTGTTTGCGCAGGGCCACCAGTTCGCTGTCACGCACGGTCGGGTTGACCGCTTGCAAGGCGGTCAGGCGCGCCAGTTCTTCGTCGGTATCGGCTGCCAGGCGACGCTGCGCCTCGGCGACACGTTCGGTGTGGCGAGGCAGGATCTTCGCTTCACCGGCGTTGATCCGCGGCGTCAACTGGTCGCGCTGGGCCTGGATGAACTTGTTGGCGCTGGCACGCGGCACGCTTTCGAGCTGGTCGTTCAAGGTTTCGAACGCCACGCGGGCCGACAGGTCGTTGCCGTTGGTATCGAGCAGGCAGCGCAGGGCGGCCGGCGGCAGGTAGCGGCCCAGTTGCAGCGAGCGCGGGGCAACCACTTCGCTGACATACAGCAGTTCCAGCAACACGGTGCCCGGCTTGAGCGCCTTGTTCTTGATCAGCGCCACGGCGGTGTTGCCCATCGAGCCGGACAGCACCAGATCCATGCCGCCCTGCACCATCGGGTGTTCCCAGGTGATGAACTGCATGTCTTCGCGAGACAGCGCCTGGTTACGGTCGTACGTGATGGTCACGCCTTCGTCGTCGCCCAGCGGGAAGCTGGCGTCGAGCATTTTTTCGCTCGGCTTGAGGATCAGCGCGTTTTCCGAATGGTCTTCGCTGTCGATGCCGAAGGCGTCGAACAGGGTTTCCATGTAGATCGGCAGGGCGAACTGATCGTCTTGCTCGAGGATATCTTCCACCAGCGCAACGCCTTCGCCCGCGCCACCGGAGTTCAGCTCCAGCAAACGGTCACGGCCGGTGTGCAACTCGGCTTCCAGGCGCTCGCGTTCGGTGCGGGCTTCGTCGATCAGCGCTTGCCACTCGCCGTCGTCGGCTTCTTCGAGCAGCGGCAGCAGGCGCGGGCCGAACTGGTGCTGCAGGGCGTTGCCGGTCGGGCAGGTGTTGAGGAAGGCGTTCAGCGCTTCGTGGTACCACTGGAACAGGCGCTCTTGCGGGCTGGTTTCCAGGTACGGCACGTGCAGTTCGATGATGTGCTTCTGGCCGATCCGGTCCAGACGCCCGATACGTTGCTCAAGCAGGTCCGGGTGGGACGGCAGGTCGAACAGCACCAGGTGATGGGAGAACTGGAAGTTGCGGCCTTCACTGCCGATTTCCGAGCAGATCAGCACTTGCGCGCCAAATTCTTCGTCGGCGAAGTAGGCGGCGGCGCGGTCACGCTCGAGGATGTTCATGCCCTCGTGGAACACCGTGGCCGGGATGCCGGAACGCACGCGCAGGGCGTCTTCCAGGTCCATGGCGGTTTCGGCGTGGGCGCAGATCACCAGCACTTTGGTGCGCTTGAGCATCTTCAACTGGTCGATCAGCCATTCGACGCGCGGGTCGAATTTCCACCAGCGTTCTTCTTCGTTGGCATCCGGCTGGGCCTGGAAGCTGACTTCCGGGTACAGCTCGGCGTGATCGCCCAGGGGCAGTTCGAGGTATTCGTCCGGGCACGGCAACGGATACGGGTGCAGCTTGCGCTCCGGGAAACCCTGCACAGCGGCGCGGGTGTTGCGGAACAGCACGCGGCCGGTGCCGTGGCGGTCGAGCAGTTCGCGCACCAGGCGCGCGCTGGCTTCGGTGTCGCCATCGTTGACGGCGGCCAGCAGGGCTTCGCCTTCGTTGCCGAGGAAACCGTGGATGGTCTTGTGCGCTTGCGGCGACAGGCGACCCTGGTCCAGCAACTCCTGAACGGCTTCGGCCACCGGGCGATAGTTTTCGCTTTCGGCACGGAAGGCGTGCAGGTCATGGAAACGGTTCGGGTCGAGCAGGCGCAGACGGGCGAAGTGGCTGTCCTGGCCGAGTTGTTCCGGGGTGGCGGTCAACAGCAGTACGCCGGGAATGGTTTCAGCGAGTTGCTCGACCAAGGTGTATTCAGGGCTGGCCTGATCTTCGTGCCACACCAGGTGGTGAGCTTCGTCGACCACCAGCAAGTCCCAGCCGGCGGCGAACAGCGCGTCCTGGGCTTTTTCGTCGTCCACCAGCCATTCGAGCGCGACCAGCGCGAGCTGGGTGTCTTCGAACGGGTTGCTGGCATCGCTTTCGATGAAGCGCTCTTCGTCGAACAGCGCGACCTGCAGGTTGAAGCGGCGGCGCATTTCTACCAGCCACTGGTGCTGCAGGTTTTCCGGAACCAGGATCAGCACACGGCTGGCGCGGCCCGAGAGCAATTGGCGATGGATCACCAGGCCGGCTTCGATGGTTTTGCCCAGGCCCACTTCGTCGGCCAGCAGAACCCGTGGTGCGATACGGTCGGCGACTTCGCGGGCGATGTGCAACTGGTGCGCGATGGGTTGCGCACGCACGCCGCCCAGGCCCCAAAGGGAGGACTGCAACTGGCGGCTGGTGTGTTCCAGGGTGTGGTAACGCAGGGAGAACCAGGCCAGCGGGTCGATCTGGCCGGCGAACAGACGGTCGCTGGCCAGGCGGAACTGGATGAAGTTCGACAGTTGGGTTTCCGGCAGGGTGACCACTTCGTTCTGCGCGTTGAGGCCGTGGTAAACCAGCAGGCCATCAATGTCGTCGACTTCGCGAACGGTCAGTTTCCAGCCTTCGAAATGAGTGATGGAGTCACCCGGCGAAAACCGCACGCGGGTAAGGGGCGCATTCCGTAGCGCGTACTGGCGAGTGTCGCCAGTGGCCGGGTAGAGCACGGTCAACAAGCGGCCGTCCTGTGCCAGAACGGTGCCTAAACCCAGCTCGGCTTCGCTGTCACTGATCCAGCGTTGCCCCGGTTGATACTGCTGCGCCATGCTGCCTGACTCCCACCTTGAAAAAGCGGGCTATCTTAACGGAATGAGGGCTTCAGGGCCAAAGGACTCTCAGAAAAACTCACAGTCATACGTTAGACCACCTGTGCATGACGCGCCGCCCGGTCCACTAATGAGTGCCGATTGGGTCACAGTTTGCGACCGATGGCTCAAGTCGCCATCGCCGCAGCCGACAGCCTGCTGACAGGAGACCGAAAACCATGCTGCCACCGATGCTCCCCTTGAGTGCCGTGCCGATCACTTCACAGACGGATCCGATCCGCCAGCGTCCGGATATTCCCCCGGTGGTGCCGGTGCAGGAAAGCTCCAGCGAAAGCACCATCGACCTGCAAAAACGCAATCCCGAAGAGGACGGCCTGGTGCTGCGCGAGGAACAGCGCCGCAGACAGGAGCAGGAGCGCCGTCGCCACGAAGCCGACAATGACCCTGAGGCTCACCTGGCGATTCCCGGCGACGAACTCAATGCCGACAACACCGTACCGGTGGCGCCGCTGATGGAAGATCAGCCGCGGCAGGGGTTGTGGGTCGATATCGAGATTTGAGCGCAGGCTGGTCAGCGCGGCCGTCAGGCCGCATTATTGGCGCAGGGTTGCCGAACGCCACGGCGGCCGAATTTCATTTCAAGCGATGCACTGACTGCCATGAGCCAAGACGACAAGCTGATTGACCTCAACGCCGAACGCGCCAAGCGTGTTCATGACCTCAATGACAAACGGCTCAATGAAGTTCGCCAGGCGTTCGAACAGGCCATGCCGTTGGGCAAGGCCAAGAAGAAGCCGAAAAACAAACCGAAAAAGCGCTGAACCTCCCCCGCATTCATTGATGCGGGTCAAACTTCTCCCTTCCTCTTGCCCAGCCTCGGGCGACATTGATCCCGGTCAATATTCTCTCCTGCCCGTTTGGTTAACTTAGCCCTATCGCAACAGGGCAAGTTCAGGAGACGCGTCATGTTTTTCGACAACGTGGTGATCGCCGGAGTGCTGACTGTCAGCCTCATGTTTGTGTTTTTTGCAGGGTTCGGACTTTTTATCTGGAAGGATTCGCACAAGCGCAAGTAACCGTAGTTCCTTCTGGATGTAATGAGCACGCAAGGCATTTTGGGCAACTTCGGTTGCCCTTTTTTTGCCTGCGAAAAACTATCGGTAAACACGTAACCCTGTAGGAGCGAGCTCTGCTCGCGATGGACGCCAACGTTGACGCGGGCTGCCTGAATGTACGCGTTGTCCTTGCGGTCTTCGCGAGCAGAGCTCGCTCCTACAGTGATTTTTTGCGATTGGCGGCAATAAAAAAGGCGCGGTCCTCACGGAACGCGCCTTTTTCGTTTGGCTGCCTGTCAGCTGCCAAGTGCCTTCGAAGCGAGCCAGAACAACCCGGCCGACAGGGCCACCGTGGCTGGCAGGGTCAATACCCAGGCCAGCAGGATGGTTTTGACGGTGCCGCCTTGCAGGCCGCTTTTGTTGGCGACCATGGTGCCCGCCACGCCGGAAGACAGCACGTGGGTAGTGGAAACCGGCAGGCTGAAGATGTTCGCCAGGCCGATCAGGCTGGCGGTGGTGATCTGCGCCGACATGCCTTGGGAGTAAGTCATGCCTTGCTTGCCGATCTTCTCGCCAATGGTCAGGACCACGCGTTTCCAGCCGACCATGGTGCCCAGGCCCAAGGCCAGTGCAACCGCGAGGATCACCCAGAACGGGGCGTACTCAGTGGTGGTGGTCAGGTCTTTGCGCAGCTTGTCCAGGTCAGCCTTTTCACGGGCGCCGAGCGTTGGCAGCTTGCTGACTTTCTTCGCGGTGTCGTCCAGGCAGAGCAGGTAGCGACGGACTTCGATGCGGCTTTCCGACGACAGCGAGTGGTAGTCCGCTACACCCTTGAGGGTGCCGAGCAGGGCGGCGATGGTCGGTTCGGTCTGTTGCGGGTTGCAACGGAATTTCTCCGGCAGATCGCCTTCCACGCTCTTGCCCAGGGCCAGGAACTCGCCCAGGGTTTCCGAGTTGCGCTGGTAGAACTGGCTCAGGTGCAGCGTGGCGTCGCGGGTCCGCTCGATCTGATAGGTCGTGCTGTTCAGGTCGAGGACGAACTGCGCCGGCACGATACCGATCAGGACCAGCATGATCAGGCCGATACCTTTCTGGCCATCGTTGGAACCGTGCACGAAACTCACGGCCATGGCCGAAATCACCAATACCAGGCGATTCCAGAACGGCGGGTGTTTCTTGTCGTCGATCTTGCGGCGCTGCTCCGGTGTCTTGTGCATCTTCGACAGCGGACGCCACCATTTAAGACCGATCAGGATCAGCGCGGCGATCAGGAAACCGGCCATTGGCGAGAACACCAGCGACATGCCGATATCGATCGCCTTCTGCCAGTTCACGCCATCGGCCAACGGAATTTCGTTGATCAAGGCGTTCGCCAGGCCCACGCCGAGGATCGAACCGATCAAGGTATGGGAGCTGGAGGCGGGGATACCGAAGTACCAGGTGCCCAGGTTCCAGGTGATGGCTGCGGCGAGCAACGAGAACACCATCGCCAGGCCATGGCCGGTGTTCACATTGATCAGCAGCTCCACCGGCAGCAGGTGAACGATGGCATACGCCACGCCAACGCCGCCCAGCAGCACGCCGAGGAAGTTGAACACACCGGAGAAGAACACCGCCAGGTGAGGCGGCATGGCTTTGGTGTAGATAACGGTGGCCACCGCGTTAGCGGTGTCATGAAAGCCGTTGATGAACTCGAAGGCGAGGACAAAGGCCAGGGCGAGCAAGAGGCTCACAAGCACCCAAGCATCCAGTCCGCTGAATAAATCGATCATGAAGGTTTTCTGACCCGGTCATAAGGGGGCGCGATTATGCCAGAAAAGAGTGTCAATCAATGCACTAGCTGCTCGTCGGTAACATTCTTCAATGATTTTTTTGGTCGCAACACCCAAAACCCAAGGGTTTTGCTGCGTTTTTTAAGTTATTGATTTTCTTCGAAAAAATCGCAATCGTTAGCCATTCGAGCCGCAGGGGCGGGGGCTTGAAAGCTTGTATGAAAAATCTGAGAAATAGGTCAGATATCAAAAAACCGCCTGATTCGACGACGGTGGGGCCGCTGCCCGCTCGTAGCGGGCGCGCAAGGCGACATCCATACATCCCGCTTTTAACAGGTGTACAGGCAGGCCCTTGTAAGGATCGGGCCGAAGCAGTCACGGCTCTTCGGCTTTGAGTTCCTTTTCCATTTTCTGAAGTTCTTGCTGGAAAACCTGATCCTGAACGGTGGCGCGCTTACGCCAGGGTTTGCGTTCCGGTTCGGGTTGAGCGGCGTAAGTGGTGACTTCTCCGCCGTAAACTTCCTTGTAACGTTGTTCCTGGCGCTCTAGTTCCGCGCGCAGTTCGTCTTTCGTCACAGTGCTACCTGTTTGAGTTGGGATAAATTCTGGTGAAAACGCGCTGCATCAAATCGATTGATCACATTTGTCGAATGGGCAATGCCGGCAAAGGCATCGTTTTGGCAACAACGTGAGCAATACTTCCATGTCACAGGCGGCCACGACACCAGAGATAAACAGCTGACGCAGCTTCAGTTTCCTGTTCTGCAAGCGCACTGGCAAGGCAGTGCAATGCGGATCTTGCGCTTGCAACGGGCAATGGCGATGGAACATCGCATTGCCGGGTAGCGGGTCCGGCAAGTAAAAAAACCGGGGCGCTACTGAATTGTATTATAGCGGCCGATTTGCAGAACACTATCACCAAAGAGTTAAAAGCGGGTCTTGAGGGGTGACAGTTTTGTTGCCCGCTACTTTGCGATCAATTAGAACGTCGACTGATAGCAGATTGCGGCGATGCCTTTCTGACGCCATTAAGTCGAACAAGTTACGGTATTTGTATTGCTCCATTAAGTCCTGTGTCGAATGGCTGGGTGAGCGAAAAAAACCGTGCATCAACGGATCGGGTGATTGATACAACGGATTGCGATTATCGGTCGAGCGTTCGATAATCGCCCGGAGTTGGCAGGTCGGGCTTGAGCCTCAGGCGGTAGACCTTTGTAATAGTCGCTGAACCGATTGGGTAAAAGGACCTTGTATGAACGATCAATTGCGCAATTCCTTCGCTTCAGTGGCTCCACCCATCGTTGCCTCACCGGCCAAACGGATCCAGGCACTGACCGGCGACCCGGACTTCATGACGTCCCTGGCCCGTGGCCTTGCCGTGGTGCAGGCGTTCCAGGAGCGCAAACGGCACCTGACCATTGCCCAGATCAGCCACCGCACGGAAATTCCCCGCGCCGCCGTGCGCCGTTGCCTGCACACCCTGATCAAACTCGGCTACGCCACCACCGACGGCCGCACCTATTCGTTGCTGCCCAAAGTGCTGACCCTCGGCCATGCCTATGTGTCATCGACGCCGCTGGCGGTTTCCGCGCAGCCTTACCTTGACCGCATGAGCGAACAACTGCACGAGGCCTGCAACATGGCCACGCTGGAAGGCGACGACATTCTCTACATCGCCCGCTCCGCGACTACCCAGCGCCTGATTTCGGTGGACCTGTCAGTGGGCGGGCGCCTGCCGGCCTATTGCACGTCGATGGGACGGATTCTGCTGGCCGCGCTGGATGACACTTCGCTGGGCGAATACCTCGATCACGCCGAATTGCAGGCCAAGACCAGCCGTACGATCCACACCCCCGAGGCATTGCTCGAATGCCTGCAAGAGGTGCGACAGCAAGGCTGGTGCATCGTCGACCAGGAACTCGAGCAAGGGCTGCGCTCGATTGCGGTACCGGTGTACGACGCGTCCGGCCAGGTGGTCGCGGCCCTCAACGTCAGCACCCACGCCGGGCGAGTCAGCCGCAACGAGCTGGAACAACGTTTCCTGCCCGGCCTGCTCAGTGCCAGCCGCGACCTCAGTACCCAGTTGTTCACCTAAGGTGTTCGATAAACGCACAGAGTTACGTTTGGCGAATTGACGCTGTTTCCTGTGGATCATTAATGTCGCGACTGCGTCAGCCCTGGCTGGCCCCTTCTCGACTGTGATCCATGGAATAAAAATAATGAACCAGCCCCAGTCTGCTGTCGGCAACTGCCTCGACGTGCAGTCCTTCATCAATGCTCAGCCCATTTCGCGCTACCAGTGGCGGGTAGTGATCCTGTGTTTCCTGATTGTCTTTCTCGATGGCCTCGATACCGCGGCCATGGGGTTCATCGCGCCGGCCCTTTCCCAGGATTGGGGTATCGATCGCGCCAGCCTCGGCCCGGTGATGAGTGCCGCCCTGATCGGCATGGTCTTTGGTGCACTGGGCTCCGGGCCATTGGCTGACCGCTTCGGGCGAAAAGTCGTACTGGTCGGGGCGGTGTTGTTGTTCGGCGCCTTCAGCCTGGCTTCGGCCTACAGCACCAATGTCGAGCAATTGTTGGTATTGCGCTTCCTGACCGGCCTGGGTCTGGGCGCCGGCATGCCGAACGCCACGACGCTGCTGTCGGAGTACACCCCGGAGCGCAAGAAGTCCTTGCTGGTGACCAGCATGTTCTGCGGTTTCAACCTCGGCATGGCCGGCGGCGGGTTTATCTCGGCCAAGCTCATTCCGGCTTTTGGCTGGCACAGCCTGCTGTTGATCGGCGGAATCCTGCCGCTGATCCTCGCCGTCGTTTTGCTGTTCTGGCTGCCGGAGTCGGCGCGTTACCTGGTGGTGCGCAACCGCGGCACCGACAAAGTGCGCAAGGCCCTGGCGCCGATCGACCCGACGGTGGTGGCCCAGGCGTCCGGTTTCAGTGTGCCGGAACAGAAAACCGTGAAGGCGCGCAATGTGTTCGCGGTGATCTTCTCCGGCACCTATAGCACCGGCACCTTGCTGTTGTGGCTGACTTACTTCATGGGCCTGGTCATCGTCTACCTGCTGACCAGTTGGTTGCCGACGCTGATGCGTGACAGTGGCGCGAGCATGGAGCAGGCCGCCTTCATCGGCGCGCTGTTCCAGTTCGGCGGGGTGTTGAGTGCGGTGGGCGTGGGCTGGGCGATGGACCGGTTCAATCCGCACAAGGTCATCGGCACTTTCTACCTGCTGGCCGGGGTGTTTGCCTACGCGGTAGGGCAGAGCCTGGGCAACATTACGCTGTTGGCGACGCTGGTGCTGGTCGCCGGGATGTGTGTCAACGGTGCGCAATCGGCGATGCCGTCGCTGGCGGCGCGGTTTTATCCGACTCAAGGGCGGGCCACCGGGGTGTCGTGGATGCTCGGGATCGGCCGCTTCGGCGCCATCCTGGGTGCCTGGATGGGCGCGACTCTGCTGGGGTTGGGCTGGAACTTCGAGCAGGTGCTGACGGCGCTGGTGATTCCGGCGGCGCTGGCAACCACGGCGGTGGTGATCAAGGGCATGGTCAGTCATGCGGATGCGACCTGAGGGCACCATTCAGACTCTTTAGTGAATGTGCGGGCCTCTTCGCGAGCAGGCTCGCTCCCACAGGTGATCACATTCCTCTGTGGGAGCGAGCCTGCTCGCGAAGCTTTTGGAGATCGGTAGTCAAGCAACAATGTGTTCGATAATCGAACGCTCAGTCGATTATCGGATTGTTTGGCGTTAGGCGCGGGCTTAACCTTCAGTCATTCCGGCGCTGCGCATCGGCGCCTTCTTCCACTGTCGGTTAACAACAAACGGGAGCCTGCCCCAATGGCTGAAATCCTTTCGCTGCACGACGCGGTGAAGCAATTCGTAAACGACGGCGATACGGTCGCGCTCGAAGGCTTTACCCACCTGATCCCAACGGCGGCGGGTCACGAAATCATTCGCCAGGGCAAGAAAGACCTGACCCTGGTGCGGATGACCCCTGACCTGATCTACGACCAGTTGATCGGTGCCGGTTGTGCCCGCAAGCTGATTTTCTCCTGGGGTGGCAACCCGGGCGTCGGTTCCCTGCATCGCCTGCGTGACGCTGTCGAGAAGCAGTGGCCGCACCCGCTGGAAATCGAAGAACACAGCCACGCCGACCTGGCCAATGCCTACGTCGCCGGCGCTTCCGGCCTACCGTTCGCGGTGCTGCGTGCCTACGCCGGTTCCGACCTGCCGAAGGTCAACCCATTGATCAAGTCCGTTACCTGCCCGTTCACGGGTGAAGTGCTGGCCGCCGTGCCTTCGGTGCGCCCGGACATCACCGTGATCCATGCGCAGAAAGCCGACCGCAAGGGCAACGTATTGCTCTGGGGCATTCTCGGTGTGCAGAAAGAAGCCGCACTGGCCGCCAAGCGCTGCATCGTCACCGTTGAAGAAATCGTCGACGACCTCAACGCACCGATGAATTCCTGTGTATTGCCAACCTGGGCCTTGAGCGCGGTTTGCCACGTACCTGGCGGTGCGCATCCGTCCTACGCCCACGGTTACAACGAGCGCGACAACCGCTTCTACCAGGCCTGGGACCCGATTGCCCGCGACCGTGAAACTTTCACCGCGTGGATCAACGAATACATCCACGGCAGCGCTGACTTCAGCGAGTTCCAGGCCAAACTGGCCGCCGCTTCGGAGGCGAAGTAATGACTTACACCACCAATGAAATGATGACCGTCGCCGCCGCTCGCCGCCTGAAGAACGGATCGGTGTGCTTCGTCGGTATCGGCCTGCCGTCGAAAGCGGCCAACCTGGCGCGCCTGACGTCTTCGCCCGATGTGGTGCTGATCTACGAGTCGGGTCCGATCGGTGCCAAGCCGAGCGTACTGCCACTGTCGATTGGTGACGGTGAGTTGGCGGAAACGGCCGACACCGTGGTGCCGACCGGCGAGATTTTCCGCTACTGGCTGCAGGGCGGGCGCATCGACGTCGGCTTCCTCGGCGCGGCGCAGGTCGACCGCTTCGGCAACATCAACACCACAGTGGTCGGCGATTACCACTCGCCGAAAGTCCGTCTGCCGGGCGCCGGTGGCGCACCGGAGATTGCCGGTTCGGCCAAGAGCGTGCTGATCATCCTCAAGCAATCGTCGCGTTCCTTCGTCGACAAACTCGACTTCATTACCTCGGTCGGCCACGGTGAAGGCGGCGACTCGCGCAAGCGCCTCGGCCTGCCGGGCGCCGGTCCGGTCGGGATCATCACCGACCTGTGCATCATGGAGCCGGAAGCCGGCACCCATGAGTTCGTGGTCACCGCGCTGCACCCGGGCGTGTCCCGCGAGCAAGTGGTTGCCGCCACCGGCTGGGCCATTCGCTTTGCCGATCATGTAGAGCAAACTGCGGAGCCAACGGACGTCGAGTTGACCGCGCTGCGTGACCTCGAAGCCCGCACTGCGGCCGCCCACGGCCAGGCCCCCGGAGAAGCGTGATGCGTGACGTTTATATCTGCGACGCGATTCGTACCCCCATCGGCCGTTTCGGCGGCGGCCTGTCGACGGTACGTGCCGACGACCTGGCTGCCGTGCCGATCAAGGCCTTGATGGAACGCAACCCGTCGGTCGACTGGAACGCCGTGGACGAGGTGTTCCTCGGCTGTGCGAACCAGGCCGGTGAAGACAACCGCAACGTGGCGCGCATGGCGCTGCTGCTGGCGGGGCTGCCGGAAAGCATTCCCGGCGTGACCCTCAACCGCCTCTGCGCTTCGGGCATGGACGCCATCGGCACCGCGTTCCGCGCCATCGCCAGCGGCGAGATGGAGCTGGCGATTGCCGGCGGCGTCGAATCGATGTCCCGCGCGCCGTTCGTGATGGGCAAGGCCGACGCTGCTTTCTCGCGCAACATGAAACTGGAAGACACCACCATCGGCTGGCGCTTCATCAACCCGTTGATGAAGGCGCAGTACGGCGTGGACGCGATGCCGCAGACCGCCGACAACGTCGCCGACGACTACAAGGTCTCTCGCGAAGATCAGGACGCGTTCGCCCTGCGCAGCCAGCAACGCACCGCCGCCGCGCAAGCCGCAGGCTTTTTCGCCGAGGAAATCGTCGAGGTGCGCATTGCCCACAAGAAGGGTGAAACCGTGGTCAGCCAGGACGAGCATCCTCGCGCCGACACCACGCTCGAAGCGCTGACCAAACTCAAGCCGGTCAACGGTCCCGACAAAACCGTCACCGCCGGCAACGCCTCCGGTGTGAACGATGGCGCCGCCGCGTTGATTCTGGCTTCGGCTGAAGCGGTGAAGAAACACGGCCTGACCGCTCGCGCCAAAGTGCTGGGCATGGCCAGCGCCGGCGTTGCCCCTCGGGTGATGGGCATCGGCCCGGTGCCGGCAGTGCGCAAACTGATCGAGCGCCTCGGTGTGGCGGTCAGCGATTTCGACGTGATCGAACTCAACGAAGCCTTCGCCAGCCAGGGCCTGGCGGTGCTGCGTGAACTGGGGATCGCCGACGACGCGGCCCAGGTCAACCCGAACGGTGGCGCGATTGCCTTGGGCCATCCCTTGGGCATGAGCGGCGCGCGACTGGTGTTGACCGCGTTGCATCAGCTGGAAAAAACAGGTGGCAAGAAAGGTCTGGCGACCATGTGTGTAGGCGTCGGCCAGGGCCTGGCCCTGGCAATCGAACGCGTCTGACACAGCCAACAAGAACTGAGGAAAGCGTAATGACTGACAAGCCTGGATACCGTCGCCCGCAGGCGGGCACTCAGCCGGAATACCTGCACCCGACCTATCAATCCACCAACCTGCGCTCGCCATCCAAGCCGTTGGTGTTTCTGCCGCATTCGTTGTCGGAGATCACCGGTCCGACCATCGGCGCCGACCGCGTCAACGAGAAGGACAACGACCTGACGGCCCAACATGACGCGCAACCTCAGGGTGAACGCATCATCATCCACGGCCGCGTACTGGACGAAAACGGCTCGCCGGTGCCCGGGATTCTGGTAGAGATCTGGCAGGCCAATGCCGCCGGTCGCTACGCCCATGCCCGTGACCTGCACGACGCACCGCTGGACCCGAACTTCACCGGCACCGGCCGCACCGTGACCGACGCCGATGGCTGGTATCAGTTCCAGACCATCAAGCCCGGCGCCTATCCGTGGGGCAACCACCACAACGCCTGGCGCCCGGCGCACATTCACTTCTCGTTGTTCGGGCCGAGCATCCTGACGCGCCTGGTGACGCAGATGTATTTCCCGGGCGACCCGCTGCTGGCATACGACCCGATCTACAACTGCGTACCCGATACCGGTGCCAAAGAGCGTTTGATCGCCACGTTCGATCTGGAAAAAACCATCCCTTCCTATGCCCTCGGTTATCGCTGGGACATCGTATTGCGCGGCCGCGACGCCACGCCGATGGAGAAATAAGATGACGCTGACTGCGACCACGTCCCACACCGTCGGGCCGTACTACCACATCGGCCTGACCTGGCTGAACCGCGAAAACCTGACCGTCGAACAAACCCTGGGCGAGCGCGTGGCGATCACCGGGCAAGTGGTCGACGGCAACGGCGATGTCGTCAACGACGCGATGCTGGAAGTCTGGCAGGCCAACGCCGCCGGCAAGTACGATCACCCCGAAGACGACCAGGACAAACCCCTGGACCCGAACTTCGAAGGTTTTGGCCGGGTGCCGGTGGATGCCGAAGGGCGCTTCCGTTTCACTACCATCAAGCCGGGCACGGTCGAAGGCCTCAAGGGCACGACCCAGGCGCCGCACTTGGTGGTGCTGGTGTTTGCCCGCGGCCTGGTGAAGCACCTGCTGACGCGTATCTACTTTGATGGCGAGCCGGCCAACGTCGACGATCCGCTGCTCGAGTGCGTGCCGGCCGAGCGCCGCGCTACGTTGCTGGCCAAGCAGGATGCGTCGGGCGTGTACCAGTGGAATGTGATCCTGCAGGGCACCGATGCCGAGACGGTGTTCTTCGACTACTAGCAAATCACTGTAGGAGCCGGCTTGCTGGCGATTGCGGTGTGTCAGCGTCATCAATGTTGAATGACACACCGTAAATCGCCAGCAAGCCGGCTCCTACAGAGCTGATGTATCTGCGGAACGGGACTGTTGCAAAGTGTGTCTAGACTCTCACTGTCCCCATTGAGTGAAAAACAATGACAACTGACACCGCTACACAACCGCTATACACCGGTGAGGAGCGCAGCAAGCGGATCTTCGCCATCGTCGGTGCCTCGTCCGGCAACCTGGTCGAATGGTTCGACTTCTACGTCTACGCCTTCTGCGCGATCTATTTCGCCCCGGCGTTTTTCCCGTCCGACAACCCGACCGTGCAGTTGGTCAACACCGCAGGCGTGTTCGCCGCCGGGTTCCTGATGCGGCCGATCGGCGGCTGGATTTTCGGGCGGTTGGCGGACAAGCACGGGCGCAAGAACTCGATGCTGATCTCGATTCTGATGATGTGCTTCGGCTCGTTGCTCATCGCCTGCCTGCCGACCTACAACAGCATCGGGGTCTGGGCGCCGATCCTGTTGCTCTTCGCCCGTTTGCTGCAAGGCTTGTCGGTGGGCGGTGAGTACGGCACCACCGCGACCTACATGAGCGAAGTGGCGCTCAAGGGCCAGCGCGGCTTCTTCGCTTCATTCCAGTACGTGACCCTGATCGGTGGCCAACTGCTCGCGGTGTCGCTGGTGGTGATCCTGCAACAGTTCCTCAACGAAGACGAATTGCGTGCCTACGGCTGGCGGATTCCCTTTGTGGTCGGTGCCATGGCGGCGCTGGTTTCGCTGTATCTGCGTCGTTCGCTGAAAGAAACCTCCAGCAAGGAAATGCGCGAAAACAAGGACGCCGGCAGCATCAGCGCGCTGTTTCGTGACCATAAAGCCGCGTTCATCACCGTGCTGGGCTACACCGCCGGTGGCTCGCTGATTTTCTACACCTTCACCACTTACATGCAGAAGTACCTGGTGAACACCGCCGGCATGCCGGCCAAGACCGCCAGCTACATCATGACCGGCGCGCTGTTCTTCTATATGTGCATGCAGCCGATCTTCGGCATGCTCGCCGACAAGATCGGCCGGCGTAACTCGATGCTCTGGTTCGGCGCACTGGGCACGTTGTGCACCGTGCCGATCTTGCTGAGCCTGAAAAGCGTGAGCAGTCCATTTCTGGCTTTCGTGCTGATCACCCTGGCGCTGGCGATTGTCAGTTTCTACACGTCCATCAGTGGTTTGGTGAAAGCCGAGATGTTTCCGCCGGAGGTACGTGCCCTGGGTGTTGGCCTGGCGTATGCGGTGGCGAATGCAATCTTCGGCGGTTCGGCAGAGTATGTTGCCTTGAGCCTCAAGGCCGTGGGCATGGAGAACTCCTTCTACTGGTACGTGACGGTCATGATGGCGATAGCGTTCCTGTTCAGCCTGCGTCTGCCGAAACAAGCGAAGTATCTGCACCACGATCTGTGATCTTTACGCGGGCCTCACCGGCCCGCGCCTCCAGGAATTATTTATGAACCAGCGACCGGGCAATCAGTTGTTCGATGCCTATTTCACCGCCCGCGATATGCGCGCCGTGTTCTGCGATCAGGGCCGGGTCCAGGCCATGCTCGACTTTGAAGCGGCACTGGCCCGGGCTGAAGCGCGGGTCGGGTTGGTCCCGTCGAGTGCGGTCGCGCCGATCGAGGCGGCTTGCAGCGCCGGGCTTTATGATTTCGCGGCATTGGGCGAGGCGATTGCCACGGCGGGAAATTCGGCGATTCCGCTGGTCAAGGCGTTGGGCAAACAGATCGCTTCGCATAATGCCGAGGCCGAGCGTTACGTGCATCTGGGCGCGACCAGCCAGGATGTGATGGACAGCGGCTTGGTGCTGCAATTGCGCCGCGCACTGGAACTGATCGAAAGCGATCTGGCGCAACTGGGGCGGATCCTCGCTACCCAGGCCCAGCGCTATGTGGCCACGCCATTGGCCGGCCGCACCTGGTTGCAACATGCGACGCCAGTGACCCTGGGCATGAAAATCGCCGGCTGGCTGGGCGCCGTGACCCGCAGTCGGCAACGCCTGGTCGAGTTGAAACCGCGTCTGTTGGTGCTGCAATTCGGCGGAGCGTCCGGAACCCTGGCGGCACTTGGCGAGCAGGCCATGCCGGTTGCCCGGGCACTGGCCGAAGAGCTGCAACTGGCCTTGCCCGATCAGCCGTGGCATACCCAGCGTGACCGTGTGGTTGAGTTCGCTGCGGTACTCGGCCTGATCGCCGGCAGTCTCGGCAAACTCGGGCGCGATATCAGCCTGTTGATGCAGACCGAGGCCGCCGAAGTGTTCGAACCTTCGGCGCCGGGCAAGGGCGGTTCTTCGACCATGCCGCACAAGCGCAATCCGGTCGGCGCAGCGGTGCTGATCGGCGCGGCGACGCGCGTCCCCGGTCTGCTCTCGACAATGTTCAGCGCCATGCCCCAGGAGCACGAGCGCAGCCTCGGCCTGTGGCATGCCGAATGGGAAACCCTGCCGGAAATCTGCTGCCTGGTGTCGGGCAGCCTGCAGCAAGCGCTGTTGATCGCCCAAGGACTGGAAGTGGATGCGGAGCGCATGGCGCGCAACCTCGATCTGACCCAGGGCCTGGTCCTTGCCGAAGCGGTAAGCATCGTCCTTGCGCAGCGGGTCGGCCGCGATAGCGCACACCATCTGCTCGAACAATGCTGCAAACGCGCGGTGGCCGAACAACGTCATCTGCGTGCGGTCCTCGGCGACGAACCGCAAGTGACCGCCGAACTGTCGGCGGCTGAACTCGATCATCTGCTGGACCCTGCCCACTATCTCGGCCAGGCCCGTACCTGGGTCGAGAGGGCGGTGGCTGAACATTCTGCTTTGACTGCCTGAAGGAGACTTGCTGTGGCTTTTGTACAACTCGCCGAGGGCGAACTGCATTACCAACTCGATGGACCGGTCGATGCGCCGGTGCTGGTGCTGTCCAACTCCCTGGGCACGGACCTGCACATGTGGGACGCGCAGATCCCGGCGTTCACCGAGCATTTTCGCGTGTTGCGTTTTGACACCCGTGGCCACGGCCAATCCCTGGTGACGCCGGGCCCGTACAGCATCGAGCAACTGGGCCACGACGTGCTGGCGCTGCTGGATGCCTTGCACATCGAGCGCGCGCATTTTTGTGGTTTATCCATGGGCGGGCTGATCGGCCAGTGGCTGGGGATCAATGCCGGCAATCGCCTGAACAAGCTGATCGTGTGCAACACCGCAGCGAAAATCGGCGATCCGTCGGTGTGGAACCCGCGCATTGAGATGGTGCTGCGCGATGGTCAGGCCGCCATGGTCGCCCTGCGCGATGCGTCGATTGCCCGCTGGTTCACGCCGGACTTTTCTGCGGCCAACCCGGCGGCAGCCAAGCAGATTACCGACATGCTCGCGGCCACATCGCCCGAAGGTTATGCAGCCAACTGCGCAGCGGTGCGTGATGCTGACTTCCGTGATCAGTTGTCTTCGATCAAGGCGCCGTTGCTGGTGATCGCCGGGACCGAAGATGCGGTGACGCCGCCGTCCGGCGGGCACTTCATCCAGGAGCATGTGCCGGGCGCCGAGTACGCCGAGTTCCATGCGGCGCACTTGTCCAACGTCCAGGCAGGCAACGCGTTCAGCGAGCGGGTACTGGCGTTTTTGTCGGCTCATTAAGGGGATTGTTGTGGACGAGAAACAACGTTACGACGAGGGCATGAACGTCCGTCGCGCGGTACTGGGCGACGCCCACGTCGACCGCAGCCTGACCACCCTGACCGAGTTCAACTCGGAGTTCCAGGAGATGATCACCCGCCACGCCTGGGGTGACATCTGGACCCGCCCGGGCCTGCCGCGCCACACGCGCAGCCTGATCACCATCGCCATGCTGATCGGCATGAACCGCGAGGGCGAACTCAAACTGCACCTGCGTGCCGCCGCCAACAACGGCGTGAGCCGCGGCGAGATCAAGGAAGTGATCATGCAGAGCGCCATCTACTGCGGGATCCCGGCGGCCAATGCGACCTTCCACCTGGCCGAGTCGGTGTGGGATGAGTTGGGGGTTGAATCGCGGGAGTGATCCCGGTGATTTTGCGTTGATTGAACTGACGCCATCGCGGGCAAGCCCGCTCCCACAAAGTTTTATGTCATGCCCAAATCTTGGGGCACACACAAAACCTGTGGGAGCGGGCTTGCCCGCGATGGCGTATTTGAGATTTACAACAAGCTGATCGGATAGCTGATGATCACGCGGTTCTCATCGAACTCGGTGTTGCTGTAGTCCCGGCGCATGGTCGAATTGCGCCACTTCACGTTCAAGTCTTTCAGCGCACCGCTCTGCACGGTGTAGCCCAGTTCCGATTCCCGTCCCCATTCCTTGCCGTCGGTGATGCTGCCGGTGTGCACATTGTCGCCGCTGATGTAGCGGTTCATCAGGGTCAGGCCCGGTACGCCGAGGGCGGCGAAGTTGTAGTCGTGGCGTACTTGCCAGGATTTCTCCTGGGCGTTGTCGTAGCTGGAGTTGTAGCTGTCGTTGGCCAGGGTGCCGCCGCTGGTGCCGTTGACCCGCATCCAGGCATTGTCGCCAGTGAGTTTTTGCAGGCCGACGTAAAAGGTGTTGCCGCCGTACTTGGCCGAGAACAAGCCGTACATGGTTTTGTTGTCCAGCTCGCCGGCCCGGGCGCTGCCGTCGTCCTTGCCGTAGAAGAAGCCGAGGTTCGCGCCCAGGGTCCAGTCGCCAAGCGGCTGGCTGTGGATCAGGTTGACGAATTGCTGGCTGTAGATGTCCTTGAGCACAGCGTTCCACAGACCGATCTGGGTGCGTTTGTCGTTGAACACGTACTCGCCGCCCTGGAAGTTGAAACGGTCGGAGGTGAACGCGGCTTTGCCGGTCATCGACATGTCGTCCATGCTGCTGTCGTCGCGCGGGCTGTTCTGGCGGAACTGGCCGCCGTAGAGCGCCAGGCCATTGATTTCCTTCGAGGTGATCTGGCCGCCACGGAAGGTTTGCGGCAGCGAACGACCATCGTCCGAACGCAGGATCGGCAGCACCGGCATCCATTCGCCGACCTTCACTTCGGTCTGCGACAGCTTGGCCTTGAACGCCACGTTGGTGCGGCCGAAGTTGTCCGCCGGGCGGCCGTCGTGGTCCAGCGGCAGCAGTTGCGTGCCTGCGGTGCCTTTGCCGCCGTCGAGCTTCACCGAATACAAGCCGAGCACATCCATGCCGAACCCGACGGTGCCCTGGGTGAACCCGGACTTGGCGTCGAGGATGAAGCTCTGCGTCCACTCTTCAGCCTTGCCCTGGGTCTTGGTCGGGTTGGTGAAGTTGCGGTTGATGTAGAAGTTGCGCAGGTTCAGGTTGACCTTGGCCCCTTCGACAAAACCCGATTCCTCGGCGTAGGCGGGCAGGGCGGCACTGGCCAGGGCGGCGGCGATCAGGCCGGGAACGAAATACTGCGCGGTGGAAGGCGTCATGAGCTCGGGTCTCTCTAATTCTTGGGGATGAAGCGGGGTGATGCCGCAACCCGGGGTTGCAGACGAACAGTCGAAATCAGCACAAACGAAGCGGATCAGCCGGAGAGGGCGGGGCGCGGGGGCATGGTGTCGAACCTGTTGTTATTGGTTTTGTGGTTCGGATGGTGAATTGAATGTACTAGATGGTTCAATTGTAAAAAGCGGGTTTTGGGCGATTATCGAACAGAAGCGGCAGTCGAGTTTTCCGAGTTGGAATAGAGCGGATTTTAGAGGGCAATAGTTTTTAAAAACTTAAACCACGTGAATGTCAACCTGACATATCTGACAGTTGTTTGCATGAAATTTAGGGCTTAGCCTGTTTTTCGCTGAGTTGGAGCTTTTTTGTTTTTTATTTTATTTGAAGCAAGGAGTAACGGCGATGAGCACTTTAGAGGCAAATAATGTAATTAATTCGGAGTCTGAGTGGGATAGCAATCAAGGAAGGAGAGGCGGGTTATCCTCAGAAACATCAGAGGTTGAAGTTGTAAGCGGGAGGGTAAATGCGACCCTTCGGATTGAAGGCGAACCGGATGCCGATATTCAGCTAAGAAAGGTTCGGTTTCATTTGAATAAGGAGATGCCTGCTTTTTTCCTCTACGCCGAAGGTGAGGGTGAGTATGCCGGTATGGAAGTGCTCATCAGGGGCGATGATTTGGTAGTCGGCAAGCTATACAAGATATCGCATGGCCTCAGGGATGTGGATGCGCGGTTTGATAAAGCGGGGATTACAATCTATCCGCGAACGGTTCCGGAAGGAACACTGTCAATCAGGTATCTTGACTCTCAATCAATAGAGGGTTATTTCAGATTTGATTTTTCAAATTTTGGTCGGGAGGATAAGAGGAAAATTGATTTTTATTGCACGCGTTTTGTAGTGAATTTTCAAACTAAAGCTGATTAAGTATTATTTTCGATCTGTTGATGTATGCATGTTTTTTGTAGGAGGCTAAGTTGGCAGGAGAGGTTGTCTTTAATATAAAAAACCGCGCCACGGGAGTTCAGTCCATGACGCGGTTTTTTTTAGCTAAAGATCAGAAATACTTCATCTTCGGCGCTTCTTCTTTCAACGGCTCGTTCTTCGCCGTCTGTTCGTTCCAGCCACCACCCAGCGCCTTGTACAGGTTGACCTGGCTGACCAGCTGCGCCAGACGGTCGGTGATCAGTACCTGTTGCGCACTGAACAGCTGACGCTGGGCATCGAGGAAGGTCAGGTTGCTGTCGACACCGATGCGGTAGCGACGCTCGGCCAGGCGGTAGTAGTCCTGGTTGGCACTGACGAAATCTTTCTGTGCCTGCAACTGCTGGACGTAGGTCTGGCGGGCGGCCAGGCCGTCGGCGACTTCCTGGAAGGCCGTTTGAATGGACTTCTCGTAGTTCGCCACGCCGATGTCTTTCTGGATTTTCGAGTAATCCAGGCTGGCACGCAGGCTGCCGGCGTTGAAGATCGGCAGGTTGATCTGCGGCTGGAACAGCCAGGTGCCCGAACCACCCTTGAACAGACCGGACAGATCCGGGCTCAGGGTACCGGCATTGGCCGTGAGGCTGATGCTCGGGAAGAACGCAGCCCGCGCCGCGCCGATGTTGGCGTTGGCGGCCTTCAAGTTGTATTCGGCCTGGAGGATGTCCGGACGACGGTGCAGCAGGTCCGACGGCAAGCCCGGCGGAACGTCGCTCAGCAGGTCGTCGGCAAGCGGTTTGGCCGCTTGCAGGTTGGCCGGGATACCGGTGCCGAGCAGCAGCACCAGGCTGTTCTCGTCCTGGGCGACCTGACGGGTGTACTTGGCCAGTTGTGCACGGGCGTTTTCCACCGAGGTGCGCGACTGCGCGAGGTCCAGGGCCGAGGCGACACCGACTTCGTTGCTGCGGGCGGTGAGCTTGTAGCTCTCCTCGAACGCGGCGAGGGTGTCCTGGGTCAGCTTGTACAGTTCCTTGTCGGCCTGCCAGGTCAGGTAGGCATTGGCCACGCTGGCCACCAGGCTGATCTGCGTGCTGCGGCGGCCTTCTTCGGTGGCGAAGTACTTCTGCAGGGCTTCTTCGTTCAGGCTGCGAACCCGACCGAACAGGTCGAGTTCGTAGGCGCTGACGCCAACAGTTGCCGAGTAGGAACTGGTGATGCCGGCTTCGCCGGTCTGCGAAGCGTCAGCCGGAAGGCGCTGGCGGCTGCCGCTGCCGTTGGCCGAGACGGCCGGGAACAGATCGGCACGGGAGATGCGGTATTGAGCCGCGAACGCGTCGATGTTCAGGGCCGCGACACGCAGGTCACGGTTGTTTTCCAGGGCCACCTGGATCAGCTGTTGCAGCGCCGGGTCATGGAAAAACTGCTTCCAGCCCTGCTCGGCAGCCGCCTGCGCCGGTGCCTGGGCCGGCGAGTACGCCAGGCCCTGCGGGTACTGGCCCGCCACCGGTGCTTCGGGCTGCTGATAATCAGGTATCAGCGAGCAGCCACCGAGCACGAAGGCGGCGACTGCCAGGGAGAGTAGCGACTTGCTCATTGGCCAGCCTCTTTAGGAGTTTCAGTAGCGTCATCCTGGTCGACCTTTTTACGCTGGCCAATGGACGACACGGTGACGAAGAACAGCGGGACCCAGAAGATCGCCAGCACTGTGGCGGTGATCATACCGCCGATCACGCCGGTACCGATTGCATGCTGGCTACCGGAACCTGCGCCCGTGGATATCGCCAGTGGTACCACACCCAGAACGAAGGCGAGCGAGGTCATGATGATCGGTCGCAGACGCATGCGGCAGGCTTCGATTGCCGCATCGCGCAGGCTACGCCCCTGTTCGTGCAGCTCCTTGGCAAATTCGACAATCAGAATGGCGTTTTTCGCCGCCAGACCGATAGTCGTCAACAGACCCACCTGGAAGTACACGTCGTTGGACAAACCGCGCAGGCTGGTGGCCATCAGTGCACCGATGATCCCCAGCGGCACGACCAACATCACCGCGATCGGAATCGACCAGCTTTCATACAGCGCCGCCAGGCACAGGAACACCATCAGCAGCGACAGGGCGTACAGCGCCGGCGCTTGCGAACCGGACAGACGCTCTTCGTACGACAGGCCGGTCCAGGAAATACCGACACCCGCCGGCAGTTTCTTGGCAATGGCCTCGACTTCGGCCATGGCTTCACCGGTGGAGTAACCCGGTGCCGGAGCGCCGAGGATTTCCATCGCTTCCACGCCGTTGTAGCGGGCCAGTTTCGGCGAACCGTAGATCCACTCGCCCTTGGCGAATGCCGAGAACGGCACCATGGTTCCCTGGGCGTTGCGCACGTACCACTTCTGCAGGTCTTCAGGGCCCATTCGCGAGCCTGGTATGCCTTGCACGTAGACCTTCTTCACCCGACCACGGTCGATGAAGTCGTTGACGTAGCTACTGCCCAGCGCAATCGACAGGGTGTTGTTGATGTCGGCGATGGTAATGCCCAGGGCACTGGCCTTCTCGTCATCGATTTCCAGCTGGTATTGCGGTTCGTCGTTCAGGCCGTTCGGACGCACCTGAGTCAGGATCTTGCTTTGCGCGGCCATACCGAGGAACTGGTTGCGCGCTTCCATCAGTTTTTCGTGGCCGATGCCGGCGCGGTCCTGCAGGAACACGTCGAAACCGGTGGCGTTACCCAATTCCAGTACCGCCGGTGGCGCGAAGGCGAACACCATGGCATCGCGGAAGGTGAAGAAGTGCTGCTGGGCACGGGCCGCCACCTTGAACACGTTGTTGTCGGCGTTACGTTCGTCCCACGGACGCAGCATGATGAACGCCATGCCCGAACTCTGGCCGCGGCCGGCGAAGTTGAAGCCGGTCACGGTAAACACCGAGTTCACCGCATCGCCTTCACCGCCGTCCTTGCCCGGACGCAGCAGGAACTCACGCATTTCGTCGACGACCACCTGGGTACGCTGAGCCGTGGAGCCTGCCGGGGTTTGCACCTGGGCGAACAGTACACCCTGGTCTTCTTCCGGCAGGAACGCCGTTGGAATGCGGGTGAACAGCCAGATCATGCCCACCACGATCAGCAGGTACGCCAGCAGATACGGGATCTTGCGCTGCAGGATGTTGCCGACACCGCGCTCGTAGCCGCGAACGCCGCGGTCGAAGTTACGGTTGAACCAGCCAAAGAAGCCGCGTTTCGGCGTGCCGTGCTCGCCTTTCGGAATCGGCTTGAGCATGGTCGCGCAGAGCGCCGGGGTGAAGATCAGCGCAACCAGTACCGACAGGGCCATGGCCGAGACGATGGTGATCGAGAACTGCTTGTAGATCACACCGGTGGAACCGCTGAAGAACGCCATTGGCAGCAGAACCGCCGACAGCACCAGGGCGATACCGACCAGTGCGCCCTGGATCTGGCCCATGGACTTCTTGGTGGCTTCCTTGGGTGACAGGCCTTCCTCGCTCATCACCCGTTCGACGTTTTCCACCACGACGATGGCGTCGTCCACCAGCAAGCCGATGGCCAGCACCATGCCGAACATGGTCAGGGTGTTGATGCTGAATCCAGCGGCCGCGAGGATGCCGAACGTACCGAGCAATACCACCGGTACGGTCATCGTGGTGATCACCGTGGCGCGGAAGTTTTGCAGGAACAGGAACATCACCAGGAACACCAGTGCGATCGCTTCGACCAGGGTGTGAACCACACCTTTGATCGACTCGGTCACCACCGGCGTGGTGTCGTACGGGAACACCACTTCCATCCCTTGCGGGAAGAACGGCTTGAGGCTGTCGATGGTCGTGCGCAGGGCCTTGGCGGTATCGAGCGCGTTGGCACCGGTGGCCAGTTTCACCGCCAGGCCGGAAGCCGGGGCGCCGTTGAACTGGGCGTTGATGCTGTAGTTCTCGCCACCCAGGCCGACTTCGGCAACATCTTTGAGGCGAACCTGGGAGCCGTCCTTGTTGACCTTGAGCAGGATCTTGTCGAATTGCTCGGCGGTCTGCAGGCGGGTCTTGCCGATGATCGTCGCGTTCAGCTGGGTGCCGGGCAGGGCAGGCAGGCCGCCGAGCTGGCCGGACGACACCTGGACGTTCTGCGCGGCGATGGCGGTCTTGACGTCGATCGGGGTCAGGTTGTAGTTGTTCAACTTGGCCGGGTCGAGCCAGATACGCATGGCGTACTGCGAACCGAACACCTGGAAGTCACCGACACCGGCGGTCCGCGAGATCGGGTCCTGCATGTTCGACACGATGTAGTTGGACAGGTCGTCCTTGGTCATGCTGCCGTCACGCGACACCACGCCGATCACCAACAGGAAGTTCTTCACGGCCTTGGTGACGCGGATACCTTGCTGTTGCACTTCCTGCGGCAGCAGCGGGGTGGCCAGGTTCAGCTTGTTCTGGACCTGAACCTGCGCGGTGTCGGAGTTGGTGCCTTGCTCGAAGGTCGCGGTAATGGTCATGGTGCCGTCGGAGTTACTTTCCGACGAGACATAACGCAGGTTGTCGATACCGTTGAGCTGTTGCTCGATCACCTGGACCACGGTGTCCTGTACCGTTTGTGCCGAAGCACCCGGGTAGGTCACGGAGATGGCGATCGCGGGTGGTGCGATGCTCGGGTACTGGTTGATCGGCAACCGCAGGATCGATAGTGCCCCGACCAACATGATCACCAGGGCAATTACCCAGGCGAAAATCGGACGGTCGATAAAAAATTTCGACATGGTTTACTCCCCTTTGCCGCCAGAGGCTTTGTCAGCTGCCTGGGCGGGGGCCGGGTTCTTTACGGCTACGTTGGTCGCTTCACTGGCCTTGACTTCGATGCCAGGTTTGACGAATTGCAGACCTTCG
The DNA here is from genome assembly GCF_054668285.1 of Pseudomonas sp. S2_H10. Classification (NCBI taxonomy): domain Bacteria; kingdom Pseudomonadati; phylum Pseudomonadota; class Gammaproteobacteria; order Pseudomonadales; family Pseudomonadaceae; genus Pseudomonas; species Pseudomonas sp. S2_H10. Next base: position 5,163,599 of record NZ_CP162754.1, read on the forward strand.
GTAATCAGGCGATCGCCGGCCTTGAGGCCGTCTTCGATCAGCCACTGGTTACCGACGGTGCGGTTGGCCTTGAGTTGACGCAGTTCGACCTTGTTGTCCGGGCCGACGACCAGTGCGGTCGGGGAACCCTTGAGGTCGCGGGTCACGCCTTGCTGCGGGGCCAGGATCGCCGCGCTGTTCACACCGGCCAGCAACTTGGCGTGCACGAACATGCCAGGCAGAAGGGTGTGGTCAGGGTTGGGGAAAATGGCGCGCAGGGTGACGGAACCGGTGGTCTGGTCAACCGAGATTTCCGAGAACTCCAGCTTGCCGTCCAGCTTGTACTCGCTGCCGTCTTCGAGGGTCAGCTTGACCGAAGCGGCGTTGTCACCGGCCTTTTGCAGGCGACCGCTTTCCAGCTCACGACGCAGTTGCAACAGCTCGACCGAGGACTGCGTCACGTCGACGTAGATCGGGTCGATCTGCTGGATCACCGCCATCGCATCGACCTGGGCATTGCTGACCAGCGCGCCTTCGGTCACCGAGGAGCGGCCGATGCGGCCGGTCAGCGGGGCATAGACCTTGGTGTAGCGCACGTTGATCTGGGCAGATTGCAGCGCGGCTTCCGATTGCAGGCGGTTGGCGACTGCGGTGTCGTATTCCTGACGGCTTACAGCCTGCTCGTCGACCAATTGCTTGTAGCGGTCGGAAATCGACTTGGTCGAACGCAGGTTGGCTTCGGCGCTTTTCAAGGTCGCGTCATAGACCGACGGATCGATCTGATACAGCTGCTGGCCGGCCTTGACGTCGCTGCCTTCCTTGAACAGGCGCTTGAGAATGATGCCGTTGACCTGCGGGCGGACTTCGGCGATGCGGAACGCACTGGTACGGCCGGGCAGATCGGAGGTCAGGGTGAAAGCTTGCGGTTGCAGAGTCACGACGCCGACCTGAGGGGGTGGGGCGACCGGTGCTGCCTCTTCCTTTTTGCATCCGCTGAGTAGCGATGCCAGGGCGACGGCGGCGACCAGAGCGGTAACAGCTGGCTTGAATTGCATGAAAATCCTCGGGTCAGGCGCGCAAGGAGCGCACCGGAAAGGTGGAAGGTTGAAATTTGTTTACCGAGTGGATAAGTAGCTTGCTAAGGAATATACTTACGTACATGGTTGTTTGTAAAGACCCAAGCTGCGTATCACCGTCGTTACACAAGACGTTGAAAGGTAGAAATTGTAGGCCGGGGACGAACCCCCAGAACGTTCGCCCCACTTTTATTCAGCTGATATTCATACATCGCTGAAGCACCCTGATTGAGGTTGTACTGCCATGGTCCGTCGTACCAAAGAGGAAGCTCAGGAAACCCGCGCGCAAATTCTCGTGGCGGCCGAAAAGGCCTTTTACGAGCGAGGCGTGGCGCGCACGACCCTGGCGGACATCGCGACCCTGGCCGGCGTCACTCGCGGGGCTATCTACTGGCATTTCAGCAACAAGGCGGATCTGGTGCAGGCCATGCTCGACACCCTGCATGAGCCGCTGGAAGAAATGGCCAAGGCCAGCGAGAGCGAAGACGAGCTCGATCCCTTGGGCTGCATGCGCAAACTGCTGATTCATTTGTTTCATCAGATTGCGCTGGACCCGAAAACCCGACGCATCAATGAGATTCTTTTTCATAAGTGCGAATTCACCGATGAAATGTGCGACCTGCGCCAGCAACGGGTGTCAGCCAGCCTCGAATGCAATGTGCGGATCGGCCTGGCCCTGAGTAATGCGGTGAATCGTGGCCAGTTGCCGGAAAACCTCGACACCGCCCGCGCTGCGATCAGCCTGCATGCTTATATCGATGGCATCCTGTACCAGTGGTTGCTGGCCCCCGACAGCTTTGAGTTACACACCGAAGCCGCGCGTTGGGTCGATACAGGGCTGGACATGCTGCGCTTGAGCCCCAGCCTGCGCAAATGAAACAAAATTCGTAATTGGGGCCGCGTTTTGCCAACCGACGACCTTTTTGTCACTCGACGTGCCGTAATGGGGTGCTTTTATATACGCACCCTTGGCGGGATAACAGGTAGCACGCTCAGTATTTTGTAGGGAATTTGTGTCGAATTGGTGAGAAACCTATCCAGACCTTGTGGGGCAAGTGCTAAACCTTCAGATATAAAAAAGCCCCGGCTCTTTCGAGTCGGGGCTTTTGCGTTTCAATGGCAACTGCTTACAGCGTCGGGTAGTCGATGTAGCCGACCGGGCCCTTGGCGTAGAACAGTTCCGGGCGCGCTTCGTTCAGCGGCGCATCGGCTTTCAAGCGGGCCGGCAAGTCCGGGTTGGCAATGAACGGCACGCCAAAGGCGACCGCATCGGCCTTGCCGCTGGCCAGCCAGGCATTGGCGCTGTCCTTGGTGAAGCGCTCGTTGGCGATGTAAGGGCCGCCGAAGGCTTCCTTGAGTTGTGGGCCGAGGCTGTCCGCACCTTCTTTCTCGCGGGAGCAGATGAAGGCGATGCCACGCTTGCCCAGTTCACGAGCCACGTAGGTGAAGGTTTCGGACAGGTTGTCATCGCCCATGTCATGGGAATCGGCGCGTGGTGCCAGGTGCACACCGACGCGGCCGGCGCCCCAGATTTCGATGGCGGCGTCAGTCACTTCCAGCAGCAGGCGGGCACGGTTTTCCAGGGAACCGCCGTAGTTGTCGGTGCGCTGGTTGGTGCTGCTTTGCAGGAACTGGTCGAGCAGGTAGCCGTTGGCGCCGTGGATTTCCACGCCGTCGAAGCCGGCGGCCTTGGCGTTCTCGGCACCGACGCGGTAAGCGTCGACGATGTCGGCGATTTCAGCGGTTTCCAGGGCGCGCGGCGTCGGGTAGTCGGCCATCGGGCGCACCAGGCTGACGTGGCCCTTTGGCTGTATGGCGCTCGGCGCGACCGGGGCATCACCGTTCAGGTACGACGGGTGCGACACCCGGCCCACGTGCCACAGTTGCAGGAAGATCTTGCCGCCCGCGCCATGGACCGCCTTGGTCACGTTGGACCAGCCACGCACCTGGTCGTTGGACCAGATGCCCGGGGTGTCCGGGTAGCCGACGCCCATCGGGGTGACCGAAGTGGCTTCGCTGAGGATCAGGCCGGCGGAGGCGCGCTGCACGTAGTACTCGGCCATCAGCGCGTTCGGCACGCGGCCTTCGTCGGCGCGGCAGCGGGTCAGCGGCGCCATGATGATGCGGTTGGCCAACTCGAGGTCGCCCAGTTTGATCGGATCGAAAATAGTCGTCATCTAATACAACCCTCGTGAGGTAATGGTGAATCAGTGGGTAGCAGGTGCCAGATCGGGATTGCCGCTCTGACGGAAAGTGATCAGGGTGACCAGCAGGGCGAGTACTGCCAGTGCGGCTGCGGCGAGCGGCACGCTGGTCAGGCCGAAGCCGTGGGCGATCACACTGCCGCCGACCCAGGCACCCAAGGCGTTGCCGACATTGAAAGCGCCGATGTTCAGGGTCGACACCAGGTTCGGTGCGGCCTTGCCGAAGGTCACTACGTTCACTTGCAGCGCAGGTACGGCGGCAAAACACGCGGTGGCCCAGAGGAACAGGGTGATTTCGGTCGGGATCAGCGCGACGCTGGTCCAGGTCAGCACGGTGGACACCACGGCCATGGTGACGAACACGCCGATCAGGGTCGCGGCCATGCCTTTGTCAGCCAGCTTGCCGCCGATGATGTTGCCCACCGTCAGGCCCAGGCCGATCAGCATCAGGGTCCAGGTCACGCCACGGGGCGAGACGCCGGTGACTTCGCCCAGCAGCGGCGCAACGTAGGTGAACAGGCTGAACACCGAGGCGGCGAACAGCGCGGTCATGCTCAGGGACAGCCAGATGCCGGCGCCCTTGAGTGCGGCCAGTTCGGCGCGCATGTCGAGTTTTTCTTCATCACGCTGTGCCGGCAGGAAGCGGATCAGACCGATCAGGGCGATCACACCGATCACGGTCACGGCCCAGAAGGTCGAGCGCCAGCCGGCTTCCTGACCGAGGGCGGTGCCCAACGGCACGCCGAGGACGTTGGCCAGGGTCAGGCCGGTGAACATCAGGGCCACGGCCGAAGCGCGTTTGTTCGCAGGCACCAGGCCGGCGGCTACCACTGAACCGATGCCGAAGAAGGCGCCATGGCACAGGGCGGTGACCACACGGGCAAACATCAGCACGTTGTAGTCGCCGGCCACTGCGCAGAGCAGGTTGCCGATAATGAAGATGCCCATCAGCGCCACCAGGGCTGCCTTGCGCGGCAGTCTGGCCGTGGCCAGCGCCATGAACGGCGCACCGATGGCCACGCCCAGGGCGTAACCGGTCACCAGCCAGCCGGCACCGGGAATCGACACACCGAGGTCGGCTGCCACGTTGGGCAGCAGGCCCATGATGACGAACTCGGTGGTGCCGATGGCGAAGGCGCTCAAGGCGAGGATGAGTAGCGAGAGGGGCATTATCTAATTCCTTTTCGGCTTCAGAGCTCTTGGCTGAAGGTCTTGAGGAATTCCTGGATGGTTTCCTCGTTGCGTTTGAAAAAGTGCCACTGGCCGACTTTGCGGCTGCTGATCAGGCCGGCGCGTTGCAGGGTCGCCAGGTGTGCGGACACCGTGGACTGCGACAGGCCGCAACGTTGATCGATCTGCCCGGCGCAAACGCCGTGCTCGTTGCTGTGGGACTGGTCGGGAAATTCGACTGTCGGGTCCTTGAGCCAGTGCAGGATTTCTCGCCGTACCGGGTGTGCCAGGGCTTTTATTATTTCGTCGAGGTTGATGGTCATGATGTGGGCTCGTGATGTTTAAAACGCTATATCGCGATGAGGCGAACTTTAAATCGGTATTTCGCGATATACAAATATGATTTAGCTCTGAGCCGCTCACATTTCGGTATATCGAGTTATAACGATACGTTGAGTGTAACAAGACAAGGGGGCAGTGCTAAGCTGCGCCCATGAACTATCTCGCACATCTTCACCTCGGTGGCCAGCGTCCCGGCCAATTGCTCGGCAGCCTGTATGGCGATTTCGTCAAGGGACGGCTGCAAGGGCAGTTCGCTCCGGAAATCGAGGGGGCTATCCAGTTGCATCGCAGCATCGACGTGTTCACCGATCGCCATCCGCTGGTGGATGTCGCGTTGTCGCGTTTCTCCCTGACCCGTCGGCGCTACGCGGGGATCGTCCTCGACGTGTTTTTCGACCATTGCCTGGCTCGGGACTGGGCGCTGTATGCCGACCGGCCTCTGGCGTTGTTCACCTCGGACGTCTATCGGGCATTGTCCAGCGAACGGCAACTGCCGGAGCGGCTGGCGAAGATCGCGCCGCACATGGTGGCCAATGACTGGTTGGGTTCGTATCAGCAGTTCGAAGTGCTGGAGCAGGTGTTGCGCGGGATCTCGCGGCGCCTGACCCGGCCGGAAGAGCTGGCGGCGGCGATGCAGGAGTTGCGGCGGTTGTATGAACCGTTGAGCGAGGACTTCCGGTTGTTCTATCCGCAGCTGCAGGATTTTGCCCGGAACTATCCAACACCATAAGTAACTGTGGGAGCGGGCTTGCCAGCGATTGCGATAGTTCATTCAACATCACAGTTGAATGTTTAGCCGCCATCGCGGGCAAGCCCGCTCCCACAGGGATGTGTGTTTACGCAGCAATTGCGGGGCGCATTGGAACTTGCTGTTTTTCCGGAATCGCCCCGAACAACACCTTCTGCACCGCCTGCTGCGCCTCGAACGCCAATGCCGCGCGTTCCCGACCTTCGCAAGCGATCGGCTTGAGCAGATGAATCTCCACGCCGCCACGGTCGTTGCCGAACAGGCGCATCAGGTGCGAGAGCAGATCATCGTCGCCAATGAATGGCGCCAGTGCGCAAGGCCTGCCGTCACGCACGTAACGAATCGCCACCGGCTGCATCGCCACTTGGGAATCGATGGCGGCGGACAACAGGCGGCCATGGAACGTACGCAGCGAACGGCCATCGGTGGTGGTGCCTTCCGGGAACATCAGCAGTGGGTGTGCCTGTTCCAGATGACGGGTCATCTGCTTGCGGATCAACTGGCTGTCACCCGAGCCACGACGGATGAACAGGCTGCCGGCCTTGGCCGCCAACCAACCGGCCACAGGCCAGGTGCGCACTTCGGCCTTGGACAGGAACGACAGCGGCGTGAGCATGCCCAGCAGCGGGATGTCGGTCCAGGACACGTGGTTGCTGACCCAGAGCATCGGCGCCTTCGGCAACTCGCCGTGGACGGTCACGTCGAAGGGTAGGGCGTTGCTCAGGCGGGCCATGAAAAAACGCGACCAGCGCTGCCGGCGCGCCATCGAATGGGCCAGTCCCAGGCGCTCGAACACCCCGAACACACTGGCCATGCCCAGCCCCAGCGTCACCACCAGCAGCACTCGCGCGACTCGCGCGTACACGCGCAACCGGCTCATTACACCGCCGCCTTGAAGTGTTTGGCGTAGCGCGGGCAGAGTTCGTCGCGCTTGAGCAGGATGAACACGTCGGCGACCTGGAAGTCTTCGTCCCAGCAAGGCTCGCCGCAAATCTTCGCGCCCAGGCGCATGTAGGCCTTGAGCAGCGGTGGCATTTCGGCAATCACGTTCGACGGGATGTCCAGGCTCGGCAGCGGTTTTTTCGGCTCGGCGCGCAGGTGTTCGGTGCACAGGTAGCGCTCGCGCAGACGCTGCATGATCGCGTGGGCCTGCACGCCGCCATCCTGCATCGGAATGCTCGCGCAACCCATCAGGTAGCTGTAGCCACCCTGGTTCAGGACTTCCGCCAGTTCGCCCCAGAGCACAGCGATGGTGCCGCCGTTACGGTAGGCCGGGTCGACGCAGGTGCGACCGATTTCCAGGATCGGGCCTTGCAGGTGCACCAGGCCGTGGAGGCTGAATTCTTCTTCGCTGTAGAACCTGCCCAGGCTGCTGGCCGCCGTGTGGTCGAGCAAACGGGTGGTCGCCACCAGACGCCCGGTGTTCAGGTCACGCACGCCGATGTGAGCGCAGTGAACGTCGTAGTCATCCATGTCCAGACCCAGCTCGGCACCCTTGAGTTTGGCGTTGAATTCGCCGCTGAACACGTTGAAGCGCAAGGCCTGGGCTTCCTGCAAAGCCTCGGCACCCACCAGGCGTTCGGCTTGCAGGCGGCGTTCGTTGCCGGTGTCGCTGATGCGGGCGATCTGAGTCATGACGAATCTCCGTGCGGGCTGCTCACCCGTCTTTGGGCTACAGCGAATCGACTTTCTTTGTCTAGCCGTGTTGTGCAAAGTCAGGCTATGTAGCCCCGGTGTCATCGCCATTAAGCTTTGGTGATGCTTATATGACAGCCCACAAGGAGCCTCTTATGCCCTGGCAAACCCTGTTGAACCGCCGTGATCGCTTGCCCGCCAACCCGGACCTGGCCGAAGGTTTCGCGACCTTGTTGCAGCAGTTGGGTACGGTTACGCCGTTTGAATTGGCGGTGCTGGGCGGGCGGTTGATGGCGACACCGGGGCTGGCGTTTCTGGTGGGCTACCAAGCGGCATTGCGCATGCTCTGGCCGAGCGCGCCGCTGAGCCTCGGCGCGTTGTGCGCCACCGAACAGCGCAGCCTGCGCCCGGCGGACATGCAGACCCGACTGAGTGGCTTGCGCCTGAGCGGACGCAAGGATTTCGTCACCGCCGGCGACGCCGCCGACTGGTTGCTGGTGGCGGCGCGTAATGAGGAAGCCGACGCCGACCCACGCTTGAGCCTGGCGGTGATCTATCGCGATGAGCCGGGTGTGCGCGTGGAAAAACTGACGCCGATCCCGTTGATGCCGGACATCAGCCATGGCCGGTTGATTTTGGATAATGCGTTGTGCGAGCTGCTCGCGGGGGATGGTTGGGATGCGTACGTCAAACCGTTCCGCACGCTGGAAGACATCTATGTGCTGAGTGCGATGACAGCGTGGTTGTATGGCGTCGGTCAGGAATGCGATTGGCCGCAGGGCCTGCAATTGCGCTTGCTGGGGCTTTTGGCCGGGTGTGCGGAAACCAGTCGCCAGCCACCGACCAGCCTGGCCGGGCATGTGGTGCTGGGCGGGTTGTTTGCACAGTTCGAAGGGCTCAAGGCCGAGGTGAATGAGGCGCTGGCTGGAGGGCCTCCAGAGTGGGCGACGATGTGGCAGCGGGATCAGGCGGTGATGGAGTTGGCGGCGGGGGCTCGGGGGAAGCGGTTGGCCAAGGCACTGGCGCAATATTCGTTGAATTGACTGGCCTCATCGCTGGCAAGCCAGCTCCCACAGGGGATCTTTGGTGTGAGCGAGATCCCTGTGGGAGCTGGCTTGCCAGCGATGAGGCCCTCACAGGCAGCACACACTTCAGAACTGTCATCAACCTCGACTAGGCTCAGCAGGTTCAATCTCCGAGCCCTCGCCATGCCCAAAGGCTTGTCCCTGATGTTCCTGCTGTTGCTCAGCTTCACGGCCCGGGCCGAATCCTGGCCCGCGGAGCAATGGCTGACCACCCCGACGCCGACCGGTCCGGCGCTGCAAGCACTGGAGGCCTACGCCTTCCCGTCCCGCGATGACGCCACTCGCCAGGGTGTTCGTACCGATGCCTTGCTGGTGATCCGCGACGGCCGGTTGATCTACGAACGCTACGCCGGCCCGACGACGGCCGAGACGCCGCACCTGGCCTGGTCGATCAGCAAGAGCCTGATGGCCACGGTCCTTGGTGTGGCCTACGGCGAAGGGTTGTTCAAGCTCGACGACCCTGTGGCGAAGTTTTATCCGCCACTGCAAAAATCTCCCGGCCTGACCATGGCCGACCTGATGCACTGGGCCTCGGGCCTGGATTGGCAAGAAGACTACGAATACGCGCCGCTGAAATCGTCGGTGGTGGCCATGCTCTACACCCGCGGGCACCACGACATGGCCGCGTTCACCGCGGACCATGCGGAGTACGCAGCGCCCGGCCAGGCATTTCGCTACTCCAGCGGCGACAGCAACCTGTTGTCCGCCGCGCTGAAAACCATCGTCGGTCCCGGCCGTTATCCCGACTTTCCGTGGACTGCATTGTTCGAACCGCTGGGCATTCGCCACGCGATCTGGGAAACAGATGCCACGGGCACTTTCGTCGCGTCGTCCTATGCCTACCTCACTGCACGGGACCTGGCCCGGGTCGGTCTGTTGATGGCCCGCGAGGGTCGCTGGGCAGACAAGCAACTGCTGCCCAAGGATTGGGTGGCGTTCAACCGCGAGCCGTTCGCTCACTATCACGCACACGAAGACGATGCCGTCCCCGGCGGCCAATGGTGGCTCAATCGAGCCGTTGAGGGCGCGGCACGCCCCTGGCCCGATGCCCCCGCCGATACCTTTTCCGCACTGGGTCATTGGGGGCAGGCGATGTACGTGATCCCCAGTGAACAGCTGGTGATCGTGCGCTACGGCGATGACCGCGACGGCAGCTACCGGCACAACGAATTGCTCAAATTCGCGCTCAAGGCCTTTGCCGGGAAAGTGCAGCCATGAGCGGATTCATTCGCCGTCGACCAGTCAGCTCCCTGTTGCTGATCCTCCTGATCGCCTTGCTCGGCTGGATCTGGCACGAACGGGTGGCGCTGTGGGCGTTCCCCGACATCATCAGCGCTTACACCGCCAAGGAGTACTGTTCGTGCCGCTACGTGATGAACAACGATGCCGAGTACTGCCACGGTTATGTGCAACAGTGGCTACCCGCCAGCGGCTTTGCCGATGATGTTGCTGGCAAGCGGGTAACGGTCAGCGGCATGGGCCGCAGCAACAGCGCAGTGTGGATCGGCGAGCGCCAGGGCTGTCGCTTGCAGCCCTGAGTGCGATGAAGTGCCTGGGTGAGAGGAGGGCTTTTGTGGCGATGGGGTAACGGATGGCTTGCAATGCGCTGAAGGCCAGTTAAGGTTCAGCACAGGTTTATCTGCCCCACGAGTCTCTATGTTCAAGCGCTCCACCCTCCAAACCCTCACTTTCCTGCTGCTGACCGGCGCCGCGTTGTCGGCCCGCGCCGACTGGTACCTCGACGGCGAGTCTTCGCGCCTGTCATTCGTCAGCACCAAGAGTGCCAATGTTTCCGAAGTGCAGCGCTTTCTGGTGTTGCACGGCAAGGTCGATCCCGAGGGGCTGGCGCGGGTGGAAGTCGAGCTGGAGTCGATCAACAGCGGCATTGCGCTGCGCGACGAGCGCATGCGCAAGGAGCTGTTCCAGATCGACCGGTTTGCCGAGGCCTTGATCACCACGAAAATCGATCTGCGCCCGATCAACGACCTCGCTCCCGGTGCGCAGCTGGAATTGCGCCTGCCGCTGACGGTCGACCTGCACGGCAAACAACATGAGTACAACGCCCAACTGCTGGCGACCCGTCTCGATGACCGGCGCTTTCAGGTGGTGACCCTCGAGCCGCTGGTGATCAACGCCGAAGATTTCGATTTGGCTCCCGGCCTGGAAGCGTTGCGCAAAATGGCCGGTTTGTCGGCGATCAGCCTGTCGGTACCGGTGAGTGCGGTACTGATTTTCGCGGCGCGCTGACATGGCCGGAGCGATTTTTCCATGGCGTGAAGGCAACCACTTCGAACTGCTGGTCGATGGTCCGCAGTTTTTTCCGCGCATGCTGGTGGCGATTGCCCGGGCTGAAGAACAGGTCGAACTGGAGCTGTATCTGGTGGAGGCGGGCGCCTGCGCCGAAGCCATGGTCCAGGCCTTGGTGCAGGCCGCCGAGCGCGGTGTGCGGGTGCGCTGCCTGTTCGATGATTACGGCAGCCTCGCCTTCACCCTGGCCTTGCGTCAGCGGCTGTTGTCCGCCGGTGTGGAGCTGCGTTTTTACAATCGCCTGAGTTGGCGACGTTGGGTCGGCAACTTCTACCGCGATCACCGCAAGCTGCTGCTGGTGGACCAGAGCCTGGCCGTGGTCGGCGGTACGGGTGTGACGGATGAGTTCTGGACACCGGGCGAAGACGTCAGCGAATGGCATGAGGTGATGGTAAAAATCACCGGCCCGCTGGTGCTCGACTGGCAGTTGCTGTTCGACCGTCAGTGGATCGCCAACCGCCATCGTCGCGCCTGGCGACCGGCCTCGCATTTCGGCTTGCCGCGCCTGCCACGGGTGCCGTCCATAGGCGAGGGCATGGGCCGGGTGGCCTATGCCGACGCCCGCCAGCACCGGGACATACTGCAATCGCTGGTGCGTGCCCTGAACAGCGGCCAGCGCCGGATCTGGCTGGCCACACCGTACTTTCTGCCGACCTGGAAAGTCCGCCGTTCCCTGCGCCGGGCCGCCGCCCGGGGCGTCGATGTGCGGTTGCTGCTGACCGGCCCGCGAACCGATCACCCGTCCGTGCGCTACGCCGGGCATCGCTACTACCCGCGACTGCTCAAGGCCGGGGTGAAGATCTTCGAGTACCAGCCATGTTTCCTGCACCTGAAAATGGTCCTGATCGATGACTGGGTGAGCATCGGCTCGTGCAATTTCGATCACTGGAACCTGCGTTTCAACCTGGAAGCCAACCTGGAAGCGCTGGACCCCGGACTGACCCGGGCGGTAGCGACGAGTTTCGAACGGGACTTCGGGTTGAGCGAGCAAGTCAGCCTGGAAGAGTGGCGGCGCCGGCCACTGTGGCGACGGGTCAAGCAGCGGGTGTGGGGATGGGTGGATCGGGTGGTGGTGAATCTGCTGGATCGACGGGGTTGACGCCGATCTTTTGAACACCACAAACCACTGTGGGAGCGGGCTTGCCCGCGATGGCGGCTTAACAGGCAACTTGGATGTTGGATGTTATGGCCTCATCGCGGGCAAGCCCGCTCCCACAGGTTTTTGCAGTGTTTGAACGGTTACAGCAACTCAAAACTCTGCTGCGTCACGTCCTCTGAATCCAGGCCGATCTGCACGTTGAACTTGCCCGGTTCCGCCGCGTATTTGAGCTGGGCGTTGTAGAACTTCAGGTCGTCCTCGGTGATGGTGAAGTGCACGACTTTCTGCTCGCCGGCCTTGATCATCACTTTCTGGAAGTTCTTCAGTTCCTTGATCGGGCGGATCATCGAACCGGCCACATCCTGGATGTACAACTGCACCACGGTCTCGCCGTCACGCTTGCCGGTGTTTTTCACCGTGACACTGGCGTCGAGCTTGCCGGTCTTGTTCAGCGTGGTCGACGACAGGGCCATGTCGCTCAGGGCGAAATCGGTGTAGCTCAGGCCGTAACCGAACGGGTACAGGGGGCCTGTGGTGTCATCGAAGTACTGCGAGGTGTAGTTGCCCGGTTTGCCGGGGGTGAACGGCCGGCCGATGGTCAGGTGGTTGTAGTAGGTCGGAATCTGGCCCACCGAGCGCGGGATGCTGATCGGCAGTTTGCCCGACGGGTTGTAGTCGCCGAACAGCACGTCGGCGATGGCGTTGCCGCCCTCGGTGCCGCTGAACCAGGTTTCCAGGATCGCGTCAGCCTGTTCCTTCTCTTCGAGGATCGTCAGCGGGCGGCCGTTCATCAACACCAGCACCAGCGGTTTGCCGGTGGCTTTCAGGGCGCGGATCAGCTCGCGCTGGTTTTCCGGGATGTTCAGGTCGGTGCGGCTCGACGACTCGTGGGACATGCCACGGGATTCGCCGACGGCGGCAACGACCACATCGGCATCCTTGGCCGCTTTCACCGCTTCGTCGATCAATACGTTGGCCGGGCGCGGGTCATCCACCACTTCCGGCGCGTCGAAGTTGAGGAAGTTCAGGTAACCGAGGATTTTCGGGTCGCTGGTGATGTTGGCGCCACGGGCGTAGATCAGTGTCGATTTGTCGCCCAGGGCGTTGGTCATGCCGTCGAACAGGGTCACCGATTGAGCAGGTTTACCGGCGGCGGCCCAACTGCCCATCATGTCGATTGGCGCCTTGGCCAGCGGACCGACCAAGGCGATTTTCGCGGTCTTCTTCAGTGGCAGGGTTTCATTGCTGTTTTTCAGCAGCACCTGGCTGCGGCGCGCCACATCACGGGCCTCGGCACGATGCAGGCGGCTGTCGGCGTAGGTGTCGACCGGATCGTCTTCGGCCTTGCCGATGCGCAGGTACGGGTCCTTGAACAGGCCCATGTCGTACTTGGCGCCGAGCACCGCACGCACGGCGTTGTCGATATCGCTCTGCTGGATCTCGCCGGACTTGAGCAGCCCTGGCAGCTCTTTGCCGTACAGGGTGTCGTTCATGCTCATGTGGATGCCGGCCTTGATCGCCAGCTTCGCCGCTTCGCGACCGTCGGCGGCAACGCCGTGCTTGATCAGCTCGAAAATCGCCCCGTGGTCACTGACGGCCAGGCCCTTGAAGCCCCATTCCTTGCGCAGCAGGTCGTTCATCAGCCAGGTGTTGGCGGTGGCCGGTACGCCGTTGATCGAGTTCAGCGCGACCATCACGCCGCCCGCGCCGGCCTCGATCGCCGCGTGGTAGGGCGGCAGGTAATCCTGGTACATCTTGACCGGGCTCATGTCGACCACGTTGTAGTCGCGGCCACCCTCGACCGCGCCGTACAGGGCGAAGTGCTTGACGCTGGCCATGATGCTGTCGGCCGCGTTGGCGCCCGTGCCCTGGAACGCCTTGACCATCACACCGGCAATGCGCGACACCAGGTAGGTGTCTTCGCCGAAGCCTTCGGAGGTGCGGCCCCAGCGTGGGTCGCGGGAGATATCGACCATCGGCGCGAAGGTGATGTCGAGGCTGTCGGCCGCGGCTTCCTTGGCGGCGATGCGCCCGGACAGGCCGATGGCGTCCATGTCCCAGCTCGAGGCCAGGGCCAGCGGAATCGGGAAAATGGTGCGGTGGCCGTGGATCACGTCGTAGGCGAAGAACATCGGGATCTTCAGGCGGCTGCGCATGGCCGCGTCCTGCATCGGCCGGTTTTCCGGGCGGGTGATCGAGTTGAACGTACCGCCGATGTTGCCCGCGGCGATTTCCTTGCGGATCATTTCGCGAGGCATTTCCGGGCCGATGCTGATCAGGCGCAACTGGCCGATCTTTTCATCGAGGGTCATTTGCTTCATCAGGTTGCTGACGAAGGCGTCCTTGTTCTCCAGGGGTGCGGGCGTCGTGGCGGCCAATACGTTATGACTGGCCAGGCTGACGAACAGGCCCAGCAAACACAGCTTCTTCATGAATAGTTTTCTCAAGGGCCCAAACGGCGATGTACACGCCGGCCAGCCAAAATTTAGGGAGCGTCTATTGTTGTTCGGGTGCCGGCTCAAAAAACCAGAGCCAAAAACGACAGCCAGAGGGCGGATGCGTTTTTGCGCAGGGCCTCTTTTTAGCCCATCGGCCCGTTGCAATCCAGAGGCGCGGGCGATTATGCCCCAAGAGCCGGCCCAGAAGGTTTCACGGTCGGTTTTTTCATGAAATGCACAAGGGAGCATCATCCTGATGAATGTAAGTCCAACCTACCGTTCGCGCCTGCAGGTCGCCACGCTGCTGATGCTGGCCACGTTGCTGACCGCTTGCGGCATCAACAACATCCCGACCCTCGACGAACAGGCCAAGGCCGCCTGGGGCCAGGTGCAGAACCAGTATCAGCGGCGCGCCGACCTGATTCCCAACCTGGTGGAAACCGTCAAGGGCTACGCCAAGCATGAAGAACAGACCCTGACGGCGGTCATCGAGGCCCGGGCCAAGGCCACGTCGATCCAGGTGGATGCCTCGACCCTCGACAACCCGGAAAAACTCAAGCAGTACCAACAGGCCCAGGACCAGCTCAGCGGCGCCTTGAGCCGTTTGATGGTGGTGTCCGAGCGGTATCCGGACCTGAAGGCCAACCAGAACTTCCTCGCCTTGCAGTCGCAACTGGAAGGCACCGAGAACCGGATCAGCGTGGCCCGGCGTGATTTCATCCTCGCGGTGCAGAAATACAACACCGAGATCCGCACGTTCCCCGGTCGCCTGTGGCACACCGTGATGTACAGCGATCTGCCGGTGCGCGAGACCTTCGAAGCCACACCGGGGTCGGAAAAGGCCCCCGAGGTCAAATTCTGAAAAGCGCTGATCGGCGTCACTACGCAAGAGGTTGCCAATGCGCGTGTTGAAAGCGGGCCTGATGCTGTTGCTGTGGGCGGTAGTGATCACCGCCCGGGCCGAACTGAGTTTTCCGGCGCTGACCGGGCGCGTGGTCGATGGCGCGCAGTTGATCGAGCCTGCGGTGCGCGAGCAGCTCAATCAGCAGCTTCAGGCCCATGAACAGGCCACCGGCGAGCAGCTTGTGGTGGTGACGTTGCCGGACTTGCAGGGCACCGACATCGCCGACTTCGGTTACCAGCTCGGCCGCCACTGGGGCATCGGGCAGAAGGACAAGAACAACGGCGCCTTGCTGATCATCGCCCGGGACGAGCGCCGACTGCGTATCGAAGTCGGTTACGGCCTGGAGGATCGCCTGACCGATGCCCAGAGTTCGGTGATCATCAACCAGGTCATCACCCCGGCGTTCAAGACCGGCAACTTCAGCAAAGGCATCAGCGACGGTGTGGCGGCAATGCTGGTGGTGCTGGGTGGCAACCCCTTGGACGAACCCTCCACGGCGTACGAATCCAGAGGCGATCCGGGGGACGATTTCATCGCGCGCCATCCCGGGGTGTTCGTGTTTTTGGTGATGCTGTTCATCCTGACTGTTTTTGTGTGTCAGATGCTCGGTATCCTTCCCGCCGGCCGGGGCGGCTCCGGTGGATCCGGGGGCGGTTTTGGCGGTGGTGGTTTTGGCGGCGGCGGTGGAGGCGGGGGCTTCAGCGGCGGCGGGGGCAGTTTCGGCGGGGGCGGTTCGTCCGGCGGCTGGTGATAATAATAATGAGCAGGCGATTCACGACATGGCATTACTGACTGAACACGAACAACGCAAAGTGGCCGAGGCAATCGCCCGGGTCGAGCGCGACACCGACGCAGAACTGGTGACCGTGCTCGCGGCCCGCGCCGACGACTATGCGTACATCCCGTTGCTGTGGGCCAGCCTGCTGGCGCTGCTGGTGCCGGGCATCGTGCATTACCTCACCGGCTGGCTGACCATGCACAGCCTGCTGATGGTGCAATGGGCCCTCTTCATCGTGCTGTGCCTGGTGTTCCGCCTGCCGAAAGTCACCACCCATCTGGTCCCGCGCTCGGTGCGCCACTGGCGCGCCTCGAACCTGGCGCGCCGGCAGTTCCTGGAGCAGAACCTGCACCACACCGAAGGCAGCACCGGCGTGCTGATCTTTGTATCCGAGGCCGAGCGTTATGTGGAAATCCTCGTGGATGAAGGGATTTCCAGCCGCCTGGACAACAAGAACTGGGACGCCATCGTCGCCACGTTCACCCGGCAAGTGAAGCAGGGGCAGACGCTGCAAGGGTTTGTCAGCTGCGTCGAAGCCTGTGGCGAGCTGCTCAAGGTGCATGTGCCGGTGACCCATGTGCGCAACGAATTGCCGAACAGGCTGGTGGTGCTCGGCTAAGTCTTGTCTTGGTGTTGTGTAGCGCTCGCCGCTACAACTCCCGTCAATTGTCCGGGTTTGGCCTTGTCGTCAGTATTTCTCTCTAACAGTGGACACCCAGTGACGGGTGTACTCGCGAAGAGGGATTCTTATGACAGCCCGACAATCAAATGACTCTTTGGCAGGGGCAGCTCGTGGTGGAGAGGGAAGTACGCCCAAGGCGAAACTGACGGCCAAGGAAACACAAATCCTGATGTGGTGTTTCAAGGGCAAGACTTCCTGGGAAATCGCCAGGATCGAGAATTGCACGGAATCCACCGTCAATTTTCACTTCGCCAATATTCGCCGAAAGTTCGATGTCAGCTCGCGCACCTGCGCATTGCTCAGGGCGATCGAGTCGGGTGCGATCGTCGTGGACTCGGTCGTAGCGCGAGGTGCCCATGAGCCTGACTGATTCGACCTACAACGGCATCAATGGGCTCATGTTGGGGATGGGGATTGCGACACTGCCAGTTATTAATGGTGAGGTACTGTTCGGTGCAATGCTCGGCGCCTGGCTGGTCACGACCACTCGCACCAACTTCAAGGCCTGGCAGCGCATCGGTTCCTGGCTGCTTTCTGCCGGTGTCGGATACCTCTTTACGCCTGTCGCGCATCCGCTGGCACCTTTTCTGACCGAGGGTGTAACGGCCTTTCTTTGCGCGCTGATCGTTATTCCCATCAGCATCAAACTCATGCAATGGATCGATGGTGCCGCTATCGGCGAGATCATCCGACACCTGAGAGGGCGAAGATGATGGACCGTGCAAAGGGGGGCATATCAGGTTTCTTTAGCCGCTTTAAGCGTTGCCAGAATAGCGGCCATTTCGCAAAGCCTTAGTTCCATATCACGTAGTCGATGCTTTTCCTCGAGTGCGTTTTGTATGGCGCAGCGATCATCTTCGCCGAGCAAACGCCAGAGCGCGAGAATGGCATTTTCCCGTGGGCTTTCCGGGCCTGCCTGCGAAGAGCTGGTAACTGTTTGTCTCAAAATTGGCCCTTCGCCCAACAACAGCCAGTCAAGGGAAACACCGCGTGCTTGGGCAATTTCTACGCATAATGAGTAAGGCGTGCTGTCGCGACCTTTCCAGCTACTCAGTGTCTGGGGGCTGATCTGTAGTGCGGTAGACAAAGAAGCATCGGTTTTAGTACCGGTAATTTGCTTCAGTCGAGCCAGAACAGCTTGTGATTTTTTGCTACGCAATTTGAGCCTCTTCCTTTTGACATATGCTTTTTGAGTGCCTAATTTATGCGTAATGAGTACTTTTTTTCTTGTAAGTAATCAATCATCAAAGATGAGTCAGAAGAATACGATGTCGAAACTTCCTAATAGTATCAAGGTGATTTCCTACGAGCATGGCTCGAACCCATTACAGATCTGCCCGATGCAATTCCTTATGCCTGGCAGGCACTGTTCGCAAGACCGGAACGCCGCGAAGAGTATTGCGTTTGATCAGGCTGATTGCCACCAAATGACCATAAGGAATCAAGCATGAGTACTTATAAAATGGTGTGCCCGCACTGCTTGAGCAGGATGCGCATCCGTACCAGCGAAGGCCGACATATTTTCCTGCGGGTGGCGTATCTGCAATGCACGTCGGAAGCGTGTGGGTGGTCCGTACGTGCCGAATTTGAAATGACCCATGAGCTTTCGCCCAGTGGCATGCCGAATCCGGCCGTACGCCTGCCTTGTGCCGGACCCGATTTGCGCCGTGCCGCCCGGCCTGTTGCAGAAAGTCCTGTGACGGCAGACGTGGCGCAAGAGGTGTGAACATGAAGGTCACCGATGAACACGCAGAGTTGAATGAGGAGCTGTTGGCTATTGCGCAGGCGTTTCTGGAGCGTCATGAAAGTGAAGGGGAGGCAGGTGATCAAGTGCTGTTTTGCCGAGCGGTGCGGCATCTGCAGAACATGGATGTGCCGATGTATCTGGCGGAAGGGCTGGTTAGCCGTGCCTATGGGGTACTCAAGTCATGCAACGACCGTCGGCGCCTGGACATCGCTGCAAGCTCCGAAACGGTCGCCGTGGTGACTGACCCTGCCAACGGCCTGACCTGGGCAGTACCGGTGGGGCTGATCGTCAAGCACATCATAAATTCGCCGAACAACCGCAGGCTTCGCCTGGTGGAGTCTTGAAGTTTCAAAGGCTGTGTCGGGGTCCTGGGCCGGTTGACCGGGACCTCCCACAAAATAACCCCGTGCCCAAAGTCCTCGTCCCCCTTAAAATAACGGCATTCTTCGATTTGCACCGCCTGAGGCCGTTTCTCCATGTCCGTCACCGCCACTCCTGCCAGCCTCGCGCCGGATCATCACGCCCAGTTCATCGACCTGCTGCAAACCAGCCTTGAGCACAATGCGTTCATCAAACTGGTGCTGGCCAAGTACGCGGGCGATGAAGCGGACCTGCAGCGCATCATCATCAAGCCGGTGACCGTCAAGGCGCAGCCTTGCCTGTCTTTCGTCTACCGCTACAAGACCCGCGATATCACCAAGAACCTGCCGCTGGCCGAAGGCGTGGCGAGCATTGCCGGGTTGCTGCCGGCGTCGTTCAAGAATGCGCATTTGTTGTCGTTGACCGATGAAGCCCAGCTCGAATACAGCAAAAAGGGCAAGTCATCGCTGTTCAAGAGCAAACCGCAGCAATTGCGCGAAGTGCCATCGGCCGAGCACAACCGTGAAAAAAACCGTTTTCTTGACCTGAGCCGGCCGTTTCTCGCCGACCTGGGCGTGACCAACAAGCAGCATGAACTGATCCCGGCGATGTCGCGCAAGTGGAAGCAGATCAACAAGTTCATCGAAGTGTTCAGCCATGCGTTGACCTCGTCACCCCTGGCGCTGGACAAGCCGGTGCGTGTGGCGGACTTCGGTTCGGGCAAGGGCTACCTGACCTTCGCCATCCACGATTACCTGCGCAACACCCTGAAGGCCGAAGGCGAGGTGACCGGCGTCGAGCTGCGTGAGGACATGGTCACCCTGTGCAACACCGCTGCCGCCAGGCTTGAACACCCCGGCCTGGTGTTCAAGTGCGGTGACGTGCGCAGCGTGGCGCCGAGTGAGCTGGACGTGATGATCGCCCTGCATGCCTGCGATATCGCGACCGACTATGCGATCCATACCGGCATCCGTTCCGGCGCTTCGATCATCATGTGCTCGCCGTGCTGCCACAAGCAGATCCGCCTGCAAATCCAGAGCCCGGCGCTGCTCAAGCCGATGCTGCAATACGGCTTGCACCTGGGCCAGCAGGCGGAGATGGTCACCGACAGTCTGCGCGCGCTGTTCCTTGAGGCTTGCGGCTACGAGACCAAGGTGTTCGAGTTCATCTCGCTGGACCACACCAACAAGAACAAGATGATCCTGGCGGTCAAGCGCGCCGAGCCGGTGGACCCGGCCCAGTTGCTGGCGAAGATTCAGGAACTGAAGGACTTCTATCACATCAGCGAGCATTGCCTGGAAACCCTGCTGCGCGCTGACGGTTACCTCTGACCTCCCTGTAGGAGCCGGCTTGCTGGCGATGGCGTCCTCAAAATCGCCATCGCCGGCAAGCCGGCTCCTACAGGGTCAGGCAGTGGCAGTTCGCGCCGGGCGCACTGTGGTTTTGCGCCCGAGCATCACAGTGACAATCACCCCGCCAGCAAACAGCCAGGTAATCGGCTCCACATGTTCTCCGAAGAACAACGCCGAAAAGGCGATGGTGAAGAAGATCTGCAGCAACTGGATCTGACTGACCCGGGCTATGCCGCCCATGGCCAGCCCGGCGTACCAGGCAAAGAAGCCGATGAACTGCGAAAACAGCGAGACATAACCGAAGGCCCACCAGGTCTTGGCGGAAATTTCGCCCTGATGTTGCAACGCCAGGTACACCACCGGGCCGATCAGCAACGGCGTCGACAGCACCAGCGCCCAGCAGATCACCTGCCAGCCGCCCATCTCCCTGGCCAACCGGCCTCCCTCGGCGTACCCCAGTCCACCCACGGCAATGGCGCCGAGCATCAGCAAGTCACCGGCCTGAATGCTGCCGGCGCCGCTGATCAGTGCATAACCGAGCACCAGCGCGCTACCCAGTGCGGCGCAGGCCCAGAAGGCTTTCGAAGGCCGTTCATGGGACAGCCATGCGGCGTACAGCGCCACGCACAGCGGCTGCAGACCGTTGACCAGCGCACCGTGAGACGCCGGCAAGGTTTGCATGGCCCAGGCCGACAACACCGGAAAACCGAGGATCACCCCGGCCATCACCAGCGTCAGGCCTTTTACCTGTTTCCAGGTTGGCCATTTTTCCCGGCGCCAGAGCAACAGCAACGCGGCCGGAACCGCCGCAAACAATGCCCGGCCCAGGCCGTTGAGCAGCGGGTGGAGTTCCTGCACGACGATCCGCGTGAAGGGCAGGGTGAGGCTGAAGATCACAACGCCGAGCAGGCCCAGGGCCATGCCGGTGTTTTCGCGCGAGGACATGATGGCAACCAGAATCGTGGGTGATGGGGGATGTCGTTATATAGCCATAAACCTGGTGAAAGCCGCTGTTACAGCTAGGTGCAGAGTTATCCGTACAGTTTGAGGCCGCCATCGCGGGCAAGCCACGCTCCCACAGGTCCTGTGTTCAGGTAGTAGCCGGTTGTTACCCGCCCGGCTGGATAAGGACTACCTTGAATACTCCTGCACGCCCACTTCCAGAGGAGTCCTCCCCATGGCTGCGAAAAAAATTCTGATGCTGGTCGGTGATTACGTCGAAGACTATGAAGTGATGGTGCCGTTCCAGGCGCTGCTGATGGTCGGCCACACGGTACACGCCGTTTGCCCGGACAAGACCGCCGGCCAGACCGTGCGCACGGCGATCCATGACTTTGAGGGTGACCAGACCTACAGTGAAAAACCCGGTCACCTGTTTGCCCTGAACTTCGATTTCGCCAAGGTCGACGCCGCCGATTATGACGCCGTGCTGATTCCGGGCGGCCGTGCGCCGGAGTATCTGCGCCTGAACGAAAAGGTCCTGGAGTTGGTGCGCGCATTCGACAAGGCCGGCAAACCGATCGCCGCCGTGTGCCATGGCGCGCAGTTGCTGGCGGCAGCGGGTGTTCTCGAAGGTCGTGAATGCAGCGCCTATCCGGCCTGCGCTCCGGAAGTGCGCCTGGCGGGCGGTACGTATATCGAAATCCCGGTGACGGACGGCCATGTTCAGGGCAATCTGGCCACGGCTCCGGCCTGGCCTGCGCACCCGAACTGGCTGGCCGGTTTCCTGGGTTTGCTGGGTACCAAAATCACGCTGTAACGAGGGATAGGTCCATGTGCGAGCTGTACGTCAAAGCCGACCCGATTCTGTACGAATCACGCTCGCGCTCACTGCGCATCTGCGGGGTGGTCACCACCCTGCGGCTGGAAAACCAGTTTTGGGACATCCTCAGCGAAATCGCCGAGGTTGATGGCATGACCACCAACCAGTTGATCGCCAAGCTGTATGAAGAGGTGATGGACTATCGCGGCGAGGTGGTCAATTTCGCTTCGTTCCTGCGGGTCAGTTGCACGCGGTACCTGAGTCAGCGGCGCACGTCGGCGCCGGAGTTGTCGGTGGTGCGGGCAGTGGTGAAGTAGCAGCGACCGCATCGCCCCTTTCGCGAGCAGGCTCGCTCCCACAGGTTCAATGTGATCCCTGTGGGAGCGAGCCTGCTCGCGAAGGGGCCAGAACAGGCGACAGAAGCCTGGAGCTGGTCTTTACTGTGAAGCGCATTACCTCTCAATCGCCAAGGAGAAAACAGCATGTCCGGATGGTATGAAGTGAGCAAAAGCAGCAATGGCCAGTTCAGGTTCGTCCTCAAGGCGGCCAACGCCGAGACCATTCTGACCAGCGAGCTGTACACCACCCACGCCGCCGCCGACAAAGGCATCGCCTCGGTCCAGGCCAACAGCCCGCTGGATGAGCGCTACGAGAAGAAAACCACCAAGGATGGCCATCCGTATTTCAACCTCAAGGCCGGTAACCACGAGATCATCGGCAGCAGCGAGGCCTATGCCTCTGCTGCCGCCATGGAGAAAGGCATCGCCAGCGTGAAGGCCAACGGCTCGACGACGGTGATCAAGGACAAGACCTTGCCGGTGCTTTGAGATCAACACACATCCCCTGTGGGAGCGAGCTTGCTCGCGATGAGGCCACCACATTCAACATCCATGTTGTCTGATAGGCTGCCATCGCGAGCAAGCTCGCTCCCACAGTGTTTTTATATACGGCTGGAGATCAGCGCAGGGCCATCAACAGATCTTGCAACTGAGCACAACCGGCCTCACTCAACGGGAACACCGGCAGCCGCGGATCTCCCGCCTCCAGACCCGTCGCCCGCAAACCCGCCTTGATCGTCGCCGGCAAACCACCCTTGAGGATGAAATCCAGCAGCGGCAACTGCCGATAGAACAGCTCGCGTGCCTTGAGCAAATCGTTGGCCAGCACGGCGTCATACAAATCCAGATTGAGCTGTGCGATCAGGTTCGGCGCCGCCGTGCACCAGCCTTTTGCGCCGGCGGCAAAAGCCTCCAGAGCCAGGGGATTGCAGCCGTTGTAGAACGGCACCCGGCCTTCGCCCAGGCGTTGCAACTGGTGCATGCGCTGGATGTCGCCGGTGCTCTCCTTGACCATGGTCACGTTTTCCACGGCGTTGAAAATGCGCAGGATCAGGTCCACCGACATGTCGGTACCGCTGGTGGCCGGGTTGTTGTAGAGCATGATCGGCACGCCGATGCTGTCGCCGATGGCGCGGTAATGGGCGAGGATTTCCGCTTCGCTGAGCTTCCAGTAGGACGCCGGCAGTACCATCACCACATCGGCACCCTGGGCTTCGGCGAAACGCGCGCGGCGTATCGCCTTGGCGGTGGTCAGGTCCGACACGCTGACGACGGTGGGCACGCGTTTGGCCACGTGCCTGATGCTGAATTCGCTGACCTGATCCCACTCCGCGTCGCTCAGGTAGGCCCCTTCGCCGGTGCTGCCCAGTGGTGCGATGGCGTGCACGCCGCCCTCGATCAGACGGTCGATGGAGCGCCCGAGGGCGTCCAGATCGATGCCTTCGCCATTGGCGGTAAAAGGCGTGATGGTGTAGCCGATGATGCCGTGAATGTTGGCGGTGGACATGGTGTCTCTCCGTTCTATCAATGGGTTCAGTTCAGGCAATCGGCGTGTTCGCGCAGGATCTGCCGGGTGTAGTAGTTGAAAGCGGCGGCGTGGCGTTTGGGCCGGGCAATCCAGTCATGGGCTTCACGGCCCAGCGCGGGGATGATCGGCTTGATGGTCCCGGCGCTCATCGCCAGCAGTTGCAGTTTCGCGGCGCGTTCGATCAGTTGCGCGATGACACAGGCTTCCTCGATGGAGCTGCCGGTGGACAATTGACCATGGTGCGAAAGCAGGATCGCCCGTTTGTCGCCCAGCGCCCCGGCAATCAGTTCGCCTTCTTCGTTGCCCACCGGCACACCCGGCCAGCCTTCGAGAAACGCGCAGTCGTCATAGAGCGGGCAGAGGTCCATGTGGGAAATCTGCAGCGGCACTTCCAGCATCGACAAGGCCGCAACGTGGGTCGGATGAGTGTGGATGATGCAGTTCACATCCGGGCGGGCGCGGTACACCCAGCTGTGAAAACGATTGGCCGGGTTGGGCATGCCGTGGCCTTCGAGCACCTCCAGGTCTTCGTTGACCAGCAGCAGGTTGCCCGCGCTGATTTCGTCGAAACCCAGGCCCAGTTGTTGAGTGTAGTAAGTGCCGGGTTGCGGACCGCGGGCGGTGATTTGCCCGGCAAGACCGGAGTCGTGGCCGTGCTCGAACAGGATGCGGCAGGTCAGGGCCAGCTTTTGCCGGGCGGTCCACGTATTATCCGCCAGGGTATTTTGCATTTGGCTCAGCGCGTGCTTGACCAGTTGCTCTTTGGGCAGTGCTAATGTCTTGGCCATATCGGTGTCCTTTGGGTGATTCAATGCACTTTGCCGCTCACCGGTTCCTCGCAAAGTCGTCGGTGAGTGCAAATGACACTAAAGAGGCTATATGACACTTTGTGTCATTGGCAAGGACAAATCGTTGCCTCCTTGATGGATTAACCGCTCTACATGTCTATCCGTTTGAAATTACTAAGAAAAAAACTTGGCGTGACCTTGGAAGCCTTGGCCGAACAATCCGGCATGACCAAGAGTTACCTGTCGAAAGTCGAGCGCGGACTGAACACTCCGTCGATTGCTGCCGCCCTGAAACTGGCCAAGGCGCTGAACGTGAAGGTCGAGGAATTGTTCAGCGAAGACAACGTCAGCCTCGACAGCTACAGCCTGGTGCGCAGCCACGAGCGCCAACCTTTGGGCGCCAGCGACAGCAATCCGGGTTACGCGGTGCTGGCCCATCAGGTCAGCGAACGCAGCCTGTTGCCGTTCATCATTTACCCGCCGGCCGAATTCACCGACAAGACCTTCAAGGAGCATCTGGGCGAGGAGTTTCTGTTCGTCCACGAAGGACGAGTGGAAGTGGACTTCATGAACGAGCGCGTGCTGCTCGAACGTGGCGATGCGTTGCACTTCAATGCACAGAAGCCGCATCGGATTCGTTCGGTGGGGGAGGTTCAGGCGCAGTTGCTGGTGGTGGTGCATAGCACCGAAGAATGAGTTGACCTTAAAAGCTTCGTCGGAACGCCGCCCGGAGCAGGCTCGCTCCCACATTGGAATGCATTACCCCTGTGGGAGCGAGCTTGCTCGCGATAGCGGTAGCCGCGTCGCCGCTAAACCTCGACCGGAACCGTGAGCTTCGTCCCACCCAACGCATGGCTCGTCGAATCAAAAAACCGCAGCTCGACCCCCGTCCCCTCAAACACTTTCGCGTAGTGCCGCTTCTGGTGCTGGATGAACGCCTTGCTGCGCGGGTAGATCGAGATCGCCACTACCTGCGGCTTCGCCAGGCGCAAGGCATGGATGATGTGGCTGTCCTGCTCGCCCAGCGCATGGCCGAAGATGCACAGCGCCTGGTCGTGACCGAGCAGTTGCTCGTAGCAGAACGACAGATAGTCCGAGCTGCGAATGGTCTTGAGCTTGTCCGCGCTCGGCCCTTCGTTGACGAACAGCGGCACGTCGTCGAGGGTCTTGATCGTGTTGTTGATGGCGAAATTGCCCAGCAGCGTGCCCTCGGTCGACATCAGCTTGCGCGCCGTGCCGTCCTGGTTGCGCACCAGGTGCAGACCACCGTGCAGGTACAGCAAGCGGGTCTTGTCGGAGGCCGTGGCGCTCAGGTCGAAAGCCGGTTCGGCACCCTGGAACAGATCGGTGATCGCCTCGGGCTGCTGTTGCACGGCCCAGTAATTGAGCAGGTCGTAATTGGTGGTGAACACCGTGCGATAGCGGGCCAGTTCCTGATTGATCGTCGCCAGCGTCGAAGGCACCACCAGCCGCCACGGGATATGCAGCGCATGCACGCTGTTGATCAGCGCTTCCTTGATCGCGTAGTAGCGATTGCGCGGCGCGGCGGAGCTGACGGCCAGGGCCTTGTTGACCCGGCTGGTGGTTTTCAGGGCGCTCAGTACCTGCTCGAAACTGCGCGTCTGCATCGCATCGAACACGCTCAGCTCGGACGGGCTCAGGGGTTTTTCTTCAACGGTGCGGGCGTTTTCGAACAGCGACTCGTAGCCGAAATCGTCCCACACCGCGCGGCTGGCGCCGTTGCCCACCAGCAAGCCACTGAACGAAGCGGTGTTGCGCAAGGCGTTCCAGTCTTCAAGTTGGGCGTCGACATCCTGGAAATCGGTCATTGCGGTCTTCGTCTCACGGCAAAAGGTCTGTGGGCGGCGACTTTATCACGACCGGGCGCTCGACCACGGTACGACGCGGGCGAACAACGTTATGCTGCGACTTCGTCCGCGCCGACTTCGCCGAGTACCCGATGCTGCAAAAAAGCCTGATCCGCCGTCTCGACCTGATCACTCTGCAACTGTTCGTCGCCGTCCATGAAGAAGGCACGCTGACCCGTGCCGCCTCGCGTGAAGCGATCGCCGTCTCGGCGGCGAGCAAGCGCCTGATGGAGCTGGAGGAGGCGCTGGGCATCAGCCTGTTTGTGCGCCAGGCCAAGGGCATGTCGCTGACGCCGGCCGGTGAAACCCTGCTGCATCATGCCCGGCAGATGTTGTTCAACGTCGAGAAAATGGGTCTTGAGCTGGGCGAGCACAGCCACGGTGTGCGCGGCTATGTGCGGATGCTCGCCAACCTGTCGGCGATCATTCAGTTTTTGCCCGAGGACCTGCGGGACTTTTCCGAGCGCCACCCACAGGTCAAGACCGACCTCGAAGAACGCCCCAGCGCCGGGGTGATCCAGGGCGTGCTCGACGGGGTGGCCGACCTCGGCATCTGTTCCATCGACAGTGACATCAAGGGCCTGCACAGCGTGCTGTACCGCCAGGACAAACTGGTGGTGCTGATGCCGCCCGATCATCCATTGGCGAACCGCTCGAGCGTGGCCTTCGCCGATACGCTGCAGAGCGATTACGTCGGGCTGCATGCCGCCAGTTCGATCAACATGCGTACCCATGCGGCGGCCCGCGAAGCCGGCAAGGTGCTGCGGGTGCGCATTCATGTGCCGGGGTTCGACGCCATGTGCCGCATGGTCCAGGCCAACATGGGCATCGGCGTCCTGCCGCAGCGGGCCTATGAGTTGTTTGGCCGGGCGCTGGGTTTGCACGCGGTGCCGTTGACGGACGAATGGTCGGACCGGGCGTTGATCCTGGTGGTGCGCGATGAGGCGTTATTGTCGCCGGTGAGCCGGATGTTGTTTGAGCATTTGCGGGGTTCAGCCTGATAGTTCTCGGCTGAATGGGCTGGCCTCATCGCGGGCAAGCCCGCTCCCACAATGGGTGATGTGAAGCACAAATTGTGCGAACACTGAAGATCCCTGTGGGAGCGGGCTTGCCCGCGATGACGGACTACAGATCGCGATGATCTCCCCGAGCGTTCGCATTTCGCGAACGCCCGTTGCCAACTGAAGGTTGGATTCCCGAGCCCCCGTCCTCTAGCCTTGGCACATATTCCAAGAACAAGAGGTACCCCGCGATGACTGCCCCCTTGAGTGCGATCAAAGTGATCGAGATCGGCACGCTGATCGCCGCGCCGTTTGCGGCGCGCATGCTGGCCGAGTTCGGCGCCGAGGTGATCAAGATCGAAGCCATGGGCCAGGGCGATCCCCTGCGCAAATGGCGCAAGCTGCACGAAGGCACCTCGCTGTGGTGGTACCTGCAATCACGCAACAAGAAGTCCCTGGCGCTGAACCTCAAGTCCCCTGAAGGCATCGAGCTGGTCAAGCAACTGGCGACCAGCGCCGATGTGCTGATCGAGAACCTGCGCCCCGGCGCCCTGGAGAAACTCGGCCTCGGTTGGGACGTGTTGCACGCGCTCAATCCCAACCTGACGCTGGTGCGGATCTCCGGTTACGGCCAGACCGGGCCGTACCGCGATCGTCCGGGTTTCGGTGCCATTGGCGAAGCCATGGGCGGCATCCGCTACACCACCGGCACCCCCGGTTCGCCACCGGCGCGGGTCGGCGTAAGCCTCGGCGATTCGCTGGCGTCGCTGCACGCGGTGATCGGTGCGCTGATGTCGCTGCTGCGGGTCAAGACCGGGCAGGGCGGTGGGCAAATCGTCGATGTGTCCCTGGCCGAAAGCGTGTTCAACGTCATGGAAAGCCTGGTGCCGGAATACGACATGCTCGGCCATGTGCGTGAACGCAGCGGTGGCGCCTTGCCGGGGATCGCGCCGTCCAACACCTATCTGACCGCCGACGGCGCCTACGTGGTGATTGCCGGCAACAGCGATCCGATCTACAAGCGCCTGATGCACACCATCGGCCGCGCCGATCTGGCCGAGGCCGCGGAATTCGCCCACAACGACGGGCGTGCCGCCAAAAGCAATGTGCTCGACGCCGCCATCACCCACTGGACCAGCAGTTTGCCCATCGACGATGTCCTGGCTGCGCTGGAGGCCGCCGAAGTCCCGGCCGGGCGCATCTACTCGGTGGCCGATATCGTCGCCGACCCGCACTATCAGGCGCGGGACATGCTGCTCAATGCCGAGTTGCCCGGTGGCGCCACGGTGAAGATGCCGGGCATCGTGCCGAAACTCTCCGAAACCCCCGGTGGTGTTAACTGGTCCGGCCCGGGATTAGGCCAGCACACCGACGGTATCCTTGCGCAACTGGGCCTTACCGTTGCCGACATCGAGCGCCTGAAAGTCGAAGGAGTGGTGCAATGATCAGCGATTATTCCGACAGCCTGATCGTGCAGGAAGTGTCCCCGCGCGACGGTCTGCAAATCGAGCCAACCTGGGTTGAAACCCACGACAAGATCGCCTTGATCGATCAACTGTCGCAGGCCGGATTCAGCCGCATCGAAGCCGGTTCGTTCGTGTCGCCCAAGGCCATTCCGGCGCTGCGCGACGGCGAGCTGGTGTTCAAGGGCATCAACCGGCAGCCGGGGGTGATCTACGTCGCGCTGATCCCCAACCTCAAAGGCGCGCAACGGGCAATGGCGTGCAGCGCCGATGAGCTGAACCTGGTGATGTCCGCCAGCCAGACCCACAACCTGGCGAACATGCGCATGCGTTGTGAGGATTCATTGGCCGCGTTCGGCGAGATCGTGCAGTTCGTCGGCGATAGCCCTGTACGGCTCAACGCCAGCATCGCCACCACCTTCGGCTGCCCGTTCGAGGGCAAGATCGATGAGGACCGCGTACTGCAAATCGTCGAGGCCTATCAGGAGCTCGGCATCCGGGGCATCACCCTGGCCGACACCACGGGCATGGCCAATCCGCGTCAGGTCGACCGACTGGTGCGCCGGGTGCTGCAACGGGTCTCCCCGACGGACCTGACCCTGCATTTCCACAACACTCGCGGCCTTGGCCTGAGCAACGTGCTGGCCGCCTACGAAGCCGGTGCCCGGCGCTTCGACGCGGCCCTCGGCGGCCTCGGCGGCTGCCCGTTTGCACCGGGGGCGTCGGGCAACATCTGCACCGAGGATCTGGTGAACCTGTGCGATGAAGTCGGGATTCACACCGGCATCGATTTGCCTCTATTGCTGAAACTGTCCCGAGGACTGCCGGCGCTGCTCGGTCACGAAGTACCGGGCCAACTGGCCAAGGCCGGACGCAACTGCGACCTGCACCCCGTGCCTTCCTGACCCAACTCAAAAACCTGTGGGAGCGAGCTTGCTCGCGATGGCGGCGGGTCAGTCGACATCGATGCTGGAGGTGACTCAGTCATCGCGAGCAAGCTCGCTCCCACAGTAAAAGTTTTCACATAGCCCCTCTGAACCAGACAACAAAAACAATCGGACACCCACGGGAAGTCCGCCTGGAGAACCGCAATGAGCCTGAATGCACTGGAGGCGAGCGCGAGCCCGTCCGTTAGCCACGACACCGAAAAAGCCCTGGTCAGCAAAGTCGCCTGGCGCCTGATGCCGCTGATCATGGTCTGCTACCTGTTCGCCTTTTTCGACCGCATCAACATCAGCTTCGCCAAGTTTCAGCTGCAGACCGACCTGAGCCTGAGCGACACCGCGTACGGCCTCGGCGCCGGGTTGTTCGTGGTCGGTTATGTGATTTTCGAAGTACCGAGCAACATGATGCTGTACAAGGTCGGCGCCCGGCGCTGGATCGCCCGGATCATGATGTCCTGGGGCCTGGCCACGGCGGCCATGGTGTTCGTCAACAGCGAATGGCAGTTCTACACCCTGCGTTTCGTGATCGGCGCGATGGAGGCGGGTTTCGCTCCGGGCGTGCTGTATTACCTGACCCTGTGGTTCCCGCAGCACTATCGCGGGCGCATCACCTCGATGCTGTTCCTGTCGTCGGCGTTCGCCGGCCTGGTGGGCGCGCCGTTCTCGGGCCTTGTGCTGCAACACCTCGACGGCTTCATGGACATGCGCGGCTGGCACTGGTTGTTCCTGCTCGGCGGTGTGCCCTGCATCGGCCTCGGCCTGCTGGTGTTGACCCTGCTCAAGGACCGCATCGAAGACGCCCATTGGCTGACGTCTTCAGAGAAGACCCTGCTGGCCAGCCGCATCGCCCAGCATGAACCGCACAAGAGCGGTGGTTCGCTGCTCGCCGCGTTGCGGATTCCGGGCTTCCTGACCCTCGGCCTGATCTACTTTCTGATTCAGGTGGCGTCCTACGGCCTGAATTTCTGGGCTCCGCAACTGATCCGCAGCGCCGGCACCGAGAGCCCGGTGATGATCGGCTTGCTGACCGCCATCCCGTACATCTGCGGTGCCATCAGCATGGTGGTGATCGGGCGCCTGTCCGATGCTTCCGGCGAGCGGCGCAAGTATGTCGCCGGCCTGGTAGCGGTCGGTGCGGTCGGGTTCTTCTGCGCGGGGATCTTCGCCAGCCACACGACCTTCCTGATCGTCGCGCTGGGCCTGCTGGGTGCCGGGATCATCGCCTCCATCCCGAGCTTCTGGACCCTGCCGCCGAAACTGCTGGCCGGTGCCGGCGCGGGTGCGGCGGGCGGGATTGCGGTGATCAACACCCTGGGCCAGTTCGGCGGCATCGTCAGCCCGGTGATGGTCGGCCGGATCAAGGACCTGACCGGCAGCACCACGCCGGCGCTGTATGTCATTGGTGTGTGTGCGCTGATTGCGGTGGCGCTGCTGCTGTGGGGGTTGCCGCAGAAGTTGCGCACACTCGACAAGGCTTGATTGCTGCTGCGTCAGATGAATAGCTTTCGCGAGCAGGCTCGCTCCCACAGGGGAATTTGTGTCGGTCACAGATCCAATGTGGGAGCGAGCCTGCTCGCGAAGACTGACTGATAGCCGACATCTGACTTTCGGTTTTCACCTCAACCCGCCGTCGCCAAACCCTTGGCCGGTGCATCAAAAAACTGAATCAACACCACCCCGGCCATCAACAGCACCACCCCGAACACCTTGGGCAACGTGACCTGCCGCTCCATCAAGCCAAACCAGCCGAAGTGATCCAGCAGCAACGACGCCACCACTTGCCCCGCCAGCGCCAATGCCATGAACCCCGCGGCACCCAGCTTGGGCAACAGCACCAATGCCAGGGAAATAAAGCACACGCCAAAAGCGCCACCCGCCCACATCCAGAGCGGCGCCTTGCTGATGAACGCCAGTGACGGCAGCGGCAATCGCATCGCAACGATGATCGGCAACAACACCACAACGCTCACCAGCAATGAGGCCAGCGTCGCCCATAACGGATGGCCCAATCCGCGCCCCAGATTGACGTTGATCGCACTCTGAAACGGCACCACCGCCCCGGCGATCATCGCCAGCCCTATCAGACCGGCCCACTGCAACGTACTCATGATCGATCTCCAACAGGTTTTGCTGGACTCTAGGGTATTCGTCGCGCAGATTTAAATTCCGTTTTGTTATCCAGAACATGCAGCAGATGAATGATCTTCGACGCATCGACCTCAACTTGCTGGTGATCCTCGACGCCTTGCTCGCCGAGCAACACGTGACCCGGGCTGCCGAGCGCCTGCACCTGAGCCAGCCAGCGGTCAGCCATGCGCTGGCGCGGTTGCGCGACCTGCTGGGCGACCCACTGCTGGTGCGCGCCGGTGCCGGCCTGGTACCGACTCCGCGAGCGCTGGAACTGGTGGCACCGCTGGCCGAAGCCCTGGCCCAGGTGCAAGCGCTGCTGGCGCCCAATGCCTTCGATCCCGCGACCACCCGGCGCACCTTTCGCCTGGCGATGTCCGACTACGGCGCAGCCATCGTCCTGCCGGGACTGATCCGAACCTTGCGCCGGGAAGCGCCGGGCATCGACCTGCAAATCAGCCATGGCAGCCGCGAAAGCATGCTCGAAGGGGTGCTCAACGGCGACATTGATGTCGCCGCCGGCGTGTTCCCGGAAATGCCCAACGAGTTGCGCAGCACGCCGCTGTTCGAGGAGCACTACGCCTGCCTGGTGGACCGCAACAGCCTGCCCGCCGACGGGGTGCTTGACCTGCCGACCTATCTGGCTCGGCCTCATGTGCTGCTGGAGATGCGCGGCAGCGGCACCCCGGAAATCGAGCGGGCGCTGACCGCCTTGCGCGAACGTCGCCGCGTCGCCGTCAGCCTGCCGCATTGGCGCGTGGCCCCGGAATTCATCAGCGGCACCGACCTGATCCTCACCGTCGCGTCCCGAAGCATGCGCGATATCGATCAGCAATCACTGATAGTCGTCCCACCGCCGTTTCACATTCCATCGTTCACTTTTGTGTTGGCGTGGCATAAACGGCGGGGTGGGGATCAGGCGTTGAACTGGCTGAATGAGCGGATCGTGCAGGGGACCCACCGTTGAAGAATTTCTGTCGCGATCAGGCAGTCGACAGCTGAAGACCTGATATAGACTGGCGACCATTCACCAGACAGTTCAAAAGGACTCCCAATGACCCCATCGTTGCTAATGGCCGTGCTTGCCTCGGGTTTTATCTACGGCATCACCCCGGGGCCGGGTGTGCTGGCGGTGTTCGGTATTGGCGCGGCCCATGGACGGCGGGCGGGGGCGGGGTTTCTGTGCGGGCATTTGCTCGGCGATGTGGTCTGGTGCAGCACCGCGCTGATCGCGATTGTCGGTGCGCGGGAGATCGGCAGTACCGCGTTCGATGTGCTCGGTGTGCTCAGCGGTCTGTACCTGTTCTGGCTCGGCTGGCGTGCGGTGCGCGCCCGTCGTAGCAACGGCGATGCACCGCAGGGCCCGGCGCGGCAACCGTTCTGGCATGGCATTGTGTTTGGCCTGACCAATCCCAAGGCTTATCCGGTGGCGGTGGCGACGTTCACGGCGCTGCTGTCGAGTCGCGCGGAACTGCTCAACTGGTCAATGCTGCCGGCACTGATCGGCCTGAGCTTCGTCGGCGGATTGCTCGCCTACGCTATCCTCATCGGCATCGTTGGGGCTCGGCGAGTGCGCAACGTGTACCAGCGTCATGAACTGGCAATCACCCGGTTGTGCGGGGTGATGTTCATCGGTTTTGCCATCAACGCGCTGGTCCATGCGTTGCCGGGGCTGATACCGAACAAGGCTTGAATGTGATGACAAGGAAGCAAGACCGAACGGGCAGGGATGATTGATGAGCGCAGCATTGTCGGGACACCCACGCTGAACCATGGAAAACCGTAATTCCGCGCCTTTGGCGAGCTACATCGATCTGTTGCTGGATGCCGTTTGTGCGGTGGACAAGCAGGGCCGCTTTGTCTTTGTCAGTGCGGCGTGCGAGCGCATTTTCGGCTATGGCGCCGATGAAATGATCGGTCGGCTGATGATCGATATGGTGCACCCGGGGGATCGTCAGCGCACCCTCGACGCCGCCCGGGAAATCATGGGCGGCGAGCCCAAGCTCAACTTCGAAAACCGCTACCTGCGCAAGGATGGCCGCGTGGTGCACATTCTCTGGTCGGCCCGCTGGTCCGAGGTCGACCAGTTGCGCATCGCCGTGGCGCGCGACATCACCGAGCGCAAGCAGGCCGAATCCCGGCAGGCCGCGTTGTATGCGATTTCTGAAGCGGCCCACGCGGCGGAGGATCTGCTGGCGTTGTTCAAGCGCATCCACATGATCATCGGTGAGTGGCTGCCGGCGCTGAATTTTTCCGTGGCGCTGTACGACGAACACTGCGCGCAGCTGAATTTCCCTTATCACGTCGATGACCATGAGCCACAGCCCGAACAACCCGGATCCATCACCGGGCGGCTGTGCGCCGAAGTGATCCGCACGGGGCAACCGATCCTGTTGACCCCGGACCATCGCACACCGACGGCCGGCTTCGAAGCGCTGATGACCGAGCAGAACGCACCGTGCTGGCTGGGTGTGCCGCTGAACTCGCAAAACGGCACCATCGGCGCATTGATCGTCAAAAGCGTTCCGGGCGGCGAGCGCTACACCGAGCAAGACAAGGAACTGCTGCAATACGTCTGCGCCCAGGTCGCGACGGCCATCGAGCGCAAGCAGTTGCACGCCCGCCTGCAACACATGGCCCAGTACGACCAACTGACCCAGTTGCCCAACCGGGAGCTGTTGCGCGACCGCCTCAAGGCATCACTGCAAGCGGCCCGGATGGACGGCGGGCGCATGGCGCTGCTGTACGTCGACCTCGACCGCTTCAAGCAAGTCAATGACACCCATGGCCACGCGGTCGGCGACATGCTGCTGCAAGCGGTGGCCAACCGGCTCAAGGGCTGTGTGCGAGAAACCGATACCGTGGCCCGGATAGGCGGCGATGAATTCGTGGTGTTGCTGCACAGCATTCATGCTGCAGACGATACCGACATCGTGGTCGGAAAAATCCGACAGGTCCTGGTCCAGCCCCTGCGTCTGGACGGGCACAACCTGAAAATCCAGCCGAGTATCGGCGTCGCCCGGTACCCCGATCACGGCATCGAAGAGAATCAGTTGTTCCGGCATGCCGACGAGGCGATGTATTGCGCCAAACGCGAGCATCACCTGCGGCTGGTCTGACAACCGGGCACCGTTCGTCGTGCTGTCCAAGCAATTTTCTAAACCTTTTGCAGCGCGCAAATTCTGATTCTATGTGGGCGCAAGCTCGCCGCGCTCATCACCAAGAGGAAGAGAATCATGCCTAATTCAAGAAACTCGAACTCGGGAAATTTCGCCAACGATCGAACCAAGGCCACTGAAGCCGGTCGCAAGGGTGGGAAAACCACCACCACGACTGTCGATAAAGAGCCTGCGAAACCCGATATGGGCCGCAAGCCCGGACAGAAATCCAAGTAATGGATGCAGGTGGTTTTGATTGAGAAGCGGGGGCGAAAGCTCCCGTTTGAATTTGAAAAAGGAGGGCGCGACCATGAAACGGATGGCCACCCGATTATGCAACATCAGTTTTGCCACGTTGTTGGGCCTGTTTGCCGGCAACGTCCTTGCCCAGTCCCCCGCCGAATTCATTGACGATGCTTCGGCCCAAGGCATGGCCGACATCGAGGCCAGTCGCCTGGCACACCAGAAATCCGAGTCCAAAGAGGTCAAGGATTACACCATCGTCGTCATCAACGACCGCACCACCGCGAACCAGCACCTGGCGAAAATCGCCAGACAACTGGATTTGCCGGTAGCGCCGCGTGAAGAGATTGTCGAAAAAGCCAAGACCCTGATGCCACAAGTCATGGATGGGGCGACCTTCGATGAGGCCTACGCGGCCAGTCAAGTGAAGACCACGCAGCAAGCCATCGATCAGTTGCAGCAGGTCGCTCAAACCACCGACGTGCCGCAGATCAAGGCGTTCGCCGAAGAAACCCTGCCAAAGCTGCAAAATCATCTGCAGATGGCCAAGGCCCTGCAAGCCAGAAGTTGATCATCAGCAGTTATTCAGGTTTTGCTGGCCTTTTTCCTGGACGACGGTGCCGTCCAGGTCAATGGTCAGGCCTTCGCCAAGGCTGCGGTAGTGCTTTCTCAGGTTCTCCAGCTCCTTGAGGTCCAGCGCTTCAAGCCCGAGCATCGCGTTCTGCGCCTCTTTCGTCACCCGCAGCAACTCATCGACCTTCAGATGCAGAATGTCCGTGTCGCGGTTTTGCGTGTTCTGGATCAGGAACACCATCAGGAACGTGATGATGGTGGTCGAGGTGTTGATGATCAGCTGCCACGTATCGTTGAAATGGAAAATCGGCCCGCTCAGCCCCCACAGAAAAATCAGGGTGATCGCCCCCAGGAACGTCTTGGGGCTACCGGTCCAGAGGGCGAGTTTCTGCGCGATTTTGGCGAATTTCATGACCGTGTTCCTTATTGGGAGGGCGCCTGAATTTGTGACAGCGACGGTGGGATGAAAATTCGATGTGATTGAAAGGGTGGTTTTCTGAAACCATTGATGGCGCTGGCCGCGGTATCGTAGCGACCCGAGGACAACACACCGACAGGAGAACGCAATGAGTTGGTCTGCCAAACAGTACGTCGCTTTTGAAGATGAACGCACCCGTCCCGCCCGTGACCTGCTGGCGGCCATCCCCGCCGGGGACGTGCGTTCGGCCATCGATATCGGTTGCGGCCCGGGGAACTCCACGCAGTTGCTGGTCGAGCGTTTTGCCGGCGCCACGGTGCGTGGCCTGGACAGTTCGAGCGACATGATCGACGCTGCGCGCAAGCGCTTGCCGCAGGTGCAGTTCGACATCGCCGGTATCGACACCTGGAACGACAACGGCCCGTTCGACGTGATATTCGCCAATGCGGTGTTGCAGTGGCTGCCTGATCACGGCGCATTGTTTCCGTCGTTGGTGAATAAACTGTCACAGGGCGGCAGTCTGGCGATTCAAATGCCGGACAATCTCAATGAGCCCTCGCACCGCTTGATGCGTGAAGTCGCTGCCGCTGGTCCATGGGCAAGTAAACTGGCAGGCGCTGCCGGGCAGCGGACCGAAATGGCCGATGCCAGTGCCTACTACTCGATCTTGAAAGCCTGCTGCACCCGCGTCGACGTATGGCGTACCACTTACCACCATCCGCTAGCGGGCGGTGCGTCTGGCGTGGTTGAGTGGTTCAAGGGCAGCGGTTTGCGGCCGTTTCTCGATCCGCTGGACGAGGCGGAACGGGCGCAGTATCTGAAGCAGTATCAGGCGGCTATCGAGCAGGCGTATCCGGCCTTGGCCGATGGTTCGGTGCTGCTGCCGTTCCCGCGACTGTTTATCGTCGCGACCCGCTGATGCGATCTCTTGTAGGAGCGAGCCTGCTCGCGATGGTCGTCAACGATAACGCGTGCAAACCGGATAAACGCGGCGCACTTGAGTCCATCGCCGGCAAGCCGGCTCCTACAGGTGGAGGCCACGCGGGCTCTTGTAGGAGCTGGCTTGCCAGCGAATGGTCGTCAACGATAACGCGTGTGATCCGGATAAACGCGGCGCACTTGAGTTCATCGCCGGCAAGCTGAACTGGTCAAGTAATCCCGGACACCGGTTACGGTGTTTATGCCGCTTTTTGCTCCATGGCTATTGGCAACCTTAGGCGAGGGAGCTTGCTCCCGTCGGACTGCGCAGCAGTCCCTGCTTTTAAGCCGAAGAGCGGGGGCTGCTTCGCAACCCAGCGGGAGCAAGCGCCCTCGCCACAATTGCCTGTGCTATTTCGTGATTGGCGCGTTTTTGCCGATATGGCTTCAGGACGGTTCTGCATCCATGCGGCGCGCGATCACATCCAGAACATCACATCCGTCACGCAGGGGCACACAGCACAGCAACGCAAAGTCGCTGAGCACAACGGTGTCAGAGCTCAGATCACCGCGCATCGCCAGGTTTTCAAGAAGCTGCGTCACGGCGCGAATCCTGTAGC
Source organism: Pseudomonas sp. S2_H10 (assembly GCF_054668285.1). Lineage (NCBI taxonomy): Bacteria > Pseudomonadati > Pseudomonadota > Gammaproteobacteria > Pseudomonadales > Pseudomonadaceae > Pseudomonas > Pseudomonas sp. S2_H10. The sequence goes on from NZ_CP162754.1 coordinate 5,201,254, forward strand.
TGGCCGTGCTGAGCAGGGAGTGCAGGGGTTGGGTGGTGTTGACGAAGAGGGAGGGGAGGTCGTCGGCGTTGCTGGTTAAAGCCATGTATTCATTCATGAGTGATCACCATGTTGGAGGAGAACGCACCACTCAATTGTCGCCAAACAATAGGGTGGTAGCTGTACGCGGGTTGGCGAACCGGACCATGGTAAAACCGGCAGACCCTAAGGTCTCCCACGCACAGCCACCGAAAAAGCAGCTGAGCATGATCAAAAGTGCTCCGAGATATCCTCGGAGAGGCTGAAATCTGGAGGGAGATCTACGCCATCAGGCAACACCCGCCAGCAAGCTTTCGTAAGGAATCCGCAACCCGTCGTGCAGGCGCTTGATCATCGACAGGCTCAACTTACGTTTGCGGTTCAGCACCTCAGATACCCTTCCGCTCGTACCAATGAAGGGTTCCAGATCGCGAGGGGTCAGGCCTTGCTGGTCCATGCGAAATTTAATTGCCTCAATCGGATCGGAGGGCGGCATCGGGTAATGCTCGTCTTCGTACTTTTCGATGAGCAGCGCCAGAATTTCCAGCTCATCGCCCTCAGGAGAACCCATTTCAGCTCCCCACAATTGTTCCACCCGTGCAAATGCAGCAGTCAGGTCTTCTTGATTGCGAATAGGTTTAATGTCCATCACACGGTCTCCGCGTTGATCTGATCGTACTGGGCGTGGGTGCCAACGAATCGTATGAAACTTAGCTGGCGCTGATAGTCGATTGCCATGATTACCCGGTATTTGTTGCCACCGATGTTGAATACAACCCTGCCGCCCTTAAGGATGCTAGCCGTTCTCAGCTCCGCTTTAACCTCTTGCGGCGTGCCATAAACGGCTTTTTCCATGTGCCGATACCATTCAACCAGTGGTGTTTCAGAGTCAGCATAAGCCGGGCTACTTTCCCAGAACTCCCGCAATGTTCCTTTTGCAATCACACGCACTGCACGTCCTCCCGTTTTGGGAGATATTAGTCTGAGTTTTGGAGAGTTGCAATCTCTGATGTCGTTGAGGAAATCCGTTATCGGGACAAGAAAAACGTTAACAAAAACCTGGATCTTGCGCTAAAACGCTAATTTTCAGGGCTTGAAGACGCTAACCCAAATCCCGCCCACAAAAAAACCGGCCATCAAGGCCGGTTTTTTCTGTCTCTGCATCCCCCGTCAAAACCACCCTGACGTGAGATCAAAATTCGATTGGAGCGGGTGAAGGGAATCGAACCCTCGTTATCAGCTTGGGAAGCTGGAGTAATGCCATTATACGACACCCGCTCAGAGCGCTGACTTTGTACCAGATACGGCCGGCGATTTGAAGTTTTTCTTTGCGTGGGGCGGGTTTAGCTCTGATGTAACTGAAAAACGGGCACGGCAAGACGGTCGATCGCGGGCAAGCCTCGCGCCTGCGGAATATGTTCAATCCGGCAGGGCGGGGCTTGCTCGCGATGATGCTGTTTCAGATGGACAATGCATGGTGGTCCTGGACGTAGTGGTAACGCGGTCGGCTTTCATGCGGTGCCGGTTTCAGGAAGCCCATCAGTGCATTGCGGCTGTCCCGGCAAGCGGCTTTGTGTTCCATGTCGAGAAAGTGCCCCGTGGCCTGCAAGGTAGTGAAGGTGGCGTGCTGCACGTGATTGGCGAACAGCCGGGCGCCTTCGGCGGCGGTGTATTCGTCCCATTCGCCGTTCATGAACAACACCGGTACGTTGATTTTCTGTGCGGCCTTGAAAAAGCACTGGCGATCGCTTTGCAGCAAGTCGTTGATGTGGAAGTGCATCTGCCCGTATTCATGCTCGGCCAGGGAACTGACGTGCCGATAATTGAAGCGTTTGAACAACGTTGGCAGGTGCTTGCCGATGGTGCTGTTCACCAGGTTGCCTACCCGGTCACCGTCCCGGCTGCCGAGGTAATCGACGCCGCGCTCGAGATAATCGAGCATGTGCGAGTTGATTTCCGGGGAGAACGAACTGATCACGGCTTTTTCGATGCGCCGTGGCCGTTGCGACAACGCGACCATGGTCGCCGCGCCACCCCAGGAAAACGACAGCACGTGTTCGGCGGCGAAGTGGTCGATCAGCTCCAGCAGGATCTGCCCTTCGATTTCCTTGGTGAGCATTTTTTCATGCAGGTTGTGGGCTTTTGACCGGCCCGCATAGGGCTGGTCGTAGCAGACGACGTTGAACTGCGGATGGAGGTTTTTCACGGTTTGTGCAAACGACGCAGTCGTGGCCATCGAGCCGTTGACCAGGATAATGGTCTTCTCTGCGGCGTCTGCGCGATAGAACTCCGTGTAGACCCGATACTGCCCCTGTATATCCAGCACAGCGATTTCTGGCCTCATGTCATAAGACTCCTGGCAAGCGGGTATGCGCGCAAATGAGATTGCACGAGCTTTGTGACAGGTAGGCATACGCCTGGAATTTGAGAGGCCCATGTCGATCCATTGCAGTCCGGTCGACGGGTATTGTTATTGGCGGGCAGTCTGCCGGATGAGGCCGGAACCCTTGGGCTCCTACCGGCAAAAAGTTTCTTAGAAGTATGGAGTGACTCGTCGGTCACATTTCGGCCGACGTCCTGATTCAAGCAGGGCTCAGGTCATCGCGCAAGTGCCTTTGGTAAATTGTTCGACAACTTCTGCTGAGCGGTCGGTGGCTTAGATCAATCCGATCTCATCATCGGTCAGCGGGCGGTATTCGCCCGGTTTCAACGCGTCGTCGAGCACCAGCGGTCCCATGCGTTCGCGGTGCAGGCGCATCACCTTGTTGTTGAAGTGGCCGAACATGCGCTTGACCTGGTGATAGCGGCCTTCGACGATGCTCAGGCGCGCGCATTTCGGCCCGAGCAGCTCTAGCCCGGCCGGTTGCGTGGTGAGGTCTTCGAAGGCGAAGTACAGGCCTTCGCTGAACTTGATCGCGTATTCAGGGCCGATGTCCTGCTCGGTTTCGACGTAATAGACCTTGGGCAGCTTGGTCTGCGGTTGGGTCAGGCGTCGCGACCAGCTGCCGTCGTTGGTGATCAACATCAGGCCGGTGGTGTTGAAGTCCAGGCGTCCGGCGATGTGCAGTTCGTCCTTGTTCGGCTCATGGATCAGATCGAGCACGGTCGGGTGCTGCGGGTCTTGCGTGGCGCTGACGCATCCGGCGGGCTTGTGCAGCATGAAATGGCGCAGGGGTTTGCCGGCTTGCAGCACCTCGTTGTCGACTTCGACGCGGCTGAATTCACGGACTTCGCTGTGCGGGTCGCTGACGATCTGTCCGTCAACCCTGACGCGTTTTTCCACCAGCAACAGGCGCACCTGCTTGCGGTTGAAGCACGGCAGGTTGCTGAGGAATCGGTCGACACGCATGACTTACGGATCTGTGAAGAAAGGGCCGCGCATCTTACTTGATCGATTCGGCCGCTGCTTGCAACTGCGCTTCGACCTCGGCGCAGCGCGGGCACAGGCAGGAGGCGTTGCGCAGATCCACCGGCAGCGCCTGGAGCACGGCCGGGTCGATGCTGACGCCGAAGCACCAGCAGGCGCGGTCGGCGGTTCGTGGGTCGGCCAGGGTGCAGTCGTTGGGCGCGCCGCAGGCGGGGCAGAGGTCAGGCGGGTTCATGGACGGAGTGAGACATTTCCACGCAGGTTCGGTTACGGCCACTTTGCTTGGCCCGGTACATCGCATGATCCGCCCGCGACAGCAGGCTGTGCAAGGTGTCATCGGGCTGCAGGGTGGTGAGGCCGATGCTGACGGTCACCTGCAAGGCCTGGCCGTTGTAGGCGTAGCGCTGCTGTTCGACGTGCTGGCGAATTTTCTCGGCGATCATCAGGCCCGTCTTGCCGTCGGTGTCCTTGAGCAGCACGATGAACTCTTCACCGCCCCAGCGGCAGACGATGTCGGAGTGCCGCAGGCAACTTTCCAGATCCCGGGCGAAACCGATCAGCACCTGGTCGCCGGCCAGATGGCCGTAGGTGTCGTTCAGCACCTTGAAGTGGTCGAGGTCCAGCAGCAGGGCGGTCAGCGGTTGTGGTTCGCGCTGGGCTTCGTGCATGGCCTGTGCAGCGAGCAGGTCGAAGCCGCGACGGTTGGGCAGTTCGGTCAGGCTGTCGAGGATGGCCTGGGTCTGGATCTTGTCCTGGAAGCGTTTGATCACCCGGTTGAGCAGCGCCAGCACGATCAGCGTGACCAACAGGCAGATCAGCAGGTTGAGATACAGCGACTGGCGGATTTCGCCCAGGGCGCTGTCTTCGCGTTTGTCGACGAACAGGTACCAGTTCAGCTCGGGGATAAACCGCACGTTGAGGAAATGTCCCTGGCCCTGCACGGAGTATTCGTAGCTGCCGCTGTGGGGTTTGGGCAGTTGGTTGATCAGCTCTTTCATGCTGTCGAGCTCACCGAGCTTCTGCCCGATGTGCGCGCCCTGCGGACCTCCTTCGGCGCCGGTGAGCACCAGGCGTCCGAAGTTGTCGACGAAATAAACGCTGCGCTGATAGCGCTGCTGGTACTTGTCGATCAGCTTGATCACGGCGTCGACGGTCAGGCCGACCCCGGCCGCGCCGATGAACCGGCTGTTGTAGTCGTAGACCTTGTAGTTGATGAAGAAGGTCAGGTTGTCCTTGTTGGCGAGGTCCGGGTCGACGTTGATCTCGTACGGATCCTGCATGTCGCGCACGCGGAAATACCAGGCGTCACGGGGTTCGGTGGCCTTGACCTGCTTGAGCACACCCTTGGCGTGGTAGTAGGTCAGGCTGGTGTTGGAGACGAAGAACGCGGTGTAGGCGCCGTAGTGGGTCATGACCTCGTTGAGGTAACGGGTCATCTGGTCGGAATCCTTTTCACCGTTGACCACCCAGTCGCGCATGAAGGTGTCGCGGGCCATCATCGAGGAAATCAGGATCGGCCTGACCAGGTCTTTCTGGATTTCCGAGTAGACCGTGTCCGACGTCAGCGGCAGTTCGGTGTTGACGATGTTGTCGCGGATCGAGGCCCGGGAGGCGTAGTAACTGAGAAAGGAGGTGGCGAGAAAGCCTGCGCCCAGCAATGCGACCAGCGTGAGCACCAACGAACGTTGAGAGTACAGCGGCGAGCGAAGCGGCATGGCAGTTCCATTGGCAGTCATCCGATGGTCGCATTCTAATGGCACTGCGGGGAAATAACTGCTCCATGTGCGCGGCGAATGGTCGTAAATTTTGCCTGGACCTTGTGGGAGCGAGCTTGCTCGCGATGACGGCGTGTCTGCCACTTCGAGGCTGAATGTCACACCGCTATCGCGAGCAAGCTCGCTCCCACAGGTTCAGTATTGCTCATGAGCCTGGTGTTTATGCCAGCGTATTGAGATACTCACGCCACCCGCCCAAATGACTGATATTCACCGCACCCTCCAGCCCATACGCCTCGCAGATAAACCCGCTCTCCCAGCGACCGTCCGCCAGTTGCACCTTGCCCAACCCCAGCGGTGCCGGTATCCCGGTGAGGAACGAGCCCAGTTCACGGCTGGGCAACTCCCAGACTTCCAGCGCAATCGCCACGCCGCCATCCTTGACGCGGACCATGCCCGGACGAAACGGCGGGCCGCCGGCCAGGGCGTAGAGTTGATAGTCCGGCGAGCTGAAGGTCGATTCCAGCAAGCGGGCGCCGCGCTGCTTGAGTTGCCAGTTCAGCGCCAAGCCGTCCAGATGCGCGCCGCAGACCACTAGCCGCGCCCGATCATGCCGTGCCACCGTCGCCGGTGCTGGCGCGGCGAGGTCTCGCTGACGCTGCAAGGCATCCGCCACGCTCAACAGATACTGATCGGTAAAGGCCCGGCCAAACAGCGTCACGCCCCATGGCAGGCCGTTGTCCATGAAGGCGCTGGGCACGGCGACGGCCGCGTAGTCGAGCAGGTTCATGAAGTTGGTGTAGTAGCCCAGTTCCGAATTGCGCAGCACCGGTTCGGCCTTGAGCTGCGCCAGCGTCACCGGGCGGCCGATGGTTGGCGTGATCACGCAATCGAGGCCTTCCAGCGCGTTGTCGCACAGGGCCTTGAGCGCTTGCAGGCGGTATTGGGCGCGGAAGGTTTGTACGCCGTCGACGGAAGGCGCCTTGGCCAATACGGCGCGAATCACCGGCAACACGGCCTCGGGGTTTTGCGCCAGCAACTCGCCGGCCACGCTGTAGCGCTCGGCCACCCACGGGCCTTCATAGAGCAAGCGTGCGGCCTCGAGAAACGGCGACAGATCCAGTTCCACCGCTTCGCCGCCCAATGCCTTGAGGCGGTCGACGGCATCACCGAACAACAGCGGGCCTTCAGGGCAGCCGAAGAATTGCAGGTCCTGTGCACGCGGTACGCCGAACCGGAACGGGCGCGGTGTACCGAACGCCGAGCCGTCGTTCCACAACGGGTTGCTGCGGCTGTATTCGTCCCGTGGGTCGAGGCGTGCGGTGAGCGCCAGCAGCTGACTGGCCTCCCGCGCCGTGGCGGTGAAGGTGGTGACGCAATCGAGCGTGCGACAGGCCGGTACCACGCCGGCGGTGGAAATCAGGCCCTTGCTGGCTTTCAGGCCGACCAGGTTGTTCAGCGCCGCCGGCACGCGTCCTGAACCGGCGGTGTCGGTGCCCGAGGAAAAACTCGCCACACCGAGCGCCACCGCCAGCGAAGAGCCGGCGCTGGAACCGCCTGACGGATACTCCGGCAACACGCTGTTGGGGCACGCGCCATAGGGTGAGCGGCTGCCGTTGAGGCCGGTGGCGAACTGGTCGAGGTTGGTCTTGCCCAGCGGAATCGCACCCAGGGCCAGCAGTTGTTCGACGATGGTCGCCGAACGCTGCGGCACGTAGGCAAAGGCCGGGCACGCGGCCGTGGTCGGGATGCCGGCCAGGTCGATGTTGTCCTTGATCGCGAACGGCACGCCGTACAGCGGCAGGCTGTCAATGTCGCGACCGTCGAGGGCGGCGAGGTAGGGTTCCAGCTCATCAAAGCTGAGCAAGTGGATGAACAGGTGATAGTCCGGGTTCAGCGCGGCGGCTTTGTCCCGCAGCTGTGGCAGCAGTTGCCGAGGCGTGAGGCTGCCGTCGCGGTAGGCGCTGCGCAGGGCGTCGAGTTGCAGATCGATGTTCATGGCGTGAGTCCTTTTCAAATTGGGTTCAGTCGAGTTCCAGCACCACGACGCGCTGTCCGGCACGCACCGGCGAACCGGGTTGCACGCGAATCTCGCGGACCACGCCGGCCATTGGCGCGAGCAGGGGGATTTCCATCTTCATCGACTCCAGGATCACCAGCACATCACCGGCCTCGACACGGCTGCCAGCCTCGACCTGGACCTGCCAGAGGTTACCGGCGATGTGGCTGTCGACGCTTTGTTGACCGCTGGCCAACGGTGCCTCTTCGCTCGCCTCCAGGGCCGGTTCTTCGCTGTCGAAATGCGCCTGGCCACTGGCGATCCAGCGCTCGCGTTCAGCGTTGAACGCCCCTTGTTGCTGCGCACGAAAAGCGCCGATGGATTCGGCTTCCCGGGCCAGGAACGCCTGGTAATCCGCCAGGTTCAACTGACTGTGTTCGATGTTCAGGTCGAAGCGCCCGAGGGGGAAATCCCGGCGGATGCGCAGCAGTTCATCGGCGCTGACCGGGTAGAAACGGATCTGGTCGAAAAAACGCAGCAACCACGGTTTGCCATCGAACGCGGCGACCTCGCGGTAGCGGTTCCACATCTGCAGCGTGCGCCCGACGAACTGATAACCGCCGGGGCCTTCCATGCCGTAGACGCACATGTAGGCGCCACCGATGCCCACCGAATTCTCGGCGGTCCAGGTGCGCGCCGGGTTGTACTTGGTGGTGACCAGGCGATGGCGCGGGTCGAGCGGGGTGGCGACCGGCGCGCCGAGGTAGACGTCGCCCAGCCCCATCACCAGGTAACTGGCGTCGAACACCGTGCGTTGCACTTCATCGAGGTTCGGCAGGTCGTTGATGCGACGGATGAACTCCAGGTTGCTCGGGCACCACGGCGCGTCCTTGCGCACGGTGGTCATGTATTTCTCGATGGCCAGCTGGCACGCCGGGTCGTCCCAGGACAGGGGCAGGTGGACGATGCGCGAGGGCACCTGCAGGTTCTTGGCGGTGCACACGGCGTCCCATTCGCCGGCGACGATGCCGAGCAGGTCGGACAGTGGCAGTTGCTCGGGTTGGTAGTGCACTTGCAGAGAGCGGATGCCCGGCGTCAGGTCGATCACGCCGTGCAGGTGTTTGCCTTCCAGCGCCTGCATGAGGGCGTGGGCGCGAAAGCGCAGGACGAGGTCGAGTTCCGGTGCGCCGATTTCCAGCAGCAGGTGGGTGTCGCCGGAGAGTCTCGCAACCAGTTTCGTGTCTCCCTGACCCAACTCCAAAACAACAGGCGACATAAGACCCTGTGGGAGCTGGCTTGCCAGCGATGAAGTTGATGCGGTGTCTGGTCGGGCCCCATCGCTGGCAAGCCAGCTCCCACAGGTACCCCAGTTGCAGGCGAGGTCGCGGGCGGTCTGGAGATTGACGGGCAGGAACTGGATTTTGTCCCCGGCCTTGAGCTGCCCCAGCTGCCAAAGATCCGCCTCGATCACCGTCACCGGGCACACGAATCCGCCGAGGCTTGGGCCATCCGGGCCGAGGATCACCGGCATGTCGCCGGTAAAATCCACCGCACCGATCGCATACGGATTGTCGTGGATGTTCGACGGATGCAGCCCGGCCTCGCCGCCGTCGGCGCGCACCCATTGCGGCTTCGGCCCGATCAGGCGTACGCCCGTGCGGCTGGAGTTGAAATGCACTTCCCACTGGGTGGCGAAGAAGGTGCCGATGTAGTTTTCCGTGAAGTATTCCGGCGCACCGTGGGGGCCGTAGATCACACGGATCTGCCGAAGCGCAGGGAGCTCGGTGAGCTGCTCTTGCGCCAGTCGTTGACCGGCGCTGCGGTCATTCAGCGCTGTCAGGTGCAACACGTCACCGGCGCGCAAGGCGCGGCCGCCGTGCCCACCAAACTGCCCCAGGGTGAAGGTGCTTTTGCTGCCCAGATAATCCGGAACCTGCAGGCCGCCCCGCAGGCACAGATAGCTGCGCGCGCCAGCGCCGGCAATGGTGCCGAGGCTCAAGGTGGCGCCTGCCGCAATCATCAGCGCAGTGTTCATCGGCACGGCTTCACCGTTGAGTAGTAATGGAATCACCGCTCCGGTCACCGCCACCACCGCGTCGCAATTGAAGCGCAGCAGTGGCCCGCTCATGGTGATTTCCAGCGCTGCCGCGCCTTCGTCATTGCCCAGCAGACGGTTGCCCAGGCGCAGCGCGCGACTGTCCATCGGCCCCGAGGGCGGCACGCCGACCGCCCAGTAACCGAGGCGCCCGGGATAGTCCTGGACGCTGGTCTGGGTGCCGGCACTGAGCACCTCGAACGTAGTGGCCTGATAGACCAGGCCTTCCAGGCAACGGGTCCATGGCTGGCCGCTGGCGAAGGGGGCGTCGAGCAGAATCTGGCGCAGGTAGTCGCGGTTGGTTTCCACGCCGTAGAGCAGGCTGTCACCCAGCGCCTGATGCAGATCGGCAGTGGCTTCTTCACGAGTCGGCGCCCAGCTGATGACCTTGGCGATCATCGGGTCGAAGTAGGGCGGGATCTCGCAGCCAGCCTCGACCCAGGTGTCGATGCGCAATTGCTTGCCATCGGCGGCGGGGAATTTCACCGCAGTGAGCAAACCGGGGCTCGGCTGGAAATCGCGACCCGGATCTTCGGCATACAACCGCGCCTGAATCGCATGACCCTGCGGTTTCAAGCCCTTCGCGAGATCGCTCAGCGGCGGCAGGTCATCGGCCGCCAGTTGCACCATCCAGCGCACCAGATCCACACCCCACACCTGTTCGGTGACGCCGTGCTCCACCTGCAAACGGGTATTCACCTCAAGGAAATAGAAGCGCCGGGCGTCGCTGTCGAACACGAACTCCACGGTGCCGGCACTGCGGTAGTTCACCGCTTTGGCCAGTTTGATCGCCGCGGCACACAGTTCATCGGCCATGCCGTCGGGCAGGTTCGGCGCCGGGGTTTCCTCGAGGACTTTCTGGTTGCGGCGCTGCACCGAGCAGTCGCGCACGCCGAGGGCGATCACCTCGCCGCGGCCGTCGCCGAACACCTGCACTTCCAGGTGCCGGGCGCGCTGGATGTACTTCTCGATGAACACCCCGGCGTCGCTGAAATTGTTCTGGCCCAGGCGTTTGACCGCTTCGAAGGATTCGCTCAACTCGGCCGCGCTGCGGCACACGCGCATGCCGATGCCGCCACCGCCGGCGGTGCTCTTGAGCATCACCGGGTAGCCGACCTGTTCACCGGCCAGCAGCGCGGCGTCGAGGCTGTCGAGCAGTTCGGTGCCTTCGAGCATCGGCACGCCGTGTTGTTTGGCCAGGGCGCGCGCGGTGTGCTTGAGGCCGAACACCCGCAGTTGCTCGGGCGTCGGGCCGATGAAGGCGATGTCGGCGGCCTCGCAGGCTTCGGCGAACGCGGCGTTTTCCGAGAGAAAGCCGTAGCCGGGATGGATCGCCGTGGCGCCGGTGGATTTGGCGATGGCGAGGATTTTATCGACCGCCAGGTACGTGCCGGCGGCTGCGCCCTCGCCGAGGCTGTGGGCCTCGTCGGCCTGCAGGATGTGCAGGCTGGCGGCATCGGCTTCGGAATACACGGCAACACCCTGCACTTGCAGGTCGCGCAGGGTGCGCAGGATGCGGCAGGCAATGGCGCCACGGTTGGCAATCAGGACTTTTTCGAACATGGCATAACCCCTGATGGGGATGCGGGCCGTCCCGCAGTTTTTCGATGAGCGCCGGGGTCGTCCCCGACGGCAGAATCAGTTCTCTTCAGATCGCCATCGAACCCTGTGGGAGCTGGCTTGCCAGCGATGAGGCCAGGACATTCAACATTGCGGTTGTCTGATACACCGCCATCGCGGGCAAGCCCGCTCCCACAGGGTTTAGTGGTGCTTGGACGGTTTGAGGCACTGGCCTGAACGGGCCTGGCACAAGGCAAACAACCAGCGGCGCAATCTCGGGAATTTCAGTTCCATACCAGCAGCTCCGCAGGGGTCGGGTTGTAGGCGTTGCACGGGTTGTTCAGTTGCGGGCAGTTGGAGATCAGCACGATCACGTCCATCTCGGCGCGCAGGTCGACGTACTTGCCCGGTGCCGAGATGCCGTCTTCGAAAGTCAGCCCGCCGTCTGCGGTGACCGGTACGTTCATGAAGAAGTTGATGTTCGGCCCGATGTCGCCTTTGCCCAGGCGGCCGTCGTGAACACAGGCGCGCAGGTAGTTGTCGCGGCAGCTGTGCATGTAGCGTTTTTCCAGGGCGTAGCGCACGGTGTTGCTCTCTTGCGCGCAGGCGCCGCCGAGGGTGTCGTGGCGCCCGCAGGTGTCGGCGACGATGGTCAGCATCGGCTTGCCGAGGTTGGAATACAGTACGCTGCCGGTGCTCAGGTACACGCTGTTCTGCCGGCGCAGGGTGCGCTGTACGTCGTAGCGCTCCTTGGGATTGGCGACGCTGTAGAACAGCGTATCGACGGCCTGATTGCCTTCCAGGTCGAGGATGCGCAGGGTCTGGCCGGCCCTGACCTCCATCAGCCAGGGTTCGCCGGCGGGGATGGTGGCGCGGTAGACCGCTGTTTCAGGCAACTGTGGTGCAGTGGCGATGGCGAGTGACATGGCAGCGATCCTCAGGCGAACAGACGGTCGGTGTTGATGAAGCCGCGCTCGTTTTCCGGGCGCGAGGTGCGGCAGTGTTCGGCGACGCTGGCGTCGGCGTTCATCCAGCTCAGCTTCAAGGGTTTTGGTGCGTACTCGGGCGCCGGGTCCATCGGGTGTTGCAGGGCGGTGAGCACCACCAGCGTGTCCATCGGTGCGTACAACTCGATGTAGTCACCGGCCCTTGAATTGCCTTCGACGAAGTGGAAGCGACCGGCGTCGTCGACGTTCACACGGCTGAACAGGTTGAGTGTCATCAGCAGGTCGGACAGACCCAGGCCCCACTTGCCCAGCTCCACCAACAGGTTGTCGGTACCGTTGCGGAAGAAGCCGTTGCGCAGTTCCTGGTAGCGGCCGGCGCCGTATTTTTCTGCCACCTCTTCAGCGCAGAGCACGCCGCCCAGGCTATCGCTCCAGCCGCAGGTGTCGGCGGTGATGGCGGCCAGCACGCGGCCCATGTCCGAGTACAGGCAGTGGCCGGTGGTGAGCTTGGCGGTGTGTTGGCACTTGAGGCTGTCGGGCAGGTTCAGGCGCTCGGTTTTTTCATTGGCGTTGAGCAGCGTCAGGCTGACGTTGGCGCCGCCGCGAATGTCGGTCAGGCGCAGCAGTTGGCCGCGCTTCAACACGAAGGAACGATGGCCGCCGCCGGGGAGCGTTTCTTCGGCGAAGGGCGGGAACAGTCGGGTCGAATCTGTCATTTGCAAAATTCCTCTAAGCGATACGAAGCGTGCCCGCCAGTTGCACCGGCAAGGCGTCGACGGCGGCACGGGTGGCGCGGCGGTCGCTGTTCAAAGGGATGTCGTAGGTGATGCGCGCGCCATAGGCGCCGGGGGCGTGCGGGTCGAGGCGGACCTTGTCGAACACCAGCAGCCGCGTGCCGAGGCTGAAGCCTTCGGACAGGTCATGGGTGACCATGAACACCGTCAATTGCGTCTCGCGCCACAGCTCCAGCAGCAAGGCGTGCATGTCTTTGCGGATGCCCGGATCGAGGGCGCCGAACGGTTCGTCGAGCAGCAACACCCGCGGCTTCATGATCAGCGCCTGGGCGATGGCCAGGCGTTGCTGCATGCCGCCGGAGAGCTGCGCCGGGTACTTGTCCAGCGAGTGACCGAGGCCGACCTTGTGCAAGAGCATCGAGGCTTGTTCGCGGGCGTCTTTTTTGGCTCTGCCGAACAGGCGCCCGAGCAAGGGCGAGCGCGGCAGTTCGAGGCCCAGGGCAACGTTGTCCAGCACACTCAGGTGCGGGAACACCGAGTAGCGCTGGAACACCACGCCACGGCTGGCATCCGGCTCACCGGCCAGGGGCTGGCCGTCGAGCAGGATCTCGCCGCGACTGGCGCGTTCCTGGCCGAGCAGCAGGCGCAGGAAGGTCGATTTGCCGCAACCGGATGCACCGACAAGCGTGCAGAACTCACCCTCGTTGACGTTCAGGTTCAGGCCTTCGAGCACCACCTGATCGGCGTATTGCTGCCAGACGTTTTTTACCGTGATGAAGCTCATGCCCGTGCTCCTTCGTACCAAGGGAAAGCACGCTGAGTCAGGCGTTTCAGGCCCCAATCCATCAGCCAGGCGAGCAGGGTGATCCACACCACGTACGGCAGGATCACGTCCATCGCCAGGTAGCGGCGCACCAGGAAGATCCGGTAGCCAAGGCCATCGGTGGACGCGATGGCTTCGGCGGCGATCAGGAACAGCCACGCCGAGCCCAGCATCAGCCGCAACGAGATCAGCAGGCGCGGAAGCAATTGCGGCAGCACCACCCGCAGCATCAGTGTCCAGGTGGACGCGCCGAGGGTCTGGGCCTTGATCAGCAGTTCCACGGGAATCTCCCGGGCGCGCTGTTCAAGATCCCGGGCCAGCGCCGGGGTGATGCCGATCACGATCAACATCACCTTCGATAACTCGCCCAAACCGAAAACGATGAACAGGATCGGCAGGATCGCCAGCGGCGGCACCATCGACAGCACCGTCAGCAAGGGCGACAACGGCGCGCCGAACAACGGCAGGGTGCCAGCGGCGATACCCAGGCAAAGCCCCGCCAGTGCGCTGATGCCTAGGCCGATGGCCAGGCGGCGCAGACTGGAGGCGCTGTCTTGCCAGAGCAGGTATTCGCCGGTGCGGCTGTCGGCGACAAAGGCGAGGCGTTTGACCGCGTCGCTCATCTGCACGGCGCTGGGCAGCAGCTTGTCGTTGGGGTTATCCGCCAGTCGCTCGGCCGAGCCCATCAAGTAGGCAAACAGCACCAGGGCGAACGGCAGGATCACCAGCAGCAGGCGACTCGGGCGATCCGGGTGACGGTTGATCAGGCGCATGGCCAAGTCCTCTTCTTACAACTTGGCGTCGGCGGCCATCTGCACGTAGCTCGGGTCGAAGCGCAGCTTGAGGTTGCCCTTGTCGCCGTTGGTCACGCCATTGGCGAAGGCCATGCCGACCGCGCTGGTGTCCTTGGCGCCTTCACCCAGCAAGCCATGCTGGAAGGAGAATTCGGCGACCTTGCGCATGGTTTCCGGCAGTTGCTTGCTGGTACTGAACGCCAGGGCTTCTTTCGGGGAGGCGAACAATTTGGTGGTGTCCAGTTGCGCCTGGAAACCTGCCAGGTCAGTGCCAGAGGCCTTGGCCATGTGTTCGAGTGCGGCTTGGCTGGCGGCGTTTTTCGCGTTCATCAACTCGACCACTTCGAACCAGGCGCCGGTCAGCGCTTTGCCCAGGGCCGGGTTGTCTTTGAGGGTGGCGCTGTTGACCACCATCATGTCCATGATCTCGCCGGGGATCTGGCTGGAGTTGAACACCTCGGTCACCGCAGGCTTGGCCTTGATGTCCGAGAGCATCGGGTTCCAGGTCGTGACGGCGTTGACCTGTTCGGTGTTGAAGGCAGCCGAGATATCGGCGTCGGAGGTGTTGACCACTTTCAGGTCTTTCTCGGTGAGGTCCACCGAATCCAGGGCCCGGGCCAGCAGGTAATGGGACACCGAGAGCTCCACCAGGTTGACGTCCATGCCCTTGAGGTCGGCAACTTTCCTGCCTTCGCCCTTGAGCACGATGCCGTCGTTGCCGTTGGAGAAATCGCTGACGATCAGCGCGGTGCTGTCGACGCCGCCGGCGGCCGGGATGGTCAGCGCGTCCATGTTGGTCATGGTGCAGCCATCGAACTGGCCGGCGGTGTATTGATTGATCGATTCGACATAGTCATTGAGCTGCACCACATCGATCTTGATGCCGTACTTCTTCGCCCATTTGTCGACGATGCCCTGGCTGCCGGCATATTCCCACGGCATCCAGCCGGCGTAAATGGTCCAGCACACGCTGAAGTGGTCTTTCTGGGCGGCCTGGGACGAGACGCTTACGAGGGCTGCGAAAGCAGCGGCTAGCAGGGCGGGTAAACGAAGCTGGGACATGGTGGTTCTCCAGTTGATCAGGGACGGACAGGAAGGCAGCGGCACCGCTAGCGGTGGCTTGTCTCCCGGGCTTTTGTCCCGCCGTGTAACCTCAACTGGAGGTCGCCAACTCTCGGACCAGCCACTCGCGATAGCGAGCCGGAACCCTAGTCGGCCATTTTCAAATTGTGGTGCCGCGAACCTGTGATGACTCCTGCACGGTTTTGTTAAAGCGAGAGGCGTGCCAAGTTGGTCCGAGCGCTCTAGCGTGGGCAACTGGGTGGTCAGCGGGATTGATCAGGAGGGCAGGCTGCCTTGTGATGGTGCGCAGGTGCACCGCATTGGAACGTATTCGCCACTGATCCGAAGGTGGGCGCGGCATAGCACTTGGTGCAGGTTTACCAGTCAAAACAGATGTCAGCCGGTCTGTGCCGACTGCTGTCACTGGTCTTTACGGAGGCCGCCATGTTACGTCGATTGTTGTTGGGTGCAGTGCTCGGTTTCGGGTTGTCTGGCTGCTACTACTACGACGGTCCTGCCGACGTCTACGGGGGATCTTATTACTACCCCGGTTACTACTCACCTTATTACTACGGTTACTACGGCCCACGTTATTACGGTGGTTATCGTTCCTATTACTACGGTGGGCATGGTTACTACCGTGGCCACGGGTATTACGGCGGTCACGGCGGCGGTCACAGCGGCGGTCACGGCGGTGGGCATCACGGTGGTCACCGTTGATCAGCGTTCGAATAGATGAAAAACCTTTCATCGGGTAGATGTTTCTACTTGTTTCGTGGACGCACCAGATTCCGAATTCGATGTCTGATCTTTCGACAGTCACCGAATATTTGACTGTCGCCTGCCAGCGTCGCTGGTGTGGCTCACCCGCGGTCCAGGAGGCCGCCATGCTCTGTCAAAAAAACCTGCGGCGAATTCTTCTGCTTGCTGTATTGAGCTTGTCACTGGGTGGATGCGTGCCTTATTACGATGAAGGAGGCAGTTACTACAGTTCCGAGGTCTATACCTCGCCGGCGCCCTCGTATTACGCAGGGGGCAGTTCCTATTATTCCAATGGTGGTGGCTACTACACGCCGCCGCCTCGGTATTACGCACCGCCAGCGCGGTATTACCAGCCGACTCCGCGCTATTACTCGCAGCCGAGGATCTATCAACCGTCCCCGCGCTATTACCAGTCGGCCCCTCGTCATTATCAGCCGTCGCGGGGCGACTACCGCGCGTATCAGAACCATGGCTGGGACGGCCGTAACCGCGGAGGCTGGAACAACGACTCTCGCGGTCAGGACGGACGCGGTAATCGTGGCAATCGCGGTGATCACAACGGACGGGGCAATCACCGCTGATCATTCAGTCAACATGCAAATCCAGGGGGAACGAGGCTGCTCGTTCCCCCTGTCTGTTTAGTACCCGGACAAATCCGCCAGCGGATGCCGACCTTCCCAAGCCTTGTGGAAATGCGCCTCTACCACCGCATCCGGTACGTTGTTGATGTCCGGCCAGTGCCAGTGCGGCTTCTGATCCTTGTCGATCAAACGGGCACGCACGCCTTCGCTGAACTCCGGATGACGACAGCAATTGAGGCTCAGGGTGTATTCCATCTGGAAGACTTCGGACAGCGACAGGTGCCGCGCCCGAATGATCTGTTCCCATACCAGACGAGCGGTCAGCGGCGCGCCTTCACTCATGGTCCTGGCCGCGCGGCCGAGCAACGGATCGCTGTGATCGCGCAGGGCACTGATGGCCTTCCAGGCGCAACGCACATCGCTGACATCCAGCAGCTCGTCGATCTGCCGACGACGTGGCAGCCACTGGGCTTCGGGCATCTGCGCCACGGCTTCCTGCTGCAAGGCCTTGAGCAGGCTGTTGAGCTGCATCGGTGTCTGTTCCTGCCAGTTCAATTGCAACAGGCCTTCGATCAAATCCGGCTGCTGCTCATCGAGCAGAAAACGATCGGCCAGGTCCAGGTCGATGGCATCGCGGCCGTTCATGTGCGCGCCGGTCAGGCCCAGGAACAACCCGAGCTTGCCCGGCAGGCGCGACAGGAACCAACTGGCGCCAACGTCCGGGTACAGGCCGATGCTGATCTCGGGCATGGCCAACCGGCTGCTCGGCGTGACGATGCGGATGCCCGCGCCTTGCAACAAGCCCATGCCACCGCCAAGCACATAACCGTGCCCCCAACAGATCAACGGTTTGGGGTAGGTGTGCAGTTTGAAGTCCAGGCGATATTCCGCCGCGAAAAACTGTGCAGCCAGGGGCGGCACTTCACCCGGATGGTCGCGACAGGCTTCCACCAGGCTGCGCACTTCGCCGCCGGCGCAAAAGGCCTTGGCGCCGTTGCCGCGCAACAGGACGCAGACGATTTGCGGGTCCTTGGCCCAGGCGTCCATGCGGTCGCGCAGGGCGTTGATCATCGGCAGGGACAGGGCGTTCAGGGTTTTTTCGGCATCCAGGCTGGCGACACCGATGCGTGCGCCGTCGGTGCCGGTGAGCTCTTCGAAGTGCAGATTCATCGTGACCTCGATCGGAAATTTGAAGGTTAAGTATGATCGCTGTGTGGGAAAGTGCCGGATCTGCGTCAGATCAATTGACAAGCGTGATGCGCTTTCCTAGGGTTCGCCCCATTGTTTTTGCCGGATGTAACCATGACTGCTGACGACCGTATCAAACTCGAACCGAGCTGGAAGGAGGCCTTGCGTGCCGAATTCGACCAGCCCTACATGACAGAGTTGCGAAACTTTCTGCAACAGGAACGGGCGGCCGGCAAGGAGATCTATCCGCCGGGGCCGATGATCTTCAACGCGCTCAATTCCACGCCGCTGGACAAGGTCAAAGTGGTGATCCTCGGCCAGGATCCTTATCACGGCCCGGGCCAGGCCCATGGCTTGTGCTTCTCGGTGCAACCCGGCGTGCCGGCGCCACCTTCGCTGGTGAACATCTACAAAGAGCTCAAGCGCGACCTGAACATCGACATTCCCAACCATGGCTACCTGCAGAGCTGGGCCGATCAGGGCGTGCTGATGCTCAACACCACCATGACCGTCGAGCGCGCCAACGCCAATGCACACAAGGACAAGGGCTGGCAGTTTTTCACCGATCGGGTCATTGAAGTGGTCAGCCAGCAGCAGCCGCACCTGGTGTTCATGCTGTGGGGCGCCCATGCGCAGAGCAAGCAGAAGCTGATCGATGCCACCAAACATCTGGTGTTGACCTCGGTGCACCCGTCACCGCTGTCGGCCTATCGCGGCTTCCTCGGATGCGGGCACTTCGGCCGGACCAACAAGTTTCTGGAACAGAATGGCGAGACGCCGATCGAGTGGCGGTTGCCGCCGGTTTGAGCGAGTGGACCGAGTCACGCCCATCGCGGGCAAGCCCGCTCCCACAGTGACTGGTGTCGTACACACATTTTGTGTGCAACTCAGAACCCTGTGGGAGCGGGCTTGCCCGCGATGGGCGCAAAGCGGTTTTTTCAGACTGAATCCGGATTCCGGTTCCAGTACTTGAACAACGGCTCCGCCAGAAACAACACGAACAACAGTCGCATCACCTGCATCGCCGTCACCAGCGGCACCGACAATTGCAGGGTCTCCGCTGTCAGGCTCATCTCGGCAATCCCGCCGGGCATCATGCCCAATGTCAGTGAACGCAGGTCCAGATGGGTCAGCGCACTCAAGCCCAATGCCGCCGCCGTGGCGATCAACATGGTCAGCACCGTACCGATCAGGGTGCGCCCCATGAACGATGGCGCACGCCGGAAAAACTGCCGATTGAAGTGACAGCCCAGACCGCTGCCGATCAACCATTGGCCGATCTGGCTGCCACCATTGGGCAAGCCGATGTGCAGGTCCCAGCCGATGCTGACTGCCGCACTGACCAGCAGCGGGCCGAACAGCCAGGGGTTGGGTTGACGCAGGCGTTCCCAGATCCAGGCGGCCAATGCGCCAGCAGGAAACAGCACCGCCAGCCAGCGCCAATCGATGCTGCCCGCGTGGGAAATCGGCGCGCCGTCACCCAGCAGATACTTGAAGGCCGCCGGCACGCAGAGCACCACCACCAACACCCGCAAACTCTGTCCCGCCGCGACACGGCTGAGCACCGCGCCATTACGCGCGCCGAGGTTGACCATCTCCCCGGAACCGCCCGGCATGCTGGAGAAAAAAGCGGTGGCGCGATCTTCACCGGTGCGGCGCATCAGCCACACGCCGACCACCGCCGACAGGCTGGTGACCAACGCACCGAAGAAGATCAGGCCGAAATGACTCAGCACCTGCTCCATCACCACTGGCGTGAAATGCAGGCCGATACCGATGCCGACGATCCACTGGCCGCACTTGCGGCCGCCAGGGATTTCGGCCAGTTGCCAGGGTGTCAGGCAACGCACGAGGATGATCGCCAGCAACGAGCCGACCATCCATGGCAAAGGCCAGCCGACCTGGCTGGCGAGGTAACCGCCCAGCAGGCCGACCAGCGGAGTTCCCCACCAGTTTTTGAAGGGGACCCGATCAGACATCGGCGATAGCGCGTTGCGCGGCCGAACGTTTGCGCCAGATGCGGATCAGCGGCATCAGCAGCATGATCGCCGTCAGGACCCAGCAACCGAAGGTGATCGGGCTCGACCAGAGGATTTCCAGCGCACCGTTGGAAATCGACAGAGCGCGGCGCAGGTTTTGTTCCATCAATCCTCCCAGGATGAAGCCCAGCAATACCGGTGACAGCGGGAAGTCCAGCTTGCGCAGGATATAACCGAAGATGCCGATGCCGATCATCAGGAACAGGTCGAACGTTGTCGCGTGCACCGCGTAGACACCAATCCCGGTAATGATCGCGATCACCGGCACCAGCGCCCAGTTCGGCACGGCGAGGATACGGGTAAAGATGCGGATCATCGGGATGTTGAGGATCACCAGCATCACGTTGGCGATGAACAACGAAGCGATCAGGCCCCAGACGATGTCCGGTTGCTGTTGGAACAGCAGTGGCCCCGGGGTGATGTTGTACAGCGACAGGGCGCCAATCATCACCGCCGTGGTACCCGAACCTGGAACGCCGAGGGTCAGCATTGGCACCAGCGCACCGCAGGCCGCGCCACCGATGGCGGTTTCCGGCGCCGCGAGGCCGCGCATGTCGCCCTGGCCGAAAGTACCCTTGGCACCCGCCATGCGTTTTTCGGTCATGTAGGCCACCGCACTGGCCAGGGTCGCACCGGCACCCGGCAACACGCCCATGATGAAACCCAGTACGCCGCAACGGATGTTCACCACGAACACCGAGGCCGCTTCCTTGAAGTTGAACATCATGCGGCCGGTGGCTTTCACCGCTTCCTGGCCGTGGTGGGTTTTTTCCAGCAGCAGGAGGATTTCGCTGATGGAGAACAGGCCCAGCACCAGCACGACGAACTGGATGCCGTCAGTCAGGTGGATGTTGTCCCCGGTGAAGCGATACACACCGCTGTTGGCGTCGATGCCGACGGTCGACAGGAACAGGCCGATCAGTGCCGCGATGAACGTCTTCAGCGGACGATCACCGGCCATGCCGCCGAGGCAGACAATCGCAAAGACCATCAGTACGAAATATTCCGCCGGGCCGAAGGCAATCGCCCATTTCGCCAGCAGCGGGGCGAACAGCACCATGCCGCAAGTGGCGATGAAGGCACCGATGAACGAGCTCCATGCCGACAGCGACAGCGCTACACCGGCCAGGCCTTTGCGGGCCATCGGGTAACCGTCGAGGGTGGTCATCACGGTGGACGCTTCGCCCGGAATGTTCAGCAGGATCGAGCTGATCCGGCCGCCGTATTCGCAACCCAGGTACACCGCCGCCAGCAGGATCAGTGCCGACTCCGGTGGCAGGCCGAGGGCGAATGCGATCGGGATCAACAGTGCCACGCCGTTGATCGGGCCCAGGCCCGGCAACAGGCCGACCACGGTGCCGATCAGGGTGCCGCACAACGCGGTCACCAGGTTGTACGGGCTCAGCGCGACGCCGAAACCCTGACCCAAATAGCCAAGAGTATCCATATCAGTTCTCCAGAACGTCGAGCACGCCAAGTGGCAGCGGCACGTCCATCAACTTGTCGAACAGCAGGTAGAGGCCGACGGCCATCAGGCTGATGATCACGATGCTGGGTACCCAGCGACCGCCATACAGACGCGCCATGGGCACGCCGATCAGGATGCTGGCGACGATGAAGCCCAGAGGCTCGAAAGTGCCGGCGAACACCAGCAACAGTGCGACGCAGATGCCGATTTTGGTCAGGGTTTCGCGGTCCAGTGGCGGCTCGTCATCGCTGTGTTTGATTGGCGCGGGGCGAAACACCATGTACAGCAGGGCCGAACCCATCAGGCCGAGCATCAGCAATGGAAAGGCCCGAGGCCCCACCGGTTCGTAGGAAAAAGCCGCTTGATACGGCCACGCCATCAGTGCCAGGCCGAGACAGACCAGCAACAGCACCGAAGCAAAAATGCGTTGTAAGAGCATGAGGAACTCCTGTGCCGCGACTCCGCCAAACGGAGTCGCGGCCGCTAGACAGAGACGATCACTGGATCAGGCCGAACTCTTTGGCCAGCACTTTGTAGTCCGCAACCTGCTTCTTCACGTAGGTATCCAGTTCCGGGCCGGTCATGGCGAACGGGAACAGTTCACGCTGATCGCGCAGCTTGGCGAACTCGGGCGAGGCCAACAGTTTGTCGAAGGAGTCTTTCCACCAGGCGTAGTCTTCATCGCTGACTTTCGGCCCGAGGTAGAAGCCGCGCACCACCGGCCAGACGATGTCATAGCCTTGTTCGCGAGCGGTCGGAATGTCCTTCATTTCCGGCTCGTCCAGGCGCTTGTCGGAGAACACCGCCAGCAGGCGCATGTCGCCGCTCTGGATGTGCGGCATGGAGTCGGAGATGTCGGTGCTGCCGACCTGGATATGACCGCCGAGCAGGGCGGTGGCGATCTCGCCGCCACCTTCTAGGGCCACGTAGCGCAGGTCACGCGGGTTGATCCCGGCGGCCTTGGCGATCAGCGCGGTCTGCATCCAGTCCTGGCTGCCGACGGTACCGCCGGAACCGATCACCACTTTGCTCGGATCTTTCTTCAGCGCCTGAACGAGGTCGTCGAGGGTCTTGTAGGGCGAATCGCTCTTCACGGCGATGGCGCCGTAGCTGGTGCCGACGGCAGCGAGCCAGCGCACGTTGGTTTCATCGAAACGGCCGAACTTGCCCTGGGCCAGGTTCAGCAGCGAACCACTGGACCAGGCCACCAACGTACCGGCATCGGCCGGACGCTGGGCGACCACCGCGTTGTACGCCACCGCGCCGACGCCGCCGGGCATGTAGGTCACGCGCATCGGTTTGGTCAGCAGCTTTTCGTTGACCAGCGCGCTTTGCGCCAGTTTGCAGGTCAGGTCGAAACCACCGCCGGGCGAGGCCGGGGCGATGCATTCCGGGCGTTTTGGCTCGGCCATGAGTTGGCCGGCGAACAGCACACAGCTGGCGGCGAGGGCGAAACGGCGCATTGAACGGCTCATTTTTGTCTCCATTGGAGTTTTTGTTTTTCGGGATGATTCAGGTGCGACGATTTCGCACGGTGCTGGCGCGTTCGAATCCGTACGGACTGAACGACGAGCAGCCGGCTTCGGCGCTGGCAAGCGTAAACATCGGGGAGCGAGAGAAAGGGCGGGGCGGGCAAGCCTGAAGCTGTATGGACAGCATGGTGCGATACCTCGTTTATTGTTCTTATTGGCGAAAACGCTTCGAGGCGTTTTTCGGTAGTTACATGTCAAGGCACGTTTTCAAACTACGATTCGATGGTCGGCAGTCGAAACCATCCGTGGGCCGACTCTAACGTCCCAACCTTTCGCTAACCTTTCAGCGGGCTTTCACGGTTTTTCGGGCTTCACAGCGGCGATTGCGGCTGTAAACTCCGCGCCAAAGAATGGCGTCGGCCATCCCTGAACGAGGTAAAGATCCATGCGTGTCCTGCTCGTCGAAGACCATCTGCAACTCGCCGAAAGTGTTGCCCAGGCACTCAAGAGCACCGGTTTGACCGTGGACGTGTTGCACGATGGCGTGGCCGCCGACCTGGCGCTGGGCAGCGAGGACTACGCCATGGCGATCCTCGACGTCGGCTTGCCGCGCATGGATGGTTTCGAAGTGCTGGCGCGCCTGCGGGCGCGGGGCAAGAACCTGCCGGTGTTGATGCTGACCGCGCGCAGCGACGTCAAGGATCGGGTTCACGGCCTGAACCTCGGCGCCGACGATTACCTGGCCAAGCCGTTCGAACTGACCGAGCTCGAAGCGCGGGTCAAAGCCTTGCTACGCCGCAGTGTGCTGGGCGGTGAACGCATCCAGCGTTGCGGTGTGCTGGCCTATGACCTGGAAACCCGGCGCTTCACCCTTGGTGAAGAATTGCTGACCCTGACTTCCCGCGAGCAAGCGGTACTCGAAGCCCTGATCGCACGTCCCGGTCGGGTGATGAGCAAGGAGCAACTGGCGTCGCAAGTGTTCGGTCTCGATGAAGAGGCCAGCCCCGATGCCATCGAGATCTACGTGCACCGCCTGCGCAAGAAGCTCGATGGCCAGCCGGTCGCCATCGTGACCTTCCGTGGCCTCGGTTACTTGCTGGAAAGCCGCGATGCATAAGCCCAGCAGCCTGCGCTGGCGGTTGCTGTGGAACCTGGCGCTGCTGTTGGTGGTGTTGATGCTGGCCAGTGGTTTGAGCGCCTACTGGAACGGCCGCGAAGCTGCCGATACGGCCTATGACCGGACCTTGCTGGCCTCGGCGCGGACCATCGCCGCCGGCGTTTCCCAGCGTGACGGCACCTTGAGTGCCGACGTGCCCTACGTGGCCCTCGATACCTTTGCCTACGACAGTGCCGGGCGGATTTTCTACCTGGTCAACGACATCAATCAGAAGCTGATTTCCGGGTACGAAAACCTGCCCGCGCCGCCGCCGGGAACGCCGCGCACCGATGACTATCCGGCGCTGGCGCGTTTCTACAACGCGCAGTACCGCGGGCAGAACGTGCGCGTGGTGAGCCTGCTCAAGCCGGTGAGCGAACCGAACATGAACGGTATGGCGGAAATTCGCGTGGCGGAAACCGATGAAGCGCGGGTCAGCATGGCCCGCAGCCTGGCGGCCGACACCTTGCTGCGCCTGGGCATGCTGGCCATCGGTGCGTTGATGCTGGTGTGGTTTGCGGTGAGCGCCGCATTGCGCCCGCTGGAGCGCTTGCGCACGGCGGTGGAGGAGCGCCAGCCGGACGATCTGCGCCCCTTGCCGTTGGTGGAAGTGCAGCGCGAGTTGTGGCCGCTGGTGCGCGCACTGAATCACTTTACCGAACGTTTGCGTGGCCAGTTCGAGAAACAGGCGCAGTTCATCGCCGATGCCGCCCACGAGTTGCGCACGCCACTGGCGGCGCTCAAGGCGCGACTGGAACTGGGCATGCGTTCTGCCGAGCCCGAGACCTGGCGCAGCACACTGGAGACCGCCGCCCAGGGCACCGATCGCTTGACCCATCTGGCCAATCAGTTGCTGTCCCTGGCGCGGGTCGAAAACGGTGCCCGGGCGATAGCCGAGGGCGGCGCGCAATTACTCGACCTGAGTCAGTTGGCGCGGGAGCTGGGCATGGCCATGGCACCACTGGCCCATAAACGCGGGATCGCGCTGGCGCTGGAAGCCGATGAACCTGTCTGGTTGCGGGGCGAGCCGACGCTGTTGAACGAGCTGTTGAGCAATCTGGTGGATAACGCCCTGGCTCACACGCCACCGGGCGGCAACGTGATTTTGCGCGTCGCGGCGCCCGCCGTGCTGGAAGTCGAAGATGATGGCCCTGGTATTCCACTTGAGGAACGCGATCGGGTGTTCGAGCGCTTTTACCGACGCAATCAGCAAGTGGCCGGTTCCGGGTTGGGGTTGGCGATTGTCGGTGAAATCTGCCGCGCGCATCTGGCACAGATCAGCCTGCATGATGGTGAGCACGCGGGGTTGAAGGTGCGGGTGAGTTTTGTGGCGGGGGATTGAATATTCCCATTGTGGCGAGGGGGCTTGCCCTCTTGCCACAATGATCAGTAAAACATCGTGCGTGTTTCTTCGAGGTCGGCGCACATCGCCTCGTCGTCCAGGTCGATCCCCAAAGCCCTGAAGGCGGGTACGCTCAAGGGGTCGATCCGGCCGATCGGGTGGTCGGTGTCCTTGTAGCAATACAGGCTGGCCACTTGCACCAGATCGGCATAATCGACCTGCGTCGTCTGGCGGTTGAAGTTCAGACAGACCCGCGGCACTTGCACCAGCATGTCGGGAAACTCCCAGACCCTGAGCAATTTTTCGCCGATCAGCGGATGAATCTGGTCGATCACATGGTTGAGGCTGACCGGGTCGGACAGCAGCTCATAGTGATCTTCGGCGTAGGTCAGGATCGGCAGCACGCCGATCTGATGCACCAGCCCGCCAAGGGCTGCCTGGTCGGGCTTGAGCCGGGTGTGATTGCGGCACAGGGCATAGCTGACGCCGGCGATTTCCAGGCTTTTGCGCCAGACTTCGCGCATCTTCTGTTCCACCACGTCGGAGCGGGCGTGGAAAATCTGCTCCATCACCAGGCCGATCGCCAGGTTGCAGCTGTAGTTGATGCCCAGGCGCGTGATCGCGGTATGCAGGTCGGTCACTTCCTGAGTCGCGCGCAACAGCGGGCTGTTGACCACTTTGATCAGACGCGCCGACAGCGCGGTATCACGACCGATCACTTTGCTCAGGGTACTGACGCTGACTTCCGGGTTTTCCGCGGCCTTGCGAATTTGCAGGGCCACTTCCGGCAATGTTGGCAGAACCAGGTCATCGTTATTGATGGCCTCAACCAAATCCTGTTGGACCTTTTCCGCCAGCTTGCTCATTTAATCTCTCTGGGTGTCGCGCCAAGTGCTGCCGTTATTGCTGGATTTCGCGATCGCGGTCCAGTTCATAAGGCAGGTCGAGCAGCTGCAGGGACGGCCCTTCGAGCGCGCCCAGGTGGATGTCGCCACCCTCTGCTGCTTCGGCTTGCAACACCGCCAGAAGCTCAATCTCTTGCCCGGTGCGGGCAGCCAGCACCACCTCGCCGATGGCGCTGCCGTGGGTCGGGGAAAACAGCGCGGTACCCGGCTCCGGCAGCTCGTCGGCGGCCAGTTGCAGGCGATACAGGCGGCGCTTGAGTTTGCCCAGGTACTGCATCCGCGCGACGATTTCCTGCCCGGTGTAGCAACCTTTCTTGAAGCTCACGCCGCCGATTGCCTGCAAGTTGAGCATCTGCGGGATGAACAATTCACGGGTGCCGGCCATGACCTGGCCGATCCCGGCGCGAACCTGGCCCAGCAGCCATTGATTCAGGTCACCTTCGCCCAGCGCAGCCGCCAGCTTGCCTTTGACCGCATCGGCTTGAGCGGTGGCAACCCACAACTCGGCGCGTTGCGGCGAGACGCGGATGGCGATCAGCCCGTCGTTACGCACGACGCTGTCGGTTTCTGCCGGCAGGTCCAGGCCGAGGCTGACCAGAGCAGCGTCGCCATGATCAACACCGAAACGCACCCAGGCGGCACTTTCGTCGGTCAGTTTCGACTTGGAAAACACCGCGTACTTTTTCAGGTCCGCCAGTTGTGGTTCGAGCAGTTCGGTGGCCATGGCCAGGAGTACGCCGTCACCCTCGAGCAGGATGCGGAAACTCGACTGCATCCGGCCTTTTTGCGTGCAGCGCGCACCAAGGCTGGCCCGGGAATCGCTCAGGTAGTTGAGATTGCAGGTCAGTTGGCCTTGCAGGAATTTGCTGGCGTCCGCGCCGCGGACCGCGAGAACGCCTTCATGAGAAAGCGTGCAGAAAAAAGCAGAATCGGCCATGGGTCATCGCAGGGTAAAGAGTCTGGCTGACATCATAAGGGGGCGCCTTCGAAATGGGTAGTTCACAAAGGATCGCCGGTGCCCGACCAAAGCCGACTGTTCGACCGGGCGCGGGCCTGTATACTTGCGGCCTATTTGAGGAGCGCTCCATGGTCGAAGATGTTGAACTGAACCGCCTCTTTTGGCACAGCCGCCGTGGCATGCTTGAACTTGACGTGTTGCTGGTGCCGTTCACGAAAGAGGTTTACGCAACGCTCAACGAGGTGGATCGCGCGTTGTACGTCCGACTGCTGACGTGTGAGGATCAGGACATGTTCGGCTGGTTCATGGAACGCAGCGAATCGGAAGATCCCGAGCTGCAACGCATGGTCCGCATCATCCTGGACCGTGTCCAGCCCAAGTAACGGCTTCGAATGCCGCTGGCATGCCTCACGGCAGCTGCTGGCGGCGTATCTCCTGGCCCAGCTGTTCGCGCTGGGTTCGTTGTTCTTGCTGTCTATTCCTGTCTGGGCCGGTTTGCTCTGCGTTGCCCTGTGCGTGGCTCACGGAATCTGGCTGTTGCCCCGGCAGATTTTGCTGACGCACCCGCAGGCATTTTGCGGCCTGCGACGCGATGCCGATGGCTGGCAGTTGTGGAGTCGGGCCAAGGGTTGGCAGCCCGTGCAACTAAGGCCGGACAGCCTGGCACTGCCTTTGATGGTGGTCTTGCGTTTTCGTCTGCGCGGCGAGCGTCGGATCAGGGCCATTTGCGTGCCCCGGGATGCGCAGGCGGCGGATGTACACCGACGCCTGCGGGTCCGGCTCAAGTTCAGCCGACGTAGGTGGGCGGCACCAGAATAGTGTCCAGCGCGACCGGCAACAGGTCCGGGTAGTCGAGGGTGTAATGCAGGCCACGGCTTTCCTTGCGCTCCATGGCTGACAGAATCATCAGCTCGGCCACTTGGGCCAGGTTGCGCAGCTCGATCAAATCGCGGCTGACCTTGTAGTTGCTGTAGAACTCGTCGATTTCATCCAGCAGCAGTTGGACGCGGTGTTGTGCCCGTTGCAGGCGTTTGTTGGTGCGCACGATGCCGACGTAGTCCCACATGAACCGCCGCAGCTCATCCCAGTTGTGCGCAATGATCACGTCTTCATCGGAATCGGTGACCTGGCTCGCATCCCAGGCGGGAAGGGGGGCGGGCATCGGAATTCGTGGCAGCTGTTCGAGAATGTCCGCGGCCGCCGAGCGGGCGTAGACGAAGCATTCGAGCAGCGAGTTGCTGGCCATGCGGTTGGCGCCGTGCAGGCCGGTGAAGCTGGTTTCACCGATGGCGTACAGGCCTGGCACATCGGTGCGGCCCTGTTGATCGACCATCACGCCGCCGCAGGTGTAGTGCGCCGCCGGAACCACCGGAATCGGTTGTTTGGTGATGTCGATGGAAAATTCCAGGCAGCGTTCGTACACCGTCGGGAAGTGCATCTTGATGAAGGCTTCGGGTTTGTGGCTGATGTCCAGATAGACGCAGTCGATGCCCAGGCGCTTCATTTCATGGTCGATGGCCCGGGCGACGATGTCCCGGGGCGCGAGCTCTGCCCGTGGATCGAAGCGCGGCATGAAGCGCTCGCCATTGGGCAGCTTTAGGTGGGCACCTTCGCCGCGCAGCGCTTCGGTGACCAGGAAGCTCTTGGCTTGCGGGTGATACA
The DNA here is from genome assembly GCF_054668285.1 of Pseudomonas sp. S2_H10. NCBI lineage: Bacteria > Pseudomonadati > Pseudomonadota > Gammaproteobacteria > Pseudomonadales > Pseudomonadaceae > Pseudomonas > Pseudomonas sp. S2_H10. The sequence goes on from NZ_CP162754.1 coordinate 5,229,901, forward strand.
GGCAAGTGGGGTGGAACTGGTTGAACTCCAGGTTCGCCACCCGGCAGCCCGAACGCCAGGCCATGGCAATGCCATCACCGCAGGCGCCGTCCGGGTTACTGGTGTAGAGATAAACCTTGGCCGCACCACCGGAGGCGAGGATCACAAAACGCGCGCCGTAGGTGTCGACTTCGCCGGTGCCGCGATTGAGCACATAAGCGCCGAGGCAGCGATCGCCTTCGAGTCCCAGGCGTTTTTCCGTGATCAGGTCAACCGCCACCCGCTGTTCCAGCAGTTCGATGTTCGGGCGTTTCCTGGCCTGGTCGAGCAGGGTGGTGAAAATGGCAGCGCCCGTGGCATCGGCGGCGTGGATGATGCGCCGGTGGCTGTGGCCGCCCTCGCGGGTCAGATGGAATTCGAATCCGCCATCTTCGTTGTTCGAGTGTTCATCGCGGGTAAAGGGCACGCCCTGGTCGATCAGCCATTGAATCGCTTCCTTGCTGTGCTCGACGGTAAAGCGCACGGCGTCCTCATGGCACAGGCCGCCGCCGGCATTGAGGGTGTCATCGACATGGGATTCAACGGTATCGGTGTCATCCAGCACGGCGGCGACACCGCCCTGGGCCCAGAAAGTCGAGCCATTGGCGAGGTTGCCCTTGCTCAGAACGGCAATGCGCAAATGACCGGGCAAGGTCAGCGCAAGGCTCAAGCCGGCAGCACCGCTGCCAATTACCAGAACATCGTGTTGAAACTGTTGGCTCATTTCAGGATTCCGCTCAAAGCGACCCGGGTCGGGGGTGGCGCAGCTGGCTGGCGAGTCAGGTCAGCCGCACAGCCCACTAGTATATAGAGGGGGGAGCGGCACAATACCCGAGCCAGCATGGCATTGTGAAACTACTGTGACGCAAAATACCGGACGCTTCGTCGGATGTTTTTCTGCCCGTTTGGCGCGAGAATGTCTGTATCGCCGATTTAACAGTGTTTTTCACCTCACGGTTGCACAATGTCGGTTCTGCGTAGCTATAAATATTTGGAACTTTTGCCAAAGGGCCAAGATCAATAGACCAATGCCTGAAACAAGGGACAGTGTCGGCTTCAGTGCGGGATTGCAGTTTGATCCTTGCCGAAGAATCCGATGACAAGATTATTCGCGCAGCCGGGTCAACTCGCGCTGCGCTTTTCGTGCGTGCCAAATCAGAGCCCGCAGGAAACTTGCCTGGAGGGGGAGAACTTTTGCGAAAAGCCCGAGTCTATGTTTGCAAGTCTGGTGGTTTACTTCTGCAAGCCTCCTCCGAGCTCATCGAGGAGTGTTCATGCTAACCCAGGAAGAGGATCAGCAACTGGTCGAACGCGTTCAGCGCGGCGACAAGCGTGCTTTCGATCTGCTAGTGCTGAAATACCAGCACAAAATTCTCGGGTTGATCGTGCGTTTCGTGCACGACACCCATGAAGCCCAGGATGTGGCACAAGAAGCCTTTATCAAGGCATACCGTGCACTTGGAAATTTTCGCGGAGACAGCGCGTTTTATACGTGGCTTTACCGCATCGCCATCAACACGGCGAAAAACTATCTGGTTTCACGCGGCCGTCGGCCGCCGGATAGCGATGTCAGTTCCGAGGATGCAGAGTTCTACGATGGCGATCATGGCCTCAAGGATCTCGAGTCGCCAGAACGGGCCTTGCTGCGGGATGAGATCGAAGGCACCGTCCATCGAACCATTCAGCAACTGCCGGAAGATTTGCGTACGGCTTTAACTTTACGTGAGTTTGATGGTCTGAGTTACGAGGACATTGCGAGTGTCATGCAATGTCCGGTAGGCACCGTGCGCTCCCGGATCTTCCGCGCCCGGGAGGCCATCGATAAAGCCCTGCAGCCATTGTTGCAGGAAAACTAAAGACAGCGGCGACAGCCAAGAGAGGAACGCCATGAGTCGTGAAGCCCTGCAGGAATCGCTGTCCGCAGTGATGGATAACGAAGCGGACGAATTGGAATTGCGTCGGGTATTGAATGCCTGCGACGATGTTGAAACCCGTGAAACCTGGGCTCGTTATCAGATCGCTCGGGCAGTGATGCACAAGGATCTGCTGCTTCCACGTCTGGACATCGCCGCGGCCGTTTCTGCTGCCCTGGCTGACGAAGCCGTGCCGGCTAAAGCTTCCCGCGGTCCATGGCGCAGCCTGGGTCGTCTGGCGGTCGCAGCTTCCGTGACCCTGGCCGTGCTGGCCGGTGTGCGTCTGTACAACCAGGATGAGATCGCCGGTGTCGAACTGGCCCAGCACTCCACTCAACCTGCGCTGGCCGTTCCTCAAGTAAAAGGCCCTGCTGTTCTGGCAGGCTACAATGAGAGTTCGGAAGCTACCGGCCCAATGGCCAATGGCGTTTTGCAAGGTCAACCAGGCTGGCACGATCAGCGTCTGCCAGGCTACTTGCGCCAACACGCACAACAGGCTGCACTGAAAGGTACTGAGAGCGCTCTGCCTTACGCTCGTGCGGCAAGTCTGGAAAACCGTTAAGGAGGATCATGCGCGCCATACCTCTACTTTCGCTTCTGCTCAGTGGCTGGTTCATCGTTCCAGCCCAGGCCGATGATGCCCAGGACTGGTTGACCCGCCTGGGCCAGGCAGAGCAAACGCAAAGCTTTCAGGGTACTTTCGTCTACGAGCGTAACGGTAGTTTTTCTACCCATAACATCTGGCACCGGGTCCAGGATGGAAAGGTCCGCGAGCGTTTGATCCAGCTCGACGGTTCTGCCCAGGAAGTCGTTCGCATTGATGGGCATACTCAATGCGTCAGCGGCAAACTGATCGCAGGGCTTGGGGACTCTCCCAATTCCGCTGCCCGTGCACTCGATCCCCAAAAGCTCAAGAATTGGTATGACCTTGCCGTCATTGGCAAGTCACGTGTTGCCGGGCGTCCGGCGGTCATCGTGTCGCTGACACCCCGCGATCAACACCGCTACGGTTTTGAATTGCACCTGGACAAAGAAACCGGCCTGCCTCTGAAGTCTTTGCTGTTGGACGACAAGGGGCGGTTGCTGGAGCGCTTCCAGTTCACGCAACTGGATACGGCTGACGTTCCTTCCGAAAACGATCTGCAGGCCAGCAACGATTGCAAACCGGTCAATCTCGACAGTGACAAGGCTTCTGCCGTCAAGTCTGCCCAGGTCTGGCGTTCCGACTGGTTGCCACCCGGCTTCGAGTTGACCAGCAGCACCGCTCGCAAGGATCCGCAGACCAAGACCCAGGTCAACAGCCTGATGTATGACGATGGCCTGGCGCGTTTTTCGGTATTCCTCGAGCCGTTGAATGGCGCAACCGTCACCGACACCCGTACTCAGTTGGGGCCGACCGTTGCAGTGTCCCGGCGCCTGACCACGGCACAGGGTGAGATGATGGTGACCGTCGTCGGCGAGATACCGGTCGGTACTGCCGAGCGGATAGCGCTTTCGATGCGCACCGACGCCGCTGCATCCACGCAGTGAGCCGAATTCGAAATGTTTCGTGAGCATTTCAATTTGCAAAAATCCCTTAAATTTTCTATAGGTCAGAGCCCCTCGGCTCTGGCCTTGTTTGTTGTTCCCGGAACAAAAATACCGGCGTATTGTTCCCGGTGTTCCTTGCTCCATATCGCTTAACCATGCTCGTCGTAACGGGAGCCGTATGTCGATACCACGCTTGAAGTCCTACCTTTCCATTATTGCTACCGTGCTGGTGCTCGGTCAGGCGGTCACCGCCCAAGCGGTCGAATTGCCTGACTTTACGCAACTGGTCGAACAGGCCTCGCCTGCGGTCGTGAACATCAGTACCACGCAAAAGCTGCCGGATCGCAAAGTCAACCAGCAGATGCCCGATCTCGAAGGCCTGCCGCCAATGCTGCGCGAGTTCTTCGAGCGGGGCATGCCGCCGCAATCGCGCTCACCTCGTGACCGTCAACGCGAGGCAACCTCCCTGGGCTCGGGTTTCATCATCTCTCCTGATGGCTACATCCTGACCAATAACCATGTGATCGCCGATGCTGACGAAATCCTCGTTCGCCTGGCCGATCGCAGCGAAATGAAAGCCAAGCTGGTCGGTACCGATCCACGTTCCGACGTGGCGCTGCTGAAAATCGAAGGCAAGGATCTGCCGGTGCTCAAGCTCGGTAAATCCCAGGACCTGAAGGCCGGCCAGTGGGTGGTCGCTATCGGCTCGCCCTTCGGTTTTGACCACACCGTGACCCAGGGCATCGTCAGCGCCGTCGGTCGCAGCCTGCCGAACGAAAACTACGTGCCGTTCATCCAGACCGACGTGCCGATCAACCCGGGTAACTCGGGCGGCCCGCTGTTCAACCTGAACGGTGAGGTGGTCGGGATCAACTCGCAGATCTATACCCGCTCCGGTGGTTTCATGGGTGTGTCGTTCGCGATTCCGATCGACGTGGCCATGGATGTTTCCAATCAGCTGAAATCCGGTGGCAAGGTCAGCCGTGGCTGGCTGGGCGTGGTGATTCAGGAAGTGAGCAAGGACCTGGCCGAGTCGTTCGGTCTGGAGAAGCCGGCCGGTGCTCTGGTTGCCCAGATCCAGGATGACGGCCCGGCTGCCAAGGGTGGCCTGCAGGTTGGTGACGTGATCCTGAGCATGAACGGTCAGCCAATCGTCATGTCGGCCGACCTTCCGCACCTCGTTGGCGCATTGAAGTCCGGCGCCAAGGCCAATCTGGAAGTGGTTCGCGACGGCAAGCGCAAGAATGTGGAGCTGACCGTCGGTACAATTCCGGATGAAGGCGCGGAGATGGATGCGTTGCCAAAATCCAGCATCGAGCGCAGCAGCAACCGCCTCGGTGTATCCGTGGTCGAGCTGACTGACGAGCAAAAGAAAACCTACGACCTCAAGGGTGGTGTGCTGATCAAGGAAGTGCAGGACGGTCCTGCCGCCATGATCGGCTTGCAGCCGGGTGATGTGATCACCCACCTGAACAACCAGGCCATCGGTTCCACCAAGGAGTTCGCGGAAATCGCCAAGGCGTTGCCAAAGAACCGCTCGGTGTCGATGCGGGTATTGCGTCAAGGTCGTGCAAGCTTCATCACTTTCAAGCTGGCTGAATAACCGGTTTGACGGGTGAATAAAAAACCGCCTCGAAAGAGGCGGTTTTTTTGTGTCCGGACTTTTGGTCTGCGAGGGCGTCAGCCCATCATGTCCTTGATCATGCGCTCCTGTTCCATCAGTTCGCGTTGCCGCGCATCGATCCGCGAAGATAGCGGGAAGTTGCTGCCGGCCTTGCGTTTGGCGAAGTCCAGTTGCTGGATGGCCTGCCTGTAGTCCCCGACCAGCGCAAAATATTCGGCGCGCGCCTGATGCAGGCCGATGATATTGCCCGACAGGCCACGCGTCTCGGCAACCTGATACCAAACGTCCGGGTCATCCGGACGCGATTTGAGCAGGCCTTCGAGGGCTTTCTCCGCATCCGCGGTGCGGTTTTGCTTGAGTAGCAGGTCGACGCGCATCTGGTTCAGCGGGTAGTTGCCAGGGAACTGGGTAATCAACCGGTCAACCCGGGACTGTGCGTCCGGCAGGCGATTGTTGGTGATGTCCAGGTCGACCTGGGCCAGGTTGTAGATGATTTCGTTGGGGGCCTTGGCCAGCAACTGCTTGAGGTTTTCCCGCGCTTCGTTCAGTTGACCACCCTTGATCTGGGCGATCGCCAGGCCGTAGCGTGCCACGTCGTTTTTCGGGCTCTCCTCGAGCTGGGCGCGGAAGCGTTTGGCGCCGAGCCCCGGGGTTTCCTCATAGATCAGCTGTACGCGTGCGCGGATCAACTGGTAGCGCATGCTGTCTTCGATACCGCCGATTGGAAACTGTTCGGCGCGGTTGCGGGTGTCGGCGATTCGCGATTCGGTGACCGGGTGAGTCAGCAGGAATTCCGGTGGCTTGGCATCGTAGCGATACTGACGCCCCAGGCGCTCGAACATGGTGGGCATCGAGCGAGGATCGTAACCGGCCTTTTCCAGATTGAGGAGGCCGATACGGTCGGCTTCCTGTTCGTTCTGGCGGGAGAACCGCCGTTGTTCCTGGATGGCCGCTGCCTGTGTGCCGGCAATGGCCGCGATCCCGGCGTCACCGCCGCCCGCGGCTGCAATCACGATGCCGGCCAGCAATGCAGCCATCATGGGGACTTGCATGCGTTGTTGCGCTTCGACACCCCGGGCAAAGTGGCGCTGCGACAAGTGAGCCAATTCGTGCGCCAGTACCGAGGCATATTCGCCTTCGGTCTGGGCGTTGAGGAACAAGCCGCCGTTGACCCCGACGATCCCGCCCGGCGCCGCAAAGGCGTTGAGCTGCGGGCTGTTGATCAGGATGAACTCCAGGCGCCGGTCTGTGACCTGGCTGGTCTCCACCAGGCGGTAAACGCTGGATTCGACGTAATCCTTGAGCTGCGGATCGTTGAGTTGCGCAACCTGACTGCGCAGCATGGCCAGCCAGGCGCGGCCGAGCTGGTATTCCTGTTGTGGCGAGACAATGGCAGAACTGGCGTCGCCGAGTGACGGCAGGTCGTCGGCGAAGCCCGGTGAGGCGAGCAGGCAAGCGAGCGTCAGCAGGGTGGGGCGCAGAAATGTCATGCACAAAGCCTTAGTCGACAAAGACCTTACTGTAGCCGGACACCGGCGTTGCGACCAGATATTCTAGGCACCTCAACCACCTGACCCGGAGTGAAGCAATGACCGACGCTGTAGAGCATGACGTTGAACTGGACGCCAGCGGCCTGAATTGTCCCTTGCCATTGCTCAAGGCCAAGATGGAGCTCAACAAGTTGGCCAGTGGTGCGGTGCTCAAGGTCATTGCCACAGATGCCGGTTCGCAGCGCGACTTCCGCACCTTTGCCCGATTGGCCGGTCATACGCTGCTGCTTGAAGAAGAAGAGGCGGGTGTTTACCGCTATTGGTTGAAAAAAGCCTGAAACCTGCTGCGTTTGCTCCTAAGGATTATTGATGTTCAAAGTGTTACGCGACTGGATTCAGCGCTATTTCTCCGATGAAGAAGCGGTGGTGCTGGCTGTCCTGCTGTTTCTGGCTTTCACCGCCGTACTGACCCTGGGCGGCATGCTGGCGCCGGTGCTCGCCGGGATGGTGCTGGCGTACCTGATGCAGGGGCTGGTGGTGACCCTCGAGCGCCTGCGCGTGCCGGGCGGGGTCGCGGTGGGGATGGTCTTTGCGCTGTTCATGGGGCTGTTGTTGGTGTTCATCGTGGTGGTCGTGCCGTTGCTCTGGCATCAACTGATCACGTTGTTCAACGAATTGCCCGGCATGCTCGCCAAGTGGCAGTCGCTGTTATTGCTGCTGCCCGAGCGCTATCCGCACCTGGTGTCCGATGAGCAAGTACTGCAGGCCATCGAAGTGGCGCGTGGCGAAATCGGCAAGTTCGGTCAGTGGGCACTGACGTTCTCGCTGTCGAGCCTGCCATTGCTGGTGAACATCATGATCTACCTGGTGCTGGTGCCGATCCTGGTGTTCTTCTTCCTCAAGGATCGGGCCATGATCGGCCAGTGGGTGCGTGGTTATCTGCCCCGAGAGCGGGCGCTGATCACCCGTGTCGCGCATGAGATGAACCGGCAGATCGCCAACTACATTCGCGGCAAGGTCATCGAAATCTTCATTTGCGGTGGCGTGACCTACATCGCCTTTGTCGTACTTGAGCTCAATTACGCGGCGTTGCTGGCATTGCTGGTGGGGATCTCGGTGGTAGTGCCCTACGTCGGTGCCGTGGTGGTGACCGTGCCGGTGTTTCTGATTGCGCTGTTCCAGTGGGGCTGGAGCGATCAGTTCATCTACCTGATGGCGGTCTACGGGATCATCCAGACGCTCGATGGCAACGTGCTGGTGCCCTTGCTGTTCTCGGAAGCGGTCAACCTGCACCCGGTGGCGATCATCTGCGCGGTGCTGCTGTTTGGCGGGTTGTGGGGGTTCTGGGGGGTGTTCTTCGCGATTCCCCTGGCGACGCTGTTCAAGGCGGTGCTGGACGCTTGGCCGCGCAAGGAACCGGTCGTGGCGCCGCTGCTTTAGCGGTCAGGCTTTATTTTCAGTGAGGCTGATGGCCTCTTCGCGGGCAAGCCCGCTCCCACAGGATCAGCGCAGTCCTTGTGGGAGCGGGCTTGCCCGCGAAGGCGTACTGACAGACGCGGATGAATCAGGCCTTGTTCAGCGCCTGAGCAGCCGCCAGAACCGCATCAACATGCCCCGGCACCTTCACGCCGCGCCATTCCTGACGCAGCACGCCGTTGGCGTCGATCAGGAACGTGCTGCGGTCCACGCCCATGTATTCCTTGCCGTAGAGCTTTTTCAGCTTGATCACGTCGAACAGCTGGCAGATGGCTTCGTCCTTGTCGCTGATCAGCTCAAAGGGGAATTCCTGCTTGCACTTGAAGTTCTCGTGGGATTTCAGGCTGTCGCGAGACACGCCGAACACTTCGGTATTGGCGGCCTTGAACGCAGGGTACTGATCACGAAAACCCTGGCCTTCGGTGGTGCAGCCGGGCGTGCTGTCTTTCGGATAGAAGTAGATCACCACCTGCTTGCCCTTCAGGCCGGCGAGGCTGACGGTCTGCCCGCTGGTGGCGGGGGCTTCGAAATCGGCAACCGGTTGGTCGATGGCAACGGCCATGAAAGCTTCCTTACATTGGGTTCTGTGGGCGCCAGGGTTCGATCAGGGCGTCGAGGTTCAGCGCGTCGGCAAAATCCAGGAACTGATCGCGCAGCCAACTGATCTGCACGCCGGCCGGCAAGGTCACGGTAAACGTGGCGTTGAGCATGGTGCCGCCGGTCTGCGGAGCCTGATAGGTGTCGCAGGTCAGGTTTTCCAGCTCGACATTGTGGTCCATGAAGAACTGGCACAGCTCGTTGATGATGTCCGAGCGGTAGGCCGAGCTGACATAAGCGACGTACGGCAGGGCCTGGGGACGGTTTTCCAGGGCGGCGCTGCGTACCACGTTGACCGTGAACGCATGCCGCTTGGCCAGCACTGGCAGGCTGCCTTCCAGGCGCGCCAGGGCATCCCAGCTACCGGAGATTTCCAGCACCAGCGCACTGCATTCGCCATGACGGGTCAGGCGGGAGGTGACCACGGCGCAGCGGTTTTCATGGCTGGCGCGGCACAGGACGTTGGTCAGCTCCATGGGGTTGGCGCCGAGGGCACTGATGACAAGGAATTGTTCGCGAACTGTGGGGGTGGACATGCAGCATTCCTAAAGCGATGAGCGGTCGGTACATCAAAGGGCTGATTTGCCGGGAGCGAGCCTGCGGATGCGAACTCAGAAAGCCCCGAGTGACAGCTTGCACCGTGCTCCGGCAGGGCGGGAGCGAGACGTGGCAACGCTGGATCAGGACTTGTGATGCCGAAAATGGAGGCTGGAACCCGACGGACGAGCTTATCTGTACCGATCAAAGTCTGAAGGGTAGCGAAAACCGGCGCCAAGGGGAATGGCGGCAGCACAGTACTTCGCTTGTGCAAGCAACTTGGCGCCAGTACCATTACGGCTCTCTTTTTCCGGCAGGAGCGGTTTCATGATTGCGGGCAGTATGGTGGCACTGGTCACACCCATGGATGCACAGGGGCGTCTTGACTGGGACAGCCTCAGCAAACTCGTGGACTTCCACCTTGAAAACGGCACCCATGCCATTGTCGCCGTCGGTACCACCGGCGAATCGGCGACCCTTGATGTCGATGAACACATCGCCGTCATCAAGGCAGTGGTCAAGCAGGTCAATGGTCGCATCCCGGTAATTGCCGGCACCGGCGCCAATTCGACCCGCGAAGCCGTCGAATTGACCCGCAATGCCAAGGAAGCCGGCGCCGACGCCTGCCTGCTGGTCGTGCCGTACTACAACAAGCCGACCCAGGAAGGCCTGTACCTGCACTTCAAGCACATCGCCGAAGCGGTCGACATCCCGCAGATCCTCTACAACGTTCCCGGCCGCACCTCCTGCGACATGCAGGCCGAGACCGTGATCCGCCTGTCCACCGTGCCGAACATCATCGGTATCAAGGAAGCGACCGGCGACCTAAAGCGCGCCAAGGCCATCCTCGACGGCGTGAGCAAGGACTTCATCGTCCTGTCCGGCGATGATCCGACCGCGGTCGAGCTGATCCTGATGGGCGGCAAGGGCAACATCTCCGTCACCGCCAACGTTGCCCCGCGTGAAATGGCCGATCTGTGCGAAGCCGCCCTCAAGGGTGATGCCGAGACTGCGCGGGCAATCAACGAAAAACTGATGCCGCTGCACAAGGACCTGTTCATCGAAGCCAACCCGATTCCGGTGAAGTGGGCTTTGGTCGAGATGGGCCTGATGCACCAAGGCATTCGCCTGCCGCTGACCTGGCTGAGCGCACCTTGTCACGAAACGCTTCGCACGGCCCTGCGCCAGTGCAGCGTCCTGGTTTAATTGAGGAAGTACAACGCATGAAGCGAATGGCCGGACTTTCCGCACTTGCCTTGATTATCTCCAGCACCAGTGGCTGCGGATGGGTCTGGGGCCCGGAAGGTTATTTCCGTGACCGTGGTAGCGATTACCTGGAAGCGCAACAGACTGCACCGATGCAAATTCCGCCGGATGTGCAAACCGCCAAGCGTCTGGATCCGCTGTTGCCGATCCCGCGCAACGTGGCCGATGACACCGCCACGGGCGAATACATCGTTCCTCGTCCGCAGCCGCTGACGGCGGCTGCCGACGCCAGTGCCTACTCGCTGCAGAAGAGCGGCGGCACCAGCTCCATCCTGGCGCAGAACCCGCCGGCCGAAGTCTGGCCCGTGGCCGTTCAGTTCTTCCAGGACAACGGTTTCCGCCTGGATGAACAGCGTCCGCAAACCGGCGAATTCACCACGACCTGGCAGCATTCCGACGAACTGTCCGCCGCCGTGGCCAAGCGCCTGAGCGCGGCCGGCGTCAGCACCGACAGCGAAACCCGCGTGCGGGTGCGCATCGAACCAGGCGTGCAGCGCAACACCAGTGAAGTCTACGTGGTCAGCGCCGAGCGTCCTGCCGGCAGCACCGCCGACGTCGAGTTCACCAACCGTTCGGTCAACACTGGCCTGGACGCGGCACTGGTCGACGACATGCTCGCGAGCATGAGCCGTATCTCGGAGAAGGGCGGTTCGGTCTCCATGCTGGCTTCGCGTGATTTCGACGCACCCAGCCGTGTCAGCCTGAGCGAAGACGGCAGCGGCAACCCTGTGCTGAACGTCGGTACCGACCTCGACCGTGCCTGGTCGAGCGTAGGTCGTGCGCTGGAGCAAGGTGAATGGCGCGTTGAAGACATCAACCGCAGCCTGGGCCTGTACTACATCAACCTGGCCGAAAAAGCCGAGAAGAAAGACGACAAGCCTGGTTTCTTCAGCAGCCTGTTCGGCAGTGCGCCGAGCAAGGAAGAGCAGGAAGCCCGTGCCGAGCGTTATCAGGTTCGCCTGAGCAAGGTTGGCGAGAACGTCCAGGTCACCGTCGAGAAGAACATCAACACCGTGGCGCCGGCAGATGTGGCGCGTAAAGTGTTGAGCAAGATTCAAGACAACCTGGGCTGATCCTATGCGTTTTGCCGTTCTCGGCAGCGGCAGTCAAGGGAACGGCACGCTGATAGCCAGCGCTGATACGTATGTATTGGTCGATTGTGGTTTCTCCCTGCGGGAAACCGAAAAACGCCTGCTGCGCCTGGGTGTGAACCCTGCGCAGCTGAGCGCGATACTCGTGACCCACGAACATGCCGACCACGTGCATGGCGTGGGTTTGCTGTCTCGGCGCTACAATCTGCCTGTCTACCTCAGTCGCGGGACCTTGCGCGGGATGCGCAAACCGATAGAACCCGCAGGCTTTGTGGCCGGCGGCGAGCAACTGCAGATCGGCGACTTGAGCATCGACGTCATTGCCGTGGCCCATGATGCTTTGGAGCCGACGCAATACGTGTTCAGTGACGGGGAGCGGCGTTTCGGCCTGCTGACCGACCTGGGCTCGTACTGCAACAAGGTGCTGGACGGCTATCGCGACCTCGATGCATTGATGATCGAGGCCAACCACTGCCGTGACAGGCTGGCTCGCGGTCACTACCCGTACTTTCTCAAGCAGCGGGTAGGCGGTGAACTGGGACATCTGAACAACCATCAGGCGGCATTCCTGGTGGCCGAGTTGGGCTGGAAAGACCTGCAACACCTGGTCCTGGCCCATCTGAGCAGCAAGAACAACCTGCCGCAGCTGGCCCGGCAATGTTTTGTCGACACCCTCGGGTGCGACCCGGACTGGCTGCAACTGGCCGATCAAGATTCAGGGCTCGACTGGCGCCACATCGCCTAGCCCATCTACTTAGCAAGCGGAGCCCATCATGGAAAAACGTGAAGAACTCTACCGCGGCAAAGCCAAGTCGGTTTACAAGACCGACGACGCTAACCGTTTGATCCTGCTGTTTCGCAACGACACTTCGGCGTTCGACGGCAAGCGTATCGAACAGCTCGACCGCAAAGGCATGGTGAACAACAAGTTCAACGCCTTCATCATGCAGAAGCTCGAAGCTGCCGGCGTGCCGACCCAGTTCGACAAGCTGCTGGGCGACAACGAGTGCCTGGTCAAGAAGCTGGACATGATCCCGGTCGAGTGCGTCGTGCGTAACTACGCCGCCGGCAGCCTGGTCAAGCGCCTGGGTGTCGAGGAGGGCTTGAAGCTCAACCCTTACACCTTCGAACTGTTCCTGAAGGACGACGCCAAGGGCGACCCGTTCATCAACGAATCCCACGTCGTGGCATTCGGCTGGGGCACCGCCGAGCAACTGGTTCGTATGAAGGAACTGTCGCTCAAGGTCAACGAAGTCCTGAGCAAACTGTTCGACGACGCCGGCCTGCTGCTGGTCGACTTCAAGCTGGAATTCGGCGTGTTCCACGACGGCTCCATCGTCCTCGGTGACGAGTTCAGCCCGGACGGCTGCCGTCTGTGGGACAAGGCCACCAAGAAGAAAATGGACAAGGACCGCTTCCGTCAGGGCCTCGGTGACGTCATCGAAGCCTACGAAGAAGTCGCCAATCGTCTGGGCGTACCGCTTTAACCGACGCAAGCATCTGAAAGCACAGAAATATTTCGCTTAGGGGGTTCGCTTCCGGCGAAAGTGTTGTTATGATGCGCGCCGTTGGAGAGATGCCAGAGTGGCCGAATGGGACGGATTCGAAATCCGTTGTACCTTCACCGGTACCTAGGGTTCGAATCCCTATCTCTCCGCCATTATTGAACAAGACGAAGCCCCCGTAATCATTGATGATTACGGGGGCTTTTTCGTTTCCGGGGTTTTATTTAGGGCATTTTTAGGGCAAGAAGTATGTCTATGGGGCCGCTTCAGGCTGCTCTATGCCTTGTCTTAAATGCTGAAACACGACGCTCCATTAGTTTTCTGCTGGCGCCTTGATATGATTCATTCCTATGGCTGCGAAGCTGTGTAGAAAGTGATTCAATGCTGCGATAGGGAAAAGGAGTTTATCAATGCTAATCGCGATACTGCATATAGTGGGAGCCGTTCTAGGGACAATCGCGTTTGGTGTGATCGTCTTGTTTATTTCCTCGTGGGAGATAAACAGGAATAAAAGAGCGTTTCTGCAGGATCTCGCGATAACACTCGGGGTGGCTGTAGAGGATCTGAGCGACGAAAACCTTTCCCCTAGGATCGTTGCGCTGACATCTGAACGTTATAGCAACGATCGTTTTAGCAACCGACTCTCTGACCTTTGTGGAGTAGTGCGGGCTGCCTGGGATTGGCTTGGATGGCTTCTTCAGGTGGGAACATTCGTTGGCGTAGTTTGGTTTACCTTCACAGAGTCACTGACGAATGCCGTCAATGCTTGGTCGATCGTCGCGATCGGAGTGTTCTTTTGGATTGCAGGTGTGCTTTTCTCCCAGGCATGCCGACTGTTGACCGGGCGCTACCCAGGTCAAGCCAAGAAAGCCAGGAAGGGGATGGCCGACTTTCTCAATGCGCGGGGTAAGGACATAGTTTCATCGTAAGTCAGATCGTGATCTTCAGCGCTAGGTGCGAGTGGTCTGTACTGGGCCCCAACCTTGGCGGTCGTCCTTTGAAGGGGCTCCGGTCTTCATTCGTTTCTAAAACCAAGCATTTTTGAAACTAGCCCCGCCATGCTCTTGGTGTCCTTCGGTATCCATCTCCCGTAATGCTTTCGCACCATCGTTGTATCGGCGTGGCCCAGTTGCCTTGCCACCCATTCGACCGGGACGTAGCTCGACAGCATCTGACTGGCAAAGGTGTGGCGACACTGGTTCGCCCCGCGGTGCCTTACCTCTGCTTTTTTCAGATGGGCGGTAAACCAGTTGCTCAACGTCTTACCACTCCAGAGCAGGCCGCTAGTCGAACTGCGGAAAAGAAACCTGACTTTCATTTTCTTGGAGGTGATGTTGTCGCGCTGGATGACAGTGATTTCCACGGTGGGGGCGTCTTCGGCAGCGGCAACAATCTCCCGCATCAGTTCGAGAGCTGGGTCGATGAGCTCGACGACTCGAACCCTGGAGCGTTCTTTGGGGACTTTGAATTCACCGACGACCAATGCCCGGCGGACATGTACCAGGCCGGCTTCAAGATCGATGTCTTCAACGGCGAGCCCGATGAGTTCGGACAGGGACAGACCGGCCCAGCAGTTGAACTCAATCATCCGGGCGTCAGCTCGCCGGCCGGGATCCGCGTTGCCGATCAAGTCGATCTCGGTGCGACTGAAGGGGTCGGCATGCTCCAGGTCGACGTCAGATCCGACGTTGCTGATCCGGTCAAGCGGATTGGCTTTCAGGATGCCATCGCCAAAGGCATCAGCCCAGACCCCACGGACGACGGTGAAAATGTCGTTCACTGTCTTCGGGGCGAGGCCTTGCTTGAGCAGCTGCGCCTGGAACAGCTCGATGTCGCTCTTGCTGATGTCGACGATCCGGCGCTTGCCGAATTTCTTCTCGACGTGCACAGCCTTGCTGACGTAGTTGACGACGGTGCTTGAAGCTTTGAGCGCGCGCTGAACCTCCAGCCAGCGATCAATGCCTTCTTTTACGGTGCGCTTTAGCGAAGGGCCGCCAGTTCCTGTGAACATGGCAGCCCGGGGCGAGTTAGGAAAGTGGGCCGCATAGTCGAAGCGGCCCTCTTTGATTTCCGCCATGATGGTACGGCGCTTGTTGTCGGCATAGGCGATCGCGGCTTTGTTTACCTTCGAGATCCCTTCCAGTGGCTCCCGGCACCGTTGGCCGTTGAAGATGAACCAGATCCTCAGCTGCTTACCGTTCATCTCAACGCCGGTCGGCATCTTGTCGATCATGGTTTCCCTTCCATCCAGCGTTCGATGGCTGCGCGGTTATAGACGATTACGTTGGCCGGGTCGTAGCGCCAGTGCTTGCCTTCGAGCCAGAGGCCTCGGGTGCGGTACTTGCGGACAGCTTCGGTGCTTAGGCCGAAGACTGGGTACAGCAGGTCTTGGCGGAACCAAGCACCAGGTGTGATGTGGAAGTCGAGTTTCTCTGCTGCGCTCATTGTGTCTTCTCCGCTGCGCGCCGGGCGATGCTTTCTGCCTGACGCTGTTTGCTGCATTGTTCGTGGCTGCCATGCGCCCGCGACTTATTGCACTTGTCGCAGATGGTCTGTAAGTCGAGAGGCGGCATTTGCCCGCGCCGGATTCGGACCGTTCGGCGAAGGGCTGTCATGCAGCCTCCTTCAGCGCTTCCGCTTGGCGCCATGGATTGTTTGCTTGCGCCAGAGCTGCCATCGGTGGAGGGCTGACGCTGTTGCCGCACATGTGGACCTGCTGGGTCTTGGTGAATGGCTTGCCGTCCGCGCCGTGGCTGATGATGTAGTCCGCCGGGAAGCCCTGGGCCTTGTAAAGCTCGGCGGGTTGCAGCATCCGTAGGCAGATGTCGACGATCACATAGGGAGTGCCCTTGATCGTCACGGTGACCAGTGCCAGGCGATCCTTGGTGGTGATTGTCGGTGCTGGCTCGCCAGCGCTGCTTACGTTCTCGGTGCCGTAGTAGCTGATTAGGAAGGCCGCGACCCGCAGTGCGCCAGCTTCAACCTCTGGCGAGAGCTGGAGCTCAATCAGCGAACTCTTTCCGCCACCGCCGGCAGTGATGGTTGGTGCCGGTTCGTTCACGGCTTGGCCAACGCTGGCGCCGAACTGGCGTTCCATGAAGGCAGTGAGCAAACCGTGATGAGTGCCGCCGGCGCTGATGGTGTGCAGTGGGTCAGCGGCGTCCCGGGCATCGCAGTTGCCGCGCAGGTGCACCAAGTTCGCCGTCACCAGCTGTTGCTGGCTACCGGTATTGGTCACCGTGGTCATCGGATCCTCGATACTCTTGGCTGCCGTGGTGTTGAATCCGCCATTCATCTGGGCCATGAACACTGTCGAAATACCCATCGCGTGGGCGGCACCGGCCGGCCGCTGGTAGTTGCCACCGCTGGTGATGGTCGGCAGCGGCTCATCGAGCGCCTTGCCTTCGTCTGCAAAGCGGAACTTCACCAGGTGCGCAGCGGCGAGAGCATGCTTCACGCCGCCGGCGACCACGGTGCCGAGCGGTTGATCGAGGCCCGGCACCCGCGGTTCTTGTCCAGTGCGCTCGCCGTAACCGGTTTGAATCAGGGTTGGACTGATGAGCGTCAGCTCGCCGCGATTGGCACAGGTCACCGTCGGCAGTGGGGCGTGCGGGTCGTTGACGCGGTCGCTGCCTTGGTGCGTGGCTGGAGCGATGATCGGGCTGGCCATGGCGAACGAGCCACCGCGTGGCCAAGAGGTCACGGTGCGCAGAGGGTCGTGTGCTGACTGCACGCTTTCGCCGGACCAGTTCGCGATCGGAACAATGAATGGGTCAGCCGCATCGATGACGAACTTCTTCATGCCTTTGGCGATCCGGCGCAGGGTGGCCGGTGCCAGCGGCTTCGGCCGGTCGAAGATGCTCTTGCTTGGGATCGTCCAGTCGATGCACTCGGCGGCGGTGCGCCACTTCTTCTGGCCTTTGGTCGGGTGCTTGGCGTGGGTAGGCTCAGGCCACACGATAGGCTGGTCGTCGCAACGGGCGATCATGAACAGGCGCTCCCGGCTGGTCGGCGCGCCAAAGTCGCAGGCCTTCAGCACCCGCCACTCAACGATGTAGCCCAGGTGCTGCAGCTCAGCAACGAACACGGCCCAGGTCTGCCCGCGGCGCTTCGGGTCGGGCACCAGGAACTGCTGGTGGACCGGCACCACTTCGCCCGGTGCTGCAATGCCGCCGCCCAGCTTCACGACGCGGCCGGTGGACTTGCAACGCTTGGCGATCAGCGGACCCCACTGGAGGATCTGTTTCACGTTTTCCAGGCTGATGACGCGGGGCTTCTTCTTACCGGCCCACTTCAGGCCGATCCACGACAGGTTGCGGATCTCCCGCTTGCGCGGCTGTCCGCCAGCGGCCTGGCTGTGGTGTGTACAGTCCGGTGACATGTGGAACCAGCCCACGGCCTTGCCGCCGCATTCGGTATCCGGATCGCCGTCGAACACGTCGGTGGTGTAGTGCACGGCGCTCGGGTGGTTGACAGTGTGCATGCTGATCGCGCTGGCGCTGTGGTTCTTTGCCACATTCACCGCGCGACCCAGGCCCATTTCCAGCCCGGTACCGGCGCCGCCACCACCGCAGAAGAAATCGACAACGATCTCGTCATCCTGTGCATTGAACCCAAGGCCATATTGGGTTTTGAAGTCGAATGGATGCTTTTTGAATGCGGTCATACAGCGGCTCCCGGCTGAACGGTGTCGCTGATGCGGTTGGCCAGTTCGATAACTTTCTTTGCCTGCTGCCCGGCCTTCAACTGGGTCGATTCGGTGCCTGGCATTGCCCGCCAGGTTAACTGGGCGAGAATCAGCGTGGCGTGCGCTTGCAGCAGCGTTTGATGGTCAGCCCAGGTGAGTATCGATTCGGCTTTGGGTGTTTGGCTGAGGCGGATGATGTCGCTCGTCAGTGCGGCGACTCGCTCCCGGTGGTACTTGGATTGAGCCGCAACACCCCGCGCGACGGCGAGCAGGACTGCTTGGCGGATGAAGTAGGCAATCAGCAACAGCCCGGCGGCTGAGCAGGCGGCGATGATGATCAAGTGTTGTGTTTGCATGTGCTGTGCTCCTCGGTAGAACCCGCCGCCGGGATCATTGGTGAGAGGCCGGCGGCGGGGTGCTGCAGTGGTTGTTGCCCCTGGACGGCAGGGGCCACCGGTAAATCAGGCGGCTGCCGTCAACGCTTGGGCGTCAAGGTAGTCGGCAAGGTCGTGCAGGTAGACCACCGGCTTGGCCCGGGTTGAGCCGTGCAGGCGCTTGACCGTGAGCTTGATACGGCCTTTCTTGATCTCGGTCAGCAAGTGGCGGTCGGTGCGGATGTGTGAGAAGTAGTGCTCGCGGACCGCTGCCAGCGTCGGGCACGGTGTTGCGAACTGGCGCCGAAGTTGGTCGAGGGTGTTGCTCATGCCGCGTCCTCCCCGAACCCCTCCGATGGGGGCAGCAACTTGAGGCGGATCAATTCGGCTAGGCCTTCTTTGCTTTTGCCCATTGCCGCAGCGCAGACGTTGCCGCGTTGGTCGGCGACGACGGCACCGTAGGGGTACTCCGGCGATTTAGTCGGAGTGACGTAGGCGATTTGCCCTTCGCCAATGACGGCGTCGACACAGCGAAATACCTCGGCCAGTTCGGCGGTGACGGGTGGCAGCGATTCCAGCAAATGTACGGCTTCGGCTGATGCGCCGATCAGCGTGGCGCGGCTGATGATGGTCGGGTGGTTGAGAAACATCGGGACCAGCTTCAGTGCGCCGATGGCTTGGGTAATGGCGTTCTGGCTCATGCTGCGGCGTCCTTGTGCGTAATGGTGATGTTCAGTTTTTTGGCGATCCACTCGACACCTTCTTCCTTCACCATCACTACGGCGTAATGGCGAAAACGGTTGGTGTTTCCGATCTGGACGCTGCGCGGATCCGAATACAGATAGCCCCGGTCGCGGTGATGGCTGGCCAAGTCGCCGTCATTGGTCAGGATGCGCAGTTCTCGCAACCTGGTGCGGAAGGCGCGGGGCTTGAGGCCGAGCACGGCGGCCGTTTGTTCCAGGGTGCGATTCACGGCGCTGTCCTCAGGCTGCGAGCAATTTTCGAACGTTGTTCAGCAGAGCTTCCGACTCGGCCAACATCTGTTGTATTTGTGCTGCGCTTCCGGGTTGCTCTGGTGGCGGCGAAGGTTCTGCCGACTCAATTCGGCCGTTCGCGATGTCCTGAATGAAATCCCGCAGATGCAGATGATTGGCACGATCTGAACGCTTGAGGGTCAGCTCTCCGGTGTGGTCGCCGAAGTCCACGCTGATGATTGCGCTGTCGTCGGTGAGTTCCACTTCAAACCTTGCATGGATGGTTTGCTCTGGCCGTTGAAGAGGGCATACGGCTGCGCCGCCAACCTGAAGCATGCGATGCAGCAGGTCTTGTTTTGCGAGTGGGATGAGGTAGTTGTTCATGCTGCATCCCCCCCGAACGGCAATGAGCTTTCAACGCCAGCAGTGCCGGTATGCTCGGCGGCCGCGGTGCGACCTTTAGAGGTGGTAATTACTAGCAGGCCTGTTTGGCGCTGGATGGCTTCGACGGCATCTCGGCTACTGCAGGCAGAGGGATGTAGAAAGACGGGGCAGCGCGTGCTGCTGTGCTGTGTGGTTTGCATTGCTCGTACTCTTTGGTGAGAGGAAGATACGAGTGCAAAATTAGCAACAGCTAAATAAACATGCAATAGCAGATGCTAATTTAGTTTTGCGGTATGCAAAAAAAACCCGCACTTGGCGGGTTCTTTGAGACGCGTACGGTTACAGCAATACGGAATACCAGAAGACTTTGCCGATCACGATGATTTCGTTTTTGAGCAGTTCGGTCGCGCTGTACTCTTCGTCTGGATGCTCTTCCCGGTTATAGCTACGCATCCTGATGCCTCCACCAGGTAGCCGGTACAGCGTTTTCACTCGCAGCTGACCTCCGTGATTCAGCGCGTACATTTTTCCATCGGTGATGGTTGTACAGCCCTGGTCAACACCTACGGTGCTTCCGTGGGGAAGAACTGGTTCCATGCTGTTGCCATTAACAGTCACGCAGACCGCTTCATTCGCCTGGACGTTTTGCCGCCTTAGGGTCATTTTTCCGAAGCGAAGTTTTTGTTTGTGAGACTGATGTACTGCTGTTCGGCCGCTCCCAGCGGATAGTTCAACTTCCTTAAGAAACGGCACGTAGACCTCGTCATCATCCAAGGGGGTATCGTCGTCCCAAACATCAATGGGGCCGAGATACTCGGCATTGCTTGGGACGATTTCATTCTCTGGCGTTTGCGGCGCTCTGGATGTGGAGGCGCGCATCGAGCTGGAGGGCGCTGTTAGCGTGCCCTCGGCAAGACCAATTTTCGCTTCAAGATTCGCAGCCGCTTTCTCGCCGAGCGATCTATGCCCATTGAGCAATTGCGACAGGTATGAGGCGTCTAGGTTGTATTGGTCGGCGAACTCTTTCTGGGTTTTTTCGCCCATCAAGTCGCGCAGCACCTGAACTCGCATTTTCTTTATATCCATTCCCCAATCATCGCTTTCCGTTAGCAAACAGTAAATTACGGTTTGCTATTGCTGAAAGCATTAGCAGTTGCTAATCTCGGCATTCAGAAGGAGGTGCATATGACCTTGCACGAGTATTTGAAGAGTCTTGATAAAGCCGCGCTGGATGCATTCGCGGGCCGTTGCGGCACGTCGGTTGGCCAGTTGAAGCAGGTCGCTTACGGCAACCGTCGGGCTGGCGCTGCTTTGGCGGTCGGTATCGAGCGAGAGTCGGCGGGTTCAGTCACTTGCGAGCAACTCCGTGCAGACATTGACTGGGCTTACCTTCGCGGTTCCAAAGCTGCTTAAAAAGTGCCGGGCTGGGGCCTCTCACCAAAGAATCCCCCAGCCCAGCGACGACGACACACAGCACATGCACATCGGTCGTGGTCGTAGGATAGGGTTTGCCCCGTCTTATGGCTACACCGTAAACAGGGGATTTACGGTTATGAGTCGAACAGATCTTTTGCCGGACGCGGGTCCGGTCCTTCCTTTGCGCCAAGCGATTTACCGCGCTGGTCGTGACTACAGGGGCGGAATCACCGCCCTTGCCTTTGACATGGTGTTGGACAACGACACCCTGCAGAAGAAACTCAAACTTGATGAAGAGCGCCGCTGGCTGAACCCGGATGAGCTTGAGGAGGTGATCCGGCTGACGGGCGATTCACGTTTGCTTGATGCGTTGATGCGCCCAGCGGGTGCGGTGTGGTATCGCCCGGTTCCGGTACCGGCAACCCGGGATGCTTTGAAAGCCGTTGGCAAGTTGCTCGGTGAGACCGGGGAGTTTGTGGCTGCGATGCACGACGGCGCAGCCGACAACGTCTGGGAGCTGCGCGAGGTCGTAGACCTGGAGCAGCGCGGCATGGACGTGATTCGCGAAATCCTCGGCATCATGGCGGGTGCCCGCCAGGCGATGGAGGATCGCAACCATGGCTGACGAAATCGATCGTGCTAATGACCAGGCACAATACCTGCTCGACGTTGCCCTTCTGCGCAGTCGCCGTGTGCCTTCGAACCGCGTGAGCGCGCAGTTCTGTGCCGATTGCGACGAGCCCATCCCGTTACGCCGGCAACAGTCGATTGAGGGTTGCCAAACCTGCGTTGACTGTCAGGGGTTGCGGGAGGCTCGGCGATGACTGAACCGGCCAAAGGAATAGCCATCGCCACATGGGCAAAACGTTACATCAACACTTTCGATCTCGCCCTGGTATCAATCGAGCCAGGTGAAAAAGCCCCAAAGGGCTTGGGGTGGAACAAACCGGGCGGCTACATTACCGATGCCGCCACCGCTGAAGCATTCTGGCAACGAAACCCTAATCACAATCTCGGCGTCGTACTTGGGCCGAGCCGTATTTGTTCGCTGGACGTCGACGACGTTCAGTGGACGCGGCATGTGCTGTATGAGTTGCTGGGTGTCGATCTGGATGCCATGGCGTTGGTGTACCCGACCATTGTGGGGAACCCTGCGCGTTTCCGGGTGTTGTTCAAGCTGCCGGAAGGAATTGAGCTGACCCGGCATTCTCTTTCGTGGCCGAATGAAAAAGACCCTGACGGTTCGATCCACAAAGGCCTGATGGACAAAGCCAAGGCTGCGAAAGAGCAGGGTGATGGTGTCGGAGAAGCTGCGGCGCGCACGGAGGCCGAAGAGTACAAGCGCTTCACGGTGTTCGAACTGCGTGCTGGTTTGGTACAGGACGTGTTCCCGCCTTCGATTCATCCGGGTACCGGCAAGCCTTACACCTGGCGGACGCCACCCAACGCTGCGGACGGATTGCCGACGCTGACCGATGAGTTGCTTTCTGTCTGGCAAAACTGGGACTTCTTTAAACGTGATGCCGAAGCGGCATGCCCTTGGGCGATCAAGCCGACCACTGCACCGGCGAAAGTTGCCAAGCGTCCAGCAGCTGCGGTGGGCCAACGCCCGTCGGTAATCGACGAGTTCAATCGCTGCCACGACATCGAGGAGCTGCTGCGTAGCCACGGATACATCAAGCGAGGCAGCAAGTGGCTTTACCCGCAGAGCAGCACCGGGCTGCCCGGCGTGACCATCAGTGAGGGCAAGGTCTATTCGCACCACGGTGCCGATCCACTTGCTAACGGGCATCAGAATGACGCCTTCGAGGTGTTCTGTTTGCTCGAGCACGGCGGGGACCAGTCGAAGGCGGTGAAGGACGCTGCTCGCATGATGGGTATGCAGCATTCCTCGCGCCCTGATCCGCGTGACCTTCCCCCGACCCCATCTGGTGACCAGTGCGAGCCGAGCCCCGCCGACGACGAACTCAGCGAGGCCGCTCCGGCTCCTGGCGGGGGCGCGGGGGACTCGCTCACGCTTGACCAGCTATTGCGACGTTTTGCGCTGGTCGAGGGCACCACGCAAGTGTGGGACTGCGATCAGTCGCGGGTGATGAAGAAGGCCGCCTTCGAAGCGCGGGTGGGCAAGCCGCTCGCCAAGGCTTGGCTGGATGACACGGGCAAACGGTTGATTGCAGATGATCATGTCCGCGACATCGAGCAAGCGCGACGCATGGCGGGCAAGAAGGGCGGTGCGTTCGGCATGCCGCCGACAGACCGTTACGTGTACATCGACGGCACCAAGGATGTCTGGGATCGGGAAAAGAAACGACGGATTGCCGAGGGCGCGGTGAAGATGGCGCTGGGCGACACGTATCCCCTATGGCTGAACAGCAGTGAGCGGCGCACCGTGGATGTCGAACATATTGTGTTTGATCCGACCATGAGCAAGGACCCAGCGGTGTACATCAATACCTTTGATGGCCTGCCGCTCGAGCCGGTCAGGGATGACGAAGCCTGCGCCAATCTGCGCTGGCTGATTTCGTTTTTGTGCAACCACGATGAGGCTGCGGCTCAATGGCTGACCCGCTGGCTGGCGTACCCGTTGCAGCACTTGGGTGCCAAGATGGACACCGCCGTGCTGATGCACTCGATCATGGAGGGCTCTGGCAAAAGCCTGCTGTTCGCGGATGCACTGGGCATGTTGTACGGCCAGTACGCGGCCACGGTCGGCCAGACGCAGCTGGAGAGCAACTTCAACGCCTGGCAAAGCCGCAAATTGTGGTCGGTATTTGAAGAGGTCGTGAGTCGCGATCAGCGCTACAACCAGGTGGGCAAGATCAAGCACCTGATCACCGGCAAGACGGTGCGTATGGAGTCGAAGTTCATCAACGGTTGGGAGGAAGCCAACCATATGAACGCGGTGTTCCTGAGCAACGAAATTTTGCCATGGCCGATCAGCGACAGTGACCGTCGGATGCTGGTGATGTGGCCGATGGAAACGTTGCCGGTCGAGCGGCAGAAGGCAATCGGACGGGAGCTGGAGCAGGGTGGTGTCGCGGCGCTGTACGGGTGGTTGTTGTCGATCGACCTGGGCGATTTCAACCAGCGGACGCGGCCACCGTCGACGGATGCCCGTGAGCGCTTGGTGGCCTTGAGTCGGGCCGGATGGCAGACGTTCTTGCATCTGTGGAAGTACAGCGAGTTGGGCCAGGGGCTTTGGGGGCCGTGTTTGTCGACTGACCTCTATTCGCTGTTCCTCGAGTGGTGCCAGCGCAATAAAGAGCATGTGATGAGTCAGACGAAGTTCTCGCTGTTCATCAGTTCTGAGGTCGATAAAACGCGCGCTATTCCCTGGACCGATGGCAGCAACCGGCGCTTTGGCGCGTTCTTCTTTCCGGTCGATCCGGACGCTTCCCCGCCCCCATCACTGAAGGCGGCCGAGCTGGGCAAGCAAGTGGAACACTGGCGGGCCAAGGCGAAGCTGGCGGGCTGGCATGTGGACAGCTGGGACCACATCAAGGCGGCTGCCGCATGACTAAATCTAAAAGTGTGTTGGGTGTGTCGGGCGTGTGTTGGGTTGATTTTGGATACCTCACACAGGTCGGATCCTTCTTTTTCGGCGGTTTGCGGGCTTTGTGTGGGGTGTGTTGGGTTTCGCTACGCGTGCGCGCATGCGTGACGTTAGATGTTCGGTTTCCTAAGGCTGATTATTTTCTTCATGCGAGGACGGAAGCACCCAACAAACCCAACACACTAAACACAACTCGATTAAAGCTATTGATTTTAAAGGTTTTTATTTGTGTTGGGTTTGTGTCGGGTTCGGTGTTTTCTGTGTCGGGTTCGGTTTTCGGGGGAGTAGGGCGATGATCGAGGCAATGGAAGTACTGCTAAAGCACTGGGGCGAGCAACTTCGACTCAATGGCGAAAGCGGCGGCATGGGCAGCCCAATGGCAACGATCATGGAGTGGGGTGGCTGCGCGCCACGCGGCACGCCAGGGTCCCGAGTCATCCTCGGCGCTGGAGCAGGGCCTGATGCAGTTGCACAGGAGATCGCCGCCGCTCTGTCGGAGATCGGGCGTCAGGATGAGCAGGGTGATCGGTTGATGCGGTTGGCGGGTTTGCGTTACGGCGATGATCCGGCGCCGACCTGGTTGATGCAGTTGCATCTGCTTGGGATGGAGTCGAGAGCGAAACAGACCTACTACGATCAAGTTCACCGCCTGCATGAGAGGCTGCTGGTGGTGTTGACCGAGCGTGCTGATGCTCGTAAGTGGCTTACCGCTGGTCGGGGCGATTTGCCTCAAAGTCTCCTCAAAGTTGCGTCAAAGTTGCGTCGAGTTGGGTAACCGAAAATGACCTCTTTTCGGTTCCGTACTCAGGGGGTAAAAAGTCACCACGATATGAAATTTGCGCCTTGGCGCTGACCTCGCACGTGCTGTGCAGCTTCACCCGGCCCACCCTGAGCCGGTCACCTAACCCCGCTTCGGCGGGGTTTTTCATTCCATTGCCGAGGAGGCAACGCATGTCGACTGAACAGGAGGTGCAGCAGTCGCTGGCCGACCTTCCTACCTGGCTGCTGATTCTAGTGGCGCTCGCGGGGTTAACAGGGGAGATGTGGCGCGCTGATGCGGCAGGGATGGCGGTGCCGGTGTTGGTCAAGCGGGTGCTGTTGCGCTTCGGTGCTTCGGCAGTGTTTGGCCTGGCGACAGTGATGCTCGCCACGGCGCTGGGTTGCAGTCTGATGACAGCCGCTGCGATTGGTAGCGTTGTGGCTTGCCTTGGTGCTGATGTAGCCAGCGGGTTGTACGCACGTTGGCTGGCGAAGAAGGCTGGGCTCTGCGAGGTGCCCCCGAGTAGTCAGCATGAGCAGTGATCGACGAGGTAGCAGTGCTGAGCGTGGTTACGGTTTTCGTTGGCAGCAATCACGGGATGTATTCCTTCGTGAGCATCCATTCTGCTGCATGTGCTCGACCGACTTGAGGCCCGTCGCCTCGATCATTGTCGACCACAAGATTCCCCCGCGGTTGAAGGATGCGAAGGCCAGTGGTGATCCACTACGCATCAAGACTGCGTGGAAGTTGTTCTGGAGTCAGGACAACTGGCAGCCGCTGTGTAAGTTCTGCCACGACTCGACCAAGCAGCGGCTTGAAAAGACTGGCCGCATGGTTGGTTGCACCACCGATGGGATGCCTCTCGACCCGAACCATCACTGGAATCGGCGCTGATTGAGAAATCGCGGCGGCGCACCGGCATGGTGTATAGCAAAGAGCTATGGGGAGGGGGGGTGAAAAAGTTTCGTCCTATCGCTAGCTAGACCGCCTCTCGCCCTCCGTGTGCAAAGTCGGGAAAAATGGGGAGGGGGGGGTATCAACTTTAGGAGGTGAATTGTGGCGGGAAATGGAAATTCTGGGCGCCCGGCGAAGCCTGCGGTAGTCCATGTGTTGCAGGGCAATCGTAGCAGAAAAAACATGGACCAGTTGATCGACGAAGCAAGGCAGCCGGCGGTACCGGTGTGTGCCCCGCCGATGCCTTCTGTGCTGACCGCCGACGCCGCAGCCGAGTGGGAGCGTTTGGTTCCTGATCTGATTACCCTGGGACTCGTTTCGACGCTGGATCAGATGGCACTCGCAACCTACTGCCAGGCGTATGCCGATTGGTTGAAGTATCAGCGGCTGATCGCTACTCGCAATGCTGACTCCGTGGATGAATTGGGGGGAGACATCCAGACCTTCAAGACCGGAGCGCAGCAAATGCATGTGCTTCGGCAGTTGGCAAACGACGCGGAAAAGCGCGCAAACGCAGCTGGTGCGTCGTTCGGATTCTCCCCCATGGCCCGCCGCAACCTGAAGGCGGCCATCCAGCCGCAAGGCGAGCTATTCCCCAATGACCAACGAGACGCAGCAAACCGATACTTCAACTGATCGCGTTACCGGCTTCGCCCACGCGGTGCTGTCTGGCGAGATTGTCGCCGGCCCCGATGTTCGCAACGCCTGTCGCCGCCATCTGCGCGACCTGGAGCATGGCCCAGCACGGGGGCTGATCTGGAATCTTGAGCTCGTTGATCGGGCGATCGGCTTCTTTGAAGACGTGCTCTGTCTCAACGGTGGCGACTATGAGGGGATGCCGTTCTACCTCGCGCCCTGGCAAGCCTTTGTCGTGGGTAGCCTGTTCGGCTGGATGACCGAAGACGGTTACCGTCGTTTCCGCTTGGCCTATATAGAGACCGGCAAGGGGTCGGGGAAAAGCCCGTTGGTAGGTGGCATCGGTCTTTATGGCTTGGTCTCCGACGGCGAACAACGCGCGGAGATTTACGCCGCCGCGACCAAGCGTGACCAGGCAATGATTCTGTTCCGTGATGCGGTATCGATGGTGAACATGTCACCGGCGATGTCCAGTCGATTGGTCCAGTCAGGCCGTGACGAAAAGGTCTGGAACCTGTTCTATCCGAATAACAACTCATTCTTCCGACCGATCAGTTCGGACGAGGGGCAGTCGGGGCCACGTCCGCACATCGGCTTGCTCGATGAGGTACACGAACACAAAACCGCAACCGCCGTGAACATGATGCGCGCCGGTACCAAGAACCGCCGTAAGGCCATGGTGGTAATGATCACCAACAGCGGCTCGGACAAGAAAACGGTGTGTGGTCAGTATCACGACCTCGGCGTACGCATCTGTGCCGGCCAGGAAGAAGACGACAGCTTCTTCGCGTTCATTTGCTCGTTGGATGACGGTGACGATCCGTTCAAGGACGAATCCTGCTGGGCCAAGGTGAACCCTTCGCTGGACTTCATCGCCGAAGGACAAACCGACGGGATCCCAGGTCGAAAGTATCTGCGTGAACAGGTCCAGTCAGCGAAGGGCCTGCCGGCACAAGAGTCGGTGGTGCGCCGTCTGAACTTCTGCGAGTGGACGCAGGCCGAGTCGCCGTGGATTTCGTGGGAAGTCTGGAGCCAGGCCATCGAGCGGGTACCGATGCGAGTGCTGCGAAACAGGCCATGCGTGGGAGGGCTCGACCTTGCCAGTACCACCGACCTCACAGCCTTCGTGCTGCTGTTCTATCCGACGGTGGCTGATCCGCACTGGCGGTTGCTGCCGTATTTCTGGATTCCGGATCACGACCTGGCTGAACGGGAAAAGCGCGACAAGGTTCCCTACGCCCTGTGGATCAAGAACAAAGAGCTTGAGACCACTCCCGGCCGAGCGATCAGCAAACTGTTCGTGCTGCGGCGCTTGCAGACGATCTGCGCGTACTTCGACGTGCGCAAGATCGCCTATGACCGTTGGCGGATTGAGGACTTGATGCAGCTGATGAGTGAGCACGATATCGAGTTGCCAGAAATGGCGCCGTTCGGCCAGGGCTTCAAGGACATGGGGCCAGCTGTCGACGAGTTCGAACGCCGGCTACTTGGTCTGCCACCACAAGGTGACGTTATCGATCTGGACCCCGACGACTTTCACGTTGTCAGCGAGGTCTCCGATGTTGAAACCCTGCGGCATGACGGAAATCCAGTGATGACCTGGTGCGCGGGTAACGCCGTGATTGTCAGCGACCCGGCGGGAAATCGAAAGGCTGACAAAGCCAAGGCCACTGGCCGCATCGACGGAATCATCGCAGGACTGATGGCGACCGGTCTCAGCGGTACCGCCATTGAGGGCACGGGTACATCCATTTATGACGAAGGGGCAGGCATATGAAACATCTTGAACTGCTGGCCTGGGTCGCCGGCCTGCTGGGCTTCGGTCTGCTGATTGCCGGAGTGGCCCTGCTGAATGTTCCGGCCGCACTGATCACTGGCGGGGTGCTGCTGATGGGTTGGTCTTATCTGGCTGACAAGGCCGCTGCCGGGCCTGAGCCCAAGCCTGATGCGGGAGGAGGCTGATTATGTTCCTCAGCAAGCAACGCGGCGTCTCGCCGAGCGCGGTGCCGAACACAGGTGGTGGCGGTTGGCGTGGGTTGATCGGTTCGGGAGGCAACAGCTCCGGGGTCCGAGTGACGCCGGAGTCGGCACTGGCAGTGCCGATTGTTCAAAACTGCGTGACGTTGCTGGCCGAGAGCGTGGCGCAGCTGCCGCTGGAACTGTACCGGCGCAAAGAAAATGGTCAGCGTGACGCTGCGATCAACCACCCGTTATACGACGTGCTGCGTTATCAGCCGAACGGTTTCCAAACGCCCTACGAACACCGTGAGTGCAGCCAGATGGCTTTGGGGTTGCGGGGGAACAGTTACAGCTTCGTGGAGCGCCGGGAGGACGGCAACGTCACCGCGCTATGGCCACTGCACAACGATCAGGTTGTCGTGTGCAAGGGCGGCGATTTGCTGCCGTACTACCAGGTCGGTGCCTACCCGGAACGGTTAGCGATGCGTCAGGTGCACCATGTGCGCTGGCACGCGCATAACTTCTACGAGGGGTTATCGCCGATCTTGCTGCATGCGGAAGCCGTAGGCCTGGCTCAAGCAGTGCGCCAGTACACCGGTAAGTCGTTTGCTAACGGTGTGTCCGTATCGGGCGTGATCGAGCGGCCGCGTGAGGCACCGGCGATCAAGGACCAGGGTTCGATTGATCGAGTGCTTGATCAGTGGGGCAACAAGTTCGGCGGCATGGACAACGCCAAAAAGGTCGCGATGTTGCAGGAAGGCATGACCTTCAAACCTGTCTCGATGACCAACGTGGATGCGGAAATTATCGGCATCCTCAAGTTGTCGGGCGTCGATTGCGCGCGGATCTACAAGATCCCCCTGCCCATGGTCAACGACCTGGACAAGGCCAACTACAACACCATCGAGCAGTTGCTGATCCAGTTCGTGGTGTTCGGTCTGTTGCCGTGGGTCAAGCGACATGAGCAGGCCATGATGCGTGACTTCTTGCTACCCACGGACCGGCGCGACTACTTCATTGAGTTCAACCTCGCTGGCCTCATGCGCGGTGACCAGAAAAGTCGCTATGAAGCCTACGCAATCGGGCGGCAATGGGGCTGGCTCTCGGTCAACGACATTCGGCGCTTGGAGAACATGCCGCCTGTAGCAGGTGGCGACATCTACTTGCAGCCTTTGAACATGGTCGACGCTGGCAAGAGCAAGCCCGATCTCAACGACCCTGCCGTGCGAGCGCAGCTGGAGCTGCAACAGCGCGATATCGAGAGGATGCTTGCACAATGAAAAGTTACTTACGGGCATCCAGCCTGTTGTTCAACCAGCCTCTGCTGGTGACGCCTGACATGCTGGACTTGGGCGTGCGCTGGGCCAACCAGGCGATGAGCTTGAACATCGTCAACATCGGCGCACGGGAGGGGGCGGCGCTCTGGGCGGATGACGGTTTGGATCGTATCGCCCAACGCGAAGAGGAGCGCCGAACGGCAATTGCCAGAACCGGTATCGAAGTAATCCCGGTGAGCGGCGTCCTGGTCAGTCGCGGTAGCCATGTCAGCATGTGCGAAACAATGACCAGCTATGAATCGTTGCGCGCACAGATCCGCAATGCAATCGCGGATCCGATGGTTGAGCGCGTGGTGCTGGACATCGACAGCCCAGGCGGCTCTGCCGTTGGCGCTTTTGAACTGGCAGCGGATATTCGCGCCATGGCTCAGCAGAAGCCGATCACCGGTATCGTCAACTTCATGGCCTACAGCGGCGGCTATTTGATCGGTTCGGCCTGCAGTGAACTGGTTGTGAGCCAGACTAGTGGGGTCGGCTCCATTGGTGTCATTGCCAGCCACATGGACCGCTCCAAGATGGAAGAAGGGATGGGGGTCAAGGTGACCACGGTGTATGCCGGTGCCCATAAAAACGACCTCAGCCCTCACGAGCCACTAAGTGACCAATCCCTCAAGTACCTCAATGATGTCGTTCAGGAGAGCTACCAGCTCTTCGTCAACGCCGTGGCTGAGTACCGAGGGCTTTCCGTCCAGCAAGTTGTCGCGACGGAGGCCGGTCTGTACCGAGGTCAATCAGGCATCACCGCCGGACTCGCTGACCGCATGCAAAGCCCGCAACAGGCAGTCGATGATTTGTCCCACTCGGTAGCCCTCAGTCGGGCCAATCGCCAAGGTGGTCGCCTTTCTGTTCGAGCCGCAGCACTGAACCTTCAAACCCAGATCTGACCGCGTTCGCGGCAGTCGTCGAAGCCCGCCTTGTGCGGGTTTTTTTATGCCCAGGAGGCACCATGTCCCTTGTACTTCAAATGCGTAGCGAACGCGCCAAGCTCAATGAGTCGATTCAGGCTCTGGCCCAGCTTGAATCGAAAGGCGAAACCCTCTCGGCCGAACAACTCGCGCAATTCGCAGATCTCGAAACTCAGTTCAATGCGTTGACCGACAAGATCAGCCGTGCGGAGCAGGCCGAACGAATGGCTGCGGCCAGCGCGGTTCCTCTCAATGAGTCGGCGCAGGGCCTGAACAGTCCACCCACTCATATCTCTGGCCCTCACGCACCGAAGCTGGCGCCTGGTGTGCGCATGGCTCAGATGGTTCGCCTGCTCGCCGCAGCCCAGGGCAATCAGCACCAGGCTGCTCAGATGGCACAGCAGGGTGGCTACCCGACTGAGGTAGCGATGGCGTTGAGTACAGTCACCCCCGGTGCGGGCGGTGTGCTGGTACCGCAGAACTTCTCGACCGAGATCATCGAAGCGCTTCGCCCGATGTCGGTAGTGCGCAAGATGGGCACCCGAAGCCTGCCGTTGAACAACGGTAACTTGACCATGCCCCGGATCACCGGCAACACCGTCGTCACCTACATTGGTACCGAAACGGATATTCCAGTGACTGGGATGACATTCGCGGACACCAAGCTGTCGGCGAAAAAAGCCGCTGCCATCGTGCCGCTCTCCAACGACCTGATTGCGAATGCCGGTATCAATCCGCGTGTCGACAACGTGGTCGTGAATGACCTGGCGGTTTCCATGGGCCTCTCGGAAGACCTGCACTTCATTCGCTCCGATGGCAGCGGTTCGCTTCCGAAGGGCATGCGCTACTGGGCGCAGCCTTTCAACGTGTTGCCAGCTCCAATCGTCGATAGCTCTCTCACCCTGGAAAAAATCGACCTGTTTTGCGGCGGCATGATGCTGCGCCTGGAAACGGCCAACGTGATGATGAAGGACTGCGGTTGGCTGATGCATCCACGCGTGCTGCGCTGGTTGCAGACGCTGCGCGATGGCAATGGCAACAAAGCCTATCCAGAAATCGAACAGGGCCTGTTCAAGGGCTACCCCGTTGGTTTGAGCAATCAGATCCCGGTGAACCTGGGAGCAAACGGCGACGAGACGGAATTCTACTTCGTCAACTTCGCCGACATGATGATCGGCGAGGACATGGACCTGACGATCTCGTTCAGTAGCGAGGCCTCCTACAAGGACGCGGACGGCAACATGGTCAGCGCGTTCCAGCGCGACCAGACCCTGGTCAAAGTCATCGCCAAGCACGACTTCGGGCCGCGCCACGTCGAGTGCATCGTCGTCGCTGTCAACGTCAAATGGGGCGCTGGCATGTAATCCCTTTGCCCCGCTACGGCGGGGCATTGCATATCGAGGTAAGTGCGATGAGCGATAAAGTTGTAGTGCGTTTTTTGAAAGCCTGGCGTGGTTACTCGACTGATGAGTTGGCCGGATTTGATGAGGCGGTTGCCGATGGCCTGAAAACCAAGGGTTTCGCGGAAGCCTACGAGGCTGACGGCGAGTCGCCGCGAAAACCAGCGAAAGCCACCCGGGCGGCTGGCTCGAAGCCGAATAGCCAAAAAGCTGGTGGTAAAGCTGGTGCTTCCAATACCCCATCCGACTCGCCAGATACGACAACGACAACCGATGCTGTTGGTGGCGAAAGCACTACGGATGAAGTTGTTGATGATGAAGTCGACGACGAAGAGAAACCCTGACCATGGCCCGGCGCATTGCGTACACCGGCGAGCCGGTGTTGACGCTCGACCAGGTTGCGTATCAGTGCCGGCTGGAACCTGAAGATCTTCAACCTGAATTGATTGAGCAGATCATCATTCCAGGTGTAACGGGGCAGGCAGAGTCGCGTTCGGGCGCAGCCATTCGAATGGCTGAGTATGAAGACGAGTGGCCCGAGCATTATGGCTCGGGCCACGCACTCGACCAGGGCCAGGCCAAAGAGATCATTTCGATCAGTCGAATTCGCTCAGACGGCTCGGAGGAGGCGCTCACCGTTGCGCACCAGCTCCGTGTCCGTCAGCGCGAAAGCTTTCTGTATTTCCCGGAGGGACGACCGTCCGGTGATCTGCTGATCCGATATCGGGCTGGCCTCGATCTTGAGCAGTACCCAGCGGTGCGGTCGTGGCTCTTGATGCATGCGGCCACGGCGTTTGAGAGCCGGGAAACGCTGGTCATCGGCACCATACTCGCCGAACTGCCGGGGTCGATACTGGACACGCTTCTGAGCGAAATCACCGTCCCTCCGAGGTTTTGATATGCGATCAGGTCCAGCACGTCACCGGTTCAGGGTTCAGGAGTCGGTAAATGCGCCGAATGGCTCGGGAGGTTTTGTCGTTACCTGGCGGGATATCGGCGGTGTATGGGCCGAGGTGACGCTCCCGTCCGGCCGAGTGGAGCCGGTAGCAGAGCGACTCGATGCCAAGGTCACTGCCGAGCTTCGCGCACGACCGCGGCCCAGCTTAATCGCCGGCCGACGCCTATCCCGGTCGACCGTCACCTATTTGATTGAGGCCGCATTACCGGACAACAAAAGTTCGATGCTTCGGCTCCTGTGCTCAAACGTTGTAAATCCTTGAAGGGGGCTTTCATGAAATTGCGTGCATTGGGAAACCTTTCTGGCGCCGTGGGCGAACAGGAAGCGGGTGCAGAGTTCGAGGTTGACGACGATCTCGGCCAAAGCCTGCTTGATCGCGGCATTGCAGAGCGTGTGAGTGAAACAGTTGCGGAATCAGCCAAGCCAGAAAAAACTCCGAAGGAGTAGATCATGGCTCGTCGATCCCGCATGTCCGGCGATTTCAAGCTCCGACGCACTCTGCGCAATATCCACTCGACCATGGACAACGAACTGGTGCCGGCGATGCAGCAATCGGCAGATCGGATACTGACCACCATGCGGCAGTTGGTGCCGAAGGACACCGGCGCCGCTGCCTCGGCATTGAAGGCTTTCATTTCCAAAAGTGGTCTGGATGCCCAGATTGGTATCCGTGGAAAAAGGGATATGCGCCGCTTCTTCTATCTGCGGTTCATTGAGTACGGCACCAAAGGTTACAGCGGCACGCTGTATCGCCGCGCGGACGCGGATGCCGTCGGGGGCGCGCACACCAACAATCGAGATAAATCGCAGCTCAAAGGGCGCCGCAACGCTCTCAATCAGCGGCCTACAAAAAACAAAAGCGACGGCAAAGCGTTTTACGGCAAGTACCCGGATATTCCAGCTCGCCCCGCCCATCCCTGGCTTCGGCCTGCGATGGCGGTCAATCGGGAGTTTGTCTTGGCAAACATCAGCGCCGCCGTCGCAAGGACCCTAAGCAAAGCCAGTAAGGGAGGTGTTAATGGCTGATCCGTCTGTTGCACTGCAGGAAGCGTTGTTCGTTCGGCTTCAATCTGAGGTCTCGTGCCCGGTGTACGACGGTGCTCCCCTGAACACTGCGATGCCTTACATTTCATTTGACCGGGAAGTTTCCGCAAACAGTCGACCACTCTCCGGTCGCAAGCGTGAAACTCGGCTGATCTATCTGTCCGTATGGTCGGATGCCCACGGCCAGGCCGAAGTGAAACGCATCAACGGCGAGGTCTTCGCCGCGCTGGACCAGCGCCGGTTGCCACTCTCTGTGGGCCGAGCCGTATCCGTACGGGTCGAGCAAGCAGACGCCCAGCGCGATGCTGACGGCGTCACGTACCAGGGATCGATCACGGTCCGCGTTATCACCACCCACTGAACCCAAACCCTGGCCGCCGAGCGGCTTTATCCAATGTGCCTTTGGAGGAACCCCCATGGCCGAAGACAACCTCAATACAGCCGCCGGCTGCCGAATTTCTATCGGCAGCAAGAACGGCGCCGACACCGAAGCCCTCTACAAGGCCGACACCTACGTCGAAATTGGCGAGGTCGAAGACCTTGGCGAGTTTGGCGACACCTTCAGCTCCGTGACTTTCACGTCGCTACGTGATGGCCGGGTGCGCAAATACAAGGGCACTGCCGATGCCGGCGACCTGACCCTGACCGTCGGCCTCGACAACGGCGACCTGGGCCAAGCCAAACTGAAAGTCGCGCACAAGGACCGCAGCAAGGGCGACTACAACATCAAGATCACTCTGAACGACGGTGATCCGGATGCTACCCCGGCGCTGTTGCCGTCCACGTTCTACCTGCGCGGCAAGGTGATGAACAACACCGTCGCCGCCGGCGCCGCTGACAATGTGGTCCGCCGTAACGTCACGATCGGCATCAACTCCGACATCCTGGAAATCCTCCCGGCTGCCGCCGCCTAACTTGCGGGGCCTCGGCCCCGATTACAAGGATTTGCCACATGAGTAAGACCCTGCTCGGTACCGTCGACATTACACTCGATGGTGAGACTTACACCCTGAAGCCCACCCTGGGCGCAGTGCGGGCGATCGAGGCCCACTTCGGTGGCCTGCGTGGCGCATCTCAGGCAATCAATGCCCTGAGCGTTGATGGTTGCGCTGTGATCATCGCCAGCGGTGCAGGCCTAAGCGGGAAGGCCTCCGAGGCAATTCCTGAGCAGGTTTGGCAGGAAGGGGTTCTGGGAGTGTCCGTCCAGCTCAATGCGTACCTGGTCGCGCTTTACAACCCCAAGGGGACTGAGGCGGGAAAGCGGCAGCCGGCGAAGGCGTAAGTGCTGTCGAAGACGGCAGTTACGTTGACCGGCTTTACGCGGTGGCCACCGGGTGGCTTGGTTGGTCGCCTGAGGTGGCTTGGAATACCCCACTCCCAGAGTTGTTTCTGGCAGTGGATGCCCGGGTTGAGTGGGTGCAGATGACCAATCCATTTGGTGGCAAACCAACTGCCCCAAAGGAAAAGCCGAAACCTTCTACTGTCGCAGCCAAGCTGCGTCAGGCACTGACGGGGCGGCAAAGCAGTTGATTGGGGAGGATTCAGTTTTTTGATACGCTGCCGGTTTGAACGGAGTCATAACCGATGCAATTCCTCATAGTATTGCTTCTTCTAGTCATAGCCATTGCATTGGCTCCGGGTTTTTTTCTGGGGCTCATCGCGTTGGTGTTATCCCTGGGAAATGTGATCCTGTTTTCTTTGGCGTCAGTGTTAGTAATTCTGGCGGCAATTTTTGTTTGGGAGCGTAGGGCCTCCGACCCAGCTCGGCAGCAGGCCAAAGAAGAGCGGCGGATCAGAAAAATTACCGATGCTGCCAATCGAGCGAACTCAAGGAAAAACTAGGTTTAGTTCGCCATCCATTAAAACCCGCTACGGCGGGTTTTTTGTTGTCAGGAGAAATGCATGGCAGATACAGACGTTCAGGGAATGCTGGTTCGCATCGAGGCGACCACTGCCCAGCTGCGGCAGGAAATGGCCCGGGCGGACGCCAGTGTCGCCCAGGCGTCTGGCAAGATCGATAAGAGCCTGGGACGTGTCGATGAGGCTTTTGATCGTGCTGGGGAGAGCGCTGAAGGTGCCGCCGGGCTGATCAAGAGTGCCCTTGCTACGGCCATTGGTGCCGCGTCTATCAGCAAGATCATCGAGACGGCAGACTCCTACGGTCAAATGTCTGATCGAATCGGCATGGCCACCAGTAGCGTGGGTGAATTTGACCAGGTGCAGCAGCGTCTGCTGGAGACTGCGAAGCGTACTTATCGCCCGTTGAGTGAAGCGCAAGAGCTTTACATTCGGACAGCTGACAGCTTGAAGTCGATGGGTTACGACACCGGCCAGGCGCTGGATGTGATGGACAGCTTCAGCTTCCTGCTGGTGACCAACTCGGCCTCGGCCGACAAGGCCAGTGCCGCCATCGACGCCTATTCGAAAGCGCTACAAACCGGAAAGGTCGAGGCTGACGGCTGGCAGTCGATTCTCGCGGCTATGCCGACGGTGGTCGACACCATCGCCAAATCAACCGGCAGGACGGCTGAAGAGATTCGTAGTCTTGGAGCCCAGGGCAAGCTCAGCTTGGACGTCCTGACGGAAGGTCTGCAAAAGTCTGCTGAGGCCAATGGAGTCTTGGCGGACAGCATGAGTGTGGCCGTCCGCGATGCCGTTCAAAACCTGTCAAACGCTTTCTCTGTGTACATTGGCCGGCTCAACGAAAGTACAGATGGCACTGGCGCTCTTGCCGGAGTTATCAGTGGTATTGCAGATAACTTCGAAACTCTTGCAGAAATTGCGGGTGTCGCCGCTGCCGGAGCTTTGGCCGTTTATGCGCGCGGGTTAGCAGTTGCAACTGCCGCATCAGTTCTTTCTACCAAAGCTGCGATTGAGGATTCTCTGGCGCGTCGCGCACAAGCTGCGTCTGCTTTGCTCGCCGCTCAAGCCGATCAGAGAAAAGCTCAAACCGCCGTTTTTTTAGCCGAGAAAGAATCGATAGCTGCGAAAGGAACGGCTGTACAGACTCAAATGTCCATCCAGCTTGCAGAAGCGAGGATGGCCGAAGCGCGAGCAACCAACGCAGTGGCGGTTGCTCAATCGGCTGTTGTCGGTCCCACGAGGACAGTTCTTGGGTTGTTGGGTGGGCCAACGGGCATCGCGCTGTTGGCAATTGGCGCCGCGACTGCGTTTCTCACTCTGCGCGACAATACGAGTGTGCTCGAGCAGAAGCTGGGTGATTTGAGTGATCCGCTCGACAAACTGACAGAGCGCTTCAACAAGCTCAACCGCGCCACACAGTCCGTTACTTTGCGCGAGTTGCGCGCCTCAATCGCGGATACAGAAAAGGACCTCGCCACCGCCGCCGGCTCGATCGCTTTTGAGTTTCAGTCAAGCTTAACCAACGCCGGTCTTGCCGGTGCTTCTGGTTTTATGGGCGGTATGGCCCCGCTACCAGCCGAGTTCCAATCGGCGATGGACCTCGTCAACAAGGCGGTTGCCGACTCTGCAAAAGGGCAGGTGGTAGATTGGAAGGTCGTGGCGGACCAGGTCAGACTGATTCCTGGTGTCACAGAGGAAATGGCCCAGTCGATTGAGACCGGGCAAATCAAGGTTTCCGATCTCACAGTAACCCTCGATAAGCAGCGGCAGACGCTGGCAGAGCTAACTGGCGAGACGGAAGCCAACACCACGGCTCGTGGAAAGAACAACGCCGCAATCGCTGCTGCGGATCAGGTTGGTCAGAAGTACCTCGAGCAACTGCAAAAGCAGCTGGGTGCCGCCCAGGACAAAACAGCCCTCGAAGCAGCAAACAGGTTCATCGCCGAAAATACCGACCTCACGGAGGGCATGATCGTTGCCATCCGTTCGGCGGCAGCCGCCAAGGATGCACAAAAGGCTGCTGATGATGCAGCCGCCAAGGCTTCGAAAAAGAATGCCAGCGAATCGGAGTCGGCTGCCAAGCAGCAACTGAAAGCTTTCGAGTCGACAGAGGAGAACTTCAGGCGCCAGATCGATCTGATCAACACCAGCGGCGACAAACAAAAAGATGCCACTGAGGTAATGAAGCTGTCCTTCGAGCTGCAGGAAGGCAAGCTCGGCAAGCTGAACGAAGCGCAAAAGCAA
Source organism: Pseudomonas sp. S2_H10 (assembly GCF_054668285.1). NCBI lineage: Bacteria > Pseudomonadati > Pseudomonadota > Gammaproteobacteria > Pseudomonadales > Pseudomonadaceae > Pseudomonas > Pseudomonas sp. S2_H10. The sequence continues at coordinate 5,268,396 of NZ_CP162754.1, forward strand.
AAGCTCATGGGCATGGCCGCCGAGCTGGACGCGCTGAACAAAATCAAAAAGGCCAATGAAGACGATCTGAAACTGACGGCTTTCAAAAATGCCCAGGCCACAGGGACGCAAACCACCAAAGACGGGTTCGACCAAGAACTGGCCGGCATCGGGTTGGGCGACAAAGCCCGTGACCGCATGCGTGCAGACCTGGCCCTTCGGCAGAAGTACGCGGCAGACCTGGCCAGCCTAAACGAGCAGCGCAATACCGATCAGATCACGCCGGAGCTCTACGCCAGTGAGACAACAGTGCTCAAGGAGGCACTGGCTGAGCGTCTAATCGCTCAAGAGATGTTTTACCAGCAGGTCGACGAGTACCAATCGAACTGGATGAACGGCGTCAATGATGCGTGGGCCAACTATGCCGATGCTGCTCGGGACTATTCGCAGATCGCCGCCGACTTCACGTCGGGTGCACTGGATACCGCTACGGGCGACTTGGGCACGTTCTTCTCGGACGTGGCCAGCGGTGCGGAAGAAGCAGACGATGCCCTGGGCGACATGGTCGGTAACTTTGCCAAGTCGATGTTGAAGGCGCTGGGCGACATGGCTGCGCAGTGGCTGATCTATCAGGGCGTGCAGTTGTTGGTCGGGAAGTCCACCCAGGCAACAGCGGCGGGGACGCTCGGCGCCAATGCGGCGGCGATGTCTTTGCAAGCGGGGCTGAACGCCTATGCCGCCACTGCAGCGATTCCGATCATTGGTCCAGCGGCTGCGCCTGCCGCGATGGCTACGGCGTTGAGCGTCACGGGCCCACTTGCTTCGGCGGTTGGCATGACGGCGATGTCTGGCGTTGGCTTTATGGAGGGTGGCTACACCGGCAATGGGCGACGTGACGAAGTTGCCGGGCCGGTTCACCGTGGCGAGTACGTGTTCAACTCGGAGGCTACGGCGCGGATTGGCGTTGGAACCCTGGAGGCAATGGCCAACGGCAAGGCTGCGCTGATCAGGCCGTCAGGCAGCGGCGGTGGTGATTCTTCATCCAGCGGGCCGGCCCCCATCATTTTCAACGCTCCGGTGACCGTGCAGGCACAGCCAGGCATGAGCGAGCAACAAGCGCAAATGCAGGGCGAATCAATCAGTGCCGGTCTTGAATCGCGGTTCGGTCAGTTTCTCGATCGGGAAATGCGCCAAGGCGGAAGACTTTGGAGGCGTAGCTGATGGCCGAAGTATTCATTTACGACGTTCAGCTGGGTGCTGATGGGGATGTGTCGCAATCAACCTGGGAGAACGAATTCGGTGATGGCTACGTCCAGGCTGGAGGGATTGGCATCAACACCAAGCGCCAGGTCTGGAACCTCACGCACACCGGCTCATTGGAGGCGGGCGATGAGTTGCCCCTGGTGTGGGCGTTCCTTGATCGTCACGAGGGTTACAAATCCTTCCTCTGGACACCGCCGGGTGGCGTGCAAGGCAGGTACCGCTGTACCGGTTACAAGCCACGTCCACAAGGCGGCACGCTCTATACGCTGACCTTCGTCTTCAGGCAGGTCTACACCCCCTGATCCATCACTCAATCGAGCCCCGCCAAGTGCGGGGCTTTCTATTTCTGGAGGCTCATGAACTACAGCACTGACATCCAGAAGCTCGAGCCGGGCAACCAGATTCGGCTCTTCGAGCTCGATGCCACTCGCCTGGGGGCAAACCTCTGGCGCTTTCATGGACACGCCCAAGAGGGCGACATCATCTGGCAGGGGCAGGTGTATTCACCACTCCAGATCACGGCAAAAGGTTTCGATATTCGGGGTGATGGCCGTCCAGCATCGCCGACGTTGCAGGTGGCCAACGAGTTGGGCGGCGTTCGCGGCGCTATCACCGCGCTGTGTTTGCAGTTCCGTGATTTGGCCGGGGCCAAGGTACGGGTCATCGAAACGTTTCGGCACTTTCTGGACGCGGCGAACTTCCCTGGGGGAAACCCTACTGCCAGTGACCAGAGCAAGATCAATCTCTGGTACATCGAGCAGAAGACAGAAGAAAGCCGCGCCGCCGTGGTGTTTTCGCTATCGAGCCCTACCGACATGGAGGGCCAGCAGCTGCCGTCACAACAGATCACCAAGCTCTGCCGCTGGGCTTGTCGTGGCGGGTACCGGGGAGAGGCCTGCGCGTACACCGGCACCGCGATGTTCGACAAAAAGAATCAGCCCACCGACAACCCTGCGTTCGATCGCTGCGGCGGCTGGTGGAGCAGCTGCAAGCTGCGCGGCAACACTCGCCGGTTCGGCGGATCAATGGGCGCGAGCCTGATCGCAAGCTCGAGGTAATCCATGCGTATCAACAAACAATTGCAGGACGCGATTCGCGCTCACGCGGCACAGGCCTATCCGGCTGAGGCCTGCGGGCTGCTGATCAAATCCGCCGGCGGCCGTGAATATGTGCCGTGTGCCAACTTGGCGAAAACTGACCGGGAAAACTTCCAGATCTGCGAGCGTGACCAGGCCGCCGCCGAGGATCGCGGTGAAGTGCTGGCAATCATTCACAGCCACCCGGACAAGGCGCCGGCGCCGAGCATGGCCGACCGCGTCAGTTGCGAGCTGCACGAACTACCCTGGGGCATCGTCGGCTGGCCCGGTGGTGAGTTTGAATGGTTCAAGCCTTCGGGCTTCCAGGCGCCGCTGTTGGGGCGAGACTTCTCCCATGGCCTACTGGATTGCTGGGCGGCATGTCGGGACTGGTACGCACGGGAGGCGGGGCTGCAACTGCCGAACTTCGAGCGACAGGATCTGTGGTGGGAGGATGAGTCAGGGCCGAGCCTGTACGAAGACAACTTTAAAGCCACCGGCTTTTACCAGGTAAGCGAGGCGCGACGCGGCGACATGCTGGTATTGCAGATCCCGACCCCGGGCAGAAACTGTTTTCATCCCAACCATGCGGCGATCTACTTGGGCGATGAGCCCGCTTTGGTCAGTGAGCCCGCGGCCACCCTGGGCGGCGCCGGCCCATTCATTTACCACCACATGCCCGGGCGTCTGGCCAGCCGTGAAGTCTACGGCTGGTCGCAGGCCAATCGGGTGAAGTTGATTCTGCGGCACAAGGACTACCGACCATGAAGCGAACCATCAAATTAGGTGGTGTGCTGGGTAAGCGTTTCGGCCGCCAGTATGTGCTGGATATCCACGGCGTGCGCGATGCGATGAGCGCGCTGTGCAACATGAAACCAGGCTTCGAGCAGTTTCTGCGCCAAGCGGAGGAGCGGGGCCTTGTCTTCGCTGTGTTCGTCGATGATCGAAACATCGCCGAAGCTGAGCTCGACCTGAAGGACTCCAGCGGTGGGGATATCCGCATCATGCCGATCATTCAGGGCAGCAAGCAGGCGGGCATGTTTCAAACGCTGCTCGGTGTGGCGCTGATCGTGGGGGGATTGTTCAGCGGTGGCACGAGCACAGGGTTGGGCATTGCCTTGCTCGCCGGTGGTGCCGCTATGGGGCTGGGCGGCGTAGTGCAAATGCTGTCACCCACCACGAAGTCCAACACCAACGACAAGAACGAAGACGGCAACAACCCCAGCTACGGCTTCGGCGGAGCAGTCACGACCATTGCCCAGGGCAATCCGTACCCGCTGCTTTATGGCGAGCGGGAGATCGGCGGGGCGATTGAGTCCGGCGGAATCTACACCCAAGACAATATTTAACTACCCGCTTCGGCGGGTTTTTGCATTCTGGAGAGGCGAATGAGCGCAGCACCGAAGGCATCGCGAACTGCACTTAGAAAACGCCGCGCTGTCACCGGCAGCAAGGGCGGCCAGGCCAAGCAAAAGCAGCCGAGCATTGCATCCAACAGCGTTCCGTCTATCGCAACGGCGCGGATTGTTTACCTCTGGAGCTGGGGACCAATTGTTGGGCTGGTGAACGGTCTTCGTTCGTTGAAGCTTGACGGTACGCCGGTGCAGGCTGAGGACGGAACGCTCAATTTCCCTGGTGTGAAATGGCAGTTCCGCTCCGGAGAACTGAACCAGTCGCGCCTCGAAGGGATTTCGGAAGCGAGCAATGAAATCTCCGTGAATCAGCCGTTGGTCAGCACCACGCCGTGGTTGCACTCAATCAACAATTCCCTGATAGATGCCGTCCGCATCCGCTTCGCGTGGCCGCAGCTGCAAAGCCAGGATGCCAGCGGCAATATCAACGGCGTCCGGATCGAGTATTCCATTGAGATTTCGACCGACGCCGGACCGTACGTGCAAGTCCTCAGTTCTTTTGTCGACCGCAAGAACGTCACGAAGTACGAACGTTCTCACCGGGTCGATCTCCCCGCCGGCAGTCGCTGGACAATCCGTGTTCGGCGCCTGACACCTGAGGCAAACAGCTCGCTGATTCAAGACGGGATGCTGGTTGAGGCGATCGCTGAGGTGGTCGACAGCGATCAGGAATACCCATTGACCGCAGTGGGCTGCCTTGAGTACGACGCCCAGCAGTTCGGTGGAGACATCGCCAAGGTCGCGGCACTGATGCGCGGGCGCATCGTGCGGGTGCCAGCCAACTACGACGCTGCGACCAGGACTTACCGCACCAGTGGTACTGGTACAAGCGGAGGCGTTTGGGACGGAACCTTCAAGGAGGCCTACACCAACAACCCGGCCTGGGTGTTTTACGACCTGGTGCTGCATCCGTACTACGGCCTCGGTGAGCGCATTGACGCAACCATGGTTGATCGATGGTCGCTATACCGCATCGGTCAGTACTGCGATCAGATGGTGCCGGATGGCAAAGGCGGCCAAGAGCCTCGCTTTACCTGCAACCTGTACTTTCAGAAACAAGCCGAAGCCTATGCGGTATTGCAGGATCTGGCTTCGATTTTCCATGGCATGGCTTATTGGGACGGCAGCCAGATTGTCGTCAACGCCGATATGCCCGGCGACCCGGTCTACACCTACAGCCCGTCACAGATCCTCAATAACGGTGAGATCAAGTATGAGGGCACCCGGGCGCGCGACCGGCACACCCTGGCGATGGTTGCGTGGGATAACCCGAATCAAGGTTTCGAGACTGACAAGGAACCAGTGTTCGATGACGACGCAATGGCCGAACTGGGCATGGTGCGCGAGCTCGCCGTCGACGCCATCGGCTGCACGTCGCTGGGCCAAGGGCAGCGCGCTGGGCAATGGGCGCTGTTGACCGAGCAGTTGCAAACACGTGGTGCCACCATGCGCGTGGGGCTTGATGGGCAAATCCCCAAACCGGGCCAGGTGATTGCCATCGCCGACCCGGCGCTGGCTGGCCGTGCGAATGGTGGGCGAATTTCAGCGGTTGCCGGTCGAGTTATAACCTTGGATCGCGATACTCCGGTACCAGCCGGTGCGAGGCTCTTCGTCAACCTGCCCAGCGGCAAGTCAGAAGCCCGCGTGGTGAAGTCGGCAGTCGGCCGGGCGCTGACCGTTATGGCGGATTACAGCGAGGTACCGCAGGTCGAATGTGGGTGGGCCATCGATTACGACGACCTGAAGCTGATGCAGTTCTATGTCCGCAACGTGACGCGTCCTGAGTGGCATCAGTTTCAATTCGAGATGATTCAGCATGAGCCGAGTAAGTTCGATGCGATCGATTTCGGCGCGGTCGTTGATACGCGGCCAATTACCGGTATTCCGGTCGGCACGCAGGCTGCACCGGCCCGCGTGTTGCTCAGCCAGCATGTCGTTGTTGAACAGGGCATTGCCGTCACGAACATGACCATTGCCTGGGATTCTGCACCAGGCGCTGTTGGGTATGACGTCGAATGGCGCTGGGGTGCCCGCGAGTGGGTCAAAATTCCTCGCACCGGTGAGCTAGCGGTGGATGTGCGGGGTATTTACTCCGGCCAGTACTTGGCCAGGGTTCGCGCAATTAGTGCGTTGAATGTGGCTTCTATTCCGACAACCTCGGTTCTCACCAACCTGCTGGGGAAAACCGGATCACCGCCGGCAGTGTCGTTCCTGACCGTCACCAGCGAGTTGTTCGGGATCGGCATCAAATGGGGGTTCCCAGCCGGTGCCGGGGACACCCAGCGCACCGAGATCTGGTATGGCCCAACCAATAGTCTCGGCGCCGCGACCAAGCTGGCAGACTTGGCCTATCCGCAGGCCGACTACCGGATGCAAAGCCTGCTGGCCGGCGCGAGATTCTTCTTCTGGGCGCGCCTGGTAGACCGGACCGGCAACATCGGCCCGTTCTATCCGGTGGTAGCCGGCGTGATGGGGCAGGCCAGCTCTGAAGCCGGCCCGATCCTGGACATGATTTCCGGCCAGATCACCGAGTCCGAACTTGGCCAGCATCTGCTCGATGAGATCGACAAGATCTCTGGCGACGGACCCGAGTCTGTCAATGGTCGAATTGATGCGGCCAAGGATGAGCTTCAGGGCCAGATCGATGACATCACTGATGCACTGGAATACGTCCCGACGAAAAGCTACCTGAAAGACGACAACGTGCGCGGCGGCCAGCGCCTGTACACCGCCATCAAGGCCGTGCCTGCCAACGCCGGCGGGGCCAATGCGCCGCCTAATTCGACCTACTGGCTCGACATCGGCGGCATCGTGACGACGGTCAACGCCCAAACTGTGCAGATCGATAAAAACACGAGCGACATCAGCACGGTGGACGGCAAGGTCACGGCAACATCGTCTTCCCTGCAATCACTGCAGGCGTCGTACCGGGATGAGGATGGGGAAGGGGACTTGGCCGGGGCGCTTAGTGGGTGGGATAGCGCCGCGAGGTTCGCGGTGGAAGTGCGAACCACCGCTACGGAAAGAGAAGCAACGGCCATCCGCCTGACCACACTCGATGCGCAGGTCGCAGGCAACCAAGCCGGAATCCGTACTCTGGAGACGGTGCTGGCCACCGACCGCACTGCATCAGCGAGCCGCCTGGATTTGTTGAGTGCAAAGGTTGGCAGCAATACCGCAGACATCGGTTTTGAGTCCGAGGCCCGCGTTAGTGCTGATGACGCGATAGGGAGGAGGATCGGCACGATTGAATTGGAGGTCGATGGCAACACGGCGAAGATCCAGGACGTGCAGGACGCACAGGTGGATACCGACGCGGCGGTGGCTTCGATGCGGACAACCGTCGAGGCCGTTTACACGGCCGGGCGGGATGATGGCGCGGAGGGCGATCTGGCTGGAGCGTTGCAGGCGTGGGGATCTACGGCGAAGTTTGCCGAGGAAACCCGCGTCAGGGCGGACGGTGATACAGCCCAGGCGCGGCGCTCGGAACAGCTGGAAGTGTCTATCGGTAGCACGAACGCAACCGTGCAGACGGTCAGTCAGGCGGTGGTAGCCCTCGACGGCAAGGCCAGCACGATGTGGTCGGTAAAAATGCAGCTGAACAGCCAGGGTCAGTACGTGGCGGCTGGCATCGGCCTGGGCATTGAGAACGGCCCGGCAGGGTTGCAAAGCAAGTTCCTGGTGAGCGCCGATCTGTTTGCCGTGGTTAACGGCATCAGCGGGACGCTGTCCTCTCCGTTTGCTGTTACGGGTGGCCAGGTGTTCATGAACTCGGCGTTCATCCAGGACGGCACCATCACCAACGCCAAGATCGGGGGCTCGCTCCAGTCGACCGACTACATCGCAGCCACTCAGGGGTGGATCTTTCCGAAGACCGGCCCGTGGGAACTGAACGGTACGGCGGGCGGGGCACGGATGCAGCTCTCCAACACCTCCATCAAGTTTTACCATCCCAACGGAGTGCTGGGGATCGACATGAGTCTCTGAGGAGGGGCCAATGACTGGACTTGTACTCAAGGACGCACTGGATCGGGTAATGGTCGATATGACCATGAACATCAGCCAGACAATGGGGTCGGTTACAACGGGCGCTGTAAATGGTGGGACAACCATACCGGCGCCCCCTGCTGGAAAGACCGCATACTTCATCGTCGTGCCCATTGTGAGCGTAGGCCTCTACGGGAAGATACCCGGCGTGACTCTATCGGGCACGTCGTTGACCTGGGTCTACTCCTTTCCCACAAACGGTTGGGGCTTCTTCGCAGCCAACGCTAGAATCTACTACGGGTACTTCTGATGACAGGCCTGATCGTTAAGAAGTTGGACGGTAGCCTGCTCTTCGATACCAGCAAGATTACATATGGGTTGGTGAAAAGCGGGAACCTTGCCTACATCAGCAATTGGGGACGTAGGGGGCTCAAGTCGCCTGGGCTAGATAAGAACGATGGTGCAAGTTGGACGGCACCAAACGAGATTGTTGCGAATGACAACTCGCTCGATATCATGCACGGGTTCACACTGGCCAACTTCAAGTCCCCCATCGTGTTCCTGGTCGGGCCTGGCTGTCTGAATGGAACCACGCAGTCGGGGACAAACATTACATTCTACTATGTCAATGCGAGCCCCTCGACTAGGTACTACTGCTTTGACCTGATGGCGGACAACATCGCCGGGTCTCCGTACCTGAAGACGTTTGATACTTCGGGTAACTGCACGTTCAACTCACTCCAGCCCGCCTTAAACATCATTGGGACACAGTCTCCACCCCCGCCATCCGGCCTCCCCTACACTGGGGGTACTAACCAGATGCTGCAGACGAGTGGGACTAGTGCATCTGGTCGGATCATCTACCCCCGTGCGCAATGCACTTTCACCTACAACTTAACTGCGGGCGTCGAGTACGCGGCCCACCTACCCTGGTCTCGCGGGTGTGGTCTTACTATCGGCACTGACCTGAGTCCTATTGCCCAGGCATCAAACTCGGGGTGTGTTGAGGGCGTATATGGGGGAACGGGCTTTATAACCTTCATGATGGCGAATTCTGCCGCGTCAACTTACGACACCCAGATCTTAGCCGTGAACGGTTATCAGTGGCAGAACATTCCAACCCTGCTCCCAACGGCACTGATCATCAGAACTGCAAACCTCCCATTTCCCTTCGGATAAGGAACAACCATGCCCTGGTACAGATCAGGAACAGTCGCTGTCACAAGCGGCAGCACCACCGTGACCGGCACCGGTACGGCCTTTGCCGCCAACGCGCGCGTGGGCGACGGTTTTCAAGGCCCGGATGGGCGTTGGTACGAAGTCTCGAACATTGCCAGCACTACGGTGCTTTCGATTCTCCCCGCATATCAAGGTGCTACCGCCGCTGGCGGGGTGTATGCCGTGGTCCCGGTGCAGGGGTACGTGAAAGAGTCCGCCGACCGTCTACGGCAATTGGTCGACCAATGGGGTGCGACGTTGGCCGGGCTCGGCGCGGTTTCTACCGAAAACGTGGTGCCCGTTGCCAAAGGCGGGACCGGTGGCACTACTGCGGCCTTGGCCCGTGCTGGCTTGGGCCTGGGCGCAGCTGCAGTCGCGGCTATTCTCGGAACCGTCTCGCAAGGCGGCGGCGTACCTTCCGGTGCCATTTTTGAAAAGGTGGTGAACGCGAACGGTGAGGCCACGAAATTTGCAGACGGCCGGCTGATTTGTACGGGGCCGATTGCGGACTTCGCAGTGGCCGCTGGTGCCGTCGCGACGGTGTCGCCGCTGGGCGTGTTCCCGGTGCTGTTTGCCGATACCACCTACACCTTTCAGGCCTTTGGCACCCCTCAATCAAGTCTTGATGTGTATGGCTACACCACAGATAACTCAAGGGCCAACTGGTCTGCCAAGGCGGTTTACCGCAATGGTGCGACCGCTCAAACAATCTCCGGTGGCCGGTATTTAGCAATAGGAAGGTGGTTCTGATGATCATCAAGCTTTCACCACAGGGCGGCCGTGCGCCGCTTTCAGTTCAGAAATCCGGCGATGTGCTGATCATCAATGACGAGTCGTACGATTTTCGGCAGCTGCCGGAGGGTGCGGTTCTGCCCTGGTCGGCGGTTCACTGTCAGCATGTGGTGGGTGATGTGACCCGGCGCAATGGTGACCTCATTATCGCCCTAGGGATTCCTTGCGACGCGGATTCCAGTATCGCGGTCCGCTTCCCCAGCGACATTGTTAATCCACCCGATGGTGAAGTGAGGCTTCCAGAATGAAAATCGACTTCAGCCAAATGATCACCGCCGAGCAGCAGCAGGAAGAGCGCAAGAATGCGGAGCTTGACGCTGCGCTCAATGCGCGTCGGACCGCCTACCTTGCTGAGTCCGACCCGTTGCGGCTGGAGGCGGACTATGACGCGCTCTCCCAAGGCCTGGAGCCTGACTACACCGCGTGGCTCGCCTCGGTGGCCGCCATCAAAGCCCGGTACCCGTTGCCGGTGAGTGCCGAAGCGTCTGAGTCCAACGAAGCCTGAGTGCGCCTTGCGCACACCAAGGCCCGCCAAGTGCGGGATTTTTTTTGCCCGGAGAAAAGTGATGCCCGTATCCGAGAATGACCGCGACATCCTCGCTCGCACGTTGTGGGGCGAGGCCCGCGGCGAATCACTGGCCGGCCAGATCGCCGTGGCCTGGACCATCTGTAATCGCGTGAACGACGGCAAGACCAAGTCGTGGTGGGGGGAGGGCTATGCCGGCGTGTGCCAGAAGCCCTACCAGTTCAGCTGCTGGAACAGGAGCGACCCGAACTTCGCCTACCTGAGTGGCGCCAAGAAGATTCCATTTCGTGAACTCGCGCAGGCGCGGATTGCCGCTGACCAGGTGCTCAATGGAAAGGTGTCGGATCCCACCGGCGGTGCCACGCACTACTACGCGACCACCATGCCCAAGCCGCCGGCCTGGGTGAAAGGTGCCAAGCAGACGCTGGCGCTCGGTCACCACCTGTTCTTCAAGGATGTGCCATGAACCCGGGCACGGTGAAGTTGGCGCTGGTGGGTGTGCTGGTTCTGCTGCTGATCACTGCCGGCGGCGTATGGAAGGTGCAGGACTGGCGCTACGGTGGCCAGCTCGCTGCTCAAGCATTGCTGCACCAGTCCGACCTGAACGCCCTCAGCAATGCCGCCGCTGCCCAAATCCGCACCGATCAGGCCAAGCACCTCGCACTCGAGCAGCGCCTGTCGGCCAGCGACCAATCCCACCATGAGGCTTTGACCAATGCACAGAAAGACCAGGCTCGCCTGCGTGATCGCCTTGCCACTGCTGATCTGCGGCTGTCAGTCCTTCTCGACGCCACGGATTCAGTCAGTGGCTGTTCAGTGCCAGCCGGTACCGGCGCCGGCGGCATGGTTCATGGAGGAACACGCGCCCGACTTGACCCAGCGCATGCTCAACGAATTGTCGCCATCACCGACGCCGGCGACCAAGGACTGATCGCGCTGGCCGCATGCCAAGCCTACGTGCGTGAGTTGTCACGCTGATGGGGGAATGGATCGGCGTACGGATTTTCACCTTTGAGAATTCGTATCTGGGTGGTCAGTTCAGTGATGTGTTTGTTGCTCGCCATCAGCTGCCAGCTACTCCGCGTCTCGATCTCAGTCGCGAGCCTGTTCGCATCCGCCGTTTCAGTTTTGGCGGTGGCCAGTTGAGAGCGAAGCGAATCGCGTTCATTGGCAGCTTCGGCGTGCATCTCAACCAGCTTGAAGATTTTCTCCCGGGCTTGGCGCAGCTGCAGAGTCAGTTCCTCAAATTCGTTCTCATACATCCGGAGTTGATGCTGGCAGGTTTCGAGCGGAGTCGGGCAGCCGAGCCAGTCTGAGGTGTCTTCGGTTTCGTACGGGTCCACGGTCACACCTTACGCATGCTGGTTTTATATACAGTAGTTTAGGTGTGACGATTAGGCGAGATCAAGGTGACGAACTGTTGGGTCATTCCGGTTTCGTAACCTCAACACGAAAGAAAAAAGAGCGACCGAGCTGGGTGCGTCAACACCCAGCCTGGCCGCCGTCCCTGCAGATTGTCCCTGCAAGTCCAGCCAAGGCTCTTGCTCCGTGCACAAAGCGCGGCGAGCCTAGCACCTGTTTATCCATACAGTAAAGGTCTTGCTATCTATGTCCACACCCATCATTCCTTGGATGGGCGGAAAACGCCGCCTGGCCGACCGTCTCATTCCACTTTTCCCGCCCCACGAATGCTACGTCGAAGTCTTTGCTGGCGGCGCCGCGCTGTACTTCATGCGACCCCAGGCTGCGCCCGTGGAAGTCCTCAATGACATCAACGGCGACCTGGTGACGCTCTATCGCGTCGTGCAGAACCACCTCGAGGAGTTCGTGCGCCAATTCAAATGGGCGCTCAGTTCGCGCCAGGTGTTCGAGTGGCAGAAGATGACCCGTCCTGAAACGCTCACCGACATCCAGCGCGCTGCCCGATTTTTCTACCTGCAGCACCATGCCTTCGCTGGCAAAGTGACTGGTCAGACTTTTGGCACGGCCACTACCGGTCCGGCAATCAACCTGTTGCGGATCGAAGAAAATCTCTCGGCCGCCTGGCAGCGCCTGGCCGGTACTTATGTTGAAAACCTCCCCTGGCTGGAATGTGCCGAACGATACGACCGTGCGCATACCTTCCACTACATGGACCCGCCTTACTGGCAAACCGCCGGATATGGGGTGGCCTTTCCGTTTGAGAACTATGAGCGGATGGCCGACTTTATGCGGCGCTGCAAGGGTAAAGTCATGATCAGCATCAACGATCACCCTGACATTCGAAGGGTATTTGAAGGTTTTCATTTCGAGACGCTGGACATACGCTACTGCAACACCAACCAGCGCCATAGAACGGCCGAGGTGAGTGGAGAGTTGATTATTATGAACTGGATGCCATTGGAGCTTGGTGGACTTTTCTGAGCTCAGACAACTTCGAAAACCTTCAGTACAGAGCTAATTCTCCGGAATGAATTGATCCGAGGTCTCGAAATATCTAGGTGCTTTTCATCCGAAACGCACCTAGCTTCGCCAATGAAAGTACTGAATTATGGGGATTCGCTTGTAGATGAGCCTTCGGTTCCAGGTAGCCTCCATCTGAGAACGCAACCTTTCATATCCTGGGAGGCGATTTGGTAGTGTCCCCAATAGTAGAAGTCATCATTCGAGCTGTGACAAAGTGCGTGGCAGCTACCATTAATCCTTAGATCTAAAATTGGAGTCTGCTCCTTTGTTTTTGTATTAAATTTAAATATTGTCGTGTTATTTCCGCAAACAAAAATATCATTTCCGAGTCTGGTGATTCCGTGAGGATTGATAATTGAGTTGGATTGGTAATCACGGATGACTTCTCGAGTGTCTCCCGAAAACATGAGTGTGCCGCCGTTTCCAAAAATAACTAATTCGCCATCGGATGCGTAGCATCCCGCACTAAAATCATAAGGTTTTATATCGATGTAGCTGTTTTTTTGGAATCCTAACTCGACACCTAAAGTGGAAATTATCGCTTTGGCTATTCTGTCGTTTTCAGATGTATATGAAAACAGACGCACAGTATTATCAGGATGAAGCATAAGGTTAGCGCCGTGTAGCAGACCTCCGCCAACAAAGGTCAATTTCCCATCTGATAGCTTTCCTACTCCTGCATAGCGACGAATAAATATGTTTCCTTCGTTGTCAAGTAACGTGCTTCCTTGGCAGAATGGGAAGTTTAATAAACTATGGAAGCTTTTTTTCTTGTGATCTACAAGATGGATTCCATCCATGGTGGTTATTATTAATTCATTCTCGTTCGGAATTGCTAAGCCATACTGTCCGAATGGAATGTTTGATAGGACGGTCTCTAGGCCGAAGTTAGTAGGTGCTGCCGCAGTGACTGGTATTAGCTCTGGGGGTGTTGTAAATTCGATTTCATTAGTGGTCGGGTTTTTGTTTCGGTATAGATCTTCAATGGCTGAATACGCGATGCCTTCAAGAGATGCTTTTTTGAGAAGTTTGGTTATCATTTCTTCTGGTGGTACGAATCCACTTAGCATCGCTTCGAGATGAGTTTCATCGAGGCAGATAATGCTGAGTCTTTCGCCGTCAGTTAAGTCGGCTATGGATTCTGGTGAGTAGCCGGCAATTGAAATAAATATTCCGGTTGTTCCTTCGATGCGTTGCCTCACACGTTTTTGAAGCTTTGCGATATCGCCAGTGTCCGTTTTCTTTTGTTCCCATTTAACTTCTATTATGTAGTGTTTTGAATTGATGGTGGTGATTGTGTCGGTTTCACCTTTTCCATTTTTATGGCGAATGTTTGACTCGGCTTCAAGTCCCCAGCAGGTGAACATTTTTGCTATGAGTTCATTCAGCGCCTGCCCTCTTGTTTGGGCAGAGTACCCATCAAAAGCCTTCATTTTTCCGTATTCTGAAATCAGGCTTTGCAGCTTTTCTGGGTTTTGTAGTTGCATTTGGTTCCTTCCTCGCGTAGGGCCGGTTTTGGGAGTTATCCCATGTTCGTCTGATTGGATCTAGACGTGGATTGAAAAACTCAGAGGGGTAGTGGCCCGGCCACCGCAGCTGAAAGGATTGGTTAGGGCAAATTTAGGGCAAAACGTAGACCGTTTGACGCCGCTTCAGACCAGCATGGTTGTCGCGTAGCCTTATTTTGAAAGGCCTTAAGCGGCCTGCGGTGTAGGCGGAAGGGGTTCGAATCCCTATCTCTCCGCCATTACATGGAAAAAGCCCCGTAGCTGAAAAGTTACGGGGCTTTTTCGTTTCTGAAGATTTTTTCAGTGGTTTTCGCTGCCGGTGGCCCGTCCCCGAATCCACTGGAAGCCCTGTCACTCAGGGTGTCAGGTGCGAAATATCCCCTGACATTGAAAATAGCCGCCCTGGAAACGCCTCCTCTACTCTGCTTGCGCAGGTTACTGACCTGCAGTCACCAGCAATCGCAAGGAGCGAGCAATGTATTTTGAGATTTACAGGCAAATCCGCGGCACCCTTCTGACTGGCAAGGGCCAGTGGCGGTGGCGGTTGAAGGCGGGGAATCATGAAACGATTGCCAGCGGGGAGTCTTACGTCAACAAGGGCGATTGCATGCATGCAATCAACTTGATCAAGGGGACCTGCGAGCAGACCCCGATCAAGGAAATCTAGTTTGAGGAGGGTGAAGCTGCTCGTTCAGAGCAGCCTCGTTCTCAACCCGCCTTACGGCTGGGTATGGCCCGGTTTTCTCTTGAACAGTTCGTAGACGTCCTTGTGGGTGGAGTTGTGCAGGGTTTTGTCCTGTTGGACCTGAGTCGGATAGACGGCACTCGCCTCAGCTACCTAAACTGTCAGCAGATTTGGGGATCGGGGACAGTGGATGAATCGCAACGAACTGCGCAAGGCGGATATCAACCTGATGGTGGTGTTCGAAACACTGATGCTCGAGCGCAATGTCACTCGGGTGGCGGAGAAGCTGTTTCTCGGTCAGCCGACCATCAGCTCTGCACTCAACCGCTTGCGTGCGATGTTCAATGATCCACTGTTCATACGTGTAGGCCATCGCATGGAGCCGACAGCGCGGGCAGAGGAGATCATCAGGCACCTGTCGCCGGCGCTGGACTCCTTGTCCGTGGCCTTGAGCCTGACCCATGATTTTGACCCGGCCAGCAGCACGATGACGTTCCGCATCGGCTTGTCCGACGATGTCGAGTTCGGCCTGTTGCCGCCATTGCTGCGAGCGCTGCGCCAGGAAGCGCCAACAGTGGTGTTTGTGGTGCAGCATGTCGATTACTGGCGGATTCCCGACTTGCTGGCGTCCGGCGATATCACGGTGGGTATCAGCCAGACTCGCGGTTTGCCGGCCAATGCCAAGCGCAAGTTGCTACGGCACATCCAGCCCAGCATATTGCGCGCCGATGCCAGCGACACACCGCTGACCCTCGATGAATATTGCGCGCGGCCGCATGTGCTGGTGTCCCATACCGCCAACGTCAGTGGCTACGCCGACGAGTGGCTGGCGGAAATCGGCCGCACGCGCCAGGTGGTGCTCTCGGTGCCGCAATACAGTTCGTTGCCGGCACTGCTCGCCGGGACGGACCTGATTGCCAGCCTGCCGGACTACACCGCCGAGGCGATGGCTGCATCGGGAATGCTGTACAAGGAACCCTTTCCGTTCAAGACGCCGACCCTGGATCTGTCCATGGTCTGGCTCAGTCATGTCGATACCGACCCTGCCGAACGCTGGTTGCGCTCGCGCCTGGAGGCGTTCATGAGTGAGCGTGCCGTTTTACCGCTGCCCGAATGAATCGGGCGGCGCCCTGTTATACGTACGTCCTTTCCATTCACCAAGGAGTCAACTCATGCCCCACCTGCACATGGAATACACCGCCAACCTGACTGACCTGAATGCCGATGTGGCGTTGATGCGGTTGAACAATACGCTGGTGGGTTCCGGTCAGTTTGCTGCCGAATTCGACATCAAGAGCCGCGCGGTCAAGGTCGAGACGTTCAAGGTCGGCACGGCGCTGGCTGAACGGGCGTTCGTGCACGTGAAGCTGGCACTGTTGAGTGGTCGTTCCGCACAGATCAAGAAACAACTCTCCGACAGTCTGCTGGCGGTGTTGCAGGACTTGTGCGAGTGGCCGAGCGGCGTTGAGGTCCAGTTGTGCGTGGAAATTCTCGACATCGATCGCGATTCCTACAGCAAGACCGCCATCAACAACTGAACATCAGGCAATTTCCTGCTCGACACAGGCCTGTATCACTTGCGCTCGCAGCCAGGTGTTGGCGCTGTCCCGGTCAACACGTTCATGCCACTGCATGTCGAGGGTGAAACCCGGTAAGCCTTCTGGCGCTTCACGGTGATCGAAGGTGTCGGCACTGGCCAGCAATCGCTGGATGCGTCGGGGCAGGGTCAGGGCATAGTCGGTGCCGGTAATCAGCTTCAGCGCTGCACTGTAACTGTTGGCGCGTGCGACGATCTGGCGCTGTTGTGCCTGCTGCGCGAGCCAGCCGTCGACCATGTTGGTCGCGGACGTCCAGGGTGTCGGGAACACGTGTCGACGTTCGACATAGGTTTGCAGGCTCAAGCGCGGTTCCGCCGGCGTGGCGCACTTGTCGAAAACACACACCAGATCATCTTCGAGCAGCGTCTGCGATTTGAAGTCGGCGTGACGGCGATGAAAGTTCGGACCGAAGCACAGCACCAGGTCGAGGCTGCCGTCGCGCAACGCTTCGGCAGGGATCTCGGCTTGGAGTTTGAACACATTGACCATCACCGGAAGATCGGCGAGGGCGAAGGCTTTCAATAAGCGTGGCAGGATCCACTGTTCGAAGTATTCCGGTGCACAGATATTGAAAGTCACGGCCTGCAGGCCAGGGTCGAACGCGGCTGGCCCCGCGTGACAGAGATTGATGCTTTCGAGAATTTTCAGCGCGTGAGGGTACATCGCGCCGGCCTTGCCGGTGGGCTGCATGCCGCCGGTGCGGGTATTGATGAACAGTTCGTCCTCGAAGCTGTTGCGCAGCTTTTTCAGGCAGTAACTCACCGTGGACTGGCTGACGCAAAGCGTCTCGGAGACGTCGGTGACACTGTTCTGCTCGAACAGGGCGACGAACACCATGAGGTCCTGCATGTCGAGCTTTCTGAGCGAATTGCTGTTGAGCATCCATTGCATCTCGTTGCGCCCCTTGCGCTGACCGTGTGCAAGGGTGAGCGAATGATCCTAGCGGAATGAGGGAGCAGGGAGAATGTCCCGCAGGAAGTTTCGCCCGGGAGCTTTTCAGCCCTGGACCACCACCGACTCGGTGCGACGGCTGGACAGCAACAACGCGAACATGCCGATACCTACCAGTACCGCGCCGGCCAACTCCAGCGGCAGCGGCATCTGGCGCCCCCAAACCCAGTGAAACACGGTGATGAACAGCGTGCTCAGGTAGATGTAGGAAATAACCGAGGACGGCGAGATCACGCCGATGGCCCGGTGCAGCAGCCAGAACGTCGCCAGGGTGGCGAACACCGCCAGATACATCAGCCAATAGAAGTCGTTGAGCGTCAGCAATGATGCCGAGCGCCAACCGCCACTCAAACCACAGAACAGCAGCAGAAACAGCGCACCGAACAGCATGTTCCAGAATGTCATGGGCACCGGCCCGCGCCCCTTGAGGCAATCGACTTTCAGGCGTTGGCTGAGAGGGGCATAGAGTGCCATCGCCAGGCAACCTAGGCCGTACACCGTCAGCGCGTACGGCGATGGCCATTCGCCGGGGCCGGTGCCTTTCATGATCAGCAACACTGCCCCGGCAGCGGCGAGCAGCATCGGCACAATCCGTTGTTGCAGACGGCTGTCAGGTGTCAGCACGGCTTCGAAACCCAGGTCATCAACGGCACCAGGGTGAACATCGTCCCGGTGTTGACGGCCGAGGTGTAGCGCAATGCTTCGAACAGTGAGCCGAAGTACAGCGCAAGCAGCAGGCCGAGCGCCGCGTGACCCAGCAGCCCGCGTAAGGTCATGTCGGCATCGCCTTTGAGCAACAACAGCGGCAGAAACACCAAGGTGCAAAACAGCAGGCGCAAACCGGTCAGCAGGATCGGGTCGATGGCCTGGCTGACTTGCGCCGCCGCGGAAAACGATGCGGCGATCAACAAGGCCCACAGCAGCATGCTGGTGTGAGCGGCGGCGAAACCGGTGGTTTTCATGGCTGGCTCCGGGTCAAAGGATGTGGCGGCTGTAGTGCCTTGGGTTGAAGCGCAAAACCATCAGCATCATCAGCGCCATGACCGCTGTCAGCGACCACCAGGCCCATTCAAAGCTGCCGAGCCGGTCGCGGATTATCCCGGCCAGCAGCGGCGACAGGCTGGCGATCAGGTAGCCGATGCCTTGCACGAATGCGGTCAGGCCACCGGCGCGCATGGGATTGTCCAGATGATCCAGCGATACGATCAGGCTCATCGGGAACAGGCCGCCAATGCCCAGTCCCAGCAGGCATGGCCACATCAGGCTCAAGTGCTGCGGGGTCAGAATCAGTCCGCAGAAACCAACGATGATCAGTGCAAGCAAGACCATCAGCACGACGCGGCGATCGCGGCTGCGATTGGCGATGACGGGTGTCAGCAGGCCCGACAGCACTTCCATGGCGGTCAGGAACCCGAGCAGCAACCCGGCCTGCTGTTCGCTCCAGCCCTTTTCCACGTAGTACGGCGCCAGCCAGGCCAGCACACAGGTGTAGGACGCAGTGCCCAGGCCAAAGAAGATCGCGAGTAACCACGCGCGGGAATTGGCGAAGAACGAACCGTTACTGGAGGCCTTTGCATCCAGTGTCGGTATCTGCGCCCGTTGGGTACCCCAGAACAGCAGTGCCAGCACGGCGAGAACCGCCCAGATCGCCAGGCCCATGCGCCAGCTGCCGGTGCGTTCCATCACCAGTGGCGCAAAGGACGCACCCAAGGCGGCACCGCCCATGATCGACGTGACGTAGAGCCCCATGCACAGGGCAACGTGGGCGCTGAAGCGGGATTTGATCAACGCAGGCATCAGGGCCTGGATCAGGGCGATCCCGATACCTGCCAGCACTGCGCTGAGCAGCAACTCCATGGCTGAATCAAGGAACAACCGCGAAACCGTGGCCATGCCGATGATCAGCAACGACAACACCACCATGCGTTGATCGCCGAGTCGCTGGCTGACGCGCAGGCCGACAAACATCGCCAGTCCCATGGCCATCACCGGCAAGAGGGTCAGCAGTGAAGCGAGGCTGAAACTCAGCGCGATGTCCTCGCGAATCGCCGAGAGCAGGGGCCCGACTGCGGCCATGGATGGACGCAGGTTCAGGGCGACGAGAACGATGCTGAACATCAACCAGAGGGCGGGGCGGGTGGTAGCGCGGGTGTTTTCCATGATCAGGCCTGGAACGGTAGGGTTGCGATTAGGCGCGTGAGGCCTGGAGGTCGCAAATCAGAAAGTCTGGCGATCTATTTAGAAATTAGATCCTGTGGGAGTGGTTGAATGTTTAGCCAGGCAATATCCAAAGTTCTTCAAATCCTGATTTAACGACTTAAGCCGGCGTGTGACGCTGCGGGTCATCTGTTTTCTGCGGTTCTCTCTATGGACGGTTGGCCAGTCACAAGCCACTTCAAGGCAACCACCGACGCTCGAGCGTCGAGCCTTGGTCGTCGCTTCACGCCCGCCACCGCGCCAAATCTCTCTGCACTTCCTTCTGAACTGGCCTTCTGGGCGCTGTGGCATTGCCGCCATGCGCGCCCGCCGGATTCCTGCTTTTTCCGCTGATTGTTCCTACATGTTCCGCTTGATGGCGGAATTAAAGTGCGGGTGCTTTTGCGCACCCGTCTGACACGGAAAAAAGTGAGTTCCCATGAGTTGTGCCACGACCTCGTTTGCCACCCGGCAAGAAGCCCTGACCTTTCTGGAGCAGAACCCGGACATCGAAATGTTCGAGCTGTTCATCCTCGACAACAACGGTGTGCCGCGGGGCAAGCTGCTGCACCGGGACGAGTTGCTGGCGGTGTATGAAAGCGGGCGGCCGTTGCCGAGCACCATCCTCGGCCTGACCATCAACGGCGATGACGTGGAGAACTCCGGGCTGGTCTGGGATGTCGGTGATATCGACTGCCGCGCCTACCCTGTCAGCGGCAGCCTCACGCGCATGCCGTGGCGCCTGATACCGACCGCGGCCGTGCAGGTCAGCATGCACCCGACCGAGGGAATGCCCGCCACCATTGCCGATCCCCGCCACTTGCTGGCGAAAGTCATCGAAGGTTTGCAGGCAGACGGCTATTACCCGGTCATGGCGGCGGAACTGGAGTTCTACCTGCTGGACCAGCAACGCGACAGCAATGGCCGGCCGCAACCGGCACGGGATGTCGATGGCGGGCGCCCGCGCGGCACTCAGGTCTATGGTTTGCGCGAGCTTGAACAGATCGAACCGTTCCTGGCCGATCTCTATAGCGCCTGCAAGCTCCAGGGGATTCCGGCGCGCACGGCCATTTCCGAATACGCGCCGGGGCAGGTGGAAATCACCCTCGAACACCGCACCGACGCGCTACAGGCGATGGATGAAGCGGTGCGCTACAAGCGTCTGGTCAAGGGCGTGGCGCACAAGCACGGCATGACAGCCTGCTTCATGGCCAAGCCTTTCGATGACTTGGCCGGTACCGGGATGCACATGCACGTGAGCCTGGCGGACAAGGACGGCAACAACCTGTTCGCCAGCGAAGCTCCGGACGGGACGCCACTGCTCAAGCAGGCGGTCGCAGGCATGCTCAGTACCTTGCTCGATTCGCTGTTGCTGTTCTGCCCCAACGCCAACTCCTACCGTCGATTCCAGGCCAACAGCTATGCACCTCTGGCGGCCACCTGGGGCGTGGACAATCGCACCGTGAGTTTGCGCGTACCTGGCGGGCCGGCATATTCCAGGCACATCGAGCATCGTATCTGCGGCGCGGATGCCAACCCGTACCTGGCGGCTGCGGCGATTCTGGCCGGTATCCATCGCGGTATCCGCGAACAACTCGATCCCGGTGCGCCGGTGGAGGGCAATGGCTACGCCCAGGCTACGAAACTGTTGCCGACTGACTGGCTGACCACATTGCGCTCGCTGGAAGGTTCCAGTTGGGCCAGGGAAGCCTTCGGCGGCCAGTTCCTCGGTGTCTATCTGGCGGTGAAACGCGCCGAGTATCGCCAATTCATGGGGGAGGTCGGTGAGCAGGACTGGCGCTGGTATCTGCACCAGGCTTGAGCCGAAACTGAACCAAAGCTGAACTATTCTCAAATAGTCTTAAAGTTTAAGGCAGGTCTTGAAGCCAACTAATCGTTGGCTTCTTTTTCACAAAAAATTGATGGTTGGCTTCCTAAAATTAGAACTGTCCCGGTAAATGAAATTTTCACATTTACCCAGGGCACTTCTTATCAGGACCTGCCAAACCTCATGTTTAAGATTAAAGCCGTGCGCCCCGAGTGGGTGACGTTGATTGCCAGCGCGTTTTTGTTGGTTGGCTTCAACTTTGTACTCTGGCAACACCTGTTCGAAATCACCGCGTCCGATGGTAAAGGCATCGTCATGCGCGTGGCCTTCGGGGTGATGATCTTGGCGGCCTTCAACATTGTGCTGACCCTCCTGGCCTTCCGGCCGGTGCTCAAGCCGGTCCTGACCCTTCTGTTCATGATCAGTGCGGGTGTGGCGTATTTCATGAGCCAGTACGGTGTTCTGATCGACACTGGCATGTTGCGCAATTTCGCTGAAACCAATGCCACGGAAGTGCGCGACTTACTGTCGCTAAAGTTGTTTGTTTATATTGTTGTTCTTGGCGTATTACCGACTTTGCTGTTGTGGAAGACACCGATTAATTATCGTCGTTGGCACCGTGAGCTGCTCAGCAAAGTCCTGGTGACTTTTGCTTCGGCTGCAGTCATTGGTGGTGTTGCACTGGTTAACTATCAAGGCCTGTCGTCACTGTTTCGCAACCACCATGAGTTGCGCCTGATGGTGGTGCCAAGCAACTACATTGGTGCCTCGGCTGGTTTTTTGCGTGAGAAAGTGGCAACAGCACGGCAACCCTTTGTCAAGATTGGTGAAGATGCCCGACGCAATCCGGCCTGGCAGGCTCACGGGCGCAAATCCCTTACGGTTCTGGTCGTGGGTGAAAGTGCCCGGGCGGAGAACTTCGGCATCCTTGGTTATAGCCGCGACACCACGCCGAAACTGAGCAAGGAAGACGGCCTGATCGCCTTCACCGATGTGCATTCCTGCGGCACTGAAACCGCCGTTTCGGTGCCTTGCATGTTCTCCAACATGGGGCGCAAGGACTACAGCGCCAGCAAGGCAAAGAACGAAGAAGGCCTGCTCGATGTGCTCAAGCGTGCGGGTATCGACGTGATCTGGCGTGACAACCAGTCAGGCTGCAAGGGTACCTGCGATCGCGTCACCGTTCAGGACGTGAGCAATCTGAAAGATCCGGTGCTGTGCGCCAACAGTGAGTGCCGCGACGAAATCCTCCTGCAGGGGCTGCAGCATTTCATCGACAACCTGGACAAGGACACGGTGTTGGTATTGCACCAGATGGGCAGCCACGGACCGGAGTACTTCAAGCGTTATCCGAAAGAGTTCGAGCGCTTCACCCCGGTTTGCGAGAGTAATGCCCTGAACAATTGCAGTCGCGAAAGTATCGTCAATGGCTACGACAACACCCTGGTGTATACCGACCACGTGCTGTCGACCTTGATCGATCTGCTGCGCAGCAACCAGGACAAAGTGGACACCGCGATGCTGTATCTGTCGGACCACGGCGAGTCCCTGGGTGAGTACAACTTGTTCCTCCACGGCACGCCTTACATGCTGGCTCCGGATCAGCAAAAGCATGTAGCCATGTTTGCCTGGTTCTCCGACAGCTATAAAAAGTCCTTTGCGTTGGATACCCAATGCCTGCAACAGAGTCGTGAATTGCCTCTGAGCCAGGACAACCTGTTCCATTCGATGCTCGGGCTGCTGGAGGTCAACAGCAAGGTCTATCACCAGGATCTGGACATGTTTGCCGGATGTCGTGGCCCGGTGACCGACGGCGTGTTGGCCAAGGATTGAGTGCTTTGTCTGTGTTTCGCGCGGTGGCCGCCGATCTGCGGCCTGTAGAACCATTATCAAGAGTCTTTGCACATGTGCGCCCAGCCCCCATCCGCCCTCGAGCTTGAGATTGCCCGGCGCTACGATCAGGAGCACGCGCGCGTCTGCCTTCAGCCGCAACCGCCGGGCCTGGCGGGGCGTTTGCTGCTCTGGCGTGAAGAGCGTGTGGTGCGCAAGGCACTCAAGATCGCTGGCGAACCGGGGCTGATCCTCGACGTGGGCTGCGGTGTGGGGCGTTTTTGGCCCGTGCTGGTCGAACATGGCAATCGGGTGATCCTCGCGACGGACCCGTCCGGGGACATCCTCGATCATGCCCGCACACATCACCCGCAAAGTCTGTTGAAACGGGTCAAGACCTTTCAAAGTTCGGCGTTCACGATTGGCCTGTCGGAAAATGCGGTCGACAGCATTTTTTGCATGCAACTGTTTCAGCACTTCACCCACTCGGAACATCGTCTGGCGATGCTTGGCGAGTTTTACCGGGTCAGTCGCGATACGGTGATCGTTGCGGTGCGCCTGGAAGGTCGTTTCAAGGGGGCGCATTCAACAGTTGAAGGGGGTTTGCCCAGCAAGACCGAGGTCGAAAGCGAGTTCAGGCAGGCGGGATTCCGTTTGCTCGGTCATCAGGACTTTTTACCCGGTTGCGCACAGAGGCGCGTCTACGTGCTGGGTAAGACCGGCTAGCCCGGCGTTGTCGGACTATTCTCTATGTCACGCAGTAATTTTCGCTAACGCTCTTGTTCAGTGGATGCGCGGAAATCGCCGGGGGCGATATATACTGCGCGCCATTCTTCAAGGGAGAGCCGTGTGGCCATCGATATTCACTGGATTCGCGACAACGATAGCCTCGGTCGGTTTTGTGCCGAGTGGCAGCAGTTGCCATTCGTTGCCCTCGACACCGAATTCATGCGGGTCGACACCTTCTACCCGATCGCCGGCCTTCTGCAGGTCGGTGATGGCAAACGTGCCTACCTGATTGATCCACTGACCATCGACAACTGGCAGCCATTGGCCACGTTGCTGGAAAACCCGGCCGTGCTCAAGGTTGTCCACGCGTGCAGCGAAGACCTCGAAGTCTTGCTGCGCCTGACCGGCAGCCTGCCGGCGCCACTGTTCGATACGCAGCTGGCTGCCGCTTACCTGAACCTCGGTTTTTCCATGGGCTATTCGCGGCTGGTGCAGGAAGTGCTCGGCATCGACCTGCCCAAGGGTGAAACCCGTTCCGACTGGTTGCAACGTCCGCTTTCCGAAACCCAGATCAGCTATGCCGCCGAAGATGCCGTGCATTTGGCTGAAGTCTTCGTAAAGCTGCGTCCCAAGCTGTCTGACGACAAGTACGCCTGGGTCCTGGAAGACGGCGCCGAACTGGTGGCCAACCTGCGCCGCGAGATCGATCCGTACGAGGTCTATCGCGATGCCAAGCTGGCCTGGAAGCTGTCCCGCGCCCAACTCGCGGTTTTGCGTGAGCTCTGCGCCTGGCGCGAAAAGGAAGCCCGCGCCCGTGACCTGCCGCGCAACCGGATTGTCCGCGAACATTCGTTGTGGCCGCTGGCGCGTACGCAACCGGACAACCTCGGCGCACTGGCGAAGATCGAAGACATGCACCCGCGTACCGTGCGTCAGGACGGCGAGTTTCTGCTTGATCTGATCAAGCGCTCTGGCAGTGTGTCGCCTGATCAATGGCCTCCAGCCGTGCCTGAGCCGCTGCCGGTCGACGCTGCCGTGCTGCTCAAGCAGCTCAAGGCCATCGGCCAGGCCGAAGCCGAACGCCTGAACATCACGCCGGAACTGATGCTGCGCAAGAAAACCCTGGAAGCGCTGCTCAAGAGCGGCTTCCCCAATGGTCCCTACCAATTGCCTGATTCGCTGCGTGGCTGGCGCCGCGAATTGATG
The DNA here is from genome assembly GCF_054668285.1 of Pseudomonas sp. S2_H10. Lineage (NCBI taxonomy): Bacteria > Pseudomonadati > Pseudomonadota > Gammaproteobacteria > Pseudomonadales > Pseudomonadaceae > Pseudomonas > Pseudomonas sp. S2_H10. The sequence continues at coordinate 5,293,625 of NZ_CP162754.1, forward strand.
GGCCAGGCGCTGCTCGACAGCCTGGCCGCCGCCGGAGAACAGCCTTGAAACGTATTTGTTCCATCTACCGCAGCTCGAAGCGAAACGAAATGTACCTGTATGTGCTCAAGAGTGACGCTCTGGAGCGCGTACCGGATCCCCTGATGACAGCCTTCGGCAAGCCCATCCACGCGTTCGACCTGGTGCTGTCCCCGGAGCGCAAACTGTCGCGCGAGGACATCGAGGTCGTGCTGGAAAACCTCGACAAACAGGGTTATCACCTGCAAATGCCGCCTGCCGAAGACGAGTACATCGAGCACTTGCCGGAAGAATTGTTGCGTCGCAACGATCCGATGTGAGTGGCAGACAGGGTCTGTTCAGAGTGGTTATGAAACACTGATTGATTTTAGCGATGGCAGCATCGATGGAGCACGGCTCCGTCGGCGGCCGTCTGCACTGTTTTTGAAAGGTTTGAAGCATGCGCGTCCTGATTGCTGAACACGACCACCCCGTGTACGCCCAACTGTTGCGCGAGGCCGCACCGGAACTTGAGGTGCTGACCAGCGGTGATTCCGCCGAGCTGGCCAGCCAGGCCGCCGATTGCCCGGTGTGGCTCGGCCAGCCTGACCTGCTGGCGACCCTGTTGCGCCAGGGTCATCAACCGCAGTGGCTGCAATCGACCTGGGCCGGCATCACGCCGCTGCTGGCCGATGGCTTGCCGCGGCACTATCGGCTGACGCGAGCAGTCGGCATCTTCGGTCAGGTCATGGCCGAGTACGTGCTCACGTACATGCTCGGTCACGAACGTGAAGTGCTGGCGCGGTTGGTCAGCCAGGTCGAGCGCAAATGGGACAGCCGCCATGGCCAGAGCCTGGCGGGGCGCAAGGTGCTGATCGTCGGCACGGGCGATATCGGCCAAAGTGTCGCGCAGTTCCTCGTGCCGTTTGGTGTCGAGTTGTATGGCGTCGCCAGCAGCGCGCGGGAACAGGCACCGTTTATCGAAGTCGGTGCACTGGCGGATCTGCCGCGGCTGGTCGGTGAAGTCGATTACGTGGTCAATCTGCTGCCGAACACCGTGGAAACCCACGATATCTACGACGCGGCGCTGTTCAAGCAATTCAAGCCGACCGGGTTGTTCATCAACGCCGGGCGCGGTGTGGCGGTGGTCGATGCGGACCTGGTGGAAGCCTTGAAGGAAGGGCATCTGGCGGGCGCGGTAATTGACGTCTGCCGTCAGGAACCCTTGCCCCAGCGGCATCCTTTCTGGACAGCCTGGGGCCTGCTGCTCACCGGGCACAGCTCGGCACCGACTTCGCCGTCGATGATGGTGAAGCTGTTTGTCGAAAACCTGCGGGCGTATCAGGCGGGAGAGGCGTTGCGCGGGGAAGTGGATTTTGAACGCGGGTATTAAATCCACCGCTGATTCTGCCTGGAGCACCAAACATGTGGGAGCGAGCTTGCTCGCGATGGGGCCTGTACATCCAACATCAATGTTGAATGTCCTGCCGCCATCGCGAGCAAGCTCGCTCCCACAATGTTTTGTGCAGTGGCTTAGAGGGTGAAATCACCTTCAGCCGCCAGCTCGCTCAACGAACGACGCGGGCTTGGCTCTTCTCGGGCTTGCAGGTAATCCGCCAGGCTGGCCTTGTCCCCCAGCTTGCCCACCGCGACGGCGGCGTGCAGGGCGTAGCCTTCAGGAATGTTGAGCTCCTTGCGGGTCAGTTCCTGGTCGAAACCGGCCATGCCGTGGGTGTGCCAGCCGCTCAGGCTCGCTTGCAAGGCCAGGTGGCCCCAGGCCGAGCCGGTGTCGAAGGTGTGCCACAGGGCCGGGGTTTCTTCGCTGGCGCCAGGCGCGGTGAAGGTGGTTTTCGAAATCACGATCACCAGGGCCGACGCATGTTGCGCCCAGCTGCGGTTGAATTCGTTCAGCAGGCCCAGGTAACGCTCCCAGTTCGGCGTGTCGCGACGTGCGTAAAGGAAGCGCCAGGGTTGCGAGTTGTACGCCGAGGGGGCCCAGCGTGCGGCTTCGAAGAAGCTCAGCAGGGTTTCCTGCGGGATCACTTCGCCCGTGAAGGCGCGGGGCGACCAGCGATCGGTGAACTGGGGGTGAATGGCGTAATCGGCAACGCGTGGATTGGCACTCATCAAGAGATTCCTTGCTACGTTTGAAAGTGGGGGCGACGCAAAACCCTACTTGGCAGCGCGAAAACTCACAAGCCCGTTCTACCGACAGTCGCCAATGCTTGGCCCGCGGGGCGTGGGGCACTAGACTGGCGGCCTTTTCACCACCTGATGTCGATGCTCGAACCATGGCCGCCAAAGTAGAACCGTTCTGGAAACGCAAAACCCTCGATCAACTCGATCAGGAGGAATGGGAATCGCTGTGCGACGGCTGTGGCTTGTGCTGCCTGCAAAAGCTTGAGGACGAAGACGACAACAGCGTTTATTACACGCGCATCGCCTGCAAGCTGCTGGACCTGAAAACCTGCCAGTGCACCGACTATCCTAACCGTCGTGACTCGGTGCCGGACTGTATCCAGCTCACGCCGGGCAAGGCCGACGAGTTCAAATGGCTGCCGCCGACCTGCGGCTATCGCCTGGTCAGCGAAGGCAAGGACCTGCCGTTGTGGCATCACCTGGTGTGCGGCGATCGCGACGCCGTGCATCACGAGCGGATTTCCCAGTCCGGGCGCATGCTCGCCGAGGGCAGCGTGGCGGAAGATGATTGGGAAGATCACCTGATATTCCGCGCAGGCTGATGGCCTGAGGTTCAACCTTTCACGAAGGAGTGTGTATGGCTGTGGGATGGCGGCGGGCGTGGATCGTTGGATTGTTGGTGGTGGGTGCGCCCGTATGGGCGGCGAACAAGGTCGATCTGGATTATCACGTGCGCCTGTTGCCGCAGAGCGATCAGGCCGAAGTGCGCCTGACGCTCGCCCAGGGCTCGGCCGTACGCAGCCTGGATTTCAACCTCGGCGACGGCAGCCACTTCAGCGATTTCAAGGCCGACGGCCAATGGCAACTGAGCCCCGGCAAGGCGGCGCGCGGTGTCTGGCGCCCGGCGGCCGACAAGGCCAGCCTGACCTTCCGCGTGAAAATCAGCCACGGGCGCAAGAACGGCAGTTTTGACTCGCGCATGACGCCAGACTGGGCGTTGATGCGCGGCGACGACCTGGTGCCGGCGGCGAGGCTCGATCAGCAGGATGGCACCGAACTGGTTTCACGCCTTGAATTCGAACTGCCCGCTGGCTGGAAGAGCGTTGAAACCGCCTGGCCACGGATCGGCAAGAACAAATTCCGTATCGATAACCCCTCCCGACTGTTCGACCGGCCTACTGGCTGGATGCTCGCCGGCCAGCTGGGCAGCCGCCGCACTCGTCTGGGCGAGACTGAAGTCGCCGTCGCCTCGCCGCTGGGGCAGGGCATGCGCCGTATGGATGTGCTGACCCTGCTGACGTTCGTCTGGCCGCAGGTGCAGGCGTTGTACCCGCGACACCCTGGCAAACTGCTGATCGTCGGGGCCAATGATCCGATGTGGCGCGGCAGTCAGTCGGCGCATGAGTCGATCTACCTCAACAGTCACCTGCCGTTGGTCAGCGAAAGCGGTAGCAGTGCCCTGGTCCGCGAGTTGGCCCAGATGTTCGGGCGGATCAACGGCACGCAGCGCAGTGACTGGATCGCGGAAGGCTTTGCCGAGTATTACGCCATCGAACTGGTGCGCCGGGCCGGTGGCATGAGCGATGAGCGCTACGCGAGCCTGCACGGCAAGCTGGTCAGGAGCAGCCAGAAAGTCACCACGCTGCGCGGCGGGCGGGTCAGCTCTGCGCAGGTGGCCAGGGCGGTGGTGTTGCTGCAGGAGCTGGACAGCGAGATTCGCCTGAAAACCCACAATAAGCGGTCGCTGGATGACGTATTGCGCGGGGCGATGCGGCTGGGGGATATCGATACCAAGACGTTCGTTCAGCTCAGCGAGAGCGTGATCGGTGGATCCTCAAAGGTACTGAGTACCGAGTTGATTCAGTGAGTCCGTCATCGCGAGCAAGCTCGCTCCCACAGTGATTGGGGGTGAACACAAATGTCGTGAACGCCACATAACCCTGTGGGAGCGAGCTTGCTCGCGATAGGGCCATCAGCCCCGCCGGACAAGCCTGATCAACCCCCGGCTTTCGGCGACTTCAACGAATCATTGCCGGTAACGGTGGCGGTTTTGGTCGCCGCCTCGGCATTGGCCTTCAACTGGCTCAGCTCTTCACCCGCGCGCTGGATTTTCGCCCGAACGTTATTCATGTCCTGACGGCCTTTCTCCAGCAGGCTTTTCGCCGAGCTGTGGCCGGTGATACCGCGCGCCAGGGCCACCCCGCCGATGGCCACCTGGATCAAGCCGAAGATCCCGCCGCGGCGCAGACCCTTGCCCACCATCACCACACCGCCGGCGATTGAACCGATGCGTTCCCAGCCCTGCACGTTCTGCTCGGAGGGGCTCTGGAACGGGGTGGATTCGATACGCTCGACGCGTTTGAGTTCGCTCATGGTCTGTCTCCAGGCTTGTGTGGTCGATAATCAAGCTGACTGCGTGGGCGGGCCGCTTGTTCAATCGGATGTGTGGCGATTCAACGAAATTTTGGCCCGGAGCGGGTATTGAGCCCCTTGGCCATGCGGTCGTAGAGCACGACGTTGACTGTGGCGGCCAGGTTCATGCAGCCGGTGGTCGGAATGTAGACCACGTCTTCGCACCAGTCGCGAATCTCTTTATCCAGCGATCCGTCTTCCGGGCCGAAGATGTAGAGCGCGCGATCCGGGTGGGTGTATTCCGGCAACGGGCGGGCGCCTTCGACCAGTTCCACGGCGACGGGCACACAGTTGAGCGGCAGGATTTTCTTCAGGTCGTCGATGCCGATCAGCGGGATGTCGTAGTGCACGCGCTTGGTATCGGTGACGAAGTCGGCGGCGCGCTCATAGCGCTTGCCGGTGTAGAACACCGACGCCACGCCATAACAGCCAGCGGCGCGCATCACCGAACCGACGTTCTCCGGTGACTTGGGGTTATACAAACCAATGCAGCTGTACCGTTTGTCTGCCACGAGCGGGGTGCCTTTCGGGAAAAAAGCGCGATTATACGGGGATTGGGCGGCAGCGGTCAGTTTGGAGATTGGTGGTGGCAGGACTCTTGCTATCGCGGGCAAGCCCGCTCCCACAGAGGTCTCCGTCGTTCACACATTTTGTGTACACCAGAGAACCTGTGGGAGCGGGCTTGCCCGCGATGGGGGCAGCTCAGTTTCAGTCTTCTTTTTTCATCAACCCGGCCAACGCCGCAAACGGGTTATGCGTGGCCTTGGCGATTTTTGGCGTGCTCAGCGAGCCTTCGTCGAAATACTGCTGGTCGGTGTACCGCGAGTGCTCGTTATCGTGGCAGTACAGGCACAACAATTCCCAGTTCGAGCCATCCTGCGGGTTGTTGTCGTGGTTGTGGTCGCGGTGGTGCACGGTCAGTTCGCTCAGGCGCTTGCCGGAGAACTCACGGGCGCAGCGGCCACAGACGTGCGGGTACATCTTCAGGGCCTTGTCGCGGTAGCCCATTTCCTTGTCGCGCTGGTTGTCGGCGAGGATGCGATCCAGCTTCGAAGTGTTGGTCGGGGTGGACGAACTCATGGGTTCACCTTTGTAGAAAGACTAATGACGGTTATAGGGTGAAGTTTAGCCTAGCCCTTGAGCTTCTCGGCAATCCAGATGGTGTGGCGGGTGCCCTTGTTGCCATGGGCGAAGACCTGCACTTCCTCGGCCTTGAACCCGGCTTTCTTCAGTTTGTCGGAAAATTGCCGGTCAGCGCTGGCCGACCAGACGGCCAGCACGCCTTTTGGCCTCAGGGCCTTGGCGCAGGCGCTCAGGCCGCCGGCGGAATACAGCCAGCTGTTGGCTTTCTGGGTCAGGCCTTCGGGGCCGTTGTCGACGTCGAGCATGATGGCATCGAAGCCCTGGGGTTCGGCTTGCAGGACCTTGGCCACGTCTTCCATGCGAATCACCGTCCGCGGGTCGAGCAGCGGGTTGCCAGCCTTCTCGCCCAGCGGCCCACGGTTCCACTCAACGACACCGGGAACCAGCTCGGCCACCACCACTTCGGCGGTCTTGCCCAGGTGCTTGAGCGCCGAAGCGAGGGTGAAGCCCATGCCCAGGCCGCCGATCAGCACCCGTGAGTTCGGTCGACCGGCGACCTTGCGGCACGGAATCTCGGCCAGGGCATCTTCGGAGCCATGCATGCGCGTGTTCATCAATTGTCCGCCATCGCCACCCTGGATCTTGATGACGAAATCCTCGCCGTATTCGAACAGGCACAGGGCACCGCCGTTTTCAGGAATGGGGGTGGTGTCCAGCAGAACGAAACGTTTCATGGGGCTCTCTTGAAGAAAATTGGCAGAACTCGGGAGGGCAAACAGACGCAGTTGGGAGTAGCCTGTTTATGACGACAAGGCCAACGGAGCCATTGATGAAGCGCACCATTCTAACGGTCATTGCCCTGGCCGCGCTCTCGATAACTGCAGTGCAGGCGCAACAGCTGCAATCGATTCCCGTCAGCCCCGCGCCGATGCCCGGTTCACCCGGCACCGCGACGCCCACACCGTACCCGCAAATCAGCCCGGCGCCTTTGCCGAAAGTCGGGCCGGGCAGTAGCGGCCCGCCGTTGGTGCCGATTGAAATGCCGAGCCCGCCGACCAAGGACCAGCCCGTGCCGGGGATTGAACCGAATCCGCCCAAACCCAAGTCGCCAGGCGGCTAGACCTGCTGCGAAAGCAACTGACCGTCGGCCATGCGCAAGCGTTTGGACAGCGACACGGCGAGGGCGCGAATGATCTTGGCGGCGATTTTCGGTGCGTCGTTGAGCATCTTTTCCAGCGAGTCCTTGCCCAGGTTGAGCAACTGACAGTTGCTCGCGGCCACGCAACTGGCCGAGCGCCGTTCGCCGTCGAGCACGGCCATCTCGCCGAACGAGCGGCCGCTGCGCAAGGTGGCGATGGTGACGCGTTGCCCGTCAGCGGTGGTTTTCTGCACCGCCACCTGACCGGTATGGATGATGCACATGAAACTGCCGGCATCACCCTCCTGGAAGATTTCCTCGCCCTGGGCAATGGTGCTGATACTGAAGTAGCCCGAAGCCGCGGCGAAGTCCGCCGGCAGCAACTGATTGAACAGGCCGCAATCCATCAGCCAGTCGCGAATTTCGTTGTTCAGAAAGGTTGATTCAGACATGTCGTCACGGTCTTTTTGTAGTGTCTGTTGTTCCGGGGTTGAGCCGTTCTTGTGGGAGCGAGCCTGCTCGCGAATGGGTTGTCACAGCCAATGGAGATATTGAATGTGCCACCGCTTTCGCGAGCAGGCTCGCTCCCACAGGGGATATGCAGTGTATCGGCCTGCGGCGTGCGGAATTAAGACCGGTTCGTCGGCCCGAGTTCCTCAGGCGATGCCCAGAACCTTGAACAAAAACGCATATTCGAGTGCTACGTCACGCAATCCCTGATATCGACCGCTCATTCCGCCGTGCCCGGCACCCAGTTCAGTCTTGAGCAATAGCGGATTGCTGTCGGTCTTGGTCGCGCGTAATTTCGCCACCCACTTGGCCGCCTCCCAATACTGTACGCGGCTGTCGTTGTAGCCAGCGATCACCAGGGTCGCCGGATACGCTTGCGCGCTGACGTTTTCGTACGGGGCGTAGGCCTTGATCCGATCATGGACGTCCGGCTCTTCAGGGTTACCCCACTCGTCGTATTCCGTGACGGTCAATGGCAGCTCAGGGTCGAGCATGGTGTTGAGCACGTCGACGAACGGCACTTCGGCGATGGCGGCGCCGAACAACTCGGGCCGTTGATTGAGCACTGCGCCGATCAGCAAGCCACCAGCGCTGCCGCCGCTGATCGCCAACTGCGCTGCCGTGGTAAAGCCCTGGGCGATCAGGTGTTCGGCGCAGGCGATAAAGTCGCTGAAGGTGTTGTGCTTGTGCTCCTGCTTGCCGGCGCGATACCAGGCTTCCCCCAGTTCGCCGCCGCCGCGCACGTGGGCAATGGCAAACGCCATGCCGCGATCCAGCAGGCTCAGGCGCGCATGGGAAAACCACGGGTCGAGGCTTTCGCCGTAGGCACCATAGCCGTAGAGGTACAGCGGCACGGGCTTGCCGAGGTCTGCGCGCTTGATCACCAGGCTGATCGGCACTTGCGTGCCGTCCGGCGCAGTGGCCCAAAGGCGCTGGCTGACGTAGGCGTCGGCATCGAACGGGCCGAGCACCGGGGTTTGCTTGAGGACTTTCTGTTCGCCGGTCGCCAGTTCAAGCTGGCGGATTTGCGCCGGGCGGTTCAACGCTTCGTAGCGCAGGCGGATCCGCTCGCTTTCGAATTCCAGGCTGTTCTGCACGTGCAGGCTGTAGGCCGCATCCGGCAGTTGCACGCGATAAGGCGCCAGGCCTTGCGGGTGCACCTCGATGACCGGCAAGCCGCCGACCCGCAGGCTCAGGGTCATGGCGCCGGTGTTCAGGCTGATGCCGTCGATCATCACCGTGTCGCTGTGGGGGATCAGGTTCTGCCAATGGGTTTCGGCCGGTGCCGCGCCGGTATCGATGGCGGTGTACAGGGCGAAATTGATCCCGTCACGGTTGCTGCGAATGAACCAGGTCCATTGCCCGTCCAGTGCGCCGTGGTCGACGTCGTACTCATGGTCCTCGACTCGCGGTGCGATGCAGGTAAAGGCTTGCTGCGGCTGGTTGGCATCGAGGACCCAGACTTCACTGGTGGTCTTGCTGCCCACGGACAGCAGCAACTGCTGTTCGGAGCTTGAGCGGTAGCAATGCATGAAGAAACGACCGTCCGGCTCATGGAACACTTCTTCAGCCGCCGTACCGTCCAGTCGATAGCGATACAGTTTGTGCGGGCGATGGGTGTCGTCCAGTTCGCCAAAGAACAGGGTCAGGCTGTCGTTGGCCCAAGTCATGCTGCCGTCACAGTCCTGGAACTCCAGCTCGCTGACACGACCGTCGGACAATTCCTTCACGAACAGCGTGTAAATCTCATCGCCGCTTGAGTCGATGCTGTAGGCCAGGCGCTGATGATCCGGGCTGACACTGAAAGCACCCAGGGAAAAGAAACCGCCGTTGGCCAGTTCGTTAGGGTCCAGGAGCAGTTGTTCGCGGCTTTCGTCGAGGGTCAGGCTGTCATCGGCCGGGCGCGGGCAGCGGTAATGCCGGGCGTACTCATCGCCCGCCGTGGTGCGGGTGTAGTACAGATACGGTCCCCAGGGCGAGGGCAGGGACAGGTCGGTCTCGAGAATCCGTCCCTTGATCTCCTCGAACAGGGTTTCGCGCAGCCCGGCCTGGTCGGCGGTTTGCGCCTCCTGATAGGTGTTTTCGGCTTTCAGGTAGTCGAGCACTGCGTCGGTGTCGCGCTCTTGCAGCCAGGCATACGGGTCGGAACCTTCAGCCTTGTGGGCAATCGGGGCGTCGCAAGTGTTGGCGGATAGGGGCATGAAGGACTCTCGAACAGTGTACGGAATAGGGGCTTCGCCATCTGTGGGAGCCTGGTTGTCAGGCATTGATGCAGCCTGATGGGCGAAAAGCCGTTATCATAAGCGCCTCTTTGCCTGCCTTGCCATGGACACCATGACCGAGAACGACTATCTGATCGCTTGGGGCCTCTACGCCTTTGCCGCTTTGGGCTGCCTGTTGGTGTGGATGCGCTTGACCCGCTGGATGTGGCGATGGTTGCGCGAGCCGCTGCGGCTGCTGATGGCGGTGTTGCTGTTCAGCCCGACCATCATCGACCCGGTCAAGGATAAAGTCGCACCGGCCATCGCCATTACGGCGCTCGACCTGTTGTTCAAGGTCGGCAACAACGCCTGGCGGGCGATTTCCGATCTGTTCATGTACGGCATGATCGCGTTCGGCCTTTACCTGGTGCTGGTGGCGATCCGTTTCCCCATCGAGCGCGCCTCCAACGCCCGCAAGGAACAGGCTGCCGCCGCCAAAACCGCTGCGCGCACTGAAGAATCCGAAGACGATCAACCGTTCGGCGGTGCCGGCGATGATCGATACGGTCGTCCTCCCGTGCCGAGCAATCCTCAGCGGATGCGCGTCGAACCCCGTCTGTAACCGTGCCCCCTGCGATCGAGTGAGAGTCTGAGCATGTGTGAGTTATTGGGCATGAGCGCCAATGTCCCGACCGATATCGTGTTCAGCTTCACCGGGCTGATGCAGCGCGGTGGCCGCACCGGCCCGCACCGCGATGGCTGGGGCATTGCCTTCTATGAAGGTCGCGGGCTGCGGCTGTTCCAGGACCCGGCGGCGAGCTGCGAGTCGGAAGTCGCGAACCTGGTGCAGCGCTATCCGATCAAGAGCGAAGTGGTGATCGGGCATATCCGCCAGGCCAACGTCGGCAAAGTCTGCCTGTCCAACACCCATCCGTTCGTCCGTGAGCTGTGGGGGCGCAACTGGTGTTTCGCGCATAACGGCCAGTTGGCTGACTTTCAGCCAACGGCCAGTTTCTACCGCCCCGTGGGTGATACCGACAGCGAAGCGGCGTTCTGCGATTTGCTCAACCGCGTACGCGCGGCGTTCCCCGAGCCGGTCGAGGTCGAAGAACTGCTGCCGGACCTGGTGGCTGCTTGCGCCGAATATCGCAGCAAAGGCGTGTTCAACTGCCTGCTCAGCGATGGCGACTGGCTGTTCTGTTATTGCTCGACCAAACTGGCGCAAATCACCCGTCGTGCCCCGTTTGGTCCGGCGCGCTTGAAAGATGTCGACGTGATCGTCGATTTTCAGGCCGAAACCACGCCCAACGACGTGGTCACCGTCATCGCCACCGAACCCCTGACCGAAAACGAAACCTGGACCCGCTACGAACCGGGTCAATGGAGCCTGTGGCGACGCGGTGAATGCGTCAGTCAGGGCACGACCGAATAAGGACTCCTTGCATGTTGCTCAGTTATCTACGGCTGGTGTTGTTTGCGGCGGGCCTGTTGATCGGTGTTCAGGTACCGGGCTTCATCAGTGATTACGCCAAACGCGTCGAAGCCCATCTGATCGAGGCGCAAGCCGGGTTGAGCGGTTTTCAGAACACCGCCAATCAGTTTTTCAAGGGTGACATGCAGGCCCTGGTGGCCCATTACCGAGCCAGCGAAGACCCGATCTTTCGCAGCGACGCCGACAGCCTGAGCAATCTGCTGACTCGTCAACTGGCGCTGGACAAGCAATTCCAGGCGATGCAGGGGCCTTGGTACATCCGCTTCCTGCAAGTGGTGCTGGCCGCCGACCCCGACATCCGCAAGGAAACCTGGAATGGCTACAGCTACCAGATCCTGTTGACGCCCGAGGCGATGACCTGGGGCATGAGCGGCGCCTTGCTGCTGTCGTTCGGGATTGAGTGCCTGTTCCGGCTGATCGACTGGGTGGTGCTGGGTGGAAGGCGTCTGCGCCAGAGCCGGCCGATTGAAGAGCGGGATTTGCGCGGGCTGTAAAAATGCGCGGTCCCTTGTGGCGAGGGGGCAAGCCCCCTCGCCACAGGATGCGTTCAGTCAGCCAGGGTGATGTAGTGTTCGCCCACCTTCAACGCGTACTCCTCCAGCACCTGCTGGCACAGCGCGACAATCTCCTCGACCCACTCCACGCCCACTCGCCACGACACCACCACCTGCAGGTCGGGTGGTCGCTGATCGATGTCCAGCAGGGTCAATTCGCCCCGTGCCAGCTCTTCGGCCACCAGCACCGGTGGCAATGCGCCGATGCCAAAGCCGTCGCGCAGCAGCCGGGTAATCGCCGACACCGAGTTCACGCAGTTCAAGCGTGGCGCCAGCACGCCATTGGCCTGCATCAGGGCGAGCACTTGCTGATGCGGGTGGGAGTTTTTCGAGTAGGTAATGATCCGCTCGTTCGCCAGATCGGCGACGCCTGAATACTCGCGGTTGTAAATGGCGTTGCTGGCGACGATCCAGCCCATGGGATGGCTGGCCAGTTCCAGGCTGCGCACGCTTTCCTGGCGCAGCAGATCGGTCTGCAGGATCACATCGAGAAAACCTTTTTGCAGCTGATCGCAGAGGTTCAGCGAGGTATCGGCCACCAGCTCGATTTCCACCAGCGGGTAGTGATCGGTCATCTGCGCCACCAAGGGGCTGAGCCAGGTGTGGATCACCGTGTCCATCACGCCGATGCGCACCCGTCCGGCCTTGCTCGAACGGGTCTCGATCGACTGTTTGAGCGCTTGCATGGTGTCCATCATGCGCTCGGCGTAATCGAGCACTTTCAGGCCTTCGGGGGTCAGGCTCACGCCGCGCGAATCCCGCAGGAACAGCTTTACCCCGAGCTCGCCTTCGAGCACGGCGATACGGCTGGAAATCGAAGCCTGAGTGGTGAAGAGCTTGTCGGCGGTCAGGCGAAAACTCTTGAGTCGGGCGACCCAGACAAAGGTCTCGAGAAACTTCAGGTTCATGGGATAAAGATTTCTTATGGCTAAGGCGGGTTTTTATTAGTTGGACGCAGCAGGGGCGCGCGTCCAAAAATCGGCGCATCCGGTTCCCACGATAGGCGTCGTCGGGGCTCAGAACAATACCAATAAAATCAGCGCGGAGATTTGCCATGAGTGCGCCCGACACCACTGCCATCCCGAAAGCCTCGGCCCGCCCGGGACCTTTCGACTGGTACCGCAACATCAATCAGCAGGAACGCCGCACCTTCTGGAGCTGCAAGATCGGCTATGGCCTGGACGGCATGGACACCCAGATGCTCAGCTTCGTGGTGCCGACCCTGATTGCCATGTGGGGCATCACCACCGGCCAGGCCGGGCTGATTCACACCAGCACGCTGATCGCTTCGGCCATCGGCGGTTGGGTGGCGGGGATACTCTCCGACCGCATCGGTCGCGTACGCACCTTGCAACTGACCGTGCTGTGGTTTGCCTTCTTCACCTTCCTCTGCGGCTTCGCCCAGAGCTACGAGCAACTGCTGATCGCCCGCACGTTGATGGGCTTCGGCTTCGGCGGCGAATGGACGGCCGGTGCGGTGCTGATCGGCGAGGTGATTCGCGCCCAGGACCGCGGCAAGGCCGTGGGCATGGTGCAGTCCGGCTGGGCGCTGGGTTGGGGGCTGACGGCGATTCTGTATGCGCTGCTGTTCTCGGTATTGCCACCGGAAGACGCCTGGCGTGCGCTGTTCATCCTCGGCATCGTGCCGGCGATTTTCGTGATTTTTGTCCGCCGTCTGGTCAAGGACCCGGAAATCTATCGTCAGGCCAAAGCGAAACAGGAGCCGAGCAACCCGGCGAAGTTCTACGAGATTTTCGCCCCCGGCATGCTATTCACCACGATTCGCGCTTCGTTGCTGACCACCGGCGCGCTGGGCGGTTACTACGCGATCACGTCCTGGCTACCGACTTTCCTGAAGAATGAACGCGGCTTGAGCGTACTCAATACCAGCGGTTATCTGGCGATGGTGATCGTCGGTTCCTACGTGGGTTATGTCATCAGCGCCTATTTGACCGACATCCTCGGACGCAAGAAGAACTTCATCCTGTTCGCCGTCGGTTCGTTCACCATTGTGCTGCTGTACACGCAATTGCCGGTCAGCAACGGCGTGATGCTGTGGTTGGGCTTTCCGCTGGGCTTCTTCGCCTCGGGGATTTTCAGTGGCATGGGCGCGTTCCTGACCGAGCTGTTTCCTACGCGCATTCGCGGTTCGGGCCAGGGTTTTTGCTACAACATCGGCCGGGCGCTGGCGGCGTTGTTCCCGCTGCTGATCGGCCTGCTCAGCCAGACCGTGCCGCTGAGCGTCGGCATCGGTGCCTTTGCTGCGGTGTCCTACGGCGTGGTGATCCTCGCGGCCCTGAGCCTGCCGGAAACCCGTGGCAAGCAACTCGACGCCCAGTAACTGATAATCTGCGGGGCTGTCATACAGATATGTCCCGCAGCTGAAAAGAATAAAGCCTACAGGAGTGTTCCGAGTGAGCCGCCTGCTATTGAACTGCGACATCGGCGAGAGTTTCGGCAGCTGGACCATGGGTCTGGACGCAGAAATCATGCCCTTCATCGATTGCGCCAACATCGCCTGCGGCTTTCACGCCGGCGACCCGAGCATCATGCGCAAGACCGTCAGCCTGGCCCTCAGCCACGGTGTGCAAATTGGCGCGCATCCGGCCTATCAGGACCTGGTGGGGTTCGGCCGGCGTTCCATGGCCTATGCCACCCAGGAACTGCAAGACATCCTGCATTACCAGATCGGCGCCCTCGACGGCATCTGCCGGGCCCAGGGCGGTCGGGTCAGTTACGTCAAACCCCATGGCGCGATGTACAACGACATGATGGCCAACCCGGTCCAGCTGCGCGCCGTGCTGCAAGCGGTGGCGTCCTATGACCGCAACCTGCCGTTGGTGTTGATGGCAACCCGCGACAACAGCGCCGCCCAACAAATGGGCGATGAATACGGCGTGACCCTGTGGTTCGAGGCCTTCGCCGACCGGGCTTACGACAGCGCCGGCAAGCTGGTCTCGCGACAACTGCCGGGAGCGGTGCATCACGACCCGGAAACAATCATCGGGCAGGCGCTGACCATTGCCTGTGGCGATCCGCTCACCGCCAGCGATGGCAGCGCCCTGCATTTGCAGGCCAACACCCTTTGCGTACACGGCGACAACGCCAGTTCGGTCGCAGCCGTGCAACGCATCCGTGAAGCCTTGAACCGGCAGAACGCGTCATGAAGCTGCGAGTGGAAGTGGTGGCGCTGGATTGCCTGATGGTGCGCCTGTTCGATGAGATTGCCGAAGCCAACATGCCGTGGATGCTGGCGGCCAGCGAAAGTCTGCGCGGCGCATTCGGTGAATATCTGATCGATCTGGTGCCGTCCTACACGACCTTGATGGTGCATTACGACCTGACCGCGCTGAGTCCTGCCCAGGCCCGGGAGTTGATTGCCGAAGCCTTGATCGACCTGTCGCCCAACGCGCATGCCCGCGGCCAATGTCATGTGCTGCCGGTGTGGTACGACTTGAGTGTCGGGCCGGAGTTGAGCCTGCTGTCGCAGCGCAGCGGATTGGCGGTGGAGGAGGTGATCCGTCGTCACTGCGAGCGCGAATACCAGGTGTTCGCCCTGGGTTTTGCACCGGGCTTCGCCTTCATGGGGCTGGTGGAAGAGGTGCTCGCGGCACCGCGCCTGAACACGCCACGCAAGAAAGTCGCCGCCGGCAGTGTCGGCATCGCCGAACGGCAAACGGCGGCTTACCCGGTGGTGTCGCCGGGGGGCTGGAACCTGATCGGCCGCACGCCGGCCAGATTGTTCGACCGCAACCGTGATGGCTACAGCCTGATGCAACCCGGCGACACGGTTCGGTTCGAAGCGGTCGGCCATGCCGAGTTCATCAACCTGGGTGGTGACGATACGCCACTGGAGGCCCTGGCATGAGCCGTCTGACGATTGAAGCGAGTACGCCGCTGTGCCTGTTGCAGGATGCCGGTCGATTTGGCGTGCGGCACCTGGGCGTGACCCAGGGCGGCGCGGCCGATTGGCGTTCGATGTCCTGGGCCAACTGGCTGCTGGGCAACGGGCTGGATGCGCCGGTGATCGAAGTCACCCTCGGCGGGTTCACCGTCGTGGCCGAGGAAGATTGCGTGCTGGCCTTGGCCGGGGCGGATCTGGGCGCGCAGGTGGACGGCGAAACGCTGGCGCCGTGGCGCAGTTTCCGGCTGCACAAGGGACAGCGTTTGCAATTCACCCAGCCGTTGCTCGGCGCCCGCGCCTATCTGGCGGCGCCGGGTGGTTTTGCTGCACCGAAAGTCCTGGGCAGCAGCGCGACGGTGGTCCGTGAGGAGCTCGGCGGCCTTGACGGCATGGGGCGCGCTTTGAGCAAAGGTGCGGGTTTGAGCTACTCGGGTAATTCGGTGATGTTGTTGCGGGAGTTGACCGCAGACCAGCGACCAAATCTGAACCTTGATACTCCGTTGGACCTGGTCCTCGGTGCTCAGATCGGCGAGTTCAGCGGGCAGAGCCTGTTCGATGCGTTCAACAGCGTGTGGAGCCTCGACAGTCGCGCCGACCGCATGGGCATTCGCCTGTTGGGCACGGCGTTGCAGTATCAGGGTAAACCGATGATTTCCGAGGGGATTCCGTTGGGGGCCGTGCAGGTGCCGCCGGACGGGCAGCCGATCGTGTTGCTCAATGATCGGCAGACCATTGGTGGATATCCGCGCCTGGGGGCGTTGACGCCGTTGGCGCTGGCGCGGCTGGCGCAGTGTTTGCCGGGGGCGCAGGTGCGGTTGAAACCCGTGGTGCAGGATGTCGCCCATCGTGAACATGTCGCGTATTTGCAGCGTTTTTTGAACAGCTAAAAGCATCGCTGGCAAGCCAGGCTCCCACAGGGATTGAGGTTGCTCACATAATTTGTGAACTACCTCAATCCCTGTGGGAGCCTGGCTTGCCAGCGATGGCGGCCTGAAGGGCTACCAGGATTACTTGGACAAAAACCGCATCCCTTCCTCCAACCCCCGCAAGGTCAGCGGATACATCTGGTCGTCGATCAAATCCCTCACGATGTTGGTCGATGAGGTATAGCCCCAAGTGTCCTTCGGATAGGGGTTGATCCAGATAAGCTTCTTGTACTTCTCCTTGAACCGCTGCATCCACACATACCCGGCTTCTTCGTTCCAGTGCTCGACGCTGCCGCCCGCCTGGGTGATTTCGTAGGGCGCCATGGCGGCGTCACCGATGAAGATCACTTTGTAGTCGGCGCCGTACTTGTGCAGCAGGTCCATGGTCGAAGTGCGCTCGGAGGTGCGGCGCATGTTGTTCTTCCACACCGATTCATAAATGAAGTTGTGGAAGTAGAAGTACTCCAGATGCTTGAACTCGGTCTTGCAGGCCGAGAACAACTCCTCGCAGATCTTCACATGGGCGTCCATCGAGCCGCCGATGTCGAACAGCAGCAACAGCTTGACGGTGTTGCGCCGTTCCGGACGCATCTGGATGTTCAGCAGGCCGGCATCCTTGGCGGTATGGTCGATGGTGCCATCGATGTCCAGCTCTTCCGCCGCGCCCTGACGGGCAAACTTGCGCAAGCGCCGCAGGGCGACCTTGATGTTGCGGGTGCCCAGCTCGACCGAGTCGTCGAGGTTCTTGTATTCGCGCTGGTCCCAGACCTTGACCGCCTTGCCCTGGCGCTTGCCGGCGTCACCGACCCGAATGCCTTCCGGGTTGAAACCGCCGGAGCCGAACGGGCTGGTGCCACCGGTGCCGATCCACTTGTTGCCACCGGCGTGGCGTTCCTTCTGTTCTTCGAGGCGTTTCTTGAACTCTTCGATCAGCTTGTCCAGGCCGCCGAGGGACTGGATCGCCGCGCGCTCTTCATCGGTCAGCGAGCGCTCGAACTCCTTGCGCAGCCAGTCTTCGGGGATCAATGCCTGAAGATGATCGTCGAGCTTTTCCAGGCCATTGAAGTAGGCGCCGAAGGCCCGGTCGAACTTGTCGAAATGCTTTTCGTCCTTCACCAGGATCGCCCGGGACAGGTAATAGAACTCGTCCATGTCGGCGAAGGTCACGCGCTGTTTCAGCGCGTTGATCAGGTCCAGCAGTTCACGCACCGAGACCGGCACCTTGGCTGCGCGCATTTCATTGAACAGGTTGAGCAACATGGCATCAGCCTCTTAGCGGGTGCCGCGACGGCTCATGAACGCCAGACGCTCCAGCAGTTGCACGTCCTGTTCGTTTTTCACCAGCGCACCGGCCAGGGGCGGGATGGCCTTGGTCGGATCGCGTTCGCGCAGCACCGCTTCGCCGATGTTGTCGGCCATCAGCAGCTTCAGCCAGTCCACCAGTTCGGAGGTCGAAGGCTTCTTCTTCAGGCCCGGCACCTTGCGCACGTCGAAGAACACGTCCAGCGCTTCGCTGACCAGGTCCTTCTTGATGTCCGGGTAGTGCACGTCGACGATCTTCTGCAGGGTGGTGCGGTCGGGGAAGGCGATGTAGTGGAAGAAGCAGCGGCGCAGGAACGCGTCCGGCAGCTCTTTTTCGTTGTTGGAGGTAATGATGATGATCGGCCGCTTCTTCGCCTTGATGGTCTCGTCGATTTCGTAAACGTAGAACTCCATCTTGTCGAGTTCTTGCAGCAGGTCGTTGGGGAACTCGATGTCGGCCTTGTCGATTTCGTCGATCAGCAGGATCACCCGCTCCTCGGATTCGAAGGCTTCCCAGAGCTTGCCCTTTTTCAGGTAGTTGCGAACGTCGTGGACTTTTTCGTTGCCCAGTTGCGAGTCGCGCAGGCGGCTGACCGCGTCGTACTCGTACAGGCCCTGGTGGGCCTTGGTGGTGGACTTGATGTGCCAGGTGATCAGCTTGGCGCCAAAGGATTCGGCCAGTTGCTCGGCGAGCATGGTCTTGCCGGTGCCCGGTTCGCCCTTGACCAGCAACGGCCGCTCCAGGGTGATGGCGGCGTTGACCGCCAGCTTCAGGTCATCGGTGGCGACGTAGGCCTGGGTGCCTTCGAACTTCATCTGCTAATCCTCGAACGGTAACGCCGACCTGAACGAGGCAGGGCGGTGCGGGGCGAAATAGTTGTAGTACCCGACTATAACGCGGTGCCCGGTCGACTGTGAACGCAGACGGCCTATTCAGTCTCTGAATGGAGCGTCACTTGGTGACTCAGCCTGCATCCGGCTGGGGGCGTTCATACCGTGCATTGAACGCCTGGATGAAACCATTGCGTAAAATCTGCAAAAAAGCCTGGAACGCGCTGACATCTTGCTGATGTACGTTGCCTTTGAGTTCGACCCGTGTGGCGAACTGGTTTTTGCCCTGGTTTTTCAAGACGGTCTCGGTACCGCCGACAAGGGCTTCCCAAATCGAGCGGAACAGCCCTTTGTCCTTGTTTTCCACGTCCTGCTGCCAGTTGAACACGTCGACATCGCGCAGCAACGGCTTGATATAGCCCGTCAGTCGCCCTTTGTCGGCTTTGGCTTCGATCACCACGTCGCCATGGCCGGCATTGAAGTCGAACTTGCCGTAGGCCGCGGCGAAGTCGTTCATGCGCTTGAGTTCGATTTCCCTGGCGCGCAAGCGAAACTCGAAGTCTTCGAAGTTGCTCAAGGGATCGAAAGTGGCCGTGGTCTCCAGTGGCGCATGCCCCAGCAGCAGGGCCTTGCCTTCGAAACGCGCATCACGCTTGCCTTTGGTATCGACCACGTTGGTCAGGTTGAAAATGCTCGCATCGACTTTTGTGGCGTTCATGTTCACCGGCGGTTTGGAGTTGAAATTGCGAAAGCTGATCTTGCCGTCGCTGATCCGCACTTCGTTCAGGGTAATGGGCAGCAGCTTGCCTAACTGGGCGCGCCAATCGGTGCCCTGACCGGTCTGGGAGTTTTGCTTGTTGGCCCCGCCGTCGACGAAGTTGACCTCGGGACGAATGAACTGCACTTCGGCCACCACCGCATGGTCGTACCAGAGTGAGTGCCAACTCACCGAAAGATCGATCAGTGGTGCGTTGACGAAGGGCACCGGAACCTTGCCCTCGACCTTGACGATTTTCAGGCCGTTGATCTTGTAGGCCCCGCGCCACAGGGCCAGGTCTACGTCGGTGATTTGACCCCGATAGTCGCCCATGTCCGCCAGCCGCTCATTCAGGTAGTCGCGCACCAGATAGGGCAGGGCAATGTGTAGCGATATCAACAGTGCAACGAGGCCGATGAGGGTCCACAGGGGCCAGCTGTATCGACGTTTCATGGTGGCAAATCTCTGGCGATCTAAAGCCATTGACTGCACTGATCAGCGGACGTTCGACCTGACTGGACGCCTGCGGGCAAGAGGCTTACCTTGATGCCCTCTTTTTGCTGTCGTTAAGGACCCAGCCATGAGCCGCATTTTCGCTGACAACGCCCACTCCATCGGCAATACGCCGCTGGTGCAGATCAATCGCATTGCGCCGCGTGGAGTCACCATCCTGGCCAAGATCGAAGGGCGCAACCCCGGTTACTCGGTCAAGTGCCGGATCGGCGCGAACATGATCTGGGATGCCGAGAGCAGCGGTAAACTCAAGCCGGGCATGACCATCGTCGAGCCGACCTCGGGCAATACCGGCATTGGCCTGGCGTTCGTGGCCGCCGCCCGTGGCTACAAGCTGATGCTGACCATGCCGGCGTCCATGAGTATCGAGCGGCGCAAAGTGCTCAAGGCACTGGGTGCCGAACTGGTGCTGACCGAGCCGGCCAAAGGCATGAAAGGTGCCATCGAAAAAGCCGGTCAAATTGTTGCCGGCGACCCGTCGAAGTACTTCATGCCGGCGCAATTCGACAACCCGGCCAACCCGGCCATCCACGAAAAAACCACCGGCCCGGAAATCTGGAACGACACCGACGGCGCGGTCGACGTGCTGGTGGCAGGCGTCGGAACCGGGGGAACCATCACCGGGGTTTCGCGGTATATCAAGAATACGCAGGGCAAACCGATTATCTCGGTGGCGGTGGAGCCCGTGGTGTCGCCGGTGATTACCCAGGCCCTGGCGGGTGAGGAGATCAAGCCGAGCCCGCACAAGATCCAGGGCATCGGTGCCGGTTTTGTGCCGAAGAACCTTGATTTGTCGATTGTCGATCGTGTGGAGCTGGTCAGCGACGAAGAGTCCAAGGCCATGGCATTGCGCCTGATGCAGGAAGAAGGGATTTTGTGCGGCATCTCCTGCGGCGCCGCCATGGCAGTGGCTGTGCGGCTGGCGGAGACCCCGGAAATGCAGGGCAAGACCATCGTCGTGATCCTGCCCGATTCCGGTGAGCGTTATCTGTCGAGCATGCTGTTCAGTGATCTGTTTACCGACCAGGAGAATCAGCAGTAACGATCCATTGAACGGGTCCGGTTGATGATGGGATCTCATCAGCCGCCGTTCAGGTGCCTCATGTTAAGAAATGGTTTGTTGCATATTCATTAACGGTGAATGTTGAAAAGTGCAGGTTTTTCAACGGGTCGCTAGTGTTTATCATGCTGGCAGCCATGTCGGGCAAGGGACATGGCGCAGTATCGTTTATCTTCAAAGGAGTTGTTGATGACCTTATCGTTTGCCGCTAAAGCCTCGTTGTTGCTGCTGTTTCTGGGCAGTACCCTGTATGTGCATTTACGCGGCAAGGCGCGGTTACCTGTTTTACGCCAGTTCGTTAACCATTCGGCCCTGTTCGCCCCCTATAACGCCTTGATGTACCTGTTTTCCGGCGTGCCCTCCAAACCCTATCTGGACCGCAGCAAGTTCCCCGAACTGGATGTACTCAAGGACAACTGGGAGGTGATTCGCGACGAGGCGATGCACTTGTTCGACGAGGGGTATATACGCGCGGCGGCAAAGAACAACGATGCCGGTTTTGGCTCGTTCTTCAAGAAGGGCTGGAAGCGTTTCTATCTCAAGTGGTACGACAAACCGCTGCCTTCTGCCGAAGCCTTGTGCCCGAGAACCGTGGAGCTGGTCAGCCGCATTCCCAATGTCAAAGGCGCCATGTTTGCGCTGCTGCCCGGTGGCAGCCACCTCAACCCGCATCGCGATCCGTTTGCCGGTTCCCTGCGTTATCACCTGGGGCTGTCGACACCCAATTCCGACAACTGCCGCATCTTCGTCGACGGTCAGGTTTACGCCTGGCGCGATGGGGAAGACGTGATGTTCGACGAGACCTACGTGCACTGGGTCAAGAATGAAACAGAAAAGACCCGGGTCATCCTGTTCTGCGATATCGAGCGACCACTGAACAATCGCTTCATGACCCGCATCAATCGCAGTATCAGCGCCTGCCTGGGACGCGCCACCGCCCCTCAGAACCTGGACGACGAGCGTGTCGGCGGGATCAACCGGGTCTACGCCTGGAGCAAGAACTCCAGCGATAAATTCAGTGGTGTGGTCAAGCAATGGAAACGACGCAACCCCAAGGCCTACCGTGTGCTGCGCCCGGTGCTGGCGGTAGCGGTGCTGACGTTATTGGGGTATTGGTTGTTTGGCTGAGTCGTTGCAATCCATGTCGAACGCTGGTTATAGTCGGCGCACGGTGAGTTTCGGACTCCCTTTCTTTTCCCTCGAACAAAGATCAGCCCAATGCCTGCATCCCTCATCAACGCGGTAGTCGATTCAGCGGTCAACGCTGGCGTCGTGCCGTGCGGGAATCAGCAGCCCGGGCAGATCAGTCATTACCCCCCACCTGTCAGCCGCACGCCGGTGTGCGCAGTCGTATCACCGCCAGGCGTCGGCGTTTCGGGCTGATCAGCTGCTTTGTGCTGTTCCCCCAGCCCGCCTGAAAAAACGACTGAATTTCAGCTTTTTTGCTGAGTTGGCTATTTGCCTGACTACAGGTGGTATTCATGTTTGTCCTTTCGAAAAAATCCGCGCTCGCGGCGGCGTCCACGAGCCTGTTCGTCCTGCTGTGGAGCAGCGGGGCGATCTTCTCCAAATGGGGGCTGGCCCACGCGTCACCCTTTGCCTTCTTGATGTTTCGGTTTGTCATCGCGCTCTGCGGCCTGGTGTTGCTGGTGCCCTTGCTCAAGCTGAAGTTGCCCAAGGGCGGCAAGGCGATGCTGTATGCGATGGCGACCGGCGTGGTGCTGTTGGGGGCTTATCAGATTTTCTATCTGCTGGCCCTCGACCTCAAAGTCACGCCCGGGGTGATGGCGACCATCATGGGCGTGCAGCCGATCCTCACCGTGGTGCTGATGGAACGCCAGCGGTCCTGGAGCCGCCTGTTCGGCCTGGCCCTGGGCCTGACCGGGTTGATCATGGTGGTCTATCAGGGCATCGGCCTGGCCGGGATGTCGCTGGCCGGGATGCTCTTCGGCTTGCTGGCGCTGGCGAGCATGACGTTCGGTTCGATCATGCAGAAACGCATCACCGACAATCCTCTCGGCACACTGCCGGTGCAATATCTGGCCGGACTGCTGTTGTGCGGGATTTTCGTACCCTTCCAACCGTTTCACTTCGAGCACGGCAGCGGTTTCATCGTGCCGGTGCTGTGGATGGGGCTGGTGGTGTCGGTGCTGGCGACGTTGTTGCTGTACCGCTTGATCGCCCGGGGCAATCTGGTGAACGTCACCAGCCTGTTTTACCTGGTGCCGGCGGTCACGGCGGTGATGGACTATCTGATCTTCGGCAATCGCCTGGCGATGTTGAGCCTGTTCGGCATGCTGTTGATCATCGTCGGTCTGGTGTTCGTGTTCCGTAAAACTGGGTAAAACCGAGAAGGCCCGGAGCGCTGCTCCGGGCCTTTTTCATTTGGCCAGTGCGTGCTCGGCCCGCACCGAATTCATGAACGCCTGCATCGCCGACGACTGAATGCGATGACGTCGGGTGATCAGCCCGAAGGGTGGCAGCCGTGCCTCGAACTTGATCGGCAGCACCGCGAGCAGATCGCGGCCGGGATAATCCTCGACCACCGACAGCGGCGTGACGCCGAGCATGTCGGTCTGCTGAATCAACGACAGCAAGGTCATGATCGACGTGGTCTCGACGATGCTGCTCGGGATATCGACCCGGGCATTGTGGAACACCTGGTTGATGATCGCGCGCATCGGGCTGGGTTGCTGTTGCAGGACCCAGGTCATGTTCTGCAGTTCGGCCCAGCTCAGTTGTGTGGCCTTGGCCAGTGGATTCTGTGCCCCGGAAATCACGCACAGCGCTTCTTCGCCGAGGCTGTCGAACAGCAGCTCCTCGGCCCGGGCACCGGCCGGAATCCGCCCCAGCACGATATCCAGCTGATCCTGTAAAAGCGCCTGTACCAGTACGTCGCTGGTGTCGACCTGAATGCTCATCGACAAACGTGGATGGCTTTGTTTCAAGGTCGCGATGGTGCGCGTCAGCAGCCCCGAAGCCAGCGCCGGAATGGCCCCGACTGCGACCCGGCCAAGGTTGCCCGATTGCAGGGCGACCAGCTCTTCGCGCATGCCGCTGAGTTCGGCGAACACCATGCGCGCGTAGTAGATGACCGTTTCCCCGAACGGCGTTGAGCGCATGCCCCGGGGCAGGCGTTCGAACAGTTCGACGCCCAGCAGGTCCTCGGCTTCATGGAGCATTTTGGTCGCCGCCGGTTGGGTCATGCCGATGTGGTCGGCGGCACGGCGTAACGAGCCGAACTCCTGCAACGCCAGCATCAACCGCAGTTGGCGCAGGCGCAGTCGACTGTGGATCACGTTGGCTTCTGGAATTCGAACATCAGGCGTTCGGGTCATGGGCTCGACTCGCAAGAAAGACTGCGGCAAGCCTGACAACAATTGCCAGGCGTTGCCAGCATTGCTGTGTCACAGCACCGATTTAGTCTTGGCGACCCCGGATTTGCGCAGGCCGATCAACGTTTGCAGTGCTTTGGAAATCAACGGCCAGAACAGCATCAGCAGGGCTGCCGTGGTCAGGCTGCCCACCAACGGGTTGGACCAGAAAATCCCCAGGTGCCCGTCGGAGAACAGCATCGACTGGCGGAATGCATCTTCGGCCTTGTCGCCCAGCACCGCCGCCAACACCAGCGGCGCAATCGGGTAGCCGAGTTTCTTGAACAGATAACCCAGCGCACCGAAGCCGAGCATCAGCACCACGTCGAAGAACGAGTTGTGCACCGAGTAGGCACCGATGGCGCAGACCATGATGATGATCGGCGCGATGATCGAGAACGGAATGCGCAGGATCGAGGCGAACAACGGCACGGTGGCCAGCACCACGATCAGACTCACCACGTTGCCCAGGTACATGCTGGCGATCAGGCCCCAGACAAAATCGTGTTGCTCGACAAACAGCGTCGGCCCCGGGTGCAGGCCCCAGATCATCAGGCCGCCGAGCATCACTGCCGCAGTGGCCGAACCTGGAATGCCCAGGGTCAGCATCGGCAGCAGGGCACTGGTGCCGGCCGCGTGGTCGGCGGTTTCCGGGGCGATCACGCCTTCGATTTCACCCTTGCCGAAGTTGTCGCGGTTCTTCGAGAAACGCCGAGCCAGGCTGTAGCTCATGAACGACGCGGCGGTGGGGCCGCCCGGTGTGATGCCCATCCAGCAACCGACCAGGGTGCTGCGCACGATCGTCCACCAGTAGCGCGGCAATTTCGCCCAGGTGCGCAGGATGACCATTGGCGTGATCCGCGCATGCTCGCCACGGAACACCAGGCCTTCCTCGACGGTGCAGAGAATTTCGCCGATGCCGAACAGACCGATCACCGCTACTTCAAAGCTGATGCCGGTCATCAGGGTCGGCTGGTCGAAGGTCAGGCGCAGGTTGCCCGATACGGTGTCCATGCCGACGGCGGCCATGGCGAAACCGATCATCATCGCCACCACGGTTTTCAGCGGCGGGTTCTTGCTCATGCCGATGAAGGTGCAGAACGCCAACAGGTACACCGCAAAGAACTCCGGCGAACTGAAGGACATGGCGAACTCGGCAATCCGCGTCGACAGGAAGGTCAGCAGCAACACGCCACACAGGGCACCGATCAGGGCCGAACTGAACGCGGCGGTCAGGGCTTCGGCGGCGCGCCCTTCGCGGGCCATCGGGTAACCGTCGAAGGTGGTCGCCACCGATGACGGCTCTCCGGGGATGTTGAACAGGATCGAGGTGATCGAGCCGCCGAACAGCGCGCCCCAATACATGCACGACAGCAGGATGATCGCCGACACCGGCGACATGGTGAAGGTCAATGGCAGCAAGAGTGCCACGCCGTTGGGGGCGCCAAGGCCGGGCAGAACGCCGACCAGAATGCCCAGCAGCACGCCGATCACCATCAGGCCGATATGGCCCGGCGTGAGGATCAGGTTCATGCCTTGCAGCAGGGAATCGAACTCGCTCATTTGAAATTTCTCCCGGCCAGGGCAATCCAGTCGCCCATCGGGCCGGCATCCAGCGGCACCTTGAACCACAGCGCGAAAATCAGGTAACTGGCCAGCACCGCGCCCAGGGACACGCTGCCGATCATCCATTTGCCGTAGGGCTTGGCGCGGACCTTGTCACGCCACATGAACCAGGCAATGAAACACGCCGACGCCACATAGATCCCGGTAAAGGGCATGGCGCCGACAAACAGTGCAATCGGCACGAACACCGACATCACTTGTTTGAAAGCACTGCGACTGACGAACGCAACGCTCAAGACTTGCCAGCGCACCAGGGTCAACACGCCGTTGGCTACGCTTGCGGCGCTCAACATCAGGCCGATGTAAAAGGGGAAGTAACCCGGCTCGGGGCCGGCATCACCCCAACCGATGCCTTGTTCGACACTGCCGAACATCACCACGGCGCCGATCAGGGTGGTGAACAACGCCAGGCCGAGTTCGACCCAACGGGTGCCGACCAGCGCCGGTGAATCCGAAGAATGGGACATGAAAACACCTCCAGCAGATGACGACCGCCCGCAGGCGAGCGGCCGCGACAACTCAGTTTTTCAGCCAGCCGGCTTCTTTGAATACCGGGGTGACGCGGGCGGTGTCTTTTTCGATGTAGGCGGTCAGCGGTTCGCCTTCGAGGAAGGTCGGCACCAATGCGTTCTGCTTCACGTAGGCCTTGAACTCATCGGTCTGGGTGACCTTGCGCATCAGCTCGACATAGAACGCCCGTTGTTCGGCGCTGATATCGCCGGGCATGAACACGGTACGCGGGAAGCGGTACTGATCGATGCCCAGGCCTTGTTCGTGGCAGGTCGGAACATCGGCCCAGGATTTATCGCCGGCGACTTTTTCAGTGTAGGCCATGCGCTCTTTACTGAAGACGCAGAGCGGCTCGACCTGATCGCCACGCCATTGGCTGATGCTTTCGCTGGGGTTGTTGACGTTGGCGGCGATGTGTTTGCCGGCCAATTGGGTCGCGGCTTCACTGCCGCTCTTGAACGGGATGTACACCAGTTTGCTGTTGGTGGTCTGGTTGAGCAGCAGGGTCAGGGTCTGGTCGACATCCTTGGACTGGCTGCCACCCATGCGCAGGTTCGACGGATCAGCCTTGACCGCCTCGTAGAAGCTTTTCGCGTCCTTCCACGGCGCGCCTTTGTAGCTCCAGAGGATGAAGTCGTCTTCGGCGACGGCGGCAATCGGCGTCAATTCCTGCCACTGGTAACCGAGCTTGGACACCAGCGGCAACAGGTAGATGTTGTTGGTGCCGATCACCAGTTTCTCGGCATCGCCCTTGTTCATTTTCATGTCGAGGAACGCTTCGGCGCCATTGCCGCCGCCCTTGTTGAGGACGATGGTGTTGACGTCGAGCAGCTTGTGCGTGGTGATGATCGACTGGATCAGGCGACCGAGTTGGTCGGTGCCGCCACCAGGGCCGCCAGCCACGACGATTTCGACATTCTTGTCCGGTTGCCAGGCGTGAGCGAGGGCGGGAAGGGCGCCGGCGGCGACCAGTGTGCAGCCAAGAAACAGACGGGATGTGCGACGGACGAATGCATTTCGCATGATGGAATGGCCTCGTTTTTGTGTTTTTTGTAATTGTTATGAGCGGCTTGTCTGCGCTGTAAAGCCGCAAGCCTGGCCCGAGTGTGGGAACGTGCCGTCGCCGCGTCTAGTCAAAACAATACATACACCGATAGCCTGGGGTTATACCTCGGCGCAGAAACGTTGAAAGGTCGTTGAAAGCAGGGCATGACATAACCCGGGGCTATCACCCGATTTCAAGTTTTGATTAGACGGTTATCGATGAGCCTCCGATAGTGCTCAACAACACCCATTCCGTAGGAGCCGGCTTGCTGGCGATAGCGGTGTGTCAGGCGCCATCAATGCTGGTTGATGCGCCGCCATCGCCAGCAAGCCGGCTCCTACAGATCGAACGTTTGCATCACCACAAAAATAATAAAAGAGGTACGCACCATGGCTCGTTCCAGTGCTTCCCTGCATCTGCCTGGCGCAGGTGCTTCGCCCGCAGCGGTGGCAACCGCCAAGGCCAGCAATGTGCGCTGGCGGATCTTCGCGATCATTTTCGCGCTGACCATGGTCAACCTGATCGACCGGGTGTCGCTGTCCATCGCGATGCCGACCATCGCCCAAGAGTTTTCCTTGTCACCCGGCATGCAGGGCCTGATCCTCAGCAGCTTTTTCTGGGCCTATGCGTTGTTGCAGATTCCCGGCGGCTGGATGATCGACCGTTTCGGTCCGCACCGGGTCATCAGTTGGTCAACCGGTTTGTGGGGCACGTTCCAGGTGTTGGCGGCGTTTGCCACCGGCGGCCTGTCGTTGTTGTTTGCACGGGTTGCGTTAGGCGCCGCCGAAGCGCCGCTGTTCCCATCGGGCGGCAAACTGATTTCGCTGTGGCTGGCCCCGGGCGAACGCAGTCGCGGCGCGGTGCTGATGGACAGCGGCAGCCCGCTGGGTGTGGCGCTGGGCGGATTGATCATTGCCTATCTGATTGCCTCGCTGGACTCCTGGCGGTTGGCCTTTGTCATCGCCGGTATCGCGACCCTGGTGCTGGCCTGGCTGGCGCGGCGTTATCTGCGCGATGACCCGGCCAGCCACCCCCAGGTCAATGAACCGGAGTTGCAGAAAATCAACGCCGGACGCGCCACCCCTGCCGCCGAAGCCGCACGCGCACCGGTCAAGGGCCTGGGCATCGCCGCCCGTTCCCTGAGCGCTCTGCTGATCGGGCGGGCCAGTTGGGCAATGGTGTATTTCGGTCTGCTGACCTGGGGGCCAAGCTATCTGTCCCAGGCTCGCGGGTTCGATATCAAGGGCATTGGCGCGGCGACGTTCGTGATCTTCGTCTGCGGCGCCCTGGGTTCGTTGACCGGTGGTTTCCTCTGCGACGGTTTGATCCGCAAAGGCGTCAGTCGCGCCGTGGCGGTCAAGAGCCTGCTGGCGTTTTCCGGTCTGGTAGCGCTCGGCGCGTTCCTGTTGCTGCCGACCCTCAGCGATCCTTTTGCGGCAGTGGCGCTGTTGGCCATGACCGCGTTTTTCCTGATGTGGGGCAGCCTCTACTGGAGTTTCCCGGCGCTACTGGCGGCACCGGCACGGGTCGGCCTGATCGGCGGTGTGATGAACATGGCCGGCAGCACCGGCGGCATCGCGGTGCCGATTCTGGTGGGCGTGATCCTGCAAGTGTCCGGAGGTTTTGCGCCGGTGCTGGGGTTCTTCGCGGCTTGCTCGGCGGTGTTCGTGCTGGCCACGCTGTTCATCAGCCTGGATGAGGTGCGCCATGACTAATCCGTTATGGAGCGGCCCGATCATCGACGCCCATCATCACTTCTGGGACCCGACCCTCAACGATCATCCCTGGCTCGCCCCCGAGGCCAGTATCCCGTTTCGCTACGGTGATTACAGCGCCATCAAGCGCCGCTATTTTCCCGAGGATTACTTCGCCGATGCGGGTTCCCACAACGTCGTGCAGACGGTGTACATCGAGACCGAATGGAACCCGCAGGACCCGATTGGCGAAACCCGTTTCATCGAGCAACTGGCCGCCCGTTACGGCGTGCCGAATGCGGTTGTGGCGCAAGCCTGGCTCGATCATCCGGACGCTATCGATGTGCTGACCGAACAGGCCGGCTTCAAGTGTGTGCGCAGCGTCCGCCACAAACCCGGTGGCCCGATCGCCCCCTCGCAAGTCGGGCACATGCGCAGCCTGATGAGCGACGAACACTGGCGCCGCAGCTATGCCGCGCTCGAAGGGCTGGGCCTGCATTTCGACCTGCAGACACCCTGGTGGAACCTGCACGAGGCTGAACGGCTGGCCCGGGATTTTCCTGGCATCACGCTGATTCTCAACCATGCCGGCTTGCCCAACGACCGTAGTGCCGAAGGCCTGGCGGGTTGGCGGTTGGCGATGGCGCGGCTGGCCCAGTGGCCGAACGTGCAGGTGAAGATTTCCGGTCTGGGGCAGGGCGGCCAGCGCTGGCGCGCCAAGGACAACGCCTGGATCGTGCGCGAAGTGGTCGCGATGTTCGGCAGCCATCGCGCGATGTTTGCCAGCAACTTTCCCGTGGACAGCCTGTGCGGCTCGTTCGATGACATCTACAGCGGTTTCAAATCCATTGTCGCCGATCTGCCCTTGGCCGATCAGGAGCGACTGTTCTACAGCAACGCGCAGCGCGTTTATCGCTGCGAGCCTTGCGCCATTGACCGGGCGTGGCCTGAACCCTCGAGGAGTGAAGCATGAAAAAATCCACCATCGCCATGGTCCTGGGTGACCCGGCGGGCATCGGCCCTGAGTTGATCGCACGCCTGCTCGCCGAACCCGAAGTACGCAACAAGGCCAACGTGATCCTGATCGCCGACGAGGCGGAAATGCGCCGCGGCATGCGCATCGCCGGCACCGAGTTTCCTTATCGGCGCGTGGACGCTTTGGAACGGCTGGAGTTTGTCGATGACACGCCGCTGTTTTATGACTTTCGTGGCGACACCGTTGGCGAATTCCCGCGCAGCGAAGCCAGTGTGATTGGCGGTCGCTACAGCCTCGACACCCTGGAAAAAGCCCTGCGCCTGACCGAAGCCGGCACCACCGATGCGGTACTGTTCGGGCCGTTGAACAAGACTTCGCTGCACATGGCCGGTATGGCCCACAGCGACGAGTTGCATTGGTTCGCCGAGTTGCTGGGTTTCCATGGACCGTTCTGCGAGTTCAACGTGCTCGACAACCTGTGGACTTCAAGGGTGACCTCCCACGTGGCCCTGGCCGATGTGCCGGGCTTGCTCAGTCAGCAGCGGGTGGTGGAAGCGATCCAGTTGATCGACACGGCGCTCAAGCGCAACGGCCTGGAGAAGCCGCGGATCGGTGTTTGCGGTTTGAATCCGCACAATGGTGACAACGGCTCGTTCGGCCGCGAAGAGCTGGACATCATCGGTCCGGCGGTGCGCTCGGCGCAGGCGCTGGGGATTGCTGCGGAGGGCCCGTATCCGGGGGACACGATTTTCCTCAAGGTCCAGGGCGACGCCAGTGCCTTCGACGCGGTCGTCACCATGTATCACGACCAGGGCCAGATCGCGATCAAGCTGATGGGCTTCTCCCGTGGCGTGACGGTGCAGGGCGGGTTGCCGATCCCGATCACCACCCCGGCCCATGGCACCGCGTTCGACATCGCGGGGCAGGGCAAGGCCAACGTCGGCGCGACGCGCCAGGCGTTCGAAATTGCCTGCCGTATGGGCCGCAACCGCCACTGACACCACGCAATACCCCTGTAGGAGCCGGCTTGCTGGCGATGCGGTCTGGCAGACACTTTTCAGGTGCCTGACGGACTGCAATCGCCAGCAAGCCGGCTCCTACAGTTTTGTGGAAAGGCTGATAACTCGATCTACTCAATAATCGGTTTTTGCTATCACCCCAGGTTATCGCCGGATACGCATAAGTGATTATCCGCAACCCCCGGGCGCTGGCTAAAGTCGGCCCATCGAATGCCGGAGCCCACCGATCAAGAGGCTCTGCGTACACGACCAACAATGACAAGAAGGCCGGTAGCCCAAGGACTGTATTCATGAAAATCAAAGCGATCCGTACCCGCGTTTTCGAGTGGAAAGGCAAAGTCGTCCCACCTCAGGCGCACTTTTGCACCAATGCCAGCGACATCCTGTTCGAACGCGGCGATGCCATGGGCTCGTTCCGTTTCCACGGCTGGCTGGTGGTGGAAGTCGAGACCGACACCGGTCTTGTCGGCATCGGTAACTGCGCCCTGGCGCCGCGTGTGGCCAAGGAAATCATCGACACCTACCTGGCACCGATCGCCATTGGCGAAGACCCGTTCGACAATGAATACATCTGGCAGAAGATGTACCGCCAGAGCCACGCCTGGGGCCGCAAGGGCATCGGCATGGCGGCAATCTCGGCGATCGACATCGCGATCTGGGACATCATGGGCAAAGCGGTGAACAAGCCGGTGTTCAAGCTGCTTGGCGGTCGCACCAAGGAAAAGATCTGGACCTACGCCTCCAAGCTCTACGCCAACGACAACCTCGACCTGTTCCTCGAAGAAGCGCAGGGCTATCTGAGCCAGGGATTCACCGCGCTGAAGATGCGCTTCGGCTATGGCCCGAAGGACGGCCCGGCGGGCATGCGTCGCAACATCGAACAAGTGCGCGCCCTGCGTGAGCTGGCCGGCCCCGACGTCGACATCATGCTCGAATGCTACATGGGCTGGACCCTCGAGTACGCCCGGCGCATGTTGCCGAAACTGGCCGAGTTCGAACCGCGCTGGCTTGAAGAACCGGTGATCGCCGACGACATCGAAGGCTACATCGAGCTGAAAAAGATGGGGATCATGCCGATCTCGGGCGGTGAGCATGAGTTCACTTCCTACGGCTTCAAGGACCTGCTGGAGCGTCGCGCCGTCGACGTGATCCAGTACGACACCAACCGCGTCGGTGGCATCACCGCCGCGCGCAAGATCAACGCCATGGCCGAAGCCTGGTCGGTGCCGGTCATTCCGCACGCCGGACAGATGCACAACTACCACCTGACCATGTCCACCACCGCGTCGCCGATGGCCGAGTTCTTCCCGGTGTTCGACGTCGAGGTCGGCAACGAACTCTTCTACTACGTGTTCAAGGGCGAGCCGCAACCGGTCAACGGCTACATCCAGCTCGACGACGACAAGCCGGGCCTGGGCCTGGAAATCTCCGATGAGTACCTGAGCGACTTCAACATCATCGAGTGACCTTCAGGCGCCGCCTCCGGGCGGCGCCACCCCTGACTTTCTGGAGGGCCGCCATGCGCCTGATTCAATTCGAAAACACCGCGGGGCAACGCCAGGTCGGACTCGTCGAGGGTTCGCAAGTCCTGGTGCTGCATGCCACCCGCAGCACCCGTGAACTGGCACTCGCGGCAATCCGCGCCCAGCACAGCCTGCAGGAAGAAGTTGCGCTGCGCGGCACCGAGCCTGGTCCTGACTATGCGCTGCTGCTGCAGCAGGGCAAGGTTCTGCCGCCGCTGGACCACGAAGACCCGGCGCATTGCCTGATCAGCGGCACCGGCCTGACCCATTTGGGCAGTGCTTCGGCACGGGACAAAATGCATCAGCATGACGGTGAGGTCGAAGCCGGCATGACCGACACCATGCGCATTTTCAAATGGGGCCTGGAGGGTGGGAAACCGGCGGCAGGGCAGGTGGGTGCGCAGCCGGAGTGGTTCTACAAAGGGGACGGCAGCATCGTCGTGCGACCCGGCGCGGACTTCCCGGTGCCGCCGTTTGCCGAAGACGCCGGTGAAGAACCGGAACTCACCGGACTCTACGTGATTGGCGACGACGGCCAGCCGTACCGCGTGGGTTATGCACTGGGCAATGAGTTCTCCGACCATGTGATGGAGCGTCGCAACTACCTGTACCTCGCCCATTCGAAACTGCGCAGCTGCTCTTACGGTCCGGAGTTGCGCGTGGGCGAGTTGCCCCGGCACCTGGTCGGCACCAGCCGGATCAAGCGCAACGGTGAAACGATCTGGGAAAAGGAATTTCTCAGCGGCGAGGACAACATGTGCCACAGCCTGGCCAACCTGGAGTTTCATCACTTCAAGTACGCGCAGTTCCTGCGTCCCGGTGATGTGCACGTGCATTACTTCGGCACCGCCACGCTGTCGTTTGCCGACGGGGTAAAGACCCAGCCGGGAGACAGCTTCCAGATCAGCCTCGATGAGTTCGGCGCGCCGCTGGTCAACGGTATCGGCGAAAGCGCCCAGCCGCTCGGCATCGGTCAGGTGCGCACGCTTTAACCCTTGTAGGAGCCGGCTTGCTGGCGATCGCAATGGCAATGGCGCAATGATCATCAACGTCGTGCGCCAAATCGCTATCGCCAGCAAGCCGGCTCCTACAGGTCTGCATTTGATCAAGGAGTCCATATGACCCAATTTCTCGGACACAACTACATTGGCGGTCGCCGCAGTGCCAACGGCACGACGCAGCTGCAAAGCCTCGATGCAACGACGGGCGAAGCGCTCCCCGGATTCTTCATTCAGGCATCCGAAGCCGAAGTGGATGCCGCCGCCAAAGCCGCCGCCAGCGCTTACCCGACCTACCGCAACCTCAGCGCTGAAAAGCGCGCAACGTTCCTCGATGCCATCGCCGATGAAATCGATGCGCTGGGTGATGATTTCGTCGCCACGGTGTGCCGCGAAACCGCGTTGCCCGCCGGACGTATTCAAGGTGAACGCGCGCGTACCAGCGGCCAGTTGCGCCTGTTCGCCAAGGTGCTGCGTCGCGGTGATTTCTACGGTGCGCGCATCGACCGCGCATTGCCGGATCGCCAGCCGTTGCCACGCCCGGACCTGCGTCAGTACCGCATCGCCCTGGGGCCGGTGGCGGTGTTCGGCGCCAGTAACTTTCCGCTGGCATTTTCCACCGCCGGGGGCGATACCGCCTCGGCGCTGGCCGCCGGTTGCCCGGTGGTGTTCAAGGCCCACAGCGGGCACATGGCGACCGCCGAGTGGGTAGCGGACGCGATCATCCGCGCCGCCGAACGCACGGAAATGCCGGCCGGCGTGTTCAACATGATTTATGGCGGTGGCGTCGGCGAATGGCTGGTCAAGCATCCGGCGATTCAGGCCGTCGGCTTCACCGGTTCGCTCAAGGGAGGCAATGCCTTGAGCCACATGGCCGCGACCCGGCCACAACCCATTCCGGTGTTTGCCGAGATGTCGAGCATCAACCCGGTGTTCCTGCTGCCCGAAGCCCTCAAGGTGCGCGGCGAGCAGATCGCGGCGCAACTGGCCGGTTCGGTGACGTTGGGTTGCGGCCAGTTCTGCACCAACCCGGGCCTGGTCATCGGCCTGCGTTCACCGCAGTTCAGCGCATTCCTGGAAACCTTTTGCGCGAGCATGAATCAGCAACCGCCACAAACCATGCTCAACGCCGGTGCGCTGGCCAGCTATGGCCGGGGCCTTGGCGAGCTGCTCGAGCATCCGGGCCTCACCCATCTGGCGGGCCAGCCACAACAGGGCAGCCAGGCACAACCGCAAGTGTTCAAGGCCGATGTCAGCCTGTTGCTCAAGGGCGATGGGTTGCTGCAAGAGGAAGTGTTCGGGCCGACCACCATCGTCATCGAAGTCGAGGATCGTGCGCAGTTGGCGGCAGCGTTGCATGGCCTGCGCGGGCAATTGACCGCGACGTTGATCGGCGAGGCCGAAGAGTTACTGGAGTACCGCTGGCTGGCTGAAGTGCTGCAAGAGAAAGTCGGGCGGATCTTGCTCAACGGCTATCCGACCGGGGTCGAGGTCTGTGAGGCGATGGTCCACGGAGGGCCGTACCCGGCGACGTCGGACTCTCGTGGCACCTCCGTTGGCACCTTGGCGATTGACCGTTTCCTGCGGCCGGTGTGCTTCCAGAATTACCCGGATGCGTTGCTGCCCGAGGCTTTGCAGAACGCTAATCCGTTGGGGATTCGGCGGTTGGTGGATGGGGAGGTCAGTGCTTCAGCCTTGTAGTGCCTGAGCGGCCGCCATCGCTGGCAAGCCAGCTCCCACAGGGTTGTACGCAGGCCCTTGTAGGAGCTGGCTTGCCAGCGATGGCGTCATCAGCAACACCATCGAATTACCTGGCAGTCACCTCAGCCACCTTCACCGCAGCCGGCTTCAATACCATCCACAACGCCACCGCAATCAACACCCCGCCATAGACATGCGCCATCGACAGCGGCTCATCGAGAAACAGCCCTCCCCACAGCACCCCGAACAGCGGGATCAGAAAGGTCGTGGTCATCGATTTCACCGGCCCAATCGAGCTCAACAGCCGGAAGTAGATAATGTACGCAAAGGCCGTACACCCAAGACCCAACCCCAGCAACGACAGCCACACGCTCCAGCCGCCCCAGCTCGCCGGTGGTTGGCTGATCACGCTGTAGCCGAACAGCGGCAACAGGAACAATGTCGCGCCGAGCATGCTGCCCAGTGCCGACAAACGGCTGTCGAGGCCACCGGCCTGATCGAGCCAGCGCCGGGCCAGAAACCCTGCAAAGCCGTAGCAAGTGGTCGCGAGCAGGCAGGCAATGGCTCCCATCAGCAGTTGCATATCGAACGCCACGGGGCCGGCACGGGTCAGCACGCCCACGCCGAACAGCCCCAGGAACACGCCGCCGAGTTTGGCGCCAGTGAGCCTTTCATGGAAAAACAGGCCGCCGATCAGCACGCCCATCAAGGGCGTCGTGGCATTGAAAATCGACGAATAACCGGCGGGCAGCACCTGCGCGGCCACCGAATAGAGCGTCGCCGGAACCCCAGAGTTGATCACCCCGAGCAGCATCACGGTCTTGAGCTTGCCCTTGAAATCCCAACTGATGCGCATCAGCCCGAGTATCACCAGCAGTCCGGCAGCGGCGATGGATACACGGAAAAAAGCGGTTGGAATGCTGCCAATCACCGGGGCGATGATGCGCATGAACAGAAAACTCGCACCCCAAATGGCCGCCAGGGACAGTAAACGGAAAATATCGACGGGGTTCACAGCGAGGTCCTTCCTTGATGGAGGGGCGAAAGTGTTGCTGAGTGTGTGACCGATGGCAACCGAAAACCGGGCATTCAATTCGCCCGCAAAATTACGCTTCTCCTGCACCCGCTTCACTGGCTAAGCTCAGGGCTCCCGAATTCCCGCAGAGGTCTCACCATGCCGCAGCAATGGCCAGCCGCCGATATCGCCCGCTTGATCCTCGATGGCTTTGACGATTACCGCGAGCATTTCCGGCAGATCACCGACGGCGCCCGGGCTCGCTTCGAGCAAGCCAGGTGGCAGGAGACGCAATCGGCGTCGGCGGCGCGGATCAATCTGTACGAAGACAAGGTCGGTGAAACGGTGGACCGACTGCGCACCGCGTTTGATGCCGACACGCTGGACGTCAGCTGCTGGCCGCTGGTCAAAAGCGCCTACATCAGCCTGATCGACCTGCGTTTTGACGATGAGCTGTCCGAGACCTGGTACAACTCGATCTTCTGCGGGCTGTTCAGCCATGACCTGATCAGCGACGGCTGCATGTTCATTCACACCACCCGCCCGAGCCTGCGTCGGGCCCGGGCCGCGCAAACCCGCACCTACAAGCCCCACGGCCAATTGTCGGTGATGCTCGCCAGCATTTTCGCCGACTACCGCTTCAGCGAGGACTACGCCGACCTGCCCGGCGACCTCAAGCGCCTCGAAGCGCAACTGCGCGAGAACCTGCCGGACTGGGTGTGCAAGGACCCGGAGCTCAGCGTCGAGTTGTTTTCCTCGGTGCTGTATCGCAATAAAGGCGCGTACCTGGTCGGGCGCATCTATACCGCCGACGAGCAGTGGCCGCTGGCGATTCCCTTGCTGCACCTGGAAGGTCGCGGGATCCAGATCGATGCGCTGATCACCGACGAGGCGGACGTGTCGATCATTTTTTCCTTCACCCGCTCGTATTTCATGGTGGATGTACCGGTGCCGGCGGAGTTCATCGGCTTCCTGCGGCGAATCCTGCCGGGCAAGCACATTGCCGAGCTGTACACCTCGATCGGCTTCTACAAGCACGGCAAGTCCGAGTTCTACCGGGCGCTGATCAACCACCTGGCCAACACCGACGACCAGTTCATCATGGCCCCCGGTGTGCGCGGCATGGTCATGAGCGTGTTCACCCTGCCGGGTTTCAACACCGTATTCAAAATCATCAAGGACCGTTTTTCGCCATCGAAAAACGTCGACCGCGCCACGGTGATCGAGAAGTACCGTTTGGTGAAGAGTGTCGACCGGGTAGGGCGCATGGCCGATACCCAGGAATTCGCCGACTTTCGTTTCCCGCTGAGCAAGTTCGATCCGGCGTGCCTGGAGGAACTGCTGGAAGTTGCGCCGTCCACGGTGTCGGTGGAAGGCGATACGGTGCTGATCCGTCACTGCTGGACCGAGCGCCGCATGACGCCGTTGAACCTGTACCTGGAAAACGCCAACGAGGCTCAGGTGCGCGAAGCCCTGGAGGACTACGGGCTGGCGATCAAGCAACTGGCGGCGGCCAACATCTTTCCCGGCGACATGCTGCTGAAGAACTTCGGCGTCACCCGTCACGGCCGGGTGGTGTTCTACGATTACGACGAGATCTGCTTCCTCACCGAGGCCAACTTCCGCCATATCCCGCAACCGCGCACCCCGGAAGACGAAATGGCCTCCGAGCCGTGGTACTCGATCGGACCGCTGGACGTGTTCCCGGAGGAGTTTCCGCCATTCCTGTTTGCCGATTTCGGGCAACGCAAGTTGTTCGATCAGTTGCATGGCGAGTTGTATAACGCCGATTACTGGAAAAGCCTGCAGGAAGCGATTCGGGGCGGCAAAGTGATCGATGTATTCCCGTATCGGCGTAAAGGCCTCGACAGCGAGTAGCACCGGTACGCATCGCTGTAGGAGCGAGCTTGCTCGCGATGGTCGTTAACGGTGACGCGGGAAACCTGACACCCCGTGGCGTTCTTGAGTTCATCGCGAGCAAGCTCGCTCCTACAAGGGATCTCGCTCAACCTTCAAATCTGCGACAATCCGCACCCTGCGCCACTAGACGACTGAATTGCGTACCCGATGACCGACGAATCGCCCTCCATCGACAAACTGCTGAAAAACCTCGATCACGCCATGCTCGCCGACCGCCACCGGCTGCGGCGGCAGTTGCTTGAGCTGCGCAAGAAACCCGACGAGGCCAAGCTGGCCCAGTGGGTGGCGCGCATGCAGGCGTCCTGTGAGCAGGTGCTGGCGCGCCGCGCCAGCCTGCCGGTGATTCGTTACGACGACAGTTTGCCGATCGCGGCCAAGCGCGACGAAATCAAGAAGGCGCTGGAAAAGCATCAGGTGCTGATCATCGCCGGTGAGACCGGCTCGGGTAAAACCACCCAGTTGCCGAAGATCTGCCTGGAAATCGGGCGCGGCCAGCATGGCCTGATCGGCCACACCCAGCCGCGCCGGATCGCTGCGCGCAGCGTCGCCAGCCGGGTCGCCGAAGAACTCGGCACGCCGCTGGGTGCGCTGGTCGGTTATCAGGTGCGGTTCGAGGACCAGAGCGATTCCAACACCCTGATCAAACTGATGACCGACGGCATCCTGCTGGCGGAAACCCAGAACGACCGGTATCTGGAACGCTACGACACGATCATCGTCGACGAAGCCCACGAACGCAGCCTCAACATCGACTTCCTGCTCGGCTACCTGAAAACCCTGCTGCCGCGTCGTCCGGACCTGAAAGTCATCATCACTTCGGCGACCATCGACCTTGAGCGCTTCTCCGGGCATTTCGACGATGCACCAATTGTCGAAGTCTCCGGGCGCACGTTCCCGGTGGACACCTGGTATCGCCCGCTGACGCTTGAGCAGGACGAAGAGGGTAACCGCGTCGAGGACGACCTGACGGTGGATCAGGCGATCCTCGCCACCCTCGACGAAATCGCCGCCTATGAGCGCAGCGAGCGCCGCAGTCCCGGTGACGTGCTGGTGTTCCTGCCCGGTGAGCGCGAGATTCGCGACGCCGCCGACATGCTGCGCAAGGCCCAGCTCAAGCACACCGAAATCCTGCCGCTGTACGCGCGACTGTCACCAGCCGAGCAGCAGCGGATTTTCCAGTCGCACCCGGGTCGTCGGGTGGTGCTGGCGACCAACGTCGCGGAAACCTCGCTGACCGTGCCGGGCATCCGCTACGTGATCGACAGCGGCACCGCGCGCATCAGCCGCTACAGCTACCGGGCCAAGGTCCAGCGCCTGCCGATCGAGGCGGTTTCCCAGGCCAGCGCCAACCAGCGTAAAGGCCGCTGCGGGCGAGTCGAGCCGGGTATCTGCATCCGCCTCTACAGCGAAGAAGACTTCCTCGGGCGCCCGGAATTTACCGATCCGGAAATCCTGCGTACCAACCTTGCCGCGGTCATCTTGCAGATGCTGCATCTGCGCCTTGGCGAGGTCACGGCATTCCCGTTTATCGAGCCGCCGGATGGCAAGGCCATCAGCGATGGCTACAACCTGCTGCAAGAACTCTCGGCGGTGGATCGCAACAGTCAACTGACCCCGCTCGGTCGCCAACTGGCGCGCCTGCCGGTGGACCCGCGCATGGGCCGCATGTTGCTGGAAGCGGCGAAACTCGGCAGCTTGCAGGAAGTGCTGATCGTCGCCAGCGCCATGTCGATCCAGGACCCGCGCGAGCGTCCGCCGGAACGCCAACAAGCGGCGGATCAGGCCCACGCTCAGTGGAAAGATGTCGACTCGGACTTCGCCGGACTGGTCAATCTGTGGCGTGGTTTCGAAGAGCAGCGCCAGGCGCTGACCGCCAGCCCGCTGCGCAACTGGTGCCGCAAGAACTTCCTGAATTACCTGCGCCTGCGCGAGTGGCGTGACTCCCATCGCCAGTTGAGCCTGATCTGCCGCGACATGCAGTTGAGCCTCAATAAAGAGCCGGCGGACTATCCGAAACTGCACAAAGCCGTGCTGGTTGGCCTGCTCAGCCAGATCGGGCAGAAGACCGAAGAGGGCGATTACCTCGGCGCGCGTCAGCGGCGTTTCTGGATTCACCCGTCGTCGGGCATCGGCAAGAAGCGCCCGCAGTGGCTGATGACGGCCGAATTGGTGGAAACCACCAAGCTCTACGCGCGCATGGTCGCCAAGATCGATGCCGACTGGATCGAGCCGCTGGCCGGGCACCTGATCAAGAAAAACCACTTCGAACCGCACTGGGAGAAGAAGCGCGGCCAGGTGGTTGCGTTCGAGCAGATCACCCTGTTCGGGCTGATCGTGGTCGGGCGCCGGCCGGTGCATTACGGTCCGGTGGACCCGGTGGTGTCCCGCGAACTGTTCATCCGCGAAGCGTTGGTGCGCGGGGAAATCCAGTCCGGGGCCAAGTGCCTGACGGCCAACAAGCAGTTGCTGGAACAGCTCGACGAACTGGAAGCCAAGGCCCGTCGTCGCGACATCCTCGCCGACGAAGAAACCCTGTACGCCTTCTACGACGCTCGGCTGCCGGCGGAGATCCATCAGACCGCGACCTTCGACAGCTGGTACCGGATCAACAGCCAGAAAGACCCGCAGCTGCTGATCATGCGCGAAGAAGACGTGCTGGCCCGCGAGGCCAGCGAAGTCACCGCCCAGCATTACCCGGACACGCTGCACATCGGCGATCTGGAGTTGGCGCTCAGCTACCACTTCGAACCCAACCATCCTCGGGATGGCGTGACCCTGCGCGTGCCGGCGCCGCTGTTGCCGATGCTGCCGCCGGAACGCCTGGAATGGCTGGTGCCGGGCGTCATTGAAGCCAAGTGCATTGCCCTTGTGCGCAACCTGCCCAAGGCCCTGCGCAAGAATTTCGTGCCGGTGCCGGATTTCGTCAAGGCGGCCTTGCAGCGCATGACCTTTGCCGAAGGCTCGCTGCCCCAGGCGCTGGGCCGCGAGTTGCTGCGCATGACCGGTGCGCGGGTCAGCGACGAAGCCTGGGCCGAGGCCGCGCAGCAGGTCGAAAGCCATCTGCGGATGAACCTGGAAATCGTCGACGCCCAGGGCAAGTTCCTCGGCGAAGGTCGCGATCTGGCCGAGCTGACTGCGCGTTTCGCCGAGGCCAGCCAGGCCGCGTTGGCGGTGCCGCAAACCGCGAAGAGCCAGCAGCCGGTAGAGCCGAAAGTGTTCGCCGCGGTGGCCGAAAAAACCCAACAGAAGATCGCCGGGCTGTCGATGACGGTCTATCCGGCGCTGGTTGAAGAGGCCGGCACGGTCAAGGAAGGGCGTTTTTCGACCCCGGCCGAGGCCGAGTTCCAGCATCGCCGTGCCTTGCAGCGCTTGCTGATGCAGCAACTGGCCGAACCTGCCAAGTTCCTCCGTGGCAAGTTGCCGGGCCTGACCGAGCTGGGCCTGCTGTACCGCGACATGGGGCGTGTCGATGCGCTGGTGGAAGATATTCTGCTGGCCAGTCTCGACAGCTGCATTCTCGAGGGCGAAGACCCGTTGCCCCGTGATGGCGCCGGTCTGGCGTCGCTGGCCGAGCGCAAACGTGGCGCCTGGACCGAGCACGCCGAGCGCGTGGCGAAGCTGACCCTGGAAATCCTCAAGCACTGGCACGGCCTGCAAAAGCGCTTCAAGGGCAAGATCGACCTGGCGCAAGCCGTGGCCCTGAACGACATCAAGCAGCAACTCAGCCACCTGGTGTATCCGGGGTTTGTCCGGGAAACGCCGATGCAGTGGCTCAAGGAGTTGCCGCGTTACCTCAAGGCCATCGAGCAGCGCTTCGAAAAAATCGGCGCCCAGGTGCAGCGCGACCGGGTCTGGAGCGGCGAGTTGAGCGGCCTGTGGACGCAATACCAGACCCGCGCCAACAAACACGCCCAGGAAGGCAAGCGCGATCCGCAGCTGGAGCTGTATCGCTGGTGGCTGGAGGAATACCGGGTGTCGCTGTTTGCGCAGCAATTGGGAACCAAGGTGCCGATCTCCGACAAGCGCCTGAACAAGCAGTGGAGTCAGGTAGAGCCCTGACCGAGCCCCCTGTAGGAGCCGGCTTGCTGGCGATGGCGTTCTTCAAGGCGCTATCGCCAGCAAGCCGGCTCCTACAGGTTGGCCATCTCCATTCCGAAACGCCGCTTCAGGTCGAGTCATCTCGCAAAAAGGGGCCAAAACCCACGCTTTATGGCAAACTTCGCGCCTATAAACGCCGGCCCCGCGGTTTTGAGCCTTCATGTCGCGGGCAGGTCGGAATAAAGCGATGCCAGGTTTGCGTCCCTCGGACGGGAATAGACCCTTTGTGTGTTGGTACGACGGTGCCAGCACTTTCTGCCTGAACAGATTAGAGACACGACCATGCATAACGTCGTCATCAGTGGCACCGGCCTGTATACCCCGGCCAACAGCATTTCCAACGAAGAGCTGGTCCAGTCTTTCAATGCTTACGTCGCGCAATTCAACGCGGACAACGCCGACGCCATCGCGCGCGGTGAAGTGCAGGCCTTGACCGAATCCAGCGCCGCCTTCATCGAAAAAGCTTCCGGCATCAAGAGCCGTTTTGTCATGGACAAGGAAGGCATCCTCGATCCGCAACGCATGGCCCCACGCCTGCCGGAGCGCTCCAATGACGAATGGTCGGTGCTTTGCCAGATGGCCATCGGCGCCGCCGAGCAAGCCCTGCAGCGCGCCGGCAAGACCGCCGCTGACATCGACGGCGTGATCGTCGCCTGCTCCAACCTGCAACGTGCCTACCCGGCGATTGCCATCGAAGTGCAAGAGGCGCTGGGCATCCAGGGTTTCGGTTTCGACATGAACGTGGCGTGTTCCTCGGCGACCTTTGGTATCCAGACCGCCGCCAACAGCGTGAAACTGGGGCAGGCCCGGGCGATCCTGATGGTCAACCCGGAAGTCTGCACCGGCCACCTGAACTTCCGCGACCGTGACAGCCACTTCATCTTCGGCGATGCCGCTACCGCGGTGATCATCGAACGTGCCGACCTGGCGACGTCCAAATACCAGTTCGACATCGTCAGCACCAAGCTGCTGACCAAGTTCTCCAACAACATCCGCAACAACTTCGGCTTCCTCAACCGCGGGGCGGAAGAGGGCATCGGCGCCAAGGACAAACTGTTCGTGCAGGAAGGCCGCAAGGTGTTCAAGGAAGTCTGCCCGATGGTGGCCGAGCTGATCGCCGAGCACCTGCAGGAAAACCAGCTCAACGTCAGCGACGTGAAGCGCTTCTGGCTGCACCAGGCCAACCTCAGCATGAACCACCTGATCGTCAAGAAACTGCTCGGCCGCGACGCCACCGAACAGGAAGCCCCAGTGATTCTCGACACCTACGCCAACACCAGTTCCGCCGGTTCCGTGATTGCGTTCCACAAGAACCAGGACGATCTGGCCGCCGGTTCGCTGGCCGTGCTCAGTTCGTTCGGTGCCGGTTATTCGATTGGTAGCGTGTTGCTGCGCAAGTTGTAGGAGCGCGGACTGCCCCGCATCCCGGCAGCGCCGCATTACCTGTAGGAGCGAGCATGCTCGTGATGGTCGTCAACGATGACGCTGGATGCCTGACACCCAGCGGCGATCTCAGGTTCATCGCGAGCATGCTCGCTCCTACAGGTAGGTTGACGCCAATAGAAACAGCCCGGCGTTGACCTATCGGAGGATGATGGGGACCGATAGACCAGCGTCAGGCTGTGGGGGTAACCCGGGCTTCCTTGACCGGGTCATGTAGCGGTGCTGCGGTTAAATCAGAACTTCGCTTCGGCATCCAGTTGCAGGGTGTTGATGTCCGAATCTTTCTTGTTGATGTTGGCGTTGGTCTGGTCCGAGGTCGCCATGAAGTAGGTCGCGCCCAGGGCAAAGTTCTTGTCCAGGTCGTAGCTCACTTTCAGCTTGCTGCCGCGCGAACCGGTGAAGCCGTTGGCGAAGTCGGAGTCGGTGAAGGCGCCCACCACCGCGTTACGCTGAACGTCGCGGTAGTTGTAGTCGACGTTGAAGCCATACAGCTTGGACTTCACGCCGGCCAGCCAGCCGGTGTCCTGGTCGTTGCTGGCATCGGTGTTGTTGACGTACTGACCGTAGATCGACAGCGGCACTGGCAGGTTGCTGAAGTCCAGTTGACCAAAACCTTCGTACAGCTTGAACTGTTCGCCCGGGCTGTTGCCGTTGACGGCCAGTGCGCACGGCGCGGTGACGGTGCCGCTGGTAGGGCAGGCGCTGCTGTCGTCGTTGTCGTAGGCGTAGAGGCTGCCACCCAATGTCAACTTCATGCTGTCGGTGATGGCGAAGCGACCCCCCAGCTGGCCGGCGTACAGACGCAGGTCGTGCTTGAACTGCACGCCTTCGCCGTCGACGTTGTCCTTGAGGGTGTAGTGGCCAGCGCTACCGAACAGCTCGGTGCTGCCGCTCAGCGGGTATTTGTAGGTGACCGCCAGACCTTCCGGGTTGATGTCGCTATCCCAGATGATGTCGCCCATGCTCACCCATTGTTGCGGCATCTTGCCGCCCACCAGGTGCAGGTTCTTGATCGCGTCCGGGTGATAGTCGATGTAACCCTGGTCCAGCCAGATCTGCTTCTTGTCGAAGTAGTTGTTCAGGTCCTGGTTGGTGGAGCGAGCGTCGTCGTTGCTGCCGGTGGCG
Organism: Pseudomonas sp. S2_H10; assembly: GCF_054668285.1. Classification (NCBI taxonomy): domain Bacteria; kingdom Pseudomonadati; phylum Pseudomonadota; class Gammaproteobacteria; order Pseudomonadales; family Pseudomonadaceae; genus Pseudomonas; species Pseudomonas sp. S2_H10. The sequence continues at coordinate 5,338,511 of NZ_CP162754.1, forward strand.
ATACGGATACCGGTGTCGACCTGCGAGTTGATTTCGCTGTAGGCACCCAGGCGGGCACGAATGCGCTGACGGTCCTGGTCCTTGTTGTTCGGCACGCCATCGTTGTGGACGTTTTCCTGGCGGAAGCGCACGTCGCCCTTGAACTGGGTCTTTGCCGCCCAGGCAAGTTTCTGGTCGAAGGCGCTCAGTGTGTCGGTTTTCTTCGCGGTGGCCGCGATTTGCTCGTTGGTCTCTTGCTGAGCCTGACGGGCGATCTGCTGGTCTTTCTGATCCCTGGCCAGCTCGGCTTGCAGTTCGCTGTACTGCGCGTTGGTGATCGAGCCGTTAGCCTTGAGCATGTCGAGCAGTTTGGCGTCGACTGCGGCACTGGCCGGAACACTCATGGCCAGCAACAGGCCACCGCACAAGGCCGCCGCAGTTTTCGTGGAAGCAAGACGCATATCAATCTCCGAAGATGAGAGGGGATGACTGAGCCATCCGGGACACAACCGACCATAAGGGGCGGAAAACAGTGGCCGGGTATAACCCGGCGCTCTAAAAACAGGCGCCAGTATCGCGATCGTTTATTACAGAGCGGTGGCAATGTGATGTCATGTCCATGACGATACAAAGTCGCCCTGAACTATTGAGTTAGAGCGCTGTCGTCGTTTTGACCGTGTGCATTGCCGGGCGATAGGCGATACTCGCGGGGCTTTCACGCCATGATGAGTGAGGACGGTGATGCCGTTGCAACGCCTGCAAAGACTGTCGGAAATCGCCCCGCAAACCTGGGACGCCCTGGTGCCCGAGACGCAGCCTTTTCTGCGTCACGCTTTTTTGAGCGCCCTGGAAGACAGCGGCAGCGTCGGCCCCCATTCCGGCTGGCAGCCCGAACATTTGCTGCACATTGAAGGTGAGCGCCTGATCGCCGCTCTGCCCAGCTATCGCAAGTGGCATTCCTACGGCGAGTACGTGTTCGATCACGCCTGGGCCGATGCCTGCGAGCGCGCCGGCATCGATTACTACCCCAAGCTGTTGACCGCGGTGCCGTTCAGCCCGGTCACCGGGCCGCGGCTGTTGGCGGCCAGGGTAGAGGATGGTTTCGAACTGTTGAAAAGCCTGCCGGGCTACCTCGAGATAGAAGGGCTCTCCAGCGCGCACATCAACTTCACCGATCCGTTCACCGATGCGGCACTGAGCGAGCAGCCCGGCTGGCTGCAGCGCGTGGGCTGTCAGTATCACTGGCAGAATCGCGGCTACCGGGATTTCCAGGACTTCCTCGACGTGCTCAGTTCGCGCAAGCGCAAACAGATGCGCAAGGAGCGCGAGCAGGTGGCGGTGCAGGGTTTTGAGTTCGAATGGCTGGAAGGGCGGGAACTGAGCCAGGCGCAATGGGATTTTGTCTATGCCTGCTACGCCAATACCTACGCGGTGCGCCGGCAAGCACCGTATCTGACGCGAGAGTTTTTCAGCCTGTTGGCCGAACGTATGCCGGAGTCGATTCGCGTGGTGCTGGCCAGGCAGGGTTCACGGCCGGTGGCGATGGCGTTCAGCCTGGTGGGGGGCGACAGCTTTTATGGCCGTTACTGGGGATGCCTGGCGGAGTTCGATCGCCTGCATTTCGAGACCTGTTTCTACCAGGGAATGGATTATGCCATCGCCAATGGCTTTCAGCGTTTCGATGCCGGGGCCCAGGGCGAACACAAACTGATTCGTGGGTTCGAGCCAGTGATTACGCATTCCTGGCATTACCTGCGGCATCAGGGGTTGAAAGCGGCGGTGAAGGACTTTCTGCAGCAAGAGAGGTTAGGAGTGCTGGCGTATGCAGAGGAAGCGAAGTCAGCCTTGCCTTATCGACAAGGCTGACCTTCAGCGTTTCAGCTTTCTTCCTTGCCCAGCCAGCGATACAGCACGCCGCCGACAATGGCGCCGAGCAGTGGCGCGACCCAGAACATCCACAGTTGTTGAATCGCCCAGCCGCCGACGATCAGCGCCGGCCCGGTGCTGCGCGCCGGGTTGACCGAGGTGTTGGTGACCGGAATCGAAATCAGGTGGATGAGTGTCAGCGCCAGGCCGATGGCAATCGGAGCCAGGCCAGCCGGCGCACGTTTATCGGTGGCGCCGAGGATGATCAGGATGAACATCGCGGTCATCACCAGTTCAGTGACAAACCCTGACGCCATCGAATAACCACCGGGCGAATGTTCGCCATAGCCGTTGGACGCCAGGCCTCCCGCCAGTTCGAACCCGGGTTTGCCGCTGGCGATGAAGTACAGCAGGGCGGCTGCAATCACGCCGCCAATCACTTGGGCAACGATGTAGGCCGGCAACTCACTGGCCGGAAACCGCCCACCCACCACCAGGCCGAGGGATACCGCAGGATTGAGATGACAACCGGAAATATGGCCGATGGCGAAAGCCATGGTCAGCACTGTCAGGCCAAACGCGAAAGACACCCCGAGCAGGCCGATCCCCACCTCCGGAAAAGCTGCTGCCAATACCGCACTGCCGCAACCACCCAACACCAGCCAGAACGTACCTACCAACTCTGTAGCCGAACGTTTTAACAGAGACATAGAGAGTGCCCTTTCGAGATTATGCTGCCTTGAGCATCCAGCCGATGGACTGCAGAACCACCTCCAGAACGTTGAAGTGAGTACAGCACGGTTTTTTCAGAATTCCAGCAGGCATAAAAAAACGCCAGGCCCTGTGTTTGACAGGCTCTGGCGGTTATTTCGATTTTCGGTATGGCGCTTATCCCTGTGGGAGCGAGCTTGCTCGCGATAGCGGTGGACCAGACAACATTGCTATCGACTGACACTCCGTCATCGTCGGAACGCCGCCCGGAGCAAGCTCGCTCCCACAGGTTTTGTGGCCACCGCAAACTCAATCAATCCCGACAAACCCACCAGTCTGGTGTTGCCACAACCGTGCATACAAACCGCCATGGGCGAGCAGTTCTGCATGGGTGCCGGTCTCGGCGATCTTGCCGTTTTCCAGCACTACCAGCCGGTCCATCCGGGCGATGGTCGAGAGCCGGTGAGCGATGGCGATCACGGTTTTGCCCTGCATCAGGGTTTCGAGGCTTTCCTGGATCGCCGCTTCGACTTCCGAATCCAGTGCCGAGGTGGCCTCGTCCATGATCAGGATCGGCGCGTCCTTGAGCAACACTCGGGCAATGGCGATGCGCTGGCGCTGGCCACCGGAGAGTTTCACCCCGCGTTCACCGACGTGGGCATCGAAGCCCGTGCGGCCTTCAGCGTCCGACAGCGAAGGAATGAAACCGTCAGCCCGGGCCTTGTGCACCGCTTCCCAGAGCTGGGCATCGGTGGCATCGGGTTTGCCATACAGCAGGTTGTCACGGATCGAGCGGTGCAGCAGCGACGTGTCCTGGGTGATCATGCCGATGCGTTCGCGCAGGCTTTCCTGGCTGACGTCGGCGATGTTCTGGCCGTCGACCAGGATGCGTCCGCCTTCGACGTCGTACAGGCGCAGCAGCAGGTTCACCAGGGTCGACTTGCCGGCACCGGACGGGCCGATCAGGCCGATTTTTTCGCCGGCCTTGATGGTCAGGTTCAGGTCGCCGATGATCCCGCTCTGCTTGCCGTAGTGGAAGTCCACCTGTTCGAAGCGCACTTCGCCACGGGCCACCGCCAAAGGTTTGGCCTGGTCGCGGTCGGTCACGCTGACCGGTTGCGAGATGGTCTGCAGGCCGTCCTGGACCATGCCGATGTTTTCGAAGATGCCGGTCACCACCCACATGATCCAGCCGGACATGTTGACGATGCGGATCACCAGGCCGGTGGCCAGGGCAATCGCGCCGACGCTGATCAGCGACTGCGTCCACAACCACAGGGCCAGGCCGGTGGTGCAGACGATCAGCAAGCCGTTCATGCTGGTGATGACCACGTCCATGCTGGTGACCACGCGGCCGGCCAGTTGGGCTTTTTCGGTCTGTTCCTTGATCGCTTCGCGGGCGTATTGCTGTTCGAAGTTGGTGTGGGCGAACAGCTTCAGGGTGGTGATGTTGGTGTAGCCGTCGACAATCCGCCCCATGAGTTTGGAGCGCGCATCGGACGCCACCACCGAGCGGTCCTTGACCCGTGGCACGAAGTAGCAGAGGGCGCCGATGAAGGCGAAGATCCACGTCAACAGCGGGATCATCAGGCGCCAGTCGGCTTCGGCGAACAGCACCAGCGAACTGATGGCGTAGATCAACACATGCCACAACGCATCCACGGCTTGCACCGCGGAATCGCGCAGTGAGTTGCCGGTTTGCATGATGCGTTGGGCGATGCGCCCGGCGAAGTCGTTCTGGAAGAAATTCAGGCTCTGCTTGAGCACGTAGCTGTGGTTCTGCCAGCGGATCATGCTGGTCATGCTGGGGCTCAGGGTCTGGTGCACCAGCAGGTCATGCAAGCCCACGAATATCGGGCGCAGCACCAGCGCAACCACCACCATCCAGGTCAGTTCGAGGGCGTGCTCGCGGAACAGATTGACGTTCGGCGTGCCCTGGGCCAGGTCGATGATGCGGCTCAGGTAGCTGAACAACGCCACCTCGATCAATGCACCCGCCAGGCCGACGATCAGCAGAGCGGCGAAACTCGGCCACACCTGCTTGAGGTAATAAGTGTAGAAAGGGAAAACCCGGTCCGGCGGAGACGCCGTCGGTGCTTCACGGAAAACATCGATCAGTTTTTCAAAGCGGCGATAAAGCATTGGTTATTCGCCCGCGAACGGGCTCTCCTTTTAACGGTGTGAGCGTTGCCGGCAATCACCGGCAACGGCTCGGACATCCTTGTCCAGCTTGGTCTCAGTCGATGCGCTTGGCCGACTTGATGAACACCGGGTCGGCCGGAACGTCCTTCATGCCGCCACGAGTGGTAGTCGGCGAATTGACGATGATGTCGACCACGTCCATGCCCTTGACCACTTTGCCGAACACCGCGTAGCCGTCGCCCTGGTCAAGGAAGTCGTTGTCCTTGACGTTGATGAAGAACTGGCTGGTGGCCGAGTCAGGCACCGAGGTACGGGCCATGGACAAGGTGCCACGCACGTTGACCAGGCCGTTCTTGTGCTCGTTCTTGATCGGTTCTTTGGTTTCTTTTTGTTGCATCTGTTGGGTGAAACCGCCGCCTTGAACCATGAAGCCCGGGATCACACGGTGGAAAATTGTGTTGTTGTAAAAACCACTGTCCACATATTGAAGAAAGTTCTTGGTACTGATCGGGGCCTTGACCGGGTCCAGTTCGATTTCGATCTGGCCGTTGGTGGTGTCCAGCAGCACGTGCGGGGCCTTTTCCGGCGTCGCGGCCATCAGGTTGGCGGCAAACAGGACAGAGCCTGCGGCGAGGGCGATTTTTTTCAGCATGGGTCAATGATCCTGAGTGGTGGTGTCGACTGTGGTCAGAAATTCCAGCAGTGTCTGGTTGAAGTGTTCCGGCTGGTCCAGCGGCGTGGCGTGGCGTGAATCGGCGATGACCACCAGCCGCGCATCGGGCAGCAGTTTTACGTAGTTTTCCTTCAGCGCCACCGGCGTGTAGTCACGGTCGGCGCTGACAACGAGGGTTGGACAGGTGACTTTCGAAAGTCGTTCCTGAACCCCCCAGCCCACAATGGCATTGAAGCTGGCGAGATAAGCATGTTTGTCGTTTTTTGCCCAGCGCTCGGCCATTTTTTCTCGCAAGTCGGCCTGTCCGGGATTCGGGAACAATTTGCTGCCCAATGCCTTGCCGATGGTGCGCAGGCTGAGTGCGTGCATCAGGCTCCAGCGCTTGAACCACTGCCAGTAGTCATCGCGGCTGCGCAGTTTGACCTCTGGCGCACTGTTGACGATGCACAGGCTCTTGAGCAGTTGCGGCTGATCCACGCCCAACTGGAAGCCGATCATGCCGCCCATGGACAGGCCGACATAATGTGCCGGGCCGAGATCGAGGTGCTCGATCAGCGCGACCAGGTCAGCGCTGAATCCGGCAATGCTGTAGCGCTCCCGGGGTTTGTCCGAACGGCCGTGACCGCGCACGTCCGGGACGATCACCCGGTAGCGGGTGGCAAGTGCCGGGATCTGTTTTTCCCAGTCCAGGGTACTGGAGCCCAGGCCATGGACCAGCAGCAGCGGCGTGCCGTGGCCATATTCCTCATAGTGCAGGTTGCAACCTTCGTGTTCGAAATAGGCCATGCATACACTCCGTGTCAGGCTTGTTCGGGGGCGGCGAACGGTGCGTCCAGTGGTGCGGTGTCGAACGTACGCAGCAGTTCGATGAGAATCTGCGTGGCCGGCCCGAGCGGTTTGTCCTTGTTCGAATAGAGGTAAAAGCTCGGGTTGCGGCTACCGCCCTGATCCAACGGTAGCAGCTTGAGCGTACCTTCCCTGAGTTCCCGTTCGATCATGTGCCGGGGTAGCCACGCAAATCCCAGGCCGCTGCTGACGAAGGTCGCGGCGGTGGCCAGGCTGCCGACGGTCCAGCGTTGTTCGGCACCGAGCCAGCCGACGTCCCGCGGTTGCTGGCGGCCCGAGTCGCGGATCACCACCTGCATCTGGCTTTCCAGGTCCTGGAAGCTCAGCTCGCGGTTGAGGCGGTGCAGGGGGTGCTCCGGGTGGGCGACCGCGACGAACTCGACGTCGCTCAATTCCGCGCCCAGATAGCCAGGAATGCTGAACCCGGTGATGGCCAGGTCGGCCACGCCCTCGAGCAGGACTTCCTCCACGCCCGACAGCACCTCCTCACGCAGACGCACCCGGCAGCCACGGCTTTGCGGCATGAACGCGGTCAAGGCGCGCACGAGGCGGGCACTGGGGTAGGCGGCATCGACCACCAGGCGCACTTCGGCTTCCCAGCCCTGCTCCATGTGATGGGCCAGGTCTTCGAGTTGGCTGGCCTGTTTCACCAGTTGCCGGGAGCGGCGCAGCAGCACGCCGCCGGCATCGGTCAACACGGCCTTGCGTCCGTCGATGCGCAGCAACGGCACGCCGAGCTGATCCTGCATGCGTGCCACGGTGTAGCTGACCGATGATTGCGAGCGATGCAGCGCCTCGGCGGCCTGGGCGAAACCACCGTGATCGACCACGGCTTGCAGCGTTCGCCATTGATCAAGGGTCACGCGGGGCGCTTTCATGTTGAGCTCCTCTTGTCCTAAGCTGGCAGCCCTTACTGGAGGCTGCTGAATGAAAAAATTCTGTTGTGTGCTGCTGGCGCTGCTACCGCTGACCGCGTTTGCTTATCCGATCGATGTGCAGAAGAACCTCAACGGAATGAAGATCGACTTCGAAACCTTCGATACCGACAGCGACATCGGTTCGATTCGGGTGGCCAACTACGGCGACGTCGATGCGAGCTGCAAGGCGGTATTCAGCAATGGTCCGGAAGCACCCCGGACCCGCAAGATCGATGTACCGGCCGGCAAACACAAAAACGCCACGGCCAAATTCAGCCGCAACATCATCAAATTGCGCATCGAGCTGACCTGCACCCCGAAGTGAACCTCGATCCCCTGTGGGAGCAAGCCCGGCCCCACAGGGTGCATTGAGGTTATAAACGAATTTATTGATGGGTTATAGCAGTTATTTGCGCTTTTTCATCGATATGACTCTGTTTAACCTTCACTCCATCGACCTACAGCATTCTCAGATGGAGCCTACATCCCATGTCCCGCGTTCTGATCATCGAAAGCAGTGCCCGTCAGCAAGACTCGATTTCCCGTCAACTGACCCAGACCTTCATCAGCCAGTGGAAAGCGGCTCACCCGAATGACCAGATCACCGTCCGCGACCTGGCCGTCAAGCCGGTGCCGCACCTGGACAGCAACCTGCTGGGTGGCTGGATGAAATCCGCCGAGCAGCGCAGTGACATCGAGCAGACGTCCCTGGAGCGCTCCAACCAGTTGACCGATGAACTGCTCGCCGCCGATGTAGTGGTCATGGCCGCGCCTATGTACAACTTTGCGATCCCCAGCACCCTGAAAGCCTGGCTCGACCATGTGCTGCGTGCGGGCGTGACCTTCAAATACACCGAAACCGGTCCGCAAGGTTTGCTCAGCGGCAAGCGCGCCTATGTGCTGACGGCTCGTGGCGGCATCTACGCCGGCAGCACCGCCGATCACCAGGAACCGTACCTGCGTCAGGTCATGGGCTTCATCGGCATCCACGACGTGACGTTCATCCACGCCGAAGGCATGAACCTGGGCGGTGATTTCCAGGAGAAAGGCCTGAACCAGGCGAACGCCAAGCTTTCGCAAGTGGCCTGAGCCGTTAATCGCCAGATAATCGCTGGATGGTCTAGTGACCTGGCGCAACCCTTCAAGCCTGTACGCGCATCGAACCTCCCTTCGCACTTGTTGCTCCTGAGTGCCCTGGCCCGATTGAACGCTTTAGCGAGATCGGGCTTTTTTTTGCCTGCGATTCTGCAAAACAACCTGTAGGAGCCGGCTTGCCGGCGATAGCGGTGTATCAGGCAATACCATCGTTGACTGACACGCCCTCATCGCCGGCAAGCCGGCTCCTACAAGGTTTTGTATTGCTTGATCGTTCGCGGTACAAGGCAAAAACCGCTATCGTCGCCGCCATTCGAAACGAGGCGAGCATGGGCTATCTACTTTTTGTCACGCTGATCCAAGCGTTTTCCTTCAGTTTGATCGGCGAATACCTGGCCGGTCATGTCGACAGTTACTTTGCGGTGCTGGTGCGTGTGCTGCTGGCAGGGCTGGTGTTCATTCCACTGACCCGCTGGCGCTCGGTGGAGCCGGCCTTCATGCGCGGCATGCTGCTGATCGGCGCGCTACAGTTCGGCGTGACCTACGTCTGCCTGTACCTGAGCTTTCGCGTCCTGACGGTGCCGGAAGTGCTGCTGTTCACCATTCTCACGCCGCTGCACGTGACCCTGATCGAAGACGCACTGAATCGTCGCTTCAATCCCTGGGCCCTGGTCGCGGCGCTGGTGGCGGTTGCGGGGGCGGCGGTGATTCGCTTCGACCGGATCAATCCGGATTTCTTCATGGGGTTCCTGCTGCTGCAACTGGCCAACTTCACCTATGCCGCCGGGCAGGTGCTCTACAAACACCTGGTCGCCCGCCATCCGAGCGACCTGCCGCATTACCGGCGTTTCGGCTACTTCTACCTCGGCGCCCTGGCCGTGGTATTGCCGGCGTTTCTGCTGTTGGGCAAACAGGACTTCCTGCCTGAAGCACCGCTGCAATGGGGCGTATTGCTATTCCTCGGTCTGGTCTCGAGCGCTTTGGGGCTCTACTGGTGGAACAAAGGTGCGTGCCTGGTCAGCGGCGGGACCCTGGCGGCGATGAACAACCTGCATGTGCCGGTGGGGTTGCTGATCAACCTGCTGATCTGGAACCAGCATGAGGAACTGGGGCGCCTGTTGCTCGGCGGTTCGGTGATTCTGCTGGCGGTGTGGATCAGTCGGTTGGGTGCGCGCCAGTCGGTAGCTGCACGCTAAAGCTGTAGGAGCGGGGCTACATGATGTGTTTTTCGGGCTCGGGAATGTAACTTGCACCGAGCACCGCAGGCAGCAACCCCGCACGCAAATCCGTTCCGCTCGGCTGCTGATACAGGCTCAAGCCAAACTCCGGCAGCACCGCCAGCAGGTAGTCGAAAATATCCCCCTGGATCCGCTCGTAATCGGCCCACGCCGTGGTCCCGGTGAAGCAGTAGATTTCCAGCGGGATACCCTGGGCCGTGGTCTGCATCTGGCGGACCATGCAGGTCATGTTCGGCTGGATCCCCGGGTGAGTCTTCAGGTAGGCCAGCGCATAGGCGCGGAAAGTGCCGATGTTGGTCATCCGCCGACGGTTGGCCGACATGGCCGCGACGTTGCCCTGGGCTTCGTTCCAGGCCTTGAGTTCTGCCTGCTTGCGGGCCATGTAGTCGGTGAGCAAGTGCACCTGGGACAGCTTCTGTTCCTCGTCGTCGCGCAGAAAGCGAACGCCGCTGGCGTCGATGAACAGGCTGCGCTTGATTCGCCGGCCACCGGAAGCCTGCATGCCGCGCCAGTTCTTGAACGACTCGGACATCAGGCGCCAGGTCGGGATCGAGACGATGGTCTTGTCGAAGTTCTGCACCTTGACCGTGTGCAGGGTGATGTCCACCACATCGCCGTCTGCACCGACCTGGGGCATTTCGATCCAGTCGCCGACCCGCAGCATGTCGTTGCTGGTCAATTGCACGCTGGCGACGAACGACAGCAGGGTGTCCTTGTAGACCAACAGGATCACCGCGGACATGGCGCCCAGACCCGACAGCAGCAACAGCGGCGAACGGTCGATCAGCGTGGCGACGATGATGATCGCGCCAAATACGTACAAGACCATTTTCGCCAGTTGCACATAGCCCTTGATCGAGCGGGTGCGGGCGTGCTCGGTGCGGGCATAGATGTCCAGCAGTGCGTTGAGCAGGGCGCTGACCGCCAGCAGCAGGAACAGGAAGGTGAAGGACAGCGCGACGTTGCCGAGGAAGTTCAGGCTGGTTTTGCTCAGGTCCGGCACCAGATTGAGACCGAACTGGATCACTAGCGAAGGCGTGATCTGCGCCAGGCGATGGAACACCTTGTTCTGCAGGAAATCATTGACCCAGTGCAAGGCCGGCTGGCGGCCGAGCATTTTGGTCGCGTGCAATATGAGGTAGCGCGCCACCCGTCCGAGGAACAGCGCAATCGCCAACAGCAACAACAGTGACAGGCTGGAGTGTATGAGCGGGTGCTGATCGAGGGCACCCCAAAGGTCCAGGACGTTGGTCCAGAGCTGTTTGATATCCATGGTTAAAAACGATTCTTCTGTAGGACGCGAGTGGCGATTAGAGCATTTAAGACGCTTTGTATTGCGTTTGTGGAAAAAACAGGCAACAAAAAACCAACTGTTTACCGCCATTTGCATAAAGAAACTCGGCCTGAGCGCTCGAAACCGTTACCCTATGCAGCTGTTTTTTTGCATTTCTTCGAGGTAGCACCCGTGTTTTCCCAATTCGCCCTGCACGAACGCCTGCTCAAAGCCGTGGCCGAGCTGAAATTTGTCGAGCCAACGCCTGTGCAAGCCGCGGCCATCCCGCTGGCGCTCCAGGGGCGTGACCTGCGGGTGACGGCGCAAACCGGTAGCGGCAAAACCGCTGCATTCGTTTTGCCCATCCTCAACCGTCTGATCGGCCCGGCGAAAATCCGCGTCAGCATCAAGACCCTGATCCTGCTGCCGACCCGCGAACTGGCCCAGCAGACCCTGAAGGAAGTTGAACGCTTCTCGCAGTTCACTTTCATCAAGTCCGGCCTGATCACCGGCGGCGAAGATTTCAAGGTCCAGGCCGCGATGCTGCGCAAGGTGCCGGACATCCTGATCGGTACGCCGGGCCGGATGATCGAGCAACTGAACGCCGGCAACCTCGATTTGAAAGAAGTTGAAGTGCTGGTGCTCGACGAAGCCGACCGCATGCTCGACATGGGCTTTGCCGATGACGTGCAGCGTCTGGTGGACGAGTGCACCAACCGTCAGCAGACCATGCTGTTCTCCGCCACTACCGGTGGTTCGGGCCTGCGCGAGATGATCGCCAAGGTCCTGAACAACCCTGAGCACTTGCAGCTCAACGCGGTCAGCCAGCTGAACGAGACGACCCGTCAGCAAATCATCACCGCTGACCACAACCAGCACAAAGAACAGATTGTGAACTGGCTGCTGGCCAACGAGACCTACCAGAAGGCGATCGTCTTCACCAACACCCGGGCCATGGCCGACCGTATCTACGGTCGCCTCGTTGCCCAGGAATACAAGGCGTTCGTGCTGCACGGCGAGAAAGACCAGAAGGATCGCAAACTGGCGATCGACCGCTTGAAGCAGGGCGGGGTGAAAATCCTCGTGGCCACCGACGTCGCCGCTCGCGGCCTGGACGTGGACGGCCTGGACCTGGTGATCAACTTCGACATGCCGCGCAGTGGCGACGAATACGTGCACCGCATCGGTCGTACCGGTCGCGCCGGCAACGATGGCCTCGCCATCTCGCTGATCTGCCACGGCGACTGGAACCTGATGTCGAGCATCGAGCGCTACCTGAAGCAGACCTTCGAGCGCCGCACCATCAAGGAAGTCAAAGGCACCTACGGCGGACCGAAGAAGGTCAAGGCCTCGGGCAAGGCTGTCGGCGTGAAGAAGAAAAAGACCGACGCCAAGGGCGACAAGAAAAAAACCGCCGCCAAGACCCCGACCAAGCGCAAGAGCGCCAACCGGCCGAAGAGCGATTCGCTGGTCAGCAAGGACGGCATGGCCCCGCTCAAGCGCCGCAAGCCGGAAGCGCCAGCGGCTGAGTAAGTCGTTGTAAGCGACCCAGGAAAAACCCGGACAGTGTCCGGGTTTTTTTAGGCCTGGCGTTTATCAGCTTTCGGCTTTCTTCTCGGCGGTGCCTAGCTCTTTCAAGCGCTGATCGATCAACTGGCACTTGTCCGGCAAGTCTTTCGCGGCCGTACCCAGGTCCATTTTCTGCAATTCGTCGTTGATCTCTTTGGCCTTGGTCGGGTTCTGCTCGGTGAGCCTGGCCACTTCCCGGGCCAGTTGTTCACGTTTGGCGGTGGCTTCCTCGGGCGTGCAGGCCCAGGCGGGCAGGGCGCAGGCGAGGGCAGTGGCGAGAGTGAGCGTCTTCAGCAGTGATTTCATGGGCGTGGGCCTCAGATCCGGTCAAGGCGGGTTAACCGGTTGAGCGTTGGCCAATGGGGAAAGTTCAGTCTGTGATTGGTCATCACAGGTTTTGTGAACACCACAGAAACCTGTGGGAGCGTGGCTTGCTCCGGGCGGCGCTCCGACGAAGGCCGCGCCTCGATGTCTGGGGCTAACCACCATGACAGCAGCTCGACTTCTCCTGTTCCTCATATTTGTCGTGATGCCGCACCCACTCCATGATTTCCTCTTCGTTGCGGCCCTTGGGCGTCAGGTCGAGGTAGTTGTAGGCGCCGACCAGCATGTCCAGGCCGCGGGCATAGGTGGAGTAGGTGTGGAAAATTTCCCCGGCGTCATTGCGATAAAACACGCTTAGACCGGGTAGTTCTTCCTCGGCGCCGTCGGTTTTTTCGTAGTTGTACGTAGCTTTTCCGGCGGCGACGTCTTCGGCCCGGGCGGTGACGCCAAAGTCGTAGTTGAAATCGCAGCCTTCGGACGATACCCAGTCGAATTTCCAGCCCATGCGTCGTTTGAACGCCTGGAATTCGGCGAAGGGTGCGTGGGAAACCGCTACCACGGCCACGTCATGGTGGGCCAGGTGCTGGTTGGCGCCGTCGATGTGATCGCTGAGGTACGAGCAACCGGGGCAGCCCTCGTCCCAGCCCTCGGCGAACATGAAGTGGTAGATGACCAACTGGCTGCGGCCGCCGAACAGGTCCGCCAGCTTCAGTTCGCCTTTGGGCCCCTGGAAGTGGTAGTCCTTGTCGATTTTCACCCAGGGCAGGGCGCGGCGTTCGGCGCTGAGCTTGTCCCTTTCCTTGGTGAAGGCTTTCTCGCGGGCCAGGTGCTGTTTGCGGGCGGCGAGCCATTCTTCCCGCGATACGACGGGATGATTCTGAATGTTCATGATGTTTTCTCCTGCGTGGGGCGGGGAGGTGACTTACACAGCCTAGTCGTTTGGCTTGGGCGGATTTCGACAGGCCGCCGGTCGGTCGTCAGCAAAAGCCCGGCTGAACGGCTGCGCGGCGTACCGGTCACAACCTGTAAGGCCCGATCAATTGCACGGGCATCCATCCAACGGGCACCGGAGGTTGAATCAGGATGACGACTTACAACTGGGACTTGATTGAGCGCTTGCTGCATGAAGCGCAAAACAGCGCGGGCCACAGCTTCACACCGCGGCCTTACGCCGAACAGCATGCCGCGCAGAAAGCCGCGGAAGGTGAGCCGATTGAAAACCTTGATCACCTGAAATCGGTGGCGGGCGAGTACGAAAAGTTACTGCTGGAGCGGGGCTACATCGAGCCGCGGCCGGAGGATGAAGGCGGCACGGGCGCCAATTACATTTTGACGACGCGCGGTTCGCGCCTGTTGAGCCTGATCGACAGCAGCATTCCCGGCAATGATCACCCGCGGCAGGTGCTGGACGAGCAAGACGATGCGCTGGATGAGATGACCTTCGATGAGGTGGCGTCGAAGGCGCAGATCGCCTGACGTTCTCCTGCAATCCTGTGGAAACACCCCTGTAGGAGCGAGCAGGCTCGCTCCTACATGTTCCTAACCTTGTGTCGCTGCTTTCAGACACTTCAGATCACTGAAGTCCTTCCTCACACCCTCGATTTTCTTCAGCAATCGCTCGCGCTGGCTCGGCGTGCTTTGTGCCATGAGATCCACGAACAGCGAACGTGCCTGGGCCTCGGTCCTGGCAAAGGCTTGGCGATAGGCCGGCGTCCACAAACTTTCACGATTGACCAGAAGCGTCTCGATGCGTTGTAAGAATTCTGCACTCTGGCGTTGCGCAACGGCCGCGCTTAACTGCTTCTGCCAATGGACACGGTTGGCAAGCCACTGGGTATTCTGATCACCCAGGGCGTTCGACCATGCGGTTACCCGCTGCTGCTGGGCCGTGCTCAGTGGTCCGAGCCAGTCGTTCAGGCGCTTTTCCATGCGTGCGCCACGCTGGCTGACCTGCTGCTCGAGGGAGGGCTTGAGGTATTCTTCCTGGCGTTTGCGCCGGTCCTTGGCGAAGGCTTCATTCATCTCCGCGACCTGCTTGTCATCCAGCCCTTGCAGCAATTCGATGGCCGAAGGGACGATTTCCCGCGCGGTCTCGGCGATCGCCTGTTCGGCTTCCTGGGCGCGGGCCTGCAAGGCGGCATCGGTGACCTGATTGCTCTCGATCATGGTTTGCAGGCGGTCGAGCCAGTCGAGGTAGCCAGGCAGTTGGGTGGTGCAGTGCCAGCTCAGGTGTTCTTTCAGGCGTTCGTCCAGCCAGCTTTTCTGCTCGCCGTTCATGTCCAGGTAGTCGCTGAGCGTCCAGGGGATGATCACGTCGAGATTGCGGTAGGCCAGGCCCATGCGGCTGCACGCGCCGAGGGCGAGGGAAATGCTCAGGACAACGGCGATATGTTTGAACCAGCGGGACATGGGCGAATCCTTGCGAAAGCCAGTCTTCGGGGTCTGATTCTCATGTGAACCCGGGAGGAGCCCGGCAGTTCAGCCGATCAATAGAACGCGTGTTCAGCCTTGAGCGTCACCAGCCCGTCACACTGGCTGTTGTGCCCGGCATAGGCCGAGCAACCGCTGCCGCTGAGGCTGGAGTCACTGTAGATCAGGTTGAGGTCGATGCCCATGAACGGGCGGGACAACTTCAGCGACCAATCGGTAAAACTGCCTACATACCCACCATCCACCGCCACGGGTGTATTGAATTGGTGGGTGGTGTATTTCAGGCTGATGCCGACACCGAACGGTTGATTGCCGCTCAAGTCAGCGAACAATGTGTTGTTCTGTTTGTCCGGGTCATTGCTGAAGGCGATGCCGAAACGGTTGCCGAGCAAGGTCAGGCCGCCGAACAGTTCCTGACTGTCGGGGGTTGTGACTTCAGGGTAGCTGTAGCGGATCAGGCCCACTTCGTAGCCGAGGGTTTGATCGAAGGGTTGTTTAAAACCCATGTAGGAGTCGATCTCGAGGTCTTTCCCCGGGCTGATGCCCATGCTGGGCGACCATTGGCCCACGTAGAAACCGCTGTCGTGGCTCAGGTCCAGGCCACCGTGGAACGAGCCCACGGCCGAAGGCTTGACCAGGCCCTGGGCCATGCTGCGGCTGGGAGTGGTGCCGAGCTTGAGGTCGAAGCCGCCCAGCTCACGCTGAAAGATTTGTGCCTGTGCGCCGGAGCATGCCAGCAGACCGCCGAGCAATGCCGATAAACAGGAAGATTTGAACATGCGTCACTCCATGAACAGCGAGGGCAGGCTGGGGAGCCCGCTGAAACGCTTGATCCAGACGTGTGCAAGGATACCGGCGAATGATCGGCAGCGAAGGCCGTTCGTCGATTTACAGGGCTGGATGGTGTAGCGCAGGGGGTGAAGAGGGTTCCAGTCCAAGCGCTTCGAAGCTCAAAGCGCTTTGGGACCAGGTGACGCGAGGGGGTTACTTTTTGCCCAGGGTGATCTGCTTGGACGGGCCGAACGTCTGGCCGCTGACGCCTTTGGCAATTTGCTGGATTTCACCGCCGGACTTGAGGAACGCAGCGATCTGGCTGTTGATCGACTCGCTGGTTTCGACGGCTGGAGCTGGCTTTGCTTTGCTGGTGGATGCTTTTACGCGCATGGCGGCCATTAACCTGTAGAAAATTAACTTGGCCAAGCATCGTACAGGAATTACCTGATAATTGCTTGGCAAATATCCCCTCGGCATATTCGTCGAGTCGGGATAATCAAGCCGCGGCCAATATTCGAAATATGAGTCTAAGCCGCTGTTTTAACTAAAAACATTGCCTGGAAAAATACCGCGGCACGCTTGCCCCGGCATGGCGTAAATGCCCGGATCGGTCTGACGAGCGGCCAGGTGCGCGATGAAAACCCCGGAAAATTAAGGGCTCCGGAGGATTTTCTCGCGCCACCGGGCCGGGTGCCGAACGCCGCGCTTAAAACCGGGTAGAATGCCGCCACGCAATGAGGGTATTGGACATGGCTTTAGTCGGGCGTTACAACAGTTTACAAGTGGTTAAACACACTAACTTCGGTTTATATCTGGACGGTGGTGCGGATGGCGAAATCCTTTTGCCCAATCGTTATATTCCAAAAGATATTCCTAGCGAAGATGAAGACTGGCTCAACGTTTTTGTTTATCTGGACAGCGATGACAAACTCATCGCAACTACTGAAAAGCCGAAAGTTCAAGTCGGTGAATTCGCCAGTTTGAAAGTTGTTGAAGTCAACAGCATCGGCGTATTCCTGGACTGGGGGTTGCCCAAGGACCTGTTGCTGCCGTTCTCCGAAGAGAAACGTCAGATGACAGCGGGCGAGTATGTGGTGGTGCACGTCTACCTCGACAAGCACACCCGTCGCATCACCGCGACAGCGCGCCTGGACCGCTACCTGGACAAGACTCCGGCCAACTACAGCGCCGGCCAGGAAGTGGACTTGCTGGTGGCCGAAGCCACGGACATGGGCTTCAAGGCCATCATCAACAACAAGCATTGGGGCCTGATCCACAAGAACGAAATCTTCAAGTTCATGCGCGCCGGCAAAGAAGAAAAGGGCTTCATCAAGGAAGTTCGTGCCGACGGCAAGATCAGCCTGAGCCTGCAACCGGTCGGTCAGGAAGCGGCCACCAGCCTGAACTCGAAGATCCTCGCCAAGTTGCGTGAAAACAACGGCAGCCTGGCGGTCAGCGACAAGAGCGATCCGGCGTTGATCAGCAGCCTGTTTGGCGTCAGCAAGGGCAACTTCAAGAAGGCCATCGGTACGTTGTACAAGAATGGCCAGATTGTCATTCATGCCGATCGCATCGAACTCAGTTGATGCGCTGACAAGACAGAGGGCCAGGATGGCGCAAGCAGAGAAGTAGAGGTCTCTGGCAGGCGGCATTTTCTGGCTTTCTGGTTGATAATCGACAACATGATTTTTCGCCCCGGTGATTTCTTTTCAACGAGAAGGCCGGGGTTTTGCTTTTTTTACTGCCGAGTCTTTGCCATGGATTGTGTCTTCGAGGTGTTCCGGTGAGCGCCACCCGGCGTAGTACCGACGGGTTTGCCCTGCAGGTGATGGTCGGGCTGTGCCTGGTCTGGGGCGTTCAGCAGGTGATGATCAAGTGGGCGGCGGCCGATATCGCGCCCGTGATGCAGGCGGTCGGACGTTCGGGGATGTCGGCGTTGCTGGTCGGGCTGCTGATCTGCTGGAAGGGCGGCTGGAACCAGGTGGGTACCACCTGGCGCGGCGGTCTGCTGGCGGGTGCCTTGTTCGGCCTGGAGTTCTTCTTCATTTCCGAAGGCCTGCAACTGACCACGGCGGCGCACATGTCGGTGTTCCTCTACACCGCGCCGATCTTCACTGCGTTGGGGGTGCACTGGTTGCTGCCCAGTGAGCGTTTGCGGCCCCTGCAATGGCTGGGCATTGTCCTGGCCTTTATCGGGATTGCCATTGCGTTTGCCGGCGGGGTGTCCTGGGACAACCTTGATTACCGCATGTTGATGGGCGATGCCCTGGGCGTGCTGGCGGGTGCCGCCTGGGGCGCGACCACTGTGGTGGTACGCGCCTCTCGCCTGTCGGAAGCGCCGGTGACCCTGACGCTGTTCTATCAGTTGATTGTCGGTTTCTTCGGCTTGTTGTTGATCGCGCTGCTCAGCGGCCAGATCACCCATGTCAGCCTGACCCATGTGGCGGTCGCCAGTGTGCTGTTTCAGGGCGTGGTCGTGTCGTTCTTCAGTTACCTGATCTGGTTCTGGTTGCTGCGCCGTTACCTGGCAGCGAACCTCGCGGTGTTTTCGTTCATGACGCCGTTGTTCGGCGTCACGTTCGGCGTGGTGCTGCTGGGCGAGGAACTGAGCCTGAACTTCGTCATCGGTGCCGTGCTGGTATTGGCGGGCATCACCTTTGTCAGCGCTGAGCAGTGGCTGCGCCGTCGTTTGCGCAAAGCCCTCGGGCAGCACTGACCGGCGCCAGCAACAGACCGCCGGCGACCAGCAAGCCGCAGCCGGCGACCACCAGGGCCGGCTGCAAGCCGCCACTGAAATGACTGCTCAGCGCCGCCAGCAATGGACCGCTCAGCTGGCCCACGGCAAAGCAGGCTGTCAGCAGGCCGGCATTGCGCTGGGTGGCGTGGGGTGCCAGTTCCCGGGAACGTTGCATCACCAGTTGCATGCAGGCCAGGAACGGCGTGCCGCACAGGATCACTCCCAACGCCAGGCCCGGGCCGTTGCCCAGCAGGCAGGCGAACACACCCGCGGCTTGCAGCCATAGCGTCGCCGTCAGCCAGTGACCCGTGGCGCCGGGTTTTTGCCGACGCAGACTCACCAACACCACGCCGATTGCCGCCGCCAGGCCAAAGCACGGCCAGAACAGGTCGGCCTGCCACTGGCCATGGAACTGCGCGTTGGCCATTTGCGACAGAAAGGTCGCCGGAATGATGTAGCCCAATCCGTACAGGGCATAGATCCAGCCCAGACGCGCGATGCCTTGATTGCCCGACGCACCGGCGCTGGGCGCCGCAGTCGCGGTGACACTCGGTTGCGGCAGGAACGGCAGGATCACCAGCAGCATCGCCAGCCCTGCGGCGGCGTATATCAGCCACAAGGTGGCGGACGTCTGGCCCAGCAGATTCGAGCCCAGGGCCAGTAAACCGGTCAGAAAAATCCCCAGGCCCGGCCCGGCGAAGACCAGGGCGCCGAGCCGGGGACGACCGGCCGCCGCCGCGAGCGGCTGGCTCAGCGCGGTGATCATCACCAGCACCCAGGCGCTGGCCACGCCCGTGCCGAAGCGCAGCAACAAGTGCGACCAGAAACCATTGGCCCAGAATGACGCCAGGGTCAGCAGCACGCAGAGCCACAGGCCGCCCAGCAAGCGCCGGCGCACCTGCGCGGGCCGCCGGGAAAACATGGCGTCCACCGCACCGATGAAGTACCCGAGGTAGTTGGCGGCGGCAATCAGCCCGGCGGCGGTCAGGTCGATCTGACCTTCGCTGAGCAGGTGTGGCAGTTGCGGGGTCAGGGCAAAACGGCCGATGCCCATGGCCATCATCAGGGCAACGAAACTGGCGGATAAGCGGATCAGGGGAGACATGGTCTGGATTCCGTCTGGAGGATCAATGACCGTCAGGCTAGGACTGATTGACTTTCTTTTAAAATGAATAATAGTGAGTAACTTGTTCTTTTTTGGAGAATGTCGTGGAGTTCAGCCAATTGCGCATCTTCCAGGCGGTGGCAGAGGAGGGGTCCATCACCCGCGCCGCCGAACGGTTGCATCGGGTACCGTCGAACCTGTCGACCCGGCTCAAGCAACTGGAAGAGCAACTGGGTGTCGAACTGTTCCTGCGCGAACGTCAGCGCTTGCAGTTGTCGCCTGCAGGAAAAGTCCTGCTGGACTACACCGCCAAGCTGTTTGCCTTGCGCGACGAAGCCAGCGCGGCAGTGCAGGGTGGGCAACCGGCGGGCGATTTCGTGCTCGGCACCATGTACAGCACGGCGGCGATTCACCTGCCGGGGCTGTTGGCGCGCTATCACCGCATGTATCCGGCCGTGAACCTGCAAGTGCAATCCGCGCCTAGCGGTGAATTGCTCGAAGGCCTGCTCACGGGGCGTCTTGATGCGGCGTTGGTGGATGGCCCCATGGAACTGGCCGGGCTCGACGGTGTGCCCCTGTGCGACGAGCGCCTGGTGCTGATCAGCGAGGCCGATCACCCGCCCGTGCGCAGCGCGCTGGATGTGCAGGGGCGCGCGGTGTTTACCTTTCGCCAGGGCTGTTCCTACCGCATGCGCCTGGAAGCCTGGTTCGCTCATGACCATGCCGCCATGGGTCGGGCGATGGAAATCGAGTCTTATCCCGGGATGCTGGCCTGTGTGATTGCCGGTTCCGGTGTGGCGCTGATGTCGGAGTCGATGCTCGCCAGTTTGCCGGGCCGGGAGAGTGTGGCGGTGCATCCGCTGGCCGAGCCGTTCGCCAGCGCTACCACCTGGCTGATGTGGCGCAAGGGCATGGTCGGGGCCAACCTGAATGCCTGGATCGAGCAGCAACGGGTGGTTTTTCCGGAGGCAGGCGCAGGAAGCTGCCTGAACACAGCCTGATTGTGATGGATTCAGTAACAGATCATTGCTTCTTTGCGCGAGCATTGCGCAAGAGTTCGGACTATTATCAGTGCGAAGGGGCTACAGAATTTTGGCCGCTCGGCACTACCCTGAAGGGGGCACCATGAAAGAGAAAATTCAAAGCTGGCTGCATGACCTGGGCGTTGCTCTCGGTTTGATCGAGCCGCCTCTGCAACCCGTGCCAATTCGTACCGATGACGAACAGCGTCGACGTCAGCAGCGACGCCGGTAATGGCAAATAACATCTGACAGGTGAACGGTTTTTCGTGGCGAGGGAGCAAACTCCCTTGCCGCTTTGTGTACGTTTGATTCGCGGCCTCAATACCGCCCGATCTCCAACAAAAACCGGCTCAAATCATTCGCCGTCCTGGCGGTCTGAGCATCCGATCTTCCTCGGCGGTGAACGCCGTCACACCCAGCTCATCTTCCAGATGGAAGATCAGTTCTTCGATATCTTCCCTATCCAACCCCAACTGCGCCAGGCTGGCGTTGTCGTCGAAGTCATCCCGGCCTTCCAGCAGGCGGCTGATAAAGTGATGCACGGTGGCACGAATGGCAGCTTTTTTCATGAGCGTTTCTGGAGAAACCGGTCGTTTTTGTTCTCCTTGCCGTTGCAGATCCTGGAATTGAGTACAGCAGGCTTTAGCCGTGTGAGCGCTGCCATTCGTCAATCATGCTGCGCAAGTGCGCCCCGGAAAAGCTGCCGAAATGGCCGCCATGCACCGTGCGGATGGGCAGCGCATGCACGCGTTGCAGGCTGCGGGCGTAGTCATCGAGGTTGGAATGGTAAGCATCTTCGATCAGCGGGCCATCGTAGATGATATCGCCGCTGAACAAGGTCTCGGTGGCGGCTTCATACAGGCAGATGCCACCCGGCGAGTGTCCCGGTGTGTGCAACACCTGCAACACGCGATTGCCCAGGTCCAGCACATCGCCATCCTCGACAAACCCCGTGGCCGGTGCGGCCTTGACCCGATACTCGGCGTAGCACAGCGGACAATCCGGGTGCGCCTCGAACATGTCGTCGCCGACACAGGCCTTGCTCAGGTCATTGTCGCCGTCCGGTGCGGCAAGAATATCCGCCTCGGCCGGGTGCACCAGCCGTTCAGCGAATTCGTGATGACCGGCGATGTGATCGAAATGGCAGTGGCTGGCCACGGCTACCAGCGGCCGTTCGGTGATCCACGGCAGTTGCTCGCGCAGGCTGACCAGCCCGGACCCGCTGTCCAGCAGCAGATCTTTTTCGCGGCCTTGGATGTGCCAGAGGTTGCAGCGGTAAAAGGGCCGAATGTACGGCTCATGAATCAGGCGG
Organism: Pseudomonas sp. S2_H10; assembly: GCF_054668285.1. Classification (NCBI taxonomy): domain Bacteria; kingdom Pseudomonadati; phylum Pseudomonadota; class Gammaproteobacteria; order Pseudomonadales; family Pseudomonadaceae; genus Pseudomonas; species Pseudomonas sp. S2_H10. The sequence goes on from NZ_CP162754.1 coordinate 5,360,524, forward strand.
ATGCCGTCACTGAGCTGTTTGACTTCAAACCATTGGTCACGGCCGACAATCTTCATATCCACTTTCCTTCAGACGAAAAAAAACGGGTGTGGCAACCGACGCCACACCCGTCGAAGAAAGCATCAAGTCGTTATGTTCAGCTTAGGCGGCGCTGGCCACCGCTGCCGGGCGGCGGGACATCAGGCTCACCACCACGAAACTCACCAGGCTTACACCGAGGCTGAAGTAGATCGGCGAATTGGCATCCATTCCGTCCTTGAACATGAATACCAGGGCGGTAATAAAGCCCAGTGCCATGGCGGCGATTGCACCGGCCGTGGTGGCGCGTTTCCAGAAAATCGCACCCATCAGCGGGATCAGCATGCCGCCTACCAGCAGGTTATAGGCCAGGGTCAGCGCGCTGATGACGTCATTCACCACCAAGGCGATGCCCAGCACGACAATGCCGGTTAGCAGGGTGAACAAGCGGTTGATAGCAATGTTCGACTCTTTGCCACCGCGCAGCTTTGGCAGCAGGTCTTCGGTAAGGGTGGTGGAAGCAGCCAGCAGACCGGCGCTGGCGGTGGACATCATGGCCGCCAGGGCCGCAGCGATCACCAGGCCACGGATGCCGTCCGGCAGCGAGACTTTGACGATGGCAGCGAAGGCGTTGTTGACATTGTCCAGGTCCGGGATCAGCACGTGTGCAGCCATACCGATCAGTGCGCAAACCAGCCCGTAGATGATGCAGTAGATACCGGCCGTAGTACCGGCGTACTTCGCCACTTTTTCGCTCTTGGCGGTGAACACCCGTTGCCAGATGTCCTGACCGATCAGGATGCCGAAGAAGTAGATCATGAAGTAGGTGATGATGGTGTCCCAGCCAATGCTGGTGAAGTTGAAGCTGGCGGCCGGCAGTTGCGCGACCAGTTGATCCCAGCCACCCACACGGTACAGGCAGATCGGCAGCAGCAGGAACATCAGGCCGACGGTCTGGATACCGAACTGAACGATGTCGGTCAGGGTCAGCGACCACATACCGCCGATGGTCGAATAGATGACGACGATACCGCCGCCCACCAGTACCGAGATCCAGAACGGCAGGTCAAACAGAACTTGCAACACGGTGCCAATGGCCAGGATGGAAACCACGCCGATCATCAGGGCATAGGCCAGCATGATGGTCGCGCTGGCGGTACGGGCCATCGGGTTGTAGCGTTTTTCCAGCACCTGGGTGACGGTGAACACTTTCAGTTTCAGCAACGGTTTGGCCAGGAACAGGTTCAGCGCGATGATCCCGCAACCCAGTGCGGCGCAAAGCCAGAAACCGGAGATGCCGTGCACGTAGCCCAGACGAACGGTGCCCACTGTCGACGCGCCCCCCAGAACGGTGGCAGCCATGGTGCCCATGTACAGGGTCGGGCCGAGGTTACGACCGGCAACCAGGTAGTCCTCGTGGGTCTTGGCCTTGCGCATGCCGTAATAGCCGAGAAGCAGCATCGCGGCGGCGTAGATGAGTACGACGATTAAATCCAAAGCCATTGTGGCGTGTCTCCGATTGTCTTTTTTATGTGAGGCTGAAAATCAATCCCTGTGGGAGCAAGCACCCACAGGTAATGCGTTTAATCAGGCGACTTGACGCATCGCCGGTTTAACGAGCGGGTCCGTGCTCTTGCTGCGTGAATCGTTCGGGCCGAATACTGCGCTCGCTTCCGGGAACATCTTGAGCAACATCAGGTACACCGCCGAAGCCAGGCCCAGGGTTACCGGCAGGCTGATGTCGATCCCACCGGCCATTTCGCCCAGTGGACCGACAAACTGACCCGGCAGGTTGACGAAGCACAGGCCGACGGCCGCGCTCGGGATCCAGGCACCCATGCCGCGCCAGTTCCAGCCGTGGGTGAACCAGTAGCGGCCACCTTTCTCGCCACGGGTGAACACTTGCAGGTCATCCGGGCAGTAGAAGCCGCGACGCACCAGCAGGCCGATGATCATGATCACCATCCACGGCGTGGTGCAGGTGATGATCAGTACGGCGAAGGTCGACACGCTCTGCACCAGGTTGGCCGCGAAGCGACCGATGAAGATGAAGGCAATCGACATCACGCCGATCAGCAGCGTGGCCCTGACCCGTGACAGAACGCGTGGGAACACGCTGGACATGTCCAGGCCGGTGCCATAGAGCGAGGTGGTGCCGGTGGACATGCCACCGATCACGGCGATCAGGCACACCGGCAGGAAGAACCAGCTCGGCGATACGGCCAGCAGGCCGCCGACATAGTTGTTGGCGGCGATGTAGTCCGGAGCCTTGACCGCGACGATGGTGGCGGTGACGAGGCCGAACAGGAACGGAATCAGAGTGGCCAGTTGCGCGGCAATCACCGCCACCATGATGCGGCCCTTGGGCGTATCACGCGGGATGTAGCGCGACCAGTCACCGAGGAACGCACCGAAGGAGATCGGGTTGCTCATGGCGACCAGTGCCGCACCGATGAACGCCGCCCAGAAACCGGCCTGGCCCATGGCTACGGTGCCGGCATACTGGCTGTCGAACGCCGGTGCGAAAGCAAAGACGCCCAGCAGGAACAACAGGCTCGCCGCCCATACCGCGATGCGGTTGACCCACAGCATGAAGCGGAAACCGTAGATGCAGACCGTCAGTACCAGCAGGGCGAACAGACCGTAGGCCAGGCCCAGGGTCAGATCGGTTTCCGGCAGGTCGATCAGGCGCTTGGCACCGCCCACCAGCGCATCGCCCGAACTCCAGACGGAGAGCGAGAAGAACGCGATTGCGGTCAACAGCGACAGGAAAGAACCGACGATACGCCCGTGGACGCCGAAGTGCGCGCCGGACGATACCGCGTTGTTGGTGCCGTTGATGGGGCCGAACAGGCCCATCGGCGCCAGGATCAGCGAGCCGAGTACCACGCCCAGCACAATCGCCCAGACGCCAGCCTGGAATGACAGGCCGAACAGTACCGGGAAGCTGCCGAGCACGGCGGTGGCAAAGGTGTTGGCGCCGCCGAAGATCAAGCGAAACAGATCGCTGGGCTTGGCGTCACGCTCGTTGTCCGGGATCTGTTCGACCCCGTTTGTTTCGATGCTGCTAAGGCTTTTTTCGTTGTTTTTGTTATTCATGATCTGCTCCGATCATAAAGGCGCGCTCATCGTGCGTGAGCGTCACCTGTGTTGGCTAAGGGGTTGGCAGCCCTTCCGGCATCGCGGACAAATGTTCGTGGCAGGCCAGCCATAGGCCTTGTTGTTCTTGGCCAGACGCTTGTTTCTTGAAAACAATCGTCTCGCGCTCCTGGCTAAAGTGCTGCTCCCCTTGCATGCGCAGCTCGGTGGCTACGTCATGGATGAAAATCGCCACGTCACCCTGCAGGCTGACGAAAGCGTTGCTCGAGGTGCACGAAAGCACCTCGAAGCCATCCTCGGCGCGCCAGCTGTCCCACATCGCCTGATAGGCTTCGCGCGACAGCAGGGGCTGTTCGAGGGTGTAGAAGACGAAGCTGGCATCGGCGCTGAACGCGCCGAAGTAGGCTTCGCGATCGTTACGGGCAAAAGCGGACACCAGGTCGGCGGCGGCTTTCAGAACCTGATCGCGTTCATTCATGACCAATCCTCAGCGGTGGACTACGCCAGGCAGTACGCAGAGCATTTCGTACAGCAGGTTGGCGGCCAGCAGCGAGGTGTTACCGGTGGTGTCGTAAGCGGGCGAGACTTCTACCAGATCGCAACCGACGAGGTCGAGGCCTTGGCAGCCACGAACGATCTCGATCGCCTGGATGGTTGTCAGGCCGCCGATTTCCGGGGTGCCGGTACCCGGTGCCCAGGCCGGATCGATGCCGTCGATGTCGAAGCTCAGGTAGACAGGACCGCCGCCGACTTTCTCGCGGACTTCAGCCATCAACGGCGCCAGCGATTTGTGCCAGCACTCTTCGGCCTGAACCACACGGAAGCCCTGGTTGCGGCTCCAGTTGAAGTCATCGGCGGTGTAGCCCTGGGCACGCAGACCGATCTGCACGACGCGGTCCGGGTCCAGAAGGCCTTCTTCAACGGCGCGACGGAAAGTGGTGCCGTGGGCGATTTTCTCGCCGAACATGTGATCGTTCACATCGGCGTGGGCGTCGATGTGCACCAGGCCGACCTTGCCGTGCTTCTTGTGGATGGCACGCAGGATCGGCAGGGTGATGGTGTGGTCGCCGCCCAGGGTCAGGGGGATCACATCGTGTTCGAGGATGTTGTCGTAGGATTCTTCGATGATCCGCACGGCATCCAGCAGGTTGAAGGTGTTGATCGCGATGTCGCCGATGTCGGCAACCGACAGCGAGTCGAACGGCGCAGCACCGGTGGCCATGTTGTACGGGCGGATCATGACCGACTCGGCGCGGATTTCGCGAGGCCCGAAGCGGGTGCCGGGGCGCAGCGAGGTACCGATGTCCAGCGGCACGCCTACGAAGGCAGCGTCCAGGCCGGCAGCGGTATTCAAGTGGGGGAGTCGCATCATGGTGGCGATGCCGCCGAAGCGCGGCATTTCGTTGCCGCCCAGTGGTTGGTGAAGAATCTTGTCCACGGGTAGGGCCTCATCGTCGTTGTTTTATTTATTGGGTTGCACCGTTCACGGAAGGGACGGGCACCGTTGTGGGCCGATTCTGCGAAATGTAGTGGCCGGGAAGAATCGCTACGGGCAAATACTTAGTTCAGATTTTTCTAAACTAATGGCGGAGGCCGGGATAGACTTCTCGGCTTGAGCGATGCGTTGGTCGAACTTACCCTTCGCCAGCAAGCCGGCTCCTACAGGTCGGTGTCGTCCGTAGGAGCCGGCTTGCTGGCGATCGATTGCGCAGCAATCGCCCTACAGACAAAGCGGACTCAACTGACACTTTGTACGGAGCCCCCATGGCCAACGCTTTACCCGACCTGAAACTATTGCGCATCTTCGTCAGCGTGGTGCGCCATCAGGGTTTCGCCAACGCCCAGCAAGAGCTCAATCTCTCGACGTCGGCCGTCAGTACCTACATGAGCCAGCTCGAAGCGGCCCTCGGCCTGGTGCTCTGCCATCGCGGCCGCGGCGGTTTCAGCCTGACCAGCAAGGGCGAGCTGTTCCATCAGGAAACCCTGCGTCTGTTGGGCGAACTCGAAGGCTTCGAGCAGTACGCCGCAGCCCTCAAGGGCGAGTTGCGCGGTACCTTGAACCTCGGGGTGATCGACTCCACGGTCAGCGACAAGGCCCTGCCGTTTGCCGAAGCCATCGGCGCCTACAGCCAGGAACACCCGGCCGTGCACTTGCACCTGTCGGTGATGAGCCCTTACGAATTGCAGCTCGGCGTGCAGGACAACCGTCTCGACCTGGCCATCGGCGCGTTTTCCACGCGCATGAGCGGCCTGGTGTACATGCCGCTGTACCGTGAACAACACTGGTTGTATTGCAGCACGCGGCATCCGCTGTTCAATGAGCGGCGCATTCCCGAGCAGGTCATCACCCAGCAGCGCATGGTCGGTCGTGGTTACTGGAGCCAGGCCGAACTGGCGCGACACGGCTTCAAGCACAGCGCCGCGACGGTGGAAAGCATGGAGGCCCAGTTGATTCTGGTGCTGTCCGGCGCCTACATCGGCTACCTGCCGGAGCACTACGCCCAGGCCTGGGCCGACAAGGGTGATTTGCGGGTGTTGCTGCCGGCGACCTTTGGTTATCAGGCGCCGTTCTCGATGATCGTGCGTCGGGGGCGTAGCCGCGAACCGCTGATCCAGACTTTCCGTGATCTGCTCAAAGCACAACTGAATCAGGCGTAAAGACGATGTCCAGAATTCAATGTCCGCGTTGTCTGCGCCCGCAAACTCATTGCCTGTGCCCGTTGATCCCGAGCTTGGACAGCCGCACCCGGGTGTTGCTGTTGCAGCATTCGAGCGAAGTGAACCATGCGCTGAATACGGCGCGGTTGGCGGCGTTGGGCCTGAACAACGCCGAGTTGATCGTGGGGGAAGTGTTCGAGGATTTGCCGACGCTGTTGAGCCGGCCGGGGTATCAGGCGCGCCTGTTGTTCCCCGGCGAGGAGGCGCAGCCGATGCAGGCGTGTGCCACGACAGACGAACCGTTGCTGCTGGTCGTCCCGGACGGCACCTGGCGCAAGGCGCGCAAGATGCTGCACCTCAATCCGCTGCTGGCGGCGTTGCCGAGGGTGACGCTGGCTGAAGGCGGCGTGTCTCGCTATCGGCTGCGCAAGGCGCCGGGGCCGGGGGCGTTGTCGACGGTGGAAGCGATTGTGCAGGCGCTTGAGACCCTTGAGGCACCGACTTCGTTTGCGCCGTTGCTGAAGCCGTTCGAGGCGTTGATCGAGGGGCAGATTGCGGCGATGGGGGAGGAGGTTTATCAGCGTAATCATTCTGAAAAATGATCGGTGGTCTTGCTGGCCTCATCGCGAGCAAGCTCGCTCCCACAGTGTCCGTTGTGTACACAAAGCCTGCGAACGCCACTGAACCTGTGGGAGCGGGCTTGCCCGCGATGGGGCCGGTTCAATCACCGCAACTTCTGAAAAAGACTACCTTTCCCGCATCGCCTCGGTCCGCGCTTTCAACACCGGTTTGAGCAAGTAATCCAGCACGGTTTTCTCCCCGGTAATGATGTCCACCGTCGCCACCATCCCCGGGATGATCAGCAGCGGTTTAACGTCCCCGCCCAAATGGTTTTTATCGGTACGCACTTGAATCAGATAGAAACTGTTGCCCTTGTCGTCGGTGATGGTGTCGGCACCAATCAGTTCAAGCTTGGCGCTCAGGCCGCCGTAAATGGTGTAGTCGTAGGCGCTGAACTTGACCATAGCCTTCTGTCCCGGATGCAGGAACGCAACGTCCTGCGGGCGCACCTTGGCCTCGATCAGCAGGTTGTCTTCCAGCGGCACGATTTCCACCATGTCACTGCCGGGCTGGACGACGCCGCCAATGGTGTTGACCTTCAACACCTTGATGATGCCGTGAACGGGGGAGACCACGGTGGTGCGGGTCACGCGGTCGTCGATGGCGATGCTCGATGCCGTTATTTTCGACAGGTCGGTGCGTTTCTCATTCAGCTCTTTGGCGGCTTCCGAACGGAAGGTCTGTTCCGACTCGTCGATCTTGCTCTTGATCTCGTTGATCGCCGATTCGGCCCGGGGAATCGCCAGGGTGGTGGCGTTCAATGAGCCGCGAATTTCCACCGCGCTGCGTTTGAGCCGGAGGATTTCCACCGGTGATACCGCACCGGTGCCCACCAGTGGCGTGGACATGTTCATTTCTTGCTGCAGCAACGCCAGGCTTGAACTGAATTGCCCCTGTTTCGAGCGAAACTCCGCCAGTTCCTGGGTCTTTTGCCGAAGTTGTTCGGACAGGGTGCGTTGTTCGCTGGCCAGTCGACGTTGACGCTGTTCGTACAGCGAGCGCTCGTCTTCAGCCACTTGCGGTGCCTTGGCGATCACTTCTTCTGACAGCTTGAACGGTCGGCCCTCGGCTTCGGCCGAAAGCCGTTCGACTTGCGCGGTCAAGGCGTAGCGATCGGCTTCGCTTTCGCCCTTGTTCGACAGGTAGCGCGTATCATCGAGGCGCAGCAGGGTGTCGCCCTTGTTCACCATTTGTCCTTCGCGGACGAAAATTTCAGTGACGATGCCGCCCTCCAGGTTCTGGATCACCTGGACCTTGCTCGACGGAATCGCCTTGCCTTCGCCCATCGTCACTTCCTGCAACACGGCGAATTTGGCCCAGACCAGCGCGCTGACCAGCAGCGCGGCGGCCAGCCACACGGTGATTCGCGACCAACGCGGCGAGTCCTGCAACGAGGCGCCGGCGGTTTCCGGCATGAACTCGGTTTCGGCACTTTTGTTGAAGCTGTCGAAGTAGCCGCGGGATCCTTGATCGGCAGACATGGGCTACTCCTAGACGGCCGCAGAGCCGACACGGCCCTTGCGCAGTGCATCGATGACCGCTTCTTTCGGACCGTCGGCGACGATCCGTCCGTTGTCCAGCACCACCAACCGGTCCACCAGGCTCAGCATCGAGGTGCGGTGGGTCACCAGCAGGATGGTTTTGCCCTGGACCCAGCCGTGAAGTTTTTGCCGCAGGACGTCTTCGCTGCTGTTGTCCATGGCGCTGGTGGGCTCGTCGAGCAGCATGATGGGCGGGTCGAGCAACATCGCCCGGGCCAGCAATACTGCCTGGCGCTGGCCGCCAGACAACAGTTGCCCGCGCTCGCCCACGGGCCGGTCGAAACCTTGCGGATGTTGCCGGGCCAGTTCGGTCACGCCGGTCATTTCCGCCACTTCGAGCATGCGTGAATCGCTGATATAGCGCGCGCCGAGGGTCAGGTTGTCGCGCAGGCTGCCGGCCAGAAGCGGCAAGTCGTGGGCGACGTAACCGATCTGATGGCGCAGGTCGGCGACGTCCAGTTGCCGCAGGTCCAGGCCATCGAGAAGCAACTGGCCTTCATCCGGTTCGTAGAACCCCATCACCAGTCGCGCCAGGGTGCTTTTGCCCGAGCCGCTGCGGCCGATGATGCCGACGCGCTCCCCGGGTTTCACACTGAAGCTGACATTGCCCAGGGCGGGAGCGCTCTGGCCGTTGTAGTGGAAGGTCACGCCGACAACATCCAGCGCACCTTGCAGTTGGGTGCGCTCCAGCGGCCGTTGCCTGGCGTCGCGCTCCTGGGGCAGGCCCATCAGCGCGTCGGTGCTTTTCATGGTCAGTTGCGCTTGCTGGTAACGGGTGATCAGGCCGGCGATCTGCCCCAATGGCGCCAGCACCCGGCTGCCGAGCATGTAGCTGGCCACCAGGGCACCGACGCTCAGGTTGCCGGCGATGATGCTGTAGACCCCGGCGACGATGGTCGCCATGCCGGACAGCTGCTGGATGAACAGGGTGCCGTTGGTGGCCAGGGCCGAGAGGTTGCGTGCATGGCTGTCGAGGCGGGTGAGGGCGCCGTGGGTGCTTTCCCATTTGTGCTGGCGCTCGCTTTCGGCGCTGCAGGCCTTGAGGGTCTCCAGGCCGCTGAGGGTTTCGATCAGCAACGCCTGGCGTTCGGCGCCGAGAGTGAGGCTTTTTTGTACGGTGTCACGCAGGCGTACCTGGATCACCATGGCGAAGATGATGGTGATCGGAAACGCCAGGATCGGGATCACCACCAGCCAGCCACCGAGCAGGCCGATCACCAGCAGCATCAGCAGGCAGAAGGGCAGGTCGATCAGGCTGGTGAGGGTCACGGCGGTGAGAAATTCCCGCAGGCCCTGGAAGTCATGAATGCTCTGGGCAAACCCGCCGATGGTCGCCGGCCGCGCTTTCATCGACATGCCGGTGATGCGCTCGAACAGGGTGGCGGACAGGATCACGTCGGTTTTCTTGCCCGCGGTATCCAGCAAGTGCGCGCGCACGACCCGCAGCACCAGTTCGAAAGCGGTGCCGATCAGCAAGCCGATCGCCAGCACCCACAAGGTCGAAGTGGCCTGGTTCGGCACTACGCGGTCGTAGGTCTGCATCACGAACAGCGGCACCATCAGGCCCAGCAGGTTGATCAGGAAACTCGCCAGGATCGCGTCGCTGTACAGCCATTTCGACAGCTTCAGCGTGTCGCGGAACCAGGCCTGGACCCGCGGCACCAGCGGCGAGCGCAAGTCTTCGAGTTCGTGGCGTGGCCGGGCAAACAGCGCCTGGCCACTGTAGTGTTCGGCCAGCTCCTCGGGGCTGAGCCATTGTTCGCCGCCGTCGGCTTCGCTGGGCAGGATCAGCACCTTGCCGTCCTCGCCATAACGACGCAGGACGGCCGTGCGACCGTTGTTCAACAACAGGAGCACGGGCAGGTTGAGCGCGGATATGTCCTTGAGATCACGGCGCAGCAAGCGCGCCTGCAAACCCGCCCGGGCCGCTGCACGGGGCAGCAGGTCCAGGCTCAGGCGTTGGTGTGCCATGGGGAGCCCGGCACTCAGGCTGGCGCGACTGACCGTCGCGCCGTGGAGTTTGCAGAGGATCAACAGACCGTCCAGAAGCGGGTCATCGAAGCTCAGGCGCGGATCGACACCGGTGTTGCCGGGTTCCATGCTGGTCATTGAACGCTCCCGTGCACTACTTCAATTCAGGCAGACGCGCTTCGTTTTTCACTTCTGTCTGGGCGATGGCATCGGCGGGCAGTACGACCCGTTGCTTGCTCAGCAACTGGCCCATGTTCGCCAGTACACGGTACATCGAAAACTCTTCGGTGTAGCGCACCTCGGTGTAGCGACGGTTGGCGTTGTAGAGTTCGTTTTCACTGTCGAGCAGGTCGAGCAGGGTCCGCTGGCCGAGGCCGAACTGATCCTGATAGGCCACGCGTACTCGCTTGCTGGTGTCGGCGTATTCACGGGCGGTCGGGGTTTGTTTCTTGGCATTGACCATGGCGTTCCAGGCCAGATGGATGTTTTCGTTCAACTGGCGCAGGGCGTTGTTACGGATGTCCATGGCCTGGTTGATCTTGTGTGCGTCGGAGGCCAGGCGCGCCTTGTCGCTGCCACCGCGGAACAGGTTGTAGTTCATCACCACGCCGACCCGCCATTCGTTGTCGTGGCCTTCGTCACCCTGCACGTTGTTGTTCGCACCCACGGCGGCCTCGGCGTCGAGGCGTGGGTAGAACGGCGACTTGGCGACTTCGTACTGGCTTTCGGCCGATTGCACGTCGGCCTGGGCGGATTTCAGGTAAGGGTTGTTTTCCACCATGCTCTGCTGGGCTTCGGGCAGGGAGGAAGGGACTTCGCCGCGAATCGACGGCGGGGTTTCGAGCTCATCGGGCAGGCGCCCGACAACGGCGTAGAAGTTCGACTCGGCATCCGCCAGATCGACTTCGGCGGTGTCGAGGTTGTTTTCCGCCAGTGCCCGGCGAGCCGTGGACTGATCGGCATCGGCGTTGCTGCCAACACCGCGCTCGGTGCGCAGGCCGATCTGGTCGTTGACCCGCAAGTGCGCTTGCAGGTTGTTCTTGGCCAGTGTCACCAGTTCGCGGCGCTTGAGCACTTCGAGATAAACCTCGGTGGTGCGCAGGGCCAGGTCCTGGGCGGTGCCCTGGGCGTAATAGGCTCGCGAGTTGACCACGCCTTTGGTGCGATCGACTTCATTGGCGGTGTTGAACCCGTCAAACAGCATTTGCCGCAGGCGCAATTCCGACTGGGTGTAGTTGAGGGTTTCGGTGTGGTGATTGCCGAGCGCCCGGGTATTGGTGTTGTCGCTGTAGCCGCGGCCATAGGCAGCGTTCAGATCGACCGATGGATAAAAGCCCCCTTTGGCGACCTTCACGTCTTCATCAGCCGACAGACGGCTGTCCACCCGCGATGCCAGTTCCGGGTGCGTCGCGATGGTGCTCTGGATCGCTTCGGTCAGCGTCATGGCCTGAGCCTGGGACGAGCAGGCCATGGCCAAAAGAACCGCGCTGGCGAGGGGGGTTAATAGGCGCATGTACATCTCCCTGATTCCTGATGGTGCTTATCAGTCGCCAATTATTTGACGACATTTATAGGTAAAGTTGTTTCATGTCTTTAACAAAAGAGCTAAGAACATTCTGGAGCGTAGCTAAGAAATTTTTTTCATAACGCTTATGCCGAAAAAAACTTATGCGCTCTGCGAAATCCAGCACATTGTTCAATTCGAAAGCCCTTGTTTTACGAGCTCTAGGGCGCTCACCGGGGCTTGAGGAAAAGTTCCAATCCACTTATCGACATAGAGCGGAGAAGTGCTGGAGGGGAGGGACGCGAACGATCTGGTGGTGACGGTTTTTTGTCACCTGGGTGATTCAGGATCGTTACGCATCGCTCACAGGCAAGGTTGTTGCGAACAGGGATCCGATGCCGTTGATTGCAGAGGGTTTTTCCCGAAATCGTAAACAGCGCCGTGAGCGAATGGCTGGGCGAGATCGTTGCCGGGGCCACGGCTTACTCAAGTAAACCGATACCCGCAATACGATTCGCCAGACAACCCGCTTGAGCCATGAGCACGTTCTTCGCACAAACAAGGTGCCGACAGCGGTTGGCAGCGGAGGAAGTGCATATGGCTACGCTCATCGGAATCGTCAGTAAGGTCATTGGTCAGGTGTTCGCGGTTGCGAGCGACGGCACCCGGCGTGCGTTGGTCGAGGGGGACAAGCTGTTCGCCGGCGACCAACTGAGCACCGGCGCCGAAGGCGCGGTGGCGGTGCATCTGCAAAATGGCCAGGAGCTGACCCTCGGGCGCGGCAGCAGCATGCAGATGACCCCGCAGTTGCTCGCCAATCATATTCCCCATGTGGACTCGTCGGAGGCGGTGACGCCGAGCCAGGCCCAACTGACGGATGTTCAACAACTGCAAAAAGCCATTGCGGCGGGCGACGACCCGACCCAGACCGCTGAAGCCACCGCGGCCGGGCCGGCCACCACAACCACCGGTGCACCGGGCGGCGTGCAGGGCAGTGGCCATAGTTTCGTCATGCTCGAAGAAGTGGGTGGGCGAGTCGACCCCACCATCGGCTTCCCGACTGCCGGTTTCAACGGCATTCCCGAACTTCCCGAAGAACGCCTGAACGCTGATCCGAACAACAACGTCGTAGCGGCCGATGCCCCTGTGGTGCCGCCAGTGACGCCGGAGGTGCCGGAGGTTCCGAACAATCCGGTGACCCTCGACGGCCTGTCGGTGGCCAATGGCGAACTGACCGTCAATGAGGCCAACCTGGCCGACGGTTCGGCGAGGAACCCGGGCGCGCTGACCCAAAGCGGCAGCTTCACCGTCAATGCCCCCGACGGGCTGAGCAGCCTCAGCATCGGCGGGATCAACGTGATCAGCGGCGGCGTGGCGGCAGGTTTTCCGCAGTCGATCACCACCCTGCTGGGCAGCACCTTGACCGTCACCGGCTACAACCCGGCGACCGGTGTCGTGAGCTACAGCTACACCCTCAACGGCGCCGAAACCCATGCGAGTGGTGAGGGCGCCAACGCTGTCGGCGAGCACTTCACCGTGGTGGCCGGCGATAGCAATGGCGACAGCGCCACCGGTTCGCTGGATATCAACATCACCGACGACGTGCCCCAGGCGATCGACGACGGCAATGGTGTTGCTTCGGAGACTCTGCTGACCCTCAACGGCAACGTGCTGACCAACGACGTGCAAGGCGCCGACCGGGTGCCGGTCGGTGAAAACAGCGGGCCGATCACCCCCGGCACCTTCATCGGCACCTACGGCACCCTGGTGCTCAATGCCAACGGTACTTACACCTACACCCTGAACACCAGCGATGCCGATTTCAAGGCGTTGCACGGTGGTGGCGACGGCACCGAAACCTTCACCTACACGCTGACGGACGCCGATGGCGACAGCAGCACGGCGAACCTGGTGCTGCAGATCCACAACAACGATGACCCGGACACGATTGGCGGTTTGAATCTTGGGGGGCCCGAGCTGACCGTCTTCGAGAAGAACCTCGGCGACGGCAGCGCACCGGATGCCACTGCGCTGACCCAGAACGGCACGTTCACCTTCACTGCACTGGACGGCATAACCACCCTGACTGTGGGCGGTATTGCCGTGGTCTCCGGTGGCGTGGCGGCGGGTTTCCCGCAATCGATTACTACGCCACTGGGCAACACCCTGACCATTACCAGCTTCGATCTTGCCACCGGCGTGGTGAACTACAGCTACACGCTGAACGACAACGAAGCGCACGCGACGGCCAACGGCGCGAACGCCTTGCCTGAGCAGTTTGATGTCACCTTGGTCGATGACAACGGCACCACCGCGACGGGTTCACTGGACGTGAACATCGTCGACGACCTGCCACAGGGCGTGAACGACAGCAACGCTTCGACGGCTTCGGAAACCCTGTTGACCCTCAACGGCAATGTGCTGACCAACGACGTGCAGGGCGCTGACCGATTGACGGTTGGCGAAAATGCGGGGCCGATTACCCCAGGTACTTTCACCGGCACTTACGGCACCCTGGTGCTGAATGCCAACGGCACGTACACCTACACGCTGAACACCAGTGATGCGGATTTCAAAGCCCTGCACGGTGGCGGCGACGGCACTGAGACCTTCACCTACACCATCACCGATTCGGACGGCGACAGCAGTACCGCGAACCTGGTGCTGCAAATCCACAACAACGATGATCCGGTGACGATTGGCGGTTTGAATGTTGAAGGCGGTGAGTTGACCGTCTTCGAGAAGAATCTCGGCGACGGCAGTGCACCGGATGCCACTGCGCTGACCCAGAACGGCACCTTCACCGTCACTGCTCTCGATGGCGTCACCAGTCTGACCGTGGGCGGTATCGCCGTGGTCACCGCTGGCGTGGCCGCCGGCTTCCCGCAATCGATTACTACGCCACTGGGCAGCACGCTGACCATTACCGGCTTCAACGCGGCGACCGGTATCGTGAGCTACAGCTACACCTTGGTGGATAACGAAGCGCACGCGACCGCCAACGGCGCGAACACTTTGCCTGAGCAGTTCGCCGTCACTCTGGTCGACGACAACGGCACCACGGCGACAGGTTCACTGGACGTGAATATCGTCGACGACCTGCCGCAAGGCGTGAACGACAGCAACGCTTCGACCGCTTCGGAAACATTGCTGACGCTCAACGGCAATGTGCTGACCAATGACGTGCAGGGCGCTGACCGAGTGACGGTTGGCGAAAACGCCGGGCCGATCACTCCCGGCACTTTCACTGGCACCTACGGTACTTTGGTACTCAATGCCAACGGTACGTACACCTACACGCTCAATACCAGTGATGCCGATTTCAAAGCCCTGCACGGCGGTGGCGACGGCACTGAGACCTTCACCTACACCATCACCGATTCGGACGGCGACAGCAGTACTGCGAACCTGGTGCTGCAAATCCACAACAACGATGATCCGGTGACGATTGGCGGATTGAACGTTGAGGGTGGCGAGTTGACCGTCTTCGAGAAAAACCTCGGCGACGGCAGTGCGCCGGATGCCACTGCGCTCACTCAAAATGGCACGTTTACTGTCAGCGCACTGGACGGCGTGACGAGCCTGACTGTGGGCGGAATCGCCGTAGTCACCGCTGGCGTAGCCGCCGGCTTCCCGCAATCGATCACCACACCGCTGGGCAGCACGCTGACCATCACTGGCTTCAACGCCGCGACCGGCGTGGTGAGCTACAGCTACACCCTCAACGACAACGAAGCGCACGCGACTGCGAACGGCGCGAACACCTTGCCTGAGCAGTTCGCCGTCACTGTGGTCGACGACAACGGCACCACGGCGACTGGTTCACTGGACGTGAATATCGTCGACGACCTGCCGCAAGGCGTGAACGACAGCAACGCTTCGACGGCTTCGGAAACCCTGTTGACCCTCAACGGCAACGTGCTGACCAATGACGTGCAGGGCGCTGACCGGGTGACGGTTGGCGAAAATGCCGGGCCGGTCACTCCCGGCACTTTCACCGGCACTTACGGCACCCTGGTGCTGAATGCCAACGGTACGTACACCTACACGCTCAATACCAGTGATGCCGATTTCAAAGCCCTGCACGGCGGTGGCGACGGCACCGAAACCTTCACCTACACCATCACCGACTCGGACGGCGACAGCAGTACTGCGAACCTGGTGCTGCAAATCCACAACAACGATGATCCGGTGACGATCGGCGGATTGAACGTTGAGGGTGGCGAGTTGACCGTCTTCGAGAAAAACCTCGGCGACGGCTCCAACCCCGACACACCGGCGCTGACCCAGAGCGGCACCTTCACCGTCACCGCATTGGACGGCGTCACCACTCTGACCGTCGGCGGCATTGCCGTGGTCACTGCGGGCGTGGCCGCCGGCTTCCCGCAATCGATCACCACCCCGCTGGGCAGCACGCTGACCATTACCGGCTTCAACGCCGCCACTGGCGTGGTGAGCTACAGCTACACCCTCAACGACAACGAAGCGCACGCGACGGCCAACGGTGCCAACACCCTGCCTGAGCAGTTCGCCGTGACCGTGGTCGATGACAACGGCACCACCGCCACGGGCAGCCTCGACGTGAACATCGTCGACGACCTGCCGCAAGGCGTGAACGACAGCAACGCTTCGACGGCTTCGGAAACCTTGCTGACGCTCAACGGCAACGTGTTGACCAACGACGTGCAGGGCGCCGACCGGGTGACGGTTGGCGAAAATGCGGGGCCAATCACCCCGGGTACTTTCACCGGCACTTACGGCACCCTGGTGCTGAATGCCAACGGCACTTACACCTACACCCTCAACACCAGCGATGCGGATTTCAAAGCCCTGCACGGCGGTGGTGACGGCACCGAAACCTTCACCTACACCATCACCGATTCGGACGGTGACAGCAGCACGGCGAACCTGGTGCTGCAAATCCACAACAACGATGATCCGGTGACGATTGGCGGATTGAACGTTGAGGGTGGCGAGTTGACCGTCTTCGAGAAAAACCTCGGCGACGGCTCCAACCCCGACACACCGGCGCTGACCCAGAGCGGCACCTTCACCGTCACCGCACTGGACGGCGTCTCGACCCTGACCGTGGGCGGCATCTCCGTGGTCACCGGAGGCGTGGCCGCCGGCTTCCCGCAATCGATTACTACGCCACTGGGCAGCACGCTGACCATTACCGGTTTCAACGCCGCCACTGGCGTGGTGAGCTACAGCTACACCCTCAACGACAACGAAGCGCACGCGACGGCCAACGGTGCCAACACTCTGCCTGAGCAGTTCGCCGTCACGGTGGTCGATGACAACGGCACCACGGCGACTGGTTCACTGGACGTGAATATCGTCGACGACCTGCCGCAAGGCGTGAACGACAGCAACACTTCGACGGCTTCGGAAACATTGCTGACGCTCAACGGCAATGTGCTGACCAACGACGTGCAGGGCGCTGACCGAGTGACGGTTGGCGAAAACGCCGGGCCGATCACTCCCGGCACTTTCACTGGCACCTACGGTACTTTGGTACTCAATGCCAACGGTACGTACACCTACACGCTCAATACCAGTGATGCCGATTTCAAAGCCCTGCACGGCGGTGGCGACGGCACCGAAACCTTCACCTACACCATCACCGACTCGGACGGCGACAGCAGTACTGCGAACCTGGTGCTGCAAATCCACAACAACGATGATCCGGTGACGATTGGCGGATTGAACGTTGAGGGTGGCGAGTTGACCGTCTTCGAGAAAAACCTCGGCGACGGCAGTGCACCGGATGCCACGGTGCTGACCCAGAACGGCAGCTTTACCGTCACCGCGCTGGATGGCGTGACGAGCCTGACTGTGGGCGGAATCGCCGTAGTCACCGCTGGCGTAGCCGCCGGCTTCCCGCAATCGATTACTACGCCGCTGGGCAGCACGCTGACCATTACCGGTTTCAACGCCGCCACTGGCGTGGTGAGCTACAGCTACACCCTCAACGACAACGAAGCGCACGCGACGGCCAACGGTGCCAACACTCTGCCTGAGCAGTTCGCCGTCACGGTGGTCGATGACAACGGCACCACGGCGACTGGTTCACTGGACGTGAATATCGTCGACGACCTGCCGCAAGGCGTGAACGACAGCAACACTTCGACGGCTTCGGAAACATTGCTGACGCTCAACGGCAATGTGCTGACCAACGACGTGCAGGGCGCTGACCGAGTGACGGTTGGCGAAAATGCCGGCCCCATTACGCCCGGCACCTTCACCGGCACCTACGGCACACTGGTGCTCAACGCCAACGGCACCTACACCTACACGCTGAGCACCAGCGATGCCGATTTCAAAGCCCTGCACGGCGGCGGCAACGGCAGCGAAACCTTCACCTACACCATCACCGACTCGGACGGTGACAGCAGCACCGCCAACCTGGTCCTGCAGATCCACAACAACGATGACCCAGTGACCCTCCAAGGCCTCAACGTGTACGGCGGTGAACTGACCGTCTACGAAAAAAACCTCGGCGACGGCTCCAACCCCAACCCATCGGCGCTGACCCAGAGCGGCACCTTCACCGTCACTGCCCTCGATGGCGTGACGACCCTGACCGTGGGCGGCATCGCCGTGGTCACCGGAGGCGTGGCGGCCGGCTTCCCGCAATCGATTACTACGCCACTGGGCAGCACGCTGACCATTACCGGTTTCAACGCCGCGACCGGCGTGGTGAGCTACAGCTACACGCTGAACGACAACGAAACCCACGCAAATGCCAACGGCGCCAACACCCTGCCCGAGCAGTTCACCGTGACCGCCGTCGATGACAACGGCACCACCGCCACGGGCAACCTCGACGTGAACATCGTCGACGACCTGCCAAAAGGCGTGAACGACAGCAATGGCACGGCCTCGGAAACCCAGCTGACGCTCAACGGCAATGTGCTCACCAACGACGTGCAAGGCGCCGACCGGGTAACGGTTGGCGAAAATGCCGGACCGATCACCCCCGGCACCTTCACCGGCACCTACGGCACCCTGGTACTCAACGCCAACGGCACCTACACCTACACGCTGAGCACCAGCGATGCCGATTTCAAAGCCCTGCACGGCGGTGGCAACGGCAGCGAAACCTTCACCTACACCATCACCGACTCGGACGGCGACAGCAGCACCGCCAACCTGGTCCTGCAGATCCACAACAACGACGATCCAGTGACCCTCCAGGGCCTCAACGTGTATGGCGGTGAACTGACGGTCTACGAGAAAAACCTCGGCGACGGCTCCAACCCCAACCCATCGGCCCTGACCCAGAGCGGCACCTTCACCGTCACTGCCCTCGATGGCGTAACCACCCTGACCGTCGGCGGCATCGCCGTGGTCACCGGAGGCGTGGCGGCCGGCTTCCCGCAATCGATCACTACACCGCTGGGCAGCACCCTGACCATTACTGGTTTCAATGCCGCGACCGGCGTGGTGAGCTACAGCTACACGCTGAACGACAACGAAACCCACGCAAATGCCAACGGTGCCAACACTCTGCCTGAGCAGTTCGCCGTCACGGTGGTCGATGACAACGGCACCACGGCGACTGGTTCACTGGACGTGAATATCGTCGACGACCTGCCGCAAGGCGTGAACGACAGCAACACTTCGACGGCTTCGGAAACATTGCTGACGCTCAACGGCAATGTGCTGACCAACGACGTGCAGGGCGCTGACCGAGTGACGGTTGGCGAAAACGCCGGGCCGATCACTCCCGGCACTTTCACTGGCACCTACGGTACTTTGGTACTCAATGCCAACGGCACCTACACCTACACGCTGAGCACCAGCGATGCCGATTTCAAGGCCCTGCACGGCGGCGGCAACGGCAGCGAAACCTTCACCTACACCATCACCGATTCGGACGGTGACAGCAGCACCGCCAACCTGGTCCTGCAGATCCACAACAACGATGACCCAGTGACCCTCCAGGGCCTCAACGTGTATGGCGGTGAACTGACCGTCTACGAGAAAAACCTCAGCGACGGCAGCGCACCGAGTACTTCGGCCCTGACCCAGAGCGGCACCTTCACCGTCACTGCCCTCGATGGCGTGACGACCCTGACCGTGGGCGGCATCTCCGTGGTCACCGGAGGCGTGGCGGCCGGCTTCCCGCAATCGATTACTACGCCACTGGGCAGCACGCTGACCATCACCGGTTTCAATGCCGCGACCGGCGTGGTGAGCTACAGCTACACGCTGAACGACAACGAAACCCACGCGAATGCCAACGGCGCCAACACCCTGCCCGAGCAGTTCACCGTGACCGCCGTCGATGACAACGGCACCACCGCCACGGGCAACCTCGACGTGAACATCGTCGACGACCTGCCAAAAGGCGTGAACGACAGCAATGGCACGGCCTCGGAAACCCAGCTAACCCTGAATGGCAACGTGCTGACCAACGACGTGCAGGGCGCTGACCGAGTGACGGTTGGCGAAAATGCCGGACCGATCACCCCCGGCACCTTCACCGGCACCTACGGCACCCTGGTGCTGAATGCCAACGGCACCTACACCTACACGCTGAGCACCAGCGATGCCGATTTCAAGGCCCTGCACGGCGGCGGCAACGGCAGCGAAACCTTCACCTACACCATCACTGACTCGGACGGCGACAGCAGCACCGCCAACCTGGTCCTGCAGATCCACAACAACGACGATCCAGTGACCCTCCAGGGCCTCAACGTGTATGGCGGTGAACTGACGGTCTACGAGAAAAACCTCGGCGACGGCACCCACCCCGACACACCGGCCCTGTCTCAGAGCGGGACTTTCACGGTGACCGCCCTCGATGGCCTGCAAACCCTGACCGTGGGCACCCTCACTGTCATCAGCGGTGGCGTTGTCGCCGGCTTCCCGCAAACCGCCACCACCCCGCTGGGCAGCACCCTGACCATCACCGGCTTCAACGCGGCGACCGGCGTGATCAGCTACACCTACACCCTCAACGACAACGAAGCCCATCCAGCGGCGGAGGGCGCCAACAGCCTTACCGAGAACTTCAACGTCGTCGCTACCGACACCGATGGCGACGTCGCGAACGGGCAGATCAACGTCAACATCATCGACGACCTGCCGACCGCCAATCCCGATACGGACTCGGTGCAGGAGGGCGGCACCGTCAGCGGCAATGTGCTGGACAACGACATCGCCGGGGCCGATGGCCCGGCGGCCACTGGCGCCGTAGTCGGCGTACGCGCCGGCAGCGACACATCAACCCCGGCCCTCGATGGGCTGAACACGCCCATCAACGGCACCTACGGTTACCTGACCCTCGATGCCAACGGCAACGCCGTATATCACAGCACGCCTAACGCGGTGAGCGGCCCCGGCGCGGTGGATGTGTTCACCTACACCGTGCGCGATTCCGATGGTGACGAAAGCACCACGACCATCACCATCGACGTCTACAACAGTTGCCTCAAAGCGGTCAGCGACAACGACGTAACCGTCTACGAAAAAGCCCTCGACCTGGGCAAGGACGGCCAGGACCTGGTCGCCGGTACGGTCATCGGCAGCGATCCGACCAACACCGGCGAAACCGCGTCCGGCACGCTGGTGGGCTCGGTCACCCACGCCGTCGGTGCGATCACCTACGCCCTGGTCGGCACCCATGTCGGGGAGTTCGGGCAGATTCAGCTCAACGCCAACGGCACCTATACCTACACCCTGACGACCCCGCCGAGCACCACGCCGCACGCCAACGACGGCCCGAACGTGATGCACGAGACCTTCACCTATCAGGCCACCGACTCGCTGGGCAACATCGTCACCAGCACCATCGTGGTGGACATTGTCGATGATGTGCCGAAGGCGATGAACGACAGCAACGCCAGCACGGCCTCGGAGACTACGCTGAGCCTCAGCGGCAATGTGTTCAACAACGACGTGATCGGCGCCGATAAAGTCGCCCTCGGCCTGAATGCAGGCCCGGTCACCCCCGGCACTTTCACCGGTACCTATGGCACCCTGGTGCTCAACGCCAATGGCACCTACACCTACACGCTGAGCACCAGCGATGCCGACTTCAAGGCGTTGCACGGCGGCGGCAACGGCACCGAAACCTTCACCTACACCATCACCGACTCGGACGGCGACATCAGCACCGCCAACCTGGTGCTCAACGTCCACAACAACGATGACCTGGTCACCCTCAACGGCCTCGACGTGTATGGCGGCGAGCTGACGGTCTACGAAAAAAATCTCGGCGACGGCACCACCCCCAACATATCGGCCCTGACCCAGAGCGGGACCTTCACGGTGACCGCCCTCGATGGCCTGCAAACCCTGACCGTGGGCACCCTCACGGTCATCAGCGGTGGCGTGGTCGCCGGCTTCCCGCAAACCGCCACCACACCGCTGGGCAGCACCCTGACCATCACCGGCTTCAACCCGGTCACCGGCGTGCTCAGCTACAGCTACACCCTCAACGATAACGAAGCCCATGCGACTGCGAGCGGCGCCAACAGCCTCACCGAGAACTTCAACGTCGTCGCTACCGACACCGATGGCGACATCGCGAACGGCCAGATCAACGTCAACATCGTCGATGACCTGCCGGGCGCCAAACCTGACTCGTCGTCGGTGACGGAGGGCGGCACGGTCAACATCAGTGTGCTGGGCAATGACATCAGCGGCGCCGATGGTCCGGCGACGGTGGTCGGCGTGCGCGCCGGCAGCAATACCTCGACGTCGGCCGTCGGCGGGCTGGGCAACCAGATCACTGGCGCCTACGGCTACCTGACCCTCGATGCCAACGGCAACGCGGTGTATCACGCCAATCCGAATTCGGTGGGCCCTGCCGGGGCTACGGATACGTTCACCTACACCGTGCGCGACACCGATGGCGATGAAAGCACCACCACCATCACCGTCAACGTGGCCAACAGCATCATCAAGGCCAACCCCGACAGCGACGTGACGGTCTACGAAAAAGCCCTCGACCTGAGCAAGGACGGCCAGGACCTGGCTGCCGGTACGGTCACCGGCAGCGACCCGGGCAACAGCGGCGAAACCTCGTCCGGCACCCTGGTCGGTTCTGTTTCGGGGGCCAGCGGCGCGCTCACCTATACCCTGGTCGGCAGCGCCACCGGCACCTACGGGCAGATCCTGCTCAACGCCGACGGCAGCTACACCTACACCCTGACCTCGGCGCCGAAAACCTCGCCGAACGCCAACGACGGGCCGAACAGCCTGAGTGAAAGCTTCACCTACAAGGCCACCGATGCGTCGGGCAACAGCAGCACCAGCACCATCGTGGTCAACATTGTCGATGACGTGCCCAAGGCGGTGGCAGCGGATCGCTCGGTGGCGGCGGTGGAGATCGACTCCAACCTGCTGATCGTGCTCGACGTCTCCGGCAGTATGGTCGACCCTTCCGGCGTACCTGGCCTGTCGCGGCTGGAGCTGGCCAAGCAGGCCATCAGTGCCTTGCTGGATAAATACGACGACCTCGGCGACGTGAAAGTGCAACTCGTCACCTTCAGCAGCAGCGCCACCGACAGGACCTCGGTGTGGGTCGATGTCGCGACCGCCAAGACCCTGCTCACCGGCCTCACCGCGGACGGCGGGACCAACTACGACGCCGCCGTGGCCACCATGAAAACGGCGTTCAACACCTCGGGCAAACTCACGGGGGCACAAAACGTCGGCTACTTCTTCTCCGACGGCAAACCCACCAGTGGCCAGGAAATCGGCACCTCCGACGAAACCTCGCTGAAAGCCTTCCTCGATGCCAACAACATCAAGAACTACGCGATCGGCCTGGGCAGCGGCGTGAGCAACGCCAACCTCAATCCGCTGGCCTATGACGGCAGCAGCCACACCGACACCAACGCAGTGGTGGTGACCGACCTCAACCAGCTCAACTCGGTGCTGTCCGGCACCGTGATCGGCGCACCGGTGACCGGTTCGCTGCTGGGCGAAGGCGGCACCTTCGGCGCCGACGGCGGCTTCATCAAGACCATCACGGTGGATGGCACCACCTATACCTACGATCCGGCCGGCAACGGTTCGCTGAACTTCAGCGGCGCTGCCAACCACGGCACCTTCAACACCGCGAACAACACGTTAAGCATTGCCACCAACAACAGCGGGACCTTGCTGGTCAACCTGGATAGCGGTGAATACACCTACATTTCGCAGAAAACCACGGCGGTGGTGATCACCGAAAACATCGGCTTCACCGTCAGCGACAACGATGGCGACCTTTCCAGCTCCACCCTGACGATCAAAGTCATACCGAACGCACCGCCAGTGGCTACCGATGACCATGTCATCACCAACGTGCTCGAGGGCACCGTGGTGGTGCCGGGCGAGCTGTTGCTGGCCAACGACACCGATCCCAACGGCGATCCACTCTCGGCGAATCCGACGTCCTTCAACACCGGCTGGGTAGCGAGGGGGGCGGAGTTCACCGGGCTCACCCAGGTTCCCAACTTCACTGGCAGCAGCGCGCAAGCCCTGACCCTTGCCCGCAGCGCTTTCGTCGCCAACGCGGCGGCCATGACCGCCGTCCTGGTGGTCAGTGGTGCGCTGGGCTCGGTCGGCAACAGCAACTATGACGACCGTATTACCGTCAACCTCAAGGATGGCGAAACCCTCCACCTGAACCACGACCTGGCGGCCGGGCGCATCGCCATGGAGTACTCGATCAACGGCGGCGCGTTCACCCCCATCGCGGACGGTGGGATGATCACCGCAACATCGGATGCAACCTATCAAATCCACATCAGCAACATCCCCAATAGCTCAAGTGGCGGCAACGGTTCTGAAACCTATAAATTGACCATGACCGTCAACTACTCCGAGGCCCATGACATTGCCCCGGACTACCACGGCACCTACACCGCCAACGACAACCATGGCGGCAGCGACTCGGCCAACGTGACCATCAGCTATCAGGATGGCCATACCCTCACCGGCACCGGCGGGGATGATGTCCTGGTGGCGGGCGCGGGCAGCAACGTCATCAATGCCGGTGGCGGCAACGATGTGCTCACCGCTGGTTCCGGCAACAACGAGCTGCACGGCGACGCCGGCAACGACTTGCTCTTCAGCGGCCCGGGCAATGACACCCTCGACGGCGGCACGGGCATCGACACGGCCAGCTACGCCCACGCCACCGCCGGGGTAACGGTCAACCTGAGCCTGCTCGGTGGTCAAAACACCCTGGGCGCGGGCACGGACATCCTGACCGGCATCGAAAACCTCACTGGTTCGAACTTCAACGACACCCTGACCGGCGACAACACTGGCAACGTCATCACCGGCGGCCTGGGCAATGACGTCCTCAACGGTGGAGGCGGCGATGACTTGTTGATCGGTGGCCTGGGCAACAACACCCTCAGTGGCGGGGCGGGGGCCGATACCTTCCAGTGGCTCAAGGGCAACAGTGGTCATGACGTGATCACCGACTTCACGCCCGGCACCGACAAGCTCGATCTGTCGCAACTGCTGCAAGGGGAAAACGGCACCACGGCGTCGCTGGATGACTACCTGCACTTCACCGTCACCGGCAGCGGCCCATCGACGGTGACCAGCATCGACGTCAGCGCCATGGCCGGCGCCGCGCCGAACCAGACCATCGACCTGGCCGGCGTCGACCTGGCCAGTCATTACGGTGTGACGCCGGGGGCGGGCGGGGTGATCGCTGGCGGGCATGACACGGCCACCATCATCAACGGCATGCTCAACGATCACTCGTTGAAGGTGGATACCGTGTGACCTGAAAGCCTGAACGAAAAACCCGCCATTCCTGCGCAAGGGATGGCGGGTTTTTTGTTGTCTGCGTCAAAGGTATCTGTCCGACCGACGGTAACGAAAACTGTAATTTCTGACAGTGGTCAGCCCCCCGTGTCTGCCGTTAAATCAAGACATTCGGGTGAGTGAAGTGATCGTCCAGGTACCCGTTAATGCACGGCAACTAATCAGTGCCGGAGTTCCCCGTCTGACATTGGACGACCAAGTATGAGCAACCTGCTCAACACCAAGGAGTAGTGAAATGTCTAAAAGCGAAGATTTTGCCATCAACGGGAGAAACAGGGCGCAATACCGGGCGTATCGCGCCAGCCTGCGTCTTGTGGATCTGGGAGCCCCTGTGCCTGATTCGACTAATCCACTATTGCCGCCCTTAACCGCGACAGGTTCACAATATCTTCCGTATTCTTATAGAAGCCAGCCGCTCAAGTTCATGATTCCGACATTCGACGATCATGATTCTACTGTGCCGACATTCGTGACAATCCGAATGACGGTAGATGGAACCAAGGACGATGTTAGTTATCAATATGATGAAGAGACACCTCTCACCCCACCGCCACCTATTCCTATGACCTTGCATTTGGCAAGCAGGAATAGCCCAGGACTACGCAAAATCAGTTATACCTTGGATTTTGGCGGAAATGAAGCAACTGTAAACGAACTGGAGTATATGGTGGACTTTGTGCCGCCAGCGCTTGATACGTTGATCGCTGTGCCTCAGTCCGTGAAGGATTATGGTATAGGGCCGGAGGATTTTCAGAGCGGTGCAACTCTTGCTTTGACCTATCCGGATTACTCGAACAAGAGGCTGGGCGATACGATCAAGTGTTATATCGGTCCCGATAGCACCGTCAAGAGAGAAGTGGGTGTCATTACATTTGATGAAAGTAATTTTAGCAATCCAATAGTATTTAATTTAGCGGCTTCTCACGTCGCTGGTTACAATGGAAAGTGCATTGTTTTCTGTGAGGCAGTCAGTTATCCGGGTGTCCCGGCCACACCTTCAGGCAATACCGAGGTGTGGGTATCCCAAAAGCTCAGGCCGGTGGTCGCAGAGGAATTGGACGTTCCGCAGGCACCCACCTTGACCAGTACGCTTCTGGTAGAGCACTTCATTGATGGCGTCGGTGCCGGTCTTAAACTTGTATTTCCAAATTTCGACAATGCGGTGGATGAAATCGAGTACTCCATCGATGGCGCGGTGCAACCTCCAAAACGTTTAACCGCTATTCCGTTTCTGAATACGCTGAACAACCAGGCGCTCCTCAATTCGGGGCATGGCAGGCGACAAGTAAAGCTCGGCTACAGAATCAAGCGCGGTAACTTTTACTTTCCTGTGGCACCTGTTGAAAAACAGGTTTGGCTTGATGTGAGGAAACCCGCTGCACCCTTTGATCCTGCCAATCCTGCTCCGCCGGATGTCACCTTGTTGCAGCCATGGATCCAGGGACCCTACAGTACTGAAAAAAATAAACTGACGGTGGCGGACAAACAAGACGGTGGCGTCGTCAAAGGTTATTTGCCTTTCCATACTCGTTTTAAAAAAGGCGACACGGTACGCTTTTATATTAATGGACGTGAAGCGCCGCCGCCGGGTGGCGTTTGGGTCTTCCCTAGCGATGACAGCGAAGATCCGGCAAAGCCGATAGAGTTCGAGTTCAAGTGGGATTGGCTTGGCACCATTCCAGATGATGTCGATGCAAATCTTAATTGCATTGTGGAACATGATCTCAATGACAACCTGGCAATTTCCCCGGTGGAGTATGCGGAAATCAAGATGCAGCCGATCGTTCTGATTGATGCCGGGTTCAAATATATGGATCCACGAAACGGCTTTATTTGCAGTTCATTGAGAAGGCTTCTTCCCAGTGGTGACGTTGTCGGTGTCGTTACAATCCCTGCGGATACGCGCTTGGCAGACAATGAAGTTGTACTGACTTACGGTGGCTATCCCACGGATGCTGCTGATGAAACGAGTATTATTCCAGGGACCAAGGTTGAGGTAAAACACACTCCCACCAAGGCGGAAGCCGCTACCGGCTTTGATATGTATGTTCCCTATATCCATCTGCAAACCACGCATAACGCGTATGGCCGAACGGACTATGCGCTCAACATTGCCGGTGAGGATGTTTTCACCAAGGGTGCTGTGGTCCGGGTCAACATGAGTCGAGGTTCGGACACCTGCGATCTGGTTCCGGTCATTCCTGTTTGACCTGAGCATCGGCATGGGAATCCTTGCCTGCCAGGCCCATGGACGTATCCGGTACCGAGGTGCCGGATACCCCCCCTTTGTTGCGTTTAAATTTTGTGTTGGATTTTTCATACACCTTAAAGGATTAATCCTACATTTTTTTGTAGGAGGCATCTGTAAAGTCCGCAGCCCTCAACGTTTTCCGTTCTCTTCGGAAGACGAGAAGACGAAACAGGACCCAGCTATGAGCATTGATAATCGAACTGCATTTAAACCATTGTCCACAAAAGGTTTCGGAGTGCTGGCACTATTGCCAGCATTTTTTTTGGTGAACACTTCGGCGATGGCGGCAATCATTGTTGGCGCAGGGGAGAATGTAACGGTCGGTCCGACGGATCCGCTTAGCGACTACGTGGTGGAAAAGGGAGGGGCACTCAACCTGGTGGGAGCCACGACCCAAAGCCTGTCCATTCGGACCGGCTCGACCCTGAACATCGATGGCGCCGTCATCAACAGCAACAAGGGCGACCATGGGATTTCAGTGAATAGCAGCCAGGCCACCATTCGCTCGGCCGTTGTAACCGCCGACGGTCGAGCGCTGTGGGTCAATCGGCCACCCTCGTCCACTCAAGGTTCGACAGTCACCGCCAGCGATAGTCAGTTTCGGGGCGGAGAGAGCGGCGCGTTGGTCACGGGCCTGAGTACATTGACGCTGCTCAATAGCGAGTTGCGAGGCGTGAATGCCGGCAGCGTCGGCCTCGACAGTCGCGGCGGCGATGTGCGCGCGCTGGCGGGTACGCTGATCAGCGGCGACAGCGCGGGTGTGCGGATGACCAATGACTCCTCACGCGTCGGCCGCAATTCACTGGTGCTGGACAACTCCACCGTAGAGGGTCGCAACGGCCCGGCAATCCTGGTGGAGGGGGGCGTTCAGGGGGCGACGATTGATGTGCGCAACAATGCCGTCTTGCGCGCGGCGGATGGCAACCTGTTGACAGTGCAAGGCG
Source organism: Pseudomonas sp. S2_H10 (assembly GCF_054668285.1). NCBI lineage: Bacteria > Pseudomonadati > Pseudomonadota > Gammaproteobacteria > Pseudomonadales > Pseudomonadaceae > Pseudomonas > Pseudomonas sp. S2_H10. Next base: position 5,388,919 of record NZ_CP162754.1, read on the forward strand.
CCTCCACGGCGGCAATGAACATCGTCGGCAGTGCGCTGGAGGGCAACGTAAAGGTCCTGGGCAACAGCAGCGTCGACCTCTCCTTCGACGGGGCTTCGATGGTGGGTGACATCGTGCGCGAGGACGGCTCGTCTGCCCAGGTCGATTTGAACAACGTATCATCCTTCACCGGGCGCCTGAACAACAGCAACCTGAGTATCAACAGTCAATCGAGCCTGACGATGGTTGGCGATGACAGCATCGACAATTTATCAATGAATGACGGCACGCTTAATTTCGGCGCGGCTGGCGAGCAACGTGACTATCGTCAACTCGAGGTCGGCAACCTGCAAGGCAGCGGCATCATTGCCATGCAGGGGAATTTCGCCACCGGCGAAAGTGACTTGCTCAAGGCGGCAAGCGCGACGGGCAGCTTTGAGCTGGCCGTCAACGCGTCGGGGACAGATGCCGCTTCTCCGCAATCATTGACCCTGGTTCAGGTCGGCAGCAATCAGGCGACCTTTGCGTTGCTGGGAGGCAGGGTCGATCTGGGTACCTGGGAATACGATCTGGCCGAAAGGGCCAACGCATCGGGCGGAACCGACTTCTATCTGAACCCGACCACACGGCTCAGCTCGAGTGCCCAATCGGTGGTGGCGCTGTTTCAAACGGCCCTGACCGTGTCGTATGGCGAGACCAAGTCGCTGGAAAACCGCATGAGTGAATTGCAGGCGGACGATCGACTTCACGGTGTCTGGGTACGGCCATATGGCAACAAGTACAACGTCGATGATGGTTCCGGTGTGGGTTACCGTCAGCAGCAGCAAGGGTTTTCCATGGGGGCCGACACCCGATTGGGGGACAGCCGTTGGCGGCTCGGCCTGCTGGCCGGTTACAGTCAATCCGATCTGGATCTGCATGGCGGCACATCCGCCACGGTCGACAGCTACTACGTGGGTCCCTATTTTGGCTGGCTGAATCCGGATAATGGTTATTACGTCGATGGTGCGCTCAAGTTCAACCATTTCCGTAATGACTCCAAAGTCACCATGAGCGATGGCACGCGCGCAAAAGGCGATTACAGCAATTCAGGGGTGAGCGCGCTGGTAGAGGCTGGCCGCCATATCAACCTGGGGAACGACTGGTTTGCCAAGCCGTCAGCCCAGGTGTCGGCGGCGAGGATCGAAGGCGCAGACTACCGGCTCGACAACGGTATGGAAGCTGACGGCGATCACATCGATTCACTGCGGACCAAGCTCGGAGTCAGCGCCGGTCGAAGCATCAAGCTGGAGCGCGACGTCCGTGTGCGACCGTACGCCAGTGTGGCCGTGATCCACGAGTTTGCCAGCAACGACGACAATGTGCGGGTCAACGGAAACAGCCTCAACAACGATCTGTCCGGCTCGGGTCTCGAGTTCGGCATGGGAGTTACCGTTTCCTTGTCCGAGTCGATGCGGCTTGACGCCGGTGTCGATTATTTCAAGGGTAACGATGTTGAGCAGCCGGTTGCGGCCCGCCTCGGCTGGAGTTACCAGTGGTAAAGACTGAAGTGAAAAAAAACCGCATCAAGCGGTTTTTTTTCGTTTTGCCAGCCTCGATGTTTACCAGCCCTAACCGGGAGGGCGCCCCAATAACGCTAATGGTCCATGTATTGGACTCGGCATCAGGGTTATCTGCATCGACGGCGCTGACGACATAGGTGGTGCCGACTTCCAGCGAGCTGACAAGTCTCACCCATTGGCCATTGTCGTTGGAGTCCTCCGGCTTCGAATCGATGACCCCATTGATCTTGACCCTGACCGATGCCAGCGGCCTGGTTTCACCCCGGACATAGACGTGCGTGGAGAGGGTGCTGCCACCGTCGTCAATCACTGTGCCGGCAGAGTCGTGAACCCTGGTGTTTTTCGGTGCCTGGTTGCCTTTCACGGTAAACGGATACGGGGCAGACTCGCCGCCATCGGCATACTTTGCCTTGGCGACAAGGGAATAGGATTTCTCCGCCAATGGCCCGATGGGGAGCTTGTAGTGTCCGCTTGTCACTGTTGCCATACCTAAAGATTCGGTGCCGTTGTAAATCTCGATGGACTGGTTCTCTTCACCCCCGCCTTCAACATCCAGTTCTGTTTCGAAGGTGTCGCCATCCTTGTCTACGACCTTGCCCTTTTTATCGGTGACGGTATCGAGGGTAGCGGCTTGCGCCGTTCTGACGGTAAAGGTCCGCGGGCCGTCGACATCATCATTATATGAAGCCTCGACGCCGAGGCTGTAATCGCCATCCGGTAACGCTGTAAAGGTGTGGCTCCATTCACCCTTGTCATCGGCTTTCAGCGGGACGGGTGTCGGACGTCCTCCAATCAGTGAAAGATTTCCCTCGGCGAGTGCGCCGCCTTTGACGGTCAGCTTTCTTCGGATGGTAGTTGCACCCTCTGCAACGGGATTGCCTTCGTCGTCGGTCACCTCGTCGATGGACAGAGGGGTCGCTGCTTTCACGGTAAAGGTGAAAACGCTGGACTCTTTACCCGCGGAAGACTTGAGTTTGATGGCGTATGTCTTTGCTTCCAGGTCGACGAGTTTGATGCTGAGTTTTCCGCAACCGTTGGTCAAACCGGACTCCAGTTCAGTTTCCCCATCGAATGCCAGGGTGTCTTCGCTGGGCACCGCATCGGCGTGGATGGTGACCGAACTTTCATAGGTCGTGCCATTGTCTGGAATCAGGCCTGTCGCCCCGCGCACTTCTCTGATGATTGGGGTTTCGGTCGCTACAGTGAATTTTTTGGGGGGCAGGGAGACAGGTTCAGAGCCGTACTTGCCTACTGCGAATATCGAGAAGCAATCAAGTTTCGTCACCGTGATCAGCGGCGTCTCCCAATTGCCGCTGCCGTCACTGTTCGCTTCGCCCAGTTTATCCGAGCCATTCACTATCCAGATGATCTTATTGGGCTCCGCACCGTTTCCGATCACCTTGAAAGATGTTTTGAAGGTGGTTTGGCCCACGATGGAAATGCCGTCGGGGTCGAGGACTTGCCTGATCGTCAGCAGATCGAGGTCTTCAATTGCTGGGTCGGAAGAGAGTGATGAATGGCCTGTCGGTAAGCTGGTCATGGCGGTGACTCCGGTTATGAGAGTAAACGGAGTTATTAGGGAGGCAAACTTGAACGCTGACTACTGTCATAAATAACAGGCTTGCAGCGGCTTCCGATAGACGGCTTATGCTCATGGGGGGCATTGCAGTTTTTGAAATGGCTGGATATTCGGTGCCGGGCTGGAATGGCTTATGTCATCATTATCTGATGTGCATTGATTTAAATGAAAAAAAACCGCATTGAGCGGTTTTTTTCTGTTGCCTGCATTCGGTTTTAAATTAACGCTCAGTGGAATTCTTGGTTGGCGCAACGGTAATGGTCCATGTATTGGACTCTGCGTTATCGCCGTACTGGGCTACCGCGCTCATCGCATACCGGGTTCCAGGGATCAGTCCGGTGACGAGCTTGACCCAATCGCCCTTATCATTTGCAGGTTCTGCCTTTTCCACAATGACACCATTGATCTTGAGCTTGATTGCCTCCAACGGTGCGGCAACACCCCTGACATAAACATATTTTTGCGTGGTGCTGCCGTTATCCTCGATCGGGCCATTTGTATCGTAGATACGGGTGCTGTGCGGCTTGATGGTCGAATCGACGGTGAAGGTCCGCGGTGCGGTCGTTTCCACGGGGGTATAGTTGGTCCGAGCGGTCAGGCTGTAGAGCGCCGCGGGCAAATCACTGAATGTATGCTCCCAGAATCCGGAATCACCCGCTGTCACGGTCACTGACGCCGGTTGTCCGCCAAGCAGGGTCAGCTCACCATTGTTGCGTGCCTTGCCTTTGATGGTCAGGGTCGTTTGGGCGGTGGTGTCGCCCTCTTCTACGCTGTTCCCGTCATCGTCCAGTACATCATCAAGACTCAGCGGCATGTCCCCGGCCACTGTAAACCTGAACACAGTGGACTCTTTATTGTTCGGTGCCTTGATCTTGATGTTGTATTGCCCCGTTTTCAGTTCATCCAGGCGCAGTTGGAACAGCCCGTCAGCATTAACCAATGCTTTCTTGCCCGTTGTCGTGTCGCCATTGAAGGCCTCGACTTCAACGTTGGGCGGGGCATTGCCGGTGATTTCTGCCCAGTCGCCGTCGTAGGTGCCGCCCTCTTCGATAGCACCGTCCTTGCCAGCGACGGAATTGATAATGGGTGTTTCGGTCGCCAGGACAAAGATTTTACGTCGGGAGCTATTTTGCGGCGGGAATTTTTCCTGGGCGAAAATCGTGTAGCGCCTGAAGTCTGACAGCGTGAAATTTTTTTCCCAAATGCCCGAAGCATTGCTGGTCATCTCAGTGAGCCTGATCTCGCCATCGCGCAGCCTCAGGTCGGTATTTATCTCGGACGTGCCTTTGAAGGTCAGGGTTTTATCGTACGTGATGCCGTTATCATCAATGAGATTATTGCTGGAATCGCGGACTTCATCGAGAGTTACAGGTGTGGATACTTCAAGGGGGACGTCAGGGAAGTGCTCCGAGGTGCTCGGTGTTTTACCGGTCATGTTGATAACTCCATTTGCTGTTGAGGGAAACGAAGTTATTTAAGGCCCGAAGTACTTCAGGTGGCTACTGTCATAACTAACAGGTATTTGTTGATTTTCGAAAGATGCGGCGTGTTATTCGAACAAAGTGACTAGCGCCAAATACTTCACATCGGCTGCGGCGGTCCGATCAAACGCCCCATTACGCCAAATATCCCCAGTGCCCTGATCGTTTCCAACTCCCCTTGGGTTTCTACTTGCTCCGCAATCAACGGCAAATCGATGCTGTTGGTCGTCCGGTAAACCGCCTCGATAAACAGACGCTTGTCAGTCTGTTCGTCGATGTTGCGAATGTACGCCCCATCGATCTTCAAGTACGCCAGGCCCAATTGGGTGAGGTTGCCGATCTGACTGAAACGCCCGCCAAAATGTTGCAGGCCGACTCGATAACCCGTGGCCAGCAGGCTGTGGCTCAAACGCTGCAGTTCTTCGGGGGACGGCAGTTGGCGTTCGTCTATTTCCAGGGTCAGCAGCGGCGCCAGTTCCGGCAGGGAGTCGAGCAGGTCGAGGATTGCTCGCCATTGCACCGGGTCGCGCAGGGTGCTGCCGGACAGGCTCAGTGCCAAGGGGCGGCGGTTGATCACCAGGTCGTCCAGCGTGGCTTCGAGCATCGCCAGGTCGAAACGCGCAGACCAGCCGAGACGTTCGATCCATGGCAGGAAATGCCCGGCGGCAATCGCCTCGCCCTGTGGGTCGAGCAGGCGTGCGAGCACTTTGTGATGCAGCACCTGACGGGTGTCGGCGCATTGCACGACGGGCTGGAAGTACAGCTGCATTTTTCCCTCGGTCAAAGCGTCGTCGATCCAGGTACGCCAGTCGTGCTGGGAGTGATTGGGCGCCGTGTCGCGGTGGCTTAGATGAATCCAGGGTCGCCCCGGATGCTGGCGTGATTCAGTCAGGGCCTGATCGAGGCGCAGGAGTACGGTGCTGACCGGCTCGCCGGGGCGGTAGGCGACAACCCCCAGATGGGCGACCGGCATGCAATCGCTGGCGCCGGTCAGGCGCAGGTTTTCCAGGCTGATGCTGATATCGGCGGCCAGGCGCGCGGCACTTTCTGCGTCCAGGCCCGGGGTCAACAGGCTGAATTCGCCGCCCCGGTTGCGCGCCGCCAGCCAGGTGCGCCGCTCGGGCAATTGAGTCAGGCGCCTGAGCAATACGCCGACGGCGCAGATCAGCGCGTCAGTGCGTTGGCCGCCCAGGCGCTGGTTGAGCCCGTTCAGGTCGTTGATCCGCAACATCAACAAATGGCCATCGCGGCTCTGTTCGCACGCGCGCAAATAGTCGGCCAGTTGCTCATCGAGCAGGCGTCGGTTGGCCAGGCCGGTGAGGCTGTCCAGATAGGATTCGGCCCGCAGCTTTTCGCTGCGCGCGGCCTCTTCGGCGAACAGCGCCTTGAGCTTCTCGACCATCTGGTTCATCGCCAGCACCACCCGCTTCAGTTCCGGTGTCCGTGGCAGTTTCGCCAGGCTGAGAAACTCGCGTTTACTGATGGCCTCGGCTTGTCGAACCATGCTGTCGAGCGGGCGAAATTGCCGGCGCAGCATCCATCCTCCAATCACCGCACTGAACAGTCCGCACCATAGCAACCAGATCAGGCTACCCAGGGTGCTGTCCCAGAGCTTGGCCAGGGCGAATTGCGGATTGCTCAGCACTTCGACCCGAGCCAGTTGCTCCCAGCCGCGCATGATCAAGGCGTCGCCACCTTCCGGGCGCAGGTTGACCAGCTTGACGAACCAGCCAGGCACACCGTCGATTTCCGTTGGTGTACTGCGTTCCACCAGCGTCTGCTGATCCTTGAGCCTGATGACGCGGATGCTGCTGAAATAGCCGCTGTCGAAAATCGAACTGACCATCAGCTCCATCATCGCCGGGTCGTCGACCTGTGCGGTCAGTGACAGCCCCAGCGCGGTGGCCGCGTCCTGGGCGTGGGCGCGCAGTTGACTGAGCGTTTGCTCGCGGGAGCTTTCCAGGCTGGCGAAAAAACTGCCGCTGAACGCCACCAGCAGGAACAGGCAGATGGCCAGGAACAACTGTTTACGCAGTGTCATACATCGCTCCTTGCCATGGCGGTTAGCCGTCGCCGATGTCGAACCCTTCGGCCTGCATTTTTTTCAACACGTCCTGCCAGCGCGACAGCTTCTTCGAGTCACTGCTGCGCTGGCCGCCGTTCTTGCCCGGCAGGTACAGGCCTTCAGCGTTGAATGCGTACACCGGCAGCAGGTCTTTGCGCTGCGAGGCGGGGCGGATTTCGCCGATCAGGTTGTCCAGCACCAGTGGATCGGCCGTGGGGGCGCTGTAGAACGTCAGCACCATGTGCGCCTGGTTCTGGCTGAGGGCCTTGACGTAGGTGATGCGCAGCTTTTCGCTGGGGATGCCGAGCCGGCGCAGGCTGAAATACTTCGCCAGCGCATAGTCCTCGCAGTCGGCGGCGCCCTTGATCAGGGCTTCGACGGGCGTGGCCCAGTAGTCGGTCTGTTGCCAGATGCGTGTATCGTCCTGGAAATTCAGCTGCTGATTGAAGAAGCGGTTCACCGTGTTGAGCTGCTCACGTTCGGGCGCGCCACGTGCACTTTGCAGCATTTGACTCCACGCCTCGATCCGGCTTCGAGCCGGTCCCGGCAGGCCGTAGCGTTTTTCCACGGTTTGCAGGATCTGCGCAAAGTCCCAGTCGGCACGGACCACATTGAAGGCGGTCAGCAGCAAACCGGCCAGCAGCACCCAACCGCCGAGCCGAAGTCGGAGCGCTGGCCATCCTGGACTACGCAGACTGCGGGCCATGTCTGGCTGCTCGAGTGTAGGTGGGTGGAGTTTAGGTGGAGTTTTTGCCGGGGTAGGGCAGGTCGTCGGAGGAAGAGAGTTCGATGGACGGCTTTTTGTGGCGAGGGGGCTTGCCCCCGTTGGGTTGCGAAGCAACCCCAAGTCCGGCATTGCGCGTGTTCCTGATTGATCGCGCTAACTCGATTGACGACTGCTACGCAGCCGAACGGGGGCAAGCCCCCTCGCCACAATGGTCCCGGGAGACTTCAGGATTTGCGCAGGGTTTTCTGGCGCAGGATGTAGAGGGTCACCAGTACTGCACTGGTCAGCATGAAGCCCCGAGCCCAGGGCAGCGGCACCAGATAGCATGAGAACAGGATGCTCGCCCACATCAGGCCGATGGCGTAGACCTTGCCCTTGAGCGGGATACCGTTGCCGTCGAGGTAATCGCGGATCCATGGACCAAGCCGTGGATGCTCCACCAGCCATTGATAGAAACGCGGCGAGCTACGGGCGAAGCAGGCAGCCGCCAACAGCAGGAAAGGCGTGGTGGGCAATACCGGCAGGAAAATCCCGATCACCCCCAGCGCCACGCTCAGCCAGCCGATGGCCAGCAGCACGTAGCGCAACATCAGGGGACGGTTGCCTATGGGGTTGTCCATAGGCCCGATCTTAGTGGTGACGTGGCTTGAGAATCGCCGGTTTTTCGTCTGGCGCGTTGCACAGCAGGTACAGCGCGGTCAGGGCTTCCGGGATCTGCACGATCATGTCGTCCATCAGGTTGGCATCGGCGGCAATGTCGGAGAACTCCGGTTGCTCGTCGAACAGGCCCGAACCGACCATGATCGGCAGGAGCATTTCGCTGACTTCGTCTTCGGCGGTTTCAAACCAGGCTTCTTCGCGCAGGAACACGCCTTCCATGAAACCGATGCACCAGCCGCGCAGTTCGGAGTCGTCCGGGTCGTCGCCCAGGTCGAGGTCGCACGGCAACTCGAACTCCTCGTCGGAGGCCAGTTGGCGGGCGATGTGGGCCTTGAGGCCGATCAGCGTGGCTTCGATCTCTTCGCGCTGGGCTTCGCCACTGTAATGCGGCTCTTCGGCGAACAGTGCGTCGATCCACTCACGGTCAGGAACGGTTTCGGAACAGATCGACAGCGCGGTGAGGTAGCCGTGGGCGGCCACGTAGTCCAGCGCCTCGTCATGCAGTTCATCAGCGTCGAGGAAGACTTGCAGGCGGGTTAGTTGCTCAGCGAAGGACATTAAAGGACTACCTTGGGGAATGTTCGATGCGGGAATTCTAGGCCTTCTTGAGCGCTTGGGCCAGCCGCACGGCATATTTGCGCATTGATGTGTCTTATCAGCGGTGCCCTTTGCCGGACGGGGCTCGGGTATACTCGCGCGTTTTGTGATGCCCTGCTGGCGTCACGGCTGAAATGTGAAGCGTCATGCAATGCGCACTTACGATTTGTCGGTGCAGCGTCGCGGGTTCTGAACCAGCCTTGCAGGGATGTTTCGGTGATTTTTGGAGTTTTTATGCTCGAACAGGCTCAACGCGTCCTCAAGGACATCTTCGGCTACGACAGTTTCCGTGGCCGCCAGGGTGCAATCATTGAGCGCGTGGCCAGCGGCGGCGATGCCCTGGTCCTGATGCCTACCGGCGGCGGCAAATCCCTGTGCTTCCAGGTCCCGGCGTTGCTGCGCGAAGGCCTGGCGGTGGTGGTCTCGCCGCTGATCGCACTGATGGACGATCAGGTCGCCACCCTCGAAGAGCTGGGCGTGGCCGCCGCCGCCTTGAACTCCACCCTCAGTGCCGAGCAGCAGCGCGACCTCGCCGTGCGCATCCGCCGCGGTGAAGTGAAGATGCTCTACCTGGCGCCGGAACGTCTGGTCCAGCCGCGCATGCTGTCCTTCCTGCAGGGGCTGAACATTTCCCTGTTCGCCATCGACGAAGCCCACTGCGTGTCGCAATGGGGCCACGATTTCCGCCCGGAATACCTGCAACTGGGCCAGTTGGCGGAAATGTTCCCCGACGTGCCGCGCATCGCGCTGACCGCCACGGCCGACAAGCGAACCCGGGAAGAAATCGTCACCCGCCTGCACCTGCAAGACGCCGAACGCTTCCTGTCGAGCTTCGACCGGCCGAACATCTTTTATCGCATCGTGCCCAAGGAACAGCCGCGCAAGCAGTTGCTGGCGTTCCTTGCCGAGCGCCGCAGCGATGCCGGCATCGTCTATTGCCTGTCGCGCAAGAAAGTCGAGGAGGTCGCCGCGTTCCTCAGCGAGCAGGGCTTCCCGGCGCTGCCGTACCACGCCGGCCTGCCCAACGATCTGCGTGCCTTCAATCAGAAGCGCTTCCTCAACGAGGAAGGCCTGATCATGGTCGCGACGGTGGCGTTCGGCATGGGCATCGACAAGCCCAATGTGCGATTTGTCGCGCACCTCGATCTGCCGAAATCCCTTGAGGCCTACTACCAGGAGACCGGTCGCGGCGGCCGTGACGGCTTGCCGGCGGATGCCTGGATGGCCTACGGCCTGCAAGACGTGGTGATGCTCAAGCAGATGTTGCAGAACTCCGAAGGCGACGAGCGACACAAGCGCCTGGAGCAACACAAGCTCGACGCCATGCTCTCGCTCTGCGAAGAAACCCGCTGCCGTCGGCAAACGCTGCTGGCCTACTTCGACGAAGACATGCCCGAGCCTTGCGGTCATTGCGACAACTGCGTCGATGGCGTGCAGACCTGGGATGCCACCGAGCCTGCGCGTCAGGCGCTGTCGGCGATCTACCGCACCGGCCAGCGCTACGGCGTCGGGCACCTGGTGGATGTATTGCTGGGCAAGGACAACGAAAAGGTGCGCAACTTCGGCCATCAGCACCTGTCGGTGTTTGGTGTCGGCAAGGCGAGGGCGGAGGGCGAATGGCGCTCGTTGTTCCGTCAGTTGGTGGCCCGAGGTCTGGCCGACATCGACCTCGAAGGCTACGGTGGCTTGCGTCTGAGCGACAAATGCCGGCCGCTGCTCAAGGGCGAGGTGACGCTGGAGTTGCGTCGCGACCTCAAGGCGCAAACCGTGGCGAAAAGCAGCAAGAGCCAGGCGAGCCAACTGGTGCGCGGCGAAGAGCGCGAACAGTGGGAAGCCTTGCGCGCCCTGCGGCGCAAGCTCGCCGAAGAACATGGCGTGCCGCCGTACGTCATCTTCCCCGATTCGACCTTGCTGGAAATGCTCCGCAGCCAGCCCACCTCGCTGGCGGAAATGGCCACGGTCAGCGGCGTCGGCGCGCGCAAGCTCGAGCGTTATGGCGAGGCGTTCCTCGAAGTGCTCGGCGGCCAGGTCGAGGCGCCGAAGGTGGTGGCCGACGTGCGTCACGAACTGATCACCCTGGCGCGCGCCGGCATGACGCCGGTGCAGATCGCCGGTCAGTTGCAGTGCTCGGAAAAGAACGTCTACACCATGCTGGCCGAAGCCATCGGCAAACAGCAGTTGTCGCTGGAACAGGCGCTGGATCTGCCTGAAGAGCTGATGGGGGAAGTCCAGGACGCCTTCCTCGATGGCGAAGGCGAGTTGCCGCCGGTTTCCGAGATCGCTGCGCTGTTCGCAGGCAGGGTACCGGAAGGGGTTTTGTACTGCGTCCGCGCTGCCTTGCAGTCGGAATTCGAGATTTGAGACATCGGCAGTGCTGATGTAACGATTCACTACAGATCAAGCCTTGCCTCAAATCGAGGCTCATGCTTAGCTGACTAATAATTAGTTTTAATTTATTTCAGTCTAATCATGAGTGTTTTATGCCGTTAACCGATCAACACCGCTTTGGCATGCAATTGGCCCAGATGTCCCGTGGCTGGCGCGCCGAACTGGATCGCCGACTGGCGGGCCTGGGCTTGTCCCAGGCACGCTGGCTGGTGCTGCTGCACCTCGCGCGTTTCGAAGAAGCCCCCACCCAGCGTGAGCTGGCACAAAGCGTCGGCGTCGAAGGCCCGACCCTGGCCCGTTTGCTCGACAGCCTGGAAAGCCAGGGTCTGGTGCAACGCCAGGCCGTGCTGGAGGACCGTCGGGCGAAGAAAATCGTGCTCTGCGCGCCGGCCCGCCCCCTGATCGAACAAATTGAAACCATTGCCACGCAACTGCGCCACGAACTGTTCGAAGGCGTCGATGAGGCGGACTTGAAGGTGTGCATGCGGGTCCACGGGCATATCCTGGGCAACCTTGAAAAATCCTGAGGCATAACCGACCGCCAGGCTTTTGAGCCAGCGCATTGAGCAGACTATAAGAACTACTCGGCAATATCGTGTTCGTAACGGACGTACGAACCTGTTCGGGTAGTTTTTGCAGATCTCAAGGATGCTCATGCTCAAGTGTTGGCGATTGGTTTTACGCATTGGTTCTCTGGGGTTGCTGGCCGGGGTCGCGGTCACTTACTCGGCATGGACACTGGCGCTGGGCCTGGGGGAAATCACCCTGCATTCGGCGCTGAACCAGCCGTTGCGTGCCGATATCGCCCTGGTGGATGCGGCCGGCCTGGAGGAGAGCGAGCTGTCGGTGAGCCTGGCAACGGCAGACGAGTTCAGCCGCGCCGGGGTCGACCGGGTGTATTTCCTCGACAACCTGAAGTTCACCCCGGTCCTGCGCGGCAATCGCCGCCTGATCCAGGTGACTTCCAGCAAACCGGTCAGCGAACCCTTTCTGAATTTCCTCGTGCAACTCGACCAGCCCAACGGTCGGTTACTGCGCGAGTACACGGTGCTGATCGATCCGCCGGGTTCGCCTGGGGTTGTTCCTGCCACTGATGAAGTCGTTTCGATTTCGCCTGCGTCCGCATTTCCCAGTGTTCAACCGGTCACAGCGCCGTCACCCGTGGCCAGGACGACGCCGGAGGCCGACGCCCCCCCGGTCGACTCCGCTGACGAGCAACTGGCTGACAGCGCCCTGCAAACCACTGTCGATGAGCTCAACGCGAAGCTTCAGGGCCAGGAAGTGCTGATCGCCGAGCAGAAGCAGCGGTTGGCCGAGCTGCAGACCCAGCTGGCGGAACTCAAGAAGGTCAAGGCGCAACCGATGGCTTTCGATACCGTGGCGCCAGCCTCCGCCAAGGTTGAAAGCCCCGGGATTGGCTGGCTGCAGATTACCGGTGTGTCGGCGCTGGTGGTGTTGCTGGCGCTGCTCTGGTTTGTTCGTCGTCGGCGCCGGGAACATCAGGCCATAACGTCAGAGGATGGGCCTTCGCCGCATGAACCGTTGCCGGAGATTTTTACCGAGCCAGTGAAGTGGCCGACCGTCATGCCGCCGTCCCCTGCGTCGTGCGACGAGGTACCAGCCAGCGAAGGGCCTGAGCCGGTCGCAGCGGGTGTGGCGATAGCCGCTGAAACCGCGATTGACGATGGCTACCGGCTCAACCTGGATGAGCTGTCCATTGCGTCGAACTGGGAGGTGATCAACCCAGACGATAACAGCCAACCGGCTGCCCTGACCGCGCCTGCGTTCGCGTTGGAGGAACTACCTGCTCCAGCGACTCGGCAGCAGTCGGTCGGGCTATCATAGCGGCGTCGTCAAACTCTGGAGCCTTGTCCCATCATGACCGCTGCCAAACCCGAAATCGTCATCACCTATTGCACGCAATGCCAATGGCTGTTGCGTGCGGCCTGGCTGGCCCAGGAACTGCTCAGCACCTTTGGTGATGACCTGGGCAAAGTCTCCCTGGTGCCGGGCACCGGCGGGGTCTTTCATGTGTTCTGTGACGCTGTGCAGATCTGGGAGCGCAAGGCGGACGGTGGCTTCCCCGAGGCCAAGGTGCTCAAGCAACGGGTCCGCGACCAGATCGATCCGGACCGAGACCTGGGACACAACGACCGCACTCAGTGAGACGCGGCCTCGGCGGCAACGGCTTGCTTGCTGGAGCCACTTGAGAACCGGCTGGACACCACAATCGCCACAATGATCAGCGCGCCTCCGAGCAACATGCGCAGGGTCGGGTTTTCGTTGAACAGCAGCCACGCGACGGTGATGCCGTAGACCGGCTCCAGGGCGAACACCACGGCGGCGGTGCGTGCCTTGATCACCGCGAGGCTGGCGACGAACAGGCTGTGGGCGACGCCGGTACAGAACACACCGAGCAGGCCGATCCACAGCCAGTCGATGGCGCGCACGTCGCTCAACTGAGGCGCCGCCACCGGCAGCAGGCACAGGGCAACCACCACGTTCTGGCACAACGCTGCCTGCACGGGCGGAACGCGTCCGGAGCTGGCACGGTTGGTCAGCGACAGCAGGGCGAACAGCAACCCGGAAGCCACGGCCCACAACAGGCCGGTGGTGGCGCCGCTGGCCAGATCGAAGTCAGGCGTGACCAGCACCAATCCGACACTCACCAGCAACACCAGCACGATTTCATTGGCGCGAATGCGCTCGCGGAAGATCAGCCCTTCGAGGATCACGGTAAAGGCCGGGAAGCTGGCGAAGCCGAGCGTCGCAATCGCCACGCCTGCGACTTTCACCGCAATGAAGAAGCTCACCCAGTGCCCGGCTAGCAACAAGCCGCTGAGCAGCAGCCGACGCCAGTCCACGGCCTCGAGTTTTTGCCAGCGCGTCTGGCTGGCGAACCGTGCAAAAAACCCCAGCGCGAGCACAGCGAAAGCGGCGCGGCCGAACACGATGACCGCCGGTGACGCGGCAGCCAGTTTGCCGAACACGCCGGTCAGGCCGAACATCAGTGCGCCTATATGCAAGGCGCCAAGGGCGGTACGGGGAGTCATTGCAATCCTTAACGACAAACGAACAGAGGCCTTATTGAAGCGCGTAACCGCCCGGCAAGTCTGTCGGCAGACTAGCGTTTTTTGTCGCCAGTCTCGCGCCGCAGTTTGCTGGGCGATGCCCCGAACTCGCGCAGCACCGCCGCCGCGAACGCACTCTGGGAGCTGTAGCCGACGCGGCTGGCAATCTCGCCGATGGCCAGCGCCGAGTTGCGCAGCAAGCCCACCGCGATGTGCAAGCGTCGGCTGCGGATGTAGTCCATCGGCGTCTGCCCGCACTCGGCCACGAACCGCGCATGCAAACGGGCGCTGGAAAGGCCGGCCACCCGGGCCAGGTCGGCCACTTGCAGCGGGTAGGCCGCGTACTGATCGATGTGTGAGTTCAGCGCAGCGTAGGGCAGGCGCCGACCGCCGACGGCGTCGGGCCTGGCGTTGTTCAGACTGGCCAGCAACAGCACCGCGCCTTGCTGGGCGATCAGCGGGTCATCGACCGGACTGTTCGCCAGCCAACTGACGAGTTGGCTTTGTCCCGCGTCCAACGACAGGCGGCCGGGGTTGTCGAGCAAACGTCGGCTTGGCTCGGCGTGATCGCCCAACGACTGGGCGACCCATTGTTCACTGGGCACATCCAGCACCAGGCAGCGGCTGCCATTGGGGCTGCCACACGCATGATGAGCGCCCGACGGTATCACCACGAAGCTCTGCTGGACCACCTGGCTGCCACGGCCGTCAACCTCGAAATCCAGGGCGCCCGAAAGCCCGAACACCAGTTGCGCGTGGTCGTGGCTGTGGACGATCAGGTCGTGGCTGTATTGGCGCAGCGTGAGGATCGGTCTCATCGCGGGTCTCCCGGTTCAGGGCGTCAGTCTACACCGAGCGGGCCTGCAAGCGCTGTCACAGGACTGACTTGGCGCTGTCATGGACGATTAACCGGGCCGGAGCAGACTTGGCAAAACTTGCCTGAGGGTTGCCCATGACCAGCGCCGAGCTCGCCAAACCCACCCGTAAGCAACGCGTACGGACTTTATGGATTTCCGATGTGCATCTGGGCACCCGGGATTGCCAGGCTGAACACCTGTCGCGGTTTCTCAAGGGTTACCATGCGG
The DNA here is from genome assembly GCF_054668285.1 of Pseudomonas sp. S2_H10. NCBI lineage: Bacteria > Pseudomonadati > Pseudomonadota > Gammaproteobacteria > Pseudomonadales > Pseudomonadaceae > Pseudomonas > Pseudomonas sp. S2_H10. The sequence goes on from NZ_CP162754.1 coordinate 5,404,113, forward strand.
ACAGGATCTACCTGGTCGGCGACATCATCGACGGCTGGAAACTGCGCGGCGGCATGTACTGGCCGCAGGCACATACCAACGTGATCCGGCGCCTGTTGACCATGAGCAAGCGTGGCACCGAGGTGATCTACGTCACCGGCAACCATGACGAATTCCTGCGCCGCTATTCGAAGCTGATCCTGGGCAATATCCAGCTGGTGGACGAAGCCGTGCACGTCACCGCCGACGGCCGGCACCTGCTGGTGATCCATGGCGACCAGTTCGATGTGATCACCCGCTACCATCGCTGGCTGGCCTTTCTCGGTGACTCGGCCTACGAATTCACCCTGACCCTCAACCGCTGGCTCAATCATTGGCGCGCGCGATATGGCTATGGCTACTGGTCGCTGTCGGCCTATCTCAAGCACAAGGTGAAAACCGCGGTCAGCTTCATCAGCGACTTCGAAGAAGCCATCGCCCATGAATGCGTCAAACGCGAACTGCACGGGGTGGTGTGCGGGCACATTCACCATGCCGAGATTCGCAAGGTCGGCGAGGTGGACTATCTCAATTGCGGCGACTGGGTGGAGTCGTGCACGGCGCTGATCGAGCATTGGGATGGTTCGATCGAGCTGTATCGGTTGGCGGATGCGCAGGCGCGGGAGGCGCAGTTGAAGGCGGCTAAAGTCGCAGAACTGGCTTGATTGATTTGATTTTTGTGGCGAGGGGGCTTGCCCCGTTGGGCTGCGCAGCAGCCCCAAAACCATTCACCACGGAATGCCAATAGATCGGCACTTGTAGGTTTACGGCGGCTTCGCCACCGAACGGGGCGGTGCGGCGATCCGACAAGCCCCCTCGCCACAATGGTTCCGCCGGATCTGTCAGGCTGGCGAATGCTCTTGCATCGCCGCCTTGTAGATCGAATGCCTCGGGTGCGCAAACAGGCGCTCCATCATCGGCTCGAAAAAGCTCAATGGCAGCGTGTCATATTCCGGGTCAAACGCCGCCGCATCGTACCTGGCGCAGAACTCGACGGTCGCCTGGTATTGCGGATGGTCCTGGAATTGCTCGCGCAGATGCCGATCCATGCCCAGGTGATGAAAAAAGTAGTAGCCCTGAAAGATCCCGTGCTTTTCCACCATCCACAGGTTCTCGGCGCTGACGAACGGCTTGAGGATCGCCGCTGCGATGTCCGGGTGATTGTAGGAACCCAGGGTGTCGCCGATGTCGTGGAGCAGGGCGCAGACCACGTACTCTTCGTCGCGACCATCGCGCCAGGCGCGGGTGGCGGTTTGCAGCGAGTGGGTCAGGCGATCCACCGGGAACCCGCCAAAATCACCCTCCAGCAACTTCAGGTGCGCCACGATCCTGGTCGGCAATTGTCGTGCGTAGGCACTGAAGTCCGCGGCGATGATCGCCCAGTCTTCCTGAGTGCCGTCCTTCATGTGGGTGAAGCGGGCATTGGCATTCATGAGCAACTCTCTTGTGGCGGCTGTCGGCTAGAACGGAACGCGCCCCAGGACCATGTCCCGGTACATGACAAAATCGCCGAGCAGGCTATAGAAGGGGTGTTGGAAGGTGGCCGGACGGTTCTTCTCGAAGAAGAAGTGACCGACCCAGGCAAAGCTGTAACCTGCCAGAGGCAGGGCCCACAACAGCATCCAGGCACCCCGACCAATGGTCAGCGCCAGTATCAAGATAACCAGCGTTGTGCCGATAAAGTGCAGACGGCGACAGGTTCTGTTGCTGTGTTCGCTGAGGTAGTAAGGGTAGAACTCAGCGAAACTGTTGAATCGTTTGACGTTTTCCACGACTGCGATCTCTGTGGTTATTGTTCTGACGGCAAGTTGTTCTGCGGGTAGCTTATTTGAGTCTAGAGTGATCAATGGCATCAGCCAGTGACAATAGGCGCCACTTTAGTATCCTTCGGTCAATAGCCGTCACAGGCGGCTCACCATGTAAGAAAACGCCATGAGCGAACGAACGACTTCTGCAAGCTGGGCGATGGGGATTGTCAAAGCGCTGGAGATGGACGGCCTGGATTGCCGGGTTCTGTTCAAGCAGCTGGGGCTCGACTACGCGGCACTGGATGAGCCGGATGCACGCTTCCCGCAAGATTCCATGACACGACTGTGGCAACGCGCCGTCGAACTGTCCGGCAACCCGGCCATCGGCCTGAACATGGGCAAGGTGGTACGGCCGGCGCAGTTCCATGTGACCGGTTATGCCTTGATGTCCAGCCGGACGCTGGCCGAAGGCTTTCAGCGTCTGGTGCGCTATCAGCGAATCATCGCCGAAAGTGCCGACCTGAGTTTCAAGCTGCTGGAAGAAGGCTACGCGCTGATTCTGACGGTGCATGGCGACCATCTGCCACCGACCCGGCAAAGCGCCGAGGCTTCGCTGGCCTGCGCCCTGGCGCTGTGCGGCTGGTTGACCGGGCGAACGTTGCATCCACGCAAAGTGTTGGTGCAAGGCGCCGAGCCGGTCAACCTGGAACCCTACAAACAAGCCTTCCATGCACCGCTGGTGTTCAACGCGCCTTACGATGCGCTGATTTTCGAGCGCGCGGACATGGAAGCGCCACTGCCAACGGCCAACGAAGCCATGGCATTGCTGCATGACCGCTTTGCCGGTGAATACCTGGCACGCTTTTCCGAAAGTCGCGTGACCCACAAGGCGCGGCAGGTGTTGTGCCGGCTGTTGCCCCAGGGCGAACCCAAGCGCGACGCCGTGGCGCAGACCCTGCATCTGTCCCAGCGCACCTTGCAACGGCGCTTGCAGGAAGAGGGCACGAGCTTTCAGGTATTGCTGGACGATACCCGGCGCGAACTGGCCGAGCAGTACCTGGCGCAACCGACCATGACCTTGCTGGAGATCGCCTACCTGCTGGGGTTCGCCGACCCGAGCAACTTCTTCCGGGCTTTTCGCCGCTGGTTCGATGCCACGCCCGGCGAGTACCGGATGCGGCTGATGCAGGCTCCTGAAGCGGTCAATGACGCCAAAATGCCGGAATACAAAGCACAAACACAGTGATGATCTCCAGTCGGCCGAGCAGCATGCCGAACGACAGGATCCACTTGGCGGCATCCGGCAGGGTCGCGAAGTTGCCCGCCGGGCCGATGGTCTCGCCGAGCCCCGGGCCGACACCGGACACGGTACTGGCCGCGCCGGTGAGGGCGGTCATCCAGTCCACGCCGAGCAGCGACAGCAACAGCGCAATCACGCAGATAGTGATCGCAAAGAAGAACGAAAAGGTCAGGATCGAACGTACGATCTCTTCGTCGAGACGGTGGCCGTTGTACTTTTGCTTGATGACCGCGCGCGGGTGAATCAGTTGGTTAAGGTTGGCCTTGAGCAGGATATAGGCCACCTGGAAGCGGAAAATCTTGATGCCGCCCGCGGTCGAGCCTGAGCAACCGCCGACAAACCCCAGATAGAAGAACAGCATCAGCGAGAAATTGCCCCACAGGCTGTAGTCCCCCAGCGCGAAACCGGTCGTCGTCACCACCGACGTCACGTTCAGCGCCACATGCCGCAGCGCATCCAGCCAATGCAGCTGGGTCGTCCACCAGTACCAGGTGCCGAGCACCAGCCAGGTCACCAGCAGCATGCCGAGCAAACCTTGCACCTGCTGATCCTTGATCAACGCCCGACGGTTACCACGCAACGTTGCCACATACAGGGTGAACGGCAGGGCGCCGAGAATCATGATGACGATCGCGACCCAGTGCACCGCCGGTTGCGGCCACTTGGCCAAAGACTGGTCGGAGGTGGAGAAGCCGCCGGTGGAAATCGCTGACATCGCATGGTTGATCGCATCGAACAGGCTCATCCCGGCCCACCAGAACGCCAGGCTGCCGACAATGGTAATGCCGACGTAGGCCGCCACGATCAAGCGCGCCACCATGTGCGAGCGGGGCATGACTTTTTCCGAGCGGTCCGACGATTCGGTCTGGAACAGCCGCATGCCACCGATGCGCAGCAGCGGCAGGATCGCCACCGCCATGCCGATAAAGCCGATCCCGCCGATCCAGTGCAGCAACGAGCGCCACATCAGGATGCCGGGGGACATGGTGTCCAGGCCGTTGAGCACGGTGGCGCCGGTGGCGGTGATGCCGGACATGCTTTCGAAGAATGAATCGGTGTAGCTGATGTGCTGGGTCAGCAGGAACGGCAATGCGGCGAAGATGCACACCACCAGCCAGCTGCTGACGGTCAGCAGGTACATGTCCCGGGGGCGCAGGTGGATGTGCTCGGGGCGGCCCGGAATCACCAGCGCCAGCCCGGCGACAAAGGTGATCATGCTGGCCCAGAGGAACGACGGCAGATCGCTGGTGCGCTCGAAAATGACCAGCGTGGCCATGGGCACGACCATGGAGATCGCCAGCGTGATCAGGAAGATGCCGATGATGAAACCAATGATCCGTAAGGTCGGCAACGCCATGAGGTCCGCTCGGCTGATAGGGGAAAGGGCGCCATTCTACCCGTGAGACAGGGCATGTAAACCGGCACCGCTGCAACAGTTACAGCTAGAATAGCCGCACTCATTTTTCAGGAGGTGGCCGATGCAGGCTCTCGACGTTTTGCTCAACCGTGTTTCCGTTCCCCGACTTGTTGAACCTGCACCCACCGCCGAGCAGCGCGAGGTGTTGTTCGGCGCCGCCATGCGCGCCCCGGATCACGGTCACTTGCAGCCTTGGCGCTTCCTGACGGTGGAAGGCGCGGCGCGTGAGCAAATGGGCGAGTTGCTGGCTGAAGCGGCAAAGCTTGCGGACATTGAAGTCAATGAAGCGGCCATCGACAAGGCGCGCAATGGTCCGCTGCGGGCGCCGCTGGTGGTGGTGGTGATCGCCCGCGTGCAGGAGCACGTCAAGTATCCCAAGTCCGAGCAACTGCTGGCGGCGGGCTGCGCGGCCCACGGGATTTTGCTCGCGGCCTATGCCCAGGGCATTGGTGCGGTGTGGCGTACCGGCGACCTGGCTTACTCGGCGCATGTGGCCAAGGGGTTGGGCCTGGCGGAAGGGGAGGAGGTGATTGCCTTCCTGTATCTGGGCACGCCGCAAAAAGAACCGCGAGTGGCCGAGAAAGTCGACCTCGCCGAATTCGTCAGCGCCTGGCCAGGCAAGGCCTGACACCGCAAAACCTGTGGGAGCGAGCCTGCTCGCGATAGCGGCCGGTCAGTCAATTTGATTGTTGAGTGTGCCGCCGTCATCGCGAGCAAGCTCGCTCCCACAGTAGAGCTGTGTAGTTCAAACCAGGATCAGGGCTGAACGACAGCCCCAGGCACCAACGGCAATTCAATACTGGCAATGAACCCGCCCTCCGGGTGATTGGCCAGCACCAGGCTGCCGCCATGTCGCTCCGCCGCACGGCGGGCGATGGCCAGGCCCAGGCCATGTCCGGCCGCGGTCTGCCCCGGCGCCCGATAGAACGGCTCACCGAGCTGGCTCAAATATTCGGCACTGACCCCGGGCCCGTGATCGCGCACGGTCACGACGATCCGCTCACCCTGACGCAGCGCCTGCATCTCGATCGGCAGGCCACCCGCCGGATTGAAGCGCTGGGCATTGCGCAGCAAGTTGTCCACGGCCCGTTCGATCATGGTCGGCCAGCCCTTCAGGTTCAGTTGCGACTCGGCTTCGAGCTGCACGAGCTGCTCGGGTGAACCGAGTTGCGCATCCTTTTGCAGGGTACTGAGCAAGGCGTTCAAATCCACCTCTTCGGCGCTGGCGTTGTCGGAGTCGACCCGCGCCAGCACGAGGATTTCGCTGATCAGCGCTTCCAGCCGGTCGCACTCTCGGGTCAGGCGCGGCCAGAGCTGTTCGCGTTCCTGCGGGCCGGCCCGTTCGGCGAGCGCCAGCGCGATACGCAGGCGGGCGAGGGGCGAACGCAGTTCGTGGGAGACATCACGCAGCAATTGCCGCTGGCTGCCAATCAGGCTTTGCAGGCGCGCGCCCATGCGATTGAAGTCGTTGGCCAGCACACCAAATTCATCGCGACGATTGGCCAGTTTGACCAGGCTGTTCTGTTGATAGGTGGTTTGTCCAAGGTCATGCACCGCGCCGCGCAGACGGCTGAGCGGGCGGGTGATGGAAAAGGTCACCAACAGGCTGAACAGGGTCAGCACCACCAGGGCGATCCCCAGCGCACTGAGCGGCCAGAGCAGGCTTTCGCGGTGCCAGGCGTCCAGCTCCGGGTGCGGTATGCGGTAGATGAACAGGTAGGTGTCACCGGTTTTTTCGCTGGTGAACTCATCGGTCAGGCGCCGCCATGGCAGGCGTCGGTCATCGTTGTTCTGGCGCGCCTCAAAGGCCGCCGCACGTTTGGGGAAGGTGCCGCGCACCACCGGATCGCCGCTCTCGTTGAGCACCTGGACGTCGATGTGATACTGGTGTTTGCGCTCCTGCAGAAGATCCTGGGCAGCGTCTTCGCCCTGGGATTCGTAGGTTTGCGTCCATTGTTCGGCCAGCGTGTTGAGGCCCGGGTGACGGCTGAGAATCCAGGCGTCCTGGTTGAGCATGTGCCCGAGCAGGATGGAAAGCCCCGCAACCAGAGTGATGGCCAGCCAGAAGCTGGCCAGGATACGCCAGAACAATGAACGCACGGAAAATCCTCGAACAAACGCAAAATTCTATGTAGGAGCGAGCTTGCTCGCGATGGATGTCAACGATAACGCGCGGCATCAGGCAGCACGTGTTGTCTATTCGTTTTTCGCGAGCAAGCTCGCTCCTACAGTAAAAACATCAGACCCAACGGTGATAAGCCATTGGGTCCGGGGTCAGCGCATTATTGCGCTTTTTGCGGTTGCTGCGCTTTCCAGGCCTTGAATTCAGCCCACTCGGCGCGACGCTCGGCCTGTTTCTTCTGGATCTCGTCGAATTTCTTCTGTTGATCCGGTTTCAACACGGCGCGCACGTCAGCTTCGGCTTTCTGGTGCTTGGCCGCCATCTCGTCCTTCATGGCTTTCTGGTCCGCTGGCGAGAGTTTCTCTAGGTACTTGTCGACCAGTTGCTTACGCTCGTGCATCTGCTCGCCCATGATCTTGCGGATCTGCTCGCGCTGTTCGCGGCTCAGGTCCAGCTGACTGTACGGTCCTTTGCCGTGCATGCCGTGCATCTGACCGCCGTGGCGCGAGCCGTCCATCGGCCCACCCATCGGGCCTGCGCCTTCAGGCATGGCCATGGCAACGGTCGGCAGGGCGGCAGCGAACATCAGAGCGATAAGAGTCTTGCGCATGGTGTATCTCCTTGTCTCGTTCCCGGTACGTTCCGGATGAGTGCAGATTACGCAGATCAAGGTCAGCGGCAGTCAGCGAAGCGTAAAGCTTGGGTAAAGACGATTTCGCATCCGCCTGACACAACTCCGACCCTGTAGGAGCCGGGAGCGCCGCCATCGCCGGCAAGCCAGCTCCTACACAGGACGGTGGAGATCAGAGGCTGTAGTAGTAACCACGGCTGCGCAGCGCAACGATGCGCGGCCGGCCGTCGGGGTGCGGGCCGATCTTCTTGCGCAGATTGCTGACGTGCATGTCCAGGCTGCGGTCGTACAGGGTCAGCTTGCGGCCGAGGGCGATCTGCGCCAGCTCCTGTTTGTCCAGGGGCTCGCCGGGTTGCTTGAGCAGGGCTTCGAGCAGGCGGCTTTCGGAAACGGTGAGGGTGAACTCCTGTTCGTCGATGCTGACCACGCCGCGCACCGGGCTGAAACACAGGTCGCCCAGTTCCATCTGGCTGGACACCGCTGCCGGGTGGCTGCGACGCAGCACGGCGCGCAGACGGGCGGTCAGTTCCCGCGGGTCGCAGGGCTTGGCCAGGTAATCGTCGGCGCCGAGTTCCAGGCCGAGGATACGGTCCAGCGGCTCGCCCCGGGCCGAAAGCATCAGCACCGGCAAATCCGGGTGATCGTTGCGCAACTGCTTGAGCAGTTCCAGACCGCTGCCATCGGGCAGCATCACATCCAGCACCACGGCCGCCGGGGCGGTTTCGGCCAATGCCCGACGAGCGCTCTGGCCATCGTGACAGGCACGTACCTGAAAGCCTTCCTGGCTCAGCCAACTGCTCAGGAGCTCACACAGCTCCTGGTCATCATCAATCAGTAACAGCTCGCTCATGACTCACTCAATTTAGCCATTGTCGACGTTTTCGACTTGCTCCACTGGCGAAGATACCGCAGAGCAGAGCCAATAGCGCTACCCCGGCGCCAATGACAAACCATTGTTGCTGGTCTGTCAGCAAGCGCGGCAGCGGGCTGCTGGCCTGGGCTTCCTTGAGTTGCAGCTTCAAACGCTGATTCTCCTGGCGCAACCGGGCCAGCAGCGGGCTTTCGCGTTCGCCGTCGGCAGTTTGCAATTGTTTGTTCAATTCTTCCCGTTGCCGTTCGCTTTCTTTCAAGCGTTGCTGCAGCTCGGTGATCTGGCTGCCGGCGCTCAAGGACAGCGGCGTCGAGTTTCCACCCTCGGCGTAATCTTCACTGTGGGCGGGCGCCACGATCGATAACGTGACCAACATCAGGCACAACGGACCTTTGCGCATGGCGACTCCTGGTTCCAATACGAGTATTGGAAAAGTTGTCGGCCGGCAAACGAGAATAATGAGCGATTGAGAACGCGATGAACCGATATGGTTCACCGCGTGGGGACAAGTTATGGCAGGACTTGCTTGAACGGCTTCACCAGAACGTTGGCGTAGACGCCCGCGGCGATGTACGGATCGGCGTCGGCCCAGGCCTGGGCGGCGCTCAGGGAATCGAATTCGGCGACGATCAGGCTGCCGGTGAAACCCGCCGCGCCCGGATCATTGCTGTCGACCGCCGGGTGTGGACCGGCCAGAACGATGCGGCCTTCGCCCTTGAGCACTTGCAGGCGCTCGAGGTGCGCAGGCCGTGCGGCCAGGCGGGCTTCCAGGGAGTTGGCGACGTCTGTGGCAATGATTGCGTAAAGCATGTCAGTCCTCGGTTTTTGGCGTAGTGGTGTCGGCATCGTGCAGATGGCGGGACAGGTAGATGCCCTGGCCGACCAGGAACAGCAAAGTCATGCCCAGGCTGCCGAAGACCTTGAAGTCGACCCAGTAGCTCTGGAAGGTGAACGCGACAAACAGGTTGGCGGCGCCGCAAAACAGGAAGAAGGCGATCCAGGCGATGTTCAGGCGCGTCCAGACCGGTTCCGGCAAGGTCAGCGCGTGGCCCATGATGCGTTTGATCAGCAGGCTGTCACCGACGAAGTGGCTGCCGATGAACGCCAGGGCGAACAGCCAGTTGACCACCGGCGCTTTCCACTTCAGGAACGTTTCGCTGTGGAACGCCAGGGTCAGGCTGCCGAAAACCAGGCAGGCGATCAGGGTCAGCCACTGGCTCTTCTCCAGCTTGCGCTGCTTGATGAATAGCGTGCCGTAGACCACCAGGGAACTGATGATCAGCATCGCGGTGGCGCTGTAGATACCGCCTACAGTGACCTCATGGCCGGCAATGTCGACGACCCGTGGATCGATTTTGAAGACGATGAAAAACAGCAGGAGCGGGATGAAATCGATGAATTGTTTCACAGTGGCAGCCAGAAGCAGGATGTGGCGGCATAATAACAAACATACGGGCGCGCGATAGCGCCAGCTGAATTGAGGTTACAAACCCCTGTGAATGTTGATTTGCACTGCCATAGCACGGCCTCCGATGGCGCTTTGGCGCCTGCGGTACTGGTGGCGCGGGCGTTCGAGAAAGGCGTGCGAGTCCTGGCCTTGACCGATCACGACACCCTCGAGGGCCTCGACGAGGCCCGCCAGGCGGCTACCGCGCTGGGGATGCAATTGGTCAATGGCGTCGAACTGTCCTGCACCTGGGGCGGCGCGACCATTCATGTGCTGGGCTACGGTTTTGACGTGAATGCCGCACCGTTGGTCGAGGCCATTGCCAGACTGCATGATGGCCGCTGGCTACGCTCCGAGGAAATCAGCCGCAAACTGGCGCTCAAGGGCATGCCGGGGGCGCTGGAGGGCGCCCGGCAGATCCAGCAGGCGCTGGGCGACAGCGGCAACGCGCCGGCCCGCCCGCATTTCGCCGACTGGATGGTGCGCGAAGGTTTCGTCAAGGACCGCGCCGAGGCATTCCGCAAATGGCTGGGCGCCGGCAAGCTGGGTGACGTCAAGCAACACTGGCCGACGCTGGAAGAAACCGTCGAGACCCTGCGCGCGGCCAAGGCCTGGGTCAGCCTGGCGCATCCCTGGCACTACGAATTCACCCGAAGCAAGCGACGTCGCCTGATTGCCGACTATATTCAAGCAGGGGGCCACGCCATCGAAGTGGTCAATGGTTACCAGCCTGCCGAGCAAGTGGGCAGCCTGGCCATTCTCGCTCGCGAGTTCGGTCTGCTGGTCAGTGCCGGCAGTGATTTTCATGGCCCTGGAGGCTGGTCGGAGATCGGTGAATACCGGCCGCTCCCGGAGGATCTGCCACCACTATGGTGTCGATTCAAACATGACCCAATTATTGCCGCCGTCTGAACAGGTAGAGAACGTGAGTCAATTTTTCCAGATTCATCCGGAAAACCCGCAAGCGCGCCTGATCAAACAGGCCGTCGAAATCATCCGCAAGGGCGGGGTGGTGATTTATCCCACGGACTCTTCCTACGCCATTGGTTGCCAGATCGGCGACAAGGTGGCTGTGGAGCGTGTACGACGTTTGCGCGGGCTGGATGAAAAGCACAACTTCGCGCTGATTTGCTGCGACCTGTCGCAACTCGGGCTGTTCGCCAAGATCGACACCGGCACTTTCCGCTTGCTCAAGGCCCATCTGCCGGGCCCGTACACCTTCATTCTCAACGCTACCCGTGAAGTGCCGCGGCTGTTGCTGCACCCGAAAAAACGCACCATCGGCCTGCGGGTGCCGAGCCATCCGATTGCCTTGGCACTGCTGGAGCAACTCGGCGAGCCGTTGATGAGCGTGAGTCTGATCATGCCCGGCGAAACCGACCCGATGTATGACCCCTATGAAATGCGCCAATTGCTCGAGCACCAGGTCGACCTGATCATCGATGGCGGCTTTGGCGGGATCAAGGCGTCCACCGTGATCAACCTCGCCGACGGCGAGCCGGAAGTCATTCGCGTTGGTTGCGGTGACCCGACGCCGTTCATGGTCGAGGCCTAGATGTCCGCAGTAGAACCCGTCGACAGTCAGGCCGGAGCGCAGCAGGAACTGCCCTTCGCCATGGTCTATGGCCAGGCGGTCATGGAAATGCCGCTGGACCTGTACATCCCGCCGGATGCCCTCGAAGTCTTTCTCGAAGCCTTTGAAGGCCCCCTCGACCTGCTGCTGTACCTGATCCGCAAACAGAACATCAACATCCTCGACATCCCGGTGGCGGAAATCACTCGCCAGTACATGGGCTACGTCGAGTTGATGCAGTCGGTGCGCCTGGAACTGGCCGCCGAGTACCTGGTGATGGCCGCGATGCTGGCCGAGATCAAGTCGCGGATGCTGCTGCCGCGGGCCGAAACCGTCGAGGACGAAGAGGACGACCCGCGCGCCGAACTGATCCGCCGCTTGCAGGAATACGAGCGCTTCAAGGCTGCCGCCGAAGGCATCGATGGCTTGAGTCGCGTCGGTCGCGACGTGGTGGTGCCCAAGCTGGACGCCCCGGAAGCCCGGGCACGCAAGCTGCTGCCGGACGTGCGCCTGTCAGAGTTGCTGTTGTCCATGGCCGAGGTGTTGCGCCGTGGCGACATGTTCGAAAGCCACCAGGTCAGTCGCGAGGCGCTGTCGACCCGCGAACGCATGAGCGATGTGCTGGAACGCCTCAAGGGCGGCGGTTTCGTGCCGTTCGTCGAGCTGTTCACCGCCGAAGAGGGGCGCCTGGGGGTGGTGGTGACCTTCATGGCGATCCTTGAATTGGTCAAGGAATCCCTGGTCGAGCTGGTGCAGAATGAGCCATTTGCCGCGATCCACGTGCGAGCCCGAGCCGAATAACGAGTTGAATCATGAACCTGACTGAACCCCGCGAGCTGGCGCCATTGCTTGAAGCCTTTCTGTTGGCCTCGGGAAAACCGCAATCCCTGGAAAGCCTGTTCGAGCTCTTCGAGGAAGGCGAACGGCCGGAGCCGCAGGTCTTCAAGAAGGCCCTGACGATTCTCGCCAAGTCTTGCGATGGCCGCGCCTTTGAATTGAAGGAGGTGGCCTCGGGGTATCGCCTGCAAATCCGCGAGAAATTTTCGCCGTGGGTCGGTCGTCTCTGGGAGGAGCGCCCGCAGCGTTATTCCCGGGCCATGCTGGAAACCATGGCCCTGATTGCCTATCGCCAGCCGATCACCCGAGGTGAAATCGAAGATGTGCGGGGCGTGGCGGTCAACAGCAACATCGTCAAGACACTGATGGAGCGCGAGTGGATTCGCATCGTCGGCTACCGCGACGTGCCCGGCAAACCGGCGATGTTCGCCACCACCAAGGCGTTCCTCGACCACTTCAACCTGAAAAACCTCGACGACCTGCCGCCGCTGGCGGAGCTGCGCGAGCTGGAACCGGACCCGGTGCTCGATTTCGACGACGCCCCCGTGCCCGCCGGGCTGCAAGAGCTGGCCGATGCCAGTGCCGAGCCGGAAGAGCCAAAGGAAGAAACCAGTTTCCACACGCTGTTGTTGGAGCTGGACAGCATGGAAGAGGGGCTCAAGACCGACTTCGACGACTTGCTGCGCGATGGCGCGTCGCCTGAGTTCGATCCGGAACAGTCGGAAGTCGAACCGGCACAGCCCGAGCCTGAGCCTGAAATCGAGCCGGAGCCGGAAGACGACATCCTCGGCGTTGCCGAAGCCCGCGAGAAGCTGCTGGCCGCTGTAGCCGCCCTCGAACAGCCGAAACCCGAGTCGCAGCTGTCGGACGAAGAAGCCGAAGCCCTTGCCCTGGCTGAAGCCATCGAAGCCGAACGCCGCGAATTCGAAGACTGACCCTGTAGGAGCCGGCTTGCTGGCGATGCGGCCAACGCGGTATCTCTGAGGGACCGCGGTGACCTCATCGCCAGCAAGCCGGCTCCTACAGGAAGTGGGTGACCTTGCGCGATCACCGATCGGCGGAAAAACCAATAACCTTGCCTTGATCAGCTAGTCTCTGATGCGCAAACGCCCGCATGCGCGTATGATTCGCGACCCTTCGGCGATCCCTTCGCCAAAGTACCCAGTTTCAAGACCACACCGGGAGGTGCCCAGATGAGTATCAAAGACCAGAAAGACGACCAGGAAATCGGCCCAGCAGGCGAAAAACTGCAGAAAGTCCTCGCCCGTATCGGCGTCGGCTCGCGCCGTGACGTGGAAGCCTGGATCAGCCACGGCCGCATCAAGGTCAACGGCAAAGACGCCACCCTTGGCCAGCGCGTCGACATGCACGACGCCATCACCATCGATGGCAAGGTGATCAAGCGCGAAGAGGCCGCCGAGTCGGTCCGCCGCGTGATCATGTACAACAAGCCCGACGGCGAGATCTGCACCCGTGTCGACCCGGAAGGTCGCCCGACCGTGTTCGACAAAATGCCAAAGCCGAAAGAAGGCCGCTGGATCAACATCGGTCGTCTGGACATCAACACCACCGGTTTGCTGATGTTCACCACCGACGGTGAGCTGGCCAACCGCCTGATGCACCCATCCTACGAGATGGACCGTGAGTACGCGGTACGTGTGCGTGGCGAAGTCGATGACGAGATGATCGAGCGCCTGAAGGCTGGCGTTGTCCTTGAAGATGGCCCGGCCAAGTTCACCGACATCAAGCAGGCTCCGGGTGGTGAAGGCTTCAACCATTGGTACCACTGCGTGGTGATGGAAGGTCGTAACCGCGAAGTTCGTCGCCTGTGGGAATCCCAGGGTCTGGTGGTCAGCCGCCTGAAGCGCGTGCGTTTCGGTCCGGTGTTCCTCAACTCGGACCTGCCGATGGGTCGCTGGCGCGAAATGAGCCAGTACGAAGTCGACATCCTCAGTGCCGAGGTCGGCCTGACGCCGGTCGCGATGCCGCAGATGAACGCCAAGAGCAAAGACAAGCTTGACCGTATGCAGCGCAAGTCGTCGCGTCCGATGGCCAAGGCCGAGCGCGTGCGTACCCTGCGTCCAGCGACTGGCGCAGCCACCGCACCTGCCGCGCCACGTGCCAGCCGCGAGCCGCAGATCGAAGGCGAGCGTCCAGGCCGCAAGCCAGCTGCGCGTCAGGACGGCGAACGCGGTCCACGCACGCCACGTCCGGCCAATGGCCGTACCGAGCGTGGCGAAGGTCGTGGTACGCCGGTAGCCGACCGCCCGGCCGACACCAAGCGCCCGGCCAAGCCGGCGCCGAAGCGTCCGGGGATCAAACTGGTCGATGGCGACAAGCCATCGGGCAAGCGCCGTGGCGCACCGGCCGGTTCCGGCCAGCGTCCGGGCTTTGGTCGTCGCAAGCCTGAGTAATCGGCTGAGCGCTTGATAAAAAACGCCAACCTTCGGGTTGGCGTTTTTTTTGGGGGGGCTTTCAATGGTTTGGAGTCCACTTCATTTTCAGCGTAGCCACGGTCCCTAGTAGGAGCCGGCTTGCTGGCGATGGACTCAAGTGCACCGCGTTTATCCAGTTCATACGCGTTATCGGTAACGACCATCGCCAGCAAGCCGGCTCCTACAGGTATTGCGTTATGTGTCTTTCCCGCGATAGCGCCAGTTGCCGCGCCGGGATGTCCGAAGTGGAAAGCCTAAATTACGCCCTGTAAAGAAAACCTGACGAAATCCGCAGATTAACCCCGTGAAATCGCCTTCTCTCGAACACTGTAAGAAAAGTCTTACGCATCATTGCCTTGCATCCTTCTCCCAACCCTCTAGCCCGCTTGTTTCAACACGCCATGCAGGGTCAGATGCGCGCCATGCCTGTCGTGCAGGTGCATAACAAAAAGGAGGCGCAATGAACGCCGCAATCCATCTCCATCTCTCTGCGAGGGGCGGTTTTCCTGCCTTTCCCGTCGATGATCCGCAAGGGTCTGACCCATTTTTTGCAGCCGCCCGGGCTCTTCGGGGCGGACACAGGCAATCCCGGCCATAGACACGCTTGTCCAGCGGGTCTGGCAGCAGGGGGTTACAGGTGTACAATGCGCCGCGTTTTACCTGTGACCTCCTGCGCATCAGCGCAAACCTCAAGGCTATCCGCCTTGTTCACTCCGTCGCGTCACGAGCGTGTCGGGTTCGATTTCGTCACAGATAAAAACAAACAGGTGACGCATGACCGTTGTAAATACGCTGAACTCCTGGTGCCTGCGCTGGGGTTTGATCGGTGCCGCTTAACGCCTTTGCTGAGCAGCAACGTCTACTGAACATCATCAAACCTTGCGTGAGACCCTTTTCATGAGTGGACAAAACCCGCAATCAGGCGAGCTGAAACGCGGCCTGAAAAATCGCCACATTCAATTGATCGCCCTCGGTGGCGCAATCGGTACCGGCTTGTTCCTCGGCTCGGCCGGGGTACTGAAATCCGCCGGCCCGTCGATGATCCTCGGCTACGCCATCTGCGGCTTCATCGCCTTCATGATCATGCGCCAACTGGGCGAAATGATCGTCGAAGATCCGGTGGCCGGCTCCTTCAGCCACTTTGCGCACAAGTACTGGGGCGGCTTTGCCGGCTTCCTGTCGGGCTGGAACTGCTGGATCCTGTACATCCTGGTGGGCATGTCCGAGTTGACGGCCGTCGGCAAATACATCCACTACTGGGCGCCGGACATCCCGACCTGGGTCTCCGCAGCGGCCTTCTTCGTGCTGATCAACGCGATCAACCTGGCCAACGTCAAAGTGTTCGGCGAGGCCGAGTTCTGGTTCGCGATCATCAAGGTCGTGGCGATCGTCGGCATGATCGCCCTGGGCAGCTACCTGCTGGTCAGCGGCAATGGCGGCCCGCAAGCAGCGGTCAGCAACCTGTGGTCCCACGGTGGCTTCTTCCCGAACGGCATCAGCGGTCTGGTGATGGCCATGGCGTTCATCATGTTTTCCTTCGGTGGCCTGGAAATGCTCGGCTTCACCGCTGCCGAGGCCGACAAGCCGAAAACCGTGATCCCGAAAGCCATCAACCAGGTGATCTACCGGATCCTGATTTTCTACATCGGTGCCCTGATCATCCTGCTGTCGTTGACCCCGTGGGACAGCTTGCTGACCACCCTGAACGCTTCCGGTGATTCCTACAGCGGCAGCCCGTTCGTGCAAGTGTTCTCGATGCTGGGCAGCAACACCGCCGCGCACATCCTCAACTTCGTGGTCCTGACCGCGGCGTTGTCGGTGTACAACAGCGGCACCTACTGCAACAGCCGCATGCTGCTGGGCATGGCCGAACAGGGCGACGCGCCGAAAGGCCTGGCGAAGATCGACAAGCGTGGCGTGCCGGTGCGTTCGATCCTGGCCTCGGCCGCCGTGACCCTGATCGCGGTACTGCTGAACTACCTGATCCCGCACAGCGCGCTGGAACTGCTGATGTCGCTGGTGGTGGCCACCCTGGTGATCAACTGGGCGATGATCAGCTACTCGCACTTCAAGTTCCGCCAGCACATGAACAAGACCAAACAGACGCCGTTGTTCAAGGCCTTTTGGTACCCGTACGGCAACTACATCTGCCTGGCGTTCGTGTTGTTCATCCTTGGCGTGATGCTGTTGATTCCGGGGATCCAGACATCGGTGTACGCGATTCCGGTTTGGCTCGTGTTCATGTGGGTCTGCTACGGCATCAAGAACAAGCGCAGTGCGCAACACGCATTGCAGGCTGCAGTGAAGTAACTCAGTCGCAGAAACAACGAACCCGGCCATGTGCCGGGTTTTTTGTGTGCGCTGCAAAAACCTGTGGGAGCATTCATTCAAGCTAATCGCGGTATCCTGAACACCCTCGAATACGGACGCTTTTCCATGCTGGTGATTTCCAACAACGTGCATCTGCCGGATACCGAGATCGAGTTGACGGCCATTCGCGCCCAGGGTGCCGGTGGGCAGAACGTCAACAAGGTCTCCAGCGCGGTGCACCTGCGCTTCGACATTCCGGCGTCGTCTTTGCCCGAGTTTTACAAGGAGCGGCTGCTGGCACTGCGCGACAGCCGCATCACCAGCGACGGGGTGTTGATCATCAAGGCCCAGCAGTACCGAACGCAGGAGCAGAACCGTGCTGATGCGCTGGAGCGTTTGGTCGAGTTGATCCAGGGCGCCACCAAGGTCGAAAAGAAACGCCGCCCGACCAAGCCGACCCTCGGCTCGAAGACCCGTCGCCTCGAATCCAAGAGCAAGCGCGGCAACATCAAGGCCGGGCGCGGCAAGGTCGATTTCTAGCGGGCGTCCCGCGCTTCGCGTTGCTTGGGTGCCTGCCGGTACAGGTAAAGGCTCAGGATCAATCCGCTCACCGCGGCGAGGGCGGCGAACAGGAAGATCGAAGCGAAGCCGAACCCGGCTGCAATGGCCCCGGCCAGCGGCCCGGTGATCCCCAGCGACAGGTCGATGAACAGCGAGTAGGCGCCGACGGCAGCACCACGGCTGGAGGCCGGGACCAGGTTGACCGCTTCCACCCCCAGTGCCGGAAACACCAGCGAAAAGCCGAAGCCGCTCAGTGCCGCACCCGCCAGCGCCCAATGCGCATCCGGTGCCAGCCATAGCAACAGCAATCCCAGGGTTTCCACGGACAGGCAGGCAATGGCCACGCGAAAGCCGCCGAGGCGGTTGATCAGGCTGCCGAACAGCAGGCGCGCGCCGATGAAGCTGGCGCCGAACAGGCTCAGGCACAGCACCGCGTTGTCCCAGTGTTGCGTGGCGTAATACAGGGTGATGAAGGTGGCGATGGTGCCAAAACCGATGGAACCCAGGGCCAGGCCGCAACCGTGGGGAAACACCCGCCCGAGCACGTGCATGAACGGCAGGCGTTCACCGGCCACGATCGGTGCGGCGGTTTTCGGCCAGGCCAGCAGCAGGCCGAGCACGGCCAGCAAGACAATGCTCACGCCCATGCTCCACAAGCCCAACTGGTGGACGATCAGCACGCCCAAAGGCGCGCCCACGGCCAGTGCGCCGTAGCTGGCGATCCCGTTCCAGGAGATGACTTTGGCGGTGTTCGCCGCGCCGACCCGGCCGATGCCCCAGCCG
The DNA here is from genome assembly GCF_054668285.1 of Pseudomonas sp. S2_H10. Lineage (NCBI taxonomy): Bacteria > Pseudomonadati > Pseudomonadota > Gammaproteobacteria > Pseudomonadales > Pseudomonadaceae > Pseudomonas > Pseudomonas sp. S2_H10. The sequence goes on from NZ_CP162754.1 coordinate 5,422,166, forward strand.
ATCGAGCCCGAGCCCACCAGGCTTTCCGCGCTGCCGAGCACCAGGCGGCCGATCAACAGGCTGATCAGGCTCAGGGTCGGCAGGCTTTGGGTCCAGGCCGAGATCAACATGAACACACCGCTCAGGCCGCAACCGGCCAGGCCATACATCACCGCCAGTTTGCTGCCCTTGTTGTCGATGATTTTCCCGGCATACGGGCGGCTGAGCAGGGTGGCCAGGTATTGCACGCTGATCACCAGGCCCGCGATCACCGCGCCAAAGCCCAGGTCGCTGTGGACATAGCCGGGCAATACGGCCAGGGGAATGCCGATGTTCAGGTAGCCGATGAAGGTGAAAAGGACGATGGAAACGACTTGCAGCGTGACCGCCAGGGGGCGCTGGTTTTCAGGCATGGGAAAGGTCCACGGTAAAGCAGGATAGATAGGCTGCTTATGATAGCGGTGTGGACGGTTGCAGGTTGTGAAAAAGTAAAACTATTTGCCCGGTGGTGTCATTCGGCCTTGATGGGGGCGACCAGTTGCGTGGTGACCAGGGCGGCCAGCGCATTTTCCTGGGTGCCGAAACGGGCGAGCAAGGCGGCTTGTTTCTCGGGGGAGAGGCGATTCCAGATTTCGATCATTTTTTCGGCGGTGCCGATCAGGACGCCGGCCTGCGCTTCGCTGAATTCGTCGGTCATGGGGGAGGCTCGTTTCAGGCAGTGTGGAAAGCGCATGTTAGCGCTTTCCACACGGTCTGTACGGCGGGTGTTTCAGTCTTCTCTGTCAGCCTGGCGGCTGTCAGTGGCTTCTTTCGGCTCGGGCTGTTGGGCGCCGGCTTGCTGCGTGGTCGTCTGCTCAGGTACGTGCAGGCTTGGGAAGGGGAGATTGGGAATCTCGTGCATGGTTGCGCTCCTCGCTAAGTCTGTTGATAGATCTGGTCGATCCGCGCTTTAGAAAAAGCCTTGGCAGGATACAGCACTGAAAATGACAAACAGACTTTTATATCTATTTGTTTCGACGGACGGGGTTGTATAGACAGATCCAGAGGGGCAACACAAACAAATGTGGGAGCGAGCTTGCTTGCGATGGCGGTGTGTCATCCAACATACATGTCGTCTGATAGACCGCTATCGCGAGCAAGCTCGCTCCCACAGGGGATTTGCAGTGTGTGAGGGTTACTTGCAGACGCTGGCAATCGCCTCGGCCAGCAAATCCAAACGCGTAGCATCAATGCCGGCGACGTTGGCTCGCCCTGAGCTGACCATGTACACGCTGTGGTGATCGCGCAGGTTCTTCACGTGTTCCGGCGACAGACCGGTGTAGGAAAACATCCCGCGTTGCACGCCAATGTGCGCAAAACGCTCGCGCAAACCATGAGGCTCCAGTGCCTCCACCAGACCGCTGCGCAGTTGGGCGATGCGCAGGCGCATGGCTTCCACTTCGTCGGCCCAGAGGTTTTTCAACTCTGGGTCGCCGAGGATGGTCGCGACGACGGCCGCACCGTGATCCGGTGGTGTCGACCACAGGTTGCGGGCGATGTTGGCCAACTGGCTGCGAATGTCGGTGAGCTTGTCGGCGCTTTTCGCGCAGACAATCAGCGCACCGGTGCGGTCGCGGTACAGGCCGAAGTTCTTCGAGCAGGAGCTGGTGATCAGCAGTTCCGGCAACTCGGCGGCGAACAGCCGGGTCGACCAGGCGTCCTGTTCCAGGCCGTCGCCGAATCCTTGATAGGCGAAGTCGATCAGCGGCAGCAGTTCGCGCTTGCGTACGACCTCCAGCACCCGCTGCCAGTCATCCCGGGACAGGTCGAAACCGGTCGGGTTGTGGCAGCAGGCGTGCAGCAACACCACGTCGCCCTTGGGAGCTTCATTGAGCGCCGCCAGCATGCCGTCGACATCGAGACGGTTGTCGCTGCCCACGTACGGGTAGTGGCTGACCTTGACCTTGGCTGCCGCGAAAATCGTTTCGTGGATTGGCCAGGTCGGGTTGCTCAACCACACGCCGCGCCCTGGCAGGCACTGGGCGATGAAGTCCGCGCTCAGGCGCAAGGCCCCGGTGCCACCCGGCGTCTGGGTGGCGCCGGCGCGTTGTGCGTCGATCAGTTTCGAATCGGCGCCCAGCACCAGTTCATTGATGGCCTTGCCGAACGCCGGCTCGCCGTGGCCGCCGATGTAGGTCTTGGTCGGCTGACTGTCCACCAGGCGTTGCTCGGCAAGTTTCACCGATTCGAGAATCGGCGTCAGGCCCAGGGCGTCCTTGTAGACACCCACGCCCAAATCGAACTTGCGCGGGTTCGGGTCCTGCGCGTAGGCCTCCATCAGGCCCAGGATCGGGTCGCCGGGTACTCGACCGATGGCGTCGAAATGCATTACTTGCGCCCCTCAGCGTCCTTGGCAACGATGTCGGTGCGCGCGGCCATGATGAAGTCGTTGCGATGCAGCCCCTTGATCGAGTGGCTCCACCAGGTCACGGTGACTTTGCCCCACTCGGTCAGCAGGCCCGGGTGGTGGCCTTCAGCCTCGGAGATTTCACCGACGGCGTTGGTGAACGCCAGGGCGTGCTTGAAGTTCTTGAACAGGAAAACCTTTTCCAGCTGCATGATGCTGTCGCGTACTTCGATGTTCCAGTCCGGGATCTGCTTGATCAGGATCGGCAGTTCTTCGTCGCTGACTTGTGGAGCGTCGGCGCGGCAGGCTTCGCAATGGGCTTGGTTCAAAGTGGACATTGGTGTGCTTCCTGAAATCGAGTGTTTTTATATCGGTCGACAGTGCCGTCACGCTAAACCAAAGCGACGGTGACTGACAGACTCACTTGTCAGCAAAAGTCGCGGTTCACGCAGCTTTTGGTTTTGGCGGAAATTTCGGTGCGTGCAGACCCATCTGCATCGCTTGCTTGACCATGCCCATGATGTCTTCGCGAGCGAGGTCGAACAGACGCTTGAGATTGGGCAACGCGAAGTACAGTGGCTGCAGGATGTCGATGCGGTACGGCGTGCGCATGCATTCCAGCGGGTCGAAGGCTTGATGCTCAGGCTCGTCCGACAGGCAATACACGGTCTCTTTCGGTGAAGACAGGATGCCGCCGCCGTAGATGCGCTGGCCTTGCGGGGTGTCGACCAGGCCGAACTCGATGGTCATCCAGTACAGGCGCGCCAGGTACACGCGTTCTTCCTTGGACGCCTTGAGGCCGAGCTTGCCGTAGGTGTGGGTGAATTCGGCGAACCACGGGTTGGTCAGCAGTGGGCAGTGGCCGAAGATCTCGTGGAAAATGTCCGGCTCTTGCAGGTAGTCCAGTTCCTCGCGGGTACGAATGAAGGTCGCTACCGGAAACTGCTTGCTGGCCAGCAATTCAAAAAAAGTCTGGAAGGGAATCAGTGCGGGAACCCGGGCAACCTGCCAGCCGGTGGTTTCACCGAGGACCTTGTTGATTTCGCCGAGTTGAGGAATGCGGTCGTGGGGCAGACCGAGTTTTTCGATACCGTCCAGGTACTCCTGGCACGCACGCCCTTCGATCACTTTCAGTTGGCGAGTGATCAGCGTGTTCCACACCGCGTGTTCTTCGGCGGTGTAGTCGATAAAACCTTGCGCATCGGGCTCGCGAGCCACGTATTGCGTCTGCTTCATGCTGCTCTCCTGCTAAGGGATTTCGTTCTTGTTATGTGCTGCTATGGACCTAGAAATACCCCATGGATTGCATCGTTGCAGCAGGTGGTTTGCGGCCAGCGTAGGAAAAAACCTCGAAAATCGTAAAGTTTTCGTTACGAAAGCTCGTTCGGCGCGTGCCGACTGAGATTTTCGGGTTTGAAAAACGCCTTCCCTGTCACATAATCTTGACGACTATCTGAGCGCTCATGCAGAAAAATCTCTGCCAATGGCCTCATCCTTCACTGTTTGGGCCTTTTTCATGCGTATCAAAGTCCACTGCCAGAACCGCATCGGCATCCTGCGCGACATTCTCAACCTGCTGGTGGAGTACGGGATCAACGTGGCCCGCGGTGAGGTGGGCGGTGAGCATGGCAATGCCATCTATCTGCATTGCCCGAACCTGATCAACATCCAGTTCCAGGCCTTGCGTCCCAAGTTCGAAGCGATTGCCGGAGTCTTTGGCGTCAAGCGTGTAGGGCTGATGCCCAGCGAGCGTCGGCACATGGAACTCAATGCACTGCTCGGCGCGCTGGAATTTCCGGTGCTGTCGATCGACATGGGCGGTTCCATCGTCGCGGCCAACCGGGCAGCGGCGCAGTTGCTCGGGGTGCGGGTCGACGAGGTGCCGGGTATTCCCCTGTCGCGCTACGCCGAAGACTTCGATCTGCCGGAGCTGGTGCGCGCCAACAAATCGCGGATCAACGGGCTGCGGGTCAAGGTCAAGGGTGATGTGTTCCTCGCCGACATCGCGCCATTGCAATCGGAACATGACGACAGCGAGGCCATGGCCGGTGCGGTGCTGACGCTGCACCGCGCCGACCGCGTGGGTGAACGCATCTATAACGTGCGCAAGCAGGAGCTGCGCGGCTTCGACAGCATCTTCCAGAGTTCGAAAGTCATGGCCGCCGTGGTCCGCGAAGCGCGGCGCATGGCACCGCTGGATGCGCCTCTATTGATAGAAGGCGAAACCGGCACCGGCAAGGAGTTGCTGGCGCGGGCCTGCCATCTGGCCAGTCCGCGCGGGCAGTCGCCGTTGATGGCGCTCAATTGTGCCGGTCTGCCGGAGTCGATGGCCGAGACGGAGTTGTTCGGGTACGGCCCGGGTGCCTTCGAGGGCGCGCGGGCCGAAGGCAAGCTCGGGCTGCTGGAGCTGACGGCGGGCGGTACGCTGTTTCTCGATGGCGTCGGCGAAATGAGCCCGCGCTTGCAGGTGAAATTGCTGCGCTTTTTGCAGGACGGCTGCTTCCGTCGCGTGGGCAGCGATGAAGAGGTCTATCTCGATGTGCGGGTGATCTGCGCGACCCAGGTCGACCTGTCCGAATTGTGCGCTCGCGGCGAGTTCCGCCAGGACCTCTATCACCGCTTGAACGTGTTGTCGCTGCACATCCCGCCGCTGCGCGAGTGCCTCGACGGATTGACACCGCTGGTGGAGCATTTCCTCGATCAGGCCAGTCGGCAGATTGGCTGCCCGTTGCCCAAGCTCGCCCCGGCGGCCATGGAGCGGCTCAGTCATTACCATTGGCCGGGCAACGTGCGGCAACTGGAGAACGTGCTGTTCCAGGCGGTTTCCCTGTGCGACGGCGGCACGGTCAAGGCCGAGCACATTCGCCTGCCGGACTACGGCGTGCGTCAGCCGTTGGGCGACTTTTCGCTCGAAGGCGGTCTGGATGAAATTGTCGGACGCTTTGAAAAAGCAGTGCTGGAACGGCTTTATTCGGAACATGCCAGCAGCCGATTGCTCGGCAAGCGGCTGGGTGTTTCCCATACAACGATTGCCAACAAGTTACGTGAATATGAAATAGGGAAGCTGGAGCGTTAATAACTCATTTAAATAAGAATATTTATCGAGTGTAAATAATTAACCAGCGCCTTCACTTCGTATTTGAAGCACTAAAACTGCTGCTGTTGATCTGAATCATGGAACTTGTCGAGTTAGCCATCTAGGCTCTCCTCACAGTTTGGCAGGAGCGCTAACCATGCCATCAATGGATGACTCTACCCGGCGAGTTCGCAAAGAAACTCGCCTGTTCTATTTCCTGATCATTGTTCTGTTCCCACTGTTATCGGTGGCGATAGTCGGTGGTTACGGTTTTTTCGTCTGGTTTCTGCAAATGCTCCTCGGTCCGCCAGGCCCTCCTAACTGATCGCCATCCATCTCTAATTCAGCATGGAGTACGGGTCATGGAAAAGACGTTGCACATCGCCAGCCTGGTGGTACATGCCCGTCCTGCCTTGTTCGAGGCGGTGAAAGCCAATCTGCGTTTGCTCAAGGGCGTTGAGCTTCATCAGGAAAGTCCCGCCGGCAAACTGGTGGTTGTGCTGGAAACCGAACACGAAAGCCAGATCCTTCAGCGAATCGATCAGATCAACCGCTTGCCGGGTGTGCTCAACGCCGCCCTGGTTTATCACGAAATTCTCGATGTAACGGGAGAAAGCACATGCCTATGACGCGGCGAGAGTTTGTCAAAGCCCAGGCTGCCGGGATCGCGGCAGCGGCTGCGGGCCTCCCGGTGTTTACCTCTGCCAGCAACCTGGTTACCGAAGAAGACATGGTTGCCCTGGATTGGAACAAGGCGCCCTGTCGTTTTTGTGGTACCGGTTGCAGCGTCATGGTGGCGACCAAGGACAACAGGGTTGTTGCAACCCACGGCGATGTAAAAGCCGAGGTCAATCGCGGGTTGAACTGCGTCAAAGGCTACTTTCTATCCAAGATCATGTACGGCGTTGATCGGCTGACTCAGCCGCTGTTGCGCATGACCAATGGGCAATATGACAAACAAGGCGAGTTTCACCCGGTGTCCTGGAAGCAGGCGTTCGATGTGATGGAGTTGAAGTACAAGGAGGCGCTGAAGAACAAGGGTGGTGAATCCATCGCCATGTTCGGTTCCGGACAGTGGACGGTCTGGGAAGGGTACGCAGCCAACAAGTTGATGAAGGCGGGGTTTCGCTCGAACAACATCGACCCCAATGCACGCCATTGCATGGCCTCGGCGGTCATGGGGTTCATGCGCACTTTCGGTATCGATGAGCCGATGGGCTGTTATGACGATATCGAAGTCACCGATGCGTTCGTCCTGTGGGGTTCAAACATGGCGGAAATGCATCCGATTCTGTGGAGTCGGGTGACCGATCGCCGTTTAAGTCAGCCAAATGTGAAAGTGGCCGTGCTCTCTACGTTCGAACATCGCAGTTTTGAACTGGCCGACATTCCGATGGTGTTCAAGCCACAGACTGATTTGCTCATTCTCAACTACATCGCCAACCACATCATTGAAAGCGGTTCGGTCAACAAAGACTTCGTCAGCAAGCACACCAAATTCGCCAAAGGCACCGATGACATCGGCTACGGTTTGCGTGCCGATAATCCGCTGGAGATGAAGGCCAAGAATGCCGACAAGGCGAACACCTGGACCGACATCGACTTCGAGCAATTTGCCGCTTTCGTCAAACCCTACACCCTCGAGCGCACCGCGAAGGAAACCGGGGTGCCGGCCGAGCGCCTCAAGGCATTGGCCGAACTGTATGCCGACCCCAAGCGCAAGGTGGTTTCGTTCTGGACCATGGGCTTCAACCAGCATACCCGGGGTGTGTGGGCCAATAACCTGATCTACAACATTCACCTGCTGACCGGGAAAATCAGCGAACCGGGCAACAGTCCTTTCTCGCTGACGGGCCAACCTTCGGCCTGCGGGACGGCGCGTGAGGTGGGCACGTTCTCCCATCGCTTGCCTGCCGACCTGGTGGTTACCAACCCGGCGCACCGCGCCACCGCGGAAAAAATCTGGAAGCTCCCGGCGGGCACCATCAAGGAAAAGGTCGGGTTCCATGCCGTGCAGCAGAGTCGCATGCTCAAGGATGGCGTGCTCAATGTGTATTGGACCATGGCCAGCAACAACATGCAGGCAGGGCCCAACATCATGCAGGAAGTGCTGCCGGGGTGGCGCAACCCCGAGAACTTCGTGGTGGTGTCGGATGTGTATCCCACCGTCTCGGCACAGGCGGCGGATCTGATTTTGCCCACGGCCATGTGGGTCGAGAAAGAAGGTGCTTACGGCAACGCGGAGCGGCGTACGCAATTCTGGCATCAACTGGTTTCGGCGCCGGGTGACGCCAAGTCGGACCTCTGGCAATTGGTCGAGTTTTCCAAGCGCTTTAAAACCGACGAGGTGTGGTCGCAGGAGCTGTTGGACGGTTCACCGCAATACAAGGGCAAGACCCTGTATGAGGTGCTGTTCAAGAATGGCCAGGTCGATCAGTTCCCGGTTGAGCAAATGGCGGCAGGCTATCAGAACGACGAAGCCCGGGATTTCGGTTTCTACCTGCAAAAAGGCCTGTTCGAAGAATATGCCCAGTTCGGCCGTGGACATGGTCATGACCTTGCACCCTTTGATCGTTATCACTCCGAGCGCGGGTTGCGCTGGCCTGTCGTCGAAGGCAAGGAAACGCTTTGGCGCTTCCGTGAGGGTTACGACCCCTATGTCGAGAAGGGCAGCGGCGTGCAGTTCTACGGCTACCCCGACAAGAAGGCGATCATCTTCGCGCTGCCCTACGAGCCACCCGCGGAAGCCCCGGACGCGGACTTCCCGTTCTGGTTGAGCACCGGTCGGGTGCTTGAGCATTGGCACACCGGGACCATGACCCAGCGTGTCGAAGAACTCTATAAAGCGGTCCCCGACGCGCTGGTCTACATGCACCCGGCCGATGCCAAGGCCTTGAATGCCCGGCGTGGCAGCGAAGTGAAACTGATCAGTCGGCGCGGCGAAATGCGTGCGCGCATTGAAACCCGAGGGCGCAACAAGCCGCCCCAAGGTCTGGTGTTCGTGCCGTTTTTCGATGCCAACAGGTTGATCAACAAAGTCACGCTCGATGCGACGGACCCCATCTCCAAGCAAACCGATTACAAGAAATGCGCGATCAGGATTGAGTTGATCAAGACGGCATAAGGAGAGCTTTCATGAATTATCGTTCGCTGCCCCTGATTGCCGCTCTGCTGGTGTGGTTGCCCGCAGCGTTTGCGGCAGACCCCGGTTACCCACTGGATGCGCCGGCGCCGGACGGGCGGCGAGTCGGCGGGACCCTGACCCAGGAGCTGCCGGCGCCGCCCATCGCGGAAGACGAGAACAAGGACCTCAAGCGTGAGCGCAATTACCCCGAGCAACCGCCCACCATTCCCCACAGCATTCGCGGCTATGCCATCGACAAGAACAGCAACAAGTGCCTGTCCTGCCACAGTCGCGCCAACAGTGCGCGTACCCAGGCGCCGATGATCAGCATCACGCACTACATGGACCGTGACGGCCAGGCATTGGCGGCGGTGTCGCCGCGCCGATACTTCTGCAACCAGTGTCACGTGCCGCAAAAGGATGTGAAGCCACTGGTGAACAACAGCTTCAAGAACATCGACCAGGTCTTGCAAGACGAAATCAACCATCAGCCGAAACCTTGAGGAGAGGCCATGAAATCTTTGCTTGCCTTGCTCAAGGATTATTGGGGTGTGCTGCGTCGGCCCAGCGTGCATTACAGCCTGGGCTTCCTGACCCTTGGCGGGTTTATCGCCGGGGTGATTTTCTGGGGTGGGTTCAACACCGCGCTGGAAGCGACCAACACCGAGAAGTTCTGCACGTCCTGCCATGAAATGCGCGACAACGTTTTTGTCGAGTTGCAGGAAACCATTCACTACACCAACCGCTCGGGCGTGCGCGCCACGTGCCCGGACTGCCACGTCCCCCACGAGTGGACGCACAAGATCGCCCGCAAGATGCAGGCTTCCAAGGAAGTCTGGGGCAAGCTGTTCGGCACCATCAGTACCCGGGACAAGTTTCTGGGCATGCGCCGGGAGCTGGCCGAACACGAGTGGGCACGGCTCAAGGCCAACGATTCCCGGGAGTGTCGCAACTGCCACAACTTCGAGTTCATGGACTTCACACGCCAGGGCAAACGCGCCGCCAACATGCACTCCACGTCATTGGCCAGTGGCCAGGCAACCTGTATCGACTGCCATAAGGGCATTGCCCACAAACTGCCCGACATGAGCGGTGTGAAAGGCTGGTAGCCGGCTTTTCACGGCGTTGCCGCCAAACGGCATATCCGCGCCGGTTTTTCGTCTTCGATACCTTGTTCGATTCCCCTCCGATTAGCCTCGAACCCCGTGTTTCAAGGGGGTTCGAGCCTCTGCGCGCAAGTTGGTCTGCAAATTGCTACAACCTGCGCAACACAGCAGTGGGCGGCAAACGTCCGGCAGGCAGAGGAAAGAGTGTGGACAAGTACCTTTATGTGGCTATGACCGGCGCCAGCCAGAATGCACTGGCGCAAAAGGCGCATGCCAACAACCTCGCGAACATCTCCACCAACGGCTTCCAGAAAGACCTGGAGCAGGCCCGTTCGATGCCGGTGTTCGGTGACAGCTTTCCGGCGCGTGCGTTTGCCATGGCCGAACGCCCGGCCACCGATTTCTCCCCTGGCTCGCTGGTGGAAACCGGCCGTGACCTCGACGTTGCCGTGCAAGGCAACGGCTGGATTGCCGTACAGAATCCCGATGGCGGTGAAAGCTACGTGCGCACCGGCAGCCTGAACGTCGACGCCCTTGGCGTGTTGCGCGCCGGCAACGGCATGCCGGTCATGGGCAATGGCGGGCCGATTGCCGTGCCGCCCGAGCAGCAGATCGAAGTCGGCGAGGACGGCACCATCAGCATCCGCGCGATGGGCGAAGGTCCCCGGGTGATGGCTGAAGTCGACCGCATCAAGCTGGTCAACCCGGACTTCAAGAACATGACCAAGGGCCTGGACGGCTCGATCCACACCAAGGACGGCCAGCCTGCGCAGGCAGACGCCGACGTCAAGCTGGTGTCGGGGTTCCTCGAGTCGAGCAACGTCAATGCCGTGGAAGAGATGACCTCGGTGCTGGCCTTGTCCAAGCAGTTCGAGCTGCATATCAAGATGATGAACACCGCCAAAGACGATGACCAGGCCATGGCTCGGGTCTTGCAGATCAGCTAATTACCAGAACGTCGCGCCGTAAAACAGGCGCACGAGGAGAATCGAATGCTTCCGGCTCTATGGGTTGCCAAAACAGGTCTGTCCGCCCAGGACACCAACCTGACCACCATTTCCAACAACCTGGCGAACGTGTCGACCACGGGTTTCAAACGTGACCGCGCCGAGTTCCAGGATCTGCTCTATCAGATCAAGCGTCAGCCTGGCGCCCAGTCGACCCAGGACAGCGAACTGCCGTCGGGCCTGCAACTGGGTACCGGTGTGCGCATCGTCGGCACCCAGAAAAACTTCACCGCCGGCAGCCTGCAAACCACCGAGCAGCCGCTGGACATGGCCATCGACGGTCGTGGTTTCTTCCAGATCCTGCAACCGGACGGCACCACCTCCTATACCCGTGACGGTACCTTCCACCTGGACTCCAACGGGCAGATCGTCAACGCCAGCGGCTTTGCCCTGGAGCCGGCCATTGTCATTCCGAACGATGCGCAGACCTTCACGGTCGGCCGCGACGGCACCGTGTCCATCACCGTTGCCGGCAACCCGGCTGCCCAGGTGATCGGCAACCTGCAAACCGCCGACTTCATCAACCCGGCCGGCCTGCAGGCCGTGGGCAACAACCTGTTCCTGGAAACCGCCGCCAGCGGCGCGCCGCAAGTCGGCACCCCGGGCCTGGCCGGTTTCGGTACCACGCTGCAGAACACCCTGGAAACATCGAACGTCAGCACCGTTGAAGAGATGGTCAACATGATCACCACCCAACGCGCCTACGAGATGAACTCCAAGGTGATCTCCACCGCCGACCAGATGCTCTCGTTCGTAACGCAGAATCTGTAATCAAGTCTATGAGGCGGCCATGAGGTCGCCTGCAACACCGTGAGGTAGGGTCATGAATCGCTTCGTCTCTGTTCTGGCATTGAGTGGGATTACCGTGCTCGCAGGCTGCGTGCCTGTGTCGCCCAAGCCCAATGACCCTTACTACGCCCCGGTGTTGCCGCGCACGCCGTTGCCGGCGGCGGCGAACAATGGCTCGATCTATCAGGCCGGTTTCGAGCAGAACCTGTACAGCGACCGCAAGGCGTACCGGGTGGGCGACATCATCACCATTACGCTGAACGAAAAAACCCAGGCCAGCAAAAATGCCAACTCGCAGATCGGCAAGAACAGCAAGACCGACATTGGCCTGAGCTCGTTCTTTGGCGGTGGCTTGAGCACCAACGATCCGATCGGCAGCGGCGACCTGAGCCTCGATGTCGGCTACAGCGGTGACCGTGCGACCAAGGGTGACAGCAAGGCGGCGCAGGGCAACACCCTGACCGGCTCGATCACCGTGACCGTCGCCGATGTATTGCCCAACGGCATCATCGCGGTGCGCGGCGAGAAGTGGATGACCCTCAACACCGGCGATGAGCTGGTGCGGATTGCCGGGCTGGTTCGCGCCGATGACATCGCCACCGACAACACCGTGTCGTCGACCCGGGTCGCCGATGCGCGCATCACCTACTCGGGCACCGGTTCGTTTGCCGATGCGAGTCAGCCAGGCTGGTTCGACCGTTTCTTCCTCAGCCCGCTGTTCCCTTTCTAGGTGGTCAGTTTGAATCTTAAACACCTCATGGTGGCCGCCTTGATGTTGTCTGCAGCCTTCAGCGCTCAAGCCGAGCGCCTGAAGGACATCGCCAGCATTTCCGGTGTGCGTTCCAACCAATTGATCGGTTACGGCCTGGTGGTCGGGCTTAACGGCACCGGCGACCAGACGACGCAAACCCCGTTCACCCTGCAGACCTTCAACAACATGCTCTCGCAGTTCGGCATCAAGGTGCCGCCGGGTTCGGGCAACGTGCAGTTGAAGAACGTCGCGGCGGTGTCGATCAGTGCCGATCTGCCGGCGTTCGCCAAGCCGGGGCAGCAGGTCGACATCACCGTTTCGTCCATCGGCAACTCCAAGAGTCTGCGTGGCGGCACCTTGCTGCTGACGCCGCTCAAGGGTATCGACGGCAACGTCTATGCGGTGGCCCAGGGCAACCTCGTGGTCGGTGGTTTCGATGCCGAAGGTCGCGACGGCTCGAAGATCACCGTCAACGTTCCGTCGGCCGGGCGCATCCCCGGTGGTGCCTCGGTGGAACGTGCGGTACCGAGCGGTTTCAACCAGGGCAACAGCCTGACGCTGAACCTCAATCGTTCCGACTTCACCACGGCCAAGCGCATCGTCGACAAGATCAACGACATGCTCGGCCCTGGCGTGGCCCAGGCCATCGACGGCGGTTCGGTTCGCGTCACCGCGCCGCTCGATCCGAGCCAGCGCGTCGACTACCTGTCGATCCTCGAAAACCTCGAGATCGACCCGGGCCAGGCGGTGGCGAAAGTCATCATCAATTCCCGTACCGGCACCATCGTGATCGGCCAGAACGTCAAGGTGTCTCCGGCGGCCGTGACCCACGGCAGCCTGACCGTGACCATCACCGAAGACCCGATCGTCAGTCAGCCAGGCCCTCTGTCCAACGGCACGACGGCGGTGGTGCCGCGTTCGAAGGTCAATGCCCAGCAGGAAGCCAAGCCGATGTTCAAGTTCGGCCCGGGTACCACCCTCGACGAGATCGTGCGGGCGGTGAACCAGGTCGGCGCGGCACCGGGTGACTTGATGGCGATCCTCGAAGCGCTGAAACAGGCCGGCGCGCTGCAAGCCGACCTGATCGTGATCTGAGGACGGCCATCGTGGATATGCGCAAGAGCGGTCTGGTCAGCAGCAGTGATTCAGGTTCCTACTCGGACCTCAATCGTCTGAATCAGCTCAAGGTCGGCGACAAGAACAGCGACGGCAACATGCGCAAGGTCGCGCAGGAGTTCGAATCGCTGTTCCTCGGCGAGATGCTCAAGTCGATGCGTTCGGCCACTGAAGCGCTGGGCCAGGACAATCCGATGAACACCCCGGCGGCCAAGCAGTACCAGGAAATGTACGACCAGCAACTGGCCGTTTCCATGTCTCGCGAAGGCGGTGGTATCGGTCTGGCGGACGTGTTGATGCGCCAGATGTCGAAGAACAAACCGCTGGCGCCGGGCGAGGCTGCCGCTGCGTCCCTGGCCAAGCAAGAGGCCGCGAAAGCCGCCGTGCAAACGCCGGTGGCGGCAGGCACGGTGGCAATCAACGGGCCGCTGTCGCGGGTCAATGGCCAGCGTCCGTTGTGGGCGTCGCGCTCGGTCCATGCGCCGCAAGAGGCGGGCGAGGGCGGTCATCGCAATGACATGGCGCTGATCAATCAGCGTCGCCTGGCATTGCCGCCGAAGCTGGCCGACCGGCTGCTGGCCGGGCTGGTGCCTTCGGCGACGACCGTGGCTACGACAGTCAACAAAACTCAATTGCCAGAGCGCACAACGACTACCGGTGCGGGACCGCTGTACAACGGCGACTGGCTGGCGAACGCGCAGCAGGCCTCCAGCGGCGGCATGCAGGTTTACGGTCGCGCCATGGCACAGATTCCTCTGGCGCCGCCGAAGAAAGCCTTCAGCTCCGCCGACCAGTTCGTCAACACCATGTTGCCGATGGCCAGGGAAGCGGCGGCGCGGATCGGTGTCGATCCACGTTATCTGGTGGCCCAGGCGGCCCTGGAAACCGGCTGGGGCAAATCGGTCATGCGTGCCCAGGACGGCAGCAGCAGCCACAACCTGTTCGGCATCAAGGCCGGCAGCAGTTGGCAGGGCGGTTCGGCGCGGGCGATCACCAGCGAATTCAGAAACGGGCAGATGGTCAAGGAGACGGCCCAGTTCCGTTCCTACGACTCCTACAAGGACAGTTTCCACGACCTTGTGACTTTGCTGCAGACCAATAATCGCTATCAAGATGTCGTGAAGTCGGCCGATAACCCAGAACAGTTTGTGCGCGAGTTGCAGAAGGCCGGTTACGCAACCGACCCGGACTACGCAAGCAAGATTTCGCAGATAGCCAAGCAGATGACGAGTTACCAGAACTACGCTGCGGCGGGCGTTTCCACCACGCCTTTATAGGCACAAGGTATAAGGTCTGAAACATGAGTTTGCTCAATATCGGGATGTCGGGGCTCAGTGCTGGCCACAACTCGTTGGTCACGACCGGCAACAACATTGCCAACGTCGACACCGCCGGATACTCGCGCCAGCAATCCGTGCAGAGCACCAAGGGCTCGATTCAGTACGGCAACGTGTTCATCGGCACCGGCACCACGCTGGCCGATGTGCGTCGCGTGTATAACTCGTACCTCGATGCGCAGCTGCGCACCGCGACCTCGCTCGACAGCGAAGCCTCGTCGTTCAACGCTCAGGCCACTCCGCTGGACGCCACGCTTTCCGATAGCAACACCGGGCTGACCGGCGTGCTGCAAAAGTTCTTCACCTCGATGCAGGGCGTTTCGACCTCCGCCACCGACGACACCTCGCGCCAGTCGGTGCTGACCGGTGCCCAGGCCTTGTCCGCGCGCTTCAATTCGATTGCCAAGCAGTTGAACGATCAGAACACCAACCTGAACGGCAGCCTCGGTGACATGGCGGATCAGGTGAACAAGCTGTCCACCACGATCGCCACGCTCAACCAGAAAATTGCCGAGCTCTCCACCGGCAGCAGCCAGCCGAACGACCTGCTGGACGCGCGCACCGAAGCCGTGCGCCAACTGTCCGGGCTGGTCGGCACCCAGGTGGTCGAGCGCGGCAACAGCTACGACGTCTACATCGGCAGCGGTCAGCCATTGGTGGTCGGCAACACCACCAACACACTGCAAACCGTGCCGAGCCAGAGCGATCCATCGCGCATGGCGCTGCAGCTCAACCGTGGCTCCAGCACCATCGACGTGACCTCGGTGGTCAGCGGCGGTGAAATCGGTGGCCTGCTGACCTACCGCAAGGAAGTGCTCGACCCTTCGCTCAATGAACTGGGGCGCGTGGCACTGGTGGTTGCCGACCAGATCAACCGCCAGCAAGCGCAAGGCATCGACAAGAACGGTGATTTCGGCGCGGCGATCTTCAACAACATCAACAGTGCCGCGCTGGTCAGTCAGCGCAGCATTGCAGGGGCGAGCAACAGTGCCGGCTCAGGCAACCTGGATGTCACCATCAAGGACACCGGCAAGCTCACCGCCAGCGACTATCAGGTGACGTTCACCAGCGCGACCGACTACACCGTCAAGCGCTCGGACGGCACCGACCTGGGCGCGTTCAGCACCACGACGACCCCGGCTCCGGTGATCGACGGCTTCAGCCTGAACCTCAACGGCGGTGCGCCGAGCGCCGGCGATTCGTTCAAGGTGACGCCGACCCGTGGCGCGGCGGCCAGTATCCAGACCGTGCTCACCGACCCGAAAAAAATCGCTGCCGCCGCCCCTTTGACCGGCGTGACCACTGCCAACAACACCGGCACCTACACCCAGCCGACGCTGACCAGCACCATCGACATCTACAACCCGGCGGCCCAGGCGGAAATGCAGACCGCGCTCAAGTACTCGACGCCGGTCAAACTGGTTTTCGGCGGCGCCAGCGGCGGTAGCCAGAGCTACAACATGGTCGATGCCAAGGGCAACTCGATCGGCACCGGCACCATCGTTCCCGGTCAGAGCAACACCCTGAACCTGAAAGTCGGCATGGTCGATGCCAGCGGTGCTCCGGTCATGGACACCAGCGTCACGCCGGCCGTGCAGAAGACCTTCACCGTGCAGACCACGGTCGGCGCCACGCCAGCCAGCGGCGAAAGCTTCACCATCAACCTGGCCGGCGCGGCGTCTTCGGACAACCGCAATGCTCAAGCGTTGGTGGGTTTGCAAACCAAACAGACCGTAGACACCGGCACGGCGAGCAAGGGCATCAGCCTGACCGACGCCTACAACAAGCTGGTGACCAACGTCGGCGCCAAGGCTGCCCAGGGCAAGTCCGACAGCGAAGCCACCACGGCGATCCTGGCCAACGCCAAGGGTGCTCGTGATTCGAACTCCGGCGTCGACCTGGATGAAGAAACCGGCAACCTGGTCAAGTACCAGCAGTACTACACCGCGTCTTCGCAGATCATCAAGGCTGCGCAGGAAATTTTCACAACGCTGATCAACAGCCTTTAAGGAGTCGTAATTCATGCGCATTTCCACCGCCCAGTATTACGAAATCACCGCTGCCAACTACCAGCGTAACTTCAACAAGGCCATCGCGACCAGTAACGAAGCCAGCAGCCTGACCCGCATCAACACCGCCGCCGATGATCCGATCGGTGCCGGTCGTTTGCTGCAACTGGGCCAGCAGAGCGCGATGCTTGATCAGTACGGCACCAACATCGAAAGCACCAAGAGTGCGTTGAGCCTGCAGGAAACCACGCTCAGCTCCATCGGTACCGCTTTGCAGCGCGCCAAGGAGCTGGCCCTCGCCGCCAGCAACGGCATTGCCACCGACGCGGACCGCAAGGCCTATGCATCGGAATTGGGCCAGATCCAGCAACAGGTGCTGGGCCTGATGAACACCCGGGACGCGAGCGGCAACTACCTGTTCTCCGGTTCGAAAACCGACACCGCGCCTTACTCGCAGAACTCGGACGGCACCTACAGCTACAACGGCGACCAGACCACCGTCGACCTCGGCATTGGCGATGGCATGACGGTCGGGACCAACACCACGGGCTGGGATGCTTTCCAGCAGACCATCAATACCAATCGCACCCAGACCACCATGACCGCTCCGGCGGTGGATGACGGGCGCGTGGTGCTGTCCAACGGTACGGTCGGCACCAGCTCCACCTACAACGCCAAATTCACCGGCGGCCAGCCTTACACCGTCAGCTTCCTCAGCAGCACCCAGCTGAAGATCACCGACGCGCTGGGTAACGACGTGACCGCCGAAGCCAGCCAGAACGGTGTCATCAGCAACGCCAACGGGGCCAACCAGACGGTGAGTTTCCGTGGCATTGACATGAAGCTGAACATCAACCTCAAGTCCGGTGATACCAACCCGGATGCGGTGATCGCCGGGCACAGTTTCAATCTGTCTTCCTCCTCGGATACCTTCAACACGTCGCGCAGCGCCGGCAACGCGTCGACCGCGGTCATCACCGGTTCCACCGTGACCAACCCGACGGCGTACACCAATGCTTTCCCGTCGGGCGGGGCAATCCTCAAGTTCACCAGCGCGACCGCTTTCGACCTGTACGCGGCCCCGATCAGCGCCGACAGCAAGCCGGTGTCGTCGGGCACCGTATCCGGCGGCAACGCTACCGCCGCGGGCGTGACCTTTGCCCTGGGCGGTGGCGCTCCGGCGTCCGGCGACCAGTTCGTGATTCAGTCCAACAACCATCAGACCCAGAACGTGCTCGACACCCTGGGCCAGATGATGACTGCGTTGAATACGCCAATCGACGGCGACGCGGTGGCCAAGCAGAAGTTTCTCGGCGCCATGGAATCGGGAATGGGCAACATCGACAGTGCGGCCAACCAGATCGGCTCGGCCATCACCACCATCGGTGCGCGCGGTCAGGCGCTGGACAACCAGACCGCGACCAACGAAAGCCTGACTCTGGCGAACACCGCGAGCCAGTCGTCGATTCGCGATTCGGACCCGGCCGAAGTCATGACGCGCCTGACCTTGCAGCAGACCATGCTGCAGGCTGCGCAGCTGGCGTTCAGCAAGATTTCCCAGCTGGGTCTGTTCAACAAGATCTGACGGTGGTCGGGCGCGCAGGCGCCCGATTGCTTGCCCCTTCAGTATTTATCGTCTTTTTGCGGTAACAAAGGGCTCGCTTTTCAGGGCGGGCTCGCGCCGCCTGTGAGCCCGCCGTGAATTCACTCCCGCTTGTCAGCCTGGTCATCCCCGCCTTCAATCCACGCTTTTTCGCTCGTGCGTTGCGCACGGCTGTGAGCCAGAGCTACGGCAATCTGGAAATCATGGTTTGCGATGACAGTCGCGGTCATGAGATCGAAGAGATCGTCGCTTCGACGGTTGAGCAGGGCGCGGCCGTACGCTACGTGCGAAATCCGCGAACCCTGGGACTGGTGGGTAACCTTCAGGCTTGCCTGGCGCAGACGCAAGGCGAGTACATCAAGTTTCTGTGTGACGATGACCAGTTGTTCTCGGCCTGCATCGAGTATCAGGCCCAGGCCCTCATCGACTGTCCTGACGTCAACCTGGTGGTGGCCCAGCGGCTGCTCTGGGATGCCGACGACATGCCGCTGCCTTCGCGCCTGGAAAACACCCCGCTGTCCCCGGTGGGCGGGGTGTTCAAGGGTGATGACCTGCTGGCAATCTTCGAAAATTTCCCGGTCAACATCCTCGGCGGCTTCAGCAATGCGATGTTCCGTCGGGCCGACGTGCTTGAACTGTTGCCGGCACTGACTCAGCCCGGCCATTGCTTCGTCGCGACCCTGGATTTCGCCTTGTACGTCTGCCTGATGCGCCGCGGCAATCTGGCGGTGTCCAATCACGTGCTCGGCATCGAACGCCTGTACCCGGAGCGTTTGAGCGGCCAGCAGGCGATGAAGGATGCGGCCGAAACCGAGCGGCAATGGCTGTCGCAAATGCTCAAGGCCCGTGGTGGCGAATCCGCGCCGGCCCAGGGTTGGGTGCGCTATGTGCCGCTGACCCAGGTGGACGAGTCGCCGCGGGTTTGGGAGGAGTTGCCGCTGAGCCGGACCCTGGGGACAAAACAGACCACCCAGGATTGGCATGTCGGCATCGCCAGCGTCAGTTTCGCGCAGTTGTATGCCCAGTGGCTGGCGTGCCGCAGTCTCACCGAGGGTCAGCGTGAGTTGCTGGCGGACACGTTGGAAGCCTGGCCGACCCGACCGAAAATCGTTCCGATCATCATCGATGAGCAAGGCAGCCGTTCAGCGCTGGAGCTCACTCTGCAATCGCTGGCCGATCAGGATTACGCCCCTGAACTGACACTGGTGCTGTCCACATCCTGCATTGAAGCCGGGCTGGACGAGCGGGTGTTCCGCTTGCCGCTGCAGGACGACTGGCAGCAGCAGATCAACGAGCTGTTACCGCAACTTGAAGGCGCCGGCTGGTTCTATCTGCTGCGTGCCGGTGATCGCCTGGTGGCGCCGGCCTTGCTGGTCATGGCTGAACGAATTGCCCTGTCGCGCACGCTGACCTGCCTGTACAGCGACGAAGGCGGGCTGCTTCAGGGCGAGTCGACCGAACCTGCATTCAAACCGGATTTCAACCTCGATCTGATGCGCAGCTATCCCTACGTGGGTCGAGCGCTGGCGTTCGAGCGCGAGCAGTTCCTGGCACTGGGCGGTTTCGATTCGGCGCATGGCGAACTGGCGCCCCACGATGTGTTGTGGCGCATGGTCGAGAGTGCCGGCACGCAGGTGGTCGGGCACATTTGCGAGGTGCTGCTGGAGTCGGCGTTCGACCTGGCCAAATGGCTGTCGCAGCCGCAGGTGGTGGATAACAACCCGCGGCTGCTGGAGGCGCACTTGCAGCGCCTGGGCGTCGCCCACGACATTCGCCAGGGCAGTTCCGAGCTGCTCAATCGGGTCGACTATCGCCATGATGACCGGCCGCTGGTGTCGATCATTCTCGTCAGCAAGGACCAGACCCTGGCGTTGCAACGCTGTGTCGAGAGCCTGCTGGAGAATACCGCCTACGGCGAATACGAATTGCTGTTGGTGGACAACGGCAGCGAAAGCGCCGAGGCGCTTGACTGGTTCGCCGGCATGGCGCAACTGGGCAGCGACCGGGTCCGCGTGCTGCGCTGCGAGCTGCAGGGCAATGCGGCGGCGGTACGCAATTTCGCCGCGCAGCAGGCGGCTGGCGAATACGTGTTGATGCTCAATCCGTACACGGTGATCACCCAGGCGCAATGGCTGGACGAGTTGCTCAATCATGCGCAGCGTCCGGAAGTCGGCGTGGTCGGCGCCAAGCTGTTCAACCCCGATGGCCGCGTGCTGCATGCCGGTCTGATCCTCGGGTTGCAAGGGCCGGCCGGCGTGCCGTTCCATGGCGAGACGCTGCATGCGGCGGGCTACATGTACCGCTTGCAGGTCGCTCACAATTACAGTGCCGTCGGTGGTGATTGCCTGATGGTGCGCAAGGCGATCTTTGACGCCGTCGGTGGCCTCGATGAGCAAGGCCTGGCGCAGTCTCTCAACGAGGTGGATCTGTGCCTGCGCGTCGGCCAGGAAGGTTATCTGGTGGTGTGGACACCGCACGCGCAACTGGCGCTGGGCGCACAACCGGCGGGGGTTGCACGGGAAGGTGATCAGGCCCGCAGCGAGCAGGAGCAGGAAGTTTTCTATAAGCGCTGGCTGCCGATCGTGGCCCGTGATCCGGCCTACAACACCAACCTGGCGCTGCAAGGGTTGGGCGGGGCGAGCTTCAGCCTCGAGCCTGGCCTGCGTTCCGGCTGGAGCCCGTTTTCCAAGGCGCAGTTGCCGAAGATTCTCGCGTTGCCGGTCAACGCCTCCGCCATCGGCCATTACCGGGTCACGCAGCCGCTGATCGAGCTGGAAGCAGCCGGCAGGGCCCATGGGCGCATTCATTACAACCTGCCGACCATCATCGAAGTCGAGCGTCATTCGCCTGACGTGATCATCTTGCAGGGGCGCTATTCCGAAGGGCCGATCAACGAAATCCCAAGCCTGCAAAAATACTCCGGCGCGCGGCGCATCTATGAGCTGGACGACTTCGTGATCAACGTTCCGCACCGCAATGCGCATATCCGCAACATGCCGGGCAAGGACGAAATGGAGAAGCTGGTGCGGCGCGCCATCGGCATGTGCGATCGCGTGGTGGTCTCCACCGAGCCGCTGGGCAATGCGTTGTCGGACATGCATCACGACATTCGTGTGGTGCCCAACATGTTGGCCTCGCACCTGTGGACCGATCTGCGCAGTCAGCGCCGCACCTCGAAAAAACCTCGGGTCGGCTGGGGTGGCGGCACCAGCCACCACGGTGACCTGGCGGTGATCGCCGATGTGGTCCGCGAACTGGCCAATGAAGTCGACTGGGTGTTCTTCGGCATGTGCCCGGACGATCTGCGCCCGTACATGCATGAGTTCCATGGGGTGATCGGGCTGGATGTCTACCCGGCCAAGCTGGCCAGCCTGAACCTGGACCTGGCGCTGGCGCCGCTGGAGTTCCACATCTTCAACGACTGCAAGAGCAACCTGCGCTTGCTGGAGTACGGCGCTTGCGGCTACCCGGTGATCGCCACCGACACCGAGGCCTATCGCGGCTACCTGCCGTGCACCCGGATCAAGACCAACTCCACGGATGAATGGCTGCAGGCGATCCGCATGCACCTGGCCGATCCGGACGCCAGCTATCGCATGGGCGACGAGCTGCGCGAGATCGTGCTGCGCGACTACGTGCTGCGCGGCGACAATTTGCGCTACTGGGAGAATGGCTGGCTGGCAGACTGATCCTTCAGGCTGTTGCGCGCAAAGGCAGTCGACATGTAGGAGCCGGCTTGCTGGCGATGGACTCAAGTGCGCCGCGTTTATCCGGTTTGCACGCGTTTTCGTTAACGACCATCGCCGGCAAGCCGGCTCCTACAGTGCGCCGCGTTTACCCGGTTCATACGCGTCATCGTTAACGACCATCGCTGGCAAGCCAGCTCCCACAAGGGACCGCGCAATCCCTGTAGGAGCCGGCTTGCTGGCGATGGACTCAAGTGCGCCGCGTTTATCCAGTTTGCACGCGTTATCGTTCACGACCATCGCCGGCAAGCCGGCTCCTACAATTACCCGCAGCGCGTTGGCGGGCAGCGGACCCAAAGAGCTGGCGCGTTTCCTGCAAGTCCCCCTCATATCGCCATAAAACGAGCACTTCCGGTGAGTCCGGATGCGCCCTTAACGGCGGCAGGTTTAACCCAGATGGCCCGCAAAAGCTTGATACAGCTTGGCTGAGCCCTGTGACGAACAAGAGGGGAAGGGGATGAAGGCAGTTATTTTGGCGGGTGGCCTGGGTACGCGGATCAGCGAGGAGTCGCACCTCAAGCCCAAGCCAATGATCGAGGTCGGCGGCAAGCCAATTCTCTGGCACATCATGAAGCAGTACTCCGCACACGGAATCCATGATTTCGTGATCTGCCTTGGCTACAAGGGCTATGCGATCAAGGACTTCTTCGCCAACTATTTCCTGCACACCTCTGATGTCACCTTCGACATGCGCAACAACCGCATGGATGTTCACCAGAACTACAGCGAGCCATGGCGCGTCACGCTGATCGATACCGGCGAAGAGACCATGACCGGCGGCCGTTTGCGCCGCGCCCGCCGCTATCTTGAAGACGAAAAAGCCTTCTGCTTTACCTACGGCGACGGCGTGTCGGACCTCAACATCGGGGCGTTGGTGGACTTCCATCTCGAGCACGGAAAACTGGCGACCGTCACCGCGGTACAACCGCCTGGCCGCTATGGCGCGCTCAATCGCGATGGCGACAAGGTCCTGGGTTTCACCGAAAAACCTCGCGGCGACGGTGGCTGGATCAATGGCGGCTTCTTCGTCCTGTCGCCCAAGGTCCTGCCGCTGATCGAAGGCGACGAGACCTCGTGGGAATCCGGCCCGCTGGATGGCCTGGCCGCGCGCGGCGAGCTCATGGCGTACCAGCACGACGGCTTCTGGCAACCGATGGACACCCTGCGTGACAAGAATCACCTCGAGGCGTTGTGGCAGAGCGGGGAGGCCCCATGGAAGCAATGGGACTGAGCCCGCAATTCTGGCGCGGCAAGCGGGTGCTGGTCACCGGCCACACCGGTTTCAAGGGCAGTTGGCTGACGCTGTGGCTGCAAAGCCTGGGGGCCGAGGTCAGCGGGTTTTCCCTCGACCCGTCCACCGAGCCGAGCCTGTTCGAGCTGGCGCGCGTTCACGAAGGCATCAACGATCAGCGCGGCGACCTGCGTGACCTGGGTGCGTTGCTGGAGTTGATCGCTGAAACCCAACCGGAAATCGTCCTGCACCTGGCGGCACAACCGCTGGTGCGCGAAGGTTATCGCGACCCGCTGGGCACTTACTCCAGCAACGTCATGGGCACCCTCAACCTGCTCGAAGCGATCCGCCAGGTGGGCGGCGTGCGTGCCTGCGTACTGGTGACCACCGACAAGGTCTACGCCAACCAGGAATGGCTGTGGCCGTATCGCGAAAACGAAGCGTTGGGCGGTCACGATCCCTACAGCAGCAGCAAGGCTTGCTGCGAATTGCTGGCGCAATCCTATGCCGCCTCGTTCTTTGCCCCTGAAAAGCATGCCGAGCATGGCCTGGCATTGGCCACGGCGCGGGCCGGCAACGTGCTCGGCGGCGGCGATTTCGCCCCGGAGCGGTTGATTCCCGATGTACTCAAGGCCTGGTCGGCGGACGAGCCGGTGACCTTGCGTTACCCGCAAGCTGTGCGCCCGTGGCAGCACGCCCTGGAGCCGCTGGCCGGCTATCTGCAACTGGCTGCCGGCCTGTTCGAGCAAGGCCCGGCATTCGCCGGGGCGTGGAATTTCGGCCCCGGTGAAGCGGACATGTGCAGCGTCGGTGAAGTGGTCGAACTGCTCGCCAGCCGCTGGCCGCAAGCGCGCGGGCTGCGTATCGAACCGAGCGATATGCATGAGGCCGGCCTGTTGCGCCTGGACAGCAGCCGTGCCCGTCAATTGCTCGGCTGGCAACCGCGCTGGTCGCTGCAGCAGTGCCTGACCCAGACCCTGGACTGGCACCTGGCGTGGCAGAACGGCGATGACATGCGCGCCGTCAGCCTGGCGCAATTGAACCTGTACCGAGGCGCGCTGTGAGTGAATTCCTGCTGAAGGCGTTGCCGCTGAGCGGATTGTTCAGCGTGCAGCACAAGCGTTTCGAAGACGAGCGCGGGCACTTTTCCCGGTTGTTTTGCGAGGGCAGCCTGAGTGCGTTCGGCCAGGCGTTCCACATTCGCCAGATCAATCACTCCTGCACCCGCGAGCGCGGCAGCGTGCGTGGCCTGCATTACCAGAACGAGCGCGCGCCGGAAGCCAAGTTGATCAGTTGCCTGCGCGGTGAAGTCTGGGATGTCGCGGTGGATTTGCGTCCCGACTCCGAGACCTTCCTGCACTGGCACGCCGAACACCTGCGGGCCGGCGATGGCCGCAGCCTGTTGATTCCGGCCGGGTTCGCCCATGGCTTCCAGACCCTTTCTGCCGATGCCGAGCTGCTTTACCTGCACAGCAACGACTACACGCCTGAACACGAAGGCGGGTTGTCGGTGCTCGATCCACGGCTGGCGATTGCCTGGCCGTTGCCTGTCAATAATCTGTCGGTGCGCGATGCGAGTCATCCGGCGCTCGATGAACACTTCGCCGGAGTGCGCCTATGAACTGCCGTGGTTGCGCCGCCGCGCTGACCCTGCCGCTGATCGACCTGGGCACCTCGCCGCCGTCCAACGCCTACGTGCGTGCCGACCAGCTGGAGCAGGCCGAGCAATGGGTGCCGTTGAAGGTTGCCGTGTGCCAGCAATGCTGGCTGGTGCAGACCGAGGACTACACCAGCGCCGACAGCCTGTTCGATGCCGAGTACGCCTATTTCAGTTCGTTCTCCAGCACCTGGCTGGCCCATGCCGAGCGTTATGTGGCCGAGATGGTCGAACGCTTCGGCCTGACCGCCGACAGCCGCGTGGTGGAAATCGCGGCGAACGACGGTTACCTGTTGCAGTACGTGGCCAGGCGCGGCGTCCCATGCCTGGGCGTCGAGCCGACCCGCAGCACCGCGCAGGCGGCGCGGGAAAAAGGCCTGGAGATCCGTGAGCTGTTTTTCGGTCGCGACAGCGCCGCGCAATTGCATGGCGAGGGCTGGGGCGCCGACCTGATGGCCGCCAATAACGTGCTGGCCCACGTCCCGGATATCAACGATTTCCTCGGCGGTTTCGCGACCTTGCTCAAGCCGACCGGTGTGGCGACTTTCGAGTTTCCGCAGTTGTTGACGCTGATGGCCGGCCAGCAGTTCGACACGCTGTACCACGAGCATTATTCCTACCTGTCGCTGACCGCTGTGCAGACCCTGTGCGAGCGCAACGGTCTTCAGGTGTTCGACGTCAGCCAGCTGCCGACCCATGGCGGTTCGCTGCGGGTGTTCGTACAGCGCCTGGACGGCGAGCGTCGCGACGTGCAACCGGCGGTCCGGCAACAGCTGCAGGCCGAACTCGCGGCCGGGGTGAAAACCCCGGCGTTC
Organism: Pseudomonas sp. S2_H10; assembly: GCF_054668285.1. Lineage (NCBI taxonomy): Bacteria > Pseudomonadati > Pseudomonadota > Gammaproteobacteria > Pseudomonadales > Pseudomonadaceae > Pseudomonas > Pseudomonas sp. S2_H10. The sequence goes on from NZ_CP162754.1 coordinate 5,447,898, forward strand.
TACGCGACCCTGGCGCCCGCCGCCGAACGCATCAAGCATGACCTGCTGCGCTTCCTGTTGCAGGCCAGGGCCGATGGCAAGCGTGTGGTTGGCTACGGCGCCGCCGCCAAGGGCAACACCCTGCTCAACTACGCCGGCGTCAAGCCGGACCTGCTGGCCTGGGTGGCCGATGCCAACCCGCACAAGCAAGGCAAGTACCTGCCCGGCAGCCGCATTCCGATCGTGTCGCCGGAGCGGATCGACCTCGAGAAACCGGACTACGTGCTGGTGCTGCCGTGGAACCTGCTGGACGAGATCACCCAGGCCTTTGCCGGCATTCGTGCATGGGACGGTCGTTTTGTCATTGCCATTCCCGAGTTGATCATTCGATGAGCCGAATTCATTACACCAAGCCCAGTGTCGGTGAGCTGGAAGCCGACTACGTACTCGATGCCGTCCGCCATGGTTGGGGAGAGCGCTGCTACGAGTACCTGACGCGGTTCGAGAAGTCCTTTGCCGAGCACGTGGGTGCGACGTACGCGATCGCAACCTCCAGTTGCACCGGCGCGCTGCACATGGGGATGGCGGCGCTGGGCATCGGTGCCGGCGATGAGGTGATCCTCGCCGATACCAACTGGATCGCCTCGGCCGCGCCCATCACCTATCTGGGTGCTACGCCGGTGTTCGTCGACGTGCTCGCAGACAGTTGGTGTCTCGACCCGCAGCAGGTTCGCCGGGCAATTACCCCACGGACCAAGGCGATTCTGGCGGTTCACCTCTACGGCAATCTCTGCGACATGGATGCGTTGCTGGCCATCGGCCGCGAGTTCGGCCTGCCGGTCATCGAAGACGCGGCCGAGGCGATTGGCTCGCAGTGGCGCGGTCAGGCGGCCGGTTCGCTGGGCGCGTTCGGTGCGTTTTCCTTTCATGGCACCAAGACCATGACCACCGGCGAAGGCGGCATCTTCGTGACGTCGGACAAGGCCCTGTATGACCGCGTACTGACCCTGTCCAACCATGGCCGGGTGGCGGGCAGCAGCAAACAGTTCTGGCCGGATTTCCTCGGTTTCAAATACAAGATGAGCAACCTGCAAGCCGCCGTCGGTTGCGCGCAGGTCGAGCGGATCGACGAGTTGATCGAGCGCAAGCGTGCGATCTTCGCCCGTTACGCCGACGCCCTGGCTGCATTGCCTGGCTTGACCATGAACCCTGAGCCCGGGCATGCGCGCAACGGCTACTGGATGCCCACCGTGGTCTTTGACCGCGAACTGGGGATCACGCGGGACATGTTGAGCGCAGCCTTCCAGGCCGCCGATATCGACGCGCGGGTGTTCTTCTGGCCGCTGTCGTCCTTGCCGATGTTCAGCGAACTGACGGCCGACTCGCCGGTGGCGCATGCGCTGCCGGAGCGCGCGATCAATCTGCCGAGCTACCACGACATGACCGATGACGATCAGCACCGGGTCATCGAGGTGTTGCGCGCACTGGTACTGAAAAGGACCCGGCTATGAAGGTTTACCTGCTGGGGGCGGCCAATCCTGAAGCGGTACGGATGATCCTCACCCTGCAACGCAGCCAGCCGGACCTGCAGTTCGCCTTTCTCGATAACGATCCGGCGAAGCAGGGCACGCTGTTTCATGGCGTGCCGGTGGTGGGTGGCACCGACAGGGTGGCCGAGCTGAAAGGCCCCGACACGCGCTTTGTCAATTTGATCACCGGCAGTACCGCGCTGCGTCACCGGACCACCTGCGAGATCGTCGAGGCCGGTGGCACCCTGGGCAACTTCATCCACCCGGGCATCGATCTGACGATGATCACCATGGGCGTCGGCACCTATCTGCAAGAGGGCGTGATCATGCAGGCGCAAGTCAGCCTGGGTGACAACACCAGCATCAGCGCCGGCAGCGTGGTCGGGCATGAGGGGCAGATCGGTCATTCGGTGTTCATGGCGCCGGGTGTCTGCATTGCCGGTTGTGTCGAGATCGGCGACGGCACCTTCATCGGCACCAACGCCACGATCCTGCCGCGTTTGCGCATCGGCCGTTGGGTCACCATCGGTGCGGGCGCCGTGGTCACCAGAGACGTTCCAGACTATGCGGTCGTGGTGGGCAGCCCCGCCAGGACCATCAAGACCAATCCTGCTTCCTTTCAAGACGGTCGGGTTTTCAACTAACCACCGCGACTAATTTCCGGAGAGTCTGTAATGAATCCTCATGAGCAGTTTCGTGAAGAAGTAAAAGACAACATCGAAGGTCTGCAACAGGACAAAACCTTGCAAGCCACCTCGCTGGACTGGGTCGGCACGACCGCCAAACACAAGTACACCTACAACTTCAGCTGGATGGGCCGCCCGATCATTCAATTCCCCCAGGACATGGTCGCCATGCAGGAGATCATCTGGGCGCTGCAACCGGACATCATCGTCGAGACCGGTATCGCCCACGGCGGCTCGCTGGTGTTTTACGCCTCGATGCTGGAACTGCTCGGCCATGGTGAGGTGCTGGGCGTCGACATCGATATCCGCCAGCACAACCGTGAGGCGATCGAAGCGCACCCGATGAGCAAGCGGATCCAGATGATCCAGGGGTCGAGCATCGATCCTGCGATCGTCGAACAGGTTCGCCAGCGCGTCGAAGGCAAGAAAGTGCTGGTGGTACTGGACTCCAACCATACCCACGAGCACGTACTGGAAGAGCTGCGGGCCTATGCCCCGATGACCTCGGTGGGCAGTTACTGCGTAGTGATGGATACCGTGGTCGAAGACATGCCGGAAGATGCCTTCCCGGACCGCCCGTGGGGCAAGGGCGACAACCCGAAAACCGCGGTATGGGCCTACCTGGAAGAAAACCGCGATTTCGAGATCGACCAGGCCATTCACAGCAAGCTGCTGATCACCGTCGCGCCGGATGGCTATCTGCGCCGCGTACGGTAATCGACAAGACATCGTTGGGTTTTTTCGGCGATTCGCCGATGCGGGGAAATGTATGCAAGGCAATAATTCTGAACACGGGCTGGCACTCAACGAACAGTTGACCGTGGTGCTGATGTCTCACGAGCGGCCGGCGTTCTTGCGCCGCGCTGCGCGTTTCTACAGCGGCTTGCCTTGCAGGATCCTGGTGCTGGACTCTTCGGCTGAAGGTCAGCCAAGCCTGGCCGGACAGTTTGAAAATGTGGATTACCAGCATGTTCCGCAGTTTGGCTACTGGGGCGTGCGCGCCAAGCTGGCCTTTGGCGTGGAGCAAGTGACCACGCCGTTCATGGTGTTTGCCGCCGACGATGACTTCCATGTGCATGACGCCCTGCGCGCAGCCGTGGCGTTCATGCAGGCCAATCCCGACTACGGCCTGTGCCACGGCTACAGCATGATGTACCTGTCACAACCCAACACCGTCAGCTACTTCCGGCGTGACAAGAAAGTCTGCGAAGACTATTGCTCCGAGAACGCCGAGGAGCGTGTGCTCGATTACATGCACCAGTACCTCCCGCCATTCTATGCGGTACAGCGCACAGACCTGGTACGTGACTGGTATCAGGCCATGCCTCACGATACGTCCTTCCAGTGGCAGGAAATCGGTCATACGTACTACATGCTGGCGCGGGGCAAGGCGCGGATTCTGCCGATCCCGTATGTGGTGCGCGAGATGAACTACGGGTACTCGGACCACAACACCGAGATCTTCCACACGCTGGCGCATACCGATGCCAGGACGGTCGCCGAACGCGAAGACTTTGCCGCGTTCCTTTTCGGGCTGCCGACTCAGGTTCAAGGCAAGGACCCGGAGCAAGGCCGGCAGTTCGCGCTGCAAAGTTTTGAAGCCCTGGCCGATAGCCTGCGCACAGGCCGGGCGCTGACGACAGAGCTGATTTTCGAGTCTGCGTGGACCAGTGTCGAGACCGGCCCTGTGCGCCGTTTCGGTCCCAAGCAATACGTTGAAATGCCGTTCTACAATCAGCAGTTTTTCGATCAGTTGACCCAGTTCGAATTCCTCTTGCACGCCATGCCGGCCGGTCGTGTTCAGTTGCAAGGCCTGGAGGGTGTCTGGACCCGTCAGCAGAGCCTGATGCTCGCGCGTAACAATGACACGCCGGAAAGTGTGGTCGACCGTTTGTGGCAAGCCCACGACAGCAACGTGTTCAACCGCACGGTGGTCAAGCGCCTGGCGGCGCAGCTCGAACTGCTGGGCGAAGACGAAGAAGCGCAGGCCATGACTGACTGGGCCGCGCGTCTCGAGGCAGTGTCGGTCGAAGGCAACCGTGCGACATTCGACAAGATGCTCTCCGGTCGACTGCTCAAATGGCTCGCGCCCCGCCAGCCGGATGCCGAAGAGGCAGAGTCGATCAACCGGTACCTGGCGGCCAACGACGGAGGTCCACAGTTCGGGATCTTCCTGCTGGACATGGATAACGATATCGACAAGCTGCAAGTCTCTCTCGACAGCCTGCTCGAAGGTCACGGCAAGGCCTTCAGGATTGTGATCTTCACCACCGGTGAAGCACCGGCGGCGACCACGGCGCAGAACACCTTGCACTTTGTCCGGGTCACGCAAAGCAACTATGTCGACAAACTGAACCAGAGTGCTCGTCAGTCGCCTTGCGACTGGTTGATGCTGGCTGAAGCCGGCGACGAGTTCACCGCCGGCGGCCTGTTGCGCGCCAGCCTGGAACTGCTGTCTGACACGCAATGCCGCGCCGTCGCCACCGACGAAATCCAGCGCACCCCGGAAGGCGCACTGGTGGATGTATTCCGTCCGGGCTTCAACCTGGATTTGCTGCAAAGCCTGCCGGCCCTGATGGCGCGTCACTGGTTGATCCGTCGGGAAGTGTTCATCGAAGTCGGCTGCTACCAGCCTGACTTCAGCAAGGCCCTGGAATTCGACTTGCTGCTGCGCATCATCGAACAGGGCGGCCTCAACGGGCTGGCCCACCTGGACGAGCCGCTGGTGATTGCACGGGCGCCGGCACTGGAAGAAAACGCCGATGAGCGCCTGGCGTTGATGCGTCACCTGGGCAACCGTGGCTACAAGGCCAAGGTCACGTCGACGGTGCCTGGCACCTGGCAGATCGATTACCGCCATACCGAACGCCCGCTGGTGTCGATCATCCTGCCGGCCGGGGATGACCTGGCGGCGTTGCAACAGTGTCTGCAAGCCGTGTTGCTGCGGACCCGCTACATCCAGTACGAAGTGCTGATAGCGCTCAACCCGAATCAGTCGGCCGAGGTCAACGATTGGCTGGGCACCTACCAGCATCCGAAAGTCAGCGTGTTGCGTGCCGACCAGACCCTGAGTGAAGTGGCGTTGTACAACGCGGCCAGCCAGCAGGCGCAGGGCGAGTACCTGGTGCTGTTGGCCGCAGACAGTGAAGTGGTCAACCCGAACTGGCTCGAATCGCTGCTCAATCACGCCCAGCGTCCGGAAGTCGGCGTAGTCGGTCCCAAGTTGATCGACCGCGACGGCAAGGTCACCCAGGCCGGCCTGATCCTCGGCATGAACGGTGGCGTGGGCTCAGCCTTCGTCGGCGAAAAACAGGACGCCGAAGGTTACCTGCACCGCTTGGCGCTGGAGCAGAACTACTCGGCGGTGTCGATGGCGTGCCTGATGGTGCGTAAAGCCTTGTTCGACGAGCTGGACGGCCTGGACAGCGTGACCTTCGCCGACGGCTTGAGCGACGTCGATCTGTGCCTGCGGGCTGGCCAGGCCGGATACCTCACCGTGTGGACGCCGCTGGTACAGGTCATTCATTCGGGTGAAGTGCCACAGGCGCCGCAGACCCTCGATGCGCTGCGTGACAAGTGGGCGGCAGGCTTTGCCCAGGACCAGGCCTACAACGCCAACCTGGCCTTGAGCGGCAAAGGCTTTGTGCTGGGTGAAAGCGCTTCGGTGAACTGGGTGCAGTTGCTCGGGTAGGCCCGGCGAACAGGTATAAGGGATTCAAGGCATGTTCAACGCAAAATCGATCTTCATCTCAGGCGGTACCGCTGCGTTCGAGCGTCATGGCGCCCGTCGTGTGCGGGACACGCTTGCCCATGCCTGGATGCCAGCATGATTCCTTACGCTCGGCAAAGCCTTGATCAGGCGGACATCGACGCCGTGGTCGATGTATTGCAGTCTGACTGGCTGACCCAGGGGCCGACCATCGAGCGCTTCGAGCGGGCGATGGCCGAGCGCTGCGAAGCCGGTTTTGCGGTGGCGGTGTGCAATGCCACGGCGGCCCTGCACATCGCTTGCCTGGCGGCGGGGCTCGGTCCGGGCGACTGGTTGTGGACGACGCCGAACACCTTCCTCGCCTCGGCGAACTGTGGACGCTACTGCGGCGCCGAGGTGGATTTTGTCGATATCGACCCGCTGACCTGGAACCTCGATGCCACGGCGTTGGCCGTCAAGCTCGAGCGTGCGGAGCGTGAAGGCCGGCTGCCGAAAGTGCTGGTGGCCGTGGCGTTCTCGGGGCAGAGCTGCGACATGCGCAGGATTGCCGCACTGTCCAGGCGCTACGGCTTTACCGTGATCGAAGACGCGGCCCATGCTGTCGGGGCGTCCTACGCAGGGCGACCGGTGGGGTGTGGCGAGTTCGCCGCGATGACCGTGTTCAGCTTTCATCCGGTGAAAATCATCACCAGTGCCGAGGGCGGCATGGTCATGACCAACAGCCCGGAACTTGCCGAGCGCCTGCAACGCCTGCGCAGCCACGGCATGACCCGCGACCCGCAGCAAATGAGCGGCCCCAGCCACGGCCCCTGGTACTACGAACAGGTGGAGTTGGGTTTCAACTACCGCATTACCGACCTGCAAGCGGCGCTCGGCTTGTCGCAGTTGAACAAACTGGATGAGTTCATCGAGCGCCGGCGCGAACTGGCGGCACGCTATGAGCGCCTGCTCGCGTATTTGCCGCTGACCCTGCCCGGTGCGCAGCCTGAGGCCGAGTCGTCTTGGCATCTGTATGTGGTGCGCCTGCAACTCGATCAGATCAGCCTCACTCATCGTGAGGTGTTCGAGGGCTTGCGGGCCGCCGGGATCGGGGTGAACCTGCACTACATTCCCGTGCATTTGCAGCCTTACTATCGGGACCTTGGGTTCGCCGAAGGTGATTTCCCGCAGGCCGAGCGTTACTACGCCGAAGCCATCAGCCTGCCGTTGTACCCGTTGCTCAGCGATGAGCAGCAGGACTATGTGGTCGAGCAAATGCGCCAGTTGATCGAGATAATCCAGCCATTGCGGCGCGTGGGAAATGTGTGATGCGTGAGCTGACCGAGCAGGAAACTTTCTGGCAGGGCGAATTCGGCAACCAGTACGTCGAGCGCAATCTCGGGCAGTCGCTGGTGGCAGCCAACCTGGCGTTGTTTGCCAAGGCGCTGACACGGGTCGGGCACATCGACAGCCTGGTGGAGCTGGGCACCAATGCCGGCAACAATCTGCAGGCGCTGCATCAGCTGTTGCCGCGCTGCGAATTGTTCGGCGTGGAGATCAATGCCAGTGCCTGTGCCGCTGCCCGGGCGTTGGACATTGCCCACATCTGGCACGGCTCGCTGTTCGATTTCCCTCGCGAGCGCACCTTCGACCTGACCCTGAGCAAGGGCGTGCTGATTCACCTGGCGCCGGAGCTGCTGCCGGCCGCCTATGCGCAACTGTATGAACTGAGCCAGCGCTACATTCTGATCGCCGAGTACTACAACCCAGCACCGGTCGAGGTCTCGTACCGCGGCAACAGCGGCAAGTTGTTCAAGCGCGATTTTGCCGGTGAAATGCTCGATCGCTATGACGACCTGCAACTGGTCGACTACGGTTTTGCCTACCACCGCGATCCACAATTCCCGGTGGACGACATCACCTGGTTTGTCCTGGAAAAACGCCGTTGAACAACGTCGCCATCATCCCGGCCCGCGGTGGCAGCAAACGCATACCGCGCAAGAACCTCAAGCCGTTCGCCGGTGTGCCGATGATTGCCCGCTCGATTCGTGTGGCCCTGGAGTCCGGGTTGTTTTCCCGGGTGGTGGTCAGCACCGACGACGAGGAAATCGCCGGGCTGGCGCGCGACTGTGGCGCCCAGGTGCCCTTCATGCGCCCGGCGGAACTGGCCGACGATTTCACGGGCACCGCCGCGGTGATTGCCCATGCGTTGCAAGTATTGAGCGAACAGGGTGACGAGTTCGATCACGCCTGTTGCATCTACGCGACTGCGCCGTTGTTGCAGGCGCGATTTCTCGACCAGGGGCTGAACCTGCTCAAGCAGCATCCCCACAAGGCGTTCGCCTTTTCGGTGTGCGACTTCGGTTTTCCGGTTCAGCGGGCCCTGACCCTTGATGCTCACGGCGCACTGACGGCGCTCTACCCGCAGTACCGCGATACCCGTTCCCAGGACCTGTCAGTCGCCTATCAGGATGCCGGGCAGTTCTACTGGGGCCGCAGCGATGCGTGGCGGCGTGGCGAGGTGCTGTATTCGCCGTCCAGCCTGCCGGTCATCCTGCCGCGGCATCTGGTGCAGGACATCGACACACCGCAGGACTGGAAGCGCGCAGAGTACCTGTATGCCGCGCTCAAGGCCGGGGGTGAGCTGCAATGAGGGTGCTGATTCGCTCTGACGCTTCGCCGACCATCGGCAGCGGCCACATCGCGCGCTGCCTGTGCCTGGCCCGCGTGTTGCGCAGGCAGGGCAGTCACGTGGCTTTCGCCTGTCGCCTGCTGCCGGGGCATCGGCTGGAAGCATTGCGCGCCGAAGGTTTCGAAACCTTTGAACTGCCCGAGCGCTACAACGACGAAGACCCCCGGCAGGCCATCGAATCCATGCTGCCATGGCAGGCGGACATCGCCGCGCTGGAGCCGTTGCTGGACCCGCAGCCGGCGTTTGACTGGATCATTGTCGACCACTACGGCCTCGATCATCACTGGCAGACGGCCGCCCGGCGCTTTGCGCCACGGATCGCCGTGGTGGACGACCTCGCCACGCGCACCTACAGCGCCGATTTGCTGCTCAACCAGAATCTCTCGGGTACGCCAGAGGCTTATACATCGCTGCTGGCGCCGGGCTGCCGGACGTTGTTCGGTCCGCGGTTCGCCATGTTGCGCGACGAATTCTGTTGCCCGGCCATTGAAATCAAGCCCCGGGCCCAGCGTGTGCTGGTGAATTTCGGCGGTTTCGACGCGGCCATGCAGACTCATCACGCCATGCTGGCGATGGCCGACTTTACCGACCTGGAAGTCGATTTTGTCGCCGGTGCCGGCAACCCCGCCTGGGCGCAGATGCAGGCGTTGGCCGCCAGTCGCCCGCATTGGCGCCTGCACAGTTTTGTCAGCGACTTTTATCGAATGATGACCGAAGCCGACCTGTTTGTCGGCGCCGGTGGCGGTACCAGTTGGGAGCGCGCAGCCATGGGGCTGCCGACGATTTGCATTGCCGTGTCGAACAACCAGCAGGCCAACGGCGAGGTCATGGCGACCTCGGGCGCCCATGTGTACATGGGGGCCCGCGAGCACGTCAGTGTCGAGCAACTGCGCCAGGCCATCGGCTTTGTCGCGGGTAACCAGGGTTTGCGCCAGTGCCTGGCCCGGCAGTCGCGCCAGCTTGTCGATGGCCGGGGTGCGCTGCGGGTGGCGGCTGCGCTGGCCGGTGCGGTGCTGAAGCTGCGTCCGGCGACCCCGGGCGATGCGCAGCTGTTGTTCGAGGGGCGCAATGCCCAGGCCGTGCGGCGCTGGTCGCTGGAGACCGGCGTGATCGAATGGCCCGCGCACCAGAACTGGCTGACCGCGAGCCTGAGCAATCCAAGGCGGCTGCTGTTGATCGCCGAGGCCGATGACGGTCCTGTCGGTGTGTTGCGTTATGACCTGCGCGGCTTTACCGCCGAGGTGTCGATTTACCTCTTCGAAGGCCGGTTCGGCCTGGGCTGGGGCAGGGCGCTGCTGGCCCGTGGAGAAGCCTTTGTGAGGGCCCGTTGGCCGCAACTGGAATCGCTCACCGCCCAGGTAATGCCGGCTAACCGGCCATCGCTGAAAGTCTTTGGTGAAGCCGGTTTTACCCAGAGTGACTGCGCGTTCACGCGCGTATTGAAGGATCCCGCAGATGAATAGCTTCAAGATTGGCGAGCGCCTGATCGGGGCCGATGCGCCGCCATTCATCATTGCCGAGATGAGCGGCAACCATAACCAGTCCCTGGAGGTGGCACTGCAAATCGTCGAGGCCGCCGCCAGGTCCGGTGCCCATGCGTTGAAGCTGCAGACCTACACGGCTGACACCATGACCCTGGACCTGGCCGAGGGCGAGTTTTTCATCAAGGATCCGAACAGCCTGTGGGCCGGTACTTCGTTGTACGCGCTGTACGAAAAGGCCCACACACCCTGGGAATGGCATGCGCCGATCTTCGCTCGCGCCAGGGAGCTGGGCTTGCTGGCGTTCTCCACGCCATTCGATGAGAGCGCCGTGGACTTCCTCGAAAGCCTCGACGTGCCGGCCTACAAGATCGCCAGTTTCGAAAACACCGACCTGCCGCTGATACGCCGGGTGGCCGCGACGGGCAAGCCGCTGATCATTTCCACCGGCATGGCCAGCATCGCCGAAATCGATGAAACCGTGCGCGCCGCCCGCGAGGCCGGCTGCAAGGACCTGGTGCTGCTCAAATGCACCAGCACTTATCCGGCGTCACCGGCGAACAGCAACCTGCGCACGATCCCTCATTTACGCGAGTTGTTCGATTGCCAGGTGGGGCTGTCCGATCACTCCATGGGCGTTGGTGTGTCCGTGGCGGCGGTGGCGCTGGGCGCAACGGTGGTGGAAAAGCATTTCACCCTCGACCGTGCGGCCGGAGGCGTCGATGCCGCTTTCTCGCTGGAACCCGCTGAGCTGGCCAGCCTGGTGATCGAGACCGAGCGCGCCTGGCAAGCCATGGGCCAGGTGCATTACGGCGTCACCGAGGCCGAACGGCCATCGCTGGTGTACCGTCGATCGTTGTATGTCACCCGGGACATGGCGGCCGGCGAGCCCTTCGACGGGACCAACACCAGAGCCATCCGTCCGGGGCTCGGGCTGGCGCCCAAGCATGCCCCAAACCTCCTGGGACGCCGTGCCAGGCAGGCCATCAAGCGTGGCACAGCGCTGGACTGGTCGTTGGTCGAGTGACCCATTGTCGGGCTGATTCGGCAAAATAGCGTGACCTGCGAGTCATAACGCGCATCTTCACTGTATTGTATTGGCCGGGAAGATGGCGCCTGACCCTTTATCGGGTTCAGTGATAGCCCTTTGCGCTTTCCGGTCGTCGCCCTGGCGCGACGCAAATCCAGGTTTGTCGGCGCCCCTCGATTCCTGCGAGTGGTGGTATTGGGCTGTTTATTATTGGGAAGCCGTAATGATTGGCATAAAAAGCATTGCGAGCTACGTTCCTGTAGCCGGCGTGGACAATTACGCACAAGGTGCAAAATTCGAGAAGGATGAAGAATTCATCCTGGGCAAGATCGGTTCGGCTTTCCTGCCGCGCAAGGGCGTTGATCAGGAAACTTCCGATCTGTGCGTAGAGGCGGCCAATGCGCTGTTTGCCAGTAACCCTGGTCTGAAACGTGAATCCATCGATGCGTTGATCGTCGTCACCCAGAACGGTGACGAAGAAGGCCTGCCGCACACCGCGGCCATCGTGCAGGACAAGCTCGGCCTGTCGACCAACGTCGCTGCGTTCGATATCTCACTGGGCTGTTCCGGTTACGTCTACGGCATCTATGCGATCAAGGGCTTCATGGAAGCCGCCGGCCTGAAGAACGGCCTGCTGATCACTGCCGACCCGTATTCGAAGATCGTCGACCCGGAAGATCGCAACACCACCATGCTGTTCGGCGATGCCGCTACCGCGACCTGGATGGGCGAAGACCCGACCTGGGCACTGGGCAAGGCCAAGTTCGGCACCGACGGTTCCGGGGCTCCGCACTTGAAAGTCACCGACGGCGTGTTTTTCATGAACGGCCGCCAGGTGTTCAACTTTGCACTGCTCAAGGTACCGGCGCATTTGCATGAGTTGCTCGGCGAATCGCAACTGAGCGCAGACGACATCGATGCGTTCTGCATTCACCAGGGCAGCGCGGCGATTGTCGATGCGGTCGCACGGCGCTTCGAGGAATGCCCGCAGAAGTTCATCAAGGATATGGTCGAGACCGGTAACACGGTGTCGTCGAGCATTCCATTGCTGCTGGAAAAGCATATTCTCGATTCCGAATGGAAGCGCGTTGCGCTCAGCGGTTTCGGAGTGGGGCTGTCATGGGGTTCGGCGATCATCTATCGTCCTTGAGTGAAAGTCTTTTAATAAAAAGGCCGGTACAAAAAAGCGCCCAAGGGTTAACCTTGAGCGCTTTTTTGCTTGTAAGGAATGCGAGGTAGCATGAGCGAATTTTTTGCAGACAATGCTCAGGTTATCCAGCGGCGCTGGCCGTCGCTGTATGCGCGATTGATAACGGAAGATCGTCTGGGTATCGAGGTCAACCTGATCGAAGGTCGGGACTCGACGTTGAGCGTGGGCGGCATCCAGCTCACCAGTCGTCATGATCGCCTGCACGAGGCGCACCTGCAGGCCGCCAGCCTCCCGCTCGATAAACCACAGCTGCACGTCTACGGTACCGGTTTCGGCGATTTGCCTTCGGTTCTGCTCGAGCGCGCGGGGCTTGAAAAGCTCTACGTCCATATTCTCAACGGCGCCCTGTTCGCGCTGGTGTTGCAACTGATCGACCAGCGCGAATGGCTGGGCGATCCGCGCGTGCAACTGCTGTATGCCGGCGATATGTCGGACATCTGCACGCCGTTTTTTGCGTTGCCGGCCGAAATGCTGCTGGCCGATGACTTCAGTGCGAAGATTCGTGATCGCCTGGTCAGCGAAGTGCACCTGAGTTTCAACAATCGTGATTTCGACCCGCAGTCGCCGGTCATTGTGCAGCGCTTGCACGATACCCTCGACGTGCTGCTGGCCGATGCTGATGTGGCGCAGCTGTTTGGCACCTGTCCCGAGCGTGAGATCTATGTGATCGGCACAGGGCCAAGCCTTGAAGGGAATTTCGAGCGCCTGGCCGCCGTGCGCAATCAAGCGTCGCGACCGCTGTTCATCAGTGTCGATACGGCCTACAGACCCCTTCGCGAGTACGGGATAAAACCTGACCTGGTCGTGAGCATCGATCAGCGCATCAGTGCGTTGCACTTGCCGGGCGAGGGCTCCGAAGGCATTCCGCTGGTGTACTTGCCGTTGAGCGATCCAGCCATGCTCAAGGCCTGGAAAGGCAAGCGTTACGGTGGTTACTCCGCCAGCCCGGTCTACGCCGCGTTGCGTGAGCAGCACCCGCGCGGACAACTCTACGTCAGCGGCAGCGTGATCCATCCTGCGGTCGATCTGGCAGTGAAGATGGGCGCGCAACGCATCACGCTGTTCGGTGCCGATTTCTCCTTCCCCATGAACAGGACCCATACCGGCTGGAGCGATGGTGACCTGGGGCCGCCAGTGAACCAGGCCAGGCACTGGGTGCACGATGGTCATGGGCAGAAGGTCAAGACGCAGCTCAATTTCCGCAGCTACCTGTGCGAGCTCGAGCGTTACATTGCCAGGCATCCCGAGGTGCTTTTTTTCAATAGCAGCCGGGCAGGGGCAATGATTGCCGGTACGCAATTCAACCAGGATTTCGTGCAATGAAGTTTCAAGCGAAGGGCATCGACGGCAGCCGGCAGTGCGCGGGATTGTTTCGCCTGGGGCGTGATGTCGAAGCGGCGTTGATCATGGTTGATCTGTTCGATGAGACGCAGCGCCTGTTTGCGCGGGCGCCCCAGGATGTCCAGCAGGCCTGGGCCTTGATGCTCAGGCAAATGCTCGAGTGCCAGGAGCGCCAGGACTGGCTGGGGCTCGCTGACTTCATGGAGTATGAGTTGGTCGATTTGCTGGAAAGCCTGCCCGCCTGAATGGGCGGCAACAGCTTTGGCCCGGGCCTTTGTGAGCCGGACAGTTTCATGGCGTCATTTTTTTACGGTTGAGGGGGCGCTAAGCCCTTGTTTTCTCGGGGGTGGCAGGGTGATGGCAATTTTTTTTAAAAAGCCCTCAAGCAACCTGCCAATCCGACGATAACTATTACGAAGGTTCTCTAGGCCATACCCGGCGGTTGCCAGGGCCGGAAGCCGCAGTACCCAACCAACGAGGAATTCGTCATGGCTTTAACCGTAAACACCAACACCACGTCGCTGGGCGTTCAGAAAAACCTGAACCGTGCTACCGACGCACTTTCGACCTCGATGCAGCGTCTGTCTTCCGGCCTGAAAATCAACAGCGCCAAGGATGACGCCGCCGGCCTGCAGATCGCAACCCGCATGGCTGCACAGATCCGTGGTGGTACCCAGGCAATCCAGAACGCCAACGACGGTATCTCCGTTGCCCAGACCGCTGAAGGCGCTCTGCAGGCTTCGACCGACATTCTGCAGCGTATGCGTGAACTGGCTGTTAAAGCACGTAACGGTACCAACAGCACTGCTGACCAGACCGCTACCAACTCCGAATTCGCTCAGATGTCTGACGAGATCACTCGTATCTCTGCTTCGACCAACCTGAACGGCAAAAACCTGCTGGACGGTACGGCTGGCACCATGCAGCTGCAAGTTGGCGCCAACACTGGTTCGGCCAACCGCATCGACCTGGTACTGAGCTCCAAGTTCGACGCCGTTTCCCTGTCCGTAGGCAGCGGTACCGTTGTTCTGACCGGTGCAACTTCCGCCACCCTGTCGGCCAACATCGACAACGCGATCACCGCGATCGACGCTGCTCTGGCATCGATCAACGCCACCCGCGCAAACCTGGGTGCTTCGCAGAACCGTCTGACCAGCACCATCTCCAACCTGCAGAACATCGTGGAAAACACCACTGCTGCACAAGGCCGTGTTCAAGACACCGACTTCGCCCAGGAAACCGCGAACCTGACCAAGCAGCAAACCCTGCAACAGGCTTCTACCTCGGTTCTGGCTCAAGCCAACCAACTGCCTTCCGCTGTACTGAAGCTGCTTCAGTAATTTCGGAATGAGTTTGAGCGGGGGAGTGTGCTTGCACGCTCTCTCGCTTTTTTACGTTAAGAGGTGATGGGCATGGAGATGAGCGTAAAGCTTGGCGTGTCTTATCCGGCTCCCCAGCCAGCGAGCACCGTCACGGACAAGGCGCCGGAAAAGCCCAAGGCCGTCAGCGTGGCAGCGGAGGCGGAAAAGAAGCCGGACAAGGATGACACCCATCTGAAGCAGGCGGTGCAGCAGATCGAAAAGTTTGTACAGTCGATCAAGCGCAACCTGGAGTTCTCGATCGACGAGCAATCCGGAAAGGTCGTCGTCAAAGTGATCGCAAGCGAAACGGGCGAAGTCGTACGACAGATCCCCTCCGCAGAGGCCCTCAAGCTGGCAGAAAGCCTGAGCAATGCGAGCCACGTCTTGTTCGACGCCAAAGTCTGATAGCTGGCATGAATAGTGTTTGTACGTTCTTTGGACGCAGGTAAAGGTCAAAAGAGTGGCAGCAACCTGAAGGGAGACTAAAAATGGCAAGTCCAATTTTACCGGGTACGGGCTTAGGCTCTGGCCTGGATATCGGTGCGATCGTTACTGCGCTGGTCAACGCCGACAAATCGGCGAAACAGACGCAGATCGATACTCAGACCAAAACCAACACGCTGAGGATTTCCGGTGTCGGTTCCCTGAAAAGCGCACTGACGGCCTTTCAGACGGCGCTGACCAATCTCGGCAGCAAGACCAATCCTGCGTTTTCGGGCTTTAGCGCAACGTCGGGTACCCCGTCGATCCTCGGGGTGACTTCCGACAACACCGCCGTTGCCGGCTCCTACAGCATTGTTGTGAATAACCTGGCCACCAGCTCGAAAGTAGCCAGTGCTTCTTTTGCCGGCGGTGCTGCCAGTGCCATTCCGAGTGGTACTCTGAAAATCAGTCAGAATGGCACTGATTACGATGTCACGATTCCGGCCAATGCGACCTTGCAGAGCACCCGCGATGCCATCAACACCGCGCAGGCGAGCAATGGTATTTCCGCCAACATCGTGACCGACAGCACCGGTGCGTCGCGACTGGTGATCAGCTCCAGCAAGACCGGCGCGGGTTCCGACCTCAAGGTCAGCGGTATCACCGGCCTTGAAATCGACGGTACCGTGCCGATGGGCAGCAACCCTTCGGCTTCCAGTTCAGGGGCTGTCAACGGGATTGCGATGGATGCAGCGCTGACGATCGATGGCCTGGCGGTGACCAGCAAGAGCAATACCGTCACTGGCGCAGTCAGTGGCCTGACCCTGAACCTGACCTCCGCCAGCACCGGTACGCCGCCGGCTGCCGCGACCGTCACGGTTGCGACCAATACCACCGGTTTGCAGACATCGATCCAGTCGTTCGTTGACTCCTACAACACCCTGATGAACACCATCAATTCCCTGTCCAAGGCGACGGCGGATGCCGATGGCAAGCTGACGGTCCAGGCGGCGTTTACCGGTGACTCGATGCCTCGCGCACTGATTTCCGAGATTCGCGGCGTACTGACGGCTCCGGGGGCGGGCGGTCCATTGGCCGTGCTGTCGCAGCTCGGTGTGATGACGGACGAAAAAACCGGCAACCTGGCGTTCAACTCGACGACGTTCAACAAGGCGATGACCACTGGCGGCATGAGTGGCCAGGTGCAGCAGCTGTTCAACGGTACCACTGATACCAACGGCCTTCTGGCGCGCATGGGCGCTGCCATCAAGCCTTACGTATCGACGGGCGGGTTGCTGGATCAGCGCAATACCAACCTGCAGAGCCTCACCAAGAACCTGACGAACCAGCAGTTGGCGCTGGACTTGCGTGTCGCCAACATGACCAAGACGTTGACCGCCAAATACAACGCCATGGACCTTCTGGTCGGGCAAATGAAGGCGACGGCGACCAGCATCACCTCGTTCTTCACGACCTTGAACGCTCAGAAGTCCAGCAGCTAGTCATGAGCTGACGACAAAAACCCGGCTGCGCATTTTCGCGTGTGCCGGGTTTTTGTCTTTTGATCTAAAGTTTTTTGATGCGCAGACGATACACTGGTCATACGAGTCATTGTGGTAATGAGGTAGAACATGAATCCAATGTTAGCCCTTCGGCAGTATCAGAAAGTGGGCGCGCACGCCCAGACTTCCGAAGCGAGTCCGCATCGTTTGGTGCAAATGCTCATGGAAGGTGGCCTTGACCGCATCGCGCAGGCCAAGGGCGCCCTGGAGCGCAAGGACATTCCCGGCAAGTGTGTATCGATCAGCAAGGCGATCGGCATCATCGGTGGCTTGCGTGAAGGCCTGGATCTTGAAAATTGCGCCGAGACCGTGGGCGAACTCAACAGTCTCTACATCTACATGATGAAGCGTTTGGCCGAGGCAAACATCAGCAGTGACCCGAAGATTCTCGATGAGGTCGCGGGGTTGCTGCGCACGGTCAAGGAAGGCTGGGACGGCATTGCTCAGCCAGGGCCGCAGTTCTAGGGAGGTCGCCATGAGTCTTGTATTGCAGCGAATAGAACAAACTCGAGAAGCGCTGGTCGGTGCTTTGGCCGAGCGTGACTGGGAGGCTATCGGTCAATTGGACCTCGATTGCCGTTCCTGCATGGAAGACGTCTTGAGCGAGGCTTCGCTGGACGAGGAAGTGTTGCGTAGCAATCTTGAGGAGTTGCTGTATGTCTACAAGCAGCTGCTCGAGGTCGCGATGGGTGAGAGGCAGGCGATAGTCGATGAAATGTCTCAGATCCAGCAAGCGCGAAACGCGGCAAAGGTTTACCATCTGTTTGGTTAATTAATCCCCGGTTAATCCAGACATGTGCGCCATAAATTTGACTGTGCACGGTTTTTTGACTTAACTAGTGGCTGGTTCCAGATTTCAGTCGTCTTCAGGCATATCAGGCCTGCAAGCGTTTAGCTTGCCCCAGCATTTTGGGCATTGAGTTGACTAGGGAAGTTGCTATTGCATGTGGCGTGAAACCAAAATTCTGCTGATTGATGACGATAGCGTCCGCCGCCGCGACCTGGCGGTGATTTTAAATTTTCTCGGCGAAGAAAATTTACCCTGCGGTAGCCATGACTGGCAGCAGGCTGTCGGCTCTTTGTCGTCAAGTCGTGAAGTGATCTGTGTCCTCATCGGGACGGTCAATGCTCCTGGCGCACTTCTGGGCTTGCTAAAGACACTCTCGACCTGGGATGAGTTCCTTCCGGTTTTGTTAATGGGCGATAATTCTTCCATTGACCTGCCGGAAGACCAGCGTCGGCGAGTGCTTTCGACCCTCGAAATGCCGCCCAGCTACAGCAAGCTGCTCGATTCGCTGCACCGTGCCCAGGTCTATCGCGAGATGTACGACCAGGCTCGCGAGCGCGGTCGTCATCGCGAACCCAACCTGTTCCGCAGCCTTGTCGGCACCAGCCGGGCG
The DNA here is from genome assembly GCF_054668285.1 of Pseudomonas sp. S2_H10. Classification (NCBI taxonomy): domain Bacteria; kingdom Pseudomonadati; phylum Pseudomonadota; class Gammaproteobacteria; order Pseudomonadales; family Pseudomonadaceae; genus Pseudomonas; species Pseudomonas sp. S2_H10. The sequence continues at coordinate 5,466,280 of NZ_CP162754.1, forward strand.
ATTCAACACGTCCGCCAGATGATGCAGCAAGTCGCCGATACCGATGCCAGCGTGTTGATCCTAGGTGAGTCCGGCACCGGCAAGGAAGTGGTTGCGCGCAACCTGCATTACCATTCCAAGCGCCGCGAAGCGCCGTTCGTACCGGTCAACTGCGGAGCGATCCCGGCCGAGTTGCTGGAAAGCGAATTGTTCGGCCACGAGAAGGGCGCCTTCACCGGGGCGATCACCAGTCGCGCCGGTCGATTCGAACTGGCCAACGGCGGCACCCTGTTCCTCGATGAAATCGGCGACATGCCGCTGCCGATGCAGGTCAAGCTGCTGCGCGTGTTGCAGGAGCGTACCTTCGAGCGCGTGGGCAGCAACAAGACCCAGAGCGTCGACGTGCGCATCATTGCCGCGACCCACAAGAATCTCGAAAGCATGATCGAGGTCGGCACCTTCCGCGAAGACCTGTACTACCGCCTGAATGTGTTCCCGATCGAGATGGCGCCGCTGCGCGAGCGCGTCGAGGACATTCCGCTGTTGATGAACGAACTGATCTCGCGCATGGAGCACGAGAAGCGTGGTTCGATCCGCTTCAACTCGGCGGCGATCATGTCGCTGTGCCGACACGGCTGGCCGGGCAACGTCCGCGAACTGGCCAACCTGGTCGAGCGCATGGCGATCATGCACCCGTACGGCGTGATCGGCGTGGTCGAGCTGCCGAAGAAATTCCGCTACGTCGACGATGAAGACGAGCAGATGGTCGACAGCCTGCGCACCGATCTGGAAGAGCGCGTGGCCATCAACGGTCATACCCAGGACTTCACTGCCAACGCCATGTTGCCGCCGGAAGGCCTGGACCTGAAGGACTACCTTGGTGGCCTGGAGCAAGGCCTGATTCAGCAGGCGCTCGATGATGCCAATGGCATCGTGGCGCGCGCGGCCGAGCGGCTGCGCATTCGTCGCACCACCCTGGTGGAAAAGATGCGCAAGTACGGCATGAGCCGTCGTGATGGCGACGAACAGGCGGATGATTGACGCCTGTTTTTCAATCCATTCATTTATAAGCAGTTTTTTTTAGGCACGGGTATTGCTACGTCCCTCGCAACGTTCCGTTTCACTGACGGTCAGCCAAGCGAGAGAGCACAATGCCCCAAGCCGCCCAGATGTCTCCTGTCCCTGATGCGAACGGACCGTCGTCCGTAGAGCAGGCGAGCCGGCTGGGTCTTGAGCAGGCATTCGCGCTGTTCAATCAGATGTCCAGCCAATTGACCGATTCCTACAGCATGCTCGAAGCCCGGGTAACCGAGCTCAAGGGTGAGTTGGCGGTGGTCAGTGCCCAGCGCATGCAGGAGCTGGCGGAAAAAGAACGCCTGGCCAACCGCCTGCAAAACCTTCTTGATCTGTTGCCAGGCGGTGTCATCGTCATTGACGCCCAAGGCATCGTGCGCGAAGCCAATCCGGCGGCGTGCGAGTTGCTGGGGCTGCCGCTGGAAGGTGAGTTGTGGCGTCACGTCATTGCCCGCAGTTTTGCCCCGCGCGAAGACGATGGTCATGAAGTTTCGCTCAAGGACGGTCGGCGCCTGTCCATCGCCACGCGCTCGCTGGATGCCGAGCCGGGGCAGTTGGTGTTGCTCAACGACCTGACTGAAACCCGCCATCTGCAGGACCAGTTGGCCCGTCATGAACGTCTGTCGTCGCTGGGGCGCATGGTCGCTTCACTGGCTCATCAGATCCGTACGCCGTTGTCCGCCGCGCTGCTGTACGCCAGCCATTTGACCGAGCAAGCGTTGCCGGTCGCTACCCAGCAGCGCTTTGCCGGACGCCTCAAGGAGCGTCTGCACGAGCTGGAGCACCAGGTGCGCGACATGCTGGTCTTCGCCCGTGGCGAGTTGCCGTTGACCGACCGCATGACGCCTGGCCAACTGATGCAGTCGTTGCAAGCGGCGGCGCTGACCCATGTGCAGGATCTGCCGATCCGCTGGCAGTGCGATAGTCATTCGGGGGAGTTGCTGTGCAATCGCGACACCCTGGTCGGTGCAATCCTCAACCTGATCGAGAACGCCATTCAGGCCAGTGCCGGACAGTTGCGCCTGAAGATTCACCTCTACACCCGCGGCAACAACCTGCGCCTGTGTGTCAGTGACAGTGGCTCGGGTATCGATGCCGCCGTTCTGGCGCGCTTGGGCGAACCCTTCTTTACCACCAAGACCACCGGCACAGGCCTTGGCCTGACCGTGGTCAAGGCCGTGGCGCGTGCTCATCAGGGAGAATTGCAGTTGCGTTCGCGGCTCGGTCGCGGCACCTGCGCGCAGGTGATCCTGCCGTTGTTCAGCAGCGCTCAGGGAGCGGAGTGAGACAAATGGATATCAAGGTTCTGTTGGTCGAGGATGACCGCGCGTTGCGCGAGGCGCTGGCGGACACGCTGTTGCTCGCGGGGCACGATTACAAGGCGGTGGCTTCGGCGGAAGAGGCCCTGGCTGCTGTCGAGGGCGAGGCCTTCAGTCTGGTGGTCAGCGACGTCAACATGCCGGGCATGGACGGCCATCAGTTGCTGGGCCTGTTGCGAGCGCGCCAGCCCCAATTGCCGGTGTTGCTGATGACGGCCCACGGTGCGGTCGAGCGGGCGGTCGATGCGATGCGCCAAGGGGCGGCGGATTACCTGGTCAAGCCATTCGAGCCCAAGGCGTTGCTCGATCTGGTCGGGCGTCATGCCTCAGGCAATATCGGCCTGGCCGAAGGCGAAGGGCCGATAGCCTTCGAGCCGGCGAGTGCGCAGTTGCTCGAACTGGCGGCGCGGGTCGCTCGCAGCGATTCCACCGTGCTGATTTCGGGTGAGTCGGGCACGGGCAAGGAAGTGCTGGCGCGCTACATCCATCAGCACTCTCATCGCGCCAGTCAGCCATTCATTGCGATCAACTGCGCAGCGATCCCGGACAACATGCTCGAAGCGACCTTGTTCGGTCACGAAAAGGGCTCCTTCACCGGCGCCATTGCCGCGCAGGCCGGCAAGTTCGAGCAGGCCGACGGCGGCACCATTTTGCTCGATGAAATTTCCGAGATGCCCCTGGGGCTCCAGGCCAAATTGCTGCGCGTGCTGCAAGAGCGTGAGGTCGAAAGGGTCGGGGCACGTAAGCCGATCACCCTGGATATTCGTGTGGTCGCGACCACCAACCGTGATCTGGCGGGTGAAGTGGCGGCAGGGCGCTTCCGTGAAGATCTGTACTATCGCCTGTCGGTGTTTCCCCTGGCCTGGCGTCCGCTGCGCGAGCGCACCGCCGACATCCTGCCGCTGGCCGAGCGTCTGCTGGCCAGGCACGTCAATAAAATGAAGCATTCGCCTGCCAGATTGTCCCCCGAAGCCCAGGCGTGCCTGATCGGTTATCCGTGGCCGGGCAACGTGCGCGAGCTGGACAACGCGATTCAGCGTGCGCTGATCCTGCAGCAGGGCGGCTTGATCCAGCCGCAGGATTTCTGCCTGGCCGGGCCGGTGGCTTGCGCACCGCTGCCTGCGTTGGCTGCAGCGCCGGCGCTTGTTCCGCCGGTCGAGTCCGAGTCGGCCGGTGCGCTGGGTGACGACCTGCGGCGCCGTGAGTTCCAGATGATCATCGATACCTTGCGTGCCGAACGCGGTCGTCGCAAAGAGGCCGCCGAGCGCCTGGGCATCAGCCCGCGAACCCTGCGCTACAAGCTGGCGCAGATGCGCGATGCGGGCATGGATGTGGAAGCCTTTTTATTCGCCACCTGATGCCTTCCCCCCTGTAGGAGCGAGCCTGCTCGCGATGAACCCGAGAACACCGCGGGGTGTCAGGTTCCCAGCGTTATCGTTGGCGAACATCGCGAGCAGGCTCGCTCCTACAGATGAGACACCGGGAAAGCTGGCACCCTTGTTGCTAACACCTCATTACCCGCCGAGTGAGCGTCAAAAAATTGCGGGCCGCCAACGAGAGTAGAACATGAGCCAAGGTATTGAATTCAATCGGTTGATGCTGGATATGCGCGCCATGCAAATGGATGCCATGTCTGCGCCGAAATCGACGGCCGTCCCTGAAGTGGCGGGCAGCAGTTTTTCCGACATGCTCGGCCAGGCCGTCAATAAAGTGAACGACACCCAACAGGCTTCCACTCAGTTGGCCAGCGCCTTCGAAATCGGCAAAAGCGGCGTCGACCTCACCGACGTGATGATTTCCTCGCAGAAGGCCAGCGTTTCATTCCAGGCATTGACCCAGGTGCGCAACAAGCTGGTTCAAGCCTACCAAGACATCATGCAGATGCCGGTTTAAGGACGAGATTGAGTCATGGCAGAAGCAGTCGCCGATAATGTTCCGGCCAAGGCCACCCCGGTAGACGGTAAACCGCCGTTGTTCGGGTTGTCCTTCCTGGAAAACCTCTCCGAGATGACCATGTTGCGTCAGGTGGGCCTGTTGGTCGGTCTGGCGGCGAGCGTGGCGATTGGTTTTGCCGTGGTGTTGTGGTCCCAGCAACCGGACTACCGGCCTCTGTACGGCAGCCTTGCCGGCATGGACGCCAAGCAGGTCATGGACACCCTGGCCGCCGCCGATATCGCTTACACCGTTGAGCCGAACTCCGGTGCCTTGCTGGTCAAGGCTGAAGATTTGTCCCGCGCGCGGCTCAAGCTCGCGGGCGCCGGCGTCACGCCCAGCGACGGCAACATCGGCTTTGAAATCCTCGACAAGGAACAGGGCCTGGGTACCAGCCAGTTCATGGAAGCCACCCGTTATCGTCGTGGCCTCGAAGGCGAACTGGCCCGGACCATTTCCAGCCTGAACAACGTCAAGGGCGCCCGCGTGCACCTGGCGATCCCGAAAAGTTCGGTGTTCGTGCGCGACGAGCGCAAGCCGAGCGCCTCGGTATTGGTTGAGCTCTATTCCGGTCGCTCCCTCGAGCCAGGCCAGGTCGTAGCCATCATCAATCTGGTGGCGACCAGCGTTCCCGAACTGAGCAAGTCGCAGATCACCGTCGTCGACCAGAAGGGCAACCTGCTCTCGGATCAGGCGGAAAACTCCGAACTGACCATGGCCGGCAAGCAGTTCGACTACAGCCGCCGCATGGAAAGCATGCTCACCCAGCGCGTGCACAACATTCTGCAGCCAGTGCTGGGCAACGACCGCTACAAAGCCGAAGTGTCCGCCGATGTGGACTTCAGTGCGGTCGAGTCGACTTCCGAGCAATTCAACCCGGATCAACCGGCGTTGCGCAGCGAGCAGTCGGTCAACGAACAACGTACCGCCAGCAACGGCCCGCAAGGTGTGCCGGGTGCCTTGAGCAACCAGCCGCCGTCGCCAGCCTCCGCGCCGCAAACCACCGGTGGCGCCACAGCCGCAGCCGGCATGGTGCAGCCAGGCCAGCCGCTGATCGATGCCAACGGCCAGCAAATCATGGACCCGGCCACCGGCCAGCCAATGCTCGCGCCGTATCCGGCGGACAAGCGTCAACAGTCCACCAAGAACTTCGAGCTCGACCGTTCCATCAGCCACACCAAGCAGCAGCAGGGCCGATTGAATCGCCTGTCGGTGTCGGTGGTGGTCGACGATCAGGTCAAGATCAACGCGGCCAACGGCGAAACCACCCGTGCGCCGTGGAGTGCCGATGAACTGGCGCGCTTCACTCGCCTGGTGCAGGACGCGGTCGGCTTCGACGCCAGCCGGGGTGACAGCGTCAGCGTGATCAACATGCCGTTCTCCGCCGAGCGCGGTGAAGTGATTGCCGATATTCCGTTCTACTCCCAGCCCTGGTTCTGGGACATCGTCAAGCAAGTGCTGGGTGTGTTGTTCATTCTGGTGCTGGTGTTCGGTGTGCTGCGTCCGGTGCTCAACAACATCACCGGTGGCGGCAAGGGCAAGCAGCTGGCCGGTATCGGCAGCGATGTCGAGCTGGGTGGCATGGGCGGTCTGGATGGCGAACTGGCCAACGACCGCGTCAGCCTCGGCGGCCCGCAAAGCATTCTGCTGCCGAGCCCGAGCGAAGGCTATGACGCTCAGTTGAACGCAATCAAGAGTCTGGTGGCAGAAGATCCGGGTCGTGTCGCCCAGGTCGTGAAAGAGTGGATTAACGCAGATGAGTGATAACCGAGCCGTTGCCGCCAAACTGTCCAAGGTCGACAAGGCCGCGATCCTGTTGCTGTCCCTGGGCTCCACCGATGCCGCGCAGGTGCTGCGTCACATGGGGCCCAAAGAGGTCCAGCGCGTGGGCGTGGCCATGGCCCAGATGGGGAATGTGCACCGCGAGCAGGTCGAGCAGGTGATGAGCGAGTTCGTCGATATCGTCGGCGACCAGACCAGCCTGGGCGTCGGCTCCGACGACTACGTGCGCAAGATGCTCACCCAGGCCCTGGGCGAGGACAAGGCCAACGGCCTGATCGACCGCATCCTGCTCGGTGGCAACACCAGCGGGCTCGACAGCCTGAAGTGGATGGAGCCGCGCGCCGTCGCCGACGTGATCCGTTACGAGCACCCGCAGATCCAGGCGATCGTGGTGGCGTACCTCGATCCGGACCAGGCCGGTGAAGTGCTCGGCAACTTCGACCACAAGGTGCGGCTGGACATCATCCTGCGCGTGTCTTCGTTGAACACCGTGCAACCGGCAGCCCTGAAAGAACTCAACCAGATTCTCGAGAAGCAGTTCTCCGGCAACTCGAATGCCTCGCGCACCACCCTGGGTGGCATCAAGCGCGCGGCGGACATCATGAACTTCCTCGACAGCTCGATCGAAGGCCAGCTCATGGATTCGATCCGCGAAGTCGACGAAGACCTGTCCGGTCAGATCGAAGACCTCATGTTCGTGTTCAACAACCTGGCCGATGTCGACGACCGCGGCATCCAGGCGCTGCTGCGTGAAGTGTCCTCCGATGTGCTGGTGCTGGCCCTCAAGGGGTCGGACGAAGGCGTCAAGGAGAAGATCTTCAAGAACATGTCCAAGCGTGCGGCCGAACTGTTGCGCGACGACCTGGAAGCCAAGGGCCCGGTGCGCGTCAGCGACGTCGAAACCGCGCAGAAGGAAATCCTCACCATCGCCCGCCGTATGGCCGAAGCCGGAGAAATCGTTCTCGGCGGCAAGGGCGGCGAGGAAATGATCTAACACCATGGTCAAGAATGATGATGCACCCACTGACCTGATCCGGGCCAGGGATGTCAGTGGCTTCGAGTCCTGGGCGCTGCCCAGCTTCGACCCGCCGGTACCCGAGCCGGAACCTGAGCCTGAACCCGAGCCGCCGGAAATGGAGGAAGTGCCGCTGGAGGAAGTCCAGCCACTGACCCTCGAAGAACTCGAAAGCATTCGCCAGGAAGCCTACAACGAAGGTTTCGCGGTGGGTGAGAAGGAAGGGTTCCACAGCACCACGCTCAAGGTCCGCCAGGAAGCCGAAGTGGTCCTGGCCGCCAAGATCGGGGCGCTGGAGCAATTGATGACGCACCTGTTCGAGCCCATCGCCGAGCAGGACACCCAGATCGAAAAGTCCCTGGTCGACCTGGTGCAACACATCACCGGGCAGGTGATCCAGCGCGAGCTGGCCATCGACTCGACGCAGATCGAACACGTCATGCGCGATGCCCTCAAGCTCCTGCCGTTGGGCGTGGGCAATGTGCGGCTGTACATCAATCCGCAGGACTTCGAGCAGGTCAAGGCCCTGCGCGAACGCCATGAAGAAACCTGGCGCATCGTCGAGGACGAAGCGTTGTTGCCTGGTGGTTGCCGGGTCGAGACAGAACACAGCCGCATTGACGCCACGGTCGAAACCCGCGTCGCGCGGGTGATGGACAAGCTGTTCGACCAGTTGCACGAGCAGGCCCTGCACCCGGCCGCGCCAGACCTGAGCCTGGACCTGCCGGTCGACAGCAAGCCTGCCGCCGCGCCAGAGCCGGATGCGCCCGATGCGCCTTGAGCGCACCAGCTTCGCCAAGCGCCTGGGCAGCTATGCCGAGGCCACTGAGCTTGCGGGCGCGCCGATCCTTGAAGGCCGCCTGCTGCGCATGGTCGGCCTGACCCTCGAAGCCGAAGGCCTGCGCGCCGCCATGGGCAGCCGCTGCATGGTGATCAACGACGACAGCTACCACCCGGTGCAGGTCGAAGCCGAGGTGATGGGTTTCTCCGGCAGCAAGGTTTTCCTGATGCCGGTCGGCAGTGTCGCCGGCATTGCGCCCGGTGCCCGCGTGGTGCCACTGGCCGATACCGGTCGCCTGCCCATGGGCATGAGCATGCTCGGGCGGGTTCTCGACGGTGCCGGTCGCGCGCTGGACGGCAAGGGCGGGATGAAAGCCGAAGACTGGGTGCCGATGGATGGCCCGACCATCAACCCGCTCAAGCGCGAACCGATCAGCGAACCGCTGGACGTGGGCATCCGTTGCATCAACGGCATGTTGACGGTCGGCCGTGGCCAGCGGCTCGGGCTGTTTGCCGGTACCGGTGTCGGTAAATCCGTGCTGTTGGGCATGATGACCCGCTTCACCGAAGCCGACATCATCGTCGTCGGGCTGATCGGTGAGCGGGGTCGTGAAGTTAAGGAGTTCATCGAGCACATCCTCGGTGAAGAAGGGCTCAAGCGCTCAGTGGTGGTGGCGTCCCCGGCGGACGATGCACCGTTGATGCGCTTGCGCGCGGCCATGTATTGCACGCGCATCGCCGAGTATTTCCGCGACAAGGGCAAGAACGTCCTGTTGCTGATGGATTCCCTCACGCGTTTCGCCCAGGCCCAGCGGGAGATCGCCCTGGCCATCGGCGAACCGCCGGCGACCAAGGGTTATCCGCCATCGGTGTTCGCCAAGCTGCCGAAACTGGTGGAGCGGGCCGGTAATGCGGAGAAGGGCGGTGGTTCAATCACCGCGTTCTACACCGTGTTGTCCGAAGGCGATGACCAGCAGGACCCGATTGCCGACTCGGCGCGGGGCGTGCTCGACGGACACATCGTGCTGTCCCGGCGTCTGGCCGAGGAAGGGCATTACCCGGCCATCGACATCGAGGCGTCCATCAGCCGGGTGATGCCGGCGGTGGTGTCGCCGGAACACATGGTTCGTGCGCAGTACTTCAAGCAATTGTGGTCGCGTTATCAACAGAGCCGCGACCTGATCAGCGTTGGCGCTTATGTCGCCGGCGGCGATCGCGAAACCGACCTGGCGATTTCCCTGCAACCGCAACTGGTCAAATACCTGCGCCAGGGCCTCAACGACAGCATCAGCCTGGGCGAAAGCGAAGCGTATCTCGCCTCGATCTTCGCGCCCGCGGCGGGCGGTTAAGCGCGCATGGCGCAGACTCGGGCAGGGCGGCTGGCGCCGGTGGTGGAAATGGCCGAAAAGGCCGAGAAAACCGCGGTCCAGCGCCTGGGGCACTTTCAAGGGCAGGTTCGCCTGGCGGAAAGCAAGCTTGCCGACCTCGAGGCCTTCCGCCTCGACTACCAGGAACAATGGATCGTACGCGGCAGCGGCGGCGTCTCGGGCCAATGGTTGCTGGGCTATCAGGGCTTCCTTGCGCAACTGGGCACGGCGATTGACCAGCAACGGCAAAGCCTGGCCTGGCATCAAAACAACCTGAACAAGGCCCGGGAAACCTGGCAGCAGGCCTTTGCCCGGGTCGAAGGCTTGCGCAAACTGGTGCAGCGCTATGCCGATGAAGCGCGGGCGCTCGAAGACCGGCGCGAACAGAAATTGCTGGATGAACTGTCCCAGCGCCTGCCGCGCGAGAATCCCTATTGAGTCAGGTCATGCGCGTTATCGTTCTTCGCGGGCAAGCCACGCTCCCACAGGTCGTGCAGTCTTCAGCCTTGCCGCAACCTGTAGCCGATGCTAAACCTTGTACAAGCAGGTTCCTCAATGACAAGGAAGCCATGACATGTCAGTCCTAACAGAAGTGTCCCAGGATGGGCAAAAGCTGACTATTTCGATCAAGGGCCGTTTCGATTTCGCCAAGCATCAGGAATTTCGCCAGTCCTACGAAGATAAACAGCTTTCGGCGGTTGTGGTCGACCTCAAAGAAGCCACTTACCTCGACAGTTCGGCCCTGGGCATGCTGCTTTTGCTGCGCGATCACGCCGGTGGCGACGACTCCGACATCCGCGTGGTCAACAGCAGTACCGACGTGCGCAAAATCCTCGCCATCTCCAACTTCGACAAGCTGTTCGACATCAGTTGATTGCCATGCAGCCCATGGAGCCGCTGACGATCCTGATTGCCGAGGACAGCGCCGCCGATCGCCTGCTGTTGTCCAGCATCCTGCGCCGCCAGGGGCATGAAGTGCTGACGGCGGCCAACGGTGCCGAGGCGGTCGAGGCGTTTGGCCGGCAACAACCGCACCTGGTGTTGATGGATGCAATGATGCCGGTCATGGACGGCTTCGAGGCGGCCCGGCAAATCAAGGCCCTGGCCGGGGAAACCCTGGTGCCGATCATCTTCCTCACCTCGTTGTCCGAAAGCGAGGCCCTGGCCCGTTGTCTGGAGGTCGGCGGTGACGACTTTCTGGCAAAACCCTATAACCAGGTGATTCTCGCGGCCAAGATCAAGGCGATGGATCGCTTGCGGCGCTTGCAGGACACCGTTCTGCAGCAGCGTGACCAGATCGCCCGGCATCACGAGTACCTGCTCAACGAGCAGCGCGTGGCCAAGGCCGTTTTCGACAAGGTGGCGCACTCCGGCTGCCTGAATGCCGCGCCGAACATCCGTTATCTGCAATCGCCCTATGCGCTGTTCAACGGCGACCTGTTGCTGGCCGCGTTCACGCCGGCCGGGGACATGCACGTACTGCTGGGCGATTTCACCGGTCACGGTCTGCCGGCGGCCGTGGGCGCCATGCCCCTGGCCGAAGTCTTTTACGGGATGACCGCCAAGGGCTATGGCCTGGCGGAAACCCTGCGTGAAATGAATGCCAAGCTCAAGCGCATCCTGCCGGTGGACATGTTTTGTTGCGCCACGTTGCTGTGCCTGAGTTTTCAGCGCCGTTCGGTGGAGGTCTGGAATGGCGGAATGCCGGACGGTTACCTGCATTGCATGGCCAGTGGCGAGCGAATCCCCTTGCCGGCGCGGCACCTGCCTCTGGGGGTGCTGAGCCCGGAATCCTTCGATGAGCGCACCGAAGTGTTTCCCATGGCGCTCGGGGACCGGGTGTTCCTCTTGTCCGATGGGGTGATCGACACCTGCGACGCCAATGAACAGTTGTTTGGCGTGCAACGATTGCAGCAGGTATTCGCCGCCAATCGTCAGGCGGATGCGCTGTTCGAAGAGATCGAGCAGGCGCTCCGCGATTTTGGCGGGGAAGCGCGCGACGATGTCAGCATGGTCGAAATCAGCCTGCTGGAGCCGGCGCAGATCACGCCGCCGGCATTGGTCTACTCCGACAGCGGCCAGTCGTGCCCGCTGGACTGGTCGGTGAGCTTCGAGTTTCGCGCGGCCACGCTCAAGCGGTTCAATCCGTTGCCATACCTGTTGCAGCTGCTGCTCGAGGTACATGGCCTTCGGGCTCAAAGCGGTGCGCTCTACAGTGTGCTGGCGGAGCTCTATTCCAATGCGCTGGAGCATGGCGTGCTGGGGCTGGACTCGAGCCTCAAGCGCAATGCCTCGGGATTCGCGCGGTATTATCAAGAGCGCAGTACCCGCCTCGGCGAGCTGCAGGAAGGCTATGTACGGGTACATTTGCAGGTGACGCCGACGGACGATGGCGGTTGCCTGACCATTCACGTCGAAGACAGCGGCAAGGGTTTCGATGTCGAGCGGGTGATGGCAAGACCTTTGGAAGACATCCGCCTGTCGGGACGCGGGGTCAGTCTGATCCGCCAGTTGGGGCGTAATGCCCGCTGGACCGACAATGGTCGAAGTGCACGCGTGGAGTTTATCTGGGAGGCTCTGGCATAATCCGCGCATTCTTGATCAAGGAGTGAGCAAGTGGACGAGACACATGTGGACCGCAACGTGCTGAGTGCATTGCAGGAAGTGATGGAGGAGAGTTATCCGGATCTGCTCGATATCTTTCTTGCGGACTCCGAAGAGCGCCTGAAAGTCCTGAGAACGGCTGACAGTGGCGACCGGCTCGTTGAAGCCGCCCACAGTTTCAAAGGCAGCAGCAGCAATATGGGTGCCGTCAGGCTGACCGAGCTGTGCCATCAACTTGAGCAGCAGGCCAGGACTCTGCCCGTCAACGACATTCAGGAACTGGTCCGCGAAATCGATCGCGAGTTTGCCTCTGTCCGGCCTCTGTACGAAGCCGAGCGACAGCGTTGCCCGGCAAAAATCTGAGCATGCCCTGCTTTTGGTCTCTATCGAGTGAAACTGGCTCGACCTTTGCAGTTATCTGACCCAACTGTACTTACGAGCCCTGTGCAGCGGAGACCGTTTCATGCCCGTTACCCCGAATATTCTGCTTCAGGCCTCCAGGCAGGCCCAGACTCAGGCCGCCTCCGCCAATCCTTCGGCGCCGGCCGCCGAGCCCGGGGACAAGGCCGCAAGCTTCGCTCGTGTCTACGCCAGTCAGGCTCAAAGCAAGCCCGATGCGGTGGCGGATGCCTCGGTCAAGCCAGGTCGCGACAAAACCTCGGACGTCGCCGCCAGGAAAGACGCAGGTGAAGACAAATCTGCCGCCGATGAGCCGGTGGTTGCCGATGGCGGCAAATCCTTGCCTGCCGACAAACCGGTGCAGGCTGACGACAAGAGCGCCGGCGATGATGGGTCAGATGCCGAACCGGCTCCGATCGTCGATGCCGCGCCGGTCGATCCGGCGCTGGATCCTGCGTTGCAGCCAACCACCCAGCCTGCGCCAGCAACGCCTGCCGTAGCCGATGCAGTGCAGCCAGCGGTTGAAGCCTCGCTTGCTGCGGCGGTCGCGCCTGCAAACGTTGCGGCGCCTACCGGCACTGACGGCGACTTCGACCCCGAGGCCGATCCGCTCGACGCCCTGCCGGCGTTACGCCTGGCGATGGAGCAGAGCGGGCACGTATCGGCTTCCAGCCAGGCGCAGCCAAAGGCAGCATCGACGCAGACACAAGCCCAGGCTGACGGTGAGCTGACGTCGGCGCAAAACTTTGCCGCCGGCATGGCGACCATGCTGGATGTCCAGGCGGACAAGGACAGCACTGCTCAGGGCGACGACAAGGCTTTCAGCGGCTTGATCGATGACGGCCTGAAGGACCTCAAGTCCGCCAGCAGCGACACCCGTGTCGATGATTTCGCCAACCGCCTGGCCGCGCTGACCCAGGCGGCCACGCCGAAGACCACCAATGCCTTGCCGGTGAACCAGCCGATCGCCATGCACCAGAACGGCTGGACCGAAGAGGTGGTGAACCGGGTCATGTACCTGTCCAGCGCCAACCTCAAGGCGGCGGACATCCAGTTGCAGCCCGCCGAGCTTGGACGCTTGGACATTCGGGTGAGCATGGTTCCCGATCAACAGACCCAGGTCACCTTCATGAGCGCGCATCCGGGCGTGCGTGAAGCGCTGGATGGCCAGGTTCATCGCTTGCGCGACATGTTCGCCCAGCAGGGTATGGGGCAGGTCGATGTCAACGTTTCGGACCAGTCCCGCGGTTCGCAAGACCAGGGGCAAAACCAACAGGCGCAAAGCGGTCGCAGCAATGCGAGCGGTGGCCGTCTCGACCCGGTCGGTGACGACGTTGCGCCAAGCGTCGCTGAAGTGGCCGCCAATACCACCAGCGTGATCGGCTCCAGTGTGGTCGATTACTACGCCTGACCAGAACACCCCCTCACCTGTAGGAGCTGGCTTGCCAGCGATGGCGGTCTGTCAGTGACATGGTTCTTGCTGACACAGCCGCTTCGCCAGCAAGCCGGCTCCTACAGATCGGCGCTGTCTCCAATACCTGCCAACCGTTCTGGCATAACACTTGCTCTTGCCTTGCCGTGCGACTGTGAAAACCCGATTAGTGACGGATTATTGGCATGGCGAAGAGCGACGCAGCAGTAAAAGAACCCGCAACCAAAGGCAAACTCAAGCTGATTGTCCTGATCGTGGTGGCCCTGCTGCTGGCGATCGGTGTCTCCGTGGGCGCGACCTGGTACTTCATGCACAGCGCCCAGGGCAAGCCTGCCGTCGCCGAGGAACAGGCCGCTCCGGTCGGTAAACAGCCAGCGATTTTCGAACCGATGGCACCGGCTTTCGTGGCCAACTTCAACCAGAACGGTCGCCAGCGCTACATGCAAGTGAGCATCACCATGCTCGCGCGCAACCAGGCGGACCTGGAGGCACTCAAGGTCCATATGCCGGTGATCCGCAACAACCTGGTCATGCTGTTCTCCGGGCAGGACTTCGCGACCCTCGCCTCGCCGGTCGGTCAGGAAATGCTGCGGCAGAAAGCCACCGCCAGCGTCCAGGAAGTGGCGCAGAAAGAGCTCGGCAAAGTGGTCATCGAACAGTTGCTTTTCACTAATTTCGTACTGCAGTAGGAACACGACATGGCCGTGCAGGACCTGCTGTCCCAGGATGAGATCGACGCGCTGTTGCATGGCGTCGACGATGGTCTGGTACAGACCGAAAACGCTGCCGAACCCGGCACCGTCAAAAGCTACGACCTGACCAGCCAGGATCGCATCGTGCGTGGACGCATGCCGACCCTGGAAATGATCAACGAGCGTTTCGCCCGCTACACCCGCATCAGCATGTTCAACATGCTGCGCCGCTCGGCGGACGTGGCGGTCGGTGGCGTGCAGGTGATGAAGTTCGGCGAATACGTGCACTCGCTGTACGTGCCGACCAGCCTCAACCTGGTCAAGATCAAACCGCTGCGCGGCACTGCGCTGTTCATCCTCGACGCCAAGCTGGTGTTCAAGCTGGTGGACAACTTCTTCGGCGGCGACGGCCGCCACGCCAAGATCGAAGGGCGTGAATTCACCCCGACCGAACTGCGTGTGGTGCGCATGGTGCTGGAGCAGGCGTTCGTCGACTTGAAAGAAGCCTGGCAGGCGATCATGGAAGTCAACTTCGAGTACATCAACTCGGAAGTGAACCCGGCCATGGCCAACATCGTCGGCCCGAGCGAAGCCATTGTGGTGTCGACCTTCCACATCGAACTCGATGGCGGTGGCGGCGACCTGCACGTGACCATGCCGTACTCGATGATCGAGCCGGTGCGCGAAATGCTCGACGCCGGCTTCCAGTCGGACCTCGACGACCAGGACGAGCGCTGGGTCAACGCCCTGCGCCAGGACGTGCTGGACGTCGATGTGCCGATCGGTGCGACCGTGGCCCGCCGGCAGTTGCGCCTGCGCGACATCCTGCACATGCAGCCGGGGGATGTGATCCCGGTCGACATGCCGGAAGAAATGATCATGCGCGCCAACGGCGTGCCGGCCTTCAAGGTCAAGATGGGCTCGCACAAGGGCAACCTGGCGTTGCAAGTGATCGAGCCGATCGAGCGCCGCTGACCGGCGCTCGTACCCGTTCGCAATTAACCGAATTCTGAATTTTTGCTCGCCGAGGACACCGACACTATGAGTACGCAAGACGATCAGGCTCTGGCCGATGAGTGGGCTGCGGCCCTGGAAGAAACCGGCGATGCCGGGCAGGCCGACATCGACGCCTTGCTGGCTGCCGATTCCGGCAACTCCGCGTCCAACCGCCTGCCGATGGAAGAGTTCGGCAGCGTGCCGAAAAACAACGATCCGGTGAGCCTCGAAGGCCCGAACCTGGACGTGATCCTTGATATCCCGGTGTCGATTTCCATGGAAGTGGGCAGCACCGACATCAACATCCGCAACCTGCTGCAACTCAACCAGGGTTCGGTGATCGAGCTCGATCGCCTGGCCGGCGAGCCGCTGGACGTGCTGGTCAACGGCACGCTCATCGCCCACGGCGAAGTGGTGGTGGTCAACGAGAAGTTTGGCATCCGCCTGACGGACGTGATCAGCCCGAGCGAACGCATCAAGAAGCTGCGCTGAGTGAAAAGGGTTCTCGGGTTTGTCCTGGCAATGCCGTTCAGCGTGCTGGCGGCTGAACCTGTCGCCACGGCGGCCACGGCTGCTGCGCCGGCGGTGAGCAGCGGGGTGGGCGGTCAGCTGACGCAACTGGTGTTCGGCTTGCTGCTGGTGCTGGGGCTGATCTTCCTCCTCGCCTGGTTGCTGCGCCGGGTCCAGCAGGCCGGTCCGGCGGGCAAGGGGCAGGTGATCGACATCGTCGGCTCCCGTGCGCTGGGGCCGCGTGACCGCCTGATGCTGGTGCAGGTCGGCAACGAGCAGATCCTGTTGGGCCTGAGCCCCGGCAGCATCACGGCGCTGCACGTCCTCAAGGAGCCGGTGCAAGTGCCGAGCGCCGAGAAGGCGACGCCGGAATTTGCCCAGCGCCTGCTGGAGATGCTGGGTAAAGATCACAAGGATAAGAAGTAATGGGTGCGCTACGCATCGTCTTGACGCTGGCCCTGATGCTGGCCGCGCCGTTGGCATTGGCCGCCGATCCGCTGTCGATCCCGGCCATCACCCTGGGCACCAATGCGCAGGGTGCGCAGGAATACTCGGTCAGCCTGCAGATCCTGCTGATCATGACCGCGCTGAGTTTCATCCCGGCGTTTGTCATGCTGATGACCAGCTTCACCCGGATCATCATTGTCTTCTCGATCCTTCGCCAGGCCCTGGGCCTGCAGCAGACACCGTCGAACCAGATCCTCACCGGCATGGCGCTGTTCCTGACCCTGTTCATCATGGCGCCGGTGTTCGACCGGGTGAACCAGGACGCCTTGCAGCCGTATCTGGCGGAAAAGCTCACGGCCCAGGACGCGGTGGCCAAGGCGCAGGTGCCGATCAAGGATTTCATGCTCGCCCAGACCCGCACCAGCGATCTGGAGCTGTTCATGCGCCTGTCCAAGCGCACTGACATCGCGACGCCGGATCAGGCGCCTTTGACCATCCTGGTGCCGGCCTTCGTGACCTCCGAGCTGAAAACCGCGTTCCAGATCGGTTTCATGATCTTCATTCCATTCCTGATCATCGACCTGGTCGTGGCCAGTGTGTTGATGGCCATGGGTATGATGATGCTCTCGCCGCTGATCATTTCCCTGCCGTTCAAGATCATGTTGTTCGTGCTGGTGGATGGCTGGGCGCTGATCATCGGTACGCTGGCGAGCAGCTTTGGAGGTGTGTCGCCATGACGCCGGAAGTTGCGGTCGATATTTTCCGTGAAGCGCTGTGGCTGACCACCATGATGGTGGCGGTGCTGGTGATTCCGAGTCTGCTGGTGGGCCTGCTGGTGGCGATGTTCCAGGCCGCCACCCAGATCAACGAACAGACCCTGAGCTTTTTGCCGCGCCTGCTGGTGATGCTGGTGACGCTGATCGTTGGCGGTCCATGGCTGGTGCAGACCTTCATGGAATATATCCTGCAGCTGTACGGCAGCATTCCCCAGGTCATCGGCTAAGCCATGTCACTGCTTGCGCTGACCGATACCCAGATCAGCACCTGGGTGGCGACATTCATGTTGCCGCTGTTTCGCGTCGGCTCCTTGCTGATGGTCATGCCGGTATTCGGCACGACCCTGCTGCCGCGGCGCATCCGCCTGTATTTCGCCCTGGCCATTACCGTGGTCATCGCGCCGGGCCTGCCACCGATGCCTCCGGTCAATCCGCTGGACTTGAGCGGGCTGCTGCTGATCGCCGAGCAAATCCTCATCGGCGCGGTGATGGGTTTTTCCCTGCAGCTGTTCTTCCAGGCCTTTGTGGTCGCCGGGCAGATCGTCGCGATCCAGATGGGCATGGGCTTCGCCTCGATGATCGACCCGGCCAACGGCGTATCGACGGCGGTGATCGGGCAATTCTTCACCATGCTGGTGACGCTGCTGTTCCTGTCCATGAACGGTCATCTGGTGGTGTTCGAGATCCTCACCGAGAGCTTCACCACGCTGCCGGTAGGCGGCGGCCTGATGGTCAATCACTACTGGGAGCTGGCCGGCAAGCTTGGCTGGGTGCTCGGTTCGGCGTTGTTGCTGGTGCTGCCGGCGATCACCGCGCTGCTGGTGGTCAACATCGCGTTTGGCGTCATGACCCGCGCGGCGCCGCAGTTGAACATTTTCTCGGTCGGCTTCCCGCTGATCCTGGTCCTGGGGCTGTTTATCGTCTGGGTCGGGCTGGCGGACATCCTCAATCAGTACCAACCGCTGGCCACCGAAGCCTTGCAGTTGTTGCGCGATATGGCACGGGCGAGCTGAGTCATGGCTGAGAGCGAAAGCGGTCAGGACAAAACAGAAGACCCCACGGAGAAGCGCAAGCAGGACTCCCGTGAAAAGGGTGAGGTAGCGCGCTCCAAGGAGCTCAACACCCTGGCGATCATGCTGGTCGGTGCCTCGGCGTTGTTGATTTTCGGCGGGGCCATGGCGCAGGACATGATGGAGCTGATGCGTCTCAACTTCTCGCTGCCGCGCGAAGTGATCCTGGATCAGCGCTCCATGGCCACCTACCTGATGCGTTCCGGGCAAATTGCCCTGTGGTCGATCCAGCCGGTGATGATCACCCTGGTGCTGGCCGCCATCATCGGTCCGATTTCCCTGGGCGGCTGGCTGTTCGCGGCGAGCTCCATGGCGCCCAAGTTCAGCCGCTTGAACCCCGGTCCCGGGCTCAAGCGCATGTTCTCGACCAAATCGCTGGTGGAGCTGATCAAGGCCCTGGCCAAATTCATCATCATCCTGTTCGTGGCGCTGGCGGTGTTGTCGTCGGACATCGACGACCTGCTGCGCATTGCCCATGAGCCCCTGGACATGGCAATCATCCATAGCCTGCAAGTGGTGGGCTGGAGCACCCTGTGGATGGCGTGCGGGTTGATCCTCATCGCCGTGGTGGACGTGCCGGTGCAACTCTGGGAAAGCCACAAGAAACTGCTGATGACCAAGCAGGAAGTGCGTGACGAGCACAAGGACCAGGATGGGCGGCCGGAGGTCAAGCAGCGGATTCGACAGCTGCAGCGCGAAATGTCCCAACGGCGGATGATGGCGGCGATTCCCGAGGCCGACGTGGTCATCACCAACCCGACGCACTACGCCGTGGCCCTCAAGTACGACCCGGAGAAGGGCAATGCGCCGGTGTTGCTGGCCAAGGGCAGCGACTTCCTGGCCCTGAAGATCCGCGAGATCGCGGCGGCCAACGAGATCCTGCTGCTGGAGTCGCCGGCGCTGGCGCGTTCGATCTACTACTCCACCGAACTGGAGCAGGAAATTCCCGGCGGGCTCTATCTGGCGGTTGCCCAGGTACTGGCTTACGTCTATCAGATCCGCCAGTACCGGGCGGGCAAGGGCAAACGGCCGGATCCGCTCAAGGATGACCTGCCGATTCCGCCGGATCTGCGCCGCGATTCCTGAGTTTTGCGCTGCTGCTGATGGCCCCTTCGCGGGCAAGCCCGCTCCCACAGGTTTGGCGATAACTTGTGGGAGCGTGGCTTGCCCGCGATGGCGTCAGCCCAGGCGATGCATATCCCCCTGAAAAAACACTCTATTTCTCCTGCCGCAAAAGTTGGAAAGCTTCTTGCAGTAGCCGCTCTGCGCCTGCTTCAGGCGTCAAAAGTTTGCTTTAAAGGAACGGGGAAAACCGGTGGATCGCTCTCAGTTAATCAACACAGCTCGCACAAACGTCGCCGACCTCAGTCGGGGCAATCTGGGCGTGCCGCTGTTGTTGCTGGTCATGCTGGCGATGATGATGTTGCCGGTGCCGCCGTTCCTGCTCGACGTGTTCTTCACCTTCAACATTGCCCTGTCCATCGTCGTGCTGCTGGTGTGCGTCTACGCCTTGCGCCCGCTGGATTTCGCGGTGTTCCCGACCATTCTGCTGGTGGCGACGCTGTTGCGCCTGGCGTTGAACGTGGCCTCCACGCGGGTGGTGATGCTTCACGGCCAGGACGGTCATGCGGCGGCCGGCAAGGTGATCCAGGCGTTCGGCGAGGTGGTGATCGGCGGTAACTACGTGGTCGGTATCGTGGTCTTCGCGATCCTGATGATCATCAACTTCGTCGTGGTGACCAAGGGTGCGGGGCGGATTTCCGAGGTGAGCGCGCGTTTCACCCTCGATGCGATGCCCGGCAAGCAAATGGCGATCGACGCCGACCTCAACGCCGGCCTGATCGATCAGGCCCAGGCCAAGGCGCGCCGCTCGGAAGTGGCCCAGGAGGCCGAGTTCTACGGCTCCATGGACGGTGCCAGCAAATTCGTCCGGGGTGACGCCATCGCCGGCCTGTTGATCCTGTTCATCAACCTGATCGGCGGCATGGCGGTCGGTATCTTCCAGCACGGCATGACCTTCGGCGACGCCGGCAAGGTGTATGCGCTGCTGACCATCGGTGACGGTTTGGTGGCGCAATTGCCATCACTGTTGTTATCGACAGCGGCGGCCATCATGGTGACCCGTGCTTCCGGTTCGGAAGACATGGGCAAGCAGATCAATCGGCAGATGTTCGCTTCGCCCAAGGCGCTGGCGGTGGCGGCAGGCCTGATGGCGGTCATGGGCCTGGTGCCCGGCATGCCGCACTTCTCGTTCCTCAGCATGGCGGCCATGGCGGCCGGTGGCGCCTACCTGTTCTGGAAGAAGCAGAACGTCGCCAAGGTGCAGGCCCTGCAAGAGGTCAAGCGCCAGCAGGAACTGCTGCCGTCGCCGGCCCGCGCCCAGGAAACCAAGGAGCTTGGCTGGGATGACGTGACGCCTATCGACATGATCGGCCTGGAAGTGGGTTATCGCCTGATTCCTTTGGTGGACCGCAACCAGGGCGGCCAGTTGCTGGCGCGGATCAAGGGGGTGCGCAAGAAGCTGTCCCAGGATCTGGGCTTCCTGATGCCGACCGTGCATATCCGCGACAACCTCGACCTGGCGCCCAGTGCCTATCGCCTGACCCTCATGGGGGTGATCCTGGCCGAAGCGGAGATTTACCCGGACCGCGAGCTGGCGATCAACCCGGGGCAGGTCTACGGCACGCTCAACGGCATTACCGCCAAAGATCCGGCTTTCGGCCTGGAGGCGGTCTGGATCGAAATCAGCCAGCGCGCCCAGGCGCAATCGCTCGGATATACCGTGGTCGATGCCAGTACAGTGGTGGCCACCCACTTGAACCAGATACTCTACAAGCATTCCAGTGAACTGATCGGTCACGAAGAAGTGCAGCAACTCATGCAATTGCTGGCCAAAAGCTCGCCAAAGCTGGCCGAGGAGCTGGTGCCGGGCGTGGTTTCGCTGTCGCAGCTGCTCAAGGTGCTGCAAGCGCTGTTGGCCGAACAGGTGCCTGTACGCGATATCCGCAGCATTGCCGAGGCGATCGCCAACAATGCCGCCAAGAGTCAAGATACCGCCGCGCTGGTGGCTGCCGTGCGGGTTGGCGTATCCCGTGCAATCGTCCAAAGCATTGTAGGCACTGAGTCGGAGCTGCCAGTTATCACGCTGGAGCCAAGGTTGGAACAGATATTGCTCAATAGTCTGCAGAAGGCAGGACAAGGCTCTGAAGAGGGCGTTCTGCTGGAGCCAAGCATGGCGGAGAAGCTGCAGCGCTCGCTGATCGACGCAGCGCAGCGCCAGGAGATGCAAGGTCAGCCGGTGATTCTGCTGGTGGCCGGTCCGGTTCGCGCGATGCTCTCGCGATTTGGCCGGCTCGCAGTCCCGGGTTTGCACGTGTTGGCTTACCAGGAAATCCCTGACAACAAGCAAGTGACCATCGTTGCGACAGTAGGGCCCAACGGCTGAGGTAGTGGTTTATGCAAGTTAAGCGTTTTTTCGCCGCCGATATGCGTCAGGCCATGAAGCTGGTTCGTGATGAGCTGGGCGCTGATGCCGCCATTATTGGCAACCGGCGCATTGCCGGTGGTGTCGAGCTGACGGCTGCGCTGGATTACAAGTTGTCGGCGCTGGCGCCGCGTGTTCCGAACATGGAGCTCGAAGACGAGCTGCGCAAGACTCAGTCGCGGATCGTCACCGCCCAGGCCGAATTGAGCCTGCGCAGCGATGGCGAGAGCGACAAGAGCACCAATCGCCAGTTGTTCGCCGGCTTGCCGCTGACCGCCGCCGAGCCGCTGATCGAACCGACGTACGCCGAACCCCGTCGCCCCGCACCGGCCGCTGCGCCGGCAGCCGGTGGCGTCGACCCGCGCGCGTTCGACTCGATGCGCTTCGAGCTCAACAGCCTGCGCGAACTCATGGAAGTACAACTCGGCTCCCTGGCCTGGAACCAGCTGCAAGGCAGCCGTCCCGACCAGGCCAACCTCTGGCGCCGCCTGCAACGCATCGGCCTGTCCGGCCCGCTGTCGCGCGACCTGCTGGCGCTGATCAGCGATATCGAAGAACCCCGTCAGGCCTGGCGCATGTTGCTGGCGCACCTGGCGCGGATGATCGCTACCCCGGAAATCGAGCCGCTGGAAGAGGGCGGTGTGATCGCCATGGTCGGCCCTGCCGGCATGGGCAAGACCACCACCCTGGCCAAGCTGGCTGCGCGTTACGTGCTCAAGTACGGCGCGAACAACATTGCCCTGGTGAGCATGGACAGCTTCCGCATCGGCGCCCAGGAGCAGCTCAAGACCCTGGGGCGCATCCTCAATGTGCCGGTGACCCACGTCGATCCGGGCCAGTCCCTGGTGCAGGCGCTGGAGCCACTGCTGCGCAAGCGTGTGGTGCTGATCGATACCGCCGGCCTGCAGGCCAGCGACCCGGCCCTGCGCATGCAGCTCGAAAGCCTGGCCGGTCGTGGCATCCGCTCGAAAAATTATCTGGTTCTGGCAACCACCAGCCAGAAACAGGTTCTAACGGCCGCTTATCATAGTTACAAGCGTTGCGGGCTCGCCGGCTGCATCCTGACTAAACTGGATGAAACGGCAAGCCTGGGCGAGGTGTTGAGCCTCGCCATCAGTCATGAGCTGCCGGTGGCGTACCTGACCGATGGTCCGCGGATTCCGGATGATCTTCATCTGCCGCGCCGTCATCAGTTGGTCAGTCGCGCTGTCAGCGTGCAAATGCAGGAAGAACCCAGCGAAGAAGCCATGGCTGACATGTTCGCTGATATCTACCACAGCCCGACCAAGCAGGTTGGCTGAGGTAATAATGAATCGTTTTTGTACCTACATCGATGGTCTGCCATGCATTGTTCCGTTTGCGAACGCGCAGCCAGTAATGTGGCCTCCGTCTATGCAAGACAAGGTAAAGAAATAACATGGGCAGCATGCATCCCGTACAGGTGATCGCGGTGACCGGCGGCAAAGGTGGCGTCGGGAAAACTAACGTGTCAGTGAACTTGTCCCTGGCTTTGGCTGAGCTTGGCCGGCGCGTCATGCTGCTGGACGCCGACCTGGGACTGGCGAACGTCGATGTTCTGCTGGGCCTGACACCCAAACGTACCCTGGCCGACGTAATCGAGGGCCGCTGCGAACTGCGCGATGTATTGCTGCAGGGGCCAGGCGGCATCCGTATCGTTCCGGCCGCCTCCGGCACTCAGAGCATGGTGCATCTGAGCCCCGCGCAACACGCTGGCCTGATCCAGGCCTTCAGTGATATCGGCGACAACCTCGACGTGCTGGTGATCGATACCGCCGCGGGCATCGGCGAGTCGGTCGTCAGCTTCGTTCGCGCCGCCCAGGAAGTGCTGCTGGTGGTGTGCGACGAGCCGACCTCGATTACCGATGCCTACGCCTTGATCAAGTTGCTCAATCGCGACTACGGCATGAACCGCTTCCGCGTCCTGGCCAACATGGCCCAGAGCCCGCAGGAAGGGCGCAACCTGTTCGCCAAGTTGACCAAGGTCACCGATCGCTTCCTCGACGTCGCCCTGCAATACGTCGGCGCGGTGCCCTACGACGAAAGCGTGCGCAAGGCTGTGCAGAAGCAGCGCGCCGTCTACGAGGCGTTCCCGCGCTCCAAGTGCTCGCTGGCGTTCAAGGCCATCGCGCAGAAGGTCGATACCTGGCCGCTGCCGGCCAACCCGCGTGGGCACCTGGAATTCTTCGTCGAGCGGCTCGTGCAGCAGACAGCAGGACCTGTGCTATGACAGCCAGCGGCTACAACCTCTACAAGAAGTCGGCACGCGATGCGCAGTACGAGCTGATCGAGCGTTACGCGCCGCTGGTTAAACGCATTGCTTACCACTTGCTGGCGCGCCTGCCGGCCAGTGTCCAGGTCGAAGACCTGATCCAGGCCGGGATGATCGGCCTGCTTGAAGTGTCGACCAAATATGACGCCAGCAAAGGCGCCAGTTTCGAGACGTACGCGGGCATTCGAATCCGCGGCGCCATGCTCGATGAAGTGCGCAAGGGGGACTGGGCGCCACGTTCGGTCCACCGTAATACGCGCATGGTCAGCGATGCCATCCGCTCGATTGAAGCGAAAACCGGCCGTGACGCTAAAGATCACGAGGTTGCGGCCGAACTCCAATTGAGTCTCGACGATTACTACGGAATTTTGAACGACACCCTGGGCAGCCGCTTATTCAGTTTCGACGATCTGTTGCAGGACGGCGAACACGAAGGGCTGCACGAGGATGGCGCGAGTGCTCATCTCGAGCCGTCACGCGATCTGGAAGATGAACGCTTCCAGGCTGCGCTGGCGGATGCGATTGCCAATTTGCCGGAGCGTGAGCGACTGGTGTTGGCGCTGTACTACGACGAAGAGTTGAACCTCAAGGAAATCGGTGAGGTCCTGGGGGTCAGCGAATCGCGGGTCAGCCAGTTACACAGCCAGTGCGCGGCCCGTTTGCGGGGGCGTTTGGGGGAGTGGCGAGCGCGCTGAAGGCAGTGTGGGGACACTGCGAACGAGGCTGGTGTGGTGTTGAACTGCCCCGGTCGCGATCTGTTGTGCTCCAGACAGTCATTGAGTGCTTTGCCGGATTGATTGAAATGGCGCGTCCAGGTGCTGGGCGCGTTTAAGACTGCTTGGAGGTCGAATTGGACAAGAACATGAAAATCCTCATCGTTGATGACTTCTCAACGATGCGGCGGATCATCAAGAACCTGCTGCGTGACCTTGGGTTCACCAACACCGTCGAGGCCGACGATGGCACTACCGCCATCCCGGTGCTCAACAGCGGAAGCATCGACTTTCTGGTAACGGACTGGAACATGCCTGGCATGACCGGTATCGATCTGCTGCGCCACGTGCGCGCCGATGAAAAGCTCAAGCACCTGCCGGTGCTGATGGTGACCGCTGAAGCCAAGCGTGAGCAGATCATCGAAGCGGCCCAGGCCGGCGTTAACGGCTATGTGGTCAAACCCTTCACGGCCCAGGCGTTGAAAGAAAAAATCGAGAAGATTTTCGAACGCATCGGTTGATGAGTGCGCCACGGGGGAGCTATGGGCAATAACGAATCTTCATTGGGCGACTTTGAGTCGACCCTGAAAAAACACGCCGTCGAATTGGTCGCGAGCCTTGAAAAAGGCAAGTTCGGCGACGCCGTGCAATTGATCCATGAGCTCAACCAGACCCGTGACCGCGGCCTGTATCAGGAGGTGGGCAAGCTCACCCGCGAGCTGCACAGCGCGATCGTCAATTTCCAGATTGACCCTCACATGCCGCAAGCCGAAGAAGTGTCGCAGATCACCGATGCCGCCGAGCGCCTGGGGTACGTTGTCAAGCTGACCGAAGCCGCGGCCAACCGCACCATGGACCTGGTGGAAAGTGCCACGCCGCTGGTCAACGGCCTGGCGGATGAAGCCCAGGCCTTGAGCGCGGACTGGGGGCGCTTCATGCGTCGTGAAGTCGGCGCCGAAGAGTTCCGCGAACTGGCCCGGCGGGTCGAGGGCTTCCTGGCGCGCAGCGGCACGGATAACCGCGCGGTGTCGGGCAACCTCAACGACATCCTGCTCGCCCAGGATTACCAGGACCTCACGGGGCAAGTGATCAAGCGCGTGACCCAACTGGTCACCGAAGTTGAAAGCAACCTGCTCAAGCTCGTGCTGATGGCCAGTCAGGTGGACCGCTTTGCGGGCATCGAACATGACCGTGAAGCGATGCTTGCTGAAAAAGATCCACAAAAACATCTCTCTCAGGGTGAAGGTCCGCAGATTCATGCCGATAAAAGAGAAGACGTTGTGTCCGGTCAGGACGATGTGGACGATTTGTTATCCAGCCTTGGATTCTAGCGTTTTGGAATTTCAGGTTTTTTGGGTTTTTAGACCTGTAGGAGCACCCCCTTAATGAGCTTCGGCGCCGATGAAGAGATCCTTCAGGATTTCCTGGTTGAGGCCGGCGAGATTCTAGAGCAACTGTCCGAGCAACTGGTCGAGCTGGAAAGCCGTCCGGATGATGCGGATCTGCTCAATGCAATTTTTCGCGGTTTTCACACTGTAAAAGGGGGCGCCGGCTTCCTCCAGCTCAACGAGCTGGTGGAGTGCTGCCACATCGCCGAGAACGTGTTCGACATCCTGCGCAAGGGCGAGCGTCGCGTCGATTCGGAACTGATGGACGTGGTTCTCGAAGCGCTGGACGCGGTGAACGGCATGTTCAGCGAAGTCCGCGAGCGCAGCCCGATCACGGCTGCAACGCCAGAATTGCTGGCGGCGCTGGCCCGTCTGGCCGAGCCGCAATCGGCTGACGAGGCGGTCTCTGCGCCGGTCGCCGAGGTGATCGAAGAACCGGTGGCCGAAACCGCTTCCGACGACATCACCGATACCGAATTCGAACAACTGCTGGACTCGCTCAATGCCGTCAAGGCACAGGCCGAGGCGCCGGCGGTTGCCCAAGCACCTGCAAGCGAGCCACCTGCCAGCGACGAAATCACCGATGCCGAGTTCGAGTCGTTGCTCGATCAGTTGCACGGTAAAGGCCAGTTTGCCATCGATGCGGTTGCGCCGGCTCCGGCTGCGCCACAAGCACCGAAAGCGGCGGGCGACAGTTCCGATATTACTGATGACGAATTTGAAGCACTGCTGGACCAGCTGCATGGCAAAGGCAACTTCGCCGTCGAGGCACTGGAGTCGGCCATCGCTTCGGTGCCTGCAGCCGCAGCACCCAGCGCGGCGGCGGCCGGCGGCGATCTGATTTCCGATCACGAGTTCGAAGCACTGCTCGACGAACTGCACGGCAAGGGCAAGTTCAGCGAAGTCGGCACCGCGGCGGTGGCCAACGGTTCGAACGCGACTACTGTTGCGGCAGCGCCAGCCAAGGCGGCGGCACCGAAACCGGTCGCCAAGGCCCCGGAGCCAAAAGCCCAGGCCCCGGCAGCCGCTGCTGCCCCGGCTGCGGCTCGCGCCCCGGCCGCGCCACCGGCGGAAAAACCGGCGAGCGAAGCCGAGACCACCGTACGTGTCGACACCGCACGTCTCGACGAGATCATGAACATGGTCGGCGAGTTGGTGCTGGTGCGTAACCGCCTGGTCCGCCTGGGCCTCAACAGCGGCGACGAAGCCATGTCCAAGGCCGTGTCGAACCTCGACGTAGTCACGGCCGACCTGCAGACCGCGGTCATGAAGACCCGGATGCAACCGATCAAGAAAGTCTTCGGGCGCTTCCCGCGCCTGGTTCGTGACCTGGCCCGCCAGCTCAAGAAAGAGATCAACCTGGAACTGGTCGGCGAAGAAACCGACCTCGACAAGAACCTCGTCGAGGCCCTGGCCGACCCGTTGGTCCACTTGGTGCGCAACGCGGTCGACCACGGCATCGAATCGCCGGAAGAACGCGAAGCCTCGGGCAAGGCTCGTGGCGGCAAGGTGATCCTGGCGGCCGAGCAGGAAGGCGATCACATCTTGCTGTCGATCTCCGACGACGGCAAAGGCATGGACCCGAATGTCCTGCGTTCGATCGCGGTGAAACGCGGTGTGATGGACAAGGATGCCGCCGACCGCCTGAGCGACACCGAATGCTACAACCTGATCTTCGCTCCGGGATTCTCGACCAAGACCGAGATCTCCGACGTATCCGGTCGCGGCGTGGGCATGGACGTGGTGAAAACCAAGATTTCCCAGCTCAACGGCTCGATCAACATCTACTCGGCCAAGGGCCAGGGTTCGAAGATCGTCATCAAGGTGCCGCTGACCCTGGCGATCATGCCGACGCTGATGGTCATGCTCGGCAACCAGGCGTTCGCGTTCCCGCTGGTGAACGTCAACGAGATCTTCCACCTCGACCTGTCGACCACCAACGTGGTGGACGGTCAGGAAGTGGTGATCGTGCGGGACAAGGCCCTGCCTTTGTTCTACCTCAAACGCTGGCTGGTCAGCTCCGCCGCTCACGAAGAGCAGCGCGAAGGCCATGTGGTGATCCTTTCGGTGGGCACCCAGCGGATCGGCTTTGTCGTCGATCAACTGGTGGGCCAGGAAGAAGTGGTCATCAAGCCGTTGGGCAAAATGCTCCAGGGAACGCCGGGCATGTCCGGCGCCACCATCACCGGTGACGGCCGCATCGCGCTGATTCTCGATGTACCGAGCATGCTCAAGCGTTACGCCACACGGCGTATTTGATTCTGGTGGAGCGGGGCGCCTGGCCTCGCTCCATCTAATGGAGTGTTTATGGCAGTCAAAGTCCTGGTGGTGGACGATTCGGGGTTTTTCCGCCGCCGCGTCTCGGAAATTCTTTCAGCGGATTCCAATATCCAGGTCGTCGGTACGGCGACCAACGGCAAAGAGGCGATCGATCAGGCACTGGCCCTCAAGCCAGACGTGATCACCATGGACTACGAGATGCCGATGATGGACGGCATCACCGCCGTGCGGCACATCATGCAGCGCTGCCCGACCCCGGTGTTGATGTTCTCCTCGCTCACCCACGAAGGCGCCCGGGTCACCCTCGATGCGCTGGATGCCGGCGCGGTGGACTTCCTGCCGAAGAATTTCGAAGACATCTCGCGCAACCCCGAGAAGGTCAAGCAACTGCTGTGCGAGAAGATTCTGAGCATCTCGCGCAGCAATCGTCGTGTCAGTCACTACAGCGCGCCGGCGCCTGTCGCTGCGCCAGCCCCGACACCTGCACCTGCACCTTCGAGCGTCGGCAGTTTTGCCAGCAGCGCGCCTGCGCGTCCGGCACCGGCACCGATCCCGGTGCGTACGCATGCGCATGCGGCCACTGCGTCGTCGCCCACGCCGAAACGCAAAAACTACAAGCTGGTGGCCATCGGCACGTCCACCGGCGGCCCGGTTGCGCTGCAACGGGTGTTGACCCAATTGCCGGCCAACTTCCCGGCACCGATCGTGCTGGTCCAGCACATGCCGGCGGCCTTCACCAAGGCCTTCGCCGAGCGTTTGGACAAGCTCTGCCGCATCAGCGTCAAGGAAGCCGAGGATGGCGACATCCTGCGTCCGGGCCTGGCTTTGCTGGCGCCGGGTGGCAAGCAGATGATGATCGACGGCCGCGGCGCGGTGAAAATCCTCCCGGGTGACGAGCGTCTGAACTACAAACCGTGCGTGGACATCACCTTCGGTTCGGCAGCCAAGTCCTACGGCGACAAAGTTCTGGCGGTCGTCCTGACCGGCATGGGCGCCGACGGCCGTGAGGGCGCGCGCCTGCTCAAGCAGGGCGGCAGTTCGATCTGGGCACAGGACGAAGCCAGTTGCGTGATCTATGGCATGCCGATGGCCATCGTCAAGGCTGAACTCGCCGACGCGGTGTACAGCCTCGACGACATTGGCAAGCACCTGGTCGAGGCCTGTCTCTGATGGATGTTCTAAGCCTGATCGGCATCATCATGGCCTTTGTCGCCATTATTGGCGGCAACTACCTTGAAGGCGGTCACCTCGGCGCCCTGGCCAACGGCCCGGCAGCGCTGATCGTGCTCGGCGGCACCATCGGTGCGGCGCTGCTGCAATCGCCGATGAGCGCCTTCAAGCGCGCCATGCAGATCCTTGCCTGGATCCTGTTCCCGCCACGCGTCGACCTGGCCGGCGGCATCGACCGCGTGGTCAACTGGAGCCTGACGGCGCGCAAGGAAGGCCTGCTGGGCCTGGAAGGCATCGCCGACGCCGAACCCGACAACTACGCGCGCAAAGGCCTGCAACTGCTGGTCGACGGCGCCGAGCCGGAAGCGATCCGGAGCATTCTGGAAGTGGATTTCTACACCCAGGAAAGCCGTGATATCGAAGCGGCCAAGGTCTTCGAAAGCATGGGCGGTTACGCGCCGACCATCGGCATCATCGGTGCGGTGATGGGCCTGATTCACGTCATGGGCAACCTGGGTGATCCGTCGCAACTGGGTAACGGCATCGCCGTGGCCTTCGTCGCCACCATCTACGGCGTGGCCAGTGCCAACCTGGTGCTGCTGCCGATTGCCGCCAAACTCAAAGCCATCGCGCTGCGCCAGTCGCGTTATCGCGAAATGTTGCTGGAAGGACTGCTGTCGATCGCCGAAGGTGAAAACCCTCGCTCCATCGAGTTGAAGCTCCAGGGCTTCATGGATTAAGGGAATAAACTCATGGCCCGTCGTCGACATCAGGAAGAGCATGTAAACCATGAACGTTGGCTGGTTTCCTATGCCGACTTCATCACCTTGCTGTTTGCTTTCTTCGTGGTGATGTACTCGATCTCGTCGATCAACGAAGGCAAGTACAAGGTCATCTCCGAAGCGCTGGTCGGGGTCTTTACCGACTCCGATCGTTCGCTCAAGCCGATCCCCATCGGTGACGAACGGCCGAAGACCGTGACCCCGGCCAAGCCGCTGGTCAAGGACAGCGACCAGGTCGATGCCGGTGTCTCCGGCGCCAGCGATCCGCTCAAAAGCATTGCCGACGACATCAGCGCGGCGTTCGGTGACCTGATCAGCTCCAACCAGATGACCGTGCGCGGCAACGAGTTGTGGGTCGAGATCGAGCTCAATTCCAGCCTGTTGTTCGGCAGCGGCGACGCCATGCCCAGCGACATCGCGTTCAACATCATCGACAAGGTCGCGGCGATCCTCAAGCCGTTCGACAACCCGATTCATGTCGAAGGTTTCACTGACGATCAACCGATCCGCACCGCGCAGTACCCGACCAACTGGGAGCTCTCTTCGGCCCGCTCGGCGAGCATCGTGCGCATGCTGGCGATGCAGGGGGTGAACCCCGGTCGCCTGGCTTCGGTGGGTTATGGCGAGTTCCAGCCGGTGGCCAACAATGCCACCGCTGAAGGCCGCGCACGCAACCGTCGGGTGGTGCTGGTGGTGTCGCGCAACCTCGATGTGCGCCGCAGCCTGACCGGCACCGGAACCGCCAATGCGCAACCGGATGCCGCCTTGAAGCGTGCTGGCACACAAACTGCACCGACCCCGGTCAAGTCGCCGGTACGAGAGAACGCCGTCAATTCTCCGTCGCCCGCATTAACACGTTGAGCTATTTCTCGGTCGATCCGTTCGGCCGGGAGGAACAATCCGAATGAGAGTCTGGGCAGTCGCCAATCAAAAGGGTGGTGTCGGTAAAACCACTTCCTCCATCGCTTTAGCCGGGTTACTGGCCGAGGCGGGCAAGCGCGTGGTCGTGGTCGACCTCGACCCCCACGGCTCCATGACCAGCTACTTCGGCTACGACCCCGATGCCCTGGAACACAGCAACTACGACCTGTTCCTGCACAAGGGCAACCTGCCCCAGGGTTTGCCGGGTCAACTGCTGCTGTCGACCAGTGACGAACGCATCTCCCTGTTGCCGTCCAGCACCGCGCTGGCCACCCTTGAGCGCCAGTCGCCGGGGCAGAGCGGTCTGGGCCTGGTGATTGCCAAGAGCCTGGCGCAACTGTGGCAGGACTTCGATTACGCGGTGATCGACAGCCCGCCATTGCTCGGCGTGCTGATGGTCAATGCCTTGGCGGCGAGCCAGCAACTGGTGATCCCGGTGCAGACCGAACACCTGGCGGTCAAGGGCCTGGAGCGCATGGTCAACACCCTGGCAATGATCAACCGCTCGCGCAAGCAGGCGCTCCCGTTCACCATCGTGCCGACGCTGTTTGACCGCCGCACCCAGGCCTCCCTCGGCACCTTGCGTGTACTGCGCGACAAATTCCCCGACGATATCTGGCAAGGCTATATCCCGGTGGACACGCGCCTGCGCGATGCCAGCCGCGCCGGGCTGACGCCTTCGCAGTTCGACGGCAAAAGCCGTGGCGTTCTCGCTTACCGTGCGTTGCTCAAGCACCTGTTAGCGGCACAACTCGTTCCGCAGGTGGCCTGACATGACCCCGATCCCTGTAGGAGCGAGCCTGCTCGCGATGAACCTGAGCGCACCACGGGGTGTCAGGTTTCCCGAGTCATCGTTGACGACCATCGCGAGCAGGCTCGCTCCTACAGGTGTGTGCGCATGAACCGGCCATTGAAGGTGACGTCGCGTCCACAACTGGCGCTGCAGTCGTATCTGGACAGCCTGCTGCAGGAAGTGACTGAAGAGTTGACGCTGCCCCTGGAGGCAGTGGCCGAGGAGATCGCCGCCGACACCGTGCTGGACGAGTTCCAGGCTGCCGTGCTCGAAGAACAGGCCCGGGATGCGCAGAAAACCGCGCCTGTGGTTGCGCCAGTCGCACCGGTGGCCAAGGTGCCGGTGGCCCTGGTCGAAGCGCCGGAACCCGTTCTGGCACCGGTATCGACCCTTGCGCCGCTGTTGCAAACCCTGAGCGCTCCCGTCATTGAAACGCCTGTGGCGCTGGAGACTCCGGTTATCGAGGAGCCTCAGGCGCTGGTGCCGCCAATCGTCGAAGTGCACCTGCCACCGAGCAACACGCCGCCTCCGGTCGACTCCGATGGTCGTCCGTCCTGGGCCGCCGAGCCTTTCGAATGCCTGCTGTTCGATGTCGCCGGCTTGACCCTGGCGGTGCCGCTGGTGTGCCTGGGGTCGATCTATTCCCTGGCCGGTCACGAGCTGACGCCGCTGTTCGGCCAGCCGGAATGGTTCCTCGGCATCCTGCCGAGCCAGGCGGGCAATCTGAAGGTTCTCGATACCGCGCGCTGGGTCATGCCCGACCGTTACCGCGACGATTTCAAGCAGGGCCTGCAATACGTGATTTCGGTGCAGGGCTACGAGTGGGGGCTGGCGGTGCATCAGGTCAGCCGCTCGTTGCGCCTGGACCCGAATGAAATCAAATGGAGAAGTCACCGGGGCCAGCGGCCATGGCTCGCCGGCACGGTGATCGAACACATGTGCGCCTTGCTCGATGTCGCCTCGTTGGCCGAGTTGATCGCCAGTGGTGGGGCAAAGCACATGTCCGGCAGCAAGCCGAACCAAAAACCGACAAACATCAGATAAACAACAGGCGACGCCACTCGATGGCGTTGCACGGAACACACACCGCCAGGGCGGTTTCTTGAGGGGTCAGGGTATGAATGACAAGGCAACGGCGGCAAAAGGTTCCGAAGATCCGATCCTGCAATGGGTCACCTTCAAGCTGGACAACGAGACCTACGGCATCAACGTGATGCGCGTTCAGGAAGTGTTGCGTTACACCGAAATCGCCCCGGTCCCGGGTGCCCCGAGCTACGTGCTGGGCATCATCAACCTGCGCGGCAACGTCGTCACCGTGATCGACACCCGCCAGCGCTTCGGCCTGATGAATGCCGAGATCAGCGACAACACCCGTATCGTCATCATCGAAGCCGACAAGCAGGTGGTCGGGATCATGGTCGACAGCGTGGCCGAAGTGGTTTACCTGCGTCAGTCGGAAATCGAAACCGCACCGAACGTGGGTAACGAAGAGTCCGCCAAGTTCATTCAAGGCGTATGCAACAAGAACAACGAATTGCTCATCCTGGTCGAGCTCGACAAGATGATGAGCGAAGAAGAATGGTCGGAACTGGAGAGTATCTGATTGATTCTCGAGGTTGCGGTCATTGTCCTGTTCCTGTTCTGGGCAGGCACGCTGGCAATGTTTCTGGGCTACATTCGCGCGCAGAAGCAGATCGCCGCGCAACAGGCCCAGGGTGATGCGCTGCGCGACCAGCGCATCAAGGACCTGGGCAAACGCGTTGACAACTACCAGAACGGCAACGTGCGCATGGGTGAAGACCTGCATGAGCTGCGCGCGATCGTCGCGCCGTTGCCGGACAAACTGGCGCAGCTGGAACAACGCGATCCGACCAGCCTGTCGTTTGCCCAGGCAGCGCGGCTGGTGGGCATGGGCGCCAGCGTCGACGAACTGACCCAGTCCTGCGGCTTGACCCAGGCTGAGGCGGAGTTGATGAGCAAGCTGCACAAGAACTGATTCTTGCGCTTGGCCTGCGATCCACTTCGCGGGCAAGCCCGCTCCCACACTGGATCAATGTCGTACACAAAATTTGTGCTCACAGAAAACCAAATGTGGCAGCAACTGTCTTGACCATGCCACTCGTCATCGCCATTCGGCACCTTCCCGCAACATGGCATTCAGCCTGATCAGCAAGACACAAATGCAGGCAAGAGCGCGACTTTCGCGCTCTTGCCTCGCTCCCGAAGTGCGTCATTGCCTGCTTCAAAAATCACACCGCACTCAGTGACCGCTCGTCTCAACTGGTATTTCTGACAGTAGTAAAGTGCGCTGGACGTAATAATACTCGAACATTATTTGGTGACGTTGGATTGGACTTTTCGTTCTAGTGCAAAGGGTTGGTTTTCTATCTGTCCGTGAATGATTACCGCTCTATTAATGGAGGACTCGTGTATGGAAACCAAGCTGGAGTATGGGGTTAAACTTTTTTTGCTGCGGCGTGCAAGAGCATTGGCGATACTGGTGCTCGCATTGAGTGGCACCGCTTTCGCAAGTGAGTCATTTAAGATAATTCCCTACGGTGGGTTGAATCCAGAACGTGCAGCTTGTTCTGGAAATCATCTTGTTAGTGTTGTCGCTCATATGGATGATGATCTGCTATTTGTTGAATCCGGCATATCAGAGGTCTTGGCTCAAGGTGGTTGTGTTACGGTTATTTTTATGGTTGGTGGGAGTTCTGGAGCGGGGTTTGAGTATGTGCTGAAACGAGAAAGAGCCTCCGAAAAAGCTTACGAAAGGATGCTGGGAGTCCGTACGGAATGGGCACCTTCTATAATTGAAGTCGGTCTCGTGAGCTTGAGAAGTGTAGTGGCTACTGCTAATTCAAGGTTAAGGTTGATTTTTTTAAGGGTGAAAGGTGGGCATGTCAGAGGTGGAGAAGTTCCTTTGGCAGATATGTTTGATTCTAACAGTCATGTGGTTAGCTGGTCGTATACAAATGATGTCTCGGGCCCAGCGAATATTTATACCAAGGCTACATTGGTTATGAACCTGGCGAAAATTATCGAGGGGTTGGGTGCAACGAAAGTGTATGCCTTGAATCCTGATACAACTCCCTATATTGAACACCCGGATCATATTTACTCAGCCCGATTTGCGCGTGCTGCTCTTCGTAATGTGAGTCGAGATATTCCGGTTGCCTATCATGAAACCTATCCATCCGCCGGCGGTGTTGCATCGCTATCTCCAGAGGCTACACAGCGTAAGCGCGATATCGCTGCTACCTATTTTCATTATGAAGGAGCGGAGCCGGTAAGCAGTGTCTTTAGTGAGGCTACGTGGAATGGGAATTGGGTGGCTCGCAGGAATTTTAAACTGAGCAACGCTCACGAATTAGTACCAGAGGTAAACATCCCGCTGGAGCCTTTGGTTAACTTTGAAACTCAGCAGTGTTTGACTTCTAATGGAGAGGGAACAGAACCAGTCCTGTATGGGTGTAAGAAAGACGATGCACAGCTTTGGTCGTTTGTGCCCTCGTCAATCAAAGTGGGAGAAATGGGGACTGCACTGTTAAAGAGTAAGTCGGGGCAGTGTGTTGCGATTGAAAATAATAGGTTAATCGAAAAGGGCTGCTCTGGAGGTGATGTCGCCCAGCAATGGACACCATGGGATTTCGGAAAAATATTTACGCCGCCGGTAGGCGCCGGTCGTTGCCTTGATGCATCGGCTGAATCATTAGTTAGCCATTGTGCACAGTTCAATGGTGCCGCGTTATGGACAAGGAAAATAATTAATGTCGATAGCGACACAAAAGTCGAAGTTGCATTGGTAGGCGATGTTGTTGGTGATGGAACAAGTAGTTTGGTGAAGGTGATCAGGCGTTCGGACGGCCCAGGGGTCGATGTATGGGTCTCTTCAACTAAAGATGGAATGGTTGAAAGTAAAGAGTGGTATGCAGGGCGAGTGGCTTTTGATGCGGAGTCTTTACAGTTTACGTGTGGGAATAATGAAATTTGTTATGATCAATCTCGTTATTTGCTGGCTGATTTTGATGGTGATGGCAAGGCTGATTTAATGGCAATTTCACCGGGAAAAGGCGGCGGAACTCTGTTCAGTCTGATGAAGAACCTTAACAATAATTTCGACCATCCTGAAGTATGGGCGACGTTAACTTCTCCATTTGATTATGAGCTTGCCCAGCAATACTTGGCGGGTGACTTTCGTGGTGTCGGCAAACAGGATGTGTTGATTGCGCATACCCGTGGCGATTCAGGTTTGAATTTTTGGGTGATGACGAATGAAGGAGGGGGGTTGAACGCTCCTTCCCTTTGGGCTCAAGCAGCAGGCCTTGGCAAGGCCGCGCATCTTTTTGTGGTTAATTCCGAGGGGGATGGTTTTTCAGATGTGCTTGCGGTTGACTTGGTTGATGAGCATTTGAGGATGTCAGTACTTAAAAGTACGAGAAGCGGGTTTGTTGTTGGCCCGCCAAGCAATTACATTGATTTTCTCTATGCTCGATCAAAAATCGTCACAGTTAACTCACCTGTTACTCATCTGACGGATGTTTGGGTTTTGCACGCAAGGGGCGACGGGGCTGCAACTAATTTTTGGAGGCTTGCCAATAATGGTGATGGATCATTTACGCCATCTGGATCTCCTGTCTACCAGGATGCTTCTCTAGCGTGGGCCGATATACAGCCCTATGCACGAACGTCAGGGACAGGTAGTCAAATTTTACTGGTCCATCGTGTTAATAACCCCGTTGGGGAATATTATTGGCGAGTGGGTCCTGTCGGCGTGAAAGCGCTTAATCTGAATGCTGCCGGAGTTCCATTGGATTTAATTAATTATGGTCAATTAGGCCTGTTTCAGTGGGCGAATCTGAAATGGCGGGCTCGTTTGAATTGAAAGAGGAACCGTGCGGATTTATATGAGCAGTGCAACATGGCGATGTGTAAAGTAGTTAGTAGTCATCGCCACGTTCCGTTATGTCTTTTTCCTGCAAGGGCATCTGCGGCCCTATCCCCTCCGGAAACTTCCCCTTCAAACTCCACGCAAACGCAATGATCTCGGCAATCGTCAGATAGAGCTCCTGGGGAATGCTGTCCCCCAGTTCCATCCTCGCCAACAACCTCACCAGTTCGGCGTTCTCATAGATCGGCACTTCGCAGTCGCGGGCGATGCGCAGGATTTCTTCCGCGAGCTCCTCGTCGCCCTTGGCGGTGAGAGTCGGGGCGTGGGTGCCGTCGTATTTGAGGGCGATGGCCTGGCGTGGGGTGTTGGGGTTTTTCATGCGGTTTCGTCGACCCAGCGTTGTTCGAGGCGGGTTTGTGGGCCTTGGGGTGGCGTGCCGAGGTGGCAATCGAGGTCGCCGACGTTGAGGCCGGCGCACAGCAGGCGATCACGCAGGCCGGCCAGGTTGCTTTCGATCAGGCTGGCGGTGTACGGCCTTTCGGCCCAGAGCTGGCCGGAAAGGCTGCCGGTGATCAGTTGCGCCTGGATTTGCAGCGGCCCCAAGGGCTCCATGGCGAAGGCCAGTTCCACTCGCCACAGCTGTTGCTTGGGTTCGCGTTCTTCGCGACGTTCCTTTGGCTGTTCTTTTTCGGGTGAGTCTTCACGCTGGAACTTGACCTGCAGCGGCACGATGTCTTGCATGTTGCGCATCGGGATTTCCATCTGCCAGGTGCTCATCAGCCGTCCGTCGGCGGTGACGCCGGTTTGCTCCAGGCTCGACAGCTGATGGCTTTGCAGGCGCGAAACCGCGGCGGCGGCCAGGCGCAGAAGGTGTTCGAGGTCGCCTTCACCGTCGGAGCTTTGCAGCAGGCGTTCGGGCAGCGGGAAGCCGCTCGGCGACGGTTTGGCACTGACCTGGCCGAGCATGCCCAGGGCATTGCGGACAAAATTCGGCATGGCCTGGGCCAGGGTATTGGCGGCGATGATCGCGCCGAGGCTGGTGTTGGCCGGCAAGCCCTGACTCAGTTGCGCGACCAGTTTGAGCAAATCGCCTTTCATGTCCGGCGTCAGCGTCGGGTTTTGCCCGCTCAACAGTTTGCTTTCGAGAAAAGCGCCGCTGCCGGCCAGCGCCAGCGCCAGGCCCTTGGCAGTGCTCAGTTGCTGGACATCCGGCAGGCCGGCGAGCAGGCGGGTGGCGGCGCTGCGCAGTTCGGTGGAGGTCTGGTCCGAGGCAGGAAGGTTCTGCAGTAGCTTGAGCAAGCCATCCAGCGAGCCCTGGCGGCTTTGCTGGTCGACCAGTTGCCGGGTCACCGCCAGTTGTTCCTGGCGGCTGCTCAGTGGCACGAATTTCAATGTCTGGCTGTCCTGCACCTGCGCACTCAGCAGGGTGCCGATGCGCAAGGGCTGCGAACTGTCGATGTTCAGGGTGCTGCCGCTCAGTGCGGTGTTGAGCAGGCTCACCATCGAGCGAAACACCATGGGCTGGCCCGGCACCTGCGGCAGCACTTGCGAGGTCAGCACCTTGCCCTGCAGCAGGGTGCCCACGGGCAATTGCGCGGTATCGATGCGGGTGAGGGTGGCAACACTGGAGGCAATGGCCTGTTGCACCGTCACGGCCAGGTTGCCGGCCGAGGGCTGGCTGACGAGCAGCGTCGTGCCCTGGGCGAGCGGTTGATTGCTGGTGGTCTGGACCGTGGTCTGGCGTCCGCTGTCGAGGGTGACCTTGAGCAGCATCTGGAAAGTCTGATCCGCCTGCTTGAGCGACAGCACTTCGGCCTGGGCGGTCTGACCGACGCTGATCAGACCCTCCACCGGCGTCAGCAACTTGAGCAACTCACCGCTGACCGCCGGCGCACGGGAGGTCGCCGGAAGGGTTTGCGGTAGCGGGAGGATGTTCATTTCGCCTGTCATACGCGGTCACAACCTGAGGAAAATGCACTCTTTAGAGTAGGATCTGGCATGTATAATGCCGCGCCGTTGTATCCAAAAATGGCGAAAACTTTGCAATTGTTTGACGCAGCTCTCTAGAACTAGACGTCATTGCATCTATGCTGCATCTCTTTAACGGCCGCGCCAGTGCCGACTTGAACCGTATAAGGCCCGTGAACCCTTGACCAGTCCTGTCCTGCAAACCGTTGCCCTTGCCTGTGAGCGAGACCTTCGGCTGCTCTTCGAAAATCTCGATTTGCGACTGGCCAGTGGCGAAATGGTACAAATCAGCGGCCCCAACGGCAGCGGCAAGACCAGCCTGTTGCGCCTGCTCTCGGGGCTGATGCAGCCGACCGCCGGTCAGGTGCTGCTCAACGGCCAGCCGCTGAACGAGCAACGCGGTGAGCTGGCGCGCAACCTGCTGTGGATCGGCCACGCGGCCGGGATCAAGGATTTGCTGACGCCGGAAGAGAACCTGAGCTGGCTGTGTGCCTTGCATCACCCGGCAAGCCATGAGGCGATCTGGCAGGCGCTGGCCG
Organism: Pseudomonas sp. S2_H10; assembly: GCF_054668285.1. Classification (NCBI taxonomy): domain Bacteria; kingdom Pseudomonadati; phylum Pseudomonadota; class Gammaproteobacteria; order Pseudomonadales; family Pseudomonadaceae; genus Pseudomonas; species Pseudomonas sp. S2_H10. Next base: position 5,505,673 of record NZ_CP162754.1, read on the forward strand.
CGGTCGGGCTGCGTGGTTTCGAGGATGTTCCCTGTCATACGTTGTCCGCTGGTCAGCAGCGCCGCGTCGCGCTGGCGCGCCTGTACCTGGACAGCCCGCCGCTGTGGATCCTCGATGAACCCTTTACCGCCCTCGACAAGCAGGGCGTTGCGCAACTTGAAGAACACCTGGCCGGCCACTGCGAGCGCGGCGGCATGGTGGTGTTGACCACTCATCACACGCTGAGCCGGATGCCGGCCGGTTATCGCGACATCGATCTGGGGAGCTGGGCCGTATGAGTGTTTTCGGCCTGTTGGTCGCCCGTGAGGCCCGTCTGCTGTTCCGCCGTCCTGCGGAGCTGGCCAATCCGTTGGTTTTCTTCGCCATTGTGGTTTCGCTGTTCCCGCTGGCGGTCGGCCCCGAGTCTCAATTGTTGCAAACCTTGTCTCCGGGGCTGGTCTGGGTCGCGGCTCTTTTATCGGTTTTGCTCTCGCTGGACGGGCTTTTCCGCAGTGATTTCGAAGACGGATCCCTCGAACAGTGGGTCCTTTCGCCGCACCCCCTGGCTCTTCTGGTTTTGGCCAAGGTGCTGGCACACTGGGCTTTTTCCGGCCTGGCACTGGTTTTGCTCGCACCCTTGCTGGCGTTGATGCTCGGTTTGCCTGCCGCCTGTCTGCCGGTGTTGCTGCTTTCGCTGCTGCTCGGTACACCGGTACTGAGCCTGCTCGGTGCGGTGGGGGCGGCACTGACCGTGGGCCTGAAGCGCGGTGGCCTGTTACTGGCACTGCTGATTCTGCCGCTGTACATCCCGGTGTTGATCCTTGGCAGTGGCGCCTTGCAGGCTGCCTTGCAGGGCATGCCGGCGACCGGTTATCTGTTGTGGCTTGGTAGCCTGACCGCCCTGGCGATAACCCTGACACCCTTTGCAATAGCTGCTGGCCTGAAGATCAGCGTCGGCGAATAATGAGGTCTGATCAAATTTTGATCAGCAAAGACCCAAGCTCTTCACAGTAAAGAGCAACCGTGATGGAAACAGTATGAACTGGACGTGGTTTCACAAACTCGGCTCGCCCAAATGGTTTTACGGCATCAGCGGCAGAATGCTGCCCTGGTTGAGCGTCGCGGCGTTGCTGCTGATCAGCGTTGGCGTGGTCTGGGGCCTGGCCTTCGCGCCGCCGGACTATCAGCAGGGCAACAGCTTTCGCATCATCTATATCCACGTCCCGGCCGCCATGCTGGCGCAGTCCATCTACGTGATGCTGGCCGTGTGCGGCATCGTCGGTCTGGTATGGAAGATGAAACTGGCCGACGTCGCCCTGCAATGCGCGGCGCCCATCGGTGCCTGGATGACCGCCGTGGCGCTGGTCACCGGGGCGATCTGGGGCAAGCCGACCTGGGGCTCGTGGTGGGTCTGGGATGCACGCCTGACGTCGATGCTTATCCTGCTGTTCCTGTACTTCGGTCTCATTGCACTGGGCAACGCCATCAGCAATCGTGACAGCGCCGCCAAGGCCTGTGCGGTGCTGGCGATCGTCGGCGTGATCAACATCCCGATCATCAAGTACTCGGTGGAGTGGTGGAACACCCTGCACCAGGGCGCAACCTTCACCCTCACCGAAAAACCGGCGATGCCCGCCGAGATGTGGCTGCCATTGCTGCTGACAGCGTTGGGTTTCTACTGTTTCTTCGGCGCGGTGCTGTTGCTGCGCATGCGTCTTGAAGTGCTCAAGCGCGAAGCCCGGGCCAGTTGGGTGAAAGCGGAAGTGGAAAACAGCCTGGAGGTCGCTCGATGAGTTTTGCTTCATTCGGCGACTTCATCGCCATGGGTCATCATGGCCTGTATGTCTGGTCAGCCTATGGCATCTGCCTGGCGGTATTGGCCCTCAACGTGGCGGCGCCGATCCTGGCCCGCAAGCGGTATCTGCAACAAGAGGCGCGTCGTCTGCGCCGGGAGAACGGCAAGTGAATCCGCTGCGCAAAAAGCGTCTTATCATCATTCTTGCGATCCTGGTCGGGGTCGGCGCTGCCGTTGGCCTGGCCCTGAGCGCCCTGCAGCAGAACATCAACCTGTTTTACACACCAACGCAGATCGCCAATGGCGAAGCGCCGCAAGACACACGCATCCGTGCCGGTGGCATGGTCGAGGCCGGTTCCTTGCAGCGCTCCGGCGACTCGCTGGACGTGAAATTCGTCGTCACCGATTTCAACAAATCCGTGACCATCACTTATCGCGGCATCCTCCCGGACCTGTTCCGCGAAGGGCAGGGCATCGTCGCCCTGGGCAAGCTCAACGCCGATGGCGTGGTGGTGGCCGATGAAGTGCTGGCCAAGCACGACGAGAAATACATGCCGCCGGAAGTGACCAAGGCGCTGAAAGACAGCGGCCAGTCGGCACCCACTCCCGCGAAAGAGGGCTAACTGATGACAGCTGGAATCTTCATCCCCGAATTGGGCCACCTGGCCATGATCCTGGCGCTGTGTTTCGCGCTGGTCCAGGCCGTGGTGCCATTGGTCGGTGCCTGGCGCGGTGACCGCTTCTGGATGAGCCTGGCCCAGCCGGCCGCGTGGGGGCAGTTCGCGTTTTTGCTGTTCGCCTTCGGCTGCCTGACCTACGCCTTCATGGTCGATGACTTCTCCGTGGCCTATGTGGCCAACAACTCCAACAGTGCCTTGCCGTGGTACTACAAGTTCAGCGCGGTGTGGGGTGCCCACGAAGGGTCCCTGCTGTTGTGGGCCCTGATTCTCGGCGGCTGGACCTTCGCGGTGTCGGTATTTTCCCGGCAGTTGCCGCAGGTCATGCTGGCCCGCGTGCTGGCGGTGATGGGCATGATCAGCACCGGTTTCATGCTGTTCCTGATCATGACCTCCAACCCGTTCAAGCGCATCCTGCCGCAAATGCCCACGGACGGCGCCGACCTCAACCCGCTGCTGCAGGACATCGGCCTGATCGTGCACCCGCCGATGCTGTACATGGGCTACGTCGGTTTCTCGGTGGCCTTCGCCTTCGCCATCGCCGCGCTGATGGGCGGTCGCCTGGATGCCGCGTGGGCGCGCTGGTCGCGGCCGTGGACCATCGTGGCCTGGGCGTTCCTCGGTATCGGCATCACCCTCGGCTCGTGGTGGGCGTACTACGAACTCGGCTGGGGCGGCTGGTGGTTCTGGGACCCGGTGGAAAACGCCTCGTTCATGCCATGGCTGGTGGGCACCGCACTGATTCACTCGTTGGCGGTCACGGAAAAACGTGGCGTGTTCAAGAGCTGGACCGTATTGCTGGCCATCGCCGCATTCTCCTTGAGCCTGCTGGGGACCTTCCTCGTGCGTTCCGGCGTGCTGACCTCGGTGCATGCGTTTGCGTCCGATCCGGAGCGCGGCGTGTTCATCCTGATTTTCCTGCTGTTCGTGGTCGGCGGTTCATTGACGCTGTTCGCCCTGCGCGCGCCGGTGGTCAAGAGCCAGGTCGGCTTCAACCTCTGGTCCCGGGAAACCCTGCTGCTGGGCAACAACCTGGTGCTGGTGGTGGCCGCGTCGATGATCCTGCTCGGCACCCTGTATCCGCTGATTCTCGACGCCATGACCGGCGCCAAGCTGTCGGTCGGCCCGCCATACTTCAACGCGCTGTTCATTCCGTTGATGGGGTTGCTGATGGTGGTGATGGCGGTAGGCATGCTGGTGCGCTGGAAAGACACGCCGGTGAAATGGCTGGTGAGCATGCTCACTCCGGTGCTGCTGGGCAGTGCGGCCATGGCCGTGGTGGCGGGTGTCGCCTACGGTGATTTCAACTGGGCCGTACTGGCGACTTTCATGCTCGCCGCCTGGGTGTTGCTGGCCGGTGTGCGCGACATCTTCGACAAGACCCGCCACAAGGGCCTGATCAAAGGCTTGCCGACCCTGACCCGCAGCTACTGGGGCATGCAGGTCGCGCACCTGGGCATTGCCGTGTGTGCGCTGGGCGTCGTGCTGTCGAGCCAGAACAGTGCCGAGCGCGACCTGCGCCTGGCGCCGGGCGAGTCCATGGACCTGGCCGGCTACCACTTCATCTTCGAGGGCGCCAAACACTTCGAAGGCCCGAACTTCACGTCCGACAAGGGCACCGTGCGGGTGATCAAGGGCGGCAAGGAAGTCAGCGTGCTGCACCCGGAAAAACGCCTGTACACCGTGCAGAACTCGGTGATGACCGAAGCCGGCATCGACGCCGGGTTCACTCGCGATATCTACGTTGCCCTCGGCGAACCCCTGGGTGACGGCGCCTGGGCTGTGCGCGTGCATGTCAAACCGTTCGTGCGCTGGATCTGGTTCGGTGGTTTGCTGACTGGCTTCGGCGGCTTGCTGGCGGCGCTGGATCGGCGTTATCGGGTCAAGGTGAAATCCAAGGTGCGTGATGCACTGGGCATGTCGGGAGCCACTGCATGAAGCGTTGGTTGATGTTGTTGCCACTGGCGATTTTCCTGGTGGTCGCTGTATTTCTTTACCGTGGGCTGTACCTGGATCCGGCCGAGTTGCCTTCGGCGATGATCAACAAGCCGTTCCCGGAGTTTTCCCTGCCGTCGGTGCAGGGCGACAAGACCCTGACCCGCGCGGACATCCTCGGCAAACCGGCGCTGGTCAATGTCTGGGGCACCTGGTGCATTTCCTGCCGGGTCGAACACCCGGTGTTGAACAAGCTGGCCCAGCAGGGTGTGGTGATCTATGGCATCAACTACAAGGACGTCAACGCCGATGCCTTGAAGTGGCTGACGGACTTCCACAACCCGTATGCGCTGGACATTCGTGACGACGAAGGCTCGCTGGGTCTGAACCTCGGCGTGTACGGCGCACCGGAAACCTTCTTCGTCGATGCCAAGGGCATCATCCGCGACAAGTTCGTCGGCGTGATCGACGAGCAGGTCTGGCGGGAAAAACTGGCGGGCAAGTACCAGGCGCTGGTCGACGAGGCCAAGCCATGAAGCGCTGGTTTGCTGCCGTTGTGCTGGGCTTGAGCCTGGCCGGCGTGGCCCACGCGGCCATCGACACTTATGAATTCGCCAAGGAAGGCGACCGCGAGCGTTTTCGCGAGCTGACCAAGGAGCTGCGTTGCCCCAAGTGCCAGAATCAGGACATCGCCGATTCCAACGCACCGATTGCCGCCGACCTGCGCAAAGAGATTTTCCGCATGCTCGGCGAGGGCAAGGACAACCAGCAGATCATCGACTTCATGGTCGACCGCTATGGTGATTTCGTCCGCTACAAACCGGCCCTGAACGCCAAGACCGCCTTGCTCTGGTTCGGCCCCGCCGGCCTGTTGCTGGGCGGTGTCGTGATCATCGCGGTGATCGTCCGCCGTCGTCGCGTGCAACGCGCCGACACTCCGGGCTCGCTGTCTGCCGAGGAGCGCTCGCGCCTCGACCACCTGTTGGATAAAACCAAGAATGATTGATTTCTGGCTCGCTGCAGGTCTGCTGCTTCTGGTTGCCCTGAGTTTTCTGTTGATCCCTGTTCTGCGCAGCCGTCGCGCCCAGCGTGAAGAGGATCGTACCGCCCTGAACGTCGCGCTGTATCAGGAGCGCGTGGCCGAGTTGCAGACCCAGCAGGAAGAGGGCGTGCTCGATGGGGCGCAAATGGACGCCGGTCGCGCCGAAGCCGCCCGTGAATTGCTGGCGGACACCGAGGGCGTCGAAGCGCCACAGGCGTCGCGTCTGGGCAAACCCTTGCCATTGCTGGCGGCCGTGCTGGTGCCGGTGCTGGGCCTGGGGCTGTACCTGCATTACGGCGCCAGCGACAAGGTTGAGCTGACCCGCGAGTTCGCCCAGGCACCGCAGTCGATGGAAGAGATGACCAAGCGCCTGGAGCGCGCGGTGGCTGCACAACCGGATTCTGCCGAAGGCATGTACTTCCTCGGTCGCACCTACATGGCTCAGGACCGCCCGGCGGACGCGGCGAAGATGTTCGAGCGCACGGTGAACCTGGCCGGTCGTCAGCCCGAGCTGTTGGGGCAATGGGCCCAGGCCCAGTACTTCGCCGACGGCAAGAAGTGGTCGGACAAGGTCCAGGCCCTGACCGACGAAGCGCTCAAGGCTGATCCGAAGGAAGTCACCAGCCTCGGCCTGCTCGGCATCGCCGCGTTTGAGGGCGAGCGTTATCAGGAGGCCATCGACTATTGGAATCGCCTGCTGGCGCAACTGCCACCGGAAGACCGCTCCCGCGAAGCGTTGCAGGGCGGGATCACCCGGGCCACGGAAAAACTGCTGGCCAGTGGCGGCCAGGTTGCGCAAGCGCCGGTGGCCAAGGCTGCGGCACTGCTCAAGGTCAGCGTCGATCTGGCCGCGGACCTCAAGGCCAAGGTCCAGCCGGGTGACAGCGTGTTCATCTTCGCCCGTGCGATCTCCGGTCCTCCGGCCCCGCTGGCGGTCAAGCGTTTGACCGTGGCCGATCTGCCGGTGACCGTCGAGCTGGGTGATGCCGACGCGATGATGCCGCAATTGAAACTGTCGAACTTCCCTGAAGTCCAACTGGTTGCGCGCATTTCCCGCGCCGGCAAACCCACCGCCGGTGAGTGGATCGGTCGCAGCCAGCCCCTGGCCAGCAGCACTACCGCGCCGCAAACTCTGACCATCGACAGTCCGGACAAATAACAGGAAACGCCACCATGACCGCCATCGCTCGTATTGCCCTGCTCAGCGTCGTTTTGGGGTTGAGCGCTTGTGCGGTCCAGCGGCCACCGGAGCAGACAGCTCCGCCGCCGATCCCGCCGTCGCAACCGCGTCCAACGCCATCGACGTCACCCGTGCCGAGCAAGCCGTCCGTTCCGGCCAAGCCCTCCAAGCCGTTGCCGCGCACTTCGGCCAGCTTTGCGCCGCCGCCGGGGGGCAATAGCCATTGGGATCCGAAGCTTGGCGTTTATGTGCTGGATGATCAGCCCAATACCTTTTATCGCCAGCGTACCTATTACCGCTGGGATAACGGCTGGAGCCGGTCGATCAGTCCGAAAGGGCCGTGGGAGGAGACTGATATTCACGGTGTGCCGGGTGGTTTGGGGCGGCAGTTCGGGCAGTAAGGTACCAAGGCGACTTTCGGGTCGCCTTTTTTGTGCCTGCTGAATAATTTGGCCCAACCCTTGATTCCTGTAGGAGCTGGCTTGCCAGCGATGGCGGCCTGACAGCCGACCAGCCTTTTGTTGACCGTGTACATATCCATTCCTGCGGTAACGGCAACTTATGGTTTCGCCCTTACGGCGACTCACTTTTTTTACAAGCGCCAAAAAAAAGTAAGCAAAAAAACGCTCGCCCCTTGCGTCCGGCCCCTCGCTTAGGCTCGGCGTTCCTTCGCTCCGGTATCCATCCGGGGACACTGCCCTCCGGTCGGCTTCGCTTCGACCTACATGCAGCGTGTTCGACTGCGTCGAACGGCGCTGCGCGCCAATCCCCGGATGAACACCGGAACGAGGCCTTCCGAGGGGGCGGGTGGATCAAGATCAAGAGCTGCAGGCGAGCTAACGCTCGGCCTGTTGAGTGGTGAAGAGCAGCGGGTGTACGCGGCTTTTGCTTTTGTTTTTGCACTTCTGTGGGAGCTGGCTTGCCAGCGATGGCGGCCTGACAGCCGACCAGTCTCTTTCAGATGTACTCATTCCCTGTAGGAGCCGGCTTGCCAGCGATGGCGGTGTGTCAGGTGTAGCAGGGTTGGCCGGGATGGCGCCATCGCCAGCAAGCCGGCTCCTACAGGGATTGAGTACAGCTTCGCGATCAGGCCGGCCGGTATGCCGCCTCGCTTTTGCTTTTGATCTTCTTGCCCCCTCACGCCCTGAGCCTCTCCGTCAACCTGTGGCTACCGCCATCGCGGGCAAGCCCGCTCCCACAGGGTTCCTCCGTGGACACCCAATCTGGCTACAACCGCGACCAAATGCGCAAACCTCCAGCTCAACCTTTCACAAAACCTTCATCAAATGGCCCATCCAGTGACATGTGCAAGTCATAGGGCTGACATGCCCGGTGCCTAAAGTCTGTTGAACTCAAATGCAGCCACGGATGGCTGTTCAACCAGACAGAGAAGCCCATGAACGCAGCTATCCATGTCGATCATCTGAACAAGACCTTTGCGCGTAAAACCGCACTGGTCGACCTCGAACTGACCATCGCGGCCGGTGAGATGGTCGCGCTGATCGGCGCGTCCGGCTCCGGCAAGTCCACTTTGCTGAGGCATCTCGCGGGCCTGGCCTGTTGCGATCGCAACAACGGTGGCAGCGTCAGGGTGCTGGGCCGCGAGGTGCAGGCATCCGGCCGTTTGAATGGCAAGGTGCGCCGCCTGCGCGCCGACATCGGCTACATCTTTCAGCAGTTCAACCTGGTCAACCGTTTGAGCGTGCTCGACAACGTACTGCTCGGCTGTCTGGGGCGCATGCCGCGCTGGCGTGGCAACCTGAGCCTGTTCAATGCCGAGGAAAAGCAGTTCGCCATGGAGTCCCTGGACCGGGTCGGCCTGGCTGACCTGGCGGCACAACGGGCTTCGACCCTGTCCGGTGGTCAGCAGCAGCGCGTGGCGATTGCCCGTGCCTTGACCCAGCGGGCCGAGGTGATTCTGGCGGACGAGCCGATTGCCTCCCTCGACCCGGAGTCGGCACGCAAGGTCATGGAGATTCTCGCCGACATCAATCGCCGCGACGGCAAGACCGTTGTGGTGACCCTGCATCAAGTCGATTACGCCACCCGTTATTGCCCGCGCGCCGTGGCGCTCAAGGCCGGGCGGATTCATTTCGACGGTCCGGGTTCGCAATTGAGCGGCCAGTTCCTCAATGATTTGTACGGTGCCGACATCGACACCAGCCTCATGTGTTCCGAGTCTTCCCGTCACAGCGAAGCGGCGCCGCGTCTGGTGCTGGCGCGCGTGTGATCAACCTCGAACTCCCTAGCCGTTCACCCTCAGGAAACCTTTCCATGTTGAACCGTATCGGTCGCGTTTTTGCTGGTGCAGCGCTGCTCGCCAGCTGTGTATCGGGCACTGCCCACGCTGAAGAAAAAGCCATCAACTTCGGCATCATGTCCACCGAGTCTTCGCAAAACCTCAAGAGCATCTGGCAGCCGTTCCTGGATGACATGCACAAGAAGACCGGCCTGAAGATCAACGCCACGTTTGCCTCCGACTATGCCGGCCTGATCCAGGGCATGCGCTTCAACAAGGTCGATGTGGCCTGGCTGGGCAACAAGGCCGCCATCGAGGCGGTGGACCGCTCCAACGGCGAGATCTTCGCCCAGACCGCTGCCGCCAGTGGCGCCGCCGGTTACTGGAGCGTGCTGATCGTGCGCAAGGACAGCCCGATCAACTCCGTCGACGACATGCTGAAAAATGCCAAAAACCTGACCTTCGGCAACGGTGATCCGAACTCCACCTCGGGCTATCTGGTGCCGGGCTACTACGTGTTTGCCAAGAACAACGTCGATGCCGCCACCGCTTTCAAGCGCACGCTCAACTCCAGCCATGAAGTCAACGCGCTGAGCGTGGCCAAGGGGCAAGTGGATGTGGCGACCTTCAACACCGAAAGCTGGGATCGCCTGGAAGTCACCCAGCCGGATAAAGCCGCTCTGCTGAAAGTGATCTGGAAGTCACCGCTGATCCCCGCCGACCCGCTGGTGTGGAGCAAGAACCTGAGCGACAGCGAGAAGACCAAGATCCGCGATTTCATCTTCAGCTATGGCGACACCGACGAAGAGAAGGCGGTGCTCAAGGGCATGCAGTTGGGCAAGTTCCTGAAATCCAGCGACGACCAGTTGCTGCCGATCCGCCAGCTCGAGCTGTTCAAGCAGCGCACCACGATCAGTGCTGACGACAAGCTGGAAGCCGCCGACAAGACCAAAAAACTGGCCGATATCGATGCCGAGCTGGCCAAGCTGCAAGAGCGCCTGACCTTGCTCGACAAAACCGCCGACAAAAAATCCGCAGCCAACGGCTAACCCCTGTAGGAGCGAGCCTGCTCGCGATGGTCGTCAACGATGACGCGGGAAACCGGGAGACACGCGGCGTCCTTACGTTCATCGCGAGCAGGCTCGCTCCCACAGGTTTTTGTACAAAGCATAATTTTTTAGAGAACCCTCATGACCACTCTGCACGCTGAAGCTGTTGGCAAGCGCACCTGGCCGCAGTACGTCGGTTGGGGCCTGTTCCTGGTCATGCTGACCTGGGCCTGGCACGGCGCCGAAATGAATCCGATGGCGCTGTACCGCGACTCGGGGAACATGGCGACCTTCGCCGCGGATTTCTTCCCGCCGGACTTCCATGAATGGCGCATGTACCTCAAGGAAATGATCGTCACCGTACAAATCGCCCTGTGGGGCACGGTGCTGGCGATTGTCTGTTCGGTGCCGCTGGGCATTCTCTGCTCGGAAAACATCACGCCGTGGTGGATTCACCAGCCGTTGCGCCGGGTGATGGACGCCTTCCGTTCGATCAACGAAATGGTGTTTGCCATGTTGTTCGTGGTGGCCGTCGGCCTGGGGCCCTTTGCCGGCGTGCTGGCGCTATGGATCAGCACCACCGGGGTACTCGCCAAGCTGTTCGCCGAAGCCGTCGAGGCAATTGATCCGGGACCGGTCGAAGGCGTTCGCGCCACGGGCGCCAGTGCCTTGCAAGAAGTGATCTACGGCGTGATCCCGCAAGTGATGCCGCTGTGGGTGTCCTACGCGCTGTATCGCTTCGAGGCCAACGTGCGCTCGGCGACGGTGGTGGGAATGGTCGGGGCGGGCGGGATCGGGGTGATTCTCTGGGAGAACATCCGCGCCTTCCAGTTTGTGCAGACCTGCGCCGTTTTGCTGGTGATCATCGTCGTCGTCAGCCTGATCGACATCCTCTCGCAACGCCTGCGCAAGCAGTTCATCTGATTTTTCGGAGGGGTGCCCGCGGGCGCTTTTTTTAAAGCATGAACTTGTCTAGACAAGATGAACCGGTGTACCGCGAATTGGCCGACATCCTGCGTCGGGAGCTGGCGGATTACCGCGCCGGAGATTTCCTGCCGGGGGAGGTGATGTTGGCCGAACGCTTCGGGGTCAACCGCCATACCCTGCGCCGCGCCATCGATGAACTGGTGTTCGAAGGCAGCCTGTTGCGGCGCCAGGGCAAGGGCACCCAGGTGCTGGAGCGGCCGCTGATTTACTCGATGACCGCCGAGAGTGCCTACAGCCAGTCGCTGTCGGCCCAGGGGCATGGCGTCCAAGCGCTGTTGCTCAAGCGCCGCTACTGCTTCGCCAGTCGTGAAGAGGCGCAATACCTGGGCATTGCCGAGATGGCGCCGATGATCGAATTGCAGACCTTGCGCAAGCTCGACAACCAACCGGTCAGCCTGATCCGCCATCGCTACTGCGCCAGCCACGCGCCGCTGCTGGCCGACTACAACGGCGGTTCCCTGCGCCAGTACTTGCGCGAGCGCGATATGCCGCTGACCCGCACCCAGAGCCTGATCGGCGCCCGTTTGCCCAACCGCGAAGAAGCCGCGTTGCTGCTGATGCCCCGGCATCTGCCGGCCCTGAGCGTGTTCACCCTTTCCCGCGATCGCGACGGCCGTGCGGTGGAGCTGGCGCAGTCCACCAGCCGTTCGGATCGCTTCCAGTACCAGGTCGTCACCTGATGGAGAACGCAATGCAAAACCCAGCTCCTCACACCGAACGGCAGCACTGGATCGGCGTGCTGGCCCGCGCCAGCCGCAGTGAATTGCAGCCCTTCGAAGACGCGTTGCGCGACGTCGAGTACCGACTGATCCGCGCCCCGGAAATCGGCATGACCCTGGTCCGTGGCCGCATGGGCGGTAATGGCGCGCCGTTCAACGTCGGCGAAATGAGCGTGACCCGCTGCGTGGTGCGCCTGGCCGATGGCCGTACCGGCTACAGCTATCTGGCGGGTCGCGACAAGGTTCGCGCCGAACTGGCCGCCCTGGCCGATGCGCATTTGCAGGGCGTGCAACAGCGCCATTGGCTGGCGGAGATGATCACGCCGCTGGCGACTGTCCAGGCCGAACGTCGGGCGCAAAAAGAGGCGGAAACCGCCGCCACCAAAGTCGAATTCTTCACCCTCGTGCGAGGAGAAAACTGATGAGCGCACAGCTGTTGCAACCGGCGTTCGCCGACCCGGTGCTGGATGCCCAGCGCGGATTTCGCGCGGCCCTCAAGGCCTTGGCCGGCCCCGGTGTGATCCAGACGTTGCACGCCACGCCGAGCCTCGAAGGCTTGGCGCCCGCGACCTATGCGCTATGCCTGGCGCTGTTGGATGTCGACACGCCGCTGTGGCTGGCGCCGTCCTTCGACACGCCGCTGATCCGCGCCAACCTGGCGTTCCACTGTGGTTGCTCGCTGACCTCCAAGCGTGAAGGCGCGCGGTTCGCCTTGCTTGCCGCCGAGGATCTGCTCGACCTGGGCGGCTTCGACACAGGTAACGACCGTTACCCGGACCAGTCCTGCACCTTGCTGGTTCAACTGCCGAGCCTGGACGGCGGGGCAGAGCTGAAGTGGTACGGGCCGGGCATCGAAAGCGAACACGGCGTCGCGCTGCCGCTGGCCGCTGGCTTCTGGCGCGAACGCGAACGGCGCAACGAATTCCCCCGTGGGCTGGACCTGTTTTTCACCGCCGGCGACGACCTGATCGGCCTGCCCCGCAGTACCCGTATCGCAGAGGAGCGCGCCTGATGTACGTAGCCGTCAAGGGTGGCGAACAGGCCATCGACAATGCCCACCGTCTGCTGGCGAAAAAGCGCCGGGGCGATACCTCGGTCACTGAACTGAGTGTCGAGCAGATCCGTCAGCAACTGCCGCTGGCGGTGGCGCGGGTGATGAGCGAGGGCTCGCTGTACGACGAAGAACTGGCGGCGCTGGCCATCAAGCAAGCGGCGGGGGATCTGGTGGAAGCGATCTTCCTGCTGCGGGCCTACCGCACCACGTTGCCGCGCTTCAGCCCGAGCCTGCCGATCGATACCCAGAACATGCAGCTCAGCCGACGTTTGTCCGCGACCTTCAAGGACGTACCAGGCGGCCAACTGCTGGGCCCGACCTTCGATTACACCCATCGTTTGCTGGACTTCGCATTACTGGCCGAAGGCGAATACCCGGGGCCGCAAGTCACCCCGAATGCCAGCCTCGAAGCATGCCCGCGAGTCCTCGGATTGCTGGCGCAGGAAGGCCTGATCAAGACCGAATCCGACAACGGCGAAAGCGTGGCGGACATCACCCGCGACCCACTGGAGTTGCCAGCCAGTCGCGCGCAACGCCTGCAAGCGTTGGCCCGTGGCGACGAGGGTTTCCTGCTGGCGCTGGGTTATTCCACCCAGCGCGGTTATGGCCGCAATCACCCGTTCGCCGGGGAAATCCGTATCGGTGAAGTCGAGGTGTGGATCGACCCCGAAGAGCTGGGCTTCCCGATCAACCTGGGCTGCATCGAAGTCACGGAGTGCGAGATGGTCAACCAGTTTGTCGGCTCGGCCACGGAGCTGGCGCAGTTCACTCGCGGCTACGGGCTGGCCTTCGGACACGCCGAGCGCAAGGCCATGGGCATGGCGCTGGTCGACCGTGCGCTGCGCGCTGACGAATACAACGAAGAGATCGTCTCGCCGGCCCAGCAGGAAGAGTTCGTGCTGATGCACTGCGACAACGTCGAGGCCGCAGGCTTCGTCTCGCACCTGAAGTTGCCTCACTACGTCGACTTCCAGGCCGAACTGGAACTGATCCGCAAACTGCGCAAGCCTGCCGAGGGGCAAAACCATGAATGACTTGAGCCAGGCACCGGTGCGCGATGCGGCGTACAACTTCGCCTACCTCGATGAGCAGACCAAACGCATGATCCGCCGCGCCTTGCTCAAGGCCGTGGCGATCCCCGGGTACCAGGTGCCGTTCGGCGGCCGCGAGATGCCGTTGCCCTACGGCTGGGGCACCGGCGGCATGCAATTGACCGCGGCGATTCTCGGCGACGATGACGTGCTCAAGGTCATCGACCAGGGCGCGGACGACACCACCAACGCGGTGTCTATCCGCCGCTTCTTCGCTCGCACCGCAGGGGTCGCAACCACCGAAAGCACGCCGGACGCGACGGTGATCCAGACCCGCCACCGCATCCCCGAAACGCCGCTGCATGCCGATCAGATCATGGTCTATCAGGTGCCGATTCCCGAGCCGCTGCGTTTTATCGAACCGTCGGAAACCGAGACCCGGACCATGCACGCCCTCAACGATTACGGGGTCATGCACGTCAAGCTCTACGAAGACATCGCCACCTTCGGCCACATCGCCACGGCGTACGCCTATCCGGTGATGGTCGACGAGCGCTATGTGATGGATCCGTCGCCGATCCCCAAGTTCGACAACCCGAAACTCGACATGAGCCCGGCGCTGATGCTGTTCGGCGCCGGCCGTGAGAAGCGTCTGTACGCGGTGCCGCCGTACACCAAAGTCACCAGCCTCGACTTCGAGGATCACCCCTTCGAAGCGCAGAAGTGGGAAGAGTGCTGTGCCATCTGCGGCAGCCGCGATTCGTTCCTCGATGAGTTGATTCTCGACGACGCCGGCACCCAGAGCTTCGTCTGTTCCGACACCTATTACTGCGCCCAGCGCGTCAGCCAGCAGGAGCAGGGCCAATGAACCAGGCGCTGAAAAACCAATTGTCCGTGTCCACCGAACCCTTGCTGCGGGTGCGCGATCTGTCGCTGTTGTACGGGCTGGAGAAGGGTTGCCAGGACGTCAGCTTCGATTTGTACCCCGGTGAAGTGCTGGGGATTGTCGGCGAGTCCGGGTCGGGCAAGTCGACCTTGCTTTCGCTGCTCAGCGGACGCTTGCCGCCGCAGCGCGGCAATATCGGTTACCGCGACAAACAGGGCCAATGGCTGGACCTGTACAGCGCCAGCGAAGCCGAGCGCCGCACCTTGCTGCGCACTGAATGGGGTTTTGTCGAGCAGAACCCGCGGGACGGCTTGCGCATGGGCGTGTCTGCCGGGGCCAACATCGGCGAGCGCCTGATGGCCCAGGGCGTGCGCAATTACCAGCAACTGCGCGGAGCCGGCCTGGATTGGCTGAGCCAGGTGGAAATTGATCCGCAGCGCATCGACGACTTGCCCCGGACCTTCTCCGGCGGCATGCAGCAGCGCCTGCAAATCGCCCGCAACCTGGTGTCGAGTCCGCGGCTGGTGTTCATGGACGAGCCGACCGGTGGCCTCGATGTCTCGGTGCAGGCGCGCTTGCTCGACCTGCTTCGTGGGCTGGTGCGTGAGCTGGACCTGGCCGTGGTGATCGTCACCCACGACCTGGCGGTGGCGCGGTTGCTGGCCGACCGTTTGATGGTGATGCGCCGCTCACGGGTGGTGGAAACCGGGCTGACCGACCAGATCCTCGACGATCCGCAGCACCCTTACTCGCAACTGCTGGTGTCCTCGGTGTTGCAGCCGTGAAGCCCCGTTCAATAGTGGAAACCCTGCGATGAATACCTTGATCGAGGTCCGTGACCTCTCGAAAACCTTCACTTTGCATCAGCAGAACGGCGTGGTCCTCAACGTGCTGCGCGGGGTGGATTTCAGTGTGGCGGCCGGTGAATGCCTGGTGCTGCATGGCCAGTCCGGCGCCGGTAAAAGCACCTTGCTGCGCACCCTGTACGGCAACTACCTGCCGGCGGGCGGCAGCATCCGCGTGCAGCACGACGGCGAGTGGCTGGAGCTGGTGGGCGCCGAACCCCGGGACATCCTGCAAGTGCGTCAGCGCACCTTGGGTTATGTCAGTCAGTTCCTGAGAGTGATCCCGCGGGTCGCGTGCCTGGACGTGGTGATGGAGCCGGCCCTGGCCCGTGGTTGGGCGAAAGAGCAGGCGCAAGCGCGCGCCGAATTGCTACTCACGCGCCTGAACATCCCGCAACGCCTCTGGCAACTGGCGCCCGGCACCTTCTCCGGTGGCGAACAGCAGCGAGTCAACATCGCCCGCGGGTTCATGGTGGCCTGGCCGGTGATGTTGCTCGACGAACCGACAGCCTCACTCGACGACAACAATCGCCAAGTGGTGCTGGAACTGATGAATGAAGCAAAGGCCGCCGGTGCCGCGCTGATCGGCATCTTCCACGACCGCATCGCCCGCGAGGCGGTTGCCGACCGCCATCTCGACATGACCCCAGCCGCTGTGACTGAAAAGGAGTACGCCGATGTCCGTTGAACAGATCCTCAGCAATGCCCAACTGGTCACCGCTGACCGTGTGTTCTACGGCACCGTGCTGCTGCGCGACGGCTTGATCGCCGAGGTCGCCGAAGGCCCGAGCCGTTTGCCCCAGGCTCTGGACCTCAATGGCGACTACCTGCTGCCGGGTCTTGTCGAGCTGCACACCGACAATCTGGAACGCCACATGACCCCGCGTCCCGGTGTGGACTGGCCGTCGGTGCCGGCGGTGCTCAGTCACGATGCACAGATCATCGCGGCCGGCATCACCACGGTGTTCGACGCGGTGTCGATCGGCGATGTGAACCCCAAGGGCAATCGCATGCAGAAACTGCCGGCGATGCTCGACGCCATCTCCAAAGCCAGCGACGCCGGGCTGACCCGCGCCGAACACCGCCTGCACTTGCGCTGCGAACTGTGCCACCCGGACACCCTCAGCGTGTTCCGCGATCTGGTGGAGAACCCGCTGGTGCAATTGGTGTCTGTTATGGACCACTCGCCGGGTCAGCGCCAGTTCGTGCTGGAATCCAAGTACCGTGAGTACTACATGGGCAAGTACCACCTGACCACTACGCAGATGGATGAATTCATCACCCTGCAGATGGCCAACTCGCGCACCTATGGCGACCGCTACCGCGCGGCGATTGTCGAGCACTGCCTGGCCCTTGGCCTGTCGGTTGCCAGCCATGATGACGCGACCCTGGCCCACGTCGAGGAGTCGGCGCGCTACGGCATGACCATCGCCGAGTTCCCGACCACCGTCGAGGCCGCGCGCGGTTGCCGGGAGCACTGCATGAATGTGTTGATGGGTGCGCCGAACATTGTGCGCGGCGGGTCACACTCGGGTAACGTGGCCGCCTTCGATCTGGCCGACGAAGGCTTGCTGGATATTCTGTCCAGCGACTACTACCCGGCAAGCCTGCTGCAATCGGCGTTCGCGCTGGCGGCGCAGAGTGAGCGGATCGGTCTGGCCGAAGCGGTGCGCATGGTCAGCCTGAATCCGGCCCGGGCCGCCGGGTTGAACGATCGTGGCGAGATTGCACCGGGTCTGCGCGCGGATCTGCTGCAAGCGCGTAGCCAGGATGGCTTGCCAGTGGTCCAGCAAGTATGGCGACAAGCGAAGAGGGTGTTTTGATGGCGGGCAGGTTGATCTATCTCATCGGGCCCTCGGGCTCAGGCAAGGACAGCCTGTTGGATGCGGCGCGAGAGCAGTTGGCAGATCGCGGCTGCCGGATCGTGCGCCGGGTCATCACCCGTTCGGCGGAAGCGGTGGGCGAGGCGGCACTGGGCGTCAGCCCGCAGCAGTTTGCCGACATGGAGGCAGACGGCGCGTTTGCCCTGAGCTGGCATGCCAATGGCCTGTCCTATGGCATCCGACGGGAAATCGACGACTGGCTGGCCGCCGGGCACGACGTGCTGGTCAATGGCTCGCGGGGGCATTTGCAGAAAACCCGCGAGCGCTATCCGAATGTGCTGGTGTTGTTGCTGACCGTGAACCAGGCCGTGTTATGCGAGCGCCTGCTGGCGCGCGGGCGGGAATCGGTGGCCGAGATCGATGCCCGGCTGGCGCGCAATGCGCGCTTCAATCAGCGTGTGCTCGCTGACAATGACCCGACGCTGCATGTGCTGGATAACTCCGGGGCACTGGAGCATACGGTGGCACGCATGCTAGCCTGCATCGATGGCCAGGCTGCATGCGCCTGACGTTGCTGGGCACCGGCGACGCCCGACAAGTCCCGGTCTACGGCTGCGAATGTGTGGCTTGTGACGCGGCCCGCAGGGATGAGTACTTGCAGCGTCGACCCTGCAGCGCGCTGATCGAGTGTGGCGATCAGCGCTGGTTGATCGACAGCGGCTTGCCTGACCTGTGCGAACGGTTCCCGCCGCACAGTTTCAACGGCATTCTCCAGACCCATTACCACGCCGATCATGCCCAGGGCCTGTTGCATCTGCGCTGGGGCCAGGGGCTGGTGATTCCGGTCCACGGCCCGGTGGACCCGGAGGGCCTCGCCGACCTCTACAAACACCCCGGCATTCTCGATTTCAGCCAACCCTTCGACGGCTTTGAAACCCGGCAATTCGGTGCGCTCAGTGTCACCGCGCTGCCGCTGCAACACTCGAAACCGACCCTCGGTTATCTGCTGGAAGGCGAAGGGCGGCGAATCGCCTACCTGACCGACACCGTGGGCCTGCCGCCGGACACTTCGAGCTGGCTGCAGCGTGAGCCACTGGATGTGCTGGTGCTGGATTGCTCCCTGCCACCGCAACCCCAGGCCCCGCGTAATCACAACGACCTGAACCTGGCCTTGCAGTGCATCGACGAGTTGCAGCCGAAGAAGGCGGTATTGACCCATGTCGGGCATACCCTGGATGCCTGGTTGATGCAGCATCGGGGTGAATTGCCGGTGAATGTCAGGGTCGGGTTTGATGGGGGGTGTTGTAGGAGGGAGCGGCAAGCCCGCTCCCACACTTGTCAGGTGGCGTTAATCAGAACGCGGCCTCCGTCGAACTCGTACGTCTGGGCCGTTGACCTCGGCGTAACAGATCCCACCATCCCCGGGCGGCGATTGAACTAAGCCGTCGCCAGCGAACCTTTCTGCGAAACACTCAGGAAGCGCAGCAACGCCAGCAACGGGAACGCGCTGCCGACGATCACGATCCACAACCAGCCGCCGTGTTCGTACACCGCGCTGGCCACCGAAGAACCGAAGGCACCGCCGATGAAGATGCTGGTCATGTACAGCGCATTCAGGCGGCTGCGGCTTTTGCCGTCGAGGGCGTAGACCGCGCGCTGGCCGAGGACCATGTTCATCTGCACGCAGAAGTCGAGCACCACGCCGGTCACGGCCAGGCCGATGACGCTGTAGGCTGGATGGATGAACGCCGGCAGGAAACTCAGGCTGGCGAACACCAAGGCCAGCAACGAGGCGATGCGGGTATGGCCGGCATCGGCCAGGCGTCCGGCGATCGGTGCGGCAATGGCGCCGATGGCGCCCACCAGCGCGAAAATCGCGATGCCGCTTTGCGACAAACCATGATTGCGCGCCAATTCAAGCGGCACGGCAGTCCAGAACAGGCTGAAAGTGGCAAACATGCAACCCTGGTAAAACGCCCGTTGACGCAGTACCGGTTGCTTGCACAACAGCGTCCACAGCGAGCCCAGCAACTGGCCGTAGGACGCGCTGTGATCGGGCTCACGCTTGGGAATGGTCACGGCCAGCACGATGCTGATGGCCGCCATCAACACGGCGGCAATCATGAACATCGCCCGCCAGCCGAAGTGATCGGCCACCACGCTGGACACCGGCCGGGCCAGCAGAATGCCGAGCAACAGACCGCCCATGATCCCGCCCACTACACGCCCACGTGTTTCTTCCGGCGCCAGGTGCGCGGCCAACGGGATGAGGATTTGCACCGACACCGAACTGAACCCCACCAACAGCGAAATCAGCAGGAACACGTTGGGCTGATCGGTGAATGCCGCACCCAGAAGGCTGACAATCGCCACCAGCGTGGTGATGATCATCAGCCGACGGTTCTCCAGCAGGTCCCCCAGCGGCACGAGGAAAAACAGCCCCAGCGCATAGCCGATTTGCGTCAGGGACACGATCAGGCTGGCCATGGTGTTGGTCAGGCCGATGTCCGGCGCGATCAGGCCGATGATCGGCTGGGCGTAGTAGATGTTGGCGACAATGGCGCCGCAGCAGAAGGCGAACAGCAGCACCATGCCTCGGGTCATTGTCGCGGTGCCGTGGGGCACGTGGGTCGCAGGGGTCATAACGGGTCTCGCTGTACGGAATGGAATGCGCGCAGGCTAACGGGCTGACTGAAAACGCGGAAGCGGGATTGGAGTGATAGTAATCATGCCATTGCGTAATGATCAGCACATGGCAACCGGCCATCCGAAGAAAAACCCGCAGGGCCCCGGCAGCTAGAATCTACAGGGGGGATCACTTCAATGTGTCCTTACAAGCGGGAGTATCACGATGAAAATCGTATCTTCGCTGGCGTTAGTCTTAGCGTTCGGCGGGCTCTGTGGTTGTTCGACAGTGCCTGACAACCAGGTCACCAACGTTCCCCTGAATGGCACCGCGATCAATGCCGGAAATATTGGCCGGCCGATCATGATGCCCAGCGGGCATGACACCGTGTTCTGGTTTGCGCTCAGTGGTGAGCCCATGGGCAGTGCGCTGCCGGGCCGTTTGATGGCTTACATCTACCCGGGCAGCTGCGAGAACCTGGGTGCGAAACCGGCCTATGACATGAACGACGGACCCAACGCGCGGTTCTATTCTGCGGCCTCGCACCAGTATTTCTGGAAGAGCGCACCGGTCGCCGTCGAAACCCTTCGAGCCGGCGGCTACGCCTTGGTGGTGCGTGAAAGCCCGGCCGATGGTCACCAGGCCATTTTCTGCGGCAACTTGAGCTGAAACAGCAGGCGAAAAAAACTGTGGGAGCGAGCTTGCTCGCGATGGCGTAATGACAGTCAACGTCGATGTTGACTGTGCAATTGTCATCGCGAGCAAGCTCGCTCCCACAGGAATTGCTGTGTTCCAGGCGATTATTGACCGCTGTAGATCTGGTCGAAAACCCCACCATCGTTGAAGTGGGTCTTCTGCACGGTACGCCAGTCACCGAAGGTCTTCTCGACGGACAGGAAGTCCACTTTCGGGAAGCGGTCGGTGTACTTGGCCAGCACGGCCGGGTCACGCGGGCGCAGGTAGTTGGCGGCTGCAATTTCCTGGCCTTGCGGCGACCACAGGTACTTCAGGTATTCCTCGGCGGCGGCGCGGGTGCCTTTCTTGTCGACGGTCTTGTCGACCACCGACACCGGTGGCTCGGCTTCGGCGGAAACGCTTGGGTAGATGACTTCGAACTGATCACGGCCGAACTCGCGGGCGATCATTTCCGCTTCGTTCTCGAAGGTCACCAGCACGTCACCGATCTGGTTGGTCATGAAGGTGGTCGTGGCGGCACGGCCACCGGTGTCGAGTACCGGCGCTTGCTTGAACAGCTTGCCGACGAAGTCTTTGGCCTTGTTCTCGTCACCGCCGTTTTTCAGCACGTAGCCCCAGGCGGAAAGGTAGGTGTAGCGACCGTTGCCGGAGGTTTTCGGGTTCGGCACGATGACCTGGACGCCATCCTTGAGCAGGTCCGGCCAGTCTTTCAGGGCTTTCGGGTTGCCCTTGCGCACGATGAACACGGTGGCCGAGGTGAACGGCGCGCTGTTGTTCGGCAGGCGCGTGACCCAGTTGTCCGGGACCAGTTTGCCGTTGTCCGCCAGGGCGTTGATGTCGGTGGCCATGTTCATGGTGATCACGTCAGCCGGCAGGCCGTCGATGACCGAGCGCGCCTGTTTGCTGGAGCCGCCGAAGGACATTTGCAGGGTGATGTTTTCGTTGTGCTCGGCTTGCCAGTGTTTCTGGAACGCAGTGTTGTAGTCCTTGTAGAAATCGCGCATCACGTCGTAGGAAACGTTGAGCAGGGTTGGTGCGGCCTGAGCCACGCTGGTCAGTGCCAGGCCAGCGGCCAGAAGAGAGGCGCCAAAGAGTTTTTTCACTGCGCAATCCTTGTTCTATTTAAAAGATGGGGCATTTTGCCAGCGACTATAACCGGGGTCGTATAGTCCCTTAAAGATTAAAAAGCTCTTTGCTTATTCCAATTTCTTGAACAACGCATTGCCACAACGGGAGCAGAACGCGGCGCCGTGTTCGTGGTTGTTTTTCTTGCACACCGGGCAGTCGTGCTGCAGTTGATCGCCACGCATGGCGTTGGCCAGTTCGGCAGTGAAAATGCCGGTGGGTACCGCAATGATCGAGTAACCGGTGATCATCACCAGAGAGGAAACCACCTGGCCCAGCGGCGTCTTCGGCACGATGTCACCGAAACCCACGGTAGTCAGCGTCACGATTGCCCAATAGATGCCTTTGGGAATGCTGGTGAAGCCATGTTCCGGGCCTTCGATGACATACATCAGCGTGCCGAACACCGTCACCAGCGTGCAGACGCTGACCAGGAACACCACGATTTTCTGCTTGCTGCCGCGCAGCGCCGCCATCAGGTAGTTGGCTTGTTTCAGATAGGGGCTGAGCTTGAGCACGCGGAAAATCCGCAGCATGCGGATGATGCGGATAATCAGCAGGTACTGCGCATCGGCGTAATACAGCGCGAGGATGCCCGGCACGATCGCCAGCAGATCCACCAACCCGTAAAAGCTGAAGGCGTAGCGCAAGGGCTTAGGCGAGCAGTACAGGCGCAGGATGTACTCGCCCAGGAAGATCACCGTGAAACCCCACTCGATGTACGCGAGGACATCGGCGTAGTTCTGGTGAATGCTGTCGATGCTGTCGAGCATCACGATCACCAGGCTGGCGAGGATGATCAACAGCAGAATGCCGTCGAAGCGTCGACCCGCCTTGGTGTCGCTTTGGAAAATCATGACGTAAAGCTGTTCACGCCATTGTTTGTTGCTGATGTCCATGGATAACGCCTGGCTCGAAGATCAGCGCAGCCTAGGTTGATTCTCCTCCAGAGTGCAAGGCTCACTGGCAACCGTGGCCTTGCCAAGCATTTGCACCGCGCTGCGGACCAGCCAGCAGGCAAGAATGAACGGCGCGGTCAGCGTCGGCAGACCGATGACGGCGAACAGCGGGGTCAGCGCCAGCGCCAGGCCGATGCCCAGCAACGGCAGCCACGGCTGGCGACGCTGCGAGCTGAAGGCGAGGGCGGCGAGTACGGCGTTATAGCCACCCAGACCGAGCAGCGCCGTGTAGAAATCGTGCTGCAGCATGCTCCAGCCCATGCCCGCGACAGAGGCCAGCAACGCCCAGAAAAATGCACGGCGATCAGCGATCAGCAAGCCGGCGGCAATCATCGCACCGGCCAGCGGATGGCCGAGGAACATCACCTGGCCAATGCCTTTGAAGGGGGCGGCGAGCATGTTCAGGGTGCTGACTTCGATCAAGTGCGCCTCGGTCGACGGCGTGGCGAAGCACAGCAGCCCCCAGCTCAGCACCACGAACGGCGTGGTGTAGGCGGGGAGGTATTGGCTGAACCGGACGCGCTTGAGCCACTGCTGGGTGATCATCGCGCTCAGGCCACCGGCGGCCAGAATCAGCGGCGGCATCATCGCCGACCAGGGGAAATACAGGCTCAGCAACAGTCCGAGCAGAACGCCGTTGTAGCTGAACAACCCGGCCTGGCGATCAGCCTTGGCATAGTTGCGGCGTTGCGCAGTGAGCAGCCCGGCGACACCGCCCAGGAGGGCACCGCCGAGCAGGGCCGGGGCGGTGAACAGGATGGCCGAAAGAATCAGCAAACCGCACAGCGGATTGCGCTGGAGGAATATTTGACTGAAACCGTTGAGTAACGCTTCGGCCCAGTCGGGGCAGTGGGTGTTGAAATGGTTGGCGGGCATGGCAGATCTGAAAGGTCAGTGAAACCAGGTTGCTTTCATCGCCAGCAAGCCGGCTCCTACAGAAATACGCTGTCCCTGTAGGAGCCGGCTTGCTGGCGATGAGGCCGGTATGGGCGTTCTAGATCAACGTCTCGATACGCAAAGAGTTAGTCGACCCCGGCTGCCCAAAGGGCACACCGGCGGTGATCAACAGCGTGTCGCCTCGCTGGGCCATGCCTTGTGCCTGGGCGATCTCAAGCGCCGTGGAGCAGACTTCATCGACCTGGCGCAGGCGATCGTTGACCACCGAGTGCACACCCCAGGCCACGCTCAGGCGACGGGCGGTCTGCAGGTTCGGCGTCAGGTTGAGGATCGGCACCGTCGGCCGTTCCCGCGCCGCACGCAGGCTCGATGCGCCGGATTCGCTGTAGTTGACCAGCACCGCCACCGGCAGCACGTTGCTGATGCGGCGAATGGCGCAGCTGATCGCGTCGGAAACTGTCGCCTCGGCTTTCGGCCGGCTGACGTCGAGTTGAGTCTGATAGTCCGGACCGTTCTCCACCTGACGGATGATCTTGCTCATCATCTGCACGGCTTCGAGCGGGTATTCGCCGGACGCGGTTTCGGCCGACAGCATCACCGCGTCCGCACCTTCGGCCACCGCGTTGGCCACATCGGTTACCTCGGCGCGGGTTGGCGCCGGCGAGAAGCGCATCGACTCGAGCATCTGCGTCGCCACCACCACCGGTTTGCCGAGTTGGCGGCAGGTGCTGATGATGTTCTTCTGAATCTGCGGCACGCTTTCGGCGGGCACTTCCACGCCCAGGTCACCCCGGGCGACCATGATCGCGTCGCTCAATTCGGCGATCTCGCGCAGTTGTTCAACGGCAGACGGCTTTTCGATCTTGGCCATCAGGAACGCCTTGTCGCCGATCAGGGTACGGGCTTCGCGGATGTCATCGGGACGTTGCACGAACGACAGCGCCACCCAGTCCACACCCAGCTCCAGGCCGAAGGTCAGGTCGCGGCGATCCTTGGCGGTCAGCGGGCTCAGGTCGAGTACCGCTTGTGGCACGTTCACGCCTTTGCGGTCCGACAGTTCACCGCCGTTGAGCACGGTGGTGTCGATGGCGTCGGCGTACTTGGTCACGACCCGCAGGCGCAGCTTGCCGTCGTCGAGCAGCAGGTCCATGCCCGGCTCCAGGGCGGCGATGATTTCCGGGTGCGGCAGGTTGACCCGGCGCTCATCGCCCGGCGTGGCATCGAGGTCCAGGCGCAAGGCCTGGCCGCGCACCAGTTGCACCTTGCCTTCGGCGAACTTGCCGACCCGCAGTTTCGGGCCTTGCAGGTCCATCAGGATGCCCAATGGGTAATTCAGCTGGCGCTCGACTTCACGGATCCACTGGAAACGCTGGGCGTGGTCGGCGTGATCGCCATGGCTGAAGTTCAGGCGGAAGATGTTCACCCCGGCCAGTACCAGCTCACGGATGGCGTCGATGCCGTCGGTGGCAGGTCCCAGGGTGGCGAGGATTTTGACCTTTTTATCAGGCGTCATGTTTAGTGCTCTCAAGGATCAGAATGGCGCGGAAGTCGTTGACGTTGGTACGGGTCGGCTCGGTGACGATCAGCGCGTCGAGTGCCTCGAAGTAGCCGTAGCCGTTGTTGTTGTCCAACTCGTCACTGGCGCTCAGGCCCAGCGCGGCGGCGCGGGCGAAGCTGTCCGGGGTCATGATTGCGCCGGCGTTGTCTTCGGAACCGTCGATGCCGTCGGTGTCACCGGCCAGCGCGTAGACACCGGGCAGGCCTTTGAGGCTGTCGGTCAGGCTCAGCAGGAACTCGGCGTTGCGCCCGCCACGGCCGTTGCCGCGTACGGTCACGGTGGTTTCGCCACCGGAGAGAATCACGCAGGGCGCCGCCAGTGGCTGGCCGTGCAGGACGATCTGCCGCGCGATGCCGGCGTGGACTTTCGCCACCTCGCGGGATTCGCCTTCGAGGTCGCCGAGGATCAGCGGGCTGAACCCGGCCTTACGGCATTTCACCGCCGCCGCTTCCAGCGATTGTTGCGGGCGGGCGATCAACTGGAAATGACTGCGGGCCAGGCTCGGATCACCGGGCTTGACGGTTTCCGATTCGGGGCTTTGCAGCCAGGTGCGAACCGAGGCCGGAACCTCGATGGCGTAGCGCTTGAGGATCGCCAGCGCTTCGGCCGAGGTGCTTGGGTCGGCCACGGTAGGGCCGGAGGCGATGACCGTGGCGAGGTCGCCCGGTACATCGGAAATCGCGTAGGTGTAGACAGTGGCCGGCCAGCAGGCTTTGCCCAGGCGGCCGCCCTTGATCGCCGAGAGGTGCTTGCGCACGCAGTTCATCTCGCCGATGGTCGCCCCGGATTTGAGCAGGGCTTTGTTGATCGACTGCTTGTCGGCCAGGGTGATGCCGACCGCCGGCAGTGCCAGCAGGGCAGAACCGCCACCGGAGAGCAGGAAGATCACGCGGTCTTCTTCGCGCAGGTCACTGACCAGTTCGAACACGCGCTTGGCGACGGCAAGACCCGCAGCGTCAGGCACCGGATGCGCGGCTTCGACCACTTCGATTTTTTCGCACGGGGCGCCGTGACCGTAACGGGTCACCACCAGACCGGACACTTCACCCTGCCAGCAGCGCTCGACCACCTGGGCCATGGCGGCGGCGGCTTTACCGGCGCCAATGACGATCACCCGACCGCTGCGATCTTTGGGCAAATGGGCTTCGAGGACTTGCTGAGGATGGGCCGCGTCGATGGCTGTGGCGAACAGCTCGCGCAGGAATTGTTGCGGATCGACCGACATGGCGGGCTCCCGGAATTCTTGTTATTTGAAGGGAAACTCGGTGCTGTAGGAGCCGGCTTGCTGGCGATCCAGGCGACACGGCCTGTCATGCACACCGCGGTGATGCCATCGCCAGCAAGCCGGCTCCTACAGGGAGGGGGCAGGGCTTACTTCTTGTCGCGAATCGAGAAGTTGGCCATGTGTTCCAGGCCCTTGATCAGCGCCGAGTGGTCCCAGTTGCTGCCACCGATGGCCGCGCAGGTGCTGAACACTTGCTGGGTGTTGGCGGTGTTCGGCAGGTTGATGTTCAGCTCCTTGGCGCCTTGCAGGGCCAGGTTCAGGTCCTTCTGGTGCAGGCTGATGCGGAAGCCCGGATCGAAGGTGCCCTTGATCATGCGCTCGCCGTGCACTTCGAGGATCTTCGAGGAGGCGAAACCACCCATCAGTGCTTCACGCACCTTGGCTGGATCGGCACCGTTTTTCGCAGCGAACAGCAGGGCTTCGGCTACGGCCTGGATGTTCAGGGCGACGATGATCTGGTTGGCGACCTTGGCGGTCTGACCGTCGCCGTTGCCACCGACCAGGGTGATGTTCTTGCCCATGGCCTGGAACAGCGGCAGGGCGCGTTCGAAAGCGTCGGCATCGCCGCCGACCATGATGCTCAGGGTCGCGGCCTTGGCGCCGACTTCACCACCGGAAACAGGTGCGTCGAGGTATTGCGCGCCTTTTTCGTTGATCTTCGCGGCGAAGGCCTTGGTGGCGGTCGGCGAGATCGAGCTCATGTCGATGACGACTTTGCCTTTGCCCACGCCGGCAGCGATGCCGTCGGCACGGAACAGCACGTCATCGACCTGCGGGGTGTCCGGCACCATGACGATGATGAATTCGGCTTCCTGGGCCACATCGCGCGGGTTCGCCAGGGCGACGGCGCCACCGGCAACCAGGTCGGCAGGGGCGGCGTCGTGGTGCGCCGACAGGAACAGGCTGTGACCGGCTTTCTGCAGGTTCAACGCCATTGGGTGGCCCATGATGCCGGTGCCGATAAATCCGATTTTAGCCATGAGAAAATCCTCTTGTTTTTGTCTTGCTTCAAACAAATTGGGAACTGCTTTTGTAGGAGCCGGCTTGCTGGCGATGGCATCACTGCGGTGTGCTTGACAGACCGTGTCGCCTGGATCGCCAGCAAGCCGGCTCCTACAAGGATCAGCGTCAGATTGCGTTGTGGGTTTTCAACCAGCCCAGGCCCGCTTCGGTGGTGGTCAGCGGCTTGTATTCGCAACCGACCCAGCCCTGGTAACCGATGCGGTCCAGGTGTTCGAACAGGAAGCGGTAGTTGATTTCGCCGGTGCCTGGTTCGTTGCGCCCCGGGTTGTCCGCGAGCTGTACATGGTTGATCTCGCCCAGGTGCGATTGCAGGGTGCGGGCCAGATCGCCTTCCATGATTTGCATGTGGTAGATGTCGTATTGCAGGAACAGGTTGGCGCTGCCGACCTGCTCGCGAATCGACAGGGCTTGCGCCGTGTTGTTCAGGTAGAAGCCCGGGATGTCACGGGTGTTGATCGCTTCCATCACCAGTTTGATGCCCGCCGCTTGCAGCTTGTCGGCCGCGTACTTGAGGTTGGCGACGAAGGTTTTTTCCACGGTGGCGTCGTCAAAACCCTGCGGACGAATACCGGCCAGGCAGTTGACCTGGGTGTTGCCCAGAACCTGCGCGTAGGCGATGGCCAGGTCGACACCGGCACGGAACTCTTCCACCCGATCCGGCAGGCACGCGATGCCGCGTTCGCCCTTGGCCCAGTCACCGGCCGGCAGGTTGAACAGCACTTGGGTCAGACCGTTGGCGTCGAGCGTGGCCTTGATTTCGGCGGAGCTGAAATCGTACGGGAACAGGTATTCGACACCACTGAAACCGGCCTTGGCGGCCGCTTCGAAACGGGCGAGAAAGTCCTGTTCGGTGAACAGCATGGACAGGTTGGCTGCGAAACGCGGCATGGTGGTCTCCTGTAAATTTGTGAGGCCCCCTGTAGGAGCCGGCTTGCTGGCGATGGCGTTGTGTCAGTCACATCAATGTCGATTGATACACCGCTATCGCCAGCAAGCCGGCTCCTACAAGGGACGCGGTCAGCAGTTAATCGAGCAACGAAATCGCAGTCGGTGCGTCGTCGCCAACCAGCGCCAGGTCTTCGAACTCGTTGACGGCGTTGATCTCGGTGCCCATGGAAATGTTGGTCACACGCTCCAGAATAATCTCGACAATCACTGGAACCTTGAACTCTTCGATCAGCTCCTGGGCCTTGCGCAGGGCAGGCTGGATCTGGGACGGTTCGAACACACGCAGTGCCTTGCAGCCCAGGCCCTCGGCCACCGCGACGTGGTCCACACCGTAGCCGTTGAGTTCCGGTGCGTTGAGGTTGTCGAAGGACAACTGCACGCAGTAGTCCATGTCGAAACCGCGCTGCGCCTGGCGGATCAGACCCAGGTACGAGTTGTTCACCACGACGTGGATGTACGGCAGCTTGAACTGCGCACCCACCGCCAACTCCTCGATCATGAACTGGAAGTCATAGTCCCCCGACAGGGCCACGACTTTACGGTTCGGATCGGCCTTGACCACGCCCAGCGCGGCCGGAATGGTCCAGCCCAACGGGCCGGCCTGGCCGCAGTTGATCCAGTGACGCGGCTTGTAGACGTGCAGGAACTGCGCGCCGGCAATCTGCGACAGACCGATGGTGCTGACGTAGCAGGTGTCTTTGCCGAACACCTGGTTCATTTCTTCGTAAACGCGTTGCGGCTTGACCGGCACGTTGTCGAAGTGAGTCTTGCGATGCAGGCTGGCTTTACGCTGCTGGCAGTCTTGCAGCCAGGCGCTGCGGTTCTTCAGCTTGCCGGCGGCTTGCCATTCGCGAGCGACTTCGATGAACACGGTCAGCGCGGCAGCGGCGTCGGACACGATGCCCAGGTCCGGGGTGAACACGCGGCCGATCTGCGTGCCTTCGATGTCGACGTGGATGAACTTGCGGCCTTCGGTGTACACGTCGACCGAACCGGTGTGACGGTTGGCCCAGCGGTTACCGATGCCCAGTACCACGTCGGATTTGAGCATGGTCGCGTTGCCGTAGCGGTGCGACGTCTGCAAGCCAACCATGCCCACCATCAGTGGGTGATCGTCCGGGATGGTGCCCCAGCCCATCAGGGTCGGGATAACCGGAATACCGGTCAGCTCGGCGAACTCCACCAGCAGGTCGCTGGCGTCGGCATTGATGATGCCACCACCGGCTACCAGCAGTGGACGCTCAGCCTGATCGAGCAGGGCCAGAGCCTTCTCGACCTGAACGCGGCTGGCGGTCGGCTTGGCCAAAGGCAGCGGCTGGTAGGCGTCGATGTCGAATTCGATCTCGGCCATCTGCACGTCGAACGGCAGGTCGATCAGCACCGGGCCTGGACGGCCGGAGCGCATTTCAAAGAAAGCTTTCTGGAACGCGTAAGGCACCTGGCCCGGTTCGAGAACAGTGGTCGCCCACTTGGTGACTGGCTTGACGATGCTGGTGATGTCGACAGCCTGGAAGTCTTCCTTGTGCATACGGGCGCGGGGTGCCTGGCCGGTAATGCAGAGGATTGGAATCGAGTCGGCCGAGGCGCTGTAGAGCCCGGTGACCATGTCGGTGCCGGCAGGGCCGGAAGTCCCGATGCACACGCCGATGTTGCCGGCCTTGGTGCGGGTGTAGCCCTCGGCCATGTGCGAGGCGCCTTCAACGTGGCGAGCGAGTACGTGATCGATGCCGCCGACTTTTTGCAAGGCGTTGTACAGCGGGTTGATGGCTGCACCCGGGATGCCAAAAGCGGTATCAACCCCTTCACGGCGCATCACCAGAACGGCGGCTTCGATTGCTCTCATTTTGCTCATGGTTTTGTGCCTCTTTACGTTTTGTAATTGTATACAAGTGGCTTTGCGCAGAGTGTATTCACGGCGGACGGCGCAGGTCAATCCATTTTCTCAAGCGCTTGTTTCATTCGACGGAAGGCCAATCTACTGTGGCTTTTCGTCGCATGTGGCGATTTTCGAGAATTATTGTATACAAAAAAATAGTTCATTGTGTTCTATTTGTTGCATCGGGCTGCGGCAGATCGTCTCGCACTTGTGCCGCAGCCCCACGGCTTTCCGAAAAACAAAATGAGGACGGCACCATGAGCGCTTTAACCTTGAAAGTCGCAGTCAACCTGGTCAACGAAGCCATCAGCGCAGGGCGTGCGATTTGCGCGGCACCCTTGACCATCGCGGTACTGGATGCCGGCGGGCATCTGATCACCCTGCAACGCGAAGACGGCGCCAGCCTGCTGCGCCCGCACGTCGCCATCGGCAAAGCCTGGGGCGCCATCGCGCTGGGCAAGGGGTCACGCCTGCTGGCGCTGGACGCCCAGCAACGCCCGGCGTTCATCGCCGCATTGAACAGCCTGGGGCAGGGCAGCGTCGTGCCGGCACCGGGTGGTGTGCTGGTTCGCGATCAGGACGGGAATGTGCTGGGGGCGGTAGGGATCAGCGGCGATCTGTCGGATGTTGACGAGCAGTGCGCGATCAATGCGATCGAGGCGTTGGGGTTGGTGGCGGATGCGGGGGTGGCGGCTTGATCGGCAGCGCCTGAGCTAATGCCATCGCGGGCAAGCCCCACAATG
Source organism: Pseudomonas sp. S2_H10 (assembly GCF_054668285.1). Lineage (NCBI taxonomy): Bacteria > Pseudomonadati > Pseudomonadota > Gammaproteobacteria > Pseudomonadales > Pseudomonadaceae > Pseudomonas > Pseudomonas sp. S2_H10. The sequence goes on from NZ_CP162754.1 coordinate 5,536,650, forward strand.
ATCGAAGGTGCTCACATATTTTATGTACACCATCAGGCCCTGTGGGAGCGGGCTTGCCCGCGATGGCTATCGACGGGACACATCCAGCTAAAGGTCTGCATGACCATCCGGCATTTCCGGGGCTAGCCTTCTCATGACTTCATCATGAGAGTGGCAAAGGAATGCCGGATTCACCTGCTTCACATCGCCTGCGCACGAGTCGCTATGCCGAACCCAATCGAATCTATTTACTGACCACCAATACGCTTGGCCGAGAACCGGTTTTTGCCGATTACGCTTTGGGCAGATTGGTGGTGCATCAATTTCGCCGGGCACAAGATCTTGGATTGGCTAAGTCACTGGCTTGGGTTGTCATGCCCGACCATTTTCATTGGCTGGTCGAATTGGAAAACTGTTCGCTCAGAAAGCTCATGCGCCAGACTAAATCCCTGATTACGCGGGACGTGAATCTTTCGAATGGTAGAGGTGGACCGCTTTGGCAGCAGGGTTATCACGACCGGGCGTTGAGGCGGGAGGAGGATTTGGTGAAGTTAGCTCGGTATGTGGTAGCAAATCCACTGCGAGCCGGGCTTGTTGAAAAGCTTGGTGACTATCCGTTGTGGGATGCCGTTTGGGTTTGAACCGGTACCGAGTCGCCTTCATCGCTGGCAAGCCAGCTCCCACAGGTTTCTGTGTTGAACTCAAGCTTTGTGAACGGCACAAATCTCTGTGGGAGCTGGCTTGCCAGCGATGGCCATACCACAGGTCTACCTGTCCGGCTCACACCCCTTCAACACCAACCGGATAATCGTCTGCGCCGCCGCTTCATAATCCTCTTCATCGAGCCGGGCCTTGCCGGTGATGGCGGTGATCTGCCAGTCGAAGTCGGCGTAGGTCTGGGTCGCGGCCCAGATGCTGAACATCAGGTGGTTGGGGTCGATGGGGGCGATTTGGCCGCGGTCGATCCAGGTCTGGATGCACTCGATGTTGTGTTTGGCCTGGCCATTGAGCTGTTCGACCAGATCGCTGCTCAGGTGGGGGGCGCCGTGCATGATTTCGCTGGCGAACACCTTGGAGGCGAAAGGCAGGTCGCGGGAGATGCGGATTTTCGAGCGAATGTAGCCGCTGAGCACTTCACCGGGTTCACCGTCCGGGTTGAACGGCGTCGAAGCCTGCAGGATCGGCTCGATGATGCTTTCCAGGACCTCGCGGTAGAGGTTTTCCTTGGATTTGAAGTAGTAGTAGACGTTGGGCTTGGGCAATCCCGCCTTGGCTGCGATGTCACTGGTTTTGGTCGCAGCGAAGCCCTTGTCGGCGAACTCCTCACTGGCGGCACGCAGGATCAATTGTTTGTTGCGCTCGCGGATAGTGCTCATAAACCCGGTGATTCCTTGCCTGTTCTGGCGGTTGCGCATGGTATCACCGGCCTCGCGCGGCGCTCAAGAATGCACCGCAGCCCGTGATGCCGCGCTATGCTGCTGCGCATTCATTTGCAGAAGGAAACCCGATTCATGGCAGGAAGCAGTTTGCTGGTGCTGATCGACGACATCGCGGCCGTGCTGGACGACGTGTCGGTGATGACCAAAATGGCCGCCAAGAAAACCGCCGGCGTACTCGGTGACGACCTGGCACTCAATGCCCAGCAAGTCAGCGGCGTGCGGGCCGAGCGGGAAATCCCGGTGGTCTGGGCGGTCGCCAAGGGTTCGTTCATCAATAAATTGATCCTGGTGCCGTCGGCGCTGGCGATCAGTGCATTCATTCCGTGGCTGGTCACCCCGTTGTTGATGGTGGGTGGCGCCTACTTGTGCTTTGAGGGTTTTGAAAAACTCGCCCACAAGTTCCTGCACAGCAAGGCCGAAGACCACGCTGAGCATGCCGAACTGGTCGAGGCGGTGGCGGACCCGGCGGTCGACCTGGTGGCGTTCGAAAAGGACAAGATCAAAGGCGCGATCCGCACCGACTTCATTCTTTCGGCGGAAATCATCGCCATTACCCTCGGCACCGTGGCCGGTGCGCCATTGAGCCAGCAAGTCATCGTGCTGTCGGGGATCGCAATCGTCATGACCGTCGGCGTGTACGGGTTGGTGGCGGGTATCGTCAAACTCGATGACCTGGGACTCTGGCTGACCCAGAAACCCGGGCAGATGGCGAAAAGCATCGGTGGCGCCATCCTGCGTGCTGCGCCGTACATGATGAAAAGCCTGTCGGTGATTGGCACGGCGGCAATGTTTCTGGTCGGCGGCGGCATCCTGACCCACGGCGTGCCGGTGGTGCATCACTGGATCGAAAGTGTCAGTGCGGCGGCGGGTGGCGGCGGATTTATCGTGCCGGTGTTGCTCAATGGCGTAGCGGGGATTGTCGCAGGGGCGGTGGTGTTGGTTGGCGTGATGGCCGTCAGCAAGATCTGGAAAGCCCTGAAAGGCTGAAGACAGCACATGACAACTGTGGGAGCGGGCTTGCTCCCACAGTGTTTTTCGGCTGCCTTGTTTACTCGGCGACCTGCAACTTGCGCGCTTCGGTGTACACGTAGCGTACTTTCTCGTACTCGAACGGCGAGTTCATCTGGCCATAGCGGAAGCTGGTCTGGTTGCGCTTGTCGATGCCGCGCAGGATCCAGACTTCCGGATGGTTGGAGCTGACTTCGGCCACGTTGAGGAAGTTGATCGCATTCTCGGCCGTGTAGTCCACCAGCAGGCCGCCGGTGTCACGCAGGTTCGACGGACCGAGGATCGGCAGGACGAAGTAAGCGCCGCCCGGCACGCCATAGAAGCCCAGGGTCTGGCCGAAGTCTTCGCTCTGGCGCGGCAGGCCCATGGCGGTGGCCGGGTCCCACAGGCCGGCGATGCCGATGGTGGTGTTGAGCAACAGGCGCCCGGTGGTTTCCAGCGAACGCTGACCCTTGAGTTGCAGCAGGCTGTTCAACAGGTTGGGCACGTCGCCGAGGTTGTTGAAGAAGTTGCTGACACCGGTGCGCAGGAAGCTTGGGGTGACGTAGCGGTAACCGTTGACCACCGGCAGGAACACCCATTGGTCGAAGCGGTAGTTGAAGTGATAGACGCGTCGGTTCCACTCTTCCAGCGGATCGTAGACGGCCAGTGCGCCGAGCGTCGAGCGCTCGAACTCGCGCTGATCCAGGCCCGGGTTGAATTTGAGTTTGCTCAGCGGTTCCTTGAAGCCGTCACTGTCGACGACCACGGGGGCGTTGGCTTTGCTGTTGTCTGCCTGGGCGACGCCTGCACAGAGTAACGCTGCAAGAAGCAGGAGATATTTAGCCACGGAAGAACTCCAGCATGGCGTCGCTGTTGACGCGGTAGTTAATGTTGCCGCAATGCCCACCCAGCGGGTAAACGGTCAAGCGGTCACCGAAAGTCTTGCGCAGGAAGCCCAGGTCGCCAGGGCCGAGGATCACGTCATCGGCGTTGTGCATCACGGCGATTTTCGGGCTTTTTTGCAGATAGTCCTTCAGCGCATACAGGCTGACCTGGTCAATCAGTTGCAGCAGGCTGCCGCCGTCGGTGCGGGCGCGCCACATCGGGATGACCTGTTCGGTGATGTAGCAGTCGAAGTCGCATTGCAGCGCACGCTTGAGGAATGGCGTGAGGCTGGTGCCCTCGGTGATCGGGAACTTGGGCGGGGTGATCAGGCCGCGACGGTTGATCAGGTCCGAGGTGAAGGCGATGTCCGCCGCCGAGAAACGGAACGACGTACCGATCAGCATGGCCATCTGCTCGTTGGTCAGGTGCTGTTTGGATTGCTGGAAGTCGTAGAGCAGGGCGTCGTTGAGGTCGATGTAGCCCTTTTGCTGGAAGTAGCGGGTCAGCTTGTCCAGCACCAGTTCATAGAAGGTGGTGCTGTTGTTGATGCCCTTGACCTCGGTCTGGACCAGCTTGTCGAGGTTGCTGATCGAGGTGTAGAGATTGACCGGCGGGTTGAGCAGCAGGACTTTCTTGAAGTTGAAGCTGCGCCGGGTTTCGTCCAGGTGCGCGACGAAAGCGGCATCCAGCGCACCGAGGCTGTACCCGGTCAGGTAGTAATCGGTGACCGGCAATTTCGGGTTCTGTGCCCGCACGGCCTGCATTACCCGGTACAGGTCTTCGGCGTCTTCCTTGGACACGCCCGGCGTGGCGAAGCGCGATGCGGCGCTGATGAAGTCATAGCTGGTGGGCGATGACAGCTGCACCACGTGGTAGCCGGCCTTGTAGTAGAGCTTCTTCAGGTATTCGTTCAGGGTGCTGTCGTAGCGTGCACCGGTACCGGCGATCAGGAAAATCAGCGGTGCGGCGTGATCCTGCGTGGCAATGAGGTAGTTGAGTTTCTTCACCGCCCAGAAATTGTCCGGCAGCTCGAACGCCCGTTCCGGACGCAAGGTGACGCTGCGCACTGACTGATCGATGTCTTCGTCCAGCGGTAGCTCCGGACGCAGGTCCGGAGGCGTGGTCGCGATGGTCGCCTCGAACGGGTTGGTCAGGGGGTAGCCATAACTGGCGGCGTCAATGTCGACCGCCAGTGCAGACGCACTCAATATAAGGCCGCCAAACAGGGCGGCGAAGCGCAAGGAACGGAGCATGACTAAATCCCTTAGAAGAAGGTGCCGGATGAATTTCGCAGGCTATGACCACCGGATATGCGCCTAAGTGCCAACCATCGGCACCAAACAGGCTTGATTTCGAAGTAATAGTAGCTGGACGATACACTTTGCAGCGATTGAATGACCAGTTAACAGTTGTTATAGCTTGCGAAACGTTTAAGGGCGATTAAGCTGGCCGCCGTTTTTCGCCGATTGGAGTGTTCCATGTCTCGCCGCCTGCCCGTGATTCTGCTGCTCGTTTTGCTGCCTGTATGGCTGGCCGCCAGTTATGGCGCGCGTTATGGCTTCATGGAGGATGCGCAGTGGGTCGGCATTTGCGTGGATGGGGTCAGCCGCTGGGAATGCCAGGTGCGTTCGAACCTGGGCTTGATGATTCACTTCGCGGTGCTGGGCTGGGCTGCGTTGGCGTCAGCCATCGTCGGCTTCGTCGTGCCGGGACGGGCAGGGTGGTGGCTGGCGGTGCTGGCGTTGGTGCTCGGGTTCCCGGCGCTGGCGTTGTACAACACCACGCTGGCGGTGTTTGCGGTGGTGATTGCGGGGTTGCGGTTGGTCAGGGAGTCTCGTAGCGCCTGACTGGCCTCATCGCGGGCAAGCCCGCTCCCACAGGGATCTTTGTCGTACACAAACTCTGTGTTCACTGAGTAACCCTGTGGGAGCGGGCTTGCCCGCGATGGCGAACTATCAGGTCGCTAAAGAATCAAGCCTTGCGAACGCGCAGGCAGCGCCACAACGCCGCCGCCATCAACCCGCTCACCAGCGCCCAGCCCAAGGCCTGGTGGTTCTGCAGGCCTTCAACGAACAACTGCGGCGCAATACCGGCTCCGATGATGAAGGTCAGCAAGGCAATCTCGCGGCGCGGCACGTTCACCGGGCGGCACAGATAAACCAGCGCCGGCAAGATGAACGCGACACTCGGGAAGCTGCGGTAGCGCGGGTCGAGCACCAGTTCCAGCATCATCACGGCTGCCGCGAAGCCTGCCGTTGCCACCAGCCAGCCAGCCCGACGTTCCAGCACGTTGAAAACCTGTGCGCGCCAGCCGCTGCGAGGGCTCAATGCCAGTGCGGCATGGGCCAGTACCAGCAGGTTCAGAGCGGTCAGCAAGCCGACCCATAGCCATTCGCTGGCAAAACGCGTGGTCACCCGTGCCAGGTCACCCCAGGCGCCAATCGAACAGGCCGCCAACGCGGCGAGCAGGGGCAGCACCAGCGCCGAGCGCGTCGTGCGAACCCGGCCGCCCAGCAACAACGTGCCGATGAAGATCAAGCCACCCACCGCCAGCCATTGCGACCAGTACGGTACGTTTGTCACCGGCCCGGCCAGTACGCCCTTGTCCTGGCGATCGGCATCGAACAGTCCCCAGTAACCCCCGACCGCACCTTCACTGGCGCGTTTCCATGGCTGGTCGAAGGCTTCGATCAGGTTGTAGTGCCAGCCCTGTTGCTCGGCCATGGCGACAAAACCACGAATGAACCTGGCTTCGTTGACCCGACTTGGAACAGCGATGCGGCGCTGACGGCCTTCACTGGGCCAGCCAGTTTCGCCGATAAACACTTCCTTGGGGGCGAACATACTGCCGAACATCTTGCGCACATCGGCAAGTTGCGACAGGGAGACCTCGACGTCCCAAGGGTAATCGCCCCAGTAAGGCAACAGGTGGATAGTCACGAAGTCCACCGATGGAGCGATTTCCGGATGCTTTTGCCAAAACTCCCAAACGTCTGCGTAGGTGACGGGTTGTTTGACCTGACTCTTGACTCGATCAATCAGTTTTACCAGCTGGGTGCTGGTGACTTCCTTACGCAACAGGGCCTCGTTGCCGACGATTACCGCAGTGACCACGTCCGGGTTGGCGTTGGCTTCGGCGATCAGCAGCTCCACTTCCTTGGCGGTATCCACCGGGTTGCTGTTGACCCAGGCGCCGATCATCATTTTCAGGCCATGCTTGCGCGCCAGTTCCGGCAGGGCTTCGAGGCCGGTCATGGAATAGGTGCGGATGCATTCGAAGCTTTTGGACAGCAGCGCGAGGTCGGCATCCATGCGCTCGGGGCGCAAGTTGAATGGAACGTCGAATGGCGACTGGTCTTTATCGAACGGGGTATAAGAGGCGCATTGCAGCTTGTGCGTCGCGCTGGCGACATCCGGCAGGATCACTGGTTTGCCGAGGCCGTACCAGAAGCCGCCAAGGGCAAACAACCCCAGCAGGCAAGCGAATAGATAAGCAGCAAAAGGGAAACGGGATGTCGCGGACATGGTCACTGCCGTGTGGGAGCAAAGCGGCGCATGTTACCTGCATTTAACACGTGTCTGGTGGCTTGCATGATTTTGACATGCAAAGTTCGGGCGGGTTGGCGTGGGTGTTTGTCGTGGTCAGGATTAATGGCTTTCTGATGTCGTTTCTCGATGCCTTGAGGTCGCTGGCAGAGCAGGTCGCGATGAGCGTCAGGTTGATTATCGAGGCGTCAGTACTCCGCTGATGTTCGGACGAGTTTGCGGTGAGGCGTGATGGGGGCGCTGAGCACCATAACAATACGTTTAAGCGACTCGGCATCCGTCGAGCGCAGCACTTTCGGGGAAGTAACGATGAAGATGCGACGACTCTTGGGCGCAGGTGCCGCTTTGGTGCTGGCAATCAGCTCCACCGTGGCCAGTGCCGCCGGCAAGGAAGTGACTCTCGGTTATGTCGATGGCTGGTCGGACAGCGTTGCCACGACCAACGTGGCTGCGGAAGTGATCAGGCAGAAACTCGGTTATGACGTGAAGCTGCAAGCCGTCGCCACCGGGATCATGTGGCAGGGCGTTGCCACCGGCAAGCTCGACGCCATGCTGTCGGCCTGGCTGCCGGTGACCCACGGTGATTACTGGACGAAGAACAAGGATCAGGTCGTCGATTACGGCCCGAACTTCAAGGACGCGAAAATCGGCCTGATCGTGCCGGAGTACGTTAAAGCCAAGTCCATCGAGGACCTGAAGACCGACGATAGCTTCAAGAACCGCATCGTCGGCATCGACGCCGGTTCAGGCGTGATGCTCAAGACCGATCAGGCCATCAAGGACTACGACCTGACCGGCTATCAACTCAAGGCCAGTTCCGGCGCCGGCATGATCGCCGAGCTGACCCGTGCCGAGAAGAAGAATGAATCCATCGCAGTGACCGGCTGGGTGCCGCACTGGATGTTCGCCAAGTGGAAACTGCGCTTCCTCGAAGACCCGAAAGGCGTGTACGGCGCGGCTGAAACCGTGAACAACATCGGCAGCAAAGGCCTGGAGGCCAAGGCGCCGGAAGTGGCCAAGTTCCTGAAGAACTTCCAGTGGGAATCCAAGGATGAGATCGGTCAGGTGATGCTGGCGATCCAGGACGGTGCCAAGCCAGAAGCGGCGGCGAAGGATTGGGTAGCCAAACACCCAGAGCGTGTTGCTGACTGGACCAAGTAACAGGCATCTCGCTGTACCCTGTAGGAGCGAGCCTGTTCGCGATGGACGTGAACGTTAACGCGTGCTTTCAGAAATAGCGTGGCGTCTGCGAATTCATCGCGAGCAAGCTCGCTCCTACAATTGGCAGTTCTGTCATGTGGTTCTAAGACTAAGGTCGTCTGGAACCTGCCCCGCAGCCGCATAGAGTGGATACCGTTCCAACTTAATCTGTGCTGCGAGGATAAAAACAATGAACGACAGCATTTACCTCTCGATTCAAAACAGCCCGCGCTTCAAGGAGCTGGTTAGCAAGAGGGAACGATTCGCCTGGATTCTTTCGGCGATCATGCTAGGGCTTTACTCCGGATTCATCCTTTTGATTGCTTACGGGCCGCATGTACTGGGGGCGAAGATCAGCCCTGAGTCCTCGATTACCTGGGGCATCCCGATCGGTGTCGGGCTGATTGTCTCGGCCTTCATCCTGACCGGCATCTACGTGCGCCGCGCCAATGGCGAATTCGACGACCTGAACAATGCGATTCTCAAGGAGGCTCAGCAATGATCCGGCGTCTAATGGCTCTTTTGAGCATCGCAGCGTTCGCACCTGGCGCCTGGGCGGCTGACGCCCTGACCGGCGCCGTGCAGAAGCAACCCCTCAACGTTTCCGCGATCCTGATGTTCATCGCATTCGTCGGCGCGACCCTGTGCATCACGTACTGGGCGTCCAAGAAAAACAAGTCGGCCTCCGACTACTACGCCGCTGGCGGCAAGATCACCGGTTTCCAGAACGGTCTGGCGATTGCCGGTGACTACATGTCCGCGGCGTCCTTCCTGGGTATTTCCGCGCTGGTGTTCACCTCCGGCTACGACGGCCTGATCTACTCGATCGGCTTCCTGGTGGGCTGGCCGATCATTCTGTTCCTGATCGCCGAACGCCTGCGTAACCTGGGCAAATACACCTTTGCCGACGTGGCGTCCTACCGCCTCGGGCAAACCCAGATCCGCTCGCTGTCCGCCTGCGGTTCGCTGGTGGTGGTGGCGTTCTACCTGATCGCGCAAATGGTGGGTGCCGGCAAGCTGATCCAGTTGCTGTTCGGTCTCGACTACCACGTTGCGGTGATCCTGGTCGGTATCCTGATGTGCCTGTACGTGTTGTTCGGCGGCATGCTGGCGACCACCTGGGTGCAGATCATCAAGGCAGTGTTGCTGCTGTCCGGCGCTTCCTTCATGGCGCTGATGGTGATGAAGCACGTCAACTTCGACTTCAATGCACTGTTCTCCGAGGCGATCAAGGTTCACCCGAAAGGTGAAGCGATCATGAGCCCTGGCGGCCTGGTGAAAGACCCGATCTCGGCGTTCTCCCTTGGCTTGGCGCTGATGTTCGGTACCGCTGGCCTGCCGCACATCCTGATGCGCTTCTTCACCGTGAGTGACGCGAAAGAAGCGCGCAAGAGCGTGCTGTACGCAACCGGCTTCATTGGTTACTTCTACATCCTGACCTTCATCATCGGCTTCGGCGCGATCCTGCTGGTCAGCACCAACCCGGCCTTCAAGGATGCTGCTGGCGCTCTGTTGGGCGGCAACAACATGGCGGCGGTGCACCTGGCCAACGCGGTCGGTGGCAGCATTTTCCTGGGCTTCATCTCGGCGGTGGCGTTCGCGACCATTCTGGCAGTGGTTGCCGGTCTGACCCTGGCCGGTGCTTCGGCGGTGTCCCATGACCTGTACGCCAGCGTGATCAAGAAGGGCAAGGCCAACGAGAAGGACGAGATTCGCGTCTCGAAAATCACCACTATTGCTTTGGCGGTGCTGGCAATTGGTCTGGGTATCCTGTTCGAGAGCCAGAACATTGCGTTCATGGTGGGCCTGGCGTTCTCCATCGCGGCGAGCTGCAACTTCCCGGTGCTGCTGCTTTCCATGTACTGGAAAAAGCTGACCACCCGCGGTGCGATGATTGGTGGCTGGTTGGGCTTGATCAGCGCTGTTGGCTTGATGGTCCTTGGGCCAACCATCTGGGTGCAGATCCTGCATCACGAGAAGGCTATCTTCCCGTATGAGTATCCAGCTCTGTTCTCGATGATCATTGCGTTTGTCGGTATCTGGTTCTTCTCGATTACTGACAAATCCACGGCGGCTGACAATGAGCGTGCGCTGTTCTTCCCGCAGTTTGTTCGTTCGCAGACTGGGTTGGGGGCGAGTGGGGCTGTTTCGCACTAAGATATAAGTAGCACTGACATTGAATGCCCCGGTCGAGAGATCGGGGCATTTTTTATTGGTCGATAACCGCCCCGTATTTGGCTGATGTACGTGGTCTTGTAGGAGCTGGCTTGCCAGCGATGGCTATCTGACTGAGTACATATCCATTTCTGCGGTAACGGCGGCTTATGGTTTCGCCCTTACGGCGAGTCACTTTTTTTACAAGCGCCTAAAAAAAGTAACCAAAAAAACGCTCGCCCCTTGCGTCCGGCCCCTCGCTAAGGCTCGGCGTTCCTTCGCTCCGGCATTCATCCGGGGGCATCGCCCTCCGGTTGGCTTCGCTGGCACCTACATGCGATGAGTTCGACTGCGTCGAACGGCGCTGCGCGCCAATCCCCGGATGAACACCTCCACTCAGCCTCCCGAGGGGGCGGGTGGATCAAGATCAAGAGCTGCAGGCGAGCTAACGCTCGGCCTGATGAGTGGTGAAGAGCGGCGGGTGTACGCGGCTTTTGCTTTTGCTTTTCTGTGGGAGCCAGCCTGCTGGCGATGGTGGGCTGACAGCCGCCCAATCTCTCTCAGATGTACTCAATCTCTGTAGGAGCCTGGCTTGCCGGCGATGGCGGTGTGTCAGCTACAGCAGGGTTGGCTGGGATGGCGTCATCGCCAGCAAGCCGGCTCCTACAGGAAGGTGTGTACAGTCTCGCGATCAGGCTGCCTCGCTTTGGCTTTGGCTTTGGCTTTGGCTTTGGCTTTGGCTTTGGTTTTTGATCTTCTTGCCCCCTCGAGAGGCCGAGTGGAGGTTCTGCGCAGTGGGCAACCCGGCATGGATGCCGGGTTAGCCGCCCCCGGCCATGGATGGCCGATGGCGGCGGGCCCACGGAGCAGGACCGGAGCGAGGGCATGCCGAGCCTAGGCGAGGCACCGAACGACAGGGGCAAGAGCCCTTTGGTTACTTTGGGGCTTTTCCAAAGTGACCCGCTGTAAGAGCGGAACCATAAGCCGCCGTTACCTAAGCAACGGATATGCCCCCGATCAAAAAAACGAGACACAAACAAAAACGGCCCCTGCTCTTATATAAAAGGCAGAGGCCGTCTCCGGTACATCTCAACACGCTACAGCAAGAAAAATCTTACTTACGGTCTTCCAGCTTGGTGATATCACGCGACTCGTAGCCGGTGTACAGCTGGCGCGGACGGCCGATCTTGTACGGGCTGGAGAGCATTTCCTTCCAGTGGGAGATCCAGCCGACGGTCCGCGCCAGGGCGAAGATCACGGTGAACATGCTGGTTGGAATGCCGATCGCCTTGAGGATGATCCCCGAGTAGAAGTCGACGTTCGGGTACAGCGAGCGCTCGATGAAGTACGGGTCGGTCAGGGCGATCTCTTCCAGGCGCATGGCCAGTTCGAGTTGCGGATCGTTCTGGATGCCCAGTTCCTTCAACACTTCGTCGCAGGTCTGCTTCATGACTGTGGCGCGCGGGTCGCGATTTTTGTAAACGCGGTGACCGAAGCCCATCAGTTTGAACGGATCGTTCTTGTCCTTGGCCTTGGCGATGAACTTGTCGATGTTCGAAACATCGCCGATTTCATCGAGCATGGTCAGTACGGCTTCGTTTGCACCGCCGTGGGCAGGGCCCCACAGTGCAGCGATGCCGGCGGCGATACAGGCGAACGGGTTGGCGCCCGAAGAGCCGGCCAGGCGTACGGTGGAGGTCGAAGCGTTCTGCTCGTGGTCGGCATGGAGGATGAAGATCCGGTCCATGGCCTTGGCGAGCACCGGGCTGATCGGTTTGATCTCGCACGGGGTGTTGAACATCATGTGCAGGAAGTTTTCCGCGTACGACAGGTCGTTGCGCGGGTACATCATGGGTTGGCCCATGGAGTACTTGTAAACCATTGCGGCCAGGGTCGGCATCTTGGCAACCAGGCGGATCGCGGAAATTTCGCGATGCTGCGGGTTATTGATGTCCAGGGAGTCGTGGTAGAACGCCGAGAGGGCGCCGACTACGCCGCACATGACAGCCATCGGGTGGGCGTCGCGACGGAAGCCGTTGAAGAAGGTCTTCAACTGCTCGTGAACCATGGTGTGGTTCTTCACGGTGCTGACGAACTGGGCCTTCTGTTCTGCGGTCGGCAGTTCGCCGTTGAGCAGCAGATAGCAGGTTTCCAGGTAGTCCGACTTTTCAGCCAGCTGTTCGATCGGGTAGCCGCGGTGCAGCAGGATGCCGTTGTCGCCGTCGATATAGGTGATCTTCGACTCGCACGAGGCGGTCGACATGAAGCCTGGGTCAAAGGTGAAACGGCCCGTGGCCGTCAGGCCCCGAACATCGATAACATCGGGACCAACGGTGCCGGTTAAAATGGGCAGCTCGACGGGGGCTGCGCCCTCGATGATCAACTGCGCTTTTTTGTCAGCCATGTGGCCTCCTATTTATGCTTGAAATCATCAGACAGACCCCCCACGCAGGGCCCGCACCACTATAGTGAGATAAATTCGAATGTCAATTTGCCTAAAGTCTTGCTCCAGAAGGCTTTAACCGGACTTTTTCCTCGAAATTGACTGCCATTTACGCCTTTTATGTCAGTTGCGCAATCAGCTGTTTGGGTTAGGTGTTTGCGTTGTCATTAGTAGCCTAACTGTCTATACTCGGCCACCGACCGCCAAGGGCTTTTGGGCTTGCTTTCATTGGGGGTCGCATCCCTGGGTGGTGGTTACCTGACCAGTGCACTCCCCAACAACTTTGCCCTGATTGTTAGGGGCTCTTCAGTGTGAAAAAAAAGCCGTGAAAAGCCAACGACCTGTAAACCTAGACCTAAGGACCATCAAACTCCCAGTCACTGCTTACACGTCCATCCTTCACCGTATTTCCGGTGTCATCCTCTTCGTGTGCCTTGCCATCATGCTTTACGCATTGGACAAGTCGCTGAGCTCCGAGGAAGGCTTCGGTCAGGTGAAAGCGTGTCTGACCAGTCCGCTAGCCAAGCTAGTGACATGGGGCATCCTGTCCGCTCTGCTGTATCACCTGGTAGCCGGTGTGCGCCATTTGATCATGGACATGGGCATCGGTGAGACGCTGGAAGGCGGCAAGCTGGGCTCGAAAATCGTTATCGCCGTTTCCGTGGTGGTAATCGTTCTGGCAGGAGTTTGGATATGGTAACTAACGTCACGAACCTGTCGCGTTCGGGCCTCTATGACTGGATGGCGCAACGTGTGTCTGCGGTCGTTCTCGCGGCTTACTTCATCTTCCTGATCGGATACATCGTGGCCAACCCGGGCCTCGACTACGCCCAGTGGCATGAACTGTTCGCCCACAACGGAATGCGTATCTTCAGCCTCCTGGCCCTCGTTGCCCTCGGCGCTCACGCCTGGGTCGGCATGTGGACCATCGCGACCGACTACCTGACGCCAATGGCGTTCGGCAAGTCCGCGACCGCTATACGTTTCCTTTTCCAGGCAGTATGCGGCGTTGCGATGTTCGCTTACTTCGTCTGGGGCGTGCAGATTCTCTGGGGTATCTGATTCATGGCTAACATTCCAACGATTTCTTTCGACGCCATCATTATTGGTGGCGGCGGTGCCGGCATGCGCGCAGCGCTGCAACTGGCGCAGGGTGGTCACAAGACTGCCGTGATCACCAAGGTTTTCCCGACCCGTTCGCACACGGTATCCGCTCAAGGCGGCATCACCTGCGCAATCGCGTCCGCCGACCCGAACGATGACTGGCGCTGGCACATGTACGATACCGTCAAGGGTTCCGACTACATCGGTGACCAGGACGCTATCGAATACATGTGTCAGGAAGGCCCGGCTGCCGTTTACGAGCTGGACCACATGGGTATGCCGTTCTCCCGTACCGAGCAGGGCCGCATCTACCAGCGTCCGTTCGGCGGCCAGTCCAAGGACTACGGTAAAGGCGGCCAGGCTGCGCGTACTTGCGCTGCTTCCGACCGTACCGGTCACGCACTGCTGCACACCCTTTATCAGGGCAACCTGAAAGCCGGTACCGTGTTCCTGAACGAGTACTACGCTGTCGATCTGGTGAAGAACAGCGAAGGCGAGTTCGTCGGTGTGATCGCGATCTGCATCGAAACCGGTGAAACCACCTACATCCGCGCCAAGGCTACCGTGCTGGCGACCGGCGGTGCAGGCCGTATCTACGCTTCGACCACCAACGCCCTGATCAACACCGGTGACGGCGTTGGCATGGCGCTGCGTGCCGGCGTACCGGTACAAGACATTGAAATGTGGCAGTTCCACCCGACCGGCATCGCCGGCGCCGGTGTACTGGTTACAGAAGGCTGCCGTGGTGAAGGTGGATACCTGATCAACAAGCACGGCGAGCGTTTCATGGAGCGTTATGCTCCGAACGCCAAAGACCTTGCCGGTCGTGACGTTGTTGCCCGTTCGATGGTTAAAGAGATCATCGCCGGCAACGGTTGCGGTCCGAACGGCGACCACGTGATGCTCAAGCTCGACCACCTGGGCGAGGAAGTGCTGCACAGCCGTCTGCCAGGCATCTGCGAACTGTCGAAGACTTTCGCGCACGTTGACCCGGTGGTTGCTCCGGTTCCGGTTGTTCCGACCTGCCACTACATGATGGGCGGCGTTGCCACCAACATTCATGGCCAGGCGATCACCCAGAACGCCGAAGGCGTGGACCAGATCATTCCTGGTCTGTTCGCTGTAGGTGAAGTGGCTTGCGTATCGGTTCACGGTGCCAACCGCCTGGGCGGCAACTCGCTGCTCGACCTGGTGGTATTCGGCCGCGCTGCCGGCCTGCACCTGGAAAAGGCGCTGACCGACGGCATCGAGTACGACGACGCTACCGAAGCCGACATCGACGCTGCCCTGTCGCGCCTGAACGCACTGAACAGCCGTACTGATGGCGAAGACGTGGCTACCTTGCGTCGCGAGCTGCAAAGCTGCATGCAGAACTACTTCGGTGTATTCCGTACCGGCGAATACATGCAGAAAGGTATCGCTCAGCTTGCTGATCTGCGTACCCGCATTGCCAACGTGAAGATCAACGACAAGTCGCAGGCGTTCAACACTGCCCGTATCGAAGCGCTGGAACTGCAGAACCTGCTGGAAGTGGCCGAAGCTACCGCCATCGCTGCCGAAGTGCGTAAAGAGTCCCGCGGTGCCCACGCCCGTGAAGACTTCGAAGACCGTGACGACGAAAACTGGCTGTGCCACACCCTGTACTTCCCGGGTGACAAGCGCGTAACCAAGCGTGCCGTGAACTTCTCGCCGAAGACTGTTCCGACTTTTGAACCTAAGATTCGGACTTATTAAGGGTGGCAGCCATGTTGCAAGTCAGCGTTTATCGTTACAACCCTGATCAGGACGCCGCGCCGTTCATGCAGGAATTCCAGGTCGATACCGGTGGTAAAGACCTGATGGTGCTGGACGTGCTGGCCCTGATCAAAGAGCAGGACGAGGGTTTCTCCTATCGTCGCTCTTGCCGTGAAGGTGTTTGCGGTTCCGACGGCATGAACATCAACGGCAAAAACGGCCTGGCGTGCATCACGCCGCTGTCTGCTGTCGTAAAAGGTAACAAGTTGATCGTTCGTCCTCTGCCAGGTTTGCCGGTTATCCGTGACCTGGTCGTTGATATGAGCATCTTCTACAAGCAATACGAAAAGGTTAAGCCATACCTGCAGAACGACACGCCGGCTCCGGCCATCGAGCGTCTGCAGTCCCCAGAAGAGCGTGAAAAGCTGGACGGTCTGTACGAGTGCATCCTGTGCGCTTGCTGCTCGACTTCCTGCCCGTCCTTCTGGTGGAACCCGGACAAGTTCCTGGGTCCTGCTGCCCTGCTGCAAGCGTACCGCTTCCTGGCAGACAGCCGCGACACCAAGACTACCGAGCGTCTGGCTTCGCTGGATGACCCGTTCAGCGTATTCCGCTGCCGCGGGATCATGAACTGCGTCAACGTATGTCCGAAAGGCCTGAACCCGACTAAGGCCATCGGTCACATCCGTAACATGCTGCTCTCCAGCGGCGTGTGATTCAGCTGCTGTACCCGTTGTACCCGTAGATGCTACGGCGCAGGCTTCAACCGGCGCCGTAGTTTTAACCTGAGCAGCAGCTTAAAAGGCTGCGGCTCTTATTTTGAAGAAATGAGACAAGCAGGGGCATCCGGGCTGGTACCCGGACTATCAGTGTGATCCTAGTGGCTTGTTTTGGTCGCTGCATTCGGACTTCTGCAAGCGTGCTCGGTGTCGACACCGGTGGTGTTCCCCTAACCGAGGGTGACCAAGCATGCAAGAAAGCGTGATGCAGCGCATGTGGAACAGTGCCTACCTATCCGGTAGTAACGCTGCCTATGTGGAAGAGCTTTATGAGCTCTACCTGCACGACCCTAACGCTGTGCCAGAAGAGTGGCGCACCTACTTCCAGAAGTTGCCTGCTGACGGCAACTCTGCCACCGATGTTTCGCACTCCACAATTCGCGATCATTTCGTCTTGCTGGCAAAGAACCAGCGCCGCGCCCAACCGGTTTCCGCCGGCAGCGTGAGCAGTGAGCACGAGAAGAAGCAAGTTGAAGTGCTGCGATTGATCCAGGCCTACCGTATGCGTGGCCACCAGGCAGCCCAGCTTGACCCGCTGGGACTGTGGCAGCGTCCTGCACCTGCAGACCTGTCGATCAATCATTACGGCTTGACCAATGCCGATCTTGATACGACCTTCCGTGCCGGCGACCTGTTCATCGGCAAAGAGGAAGCGAGCCTACGCGAAATTCACGAAGCGTTGCAGCAGACATATTGCCGCACCATCGGCGCTGAATTCACGCACATCACCGATTCCGAGCAGCGCCAGTGGTTCCAGCAGCGTCTGGAAAGCGTGCGCGGCCGTCCGACGTACTCCGCCGACATCAAGAGCCACCTGCTTGAGCGCGTGACCGCCGGTGAAGGCCTGGAAAAATACCTGGGCACCAAATACCCGGGTACCAAGCGTTTCGGTCTGGAAGGCGGCGAAAGCCTGATTCCGATGCTCGACGAGCTGATCCAGCGTTCCGGTTCCTACGGCACCAAGGAAATCGTCATCGGCATGGCCCACCGTGGCCGTCTGAACGTGCTGGTCAACACCTTCGGCAAGAACCCGCGCGAGCTGTTCGACGAGTTCGAAGGCAAGAAGAAGGTCGAGCTGGGTTCCGGTGACGTCAAATACCACCAGGGCTTCTCGTCCAACGTGATGACCACCGGCGGTGAAGTTCACCTGGCCATGGCGTTCAACCCGTCCCACCTGGAGATCGTTTCCCCGGTGGTCGAGGGTTCGGTTCGCGCCCGTCAGGACCGTCGCAACGATCCTACCGGTGAGAAGGTTCTGCCGATCTCCATCCACGGTGACGCTGCATTCGCAGGTCAGGGCGTGGTCATGGAAACCTTCCAGATGTCGCAGACCCGCGGTTTCAAGACCGGCGGTACCGTGCACATCGTGATCAACAACCAGGTTGGTTTCACCATCAGCAACCCGCTGGACTCGCGCTCCACCGAGTACGCGACCGACGTTGCGAAAATGATCCAGGCGCCGATCCTCCATGTGAATGGCGATGATCCGGAAGCCGTATTGTTCGTGACCCAGCTGGCCATCGACTACCGCATGCAGTTCAAGCGTGACGTGGTGATCGACCTGGTCTGCTACCGTCGTCGCGGCCACAACGAGGCCGACGAACCAAGCGGCACCCAGCCGATCATGTATCAGCAGATCACCAAACAGCGCACCACCCGTGAGCTGTATGCCGATCGTCTGACCCAGGGCGGTGTGCTCGACGCAGAGCGTGTTCAGGCGAAAGTCGACGAATACCGCAACGCGCTGGACAACGGGCTGCATGTAGTGAAAAGCCTGGTCAAAGAGCCGAACAAAGAGTTGTTCGTGGACTGGCGTCCGTATCTGGGCCACGCCTGGACCGCGCGTCACGACACGCGTTTCGACCTCAAGACCTTGCAGGAACTGTCCGCCAAGCTGCTGGAAATCCCGGAAGGCTTCGTGGTTCAGCGCCAGGTTGCGAAGATCTACGAAGACCGTCAGAAGATGCAAGCCGGCGGCCTGCCGATCAACTGGGGTTACGCCGAAACCATGGCGTACGCGACCCTGGCGTTCGAAGGTCACCCGATCCGCATGACCGGCCAGGACATCGGCCGCGGTACGTTCTCGCACCGTCATGCCGTGCTGCACAACCAGAAAGACGCGGGTACCTACATCCCGTTGCAAAACCTGTACGACGGTCAGCCACGTTTCGACCTGTACGACTCGTTCCTGTCCGAAGAAGCGGTGCTGGCGTTCGAATACGGTTATTCGACCACCACGCCGGATGCACTGGTGATCTGGGAAGCCCAGTTCGGCGACTTCGCCAACGGTGCCCAGGTTGTTATCGACCAGTTCATCACCAGTGGCGAGCACAAGTGGGGCCGTCTGTGCGGTCTGACCATGCTGCTGCCGCACGGTTATGAAGGTCAGGGGCCGGAGCACTCCTCGGCGCGTCTGGAGCGTTACCTGCAGCTGTGCGCCGAGCACAACATTCAGGTCGCGGTACCGACTACGCCGGCACAGATCTACCACTTGCTGCGCCGTCAGGTGATTCGCCCGCTGCGCAAGCCATTGATCGTTCTGACTCCGAAGTCGCTGCTGCGTCACAAGCTGGCCATCTCGACCCTGGAAGACCTGGCCGAAGGTTCGTTCCAGACCGTTATCCCGGAAATCGATGCCCTGGACCCGAAAAAGGTCGAGCGCGTTGTCCTGTGTAGCGGCAAGGTCTACTACGACCTGCTGGAAAAACGCCGTGCCGAAGGCCGTGACGACATCGCCATCGTGCGTATCGAGCAGCTGTACCCATTCCCTGAGGACGACTTGAAAGAAGTCCTGGCTCCCTACACCAACGTCAAAGCTGCCGTCTGGTGCCAGGAAGAGCCGATGAACCAGGGTGCGTGGTACTGCAGCCAACACCACATGCGTCGCAGCATCAGCAACCTCAACAAGTCTCTCGTACTCGAGTACGCGGGCCGTGAGGCTTCTGCTGCACCTGCATGCGGTTACGCATCGATGCACGCCGAACAGCAGGAAAAACTGCTGCAAGACGCCTTTACTGTTTAACGCCTTCGCGCACCTGAAACCGAATTTAAGGAACCACAGACAATGGCTATCGAGATCAAAGCCCCCACTTTCCCGGAATCGGTTGCCGATGGCACCGTTGCCACCTGGCACAAGCAACCGGGCGATGCGGTCAAGCGCGACGAACTGATCGTCGACATCGAAACCGACAAAGTCGTGCTGGAAGTGTTGGCTACCGCTGACGGCGTGCTGGGCGCAATCGTCAAGAACGAAGGCGAAACCGTTCTGTCCGACGAAGTCCTCGGCTCCATCGTTGAAGGCGGCGCTGCTGCCGCCGCTCCGGCTGCCGCTGCTGCTCCGGCCGCTGCCGCCGCTGCTCCAGCTGCCGGCGCTGACGAAGACGCCATCGCCGCTCCGGCTGCTCGCAAGCTGGCCGAAGAAAACGGCATCAACCTGGCTTCCGTCAAAGGCACCGGCAAAGATGGTCGTGTAACCAAGGAAGACGTGGTTGCCGCTGTCGAAGCCAAGAAAGCCGCTCCGGCTGCCGCACCTGCCAAGGCTGCTGCTCCGGCTGCCGCTGCTCCTGTGTTCGCCGCCGGCGATCGCATCGAGAAGCGCGTACCGATGACCCGCGTTCGTGCCACCGTGGCCAAGCGTCTGGTTGAAGCTCAATCGAACATGGCGATGCTGACCACTTTCAACGAAGTCGACATGACCGAAGTCATGGCCCTGCGTTCGAAGTACAAGGACCTGTTCGAGAAGTCCCACAACGGCGTGCGCCTGGGCTTCATGTCGTTCTTCGTGAAAGCGGCCACCGAAGCGCTGAAACGCTTCCCGGCTGTCAACGCCTCGATCGACGGCGGCGACATCGTTTACCACGGCTACGCTGACGTCGGCGTTGCAGTTTCCAGCGATCGCGGCCTGGTTGTACCGGTCCTGCGTAACGCCGAACTGATGAGCCTGGCTGAAATCGAAGGCGGCATCGCCACCTTCGGCAAGAAAGCCCGCGACGGCAAACTGTCGATGGACGAAATGACCGGTGGTACTTTCACCATCACCAACGGTGGTACTTTCGGTTCGATGATGTCGACCCCGATCGTCAACCCGCCACAAGCCGCCATCCTGGGCATGCACAACATCATCCAGCGTCCGATGGCCATCAACGGCCAGGTCGTTATCCGTCCGATGATGTACCTGGCACTGTCCTACGATCACCGTCTGATCGATGGCAAAGAAGCTGTGACCTTCCTGGTGACCATCAAGAACCTGCTGGAAGATCCGGCTCGTCTGTTGCTGGATATCTGATAGAAGCAGCCATGAGCTGCAAGCCAGGCTGTCGGAAAACCCGCAGCTTGGCTTGCCGCTCGCGGCTTGAA
Organism: Pseudomonas sp. S2_H10; assembly: GCF_054668285.1. Taxonomy (NCBI): domain Bacteria; kingdom Pseudomonadati; phylum Pseudomonadota; class Gammaproteobacteria; order Pseudomonadales; family Pseudomonadaceae; genus Pseudomonas; species Pseudomonas sp. S2_H10. The sequence continues at coordinate 5,557,259 of NZ_CP162754.1, forward strand.
GCTTTTCGCTAAAGAGGATTTTTTGAATGTCGCAGAAATTTGACGTAGTAGTGATCGGCGCGGGCCCTGGCGGTTACGTGGCTGCCATCAAGGCCGCCCAGCTTGGTCTTTCGACTGCCTGCATCGAGAAGTACACCGACAAGGAAGGCAAACTGGCTCTGGGCGGTACTTGCCTGAACGTCGGCTGCATTCCATCCAAGGCGCTGCTGGACAGCTCCTGGAAGTACAAGGAAGCCAAAGAAGGCTTCGCGATCCACGGTATCAACCACGCTGGCGTGACCATGGACGTGCCAGCAATGGTCGGCCGCAAGGCCACCATCGTCAAAGGCCTGACCTCCGGCGTTGCGACCCTGTTCAAAGCCAACGGTGTGACTTCCATTGAAGGTCACGGCAAGCTGCTGGCCGGCAAGCAAGTTGAAGTCACCAAGCCAGACGGCTCGGTAGAAATCATCCAGGCCGAGAACGTGATCCTGGCTCCAGGTTCGCGTCCGATCGACATTCCACCGGCTCCGGTCGACCAGAATGTGATCGTCGATTCGACTGGCGCCCTGGAATTCCAGACCGTGCCTAAGCGTCTGGGCGTGATCGGCGCTGGCGTGATCGGCCTGGAACTGGGTTCGGTCTGGTCGCGTCTGGGTGCAGAAGTGACTGTCCTGGAAGCCCTGGACACCTTCCTGATGGCCGCCGATGCCGCTGTTTCCAAGGAAGCGCTGAAAACCCTGACCAAACAGGGCCTGGACATCAAGCTGGGCGCTCGCGTGACCGGTTCCAAAGTGAACGGCGACGAAGTCGTTGTTAACTACACCGATGCCAACGGCGAACAGAACATCACTTTCGACAAGCTGATCGTAGCCGTTGGTCGCCGTCCGGTGACCACTGATCTGCTGGCTGCCGACTGCGGCGTGACCCTGGACGAGCGCGGTTTCGTGCACGTTGACGATCACTGCGCCACCACCGTACCGGGCGTCTACGCCATCGGCGACGTGGTTCGCGGCATGATGCTGGCGCACAAGGCGTCGGAAGAGGGCATCATGGTTGTCGAGCGCATCAAGGGCCACAAGGCCCAGATGAACTATGATTTGATCCCTTCGGTTATTTATACTCACCCGGAAATCGCGTGGGTTGGTAAAACCGAGCAGGCCTTGAAAGCTGAAGGCGTTGAAGTTAACGTCGGCACCTTCCCGTTCGCAGCCTCCGGCCGTGCCATGGCTGCCAACGACACCGGTGGTTTCGTCAAGGTCATCGCAGATGCCAAGACAGACCGCGTACTGGGCGTCCACGTGATTGGCCCAAGCGCTGCCGAACTGGTTCAGCAGGGCGCGATCGGTATGGAATTCGGCACCAGCGCTGAAGACCTGGGCATGATGGTTTTCTCCCATCCGACCCTGTCTGAAGCCTTGCACGAAGCTGCTCTGGCAGTGAATGGCGGCGCCATCCACATCGCCAACCGCAAGAAGCGTTAAGACATAATAAGAAACCACGGCGGTTTGGCCCGTCGTGAGCCTTGCATGCAAGACTCACCGCGGAATATCCGCTGGACGCAGTCTTGCATAGCTGCACCGGGTATCCGGAAAGGCTATGCAAGCAGCAGTCACAGGTGGTGCGGCACTTGAATGAGTGCAGCACCGAATGCGCAGTACCTAACGAAGACGGTAATAAGCATGAATCTTCACGAGTATCAGGGTAAGCAGCTGTTCGCTGAGTACGGCCTGCCAGTTTCCACCGGTTACGCGGTAGACACCCCGGAAGCAGCAGCAGAAGCTTGCGACAAAATCGGCGGCAGCGAGTGGGTTGTCAAAGCCCAGGTCCACGCCGGTGGTCGCGGTAAAGCGGGCGGCGTAAAGCTGGTTCGCAGCAAAGAAGACGCCAAAGCCTTCGCACAGCAGTGGCTGGGCAAGCGTCTGGTGACTTACCAGACTGACGCCAATGGTCAGCCAGTCACCAAGATCCTGGTTGAATCGTGCACTGATATCGCTAAAGAGCTGTACCTGGGCGCTGTCGTTGACCGTTCGAGCCGTCGCATCGTGTTCATGGCTTCCACCGAAGGTGGCGTGGACATCGAGAAAATCGCTCACGACACTCCAGAAAAAATTCTGAAGGCCACTATCGATCCACTGGTTGGCGCTCAGCCATTCCAGGGTCGCGAGCTGGCATTCCAGCTGGGTCTGGAAGGCAAGCAAGTTGCCCAGTTCGCCAAGATCTTCGTAGGTCTGGCCAAGCTGTTCAAGGATCACGACCTGGCCCTGCTGGAAGTGAACCCGCTGGTGATCAAGGCTGACGGCGATCTGCACTGCCTCGATGCCAAGATCAACATCGACGCCAACGCCATGTACCGTCAGCCTAAGCTGAAGACTTTCCACGATCCGTCGCAAGACGATCCGCGCGAAGCGCACGCTGCCAAGTTCGAACTGAACTACGTAGCACTGGAAGGCAACATCGGTTGCATGGTCAACGGTGCTGGCCTGGCCATGGGTACCATGGACATCGTCAACCTGCATGGCGGCAAACCAGCCAACTTCCTCGACGTGGGCGGCGGTGCTACCAAGGAACGCGTTACCGAAGCGTTCAAGATCATCCTGTCCGACACCAACGTCGCTGCAGTACTGGTCAACATCTTCGGCGGCATCGTTCGCTGCGACATGATTGCCGAAGGCATCATCGGCGCTGTGAAAGAAGTCGGCGTGAAAATCCCGGTTGTTGTTCGCCTTGAAGGCAACAACGCTGAGCTGGGCGCTAAAGTACTGGCAGAAAGCGGTTTGAACATCATCGCTGCTACCAGCTTGACCGACGCTGCTCAACAAGTTGTCAAAGCTGCGGAGGGCAAATAATGAGCGTCCTGATCAATAAAGACACCAAAGTTATCTGCCAGGGTATTACCGGTTCGCAAGGTAGTTTCCACACCCAGCAAGCCATCGAGTACGGCACCAAGATGGTTGGTGGTGTAACTCCAGGCAAAGGCGGCACCGAGCACCTGGGTCTGCCGGTGTTCAACACCGTTAAGGACGCAGTAGCTGCCACCGGCGCTACCGCCAGCGTGATCTACGTTCCGGCTCCTTTCTGCAAGGACTCGATCCTGGAAGCTGCTTTCGGCGGCATCAAGCTGATCGTCTGCATCACCGAAGGCATTCCTACCCTGGACATGCTGGACGCTAAAGTTAAGTGCGACGAGCTGGGTATCACCCTGATCGGCCCTAACTGCCCAGGCGTGATCACCCCAGGCGAATGCAAGATCGGCATCATGCCAGGTCACATTCACTTGCCAGGCAAGGTCGGTATCGTTTCCCGTTCCGGCACCCTGACCTACGAAGCTGTGAAGCAGACTACTGACGCCGGTTTCGGTCAGTCGACTTGCGTCGGCATCGGTGGGGACCCGATCCCGGGTTCGAACTTCATCGACATCCTGAAGCTGTTCCAGGAAGACCCGAAGACCGAAGCGATCGTGATGATCGGCGAGATCGGCGGTTCGGCTGAAGAAGAAGCGGCTGCCTACATCAAGGCACACGTGACCAAGCCGGTTGTTTCCTACATCGCTGGTGTGACTGCTCCTCCGGGCAAGCGCATGGGCCATGCTGGCGCAATCATCTCTGGCGGCAAAGGCACTGCAGACGAGAAATTCGCTGCTCTGCAAGACGCAGGCGTTAAAACCGTGCGTTCGCTGGCAGACATCGGCAAGGCCCTGGCCGAGCTGACTGGTTGGGCTGTCAAGTAAGCCTCGCGCTTAGCTTGCAACTCTGCTGACAAAGGCCACCTTCGGGTGGCCTTTGTCGTTTTCGGGATGCATGCGGGTTTTGGGATCTGTAGGAGCCGGCTTGCTGGCGATTCAGGCTGCGCGGTGTGTCAGGCAGCCTGAATCGCTGGCAAGCCAGCTCCTACGGGGTTGTGTTGGTAAATTAGATACGTAAACGCGACATGGAAATGTCGCGCATCGGAATGTTCGCCCTCTAACAGTGCGTTTGTCGGCCAAATTCGTTAGGCTACGCGCCATTTTTGCGTCCGCTGCCCACAAGGTGGCAACGCGCTAAAAGGGTTGGTCTTATACGGACCGACAGCATTTCCCTCACCCATAGGGAAATCCCTCTCTAAATTCCGATTCAGTAGTGTGGTATTTCCTTAATGAAAGTGTTGAAAGGCCAGGACATCCTGGCACTTGGTTTTATGACGTTTGCCCTGTTCGTCGGGGCCGGCAACATCATCTTCCCGCCTATCGTCGGTTTGCAGTCCGGGCCTAATGTCTGGATGGCGGCGCTGGGTTTCCTGGTCACCGCAGTCGGTCTGCCGGTGATCACCGTTGTAGCCCTGGCCAAGGTCGGCGGTGCAATGGATGCCTTGAGCAGCCCGATCGGTAAAGTCGCCGGTGGCCTGCTGGCAGCGGCTTGCTACCTCGCTGTTGGCCCGTTGTTCGCGACGCCACGTACCGCGACGGTTTCCTTCGAAGTGGGCCTGGCGCCGCTGACCGGCGAGAGTCCGCTGGCGCTGTTCCTGTACAGCTCGGTCTACTTCCTGCTGGTGTTCTTCATCTCGCTGTATCCGGGTCGCTTGCTCGATACCGTAGGGCGATTCCTCGCCCCGCTGAAGATCATCGCCCTGGCCGCTCTCGGCATCGCCGCATTCGCCTTGCCGGCCGGTGACATTGGCCATGCAACGCCTGAGTACGTGGCGGCACCGTTTTCCCAGGGCTTCATCAATGGTTACCTGACCATGGATACCCTGGGCGCCCTGGTGTTCGGCATCGTCATCGTCAACGCCATCCGTTCCCGCGGCGTCGAGTCGCCAGCGTTGATCACCCGCTATGCGATCATCGCCGGCCTGATCGCCGGTGTAGGCCTGGCGCTGGTCTATGTCAGCCTGTTCCGTCTCGGTTCGGGCAGCCATGAAGTGGCCGCAGGCGCTACCAACGGTGCGGCGGTGTTGCACGCTTACGTGCAACATACCTTCGGTTCGCTGGGCAGCGGTTTCCTGGCCGTGCTGATTTCGCTGGCGTGCCTGGTGACCGCGGTCGGCCTGACCTGTGCCTGCGCCGAGTACTTCAGCCGGGTGCTGCCACTGTCCTACAAGACACTGGTGATCATCCTCGCGGCATTCTCCCTGCTGGTGTCCAACCTGGGCCTGACCAAGCTGATTGCGTTCTCGATCCCGGTACTGACCGCGATCTACCCGCCATGCATCGCCCTGGTGGCCCTGAGCTTCTGCAAGGACTTCTGGCATGAGCAGGGCCGCATCGTCGGCCCGGTCATGCTGGTGTCGTTCATCTTCGGCCTGATCGACGCCCTCAAGGGTGCAGGCCTGGCGGACTGGATGCCGGCGCAAATGGCCCACCTGCCGCTGAGCGAGCAGGGGCTGGCGTGGCTGGTGCCATCGGTGATGACGCTGGTGGTTGCCGTTGTCTGCGACCGTATGCTGGGCAAGCGCGAAGAAGCGCTGGCTTAAAGCTTTCGACCTGCCATAAGCGGGTCGGACAAGCAGAAAATGAAATGCCCCGTATCAATCGATACGGGGCATTTTTTTATGGGGTGGTGCGGTGTCTTTTCTGTTGAGCTAACGTCGAAGCTCTACAAAATCCATTGTGGGAGCGAGCTTGCTCCCACAGGGTTTGTGTACTCCGCCAATACATCACAAGGACCTGCATGTCGTTCATCCAAGCCAACCTGATCCACATCCTCGCGGCCATCTGGTTCGTCATCTGCTGGGGCGGGTACACCCGCTATGCCACCTGGAAAGGCCGTGACACTGCGTGCCTGGCCAGCGTTCTGCACCTTTACCGCGAAGACTGGATGCGCCGCATGCTGTTGCGCGACAACCGTATCGCCGATGCCAGCGTGATCGGCAATCTGGAGCGCAACGCTTCGTTCTTCGCCTCCAGCACGCTGATTATCCTGGCCGGTATTCTCACGGTGTTGGGGGCGTCGGAGCGGGCGGTATCGTTGCTGGCGGATATCCCGATGGTGCAACAGGCCTCCCAGGGCATGTCGGAAATCAAGTTGCTGTGCCTGGCGCTGGTGTTTGTCTATGCGTTCTTCACGTTCAGCTGGTGCATGCGCCAGTACAACTTCGCGGCGGTACTGGTGGGTTCGGCGCCAATGGTCGGCGAGCGTCTGGTGTCCGAGCAAGAGCGTAAAGCCTTTGCTGCCCGCGCAGCCCGCGTCATCTCCATGGCCGCCAACCAGTTCAACTTCGGGCTGCGTTCCTACTACTTCGGCATGACCATGCTGGCCTGGTTCGTCAGCCCATGGTTATTCATGTTGATGAGTGCCGGCGTGGTGTTCGTGTTGTACCGCCGCGAGTTTCATTCCGACGTTCTCGACGTGATGGTCTATACCCCTACAGAGGCGCCGTTGCCGGAGTCGATAAAAGAGGCTGCTTGATGAGTATTCCATTCTGGTGCGTGTTTATCAGTGCGGTGTTGATTTACCTGGCACGGATGCCCGTGACTACCGCCATGAAAGAGCTGGGCGGCTACGACAACCACTTGCCGCGCCAACAGCAGACGCAACTCACGGGCCTGGGGGCCCGGGCTCTGGCGGCGCATCAGAATAGTTTCGAAGCATTCATCCTGTTTGCGGTGGGTGTGTTGATGGCGCACACAACGCAGACGGCCGGTTGGCTCATCGATTTGCTCGCGATCATCTTTGTGATCTCGCGGATCATTTATCTGGCGTGTTACTGGAAAGACCTGACCTGGCAACGCAGCATGGTTTGGCTGGTGGGATTTATCTGTTCGATGTTGCTGATGATTAGTCCGACTTTTAGAACGATTTTGCTCTAACCGTTTTTTTGAGGACAAAAGAAAACCCGCACTTGGCGGGTTTTCCTTTACAGCTCTAAAAACCGTATTAGTTCTTAGGTGCTTCCGGAGCAGCTGGAGTGGCCGGAGCGGCCTCTTTTGCAGCTTCCGCGTTCGATTCAGCCTGATCTTTGGCGGCTTCGGCGTTTTCTTTCGCGGCGTCGTTCACTTTATCCTGAGCTTTGCTCATGTCTTGCTGAGCTTGCTCAGCATGTTTGGCAGCATCTTGAGCTTTGTCCTCGGATTTTTTATCGCAGGCAGCGAGACCGAGGGAAGCGGTCAACATCAAGGCAATAGCTAAAGTCTTACGCATGGGGTGTTTCTCCTGATGAAAAGCATCTACTGGCCTTAAGAACCCACGCAACAGGGTTAAGTTCCTTAATTCTGTAAGATATATAAGTTTTATTCTAATGCGGAACTTTTACCCGACCGTCAGCGCATTGAATGGACCTAAACAAGAGTGTTTATCAAATGGCTGAAAACCCCATTTTTGAGCGTGCGACGCGCTTTCTGTCGGCGTTGCGACATTGTCAGGTACTTGGACTAAGCGTTCACAGCGCCAGCAGCGAAGGGCTGACGGTCGTGCTGCCATACAGCCCGCAGATCGTCGGCAATCCCGAAACCGGCGTGATTCATGGCGGGGCGCTGACCTCGCTGATGGACACCGCCTGTGGCATGGCGACGCTCTGCGTACTCCCTGAGTTTGAAGTCTGCCCGACCCTCGACCTGCGCATCGACTATATGCACGCCGCCGAGCCACATAAGGATGTCTATGGTTTTGCCCAGTGCTACCGGGTCACCACCGACGTGATTTTTGCCCGTGGCTTCGCCTATCAGGACGACCCCGAACAGCCCATTGCCCATGTGATGGGCACTTTCATGCGCATGGGCAAGGGCATCAAAGGTACCAAGGGCTTTGGCGGCGTAGTTGCCGGAGGGGCGCAATGAGCGAATCCTTGAGGGACCAACTGCAAAAGGCCCACGAGCAGGGCGATTACGCCTCGCTGCTGGATTTGATTCCCTATGCCCGGCTGATCGGCGTCGAGTGCTCCAGGGTGGGAGATGAGCTGCTGTTCAAGCTGCCGGCGAACAAGGACAACATTGGTAACCCCTTGTTGCCGGCAATTCACGGCGGAGTGATTGCCGGTTTCATGGAATTGGCCGCGGCGCTGCACCTGTTGGTGTTTACCGGAACGTCCGGGGTGCCGAAGATCATCGACTTCTCCCTCGATTACCTGCGTGCCGGGCAGTATCGCGATACGTGGGCCCGATGCCAGGTCTGGCGCCAGGGGCGGCGGGTCGCCAATGTGGCGATTACTGCCTGGCAAAGCACCGAAGCCGAACCCATAGCCACGGCCCGTGCGCATTTCAAACTCGAAGAGCCCTTGAAATCCTGAACTCAGCCCCAAACTCAGATGACAACCCGCCGTCGATCGCTCAAGGTCGCGGCCAATGCCATCTGATTGGAGTTTGATGACCATGAGTGTGGAAACTCAAAAGGAAACCCTGGGCTTCCAGACCGAGGTGAAGCAACTGCTGCACCTCATGATCCATTCGCTGTATTCCAACAAGGAAATTTTCCTTCGCGAATTGATCTCGAACGCCTCTGACGCTGTCGACAAATTACGTTTCGAAGCCCTGGCCAAGCCCGAGCTGCTGGAAGGTGGCGCCGAACTGAAAATCCGCGTGAGCTTCGACAAGGACGCTAAAACCGTCACTCTCGAAGACAACGGTATCGGCATGAGCCGCGAAGATGCGATCACCCACCTGGGCACCATCGCCAAGTCCGGCACCGCCGACTTCATGAAGCACCTGTCTGGCGATCAGAAAAAAGATTCGCACCTGATCGGTCAATTCGGCGTGGGTTTCTACTCCGCATTCATCGTCGCCGACAAAGTCGACGTGTTCAGCCGTCGTGCCGGTGCTGCCGCCAGCGAAGGCGTGCACTGGTCGTCCAAGGGTGAAGGCGATTTCGAAGTCGCGACCATCGAGAAAGCCGAGCGCGGCACTCGCATCGTCCTGCACTTGAAATCCGGCGAAGACGAATTCGCCGATGGCTGGCGCCTGCGTAACATCATCAAGAAGTACTCCGACCACATCGCCTTGCCGATCGAGCTGCCGAAAGAAGTGGCTGCTGCCGAAGGTGAAGAGAAACCGGCCGTTGAATGGGAAACCGTCAACCGCGCCAGCGCTTTGTGGACCCGTCCGCGTACCGAGATCAAGGACGAGGAATACCAGGAGTTCTACAAGCACATCGCCCACGATTTCGACAACCCGCTGAGCTGGAGCCACAACAAGGTCGAAGGCAAGCTCGAATACAGCTCGCTGCTGTACGTGCCGACCCGCGCTCCGTTCGATCTGTACCAGCGTGAAGCGCCGAAAGGCCTGAAGCTCTACGTACAGCGCGTATTCGTCATGGATCAGGCCGAGTCCTTCCTGCCGCTGTACCTGCGCTTCATCAAGGGCGTGGTCGATTCCAACGACTTGTCGCTGAACGTGTCGCGGGAAATCCTGCAGAAAGACCCGATCATCGACTCGATGAAGTCGGCGCTGACCAAGCGCGTGCTGGACATGCTGGAAAAACTGGCGAAAAACGATCCTGAGCAATACAAGGGCTTCTGGAAAAACTTCGGTCAGGTCATGAAAGAAGGCCCGGCAGAAGATTTCGCCAACAAGGAAAAAATCGCCGGTCTGCTGCGTTTCGCATCGACCCATGGCGACGATGGCGAGCAGGTTGTCGGCCTGGCCGAGTACCTGGCGCGCGCCAAGGAAGGTCAGGACAAGATCTACTACCTGACCGGCGAAACCTATGCGCAGGTCAAGAACAGCCCGCACCTGGAAGTCTTCCGCAAGAAAGGCATCGAAGTGCTGCTGTTGACCGACCGCATCGACGAGTGGCTGATGAGCTACCTCAGCGACTTCGACGGCAAGAGCTTCGTCGACGTGGCGCGCGGTGACCTGGACCTGGGCAACCTGGACTCGGAAGAGGACAAGAAAGCCGCGGAAGAAGTCGCCAAGGCCAAAGAAGGTCTGGTCGAGCGCCTGAAGGCCGCGCTGGGTGAATCCGTTGCGGAAGTCCGGGTGTCCCATCGCCTGACCGATTCCCCGGCGATCCTGGCCATCGGCGAGCAGGACCTGGGCCTGCAGATGCGCCAGATCCTCGAGGCCAGCGGTCAGAAGGTTCCGGATTCGAAGCCGATCTTCGAATTCAACCCGGCTCACCCGCTGATCGAGAAGCTCGACAACGAGCAGAGCGACGAGCGCTTCGGCGACCTGTCGCACATCCTCTTCGATCAGGCGGCCCTGGCGGCCGGTGACAGCTTGAAAGATCCGGCCGCATACGTGCGCCGTTTGAACAAGCTGTTGGTCGAGCTATCGGCTTAACTGTGTTGCAGAAAAACCCGCTTCGGCGGGTTTTTTCATTCTGGTGTTCAACAATCAGGAGTCAGAAATGAGCCAAATCACTGTACGTTCCGTTGCCTATCAGATTGATGGTCGGGATTACGAAAGCCGTCTGGCCTTCGACGCCGACCATAAGGGGCCACGCCCGGGTTTGTTGATGGCGCCGAACTGGATGGGCGTCAGCGCCGGTGCCGAGGAGATCGCCAAATCGGTGGCCTCCAAGGGGTATGTGGTGTTGATCGCCGACCTTTACGGGCAATCGGTTCGTCCGACGAACAACGACGAGGCGGGCGCGGCGATGATGCCGTTGAAGAATGACCGTCCGTTGTTGCGCAAGCGCATGCAGGTGGCGTTCGAGCAGTTGCAGAAGCAGGGTGAGGCCCAGATCGATACTTCGAAACTGGCGACCTTCGGTTTTTGCTTCGGTGGTTGCTGCGCTCTTGAGTTCGCCCGTACCGGTGCGCCGGTGAAGGCCGCGGTGTCTTTCCACGGCACGCTGGACACACCGGCCCCGGCTGATGCGAACAACATCAAGGGCAAGGTCCTGGTGTTGCACGGTGCCTCTGATCCCCTGGTGCCGAAGGAGCAGTTGCCGGCGTTCGAAGATGAAATGAACGCGGCCGGTGTGGACTGGCAGTTGCTGAGCTACGGCGGTGCGTTCCACTCGTTCACCGACCCGCACGCCAACGTGCCGGGCATGATGATGTATGACGCCAAGATCGCCGCTCGGGCGTTCACTTCGATGCATAATCTGCTGGATGAAGTGTTCAAGGGTTGATCTGTTGCCTGGCATCGGCAATTTCGGTGCCCGGGTTGACCTCTTCGCGGGCAAGCCCGCTCCCACAGGTTCAGTGTCGTTCGAAAAACTTGTGTTCGACGCGGTCACTGTGGGAGCGGGCTTGCCCGCGAAGGCGGCCTGACAAACGATAGAAAAACTAAGGCAGTTCGATCCTCTCAACTTCCCCCGGCACCGTCGGCCAATCCCCGGCCGCCCAGCGCCGACGTGCTTCATCAATTGCCGCCGGATCGCTCGCGACAAAATTCCAGTTGATCCGCCGTGGCCCGTCCAGCGCCGCGCCGCCAAACAACACGGCGTGACTGTCGCTTTCGGCAAACAGCGTCATCTCTTCCCCCGCAGGCAGGACCACCAGCGAATGCGGCTCCACCGGTTCGCCATCCAGCTGCACCTCACCGCTCAAAACATACAACGCACGTTCTTCATGCTCGGTGGGGATCAGCAATGTGGTCGCCGTTTGCAGCTGCAATTCCGCGTACAGCGTAGGAGAAAGCACCGGCACTGGCGATTCCAGGCAAAAGCCCGACCCGGCAATCATGCGAATCTTCACCCCCAGGTTGTCGCTGACCGGCAAGGTCGATGCCGGATGATGGCTGTAATGCCCCGGCCCTTGTTCCTTGTCCTTGGGCGATGCCAGCCAGATTTGTAAACCGTGCATCGTGAAGCCGCTTTCTTTCAGGGCCGCAGGTGTGCGTTCGACGTGGGCAATGGCGCTGCCGGCCGTCATCCAGCTGACATCGCCGGTATCAACGACCTGATCGGAGCCGAGGCTGTCCTTGTGCTGGATTTGCCCCTGGAACAAGTAGGTGAGGGTGGACAGGCCGACGTGCGGATGCTGGCGGATATTCATGCCTTTACCCGGCGGATAACGGGTTTCCAGCATGTGATCGAAAAACACGAAGGGGCCGACGCTGCGGCACTTGGCGGATGGCAGCGGGCGGAGAATCGGCTGGCCTTCGACATCTTCGGCGCGGGGGCGGATCACGAGTGGAGAGTTCATGGTGCGTTCCAGGCTGGGCGGGTAATGCGTTCGAGCATAACCCGCCTGCGCAAGCCTTGCCGCTATTGGCTGAAGGCGCCTTCGGACAAATGCGTTTCGATGCTGACTTCAGACGTGGTCATCAGCTTGTGGATCGGGCAACGATCGGCCACGCGGTGCAATTCATCGCGCTGGGCGTCGGTGAGCACGCCCTTGAGGGTCAGTTTGACGTGCAGCGCGTATTTGCCTTTTTGCTCTTCACTGTTGTCGCGCTTGACCTCCACACCGACACCGGTCAGCGGGATGTTTTTCTTCCTGGCATACAACTTCAGGGTCAGTGCCTTGCACGCTCCCAGCGCCGCATCGAAATAATCGTGCGGCTCCGGGGCCGAGCCTTCTCCGCCTGCCGTGACGGGCACGTCGGCGAAGAGTTCATGGTCATCGATTTGTACGCTGTGGCGAAAACCTTCGGCGGATACGGTGTTGACGGTGACAGTCATGGCAAACCTCGCAAGCGGCTGGAAATGGCATTCGATCAAAAAAGACCTTGAAGGTATAGAGCCATCACGCTTGTCGGGTGTTCCAATTTTCGCGCCCACAAAAAAGCCCCGCAATGGCGGGGCTTCATGATGTCGATCAGGATCAGCTGCCTTTGACAGCCTTGCCGTTGACCGTGCCGTCCAGGAGCATGATGTTGTACTCCTTGCCGTCGGTTTCGACCTGTTGCAGGCGGACCAGCAGGTAGTCCCAGTCCTTGGCGAACCACATCACGGTGATGCGTTTGCTTTGCGTCGGGTCGCGCACGCGCTCGACCTTGATCGCATCGATCTGGCCGGCCTTGGTGTCGACTTTTTCCGAACCCAGTACGCGGAAGTCATAGGTGTCGACTTCACCGCCATCGACCACTTGATAGCTCATGGTCTTCTTGCCGGCAGCCACATCGTGTTGCAGCGCCAGCTGGTAGGTGGATTTGTCGACCATGCCGCGGTTGAGGGGGAGCTTGACGGGGTCACCGCGATCGGTGCCGGTGACCATCTTGGTGTTCCAGTCGAAATCCAGATCCGCTTTCCTGGCCTTGCCCAGGCCGCCACGTTCAAAGTGGTACGACTGCGGAAGAAGGGTGTCCTTGTCCACGGTCAGGGTGCTTTCCTCGGACAGGCTGGCGATCATCATCGACGCCTTGAAACTCAGTTTCCATTTGCCGTCGCCGATTTTTTCCAGGCTGCGCTCGGCAGTGCCGCTCATGGGCAGCTGTTTCCAGTCGGCGGTGTAGCTGGCGGAGAAGGGTTGAAGGTCTGCCGCCTGGGCGAAGGGCAAGGCAAGCAGAGCGCAAGCGAAGAGCAGGGCGCGACGCATAAAATCTCCTAGTTTCGAATCAAGTGGCCGCTGGCCGCGAGTAGCTGTCCATCCAGTAAAGCACCTTGCTCGCCGAGGGCTATACGGCCTTCGGCAAACCAGCGTACGGCCATCGGGTAGATCAGGTGTTCCTGAACATGGACCCGCTGCGCCAGACTCTGCGGCGAATCCTGTAACTCTACCGGTATTACAGCCTGTACGACCAGTGGTCCGCCATCGAGTTCCTCGGTGACGAAGTGCACGGAGCAGCCGTGCTCGGCGTCGCCGGCTTCCAGCGCGCGCTGATGAGTGTGTAACCCTTTGTATTTGGGTAGCAGCGAGGGATGGATATTGAGCAGGCGACCCTGATAGTGGCGCACGAAACCAGCGCTGAGAATGCGCATGAATCCGGCCAGTACCACGAGTTTGGGGTTGAAGGCGTCGATCAGTTCGATCAGCGCGGCGTCGAAGGCTTCGCGGCCCTCGAAGGCCTTGTGGTCCAGGGTGCGGGTAGCGATCCCCGCGTCACTGGCACGTTGCAGACCGAAAGCGTCGCTGCGGTTGGAAATCACCGCAGCGATGCGGACCGGGCTGTCGCCGGTCCGCGTGCTGTCGATCAGGGCCTGCAAGTTACTGCCGGTGCCGGAGAGCAGCACCACGACATCACAGGTCTGAGACATCCGCACTTGCATCAGTGTGCCTTGAGGTTCTTCAGTTCTACCTGAGCCGCGCCTTCGGCAGCGGTGGCGATCTGACCGATGACCCAAGGCTGCTCGCCGGCTTCGCGCAGAACGTTCAGCGCGGTTTCAACGTGCTCTTGAGCCACGCAGATGACCATGCCGACGCCGCAGTTCAGCACGCGGTGCATTTCGTTCTCGTCGACGTTGCCTTTCTCTTGCAGCCAGTCGAACACCGCCGGGCGGTTCCAGCTTGCCACGTCAACCACGGCCTGTGCGCCTTTTGGCAGTACGCGCGGGATGTTGTCCAGCAGGCCGCCACCGGTGATGTGGGCCATGGCTTTGACAGCGCCGGTTTCCTTGATCAGCTTGAGCAGCGGCTTGACGTAGATGCGGGTCGGGGCCATCAGCAGGTCGGTCAGCGGCTTGCCGTCGAGCTGGATGTTTTCGATGTCGGCACCGGACACTTCGATGATCTTGCGGATCAGCGAGTAGCCGTTGGAGTGCGGGCCGGAAGACGGCAGGGCGAGCAGGGCATCGCCGGCAGCGACTTTGGAACCGTCGATGATTTCGGATTTTTCCACGACACCGACGCAGAAGCCGGCCAGGTCGTAGTCTTCGCCTTCGTACATGCCAGGCATTTCAGCGGTTTCGCCGCCGACCAGGGAGCAACCCGACAGTTCACAGCCAGCGCCGATGCCGGTCACGACCTGGGTCGCGGTTTCGACGTTGAGTTTGCCGGTAGCGTAGTAGTCGAGGAAGAACAGCGGCTCGGCGCCACAGACCACCAGGTCGTTCACGCACATGGCAACCAGGTCGATGCCGATGCTGTCGTGCTTGTTCAGGTTCAGTGCCAGGCGCAGCTTGGTGCCGACGCCGTCAGTGCCGGAAACCAGCACAGGCTGCTTGTAGCCGGCCGGGATTTCGCAGAGGGCGCCGAAACCGCCCAGGCCGCCCATGACTTCCGGGCGCGCAGTGCGCTTGGCGACGCTCTTGATGCGTTCGACCAATGCTTCACCGGCGTCGATGTCTACACCGGCGTCCTTGTAGCTCAGGGAGGGTTGCTTGCTCATGATCCAGGCCTTTAGGGGGGATTCAGGGGTAACGACCGAGTTCAGCGGGGCCGCCGAAATCGACGAAGGCGATTGCCTCACGCGAATTTCGAGGGTGCCCGGCTGTTGCCGGTCTGCGAAGGCGCGCGATTTTATCAGGCTTGAGCCGCAGCGGCCATCCTCAGGCCGACAGCAGGGCCATATCCGTTCAAAAAAAACCGTCGATGCGCGGTGTCGGTGGCATCCTGCATGGCTGTATAAGGTATCGCGATTAACCGTCTATCGTTATGACAGTGCGAAAACTTACCCGGGACGCGTGAATGTTTTGCGTCGGGCGATGGTCACAGCCTTGCTCGATCGTCTTCATGCGGTCTGTTCCAGCCGCTCTTGTCGTCAGGAATCTTCCATGCGTTTTTGTAAATTCTTGCTTGTGGGTTGTTTGTCGTTGGTCAGTCTGGTTTGCCATGCCGAAACCGTCAAAGGCCTTTATCAGGTGCGCGAGCCGGTGAATGGCCAGTCGCCCGAGGAGCGTGAACAGGCGACCATACGCGCGTTGGACACGTTGGTGCTGCGCCTGACCGGCGACCCCAAGGCCGCTCAAAGTCCGGGGCTGGCCGCGATTCGCAAAGACCCGCAACAGATCATCAGCCAATACGGCTTCGAAGCCGGGCCGCCGGAAGTCCTGAAAGTCGATTTCGATCCCGGCACCACCGAGCAAGCCTTGCGCCGCGCCGGCCTGGCCATGTGGGGGGCCAATCGGCCGTCGATCCTCGGATGGTGGCTGAACGATTCCACCGAGGGTTCAAGCCTGGTCGGCGACGGTCAGGCCAGCGCGGTGCCGCTGCGTCGGGCGGCGCAACACCGTGGCTTGCCATTGCGTTTGCCGTTGGCGGACCTGAACGAGCAGATCGTCGCGACCGCGCCGAATCTTGAGGGCACGGATCCCGCGCCTTTGCAGGCGGCATCGGAACGCTACAACGCCGACGCCCTGCTTGCTGTACACGCCAAGGAAGAGGGCGGGCAGTGGCAGGCCAAGTGGCAATTGTGGCTGGGGGATAAAAAAGAGGCCGGCACCGTGCAGGGCGCCGATCAGGCCGCCGTGGCCGATGCGGTGATGCTGGCGGTCAACGAGCGCCTGGCGCCGCGGTTCGTCGCCAAGCCTGGTGCTTCGAGCGCGCAATTGCTGGAAGTGCAGGGCATGAACCTTGAGCATTATGCGTCCCTTGGCCGCTTGCTGGAGCCATTCGGCGGGCGTGTGCAAAGCGTCGACGGCGACCGGATCGTCTACCGGGTCAATGGCAGTACCGATCAGTTGCGTGCACAACTGTCGCTGGCAAGGCTGCAGGAAACACCGGTGGGTCAAACCCCGGCTCCGGCCGTACCGGTTCAGCCTGCCGCCCCTGGTGCCGCGCCTGCCCCGGCACCGGCCCCGACACCGCAACTGCGTTTTCGCTGGTAGTTTTTCTTTCTTTATATAGAAGCAATGGAGTGGTTCATGGCCGATTCGCGGCGTTGGTTCTGGCTCGGTGGGGTGGTCCTGCTTTGCGCGTTTGTCTGGTTGTTGCATCCGATCCTGACGCCGTTCCTGGTGGCGCTGCTGTTGGCTTACCTCTTCGACCCCCTGGTGGATCGACTGGAGAAGGCGGGGCTGTCGCGAACCTGGGGTGTAGTGGCGGTGTTTACGCTGTTTACCCTGATCTTTACCGCGCTGCTGCTGGTCCTGGTGCCCCTGCTCGCTCGCCAGCTGTTTCGTTTATATGAGCTGGCCCCGCAGATGCTCGATTGGCTGCAGCACACGGCGTTGCCCTGGGCGCAATCGAAGTTCGGCCTGTCGGAAGGCTTCTGGAAGTTCGACAAGCTCAAGGCGGCCATCAGCGAGCATATGAGTCAGACCACCGATGTTGTCGGGGTGGTGCTCAGTCATGCTACGGCCTCGGGCCTTGCATTGATTGGCTGGCTGGCGAATCTGGTGTTGATTCCGGTGGTGAGCTTCTACCTGTTGCGCGATTGGGACCTGATGATGGCCAAGATCCGCAGCTTGCTGCCCCGCGATCGTGAAGAGCGTGCGGTGTCGTTGGCAGGTGAATGTCATGAGGTGCTCGGGGCCTTCGTTCGCGGACAGCTGCTGGTCATGGTGGCCCTGGGGATGATCTACGCGGCCGGTCTGATGCTGGTCGGGCTGGAGCTGGGCTTGCTGATCGGCCTGATTGCAGGGCTGGCGGCGATCGTGCCGTACATGGGATTTATCATCGGCATCGGCGCGGCGCTGATTGCAGGGCTGTTCCAGTTTGGTGGCGATCTGTACCCGATGCTCGGCATTGTCGCGGTGTTCATGGTCGGCCAGGCGCTGGAGGGCATGGTGCTGACGCCGTTGCTGGTCGGTGACCGGATCGGCCTGCACCCGGTGGCGGTGATTTTCTCGATCCTGGCCGGGGGCGAGCTGTTTGGCTTCACCGGTGTGCTGCTGGCATTGCCGGTCGCCGCGGTGATCATGGTGCTGGTGCGTCATGTGCATGATTTGTATAAGGACTCCGAGATCTACGGCGGGGTCGACGAGGTGGAGCTGTAAGGGGTGTCGACGGACGCTTGCGGGCTGCCCGGGTTCACGCCGGGTCAGCCTGTTTGCATCGGGTGACTGTCACATGCGCCGCCAAAGAAACTGTCATAAAACCGGTGCATTAACGCAAACCTTTGATTTTGCTTGTGGTCTGTCGCATTGTGCGGCCCGCTTCACGGGTATAAACTTCGCAAACTTTACACAGAGGCCACTAACGGTTCCTTTGGAACTGTTCAGTCAGCATGAAACCGATTCAGCTGCCCCTAGGTGTGCGTCTGCGTGACGACGCCACCTTTATCAACTACTACCCAGGCGCCAATGCCGCTGCACTCGGCTATGTCGAGCGGCTATGCGAAGCCGACGCCGGCTGGACCGAAAGCCTGATCTATCTTTGGGGCAAGGATGGGGTAGGGCGTACGCACCTGTTGCAGGCCGCCTGCCTGCGCTTCGAGCAATTGGGCGAGCCTGCGGTGTACCTGCCGCTGGCCGAGCTGCTCGATCGCGGCATTGAGATCCTCGATAACCTTGAACAGTACGAACTGGTCTGTCTCGATGACTTGCAGGCGGTTGCCGGCAAGGCGGACTGGGAAGAGGCGCTGTTCCACCTGTTCAATCGCCTGCGCGACAGCGGCCGGCGCTTGTTGATTGCCGCGTCGACATCCCCGCGCGAGTTGCCGGTGAAGCTGGCGGACCTCAAGTCGCGCCTGACCCTGGCCTTGATCTTCCAGATGCGCCCGCTGTCCGACGAGGACAAACTGCGTGCCCTGCAATTGCGCGCCTCCCGTCGCGGGCTGCACCTGACCGACGAGGTCGGGCATTTCATCTTGACCCGCGGTACCCGCAGCATGAGTGCGCTGTTCGAGTTGCTCGAGCGTCTCGACCAGGCCTCCCTCCAGGCTCAGCGCAAGCTGACGATCCCGTTTCTGAAAGAAACCCTCGGCTGGTAACCCCGCTGAAACCGTTGGTTTTAATGGGTTTGGCATATTTCAGGCGCCAGAAATCCCGCTTTCCTGCCAGGTTGCAGGCTGCGCACAGATTTAAAATAGGCTTAAGCGCTTAGATGTAATCGAGAAACCGGGAAGTCACAAAAAGTTCGATTGAATTTGCAAATGGGTTTGATAGCGGGCATAGTCTCGACTTCTTTACAACTTCAGCCACGGTCGTGCCCATGCTAAATCGCTTCGCACCCCTCGTGCCTCTCGCACTCGTCACCCTGCTGTTCGGTTGCGCTGCCCACACTCCAGTGGTCCAGCAAGCTCCGCAACCGCAGGTGCAAAACTCGGTTACCGCCCAGTCTTCCACTCTCTTTCAGGAAGAGCTGGCTACCGAAAAGGAACTCGCCGACTTCGCTGGCGGCAAGTCCTACCAGCTTCCGGTCCTGGCCGACAGCATCCTCGAACGTGGCATGTCCCTGATCGGTACCCGTTACCGTTTCGGCGGTACTTCTGAAGCCGGCTTCGACTGCAGCGGTTTCATCGGCTACCTGTTCCGCGAAGAAGCGGGCATGAACCTGCCACGCTCCACCCGCGAAATGATCAACGTGGACGCTCCGCTGGTCTCGCGCAGCAAGCTTGAGCCGGGTGACCTGCTGTTCTTCGCAACCAACGGCCGTCGCGGTCGCGCCAGTCATGCCGGGATCTACCTGGGTGACAACCAGTTCATCCACTCCAGCAGCCGCCGTAGCGGTGGTGTGCGGATCGACAGCCTGGGTGACAGCTACTGGAGCAAGACCTTCATCGAAGCCAAGCGCGCCCTGGCAATGGCACCTAACGCGTCGCCAATCGTCACCGCTCGCAAATAAGCGCACAGTTTGTAAGGCAAACTTAAAGTCTTACTTGAAGTTTGCCATATAACCGCTAGAATCCTGATATATGAATGATGGCAAACCGCCTGCGCCCCGCGCAGGCGGTTTTCTTTTCTGCATTCCCGGCAGAAAACGCCGCAGCCAGATCAGGATGCTCTGCTTATGACGACGTCGGCCCGCCTCGCAATCATGTTCTTCGCAGCGCTGCTCAGTGCCTGCGCCAGCCGTACACCGCCGCCTGCACCGGTGGTTCGCACCCCCATCGTGTTTGGTTCCCCGCAAGCTTTTTCACCCGAGGCGGAAGACGTGCTGTTTCGCGCGCTCGGCCTGGTGGGCACCCCTTATCGCTGGGGTGGCAATACGCCGGATTCCGGGTTTGATTGCAGCGGCCTGATCGCCTACGTGTACCGCGATGTCGCCGGCATTTCCTTGCCGCGCACCACTCGCGAGATGATCTCCATGCAGGCGGCGAATGTGGGCAAGGAAGGCCTGCAAACCGGTGATCTGCTTTTCTTCGCCACCAATGGCGGCTCCCAGGTCAGCCATGCCGGTATCTACGTGGGAGAAGGGCGCTTCGTCCACGCGCCGGCCACTGGCGGCACGGTGAAACTCGACAGTCTGTCCAAGAATTATTGGCAAAAAGCCTATCTGAGCGCCAAGCGTGTTCTGCAGCCTGAGCATCTGGCGCGCAACCCGTAACATCCGGAGCTGCTGGTCAGGCTGGCGGGCGCGCTTTGATACAAAGCGCGCTGCCTTTTCGTATTTGTTGCATTCCTTCCTTCTGCCCCGCTCGCTAGATTGCGCTTATCCAGCAGTCCGGTCGTCTTGGTTCGAGCTGCAATCACCGAAAATACAAAGAGCAGTACATGAAAAAGACACTGACCCTACTTGGCAGCGCATTCCTTCTCGCGGGAGCGACTTGTGCTTTCGCTGCCTCCAGCACGGACCTGATGGTCACCGGCATCATCACTCCGGTTGCGTGTACGCCGAGCCTGTCGAAGGGCGGTCTCGTGGACAACGGCGAGATCTCGGCAGGGGACCTCAATCCAACCAGGCCGACTATAGTCGGCACGCACCCACTGCAATTGACCGTGGCTTGTGATGCACCAGCTCGGTTCGCACTGGGCCCAATCGATAATCGTGCCGGTACGGGAATAGGGTGGTTTGGCCTGGGATTGACCGACGATGGAGAAAAACTGGGGTACTTTCATGTAGGGGTCAAAAACGCTTTGGCAGATGGGCAGCCGGCACAGGCGATCTACTCCGACGACGGCGGTGCGACCTGGGACAGAGCTTGGGTCACCAACCCCGGGGAGCTTCTGTCAGTCAGTTCGGCCACCGACTTCAGTGTGCCAATAGCGGTGGAAGACCTCACGATGGATTTCGAGGTGCAGACAATCATCGCCCCCGCCGACAGCCTGACCCTGACCGACGAAGTCGTCATGGACGGCTCGGCGACATTTGAAATGAAGTACCTGTAAGTCCCGGTGCTGAACCAGTCACGGCGGCAAAACCGCTGACTGGTTCAGCGCTGACTGTCATTTCTCCAGAGCATCCACCGGTAGCTGCCGACACCGCACTTTTTTCGTTCATCTGGCCGCCGACACCCGCCACACCTTGTTCCCCACATCATCGGCCACCAGCAGATCACCTTGCTGATCAATCACCACGCCTACCGGCCGGCCCATGGCTTGTTCCTTGTCGTTGAGGAAGCCGGTAAGTACTTCAACCGGTTTCC
The DNA here is from genome assembly GCF_054668285.1 of Pseudomonas sp. S2_H10. NCBI lineage: Bacteria > Pseudomonadati > Pseudomonadota > Gammaproteobacteria > Pseudomonadales > Pseudomonadaceae > Pseudomonas > Pseudomonas sp. S2_H10. The sequence continues at coordinate 5,578,380 of NZ_CP162754.1, forward strand.
CCGCAGGTTTGCCAGCGCTGAACGGTACGAAAATCACTTTGTAGCCACTGTGGGGCTTGCGGTTCCACGAGCCGTGCTGGCCGATGAACGCGCCTTGGGTGAACGGTGCCGGCAGCTTGCTGTTTTGCGCAAAGGTCAGCCCCAGTGACGCCGTGTGCGGGCCGACGGCGTAGTCCGGGGCGATGGCCTTGGCCACCAGGTCGGGGTTTTGTGGTTCGACACGAATATCGACGTGCTGGCCGTAGTAACTGAAGGGCCAGCCATAGAAACCGCCGTCCTTGACCGAGGTGATGTAGTCCGGCACCAGGTCGCTGCCGATTTCATCCCGTTCGTTGACCGCGGTCCATAGCGCGCCAGTGCTCGGCTCCCAGGCCATGCCGTTGGGGTTGCGCAGGCCGGAGGCGAAGATCCGGTGCTGCCCGGTGGCACGGTCCACTTCCCAGATCGCTGCGCGACCTTCTTCCTTGTCCATGCCGTTTTCCGCGACGTTGCTGTTGGAACCCACGGTGACGTAGAGCTTGCTGCCGTCCTTGCTGGCGATCACGTTTTTGGTCCAGTGGTGGTTCAGCGGGCCACCCGGCAGATCGATCACCTTGATCGGTGGAGATTTGATCTGCGTATCGCCATTTTCATAGTGAAAGCGCACAAGGCGATCGGTATCGGCCACGTACAGGTCATTGCCGACCAGCGTCATGCCAAAGGGTGAATTGAGGTTTTGCACAAACACCGTGCGGGTTTCCGCGACGCCATCGTGGTCCTTGTCGCGCAGCAGGGTGATGCGGTTCGGGCTCGGCACCGTAGCCCCGGCACGGCCCATGACCTTTTTCATCACCCAGCCGCGAATGCCTTTGCCGTCTTCGGGTTTGGGCGGTGCGTTGGTTTCCGCCACCAATACGTCGCCATTGGGCAGCACATAAAGCCAGCGCGGGTGATCCAGGTCTTCGGCAAACGCTGCCACTTGAGTACCCGTGGCAGCGACGGGTTTCGCACCCTGCGGCCAGCCGATGGCCGGTGCGATGTTCAGGGTCGGAACCAGGGTCTTGTTGGGTTCGGGCAGTTGAGGTGACGGGCCGGTGCCGTCGGAGACTTGCAGTCTGGAGGTCTCACCACAAGCGGCAAGCCCTCCGGAGAGCGCGATAACGAGAACGAGCGGGATCGTGCGCATGCTGATGTTCCCTATGAATGCCTTGTTCTAATCATAGAGAAGCGTTGCCGTGCGATGGTTCAACCCTTAGCCGCGTGCTTCCTTGAACAGCACGGCAATGCCTGGGTGATAGTTGCCGGCTTCGTTGCGCAACTTGCGGTAGGCATACGGGAAATACCAGGCGACCGCGCAGGTGTGTTCCTTTTGCAGGTCGTCGACCATGTCCTGCAGTTCTTCCGGTGTTGCGCCTTGCTGGGCCTTTTGCGGGGCGACGAACAGGCAGCCGAGTTTCAGGTCGCTGGCGTGGCTCAGGCGCTTCGCATCGCTGGCGATGTCGAGCAGGGCCTGGGTCAGGTTGAGGCTGTTGACCCGTGGCCAGCGCTGGCTGGTCTGGATGTAGGCGCGGGTTTCGGCCGAGGCGAGGAGCAGGTCGGCGCGGCTGTTGCGTTCGCCTTCTTCGGTCTGTTTGCGGGTGGGCGTCTGTTGCAGCGTGACCATCTCGGCCATCCAGGCGGCGGCGGACAGCAGTCCGAGATTGGCTTTTTCGTCGTGCCAGTAGGGTGTGTCGCCATCACCGCGAACGGCGTTGTAGCGGTCGATGCATTCGAACCAGCGCTCGAGCACCGGGCGCAGGAATTCCAGCTTTGGATTGCTGATGATCATGCCTTGCATGGGCTCACCCTTGTTATTGTGTTGTGAGGTTGTGGCTCTTTGATATCACTGCTGAGGGCGAGGCACAAGATTGACGTCAGTTTTTTGATTGACGACAGTTATTCGGCCGCTGGCCGCCCGGCTTTAATTGACGCTCCACCCCCAACCCTCTAACCTTCGCGGCTTGTTTCAGGTGCTCTGTGACTTGGGTCGACAGAGTGAAACAGGGAAGCCGGTGAGCGAGTCCTTCTGTTGGTCGAAGGCCTGCAATTCCGGCGCTGCCCCCGCAACGGTAAATGAGTGAAAGCTGTGTCTATGCCACTGTGTCGATTCGATGCGGGAAGGCGCACAGTCTGGCCCCGCGGCCACTCATGAGCCCGGAGACCGGCCTGATTCATCCAGCGGCATCACGGTGGGCGATGCCAGGCTTGTTGCCTTCTATTCTTGTGCCTGCCCGCCGTTATTCCTGCCTCAACGGAGAGCTCCCCCATGACTGATACCCCCGATCGTGACGAACGCCACCTGGCGCGCATGCAGCGCAAAAAAGCCGTGATCGACGAGCGCATCGCCAATTCCCCGAACGAGTGTGGCCTGTTGCTGGTGCTGACCGGCAACGGCAAGGGCAAGAGCAGTTCGGCTTTCGGCATGCTTGCCCGCGCCATGGGGCACGGCATGCAATGCGGCGTGGTGCAGTTCATCAAGGGCCGCAACAGCACGGGCGAAGAGTTGTTCTTCCGACGCTTCCCCGAGCAGGTGCGTTTTCATGTGATGGGCGAAGGTTTTACCTGGGAAACCCAGGATCGCCAGCGCGACATCGCCGCCGCCGAAGCTGCCTGGGCTGTGTCGCAGCAGCTGTTGCGCGACCCGTCCATCGGTCTGGTGGTGCTCGACGAGTTGAACATCGCCCTCAAGCACGGCTACCTCGACCTCGATCAGGTGCTCAGCGACTTGCAGGCCCGGCCGCCGATGCAGCACGTGGTGGTCACCGGTCGTGCCGCCAAGCCGGAAATGATCGAGATGGCCGACACCGTCACCGAAATGGGCGTTATCAAACACGCCTTCCAGGCCGGGATCAAAGCGCAGAAAGGCGTCGAGCTGTGAGCCGCACTCTATGAATAGCCCTCGTCAATGTCCCGCGGTACTGATTGCCGCGCCGGCTTCCGGCCAGGGCAAGACTACCGTCACCGCCGCCTTGGCCCGATTGCACCGCAATCAGGGGCGCAAGGTTCGCGTGTTCAAGTGCGGCCCCGATTTTCTCGATCCGATGATCCTCGAGCGCGCCAGCGGTGCACCGGTGTATCAACTGGACATGTGGATGGTCGGCGAGCAGGAGAGTCGCCGCCTGTTGTGGGAAGCCGCCGCTGAAGCCGATCTGATCCTGATCGAAGGCGTCATGGGGCTGTTCGACGGTACGCCGTCGAGCGCCGACCTGGCGCGGCATTTCGGTGTGCCGGTGCTGGGTGTGATCGATGGCACCGCCATGGCCCAGACCTTTGGCGCACTCGCTCTGGGGCTGGCGCGTTATCAGCCGGACCTGCCGTTCGCCGGCGTGCTGGCCAATCGCGTCGGCACGCTGCGCCACGCGCAACTGCTCGAAGGCAGCCTGACCGAAGGGTTGCGCTGGTACGGCGCGCTGTCCCGGGAGACCGGGATCGAACTGCCGAGCCGGCACCTGGGGCTGGTGCAGGCCAGTGAGTTGAACGATCTCGACCTGCGCCTCGATGCGGCAGCCGATGCCCTGGCCAGCAGCTGCGAGGTTGCGTTGCCCCCGGCAGTCGAATTCGCCGCGCCTGATGTCATCACGGCCGAACCGCTGCTGGCCGGTGTGCGCATTGCCGTTGCCCGGGATGAAGCCTTTGCATTCACCTACGGCGCGAGTCTGGACCTGCTGCGGGCGATGGGTGCCGAACTACGGTTTTTCTCGCCGATCCGTGATGCGCAATTGCCGGAGGCAGACAGCTTGTATCTGCCGGGCGGTTATCCGGAATTGCACCATGTGGCTCTCTCGCAAAACACTTCGATGCTGAACGCAATTCGCGCGCACCACGCAGCGGGCAAACCTTTGCTGGCCGAATGCGGCGGCATGCTTTATCTGCTCGATTCGTTGACCGATGTCGAGGGCGCTCGTGCGGAGCTGGTCGGTTTGTTGAACGGTGATGCGGTGATGCAAAAACGCCTCGCCGCGCTGGCGTTGCAAGCGGTGGAACTGCCGGAAGGTTCGCTGCGCGGGCACACCTATCACCATTCGCTGACCACCACCGAACTGGTGCCGATTGCCCGTGGCCTGAGCCCCAACGGCGGGCGAGGAGCGGAGGCGGTCTACCGTGAGGGACGGATGACTGCCTCATACGTGCACTTTTATTTTCCGTCGAATCCCGCGGCTGTCGCTGCATTGTTTGCGCCAGACCGTAAGGCCGCCTTCGCTGGCAAGCCAGCTCCTACAAAGGATCACCTAAACCCTGTGGGAGCGGGCTTGCCCGCGAAGAGGCCATGACCGACACCGCATTCTCCGAAGCCGAACGCAAAGCGGTCTACCGCGCCATCGCCGAACGCCGCGACATGCGCCACTTCAGTGGCGGCACCGTCGATCCCGAATTGCTGCGGCGCCTGCTCGAGGCCGCACATCAGGCGCCGAGCGTGGGCCTGATGCAGCCCTGGCGCTTCATTCGCATCAGCGATCGCGCCTTGCGCGGGCAAATCCAGGAGCTGGTGGAAGAGGAGCGCATCCGCACCGCCGAAGCCCTCGGCGAGCGCAGCGATGAGTTCATGAAGCTCAAGGTCGAAGGCATCAACGATTGCGCCGAGGTACTGGTTGCCGCCCTGATGGACGACCGCGAGCAGCACATCTTCGGCCGCCGCACCTTGCCGGAAATGGACATGGCTTCGCTGTCCTGTGCGATCCAGAACCTGTGGCTGGCATCCCGCGCCGAAGGGCTGGGCATGGGTTGGGTGTCGCTGTTCGAGCCGCAAGCGCTGGCCGATCTGTTGCGGTTGCCAGCAGGCGCCAAACCGCTCGCGGTGCTGTGCCTGGGGCCTGTCAAAGAATTTTATCCGGCGCCGATGCTGGTGCTCGAAGGCTGGGCGCAGGCGCGTCCGCTACATGAATTGCTGTATGAAAATTATTGGGGAGTGAGTCAATGAGTGTGGCGTTGTTGAGTGTCGCCGCGGTTGCGCTGGATGCGCTGCTGGGCGAACCCAAACGCTGGCATCCGCTGGTGGCGTTCGGCCGATTTGCCGAGCGCATCGAGCAACGTTTCAACGGCGGTGGTCGCGGCTGGCGCAGCCATGGCGTCACCGCGTGGGTGATCGCCGTGTTGCCGCTGGTGCTGTTGGCCACGGCATTCTCCTGGGCGCCCTACGTTGGCTGGATCGTCGAGATTCTCGCGCTCTATTGCGCCCTCGGCATGCGCAGCCTCGGTGAGCATGTCAAGCCGGTGGCCAAGGCCTTGCGTGGCAATGATCTTGAGGAAGCACGCAAACGCGTCAGTTATCTGGTCAGCCGCAAAACCAGTGATCTGGATGAAACCGAAGTCGCCCGTGCCGCCACCGAGTCGGTGCTGGAGAACGGCAGCGACGCGGTGTTCGCGGCGTTGTTCTGGTTTGCCGTGGCCGGTGCGCCGGGCGTGGTTCTTTACCGCCTGAGCAACACCCTGGATGCGATGTGGGGTTATCGCAACGAGCGCTTCGAACGGTTCGGCTGGGCAGCGGCGAAGATCGACGACGTGCTCAATTACATTCCCGCGCGCCTGGTGGCACTGACTTACGCGTTGCTGGGCAAAACCCGGCTGGCGTTGAAGTGCTGGCGCACCCAGGGCCCGACCTGGGACAGCCCGAACGCCGGCCCGGTGATGGCGGCGGGGGCGGGTGCCCTGGGCGTCGAATTGGGCGGGGCGGCGATTTATCACGGCGAACTGCATCAACGTCCGCAGTTGGGCGAAGGCGTGCCGGCGGATGCCGACGCCATTGACCGGGGCTGGCAATTGGTCCAGCGCGGGGTATGGTTATGGCTGCTGATTCTCTGCCTGGGGGCCGAATTTTATGCTTGAGCACGGTGGGCGATTGCGCAAGGCAGCGCTCGAGTACGGCATAGATGAGGCCGACTGGCTGGACCTGTCCACGGGCCTGGCACCCTGGCCGTTCCCGGTGCCGGATATTCCGCTGCGGGCCTGGGCCCGTTTGCCGGAGACGGACGACGGCCTGGAGCAGGCCGCGTGTGATTACTACGGGACTTTGCAGGCGCTACCGGTGGCCGGCTCGCAAATGGCGATCCAGTTGCTGCCGCGATTGCGTCGGGCAGGCAAGGTCGGCGTGTTGTCGCCCTGTTATGCCGAGCACGCTGAAGCGTGGCGGCGCAACGGCTACATCGTGCGTGAAGTGGTGGAGCAGGAAGTCGACTTCTTTCTCGACAGCCTCGACGTGCTGGTGGTGGTCAATCCGAATAACCCCACGGGCCTGAGCCTGACGCCCAGTCGCCTGCTCGACTGGCACGCGCGGCTGGCCCAGCGCGGTGGCTGGCTGGTGGTGGACGAAGCGTTCATGGACAACACGCCGCAACTGAGCCTGGCGCCGTTTGCCCATCAAGTCGGGCTGATCGTCCTGCGCTCCTTCGGCAAGTTTTTCGGCCTGGCCGGTGTGCGCCTGGGGTTTGTGCTGGCCGAACGCAAGTTGCTCAAGCTGCTGGCTGACCAAGTGGGGCCGTGGGCCGTGAGCGGGGCCACCCGGGTCGTGGGCCAGGCCTGCTTGCGCGATACCCAGGGGCAGGCGCGGCAACGGGCACGCACCGACGAGGCCGGCGAACGCCTGGCGACGCTGCTGGAACAACACGGGTTCCAGCCCCAGGGCGGTTGTGCGCTGTTCCAGTGGCTGATCACCGAGCGCGCCGAAGCGCTGCGTGAATTCATGGCCCGGCGCGGCATTCTCCTGCGGTTGTTCACGCACAACAGCAGCCTGCGATTCGGCTTGCCCGGTGACGAAGCCGCCTGGGCGAGACTGGCGCAGGCGTTCGAAGATTTTGCCAAGGAAAACCAATGACCACGCTGATGGTGCAGGGCACCACCTCGGATGCCGGTAAAAGCACGCTGGTGACCGCACTCTGCCGTTGGGCTACGCGCCAGGGCGTCAGGGTCGTGCCCTTCAAGCCGCAGAACATGGCCCTCAACAGTGCGGTGACCGCCGACGGCGGCGAGATCGGCCGCGCCCAGGCGGTACAGGCCCAGGCCGCGCACCTCGAGCCACACACCGACATGAACCCGGTATTGCTCAAGCCCAACAGCGACACCGGTGCCCAGGTGATCATCCATGGCCGCGCCGTCACCACCATGAACGCCGTCGCCTATCACGACTACAAAACCATCGCCATGCAAGCGGTGCTGGCCTCCCACGAGCGTTTGAGCGCGGGGTATCCGCTGGTGATGGTCGAGGGCGCTGGCTCGCCGGCGGAAATCAATTTGCGCGCCGGCGACATCGCCAACATGGGCTTCGCCGAGGCGGTGGACTGCCCGGTGGTGCTGATCGCCGATATCAATCGCGGCGGAGTTTTCGCCCATTTGGTCGGTACGTTGGAACTGCTGTCGCCGAGTGAGCAGGCGCGGGTCAAAGGCTTCATCATCAATCGATTTCGTGGCGACCTCGCGTTGCTGCAACCCGGCCTCGACTGGCTCGAAGAGCGCACCGGCAAACCGGTGATCGGCGTGCTGCCGTATGTGATGGACCTGCACCTGGAGGCCGAGGACGGCATCGACCAGCGCCAGACCGATAAGGCCGAACAGGTGCTGAAGGTAGTGGTGCCGGTGCTGCCGCGCATCAGCAATCACACCGACTTCGATCCGCTGCGCCTGCATCCGCAGGTGGACCTGCAGTTCGTCGGTCCCGGCCAGGCGATTCCACCCGCCGACCTGATCATCCTGCCCGGTTCGAAAAGCGTGCGCAGCGACCTCGCGTACCTGCGCGCCAATGGCTGGGAAACCGCGATCGCCCGGCATCTGCGTTACGGCGGAAAACTGCTGGGGATTTGTGGCGGCCTGCAGATGCTCGGTGAGCAGGTGCATGACCCGCTGGGGCTCGAAGGCGCGCCCGGTTCCAGTGCCGGCCTGGGCTTGCTGGCGTTCCAGACCCGCCTCGAACAAGAGAAGCAGTTGCGCAACGTGCGTGGTCGCCTGGCGCTGGAAGACGCACCGGTATCAGGCTATGAAATTCATGCCGGCGTGACCAGCGGACCGGCGCTGGAACAGGCCGCCGTGCATCTGGATGACGGCCGTTGCGATGGTGCACAAAGTGCCGACGGGCAGATCTTCGGCACCTACCTGCATGGCTTGTTCGAATCGCCGGCAGCATGCAGCGCGTTGCTGCGCTGGGCCGGGTTGGAGGATGTGCAGGCCGTGGATTACCACGCCTTGCGCGAGCGTGATATCGAGCGGCTGGCGGACCTGGTGGAGAAGCATCTGGATACCGGGCTGTTGCGGCAGCTCTGCGGGATTTAGGCTGGTTTTGCCGGCCCCATCGCGAGCAAGCTCGCTCCCACATTGGAACGCGGTCAACTGTGGGAGCGAGCTTGCTCGCGATGAGGCCAGGCGCTTCACCGAAGACTTTAAGGAATAAACCATGCTTCAACTGATCCTCGGCGGCGCCCGCTCCGGCAAGAGTCGCCTCGCTGAAAAACTCGCCATCGACAGCGCCCTGGCCGTGACCTACATCGCCACCAGCCAGCCACTGGACGGTGAAATGAACGAGCGGGTCGCTCATCACCGCGCCCGTCGCCCTGCAGAATGGGCACTGATCGAAGAGCCACTGGAACTGGCCCGCGTACTGCGTGAAAACGCCCGTGCCGACCACTGCCTGTTGGTGGATTGCCTGACCCTGTGGCTGACCAATCTGCTGATGCTCGACGATCCCGCGCGCTTGCAAGCCGAACGTGACGCCCTGCTGGACTGCCTGGCGTCGCTGCCGGGTGAAATCATTTTTGTCAGCAACGAGACCGGAATGGGTGTCGTGCCGCTGGGCGAATTGACTCGCCGCTATGTCGATGAAGCCGGTTGGCTGCATCAAGCTCTGGCTGAGCGCTGCCAGCGTGTCGTCCTGACCGTCGCCGGCCTGCCCCTGACTCTGAAAGGAACTGCGTTATGACTCAATCCTGGTGGCTGAACCCGTGCAAACCGGTCGATACCCAAGCGGTCGAACAGGCCCGGGCGCGGCAACAGCAACTGACCAAGCCGGCGGGCTCCCTTGGTCAACTGGAATCGGTGGCGGTGCAACTGGCGGGTTTGCAGGGGCGGGTCAAGCCGAGCCTGGAGCAGGTGTGGATCGCGATTTTTGCCGGTGACCACGGCGTCGTTGCCGAGGGCGTGTCGGCGTTTCCCCAGGAGGTCACCGGGCAGATGCTGCTCAACTTCGTCAGCGGCGGCGCAGCGATCAGTGTGCTGGCGCGGCAACTGGGTGCTTCCCTTGAGGTGGTCGATCTCGGCACGGTAACGCCGTCGCTGGATCTGCCGGGCGTGCGTCACTTGAACCTTGGCCCGGGCACGGCGAATTTTGTCCAGGGCCCGGCCATGACCGAGGCCCAGGGGCAACTAGCCTTGCAGGCCGGCCGCGACAGCGTGCTGCGGGCAAAGGCCGACGGTGCGCAGTTGTATATCGGTGGCGAAATGGGCATCGGCAACACCACCGCTGCCAGCGCCCTGGCCTGTGCCTTGCTCGATTGCCCGGTGGACCATTTGACCGGGCCCGGCACCGGGCTCAACGCCGCAGGTGTCAGCCACAAGGCCCAGGTGATCGGGCGCGCGCTGACGCTACACGGTGCGCAGCGTGGCGATGCCTTGCAGACCCTGTTCAACCTAGGTGGTTTCGAGATCGCCGCGCTGGTCGGCGCCTGTCTTGCCTGTGCCCAGGAAGGTGTCGCGGTGCTGGTGGACGGCTTCATTTGCAGCGTCGCGGCATTGGTGGCGGTGCGCTTGAATGCTGAGTGTCGGCAGTGGCTGTTGTTCGGTCATCGCGGCGCCGAGCCGGGGCATCGGCATGTGCTGGAAACCCTGAATGCGCAGCCGTTGCTCGATCTCGGCCTGCGTCTGGGTGAAGGCAGTGGCGCGGCGTTGGCAGTGCCGCTGCTGCGCCTGGCGTGTGACCTGCACGGGCAGATGGCGACCTTCGCCGAAGCCGCCGTGGCGGATCGTCCGGCATGACCTTGCGCCTGGACCTGCTGCGTCACGGTGAAACCGAACTCGGCGGCGGCCTGCGCGGCAGCATCGATGATGCGTTGACCGACACGGGCTGGGCGCAGATGCGCGCCGCTGTGGTCGGGCAGGGGCCGTGGGATCGGCTGGTCAGTTCACCCTTGCAGCGTTGTGCACGGTTTGCCGAGGAACTCGGTGCGCAACTGGCTGTGCCGGTGCAGCTGGATAAAGACCTGCAAGAGTTGCATTTCGGCGCCTGGGAAGGGCAGAGCGCGGCGGCGTTGATGGAAACCGACGCGCAGGCGCTGGGCTTGTTCTGGGCCGATCCCTATTCGTTCACACCGCCCCGGGGCGAGCCGGTTGTGGACTTCTCGGCGCGGGTGCTGGCCGCGCTGGAGCGGCTGCACACGACCTATGCCGGTGAGCGCATTCTGCTGATCAGCCACGGCGGTGTGATGCGCCTGTTGCTGGCGCAAGCGCGCGGGCTGCCGCGAGAACAACTGCTCAACGTTGAGGTCGGGCATGGCGCACTGTTTTCGCTGACGCTGGAGCCCGCTGGCCTGTTGAAGGAAGTGCTCTGACCATGTTGTCATTCTGGATCGCCCTGCAATTTCTCAGCAGCCTGCCGATTCGCCTGCCTGGTATGCCTGAGCCTCGGGAGCTGGGGCGGTCACTGCTGTTTTATCCGCTGGTGGGATTGCTCTTCGGCGCGATTCTGTGGGCGCTGAACTGGCTGTTGTCGGGCACGCCGCCATTGCTGCACGCGGCGTTGCTGCTGAGCGTCTGGGTGCTGCTCAGTGGTGGATTGCATCTGGATGGCCTGGCGGACAGTGCCGATGCCTGGCTCGGTGGTTTTGGCGACCGCGAGCGTACGTTGACCATCATGAAAGACCCGCGCAGCGGGCCGATCGCCGTGGTGACGCTGGTGCTGGTGCTGTTGCTCAAATTCACCGCGTTGCTGGCGCTGGTCGAGCAGCCGCATTCACTGGCATTGATCATCGTGCCATTGATCGGTCGCAGCGCCTTGCTCGGCCTGTTCCTGACCACGCCGTACGTGCGTGCCGGTGGCCTGGGCCAGGCATTGGCCGACCATCTTCCGCGTTCGGCGGGCAAGCAGGTACTGGCGGTCAGCGCGCTGGGCTGTGTGCTGATTGCCGGTTTGAGTGGTGTAGTGGCGGTGGTGATGGCCGTTCTGGGATTTGCCTGGTTGCGCCAGGTGATGCTGCGGCGTCTGGGCGGCACGACGGGCGATACCGCAGGCGCAATGTTGGAGTTACTGGAAGTTGCAGTGCTGGTAGGCTTGGCACTGTTCTGACTGTTACTGCGCTTCTGTAACTTGATTTAACCGACTCGCGGGTATATACACGCACCATGCTCGATTCCCAGTGTTTATGCATCAACCTGCGACGCGCCGCCCGTGGCGTCAGCAGGCATTACGACGGCGCTCTCGATGGCTTCGGGATCAACGTTGCGCAGTATTCTTTGCTGTGTAATCTGCAGCGTCTGGATCAGCCAAGCATTTCGACCCTGGCCGAGGCCATGGGCCTGGATCGCAGCACGCTGGGGCGCAACCTGCGGGTGCTGGAGGGGGAAGGCCTGGTGACGCTGGTCGAGGGTGAGGACATGCGTAATCGCATCGTCCTGCTGACCGAGGCGGGGGCGGAGCGCCTGACGGCCGCCTTGCCGGCCTGGGAAGCCGCGCAGCAGCGCTTGATCGATCGCCTGGGGGCCGAGAAGCGCGAAATCTTATTGAAGCTGCTGGACGAACTGGCGTGACGCCGGTTTTTCCGATTTTAAGCGGGTATATACCCGCTACCGGAGAACAACAATGACATCGATGTGGCGTACGTGCGGTTGGGTTCTGTTGGGGAGTGCGCTGATCCTGGCGCTGTCCCTGGGGGTGCGGCATGGCTTCGGGCTGTTCCTGGCGCCGATGAGCGCGGAGTTCGGCTGGGGTCGTGAAGTCTTTGCCTTCGCCATCGCCTTGCAGAACCTGATCTGGGGCCTCGCCCAGCCGTTTACCGGCGCCCTGGCTGACCGCTTCGGCGCGGCGAAAGTGGTGCTGATCGGTGGCGTCCTGTACGCAGTCGGACTGATTTGCATGGGGCTCTCCGACTCGGCGGTGACCCTGTCCCTGAGCGCCGGCCTGCTGATCGGCATCGGACTGTCCGGTACCTCGTTCTCGGTGATTCTGGGGGTGGTCGGCCGCGCTGTACCGGCGGAAAAACGCAGCATGGGCATGGGGATCGCCAGTGCCGCCGGCTCGTTCGGCCAGTTCGCGATGTTGCCCGGCACGCTCGGCCTGATCGGATGGCTTGGCTGGTCCGCCGCGCTGCTGGCGCTGGGCTTGCTGGTGGCGTTGATCGTGCCGCTGGTGAGTATGCTCAAGGACAAGCCGCTGCCCGTCCTCGGCCACGAACAAACCCTGGGCGAAGCGCTGCGCGAGGCCTGCTCGCACTCCGGATTCTGGCTGCTGGCGTTCGGCTTTTTTGTCTGCGGCTTCCAGGTGGTGTTCATCGGTGTGCACCTGCCAGCCTATCTGGTGGATCAACACCTTCCGGCGACGGTCGGCACCACGGTGCTGGCGCTGATCGGCCTGTTCAATATTTTCGGTACCTATACCGCCGGTTGGCTCGGCGGGCGCATGTCCAAGCCGCGCTTGCTCACCGCTCTGTATTTGTTGCGGGCAGTGGTCATCGGTTTGTTTCTGTGGGCGCCGGTGACCACGACCTCGGCCTACCTGTTCGGCATGGCCATGGGCTTTTTGTGGCTGTCGACGGTGCCGTTGACCAACGGTACGGTGGCGACCTTGTTTGGTGTGCGAAACCTGTCCATGCTCGGTGGGATTGTTTTCCTGTTTCACCAGCTCGGTGCGTTCCTCGGTGGCTGGCTGGGCGGCGTGGTGTACGACCGAACCGGCAGCTATGACTTGATCTGGCAGGTCGCGATTCTGCTGAGCCTGTTGGCCGCCGCCCTGAACTGGCCGGTGCGTGAGCGGCCGGTGGCGCGCCTGCAAACACAAGTGAGTGCGACATGAACAGACTTTGGCCCCGGATCACGGTTCTCGCTGTCTGCGCGCTTCTGCTCGCCCTGGTGTGGTGGGGCTGGCATCAGGGCGGGCTGGCGCTGATGCAGTTGGGCATGAGCATCTGCTAGCAGCAGGCTTGCTAGCAAGCGGGGATGGCGAGTAACGTCGAACTTTGACGATTGTTCAAGGATGCTCGAGATGCTCAAACGCTGGTGTGCCGTTCCCGCGTTGCTGATGGCGTTGTCAGGACTGACCTGGGCCGCAGATTGCCCTGAGGTGCTGCAGGGCTCGCTGCCGAAACTGCGGGCCAAGGAGTCCATCGACCTGTGCCAGCGTTATGCCGACAAACCGCTGGTGGTGATCAACACCGCGAGCTTCTGCGGTTTCGCGCCGCAGTTCGAGGGCCTTGAAGCGCTCAATCAGCGCTACAAGGGGCAAGGCCTGGAAATGTTGGGTGTGCCGTCCAACGACTTCAAGCAGGAGTCCAGGGACAGCGCCGAGACCGCGAAAGTCTGCTATGCCAACTATGGTGTGACGTTCACCATGTCTGAGCCGCAGAAGGTACGTGGCGACGGCGCCACCCATCTGTTTCAGGTACTGGCCAGGCAGAGCAGCGCACCGAAGTGGAATTTCTACAAGTATGTGATCGACCGCCAGGGTAACGTGATAGCCAGCTTTTCCAGCCTGACCAAACCGAACGATCCCGAGTTTCTGGCCGCAGTGGAAAAGGCCATTGCTTCCGCGCCGCTGAAACCCTGATCGAAAGCCACAAAAAAGCCCCGTGTCGGTCACCCGAACGGGGCTTTTTTGTGGGCGAGGGGTCAACCCCGCCATGCAGCATCAGAAGCGGTAGGTTGCGCCAACACCGAAACCGTTTGCCGAGTTTTCATACTTGGAATCGTAGGTCTGGCCACGATCGTTTTCGTTTCTGATCTTGACCGACTCTTCCTTCAGGTACGAGTAGGCAACGTCGATGGTCAGGTCTTCGGTCGGGCTCCAGCCGGCACCGATGCTGAAGATGGTCCGGTCGCCAGTAGGGATGCGTGGCGAGCGGTCGACGTTGTTGGTCGGCGACTGATCGAAAGACAGACCGGTACGCAGGACCCATTCCTTGTTCAGCTGGTAGGAAGTACCAATGGCGTAAGCCCAGGTGTCGTGCCAGTTTTGCTCTTCGGTAATTTCACCGAACTGACCAGCCAGCACCGGTTGCACGCCATCGTTCTTGACGGTGATTTTTTCCAGCTGGCTCCAGCGGGTCCAGGTGGTACCCGCGTAAGCGGTCCACTTGTCGTTCAGCACCTGGGTGACCGAGAAGTCCACGGACTCAGGCGTGGTGATCTTCAGCGATGCATCGTACTTCTGGTTGGCACCCAGACCGATTGCGCCCAGCACGCCGTAGTTGACCTTGGTATCGCCTTCGAGTTTGTAGTCGACTTTCGAGTGGTAAGTCAGACCCAGGCGGGTGGTATCGGTCGCTTGCACCAGCACGCCAATGTTGTAGCCCAGCGCGGTGTCATCACCCTTGATCTTGACCTTGCCGTCCGGCGCCGCCTGAGTGATCGACAGGTTGGATTCCAGCGTGCCATCGATGCGGTTGATGGTCGGGCCGAAGCCGATCGACACCTTGTCGTTGAAGGCGTAGCTGACGGTTGGCTGCAGGGTGACGATTTGCACTTCGGACTTGCTGCCGAAATAGCGGCCGGCAAAGCCGTTTTCGTAGTCGGTAATCAAGCCGAATGGCACGTACACGCCTACACCGAATGCCCAATGCTCGTCGATTGGCTTGACGTAGAAGCCCATAGGAACGGTGGTGAAGGGCACCATGTCGCCATCGTTGCTACCGCTGTTAGGGCTGGAGCTGGCGTGGCTGATATCGGTTTTTGCATCGAGGAATGCAACGCCACCGGTAACCTGTTCGCGCTTGATGCGCGACATGCCGGCAGGGTTGCCATAAACAGTACTTGCGTCATCGGCAGAAGAAGATCGCCCGGCGTACCCAGTCCCCATCCCGCTGATGCTGTGTTCGTTGATGGCAAAGCCAGCTGCAAAGATCTGGGTGGATGCCATGGCAACGGCGAGGCTAATGGTGGATTTGAGCATTACTTTTTTCATTATTAGAACTCCTGGTGATCACCGGGGCGAAAATTACCAACATTTTCGCCGCAGCGCCATAGCCTGTATGGCTTGATTTAGAGCGGTTTTGTAGGACAATCGGACTAAAATCGCGACGTGTTGCGCGATATTGGATCCAGAGGTGTCAGCAGGCTACCTGATTCAGCGGCGAAACACAGGTTTGCCAAGCGCAAGTGAAATCACGCAGACGTCCCTGAGGCTGAAATGTCTGGCGCCAGATTCTGGCCATGCCCAGCAGATCATCAGGAGCGGGGAGGGGGGTGTTCTGTTCTTCCACCAGCAGCCAGGCGATGGCTGTGGCGTAACGCAGGTTGACGGTCAATTCGAGGTGCGGGCCACTCAGAAACGCATGCTGGCTGGCCAGGCCGCGGACCAGGCTTGCACGTTCCGGATCCAGGGCCAGGTAATGGTCCCAAAGGGCCTGGTGGCGGGGCTCGGCGATGCGGTACAGGCCGTGCCCACGGCGGTCATGCAGGGCGGAACCAAGGGCGGACTGGCTGGCGGCGATGCCCAGCAGCAGGGATTCGGCAGTAGCGCTATGGCGTCCGAGGTAGATCAACGTCGGACGAATCACGTAGCGGCACAGTTCGCTGGCAGCGATACCCATAAAACCCTCGAGACCTGAATTGGACGGCGATACCTGAAGGGGGGCTTGGCAGCTGTGGATCGGCTCAGGCTCGCCGCAAGCGGGTCAAGCCGCTTGAGTTGAAGTGTAGTGTCATATTCGCGCTGTAAAGGCCTGTTTTTAAAATATTTCCAGCGACCAGTTATAACCGTTATATCGGATCGTGCTTAGGCCTGGTTCGAGCGCGGTGAAATATCGGGCAATAAAAAGCCCTGCTTTTCGGGCAGGGCTTTCGGGGTTTCAGCCTTTCTGGCGTTTCAGGCAACCAGTGCCTGACGGGTACGCTCGATCACGGCCTGCAGCGGCTCGGCGCTGGAATATTGATCGGGGTACAGGCGTTCGCTGTGACGGGCGATGCCGTGTTCGTTGACGAGGGTGAAGCTGAAGCAGCCTTTGCGAGCAGCCATGATCAGGCAGTTCATTGGTGCAAAAGCGTTGGTTAGGGTGCGAATGGCATCCTGAGTGTGGATTTGAGTAGACATTATTGGGTGTTCCTACAAATGACACGGATAAGAACCGTGCAACGTTAAAACGTTCCAGTAACGTCGATCACCATTGATCGAACGAAGAACCCGACTGGAACAAAGCAGCCAGTTTGAAGCGCTGATAAGTTGGCGCGCTTGGGCTGGCAGGTAGGTACTTAGGAGGGCAGGCAACACATCGAGGGCAAAGGTTCTGGGCCCGGGGTGAAGATCCTGATCAATTTGCAGGTTGGTTCGAGCAGAGTAGGCAGGCGGAGCAACATCCTTTGTTTTCGATTCAAAGGTTGTGTCGGCGCAAGATTTACCTGGAAACCATCGAGGTGGTCGATCCCGCTTGTTCGGTGGAGGCTTCCGTCGGGAAGGCTGTCCGGGGGGATTTGTTCGACCAGAATTGACTTTCAGCTTGGTACTAACGCCGCGGATACTAACGGATTGAACTGGCGAATGGAAGTGTGCTAGCGAAAAGATTTGCAAAGCGGATTGATTTGCCCCTGTGTCCGGTCTGAATCCGACCATTGGTCATGGAGATTTTCAGCCGCGCATCGGTCTAAACGCCGGCTTTTCCAGCGTTTATCCCCAGGCAGAGCAAAAAATGCGCCGAAAAAGCGCATCGATATAACCGCCGGGAAGGCACTTGTGCACATTAGTTGCAGAGCCTGTCACCCTGCTGTCATCTCCCGTTCAAGCTCAGTGGCTGCCTGTAACCAAAATTTAAGTCAATGAAAAACATCGCTTTTTTTTACTGGTGAAAAAATCGTCAGTTTGACTGCGAGCCCCATTCCACAGGGCTTTGAGCGGGTTCAGGGGCGGTTGTCCACTGAGTTATCCACAGCTTCTGTGGATTGTCCCGAGCGCTTGCTCTAGGACGGGCGTGCCGGGATATTTTCAGCTTTACCTGTAAGAAAAAGAGAGTAAAGTTGCGCGCCTTCCGATCTGCCCCACAGTGCTTTATGAAGTTTCGCTCAGCTCCAGTTTCTTCTTCCTCTACGCCCCCGACTGTTGTCCCTACCAAGCGCTTTTCCATGCGCGTGGCGGAGTGGCTGTTGGACAGTCCGCACCTGGGTGAAAACCGCAACGTCAAACACATTGCCGGACGTCTGCTCAAGCAACCGGCCCGAGAGGGCGTGGTGGCTGCGCAAAGTCGCCTGGGCCAGTTGATGTGCCGCGAATGCGGGAATGCCCGGGACCGTCGGATCGGTCAGGACCTGCTGCGTCAGGCCGCCCGGGCAGGTGATGTCCGCGCTCAACAGGAACTGGGGCTGATCGAAGACTGAGCTGTCCAAGACCGGACGCCTTGGTTAACCTTCAGGCTTTATCCGAATCGCAGGAGTGGCTATGGCAATGGACTTGACCAGCATATTGCTGGGGCTGGCAGCGGCAGGGTTACCGTTGCTGGTATTGGCCTGGCAACTTCAGCGTCGGGCCAGCACCACGCAGGCAGACGTTGCTTTGCTGCAGGAACGCCTGGCCATGGCGCAACTGGCCCAGGACGGATTGAATGCCCAGCTCGAATCCAGCCGTGATGAAGTCGCTGATCTGACCCTCGCCAATTCCGCCAAACAGGCTGATCTGGCTGCGCTGCGTCGTGAAGTCGAATTGCTGCAGATCGAGCGCGACGACGCCCGGGACGCCGCCCATGCCTGGAACATCGAACGCGCCGGCAAAGAAGCCGAATTGCGCCGTCTGGATGCCCAGACCGCGTCGCTCAACGCCGAACTGCGCGAGCAACAGGACAGCCATCAACAACGCCTCAACGACCTGCAAGGTTCGCGGGACGAGTTGCGCGCGCAGTTTGCCGAGCTGGCGGGGAAAATTTTCGATGAGCGCGAGCAGCGTTTTGCCGAAACCAGCCAGCAGCGCCTGGGGCAGTTGCTCGATCCACTCAAGGAGCGCATCCAGTCCTTCGAAAAACGTGTCGAGGAAAGCTATCAGAACGAGGCTCGCGAGCGTTTCTCCCTGGCCAAGGAGCTGGAGCGCCTGCAGCAGCTGAATTTACGCTTGAGCGATGAAGCCACCAACCTGACCCGTGCCTTGAAAGGGCAGAAGACCCAGGGCAATTGGGGTGAGCTGATTCTTGAGCGAGTGCTTGAGCATGCGGGGCTGGAGAAGGGCCGCGAGTACCAGACTCAGGTCAATCTCAAGGGGCCGGACGGCGAGCGCTTCCAGCCGGACGTGATCATTTATCTGCCGGGCGACAAACAGGTGGTGGTCGATTCCAAGGTCAGCCTGACGGCCTATCAGCAATATGTCGCGGCTGAAGACGAGGCTATCGGCCAGATCGCCATCAAGCAGCACGTGCTGTCGTTGCGCAATCACGTCAAAGGCCTGGCCGGCAAGGACTACAAACGCCTCGATGGTCTGCACAGCCTGGATTTCGTGTTGCTCTTCGTGCCGATCGAGGCGGCGTTTTCGGCCGCGCTGCAGGCTGAGCCGACGCTGTTCCAGGAGGCGTTCGACCGCAACATCGTGATCGTCAGTCCCACCACTTTGCTGGCGACCCTGCGCGTCATCGACAGCCTGTGGAAGCAGGAGCGCCAGAGCCAGAATGCCCGGGAAATCGCCGAGCGAGCCGGGTGGCTGTACGACAAGTTCGTGTTGTTTATCCAGGATCTGGACGAGGTCGGCAATCGCCTGCAGCAACTGGACAAGGCCTACAGTTCGGCACGCAACAAGCTGACAGAGGGACGCGGCAACCTGGTCAGTCGCAGTGAACAACTCAAGCTGCTGGGCGCGCGGGCGAGCAAGAGCCTGCCGGCGGATTTGCTGGAGCGGGCGATGACCGATGTCGATGGGTTGGTCGAGTTGCCGGAGTAGCTGAAAGAGCTTCGCGAGCAGGCTCGCTCCCACATTGGAATGCGTTCTCCTGTGGGAGCGAGCCTGCTCGCGAAAAAACTGGAGGCATCAGTGATTACAACGGTATGTACCGGCTCAACAACGCCCGCAACGCCGCCGGTTTCACCGGTTTGGCCAGATAGTCCAGCCCCGCCGCATGCACCAGGTCAACGGTCTCCGGTCGGCCATCGGCGCTGATCACCACCCCGGGAACCGGCTCGCCCATTTGCGTGCGCAACCAGGCCATCAGGTCGGTGCCGGTCTCGCCATGATCGAGGTGGTAATCCACCAGCGCCAATTGCGGACGCATGCCTTCGTCCAGCAACGCTGCGCACTCCTCGCGATTGCGCGCGGTCCAGACCTGACAACCCCAGCGGCTCAGCAGGCTGTTCATACCGATCAGGATGCTGTCTTCGTTGTCGATACACAGCACCTGCGCGCCATTGAGCAACTTGCCATTGAGCTCGGCCACTTTGATCGGCGCGGCGGTCTGCGCCCGGGCCAACGGCACGCTGACGCTGAACACGCTGCCGCGCCCCGGCCAGGAGCGTACACGCAAGGTATGACCGAGCACGCGACATAGCCCGTCGGCAATCGCCAGGCCCAGGCCCAGGCCTTTTTCAGCCCGTGTCTGGTGGCTGTCGAGGCGCTTGAATTCTTCGAAGATCACCTGTTGTTTGTCTTCCGGAATACCCGGCCCGCGATCCCAGACTTCCAGGCTCAGTTGTTCCTTGTGCCGGCGAACCCCCAGTAGCACCGGCCCTTTGCCATAGCGGAAAGCATTGGTCAGGAAGTTCTGCAGAATCCGTCGCAGCAGTTTGACGTCGCTGTCGACTCGCAGCGCGCTGCCACGAACGCGGAACTCCAGTTTTTGTTCTTGCGCCAACACCCTGAACTCGGCGCCGAGGGTGTCGAACAGTTCGTTGATCGCGAACGGCTGGCGATTGGGGTTGATCTTGCCGTTCTCCAGACGGGAGATGTCCAGCAGGTCGCTGATCAAGTCCTCGGCCGAACGCAGCGAGCTGTCCAGGTGCCCGACCAGTTTCTGCGCCTCGCCCGACAAGCCATCGTCCTGATGGGAGAGGGCGGCGGAGAACAGTCGCGCCGCATTCAGCGGTTGCATCAGGTCATGGCTGACGGCCGCGAGGAAACGGGTCTTGGACTGGTTGGCCGCCTCGGCGGTGCCCTTGGCTTCGGTCAGGGCCACGTTGAGCTGCGACAATTCATGGGTGCGTTCGGTGACCCGCTGCTCCAGGCCTTCGTTCGCCTCGGTCAGCGCCTGCTCGGCTTCGCGGAACGCGGTGATGTCGGTGAAACTCATGACGAAGCCACCGCCCGGCATCGGGTTGCCGATCAGCTCGATCACCCGGCCATTGGGGAACAGTCTTTCGGACGTATGCGCGCGGCCCTGGCGCATCCAGTGCAGGCGACGCGCGACGTGCACTTCGGCTTCGCCAGGGCCGCACAGACCGCGTTCGGCATTGTGGCGAATGATGTCGGCGATGGGCCGGCCGACTCTGATCAGGCCATCCGGGTAGTTGAACAGATCCAGGTAGCGACGGTTCCAGGCCACCAGTTTCAGCGACTGGTCGACCACGCTGATGCCCTGGGTGATGTTCTCGATGGCGCCTTGCAACAAGGCGCGGTTGAACTGCAGCACTTCCGAGGCTTCGTCGGCGATGCGCACGACGTCCTCCAGTTGCATCTCCCGGCCTTCAATGGCGGCTTTTACCACCGCGCGGGTCGAAGAGGCCCCGAGCACGCCGGCCAGCAAGCGTTCGGTATGGGCGATCCATTCACTGTCGGCGTTCTGGTTCGGGTTGAAGCCCTTGCCCTGGCGATAGGCAAAGCGGATGAAGCTTTGGCGGGCGCGTTCTTCGCCGACGAAACGCGCCGCCAGTTGCAGCAGGTCGTCGATCTGCACCGCCAGCATCGAACGTGCGCTGGGGCGGGCATTGATTTCCTGGCCGATGAAACGGCCCGCCTGCCAGTGCTCGGAAACCCGGGTACGCGACAGCACAGAGACCCAGGCAAACAGCGTGAAATTGCCTGCCAGCGACAGCACCACGCCCTGGGTCAGCGGGGTGATCGGCAGGTTCAGTGGATTGCTGTGCAACCAGGCCAGGCCCGGGAACGTGCTCAAGGACAGGCCGAGGCTATTGGCTGCAATCGGCAGGATCAGGGTGTAGAACCAGAGGAAGGTACCTGCGGCGAGCCCCGCGAAAACGCCGCGGCGGTTGGCCTGTTTCCAGTACAGCGCCCCGAGCATGGCGGGGGCCAGTTGGGTCACGGCGGCGAAGGCGATCTGGCCGATGGTCGCCAGGCTGGCGGTCGAGCCGAGCAGGCGATAACTGACGTAGGCCAACAGCAGAATCACCACGATGCTGACGCGACGCACCGACAGCATCCACTGGCGGAACACTTCGAACGGGCGCTCGGCATTGTTGCGCCGCAGCAGCCAGGGCAACAGCATGTCGTTGGAGACCATCGTCGAGAGTGCCACGCTGGCCACGATCACCATGCCGGTGGCCGCCGATGCGCCACCGATGAACGCCAGCAGGGCCAGCGCGGGGTGAGCCTGGGCCAGGGGCAGGCTGATGACGAACGAGTCCGGCAACACCGAGCTGGGCAACATCATCTGGCCAGCCAGGGCGATCGGCACGACAAACAAGGCGGCGAGGGCGAGATAGGCCGGGAACACCCACTTGGCCAGGCGCAGGTCCTGGGGATCGATATTCTCGACGACGGTCACGTGGAACTGCCGCGGCAAGCAAATGATCGCCATCATCGCCACACCGGTCTGCACCACCATCGACGGCCAGTTGATGGTTTCCTTCCAGTACTGTTCGAGCCGCGGGGCCAGCATGGCCTGGTCGAACAGGTCCTCGAAACCGTCGTACAGGCCGTAGGTCACGAAGGCGCCGACGGCGAGAAACGCGAACAGCTTGACCAGTGATTCGAAGGCAATCGCCAGCACCATGCCACGGTGGTGTTCCGTGGCGTCGAGGTTACGGGTACCGAAGACGATGGTGAACAGCGCCAGCACCAGCGACACGATCAGCGCGGTGTCCTGGGCGCGGGTGCCCATGGCGTCGGCACCGGCGCCGATCAGCAGGTTCACGCCGAGCACGATGCCTTTGAGTTGCAGCGCGATGTAGGGCAACACACCGACCAGGCAGATCAGCGCCACCACCACCGCCAGTGACTGGGATTTGCCGTAGCGTGCAGCGATGAAGTCGGCGATCGAGGTGATGTTCTCCTGCTTGCTGATCATCACCATTTTCTGCAGGACCCACGGCGCGCCGACCAGCAACAGGATCGGCCCGAGGTAGATCGGCAGGAACGACCAGAGCTGTTCGGCGGCCTGGCCCACGGCGCCGAAGAAAGTCCAGCTGGTGCAATAGACCGCCAGGGACAGGCTGTACACCCAGGCCCGCACACGCGGCGGCAGGGGCGCGCTGCGACGGTCGCCATAGAAGGCGATGGCGAACATGATGGCCATATAGGCCAGGGCGACGGCGGCTATCAGCCCGGTGGACAGCGACATGGGGACTCCAGACAAAAGACACACGGGCTTCCCGCCCGGACAGACAGTCTCGCACGACCGCCAGCGTTAGTCAGTGTCGACCAAGGTCGTGGCGTGGCGGGGTGTCGCAGGAGGATTTGCAGTGTCTGAAGTGGCCTCTTCGCGAGCAGGCTCGCTCCCACAATTAATCTGTGTCGCGCACAAGAACCCTGTGGGAGCGAGCTTGCTCGCGAATGGTTTTACTGATCCAGCGCAATCTCGATGAACCGGTGCAGCTCTTCAAGTTCAAGCGGCGCCTCGGAAAACAGGATGCGAAACACGATGGGCGCCGCGATCAGGTTGATCAGCCGGTCAACACCTGGCACTGGCTCCTCGGGATAGCGATCCAGAATCGTCTGCAACTGCCCACCAATGATGGTCGCGCAGTAACTCGGCTTCAGCGCCGCCTGCACGTCGCGCAGCATGTTGCGGCCGGGTTCGGAGCTCATCTCGTCCAGGTACTGTTCTGCCCAGGCCCGAATATCGCCGCGCAGGCTTCCCGTGTGGGTGGGGTCGTTGTCGGGTTGCATGCGGGCGAGGGCGACGTCGGCCAGCAGCGCCGACAAATCGCCCCAGCGACGATAGATGGTCGAGGGTGTAACGCCTGCGCGCGCGGCAATTTGCGGAACGGTCACGCTGGCGCGGTCCTGCTCCTCGAGGAGTTGGCGCACGGCCGAATGAATCGACTCTTGTACCCGCGCACTGCGCCCGCCTGGGCGTAAGGTCGGAGCTGTCATCCTGTGATTCCTGTAAAAGCCATGCTTCGGACCTTAACACAAAGAATTTGCTTTAAGAGAAATCCAGTAGCACACTGCGCAAAAGCAAAAAGTTAGCTTTTGCGGAGTGTGCCCATGTCGAGTTCTCATTCAAACCGTGCCAGCCTGTGGTTTCTGGCGATTACGCTGCTCAGCTTCCTGGCCGCCTCCACTGCGCCGACGCCGCTGTATCACCTGTACCAGGAGCAGATGCAGTTTTCGGCAGCGACCTTGACCCTGATTTTCGGCGTGTACGCCCTCAGCCTGTTGGCGGCGTTGCTGACGGTCGGCTCGCTGTCGGATTACCTGGGGCGTAAACCGGTGATCTTTACGGCGGTGCTGCTGAACATTCTGGCAATGTTGCTGTTTATCTACGCCGACAGCGTTGCGTGGCTGATCAGTGCCCGGGTCCTGCAAGGGTTTGCCACCGGCATGGCGACTGCCGTGTTGAGTGCAACCTTGCTGGACAGCGATCGCCAGCAAGGCCCGCTGATCAATAGCGTCGCGCCGTTGCTCGGCATGGCCCTGGGTGGAATGGGCTGCGGTTTGCTGGCCGAGTTTGCCCCGGCGCCGTTGCACCTGACCTATTGGCTGCTACTTGCTCTGTTCGCGATGCAGGCGGTGTTTGTCTGGCGTTTGCCGGAGAGCGTCACGCGCCAGTCCGGGGCCTGGGCCTCATTGCGACCGACCCTGCATGTGCCGGTCCAGGCGCGCGCGACGTTATGGCGGGTGTTGCCGCTCAACACGGCGACCTGGGCGCTGGGCGGATTCTACGCGTCGCTGGCGCCTTCATTGGTGCGCACGGCGACCGGTTCAACGTCGAACCTGATTGGCGGGGCGACCGTCGCCGCATTGACGGTGACCGGTGCCCTGATGATCTACACATTGCGCAATCAGGCTGCTACCAGGTCGCTGCAACTGGGCGCCAGTTCGTTGCCGGCGGGCGTCGCACTGATTCTGCTGGGTGTGCACAGCGCCAGTCTGCCGCTGTTTTTCCTCGGCACGCTGGTCGCCGGTTGTGGCTTTGGCGCCGGTTTCCTCGGGGCGGTGCGCAGCCTGGTGCCACTGGCCTTGCCCCATGAGCGCGCCGGGTTGATGTCGGCGTATTACGTGCTGAGTTATCTGGCGTTCTGCCTGCCGGCGCTGCTGGCCGGGAACCTGGCGCGGACCTTTGGTCTGGTGGCAACCACCGATGGTTATGGTGCGGTGCTGATGTTGCTGGCTCTCAGCGCAATGGCGAGTCTGCTGCGATCACGTTCGGCCAGGGTCTGCGAGGCCAACCGGTAAAATTGAGTTAGCCTTGGCCCCACTCAGCTCACTCGAAGGATCGGACCATGAAGATCATCCGCAGCAAATCGTTCACTGGCGAGCGTGCCTGGGCCGCGCTGGACATCGCCAGCATGAATGGCATCACCACGCGGCTGCACTGGACCGATCAGCCCTACAAGTGGCACGTCAACGATGGCGAGGAAGTGTTCGTGGTGCTCGATGGCCGGGTGCAGATGCGTTATCGCGAAGAGGGCGTGGAGCGGGAAGCCTTGCTCGAGGTCGGTGACATTTTTCATGCCTCGGTTGGCACTGAGCATGTGGCGCATCCGCTAGGACCGGCCCGGATATTGGTGATCGAATCGGAAGGGAGTGTCTGATGCTATATAGGTGATATCGATAAGATATAGAGATATTACCCGTTATATAGATA
Source organism: Pseudomonas sp. S2_H10 (assembly GCF_054668285.1). Lineage (NCBI taxonomy): Bacteria > Pseudomonadati > Pseudomonadota > Gammaproteobacteria > Pseudomonadales > Pseudomonadaceae > Pseudomonas > Pseudomonas sp. S2_H10. Next base: position 5,603,459 of record NZ_CP162754.1, read on the forward strand.
TTCTATTCGGATCTAACATGGCTCTACCTCACGTGAGGACAGGAGTTCGCCATGACATGCGCCAATAGCATCAAGCCTGCAATCAAACCGTTCAGTCACTTGCAGCACCCCCGTGAGGTGATTCGTCAGTTCACCCCCAACTGGTTCGCAGCCACCATGGGCACGGGCGTGCTGGCGTTGGCACTGGCGCAATTGCCGGTCACCATACCCGGCTTGCACGCCTTTGCCGAAGGCCTCTGGCTGTTCAATATCGTCCTGTTTCTGTTGTTTACGGCGCTGTACACGGCGCGTTGGGTGCTGTTCTTCGACGAGGCTCGGCGGATCTTCGGCCACTCCACGGTTTCGATGTTTTTCGGCACCATCCCCATGGGTCTGGCGACCATCATCAACGGCTTCCTGGTGTTCGGTCTGCCGCGCTGGGGCGATGGTGTGATCCACATCGCCGAGGTGTTGTGGTGGCTGGATGTGGCCATGTCGCTGGCCTGCGGCGTGCTGATTCCCTACATGATGTTCACCCGTCAGGAGCACAGCATCGACCAGATGACCGCCGTCTGGTTGTTGCCGGTGGTTGCGGCAGAAGTGGCCGCCGCAAGCGGTGGCCTGTTGGCGCCGCATCTGGCCGACGCGCATTCGCAACTGGTGGTGCTGGTGACCAGCTACGTGCTCTGGGCCTTTTCCCTGCCGGTGGCCTTCAGCATCCTGACCATCCTGTTGCTGCGCATGGCCCTGCATAAGCTGCCCCACGAAAACATGGCCGCCTCGAGCTGGCTGGCCCTTGGCCCGATCGGCACCGGCGCGCTGGGCATGCTGGTACTGGGCGGCGACGCTCCGCTGATTTTCGCGGCGAACGCAATGCCCGGCGTCGGTGAGATTGCCGCCGGGTTGGGGCTGGTGGCCGGCATCACCCTGTGGGGTTTCGGCCTGTGGTGGATGCTGATGGCGCTGCTCATCACCGGTCGCTATCTGCGTGCCGGCATTCCCTTCAATCTGGGCTGGTGGGGCTTCACTTTCCCGTTGGGTGTCTACTCTCTGGCGACGTTGAAGCTGGCCAGTACCTTGAACCTGATGTTTTTCAGTGTGTTTGGCTGTGTGCTGGTCGCGTTGCTGGCCGTGATGTGGCTGATCGTCGGCAAGCGCACGGTGTTGGGCGCCTGGCGCGGAGAGCTGTTTGTCTCGCCGTGCATTGCCGGATTGAAGAAATAACCGGCAAAGATTAGGTAAGGTGTGGCCTGGATCGAGTTTCGATACTCCAATTACAGTATCCAGGCCACTCTCTACATAATCAGGGACACATGGAAGATGAGTCACCCCTCACAGTTCACCTTGCTGCGCACCCGGCGCTTCCTGCCGTTCTTCATTACCCAGTCCCTCGGCGCATTCAACGACAACGTGTTCAAGCAGTCGTTGATCCTGGCCATTTTGTACAAGCTGACCATCGAAGGTGACCGCTCTATCTGGGTCAACCTGTGCGCCCTGCTGTTTATCCTGCCGTTTTTCCTGTTCTCGGCCCTGGCGGGGCAATTCGGGGAAAAGTTCGCCAAGGACGCGCTGATCCGCCTGATCAAGCTTGGGGAAATAGCGATCATGGCGGTCGGCGCCGTTGGCTTCATGTTCGATCACCTGTCGTTGATGCTGCTGGCGCTGTTCGCCATGGGCACCCATTCGGCGCTGTTCGGGCCGGTGAAATACTCGATCATGCCGCAGGCCCTGCATGAAGACGAACTGGTGGGCGGCAACGGCCTGGTGGAAATGGGCACCTTCCTGGCGATCCTCGCCGGCACCATTGGCGCCGGGGTCATGATGTCTTCGGCGCATTACGCACCGGTGGTGTCCACGGCGATCATCGGCATTGCCGTGCTCGGCTATCTGGCCAGCCGCAGCATTCCCCGCGCGGCGGCCGCCACACCGGCGTTACGCCTGAACTGGAACATCTTCAGCCAGTCCTGGGCCACATTGAAGCTGGGCCTGGGGCAAACGCCGGCGGTGTCACGCTCGATTGTCGGCAACTCGTGGTTCTGGTTTGTCGGGGCGATTTACCTGACGCAGATCCCGGCCTATGCCAAGGAGTGGATGCACGGCGACGAAACCGTGGTGACGCTGATTCTGACGGTGTTCTCGGTCGGCATCGCCCTGGGTTCGATGTTGTGCGAGAAGCTCTCCGGGCGCAAAGTCGAAATCGGCCTGGTGCCGTTCGGTTCATTCGGCCTGACCGTGTTCGGGCTGCTGTTGTGGTGGCATTCCGGTGGAATCCCGGACAGCGCCGCCGGCCATGGCTGGATCGAGATTCTCGGTTTTGGCCATGCCTGGCTGGTGCTGTTCGATATCCTTGGCCTGGGCGTCTTCGGCGGTTTCTACATCGTGCCGTTGTACGCACTGATCCAGTCACGTACCGCCGAGAACGAACGGGCGCGGGTGATTGCCGCCAACAACATCCTCAATGCGTTGTTCATGGTGGTGTCGGCGATTGTCTCGATCGTCTTGCTGAGCGTGGCCAAGCTGTCGATCCCGCAGCTGTTCCTGGTGGTCTCGCTGCTGAACATCGGCGTCAACGCCTACATCTTCAGGATCGTCCCTGAGTTCACCATGCGTTTCATGATCTGGCTGCTCAGCCATTCCATGTACCGCGTCGAGCATCGCAACCTGGATCTGATTCCCGATGAAGGCGCGGCGTTGCTGGTGTGCAACCACGTGTCGTTCGTCGACGCCTTGCTGATTGGCGGCGCGGTGCGTCGGCCGATTCGCTTTGTGATGTATTACAAGATCTACAACCTGCCGGTGTTGAATTTCATCTTCCGTACCGCGGGGACGATTCCTATCGCGGGGCGTCATGAAGACATCCAGATCTACGAAAAGGCCTTCACGCGCATCGCCCGCTATCTGAAGGAAGGTGAGCTGGTGTGCATCTTCCCCGAGGGTAAATTGACCGCCGATGGCGAGATGAATGAGTTCAAGGGTGGTTTGACGCGGATTCTCGAAGAGACGCCGGTGCCGGTGATTCCGCTGGCCTTGCAGGGGTTGTGGGGGAGTTTCTTCAGCCGCGATCCGGGCAAGGGGCTGTTTCGCCGGTTGTGGTCGCGGGTGACGTTGGTGGCGGGGCCGGCGGTGGCGGTTGAGGTGGCGGAGCCGGCGAAGTTGCAGGCGTTGGTGGGGGATTTGCGCGGGGCAGTCAGATAGTCGGTGGCTGTACTGGCCCCATCGCGGGCAAGCCCGCTCCCACAAGGATTGATGGTGTACTCAACATGTGTGGGAGTACACGAAACCTGTGGGAGCGGGCTTGCCCGCGATGGCGGTAGTGGCCTAGGCGCTTACCTTCAGCCCAACCAACCCGAAAATGATCAACGCCACACTCGCCAGCCTTACCAGCGCCATGGATTCGCCAAACAGGATGATCCCGGCGATCACCGTGCCGACGGCGCCGACCCCGGTCCAGATCGCATAGGCCGTACCCAGCGGCAGTTCCTTCATGGCAAGGCCGAGCAAGCCAAGGCTGATCGCCATGGCCGCAACGGTCAAAACGGTGGGGAGCGGGCGGGTGAAGCCGTCGGTGTACTTGAGGCCGACGGCCCAGCCCACTTCGAACAGGCCGGCGAAAAACAGAATGATCCAGGACATGAAGACCTCCATCGTCTGACGGGGTCGTCCCCTGATTAATGACTCGATCGAGCCGCGAGGTCGTCCTCGCGATGCGCAATATAGTGCCCAGCATTAACCCGGGGATCAAGTTTCCAATCAGTCGCTGACGTGCCTGGCGGCCGTTTCCCGATCCTGTTTCTCGCTCATGCGACGGAAATACGTCGAAAGCAGCGCCCCGGAAATGTTGTGCCAGACGCTGAACAACGCGCTGGGCACCGCCGCCAGCGGCGAGAAGTGCGCGCTGGCCAGTGCCGCGCCCAGCCCGGAGTTCTGCATGCCGACTTCCAGGGCCAGGGACTTGCGCTGTGCCAGAGGCAGCTTGAACAGGCGCCCGGTGAAATAACCGAGCAAGTAGCCAAAGCTGTTGTGCAGCATGACCACGGCCATGATCAACAGACCGGACTCGGCAATCTTCGCCTGGCTGGCGGCCACCACGGCGGTGACGATGATCACGATGCTCACCACCGACACCAGCGGCAGCACGTCCACGGCGTGGCGAACCTTGTCGCCGAGCACTCGTTGGGCCACCACGCCCAGCACGATCGGCAACAGCACCACTTGCAGGATCGACCAGAACAGCTCCATGAACGACACCGGCAACCAGGCCGAGGCCAGCAGCCAGATCAGCGCCGGTGTCAGCAGCGGGGCGAGGAGGGTGGTGACGGCGGCGATGGCCACCGACAACGCCAGGTCGCCGCGGGCCAGCCAGGTCATCACGTTCGACGAGGTGCCGCTTGGGCAGCAGCCGACCAGAATCACGCCGACGGCGATTTCCGGCGGCAAGTGAAACGCCTGGCAGAGCAACCACGCCACGCTGGGCATGATCACGAAATGGGCAACCACGCCCAGGGCCACGCGCCACGGATGGCGGGCGACTTCGGCGAAGTCTTCGAGTTTGAGGGTCAGGCCCATGCCGAACATCACCAGCCCCAGCAAGGGCACGATGGCGCCTTTGAGGCCGAGGAACCATGCTGGCTGCAGAAACGCCACGACAGCGAAAATCAGTACCCAGTAGGCGAAGGTGTTGCCGACAAAACGACTCAATGCAGCCAGTGCGCGCATGGCTTGATCCTTATTGTAAGAAATACGCGGTCTTGTAGGAGCTGGCTTGCCAGCGAAGGGGCCATCAAGCCGTGCGCAGGCCATTGCGACGCCATCGCTGGCAAGCCAGCTCCTACAAAAGCTCACCGTTGAGGCTAGATCCCCTGCGGAGTCTCTTCCCCACCCAACGCTTCAACCAGTGCCGGCAGGAAGTCGCCGAAGGTCAGCATCATCAGGGTGAAGCTGGCGTCCAGTTGGCCCAGGGCTTCTTCGCCGCCGTCCTGTTCCGCCTGGTCCTGCAGCAGGTCTTCGAACTTCAGGCGCTTGACCACCATCTTGTCGTCGAGGACGAACGACAGTTTGTCCTGCCAGGCCAGGGACAGCTGAGTGACCACTTTGCCGGTGCTCAGGTGCAGCTGGATTTCTTCGCTGGTCAGGTCCTGGCGCTTGCAGCGCACGATGCCGCCGTCTTCGTGGGTGTCGCGCAGTTCACACTCGTCCAGCACGAAGAAATCGTCCGCGGCTTTCTGCGTGGTGACCCACTCGGTCATGGTCGCGGTCGGGGACATCTTCACGGTCAGCGGACGCACCGGCAGGGTGCCGATCACTTCGCGCAAGGTCGACAGCAGGTCTTCGGCGCGTTTCGGGCTGGCCGAGTTGACCAGGATCAGGCCCTGTTTCGGCGCGATGGCGGCGAAGGTCGAGGAACGGCGGATAAAGGCGCGAGGCAGGAAGGCCTGGATGATTTCATCCTTGATCTGATCGCGTTCCTTCTTATAGACCTTGCGCATCTGCTCGGCTTCGATCTCTTCGACCTTTTCCTTGACCGCGTCACGCACGACGCTGCCCGGCAGAATACGTTCTTCCTTGCGGGCGGACACCAGCAGGAAGTCGCCGCTGACGTGCACCAGTGGCGCATCTTCGCCTTTGCCGAACGGCGCGACGAAACCGTAGGTGGTCAACTCCTGGCTTGCACATGGGCGCGCCAGTTTGGTGGCCAGTGCAGTTTCCAACGCCTCGGCATCAACAGGCAGATCTTGGGTCAGGCGATAGATAAGCAGGTTTTTGAACCACATGGGGTGAGTCTCTCCTTTATACAAAGGGGGGCATTATTGACTTCGCCGTGCCATAGGCCAACCTTTCTCTAAGCCTTTGGAAGGCCTCGGAAAATTATTTTAAAAAGTGCTTGCCAGAGGTTGGGTCGCTCCGTAGAATGCGCGCCACACCGAAGCGAAGGGTGATTAGCTCAGCTGGGAGAGCGTCTGCCTTACAAGCAGAATGTCGGCGGTTCGATCCCGTCATCACCCACCATTCGTTTCAAGTGTTTAGCGCAGCGGTAGTTCAGTCGGTTAGAATACCGGCCTGTCACGCCGGGGGTCGCGGGTTCGAGTCCCGTCCGCTGCGCCATATTCGGTAACTTGGAACACTGAACGCCAGGTCACCACGGAAGAACCCGCAAACGCGGGTTTTTTTCTGCCTCAAAGTTTGTACAGTTGTACCCGCGGGATGTGTCGTTTTACCGGTTTTCGGATTTATTTGAAAAAAACTTCAATTAAATCAACACTTTACGAAAACTTGTGGCATAATGCGTCCCGTAACGAAGCGAAGGGTGATTAGCTCAGCTGGGAGAGCGTCTGCCTTACAAGCAGAATGTCGGCGGTTCGATCCCGTCATCACCCACCATTCGTTTCAAGCGTTTCGCGCAGCGGTAGTTCAGTCGGTTAGAATACCGGCCTGTCACGCCGGGGGTCGCGGGTTCGAGTCCCGTCCGCTGCGCCATATTCGGTAATCTGGAACACTGAACGCCAGATCACCACGGAAAGCCCGCCTAGTGCGGGCTTTTTGCTGTTCGGGATTTGGCTTTCCTGGCTCTCTGCGGGAGCGAGCTGGCTCGCGAAGGTCGTGAACGATAACGCGTAAATTCAGGTGCCCAGCGGTGCCTATGGGTTTCTCGCGAGCAAGGCTCGCTCCTACAGTTCGGCATTGCGGGCGTGCCGGTAGTCGCTGACGGCTTCGTATACGGCCTTGCGCAGGCGATTGATCCCGCCGATGGGGCGGTGCGCCTCGATGCCGAACCAGGGGTTGAACGACTGGTTGTCGCATTGCAGGTTCAGCGCCGGTGTATCGAAGTCCTGCGCCGCAACCTTGATCCGCGCCACCGTCTCGAAGGGCGCATCGCTCTCGCGCCATTCAATGCTGGTGTCCTCGATCGGCATGTACTTGTTGGCGTCCTGCCGCTGGATTTGCAAAGCGAAACACGCAGGTACCCGGTCGGTCGACAGCTGTTGGTTCAGCGCATTGCGCAGAAAGTTCGGCAGCTTGCGATTTTGTTCCGACAGGTTGTAGACCGGGCAACTGTCCGGATCGGGCATGACCCGGAACTTCGCATTGGCTTCGCCGAACTTGTAGGGTGAAACCGAAAAATACGTCGTCTGGGTCGGGCTCGACGGAGCCGGGGACAGTGTCGCCAGGGCAATGAACAGGTGGCGAACCTGCCATCCGCGTGGATCCCAGCCGGGGAAGAAGGCCATGATCTTTTTACCGTCGGCTTGAGCGGCGACGTTCTGACGGTATTCGGCGACATTGCTTACAAAGAAGTTCGGATGGCTGAACATCACGAAATCCTGTTCGTTTCGCCCAGGTTGATCGCTCAGCAGTTGTTTACCCGTAACATCGAGCAGTTTGATCGCCATGCCCCGGGCGTCGCGGATGCTGTCGAACTGCGGGTAGGCATTGCCGTTGGACAGGCGCAGCGTCGCTTGCCAGGTTTTCCCCGGCTCGCTGAATACGCCCTGGCGCAGTTCGATTGGCAGTTCCGGCAGCACCTGGACCTCGGCCTTCACACAGCCGTGGGCCTTGGCATGGGCGTCACGCAGGTAGCGGGTGCTTTCGCGGTGCTGGTCGACGATGCGCACCGCCGTCTGGATGATGTCCCGGGTCATCGCGGCTTCGCCTTCGGGAACAAGCTCCTGCGCCGAGACCGGCCCGCGTTGCTGCCAGGCGAACCAGGCGGTGGCCAATGCCCAGCCAAGTACGCCCAGCCCCAGCAGCCACAGCAACAGCTTGCCGAGGAAGGCGCCCAGTCGTAGCCAGAGAGTTGTCAGCATGGGTAAGTCCTTTTGGCTGAGGCTGTGGTCATGGCAATTGCGCTTCCAGCGGGCCGCCCAGCACTTTCAGGTATTCCAGCAGTGCCCAGCGTTCTTGCGGCTCCAACCAGCGGCCGATCACGCCATTGCCGAGTTTGCCGGCACGGAATTCATGACCGCTGTTGTGGTTGCCGGTAATGCGCGTGTCGAACAGAAAACCGTTGGCGAAGGCTTCGGTGCGGTAGCCCAGGTGCCCCGGGTCGTACTCGAACGTGCCTTTGTAGAAGGTGGTCGCACGCTCATCCTGAGGCGACAGCAGTTGATAGATGCTCGCAACCGAACCGTTGTGCAGAAACGGCGCTGTCGCCCATACGCCTGCCAACGGCCTGGCCTTGTACGAACGCAATTCGCGCACACCGATCGGCAGGCCGAAACCGTCCATTTGCGGACGCTCGGCAGGGCTGACCCTGGCGTCTTGATAGGCGCGGTCCTGGACATAGGCGGTGACATAGGCCAGCCCCTTGGTCACGGACATTTTGCTCAGGTCCAGGGGTTCGGTGGGTTTCGGCTCGACATCAAGCTGTTCCAGCTCCGCCTGCTTCCATTGCAGCGCTGTCAGGTCGAAGCGGTGGTCGGCGATGTTATTGGCTGCACCGGGGTCTGTGCCGATGTAATCCACCGGGAGCATTTTCAGGTGTTGAACGTATCGCCCCTCGCCCTGGGTCGAACGCGGTACATGACAACCCGCGCAGTTTTCGGCGAACAAGGCGCGGCCCTGGGCTGCCAGAGGCGTGTCGACCGCACCCAGCAGATCTTCCGGCCAGGCTGGAGGCGCGAGGCGTTGCAGGGTTTCTTCGATCAGGTGCAGGTCGCGCACACGGACGCTGGAGGGGTAGCGGGCATCGCCCATCAACGGCTGGCCGTTCTTGTCGAAGAAGTTCAGTGTGGCGCCGACGCCCAACGCCTCGCCGATGTTGCGGGCCATCGGTTGTTTCGCCGAGCCGTTCCACTGCACCCATTCGAATGTCCACATGTCCCACAACTGCGGATAATCGACCGGAGCGTTGGCCACGCGGTAGTTGTCGGGGGAAATGGCGTCACCGAAGCTGGCGTTGGCAATGCGCCCGAAGGCGTCTGTGCGCCCCGGGCCTTCTTCGGTCGGATAGAGCCCGCGATGGGTGTCGTTCCAGGCCACTTTGAGGAACGTATCGAGCGAGGATTTGAACTCTTTGCGCAACGCTTGGTGGCGGGCGTCGTAGTCCTGACCCAGCACGTTGCGTGCGAAACGTTCGAACTTCCACGGGTTGTAGTAAGTGGAGGCGAGACTGGCTACCAGGGCCTGTCCGAAACTACCCCCCTTGAGTGTAGGAACAGTGGACGGCAGCACATGCTGCGCCGAGCCGCCGTCGATACGCACGGCTTGACCCTTGAAACGCAGTTCGCCGGTATGACAGGCCGCGCAGGTGATATCCAGAAACATATCCGCGCTGCCGGCATTCTGGTGCCGGGTAAAGCCCACGGGAAGGTTGCCGGGGTTGAGCGGTGTCGGTTTCTGGCCAGGGTCGATCAGAAATCCGAAGCGCGCGAGGTATTCGGGGGCGGCGAAGCGTTGTTGCGAAAAGGGCAGTTCGAGGGCGGTGAACCAGTCATAACGCAAGCCTTTGACCTGGGTACCCTGGGGGGTGAAGTAGTAGGTTTCGCGGTCGGCCGCGCTCCATTGCTCCAGATAGTGCACCTGCTGCGCAGGCGACCAGGCCGGCAGTTTCGGGTTGGCGACGTAGTAGAGCACCACGGCCATGACCAGCCCGAGCAGTACTGCGATGAGAACCAGCAAGCGAAGGAAGAGGCGCAAGATAAACATCCTTGTCGAATTATCATGCCGTTATGCCCGAGTGCCCGGGGTGCGGCAAGAGGCCATTACGCCAGATGTTGTAGGCTCAGGATTCAGTCGGCGTGGGAGCCCGATGAAAGAAGCTTCATCAGCCGAATTGTGAAATGCGTTTAAACACCTGAACTTATCAATTGTTTCCGGCTCTCATGCCGGTAGCCATTGGTCGTGGCGGCCTGATAAGCTCGCGGCTTTACTCGATTGCCCTTTAGGCGCATGAACAAGGAAATAGCATGAAACAGCATCGGTTGGCGGCGGCGGTGGCCCTGGTTGGCCTGGTACTCGCGGGTTGTGATTCGCAGACCAGCGTAGAGCTGAAAACTCCGGCGCAAAAAGCTTCCTACGGCATTGGCCTGAACATGGGCAAGAGCCTGGCTCAGGAAGGCATGGATGACCTGGATTCGAAAGCTGTAGCCCAGGGCATCGAAGACGCCGTCGGCAAGAAAGAGCAGAAGCTCAAGGACGAAGAACTGGTTGAAGCGTTCGCCGCACTGCAAAAGCGTGCCGAAGAGCGCATGGCCAAGATGAGCGAAGAGTCGGCAGCTGCCGGCAAGAAATTCCTCGAGGACAACGCCAAGAAACCTGGCGTGACCACCACCGCTTCGGGCTTGCAGTACGAAGTCGTGCAGAAGGCCGATGGCCCTCAGCCAAAACCGTCTGACGTAGTGACCGTTCACTACACCGGCAAGCTGACCAACGGCACCGTATTCGACAGTTCCGTCGAGCGCGGCAGCCCGATCGATCTGCCGGTCAGCGGCGTGATCCCGGGTTGGGTCGAAGGCCTGCAACTGATGCACGTTGGCGAGAAGTACAAGCTGTACATCCCTGCTGACCTGGCTTACGGCGCTCAAAGCCCGAGCCCGGCGATTCCAGCCAACTCGGTGCTGGTATTCGACCTGGAACTGCTGGCCATCAAGGATCCGGCAAAAGAAGACGCCGCTGCCAAGTAATCAGCGCCTGCTTCGATAACAACGCCTCGCTCATGCGGGGCGTTGTTGCATCTGGCGTTCGGTACGGGTAAACAAAACGAACAGACGCTCTGGACCGGAGTCTTAGCCATAGTAGCCTCGGCGGTAGACGCACAAGGCCGCCAAGTCAATGAAATTATGGGTTTTTTTTGATGAGTAAAAAACGCCCGATCTGAACGCAGGCCTTGTAAAACGGGGCTTTCAGCGGTGAAAAGCGGCTCTGTTCACAAGGTTATCCACAATTTGTGTGGATAACATTTCAATGGGAGGAATGATGAAAGCACCCTGGAATTTCGCTCGTTTCCTGCCACTGGCCGGACGCCTGCTGGCACGCGGTCGATTGCCGACCCTGTTGTTCGCGGTCGCCAGCAAGGGCGCGAGCCAGGGCTATCGGCTGGGCAAGATCAAGGACGATTTGAAGCTGCTGCAGGCACTCTGCCTTGCGTACTGGCGTGGTGAGTATCGGGCCATCAGCCCCAAGTCACTGATTTCGGTCGTTGCGGGCCTGATGTATTTCCTCAGCCCGGTGGATGCGATCCCGGATTTCATTCCGGTGTTCGGCATGTTCGATGACATCGCGGTATTGGCGTGGCTGATGAAAGTGCTCGACGACGAACTCGATGCCTTCCGTTCCTGGCGCAAACGGCAAGTGCCGGAGAAGCTCGCAGTGGTCGAGCGTCTGCCCGCTACCCCCGAGCAACTGCAACTTCAAGGCCCGAAAAAACGTTGAGTCGATTGCGACCTGCTCACAGATAGATGCCCCCCGCGACCTTGGCCGCTGTTAGGATTACACTTCTAGGGAAAAGTGCCGACGCGCTAAGTGTTTTTGTCCTACGGGGTAGTCATGGATATTCAGATAATTACACGCGAAGGCGAGCCCGAATACGCGGTTCTGCCATGGGCTCAGTATCAGGCGTTACTGAAAGCAGCAGGCATCAAGGAGCAAGCGTCGGCTGAAGCCACGAAGGTTCAGGCGGCAACACCAGACGTGATTCTTCCGGGTCTGGATCAACTACGCAGTTTGCGCGAAGGGAAGGGCATCGCCATCGAGGCGCTGGCCCGCACGGTAGGCATCAGCCCGTCTTACCTGGCCATGATCGAAAGTGGCGAGCGTCTGCCCGACGCCGCGATTCGCCGCAGCCTGGCCTGGGAATTGACGGTGCCTGGGTGGAGGGATGAATCGTGAGCGTACGCATTAGTCGTCAACACTGGGACGGATTGCTGGGCGAACTGGATCAGGCGCGACGCCAGCGCCATCTGTTGACGTATCGGGCATTGCTGGAGCGTTTGCAGTTGCCGACCCCGGCCATGCAGACCCTGACGGCGGCCCTCGAGCATCTGGCGGCCCTGGACGCCAAGGCAGAGCAGCCATTGCGCAGTTCACTGGTGATCAGCCAGGGCGCCAGCCGCTTGCCGCGCACCGGGTTCTTTGAGTGCGTCGAGCGCCTCGGGCGTTTCTCCGGGCCATCGGACGGCGTTGCCGCAGCTTCCTGGCACGCGTCGGAAGTGGTGCGGGTGTTCGAATACGAATACCCGGAATCGGCCGAGGCCTGAGTGTTTTTACAACTCAAGGCGCGGGCCGGCTACTGGCTCGCGCGCAGGCTGTTTCACTGGTCGTGGTTTGTCCGCCAGCCACGAGGCTGGCGCTGGCTCGAAGGCCAGTTCGCACGCATGGCCAACCTGGGCGACGTCGGCGCCCAGAGCTTCTATGGGCACATCCTGACGTTTCGCGGCGTCGGCCTCGGTGCTCGTGAGGAGGGCGTGCGTTTGCTGCGCCTGGCGGCGTTGGCGGGCGATGGCAAGGCAGCGTATCAAGTGGGCGTGATCAGTCTGGCCGGAACGGCGAGCAAGGCGCCGGATCCGGCCGAAGCAGCGCGCTTCTGGGAGATCGCGGCGAAGGCCGGGCATCCGTTGGCGCCGATCAAGTTGCACGCATTGAAAGCTCATGATCCTGGTCATTGATTACCCGTGTTTCGACAAGCAAGCAGGTTGACCTGACAGCCGCGAAAAGCCTTTCATCAACTGTCAGCTCTGGCCAGAGTTAAACTAGCCTCACCTATCCTGTTTATTTTTTTATTAGTCGTGAGAACTCATTGAGTACGTTTGTCTTGTTACTGTTGTATACGCGGATTGTATATTGAGCGATATCGTAGGGGTGCGCTTCCATGTCTACGGGGTAGACCTTGTTGTCTTTCTCGGAGAAAAGAAAATTTTTGCCTTGTATGTCTTGATGGTATAAATCTTTCTTTTCCATCTCGTGGAATGCATCTTGTAGTGCATCTGCGGCCTGTGCTGGCAAAGTGTTTTCTTTGATTTTATGCAGCGGGATTCCGTCTAGTTTTATCATCTTGAGATAGGCGCTGCCATTCTCAATCATTGCTGTTGCTGAGCCCGCTCCGTAATAGGTGTTAAAACCGCTTTCTTCGGGTGCAATATAAGCTGGGATTTTAATGGCGTCTTTCACGTTATGGTATTTCTTGTAAACATGTCGGCCATCCTTGCTTTCATAAATTTCGCCATAACCACCACTGTCGATAGGATCGCGATCACCTATATCTGCCGAGACCGAAATGACGTTATCCCCATTGGCTCCGACTGCTAGTTGCAACTGTGCCATTGATTTCTCAATAGATGCAGACAAGCTGTTTTTTTCAGGCTCCCTTATAAGTGGTTGCGTACCCAGAGACTCTAAGAGGGAGAGAGGGGAGTGTGTCGGTGCAAGCGCATTTTCTTGTGAAGGATGATTCACCAAAGTTTTGTTCTCGGGAGGACTGTCTTCAGACTGGCGCCTGATCATCCGTCCATCTATATCTTCAAAGGTCAGCGGATTGTTTCTCACCATCCTATATAGGTTCAGTCCATCCACCGTTTCCATCGGATCCGAGCTTAACCAGCGCCCTGCCCAAGGTTGATAATAGCGATACCCATAGTAATACAAACCTGTGGCATCGCGTTCCTTGCCCGAGTAGCGGTGGGTTTTGTAATCCGCTTCAATCTGGTTTCGTGTTGTCCATACGGCGGTGCCGCCATATGGATAGTACTCTTCCAGACTAATTATGTTCCCGGCTCCGTCGATCTCCAGCCCGCTGCTACCCACCAGGTTGGTGTAGCTGTAACGGATTTGGTCGTTGCGGGCGGAATCTCGTTTGCCACTTTCCCAGTGCAACATCCGTACTTGGGTTCGTCCCACCTCACCCAGCGTAATGACATGCAGGCTTTCCTTATTCGTGCTGCCGCTTATCGTGGTGCGCAGTTCAAGCCCCGGCAGGTACACCACGCGCTGAATCTGATGGCTGCCTGCGTTTTTTTTCATGTTGATCTTTATCACCCGCTGACTGTGCGCATCGTAGCGATATCGTTCGTTATCACTGGGTTCGCCATTACGAGTGACCGGGGTCACCTGCAGTAATTCCCCGCGCCCTGTCCAGACAAGATGTTGTCCCGGCTGCAACTGGTGCTGATGTCCGCCGATGCTGAAATATTTTTCTACTTGCGCAGGGTCGGCGGTCAGACTGTCCAGCACTCCGCGGTTACTACTATTGGAGACCGTTATACGAGTGGTGTAATTATGATTTGAGGCGGGAGCACGGTGGCAGATCTGGGTCAGGTTTCCACCATCATCATAAGTGTAGTGACGGGTATAGGTGGTGAAGTTACTCTGGTCTGCGGTAAGGGGGGCGGAGAGGCCAGGCAGGCTGTTTTTCTGCTGTGCGATTGCAACTGTTTCCCGGCCGGTGGCGCTGATCAGTCGGTAGAGACTGTCGTAAGTGCAGGTGTTTTCCGGGACTATTTTTTGATTGCGCCAGAACCGGGTGGCTTCGGCATCATTGGTGACACGCAGCACATTGCCAACTGGGTCATACATGTATCGCAGGTCTTGCAGAACTTTTGCACCGCCTGCGTGGCCAAGCGGACGCTCTGTCTTGATACCGGTAAGGCGCTGAGTCTGCGGTTCATACGTATAGGTGGTCAGCACTCCATTGCCATGTTCTTCCCGTAACTTCTGACCGGTCGCCGAGTACGTCAGGGATTTCACGATAATCTGCTCCGTGTCCCCTTTCAGTGTCAGCCAACTGCCTTGTAACAGGCCGGTCACGTCATAGGCCAATCGCTGTACATGACCCATTGCGTCTGTGGTGGTCAGCACTGTGCCTGTAGCATCTGCCGTACTCTTCGTGACGAATGCTTCTGGTGCCAGATGGTCATTCCAGTCTGACTCCCCGTTGCCCTGCCAATCGGCACCTGCGTCATCCGGCAACAATTGCCGTGTAACCGACTGAGGCAGGCCGGTTAGCGTCACACTATTGGTCTGGCTGAGTCCGACCGTGTCGTAATGACAAGCGCATTGCCCGGCGAGGTTCAAGTCTTGCTCTGCAGGACTGTTGCCAGCCCAGACAAAGCGTTCCGTGATACAGGGCTTCTGGCCGGCAACGTGTTCGGTGATGCCCAGCAAGTGGCCAGATAGTGTGTTTTCTTCGTACTGCCAGGTGCGCATGACCCCCGTGGCATTGACGGCCAGTGCTGGCCGGCCTGCACTGTCATTCAGTGTGACCGCATTGCCGGAGTCCACGCTGTCAGAGCCTGTCACACTACCGGTCAGGCTGGTCAGGTAGGTGAAGTTCGGTTTTGCCCTGGCATCCGACTGCTTGAGGGCGAACAGCCTCGGGTCAATACTCTGTGTCAGATGACCTCGGGAATCAAAATTGTGACGGGTAATGCGTGCTTCGGTCGCGGTTGGTGGGCCCGGGAGACGGCGGTACTCGATGGTGCGCACCGACAGCCCGCGGTTATCTATTGACGTGATCAGTGGGGTGTTCCGATGTGTACCCTCATCATTGCTGCGCATGCGTAATCCCTCGCTGGCGGAAAGTGTCAGACTGCTTTAGTTCTGGACAACAAGATCTATCAGACGCAGTTCTTTTCTACCAGCTTGGTTTGAGTACACTGTATTGCCATCCACTAACACTTCCAAACCACGGGGCGGGTCATGGACATCAACGTTGGCCGGCAACCAGTGATTCTCCGATAGCCCGTACCACCAGGCTATCAATCACATGCACGCTACAGCCCTGCACATTCTTCGCATGGTGCTTGGCCTGTGATGCCATCTCGGCCAACCGGCTCGCGTCGAGTTGTCCACAGGCCTGTGGATGCAGGTGCACCACCCCGATCGACAGCGACAACAGCGCAAACTCCTGACGCACGCCCTGGCGGTTCGGTGCGATGAAGCATCCGGCTTCCAGGTGCTCGCTGCGGTAGAAGCGCCGGCACTGGCTCTGGAAGTCGTCGAGCAACTGGTTCAAGCGTTTGCGCCAGTCTTCCGGGCCCAGCACCAGCAGGAAATCATCGCCGCCGATGTGGCCGACGAAGTCGCGGGAGGGATCGACGCGGTCGTTCAGGCATTGCGCCAGGCACAGCAAGACTTCGTCGCCGCGGCCATAGCCGTAGATGTCGTTGAAGGGTTTGAAGCTATCGATGTCGACGTAGCAGATCACCGACTCCCGTTGCTGTTGCAGCAGTCGCGTCAGGCATTGCTGGATGGGTACGTTGCCCGGTAGCAGGGTCAGCGGGTTGGCGTAGCGGGCCTGCTGGATCTTCAGTTCGGTAATCAGTTTGAGCACATCTATGACACGGCCCAACCCGAGATAGCCGCCATTGAGGGTGATGATGAAATCTTCTTCGATGCGCTGGCGGGCACGGCCCGTGATCAGGCGGCTGACTTGTTGCAGCGACTGGCTCAGCTCGACAGCGAGGAAGTCATCGTTCATCAAGCGACTGATGGGTTTGCGGGCGAACAGGTCGGTGGCAAAGGGCTTGAGCAGGGCATCGGAGAGTGAATGGCGATGGACGATGCCGCAGGGCTGCCCCTGTTCATCCAGCACCGCCAGCGAGTTCAGGTTGGCCTGGCGGCGAAAGGCTTCGAGCACCATGGCGGTCGGGGTGTCCCTGCTCACGGCAGGTTGCTCGTTGAGCAGGGCGCTGAGGTCGCTGCCGTCCTCGCTCAGTACAACGGCGGTGCTGTCCTGTCGGGGCATCAATGCCCGGGCATCCCGTGGCGGGTGTTCCTGGGGCCGGCAGAGCAGATAGCCCTGCACCAGGTCCACGCCCATTTCGGTCAGCACCGCGAGTTCTTCCGCCAGCTCGATCCCTTCGGCGATGACTCGCGCCCGCGAGGCCTTGGCGATTTGCAGGATCGAGCCGACGAACTCGCGCTTGAGCGCATCCTGATGAATGCCATCAATGAAATGCCGGTCGATTTTCACGTAGTCCGGTCGTAGCTCGGACCACAAGCGCAAACTCGAATAACCCGCCCCCAGATCATCCAGCGCAATCGAAAACCCCATCGCCCGGTAGTGATGCAGGGCGGTCTGCAGCAGCTGGAAATCATCCGTCGGTGTCTGTTCCGTGAGCTCGATGACCACCTGGCTCGGCGCAATGCCGAAGTCCTGCAGCAATTGCAGGGTGCGTCCCGGTTGATGCGCCGCTTCGAGCAGGGATTCCGGGGATACGTTCAGGAACAACAGGCCAGGCAGTTGTTGTTCGTTGAAGCGTCGGCAGGCGCTTTGGCGGCAGGCAATTTCCAGCTCGCTCAGGCGTCCGGCCTGGCGGGCGACGGCGAACAGCGCGACAGGGGAGTGCAGAGGGCTGTTGGAGGGGCCGCGACTGAGGGCTTCGTAGCCGAGGATGCGCCGTTCGGAGAGGCTGATGATCGGCTGGAACAAGCTGTGCAAACCGCCTTGAGTCAGGATCGAGCCCAATGCACTCAGCTGTTCGGTTGTGGTCATGGCGATCTCTGGCGATAAAAAAAGGACCGGGCGGCCCTTGGTAAAAGAGGCACGCCCGGTCCTTTATTTCACGACAGAATGATGACTGTTTGATGACGCTCCGGGGAGCGTTAGCATTAAATTGCCATTAGCTGTTTGTGCGCACTCAGTGCTTGGCCACTGCCGTGTTGAGTTTCAGGTAGTCCAGCAGAATCCGCCCGGTTTCGCTCAGGTAGGCATCGTCTTCCGGCTTGGTCTTGTCATCCTCGGCGGCAATGGCGTCCTCGTCTTCTTTCTTCAGCTCTTTGAGCGGTTCTTCACCCTTGGCCTTGCGACGGATGTTTTCCATTGCCAGCTGTTTGGCTTCGATGTCGGCGTGCTGGGCACGACGCTCGACTTCATTGAGGCTGACGGTTTTTTCGGCCATCAGTTTCTGCGCCAGGGCCAGCTTGTCGCGGATGAACACGAACTCCGCATCCTTGGCCGTACGCAGGTCATGCTCGGACTTGAGCTGCGAAATGTACGGCTTGAACGGGTCCACCGCCGGCTTGATCGCCGCCTTGATGGTGTCCCACGGCATGGCTTCGGGCAGGGCGCTTTCACCGATTTCCTTGGTGTCGATGATCGACGGGTAATCGATGTCCGGCAAGACGCCCTGATGCTGGGTGCTCTGCCCGGAAACCCGGTAGAACTTGGCCAGGGTCAGTTTCAGTTCGCCATGGTTGAGCGGCTGAATGGTCTGCACGGTGCCTTTGCCGAAGGTCTGGCCGCCGATGATCAGTGCGCGGTGGTAGTCCTGCATGGCGCCGGCAAAAATCTCCGAAGCCGAGGCGGACAGGCGGTTGACCAGCAATGCCATCGGGCCTTTGTAGAACGCGCCCGGGTTTTCATCTTCAAGCACATCGACGCGGCCATCGGCGTTACGCACGAGCACGGTCGGGCCTTTGTCGATGAACAGGCTGGTCAGCTCGGTGGCTTCCTGCAAGGAGCCGCCGCCGTTGTTGCGCAGGTCGATGACCACGCCGTCGACTTTCTCTTTCTGCAGCTCGGTCAGCAGTTTCTTGACGTCGCGCGTGGTGCTCTTGTAGTCCGGGTCGCCGGCACGGAAGGCCTTGAAGTCCAGATAGAACGCCGGGATTTCGATGACGCCGAGCTTGTAGTCCTTGCCGTCCTGCTTGAGGTTCAAGACCGATTTTTTCACGGCCTGGTCTTCGAGCTTCACCGCTTCACGGGTGATCGGCACGATCTTGGTGGTCTGGTCGTTCGGCGCATTGCTGGCCGGGATGACTTCCAGGCGCACCACGGTGCCTTTCGGACCACGGATCAGCTTGACCACTTCGTCCAGGCGCCAGCCCACCACGTCGACCATTTCCTTGTTGCCCTGGGCAACGCCGATGATCTTGTCGGCCGGTGCAACCTGCTTGGTCTTGTCCGCCGGACCTGCCGGCACCAGGCGCACGACTTTCACCTGGTCGTTATCGCTCTGCAACACGGCACCGATGCCCTCGAGGGACAGGCTCATGTTGATGTCGAAGTTCTCCGCGTTATCCGGCGACAGATAGTTTGTGTGTGGGTCGTAGGACATGGCGAAGGTGTTGATGTACGCCTGGAAGATGTCTTCCGCGCGGGTCTGGTCCAGACGCGCCAGCTGGTTCTTGTAGCGCTTGGTCAGGGTTTCCTGGATCTGCTTGGAATCCTTGCCGGCGATCTTCTGACGCAGCACTTCATCCTTGACGCGTTTGCGCCACAGGTCGTCGAGCTCGGCGGTGGATTTGAGCCAAGGGGCATCCTTGCGGTCGATCAGCAAGGTTTCCTTGGTGGTGAAGTCGATCTTGTCGACGCCCTTGTTCAGCTCGGCAAGGGCGAAGTCCAGACGCGCCTTCACGCGGTCCAGGTAGCGCTTGTAGATGGTGAACCCGGCGTTGAGGTCGCCGCTTTTGAGGAAGTCGTCGAACTGCGTCTTCCACTTGTCGAATTCGGCAATGTCGCTGGCCATGAAGTAGCTGCGCGACGGATCCAGCAGCTTGAGGTAGCTGTCGTAGATGATCACCGAGCGCGCGTCATCGAGTGGCGGCTTGCTGTAGTGGTGGCGCTTGAGCAACTCCACGACGTTCAGGCTGGCGATCACTTCGTCACGATCGGGTTGAAGCTTGTCCCAGCTATTGGCTGCGAAGGTGTTGCCCGACATCGGCAGCAAGCCGATACCGATGATCAAGGCGAGGGCAGTGCTGGGGAACAGATGCTTCATGCTGATTCGACGCGGGGACAATTGATAACGCATATTAGGCCGTCTTTGAAGTCGCCGGTTCTTTGGGAGCCGGTCGCATAATGCAAAAAGCCCGGCGCTATAGCTTCGGGCTCAGTCCAGACTCACTATGGAGGCACTGTGAAAGCATTGCAAGGCGTTGACGGTCAAGTGGTGTGGGTTGATGAACCGCGTCCCACGTGCGATGTAGGACAAGTTCGTATACGAGTGGCGGCATCGGGTCTAAATCGCGCCGATTTGTTGCAGAAAGCCGGCCTTTATCCACCACCGCCAGGGGCCAGCCAAGTGCTTGGTCTAGAGTGCTCGGGGGTGATCAGCGAGGTCGGCGCCGGGTCTTCCTGGCAGGTTGGCGATCGGGTTTGCGCCTTGCTGGCCGGGGGCGGGATGGCCGAGGAGGTGGTTGTCGACGGGCGGCATGTACTGCCGGTTCCCGACGGAATGTCACTGCTCGAAGCGGCGGCATTACCCGAAGTTTATGCAACAGTCTGGCTGAATTTGTTTCAACTGGCGGCGCTCAAGCCGGGTCAGAAGGTTCTTCTGCACGCCGGGGCAAGTGGAATCGGTTCAGCGGCCATTCAGCTGTGCAAGGTCTTCGGCAACCCGTGCTGGGTCAGTGTCGGCTCCGCCGAGCGATTGGCGTACTGCGAAGCGCTGGGCGCCCAGGGCGGCGTGGTGCGTGACGGTAATCTGGAAAGCTTGCGGGACCTGGGGCCGTTCGACGTGATACTCGATCCGGTGGGTGGCAATTACGCGACATTGAACCTCAAGTTGCTGGCTCAGGATGGTCGCTGGGTGCTGATCGGTCTGATGGGCGGGCGCGAGGCCAAGCTGGACCTGGCCCAGGTGCTGGCCAAGCGTGTGCAGTTGCTGGGCTCGACCCTGCGCAGCCGTGATGATCAGTTCAAGGCAGATCTGTTCAGCGATCTACGCCTGCACGTCTGGCCGTTGTTTGCCGAAGGGCGTTTGAACCCGCAACTGGCCAGGACATTCCCGATCAAGGATGCCGAGGCAGCGTTTGCCGAGCTGGCGAGCAATACCGTGGCGGGGAAAGTGGTGTTGGTGATTGACGAGAGTCTGAGCTGAATCCTGTCCTGCAGGTGCTGGCTTGCCAGCGATTGAAACGACGCGGTTCATTGGAACCGCGTTATCGTTCATCGCTGGCAAGCCAGCTCCTACCAGGGGCGTGGTTATTTCCAGTTATGGATCGGCCAGCCAGCCTTTTCGGCGTGCTCAAGCAAGACCGGATCCGGGTTCACCACATGCGGGTAATCCACCTTCAGCAACAGCGGCAGGTCGTTGCGAGAGTCGGAATAGAAACTCGCGCCTTCGAGGTTTTCCTCCTCGGCATCCAGCCACTCCAGCAAGCGGGTGATCTTGCCTTCGCGGTAGGTCAGGGTGCCCACGGTTTGGCCGGTGTAAACGCCATTGGCCACTTCCAGTTCGATGCCCAGGATCTCGTCGATGCCCAGGCGTTCGGCGATGGGGCCGACCAGGTGGGTGCCCGAGGCCGAAATCACCAGGATCCGGTCACCGGCCTTGCGATGCGCCGCGATGGCTTTGGTGGCGTCACTGAAAATGATTGGCTCGATGTGGTCTTCCACCCACGGTCCGACCAGGTGGTCGACCTCTTCTGGCGTACGGCCGATCATCGGCTCGAGGCTGAAGGTCATGTAGTCCTCCATGCGCAGCTTGCCGTGGCTGTAGGCGTCCATCAGTTCATTGTTCTGCCGCATGAACGACTCGGCGTCGACCCAACCCAGGCGGCCCATCTGCTCGCTCCAAAGGGTGGCGCAGTCGCCGTGGATCAGGGTTTCGTCCAGATCAAAAATTGCCAGGGCCATCGGGTTCTCTCTGAGAACAGCTGCAAGCTTCAAGCTTCAAGCTGCAAGAAGTTGATTTAGGTGGTCAGCAGTCTACAACTTGAAGCTGGCAGCTTGAAGCTTGCCGCTGCTCTCAAGCTACCTCACACAGGGCCGTCGGATCGATGGAAAGCGCCAGGCGCTGGCCATCGGGATGCAGGTCGGCCGCCGAGCGGTTCAGCACATCCACCACCAGTTCAACGCCCCGGGCTTCGACCCGGTAGCGGATTACGTTGCCCAAAAGGCTGTGGCTGCGTACCTGCGCGTCCAGTTCACCGTTGAGGCTCAGTTCGATGGCTTCCGGGCGAATGGCAATGCGCTTGCTGATGGGCCGCTGCAGCAGTTTCGAGGCGCTGTCGGCATCCAGCAGGTTGTAGTTGCCGATGAACCCGGCAGCGAACACATCCACCGGCGCAGTGTAGAGGGTTTCGGCGTCGCCACTTTGTACGATCTTTCCCTGATTCATGAGGAAAATCCGGTCAGACATGGTCAGGGCTTCTTCCTGATCGTGTGTGACAAAAATCGTGGTCAAGCCCAGTTCGCGCTGGATCTGACGGATCTGCTCGCGCAGATGCTTGCGAATCCGCGCATCCAGCGCCGACAGCGGTTCGTCCAGCAGCAACAGGCGTGGCCGCGTGACTAGGGAGCGGGCGAGGGCGACGCGTTGGCATTGGCCACCGGACAGCTGATGGGGATAGCGCGACGCGAAGTCGTTCAGCTCCACCAGCTTCAACACCTCGGCGACACGCTTCTGGCTGTCGTCGGCATTGACCTTCTGCATGCGCAGGCCGAAGGCGACGTTTTGCTCCACGCTCATATTGGGGAACAGCGCATAGCTCTGGAACACCATGCCGATCCCGCGTTTCTGCGGGCTCAGGGGCACGATGTCCTGGCTGTCGAGCAGGATCTTGCCACCATCCACCGAAGTCAGGCCGGCGATGCAGCGCAGCAGGGTGGACTTGCCGCAGCCGGAGGGGCCGAGCAGGGTGACGAACTCGCCTTTCTGGATTTCGCAATTGATGTCGCTGAACACCGTGGTGCCCGCATAGTCTTTTTTAAGGTGTTGGACGCTGACGAAGCTCATTGGCTTTTGTCCTTGTTCAAGATGTTGGCAGCCCAGGTCAGGACCAGCACAAACAAGAAGTAGGAAATCACCAGCGCACTGGTGAAATGACCGCTGCTGTTGCGCATGTTGTTGAGGTAGACCTGCAGGGTTTCGTAGCGGGTGCCGACCAGGATGTTGGCGAACACGAACTCACCGAACAGGAACGAGAACGACAGCAGCAATGCCACCATCAGGCCCTTGCGCAGGTTCGGCAGCACCACCAGGAAGGCGGCTTGAAAGGTGCTGGCGCCGAGCAGTTGGGCGGCGTCCATCAGGTCACGCAGGTTGATTGCCTGCAGGTTGTTGGTGATCGCCCGGTACATGAACGGCAGCGCCACGGTGAAGTAGCAACCGATCAGGATCCACGGCGTACCGACCATGGCGAACGGTCCGGAACCATAGAGCTGCAGCAGCCCCACCGACGACACCACCGGTGGCACGGCGAAGGGCAGCAGGATCAGGATGTTCATCAACGCGTCGAGTTTCGGGAAGTGGTAATGCACCACGAACAGCAGCGGCAGAATCAGCACCACCGCGAGGATCAATGCGCCGACACACACCAACAGCGACTGGCCGAAAGCGCTCAGGAAGCGCGGATCGCTCCACAGCTGTGCATACCATTTGATACTGAAACCGCTGGGCAGAATGGTGGCCGACCAACTGCTGGAAATCGAGTAGATAAAGGTGCCGAGCAGCGGCAGCAACATTATGGCAAACAGCAGGTAAACCACCACACGATGGTAGATGCCGGCGGGCCCCAGTTCAGCGCGAGACATGGTAGCTCCTCTTCAACAGCAGTTGATGCACGATGGTCACCAGCGTCATCAACGCCACCAGTACCACGGCCAGGGCACTGGCCAGATTCGGGTCCAGGGAAATGTCGCCCGAGACCATCGCTGCGATCCGGATCGTCAGCACGTTGAAGTTGCCGGTGGTCAGGGCGTACACCGTGGCGTAGGCGCCGAGGGCGTTGGCCAGCAGGATCACGAAGGTGCCGAGCAGCGCCGGGGTCAGTACCGGCAGACCGATGTGCCGCCAGTACTGCCAGCCGTTGGCACCGAGCAGCGCGGCGGACTCGCGCCAGTCTTCGCGTAGCGCGTCGAAGGCCGGGTAAAGCAACAGCACACCCAGGGGAATCTGGAAGTAGGTGTAGAGAATGATCAGCCCGGTTTTCGAGTACAGGTTGAAATCCTGAATGATCCCGGCCTGCTTGAGCATGATGGTGAAGCTGCCGTTGAAGCCGAGCAAAATGATGAAGGCAAAGGCCAAAGGCACGCCGGAGAAGTTGCTGGTCATGTTGGCGAAGGCGTTGACGAAGTTGCGCAGTTTCGAATCGACCTGACGCAGGGAGTAAGCGCCGAGTACCGCGATGATGATGCCGAACACGCTGGACCAGAAACTGATCTCGAGGCTGTACTGGATCGCCTGCAGGTAGAACTTCGAGCTGAAGATCTTGCTGAAGTTGGCCAGGCCCCAGCCGAACTCTTCCGATTGCAGGCTGTTGATCATCACCCAGGTCAGCGGTGCGATTTCGAACACGAGGAAGAACAGCGCGAACGGGACCAGGCACAGAGCAGCGAGCCATTTACTGCGGGTCATGGCATTCACTTGAGCAACTCCCGGCAGACCGGTTTGTC
Source organism: Pseudomonas sp. S2_H10 (assembly GCF_054668285.1). Classification (NCBI taxonomy): domain Bacteria; kingdom Pseudomonadati; phylum Pseudomonadota; class Gammaproteobacteria; order Pseudomonadales; family Pseudomonadaceae; genus Pseudomonas; species Pseudomonas sp. S2_H10. Next base: position 5,627,706 of record NZ_CP162754.1, read on the forward strand.
GTGGGGCACGCCCAGCAACGCGCAGACGGTGCCGCAGATCTCGGTCTGTTTCGGCGCGGCGTCGGCGTCGAAACTGAAGGCGTCACCGAGCACGAACAGCGGCACTTCGCGTTCCTCGCGCAGCAGGCCGTTGTGCGAGCGGTCGTTGTTCATGCCGTGGTCGGCGGTGACCAGCACCTGATAACCGGCATCGAGCCAGCCTTGCAGGTAGTCGGCCAGGATGATGTCGGCCGAACGGGCGCTGTTGCGGTACTGCGGGGTGTCGAGGCCGTGCTTGTGCCCGGCGTCGTCGATGTTCATCGGATGGATCAACAGGAAGTTCGGCGCATGGCGCAGACGCAGGTTTTCAGCGTCGGCGAACAGGTGCGAATCGGGGTAGTGGTCGTTCCAGTAGAAATGCCCGTGCTGGATCGGCAGTGTCGGATCATCGGTATGGCGATCCCGCGCTGCCACGAAGGGCGAACGGTTGTACAGCTCGCTGACCCAGTGATAGGCCGCCGCCGCAGTCACCAGGCCTGCGTCGCTGGCGTAGTGATAGATGCTGCGCTGGTTGGACAGGCGCGAGACGTTGTTGTGGACGATGCCGCTGTCGATCGGGGCAACGCCGGTCAGGATGCATTCGTACAGCGGGCGGGACAGGGCCGGCAACTTGCACTCCAGTTTGTAGAGTGCGGCACGTCCTGCACCGACGTAAGCCTGAAGGTGCCCCAAGGCGTGGCGGGCGACCTCGTAGTTGAGGCCGTCGAGCACGACAAGGATGACGTTGTGCTTCATAGGGGCAAAACTCCGTGGGTTCTCTCAATCCTGCAGGAGCCGGCTTGGTGGCGATTGGATAGCCGCTGTGGTCAAAGAGACCGTGGTGATCCAATCGCCAGCAAGCCGGCTCCTACGGATGAAGCATTACTTCATTTCTACGATGACTTCTTCGTTCCACTTCTGCGGAAGGGCCTTGGAAGTCTTTTCCCACGCATCCGCGTCCTTGATCGGCGTCACTTTCTTGTACTGCTCGTTAGGCAGCAGCTTGGCCTGCACCTCGGCCGGGAGGGTCAGGTGTTCGGCGCGGATCGGACGGGCATTGCCCTTGGCCAGGTTGATCTGGCCGGCGTCGCTGAAGATGTATTCGCGGGTCAGCTTGGCGGCGTTCGGGTTTTTCGCGTACTTGTTGATGATGGTGGTGTAGCCGGAAATCACCGAGCCGTCGGACGGGATCAGCACCACGTAGTCATCCGGATTGGCCATCTTGGCCTTGTAGCTCAGGCCGTTGAAGTCCCAGACCACGCCGACTTCGATTTCGCCTTTTTCCATGGCACCAATCACCGGGTTGGACATCGACAGGCGACCCTGCTTGGCGATGTCTGCGAACAGATCCAAGGCAGGCTTGAGGTTCTTCTCGTCGCCACCATTGGCCAGTGCCGCGGCCAGAACGCCGTTCGCAGCCTGGGCAGCGGTGCTTACGTCACCGATGGAAACCTTGTACTTGCCGGTCTTGAGGTCAGCCCACTTGGTCGGCACTTCGGAGCCGTGCAGCAACTTCTTGTTGACGATGAAAGCGATGGTGCCGGTGTAGGCCAGCGCCCAGTTGCCGTCCTTGTCCTTGGCCCAGGCTGGAATCTGGTCCCAGGTCGATGGCTTGTAAGGCTGGACCACGCCTTGCTTGACCGCGATCGGGCCGAAAGCGGCACCGACGTCGCCGATGTCGGCGCTGGCGTTGTCTTTTTCCGCGGCGAACTTGGCGATCTCCTGGGCCGAGCTCATGTCGGTGTCGATGTGCTTGAGGCCGTACTTGTCGCTCAGGTCTTTCCAGGTGCCGGCCCAGTTGGCCCAGTCGTCGGGCATGCCGACGCTGTTGACGGCGCCTTCCGCTTTCGCAGCGGCTTCCAGGGTTTTCAGATCATCAGCCGCCATGGCGGCGGTGCACATGGCAATGGTCGAGCCTAACAGTGATGCCAGGAAAAACTGTTTCATTCCGAAGCTCCTTGGGTCGTGTTCAACGCTGCGATTGCGGTTTGAGTTGGTCTAGGTCAGCAATACCTGAGCCAATTTAAGGGGGCTGGATGACACTTTGATGTCGTTCGTCGCCCGGAATGACTATTTGTTCGGCGGTATCGCCAGTGGCCTGCTAAGCGTAGACCATGGTCAAGGCCCCGGCTGGCAAGGGAGATGGTCGATGAATTGCAAGTCGTTGACGGTTGAGAGCGGCGACCGTTGGGCGCCTTTGTCACACCTCGGTCATCTGCACTGCCTACGCTTGCAGGCTATTGAATGAACCGGTTTGCGCTGCGGTTCTGCCCCGAATTGGTGCTGGTCTAGTCCAGATAGGAAACATTGATGCGTGACGAGGCAACAAAAGCGGTGACCGCCATCGGCCAGGTGCTTCAGGAACAGATCGATCACGGACTGTTGGCTCCGGGCAGCAAATTGCCGGCCGAGCGCAAGCTCAGTGAGTTGTTCGGCACCACGCGGATCACTTTGCGTGAGGCGTTGTTGCAGCTGGAGTCACAAGGGCAGATCTACCGCGAGGAGCGTCGCGGCTGGTTTGTCTCGCCGCCACGCCTGGCGTACAACCTGATGCAGCGCAGCCACTTTCACGCGATGGTCAGCGCCCAGGGGCGGGTGCCGTCCACCGAGGTGGTTTCGGCGCGATTGCAACCGGCCTCGGCGGCGGTGTGTGCCTGGCTGCAATTGCCGGCGCTGTCGAGCGTGATCCAGATCTGCCGCTCACGGCGCATCGACGGGCGACTGGTGCTGTATGTAGAGCACTATCTGAACCCGCAGTACTTTCCCGGGATCCTCGATTTCGATTTGAATCAGTCGATCACCGAGCTCTACGCGCGGCATTACGATTTGCATTACGGGCGGGTGCGTTTCGAGATTGTGCCCACGGCGTTGTCGGTGGATGCGGCGGCGGCGTTGAAAGTGTCGGTGGGCAGCCCGGGCCTGCGGATTGCCCGGGTCAACTATGACCAGCATGAACGCTTGATCGACTGCGACCTGGAGTTCTGGCGCCATGATGCGATTCATGTCGGGGTGGATGTGGTCTAGCGTCCGACACGGGCTATTCGTTTTGCGGGCCACCACCGGCGGTCATCACCTGAATGCTCATCCGCGGGGTCGCCAGGTCCAGCCCGGCTTCATCCATGTGCCGCTTGAGCGACAGGTTGAACGCTCGTGACACTTCCCATTGCTTGATTGGCGCGGTCTTGAAGCGGGCGCGAAGGATCGCGTTGCCCGACTCGAAACTTTCCACGCCCTGAAACTCCAGCGGCGACCAGATGTTGCGCCGTTGCAGCGGGTCGGTGCGCATTTTCTGGCCGACTTCGCGCATCAGTTTGATCGCGTTGTCGATGTCCATGCTGGCCGGCACCGCGACCCGGAAGATCGCGTAGCCGAACTCCCGGGAGTAGTTCTTGATGCTTTTGATTTCGCTGAACGGAATGGTATGGACGATGCCGTCGATGTCCCGCAGGCGCACGGTGCGGATGGTCAGGCCTTCGACCGTGCCGAGGTGGCCGCCGACGTCCACGTAGTCGTCGATGGCCAGTGAGTCTTCGATGATGATGAACAACCCGGTGATCAGGTCGGCAACCAGCGACTGCGCACCAAAGCCGATGGCCAGGCCGATAACGCCGGCACCGGCCAGCAGCGGCGTGACGTTCATCCCCATGTTCGCCAGGGCGACGATCAGCGCGACGATGAAAATCGCCACGAACAGCACGTTGCGGATCAGCGGCATCATCGTCTGCGCACGGGCATTGGCCAGGCCTTTGCGCGAGCGGGTCAATGCGTGATGCACGGCGGTGTCGCTGAGAATCCAGATCAGCCAGGCGAACAGCAGCGTGCCGGCGAGGCTGAACAACTTGACGCTGACTTCGTGGCCATCGCCTTCGGTAAAGCGGATCAACGACATGCCCCAGACCCGCAGGCCGAGTTCGATAAACGCCAGCCACACAAACAGGTGGAGGATCGTGTAGAAGAAGTTTTTCAGACGCTCCGAATACACGGCGTAACGCCGGACGCCGCGCTGGGGTTTGAGGGCGTGGCGGCGTACAAGGCCGTTGATGACCATGCACAACACCAGCAGGACGGTGCAGATCAGCGACTGGCGCAGGGCGGTGCTGGTGTCGCCGGCGGAGATGAACGTCGCGAACAGCGAGATGGCCACCAGCACCAGCGCCGGCACGTACCAGAAGGTGCCGAGAATCGACAGGGTGTCGTTGAGGGCGCGGCGGGTCAGGCGTCGGGACAGCGGCTGATTGCGGATCAGGTGGGCGATCGGCCGGCGGAAACGCAGGATGAAGCGCCCCGTGGACAGCGCGGCGAGGACATTGGCGACGGTCGCGGCGGTATGGGCCAGGTGGCTGCCGAGGCTGTCGACCAGTTGCGGATCGCTCAGCGCTTCGCCAAACGCGGCGAAGCTGCCGATCAGCCACAGCGGCCGGAACGCCTGGTGCCGCAGGATGTACAAGGCGCGGTGGCGATGCGGGCCGTCGAGCAGCGAAAAGGCAATCACACAGATGGCCGAGAAGCAGGTGCCGACCACCAGTGCATAGGCCAGCACCATGGCCAGGCTTTTGCCCAGGGACGAGGGCAGGGCGTAGCTCATGTAGACCGTGATCACCAGGGCGATCAGCCATGGCCCGAGTTTGCGCAAGGCGAAGCGCAACATGTCCAGGGCCCGAGGGTGCTGCGGCAGTTCTTCGGTCAGGCCGAAACGCATCCGCACGCGATGGCTGATCCAGATCAGTGCGGCGGCCAGCAGGCTCCAGACCATCAGGATCATGGCGAAGGCGAACAGCATGGGCAGCCATTCATTGGCCGGCAAGGCCAGAGCCGCCAATTCTTCGCCGGCCTGATCGAACTCGCTGGACCAGCGCGTGAGTGGGCTGTCGTCGCCGGAAAACTTCTTCTCGATATTGGTCAAGGTTCCGCCAATCAGGCCCAGCACGCCTTCTTCGGCAGGCGGCTGGGCTTTTTTGGTGGTGTCCCGGAGCTTTTTCAGGTCGGCCAGCAGCTTGGCGCGCTGCTGGTCGTTTTCCAGTGACTTGATCACTTCGTCCAGGGATTGCCCCAGCGGTTCCTGGGCTTCGGGCTGTGCCTTGGCCTGGCTGTTGAGCAGGCTTGGCAGGCCGGCCGCCTGGACAGGCGCGACCGACAGCAGCGTCATCAGGCAGACCAGGAAAATACACGGGAAGGCAAAAAGACGAGCGAACACTAGGCGGTCAACCTCGCAGGGAGCGGATCGACCGAGTGTACGAGCCCGTCAAATTCAATGCGAGCCAAGGGCGATGATTTATTCGTTGAGTTTGGCGAGGATCTTGATCACCACGGTCGCGAGAATGGTCAGCATGCCGATCCACATGGCGAACACACCGGCATTTTTGTCGCGAAAGTTGAAGCCGACAGCCAGCAGGAGCATCCCGGCGAGAATCGGGATCAGCATGGCGTGGAAGGAGGACATCGAAATCATGGAGACAGCCTTGTCGAAGGGGTATTTGAAGTCTAGGCGGCTTTTTTGCCTGGTGTTGTCTGTCTGTAGGAGCGAGCTTGCTCGCGATGGACGTGAACGATCACGCTGGACGTCTGACACCCCGCGGTGCTCTCCAGTCCATCGCGAGCAAGCTCGCTCCTACAGGGTTTTGTTACGGCAACTCGCGGCAGGCGTAGAACGCGTTCAGCACCTTGACCAGGTGCGCCAGGTCATGGCTGCCGCACAGTTCGCGGATCGAGTGCATGGCGAAGGTCGGCAGGCCGATGTCCACGGTGCGTACGCCCAGGTGGCTGGCGGTGATCGGGCCGATGGTCGAGCCACAGCCCATGTCGCTGCGCACCACGAAGCTTTGCACCGGCACTTCTTCAGCCATGCACAGGTGACGGAAGAACCCGGCGGTTTCGCTGTTGGTGGCGTAGCGCTGGTTGCTGTTGACCTTGATCACCGGGCCGGCGTTGAGTTTCGGGCCGTGGTTGGCATCGTGCTTGTCGGCGTAGTTCGGGTGCACGCCGTGGGCGTTGTCCGCCGAAACCAGCAGGGATTTCTGAATGGTGCGTACGAACTCATCGCCCTCGGGCAGCAGGCGACGCAAGGTTTGCTCGAGCATCGGACCGTCGGCACCGCAGGCCGAGCAGGAGCCCACTTCTTCGTGGTCGTTGCAGACCAGCACGCAGGTCTCGTCGGTCTCGGCCGTCAGCAGTGCTTGCAGGCCGGCATAGCACGACAGCAGGTTGTCCAGGCGCGCACCGGCGATGAAGTCGCCGTGCAGGCCAATCACCGCAGCGCTTTGGGTGTCGTAGAAGCTCAGCTCGTAATCGAGCACCACGTCGGCGTTCAGGCCGTGTTCGCGGGCGAGTTGATCGGTGAGCACTGCGCGGAAGTCCACGCGCTCGTCACCGGCAAATTGCGCGAGGATCGGCGGCAGTTCGGTCTGGGCGTTGATGGCCCAGCCCATGTTGGCTTCACGGTTGAGGTGAATCGCCAGGTTCGGAATGATCGCGACAGGTGCCTTGAAATCGATCAACTGGCTTTCGACCTTGCCATCACGCCGGAAGGTTACGCGGCCCGCCAGGGACAGGTCACGGTCGAACCACGGCGCCAGCAGCGCGCCGCCATAGACTTCCACACCCAGTTGCCAGAAACCCTGGCGTTGCAGTTCCGGTTGCGGCTTGACCCGCAGGCACGGGCTGTCGGTGTGAGCGCCGACCAGACGAATGCCGCCGTGCAGCGGCGAATGACGGCCCATCTTGATCGCGACAATCGAAGAGTCGTTGCGGGTGACGTAGTAGCGACCGTTGGCTTCGGTATTCCACGGCTCGCGCTCGTCGAGGCGCTGATAGCCCGCCGCTTCCAGGCGCTGAACGAGGCTGGCGGTGGCATGGAACGGGGTAGGGGAGGCCTTGAGGAAATCGATCAGGCCTTGGTTCAACTCTTCGCGCATAAAGTAGCTCCAGACAGCAATGGCGCCAGTTTAACGTATTGGTCAGGGAATTGGCGGTGGGCTGATGTTGGAGCCGGCTCTGATATTGAATCTGAAGAAAAACCCTGTGGGAGCGGGCTTGCCCGCGATAGCGGAGTGTCAGTCAGCATCAATGCTGGATGTGCCGGCCTCATCGCGGGCAAGCCCGCTCCCACAGGTGTTGTGTCTTTATGCTTAAAACGGTGCCGGGCACTCGAAGCGCAGACGCTCGCCGGTTTGCGGGTGGGTGAAGCTGAGCATGCTGGCGTGCAGGCACAGGCGCGGCCAGGCCGCCAGGGCCTGCTCATGGGCATAGAGCCCGTCGCCCAGCAGCGGATGACCAATCGAGAGCATGTGCACGCGCAACTGGTGGGAGCGACCGGTGATCGGCGTCAGCTCGACGCGGCACCAGTCGCCGCAACGTTCCAGCACTTTCCAGAAGGTCAGCGCATGTTTGCCGAATTCATGGTCGACCACGTGGCGCGGCTTGGTCGGTGGGTCGTAGCGCAAGGGCAGGTCGATGCTGCCGCTGTCCAGTTCCGGTTGACCCCAGCACAGGGCGGTGTAGGCCTTTTCGGTTTCGCGGTCGTGAAACTGCCGGGACAGCTCGCGATGAGTGTCCGGATCGCGAGCCAGCAGGATGATGCCGGAAGTTTCCCAGTCCAGGCGGTGGACGATTCGCGCTTCCGGGTAGCCGTTTTCCTGCAGGCGGGTAATCAGGCAGTCCTTGTTGTCGTCGGCCCGGCCAGGGACGGAGAGCAACAGGGTCGGTTTGTTCACCACCAGTACGGCGGCGTCCTGATGGATGATGTGAATGTTGGACAACGGCATTAAAACAGCCTCGTAACAAACGCCAACGGCGGCTCGATCATTCTCATGCCCCTCTTTGTAGGAGCCGGCTTGCTGGCGATGCAGGCAACGCGGTCTGACTGTTACAACGCGTTGAAGCTATCGCTGGCAAGCCAGCTCCTACAGGGAGGGCGTTTCGAATGATCGAGCCGCCGTGGCTCCAGCCGGATCGACTCAGCGATCAGGCAGGGTGATATTGAGTTCCAGAATCGAGCAACTGCCCTGGCTTTCCAGTGCGACATGCACGTCATCGGACCCGATATTGACGTACTTGCGAATCACCTCGACCAGTTCCTTCTGCAAGGCCGGCAGGTAGTCCGGGGTGCTGCGTTGGCCGCGTTCGTGCGCCACGATGATCTGTAGACGCTCTTTCGCTACCGACGCGGTGCTTTGCTTTTTGTTGGCACGAAAGAAGTCAAAAAGGTTCATTGCTTAGTTGCCTCCAAACAGGCGCTCGAAGAATCCCTTCTTCTGTACATCGAGGAATCGATGATCCACGGTCTTGCCCAGCAGGCGGTCAACGGTATCGCTGTAGGCCTGGCCGGCATCGCTCTGGTCGTCGAGAATCACCGGAACACCCTGGTTGGATGCCTTGAGCACCGCCTGGGATTCAGGGATCACGCCGAGCAGGGCCACCGAAAGGATCTCCTTGACGTCTTCTACGCCGAGCATTTCGCCTTTGCTCACACGTTCCGGGTGATAACGGGTAATCAGCAGGTGTTCCTTGATCGGGTCTTCACCGCGTTCGGCGCGACGGGACTTGCTGGCCAGCAGGCCGAGCATGCGGTCCGAGTCACGAACGGAGGAGACTTCCGGGTTGGTCACGACGATCGCTTCGTCAGCGAAGTACATGGCCAGGTGGGCGCCTTTCTCGATGCCCGCCGGGGAGTCGCAGACCACGAACTCAAAGTCTTCCTTGAGTTGCATCAGGACTTTTTCCACGCCTTCGACGGTCAGCGCGTCTTTGTCGCGGGTCTGGCTGGCGGCCAGCACGTAGAGGTTTTCCAGGCGCTTGTCTTTGATCAGGGCCTGTTGCAGGTTGGCTTCGCCGTTGACCACGTTGACGAAGTCATACACCACGCGGCGCTCGCAACCCATGATCAGGTCGAGGTTACGCAAGCCCACGTCGAAGTCGACGATCACTGTTTTGTGGCCGCGCAAAGCGAGGCCGGTACCGATAGCGGCGCTGGTGGTGGTCTTACCCACACCACCCTTGCCGGATGTAACCACGAGAATCTTGGCCAAGGTGTTTCACCCCTAAGGAAGAAGGACTTTCCAGCCCCTGAAAAACATCTCCTGAAAACTACTGCAGTCGGACAGCCTTGGCTGGAATTCGGTTTTGAGCGGCGTTTACCCCCGGTAAACACTGCTTTTGGCCTTTTTCCTACTTCGTTTGAGCCGTTTTCGCTACGTTTTAGAGATGCTTGGAAAATGCGGCAGTATCCGTTAAAGCCGAATGATGTTCAACACGTCGCCGGACAGGCTGACCTGCACGCCCGAACCCCATAGCGGGTCGCGGCGCAGATCTTCGGAAACCTTGTAATGCCCGGCGATGGAAATCAGTTCAGCACTCATTTGCTGACAGAAAATCCGCGCCTTGGTGTCGCCCTTGACGCCGGCCAACACACGACCACGCATCGGGCCGTATACATGGATGTTGCCATCGGCGAGAAGTTCCGCCCCCGGGCTGACCGAGGAGATCACTACCAAATCGCAGCCCTGGGCATAAATCTGCTGGCCACCGCGTACTGGCGACGTGATGATTTTCGTCGGTTTGATGGTCGGCTCGGCCGGTTTTTCCGGTTTTTTCTTCGGTTCGCCTTCGCTCAGGTCCAGTGGACGCTCGCGGGCACCGGACGGTGGCAGCACCGGCAGGTCGACCGCAATGGCGGCGGCGATGTCTTCGATGCGGCTGGCGCGGATTGCCAGGGTGCGCAGGCCATGCTGGCGGCACACGCGCATCAGGCCGGGCAGATCGACCGCGCCTTCGTTGGCCGGGAGTTTGTCCAGGGCCAGTACCAGCGGCGCGTTGCTGAAGAAGTTGGGCGCCTGGGCGACCTTGGCGGCCAGTTGCCGATCAAGGCTTTCGAGGTCGTTACGGGCCAGTTCCAGCACCGTAATGGCCAGCATGCTGCCCTTTAACTGGAACACGGGATCTTGGTCTAGCGGTTCGGTTTGGCTCATGGTCGGCATACAACGACTTGTCACTAAAAGTGCCGAGACTTATAACGAGAACGCCCGCAGGCCGCAAGCCGGGTCGAACGATGTAGAATGCGCGGCCATTGTCATTCCGGAAGCATTAATGGACCGCCCGCGTTTTCGAAAAGCATTTCTATCTCCACGTTTCTGGCCGCTGTGGTGTGGCCTGGGGCTGTTGTGGCTGATCGTCCAGTTGCCATATCCGGCACTGCTGTGGATCGGTCGTGTCCTGGGCGCTTTGATGTATCGCGTGGCCGGCGACAGACGGCGCATTGCCAAGCGCAATCTGGAACTGTGTTTCCCTGAAAAAACCGCCGCCGAACGCAAACGCCTGCTCAAGGAAAACTTCGCCTCTACCGGTATCGCGTTTTTCGAGATGGCGATGAGCTGGTGGTGGTCGCGCAAACGCCTGGCAAACCTGGCTCATATCGAAGGGCTGGAGCATTTGCAAAAGGCCCAGCGTGAAGGCAAGGGCGTGATCCTGATGGCGCTGCATTTCACGACACTGGAAATCGGTGCGGCATTGCTCGGCCAGCAGCACACCATCGACGGCATGTACCGCGAGCACAAGAATCCGCTGTTTGACTACATCCAGCGCCAGGGCCGCGAGCGACATAACCTCGACTCGCTGGCGGTGGAGCGCGAAGACGTGCGCGGCATGCTCAAGTTGCTGCGCGCCGGCCGGGCGATCTGGTACGCACCGGATCAGGACTACGGCGCCAAGCAAAGTGTTTTTGTGCCGCTGTTCGGCATCCAGGCGGCGACTGTCACCGCCACCAGCAAATTTGCCAAGCTGGGCAAGGCGCTGGTGGTGCCGTTCACCCAGGAACGTCTGGCGGACGGCAGCGGCTATCGCCTGGTGATCCATGCGCCGCTGGAAAACTTCCCCGGCGAAACCGATGAAGAAGACTGCCTGCGGATCAACCAGTGGATCGAAGGCGTCCTGCGCGAATGCCCCGAGCAATACCTGTGGGCCCACCGCCGCTTCAAGAGCCGCCCGCCGGGCGAGCCGAAGCTGTACGCCAAGCGTCGTTGAATCCCGATACAGGGGAATGGGTCGAAACAACCAAATCCCGTCAAGCACCATGGAGAGTTGCGCATGAGTCCAGCTGAACCGGTTACAGGGTTGATTCTTTCCGGTGGCGGGGCTCGGGCGGCCTATCAGGTCGGGGTTTTGGCGGCGATTGCCGAATTGCTGCCGCCGGGGGCGAGCAATCCGTTTCCGGTGATCGTCGGCACTTCGGCGGGCGCGATCAACGCCGTCAGCCTCGCCAGCGGGGCAATGGACTTTCGCAACGCCATCGAACGCCTGACGGCCTTCTGGCAGGGCTTTCGCAGTCATCTGGTGCTGCGCAGCGACTGGCCCGGGGTGATCCGCCAGGCCAGCCGCTTTGTCAGCCACAGTCTGCTCGGCATCGGCAGGCACATGCCGGTGGCGCTGCTCAACAGTTCTCCGCTGCGCGATTTGCTCAACGACAAGCTGCACATGGGCGGCATTGCTGAAGCGATCGCACAGAAGCAATTGCATGCGGTGGCGGTCACGGCATTCGGTTATGAGTCCGGCCAGGCGGTCACCTTCTATCAGGGCGGCGGCAAGATCGCCCCCTGGTTGCGCCATCGCCGCATCGGCGTTCCCACCCAACTGTCCGTCGAGCACTTGCTCGCCAGTTCGGCGATTCCGCTGCTGTTCGCTCCGGTGAAAATCGGCGAAGAGTATTTCGGCGATGGCGCGGTGCGCCAATCGGCGCCGATCAGTCCGGCGCTGCATCTGGGGGCCAGCCGGGTGCTGGTGGTGGGCGTCAGCGGCAACCCCCGCGGCGTCGACCCGCAACAACCCTTGCAGCGCAGCTACACCGGCCAGCAGCCGACCCTGGCGCAGATCGGCGGGCACATGCTCAACAGTACGTTCATTGACAGCCTGGAAAGCGACATCGAGCTGTTGCAGCGCCTGAACCAGTTCAGTCACCTGATGCCCGACGGCACGCCGACCCGGGCACTGGGTGTGGCGCCGGTGGACGTATTGGTGATTTCACCGAGCCAGCCGATCGACGAGATTGCCGCGCGCCATCGCCAGGAATTGCCGGCGGCATTGCGCCTGTTCCTGCGCGGACCGGGCGCGACCAAGACCAGCGGGGCAGGGGTGCTGAGTTACCTGCTGTTCGAGGCGGGGTATTGCAGCGAGTTGATCGAGTTGGGGCGGCGGGATGCGCTGGCCAAGCGCGGGGAGTTGAGTCGGTTTCTCGGACTTTCGGTGCCTGAAACCGTTTGAACTGTCAGATCTGACAGTAGATGTTGCCGAGTTTTTCGCACAGATTGGACCCGATTTGTTGAGGGTTCGAAGATGGCGGCTGCGCAATGGATTGATGCTCACACACCAACCTTGTCGGTGGCGGATTCGCGCGGTTTGGCTGTGCGAAATGTCGCGTATTGCCGTCATCCGCTGAACCCGTCCATTGAGACTCGCACCACCCGCAATCACTTTGACGCTGCCGGACGACTAGTGGCTTCCTGGGATCCACGATTGTGGGGCACGGCGCCAAGACCGAACCTCGCCACGACGCACAATCTACAAAGTCAGCCTCTACTGGTGGACAGCGTCGATGCCGGTTGGCAGTTGAGTTTGCTGGATCGGACCGGTATGGCACGTTCCTTCTGGGACGGTCGCGGGAGTCAGCGGCATACTGAGTACGATGAGCTTCAGCGTCCCATAACCGTCACCGAACAGATGACGGATGGCTTGCCGCATATCACCGAGCGATTTGCTTATGCGCAGGCAGGTGATGAGTTTGCGGTGCATAACCAGTGCGGCCAACTGATTGGTCACGATCATCCGGCTGGCAGTCGTAGCCATTGCGAATATGGCGTGGGCGGATTGCTTCTAGCTGAAGAAACCCTTTTCTTGCTCGATCTGGCGTCGCCGGATTGGTCGTCCGAATCTACCGGTGCAATTCTGGAAGACGAGGTTTTCAGGACGGCTCAGCAGTATGGGGCTTCAGGAGAAATGCTCTGCCAGACCGACGCCAGGGATAACTTCAGGGCATTCGCTTACAACCAGGCCGGTGAGTTGCAGGAAGCCCGACTGAGGTTGGCTGACGCATCCGGCCCTCCTCAAGTGCTGGTGGGTGACATCCGTTACGACGCCCATGGCAAGGTTGAACGCGAACGGGCCGCTAATGGCGTCGTATCCACAGCCCGATACGCGGCTGAAGATGGGCGGCTGACCGGATTGCTGTCTTGCGATGCCCGAGGCACGCCGCTGCAGCACTTCGAATATGCCTACGATCCGGTCGGCAATATCTCCAGCGTCGAAGACAAGGTGGCGTTGACCCGCTACTTCAACCAACAGCGCATCGAACCGATCAATCGCTATCGTTATGACAGCTTGTATCAACTGGTCGAAGCCACTGGCCGGGAAGTGAGCCAACCCAGTTATGGGCCCGCTTTACCTGCCTGGCAAACCACGCCACTGGACCCCAACCAGTTGCGCAATTACACCCAGACATTCAACTACGACGCTGCCGGGAATCTGCAAACCCGACACCACAGCGGCGTGGAAACCTTCGAGATGTTTACTTCGTCTGGCAGCAATCGCAGCGTTGCGGATGAAGGCAGTCTGGTGGATGGCTTTGATGCCAACGGCAATCAGCGGGAGCTGTTGCGCGGCCAGGAAATGAATTGGGACATTCGTAATCAGTTGAGTCGCGTGACGATGGTCCGGCGTGAAGATGGATCTGACGATACCGAGTGTTATTTCTACGACAGTCCCGGGCATCGACTGAGAAAAGTCCGACTCACGGAGACTGCTTGTCGCACGCTGCGAGCTGAAGTTCGTTACTTGCCGGGGCTGGAGATCCATCGTGATACAGCTACCGGCGAAGAGCGGCAGGTGCTCGGTGTCGAGGCGGGGCTTAGCCATGTGCGGGCCTTGCACTGGGTTGGGAAATTGCCCAAGGGCGTGCGCAATGACCAACTGCGTTTTTGCCTGAATGACCACCTGAACTCGTGCACGCTGGAACTGGATGAGTTGGGAGCACTACTGAGTCGGGAGGTTTATTACCCGTTTGGCGGGACGGCGTTGTGGGCGGGTACCAGTGAAATTGAGGCCAAGTACAAGACGATTCGTTATTCGGGCAAGGAGCGGGATGCGACGGGGCTTTATTATTACGGGTATCGGTACTATGCGCCGTGGCTGCAACGGTGGGTCAGTGCGGATCCAGCCGGTGAAGTGGATGGTCTCAATCTGTTCCTCATGCTGTTCAATAATCCGCTCAACTGGATGGACACAGAAGGCCAGAATGCTGTGCCGACTATCGCTCATTTTTTTTGGGCTGGAAGAAATATAGATGCTCATTATCTCGGCAATATGCTGATTTTCAAGAGGTTTAATCCCAGTTATCAAATCAAGGTCTGGACAGACAAGCCTTCCCATATTCTCAATACGTTGTCTGTCATGGAGTCTGGTGATGATCCGATTGATCGTGGGCTTGCAAAACACCATGGACATCATCTGGAAATTAACGATCCGGATGAGATGTTTAAAGACCTTGCTACAACATTCCCTGACGCTCATAAAGTGCAATCAATATTTCAACGCGAAAGTAATGGCCCGTACCGAAACCTCGCTGCAGCAAGCGATATTTTCAGAATGGCTGCATTACATTTCTATGGCGGTTTGTACATGGATGTTGATGTCGCAACGCGTGGGGAAATTGATTCTATCAATGCGCCGGAGGGATTTCTGGCTCACGTTTACGATGACTCTTTGGTGGGTAATTTTGTACTGGCGGCGACACCCGGATCCTTACATTCGTCCAGTTTTCTAAAAAAAATGATTGATCACTACAGGTTGGAAGAAGAGGTGGGTTGGGTAACCAAAAGAACTGAGGAAAAGTCCCGTGAGCGTTTGACATCGGACTGGACAGGGCCGGGTTTAATTATGAGCGCTGTGGTGAATCCGACGTTGAGTGTTGAAATCCAGGATTTTGGTAGCAGGGTTCCCTATCAGCCTGGACAAAAACTTATCCAAAGTGACTACGAAGTAAACGAGTTGCTTCGTCGCGGCCATCGGGTAGCGACTGCTGATCATGATGGCGGCTGGACATCAGTCAAGCCCCGGCGCAGGGCATCGGTTGCCTAGATGGTCCCAACCTGCCTACCCGACAGATTGGGACGTACATAGCGTTAGAAGTGAACCTTGACCAGGAAACTGGTCACACTCTGATCAGTCTTGAAGCCCTGGCTGTCTTCAATCCCGTACTTGTTTTTCCAGTAGTCATACTCGACACCGACGTACAGCTGCTTTTCGCCCAGGTTCAGCGCCTTGCCCAAGTCGTACTTGACCTGTGGATTGAAGTGCAGGTTGGCGTGGTATTCGCCTTTGTCGTTGACGTCGTTGTCGACCACCCAGTCCATGAAGCCGTCGATCAGGATGTTCGAGTCGCCGACCGGAACGGTGTAGGACCAGACCGGCGTGACCTGCCAGATGTTGTCGCCCGGGCGGTCGCCTTCGGTGTGACGGTTGTAGAAGTTCAGCTGGAAGTAGTCGAAGCCGGGGATGGCCAGGTCGAAGCCAGGACCGATCAGGTAGGACTCGGTGTCGTCTTCGCCGAACTCGTAGGTCATGGCCAGCAGCACGTCCTTGATCGGGCCGAGCTCGAACTTCTGGTCGAAGATCTTGTTGAACGACAGGCGCGGGCTGAGTTCGCCGTAGTGGGTGTTCTCGCCAGCGAAAGCGTCTTCCTTGCCGTTGTAGAAAATCTTGTCGATGAAGAAGAAGTTGTCGCCGTACTTCCAGCCATCGGCGTGTTCGAAGGTCACCGTCTGCTGGATGCGCGGGTTGACCTGGAAGTCCTTGCCATAGAGGTAGGTCAGGCTGTTGTTCTGCCACTGCAGCAAATCGCCGGCCATGGCCTGGCCCCCTGCCAGCATCGATCCCGCGAGCATCAGGCTAGTGCACGTACGTTTCATTCGGTTGCTCCCAAAAAGTAGGTGGTTCCACGTTGTTTTTTTAAGGTCGGCGCTCTGGTGTGGCACCTGTTCGTGTAACGGTAATAAATCATCCGTTCGGTCAGCTTTAGTGCTGTTAGCAAGAGCTGAGCCAAGGCTTTCAAAAAGCAAAAAAACTCCCGTTCGGCGGCTCAAGAGCAGTCGATTGAGAGGGGTTTTGGAGTGCCTTGGTGCCTGCCAGCGCCGGGATAAGTTGGCTTGCTGGTCAGGTTTTACATCCGGGCTTTTTTTTAAACCGGATTCGGGCGGCCGCGGAGAATACTGACTCCTCGGCCAGGTCTCAAGTGCTCCGCAACGGCGCACCGACGACAGGTTTGGCGCACGGTTGCGGGGCAGCATCAGAAATGCACCTTCACCAGCAGGCTGGTGGTGTTTTCATTGGTGTCGAATTTGCCGCTGTTTTCGATGCCGTACTTGTCTTTCCAGTAGCTGTATTCGGCGCCGACGTACACCTGTTTTTCCCGCCAGCCCATGGCCTTGCCCAGGTCGTACTTGATTTGCGGGTTGAAGTGCAGGTTGGCGTGATAGGTGCCATGGGCGTTCTGGTCGTTGTCCACGACCCAGTCGATGTAGCCGTCGATCAGCAGGCTCGAGTTGCCCACTGGAATGGTGTAGGACCAGGCCGGGGTGATCTGCCAGACATCGTCGCCGGGGCGCGAGCCTTCGGTCTGGCGGTTATAGAAGTTCAAGGTGAAGAAGTTGAAGCCCGGGATCGCGAGGTCGAAGCCAGGGCCGATCAGGTAGGCCTCGGTGTCGTCTTCGCCGTTCTCGTAGGTCATGGCCAGCAGCACGTCCTTGATCGGGCCGAATTCGAAACGGCGGTCGAGGATCTTGCCCAGGGAGAGGCGCGGGCTGAACTCGCCGTAGTAGGCGTGGACGCCTTTGTTGCGGTCTTTCTCGCCGTTGTAGTAGGTGCTGTCGATGAACATGAAGTTGTCGCCGTACTTCCAGCGGTCGGCGTGTTCGAAAGTGATCGTCTGCTGGATCGACGGGTTGACCGCGAAATCCTTGCCGTACAGGTAGCTCAGGCTGTTGGTCTGCCACAGCAATAAATCGCCGGCCATGGCCTGACTCGCGGCCAGCAGGCCAGCACCCAACAGCAGGTTGGTTTGTGTCCGAATCATCTGTTGCTCCCTCTTGTTTTTATTTTTCAGGCGCAGAGTTGCCCCGGCCCTCTGTAGGAGCGAGCTTGCTCGCGATGGTCGTTAACGATGACGCGTGTTATCTGGATAAACGCGGTGTTCACGGGTTCATCGCGAGCAAGCTCGCTCCTACAGTGGGGTCGTGTGCTTCTGGTTAATGCGTGTGAGCCTGGCAGTCGTTGATGGCCGCGCGTTCGGCGCCGCCCAGGATGTTGAACAGCAGGTTCAGCGTCAGTGCGCTGAGCGTGGCCATGGCGATCCCGCTGTGAGTGATCGGGCTCATCCACACGGGCAGGTGGGCGAAAAACTCCGGGCGCACCACCGGGATCAGGCCCATGCCAATGCTCACCGCCACCAGCAACTGGTTGCGACGGTCACCGATGTCCGCTTCCTGGAGAATCTTGATTCCGGTGGCGGCGACCATGCCGAACATCGCAATCGCTGCGCCGCCCAGCACCGCTGGCGGAATCGAGGCCACCAGGAACGCGGCCTTGGGCAGCAGGCTCAGGACGATCAGCAGCCCGCCGGCGACGATGGTCACCGAGCGGCAGCGCACGCCGGTCATCTGCACCAGGCCGATGTTCTGGGCGAAGGAGGAGTGGGTGAAGGTGTTGAAGAATCCGGCGAAGAACGAGGCGCCGGCATCGCACAGCAAGCCGCGACGCAGCATGCGTGGGCAGACTTCCTGGCCGGTGATCTTGCCCAGTGCGAGGAACATTCCGGTGGACTCGACGAAAATGATCACCACCACCAGGCACATCGACAGGATCGGCGCGAGTTCGAATTTCGGCATGCCGAAGTGCAGCGGGGTGACGAATTGCAGCCATGGCGCCTGCGCCATGCCACTGAGGTCGACCATGCCGAGCAGGCCGCAGAGCACATAGCCCAGGCACATGCCGATCAACACGGAAATGTTGACCCAGAAACCGCGCATGAAACGGTGCACCAACAGGATGGTGCCGAGCACCAGCGCAGCAATGGTCAGGTAGATCGGAGAGCCGAATTGAGTGGCGCTCGCACCTCCACCGGCCCAGTTCACGGCCACGGGGAACAACGATAAACCGATCGAGGTGATGACCGTGCCGGTCACCAGCGGCGGGAAGAAGCGTACGACCTTGGACATGAACGGGGCGATGAGCATGCCGAAGAACCCGGCGGCGATGGTCGCGCCGAAGATCCCTTGCAGGCCGATACCGGGCATGCCGGCCATGGCGACCATGCTGCCGACGGCGGCGAAACTTGCGCCCATCATCACGGGCATGCGAATGCCCATGGGGCCGATGCCGAGGGACTGGACGATGGTGGCGATGCCGGCGACCAGCAGGTCGGCGTTGATCAGGAAGGCGATTTCTTCACGACTCAGGCCAGCGGCCTGTCCGATGATCAGCGGCACCGCGATGGCGCCGCCATACATCAGCAGAACATGTTGCAAACCGACCAGGATCAGTTGCAAGAGGGGCAAACGCTGAATGGCGGGTGCGTCGGGGATGCGCGCTTTGGAGAGCTCGGACATGCAACACCTCGGATCTTTTTTATTCTTGTGATTTTGTGCGTCAGGCAACCGCTTCGCGGTTGATCGCCAGCAAGCCGGCTCCTACAGGTTTTGGGTCGGTCGCATCATTTGTGAACGACATAAATCCGTAGGAGCCGGCTTGCTGGCGATGCTTTTCAACGATGAATCAGTTGGTCTGGGCTCCCTGCGCAATCCAGGCACCGATCAGGTCACGTTCCTGCTGGGTCATCTGCGTGATGTTGCCCAGTGGCATGATCTGGCTGGTGACGGCTTGTGCCTGAATCCGCGGTGCGTTCTGGCGGATCTGCTCGGGGGTGTCGAACATCACACCGGCAGGGGCCGCACTGAACAGCGGGCTGGTTGGCTTGGCCGAATGGCAAACCGAGCAACGTTCCTGAATCACGCTGTGCACTTTGTCAAAGCCAGGGCCTGCGTTGGACGCTTGCGCCGGTGCAGCGGCTGGCGCTTCTGCAGGTTTGGCTTCAGCGGGTTTCAAACCACCGCCCACTGCTGTTTCCGGCAGCGGCTGGTATTCGATTTTCGCTGGGGCCTTGGCCACTTCCGGGCTGTTCAGCGGCGCAGGGCCGGTGACGTAGGCCAGGCTGATCATGCCGACGGCTGCGACTGGAAGCGTCCAGGCAAACTTGTGGCTGTCATGACGGGTGTTGAAGTAGTGACGCACCAACACCGCCAGTACCGCGATCCCGGCCAGGATCAACCAGTTGTACTGGCTGCCGTAGGTGCTCGGGAAGTGGTTGCTGATCATGATGAACAGCACGGGCAAGGTGAAGTAGTTGTTGTGACGCGAACGCAGCAGGCCTTTGGCCGGCAGTGCTGGGTCCGGCGTGCGGTTCTCGGCGATCGCCGCCACCAGTGCGCGCTGTGCCGGCATGATGATGCGGAACACGTTGCCGACCATGATGGTGCCGATGATCGCGCCGACGTGCAGGTACGCACCACGACCGCTGAACACCTTGCTGAAGCCATACGCCGCGCCGATGATCAGCACGAACAGGATGCCGCCGAGCAGGGCAGGGCGTTTGCCCAGGGCCGAGTCGCACAGGAAGGAGTAGATGAACCAGCCGAGGAACAACGAGCCGATACCGATGGCCACGCCTTCAGGGCCGCTCAGGGTGCTGCCGGGAGCCAGCAGGTAGAGCGTCGGGTTGGAGTAGAACACCACGCACAGCAGCGCGATACCCGACATCCAGGTGAAGTAGGCTTCCCATTTGAACCAGTGCAGGTTGTCCGGCATGGTCGGTGGAGCCAGTTTGTATTTTTCCAGGTGGTAGATACCGCCGCCGTGGATCGCCCACAAATCACCGGCCAGACCACTTTTCGGGTTGACCCGATTGAGGTTGTTTTCCAGCCAGACGAAATAGAACGACGCACCGATCCAGGCCACGCCAGTAATCATGTGAACCCAGCGCACGCTCAGGTTCAGCCATTCCAACAGATGTGCTTCCACAGTCTTTACCTCTCGCCTGTCACTTTGTTGATCAAGTGATCAGACCTTCTCTTATTGGTGGGGGGCGAGGATCAAACGCTCATCCTCTTTGAAAAAATGCTCATCGCAGTTATTGCCTGTGCCACTGCGATCAACCACCAGGAAGTCATCCCGCTTTTCGATCGTCAGCACCGGGTGGTGCCAAACGCCGCGATGGTAATTAATGCCCTGCCTGCCGTTGGTGACGAAGGCGCGGACCAAGCCTGATACAGGTTCATCGCCAAGTGGCGCGACCACGATCAGAAAGGGGTTGCCGAGCAGCGGAATGAAAGCCTGGCTGCCCAGCGGATGGCGCTCCAGCATGCTCACGGTCAGCGGCATGTCCTGCGCGTCCGCGCGGAAGATGCTGATGATCGCGTTGTCCTCTGGCGTAGCGGTTTCGACCACAGCCAGTTTATGGAAGCGCATGGTCGAACCATTGTTGATCATGAAGTGATCGCTGCCGTCGGTTTCGAT
Organism: Pseudomonas sp. S2_H10; assembly: GCF_054668285.1. Taxonomy (NCBI): domain Bacteria; kingdom Pseudomonadati; phylum Pseudomonadota; class Gammaproteobacteria; order Pseudomonadales; family Pseudomonadaceae; genus Pseudomonas; species Pseudomonas sp. S2_H10. The sequence continues at coordinate 5,648,325 of NZ_CP162754.1, forward strand.
CACGTCACCGAAAGGGGCGAAGGCTTCTTTGGTCAGCGGTTCAATCGTCAATGTGCGCATGCTGTTCTTTTCCGAATTCTGTGTTGTTGGTTCTATCGTCATCGCTGGCAAGCCAGCTCCCACAGGATCTATGTACACCTCAGATCCCTGTGGGAGCGGGCTTGCCCGCGATTGGGTTCAGCGCTTATTTAGCGACCTTGCCCAGTACGCGCAGGCGGCTCACACCGCCATCCGGGAACACGTTCAGGCGGATGTGGGTGATCGGGCCCAGTGCCTTGATCTGCTCGGCGAAGGTGTGTTCGGCGTGCATTTCCAGCTTCTGTGCCGGCAGCAGTTCGCGCCAGAACAGCGATTGGGTTTCGATCTGGCTGTCGGTACCGCCCTTCACGAACGCGCCCTGGATCGAGCAGGTATCCGGGTAGTTGCCCTTGAAGTGCAGGGTGTCGACGATGACTTTCTCGACTTCACCGGCATGACCCAGCGCGACGATGACCCAGTCATTGCCCGGGGTACGGCGACGCGCGGTTTCCCAGCCGTCGCCCATGTTGATGCCACGGCCCGGGTTGAGGATGTTGCTCATGCGGCCGAAGTGTTCGTCGGAGCAGGCGAGGGCGCGGCCACCGTTCAGGGCGGAAGCCAGGTCGACTTGCTCGTTGTCGCCAACAGCTGACCAGTCGCGGTGCGGGATGCCGTACACGCGCAGGCGGGCCACGCCGCCATCCGGGTAGATGTTGAAGCGCAGGTGGCTGAAGGCCTGGTCGTTGTTGATTTCGTGGAAGTGGTGGCTGTTGCCTTGCAGCTCGACGGCGGACAGCACTTCAGTCCACTGGGTGTTGTCATCAGGCTCGCCCGACGCCAGGAAGCACGCTTCCAGGGAGGCCGATGGCGGGAAGTTGCCGGTGAAGAATGAAGTGTCGATGTCGACGCCCTTGATCGAACCCGGTACGCCCAGGCGGATCACGGCGCTGTCGAAGCCTTCGAAGCGCTTGCGGCGCGATTCCCAGCCGTCCATCCACTTGCCGTTGTCATCGAACACGCCCTCCTTCCATACGGCCGGGGTCGGTTGGAACAGACGATTGGCGTCTGCGAACCAGTCATCGGTGACCGAGATGATTTTGGTGCCCAGGCGGGCATCGGCCAGGTTGACGAACTTCTCGAAAGGTACGGCGTAAGCTTTCATTCTTCTTGTCTGCCTTTAAATAAGTGGCTTGGGATGCTCTCGGGGCCCTGGGCGCGTTCGGCGTTCTTGAACGTGCTCGGGCCAGGATCGCTATAGGGTCAGTAATCGGAACAGGGCGATCTTGTTGATCTCCGCCAGCGCGCATTTGAATTCGGTATCTGCCGAGTTGTGAATGCGCGTTTCGAACGCCGCGAGGATCTGATGCCGGTTGCTGCCTTTTACCGCCATGATGAAGGGAAACTTGAACTTGGCTTTGTAGGCGTCGTTCAGCTCGGTGAAGCGCTGGAACTCTTCGGCCGTGCATTGGTGAATACCGGCGCCAGCCTGTTCATTGGTGCTGGCTTCGGTCAACTCGCCCTGGACGGCGGCTTTGCCGGCCAGGTCCGGGTGAGCGTTGATCAGGGCAAGCTGGCTTGCGTGATCAGCACTCAACAGGATGTCGCTCATGCGCTGGTGCAGGGTTTCGATCTGGTCGATCGAGGCGTCCTGACCCAGGTCGTAAGCCTTCTCGGCTACCCATGGCGAATGTTCGTAGATGTCGGCGAAAGCGGCGACGAAGGCGTCGCGGCTCAGGCTCGATGGCTTGACGGTTTGAAAGGTGCTCATTTGGCAGCCCCTGTGTACGGGTGGGTTTCTTGCCAGTGGCGCGCGATGTCGACGCGACGGCTGAACCACACCTGTTCATGACTTTTAGCGTATTCGATAAAGCGCTTGAGCGAAGCCAGACGCGCCGGACGGCCGATCAGGCGGCAGTGCAGGCCGATCGACAGCATCTTCGGTGCTTCGGCGCCCTCGGCGTAGAGCACGTCGAACGCATCCTTGAGGTATTCGAAGAAGTCGTCGCCCTTGTTGAAGCCCTGGACCTGGGTGAAGCGCATGTCGTTGGTGTCCAGGGTGTACGGGATCACCAGGTGCGGCTTGCCGGTCGGGTTGTTCGGTTCCCAGTAGGGCAGGTCGTCGTCGTAGGTGTCGCAGTCGTAGAGGAAACCGCCTTCTTCCATCACCAGGCGACGGGTGTTCGGGCCGGTGCGGCCGGTGTACCAGCCCAGTGGGCGCTCGCCGGTGATTTCGGTGAGGATGCGGATCGCTTCGAGCATGTGCTCGCGTTCCTGGGCTTCGTCCATGTACTGGTAGTCGATCCAGCGATAGCCGTGGCTGCAGATCTCGTGGCCGGCATCGACCATGGCGCGGATCACGTCCGGGTGGCGCTGGGCGGCCATGGCCACGGCGAAGATGGTCAGCGGAATGTCGAATTCCTTGAACAGCTTGAGGATCCGCCACACGCCGGCACGGCTGCCATACTCGTAAAGGGATTCCATGCTCATGTTGCGCGCGCCTTGCAGCGGCTGGGCGGAAACCATTTCCGAGAGGAAGGCTTCGGACTCTTTGTCGCCGTGCAGGATGTTGCGCTCGCCGCCTTCTTCGTAATTGAGTACGAACGACAGGGCGATGCGGGCATTGCCCGGCCAGTGTGGATGAGGAGGGTTACTGCCGTAACCGACCAGGTCGCGTGGGTAGTCAGCGCTCACTGCAGGCTTCCTTCTTGTTCGATGATGACGGTTGGTGTGACGCAGCTGAAAATTGGATGGCAGGCTGGCGTCACAGCGATGGGCTGATTGTATACAACTTTATATTCACTTTGTAAGCCTGAATTTTCGCATTTTTCACCGACTGTCATCTTTTACTGCTATTGGCGTGAGCCTGCAAGAAATCTGCCTGAATGGTCAGTAATTCGCTGAAGGGTTCATGGGGCGTGCGGTTCTGCGGTAAATCGACGGTAAATGTACCGGTGGCGGGGGTGATGCGAAAAATGTCGTTTTTATTGTGTACAATTTTTTTAAAAAGTGTCTTAATCAATCGCTCGCCGCAGCTTTTCGTGCTCCGAATCGGTGCGGTCTCCTTTTCAACTGACTTCGGGAGGCGCGAAGTCTGACTGCTCCACGCAGGCAGGCGCGCAGAATCAATGGGACGTTTGACTACACACGTTTTGGACGCAGCACACGGTTGCCCGGGCAGCTCGATCAAGGTCGAGTTGTACCGCGTTGAAGGTTCGCAGCTGGAATTGGTCGCCACTGCAGTCACCAACAGCGATGGCCGTGTCGATGCACCGCTGCTGCAAGGCGATGACTACCGCACCGGGGTCTATCAGGTTCAGTTTCATGCCGGCGATTACTACCGTGCACGTGGCGTCAAGCTGCCGGAGCCGGCCTTCCTGGATGTCGTGGTGCTGCGTTTCGGCATCTCTGCCGAGCAGGATCACTACCACGTGCCATTGCTGATTTCGCCTTACAGCTACTCCACGTACCGCGGCAGCTGATCCCCCAGGCAGCTGCTGCACCCTGGAAGCGACTGCGCATATAGCTTCTTTGGTCTTTCGCCCGCTCACACTGCGGGCTTTTTTTCGCCTGGAGAAAAGTGGCGACCGGGCTGGCGCCATCGCTGGCAAGCCAGCTCCCACAGTGTCCGGGTCGTACACAAAACATGTGAACACCCTTTAACCTGTGGGAGCTGGCTTGCCGGCGATGCTTTTAGCGGCTCAGCAGGGACGCTGCACCCGCCCCACTGAACAACCCCGCGCTGATCCGGTTGAACCAGCTCTGTCCCTTGCCGCTGCGCAGATACCGCGCCGCACCATGGGCGCCCAGCCCGTAGGCCAACTTGCACAGCAGGTCGAGCACGGTCCAGGTCGCAATCATCACCAGCAACTGCGGCAGGAACGCCTGTTCGGCGTTCAGGAACTGCGGCAGGAAAGCGGCGAAGAACAGAATGTCCTTCGGATTGCTCGCGCCGAGCATGAATGCACGCCCGAACAATGCGCGAAAACGCGGCACCGGCGCAGCCTGTGGCACTTCAGCGCCGTGGGAGGGCAGGCGCGATTGCTGCCAGCTCTGCCAGGCGAGGTAGAACAGGTACAAGGCACCGACGATTTTCAGGGCGCTGAACAACTGCTCCGACGCCAGCAGCAACGCACCCAGGCCCAGCGCCGAGGCGCTCAGCAGGCAGATCGAGGCAATCACGCCGCCCAGAAACGCCGGGTAGGAACGGACCAAGCCGTAATTCAGACTGTTGCTGATCATCAGCAACGACAGCGGTCCCGGGATCAGGATCACTATCAGCGCAGCGCCGCTGAACAGCAGCCAGGTTTCCAGACTCATCACTTTCCTCCATTTGCACAAAAGCCCCACCCGACGGGGTGAGGCTGTTTTCAAGCGGGTCCCGCGTAAGGTTTACAGGAAGATGAACTTGGCGATGAAGATCGCGCAGAGCACCCACAGACTCACGGAAATTTCCTTGTACTTGCCAGTGCCTGCCTTCATCGCCACGTAGGTGATGAAGCCCAGCGCGATGCCGTCGGCGACCGAGAAGGTCAACGGCATCATGATTGCGGTAACGATCGCCGGAATGCTGTCGGTGGCTTCGTCCCATTCGATGTGGGCCATGCCGCCCATCATCAGCATCGCTACATAAATCAGTGCACCCGCGGTTGCATAGGCAGGAATCATCCCAGCCAGCGGTGCGAAGAACATGGCTGCAATAAATAGCACACCTACGGTCACTGCGGTAAGACCAGTCCGACCACCCGCTGCAACACCGGCAGCACTTTCCACATAGCTGGTGACCGGTGGAACGCCGACTACCGCACCGAATACGCTGGAAGCACTGTCGGCTTTCATGGCGCGGGAGAGGTTTTCGATGCGACCGTCAGCGCCGACCAGGTTGGCGCGCTGGGCAACACCCATCAAGGTACCGGCGGTGTCGAACATGTGTACGAAGAGGAATGCCAGGACCACGCTGACCATGCTGATGTTGAACACGCCGGCGACGTTCATGGCCATCCAGGTCGGCGCCAGGCTTGGCGGGGCGGACATGATGCCCTCGTAGTGCACCAGCCCGAGGCCCCAACCGGCGAGGGTCACGGTGATGATGCTGATGAGGATCGCGCCGAACACCTTGTGGTAGCTGAGGATGGCGATCATCAGGAAGCACACGGCGGCGAGCAGCGGGCCGGGTTCGCGCAGGGAGCCGAGCTTGATCAGCGTGGCCGGGCTATCGACGACGATACCCGCGGTTTTCAGGCCGATCAGCCCCAGGAACAGACCCACGCCGGCGCCCATGGCGAAGCGCAGGCTGACCGGGATGCTGTTGAGCAGCCATTCGCGAATCCGCGAGAAGGTCAGGATCATGAACAACACACCGGAGACGAACACTGCACCGAGGGCGGTTTCCCAGTTGTAGCCCATGGTGCCGACCACGGTGTAGGTGAAGAACGCGTTCAGCCCCATGCCCGGTGCCAGGCCGACCGGCCAGTTGGCGTACAGGCCCATCAACAGGCAACCCAGGGCCGCAGCGATACAGGTGGCGACGAATGCCGCGCCATGATCGATCCCGGCGTCAGCCATGATGTTGGGGTTGACGAAGATGATGTAGGCCATCGTGATGAAGGTAGTCAGACCGGCAATCAGCTCGGTCTTCACCGTGGTGCCGTGCAAACTGAGTTTGAATAGACGTTCCAGCAAGCCATTGCGTAGTGGCGGCGAGAGATCCAGCGTCGATGCTTCGGATTTGCGGCTTTCCACAGCGAGTACTCCTCAAGAGTTTTATTTTTATTTCCAGGGCCGGATCCGAGAGGGGTGGCAGCGGCCCTTTGAGGTACTTGCGAATTTGTTGACCGTCTGGTCAGGAACTCGCACGAAGTGGATTATGCTTTTGTATACAAAGAAAGCAAATAATGTTTTTGGTTTTGTTGACGATTTTTTTGGCGAAGGGGATATATCGTCTGTTCGGACGCCATCGCGGGCAAGCCACGCTCCCACAGGTTTTGTGTCGCTCACCGACCGTGTGAATGACGAAGATCCGGTGGGAGCGTGGCTTGCCCGCGATGACTGACTTGAGGACTGGTAGATTTTTACTGACTTTTCCCCAATGCCAGATTCACCGCCAACCAGCCATTCACCGCCGTCTCCCCAGCCTCGGAAAACACCCGCTCCAGCAGTTTCACCTGCTCGCGGCGTAATGCTTGCTCAAAGCGAACGCCTTCGGCGGTCAACTCCAGCAACCGCTTGCGCTTGTCGGTCTCGGACGCAACGCTCTCGACCAGATGCATCTCCAGCAATTGGCGCAACGGCATGTTCAGCGCCTGCTTGCTCACCCCGAGCAACGCCAGCAACTCCTTGACGCTCAGGTTCGGATAGCGGGCGATGAAAAACACGATGCGCTGATGTACCCGGCTCAGGCCGCGACGTTCGAGCATTTCATCGGCCTTGGCGGTGAAAGCCTGGTAGCCGAAGAAAAACGCTTCCATCGCCTGCTGTTGGGAAAGCGGGTTTTTAAGGTCAAGCATATTGACGTATCCGTTCGGGGAGGCGTAATTTCAGTCAACAAGTTTGACTCATTTTCCTCATGTCTCGCTACCGGTGACCTCCATGGCTTTTTCCGAACGTGTCTCGCGCCTTAAAAGTTCCTTGATTCGTGAAATCCTTGCCGCCGCCCAGCGTCCGCAAGTGATGTCGTTCGCTGGGGGGCTGCCGGCGGAAGCCATGTTGCCCAAGGTCGATTGGGCCGACATGCCGGTGTCCATCGGCCAATACGGCATGAGCGAAGGCGAGCCGGCGTTGCGTGAAGTACTGGCGGCAGAAGCGCGGGCGTTGGGAGTGGCCTGTGAGGCGAGCCAGGTGTTGGTGGTCAGCGGCTCCCAGCAAACCCTCGATCTGGCGGCCAAGTTGTACATCGACAAAGGCACCGAGATTTTGCTCGAAGCCCCGACTTACCTGGCGGCGCTGCAAATTTTCCAGTTGTTTGGCGCAGACTGCATCACCGTGCCGCTGGAAGCCGATGGCCCGGATCTGGCGCAGCTGCGTGCGCGTCTGGAAAAACATCGTCCGGCGTTCATCTACCTGATCCCGACGTTCCAGAACCCATCGGCGGTGCGTTACAGCGAAGCCAAGCGCGATGCGGTGGCGGCGCTGCTCGATGAGTTCGGTGTGACCCTGATCGAAGACGAGCCTTACCGCGAACTGACCTTCGACGGCGGCAGTGCCACGCCGATTGTCAGCCGTCTGAAAAAGGCCAGCTGGATCTACACCGGCACCGTGTCGAAAACCCTGTTGCCCGGTTTGCGTGTCGGCTACCTGATCGCCAGTCCGGATCTGTTTCCCCATCTGTTGAAACTCAAGCAGTCAGCGGACTTGCACACCAATCGGGTCGGCCAGTGGCAGGCACTGCAATGGATCGGCAGTGAGAAGTATCAGCAGCATCGCAGTGAGTTGCGCGATTTCTATCGGGGACGTCGGGATGCGTTTCAGGCTGCGCTGGAAACTCACTTCTCGGATCTGGCGGACTGGAACGTGCCGCAGGGCGGGCTGTTTTTCTGGTTGAAACTCAAGCAGCCGCTGGACACCCGCACCTTGCTCAATGCGGCGTTGGCCAACGATGTGGCGTTCATGCCGGGAGAGCCGTTCTTCCCTGAGCCGGACAAGCATCACGGGTATCTGCGGCTGAACTTCAGCCACATTGATCCGGCGCGATTGGATGAAGGTTTGAAGCGATTGGCGGCGGTGGTGCGTCAGGGGCAGATTACGGTGGCGGCCTGATCGCCAGCAAGCCGGCTCCTACAGGGAAGGGCGACGGTCGCCACTTTGTAGGAGCCGGCTTGCTGGCGATGGCGTCCGCAACGCCACCGCAAAAACCTCAGGCCGCAGCGAAACGCTTGTCCAGATAATCAATGATCACCTTGGATTCATACATCCAGGTGGTCTGGCCATTCTCTTCAATGCGCAGGCACGGCACCTTGATCTTGCCGCCTTGCTCCAGCAGGGTCTGGCGATCCTGTTCGTTGTTCTTCGCATCGCGAAGGGCCACCGGTACATTCAGGCGACGCAGGGTGCGGCGGGTTTTCACGCAGAACGGGCAGGCGTGGAATTGATACAGGGTCAGGCCCTTGGCAGCGGATTCGACTTGAGCCTGAGCAGCGGCGGGGCGATTTTTCTTGCCTGGGCGAGTGATGAAGTCGATGAAGATGATCAGTTGGCCAAGGCCGACACGAAGCGCTTTTACGAACACGTTGAAAGCCTCACGGTGCGAATGAAAGGCGCGCAGCTTACCTGATTTTTTGCGGACGAAAAAAAACCGGCGATGAACGCCGGTTTTTTTATGCCGCGAATTACTTGATGAGGCTGAGGAATTCGCTGCGGGTGGCGGCGTTCTCGCGGAACTCACCGAGCATCACCGAGGTGATCATCGACGAATTCTGCTTTTCCACACCGCGCATCATCATGCACATGTGCTTGGCCTCGATCACCACGGCAACGCCCAGGGCGCCGGTGACTTGCTGGACCGCGTCGGCGATCTGGCGGCTGAGGTTTTCCTGGATCTGCAGGCGGCGGGCGTACATGTCGACGATGCGCGCCACCTTCGACAGGCCCAGGACCTTGCCGCTCGGGATGTAGGCGACGTGAGCCTTGCCGATGAACGGCAGCAGGTGGTGTTCGCACAGCGAGTACAACTCGATGTCCTTGACCAGCACCATTTCGCTGTTGTCGGAGCTGAACAGGGCACCGTTGGTGACCTCTTCCAGTGTCTGTTCATAGCCGCGGCAGAGGTACTGCATGGCTTTGGCGGCACGTTTTGGCGTGTCGAGCAGGCCTTCGCGGGAAACGTCCTCGCCGAGCTGGCCGAGGATCGCCGTGTAATTCTGTTCCAGGGACATGAAACTACCTGTGGGATTTTACGCAAAGGGCAAGGGTACGGTGACGGACACGACGCTGCAAGCATGACGCGTCAGCTTTACTCGTCGCGACCTTCCATCATGGTGCGTTTGAGCATCACATAAACCGCGCCGGCACCGCCATGTTTCGCCTGGCAGGAGGTGAAGCCGAGCACTTGTGGATGCTGGCGCAGCCAAGTGTTGACGTGGCTTTTGATCATAGGCCGCTTGCCGTCCAGGCGTACGGCCTTGCCATGGGTGACGCGCACGCAGCGGATTTCGAATCTGGTTGCTTCGGCGAGGAACGCCCACAGGGTTTCCCGGGCCTTTTCCACGTTCATGCCATGCAGGTCGAGGCTGCCTTCGAACGGAATCTGGCCGATCTTGAGCTTGCGCATCTGGCTTTCCTGCACGCCGTCACGCGCCCACATCAGCTCGTCTTCCGGGCCGACGTCGATGACGAACTGATCGGACAGCCCGTCGACGGTGGTGGCATCGGTGCGCACGGTGGCCGCCTGGCGCAGCTTGGCAATCTGCGCTCGGTCAGCCTTGGGTTTGCCGGTTTCGGCGCGATCGTGCTTGATCGGCTTGACGCCTTGGATCGCGCTTTTGAACAGGGAAAAATCGTCGTCTTGCATGTCAGCCTCCGCGAAGGGCGGCCAGTTTACCCAACTCGAGGCGAATCGGGCGCGACAAAAACGCGCGCGGCGCTTGGCTCAGTCGTGTTTTTTCATCAGGTGCGGGGACATGGCCAGTTCCCGCGACTGGCGCGAGCGGCGACGGCAACGGCGCCACAGCCACACGCCGAGGTACAGCACGAACAGGCCGATGACCAGGATCACCGCCGCACCCGTACGGCTGGTGTTCAACTCGCCCAGGGCCGGTACGTGGCCAAACAGGCTGGCGGCACCGGCCATGGCCAGCAGCACCCCGCAGGTTGCCAGCAACGCAGCGAATGCCAAGCCGAATCGAAAACGCCAGTTGCGTTGGCCTTTGGGCCGCAAGCGGCGAGCGTCAAAACCATCGGATAACTTCATTCCGACCTTCCTCAATGGGTATCGGCCCTTCGACCGGGAGTTGACCGGGATGTTCCTGAGGCTAAGACAATTACGGCTAATGAGAGGCTTTTGCGGATGAGCGGCGTTTCAGGCCGCTCATTGAGCGTCGATCAGATCAGTTCACAGGTCTGCGCCAAGGTGGCGAAATTGTCGCCCATGATCGCCATTTCGGTCTGGTGAACGTGCGCGGCGCTCAGGACGCCGCCCTTGTAGGGCAGGTCGCGGGTGGCGCAGGCGTCTTCGATAAGGGTGCAGCGGAAACCCAGGTTCTTCGCTGCGCGCACGGTGGTGCTGACGCTCGAGTGACTCATGAAGCCGCAGACGATCAGGTCAAGGGCGCCCAGGTCCTCCAGGCGCTTGGCCAGTTCGGTCCCGTGGAACGCGCTCGGCAGCAGTTTGCCGATGATGGTTTCGTCGCTCTGTGGCTCCAGGCCCGGAATGAATTCACCACCGACGCCTTGCGGGTTGAACATTCCACCGAGCGTTCCGAGGTGGCGGACATGCACGATCGGCCGGCCGGCGGCACGCGCCGCGGTGAGTAACTGCTTGATGTTCGCGACGGCCTCATCCATGCCGCTGAGGGCCAGCGGCCCGCTCAAATACTCTTTCTGGGCATCGATGATGATGAGGGTCGCATGACTCAGTTTGGCTGCCGGATAACCGCGACCGCTGAGTTGAAACATCGTTTTTGGAACGGACATTCTGGGGCTCCTTGGAGTGGGGCTTTTGCGACATTGTCCTCTGGCTGAGCGGTTCTGTGAATCGCTACGATCGTAGGTGCCGTCGTTGCTGGCCTGTAGCCTTGTCAATAGTCACGTTTTGTTCAATAGCCAGGCACAAAAACGGATAATTCCTACATTTGAACCGGTAGTTTTCCCGCGTCGTCGTGGCGCCTTTTGACTGGTAGAATCGCCAGTCGATTTTTCTGGAGTTTGCCGTCGTGATCACTTCCCGCCTTCGCACCCTGCGTGACCATATCCGTTGGGCCGTCAGCCGCTTCCATGGGGAGGATCTGTTTTTCGGCCATGGCACCGACAATGCCTGGGACGAAGCCCGGCAACTGGTGTTGGGTGCGCTGCACCTGCCGTGGGAAATCGCCGACAGCTACCTCGACTGCAATCTGGAAGAAGACGAAGTGGTTCACCTGCAGCTTTTGCTCAAGCGCCGCATCGAAGATCGGGTGCCAACCGCGTATCTGCTGGGCGAGGCCTGGTTCTGCGGCATGTCGTTCATCGTCGATGAGCGTGTGCTGGTCCCGCGCTCACCCATTGGCGAGCTGATCGAAAACCGCTTTACCCCGTGGCTGGCCAACGAGCCGGCACGGATTCTCGACCTGTGCACGGGCTCCGGCTGCATCGGCATCGCCTGCGCCTACGAGTTCCAGAATGCCGAGGTGGTGCTGGCCGACCTGTCGTTCGAAGCGCTGGAAGTGGCCAACCAGAACATCGAACGCCACGGCGTCGACGAGCGTGTCTACACCGTGCAGGGCGATGGTTTCGAGGGTTTGCCTGGCCAGCGTTTCGACCTGATCGTGTCGAACCCGCCTTACGTCGATGCCGAAGATTTTGCCGACATGCCGGACGAGTACCAGCACGAACCGGAACTGGGCCTGGCCTGTGGTGATGACGGTTTGAACCTGGTGCGGCGCATGCTCGCCGAAGCGGCGGATCATCTGACCGAGAAGGGGCTGCTGATTGTCGAAGTGGGCAACAGCCAGGTGCACGTCGAGGCGTTGTACCCGGAAGTCGACTTCGCCTGGCTGGAGTTCGAGCGTGGCGGGCATGGCGTGTTCATGCTGAGCGCGCAGCAATGCCGGGAGCATCAGGCACTGTTCGCTTCTCGCGTTTAACCCCCTCCTGTAGGAGCGAGCCTGCTCGCGATGGTCGTTAACGATGACGCGTGTTTTCTGGAAAAACGCGTCGCCCTTAAGTCCATCGCGAGCAGGCTCGCTCCTACAAGGAATGGCCGCACCGCCAACTATCGGTGTGTGGCAATCCAGATCAGCAACCCCGCCTGAAACACCGCAAACGCCACCAGACAGGTAATCGTGAAGCGCAGCCCAGCGTCTTCACGCTTGTACTTGCTGACTTTCTCTTCGTGTTTCTTCAGTTTGACTTCCTGCTCGGCCAGGTTCTGCTCGGCCTGCTGGAGCATCTGCGCCGCCTCGAGAATTTCCACGACCTGCAGTTTTTCGCTGTTCCAGTCGCCGGAAAGGTCGCCGACCTTGACCGCCTTGACGCTGCCTTTCAGATGCTGGGCATCGGCATACACCACGTCGAAACCGTGCACACGCAAAAAATGGTCGCGGCGCAGGCGGGTGTCTTCGTTCAGGGCATCCTTGTTGTTCAGGTCAAAGCCGTCGACGGTGTAGGTCGGCCAGCGCTTTTTCGCCCAGTTGATGCCCTGGGCGGCCAGGTAGCGGCCAATGCCACGGTTCAGCGGTTCAATCTGCAAGCCGCTGTCCGGGCCGAAATGCACACGCTTTTCGTCGTGATCGACCCACACGTCCAGATGATTCTGTTCCTTGCGTACTCGCTGGGCGGGCAGGGTGATGCTCATGCGCAACAGGCTGCGCGCCTTGTCGTTGCGCTCGGCATAACCGAACTCGACAAAACGCAACGGGCGCCCGCCGGTATTGCGGTCAGTCTTCAGCGGCGCCAGACGGAGCATCTTGTGGTGCTCGACGTCGACGTCCGCCCAAGGCAGCTCGACCGCTGGCGGTGCGTCTGTTTCAGCGCTGGTGTCGGGTGAAGTCTGGGTGTCAGTCATAACGGCGAGATCCTGTCCAAGCTCGACTTGTCGCCAACCAATGTGTTGGCGACAAAGTCTTATCGGCCGTTTTTTTCAAGACTGGAGAGCAAACATCGCTTAACTGGTGCGAAGTCCGTCAATAAATCCGAGGATTCGCGTACCCAGTTCCGCTGCCAGGGGCAATTGGGGGTCTTTATAGGAGGCCAGTTGGCGCTTGACGTCGTAGGGCACGATGCGCATGACGTGGTTCATGCCTTCGATCAGCGCCAGTTCGGCGTCCGGCTTGGCGGCCTTGAGCAGCCTGGCGTCATTGACGCCGACCTGGATGTCGTTGCTGCCCTGGATGATCAGCGCCGGCATCTTCAACCTGGCAAACGCTGCGGCCGGGTCCTGGCGGAACAGGGAAATCAGGTACGGCTGCACGCTCGGGCGGAAAATCACCTGCAAGGCTGGCGGCACGTTGGCGTCGGTTTTTCCAGCCTTGAGGCTGTCGAGCAACTCATTGCTGCGCAGCAGTAACGGCGGGGGCAGGCGATTGCCCAGTTGCTGGCGGATGACCTGATCGACCGGCCTCGCGCTTCCGGAGACCGAAATCACCGCGTCGGCACCGATGCCCGGCGCTGCGAGGCTGGCGATCAAGGCGCCCTCGCTGTGACCCAGCACAATCAGCTTGCCGAAGCGTGGATCGGTCTTGAGTTTCTGGCCCCAGGCCTGGGCATCGGAGACATAGGCCTCCACTGTCAGGTTGCGCTCGTCCGGGGTCGCCGCCAGGCTCGCGGCCACGCCACGCTTGTCGTAGCGCACGCTGGCGATGTTGTGTTTGGCCAGCACCCAGGCCAGGCGCTTGAGGCTGTCATTGCGCCCGCCGTCGGTGTTGTTGCCGTCGCGATCCGTAGGGCCGGAGCCGGAAAGGATCAGCACAACCGGGACCGGGTTGTCGGATTTTGGCAGTAACAGCGAGCCAAAAAGCTCGCCGGTACCCGTATCCAGCGAGATCGGACGTTGCAGGACGGTCGCCTGGGCGAAGCCGGAAATCAGGGTAAGGCTCAAGGCTAAAACTCGCAGCATCATCGCGCCATCATCAAGAAGATGCCGGTTGGACTCACGGGCACCCATAAGGTTCGAGGATGAACTACTTGGGTAGCCTGCGTATACTGGCGCGCATTACGTATTCAGGTTCATTTCACGGAGCGTCCTGCATGTCCGGCAATACCTACGGCAAGCTGTTCACTGTCACCACCGCGGGCGAAAGCCATGGTCCGGCGTTGGTCGCCATTGTCGATGGCTGCCCGCCTGGCCTGGAGATATCCCTGGAGGATCTGCAGCGTGACCTCGACCGTCGCAAGCCCGGCACCAGCCGCCACACCACCCAGCGCCAGGAAGCCGACGAAGTCGAAATCCTCTCCGGCGTGTTCGAAGGTCGCACCACTGGCTGCTCGATCGGCTTGCTGATCCGCAACACCGACCAGAAGTCCAAGGACTACTCGGCGATCAAGGACCTGTTCCGCCCGGCCCACGCCGACTACACCTACCACCACAAGTACGGTGAGCGTGACTACCGTGGCGGTGGACGCAGCTCGGCCCGCGAAACCGCGATGCGCGTCGCGGCCGGTGCGATCGCGAAAAAATACCTGGCCAGCCAGGGCATTGTCATTCGCGGCTACATGAGCCAGCTCGGGCCGATCGAAATCCCGTTCAAGACCTGGGATTCGGTGGAGCAGAACGCTTTCTTCAGCCCCGATCCGGACAAAGTGCCGGAGCTGGAAGCCTACATGGACCAGTTGCGCCGCGACCAGGATTCGGTCGGCGCAAAAATCACCGTGGTCGCCGAAGGTGTGATGCCGGGCCTGGGCGAGCCGATTTTCGACCGCCTCGACGCTGAACTGGCCCATGCGCTGATGAGCATCAACGCGGTCAAGGGCGTGGAAATCGGCGCCGGTTTCGCCAGCGTCGCCCAGCGCGGCACCGAGCACCGCGATGAAATGACTCCGCAAGGTTTTCTCAGCAACAACGCGGGCGGCATTCTCGGCGGCATCTCCTCCGGGCAGCCCATCGTTGCGCACCTGGCACTGAAGCCGACGTCGAGCATCACCACGCCGGGCCGTTCCATCGACATCCATGGCAACCCGGCGGAAGTGATCACCAAGGGCCGTCACGATCCGTGCGTCGGCATCCGCGCCACGCCGATTGCCGAGGCGATGATGGCCATCGTGCTGATGGATCACCTGCTGCGTCACCGTGGGCAGAACGCCGATGTGCGTGTGAGCACGCCGGTGCTGGGTCAACTGTAAATGGCTGACCTCATGGCCGCAGCCGTCTGATGGCGACTGCGGCGCTCCCGTACTGGCGGCTCTCCAGTTTCTATCTGTTCTATTTCGCCTTGCTCGGTTCGACGGCGCCGTTTCTGGCGCTGTATTTCCACCACCTGGGATTCAGTGCCGCGCGCATCGGCGAACTGGTGGCGATTCCGATGCTGATGCGCTGCGTGGCGCCGAACATCTGGGGCTGGCTGGGCGACTACACTGGTCGACGGCTGGCCATCGTGCGCTTGGGCGCGGTGTGCACGCTGCTGACCTTTTCGCTGATTTTCGTCAGCAAGACCTACGCTTGGCTGGCGATGGTCATGGCCTTGCACGCGTTCTTCTGGCACGCGGTGTTGCCGCAGTTCGAAGTCATTACCCTGGCGCATCTGCAGGGACAGACCTCGCGCTACAGCCAGATTCGCCTGTGGGGCTCGATTGGTTTCATCATCACCGTGGTCGCGCTGGGCCGGTTGTTCGAATGGTTGAGCCTGGACATCTACCCGATGGCGCTGGTGCTGATCCTGGCTGGCATCGTGGTCAGCAGCCTGTGGGTGCCCAACGCGCAACCGATCCAGGGTGAACGGTTGACCGGGGAGGGGTTCCTCCAGCAATTGCGCAACCCTGGTGTGTTGGCGTTTTATGCCTGCGTGGCGCTGATGCAGATGAGCCACGGGCCGTATTACACGTTTCTGACCCTGCACCTTGAGCACCTGGGTTACAGCCGTGGTGTGATCGGCATGCTCTGGGCGGTCGGTGTGGTCGCCGAAGTGTTGATGTTTTTGGCCATGAGCAGGATCCTCGCGCGTTTTTCCCTGCGCCGGGTGCTGATGGCCAGCTTTCTGCTGGCGGCGCTACGCTGGTTGCTGCTCGGGTCGTTGGCCGAATTCCTATGGATTTTGCTGTTCGCCCAGATCCTGCACGCGGCGACGTTCGGCAGCTTTCACGCCGCTGCCATTTCGTTCGTGCAACGTAGCTTCGGTGCGCGCCAGCAAGGCCAGGGTCAGGCGCTGTATGCCGCACTGGCCGGCACCGGCGGTGCGTTGGGCGCTTTGTATTCCGGCTACAGCTGGAACACCCTCGGCGCGGCATGGACCTTTAGTATTGCCAGTCTCGCAGCCGTCGCGGCTGCCGTTATCATTGCCACACGTATGCAAGAGGACAGGCCATGAGCCTTACCCGTGAACAACTCGCCCAGGAAATCATCGACGCCGGGCGTTTTCTGTACGGCCGCGGCTGGTCGCCGGCCACCAGCAGCAACTACTCGACCCGCCTGTCGCCGACCCAGGCCTTGCTGACCGTGTCCGGCAAGCACAAGGGCCAACTCGGCATCGACGATGTGCTGGCAACCGACCTGTCGGGCAACAGTCTGGAACCGGGCAAGAAACCGTCCGCCGAAACCCTGTTGCACACTCAGCTTTACAGCTGGCGACCCGAGATCGGCGCGGTGCTGCACACCCATTCGGTGAATGCCACGGTGCTGTCGCGCCTGACCCCGCAAGACTTCATCGAGTTCGAAGACTACGAACTGCAAAAAGCCTTCAGTGGCGTGACCACCCACGAATCCCGGGTGCGCGTGCCGATTTTCGACAACGACCAGGACATTGCGCGCCTGGCCGCCAAGGTGCAGCCTTGGCTGGACGCCCATCCCGATTGCGTCGGCTACCTGATCCGCGGCCACGGCCTGTACACCTGGGGCGCGCGCATGAGCGATGCCCTGCGGCAGATCGAGGCCTTTGAATTTTTGTTCGAGTGTGAGCTGAAGATGCGCTCGCTCTCTAAAGCATGAACCGTTAAGGAGTTGCCCTGATGAGCAGCCTGTCCGTCTATCACGTCTCCAGCCCTGAAATTCCCAACAAGGTGCTGACCCATCTCGAAGACATCCAGTCGACCCTGGCCGAGCAAGGCGTGCGTTTCGACCGCTGGCAAGCCGCCGCGAAGCTCCAGCCCGGTGCCAGCCAGGAGGAAGTGATTGGCGCCTATCAAGCGCAAATCGACCAACTGATGACCGAGCGTGGCTACATCACCGTCGACGTGATCAGCCTCAACAGCGATCACCCGCAAAAAGCCGAGCTGCGCGCCAAGTTCCTCAACGAACACCGCCATGGCGAAGACGAAGTGCGATTTTTCGTCGCCGGGCGTGGCTTGTTTACCTTGCACATCGACGATTACGTCTACGCCGTACTGTGCGAGAAAAACGACCTGATCTCGGTGCCGGCCGGTACCAGACACTGGTTCGACATGGGCGAGCACCCGCATTTCATTGCGATCCGCCTGTTCAATAACCCGGATGGCTGGGTGGCCAATTTCACCGGCGAAGACATCGCCGACCAATTCCCGCGTCTGGAGGACTGAGTCGATGCCGATCAAAGCGATTCTCACCGACATCGAAGGCACCACCAGCGCGGTGAGTTTTGTGTTCGACGTGCTGTTCCCCTATGCCGCCAAACATCTGCCGGCGTTTGTCCGCCAGCACGCCGGGCGTGCGGACGTGGCCGAACAACTGGCTGTCGTGCGCCGTGACAGCAACGAACCGCAGGCCGACGTCGAACGGGTCATCGAGATCCTGCTCGGCTGGATCGCCGAAGACCGCAAGGCCACGCCGTTGAAAGCGTTGCAGGGAATGGTTTGGGAGCAGGGCTATCAGGCCGGGCAGTTGAAGGGACATGTGTACCCGGACGCCGTTGAAGCGCTCAAGGGCTGGCACCAGGAGGGCTATCAACTGTTCGTTTATTCCTCGGGCTCGATTCAGGCGCAGAAGCTGATCTTCGGTTGCTCGGAGGCGGGGGATTTGACGCCGCTGTTCAGCGGTTACTTCGACACGACGTCGGGACCCAAGCGCGAGGCGCAGTCCTACGCCAACATCACCCAGGCGATCAACGTCGAGGCGGGGCAGATTCTGTTTTTGTCGGACATTGTCGAGGAACTGGATGCGGCGCGTGCAGCGGGGATGGCCACGTGCGGCCTGGCTCGCGAAGGCGGGGAACTGGCAGGGCATGTCACCGTGGACAGCTTCGCGCGGATACATCCCGCTAATTTCTAAACGCCACATCACCTGTGGGAGCCGGCTCGCTCCCACAGTGTTTTTCCCACAACTGTTTACAGCGAGTGATAGGTCGGCAACGCAAACCGTTGCTGGCTTTGCAGCAAGGAAATCTGCGGCAGTTCACTGGCTTGTTCGGCGAGGTCGCGGCGAATCGCACTGATGACCCACGTCAGTTGGTCGCCGTTGTGCAATTGCTGGTAGGAAATGGAACGCTTGAACACTCGGCCTTCGCTGCCGCTCAGGGTCAGCAGGATTCCGCCGTCAGGGCGGGCCTGGGTGATGACCTTGTAGTTGGAGAACAGGGACGCAAATTTTTCCTGGATCAGGCTCATGTCGTTCGGCTCCGTGATGACTTGAATAGCAAGCATGGGGAGACCGTTGCAGCCTTTGTGCCAGTGTTTTTATTCGAGTAATTTTAAATAAAATCAACAAGTTACGATTTTTAGCGATTTTTGCTTTCGTGCAATCTGCATGAATGGCCATCGTGCATC
Organism: Pseudomonas sp. S2_H10; assembly: GCF_054668285.1. Classification (NCBI taxonomy): domain Bacteria; kingdom Pseudomonadati; phylum Pseudomonadota; class Gammaproteobacteria; order Pseudomonadales; family Pseudomonadaceae; genus Pseudomonas; species Pseudomonas sp. S2_H10. The sequence continues at coordinate 5,666,853 of NZ_CP162754.1, forward strand.
CTGCATTTTGCAGGTACGTCGGCGACTCGATGGAACCAAAGTACGTGCACGGGATCGTCTAGATCGCAGATCAAGATCGCAGATACAAAACATTTCAAAAACCGCGTGTACAGCTCAAGAACCCTTGACGTATTTTCGGGCTCAGTCATCGCCGCCCGACAATAAAAAGAGCGAACGGGAGCATCATGAGCCGCACGTCGAACGACACGATTACCTGGGGCATGATGCTCCGCAAGCTGCCTGCCATCGCCAAAGCCATCCCCCGGGTGGTGAAGGGCATGAAGGTCGCCAACGTCAAGGACCCGACCCAAGCGTGTGGTTTGGGCTGGAGTTTCGAGCAAGCCACGCTGCGTAACCCGGATGGCCCGGCGCTGTTGCAGGACGACGTAACGCTCAGCTACAGCGAGGTCAACCAATGGGCCAACCGCATTGCCCATCACCTGATCGGTCAAGGCATCGGCAAGGGTGATGTGGTGGCGGTTTTCATCGAGAACCGCCCGGAACTGCTGGTGACGATTTTGGCGGTGGCCAAGGTCGGCGCGATCAGTGCGCTGCTCAATACCTCACAGACCCGCGACACCCTGGTGCACAGCGTGAATCTGGTGACGCCGGTGGCGATCATTGTCGGTGAGGAGTTGGTGCCGGCGTACCTGGCGGTGCGTGATCGGGTGTCGATCAAGGCTGACCGGACCTGGTTCGTCGCCGATCAGGACACCTCGCGCCAACCGGGCATCGCACCTGAAGGTTTCATCAACCTGATGACCGTCAGCCTCGACGACAGCAACGACAACCCGGCGAGCAGCCAGCGGATTTTCTTCGACGATCCCTGCTTTTACATCTACACCTCGGGCACCACCGGGCTGCCCAAGGCCGGCGTGTTCAAGCACGGCCGCTGGATGCGCAGCTCGGCGAGTTTCGGCATGATCGCCCTGGACATGCACCCCGACGACGTCGTCTATTGCACCTTGCCGCTGTACCACGCCACGGGCCTTTGCGTGTGCTGGGGTTCGGCCGTCAGCGGGGCCAGCGGGTTCGCCATCCGCCGCAAGTTCAGCGCCAGTCGCTTCTGGCACGACGTGCGCAAGTACCGGGCAACCACCATCGGTTATGTCGGAGAACTGTGCCGCTATCTGGTAGATCAAGCGCCGAGCGTCGACGACAGCCGACACGCTGTGACGAAGATGATCGGCAACGGCCTGCGTCCCGGCGCCTGGAACGAGTTCAAGACCCGCTTCGCGGTCAATCACATCTGTGAGCTGTACGCCGCCAGCGACGGCAATATCGGTTTCACCAACATCCTGAATTTCGACAACACCATCGGTTTTTCCCTGATGTCCTGGGAGCTGGTGGCGTACGACCACGACAGCGGCGCGCCGATTCGTCAGACCAATGGCCTGATGCGCAAGGTCGCCAAGGGCGAACAGGGGCTGTTACTGGCAAAGATCGACGACAAGGCGCCGCTGGACGGCTACACCGATCCGCAGAAAACCGCCAGGGTCGTGCTGCACGATGTGTTCGCCAAAGGTGACCGCTACTTCAACACCGGCGACCTGTTGCGCAACATCGGTTTTGGTCATGCGCAGTTTGTCGACCGCCTGGGCGACACCTACCGCTGGAAGGGCGAAAACGTCTCGACCACCGAGGTCGAGAACATCCTCCTGCAGCACCCGCTTATTTCCGAAGCCGTGGCCTATGGCGTGGAAATCCGCAACACCAATGGCCGCGCCGGAATGGCGGCGATCACCCCGTCCGAATCCCTGGCCACCCTGGACTTCAGCGAGCTGCTGGCCTTTGCCCGCCAGCAAATGCCGGCCTATGCGGTACCGTTGTTCCTGCGGGTGAAGGTGAAAATGGAAACCACCGGCACCTTCAAGTATCAGAAGACCCGGCTCAAGGATGAAGCCTTCGACCCGGGCCGAACCGGTGACGACCCGATCTTTGCCTGGCTGCCGGGCACCCAGACTTACGTGCAGGTTACGCAACAGTTGCTGTCTGATATTCACGGCGGCAAGTACCGCTATTGAATCCGGCTATGACGGCCCATGAGAAAAAACAAGTGACAGTGCCGGGGTCGCTCGTGAAACTGTCGGCTTTTACGAATGACAGAAAAGGGAGTGCCCAATGTCAGACAAAAGCCGCCAGATGACCCCCGAAGAAGCCGCCGAATTTGCCGAACAGGTATTCAACAAGGCACGGGAGGGCGATGCGGCGATGATGGCCGCGCTGCTGACCAAGGGTTTGCCGCCGAACCTGCGTAACCACAAGGGCGACACCTTGCTGATGCTGGCCGCGTACCACGGTCATGTGGACACGGTTAAAGTCCTGCTCGAACACAAAGCTGACCCGGAGATCCGCAACGACAACGGCCAGAGCCCGATTGCCGGCGCCGCCTTCAAGGGCGACCTGGCGGTGATCAAGGCCCTGGTCGAGGGCGGCGCGCAGGTTGAAGGCTCGTCCTTCGATGGCCGCACGGCGTTGATGATGGCGGCGATGTTCAACCGCGTCGAAGTGGTCGACTACCTGATCAGCAAGGGCGCCGACCCGAAAGCCAAGGACGCCAATGGCATCACCGCGCTGGAAGCGGCCAAGACCATGGGCGCTGCCGATACCGTTGCGCAGTTGGAAAAATTGCTGGGCTGACGTTGAATCCTGTGGCGAGGGGGCAAGTCCCTTGTCACAGGTCCGCATTTCACCCCGTAATGCGTTATTCTTCGCGCCTTCAAAATTCCCCTCGCTACAGGACCCGTCCCATGAAAGCCGCACTCGTCGAACTCATCAGCAAAATCAGCTCCGGGTGCATGGGCGAAGACGAAATCCTCAAGGTTGCGGACGAAGCGGCCCAGGCCTACGCCGATCCACAGGCTTTTCTGGCCGCCAATCCGGACATCAACTACGACGACACTTTCCCGATCCCGCTGGGCGAGTGGGTGGTGGTCGGCAGCCTGCCGGAAACGGTGCTGTTCCAGGCGGACACCTACATGGACCTGTTCGCCCAGATCGTTGCCTCGTTCGGCCCGGGCGTGGACTTCAATCTCAAGCCCAAGCAACTGGCCAAGACCGAAGCGCTGACGGCGCTCAACCGCATCCAGGTGCAGATGAGCAGCCTGAACAAGGAAAATGGTGGCTACACGCTGATGAACTTCAGCCAGTTGCTCGATGACGAGCTGCAGGTGGTGCTGGTCTACGGCAATGACCTGCCCCGCGTGCTGGAATTGTGCGCGCAAGCCGGCATCAAGGCCGAGCCATCCCTGGAAGCCCTGAAAGTGGCGATCCACGTCTGACTGCCAGACACTGTCAATAAAGAGGGAGCCCTCGCGACGACCGTCTATCCTGAGAGGGCAAATCACTCATCAGGAGCGTCACCATGGGTTCCACGTTCAATAGTCTGGTTGCCTTGATCATCTTCGCCCTGGACATCTGGGCCATCATCAACGTATTCAAAAGTAGCGCCGGGACCGGGATGAAAGTCGTCTGGGTACTGCTGATCGCGCTGTTGCCGGTGCTGGGGCTGATCATCTGGGCCATCGCCGGGCCGCGGGGCAACGTCAAAATCTGAACAGGCGACACTGAACCCTGTGGGAGCGAGCCTGCTCGCGAAGAACGATGACGCGCAGCCACTGAAGCACCGCATCGCCTGCTTCGCGAGCAGGCTCGCTCCCACAATGTTCTGCGGGTACTTCGATGACGAAGGTTCGACCTGTCATGTTCCGCGACGTAGAATGCGCGCCTTTCCCGGTCAATCGAGACAATCGAATGGCCATCATGGGCGGGTAACCGTCCGTTGCCACCCGCATTCATCGGAGCACTTCCCATGAGCAACACCCCTGCCAACGACTACCTGGAAACCCTCTACGAAGGCTATGGCCAGCGTTTTCGCATGGAAAAACTGCTGCACGAAGTGCGCACCGAGCACCAGCACCTGGTGATCTTCGAAAACCCGCGCATGGGCCGTGTCATGGCGCTGGACGGCGTGATCCAGACCACCGAAGCCGACGAATTCATCTATCACGAAATGCTCACCCACGTGCCGATCCTCGCCCATGGCAGCGCCAGGCGCGTACTGATCATCGGCGGCGGCGACGGCGGCATGCTGCGTGAAGTGGCCAAGCACCGCGGTGTCGAGCACATCACCATGGTCGAGATCGACGGCACCGTGGTCGACATGTGCAAGGAATTCTTGCCGAACCATTCCAAGGGTGCGTTCGATGATCCACGCCTGAACCTGGTGATCGACGACGGCATGCGTTTCGTCGCCACCACCACTGAAAAATTCGACGTGATCATTTCCGACTCCACCGACCCGATCGGGCCGGGCGAAGTGCTGTTCTCGGAAAACTTCTACCAGGCCTGCCACCGCTGCCTGAACGAAGGCGGCATCCTGGTGACCCAGAACGGCACGCCGTTCATGCAGATCGAAGAAGTGAAGACGACCGCCGGTCGCCTGCGCAGCCTGTTCCCGGACTGGCACTTCTACCAGGCCGCCGTGCCGACCTACATCGGTGGCTCGATGACCTTCGCCTGGGGCGCGACCAATACCGCTTATCGCAAGTTGTCCCGCGAAACCCTGCAACAGCGCTTCACGGGCAGCGGCATCATCACCCGCTACTACAATCCAGAAATCCACATCGGCGCGTTCGCCTTGCCGCAGTACGTCTTGCAGGCAGTGAACAAACCAAGCAACGACTGATGGATTGAAACGCAGACCTGTAGGAGCGAGCCTGCTCGCGAGGGACGTGAACGATGACGCGGGTTGTCTGATTTAACGCGGCGTTCTCAAGTTTTTCGCGAGCAGGCTCGCTCCTACAGAGATCTGCGATGGGGGCAGATCCACCGGAACAATTAGCCAGCTAACAAGGTCGAGATAGGTGTAAGCCCGTCCATGGGTTTTATCGAGGAGGCACCAATGCAAAAGTGGAGAGTCACCTTCGTAGATGATCACGGCGAACAAGTTGACGAAGTCTTCGAGAGCGCGGAATGCCCGAACAACGAGCAGGCCGCCAAACTCATCCTCGCGCGTCGCCTGCCGGTTGCCGCCGAACTCGACCTCAATGATCTGGATGGCCGCACCGACAATCCGACGGTCAAAAGCCTGAAATCCCAGAACAGCATACAAATCCTCAGTATTACCCCGATCTGATACACCTCCTGTCACATTCACGGCCAGGCCTTGGCAGAGGCTCTATCTTGGGGCTACTCTGCAAGCGAGATCAGCGAATGGATCGCTAAGGTCTGGTCTTGTCAGCTCCATGCTTGTTTCCCGCCGGCACATCGGTTGCCGTCGCTCGCGCTGTTCGGTTGCGGGTGAGGGAGTACGGAAAGTCTATCCATCGTTTTGAGGAGGACGTTTCATGAGCACAGCCTATCAAGAAGACATCAGCAGCAGCGTGCTGCGCCGCATGAAAGAAGGCGGTTTTGACTTTTCCCGGTTTCATCCCATCGAGTTCTACGCCATTTTCCCGGACGAGGAGCGGGCACGCAGGGCGGCAGGACATTTCCATCGTGGTGAATCCCTGGATGCGCAAGTCAGTGTGCGTGACGACGGCGCCTGGGCGCTGGAGTTGTGCAAGGTCATGTATGCCACCTACGACGACATCGGCGACTTCGAACAGGGTTTCGAAGCGGTAGTCGAGCCATTGGGCGGCATCATCGAAGGCTGGGGTGTGAAACAGGAGGTACGAGGGCGACTCGCATAACCTTATGAACAGTGACAAACAGCGTTGACGGCTGACCCTCGGGTCGGCCGTTTTCATTTTCGCCGCCAATTAATTCAACACGACCTTGTAGGCGCTGGCTTGCCAGCGATGGCGTCCTCGAAGAACAACACATGACTTAACGGCCCTTCGCCAGCAAGCCGGCTCCTACGGGCTATGCTGGTGACAGGCGATAACCACGCCTTGCAATGAAGCGGGGGCGATCAGGTTGGGGCATTTACCGCACAGGATTGGTGCGGTGCTTGCGCATTCATTATCCAACCGATTGATATCAAAGCGTTTATGCCGCTGGCACGGGCCTTGCGAAGGTCTGGACGTCCGAGTGACAAGGAGTACGGCATGATCCGCACCTATTTTGATGAGATGTACGATGCCGGCGGCCAGGTCCGCCCGCATTATCGGGAGTTTGCCCGTTGGCTGGCCGAGACGCCTGACGAGCTTCTGGCGCAACGGCGACGCGAGGCCGATCTGTTGTTTCATCGCGCCGGTATCACCTTCACGCTTTATGGTGACGAGCAGGGCACAGAGCGCCTGATTCCCTTCGACACCATTCCGCGCAGCATTCCTGCCAGTGAGTGGCGGGTCGTCGAGCGCGGCTGCATCCAGCGGGTCAAGGCGTTGAACATGTTCCTCGCCGACCTCTATCACGAGCAGCGCATCATCAAGGCCGGCATCATTCCGGCCGAACAGGTGCTGGCCAACGAGCAGTACCAGTTGGCGATGCAGGGCCTGGATTTGCACCGCGATATCTATTCGCACATCTCCGGCGTCGACCTGGTGCGTGATGGCGACGGCACCTACTACGTGCTCGAAGACAATCTGCGCACGCCCAGCGGCGTCAGCTACATGCTCGAAGACCGCAAGATGATGATGCGCCTGTTCCCCGAGCTGTTCGCGGCGCAACGCATCGCGCCCATCGATCACTACCCGAACCTGCTGCTCGACACCCTGAAAAGCTCAAGCCCCATCGACAACCCCAGCGTGGTGGTGCTGACACCGGGTCGCTTCAACAGCGCGTTCTTCGAACATGCGTTCCTGGCGCGGGAAATGGGTGTGGAACTGGTGGAAGGCGCGGACCTGTTCGTGCGTGACGACAAGGTCTACATGCGCACCACGGACGGGCCGAAAGCGGTCGATGTGATTTATCGTCGTCTCGACGACGCTTTCCTCGATCCGCTGGCCTTCAACCCGGATTCGATGCTCGGCGTGCCGGGGCTGCTGTCGTCCTATCGTTCCGGCAACGTGGTGCTGGCCAATGCCATCGGTACCGGGGTGGCGGACGACAAGTCGGTGTATCCGTTCGTGACCGACATGATCCGTTTCTACCTCGATGAAGAGCCGATCCTGAAGAACGTACCGACCTGGCAGTGCCGCAATCCGTCTGAACTTTCCCATGTACTGGCCAATCTTCCAGAACTGGTGGTCAAGGAAACCCAGGGCTCCGGCGGTTACGGAATGCTGGTGGGGCCGGCGGCCACGGCGGCGGAAATCGAAGCCTTCCGCGCGCGGATCATCGCCAAGCCCCATGCGTACATCGCACAACCGACGCTGTCGCTGTCGACCTGTCCGACCTTTGTCGAAAACGGCATCGCGCCACGCCATATCGACCTGCGGCCGTTTGTCCTGTCGGGGCGTGAAACCCGGGTCGTGCCCGGCGGCCTGACCCGTGTCGCCCTGCGCGAAGGCTCCCTGGTGGTCAATTCCTCCCAGGGTGGCGGAACCAAGGACACCTGGGTGGTCGAGGATTAAAGGAAGCCTGCCATGTTAAGTAGAACTGCCTCGGATTTGTATTGGATGTCGCGTTACCTGGAGCGGGCGGAAAACCTCGCACGGATGCTCGACATCAGCTATTCGCTGTCGCTGATGCCGCAAGACGGGCGTGGCGACGGTTTGCACGAGCTGGCCATGCCGCTGTTGATCACCGGCACCCTCGACGATTACCTGGAGCGCCACGGCGAATTGCATGCCGAACGGCTACTGCATTTCTTCGCCCTGGATGCGGCCAACCCGGCGAGCATCTACAGCTGCCTCGGTGCCGCGCGGGCCAGCGCCCATGCGGTGCGTGGGCGCATCACCGCCGACATGTGGGAAAACATCAACGCCACCTGGCTGGAGATTCGCGGCATTGCCGAACAGGGCCTCAGTCGCTACGGCATGAGCCGTTTCTGCGAGTGGATCAAGGAACGTTCCCACCTGTTCCGGGGCGCGTCCTACGGCACCATCATGCGTAACGATGCGTTTCGTTTCATTCGCCTGGGGACTTTTATCGAACGGGCGGACAACACCTTGCGCCTGCTCGACGCCCGCTACGAAATGGCTGGCGACCAGGCCGAAGCGGTCAGCGATGGCACCGCTCACGCCTATTACCAATGGAGCGCATTGCTGCGGGCGTTGTCGTCGTTCGAGGCCTACACGGAAATCTATCGCGACGCTCCCGGCGCCCGGCATGTCGCCGAGTTGCTGTTGCTGCGCGCCGACGTGCCGCGCTCCCTGCGCGCCTGCACCGAAGAAATCGACCAGATCCTCGCGCAATTGCCGGGGGCCAACGGTCGTCCCGCCCAAAGACTGGCGGCAGAAATCGACGCACGCCTGCGCTACACCGGCATCAGCGAAATCCTCGACGAAGGCCTGCACGCCTGGCTGACCGAGTTCATCCCACTGGTGCGCCAGTTGGGTAACGCGATTCACAGTTCTTATCTGGAGGCCGCATGAGACTTTCCATCAGCCACGAGACCACCTATCACTACGAAGACAAGGTGCGGGCGAGCATCCAGTATCTGCGACTGACGCCCCATGACAGCGAGCGCCAGCACGTGCTCAGCTGGCAGCTCGACCTGCCGCGCCCGGTGCGGGCGCAACTCGATCCGTTCGGCAACATCCTGCATGTGCTGACCATGGATGAGCCGCACGAAGCGATCATCATCGGTGCCCGCGGCCAGGTCGACATCGACGAGTTGCGCGAGGCCGAGCACGAGAGCCAGTCGGCGCTGCCGTTTCTGCGCTTCACTCGATTGACCGAAGCCGACGCGGCCTTGCGTGCGTTCGCCGAGCAGGCGTGCAAGCAACGCCGCGACCGCACGGCATTGATCGATCTGATGCATGGGCTCAACCAGTACATGACCTACACGCCGGGCTCCACGGAAGTGGACACCAGCGCGGCCCAGGCCTTCGCCGGGCGCTCCGGCGTGTGTCAGGACCACACCCATGCATTTCTTGCCTGCACCCGCAGCCTGGGCATTCCTGCGCGGTATGTGTCGGGTTATCTGTACAGCGAGAACAGCGAACACCTGGCCAGCCATGCCTGGGCCGAAGCCTGGCTGGATGACGCCTGGTACAGCTTCGACGTGACCAATGAACTGGCCCGGCCGGAACGTCACCTGAAACTGGCGGTGGGCCTGGATTACCTGGATGCCTGCCCGGTGCGCGGCATGCGCCGGGGCGGCGGGTGTGAGCAGATGCACGCCAAGGTGCTGGTTTCACCGACGCCGGCGCCGGTGATTTCGGTGCAACAGCAGTAAGCAGGGACACCACTGAACCCTGTGGGAGCGGGCTTGCCCGCGAAGGCGTCTTTTCAGTCAGTATTTTTGTGACTGACACACCGCTTTCGCGGGCAAGCCCGCTCCCACAGGGAATGGTGTCAGTGCCTAACCTTGCGCCCAACCATATGCTGCAAATACCCCACCAGCATCCCCAGATCCCCATCCGGCAACACCTCGGCTGAAAACCCGGGCATCTTCGCCTGCGGCCACTGGCGCAAACTCTGTGGATCGCGAATGTAGCGCTTGAGGAAATCCGCACCGAAATACTCGGTCGGGTTGTACGGAATATTCAGGTCCGGCCCGAACTGCGCGTCCCCGGCGCCATTGAGTCGATGGCACGCCAGGCAGTTCTTCTGGAACAAGGCAAACCCCTTGTTCACCGGATCATCCGCCTTCAGGGCCGGATCGGGCAGCAGGGCGGGAAAGCGCTCGGCCACCGGCGCCAGGCGCTTGATGCTCGCCACCTGGAACGGCCATTGTTCGGGGCTGATGTTGCCGGCCTGCGGATCGGTCCAGACCAGATAGAACGGCCCGGCCCCCGGCTTGTCGGCGGACAGCGGTGGCCAGGGTTTGGCCGGGTCTTCAATCGCCAGCCATGCCCGTGCGCCCCGGGTATTGAGCAGCGGTGCAGCGCTCATTTCGGCGGCAAAACCATCCAGGGCCACGGCTTGCAGGTGGTCGTCAGGCTTGATACCGGTCAGCAGTGCGGACAGGGGCACGGCGCGGTAGCTCATGTCCCGTTTGTAGGAAACGTCGTTGCTGATGCTGATGGTTTGCACCTGAGGGTGCTTGAGCAATTCCTCGGTCTGCCAGGTGCGACTGTTCGCGCCCAGCTCCAGGTTCAGCTGTGCGGCATAGAGGGGCGAGCCGAATAGCAGGGCCCCGAGCAGAATGAGCATTTTCAAGTGATCGCCGTCCATGTCGTGGAAGTGCCATCAAGGTTGGCACAGCCACGCTGGCCCGGGTAGCGGGCCAGTCACATTTTGAGAGTGGCAATTCAAAAACTGTGACGCCGTATCTTTTAGACGCGACTAGCCGATGACCTTGGTCAGGTTCGGCAATATCAATAACAGCGTGGTGGCGAAAAGGATGAGCCCGGCTTGACGTACTTTCGATTGTTTGAACATGGCTTGACCGCCTTTTTTGTTATTTCCTGATGCCTGCCTGCATAGCTCCATGTCGGCAGCGCGTTGCACTTCCTGTAGTGACGAGCGCCTCGGCAAAACCCGACGACAACTTCGTACAAGTTCACCTTAGAGCCCGCGCTGCGCTTGGTTTAGATCCATTTCGTATGGTGTCCTTGCGATTTGCTTTAAAAAAGGCATGAGGCCTATTGCCAGCTTCTTTGCCGCCCTTTGGCTAGACAGCTTGGTGTGCTGAATCGGTCAAACCGGTAGCTGACTACCGTCCGTCTGAGCGTGTGCGTCAACGTCTGTGAGCGCTGCGGTCATTGAATCAAACGCGGCTCGGGCCAAGAGTGGGCACTGTGTTTTTACTCTCCTGCACTGCGGTTCGAGGACGTCATGACCCAAGCATTGATTTTCGACGCGTTACGCACGCCCCGTGGCAAAGGCAAGGCCGATGGCGCCTTGCACAGCGTCAAGCCGGTGAACCTGGTGGCCGGTCTGCTCACGGCGCTTCAACAGCGCACGGCCCTGGACACCAGCCAGGTCGATGACGTGGTGCTCGGTTGCGTGACGCCGATCGGTGATCAAGGCTCGGACATCGCCAAGACCGCCGCGCAGGTGGCCGATTGGGATGTCAGTGTGGCGGGGGTACAGATCAACCGTTTCTGTGCCTCGGGGCTGGAAGCGGTCAACCTCGGCGCGATGAAAGTACGCTCCGGTTACGAGGACCTGGTGGTGGTCGGCGGTGTCGAGTCGATGTCCCGGGTGCCGATGGGCAGCGATGGCGGAGCCTGGGCGCTGGACCCGCAAACCAACCTGCACAGCCATTTCACTCCGCAAGGCGTGGGCGCCGACCTGATCGCCACCCTTGAAGGCTTCAGCCGCCAGGACGTCGATGCCTACGCGCTGCATTCCCAGCAAAAGGCTGCGCGGGCACGGGCCGATGGCTCGTTCAACAAGTCGCTGGTGCCGGTGCAGGACCAGAACGGCATCATCCTGCTCGATCACGATGAATTCATCCGCGCCGAATCGACCCTGGAAGGCCTGGGCAAGCTCAAGCCGAGTTTCGAGATGATGGGGCAGATGGGCTTCGATGCCACCGCGCTGCGGGTCTACAGCCATGTCGAGCGGATCAATCATGTGCACACCCCCGGCAACAGCTCCGGGATCGTCGATGGCGCGGCGCTGATGCTCATCGGTTCCGAAGCCAAGGGCCGGGCGCTGGGCCTGCAGCCGCGGGCGCGGATTGTCGCCACGGCGGTCACCAGCACCGATCCGACCATCATGCTCACAGGCCCCGCGCCGGCGACCCGCAAGGCGTTGGCCAAGGCCGGGCTGCGGGTCGAAGACATCGATCTGTTCGAGGTCAACGAGGCATTCGCATCCGTGGTGTTGAAATTCATCAAGGACATGGCCGTCGACCCGGACAAGGTCAATGTCAACGGTGGTTCCATCGCCATGGGGCACCCGCTGGGCGCCACGGGCTGCGCCATTCTCGGCACGCTGCTCGATGAGCTGGAAGCCCGGCGCCTGCGTTATGGCCTCGCGACCCTGTGTGTCGGCGGCGGCATGGGCATTGCCACCATCATCGAACGCCTCTGAGCGCGGATTTCAAGGAACCTAGATATGAGCGAAGCCATTCGTTACGAAAAAGGCCAGGACCAGATCGTTGTCCTGACCATCGACATGCCGGGCCAGAGCGCCAACACCATGAACGCGGTGTACCGCGAGGCCATGGCTGACTGCGTTGCGCGCCTGGTGGCCGAGAAGGACAGCATCGCCGGCGTGATCATCACCTCGGCCAAGAAGACGTTCTTCGCTGGCGGCGACCTCAATGAATTGATCAAGGTCGGCAAACCCGAAGCCAAAGCCTTCTACGACATGGTGCTGACCCTCAAGGCACAGTTGCGCACCCTGGAAACCCTTGGCAAGCCGGTGGTCGCGGCGATCAACGGCGCAGCACTGGGCGGCGGCTGGGAAATCTGCCTGGCCTGCCATTATCGCGTGGCGCTGGATAATCCATCGGTGCAGCTCGGCCTGCCGGAAGTCACCCTCGGCCTGCTGCCAGGCGGTGGTGGCGTGGTGCGCATGGTGCGCATGCTCGGGATCGAAAAAGCCCTGCCGTACCTGCTCGAAGGCAAGAAAGTCCGCCCGCTGCAGGCATTGCAGGCCGGATTGATCGACGCGTTGGCGAGCGATCGCGAAGACCTTCTGGCCAAGGCACGGGAGTGGATCCTGGCCAACCCGGTGGCGGTGCAGCGCTGGGACGTGAAGGGTTACCAGATTCCGGGCGGTACGCCGTCAAGTCCGAAAGTCGCGCAGATGCTGGCGATTGCACCCTCTATCCTGCGCAGCAAAACCCAGTGCACGATGCCCGCGCCGGAGAAGATCCTCTGCGCGGCGGTCGAGGGCGCCCAAGTGGATTTCGACACGGCGCACCTGATCGAAACCCGCTACTTCACCGAACTGACCACGGGTCAGGTCGCGAAGAACCTGATCGGCACGTTCTGGTTCCAGCTCAACGAAATCAACGCTGGCGGCTCGCGGCCTCAAGGCTTTGCGCCGTATGTCACGCGCAAGGTCGGGGTGCTCGGCGCCGGGATGATGGGTGCCGGCATTGCGTTTGTCAGCGCGTCGGCCGGCATCGATGTGGTGCTCAAGGACATCAACCTCGCCGCCGCCGAGAAGGGCAAGGCACATTCGGCGGCGCTGCTGGACAAGAAAGTCGCTCGCGGACAAATGAGCATCGAGCAACGCGATAGCGTGCTGGCGCGCATTCAACCCACTGAAAGCGATGCCGATCTCGCCGGTTGCGACCTGATCATCGAGGCCGTGTTCGAGGATCGTGAGTTGAAGGCCAGGGTCTCGTTGGCTGCACAGAAAGTTGTCGGCCCGGACGCGGTGATCGCCTCCAACACCTCGACCTTGCCGATCAGCGGCCTGGCGTGCGCGGTGCCCGACCAGAGCAAGTTCATCGGCCTGCATTTTTTCAGCCCCGTGGAAAAAATGCCGCTGGTGGAAATCATCAAGGGCGCCAATACCAGCGACGAAACCCTGGCCCGCGGCTTCGATTACGTCCTGCAAATCAAGAAAACCCCGATCGTCGTCAATGACAGCCGCGGCTTCTTCACCTCGCGGGTGTTCGGTACCTTCACCAACGAAGGCATTGCCATGCTGGGCGAGGGCGTCAGCGCGGCGATGATCGAGACCGAAGCGCGCAAGGCCGGCATGCCTGTAGGACCGCTGGCGATCTCTGACGAAGTTTCCCTCAGCCTGATGAACCATATCCGCCAGCAAACGGCCAAAGACCTGCAAGCAGAAGGCAAACCGCTGACGGAGCACCCTGCGTTCGCGGTGATCGACCTGCTGCTCAATGAGTTCAAGCGCCCGGGCAAGGCTGCCGGTGGCGGTTTCTACGAGTATCCGGCGGGCGCCCAGAAACATCTGTGGCCTGAGCTGAAGGCACGTTTCGAGAAAGCCGACGGGCAGATTTCGCCCAAGGATGTACGTGATCGCCTGCTGTTCGTGCAGGCCATCGAAACCGTGCGCTGTGTGGAGGAGGGCGTGTTGACCTCGACGGCGGACGCCAACATCGGCTCGATCTTCGGCATCGGTTTCGCCGCCTGGACCGGCGGTGCGCTGCAGTTCATCAACCAGTACGGCGTGGAGGACTTTGTCGCCCGCGCCCAGTACCTGGCCAGGCAGTATGGCGAGCGGTTCGCGCCACCGGCCTTGCTGCTGGAGAAGGCCGCGAAAGGGGAGGCCTTCTAAGGGCGTGATGATGCATTTCCGGGCTTGCCTTGTGACGGTGTTTCAGGGCAGGCTCTGGGGTGTGCATTATTCCCATCACGTGTCAGGTATTTTTTATGTCGTTACGCATCTGCATTCTGGAAACCGACCACCTGCGTCCGGAATTGGTTGACCAATATCAGGGCTACGGGCAGATGTTCAAACACCTGTTTTCGCAGCAGCCGATTGCCGCCGAGTTCACGGTCTACAACGTGGTGCAGGGTGAATACCCAAGCGACGACCTGACATTCGACGCCTACCTGGTAACGGGCAGCAAGGCCGATTCCTTCGGCACCGACCCGTGGATCGAAACCCTCAGGAAATACCTGCTGACCCGCTACGAGCGCGGCGACAAGCTGCTGGGCGTGTGCTTCGGCCATCAGTTGCTGGCATTGCTGCTCGGTGGCAAGAGCGAGCGTGCGACCCAGGGCTGGGGTGTCGGTACGCACAATTACAAAATGGCCGCCAAGGCGCCATGGATGAGTCCGGTACGTGAAGAGCTGACGTTGTTGATCAGCCACCAGGACCAGGTCACGTCGCTGCCGGAGAACGCTACGGTCATCGCTTCCAGCGATTTCTGCCCGTATGCCGCCTACCACATCAACGATCAGGTGCTGTGCTTCCAGGGGCATCCGGAATTCATCCACGACTACTCCCGTGCCCTGTTGGACATTCGCCAGGAGGCGCTGGGCCAGCAGATCTACTCAAAAGGTATTTCGAGCCTCGAACACGAGCACCACGGCGCGACGGTGGCCGAGTGGATGATGCGGTTTGTTGCGCACAAGCCTCAAACGGCTTGAAGCAAAAGCTTCGCTGGCAAGCCAGCTCCTACATTGATCCCTGCAACACAGAGGATCCACTGTGGGAGCGAGCCTGCTCGCGAAGGTCGTGAACGATAACGCGTAGAACCAGGCACACAGCGACGCCCTTGGGCGTTTACAACCACCCGGACTTCTTGAAACTCGCCCACAACCCCACGCATCCCACCGCAATGAACCCCAGCACCCCGAAATAGCCGTAGTGCCAGGTCAACTCCGGCATGTTCTGGAAGTTCATCCCGTAAATCCCCGCCACCGCCGTCGGGAAGGCCAGAATTGCCGCCCAGGCTGCAAACTTGCGTTGCACCACGCTCTGGCGCGAGGCCTCCAGCAGCACCCCGACCTCAATCGTCTGGCTGGCAATGTCCGCCAGGGTCGTCAGGTCTTCCATCTGCCGTGTTACATGGATCTGCACGTCGCGAAAGTACGGGCGCATGTTTTTGTCGATGAACGGGAAGCTCAGCTTTTGCAGCTCTTCACCGATTTCCACCATCGGCGCGGCAAACCGACGCAAACGCAACACATCGCGGCGCAGACTGTGAAGCTTTTGAATGTCACGCTCATTCAGCGCGCTGCACATCACGTTGCGTTCCAGCTCATCGATCTCGGCGTGGATCGCCTCGCCCATCGGCTGGTAGTTTTCAATGACGAAATCGAGGATGGCATAGAGTACGAAATCTTCCCCGTGCTCAAGCAACAGCGGACGCGCCTCACAGCGTTGTCGGACGTAGGCGTAGGACGCCGAGTGGCCGTTGCGCGCAGTAATGATGTAGCCATTGCCGGCAAAGATATGCGTCTCGATGAACTTGAGCTTGCCGTCTTCCCTGATGGGCGAATACGTCACGATGAACAGCGCATCGCCGAAGGTTTCCAGCTTCGGCCGGCTGTGCTTTTCCAGGGCGTCTTCAATGGCCAGTTCATGCAGGTTGAACTGGCGTTGCAGGTTGTAGAGTTCCTCGGCGTTCGGCTCTTCGAGGCCGATCCAGACAAAGTGGCCGGGCTTGGCCGCCCAGGCTGCGCCTTCGTCGAGGGTGATATTGGTGACTTTCTTACCGGCGCTATAAACCGCAGCAGCAACAACTCTACCCATGATGGTGGTTCACTTCTTCTTGGCAGATTTCAATTGGCAACAAATGTTACGGCAGTGTCGACCAGCTTAGCCTCGCAAGTGTTTGAGAGTCAGTTAAATCTGCCGAGTTCGCAGGTAAAGTCTCCAGGCAAAAGAAAACCCGCACCAGGCGGGTTTTTTGTTCAGGCGGCTTGCAGTTGCCGGTCCATCGACTCGATGCATTCACGCATCTGCTCGCGGCACCGGGCAATCAGCAGGGGCATGTCGTCCAGGCTCAATCCGGCGGTGGGAATCGCCGGCAACGAGCGAATCAGGATGTTCCCGCTGCGCCAGCGGTTCAATCGCATGTGTTTGACGTAACTGCTGACACACACCGGCACGATCGGCACTCCGGCGGCAATGGCCATCTGGAAGGCGCCTTTCTTGAAGGGCAGCAAGTCCTCACCCAGGTTGCGCGTACCTTCCGGGAAAACCCAGATCGAGGTGTCCTTGTTCTGCAGGGTGTGGGTGGTGGTCAGCATCGACTGGCGCGCCTTGTGCGCATTGCCGCGGTCGATCAGTACGTTGCCGGCCAGCCAGAACAGTTGCCCGAACAGCGGCACCCATTTCAGGCTCTTTTTGCCGATGCACACGGTACGGCGTGGCACCACGTTGCCAAACACAAACAGATCGTAGTTGGACTGATGATTGGCGATGATCACGCAGCTGTCAGGTTTATCCATCAACGGCCCGACGTCGGCCTTCACCCGCAAACGCAAGATACGCATGGCCGGCCATGCGTACAGGCGTGCGCACAGACGGCTGTTGTCCGGGTTGAAGGGCCGGCACAGGCCGAGAATCACACCCAGCACACCCGCCACGATAAAGTGCAAGCCCATCAATGACATACGCAACAAAAACAGCATTTACAGGCCCCACCGGGACAAAAGGTGGCGCAGTGTACGGATGTGCACTGTTTTCGGCAATTGCTCCCGGGGAAGCGGGAGATAGCCGATGTTTGAGCTGATGTTTCCGACTCATTGGTCAGATGCGATCTAGAGCGGTCACAGGCGTTCAACACTGGATCTGAATGAAAAAGCCCGACACGACGGTCGGGCTTTTCATTGCAGCAGATCCGGGCTTAACCCAAATGTTCCTGGTCCTGGATGATTGCGTTGTCCAGAGCCTCCAGCAGCGCTTTGCGCACTTTCAACTTGGTGTTCTTGTGCGCGGTCATGTTGATCTTCTTCAACTGGCGAGCGGCCGCCAGTGCCGCGCCCTGCAGTTCGTCAGCCGCCACCACGACATCAAGGAAGCCGGCTGTCACGGCGCCTTGTGGGTTGAACATCTCACCGTTGACCACCGAACGCTGAAGCGCCACCTTGTTCAGGCGATCACGGGCGATCTCGATGCCTGCGTGGTGCATGGTCATGCCGATCTGCACTTCGTTGAGGCCGATGCTGAACGGACCGTCCACACCGATGCGATAGTCGGCCGACAACAACAGGAATGCGCCCTTGGCCACCGCGTGTCCCGGGCATGCAACGATCACCGGGAAAGGGTGCGACAACAGGCGACGGGCCAGGGTCGAGCCGGAGGTCACCAGCGCCACGGCTTCTTTAGGACCGGACGTCATCACCTTCAGGTCATAACCGCCGGACAGAATGCCTGGCTGGCCGGTAATGATCACCACCGCACGATCAGTCACTGCCTGATCCAGCGCAGCGTTGAACGCGGCAATCACATCCGGGGAGATGGCATTGACCTTGCCATTGCTCAAGGTCAGGGTCGCGATACCGTCTTCGAGATGGTAGGAAATCAACTCACTCATGACGCTATTCCTTTCATTAAAGTTGGGCAGACGTTACCCACCGCCGCAGGCCAGGTAAAGCGCCGTGACTGACCCGCCAGTCACCCTTTGCCTGCCCGCCACGCGTAGCCCGCCATGCCTGCTGCGCATTCCCCTCTATATAGAAGAGCGCGCGAAGCCGAAGATTGGCCGGTTTGCCATGGCCCGGAACGAGCGCAAACGCCGAATCGCGTTAACCGCATGAAAATTCTGAAAAAAATGTTTGCCATCGGAAAAGCTTTCGACTACATTAGCGCGCCTCGACAGACAGAACATGTTTGAAGAGATACGGTGAAGTGTCCGAGTGGCTTAAGGAGCACGCCTGGAAAGTGTGTATACAGGAAACTGTATCGAGAGTTCGAATCTCTCCTTCACCGCCACATTCTGAAGACCCCCGCAAACTTATGGTTTGCGGGGGTTTTTCTTTTTCGGCTGTACTACTCCTGATATCCCGCCACTTGCGAGTGACTCTGCTACGTCAGATCAAGTCGCTCCAACGCATAGTCCTTGCCTGCCAGGGTCAGTTCAAAAGTGGTAGCGCCGAACGTACCCCGGGTCACTTTTTGCATCACCAGGTGTTTAACCTGGAGTTGCTTCAGGCCGTCTTCCACTTCCACTTTGCTCAGTGAGACAAGTTTGCAAATGGAGTCCAGGTTTGCAATTTTTCTGAAGTTTGCGTGATAGGCCAAGGCTTCCATCAGCAGCGTTTGGTTGTCTGTCAGTTGTGGAAACTGAGGGTTGTTGTTCTTGTAGATCTTTCGCTCTATCTCATGTAGCTCGCCGTAAACGCCATCAGTGGTGCGGTAGAAGTAAATCGCTACAGCCAAGGCAATGACCAAAGCCACGAAAATCAGCAGAAGTGACCAATTCGGTACTGGCGTTTCCAAACCCAGCCAGCTCCACGCACCCAGCAACCAGGTCTTGGTATCTGCCAGCAACGTCATGTCGAAGTAGGTGTCGAGCAACTTTGTGGCAATTATCAAGGCAATAAGGAAGCCTGCGGCCACGTAGGCCAGCACCTTGAAAGGGATCGGGGAATGATTGCCTTCTGCTGCCATGCTGCTGGTCTCCAGTGCAGGGAACCGATGTTTCAGCATAGCAGCAGGGCACTCCGGCATTGGCCGCGCCAGATTTGATCATGCCGCCGGCAGAATAAGCGTGACGGTGCCGGTCTTTGATACGCTGGCTGATCTTCTGAACAGGAACAAACAGCAATGATCACCACCACAACCCATTCCATTGAAGGCCGGCAAATTACGGCTTACCTGGACATCGTCAGCGCCGAGTCGGTGCAGGGGATCAACGTCGTTCGCGACGTGTTTGCCGGGATGCGCGACTTTTTCGGCGGGCGCTCCCAGACGCTGGAGCGAGCGTTGCAGGAAGCACGCATTCAGGCCACCGATGAAATCAAGGAGCGGGCGCGGGCGCTTCAGGCGGACGCGGTGGTGGGGCTCGATTACGAGATCAGCATGCCGGCTGGCAAGGGCGGGATGGTCGTGGTGTTTGTCACCGGGACTGCGGTCAAGTTGCGCTGAACGTGCGCCGCCATTCGTCGGTCATGGAAGAGTCCGAACGGCAAGTCCGTTAGTGACCGGCTAGTCTCAAAAACCTTGGCGATCGATATTCTTTCAGGCAAAGGGCTTGCCGGTGTCGATCGCGCTTCTTGAAAAGGGGTGAAGAGATGGCTGATCCGTATATCGAAGACGATGGTGCAGAGTTTCCGATCAACAACAGTGTGCGGTGTGGCCAGACCCAGTATGTGGCCAGTTTCGGCGAAGACCAGACAGAGGTCGACAAGATCAAGACCAGGGCGTGCCGGGTACTGAAGGGCAAATTCCTGCCCAAGGTGACAGCGCCGGTCAGGAAGTGAACGAACGCTGGCAAACCCCGTCTTTGAACGCAATGCTGTTCACTTAAGCATGGGGTTGTTAAAAACTGGATTGGGGGGATATCCATTGCTGCGGTAACGGCCACTTATGGTTTCGCCCTTACGGCGAGTCCCTTTTTCAAACGCCAAAAAGGAACCAAAAGGCTCTTGCCCCACCACTCGGTGCCTCGCCTAGGCTCGGCATGCCCTCTCTCCGGCATTGCTCCGTGGGTCGCCGCGCTGGGCCATCCATGGCCCAGCGCGGCTAAACCGGCGTCCTGCCGGTTTAGCCGCTACGCAATGCCTGCGTTCGGCCATCGTGGTTTAACGGGGCGCCACGATCAAAAGCAAAGCGAGGCGGCCTGACAGCCGACCTGTTTCTAGTGAACACGTTTCCCTGTAGGAGCGAGCTTGCTCGCGATGGTCGCCAACGATAAAGCGCCCTGTCTGGATGACTGCGTTGTCTGGAAGTCCATCGTCGGAACGCCGCCCGGAGCAGGCGCGCTCCTACAATTGGATCGCGCACAGACCTGCAATCAGGTCGGCTGTCAGGCCGCCTCGCTTTGGCTTTGGCTTTTTGATTTTCTTGCCCTATATCGAGAGGCCGAGTGGAGGTTCTGCGCAGGCTTTTCCAAGTGACTCGCTGTAAGAGCAAAACCATAGGTGGCCGTGACCGCAGGAATGGATATACACCTAATCCAAATATCCACCTGGAGCCCTCCAACGTAAAGTGAACAGCATTACGTCTTTGAATGGGGTTTTTCATGTCTGTAACAGGATTTTCAAGGGCCTGATCTTTCACAAACTTTTCACAACACCCTGCGTAGGCTCGACTCATCCGTTAGAAAGCAACATCTGGCCCGTTTCCCCAGCGGGCTTTTTTTTGTCCGCGATAAAACCTTTTGCATAAATGCTGTCCAACCGTCGCCAATCGCGAAGTTGTCCGCGCAACAGCATTCAATCTCGCCCCCTTTTTTTGTTTACCCCTATTTTTGAGGTTTTTGTCATGCGTTTATCACTGCCCGCTCTGGTTCTGGGGCTTCTGGTTGCTCAAGGTGCAATGGCTGGCGACGGCACTGCCGCGCTGGGCGGTGGCCTGGGCGGCGCATTGGGTAACGTTGTCGGCCAGAAGATGGGCGGCAGCACGGGCGCAGCGATTGGTGCGGGCGTCGCTGGCGCGGCGGGCAGCGCGGTTGCCGCCAAGAAGGGTCATCGCACCAGCGCAGCCATTGGTGGTGGTGTCGGTGCGGCCGGTGGTTCGGTGATCGGTAACAGCCTGGGTGGCAAGTCCGGTTCCACCATCGGTGCAGGCCTGGGCGGTGCATTGGGCGGCGGCGTAGGCAGCAACCTGGCCAAGGGTCACAAGCGTCACTGATGCTGATCCAGATATGAAAAGAGCCCGGCTTATGCCGGGCTTTTTCATATATGAACGTTTCACGCTGGCGCGGCTCAAATCTTCCATACCCTTGAAGAAAGCGAGGCGTGCCATGAACACGGAAACCGGCGGCAAGCAAAACGTAGCTCGACGATTGATGTTGCCTGCGATTGTTTTTGGATTGCTGGTCTCTCAGGCAGCGCTGGCAGGAGGCAATGGCGATGCCGCAGTGGGCAGTGGTCTGGGTGGGGTGCTGGGCAACGTTGTCGGCGGTCAGGTCGGTGGCAGTACGGGTGCAGCGGTCGGCGCGGGTGTCGGCGGCGCGGCCGGCGGTGCCATTGCCGCGCCCAAGCGCAATCGCACTGAAGCGGCCGTAGGCGGCGGCTTGGGCGCGGCGGGCGGATCGCTGCTCGGCAACAGTCTTGGCGGCTCGACCGGATCGGCCATCGGCGCAGGTGTTGGCGGTGCGGCCGGTGGTGCGATCGGCAATGACCTGGGGGATGGCAGTGGCGGCTCCCATTCCGGTGGCGGGCATAAACACTCGAACAAACACCACAAAAAGCATCACTGATTGAGCGAGGCATCCCATGAGCTCGGAAACGAAAAGCAAGGAAGAAAAAACCAAGGAAGAAAAAGACCCGAGCGGACAGCCGTATATCAACGATCCGGGCAATGAAGACCCCGGGTCGCTGATGGATGACGCGACAGTGCCGCTTAACGATGCCGATGACGCGGGCGATGTGGGCAATATTGAGTTTGAAGACGAGGAAGAGGACGAAGACTGATTGAGCGCTTGTCTCTCTGGACAAGCGCGGCCATCGTCCCGTCCTGCACTTCAGATCAAATGAGAGGTGCGATATGAGCACTGATCCGAAAGTTTTCGACGATGATGACACTCCGGAATATCCGCTGCCGTCACCTACCGATCCCTTGAGTCGCGACCAGCGTCCGCCGGACGACGATGCAGGCGTGGAGCAAGTGCCGAGCGATGACGATGTCGAGGCAGTCCCGCGAGATCGCGAAGATGCCGATGCCGATGGCTCGCCAGAGCGGTCTGTTTCGACGCAACCGTGAGAATGCCCGGGCTTGATTACTCAGGAATTTGCAGGAATCGACCTGAGTGGGTCGTTCAACCCCGGCGGATCTTCCCATCCCGTCGGATTTCGGCTGTACCGATACGGGTTCAACCCACCGGCCAACCCGAGCGGAGCCGGCGTCAAGTAGCGACCTGAGTCCGGATGATAGTAGCGATGACGGCTGTAATGCAGACCCGTCTCGGCGTCGAAGTATTGCCCCTGAAACCGTAGCGGCTGTTCGAATCGTCCGCGGTCATCGCCACGAAATTTGCCGTGGGCGGTGTATTTGCCTGTCCAGATGATGGCGCCGCTGTAGCTGGTCAGTTCCAGCGGGGTGCCGAGGTGGTCGAGTTGGTAGTAGAACGGGCAGGCCTCAGCGCGGCCTTTGCCATCGAGCAGCGCCAGCGGGCGCAAGTTGCCGGGTTCGTAGACGTAGCTGCGGTAGTGCCCGGGGCCGCTTTCGGCGATGAGCCGGTCGCCTTGCCAGAAGAATTGCGTGGTGTAGCCGTCCACGGTTTTGCGGATGCGTCGACCGAAGGCGTCGTAGCCGTAGCTGGCACTTTTACCGTCCGCAGTACTGACGCCGATCAGGCGGTGCTGGTTATCGTAGGTGTATTGCGTGACCTGGGACCGAGTACCACGGCGATCGCGGATCAGGTTGCCGAAGGCGTCGTAATCGTAGTGACTGTCGTTATTGCGGATCAGACGGTTGCCCCGCAGCACGCAGGGGCCGGGACGGTCATGGATCAGCAGGTTGCCGGCCGGGTCGTGGCTGAAGTTCTCTGCGTACTGGTCGCGAGCGTGACGTACGCCGATCAGGCGGTCGAGTGCATCGTATTGATAACGGCGTGCACCGTGGCGGCTGTCGACAATCTGCAAGAGGTTGCCCTTGGGGCTGTAGGCATATTCGCGGTGGTACAGCGGTCGTTGTTTCTGGCTGACGGAATGGGTCTGCAAACGGCCCTGCTCATCGTAGGCGTAATCGCTGAGCAGCAGGCCCTGTTGGCGTTGCCGCTCCTCGCGCCCGCCAACAAAACGATGGCTGGTCAGGCGCCTGCCGTTGAGGTCGATGGCAGTGAGGGCACCGCCTTTGACGCGGTGGTAGACGAGGACACAAGCATCTGGCAGGCGCAGGCCCTTGAGCCGGCCACAGACGTCATAGTCGTAACCCAGGGTTCCCCAACCCTGATGCTCGGTGAGCAGTCGATCCTGAAGGTCGTATTCGAACCGCAGCGCAGGGTCCTGGCCATCATCGACGCTGATCAGGCGACCGAGGTTGTCGTAGCGGTACTCGACCTTGACCCCATCGGGCAGGATTTTGACCAGTAACCGCCCGGCGCTGTCACGCTGATAGGCGGTCACCAACTGTGTGCCATCGTCGCCAAACTCGGTTTTTACCGCCAACTGGCCGTTGAGGTCGTAACTGTAGGCGGTACGACGTCCATCGAAGGCGGTCTCCTGTCGGATCAATCCGCCTGGGCTGTAGTCCAGGCGATAAGTGTCGCCGACTTCGTTTTCGATCTCGGTGAGCAACAGTTGCGCATGCTCATAGCGGTACTTCAGCGTGCTGCCGTCAGGGTTGATCCGGCGGCTGACCAGGTGCAGGTCGTCGGCGTATTCGTAACGGGTGACCCGTCCCAGTTCGTCGGTGTCGGCGATGACCTGGCCGTAGGCGTTGTAGCGCCAGGCACGGCAGGCCCCGGTGGGCAGGGTGGTGCGGGTCAGTCGACCTGCGGCGTCCCACTCGTTCGAGGTGATGGCTCCGTGTTCGTCCTGCCGGGTCATCTGCCTCCCCAGCGAATCGTAGGAAAAAATGCGCCGGCCACCATCGGGCAAGGTCTCTTCAAGCAATTTCCCCAAGGCGTTCCATGCAAACCGGTGCTCGCTGAGGTCGGGTAAGCGGATCGTCAGCAAGCGTCCCTGCGGGTCGTAGCAGTAGCGGCTGACATGCCCGTCGGGATCGGTGACGGCAGTGATGTCGCCCCTGGCATTGCGCTGATAGGTCCACGTCGCCTGGCCGCGGGTGCGAGCGTGCAGGAAACCGTGGCGATACTCGAAGAACTCGGGCGCCTCATCCGGCGCAAGCAGCGCGACCAGTCGACCGGCTTCGTCATAATGGTATTCGGTGACGGCGCCCAGAGCGTCCTGTTCGGCGATCAGGCGACTCTGATCGTCGTAAGCCTTGTGCTGCACACCGCCGTCCTGCCCGACCTGGCACACCAGTCGCGCGCGGTCGTCATGAACGTAGATCTCTTCGCTGCCGTCGGTGTGGTAAACCGTCACGCAGCCTTGATCGTCCCAGGCGTAATGCACGTCCATCTGCGCAAACGAAGCCCAGTGATGGATGCAGCGGGCAGTCTTGCCGGAGCGTTCCCACGCCCAGAAGAAACTCGCTCCACCCGCCAGTTGGCGTTGCAGGATGACGTGCTGCTCGTCGTAGTCGTAGCGTTCGCTTTCACCCGCGGCGTTGGTTGCCTCGATCAGGCGATGACGGGCGTCGTAACGGTAGCTGGCGAGTGTTTGCTCGGTGCGCCAGGTGTGCGCTTGGGGGCCGCAGCGCTGAAACACCTGATAGTCGACGGCCACCAAATGCTTGAGGTCGTAACGCAGCGACAAGGCACGGCCGGCGCCGCTGTCCAGGCGCTCAATCCGCCCAAGGCTGTCGCGCTGTACCGTCAGGCGGTTGTCGCAGGCGTCGCTGATCACGCTCAGTCGGCCGTCGAGAAAATGAAAGAAACGTGGCGCGTCGCCGGCGGGTGCGATGACCAGTTCGTCCGGCTCTTCGCCGAGGTAAATCGCCGCCTGCGTCAGTCTGTCGTGGATCACCGGGCGCGCAGTCGTCGGCCATGGAAATGGCGTGCGGCGGGTTTCGGGGTCGATCCACAGCACTTGCTCGCCGTGGAATTCCAGGTGTTGGCACAGCGAGTGACGCCAGCCAAAACCGAGGCCACTGTCGAGTTCGACGACGCGGGTGCGATAGAGGCGGGTGAAGTCGAATGACAAGATCCCGTCGAGCGTGCCGTCCGTGAGGGTCAGTAGCACTTCGCCGGTGACCATCGACACCGGGCCGTCGTGGGCCTTTTTGGGATCGAACATCTGCAGACTTTCGCTTGGCGGAATGTAGGACGTGAGACTCTGAGCAGGATCTACGAGAAAAGAAGTCAGGAAAGTTAGCGTTTGGCGTAGGTCAATTCGCTAAATCACGAGAGCCATTCGCCCTGGATCGGGATTTCATCGTTGCTCTGAGCCAGCAGCGCTCGTTATGCTGCTGAATCCTTTAATCCATTCGGGCAGCCGGCCGTATCCGAGCCGCCCGGTGCCTGCGAAAACGGATCAGATGCGATGAATGCACCCCTGAAAGCATTCGGCCCGATCAAGGCCGTGATTTTCGATATGGACGGCTTGTTGCTGGACACGGAGGGCATCTACACCGAAGTCACGTCCATCATCGCCGCGCGTTACGGCCGAACGTTCGACTGGAGCATCAAGCAGAACATCATCGGTCGCGGTGCCGGCGATCTGGCGCGCTATGTGGTTGAAGCACTGGACCTGCCGATGACCGCCGAAGAGTTCCTGGTGGTCCGCGAGCCGCTGATGCGCGAGCGCTTTCCTGCAGCGCAAGCAATGCCTGGCGCACAGGAGCTGGTCCGGCATCTGAAGGCCAACAACATTCCCATTGCCGTCGGCACCAGTTCCTCAAGCCAGTCGTTCGCTCAGAAAACCACCTTGCACCGCGACTGGTTCGCCCTGTTCGACTTCATCGTCACCGCCGATGACCCCGAGGTCGGCGCGGCCAAGCCGGCACCGGATATTTTCCTGACGGCGGCACGGCGCCTGGGCGTCGCGCCCGAGGATTGCCTGGTGTTCGAGGATTCGCCCTTTGGTGTCACCGCGGCGAAAGCGGCGGGGATGACGGCGATCGCCATTCCGGATGCGGCAATGGCGGACGCAAAGTACGCACACGCCGACGGCATTCTTCGTACGTTGAAGGCGTTCGAGCCGGATGCTTTTGGTTTGCCGGCGCTGGATTGGGCCTGACGCCAGATAAAAAATGTGGGAGCGAGCAAGCCCGCTCCCACATTTGCTTTGCGTTTAGTGCATCAGGCGCCGAAACCACCGTCGATGGTCAGGCTGGCCCCGGTGATGTAGCCCGCTTCAGGGCTGACAAGGTAGGCGACGAAGCTGGCGATTTCTTCAGCCTTGCCGTAACGACCCACGGCCATCAGCGGGATCAGGCTGTCCGCAAAGTCACCGTGGGCCGGGTTCATGTCGGTGTCGACCGGGCCCGGTTGCACGTTATTGATGGTGATGCCTTGCGGGCCGAGATCACGGGCCAGGCCTTTGGTCAGGCCGACCAGCGCCGACTTGCTCATGGCGTAGGGGCCGCCACCGGCGAAGGGCATGCGGTCGGCGTTGGTGCTGCCGATGTTGATGATGCGACCGCCTTCGGTCATGTGCTTGGCGGCGGCCTGGGTGGCGATGAACACGCTGCGCACGTTGATGGCCAGGGTCTGGTCGAAGTCTTCGAGCTTGAACTCGGCCAGCGGAGCGACGGCCAGTACACCGGCATTGTTGACCAGGATGTCCAGGCGACCGAAGGCGTCCACCGTGGCGGTCACGGCACCGCGGATCGCCTCGGCGTCGGCGCTGTCGGCCTTGATGGCCAGGGCCTTGCCGCCCTTGGCGGTGATGCCGGCTTGCAGTTCTTCAGCCTTGGCCGTCGAGCTGACATAAGTGAAGGCAACGGTCGCGCCTTCAGCGGCCAGGCGCTTGACGATGGCTGCACCGATGCCGCGGGAACCACCTTGAATCAATGCCACTTTGCCGCTGAGGTTCTGAGTAGTCATGTCTGTCTCCAAGTCCCGAGGCGAGATGTCCCGGTTGATGGAGCCTAGTATCGATTCGGGATTACCTGCTGTGTAGACCATGATTACGATAGTCTGTGTAAACCAGAAGTTTATAGTGGCGCCTATGGAAACCTTCAGCAGTATCGAATGCTTTGTACGCAGCGCCGAGGTCGGCAGCTTCGCTGAAGCTGCGCGGCGCCTGAGCCTGACACCGGCGGCGGTGGGCAAGAGCGTTGCCAAGCTCGAGGCACGCCTGGGCGTCAGACTGTTCCAGCGCAGCACGCGCAGGCTGACGCTGACGGAAGCCGGGCAATTGTTTCTCGGCGAAGTCAGCGGCAGTCTGCACACGATCCAGAACGCCGTGGCCAATCTCGCCAGCGCCGGAGGTCAGCCGGCGG
The DNA here is from genome assembly GCF_054668285.1 of Pseudomonas sp. S2_H10. Taxonomy (NCBI): domain Bacteria; kingdom Pseudomonadati; phylum Pseudomonadota; class Gammaproteobacteria; order Pseudomonadales; family Pseudomonadaceae; genus Pseudomonas; species Pseudomonas sp. S2_H10. The sequence continues at coordinate 5,694,297 of NZ_CP162754.1, forward strand.
GCACCTTGAAAGTCAGCATGGGCACGGTATTTGGCTGCCTGTACATAGTGCCGATGCTCGGCGAGTTTCTGCGGCGATACCCGGCGATCAACCCGGACTGGCATTTCGACAACCGCCAGGTCGACCTGATCGGGCAGGGGTTCGACGCGGCAATCGGCGGTGGCTTCGAATTACCCCAGGGCGTGGTTGCGCGCAAGCTGAGTCCGGCGCATCGGGTGCTGGTGGCTTCGCAGGCTTATCTGGAGGCGCATGAGCCGATCAGCGAACCGGATGACCTCAAGCGCCATGACGGGATTCTGATCCGCTCGCCGCAAACCGGTCGCGTGCGCTCCTGGCAGTTGACCCATCGCAATCAGCATCACAGCCCGTTGACGCTCAAGACGCGGATGACCATGAGCGATTCCGAGGCGGCCTGCGTCACCGCCGCCCAAGGTCTGGGCATCGCGCTGGTGAGCATGCCATTCGCCTCGGGATACCTGGAGACGGGCAGGTTGCAGCGGGTGTTGCCGGACTGGTACATCGACGACGGCCACACCTCCATCTATTACGCCGAACACAAGCTGCTGCCCGGCAAGACCCGGGCGTTTGTCGAATTCGTCATTGAGCAGTTTGCCGAGCGGGGGCTGGGGCAGCGGTTCAGTGCGGTCTGAGTCTGGCTTGAGACCGAGGTGCCCCAATCGCGGGCAAGCCCGCTCCCACAGGGACTGCACTGGACCCTGTGGGATCGGGCTTGCCCGCGATGAACGATAACGCGGTTTATCGGGCAAACCGAGCCGGCCAACCAATGATGTTTTTCGGCCGCGGCGTTGCATAGGTCCGCACTTTCGAGGTCGACAGCCCCAGCCGCACCAGCGACTCGGCAATGGTCACCGCCGCCGTCACCCCGTCCACCACCGGTACGCCGGTGCGCCGGCGAATCTGCTCGTCCAGCCCGGCCATGCCGCCGCAGCCCAGGCAAATCACTTCGGCCTTGTCCTGGGTCACCGCCAGTTCGGCCTGATGCACGATGGCTTCCAGAGCGCGTTGCGGTTCGTGCTCCAGCTCCAGCACCGCCAAACCACTGGCCCGGACCGAGGCGCAACGGTCCCAGAGGCCGGAGAGCTTGAGGCGGTCTTCGATCAGCGGCACGGTGCGGTCGAGGGTGGTGACCACCGAGTAGGCGTGACCGAGAAACATCGCCGTGCTGGCGGCGGCATCGGTGATGTCCACCACCGGCACGTTGAGCAGCTCCTGCAAGCCTTCACGGCCGTGCTCGCCGTAGCCGGCCTGGATCACCGCGTCGAAAGGCTGGTCGTAGGACATCACTCGGTCCATGACCGCGATCGCCGCCAGGTAACTTTCAAAATTGCCCTCGATGGAGTCGGCGCCGAAGTGCGGGGTGAGGCCGACGATTTCCGTGCCGGGCGATGCGACGGCCTGCGCCGAGCGGGCGATGGCCTGGGTGATGGATTCGGTGGTGTTGACGTTGACCACGAGAATGCGCATGGGGAGTCCTTATTGCAGAGGGTTCTGCGGCCCGACAGGGTCAGGCCGCGGCGGGATCAATGACTGACGTTGTCGACCGCGATGGTTTCGCCGCTGACATCGGCGTAGTGCGGTTGGCGTTTGGCGATGATCAGGTAGAGCATCCCGGCGATGCCGGCACCAATCAGCCAGGAGAACGGCGACACGCTGTGGAACCCTGGCACCAGGGCCAGGACGATGGCGATCAGGGCGGCGGGAATGAACGCCGCCACCGCGCGCAAATTGACGCCGCGGCTGTAGTAATACACGCCGTCGGGGTCTTCGCTGTACAACTGCGGCACGTTGACCTGGCCTTTGCGAACCAGCCAGTAGTCGACCATGATCACGCCGTACAACGGGCCGAGCAGGGCACCGAGGCCGGACAGGAAATACACGATCACCAGCGGGCTGTTGTAGAGGTTCCACGGCAGGATCAGCACGGCGATGGTCGCGCTGATCAGGCCGGCGCGGCGGAAGGTCAGGTACTTGGGCGCCAGGTTGCTGAGGACGAACGCCGGGGCGACGAAGTTGGCCATGATGTTCACTGCCACGGTGACGATCAGGAACGCCAGGCAACCGAGCACCAGGAAGAAGGTGTTGGGGATCGAGGCGATGATCTCGGTCGGGCTTTCGATGATCCGGCCATTGATCTGGAACTGCGCGCCGCAGAGCAGGACGGTGATGGCGGCGAACACCAGGATGTTCACCGGCAGGCCCCAGAAATTGCCGACCTTGATGGTCTTGCGGCACGGCGAAGAGCGGGCGAAGTCGCAGAAGTTGAGGATCAGGGTGCCGTAGATCGCCAGCCACAACGCGCCGCCGGCAAAGATGTTGCGCCACATCTCGCCGCCAGTCAGCGGTTCGCGGATCGACCAGGCGATGGTCGCGTTGGCCTGGAAGTACATCCAGGCGGCGAGGGCGGCGACGGTCAGCAGGATCACCGGGCCGGCAAACGCCTCGTAGCGCCGCACCATCTCCATGCCATAGGCAAGGATCGCCAGTTGCACGAACCAGATCGCGACGAAACACACCCAGCCCAGTGTCGACAGGCCGAGTATCGAGTCGTGGTCGTAGTCGGCGAAGCCGGGGTGGACCGCCGTCAACAGCACGCGAAAGACGACGGACGCAAGGTACGTCTGAATCCCGAACCAGGCGATGGCGATCACGGCGCGGATCAGTGCAGGAATCTGCGCCCCGTGAATGCCGAAACTGATCCGGCTGATGACCGGAAACGGCACACCGGTTTTCTGGCCCATGTAGCCGGAGAGGTTCATGAAGAAGTACACCAGCGCCGCGCCGATCCCCAGCGAAAGGAGAATCTGCCAGCCACCCAGACCCAGCGCATACAAGCCGATGGCGAAGGAGTAGTTGGCGATGTTGTGAACATCGTTGGTCCATAGCGCAAAGATGCTGTAGCGCCCCCAGCGCCGGCCTTCGGCCTTGGTTGGCGCCAGATCCTTGTTATGCAGCCTCGGACTCAGCACGACGGGGGCGTGATGCGCCTGATTGTCGGCGGTGTGGGTGGAATGGGAGGAGGGTAGATCCAGCGCGATATTGTTGTTTGAGAGACTAGTACGCATTCCGGCAGGCTCCTGATGCTCGACGCCGCGATGACTGTGCATGAGCGCGTAGCTCGACAAATCTTCGTCGCGGTGTAGCGAATATCATTGGTTACGGGGCATCTGCAGCCTGTACGGGATAGGGCGCTTCAGGCTTGCGGATCTAAAGTGTGTGTATGTTTTGATCTGATTGTATACAAAACATGTATGCACTTAAGCCAGTTCCATGCCAGCCGGAGGTTCTATGCCGGGTGCTGTTCATTTCGTTTTGTTATGGCGTTCCGCCAAGCTGCTGAAAAAAATGAAATATAAATTGACCGTTTGAACAGGTATTTATTTTCAGGAAGGGAGAAACGCGGCGACGCCAGGTGGGCGGAGGGATGTAACTTTTGGGGGCGTAGAAACAAAAAGTGCACACATAAATGGCACCGATGGTGACATTCGTGTGTACACATTTTTGTGGGCAGCAGAGAACACTGTGGGAGCGAGCCTGCTCGCGATGGTCGTTAACGATAACGCGGGGTGCCAGATACCCCGCTGCGTTCTCGGGTTTATCGCGAGCAGGCTCGCTCCTACAGGGGGTTAAGCTTTGGATTTGCTGATGATGTTGCCGGCATGCAACCCGCATTCTTTCTGGGTCGCTTCTTCCCACCACCAGCGGCCTTCGCGCTCGTGGTGGTTCGGCAGGACCGGGCGGGTGCAGGGCTCGCAGCCGATGCTGATGAAACCGCGCTCGTGCAGGCTGTTGTACGGCAGCTCCAGCATGCGGATGTAGCCCCAGATCTCTTCGCTGGTCATTTGTGCCAGCGGGTTGAACTTGTACAGCGTGCGTTCCGGGGTGGAGAAGGCGGTGTCGACTTCCATCACCGCCACAGCGCTGCGGGTGCCGGGGCTCTGGTCGCGACGCTGGCCGGTGGCCCAGGCTTTCACGCCGGACAGCTTGCGACGCAGCGGTTCGATCTTGCGGATGCCGCAGCATTCGCCATGGCCGTCCTTGTAGAAGCTGAACAGGCCTTTTTCCTTCACGAAAGGTTCGAGTTTGGTGTAGTCCGGCGACACCAGCTCGATGTCGATCTTGTAGTGCTCGCGCACCTGATCGATGAAACGGTAGGTCTCGGGGTGCAAGCGGCCAGTGTCGAGGCTGAATACCTTGACGTTCTTGTTCAGCTTCCAGGCCATGTCCACCAGCACCACGTCCTCGGCGCCGCTGAAAGATATCCACAGGTCATCGCCGAACTCGGCAAACGCGAGTTTCAGAATGTCTTGGGCGGATTTGTTGGCATAGGTCGTGGCGAGTTCCACGACGTCGAACGTTGGGCTCATCAGGGCGGCTTCCTACAGGTCGGTGGCGCTGGGCGCTCTATATGGGGCCGATGGTAACAAAAAGCTGCACGGGCCGGGGCATCCTCTGCGTTGCGCAGGCAGGCCCGAGTCGCTAGAGTTCGGCAGTCTTTTTGCTCGCTCGACTCAATAATCAATACAAATGGGAGTGTCTTGTGGAAATTACCTGTCTGGATCTTGAAGGTGTGCTGGTTCCGGAAATCTGGATCGCCTTCGCCGAAAAAACCGGGATCGAATCCCTCAGGGCCACCACCCGGGACATTCCCGACTACGATGTGCTGATGAAACAGCGCCTGCGGATTCTCGACGAGCACGGCCTGAAGCTCTCCGACATCCAGGAAGTGATCGCCACGCTCAAGCCGCTGGACGGCGCCATCGAATTCGTCGACTGGCTGCGCGAGCGCTTCCAGGTGGTGATTCTGTCGGACACTTTCTATGAGTTTTCCCAGCCGCTGATGCGCCAACTGGGCTTCCCGACCTTGCTCTGCCATCGTCTGATTACTGACGACAGCGGGCGAGTCACTGGCTACCAGCTGCGTCAGAAAGATCCCAAGCGTCAGTCGGTCCTGGCCTTCAAGAGCCTCTATTACCGGGTGATCGCGGCGGGGGATTCGTACAACGACACCACGATGCTGGGCGAGGCCGATGCCGGGATTCTGTTCCATGCGCCGGATAACGTGATTGCAGAGTTCCCGCAGTTCCCGGCGGTGCACACGTTTGAGGAGCTGAAGCAGGAGTTCATCAAGGCTTCGAACCGGACCTTGAGCCTGTAACCCGATCCCCTGTGGTGAGGGGGCTTGCCCCCTCACCACAAAAGCGCTGTGTCAGAGGTTTTGCAGGGTATCGAGCAGCACCTTCACCTTGGTGATCGATTCCTGATACTCGGCCTGCCACTCGGAATCCGCGACAATCCCGCCGCCGCCCCAGCAACAGACCTGCCCGTCCTTGACCAGCAAGCTGCGAATGGCGATCGAGCTGTCCATTTCGCCGCGCACGTCCAGGTACAGCAATGAACCGCAATACAGCCCGCGCCGGGTCGGTTCCAGTTCGTCGATGATCTGCATGGCGCGAATCTTTGGCGCGCCGGTAATCGAGCCGCCGGGGAAGCTGCCGGCAATCAGGTCCAGGGCGTCGCGGTCGTCCGCCAGTTCACCGGTGACGCTGCTCACCAGGTGATGCACGTTCGGGTAACTCTCCAGGCTGAACAATTCCGGTACCCGTACCGAACCGATGCGGCAGGTGCGGCCGAGGTCATTGCGCAGCAGGTCGACGATCATCAGGTTTTCCGCGCGGTCCTTGGGGCTGGCCAGCAGTTCGGCGGCGTTCGCGGCGTCTTGCCCGGGCGTCAGGCCGCGCGGGCGGGTGCCCTTGATCGGGCGGGTTTCCACATGGCGCTGGCTGACTTTGACGAAGCGTTCCGGCGACAGGCTGAGTACGGCATCGCCGTCGGGCAGGCTCTGGAAACCGGAAAAGGCGTCGGGCACGCCTCGCGCAGCGCGCAGTAGGCGGTCCACGGATCACCCTGGCTGGGCGCACGAAAACGCTGGGCGAAGTTGACCTGATAACAGTCGCCGGCCTGAATGTATTGCTGGATGCGCTCGATTGCCTGTTGATACTCGTCCGCGCTCAAGTCGGCCGTCATCGGCGTGAGCAGTCTGAATGGCGCAACCGCTTGCGGTGCAGGCTGGACGAACAGCTCGATCAGGCGCTGACGCTCGCTGCCGGGCAGTGTCGGGTGGAACACCAACTGGCTGGTCAGCGCAAGGTGATCGCTGACCAATGCCCAGCCGTACAGGCCGAAACGCGCGTCAGGCAGTTGCAGGTCGTCCCGCGCCTGGCTCGGCAGGCGCTCCAGGTGTCGGCCAAAGTCGTAACTCAGGTAGCCGATCAATCCACCGGCAAACGGCAGCTCATAAGATGCCGGCAGAGCGGCTTTGCCGAGCCGTGTCAGGTTGTCGCGCAGGCGTTGCAGGAACGCCTCGCCACTTTCGTCGGGCGATACCGTCAGTTGTTCCAGCGGCCAGGCGCTGAGCAGGTCATAGCGACCGCGGTCGGCGCTGGGGCGACCGCTGTCGAGCAGTACGGCGCCGGGGGCATGGCGAATCGCCGCGAAGTACTCGGCGGGGTTGGCGCAATAGGGCAGCGGGTGTACGGAACAGGTCAGCATGGGCGGGGGAGATCAGCCATCGAGGCGGGGTGGCGATTGTAGACCCCTGTAGGATTTGGTCCTAGAGGGATGTCGGAAAGAAGCATGTGGCGAGGGGGCAAGCCCCCTCACCACACCGGATCAACCCTCGACCGCAGGAATATGCCCGAACATCTCCTGCACAAACGCTATGCGTTCCTCGACGGTTTCGGTCACGCCGCGGGCCTTCAGGTCTTCCAGGCGAGCCTCGACCGCATGGGTGCGCAACGTCAGCCCGCAGTCATTGGCAATCTGAATGTTCAGCCCCGGCCGGGCGTTGAGTTCAAGAATCAGCGGGCCTTTTTCCTGGTCCAGGACCATGTCGACACCGATGTAGCCCAGCCCGCACAACTCATGACAACCGGCGGCGAGTTTCATGAAACCGTCCCAGTAGGGCAGTTGCACGCCATCCACCGCGTTGGTGGTGTCCGGGTGTTTGTTGATGATGTTGTTCAGCCAGGTGCCGCGCAGGGTCAGGCCGGTGGCCAGGTCCACGCCGACACCGATGGCGCCCTGGTGCAGGTTGGCCTTGCCGTTGGACTGGCGCGTCGGCAGGCGCAACATGGCCATCACCGGGTAGCCCATCAAGACAATGATGCGGATGTCCGGCACGCCTTCGTAGCTGATGCTCTTGAAGATCTGGTCCGGAATCACGCGGTACTCGATCAGCGCCCGGTCGCGGTGACCACCCAGGGAGTACAAACCGGTCAGGATGCTGGAAACCTGATGTTCGATTTCCTCATGGCTGATGATCTTGCCGGACACCGTGCGGTACCGTCCCTCGAAGCGGTCGGCGATCACCAGGATGCCGTCGCCACCGGCACCCTGGGCCGGTTTGATCACGAAGTCGTTGCGTCCGCCGATGATCTCTTCGAGCTTGTCGATTTCCTTCTCGGTGGAGATCACGCCATACAGCTCGGGCACATGGATGCCGGCGGCGATGGCGCGCTCCTTGGTGAGGATCTTGTCATCGACGATCGGGTACAGGCTGCGCTTGTTGTACTTGAGCACGTAGTCTGCGTTGCGCCGATTGATCCCCATGATGCCCCGGGCTTCCAGGGCCTTCCAGGTCTTCCAGAGGCCGAACATCAGGCGTCAGCCTTCTTCAGGAAAGCCTTGAAGCGCACCAGTTCGGTCAGGCGATAACCGCGATAACGACCCATGGCCAGCATGAAGCCCACCAGGATCAGCAGGATCGCCGGGAAGGTGAACACGAAGTACACCAGTTCCGGCACGGTCATGATCAGGTGCGCCAGGGATGCGGCGAACAGCGTGCCGATGGCCACTTTCATGGCGTGGCCGCCGCCACGTTCTTCCCAGGTGATCGACAGGCGTTCGATGGTCATGGTCAGGATCACCATCGGGAACAGCGCCACCGACAAGCCGCGCTCCAGGCCGAGTTTGTGGCTGAACAGGCTGATCGCCGCGATCAGCACCACCACGAAGGTCAGCACCACCGACAGCCGCGGCAGCATTTGCAGCTTCAGGTGTTCGAGATACGAACGTAGCGACAGGCCCAGCGCGGTGATGATGGTAAACAGCACGATGCCGAAACCGAGCTGGGTTTCGCGGAAGGCCAGGGCGATCAGCACCGGCGTGAAGGTGCCCAGGGTCTGGATGCCGATCAGGTTGCGCAGGATCAGGATCACCAGAACGCCGATCGGGATCATCACCATGATCATGAAGGTCTGCTGGGTCTGCAGCGGCAGGCCGTACAGCGAGTACTCGAGGAAGTTGGCGTCGGTGTTTTCGTCGGTCAGCTTGGCCAGGCGAATGGCGTTCATTTCGCTGTTGTTCAGGCTGAAGGTCACGTTGGCTTTCTTGCCGCCGTCGACGGTGATCAGGTTTTCGTCGCCGGTCCACCACAGCAGGCGGTCGGTCGGCAGGCCCTGCTCACCGGTTTCCGGGTTGAAGTACAGCCAGTCGGTGCCGTTGAAACTGCGCAGCCACAGTTCCGGTACTTGCGGCTGGTCGGCCACCAGGCGGATGGTGTGGACCTTCTCGATCGGCACGTGGGCGATGGACAGCAGCAACTCGACGATTTTCGCCTTGTGCGCGGTGGATGGATCACCGGCCAGCAACAGTTTCACGTTGTCGTCGTTGAGGTTGTTGACCCGCTTGATCGCTTCACCGACGAAGGTTTCGACGTCGGCCGAGTGCTGGCGAATCGGTGCGAGCAGGGCTTCGGCGGCGATTTTTTCCGGGCCTTCGATGGCGACGCTGTCACGGAAGGTCGGGCCCTTGATCTTGGCTTTCTCGCCGGAATAACGCTTGGTCAGCACCAGGCGGTAATACAGCGTCTGATTGCCTTTGGCCCGGCGTGCCGACCAGGTGACCTTGCGGTTGCCGTCGACCCGGTTCACGGCCACGCCGTAGTTATTGGAGATGAAGCTCTCGTTGAGGCTGACGAAGTCGCGGCTCAGCGGCGGCACGAACATCTGGATCTTGACCGGATCCTTGGCACTGGCGACGAACTCGACCTTGGCGTCGATGTTCCACAGGTCGTCAGTGGCGTCTTCGGTCACCGGGATGCCCAGCACGAAGATCTGATAGGCCGTGACTGAAATGCCCAGCACCACCAGGATGGCGATCAGCAGTTTCAGATGAAGGGTAAGAGAGCGCATTTGAATTACTCGGCGGTATGAGCGTCGGTGGTGCAGGCGGGTTTGCCGGCAGCATATTTAAGGCTGGGGTCAACCAGTGCATCGAAGCGCTTGAGTGCTTCGGAGCCAATCAGGAGCGGGTATTGGAACGCGCTGCGGTCGGTCAGGTTCACTTCGATGCTGCGCAGGGCCGAGCCCATGCAGATGTCCAGTTCGATCACGGGGCGGGCGGTGTACTTCTTGCCTTCCTCCGGGTCGTAGTCGCCGGCCCGGCGCTTGATCTTGCTGACACGGGCCAGCGGGCGTTCGATCGGGTGCGAATGGGCGGCGTCGATGGCCAGGTAAAAGCGCACCCACGATTCGCCGTTGCGTTTGAAGCGTTTGATATCCCGCGCACTCAAGGAAGCGGTTTTCGCCCCGGTGTCGAGCTTGGCGGCCACTTCCAGGTCGATGCCATTGAGCGAAGCGTACTCGTTGAGGCCATACACGGTCTTTTCCCCGGCCATTGCGAACCCGGGCAGGCAAAGTAAATAAAGGAAGGCAGGGAAGGGCTTGAGTCTCATAAATCCTGATGCGCAGCGGTCCGACTTGATTCAAGGCCCTGGCATCGCTGCGCAAGCTCCCTCGTACGCCTGTCAGGTTTTCATGACAGGCAGTGCAGATGTGACAAACAAATGCGGGCGGCATTCTAGCACGGTGGTTTGACGGCGCCAGCGCTGGCCGGTGGCTATAAACCATGGGGTCGCTTCCTTATGGTGCAACCGGTTATCAGAAGATTGTCGACAATATCTATTTATCCTTTGACTGCGCCGCCGGTATTCGTTAGTTTTTGCGGCATTGGCTCACAAGGTGTCGACAATATGCTGGATCAACTCGATCCCCCGGTTTCTACGCAAGACGATACGGAGACGCTTTCCGAGAACGTCTTCCGCCGCATTCAGGCGGCTATCGTCAAAGGCGAGATCGCGCCGGGCAGCAAAATCTCCGAACCGGAACTGGCGCGCACCTACGGCATCAGCCGTGGCCCGTTGCGCGAAGCCATCCACCGGCTGGAAGGCCAGCGCCTGCTGGTGCGCGTACCGCATGTCGGCGCGCGGGTGGTGTCGCTCAATCACGCCGAACTGGTTGAACTCTACGAAATTCGCGAATCCCTGGAAGGCATGGCCTGTCGCCTGGCCGCCGAGCGCATGAGCCTCGAAGAAATCGATGAGCTGCGTCGAGTCCTGGAAACCCACGAGCGCGATGCGGCGTTCCAGGCAGGTGTCGGCTACTACCAGCAGGAAGGCGATTTCGACTTCCATTACCGAATCATCCAGGGCAGCGGCAACCGCACGCTGACCCAAATGCTCTGCGGCGAGCTCTATCAACTGGTGCGCATGTACCGCATCCAGTTTTCCACCACGCCCAATCGCCCGCACCAGGCGTTCGCCGAGCACCACCGCATTCTCGATGCCATCGCCGACCGTGACGGTGAGCTGGCCGAGTTGTTGATGCGCCGTCACATCGGCGCCTCCAAACGCAATATCGCCCGTCACTACCAGGACGGCGTCAACCCGACAGCCAAACGAGGTGAGTCATGAGTTTGAACAAGAGCACACCAGGCCAGCGTTTCCGCGATGCGGTCGCCAGCGAACATCCCCTGCAAGTGGTCGGCGCGATCAACGCCAACCACGCGCTGCTGGCCAAGCGCGCCGGTTTCAAGGCGATCTACCTGTCGGGTGGCGGGGTCGCTGCCGGCTCCCTCGGCCTGCCTGACCTGGGCATCACCGGCCTGGATGACGTGCTGACCGACGTGCGCCGCATCACTGACGTGTGTGACCTGCCGCTGCTGGTGGACGTGGACACCGGTTTCGGTTCGTCGGCGTTCAACGTGGCTCGTACCGTGAAGTCGATGATCAAGTTCGGCGCGGCGGCGATTCACATCGAAGACCAGGTTGGCGCCAAGCGCTGCGGTCACCGTCCCAACAAGGAAATCGTGACCCAGCAGGAAATGGTCGACCGTATCAAGGCCGCCGTCGATGCCCGTACCGACGACAGCTTCGTGATCATGGCCCGTACCGACGCCCTGGCGGTGGAAGGTCTGGAGTCTGCCCTGGATCGCGCCGCCGCGTGCATCGAGGCGGGCGCCGACATGATCTTCCCGGAAGCCATCACCGAACTGGACATGTACAAGCTGTTCGCCAGCCGTGTGAAAGCGCCGATCCTGGCCAACATCACCGAGTTCGGCGCGACGCCGCTGTACACCACCGAGCAACTCGCCGCTGTCGACGTGTCGCTGGTGCTGTATCCGCTGTCAGCCTTCCGCGCCATGAACAAGGCCGCCGAAAACGTTTACACCGCACTGCGCCGCGATGGCACGCAGGCGAACGTCATCGACACCATGCAGACCCGTATGGAACTTTACGATCGCATCGACTACCACACCTTCGAGCAGAAGCTCGATGCGTTGTTCGCAGCGAAGAAATAATGAACACCCTGTAACTGTAGGAGCGAGCTCGCTCGCGATGGACGTCAACGATAACGCGGGTAGCCTGATGCCCAGCGGTGCAGCGTCCACCATCGCGAGCAAGCTCGCTCCTACAGGAAGCGAGATAAGTTTCTCTGACAAATTCAAGAAAAACTGGAGACAGAAATGGCCGAAGCAAAAGTACTCAGTGGCGCCGGGCTCCGTGGCCAGGTTGCCGGGCAAACCGCACTGTCCACCGTGGGCCAGTCGGGTGCCGGTCTGACCTATCGTGGTTATGACGTTCGTGAACTGGCGGCTGACGCACAGTTCGAAGAAGTCGCTTACCTGCTGCTGTACGGCGAGCTGCCGAGCAAGGCGCAACTGAACGCCTACATCACCAAGCTGAGCAAGCTGCGTGACCTGCCGCAAGCGCTCAAGGAAGTGCTGGAACGCATCCCCGCCGACGCCCACCCGATGGACGTGATGCGCACTGGCTGCTCGTTCCTGGGCAACCTGGAGCCGGAGAACAACTTCTCCGAGCAGCACGACAAGACCGACCGCCTGCTGGCTGCGTTCCCGGCGATCATGACCTACTGGTATCGCTTCAGCCACGAAGGCAAGCGCATCGATTGCGTGAGCGACGAGCAGTCCATCGGCGGCCACTTCCTGCACCTGCTGCACGGCAAGAAGCCGAGCGAGCTGCACGTCAAGGTGATGAACGTTTCGCTGATCCTCTACGCGGAGCACGAGTTCAACGCGTCGACCTTCACCGCACGTGTCTGCGCGTCGACCCTGTCCGACCTGTATTCGTGCATCACCGCGGCCATCGGCTCGTTGCGCGGCCCGCTGCACGGCGGCGCCAACGAAGCGGCGATGGAAATGATCGAGCGCTTCTCGTCGCCGGAAGACGCGATCAAGGGCACCCTCGGCATGCTCGAGCGCAAGGACAAGATCATGGGCTTCGGCCACGCGATCTATAAGGACAACGATCCGCGCAATGAAGTGATCAAGGGCTGGTCGAAAAAACTCGCTGACGAAGTGGGCGACAAGGTGTTGTTCCCGGTATCCGAAGCCATCGACAAGACCATGTGGGAACAGAAGAAACTGTTCCCGAACGCCGACTTCTACCATGCCTCGGCGTACCACTTCATGGGCATTCCGACCAAGTTGTTCACACCGATCTTCGTCTGCTCGCGCCTGACCGGCTGGGCCGCCCACGTGTACGAACAACGCGCCAACAACCGCATCATCCGCCCGAGCGCCGAGTACACCGGCGTTGAACAGCGCAAGTTCGTACCAATCGAACAACGCTGAATGGTGGAGGCCAAGCACTGATATTGAGGTTCACCGAAAAACCTGTGGGAGCGGGCTTGCCCGCGATAGCGGCGGGTCAGTCGACATACCTGTTGGATGTGACTCAGTCATCGCGGGCAAGCCCGCTCCCACAGTGGATGGTGTGAACTTCAATTCTGGTGCCAGGCCCCGCCTTTTGTAACTACCGTGACCGAGTCCTGACGATGAACACTCAATTCCGTAAACCGCTGCCCGGCAGCCACCTGGATTACTTCGATGTCCGCGCAGCGGTCGAGGCGATCCAGCCTGGCGCCTACGACACTCTGCCGTACACCTCCCGTGTGCTGGCGGAAAACCTGGTGCGTCGCTGCGACCCGGCCACGCTCACCGAATCCCTCAAGCAATTCATCGAGCGCAAGCGCGACCTCGACTTCCCGTGGTTCCCGGCTCGCGTGGTGTGCCACGACATTCTCGGCCAGACCGCGCTGGTCGACCTCGCCGGCCTGCGTGACGCCATCGCCCTGCAAGGCGGTGACCCTGCGCAAGTCAACCCGGTGGTGCCGACGCAATTGATCGTCGACCACTCCCTGGCCGTCGAGCGTGGTGGCTTCGATCCGGACGCGTTCGAGAAGAACCGCGCCATCGAAGACCGTCGCAACGAAGACCGCTTCCACTTCATCAACTGGACCAAGAAGGCGTTCAAGAACGTCGACGTGATCCCGCCGGGCAACGGCATCATGCACCAGATCAACCTGGAGAAAATGTCTCCGGTGATCCAGGTGCGTGACGGCGTGGCGTTCCCCGACACCTGCGTCGGTACCGACAGCCACACCCCGCACGTCGATGCGTTGGGCGTGATCGCCATCGGTGTCGGTGGCCTTGAAGCCGAAAGCGTGATGCTCGGCCGCGCATCGTGGATGCGTCTGCCGGAAAGCGTCGGTGTCGAACTGACTGGCAAGCTGCAACCGGGCATCACCGCCACCGACATGGTGCTGGCGCTGACCGAGTTCCTGCGCAAGCAGAAAGTGGTCGGTGCCTGGCTGGAGTTCTTCGGCGAAGGCGCTTCGGCCCTGACCCTGGGCGACCGCGCGACCATCTCCAACATGGCCCCGGAATACGGCGCCACCGCGGCGATGTTCTACATCGACCAGCAGACCATCGACTACCTCAAGCTCACCGGCCGTGAAGACGAGCAGGTTCAGCTGGTCGAGAACTACGCCAAGATCACAGGCCTGTGGGCCGACAGCCTGAAAGGCGCGCAATACGAGCGCGGCCTGACCTTCGACCTGTCCTCGGTCGTGCGCAACATGGCTGGCCCGAGCAACCCGCACGCCCGTGTCGCGGTTTCCGATCTGGCGGCCAAAGGCATCTCCGGCCAATGGGACGATGTACCGGGCCAGATGCCGGACGGCGCTGTCATCATTGCCGCCATCACCAGCTGCACCAACACCAGCAACCCGCGCAACGTGATCGCCGCCGGCCTGCTGGCGCGCAACGCCAACAAGCTCGGCCTGACCCGCAAGCCTTGGGTCAAGTCGTCCCTGGCGCCGGGTTCGAAAACCGTCGCGCTGTACCTAGACGAAGCCGGGCTGACCGATGAGCTGGACAAGCTCGGCTTCGGCGTCGTGGCTTTCGCCTGCACCACCTGCAACGGCATGTCCGGTGCACTGGACCCGGTGATCCAGCAAGAGATCATCGACCGTGACCTGTACGCCACTGCCGTGTTGTCCGGCAACCGTAACTTCGACGGACGGATTCACCCGTACGCCAAGCAGGCGTTCCTCGCGTCGCCGCCATTGGTCGTCGCTTACGCCATCGCCGGCACCATCCGTTTCGACATCGAAAAGGATGTGCTGGGCGTGGTGGATGGCAAGGAAATCCGCCTGAAAGACATCTGGCCGAGCGACGAAGAAATCGACGCAGTGGTTAAAGCGTCGGTCAAGCCTGAGCAGTTCCGCCAGGTGTACATCCCGATGTTCGCCATCCACGAAGACACCGGCCCGAAAGTCGCGCCGCTGTACGAATGGCGCGAAATGAGCACCTACATCCGCCGTCCGCCATACTGGGAAGGCGCGCTGGCCGGCGCTCGTCCGCTCAAGGGCATGCGCCCGCTGGCGGTACTGCCGGACAACATCACCACCGATCACCTGTCGCCGTCCAACGCGATCATGCTCGACAGCGCCGCCGGCGAATACCTGGCGAAAATGGGCCTGCCGGAAGAGGACTTCAACTCCTACGCGACTCACCGTGGTGACCACTTGACCGCGCAACGCGCGACGTTTGCCAACCCGAAACTGTTCAACGAAATGGTCCAGGAAAACGGCAAGGTCAAGCAGGGTTCGCTGGCTCGTGTCGAGCCGGAAGGCAAAGTGATGCGCATGTGGGAAGCCATTGAAACCTACATGGATCGCAAGCAGCCGCTGATCATCATTGCCGGCGCCGACTACGGCCAGGGTTCGTCCCGCGACTGGGCGGCCAAGGGCGTGCGCCTGGCGGGTGTGGAAGCGATCGCCGCCGAAGGTTTCGAGCGCATTCACCGCACCAACCTGGTGGGCATGGGCGTGTTGCCGCTGGAGTTCAAGCCGGGCACCAACCGCCATACCCTGGCCATCGACGGCAGCGAAACCTATGACGTGATCGGCGACCGCACCCCGCGTGCCGAGCTGACCCTGGTGATCCATCGCAAGAACGGCGAGCGCGTCGATGTGCCGGTGACCTGCCGTCTCGACACCGCCGAAGAAGTGTCGATCTACGAAGCCGGCGGCGTGTTGCAACGCTTCGCCCAGGACTTCCTCGAAGAATCGGCGGTCGCCGTTTAACACACGCAATACAGACACGGGACCTTGAGTCCCGTGTCTGCTTTCAAATCAGGAGTAACGAGCATTATGGCTCATGCACCGCAGATCAAGATTCCAGCCACCTACATGCGTGGCGGCACCAGCAAAGGCGTGTTTTTCAGCCTGAAGGATTTGCCCGAAGCGGCACAGGTCCCGGGTCCGGCCCGCGACGGTTTGCTGTTGCGCGTGATCGGTAGCCCCGACCCGTACGACAAGCAAATCGACGGCATGGGCGGCGCGACCTCCAGCACCAGCAAAACCGTGATCCTGTCGAAAAGCACCAAGGCCGATCACGATGTCGATTACCTGTTCGGCCAAGTGTCGATCGACAAGCCCTTCGTCGACTGGAGCGGCAACTGCGGCAACCTGTCGGCCGCGGTCGGCTCGTTCGCCGTCAGCAATGGCCTGGTCGATGCCAGCCGCATTCCGCACAACGGTGTGGCGGTGGTTCGCGTGTGGCAGGCCAACATCGGCAAGACCATCATCGCCCACGTGCCGATCACCAATGGTGAAGTACAGGAGACCGGCGATTTCGAACTCGACGGCGTGACCTTCCCGGCGGCCGAAGTGCAGATCGAGTTCCTCGATCCGGCGGCGGAAGAAGAGGGCGGCGGCGGGTCGATGTTCCCTACCGGCAATCTCGTGGATGACCTGGAAGTGCCCGGCGTCGGTACCTTCAAGGCGACCCTGATCAATGCCGGCATCCCGACGATTTTCGTCAACGCCGAAGACATCGGCTACAAGGGCACCGAGTTGCAGGGCGCGATCAACGGCGACCCGAAAGCCTTGCTGATGTTCGAGACCATTCGTGCCTACGGCGCACTGCGCATGGGCCTGATTGCCAACATCGACGAAGCGGCCAAGCGCCAACACACGCCGAAGGTGGCGTTCGTGGCCAAGCCTGCGGACTACGTTTCGTCCAGCGGCAAAGCCGTTGCGGCAGGCGATGTCGACCTGCTGGTGCGTGCGCTGTCCATGGGCAAGCTGCATCACGCAATGATGGGCACGGCGGCAGTCGCAATCGGCACGGCGGCGGCGATCACCGGCACTCTGGTGAACCTCGCAGCGGGTGGCATCGAACGCAACGCGGTGCGCTTCGGCCACCCGTCCGGCACCTTGCGCGTCGGCGCCGAGGCCAGTCAGGTCAACGGTGAATGGACGGTGAAAAAAGCCATCATGAGCCGCAGTGCGCGGGTATTGATGGAAGGGTTTGTGCGGGTGCCGGGGGATTCTTTCTAGGATCACCAAAAACCCTGTAGGAGCGAGCCTGCTCGCGATGGAGTGTCAGTCGACACCAATGTGAATGACATACCATCGCGAGCAAGCTCGCTCCTACAGTTGATCTTCGCTGGAGATTTACTTGAACCGCCGCTCCACACCTTTCTCCACGAGAATCTTCGCGGAAATTTCTTCCACGGAAAAATGCGTGGAGTTGATGTTCGGAATGTTTTCCCGGCGGAACAGGTTCTCGACCTCGCGCACTTCGAACTCGCACTGGGCGTAGCTCGAATAGCGGCTGTTGGGCTTGCGCTCGTTGCGGATCGCGGTGAGGCGGTCCGGGTCGATGGTCAGGCCGAACAGCTTGTGCTGGTGGGCGCGCAGGGCGGACGGCAGTTGCAGGCGTTCCATGTCGTCTTCGGTCAGCGGGTAGTTGGCCGCGCGGATGCCGAATTGCATCGCCATGTACAGGCACGTCGGTGTCTTACCGCATCGCGACACGCCCACTAGTATCAGGTCGGCCTTGTCGTAATAGTGCGTGCGGGCGCCGTCGTCGTTGTCGAGGGCGAAGTTAACGGCCTCGATACGCTCCATGTAATTGGTGTTGGCACCGATGGAGTGGGATTTGCCCACGGTATAGGAAGAATGCTCGGTCAGTTCCTGTTCGAGCGGTGCCAGGAACGTCGAGAAAATGTCGATCATGAAACCATTCGAGGTCGCGAGAATCTCACGAATGTCCTGATTGACGATGGTGTCGAAGATAATCGGACGGAAGCCGTCGATTTCGGCGGCCTTGTTGATTTGTTGTACCATGGCCCGCGCTTTGTCCACGTTGTCGATGTACGGCCGCGTGACTTTGCTGAAGGTAATGTTTTCGAACTGCGCCAGAAGGCTTTGACCCAGGGTTTCGGCGGTAATGCCGGTACCATCGGAGATAAAGAAAGCAGATCGTTTCATTTGCACCTTGGGCCTTAAGCTAGTAACGAATCTTGGATATGATAGGCGCGATTTGCCGGCCGCCAATGGCCCGCATTCTCACTTATTTTCCAGGTCCAGGCCATACAACTGGCAAACGCTCCTTCGAGCAGCCGGTTTCTGAGCTTTTCCAACACAGTTAGTGGAGAGATCACCTTGGTAGAGTACGTAGTTTCCCTCGACAAGCTCGGCAAAGACGACGTTGAGCACGTGGGGGGCAAGAACGCATCCCTGGGCGAGATGATCAGCAACCTGGCAGGTGCCGGTGTATCGGTGCCCGGTGGCTTCGCCACGACCGCTCAGGCGTATCGTGATTTCCTGGAACTGAGCGGCCTGAACGATCAGATCCATGCTGCCCTCGACGCCCTGGACGTCGACGATGTCAACGCCCTGGCCAGGACCGGTGCCCAGATCCGTCAATGGATCATGGAAGCCGAGTTCCCTGAAAAACTGAATGCCGAAATTCGTACCGCGTTCGCCGCGCTGTCCGCCGGCAACCCTGACGTGGCCGTGGCCGTGCGTTCTTCCGCTACCGCCGAAGACTTGCCGGACGCTTCCTTCGCCGGTCAGCAGGAAACCTTCCTGAACATCCGTGGTGTCGAGAACGTCATTCGCGCCGCCAAGGAAGTGTTTGCCTCCCTTTTCAACGATCGCGCGATCTCCTATCGCGTGCACCAGGGCTTCGACCACAAGTTGGTAGCCCTGTCGGCCGGCGTGCAGCGCATGGTCCGCTCTGAAACCGGCACTGCCGGCGTGATGTTCACCCTCGATACCGAATCGGGCTTCCGTGATGTTGTATTCATCACCGGCGCCTACGGCCTGGGTGAAACCGTCGTGCAAGGTGCGGTGAACCCGGATGAATTCTATGTCCACAAAGGTACGCTGGAAGCCGGTCGCCCTGCGATCCTGCGCCGCAACCTGGGCAGCAAGGCCATCAAGATGATCTACGGCGACGAGGCCAAGGCCGGTCGTTCGGTCAAGACCGTCGACGTCGACAAGGCTGAACGCGCGCGTTTCTGCCTGAGCGACGCTGAAGTCAGCGAGCTGGCCAAGCAGGCGATGATCATCGAGAAGCACTACCAGTGCCCGATGGACATCGAGTGGGCCAAGGACGGTGACGACGGCAAGCTGTACATCGTGCAGGCCCGTCCGGAAACCGTGAAGAGCCGCACCCAGGCCAACGTCATGGAACGTTACCTGTTGAAGGAAACCGGCACCGTGCTGGTGGAAGGCCGTGCCATCGGCCAGCGCATCGGCGCCGGCAAGGTGCGCATCATCAAGGACGTGTCCGAGATGGACAAGGTCCAGCCAGGCGACGTACTGGTGTCCGACATGACCGACCCGGACTGGGAGCCGGTCATGAAGCGCGCCAGCGCCATCGTCACCAACCGTGGCGGCCGTACCTGCCACGCGGCGATCATCGCCCGTGAACTGGGTATTCCGGCGGTAGTGGGTTGCGGCAACGCCACCCAGCTGTTGAAAGACGGCCAGGGCGTGACCGTTTCCTGCGCCGAAGGCGACACCGGTTTCATCTTCGAAGGCGAACTGGGCTTCGACATCAAGAAGAACTCCGTGGACGCCATGCCGGAGCTGCCGTTCAAGATCATGATGAACGTCGGCAACCCGGACCGCGCCTTCGACTTCGCACAGTTGCCGAACGCCGGTGTGGGCCTGGCCCGCCTGGAGTTCATCATCAACCGCATGATCGGCGTGCACCCCAAGGCACTGCTGAACTACGACGGCCTGCCGCTGGAAATCAAGGAAAGCGTCGACAAGCGCATCGCCGGCTACAACGATCCGGTCGGTTTCTACGTCGAGAAGCTGGTTGAAGGCATCAGCACCCTGGCCGCAGCGTTCTGGCCGAAAAAGGTCATCGTGCGTCTGTCGGACTTCAAGTCCAACGAATACGCCAACCTGATCGGCGGCAAGCTGTACGAGCCGGAAGAAGAGAACCCGATGCTGGGCTTCCGTGGCGCTTCGCGTTACATCAGCGAATCGTTCCGCGACTGCTTCGAGCTCGAGTGCCGCGCCCTCAAGCGTGTGCGCAACGAGATGGGCCTGACCAACGTCGAAATCATGGTGCCGTTCGTCCGTACCCTGGGCGAAGCGAGCCAGGTGGTGGATCTGCTGGCTGAAAACGGTCTGGCCCGTGGCGAAAACGGCCTGCGCGTGATCATGATGTGCGAACTGCCGTCCAACGCCATCCTGGCTGAAGAATTCCTCGAATTCTTCGACGGTTTCTCCATCGGTTCCAACGACCTGACCCAGCTGACCCTGGGCCTGGACCGTGACTCCGGGATCATCGCGCACCTGTTCGACGAGCGTAATCCGGCGGTCAAGAAGTTGCTGGCCAACGCCATTGCCGCCTGCAACAAGGCCGGCAAGTACATCGGCATCTGCGGTCAGGGCCCTTCGGACCACCCGGACCTGGCCAAGTGGCTGATGGAACAGGGCATCGAAAGCGTTTCGTTGAACCCGGATTCCGTACTGGAAACCTGGTTCTTCCTGGCTGAAGGTCAAGCTTCGGCTTGATCCTGTAAAAACGGACCGCTCTCTGTAGGAGCGAGCTCGCTCGCGATGGTCGCTAACGATAACGTGTTTTCCCTGGATAAACGCGTTGTTTGGGAGTCCATCGCGAGCAAGCTCGCTCCTACAGGGGGGGGCGGTCTTTTTGAGATTCAAGCAGGGCGGGCTCCTCCGGATGCCGCCCTTTTTTGTGCAAGAGATTATGCAAAGCAGCAGCAACCTATTTCCTGTCGCCCTGATCAGCGCCGAACGACGCGGCGATCTGAGCGAAGATGTGTATCGATTGAAACCCGGCAACAGCCCCGACTTCACCGTCGAACTGGCTGTGACCCGTCTCGGCATGGCCGATGAGCCGACTTCCCGTGGCGTGCCGGTGATCCTGCTGCATGGCAGCTTTTCCAATCGCCGGTTCTGGTTCTCTCCCAAGGGCCTGGGGTTGGGCGCTTATCTGGCCCGCTTGGGGTTCGACGTGTGGATTGCGGAAATGCGCGGCCATGGCCTGTCCCAGCGTAACCATGATTACCGCAAGAACCGCGTCGCCGACTACGCTCGTTATGACCTGCCGGCCATTGGCGCGTTCGTGCGTGAGCAGAGCGGGCAGGTTCCGCACTGGATCGGTCACTCACTGGGCGGTATCACCCTGGCAGCGGCACTGGGGGGCGAGTACATCGGTGAACCGGTCGTGGCTTCCGCGGCGTTTTTTGGTGCCCAGGTCAGTCGCACCTACTGGCCGTTGAAGATCCCGCCGGTGGAGTGGGGTGGTCGCTTCATTCTCAAGCGTTTTGCCCAATTGTCCGGATCAAGGCTCAAGCGCGGCCCGGAGGACGAGCCCATCGGCCTGGCCCTGGAAAGCATGCGCTGGTACGGTCTGTTCGGGCGCTTTGGCGATGCCGACAAGGACTGGTGGGCGGGTTTGGCCGACGTCAAGGTGCCGGTGCTCGCCGTGAGCGCTGCGGGTGACCATCAGGATCCCGCGTGGGCGTGTCGCAAACTGTTCGAGCAGTTCGGTTCCGAGCACAAGCAATTTATCAATCTGGGTCGTGATCAGGGTTTCACCGACAATTTCGGCCACGTTGAAATGCTCGTCAGCAAACCCGCGCAGACCGAAGTCTGGCCGTTGGTGACCCGCTGGCTGGCGGATCAGCAGGCACCGTTGTTGGGCGGGCAAGGCGATTTGGCCGCGGCGGTTTGAGCCTGATGCTCTAACAAGGGCATTTCGCTCTGATCGGCTTGCGGCTAAGATATGACGCATTGAGCTGTTCCGGTCACTTTGCGTGACCGAGTCATCACTGATGTTCGTGCTGTCTTCCTCTTTACAGGAGTTTCTCGATGATCCATTACCTCACGCCTGACCTGTGCGATGCCTATCCGGAACTGGTGCAGGTGCTGGAACCGATGTTCAGCAATTTCGGCGGCCGAGATTCCTTCGGTGGCGAAATCGTGACCATCAAGTGCTTCGAAGACAACTCGCTGGTCAAGGAGCAGGTCGAGCTCAAGGGCGATGGCAAGGTCCTGGTGGTCGATGGCGGCGGTTCCCTGCGCCGCGCGCTGCTGGGTGACATGCTTGCCGAGAAAGCCGCCAAGAATGGCTGGGAAGGCCTGGTGATCTACGGTTGCATCCGTGACGTCGACGTCATCGCGCAAACCGACCTGGGGGTTCAGGCGCTGGCCAGCCACCCGATGAAAACCGACAAGCGCGGTATCGGCGATCTCAATGTTGCCGTGACCTTCGCCGGCGTGACCTTCCACCCGGGCCATTACATCTATGCGGACAACAACGGCGTGATCATCTCGCCCAGCCCGCTGAAAATGCCTGAATAAAGCGCGGGTCGACTAAAGGAGTGCGGATGTTCGAGGAAGAAAACGCGCAATGGGGGCTGGTCCATGCCCTGGTGCTTGACGGTAAAGGCGGCGCGCGTTCGATTGCCCGGACTGAACTCGACGACTTGCAGCTGCAGGCCCATGAAAGCCTGTGGCTGCACTGGGATCGCAGTCATCCGCAAACCCAGACCTGGTTGCGCAAATCCAGCGGTCTGAGCGAATTCAGCTGCGACCTGTTGCTCGAAGAAAACACCCGTCCGCGCCTTCTACAGCTTTCCGACAGCGAACTGCTGCTATTTTTGCGCGGGGTCAATCTGAACCCCGGCGCCGAGCCGGAAGACATGGTGTCGGTGCGGATCTTCGGCTCTGCCAAGCGTGTCATTTCCCTGCGTTTGCGTCCGTTGCGCGCCACTGAAGAGTTGCTGGTGCAACTGGGCGACGGCAAAGGGCCGAAAACCGCCTCCGAACTCATCCTTTGCATGGCGCAGTACCTCACCAACAAGGTGCAGGATCTGGTCAGCGACCTCTCGGAAGTGGTCGACGTGGAGGAAGAAAAGCTCGATGCCGACGAACGGTATACTCCTGAGCACGGATCGGTTTTGCAGATCCGTCGCCGGGCCGCTGCGTTGAAGCGTTTTCTCGCTCCGCAGCGGGACATTTTCGGTCAACTGACGCGGATCAAATTGCCTTGGTTCGTCGAGGACGATGGCGATTACTGGAACGAATTGAACAACAGCCTGACCCGTTATCTGGAAGAGCTCGAGTTGACCCGGGAGCGCGTGGGGCTTGTGCTGGAGGCGGAAGACCGGCGATTGAGCCTGCGCATGAGTCGCACGATGTATCGCTTCGGTGTCATCACCGGGATCTTTTTGCCAATGAGTTTTCTGACCGGGCTTTTGGGGATCAACGTCGGTGGCATTCCATTCTCTGCGAGCCCGTACGGTTTCCTGATCGCTTGCCTTTTGGTGGTCTCGGTGGCGCTGGGGCAGTGGTGGTTGTACCGACGTTTGCGCTGGGTCTGAGGGGAACCATGTGACCCGAGCAAAACTGACCGCGTCTTCCACAGACATCACGAGAGGTGCGTATGCACGATCCGTTTGAACAGTCTTTGCGCGACATGCTCAATGCCTCACCGTCCACCCGGGACGACGATGCGTGCCTTGGGCGTGTACTGAAAACCGCCAACCGCCAGGTCGGCGCCGGTGATTTGTTCAGCCTCCTGGGCCGCTGGTTGCCCGCACTGATGATTGCCCTCAACAACGGATCGGCCCATGTCTCGCCGGTATCCCGTCTTCGTAAACCTGCTGCCCGCACTGCTGATAAGGCTGATTGAATATGGAACTTGATCTCTGGACACAGAGCCTCGTCACTGCAATGACTGCGTTGTGGACCAAGGTTGCGAACTTCATTCCGAACCTGTTCGGCGCACTGGTTGTGCTGCTGTTGGGTTTTGTCGTGGCCAAGCTGCTGGACACCCTGCTGTCCAAATTGCTCGCCAAGCTGGGCCTTGACCGCTTGATGGGCGGCACCGGCCTGACCAAGCTGATGTCCCGCGCTGGGTTGCAGGTACCTATTTCGACCCTGATCGGCAAAATCGTCTATTGGTTCGTTCTGCTTATTTTTCTTGTTTCTGCCGCAGAATCCCTTGGACTTGAGCGAGTTTCAGCTACGCTGGACATGCTGGCGTTGTATTTGCCGAAGGTATTCGGCGCGGCGCTGGTGTTGCTGGTAGGTGTTTTGCTGGCGCAACTGGCCAACGGGCTGGTGCGCGGAGCGGCAGAAGGCGTGGGGCTGGACTATGCTTCAGGGCTTGGACGAATTGCCCAGGGCCTGGTGATCATCATCAGCATTTCGGTGGCGATCAGCCAGTTGGAGGTCAAGACTGACCTGCTCAACCATGTGATCGTGATTGTGTTGATAACCGTTGGTCTGGCGGTAGCGCTGGCCATGGGGTTGGGAAGCCGGGAAATTGCCGGCCAGATTCTTGCGGGAATCTACGTGCGTGAGCTGTACCAGGTTGGGCAACAAGTGCGTGTTGGCGAGGTCGAAGGCCAGATCGAAGAGATCGGCACGGTTAAAACCACATTGCTGACCGATGAGGGTGAGCTAGTCTCTCTTTCCAATCGGATCCTCCTTGAGCAGCATGTGAGTAGCCGCTAACCCGGCAAACCCTGCTAATGTATGCCGCCGCAAAATGCCAGCTGACGCTGGCTGCGGAGGATATTGACCTGACTGTCGGCCCGACTTGTTTTGAATAAAGCTCAATCGCTATCCATGCGCTACGACCCCCGCGAGCTCTCTGATGAGGAGTTGGTCGCGCGCTCGCATACCGAGCTGTTTCACGTAACACGCGCCTACGAAGAACTGATGCGGCGTTACCAGCGAACATTATTTAACGTGTGCGCACGATATCTCGGGAACGATCGCGACGCAGACGATGTCTGTCAGGAGGTCATGTTGAAGGTGCTGTATGGCCTGAAGAACTTCGAGGGCAAATCGAAGTTCAAGACATGGCTATATAGCATCACGTACAACGAGTGCATCACACAGTATCGAAAGGAACGGCGAAAGCGTCGCTTGATGGATGCTTTGAGTCTTGACCCCCTTGAGGAAGCGTCCGAAGAAAAGACGCCGAAACCTGAGGAAAAAGGCGGACTTGATCGCTGGTTGGTGTATGTGAACCCGATTGACCGTGAAATTCTGGTGCTACGATTTGTCGCAGAACTGGAGTTTCAGGAAATTGCAGACATAATGCATATGGGTTTGAGCGCAACAAAAATGCGGTACAAACGCGCTCTAGATAAATTGCGTGAGAAATTTGCAGGCATTGCTGAAACTTAGTTCAGCGCAAATATCTCTTACGTGTAGGCAAGTTCTGATAGACTTGCCGCCGAGTTGTCCCCCGGTTTGCGGGACTGCTTCACAATCACCAGATGGGGATTTAACGGATGAAACTGAAAAACACCTTGGGCTTGGCCATTGGTTCTCTTATTGCCGCCACTTCCATCGGCGCTCTGGCACAGGGCCAAGGCGCAGTTGAAATCGAAGGCTACGCAAAGAAGCAATATTTCGATAGCGACCGTAACTTCAAGAACGACGGCATCCTGCCGGGCGGTTCGATCGGTTACTTCCTGACAGACGACGTTGAACTGCGTCTGGCCTACGACGAAGTGCACAACGCCGTAGCAAACGACGGCAAGAACGTTAAGGGCGCGAACACCGCTCTGGACGCTCTGTACCACTTCAACAACCCAGGCGACATGCTGCGTCCTTACGTCTCGGGCGGTTTCTCCGACCAGAGCATCGACCAGAACGGCTCGAACGGTCGTAACCGTTCCACCTTCGCCAACGTTGGCGGCGGTGCCAAGCTGTACTTCACCGACAACTTCTACGCTCGTGCTGGCGTTGAAGCTCAGTACAACATCGACCAGGGCAACACCGAGTGGGCTCCTAGCGTCGGTATCGGTGTGAACTTCGGTGGCGGCAGCAAGCCAGCCGCTGCTCCAGTTCCAGCTCCGGAAGTTTGCTCCGACAGCGACAACGATGGCGTTTGCGACAACGTTGACAAGTGCCCAGACACCCCAGCCAACGTAACTGTTGACGCTGATGGCTGCCCGGCAGTTGCTGAAGTTGTTCGTGTTGAGCTGGACGTGAAGTTCGACTTCGACAAGTCGGTAGTCAAGCCTAACAGCTACGGCGACATCAAGAACCTGGCTGACTTCATGAAGCAGTACCCATCCACCACCACTACTGTTGAAGGTCACACTGACTCCGTCGGTCCTGACGCTTACAACCAGAAACTGTCCGAGCGTCGTGCAAACGCCGTTAAGCAAGTTCTGACCAACCAGTACGGTGTTGAATCGTCCCGCGTTCAGTCTGTTGGCTACGGCGAATCCCGCCCAGTTGCTGACAACAAAACTGACGCTGGCCGTGCAGTTAACCGTCGCGTAGAAGCGCAGGTTGAAGCTCAAGCTAAGTAATTAGCTCGCAGCTTTGAGAAAAGCCCGGCTCAGGCCGGGCTTTTCTTTGTCTGCGATTTGCTGAATCAGGCGAAAGCGGACACGTCCGATCGCTGCACCGCAGGCTCCCACAGGGATTGAGTCGCGCAGGCTGCCACTGCACCGATCACCAGGATGGCAGGGCTTTTCAGCTGGAATCTGCAGGCAGCGTCATCCATCGCCGTGAGTGTGCTCCGACATTCACGCTGATGGGGCAGCGACGCGTTTTCAATCATGGCCACGGGCGTGTCCATTGCCATGCCGCCAGCCAATAGCTGTTCACGGATTTCCCCGAGCTTGGCCACTCCCATGTAAATCACCAGGGTCGTTCCGCCTTGAGCCAGCGCCTGCCAGTTCAATTGGCTGTCGTCCTGGGTGTGAGCGGTGACCAGCGTTACGCCACGGGCCACACCGCGCAAGGTCAGCGGGATATCGCACTGTGTTGCCCCTGCCAGTCCGGCAGTGATGCCATTGACCAACTCGACTTCGATCCCGCGCTCACGCAACCACTGCGCCTCTTCGCCGCCCCGGCCGAAAATGCACGGATCGCCACCCTTGAGCCGCGCCACGCATTTGCCCTGCCGGGCATAACGCAGCATCAGGCGATGGATGAACGCTTGCGGGGTGGAGCGGCAGCCGCCGCGCTTGCCCACCGGGATGATTCGCGCCCGTGGACAGTGCTCAAGTATCGCGACATTGACCAGGTCATCGATCAGCACCACATCAGCCTCGCGCATGGCACGTACCGCCTTGAGCGTGAGCAACTCCGGATCCCCCGGGCCTGCACCTACCAGCCAGACTTTTGCACTCATAGTGTTTTCCTCACGAGATGACGGTAATGGGCTGCGCCCTGGCAGCCAGCAGGCGTTTTATTTCCGGAACGCAGGACCCGCATTGCGTGCCGCAACCCAGTTCCTGCTTCAGTTCCTGCAAGTCCAGGCCGCGGTCGATGCCGGCGCAGATCGCCTTCTGGCCGACGTTCTTGCAATTGCACAGGATCTTGTTGGCGTTGACAGGCGCGTCGAGGTTGCCCGGTGGTGCGCTCAGCGGCGCAAGCAACCAGCGCCGCAGTTGCTCGTCTGCGCGACCTTCGAGCCACAGCCCCTGCAACCAGTGTTGGGCAAGGGTTTCGCCGGCCAGGCGGATCGCGGTGATGCGGCCGTTTTCGATGCGCACCCGCTTGCCAATCGCGCGTCGCGGGTCGTCGTAAGCCAGCACCGGGCCGTCATTGAGTGCCAGGCTTTGATCGATTTCGCTGAGCCACTCTGCCGAAGGCGCGGAAGGATTAGCCGCCCGTACAAGCAGGGCAGGGCGTTCACGCCCAATAAGGCTGAGGCTGACGTAGGAAAACGCCTCGCAGAGCGGTCGTAGCGTCTCAAAATGCCGTTGAACATCGCCCTCGATCAGGGCGAACAGTTTCCATGGCAAATCCACCGGCTCCAGGCGAACACCGCTGTGTTTGAGTTCGGGCTGTTTGGACAATGGATCGAAGGCGGACAAGGTGAGGCTGTTGACCCCGCCCTTGAGGAAACGGTCGCCCCAATGCATGGGCAAAAAGGCCTGGCCCGGACGCACGCTGTCATCGCTGGCGACTGTGACGATGACTGCGCCGCGCCGGCTTTTCAGGCTGACCAGATCCCCGGGCTGCAAGCGATGGCGGCGCAATTCGTCCGGGTGCAGGCTCACCTGCGCTTCGCTGACATGACCGAACAATTGCGCGGCGGTGCCGGTGCGGCTCATGCCGTGCCATTGATCGCGCAGGCGGCCGGTGATCAGGGTCAGCGGGAAGCGCGCATCGCGTTGTTCCTTGGCGGCGCGATACGGATCGGCCACGAACTGCGCGCGCCCGTTGGCCGTGGCAAATACCCCGTCGACGTACAGCCGCGCCGTGCCTTCAACGGCGCCCGCAGGGAAGGGCCACTGCTGCGGGCCAAGACGATCGATCAGCGCATGGCTGATACCGGACAGATCGAGGTCGCGACCTTGAGTCAGCTGTTTGTATTCATCAAAGACCTGAGCCGGATTATCAAATTCAAACAGGCTGGCTTGGCCGGGACGCAGGTATTTCTCCAGGCGTTGTGCGAAATCTACGGTAATTGCCCAGTCCGGCCGCGCCTCACCCGGTGCGACGACTGCCTGGCGTACGTGGGAAATGCGCCGCTCGGAGTTGGTCACGCAGCCTTCCTTTTCTCCCCAGCTGGCCGCGGGCAGCAGGAGGTCGGCAAACTTCGCGGTTTCAGTGGTGCGAAAGGCTTCCTGCAACACCACGAACGGACAGTCCTGCAAGGCAGCGCGCACGACTGTCTGGTCCGGCATGGATTGCGCGGGATTGGTGCAGGCGATCCACAGCGCCTTGATCTTGCCGCTGCGCACTTGCTCGAACAGCTCGATCGCCGAGAGCCCGGGATTTTCCGGCAGTTGCTCGACGCCCCAGTAGGACGCCACCTCTGCACGGTGTTGCGCATTGGCGGCGTCACGATGGCCGGGCAGCAGATTGGACAAACTGCCGGTTTCGCGCCCGCCCATGGCGTTTGGCTGACCGGTCAGCGAGAAAGGTCCGGCGCCGGGGCGACCAATCTGCCCGGTGGCCAGGTGAAGGTTGATCAGTGCACTGTTTTTAGCGCTGCCGGCGGTGGACTGATTGAGCCCCATGCACCACAGCGACAGAAAGCTTGGGGAAGTGCCGACCCACTCGGCACATTGCTGCAATTGCCCGACGCTGATTCCGCAGAGCTGCGAGACCATTTGCGGCGTGTAGTCCCGCACCAGGCTTTTCAGCTCGGCCAGGCCTTCGGTGTGGGCCTTGATGAAGTCGCGATCGATCCAGTCTTCCCACAGCAGCAGATGCAAAATCCCATGGAACAGGGCGACATCGGTGCCAGGCAAGATCGCCAGGTGCAGGTCGGCCAGATCGCAGGTGTCGGTACGGCGTGGGTCAATGACGATGACCTTCATCTGCGGCCGGCGCGACCGGGCTTCTTCCAGCCGGCGAAACAGCACCGGGTGGGCGTAGGCCATGTTGCTGCCGACGATCATCACGCAATCGCTCGACTCCAGGTCTTCGTAACTGCAGGGCGGGGCGTCGGCACCCAGGCTGCGCTTGTAGCCGACCACTGCCGAGGACATGCACAGCCGCGAATTGCTGTCGATGTTGTTGGTACCCACCAGGGCGCGTGCCAGCTTGTTGAAGGCGTAGTAGTC
This sequence comes from Pseudomonas sp. S2_H10, assembly GCF_054668285.1. NCBI lineage: Bacteria > Pseudomonadati > Pseudomonadota > Gammaproteobacteria > Pseudomonadales > Pseudomonadaceae > Pseudomonas > Pseudomonas sp. S2_H10. The sequence continues at coordinate 5,723,803 of NZ_CP162754.1, forward strand.
CTCAGTCAACAGTTGCCCGGAAATGTAGAACGCCACGCTGTCGGGGCCGTGTTCGGCGATGGTCGCGGCAAAGACGCTGGCAGCATGATCGAGGGCGGTATCCCAGTCGGTGCGGCCCCGGGCCAGGTCTTTGCCGAGGCGCAATTCGGGGTACAGCGCCCGCGCCGTCAGGTCACCGGTCAGGTGCAGGGTCGAACCCTTGCTGCACAGCTTGCCGAAATTGGCCGGGTGCGCCGGATCGCCGCTGACGCCGAGGATGCGTGAACCGTCATGCTCGATCAGCACGCCGCAGCCGACCCCGCAGTAACAGCAAGTGGACGCGGTGATCTGGCGGTCCATCAGCCTGCATCCCGCAGGGCGAGCAGGACCCGGCCATTTTCCACCCGGGTCTGATGGTGGTGGGCACAGCCAATGTCCGGGGCCTGGGCTTCGCCGCTTGCCAGATCGATTTGCCAGTTATGCAGCGGGCAGGCCACCCGTTTGCCGTAGATCAGGCCTTGGGACAGCGGTCCGCCCTTGTGCGGGCAACGGTCGTCGAGGGCGAAGACTTCGTCGTCGCTGGTACGAAAAATCGCGATGTCACCCTTGGGCCCGGTGATGATCCGCGAGCCCAGGGCATTGATCTCTTCCAGTGCGCAGATATCCAGCCAGTTCATGCCAGCACCTCCAGGTTTTTCACGGGGATGACGTCGAATTCTTTTTTCAGCTGTGGCTGTTCCAGGCGTTCCTTCCACGGGTCCTGTTCGAACGACAGGGAGAATTGCAGGCGATCGTTAAGCGCTTTGCGACGCTCCGGGTCCTCAAGCACGGCTTTCTTGATGTGGTCCATGCCGACCCGTTGCAGGTAGTGCACGGTGCGCTCGAGGTAAAAGGCTTCTTCGCGGTACAGCTGCAGGAATGCACCGTTGTATTCGCGCACTTCTTCGGCGGTTTTCAGTTTGACGAAAAATTCCGCGACCTCGGTCTTGATCCCGCCGTTGCCACCGATGTACATCTCCCAGCCGGAGTCCACGCCGATGATTCCCACATCCTTGATGCCCGCTTCCGAGCAGTTGCGCGGGCAACCGGAGACAGCCAGTTTCACCTTGTGCGGTGACCACATGTTGAACAGGTCATGCTCCAGCTCGATGCCCAGCTGTGTGGAATTTTGCGTGCCGAAGCGGCAGAACTCGCTGCCGACGCAGGTTTTCACCGTGCGGATGGATTTGCCGTAGGCGTGGCCGGACGGCATGTCCAGGTCCTTCCATACCCCCGGCAGGTCTTGCTTGCGGATGCCCAGCAAGTCGATGCGCTGGCCACCGGTGACCTTGACCATCGGCACGTTGTACTTGTCGGCGACGTCGGCAATGCGCCGCAGTTCCGAAGGATTGGTCACGCCGCCCCACATCCGCGGGACTACCGAGTAGGTGCCGTCTTTCTGAATGTTGGCGTGGGCGCGTTCGTTGATCAGGCGCGATTGCGGATCGTCCTTGGCTTCCCCCGGCCACGTGGAAATCAGGTAGTAGTTGAGCGCCGGCCGGCAGGTGGCGCAGCCGTTGGGGGTGCGCCAGTTCAGGTAGCTCATGGTGCCGGCGATGGTCAGCAGGTGCTGCTCGCGGATGGCCTGGCGGATTTGCCCGTGGTTGAGGTCGCTGCAGCCGCAGATGGCCTTTTCGCTTTTCGGTTTGACGTCGGCGGCGCCGCCCACGGTGTTGATCAGGATCTGTTCGACGAGCCCGGCGCAAGAACCGCAGGAGCTGGCGGCCTTGGTGTGTTTCTTGACGTCGTCGACACTGAACAGGCCGTGTTCCTGGATCGCCTTGACGATGGTGCCTTTGCACACGCCGTTGCAGCCGCAGACTTCGGCCGTGTCGGCCATGCTCATGGCTTTGTCCTGGCCCTGATGTCCTACGTCGCCCAAGGCGTTTTCACCAAACATCAAGTGATCGCGGATCTCACTGATGGCGTGGTTTTCACGGATCTGCCGGAAATACCAGCCACCATCTGCCGTATCGCCGTACAGGCAGGCGCCGACCAGCACGTCATCCTTGATCACCAGTTTTTTGTAGACCCCGCCGATCGGGTCGGAGAGGGTGATGGTTTCCGTGCCTTCACCGCCCATGAAATCGCCGGCGGAGAACAGATCGATGCCGGTGACTTTCAGCTTGGTCGAGGTCACCGAGCCCTGATAGCGGGCGAAGCCCAGTTGTGCGAGGTGATTGGCGCAGACCTTGGCCTGTTCGAACAGCGGCGCCACCAGGCCATAGGCGATGCCCCGGTGGCTGGCGCATTCACCGATGGCATAGATCCGCGGGTCGTAGGTTTGCAGGGTGTCGTTGACCAGGATTCCGCGGTTGCACGGAATGCCGGATTTTTCCGCCAGTTCGGTATTGGGGCGAATGCCGGCGGCCATCACCACCAGGTCAGCGGGAATGATGTCGCCGTTCTTGAATTGCACCGAACCGACCCGGCCGTTGCCTGCGTCGTGCAAGGCCTGGGTCTGCTCGCACAGGCGAAAGTGCAGGCCGCGAGCCTCCAGGGCGGTTTGCAGCAGCTGGCCGCTGGTCTTGTCCAGTTGGCGCTCCAGCAACCATTCGCCGATGTGCACTACGGTGACGTGCATGCCCCGCAGCATCAGGCCGTTGGCGGCCTCCAGACCGAGCAGGCCGCCACCGATCACCACGGCGTGGCGGTGGGTTTTCGCGGTGTCGATCATGGCCTGGGTGTCGGCGATGTCGCGGTAGCCGATCACGCCTTCAAGGGTGTTGCCCGGAATGGGCAGGATGAAGGGCGTAGAGCCTGTGGCGATCAGCAGGCGATCGTATTCGGCTTCGCTGCCGTCTTCGGCAATGACCCGGCGCTTGACCCGGTCGATTTCCACGACTTTGCGGTTGAGCAGCAGTTTGATGTTGTTGTCCAGGTACCAGTCCAGATCGTTGAGCACGATCTCTTCGAAGGTCTGTTCACCCGCCAGCACCGGCGACAACAGGATGCGGTTGTAGTTGGTGTGCGGTTCGGCACCGAAGACCGTGATGTCGTACAGCTCCGAGCTCAGTTTGAGCAGCTCTTCCAGGGTCCGGACCCCAGCCATGCCGTTGCCGATCATCACCAGTTTTAGTTTTTTCATCAGGTTCTCCGGGGAGCTCAGGCCTGCCTCATCAGGGTTCAGGCCATGCTCGAGAAATTTTGCGCAAACAAAAAAAGGCGTCCCGCTAGTTGCCTAGCGAGGACGCCTTTGTCCTGGTCCCGTTCTCTCGGGAAGTGCAGCCTTCGTCGTTGAAGCCTGCGCTTTATGTCTGTTGAAAGAGGTAATGCAGTGGTTATGCCAACTTGCGCGAGGGCCCGTGTTTAATGGCTTTCTTTGCGTCGGCAAGGGCAGAACCCAGAGCAAATGCACCGATTCAAAGCGCGTTGCCCGCTAATGGAGCGCCACCACCAGCAACGCCAGGTTGGCCAGCAGCGATATCAGCGCCAATGTCCGCCAGACTTTCAGCGGCTCGCGCTCCAGCAACGGTTTGGGGCGCACGTTCAAGCTGCGCCGTTCACCCTGTTCGATCAGCAGCAGCCATTCTTCCGCCGTTTCGAAACGCTGCTCGGGGGCTGCCGCCACGGCACGCTCCAGGTGATGGGCGATCCAGTCCGGCAGGTCGGGCCGGTAGCGGCTGGCGCTGACCGGGAGGCCAAATCGGGGGCGCTGGAACGCTTCGATTTCGCCATAGGGATAGTGCCCGGTGAGCAGGAAGTACAAGGTCACTCCGACGGCGTAAAGGTCCTGCCGTGGCGTCGGCACATCGCCCCGAAAGGCTTCTGGGGCGATGTAACTGGGTGTCCCTGGCAGGGCCCAGGGCAGATCCTGCGAAAGACCGGGGCAGTAGGCGAGGCCGAAATCCAGCAGGCGCAATTCACCGTCGTCCCCCAGCAACAGGTTTTCCGGTTTGATGTCGCGATGCAGGATCTGCCGTCGATGCAACAGGCCGACCGCTCGCAGCAAGCGCTCGGCGATGTCTTGCCACTGGGGCAGCGGCAGCGGTCCACTCTGTTCATGTCGCCGGGCCAGCGTAGTGCCCGAATATTCACGCATCACGTAGTACAAATGCTGACGCTGACTGGCGGCATGCACTTCAGGAAAATGGCGGCCGGCCACGCGTTTGAGGAACCATTCTTCCGACAGTAATGCTTGCCCGGCCTGGGGGTCGTCGTGCAGGCGTCCCGGCAGGGTTTTCAACAGCCAGGCGCGTTGCTGATGGTCGCGAACACGGTAAAGCAGTGATTGCTGGCTCTGGGCGACGATCCCTTCGACCTGCCAGCCTTCGAACGCCTGACCCGGTTTCAGGGCTGGCGGCAGTGGCCATTGCTGCAAGTGCATCAACGCATCGCCAATGCTCGCCTCACCGAGGGCGTCAACCCGTACCAGCAAGGCACTGGCGTTGTCCTGACTGCCCGCCAGGTGCGCGGCATTGACCAGGGTTTGCGCGGCGCTGTGCAAGTCCGGTTGATCGCGCAGGATCGCGGCAATCGCGGTATCGCCCAGCACCGCCCAGACGCCGTCGCTGAGCAGGACGAAGCTTTCATCGAGGCGTAGCTCGCCGTCGAGAAAGTCCAGCACCAGGTGTTGATCGAGCCCCAGCGCCCGTTTCAGCACATGCTGCATGCCCGGCTGATCCCAGACGTGATCTTCGCTGATTCGCTGCAATCGATCGGCGTGCCAGCGGTACACCCGGCAATCGCCGACATGCGCCAGGGTAAACCGCCGGCCGCGCAGGACCAGCGCACTGAGGGTGGTCAGCAGCGGTTGTCCGCCGCCATTGGCCTGCAACCAGCGATTTTGCGCCAGCAACAGGCGATCGAGCGCCTGCGCCGCGCTCCAGGTTTCCGGCGTGGCGTAGTAGTCCAGCGCGAGCGCCTGCAGCGTCGAACGGGCCGCCAGGCCGCCATCGGCGCACTGGCTGACACCGTCGGCGATGGCGAACAGATAACCTTTGCTCGCCGCCAGCACCGGGGCCGGTGTGACCAGGCGCAGGGCGTCCTGGTTTTCCTCGCGAGGACCGATGGCGCTGGCTTCGGCGAAACTCAGTTGCAGGCTCATCGAGACGTCAGACCCGCGCAGCCGTTACGGCGGCCGAACCCCAGGTGGTTCTCCAGCGCCGTTTCACGCCGTGCAGACCAAACCAGGCAAGAACGCCGAGGCTGGCGAACAACCACAGCGCCAGCTGATAGCTGCCGGTGCTTTGCTTGATCGCACCCATGCCGGCCGCGAGGGCAAACCCACCGATGCCACCGGCCATGCCGATCAGGCCGGTCATTACGCCGATTTCCCGGCGAAAACGCTGCGGCACCAACTGGAATACCGCGCCATTGCCTGCACCGAGACCGAGCATGGTGCAGACGAAAAGTGCGAGGGCGGCGTAGGAATTCGGCAGGTTGAAACCGACCGCGGTAATGCAGATCGCCGCGACCGTGTACATCGCCAGCAAGGTGCGAATCCCGCCGAACCGGTCAGCCAGCGCACCGCCCAGGGGGCGCATCAGGCTGCCGCCAAACACGCAGGCGGCGGTGTAGTAGCCGGCAGTCACCGGGCTCAGGCCGTACTGGTCGTTGAAATAACCGGGCAGGGCGCTGGCCAGGCCGATGAAACCGCCGAAGGTGACGCTGTAGAAAAACATGAACCACCAGCTGTCACGATCGCCAAGGGCCTTGAAATAGTCGGCCATGGATTTGGCTTTGGGCCGCTCGGGGGCGTTTTTGGCCAGCCAGGCGAAGACGATCAAGGTCAGGATCAACGGAATCAGGGCGAAGCCGAACACGTTGCTCCAGCCAAACGCCGCCGCCAGCACCGGGGCGATCAGGGCGGCGAGTACCGTTCCCGAATTCCCCGCGCCGGCGATGCCCATGGCCTTGCCTTGATGCTGCGGCGGATACCACTGCGAGGCCAGGGGCAGGGCGACGGCAAAGGAAGCGCCGGCCATGCCGAGGAACAGCCCCAGCAGCAAGGCTTGCTCGTAGCTGTGGATGCCGAGTTTCCAGGCGCCGAACAGCGCGCAAATGACGATGACCTGGCCGATCAGGCCGGCGGTTTTTGGTGACAGGCGATCAGCCAGCATCCCCATGGCGAAACGCAAGACCGCCCCGGCCAGAATGGGCGTGGCCACTACCATCCCGCGTTGCTGTGTCGTCAGGTGCAGGTCGGCGGCGATCTGTACCGCCAAGGGTCCGAGCAGATACCAGACCATGAAGCTCAGGTCGAAATAGAGGAACGCTGCGAACAAAGTGGGGGTATGGCCGGATTTCCAGAAGCTTGAATTCATCGCGCACCTCAGCTGTGAAGAGTCTCGGAAGGAGTCATGAGCTTGCAGGTGGGGCGCCGCTACGGCCGCACCACCGGCCCCGTGCTGTGGGGCCAAAACGAAAAAACGCCGCCACCCGATTCGCCAAGGGCAAATGAGATGAGCGACGTCTTTGTCGTAGGTGGGGCAACCGCCGTTGGTTACCTGTGGCGATTACTTAGCGAGATCTGTGCCAACAACCGAGACCGAGTCGTGGCCCATCGCGGGCAAGCCCGCTCCCACAGGGATAGTTGGTGTCCACAAAACCTGTGGGAGCGGGCTTGCCCGCGATGGGGCCCTGACAGGCGATGCGATGTGTCAGCCGAGCAACTCGCTCATGGCAATGATCTGCTCCGCCACCTGAATCAGCTTCTGCTGTCGGCTCATCGCCTGGCGGCGCATCAGGGTGTAGGCATCTTCCTCGTTGCAGTCCTTCATTTTCATCAGCAGCCCCTTGGCCAGTTCGATGCGCTTGCGCTCGGCCAGTTGCTGGTCGCGGGCGTGCAGTTGGGCACGCAAGGCCTGGTCGCTTTCGAAGCGCGCCATGGCCACATCGAGAATCGGCTGCAGGCGCTGTGCGTGAATGCCTTCGACGATGTAGGCACTGACCCCGGACTTGATCGCCTGGCGCATTACAACGGGGTCGTGTTCGTCGGTGAACATCACGATCGGTCGTGGTTGGTCGCGAGTCACCAGCACCACTTGTTCCATGACATCGCGACCCGGTGACTCGGTATCGATCAGGATCACGTCCGGACGCACCGTTTCGACGCGTTCGGGCAGGTCGATGGTCAGGCCGGACTCGTCGATCACCTCGAATCCGGCCTCGGTCAGGGCGGCCTTCAGGCGTCCGACTTTTTTCGCGGTGTCGTTGATCAGCAGGATACGCAGCATGTTCGTGGTCTCCTGTCAGCGGCTGGCGGATCGATGGGCGCTGTCGCTCATCGCGTGCAGTTTGAAACCGCGGGCATAACCGGCGGGGTCCGAGCCGTCCCAGATCTTGCCGTCGATCAACTGGCTGCTGCGCATCTCCCCGGCGGGCGACACGACGCCGACGGCACTGGCGGCCTGACGGTAGAGGTCCAGTTGCTGGACCTGCCGGGCCACCGCGAGATAGTCCGGGTCCTCGCGCAACAGACCCCAGCGGCGGAACTGGGTCATGAACCACATGCCGTCGGACAGGTACGGCAGGTTGACCTCGCCATTGCCGTGCAAACGCAGGGCGTGCGGGTCTTGCCAGCAGTGGCCGAGTCCGTCGGCATATTCGCCCAGCAGGCGCGGTGCGATGCAGTCCAGCGGCGCGTCCAGATACTGCGCGGCACTGAGCAATTGTGCGGTACTGCGGCGATTCTCGGTGCTTGCCTCGATGAAGCGGCTGGCCTCCAGAACCGCCATCACCAGTGCCCGGGCGGTATTGGGGTATTGCTCGACGAACGCGCGGGTGCAGCCGAGGACCTTTTCCGGGTGGTCGGGCCAGATGTTCTGGGTGGTGGCCAGGGTAAAGCCGAGATCCTGCTGCACGGCGCTGGCGGACCAGGGTTCGCCGACGCAAAAGCCGTCGATTCGTCCGGCCCGCAGGTGCGCGACCATTTGCGGCGGCGGCACCACCACGCTGTCGACATCCAGTAGAGGGTGAATGCCCTGGCTGGCCAGCCAGTAATACAGCCACATGGCGTGGGTGCCCGTAGGAAAAGTCTGAGCGAAGGTGAGTTTTGGGCGAGTTTGGTGCACGTGCCGATCCAATGCTTCAGGACTGGTCACACCCTGCGTCTGCAAGCCGCGGGACAGATTGATGCTCTGACCGTTCTGATTCAGGCCCATCAACACCGCCATGTCGGTCGCGGCCACGCCACCGATGCCCAGGTGAACGGCGTAGATCAGGCCATAGAGGCTATGGGCGGCATCGAGTTCGCCGCTGACCAGCTTGTCCCGCAGGTTGGCCCAGGACGCCTGGCGCTTGAGGTTCAGCGTCAGGCCATAGGGTTGGGCGAAGCCCTGGGTGGCGGCGACCACGACCGAGGCGCAGTCGCTCAAGGCCATGAAACCGAGGTTGATTTCGGTTTTTTCCGGGGCATCGCTGCCATTGACCCAGGCCAGAGGGCCGGCTGACGGTTCGTTCATCGTGCGTTCACCTTGCAAAAAAAACGTCGTCCCGGGGCCAAGCACGAGCAGGCCCGGGACGACGCCATTGTCTTTGCACACATTCCGTCATTGGCATGGGTGCTGGTGCCTGGAGTGGTGCAAGGCATATGCCATCAACTGTTGTTTTGATCGCATGCCTCGCTTGCCACCCCGTTGCCCGGCTATAATCGCCGGCTCAATTCGCCGCCAATCGAGTCAATTCCGCCCATGTACACCCTGGCCCGTCAGCTGTTGTTCAAACTCTCCCCGGAAACCTCCCACGATCTGTCCCTGGACCTGATCGGCGCAGGTGGACGTCTTGGGCTCAACGGCTTGCTGTGCAAGGCCCCGGCGAAGGTGCCGGTGAATGTCATGGGCCTGGACTTCCCGAACCCGGTGGGTCTGGCCGCCGGCCTGGACAAGAACGGCGCGGCCATCGATGGTTTTGCCCAACTGGGTTTCGGTTTTGTCGAAATCGGCACCATCACCCCGCGTCCGCAGCCGGGCAACCCGAAGCCACGCCTGTTCCGCTTGCCGGAAGCCGAGGCGATCATCAATCGCATGGGCTTCAACAACCTCGGCGTCGATCACCTGCTGGCCCGCGTGGCGGCGGCCAAGTACAAGGGCGTGCTGGGCATCAACATCGGCAAGAACTTCGATACGCCGGTCGAGCGTGCCGTGGATGACTACCTGATCTGCCTGGACAAGGTTTACGCCCACGCCAGCTACGTGACGGTCAACGTCAGTTCGCCGAACACGCCGGGCCTGCGTAGCCTGCAATTCGGCGACTCGCTCAAGCAGTTGCTGGCCGACCTGGCCGAGCGCCGTGCGGAACTGGCCTTGCGTCATGGCAAGCATGTGCCGCTGGCGATCAAGATCGCACCGGACATGAGCGACGAAGAAACCGCCCAGGTCGCGCAAGCGCTGATCGAAACCGGAATGGATGCGGTCATTGCCACCAACACCACCCTGAGCCGCATCGGCGTCGAAGGCATGGAGCATGGTGACGAGGCGGGTGGCTTGTCCGGTGCACCGGTTCGCGACAAGAGCACCCACACTGTGTCAGTACTGGCATCTGAGCTGGGTGGTCGCCTGCCGATCATCGCTGCCGGCGGCATCACTGAAGGCAAGCACGCGGCGGAGAAAATCACCGCGGGCGCGAGCCTGGTGCAGATCTACTCGGGCTTCATCTACAAAGGCCCGGCGCTGATTCGTGAGTCGGTAGACGCCATCGCGGCCCTGCGCTGAAGACTGCTTGGGGGCTTTTTGTGGCGAGGGGGCTTGCCCCCGTTCGGCTGCGAAGCAGTCGTGTTTTTCCTGGCATACCGAGTTGTTTGGTTTTGGGGCCGCTTCGCAGCCCAACGGGGGCAAGCCCCCTCGCCACAAAGGTTTGCCGCTGATTTTGAGCAGGCATAAAAAAGGGCTCCTTGAAGGAGCCCCTGGGCCGGAGCCCGCGGTCCGGATGGGACACGCATGGTTAATTCAGTACAAAATCAAATTGTCGTGTCGGAGTGTTGTGCCCTGTAATTAGCCGACGGCGTGAAGTTCGTTGAGTCTGTGGATTCCCGCAGTGCCGGTCATACCGTCCCAGTTGTCGCCGCGTCCTTCTCGCCAGCCGTTGATCCAGGCTTGACGTACCGACGGTAGAGTAAATGGGCAAAGCTCACGGGATTTGCCACCAACGCCATATTGATATCCGCGCAAAAATGCTCTTTCCAACGGATCACGCTTAAGTCTTCTCATAGGGTGTTGCCCTCACTTGTTGACTGTATTTATCGCGTCGACCTCTATTGAGGTCTGGCAGAAAAACTCTGCCGTTGGGGGCTCGTTGCCGGCGTGACGAGCCAAGGTGTTGACGTCATTGCGGCGCCAACCTGAGTTGAGTTCTAACCAATGCGTCACATCGAGGGAATGATCGTTTTGTCATAAGGAAGTAACTGTTCATGTGCTAAGACCATAAGTAACAGAGTGTTTGTTGCGTATTTATTAGCCAAACCCCGGTATGATCGGCCCTGCGCTGGATGATGGGTTTAATCCTTTAGTGAGAATGGCTCCCGTTGCCGGGATGCACTATTCGACGAAGGGTCGACTTATGTCATTTTATTGCATCAACTTTTTTATCTGTCCTTGCATCTAAGCTCATTTGACCCGGGCAGCAGGGGTGGAACGGCACACCTTCGTGCCACGCGGGCGCTCTTCGAGAAAAGCGCCTGATTGAAAACCGGACCGGCAATGCGTTGCCCGGTCACTCAGCCAAAGGTTCTGGAATTCCCATGTCCGATCGTTTCGAACTCTTCCTCACTTGCCCAAAAGGCCTTGAAGGCCTGCTCATCGAGGAAGCCGTCGGGCTTGGCCTTGAGGAAGCGCGGGAGCACACCTCTGCCGTGCGCGGCATGGCCACCATGGAAACCGCTTATCGCCTGTGCCTGTGGTCGCGCCTGGCCAACCGCGTGCTGCTGGTGCTCAAGCGTTTCCCGATGAAGGACGCCGAAGACCTGTACCACGGCGTGCTGGACATCGAGTGGCAAGACCACATGCTCAATGACGGCACCCTGGCCGTCGAATTCAGCGGGCATGGCTCGGGCATCGACAACACTCACTTCGGTGCGCTGAAGGTCAAGGACGCCATCGTCGACAAGCTGCGTACTCCGCAAGGCGACCGTCCGTCCATCGACAAGCTCAACCCGGACCTGCGCATTCACCTGCGCCTGGACCGCGGCGAAGCCATTCTGTCCCTCGACCTGTCCGGTCACAGCCTGCACCAGCGCGGCTATCGCCTGCAGCAAGGTGCGGCGCCGCTGAAGGAAAACCTCGCGGCGGCCATCCTGATCCGTTCCGGCTGGCCGCGCATCGCGGCCGAAGGCGGCGCACTGGCCGACCCGATGTGCGGTGTGGGTACATTCCTCGTAGAAGCAGCGATGATCGCCGCCGATATGGCGCCGAACCTGCGTCGCGAGCAGTGGGGCTTCACCGCCTGGCTCGGCCACGTCCCGGCGTTGTGGAAAAAACTTCACGAAGAAGCGTCCGAGCGCGCCGCTGCCGGCCTGGCCAAGCCACCGCTGTGGATTCGCGGTTACGAAGCCGACCCGCGCCTGATTCAACCGGGCCGCAACAACGTCGAGCGTGCCGGCCTGAGCGAATGGATCAAGATCTATCAGGGTGAAGTCGCGACGTTCGAGCCGCGTCCGGACCAGAACCAGAAAGGCCTGGTCATCTGCAACCCTCCGTACGGCGAGCGTCTGGGCGACGAGGCGAGCCTGCTCTATCTCTACCAGAACCTCGGCGAACGCCTGCGTCAGGCCTGCCTGAACTGGGAAGCGGCGGTGTTCACCGGCGCGCCGGACCTGGGCAAGCGCATGGGCATCCGCAGCCACAAACAGTATTCGTTCTGGAACGGCGCCTTGCCGTGCAAGCTGTTGCTGATCAAGGTGCTGCCGGACCAGTTCGTCACCGGCGAGCGTCGTACCCCGGAACAGCGTCAGGTCGAGCGTGAACAAGCGGCCTACGATCAGACGCCGGACGAGCCGCAGGAACGCAAGTTTAACAAAAACGGCAACCCGATCAAACCGACGCCGGCACCGGCTCCGGTGGTCGAGCAGCCGCGCCTGAGCGAAGGCGGGCAGATGTTCGCCAACCGCCTGCAAAAGAACCTCAAGGCCTTGGGCAAGTGGGTCAAGCGTGAAGGCATCGACTGCTATCGGGTTTACGATGCCGACATGCCGGAATACTCCATGGCCATCGACCTGTATCACGATTGGGTCCACGTCCAGGAATACGCCGCGCCGAAATCCATCGACCCGGAAAAAGCCTCGGCACGCATGTTCGACGCCCTTGCTGCAATTCCGCAGGCGTTGAACATCGACAAGAGCCGCGTGGTGGTCAAGCGCCGCGAGCGTCAGAGCGGCACCAAGCAGTACGAGCGCCAGGCGGCGCAGGGCAAGTTCGTCGAGGTCAATGAAGGTGGCGTGAAGCTGCTGGTGAACCTCACCGACTACCTCGATACCGGTCTGTTCCTCGACCATCGGCCAATGCGCATGCGTATCCAGAAAGAGGCGGCCGGCAAGCGCTTCCTCAATCTGTTCTGCTACACCGCAACGGCCAGTGTGCACGCGGCCAAGGGCGGCGCGCGCAGCACCACCAGTGTCGACCTGTCGAAAACCTACCTGGACTGGGCGCGTCGCAACCTGTCGCTGAACGGCTTCTCCGACAAGAACCGCCTGGAGCAGGGCGATGTGATGGCGTGGCTCGAAGCCAGTCGTGACGAGTACGACCTGATCTTCATCGACCCGCCGACGTTCTCCAACTCCAAGCGCATGGAAGGCGTGTTCGACGTGCAGCGCGACCAGGTGCAACTGATTGACCTGGCGATGGCGCGTCTGGCGCCGGGTGGCGTGTTGTACTTCTCCAACAACTTCCGCAAGTTCGAACTGGAAGCCAATCTCGGCGAGCGTTATGCGGTCGAGGAAATCACCGCGCAGACCATCGATCAGGATTTCAGCCGCAACGCCAAGATCCATCGCGCCTGGAAAATCACGGCCCGTTGAAAACTGAGTGAACCCTTGTAGGAGCGAGCTTGCTCGCGATGAACCCGAAAGCGCCGCGTGTATCCAGAAAGCACGCGTTATCGTTATCGACCATCGCGAGCAGGCTCGCTCCTACAGGTGATCAACGCTGGTCAAATTAGTGGCAAATAGCTATAACTCAACTCACGGCCAAAGGGCTTTCCCGCACCTGGCGTTTTGAGTTGCGTTCTATGTCGTTGCACGCCGTGCGCCCAAAGATCCTGGGTTTTATCAGCGAAGATGTCTCGGCCTGGCTGGTCGCGCTGCTGGTATTGCTGGTCGGCGGGGTGCTCACCGGTTTGCTGGCATGGTCGACGCTGAATCTGTTTCACCATCAATTGCGGCAACGCTTTCAACTGCTGGCCAGTGAGCGTTATAGCCGTATCGAAGAGCGTTTCGAAGATCAGGAGCAGCGCCTCGATGGCCTGCGCCGTTTTTTCGCCAACTCCGACTCGGTGTCCCGGGCGGAATTCGACGGTTATACCCAGCCTTTGCTGCTGCGAACCCAAGCCTATTCCTATGCGCAACGGGTCAGCGGTGAGCAGCGGGCGGCGTTCGAACGCCGTGCCCGTGACGAAGGCTTGAGTGACTTCACCCTGCGCGAACTCGATGCCGATGGCGAACTGAAGCTGGCGGGCGAGCGCGACGAGTACGTGGCGGTGCTCTACAGCCAGACCCAAAGCAAACTCGGTTCTCCCCTCGGTTACGACTTGCTGGCCCAGCCGCTGCGGCGTGCCACGCTCGAACGGGCCCATCAGCATGGCCGCATGGCGGTGTCGCAACCGATGCATCTGGTGAGTATCGAGCCGGCTTATGCGCGAGGCGTACTGCTGGTCGCCCCCGTCACACCACGCAACAGAAAGGACCACAACGCCACCAAGCCCTACGGTTATGTGATGGCCGTGATCAGCATGCGCCAGTTGCTCGCGGACGGGCTGCCGGAAGCGAGCCGTGACTATCTCTCGGTGCGCATCCTCGATCTGTCGACCGACGACCAGCACGAAGTGCTCTTCGAGTCGCCCAACCCGCCGGCTGTCAGCGAGTTGTCGGCCACGCGCCTGTTGCGCATGGCCGATCATGACTATCAAGTCGATATCCAGCCCAGCGATGCGTTCCTGCAAGCCAACCACTCTTCCGTGACCAGCCTGGTGGTGTTGGGTGGTCTGCTCAGCGTGCTGCTCAGTGCCTTGCTGTATGTGCTGGTCAGTCAGCGCCAGCGCGCGTTGAAACTGGTCGAGCAACGCACCCAGGAGTTGCGCGATCGGGAGCAGGAGTTGCGCGGCACTCACGGTCAGCTGCGTGGCGTGCTGAATGCCGCCACCCAGGTTGCGATCATTGCCACCGACCTGCGCGGCGTCATCAGCACCTTCAACGCCGGTGCCGAGCAGATGCTCGGCTATGGCAGTGCCGAAGTGGTGGGTCACATGACCCTGGAAAACCTGCATCTGCCGCGCGAACTGGTCGCTCGCTCGGCAGAGTTGAGCGCACGTTATGGCAAGCCGGTGCCGACCTGCCAGGCGATGCTGGTCGAAGGCGAAGTGGGCGGCGGTCACGAGACGCGGGAGTGGACACTGGTGCGCGGCGATGGCAGCCACTTGATGGTCAACATGCTCGCCACACCGGTGCTCGATGAGCAGGGCCTGTGGGTCGGGCACCTGGCGGTGTGCATAGACATCACCGAGCGCAAACGGGTCCACGAAGCGCTTGCGGCGCGGGACCTGCTGCTGAAGAAACTCAGCGCCCATGTGCCCGGTGGCATCTATCAGTTCAAGATGGAGTTCGACGGGCGCTTCAGTGTGATTTACGCCAGCGACGGCATTCGCGAGATCTACGAGCTGGAGCCCGACGTGCTGTTGCTCAATGCCGAGTCGATCTTCACCCGCATTCACCCTCAGGACACCACCCGTGTCCGCGCCTCGATCCGCGCCTCGGCCGAAACCCTCAGCCCCTGGCGCGAGGAGTACCGCGTGCAACTGCCGCAACGTGGCTTGCGTTGGGTTCGCGGCGAAGCCACGCCGGAGGAGTTGCCCGGTGGCGGTGTGCTGTGGCACGGCTATATCTCGGACATTTCCGATATGAAGCGGGTGGAAGAAGAGTTGCGCGCGTTGTCGGTTACCGATTCGCTGACCGGGATCCACAACCGCCGCTATTTCCAGGAACGCCTGACCACCGAAATGGCCCGGGTGGAGCGTGGCGGCGGGGATCTGTCGGTGATCATGCTCGATATCGACCACTTCAAGCGGATCAATGACCTGCATGGCCACGCCATCGGTGACCGGGTGTTGCAGGCCGTGTGCGAACGGATCGGCCACCGGTTGCGTCGCACCGATGTGTTCTGCCGCCTGGGCGGTGAGGAGTTCATGGTGCTGTGCCCGGATATCAGCGGCGAGCATGCCTTTGTGTTGGCCCAGCAGTTGTGGCAAGGCTTGCGCAGTTCACCCATTGAGGGTGTCGGTACGGTCACCGCCAGTTTCGGCATTGCCAGTTGGCGGGTCGGGGAGGGGGCCGATGCCTTGCTGTTGCGCGCGGATTCGGGCGTGTATGCGGCGAAGCAGGCGGGAAGGGATCGGGTTGAGGAGGAGATGAGCTAACCCGGGTTGTACGCAGACCCTGTAGGAGCGAGCTTGCTCCGGGCGGCGTTCCGACGATGGTCGATAACGATAACGCGGACATACTGAATGTACGCGGCGCTCTGGAATCCATCGCGAGCAAGCTCGCTCCTACAAGGGACCGTGCTGTGCTTTACAACACCGAAGCCGTCTGCGGCATTTTCGGTTGGCGGTACAGGTCCAGCAGCACCTGATCGAGCACCGACGAGGCGCCGAACGGGGCCTTGTCGTTGAGGATCGCCACCACCGCCCAGGTGTTGCCGTTGATGTCGCGACTGAAACCGGCAATCGCCCGCACGGTGTTCAGGGTGCCGGTCTTGACGTGGGCTTCACCGCGCATCGCCGTGGTCTTCAGGCGCTTGCGCATGGTGCCGTCGGTGCCGGCAATCGGCATCGAGCTGATGTATTCGGCGGCATACGGGCTGTGCCACGCCGCTTCGAGCATCGAGGCCATTTCCCGGGCGCTGACACGCTCGGCGCGAGACAGGCCGGAGCCGTTCTCCATCAACAGGTGCGGCGCGGTGATGCCTTTTTTCGCCAGCCACTGACGCACGACACGCTGGGCGGCCTTGGCGTCGTCGCCGTCGGCATCGGTGCGGAAGCGTTGGCCGAGGCTCAGGAACAGCTGCTGGGCCATGGTGTTGTTACTGTACTTGTTGATGTCGCGGATGATTTCCGCCAGGTCCGGCGAGAACGCCCGGGCCAGGACCTTGGCGTCTTTCGGTGTTGGCGCCAGCACATCCTTGCCCTGGATGCTGCCACCCAGTTCCTTCCAGATCGCGCGGACCGCGCCGGCGGTGTAGGTCGCGTGGTCGAGCAGCGAGAGGTAGGTCTGCGAGCTGCAGCCTTCACCGAGTTGACCGCCGACCGTCACGGTCACGGTGCCATCGGCCTGGGCCACCGGGTTGTAGCGCACGCCACCGGTGCATTGCTTGGAATTGAGGGCCTTGACCTGGTTGTCGATGCGGATGCTCGCAATCGGCGGCTCCAACGAGACCAGCACCTTGCCCGAGTCATTGCGCGCGACGAAGCGCAGTGCCTTGAGGTTGACCAGCAGCGAATCGGGTTTGACCAGGAACGGCTTGTTCTCGTCGTTGCCGTCGTCATTGAATTCCGGCAGTTGCGGTTGCACGAAGAAGGTCTTGTCCAGCACCAGGTCGCCGGTGACCTGGGTCACGCCGTTGGCACGCAGGTCACGCATCAGCAGCCAGAGTTTTTCCATGTTCAGCTTCGGATCGCCGCCACCCTTGAGGTAGAGGTTGCCGTTGAGGATGCCGCCACTCAAGGTGCCGTCGGTGTAGAACTCGGTTTTCCACTGGTGGTTCGGGCCGAGCATTTCCAGGGCCGCGTAGGTGGTGATCAGCTTCATGGTCGACGCCGGGTTGACCGACACGTCGGCGTTGAACACCGTCGGGGTGCCGGGGCCGGTCAGCGGGATCATCACCAGCGACAGGGCGTTGTCCTGCAACTTGCTGGCTTTCAGGGCTTTTTCAACGTTGGGTGTCAACGCCGTGTTGATGGGAGCTGCGCAAACGGGGAGGGCCAGGGGGAGGAGAAAACCGGCCAACAGCAATGGACGCAAAGATTTGATCATCAGAAATAAAACCCTACAGTCGAGGGGAAAAAAGATGAGGGCATGAAGATAAATTCCCTCAATGGTCATGAAAGTGTCGGCATTATGCCCCAAGGTGTTGCAGCTTGTGCCGTGCGTCGGCGGTCTGATCGGCTATTTTTTTACCGACGGTAGGGGTAGTGGCCCAGAGAGTCAGGCAATTGGCGGCTTAAACTGCTAAAGTGCCGCCCGTTATTACTTAAGAGGATTGTTCCAATGGCGACTAACCGTTCCCAGCGTCTGCGCAAAAAACTGTGCGTCGATGAATTTCAAGAGCTGGGTTTCGAACTGAACCTGGATTTCAAAGAAGATTTGGCTGATGAAGCCATTGATGCTTTCCTCGACGCGTTCCTCAAAGAAGCCATGGAAGCCAACGGTCTGGGTTATGTTGGCGGCGATGACTACGGTCTGGTTTGCCTGCAGAAGCGTGGCTCGGTCAGCGCTGAACAGCGCGCTGCCGTTGAAGCCTGGCTCAAAGGCCGCACCGAGCTGACCAGCGTTGAAGTCAGCCCGTTGCTGGACGTCTGGTACCCGGAAAAGCCGATCAATCCGGTAGCTTGATGTTGAAAAAACGGCGACCCAAGGGTCGCCGTTTTTTTATGCGTTTTTCCCACCGTTCAGGATCAGCAGCGTCACCACCCCCGCGACAATCCCCCAGAACGCCGAACCGATGGAAAACAGCGTCAGCCCCGATGCCGTGACCATGAAGGTGATCAGCGCCGCTTCACGCTCCTTCACTTCACTCATGGCAATGCTCAGGCCGTTGATGATCGAGCCGAACAGTGCCAGTGCGGCGATCGACAGCACCAGTTCCTTGGGCAGCGCGGCAAACAATGCCGCGAGCGTCGCGCCGAACACCCCGGCGATCCCGTAGAAAATCCCGCACCAGACGGCTGCGGTGTAGCGCTTGTTGCGATCCTCATGGGCGTGCGGTCCGGTGCAGATCGCTGCGCTGATCGCCGCCAGGTTGATGCCGTGAGAGCCGAACGGTGCCAGCAGCAAGCTGGCGATGCCGGTGGTGGTGATCAGCGGCGAGGCGGGCACCGTGTAGCCATCGGCGCGCAATACGGCGATGCCGGGCATGTTCTGTGAGGTCATGGCGACGACAAACAGCGGGATGCCGATGCTGATGGTCGCTGCCAGGGAGAAATGCGGCGTGGTCCAGACCGGCGTGGCCACTTCCAGGTGGAAACCGCTGAAGTCCAGCAGGCCCATGAAACCTGACAATGCCGTGCCGATCAGCAATGCCGCCAACACCGCATAACGCGGCGACAGGCGCTTGACCAGCAAATAGGTGACGAACATCCCCAGCACCAGGGCGGTGCGGTGTTGCGCAGCGACGAAAATCTCGCTGCCGATCTTGAACAGGATCCCCGCCAACAGGGCGGCGGCCAAGGAGGCCGGGATTTTTTTCACCAGCCGTTCGAAGCTGCCGGTCAGCCCGCAAATCGTCACCAGCACCGCGCAGGTGATGTAAGCGCCAATGGCTTCGCCGTAGCTCACGCCGCCCAGGCTGGTGATCAGCAGCGCTGCGCCGGGGGTCGACCAGGCAATGGTGATCGGCGTGCGATAGCGCAGGGACAGGCCGATGGAGCACACCGCCATGCCGATGGAAATCGCCCAGATCCACGAAGAAATCTGCCCGCTGCTCAGGCCCGCCGCTTGTCCGGCCTGAAACATCAGCACCAGGGAGCTGGTGTAACCGGTCATCATGGCGATGAAACCGGCGACGATGGCCGAGGGCGAGGTGTCGGCCAGCGGGCGGAGCTGCGTGTGCGTGGCGTCGTTCATGACGGTAGTGTTCCTTGTGCAAATCGCGGAATTCGGGTTTAAGCCTAAACTCAAAAGTAACCGGACGTTGCGATACAGCCGGGGCAACATTCAGCCGTACAGTCGTGTTGCCACTAAGCATTGTGTACAATCGCAGTGTTTTTTACGCGATACTTGCCAGCGACCCACTGTGCCGTATTACAGTCACGGTCAATTCGCCGCAGTTCTTCCGACT
Source organism: Pseudomonas sp. S2_H10 (assembly GCF_054668285.1). Lineage (NCBI taxonomy): Bacteria > Pseudomonadati > Pseudomonadota > Gammaproteobacteria > Pseudomonadales > Pseudomonadaceae > Pseudomonas > Pseudomonas sp. S2_H10. The sequence goes on from NZ_CP162754.1 coordinate 5,743,014, forward strand.
CGAGTGCCCATGAACGAACAGTTGCAACCCCTAAAGAAACAACCGCGAGCAGGCAAAGCCGGCCGCAGCGGTACCCAGGACGATATTGTCTACGCGCATATCTTCGAGGCCATCCTCGAACAGCGTCTGGCGCCCGGCACCAAGTTGAGCGAAGAAGCGCTGGGGGAAATTTTCGGGGTCAGCCGCACCATCATTCGCCGCGCCCTGTCGCGCCTGGCCCATGAAGGTGTGGTATTGCTGCGTCCGAATCGCGGCGCCGTGGTCGCCAGCCCGAGCGTCGAAGAAGCCCGCCAGGTGTTCATGGCCCGCCGCCTGGTGGAGCGAGCGATCACTGAACTGGCGGTTCAGCACGCGACCGCCGAGCAGATTGCCGAATTGCGCCAGATGGTCAACGACGAGCGCGACAGCTTCTCCCGTGGCGACCGTGGTGCCGGCATCCGCCTGTCGGGCGAATTCCATCTGAAACTGGCCGAAGCGGCGAAAAACGCCCCGTTGATCAGCTTCCAGCGCAGCCTGGTGTCCCAGACTTCGCTGATCATCGCCCAGTACGAAAGCGGCAACCGCTCCCACTGTTCCTACGATGAGCACACCCAGTTGATCGACGCCATCGAGAAACGCGACGGCGAGCTGGCGGTGAACCTGATGATGCACCACATGGATCACATCGACAGCAAGCTCAACCTCGATGAGGAAAGTGCTTCGGATGACCTGCATGCGGTGTTCTCGCATTTGTTGCAGACCAAGAAGCCAGGGCGCTCGCCGGCGAAAATCTGATAGACCGGGTCGCCCCTATCGCGGGCAAGCCCGATCCCACAGGATTTGCGGTGGAGCGCAAATCTTGTGAACCCCACAAATCACTGTGGGAGCTGGCTTGCCAGCGATAGCAATCGAACAGGTAGTAAAAATCCCCCGGACTGTAGAGTGCGGGGGATTTTTTATGCCCGGAAAACCTTAGCGCTGATGCACCAGGTTGCCCGCCGCATAGGTCTGCTGAACAGTCCGGTCATCCCCCAGGGTCATCAACACGAACAACGTTTCGGCGATGTTGTTGGCCTGCTTCAGGCGATAGCTCAGCAGCGGCGTGGCGTTGTAGTCCAGCACCAGGAAGTCCGCATCGGTGCCCGGTTGCAGGGTGCCGATCTTGTCTTCCAGGCGCAGCGCGCGGGCGCCGCCGAGGGTGGCCAGGTACAGCGACTTGAACGGGCTCAGGCGCGCACCTTGCAGTTGCATGACCTTGTAGGCTTCGTTGAGGGTTTGCAGCAGCGAGAAACTGGTGCCGCCGCCGACATCGGTGCCGATACCGACGTTGAGGTTGTGCTTCTCGGCCATCGGCAGGTTGAACAGGCCGCTGCCGAGGAAGAAGTTCGAGGTCGGGCAGAACGAGATGGCCGAACCGGTTTCTGCCAGTCGCGCGCATTCGTCATCGCACAGGTGCACGCCGTGGGCGAACACCGAGCGCTCGCCGAGCAACTGGTAGTGGTCGTAGACGTCCAGGTAGCCCTTGCGCTCCGGGAACAGCTCCTTGACCCACTCGATTTCCTTGAGGTTTTCGCTGATGTGGGTCTGCATGTACAGATCCGGGTATTCGCTCAGCAACTGGCCGGCCAGGGTGAGCTGTTCCGGGGTGCTGGTCGGTGCGAAGCGTGGCGTCACTGCATAGTGCAGGCGACCCTTGCCGTGCCAGCGCTCGATCAGTGCCTTGCTGTCGACGTAGCTGGATTCGGCGGTGTCGGTCAGGTAGTCCGGGGCATTGCGGTCCATCATCACCTTGCCGGCGATCATGCGCAGGTCGAGCTGCTCGGCGGCTTCGAAGAACGAGTTCACCGATTGCGGGTGCACGCTGCCGAATACCAGCGCAGTGGTGGTGCCGTTGCGCAGCAGTTCCTTGATGAAAATGTCGGCGACTTCGTCCGCGTGGGTCTTGTCGGCGAACTGGCTTTCACACGGGAAGGTGTAGGTGTTGAGCCAGTCCAGCAGTTGCTCGCCGTAGGCGCCGACCATGCCGGTTTGCGGCAAATGGATGTGGGTGTCGATGAAGCCCGGGGTGATCAGTGCATCCTGATAATGGGTGATCCCGATGTCGGCCGGCAGGGTCGGCAGCAGTTCGCTGGCGTGGCCCAGGGCACTGATCTGGCCGTTATCCACAACCAGCAAGCCGTCTTCGAAATACTCGTAGGAGGCTTCGATGCCAACTTTGGCAGGGTCGGCGATGCTGTGCAGGATGGCGGCGCGGTAAGCGTTGCGAGTCAAAGGCATGAGATTCTCAATTCGAGGCTTTCAAGTTTGCGGTTTGGCTGCGGCGTGACGCGGGCAGCAGTTTGGCAATCGGTTCGGCGCTGGACGTTTGCTGGCCGAAATTGGCGTTGTAGGTGGCGATGATTTCGCCGGCGATGGAGATGGCGATTTCCACGGGCAACTTGCCTTTGACTTCGCCGATGCCCATCGGGCAGCGCATGCGTTGCACGACGCCGGTGTCGAAACCGCGATCGCGCAGGCGGTGTTCGAACTTCACGCGTTTGGTCTTCGAACCGATCAGGCCGAAGTAGGCGAAGTCGTTGCGCTTGAGGATCGCAGCGGTCAGTTCAAGGTCGAGCTGGTGGTTGTGGGTCATGACGATGCAGTAGCTGCCGGCGGGCAGATCGTCGATTTCATCCACAGGTTCTTCGCTGACGATCTTGCGTACGCCATGGGGGATCTGCTCGGGAAATTCATCTTCCCGCGAATCGATCCAGCGTACCCGGCAAGGCAGGCTCGCCAGCAATGGCACCAGGGCGCGGCCGACGTGGCCGGCGCCGAACACGGCAATCTGCGCCTGCACCTGGCCCATCGGTTCGAACAACAGAACAGTGGCGCCACCGCAGCATTGGCCGAGGCTGGCGCCGAGGCTGAAGCGCTCCAGATGGGTGTCCTGCTTGCCGCTGGCGAGCATTTCGCGGGCGATCTTCATGGCCTTGTATTCCAGGTGCCCGCCACCGATGGTGTCGAAGGCCTGGTTCGCGCTGATGACCATCTTCGAGCCGGCGTTGCGCGGCGTCGAGCCGAGCTCTTCGATGATGGTGACGAGCACGCAGGGCTCACCGCGGTTTTGCAGGTCGGCGAGGGCGTCGATCCAGTTGTACATGTTTCACCTCAACATCTCTGTTGTCAGTTCGGGCCTCATCGCTGGCAAGCCAGCTCCCACAGGATTTGAGTTGAATCCAAATTCTGTGGACACCACAAGACACTGTGGGAGCTGGCTTGCCAGCGATGGCCGCACCTCGGTCTAGAGCGAAGCTAACTCGGTCTCGGCCTCGACAGCCTTTGCCGCCTTCAGCTGGCGCATCTGCTCACAGCCCCACAACACCCGCTCCGGGGTCGCCGGCGCATCGATTTTCGGTTGATGTTTGTAGTCGCCCAAGCTCGCCACGGCGTCCTTGATCGCACACCACGAGGCGATGCCGAGCATGAACGGCGGCTCGCCCACGGCCTTGGAATGGAACACCGTGTCTTCCGGGTTCTTGCGGTTTTCCACCAGCTTCACCCGCAGGTCCAGCGGCATGTCCGCCACGGCCGGGATCTTGTAGCTGGCCGGGCCGTTGGTCATCAGCTTGCCCTTGTTGTTCCACACCAGCTCTTCCATGGTCAGCCAGCCCATGCCCTGGATGAAACCGCCCTCGACCTGACCGATGTCGATGGCCGGGTTCAGCGAGGCGCCGACGTCGTGGAGGATGTCGGTGCGCAGCATCTTGTATTCGCCGGTCAGGGTGTCGACCAGCACTTCACAGCACGCCGCGCCAAAGGCGAAGTAGTAGAACGGACGGCCACGAGCCTGGCTGCGGTCATAGTAGATTTTCGGAGTCTTGTAGAAGCCGGTGCTCGACAGCGACACCTGGGCGAAGTACGCCTGCTGGATCAGCGCTTCGAAGGTCAGGATGTGATCGCGTACGCGCACGTGGCCGTTGTGGAATTCCACGTCTTCTTCGCTGACCTTGTACTGGCGAGCCGCGAATTCCACCAGGCGTTGCTTGATGGTTTCGGCGGCGTTCTGTGCAGCTTTACCGTTCAGGTCGGCACCGCTGGAAGCCGCGGTCGGCGAGGTGTTCGGCACTTTGTCGGTGTTGGTCGCGGTGATCTGTACGCGGTCCATTTCCACCTGGAACACTTCAGCCACCACCTGCGCGACCTTGGTGTTCAGGCCCTGGCCCATTTCGGTGCCGCCGTGGTTGAGGTGGATGCTGCCGTCGGTGTAGACGTGCACCAGGGCACCGGCCTGGTTGAGGAAGCTGGCGGTGAAGGAAATACCGAATTTCACCGGGGTCAGCGCCAGGCCTTTTTTCAGGATCGGGCTGTTGGCGTTGTAGCGACGGATCGCTTCGCGGCGTTCGGCGTACTGGCTGCTTTCTTCCAGTTCGGCGGTCATCTCTTCGAGCATGTTGTGCTCGACGGTCTGGTAGTAGTGGGTGACGTTGCGCTCGGTCTTGCCGTAGTAGTTGGCCTTGCGCACCGCCAGCGGATCCAGGGCCAGATGGCGAGAGATGGCGTCCATCACTTCTTCGATGGCGACCATGCCTTGCGGGCCGCCGAAACCACGGTAGGCGGTGTTCGACGCGGTGTTGGTCTTGCAACGGTGACCGTTGATGGTCGCGTCGCCCAGGTAGTAAGAGTTGTCCGAGTGGAACATCGCGCGGTCGACGATCGACGCCGACAGGTCAGGCGAGCAGCCGCAGTTGCCGGCCAGTTCCAGGTTGATGCCGTGCAGGCGCCCGGTGCTGTCGAAGCCGACGTCATACTCGACGTAGAACGGGTGACGCTTGCCGGTCATCAGCATGTCTTCGACGCGCGGCAGACGCATCTTGGTCGGCTGGCCGGTGAGGTGCGCGATCACCGCGCACAGGCACGCCGGGCTGGCGGCCTGGGTTTCTTTACCACCGAAACCACCGCCCATGCGGCGCATGTCGACGACGATCTTGTTCATCGACACGTCCAGCACTTCGGCCACCAGTTTCTGCACTTCGGTGGGGTTCTGCGTGGAGCAGTAGACGATCATGCCGCCATCTTCGGTCGGCATCACCGAAGAAATCTGGGTTTCCAGGTAGAAGTGTTCCTGGCCGCCGATGTGCAGTGTGCCCTGGATGCGATGCTCGGCAGTGGCCAGCGCCGTGACCGAATCCCCACGTTTATGGGTATGGCTGTCCAGTACGAAGTGGCGTTTGCGCAGGGCTTCGACCACGTCCAGCACCGGCTCGAGGTCTTCGTATTCGATGATTGCGGCCATGGCCGCCTTGCGCGCGGTTTCCAGGTCTTTCGCCGCCACGGCGAGCACCGGTTGACCGACGAATTGCACGGTATCGATGGCCAGCAGCGGATCGCCCGGCAGCAACGGACCGATGTCTTTCAGGCCCGGTACGTCTTCGTGGGTGATGGCGATGCGCACGCCTTCGAAGGCGTAGCAGGGCGCGGTGTCGATGCTGATGATCCGGGCGTGGGCACGGTCCGACATGCGCGCATAAACGTGCAACTGGTTCGGAAACTCCAGGCGATCGTCGATGTACTGCGCTTCACCGGCCACATGCTTGGCGGCGCTGTCGTGTTTGACGCTGCGGCCGACACCGGTGGTCAGGTCCTTGGCGAACAGTTCAGCCAATTCGGCTTGGGTCTTCTCTACGGCGTGATGATTAGACATAAGCGGTCACCCGAGTCTCGATGTGCGGTGTTTGCAGTTCGATGAAGTATTTGCGCAGCAGGTTCTGCGCGCTGAGCAGGCGGTATTCCTTGCTGGCGCGGAAGTCCGAGAGCGGCGTGAAATCTTCGGCCAGGGCGGCGCAGGCGCGTTCAACGGTGGCCTGCCCTTGGGATAAAGAGTCAAAACGGGAGCCGAGCAGCGCGGCTTCGCAGGCGGCGGCGCGTTTCGGGATGGCGGCCATGCCGCCGAAGGCGACGCGGGCTTCAGCGACCACGCCGTTTTCCAGGCGAATGTTGAAGGCGGCACAAACTGCCGAAATGTCGTCGTCCAGACGCTTGGAGACCTTGTAGGCGCGGAACAGTTTTTCAGCGCTGGCGCGGGGCACGATGATCTTCTCGATGAACTCGCTTTCCTGACGCGCGGTCACGCGGTAATCGATGAAGTAGTCTTCCAGGGCCAGGGTGCGGCGGGTTTCGCCTTTGCACAGGACGATTTGTGCGCCGAGGGCGATCAGCAGGGGCGGCGAGTCACCGATCGGCGAGGCGTTGCCGATGTTGCCGCCCAGGGTGCCCTGGTTGCGAATCTGCAAGGAGGCGAAGCGGTGCAGCAGTTCACCGAAATCCGGGTACTCGGCGTTCAAGGCCTCGTAGCAGTCGGAGAGGGACGTGGCGGCGCCGATTTCCAGGCGATCGTCAAAACGGTCGATGCGTTTCATCTCGGCGACGTTGCCGACGTAGATCATCACCGGCAAGGTGCGGTGGAACTGCGTCACTTCCAGCGCCAGGTCGGTACCGCCGGCCAGCAGGCGGGCCTGTGGATAAGCGTCGTAGAGGTCGGCCAGGTCGGCTACGGTCAGCGGCACCAGGCAGCGTTTGTCGCCGCTGTTGAGTTCGCCGATATCGGTCGGGGCAATGGCTTTGAGGCGCGCGATCGTCTCGGCTTCGCGGGCGTCGAACTGATCCGGTTTTTTGCCGCAGCAGGACTGCTCGGCGGCTTCCAGGATCGGCCGGTAGCCGGTGCAGCGGCAGAGGTTGCCGGCCAGTGCTTCATGGGCCTTGGCATGATCCGGTGCATCGCTGTTCTTTTGCAGGGCAAACAGCGACATCACGAAACCGGGGGTGCAGAAGCCGCATTGCGAACCGTGGCACTCGACCATGGCTTTCTGCACGCTGTGCAGTTCACCCTTGTGCTTGAGGTCTTCAACGCTGATCAGTTGTTTGCCGTGCAGGGACGAGACAAAGGTCAGGCACGAGTTGAGGCTGCGATAGCGAATGTGTTCGCGGCCGTCATCATCGGTCTGCAATTCGCCGACCACCACGGTGCAGGCGCCGCAGTCACCGCTGGCGCAGCCTTCTTTGGTACCGGGTTTGCCGACATGGTCGCGCAGATAATTGAGCACGGTCAGGTTCGGGTCCAGGGCGTGCTCGCTACGGAGTTCCTGGTTTAGTAAAAACTGGATCACGGAAGGCCTCGCAGACTCATTATTGTTGTTAACCGATGGGACCGAATTTAGCAGGTCTGACTTTTCGGTCAATGATTTTCTGACTTAAAGGTCAGGAAAATGTGTTTTATCGATCAACTACCTGTTCCTTGATTATTGTCGCTGGTTCGATTGCCTGCTTTTTTGCTTGAATCGTGCCAAAAACCTCCGGACGGGCACTCCGCCATGACCCGGCAATTGCGCTACACTGCGCCGCTTGTACAGATCGAAGAGTTTGAAGGACAACCATGACGTTCAAGGCGCCGGACAGCCTCGCCGAGCAAATCGCTCACCACCTCGCCGAACGCATCATTCGCGGCGAAATGAAGCCCGGGGAGCGCATCCAGGAACAGAAGGTCACGCTGGCCCTCAATGTCAGCCGTGGTTCGGTCCGCGAGGCCTTGCTGATCCTCGAGCGTCGGCACCTGATCGCGATCCTGCCGCGACGTGGCGCCCACGTCACCGAGCTCACCCCGCACAAGGTGCAGAGCCTGTGCACGCTGATGGGCGAGATGTACATCCTGCTGGCCAACGCGGTGGCCAGCGGCTGGCAAGTCCAGGCCGACCTGGCGCCGTTCGTGCAGATCCAGCAGCGCCTGACCGCCAGCTACGAGCGTCAGGACATCCATACCTTCGTCGACGACAGTTTCAGCGTGATGCGCGCCACCTATGGGTTCGCCAACAATCCGTACCTGCAGGAAACCGTCGAGAACCTGCAGCCGGCCATGAGTCGTGCCTATTTCCTTGCCCTGGACCAGCGCAAGGCTTCGATGAGCGAGTACCTGGAACTGTTCGAACGCTTGCTCGCAGCGGTGATCGCCCGTGATTTTGCGCAGATCCGCGAAGTGCTGACCGCTTACGGCCAGCGCAGTTGCGATCTGGTGATCTCCGCTCTGACGGACGCCTGAGCGTGCGGCTCAAGTGCATCAAGCTGGCGGGATTCAAGTCCTTCGTCGATCCGACCACGGTGAACTTTCCCAGTAACATGGCGGCGGTGGTCGGGCCCAATGGTTGCGGCAAGTCGAACATTATCGACGCCGTACGCTGGGTGATGGGCGAAAGTTCGGCGAAGAACCTCCGTGGCGAGTCGATGACCGACGTCATCTTCAACGGCTCCACCAGCCGCAAGCCGGTGAGCCAGGCGAGCATCGAACTGGTGTTCGATAACTCCGACGGCACCTTGCTCGGCGAATACGCCGCCTATGCGGAAATCTCCATTCGCCGCAAAGTGACCCGCGACAGCCAGACCACCTATTACCTCAACGGCACCAAATGCCGGCGCCGCGACATCACCGATATCTTCCTCGGCACGGGCCTTGGCCCGCGCAGTTACTCGATCATCGAGCAGGGGATGATCTCCAAGCTGATCGAGTCCAAGCCAGAAGACCTGCGCAACTTCATCGAAGAAGCCGCAGGCATCTCCAAGTACAAGGAGCGCCGGCGCGAGACCGAGAACCGCATCCGCCGTACCCACGAAAACCTCGAGCGCCTGACCGACCTGCGCGAAGAGCTTACGCGTCAGCTCGAACGCCTGCACCGCCAGGCCGAGGCAGCCAAGAAGTATCAGGAATACAAGGGCGAGGAGCGTCAGCTCAAGGCCCAGCTGTCGGCCCTGCGCTGGCAGGCGCTGAACGATCAGGTCGGCCAGCGTGAAGCGATCATCGGCAATCAGGAGGTTTCTTTCGAAGCCCTGGTGGCCGAGCAGCGCAATGCCGACGCGAGCATCGAGCGCCTGCGTGACGGGCATCACGACCTGTCGGAACGCTTCAATCTGGTGCAAGGGCGCTTCTACTCGGTCGGTGGCGACATCGCCCGGGTCGAGCAGAGCATCCAGCACGGCCAGCAGCGCTTGCGCCAGTTGCAGGACGATTTGAAAGAGGCCGAGCGCGCTCGCCTGGAAACCGAGTCCCACCTGGGTCACGACCGCACGCTGCTGCTGACCCTGGGCGAAGAGCTGGACATGCTCACCCCGGAGCAGGAAGTCACCAGCGCCGCCGCCGAAGAGGCCGCTGCCGCCCTGGAAGAATCCGAAACCACCATGCATGGCTGGCAGGAGCAGTGGGATACGTTCAACCTCACTGCCGCCGAGCCGCGCCGTCAGGCCGAAGTGCAGCAATCGCGGATCCAGCAGCTGGAAACCAGCCTGGAGCGCCTGGCCGATCGCCAGAAGCGTCTTGGCGAAGAACGCGCCTTGCTCTCGGCGGACCCGGAAGACGCGGCGATCATGGAGCTCAGCGAGCAGCTCGCGGAATCCGAGGCGACCCTTGAGGACTTGCAGACCAGCGAAGAAGCCCAGGTCGAAAAGCTTGAGCAACTGCGCCAGCAACTGCAGCAAACGTTGACGGCGCAACAGCAGGCCCAGGGTGATTTACAGCGACTCAACGGTCGCCTGGCTTCGCTCGAAGCCTTGCAGCAGGCCGCGCTCGATCCGGGCACCGGTACCGCCGAATGGTTGCGCGAACAGAACCTGGCGAATCGCCCGCGCCTGGCCGAAGGCCTGAAGGTTGAAGCCGGTTGGGAGCTCGCGGTGGAAACCGTGCTGGGTGCCGACCTGCAAGCGGTGCTGGTGGACGATTTCAGCGATTTCGATTTGTCCGGGTTTGCCCGGGGCGACCTGCGTTTGCTCAGCCCGGCCAGCGATGGCGTAAGGGTGCCGGGCAGCTTGCTGGACAAGGTCGAGGCACAGATCGATCTGTCGCCTTGGCTGGGGCAAGTCAAACCCGTAGACAATCTCGAACAGGCCTTGGCCTTGCGCGGGCAATTGGCGGTCGGGCAGAGCCTGATCAGCCGTGACGGTTACTGGGTCGGTCGGCATTTTCTGCGCGTGCGTCGGGCCAGTGAAGCGGAAAGCGGCGTGCTCGCCCGCGGTCAGGAAATCCAGCAACTGGGCCTTGAGCGCGACGAGCGCGAAGCCGCCGTCGAAACCCTGGAAACCCAGCTTCAAAATCTAAGGGCGCAGCAGCGTCAGCAGGAAAACGGTCGCGAACATCTGCGCCGCCTGCTGCAGGACGAAGCCCGCCAACAAGGTGAATTGAAGGCGCAATTGTCGGCCGGCAAAGCCAAGGCCGAGCAATTGACCCTGCGCCGCACCCGCCTCGACGAAGAGCTCACCGAGCTGGACGAACAGCGCGCGCTGGAGCACGAAAACATTGGCGAAGCGCGCCTGCAATTGCAGGAAGCCCTCGACAGCATGGCGCTGGACACCGAGCAGCGCGAGCTGTTGCTGGCCCAGCGCGACAGCCTGCGCGAGCGCCTGGACCGGGTGCGTCAGGAAGCGCGGCAACACAAGGATCATGCCCATCAGTTGGCGGTGCGTCTGGGTTCGCTCAAGGCGCAGCACGATTCGACGCGCCAGGCGCTGGAGCGTCTGGAAATGCAGTCCGAGCGCCTGACGGAAAAGCGCGAGCAACTGAGTCTCAACCTGGAGGAGGGCGAGGCGCCGCTGGAAGAGCTGCGCCTGAAGCTCGAGGAGCTGCTCGACAAGCGCATGACCGTCGACGTAGAACTCAAGACCGCACAGATCGCCCTCGAAGACGCCGACCGCGAATTGCGCGACGCCGAGAAGCGCCGCAGCCAGGCCGAACAGCAATCCCAGTTGATCCGCAGCCAGCTCGAAACCCAGCGCATGGAATGGCAGGCCCTGACCGTGCGCCGCAAGGCCTTGCAGGACCAGTTGCTCGAAGACGGCTACGATCTTCACGGCGTACTCGCGACATTGACCGCCGAGGCCAGCGAGAAGGAAGCCGAGGAAGAACTCGAGCGCATTGCCGCGCGGATTGCGCGCCTCGGCGCGATCAACCTCGCGGCCATCGACGAATACCAGCAACAGTCCGAGCGCAAACGTTATCTGGATGCGCAAAACGACGATCTGGTGGAAGCACTGGAGACGCTGGAAAACGTCATCCGCAAGATCGACAAGGAAACCCGTAACCGCTTCAAGGATACCTTTGATCAGATCAATGGCGGTTTACAGGCGCTTTTCCCAAAAGTTTTCGGTGGAGGACGCGCGTATTTGGAACTGACGGGCGAAGATCTACTCGATACAGGGGTGACGATCATGGCGCAGCCGCCAGGAAAGAAGAACAGCACCATCCATTTGCTCTCCGGCGGCGAAAAAGCCCTGACCGCATTGGCCCTGGTTTTTGCGATCTTCAAGTTGAATCCGGCGCCGTTCTGCATGCTCGATGAAGTTGACGCGCCGCTGGATGACGCTAACGTTGGACGCTACGCAAATTTGGTTAAAGAGATGTCTCAGACAGTGCAGTTCATCTATATCACCCACAACAAGATCGCCATGGAAATGGCCGATCAACTGATGGGTGTGACGATGCACGAACCCGGTTGTTCACGTCTGGTGGCAGTGGATGTCGAGGAGGCGATGGCGATGGTGGATGCCTGAGTCCTGGTCGCGGGAAGGCGTGTTTGTGGATTACAGGACTCTTTTCCTCGCTTCGACTTGCTGGCCAATCGACATATTCGCGCTAGCCAACGTGGTAGACGGTGTAAAGTTGCCTTTGGTCGTGCTAGTTTAATGTCAATTTTTCGTATACGTGGGCAAAACGCCTGTCAGAACATAGAGTTGGCGCCACGTTTTAAAGCGGTTTGCAGGTTGTAAACCCCTTATTTTTCAGCATTTTTTATAGAGGCACGGGATTACATGGAAATCGGTCTGCGCGAGTGGCTGATCGTCATCGGCATTATTGTCATTGCCGGTATTCTTTTTGATGGCTGGCGCCGGATGCGCGGCGGCAAGGGAAAACTGAAGTTCCGTCTTGACCGAAGTCTGTCCAACCTGCCCGAAGAGGACAGCAGCGCCGAGCTGCTGGGCCCGCCGCGAGTGCTGGACAACCATAAAGAGCCGCAACTGGACGAGCAGGATCTGCCGTCGGTGAGCATGCCGGCCCGGGAGCCTCGCGAGTCGGGCTCCAAGCGCGGCAAGCGTGGCCACGGCGAGCCTTCCCAGGGTGACATGAACCTCAGCCTGGACCTGGACGGCGGCCCGAGCTTCAGCAGCCGCGACGACGATTTCCCGGATGAAACCAAGTCCTCGTCATCGCTCAATGACAAAGAACAGCCACAAGCTGAAGAAGTGCTGGTGATCAGCGTGATCTGCCGCGACGCTGCCGGCTTCAAGGGCCCGGCGCTGTTGCAGAACATTCTGGAAAGCGGCCTGCGTTTCGGCGAGATGGATATTTTCCACCGTCACGAAAGCATGGCAGGCAACGGTGAAGTGCTGTTCTCCATGGCCAACGCCGTCAAGCCGGGCGTATTCGACCTGGACGACATCGACCACTTCAGCACCCCGGCGGTGAGCTTCTTCCTGGGCCTGCCGGGCCCTCGTCATCCGAAGCAAGCCTTCGACGTGATGGTGGCAGCGGCGCGTAAACTGTCCCAGGAGCTGAACGGCGAATTGAAGGACGATCAGCGCAGCGTACTGACCGCCCAGACGATCGAGCACTACCGTCAGCGCATCGTCGAATTCGAACGCCGCGCCCTGACCCAGAAGCGCTGATATTGGCAGTGTGTGGGCATGACTGCCACGCACTGTAGGAGCCGGCTTGCTGGCGATGCGGACTTGAAACCGCCATCGCCGGCAAGCCGGACTCCTACAATGAATCTGCGCCGCATCAACAGATTGAGCAGCCTCGGCTGCTCTTTTGCTTTATGAGAGAACACCCATGACCGCCGCCAAGAACCGCATTTTAGAGCTGCGCGCTGAGCTGGATCAGCACAACTATCGCTACCACGTGCTCGACGAGCCGAGCATTCCGGACGCCGAATACGACCGCTTGTTCAACGAGCTCAAGGCGCTGGAAGCGGCCAATCCCGAACTGATCACCAGCGACTCGCCGACCCAGCGAGTGGGCAGCGCGGCGCTGTCGGCGTTTACCCAAGTGCGTCACGAAGTGCCGATGCTCAGCCTCGGCAACGCCTTCGAAGAAACCGACATGCGCGAGTTCGATCGTCGCGTGACCGAAGGCCTGGATTTGCCGGCGGGCGATCTGTTCGGTGGCGGCGCAGCCGTTGAATATAGTTGTGAGCCCAAGCTCGATGGCCTGGCCGTCAGCCTGCTGTATCAGGACGGTGTCCTGGTGCGCGGCGCCACCCGTGGCGACGGTACGACTGGCGAAGACATCAGCGTCAACGTGCGCACGGTGCGCAACATTCCGCTCAAGCTGCACGGCAGCGGTTGGCCGGCGACCCTGGAAGTGCGCGGCGAAGTGTTCATGTCCAAGGCCGGTTTCGAGCGGCTCAACGCCACGCAGCTGGAAGTCGGCGGCAAGACCTTTGCCAACCCGCGCAACGCGGCGGCGGGCAGTTTGCGCCAGCTCGATTCGAAGATCACCGCCAACCGTCCACTGGAATTCTGCTGCTACGGCATCGGCCAGGTGTCGGCGGACATTGCCGATACGCACATCGGCAATCTGCAGCAACTCAAGGCCTGGGGCATGCCGATCAGCCACGAGCTGAAACTGGCGCAGGGCATCGCCGAGTGCCTGGATTACTACCGCGACATCGGTGAACGGCGCAGTGCGCTGCCCTATGAAATCGACGGCGTGGTGTTCAAGGTCAACAGCATTGCCTCCCAGCGCGAGTTGGGTTTTCGAGCCCGTGAGCCGCGCTGGGCCATCGCCCACAAGTTTCCGGCGATGGAAGAGCTGACCGAACTGCTCGATGTGGAATTCCAGGTCGGCCGCACCGGTGCGGTGACGCCGGTGGCGCGTCTGAAGCCGGTCAAGGTCGCGGGCGTCACGGTGGCCAACGCCACGCTGCACAACATGGACGAAGTCGCGCGCCTGGGCCTGATGATCGGCGACACGGTGATCATCCGCCGCGCCGGTGACGTGATTCCGCAAGTGGTGCAGGTGGTGATGGAGCGTCGTCCGGAAGATGCGCGGCCGGTGCAGATCCCCGAACAGTGCCCGGTGTGCGGCTCCCATGTCGAGCGCACGCAACTGATCAAGCGCAGCAAAGGCCGCGAGACGGTCAGCGAAGGCGCGGTGTACCGCTGCGTCGGCCGCCTGGCCTGTGGCGCGCAGCTCAAGCAGGCAATCATCCACTTCGTTTCCCGTCGCGCCATGGACATCGAAGGCCTGGGCGAGAAGAGTGTCGAGCAACTGGTCGACGAAGGCCTGGTGAGTTCGCCGGCCGACCTGTACGCCCTGACTTTCGAGCAGATCGTCGATCTGGAAGGTTTTGCCGAACTGTCGAGCAAGAACCTGCTCGGCGCCATCGAAGACAGCAAGAAACCGGGCCTGGCGCGGTTCATCTACGCCCTCGGGATTCCCGATGTCGGCGAGGAAACGGCCAAGGTGCTGGCGCGTTCCCCGGGGTCGCTGGAGCGGGTGCAGCAGGCCTTGCCGCAAGTGCTGACGTACTTGCCGGACGTCGGCCTGGAAGTCGCGCACGAGATCCACAGCTTCTTCGAGGACGCGCATAACCAGCAGGTGATTGCTGATTTGCTCAAGCACGGTCTGCAGATTCAGGATCAGGGCGAGTTGGGCGCCGAGTTTTCCGCGAGCACCACCCTGGGTGGTTTTCTCGACAAGCTGCATATCCCCTTGGTCGGTCCGGGCGGGGCGCAGAAACTGGCGGACAAATTCGGCTCGCTGCAGGCGGTGATCGGTGCGGACTGGCTCGACATGCGTCAGGCGCTGCCGGAGAAACAGGCCAATTCGGTGCGCGAGTTCTTTGCGCTGGAAGCCAATCGCCAACTGGCCGAAGCGGCGGAGAAGCAACTGCTCGATTTCGGCATGCACTGGCAGAGCGAGAAGAAGGTCGTCGAAGGCCTGCCGCTGGCCGGACAGACCTGGGTGCTGACCGGCTCGCTGGAACTGATGAGCCGCGACGTGGCCAAGGACAAGCTCGAAAGCCTCGGTGCCAAGGTCGCAGGTTCGGTGTCGGCCAAGACCCATTGCGTGGTGGCCGGACCGGGTGCCGGTTCGAAGTTGACCAAGGCCAATGAACTGGGGTTGAAGGTGCTGGATGAGGAGGCGTTTGTGGCTTTCCTGAAGGATCACAACATCCCGATCTAACACGAACTCTGTGGCGAGGGGGCTTGCCCCGTTCGGCGGCGAAGCCGTCGTAAAACCAGTGAACCAGGTGCGGCTGGAAAAGATGGGGGCTGCTTCGCAGCCCAACGGGGGCAAGCCCCCTCGCCACAAAAGCGGTTCATCACCAAGGTATGCTGAGGCTGGGAACGATCTTGTCACGGTAATGATCTAGTCTTGGCAAGCCCCAGGGAGAGATCGCCATGTACCGCTTCTTCGAACAGCTCAGCTCGCGCATCGCCGCGCCGTTCATGGCCGAGAATTCGCGCAACAGCAAGGTCTGGTCCTGCCGATGTGGGCAGTCGCTGTTTTTTCGCAACAGCCAGTGCCTGGCCTGCTCGGCGGCGTTGGGGTATCAGCCGCAGCAGAGTCGCTTGTCCTCGCTGCAACCGGGTGTGCAAACGGGCACCTGGCTGCTTGATGTCGATCCCGGGGACGGGCTATTTCGACGCTGCGCCAACCTCGATTCCCCGGCGGCCTGCAATTGGTTGCTGCCTGCCAATGACCACGAGGTTCTGTGCATTGCCTGCAGCCTCAATCGCACCATTCCCGATCTGTCGATCGCCGAGAACCACGAGCGCTGGCGCAAGGTGGAAATCGCCAAGCGGCGCCTGGTCGCGCAACTGGTCAGCCTCGGGCTGCCAGTCATCCCGAAAAGCGTGGACGAAGACATCGGCCTTGCGTTTGATTTCATCGGCGTCGACCGCGAAGGCAAGCCGCCGACCACGGGTCATGCCAACGGCCTGATCACCCTCGATATCAAGGAAGCCGACGACGCGCATCGCGAGCAGGTGCGGGTGCAAATGCACGAACCCTATCGCACCTTGCTCGGGCATTTTCGCCATGAGGTGGGGCATTACTACTGGGACCGGTTGATCGCCAACAGCCAATGGCTGGAACCCTTTCGCCGACTGTTCGGCGATGAACGCGCGAGCTATGCCGAAGCCCTCGAGCGACATTATCAGCAGGGCGCGCCGCTCGACTGGCAACAGCACTACGTCAGCGCCTACGCGACCATGCACCCGTGGGAAGACTGGGCCGAAACCTGGGCGCATTACCTGCACATGATGGACGCCGTGGATACCGCGCTGGGGTTTGGCATGAGTGCCCGGGAAATGGACTTCGACTATCAGCCGTTTCCGTCGGATACCCTCTACGATCCGCAGCATCCCGGTGGCGCGGCGTTTCTGTCGTTCGTCAACGCGTGGATCGAACTGGCGGGCATGCTCAATGAGCTGTCACGCAGCATGGGGCAGCCGGATTTCTATCCGTTCGTCCTGCCGCCAGCCGTCATTGCCAGGCTGCACTTTATTCACCTGGTGATCCAGCAAGAGGGCGGCAGGGCGGACGAGGTGCTTGAGGCGCAATAGCAAGTGCTTGAACCCCCTCATGTTTTTAATCCGAAACCAACGGTTGTAACTTCGTCTCAGATAGGTACAATGGCGCGGCTCGCCGACTGGTGAGCGTCGTTATGGTGACCCTATCGGTCCCCCCGCAACGATTACCCGTGAACCTGGTCAGAGCCGGAAGGCAGCAGCCACAGCGGGAACATTGTGTGCCGGGGTGTGGCTGGTAGGGTTACCACCTTAACGCCACGCGAGTGTTCTCTCGCGTATCTTTCTGAAAACAGACTTTCGCTAGCTGCCAGGATCTTTTCCGGGGCGGTTTTTTGTCGTTTCCGATTTGTCGGCAGCCGCAGGTTCGCTACCGATGTACAGCCGAACGATCGCATCGATCTCCCCGGACGTTTTCATCTGTGCCAAGGTGCGCAGAATGCGCTGCACCGGCACTTGCGGGTCGTTGCGCACGTAACAGCCGACATCCTGTTCCTGCAGCACCGCCACGCTGCGCAGCTGTTGCGCCGGCAGCAGGCGTTGATTGAACCAGTCCAGGGTCCATTGATTGCTGACGGCGTAGCGGTTGCGGCCGGCGAGGAGTTTTTCCAGCACCTGTTGCTGATTGCGGGCGTCGTCGCGATGCAACCGTTCGGTGTCGAACAGCGGTTGCAGGGTCGGGTAGCTGTAGCCCAGCACGGTGCCGATGGACTGATGGGACAAATCCGCCGGATCGATCGCAGCGGGGTGCGCATGCCGGGTGATCAGCAGGTCGGGCTGGGTAAAGAGCGGGATGCTCCAGAGGTAGTCGCCGGACTGATTGGGCAGCCACGATTGCGCGGCATAGCAGCGGACATCGACCTCGCCGTGCTCCATGGCGTTTTGCACCCGTGCGCGGGGCAATACATGGAATTCGGCCGGAACGCCGACCTGGGTCGCGAGGCTGAGCATCACGTCATACAGGATGCCCTGGGTCGGTTTTCCCCGTTCCAGCTGCACCATGGGCATGGTCCAGCTATCGGTTATCGCGAAGCGCAACGGCGCATTCGCCGCCACGCTATCCAGGCTGATCAACAGCAATGCCCCCAAGGCCAGCCGCATAAACACTCCGTTAAAAGCCCCCGATATGCAGCTTAGTCAGAATACACGAGCGCACCGGATGCAATTTGCGCCTTGCTCCGCTAGCATTAGCCGCTTCTGCTTCCTTCGCTGCGACGGTTTTCGATGAGTTATCAGGTTCTTGCACGTAAATGGCGTCCGCGCTCGTTCCGCGAAATGGTCGGCCAGACCCATGTGCTCAAGGCTCTGATCAATGCCTTGGACAGCCAGCGGCTGCACCACGCGTACCTCTTCACCGGTACCCGCGGGGTCGGCAAGACCACCATCGCGCGGATCATTGCCAAATGCCTGAACTGTGAAACGGGTATCACGTCCTCGCCCTGCGGCGAATGCTCGGTGTGTCGAGAAATCGACGAAGGCCGCTTTGTCGACCTGATCGAGATCGACGCCGCGAGCCGCACCAAGGTCGAAGATACCCGCGAATTGCTCGACAACGTGCAGTACGCCCCGAGCCGCGGGCGCTTCAAGGTCTACCTGATCGACGAAGTGCACATGCTCTCCAGCCATTCCTTCAACGCGCTGCTCAAAACCCTCGAGGAGCCGCCACCCTACGTCAAGTTCATCCTGGCCACCACTGATCCGCAGAAACTTCCTGCAACGATCCTGTCGCGGTGCCTGCAGTTCTCCCTGAAGAACATGACGCCGGAGCGTGTGGTCGAGCACTTGACCCACGTGCTGAGCGCCGAGAACGTGCCGTTCGAAGACGATGCGCTGTGGTTGCTGGGCCGTGCCGCCGACGGGTCGATGCGTGATGCCATGAGCCTGACCGACCAGGCCATCGCCTTCGGTGAAGGCAAGGTCATGGCCGTCGACGTGCGGGCAATGCTCGGGACGCTCGATCACGGGCAGGTCTACGACGTCCTGCATGCGCTGATCGAAGGCGATGCCAAGGCGTTGCTCGAAGCCGTCCGCCACCTGGCCGAACAGGGGCCGGACTGGAATGGCGTACTCTCGGAAATTCTCAATGTGCTGCACCGCGTCGCCATCGCCCAGGCGTTGCCCGAGGGCGTCGATAACGGTCATGGCGACCGCGATCGCGTGCTGGCACTGGCCCAGGCGTTGCCGGCCGAAGACGTGCAGTTCTACTACCAGATGGGCCTGATCGGCCGCCGCGACTTGCCGCTGGCGCCGGATCCCCGGGGCGGTTTTGAAATGGTCTTGCTGCGGATGCTGGCGTTCCGGCCCGCGGACACTGCGGATGCCCCGAGGCAACCGCTAAAGCCAGTGGGGATCAGCCAGGCCACAGTTGATTCCGCAAACTCAGTGGCTGCCGCGCCGGTTGTTGCGCCGGTAGTCGCAGCGGCCGTTGCACCGATAGCGCCTCCAGCGCCTGCACCGGAACCGGTGGCGCCGGTGATTGTGCCAGAGCCTGCGCCTGTGGTTGAGACGGTCGTGGTCGAAGAAGTTGTCGACCTGCCGTGGAACGACCCGGTCGAGCCTGCGCCCGTTCAGCAACCGGCGGTGGAACCGGTGCTGGAAACCGCCGGCGAACAACCCGAATTACCGCCGATGCCGTTGCCGACGCCGGACAGCGTGGTGCCGGACGCTCCGGAGTGGGCCGCCGCGCCGATCCCGGAACCTTCGGTGGCCGAAGTCGATGCCGCGACCCCGGGCATGGACCTGGATGACGAACCGCCGCTGGACGAAGATTACATCGAACCGGACATGGATTCGGCTTACAGTTACCTCGACGAACTGGCCAGCGAGCATGCCGCCGACCCGGCGCCCGAGCCCGAGCCGGAACCCGCGGCAATGCCGGCCACCGGCCTGGCCCTGCAATGGCTGGAATTGTTCCCGAAATTGCCGATTTCCGGCATGACTGGCAGTATCGCCGCCAACTGCACGCTGATCGCGGTGGATGGCGACAACTGGCTGATGCACCTGGACCCGGCCCACAGTGCCTTGTTCAACGCCACCCAGCAGCGTCGCCTCAACGATGCGCTGAACCAGTTTCACCAGCGCACGCTGACCCTGAACATCGAGCTGATCAAGCCCGAGCAGGAAACCCCGGCACAGGCGGCTTCGCGCCGCCGCGCCAACCGTCAGCGCGAGGCGGAGGAATCGATCCACGGTGATCCGTTCATCCAGCAAATGATGCAGCAGTTCGGTGCGGTGGTCCGTAACGATACTATTGAACCTGTCGACGCCCTGGTCACTCAGGGCTAACAACTGAAGGTGCCTGGCCGCATGGGCCGGGCGCTGATTCGATCCAAGTACTTTTGAGGTGATTACCATGATGAAAGGTGGCATGGCCGGCCTGATGAAGCAGGCGCAGCAGATGCAGGAAAAAATGGCCAAGATGCAGGAAGAACTGGCCAACGCCGAAGTCACCGGTAAGGCCGGTGGCGATATGGTCACCGTGGTGATGACCGGTCGCCATGACGTCAAGAGCGTGACCATCGACCCGAGCCTGGTCGAAGGCATGAGCGAAGACGACAAGGAAATGCTCGAAGCGGTCATCGCCTCCGCGGTCAACGATGCCGTGCGCAAGATCGAAGCCAACAGCCAGGACAAGATGGGCAGCATGACTGCCGGCATGCAACTGCCGCCGGGCATGAAACTGCCATTCTGATTCGCCTTCAGGCGGCAGATGAGCTACAAAAAATGCCAGGCATAACGCCTGGCATTTTTGTTTCTGGCTGGCCGATATGTGTGGCTGACAGGCCGCCATCGCTGGCAAGCCGGCTCCCACAGGGTATGTATGGCTCACAAAACCTGTGGGAGCTGGCTTGCCAGCGATGAAGTCGCCCCGGTCCAACTGAATAAACATCGAACGCCATACCGCCACAAAGGTCTGCTCCCTATATCACTCAAACCCATCGATCACAGGAGACGCTGCCATGTCCGACCCCATGACCCTCAATCAACGCATTGTCCTGGCTTCTCGCCCGGTAGGCGCGCCAACGCCGGAAAACTTCCGCATGGAGCGGGTGGCGCTGCCGGATCTGGCCGACGGCCAGGTGCTGCTCAAGACCGTTTTCCTGTCGCTGGATCCCTACATGCGCGGACGCATGAGTGACGCTCCGTCCTACGCCGCACCGGTGGAAATCGGCGAAGTCATGACCGGCGGCGCCGTCAGCCGGGTCGAGCGGTCGCTCAATCCGAAGTTCCAGGAAGGTGACCTGGTGGTCGGTGCCACCGGCTGGCAAAGCCACAGCATCAATGACGGTCGCAGCATCATTCCGATTCCCGCGCTGCCAAACCCTTCGATGGCCCTCGGGGTACTGGGTATGCCGGGCATGACCGCGTACATGGGCCTGATGGACATCGGCCAGCCCAAGGCGGGCGAAACCCTGGTGGTGGCGGCGGCGTCCGGCGCGGTGGGGTCGGTGGTCGGCCAGGTGGCGAAGATCAAGGGCTTGCGTGTGGTCGGCGTGGCCGGCGGCGCGGACAAGTGCCGTTATGTGGTCGACGAACTGGGCTTCGACGCCTGCATCGACCACAAGAGCCCGGACTTTGCCGATGAACTGGCCAAAGCCTGCGGCAAGGGCATCGACATCTACTACGAAAATGTCGGCGGCAAGGTATTCGATGCCGTGGTGCCGTTGCTCAATGCCAAGGCGCGAATTCCACTCTGCGGCCTGATTGCCTCCTATAACGCCCACGAAGCGCCGAGCGGGCCGGATCGCCTGCCACTGTTGCAACGCACCCTGTTGACCAAGCGGGTGCGCATCCAGGGCTTCATCGTGTTCGATGACTATGGTGATCGCCAGCCGGAATTCCTCAGCGCCATGGCGCCCTGGGTGCGTGATGGCAAGGTGAAATTCCGCGAAGACGTGGTCGATGGCCTGGAGCAGGCTCCCGATGCGTTCATTGGCATGCTGGAAGGGCGCAACTTCGGCAAGCTGGTGGTTCGGGTTTCCCGCGACTGAGTAATTGACGCTGCAATTTGACGCTCAACCGAGGCGCGGGTATAAACCGCGTCTCGTTGTTTTGTCGGACGTTTCCACCATGAGCTTCAGCCCTTTGATTCGCCAACTGATCGACGCCCTGCGAATTTTGCCCGGCGTGGGTCAGAAAACCGCCCAGCGCATGGCGTTGCAGTTGCTCGAGCGTGACCGCAGCGGCGGCTCGCGCCTGGCACTGGCCCTGAGCCAGGCCATGGAAGGGGTCGGTCACTGCCGTCTGTGCCGTACGCTGACGGAAGATGATCTGTGCCCGCAATGTTCTGATACCCGTCGCGACGACACCTTGCTCTGCGTGGTGGAAGGGCCGATGGACGTCTATGCGGTGGAGCAGACCGGTTTCCGTGGGCGCTACTTCGTGCTCAAGGGCCATCTGTCGCCACTCGATGGCCTGGGCCCGGAAGCCATC
This sequence comes from Pseudomonas sp. S2_H10, assembly GCF_054668285.1. Classification (NCBI taxonomy): domain Bacteria; kingdom Pseudomonadati; phylum Pseudomonadota; class Gammaproteobacteria; order Pseudomonadales; family Pseudomonadaceae; genus Pseudomonas; species Pseudomonas sp. S2_H10. Next base: position 5,764,974 of record NZ_CP162754.1, read on the forward strand.
GGCATCCCGCAATTGATGGCGCGGATCGAAGAGGCCGGCACCTTCGCCGAAGTCATCCTGGCCACCAACCCGACCGTGGAAGGTGAGGCCACAGCGCATTACATCGCCCAGTTGCTCAGCAGCAAAGGCCTGATCGCCTCGCGTATCGCCCATGGCGTACCACTCGGTGGCGAGCTGGAGCTGGTGGATGGCGGCACGCTGGCGCACTCGTTTGCCGGGCGTAAGCCAATTTCGCTCTGAGTTCATGTGGCGTCCATGCTGACGCCATCGCTGGCAAGCCAGCTCCCACATTTGATTTGTGTGCACCACAGACTTCCGTAGGAGCCGGCTTGCTGGCGATCCAGCCACCTCGGTCCACCTGACCCACACAATCCTGTTGAAAACCAAGCAAGCGCTCGGTTAACTTCACTGACCCCTTCAGTGGAGCTCGCCGATGTCTGCCTTTCAGGAATACTTCGATCCCAGCCACCAATTGGTCCGCGACAGCGTCAGACGTTTCGTCGAGCGCGAGATTCTTCCTGATATCGAGCAGTGGGAAGAAGCCGAAAGCTTTCCTCGCGAGCTTTACCTCAAGGCCGGCGCGGCGGGGATTCTCGGCATCGGCTACCCGGAGGCTTACGGCGGCAGCCACGAAGTCGATCTGTTCGCCAAGGTGGCCGCCAGTGAGGAATTGATGCGTTGCGGCTCAGGCGGGCTGGTTGCCGGCCTGGGGTCGCTGGATATCGGCTTGCCGCCCATTCTCAAGTGGGCGCGCGCCGAAGTGCGCGATCGTGTGGTGCCTCAGGTGCTGTCAGGCGAGAAGATCAGCGCCCTGGCCGTCACCGAGCCCGGCGGCGGCTCCGACGTCGCCAACCTGCAAACCCGCGCCGTGCGTGATGGCGATTGTTACCGGGTCAGTGGCAGCAAAACCTTTATCACCAGTGGTGTGCGTGCGGACTTCTATACCGTCGCGGTGCGTACCGGTGAGCCGGGGTTTTCCGGCATCAGCCTGTTGCTGATCGAAAAGGGCACACCGGGTTTCACCGTAGGACGGCAACTGAAGAAAATGGGCTGGTGGGCGTCAGACACGGGTGAACTGTTCTTCGATGACTGCCGGGTGCCTGCGGGCAATCTGATCGGCGTCGAGAACATGGGTTTTGCCTGCATCATGGGCAATTTCCAGAGCGAACGCCTGGCCCTGGCGTTGATGGCCAACATGACCGCGCAGCTGGCGCTGGAGGAGAGCCTGAAGTGGGCGCGCCAGCGCGAAGCCTTCGGCAAACCAATCGGCAAGTTTCAGGTGATCAAGCATCGTCTCGCCGAAATGGCGACCGCGCTGGAAGTGTCCCGCGAGTTCACTTACCGCCAGGCCGCGAAAATGGCGGCGGGGCAGAGCGTGATCAAGGAAATTTCCATGGCCAAGAATTTTGCGACGGATACGGCGGACCGGATCGTCACCGATGCGGTGCAGATACTCGGTGGTCTGGGTTACATGCGCGAGAGTCTGGTGGAGCGGCTGTACCGCGACAACCGGATCCTGTCGATTGGCGGCGGGACGCGGGAAGTGATGAACGAGATCATCAGCAAGCAGATGGGGCTTTGAACCGATCTTGAATTTTATGGTGTTGCCGCTGACGCTATCGCTGGCAAGCCAGCTCCCACAGTGTTCTTTGTCATGCACAAAATTTGTGTCCGCCAAAGATCCCTGTGGGAGCGGGCTTGCCCGCGATGGCGTCAGCCAAGACGCCACTTACTTATCGGAAAGGGCAAACTGCGTCAGGCAGAACGTAGGAATGCCCATGTCTTCCAGGCGTTGCGATCCACCCAGTTCCGGCAGGTCGATGATCGCCGCCGCTTCATGCACCCGCGCGCCCATGCGGCGGATCAGGTTGGCCGCTGCAATCAGGGTGCCTCCGGTGGCGATCAGGTCATCGAACATCACCACCGAATCCCCTTCGCACAGGCTGTCGGCGTGCACTTCCAGGAAGGCTTCGCCGTATTCGGTCGCATAGCCCTCGGCCAGCACGTCAGCCGGCAGTTTGCCTTGCTTGCGGAACAGCACCAGCGGCTTGTTCAACTGATAGGCCAGTACCGAGCCGATCAGGAAACCACGGGCGTCCATTGCGCCGATATGGGTGAAGTCAGCCTCGACGTAACGGTGGGCGAAGCTGTCCATTACCAGGCGCAGGGCGGTCGGCGACTGGAACAGCGGGGTGATGTCGCGAAAGATCACGCCCGGTTTCGGGAAGTCGATGACAGGGCGGATGAGGGATTTGATGTCGAAGGAGTCGAAGACCATCGTCGTGGTGTCCTGGCAGGGCTGCAAACGACGCATTATAACGGCGGCTGAACCGTTTCGCTCAGCCGCAACGTTTTGTTTCAGCCTTCCAGTGAGCCACCGGCCAGGGCGCACAGCTGGATCGGGTCGATAATCCGGATTTCCTTGCCTTCTGCCGCAATCAGTTCGTTTTGCTGGAAGCGCGTGAACACCCGGGAAACGGTCTCGACCGCCAGGCCCAGGTAGTTGCCGATCTCGTTGCGCGACATGCTCAGGCGGAACTGATTGGCGGAAAAGCCCCGGGCGCGAAAACGTGCCGAGAGGTTGACCAGGAAGGTGGCGATGCGTTCGTCTGCCGTTTTCTTCGACAGCAGCAGCATCATCTGCTGGTCGTCACGGATTTCGCGGCTCATCACGCGCATCAGCTGACGGCGCAACTGCGGCAATTGCAGGGCCAGTTCGTCGAGGCGTTCAAAGGGAATTTCACACACCGAGGTGGTTTCCAGGGCTTGCGCCGACACCGGGTGCTTTTCGGTGTCCATGCCCGACAGGCCGACCAGTTCGCTGGGCAGGTGGAAACCGGTGAGCTGTTCTTCGCCAGTGTCGCTCAGGCTGAAGGTCTTGAGCGCGCCAGAACGCACTGCGTAAACAGAATCGAAGGTATCGCCCTGGCGGAACAGGAATTCGCCTTTTTTCAGCGGTCGGCCGCGCTTGACGATTTCGTCCAGCGAATCCATGTCTTCCAGATTCAGCGACAGTGGCAGGCAAAGAGGGGCCAGGCTGCAATCCTTGCAATGGGCTTGAGTATGAGCGCGCAGTTTTACTGGCTCGGACATTTCTTCAATCCTTGTGGGAAATCACACATAAGACGTAAGGGTAACTCACCATAGGATCTCGGGGCCAGTCTGGGGCGCTTGCTTGCAGAATTAGATGACGCGTGAAAAACGCTGGCGACTGTGTTGTTCCAGGTACGCGTCGAACACCATGCACACCGAGCGCGCCAACAGTCGTCCGGCGGGCAGGATGCTGATCCTGTCGCGATCGAGTTCGATCAGCCCGTCCTTGGCCATGTCTTGCAGCTGCGGCCAGAGATCGCCGAAGTAGCCCTGGAAGTCGATGTTGAAGGCCTGTTCGATGTCAGCGAACTCGAGACTGAAATTGCAGAGCAGTTGCTGTATGACCGCCCGTCGCAGCCGGTCATCGGCATTGCACAGCAGGCCGCGGCTGGTGGCCAGTTGCGACGTGGCGAGGACGTTCTGATACTGGTTCAGATCGCTGCTGTTCTGGCAGTAGAGGTCGCCGATCTGGCTGATCGCCGAGACGCCGAGACCGATCAGATCGCAATGACCGTGGGTGGTGTAGCCCTGGAAGTTGCGCTGCAGGGTCGATTCTTCCTGGGCGATCGCCAGTTCATCGTCGGGCAGGGCGAAGTGATCCATGCCGATGTAGCGGTAACCGGCAGCGATCAGTTGCTCGATGGTGCGCTGCAGCATTTCCAGTTTCTGCGCGGGTGTCGGCAGTTCATTGCTGTTGATGCGCCGTTGCGGCATGAAGCGTTCCGGCAAGTGGGCGTAGTTGAACACCGAAAGCCTGTCCGGCTGCAGGCGGATGACCTCCTCGACGGTGCGGGCGAAGTTCTCCGGCGTCTGTCTCGGCAGGCCATAGATCAGGTCGATATTGATCGAGCGAAACTGCAGGGTGCGGGCGGCGTCGATCACCGCGCGGGTTTCTTCCAGGCTTTGCAGGCGATTGACCGCGCGTTGCACCGCCGGGTCGAGGTCTTGCAGGCCGATGCTGACCCGGTTGAACCCCAGTTCGCGCAGCAGGCCCATGGTCGACCAGTCGGCCTCGCGTGGGTCGATTTCGATGCCATAGTCGCCGGAGTCGTCGTCCAGCAAGTTGAAGTGTTTGCGCAGATGCGCCATCAACTGACGCAGTTCGTCGTGGCTGAGAAAGGTCGGTGTGCCGCCCCCGAAGTGCAGTTGCTCGACTTTCTGCGCGGGGTCGAGGTGGCATGCGATCAACTGGATTTCCTGTTCCAGGCGCTGCAGGTAGGGCTGCGCCCGCCCGCGATCCTTGGTGATGACCTTGTTGCAGGCGCAGTAGTAGCAAATGTTCGCGCAGAACGGCACGTGCACGTACAGCGACAACGGGCGCTGGGCCTTGCGGCTGTCACGCAGGGCGTGAAACAGATCGAAGGTGCCGACCTGGCTGTTGAACTGCACGGCAGTCGGGTACGAGGTGTAGCGAGGGCCCGCCAGGTCATAACGGCGGATCAGATCAGTGTCCCAACGAATGGCGTCGAGCATCATGCGGGCATTCCCCCGGATTGGCTGGCAGTGTCAGCCACTTTATGCGAGGGCGGGGTGGGGCATCTTGATTTGCATCAAGGTCAGAATCTTTGCTGTTTGCGAGGGCCCCTTCGCGAGCAGGCTCGCTCCCACATTTGGAATGCGCTCCTCTGTGGGAGCGAGCCTGCTCGCGAAGGGGGCGCCGCCGATCTAGTGCCCCATGAGCCAATGCTGATGCGGCCCCGGCAAGGTCCAGATGCCGAACAGCATCACCAGCAACCCGCCCGCCATGCGCACGCTGCGTTTGCGCAACAGTGCGGTGATGCGCTCGGCGGCCAGGCCGGTCGCCAGCAGCACCGGCCAGGTGCCGAGCCCGAACGCGAGCATCAACAATGCGCTGTCCAGGGCATTGCCCTGACTGGCCGACCATAGCAAGGTGCTGTAGACCAGACCGCACGGCAGCCAGCCCCAGAGCGCCCCCAGCAGCAGTGCGCGCGGAACGCTCGACACCGGCAGCAAGCGGTTGGCGACAGGCTGGATGTGTCGCCACAGGCCGCGACCGAGGCTTTCGATGCGGGTCAGGCCGCTCCACCAGCCGGCCAGGTACAGGCCCATGGCAATCAGCAGCAAGCCGGCGAGGACGCGCAGGAACATCGCCGCCGGGCTGCTGGCCACGGCCCATCCGGCCAGGCCGATCAGCAATCCGGCGCAGGCATAGCTCAGAATCCGGCCCAGGTTGTAGGCCAGCAGCAGGCGAAAACGCCGGCTGCGTTGTTCCTTGGGAATCGCCAGGGTCAGCGCGCCCATCAAGCCGCCGCACATGCCCAGGCAATGGCCGCCGCCGAGCAAACCGAGGATCACCGCAGACACCAGCATGGGCGCCAACTCAAGCATGGGGCGGAGCCTTGTCTTGCGGCTTGGCCGGTTGGCCGCTGGCCTCATCGACGGCAGCGGTGTGGTTCGGGTCCTGGTCGTCGAACAGGATGCTGTGGGCCGGGCCGTCGAGGTCGTCGTACTGCCCGCTGTCGACCGCCCAGAAGAAGATATAGACGGCAATGGCCACGATCAGCAGCGCAGCGGGAATCATTACGTAGAGAGCTGGCATCTGGACTCCATGCCCGCGCGGCTCAGGCCGGCAGCGGGCGGGTTTCTGGCGAGGTGCTGGCGGCGGGCGCGCTCGGCATGCGAGTCAGGCGCAGCGCGTTCAACACCACGGTCAAAGAACTGATCGACATGCCCACCGCCGCCCAGACCGGAGTGATCCAGCCGAGGGCGGCGAAGGGCAACATGAGGCCATTGTACAACCCGGCCCACAGCAGGTTCTCGATAATCACCCGACGGGTGCGCCGCGCCAGGCTGAAGGCTTGCACCAACGCGTCGAGGCGGTTGGACAGCAGCACCGCATCGGCACTGGTTTTCGCCAGGTCGGTGGCCGAACCCATGGCGACGCTGATATCGGCAGCCGCCAGCACCGGCACGTCATTGACCCCGTCGCCGAGCATCAACACCTTGCGGCCTTCTTTGTGCAGTTGTTGCAGGACTTGCAGTTTATCGTCCGGACGCAAGCCGCCATGGGCTTCATCGATGCCCAGCTCCGCCGCCACGCTGGCGACCATCGGCGAGCTGTCGCCGGACAACAGCAGCGTGCGCCAGCCACGGGCCTTACACGCCTCCAGCAGCGCGGGCGCGTCGGCACGGAGGCGATCGTCGAGGACGAACCAGGCCAGCGGTCCCTGGCTGTCACCCAGCAGCAGCCATTGGCCGGCTTCTTCGGGCATCGACGGCACCATGGCGCCGCTGAGTTCGCAGACGAATCCCGGCTGGCCGATGCGCAGGCGTCGCCCTTCAACCAGCCCCTCCAGGCCAAGGCCCGGGGTGCTGTGGACTTCTTCGGCGGCCATCGGCGCACGTCCGAACGCCCGGGCGATCGGGTGTTCGGAGCGGTTTTCCAGGGCGGCGGCAAGGCCCAGGCATTGATCGCTGTCGAGCGCGCCGAGGGGGCGGATCGAACGCAGCGCCAGGCGTCCTTCGGTGAGGGTGCCGGTCTTGTCGAAAATCACCGTGTCAATCTGGTTCAGGCCTTCCAGCACATGGCCGCGGGTCAGCAGCAGTCCCAGTTTGTGCAAGGTGCCGGTAGCGGCGGTGAGCGCGGTCGGTGTGGCCAGCGACAACGCGCACGGGCAGGTCGCCACGAGCATCGCCAGCACGATCCAGAAGGCCCGCGATGAGTCCAGCTCCCACCACAACAGGCCAATCGCGGCGGCGGCGATCAGCGACAGCAGCAGGAACCATTGCGCGGCGCGGTCGGCGATTTCCGCCAGGCGCGGCTTTTCCGCCTGGGCACGATCGAGCAGGCGAACGATGGCCGAGAGACGGGTGTCCTGGCCCAGGGCCTGGACCTCGACGGTCAGCGCGCCTTCGACGTTCAGGGTGCCGGCGGTGACCGCGTCGCCGAGGGTGCGCGGTTGCGGCAGGTATTCGCCGGTCAGCAGCGACTCGTCGACGCTCGACTGACCGTCGAGGATCTTGCCGTCAGCCGGAAGAATGGCGCCCGGGTGAACCAGCACCTGATCGCCAACACGCAGTTCGCTGAGCAGAATGCGTTCGCTCTGGCCGTCAGGCATCAATCGCAGGCACGAGGCGGGCAGCAGATTCACCAGCTGCGCGGTGGCGGCGGCCGTGCGCTCGCGGGCGCGGCGTTCCAGATAACGTCCGGCCAGCAGGAACAAGGCAAACATGCCGACGGCATCGAAATACAGTTCGCCGACCCCGGTGATCGAGGTCCAGATCCCGGCGATGTAGGCGCTGCCGATGGCCAGCGACACGGAAACGTCCATGGTCAGGTGGCGGGTACGCAAATCGCGCATGGCGCCTTTGAAAAACGGCGCGCAGCTGTAGAACACGATCGGGGTGGTGAGGAACAGCGCGACCCAGCGCAGGATGGTGTGCATTTCCGGGCTGAGGTCGATGTTGAATTCGGGCCAGGTGGCCATGGTTGCCATCATCGCCTGGAACCACAGCAGCCCGGCCACGCCGAGCTGGCGCAGGGCCAGGCGGTTTTCGCTGGCCAGTTGTTCGCAGGCGCGGTCGGCCTGATACGGGTGCGCGGCGTAACCGATGTGGCGCAGTTCGCTGAGGACCCGGCTCAGCGGTAATTGCCCATCGGCCCAGCGTACGTGCAAGCGATGGTTGGACAGGTTCAGGCGTGCTTCGGCCACTGCCGGGAGGGTGCGCAGGTGTTTTTCGATCAGCCAGCCACAGGCCGCGCAGCTGATGCCTTCCATCAACAGTGTGGTTTCGGCGAGGTCGCCATCGTGGCGGACAAAGGGTTGCTGCACATCGGCGCGGTCGTACAGCGCCAGTTCCTCCACCAGTTGCACCGGCAGTGCTTCGGGGTTGGCCGAGGCTTCGCTGCGGTGCCGGTAATAGCTTTCCAGGCCGCCGGCGACAATGGCCTCGGCCACGGCCTGGCAACCCGGGCAGCAGAACTCGCGGGAATCCCCGAGCACGACGGCGGTGAAGCGACTGCCGGTCGGGACGGGCAGGGCGCAGTGGTAGCAGGGGAGTGGGGTGGTCATGGTAGTTCTATGGCGTCTGGGTGGGCCCCATCGCCAGCAAGCCGGCTCCTACATTGGATTTGCGGCGTACGCAAAACCCTGTGGGAGCGGGCTTGCCCGCGATGCGCGAAGCGCAGCTTTTACTTCTTCAGGTCTTCGGCGCCCTGCAGCGGCTCGTCACCGAGCAGCAGGTCCTTGTCATGGCTGACCAGTTCCTCTTCGAACATGCGCCAGATGTGCTCGTCCTGGGTGCCGAGCAATTCGACAAAACGGCGACCTTCGATCTTGTCGCTCAACTGGCCGATGTAGCGGCCCTGTTCGGTGTCGCTGCGGGTCAGGGTGATCTTGCGATCCTTCTCCGGCTGGGTCGGCGAGATCAGGTTCAGCTCCAGGGTCGTGGGCTGGCTGTCGCCGCTCAGGCGCAGGTCGACTTCGCCGGTCACGTCATCGAGATGAACGCTGGCGCGCATTTTCAGGTTCTGGGCCAGCAGCTCACGGTCGAGGGAGCGGTTGATGCCTTTGCCGGCCTCGTAGTAGTTGTCGTTGACCAGGTTGTCCGGATTCTTCACCGCGATGGTCACCATGGACAAGGTCAGCGTCACCGAGCAGGCCAGGATCCCGATGATGATCCACGGCCAGAGGTGCTTGTACCAGGGACTTGCGGCATTTGCAGCGGGCATGTTCAGTTCTCTCAACGATTTTGTGGGCCGATGAACCGGCTCTTGGCTTCAATGTGGATGCTGTCGTCATCGGCATCCTTGAGGATGAATTTCACCTCGTTGGTGCTCGACGGCAGTTTTTCCGGTGCGACGGACAGCTCGGCCGGCTGGCTGACGATCTCGCCGGCCGCGACCTTGATCTCGCGCCGGCCCTGCAATTTGAGATCCGGCAGGCCGGAGGCTTCGAGCAGGTAGGTATGGTCGCGCTGGTCCTTGTTCATGATTTTCAGGCTGTAGACGTTTTCGATCCGGCCTTCGGCGTTCTCGCGGTACAGCACGCGGTCCTTGCTGACATCGAAACCCACCAGCGAGCGCATGAAGAACGCGGTCACCAGCAAGCTGATCATCGCCAGCAGCACCACGGCATAGCCGATCAGGCGCGGGCGCAGTTTATGGGTTTTCTGCCCCGACAGGTTGTGCTCGGTGGTGTAGCTGATCAGCCCGCGCGGGTATTCCATCTTGTCCATGATGGCGTCGCAGGCATCGATGCAGGCGGCGCAACCGATGCATTCGATTTGCAGGCCGTCGCGGATGTCGATGCCGGTCGGGCAGACCTGGACACACATGGTGCAGTCGATGCAGTCACCCAGGCCCTGGGCCTTGTAGTCGATACCTTTTTTGCGCGGGCCACGGCTTTCGCCACGGCGTGGGTCGTAGGAAACGATCAGGGTGTCCTTGTCGAACATCACGCTCTGGAAGCGTGCGTACGGGCACATGTAGATGCATACCTGCTCACGTAGCCAGCCGGCGTTGCCGTAAGTGGCGAGGGTGAAGAAGCCGACCCAGAAGTACGACCAGCCATCCGCCTGGCCGGTGAAGAATTCGAACACCAGTTCGCGGATCGGCGAGAAGTAACCGACGAAGGTCATGCCGGTGACGAAGCCGATCAGCAGCCACAGGCTGTGCTTGCTGAATTTGCGCAGCAACTTGTTGGCGCTCATCGGCGCCTTGTCGAGCTTGATGCGCTGGTTGCGGTCACCTTCGGTGACTTTTTCGCACCACATGAAGATCCAGGTCCAGACGCTTTGCGGGCAGGTATAACCGCACCAGACCCGGCCGGCGTACACGGTGATGAAGAACAGGCCGAACGCGGCGATGATCAGCATGCCGGACAGCAGAATGAAATCCTGGGGCCAGAAAGTGGCGCCGAAAATGAAGAACTTGCGCTCCGGCAGGTTCCACCAGACGGCCTGATGGCCGCCCCAGTTCAGCCACACCGTGCCGAAATACAGCAGGAACAGCACGGCACCGCCGGCCATCCGCAGGTTGCGAAACAGGCCGGTGAAGGCGCGGGTGTAGATTTTTTCCCTGGAGGCGTAGAGGTCGACGCTGTTGTTCGCGTTCTTGGCGGGTGGAGTGACGTCGTGTACCGGAATCTGGTTGCTCATCGTTGCATCCCACGGCAGTGGAAAAGTGCCTCGGTCAGTACGTGCCGACCGCGGTCAAAAAGGGGTGCTGCAGTGGCGCAATGATACGCCTGTCGCTCTAGCCTGCGGGTGCGACCTTTGGTCACGTTTGGCAAAATCATTTGATGGTGTAATGACTTGAATCAATTGACTTGGGAATTATGGACGAGTTTTGCGGTGAGGCGTTCAATCCTCGTTTCCTTTCAAGAGTGCTCTGACCGATTGACCGCCTGAACATCGAAGCCTGGCCTTAAACAAAACGGCCCCGCCAATTCACATTGGCGGGGCCGTTTTTTGTTGCTTCAAGCGTTTGCCTTACTCGGCGTCCGCTGCCTTCTCACCGTGTGACAGGCTGTAGACATAAGCAGCCAGCAGGTGAACCTTGTCGTTACCCTGCATTGCCTCTTGCGCAGGCATCTGGCCCTGACGGCCGTAACGGATGGTCTGCTGCAGTTGAGCGAAGCTCGAACCGTAGATGAACGCGGCCGGGTGAGTCAGGTTGGGGGCGCCCATCGCTGGTGTGCCTTTGCCTTCCGGACCGTGGCACGCCACGCAGTTGGTGGCGAACAGTTTCTGTCCGGCAGCCGGGTCGGCCTTGGCGCCTTCCGGCAACTTGCGGCCATCGAGGTTGGTCAGGATAAACGCGGCCACGTCGGCCACGCCTTGCTCGCCGATCACTTCAGCCCACGCCGGCATCACCGCATGACGGCCGCCCATGATGGTGGTCTTGATGGTTTCCGGCTCGCCACCCCAGCGCCAGTCGGCGTCTGTCAGGTTAGGGAAGCCATAGGCGCCCTTGGCGTCGGAGCCGTGGCAAACCGAGCAGTTGGAAGCGAACAGGCGACCACCCATTTTCAGGGCTTGCGGGTCCTTGGCCACTTCTTCGATTGGCATGGCGGCGAACTTGGCGAAGATCGGACCGAACTTGGCGTCCGACTTGGCCATTTCCTTTTCCCACTCGTGAACGCCGGTCCAGCCGGTCTGGCCGTTGGCGAACGCGGTCTGCTTCTCGTTATCCAGGTAGTTGTAACCCGGCAGCAGGCCTTTCCAGTTGCCCAGGCCCGGGTACAGCACCAGGTAGCCCAGTGCGAAGATGATGGTGCCCACGAACAGCATGAACCACCATTTCGGCAGGGGGTTGTCGTACTCCTCGATCCCGTCGAAGGAGTGCCCAACCGTCTCGTCCGTCTGCTCGCTGCGCTGGCCCTTGCGGGTCGACAGCAACAGCCAGGTCAGGGCGAAGATCGTACCGAGACTGAGGACTGTGACGTACAGACTCCAGAATGTAGTCATTCTTTGTTACTCCTAGAAGCTTGCTCGACGTGCTTGATGGCTTCGGGATCATCCGCGAAAGGCAGCAAGGTCGCGTCTTCAAACTCCGACTTGCGCTTGGGGCTGAATACCCACAACGCCAGACCGATGAAGGCCACCATCACGACAACGGTGCCCAGGCCACGAATCATCCCGATATCCATTTAGATCACCGTTTGCTTTTGATGATGGTGCCCAGGCCTTGCAGATAGGCCACCAGCGCGTCCATTTCGGTTTTGCCCTTCACGGCATCCTTGGCACCGGCGATGTCTTCGTCGGTGTAAGGGACGCCGAGCGTGCGCAAGACTTCCATTTTCTTCGCGGTGTCCTTGCCGTCGAGCTTGTTTTCCACGAGGAACGGGTAGGCCGGCATTTTCGACTCTGGCACTACGTTGCGCGGGTTGTACAAGTGCGCACGCTGCCAGTCATCGGAGTAGCGACCGCCAACACGGGCCAGGTCAGGACCGGTACGCTTGGAACCCCACAGGAACGGGTGGTCCCAGACGCTTTCACCGGCGACCGAGTAGTGGCCGTAGCGTTCGGTTTCAGCACGGAACGGACGGATCATCTGCGAGTGGCAGCCGACACAACCGTTGGCGATATAAACGTCCCGGCCTTCCAGTTCAAGGGCGGTGCGGGGCTTCATGCCCTCGACCGGCTTGTTGGTGACGTCCTGGAAAAACAGCGGAACGATCTGGGTCAGGCCGCCGATGCTGACGGCGATGACCATGAAGAAGGCCAGCAGGCCAATGTTCTTCTCGACTGCTTCATGCTTCATCAGTGAGCTCCAACTACGGCAATCTGTTCGGCGGCTTTGGCTTCAGCCGGGTTCGAGGCGCGTACGGTACGGAATACGTTGTAGGCCATGAACAGCATGCCGGTGGCGAAGAATGCACCGCCCAGGGCGCGGACGATGAAGCCCGGGTGGCTGGCTTGCAGCGCTTCGACGAACGAATAGGTGAGGGTGCCGTCATCGTTGATTGCACGCCACATCAGGCCCTGGGTGATGCCGTTGACCCACATCGAAGCGATGTAGAGCACGGTACCGATGGTCGCGAGCCAGAAGTGCGTGTTGATCAGGCCGGTGCTGTGCATCTGCGCACGACCGAACAGTTTCGGGATCATATGGTAGATCGCGCCGATCGAGATCATCGCCACCCAGCCCAGAGCGCCGGCGTGTACGTGGCCGATGGTCCAGTCGGTGTAGTGCGACAGCGAGTTCACAGTCTTGATGGCCATCATCGGACCTTCGAAGGTCGACATGCCGTAGAACGCCAGCGATACCACGAGGAAGCGCAGGATCGGGTCGGTGCGCAGCTTATGCCAGGCGCCCGACAGGGTCATCATGCCGTTGATCATGCCGCCCCAGCTCGGAGCCAGCAGGATGATCGACATCGCCATGCCCAGGGACTGGGCCCAGTCCGGCAGTGCGGTGTAGTGCAGGTGGTGCGGACCGGCCCAGATGTACAGGGTGATCAGCGCCCAGAAGTGCACGATCGACAGGCGATAGGAGTAGATCGGACGCTCGGCCTGTTTCGGCACGAAGTAGTACATCATCCCCAGGAAGCCGGTGGTCAGGAAGAAGCCCACGGCGTTGTGGCCGTACCACCACTGGATCATCGCGTCCGTCGCACCCGAGTAGGCCGAGTAGGACTTGAACAGGCTGACCGGCAGCGACATGTGGTTGACGATGTGCAGCATCGCGGTCACGACGATGAACGCGCCGTAGAACCAGTTGCCCACATAGATGTGCTTGGTCTTGCGCTTGACGATGGTGCCGAAGAACACCAGACCGTAGGTGACCCAGACAATGGCCAGCAGAATAGCCAGGGGCCATTCCAGTTCCGCGTATTCCTTGGTGGTGGTGAAACCCATCGGCAAGGTAATGATCGCGCCGACGATCACCGCTTGCCATCCCCAGAAGGTGAAGGCGGCGAGGCTGTCGGAAATCAGTCGCGTTTGGCAGGTTCGCTGCACGACGTAATAAGAAGTGGCAAACAGTGCACATCCACCGAAGGCGAAAATCACCAGGTTGGTGTGCAGCGGGCGCAGGCGTCCAAAGCTCGTCCACGGCAGACCGAAGTTCAACTCCGGCCAGACCAGTTGCGAGGCGATGAAGACACCGAGCCCCATGCCAAGGATCCCCCAGACCACCGTCATGATGGCGAACTGGCGGACTACCTTATAGTTATAAGCAGTCGGACTGATTGCTGTGCTCATTCTAAGGTTCCACGGTTTGGGTGTTTTATTAGGATTAAAAATCGGCCGCAAGTATGGAGAAAGCAGGGGGTCATTGCAACGCGCCATGACCTGGGTCAATGCTTTCAAATGCTGATTCTGCGGCCTTTCCATGCACCGCGTAAGGACAAAATTGCCCGCAGGCAAAATGTCCTGGCGAACTCGAAAGGCGAGGGGTTCAGGTGACATGTAACGGGGTGTGTTGAAACGCAACGATCGAGTGACCGATGGCAATTGGCGCGACAGCCGGTATTACCGGCCTTTGCGGCCTGTCATCGGGCAGATTCGTCGGACACCTCGCTTCGGGTCGACCTGGAACCGGTGCTTGCCGGTCCGCATCGGGGGAAGCTTAGACGTGAATCCGGGGAACCGAAAGGAAGAGTCAAAGAGGGTGCGACAATGCGTCGCAAAGAGGCAGGGAAGCTGCCGCATCCGGGTGAATGCGGCAGTAGAGCGGTCGGGAATTATTCGCCCTTGTCTTCGGCCAGCAAATGCTCGGAGCCGGCAGCGTGTGACAGGCTGTAAACGTACGCGGCCAAGAGCTGCACCTTGTCATTGCCGAGCAGTTCGTTTTGCGCCGGCATATGGCCCTGGCGGCCATGACGAATCGTTTGTTCAAGCTGCGTCAGGCTGGTGCCGTAGATGAAACCGGCCGGGTGCGTGAGGTTTGGCGCGCCCATGGCTTCGGTGCCCTGGCCGTTTGCCCCATGGCAGGCGACGCAAGTGGTGCTGAACGCTTGTTGTCCGGCTTGCAGGTCGGTCTTGCTGCCTTCCGGCAATGGCAGCCCGGCCAGGTCGTGGCGCACATAGGCCGCGACGTTTTTCACGCCTGCTTCGCCAAGGACTTCACCCCAGGCCGGCATCATCGCCATCCGGCCACCCATGATGGTGGTCTTGATGGCTTCTGCGTTGCCGCCCCAGCGCCAGTCGCTGTCGGTCAGGTTGGGGAAACCGAACGCACCCTTGGCATCCGAGCCGTGGCACACCGAGCAGTTGGAGGCGAACAGGCGGCCGCCCATTTTCAATGCCTGTGGATCCTTGGCGACCTCTTCCACGGGCATCGCCGCAAACCGGGCGAAGATCGGCCCGAACTTCGCGTCGGCCTTGGTCATCTCCTTTTCCCATTCGTGCACGCCGGTCCAGCCGTTCTCGTAGCCGGGCAGGATGCCTTTCCAGTTGCCCAGGCCCGGGTAAAGAATCAGATAGCCGACGGCAAACACCAGCGTGCCGGCGAACAGCATGAACCACCATTGCGGCAACGGATTGTCGTACTCCTCGATGCCGTCGAAGCTGTGGCCCATGGTCTGGTCGACGCTGCCCTTGGTTTCGCCCTTGCGGGTGCCGATCAGCAGCCAGGTCAGGCCGATCAGGCTGCCGATGGTCAGTACGCAGATCCACGTACTCCAGAAGGTGGTCATGGCCGGGTACTCCTTGTTGCTGATTCTTCGGTGATGTCAGGTTGTGGCTCGTCGGCGAACGGCAGCAGGCGCGCTTCGGCGAATTCCGGGCTGCGCTTGCTGTTGAATACCCACAGGGTCAAGCCGACGAAGGCCACGAACACCACGACGGTGCCGAGACCGCGGATCATTCCAGTGCTCAATTCAAACATTGCTCACCTCTTGCTCTTGATCGCAGTGCCGAGCACTTGCAGGTAGGCGACCAGTGCGTCCATTTCGCTCTTGCCCTTGAGGGAAGCGACGGCGCCGGCGATGTCGTCGTCGGTGTACGGCACGCCCAGGGTGCGCATGGCCTTGATCTTGGTTTCGGTATGACTGCTGTCGACCGGGTTGGCCACCAGCCACGGGTAGGCCGGCATCTTCGATTCCGGCACGACGTTGCGCGGGTTGTACAGGTGCGCGCGGTGCCAGTCATCCGAGTAGCGCGCGCCGACCCTGGCCAGGTCCGGCCCGGTGCGTTTCGAGCCCCACAGGAACGGGTGATCCCAGACGCTTTCACCGGCCACCGAGTAGTGGCCGTAGCGTTCGGTCTCGGCGCGGAACGGGCGGATCATCTGCGAGTGACAGCCGACGCAGCCTTCGCGGATGTAGATGTCGCGACCTTCCAGTTGCAGCGCGGTGTAGGGCTTCATGCCTTCCACCGGTTTGTTGGTCACGTCCTGGAAGAACAGCGGGACGATCTGGGTCAGGCCGCCGATGCTCACGGCCAGGATCATCAGCAGCAGCAACAGGCCGACGTTTTTCTCGATGGTTTCGTGTTTCATGGCGGACTCCTCAGGCCATCTGCGCGGCAGCGGCGACGTCGGCAGGCTGCGAGGCCCGCACGGTGCGCCAGGTGTTGTAGGCCATCAGGAACATGCCGCTGAGGAAGATCGCGCCACCCACCAGCCGCACGACGAAGCCAGGGTGGCTGGCCACCAGGGTCTCGACGAAGGAGTAGGTCAGCGTGCCGTCCTCGTTCACCGCACGCCACATCAGGCCCTGGGCGATGCCGTTGACCCACATCGAGGCGATGTACAGCACGGTGCCGATGGTGGCGAGCCAGAAGTGCGCGTTGATCAGGCCGATGCTGTGCATCTGCTCGCGTCCGAAGACTTTCGGGATCATGTGGTACAGCGCGCCGATGGAAATCATCGCCACCCAGCCGAGTGCACCGGCGTGTACGTGGCCGATGGTCCAGTCGGTGTAGTGGGAGAGGGCGTTGACCGTCTTGATCGCCATCATCGGCCCTTCGAAGGTCGACATGCCGTAGAACGCCAGCGACACCACGAGGAAGCGCAGGATCGGGTCGCTGCGCAACTTATGCCAGGCGCCCGACAGGGTCATCATGCCGTTGATCATGCCGCCCCAGCTCGGCGCCAGCAGGATCAGCGACATCACCATGCCCAGCGACTGCGCCCAGTCCGGCAGCGCGGTGTAGTGCAAGTGGTGCGGGCCGGCCCAGATGTACAGGGTGATCAGCGCCCAGAAGTGCACGATCGACAGGCGATAGGAATACACCGGGCGCTCGGCCTGTTTCGGCACGAAGTAGTACATCATCCCGAGGAAACCGGCGGTGAGGAAAAAGCCTACGGCGTTGTGTCCGTACCACCATTGCACCATCGCGTCGGTGGCGCCGGAGTACAGCGAGTAGGACTTGGTGAAGCTGACCGGCAACTCCATGTTGTTGACGATGTGCAGGATCGCCACGGTGATGATGAACGCACCGAAGAACCAGTTGCCGACGTAGATGTGCTTGGTCTTGCGCTGCATGATCGTGCCGAAGAACACGATGGCGTAGGCGACCCAGACGATGGTGATCAGGATGTCGATCGGCCATTCCAGCTCGGCGTATTCCTTGGAACTGGTGTAGCCCAATGGCAGGCTGATGGCCGCCAGGAGAATCACAAGCTGCCAGCCCCAGAAGCAGAACGCGGCGATTTTCGGCGCGAACAGCTGAGTCTGGCAGGTACGTTGTACTGAATAAAACGAACTGGCGAACAGCGCGCAGCCGCCAAAGGCGAAGATCACCGCGTTGGTGTGCAGCGGGCGCAAGCGGCCGAAGCTGGTCCACGGCAGATTGAAGTTGAGTTCGGGCCAGACCAACTGGGCGGCGAGAAAAACCCCGAGCCCCATGCCGACGATGCCCCACACCACCGTCATAATGGCGAATTGGCGGACCACCTTGTAGTTGTAGGCGGTACTGATTGAAGTGTTCATGGTTCCCCATCCACGGTTCAGCCGAAGTGAGTGCGGCAGCGCATCCTTCGCCTGGAGTTATAGGCAGACTAAAAGCGAGGCAAGCATGGACAAACAGCACAAGGCCGGTATTGACGGGGATCAATGGGCGCAGTGCGTGCGGGATCATGGATGGTTGTGGAATGCCGCCAGCGGCAAGGCTGCGGCGACGCTGATCCTCGCCCACGGCGCCGGCGCGCCGATGGACAGCGACTGGATGAGCGACATGGCTGCACGCCTCGCCACGCAAGGCGTCAACGTGTTGCGCTTCGAGTTTCCGTACATGGCGCAGCGGCGCATCGACGGCGGCAAGCGCCCACCGAACCCGGCGCCGAAACTGTTGGAGTGCTGGCGTGAGGTGTATGCCGAGGTGCGACGTCATGTCACTGGGCCGATGGCCATCGGCGGCAAGTCCATGGGCGGGCGCATGGCGAGTTTGCTGGCCGATGAGTTGGGCGCGGATGCGCTGGTGTGCCTGGGCTATCCGTTCTATGCGGTGGGTAAACCGGAGAAACCACGGGTCGAGCACCTGGCTTCGTTGAAAACCCGCACGCTGATCGTGCAGGGCGAGCGCGATGCCCTGGGCAATCGCGAGGCAGTGGAAGGCTATGCGCTGTCACCGAGTGTCGAGGTGTTCTGGCTGGTGGCGGGGGATCATGATCTGAAGCCGTTGAAGGCTTCGGGGTTTAGTCATGAGCAGCATTTGGCGACTGCGGCCCAGCGGGTGGTTGAATTTCTTCAGTGAGGTTTTCGCCAGCAGCCAGGGCCTCATCGCTGGCAAGCCAGCTCCCACAGGTTTCAGTGTGTGAATGCAATTGATATCACACAGCGGAACCCTGTGGGAGCGGGCTTGCCCGCGAAGAGGTCTGTCCAGGCGATATACATTTCAGACTGGTAATAAAAAACAATCAGCGGTTAAACCGCTCCACCAACGAGTATTGCGTGTTGGCGGTCTTGGTCAGCTCTTCACTCAACAACGCCGAGTTCTGCGCCTGTTCCGAGGTCTGGTCGGCCAGGTGCGAGATGTTGCTGATGTTGCGGCTGATCTCTTCGGCCACGGCACTTTGCTCTTCGGTCGCGGCGGCGATCTGGGTGGTCATGTCGGTGATGTTGGCCACCGCTTCGCTGATCCCCACCAGTGCCTGGTCGGCCTCCAGTACTCGCGCCACGCCTTCTTCGGCCTGGCGATGCCCGGCTTCCATGGTTTGCACGGCGGTGCTGGCGGTTTGCTGGAGCTTGGCGATCAGCGCATGAATCTGCCCGGTGGACTCGCTGGTGCGTTGCGCCAGTTGACGGACTTCGTCGGCCACCACCGCAAAACCACGACCCATCTCGCCGGCACGGGCCGCTTCGATGGCGGCGTTCAGGGCCAGCAGGTTGGTCTGGTCGGCGATGCCTTTGATCACGTCGACCACGCCACCGATTTCGTTGCTGTCCTTGGCCAGTTGGGTCACGGTCACGCCGGTTTCACCGACCACCACCGACAGGCGCTGGATGGCCTCGCGGGTTTCCCCGGCGATGTCACGACCACGCCCGGTCAGGCGATTGGCTTCCTGGGTGGCGTCGGCGGTGCGTTGTACGTGGCTGGCGACTTCCTGGGTGGTCGCGGCCATCTGGTTGACCGCGGTGGCCACTTGCTCGGTCTCGACGCGTTGACGCTCCAGGCCGCTGGAGCTGTTGTGCGCCAGGGCATCGGATTGCCGGGCCTGATCGGTCAGGTGTTCGGCCGTGTCCTGCAGACGCGTCAGGCAGGTTTTCAGGCGCGCTTCCTGACTGAGGATGGACATTTCCAGGCGCGCCTGATCGCCGCGACTGTCGGTGTACATCTGTGCGATCAACGGATCCGAGGTGGTCTGTTCGGCCAGGCGCAGCAAACGCTTGAGGCCGCGTTGTTGCCAGCGCAGGCCCATCAGGCCCAGTGGCACCGAAAGGCCGGCCGCCAGGGCAAAACCCCAATGGGAGTTCAGCGAGGCGCCGATCATGAAGCTCAATTGGCTGACCAGAATGAACGGCAGCCAGTCCTGCAGGATCGGCACCCATTTATCCGAAGAAGGAATGGCCGACTTGCCCTGGTTGATGCGTTGGTAGAGCGCCTCGGCACGGCGGATCTGTTCGGCGGTGGGCTTGACCCGCACCGACTC
Source organism: Pseudomonas sp. S2_H10 (assembly GCF_054668285.1). Classification (NCBI taxonomy): domain Bacteria; kingdom Pseudomonadati; phylum Pseudomonadota; class Gammaproteobacteria; order Pseudomonadales; family Pseudomonadaceae; genus Pseudomonas; species Pseudomonas sp. S2_H10. The sequence goes on from NZ_CP162754.1 coordinate 5,784,568, forward strand.
GTAACCGGTCACTTGCTTGCCTTCGAAGACCGGGGTCACGTAGGCGTTCACCCAGTAATGATCACCGTTCTTGCAGCGATTCTTGACAATGCCCATCCATGGCAAGCCTTGTTTCAGCGTGGCCCACATGTGTGCGAACACCGCGGCCGGGACGTCGGGGTGACGGACCTGGTTATGCGGTGCACGGATCAACTCCTCTCGGGAAAACCCGCTGATTTCGACGAAGGCGTCGTTGCAGTAGGTGATCATGCCCTTGGCATCGGTGGTGGAAATCAACCGTTGCTGAGCCGGGAAGGTCCGCTCGCGCTGTGTAATTGGCTGGTTGTTACGCATGGCTTTTTTAATCCGCAAGGCTTTCAAGTGCTGTATCGGCAAGACCTGCGGATTGTTGAGATTATTTTTCGATACTCTGTGGATTCCCCCGGTCCCCACATACAAAAACACCGCCCGAAGGCGGCGTTTGTATCAGCGCATGCCTAGGAGGCAATCATCTGCCGCAACACGTAGTGCAGAATCCCTCCCGCCTTGAAGTACTCCACTTCATTAAGGGTATCGATGCGGCACAGCACCTCGATTTTCTCGCGGCTACCGTCTTCGCGCGTGATGACCAGCGTCAGGTTCATTCGCGGCGTCAGTTCGGCGCCGGTCAAGCCGAGGATGTCCAGGGTTTCACTGCCGTCCAGATTCAGGCTCTTGCGGTTCTGATCCAGCTTGAACTGCAACGGCAGCACGCCCATGCCCACCAGGTTGGAGCGGTGGATGCGTTCGAAGCTTTCGGCGATGACCGCTTTGACCCCCAGCAGGTTGGTGCCTTTGGCCGCCCAGTCGCGGCTCGATCCGGTGCCGTATTCCTGACCGGCGATCACCACCAGCGGCGTGCCCGACGCCTGATAGCGCATGGCGGCGTCGTAGATCGGCATTTTCTCTCCGGTGGGAATGTAGCGGGTGTTGCCGCCTTCCTCGCCGCCGAGCATTTCATTGCGTATGCGGATGTTGGCGAAGGTGCCGCGCATCATCACTTCATGGTTGCCACGCCGCGAACCGTAGGAGTTGAAATCCCGTGGTTCTACGCCTTTGTCGCGCAGGTATTGCCCTGCCGGGCTGTCCGCCTTGATATTGCCGGCGGGGGAGATGTGGTCGGTGGTCACCGAGTCGCCGAGCAGGGCGAGTATGTTCGCTGCGCTGACATCCTTGATGACCGGCGGCGGCCCGCCGATGCCGTCGAAGAACGGAGGATGCTGGATGTAGGTCGAGTCGTCCTGCCAGACATAGGTCGCCGCTTGCGGAACCTCGATCGCCTGCCATTGCGCGTCACCGGCAAACACTTCGGCGTACTCCTTGTGGAACATGGCAGTGTTGACCTGATTCACCGCGTCGGCGATTTCCTTGCTGCTGGGCCAGATGTCCCGCAGGTACACCGGTTTGCCGTCCTGGTCTTCGCCCAACGGTTCGCGGTTGAGGTCGGTGCGCACCGTGCCGGCCAACGCATAGGCGACCACCAGCGGCGGGGAGGCCAGCCAGTTGGTTTTCACCAACGGGTGCACCCGGCCTTCGAAGTTGCGGTTGCCCGAGAGCACGGAAGCCACGGTGAGATCGGCTTGCTGGATGGCTTTCTCGATGGGCTCCGACAGCGGCCCGGAGTTGCCGATGCAGGTGGTGCAGCCATAGCCGACCAGGGCAAAACCCAATTCATCGAGGTAACGGGTCAGGTCGGCCGCCTTGTAGTAGTCGGTGACCACTTTTGAACCGGGGGCCAACGAGCTCTTGACCCACGGCTTGCGTTTCAGGCCTTTTTCCACGGCTTTCTTCGCCACCAGCCCGGCCGCCATCATCACGCTTGGGTTGGAGGTGTTGGTGCAGGAGGTGATGGCGGCAATCACCACCGCGCCGTTTTTCAGGCGATAGGTCTGGCCTTCATAGTGGTAATCCGCTTCACCGGCCAGATCGGCGTTGCCGACGGCGACGCCGCCACCGCCCTCACTTTCCAGCCGGCCTTCTTCCTTGCTGGTGGGTTTGAATTGCAGGTCGATGAAGTCACTGAAGGCCTGGGCGACGTTCGACAGGGACACCCGGTCCTGCGGGCGTTTCGGCCCCGCGAGGCTGGCTTCGACGCTGCCCATGTCCAGCGCCAGGCTGTCGGTGAACACCGGCTCCTGGCCGGGCAGGCGCCACAGGCCCTGGGCCTTACTGTAGGCCTCGACCAGTTGCACCGTTTCGAGGGGGCGCCCGGACAGGCGCAGGTACTCGAGGGTTATCTCGTCCACCGGGAAAAAACCGCAGGTGGCGCCGTATTCCGGGGCCATGTTGGCGATGGTCGCCCGGTCGGCCAGCGGCAGGTCGGCTAGGCCGTCGCCGTAAAATTCGACGAACTTGCCCACCACGCCTTTCTTGCGCAGCATCTGGGTCACGGTCAGCACCAGGTCGGTGGCGGTGATGCCTTCCCTGAGCTTGCCGGTGAGTTTGAAGCCGATCACTTCCGGAATCAGCATCGACACCGGTTGCCCGAGCATCGCTGCTTCCGCCTCGATGCCGCCGACGCCCCAGCCGAGCACGCCGAGACCGTTGATCATGGTGGTGTGGGAATCGGTGCCGACCAGGGTGTCGGGGAAGGCATAGGTGCGACCGTCCTCGTCCTTGGTCCAGACCGTGCGGCCAAGGTACTCAAGATTCACCTGGTGGCAGATCCCGGTGCCCGGCGGCACCACGCTGAAATTGTCGAAGGCGCTCTGGCCCCAGCGCAGGAAGGCATAACGCTCGCCATTGCGCTGCATTTCAATGTCGACGTTCTGCTCGAAGGCACTGCTGCTGGCGAATTTGTCGACCATCACCGAGTGGTCGATCACCAGGTCTACCGGCGACAGCGGGTTGATCCGCTGCGGATTGCCACCGGCCTTGGCCATCGCCGCGCGCATGGCGGCCAGGTCGACCACCGCCGGTACGCCGGTGAAGTCCTGCATCAGTACCCGCGCCGGGCGGTACTGGATCTCGCGGTCGGAGCGCCGCTCCTTGAGCCACGCGGCCAGTGCCTTGAGGTCGGCGCCGGTGACGGTTTTTTCGTCCTCCCAGCGCAGCAGGTTTTCCAGCAGGACTTTCAACGACATCGGCAACCTGTCCAGCTCGCCCAGGCTCTTGGCGGCATCGGGCAGGCTGAAGTAGTGGTAGGTCTTGTTGCCGACTTGCAGGGTCTTGAGCGTTTTCAGACTATCGAGGGACGGCATTGCAATCACTCCTTTGAGTCCGCACGGCCACGGACGGAGGGGACGGACAGAGCCTTAAACCTAGCCCTGTTTTCGGTAGCTGGCTAATAACTGGACTCTATGGACAGACCCCAGGTTCCGATCTCGGCTATCATGCGCCGGTTTTCGTGACAGGCTTTGCTTCAACGCAAGCCTGGGCATCGCGCAGTGGCTGAATTTCCTCGCCATTGCCCAGGAGTAAGAATGAACACCCTATTCATGCATTGCCGGCCGGGCTTCGAAGGCGAAGTCTGTTCCGAGATTTCCGACCTTGCCGCACGGCTGAACGTGGCCGGTTATGCCAAGGCCAAGGCCGCCACGGCCTGCGCCGAATTCGTCTGCACCGAAGAAGACGGCGCCGAGCGCCTGATGCGCGGGCAGCGTTTCGCCGAACTGATCTTCCCGCGCCAGTGGGCCCGGGGGATTTTCATCGATCTGCCGGAAACCGACCGCATCAGCGTGATCCTCGCCCATATGGCGGACTTTCCGCTGTGCGGCAGCCTGTGGCTGGAAATGGTCGACACCAATGACGGCAAGGAACTGTCGAACTTCTGCAAGAAATTCGAAGGGCACCTGCGCAAGGCGCTGATGGCCGCCGGCAAACTGGTGGAAGACGCGCACAAGCCGCGTTTGCTGCTGACGTTCAAGAGCGGCCGCGAAGTGTTCATGGGCCTGGCCGAGTCGAACAACTCGGCCATGTGGCCGATGGGCATTCCGCGTTTGAAATTCCCCCGCGAGGCGCCGAGCCGTTCGACCCTCAAGCTGGAAGAGGCCTGGCACCACTTCATCCCGCGCGACCAGTGGGACGAGCGCCTGCACGGCGACATGACCGGCGTCGACCTCGGGGCCGCTCCCGGTGGCTGGACCTGGCAACTGGTCAACCGCGGCATGCTGGTGACCGCCATCGACAACGGCCCGATGGCCGAAAGCCTGATGGACACTGGGCTGGTGCAGCACTTGATGGCCGACGGTTTTACCTTCAAGCCCAAGCAACCGGTGGACTGGATGGTCTGCGACATCGTCGAGAAGCCGGCACGCAACGCCGCGATGCTGGAAGAGTGGATCGGCGACGGCCATTGCCGCGAAGCGGTGGTCAACCTCAAGCTGCCGATGAAACAGCGTTATGCCGAAGTGAAACGATTGCTGGAACGCATTGCCGATGGCTTCAAGGCGCGGGGCATCAGGGTCGAGATCGGCTGCAAGCAGCTGTACCACGACCGCGAAGAAGTGACGTGCCATTTGCGTCGGCTGGATGTGAAGAAGCCGAAATCCCGCTGAAACACCGCAACCCCCTGTAGGAGCGAGCCTGCTCGCGATGGACCTGAGAGCACCACGGGGTGTCAGGTCTCCCGCGTCATCGTTGACGACCATCGCGAGCAGGGCTCGCTCCTACAGGGGGGCGGCGTAATGCCACAGATGACGTTGCACCCGGCAATGCGCGACAATGCCGGCCTGTTTCAGGAGTTGATCATGAGTGAAATGCTTGATACGCCGGTAGACGGCACCCTCGACGCCACCGGCCTCAACTGCCCGGAGCCGGTGATGATGCTGCACCAGCACATTCGTGACCTGGTGCCCGGCGGCCTGCTCAAGGTGATCGCCACCGACCCGTCGACCCGTCGCGACATTCCCAAGTTCTGCGTGTTTCTCGACCACGAACTGGTGGCGCAGCACGAGGATCAGGGCACCTACCTCTACTGGATTCGCAAGAAGTCCGGCTGATCAGCGCCCCCCTGTAGGAGCGAGCCTGCTCGCGATGGACGTCAACGATAACGCGTTAAACCTGATGCCCCGCGGTGTCCTGACGTTTTTCGCGAGCAGGCTCGCTCCTACAGGTGATGCGGTGATCAGTGCTGGCACAGGCGAATCCGCCGGCGCGCACTGAGCGTCAGGCGGATCGACAGCATCAGCGCCGCACAGCTCAACCCGGCAATCAACCCTTCCCACAGCCCGCTCGGGCCGCTGGCCGGACCGAACCAGTCGGTCAGTCCCAGCAAGTAACCGACCGGCAGGCCGATGCCCCAATAGGCGAACAGGGTCAGGATCATCGTCACCCGGGTGTCCTGGTAGCCACGCAACGCGCCCGCGCAGATCACCTGGATGGCATCGGAAAACTGATACAGCGCGGCATAGACGATCAGCATCGAGGCAATCTGGATCACGGCCCGGTCAGGCGTGTAGATCGAGGCGATCTGTTCGCGCAGCAGCAGGATCAGCGCCGCCGAGAACGCCGCGAACACCAGTGCCGCGCCGAGCCCGACCTTCGCCGCGAAACGCGCCTGCCAGGGATTGCCGGCCCCCAGCGCCTGGCCGACCCGCACGGTCACCGCCATGCCCAGCGAGTAAGGGATCATGAACAGCAGCGAGCTGATATTCAGGGCGATCTGATGCCCGGCCACCACGGTAGAGCCGAGACTGCCGATCAACAGGGCAATGACCGCGAAGATGCTGGACTCGGCGAAGACGGCGATACCGATCGGCAGGCCAATGCTGACCAGACGCTTGATCACGGCCCATTGCGGCCGGTCGAAGCGCACCAGTACACGGGTGCGGGCATAGAAGGGGGCCCAGAACGTCCAGCCGGCCATGCTCAGCGCCATGAACCACATCACGATGCCGCTGGCCCAGCCGCACCCGACGCCGCCCAGGGCCGGAGCGCCGAAATGGCCGTAGATCAACGTGTAGTTAAGCGGGATGTTCAGCAGCAGGCCACACAAGCCAATGACCATGCTCGGACGGGTACGCCCCATGCCATCGCTGTAGCAGCGCAGCACGTAATAAAAAGCCATGCCCGGAAAGCCGAAGGCGATCCCGTGCAGGTAACCCATGCTCGGCTCGATCAATTGCGGATCGACTTTCATCCAGTGCAGGATCGGCTCGGCGCCGAGCAGCAGGCCACTGCCGATCAAGCCGACACACAGTGCGAGCCACAGTGCCTGGCGTACCAGCGGGCCGATTTCGTCAAGCTGCCCGGCGCCAAAGCGTTGCGCGACCTTGGGCGTGGTTGCCAGCAGGACGCCAGACATCAACAGGTAGACCGGAATCCAGATCGAATTGCCCAGGGCCACCGAGGCCAGGTCCCGTGGGCTGACGCGGCCGGCCATCACCGCATCGACGAAGCCCATGGCCGTGGTGGCCAGTTGCGCGATCATGATGGGCAGGGCCAGGCTGAGCAGGCCCTTGAGTTCCAGGCGAACGGGGGTCGTCCGCGCAGGAGCAGTGGCGACGGTATTCTCTATTACAGGATTCAAAGGCGAAACGTCCAAAAGGTGTTGATGCACAGGCGCGCATTCTACGCGTTGACGCGCCAGTCAGGAAAAGACCCGTGTTGTGGATTTGTAATCAAAGCAGGAACCCGATTTCTGTGGCGAGGGGCGCGCAATGCCTACTGGCTCACAACGGCCATCTACGCCTAAACTGCCGATCCGCCAAAGGAGCCTGCCATGCTGATTGTTGCCGACGAAAATATCCCCCTGCTCGATGCGTTCTTCGCAGGCTTCGGTGAAATCCGCCGGGTGCCGGGACGCGCCATCGACCGTGCCATGGTCGAGCAGGCCGATGTGCTGTTGGTGCGTTCGGTGACCAACGTCAATCGCGCGCTGCTCGAAGGCAGCAAGGTGCGCTTTGTCGGCACCTGCACCATCGGCACCGATCATCTGGACCTGGATTACTTTCAGCAGGCCGGCATCACCTGGTCCAGCGCACCGGGCTGCAATGCCCGCGGCGTGGTCGACTACGTGCTCGGCAGTCTGCTGACCCTGGCCGAAATCGAAGGTGTCGACCTGACCCGGCGTACCTACGGCGTGGTCGGTGCCGGCGAAGTGGGCGGACGGCTGGTCAAGGTCCTGCAAGGCCTGGGCTGGAAGGTGCTGGTGTGCGATCCACCTCGGCAAGCTGCGGAAGGCGGAGACTACGTCAGTCTCGAGCAGATCATCGACGAGTGCGATGTCATCAGCCTGCACACGCCATTGACCAAGCAGGGCCAGCAATCGACCTGGCATCTGTTCGATGACAAACGCCTGAACCAGCTGCGATCGGGTGCCTGGCTGATCAATGCCAGTCGCGGGCCGGTAGTCAACAACGCGGCACTGCGTGATGTGCTGCTGGAGCGCGAAGACCTGCAAGCGGTGCTCGACGTCTGGGAAGGCGAGCCTGAAGTCGACGTGGCGCTGGCCGAGCTGTGCGTGCTGGCAACGCCGCACATTGCCGGTTACAGCCTCGACGGCAAGCAGCGTGGCACCGCGCAGATCTATCAGGCGTATTGCGAGTTCCTCGGGCAACCGGCCCGCGTCAGCCTGAGCGATTTGCTGCCGGCACCGTGGCTGTCGCACGTGACCCTGAATGCGCAAAGCGACCCGGCCTGGGCATTGGCGATGCTGTGCCGTGGCGTGTATGACCCGCGTCGTGACGATGCGGATTTTCGGCGCAGCCTGGTCGGCAGTGTCAGCGAGCAGCGGGCGGCATTCGATGCGCTGCGCAAGAACTATCCATCGCGGCGGGAGATTGATGGGTTGCAGGTGCGGATCGAGGGGGATGCGCCGCAGTTGCAGAGGATTGTGGCGGCGTTGGGGGCGACACTGGTTTAAAGACCGCATTGGCCTTATCGCGGGCAAGCCCGCTCCCACAGGGATCACACTGAACCTGTGGGAGCGGGCTTGCCCGCGAAGGGCGCGCCTCAGTTCCGAATTGGAATAGCAGGCATAAAAAACCCGGCCAACAAAGGGCCGGGTCAAGAAGACGGTGGCTATATCACTCTTGTTCGGCAGGCTTGACCAATCGCTTTTCCAGTTCGCTGCAAGCTTTCTGGATCATCTCTTCAGTGATCGGTACTTCGCGACCCTGCTCGTCGATAATCGAGCAACCCAGAGACTGGTCTGGTTGCGTGCGGATCACTTGAATCTTGTCATCGCTGCTGTGTTGCAAGGACATGGCCTGTCTCCTCATCAGGTTGTGTGCTTACTGTAGAACCGCCAGGTGACCGGGCTATGACAACTCCCTGCGATCTTTCCGGGGGGACACATCCAGTCCAGCAGAAATGCCTTCGCGTGGCTACCCGAACTTTAGACCAATAGCGTCTAGCCTCTAGTGTTGGTGGACATAATTAACCTGACTCATTGTGATTTGCAGCGAGCCACCCCATTGAGCGGTATAGGCTGACCCTGATGACTGCCTTGTCCTGGAAAATTACGATGCTCTCTGCCCGTCACCGCCGTGCTGTTCGCCTGGCCATCCGTTTCATCGCGCCCTATCGTTGGCAGGCCTTTGGCGCCTTGCTGGCGCTGATCGTCACCGCGGGCATCACCTTGTCCATGGGGCAGGGCATCCGCCTGCTGGTGGACAAGGGGTTCATGACCCAGTCACCGCATCTGCTCAATCAGTCCATCGCGCTGTTCATGCTGCTGGTGGTGGGGCTGGCGATCGGGACGTTTGCACGGTTTTACCTGGTGTCATGGATCGGCGAGCGCTGCGTCGCCGATATCCGGCGTCAGGTGTTCAATCACCTGATTTACCTGCACCCCGGGTTTTATGAAGACAATCGCAGTTCCGAAATCCAGTCCCGCCTGACCGCCGACACCACGCTGCTGCAATCGGTCATCGGCTCTTCGCTGTCATTGTTCCTGCGCAATCTGTTGATGGTGATCGGCGGGATCGTCCTGTTGTTCATCACCAACCCCAAGCTCACCAGCATCGTGGTGGTGGCCTTGCCCCTGGTGATCGCGCCGATCCTGATCTTCGGGCGCCGGGTGCGTAACCTTTCACGCCTGAGTCAGGACCGGATTGCCGATATCGGCAGTTATGTCTCGGAAACCCTGGGACAGATCAAGACCGTGCAGGCCTACAACCATCAGGCCCAGGACGAGCGCCGGTTTGCCGTGACGGTGGAGGAGGCGTTCAACACCGCGCGCAAGCGCATCTTCCAGCGGGCCTGGCTGATTACCCTGGTCATCGTGCTGGTATTGGGCGCGGTCGGGGTGATGCTCTGGGTCGGCGGCATGGACGTCATCGCCGGGCGAATTTCCGCCGGCGAGCTGGCGGCGTTCGTGTTCTACAGCCTGATCGTCGGCAGTGCGTTCGGTACCTTGAGCGAAGTGATTGGCGAATTGCAGCGGGCAGCCGGCGCGGCCGAACGGATTGCCGAGTTGCTGCGTTCGCAGAACATCATCCTGCCGCCGGTGGCGGGTGCGGTGGCATTGCCGGAGCGGGTCAACGGCCACCTGCAATTGCAAAATGTGCGTTTTTCCTACCCGTCGCGCCCGGAAAGTTATGCTGTCGACGGCTTGAGCCTGACCGTCAATGCCGGTGAGACCCTGGCGTTGGTCGGACCGTCAGGGGCCGGCAAGTCGACGGTGTATGACCTGCTGCTGCGTTTCTACGACCCGGCCGGGGGGCGCATCCTGCTCGATGGCGTGCCGTTGACCCAACTCGATCCGCTGGATCTGCGGCGCTGCTTCGCCCTGGTGTCGCAGACCCCGGCGCTGTTTTTCGGCAGCATTGAAGAAAACATCCGCTACGGCAATCCGCAGGCAACGTTGGCCGAAGTCCAGGAAGCGGCAAGGATCGCTTACGCCCATGACTTCATCGAAGCCATGCCCAACGGCTACCAGACGCATCTGGGCGATGGCGGTCTCGGCTTGTCCGGGGGGCAGCGCCAGCGCCTGGCCATCGCCCGCGCGTTGCTGGTGGACGCCCCGATACTGCTCCTCGACGAAGCCACCAGCGCCCTCGACGCCCAGAGCGAGCACCTGATCCAGCAGGCGCTGCCGAGCCTGATGAAAAACCGTACCACCCTGGTCATCGCCCATCGCCTGGCCACGGTGAAAAACGCCGACCGGATCGCCGTGATGGATCAAGGGAAGCTGGTGGCGGTGGGCACGCACCAGGAACTGATCGCCAGCAATGCGTTGTATGCGCGGTTGGCGGCGTTGCAGTTCAACGACGACAAGGTCGTCGTTGAACAGTAGGAGCTGGCTTGCCAGCGAAGGCAATCAGACATTCAACGCTGATGTTGAATGTACCGCCGCCTTCGCCGGCAAGCCGGCTCCCACAGGATCATTGATCGTCGAAAAACCGCTCATGCCAATCCACGATCGGCTGAGGCGAGTTGAGCTTCTGGCCGTAGATCACCGAGTACGACAAAACGTTCTGCACGTACTGGCGGGTTTCGTCGAACGGGATGCTTTCCACCCACACGTCGAAACTCAGGTGGTCGGCGCCGCGCAGCCATTGGCGGACGCGGCCGGGGCCGGCGTTGTAGGCGGCGGAGGCGAGGACGCGGTTGCCGTTGAACTGGCTGTGCACCTGGCTCAGGTAGGCGGCGCCCAGCTGGATGTTCTTGTCCGGGTCGAACAGTTGCTGTGGCGAGCTGTAGGGAATGCTGAACTTGCGCGCGGTTTCCTTGGCGGTGGCAGGCATCAGCTGCATCAGGCCCGAGGCGCCGACTCCGGAGCGGGCGTCGTCCATGAAGGCGCTTTCCTGGCGGGTGATGGCGAACGCCCAGCTTGGATGCAGGCCGCGATTTTTCGCTTCACGCACCAGCGTATTCTGGTGAGCCATCGGGAAGCGGATATCCAGGTCATCCCAATACTGCGCCTGACTGATGGTGCGGATCGCCGGGAAGTACCATTTCAGGTCGTAGGCCAGTTTGGCCTGGGCGACCATTTCGTCGCGGCTGAAGTGACGGCTGACGTAGTACCACTCGCGCCGACCATCGACGATTTGCCCGCGGGCGTGCAGTTCCAGGGCGCGGCGTACACCGGGCGTGTTGCGCACCTTGTTGATGGTGGCCTGGCTGAGCACCAGCGGCTTGTTGAGCAGCGAGTAAGGCGACTGCGAGCGATCGGCGGCGAGGAAACCATAGAAGTCGCGTTCGCGCGCCAGGTTTTTATACAGCGTCTGCACCTCCGGGTTTTGCGGTTGCGCCAGTTCCAGGCTGCGGGCCTGCCAGTAACGCCAGCGATTGGTGGTGGCCAGGTCCTGGGGCAGGCGGCGGGTCAACTGATAGGCATCGTCCCAGCGTGCCAGGCGCAGGAGCAGGCGCAGGCGCCATTCGGAAACCGTGTTGTCGCGCAACTCGGGATCGTACCTGGTCATGACATCCAGTGCGCGGCTGTCGAAACGTCGTGCGAGGGTCAGCCCGATTTCCCGGGCGATCGCCACTTTTTCATCCCGGGAGAAGTGCATGCTGCTGGCATACCCGTCGAGCAGGGCCATGGCCTTGTCCGGGTCCTGGCGAGCCAGGCGGCGCAGGCCGAGGCTGACCACGTCGGACATGGGTTCATCGGCCGGGGTGAAGCGTGACGGCTGGTTGAGCAGCTCCGGTTTCTGCGCGACGTCCACCAGCAGGCGACCACGAGGGGCCAGGGTGGACATGCCGTTGACCAGGCTGTTGGCCAACGGGTAGTTGCGCGCCTGGGCGGCGAGTTTGGCGCGCTCCCAGCGTCTTTGCTCGGTCAACTGGCCATCGGCGGCCCACATGCCGAACAGCGTGTCACAGGCCTCGGGCTGGGACTTGCCGGTCAGCCAGAGCTTTTCGGCGTTGGCGTTGCCTTCGGCCTTGAGGCCGTGGCTGAGCTGGTACTGCGCGTTCAGGCAGTCCAGTTCGGTGAAGTTCATTTTCGGGTCGTAGTACTTGACGAAGGTCGCCCAGTCGCCGCGATCAGCCAGCCAGCGCAACCAGCGCAGTTTCATCCAGTTGGCCTGGGGCAGGTCGCCGTGTTCGGCGAGGAACTTCTCGATTTCGGCGTTGCTCGCGGTTTTCAGGCGCGCGGTCAGCTCGTCGTACGCCAGGTACGGTTCCAGCGGATAATCGGCGAGGGCCTGGCTGTAGCGGAAATATGGGCCGGTATCACCCTTGGCCAGGGCGCGCTTGGCTTCATCGTAATACTGGCGTTGGGTGGACAGGTCCACCGCCTGGGCGGATTGAAACGCTGCGGCTGAAAGTAAAAAGCACGACAAAAGATTGAAAAGGCGACTGCGCATGAGACGTCCAGGCAGAGAAAACATGACAAGTGCGGGCCAGGGCCCGCACTGAATTGTCTGTAGCTTAGCCTTTTGCCAGCAGCCGGCGAAAGCTTTGCGGGTCTTACCGCATCAGTTCGCAACATTTGTCATTCAGAGTGCTACGAGAGTGAAATTGCCGGCCTTCTGAAGCCTCAAGTCAGGTAGAATGCGCGCCCGGTTTTTGGAGAAGCTCATGACCCTGCTCAAATTCAGCGATGTGTCCCTTGCTTTCGGCGCTATGCCGTTGTTGGACAAGGTGTCCTGGCAGATCGCCCGTGGTGAGCGGGTGTGCATCATCGGCCGCAACGGCACTGGCAAGTCCAGCATGATGAAGCTCGTCAAGGGCGACCAGAAGCCCGATGACGGCTCCGTTTGGCGCGCACCCGGGCTCAAGATCGGCGAATTGCCGCAAGAATTGCCGGTAGCCGACGAGCGGACCGTGTTCGACGTGGTGGCCGAGGGGCTGGACGGCGTGGGCGAATTGCTCGCGCAATACCACCACCTGAGTCAGAACTGCGTTACCGACGCCGATCTGGACAAGCTGATGCACGTCCAGCACGACCTCGAAGCCCGCGATGGCTGGCGTTTACAGCAATTGGTCGACAGCACCCTGAGCCGCCTGCAACTGCCGGCGGACAAGACCCTCGCCCAGTTGTCCGGCGGCTGGCGTCGTCGCGTCCTGCTGGCCCAGGCCCTGGTGTCCGAGCCGGACCTGCTGCTGCTCGACGAGCCGACCAACCACCTGGACATCGGTGCCATCGCCTGGCTTGAAGAAGCGCTGAAGGATTTCCAGGGCGCCGTGCTGTTCATCACGCACGACCGTTCTTTCCTGCAGAACCTGGCCACCCGCATCCTCGAACTGGATCGCGGCGGCCTGATCGACTGGAACGGCGACTACGCCAGTTTCCTCGTGCACAAGGAAGCCGAACTCGCTGCCGAAGCCACCGCCAACGCGCTGTTCGACAAGCGCCTGGCCCAGGAAGAGGTGTGGATTCGCCAGGGCATCAAGGCCCGTCGTACCCGTAACGAAGGGCGCGTACGTGCGTTGAAAGCCTTGCGTGTCGAGCGCAGCGAGCGCCGCGAACGTACCGGCAAGGCGAATATCCAGCTGGACACCGCCGACAAGTCCGGCAAGCAAGTGATGGTGCTCGAGAACGTCAGCTTCGCTCACCCGGGCGGCCCGTTCCTGATCAAGGACTTCTCCATGGTGCTGCAGCGCGGCGACCGTATCGGCCTGCTCGGCGCCAACGGCACCGGCAAGACCACGCTGTTGAAGCTGATGCTCAGCGGCTTGCAGCCAACCAGCGGCAAAGTGGAAGAGGGCACCCGGATCGATGTTGCCTACTTCGACCAGTTGCGCCATCAACTGGACCTGGAAAAGACCGTGATCGACAACGTCGCCGAAGGTCGCGACTTCATCGACATAGACGGCCAGAGCCGCCACGTGCTGAGCTACCTCGGCGACTTCCTGTTCAGCCCGCAACGTGCCCGCACGCCGGTCAAGGCGCTGTCCGGTGGCGAGCGTGCCCGTCTGTTGCTGGCCAAGCTGTTCAGCAAGCCGGCGAACCTGCTGGTGCTCGACGAACCGACCAACGACCTCGACGTTGAAACCCTGGAATTGCTCGAGGAGGTCTTGCTGACCTTCAACGGCACCGTACTGATGGTCAGCCACGACCGGGCATTCCTCGACAACGTGGTCACCAGCACCCTGGTCTTCGAGGGTGAAGGCAAAGTTCGCGAGTACGTCGGTGGCTACCAGGACTGGCTGCGTCAGGGTGGCTCGCCGCGCCTGCTGGGCGTGACCGAGAGCAAGTCCGGCAAGGCCGACTTGAACTCCGCGGTGGTGAAGGCCGAGCCGGCACCGCTTGCGGCAGCTGTCGAAGCGCCTGTGGCGAAGAAAAAGCTCAGCTACAAGTTGCAGCGCGAGCTGGAAGCGTTGCCGGGGCAGATCGAAGCCATGGAGCAGCAGATCGCTGCTGTTGAAGCGCAGATGGCGGATGCGGGCTTCTATCAGCGTCCGGCGGCCGAAACGGCTGCGGTGATTGCTCAGCTGGAGCAGTTGCAGGCTGAGCTCGACGTGATGGTCGAGCGTTGGGCCGAGCTGGATGCCTGATTGATCCGGCAATAAAAAAGCCCGGCGCTCAGTGATGAGCGCCGGGCTTTTCGTATGCAATGCGATTTGCTGTTTGAAATGGATTCCCTGTAGGAGCGAGCTTGCTCGCGATGGACCTGGAAGCCCCGCGGGGTGTCAGGTTGGTAGCGTCATCGTTGACGACCATCGCCAGCAAGCCGGCTCCTACAGGGGGTGGCTTCAGTTTTTGCTTTGCAGACGCACCGCCAGCACATCGCAAGGCGCGCCATGCAGTACATCGTTGGCGGTGGAGCCCAGCAGGAGTGCCAGGCCGTGCCGGCCATGGCTGCCCACCACGATCAGGTCGCATTGTTGCTCCTTGGCGAAATGGTGGATTTCCTGGCGTGGCTGGCCGTAGGTCAGGTGGCAGTTGGCGCCTTCGAGTTCGGCGTACTTGTGCTTGAGGCGCTCCAGGCGCTCCTTGGCCTGATCGAACTGCTGTTGTTGCAGTTGTGACAGGTCCATCGGCACGTCGCCGCCAAAGGCCATCGCCATCGGCTCGACAATGTGCACCAGTGACAGTTTCGCGCCGTTGCTCACCGACAGCTCGCGAGCGCGGTGGATCACAGGGTCGCACTCTTCGGTCAGATCTACAGCGACCAGAATATGGTTGTAGGGCATGAGGTGCTCCTCCTGAGGATTGCAATATTGGTAAGTATGGCTGGTTTCAAGCGCATTGGTTCCAAAGTGACACAATGGGCTCATCAAGAATCGGGAGTACAGATATGACGGTCTGGATAGTGGTGTCAATCCTGTTGGTGGTACTCAGCCCTCTGGCATGGTTGCGCCCGTCACGTGCCCAGAGCGGACGAATTGCCCTGCGGATGGAGGCTCGGCGCATTGGCCTGGCCATGCAACTGGCGCCCCAGGAGTGGCCGCACTGGCTGAGCCAGGAGCCGCCGAGCCCGTGCGCCCAGTACCATCGTCCGCGGCGTGGCAATCAGCCGGCGTGCTGGAGCTACTGGCAAAAATCACCGGGCGTCTGGGTGAATCAGTGGCAGGAAACCTGCGAGGATCCGGGCCTGCTCAATCATTTCGAAAAATTGCCAGGCAACGTCTACAAAGTCGAGGCCGACAAGCAAATGATCGCCTTGTACTGGGGCGAGAAGGGCGAGGCCGAGGTGTTGCAACACATCGATGCCACCCTCAAGGCGCTCGCCTGAAACTGGTCCTCTGTAGGAGCGAGCCTGCTCGCGATGGTCGTCAACGATGACGCTGGCAACCTGACACCCCGCGGCGTCCTCAGGTTCATCGCGAGCAGGCTCGCTCCTACAGGTTTTCATGCAGGCAATAAAAAGCCCGACAACATCATCGGGCGGGATGGCCAGGCAGGCCGGTAAAACAATGTGAGCTTGATCTTACGCCGGGCGTTCGCCCAAGCGTTCAACTTTTTCCCTAGATTTCGCCAGCGTAGCTCGTTAAACACGGGCTGCAGCGATTTAGGGCGACATTTCTAATAATTGATTCTATGAATGACCTCGCATGTTTCGGCGTGTTGAAGGTCTTCGCAGTACGGATATGACCGGAAAGTCGCGTTTCAACCCGTGTTTCAGGCGATTGACAATTGTCGGAAATTCCGTGAAGGTGACGTACCCGAATCAAACGGGCGTATGAATTGAGCGTTTGTATTTCAGACCGCTCCTACAGAATCCCGACTATCGCGTTGGCGGGTGTGCCGGGGGAATGGGCGTAGCATTGACGATCAACGTCCCTGCCAAGCCGTTCGCCTGCGTCCGACGTGTACTGTTCAGCTTCCATATCGTGGAGATCAGTTGATGATTTACGAAGGTAAAGCCATCACGGTTAAGGCTCTTGAAAGTGGCATCGTCGAACTGAAGTTCGACCTCAAGGGTGAGTCCGTCAACAAGTTCAACCGTCTAACCCTGAACGAACTGCGTCAGGCCGTAGACACCATCAAGGCAGATGCTTCGATCAAGGGCGTGATCGTCAGCAGTGGCAAGGACGTGTTCATCGTCGGCGCCGACATCACCGAATTTGTCGACAACTTCAAGCTGCCGGATGCAGAACTTGTTGCTGGCAACCTCGAAGCCAACAAGATTTTCAGCGATTTCGAAGACCTCAACGTCCCGACTGTAGCTGCGATCAACGGCATCGCACTGGGTGGCGGCTTTGAAATGTGCCTGGCCGCAGACTTCCGCGTCATGTCGGCCACTGCCAAAATCGGCCTGCCAGAAGTCAAACTGGGCATCTACCCAGGTTTTGGCGGCACCGTACGCCTGCCGCGCCTGATCGGGGCCGACAACGCCATCGAGTGGATCGCCGCCGGTAAGGAAAACCGTGCTGAAGACGCGCTGAAAGTCGGTGCCGTCGACGCCGTGGTTGCCCCGGACAAACTGGCCGAAGCTGCACTGAACCTGATCAAGGGCGCCATCAGCGGCGAATTTGACTACAAGGCCAAGCGTCAGCCGAAGCTGGAAAAACTCAAGCTCAACGCCATCGAACAAATGATGTCGTTCGAAACCGCCAAAGGTTTCGTGGCTGGCCAGGCCGGCCCGAACTACCCGGCGCCGGTTGAAGCGATCAAGACCATCCAGAAAGCCGCGAACTTCGGTCGTGACAAGGCGCTGGAAATCGAAGCCGCCGGTTTCGTCAAGCTGGCCAAGACCTCTGCCGCGCAGAGCTTGATCGGCTTGTTCCTGAACGATCAGGAGCTGAAGAAAAAGGCCAAGGCCTACGACGAAATCGCCAAGGACGTGAAGCAGGCTGCCGTATTGGGCGCCGGCATCATGGGTGGCGGTATCGCCTATCAGTCGGCTTCCAAAGGCACGCCGATCCTGATGAAGGACATCAACGAGCACGGCATCGAGCAGGGTCTGGCCGAAGCCGCCAAACTGCTGGTTGGCCGCGTTGATAAAGGCCGCATGACCGCCGCGAAAATGGCTGAAGTGCTCAACGGCATTCGTCCAACCCTGTCGTACGGTGATTTCGGTCACGTGGACCTGGTGGTCGAAGCGGTTGTCGAGAACCCGAAGGTCAAGCAAGCGGTACTGGCTGAAGTCGAAGACAAGGTCAAGGAAGACACCATCCTGGCGTCCAACACCTCGACCATTTCCATTACCTTGCTGGCCAAGGCCCTCAAGCGTCCGGAAAACTTCGTCGGCATGCACTTCTTCAACCCGGTGCACATGATGCCGCTGGTCGAAGTGATCCGTGGCGAGAAGTCCAGCGAGCTGGCCGTTGCCACCACCGTTGCCTACGCCAAGAAAATGGGCAAGAACCCGATCGTCGTCAACGACTGCCCGGGCTTCCTGGTCAACCGCGTGCTGTTCCCGTACTTCGGCGGTTTCGCCAAGCTGGTCAGCGCCGGTGTGGACTTCGTCCGTATCGACAAGGTCATGGAAAAATTCGGCTGGCCGATGGGCCCGGCCTACCTGATGGACGTGGTCGGCATCGACACCGGCCACCACGGTCGTGACGTGATGGCTGAAGGCTTCCCGGATCGCATGAAGGATGACCGTCGCTCGGCCATCGACGTGCTTTACGAAGCCAAGCGCCTGGGCCAGAAGAACGGCAAGGGCTTCTACGCCTACGAGGCCGACAAGAAAGGCAAGCAGAAGAAAGTCGCCGATCCGTCGGTGCTGGAAGTGCTCAAGCCGATCGTTTACGAGCAGCGCGAAGTCACTGACGAAGACATCATCAACTGGATGATGATCCCGCTGTGCCTGGAAACCGTGCGTTGCCTGGAAGACGGCATCGTTGAAACCGCCGCCGAAGCCGACATGGGTCTGGTCTACGGTATCGGTTTCCCTCCATTCCGTGGCGGTGCGCTGCGCTACATCGACTCGATCGGTGTGGCAGAGTTCGTTGCCCTGGCTGACCAGTACGCTGATTTGGGCGCGCTGTACCACCCGACCGCGAAGCTGCGCGAAATGGCCAAGAACGGCCAGAGCTTCTTCGGTTAAGCGCCCCCAACTAGAGTGAGAGTGAACTTATGAGCTTGAATCCTAGAGACGTCGTGATTGTCGACTTCGGTCGTACTCCGATGGGCCGCTCCAAGGGCGGCATGCACCGCAACACCCGCGCCGAAGACATGTCGGCGCACCTGATCAGCAAACTGCTGGAACGCAACGTCAAGGTCGATCCTGCCGAAGTCGAGGACGTGATCTGGGGCTGCGTCAACCAGACCCTGGAGCAGGGCTGGAACATCGCGCGCATGGCGTCGCTGATGACCCAGATCCCGCACACTTCGGCCGGCCAGACCGTCAGCCGTCTGTGTGGCTCGTCCATGAGCGCCCTGCACACTGCTGCGCAAGCGATCATGACCGGTAACGGTGACGTATTCGTCGTTGGCGGCGTCGAGCATATGGGCCACGTGAGCATGATGCACGGTGTCGATCCGAACCCGCACATGTCGCTGTACGCGGCGAAAGCCTCGGGCATGATGGGCCTGACCGCGGAAATGCTGGGCAAGATGCACGGCATCACTCGCGAGCAGCAGGACGCTTTCGGCGTGCGCTCCCACCAACTCGCCCACAAGGCGACCGTGGAAGGCAAGTTCAAAGACGAAATCATCCCGATGCAGGGCTACGACGAGAACGGTTTCCTGAAAACCTTCGACTACGACGAAACCATTCGTCCGGAAACCACCCTGGAAAGCCTGGCGGCCCTCAAGCCGGCATTCAATCCAAAGGGCGGCACCGTGACAGCGGGTACTTCGTCGCAGATCACCGATGGTGCTTCGTGCATGATCGTGATGTCGGCGCAGCGTGCACAGGACCTGGGCATCCAGCCTTTGGCGGTGATCCGTTCGATGGCAGTGGCAGGTGTGGATCCGGCAATCATGGGCTATGGTCCAGTACCGGCCACACAGAAAGCACTGAAGCGCGCGGGTCTGAGCATCTCCGACATCGACTTCTTCGAGCTCAACGAAGCTTTCGCCGCACAGGCCCTGCCAGTGCTGAAAGATCTGAAAGTGCTCGACAAGATGAACGAGAAGGTTAACCTGCACGGCGGCGCGATCGCCCTGGGTCACCCGTTCGGTTGCTCCGGTGCGCGTATCTCCGGCACTTTGCTCAACGTGATGAAGCAAAATGGCGGCAACCTCGGGGTAGCCACCATGTGCATTGGTCTCGGCCAAGGCATCTCCACCGTCTTCGAACGCGTTTAAGCGACTCGTTGATGGAAGCCGGGGCCAAGTGCCCCGGTTTTTGTTTTTGCGGATTTATTTTTGTTTTTATTTTGAAAGAATTTGAGTGAGGGCCAAAGCATGCCGATACAACCTGGGCTCTACCAACATTACAAAGGTCCGCAGTACCGCGTTTTCAGTGTTGCGCGGCATTCGGAAACCGAAGAGGAAGTGGTCTTCTACCAAGCCCTGTATGGCGATTACGGCTTTTGGGTACGTCCCTTGAGCATGTTCCTGGAGTCCGTCGAGGTTGACGGCGAACAGGTGCCACGCTTTGCTTTGGTGCAGGCCGAAGAAAGCCTTTTTACCAAGCCATAAGCTGAGTTCGCGCAAAACCCTGCGCTTGACCTCACCTTGTTGCCACTATATATAGCGGTGCCGCGTCAGGCGCCAACCGCCTTTCACTTCTCGAATTCAGGAATTTTCCGATCCATGGGCAAATCGCTGGTCATTGTGGAATCCCCGGCTAAGGCCAAGACCATCAACAAGTATTTGGGCAACGAATACGTGGTGAAGTCGAGTATCGGCCATATCCGAGACCTGCCCACCAGCGGTTCGGCTAGCGCCAGCAAAGAGCCAGCCGCCAAGCGCGGCAAGGCTGCTGCGGGCGAAGCGCCGGCCTTGTCGCCGAAAGAAAAGGCGCGCAAGCAGCTGGTCGCGCGCATGGGCGTCGATCCGGATCATGGCTGGAAAGCCAAGTACGAGATCCTCCCGGGCAAGGAAAAGGTCATCGAAGAGCTGCGCCGGCTCGCCAAGGATGCTGACACCATCTATCTCGCAACCGACTTGGACCGCGAGGGGGAAGCCATTGCCTGGCACCTGCGCGAAGCCATCGGTGGTGACGACACCCGCTACAAGCGCGTGGTGTTCAACGAAATCACCAAGAAGGCGATTCAGGAAGCCTTCTCGAAACCCGGCGAGCTGGATATCGACCGTGTCAACGCCCAGCAGGCGCGTCGTTTCCTCGACCGCGTCGTGGGTTACATGGTTTCGCCGCTGCTGTGGGCCAAGATCGCTCGCGGTCTGTCCGCCGGCCGTGTGCAATCGGTTGCCGTGAAGCTGGTGGTCGAGCGCGAACGTGAAATCCGCGCGTTCATCCCGGAAGAGTACTGGGAAGTGCACGCCGACCTCGGCACCGCCAAAGGCGCGACCGTGCGTTTCGACGTGGCCCGCGAGAAAGGCGAAGCCTTCAAGCCGCTCAACGAAACCCAGGCCATGGCCGCGCTGGAGAAGCTCAAGGCTTCCAGCTACAGCATCGTCAAGCGCGAAGACAAACCGACCAGCAGCAAGCCGTCGGCGCCGTTCATCACTTCCACCCTGCAACAGGCCGCGAGCAACCGCCTGGGCTTCGGTGTGAAGAAGACCATGATGATGGCCCAGCGCTTGTACGAAGCCGGCTACATCACCTACATGCGTACCGACTCCACCAACCTCTCGGTTGATGCCGTGGCGATGGCGCGTACTTATATTGAAGGCGAGTTCGGCAAGAAGTACCTGCCGGAAAACCCGAACGTCTACAGCAGCAAGGAAGGCGCACAAGAGGCTCACGAAGCGATTCGTCCGTCCGACGCCAACACCGAGCCAAGCAAGCTGTCGGGCATGGAGCGTGACGCTGAGCGCCTCTACGAGCTTATCTGGCGCCAGTTCCTCGCTTGCCAGATGCTGCCGGCGCAATACCTGTCGACTACCGTCACCGTGGGCGCTGGCGACTTCGAGCTGCGTGCCAAGGGCCGCATCCTCAAGTTCGACGGTTACACCCGTGTCATGCCGCAAATCGCCAAGCCGGGCGACGACGATGTACTGCCGGACATGGCCCAGGGCGACGCGATGAAGCTGATCAAGCTTGATCCGACCCAGCACTTCACCAAGCCGCCGGCGCGTTACTCGGAAGCCAGCCTGGTTAAAGAAATGGAAAAACGCGGCATCGGTCGTCCTTCGACCTATGCGGCGATCATTTCGACCATCCAGGACCGTGGTTACGTTGCGCTGCATAACCGTCGTTTCTATTCGGAAAAGATGGGCGACATCGTCACCGAGCGTCTGTCCGAAAGCTTCTCCAACCTGATGGACTACGGCTTCACCGCCGGCATGGAAGAACATCTCGATGACGTGGCCCAGGGCGAACGCGACTGGAAAAACGTGCTCGACGAGTTCTACGGCGACTTCAAGAAGAAGCTCGAAGTGGCCGAAAGTCCGGAAAGTGGCATGCGTGCCAACCAGCCGGTGATGACCGACATTCCGTGCACCACTTGCGGCCGTCCGATGCAGATTCGTACCGCGTCGACCGGCGTGTTCCTCGGTTGCTCGGGCTATAGCCTGCCGCCGAAAGAACGCTGCAAGGCCACCGTCAACCTGGTGCCTGGCGACGAAATCGCCGCGGACGACGAGGGCGAGTCGGAGTCGCTGGTACTGCGCGGCAAGCATCGCTGCCCGATCTGCAGCACGGCGATGGATGCCTACCTGCTCGATGAGAAACGCAAGCTGCACATCTGCGGTAACAACCCGGATTGCGATGGCTACGAAATCGAAGAGGGCACCTATCGCATCAAGGGCTATGAAGGTCCGAGCCTGGAATGCGACAAGTGCGGCAGCGAGATGCAGCTCAAGACCGGCCGTTTCGGCAAGTTCTTCGGTTGCACCAATGCCACCTGCAAAAACACCCGCAAACTGCTCAAGAGCGGTGACGCGGCGCCGCCGAAGATGGACCCGGTGAAGATGCCTGAGCTGAAATGCGAAAAGGTCAACGACACCTACATCCTGCGGGACGGTGCATCGGGTCTGTTCCTGGCGGCCAGCCAGTTCCCGAAAAACCGCGAGACCCGTGCTCCGCTGGTGCTGGAAATCATCCCGCACAAGGATGAGATCGATCCGAAGTATCACTTCCTCTGCGAAGCACCGAAGAAAGATCCGGATGGTCTGCCAGCCGTGATCCGTTACAGCCGCAAGACCAAGGAGCAGTACGTGCAGACCGAGGTCGACGGTAAACCGACTGGCTGGAAAGCGTTCTACGACGGCGGTAAGTGGAAAGTCGAAGACAAGCGCCCGGCTGCCAAGGCGTAAAGCGTCGAGGTACTGAAAAGGCCGCATGACAACCCTTTGGGGTTTTCATGCGGCCTTTTTGTTTCTGCTGCTTTTCTGTAGGAGCGAGCAGGCTCGCTCCTACAGTATCGGCAGAGGACTTGCGGATTGCCTGGCTGATCCACGACACTGTCTGACCTGCTAGAAGCCCTTATTCGTTGTGGAGGCTGCCGTCATGGCCCACGAACTCTATACCCGTACCAATCAGAAGATCTATTTCGCCGGCCTGTCACTGGAAGCACTGGCTCGCACTGAAGAGGGTCGGGCGATGAATTCGCTGGCGCTGATCCAGGCGGGACGCGAATCCGCGCTGTTTCACCTGTACGGCGCGCTGCTGGGCCTGTGTCACGAAATCGCCGGTTTCTATCGCCTGCCTCAGGCCAATGCACCTCGTGCAGAGCTGTTGCTGACTCGCGAAGTGCTGGAAACCATCGCCATTCCGGAAATGGCCGAGCTGGTCGAACTGGCCAATAACCCGGAAACCTGGCTGGCCAGGCTGCTGACTGCCCATGCTGCGCTGTTTCAGCCGCCACGCGCGCCGCACAAGCCGAAAGGGGACGTGACCCAGCCGCTGATCCAGGCTGTCAATCTGGATGAAGAGGACGCGCCGCAGGAGTTGAGCCGGGAAGAGCTGGAGAGCTGGCGCCAGAACCTGAAAGGATTGGCGATCCGGTTTCGTGAAGGGTTGAACGAGTGCTGACACAAGCGGCCGGGTAATGACATCTGGTCAAGATCCCAAGCGAAGCCCGAGCGATGCCTATATAATCCCCGCCTTTCGTGGAGAACAGTCCTTTATGCCAACGTCCTTTCTAGAAATTGTCGAGTTACCAGACGGCCGTATCGAGCTGCGCAGGGCCGAGGACGAGGGTTCTCTGGTTACTTTGGATTTCTCCGAGGACGCCAAGGCGTTCCTGCAAGGGCAGCACGTGGAAGTCGCCAAGGCGATGTTGAGCGTAGGTGTTCAGATGGCAGGACGCCTGGTTGAAGGCGAATTCGACAAGGACGAGGGGACACGGGTTCTTCATTGATCCCCGTCCGTCGTTTTTTCTTGATCTCGCAACACTTCGGCTTCTCTGTCCCTGGAGAAGCCTCGCGCGGTGAAGCTCGCGCCCCTGCTGTCAGTTAACCCAAACGAATATTCAGGCTCTGAGCGTCCCCGGTGCGGGCGGCGCTGATCAGCTGTTGCCGCGATTGGCTGCTCAGCGGGTTGAGCCAGCTGACCACCGTATGGCTGCGCCCCAGGCGCAGGGCTTCGCAAGTGAGCTGCTGGGCACTCTGGGCGCCCCGTGGTTGCAGCAACAGAATACGCTCGCGATTGAGGCCGGCATCTCGCAGCCAGGCTTGAGTCAGGCTGGCAGGTGGCGCGATCAGTGTCAGCCAGCGTGCGTCCTGGTCTTGGCTCAGTTCCCTGAGGATCGGTGCCAGAAGGCTCAGGCAGTTCCCGGCTGCACCACGCAGTGACAGCTCGCTGAAAACGTCGGGTTCGGCGCTCCAGGGGGACTCGACTACGTCTTTCAGAATCGGCGCCAATGGCTGTGCCATGAACGCTTCGAACAACGGCAGTTGGGTTTGCTGTGGTGATGTCTGTGGAAACTGCATGGTGCCTCCTTTAGCGGCGAATGACGCCGACACTCAAGCCTTCGATCACCAGTTCCTGGTCTTGAAGGTTCACTTCGATAGGGGCGAACTCGGGGTTCTCGGCGATCAGCCAGACTTTGCTGCCGTCACGCTTGAAACGCTTGACGGTCACTTCGTCGCCGATTCGCGCCACCACGATCTGACCGTTACGCGCTTCGCGGGTGGTGTGGACCGCCAGCAGGTCGCCATCGAAAATGCCGACATCCTTCATGCTCATCCCGTGGACGCGCAGCAGGTAGTCGGCGCGCGGATGGAAGAAGGCAGGATTGATGTTGCAGGACTCTTCGATATGTTGCTGCGCAAGAATCGGGGCGCCGGCTGCGACCCGGCCAATGATCGGCAGGGTGGAGTCGTCGGCCTTGGCTTCGAAACCGGGGATGCGGATGCCGCGCGAGGCGCCAGGCGTCATCTCGATGGCACCCTTGCGGGCCAGGGCCTTGAGGTGCTCTTCCGCCGCGTTGGGCGACTTGAAACCCAGTTCCTGAGCGATTTCCGCACGGGTCGGCGGGTAGCCGTTGTCTTCCAGGCAGCGTTTGATGAAGGCCAGAATCTCGGCTTGGCGTGGCGTCAGCTTTAGCATATTGATCGCTCTGTTTTTTTATACAGTGACTGGGATTATATACAGTGGCGCGGTCTTGGCAATGCTCCATTTTTCAGTGGCCGCCGGACGGTCGATCAGTCAGTGGATTGAAGCTTTGCCGTTGTGTGGTTAAATGTCTGACCGACCATTCCCGAAACGAACTGCCAGACTTGACAAGGCACAGGCTGAAACGTATGTTTCAAACAAGTGTTTGTCAGGCGGAGTAGCCATGGCCCAGTCGGAAACCGTTGAACGCATTCTTGATGCAGCCGAGCAGTTGTTCGCGGAAAAAGGTTTCGCTGAAACCTCGTTGCGCCTGATCACCAGCAAGGCCGGTGTCAATCTGGCGGCGGTGAACTATCACTTCGGTTCGAAGAAGGCGTTGATCCAGGCGGTTTTCTCGCGGTTCCTCGGGCCGTTTTGCCTGAGCCTCGATAAAGAGCTGGAGCGGCGCCAGGCCAAGCCTGAAATCAGGCCGACCCTCGAAGAGTTGCTGGAAATCCTCGTCGAGCAGGCCCTGGTGGTGCAGCCGCGCAGCGGCAACGACCTGTCGATCTTCATGCGTTTGCTGGGACTGGCGTTCAGTCAGAGCCAGGGGCATTTGCGTCGTTACCTGGAAGACATGTACGGCAAGGTCTTCCGCCGCTACATGATGCTGGTCAACGAAGCGGCACCACGCATTCCACCGATCGAACTGTTCTGGCGCGTGCACTTCATGCTCGGTGCGGCGGCGTTCAGCATGTCCGGTATCAAGGCCTTGCGCGCGATTGCCGAAACCGACTTCGGCGTGAACACCTCGATCGAGCAGGTCATGCGCCTGATGGTGCCGTTCCTGGCCGCCGGCATGCGTGCCGAGTCCGGTGTGACGGATGCGGCCATGGCCACTGCCCAGTTGCGTCCACGCAGCAAATCGACACCGGTTGCCGCCAAGGTTTGACCGCACACGGGTGGGCGAGGCAGCTGACATCCGTTAAGCTAGCCGCCCATGCCGACTCTCGTTCTGAACCCGTTCCCCATTGAATTCGCCAATCTGCCGGGCCATGCCCTTGGCGGCGAATGTGTGTGGGCCGGGTTTTCTGTTATGAAGGAATTCTTATGACTGCTGGCTTGCAAGGCTCGTTGATGGTGGATGTCGCCGGTACCTGGCTGACGGCTGAGGATCGCCAATTGTTGCGCCAGCCCGAAGTGGGCGGCCTGATCATCTTTGCCCGCAACATCGAGCATCCGCGTCAAGTGCGCGAGCTGAGTGCGGCCATTCGCGCCATTCGTCCCGATCTGCTGTTGGCGGTGGATCAAGAGGGCGGCCGCGTGCAGCGCCTGCGCCAGGGTTTCGTGCGCTTGCCCGCCATGCGCGCCATTGCCGACAATCCGAACGCCGAATACCTGGCCGAGCAGTGCGGCTGGATCATGGCCACCGAAGTGCTGGCCGTTGGCCTGGACCTGAGCTTTGCCCCGGTGCTGGATCTGGATTACCAGCGCAGTGCCGTTGTCGGCACCCGTTCGTTCGAAGGTGATCCCGAGCGCGCGGCCTTGCTCGCGGGTGCATTCATCCGCGGGATGAACAGCGCTGGCATGGCGGCCACCGGCAAGCACTTCCCTGGCCATGGCTGGGCCGAAGCAGACTCCCACGTCGCGATCCCGAATGATGAGCGCAGCCTCGACGAGATCCGCGCCAACGACCTGGTGCCGTTCACCAAACTGAGCAAGCAACTGGCCGCGGTCATGCCGGCCCACGTTATTTATCCACAGGTCGATTCCCAGCCTGCAGGTTTCTCCCGTCGCTGGCTGCAGGACATCCTGCGTGGCGAGTTGCAGTTCGATGGCGTGATCTTCAGTGACGACCTGTCGATGGCGGGTGCTCACGTGGTCGGCGATGCCGCCAGTCGTATCGAAGCGGCGCTGACGGCAGGTTGCGACATGGGCCTGGTGTGCAACGACCGTGCGGCCGCCGAACTGGCCCTGAGCGCTGCCCAGCGTCTGAAGGTCAAGCCATCGGCACGGATTGCGCGGATGCGCGGCCAGTCGTTCGCCGGCACCGAATACCGTCAGGACCCACGCTGGCTGGCCGCTGTCGGCGCGCTCAAAGAAGCTCAATTGATTGATTAAGGACTGTTCGTTATGACGGTTTACGCGATTATCGGTGGCACTGGCCTGACGCAGCTCGAAGGCCTGAGCATTCGCCAGTCACTGGCAGTGGACACACCTTATGGTGCGCCTTCGGCCGAGGTTCAGATCGGCGAATACGCCGGCAGGGAAGTGCTGTTCCTCGCACGCCACGGTCATCCCCATCGTTTTCCGCCGCATCAGGTCAACTACCGCGCCAATCTCTGGGCGTTGAAGCAGGCCGGTGCCGAAGCCATCCTGGCGGTCAACGCCGTGGGCGGTATCCATGCAGCCATGGGCACCGGGCATTTCTGCGTGCCGCATCAGTTGATCGACTACACCAGCGGCCGTGAGCACACCTACTTTGCCGATGATCTGGAACAGGTCACCCATATCGACTTCAGCTACCCCTACAGCGAACCGTTGCGCCAGCAACTGATCGCGGCCTTGGCAGCCGAAGGTGTGGGCTACAGCAGTCATGGCGTGTACGCCTGCACTCAAGGGCCGCGCCTGGAGACCGTGGCTGAAATCGCCCGACTGGAGCGCGACGGCTGCGACATCGTCGGCATGACCGGCATGCCGGAGGCCGCCCTGGCCCGTGAGCTGGAACTGGATTATGCCTGCCTGGCGCTGGTGGTGAATCCGGCGGCGGGCAAGTCGACGGCGGTGATCACCATGGCCGAGATCGAGCAGGCTCTGCATGACGGCATGGGGAAGGTGAAATCGACGTTGGCGCGGGTGCTCAAGGGCTGAGTCAGACTGCAACACCGAGTTGACCCTATCGCGGGCAAGCCGCGCTCCCACAGGTTCGGTGTCGATCACAAATTCTGTAATCGACTCAAGACCTGTGGGAGCGTGGCTTGCCCGCGATGCGATTTGTCTGGCTCCACACCTTTCAACGTTTTTCGAGGTTTTCCGGCAGCGGCGCAAACAGCGCCTCGATATCATCGCTCTGCAGTTTCCAGTCCCCGGCCTTGCGCCCATCCAGCACGCCGGCCGCGAGGTCGGATTTTTCCTTTTGCAGGTGCTGGATCTTTTCCTCCACCGTGCCCCGCGCAATCAGTTTGTAGACGAAAACCGGCTTCTCCTGGCCGATGCGATACGCCCGGTCGGTCGCCTGGTTTTCCGTCGCCGGGTTCCACCATGGGTCGTAGTGAATCACCGTGTCCGCTTCGGTCAGGTTCAGGCCAACACCGCCGGCCTTCAAGCTGATCAGAAAGATCTGACGTTTGCCGCTCTGGAATTCCTTCACCGGTGTGCGGCGGTCTCGGGTCTGGCCGGTCAGCAGGGCGTAGGCCACGCCGCGCTTGTTCAGTTCGTCTTCGATCAGCGACAGCATTGAAGTGAACTGCGAGAACAGCAGGATCCGCCGACCCTCCTCGAACAACTCCTCGAGCATTTCCATCAGACTGTCGAGCTTGCCTGAGGTGCTGCCACGGCTTGGCAGGGTCGCTTCGTTGACCAGGCGCAAATCGCAGCACACCTGGCGCAGCTTGAGCAGCGCTTCGAGAATGATGATCTGACTGCGGGCCACGCCTTTGCGGGTGATCTCGTCGCGGACTTTCTTGTCCATGGCCAGGCGCATGGTTTCGTACACGTCGCGTTGCGCTTCGTTGAGCTCGACCCAGTGGATGATCTCGGTTTTCGGCGGCAATTCGGTGGCCACCTGCTCCTTGGTGCGGCGCAACAGAAACGGCTTGATCCGACCGTTGAGGTGCGCAAGCCTGACTTCGCTGGCGCGCTTTTCAATCGGTACGCGGTAATCGCGGTTGAAGCTTTTGACATCGCCCAGCCAGCCCGGCAGGAGGAAGTGAAACAGCGACCACAGTTCACCCAGATGGTTTTCCAGCGGTGTGCCACTCAGGCACAGGCGCTGCCGGGCATTCAGCTCGCGGGCGGCCTGGGCGGCCTTGCTGGTCGGGTTCTTGATGTATTGCGCTTCATCCAGCACCAGTATGTGCAGCGGCTGCGCAGCCAGGCGTTCGACATCCTTGGGCAGCAGGGCGTAGGTGGTCAGGATCAGATCGTAGTCAGCCAGCTTGTCGAAGTGCTTTTTGCGGCCGGCACCGTAGAGCGCCAGCACCTTGAGCTGCGGCGTAAAGTGCGCCGCTTCGTCGAGCCAGTTGGGGATCAGGCTGGTCGGCATCACCACCATGCTAGGTCGATCGAGGCGCCCGGCGTTTTTCTCGCTCAGCACGTGCGCCAGTGTCTGCAGGGTTTTGCCCAGGCCCATGTCGTCCGCAAGAATTCCGCCTACGTCCAGTTGCCGCAGCGACTGCATCCAGCTCAAGCCCTCGAGTTGGTAAGGGCGCAGCGTCGCATTCAGGCCGTCCGGGGCGGCGGCGGTGTAGTCCTTGACGTCGCGCAGGCGCTGGGCAAAGGTGCGGATCTGTTCGCCGCCCTCCCAGAGCAGTGGCATGTCTTCCAGCGGGTTCAGGCGCGTGGCGTCGGCCTTGCTCAGGCGCAAGGTGGTTTCGCCGGGCTCCTGCAGGTAGAACTCGCCAAGGGTGGCCAGCACCGGCTTCAAGCGGCCGAAGGGCAGGGCGACTTGCAGCGGGCCGTGCTCGGAGTTCGGGCGATTGGGGATGTTGACCAGGATCAGCTCGTCGTCGCGGCGTCGGGCCAGGCGTTCCGGGTTGAGGATTTCGGTGTGCGAGCGCATCAGGTTGAGCAGGATCGGCAACAGGCTCAGGCGTTCGCCGTTGACGATGATCCCCAGTTCCAGATCGAACCAGTCGCGCTCCGGTGCCTGTTCAACGGTGGCGTACCAGTCGTCCACTGCGGTCAGGTCGAAGCCGAATTCCTCATCGATCTGCAGTTCCCAGCCCTGGGTGCGCAACTTCGGCAGTTCATTGAGGGTAAAGGTCAGCCAGGCGCTGTCATTGACCATCTCGAACAGTTCGCCGGCACTTTCCGGCAGGGCCTTGCTTTGTCGGGTGGCGACTTTGAAGCCGAGGATTCGCAACTGTTCCCGGTAGGACTGTTCCACTTCCGGGTGACGTTTTATCCGTAGCGTCTGGGTTTCCTGGCGAATCAGGATGTCGGCGTTCTTCTGCCCGGACACGTACTCGTCCAGGTAACTGAACGACAGCGCCGCGCGATGCTGGATATAGCGCTGCATGCGGCCGTTGCGCGGCTCGAATGCGCTGAACTCGATGCTCGCCAGCCACAGGCGCGGGACCGGTTGCACGTTGTCCACGAGCACTTGCGGCGGGGCTTTCGGGCTGCGGTTTTCCAGGACGGCCTGGAGTTTTTCCAGGAGTTCGGCGTCTTTGGCGGCGGCAGGGTAGTCGAGGGTTTCCTGCACTTGCAGGAGCACCGCCGCGCAATGTTTGCAGTTGTTGTGCACCGGGCACGAGCAGGTGGCGTCGACCATCAGCAGGGTGCCCTTGGCTGACTCGCGCAAGCGAATGGTCTGGCGGTAAACGTTACCGCCAGAGCCTTCGCAAGCGGCGACGATGGTGGCGTCGCCGGCCTCGACGATCCTGACGCGATTCTCCAGCGCGTAGCGGCGACCGCGCTCCAGGCTCTGTTCTTTGAATCGGCTGACCCAGGACGGTGCCAGGGGTTTGCTCAGGGTCGCGGACATAGATCAGTCCGGAATTTCTTCGGGAGCTGCTCGGGGTGCGGGAGCGGTCAGCGAGGTGATCTTGATCAGCAGGCCGAGATGGCCGGCGTCGAGGAAGTTCAACTGGCCGTTTTTGGTATGACTGTCGGTCTTCAGGCGTTCGCTGGCGGTGACCAGGCCATCTTCGTTGATCTGGTTCACCCAGAAGTCTGCGTCGACGTCGGTAAAGCGCCCCAACTTCATGCTCAACGTGCCCTCGATAGGGAATTGGCCAAATTGTTCCTTGCCGTCGCTGATCGCGATTCGGGTGGCTTCCTCGCCAAGGTTCTGTTGCCAGGCCTTGTGCAGCAACACCGTGTATTCATTGCTGGCGGTGAGTTTTTCCACCTCGCCATTGAGGCTTGGCGTGCGCAGGCTGTCGGCGCTGACGGGCTGGGCGCCAGCCGCCCAGTCTTCCGGTGCGGCGCGGCTGACAATCGCCGGCACGGCGTTTTGACGGACCAGAATCATTTCGACCTGATACAGGTCATCGGCAAATGCCGTGGGGGCGACCAGCGCTGGCATCAGCAGGGTCAGCAAAGTCAGAGAGCGAAACAGGCGCATGCGGCGTCCTTCAAGCAGTTTTCGGAACGAGGCGCTCGAACAGCGCCTCTACAGTATTAAAGCGCTCTTCCGGGCGCTCCATCGGAACCATGAACTTGAACATCGTGGCGCCTTCGAATTTGTAGCGTTTTGGCTGGCTCTGGATCAGCTTGATCAGGGTCAGCGGGTCGACCGGCGTCTGTGCGGCGAACTCGACGCGACCGCCTTGCGGGCCACCATCGACTTTCTTGATGCCCAGTTGCTCGGCCTGCAATTTCAGCGCAGTGATGCGGATCAGGTTCTTGGTCGGTTCCGGCAGCAGGCCGAATCGATCGATCATCTCCACCTGCAAATCCTTGAGGCCATCCTCATCGGTGGCCGAGGCGATGCGCTTGTAGAGGATCAGGCGGGCGTGGACATCCGGCAGGTAATCTTCCGGAATCAACGCCGGTACCCGCAAGTTGACTTCCGGGCCGCCGCCGAGCGGTTGATCGAGGTTCGGCTGCTCGCCCTTGCGGATCGACTTCACCGCGCGTTCGAGCATTTCCATGTACAGCGTGAAACCGACTGCCTGGATCTGCCCGCTCTGGCCGTCACCGAGCAGTTCGCCGGCGCCACGGATTTCCAGGTCGTTGGTGGCGAGCACGAAGCCCGCGCCGAGGTCCTGGGTATTGGCAATCGCTTCCAGGCGCTTTTCTGCGTCCGGGGTGATTTGCTGGCGTGGCGGCGTCAGCAGGTAGGCGTACGCCTGGTGGTGGCTGCGTCCGACCCGGCCGCGCAACTGGTGCAACTGTGCCAGGCCGAACTTGTCGGCGCGCTCGATGATGATGGTGTTGGCGCTCGGCACGTCGATACCGGTCTCGATGATGGTCGAGGCGATCAGCACGTTGAAGCGCTTGTGGTAGAAGTCGCTCATCACCTGTTCGAGATCACGTTCGCGCATCTGCCCGTGACCGATGCCGATCCGTGCTTCCGGCACCAGCTCGGCGAGGTCGGCGGCGCATTTCTCGATGGTTTTCACATCGTTGTGCAGGTAATACACCTGGCCGCCCCGCAGCAGCTCACGCAGCAAGGCCTCTTTGACCGTGCTCTTGTTCTGTTCCATGACGAAGGTGCGCACCGACAGGCGGCGGGCCGGCGGCGTGGCGATGATCGACAGGTCGCGCATGCCCGACACCGCCATGTTCAGCGTGCGCGGAATCGGCGTGGCGGTCAGGGTGAGGATGTCGACTTCGCTGCGCAGGGCCTTGAGCTGTTCTTTCTGGCGCACACCGAAACGGTGTTCCTCGTCGATGATCACCAGCCCGAGGTTTTTGATCTTCACGTCGTCCTGCAGCAGCTTGTGCGTGCCGATGACGATGTCGATCTTGCCTTCGGCCAGATCGGCGACCGCGGCGTTCACTTCCTTGGCCGACTTGAAGCGGCTCATCACCTCCACGGTCACCGGCCAGTCGGCGAAGCGGTCACGGAAGCTGTTGTAGTGCTGCTGGGCGAGCAGGGTGGTCGGCACCAGGATCGCCACCTGGCGACCGCCGTGAACCGCGATGAACGCGGCGCGCATGGCCACTTCGGTCTTGCCGAAGCCCACGTCGCCGCACACCAGGCGGTCCATCGGCTTGGGCGCGAGCATGTCTTCGCGCACCGCTTCGATGGTGGTTTGCTGGTCCGGGGTTTCTTCGAACGGGAAGCCGGCGCTGAAGGTCGCGTAGTCGGCTTTCGGGTCGGCGAAGGCATAACCTTCGCGGGCGGCACGGCGGGCATAGATGTCGAGCAGCTCGGCGGCGACGTCGCGCACCTGTTCGGCAGCCTTGCGCTTGGCTTTCTGCCAGGTCTCGGAACCGAGGCGATGCAGCGGGGCCAGGGCATCGTCGCTGCCGGTGTAGCGGGCGATCAGGTGCAGGTTGGCCACCGGCACGTAGAGCTTGGCGTTCTCGGCGTATTCCAGTGTCAGGAATTCAGCGGCCTGACTGTCGATCTCGAGGATCGTCAGGCCGAGGTAGCGGCCGACACCGTGGTCGATGTGCACCACCGGCGCGCCTTCGCGCAGCTCGGTGAGGTTCTTGATGACGGCATCGTTGTTGGCGTCGGCGCGTTTTTCCCGGCGTCGACGTTGCATCACGCGCTGGCCGAACAACGGGCTTTCGGCAACCAGGGCCAGGGCCGGGTCGTCGAGCTGCAGGCCTTCATCGAGCGGGGCGATGGTGATCGCCAGGCGCTCCTTGCCGGCGACAAAGTCCGGCCAGCTGTCGACGGTTTTCGGCCGCAGCTTCAGGCGTTCCAGCAGTTCCAGCAGTACTTCTCGACGGCCTGCCGATTCGGCGGTAAACAACACGCGGCCGGGGAACTGGTCGAGGAACTCGGCCAGCGCCGCCAGCGGCTGCGTGGCCTTGGCTTCGATGGCCAGGTTCGGCAGCTCCCGAGCGGGGAATCGCTCGCGACCGCTACCGCTTTCCACGTCCTGTTGACTGGCCACCACGCGCGGCCAGTTCTTCAGGCGCGCGAAGCAGTCTTCCACCGGCAGGAACAGTTCGGCGGGCGGCAATAAAGGACGGGACGGGTCGACGCGGCGTTCTTCATAACGATTGCGCACATCGTTCCAGAAGTTTTCCGCCGCCTGTTCGATGCCCGGCAGGGAAAACACTTGCGTGTCCTGGGGCAGGTAATCGAACAGCGTCGAGGTTTCTTCGAAGAACAGCGGCAGGTAGTACTCGATGCCGGCCGGGGTAATCCCGCTGCTCAAGTCCTGGAAGATCGGGCAGCGGCGGAAGTCGACGTCAAAACGCTCGCGGAAGCGTGCCTTGAAACGGGTGACCGCTTCTTTCTGTAGCGGGAACTCCCTGGCCGGCAACAGCTTGACCGAATCGACCTTGTCGATGGAACGCTGGTTCTCCGGATCGAAGGTGCGCAGGGTTTCGATTTCGTCGTCGAACAGATCGATGCGGTATGGAAGCTTGCTGCCCATCGGGAACAGATCGATCAGCGAGCCGCGCACGGTGAATTCGCCGTGTTCATACACCGTATCGACGTAGCGATAACCGGTGGCTTCAAGCCGGGTGCGCATTTGCTCGACGTCGAGTTTCTGGCCGATATCCAGCACCAGGCTGCTGCCGAGCAGGAATTTGGTCGGTGCAAGGCGATGCAGGGCGGTCGTGATCGGCACCACCAGCACGCCATGGCTCAGTTCCGGCAGTCGGTAGAGGCTGGCGATGCGCTGGGAGATGATGTCCTGATGCGGCGAGAACAGGTCGTAGGGCAGGGTTTCCCAGTCGGGAAAGTGCAATACGGGCAAATCCGGGGCGAAGAAGGCCAGCTCCTGCTCCAGCCGTTCGGCACTTTGGCTGTCGGCGGTCAGCAGCAGGGTAAAGCGCTTGGCAGCGCTGGCGGCCTCGGCGATGGCCAGGCTCAGGGCGGCACCGGGCAGGTTGCCCCAGTGCTGTTTACCTGCCGCGGCAGGGAGAAGCGGTAGACGCAGAACGGGCACGGAAGGTTGAGCTCCAAGCGTTGCGACAAAGTCGGTAATTGTAGCGGTCTACGGTGCCGCCTGTCAGTTGCTGACTGCGTCTAAAGCACCGGTTTGGCGAAATGTAGTGGTAAAGACAAAATTAGACGGTTTTTTGCCGGGATTTATTGAATATGTAGTGGCAAAAACAACCAGTGTTACGGAGGGTTACGGATAAGGGGGCGTGACCTCCAAAAAATTGACTGCGCTGAAAGCCCCGGTTTTATTGGGCTTGCGCGAGGCGTAAGTTTTTTGAACGACGAATTGTTACGTAAAGCACGACGGGCGCGCATTGCTACCGCAGTCACTCGGCGGCATAATGTAGCCCCTTTTTTCTGCCCCTACATGTGGAAGGTTCCCGTGACTCAGAAGCCCGACCAGTGTCTTGGTGAATGGATCGACCGTGAAGCACTCGCAGAAGCGA
The DNA here is from genome assembly GCF_054668285.1 of Pseudomonas sp. S2_H10. Lineage (NCBI taxonomy): Bacteria > Pseudomonadati > Pseudomonadota > Gammaproteobacteria > Pseudomonadales > Pseudomonadaceae > Pseudomonas > Pseudomonas sp. S2_H10. Next base: position 5,819,553 of record NZ_CP162754.1, read on the forward strand.
TGATTCCGCTTATCGGTCAGCTCTACCGCAATAACAACGTGGTGAGCTCGATCTATGGCCGCAGCCTGATCAATCGTTCAGTCATTGCGATTCTCAAAGCGCACCGCTTTGCCCGTCACCGTCAGTCCGACGAAAGTGAGCTGTCCGTCCACGAAACATTCCCGCTGATCAAGGCGATGAGCGAGCTCAAGCTCGGCGCCGCTTCGGTGGACCTGGGCAAGCTGGCGGCCAAATTCAAGGCCGAAGGCAATGGCCGCAGTGCCGAGCAGTTCGTCCGTGAAGAACTGGCCGACGTGGTTGGCCAGCAGAACGCTTCCGCCCGCAAAGGCACCGACGTTGTCCTGTACGGCTTCGGTCGTATCGGCCGTCTGCTGGCACGCATCCTGATCGAGAAAACCGGTGGTGGCGACGGCCTGCGCCTGCGCGCCATCGTTGTCCGCAAGGGTGCCGAGAACGACCTGGTCAAGCGCGCCAGCCTGCTGCGTCGCGACTCGGTTCACGGTCCGTTCGATGGCACCATCACCATCGATGAAGCCAACAACACCATCACCGCCAACGGCAACCTGATCCAGGTTATCTACGCCAAGAGCCCGGCCGAAGTCGACTACACCCAGTACGGCATCGAAAACGCTCTGATCGTCGACAACACCGGTGTATGGCGTGACGCCGACGGCCTGGGCCAGCACCTGGCCTGCCCGGGCGCTGCCCGCGTGATCCTCACCGCACCTGGCAAGGGCGCGCTAAAGAACATCGTGCATGGCATCAACCATGGCGACATCACCCCTGACGACAAGATCATCTCGGCGGCTTCCTGCACCACCAACGCCATCGTGCCGGTGCTCAAGGCAGTCAACGACAAGTTCGGCATCGTCAACGGCCACGTCGAAACCGTTCACTCGTTCACCAACGACCAGAACCTGATCGACAACTTCCACAAGGGCAGCCGTCGTGGCCGCGCCGCGCCGCTGAACATGGTTATCACCGAGACCGGTGCCGCCACCGCAGCCGCCAAGGCGCTGCCAGTGCTCAAGGGCAAGCTGACCGGCAACGCGATTCGCGTTCCTACGCCGAACGTGTCGATGGCCATCCTGAACCTGAACCTGGAAAAGGCCACCACTCGCGAAGAGATCAACGAGTACCTGCGCCAGATGGCCATGCACTCGGACCTGCACAAGCAGATCGACTACGTGAGCTCCCAGGAAGTGGTTTCCACCGACTTCGTTGGCTCGCGCCACGCTGGCGTCGTGGATGCTGAAGCGACCATCACCCAGGATAACCGCGTTGTTCTGTACGTCTGGTACGACAACGAGTTCGGTTACAGCTGCCAGGTGGTTCGCGTGATGGAAGACATGGCCGGTGTAAACCCGCCAGCATTCCCGCGCTAAGCCTTTAGCTGCACATGAAACGCCCCGGCCTTGGTCGGGGCGTTTTTGTTTGTGCGCCCCGCATGGACGCAATGTCTTGTGGGTGTGCGTGGTTCGACAGGCCGTTCTTCCTGCCGATTGTTATCGGCCCTCTTGTTTTTCTGTCTGAAGAGATCCGCTTTAGAAGCACTCTTGTAGGAAATGGATTTTTTCTTTTGGCGAAATTTCCTGATCGCCCTGTAGGCCCTGCTGTTGGGGGCGCGACGCTGTTAGCGTCCACCGCATTATTGCGGGCGACCGGATGAAAAAGGAGAAACAACAGTGAGCAAGGGTTATTACATTGGCCTGGGCGACAAGACCACCTGTGGCGGTAAGGTCCTGGATGGAGACACCCGGATCATGATGTACGGCATTGCCCATGCCCGTGATGGTGATCGAGTCACCTGTGGCAAGGACGGCGAGACTTACAAAATCGTCGGTGGCATTTCACACATGATCAGTCATGGCAAAGCCATGGCGGGCACGCTGGATAGCCGTAGTGGTTGCCCCTGTAAAGCGCAACTGATTCCCTCGGTGTTCACCGCCAGCTATCGGAATGAAGCCAGTCCTGCACGGCAAACCACCCGTGCCACCGCGTCGCCAACGACTCAAGCGGATAGCGGGTTTGCGATGAAATCCGGGGTGGACGATCCAAGGCTTGCAGAAAAAGTCGCTGCCCCACTCGACAACCTTGATGGAGGCGCAGCCTGTAACCATCCAGACCAAATGGAAGAGCTTGCCGCCTACATCGCCGGCGAGATGAATCGAAACATCAAACATCCGTCTGTATTGAAAATGAAAGAGTTGATCAGCTACGACAGCGATGCGGCTGCCAAGAAGTTTCGGGAACTACCCTGGTACGCCAGACTGGCGGGGCCACCGAACTTCAATACCATCGCATGGACGAAGAAGCTTGAGGCGATGGCGATCTGGACGAAGCAGGTGGGTCAAAATATGGAGTGGGACCATAAGCCGAAACTGGAGGCGATGTACAACGGTGTCGTCCGGCACAAGCAAGGGAAGTACGAGTACTACTACGATATCTGGTCGAACATTCACTATGGGTACGTTGGTATTGCAGGTGGTCTCTCAGAAAGTGTGCTGCTGGATGGAGCAGGAGCTGAACAGATCGCTTCGGACGCCCTGCGTAAGGTGAAGGAGTCGTTAACAAAGCCAATAGAGGAAAGAAAGCGCCTCGGTCCCCGACCTACAGCGAGTCCTTGGACGGAGCTACGATCATGGGATGATGTAGCTGATAGAGTTTCGATCAGCATCGGCACGAAGCTAGCCATCCAGTACCCTAATGGCGGGATAACTGCGCAGATAGTTGTGAATGAAGTGTTGGCAATTGCTCCAGAAAACTGGGGAGATGGAGTCCGTGTCCATTCCTGCTAATAAACCTCGGTCGCGTTACCTTCGGTGGCTATGGATTCTGTTGATACCACTATTGCTGCCATTGGCGGTTCTTCTGCTGATCGCCCTCTGGCAAATTATTGTGCTGCCCGCCGCAACAGTTCATTACTCCAAGAATGGTGAAGACGAATTGCGGTTCATCTGGAATGTACAACACCGGATATACAAAGGTGGTATGCCCCCTGGCAGCAGCACACGCGATCATGGTTTTTTGTTTCCTGATGAGAAGTTTTTCATGGAGATTTCCTGGTGGAGCAAGAACATTCGTGCGCATTGCGTCAAGATAACCCCGACGTGGACCAACACGCATATTTACCTCGATGCCAACGGCGATATTGATCTCAGCGAAGGCAGCGGCACGGATTCGGATCGACTAAAACAATGCGTCACAGATACCGCGACTCCGTGAAAAGACCAACATTTGCAGCCAATACTGTTCAGCTAAGAATTTTGTAGGAGCGAGTTTGTTAGTGATGGAGCAAGAGCGCTGCGTTTAACCAGTAAACAAGCGTTATCGTTGACGACCATCGCGAGCAGGCTCGCTCCTACAAAGAATCACCTCGCGTATTCGCCGGTAAGCCGGTTTGGGGGTGGTGCATAATGGTCGGCCTTTGGGGCCATGTCGGGGCGGGCTGTAAGAGATGGATGTATTGAGCAGGCGCCTGGGCGGTCTTGTGGTTTTGATTTGCCTCCTGTCTGGCTGTGGCCATGGCGACTCGATGGAATCTTTCAGCGGCCCCACCATGGGTAGCACCTATTCGATCAAGTACGTGCGTCGCTCCGGTCTTCCCGCTCAGGCGGACGTGCGCGTTGAAGTCGAAAAAATTCTCGCTGACATCGACCGGCAAATGTCGACCTACCGCAGCGACTCGGACATCGAGCGCTTCAATGCATTGCCGGCCAGCCGCTGTCAGGCAATGCCGACGTCGATCCTCGAATTGATCCGTGTGGGCGAGCAACTGTCAGTGCAAAGCGACGGTTCCTACGATCTGACGGTGGAGCCGCTGCTCAACCTCTGGGGCTTTGGTCCGCAGGCCCGCGGGGAAAAGGTCCCGACCGCCGAAGCCCTCGCCGAAGCCCGCCAACGCGTCGGCCATGAACACTTGCGCATCGTGGGCGACCAGTTGTGCAAGGACGCCACCGTCGAGGTCGACTTCAACAGTATCGCCGCCGGTTATGCGGTGGACACGATCGCTGCAAAACTCGAGGCGATGGGCATCCATGACTACCTCGCCGAGGCGACGGGGGAGCTCAAGGCGTCAGGCCACAAGGCTGATGGCTCGCCGTGGCGCATCGCCCTGGAAGAGCCGCGGGATGACCGGCAAGTGGCCGAGCGGGTCATTGCTGTCGACGGCTTCGGGTTGTCCACCTCCGGCGACTACCGCAATTTTTTCGAGCAGGACGGCCAGCGTTTTTCCCACACCTTCGATGCCCGCAGTGGTGCGCCGGTCTCACACAAGCTGGCGTCGGTCACGGTGATTCATCCTTCAGCATTGATGGCCGATGGCTTATCGACGCTGTTGCTGATTCTCGGCCCGGAGCGCGGTTGGGACTACGCTGAAAAACACGATATCGGCGCATTTTTTGTGATTCGTGCCGATACAGGTTTCGTCACACGCAGCAGTCACGCTTTTGAACGCCTCAGTGGCAAAAAAACCGAATGATTTCGGCGATTTGAGCATTGAAAACTGGCGTTGTAGCGCAGGCAAAAGTAGCCTACGACGCGACCAAGGGTTAATGTGCGCGGCGTTGACGCTTCTATAGACTGTGTCCGGGTTCTGCACTGGCCCCAAATTGTTCCTTCATGCCACGCATTGGCGTGATTTAGCCGCAGGTGCCGAGGGTGCCGCGGCCTGTTCTGAGGAGTACGCATGGCTGTCTACAACTACGACGTGGTGGTGTTGGGTTCCGGCCCGGCAGGGGAAGGCGCGGCAATGAACGCCGCCAAGGCAGGGCGCAAGGTGGCGATGGTCGATAGCCGTCGCCAGGTCGGCGGCAACTGCACTCACTTGGGCACCATCCCGTCCAAGGCACTGCGTCACTCGGTGCGGCAGATCATGCAGTTCAACACCAACCCGATGTTCCGGGCCATTGGTGAGCCGCGCTGGTTCTCGTTCCCGGACGTGTTGAAAAGCGCCGAGAAAGTCATCTCCAAGCAAGTCGCATCGCGCACCGGCTACTACGCCCGTAACCGCGTCGACGTGTTCTTCGGCACCGGCAGCTTCGCCGACGAGCAGACCATCGAAGTGGTCTGCGCCAACGGCGTGGTCGAGAAACTGGTGGCCAAGCACATCATCATCGCCACCGGCTCGCGCCCTTATCGCCCGGCGGACATCGATTTCCACCACCCGCGCATCTACGATAGCGACACCATCCTCAGCCTCGGCCACACCCCGCGCAAACTCATCGTTTACGGCGCCGGCGTGATCGGTTGCGAATACGCCTCGATCTTCAGCGGCCTGGGTGTATTGGTTGAATTGGTGGACAACCGTGGCCAGTTGCTGAGTTTCCTTGACTCGGAAATCTCCCAGGCCCTGAGCTATCACTTCAGCAACAACAACATCACGGTCCGCCACAACGAAGACTACGACCGCGTCGAAGGTGTGGACAACGGCGTGATCCTGCACCTCAAGTCCGGCAAGAAGATCAAGGCCGACGCCTTGCTCTGGTGCAACGGTCGTACCGGCAACACCGATCAACTGGGTCTGGAAAACATCGGCGTGAAGGTCAATGGCCGTGGCCAGATCGAAGTCGACGAAAACTATCGCACCGGCATCCAGAACATTTATGGCGCCGGCGACGTGATCGGCTGGCCGAGCCTGGCCAGTGCCGCCCACGACCAGGGCCGTTCGGCCGCTGGCAGCATCGTCGATAATGGCAGCTGGCGTTTCGTCAATGACGTGCCGACCGGCATCTACACCATTCCGGAGATCAGCTCGATCGGCAAGAACGAGCAGGAGCTGACCCAGGCCAAGGTGCCGTACGAAGTCGGCAAGGCGTTCTTCAAGAGCATGGCGCGCGCGCAGATCGCCGGCGAGCCGCAAGGCATGCTGAAGATCCTGTTCCACCGTGAAACCCTGGAAGTGCTGGGCGTTCACTGCTTCGGTTATCAGGCGTCGGAGATCGTGCACATCGGCCAGGCGATCATGAACCAACCGGGCGAACTGAACACGCTGAAGTACTTCGTCAACACCACGTTCAACTACCCGACCATGGCCGAAGCCTATCGGGTAGCTGCATACGACGGCCTCAACCGGCTTTTTTGAGCGGCTCCGGCCGGTGGCCTGAGCCGGCCGGGGAGACCGATTTCAGCAATTCTCGAGCGTGGCAGTGGCCAAACCGGGAAAGTCTGTAATCAGGCTGTCAACGCCGAAGTCGGCGAGTCTGCGCATCAGCGCAGGCTCGTTGACGGTCCACACCGACACATGCAGCCCCTGACGCTGCGCTTTTTGCAGGCGTTCCGGCGTGCACAGGGTCCAGTTCAGCGCCAGAATCTCGCAGCCGTAACTGGCCGCGACCTTCAGCGGGTCGAGCCAGGCGTACTCGGCCACCAGTCCGCGGGATACGTCCGGCACCAGCTCCAGCGCCGCCTTGAGCACTTCACGGGAACTCGAGGTGATGGTCACCTTGTCCATCAGGCCATGACGCTGGGCCATTTCGCGAATCGCCAGCACGGTGGTCGCTGCACGCATCCGTGATGCGCTCTTGACTTCCAGTTGCCAGTGATCGAAGTCGCATTTCTCGAACAGTTCTTCCAGCGTCGGGATCGGGCATGGCTTGATCCAGCCGGGGCCGCCCTTGCGTGCGTCATAGGTCACAAGCTCGGCCGCCGTGTGTTCGACGACCTTACCGCGACGGTCAGTGGTGCGTTTGAGGGTCGGGTCGTGGATGACCATCAACTCGCCGTCACTGGACAGGTGCAGGTCCAGTTCGCAGCGACGCACGCCGTGCTTGAGACATTCCTGAAAGCTGGTCAGGGTGTTTTCCGGTGCTTCGCCCTTGGCGCCGCGATGGCCGTAGATGAGGGTCACGGTTCTTCCTTAATTTAATTGCCTGATTCGAGTTGTTCGCGGGCCTGGCGTCGTTCCTGGGCCTGCTTTTGCAAGATGTGGCGGGCCAACAGTTGGCGCTGGGCGTCGCTCAGGTGTTCGAACTCGGTGCCGACGTCATAGCCATCGCCCTTGCGGTCGCAATGGGTGACGCGAGCGCGCAGCAACAGGCCCAGGGCTTGCGGCATCAGCACCAGCTTGACCGACAGGTGTGCGCCGGCGGCAATGGGCGTTGGATGCTGAAAGTCGATGCCGCCTTCGGAGATGATCACCGGCTGCGGTTCGCCGATCTGCCCGAGCACCGTCAGAGCGACGACCTGGCTCAGCAAATCGATGCGCTTGTTCTGGGATTTGAGGAATGCAGCGGTCGTGCGGTCGCGTTCGCTGATCTGGCGCAACAGGTGTTGCGACTCGAATTCGCTCAGGTGCAGTTCGCTGAGCAAGTTGAAGAGTGGGGAAGCATCCTGCAACACTTCCTGGCCTGTGGCTTCAGCAGCAGACAGGGGCCGAATTTCCAGTGCGATCGTATCCTCGATACGGTAGTATTCGCGGCGATCTTCTTCATCTAATGTCGACATGGCGAACCCATGGTAGCGGCGGTGGTCTGAGTGTAAAGCTGGTTATCGACCCCCGCCACAAGGACGTTCCTTTTCCCTCCGAACAAGCCCCGACATGTTCAGACCTCTCTTCGTATTTATCGGCACGCGTTACACCCGTGCAAAGCGTCGCAATCATTTTGTGTCATTCATTTCCCTGACTTCGATGATCGGGCTCGCCCTTGGCGTGGTCGTGATGATCGTGGTGCTGTCGGTGATGAACGGCTTCGATCATGAGATGCGCACCCGCGTGCTGGGCATGGTGCCCCACGCGACCATCGAGTCCGGCGAGGCGATCAGCGACTGGCAAAGCCTGGCCGCCAAGGTCAAGCAGAACCCGCAGGTGACGGCCGTGGCGCCGTTTACCCAAATGCAGGGGCTGCTGACCAACAACGGCAAGGTCTCGAAAGTCCTGCTCAATGCCATCGACCCGGCGCTGGAGCGCCAGGTCTCGATCATCGATCACTTCATGACCCAGGGCAAACTCGACGACCTGGTGCCGGGCGAGTTCGGCATCGTCATCGGCGACAAGGCCGCGGCCAAGCTCGGCGCGGCCATCGGCGACAAGCTGACGTTCGTGGCGCCGGAAGTCACCGTGACCCCGGCCGGGATGTTCCCGCGCATGAAGCGCTTTACCGTGGTCGGCATCTTCCATGTCGGCGCCGGTGAGCTCGATGGCTACCTGGGCGTCACCAACCTGCAGGACCTGGCCCGGCTGCACCGCTGGAAACCGGATCAGGTGCAGGGCCTGCGCCTGAAGTTCGACGACCTGTTCCAGGCGCCGCGCACCGCGTGGAGCATCGCCCGTGACCTGGGCGAAGACCGTTTCTACGCCCGCGACTGGACCCGTACCCACGGCAACCTGTACCAGGCGATCCGCATGGAAAAAGCCATGATCGGCCTGTTGCTGCTGCTGATCGTTGCTGTCGCGGCGTTCAACATCATTTCAACACTGGTGATGGTGGTGAACGACAAGAAGGGCGACATCGCGATCCTGCGCACCCTGGGCGCCACGCCGGGTACGATCATGCGCACGTTCATGGTGCAAGGCACCGTCATTGGTGTGGTCGGCACCGCGATCGGTGCTGTGGTCGGGATCTTCGCCGCGCTGAATGTCAGTGCCGCGATCTCGGCCCTCGAAGGCCTGATCGGTCATAAATTCCTCAACGCCGACGTGTACTTCATCGATTACCTGCCGTCGCAGGTGCAGAGCCAGGACGTGGTCATGGTCTGCTCCGCGGCGTTGGTCCTGAGTTTCCTCGCCACCCTGTATCCAGCCTGGCGTGCCGCGCGCACCCAGCCGGCGGAGGCGCTACGTTATGAGTGAGTCGGGCATGAGTGATAAAGCAATCTTGAGCTGCCGCAGCCTGGGCAAATCCTACGAGGAAGGCCCGGAATCGGTGGAAGTGTTGGCCGGCCTGCAACTGGAGTTGCACCCGGGTGAGCGTGTGGCGATCGTCGGCAAGTCGGGCTCGGGCAAAAGTACCTTGCTCAATCTGCTGGGCGGCCTCGATACGCCGACCACGGGCAGCGTCTGGCTCGCCGGCGAAGAGCTGTCGGCGCTGAGCGAGAAAAAGCGCGGCCTGCTGCGCAATCGCGCCCTCGGCTTCGTGTACCAGTTCCACCACCTGCTGCCAGAATTCACCGCCCTGGAAAACGTCTGCATGCCGCTGCTGATCGGCAAGACCGCGATCCCTGAAGCGCGCCAGCGTGCCACGGCGTTGCTGGAGCGGGTCGGGCTGGGCCATCGCCTGGAGCACAAGCCGGCCGAACTGTCCGGTGGCGAGCGTCAGCGCGTGGCCATCGCCCGCGCCCTGGTGAACAATCCGGGCCTGGTGATGCTCGACGAGCCGACCGGCAACCTCGACTCCCACACCGCCCAAGGCATTCAAGACTTGATGCTGGAGCTCAGCACCTCGATGCGCACGGCGTTCCTGGTGGTGACCCACGACATGAACCTGGCTCGTCAGATGGATCGTGTCCTGCATTTGCAGGAAGGTTGCCTCACGTCCATCTGATTGGCTGAAACCCGATGCCCGTAAAGGCGTCGGGTCTTTTATTTTTATACGGTGCACCAGCGAATGTTCAGACCGTTATCGATCTTTATCGGCACGCGCTATACCCGCGCCAAGCGCCGCAATCGCTTTGTCTCCTTCATCTCGATGACCTCGATGATCGGCCTCGCCCTGGGCGTGCTGGCGATGATCGTGGTGTTGTCGGTGATGAACGGCTTCCAGCGCGAAATGAGCTCGCGCATCCTCGGCATGGTGCCGCACGCCACCATCGTCGGCGTCAACCCGATTGACGACTGGAAGCCCGTGGCCGCGGCCGCGATGAAAAACCCGGAAGTGACGGCGGCGGTGCCGTTCACCGAGATGGAAGGCATGCTGTCCTACAAGGGCACGATGCAGCCCATCCAGGTCAGCGGTGTCGACCCGGCGCTGGAAGGCCAGGTGTCGATCGTCGCCAAGCACATCGTCCAGGGCAGTCTCGAGGCCCTGAAGCCGGGCGAATTCGGCGTGGTGATCGGTGAGATCACGGCGCGCCGCTTCCGCTTGAACGTCGGCGACAAGATCACCCTGATCGTGCCGGAAGTCAGCACTGCGCCGGGCGGCATCACCCCGCGCATGCAACGGCTGAACGTGGTCGGCGTGTTCAAGGTCGGTGCCGAACTGGACGGCACCATGGCGCTGATCCACATGGCCGATGCCGCGCAGATGCAGCACTGGGAGCCGAATCAGGTGCAGAGCGTGCGCCTGGCGGTGAAGGACCTGTATGCCGCGCCGCAAGTGTCGAGCGACATCGCCACGGGGCTGGGCGCCGCCTACACGGCTGATGACTGGACCCACACCCAGGGCAGCCTGTTCAGTGCGATGAAGATGGAAAAAACCATGATCGGCCTGCTGTTGCTGATGATCGTCGCGGTGGCGGCGTTCAACATCATTGCGACCCTGATCATGGTGGTGAACGACAAGGGCGCGGACATCGCGATCCTGCGCACCATCGGCGCCACGCCACGGCAGATCATGGCGATCTTCATGGTGCAGGGCACCGTGATCGGCATCGTCGGCACCTTGATCGGCGGTGTGTTGGGCGTGATAGCCGCGCTGAACGTCAGCCAGATCGTGGGCTGGATCGAGCGGGTCAGCGGGCAGCACATCTTCAGTTCCGACGTGTACTTCGTCAGCAACCTGCCGTCTGAGCTGCAAGGCGCGGATGTGGCGTTGATCTGCTCTGCCGGGTTTATCCTGAGCTTCCTGGCGACTGTGTACCCGGCATGGCGGGCGGCGAAGATCGAGCCGGCTCATGCGTTGCGCTATTCCTGATATCGCCATCGCGGGCAAGCCCGCTCCCACAGTAGACCGGGTTGAATCATTTATTTATGAACACCCCCAGACCCTGTGGGAGCGGGCTTGCCCGCGATGAGGCCGGAACTACTGGCCTCAATCCCCCCTTGGCAACTCGATCACAAACCTGGTCCACCCATTCTCCGATTCACAACGAATCTGCCCGCCATGGGCACGGATGATCGACTGGGTAATCGCCAATCCCAGTCCCGCATGTTCGCTGCTGCCTTCGCGGCGTGCCGGGTCTGCGCGGTAGAAGCGGTCAAACAGCTTCGGCAGTAACTGTGCGTCTATCCCGCTCCCGGTGTTTTCGACGCTCAATCTCAGGCCATGCGCTTGCTCGACAATGTTGACCCGGACCTCGCCGTCGGCGGGGGTGAAACGCAGCGCGTTATCCAGCAGGTTGGACAATGCTCGCCGCAACATGCTGCGGTCGCCCTCCAGACACCCATGACCCTCCCTGGCGAGTGTCACCCGCGCGTCTTCCGCCAGCGGCGCAAAGAACTCCAACAGCAGATCCGCTTCTTCCGCCAGTTCCAGCGCTTCGCGTTTGGGCATCAGCAAGCCATGGTCAGCCTTGGCCAGGTAAAGCATGTCGTTGACCAGCTGCGCCATCCATTGCAGCTCTTCGAGATTGCTGTGCAATGCCTCGCGATAATCTTCGATGGGCCGCGGGCGGGTGAGGGTGACCTGGGTGTGGGTCAGCAGGTTCGACAGTGGCGTGCGCAGTTCATGGGCAATGTCGGCAGAGAACGCGGACAGGCGCTGAAACGAGTCGTCGAGGCGTCCGAGCATGGCGTTGAAGTTGTGGGCCATTTCCGCCAGTTCCGGTGGCATGTTCTCTTCAGGCAGGCGCGAGTTGAGCGATTGCGCGGAAACACCGCTGGCCACCGCACTGATCCGCCGCAACGGGCGCAAGCCGCTGCGTGCCGCCCAGGCGCCCAGCAGTGCGGTGGCCAGGGCTGACAGGCCGACAGTCAGCCAGATCAAATGCTGCATGCGCTGCAGGAAGTGCTGGTGGTGGGTGATGTCCAATAGCAGGGTCAGTTGCGGCGATTCGGGTTTATCCGCGAAGAGCGGCGCATTGAGCACGCGGTAGTCCGTGCCTTCATGACTCACCGTCGACAATCCGGGCTGGCTCGGCAATGTCTGGGGAATGTGGGTCGAGCTGTCATACCAGCGCTGGCCGTCGCTGCCGGTGATGCGCAGGGACAGGTCGGCCTGCCGGCTCAACTCCTCGGCGAGTTTCACCTCGCTGTCACTCGACTGAAGGTCGTGCAGGGCCCGGCGCAAGCCAATCAGCTTGCCGTCCAGCAGTTGCTGGTCGAGTTCGACGAAGTGCGCCTCACTGGCGCGGCTGAACAACACCCCGGCGAACAACGACACCACGGCGGTGCACGCCGCAAACAACAGCGCCAGGCGGCTGCTCAAGGTCAGTCGGCGCATCAGGCGGGGCGCTCTTCAAGGACATAGCCCATGCCGCGCACGGTGTGGATCAGCTTGTTGGGGAATTCGTCGTCGATCTTCAGGCGCAGGCGACGGATCGCCACCTCGATGACATTGGTGTCGCTGTCGAAATTCATGTCCCAGACCTGGGACGCAATCAGCGACTTGGGCAGGACTTCGCCCTGGCGACGCAGGAGCATTTCCAGCAGGGCGAACTCCTTGGCGGTCAGGTCGATGCGCTGGCCGCTGCGTTCGACCCGGCGCCGGATCAGGTCGAGGCGCAAATCGGCCAGTTGCAGGCTGGTTTCCTGGGGCGTGGCGCTGCCGCGACGCAACAGGCTGCGAACCCGGGCCAGCAGTTCGGAGAAGGCAAACGGCTTGACCAGATAGTCATCGGCGCCCAGTTCGAGGCCGTGAACCCTGTCCTCCACAGCGTCACGCGCTGTCAGAAAAAGTACCGGTGTGTCCAGGCCGGCGCTGCGCACCGCCTGCAGAATCTGCCAGCCATCACGACCGGGCAGCATCACGTCGAGGATCAGCAAGGCATATTCACCACTGAGGGCCAATTGCTGGCCGGTAGTGCCATCGGCCACCAGTTCCGTATTGAACCCGGCCTCGGCCAGGCCCTGGCGCAGGTAATGGCCGGTTTTCGGTTGGTCTTCGACAATCAGCAGTTTCATGGGCGACTCTTGGCAAATGGAACGAACGCTTTATACCGTGGGCAGCATTCATACAGGGCAACCTGACAAAGTTGTAATCTGCCTGTCAGGTTGCAGGCAGTGGCGGCAGTTTAGAGTTTTGCCCATGCTGAGCCTTATCTTGTTGGAGTATGATGATGTTTTTACGCAAATCCGTGGCGCAGATCCTCTGCTTGCTGGCGCTGAGTTCGCCGGTGTGGGCGGACGCCGGGCATGGCTACGATTTCGGTCAGCCGGCCCCGGCGGCCAAGGCGACCCGCAGTGTCGAGGTGGTCATGGGCGACATGTCCTTCACGCCCAAGGCCATCGACATCAAGGCCGGGGAAACCGTGCGCTTCGTGCTGGTCAATAAAGGCCAGTTGTTGCATGAGTTCAACCTCGGCGATGCGGCGATGCACGCCAGACACCAGCAGGAAATGTTGCAGATGCAGCAGAGCGGCATGCTGACGCCGACCGGCATGAAGGCCATGGACCACGGCGACATGGCCGGCATGGATCACGGCAAAATGGACCACGGCATGCAGCATGACGACCCCAACAGCGTACTGGTGGAGCCGGGCAAGACCACCGAGCTGACGTGGACCTTCAACAAGGCCACCAACCTGGAGTTGGCCTGCAATATCCCCGGCCATTACCAGGCGGGCATGGTCGGCAAACTGACTGTCAGTCAGTAAGCACTCAAAGGCGGGAGCAAAGGCTGATAGAATCCGCTGATTCTTCAGTCAGGTTTCCGCCATGCATCCCGCAGCCGAACACTCGCCGCTGGGCAAGTCCAGCGAATACATCGCCACTTACACGCCGTCCCTGCTGTTCCCGATCCCGCGCACCGCGAAGTGGGCGGAACTGGGTCTGACGGCGCAAACCCTGCCGTACAAAGGCGTGGACTTCTGGAACTGCTTCGAGCTGTCCTGGCTGTTGCCGTCGGGCAAGCCCGTAGTGGCGATCGGCGAATTCAGCATCCCGGCGGATTCACCGAACATCATCGAGTCGAAGTCGTTCAAGCTCTACCTCAACTCCCTGAATCAGACGCCGTTTGCCGACACCGCGAGCCTTGAGGCGACGCTGGCCAAGGACTTGTCGGCGGCTGCCGGCAAGCCGGTGGGCGTGCGCATTCGCAGTCTCAAGGATGTCGAGAGTGAAGGCGTCGTGGCCTTGCCGGGCGTGTGCATCGATGAACTGGATATCAGCGTCAGCAATTACGAGCATCCACGCCCGGAACTGCTGCGTTGCGATGATTCGCGCATTGTCGAGGAGAGCGTGCACAGCCATTTGCTCAAGTCCAACTGCCCGGTCACCAGCCAGCCGGACTGGGGCAGCGTGGCGGTGGAATACCGTGGCGCGGCGCTGGATCACGCCAGTCTGCTGGAGTACATCGTCAGCTTTCGCCAGCATTCGGACTTCCATGAGCAGTGTGTGGAGCGGATCTTCCTCGACCTGCAGCGGTTGCTCAAGCCGGAGAAACTGACCGTGTATGCGCGTTATGTGCGGCGCGGCGGGCTGGATATCAACCCGTACCGCAGCACGGAAGAGGTGCAGTTGCCGAATCATCGGCTGGTCCGCCAGTAACATCAAAACTGTAGGAGCGAGCTTGCTCGCGATGGTGTGTCAGTCGACGCCAAGGTCGCTGACACTCCATCGCGAGCGAGCTCGCTCCTACAGAGGCATTGGTGGGTTCAGATCCCCATGTTGGCCAAGGCCTGCCCAATGTTGCGCAGGGTGCCGGCAAGGGTCGGATGTTCGAGTTCGAAGCGTTCCACGGCCAGGTTGACGCCGTCGGCAAGGCTGGAGTCCTGGGTTTTGGTTTCCAGCTCAAGCTTCAATTCAATCTGTTGCATGAGCTCGTGCAGGTCGGCGCGTTCGTTTTCGGACAGCGGAGGATTCTGTTCCAATTGCTCGCGCAGGGCATTGAGCTGTTCTTGCAGTTCGCGGGCAGGCATGGCGTTCTTCCTTCTTTAATCGATAGGCACTGGCATAGACCATGGCGACAAGCCAAAGGTCGATGCCTGACCTTTAGATTAATCCACTCGCGCGCAACGTGCATGATCTCGGTCAGGGCTTTTCGCCCTTGAGCCGACGCAAGCTGATATCGGCCAGGCAGGTGTCGAGTTCACCGAGGTGATCGATCACCGAATGCACGCCCAGGCCGAACAGTTGCATCGTCGCCCTGGCGCGTTTGCTGTCGCGTTCCTGTGGGGGCATCGCCAGCCATTCCTGGGGCGTCAAACCGCAGAGCGAGCCGCAGGACGCCAGGCCGATGGTCCACAACCCGGCATTGAGCCCGGCTTGCAGCAGGCGGGGTTCGCCGCTCACCAGTACACAGCCGTCGAGTCGCGAGACGTTCAGGCTCATCAAGGCTTGCCAGCAGGCATTCGGGGCCGGCCATGGATTGTTTGTTGCCGGATGTTGCGAAGGTTTGATCCAGTCCGGCAGCGCGGCGGCCAGGGATTGGCTGAGGGCAGGGGGCAGTTCATCGAGCCAAGCGCAGGGGATTTGCTGGCGCTGCAAGCTGCGCAGGCTGTCCAGTGCGCCGGGTGTGGCTTCGGCGTGCTCGGCCGAGTGGTTGCCGTGCCGATGCGTGTGTGCGCCGAAATCCACCAGGCAGCCACTCAGGCCGAACAGTACGGCGGTCAGGCTGGGTGCGGTTTGCGGCATGGCTTCGGCGAGCGGCATATGGACGTCCCTGAAATAGTCCCGAGGCTAGCGGGCGACGGTGACAGTTGAGTGACATGGATGTGAATCGCTCACAGTTGGCACGATTGCTGTGACACCGGTTTCGTGCAAAGTGCCTTAAACGGCATTTACGTCTTATACTTGCCCACTTATTGCCCGGGCCAGGCGCCCGAGCCGGTACAAACCAAGGAGTTTTTCTATGCGCTGGAGCAACCATCTAGCCAGGATTTGTGTAACCGCCGGTGTGATGCTGGTTCCGTTCGTTGCCCAGGCAGCCTCGGAAGATGATCCTTGGGAAAGCGTCAACCGCCCGATCTACAAGTTCAACGACGTGATCGACACCTACGCACTGAAGCCGCTGGCCCAGGGCTACCAGTACATAGCGCCGCAGTTCGTCGAGGACGGCGTCCACAACTTCTTCCAGAACATCGGTGATGTGCGCAACCTGGCCAACGATATCCTCCAGGCCAAGCCTCACGCCGCAGGCGTTGATACCGCACGCCTCATTTTCAACACCACCTTCGGCTTGCTGGGCGTGATCGATGTCGGCACCAAGATGGGCCTGCAGCGCAATGACGAAGACTTCGGCCAGACGCTGGGTTACTGGGGTGTCGGCAGCGGCCCTTACGTGATGCTGCCGCTGCTGGGCCCAAGCACCTTGCGCGATGCGCCGTCCAAGTACGTCGACAGCTACACGGCCCCCTATCGCTACGTAGACGACGTGCCCGTGCGTAACTCGTTCTACGCCCTGGACATCATCGATACCCGTGCCAGCCTGCTGTCGAGCGAGAAGCTGATCAGCGGCGACCGGTACACCTTCATCCGCAATGCGTACTTGCAGAACCGCGAGTTCAAGGTGAAAGACGGCCAGGTTGAAGACGATTTCTGATTCCGACCGGTAAACTGAAAAAGGCGGCCCTCAAGGCCGCCTTTTTTTGCCTGCGCAGACCCGCATGCCCGATGAAAATCACGCTTTTCGCTGTAGTCCCGAGCGGTTTGACTCATGGGTTGGATCCTTCCATTGGGTTTCGGTTTTGACCGTTCTTATAACTCTCGGTGATTTGACAAGCAAAGTCGTCAAGCGACCATCGGCGTGAGCTTGAAACGCCCCGCGGATGGGAGTACCGTCTGCGCCTTAGAAGGGCACCTCTGGTGAACACGTGTGTAGGGCAAATGCCCGAAAGCGGTGCGACAGAGAGGCTAGAAAGCGAATCCAGTAGTGAGTGCCGGGTCTAAATCCCCGCCTGCTACGCCAACCTAATTCTGGCGCCGTTTGCCCACATGCCAAAAACCAGTGCCACGCTGCTGATAATCGATGATGACGAAGTAGTGCGCGCGAGCCTCGCCGCCTATTTGGAAGACAGTGGTTTCAGCGTCTTGCAGGCCAGCAATGGCCAGCAGGGTCTTCAGGTATTCGAGCAAGACAAGCCCGACTTGGTCATCTGCGATCTGCGCATGCCGCAGATGGGCGGACTCGAACTCATCCGCCAGGTCACCGAGCTGTCGCCGCAAACGCCGGTGATCGTGGTGTCGGGTGCGGGCGTGATGAACGACGCGGTCGAAGCCCTGCGCCTGGGCGCGGCGGACTACCTGATCAAGCCTCTCGAAGATCTGGCCGTGCTCGAGCACTCTGTGCGCCGGGCCCTGGATCGTGCGCGCCTGCTGCTGGAGAACCAGCGCTACCGCGAGAAGCTGGAGAAGGCCAACCGCGAGCTCGAAGCCAGCCTGAACCTGCTCCAGGAAGACCAGAACGCCGGTCGTCAGGTGCAGATGAACATGCTGCCGGTCAGCCCGTGGACCATCGACGAGTTCAAATTTGCTCACCAGATCATCCCGTCGCTGTACCTGTCGGGTGATTTCGTCGACTACTTTCGCGTCGACGAGCGTCGGGTAGCCTTCTACCTGGCGGACGTTTCCGGGCATGGCGCCTCTTCAGCCTTCGTCACCGTGCTTTTGAAGTTCATGACCACGCGCCTGCTGTTCGAGTCCAAGCGCAGCGGTACCTTGCCGGAATTCAAGCCTTCAGAGGTTCTTGGTCATATCAACCGGGGCCTGATCAGTTGTAAGCTGGGTAAACACGTCACAATGGTCGGTGGAGTCATCGACGAGGAGACAGGTTTGTTGACCTATAGCATCGGTGGTCATCTGCCGTTGCCAGTGTTGTACACGCCAGACAGTGTCAGTTATCTGGAAGGGCGTGGTCTGCCGGTGGGGCTTTTCAACGAAGCCACCTACGAAGACCACGTGCTGGAGTTGCCACCGACGTTCAGCCTGACGCTGATGTCTGATGGCATTCTGGATCTTTTGCCAGAACCCACACTCAAAGAAAAAGAAGCGGCGTTGCCCCAACGGGTCAAGGCTGCGGGCGGCACCCTGGATGGGCTGCGGCAGGTTTTTGGATTGGCCACGCTAGGGGAGATGCCGGATGATATCGCCCTGTTGGTGTTGAGCAGGAATCTTTGATGAGTACCGGTAGAATCCAGTTCGCCGAACAGGACGGCACCTTCGTCCTCAAGTTCGTCGGTGAAGTTCGCCTGACCCTGTGTTCGGCGTTGGATGCGACTATTGAGCGGATCTTCAGCGCGTTGAATTTCAACTCGATCGTGATCGATCTGACCGAAACCCGCAGCATCGACAGCACCACGCTTGGCCTGCTGGCCAAACTGTCGATCCTGTCGCGGCAGAAAGTCGGCCTGCTGCCGACGGTCGTCACCACCCACGAAGACATCACGCGGCTGCTGCAGTCCATGGGCTTCGAGCAGGTCTTCAACATCGTCGACAAACCGGTGCCATGCCCGGAATGCCTGGACGACCTGCCAGACCAGGATCAGTCGGAAGAAGTGGTGCGGATCAAAGTGCTCGAAGCGCACAAGATCCTCATGGGCCTGAACGACACCAATCGTGAAGCCTTCCATGACCTGGTGAATGCGCTCGAACGGCATTGATCCTTGAAATGGTGTGGGCCGGGCTGGCCCCATCGCGAGCAAGCTCGCTCCCACAGGTCCCTTGTTTAGCACACGACTTCAGCCATCCCACAAGTCCCTTGTGGGAGCGAGCTTGCTCGCGATGGCGTCCTGACAGTCACCAAACACATACAAAAAGGGCGAACCCGTGAAGGTTCGCCCTTTTTGCATTACACCCACTCAGATCACAGCTTGGCCTGCAACAACGCCTCAAGCTTCTCCTGATCCCGCGCGAACTGGCGAATGCCTTCAGCCAGTTTCTCGGTCGCCATCGCATCTTCGTTGGACAACCAGCGGAACTGCGACTCGTTGAGGCTCAGGCGCGCTTCACCGGCATGGCCCGGCGCCAGTTTGCGCTCCAGCTTGCCGGTATCCGCTGCCAGCTTGTCGATCAGGTCCGGGCTGATGGTCAGGCGGTCGCAGCCGGCCAGTTGCTCGATCTGGCCCAGATTGCGGAAGCTCGCCCCCATGACCACGGTCTTGTAGTCATTGGCCTTGTAGTAGTTGTAGATGCGCGTCACCGACTGCACGCCCGGATCATCCGCGCCGGTGTAGTCGTTGCCGTTGGCTTTCTTGTACCAGTCGTAGATACGGCCCACGAACGGCGAAATCAGGAACACCCCGGCCTCGGCGCAGGCGGCGGCCTGGGCGAAGGAGAACAGTAGGGTCAGGTTGGTCTGGATGCCTTCTTTTTCCAGGATCTCGGCAGCACGGATGCCTTCCCAGGTGGACGCGATCTTGATCAGCACGCGCTCGCGGCCAATGCCGGCCTTGTCGTACAGCTCGATCAGGCGATGCGCACGCTTCAACATCGCGTCGGTGTCGAACGACAGGCGCGCATCCACTTCAGTGGAAATACGGCCCGGGATCACTTTGAGGATTTCCTGCCCCACTGCCACGCCAAAACGGTCGCTGGCCAGGCCCACATCGCCCTTGCAGTCATTGACGCTGGCATTCAGCAGCTCGGCATACGCAGGAATGGCCGCGGCCTTGAGCAGCAGGGAAGGGTTGGTGGTAGCGTCCACCGGCTTGACGCGAGCGATAGCTTCGAAGTCGCCGGTGTCGGCAACCACGGTAGTCATTTGTTTGAGTTGTTCCAGCTTGGAAGTCATGGGCGTGCTCTGTCCTATGGGTCTGATGACATTACCCGAGCGCTGACAGCCACTCAAGGGCGCGTATGTGTATCGACGGCCCCTGCGGCAACAACCTGAAAACGGCTGTTTGAAAGGCGGGGCCTGGTAATGATGAATACGATGCCGAAACGCGGCACAGGTTCCAGGCAACTGATCGTCAGCACCCCGTGGATGTACGTCCTACCGCGGATTCAACTCGGTAGAGGCTGCCATTTTAGCCGGTTTCGCTTGGCCGTCGGAGGTCAGGAAACCGAAGTTTCTTTCCCGGTCGTTGCTGCCCGTTTCACTGTTTTTCCACTCGTAGATCGATGTCAGCGGGATATCGAGCTTCTTGACGTCGGCGATGAAGGTGCTGATTTTGCTGGCCTGCCCTTCGATCCCGCCGTTGGAGCTGAGGGAAGGCACACCCCATTCACTGATGACCCCCGGTAGATGGAAGTTTTGCTGAATAAACGCCTGGGTCTTGCTGATCTGCGCGCCGGACATGCCATAGGGGTGATAAGAGATCGCACTCAGGCATCGGGGGTATTCACTGACGATTTTCTTCAACGCCAATGCTGACGTCGTGCCGGCACTCGGTGGGCGGGCGAAGCCAAAGCCGATCAGCGGCGTCGATGGCGGTTTGTCCTGCAGCGAGTTGCACAGGGCACTCATGAACGGAACAAAGGTCGTGTCGAGATTTCGGGTTGGCCAGTACTTCGCCAGGTCCGGTTCGTTCCATATTTCAATGGCGACGAGCTGCGCGCCGTATGACTGCTCCAACCTTTTCACCGAACTGGCGAACGATTCGCCGGCAGCAACGAGTTCGCTGGTGTTGTCGGGGGCGGAGGTCAGCGCCTTGGTCGAGCGTACGGTCATCAGTACCGGCAGATCGGCGGACTTGGCTGCGGCGAAGGCATCGCTGATCTGCTTTTGATACGCCGCGCCGCCCAGGCTGTTGGTCCATACGCCAAAGCGCACGAATCCGAAGCCCGCGGCCTTGATCTGCTCGGCGTCGGTGGGGGAGAAGGTCTGGATCTTCACCTGGACACCGATGGTTTTGTTGGCGGCAAGCAGGGGGAACAAGTCACTGGCGTCAACCTGACTGGCTGCACCCAGCATTAACAGGGTTGAAGCGGTGAGCCGTTTGAAGCGTGCTGATTTCATGCCTGCACTCCTGGCGGGTAATGACATTTTCCAATGGTTGATTCGTTACTTTCATTTGGATGCTCGCGAGGGTGCCAAGTGCGCGAATGTTATTTTTTGTCAGGTAGTTGGTTCCGGAAAATCACAGTTATTTTTGGTCCGGTAATTCTGGTTGGGTGGCTTTTGGGGGCTGTGGTACTTAATGCACTTGTATTAACAGGGCGAATCTATTTCTCAGTGCCGCAAGGTCTTTTGGGTTCAGTAAAGCCCACTCGAAATGTTGGCATATTGATATTGCGCGGGAAAGTAACCTTGTTCAGAAAGATCCTTGTTGTCTGCGTGGGCAATATCTGCCGAAGTCCGACAGCAGAAACTTTGCTGCGTAACGCGCTGGCCCCTTCAGCGATCACGGTGACCTCGGCGGGTCTTGCCGCGCGGGTTGGCGAGGCCATGGAACCGTCGGCCCTCCAGGTTCTGGAAGACCACGGGCACAACGCCCAGGGGTTTAAAGCGCGGCAAATTACACCGGACATCGTCAATGAATCAGACTTGATTCTGGTCATGGAAAAAGAGCATGTAAAACAAGTACTGAAGATTGCCTCTCATGCCAGGGGCAAAGTGTTTCTGCTCGGTAAGTGGCAGAGCGAGCGAGAAATACAGGATCCGTATCGTCAAGGAAAGGCCGCTTTTATTCATGCCCATGCATTGATTGAAGATGCTGTTAGCTCATGGGCGCAGCGCCTCGGACATTGATGAACATTCTTCAGATCAGTGAATGGTAAGAACAGACTTATGCAGTTACCGTCAGTAATCGGCACCCGTGACAACGATCAAGACAGCATTGATCTTCTCGGCATATTTGGCAGTTTGATCGACCAGAAATGGTTGATCGGCGCGCTCACCGGTGCCTTCATGGCGACCGGCGTTGCCTATGCGGTTTTGGCGACTCCCGTGTACCTGGCGAACGCGCTGGTGCAGGTTGAACCGAAGAAGAACGACATGCTCGGGTTCTCCGATCTCAACAGCATGCTCGGCGGGCAATCGCCGTCGGTGACCGAAATCGGCATCATCAAGTCCCGCGCGGTGATCGGCAAAACGGTCGACGATCTTCGCCTTGATATCGACGTCACCCCCAAAACCTTCCCGGTCATTGGCGGTTTTCTTGCCCGGCGTTATCGCGGCGAGACCGAGTTCAGTGTCGCGGCGCCGCGTTTGGGCCTGAACAGCTACGCCTGGGGCGGAGAACGCCTGGAGATTAACCGGCTCAATCTGCCGAAAGAACTGCTGGGCAAGAAGCTCACGCTGGTCGCCGGCGAGCAGCATCGATTCCAGTTGTTCGATGAAAACGACAACTTGCTGGCCGAAGGCGTCGCAGGCGAAGCGTTCAAGCACGACGATGTAGAGGGGTTGATCGCTCAACTGTCGGCAAACCCCGGCACCCGCTTCGAAGTGGTGCGCAATCCACGGATCGTGACCATCCAGAGTTACCAGGATGCGCTGGATATTTCCGAACAAGGCAAGGAGTCGGGGATCATCCGTTTGGCCCTGGCCAGCACCGATGCGGCCGAGGCAGTGAAAATCCTCAATAAAATCGCTTCGTTGTATGTGCAGCAGAATGTGCAACGCACGTCGGCGGAAGCGGCGCAGAGTCTGGAGTTCCTGCAAGGCCAGTTGCCGCAGGTCAAGCGTGACCTGGCCAAGGCCAGCGATGCGCTCAACGGTTATCAAACCCGTGGCAAGACGGTCAACATTTCCCTCGAAACCCAATCGGTGCTGGAACAGGTTGTCAGTCTGGACACCCGTATCTCCGAACTGAAAATGCAACAGGCGGAGATGGATCGCAAGTTCACCAGGCAGCACCCGGCGTACCGTGCGCTGATGACCCAGATCGGCGAATTGACCCAGCAGCAGAAGGCGCTGGAGGGCAAGGCCCAGGACCTGCCTGCGACGCAACAGGAGCTGCTGAACCTGACCCGCGACGTGGAAGTGGCGTCGCAGATCTACACACAACTGCTGAAC
Organism: Pseudomonas sp. S2_H10; assembly: GCF_054668285.1. Taxonomy (NCBI): domain Bacteria; kingdom Pseudomonadati; phylum Pseudomonadota; class Gammaproteobacteria; order Pseudomonadales; family Pseudomonadaceae; genus Pseudomonas; species Pseudomonas sp. S2_H10. The sequence continues at coordinate 5,842,415 of NZ_CP162754.1, forward strand.
AAATCCCAGGAGCTGGACATCGTCCGGGCGGGGGCTGTGGGCAACGTGCGATTGGTCGACACCGCGGATGTCGACCTGACCAGCCCGGTCAAACCGAAAAAAGCCTTGATCGTTCTGATTGCCACCTTCCTCGGCGCCTTTTTCGGCGTTGCGCTGGTGTTGCTGCGTAAATCCCTGAGCCGGGGCCTGGAAGGTCCGGAGGCCATCGAGCAACTCGGCTTGCCGGTGTACGCGTCGATTCCCTACAGCGTCTTGCAACAGGAAGAGGACAGCAAAAAAGTTCGCGCCCGGGATGGGGCGGACAAGCCCGCGTACCTGTTGGCCCTGCGTAACCCGACGGACCTTTCCATCGAGTCGATCCGCAGTTTGCGCACCTGCCTGCACTTTGCGGGGCTGGATTCGACCAACAACCGGATCATGATTTCCGGTCCGAGCCCGCAGGTCGGCAAGACTTTCGTCTCCTCCAACCTCGCGGCGGTCATGGCGCAGAGCGGGCAGCGGGTGGTACTGATCGATGCCGACATGCGCAAAGGCCATCTGCACAAGACGCTGAACACACCGATCACCAATGGCTTGTCGGACCTGTTGGTCAAACGCTGCAACATCGAGCAGGCAATCAACAGAGTCGAAGTCGACAACCTGCATTTCATCAGTCGCGGGCAGGTCCCGCCCAATCCTTCCGAGCTGCTGATGCACGCCAACTTTCGTGAGCTGCTGGCGCAACTCAGCGAGCTGTATGACGTGGTGATCATCGACACGCCACCGCTGCTGGCGGTGACGGATGCGGCGATTGTCGGTCGCGAAGCGGGGATCAGCCTGATTGTCACGCGCTTCGGGGTGAACCCGGCCAAAGAGATCGAGCTGACGATTCGTCGATTCGCCCAGAACGGCATCGAGTTGAAGGGTGCGGTGTTCAACGGCGTCGAGAAGCGTGCGGCCAGCTATTACGGTAACGGCGGCTATTACAACTACGAATACGCGTCCGACAAATCCTGAGTGTCAGCGGTTGTCCTTTCATGTTTGAAGTGGGTGAGTTGTGAAAAAAATACTGCACGTGGCAGAGACGATCAAAGGTGGCGTCGCAACGGTGATCCGCACGATCTCGGTTTCACCCGAAGGCGACGCGGCAAACTATGAGCTGGTCTATCTGGTCCCGCAGGATCAGGAAAAGGAACTGCACGGGATTGCCGGGCAACAGATCCGCACCTTCACCCGGACTGGACGCAATGTGCCGTCGTTGCTGCGCTTCGCCTGGCGACTGACCCAGGTGATGCTCAAGGAAAAACCCGATGTCGTGCATTTGCACAGCACCTTTTCCGGGGTTATCGGACGTTGTGTGTGCGTGCTGTTGCGACCTTGGCGCAAGCCGAAGATCGTCTACTGCCCGCATGCTTTTTCGTTCCTGATGGAAAGCTCTCCGACCAAACAGAAAGCCTACGCGTGGATCGAGCGGGCACTGCAGAAGGTCACCGACGTGATCATCTGCGTCAGCCAGTACGAGCTCGACAAGGCCGCGCGATTCGGCATTGAGCGCAAGCGCATGAAGCTGATCTACAACGGCATTCATCACAAGGATGACGCGCCCAAAGCCAACAGTCCCGAGCCGATTCATCTGCTCTTTGTCGGCCGTCTCGATTATCAGAAAGGCTTCGACGTGCTGCTCAAGGCTTTCGCCAAAGTCCAGCGCAGTGATCTGAAACTGACGGTGGTTGGCAGCGCCGTGAACGAGGATTCGGTCGAGTGCCCGCCGATGGAAGGGGTTGAATACCTGCCGTGGGTGACGCCTGGCGAAGTCCAGGTGCTCTACCGCAAAGCCGATGCGTTGATCGTCCCGAGTCGCTGGGAAGGCTTTGCGATGGTGCCGCTCGAAGGCATGGCCATGGGCTTGCCGGTGATTGCCAGCAACTGCACGTCGCTACCCGAACTGGTCACCAACGAGGTGTCCGGCTACGTCTTCCCCAGTGGGGATCACCAGGCGCTGGCCGATGTGTTGACGATAATCCAGAAGCCGCGGTTGCTCGACCTCGGCAGCGAAGGGCGCAGCATCGTCCGCGAGCGCTTCAGCGCCGCGTTGATGATCCGCCAGACCTACGACCTGTATCGCGCCCCCACTTTTTAATTAGAACTCAAACATATGAACGTAACGATTTTGCATGGCTACAGTGCGTCCAACTCCGGTGACGGTCTGCTCGTGGATCTGGCCATTGCCCTGGTGCAGCGAAACTTTGGTGATGACACCTCGATCAGTGTCGTGGCCTCCGATCCAGAGTCCTTCAGTTACTTGCCGCACCCGCGTTTTGACGCGCCGGTCATGGCGGCCAAGGGACTGGGGAGGGTCAAGCAGGCAGTGTTCCTCAACCAGTCCTACGCCGGTCTTGCTGATCTGTTGAAGAAAACCGATTTGATCGTCGGCGTCGGTGGCGGCTACATGCGCTCCAAAAGCGCCTTCGAACACATCAAGTTGAAACTGGGCCACGCCAAGCAACTGGAAACGGCGATCCTCAGCAAAGTGCCGTCGGTGTACCTGCCGCAAAGCATCGGACCGTTCCACGGCGAGAGCAGCAAGATCGTCGAGCATTACGCCAGCGCCGATGCGGTGTTCGTGCGTGACAACAGGTCGTCGGCGATTTTCGATGCCTGTGAAAATGTCTACCGCGCGCCGGATCTGGCGGTCCAGTCATTGGCCAGCAAAATCCTCATGCAGCCCAAGTTCACCCGTTGCGCGTCATCGCCGGCAACGGTGTGTGTGGTGCTGCGCAAGCCGCCGGAGTGGAGCAAGGAAAAGAAGGTCGCCTACGTGGCGAACTTGAAGCTGCTGCTGCAACGCTTGAAGAACAAAAGCAAAGTGGTTTGCGCGGTCCAGAGCGCCGTTCGCGGCAACGATGACGGTGCGTTCTATCGCGAATTGGGCATTACCGAAGACCTGCTGCCGTTGAAGGCGACGCTGGCCAAATATCAGCCGGACCTGGTGATTTCCGTGCGCCTGCACGGCGCCATCGAATCGCTGCTGTCCGGCGTCCCGGCGTACCACATCAGCTATGAGCGCAAAGGTTTCGGCGCCTATCAGGACATGGGCGTGGAAGACTGGGTGATCAACGGCGGCGACATTAATGTCGACACCATCATCGACACGGTCTACGCGCCGAACGCACTGTCCAGTTTCGGCAAACGCCTGACCGACACTTGCCGCGAGATCGAGGCAAAAACCGTGGCCATGGACGACATCATCAAAGGTATCGTTCGATGATATTTCGGCTACTGCTTCGCGGCGGAGCATTGGGCGCGAAGTTTTTGCTGGTGCTGGCGATCACCCATTTCCTCGGTTATGAGGCGCTGGGTTTTTACGGCGTGGTGGTCGCCGCCTCGTTGATTGCGTCGAAGTTCTACAGCGTCGGCTTCAGTTCCGAAATCAATCGGTTGATCAGCGTCGGTGGCAGTTCGCGACGGGTCGTCGACAAGGTCCTGCTGCTGTACCTGGCTGTGGGGCTGTTGTTGTCGGTGGTGACGGTGTTGGTTTATTCGCTGTTCCAGGACGTCGAGGCAACGACCACGCTGATCCTCTGCGTGACCCTGGTTTTGCTCACGGAACATCTGTCGTTCGAAATCAACTCGTTCGTGTTTTCGGCGCAGAAAGCCACGGCGGGCGCGCTGCTGTTTTTCATCAAGACCGGCCTCTGGGCGCTGTTGGCGGTGGGCGGGATGATGCTCGGCTGGGTGTCCGGGATCGCCAGTGTGCTGTGGCTGTGGGTTGCGGCCAACGTGCTGGTGATCGTCGCCGGTTACCTGATTGTGGTGAACGTGCACAAGGGCCGGGTGAGCGGGTCGCTGGCCACGGCGACCGTGTGGAAGGCCGGGTTGCCGTTCTATCTCGGCACGGGCTTGATCGCGTTGAGTCAGTACGCCGAGCGCTTTCTGATTATCGACCTCGAGCCCTACGCCAGCCTTGGTAAGTACGTGTACGCCTGGTCGGCTGCCAATACCCTGCAGGCGCTGTCCTATGCGGTGGTGGCGGTGGTCGGCATTCCGGTGCTCGCCAAGCGTTTTCAGGCTGATCAACAGCCGTTCACGGTCCGGCAACTGTTCGTGAACAAATGGGTCATGCGCTCGCTGGTGGTGTCCGCCGCAGTGGCGGTGCTGATTTATCTGTTCTTCAACGTTGTGCTCGATTACGTCGCCACGACCGTGCCGCGTCCGGACAACGCGATCCTCGGCGTGCTGATTTTTTCCTTCGCCCTGCGTGCCATTGGCGACATCGTCTGGGGCGGTTTGATTGCCTCGAAGAACAGCCGGGTGTCACTGGCCAGTGCGGCAATCTGCTTGCTGGTTTCGGTGCCGGCCAGCTACCTGCTGATCAAGCACTATTCGATCTACGGCGCTGCCTGGGGCAACGTCTTTGCGATCATCGTGCAGCTCGGCGTGATTGCCGTGTTGACCCGTGTGACCCGGCCGAAGGGGGCTTTGGCATGGGGTTGAAGCTGCCGTGCATCGAGTTTCGAGGCAAGAGACTCGACTCGTCGATATCGTTCCTGATCCTGTTCACCGGGTTGTTTCTGTCAGTGGCCATGCCGCTGTTGGTCCCTCGCGATCCTGGCCCGGATGCCATGACCTTGTGGTCGTCCTACGCCCGTGCCGACAACTGCAATTTCTGGAACCCGTTCTCGCCGGATCGCTCTTCCTATGAGTGTTCGGCGTTTCTGCTGCGACCCACCGGGATCAATCTGACCAATGCCTGGGCGTACGGCATGTTCTGCAATTTTTTCCTCACGGCGATTCCGGTGGTGGTCTTCCGGCGCATGCCGCTGACGATTTTCGGCACGCTGTGTCTGTGGGGCATCGTTCGTTCGTTCTTCCTTGAAAACCTGACCAAGGAAATCATTGTGTCGGTGGCGGTGTTGAGCATTTTACTCAGCTCTTTGACGCGCAAGTATCGCGGCGGATTTTTCTTCTCGGCGGTGATCTACGGTGTGCTGATCCGGCCCTACTGGATTCTGTTTTCACTGTCCTGGGTCGGCGTCTGCGTGATGAAGAAGTATGTCTCGCGCCTCACCTTTTTCCTGATGCTGTTCTTGTTCTACCTGGCGGTCGCCATGGCGATCCAGGTGGCGCTCGGGTTTCCGGTGTCGTCGATTCGCGCCAGCAACAATGAACTGCGCACCGCGGGCGAAGAGGGCTCCAAGTCGTTGATCGTCTCGTGGCTCAGCGGCAGCGACTTTGTCTCGCAAGCGCTGGACTCGATGATCATTTTCTTCCGGCTGTCGTTCCCGGTGGAACTGATTTTGCTGTCGGGGCCGGGGCAGGTGATCTTCGTGGCGTTGATGATCTTGACCGCATTGCTGCTATTCAAAGTCATCACCTCGACCGATTACAAAGGCGCGCCGATCCAGACCAAGCCGAAGGAACTTATCGCGATTCCGCTGGCGTTCCTGCTGGTTCAAGGCCTGTTCGAGCCGGACTTCGGCTCCTTCGCCCGGCACTTCTCGATGGTGGTGCCGGTGTTGTTCGTCGGTCTGGGATTGATGTTGCGGGCGAACAAGCCGGTGCAGGTTGAATCAAGAATTCTGAATTGAGGCAGGTGCTTTATGTCGAGTAGGAAAAAGTCCCTGGAGATCGAAACCCTGCGTGGCCTGGCGTGCCTGCTGCTGGTGCTCTATCACGTCATCGGCCCGTTGGGCGGCGGCTTGAAAATAGACCTGGGCTCGCCGTTCCGGGTGATTGCCGACTCCATGGTGTACGTGCGGATGCCGCTGTTCACCTTTATCTCGGGCTACATTTACTCCATCTACAAAATACGCGGCAATGACTTTTCCGCGTTTTTCAGCGGCAAGGTGCGACGCTTGATCGTGCCGCTGTTTTGCGTGGGCGTGCCGTTCTCGGTGTTGCAGGCGGTGGGGCCGGGTGTGAACAAGGACGTCGGTGTGATCGACGCGTTGTTGTCGTTCTGGGTGCCGATCAACCACTTCTGGTTCCTGCAGGCGGTGTTCATCATTTTCATGTTCGTCGGCCTGCTGGAGTGGCGTGGTTTGCTGCGCTCGGCGACGCGCTTGTATCTGCTGTTTGCCTTTTCGGCGGTGTTGTTTTTGTTACCGCAGTTCAAGTTCGATGCGTTCGGCATTAATGGCGCGATCTACCTGCTACCGTTCTTTGTGGCGGGGATGATTGGCCAGGAAAATGTCGATGCGGTGAAACAACGGTTCAAGGTGATCGGGCCGTTGGTGTTTGTGTTGATCTCGCTGACGCTACTGTACGTGGCGGCGGTGGATCGCGAGTTGATCGTCGACCGCCGCAGCCTGATCGGTTTGACCGTGGGTTGCGTGTCCTGCATTGCGTTGCTGTCCAGTGACATGCGCTCGAAATGGCTGACCTGGCTCGGCGGGTATTCCTATGGGATTTTCCTGTTCCATGTGTTGTTTGCCGCCACTTCGCGGTTGGTCCTGGGGCGTTTGGGCGTGAAGGACGAAAGCCTTCTGGTGCTCGGTGGCTTGACGTGTGGCTTGCTGGGGCCGGTGGTTCTATCGATGGTTTTCAGTCGATTCAACTTCACCTCCGTGCTGTTCCTGGGTGAGCGTGCGGCGGCTAAAAAACCGCCGGCAAACGTCGCCCCGGTACCCCAGACCTGATGAGTGTTCGAGTGAAGGAAGCGATGCATGTTGGCAGTTGATGACGTCCAGCCTGTTGCGGCGTCAGTGGTCGAAGTCGGCGACGCTCGCGAACGGTTTGGCCAGTGGCGCGAAGGGAAGGGTGGGAAGGTCCTGTCGATCTCGGTGATCGGCGACAGCTATAGCGCCGGGCAGGATTTCTATCTGAACAAACTGGTACAGCGGCTGGCCGGGGAGACGGGTTTCGCCGGTCCCGGCTATGTCGGTTTCAACCATGGCGCGGCACTTGGCGGCACGCACTTCAAATACACCCGCAGCAGCGAAAAATACTTCGGCGGCGACTGGCAGGTGTCCGCCCTCGGCCAGGCCAGCCCCGATAGTCGCACCTTTACCGGAGGGCCCGGCGCCTGGCTGCAGATCGATGCCAATCCGACAGCGGCCATCAACACGGCTGTCTCCCTAGCCAAACTGCTCTACCTCGGCAATGGCGAACCCAATGAGGTTCGTTACCGCTGGGCACCGTCCCAATCCTGGCAGCCATTGACGCTCGCAGGCTCGGGGGTTCAGGAAGTGCCGCTGCCGGGCACCTCGGCAGCGACAAACTGGTCGTTCCGGCTGGAAGTGGTGAAAGGCGCGCCAACGCTCTTTGGCTTGTGGATGAGCAACGACCAGGGCGGCGTGCGGGTATCAAAGCTGGCGGCGTCCGGCGCGGCATCCGCTGACTTCTACCACAGCGATAGCCGTTGGCAGGCGCAGTGGAAGACGGTGGTGTCGAAGATTCCAGCTGACATCTACCTGATCATGCTGGGTGGCAACGACCAGGGTTTTGGCGTGAAGCCCGAGCAGTACCAGAAGAACATTCAGGGATTGGTGGGGATGGTCCGTGAGATTCAACCGGCGGCGAGCATCAACCTGATCCTGCGTCAGGACACGACGCGTTCCAGTGCTTACCCGATGTCGGCCTATGCGCAAGTCCTGGAACCCTGGGCACGCGAGCAGCATTTGGGTTACGCCAATCTGCAATGTGCATTCGGTACCGACGTCAAACGCTACACCGCCACCATGATCGGCCCGGACAAGATTCATCCGGTGCCGGCCACGGGTGGGCAAGTGATCGCTGATTACTTCTATCGTCTTCTTGTCGGTGGCAACTCCGGGGTATCAGCACAGGGCAGCCGATTCGAAGTGCTCCAGATGAGCGAGCAGCTCTGCGGTTTTAAGCGGCATCAGTTGCGTAGCGCAACGGGTCTCCACATTGATGATGATGGCCGGGTCATTGCAGCAAATGCGCACCCGGAATCGCCAGTCGCTGAAAATCACTTTCAGTCCATCGCGGTCATCGATTTCCAGCGCCTGCCCGCGGTAAAGCCTTTTCAGGTGAGCGAGGAGGGGATAGGGGTCGAGCATCGGCCGGCGGATGTCTCCGGAAGAGGGAAACATACCGATCCGTTCCACCAGCAGAGTGGGGCCGAGCCAGGATTCGTTGGCGCTCGGCAACCGCTGATGGCGCGATAACGAGGACATCACCCCGAGGTTGCCCACCTCCATTTCAATGTATGCCGAGAGTTTTTTAATGTTCATGGTTGGCCTGCCTGAAATGAAGAGTGGGCGTCGGGTGCTGGAGCCGTCTTAGCGGCCCTTGAGGTACACGTTTTCGTAGCAGAAGTTGGTCGCCTGCAAGTAACCCTCGGCGTCGCCGCAATCGAAGCGCAAACCCTTGAACTTGTAGGCCAGCACACAGCCGTTCTGCGCCTGTTTCATCAGCGCGTCGGTGATCTGGATCTCGCCACCTTTACCCGGTTCGGTGTCGGCGATCAGGTCGAAGATATCCGGCGTCAGAATGTAGCGGCCGATGATTGCCAGGTTCGATGGGGCGTCCTGTGGGGCCGGTTTTTCCACCATGTTGTTGACCCGGTAGATCCCGTCGGAGATCGGCTCGCCGGCAATCACGCCGTACTTGTGGGTCTGGTCGCGGGGGACTTCCTGGATGGCCACGATCGAGCAGCGGTATTTCTTGTACAGCTCGATCATTTGCGTGAGAACGCCATCACCTTCCAGGTTCAGGCACAGGTCATCGGCCAGTACCACGGCGAAGGGTTCGTCACCGATCAACGGACGGCCACTGAGAATGGCGTGGCCCAGGCCCTTCATTTCCACCTGACGGGTGTAGGAGAAGGTGCAGGTGTCGATGAGCTCGCGGGTTCCGGCCAGGAACTTCTCTTTCTCGGTGCCGCGAATCTGGTGCTCCAGTTCATAGCTGATGTCGAAGTGGTCTTCCAGCGCACGCTTGCCCCGCCCGGTGACGATCGCCATGTGTTGCAGGCCGGCGTCCCGTGCTTCTTCGACGGCGTACTCGATCAATGGCTTGTTGACGATCGGCAGCATTTCCTTGGGCATGGCTTTGGTCGCTGGCAAGAAACGAGTGCCATAGCCGGCAGCGGGGAACAAACATTTACGAATCATAAAAGTATCCTGGACAGTCATAGAACACGGACAACGGGTGCGCGCAATAACGAGTGATTGCAAGTTTCAATGTTTATTGAAGGCTTACTTTAATACCTGAGTATGGCCGCTAGTGGCAAATAGCAATGTGCGGATAACGCGACAATGTTATGAGATGTCGGGTTGATAGTTGTTGGTTATTTTTAGTCGGTATCTGTTGATAGTGGTGCGTGCGTCGGAATGCTAATAAGTATCCCGCAATACAGTTTGGTCTGAAAAAATATTTATTGCTAGTCGTTGAACTAATTTTGTTTTGGGTTGTTGTCGCTCTTATTTGTGTGGTTCAGCACACACCTTTAACAAGAGGCGCTTGACGAGCAACTTCGCACCTTTCCCACTATGGACCGCGCTATGAAAATTCTGGTAACGGGTGGAGCTGGATATATCGGTTCGCACACCACGCTCGCACTGCTTGAGGCAGGCTATGAAGTTGTTGTGCTGGATAATCTTTGCAACAGCAGCGATGCGGCATTGCACGCGGTGGAAGTCATTTGCGGCAAGAGTGCGCTGATGATTCGCGGCGATGTGTGCGATCGGGCCTTGCTGGACCGGATTTTCCAGCAGCATGCCATCGATGCTGTCCTGCATTTTGCCGGTCTCAAGGCTGTGGGCGAGAGCGTGCGCAAGCCGCTTGAGTATTACGAGACCAACGTCAGCGGCAGCATCACGCTGTGTCAGGCGATGGCCGCTGCCGGGGTGTTTCGCCTGGTGTTCAGTTCGTCGGCCACGGTCTACGGCGAGCCGGAGCAGATGCCGATCCGCGAGGATTTCCCCACGGGCAACCCGACCAATCCCTACGGTCAATCCAAGCTGATCGTCGAAAATGTGCTGCGTGACCTGAGCCTGGCCGAGCCGCGCTGGAGCATCGCGTTGTTGCGTTACTTCAACCCGATCGGCGCGCATGACAGCGGCCATCTGGGCGAAGACCCGAGCGGCATTCCGAATAACCTGGTGCCCTACATCAGCCAGGTGGCGGTTGGCAGCCTGCAAGAGTTGTCGATCTTCGGTAACGACTACCCCACGGTCGACGGCACCGGGGTGCGCGACTACATCCACGTCGTGGACCTGGCGGACGGCCATCTCAAGGCCTTGCAGTCCATCGCCGGGCGCACCGGCATTCATACCTGGAACCTGGGCACGGGCGACGGCTACAGCGTGTTGCAAGTACTGCGGGCGTTCGAGCAGGCCTGCGGTCAGCCGGTGCCCTATCGGATGATGCCGCGTCGCTCGGGTGATATCGCCGAGAGCTGGGCCGATCCTTCCAAGGCGGAGAAAGAGCTGGGCTGGAAGGCTACGCGCAACTTGCAGGACATGGTCATTGATACCTGGCGCTGGCAATCGAATCACCCCAAAGGCTACCTGGGATGATGGCGTTTTAGCCTAACGTTATTTTCGGTCGGGTTGTTAGATGTTGTCGGGAAAATACACTGGCTATGCCTTTTGCAAGTCCGTAGATATAAACCTGCCGTTCGACTTTTATTAGTTGGGTAAGACTGTGAAAGAACGACGGATCTTGTCCGCACTTTTCGCGGGCTTGAACTCTACCACCTCTAACGCACTACCCGATTTCGATCAGGTCGAATGTTAGAAAGGAGTTGATATGAAGAAAGTGATGGCAATTGCCCTGTTGACGATGTTGAGCAACTGGGCGTCCGCGGTAGAAGCGCCGCTTACAACTGCGACCAATGTATTGGGTAGCGTGGCGGCGACTCAAGCCACTGCAGCCAGTACTGCAATGGTCGCCAGTGCTGTAGCAGCGTCCAACAGTGGTGGAAGTGCAAACGGCGGTACGACGGGTACGACAGGTACCACGGGTACAACCGGTACGCACAACTAACTGAAACATCTGTTGGTGCAGTACAAGGTCGCCCGATGCAAATCGGGTGACTTTGTTTTGAGATTCGCCCTTGAATAGCGTAGTGCCATTATGACTCGTAGTTTTTCTCTTTTAATGTTGGCAAGCATCGCTTTACAAGGTTGCATGTTTTCCCCCGGCCAATACCTGAGCACCAGTGATATCACACGCCAGGGCGCCAGTGAGAGCAGCCGGGTCGAGCTCATTCCGATCACGCCCAAGCTCATCGCCATGAACAGGGCCACGCAAAAGCGTGAGTCCGTGCCGACGGAACTGTTGGCGGCACCGGCCGAGTACCGCATCGGCAGTAACGATGTCCTGTACATCACGGTCTGGGATCACCCGGAGCTGACCGCACCCTCCGGCGCGCAACAGCAGATTGATGCCAACGGTCGCCTGGTTCGGGCCGATGGCACGCTGTACTACCCGTTTATCAAAGAGGTGCAGGCGGCCGGTAAGACCGTCCAGCAACTGCGATCGGACATCGAAGAAAGGTTGTCGGCCTTCATCGCGGACCCGCAGGTGGATGTCGCCGTGTTGCGCTTTTCCAGTCAGAAAGTCGTGGTCACGGGCGCCGTTTCGAAGGCCGGTCCGCAAGCGATTTCCACCAACCCGCTCAGTGTGGTCGAGGCCCTCGGTTCTGCCGGTATCGATACGACGAGTGCGGACTTGTCCGGTCTGTTGCTGACGCGAAACGGGCGGGTCTACACGCTCAATCTCGACACGCTCAACCAGCCGGATTCCGAGTTGCAGAACGTCTACCTCAAGGGTGGCGATCAGTTGTATCTGCCGTACAACGACAAAAAGCGCATCTACGTCATGGGTGAGGTCAACCAGCCCCGCGCACTGAGCTTCAAGACTGCCACCATGAACCTGTCCGATGTGCTGGGCTCGGTCGGCGGATTGAGTCAGACCACCTCCAACGGTAACGCCGTGTACGTGATCAGGGGGTTGAAAACCTCGATGTCGAACCGGCGAAGGTCTACCAACTGCAAGCAGAATCACCGACCGCCATGGCGCTGGCCACGCACTTTGAAGTACGTCCCCAGGACGTTGTCTACGTCGGTCCTGCCAACGTGACTCGCTGGAATCGCTTCGTCAGCCAATTGGTGCCGTCGGCGGCGATTGTCGGTTCGGGCGCTTCCGCGGCGAAGAACATGAGTGAAGTCAGCAGCAACAGCAATTAAGGCCGGGTCCGATCGTGAGAACGTTGAATGTTGGCGTCTGCTTGATAGCGGCCTTGATGTTGTGTGGCTGTAACCCGCTGATGGTTGCTTCGATGACCAACCTCAAATCGGCGGTGGCGGGCCCGGATGAGCTGGACGTGACGGCGGCCCAGGTGGCGGATGTGCGCTTTCCCCAGCTCAAGCTGACCACGCCGTCCGGTTCCGGCGTGCTGGCGCTGGTGCGTGAGCGCGGCGACCTGCAGTTCTGGGTCGCGTCCGGCAAACAGGTTCTGCTCATGCGCGACGGTCTCGCGGTGCGCAGCATCGGCCTGGGCCTGGGCGGTGATCTGGACGGGACGCGCCTCGCTGACGTCTCGCCCTTCAAGCAAGGCCTCCATCAAGTACCGGATGGCTACACCAGCAAGCGCTGGATCGATCTCTACCAGGGCCAGGAAGTCGGGGTGACCTTGAACAGTCGCTTCTTCCGCAAATCCATGGAAACCCTGGAAATCCTCAACAAGGAATATGCCGTGCTACGTGTCGATGAGCAGATTGACGCGCCGGCCATCGGCCTGCGTGCGACCAATCGTTACTGGGTCGATCCCGTTGACGGTTTCATTGTGCAGAGTGAGCAGCAACTGACCTCGCAGCTGCGGGTCAAGATCGTGCAACTGACCCCTGACCGCAGGCATGCCCGGTGAAGCGGGTCAGGGCTCTATCGGCATGCCTGCTGTTCATCGCCGGCGCCTGCCATGCAACGGTCACCGTCACCGGTGATGTTGCCAATCCGGGGGCGGTCGAGCTGCCGGCGGGCGGGCGATTGCTGGACGTGATCAGCGTGGCACAGCCCAATGCCGAGAGTTACTGGTTGGCGGGCGTATTGCTGCGTCAGTCCCTGGTCGAGCAACAGACCCGGCTCAAGGTCGGGGTGCTGTTTGATCTGGACGTGCTGCAGCGCATGGCCGTGCTTTTCGACAGGCCGAGCCGGGCTGCCCTGGCGGTGCGGTTGGCCGAGCAAGTCAGGCGCATGCCGGTCACTGGGCGCCAGGTGGCTGTCCTGGACCCGGTCGCCGTGGAAGTCGGGTTTGCCCGCAACATTCGCCTGGACGACGGCGATCGCCTCATCTACCCGTTGCGGGTCGACGAAGTCGAGGTGCTCGGCGCTGTCGCCGAGTCGTGTCGGTTGCCCTATCAAGCGCTGCAAGAGGCCCGCGATTACCTGCAGGGTTGCACACCGCTTGTCGATGCGGACGCCGATTACCTGTGGTTGATCCAGCCCAACGGCGTCACCCGGCGCGTCGGCATTGCCCACTGGAATCGCGAGAGCGGGCAGATACCTGCCGCCGGCAGCAAGATTCTGGTCCCGGTCAAAAGCGATGACCTTGATCCGCCTATCCCTGAACTGAATCAGCAGTTGGCCGAATTTATTGCCACGCAGCTGGCTGAGGTGGTTCGTTGAATTTACGTTTTGCAGCCGTATTGTTATTGCCGTGTGGTCTGGCTCATGCAGAACCACGCATTACCCAGAATGATTTCGGTGGCGCAGGCTTGTTACAAACGCCGACGGCGCGCATGGCGCCGGCCGGTGAGTTGAGTCTGAATGCCAACCGCACCGACCCCTATAGTCGCTACAGCGTTTCACTTCAGCCATTTGAGTGGCTGGAAGGCTCGTTTCGCTACACCGCGATCACCAACCGCCCTTACGGCCCTGAATCGCTGAGTGGCAGCCAGAGCTACAAGGACAAGGCGGTCGACCTCAAGGCCCGCCTGTGGGAAGAAAGCCATTGGGCGCCCGAGGTGGCCGTGGGCTTCCGGGACATCGGTGGTACAGGCCTGTTCTCCAGTGAATTCGTGGTGGCCAACAAGCGCTACGACAATCTTGATTTCAGCGCCGGCATTGCCTGGGGTTACCTGGGCAACCGCGGTGACTTCGAAAACCCGCTGGGCTACATCAGTGATCGCTTCAAGACCCGGCCCGACAGCGAGGGCACCGGTGATGTCAACGCCGGGGCCTATTTTCGCGGCAGCCCTTCCTTTTTCGGCGGCGTGAGCTATCAGACGCCCTGGGATCGGCTCAGTCTGAAACTCGAATACGAAGGCAACGATTACAAGCACGAGCCGAAGGACAACGAGATCAAGCAGGACTCGCCGATCAACCTCGGCGCGGTGTTCAAGCTGACTGACTCGATCGACGTCAGCGCGGCCTGGGAGCGCGGCAACACGGCGATGTTCGGTGTCACTTTCCATACCAACTTTGTCAGCCGCAAGGCGCCGGCGAAGACGTTCGACCCGCCGGCTGAACCCTTGCCAGTGAAAGCGCCAAGCACCGGGATGGATCAGGTCAACTGGGCCGATGTGTCCCGGCGCCTGCAGCAAAATGCCGGGTACAAGGTCGAGCGCATCAGCCAGCGCGATTCCGAGTTGATCGTGTATGGCGAGCAGCAGCGTTACTTCCATTCGGCCAAGGCCGTTGGCCGGGCGAGCCGGATTCTGGACAACAGCGTCAACGACGATATCGACTGGTTCACCGTAGTGAACAAGCGCTACGACTTGCCCCTCGAAGAAACCAGCGTGCCACGGCAAACCTTCCGCGAAGTGATCAACAACGAGGAGCCGCTGCAAACGCTGCACCGCACCACCGAAATCAACCCGGCGATGCCGCACAACGAGAAAACCCTCTACACCGAAGCGATGCAGCCATTCGCTTATGGCGTCGGACTGGGCTTCAAGCAGAACGTCGGTGGCCCCGATGGCTTGCTCTATCAGTTCAGTGCCGACGCGGACGCCGAGTACCGCTTCAACCGCAACACCTGGTGGAGCGGCTTGCTCAGTGCCAACCTGATCAACAACTTCGACAAGTTCACCTATGACGCACCCAGCGGCTTGCCCCGCGTGCGCACGGACTTGCGCCAGTACATGACCACGTCCGACGTCACCATGCCGTTGTTCCAGTTCAGCCATGCCGAACAGTTGGACAAGGACCTGTATGGCATGGTCTACGGTGGCTACCTGGAGTCGATGTTTGCCGGCGTCGGGGGCGAGGTGCTGTTCCGTCCGACCGGCGAGCGCTGGTCGGTGGGCGCGGACCTGAACTACGTCCGCCAGCGTGAGTTCGACCAAGGGTTTGGCTTGCGTGATTATTCAGTGGTAACCGGCCACATCACCGGCTACACCGACTTGCCCTACGATACGCTGGCAGCCGTCAGCGTCGGGCGTTACCTGGCAGGCGACTGGGGCGGCACGCTGGATATCTCGCGAGAGTTTTCCAACGGGGTACGGTTTGGCGCCTGGGCAACGATCACCACCGCAACCGGTGCTGAATACGGCGAAGGTAGTTTCGACAAAGGCATCTACCTGTCCATTCCGTTCGACGAACTGATGAGCATGTCGACCATGCGTCGCGCCAACCTCGTCTGGTCGCCACTGACCCGGGACGGCGGTGCACGGCTCAATCGCAGCTACCAGTTGCACTCCATGACCGACAGTCGCGACGACGACATGTTCTATCGCAACTTCGAGAAGATCACCGAGTAACCTGCAGGAGCGAGCCTGCTCGCGATGACGTCGGTACATTCAGCATTGATGTTGACGGACCCAACGCCTTCGCGAGCAGGCTAGCTCCTACAGTGGTTTTTTGCTGATCCAGAAATCCGGGTAGACCCCCGACTCCCAAATCACAGCCACAAAAAAGGGGACTTGCGTCCCCTTGCGGTGTTGCCTTGTGCAGCCCTAAACCATCAGTAGATGTCTTTCGACAACAAGGTGAACGGCGTCTTCACCAAAATCTTCAGGTCCAGCCACAACGACCAGTTGTTGATGTACTTGAGGTCGATCTCGACACGCTTCTGCATCTTGTCGATGGTGTCGGTCTCGCCACGGCAACCGTTGATCTGCGCCAGGCCAGTGATGCCCGGTTTGATTCGATGGCGCGCCATGTAGGCGAGAATCTTCCCGGAGTAGTAGTTGTTGTGCGCGATGGCGTGAGGGCGCGGGCCGACCAGTGCCATGTGCCCTTGCAGCACGTTGAACAGTTGCGGCAACTCGTCCAGCGAAGTGCGACGGATGAAGCGTCCGACGGCGGTGATGCGCGAGTCATTACGGCTGGCCTGCTTGACCTCATGATCATCGTGCACACGCATGGAGCGGAACTTCCAGACCTGAATCACCCTGCCGTTCCAGCCATGACGGTCCTGCTTGAAGAACACCGGGCCGGGGGAGTTGAGCTTCACGGCCAGGGCAATGACTAGCAAAACCGGGCTCAGCAGGATAATGGCCAGCAGGGCCACGCTTTTTTCCACCAGGCTTTTGCTGAGCGCGGCGGTGGGCCGGCTGGTCAGCGGACTTTCGTTCAAGTAGATCGCCGGCAGGCCGTCCACGACTTTCACCGAGTGATTGAGCAGCGTCAGGCTGTTCAAGTCCGGCACCCAGACCACGTCAACGCTGGCATCCAGCAAATCGACGTACATGGCTTCGATTTTTGCCGCTTCCGACAGGGGCAGGGTGATGTACAAGCGACGGATGTCATGGGTCTTGATCAGTTCCAGCAGGTCTTCCTGGGCGCCGACGATGCGCGGTGCGCCCGGCTCCATGACAGGAAGGGCACCGTTGCTGACCAGGCCCACCAATGGCAGGTTTTCGAGGTCGCTCAGTTTGTTCGCCAATCCCAGCGCCAGTTCACCGGTGCCGACGATCAGGGTTTTATGCTCGCTTTTGCGGGACCGCTGGTAGAACTTCGAGAACGCATGCAGCGGCGCATACAGCAACGCCTGGCCGAGGAAACCGTACACCGCCCAACCCAGGATGACTTGCCGGGAAAACAGCTCATCGGCCTTGCAGATAAACGCGATGCAGGCCAGCGCCGCCATCGTCATGGACCAGCCCATGAACAGGCGTCCCAGCCCTGACAGATAATTGTCTCTTTTTCGGTACACGCCACTGAACGTATAAGCCGGAACCGAGGCCAGTACGGCGAGCGTTGCGCACATTCGGTAATAGAACTCGACCGTTCCAGTGTGCCGCTCGGCAAGTATGAACAACAGAGAAACTACAAAGCCCTGTGCCAGCGCCCATTGCCCCCAAAAGGTAAGTCCCTTGAGGCCGGTGTTTCGATTGATACTAAGAGTAAGATCCATACAATATCCCCAAAAGACGTCCATTCAGGTTTCGACAGTTGAAATCCGAGTTGTTAAACAGACTTTTTATTGTTGTTGTAGTGAGTGTCCTGAGGTAACAACGTCGATATGCCGAACTGTCGTCAGTCAATAGACTAAGTTATTAGCGGGGATGCTGTCTGACGAGTTCTAACAAGATGGCAAAGTGCCAACTATTAAGTTTTTAGAAAAGGCCGAGCGTTAGAAAAGGTCGAATGGAAGGGGGTGAATAATTAGAGTGGTGTTTGGTATTGTTGGAGGGGTGGGGATGAGGGCGGTTTGACTGGCGCGGAGGTTGAAACCAAACAGAGTGCTTTTTTTATTGTTGTAATCGCACTGTTTCTGTTTGTTTTATTCGCTAAAGGTGTAAGCGTTTACGCCACGACTTCCTGGATCAGGCAATAGCCACGATTCCTTACTGCACGAAACAGGCGTTCACCGTTACTGGCCATTTTGAATTTGTCTTGCAGCCGACTCAGGCACATTTCCAGGCCACGGTATTGTTCCGGCTCCCTGCCGATGCTGAGGATCAGTTCGTCTCGACTGACGACACGCTCTTCATGGTGCAGCATTTTCTTTACCAGCGCGGCTTCCAACCCGGTCAGGCTGATCTCGACGCCCTCTTTTACCAATGCGCTTTGATCCTTGTCGAGTTGCCAGGCCTTGCTGCAAGGAGTATCGCCCTCGATGGTTCGCGCAATGTCGCTGGCTGCCCCGGCTGTTGCCGGCATGCTGTGGAAAGGATTCGTCGATTGCGCTGCCAGCCATTCGGATTCCAGGGTGGCCAGTAGTCGCTGTGTATCATGTTCGATACTGCGCGCGACGTTTTTCCTTGAAACGCTTGGGTAGCTGAACTCCATCAGCACAGGAGCGGAAGAGGGCGAAGCAACACCTTCAATAAACATTTGTGCCTGGGAGGTGCCAAACGAGTTGAAGCGCTCACTGGACAGGATGGTCTCAAGTTCACGCTGAGACGTTGTGCTGTGGGTCACGACGACAAAGTATTTTCTTGGGAGGGTTGTACTAGTTTCCATGTCTCTCTCCTGAAGTACACACCAAATTTGGCTAAAAGATGATCGGCAGGGGAGCAATGACTCCCTGGGAAGTAGTCGAAAGGCAGGGTCTGGGCCCAAGTTTGGCCCTCGATGGGTTCCACTCGATCTGCTGCTATAGAATAAACTTTTATTGTTATGGTTCGATGTTGCCACGGTCATGGAATCGATAAATGCCTTTGGTATGAAATACAAAAAAAACGATGAAGTCGAGATCTTTGTGCTGTTGAGAAAAACGTCTGTTTAGTTGGTGCTAAAGCGCCATCACTTCTGTGTGTCAGGGGGTTGAAATCAGACCTCTCATCAACCTGTACCCATGCCCCCTGATGCTTTGGATGGCGTTTGTGCCATACATGTCCTTGATTTTTCCACGAAGGCGGCTGATCGACTTTTCCAAAGCCCTGGGGTCATAAAAGTTGGTGTTGAGCCCCATGATGTTGGCGATTTCATCGTGACTTAGTATGTGGTTACTGGTTTGCGCAAAGGCTTCCAGGATCTTCATTTCTGCAAAGGAGATGTCCAGCTTCTTGCTGGTACCCAGTAGGCAAATACGGGTAGGGTCCAATATCAAATTGATATCTCTTTGCCATTCTTCACTGCTGAAGAACTCGGCGAGCGACTCAGGGCTTTCATCGGAAAGGGTATTGAGCTTGATACAGTAGTCGGCCCCCGCAAGATAGTACTTGATCTTGTTGTAGGTGCCTCGGCCTGTGATGACCGCGCAAATGATGGGTTTCAAGTTGCCGTTGCGCAGGTTTTCCACTAGCGCGAGGCTTTCTTCGAGGGCCGGAGGGCTGTCGATGATGATGAAGATGGCGCGATACGAACCGGAGCGTTCATTCTTCTTGACTGTACTAGTGTAGGAATTGGCCTCTAGTGCCATATCGGTCCGCACATGCCTTGCGACTAGCGCTCTAAAATGTTCAGCCACGCCACGGGTACGACCCAGAGTGAGAACTCCGGGTTCATCGTTTGTCTGGCGCTGGCTTCTAGTCGCTAAGTTCCCTGTAAGCATCATGCATTGACTCGAATAGGTGCTGACATCGGGATGTTAAAGCACCGGTTCTCATCTGTGACTGACAATTGGTAACATTTACGCGAATTTTAGACGTGGCTTCCGAGTTTTCTAACAATAGTTAAGCTTTTCAAGCTTTTAGTTGACTTTTTCCGGTGAGCTGAACTAGTGGAGTAGTGCCGTTAGATGGTGGCAATATGGAATTGTGCCACTCTTTTGAAACGATGGCGATTATTTTTTATGTCCTTTTGCCACTATTTGGCCCACTGCGTGCCACCATTCATGCCAAGGTGCTGAATCTACTAAGAAACACAAATAGTGTGAGAGCGATCACACTTTATTGAGTGGCGAGACTTTTTTCCACTAAATACCTAAATATAGTTCCGGGGCGTTCGTACTCGGACGATTATTAACATGGCTTGAGTGTGTCTTTTGATAAGACATATTCTTTCTCGCTACATCAGGTAATGGGTGTGGATGTCTCGATTGTTTTGCTTGAGCTACTCAATATCTGAGTGCAGTTGACGGATCGTTCCCAAAGAACGGTCTGACGGAGGATTGATGGATTTCTGGACCCTTTTCAAAGTGTTGATCCTGGGCGCGGTAGAGGGCCTGACTGAGTTTTTGCCGATCTCCAGTACGGGTCACCAGATTATTGTAGCGGACTTGCTGGGATTTGGCGGTGAACGCGCCATGGCGTTCAATATCATTATTCAGTTGGGCGCCATTCTTGCCGTTGTCTGGGAGTTTCGGCGCAAAATCTCAGAGATCGTCAAAGGACTGCCGACCCAGCGTAATGCACAACGATTCAGCCTGAACTTGCTGATCGGTTTTCTTCCGGCCGTGGTTCTGGGTGTATTGTTCGCCGAGCAGATTCATCACTATCTGTTCAACCCGATCACCGTGGCAGTCGCCTTGGTCGTGGGCGGCATTGTCATGTTGTGGGCGGAGCAGAGGGACCACGTGGTGCACGTCGACCATGTCGACGACATGCGCTGGCCGGATGCGCTGAAGGTAGGCTTCGCGCAATGCCTGGCGATGATACCGGGCACTTCCCGCTCCGGATCGACCATTATCGGCGGCTTGCTGTTTGGTCTGTCGCGCAAGGCGGCCACCGAGTACTCGTTCTTCCTGGCGATGCCCACCATGGTCGGCGCGGCGGTGTATTCAGGTTACAAGTACCGGGAACTGTTCCAGGCCAGCGACCTGCCGGTATTCGCCCTGGGCTTCGTCACAGCGTTCTTTTTCGCCATGATCGCCGTACGCGGCTTGCTCAAGTTCATTGCGAACCACAGTTATGCCGCCTTCGCGTGGTACCGGATCGCTTTCGGATTGTTTATCCTGGCAACCTGGGCATTCGGTTGGGTGAACTGGACGGCGACGGCCGCCGGCTGACAGGTGCGCCAGGCGGATCAAACCGCCTGGCTGAAATGGCGAGAAAAACCGGGCATTAACGCCCTTCAAGCAGCTCCGCAGCTTGATCCAGCAAGGCCAGGGGTTCCTTGGCCTTGTGGATATCCACCGACAACAACTGCCGAAACTTGCGCGCCCCCGGGAACCCGGTGCCCAGCCCCAGCACATGGCGAGTGATGTGGTGCATCGAACCGCCGGCGTCGACGTGTGCAGCGATATACGGCCGCAGCTGCGCCAGTGCTTCAGCACGTGTGATCACTGGCGCCGTGCTGCCGAACAGCTGCTGGTCCACCTCGGCCATCACATAAGGGTTGTGATACGCCTCGCGGCCCAACATCACACCGTCGAAGGTCTGCAAATGCTCGTGGCAGGCCTCCAGCGTCTTGATGCCGCCGTTGAGAATGATCTCCAGCTCCGGAAAGTCCGCCTTCAACTGCGCCGCCACGTCATAGCGCAGGGGCGGAATGTCGCGGTTCTCCTTCGGCGACAACCCCTCCAGAATCGCGATCCGCGCGTGCACGGTAAAACTGGTGCACCCGGCATCGCGCACCGTGCCGACGAAATCACACAGCTCCTCGTAACTGTCCCGCCCGTTGATCCCGATCCGATGCTTGACCGTCACCGGAATCGACACCGCATCACGCATCGCCTTCACACAATCGGCCACCAACTGCGGATGCCCCATCAGGCACGCACCGATCATATTGTTCTGCACCCGATCACTCGGGCAGCCGACATTCAGGTTCACCTCGTCGTAACCATGCTCCTGCGCCAGGCGCGCACACGCCGCCAGGTCCAGCGGCACACTGCCGCCAAGCTGCAACGCCAGCGGATGCTCGGCCTCGTTGTGCCGCAGGAAACGCTCGTGATCGCCGTTGAGCAGGGCTCCGGTGGTGACCATTTCGGTGTAGAGCAGGGCGTTTTTCGACAGCAGGCGCAGGAAAAAGCGGCAGTGGCGGTCGGTCCAATCCATCATCGGCGCGACGGAAAAACGGCGGGAGAGCGGGGCGGGTGTAGCGTTGGCTGCGGACATTGGGAATCTGGAATCGGTGAGGCTGGGAGGTGGGGGAGTTTATCAGGATTAGACAAACCAAGGCGCAAACAGGAATGACGTGGCGTTGCTAACTTGCTTGATCGCTTACACAAACGGCAACACACCCGACAGACGAGCTAGCATTCTGATGGCACCCATCTAATCTCATCTGACAAATTCCCCCCGTCCCGCCTCGTCCCCTTCCAGAAGGTGTGTGCCATGCCCAATTTTGGTGAAACTCTAATCAACACCACCACTGCAGGCGATCAGGAAGATCCGAATATCTATGGGCTAATCGACGGTGGTTTTGTCATCGCCTGGCATGGCAATGGTCTTGGCGATGCCACTGGAATATTCACCCAGCGCTATAACGCCAGCGGCGCGAAGGTGGGTGGCGAGACGCTGGTCAACACCACGCTGGCGGGCGAGCAGAGTCAGCCTTCGGTGGTCGGGTTGTTGAACGGCGGTTACGTTGTGACCTGGTCCGGCCTCAATACCGGGGGGGCTGATTGCATCTTTACCCAGCAGTACAGCGCCAGCGGGGCCAAGGTCGGTGGCGAAACTGTTGTCAATACAACCACGGCGGGCTTTCGCGATTCCCCTGAAATTACCGCGTTGGCCGACGGTGGTTATGTGGTGACCTGGGGGGCTGAGGAAACCCCTGGCGACTTCGGGTCTTATCTGCAGCGTTTCAATGCCAGCGGGGTCAAGGTCGGTGGGGAGGTTCATATCAACACCACCACGGTGGGGCCTCAGGATTTTCCACAGATTTTTGGTGTTCCCGACGGTGGTTACCTGGCGGTGTGGGAGGGGAGTGGCCCGGGAGATGACTACGGCATCTTCACCCAGCGCTTTAACTCGGCTGGCGCCAAGGTCGGTGTGGAAACCCTGGTCAACACACCCTCTGCGGAGATTCAGTCCGAGCATATGGTCGCTGTGCAGGCCAACGGCAATTACCTGCTCATCTGGGAGTCTTACCCTAATACGGTTACCGGAGTGGAACAAAGAGACGTATTTTCCCAGCTCTATAACTCCGCCGGCGGCAAGATCGGTGCGCAGACCCGGGTCAACACCACGACCCCTGGTGGTCAGGGGGAGCCTCACGTTTCGGCAATGTTCGACGGTGGCTACCTGGTCACTTGGGTGGGTAATGGCCCGGGTGATGTCGATGGCGTTTTCACTCAGCGTCTTAATGCCAGTGGCGTTCTGGTCGGTGCGGAAACCCGGGTCAATACGACGGTAGCGGGCGACCAGGTCATCACGCGGGTGACCACACTGATTGATGGTGGTTATGTGGTTGTCTGGGAGTCGATCGGCCAGGATGGGGCCGGTTTCGGCAATTACTTCCAGCGGTTCGATGCAAGCGGCAACAAAGTCACGGGCCTGCCGGGCGATGCCGCGGCCAACGTGCTGACCTGGGCGGGGGTGGGAAGCGTGGTCATCGATGCCGGGGCGGGGAACGACACCCTCACGGGCGGCAGCGCAAACGACCATCTCAACGGCGACGCCGGCAACGACACGCTCAACGGCGGTGGCGGCGCAGACCGGATGACCGGCGGCGACGGCTCCGACACTTACTTCGTCGATAATCTGTTCGATGTCGTCAGCGAAACCAACGCCGTTGCGGCTACCGGTGGCATCGATACGGTCAACAGTCTGCTGGCGACCAACGTCCTCGGCGCCAACGTGGAAAACCTGCGCCTGTTGGCCACGACTGCCGCGAACGGTACCGGCAATGCATTGAACAACACGATCTTCGCCGGTGCCGGCAACAATATCCTCAATGGCGGCGATGGCATCGATACTGTGTCCTACGCTTTTGCCACCAGTGCGGTGACGGTCAGCCTGGCGGTCACCACCGCCCAGGCCACCGGTGGTTCCGGCAGCGATACGCTGCTGGCCTTCGAGAACCTGACCGGCAGTAACTTCAACGACACCCTGACTGGCAATGCGGGCGCCAACACCCTCAACGGCGGCGCGGGCAATGACACCCTCAACGGCGGCGCCGGCGCAGACACGCTGATCGGTGGTGACGGTTCGGACTCCTACGTTGTCGATAATGTCGGCGATGTGGTCAGTGAAACCAATGCTGTCGCCGCCACCGGTGGCACGGATACCGTCAGTAGTTCTCTGGCCGCCTATACCCTGGGCGCCAACGTGGAAAACCTGCGCCTGGTGGCGACAACCGCCGCCAACGGTACTGGCAATACCTTGAACAACACGCTGTTTGCCGGGGCCGGCAACAACATCCTCAATGGCGGCGATGGTGTCGATACCGCGTCCTATGCCTTTGCCGCCACTGCGGTGGTGGCCAGCCTGGCTGTGACGACCGCCCAGGCAACGGGGGGCTCGGGCAGCGATACGTTGCTGGCCTTCGAGAACCTGGCGGGCAGTAACTTCAACGACACCCTGACCGGCAATGCGGGTGCCAATACCCTCAGTGGCGGCGCGGGCAACGATGCCCTCAATGGCGCTGCCGGCAATGACACCCTTGATGGTGGTGCCGGTGCAGACACGCTGGTCGGTGGCGACGGTTCGGACATTTACATTGTCGATAACGTCGGTGATGTGGTCAGTGAAACCAACGCCGTTGCCGCTACCGGCGGCACGGATTCTGTCTATACCACCCTGGCGGGCTATATCCTCGGCGCCAACGTGGAAAACCTGCGCCTGATGGCCACGACCGCTGCCAACGGCACCGGTAATACCTTGAACAACACGCTGTTTGCCGGGGCCGGCAACAACATCCTCCATGGCAGCGATGGCATCGATACCGCGTCTTATGCCTTTGCCGCCAGTGGGGTGGTTGCCAGTCTGGCAGTCAGCACCGCCCAGGCTACGGGCGGCTCGGGCAGCGATACGCTGCTGGCCTTCGAAAACCTGGCCGGCAGTAACTTCAACGACACCCTGAGCGGCAATGCGGCTGCCAATACTCTCACCGGCGGCGCGGGCAACGATGCCCTCAATGGCGGTGCCGGCAATGACTCTCTCGATGGCGGTGCCGGCGTAGACACAATGGTGGGAGGCGAGGGTTCGGACATCTACGTTGTCGATAACATCGGCGATGTTGTCAGTGAAACCAACGCGGTTGCCGCCACCGGCGGTACGGACACTGTCTATAGCTCGCTGGCCGGTTATACCCTGGGCGCCAACGTGGAAAACCTGCGCCTGCTGGCAACCACCGCCGCCAACGGTACCGGCAATACGTTGAACAACACGCTGTTTGCCGGGGCCGGCAACAACATCCTCAATGGCGGCGATGGTGTCGATACCGCGTCCTACACCTTTGCCGCCAGCGCGGTGACTGCCAGCCTGGCTGTGACCACTGCCCAGGCCACCGGCGGTTCGGGCAGCGATACGCTGCTGGCCTTCGAAAACCTGACCGGCAGCAATTTCAACGACAGCCTGACGGGCAATACGGCTGCCAACACCCTCATCGGCGGCGCGGGCAATGACGTGCTCAATGGGGGAGCCGGTAACGACCTGCTGATCGGCGGGGTGGGGGTTGACCAGCTCACAGGCGGTGTCGGAGCCGACCGCTTCGATTTCGATGCCTTGAGTGAAATGGGCCTGGGCACATTGCGCGACGTGATCGGGGATTTCAAAACTGTCGAGGGCGACAAAATCGATCTGTCGACCCTGGACGCCAACGTGGCCACCGCGGTCAATGATGCTTTCAGTTTTATCGGGGCGAACGCCTTCAGTGCCAATGCGACCGGGCAGGTGCGCTTCGCCGGCGGCGTCCTGTTCGGCAGCACCGATGCCGACACGGCGGCGGAGTTCGAGATTTCCCTGGTGGGTGTTGCGACGTTCGCGGGCACAGACCTGATTGCCTGATCGTGCGTCGCCGGGGCTCTATGGAGCCCCGGTGCACAGGGTTCCTGAACCGATGCTGTCGCCGCGCAACATTTCATGATGCCCGGCACGGACGAGGCCTAGGATGACAGCCAAATGTCGTGTCCTCCGCGCCTCAGCCCACAGGAATGAAAAAATGATCGCAAACCTGGTCAAAGTCTCGCTGATCGCGGGTGCCGTGCTATTGAGCGCCTGTTCCGGCATGAGCGCTCAGCGCGACTATTCAGCCGACTCGGTGCAGCCGGCCGGCTTTGGCCCGGGGCCCACCAACAGCAACGCCAGCAAGATGAATTTCCATGGCAGTGCGCTGGGCAATAGCTTTGGCGAGTACAGCTCGGGTTTGCTGCACGACGATTGACCGGTGGCGCAGCGCTGGCGTGATGTCCAGCGCTGCGCACTGGATCAGGCTCAGGTCATCCTCAAGCCTTCGAAAGGATTCCAGCCTTGCGAGCCTTTTACCTGTTTCAGGTAGTAGGCGTAGTTGGCGCTCAATCCGTACATGAGTGCAAAGACAACGTTCATGCCGCTGTTGAAGGCCTTGGGTGCTTCTTCATAACCCAGCAGGGCGAAAACCACTGTCAGGGCAATGGATATGGCAACGATGATCGCGATGATCGCCAGGTTCTTTTTCCACAGCCCAAGCACGAAAAAATAGATCGGCCCGAAAAAAAACGCGATGAGGTTCAGGTTGATCAGGAGGCGCTTGCGCGCTGGCAACTGTTTGAAAGCCAGTTTGAAATCCGGGCTTTTGGGGCCGCCGTGCTGATCAAAAAAAGCGAAGCGTTCTTGCCATTTCGGGCTGACATTGTAGGTTTGCAATTCATCCGTGCTGCTCATTATCTGTCCTTTTTTGAGAGTGCTGCCCGGTCGAGGCATCGACCGGACTGTCGTTCGGTGCGAGAGTAGTTTCAAACATGTAACGAGAATTGACAAGGCATGGCCCAAGGCCTTGGCCTGCGGTTCTCGCGTCAGGTCGTGCGGGAAAAACGACCTGACGGCGGTCACCCATTCCAGTCGCAGGCACGCCGTTATTTGCCCTCGGGCACCGCCAGCCACTGCCGCAGAATCTTCTGGTAATTGCCGGTCACCTTGGCCAGGTGCAGCCACTGATCGACGTACAGCTTCCAGGTGATGTCGTCGCGGGGCAGCAGGTAGGCTTTTTCGCCGTATTGCATGGAGTGCGTCGGGTTGACTGCGCACAGGCCGGGCTTGAGCTTCTGCTGATACAGCGCCTCCGACGCGTCGGTGATCATGACGTCGGCTTTTTTATCCAGCAGTTCCTGAAAGATGCTGATGTTGTCGCGCAGCTGCAATTGCGCCCGGGGCAGGTAAGCGTGGACGAACGCTTCGTTGGTGCCGCCGGCAGGTTCGACCAGGCGAACCGCGGGCTGGTTGATCTGTTCGACCGTCTGGTACAGCGCCTGGTCTTCGCAGCGCACCAGCGGGATTTTGCCGTCGACGTCCAGGGTGGTGCTGAAGAAGGCTTTTTTCTGCCGTTCGAGGGTGACCGAGATGCCGCCCATGGCGATGTCGCACTTGCCGGCGAGCATGTCGGGCATCAGGGTTTTCCAGGTGGTGGGCACCCACTCGACCTTGACGCCCAGGCTCTCGGCCAGGCTGCGGGCCATGGCGATGTCGATGCCGGAATACTCGCCGTCTTCGGCCTTGAAGGTGTAGGGCTTGTAGTCACCGGTGGTGCAAACGCGCAGCTGTCCCTGTTGCATGACGCTGTCCAGGTGCGAAGGTTCTGCCTGGGCGCCGAGGGAGAGTGCGAGCAAACCGCCGAGCATCATTGCTCTGTTGATTTTCTTCATTGTTATCGGGCTTTTGTGCTGGAGTGGTTTTGAAGGGGGGAGTGTAGTGAAGTTTTTAGCGCTGTGAAAAATCAACACCCGCTAAAAGCCGCTCGTTTCCACTTCCGGACTCAAGGTCCCCAACCACGCCACCAACCCCACAATCAACAGCGCCGCGGCCATTTCCACCACCACGCTGCGCCGAAGTGCGTGGGCCGCCGTGCGATGTTGGCCGTCGCGCAACGACCGCTCCAGCAAGGGGCCGAGATGGAAGCGGTTCAGTGCCGCCAACACCAGCATTCCGGCAAACAGCAGTACTTTTATCGCCAGCAGGATTCCGTAGTGGCTGAGCAGAACCTCTTCGAGTTTCGGCCCGACGATGAACAGGTAGTTCACCACGCCCGTCACGCTGATGATCACCACGATCAGCGCACCGACTGGCTCGAATCGCTTGACCGCGCGAACCAGCAATCCTGTGTGCGCTCGGGTTGGCAGGGCGCGGTTTTGCGCCAACAACGCAAAGGCCAGCAACGCGCCGAGCCAGGCGCCCGCCGCCAACAGGTGCAGGATGTCCGCCAGGAAGTGCCAGAAACGGCGACTGCCTTCGTCCATGGCGCCATGCCCGCTCCAGGCCAGGCTGGCGAGGGCGATGCCGCCGGCCGTGGCGGCGATCAGCAGGCTGCTGGCGGGGGCGCGCGGGTAAAGCATCAACGCCAGCCCCGCGACCACCAGCGCAATCATCCGCACGACCCAGGCCAATCCGACGTCGGTCTCGAACAGCATCATCTCGAGGTGCGGACGCAATTCGGCAACGTCTGATTCGCCGCTCATGGCGCTGGCCATCAGCACCATGCCTGCGCTGGACAGCAGTGCACCGACTCCCGCAGTTCCCGTCAGCACGCGGCGAAAGGGCAGCCCGGATAGCCGCTCCTGCCCTCTGAAGCTGTACAGCCCGAACAGTGCGACGCCAAACAACAGCATCAAATCCACATACAGCACAAACCGCAGCACGACATTGGCCGAGTCGCTCATCGATCATTTCACTTTGAACGTGACGTTGCCGGTGATCGGGTGGGTGTCCGACGACACCGCGCGCCATTCGACCTTGTAGGTGCCGGCAGTCAAGGGCGCTGTCGGTGTGATGAGCATGGTCTTCGGATCACTGCCGGCGCTGACTTTGGCCTTGACCGGCATCGGGGCATGGGCCATGCCCGACATTTCGGTCATCAGCAGTTTTGCCCCGGAAAACTGGGTGACGAGGTTTTCGGAAAAGTGCAGTTCGATCTTGTCCGGCGGGGCACCTGTCGCGCCTTCCGCCGGGGTGGAGGCGAGCAGTTTCGGGTGAGCTTGAGCGAGGGTGCTCATGAGCATCGCGATAACGACAGCGGCGGGTTTTATGTGGCGCATGCAAGGTCCTATACCGCTTGAAGCGGTTGTTGTTGGTTTGGGGGTGTTCAGAACCACATCCGCACACCGAGCACCAGGCGCGCTTCGCTGCGCTCCTCGCCTTCTTCGCTGGCGTAGTCGGCGGTGTTGCCGTAGGTGCGGTTCCAGGTCACGCCCAGGTAGGGCGCGAATTCCCGGCGGATTTCGTAGCGCAGGCGCAGGCCGGCTTCGGTGTTGGACAGCCCCGCGCCGATGCCCCGCTGCGGATCGTTTTTGCCGTAGGCGTTGAGTTCGACGGTCGGTTGCAGGATCAGCCGATTGGTCAGCAGGATGTCGTAGTCGCCCTCCAGCCGCACGGCGCTCTGGCCACCTTCGCCAATGAAGGCCGTCGCTTGGGCTTCGAAGTTATACAGCGCCATGCCTTGCACGCCGAGCGCGGCCCAGGTTTGCGGGGCGCCGGGTTTGAAGTCCTGGCGCACCCCGCTGACGACGTCCCACCACGGGGAAATGGCGTGGCCCCACAGGGCCTGGATTTCCGCGTCCTCGGTCACGCCGTCGCTGTGTTCGCCTTCGGAGCGCAGCCACAGGCGATCGATGTCACCGCCGACCCAACCGGACAAATCCCAGGCCAGGGTGCTGCCGTCATCGGCGTCCTGCCATTCGAGTTTGTCGGCGAGGAAAAAACTGTTGAGCGCGCTGTCATGTACGCGGTGACCGGCGGGATCGACATACACCGCCGCGCGATCGGCATCGGTCAGCAGCGGGATGGGCGTACGGCTTTCGCTGGGTGCGGCGGGCTGCATCCGGCCGTCGTCCATGCTCTGCATCTGGCCGTGGTCCATCTGGCTGTGATCCATGCCTTGCATGTCATCGTTGGCGGCCATCGTCGTGGAGGTCGCGAGTGCGATGAAAAACGGGGTGAATCGAATCATGGGGTGCGCCTCATTCTTCCACGCGAACTTCACGGAACATGCCCATTTCCATGTGGTACAGGAGATGGCAGTGATAGGCCCAATGGCCGAGCGCATCGGCAGTGACCCGATAGCTGCGCCGGGAACCGGGTGGCATGTCGATGGTGTGTTTGCGCACCATGAACTGGCCGTTCTCGTCTTCGAGGTCGCTCCACATGCCGTGCAGGTGGATGGGGTGCATCATCATCGTGTCGTTGACCAGCACGATGCGCAGCCGCTCGCCGTACTTGAGGCGCAGGGGCTGTGCGTCAGAGAACTTCACGCCGTTGAACGACCAGGCGAATTTTTCCATGTGGCCTGTCAGGTGCAGCTCAATGGTGCGGCCGGGGTCGCGCCCATCGGGGTCTTCGAAGGTGCTGCGCAGGTCGGCGTAGGTGAGCACGCGGCGCCCGTTGTTGCGCAGGCCCATGCCCGGGTCGTCGAGTTTCGGTGAGGTGGACATGGCTTGCATGTCCACCAGCGGGTTGTCGGTTTCCGAGGCCGGGTGCGACTGCATGCCGGGCATGTCGGCCATGTTGCTGTGATCCATGCCCGCCATGCTGCCGTGGTCCATGCCGGCCATGCCCATGTCGTCCATGGTCACCAGGGGGCGCGGGTCCAGTGGCGGCAGCGGTGCTACCAGTCCGGCCTTCACCGCCAAAGTGCCGCGTGCGTATCCGCTGCGATCCATCGCCTGGGCGAACAGGGTGTAGGCCGCTTCGGTCGGCTCGACGATGACGTCGAAGGTCTCCGCCACGGCAATGCGAAACTCGTCGACGCTCACCGGTTTGACGTGCAGGCCATCGGCAGCGACCACGGTCATTTTCAGGCCGGGGATGCGCACGTCGAAGTAGCTCATGGCCGAGCCGTTGATGAAGCGCAGCCGCAGTTTTTCCCCCGGGCGGAATATCCCGGTCCAGTTCATGTCCGGCGCCTGGCCGTTCAACAGGTAGGTGTAAGTGGCGCCGCCGACGTCCGCCAGGTCGGTGGGGTTCATCTTCATTTGCGCCCACATGGTGCGGTCGGCGACGGTCGGCCCCCAGCCCTTTTCGCTGACGTCGTGGATGAAGTCGCCCACGGTGCGCTTGTTGAAGTTGTAGTAGTCGGACTGTTTTTTCAGGGTCTTCATCAGGCCGACCGGGTCTTCGTCGGTCCAGTCGCTGAGCATTACCACGTAGTCGCGGTCGTACTGGAACGGCTCCGAGTCCTTGGCGTCGATCACCAGCGGGCCGTAGACGCCGGATTGCTCCTGGAACCCCGAATGGCTGTGATACCAGTAGGTGCCGTTCTGGCGCACGGTGAACTGGTAGACGTACATGCCGCCCGGCTCGATGCCCTTGAAGCTCAGACCCGGCACGCCGTCCATGTTGGCCGGCAGCAAGATGCCGTGCCAGTGAATGGAGGTGCTGTCCTTGAGTTTGTTGCGCACCCGCAGCGTCACCGTATCGCCTTCGCGCCAACGCAGCAGCGGGCCGGGGATGCCGCCGTTGATGGTCATCGCGGTGCGTGGGTTGCCGGTGAAGTTGACCGGGGATTGGCCGATGACCAGGTCGAAATCGCTGCCGGCCAACACCTGCGGTTCGCCGGGACTGTCGAGCGCCCAGACCGGTGTGCGCCATAACCCGAGGCCGCCGAAAAGCCCGCCGATGGCCAGCCCTTTGACGAAAGTGCGTCTTGAAGTGTGGGAGTGCATGCCGTCTGTTCCGCCCGTCAGCCTGTTGAACTTGTCGACGAGGCTAGCGGGCGGCGCCTTTCAGCAGCCTGAGGCGGGGATTACAGTTTTGACAGGTTGGACGTGGTTTTCTGGCTTGAAGCGGGTTTTTCCCTTGAGGCCACGGTGTCGCCGCAGTTGATGTAGGAAGACGACTTCAGCCAGCGTTGGTCCGGGTAGTAGGAAAACAACAACTGCCCGTCCTTCATCGAGTCGATCAGGCGATGGGCGATTGCCGGGCGAACGGCCGGGCAACCCAGGCTGCGGCCGATGCGGCCATTGGCGCGGGCCAGCACCGGGCTGACATAGGGCGCGCCGTGAATGACGATGGCGCGGTCAAAGGCGTTGTCGTTGAAGCCGGGCTCCAGGCCCTCCATGCGCAGCGAGTAACCGTTCTGGCCGCTGTAGCTTTGCTGGGTGCGGAACAGGCCGAGGCTGGTGGCGTGGCTTTCGTTGCGGTTGGAGAACAGCGTGGCCATGTTTTCACCGCTGTTGCGGCCATGGGCGACCAGTTCGTGAAACAGCAACTTACGCCGCTTAAGATCAAAGACCCACAGGCGTTGTTCGGTCGAGGGCAGGGAGTAATCGATCACTGCCAGCCGTTGGGCCGGGGCGACACCTTGGGCGCGGCTGCATTGAGTTGCGCGAACGGCCAGGGCAATCACTTTGGCGTCGGCGCCTGGTGCTGCTTTGACCAGCGCGTTTTCAAGCGAATCGGCGTAGGCTGACGTTACTGAAAGGCACGTCAGTAAAATGGCAAATAAAAGGCCAAAGCGGTTTAGCGCCATAGTCGGGTCTCATCATGATAATTTCGAGTCTAGCTAGCAGCGAGCGGAAAGCTAGTCGGTTGAAACGGGGGATTAAGGATTATCCATGGTGCAATTAACAAGGTCATTCGTCATAAGCCGCATATTTTTTATGGGCTTTCTGATCAGCGGTGCAGCGATTGGGCAAACGTCGCCGATTGAGCCGGTATCTGCGACAAGCAGCACAATCGACGCCGCGGCGCCCGACGATGCGCTCGGCCAGGCCATTCAGGCATCGCTGGAACCGCTGCGCTCGGCCTTTCCGCCGTTGCTCACGTCCAGGCGCAATCAGCGTGTGGATATCAACCGGGTGGTGCTGGATTTCTATATGCACCGCAACTACCGCGCCGCGTGGACGGATGATCGGGACGTGGCGCAGTTGGTCAAGAGCCTCGAAGACACCCGGATCGACGGCCTGAACCCGGCGGATTTTCGCATCACCGAACTGGCCCAGGCCCATGAGTCGCTGGTGGCGGCCATGCCTTCCACGGCACAACGGGTGATGTTCGACATGGCCGCCACCCGCACGTTCATCACCGCGCTGCTGCAACTGCGGCGGGGCAAGGTCGATCCGTCGCGGCTGGACATTCACTGGAATTTCGACCCGGCCGGCGGTGATGCCCGCGAAGACATGAACAACCTGTTCGCCGCCCTCGATGCCCATGACGTGGCACGTGCATTCGCCGATGCGCCGCCTCAGGAAACGATCTACCGCAATTTGCGTGAGGGCCTGGCCCGTTTGCGCCAGGTCCGTGAGGCAGGCGGCTGGCCGAAAGTCGCCGAAGGTCAATCGCTCAAGCCCGGTATGGACGGGGTGGCGGTCGCACAATTGCGTGCGCGTCTGGTGGCGGGCGGTTACCTGGACCCGCAAACGTCGAAAAAGGCCGGCTACGACGACAAGGTCATTGCTGCGGTGAAGAAGTACCAGGTCGAGCAATACCTGGGGGCCGACGGCGTGGCGGGGGCGGCGACGCTGAAGGCTCTGAACGTGCCGGTCGAGGCGCGGATCGATCAGGTGCGGGTCAACATGGAGCGTGCCCGCTGGTTGCTGTACAAGCTTCAGGGCACGTTCGTGATCGTCGATATCGCCGGGTACAAGGTGGCGATGTACCGCGATGGTCTGCCGATCTGGCATTCGCGGGTGCAGGTCGGCAAGCCGGTGCGCAGTACGCCGGTGTTCCAGGCCGAAATCACCTACATCACGTTCAACCCGACCTGGACCGTGCCGCCGACCATTCTCAAGCAGGACGTGATTCCAAAGGTCCAGAACGATCCGGGCTATCTGGCCGCCAACCGGATTCGCGTGCTTGATCGCGAAGGCAATGTGCTCAATCCGTCGGACGTTGACTGGAGCAACCCGCGGGGCATCCACCTGCGTCAGGATGCCGGGCCCGACAGTTCGCTGGGGCAGGTGGTGATCCGCTTCCCCAACGACTATGCGATTTACCTGCATGACACGCCGCACCGCGAGCTGTTCGCGAAAACGGTCCGGGCCACCAGTTCAGGCTGCATCCGTGTGGAAAATCCGCTGCAACTGGTCGAGTTGTTGTTCAACGATCCGGTGCGTTGGAACAGCGCCGGGATTCAAAAACAGTTGGCCAACGGCCGGACCGAGAACATCCGGCTGCCGGTGAAAGTACCGGTGTTGCTGGCCTATTGGACCGTGGACCTGAGCAATGACGGGCGGGTGACGTTCAAGCCCGACATTTATGATTACGATGCCCGGGTGCTGCAGGGCTTGAGCCAGCCGACCAAGTTGCCGCCCCTGGATCTGCGTCGGGCAGAGGTGCCGTTGGTGGTGACGGGGCAGTAAGCCCCTTGTAGGAGCCAGCCTGCTGGCGATGGCCGTTAACGAAAACGCGTGCTAACCGGATAAACGCAGCGCACTCGAGCCCATCGCCAGCAAGCCGGCTCCTACAGGTGAAGCTCAACGCTGACTTTTGTAGGAGCTGGCTTGCCAGCGATGGTCGTTAACGAAAACGCGTGCGAACTGGATAAACGCGGCGCACTTGAGCCCATCGCCAGCAAGCCGGCTCCTACAGGTGAAGATCAACGCTGACTTTTGTAGGAGCTGGCTTGCCAGCGATGGTCGTTAACGATAACGCGTGCGAACTGGACAAACGCGGCGCACTCGAGCCCATCGCCAGCAAGCTGTAGTGGTCAAATGTTTTTGGACCATGATGTAGGAGCGTCGACTTTAGGAATCATCATGGGATATCGGGTTGTTACATCTGAGGAAAAAGCGGAGGCGATCCGTTTGGTTGTGGAAATGGATTACTCCATACCTAAAGCCTGTGAAACTACCGGTGTTGGCGCTACAGCCCTGCGCCGCTGGGTTTCGCGTTGGCGGCGAGAGCAGGAAGGGATGGTGCAACCTCCTCGACTGCAGGATCAGGAACTGATCGAGTCGCTTCAGGCGAAATTGGCGCTACTCGAAGCTGAGAACCAAGTGCTAAAAAAGCAATTGCCCTCTCATCTAAAGGTTCTGTTTGGTCGAACCAAGTGATTGATGGCGTTAGAGGCGCGATGTCGATTAGGCGTATGTGCGCCGTGTTCGGTCTGGCCCGCAGCAGCTATTACGTGAAGCGCAAACCCGAACTGTTGCTACCTGCGCAGCGATGGCTGGGGCGCAAACTCCGTGCATTGCATAAGGAGCATCGCAAAGCGTTAGGTACTCGCGGGCTATCCAAGGAATTAAGAAAAGAAGGCATTTTCATTGGCCGCTATCGAATGCGCACCTTGATCAAGACCTTCGGTTTGCACCGGCGTAGGCCTCGCTACGCCCATTATCGCCGTGCGACGAAGCCGGCAGTCGCTGCACCGAACATACTTGATCGTCGTTTCAATCCGGTCCGGCCTGACACGCTTTGGGCAGGCGACATCACTTACATCAAGGTGGGGAGCGGCTGGTTGTATCTGGCCGTGGTGATGGACCTGTTTTCACGCAGGATCGTGGGGTGGGCTTGTTCGCGAACCGCTGATACTGAGCTGTCTATGAAAGCACTTAAGCTGGCAGTGGCGTTACGCCGTCCGATGCCTGAGTTGCTATTTCACTCCGACCAGGGCTGCCAATACACCGCTGATCGATTTGTTGCATGTCTGGCAGAAAACCGGATCGTTCAGAGCATGAGTCGTCGAGGCAACTGCTGGGATAACGCGGTGGTTGAGCGCTATTTCAGGACGTTGAAGCACGATTGGATGCCAGAAAACGGCTACCAAAATCATTTCGAAGCGGAGAAGGATGTGATGGGCTTCATCTCACATTACAACCATCGCCGTTGCCATTCCGCTTCAAACCACCTGCCGCCTGCGCTATTTGAGCAGCAAGCGGCTTAATGCTCCTACAGAGCGGTTCAAAAAAACTGAACCACTACAAGCCGGCTCCTACAGGTGAAGATCAACGCTGACTTTTGTAGGAGCTGTCTTGCTGGCGATGGTCGTTAACGATAACGCGTGCTAACCGGATAAACGCAGCGCACTTGAACCCATCGCCAGCAAGCCGGCTCCTACAGGTGAAGATCAACGCTGATTTTTGTAGGAGCTGGCTTGCCAGCGATGGTCGTTAACGATAACGCGTGCGAACTGGATAAACGCGGCGCACTTGAGCCCGTCGCCAGCAAGCCGGCTCCTACAGGTGAAGATCAACGCTGACTTTTGTAGGAGCTGGCTTGCCAGCGATGGTCGTTAACGATAACGCGTGCTAACCGGATACACGCAGCGCACTTGAGTCCATCGCCAGCAAGCCGGCTCCTACAGGTTTCGTGTGTCATCCGATCGGCCAATCCCTTAAAGCGCCAACCCTTGTTGCACCACCACAAGCAGATCGCTTTCCGTCAGCGCCACTGCATCCAGTTGCGCTGTGGCTTGCTCGATCGTTTGCAGCCACCAGTGCGTTTCGCCGTGGTCGTCCACGGTGCGCAACAGGGCGAACTCGTTGCCCTGGGAGTGAATCTCGACCCGCCCTTCGCCATCCGCCGTGAAGCGCGCAACGGGGTCGAGGGTGAGGCTGTGTTTGTTGCCGGTGATCACCAACTGGTCGATGGCGTAGTCGTAAGCGTCGCCATCGGGGTGACTTTCGAACACGTGTGTGGCGTTGCGCCGCAGGACCAGGCCAGCCTCGGTCAAGGGCAGCAGCCAGTGCTCTATCTGTTGATACAGCTCGTAGACCTGGCCCGGCCAGGCGTCGATCGCTTGATCCGTGCCGGTCAGCCGGGTCTGTTTCAATTTTGCCGCGAGCTCGTCTGCCTTGCTCATGTCGATTCCCTGTATTGAGGTCTGTCTAATCGTAGCTCGTTGACGCGCAGGTAGCGCTGCCCTGGATCATGTTTACCGCACTGCCCCTGCGGGTGTGATACCGCTGGGCAAGTGGCTGCCCAATTATTCTGGATAACCCCGTAAACTACGGCCCACAAAAACTGAGGGCCTTGGGTCGTTGCCCATGCCTTGCCCCCGACAGGATGAACTTTTGCCCACGCGCTTTAACCACCCGGACCACGTCCCTGGCGTTGCATTGAAGCGCATACCGCTGCGCAAGGCCGCGGTGTTGTTCATTGCCACGGTGTGTCTGTGCCTGTGCGGCTTGCTCTACCTGCAACTGGAACAGTCCCGTCGCCATGACTTGAGCCTTGCGCAAGTGGCGTCTTCGAACCTGACGCGGGCCATGGCCCAGCAAGCCGAAGACACCTTCATGAAGGCCGATCTGGTGCTGACCAGCCTGGTCGACTGGATTCAGGTCGACGGTTTCGGTCCGGAGCAGCGCTCGCGCCTGCAGCAGACCTTCGCCCGGCGGGTGCTGGCGCTGGATCAACTGCACGGCATCCTGCTGTTCGACCAGAAGGGCCAGTGGGTGGTGACCTCGTTTGAAAACCTGCCCCGGGGTGCCGGAGTCGCGGATCGCGAGTACTTCAAGTATCACCAGCAGAACGTCTCGTCGGTGGCGCACATCGGCCCGGCCATCCGCAGCCGGGAAAACGGCGAGTGGATCATTCCGGTTTCCAAGCGGGTCAACGACAGGAACGGGCATTTCCAGGGCGTGTTGCTGGCCGGCATCAAGATGTCGTACTTCGACCAGTTCTTCAAAAGCTTCGACCTCGACGACAACGGCTCGATGTTTCTTGGCCTGACCGATGGCACCTTGTTGGCGCGGCGACCTTTTGTCGAGGCACAGATCGGCGTGTCACTGGCCCAGAGCGAGATTTTCCAGAAATTCCTGCCACTGGCCACCTCCGGCAATGCGATGTTCACGTCCATCATCGATGGCGTGACGCGCATGTACGGTTACCGACAGTTGGAGGCGTATCCGCTGGTGGTCGCCGCCGCGTCGTCCACCGAATCCATTCTCGCGGGCTGGTACGAGACGGCGTTCCGCTCCAGCCTCATCGTTGCCCTGGTGCTGGTGGGCGTGGGGTTGTTCGGTTGGGTGTTCATTCATCAGGTGCGTGTTGGCGAACGGGTCGAGTCGGACTTGCGCAGGGCCCAGGAAGCCCTGGAACTGATCGCCACCCATGACAGCCTGACCGGCCTGGCCAACCGCCGGTTGTTCGAACGGGCGCTGGACATCGAGTTCGGACGCGGTGCCCGGCAGGCCAGCCCCTTGAGCCTGATCATGCTCGATATCGATTACTTCAAGCGCTACAACGACACCTACGGCCACGTGGTGGGGGATCATTGCCTGGCCGAAGTGGCACGCGCGCTGAAGAGTTGCTGCCACCGCAAGGCCGATCTGGCAGTGCGTTACGGCGGCGAAGAGTTTGCGGTGCTGCTGCCTGACACCGACATCCATGGCGCGATGACGATTGCCGAGCAGATTCGTCGCAGCGTAATCGACAAGAACATCAGTCACACCGGCTCGCCCAATGGCTATGTGACGGTCAGCCTGGGTTGCTATTCGTTCGTGCCCTCGGGCCGTGACAGCATGGATGTGTTTGTCGAACGGGCCGATGCGGCGTTGTATCAGGCCAAGCATTCGGGGCGAAACCGCGTGGCAACCTTGTCGATGGCGGGCGGGGTCGAGGCGTTGATGCGTTCTGATCGTTGAGTCTCTACCTGTGTTCCAGAACGAAAGCCCCAGACGACAAAAAGCAGCCAATGACGGCCTGTCAGCGGCTGCTTTTGTTTGTCCAGCTGCCCGTCCCGCCGCCAGCGCCGCCTGTTCCGCCTCCGGGGGCGCCGGTACCACCGCCCGCGCCGCTGCCCGGACCATTGACGCCGGTAGTGCCGCTTGCCGAGCTGGGGCCGTTACCGCGGCCGTTGTCACCCGAGGGTTCGCTGGGGCGGTTGTGGTCCGGCGACATGGTTGAGTTGCGGGTCGCGCCCGATGTCGTATTGCTCGAGCCATCGTCAGCGCCGGACGCCGCCAATGCAGCCAGCGGCGATGCCGACAACAATCCCGCCAGGAACAGCGAAGTCATTCTGATGTTCATCATGGTCGTCTCCCGGGAAGAGTCTTACCTGACGTTGGGCTGACGGGCGCGCGGTTGGTGCCGCCCGCTTGACGAGTGGCATCGATTGGCACGTGGCAGGGATCTCGGGTGCAACCCGCGAAAAGGGCAGGTGTCACAGTTCAGGCACCTCATCCCCAGGAGTGTTCGTTCATGAAGAAGCTGCGGATCGCCACATTCAACGTCAATGGCCTGCGTGCACGGCTGCCGAACCTGCTGGCCTGGCTTGAACGGGAAAAGCCGGACATTGCCTGCTTGCAGGAGTTGAAGGCGGTGGACAGCGCATTCCCGGTTGCCGAGCTCGAGGCGGCCGGCTACGGCGCGATCTGGCAGGGACAGGCGTCATGGAACGGCGTGGCGATCCTGGCGCGGGATGCGCAACCGCTGGAAAGCCGGCGCGGGCTGCCCGGCGATGACAGCGACAGTCACAGTCGTTATCTGGAAGCCGCCGTCCACGGGGTTCTGGTGGGCTGCCTGTACCTGCCCAACGGCAACCCGCAGCCGGGGCCGAAGTTCGAGTACAAGCTGGCGTGGTTCGAGCGCCTGATCCGTCACGCGCAGACCCTTCAAGGCAGCGACCATCCGGTGGTGCTGGCGGGTGACTACAACGTGGTGCCCACCGACCTGGACATCTACAACCCGCGCTCGTGGCTCAAGGACGCCTTGCTACAACCGCAAAGTCGCGAGTGCTACCAGCGGTTGCTGGACCAGGGCTGGACCGATTCATTGCGGCACTTGCATCCGCAGGATCGGCTCTACACGTTCTGGGATTACTTCCGCCAGCACTGGCAGAAAAACTCGGGGCTGCGCATCGACCATCTGCTGCTCAACCCGGCCCTGAGTCCGTATCTGCAAGACGCCGGAGTGGACGCGTGGGTACGCAACGAGCCCCACGCCAGTGACCACGCGCCCACCTGGATTCAATTGGGTTCGCGCAAGCGCCGTTGAGTTTTTTCATGCCGGGTGATTGGCTAAATCAATTGTCGGCAGCAGTGGCTGATCCCGTATACATAACGCCACTGGCGGAGCAATCCGCCGCTTGCGTGCAAAAGGATTGAACGATGAGCGAGCCACGCCTGACCGACCGTGCTTTGTATCTGCGCCGCCTGGGCTTCGATGTCCCCCCGGCACCGACCCTGGAAACCCTGCGCCAACTGCAATTGCGCCATACCGGCGTCTTCCCGTTTGAAAACCTCACCACGTTATCCGGCGAACCGGTGCTGATCGACTTGCCGTCCATCGAGCGCAAGGTCTTGCACGATGGCCGTGGCGGTTACTGCTACGAACTCAACAACCTGTTTCTGGCCTTGCTGCAAGAACTGGGGTTCGACGCCCGCGCCATCAGCGGCCGGGTAGTGATGGGCCAGCCGGAAGGCGCTTGGACCGCCCGTACCCATCGCCTGAGCCTGGTGATCATCGACGGGGTACGCTACATCACCGACGTCGGCTTCGGTGGCATGGTGCCGACCGCGCCACTGCTGCTCGATTCCCGAGCCGAACAACTCACCCCGCACGAACCGTATCGCATCGACCTGCATGTCGACGGCTTTACCCTGCGGGCCAACGTTGCGGGTGAATGGCGAGCGATGTACATCTTCGACCTGCAACGCCAGGAGGATATCGATTTTGCAGTCGGCAACTGGTACGTCTCGACCCATCCCGAGTCGTCTTTCGTCAAGCAGTTGATGGTGGCGCGCACCGGGGAGGGGTGGCGCCGTACGCTCAACAACGGCAGTTTCGCGATCCACCGCATTGGCCATGACAGTGAGCGGCGGCAGATTGCGGATGTGCAATCGCTGATTGAACTGTTGCACCGTGAGTTTGGCATTCAGGCACCGGAGCATGGGCAGTTGAACGGGATGCTCGATCGCTTGCTTTCAGAGCCAAAGTAGGTCGCTCATTGTATGCACTGGAACGGGGCCGAATGCATCGATCGGCCCCGTTTTTGTTTTCAGTGTGGCGCTGACTGATAGCCATAGCCTTCACAGGCGCCCCCGTCGTGTCGATGCTGCAAACAAGCCAAAGACCCCGTCATTGCTGGCGGTGACGGCATTTAGTCGAGCCTCTCCGGCGTCCTGTACTGCATTCAATTGCCCGTGCCAGCCAAGAGCGGCGCGTTTTTTGCCTTGTGATTGGCGATTCCGGCAACGCTTCGCCGGTCGTCAGGAAATCCATAAATTCGTATGCAAAAAAACAGGCCATGGAGTGACATGTTTGAAGGCTTTTCAAGATGTGATTGCCCACGGGCGCTGGGCTGAATGGCTGTCCGGTCATTATGTGGATGATAAGTTGTATACAACTCTATAGACATTTGTCCTGACTATTGAATACAGTGTGCGCATAACAAAAACCAGGGAACCCCCTACCATGAAAACGCCCCATGTTTCACACCAACGGCCCGAGGACGAAAACCTAGGGATCGGCGCGAATATGGCTTATGGCCTGCAACATGTTCTAACCATGTATGGCGGTATTGTCGCGGTGCCTTTGATCATCGGCCAGGCGGCCGGGCTCTCGCCGGCGGACATCGGTTTGTTGATTGCTGCTTCATTGTTTGCGGGGGGGCTGGCGACGCTGCTGCAAACCCTGGGTCTTCCGTTTTTTGGTTGTCAGTTGCCGCTGGTGCAGGGCGTCTCCTTCTCCGGCGTCGCGACCATGGTGGCGATTGTCAGCAGTGGCGGGGAGGGCGGGTTCCAGTCGGTATTGGGGGCGGTGATAGCGGCGTCCCTGATCGGGTTACTGATAACCCCGGTGTTCTCGCGTATCACCCGGTTCTTCCCGCCGCTGGTGACCGGCATCGTGATTACCACCATCGGCCTGACGCTGATGCCGGTAGCCGCGCGCTGGGCCATGGGCGGCAACAGCCACGCGCCGGACTTCGGCAGCATGGCGAACATCGGGCTGGCGGCAGTGACGCTGGTGCTGGTGCTGCTGCTGAGCAAAATCGGCAGTGCGACCATCTCCCGCCTGTCGATTCTGCTGGCCATGGTCATCGGCACGATCATCGCGGTGTTCCTCGGCATGGCGGATTTTTCGTCCGTATCCCAGGGCCCGATGTTCGGCTTCCCGACGCCGTTCCACTTCGGTATGCCGACCTTCCACTTCGCCGCGATCCTGTCGATGTGCATCGTGGTGATGGTGACGCTGGTGGAAACCTCGGCCGACATTCTGGCGGTCGGTGAAATCATCGGCACCAAGGTCGACTCCAAGCGCCTGGGCAACGGTTTGCGCGCCGACATGCTGTCGAGCATGTTCGCGCCGATCTTCGGCTCCTTCACCCAGAGCGCCTTTGCCCAGAACGTCGGGCTGGTGGCGGTCACCGGGATCAAGAGCCGCTATGTGGTGGCCACCGGTGGTCTGTTCCTGGTGATCCTCGGCCTGCTGCCATTCATGGGCCGGGTCATCGCCGCCGTGCCGACCTCGGTACTGGGGGGCGCCGGCATCGTGCTGTTCGGCACCGTGGCGGCCAGCGGCATCCGGACCTTGTCCAAGGTCGACTACCGCAACAACGTCAACCTGATCATCGTTGCCACCTCGATCGGCTTCGGCATGATCCCGATCGCGGCACCGAGCTTCTACGATCACTTCCCGAGTTGGTTCGCGACCATTTTCCATTCGGGCATCAGCTCCTCGGCGATCATGGCTATCGTGCTGAACCTGACCTTCAACCACCTCACTGCCGGCAACTCCGATCAGCAGTCGGTGTTTGCGGCGGGTACCGAGCGCGTGCTGTGTTATCAGGATCTGGCGGCATTGCGTGAAGGCGACTACTTCAGCGACGGCAAGCTGCACGATTGCGACGGCAAGGAGATTCCGGTACTGGAATCGGAGCACGACGTTGCAGAACCACGGGCGGCGCACGCGAAAAGCAGTGAACATGTCTGACGTTCACGGCGACTGAAAAGGGCCGATCTGTCGAATGGACAGATCGGCTTTTTGCTTTTCTGAAGATGGCTTTTCAAACGACCACAAAAAAGCCCCTGGATCTTTCGATTCAGGGGCTTTTCGATGTTGCTGTCTGGCTCCACGACCTGGACTCGAACCAGGGACCCAGTGATTAACAGTCACTTGCTCTACCAACTGAGCTATCGCGGAATGGCGCCTATGTTACTGATTCAAAAAGAGAAGTCAAGCACCGAATGGCAAATGGACGGATTCATGGGGGCGGGCGGTGGTTTAGCGGTCATTGGCGGTTACCAGAATCGCAGCAGAGGTCTACCATGGCCGCCCGGAAGTGGTGACACGCGCTGCCGGCCATTTCGCCGAAAAGGTACGCGCCATGAATCAATTGAAACTCACACCTCGACATTCCGGGGTGCACCCATGAGCATCTCTCAGATCAGCCTGCCCAAAGGTGTCGGCCCCCATGCCGAAAAGCTGTTCGACGCAATCACTCAGGCCGGCACCGCTGAAGCATTGAACCGTGCGGGCGGCAAGGCGGAAGGTTTTGTCCTGGGGCTGGAAAGCACCAAGGCGATCAAGAGTCAGATCGCCGAATCGCTCTACGTCGCCTATGACGACGCGGCCAGCCAGCGTGCGACCGAACTGGCCTAACCGCCGAAGGTAATGGTGCCAAGCATCAGTTTGGCGTAGAGCGCCGTGGCCCCCAGTTGCACCAGCCACAGGGCCAGGCCGCCGAGAAATACGCCGGTGGCCACTTGCATCACCAGGTTGTTGCCGCGTTTGGCCGGGGTGCGCGGGATGAAGCGATCCAGTTCATCCAGGTCATCGCGGTCGGCGCGCAGGTCATCGTTTTTCATAAAGGGTTCTCGCAGAATACTCAGGCATACATAAAACCTGTAGGAGCCGGCTCCTACAGGGTAGATGTGTGCAGTCTAGAGGGCTGGGTCGTTGCTTTGAAAATTATCTGAAGCGAATGAAAAACGGGAAGCCACATGGCTTCCCGTTTTTCATTTCAAGGCCGGATCAGATGACCTGGACGATAGCGTCCGTCACCACCTCGATGTTGCTCTGGTTCAGCGCAGCCACGCAGATGCGGCCGGTGTCCAGGGCGTAGATGCCGAACTCGTTGCGCAGACGGTGAACTTGCTCAACCGTCAGGCCGGAGTACGAGAACATGCCGCACTGACGACCGACGAAGCTGAAATCGCGCTGAGGCGCTTTTTTGGCCAGCAGGTCGACCATCTGGGTGCGCATGCCACGAATGCGCAGGCGCATTTCGGCCAGTTCGGCTTCCCACTGGGCGCGCAGTTCCGGGCTGTTGAGTACGGCAGCAACAACGCTGGCACCGTGGGTCGGCGGGTTGGAGTAGTTGGTGCGGATCACGCGTTTGACTTGCGACAGCACGCGCGCGCTTTCTTCTTTCGATTCGCTGACGATCGACAGGGCACCTACGCGCTCGCCGTACAGCGAGAACGATTTGGAGA
Source organism: Pseudomonas sp. S2_H10 (assembly GCF_054668285.1). Lineage (NCBI taxonomy): Bacteria > Pseudomonadati > Pseudomonadota > Gammaproteobacteria > Pseudomonadales > Pseudomonadaceae > Pseudomonas > Pseudomonas sp. S2_H10. The sequence goes on from NZ_CP162754.1 coordinate 5,886,525, forward strand.
ACGAGCTGGAGGCGAAGAAGGTCAGGCCCGACTCGGCGAACAGGCGCACGGCGGCGGCGTCTTCGTCGATGCCATCACCGAAACCTTGATACGCCATGTCGAGGAATGGCACGTGGCCTTTGTTTTTGACGACTTCCAGGACGTTTTTCCAGTCCGCCGGGCTCAGGTCCACGCCGGTCGGGTTGTGGCAGCAGGCGTGCAGCACAATGATCGAGCCGTTTGGCAGCGCGTTCAGGTCTTCGAGCATGCCGGTGCGGTTCACGTCGTGGGTCGCGGCATCGTAGTAGCGGTAGTTCTGCACCGGGAAACCGGCGGTTTCGAACAGCGCGCGGTGGTTTTCCCAGCTCGGGTCGCTGATCGCCACGACGGCGTTCGGCAGCAGTTGCTTGAGGAAATCGGCACCGATTTTCAGTGCGCCAGTGCCGCCAACGGCCTGGGTGGTGATGACGCGGCCAGCGGCGAGCAGTGGCGAATCATTGCCGAACAGCAGTTTTTGCACGGCCTGGTCGTAGGCGGCAATGCCGTCGATTGGCAGGTAGCCACGGGAAACGTGTTGAGCGGCGCGAATGGTTTCGGCTTCGACAACGGCGCGCAGGAGTGGAATTCGCCCCTCCTCGTTGCAGTAAACACCGACCCCCAGGTTGACCTTGTTGGTACGGGTATCGGCGTTGAATGCTTCGTTGAGGCCCAGGATTGGATCGCGTGGTGCCATTTCGACAGCGGAGAACAGGCTCATTATTGCGGCGGCTCTGAATGGAGAGTGGAGGGACGTGTCGCGCTCCAGCCGAATGCACTAGAGCGGTGCACAAACGGGGAGCTAGTATAGAGGCCATCCGCGATCAATGGCGACAGGCTATTCGGCTTTTAAGGTAAGTTTTTTTGATTATTTTTCGACCGTTAGTCGATTGGTTATGTCGGACACTTTACCGGATGTAGGACGTTTGCCTTGAAAGGGCTGGCAATCGGCTCCACATTGAGCACAATCCAGTTTTTTCCTCGGGAGACATCGGTCGTTTGCGGTCTTTCTCGTTCGTGCCTGATCCAGAGGTTTTTCATGTCTGAATTCCAGCTAGTCACCCGTTTCGAGCCAGCCGGCGATCAGCCGGAAGCCATCCGCCTGATGGTCGAGGGCATCGAGGCCGGGCTGGCGCACCAGACGCTGCTCGGTGTGACCGGCTCGGGCAAGACGTTCAGCATCGCCAACGTGATCGCGCAGGTGCAGCGCCCGACCCTGGTGCTGGCACCGAACAAGACCCTGGCGGCGCAGTTGTACGGGGAGTTCAAGGCGTTCTTCCCGAACAACGCGGTGGAGTATTTCGTTTCCTACTACGACTACTACCAGCCTGAAGCCTACGTACCTTCCTCGGACACCTTCATCGAGAAAGACGCCTCGATCAACGACCACATCGAACAGATGCGTCTTTCCGCGACCAAGGCCTTGCTGGAGCGCAAGGACGCGATCATCGTCACCACGGTGTCGTGCATCTACGGTCTGGGCAGCCCGGAAACCTATTTGAAGATGGTGCTGCACGTGGATCGCGGAGACCGGCTCGATCAGCGTGAGTTGCTGCGACGCCTGGCCGACCTGCAATACACCCGCAATGACATGGATTTTGCCCGTGCGACCTTTCGCGTGCGTGGCGATGTGATCGATATCCATCCGGCGGAATCCGATTTTGAAGCGATCCGCATCGAACTCTTCGACGACGAAGTGGAAAGCCTGTCGGCATTCGATCCGCTGACCGGCGAAGTCATTCGCAAACTGCCGCGCTTCACCTTCTACCCCAAGAGCCACTACGTGACGCCACGGGAAACCCTGATGGGTGCCGTGGAAGGGATCAAGGAGGAGTTGAAGGAGCGCCTGGAATACCTGCGCGCCAACAACAAACTGGTGGAAGCCCAGCGTCTGGAGCAGCGCACCCGTTTTGACCTGGAAATGATTCTTGAACTGGGTTACTGCAACGGCATCGAAAACTATTCGCGCTATCTGTCTGGCCGTGAAGCCGGAGCGGCGCCGCCGACCCTTTATGATTACCTGCCGGCAGACGCCTTGCTGGTGATCGACGAATCCCACGTCAGCGTGCCGCAGGTGGGCGCGATGTATAAAGGCGACCGTTCGCGAAAAGAGACGCTGGTCGAGTACGGCTTCCGTCTGCCCTCGGCGCTGGACAACCGGCCGATGCGTTTCGACGAATGGGAAAGCATCAGCCCGCAAACGATTTTCGTCTCGGCGACCCCCGGCAACTACGAAGCCGAACACGCCGGCCGCGTCATTGATATGGTCGTGCGTCCCACCGGTTTGGTGGACCCGCAAATCGAGATCCGCCCGGCACTGACCCAGGTCGACGACTTGCTTTCGGAAATCAGCAAGCGCGTCGCTCTGGAGGAGCGGGTGCTGGTCACCACGCTGACCAAGCGCATGGCCGAGGACTTGACCGATTACCTGGCCGACCACGGCGTGCGTGTGCGCTATCTGCACTCGGACATCGACACCGTGGAACGGGTCGAAATCATCCGCGACCTGCGCCTGGGCACTTTCGATGTGCTGGTGGGCATCAACCTGTTGCGCGAAGGCCTGGACATGCCGGAAGTTTCGCTGGTGGCGATCCTCGATGCCGACAAGGAAGGTTTCCTGCGATCCGAGCGCTCGCTGATCCAGACCATCGGCCGGGCGGCACGTAACCTCAATGGCCGGGCGATTCTGTATGCCGACCGGATCACCGGTTCCATGGAGCGCGCGATCGGTGAAACCGAGCGTCGTCGTGACAAGCAGATCGCTTTCAACCTGGCCAACGGCATCACGCCAAAAGGCGTGTTCAAGGACGTCGCCGACATCATGGAAGGCGCCACCGTGCCCGGTTCGCGCAGCAAGAAGCGCAAAGGCATGGCCAAGGCCGCCGAGGAAAACGCCCGGTACGAGGCCGAACTGCGCTCGCCGGGCGAGATCGCCAAGCGTATCAAGGCGCTGGAAGAGAAGATGTATCAGCTCGCCCGCGACCTGGAATTCGAAGCGGCGGCGCAGATGCGCGACGAGATTGCCAAGTTGCGCGAGCGCCTGCTGACTGTTTGATTGGCGGCGCCTGACAGGGCCTCATCGCGGGCAAGCCCGCTCCCACAGGTCGGTGGGTGGACACAAGTTTTGTGAGCACCCTCAATCCTGTGGGAGCGGGCTTGCCCGCGATGGGGCCAGTCCTGGCACCACAATACCTGACTAGTGCGCCTCGCCAGCCTTCAACCCCTCCGGCAACTTCCGGGTCAGCAACACCGCCACCATGCTGATCCCCAGCGCAATCCCGACAAAGTGAAACGCGTCGTTATAGGCCATGATCGACGCCTGTTGATGCGCGATCTCGCTGAGTTTGCCCAGTGCCGCCGTTTCACCGCCCAATCGTTCAGCCAGCGAGGCGATGCGCTCGGCCACCTGCGGATTGCTTGGCACGATGGATTCGCGCAGGTAGTCGAAGTAAACCTTGGTCCGCGCATCGAGCAACGTCGCGAGCAGGGCGATGCCGATGGCGCCGCCGAGGTTGCGCAGGATGTTGAACAGGCTCGATGCCGACCCCGCATCCTGGGGCAGGATGTAGGAGGTCGCGATCAACGAGATGGTGACCATGATCAGCGGTTGCCCCAGGGCGCGGATGATCTGGATCTGGTTGAACTGCGGCCCGGCAAAGTCCGGGTTGAGCACCCCCGAAGAGAAACTCGCCAGCCCGAACAGCCCGAAGCCCAGGGTGCACAGCCATTTCGGCGAGATGAACTTCATCAGCTTGGGCACCAGCGGAATCAGAAACAGCTGCGGCACGCCCATCCACATGATCACCTCGCCAATCTGCAAGGCGTTGTAGTTCTGGATCTGCGCCAGGTACAGCGGCAGCAGGTAGATCGAACCGTACAACCCGACCCCCATGCCGACGCTGGAAATACTGGACAAGCCGAAGTTGCGATTGCCGAGGATGCCGAGATTGATCAACGGATTGGGTTTGGAGAACTGCACGATCACAAAGCTGATCAGGCTGACCAGGGCAATGCTGCCCAGGGTCACGATCAGGCTCGATTCCAGCCAGTCCTTGCGGTGGCCTTCCTCCAGGAATACCTGCAAGCAGCCAAGCCCGACGCCGAGGGTGAGAATGCCGGCGTAGTCGGTGCTTTTGAGCAGTTCCCAGTGCGCTTCCTTTTTCTCCAGGCCATACATCAGGCCGGCGATCATGATCAGGCCGGGCGGGATGTTGATGTAGAAAATGTACTCCCAGCCCCAGTTTTCCGTCAGCCAGCCGCCGAGTGTCGGGCCGATGGAGGGGGCGAAGGTGGCGGTCATGGCGAACATGGCCATGCCCTTGGCGCGGTGGTGTTCCGGCAGTTTGATCAGGGTCAGGGTGAACGCCAGCGGAATCAGCGCGCCGCCGGTAAAGCCCTGCAGCGCACGAAAGACGATCATGCTTTCCAGGCTCCAGGCCATGGAGCAGAGCAGGGAAGCGACCAGGAATCCGAGGGACACCCACACCGCCAGGCGTCGTGCCGAGAGCAACTGCACGAGCCAGGCGGTGAGCGGGATCATGATGATTTCCGCGACCAGGTAGGAGGTGGAAATCCACGAGCCTTCTTCCAGGGTCGCCGACAACGCGCCCTGGATATCCTTGAGCGAGGAGTTGGTGATCTGGATGTCGAGCACGGCCATGAAGGCGCCGAGCATCACGCTCATCACCGCGATCCAGTCCCGCCGGGTCGGTTCGCCGACCGGGCGGATCAGTTGGTCACCGGCCATCGTCGGCGGCGTCTTGGCGGCTCACTTTGGTGGCGACATCGTCGGCGGCGTCCTTGATGTTCACCTTGGCGGTCACCGACATGCCCGGACGAATCTTGCCGCGCAACGGGTTGTCGGCGGCGAAGGTCAGCTTTACCGGAATCCGTTGTACGACTTTGGTGAAGTTGCCCGTGGCATTGTCTGGCGGCAACAGGCTGAACTGCGCGCCCGAGGCGGCAAACAGGCTGTCGACCCGGGCCTGGATCGGTGTGTCGCTGTAGGCGTCGAAGATCAGCTCGGCTTTCTGGCCGGGGTGCATGTGGCCGATCTGGGTTTCCTTGAAGTTGGCCTGAATCCAGATGTCCCGGTCCGGAACGATCGACAGCAAATACGCGCCGGCCTGCACAACCTGGCCTTCGCGGGCGGCACGCTGGCCGATCAGGCCGCTGATGGGCGAGTGGATTTCAATGCGGGTCAGGTTCAGCTCGGCTTGCGCCAGGTCGGCCTTGGCATTGGCGATCTGCGCGTCGAGGCGCTTGATCTCGGCGTTCAGTGCGTTGACTTGCTGGCGCTGGCCCTGGGCATCCGCCTGAGCCTTGGCCAGTTGCGAACGGGCAATGTGGTTGTCGGCGGAGAGGGTGGTCACCCGTTCTTCCGAGACATAACCAGGCTTGCGCAAGGTCTCGGCGCGGGTCAGATCAATCTGTGAGCGGCCCAGGCTGGCCTGGCTGGACTGTACTTGCGCTTCGCTGGCGGCAATCAGGCTGGCCTGTTGGGTCAGTTTGCTCTGGGCTTGCAGGCGCTCGGCTTCGCGGGTGGCGAGGGTCGCGTTGGCACGGTCGACAGCGAGGTGGAAGTCGTCGCCTTCGAGTTTAATCAGCAACTGGCCTTTCTCGACGTGCTGGTTGTCCTGCACCAGCACCTGATCGATGCGCGCGCCCAATTGGCTCGACACGCGGGTGATCTCGCCCTGGACATAGGCGTTGTCGGTGCTTTCATAAAAGCGCCCCTTGAAGAACCAGTGGGCAAACAGGCCCCCGGCAATCAGCAGGACAATCAGCAGGAAGGTAAAGAGGCGACGCTTGAGTTGGGCAGGCATGAGGCAAACTGTAGTCGAGAAATTGTAAGAGAAGGTATCAGCAGGCAAATCTGGCATACAGCCGATAAACGGTAAATGCCAACGGCTGATATTCGGCCATTCGCTGCGCCATACGGGCGTTACAGACGCAACCTTGGCTTAAATGCCCTGTTCACTGGAGCCGGGCGGGTGTCGCCTGTTACCATTCGCGCCTTGTTTGAACTTCGCTTTTATTCTTTTCGAGACATGCCATGACCACCGTCCGCACTCGCATCGCGCCATCGCCTACCGGGGATCCCCACGTAGGTACCGCCTACATCGCCTTGTTCAACTACTGCTTTGCCAAGCAGCATGGCGGTGAGTTCATCCTGCGGATCGAAGACACCGACCAATTGCGTTCGACCCGCGAGTCCGAACAGCAGATTTTCGACGCCCTGCGCTGGCTGGGGATCGAGTGGAGCGAGGGCCCGGACGTCGGCGGCCCGCACGGTCCGTACCGTCAAAGCGAGCGTGGCGATATTTATCAGAAATATTGCCAACAGTTGGTAGAGCTCGGTCATGCCTTCCCGTGCTTCTGCACCGCCGAAGAGCTGGACCAGATGCGCGCCGAGCAGATGGCCCGTGGTGAAACCCCGCGCTACGACGGCCGTGCGCTGCTGCTGTCGAAGGAAGAGGTTGACCGTCGCCTGGCTGCTGGCGAGCCACACGTGATCCGCATGAAGGTGCCGAGCGAAGGCGTCTGCGTGGTGCCGGACATGCTGCGCGGCGACGTCGAGATCCCGTGGGACCGCATGGACATGCAGGTCCTGATGAAGACCGACGGCCTGCCGACGTACTTCCTGGCCAACGTGGTCGATGACCACCTGATGGGCATCACCCACGTATTGCGCGGCGAAGAGTGGCTGCCATCGGCACCGAAGCTGATCCTGCTGTACGAGTACTTCGGCTGGGAACAACCGGAGCTGTGCTACATGCCGCTGCTGCGTAACCCGGACAAGAGCAAGTTGTCCAAGCGCAAGAACCCGACCTCGGTGACGTTCTACGAGCGTATGGGCTTCATGCCCGAAGCGATGCTCAACTACCTGGGCCGCATGGGCTGGTCGATGCCGGACGAGCGCGAGAAGTTCTCGTTGCAGGAAATGGTCGAGCACTTCGATCTCAAGCGCGTGTCCCTTGGCGGGCCGATCTTCGACATCGAGAAGCTGTCGTGGCTCAACGGCCAGTGGTTGCGTGACCTGCCGGTGGAAGAATTCGCCGCGCGCGTGCAGAAGTGGGCGTTCAACTCCGAATACATGATGAAGATCGCGCCGCACGTACAGGGCCGGGTCGAGACCTTCAGCCAGGTGGCACCGCTGGCCGGGTTCTTCTTTGCCGGTGGCGTGAACCCCGATGCCAAGCTGTTCGAATCCAAGAAGCTCTCGGGCGATCAGGTCCGCCAGTTGATGCAGTTGATCCTGTGGAAGCTGGAAAGCCTGCGTCAGTGGGAAAAGGACAGCATCACCGCGACCATCCAGGCGGTGGTCGAATCCCTGGAGCTGAAGCTGCGTGACGCCATGCCACTGATGTTCGCCGCGATCACCGGCCAGGCCAGCTCGGTGTCGGTGCTGGATGCGATGGAGATTCTCGGGCCGGACCTGACCCGTTTCCGCCTGCGCCAGGCCATCGACCTGCTGGGCGGCGTGTCTAAGAAAGAAAACAAAGAGTGGGAAAAGCTGTTGGGCGCGATTGCCTGATCCCGCTGGGTTGGACCTGTAGGAGCCGGCTTGCTGGCGAAGCGACCTTGCAGCCTGCATCAATCTTGCGGCTGCTATCGCTGGCAAGCCAGCTCCTACAGTTGGGGAAAACCCCGTTTTTTCCGGGGAAGGGCGGTAAGTGATTGTTATGTCGGCAAAAAATTTTAAAAAAAATCAAAAATAAGTTTGACAGACTTTCGATACGCCCTTAAGATTCGCCCCGTCCTCAGCGATGACATCGAAGATGCATCAATGATGAGGGGCTTTAGCTCAGCTGGGAGAGCGCCTGCATGGCATGCAGGAGGTCAGCGGTTCGATCCCGCTAAGCTCCACCAATTTTACAAGTTCAAGGTCTGGCCACACCGGTCTTGAATCGATCAGCACTCAGCACTGATCAGTTGTATAGAAGGGTTTGCGTCCCCTTCGTCTAGTGGCCTAGGACACCGCCCTTTCACGGCGGTAACAGGGGTTCGAGTCCCCTAGGGGACGCCAGTTTTACAGAAGTGATGTTGCAAGATGTCACTCCGCCGCGAGGCGAAAAATCCGGGGCTTTAGCTCAGCTGGGAGAGCGCCTGCATGGCATGCAGGAGGTCAGCGGTTCGATCCCGCTAAGCTCCACCAATTTTACAGTTCAAGGTCTGGCCACACCGGCCTTGAATCGATCAGCACTCAGCACTGGTCAGTTGTATAGAAGGTTTTGCGTCCCCTTCGTCTAGTGGCCTAGGACACCGCCCTTTCACGGCGGTAACAGGGGTTCGAGTCCCCTAGGGGACGCCACGATTACCCGCTCTGCGGGATTTTATAAGGGTCATTCAATTATTGAATGGCCCTTTTGTTTGTCTGGCGTTTGGCCAAATTCCCCCATTTCCAAAAAAAACTGTTCGTCAGACCAGCGGTCGCAGCCATGACTTGCTAAAATTTATTATGAGAATAATATTTCAATCGTAATATTCGGAGGCAACGATGAACGATAAAAAAGCTCAAACCCGCGAACGCATCCTCAAGGCCGCCAGCGCCGCGCTGATTCAGCGCGGCCCGGCCGAGCCAAGCGTGGGCGAAGTGATGGGCGCGGCGGGCCTGACGGTCGGCGGCTTCTACGCACACTTCGAAAGCAAGGACGCGATGATGCTCGAGGCGTTCAAGCAATTGCTCGGTCATCGCCGCGACCTGATTGCCGACATGGACGCGCAGTTGACCGGCGAAGAACGTCGCGCTCTGGTGGCCGCGTTTTATCTGTCGCGCAGGCATCGTGATTCCTCCGAATCGGCTTGCCCGATCCCGGCATCGGTCGGCGAGCTGGGGCGGCTGCCGGAAGCGTTTCGTGTCGCCCTGAATGAGCATGTGGAACTGATGGTCGCGCAGTTGGCGGCCAGTCCTGAAGAAACCGAAAAAGCCTTGGCCGATATGGCCTTGATGGTGGGTGGGCTGGCTCTGGCGCGGGCGCTGGGGCCGGGAGAGCTGTCCGATCGATTACTGCGTGCCGCCAAATCGGCAGTGCGTTGACCTGAAGGCTGCGGCCTGAGGAGAATGCGATGAGCGCGTTAAAGTGGGTTCGTGGCGTTAATGGCACCTTGGGCTGGTTTGCCCCGAAACTGGTCGCGAGCAAAATGCGCGTGGCCTTCATGACCCCGCGGGATCTGCCGCCCCGCGACTGGGAATTGCCGCTGCTGGCGCGATCGGAGCGCATCACCCTGCGCTTCGGCCTCTCCGCGCTGCGTTGGGGGCAGGGGCCTGCCGTGCTGCTGATGCACGGCTGGGAAGGTCGGCCGACGCAGTTTGCCAGTCTCATCACCGCGCTGGTCGATGCCGGATATTCGGTGGTCGCCCTGGATGGTCCGGCTCACGGTCGCTCGCCGGGCAGTGAAGCGAACGTGGTGCTGTTCGCTCGCGCCATGCTGGAAGCCGCTGCCGAACTGCCACCCCTGCAAGCGGTCATCGGCCATTCCATGGGCGGCGCCAGTGCCATGCTCGCGGTGCAGTTGGGCCTGCGTACCGAAACCCTGGTCTCCATTGCCGCTCCGGCGCGGATTCTGGGGGTGCTGCGCGGTTTTGCCCGTTATGTGGGGCTGCCGCCGAAAGCACGTTCGGCGTTCATTCGCCAGGTCGAGAGGGATGTCGGCATGCGCGCCGCGACGCTGGATGTTGCGCACTATCAGCTCGACATGCCTGGCCTGATCGTCCACGCCGAAGATGACAACATGGTGCCGGTGAAGGAGTCGCAACTGATCCACGAAGCCTGGTTCGACAGCCGCTTGTTGCGCTTGCAAGAAGGCGGGCATCAGCGCGTGCTCGCCGATCCGCGGGTGATTGATGGCGTGTTGTCACTGCTGGCCGGTCGCAGTCTGCAATCGCGCCAATCCGCCTGAGCATCCGTTACACTGCCCCGGTCGAAATCATCTGACCGGGAGTTGGGGCATGGGCTGGGATCGGGAAACGCCATTTATCATTGATCTGCAGGTGGGCGACGAGGACATTGACGGGCTGGGGCACGCGAACAACGCGGTCTACGTGACCTGGCTCGAACGCTGTGCCTGGCGCCACTCCCAGCGCCTTGGCCTGGATCTGGTCGAGTATCGGCGGCTGGACCGGGCGATGGCGGTGGTGCGTCACGAGATCGATTACCTGGCGGCGGCCTATGAAGGCGATGAGCTGCAATTGGCGACCTGGATCGTCGATTGGGACCAGCGCCTGAAAATGACCCGGCACTTCCAGTTGATCCGCCCAAGCGACAATGCAACGCTGCTGCGTGCGCAAACCACGTTCGTCTGCATCGAGCTGTCCACCGGCAAGCCCAAGCGCATGCCGACGGAGTTCATCGAGGGCTATGGCCCGGCGTTGACCCAATGTGGGAGCGAGCTTGCTCGCGATGAACGATAACGCGGTGTGTGTCTGATAAACCGCGTCGCCTGAATCGCGAGCAAGCTCGCTCCCACAGGTGGTCGCGATGTTCTGCAGATTCTTCGCGCAATCCAGTAAACTGCCGCACGTTTTTCCTCGAGTGTGTTTTTCATGCAAATTGCTTTGGCGCCCATGGAGGGGTTGGTCGACGACATCCTGCGCGATGTGCTGACCCGCGTGGGTGGTATTGACTGGTGCGTGACCGAGTTCATTCGGGTCAACGACCAGTTGCTGACGCCTGCCTATTTCCACAAGTTCGGCCCGGAGTTGCTCAACGGTGCCCGGACGGCCTCCGGCGTGCCGCTGCGTGTGCAACTGCTCGGTTCCGATCCGGTGTGCCTGGCGGAAAATGCCGCGCTGGCTTGCGAACTGGGTTCCGAAGTGATCGACCTGAACTTCGGCTGCCCGGCCAAGACCGTCAACAAATCCCGGGGTGGCGCGGTATTGCTCAAGGAACCCGAGCTGCTCAACCAGATCGTCGAGCACGTCCGCCGCGCCGTCCCCGCGCACATTCCGGTCACCGCCAAGATGCGCCTGGGCTTCGACAGCCCGGACGGTTCGCTGGTGTGTGCCACGGCCCTCGCCGAAGGCGGCGCGGAACACATCGTGGTGCATGCGCGGACCAAGGTCGACGGCTACAAGCCGCCGGCGCACTGGGAGTGGATTCCACGGGTGCAGGACGTGGTCAAGGTGCCGGTATTCGCCAACGGTGACATCTGGAGCGTCGAAGACTGGCGTCGCTGCCGCGAGATCAGCGGCGTGGAAGACATCATGCTCGGCCGTGGCCTTTGTTCACGCCCGGACCTTGCCCGGCAGATCGCCGCCGCACGGGCCGGAGAGGAGGTCGTGGAGATGACCTGGAACGAGTTGCTGCCACTGGTCCAGGACTTCTGGCTGCAGGCCAAGGCGCAGATGACCCCACGCCAATCGCCGGGGCGGCTGAAGCAATGGCTGGCGATGCTGACCCGCAATTATCCAGAGGCGGTAGAGCTGTTCACCGTCCTGCGTCGTGAGACCGAGCTGGATAATGTCTCGCGCTTGTTGGGGCTGCCGGTGGCGGAAGCGGCCTGATAAAAATCTGAAAACAGTCTCTTGAAATGCAATCAGCGGTCCCTATCTAAGGGTTACGCGATGCCGAATCCGGGTCGCGGAGACAAAAAACCTTGCTGATTGTTTTCAGGAGATTTGAACCATGAGTACTGCTTTTTCCCTGGCCCCACTGTTCCGTTCCTCGGTAGGTTTCGACCGTTTCAATGACCTGTTCGAAACCGCCCTGCGCAATGAGCCAGGCAGCACCTATCCACCTTACAACGTGGAAAAACACGGCGACGATCAATACCGCATCGTCGTAGCGGCCGCCGGTTTCCAGGAAGACGACCTGGAACTGCAAGTCGAGAAGGGTGTGCTGACCATCAGTGGTGGCAAACGTGACGCCAACGAGGGCGTGACCTTCCTGCACCAGGGCATTGCCCAGCGTGCGTTCAAGCTGTCCTTCCGCCTGGCCGATCACATCGAGATCAAGGCTGCCGACCTGCGCAACGGTCTGTTGAGCATCGACCTGTTGCGAGTGATTCCGGAAGAGGCAAAAGCCAAGCGCATCCCGATCAACGGGGCGCAGAAACCGACTCTGCAACATTGAGTCGAGACTGATGCCGGGTTTGTGATTGATCAAACGGCCGGCTAAAACAAAAAGACCCCGACCTGTCGGGGTCTTTTTTTTGGCCATTCGCTGGCTTGTCGGGTCGCCGCATCGCAGCGATGGTCGTCAAAGATAACGTGGGAAAGTTGGATAAACGCGGCGCACTGGAGTCCATCGCCAGCAAGCCGGCTCCTACAGGTATTGCGTTTTCCCGGGGTGGGGTGAAGCGCTCAAGTCCAGCCGTAGCGCACCAGATGAAAGAAGATCGGTGCTGCAAAACACACCGAGTCCAGTCGGTCGAGCATGCCGCCGTGGCCTTCGATCATGTGTCCCCAATCCTTCACGCCCCGGTCGCGCTTGATCGCCGACATCACGATGCCGCCGGCGAAACCCAGCAAATTGATCAGTAGAGCGATGAACAGTGACTGCCACGCCGTGAACGGCGTGATCCACCACAAGGCGCAGCCGATCAGCGAGGCCAGCAGAATGCCGCCGACAAAGCCTTCCACGGTTTTGGAGGGCGACAGTTTCGGCGCGATCTTGCGTTTGCCGAACAGCTTGCCGCACACGTATTGCAGCACATCCGACATCTGCACCACGATCACCAGATAGGCGATCAACAGCAGGTTTCGCCCTTCATAACCGGCGATGTCCAGGGTCAGCAGGGCGGGTACGTGGGACACGCAGAACACCGCGATCATCAGACCCCACTGGACCTTTGAGGCGCGCTCGAGAAAGTGTGTGCTGTCACCACCCAGGGACGCCAGGATCGGCAGCAGCAAAAACACGTAGACCGGGATGAAGATGGAAAACAGCCCGTACCAATCGTAGTAGATCAACAGGTATTGCAACGGCAGTGCCAGGTAGAAAGCCGCCACCAGTGCCGGGTAGTCGCTGCCGCGGGTCGGCGTGAGGGTCATGAATTCGCGCAGGGCGTAGAACGACACCAGGTAGAACAGCAGGATCACCGCAGTGGTGCCAAGCCAGAAGGCGACCCCGATCACCAGCACCATCACCCACCAGGCATTGATGCGCGCGTTGAGGTTGTCGATCACCGGGTTGGCGGTTCCCCGGGTGCGTCGTTTGAGTACAAAACCGATCAGCGAGGCCAGCAGCAGAAACGCGCCGATACCTGCGAACAACATCAAGGTCTGTCTGTCCATGTCAGGCATGCTCCCCGGCCAGGTTCAGCAGCGCTTCGCGGCTGCGCTCGAGAAACTGCGCCTTGCTTTCCTCTTCGCCCACGGCCAGCGCGGCGCCAAAACTGATGGTGCACAGCAGCGGTAGCGGCAGCACGCGCCCCTTGGGCATGACGCGGTTGAGGTTGGCGATCCACACCGGGATCAATTGCGCCTGTGGGTACTGTTTCGCCAGGTGATACAGCCCGCTTTTGAACGGCAGCAGGCCGTCTTCGGGATTGCGCGTGCCTTCAGGGAAGATGATCAGCGAATCGCCGTTTGCCAGGGCATCGAGCATCGGCTGCAACGGATTATCGGCGTTGTCCTTGCGCTCGCGGTCAATCAGCACGCCATTGAACACCCGGTTGATGATGTACCGGCGCAGGGGGCTTTTGAGCCAGTAATCGGCGCCGGCGACCGGTCGGGTGATGTCGCGCAAGGTGGGCGGCAGCGATGCCCACAGCAGCACGAAATCGCCATGGCTGCTGTGGTTGGCGAAATAGATGCGCTGCACCGCTTGCGGCGCACAACCGAGCCACAGGCTGCGGGCGCCGGTAAGGAGGCGCGCGGCAGACGTGATGAGGGTGGCAACCACGGGTTCCAGCATGAGAACTCCTTATCCCGCTACGGCCAGCCAGGGGCCGGCCAGGATGAAAACCAGGGTCAACAGGACTTGCGCCGCCACCAGCATTGCCTGGCGCCGCAACAGCTTGAGGGCACCGGCGATGCGTTGGCTCCAGGGGCGCCCTGCGCGTTCGGCGGGCTGTAGATTCAGCGCTGTCAGGGCTTGATCGAGGGCCTGGGTGCGCTCGCCGAGATCTGCAGCGCTCCGGGCAAGGCGCTGGAACAGATCGGCATCGAAAGCGACCCGCAGCGCCCAGTATTTCTGCCACAGGCCGAGCACCAAAAGCCCGCTGCTGCAGGTAACGCCCCAGGCCCCCGGGTTGGTCAGGACATACTGGCTGAGGCCGAGCAAGGCGCCCAACAGGGTGAGCCCGGTGGACAGCCGATCCAGCGAGTCGCCACGACGCAACAGACTGGCTGTCAGCTGCAGTTGCATATCAATGGACAATGTTGCTCTCCATGCGGGTCGCTACCTGCTGCAGGGCTTTTCGATGAAGGGGGCCCAGAACTATACCCGGGCGTGCGCACTGGATCAGTTGGATAGCGTCATCGACGCTCGCGGCTCGCCCGGTCTGCAGCAACCAGGCAGCCACCGCAGTGGCGCTGCGTGAGTAACCCAGGGCGCAGCAGACCAGCAACGGTCCTTGCTGACGCAGGCTTTCGATGGACTGCGCGGCTTCCTCGCATTGCGCGGCATTGAGTGCCGTCAGATCCAGGACAGGCAATGAGCGGTAGGTGACGGTGCCGGGATTGAGCGAGAGCTCGGCACACAGATCGAAGACTGCGTTGAAGGCACTGTCCTTGAGTTCCCGCCGAGTCGGTATGCGCCCGAGCCAGACGTTGTCGAGTACCCGATCGGGATCCGGGGCCTTGCGGGTCCACAGGCGCGAATTGAGCCAGGCGGTGGCCAGATAGGGGCCAAACAGCCAGCGGGCGGCGGCGGACAGGCGTCCGTTGGCGCGCTTCTGAAAGCCGCCGGCGTCCAGCACGGCGTAATTGAACGCCACCAGCAGCAGGGCCAGCGCCGGCCAGAGCAGCCACAGCCAGATTCCCCCCAAGGCAAAAGCCGGGACCGTGAAAGCCACCGCCCCCAGCAGGTAAAGCAGCGCCAGTTTCCAGCGTTTGCCCCGGGGTGCCAGACGCACGGTTTGCAGGACGGAGGAACCCTCCAGCGGCCATAACCAGACACACAGCCAGCCGAGCATTGCGCCGGTGGGCAGATCGATGAAGTGGTGCTGGTAAGTGGTCAGTACGGAGATCCCGATCAGGGCGAACCAGCCATGCATCACCGTGCGCCAGATGCCCTGCAAGTGCCGTTGATAGCAGCTCCAGAGGATTACCAGCAAGGCGATGTGCAGCGATGGCGCCTGATTGAACGGCTTGTCAAAGCCGGCGAGGACGTCGAACAGCCAACCAAACACGCCATCCAGTTCCGGCCGGGCGAAAGTGAAGCGCAGCGGCCAGATCAGAAAGCAACTGACGGCGATCACCTGCGCGGTCAGCAGGCGCAAGGCATGACGCTTCAGTTCTTCGCGGCTGCGCGGCAGCAGCAGGGACAAGCCGTACAGCAGGTCGATGGACCAGTACGGGACAATGGTCCAGGCCCAGAAAGGCATATGGCTTTCCCAGCCGAACACCAGGCTGCCGACATCGTCGCGCTGATCGGTGACCCAAGTGGCGAAACCATAAGTGCCGAAAAACAGCGGCGCCAGCAGCACTAGCCAGAGCACCGCCGGTTTGAGCAAGCCAGGCTCACGTGTCGCCGTTGCAGTGAGTTGCATCACGACACCCGTTGCGCGAGGGCGACGCTGAAAATGCCCCACTCATCCACGCGCAAGTCGATCCTGCGAAAACCGGCGGCCTCCACCAGTTGGTCCATTTCCGCCTGGGTGCGGCGGCGCATGACCCATGCCTGGCCTTCGCGGTGGCTGGTCAGGGCGCGGGCGATCAGTTCCAGCTGTGGGTGCCAGGGTTGACCGGTATAGACCAGATAGCCGCCGGGCTCGACGGCTTCGGCCAGCCCGGCGAGGGAGGCGCCGACCATTTGGTTGTCGGCGAACAACTCGTACAAACCGGATACCACCGCCAGGGTCGGCCTGGGGGCCAGTGCGGCCAGATCGGCGCGGTCGAAGGCGTCGCCCTTGACGAATCGAGCGATCCCTTCCAGTCCTTTTTCGCGGATCAGCGCGCTGCCGTCGCGCACATTGATGTCGCTGTAGTCGCGCAACAGAATTGATTCCGGCAGCGGGCTGACGCCCTGCAAGGCTTCGAGAATGTAGCGTCCGTGTCCGGCGGCGATGTCGACGATGCGCACCTCGCGTCCCTGGTTGCGCAACTGCTGCATGGCCAGGCGCAGCAGCACTTCGACATGCAGCTTGCGTTGGCGAATGCCGCGCCAGCCGATGGAGTCGAGGTAGTTGCGGTCGATCAGGCGGCCGAGACCGGATGTGCCGGTGGGGGTATTGCGGTAGACGTAGTCGAGGGTGCTGCCGGAGTCGAAGCCGGTGTCGAACCCCAGCTTGATCCCCGACGACAGCTGACTGCCCAGGCGCATGCTGGCGCGGGTCATGCGCCAGTACAGATCACGCAAGGAGTTGTGTGGCAGCGGCGCGGCCAGCGATTCGGACTCGGCGCAGGTCAGGCCCAGGCGATCGGCGGCCAGCAGGGAAGGGCGGGTGCCTGGTTGGACGAAGTTCTGCAGGATGAAGCGGCGTGCACTGGCGACGGCGAGGCCGCGATTCTTTTCGCCCAGGGTGTCGTGGAAGAAGCCCGGCAGCACATGTTTTTCCTTGTGCGGGCTGCCCAGGCGATCGAAGAACTGTTCCTGCGGATGGCGATGCACGACGAAATCGGCACCGGAAATCAGCAACTGAACAGGTATCTGAATGGCCTGGGCGTCGGCCACGACCCGCTCGGCGGCTTCGTAGAGACCGAGCAAGACATTCACGGAAATGGCCTTGGTGATCAGCGGGTCATTGTCGTAGCTGGCGACGCGTTGCGGGTCATGGCTGAGAAAGCGCGCCTTGACGTAGCTGTTGACGAAAAAATTGCCGCGCCACTTGCGCAGCAGTGCCAGCCCCTGACGGGCGAAGGGCACATACAGCTTGACCCTGAACGCCGGCGACGCCAGCACCAGCGAGCGTATGCGTGGCGCGTAATCGTGGGCCCAGGTGGCAACGATCACCGCGCCGACGCTCTGGGCGATCACCGCGAGATTTTCTTCGTCAATCTGGTAGGTCGTCTTCAGGTGTTCGCAGAAGGTCTGCACGTCGCGCACGTTGGTGGCAAACCCCGGGCTGTCGCCGCGAGCGCCGGGCGAGAGGCCATGGCCACGGGCATCCCAGGCGAAGAAGTCGTAGTCGGGCAAGTCCAGTTCATCCACCAGGTGGGCAATGCGCCCCGAGTGCTCATGGCCGCGATGAAACAACAGCACGGCCTTGCGCGCCTCGGCCGGGGCGGGGGTGCCAGGCCAGTATCGGTAAAACAGTTCCACGCCATCATGGGTGGTGAATGTCTGCGGGCGAGCTTCGCGCATTGCCGATTCCTTAGGCTGAAGAGCCGTCTTGTTGTACTTCCCTGAGGCCCTGGCGGACCCTGTTTAACAGTGTGCAGAGCAACAGCACCGCGATGATTGCGAACACTCCATTGATCCAGAAAGCGTTGATCCAGCCCACCGCGATGCCGGCGGCCACCACCCCCAGCACGAAAGCCCGGTCACTCTTGCCCATGGGCCCGTCATAGCGCCGCGAGGCACCGATCATCGGCCCCAGCACGCCGCTGTACTCGCTGAACAACGCCAGCAGGGTCACCAGCAGCACCAGCCACAGGCTGACGTCCGGCAACAGGGCAAAAGGCAGGATCAGGGCGCAGTCGGCGGCAATATCGCAAAGCTCATTGAGGTAGGCGCCCAGGCGCGACTGTTGGCCGAATTCCCGAGCCAGCATGCCGTCTATGGCGTTGAGCGCCATGCGCACGATCATCCACACCGGCACCAGTGCGAACACCCAGGGGTGCCGCACGAAGCCGGCGATCACCGCACCCACCAGCACCGAGCCAATGCCCGCCAGCAGCGTGATCTGGTTGGCCGTGGTGCCGTTGTCGAACAAACGTCGGACCAGAGGGCGCAGGAGGTTTTGGAAGGCGGGTTTGATCTGGTAGATGCTGGGCACGTGGAGGGGTCTCAGCCAGTGGGGGGACGGAAATTGAGTGTAGATGGCATCTTGCGAGACCGGGGGCAGGCGTTCCCGGCAGTTCGCTGAAGGAAGGACACCCGGTCCCGTGCTCGAGCATGGGCGAAGCCAAACATCATGATGCGCGTATCGGCGCCTGCTCCCGAGTGAAAACCGGGACATGGCAAAGTGCGGCGCACAGGGTTAACGCGGGGGAGATAAACGTAAATGGGACGTTTCCGGGATGTGTGTAGGAAATGGAGAATCAATCGCCTTCTGCTACGGTTTTTTGGCGAAAGTGTGTAGGAGACCGTATTTTTCCAGTCTGCACGCGTAATCGTTCGCGTCCATCGTCGGAGCGCCGCCCGGAGCAGGCTCGCTCCTACAGTTGGGGGTTATTTCAAAAGTTTTTGAAACTCTTCCACCGGCAACGGCTGGCTGTGCAAATACCCCTGGTAGAAGTGACACTCCAGCCCCTGCAAGAACTCCAGTTGCTCCGCTGTTTCCACCCCTTCGGCAATCACTTTCAAATCCAGGCTGCGGGCCATGGCGACGATGGCGCGGATGATCTCGGCGTCGTTCGGGTCGCTGGTGGCGTCGCGGATGAACGACTGGTCGATTTTCAGGGTGTCGACCGGCAGGCGCTTGAGGTAGGTCAGCGAGGAATAGCCGGTGCCGAAGTCGTCCATGGCGAAGCTCACGCCGAGTTTTTTCAGACGGCGCATTTTGTTGATGGTGTCCTCCAGGTTCTGGATGACGATGCCTTCGGTGATTTCCAGCTTCAGCAACGTGCAGGGCAGCCCGTAGGTGGCGAGGCTGTTTTCGATGCGCTCGACGAAGTCGTTCTGGCGGAACTGGCGCGGGCTGATGTTCACGCACAGGCTGAATTTGTACGGGTTCACCAGGCCGCGGTCGATCAATTGCTTGAAGGCCTGGCAGGCTTCGTCGAGGATCCAGGTGCCGACCTCGAGGATCAGTCCGCTGTCTTCCAGGACCTTGATGAATTCGGTGGGTGACTGCGCACCGAGGTCCGGGTGATTCCAGCGCACCAGGGCCTCGGCGCCGACGATGCGGTCGCCCCGGGCGTCGACCTGGGGTTGGTAATGCACGCGAAACTCGCCCCGGGAAAGGGCCAGGCGCAGATCGGTTTCCATGCGCAGGCGTTCGCTCGCGGCCTTCTGCATGGTGTTGTGGTACATCTGCGCGGTATTGCGCCCCGAGTCCTTGGCGCGATAGAGCGCAATGTCGGCGCGCTTGAGCAGGTCGGTCGGGGTCGAACCGTGATCGGGGATCAGCGCAATGCCGATGCTGGGTGTGACTTGCAGGCGCTGGCCGTCGAGGAACATCGGTTCGGACAGCAGCTCGCGGATGGTGTCGGCCACTTCGCGAACCTGATCGCTGACCTCGTTGCGCGAGCCTTCGAGGCCGCTGAGCAGCACCACGAATTCGTCACCGCCCAGGCGCGCAACGGTGTCCTCCATGCGCACGCTGGCCTCCAGGCGCGCGGTGATGATTTTCAGCACCGTATCGCCCACCGGGTGCCCGAGGGAGTCGTTGATGTGCTTGAAATGGTCGAGGTCGAGGAACATCAGCGCGCCGCGCAGGTTATGCCGTTTGAGCAGGGCAATTTGCTGGCTCAGGCGGTCCATCAGCAAGGCGCGGTTGGGCAGGTTGGTCAGCGGGTCGTGATAGGCCAGGTGGCGAATCTGCGCTTCGGCGTTTTTCAGCAGGCTCACGTCCCGCGCGGTCAGCAGCAGGCAGGCGGTTTCATTGAGGGTGATCGGCTCCACCGAGACTTCGACGGTGAGCAGCTCGCCGCGCTTGTTGCGCCCGAGCATTTCCTGGTGATGAACCCGACCCTTGATCTGCAATTCGGCGAGCAGCGCCGAGCGTTGTTTTTCTTCCGCCCAGATCCCGACCTGGTACACCGTGCGGCCCACCACTTCTTCGGCGCGGTAGCCGGTCAGGCGGCAGAATCCGTCGTTGACCTCCAGGTAGCGTCCGGTGTCGCGCTCGGTGATGGTGATGGCGTCGGGGCTGGAGTGGAAGGCCTTGGCGAATTTCTCCTCGCTGGCCTTGAGCGCCGCTTCCGAGCGCTGTTGCTGGGTGATGTCGCGCAGCGTGGTGACGATGCAGGGCTGGTCGCCGACGCTGATCTGGCGGCTGGAAATCACGCAGGTCAGGACCTGTCCGTCCTTGTGCTGGACCAGAATGGCGACGTTGTTCAGGCCTTGTTCGCGGATCACTTGCTCGATCCGTCGCAGGCTTTTCGCCGAGGCGTCCCACAGGCCGATTTCGTCGGCGCTGCGGCCGATCACATCGGCGGCGCTCCAGCCGAAGGTCTGGGTGAAGCTGGAGTTGATTTCAATGAACTGGCCGCTGTCCTGGTGGGTGACGCAGATCGGGTCGGGGCTGACCTGGAACAGCGTGGCGAATTTCTCTTCGGAGGCCACCAGCCGTTGTTCGCGCTCCACCTGGTCGGTGATGTCCAGCAAGGTGCCGGCCATGCGCACCGGCACGCCGCTTTCATCGCGGTAGAGGCGGGCGCGGCTTTCCAGGTAACGTGAACTGCCGTCGGCCAATTGCACGCGGTAGGTCAATTGATAGTTGCCGGCCGGGCCTTCACGCAGGCTGCGGTAGGCGTCGCGCATGGTGTCGCGTTCTTCATCGGGCACGCCCTCGAAGAATTCGTCGAAGGACTCGTGGAAAGGTTTGGCTTCCAGGCCGTGCAGTTGGGCGGCCCGTGCCGATCCGTAGAGCATGCCGCTGGGAATGTGCCAGTCCCAGGTGCCCAGTTGCGCCGAGTCCAGGGCCAGGTCGAGGCGTTCCTGGCTGTCCTTGAGGGCATGTTCGGCGACTTTGCGTTCGGTGGTGTCAAGGAAGGTGCTAAGCAGATAGGGCTGGCCTTCGAGCTCGACTTTTTGCGCGCTGAGGATGCCGTCATGGATCTGGCCGTTGCTGGCGCGAAACTGCACTTCCATGCTGACCACGTCGCCTTTGGCTTTGGTGGCCTTGACCAGGTCGGCCCGTTGCTCGGGGTGCACCCACAGACCCAGTTCCAGGGTGGTGCGGCCGATCGCGTTTTGCACCGGCCAGCCGAACAGGCTTTCGAAATACTGGTTGGCTTCGGTGATCAGCCCGTCTTCCTGGCGGGTCAGCAGGACCATGTTCGGACACAGGTGGAACAGGGTGGCGAAGCGTTTTTCCGAGCTGCTCAACGCCTGTTCACGCTGACGCTGGTGGGTGATTTCGCGGATCACGCCGATCATGCGTGGCCGCCCCTGCTTGTCCGGCAACAGGCTGCCGCTGATTTCCAGCCAGTGCAGGCTGCCGTCGGGCCAGCGTATGCGGTGGTGCATGGCCTGCTCCAGCGGCGCGCCGGCGATGACCGCGTGGAAGGCGCGGACGGTTTTGGCGCGATCCTCCGGCGGCAGCAGGTCGAGGTATTCCAGATCATGTGGCAACGGTTGCCGGGGATCGAAGCCGAACAGTGCCTGCGTACCCCGGGACCAGCTGATCTGCCCGCGTTCGATGTCCCAATACCAGGCGCCAAGGCGCGCGCCGTTGAGCGCGGCCAACAATTGCGAGGCACTTTCCCAGCCCTGTTCGGAGCTTTGCGGGTCAATGGCCTGGATACGCGGCATCGGCGGGATACGGTCAACAGATTTGGGCATTGGCAAGCCTTAGGCTGAATTTGGGCGTTTGTTGCAGGAATTCGCGGCTCTATAGGAGTAGCACAAGTTAGCCTTGAGTCCCTGGCGATTCGAGTTGAGCGTCCAGCAGGGCCATGAAGGCCCGGGCAGCGTTCGACAGCGTCCTTTCCGTGTGCAGGATATAGCCTAGCTGGCGAGTGAGCTGTATGCCCGGCAAAGGTATGCGCGCCACCTGTTCATCGAGCATGGTGCGCGGCAGAACGCTCCAGGCCAGGCCGATCGAGACCATCATCTTGATGGTTTCCAGGTAGTTGGTGCTCATGGCGATGTTCGGCGTCAGGCCCTGGGCTTCAAACAGCCGCTGCACGATGTGGTGGGTAAAGGTATTGCCGCCGGGGAACACCGCCGGGTGGCGGGCGATGTCCGCCAGGCTGACCTTGCCGTTGTGCAGCAGTGAATGCTCCGGGGCGACCACGAAATCCAGCGGGTCGTCCCACACCGGCGTGGCCTTGACCAGTGCATGGGGTTCCGGTGCGAGGGTGATGACCGCCAGTTCGGCGCGGCCATGGAGAATTTCCTCGTAGGCCACTTCCGAATCGAGAAACTGGATATCCAGCGCCACCTCGGGATAGCGGCGGGTGAACTCCTTAATAAGGGAGGCAAGCGGTGCAAACCGATGTGGTGACTGGTGGCCAGGGTCAGACGACCGGTCACCTCGCCGGTGAGGTTGGTCAGGGCGCGGCGCGTATCATCAAGGACATTCAGAATCTGGTAGGCCCGTGGCAGCAGGGCGCGGCCGGCTTCGGTCAGCCCGACCTCGCGTCCCAGCCGGTCGAACAATCGCACCTTCAATTGCTGCTCCAGGCCGGCGATGCGTTTGCTGATCGCCGGCTGCGTCAGATGCAGGCGTTCACCGGCGCCGGAGAAGCTGCCGGTCTCGGCGATGGCAATAAAGGCATTGAGGTTGGCCAGGTCCATGGTCGTATTCCAGTTGGTTATCCAAAGCATAAAAAATATGAATTTGAGTTATTTAATGTAACCCCATAGGATCAGCCTCACAAGCCAAAGGGTTATTGAAAATTTCAAAGCCCGGGGCATAGAAACAAGCTGATGAGGAACCGTCTGATGGCCGGCAAAACGCTCTACGACAAGCTCTGGGATTCGCACTTGGTCAAGCAGCGCGACGATGGCTCTGCGCTGATCTACATCGATCGTCACATCATCCACGAAGTGACCTCGCCGCAAGCCTTCGAAGGCCTGCGTCTGGCCGGGCGCAAGCCATGGCGCATCGATGCCAACATCGCGACCCCGGACCACAACGTACCGACCACGCCGGAGCGCAAGGGCGGCATCGACGCCATCGTCGACCAGGTCTCGCGCCTGCAAGTCCAGACCCTCGATGACAACTGCGATGAATACGGCATCGTCGAATTCAAGATGAACGACATCCGCCAGGGCATCGTCCACGTCATCGGCCCGGAGCAGGGCGCCACCTTGCCGGGCATGACCGTGGTCTGCGGCGACTCCCACACCTCGACCCACGGCGCATTCGGCGCATTGGCTCACGGTATCGGCACTTCCGAGGTCGAGCACGTGCTCGCCACCCAGTGCCTGGTCGCCAAGAAGATGAAAAACATGCTGGTGCGCGTCGAAGGCGAATTGCCGTTCGGCGTGACCGCCAAGGACATCGTCCTCGCCGTGATCGGCAAGATCGGCACCGCCGGCGGTAACGGCCACGCCATCGAATTCGCTGGCAGCGCGATTCGCGACCTGTCCGTCGAAGGCCGCATGACCATTTGCAACATGTCCATCGAAGCCGGCGCTCGTGTAGGCCTGGTGGCTGCGGACGAAAAAACCGTGGAGTACGTCAAGGGTCGTCCGTTCGCTCCGAAAGGCGCAGAGTGGGACCTGGCCGTCGAAGCCTGGAAAGACCTGGTGTCTGACGCCGACGCCAAATTTGACACCGTGGTCGAGCTCGACGCCGCGCAAATCAAGCCGCAAGTCAGCTGGGGCACTTCGCCGGAAATGGTCCTGGCCGTTGACCAGAACGTGCCGGATCCTGCCAAGGAAATGGACCTGGTCAAGCGCGATTCCATCGTCCGCGCCTTGAAATACATGGGTTTGACCGCCAATCAGGCGATCACCGACATCCAGCTCGACCGCGTGTTCATCGGTTCGTGCACCAACTCGCGGATCGAAGACCTGCGCGCTGCGGCCGTGATCGCCAAGGGCCGCAAAGTGGCCTCGACCATCAAGCAGGCCATCGTGGTGCCGGGCTCGGGCCTGGTGAAGGCGCAAGCCGAGTCGGAAGGCCTGGACAAGATTTTCCTCGAAGCCGGTTTCGAATGGCGCGAGCCGGGTTGCTCGATGTGCCTGGCGATGAACCCGGACCGTTTGGAAAGTGGCGAGCATTGCGCCTCGACCTCCAACCGTAACTTCGAAGGCCGTCAGGGTGCCGGTGGCCGTACTCACCTCGTCAGCCCGGCCATGGCCGCGGCCGCCGCCGTGAACGGTCGTTTCATCGACGTCCGTGAATTGATTCAGGGAGCGCAGTAAGCATGAGAGCATTTACCCAACATACTGGTCTTGTCGCGCCTTTGGATCGTGCCAACGTCGATACCGACCAGATCATCCCGAAGCAGTTCTTGAAGTCGATCAAGCGCACGGGTTTTGGCCCGAACCTGTTCGATGAATGGCGTTACCTGGATGTGGGGCAGCCGTACCAGGACAACTCCAAGCGTCCGCTGAACAAGGACTTCGTCCTCAACGCCGAACGTTACCAGGACGC
Organism: Pseudomonas sp. S2_H10; assembly: GCF_054668285.1. Taxonomy (NCBI): domain Bacteria; kingdom Pseudomonadati; phylum Pseudomonadota; class Gammaproteobacteria; order Pseudomonadales; family Pseudomonadaceae; genus Pseudomonas; species Pseudomonas sp. S2_H10. The sequence goes on from NZ_CP162754.1 coordinate 5,911,026, forward strand.
CAGCGTTTTGCTGGCCCGGGAGAACTTCGGTTGCGGCTCCAGCCGTGAACACGCGCCGTGGGCACTGGAAGAGTACGGTTTCCGCAGCATCATCGCGCCAAGCTATGCCGACATCTTCTTCAACAACAGCTTCAAGAACGGCTTGCTGCCGATCATCCTGAGCGATGCCGAAGTCGATGAGCTGTTCCAGCAGGTCGAGGCCAATCCGGGTTATCAGTTGCAGGTCGATCTGCAGGCCCAGACCGTGATCCGTCCTGACGGCAAGGTGTTGAGCTTCGAAATCGATGCCTTCCGCAAACACTGCCTGCTCAACGGCCTGGACGATATCGGCCTGACCTTGCAGGACGGCGATGCGATTGCGACGTTTGAGGCCAAGCACCGTGCGAGCCAGCCTTGGTTGTTTCGCGACGCTTGATTTGATGTAGTCAGGGCCGGCCTCATCGCGGGCAAGCCCGCTCCCACAGGTTTTGTGTACACCGCAATTACTGTGGGAGCGGGCTTGCCCGCGATGAGGTCGGAACAGGCACCACAAGACTAAAAGGAAGTCCCCATGACCAGCACCGCCCAGCACAGCCAGGTAGTCCAGAAGCAATTCGGTGAACAGGCTTCGGCCTATCTGAGCAGCGCCGTACACGCTCAAGGCACCGAATTCGCGCTGCTACAGGCCGAGCTGGCAGGGCAGGGCGAGGCGCGGGTGCTGGACCTTGGCTGCGGCGCCGGTCACGTGAGTTTCCACGTCGCCTCGTTGGTGAAAGAAGTCGTGGCCTATGACCTGTCGCAGCAGATGCTCGACGTGGTGGCGACCGCCGCTGCCGATCGTGGATTGAGCAATGTATCCACGGTCAACGGGGCCGCCGAACGGCTGCCGTTCGCCGATGGCGAGTTCGATTTCGTCTTCAGCCGCTATTCGGCGCATCACTGGAGCGATCTCGGCCTGGCCTTGCGCGAAGTGCGTCGGGTGTTGAAGCCGGGCGGCGTCGCAGCGTTCATCGACGTGTTGTCACCGGGTAGCCCGCTGTTCGACACTTACCTGCAAAGCGTCGAAGTGCTGCGCGACACCAGCCATGTGCGCGATTATTCCGCCGGCGAGTGGTTGCGCCAGGTCAGCGAGGCGGGGCTGCACACCCGCAGTACCACCCGTCAGCGTTTGCGTCTGGAGTACAGCAGCTGGGTCGAGCGCATGCGCACACCCGAGGTGATGCGCGCGGCGATCCGCGCGTTGCAGCAGTCGATGGGCAATGAAGTACGCGAATATTTTGAGATTGAGGCCGATGGTTCGTTCAGTACCGATGTACTGGTGCTGATGGCTGAGCGATAGAATTTTTCCGGGTGCGTCCAAGGGCGCACCGACTGATGACATGAGGAAAGCATGAGCAAGCAGATTCTGATTCTCCCAGGTGACGGTATTGGCCCGGAAATCATGGCCGAAGCGGTTAAAGTACTTGAGCTGGCCAGCGACAAGTTCGCATTGGGTTTCGAGCTGAGCTTTGATGTGATCGGCGGCGCCGCCATCGACAAGCACGGCGTGCCGCTGGCCGATGAAACCCTGGAACGCGCCCGCGCATCCGACGCCGTGTTGCTGGGCGCTGTGGGTGGCCCGAAATGGGACGCCATCGAACGTGACATCCGCCCTGAGCGCGGCCTGCTGAAAATCCGTGCGCAACTGGGCCTGTTCGGCAACCTGCGTCCGGCGATCCTGTACCCGCAACTGGCCGAGGCTTCCAGCCTGAAAGCCGAAATCGTTGCCGGCCTGGACATCCTGATCGTTCGCGAACTGACCGGCGGCATCTACTTCGGCGCGCCACGCGGCACCCGTACCCTGGAAAACGGCGAGCGTCAGTCCTACGACACCCTGCCGTACAGCGAAAGCGAAATCCGCCGTATCGCCCGTGTCGGTTTCGACATGGCGATGGTGCGCGGCAAGAAGCTGTGCTCGGTGGACAAGGCCAACGTACTGGCGTCCAGCCAGCTGTGGCGCGAAATCGTCGAAGAAGTGGCCAAGGATTACCCTGAGGTCGAACTGAGCCACATGTACGTCGACAACGCCGCCATGCAACTGGTGCGCGCACCGAAGCAGTTCGACGTAATCGTCACCGACAACATGTTCGGCGACATCCTGTCCGACCAGGCCTCGATGCTCACCGGCTCCATCGGCATGCTGCCGTCGGCGTCCCTGGACACCAACAACAAGGGCATGTACGAGCCGTGCCACGGTTCGGCGCCGGACATCGCGGGCAAGGGCATTGCCAACCCGCTGGCGACCATTTTGTCGGTGTCGATGATGCTGCGTTACAGCTTCAATCAGCAGGCTGCCGCCGATGCCATCGAGAAAGCCGTGAGCCTGGTGCTGGATCAGGGCTTGCGCACGGGCGACATCTGGTCGGCCGGTTGCACTAAAGTCGGTACGCAGGAAATGGGTGACGCAGTAGTCGCCGCGCTGCGGAATCTGTAATCTCTCGGGCCCGCTGCCAAAATCAAGACAAGGCAGCGGTCCACATTTCAAGAAGGTGTAGTTGCGATGAAACGTGTAGGTCTGATCGGTTGGCGCGGTATGGTCGGTTCCGTGCTCATGCAGCGGATGCTGGAAGAGCAGGATTTCGATCTCATCGAGCCGGTGTTTTTCACCACTTCCAATGTCGGTGGCCAAGGCCCGTCCGTGGGCAAGGACATTGCTCCGCTCAAGGACGCTTACAGCATTGAAGAGCTGAAAACCCTTGACGTGATTCTGACCTGCCAGGGTGGCGACTACACCAGCGAAGTTTTCCCGAAACTGCGCGAAGCCGGTTGGCAGGGTTACTGGATCGACGCCGCTTCCAGCCTGCGCATGCAGGATGACGCGGTGATCGTTCTGGACCCGGTGAACCGCAAGGTCATCGACCAGCAGTTGGACGCGGGCACCAAGAACTACATCGGCGGCAACTGCACCGTCAGCCTGATGCTGATGGGCCTGGGCGGTCTGTTCGAAGCGGGTCTGGTGGAGTGGATGAGCGCCATGACCTATCAGGCGGCCTCCGGTGCCGGCGCGCAGAACATGCGTGAACTGATCAAGCAAATGGGCGCGACCCACGCCGCTGTCGCCGATCAACTGGCCGATCCGGCCAGCGCGATCCTCGACATCGACCGTCGTGTGGCCGAAGCCATGCGCAGCGACGCGTACCCGACTGAAAACTTCGGTGTACCGCTGGCCGGCAGCCTGATCCCGTGGATCGACAAGGAACTGCCGAACGGTCAGAGCCGCGAAGAGTGGAAAGCCCAGGCCGAGACCAACAAGATCCTCGGTCGTTTCAAGAGCCCGATCCCGGTCGATGGCATCTGCGTGCGTATCGGCGCCATGCGCTGCCACAGCCAGGCACTGACCATCAAGCTGAACAAAGACGTGCCGATCGCTGATATCGAAGGTTTGATCAGCCAGCACAACCCTTGGGTCAAGCTGGTGCCGAACAACCGTGAAACCAGCATCCAGGAACTGAGCCCGAACAAGGTCACCGGTACCCTGAACATCCCGGTTGGCCGTCTGCGCAAACTGAACATGGGTTCGCAGTTCGTCGGCGCGTTCACCGTCGGCGACCAACTGCTGTGGGGCGCGGCCGAACCGCTGCGCCGCATGTTGCGGATCCTGCTCGAGCGTTGATCGACTGAAGCAATGAAAGAACCCGCGCCTTGCAAGAGGTGCGGGTTTTTTTATCCCTGACAACCTTGAGTTTATGGGTTGCCCATACCGGCCTCTTCGCGGGCAAGCCCGCTCCCACAGTGTTCGGTGTCGATCACAAGGTTTGTGTACACCGCTGAAACCTGTGGGAGCGGGCTTGCCCGCGAAGGGGCCATCACAGGCACCACAAGCCCCGGCGGAATTGCTTGGATGCCACCCACCCGGTAAAGTGCCGCTCCCCCCGTTTCGCCAGAGGCAGAACCATGACCCAGACCATTGATATTGCCGTGATCGGCGCCACCGGTACTGTCGGCGAAACACTCGTGCAGATTCTCGAAGAGCGCAATTTCCCGATCGGCACCCTTCATCTGTTGGCCAGCAGCGAATCGGCCGGCAGTTCGGTGCCGTTTCGCGGCAAGAACCTGCGGGTGCGGGAAGTCGATGAGTTCGATTTCAGCAAGGTGCAGCTCGGGTTCTTCGCGGCCGGCCCGGCGGTTTCCCTGAGTTTTGCTTCCCGGGCGATCGAGGCCGGCTGCTCGGTGATCGACCTGTCCGGCGCCTTGCCGGCCGACAAGGCGCCGCAGGTCGTGCCCGAAGCCAATGCCCAGGTGCTGGCCGGCTTGAAAAAGCCCTTCCAGCTCAGCAGTCCAAGCCCGTCCGCCACCACGCTGGCGGTGGTGCTCGCGCCGCTGATGGGGTTGCTCGATTTGCAGCGCATCAGCCTGACCGCCAGCCTGGCAGTGTCGGCCCAGGGCCGTGAAGCCGTGAGTGAGCTCGCCCGGCAAACCGCCGAACTGCTGAATGTACGACCGCTGGAACCGAAGTTCTTTGACCGGCAGATGGCGTTCAACCTGCTGGCCCAGGTCGGCAAGCCGGATGAGCAGGGTCATACGCTGCTGGAGAAACGCCTGGTACGTGAGCTGCGCCAGGTCATGGCGTTGCCTTCACTGAAGATTTCCGTCACTTGCATTCAAGCCCCGGTGTTTTTTGGCGATAGCTATAGCGTGGCCCTGCAATGCGCGAGTGAAATCGATCTGGCGAAAGTCAATGCGGCCCTGGAGGACGCTCCGGGAATCGAGCTGGTCGAAGCGGGCGATTACCCGACGCCGGTGGGCGATGCGGTAGGGCAGGATGTGGTCTACGTGGGTCGGGTTCGCCAGGGTATCGACGACCTGTCGGAACTTAATTTGTGGCTGACGTCAGATAACGTACGCAAAGGCGCCGCGCTCAACGCTGTGCAGCTGGCTGAGTTGTTGATAAAAGACCTGCTGTAAAAGATACTTTGCAACAATTTGTCGAATGATTCCGGGCGGGCCTATGCTTGCCGGAATGCTGAAGGCGAGCCACTCTGCGGGGCTTTCCGGGGCATCAATCAAATGATCGCGCGCGACGACCTTTGCCGTTGCACGCAATGCCTTACGGCGGCGGCTATCAATATCTTCTCGCTGGCCGAGGAATGTTCAAACTAAGGATGAGCTAATGGTTCAAGTTCGCAAACTGGTGTTAGCAATAGCGGCCGCCTCGGCGCTGTCCTCCGGTATGGCGCATGCTCTCGGGCTCGGGGAGCTGACCCTGAAATCGACGCTCAACCAGCCGCTGGTAGCGGAAATCGAGCTGCTCGATGTCAAGGACCTCACCGCCGCCGAAGTGGTGCCGAGCCTGGCTTCGCCGGAAGATTTCGCCAAGGCCGGTGTCGACCGCCAGGCGTTTCTCAATGACTTGACCTTTACTCCGGTGCTGAACGCCAGCGGCAAAAGCATCCTGCGCGTGACTTCCAGCAAGCCGCTCTCCGAGCCCATGGTGAAATTCCTGGTTCAGGTCATGTGGCCGAACGGCCGCTTGCTGCGCGACTACAGTGTGCTGCTCGATCCATCGAAATTCTCGCCGCAAACCGCCGAGGCGGCCGCGCAACCGGCACCGACGCCAGCCGTCGCCGCGCCGGTTACCGGTGCGACCAAGCCTTCCCAATACACCACCACGCCGCGCGATACCCTGTGGGAGATCGCCGCGAAGGCGCGTAATGGCGGTTCGATCCAGCAAACCATGCTGGCCATCCAGGCGCTGAATCCGGACGCCTTCATCGACGGCAACATCAACCGCCTGAAAACCGGCCAGGTGCTGCGCATGCCGGACCAGGCACAGAGCACGAACCTGCCGCAGCCCAAGGCGATCAGCGAGGTGGCAGCGCAAAACAAGGCTTGGCGTCAGGGGCGTCGTTATGTGGCCAAGCCCGGGGCAGGGCAGCAACAGCTCGACGCCACCCATCGTGCTCGCACCGATGGCGCTCCGGCTCAACCGGCCAGCGACAAACTGAGCCTGGTTTCTGCCGAGTCCGGCAAGAACCGTGGCAAAGGGGCCGCAGGAGATGCCGCGGCCCTCAGCAACAAGCTGGCGGTGACCCAGGAAAGCCTCGACTCCAGTCGTCGTGATAACGCTGAACTGAAAAGCCGCATGGCCGATCTGCAGAGCCAGATGGACAAGCTGCAGCGCCTGATCGAGTTGAAGAACAATCAACTGGCCAAATTGCAGGCCGAGGGCGCAAATGGGGCGCCAGCTGTAGCGGCAGCAGCTCCGGCAATGTCGGCCGAGCTCACAGCAAGCCCTGCGCCTGCTCCGGCTGAAAGTGCGCCACCTGCGCCAGCGTCCGAGGCAGCTCCGGTTCCGGCCGAGAAACCTGTCGAGGCGACTCCGGCCGCCTCCGACGAGCAGAAATTCAATGAGCTGCTGAGCAATCCGGTGCTGTTGGGCCTGGTGGGTGGTGGCGCGGTGATTCTGCTGCTCCTGCTGCTGTTGCTGGCGCGCCGCCGCAAAGCCCAGCAAGAAGCCGAGAAGCATCTGCGCATGGCACGTGCCCTGGCCGAAGAACAGCCGTTCTCGGCGGATCTCGACCTGCCGGAAAGCAGTTTCGAAGGCCTGGAAGTCCCGGCGCCGAGCGTGAAGCTGGCGACAGTCTCGGCACCGGCAATGGCACCAGCCCCAGCCCCCGCGCCGGCCCCGGTCATTGCTCCGGTGGTGATGACCACGCCGATCGCCGCGCCATTGGTGGCGCCGGCTGCCGAGCGTTCTCACGACGTGTTGGGTCAGGCTCAGTCGCACATCAATGCCGGTCGTCTGAACCAGGCTGCCGCGTTGCTCGAAGACGGCGTCAAGCAAGAGCCTCAGCGCAGCGACTTGCGCTTGAAACTCATGGAAGTCTACGGCCAGCAAGGCGATCGCGATGCGTTCGTCGCTCAGGAGCGCAAGTTGGTGGCCAATGGCGACAACTTCGCCCAGGTCGAAAAACTCAAGAGCCGTTTCCCGGCCATGGCGCTGGTGGCTGCCGGTGGTATCGCCGCAGCCGCCGTTGCGGCCGAACTGGATGCGCAATACGTCAAGGATCTGTTGCTCGATGAGCCGCCGGCTCCCGCGCCGGAGCCGGCACCGCTCGATGACGACCTCGACAGCGCCTTCGACCTGAGCCTGGATGATCTGGACACGATCAAGCCCGTGGCGCCTGCACCTGAGCCTGAAGTGACGGCGCTGGCAGACCTGGACGAGTTCCCGCTGGATGACGATCTGAGTTTTGAGTCGGTCTTGCAGCAGCAGACTGAAATCAAGGAAAACCTCGACGATCTGTCGGACTTCGATCTCGATCTGGACCTCGGTGCAGAACCGTCGCCGGCGATGCTGGCTGAAGACGATTTCCTGCTGGATCTGGATGACGGCGTGAAGGATTTCCCGGTCGCCGAAACCCCGGCTGTTCCTGACGTGGCGCTGGATGACCTGGATCTGCCGGCCGATTTCGATCTGTCGCTGGCCGACGAAACGGGCACGCCGGATGCGTTCGCGGCGGAGCTGGATGATGTCAACGCCGAGCTGGAGAGCTTGTCCAACAGCATCGGCGAGCCGACCTTCACCGAGGCGGATGCCGCACTGGGCGACGATGATGACTTCGACTTCCTCTCGGGGACCGACGAAGCGGCAACCAAGCTCGATCTGGCCCAGGCCTATATCGACATGGGCGACAGCGACGGCGCCCGCGACATCCTCAATGAGGTCGTGAGCGAAGGCAATGCCGAGCAGAAGACCGAAGCGAGGGAGATGCTGTCGCGCCTGGCTTGAGTGATCGGTAGGTTGTAAACAGAACGGCAGCCCATTGAGGCTGCCGTTTTTGTCTGGCCGGTGATGCGTTGGTGTCTGCGAAATTGCTATCGCGGGCAAGCCCGCTCCCACAGTGATTTGTGTCGTTCACAAAACCTGTGGGAGCGGGCTTGGTCCGGGCGGCGATCCGACGATGGGGCCCGAACAGTCAAAGGAGATCCCTCTGGCATCCCCGCCCGACGGCCTTATAATGCCCGCCTTTGATACATCATCAGGCTGTCCCTCCTTGGCAAATATAGATAACCCGGCCGCCGAAATGGCCGCCGACGGCTTTTTCCGGATCGCGCTGGGCGTCGAATACAAAGGCTCGCGCTACCGCGGCTGGCAGCGCCAGGCGTCCGGGGTGCTCACCGTGCAGGAAACCCTCGAGAACGCCTTGTCCAAAGTCGCCGACTCGCCCGTTTCGCTGATGTGCGCCGGGCGTACCGACGCCGGCGTGCATGCCTGCGGGCAGGTGGTGCATTTCGACACCCAGGTCGAGCGTTCGATGAAGGCCTGGACCATGGGCGCCAACATCAACTTGCCCCACGACGTCAGTGTCAGTTGGGCCAAGGTCATGCCGGCGCATTTCCATGCACGGTTCAAGGCCATCGCCCGGCGTTATCGCTACGTGATCTACAACGATCAGATCCGTCCGGCGCAAATGAACGAAGAAGTGACCTGGAATCACCGTCCACTGGACGTCGAGCGCATGGCCGAGGCCGCCCGGTACTTGCTCGGCACCCATGATTTCAGTGCATTCCGCGCCGGTCAGTGCCAGGCCAAGTCGCCGATCAAGGAACTGCATCACCTGCGCGTCACCCGCCACGGCAAGATGATCGTGCTGGACATTCGCGCCAGCGCCTTCCTGCACCACATGGTGCGCAACATTGCCGGGGTGCTGATGACCATTGGCGCCGGCGAGCGTCCGGTGGAGTGGATGAAAGAGGTGCTGGAGAGCCGGATTCGCCGCACCGGTGGCGTGACCGCGCATCCGTTCGGCCTGTATCTGGTGCAGGTCGAGTACCGCGACGAGTTCCAATTGCCCGAGCGTTACATCGGTCCACACTTCCTGACCGGCTTCTCGGAACTTGGCGGCTGACGCCCTCGAATGCTTTTGTTACCATCCGGGACTTTCCCGGATTTGTCTTGGAGTTGTGTCGACATGTCAGCCGTTCGCAGCAAGATCTGTGGGATTACCCGCATAGAGGATGCGTTGGCAGCCGTCGAGGCCGGGGCGGATGCCATCGGATTCGTGTTCTACGCCAAAAGCCCCCGTGCGGTGACGTTCCAGCAGGCGCGCTCGATCATCAAGGCGCTGCCGCCGTTCGTGACCACCGTGGGCCTGTTCGTCAATGCGAGCCGGTGCGAGTTGGGTGAGCTGCTCGACGCGGTGCCCCTGGACCTTCTGCAATTTCACGGCGATGAAAGCGCAGAGGATTGCGAAGGCTGGCACCGCCCGTACATCAAGGCGCTGCGGGTCAAGGCGGGCGATGACATCGCCGCGGCCTGCGATGCCTATGCCAGTGCCAGTGGAATCCTGCTCGATGCCTATGTCGAAGGCGTTCCCGGAGGAACCGGCGAGGCCTTTGACTGGTCACTGATACCGCAGGGCTTGAGCAAACCGATCATTCTGGCCGGCGGTCTGACGCCGGATAACGTCGCCGAAGCGATTGCCCGCGTCCGGCCTTATGCCGTGGATGTCAGCGGCGGGGTAGAGGCGAGCAAGGGCATCAAGGATCACGCAAGGATCCAGGCATTTATCAAAGCGGTACGCGGTAGCACCTGTTGATGTGACGGCTGGCAGACTGCCGCCGTCCACTGCACTGTACAAAGCGGATGCACTGCACAATGCAGGCAGATCCGAGGGTTTGTGGTTGCACGCAGGTCATGTTTCGCGCTGACCGCGGCAGTCCATCACCGCACACATGAATTTAGCGCTAGGGCATACACGGGGCTGCGAACCAGAGCGTTCGGGCCGCCGGTACTGGAGAAAGAAAGCATGAGCAACTGGTTAGTAGACAAACTGATCCCTTCGATCATGCGTTCCGAGGTCAAGAAGAGCTCGGTGCCTGAAGGTCTTTGGCACAAATGCCCGTCTTGCGAGGCTGTGCTGTATCGTCCGGAGCTGGAAAAGACCCTGGACGTTTGCCCCAAGTGCAACCATCACATGCGTATCGGCGCCCGCGCCCGCATCGACATCTTCCTCGATGTTGAAGGCCGTGCCGAGCTGGGTGCGGACCTTGAGCCGGTTGACCGTCTGAAATTCCGCGACGGCAAGAAGTACAAGGACCGCCTGACCGCTGCACAAAAGCAGACTGGCGAAAAAGACGCACTGGTTTCCATGAGCGGCACGTTGCTGGGCATGCCGGTGGTGGTTTCGGCGTTCGAGTTTTCCTTCATGGGCGGTTCGATGGGCGCCATCGTCGGCGAGCGTTTCGTACGCGCCGCCAACTACGCCCTGGAAAAACGTTGCCCGATGATCTGCTTTGCCGCTTCCGGCGGTGCGCGGATGCAGGAAGCGCTGATTTCCCTGATGCAAATGGCCAAGACCTCTGCGGTGCTGGCGCGTCTGCGCGAAGAAGGCATCCCGTTCATCTCCGTGTTGACCGATCCGGTCTACGGCGGCGTTTCCGCCAGTCTGGCGATGTTGGGTGACGTGATTGTCGGCGAGCCGAAGGCTTTGATCGGTTTTGCCGGTCCGCGCGTGATCGAGCAGACCGTGCGTGAAAAACTGCCGGAAGGCTTCCAGCGCAGCGAGTTCCTGCTGGAGCACGGTGCCATCGACATGATCATCGACCGTCAGGAGTTGCGTCCGCGCCTGGGCAACCTGCTGGCGCAAATGATGGGCCTGCCGACGCCGAAGTTCGTCGCTGCACCCATCGAGCCGATCGTGGTTCCACCGGTACCTGCCAGCCTATGACCCAACGTACCCTTGGCGAATGGCTCGCCTACCTTGAACAGTTGCACCCTTCGGCCATCGACATGGGGCTGGAGCGGTCGCAGCAGGTAGCGTCCCGCATGGGACTGGGCAAGCCGGCGCCACGGGTGATCACGGTCACCGGGACCAACGGCAAGGGTTCCACCTGCGCGTTCGTGGCGTCCTTGTTGCGGGCCCAGGGCTTGAGAGTGGGGGTCTACAATTCCCCACACTTGCTGCGCTACAACGAGCGGGTGACGGTCAACGGCGTCGAGGCCAGTGACGCCGAGCTCTGCGAGGCCTTTGCTGCGGTCGAGGCCGGGCGTGGCGACACTTCCCTGACGTACTTCGAAATGGGCACCCTGGCGGCGTTCTGGCTGTTCCAGCACTCCGGGCTCGATGCCGTGGTGCTGGAAGTCGGTCTGGGCGGTCGCCTGGACACGGTCAACGTGGTGGACGCCGACATGGCGCTGGTTACCAGTATCGGCGTCGATCATGCCGATTACCTCGGTGACACCCGTGAGTCCGTGGCTTTCGAGAAGGCCGGCATATTCCGTCAGGACGCGCCTGCGCTCTGCGGCGACCTGAATCCTCCACAACCCCTGCTGGACAAGGCGCGCGAGCTCAATTGCGCGTTTTTCCTGCGTGGACGTGATTTTGATCTCGGCCTCACCGATCACAACTGGCAGTGGCGCGGTGTCGATGCGCAAGGGCGTGCGGTTGAGCTGCGCGATCTGCCGCTGCTCGATCTGCCGATGGAAAACGCCGCGCTGGCGTTGCAGGCTTACCTGCTGCTCGGTCTGCCTTGGGTGGATGCGCAGATTGTCGAAGCGCTGCGGGCAACGAAGGTGGTCGGTCGCCTGGATCGCCGCGAAATCGAATGGCAAGGCAAGCGTTTGAATTTATTGCTGGATGTGGGGCATAACCCGCATGCGGCGGAGTATCTGGCCCGTCGCCTGGCCAGCCGTCCACCGGTCGGCAAGCGCCTGGCGGTGTTCGGGTTGCTGGCGGACAAGGATCTGGATGGTGTTGTCGGCGAATTGAGTGCTAGTGTCCAGCACTGGGCTGTCGCACCGCTGGATTCGCCCCGGGCGCGTCCGGTTGCGGACCTGCGCGATGCATTGCAGGGTCTTGGTGCTTCGGTCACGTCATACGACAGTGTCGCGGCCGCTCTGGAAGGGCAGTGCGCGCAGGCCACGAGCGACGACGAAATACTGTTGTTCGGATCATTTTATTGTGTCGCCGAGGCCCTTGAATGGCTGGCCCGGCGCTCCACGGAGGAAGCGGCAAATGGCATTGCTGGATAAGGCATACAAACAGCGCATGGTTGGCGCCCTGGTGTTGGTCGCGCTGGCGGTGATTTTTCTGCCGATGCTGTTTTCCCGCCAGGACGAACAGCGCCAGGTGACGGTCGAGGCGCCCGCGGCTCCGCAGGCGCCTGCGTTGCCGCCGGTGCAGGTCGAGCCCGTGGTGGTGCCTGAGCCGCAAGCCTTGCCTCAGGAACCTGTGCCGAGCGACGACGAAATCGCCCAGCAGGAATCGGCAGTGCCGGTTGCGCCCGTTGCTCCGGCACCGGCCGCCAAACCGGTTACGCCATCGCCTGCACCGGTCCCGGCGCTGGCCGCCAAGCCTGCAACTGCGCCTGCCCAGCCGATCACGGCGGCACCGGGCAAGCCGGACACCACGCCAAGCCGCGTCGATGCCAATGGTTTGTCGGTCAGCTGGTCGGTGCAACTGGCCAGCCTGGCGAGCCGTGAAAGCGCGGAAAAGCTTCAGAAAACCCTGCGCAGCCAGGGCTACAACGCCTACATCCGTACCGCCGACGGCAAAAACCGGGTGTTTGTCGGGCCGCTGATCGAGCGCGCAGAAGCCGACCGTCTGCGTGACTTGCTCAACCGCCAGCAGAACCTCAAGGGGTTTGTGGTGCGCTTTCAACCGGAACGTGGCTAAAAACTATCGCCCCGATATGAAATGCACTGACAATCGCAGCTTACCGATAAGCATGGGCTCTGCTAAAATGCGCCGCCTTATCCGTCTGTAGGCTGCACTGTGCCATTTACCTGGGTTGACTGGGCGATCGTAGCAATCGTCGCCATCTCCGCATTGATCAGTCTGAGCCGCGGCTTCGTCAAAGAAGCGCTGTCGCTGCTGACCTGGATCATCGCAGGAGTCGTTGCCTGGATGTTCGGTGGCTCACTGTCCGAGTACCTCGGCGGGTACATTCAAACACCGTCGGCCCGTATAATCACGGGCTGTGCCATCATGTTTGTCGCCACTTTAATCGTAGGCGCAATGATCAATTATCTTATCGGCGAACTGGTTCGCGTCACCGGGCTCTCCGGGACCGACCGATTCCTCGGCATGGCCTTCGGCGCCGCGCGTGGCGGGTTGCTGGTGGTCATTGCCGTCGGGCTGTTGAGCCTGGGGCCGGTACAGCAGGACGGGTGGTGGAAAGAGTCACAGCTCGTGCCAAAATTTCTATTGGTCGCCGACTGGTCCAAAAACCTGATCCTCGGGTGGAGCAGTCAGTGGCTTGCCAGCGGAATCAGCGTGCCCGCTGATATTCCGTTCAAGGAGCAACTCTTGCCGACGGCCAAAACGCCTCAGTGAGTAGTGCTCAGTTCAGATCCATTAAGTAGGGGTTGCGTCGCATGTGTGGCATCGTCGGTATCGTCGGTAAGTCGAACGTCAATCAGGCGCTGTATGACGCGCTAACCGTCCTCCAGCACCGCGGCCAGGACGCTGCCGGTATCGTGACCAGCCATGATGGCCGGTTATTCCTGCGCAAGGACAACGGCCTGGTGCGTGACGTGTTCCAGCAGCGTCACATGCAGCGCCTGGTCGGTCACATGGGCATTGGCCATGTGCGTTATCCGACCGCGGGCAGCTCGACGTCGGCCGAAGCTCAACCGTTTTACGTCAACTCGCCTTACGGCATCACCCTGGCGCACAACGGTAACCTGACCAACGTTGAACAACTGGCCAAGGAGATTTACGAATCTGACCTGCGCCACGTCAACACCAGCTCCGATTCGGAAGTGCTGCTCAACGTGTTCGCTCACGAACTGGCCCAGCGCGGCAAGTTGCAGCCGACCGAAGAAGACGTGTTCGCCGCCGTCACCGACGTGCACAACCGTTGCGTCGGTGGTTACGCCGTCGTGGCGATGATCACCGGCTACGGCATCGTCGGTTTCCGCGATCCGCACGGCATCCGCCCGATCGTGTTCGGCCAGCGTCACACCGACGAAGGCGTCGAGTACATGATCGCCTCGGAAAGCGTTTCCCTGGACGTGCTGGGCTTCACCCTGATTCGCGACCTGGCACCGGGCGAAGCGGTCTACATCACTGAAGAGGGCAAGCTCTACACCCGTCAGTGCGCGACCAACCCGTCCCTGACCCCGTGCATCTTCGAACACGTCTACCTGGCGCGTCCGGATTCGATCATCGACGGCGTATCGGTCTACAAGGCCCGCCTGCGCATGGGTGAGAAACTCGCCGAGAAGATCCAGCGCGAGCGTCCGGATCACGACATCGACGTGGTCATCCCGATCCCGGACACCAGCCGCACCGCCGCGCTGGAACTGGCGAACCACCTGGGTGTGAAGTTCCGCGAAGGCTTCGTGAAGAACCGCTACATCGGCCGGACCTTCATCATGCCGGGCCAGGCTGCGCGCAAGAAATCCGTACGGCAGAAACTCAACGCCATCGAACTGGAGTTCCGCGGCAAGAACGTGATGCTGGTGGATGACTCCATCGTTCGCGGTACCACGTGCAAGCAGATCATCCAGATGGCCCGCGAAGCCGGCGCCAAGAACGTCTACTTCTGCTCCGCGGCGCCAGCCGTTCGCTACCCGAACGTCTACGGCATCGACATGCCGAGCGCGCACGAGCTGATCGCACACAACCGTTCGACCCAGGACGTGGCTGACCTGATCGGCGCCGACTGGCTGATCTATCAGGACCTGCCTGACTTGATCGAAGCGGTCGGTGGCGGCAAGATCAAGATCGACAAGTTCGATTGTGCGGTGTTCGATGGCCAGTACGTCACCGGCGACGTCGACGAGGCTTACCTGAACAAGATCGAACAGGCACGCAACGATGCCTCGAAGGTCAAGACGCAGGCAGTCAGCGCGATCATCGACCTGTACAACAACTGAGTAATTACCGGCCCTGAGGGGCCGGTTTTGTATCTGGCTTTTAATTTTCGAGATTAGGGAAAGGAGTGACAGCATGAGTCAGGATTGGGATGCCGGTCGGTTGGACAGCGACCTCGAAGGCGTAGCGTTCGATACCCTGGCCGTACGTGCCGGTCAGCACCGTACGCCGGAAGGCGAACACGGTGATCCGATGTTCTTCACTTCCAGCTATGTATTCCGTACCGCTGCCGACGCCGCTGCACGCTTTGCTGGCGAAGTACCCGGCAACGTTTACTCGCGCTACACCAACCCGACCGTGCGCGCCTTCGAAGAGCGCATCGCCGCGCTGGAAAGCGCCGAGCAAGCCGTGGCCACTGCAACCGGCATGGCGGCGATCATGGCGGTGGTGATGAGCCTGTGCAGCGCCGGCGATCACGTATTGGTGTCGCGCAGCGTGTTCGGTTCGACCATCAGCCTGTTCGAGAAGTACTTCAAGCGTTTCGGCATCGAAGTCGATTACGTGGCCCTGGCGGATTTGTCCGGTTGGGACGCAGCGATCAAGGCCAACACCAAACTGCTGTTCGTCGAATCGCCGTCCAATCCGCTGGCCGAACTGGTCGACATCGCCGAACTGGCGAAAATCGCTCACGCCAAAGGCGCGATGCTGGTAGTCGACAACTGCTTCTGCACCCCGGCCTTGCAACAGCCGCTGAAAATGGGCGCGGACATCGTCGTGCACTCGGCGACCAAGTTCATCGACGGCCAGGGTCGTTGCATGGGCGGCGTGGTTGCCGGTCGCAGCGAGCAGATGAAAGAAGTGGTGGGTTTCCTGCGTACCGCTGGGCCGACCCTGAGCCCGTTCAACGCCTGGATCTTCCTCAAGGGCCTGGAAACCCTGAACCTGCGGATGAAGGCGCACTGCGCCAACGCCCAGCAACTGGCCGAGTGGCTGGAGCAGCAGGACGGCATCGAGAAAGTCCATTACGCCGGCCTCAAGAGCCATCCGCAGCACGAACTGGCACTGCGCCAGCAGAAGGGCTTCGGTGCGGTCGTCAGTTTTGAAGTGAAGGGCGGCAAAGAGGGCGCCTGGCGCTTTATCGATGCCACGCGCCTGATTTCGATCACGGCCAACCTGGGCGACAGCAAAACCACCATCACCCACCCGAGCACCACGTCCCATGGTCGTTTGGCGCCGCAGGAACGTGAAGCGGCGGGCATTCGTGACAGCCTGATCCGCGTGGCGGTCGGCCTGGAAGACGTGGCGGATCTGCAAGCCGATCTGGCGCGCGGTCTGGCTGCGCTGTGATCGAGTTGTCTACGCCGACCTCGGGCTCGAATGGCCGCGTAGCGCTGGTGACCGGTGCTGCGCGCGGTATCGGCCTGGGGATCTCGGCCTGGCTGATCAGTGAAGGCTGGCAAGTCGTGTTGACGGACCTGGACCGCGAGCGCGGTTCGAAAGTGGCGAAGGTGCTGGGCGACAACGCCTGGTTCATCGCCATGGATGTCTCCAATGAAGGGCAGGTTGCGCTGGGCGTGGCCGAGGTGCTCGGCCAGTTCGGGCGCCTGGATGCGCTGGTCTGCAATGCCGCAGTGGCCGACCCGCACAACATCACCCTGGAAAGCCTCGATCTGGCTCACTGGAACCGGGTGTTGGCGGTGAACCTCAGTGGGCCGATGCTGCTGGCCAAGCACTGTGCGCCGTACCTGCGTGCTCACAACGGTGCCATCGTCAACCTGGCCTCGACCCGGGCCGGGCAGTCGGAGCCCGACACCGAGGCTTACGCGGCGAGCAAGGGCGGCTTGTTGGCCCTGACTCACGCGTTGGCCATCAGCCTTGGCCCGGAGATCCGGGTCAATGCGGTCAGCCCTGGCTGGATCGACGCCCGCGACCCCTCGGTGCGCCGTGCCGAGCCGTTGACCGAAGCCGATCATGCCCAGCATCCGGCGGGCAGGGTAGGGACGGTCGAGGATGTCGCGGCGATGGTGGCCTGGCTGCTGTCGAGGAACGCCGGGTTTGTCACCGGCCAGGAATTCGTGGTCGATGGCGGCATGACCAAGAAGATGATCTACAGCGAGTGACACTGGCGGATCTGATCAACTGTAGGAGCGAGCCTGCTCGCGATCGGTCGGAACATTCAGCATCCAGGTTGGCTGGCAGGCCGCCATCGCTGGCAAGCCAGCTCCCACAGGTTTTATGCGGATTTTGTCTTTTTCAGAAAAACTTCAATCCTGCTATTGACTTAGGTTCGCTACCTGCGTAAATTTCGCGGCCTCGGAGATGCAAACGGGTGATTAGCTCAGCTGGGAGAGCGTCTGCCTTACAAGCAGAATGTCGGCGGTTCGATCCCGTCATCACCCACCACTTCCGAGATACTTGCGAAAGCAAGAGGTAGGCTGAAATGCCTCCACCGACGCGCAGCGGTAGTTCAGTCGGTTAGAATACCGGCCTGTCACGCCGGGGGTCGCGGGTTCGAGTCCCGTCCGCTGCGCCATTATTTACGAAGCAGATTTCGATCTGGTTCGCGATTGAAAAGCACCGAAGCTTTCAGTCACACGAGTTACTTGGGCGAAAGTCCAAAGCGATACGCAGCGGTAGTTCAGTCGGTTAGAATACCGGCCTGTCACGCCGGGGGTCGCGGGTTCGAGTCCCGTCCGCTGCGCCATATCTGCCCCGAGGCCCACTGAACGCCTTGGAGCTACGAAGAAACCAGTGGTTACTTCGAGTCGATAGCAAAGACCCTGGTCGAAAGACCGGGGTTTTTTGTGTCTGAAATTTGAGTTTTTGCGACCCACTCTGCAGGAGCGAGCAAGCGCGCTCCTGCACGGTTGTTGGTGTTGCGCAATCAGCCTTGCAAATACACCGCATGAGTATGGGTGTACTCATACAACCCATGCTTGCCATCCGCACCACCAATCCCCGATTTGCGCACGCCGGCATGGAAACCCTGCATCGCTTCGAAGTTTTCGCGATTGACGTAGGTTTCGCCAAAATCCAGCTCACGCATCGCCTGCATGGTTTTGCTCAGGTCGCGGGTGTAGATCGACGAAGTCAGGCCATAGTCGCAGTCGTTGGCCATGGCGATGGCTTCGTCCAGGTCATCGACGATCTGGATTGGCAGCACCGGACCGAAAATCTCTTCGCGCATGATCTCCATGTCCGCACGGCAACCGGCGAGCACCGTTGGCTGAAAGTGGAAGCCATTGGGCAGGTCGGCAATCTGTCCACCGCTGATCAGGCTGGCGCCCTGGCTCAACGCGGTGCGGACCTTGCGGTTGACGCTGTCCAGGCCCTGGCGATTGATCAGCGGACCCATTTCCACATCAGGCTGCGCAATCGGATCGCCGTAGCGGGTCGCGCTCATTGCCGCAGCGATGCGCTCGATAAATTGATCCGCCACCTTGCGCTCGACATACACCCGCTCGGCGCAGTTGCACACCTGCCCGCTGTTGATGATCCGCGAATCGCGGATCGCCCTCACCGCAAGGTCGAGGTCTGCATCCGCCAGCACAATGGCCGGCGCCTTGCCGCCCAGCTCCAGATTGAGCTTGGTGATGTTTGGCGCGGCGGCGGCCATGATCCGCGAGCCGGTGTCGACGCTGCCGGTGAAGCTGATCATGTCCACGCCTTTGTGCGCGCTCAGTGCCGAGCCCACTCGACCGTCACCGCAAACCACGTTGAATACGCCGGCCGGCAAGTCGGTTTCGGCCACCAGTCGGGCGAATTCGAAACAGTTGTTCGGGGTTTCTTCGCTGGGCTTGATGACGATGGTGTTGCCGGTCAGCAGGGCCGGGGCCATCTTGCGGGCGATCAGGAAGAAGGGGAAATTCCACGGCAGGATCCCGGCCACCACGCCCAACGGTTTGCGGAACAGGAAGATGTTTTCGTTCTGGCGGTCGCTGGTGATGATTTCGCCTTCGATGCGCCGGGCCCATTCGGCCATGTAGTCGAGGTAGTCGGCGGTGAAATTCACTTCGACTTCCGCCAGGCCACTGATCTTGCCTTGTTCCAGGGTGATGGTGCGCGCGAGGTGCGCAACGTTTTCCCGCAGTTTGGCAGCAATGCGGCGCAGGTAACCGGCGCGCTCGTTCGCCGGTTTGCGTGCCCAGTCCTTTTGCGCGGAGCGGGCGGCAGCGAGGGCGCGATCGACGTCTTCGGCGGTCGAAGCCGGGACTTTCGACAGCACGGCGCCGGTGGCCGGGTTGATCACATCGAGGTGGGCAGCGCTGGCCACGAACTGGCCGTTGATGAAGTTTTCGTAAACAGGCACGGACGGCATGGTGCGACTCCTTGGCAGATCAGTAAGTGCGTGAAGGTGCTTGAGCGCTGGCGGGTTCGCGATAGCGGGCGAGGGTGGCCATGGCGCCTTGGCGCAGCAGGCTGATGTCGATGGCCACCGCAATGAACTGGCAGCCCCAGCGCTGGTAGCGGCGTGCGTCTTCTTCGTTGGGGGCGAGAATCCCGCAGGCCTTGCCCGCCGCCAGCGTGGCGTTCACGGCATGTTGAATCCGCTCCTGGACTTGCGGGTGGCCGGGGTTGCCGGCATGGCCCAGGCCGATCGACAAATCCGCCGGCCCGATAAACACCGCATCCACGCCCTCGACGGCGGCGATCGCTGCGACGTTTTCCACGCCGGTGCGCGACTCCACCTGCACGATCAGGCACAGTTGTTCATGGGCGGTATTCAGGTAATCCGGCACGCCGTCCCAGCGGGTGGCGCGGGTCAGGCCGCCGCCGACTCCGCGAATGCCGTGGGGCGGGTAGCGCATGGCGCGCACCAGTGCCTGTGCCTGCTCGGCGGTTTCGACCATCGGGATCATCAGCGTCTGCGCGCCGATATCCAGCAATTGCTTGATCAGGTTGGCGTCACCATTCACCGCGCGCACCACCGGCGCGGTCGAGTAAGGCGCCACGGCCTGCAACTGAGCGAGTACGCCGGGCACTGTATTTGGCGCGTGCTCGCCATCGATCAGCATCCAGTCGTAACCGGTGGTGGCGACGATCTCGGCGGCGTAGCCGGTGGCGAACCCGGCCCAGATTCCGTACCGGGTTTCGCTGTTGTTCAGCGCGGCTTTAAACGCGTTTTGCGGCATGTTCATGTCCAATTCCTTGCTCAGCGGTTGTACGGCCGATGCAGTTGGCATTCCGGGTTGAGGGTCACGCCGAAACCTGGCTGGTCGAGCGCGGACAGGCGCATGCGGCCATTGACCGGCACCGGCTCACCGAGTAATTGCGGGTGGAACATCGGCACCACTTCGTCGGCCTTCGGCGCCATCATCAGGAACTCGGCGAACGGGCTGTTATGCCGGGTGGCGACGAAGTGGTAGCTGTACACCGACGAACCGTGAGGGATGACCAGCGCGTTGTGGGCGTCGGCCAGGGCGGAAATCTTCACCAGTTCAGTGATCCCGCCGCACCAGCCGACATCCGGCTGGATGATGTCGCAGCAACCCATCTCCAGCAGCATGCGAAAGCCCCAGCGCGTGGCTTCGTGTTCACCGGTGGTCACCAGCATGCCCTTGGGCACGTTGTTGCGCAGGGCCGCGTAGCCCCAGTAATCGTCCGGCGGCAGGGCTTCCTCGATCCACTTCAAGCCGTATTCGTGGGCGCCGACCGCCAGTTTGGTGGCGTAGTTGAGGTCCAGGCTCATCCAGCAATCGAGCATCAGCCAGAAGTCCGGGCCGACGCGTTCGCGCATGGTCGCCAGTTCCTGGAGGTTCTTGCGCAGGCCTTCCTCGCCTTCGGCCGGGCCATGGTGCAGCGGCATCTTGCCGCCGATGAAGCCCATTTTCTGCGCCAGGTCCGGGCGGGCGCCGGTGGCGTAGAACTGCAATTCGTCACGCACCGCACCGCCGAGCAACTGATGTACGGGCTCCTGGCGGATCTTTCCGAGCAAGTCCCACAGCGCCAGGTCGACGCCGGAGATCGTGTTGATGACAATGCCCTTGCGCCCGTAATACAGGGTCGACTGGTACATCTGGTCCCAGATTTTTTCGATGTCGGTGACCCGGGCGCCTTCGAGGAAGCGCGCCAGGTGCTTTTCGACAATGTAGGCGGCAGGCTCGCCGCCCGTGGTCACGGCAAAGCCGACGGTGCCGTCGCTGGCTTCGATTTCCACCACCAGGGTGCCGAGCACGTTGATACCGAAGGTGCGGCGGCTCTGGCGGTACTCCGGGTATTTGCTCATTGGCGTGGCAATGTGATCGTCGATCCAGTGGCCGTCGGCCTGGTCGTGATAATCCGCGCCGCCGCCTCGCAGAGTGAAAGCGCGGACGTGTTTGATGGTTGGAATGCCCATGGTGTGATTCCTTTTGTTAAACGGCGGTCAGAATTAAACGGTGGCCGGTTTGTTCGAGGCTTTATGGCCGGGCGCGCGTATGCCCAGCACCAGCAACGCGGCGATGACGGTGGTAGCGGACAGCACGTACAAGCCTGCTGCCGGGGAATGGAAGGCGCCTTCGGCCCAGTTCTTCAGTACCGGGGCGATGAAGCCACCGAGGGCGCCGAACGAGTTGATCAAGGCAATCCCGGCTGCGGCGGCGCTGCCGGCGAGGTAGCTGGAGGGGAAGGTCCAGAACACCGGTTGCACGGCGATGAAGCCGGAGGCGGCAAAGCACAGGGCGATGATCCCCAGCAGCGGGTTGCTGAAGGTCACCGAGCAGGCGATCCCGGCGGCGGCCATGAGCAAGGTCAGGCAAGCAGTGCGGCGACGTTCGCCGGTGCGGTCGCTGTAGCCGGGAATCAGGTAGGCGGCGATCAATGCGCAGATCCACGGGATTGCCGTCACCAGTCCAACCATCAGCCCGACCTTGGTGCCGAGCAGTCCGCCGACCTGGCTCGGCAGATAAAACACCACGCCGTAGACGCTGGCCTGGATCAGCAGATAAATCAGGCACAGGTACAGCACCGAGGGTTGGCAAATCACATTGAGCAGGCTGCGGCCGTGGTTCTGTTTATGGCTGTCTTCCTGATCGAGCAGGCTCTGTACTTGCTGGCGTTCCTCGACGGTCAGCCACTTGGCATCGGCCGGGCGATTGTCCAGGTACCAATAGGCCCAGATGCCCACCGCCGTGGCCATCAGGCCTTCAACGGCGAACAGCCACTGCCAGCCGTGGAAACCGGCAAAGCCGTCCAGCTCCAGCAGCAGGCCGGACAGCGGGCTGCCGAAGATGAACGCCAGCGGCGCACCGAAATAGAAGAAACCCATGGCCTTGCCGCGTACGGCGCTGGGAAACCAGTAGGTGAGGTAGAGGATCACGCCGGGGAAGAAGCCGGCTTCGGCCACGCCCAGCAGGAAACGCAGGACGTAGAAGCTGGTTTCGCTGTGGGCGAAGACCATGGCGGCGGAGACCAGGCCCCAGGTGACCATGATCCGGCACATCCACAGACGGGCGCCGACGCGGTGCAGGATCAGGTTGCTTGGCACTTCGAGCAGTGCGTAACCGACGAAGAACACCCCGGCACCGAAGGCGAAGGCGGCATCACTGATATGGGTGTCGGCCTGGAAGGCTTGCTTGGCGAACCCGACGTTGGCGCGGTCGAGGAAGGCCATGATGTACATCAGCAGGAGAAACGGCAGCAGCCGCCAGGAAATTTTGGCGAGCAGAGGCGCGGGTAGAGTCTTCATCGCAGTTTTCCTTTGGTAGGGCATTTGTTCTTATGGGGAAGACTGTACGGCCGCTGATCGATACGTTACAAATCGAATCTAGCTCACAGCTGATACCTTCAGGGTATCGATAAAAAAGGCCCGCCATGACCACGCCGACCATCTCTCGCAGCCTGCTCAATCGCCTGCGCTACAAGCATCTGCACATGCTGGTGACGCTCAGCACCAGCCAGAACCTGCACCGCGCTTCGCATAGCCTGAACATGTCGCAACCGGCTGCAACCCGCATGCTCCATGAGATTGAAGACATGTTTGGTTGCGACCTGTTCGAACGTTTGCCTCGGGGCATGCGCCCGACGGCACTCGGCCAGGAATTGATTCGCTTCGCCGAGTCGGCCATCAGTGGCCTCGACCGCTGCGCCGAGGACCTGATGGCGCGGCAGCAGGGCGGCTACGGCTATCTGTCGATCGGCACCATCATGGGCGCGGCGCCGGGGCTGGTGATGGATTCGATCGCTGAAATCAAGTCGCTCAATCCGCAGTTGCGGATTCGCATCATGGGCGACACCAGTGACCAGGTGATCCAGTTGCTGGAACAGGGGCGCATCGACCTCGCCATCGCCCGGCGCAATGCCGCAACCGACAGTGAGCACTATGTCTTCGAGCAACTGGGCAATGAGCGCCTGCTGGTGGTGGTGCATGCCGGCCACCCGCTGGCCCGGCGCAAAAAACTGGACATGGCCGAGTTGGTCAACGACTGGCCGTGGATCCTGCAACCGGAAACCAGCCCGGCGCGCATCGGTCTGGACCAGGCGTTGCAACGCCTGGCGTTGCCGTTGCCGGCGGACATCATCGAGTGCAGTTCGGTGTACTCCATGCAGCAGCTGATCCAGCTGACCGACGCGATCATGGTCCTGTCGGAAACCGCATTGCGCGACTATCTTAAAATGGGCCTGGTTGTGGCGCTGCCGGTGGAGCTGGATGTGCAGATGGCACCATTCGGGCTGCTGTTGCGCAAGGGCGAGCACATCAGTCGGGAGTTAGGGTTGTTCATCGAACTGCTGCGTCGAAAAGTCGCGGTTTTTTGATTCCTTGGTCAGTTTTTAGTTTTCCGCAAAGGCATAAGCCTATAAACTTAACCTTTCGGTCAGCTTTGCACTGTCAACAACAGCCCTTTGCATCGTCGAAAAGGGCCTCTGCAAGACTCGAGATTTCCAGAACATAACCAGAAGGGCGGACCCCATAACCGCCCAGAGGATGATCCATGTCCAACCGTGATATATCCCGGCGCTCGTTCCTTCAGGGCGGGCTGGTAGCGGGTGTGAGCGTGACGCTCACGCCATTGAGCAGCCAGGCGCTGGCCGCCTTGATGGAAAACAGCGTGACCGTGCCGTCCGAGCAGTGGCTCGGCAACAACGGCAAGGCGCGCGCCCGTAACGATGCCTTGTCCAAGGTCTGCGGCAGCAAGGTATTTGCCCGCGACATCCGCGCCAAGGACATGCCGGGCTGGCCGCAGCAGCAAGGCCACGCCATGCTGCTGAAAACCATCAAGGCCGACCACATCTTTGCCGGCATCGACCTGTCGTGGCTCGACGGGTTGCAGCCGGACCGCATCGTCACCGCCGAAGACCTGGTCAAGGACGGCATCGTGTTCCCTGAGGAGCACGCCCCGGATCCGCTGTTGCCGGCCGGCAAGGTGCCGATGTTCATCGGGCACCCGGTGGCGATCCTGATCTGGAACGACTTCGAGCGCTTCCGTCAGGCCAAGAACCAACTCAAGTTCAATGACAAGGCAATCCGCTACGGCGAGAAAGTACCGTTCTACGAAGGCGATCCCTACGGTAGCTTCCGCTACGTGCGCGTCGGCGGTGCGACCTCGGCCGACGAAGACGAGTTCGCCAGCCTCAAGGACTCGATCCTGTTCCCGATGCTGAAAAACCGTCGTCCGGTGTGGAACTCCCAGCCGAACCTGCACGGCAACCTGACCGAGCGCGGGTTGTTCTACGCCGACCGCATGAAGCAGCAGATCGACACGCCGCCGGACAACTGGCTGGTGTTCGACGAGCGCTACAAGACCCCGTCGATCGAGCCGGCCGCCCTGGAGCCGGACAACGGCAACGGCTGGTACGACCCGGCGACCAAGACCCTGCATTTCGTCGTCGCCACCCAGTGCCCGCTGGAAGCCGCGACCGAAACCGCGAAGATGATCGCGCCGTCGCGTTTCGGCCTGGCCAACCTGAACATGCACCCGGGTTACACCGTCGGTTACGGCTCGAAAGACCACAACATTTTCGTCTACTACGCAGCATTGGCTGCGTTGTACGGCGCCGGTGTGCCGGTGCGCCTGGCCAATGACCGCTACGAGCAGTTCCAGAGCGGCATCAAGCGTCACCCGTTCGACATTCGCTACCAGTTGGCGGTGGACAAGAACGACTACAACTTCAAGATTTTCCGCTCCGAGATGAGCGTCGACGGCGGCGGGCGAATCAACTACAGCCCGTCGGTGGCTGCGGTGGGCGCCACGGCTGCACAGTCGATCTACTACATGCCGCAGAACGATCTGCAGGTCACGGCCTATCACTCCCGCGCCGTTGAAGCCGGGTCGATGCGTGGCTACGGCACCCTGCAGAGCATGGCCGCGACCGAGATGATGGTCGACGAAATTGCCGATCGCCTCGGTGTCGATGCCATCGAACTGCGCCGCAAGAACGCACTGCGCTCGGGCATGAAAAACACCCAGGGCGCGATCCCGGCCGGTGCCTTGCGCCTGCACGAGATTCTCGACAAGGCGGCCGTCCACGACACCTGGAAAAACCGCGCCGCGATCAAGCAGCAACGTGAAGCCGCCGATCCGGATAACTGGTACGGCATTGGTTTTGCCATCTGCCAGAAAGACTTCGGCACCGGTTCCGAAGCGCCGATGGCCAGCATTGAATTCACCGCCGAAGGGCGCATCAGCCTGCGCCACATCGGTATCGAAATCGGCACCGGCATGTCCACTTCGCAGGCGATGGTCGTGGCCGATTTCCTCGGTCTGCCGGCGCACGAAGTGAAGACCGGCGAAACCGAATGGAAAGAGTTGCAGTTGGTCAGCGGCGGCAACCCGTACATCATGAGTCAGGCCGAGCAGGACAACTTCCTGCGCAATCCACGCTGGGTCGGCAAGGTGGCTTCGGCGTCGTCGGCCACCAACTCGGCGTACTACTTCAGCCACGCCACCCGCGAAGCGGCGCGCGTGCTGTTCAACCACGGCCTGTGGCCGGCGGCCATGGAAATCTGGCGCCAGGGCCCTTTCGGCGGCCAGGCCAACCCTTACGTGGTGCGCCGCGAAGACGCCCATTGGGTCGACGGCAAGCTCACCGCCAACGGCATGGAACCGCTGCCGTTCGCCATGCTGGCCAAGCGCGTTCACGAGCGTGGTCTGGTGAGCGGTGCCACCGTGCACGGTTTCAACCGCTGGAGCTGGGCCGAGGCCGAGTTCAGCATCGACGGCGTGCGTGAGCGCTTGCCGCTCGACGGCCTGGCGGTCAAGTACGGTGACGGTGCCCCGAATGCGAAGAAGGCGCAGATGAACAGCGCCGGTTTCCATCTGCTGGACCGGCAGGGCATCGCCTACCCGGCGACCCAGCTGAACAACGCGGCGGTGACTTACTACAGCCCGGTCGCCACGCTGGTGGAAGTGAAGGTCAACAAGGGTTCGAACGAAGTGTCGGTGCTCAACCACCACTCGTGGGTCGAGTGCGGTCGGGTGCTGGTGGAAGAACTGGTCAGGGGCCAGCTCGAAGGCGGCATCGCCATGGGCATCGGCCATGCGCTGATGGAAGAGATGCCGCTGTACGAAGGCGGACCGGGGGAGGGTGACTGGAACTTCAACCGTTATCGCCTGCCGATGGCGCGTCACGTTGCGGTGTGGAAACAGACGGCGGACATCCTGCCGCCACTGTCGCCAAGCGACCCGTCCAAGGGCATCGCCGAGGTGGTGATGATCCCGGTGGTCGGCGCCATCGGCAACGCCGTGGCCCATGCCATCGGTAAACGTGTCCGCGACCTGCCTATCACTTCTGCACGCATCAAGGAGGCCCTCAATGGCTAACCGTCCGCTTCAACTGACCCTCAACGGTCAATCCGTCGGCCCGGTGGACATCCCTGATGACCTGCCGATGATCGACTACCTGCACGAATACAAGAACCTCACCGGTTCGCGCCTGGGCTGCGGCCAGGGCATCTGCCACGCCTGCGTGGTGATCGTCGACAACCCCGACGGCACCAGCGAAGAAGTGCGCACCTGCATCACCGGCGCGCACTATTTCGAAGGCAAGAAGGTTCGGACCATCGAAGGCCATGCGACCCGCGACGAGCAGGGCAAGGTCACCGAGTTGAACCCGATCCAGCAGCGCTTCGTCGATGAATTCGCCTTCCAGTGCAGCTACTGCGCACCGGGTTTCGTCAATGCCGCGACCGTGCTGGTGGAAAAGCTGCAGCGTCAGCCGATCGTCAAGAGCCAGCTGGAAAAAGTCATCGAGGACAGCCTCGGTCATCACATCTGCCGTTGCACCGGGTACGTGCGCTACTACAGCGCCACCCGCAACGTGCTGACCGATCTCGGCCTGGTCAAGGAGGGTTAAGCATGAAGCTTCTACTTAGCCGTCTGGCATTGGCGGTTGGTCTGGCTGCGCCTGTGGTGGCAGCTCACGCCGATGATGCGCAGGTCAAGCAAGGCGAATACCTCGCCCGTGCCGCCGACTGCATGGCGTGCCACACCGCACCGGGTGGCGCGCCCTATGCGGGCGGCCTGCCGATCGTGTCGCCGTTCGGCACGATCTACGGCACCAACATCACCCCGAGCAAAGAGCACGGCATCGGTCTGTACAGCGACGACGAGTTCTTCGCCGTGCTGACTGAAGGCAAGCGCCGCGATGGCGCCAACCTGTATCCGGCGATGCCGTACACCTCGTATCACCTGATCCCGCGTGCGGATTCCGACGCGATTCACGCCTACCTGAAAACCGTCGAGCCGATCGAGCGCGCCGCGCCGGTCACCAGCCTGAGCTTCCCGTTCAACGTGCGCCTGGGCCTGATGGGCTGGAACATGATGTATGGCAAGGACGTGAAGCTTGCGCCTGCCGAAGGCAAGAGCGAAGCCTGGAAGCGCGGCCAGTACATGGTCGACGTGCTCGGGCACTGTGGCGAATGCCACACCCCACGCGGCTTGCCCGGTGCGATGCAGATGGACAAGCGCATGACCGGCGGCATTCTCAATGGCTATCTGGCGCCGAGCCTGCTGGCCACTGACCTGGCGGCCCGTGGCTGGAATCATCAGGACCTGAGCTCGTTCCTCAAGCACGGCATGAGCGCCCAGGGCACGATGTTCAACGAGATGTTCCCGGTGTTCCACAACAGCACCCAGGGCCTCAGCGATCCGGACCTGGCCGCCATGGCGACCTTCCTGCTCGGCGATCAGCCGCCGGCGGCGAAAGTGCTCACCGAAGTGCCCGTGGACAAGCTGAGCCCGAGCGCCCAGCGCGGCCGTCAGGAATATTTGAATGTCTGCGCCGGTTGCCACGCTCCTGGTGGCGAAGGCAAGCCGCACATCGCCGTGGCCATGCGCGGCAACACCACACTGCGCCTGGAAGATCCGCGCAACCTGGTAAGGGTGATCGACGACGGTATCGGTGAACAGAAGTTCTCCGGTTTCGAGCACATGCAGCCAATGCCAGGGTTCGCCAAGAAGTTGAGCGACGAGCAACTCACGGATCTGCTGAACTACCTGCGTCAGGGCTGGGGCGGTCAGCCGAATGACCTGGCGGTAAACGACGTGCAGAAGCTGCGGGCCGATGCGCCGCCGCTCGAGCACAAGGCCCACTGATATGCAGCATCTCGATCTGCAAGTGGTGCGCCGGGCGCTGGAGTGGTCGGCGGCCGGTCAGCGCATCTGGCTGTGTACGGTGCTGGCCACTTACGGCTCGGCGCCGCGCGCACCGGGTTCGCTGCTGGCGGTGAACGCTGAAGGGCAATGGATTGGCTCGCTGTCCGGTGGCTGTGTCGAGGAAGACTTTCTCGAGCGAGTCGCCGAGGGCGCGTTTCTGGAGCCGGTCAGCGTCGTTCGTTACGGCGAAGGCGACGACCCACGCTCGCGCGTCAGCCTGCCGTGCGGCGGGGTGCTGGACGTGCTGGTCGAGAAGCTGGAGGCCGATTGCGCGGTGCAAGCGCATCTGCGCGAGCTGGAGTCGGCGCTGTCGGGCCGGCGTCGGTTGATCCGCGAAGTGGATCTGCAAAGCGGTGCGCGCAGCCTGTTCGATGATCGTGAGCAGGGTGTGCGTATCGAGCGTGAAATCGACCGGGTGCGTGTGCGCGTCGGCGCAGCCCAGCGCTTGCTGCTGGCGGGGTATTCCAGCGTCGCCCAAGCCTGTGCGGAGTTTGCCGTGGGCCTGGGTTTCGAGGTGATTCTGTGTGATCCGCGGGACGAAGTGCTGGAAGGCGTCGTGCTGGAAAACGTGGAGATTCGCCGTCAACTGCCGTCGGTGTTCATCGCCGACGGTGGCTGTCACAGCGACACCGCGGTGGTGGCGTTGACCCACGATCCGCGTATCGATGACCTGGCGATGATGGAGGCTGTGCGCACCGAGGCGTTCTACATCGGTGTGATGGGCTCCATGCAGACCTCGCAGAAGCGCTTCGAGCGTTTGCGGCGCATTGGCGGGCTGGGGGAGGTCGAGTTGGCGCGGATTCACGCGCCCATCGGGCTCAACCTGGGCAGCAAGACGCCGGCGGAGATTGCCCTGGCGGTATTGGCCGATATCCTGCGGATTCGCAGCGGTATCCCCCGAGATCGTCTCTAACCCCCCCACCCAAAAAAAACTGTGGGAGCGAGCTTGCTCGCGATGTCGGTCTGGCAGCCAACGAATATGTTGGATGTTACGACCTCATCGCGAGCAAGCTCGCTCCCACAATGTATTGCGTGTCGCTTAGTATCCGAACCTGTCCCGCAACCCGTAATACCAGGCACCCAGCGCCGCGAACGGCGTACGCAACATTTGTCCACCCGGGAACGGGTAATGAGGCAGGTCGGCAAAGGCGTCAAAGCGCTCGGCCTGGCCGCGCAGGGCTTCGGCCAGCACCTTGCCCGCCAGGTGCGTGTAGGTCACGCCATGGCCGCTGCAACCCTGGGAATAGTAGATGTTGTCACCCAGGCGCCCGACCTGGGGCAGGCGCGACAGGGTCAGCAGGAAGTTGCCGGTCCAGGCGTAATCGATCTTCACGTCCTTGAGTTGCGGGAAGGCCTTGAGCAGCTTCGGTCGAATGATCGCTTCGATGTTCGCCGGATCCCGCGCGCCGTACACCACGCCACCACCGAAAATCAGGCGCTTGTCGCCGCTGAGGCGGTAGTAGTCGAGCAAGTAATTGCAGTCTTCGACACAGTAGTCCTGGGGCAGCAGGGTCTTGGCCAGTTCTTCGCCCAATGGCTCGGTGGTAATCACTTGAGTGCCGCACGGCATCGACTTGGCGGCCAGCTCCGGCACCAGGTTGCCCAGGTAGGCGTTACCGGCAACGATGATGAATTTGGCCCTGACCTTGCCCTGCGGCGTGTGCACGACCGGATTGGCGCCGCGCTCGATGCGTACGGCCGGTGACTGCTCGTAGATCGTCCCGCCCAGGGATTCGACGGCCGCCGCTTCACCCAGCGCCAGGTTGAGCGGATGGATGTGCCCGCCACTCATGTCGAGCATGCCGCCGACGTATTGATCGCAGGCCACGACTTCTCGGATGCGGTGTTGATCCATCAGTTCCAGCTGGGTATGACCGAAACGTTCCCACAGGCGCTTCTGCGACTCCAGATGCCCCATCTGCTTGGCGGTCATCGCGGCGAACACGCCACCGTCCTTCAGGTCGCACTGAATGTTGTACTTGGCGACGCGCTCTCGAATGATCCGGCCACCTTCAAAGGCCATCTGCCCCAGCAACTGAGCTTGCTTGGGACCGACCGTGCGCTCGATCACATCGATATCACGGCTATAGCTGTTGACGATCTGCCCGCCATTACGCCCGGACGCGCCGAAACCCACCCTGGCCGCCTCGAGCACCGTGACCTTGAAGCCGTTCTCCAACAGAAACAGGGCAGAGGACAGCCCCGTATAACCGGCGCCGATCACACAGACATCGGTCTCGATATCATCCTGCAATGCTGGGCGCGGCGGAACCGCGTTGGCCGATGCGGCGTAGTAGGATTCTGGGTAGGGGGTGTTAGCCATCCTGCAGCCTCTGTTTAATATATTTTACGAGTGCATCGATCCTACCCGAGTTGAAAATCCCCCGCCAGCCACCCGGAAAATCTTCTTTGCACCCACGAAATTAAATATTTTGCATATTCATAGGGTTAGCTCGAAAAAAGGTGTTGACACCCCTCCGGAATTCCGTAGAATGCCGCCTCACAGCAGGCACGTAGCTCAGTTGGTTAGAGCACCACCTTGACATGGTGGGGGTCGTTGGTTCGAGTCCAATCGCGCCTACCAAACAAAATCCGCTCTGCTGGGCGGTCTGGAAGGGCTCACCGAAAGGTGGGCCCTTTTTTGTTGTCCTGGATTTGATGCGGGGCGTTCACAACGCAACGCCCGGGTTCTGTTGTCACTCTTGAGTGGGAAAATCCGCTCGCAATTCCTGCAGGGTGCGCTCACCGAGCCTTCTCGGGTTGCAGCACATCCAGCAAGAGCAGACCTTGCCATGATTTGCGAAGACGCCAGCATCTCGAGCAGTGGCTTCCCAGTCCTTGGTTCTCTGGTTTCTTTCGAAACGAGCCTTTATGCGGCGTGTATCGTGTCGTCGTTGAGCTCTAGACATGTCTTTCTCCTAAGCCGAAGACGACAAAGCCCCGGCAGATTTCTCTGGCGAGGCTGGTTCGGCTCACATCCTGGATGTGCAGGAGTGACAGGGTCGGATGAATTTTGCTCGTTTGCCCGGTGGTGTCAACAGGCAGTCGCTTGCCTCATCAAAGGTCAGAGCGCGTAACCCGTCACCTGGGCTAGATGCCCATCCTGCGCACCAGCGATCAAGTGCAGCGGGATATTCTGTTGCACATCAATGGACGGTATTTCGAAGCTCCCGACTATCTGGAGGTGGCGCTCGCTCAGTTCGATCGACTCTGCTGCCTTTTCCTTAGCCATTCGCGCGTGGTTCATTGCGATTTCGTTGAGCGTTGACACGTTGTATCTCCCGGTGACTGACCAAGCGTATCGCTGGCGTCCTTAAGCATTGGTTGAATGGCTGCAGCGTCAGAATTATGTCGGTTCAGCGCTGTTATGCGCGTTCTGTGCAATCCTCAAGCCACGGGCGCCAATGAATTGCTCGTTGTGATTTGGCAGGCGACGAGTGGCGGGCCGCTGAGGGGGATGGGCCGGATTCTTGATCATTCGGGCGTAAACTGGGTGTGCGACCTCATTGAAAGGAGCTGCCCATGAACGAGGATCAAGCGAGCAAACACGCGCCCGCAGACAAAGCCGTCTGGGATCGATACTTCTGCGCTGCATTGATTGCCGAAAGCAATCTGACTGCCCCGATTGTGGGCGGGGTTACCCACGAAGACAGGCAGAACCTGCTGATCGAGAGGGCCAGGACCCTCGCCGACAAGATGTTGGAAAACCGCAGGTAACCGGAGCCCAGCCTTCGCGCTGGGCTCTTCGCATGCTGGTGCTGTGCGTGTTGCGGATCAGGCGATCAGCTCTACCTTGCCGGTCGCCAGGCGATAGACGCCGCCCACGATCTTCAGCACGCCTTTGCTCTGCGCATCGGTCAGCAAGGGTGAGGCCTGTTTCAGGCTGTCGACGGAATTTTTGACGTTCTGCTCGGTGGCGTTTTCCATCAGGCTCCCGGGTTGCTTGAGCACTGTCTCGACCGCCGACTTGAGTGCGTCGGTCAGTTTCGGGATATGGCCGGGGAAAATCGTCTGATCCTTGACGGCCTTGATACTGGCCTCGATGGCGCCGCAGCTCTCATGGCCGAGCACGAGTATCAGCGGTGCACCCAGTACGGCGACCCCGTATTCCAAACTGGCCAAGCCTTCCGGGGTCACGAAGTTGCCCGCGACGCGGATGGAGAAAAGATCACCGCGCGCAGTGTCAAACGCGTACTCCGGGGCGATGCGCGAGTCAGAGCAGCTCAGCACTGCCACGAACGGATTTTGCCCCGACACCAGGGCCTCTCGCTCAGCCTTGAAGTCATGGGTTTTGGAAGTGCCGGTTACATATCGCTCATTGCCCTCCATCAGTCTTTTCAACGCCATGTCGGGACTGATCACGTTTTGCGGTTTTGGTGGGGCTGACGGTTCTTCGGCTGCCTGGAGGATCTTGCCGGGCAGTATGCCGGTCAGCAGCAGGGCGCCTGCGCTCAATCCGGCAAATTGAAGAAAACGACGACGGCCTGTGGTGTTTGAAGCAGAGCTTGAATCACATGATTTACACATGATTTTGTTTACTCAGTTCAATGCGGTGAGAGTGAGTTGCGGTTGGGGGCTGGCCTTGCCTTGGATGCTCGAACCAGCGCAGTGGAGTCTAGTTGGTCTGTCATATTGTGTAGCGGACTGCCGTGCAGCCGACCATTTCATGGGCTACTACTGACAGGCTCATACAATCTTCGAACTGGCAGGAGCTTCTCGATGCTGACTCACTGGATTCTGGCGGCGGTTCATCTTTTGGCATTGGCCCTGGGATTTTGGGCGGTGTTGGTTCGAGGCACGGCTTTTCGGCGTTTGGCCGATGGGACCGCACAGGTGCGCGGTGTCCTGATGGCGGACAATGTCTGGGGGATTTCAGCTGTCGTTTTGCTGATCAGTGGAGGGATGCGAGCCTTTGGCGGGTACGAGAAAGGCGCGGACTATTACCTGCATCAGCCGCTGTTTCATCTGAAGATGACCCTGTTCGTGCTGATCCTGCTGCTGGAGATCGCGCCAATGGTGACGTTGATCAAATGGCGGATAGCGCTGGGCCGTAAAGTGGCCTTCGATACTGGGCGTGCGAAGCTGTTTGCACGCATCAGTCATGTCGAGGCGCTGTTGGTGTTGTTGATGGTAGTGGCGGCGACTGGCATGGCGCGCGGGGTGATGTTCGGTTAACCACACAATGAACGCGTGCTTCCCTGGGGTAAACCGGAAAAGTCTGACAGCCTGGGCATTGGGCTTGCCGCTAGTATCGAACCCCTTGAGGCTTGCGGGAGTGAGGCGATACTGAATCTTTAGCCAGCCGTGGTTGCACATTGAACGGGCTGGCTACTGACTGCAGCAGAATTCAGGGTTGCGGCTTTTCCGGGGCGGTCAGGCCGGCCTGAATGCGCTGGTAAATTTCTTCACGATGCACTGCAACGTCCTTCGGGGCGTTGATGCCGATCCTGACTTGCTGGCCGCTTACGCCCAGGATGGTGATCGTAATGTCATCACCGATATTAATGCTTTCACCGACTTTGCGGGTGAGTATCAGCATGGTCTTCTCCTTGATTGCTTTGTGGGGCACCTGATTCGGACAGTGCAGAAGTCGGTGGTATGTATAGATTAGTGCGAAGTCTGACGGTTTGGGTGCCTCTTTCTGACGCACAGATGTGGCATTAATTCCCAAGGCGTAACTATACAGAGGCCGCAACCATCATTCTCGTTGTTTCGAGCCCATTTTACGGCACTCGCGAAGTATTCATGGATGGTAAAATCGCCGCTTTATGCATATTAGAGGGAAACGCCGTGCGCAAAATGGTTCTGGTAATCGCGATATTGGCACTGGCAGGGTGTGGCGAGGGCAGCGGAGTGGATGCGCCGAAGCCGAAACCGGCCATGGCTGCCGTACCGGCGGCAGTGTCCGGCCCGCAATGGGACCTTGAAGTGCGAGGTGAAACCCCTCAGGCCGTCAGTGATTTGAGTGGCTGGCTGATCGAGCACAGTTTCATGTCCAGCATCCTCAAGGAAAATGGCAATACGCGAATCCTGATGGGGCCATACAATTCCAAAGCCGAGGCCGAAGCCAAGCAGGATGAAGTCCGCGCGGCGCTCACTCGCGCGAAGAAACAGAACATCGAATTGCTGGTGCTTGAGCGTCCTGCCGCTCAATAACCTTCTGTAACGCAGATATCCAGTGAACAAAAAAGGCCTCGGGGTTCAGTCTCGAGGCCTTTTGTTGTTTCAGGTATGCGGGTTCAGCCGCAGGCCTTCATGTCCACCGGGCCGACGAACTCGTTGGCGCGCCCCATGACGCACGCCACGCTCTGGTTACGTTGGCGTTCCCAGGCCTGTACCGGATAGGTTTTGTTCCAGGCTTCGTACAGCTGCCGATCCTGTTTCGACAGGCGCAAGCCATATTGCTTGCTCATGTAGAAATAAGTCCGGGCGATCATGCCGCGAATGGAAGGGCGGGGCATGACTTTCTTGGCCTTGAAATCGACCTGGGTCAGGCAGGAACCATACTGCCCCGATTGCTCGGGCAGCCAACCGAAGCTGAAGTTGCTGCGATCGCCATTGACCTCGCCAATGCTCGGCACCAGGTTGTGCAAATCAGCCTCGGCCTTCTGGTAAACCGGGTCGTAGCGGGTGCAATTCTTGCGGCCGCCTTCTTGCCAGCACTGGCGTTGATGACCGATTTGCCAGGCCGGAACGATATGCTCCCATTCGATGCGGGATGCGCGCTTGGCATTTTTGCGTGGCACATAACCGCAGGCGGCAAGGTTCACCCGGTTGCCGGTGTACTTGCAGCCGCAGTAAAACTCGGTGGATTGAGGGGCGTAGAGCTTCCAGGCGACCTTCTTCGCTTCGGTGAAAGTGCGCGGGGCATCGGCCTGCGCACCCATGACAAAAAACAACAGCAGTAAAACAAACCAGCGGGCACTCATCGACTCAATCTTCCTTCGGCACAACCCAGAAAATCTGCACGCCGCCATCGTCGCGATAGGCGAGGGTGACGTTGTCGTTTTCGTCGATTTCCTCCAGCAGGCGTTCCCATTCATCCACCGGCTCGTCGGCAAGGCGGAAGATCAGTGCTGCCCTGGCCTTTTGTGCGGTGGGTGAGTTGATGATTTTCTGAACGCGCAGGCCCATGCGTACATAGGTCTCGGGAGAGTCGGAGGTGGTGTCCACAGGATTATCCTTATTAAGCTGTACGTGCATACAGTATTTAACTGTAGGCCATTTCGCAACTGCTTATAAATCAAGAAATTCCTCTGACAGCGGTTTGTCCCGTTTGGCGTAAGGCGAAGGAAGTTTTTTTGTCAGATCGTACGGCAACCATTCGCCAGGGCTGGCGAATGGTGCTCGCGGTGCCCGACCGGATCCGGTCGGGCGAGGGCGAATCAGTATTCCCAGAACATCCGTTGCAGCTCTTTGCTGTCATTGGTCTTGGTCAGTGCGACCATCGCCAGGATCCGTGCCTTTTGCGGGTTCAGATCGTGGGCAACGACCCAGTCGTATTTATCGTCGGGCTGTTCGGCGTTGCGCAGCACGAAGCCACCGGCGTTGACATGGGAGGAGCGAATGATCTGCACGCCATCCTTGCGCAGGGCTTGCAGGGCAGGGACGACCCGCGACGATACCGAGCCATTGCCGGTGCCAGCGTGGATGATGGCCTTGGCGCCGGATTGAGCCAGCGCCTTGTAGGCGGTATCGCTGACGTTGCCGTAGGAATAAGCGATCTCGACGTCAGGCAGGCTCTCGATGGTCTTGATGTCGAATTCGGAATCCATGGTGTGACGCTTGGCCGGCAGGCGGAACCAGTAGGATTTGCCTTCTACCACCATGCCCAGCGGACCCCAGGCGCTTTTAAACGCTTCGGTCTTGATGTTGATCATTTTGCTGACGTCGCGACCCGACTGGATTTCATCGTTCATGGTCACCAGCACGCCTTTGCCCCGTGCGTCTTTGCTGCTGGCCACGGCCACCGCGTTGTACAGGTTGAGCATGCCATCGGCGGACATCGCAGTGCCCGGGCGCATGGAGCCCACGACGATGATCGGCTTGTCGGTTTTTTCCACGAGGTTCAGGAAGTACGCGGTCTCTTCCAGGGTGTCGGTGCCGTGGGTGATCACGATGCCATCGACGTCTTTGCTGTCGGCCAGTTCGGCTACGCGGCGGCCCAGTTGCAGCAGGTTTTCGTTGGTGATGCTTTCGGAGGCGATTTGCATCACCTGTTCGCCGCGAACGTTGGCCAGTTGGCTCAGTTCCGGAACGCCGGCGATCAGCTGTTCAATGCCGACTTTCGCTGCTTGATAGGTCGCACTGTTGGCGGCGCTGGCACCGGCGCCGGCAATGGTGCCGCCGGTGGCGAGGATTACCACGTTGGCCAGTTTCTGTTGGGTTTCGGCTTCTTTGGCCTGAAGGGCGGTAGGCAGAAGCAGTAGCAGGGCCAAGGCGCCCGGAACAAAGGTCTTGAGAGCAGATGTCATTATTTTTCTCTTCTAGTTGTGAGACGGTGCAGATGCAGGTTCATCTAGATGCGCCTCGGGCGAATCTGAACGCCGGAGGTGCCAGGAGAAGAGCAGGATCTGTACCAGTAACACCCTGAATCGAAAAACACGCTTAACTTAATGATTTGTAACGGTATTGCCGCATGTGTCCGGAAACGGTTTCGGGTCCGGGCGTCCGGATTGCCGAACATGTTTATCTTTTGTGTTCGGCGATCCGAAACGGCTGGCAGTTCTGTTGAAGATTTAAACGCATCAATTTGTCGTTAACCGACTAAAGAAAAGCGTGCCCCGGTCGATGCTCCTTCAAGGGATCTTTTTTCTGCAGGAGTTCACATGTCGTTATCTGTTGGTTTCCCAAACGCTGCAGGCATCACCATCGGAGGAAAGTCGGCGACGACCATTCGTGCGGTGGGCGATGCGACAGAGGAGGCGGCTGCCAGCGCGCTGGGGGTAAAGGGCAGTGACAGCAACAAGGTCAAAACCGGTCCGGTAGGCCTGGGAGAGAGTGCCGGTGCAAAGGCGGAACCGCAAGCGAGCGATAACACCAGCATTGCGGTGAAGGTGCTGCTCAAGCGTCTGCAGGAGTTGCAGCAGCAATTGCGTGAGCAACAGCAGCAATTGGCGCAGGCCCAGGCGGCTTCCTATCCGACCCCGGAAGCCAAGACCACCGCGGTGGCAGCCATTCAGGGGCAGGTTGCCGACACCAACGGCGCCATCCTGCAAGTCAGCGCGAGTCTGATCAAGGAGCTGACCAAGGGTTCCGGCACGGGATCGGTGGTCAACACCACCGCATGAGTTGCGTGCCGATTTTTTAGCCCATCCGTTCTGAAAGCACTTTTCAGGTCGTTGACAAATACCGGCAGGGTTCGCATAGTTTGCTTCACGCAAACGTTTGCGCGACCCCGAGTGATGGCATTCCTCACTCTGGGTCGTGAAGCTTACGCCAGCGCAAGCGTTGCTCACAATAATCATAAGATCGGAGTGAACCCATGAAGCTGCCATTCGCTGGACGCCTTCTCGCTGTCGCTATGCTGGCTGCCGCATCCGCTGCACTGCCTGTTTCTTCGGCTTTTGCTGAAACCACCCCTGATAAGCCCAAAGTCGCCCTGGTCATGAAATCCCTGGCCAACGAGTTCTTCCTGACCATGGAGGACGGCGCCAAGGCCTACCAGAAGGATCACTCCGGCGAATTCGAGCTGATCTCCAACGGCATCAAGGATGAAACCGACACCGCAGGCCAGACGCGCATCGTCGAGCAGATGATCCTGGCCAAGGTCAATGCACTGGTGATTGCACCGGCAGACTCCAAGGCCATGGTGCCGGTGATCAAGAAAGCCATCGATGCCGGCATCACCGTGATCAACATCGACAACCAGCTGGACCCCGCCGTCGTCAAAAGCAAAAACATCAATGTTCCGTTCGTGGGCCCGGACAACCGCAAGGGCGCACGGCTGGTCGGCGACTACCTGGCCAAACAGCTGAAGGCCGGTGACGAAGTCGGCATCATCGAAGGTGTGTCCACCACCACCAATGCCCAGCAGCGCACCGCAGGCTTCAAGGATGCGATGGAAGCGGCGCAGATCAAGGTGGTGTCCCTGCAATCCGGTGACTGGGAGATCGACAAGGGCAACAAGGTCGCCGCGTCCATTCTCAGCGAATACCCGCAAACCAAGGCCCTGCTGGCCGGCAACGACAGCATGGCGGTCGGCGCGGTGTCTGCGGTGCGCGCCGCGGGCAAGGCCGGCAAGGTGCAAGTGGTCGGTTATGACAACATCAACGCCATCCAGCCGATGCTCAAGGACGGTCGGGTACTGGCCACCGCGGACCAGTTTGCGGCCAGGCAGGCAGTGTTCGGCATCGAGACGGCATTGAAAATTCTCAAGGGTGAAAAGGTCGAAGGTGGCGCCAATGGCGTGATCGAAACGCCGGTTGAGCTGGTTACCAAGTAGTCCACTGGTGACGTAACGGCGCTCGTCCAGCCGGACGGGCGCGTGGAGAGTTTTATGTCAGCTTCCACTCCGAACGCAGTCCTCTCGGTCAGCGGTATCGGCAAGACCTACGCCCAACCGGTTCTGGCCGGCATCGACCTGACGCTCATGCGCGGTGAAGTGCTGGCATTGACCGGCGAGAACGGCGCAGGCAAAAGCACGCTGTCGAAGATCATTGGCGGACTGGTGACGCCGACCACCGGCCGGATGCAGTTTCAGGGGCAGGACTATCAACCGGGTAGCCGGGCTCAGGCTGAGGCGCTGGGTGTCCGCATGGTCATGCAGGAACTCAATCTGCTGCCGACCCTGTCTGTGGCGGAAAACCTGTTCCTGCACAACCTGCCCAACAATGCCGGCTGGATCAGTCGCAAGCAGTTGCGCAAGGCGGCCATCGCGGCCATGGCCCAGGTCGGGCTCGACGCAATCGACCCGGACACCCTGGTCGGCGAACTGGGCATCGGTCATCAGCAAATGGTGGAGATCGCCCGCAACCTGATCGGCGATTGTCATGTGCTGATTCTCGATGAGCCGACGGCGATGCTCACTGCGCGCGAAGTCGAAATGCTGTTCGAACAGATCACCCGCCTGCAGGCTCGCGGCGTATCGATCGTCTATATCTCCCATCGCCTCGAAGAGCTGGCGCGGGTCGCGCAGCGCATTGCCGTGCTGCGCGACGGCAACCTGGTCTGTGTCGAGCCGATGGCCAACTACAACAGTGAGCAACTGGTTACCTTGATGGTTGGTCGCGAGCTCGGCGAACACATCGATATGGGCGCTCGCGCGATCGGCGCGCCGGTGTTGACGGTCAAGGGGCTGAGTCGTGCCGACAAGGTTCGCGACGTGTCGTTCGAAGTCCGTGCCGGCGAGATTTTCGGCATTTCCGGTCTGATCGGCGCGGGACGCACCGAATTGCTGCGCCTGATCTTCGGCGCCGATATCGCCGACAGCGGCACGATTGCCCTGGGCTCGCCGGCGCAAGTCGTCAGCATCCGTTCACCGGTGGATGCAGTGGGTCACGGCATCGCGATGATCACCGAGGACCGCAAGGGCGAAGGCCTTTTATTGACCCAGTCGATCGGCGCCAATATTGCCCTGGGCAACATGCCCGGCATCTCCAGCGGCGGTTTTGTCGACAACCGGGAGGAGGGCGCCCTGGCCCAGCGTCAGATCGACGCCATGCGCATTCGCAGTTCCGGGCCGGTCCAGTTGGTGTCCGAGCTGTCCGGTGGCAATCAGCAGAAAGTCGTCATCGGTCGTTGGCTGGAGCGCGACTGCTCGGTGCTGCTGTTCGACGAGCCGACCCGCGGCATCGACATCGGCGCCAAGTTCGATATCTACAACCTGCTCGGTGAGTTGACCCGCAAGGGCAAGGCGCTGGTGGTGGTCTCCAGTGACCTGCGCGAGCTGATGCTGATCTGCGACCGGATCGGCGTGCTGTCGGCAGGCAGCCTGATCGATACGTTCGAGCGTGACCGCTGGACCCAGGATGAGTTGCTCGCCGCTGCTTTTGCCGGCTACCAAAAACGTGATGCGCAGCTCTTTGAAGCCGCGCCTAGGGATCTTCCATGAAAACCGCTTCTTCCGCCGGCCTGCGCAGTGGCAACTTCTACGGCCTGGGCACCTATCTGGGCCTGGCCGGTGCCTTGTTGGCGATGATCGTGCTGTTCTCGGTGCTGAGCAGTCACTTCCTGTCCTACGACACGTTCAGCACCCTGGCCAACCAGATTCCGGACCTGATGGTGCTGGCGGTCGGCATGACCTTTGTGTTGATCATCGGCGGCATCGACCTGTCGGTGGGTTCGGTGCTGGCGCTGGCGGCGTCGACCGTGAGCGTGGCGATTCTCGGCTGGGGCTGGAGTGTCCTGCCGGCGGCGCTGCTGGGCATGGCCGTCGCGGCGTTGGCCGGTACCGTCACCGGTTCGATCACGGTGGCGTGGCGGATCCCGTCGTTCATCGTGTCCCTGGGCGTGCTGGAAATGGCGCGCGGGGTGGCGTATCAGATGACCGGTTCGCGTACGGCCTACATCGGCGATGCGTTCGCCTGGCTGTCCAATCCGATCGCCTTGGGCATTTCACCGTCATTCATCATTGCCTTGCTGATCATTTTCATCGCCCAGGCCGTGTTGACCCGCACGGTGTTCGGTCGCTACCTGATCGGTATCGGCACCAACGAGGAGGCCGTGCGACTGGCGGGGATCAATCCCAAGCCATACAAAATCCTGGTGTTCAGCCTGATGGGATTGCTGGCCGGTGTGGCTGCGTTGTTCCAGATTTCTCGCCTGGAAGCCGCCGACCCGAATGCCGGTTCCGGCCTTGAGCTGCAGGTGATCGCCGCCGTGGTGATCGGCGGCACCAGCCTGATGGGTGGCCGCGGTTCGGTGATCAGCACGTTTTTTGGCGTCCTGATCATTTCCGTGTTGGCCGCGGGGCTGGCGCAGATCGGGGCGAGCGAACCGACCAAGCGCATCATTACCGGCGCGGTGATCGTGGTGGCGGTGGTGCTGGACACTTATCGCAGTCAACGCGCAAGCCGGCGGACCTGAGTCATGGCGACGATCAAAGATGTGGCAGCCCTTGCTGGCATCTCCTACACGACGGTTTCCCATGTGGTGAACAAGACCCGCCCGGTCAGTGAAGAAGTGCGGATCAAGGTCGAGGCGGCGATCAAGACCCTCGACTACGTCCCCAGCGCCGTGGCCCGTTCACTCAAGGCCAAGACCACCGCGACCATCGGCCTGTTGGTGCCCAACAGCCTCAACCCGTATTTCGCTGAACTGGCCCGGGGCATCGAGGATTACTGCGAGCGAAACGGTTACTGCGTGATCCTGTGCAACTCCGACGACAACCCGGACAAACAGCGCAGCTACCTGCGTGTGCTGCTGGAAAAACGCATCGACGGCCTGATCGTCGCCTCGGCCGGCGGCGACAGTGGCCTGGTACAAGGTCTGAAGGGCGTCCGTACGCCCATGGTGATCGTCGACCGCGGGCTGGACGGTGTCGACGCGGACCTGGTGCGCATCGACCATGAGTACGGCGCGTATCTGGCGACCCGGCACCTGCTGGAGCTGGGGCACCGGGACATCGCCACGATCAGCGGGCCGGAAAACACCAGTGTGGCGCAGATGCGTCTGGCGGGTTATCGCCGGGCGTTGAAGGAGGCGGGCATCGACGTCTCTTCCGAGCGCATGCTGGAAAGCGATTTCACCAGCACCGGCGGCTACAGCGCTGCCGCGATTCTGCTGGAAGGCAATCCGCCCACCGCTATTTTTGCCGCCAACGACATGATCGGCATCGGCGTGCTGCGGGCCGCCGCCGAGCGCAATATTCGCGTACCGAGCGAGTTGTCGGTGATCGGCTTCGACGATATCCAGATGAGTCGGTATGTCTACCCATCGTTGACCACGGTCGGGCAATCGATCCTGCAACTCGGCGAAATGGCCGCTGAAGTGCTTTTGCGGCGAATCGCCACGCCGGGCCTGGCGACCGATCAGCGCATCGTGACGCCGAGTATCGTCATACGTGAATCGACGGCGCCGCTGGCCGGCGTGTTTGCCCAGTTCCGCTGAAAACAGATAGCCAGCGTCCAAACAGAATCGTGAGTAGCAATGTATGTCAGCAAAAGTAGTGGTAATAGGCAGCTTGAACATGGACCTGGTAACCCGGGCGCCACGCTTGCCCAAGGGAGGTGAAACGCTGATCGGTCAGTCGTTTACCACTGTTTCCGGCGGCAAGGGCGCCAATCAGGCCGTGGCTGCGGCGCGACTGGGAGCCCGGGTGTCGATGATCGGCTGCGTGGGCAGCGACGCTTATGGCGAGGCGCTGCGCGGGGCGCTGCTGGCCGAACGGATTGATTGCCAGGCGGTGAGCACCGTTGACGGCTCCAGCGGCGTGGCGTTGATTGTGGTCGACGACAGCAGTCAGAACGCCATCGTGATCGTCCCCGGCGCCAACGGTGCATTGACCGCTGAAGCCATCGACCGTTTTGATTCGGTGATACAGGCGGCGGACGTACTCATCTGTCAGCTGGAAGTGCCCGACGCTTCCGTCGGCCATGCGCTCAAGCGCGGTCGCGAACTGGGCAAGACGGTCATCCTCAATCCGGCACCGGCCAGCCGCCCGCTGCCATCGGACTGGTATGCGTCGATCGATTACCTGATTCCCAACGAGAGTGAGGCATCGGCCCTGACGGGGTTGGTGGTGGACTCCCTGGAAACCGCGCAAGCCGCAGCGACCCGCCTGATTGCCATGGGTGCCGGCAAGGTGATCATCACCCTCGGTGCGCAAGGCTCGCTGTTTGCCGATGGCCAGCGCTTCGAGCATTTTCCTGCGCCCGTGGTAAAGGCTGTCGACACCACGGCGGCGGGCGATACCTTCGTCGGAGGTTTCGCTGCAGCGCTGGCCGGGGGTGAAGATGAAGCGCAGGCAATCCGTTTCGG
The DNA here is from genome assembly GCF_054668285.1 of Pseudomonas sp. S2_H10. NCBI lineage: Bacteria > Pseudomonadati > Pseudomonadota > Gammaproteobacteria > Pseudomonadales > Pseudomonadaceae > Pseudomonas > Pseudomonas sp. S2_H10. The sequence goes on from NZ_CP162754.1 coordinate 5,954,299, forward strand.
GCAGGTGGCTGCGGCGCTGTCGGTCACCCGTGCCGGTGCGCAACCGTCGATTCCCGCCTTGAGCGATGTGCAGGCGTTTAAAACCCCATGAAAAAGACACCCTTGCTCAACGTTGCGTTGTCGCGGCTGATTGCCTCATTGGGGCATGGCGACATGGTCGTCATCGGGGACGCCGGTTTGCCGGTTCCTCCAGGCGTTGAATTGATCGACCTGGCCTTGACCCATGGCGTCCCGGATTTTGTCAGCACCTTGAAGGTGGTGCTCAGCGAGATGCAGGTCGAAAGCCATGTGCTGGCGCAGGAAATCTTCGATAAAAAGCCCTCGGCCCTGACTGCACTGGATGAGCTGGACGGTGACGGCGCACTGGGTCGGCGTGAGGTGCTCACCCATGAACAGTTCAAGGTCCTGAGCCGACAAGCGAGGGCGATCGTTCGTACAGGCGAGTGCCAACCGTACTGCAACATTGTGCTGGTCGCCGGCGTAACGTTTTGACTGGCTATCCGCGTTTTGATGTCCCATGCACAAGGAGTGCGCCATGTATCGCTATGCCCAGAAACTGCACCAACTACTCCGGAGTCTGCTGATTTTGTCCCTGATTACCGCAACGAGTGCCCAGGCAGCACAAAAGATCGACCTGATCATCGATACCGATCCAGGGGCTGATGACGTCGTCGCCCTGTTGTTCGCCCTGGCATCGCCGGATGAGCTGAATGTTCGCGCGCTGACTACCGTTGCCGGCAACGTTCGCCTGGACAAGACCTCGCGCAATGCGCGGCTGGCCCGGGAGTGGGCGGGGCGCGAAGAGGTTCCTGTCTATGCGGGGGCGCCGAGACCCATGATGCGCACACCCATCTACGCCGAGGACATTCATGGCAAGGAAGGGTTGTCGGGCATTGCGGTGCATGAGCCCAGGAAGGGTCTGACGAAGGGCAGCGCTATCACCTATCTGATCGATACCCTGAAATCTGCCGAGCCCCACAGCATTACCATCGCCATGCTTGGCCCGCAGACCAACCTGGCCCTGGCGCTGATCCAGGAGCCGGGTATCGTCCAGGGCATCAAGGAAGTGGTGGTCATGGGTGGCGCGCACTTCAATGGCGGCAACATCACGCCGGTGGCCGAGTTCAACCTGTTCGCCGACCCGCAAGCGGCCGAAGTGGTGCTCAAGAGCGGTGTGAAGCTGACCTACCTGCCTCTGGATGTGACCCACAAGATCCTTACCAGCGAAGCGCGCCTACAACAGATTGCCGCGCTCAATAACAATGCCAGCCGGTTGGTGAGCGACATTCTCAATGAGTACATCAAGGGCGACATGGAGCACTACGGCATTCCAGGTGGTCCGGTGCATGACGCCACGGTGGTCGCTTACCTGCTCAAGCCGCAATTGTTCAGCGGTCGTTCGGTCAACGTGGTGGTCGACAGCCGCGAAGGACCGACCTTTGGACAAACCATCGTCGACTGGTACGACGGCTTGAATGCGCCAAAGAACGCCTTTTGGGTAGAAAGCGGCGACGCCCAGGGCTTCTTCGACTTGTTGACCGAGCGTCTGGCCCGGCTGAAATAAGCGTCAGGCGCCCGCGTGCGGGGATTACTCCCGCGCGCTGACGGCTTCGGCCTTTTGATCCGATAGATGTTTTTCGAAAATCTGCTCGATGAACGATTGCGCGGCTTCGGTTCCAATATCCCTGACCAGCAGGTCGATACCGATGATGGCCAGTTCTTCCGTGCTGCCTGGACTGTAGGAGCTGTGGCCGTCCTGCCACTTGGCCTTGATGTCGGCGTCGATGCTTACGGTGGTCATGATGGCACTCGTGCGGTCGGGGAGATCGGAGTGCCGAGTTAACCATTTTGCGGGGCTTTTGACACGCCGACTTAGGCAGCAAAGGAGCGCTATGCGACACTTGGTCCCTGACGAATATTCAAGGAATGCGCTGTGCAGATCGATTTGAGCTCTCCAGATGGCCTGACCCTCGAGGCTGTGCGTCAGTTACTGGCCGGCGCCAGTGACGATGAGCACACTCAGTTGCGAGTCACCAAGGCAGGCATTGCCTATATTTCCTCGGGTGTCGTGGGCGGTACGGATATCGACGGCTTGTTGTTTCGTCTCGAAACCTGGGCCAAGGGCTCCGGTTATGTCGGGCGTGTCGCGGCCAGCGATGAGGTCTGGGTCATGCAGATTTTCAACGCCCTGAAAGAGAACTGGCCCAATCCGCCCTACGACTATATCGACGTCTATTGAGCGCCGTTCATATTCAGTCACGATTCAGTGGTCAGGGGGAGGGCGGCGTTCAGGCAAAATCGCGGATCGTGCGGATGCCGGGCAGGGCGCCAGCACTGCCTGTGAAACCAAACACCAGTCTGGTTGTCGCACGATCTCTGCTTAATTATTGAATAAGGAGGCTTCATGCCTTGGAAGCTCGCGTCATTGGGTACTTTGCTGGCCGTTGCCACGCTGGCCGGTTGCAGCACTACCCCTACGGAGTCGGCAACCCCTGATGTTGCGACGACTGACACGGGGCACAGCCGCTGTGAAGCAAAGGCTGCCGAGTTCACCATCGGCAAACAGGCATCGCCGCAACTGCTGGAGCAGGCGCGTAGCCGTGCAGGAGCGCAAAGCGCACGGTTCCTGCTGCCAACCGATATGGTGACGCTGGAATACCGTTCCGATCGCCTGAACCTGAACACCGATGCCAACAAGGTGGTCACCCGCGTCAACTGTGGCTGATCCCGGGCTTTTGTTTCACCCATAAAAAACCCCGTCACATGGACGGGGTTTTTTTAGCGCGCCGGGAAATTACTCTGGGCGAACTTGAGCAGCTTGCATACCCTTTTGGCCTTTCTCAGCCACGAAGGAAACAGTCTGGCCTTCTTTCAGGCTTTTGAAACCGTCGCTTTCGATAGCTTTGAAGTGTACGAACAGGTCGTCACCGCCACCTTGAGGAGTGATGAAGCCGAAGCCTTTTTCATCGTTGAACCATTTAACGGTGCCGGTTTGGCGATTAGACATGGTGTATCTCCAAGAAACATATATTTTCAGTAGTACTGTGCTGCTCAGGCCAACTGGGCACACCCGGGTATCATAGTCGAAATGTTCGGTTTGGGAGCCCCCCGGGCGCGCTGTTTGCCGACCAGTCGTGGTTTCTTTATCTCTTGAAATGGCTGGAAGCCCCGTTTTATAAGGCTCTCAGCCGAAAGTAAAGACGATAAAAAAAGCTGTAAAACCTGCATCAATTGTACGAAATGACCCGTTTTGGGCGCTTTTTAACAGTATTTCAGGGGCTCAAAGCGCGGGGGTGGGCTTATTTTTGCTCTTTGTTGGTGGCCTTGCAGGCTGCAATTTTGCCCAGTGCCTGCTGCTTCAGTGTGTCGCTGGCGGTGTTGTTCATCAGGGCCTGAATATCGGCGGCAGGGTACGATTTGATGGCATCGGCACCGCAGGCGCAGTGGGATTTCGCTGCTGGCGTGCCAATCTTCTCGGCAGCGGCAGGCACGCACTGTGCCATGTATTTCTCTCGTTCGCCTTTCGGCCATTCTGCATGGGCGGCCAGCGGCAGCAGGAGAATGACGGGGGCGACTACTGCGAACAAACGATTCAGACGCATGCTGAGATACTCCTTGTGGGTCAAATATCTTGATATCTGAGGGCGACAGTGCGCTTCAAGTTCAGCACTGTTGCATAAAAACAGCCAATTTACCCTGCGGCAAAACCTGCGCACCTTGGCAACCGTTCATCTGTGCTAGCATGCGTGGCTCGAGCGTTTGCGGGCTCCGACGGACCTTCAGTCCCGGAAGCGGCAGATGCACGATTAACCCTGATTTGAATCCCAGTCACTCTGGTTCGGTTTTCCGGTTGGCCGCAAGGCTCCTGCCGCTGTAAGGCAGGCGTTCGTCATTGAATGGCCTGGACCGGATCTTGTACTGGCTCATCCCAACCCACGTGACCTTTGGTAGGGGTCACCACTAGGAGAGGAGGCGCCATGCCAACTATTACTCTTCCCGACGGCAGTCAACGTTCATTCGATCACCCGGTTTCCGTAGCCGAGGTCGCCGCATCCATTGGTGCAGGCCTGGCCAAGGCCACCGTTGCCGGCAAGGTCAATGGCAAGCTGGTCGACGCCAGCGACATCATCGACAGCGACGCGTCGCTGCAAATCATCACGCCAAAGGATGAAGAGGGGCTGGAGATCATTCGCCACTCTTGCGCCCACCTGGTTGGCCACGCGGTCAAGCAGTTGTACCCGACTGCCAAAATGGTGATCGGTCCGGTCATCGATGAAGGTTTTTATTACGACATCGCCTTCGAGCGTCCTTTCACTCCGGACGACCTGGCCGCCATCGAACAGCGCATGCAGCAGCTGATCGAAAAAGATTACGACGTGATCAAGAAAGTCACTCCGCGCGCCGAAGTGATCGAAGTGTTCAAGGCCCGTGGCGAAGACTACAAGTTGCGCCTGGTCGAGGACATGCCGAACGAGCAGGCCATGGGCCTGTACTATCACGAAGAATACGTCGACATGTGCCGCGGTCCGCACGTGCCGAACACGCGCTTCCTGAAATCCTTCAAGCTGACCAAGCTGTCCGGCGCCTACTGGCGTGGCGATGCCAAGAACGAGCAGTTGCAGCGCGTCTACGGCACCGCATGGGCGGACAAGAAGCAACTGGCCGCTTATATCCAGCGCATTGAAGAAGCCGAAAAACGCGACCACCGCAAGATCGGCAAGCGCCTGGGCCTGTTCCACACCCAGGAAGAGTCGCCGGGCATGGTGTTCTGGCACCCGAACGGCTGGACTTTGTACCAGGTGCTTGAGCAGTACATGCGCAAGGTTCAGCGCGACAACGGCTATCTCGAAATCAAGACGCCGCAAGTCGTTGACCGCAGCCTGTGGGAGAAATCCGGGCACTGGGCCAACTACGCCGACAACATGTTCACCACTCAGTCGGAAAACCGCGACTACGCGATCAAGCCGATGAACTGCCCTTGCCACGTGCAGGTGTTCAACCAGGGCCTGAAAAGCTACCGCGAGTTGCCGATGCGCCTGGCCGAATTCGGTGCCTGCCACCGTAACGAGCCTTCGGGTGCCTTGCACGGCATCATGCGCGTGCGTGCGTTCACTCAGGACGACGCCCACATCTTCTGCACCGAAGAGCAGATGCAGGCCGAATCCGCAGCGTTTATCAAGCTGACCATGGACGTTTATGCCGACTTCGGCTTTAAAGACGTCGAGATGAAGCTGTCCACTCGTCCGGAAAAACGCGTCGGTTCCGACGAGCTGTGGGATCGCGCCGAAGCAGCACTGGCCGCAGCCCTTGATAGTGCGGGCCTGCCGTACGATCTGCAGCCGGGTGAGGGCGCCTTCTACGGTCCGAAGATCGAATTCTCGCTGAAAGATTGTCTTGGTCGGGTCTGGCAGTGTGGTACCCTGCAGCTCGATTTTAACCTGCCAGTACGTCTGGGAGCCGAATACGTCTCCGAAGACAACAGTCGCAAGCACCCGGTGATGTTGCACCGGGCGATCCTCGGGTCCTTCGAACGTTTCGTCGGAATCCTGATCGAGCACTACGAGGGTGCATTCCCGGCGTGGCTTGCTCCGACCCAGGCAGTGGTGATGAATATCACCGACAAACAAGCGGATTTCGCCGCCGAGGTTGAAAAAACCCTCAACGAAAGCGGATTCCGTGCCAAGTCTGACTTGAGAAATGAAAAAATCGGCTTTAAAATCCGCGAGCATACTTTGCTCAAGGTTCCTTATCTCTTGGTTATCGGAGATCGGGAAGTCGAGATGCAGACTGTCGCTGTGCGTACTCGTGAAGGTGCTGACCTGGGCTCGATGCCCGTCGCCCAGTTCGCTGAGTTTCTCGCGCAAGCGGTTTCCCGGCGTGGTCGCCCAGATTCGGAGTAATTATTATTAAGCGTGAAATGAGACAAGATAAACGAGCTGCACCGAAAGCCCCGATCAACGAGAATATCTCGGCCCGCGAGGTTCGGTTAATTGGTGCTGAAGGTGAACAGCTTGGGATTGTGTCAATTGAAGACGCGCTTCTTAAGGCTGAAGAGGCCAAGCTGGATCTGGTGGAGATTTCCGCCGATGCAGTACCACCTGTTTGCAAACTGATGGACTACGGCAAATCGATCTTCGAAAAGAAGAAACAGGTTGCTGCGGCCAAGAAAAACCAGAAGCAGATCCAGGTTAAAGAAATCAAGTTTCGTCCAGGGACGGAGGAAGGGGATTACCAGGTAAAACTGCGCAACCTGGTACGTTTCCTGAGTGATGGGGACAGGGCCAAGGTATCCTTGCGATTCCGCGGCCGTGAGATGGCCCACCAGGAGCTGGGGATGGAACTCCTCAAGCGAGTTGAAGGTGACTTGCTCGAGTACGGTTCGGTCGAACAGCATCCTAAGATGGAAGGACGCCAGCTGATCATGGTCATCGCCCCGAAAAAGAAGAAGTAATCAACAGGGCACGGCAGGCCTTCTGATTATGTTTATCAACTGAATGCGGAGTATCCGAACATGCCAAAAATGAAGACCAAAAGTGGTGCTGCTAAGCGGTTTCTGAAAACTGCTAACGGTATCAAGCACAAGCACGCTTTCAAGAGCCACATCCTGACTAAAATGTCGACCAAGCGTAAGCGTCAACTGCGCGGTAGCAGCTTGCTGCATCCGTCTGACGTGGCAAAAGTCGAGCGCATGCTGCGCCTTCGTTAATTTTAGTCAAGAATAGAGGAAGTAACTCATGGCTCGTGTAAAGCGTGGCGTCATTGCCCGTAAGCGTCACAAAAAAATTCTGAAACTTGCTAAAGGCTACTACGGCGCACGCTCCCGCGTATTCCGTGTTGCCAAGCAAGCGGTAATCAAGGCAGGCCAATACGCCTACCGTGACCGTCGTCAGAAAAAACGTCAGTTCCGCGCTCTGTGGATCGCTCGTATCAACGCTGGTGCTCGTATCAACGGTCTGTCCTACAGCCGTTTCATCGCCGGCCTGAAAAAAGCGTCCATCGAGATCGACCGTAAGGTTCTGGCTGATCTGGCAGTGAACGAAAAAGCGGCGTTTGCTGCGATTGTCGAGAAAGCTAAAGCCACCTTGGCTTAAGTACCCCCGACAGTCACCCGGCCTCGCATCTGTGGGGCCAGGTGTTAAACGTCATAAATAGGGGAAGAGCCTTCAAGCTCTTCCCCTATTTTGTATCTGGAGTCTGTACATGGAAAACCTGGATGCGCTCGTCTCTCAAGCTCTAGAGGCTGTGCAAAGCGCTGAAGATATCAATGCCCTGGAGCAAATCCGGGTTCACTACCTTGGCAAGAAGGGTGAATTGACTCAGGTGATGAAGACCCTGGGGAATTTGCCGGCAGAAGAGCGTCCGCAAGTCGGTGCGCTGATCAACGTTGCCAAGGAGCGTGTCACAGAAGTCCTCAATGCGCGCAAGGCATTGTTTGAAGAAGCCGATCTGGCTGCCAAACTCTCCGCCGAGTCCATTGACGTGACCCTGCCTGGCCGTGGTCAGACCTCCGGTGGTCTGCATCCGGTTACCCGCACTCTGGAACGCGTCGAACAGTTCTTCACCCGCATTGGCTACGGCATCGCCGAAGGCCCTGAGGTCGAAGACGACTATCACAACTTCGAAGCGCTCAACATCCCAGGCCATCACCCGGCCCGGTCGATGCATGACACCTTCTATTTCAATGCGAACATGTTGTTGCGCACCCATACCTCGCCGGTACAGGTCCGCACCATGGAGTCCAAGCAGCCGCCGATCCGCATCGTCTGCCCAGGCCGCGTATACCGCAGCGACTCCGATATCACCCACTCGCCGATGTTCCACCAGGTCGAAGGCCTGCTGGTCGATCGCGACATCAATTTCGCCGACCTCAAAGGCACCATCGAAGAGTTCCTGCGGGTGTTCTTCGAAAAAGAACTGGCTGTGCGTTTCCGTCCTTCGTACTTCCCGTTCACCGAGCCATCCGCTGAAGTCGACATGGAATGCGTGATGTGCAGCGGTAAAGGCTGCCGCGTCTGCAAGCAGACCGGCTGGCTGGAAGTGATGGGCTGCGGCATGGTTCACCCGAACGTGTTGCGCATGTCCGGGATCGACCCGGAAGAGTTCTCGGGCTTTGCTTTCGGCATGGGCGTTGAGCGTCTGGCCATGCTGCGTTACGGCGTGAACGACTTGCGTCTGTTCTTCGACAACGACTTGCGGTTCCTCGCGCAATTTCGCTAGTCGTAACGAATTCTTAGGAGAGCAGGATGAAATTCAGTGAACAATGGCTGCGTGGCTGGGTTAGCCCGCAGGTAAGTCGCGACGAGCTGGTTGCTCGTCTGTCGATGGCCGGTCTTGAGGTCGATAGCGTTACGCCGGCCGCCGGTGTTTTCAATGGCGTGGTGGTTGGCGAGGTGCTGAGCACCGAGCAGCACCCGGACGCCGACAAGCTGCGCGTGTGCCAGGTCAGCAACGGCTCGGAAACCTTCCAGGTGGTTTGCGGTGCGCCAAACGTGCGCCCGGGCCTGAAGATTCCTTTCGCCATGATCGGCGCCGAGTTGCCAGGCGACTTCAAGATCAAGAAGGCCAAGCTGCGTGGCGTCGAGTCCAACGGCATGCTGTGCTCGCAATCCGAGCTGCAGGTCGGTGAAGGCAACGACGGTCTGATGGAGCTGCCGGCCGATGCGCCAGTGGGCGAAGATTTCCGCGTTTATCTGGATCTGGAAGACGCCAGCATCGAGGTCGACCTGACCCCGAACCGTGGTGACTGCCTGTCCCTGGCCGGTCTGGCCCGTGAAGTCGGCGCGCTGTACGCCGCTCCGGTGGTCCGTCCGGTGGTGGCTTCGGTGCCTGCCGCGCACGACGAAGTGCGCTCGGTAGAAGTGCTGGCGCCGGCCGCGTGCCCGCGCTATCTGGGTCGTGTGATTCGTAACGTCGACCTGTCCAAGCCGACGCCGCTGTGGATGGTTGAGCGCCTGCGCCGTGCAGACGTACGCAGCATCGACGCTGCCGTCGACATCACCAACTACGTGATGCTGGAGCTGGGTCAGCCGCTGCACGCTTTCGATCTCGCCGAAATCAATGGTGGCATCCGCGTACGCATGGCTGAAGACGGCGAGAAGCTGGTGCTGCTCGACGGTCAGGAAGTCAGCCTGCGTAGCGATACCCTGGTGATTGCCGACCACTCCCGCGCACTGGCCATCGCCGGCGTCATGGGTGGCGAGCACAGCGGTGTGTCCGCGACCACCCGTGATGTGTTCCTGGAAAGCGCCTTCTTCGACCAGATCGCCGTAGCCGGCAAGGCCCGTTCCTATGGCCTGCACACCGATGCATCGCATCGTTATGAGCGTGGCGTGGATTGGCAGCTGGCCCGCGAAGCCATGGAGCGCGCGACTGGCTTGCTGCTGGACATCACCGGTGGTGAAGCGGGTCCGATCATCGAGACCGTCAGCGAACAGCATCTGCCGAAAATTGCTCCGGTCACCCTGCGTGCCCAGCGCATTACCCAGATGCTGGGCATGGAAATGGATTCGGCTGAAGTGGAGCGTCTGCTCAACGCTTTGGGCCTGGCCATTACTGCCGACGGGGCAGGGCAGTGGCGTGTAGAAGTGCCAAGCCATCGCTTCGATATCAGCCTGGAAGTCGACCTCATCGAAGAACTGGCACGCCTGTACGGCTACAACCGCTTGCCGGTTCGTTACCCGCAAGCGCGCCTGGCGCCGCAAGCCAAGGCAGAGGCGCGTAGCGATCTGCCAGAACTGCGCCGCCTGCTGGTTGCCCGTGGTTATCAGGAAGCGATTACCTACAGCTTCATCGATCCGAAACAGTTCGAACTGTTCAATCCGGGTGTTGAGCCGTTGCTGCTCGCCAACCCGATCTCCAACGACATGGCGGCCATGCGTTCGTCCTTGTGGCCGGGCCTGGTCAAGGCGCTTCAGCACAACCTGAATCGCCAGCAGGATCGCGTCCGTCTGTTCGAAAGCGGCCTGCGTTTCGTTGGCCAGCTTGAAGGCCTGAAACAAGAGCCGATGCTGGCCGGTGTGGTTTGCGGCAGCCGCCTGCCGGAAGGCTGGGCGCAAGGTCGCGACACCGTCGACTTCTTCGACGTCAAGGCTGACGTGGAAGCGGTGCTCGGCTTCGCCGGTGCCCTGGATGCATTCACTTTCGTACCGGGCAAACATCCGGCGCTGCACCCGGGTCAAACCGCGCGCATCGAACGTGACGGTCGTCTGGTCGGCTTCATTGGCGCGATCCACCCCGAATTGTCGAAAACCCTCGGTCTCGACCGTCCGGTCTTCGTTTTCGAGTTGGTTCTGGCTGAAGTGGCGTCGGGCAAAATGCCGAAATTCCACGAGTTATCGCGCTTTCCTGAAGTGCGTCGTGACCTTGCACTGATTGCGCACAAAGACGTTGCAGCCACGGCTGTACTGGACGTAATCCGTGAAAATGCAGGCGAATGGCTGACAGACCTCAGGCTATTTGACGTGTATCAGGGTAAAGGCATTGATCCTGATAGAAAAAGCCTTGCAGTCGGCTTGACCTGGCAGCATCCATCGCGCACTCTTAATGACGATGAGGTGAATACCGCAACGCAAAACATCCTCACCTCGCTCGAACAAAGGTTGAACGCCACGTTAAGGAAGTGACGTATGGGGGCTCTGACGAAAGCTGAGATGGCGGAACGTCTGTATGAAGAGCTGGGCCTGAACAAACGGGAGGCCAAGGAATTGGTCGAACTGTTTTTTGAAGAAATCAGGCACGCTCTTGAAGACAACGAACAAGTCAAATTGTCCGGTTTCGGCAATTTCGACCTTCGGGACAAACGCCAGCGGCCTGGCCGCAATCCGAAAACGGGGGAAGAAATCCCGATCACGGCTCGCCGTGTGGTCACCTTTCGTCCAGGGCAGAAGTTGAAGGCCCGAGTTGAGGCTTATGCTGGAACCAAGTCATAACGACGAGCTCCCCGTCATCCCGGGCAAACGCTACTTCACCATTGGTGAAGTCAGCGAGCTGTGTGCGGTAAAACCACACGTGCTGCGCTACTGGGAGCAGGAGTTTCCTCAGCTCAACCCTGTCAAACGCCGCGGAAACCGCCGGTATTATCAGCGCCAGGACGTGCTGATGATCCGGCAGATCCGCGCGCTTCTTTACGATCAGGGGTTCACCATCGGCGGAGCGCGCCTGCGCTTGTCCGGTGATGAAGCCAAAGACGACACAACCCAATACAAACAAATGATCCGCCAGATGATCGCCGAGCTCGAAGATGTGCTGGTGGTACTCAAGAAATAAATTCCTGCTTTTAAATACTTCCAGTTTTCAAAAGCTTGCGATATATTCTTGAGCGTTCCTCGAGGTGAGGAACAAGTTACACGCCTAGTCGGGGCGTAGCGCAGTCCGGTAGCGCACTAGCATGGGGTGCTAGGGGTCGAGTGTTCGAATCACTCCGTCCCGACCATATAATTCAATGACTTAGGCCAATGTTCACAGCATTGGCCTTTTTCATGTGCGTGACTTTTGCGTGACTTCTCGATTTTTCACGCTTGCTTCCTCTTCAAGATTGTCAGCACCGGTCCACGCGAATCGGTTGCTGATACCATGTTCGCAGCTTCAATCAGATGCCCGAGCTCAGCGCCTGAGTAGTGACTGGTGATACTGCCGTTCTTGTGGCCCAGAAGTGCCTTCCGGTCTTCCTCGGTGACGCCTGCTGCGCGTAGCCGACGGCCAAATGTGTGTTTGAGGTCATGAATCCTGATGGATGCATAACCTGGGTGAGCGGGGCGAAGGTTTTCCTCCTGCCAGAGTTTCGCCGCTCTCACCCGCGCCTTCTTCCAGGCCGAGTCGTTCATCCGGTGCATCGCGCTGCCGTTGTAAGGGAAAACCCAGTCCTTGCTCAGGCCGCGCTGCTTTTCGATGATCGACTTCGCCACGTTGTTGAGCACGACCAGTCGCTCATCACCGTTTTTCACTCCAGACCGTTCGTGTCTCCCGCCAAAATCAGCAGGTATCAAAAAAACACTGGTCCCGAGCTCCGGTACCGCAATCTCCCAATCCCATCTCAGCTTGCAGACTTCCTGCTCCCGGGTGCCGGTGTTCACCTTGAACAGCGCCATCGTTTGCAGGTGGGCCGGCAATTCCGCAAATAGAATCGACTGCTCCTGCCAGGACATCGGGTACGGCTTGCGGCTCGACTTCTTCTCTTCCAGCTTCGTGAGCATCGGCACGCTATCCAGCCACGGCCTGCGCTCATCGTCTCGCCACTTCCTGGCACATAACGATAAAACTCGAACCACACGCTCGATCGAGATATTCACCGTTCTGTTGCTCACCCCCAGCTTTACCTTGCCGTCCTCGAGCTTCTTGGTCGCCAACCTGTCCTTGATGAACGGCGCCAGAGCCTGATCATCAATGTGGGTCAGCGGCATGTCGCCAATGAACGGGTCCAGCTGGGAAAGGTGGTGTGCTGAAAGCTTGATTGAAGGCTGGTCTTTGAACTCCAGTAGGAAGCGAGTCGCCGCTTCCCGCCAGATCCTCACCTTCTTTACGCCGTACACCTTTTGTTGCCGGATCTGCTCCAGGCGGTAGATCAGGTAGCGTTCCGCTTCTTCCCGGTCACAAGTTCCAGTGCTTTCGTAAAGTCGTTCTCCGTTGATTTTCTTGTCGATATGCCAGATGCCTTTCCTCTCGGAGAGGCCTGTGATCGATTTTCGCGCCATGATTTATCTCCTTTCAGGCGCTCGCTGCGGGGCAATTGTTGCTCCGGGGCGCGTTTTTTATCAATTGCTTTGGCCTCGACGTACGCCGTTGCCCAGTCATCAAGCTCCTGCCGGTCGAAGCCAACACCGCGCTCGCCGATCGGAAACTCGCTGACATAAGGGCGCACGGTTTTGTCGAACTCGGCGCGGCACATGCCCAGGTAGATGGGCGCGGCGCCTGCGCGAATGAATCGGGGGAGGATGCTTTCGCGCCGGGGCCGGGAAGGCGCCTGCGCCATTTCTGCAGACATAGATGCTCCATGCCGCGCGTGGCGGCAGAAGGTAGTTATTGTACTGGCCAGCCGAGAGGAAGACCGTTCTCGCGGACCAGGTGGGAGCTAGGTCCTCCTGCATGCATATTGGGTGCTGGTTTGGGTGGCACATGTGTGACAACCGGTAGGCCCGCCCCGGCAGGTCGGATGGATATGCGGGAAGCCGCTTTGGCATCTCGACTGACGCTCGTCGTATTGCGAGCATTGAATCCGTTCAGACATGACGCTTCCTCGCCCGCCGTTCACCGGAAGGCTGGTAGGTGTACAGAGATTAATAAATACTGAGCTTGTGTGGATAAATTAGAGTGCATGTATTAAATTGCTTGGTTGTTGCTAATTGTGAGGGTGTTCTGTGTCGATTTTGAATGTAAAAACTAAAGTTGGTAATTTGGCGGTTGTGCATACTGGGGTCGCCCATCTGCATGGATCTCAAAGCTTTGAGATCGATATAAATAGTTATATTTGTACAGTAAAGTTTGTGTCTGACCCCGGTGGGTCGCGTTACGTTGGAACTTCATTGGGGACATCGTATTTGGTAAGTTGCTATAATCATTTGAATAATTTTGGTGAGGCGATATTTACGCCTTTTGCTATTGGTCAGCTAAATGGCAAAACAATTTATATGACTTACTACACAACATTAGTTTCCTTAGAGAATAGTGTTAGAAGGTTCGAGTATTCGTTATGGATGGAGTCATAATGACTCAAGCCATTGGGGTAACGCCTCCTGAGCCTGCGGAAGGGCCTATCACCACCTCATCTGACGACTCTTTGAAACCTGGAAAAGTATCATCAGTAAATTCGACGCCCGTTGAGGGGAAACCAACGGAGGGGAAGATTGCACTCGAAATTGGTACGGGTGACTCGGCCAAAGATTCTTTTGTGTACTTAACCATTAAATGGAGTTTTTTGGTTGGGTCTATAACGACAGCTGCTCTGTTTATTAAAAGTTGTTTTTCTGTAGATGTTGATGGGCTGGCAGGGATGGAGGTTGTCAAAGGTGTTTGGAGCGTTTTTTTACCAATCATCACGCTAGCTCTTGGGTACGCATTTGGTAAAGGCCGATAAAAGTTACTGCCTATATTAAGTCGCTACCGATATTTGCTTGTTTGGAAAGTGAGGGGGTTGCAGCTTGGAGTGAGTCGCGTTCCAGCGCTCGAAAGCTTCTTGCGTTGTGGCCGCTGTAATATTCTCGTCGCACTGGTAGCAGGCCGCTACACAGTCGGCCGCCCCCACATCACGATGCCCTTGCTTGCAGGGATTCATGACCCAGTCATCTACCTCATCCGGATCTGCGGCAGCAGCTTCGACGGCCAGCGTCTTTCCGCACGAGTGGCAGAAATGCATGCCGTTTTCTGCAGGGCCGTACTCGTGGAATGATCAGGTCACGCCGCAACTGCTATTCCAAATACCGCTATCGTCTTCCTGGCTCCACTCGCATGTGCCGGCGCGGTTATCACTCCGCTGATTCGCTGCGTTCAGGCGCTGCTGCAGGGTTTGCTCGCGAGCTTTTACATCCTCTAAGTGCTGCGACAGCGTGCATGCGAAGTCGCCGGCCAGCAGCTCATTGATGTACTGGCGGTAGTCGTGACGCTTGAGCACGGTCTTGAACAAGTCGGCGATGTAACCGCGTCCGCCATCGGGTGTATTCAGGTCAAAGCCAGGCTCGGCCGGTTTGTTTTCTGTGGGCATGGGTAATCCTTACCGGTGATGGCGTATTGATATTTCTTGGGGCGTGGGTTAAATTTGCAGCCGCTCAGCCTCCTGCGGAAAGCAGCGGTTTTCCAGAGGTGGCAGAGTGGCCGATTGCACCGTCCTAATAAGTCGACGAACGGGTAACCGTTCCATGGGTTCGAATCCCATCCTCTCCACAAAACCCCTTCCAGCAATGGAGGGGGTTTCGCGGTTCTGGGGTATCGATTTATGCGGCAAGCTTTAGGTAAAGCTCAATGATGTCGGCGGCGTTGGCGCCGACCAGTGCTTCGGCCTCATCGGGACACACGCTGTTGCCGATTAGCCGGACCTGATCCGTTTTGTTGATGTCGCGCCACTCTTCAGCACCAGTGACCGGGTCGACGAAGAGGCCGCGGTCGATGATGTAGTCCTTGTCGAAACCTTGCGCTGCCTTCAGCTCTGGCGGCTGCAGCATGCGCAGGGTGATATCCACCAGCACATAGCCGCCGACCATGACCAGATCCGCCGGGTCTTTGAAGTGCTCCGGAAGATGTTCGTGCATGAAGGCGGCACAGCGGCGGGCGCCCTCCAACTGCTCCGGCGTCAGCGTATCCGGCACCTGCACGACCTCGACCAGCGCGACCCGATCCTTCGTCGGCAGGGTATGCATCGGTTCGGTCAGCGAAATGCCGTCCTTCTCGTTTCCGTAGTACTTCACCAGGTAGGCGTTCACCAATCGCTGGTTGGCGCCTGATTGGCAGATAGTCGAGATCGGGTCGTAGGCCGATCGGCCGTCGCCTTCGTAATACCCGTCATTCGCCTGTTCCAAGAATGCAGCTACGACACCGTGCCGCGCGGCGCCAGCCAGCACGGTCTGTGTTGGATCGTCCGGCGAGCTACCGACGGCGTTCTGCCCGAAGGCCGTCATGTGTGTGGCAACCATCGCGAAGTGGCCGCCTTTGACCTGGGCGACCTGCGTACGCAGGGGCTCTTGCGCGTCAAAGTTGCGCTGCGAAGAGCCGTTGGCGCACTCGGTGAGGAATGGCGCCGCTACCGGTTGCACCAGCGCGTGATGCGTGCCGCCGGCGCTGATGGTTGATAGCGCCTCGTCGACGCCGTGGGTGCTGGTGTGCGCTTCCGATGTGCCCCGCATTGGGACAATGAACGGCTTCGCGCTGGTCAGTACATGACGCCAGCAGCCCTTGGCCACGCGGCGCATGGTGTTCACCGCCATCGGCTTGTCTCGGAAGATCGTGCGGCCCAAGTTGCTCCAGTCGATGCACTCGGCAGCGGTGCGCCAAGGCTGCTGCTTTGCCGTCGGCACTTTATGGCGCGTTGGTGCTGGCCAGACGATCGACTTGCCGTCACTGCGTGCCACCAGGTACAGGCGCTTGCGGATGGTCGGGGTACCGGCGTTGGCCGCAATGCGCTCCCGCCATTCGACGTTGTAGCCGAGTCCACGCACCAAACTTTCCATCGGCACGAACTCGCCGATCGATTGCAGGATCTCCGGCATGTCTGGGTGATCGGCGGCAAGGCCGGTGCTGAGCGCGGCAATGAATGCCCTGAACGTGCGCCCGCGCTCGGCCTTGATTGGTTGGCCTTCCTCGTCAATCGGCCCCCAGTCGCAGAACTCTTCGACGTTCTCCAGGAACATCAGGCGTGGCCGGGTTGCATGTGCCCAACGCACGACAACCCAGGCCAGCCCGCGAACACCTCGGTCCCGCGGGGCGCCGCCCTTGGCCTTGCTGTGGTGGCGGCAGTCAGGCGAGGCCCAGAGGATTCCGACCGGTTGGCCGCCGGTGGCGTGGACCGGATCCACCTCGAACACGTCCGCCACATAGTGCGCTGTCTGCGGGTGGTTGGCGCGGTGTACGGCCAGCGCGATCGGGTTGTGGTTCACGGCCACGTCCGGCTCCCGATATGCCCGGGCAATGCCGGTGCTGGCGCCACCGCCGCCGGCGAACAGGTCAACAACTAGTTCCTTTTTGAATGGCAGGCCCATGCTTGGCTGACGGTTGATGTACTGGGGCAATTTCTGTTCTGCGGACATAGGGGATCCTCGCCGGCTGGCGTGATTAGTTGAATTTGGCTATTTGCTGATGGTCCGGCATGGAGCCGGTGGGGCATTCGTGATGGTCATGAATACTGAACAAAAGAACGCTGCTGGAGAGCTGCTGGCTATTGCGGGCGGTGCGCTGTTTTTTCTGTGTGCGATGCCTGTCGCTTATTTGCTTGTCCTAACGCTCGCAGGTGCGTATTCGATTGGCACCTTCATTAGCGTTTTTCTTCAGTTGCCAGAAATGCTGCTCTGGTGGACCGGTGTTCTCACCTGCGTAATGTGCTTTCGCTTCAGGAGGGTCGTATTGGGGAGTCAAAAGCCTTGACGCTCCAGTCAGGCGCTGTCCTCTATGAAAGGATAAAACGAATTATCTGTTGGAATTGACCTTCGAATTATCTACCATTCGTCCGCCAAAATTTAGGGAACAATGGGTTATGTACGCGCTAGTTACGATGGCTCTCGTAGTGGCTTTGTTTTTTGCAATTGCCAGTGCGATTTATTTTTATAAATTGGCTAATGCTGGTGCTCTCGATGCGCCGGTTGAACCGTTTAATCAGTTTTTAGTTGCTGTGTTCGCATCTGCTTTTGCACTGTTTATATTATTTTTGTTTTATTTTTTTGTTGGTGAAGGGTTTGAAATAAAAAATAATATGGGGCAGGTAGGAGATTTTGTCGGAGGGTTAACTAACCCTGTTTTAAGCTTTATTGGGCTTGTTGTGTTGCTCCGAACTACACTAATTCAAACTAATGAAGCTCGGAAAACATCAGTTATTATGCTCGAGCAGCAAAAGCTATTTGAGCAAGAGCGATTTGAGTCGGCATTTTTTATCTTGCTTGAAAGGTATGAAGCTGCTGCCGAAGCACACCTAAGATTGAAGCATGGCAAAGATAAGCTCACTCTCGGGTTGAGGGTTCTGCAAGACCTCCGGAAAAAGCGAGGGGAGCTTGACGGTCTGCCGATAAAAGCACGGATTAAAGAAATTGATGCGCATGTCAAAATGATTCTAAATCCTGATAGGCACAAAAAAGTTATAATGCGTGTGTGGCAAGTCTTCCATTTTATTAATAGATCAAACTTGCCGCTAGCCAGAAAAAGATATTATTTTTTAATTTTGGTCGATGCAATGGAGCCATGCGAGTTGGTTATTTTTCTATCTGCCGCATTTTTAAGTCGTGCGAATAGAAAGAATGTAAAGCTTTACGCACCATCAAAAAATGTAAAACCTCAATTTTTTGTGGCTGAAGTTGTTCATGAGTATTTCAAGTCGCCGCGATTCTGAGTTAAAGCGCTAGCTCTTTAGGTGTAAGTACTAATACTTCGCCAATATCCACGATCAGTTTTCAATAACGTTGAATTCAGGTCGCGACATGTTGGCGAAGCGGGCGGAATCTTCGGCAGGCGCGGCAGGCGCGGCGGCGAGGTTGATGAGGAACGTCGACACCGTTTCCTGCCACTCCTCGAAGTCGTGGCGCTCGCCTAACATCCGTCAGCCAAAACTTCCAACCAGACGCCCCCCTCCGTGACCGGATTCGACAGTGGGTTGGTTGTAAGTATTGGAGTACGCGACAAAGTGTCACAAAACTGGCTTGATTCGTTGAAGTGGGGTATTCGTTACAGCTCGAACCTGAGGGAGAGCCGTATGACGCTTGAAACGATTGCCAGCAATGGCTCGCTAATTTTTGCCTTTGTGTCCGCAATTTGTTGGGTCATTTCCGCTGTGGTGAAAGCTCCGCCGGCTGAAGGACTTGAAGGAAAGCCAGACGGTAGCTATTGGGGCGGCAATGTTCTCAATGGCGGAGATCTGTATCGAACGCTTAGAGCCCAGGCGAAGTGGAATAGCATTGCAGCGTTTTCTACTTCGGTTGCGGTGCTGCTACAGATTGCAGCAGGCTTATTGGCGGCCGGCTCAGCGCAATAGGTGAGGGCGGGTCAGTCGTGCAGGTGCTCGCGATGCCCGGTTTCCTGATAGTGCAGGTCCTGGATCGCGAGCTGCTGTTCGATGGTGAAGAGTGGATTGCAGGTGTTGCAGTGACCGGTGATTTTGATCGCTGAGTAGTCAATTGAGACTGAGGTGTAATCTCGCCGGCACTGGGGGCAATTGATGCCGTCCATACTGCAACATGCCAACGCCGAATCAGGATCGTCATGAATGTCGTCGCACACCGGGCAAACATAGATGGTGTACACAGCTGGAATGCAACACTCGCGCGCTCCATCTTCATCATCGTGAATTTCGCGGCACTCACCGCAGCGGTACAGCTCTTTAATTTGAATCTTCAAGGCTGCTACTCCAGTCAGGCGCCGCCCTCCGTGACCGGTGGTGGCAATTTGGTTTGGGTTGGGGTAATACAGGCGACCGGCATCGGGCCGAATCAAGGAAGTCTATCAGTGAAAATTAACTCAAGCTGGAGCGGTAACGAGGGGGCCTCTGCCGCGGCTTTGGACACTCTCCGTGCTGTAGCGCCCCGAAAACTACCCTCCGAGTACTACCAGTTTCTGGAATACAGCAATGGTGGGGAGGGCCCGCTTCCCGACCCTCTCTTTAATCTTTGTCTTGATCCAGCTGAAACGGTCTCGGACTTTGAGCAAATAGGAGTGTTTGCGAAAACTGCTCCTGGTCTATTTGTTTTTGGAGGCGATGGCGGTGGCCAGCTGTTCGCTTTTAACCTGCGGGTGACGGCTCCCTGGCCGATAGTTACCTTCGATGGTTCCGACCCAGACGGAAGCATGCAGACGGTGGCAAACAGCTTTGCTGAGTTCACAGCGCTGATCGGGTAACGCCGCCCTCCGTGACCAAGTGTGGCAATTTGGTTTGTGGTGGAGTATTTGTGTTCGGCCCGGCATGGAGCCGGTTGAAAGGAGTGGTGATGCTTGCGCGAATTTTTGTAGGAATCGTGATCGGCTTAGTGGCCGGCCTAATCGAGGCTGGGTCGCTTTCCCTGTCGAAGCGGCAAAATCAAATTGCCGAGGCGCTTATCTTCATCGTAGGCGCAGGCTTTATAGGTGCATCCTTCATGTTTGGCGCGATCTACGGGGTGATGGCAATAGCGGAGATCGCCATCGGCTTCTACGCATTTGGCAAGCTATTCAAGAGGAACAAGACCATCCCTTAAGATTCACTCGTCGTGACAAATGCGAAGCGCTTCGCGGTTGTAGGCGAGCTCAAGTTTGCGCGACACGTTTTCGCTGATGGTGAATATGTGTCGCGGCGGGGCAAGTAGCGGAGCGGACTTTTGAGGCCCTAACGCATGAAGATGATGAATCATCAGCGTCATGGCCTCGCCCTGTTCTTCGATGCCGTTCCAGGCCATCAGCTCAGCGAGTGCCTGCCGGGTTCCGGCCATGCAGTGCAGCCGGATTTCTTCCTCGCCGCGAGTCTTTCGCCTCGCCGCGGTCTTTGCCGATCGATCTTTCTGCGCCGCTGCCATGGGATACCTCTTCTATGCCGCTGGCCGGCAATGCCAACCAGGTTTGTCGTTTACGTTGTTGGACGCGAGCTATGCGGCGCATGAATTACTACCTCGGCGCGCTTTCGGGTAGTCGATGCCGTGGGCCGTAATGATCCGCTCAAAGGCTTTGTTGCCGATGGCCAGCTTCCCGCAGCACTGGCGCCGGGTGATGCCCAGTTCCATGAAAGCCCTGATCCGCTCGGCATATTTTGCGTCTCTGGCATCTGCTTGCTCCTTGCGCAGCGCGTCATTCGCGCCTCCACGGGTTGGGCGCTGAAACGTGATGCCGTGCTCTTTGGCGATGCTGTAGATAGCCTTCCTGCTTACGCCGACGACCGCCGCAACTTCCACTTGGGTGTGTGTGCTGCTCAACCCACGAACTTGATCGACCATCCTTTCGCGCGCCTGCTGGCGGGCATCGAATGCATCTGGTAGCGGAGGCGGTGCTTCAACCCGGCGCCGAACAAATGGCTTCGGTGCCGGCGGCATCTGGTTGCTGTAGCTGATCGGCTTGGGCTTGTAATTGTAGGGGGCGGCTTCTTCGATCTTGCCGCCCATAGCCACGAACTGGGCGACTTGAGCCGCCAGCTCGTTTGACTTGGGCCGAAGCTGCTCAACCAGATTGAGGTGATTGCTGATCATGCGGCCACCTTCACCAGCCTCACGCCGGCAGCGCTGAAGCTTTGCCCCTTGGCGGCAACCATGGCGTCGAGAGCTTCCCAGTTGACCGACAGGACCGAAATCGGCACCTGCCCGCCTGCGACGGCATGGACCAGCGCCTCAAGGTCGAAGACTTCGGCCTGAAGGCTCAGTGGCGTCTGCGCTGTCGCAGCCACCGGCTTCGGCGCTGCCTGGGTGACTGGTGCGGGCTTTACCAGCTCCGGCGTAACCACCGGTGCAGGCTCGGCGACAGGCTCAACCACCTGTTTTGCCTTGTCTTCGTCCTCGATGCGCTTCAGTTCTTCCTTTCGGATCTGCTCGCGCTGGGCTTCGGCTTTCGCTTCCTCGGCTTTCTGGTGCTCGGCGATCCGAACCTTGATCAGCGCGACCAGGTCGTCGTTGGCCTTCATCACCAGTTGTTGAGCGTCGACGAACAGGAAGGCGTGCTCAGTGGCCAGAGTGCGCAGGCTTTCGAGGTTTAGGCGAATGCCGTCGGCCGCCTGGCTTGCTTCAATCTTCGCCCGGGCCAGTTCGGTATCAACGGCATCCTGCAGGCTGGCGATGGTGCGCTTGTTCTTCATGGCGCCCGCGAAGTCCGCAGTCACGGCCGGCAGCGTCACTTTGCCCAGGGTCTTGTTGATCGCCGCGACGTGATCAGTCAGCGCCTGCTCGGCCTTCTGTTTGATGTTGGTCTTGACCAGCAGCTCTTGAGCCTTCACTAGTTTGTCGACCTTCAGGCGAGTTTCCCGGGCGTGCTTGCTGATGCGATCCAACGAGCAGAACAGCTCGTCGATGGTCTGGGTTTGCGACAGTGCCTGCTTCTTCGCCGCCGTCACGGCGTCTTCAACATCGCCGCACCACTTCACGGCCTTTTTCGCGTCCGCGAAGTCTTGGTCAGTGGTCAGCGTGGTTTTCACCGAGTCGATGACGGCCAGAGCCGACTGCTCGAACACTTTCAAGTTGCTGGCGGTAACCATGCCAGTCAGTTCGATGCGCAACGCTGGCAGTTCGTCCGGGGCCTTGCCGACAACGATCGACGGTGCATCTTCCACTTCGTGGCCGGCGAGATCCGCCTCGAACTGTTTCCAGCCTTCGACCAACTGCGCGGCGCGGCCGGCAACCGGGCGATATTCCATGCTGACGAAGTTCTCGGCGGTGCCGTCGGAGCACACGAAGATCACGCGCTCGGCGCCGCTCACCAGAAGCTGCTGCTCAAGCTGCCAGTAGTAGTGCGGGACCAGGTTTTCCGATTTCACCTGGGCGACCAGCGATTCGTTCCAGAGTTTGTGCTCGAACAGCGTCTCACCGAGCATCGTCGCTCCATCCATCGAGGCGAGCAGGTTGCCCTCGGTGCCTACGACCGGATACAGCTCTTCGCCGATCATCGCTTCCACCAGCGGCCGGGCAAGGGTCTCAGTGGCGTGCCCTCTGTCGAAGATGTGCTGCTGCGACGGGGGCACGTCAGGCGCAATGCCGGTCTTCTTCAGGGTCAGCAGGTCGGTGCGGGTCTGGTACTTCGAGGCACCCATCATTGCTGGCGCTTCGGATGCGGTGAAGTGCTGGGCGCGGAGGGCGTGCCACTCGGCGGAGCCTTGAGCTACGTTATGAATTTTCATGCAGGTTCTCCGTCGAGGGCTTTGAGGTTAGTGATGGTTTCGATCTGGTCATCGCGCAGCGAGTACTTGCTGCTGACATTGACGATGATGTGTTCCGGACTGGTGCGTCCGGCGTCGATCAGCGGCTGCCACTTTTCAATGTTTTCAGCCAACAGCTCGTCGGGATAAGGAGGCTTCGCGTCCGGATCTGGCTGGGCCTGCCGAGAGGGCGAGACATCCCTGGCGGCCTCCTCGAATGACTTGCCTTCCATTTCGTCGGCAGTGGGGGCCGATCCGACTTCGGGAAAGGCCTTGCGCAGGGCTTGGGCTTCGGCGCACTTGGCGAGCTGGGCGTATGCCCTTCTTTTCCACATGGCGTTCGGTGCGATGGTGTCGCGACCGGAGGCTGCATAGTTCTCCATCCAGCGCTCGCTGGCGGTGAACTCGGCCACAAGCCCGTTCGACATCTGGCGCTTGACCGTTACCCGACACCATTCGGGATATGTGACTTCAGCCCCGGCCAGGTTGGCAGTGATAGGCGGGCCGAATTCAGGGTCGCTGATGCCGGCGTATTGCCCGGTGCGCGCCGCCTGAATGCGATACAGGCCAATCCCCGGCATTACCACGTCGACCATGCCGCGGCCTTTCTGGTAGACCGGAACGATGTGGACCGGCTTCAGCATCGGGTCCAGGTGCGCGGCCTGGCAGTAGGCCAAGACCATTACGACCGAGTTGTGCGCGGCGCCCGGGTACAGGCTGCCACTCAAAACCTCGACAAGTGCTGACTCAGACATGGCCGGTGCTTGGTCGACCTGTTTCATTACTGCGGACATGGGGAATCCTTGCCGCGATGCACGCAGCGTTTGAAGGTGTGGGTTATTGGGTGAGCTGGCCGGAGTAGGCGCTTGCCAAAATCCAGGCAGTGAAAAGCAGCAGGGCGATGGCGGATCCGCGCCAGGTGTGGAGGCGCTTGGCGCGCTGGTAGGAGCTCATGGCCGTACCCTAACCGCGATCCGTCCGCCCTTCATTGTCGCGGCCAGGCGCTGCGGCAAGTTGGCTACCAGCTCGTCACGTTGTCGTCCGATCACCTCGTTGAAGGGAAGGCCAAAGCCAAGCACGGCGATTTTGCGTTCGATGTCTTCCAACAACTCGTCGGTCAGACTTTTAACCGGTGCAGTACTCATGCGAACTCCTTGCGCTGCCTGCAATGCTTCAGCAGGCGCTGGCAGTAATGGCTGAATTCTTCGAGGGTGATCAGCTGGTCCGTCATCAGGTTGGTGATGATCTGCTGAACCAGAATGCTGTTGCCGGGCGGGTTGTCTGGATGCGCAAGGCTATCCAGTGCTTCGTCGATGAGGATGTGCGGGCTCATCAGGCGACATCCTCCCGGGCTTGTTCCATGGCCAGATCAAACCAAGGCTTGACCAGCTCCAGGGCGATGTCTTGAAGGTCGTGCGGGCCGAGCAGCTTTTCCGCGAAGCCCCTGACATTGCCTCCCTTGATTGCTGCGATGACCAGCTGGGCAAAAAGGTCTTCGTCGTCCTCCCCGTCGATCTGGCGCTGATTCAGCTGCGCCTGAATCTTGCCGAGAAACTCCGCGTACCCGATGACCTTCGTCTGCCGGCGAGTGCGAATCACAACGTCACAGCCCAGCACCAGTTGCTCTGCGGCGTTGTAGGACCAATTGTCTGCGGCCTCATCACGCGCTGAGGTGTCGTAAGGGGTCATGTGGTCCCAGCGGGACTGTGCTGCTGCGAGTGCGTTCATGGTCGCCTCCAAGAGTGGCGGGTGTTGATCCAACAAAACTCGGCTGCACTCATCCATTCCGCTGGTTGCCGTTGGGCGCGGAGGGGAGTGCATGCGGGTGGTGTCGGAGTAGGGGGGACTGCTAATTCAACGATGGTTTTGGCTTCTGGGTTTGATGTAACTCACCAGTGAATCATTGAACCGGCTCACGGTCTTATCGCCGACTTTAGCTTTTAGGACGTTCAAATGAGGCGTGCAGTAATAATGTTCATGGCCATTTCAGGCTCTCTCCTGCTGGGAGGTTGCGGGCCTCACTGGCACGACGGAGATAGGTACGGTCGTGATCGGGGTTATGATCATGGTCGTGGGTACGACCGAGGGTATGACGATGATCGAGAGCACTACCGTAGACATGATCGTCGCTACGATGATCATGGGTATGAGCGCAATCGCGATCGTGATCATGACGATAGAGACGACTAATTCGCTCTGATCCCACTACCTCTCCACCAAGTCTAATTTGTGAAAACCCCAGGCCCGCAACTGGCGACGGCCTGGGTGTGCAGCATCAGTAATGTGCGGTGTGTCTTCGGTTGGGCCTACCGGTCCGCGGTTGATGCGCGGTCACATCCTCGGCCCTGCTTTCCGCTGCCTGCCAGGATGTTGGGCGCAGCCTTCAGGCTTACTGCGCCACGCAGGTGGATCGCTTACTGGTGCATGGCTGCAATCCTCCGTGCGGTGTGGATGTAGGAATGCAGGGGGCCGCGTTGCGCGGTGCAGAATCATCCGCATCGGGGTGTGATCTGCCCTGACTTGCTCCGGCGTACCGGCTGTCCGGGGGAACCTTTTGGCCTGCGTCTCAGATCACACTCCGATGCGGCCTGGTGCTGGGGAATACCAGGACCTCGGGCAGTTATCGTCAGGCTGACGTGAATGAGCGTTCTCAGCCGTGGGTTATAGATAGGTCGCTGATGACGCAGACCGATCCGTCATCCGGGTCGGTGGTGTCGGAATAATCAATCTGGTTGTACACGCCGCCATGGAAGGCGAGAGTTTTCGTGTCCCAGGTACTGTCGAGACGCATAATTGCGGAAGTGGATTTGACGCCGTTGCAGCTCGCCGACACGGAAACGGCACCGCTTGAATTCGCGTGGATGTTGATTTTGAAAAGTGCACCCAGCGGCACGTTTTCCAGCACCGTCGAGTTGACTGGGTCGTCTTGCAGGTAGCTCGACCGGAATCCCATGGTGATTTTGCCTTTGTTCCAAAACACCTTCACCGGGGGGCGCTCGGAACCCTGCACATGAATCTGGCTGATCACCACTTTCTGCAGCGAGTTGACTTTCATCAGTCGCATTTCTTGCCGGTTCCAGTGATCCGCGGCGCTGGAGAACGGCCAGTAACCGGGCTCCTTCCACTCGCAGCGTGTGCGCTTCGTGCTCTTGCTGGAAGCACCGAGTGTGGGCGCTGTCATCTGTAGCGAGCCGTCGGGAAGCATTGAGACGATGTCAGGGCATTCAAGCAGCGCCCGCCAGCCGATCAACTCAAGAGCAATCGGGTTGGTCTCGGAAATTGGAAGGGGAGTCGCGATGGTGAAGTTGCTGATGTCCACAGTCATGGTCTTTACCTCATCCCATTTATGTTGCCTGGTTGATTTCCCGTCTGGCCCTGTCGCCAAGGCCAGCCAGTGAAATCTGTTGTCCGCCCCATGCGCGGCGCCGCGGTTTCCCCACCTGGCCGGCGTCACACATTTCGTGTTCGGTGTTATTCGCCGGCTGGCTTGCATGGTTTGGCGTTCTCCCTTGTAGGGAGCCCGGCCAGTTCCAGAGCTGGCATGGAGATCGAAATTTGTGTTTCGCGCTGTACCCGTTGCCGAGGATCGATCCGCGAAGATTCCTGACTGTTAAAGAGCGGTCAGGCCTTTTGAGGCCCTTCGCAGTGGCCGTGTGTCGCTGCGATGGATTAAATATGAACTATAAGTTCACAAGTGGTCAAGTACCAAAAGTACATAATTTTTTGAAAAAGTACAGATCTGTAGGATTTCGCGCGATTGCCTGCAGGGGGATTTACCGCGAACCAATGGTTCGCTATTCTTTGTAATTACTGGATATACATACAGTTAAAAGGGGTTGTGAGCATGGCGCAGGGCAAAGCGAAACCAGCAGCACGAATTGAGATGTCCGGTGTAGAGCGCTTGGGTCTGCGGGTTTCTTCAATGATCAATCACCCGGTTGCGCAGATTCAGCGCTGGGTAACGATCCACCGCCTGGACACGGATGGGGATCGGGAGTGGGAAGAGGTGATGGGGTTGTTGTCCGAGACGGACGGCATAGACATGACGTTCAACGACGATGAGTCGGTGACTCTGAGGTGGGAGGCGAGTGCGGATCAAGACCGCGTAATGGAGGTCGACAGCATGGAGGAGGTGGAGGAGGTCGCGCCTTTCTGATGGGCGTAAAAAAGCCCGCACGAGGCAGGCTGCTTTTCTCAGTAGGCGCTGATCCATCAGTTGAAATCAGCGTTGACGGCGTCTTCCGGAATGCAAGCCAGAATGAAAAAGCCCGGCGCAATGGCCGGGCTCTTGATGCATGTGGCCAAATCCCTTTGGCTAACTGCATTGTGCTGGGTGGATGTGACGAAGGCGTGACAGACAGATACGAAAAGCCCGGCGCTGGGCCGGGCTTTACTTACGCTATTTCAGCTGAGGCTGGAATGCCTTCCTTAATTAGACTCACCATGCTTGCTCGATCTTCTTCTGAACTGATTACGCGAACCTCTGGAAACGCGCTCAATTCTATCGAAACCTCTTTATAAGCCTTAAAAAGCTTCGGCTTGCCAGCGATAGGAGGGCCTGCGACAAACAAAGTATCAGGTGGTAGCTGGCCCTTTGCGCTTAGGCGTCGGACCCGTGATATCCATGCATCCCCGTGTTCATAAATTTTTCCGGATTCTTCGTGACCAAGGTGCAATGGTTTGATTGCCTGCACAGGCTTGCCGCCCTGGATCAGTACGAATGGAAATTTCACCGGGTAGTCAGCTGAGCCCAGCTTTCGATCCACGTAATGCTGTTTCAGATTGACGTCAGCCAACAGCCTGCCTAGCTGCTTCTCTAGAGCTGCTTCTTGATATTCCTTTGTTGCAAAGCTGTGCTTCACATAGTGGTCAAATAGAGCCTTTAGTGCCTGGTCTGAATTTGCCGCGACTATTGATCCTGGCTCGCTGAAGCGCATCATCGTTTCCCGCGGATGCACTAGGTGGCTGAACGTGGCAGAGAGGGCTTGGCGATCAGACCTATGGCTCGTGAAAAAGCCGCTAAGTCTAGCAAGCTCCGCATTTACTTCTTTTCGTGCCCTGATAAAAATCTTTGCATCAAGACTTGGGAAAAATGTTGTTACGCGCTGGCGCTTGGCCTCCACGGCGAAACGAAAATCGCCATTATTGGCAAACAGCACTATCCCGATGTTTACAAACTCACCCGTCTCTGGGTAAGGGAGAAACCTCAAAATCGAGTAATTACATATGATTCTCATAGGGCCCCCCAGAATCGCTCTTCCTTGAACATCTGCAGAATTTCTAGCCGGTTTGCTAGCGTTGGCTCTGTCAGGTCGATGAGGTCTGCATCCCTATAAAGCCAGTCTTCGGTCAAAAAGGTGATGATCGTATCCCAGTTCGACAACGCTTTGCTCAGAATATCAGTGTATTCCTGACGAACGAGGTAGTCCCTAAAATCTTTACGGCACTCGCAGAACACGTGTTCTTCAAGAAACTCTTCCGGATTGAATGACTTATGAAATGCCATGTTGTGATCGATGACGGCCAGTTCGCCACGACTGTCCAATATGAGGTTCACGTTCCCACCCATTGGGCCGAGAATCCTGTCTCCATTTTGTACCCACCAATCAAAAAGCAGAACCTTCCTCATCAGGTCTCGAGGAGTGGATTTCAGATGGGCAATGTTGAAATCAACAGCGCTTTCGACCGCTTGCGATGCAAAGGCTAATCCCCCTTCCAGATCGGAGACGTTCGGAACCACGCTGAAGTCGATCAGATCTTGAGGGACGTGCATCTTTTTCCATGGAGGAATAGGCAATCCGAGAAATTTGCCTAATTCTGCGCTGAGTAACTCCGATATCAGTGCAGGACCGCCGGATTTGGAAAGCCCTTTTACAAAGTAGGTTTCACCATCGTCAGCACGAATAATGAAAGGCTTTATGGATATTCCCTGATGGCTTTGACGAACAATTTCGACAGCTGTTACTAGGTCCGACATAGCCGTACTATCCCTGAGCTAAATTTAAATGCGTAACTTTCTAGCCGTACGGCCCGGGTTACGTTCTGATTATGCTTCCCGCCTTCACCTCATCCGCGTAAGCAGTCAGCCTGACATCGCGATTCTCAACGCTACCGCTGCTTCAAGCAGCTTATTTGCCTGGGCCGAGACGGCCAAAGCTAAGTCTTCTTCCCCAGCTTCTCTAAGCGTTGCTGCCAAATCGAGCAGCTTCCCCACCTCAGCCTCAATGGTTCGGATGGATTCGCCTATCTGGTATCGAAGTGAGTGCGCCATGCCGTCAGCCCTCGTTCCAGGTTGGCTAGGCTCCCATGCGTTGGGGGATCCGCCGCAGCTCTAATGGTTGTCGCGACAACTGTTAACCGGGTTAACCCTCAACCCTATGCACCTATAAAATCCCCGTCGCCCTAGATGCTGTTTCGATGAGTCCATGATTTTCTTCAATGAAGAGTCTTGCGGCTTTCGCCAATCCTGATCCGGTCTAGCGCCCGGTTCAATGCATCCAAGGCATCGAGGAGGGCTTTAGCCTCCGCTTCCCGGTCATCTCCCCAAAGGCGTTCAGCCATTTTATTCAAAGCCTGAATAGAACGCTCGATTTCAGCTGCAGTCACCGCAGCCTGACTTTCCGGCTTTTTCTTCGGCATTGTCAGTACCTCTGCAGCGCCCGCACTCCGGGCCAGATGCTGAGCCCGCAACGCAGTTACACCAGGTGCGCATTCCACACCAGCAGCACCCGAGCCTGGATGTAGGTCTCATCAGCCCTGATCGTTTGCGGGGGATGCTTGTCGTTATCGGAAATCATCTTGATTTGACCGTCACCAATCCACTGGAGGCGCTTGATGTAGAGGTGACCTTCCCAAGAGAACATGTAAATCCCGTCCCCCACGAATTCCCGAATACTGATGTCGACGAGTAGCGGGTCTCGGTGCTTGATCGTAGGCGCCATCGACTGGCCCCAGCCGGTCACCATCTTGAGATGGAAGTGCTCCTTGAACTCGACGCCCATCTCGCGCAGGTGCTGAGGACTTACTCTCACGTCCTGGAGCAATTCCGGGTAGTCGTGCGGTATTTGGCCACCACCCATAGCGGCACGGACATCGTAGTGCGCGATCCACACCTCGTCACCCACTACGCCAGGGCGGTAGTAATCGACCTCTATGGCGCTGCCGGCATCTTCAGCCTCTGCAACCGCAAGTAGTCGTCTACGGGCATCCCCTGAAAGTCCTTTTCCCTGCTTGGTGAGCATCTCAAGCACGATATCGGCGGCAGACTTCACCTCGGAACCAGTTGGATCGTCGACTACCGGCATGCGCGAGAGCGTGGGATCTACTCCTGATCCGTGCTGAAGCCACTCAATCTTCACGCCGAGCGCATCCGCGATTGCTTGCATCTTCGCAGGGCCCGGCATCGACTCGCCGTTCAGCCATTTGCTGGAAGCCTTCGGGGTGACCTTGGCGATTTCAGCTAGGCGAGCGCCTGCGCCCCACTGGTCAATGCCGTGAGCAGCCAAGGATTTCTTTAAACGAGCCACAAAGGCTGTGCGAATTTCTTCTATCTGAACCATAGGTTCAATATCGCACGTGCTTGCATGTACTTTCAGTTCCGACATAATATGTACTGTAAGTTCATAAATAACTCGGAGGCCTTATGCGGCCGCTCAAGAAATCGATCGATGACGCTGGCGGAGTTCCAGTCGTTGCGTTGGCCTGCGGAAAGTCTCCTCGAGCTGTTTACAAATGGCTGACCGCTGACTGTTTGCCGCGCACCGAATACACCGGCGAGACGCGATATGCCGAGCGAATTGCTGCTCTGGCTGCCGCGAATGGAAAACCGTTCGAGCCGTCTTGGCTGCTCTTGGAAGCTCACCCAAAGAAGTCCGCCGCCTAAACCACAGCACGCTGCGAACTTAGCGTAGCAGTCGCCCGCTCAAACCCTCGCAGCTCTTCAAGACCAAGCCGCGCCCTTAACGGACCGGCAACCCGCTCAAACGCAGGCCATAGCCGGAGTTGAGACGACAAGGAAAGGGTGGAAGCCAAGGCAACTACCAAGCAGCAAAGGGCGGTTATCTCGCCATGTAATTCGGAATGAGTGGTCATGGATGCGTCCTTGATCTGGTCATGACCAGATCATCGCTTTGTTGGCGTAACGCCACCACGGAAACAAATTTGAGGTTTTACGAATGGAAGATTTTTTGCGGGCTTGCCAAAGCGCTGTTCTGGATAACGAGGCAAAAGCACTGGCGGCAAAGATGGGCGTTCCGCACGTTGGTCTGCTCCAGCGAGCCAACCCGGACAACGACGCTCATCACCTGACCGTGGAGCATCTGTTTGGGATCTTGCTCCATACCGGAGACATGCGCCCCTTGATGGCGCTCGCAAATGAATTCGGTTTCGACCTAGTCGCCAAGTCTGCTCCCCAACCTCAAGCACTGACCAAATCTCTGATCAATGTGGGCAAAGAAGTGGCTGATCTGACTATCGCAGTGCACGAAGCACTCGGAGACGACCACGTCAGCACCTTCGAAAAATCCTTGATTCGCCAAGAAATCCACCATGTCCGGCAGAGCCTGGACGTGATGGATGCATCGGTGAAGGCCGCCTGAATCCCGGGCACAAAAAAGCCGGGATTGCGCCCCGGCTAATTCATTACCACTTGATGAGGCCGATTATGCAGAGCCAACCCAATTCAAGCAACACCCCTTCCAATGTCGCGACATGTTTTCAGATTCTGAAAAACGTGTCGCGTGCTTCTGCGTTTTTCCACATGGTCAGGAATACCTGACATGCAATACACCGTCACGATCAACCAGGTGAAGGCATTGGAGTGGGGGCTGAATTCTCAGCAAGCTCTGCTGTTCGCCTTCGTCTACGGCTGCCCGAGTTGGACCAAGCCAATCAAGACTGATGACGGGATCTTCTTCGCGTTGAGCAAGGCCAAAATCATTGAGGAGCTGCCGCTACTCACCGATAAGCCAGACACCGCTTACCGCATGCTGAAGGCCCTGGAAGAGGCCGGTTTGATTGAGCTTTCCAGCACCTCGAACATCACGCTGTTTCGCCTGACCGAGAAGGCGGTCGAGTGGAACCAGAAGCTTGATGGGTCGGAAAAATATCCGACCCCACCGAATAACAAAGGTCGGAAAAAAATCCGATCTACCTCGGAAAAAAATCCGAGCAGGGTCGGAGAAAAATCCGGGCCAAGGTCGGAAAAATCTCCGACAAATCAGGATACCAATCATCAGGGTACTAATCAGGATACCAGTCAGGACTTTCAAGGCAGCCCGGACAAGCCGGCCTGCAACTTGGTGCTGGTGGTTGATCGTACCGATGCGCCACGGGTAGAGATTCCCGCCGACATGCCGGGTCCCAAAGACCAGACCTGCAAAACCTTCAAGGTCTGGGCGAACTACGCGATGGCTTACCGCAAGCGCTACAACACCTGGCCGGTGTGGAACGCCAAGGTCGGCGGCCAACTCGGTCAGCTTGTCGACCGCCTCGGTACCGACGTCGCCCACCACGTTGCAGCCCACTTCCTGAAAACCAGCGATGCTGCCGTGCTGCGCAAGTGCCACAGCCTCAACGAATTGCTGGCGAATGCTGAGAGCTATCACACCCAGTGGGTGACTGGTCAGCGTATCAACGGGGCCACGGCCCGCCAGATGGAGCGCACTGAGGCGAACGTCTCTGCAGCGGAACAGGCCGCCCAAATGGTCTTGGCCAAGCGCCAGGCAGGAGAGCGCAATGAATACCTGTGAAATGAATGACGCTCAGGTAGCAGGGTTGGCGGCGGCCATCATTGCCACGGCGGAAGCCATGGGCCAGGAGATGAGCCCCGGTACCGCGGCAATCATGGCTGAGGACCTCTGCGTCTATCCCGTATCGGACATCCGCGCAGCACTGAAGGCTTGCCGCTTCGAAGTAAAAGGCAAGCTGACCATGGCTGACATCCTGCAGCGTGTTCAGGCTGCCGATGGTCGCCCGGGCAAGGATGAGGCGTGGTCGATTGCTCTTTGCGGGCACGACGAAAGCGAAACCGTGGTTCTGACCGCTGAGATCCAGCAAGCCATGACCGCGGCCGCTTCGATTCTTCGATTGGGCGACAAGGTCGGGGCGCGCATGGCGTTCATGAGCGCGTACGAACGCCTGGTAACTCAGGCTCGCGCCGAAGCAGCTCCGGTGACATGGAGCGTGTCCCTCGGTTTCGACCCAGCTCGACGGGTGACTGCCATCGAATCGGCGGTACGCATGCAACTGATCACCCAGCAAGCCGGAACTCAGTATTTGGCTGATTTGCGTATTGCGCCCACCACCGCAGATGGTCAGGCCATTGCTGGGTTGCTGACCGGGTCAACTGTTCAGCCATCCGCAAAGCTGCATGCTCGTTGGCAGCAAGTCAGGGATGAGCTGCAGGCACACCGCCGTCGCAAAGACATTCAATCTCGATGGGCTGCCCGGTTAGAGCGCCGGCGACTCGCCTCTCGCAAGGCTGACCAACTGAAAGCGGTAGAGCAAATGACTCGCAAGGAGCGCCTGTGATGACCGACAAAATCAGCGTTAACTGCCAGGCCAAGCTCTCCGAGGCCATCACCAAGCTGAGCGCCATGTACCGCGACAAGAAGTTCGTAGTTGTGTCCCTGCGTCCTGGCAAAGACCGCACGCTGGACCAAAACGCCCTGTGGTTCGGAATGTACAAGCGCATTTCTGAGATGACCCAGATCGGTGACGCGGCCGATGCCCGCCGCTACTGCAAGCTGCACTTCGGCGTGCAGATCCTGCTGAACGAGGATTCGGGGTTTCAGGTTGCGTGGTACCGGGTCATGCGTCATCTGCCCTACGAGGAGAAGCTGGCCATGATGGGCGGCTGCAAGTTGTTCGGGCCTGACGGATTCCCGGTGACCAGCCTGTTCAATCGCGCCCAGGGCATCCAGTACACCGACCGAATCGCAGCCTACTTCACTGGCCATGGGGTGGTTTTCACTGACCTGCTGAGCGAGGAGGCGGCATGAGGACTGCCATCAAGGAAGTGAAGCAGAAGAGCTGCAAGGCCTGTGGCAACAAGTACCGGCCCTCACTCTCGACGCAAAGGGCCTGCAGCGTTAGGTGTGCGCTGGACTTGGCCAAGCAGCCGGCCAACCAGCAATTAGCCCGGAAGGCCATCGATCAGCGCGAGCGCCGCGAGATCAAGCTCCGCAAGGAGAAGCTGAAGAGCAGGGCGGATCATCTGCGCGAAGCTCAGACCGCAGTCAATGAGTACGTGCGCCTGCGTGACGCGCACCTGCCGTGCATCAGCTGCGACTCGCTGCCCAGTGATCACGACCTGATCACCGGCAGCCGCTGGGATGCTGGGCACTATCGGTCGGTCGGCGCCTGCCCTGAGCTGCGTTTCGAACCACTGAACATCCACCGCCAGTGCGTGAAGTGCAATCGGAACCTATCCGGTAACGCGGTTGAGTACCGCATCCGGCTGGTGAAGCGCATCGGCGCCGACAAAGTGAATTGGCTGGAAGGCCTTCATTCGGCCCGCAGGTACACCGTGGACGAGATCAAGGCCATCAAGGCCGAGTATCGGGCAAAGACAAGAGAGCTGAAGGGGAGAGCAGCATGACCTATCGCAACGTGGTATCCGCAGTTGTTCGGGCGCTCGCCGCCGAAACCATCAACTCTGCCGGCGGCTGCGACTTTGAGCCAAAGGTGCAATGCGCGAAGCAGAAGGGGGAGATCGTCGGCAAGGAAGCTGCTTTCCTCACGGACTGCTGGGTGTTTGGTCGTCTGCGCAAAGCCCTCTCGGCAGCGCATTGGCGCGTGCTGGTGGCGAAGTTCTCGACTCACACTGAACGCAAGCATGCCGCCATCGCTGAGTTGACGAGGCTCATGCGCTCGCCGGCGCCTGAGCGGTTCCTGCATTGCGCCGTGGTCACTTGGGCATTGCCGAAGTTGCCGGGCGTGGATGGTAAGCGCTCGACTAGCGTGTTGCCGGCGGGCTGGTACGAAATGGATAACTGGTCGAATGAGCCGCATCCAATCAAGACGCAAGAGCGGTGGCGGCGTGACATCCGCAAGGCGCTGGAGCGCGAGGTTGACGAGGCTTTGGTGTCTGCTGAAACGATACTGGATGCAGAAGAACTGATTGAGACAAAAGCCGCTTGACGACCACTGATCCAGTGAGCCATTATCTCCCCATCCTGTCATTCCTGCGTGTGTAGGAGTGACACAAAAAAGCCCGACCATTGCGTCGGGTTTTTTATTGCCCAAAGAAAACCGTTCACCGCAGCCAGGGCGGCCTCACGGAAGGCCTGGACACTGATAAGCCGGCAAGTGCAGTGCTACGGATCAACACCGGCAGCCCGCGCACCCTGACCTCACATGCTTGCAGGGTGGCGCGAGACTGGATCAGCGAGATCGATGCAATGGAGCGTCGACGCTGGGAAGGTCTTTGGCGGACAGGAGGGGAAAGGCCCTCGCACCTATTCAGGCTGCCTCGACAGTTACCGAAAGACGCTTGCCGAGAGCAGCCAAAGCGTTTTCCAGTTGTTCCATTTTCGATGTGTGCAGGAAGTCGACCAGACGATCGCCCTGGGCCTGGTGCACACCGAGCAACCGGCACAAATCTGCCTTGCGCATATCCCGCTCCATCATGGTGTTCCACAGCACGATCTTCGCCACGGTTACTGCTGGCAAATGAATAACGTGTTCATCGTCCAGTGGTGCAGATGCTGTCGGAATGGCGCGACGCTCGTCGACATAGAGTGAAAGAGTAGATTCGATCGCGTCCAGGGCTTCGCTAATAGCGTGCTCTCGGTCATCGCCATAGCTGTTCAGTTGCGGCAGGTCTCGGCAGAAGACGGCAACACCTGGTCCATCATCTTCTTCAAAGCGGATTGCATAGTCGTACATGGTCACTCCTCGGAAGTGATGGTCCAGCATTCAGATGTGGTGAAGGGGCTCTCAGAGCCCCAGTTGTTTAATGATCGCCTTGCGGGTCGGTTCTGGCATTTCCTTGCTGCCGTGATCCGCGAAGGTGGTCTTGTTGCCGTTTGGGGCGGTGACTTTGAAGTGGCTTCCTTTGCCGGCTTCGAAGGTCACCCCTTGGGCCTTCAACCATCGTCTGAACTCGCTGAACTTCATCACCTCGCCTCGTTGTTTGGATGAGTCCATTCTACAACACTTTTGTTTTAATACAACATTTATGTTTTATTTGTTTGTCATGCCACTACGGAGTCGAGCGCATGGAGTTTCTACAGCGCCTGTTCGATAAGCTCGACTGGGCATTTGCCGGACTGTTGGGCGCTATCGCCGCCAGCTTCTGGCACCGCGATGATCTGGTCGACCGTAAGGCCTGGGCCATCTTCATTTTCTCGGGAGCTGTCTGTGCCCACTACCTCACCGGCCTGATCAGTTCCTACTTCGGTGTGGTCGAGCCGCGCAGCGTGGCGGGTGTCGGCTTCCTGCTCGGCACGTTCGGCGGGTCACTCATTGCCGCTATCACCCGCGCCATCAAAGCCGCTGACCTCTGGGCGTTCATTCGCCAGCGGTTCGGGGGAGGCAACCCGCCATGAACTACGAAACGTTGAACGCAGTCGCCTGCGGGCTGATCGGTTTGTGGGCGACCTGGTGCGTGCTGAGCGGGAAGGTTCGTGATGGGGTGGTGGGCAAGATCATCTACGCCGCGATCGCTATCAGCGGCTACGCGATCCTGGCTCGCAATGATCACTTCATCCTGCCGCCCACCGGCGCAGGTGTGACGCTGCATGTGTCCCTGGCTCTCGCCGGCATCCGCCACATCTTCATGGTTACCTGGTGGCAGCGGGTGAAAGCCTGGCTTTGCCGAACGCTGAACTGTGAACACTGCATGCGCTGTGACAAGGCGCCGGGTGGGGTCGAGCGGCGCAAGTCGTAGGCCGCGCCACAAATTCAAGGTGCGCCTTTCGTGGCGCAACCAAGATGGCATACTGCTCATCAACCTCGGTGGAGTGGTGCCATGAAGCATTTTCCAATTACGGAAGAGCAGCGCAATTCAGTTAAGGCGGTTACGTTAGAAATTGGCAAGATCACGATGCACGCACGCGCTATTTTCACGAGGCTGCAAAATCTCGTTTGTAATCAAGAAATATCCAAAACGCTTGGTGTCAGCATATCGCATGCGGTTAATACCAACGATAGAACCGAAATGGGTCTGGTTACTCCCTTTGGGGGTGTGAAGATTCAGTTACTCCCATTTGTCAGCGATGAGGGCGTTCTTGGTCGGTGTGTAGTTAGCAGAAAAGATGTTTCCGCGTCGGATAAGGTCATCTGGGTAGATATTTGGTTTTTCTGTGTCACTCCACATGGGACATTTTTTCAGGGGGCTGACTCCTCTACTTCAGCTAGTGCCATGCAAACGCGTCTTTTGGCAGACGATAAGGACGTTTTTGACCTGCTACTTTCAATTATTTTTGTGGCGGGAAAGGAGCAATAGATGCTCCCAGCTACTGAGGGAGTAACAAGCCATGCCAGCAAAGCAACCCGACTGGGGGGCGATCGAACGTGCCTATCGGTCGGGTCGCTTTTCGGTTAGAGCTTAAACAGTAGAGTCAGTGCGGTTCCTCCCAGCACCACCACAAATGCGGATGTCCAAGAGAAGAATCTTCTCAGCCAAGGCCATGCCAGGACCACGCAGAAAAGTATGTTCAGGGCGATGTCAAATTTGCTCATTTTTAACTCCGTGCTTGTAGAGCAACCCATCCTCCCTGCCTCAATTGCGCGTGAGTGGCGAATTCGCGCCATTTTTTGGGCGGAAATATGATTCGACCACGTCGTCGCCTCCCTCACGGGGCATGAGGAACAGCGTCAGAGTGAGTTTCCATGAGAAGGCCAGCACCACCAGAAGATTTGCTGCAGGCGGGCAGCATCACTCTGAGCCCAGCACCTGAGGTGTGGGAGTGGCTCCAGTCCGAGATACTCGCTGACACAGGCAGCATCCACAACGAAGACCATGCCCATCTACTCGATGCAGACATCCGGATCATGTGGGCGTCCTCGAGCTTCGAGAAGCAGGGCCGTACAGTCCAAGGCCAGGCCGAGCAGGTAGCGTTCCGCGCCGGCGGCTGGCAGAAGGCCCGGATGGAGCAGCAGATGCGCGATTGGTTCGGTGAAGTGCCGGCTTTCATCATCACACTGGCTGCGGATTACTGCGCACAGTGCAGTGATGTCGACTTCTGCGCTCTGATTGAACACGAGCTTTATCACCTAGCTCACGCGACCGATAAGTACGGTCAACCAGCATTCACCCAAAACGGTACCCCGAAGATCAAGCTGCAAGGCCACGATGTTGAAGAGTTCGTTGGAGTGGTCCGCCGCTATGGTGCGAGCCCTGACGTTCAGGCGCTGGTGGATGCTGCAAACAGTCCTGCCGAGGTGGGGGAATTGAACATTGCGAGGGCCTGCGGAACCTGTCTGCTCAAGTCGGCCTGATGTGAGACAGGCATGAGACGGAAACCAATCTATGGCAGCCCTGAAAAACGATGTGAAAGCCTTCATCGTTCAGGCTTTGGCGTGTTTCGACACTCCAACCCAAGTCTCGCAAGCGGTGAAGCAAGAATTCGATATTGATGTGACACGGCAACAGGTGGAACAGCACGACCCCACCAAACGCGCTGGCGTGAACCTGGCTGCGAAATGGGTGACCCTATTCAACGACACCCGTAAGCGTTTTCGTGAAGAGACTGCCGAGATCCCGATCGCCAACCGTGCGTTCAGGCTTCGAGCACTTGGCCGGTTTGTCGAGAGGGCCGAGACGATGAAGAACATCGGCTTGGCCATGCAGATTCTGGAGCAGGCCGCAAAGGAAGTCGGCGACATCTACGTCAATCGCAACCGGAAGGAAGAGCCTGACGACGAGCCGGCGATCCCGACCCGCATTCAGGTAGATGTGGTGGATGCGAGGAGGCCGAATGCCGAGCCTTAACGTTCCGCAGTCGCAGTTCCTTTTGTTGCCCCACAAGTTCCGCGCATTCGTTGCTGGTTTCGGCTCAGGAAAGACCTGGGTGGGATGCTCGGCACTGAGCAAGCATTTCATGGAGTGGCCCGGCGTGAACGCTGGCTACTTCGCACCGACTTACCCGCAGATCCGTGACATCTTCTACCCCACGATGGAAGAAGTGGCCTACGACTGGGGGCTGAAGACCAAGATCAATCAGGCGAACCATGAGGTTCACATCTACAGCGGCCGGCAATATCGCGGCACTGTGATTTGCCGGTCGATGGAAAAGCCGCAGACCATCGTCGGTTTCAAGATCGGTCACGCACTGGTGGACGAGCTGGACGTGCTGACGTCGCTGAAGGCTCAACAGGCATGGCGCAAGATCATTGCTCGAATGCGCTACAACCTGCCTGGGCTGAAGAACGGCGTAGATGTGACCACTACGCCTGAAGGATTCAAGTTCGTCTTCCTGCAGTTCGTGAAGCAGCTGCGTGACAAGCCGGCGCTGAAGGTTATGTACGGCCTAATTCAGGCCAGCACCTTCGACAATGAACTGAACCTGCCGGACGACTACATCCCATCGCTGATGGAGTCCTACCCCGAGCAACTGATCCGCGCCTACCTCAATGGGCAGTTCGTCAACTTGACGTCCGGCTCGATCTACCACGCGTACGATCGCAAGCTGAACGGCTGCTTCGACACCGTGCAGCCGGGCGAGCCGCTGTTCATCGGCATGGACTTCAACGTCGGCAAGATGGCTGCGATCACCCACGTTAAACGTGACCAGGGTCTGCCGCGCGCCGTGGATGAGCTTATGGATGGCTACGACACGCCGGACATGATCCGCCGCATCAAGGAGCGCTACTGGCGACACAACGGCAACGACTTCGAGAAGACCTGCGAGATCCGGATCTACCCGGACGCCTCTGGCGATTCACGGAAGTCGGTCAACGCAAGCGTCACTGATCTGGCCATGCTCAAACAGGCTGGTTTCGCCGTCATCGCGCCGGCGGCCAACCCACCGGTGAAGGATCGGATCAACGCTATGAACGCCATGTTCTGCAACGCGCAGGGAGAGCGGCGTTACCTGGTCAATCCGTTCACCTGTCCGACTTATGCAGACGGGCTTGAGCAACAGATCTGGGCGCCAAACGGCGAGCCAGATAAGAGCCAAGGCAACGACCACGCCAACGACGGCGGTGGTTACTTCATCCACCGCGAGTACCCGATCGTGAAGCCGGTCACCTCAATGAAAATGGGAGTCGCCCGATGAAGGACGTCACTTTTACCCGTCCCGAGTACGACGCGGCACAGTACCGCTGGCGCTTGGTGCGCGACGTCTGCAAAGGTTCGGAAACTATCAAAGCTGCTGGCGACCGATATTTGCCGAGGCCGAATGCATCGGACGCCAGCCAAGACAATAGGGACCGCTACGACGCATACAAGAAGCGGGCGGTGTTCTATAACGCCACCGGCAGGACGAAACACAGTTTGGTGGGCGCAGTGTTCCGCACCTGGCCAACGCTGACTGTTCCGGGTGCTATCGAATACGTGTCAAAGGACATCGACGGGCAGGGCGTGAGCATCTACCAACAGTCGCAATCGGTCATTGGGCATCTGCTCGAAGTCGGTCGTCATGGTCTGTTGGTTGATTACGCCGCCGTGAAGTCCGGCACTGTGAGTAAGGCGGATGAACAAGCGGGCCGAGCTCGGGCGAGTGCTGCAAGCTACCCGGCGGAAGCCATCATCAACTGGAAGACGCGCAAGGTCGGCGGTCAGCATCTGCTGAGTCTTGTCGTGCTGCGAGAAACGGTCGACGTCGATACCGATGACGGTTTTGGCAGTGAGCAGGTCGTGCAGTACCGAGTGTTACGTCTCGATGGTGCTGGTATCTATACGCAGGAAGTGTGGGAAGAGGGCAGTAGCACCACAACAATGGTCACTGCGCCTTTCTCTCCGCTGAATGGTGCCGGCCAGCAATGGAAGGTGATCCCGTTCCAGTTCCTTGGTAGCGAGAACAACGACACCAGCATTGACGATTCGCCGCTATACGACATGGCTGAAGTGAACATCGGCCATTACCGCAACAGCGCGGACTACGAAGAGGCGGCCTACCTGGTGGGCCAGCCGCAACCGTGGATGGCAGGGCTCGATGAGCAGTGGCGCGACCACATGGAGAAGAACGGCATCTTCCTCGGCTCCCGTGCGCCCTGGCTACTGCCGGTCAGTGGCACATGCGGCGTATGGCAGGCTCAGCCGAACACGGTGGCCAAAGAGGCCATGGACGCCAAGAAGGAGGACATGGTGTCGCTGGGCGCCCGGCTGATCGAGCGCGGTAGCGCAGTGAAGACCGCAACCCAGGCCGACAACGACAGTGCAGCTGAACACAGCGTCCTTTCGTTGGTAGTGAGCAACGTCAGCGAGGCTTACAGCCAGTGTCTGGCGTGGATGGCAGAGTTCGTGAATGCCACGGGCGAAACGCTCTACAAGCTCAATCAGGACTTCAGTCAGATAACCCTGGACGCGACGATCCTCTCAGCCCTGTTCAACGCAGTGCAGGGCGGCAAGCTGCCGGCAGGTGACTTCTGGCAGTACCTGCGTGATCGCGGGGTTATCGATCCCGAAAAGACCGACGACCAGATTCGCGACGAATTGGAAACCGAGAACCCCGGGCCTGACCTGGATGACGACGAGGTAATCCCGGATGGCCGAAAACCAAGCGATCCTTGATGCCACGATTCGCCACGCTGTTTTCCTTGAGCAACTGAAGTCGGGGGAGGTCGCCAAGTTCGGGCCTTTCCTCAAGGAGATTGACCGGTCGATCCGCGAGCGGCTGACTCGGGCTGACCTGACGGATTACACCGTCGCACGGCTGGAGCGATTGCTGAGCGAGGTGGACAGCTTGCTGCTGGGCATCTTCAACAGGTATAGCGAGAAGCTGAACCTCGACCTGATCGACATCGCCAACTACGAGGCCGAGTTTGAAGCGACCAGCTTGACCCGAGCGGCGCCGGTGGGCGTCTCGTTTGATGCAGCGGTGCCGGGCGCTGCTGCAATCAGGGCGGCCATCCTCGGCAACCCGCTCAGTGTGCGCGGCGCAGATGGCGGGAAGCTACTCAAGTCGTTTATCGATGGCTTCACCGCAACCGAGCGGCAACGCCTCACTGGCGCGATCCGGCAGGGCTTCTTCGAAGGCCAGACCAACTTCCAGATCATCAAGAACATTCGCGGAACGAAGGCGCTTCAGTACAACGACGGTATCCTGGCTACGACCAACCGGAATGCCGGCGCCGTGGTGCGAACTGCGGTGCAGCACGTCGCCACCCAAGCACGCATGGAGACTCTGAAAGAGAACGCCGACGTCGTGCAGGCGGTGGAATGGGTCAGCACGCTGGACACGAAGACCACCAGCCAGTGCCGGACGCTCGACAAACAGCGCTTCAAGCTGACCGAAGGGCCACGGCCGCCGATCCACATTAACTGCCGCTCGACGGTGGTGGCAGTGACTCGATTCAGTGCGCTGTTCGCCAAGGACTCCACCCGAGCATCCATCGGTGATGGGGGCGCCCAGCAGGTGAGGGCAGACCTCAGCTACTACGACTGGCTCAAGCAACAGCCGGGCGCGTTTCAGGACAAGGCTATTGGCCCAGTCCGCGCAAAGCTGTTCCGCGAAGGCGGGCTGAGTGTCGAGCGTTTTGCCGAGCTGCAGCTTGATCGCAACTTCAAACCACTTAACCTCATTCAGATGAAGGCTTTAGAGCCGCTGGCGTTCGAACGGGCTGGATTGTCTTAGTAGACAGACGTTAGGATCGGGTCCTTCGCTCAACTTCTAGAGCGACGCAACCAAAGGATCTGGGTGATGGCTGCCCCATATAATTATTCTCTCTCGCAGGAGCCTGTGGATGAATGCCTTAACAAGCAAACAGACCATCAGCTGGTAAGAAATTATGCCCAAGGTACACACAGCGTTTACGAACTGAGCGACGCGCAGTTTGATGAGGTGTACAAAATCGTTGTGGGAAGCGGCAATTTCTTCACCGATGATTGGGTTGAAAGCAGGCCTGTCACAATCAATGGTGAAGCACTGATGTGGCTCAAGCAGCGAGGCGACCACGTTAGAATCATCGCTCCCGTCCACACTTAGTTCGGACCAACTTTCAACGGTCCAACATTGTAAAAGAGTCACAAATATCAGACCCCGGCCTTCGCTGGGGTTTTTTTATGCCAACGATTTACAGAGGCCTCGTCAATGACGGGGCTTTTTCATATCTGCGGGCAGGGCCTGCAACTCGTCTCAGGGAGACAAACAAATGGGCTTGAAGTATCAGTTGGACACTCTCGATGGTCTCGACGACTCCGTTAAATCGCTCTACACCGAGAAGGACGGCAAGTACGTCCTCGGCATTGAAGGACTGCCGCAACCCGAAGACGTTTCGGGCCTGAAGTCGAAGGTTGAAGAACTGCTCGGCGAGAAGAAAGCGGCTGAGAAAGCCCGCAAGGATGCCGAAGATCAGGCTCGCCTAGAGCGCGAAGAAGCAGCCCGCAAGTCCGGCAACGTCGAGGAGCTCGAAAAGTCTTGGTCCGAAAAGTACAACCGCCGCGAAGCTGAGCTGAACGGCACGCTGGAGCAGGAGCGCGCAACGTTGGGCGGGCAGATCCGGGATCTGACTGTCGGCCGTACCGCTACTGACATCGCGTCTGCCCTGGCAATCCCAGGCAGCGCCAAAGCCCTGTTGCCGCACATCGAACGCCGTCTGAGCGTCGAGCAGCGCGACGGGAAGCCTGTTGTGGTTGTCCTCGATCAGCAGGGCAAGCTCTCGGCGGCAACGCTGGATGAGCTGAAAGCAGAATTCGCAAACGACTCGGCCTTCGCGCCGTTGATCGCGGGTAGCAAGGCATCTGGCGGCGGGGCGGCCGGTGCTGGCAATGGCGGCGGGGCCGCGAAAGGAAAAATCGGCGGCACCAAAGAGGAACGACAGGCAGCTATCGCAAGCCGGTTCCCGGATCTCCCTCAATCGTAAGGAAATAACTCATGTCCCTGTCGCAAATGCAGGTTTTCAACGAATACATCATGCCGGCGACTCTCGAGACGCTGGATCAGTATCTCGCCGCGTTCAATGCTGCCAGCCGTGGGGCTATCGTGCTGTCCCCGGACGGCTTCACTGGCGACTTCCTCCAAGAGTCGTTCTTCCAGACCCTGGCTGCTGCCCAGCGCCGCGTGGATCGCTACAGCGCAAACGCTACTGTCGCTGCTACCGACCTGACCGAGCTGAAGAACACTTCGGTGAAGGTAGCCGGTGGCTTCGGTCCGATCCGCTACGAACCGTCGCAAATGACCTGGCTGGAGCGCCCAACCGCGCAAGGCATTGAGGTTGCGAGCCGCGCGTTCGCTGAAATCCTGCTGAAGGATCAGTTGAACACTGCGATTGCTGCCCTCGTCGCCGCGATCACCGCCCAGGCCGCCGCGGTCAACGATGTGTCGGCCACCGCCGGCATCACCTACGCTGGCCTGAATAACGCACACGCGAAGTTCGGCGATGCAAGCCAGAACCTGGTAACCCAGGTGATGCAGGGCACCAGCTACCACAAGCTGGTAGGTCAGAACCTGGCGAACCAGCAGCAGCTGTTCCAGGCGGGCAACGTCCGCGTGGTGGACATCCTCGGCAAGATCTCCGTTGTGACGGATGCCCCTGCACTGATGCAGGCCGGCACCCCGAACAAGGAAATCATCCTG
This sequence comes from Pseudomonas sp. S2_H10, assembly GCF_054668285.1. Classification (NCBI taxonomy): domain Bacteria; kingdom Pseudomonadati; phylum Pseudomonadota; class Gammaproteobacteria; order Pseudomonadales; family Pseudomonadaceae; genus Pseudomonas; species Pseudomonas sp. S2_H10. The sequence goes on from NZ_CP162754.1 coordinate 5,998,465, forward strand.
TCCCTGGTACAAGGCGCTGCGCTGGTCCACGACGGCCGCGACATCATCAGCAACGTCCAGACCACCAACGGCAAGGAGCGTATCGAAACCACGCTCCAGACCGACTACACCTTTGGCCTGGGCCTGAAGGGCTACACCTGGGACACCACCACCGGCGGCAAGTCGCCAACCGACGCCGAGTTGGCGACCGGTACCAACTGGGACAAAACCGCCACCAGCATCAAGCACACCGCCGGTGTCGCTCTGATTGGCGATGCTTCCAAGTAACTCCTGACAACTGAGCCGGGACTTGTGCCCGGCTCGGTGAGGAAATGATCATGAGCAACAAGAACATCTGGTATCTGCCTGGGCCATTCCATCAGTATCAGGAAGACGTCAAGGCGTTAGCCAAGGATCATGGCTTGCGCATCATCGACGCGAACGCTACAGAAAGTCGTGAAGATGGCGCCGACGAAGTGCCTGACGTGACGGCCAAGGAAGTGCCGACGGTGCTGCTGATCGATGGTGGCAACTCCAGCATCAACATCGACGCTTTCCGCGCCGAGCTTGAATCTGTCGGCCTGATCGTTGAGTCATTCGCTGATCAATCGCTGGTGCGCCCAGAAGGTGATCTTGGCCCTATCGCTGATCGCCTGTTACAGGTGTTCGAAGCGGTAAGTTCAGGCGTGGAAAGACTCACCCGCGAGCGTGACGGTGAAGTTGAAAAGGTGAAGACTCTGCAATTGCAGGTAGATGACCTTATCCAGCAGGCCGACAAAGCCGGTCAGGTGGATGCGGAAGCGAAGGAAATCGCCGACCTGAAGGCCAAGCTGGATGACGCGAAGGTGCCGTACCGGGCCAACGCTTCGAAAGACTCCCTGGAAAAGCTCGTCGCTGATCTTCCCAAGGCCTGATAATGCTGGCTGCCGTTGATCCGGCGGCCAATCTTCAAACCATTGCAGCGAGTTGACGCATGACACTCATCATCGAGGACGGCACCGGCAAACCAGGCGCCGAAAGCTACGCGAGCGCCGCGGACCTGGTCATGTACGCCGTGAAGTTCGGTGTGACCATCCCTGCGGACGAGCCAGCGCAAGAAGCGCTACTTCGTCGGGCTGCCTTGGCGATGGATGGAAAGACCTGGAAGGGGCGCAAGACGGACAGCGATCAGGCTCTGGCTTGGCCGCGCCGGGGTGTTGAACTGGACTACCAGATCAAGCCCGATAACTACCTGCCGGCGCGGATCCAGTACGGGCAAATGGCGCTGGCAGCCGAAATTCATCAGGACGACATCGACCCGGTCGAGAAGCGAAAAGGCGCTATCACTCTGGAGCGCGTGGAAGGCGCAGTCACTCGCGAGTACGCCACGATCCCGAACACCAGTGGGCGATTGCTGCCGGCGGCACCGGACCGGCCGAGCGCAACGCAATTTGCTGACTACCTTCAGAAACGGGGGTTGTTCGCTGTACGTGCATGATCGTAAAGGATCACTAAATTGATTAAAAAGTACTTGTGCACTACTCATTGGTGATGCATTATGCCTGCATAAACCAACGAGAGGTGTTTCATGCTACCTAATCCTAAGCACAAAAATTTTCCCGAAGCTCTTCGTAACGCCCGAAAAGCAGCAGGTATGACTCAGGCCGAACTGTCCATCGCAGCAGACATTTCGAACGTAATGGCGGGGCGCTATGAGCGTGGAATGCACAGCCCAGAAATGAGCACTTGGGCAAAACTGAACAAGGCGCTATTTCCTGAAGTGAATCAGAGCGAGTTGGAGGCGATCATCCAGGACGACTTCACTGAGATTGCTCTGGGCGAGGCATCTATCGAAGAGATTATTGAAGAACTGAAAAAGCGTGGCTTTGCCAAGGTTACGCTAGCCAGCGAATGAATTTTCAGTCCCGTTAAGCCCGCCTTGTGCGGGCTTTTTTATGAGGTGCACATGGCCTTCTACGATAAAATGGCCGTGATGGCTCTGGAGATGATCACAGAGTTCGGCCAGCCCGTGACCATTCGGGCAACCAGCACCGGCGAGTACGATCCGGATACCGGCAGCGCACAGCCTGACACCATTACCGAGCAGACCGCCCAAGGCATCCTGCTCGACTTCACCGGTCAAGAATTTCAGAACAACAGCCTCATCAAGCAGGGCGACAAGAAGCTCAAGATCGCCGCGCAGGGGCTTGAGTGGGTACCTGGTCTGTTGAACAAGGTCATCATTCAAGGCCGCGCCTGGTCGATCGTCCCACCGCTGAAGGAGATCAACCCGGCCGGGACGCCGATCCTGTATGAACTGCAGGTGCGGTCGTGAGCCGGGCCGGTGCCGGACAATCCGGCAGCTTCGCCTTGAGCCTCGCCGAGTTCGCAGCGCAGGCCACGGAAGCCATCGACACTAGCCTGCGCGAGATCATCATCGAGGTTGGCAGCAGCGTCATCCGCATGTCGCCGGTGGGGAATCCCGAGATTTGGGCCGCAAACGTCGCTCACCGGGCGGCCAACAAGCGTGCAGCCGATGACTATAACTTCAAGGTGGCGGTCCGCAACACGGTCATCAACCTGACCGACAGCAATTTCACCAAGTCCGGCAAGCTGAAGGCAGGTGTGAAGCATGCCAAGCCCCTGACCAAGACCGAGCGCGACCAGAACTTCAACGTGAACGGTCTGGTTGCGGGTAAGGATTACGTCGGTGGGCGGTTCCGGGCCAACTGGCACCTTTCGATTGATGTCATCGAGAACGTTACCTTCGATGAGGTTGATCCGGGTGGCCAAGAGACGATCGCCGCACTGGTTTCAGCAGTCAGCGACTTCACTGCCGGCCAGACTGCCTACCTCATCAACAACCTACCGTACGCGATCCCGCTCGAGTTCGGGCATTCGACTCAGGCACCCGCCGGCATGGTCCGCATCACCGTGGCCCGCTTCCAGCAGATCGTGCTGGAGGCCATCAGGAACAACCAGGTATGAGTCACAACATCATCGCCTCGATTTACGAAGCCAAGTTGATCGCCTGGGCAAAGGCGTTACCGGTGCCGCTGAAGGTCGTTGTCGAGAACGAGGCCTACACGCCAGTTGACGGCGCCACGTACTTGATGGCCTTCACGCTCCCGGGCGACACCGCAAGCAACACGCTCGGCGGCGACCACAGGCTCTACACCGGCGTATTTCAAGTCAGCATCGTGACGCCTGCGGGCGAGTATCGCGGCGCGGCCGGCGCGCTCGCTGATCAGATTGCTGCGTTGTTCCCGCTGTACGAGCGGAACATGAAAGGCGCGCTTACGGTGGTGACCATGAGTCCGGTAGACCCCGGCCCCGGCATTCCGGACGACACCACCTACACGGTGCCGGTCTCATTCCTTTACCGAGCCGACACCAACTAAATTCGCCCGTTGGGCAACCCCGGAACCCGCCATTGAGCGGGTTTTGTCATATCTGCAAAGAGGAAAAACCAATGGGCTACAAACTCCCCAACGGCGCAACCATCCAGCACGGTGCCACCTACGCCGCCGAGCTGCCATTCACTGCGATGTCCAATGCCACAGAAGCAGTCGCTACGGTGGTGGGCAGCACATTGGCAGCAGGTGACATCGTCTTGGTCACTGCTGGCTGGAGCCGTCTGAACAACCGTGTAGTGCGAGTCAAAGCGGCCACTGCGACGTCGACCACTCTCGAAGGCATCGATACGTCCGACATCCAGGTCTATCCGGCTGGCGGTGGTGTTGGCACCCTGAAAAAGGTCCTCACCTGGGTGCAGATCCCGCAAGTGACCGACGTCGCGTTCTCCGGTGGAGAGCAAAACTACCTGGATGTGGTTTTCCTCGAAGACGACCAGGGCAAGCAAATCCCGACAGATAAATCTGCTGCGAGCATGGCGCTGACTATTGCCGATGACCCGGCACAAGCTTTCAACGCTGTGCTGCTCGCAGCAGATGCGGGCAAGAAGATCCAGGCTGCACGGATGAACCTTCCAGGTACCGATACCGTTCTCTACGGCGCGTACACCTCGTTCTCGAAGCAGCCGGCGGTATCGCGCAACAACCTGCTGACCCGCACCGTCAACCTGGCGCTTCAGGCTGAACCTACCCGCTACCTGTCGTAAGGATTTCTCATGGCAAAGTTTTCCATCGCACCGAAGCCGACGTTCACTGTCGACGTAGCTATCCCGCAGGTCGGCGGCAAGGCGGCCGTGGTGCCGTTCACGTTCAAATACCGTGACCGCACTGCGCTGGCGGAACTGTTCGACGCCTGGAAGGAAAGGGCAGAAGCCATCGGCGAGCGCTTCAAGGGCACTGAGCCGACGTTGTCTGAGGTCACCGCCGCAGAAGTCGAGCAAGGCATCGACCAAATCAAAGACCTAGTCGTGTCTTGGGGCTTCACCGACAAGCTCAGCGACGAATCCATCACCGCGTTGGTGAAAAGCTGCATCGGCGTCTCGGATGCGGTGGTGAAGGCCTATAGCGAAGCGTTCGGTAAGGCCCGCCTGGGAAACTGACCGACGTCGCACGCGCGCTGTACGAGCAGACCACTGATTTCGATGTCCTTTCGGTATTTGGGCTTTCTCCTTCAGATATCGATGACTCCATTGAAGTCTGGCCGGACAACTGGCCGTCTTTCCTCGTCATGGAGTCGATGGGGACTCAGTGGCGTACCGGCACGTGCGGCGCAACCGGTCTCGATTACGGCGTTCTGCCCAGCGTAATGAAGTTCGTCGGCATCCCGGTGAAGGATCGCCCCGGTGTGTTTCAGGACATCCGCGTTATGGAGTCGGAAGCCATCGCGGTTATGGCTGACGCACGCGACAACAGCCCGTGAAGACGGGCAATTATTCAAGGTGAGTCGATGAACATTGCAGAACTCGGCATCAAGGTCGATTCGGCTGATGCCGCCAACGCTGCGACCGATCTCGACAAGCTGACCAAGGCTGGCGATCGCGCTGAGCAGTCCGCCGTCGGCCTGATGAAAGAGATGGAGGCGCTGGAGAAGTCACTTTCGAAAGGCGCGACCTCCACGCAGGAACTGGCCAAACAACGTGACAGCCTGGCAAAGCTGACCCAAACCGGTGCCTATGGTGAAGCTGAATTCACCAAGATCACCGCGCAGCTCGACAAGCAGCAGGCGGCGCTGGCGAAGTCGACGCTAGATGAACAGAAGGCTCTGAACAGTCTGCTGGGTGCGATCGACCCGGCCCGGGCGGCCATGGCCAAGCTGGACACCCAAGTTGAGCAACTTGGGAAACACCTCGACGCCGGTCGCATCAGCCAGGACCAGTACAACTCGGCCCTGAGCAAGATCGATAAGGATTACGCCAAGCTCGAAAAGACCGCCACCGGTTTCGACAAACTTCGCCTCGGCACTCGCCAGGCGCAAGAGAACGTCGTGCAGTTGGGGAATGCGCTGTCCTCGGGGGACTGGGGTAGCGGTGTTCGTGCAGTCGCTCAGTTGGGCGCCGGGGCGGGCGAGGGCGCCGCGGGGCTGCTCGCGATCCTTGCGCCGCTAGCGCTGGCCACTGCGGCAGTGGGCGGTCTTGCATATGCTTTCTATAAGGGCAGCGAAGAACAGGACAGCTACAACAAGTCCCTGATTCTCACCGGCAACTACGCCGGTGTCAGTTCTACGCAACTGGGGGAAATGGCGCGGCAAGTGAGCGCCACTGTCGGCACGACCGGGCAGGCAGCTGAGGTTCTGGCCCTTCTGGCCGGCAACGGCAAGATTGCGGGCGAGAGTTTCATCGGTATCACCCAGGCTGCCGTGTCTATGCAGGAGGCGACCGGAAAGGCTGTCAGCGAAACCGTCGCTGAGTTCTCGAAGCTGGCAGATGACCCGGTCAAGGCTTCCGCTGCACTGAACGAGCAGTACCACTACCTGACTGCATCGGTTTACTCGCAGATCGCCGCACTGGAAGAGCAAGGCGACCACGCGGGCGCCGTGAAGCTGGCGACTGAGCAGTACGCGGACGCCATCAACGAGCGCACGCCGAAGATCCTCGAAAACCTGAGCTTCTGGGAGAGGGGCTACAACGCTGTCGCGCGCGCCGCGGACAATCTGAAGAACATCGGGCGCCGCGACATAAATGCGGAGATCGAGACTGCGCAGAGCGATCTCCGTGAAGCCGAGACCATGGACGGCTTGTTCCAAAGCCAAAAATCCAAGGATGCCCTTATCGAGTTCAGACGCAATCGGCTGAACATGCTGGAGGACGAGAAGGCAGCTCAAGCAGACATCGCCAAGTGGGAGGGTGAGCAGGCGAAAGCCCAAGGCGCTGCGGTTATTGCGATGGGTAAAGTCGACGCTCTCACCAAGTCTTCGTGGACGAATGAACAAAAGCGCACCGAGGCTCTGAAGGAATACAAGCAGCAGCTCGACGATATCCGCAAGGTGACGCCGAACGACCCGCGCCTGAGCCAAGCGGCCATCGACAAGAACATCGCGAACATCAACGACAAGTTCAAGGATCCAAAGGTCGCCGCAGGTAGCGTCGACACAACCGGATTCAATAACGCGAAGAACTCACTGGCCGAAACACTGGCCTACTACAAAAACGCCGACAAGGAGCTGGAAGCCTCCCAGCGCGCCGGCGTGATCAGCCAGGCCAGCTACACCGAGCAACGGGTCAGCCTGTTGAAGCAGCAGGCCGACGAAGTTGCCCAGGGCTATCAGGCGGAAATCGATGCGCTCGAAGCAGCCAAGGCCAAGAAGGGCACAACCGCTGCGCAGGTCATCCAGATTGATCAAAAGATCTCGGATGCCCGATCGGCCATGGTCAAGGCCCAGCATGACAGCGACAGCGAACTGGCCCTCATCGCTACCAACGAGGAAGGACGCCTGCGCAAGCAGACCCTCGCAGTCAACACTTACACCAGCGCCCTACAGCAACAGGTCGACACGCTGCGGCAGCAGGGGTTGCGGGCGGCATCTGGCCTTGGTCAAGGTGACCGTCAGCGCGCACTGACGGATCAGCAGAACGGAATCGATGACCGCTTCAACCAGCAGCGCCTAGGGTTGGCCAACCAGTACGGCGACGGCTCGCGCGGCATGAGCCTGGACGAGTACAACGCCAAACTGAAGGCGTTGAAAGCGACTCAGCAGGATCTGCACGACACTGTTCAGGCCAATTACGACGATATGACCGCCGCCCAGGGCGACTGGAGCGCCGGCGCATCGTCGGCATGGCAGAACTATCTGGAGTCGGCGCGTGACGTGGCCGGGCAGACCAAAAGCCTGTTCAGCAATGTCTTCAGCTCGATGGAAGACGCGATAGTCAACTTCGCCATGACCGGCAAGTTGTCGTTTGCGGACTTCACCAAGTCGATTCTGGCCGACATGGCGCGCATCGCTACACGGCAAGCCAGTTCGGCATTGCTCGGCAGCCTGGTTGGTGCCGCTACCAATTATTTTGTTGGTAGTGGCACGGGTAATGGGCTGCCTGCTGGTTCTGCCGGTGCTACCTCGTCGAATCTTGGTGCCTCGCAGGCTGGCTACACCAATGTCGATTTCTCAGGCTACCGAGCCTCTGGCGGTCCGGTCGCGGCGAATTCGTTGTATGAGGTCAATGAGTTGGGGCCTGAGCTGTACAACGAGGGCGGCCGGTCCTTCCTAATGACCGGGGCGAATGGCGGCAGCGTCACGCCGCTAACTTCTGGCGGCGGGCCAGCGCTGGCCGCGATATCTGGTGGTAGTGGTGGCAACACGTACAACTTCCCCGTGGCGGTTTCAGTGCAGACCACTGGGGAGAATGGTGCGATACCGCAAGAAGCCTCAAATCAGCTCGGAAAAAGCATCCAGCAGGCGGCCAAAACCGAAGCGGAAACGGCAATTGCCCGAGCGCTTCAGCCGGGTGGATCAATCTGGCGCCTGACAAATGGGAGGGGCTGATGGCCATCGAGAAATTCACCTGGCCAACCGAACGTGGTGACTCACCTGAGATTTCTTACAGGGTGCGTACCGCGCAGTTTGGAGGCGGCTATAAGCAGCAGGTCGGCGACGGCCCCAACAACAAAGAGGATTCCTACCCGATCACCTTCACCGGCCTGAAAGTAAAGGTGCTGGAGATCATGGATTTCTTCGATCGCCACGCGGGAGCCAAGGCGTTTCTATGGACGACACCACTCGGCCAGCTCGGCCTGTTCACCTGCAAAAATCCCGTGCCCACCCCGGTGGGCGGTGGTGTTTTCAAGCTCACGGCTACGTTCGAGCGAGCCTTCCAACCATAAGGGGCAATCATGCCGCTGATCAGTGATATCCAGGTGCTCGAGCCTGGCAGTGAAGTGTTGCTCTTCGAATTGGACGGCAGCGAATACGGCGCAGACGTTCTGCGCTTTCACGGGCATTCGATTCCGCACACGGCGGCCGAGCTGATCGCCGCCGGCGCCAATGCCGACCAGTTGCCGGCCAAGGCTATCTGGTGGCAGGGCAACGAGTACGGTGCCTGGCCGATGCAAATTGACGGCATCGAGTCGAATGGCGACGGCACAGCAGTGCGGCCGACGTTGTCTGTCGGCAACGTCAGCGGGCGCATCACTGCGCTCTGCCTGGCGTTCGCCGATCTGCTCGAGTTCAAGCTCACGATGCGCCACACGCTGGGCACGTACCTCGATGCCCAGAACTTCCCGGCCGGCAACCCGACGGCAGATCCAACGCAAGAGACGATCGAGGTCTGGTACATCGACCAGAAGACCAACGAGGACGGCGAGACGGTCAGTTGGGAGTTGGCCAGCCCTGGCGATGTCGGCGGCGAGTCCATTGGCCGACAGGCCACAACGTTGTGCCACTGGTGCCTCACTGGCGGCTACCGGGGGCCGAACTGCGGTTATACCGGTGGCTACGTCACGAAGGATGGCGTGCCAACCGGCAACCCGGAGCTGGATGAGTGTGATGCAACCATCGGGAAGGGGTGCGAGCCACGCTTTGGAATAGGTAATCCGCTGCCGTTCGGTGGCTTCCCTGCGGTTTCCTTGATCGCCCGGAGCTGACTATGCGCAAGTACATTTTGATCGCGATCCAGGCGCACGCCGCCGCCGAGTACCCGAAAGAGTGCTGCGGGCTGCTGCTGGCGATCGGACGCAAACAGCAGTACTACCCGTGCCGCAATGTCGCTTCCGAGCCGAACGAAGAATTCCGGATCGATCCGGAGGACTACGCTGCGGCCGAGGATATCGGCGAAGTGATCGGCGTGGTTCATTCACATCCAGACGCGACCAGTCGGCCATCACCGCGCGACCTGGCCATGTGCGAGGCGACGGCGCTGCCGTGGCACATCCTGAGCTGGCCAGAGGGCGACCTGCGCACAGTCATGCCGAGCGGCGAGGTGCCGCTACTGAAGCGGCCATTCGTGCACGGGGCGTGGGACTGCTGGCAGGTCTGCGCCGACTGGTACAAGCGGGAGTGGGGGCTGGAGTTCGAGGCCTTCAAACGTGCCGATGGCTGGTGGGAGAGTAAAGAAAGCACCAGCCTTTACGAAGCGAACTACGAGGCCGCCGGCTTCTACAAGGTCGATCAGCCGCAGCGCGGTGACATGATCGTGATGGAAGTAGGGCGAACGGTTCACCCGAACCATGCCGGGATATTCCTTGGCAGTGAGCCGTCACTACCCGGGGAGGATGTGGGGACCTTCGGGCCTGGTCCGTTTCTTTTGCACCACCTGTACGGTCGCCCGAGCGAAATCATCGTCTTCGGTGGTCCATGGCTGGATCGGACACGCCTGGTACTCAGGCACAAAGATGCGCAACCAACCACGTGATGCGGCTGGGCCGCGGGAGCAAAAAATGATCGAGTCAGAAAGAAAAACTGCCAGCGGAAAACCGATCTGGCAGATTACGAAGCAGGGTGGGTTCGAAACTAATTCGTGACCTTGTCTGCGTTCAGCATGTTTTGAAGCTGAGAAAGATCTTTAGTCAGAACGCACAATGGCCACTCGTAAGCCTCGAAAGAAGCACCCTCGGCACATCCTTGAGCAGGTTCATTGATGAAGTGCTGAGCTGCTTTTGTTAAAGCATCACCATCGAATCCTGGTGTTGATCGCAGGGTTGCAGTGATAGAGACGAGGGCCATTAGCACCCCCTTTTCGAATGGAGACAGCATTTCCATATTGACCTCCAGGTCATAAACGCGCCGAAATTGGCGCAATCCCAGTCCTTGGGCTTGCAGGCAAAGGACTGGGGGGTATCCGTTGCGTGAAGGCAAGAGGCTACTATCGGATCACAGCGGGGCGTTACTGGGTTTTCGTACAGGCGCGCCCCAGTGATATGGTTGGCGCTTTCCCACAGGAGTGACCTGCATGAAATTGTTCGTAGGGGCGTTGGCCGTTGCAGTACTGGCTGGGTGTGTGACCTCACCAGTGCCAGCAGATAAAGCTGACCCTGTGCCAAAGGGACGGTTATTTGCTTTCAGTGAAAAGTCCGATGCTCAGCTTTTAGTAACTCGGGACAGCGGCCTCTACGGTTCTGGCTGCAACTACCGGTTATACATCGACGGGACGCTGGCTGCTGAATTCGCTTCTGGTGAGGTTGCTATGTTCGGAGTGAAAGCCGGCAAGCATATCCTTGGGTTGAAGCCTAGCGCCGCATGTGGGGGATGGGGTTTGGTCGAGCGGGAACTTGATGTAAAGGCTGGCGATACCGTGCGACGTAGAATCACGCTATCTGGTGACAATTTCGACATCTCTCCCACAGCAATTTGACATTCACTTATCAAGCTCGCTTCGGCGGGCTTTTTTGTGCCTGGAGGAAAATATTATGGCTGCTTCAGCTGCCAGCTACAGCCCTATGACGACAATTCTTCTCTCTGGATCCCTTGCCGCTAAGTTTGGTCGAACTCATCGACGTCAGATTGATAGTCGACAGGTGTGGGAGGCCTTCAAGGCTCTGAAAGCGACCATCGAAGGTTTTGAGCAGGAAATTAAAAGGCTTGATCGGCTCGGCATGCGATTTGCCATTTTCCGTAACAGGAAGAACGAAGCGTTAGACACCTTTGGCCTGGGTGGAACGAGGGAAATTCGAATTGTGCCAATTGTTTCCGGCAGTAAGCGGGCAGGCCTCATGCAGACGATTCTTGGGGTAGCCATGATTGCCGTCGGCTTTTTTGCCTATGGTTCTACCACCGCCCAAGGGGCGGCGCTTATCGCTGGCGGTGTTGCATCGACGGCCGGCGGCGTGATCCAAATGCTCAGCCCTCAACAGAGTGGCCTGTCGCACAGTTCGTCACCTGAAAACGCCCCGTCCTATGCCTTCGGCAGCGCCAAGAACACCACGGCCAGCGGCAACCCGGTGCCGATCTGCATCGGCGAGCGCCGGTGGGGCGGCATGATCATTTCCGCCTCGATCCTGGCCGAAGACAAAACATAGTCAGCACGCAGTCAGCAGGCCGCCCGAGAGGCGGTTTTTTTATGCCTGGAGGAAAGCATGGGCGCAGTACAACAGATCGATATCCATGGCGAGAAGGGCGGCAGCAGCAAGCCAAAGTCGCCGATCGAAGCCAGCGACAGCCTGCGCTCCACCAACCTGGCCAAACTGTTGATCGCCGTGGGTGAGGGCGAGTTTGACGGTACTCCGACCGATTACGACATCTACCTGGACAACACGCCGATCCGCGATGCCAGCGGCAACTACAACTTCCCCAACGTGAAGTGGGACTGGCGGCCGGGCTCGGTGGATCAGACCTACATCCCGGGCATTCCGTCCGTGGAGAACGAAACCTCGCTGAACGTTGAGCTGCGCAGCGGCACTCCATGGGTGCGCTCGATCACCAACACCCAGCTGTCGGCTGTGCGCGTGCGTTTCGCCTGGCCCGCCCTGCAGCGACAGGACGACAATGGCAATGTGGGCGGCTACCGCATTGATTACGCCATCGATGTGGCCACCGACGGCGGCGCCTATCAGCAGGTCTACCCAGATGCCGTGGATGGCAAAACCACCACGCGCTACGAGCGCTCACGCCGGATCGATCTGCCACACGCTACCACCGGCTGGCAGATCCGCGTCCGCCGCCTGACGCCGAACCAGAACAGCAACAAGATCGCCGACACCATGCTGATCGCCGGCATTACCGAAGTGATCGACGCCAAGCTGCGCTACCCGAACACCGCGCTGCTCTACATCGAGTTCGACGCCGAGCAGTTCACCAACATCCCGGCCGTGACCGTGAAGTGCAAGGCGCGGCGCTGGATGGTGCCCAGCAACTACAACCCGGTGACCCGCACCTATACAGGCACTTGGGACGGCAGCATGAAGTCGGCCTGGACCAACAACCCGGCCTGGATCACCTACGGCGTATGCACCGAGGACCGCTTCTGCTTGGGCAAACGCATCAAGCCGTGGATGGTCGACAAGTGGGAGCTGTACCGGATTGCCCAGTATTGCGACCAGCTGGTGACCAATGGCCTGGGCGGCACCGAGCCACGCTACCTCTGCGACATGAACCTGCAAGGCAAGGCCGATGCCTGGTCGCTTCTGCGTGACATCGCCGGCATCTATCGGGGTATGACTTATTGGGCTCAGGGCCAGTTGGTGATGCAGGCCGATATGCCGCGTGCCCAGGACTTCGACTACGTCTTCACCCGGGCCAACGTCATCGATGGCAAATTCTCCTATGGCAGCGCGTCGGCGAAGACCCGCTACACCCGGGCGCTGGTCAGCTACGACAACCCGGCGAACAACTACGACACTGACGTCATCCCATTCGCCGACCTGGATTTGCAGCGTCGGTATGGCGACCGGCCGATGGAGTTGAGCGCCATCGGTTGCACTCGAGCCTCCGAGGCCCAGCGTCGTGGCAAGTGGGCGATCCTCAGCAACAACCAGGATCGCACCGTGTCGTTCAAGACCGGCATGGAAGGTGTGATTCCACTGCCTGGCCACATCATCCCGGTGGCGGACTCGCTGCTGGCAGGACGCGAGGTCGGCGGGCGCATCTCGGCGGCCGCCGGCCGCGTGGTGACGCTTGATCGCAACACCCAGGCCAAGGCCGGTGATCGTTTGATCATCAACTTGCCGGGCGGGCGCGCGGAGGGCCGTACCGTGCAGAGCGTGAATGGCCGCGCGGTGACCGTGACCACCAGCTACAGCGAGCCACCGTTGCCGCAACTGCAATGGGCACTGGATGCTGATGACCTGGCGATTCCGTTGTATCGCGTCCTGCGGACCAAACGCACGGCCGAGGGCGACTACGAAATCAGCGCACTGCAGTACGAGCCGAGCAAGTTTGCCTCCATCGACACTGGTGCTCGCCTCGAGGAGCGGCCGATCAGCGTCATTCCGATCACGGTGGTGCCGGCGCCGGCCAGCGTCACCCTGTCGGCAAGTTCAGTCGTTTCCCAAGGCATCGCCGTCGCGACCATGACGATCACCTGGCCGGCGGTACCCGGCGCGGTCGGCTACGACGTGGAGTGGCGCAAGGACAGCGGCAACTGGATCAAAGTGCAACGCACCGGGCTGACCAGTGTCGACGTTACCGGCATCTATGCTGGTGCCTATGTGGCCCGCGTCCGCGCGGTGAGTGCCTTTGACATCTCGTCGATCTGGCGCAACTCGATCCTGACCAACCTCAAGGGCAAAGCAGGTTTGCCGCCGGCGGTGACATCCCTGACCGCAACAGCGTTGCTGTTTGGCATTCGCCTGAAGTGGGGCTTCCCGGCTGGCGCCGAAGACACGCAGCGCACGGAGCTCTGGTATGGCCCGGCCAACAACCTGGGCGCGGCAACGAAGCTGGCAGACCTTGCCTACCCGCAAAGCGACTACTCGATGCAGAGCCTGCAGGCGGGCACCACCTTCTTCTTCTGGGCGCGCCTGGTTGACCGGATCGGCAACATCGGTCCGTTCTATCCAGTAGTAGGCGGCGTGATGGGACAAGCCAGTTCGGAGGCTGGGCCGATCCTGGACATGATCGCCGGCCAGATCACCGAGTCCGAACTTGGCCAGCATCTGCTCGATGAGATCGACAAGATCTCTGGCGACGGACCGGAGTCAGTAAATGGTCGAATTGATGCGGCCAAGGAGGAGCTTCAGGACCAGATCGATGGCATCACTGATGCACTGGAATACGTCCCGAAGAAAAGCTACCTGAAAGACGACAACGTGCGCGGCGGCCAGCGCCTGTATACCGCCATCAAGGCCGTGCCTGCCAACGCCGGCGGGGCCAATGCGCCGCCTAATTCGACCTACTGGCTCGACATCGGCGGCATCGTGACGACGGTCAACGCCCAGACTGTGCAGATCGATAAAAACACGAGCGACATCAGCACGGTGGACGGCAAGATCACGGCGACATCGTCTTCCCTGCAATCACTACAGGCGTCCTACCGGGATGAGGATGGGGAAGGGGACTTGGCCGGGGCGCTGAGTGGGTGGGACAGCGCCGCGAAATTTTCGGAGGAAGTGCGAACCCGCGCTACGGAAAGCGAGGCAACGACCATCCACCTGACCACGCTCGATGCGCAGGTCGCAGGTAACCAAGCCGGAATCCGTACTCTGGAGACGGTGCTGGCTACCGACCGCATTGCATCAGCGAGCCGCCTGGAGTTGTTGAGTGCAAAGGTTGGCAGCAATACCGCCGACATCGGCTTTGAGTCCGAGGCCCGCGTTGGGGCTGATGACGCGATCGGGAGAAGGATCGATACGATTGACTTGGTGGTCGGCGACAACACGGCGAAGATCCAGGACGTACAGGACGCTCAGGTGGATACCGACGCGGCGGTGGCTTCGATGCGGACAACCGTCGAGGCCATCTACACGGTAGGTCGGGATGATAATGCTGAGGGCGCTTTGGCTGGAGCATTGGACTCGTGGGACTCGACGGCGAAGTTTGCCGAGGAAACCCGCGTCAGGGCGGACGGTGATACAGCCCAGGCGCGCCGCTCGGAACAGCTGGAAGTGTCTATCGGCAGCACGAACGCAGCCGTGCAGACAGTCAGTGAGGCGGTGGTATCGCTTGACGGCAAGGCCCGCACGATGTGGTCGGTAAAAATGCAGCTGAACAGCCAAGGTCAGTACGTGGCGGCGGGCATCGGCCTGGGCATTGAGAACGGGCCGGCTGGATTGCAAAGCAAGTTCCTGATTAGCGCCGATCTTTTTGCCGTGGTTAACGGCATCAACGGCACGTTGTCCTCCCCGTTTGCAATCACTGGTGGTCAGGTGTTCATGAACTCGGCCTTCATTCAGGACGCCAGCATTACCAACGCCAAGATCGGGGGCTCGCTCCAATCAACCGACTACATCGCAGCCACTCAGGGGTGGATCTTGCCGAAGACCGGCCCGTGGGAACTGAACGGTACGGCGGGCGGGGCACGGATGCAGCTCACCAACACCTCCATCAAGTTTTACCATCCCAACGGAGTGCTGGGGATCGACATGAGTCTCTGAGGGGGGGCAATGACTGGACTTGTACTCAAGGACGCACTAGATCGGGTAATGGTCGATATGACCATGAACATCAGCCAGACAATGGGGTCGGTTACGACGGGCGCTGTAAATGGTGGGACAACCATACCGGCGCCCCCCGCTGGAAAGACCGCGTATTTCATCGTCGTGCCCATCGTGAGCGTAGGCCTCTACGGGAAGATACCCGGCGTGACTCTATCGGGCACGTCGTTGACCTGGGTTTACTCCTTTCCCACGAACGGTTGGGGCTTCTTCGCAGCCAACGCTAGAATCTACTACGGGTACTACTGATGACTGGCCTGATCGTCAAGAAGTTGGACGGTAGCCTGCTCTTCGATACTAGCAAGATCACATATGGGTTGGTGAAGAGCGGGAACCTTGCCTACATCAGCAATTGGGGGCGGAGGGGGCTCAAGTCGCCTGGGCTGGATAAGAACGATGGTGCAAGTTGGACGGCACCTACCGAGATTGTTGCGAATGACAACTCGCTCGATATCATGCACGGGTTCACGCTGGCCAACTTCAAGTCACCCATCGTGTTCCTTGTCGGGCCTGGCTGTCTGAATGGAACCACGCAGTCGGGGACAAACATTACATTCTACTATGTCAATGCGAGCCCCTCGACTAAGTACTACTGCTTTGACCTGATGGCGGACAACATCGCCGGGTCTCCGTACCTGAAGACGTTTGATACCTCGGGTAACTGCACGTTCAATTCACTCCAGCCCGCCTTGAACATCATTGGGACACAGACTCCACCCGCGCCATCCGGCCTCCCCTACACTGGGGGTACTAACCAGATGCTGCAGACGAGTGGGACTAGTGCATCTGGTCGGATCATCTACCCCCGTGCGCAATGCACTTTCACCTACAACTTAACTGCGGGCGTCGAGTACGCGGCCCACCTGCCATGGTCTCGCGGGTGTGGTCTTACAATCGGCACTGACCTGAGTCCTATTGCCCAGGCATCAAACTCGGGGTGTGTTGAGGGCGTATATGGGGGAACGGGCTTTATAACCTTCATGATGGCGAATTCTGCCGCGTCAACCTACGACACCCAGATCCTAGCCGTGAACGGTTTTCAGTGGCAGAACATTCCAACCCTGCTCCCAACGGCGCTGATCATCAGAACTGCAAACCTCCCATTTCCCTTCGGATAAGGAACAACCATGCCCTGGTACAGATCAGGAACAGTCGCTGTCACAAGCGGCAGCACCACCGTGACCGGCACCGGTACGGCCTTTGCCGCCAACGCGCGCGTGGGCGACGGTTTTCAAGGCCCGGATGGGCGTTGGTACGAAGTCTCGAACATTGCCAGCGCTACGGTGCTTTCGATTCTTCCCGCATATCAAGGTGCTACCGCCGCTGGCGGGGCGTATGCCGTGGTCCCGGTGCAGGGGTACGTGAAAGAGTCCGCCGACCGCCTACGGCAATTGGTCGACCAATGGGGGGCGACGTTGGCCGGACTCGGCGCGGTCTCTGTCGAAAACATTGTGCCCGTTGCAAAAGGCGGGACGGGTGGCAATTCCCAGGGTACGGCACGTGCTGGCTTGGGCCTGGGCGCAGCTGCCGTCGCGGCCATTCTCGGAACCGTCTCGCAAGGCGGCGGCGTACCTTCTGGCGCCATATTTGAAAAGGTGGTGAACGCGAACGGCGAGGCCACTAAATTTGCAGACGGCCGGCTTATTTGTGTTGGTCCGATCCCGGACTTCACCGTAGCGGCTGGTGCCGTCGCAACTGTTTCGCCGCTTGCTCAGTTCCCGGTTTTTTTTGCCGACACCGCCTACTCCTTTCAAGCCTTTGGCACACCTCAGGCAAGTCTTGATGTGTATGGCTACACCACAGATACCTCGAGGCTGAACTGGTCTGCCAAGGGGATTTTCCGCAATGGCCCGACCGCTCAAACAATCGCCAATGGTCGGTATTTAGCAATAGGAAGGTGGTTCTGATGATCATCAAGCTTTCACCGCAGGGCGGCCGGCCGCCGCTTTCAGTTCAAAAATCCGGCGATGTGCTGATCATCAATGACGAGTCGTTCGATTTTCGGCAGCTGCCGGAGGGTGCGGTTCTGCCCTGGTCGGCCGTTCATTGTCAGCATGTGGTGGGCGATGTGACCCGGCGCAATGGTGACCTCATTATCGCCCTGGGGATTCCTTGCGACGCGGATTCCAGTATCGCGGTCCGCTTCCCCAGTGACATCGTTAATCCTCCCGATGGTGATGTGAGGCTTCCAGAATGAACATCGACTTCAGTCAAATGGTTACCGCCGAGCAGCAGCAGGAAGATCGCAAGAATGCGGAGCTTGAAGCTGCGCTCAATGCGCGTCGAACCGCTTACCTTGCCGAGTCAGATCCGTTGCGGTTGGAGGCTGACTATGACGCTCTCTCCCAAGGCCTGGAGCCTGACTACACCGCGTGGCTCGCATCGGTGGCCGCCATCAAAGCCCGGTACCCGTTGCCGGTGAGTGCCGAAGCGTCCGAGTCCAACGAAGCCTGAGTGCCAAGCGCACACCAAGGCCCGCCAAGTGCGGGATTTTTTTTGCCCGGAGAAAAGTGATGACCGTATCCGAGAATGACCGCGACATCCTCGCTCGCACGCTGTGGGGCGAGGCCCGCGGCGAATCCTTGGCCGGCCAGATCGCCGTGGCCTGGACCATCCGCAACCGCGTTAACGACGGCAAGACCAAGTCATGGTGGGGGGAGGGCTATGCCGGCGTGTGCCAGAAGCCTTACCAGTTCAGCTGCTGGAACAGGAACGACCCGAACTTCATCTACCTTAGTGGCGCCAAGAAGATTCCATTTCGTGAGCTCGCGCAGGCGCGGATTGCCGCTGACCGAGTGGTCGATGGAAAGGTGCCGGACCCTACCGGCGGTGCCACGCACTACTACTCGACCACCATGCCGAAGCCGCCGGCCTGGGTAAAAGGCGCCAAGCAGACGCTAGCGCTCGGTCACCACCTGTTCTTCAAGGATGTGCCATGAACCCGGGCACGGTGAGGTTGACGCTGGTGGGTTTGCTGGCGCTGCTGCTGATTACTGCCGAGGCGTTTGGAAGGTGCAGGACTGGCGCTACGGTGGGCAGCTCGCCGTCCAAGCGCTGCTTCACCAGTCCGACCTGGGCACCCTCAGCAATGCGGCCGCCGCCCGGATCCGGGCCGATCAAAACAAGCGCCTGGCGCTAGAGCAGCAACTTTCGGCCAGCGACCAATCCCACTACGAGGCTTTGACCAATGCACAGAAAGACCAGGCTCGCCTGCGTGATCGCCTTGCCACTGCTGATCTGCGGCTGTCAGTTCTTCTCGACGCCACGGATTCAGCCAGCGGCTGTGCAGTGCCAGCCGGTACCGGCGCCGGCGGCATGGTTCATGGAGGAACACACGCCCGACTTGACCCAGCGCATGCTCAACGAATTGTCGGAATCACCGACGCCGGTGACCAAGGACTGATAGCGCTCGCGGCGTGCAAGGCTTATGTGCGGACTATTGACTATCGCGCTCCCGCTTCTCTTGAGCAGTTTTTGGTTCTCTCGAAACTAGTGATCCCCTTGATCGGAAGCGAGTAAAAAAGTCTGCGGACTGTTCCCAACAGCTCGGAGTTGTCGTCGTGGAGACGTGTCAAACGGGCGAAATGGCACGGAAGAAGGGTGTGATGTCGTTGATATATTGTAATATTTCCAAGGGTTGAGCTGTTGTGTGCCGGCATGGACGACTGCGCAAATCCCCAGAATTTAGTGCTTTTCAGCATAGGTACACTGGATTAAATCAAGTAGTAATGCTTGAGTAGACCTATGGATATTGCGATGAGACGTTTTCATGGAACCGCACACGTAATACACTCCACCGATGAAAGGTCTACCATTCTGCGCCACGGGCATCACGAGATTGCTCACAAGGCGGGTAGGACAAATGGTTGCATTTTGATTAAAACGAGGAAATTGCAGATGGCTTTGCCGGAAACCAGCGCATGGCGCGTTGAATCCCTTAGGTTTTCCTTTTTTTTCGCCGAGCAACAAGATGGTCGTAGTAAAGATTGGTGGAAAGGGTTCACTGGGGCAGAGCCGGAAGCCGCTGTGAATAAACCCCAAATGGGGGAGTATACCGAAGCCGGTGTATATAATGGCGGTCAACTTGAACTCAAGGTCGCCTTCAATCGTATTGATTGGGTTTGGTCATTCCCATTTGTTGGTATGCCAGGTCTGCAAATGAGCCAGAGCACTCCAAACATTGATGAAGCCATTCGGATCATGATCCAGCAGATTGAAGGATGGCTCGTTACTGCGGGTGCTAATTGTTTAAGGATTGCGTTTGGAGCAACATTGCTGATGCCGGTTGAGTCAGTTCGGGAAGGTAATGTTAATATTTCAGCGTATTTGCCATTTTTTAATCTCAATCCTGAGTCCGCAGCTGATGTATTTGTCCAGATAAACGTTCCTTCGGTGACGCCGCTAGTTAACGGTTTGTCGGTGAACAATATAACTAAGTGGGCTGTTATCGGTGGCCAGTTCATGCAAATGATGCCAGGTGGCTTTCCTCAAATAGTAACTAATAACCTTTTGCGTTGTGAGTTTGACCTGAGCACAGCCGCTGATCGTGCTGAGGTTCTTCCTCAAGGAAAGCTACATGGGTTGTTCATGGAGATGATAGATTTTTCTAAACTGACTCTAAAGGCCGGAGTGAGGCAATGAAAGTATTGAATGGCACAGCATATGAGGATGATGAGGTAACTTTAGACTCGATGCGTGAGCTATCAGTATTACGTGATGACTTGAATTCGACTTATTTAAGAGCGCTTGAGGTCTCATATAGCGTTACGTCTATTAAAAAAAACTCGTTCCTCTCCTGCAGGATGGCTTTAGCTGAATCAGTGAGGCCCTCTAAGGTTTCTATTGGTTTCTCTCATGGCGTTGGAATTTCGAATGTTGAAAACGCAATTGAGGTTCTATATCAGTGGGAGCATGATAAAAAAGGGCGACTAGCATCGGCTTATGCGGTTCATTTTGTTGAGAGAAACTTTTCGAATAGGAACCTTTCTGCTGTTAATAAATTGATGCTTGAAGCCTCTACAGATCGCCTAACCGAGTGGTCAATGGTGGCAATCTTACGGGCATCATTCTCAGCAAGAGATTTTCTTCCCGCGTGGCCAGCTTTTTTCGAATCAGTCAAAATTCGCTTGGCGGATGATGAAAAAATAAAGCAGCTATTAATAGGACTTGGTCGTTAAGTGAGCATGAAGCTTGAGCTGTACGAGTTTAATGCGCCATTGCCAGAGAACGTATTGTTGGCATTGGCTATTGCAGGAAGGGTGGAGCCGGATGGGCAGAGGCATACTGGCTTTGTTGTGAGAGATTTTACTGATAGGTGCCTTCTCTTTCATTTGGGGAGTAATAATAATTATGCTCAAAATGATTTAACTGATGAGTATTCTTATCTGTTGGTTCCTGCATTAGCACCAGCCACTGCCAATGCGATTATCTCATTTTTATTGTTGCTATTGCAGAATACAAATGGACAGGTGCCGTATTCAATTGCATGGGATAATGTTGAGTATTTTGATAAGGAAGGGCAGTTAGTAAAAACTGGTCCGGCGGATGGGTTTACTTGTGCGACATTTGTTTTGGAAACATTAAAGCGGTATGGGTTGGAGCTTGTAGATCGAGCAACTTGGCCAATCACTAAAGCAAGTGAGGATTGGCAGAAGTGGATACTGCCGCTGCTGAATCTTCCTGTTGAAAATTATAAGGCTCAACTTGAGCTTGCGGGTAAGTATCCTCGGGTCCGTCCTGAAGAAGCACTAGGTGCAGCTCATTACTATAAGGGCGAGAAACTTCCCTATCCTGTCGTTGCTCCCGCCGGTGTTGAAGTTGTCAAGGAAATGATTCGTCTTCGTGTTGTTGCTACTCAAGCTGTGCAGGACGAGGAAAAAGGTGGTGATAATTTGAAAGCTTCTGTTAGCTGATCAAATAATTGGTCAGGCATTGCTGAAGAGAAGTCGAGCGCCTTTGATTCGTTTTTTCGGTTTGCGGGATATAATCATCGTAAGTCTTTCTGTAATAATTAAGGTTGTGTTGATGGTTGACCCATATTCTGGAGCTATTTGATATGGTGTCTTTGCTTGGTGGTTTGTTCTACACGTCTCGCTTGTATTTTGTCGAAGTTCCACACGGTTTGTAAATTGCCTATTCAGTAGCGATTACTGGCAGCATGGTTTAAATTTTATTTGCTTTGTAATGATCGTGCAGGATTGTAAAGCTTCAGTACTAGTGGATTAATTTGCTTCATGCCTTAGAATAGTTGGCTAGTTTTGGCGCGCTCCGCAGATTTCGTTCATTCAGGTGTCAAAAGTACTGCCAGTTTGATCTTGATGAACTCTTCGTTCTTATCGATAGCTTCCAAGGCGCCGCGCACATTGTCGGCGACGTCGGCTGACCAGCGCTGCTCGACCCAGTTCGACGACCCCGTGATGCCCAATTTTAGGGGAATTTGCTGTTCGAGATTCTTTCCGTGGCCCCTGTGATAAATCCCAACTTGACCTGTGGTTAATCCAGCTATGCTGGGAGTTCCGAAGACACAACATGAGGACACAGGTATGCCCCGGCTAATTGCGAAAATTGCTCCAAGGAAAAACGAACCTGAATGCGAAATATGGGAGGATGACAACCTAAGGGTGTATTTCACTGCAGATGCCGACATCGATGCAGACGGGGCTAACGGCCAGTTCGGAGAGCTTGCTGCCTACATGCTTGGTGATAAAGGTAGTGACTACCTTCAAAACGGTGGAATGTATGAAAGTGACGGTAAGGTTTACTGCAAAGAACCAAATAAAGGCAACATTGCGATCCTTGATGATGACGGCCACCCCAAAATCTTCGACGGCGGTATTGTGGGGTGTAAAACAACGTACAAGGACCCAACCAAAGCTGCGGATGATCCATATGCCTACGTTGATGCTGCAACAGTTGCATACATTGTGGTGCCAGGACAAGTGATAGAGGAGACAGAGGGTGTTGTCATCGGTTGTCTCGCCCGCGCAACTTACAATGGTCAGTCGGTTCAATGCGTAGTAGCTGATGTGAGCTCACGGAAGAAAATAGGTGAGTTGAGCATAGCCGCCGCAGCCGCTTTGGGCATAAATCCCAGCCCTAGGCATGGGGGTACAAACGATCCTAATGTGTTGTATGAACTCTGGCCGGGTGTTCCAGCTGACGGTTACGTTCTGATTCCATCCTGAAGCAAAGCCCACATCCCTTGGGCATTGAGAAAGGCCTAACCGAAGGGAAAAGATTGAGCGACGCGGTACAACTTTTGATGAGGGAGATCATCGCCCAATCATTGGTCAGGCCCTGCATACTGTGAACAGTCACGGAGTAAGCGTGTGCCAAGTACAGCGGTTTATTCGCTGGCAGCTTCAACACGTGTTCGGGCTTCCTATCGCGGTCTGTGGTTGAAGCCAGTTCGATCATCCGTTGGTTGTACAGTGCATACGCATACTGTCGCCAATGGCCGATTGCATTCATTCCGGCGCCATCATCACCGCGAGCGTCATCTTGATGAACTCCTCATTCTTGTCGATGGCTTCAAGGGCACCGCGTACGTTGTCGGCGACGTCGGCTGACCCGCGCTGCTCGACCCAGTTCGAAAGCTCCATGATGGCTGCTTCCAGGGCGAGCTGGTTTTCGTTGATCTTGTACAGCAGGGAAGGGAGTAGGTCTGAGTTTGGCATCGTGAATCCTCCGTGGAGTTTTCAGCGTAGCAGGGGCGAGCTATGGATTTGGAGATCAGGTCGGCAGAACGCCGGGGAAGGGTGGTACTACTGTAGGAATATACAACGCTAAGTTACTGATTCTTATAGGGTGAAGTCGCTATTTTCGCCCCGTGAAAAACACCATTTTTTCCTTGTGGATCAATTGCTTGTTGATGTTTCTGGGTCACCTTGACATGGTAGTGGTTAACAGCCAGCGAAGGTAACCCGCATTTTTATGAAGTAATCAACTGAGGTGTCAGGTAAACCCATGCGGCGTATGTGAAGAAACACATCCCAAAACAAAAGCAGCAAAACCCGATAAGCCCTGTCCCCCAAGTCCATACATCCCACCAGGCAGATGTATCGGGGGATTGCTCGCCTGAATCTATTTGCCGGCTATTGAGTTGGCCAAATCTAAAATCTCTTGCCAACATGAGCAAAAGTGTGAATCCGATCAGCACCATAGCTGCGGTCAGACTCACCCAAGCCCCGCGGACGGGATAGATGGTTTCAGTCGGTAGCTTGACTCCTGCCGAGAAGAATCCTGCGCAGACCGCAAGTGCACCGCCGCTGACCAAGAAAAACATCTTAACTATGTCCTGGGCTCGCTCCGTGATCTTCTCTTGAGAGGCATTGTGCTCTTCGATCAATAGGTTGCGTTCGATATCCTGTTCGGGTTTTGACACCTTAACTTCCTTTCTCAGTGACAGGGCGCGCGATTTTAGTGGGTAGAAACTAGCTTGAGGACAGTTTAGCTTTACAGCACGGTTGGTTACGACAACGTGCGCAAAACCTCCTCTAGAGACTGCGTGTTTTCGTTTGCATAAGCACGAAAAAACGGATGTTTTGCTACCCGGTAAATTGCTGGTTATCCTGACAGAACAATGACTTATGGGTCTACAGGGCTCAGCATGGGGTGCTAGGGGTCGAGTGTTCGAATCACTCCGTCCCGACCATATTTTTAATGAAAAAGCCCAACTCTAACCAGTTGGGCTTTTTCATTGGTGGGCATTTTTCGGGACTTCATCCAGTTTTCCTCTTCGGGCCCGCTAGCGCCAAGCTCCGGGGGTAGGGCTCGCGAACCTTTTTTTCGGGTCCAGCTTGGCCAACATTGGTACCGGATCAAGCCAGGGCTGCGCTCTTCATCCCGCCAATTTCTCGCACAAAGCCAGAGCAAACGTATCACCCGCTCGATTGAGATATTGGTCGTGCGAGGTGCCATCGGCTTCAACTGCTTCCCGTCCGGCAACACCGTTGCCTTCAAGCGATCCCTCATGAACGGTTCATCGACTTGCTACCGATGTAGGCGTCTGCCCATTCGTCGAGCTCGATCCGGTCGAAGCCAAAGCCCTGTTTGCCGATCGGGAATTCGCGCACGTTCGGCCCGACCGTTTTGTTAAAATATTTCTTAGTCGGCCAGGTAAGATGTCTGAATGCTTGATTGGATCCAATCTGCTAGAATCTGATCACCTACCTGACTCTGGCTCTTTACCAGGCACGGATTGCCAGGCCAGAGTTGGGCGGGTTCCTGGGCGGCGGTGTACTGCTCGCTACTTGGGCCGTCGGCGTAGTGGTGTATCCCGGTCCATATCTGCTTGGGTCATCAACATCCGGGATTATCATTTTCTTTAGCGGCTGGTCTGCTCTGTACGCCAGAAAAGACTGAGGCGCCGCCCTCCGTGACCGAGTGTGGCAATTTGGTTTGGGGTGGGTATTTGTGTTCGTCCCGGCATGGAGCCGATCCGCGTTGTCTTGCAATGGGTGCCAGGCGTCGAGTGTTCGAATCACTGCGTTCCGACCACTTAGTAAAATCAGGCACGAAACTAGCGACGGCAGACCAACTGTCACCCAAGGCGCTGCATCTGCCGCCAGCTCACCCGGGGAGCGCGTCGTTGTTTCGTGATCGTTGACTGAGGGAAAGGATCTGCATATACAGTCCGTTCTTTCAATTTTGTTTCGGTAAGTCATGAGCGAAGAACGAGATATTCCCGAGCCTGAGCACGATCACCTGCTCGATCATGAGTTTCATAATGACGAGTCATGGGGCGAAGACGATGCCCAGGCAGTTTTTGACGAAGAAGACGCAGAGGATGATGACGTTGATTTTCTGGATCAGATAGACCAAGAGGACTGACACGGCAAAGTCCAGCGGTTTCATGGCACGCAAGTTACCGGCATGGCTGTTCGGGTCGAATCAAGCTCAGCGGGCATGCACTTCGGGCGTAAACTGAACACGGTGCAGCAGGCGTGGAAATGCGCTGCACCCGGAGGTGATGTCATGCGCTCAACAACCGTCCGTGCTCAAACAAAACGGCCAGACCGTGAGCCAGACCGACGCGAGGGTCATGGATCAGTCCTATCTCCAGCGTCCGGGGCGTGCCGGCAGAAGTGACAGGCTCTACTCCGAGAAGGCCATGCTCTCGGACTGGTTCCGGAGACAATTTGCCGGGCAGCACCAGAGCGGGTTGAGTTGAACCAGGCTGCGCTCTGAATCGACCGTTCGGTTTGGGGAGTATGGGCCAGAAAGAAAACAGCCCGGCGCATGGCCGGGCTGCTCATCAGGCTCCACGTCTAACATGATCAGCGTGGGTTGAAATGAAAAAAGTCACTGCTATAGGGTTTTGAAAGCCAGTGGGAACTTGCGATCGAAAAAGCTTGGGTCTGTGACAATCAGATTGCTGCCTTGTACACCGAGTGAGACGCCTTTTACCGTAAAGTAAGCGCCTTCAATCTTTACTTTCTGGTTGATAAGCTTTTGCCAAATGTATTTCTCCCCGTCGGTCAGGGTGTCTCTCGTGTCAACCAATCCGATACCGTGTTGTTCGCCAGTATTGGTAAGTGATTCAAGATACAGCCAGCCTGTCCACGGGCCAGTGCCCTGTTTGACGTAGCCCAGCAATCTTTCCTGGCGTCGGGGCAGGTCGTTTGGTACGCCTTCGATCTGGTAGTCGGGATCGCCTTCTATCACGTAATCAGCCGAGGTAATGGGTACTTCGCGAGCGAGATCCTTTGCATATTGCAAGGTCCGAGCGGAGGCAGCACCGGCCTTTTTAAACGCGTCGCCGACCCCATCATTTTTTAGGAAGATAGCGTAGGTTTCCAGATTGATTTTGGACATGAACATAATGACATTGCCTGTGCGCACACTTTTAAAGTAGCTATAAAGCGTGGCATCCATGTCGTAGCCGGCTTTTTCAAAAGCTTTGTTCATGTACTTGGCGTAAACGTAGGATTGCTCCGGGGTAGGAAAGGCAAACTTGGGTACCCGGGCCATTTCGCTATTGAAGTCGTCTTCGTAGTTATCCTTGAAAGCGTTTACGATTCTTTGCGATGCGGCCATGTCCAAAGGGGCAGCAGGTTGAGCTGCCTGAACGATCGAACACAGGGACAGCAAACAAGATGATAGAAAAAATCGAAACATGAGGCATCCTTGAGAGTACGGCTGACTAATCTCCATGCGGCCAGCCCATGATTTCAGGACGCGTTCAATCCACCGAGTGGGTGCATGAAAGCGTTGGGAGTCATCTTGGATCGGCCGGAGGTGTTGGATCTTTAGGCCAGTTCAGGTCCACACCGAAACGAAAAAGCCCGACGCGAGGCCGGGCTTTCTGTAGATGGGCCAAATCCCTTTGGCTGACTGTATTGTGCTTGATAGGTGTGACGAAGGTGTGACAGAAACCCGTGGTATGGACAACATGAAAATACAGGGATTTGAGCGATGAAAGGAAAGTTACTTACAGCGGCGGCTCTGTCACTGATACCAGGCGGGTCGATTTTTATACCCCGACTTCTTGTCTCCCGAACGAAAAACACACGTAGCGGGAGTCGAGCATTTGTCGACGAAGTCTTCAACACACAGAAACTGCTCGCTCCAGGCTCTATTGTTGCGTGCGACCTCGCTGGCAACTGGGACCATACCGGTATCTACGTTGGCCGCAACAGGATCGTGGAACGAAATGGTGATGGGACGGTAAAGAAGGTTTCGGTCAGCGACTTCATGGATTCCTCCGTAATTCGCACGGGTATCAGCCTTTTTATCGCTTGCAGCAAAGGTAAACCTATCTCGAGCCCGGACATCGCTCGACGAGCCAGGGCCATCGCCGGGCATGAACCCGGCTACTGCCTGATCACGAATAACTGCCACAAGTTAACTGCTTTCTGCGCTACTGGAGTACGACACGACATCACAAGTTTCGATTCGCTCTGCTCAGTCCTCCACAAGCGTTTTGGCCCAATCGAATGGCGGTCAGTGAAGCGCAATTGAAAGACTTGAGCCCTGCACAGGTGGGAGGCTGCTCAATGGCAGGCTGGGTTATTTTCCCCTGGATGTGAGCCTGCGCCTCGCAGGAGTTCCATGAGAATCAGCACCGCCAGTGTCCATCCAATAAAACCAGTCATGGCGACAGCAGTCGGGCTGGTCATATCTGTTACACCCACTCATCAAGAGAGTAGTGCCGGGGCAGGATCATCTGGCAGGGGCATGGCGGCTTCTCCTTTGTTCGACAGCAGGCAGCAAAAAGCCCGCTCAGCGGCGGGCTTTTCACGGGGGTCAAATCCTTTTGTCCGTTCAATCTGCGCTCCACGATGTGAGCATTTCGTGAAAAGCATGTCACTGATACGAGAAAAACCGCAGCACTACCCGCCCTTAACGCCGATCCAGCCAAACCGTCTGTGCATTACAGAATTCGCGCACCCCGAAATGCGAGAGCTCGCGGCCAAAGCCACTTTTCTTCACGCCACCAAAGCTGACTCGCGGATCGCTGGCGCTGTAGCCATTGATGAACACACCGCCGGTTTCAAGTTCGCCGGCCATCTGTTGGGCGAGTTCGCCATTGCGCGTATAGATAGTGGCAGTGAGGCCGAACTCGCTGTCATTGGCCAGCTCCAGCGCGTGGGCTGCGTCCCGGGCTGTGATGATCGAGGCCACGGGGCCAAACAGTTCCTGTCTGAATGATGTCATCTGGTCGGTCACGTCGCCGATTACGGTCGGCTCATAGTAGTTGCCGGGTCCTTCGGCCTTCTTCCCGCCCATCAACAATGTTGCGCCTTCTTCCAGTGTGTCGCGCACCTGTTGATCCAGTTCATCGCGCAGATCGAAGCGAGCCATCGGGCCGATATAAGTAGTGGCGGCCATTGGATCGCCGACGACCAGTTGTCGGGTGGCCTCGACGAACTTGCGGGTAAATGCCTCGACAACGCCTTGCTCGACAATCAGGCGTTTGGCGGCGGCGCAGACTTGTCCGGTGTTTTGATAGCGCCCGATCACGGCGGCTTTTACCGCCTCATCGAGGTCCGCGTCGTCGAGCACGATAAACGGGTCGGAACCGCCCAGCTCCAATACGCATTTCTTCAGCGCTGCTCCGGCCTGAGCGCCGATCGCCATGCCTGCACGGACGCTGCCGGTGAGGGTGACGGCCGCGATACGTGGATCGGCGATCGCTTTGGATACGCCCTCGGGCGTGACGTTGATGACCTCGAAAACACCCTCGGGAAAGTCCGCTTGCTTGAAGGCTTCGAGCAGCAAATATGCGCTGCCCATGACGTTTGGCGCGTGCTTGAGCACATAGGTATTGCCCGCGAGCAGCGTGGGGACCGCGCCGCGCAGCACCTGCCAGATGGGGAAGTTCCACGGCATGACGGCGAGAATCGGGCCGAGGGGGCGATATTCGATGCGTGCCTTGCCGCCTTCAACCTGGGTCGGTTCGGGGCTCAGCATGGCGGGGCCGTGTTCCGCGTACCACTCGCAGAGCTGCGCGCATTTTTCAACTTCGCCGCGTGCCTGGGCAATAGGCTTGCCCATTTCCAGGGTGATCATGTTTGCCATGGCTGCGGCGCTATTGCGCAAAGCCTGGGCAAGATTGATCAAAAGCTGCGCGCGTTGCTCAACCGGTTTGCTGCGCCAGGCACGGAATCCGGTCGTGGCTCGCGTCAGTGTGGCCTGCAATGCCGAATCGGATTCGAAAGGGTACTGGCCGATCTGCTCGCCCGTGGTGGGGTTGATCGAAATGGCATGGGTAAGGCTGGATACGTGGGTCATGGCACCGTCCTGCAAGGTGGGAATGTGCTCAGGTTATGGTGGTATATGTTTTCTGGAAACTGAATAATACTGAGCATAACGTTCACGTTTGGAGAATGACTTGGATTTGGTTCAGCTCGAAATCTTCAAGGCTGTGGCCGAGCACGGCAGCATCAGCATGGCCGCCCAGCATATCCACCGGGTGCCATCGAATCTCACCACCAGGATCAAGCAGCTTGAGCTGGACCTGGGGGTGGACCTGTTTATCCGCGAGAAGAGTCGCCTGCGCTTATCGCCAGCCGGTTGGAGCTTCCTGGATTACGCTCGGCGTATTCTCGACCTGGTTCAGGAGGCGCGCGCCACGGTGGCGGGCGAAGAGCCACAAGGCGCATTCGCCTTGGGATCATTGGAAAGTACGGCAGCCGTGCGTATTCCGGAGCTGTTGGCCGCCTACAACCAGAAGCACGCCAAGGTCGAACTGGACCTGTCCACCGGCCCCTCGGGGACAATGATCGATGGGGTGCTGTCGGGGCGGCTGGCCGCGGCATTTGTCGATGGGCCGGTGTTGCATCCGGCTCTGGAGGGGGTGCCGGCATTCGAAGAAGAAATGGTCCTGATCGCACCGCTCAATCATGAGCCGATTCATCGGCCCAAGGATGTGAATGGCGAAAACATCTATGCCTTTCGCTCCAACTGCTCCTATCGCCATCATTTCGAAAGCTGGTTCGCCAATGGCGCGGCGGTGCCCGGCAAGATCTTCGAAATGGAGTCCTATCACGGCATGCTGGCCTGCGTCAGCGCGGGTGCGGGCCTGGCGTTGATGCCCCGCAGCATGCTCGAAAGCATGCCGGGGTGCACGACGGTCAGTGTCTGGCCATTGTCGGAATCCTTCCGTTATTTGCGCACCTGGCTGGTATGGCGCAGAGGGACGGTGTCGCAGAGCCTGACGATGTTTGTGCGTTTGCTTGAGGAACGCGGTGTCGTGTTGATCGATAAATAGTGGAAAGTTAACGGTCCGGGCTGAAAAACCGGATAATGGCGGCCAAATTGTTTAGCTCGTTATTCTGGTAATCGCACATGGAAATCAAGGTCAACTTTCTCGACAACCTTCGACTGGAGGCCAAGTTCGACGACTTCACGGTGATTGCCGACCAGCCCATTCGCTACAAGGGCGATGGCTCGGCACCGGGGCCGTTCGACTATTTCCTGGCTTCATCCGCGTTGTGTGCGGCGTACTTCGTGAAGTTGTATTGCGAGACTCGCAATATCCCCACCGAAAATATCCGCCTGTCGCAGAACAACATCGTTGACCCGGAAAACCGCTACAACCAGATTTTCAAGATTCAGGTCGAATTGCCAGCGGACATCTCCGCCAAGGACCGTCAGGGGATCTTGCGTTCCATCGACCGTTGCACGGTAAAGAAGGTGGTGCAAACCGGGCCTGAGTTCGTGATTGAAGAGGTCGACAACCTCGACGCCGATGCCCAGGCATTGCTGATGCCACACTCGACTGGCGAAGCAGGCACCTACATCGTGGGCAAGGACCTGCCGCTGGAGCAAACCATCGCCAACATGTCGGGCATCCTGGCCGACCTGGGCATGAAGATTGAAATCGCTTCGTGGCGCAATATCGTTCCCAATGTGTGGTCGCTGCACATCCGCGATGCGCACTCGCCAATGTGTTTTACCAACGGTAAAGGCGCGACCAAGGAAGGTGCGCTGGCATCGGCACTGGGCGAGTTCATCGAGCGGCTCAACTGCAACTTCTTCTACAACGATCAATTCTGGGGCGAGGACATCGCCAATGCGGCGTTTGTGCATTACCCGGACGAGCGCTGGTTCAAGCCTGGCCCGAAGGATGAACTGCCGACTGAAATCCTCGACGAGTACTGTCTGAAGGTCTACGACCGGGAAGGCGAGTTGCGTGGTTCGCACCTGTACGACACCAACTCCGGCAACACCCAGCGCGGCATTTGTTCGCTGCCGTTTGTGCGCCAGTCGGACAATGAGGTGGTTTACTTCCCATCCAACCTGATCGAAAACCTGTTCCTGAGCAATGGCATGAGCGCCGGCAACACGCTGGCCGAAGCGCAGGTGCAGTGCCTGTCGGAAATCTTCGAGCGCGCGGTCAAGCGCGAAATCCTCGAAGGCGAAATGGCCCTGCCGGACGTACCGCAGGAGGTGCTGGCGAAATACCCGGGCATCCTGGCCGGTATCCAGGCCCTGGAAGAGCAGGGCTTCCCGGTGCTGGTCAAGGACGCATCGCTGGGCGGGGAGTTCCCGGTGATGTGCGTGACCTTGATGAACCCGCGTACCGGTGGCGTGTTTGCCTCGTTCGGCGCGCACCCGAGCCTGGAAGTGGCGCTGGAGCGCAGCCTGACAGAGCTGCTGCAAGGTCGCAGTTTCGAAGGCCTGAACGATCTGCCTCAGCCGA
>NZ_CP162754.1:6035000-6745750 GCF_054668285.1 Pseudomonas sp. S2_H10
GTTTAAGGTGGTAGGCTGGAATCTTAGGTAAATCCGGGATTCTAAGGCCGAGAGCTGATGACGAGTGTTCTTTTAGAACACGAAGTGGTTGATGCCATGCTTCCAAGAAAAGCTTCTAAGCTTCAGGTAACCAGGAACCGTACCCCAAACCGACACAGGTGGTTGGGTAGAGAATACCAAGGCGCTTGAGAGAACTCGGGTGAAGGAACTAGGCAAAATGGCACCGTAACTTCGGGAGAAGGTGCGCCGGTGAGGGTGAAGGACTTGCTCCGTAAGCCCACGCCGGTCGAAGATACCAGGCCGCTGCGACTGTTTATTAAAAACACAGCACTCTGCAAACACGAAAGTGGACGTATAGGGTGTGACGCCTGCCCGGTGCCGGAAGGTTAATTGATGGGGTTAGCTAACGCGAAGCTCTTGATCGAAGCCCCGGTAAACGGCGGCCGTAACTATAACGGTCCTAAGGTAGCGAAATTCCTTGTCGGGTAAGTTCCGACCTGCACGAATGGCGTAACGATGGCGGCGCTGTCTCCACCCGAGACTCAGTGAAATTGAAATCGCTGTGAAGATGCAGTGTATCCGCGGCTAGACGGAAAGACCCCGTGAACCTTTACTATAGCTTTGCACTGGACTTTGAATTTGCTTGTGTAGGATAGGTGGGAGGCTTTGAAGCGTGGACGCCAGTTCGCGTGGAGCCAACCTTGAAATACCACCCTGGCAACTTTGAGGTTCTAACTCAGGTCCGTTATCCGGATCGAGGACAGTGTATGGTGGGTAGTTTGACTGGGGCGGTCTCCTCCTAAAGAGTAACGGAGGAGTACGAAGGTGCGCTCAGACCGGTCGGAAATCGGTCGTAGAGTATAAAGGCAAAAGCGCGCTTGACTGCGAGACAGACACGTCGAGCAGGTACGAAAGTAGGTCTTAGTGATCCGGTGGTTCTGTATGGAAGGGCCATCGCTCAACGGATAAAAGGTACTCCGGGGATAACAGGCTGATACCGCCCAAGAGTTCATATCGACGGCGGTGTTTGGCACCTCGATGTCGGCTCATCACATCCTGGGGCTGAAGCCGGTCCCAAGGGTATGGCTGTTCGCCATTTAAAGTGGTACGCGAGCTGGGTTTAGAACGTCGTGAGACAGTTCGGTCCCTATCTGCCGTGGACGTTTGAGATTTGAGAGGGGCTGCTCCTAGTACGAGAGGACCGGAGTGGACGAACCTCTGGTGTTCCGGTTGTCACGCCAGTGGCATTGCCGGGTAGCTATGTTCGGAATAGATAACCGCTGAAAGCATCTAAGCGGGAAACTAGCCTCAAGATGAGATCTCACTGGGACCTTGAGTCCCCTGAAGGGCCGTCGAAGACTACGACGTTGATAGGTTGGGTGTGTAAGCGCTGTGAGGCGTTGAGCTAACCAATACTAATTGCCCGTGAGGCTTGACCATATAACACCCAAGCAATTTGCGTCGAAAGGCCAGATTGCGGTGTGTGAAGACGAAATGAACCGAAAGTTCGTGATACTCACAAAACACCAAGCTGTCACATACCCAATTTGCTGAAGCGAGGCCATCTGGTCACGACTCAGTACCCGAATTTCTTGACGACCATAGAGCGTTGGAACCACCTGATCCCATCCCGAACTCAGCAGTGAAACGATGCATCGCCGATGGTAGTGTGGGGTTTCCCCATGTGAGAGTAGGTCATCGTCAAGATTAAATTCCGAAACCCCAATTGCGAAAGCAGTTGGGGTTTTGTTTTTGTGCGCAGAAAATCGAAACTACTGCCCCAACCGCTCCAGTATGTGTTCCAGCGGTTCCAGTGACACGCAGATAAAACCATCAAGCGGTCGATTGAGTTCCTCCACCAGCAAGATGGTTGCCCCCGTCGACAGGGCGCACATCAACAACACGACGACAATGGTGCCGTTGCGCGGTGCGAAGAGGCCGAACGAGCCGAAAATGATCGCCAGCCACGTGACCAGAATCACCAGCATCACCGGCGGGATCGATTGATTGGCTTGCAGCAGCGTCAGCCAGCGGGTGGCAAAAACCGTGTCCATGTCTTGCAACGCCTGGGCCTTGAGCGAGCGCTGATCATCGTTGCCTGGCGAAAGTGATTCGACCTGGCGTTGCAGACCTTCGGAGCGATGGATGACTTCGGGGCTATCGAGTTTTGCAATCTGACGCTGATCGCGGGAAGCGAGCACGTGGGTGACTTCGGCGTAGTTGTGCTTGAGCTCGGTACGGATGCCCCGGGTGTCCGGCCCATAGCGGGCCAGCACGCGGTCGAATTGAACCACTTTCGCCGCAGCCCCCTCCAGTTCGGCATTGGCCGTATCAAAGGTGCCTTTGGCAGAGGAAACAAGCAGGCCCAGGACCAGCGCCGACATCGTTGCGATGAGGCCGGTGGCCAGTTTCACCACCGCCACGGAGTCATCGCTCAGATGATGGCTCGGCAATCGCTCCCTTATGCATGAGCCCAGTAGTGCGCTACCGAACAGGCAGGCAAACACGATGAGAGCGATCACCACATCATTCAAGTTCGACCTCCGTTGACTGTGTCTTCGGGGCGTAGGGGGGAACTACTTGTACTTGATTACGATGCCTTTGAGTTTGCGTCCCTCGATCGTCGTTACGTCGCGAGCCCACAGCGGTCCGCTGGCATAGGCACCCACCGCCTGAATGTGGTCATAGACGACCACCACCGCGTCGCCGCCGAGCTTGGCGGCTTCTTCCCGCAGCTTCTGTTCGACTTCGGTAATCGGCGGGGCAGGGTCGACGGTGGCGTCGATCAACACCTCACCCAGGCGTACATGCGGACGAAGGGGTTCGGAGCGCAGCACGACCACCTCGTCGGGCGATGTCGGAGCGGGATGTTCCACGCCGACATAGGCGGTGGTCTGTGCGTCGACACTGGCGCAGCCACTGAGTGTCAGCAGGCTGGTCATCAGCCCGCCTGCCAGTAGCAAGAGTTTGAAGCGGGTCGACCAGGACAGGTCATGGGCCGGCATAGTGGATTTCCTCCTCGGGTCCGTTGCTATCCATGTGGCTAGTTGACGGTAGCAGACAGACCGGGAGTTGCCAGAACGCCCAACCTTTTCAGGTTGGGCTTTTTTGTGCCTTCATGATGGTGGACAAGGGCCGTTCACTGATCCTTTTCGCAATTGACCATCCACGACACACCAAAGCGGTCGACCAGCATGCCGAAGCGCGCCGCCCAGAACGTGGTCTCCAGCGGCATCTGCACGTCGCCGCCCTCTGCCAGTGCCTTGAAGACCCGTTCGGCCTCGGCAATGCTGTCGACATTGAGAGAAATCGAACAGGCGCTCATTTTGTCGACGGGGCGATCAGGCGTGGTGTCCGACCCCATGATTGCCTGATCGCCCACCACCAGGCGGGTGTGGATGATCAGGTTGTGCAGATCTTCGGGGCAATGCTTGGCGGCAGGGGATTCACCGAAGGTCAGCATGGCTTCGAGCTGGCCTTGCAGGCACTGGGCATAGAAGGTGAAGGCCGCTTTGCAGTCGCCGTTGAAGATAAGGTAGGGATTGATTTTCATGATTGGCTCCAGGTGCTCAGGTACACACATCGTTTTGGACGCCGGGTTTTCCGGCGAATTCCGATTGTGTCGAGCCGACAAGCAAAGCGCTAAATCTTTGTCGGAGCTTGTGTTTCTTTAGATGTTTTTTCGATAGGGCGCGCGAGGCTTATCGCCTCTGGTATACGCCGCGGTGCCAGCACACGTTCGATGGCGCCGCTGACCATGCTTTCCAGCAGATCGTCACGCTCCTGCTCGTCGAGCAAGTGCGGCGTCAGCCAGCTGGGGGCGCTGTTGAGCAGGGCGCCAATGGCATGCCCGGCGGCCAACAGGCCTTGCTCGCTGAAACGGGACTTCGCGCCCAGCATCTTCAGCAAGGTGCGTTCGTATTGCTCGCGCAATTGCTCGACCCGTGCCTGCTGCTCTTCGTTCAGGCAGCCACTGTCGCGCTCCACCAGGCGGAAATGCCAGGGCATCTCCCGATGCAGATTCAGATGGGCGCGGATCAGGCTGTTGAGTTTGTCGCGTTTGCCCGGGGCTTTTTGCTGAATGCGTCCCAGGGCAGCCAGCAACTCCTCGTAGAACTCCTCGATCAGGTCGAGCAGCAGATGCTGTTTGCTCGGGTAATGGTGATACAGCGAGCCTGGGGAGAGCCCCAGGCACGTCGCGAGCTCACGCATGCCGACCTGGCCGAACCCCTTGCAGGCAAACAGCTCCAGGACCTTGTCCCGGTACTCGGCAAAGCGCGAGCAACGCTCAGGCATAGGCATGGAAGCCGCGCCCCGTCTTGCGCCCCAGGTAACCGGCGGCGACCATTTCCTTGAGCAGCGGCGCCGGGCGATATTTGCTGTCGTTGAACCCGTCATAGAAGGCTTCGAGGATCGACAGCAGGGTGTCCAGGCCGATCAAGTCCGCCAGGGCCAACGGCCCGATAGGCTGATTGCAGCCCAGGCGCATGCCGGCGTCGATGTCTTCGGCGCTGGCCAGGCCTTCCTGGAACACCAGGATCGCCTCGTTGATCATCGGCACCAGGATCCGGTTGACCACGAAGCCCGGACGGTTGCCGGCGGTGATCGCGGTTTTGCCGAGGGTGGTCGCCATGTCCAGCGCCAGTTTGTGGGTCGCATCACTGGTTTGCAGGCCGCGAATGACTTCGATCAGGCCCATCACCGGCACCGGGTTGAAGAAGTGCAGGCCGATGAAGCGCTCAGGCTGGCTGACACTGGCAGCGAGCTGGGTGATCGACAGCGACGAGGTATTGGAGGCAATGACGCATTCGCCGCTGACTTGCGCGGCGATTTGTTGCAGCACTCGCAGTTTCAGATCGAGGTTTTCGGTGGCCGCTTCGATCACCAATTGCACGTCCCGCAAACTGCTGTAATCGGTGCTGGTACGGATCCTGTCCAGAGTGGCCTGCTTCTGCTGCGGCGTCAGGGTTTCCTTGGCGACCTGCCGGTCGAGGTTTTTGCCGACCGTTGCGACGGCTTTTTGCAAAGCGCTTTCAGAAATGTCGAGCAAGGTCACGCTGAAACCGGCCGTGGCGCACACCTGTGCGATGCCGTTGCCCATGGTGCCCGCACCGATCACTCCGATGTTTTGCAGATTCATGTACCCATCCTTCGATCAAACCCTGCGATACCTTGGCGGCGAATGCGGCCGAAGGCGTACTATTGCCGCGAGTCTAGAGCCGGCAGGGCGGTTGTCCTATGCCGGAACTGTTCAACGGCACTGATGTTTTTTGCCATTCGGGTGATGAGAGAGAAGCGTACCAATGCGGGAAAAGGACTCGGTTGCCGCCTATTTCGTGCAGGCAATGATCCATGGGCTGAGGGATGACCCGCAGCGCGTGACGGCAGTGCTCGAACAGGCGGGCATTGATCCGGCGGTCATGCACCAACCCACGGCGCGGGTGCCGGCCAATGCGTTTGCGGCGCTATGGCTGATTCAGATCCGCGAGCTCGACGACGAGTTTTTCGGGCTCGACTCCCATGGCATGCCGCCGGGCAGTTTCGCCCTGATCTGCCGCGCCTTGATTCAGGAACCCGATCTGCACAAGGCCATGCGTCAGTGCCTGGCCAACTTCGGCTTGTTCCTGCGCGACTTTCGCGGTTCGCTCGCCGTGCGTGGCAAGCGAGCGGTCATCAGCCTGGAAACCCGTTCGACAGACAACGATGCCAGCCGGTTTGGCGAAGAAACCTTCCTGGTGTTGATGATCAGTCTGCTGTGCTGGCTGGGCGGGCGGCGCATTCCCATTGACCGTGCGGACTTCAGCCATTCGCGCCTGTCGCTGGGTGACGACCGCCTGCTCTGGGGCCCCAACCTGACCTTTGGCGCCGGGCGCACCGAAATCGAATTTGCCAGCCATTACTTGCGCTTGCCCGTGGTGCAGGACCTGGCGTCGCTGAAAGTGTTTTTGCGTACCGCGCCGCAATGGCTGGTGATCCGCTTCCGCAACCAGCATGGCCTGGCGGCGCAGGTTCATCAGCGCTTGCGCGGCAGTCATTACAGCGAGTGGCCGACCTTGCAGGCCTTTGCCCTGGAACAGCACCTGAGCCCCAGCACCTTCCGCCGCAAACTCGAGCGTGAAGGCTGTTCCTATCAGGAGATCAAGGACGAAGTACGCCGTGGCGTGGCCTTCGAGCAATTGCGTCAGAGCGACGCGAGCATCAGCGATATCGCCGAGCAATTGGGGTTCCAGGAGCCCAGCGCCTTCCATCGGGCGTTCAAGAAGTGGACCGGGGAAAGTCCCGGGCGCTATCGGGCACGCTATCAGGGGGAGCAGGGCGTAGAGACCGACAAGCTTCAGGATTCTTGCGAGCCTTGAACCGCCACCGGCCCGGCCACCTGATGCGGGCCGGCCTTCATCAAGCCCTCAAGGGCCTGGCGATACTGGCTACCGCCCAGGCTCATGCTGTTGTTATGCGTACCGCCGGGTATCAGAAGCAGGCGCTTGGGTTCATGGGCGGCATTGAACAATTGCTGGCTGAATCGTGAAGGCATGAACGAGTCGGCCAGGCCGTGGACCACCAGCAGCGGCATGTCGATTTCGACGATCTTGTCGATAGAGTCGAACTTCTGCGACAGCAGCCAGCGCACCGGTAGCCAGTTCACGGGCAGGTTGTTGTTGGCGACTTCGGCGACCGCATCGCCCAATGAGGTGAAGGAAGACTCGATGACCAGGCCGCGCACCGGCACCGGGACGTGCTGCTTTTTCGCCTGGGCAGCCAGGTCTGCCGCGAGGTCGATGGCAACCGCCCCGCCCAGTGAGTGCCCGTAGATCAGGCGCTTGTTGGCGTCCGGTTGCATCGCGGTGAAGCGCTCCCAGGCGATGCGCGCGTCTTCATACACACTGGCTTCGGAGGGCAGATCCCCTTTGCTCTGACCGAAGCCACGGTAGTCGATGGCCAGCACCGAATAGCCCATGGCGCGCAATTGCGCGATGCGAAACGCCTGGCCCGTGAGGTTCCAGCGCACGCCGTGCAGGTAGAGGATGGACGGCGCATCGCGGCGAGCGGCCGGCCACCACCAGGCATGCAGGTTTTGCCCGGCCTTGAAGCTTGCGGGCTTGATATCGAATTCCTGAACGTCCTGCGGCAGGCCGCGATACCAGCCTGCGTTGCCCGGCTCGATGCGGAACAGCAACTCGCGCTCTTTGTATTTGAGCGCCCCGCAACTCACCGGCAAGCCGACGACCAGCACGGCCATGCACAACAACGACAACCAGCGTCGACGCAAACGAGCGAGGAGGGGAGCAGACATCGGACGGTCCAGCAGAACGTGAAGCACGGGTTTTAACAGATGAACCCGTGCGTCAGGAGATTTATCCGACCATCGTTGAGGGACAACGACTACAAAATGCTGCCTGCCCGATCAGTCCACGCGCAGGACGATCTTGCCGATATGCTCTCCCGCTTCCATCCGCGTGTGGGCCTGCGCCGCGTCAGTGAGCGAGTAAACCCGGTCGATCATCGGCAGGCAGCGTCCGGCGTTCAGCACTGGCCATACGTGTTCGTGCAATTGTTGGGCGATGGCGGCTTTTTCTTCCCGCGTCCGCGAGCGCAGCAGGGAGCCGGTGACAACGGCGCGCTTGGCCATGATCGTCAGCAAGTCGATCTCCCCGGCGTGAGCGCCGCCGAGGAAGCCGAGCATCACCAGGCGACCCTCCATCGCCAGTGCCGCCACATTGTTGTTGAGGTACGAGCCGCCCATGATGTCGAGAATCACGTTGACGCCCTGGCCTTCGGTTTTTTCGGCGATGACCCGCACAAAGTCCTGCTCGCGATAGTTGATCGCCTCGGCGCCCAGTTCGCGGATCGCGGCGCATTTTTCTTCGCTGCCAGCGGTGGCGAACGCTTCAATGCCCAGTTCGCGGCAGAGCATCAATGCGGTCGTGCCGATACCGCTGGTGCCGCCGTGGATCAAGGCGCGCTGCCCCTGGCGGGCGCCGCCAAGGCCGAACAGATTGGCCCACACCGTGAAGAAAGTTTCCGGGATGGCCGCCGCCTGCACCCAGTCCATGCCTTCGGGGACCGGCAAAGCCTGGCTGGCGGGGACCACGCAGTATTGCGCGTATCCGCCGCCATTGGTCAGGGCGCAGACCTTGTCGCCCAGCGCGAACTCGCTGACGCCCGCGCCAGTCGCCACCACTTCGCCGGCCACTTCCAGCCCCGGGTTCGGATTCATGCCGGGTTTCATCGGGTACTTGCCAGCCCGTTGCAGCGCGTCCGGGCGATTGACCCCGGCGGCGTGCACGCGGATCAGTATCTCGCCGGCCTCGGCAACAGGCACAGGCACCTGGCGTGGTTGCAGGACTTCGGGGCCACCGGGTTCGGTGATGTCGATCAGGGTCATGGTTTGCGGCAGGGTCATTTCATATACCTGTATTGAGTGTTAATGATTCGGGCGAACGTAGGCAAAACGTGCCAGGCCGATGCTCACCAGGCTGGCGCAGAGGCCGGCGAAGATCGGCAGCCAGATTGCGCCGGGCGCAGGGGGGAAGGGAGTAGATGAACGGTGCATGTGCGTTGTCCTGTGAAATCACTCAGGCCCAAAGCATATCGAGATCTATCGAAGCATTAATGCAGCGAATACGCGCTATGCTGATGCGTAATTGCATCATGGGGAAGCGCAATGAATTGGGATGACGCCCGGGTATTTCTCGCGGTTTGCCGTGAATCGACGTTGCGCGGCGCGGCGCGGGTGTTGGCAGTCGACCAGGCCACCGTCGGCCGGCGGATCACTGCACTGGAAAAGTCATTGAGTGCGACCTTGTTCCTGCGCACATCCGAGGGTTACGCGCTGACGGCGGTCGGCGAAGCGGCGCTCAAGGCGGTGGAGAAAATGGAGCATTCGGCCCTGGAGCTCGAACGCCAGATCCAGGGCCTGGACGATCGCCTGACCGGCACGGTTCGCGTCAGCACCACCGATTCCCTGGCGATTGATTTCCTGATCCCGGCGATTGCCCGCCTGCATCGACAACACCCCGATGTACGGGTGCAACTGGACGCCACCACGCAGATTCTCAGCCTGGCAAAACGCGAGGCCGACATCGCCGTGCGCAACACCCGGCCGGACAACCCGGACCTAATCGCCCGGCGCATCGCTCGCTGGCCGGTGGGGTTGTTTGCCTCGCAAGCCTATATCGATGCCCACGGCGTGCCGGAGCCGGGCTCGGCGTTCGCCGGGCATGACCTGGTGGTGTACCAACCGTATTTGCAGGGCAACAAGGACATGACGCTGGTCTCGGAACCGGTGGCGCGCGGGCGGATTGTCGCGAGTTTCAGTTCCAGCCTGCTGGTGCGTCGCTCGATTGCAGCGGGGATCGGGGTCGGCGAAATCCCGCTGTACATCGGGGAGAAGGAAGGGCTGGTCAGGTTGTGGCCGGAGCGTTCGCGACCGTTGCCCTATGACATCTGGCTGGTGACCCACGCAGACCTGCGGCATACGGCCAGGGTGCGGGCGGTGATCGATGAGATTGTCGCGGGGTTTGCCGGGACCGGCGAGTAAATCCCGGGGCCACAAATCCTGTGGGAGCGAGCCTGCTCGCGAAAGCGATAGGTCATTCAACAGTGATGTCGTCTGACACTCCGCCTTCGCGAGCAAGCTCGCTCCCACAGGGATCTACCACAGGGGGTGGATCATGGCATTTGCGGCAGTTCCTGTGGCCGCAGGTCGAACACCAGCACTTCGGCGTCCACGCCGTTGCTCAAGGTCAGCGCCTGTTCATCGCGGACCCGCACACCGTCGCCTTCCTGCAACAACATTCCGTTGAGCTCGACGCTGCCCCGGGCCACGTGCACATAGGCGTAGCGGTTGGCGGCGAGTTCAAGGGTGGCGCTTTCCTTGCCGTCGATCAGGCCGGCATACACCCGCGCATCCTGACGCACCTTGAGCGAACCCTTGGCGCCGTCCGGCGAGATGATCAACTGCAAACGCCCGCGTTTTTTCTGGGTGCTGAAGTGCTCTTGCTGATAGCGCGGTTTGGCGCCGCTGACCTCGGGCACGATCCAGATCTGCAGGAAGTGCACCGGCCGGGTGCTGGAGTGGTTGAACTCACTGTGGGCCACGCCGCTGCCTGCACTCATCAATTGCACGTCGCCGGGGCGGATGACCGAACCGGTGCCCAGGGTGTCCTTGTGTTCCAGGGCACCTTCAAGCACGTAGGAGAAAATCTCCATGTCACGGTGCGGGTGCTGGCCGAAGCCTTTACCGGCGGCGACGCGGTCGTCATTGATCACCAACAGGTCGGAAAAACCCTGCTCTTTCGGGTTGCGATAGTTGGCGAAGGAAAAGGTGTGGAAGGACTTCAACCAGCCGTGATTGGCCAGGCCACGATCCGAGGCTTTGCGAAGAGTCAGCATGATGAAATCTCCTGTGGGGACGTGAATTCGTCCGAGTGAGGAGAAGGTTAATGTTTACTGGCTTGTGCAATAAGTAGGTGGAAATTGAAATACTGTCCTGTCTGAGTTGACAGTTGTTTGTGGAATGAGTCGCCGATGTTTGAGGCATAATTCGCCATGATTTGTGGCAGTTTCAATGTCCTTTAATGTTTCCTGATTTGAGCTCAGTGGACTCCAACCCATGAAAACCGTGGCAATGGTGCTGTTTCCCGACTTTCTCCTGCTCGACATGGCCGGGCCCATGGAAGTGTTTTCCATCGCCAATCGTTATCTGAAGCCTGACGATCATTATGTCCTGTCGACCCTCGGCACCGAGCCCGGCGCACTGCGGGCGTCCAACGGGGTGAGCGTGCAGGCCGACCGGCACATCGATCAGGCCTGCGAAGGTTTTGATTTGCTGCTGGTGCCCGGTGGGCCCGGTGCCTATAACGAAAGGCATCCGCCGTTGCTCGACTGGCTCAGGCACAACGTCGGCAGGTCGGCCGGTTATGGCTCGATCTGCACCGGGGCGTTCGTGTTGGGGCATGCGGGTTTGCTCGATGGCTATCGTGTCACCACCCACTGGCACTACACCGAGCGGCTGATCAAGGGCTTCCCGAAGGCGACCGTCGAGACCGATCAGATCTTCGTCCAGGACCGCAACCTGATCACGTCCGGCGGCGTCACCGCCGGGATCGACCTGGCCTTGTCGGTGGTGGCCCAGGATC
Organism: Pseudomonas sp. S2_H10; assembly: GCF_054668285.1. Taxonomy (NCBI): domain Bacteria; kingdom Pseudomonadati; phylum Pseudomonadota; class Gammaproteobacteria; order Pseudomonadales; family Pseudomonadaceae; genus Pseudomonas; species Pseudomonas sp. S2_H10. The sequence goes on from NZ_CP162754.1 coordinate 6,046,139, forward strand.
ATGGCAAAAAGGTCGCCCAGGACGTGGCCAAGGTGCTACTGGTGGTGATGAAACGCCAGGGCGGGCAGGCGCAGTTCAGCCCGCTGACCGCGGCGGTGGCGCCCCACGAAACGGCGATTACCCGGGTGCAGAACCATGTGCTTGAACACCTTGGCGAGAGCTACAGCATCGAATGCATGGCCAGCCTGGCCAACATGAGCCCGCGTCACTTCGCCAGGGTGTTCGCCCGGGATGTGAACATGACGCCCATGGAGTTTCTGCAAAGCGCGCGCATCGATTGCGCGAGGAACCTGCTGGAAACCACCGAGTTGCCGCTCAAGACCGTGGCGTTCAAAAGCGGCTTCGGCAGCGTGCGGCACATGCGCTTTCTGTTCAGCGAAAAACTCGGCCTGACGCCGACTCAGTACCGCGAGCAGTTCAGCTAGGGCGCGTGTGTCCGTTCTGCGCACCGCAATGGCCGTGACGCTCCCCCCGTGACAGTTGTACGATCACCGTGGCCTGCCAAGATACCGGTGAACTCATTGCAAGGAAGGTGCGGAGCCTGGGATGGACTCGCGTACCGAGCCAGGCTTCCAGCGGGTAACAGCGCATGAACAGCCTCAGAGATTTGAACAGCGAAGCGGTACTGCGATTTGGTCCCTATGCCTTTCACCTCGGTCAGCGACTGGTGCTGGAGGGCGATCGGCCATTGCGCCTGGGTGGCCGTGCCCTGGATGTGTTGCAGGTGCTGGTCGAGCACGCGGGCTCGGTGGTCAGCAAGGAAGCGTTGATTGCGCAGGTCTGGCCGCGCTCGGTGGTCGAAGAGATCAACCTGCGCGTGCACATTGCCGCGTTGCGTCGTGCCCTGGGTGACGGCCAGAACGGCCAGTGCTACATCGTCAATATTCCCCAGCGCGGCTACAGCTTTGTCGCTGCGGTCGAGCACTCGCCAGCGCCCGCCACGTTCCCCGACGAGACCGTACAAAAGCCCCTGCACAACCTGCCGGCGCGGCTCACATCGATCACCGGGCGCGATGCCATTGTCGGCAGCCTGGTGCGGCAGTTGCCGGTCCGGCGTTTCATGACCCTGGTCGGGCCTTGCGGGATCGGCAAGACCACCGTGGCCCTGCGCGTGGCCGAACTGCTGTTGCAGCACTATCGAGACGGCGTGTGGCTGGTGGACCTGGCGGCGATCGATGACCCGGCACAAGTGAACGATCATCTCGCGCGAACCCTTGAGCTGAAGGTCGGCACGCCGTTGGAGGCGCTGTCGCAGCGCCATGCCCTGTTGGTGCTGGACAACTGCGAGCACTTGCTTGAACGCTGCCGCACGTTGGTCGAGACACTGCTGCAGTCGATGCCCCGACTGTCGATCCTCGCCACCAGCCGCGAGCCGCTCAAGTCCGAGGGCGAAACCGTGCTGCGGCTGCCATCGCTGGCGGTGCCGCCGGCCTCGGCGCTGCGCAGTGTGGCCGAGGTCATGGGGTATTCGGCGGTGCAGCTGTTTGTCAGCCGTGCCCGGGCCCGTCAGCAAGGTTTCGCCCTGCGCGAACAGGACCTCAAGGTCGTGCGCGAAATCTGCCGGCGCCTGGATGGCCTGCCGTTGGCGATCGAGCTGGCCGCAGCGCAGATCGATGCGTTGGCGCTGGTGGGGTTGCAGGCCCAGCTCGGCAACTGTTTTCAGTTATTGACCCAGGGCCGTCGCACGGCCGTTCCCCGGCATCAGACCCTCAAGGCCGCGCTGGACTGGAGCTTCGAACGGTTGACTGCGCTGGAGCAAACCGTGTTGCAGCGCCTGGCCGTGTTCAAGATGGCGTTTACCCGGGACGCTGCGATCGGGGTGATCAGCTGCGACAGGCTGCCCGTCGCCGAGCTGATCCAGGTCATGGAGAGCCTCGCGCTCAAGTCACTGCTGTCCCCGGAGCAGGGCGGCGGGGTGACCCGTTACCGCTTCCTCAACACCACCCGCACCTACGCACTGGAAAAGCTCGAACTCAGTGGCGAGTTGCGCACCCTGGAGCTGCGTTATGCCGGTTACATCCGGCAAATGCACAGGCCGTCAGGCGTGCACGTGGCATTGCAACTCGTCGAGTAGCCGGCGAACCGTCATCAGGTCTGGCGTGGCAAAACCTTCGGTGAAGCGCTGGTAGACCGTTGCCAGCAACGCATGCGCCCGGCGGGGCTGGCCCTGACGCTGCCACAACTGCGCCAGCGAGGTGGCGCTGCGCAGTTCCCAGGCCAGGGCGCCCTGGGTCTTGGCCACGTCGAGTGCCTTGAGCAGCAGCGTTTCGGCCGTCGCGGCCCTGACCGGACAATCCGTTGCCAGCAACGCCTGGGCCCTGGCCCGCAGAATCTCCGCCGTGCTCCAGTCCGCCGCAGCGTTTTGCGCGTGCTCAAGCAAATCGTCGTCGACGCAGGTCGAGTCCAGCGTGACCATGATGTCCTTGATCAGTCCAACGCTTGGGCGGCCGGTTGGCCGAACGGCGGTGCCGCCGATCACCCGCGCATAGTGTTGCGCCCAGTCATGGAACAGTAGAACCGAGTGTTTCTGCGCCTGCTGCAGCAGCAGGCGCAGGAGTTCGCGGGCGCTGCGGGTATCGCCGTTGTAGTGAGCGATCAGGCAGCCGGCGAGCGCCAGGGTGTAGCAGATCGAGGTGCCGTGGTTGATCTGCAACGCGATGTCCAGCGCCTGCCGGGCAGCGCGCCAGGCCTGTTCCGGTTGGCCTTGCAGCCAGAGGATGCGCGCGTGGATGGTCAGCGCCGCGACACTCTGGTCGTACTGCACGCCGAACCCATGGGTGAATCGGTTGAGATAACCGCTATGGGCCATGCGTTGCAGCACCTGTTCGGCATGCTCGCGGGCCTGATGCTGGTCGCCGGAAAAATGCAGGGCCAGCACGCGCAACCGGTGCGTGCTCAAGGACATCACGGCGTCGTCGTGCAGCCCGAGCCGGTCGAATTGCCGGCTCTGCTCCAGGGCCATCTGATAATGACCGCAGCTGAGGTTGACGGCCAGGTGACCGGAAATCGCCCGCAGCTGACCGGCCACGTCATTGAGCTGCCTGGCCAGGGTCCTGGCGCTGACAAAGGCGCCAATGGTTTCGCTGGTACCCCCCTGAGCGTGGTAGCAGGCACTGCCCAAGGCCAGCTTGAGGGCCATCTTCAAGCGCGGGCAAGGCTCGGCCGACTGATCGAGCAAGGCCAGCGCCTTGCGCACATAACCACCATGTTCCTTGAGCAGCGACAGCTCCTGCCACAAGGGGGTGGACGTCGCGGCCAGGCGAATCGCCAGGGCCCGTGGCCCCTGCGCGTGCAACCCCCAGTCAAGCGCTGCGCGGATGTCTTCCAGTGCCCGGCCATAGCGTTCGATCCACAGCGCCGTCGAGGTTTTTTCCCATTCCTCCTGCGCCTGTTGCATCAGCGCCAGACAGCGCTCGGCATGCCGTTCCCGGGTGCCGGGCAGGTCGGCGGTCTGCGTGAGCTGTTCCAGGGCGTAGTGGCGGGTGGTATCGAGCAAGCGGTAGTACACGTCTTCGTCGCCCACCTCCACGTTCAGCAGCGACTTGGCGACCAATTGGGTGATCGAACCGAACACCTCGCGGGGTTCGATGTGCTCGCCGACGATCACCGCCGCTGCCGACGCCAGGGTGAAGCCACCGCGAAACACGCTCAGTCGGCGCAGGCAGGTTTTTTCGCAGGCATTGAGCAGCTCGAAGCTCCAGTCCAGGGTTGCGCGCAAGGTCTGATGGCGTGCCAGCGGTGCCTGGCCGGGCTGGGTCAGCACCCGCAGGTTGCTTTGCAACTGTGCCAGCAATCCGTGCAATCCGAAGTCGCGCACTTGCGCCGCAGCCAGTTCGATGGCCAGCGGAATGCCGTCCAGTCGGTGGCAGATGTCGATCAACAGCGGCAGCTCATCGTCCGTCAGTTCAAAGCTGTCGTGGCTGGTCATGGCCCGCTCGACGAACAGTTGCAAGGCGGAAAAGGTCATGGCCTGGGCGCGGTCGAGGACGGCGATGGGCGGCGGGCAGTCGAGTGAATCCAGGCGCTGGACGAATTCCCCTTCGGCCCGCAGGCTCTCGCGGCTGGTGGTGAGGATGTGCACGTGTGGCGCACTGCGCAGGATGTTTTCGCAGAGCGGGGCGATGGCATCGACCAGGTGTTCGCAATTGTCGATGACCAGCAGCATGTGCCGCTCGCGCAGATGGTCGGCAAGCCCGTCAAGCGGGGCATCGTCGTGCAGGGCCAGTTCGAGCAGCGTCGCCAGGTGGCCGTCGATCATCAGCGGGCAGTTGATCGGCGCCAGGTCCAGCAGGCGAATGCCGTCCCGGTAGTGGCCGATCATCAGTTCGGCGACCCGCAGGGCCACGGTGGTCTTGCCGATGCCGCCGGGGCCGACGAGGGTGATGAAACGCTGGCGGGGCAGTTGCGTCACCAGGTTGTCGATCAGCGTTTGCCGCCCGATCATGCGGGTGCGGCGTACGGGCAGGTTATGCACGCTTGGCGCGGCAGCTGCGGGTGCCGGTGCCTGTCCGGGCTGTTCGAGCGAACAGGGCGCGACGAAGCTGTACCCGCGTTGGGCCACGGTGACGATGTAGCGCTGGCCGGCCTGGCCGTCGCCGAGTGCCTTGCGTAACGCGGCCATGTGCACCCGCAGGTTGATGTCCTCGACCACAGTGTCGGGCCAGACCCGGGCGATCAATTGTTGCTTGCTGACCACATTGCCGGCGTGTTCCAGCAGGATCAACAGGATGTCCATGGCGCGCCGGCCCAGGCGCAAGGGCTGGTCAGCCTCCATCACCTGGCGTTGTCCGGGGTAGACCCGGTAAGGGCCGAAATGCACAGCCTGGTCGGGGGATAGGGTCAACGAGTCGCTCCTGCTGCATCCGTCTAGTACGCGGTTTTCGAGCATATTCCTCAGGTTTTTCAGCCAGCGCAATGCGCCGTCCGGGTGACTGACGGGGCAGGCATAGACTGTAGCGTATCGGCCGGTGGCTGTTGGTCCCGTGATCATTGGGCGCGACAGATGGACAGCGCTTGCGGGGGCTTTTTGCGCGCCATGGAAAATTAACAACGATTAACTCGTCGTGTGCCCGGTCTGAGTCCAAGAATCACCAAGGATTCAATCCATCGCAAGGACAGGGCAATGAGCAACGTGGTGGTGATCTATCACAGCGGCTACGGTCACACCCGGGTCCTGGCCGAAGCGGTGGCCGCTGGCGTGGAGCGTCATCAGGGCAGCACCTGCCGATTGATCCCGGTCGAGGAGGTGCACGAGCACTGGGAACGGCTGCACAACGCCGACGCCATCATCTTTGGCGCGCCGACCTACATGGGCAGTGCCTCGGGGGCCTTCAAGGCGTTCATGGAAGCCACGGCGGCGTTCTACCTGACCCAGCCGTGGCGCGACAAGCTCGCCGCCGGCTTCACCAATTCCGGCTGCCTGTGCGGCGACAAGCTCAACACCTTGCTGCAGATGGCGGTGTTCGCCGCCCAGCATTCGATGATCTGGGTCGGCCTCGACCTGCTGCCGGCACGCTCCAGCACTGGTGCGTTCAACGGTCAACTCAATCGCCTGGGCAGCTCACTGGGCGCCATGGCCCAGTCGAATGTCGAGCAATCCCCCGACGATGCCCCACCGTCCGAAGATCGCTGCACCGCCGCGCACCTGGGCGAGCGGGTGGCGCGCCTGGCCGATCGCATCAACCGGCTGCCAGTTTGATTCACCCCCCCAATAAAACTCGTTAAGGAGGCATCACCCATGAGCACCTTCACTACCCGCGACGGCGTCGAGATCTACTACAAGGACTGGGGCACCGGTCAGCCGGTTGTCTTCAGCCACGGCTGGCCGCTCAACGCCGACAGCTGGGAATCGCAGATGATCTTCCTGGCGTCCAAAGGCTACCGGGTCATCGCCCACGACCGTCGCGGTCATGGGCGTTCCAGCCAGCCGTGGTCGGGCAATGACATGGACCATTACGCCGACGACCTGGCGCAGTTGATCGAGCTGCTCGACCTGCAAAACGCCGTGCTGTTCGGTTTCTCCACCGGCGGTGGCGAGGTGGCGCGTTACATCGGTCGCCACGGCACCGGCCGCGTGGCCAAGGCCGGGCTGATTTCCGCGGTGCCGCCGCTGATGCTCAAGACCGAAGCCAACCCCGGCGGCCTGCCGCTGGAAGTGTTCGACGGCATCCGCCAGGCCTCCCTGGCCGACCGTTCGCAGCTGTACATCGACCTCGCCAGCGGCCCGTTCTTCGGCTTCAACAAACCCGGCGCAAAACCGTCCCAGGGCATGATCGACTGGTTCTGGATGCAAGGCATGATGGCCGGCCACAAGAACGCCCATGACTGCATCAAGGCGTTCTCGGAAACCGACTTCACCGAAGACTTGAAGAAGTTCGACGTGCCGACCCTGGTGGTGCATGGCGATGCGGATCAGGTGGTGCCGTACGAAGCGGCGGGCGTCTCATCGGCCAAGCTGGTAAAGGGCTCGACCCTGAAGATTTACCCGGGCGCCCCTCACGGTTTGACGGACACCCACAAGGATCAGCTCAATGCTGACCTGCTGGCGTTTCTGGAAAGCTGACACGCCAGGTCAAAAGATCGCCGGCGCAGTCTGCGATCTTTTTTCCTTATGAGTGGTACCGCGGACAAACTGACAGCGCCAGGCAAACGGATTGATGCCTTCGCTGCGGGTGAAGATGTGGCAGAAGTGCGCCTGATCGCAGAAGCCGCATTCGAGGCTGATCTGCGTCAGGCTCATGTCGGTGTACTGGATCAATTGCTTGGCCAGGGTGACGCGCTGCTGGCGAATCCAGTCCTGCGGCGAGCGGCCGGTGCTGCACTTGAAGGCGCGGGAGAAATGACTGCGCGAGAGGGCGCAGGCCTGAGCCAGCTCGGTGACTTCCAGGCTGTCGCCGAGGCGTTCGAGGATCAGTCGTTTGACCAACCGTTCGCGATGCGGGCTGAGGCCGCCGGTGCTTTTCTTTGGCGCCGGCGTGAATGGCGCGGGGGCGGCATTTTGCTGAACGTGAGCCATGGCGAATGTCCGAGTCGGTAGGCTTCATTCTTGGTACCGAAGGCTCTGGCTTGCGAGTTAATCGTTGTTAATTCCTCGTTCAACGCGGGACGTCCCGGATAAAGTCAGACACAATTCCGGGCCTCGCGCCTGGCTGAATACACAAGGGAACAGTGCCTATGAACCGTAACGATCTGCGTCGCGTCGACATGAACCTGCTGGTGATTTTCGAAGCCCTGATGTTCGAAAAGAACCTGACCCGCGTCGCCGAAAAACTGTTCATGGGTCAACCGGCGGTGAGTGCCGCGCTGGGGCGTTTGCGCGATCTGTTCGACGACCCCTTGCTGCTGCGCAACGGTCGCGGCATGGAGCCGACGGCACGGGCGCTGGCGATTCTCAAGGAGCTGCAACCGGCGATGGACACCATTTCCGGTGCGGTCAGCCGGGCCAAGGAGTTTGATCCGGCGACCAGTTGCGATGTGTTTCGCATCGGACTGTCGGACGATGCCGAGTTCGGCCTGTTTCCGCCGTTGCTGCGGCAGTTGCAGGAAGAGGCGCCGGGGATTGTCGTGGTCGTTCGGCGCGCCAATTACCTGTTGATGCCGGCGTTGCTGGCGTCGGGGGAGATCTCGGTGGGCGTGAGCTACACCACGGACCTGCCGGCCAATGCCAAGCGCAGGAAGCTGCGCGATATTCCCTGCAAGGTGCTGCGCGGTGATACCCGGCCGGGGACGCTGAGCCTGGACGAGTACTGCGAGCGGCCTCATGCGATGGTGTCGTTCTCGGGGGACTTGAGCGGCAATATCGATCTGGATCTGGCGAAGGTCGGGCGTAGTCGTCGTGTGGTGTTGGGGGTGCCGCAGTTCAGTGGGTTGCGGGCGTTGCTCGCCGGGACCGAGATGATTGCCACGGTGCCGGATTATGCGGCGTGTGCGTTGGTGGAGGGGTGTGGGTTGCGGGCCGAGGATCCGCCGTTCGAGATCGAGGCGGCGCAGTTGTCGATGGCCTGGAGCGGGGTGCATGACAATGATCCGGCGGAGCGGTGGTTGCGGTCGCGGATCGGTCAGTTTATGGCTTTGGATGTTTGTTCTTGACTGTGTACATATCCGTTTTTTAGGTAACGGCGGCTTATGGTTTCGCCCTTACGGCGAGTCACTTTTTTTACAAGCGCCTAAAAAAAGTAACCAAAAAAACGCTCGCCCCTTGCGTCCGGCCCCTCGCCTAGGCTCGGGGTTCCCTCGCTCCGGTATCCATCCGGGGACACTGCCCTCCGGTCTGCTTCGCGACGACCTACATGCAGCGTGTTCGACTGCGTCGAACGGCGCTGCGCGCCCCTCCCCGGATGAACACCTCCACTCAGCCTTCCGAGGGGGCGGGTGGATCAAGATCAAGAGCTGCAGGCGAGCTAACGCTCGGCCTGATGAGTGGTGAAGAGCATGGGCGTACACCGATCAACTGTAGGAGCTGGCTTGCCAGCGATGGCGGCCTGACAGCCACCCAATCTCTCTCAGATGTACCCAATCCCTGTGCGGGCTTGCCCGCGAAGACGGACTGCAAGCCGACCAATCCCTCACAGATGTACCCGATCCAATTGTGGGAGCGAGCCTGCTCGCGAAGAGGCCGGCACATTCAAAAGAGATGTTGGCTGACCCACCGCTATCGCGAGCAGGCTCGCTCCCGCAGGATTCCATGTCGTTTGGTCGCTCTCGGTCCTCCCGCAAACAGAGCACGTACATTCAATTTTTCCTCCTCCGGCCCCGGCACTATCGAGTTCTGTCCCGGCGGCTCGACGCCGGTGGTTTTTGCATTTGATGTCCGTTGCGCCGGAGCCTTGCCATGTCTGAACTCAATCGCCGCGAGCCTGCCAGTCCCGGGCCTGACGAGGTGGTGACCCTGATCGTCAAGCACCGGGTCAAGGCCGGTTTCGAAGTGCCTTATGAAGCCTGGCTGCGCAACATCGTCAGGGTGGCCGCGCAGAACGTCGGGCACTTGGGGGTGGATGTGGTGCGTGGCAAGAACGCCGGGCTCGACAGCTACACCTGCGTGCTGCGTTTTTGCTCGACCGAGGCGATGCAGAACTGGCTCGACTCGCCGCAGCGCCAGGCGCTGGTCGACGAAGCCGCACCGATGCTGGCCGACGGCGACCAGACCGAGGTCAATCCGCTCAACGAGTTCTGGTTCTCGCCCCAGGCCGAAGCCGGGACGCCACCGCCGCGCTGGAAGCAGGCCGTGGTGACGCTGCTGGTGATCCTGCCGCACACCTTGCTGGTGCCGCTGCTCTGGGGGCCGTTGCTTGGGCTCAACAGTTTTCTTTCCAGCTACGTGGTGGCCACGTTCCTGATCACCCTGACCATCGTGGTGTCGGTGGTCTACCTCTTCATGCCCATGGCGACGCGGCTGTTCGAGCCCTGGCTGTCTCCTACTACTTCGCACGAGGAACCGTGATGAACGCCGATCTGATTCTGTTCAATGGCCAATTCCATACCGTTGACCGCGAGAAACCGCTCGCGAGCGCCGTGGCGATCAGCGAGGGGCGTTTTGTCGTGGTCGGCAACGATGCCCAGGCCATGGCCCTGCGGGGCTCGAACACCCAGGTCATCGACCTCAAGGGCTGTTGTGTGATCCCCGGGCTCAACGACTCGCACCTGCACCTGATTCGCGGCGGCTTGAACTACAACCTCGAACTGCGGTGGGAAGGCGTGCCGTCCCTGGCCGACGCCTTGCGCATGCTCAAGGATCAGGCGGACCGCACGCCGACGCCACAGTGGGTGCGGGTGGTCGGTGGCTGGAACGAATTCCAGTTCGCCGAGAAGCGCATGCCGACCCTGGCGGAGCTCAACCAGGCGGCACCGGACACGCCGGTGTTCGTGCTGCACCTGTACGACCGCGCCTTGCTCAACCGCGCCGCGTTGCGTGTCGCCGGTTACACCCGCGACACGCCGAACCCGCCGGGTGGCGAGATCGTGCGCGACGCCAATGGCGAGCCGACCGGCATGCTGGTGGCACGGCCCAACGCGATGATTCTGTACTCGACGCTGGCCAAGGGGCCGAAGCTGCCGCTGGAGTATCAGGTCAACTCGACCCGTCAGTTCATGCGCGAACTCAATCGCCTGGGCCTGACCAGCGCCATCGATGCCGGCGGCGGTTTCCAGAATTACCCGGACGATTATCAGGTGATCGAGCAGTTGGCGAAGGATGAGCAACTGACCGTGCGCATCGCCTACAACCTGTTCACCCAGAAGCCCAAGGAAGAGCTGACCGACTTCAAGAACTGGACCGGCAGCGTGAAGCTGCACCAGGGCGATGACTACCTGCGGCACAACGGCGCCGGGGAAATGCTGGTGTTCTCGGGGGCGGACTTCGAAGACTTCCTTGAACCGCGCCCGGACCTGCCGCAAACCATGGAAGCCGAGTTGGAGCCGGTGGTGCGTCACCTTGTGGAGCAACGCTGGCCGTTCCGCTTGCACGCCACCTACAACGAATCCATCAGCCGCATGCTCGACGTGTTCGAGAAGGTCAACCGCGACATTCCGTTCAACGGCCTGCCGTGGTTTTTTGATCATGCCGAAACCATCACCCCGCAGAACATCGAGCGGGTGAGGGCGCTGGGTGGCGGCATTGCGATTCAGGATCGCATGGCGTTCCAGGGTGAATATTTCGTCGAGCGTTACGGCGCGAAAGCGGCCGAAGCCACGCCACCGATCAAGCGCATGCTGGCCGAGGGCGTACCGGTCGGCGCCGGTACCGATGCCACGCGGGTGTCGAGCTACAACCCGTGGACCTCGCTGTACTGGATGGTCAGTGGCCGCACCGTCGGCGGTCTGGAGTTGCACGCCGAAGGCCTGTCGCGCCTGACCGCGCTGGAACTGTTCACCCACGGCAGCGCCTGGTTCTCGTCGGAGCAAGGCAAGAAGGGCCAGATCAAGGTCGGGCAACTGGCCGACGTCGCCGCCCTGAGCGCGGATTTTTTCAGCGTCGATGAAGAGGCGATCAAGTGGATCGAGTCGGTGTTGACCGTGGTCGGCGGCAAAGTGGTGTACGGCGCCGGTGACTTCGAGAAGCTCGGGCCGGCCAGTGTGCCGGTGCTGCCGGATTGGTCGCCGGTGGTGAAGGTGCCGGGCCACTGGCGCCCGACCTCGCCGATGCAGGCCCAGGTTCACCATTGCAGCGGGCCGTGCGCGGTGCATTCCCACAGCCATGAACGGGCCCGCCTGTCGAACGCACCGGTCAGCGATTTCGCCGGTTTCTGGGGTGCCTTTGGCTGCTCGTGTTTTGCCTTCTGACGAATTCAAAAAAACGCCGGCCCGAGAGGTCGGCGCTGACTGCGACAACCATCCATCAAGGAGTTTCCAATGAGCAACGTTCCGTACAAACGCCTGAACAAAGACGATGCCGTGGTATTGCTGGTCGACCACCAGACCGGTCTGATTTCGCTGGTACAGGATTTCACCCCCAACGAGTTCAAGAACAACGTGCTGGCGCTGGGCGACATCGCCAAGTTCTTCAAACTGCCGACCATCCTCACCACCAGCTTCGACAGCGGTCCGAACGGGCCGATCGTGCCGGAGCTCAAGGCGCAGTTCCCGGACGCGCCGTTCATTGCCCGCCCGGGCCAGATCAACGCCTGGGACAACGAAGACTTCGTCAAGGCGATCAAGGCCACCGGCCGCAAGCAACTGATCATCGCCGGTGTGGTGACCGACGTGTGCGTGGCGTTCCCGACCCTGTCGGCGATTGCCGAAGGTTTTGACGTGTTTGTGGTGACCGACGCTTCCGGCACCTTCAACACCACTGTGCAACAAGCGGCGTGGGCGCGCATGTCGGCCGCCGGTGCGCAACTGCTGAACTGGTTCTCCGTGGCCTGCGAACTGCAAGGCGACTGGCGCAACGACATGGAAGGCCTGGCCAACCTGCTGTCCGAACGCCTGCCGAACTATCGCAACCTGATCAATAGCTACACCAAGTTCACCGCCCAGTAAGCCCCATCACCTGTGGGAGCTGGCTTGCCAGCGAAGACGGCCTGTCAGACGACATCAATGTCACTGACACTCCCTCTTCGCTGGCAAGCCAGCTCCCACAGGGTTTTGTGTGAACCATTGATCAGCGGTTCTGCAACCAACTCAAAAACCCACCTTTCCTGACCACCACCGGTTTGGCCATCAACGCCATCCGGCTGTTCTGCTGGCGCACCGCTTGCAGCTTGTTCAACGCCCGGTCGACTTCGCGCCGTTGCTCCATGCAGTGGCGGGTCAGGGATTTGTCGAGGCGATAAATGATGCTTGAGGTCATGGCGGTGAAGCGGGCCTGGGACGGAGTGTCGGCGAGGATGCTCTGTTCACCCATGACCTCACTCGGGCCCATGCGTCCGGCTTCGATCTGCGTGTTGCCGTCGGGGACCGTGGCGCTGACCACACCGGTGGCGATGACGAACAGGCTGTCCGGTACTTCCTCCAGATCCAGCACCACTTCACCGGCCGCGTACTGCTGCGCCACCATGTTGCGCGCCAGGTGATCACGCTCCTCGGCGCTCAGGGAGCGGAAGACTTTCACTTCATCGAGCAAGGCCCGTGCGCGGGTCGACGGCTCGATCACGCCATCGGGCTGCCGGGAAATGCCTGCCGCTTCAAGGTGCCGATGGGCCAGGTCGAACAGTTGATTGCGCACTTCGCCCTTTTTTCCCAGTTCGGCGATGAAGCCGCTGGCCACGTATTCGGACATGGTTTCGCCGGCCTCCTTGAGCACGGCTTTGGGCGGCGGATCGAGCAGCAGGCTGCTGCTGCCCTGAAGGGTGCGGTCCAGGGCATCGAGCACCCGACGCGGGCGGATGTGGTTGGGCACCTGAATGCTGATCGACACGCCGTGCAGATTGAACGGGCGGCTGAGGTTGACGATCTTCGCCTTGGCCGCCACCGAGTTCGGCACCACTGCCGTGCTGCCGGCGCTGGTCAGCAGATGGGTGGCGCGCCAGTCGATGTCCAGCACCTTGCCTTCAATGCCATCGATGGAAACCCGGTCGTCGACCTGATACGGCTTGGTGGTGTTGAGCACGATGCCGGAGAACACGTCGCTCAGGGTGCTCTGCAAGGCCAGGCCCACCACGATGGCGACGACGCCGGAGGTCGCCAGCAGGCCTTTCACCGGCAGTTCCAGTACATAGCCGGCGGCGGCGACGACGGCAATCAGGAACACCAGTGCGCCGATGACATCCTGCAGCAACCGGCCGCTGTGGCCGATGCGCCGCACCAGGACCAGGCCGATCACTTCGGTGAGCACCCGCGCCGCGTACAGCCACCACAGGATGCCCAGCGCCGTGGCCCCCAGCTGCGCCACGCGATCATCGGCAAACAATGGCGCCTGCAACGGACTGACCCCGGCGTTGATCAGCACCGCGCTGAACAGCAGGAACAGCGCCAGGCGCACCCCGACCCGGATCACGCGATGCTTGAACGGCGCGAGGTGCCAGAGCAGGGCGTCGATGGCCAGCAGCAGGGCGCTCAGGGAGAGCAAATGATCGAGGAGCAAGGACATGGGGAAACTCCATTTAAGGGTGTGCGCGGCTATTTCCGGGGGAAGGCGGTTTCAGCGCCGTGAGCGAAGATTAATGCTGTGCCAGGCAGGGAAAAAGCGGCTATAAAGTGTTTGACTGTCAACCTGGAAGTGACAATGAACCCCTTCGAAGATATGCGTATTTTTTGCCAGGTCATGGACTCCGGCAGCTTCACGGCTGCCGCCGATCAACTGGGCCTGTCCAAACAGTTTGTCAGCCGCCGCTTGATGCAACTCGAAGAACGCCTGGGCGTGCGCTTGCTCAATCGCTCGACCCGGCGCCTGGATGTCACGCCGCTGGGACAGAGCTATTACGAATCGGCCTTGCGCCTGCTCGGCGAAGTCGAACAAGTGGAGCAGGGTATCGCCGGCCAGACCACCGAGCCCCGCGGGACCCTCCGTGTGAGTGCGCCGCTGTCGTTCGCACTGGCGCACCTGGGATGCCTGTTGCCGGTGTTTTTGCAGCGTTATCGCGACGTCACGGTGGAGATGGATTTGAGCGATCGTCCTGTGGATCTGCTCGGTGAAGGTTACGACCTGGCGTTACGCATCGGCACACTGGAAGACTCGACACTGATCGCCCGACGCATTGCCTCCATTGAGCGGGTGTACTGCGCCAGCCCCGCGTACCTGGCCGAGCGCGGCACGCCGCGCAAGCCTGAGGATCTGCACGGGCATGACTGCCTGCCGTACGGCCATGGTCGACAGGTGCAATGGCGTTTTGCGGGGCAGGGCAAGCCGCTCACGGTCAACGTCACCGGGCGAATGCGTGTCAACAATGGCGAGGTGCTCAGGGATGCGGCCATTGCGGGCCTGGGGATCACCTATTTGCCGACCTTCATTGTCGGTTCGGCGCTGAAGGATGGAAGGCTGGTGCAAGTGCTGGGGGATTGGCGGCCGGAGCCGCTGACGTTGTCGGCGGTCTATCCGCAACACCGGCAGGGTTCGCGGCCGGTGCAGGCGCTGGTTGATTTTTTGCGCGAACGGCTGGATCGGGTTGAGGGTGGGTTGTAAGGCACTGTTCACATAAACCATTGTGGGAGCAAGCTCGCTCCCACAGGTTCGTTTGTGTTGTATGGGGTTCAGTGTGAATCAGCTCCTTTTGTCATCCCCGGGCTCGGCGTGGACGCCGCGATCATCACCGATTTCGCCATTGGCATGGACGCCGCGATCATCACCGATTTCGCCATTGGCATGAACGCCATGGTCATCGCCGGGCTCGCCGTTGGCATGGACGCCATGGTCATCCCCGGGTTCATCATGGGTGCCGCTGCGCCCGGAGGACGAAACCGATCCGGAGTGGCTCGAACCGCTGTTGGAATTGCCATGGCCGCTGTTACTGCCATGGTCGCCGCTGTGGCCGCTGCCGCTGTTTCCGCCGTTGCCACCACTGCCGCTTCCGCCGTGACTGCCGCCATTGCCGCCACCGCCACCGCCTCCATTGCCGCCGCCACCGCCGCCTCCATTGCCACCGCCGCCTCCATTGCCACCGCCGCCGCCACCTCCATTGCCACCGCCGCCACCACCTCCATTGCCGCCACCACCACCCCCACCGCCACCACCACTACCCCCATCCTTGGCCTGGGCACTGGATACCCCGGACAGGCTGTCCGGAATCAATACGGTAGACGCCGACAGAACCGCGCCAATAGCTACTGCGAGTAAAAGCTTATTGATGTGCATGTCGTTCTCCGTCTTTTTTATTCAGATTGGAACGTTGATTAACAGTGCAACGTGCTGCTTTTTTTGGGCTTTCTCTGGTTTGGAGATCATTTCATTTTCGACCAGGACGCGGTCTCTGTAGGAGCTGGCTTGCCAGCGATGGTCGTTAACGATAACGCGTGTGAACCGGATAAACGCGGCGCACTTGAGTCCATCGCCGGCAAGCCGGCTCCTACAGGTATTGCGTTATCGGTGTTTCCCGGGATTGCGTGAAGAACCTTTTTTTCCCCGTGGGAACTTGATAAACACCTCGGCGGACCGATTTATTCAGTCGGTTGTTGAAAACAATGCAACGTGCAGCACGACCTTGTTGCAAAAGGTCAGTGAATGCTCGAGGCCAGTTCGAAAATCGGGATGTACATCAGGATCACGATCACCCCGATCAACAGGCCGATGAAGGTCATGAGCAAGGGTTCGAACAGCCGCACGAACCATTCGATCCAGCGGCTGATTTCTTCGTCATAGAAATCGGCGCTGCGCTCCATCATCTGCCCGAGGTTGCCGGACTGTTCACCGGCGCGCAGCAGGCGCAGGGACACCGGCGTCACCAGGTGATTGAGTTCCAGCGCGGTCGACAGCGATTGCCCTTCGCGTACCCGTTCGCAGGCCTGGTCCAGCCGACTGCGGGAGGCGACGGTGAGCAGGTTGCGCACCATGCCCATGGCGGTGACGAGGGGAATGCCGCCCTGCAGCAGAATGCCCAGCGAACGGTAGAAGCGCGCCAGCTCATACATGAAGATGCGCTGATGCACCGCGGGGAGTTTTTCGATCACGCGGTCCAGCCCCCGTCGGAAGGCCGGTTGGCGCTGGAGCAGGACGAGGGCGACGATGATGGCCAGCAAGCCCCCGAAGAACTCGCCCTGGTGGGCGTGAAGGAACATGCCGCTGCTCATCAGGATCTGCGACAGCCAGGGCAGGTTCGACCCCAACCCTTCGAATACCAGGCTGAAGCGCGGTACCACGTAGCCCATCAGGAACAACACCACGCCACCGCCCACGACCAGCAACAGCATGGGGTAGATCGACGCGCTGATGATCTTCTGGCGAACCTCGTCCATGCGCTGCCGATAGCTGACATAGCGGCCCAGGGCATCGCCGACGGCGCCGGTCTTCTCGCTGGACTGCACCAGCGCCACGTACAAAGGCGGGAAAACCGCCGACAACTGGCCCAGGGCCTGGGAGAACGATTTGCCCTCATAGAGCAAGCGCACCAGCTCGCTCAGGGTTTTGCGGGCTTGTGGCGCGTTTTCCTTTTCTGCCAGGCTTTCCAGCGCATCGATCAGCGGCAGGCCGGCGTTGAGCAAGGTGGTCAGCTCCTGGCTGAACAACACCAGGTTGAACGTCTCGCGCTTGTTCAGGCGCAACGCACGCCAATGGCGCTCGGCGTGCAGGCTGACTACCCGCAGGCCCTGGTCTTCGGCGATGCGCCGGGCTTCGCTTTGCCCTGGCGCCTCGACGGTCAGGGAGACGACACCGGCCTTGCCGACGGCTTTGAGATGAAAGCGCATGGTCGCCATAGCCGTCAGTTCCAGTTGGTGACTTCGGCGTTTTCGCCTTCGCCGCCGGGTTGCCCGTCCTTGCCCATGGACAACAGGTCGTATTCGCTGTTTTCACCGGGATAGCGATAGCTGTAGTTGCGGCCCCAAGGGTCCTGGGGCAGTTTTTTCTGCAGGTACGGGCCGGTCCAGCGCGGTTCGTCGGCGGGGGCCGCGACCAGCGCCTGCAGGCCCTGTTCAGTCGTCGGGTAATGGCCGACCTCGAGGCGGTAAATGTCCAGGGCTTTGCTCAAGCCTTCGATTTGCGCCTTGGCCACTTTCACTTCGGAGCGGCCCAGTTGGGCGAAATACTTCGGCGCCACGATGCCGGCCAACAGCCCCAGCACCACCAGCACCACCAACAGTTCGAGCAGGGTGAACCCGCTTTGGGTTCGCCGGGCATAACGCAGATGCTGATTCATGATGACCTCGCACGGTAGGCAGCAGAGTTGCTATGCAGCTGCATGCAATTGCCATGCTCACGGCTGGTGATCCCGCCGCACCCCCCGTACTACGGGCCTTCGCACTTACGGCACAGTGCTTGCGTATGGCTGTTCCACGACTGGCCACTGGGGCAATACCCCCAATTTTCGGGGCCGGGAAGGGGAGGTCTAACAATGAAATCACTCACCACCGGGTTGCTGGGTCTGCTGGTGCTGACCGGCGCCGTCCAGGCCGATGTGTTTGTTTCCGTGGATGCCAATGGCAGCTACGTCCTGTCCAATGTCCACCGCCCCGGACGCCACTATGAGCGGGTGATCCGCGAGCCCGATGCGGCGGTCGTCAGCCTCGACCAGCAACCGCAGATGATCGCCGCGCAACCCTATGCCGAGCTGGTGTCGGCGGCGGCCACGGCCAATGAATTGCCGGCGGCGCTGCTGCATGCGGTGATCAAGGCGGAATCGAGCTACAACGCCCGCGCCACCTCACCCAAGGGCGCTCGCGGACTGATGCAATTGATGCCCGACACCGCCCGCGAAATGGGCGTGACCAACGCCTACGACCCGAAGGCCAACATCCAGGGCGGCGCCCGCTATCTCAAGCGCCTGATGACGATGTTCGACAACGACATCCGCCTCGCCGTGGCGGCCTACAACGCCGGCCCGCAGGCGGTGCTCAGCCGCGGCAACGTGGTCCCGCCGTTCGCCGAAACCCAGCGTTATGTGCCCAACGTGTTGAACCAGTATCGGCGTTTGCAGGGCCTGGCTGCGGACGCCCCGCTGTGATCGAAACCCTGGGGGCGGTTTTCCCCAATAGTGGGGAATGGTGGCCCCGGCGAGAAAGTGGGGGATTGGGTGGGGTATATCCCCCGGCGTATCAAGTCGTGAATATAACTAATTGATTAATAACGAAAATATTTATGGCATGAGGATTGCTCTCGACCATTTGTCGTGAAGTGATCCCTGAAAACCCGTTGTGAGGCCCGAGACGATGATCGGCATATCCCACGCCCCGTCCCTGATTAATTTGCTGTTGTTGGTGACATCGATGCTCGGCATCGAGATGGCCAGCGCAGCTGCACGTTGCGAGCGCAATCTGGTAGCCAACGTCGTGGCGTTCGATCAGCCGCTGATGTTCAACCGCCTGGGTGCGCAGAACGTCAACGGCATGATGTTCGCCCTGCGTCGCGATGTGGTCGACGACCATGACGTTTCCCTCGCCCAAGGCGGCGCAGCAGTGCCGGGCAAGGTGTCCCTGCGGCCAGACAAGCGTCCGCGTCCGCTGGTGTTGCGTGTGGCTGCCGGCGATTGCCTGACCATCAATCTGCAAAACCTGCTGGCCTATCAGGCCAACCCGGGCAGCCATGACGGGTTTGAGCAGGAGGACGAGGAAGGGGAAGAGCAAGAGGGTGGCGGGACCGGCAACGCCGAAAACTTCAAGGCCGATGAGCAGGTGGCCGACCGTCATGTCGGGTTCCAGGTCAACGGCTTGCAGGCCGTCAACAGCATCGATGACATCGCCTCCTATACCGGGCGCAACGCCAACAGCCTCGTCGCCCCTGGCAGCAGCCGTTCCTATACCTTGTACGCCGAGCGCGAAGGCGCGTTCGATGTCAGCAGCCGTGGCGCGACCTTCGGTGGCGAGGGCGCGGCGGGCAACAACGCCAATGGCCTGTTCGCCCAGGTCGTGGTCGTGCCCAAGGGTGGCCGGACCTACCGCAACACCCTGACCGAAGAAGAAATGCGCCTGGCCAGCTCCGGACGCACGCCGGCCGGCCAGCCCATCGTCGATTACCAGGCGCGTTACCCGCAACGCGAGCCGTGGATTCGTGAAGGCAAGGCCGGTACGCCGATCATCAGCATGGTGGACGGCAGTGAAATCATTTCCGGCGAAAGCGATGCGATCGTCATGGGCAGCAACGCCGACGGCAGCTTCCCGCCATCGACCTATCCGCTGGAAGCCATGGGCAAACGCAATCCGGCGCTGCCGAACCGGCTGGAGCCGTTCCGCGATTTCGCTTCGCAGTTCCAGGATGAAACCGCCGTCACCCAAGCCTTCCCGGCGTACTTTGCGGACCCGGTGATGGGCCATGTGCTGGAGCCGACCCGCGACTCGTTCATGATCAACTACGGCTCCGGCGGCATGGGCGCCGAAGTGGTCGCCAATCGCCTGGGCGTGGGGCCGATGCACGATTGCCTGTCCTGCGCCTATGAAGAGTTCTTCCTCAGCTCGCACACCGTGGGCGACGTGGCGATGCTGGTGGACGTGCCGGCCAACTCGGGCCTGGAAAACATTCGCCCCGGCGAAGTGCCGCGTGCCGATCAGGTCGGGGTCAAGGCGACCATGGCGCTGTATCCGTCGGAGCCGTCCAACGTCAACCACAGCTACATCGGTGACTTCGTCAAATTCCGCAACACCCACAACGGCTACGAACACCACATCTTCCATCTGCACGGGCATCAATGGCTGTACAACCCGAACGATGACAACACCGATTACCTGGACGCCCAGGGCATCGGCCCGGGTGCCGGCTACACCTATGAAATCGCCAACGGCGGTTCGGGCAACCGTAACCGGGTAGCGGGCGATGCGATCTATCACTGCCACTTCTACCCGCACTTCGCCCAAGGCATGTGGGCCATGTGGCGGGTGCACGATGTGTTTGAAGAAGGCACCCGGCTCGAAGTGTCCCAGCAGGGTGACGACGGCTTCCACAAGAAGCCCTATGCGCTGCGCAGCGGTAAACCGGCGACGGGCGCGCGGGCCTTGCCCGATGGCGAAATCATCGCCGGTACGCCGATCCCGGCCGTCGTGCCGCTGCCTGGCAAAGCCATGGCGCCCATGCCGGGCAAGGTCGCCGTGGTGCCGAAAATCGGCCAGACCCTGGTGGCCGCGGGCGACGATGACGATGATGGTGATGATGACCACGGCGGCGGCAATGGCGGCGTCCAGGCCATCGGTTCGCTGGCGCTGGTCGATCGCAGCGAAGCCAACCGCAACGCCGACGGCAGCCTGAAGAACCCCGGTTTCCCATTCTGGATCGGCGGCATGGAAAGTTCGGTCGGCCAACGCCCGCCAACCCCACCGCTGGACATGCTCGACGCGGCCAAGGCCCAGGCCCTGAAAACCAGCGGCAATGGCCTGTGGGCCAACCTCGACCCGAACCAGTCCGGTGGCTGGGACGGTGGTCTGGGGCGCCATGCGCTGGACGGCGTGTCGGCCGGGGGCGAGGCGCACACGGTGACCACCTCGCTGGATTTCTCCAAGGAAGTGAAGCGGGCCAAGCCGATCTACCTGCCGGAAGAGGGCACCGAAGTCGAACAGGCGGCCATGGCCTTCCACGCCAAGAAGGAGCACCCCAGCTTTGCCGTGCTGCCGGGCAAACAGGTGGTGGCGCGCAACTTCCGCACCAATGGCGCCTTGCCGATTGCCGGTGCGCCGTTCTACGAACCCTGCATGGATGATCGGGCCAAGCGCCTGACCAGCAGTGCCGGCAGCGGTGAATACAACAGCGGCGAGCGCATCGACGGCATGTCCTTCACCGGCTCCTCGACCTTCACCGCCGACCGTCCGCGCATCTACAAGGCGGCCAACATCCAGTTCGACGCGGTGTACAACAAGGTCGGCTACCACTTCCCGCAGGCGCGCATCCTGGCGCTGTGGGAAGACGCCTGGCCGGTGATCACCAAACAGCGTCCGCCAGAGCCGCTGGTGATGCGCATGAACACCTTCGACTGCGTGCAGTACCAGCAAACCAACCTGGTGCCGGCCACCTACGAGATGGACGACTATCAGGTGCGCACCCCGACCGACGTGATCGGCCAGCACATTCACTTGCCCAAGTGGGACCTGACGTCCGCCGATGGTTCGTCCAACGGCTGGAACTACGAAGACGGCGTGCTTTCCCCGGGTGCCGTGGTGGAGCGCATCCATGCCATCCGCGCGTTCAACCAGTGCGAGGGCGCCGACCCGCGTGACGGCATGCCGGCCTGCCCGGTGGCCAAGGCGCATCCGTTCTTCGGTCAATATGGCCGGGCGGACTGGATGGGTGCGCGCACGGCGATGCAGCGCTGGTTCATCGACCCGGTGATCAACACCAAGGGTGTCGACCGTGGCCTGGGGACCATTTTCACCCACGACCACCTCGGCCCATCGACTCACCAACAGATTGGCCTGTACGCCACCGTGCTCGCCGAACCGGCCGGTTCCACCTGGTTCCACGCCGAAACGGGCGAGCCGTTGTACAGCGGCGCGCGCTCGGATGGCGGACCGACTTCATGGCAGGCGGTGATATCGACCGGTGACCTCGACGGTGACGGCAAGAACGACAGCTTCCGTGAGTTCTTCCTGGAATACAGCGACTTCCAGCACGCCTATGAAGCCGGTGTCTACGTCGGTGCCGGCCCCAATGGCGTGCCTAATCCACAGGCGTTCCCGGCGACGGCCGACAGCTTCCGCTATGCGATCAACCCGCCGGTGCGCAACAACGCTGGCAACCTGCTCGAGTCGGTGGTCGAGGCCCGCGGCGGCATCAAGTTGGGCTGCCCGACCAGGCCATGTCCACAAGCGATCTCGGTGGATGACCCCGGCATGTTCGTCGTCAATTACCGCAACGAGCCCCTGGGCCTGCGAGTGTTCGACCCGAACAAGGTCGGCCCGGACGGCAAGCGCGGCATGCAGGCCGACGGCCTGGGGGGCGATCTGTCGTTCGCCATGCAAAGCCGCACCGACCGCGCGATCCCGGCGATGAACCTGGCGCCTAACCTGGTGACTTCGGCCACCGGCCCGACCGGCGGCACCACGCTGTTCCCGCCGCACATCAACCGTGGCGGTGCGGAACCGGGTGATCCGTTCACGCCGATGCTGCGTACCTACACCGGCGACAACGTGCGGTTGCGGGTGCATGCCGGCGGCCATGAAGAAGAGCACAACGTCACCCTACACGGAGTGAAGTGGCTGCAGAGCGGCACGGGCTACGGCAACAGCTCCAACTCGGGCTGGCGCGCCTCGCAGATGGTCGGGATTTCCGAGCAGATGGGCTTCATTGCGCCGCTGTCGATGCTCTCCAGTTCCGCGGCGACCACGGGTGATTACCTGTACTCGATGGACGCCTCGATCGAAGGCTACTGGAACGGCATCTGGGGCGTGATGCGCAACTACACCGCGCAACGCACCGATCTGTTCGCGCTGCCGAACAACCCAAAACCGGCGGGCATGCGCAACACCGTGGCGTTCGAGGGCACCTGTCCACGGATCAGCGCCAACCCCAATGGCATCGGTACCCGGCCGACCGTGCAGCGCAACTACGAGGTGGTGGCGGCGCTGGCCAACGACATCCTGAGCAATCCGCTGGGCTTGTCGATCGGCGATCCCGAGGGGCTCGGCCAGCATGTCGGCGGGCCACTGAATCCGGCGGGCGGCACCCTGGTGTTCAACTCACGGACCGTGAGCATTCCACGGGTGACGGTGACCGATCCCGAGGACGGCGAAACCGTCACCATCGGTGGCCAGAGCGGGCCGATCCATGACCCGACCGCGATCCTGTACGTGCGCAAGGCCGACCTCGACCTGACCACCGGCAAGCTCAAGCCAGGTGTGGCTGTCGAACCGCTGGTACTGCGCGCAGCGGCCGGGGACTGCATCAATATCACCCTGGAGAACCGCCTGCCGAGCGTGATGCCGGACCTGGCCCAGACCGCGATCCTGCAGGGGCTGGTCAAGCGTGATCGCCATGATGGCGACGGCTCGACCACCTTCAACAACAACCTGCTGCGGCCTTCCAGCCATGTCGGTCTGCATGCGCAATTGCTGGCCTACGACATCACCAAGTCCGACGGTACCAACGTCGGCGCCAACCCGATCCAGACCGTGCCGCCACGCGTCGGCAACAGCGGCGCGTACCCGACCCGTACCTACCAGTACTACGCCGGGCACCTGGAGCGTGAAGGTAAACCGGTGACCCAACTGGGCCGCAGCGTCGACAACATCAACGCCACGGCGGTGGAGTTCGGCGGCTTGAACTTCACCCCGGCGGATGTGATCAAGCAGGCGCAGAAAGGCCTTGGCGGTGCGATGAGTGTGCTGCCGGTCGGTGCCACCTGGGTCGAGGATGCCAAGCGTGCATCGGCCACGGTCACGGCGACGGGGCAGGCGGTTTACCGCGACTTCGCGATGGTCTGGCAGCGGGCCTTGAACCTGCGCTGGGCGAGCGGGCGGCCGGTGGAAGGCATCGCCTCGGAAGGCATGGGCGTGCCGAACGATCCGAAGGACAACGCCGGCATGGCCATCAACTACAAGACCGAGCCCATGTGGTATCGCTTCGGCCTCGCGCCGGATGCACCGTTCGGCCGTGCCGGCGGCTTTGGCTACGGTGACGTGCCCAACGCCCACATGGCCTACAGCAACGCGCTGGTGGGCGGCGATCCGCAAACACCGGTGTTCTACGTCAAACCGGGGCAACCGTTCCGCACCCATGTGCTGATGCCGACCGGCGGCAGCCGCGGCTCGACCTTCCAGCTCGACGGTCACCTCTGGTCGGTCAACCCGTACCTGTCGGAGAAGAGCGATACCGCTGGCTATCCAATGGGCGCCCCTGGCGTGGGATCGGTGCGGTTCGGCCTGAACCCGATGTCGATGTACATCGGCGCCCGCGAAAGCGTACTGCCGGCCGCGCACTTCAGCGCCATGCACCCGAGCGCCGGCGGCAGCAATGCGATTGCGGGGGATTACCTGTTCCGCGACAACGCGTCGTTCGGCAATACCGCCGGTTTGTGGGGCTTGCTGCGGGTCACGAATGAACCGGCGCCGACAACGGCATCTGCGCCGTAGTTGCCGGGATGGAAGGGTGGATCACTCCACCCCTGTGGGAGCGAGCTTGCTCGCGATAGCGGACTGGCAGTCGACATCGTTGGCGACTGATAGGCAGTCATCGCGAGCAAGCTCGCTCCCACAAAGGCACCTCGAAGCACGGGTGCCAGACAAGGCAGGCACAGATCTGTAAAGAGGAGATGCGACATGGACAGGACCATCAAATTCATTGGCAGCGCACTGATCGTCGGGATGGCGCTGATCTGGATCGGCGTGTGGCGGACCGCGCCGGCGAGCATGCTCAGCGATGTCCCCTTGCCCGATACCTGGAGCAACCGGACGCTGGAGCGTGACGGAATCACCGTGGTCCTTGATGTGAAGCCGCTGGCCGAGGACGGCGTGTTGCGTGAGGGCGGCTTTGCCGACGTGCAATTTCGCGTGACCGACAAAGCCTCGGGCCAACCCTTGTCCGGCGTCGCGCCGGGTGCCTGGCTCGACCCGGAAGCGGTCGCCGCCGACCAGGCCCAGGGCCGTGACAAGAGCTGCAAGTCGCGGGTCGGCACGTTCCTCAAATCGAACATCGGCGCACGCCCCTTGCTCGATCTCAACAGCTACTTCCTGCTGGTGATGAGCCGCGATGCCAGCGTCTCGGTGGTCGACCCGTCGGTGTCCGTCGGCGGTATCACCAGCACCCTGGCGCGGATTGAACTGAAACAACCGCCGATGGACTGGGTGACGCCCAAGGACAACAAACGGGTGTTTGTCTCGATGCCCACCGCCGGCGAAGTGGCGGTGATCGACAGTGAACAGTTCAAGGTGATCGACTCGGTAGCGGCCGGCAGCAATCCGGTGCGCGTGGCCCTGCAACCGGACGAACGTCTGCTGTGGGTCGGCAACAATGGCGCGAAGGACGGGCAGTCCGGGGTCACGGTGATCGATACCGCCAGCCTCAAACCCCTCAAGCACCTGGCCACCGGGGCCGGGCACCACGAAATCGCGTTCAGCAAGGACAGCCGTTTTGCCTTTGTCAGCAACCGCGACGACGGCACCCTGAGCATCGTCGACATCGTCAGCCTGAGCATCGGCAAACAACTCAAGACCGGTTCACACCCGTTGTCGGTGACGTATTCGCCGCTGTCCGGGGCCGCCTATGTGGTCGATGGCAAGGACGGCACGGTGACCGTGGTCGACGGCAACAGCCAGTCGGTGCGCCGGGTGATCAAGCTCAAAGAGGGATTGGGCCCGATGGGCTTCAGCGCCGACGGTCGTTTCGGCATCGTGCTCAACACGCTGGAGAACCAGGCCGCGGTGATCGATACCGCCAACGACGCATTGATCCATGAACTGAGCGTCTCCGCCGAACCCTATCAAGTGGTGTTCACCAAGGCCTATGCCTATGTGCGCGGGCTGGCTTCGCCGAAAGTCACGATGATCAACCTGGCCTCCCTCGGCGCGGGCCGCACGCCGATCATCCAGGGTTTCGAGGCCGGCCCCCAGGCACCGCGAATGGCCGGTGATCTGCCGCTGGCGTCAAGCCTGGCGGTGTCGCGCGACGACAACGCGGTGTTCGTGGTCAACCCGGTGGACAACACCACCTACTTCTACGCCGAAGGCATGAACGCGCCGATGTCCGGTTACCCCAATCGCGGGCAAGTGGCGCGGGCGGCGCTGGTGATTGACCGCAGCCTGCGGGAAATCGAGCCGGGGCTGTACAGCTCGCGGGTCAAGCTGCCGGCGGCGGGGCGTTTCGACGTGGCGTTCCTGCTCAACCAACCGAACATCATCCACTGCTTCAGCACCCAGGTAGAGGCCGACAACAACCTCGATCAACGCCGTGGGGTGCCGAAAGTGGAGTTCATGCTCGACAAGTCCACCGCCGACCTGGGCAGCCCGTACGTGGTGCGTTTCCGCATCGTCGAGGGCAAGCAGAAGGCGCAGCGCAGCGGGGTCAAGGATGTGCAGGTGCGCTACTTCCGCGCGCCGACGTCGCGCCCGCAGGAGGTTGCCGCCCTGGAAGTCGCCGACGGCGTCTATGAAGCCCCGGTGACCCTCGATCAGGACGGTGCCTGGTACCTGCACGTGCGGGCGGCGTCCCTGGGCTCGAGTTTCGATGACAAGACCTTTGCCAGCGTTCGGGTGATACCCGGCGATACCCAGTAAGAGGAAACTGACATGAACCGATTTGCACATCGAAGCTTGCTGACGTTCTGCCTGTTGGCCATCGGTATCGGCCAGGCGCTGGCCCACTCGGAGGATGAACACGCCGGGCACGACATGGGGGCCAAAAAGGCCGGCACCGAGACTGCCCGGATCAAGTTTGCCGACGTGGCCCTGCTGGACCAGAACGGCAAGGTCGTCAGCCTGGAAAAGGACCTGGTGGGCGACAAGATCGTGGTCATGGGTTTCATCTACACCAGCTGCACCACGGTCTGCCCGGTGGTGTCCTCGATCATGGGCAAAGTGCAAAAACAGCTGGGTGCGCGGGTCGGCACCGAGGTGCAACTGGTGTCGATCAGCATCGACCCGCAGCGTGACGATCCCCAGCGCCTGAACGACTACGCCCGCACCTTCCAGCAGGGGCCGGGCTGGAGCTGGCTGACCGGCTCGCCGCAGTCGGTCAATGCCACCCTCAAGGGCCTGGGCGCCTACAGCGGGGACTTCAAGAACCACTCGCCGCTGATTCTGGTGGGCGACGGCAACAACCGTTTCTGGACCCGCTACTACGGTTTCACCGACCCGACGGAACTGGCCCGGGCCGTCGAGAAGCTCAGCGGTGAACGCAACGCCCACGCCAAGCACACCGCCATCGCCATGGAGCAGCAGCCATGAGAGCCATCGACTGGATCGCCCTGAGTGTCTGCTTCTGCATTTTCGGTTCAGTGGCGTTTGCCCACGAAGGGCATCAACAGGCCGCGCCTGCGCTGGCCGCCGCGCCGCCTTCGACCGGCACCCACGACGCACAAACCTGGTTCACCGACACGCCGTTGCAGGACCAGAACGGCAACACGCTGCGCTTCTACAGCGACGCATTGAAGGACCGCGTGGTGCTGCTCAATGTGATTTTCACCAGTTGCAACGATGCTTGCCCGCTGATTACCCGCAAGCTCAAGGAAGTGCGTGAAGTGCTCGGCGACAAGGCCGACGGCATCACCTTTATCTCCCTTACCAGTGATCCGCTGCGGGACACCCCGGCGGTACTCAAGGCTTACACCTTGAAACAGGGCGTCGACGAGCCCCACTGGTTTTTTCTTACCGGCGACAAGGCGCAAATGGACCTCGTATTGGGTCGCATCGGTCAGATCGTGCCGACTCCCGAGCAGCACTCCACCCAGTTGATCGTCGGTGACGTGGCGAACAAACGCTGGAGCAAAATCCGTCCCGATGCCCCGGCCGCCGCCATTGCCCAGCGCTTGCAGCTGCTGACAATGCCTGTGGCGGAGCGCTAGCCATGGCCATCAATACCGCCCTCGTCCTTGGCCTGCTGCTCCTGGGCGGTTTCACGCTCAGCGTCCAGGCGCTGCCGCTGAGTCTCAGCGAAAGTGCCGGCAAGCGTTTGTACCGCGAAGGGGTGTCGGCCAGCGGCGAGCCGATCATGGCCCGGGTCGGCGCCTCGAACATGGTGCTGCCGGCCACCAGCCTGCCGTGTGCCAATTGTCATGGCGAAGATGGCCTGGGGCGCCCGGAAGGCGGGGTGCGACCGCCGGACCTGAGTTGGACGCGACTGGCCAGCCGGCATGGCCAGCAGCACATCAACGGGCGCAGTTATCCGGCCTACAACGACAGCACCCTGGCGCGGGCGGTGCAGCAGGGGCGCGACCCCGGCAACAACCGGCTCGATCCGACGATGCCACGGTTCGTCTTGTCGATGAATGATCAGCGCAACCTCACGGCGTACCTCAAGCGCCTGGCCGAGGACCGCGATCCGGGCCTGACCCCCGAGAGCCTGCACCTGGGCACGATGTTGCCGGGCAGCGGGCCATTGAGCGAGGAGGGCGCCACGGTGGCGGCGGTGCTCAAGGGCTGCGTGGCGCGGATCAACGAGACGGGCGGAATTCATGGCCGGCAATTGCAGCTGACCATCCTCGACCCCGGTACCGACCGTGCCAGTGCCGAACAGGCGCTGGATCGCTTGATCGATGAAGTGCAGGTGTTCGCCCTGATCGCGCCGCTGGCGCCGGCATTGGGCGCGGACCTTTCCGTGCGCCTGGAAAAGGCCGGCATCCCGCTGATCGGGCCGCTGTCGCTGCAAGGCACGCCCCACACCAGCCCGCAGATATTCGAACCGCTGCCGGGGCTTCGCGAGCAATTGATCGCCCTGGCCGATTACGCCGGTGCCAGCCTGCGGGTGCTGCAGGGGCCGACGCTGATCACCTATCCCGACGAAGCCGGCCAACGGCTGGCGGCGCAGGAGCTCAGCCAGTATTTACTCGGGCACGCCTGGCAAAAGGTGCGCCTGCAAGCCTACGACCCGAGCGGGGATGATTTGCCCCTGGGATCGCGCTCGGTGTTTTACCTGGGCAGCAGCAGCGGCTTCAGCCGCCTGGCCGAACGTCTGCAAACGGCGGGGCAGGTGCCTTACCTGTTCGCCACCTCGAACCAGGTGGCGGGCAATCTGATGCAAGTGCCCAGCGGATTTTCCCGGCGGGTGTTCCTCGCCTATCCGTTCGTGCCCAGCGACTGGACCCTGGCCGGGCGCCTGGCCCTGACCCAATTGCGCGAACACCAGGGCCTGGGCAGCCAGCACGCAGTACTGCAAGTGGGCGCGTTCAGTTCGATGATGTTGCTCAGCGAAGGCATGAAGCAGGCCGGGCGCGATGCCAGCCGCGAAAAGCTGGTCAGTGCCCTGGAAGGCCTGCATGACTTCGATACCGGGCTGACGCCACTGATGAATTTCGGCCCCGGCCGGCGCCTGGGCTTGAGCGGTGCCCATATCGTCACGGTGGATCTGCCCGACCAGCGTTTCTATCTGGTCGCCCCCTATAAACCCGTCGCTGCGACGCCCTGACCGGAGGCTGATCATGAGACTCGACACATTGCTGGTCCTGCTGGCGTTATGGGTGCCCGTGGCGTGGTGCAGCAATGACCCGGCCGCGGCGCGGGTCAATGGCGAGGAAATTTCCCAGCTGCGCCTGGAGCGCTATTTCGCCGAATACCTGGAGGATCAGGGACGGGCGGTAGGCAGCATCCGCAACCCGAAAGCCTACAAGCAACTGCGCAAGGCCGCGCTGGATGCCTTGATCGACCGCGAATTGTTGTGGCAGGAAGCCGTCAAGCGCGGCGTGGTGATCAGTGATGCCGTGGTCAAGGACCAGGTCGACCAGACCCGTCAGGCCATGGGCGGTGCCGAGGTGTTTGCCCGGCGTCTTGAGGATGCCGGTTTCGACGAAGCCGGCTACATCGAATACACCCGCCGCGAACTGGCGGCCCGGCAGGTGTTCAATGACCTCACCCAGGCGAGCGAGCCGGACGAAAAACAGGTCCGGGCGTTCTACGAAGAGCACGGTGACCAGATGAACCGGCCCGAAGAAGTGCGGGCCCGGCATATCCTGGTCAAGGTGGTGCCCGGTGCAGACGCTTCCACTGTCGAGGCCGCGCGGCTACGCTTGATCGCGATGAAGGACTCCATCGATGCCGGGGCCGATTTCGCCAGCGTTGCCCGTAGCGGCTCCGAAGATGCGTCGGCCAGCGAAGGTGGCGACCTGGGCTACTTTCCCCGCGGACGAATGCTGCCGGAGTTCGAGGCTGTCGCGTTTGCCCTGGCACCGGGGGCCGTCAGCGAACCGGTGCGTACGCCGGTGGGCTGGCATTTGATTCTTTTGGAGAACCACATGGAAGCGACCAATGTCCCAGAAGAGCAAGGACTTGACATGGTTCGGGCCTACCTTGGCCGGCAACAACAGGTCCAGGCTCGCTTGCAGGCATTGGCGCAATTACGCTCGCGCAATCGAATCGAGCGGATTGACGATGAATAGGGGATTTCCCCGAAAGTGGGGAAAAAACGTCAATGCCCATTCGATCGCTTTCCCCGTGTTTGGGGAATGGGATAGCGGTATGAAAAAGGCATTGTTTTTAAATTCAAGGACATGAAGACCTAAAATTACCGGCGCTCAGTCTGGCATGAAGTGTGCGTTAGTCCTCTCAGGGCACGCACTCTGCCAGGTTCAAAACCCGGACCTGCGGTTTCAAGGAGTCGACCTTGTTAAACAAAATACTGGTTGTTGATGACGAACAGCTGCTGGCGGAAAACCTCCAGGGTTACCTGCAGGCGCAAGCGCTGGATGTCCGGATTGCTCACGACGGTGCACACGGGATCGCCGAAGCTGACGATTTCGCACCCGATGTGATGGTGTTCGATTACCGCTTGCCCGATATGGAAGGCTTTCAGGTGCTCGATGCCGTCCGCCAGAACAGGAAGTGCCATTTTGTGCTGATCACAGGGCATCCAACCGCAGAAGTCTGCGAGCGGGCCCGGCTACTGGGAGTCAGCCATATCCTGTTCAAACCCTTTCCGTTGGCGGAATTGGCCCGTGCAGTGAATGATCTTCTAGGCAGGCAGCGCGAGCCCAGAGCGAACGTGGGAGTGAGCACTTCCGAAGGATTCGTCGAACGACGCCAGAGCAGGACCGAGAGTTTCCCGCTGCAGTTGTACGACGGAAGTTGGGTGCTTGCAGATCGCCGAAAAAATCCATCGGCCTCCATGGCACCAGACGACGAACAATTGCTCACCGGGGAGTAGTGGCGCGACAAGACGTTCCGGCTTCTGCCGAAACTGCTCGCCGCGCCGACAGGGCTCAAAGCCCCGGGCGTTGGAGAGCAAGCCATGGACCGTCTATCCCTTGCCGTAGAACCGGCGCAAGTGGAATGTGTACCGACTCGTTTTACCAGTGAACAACTGTCCCAGGCCCGAGCCCTGGCCACCAGTTCCGGCGCGCGGATGCTGGACACCCTCGGGGAGTTGAGTGCACTGGCGCCCATGCCTTTCATCCAGTGCCTGGGTGTAACCCTGCACTACCCGGTGTTCGACACCGACAGCCTGTTCAGTGCCACCCCGGTGTTCGACCGGGTGACCCTGGCCCAATGCCTCAAGCGCGAATTCATCCTGCTGCGTCACGACGATGCGGTCATCGGCGTGTTCGCCGACCCCTTCGACAGCGCACGCCTGGCCTGGATCGATGAATGCCTGCACGGCGCGCCGCTCTATCTGGTGCACGCCGACGACCTGAAGGCCTACCTGGCGCGCCACGAAGAAAGTTTCCATGCGGTGGAATCGCTCAACGCCCAGGCCGAGGGCGGCACCGAAATCGATACCCTGCAAAGCCTGTCCCTGACCAGCATCAGCGAAGACTCCAGCGTGGTGGTCAAACTGGTCAACTCGACCCTGTACGACGCACTGAAAATGCACGCCAGCGACATCCACCTCGGCACCACCGGCAGCGGCCTGGTGATCAAGTACCGGATCGACGGCGTGCTCAACAATATCAGCAAGATCCAGGGCAACGAGTTCGCCGAGCAGGTGATTTCCCGGGTCAAGGTCATGGCCGAGCTGGACATCGGCGAAAAACGCGTGCCCCAGGACGGTCGTTTCAAAGTCGGCATCAGCGGTCGGCAGATCGACTTCCGGGTCTCGATCATGCCGAGCATCTTCGGCGAAGACGCGGTGCTGCGGGTTCTCGACAAACAGGACCTCGCCGACAAGGTCTGCGGCGTGCAACTGCAAGCCCTGGGCTTTGAAGAAGAAACCCTGCGCCAGCTGCGCCGGCTGGCCGCCGAACCCTACGGCATGGTGCTGGTGACCGGGCCTACCGGCAGCGGCAAGACCACCACCCTGTACGCGATGATCACCGAGATCAACCACGGCGTGGACAAGATCATCACCATTGAAGACCCGGTGGAGTATCAACTGCCGGGCGTGCTGCAAATCCCGGTCAACGAGAAAAAGGGCCTGACCTTCGCCCGGGGCCTGCGCTCGATCCTGCGTCACGATCCGGACAAGATCATGGTCGGTGAAATCCGCGACCCGGACACCGCACAGATCGCCGTGCAATCGGCGCTCACCGGTCACCTGGTGTTCACCACCATCCACGCCAACAACGTGTTCGACGTGATCGGCCGATTCACCCAGATGGAAATCGACCCCTACAGCCTGGTCTCGGCACTCAATGCCGTGCTGGCCCAGCGCTTGATCCGCCTGGTCTGCACCAGTTGCAGCGCGCCTTACAGCCCGACCGAAGAAGAGCTGGAGGTCTCGGGGCTCGATCCACAAAAGGTCGCGCACTTCCAGTTCGTCCACGGCAAGGGCTGCGGGCATTGCCGGGGCACCGGCTATCGCGGGCGCAGTGCGATTGCCGAGCTGCTGCACCTGGACGACGAGCTGCGGCAGATGATCGTCGAGCGCCAACCGATTTCGAAAATCAAGGCCCATGCCTGCAAGCGTGGCTTGCGCCTGTTGCGCGAGTCGGCGCTGGAGCTGGTGGAACAAGGCCGGACCACTCTCGAGGAGATCAATCGTGTCACTTTTATCTCGTGAGCAATTTGTCGCCGTGCTCGGCGCCAGCGGTGTTGGCCTGGGGCATCGGCAAGGCAGTGCAACCCACTGGCTGGGCAGCGTCGGCTACATCGACGAAGGCTTCCAGGCCTGGACGGTGGCCCTCGACACCCTCGACCGTTTGCTGGCCGAACACGCCGTTGCCGGGGCGGAACTGACCGTGGTCATCTCCGGGCACTTCAGCCGCTATTGCCTGGTGCCCTGGAGCGATCAGATCAGCAGCCCGGCCGAGCTGCAGGGCTTTGCCCAACTGTGTTTCGAAGACCTCTACGGTGCGCCGACGCAACCCTGGAGCCTGGTGCTTTCGGCGGAACCTGCCGGTTACGATCGCATCGCCACCGCGGTGCCCCAGGACTTGCTCGACCGCCTGCGCGCCCTGGTCAGCGCTCGCGGCTTGCGCCTGCGTTCGGTGCAACCGTACCTGATGGCGGCGTTCAACCATTTCGATAACAGCCTTGATGCCGGTGACTTCCTGTTCGTGGTCGCCGAGCCGGTACGCAGTGTGTTGCTGCTGGCCCGGGAAGGGCACTGGACCTCGGTGCGTTCGGTGGGCAGCAGCGACAGCGATGCTGCGCTGACCGCACTGATCGGCCGGGAAAGCCAGTTGCAGGCCTCCACCAGCGAACGGCCGTTGACCGTCTACCTGCATGCGCCGGCGCGCATCGATTCGCATCCCGACGTACCCGGTGTGCACCTGCGCACACTTGAAGAAGACCGGACAGCCGTACGCGATAGCCTGTACGTCATGTCTCGGGCGGTGGCCTGACATGCGCCCCCTGATGCTCGACTTTCAGCCGCGCCGCCGTGCCGGTCCCCTGGGCTGGAGCCTGCTGGCCGGTGGCGTGGTGCTGACCCTGAGTTGCGCTCTGGTGCAACAGCACCTGAGCAGCGAGGCCGAACAGCAGCAAGGCCACCTGCAAACCACCCAGCGGGTGCTCACCGGCGACAACGGCAGCAATCCCGGCCTGACCCCGGCGGAGACCCGCGAGCAGGCGCAGAACCTGGCCGAAATGCGCAAGGTCTCCCAGCAGCTGCGCCGCCCCCGGGAACGCCTGTTCGCCACCCTCGAAGCGATGCCTAGGGACAACATAGCCCTGCTGACCCTGACCCCGGACGCCCGAAAAGGCCAGGTGCGGATCAGCGCCGAGGCGATGGATCTCGACGCCATGCTCGATTTCCACCGCCGCCTCGAAGCCAGCGACGAGCTGTCCGACGTGTCGCTGCTGAGCCACGAAATTGTCGCCAACGTGCCGGAACACCCGGTGCAGTTCAACCTGTCGGCTACCTGGGAGATCGGCGATGCAACTCCATAAATTGATCGTCCACGAATACCTGCAAGGCCTTGGCGTTCCAGGGCTGGCAGGGATGGGCATGCTGGTGCTGGCACTGAGCTATGGCCTGGTCGGGTTGCTGCCGGACTGGCAGTCGCTGCAAAGCCTCAGCCAGCAGACCCGCGACGCCAGCGAATACCTGGCCCGGGTCGAAGACGGCAGCGTGGCCGCACCGGTGGTGCCGCAGCGCCAGCTCGACGACTTCCGCAGCAAGTTGCCGTCCCAGCCCCAGGCCACTGTGGCCATCGACAAGATCTACGCGCTGGCGGCCCAGGAACGCATCACCTTGTCCCGGGGTGAATACTCCCTTGGCGTGGACCCCAAGACGCACCTGGCCCGTTATCAGATTCTGCTGCCGGTGCGCGGCAGCTATCCGCAACTGCGGCGCTTCCTGCACGCCTTGCTCGGCCAGTTGCCGGCGGTGGTGCTCGAGGACGTCGAGCTGCAACGCAAGAAGATCGCCGATACCGACCTGACCGGGCGGATCCGCATGACCCTTTACCTGTCGAGGTCATGATGAATACCAAGCGAGTGGTGGGTTGGGTGGCGTTCTTCGGCGTAGCGGCAGCGCTCGCCTGGGTCCCCGAATATTTCAAACAGGCTGACGATGGCGACCCTGCGGTGGCCGTCGTGGCGACACCAACCAAGGGCAAGACCACAGGCGCAGCGGCATCGACTGCTGTCGCCACGCCAATCAAGGATCTGAGCCCGGCAGGCGACCTGTTCGCCTCCCGCAGCTGGAAACCGGCGCCGGTCCTCGGCACCGTCATCGAACAACCGGTCGCCGTGACTCCAGAGGTGCAAGTCCCCACTGCACCGCCGTTGCCCTTCCAGTTTGTTGGCAGGCTGGCTGACCGTTCCGATCTGCAGGTGTTTTTGCAGGACGGCGAAAAAATATACGTCGTACGCAAGGGGGATGTCATCGACGAAACCTGGCGGATCGAGCGGATTTCCGATGTGGAAATGAGCGTGGTCTACCTGCCGCTGCATCTAGCTCAGACTTTGTCTGTGGGGAGTACGGAATGAACAAATCCCGTTTGCTGATGAGCCTTTGTCTCTGCGCAGGGCTGGCTGCCTGCAGTTCGGCGCAGACGGCCAAGGACGAAGCTTCCGCCCTGATGGAATCAGGCCAGTATGAAGCCGGGCTGGCCCGCATCCAACAGGGGTTGAGCGAGAACCCTCGCGATACCGATCTGCACATAGCGCTCAACAGTGGTCGGGCCCGCGCCGTGACGGCGCTGCTGACCCAGGCCGACATGGACCGCGCCCAGCGTAATTTCGCCGGGGCCCGCATGTCCTACAGCCGGGTCCTGGGCATCGAGCCGAACAACCGTCGTGCCCAGGACTCCCTGCGCCAGCTCGACTACCTGCGCAGCATGGACGAGAAACTCGAAATGGCCCGTGGCGACCTGCGTCGCGGTGACATCTACGGTGCCGACCGCCAGGTCAAACAGATTCTCGAACTGGACCCGCAAAACGAGGGTGCCCGGGAACTGCAAGACAACATCCGCCTGGTGCAGAGCCGCAACGTGGTGCAATACCCACAGCTGCGTACCCGCCTGGACCGGCCGGTGACCCTGGAATTTCGTGACGCCAACCTCAAGACCATTTTCGAAGTGCTGTCCCAGGTCGCCGGCCTGAACTTCATCTTCGACAAGGACCTGCGTCCGGACATGAAAGCCACGATCTTCGTACGTGACGTGCGCATCGAAGACGCCGTGGATCTGCTGCTGCAGCAGAACCAGCTGCACCAGAAAGTGGTGAACGAAAACACCTTGCTGATCTACCCGGACTCGCCGCAGAAGCTCAAGGATTACCAGGAGCTGGTGATGCGCACCTTCTACCTGACGAGCATCGATGCCAACACCGCGCTGAACATGATCAAGACCATGCTCAAGACCCGCGACGTGTTCGTCGATGAACGCCTCAATACCCTGACCATGCGCGACACCGGCGACGCGATCCGCATGGCGGAAAAACTCCTGCAATCGCAGGACCAGTCCAACCCCGAGGTGGTGCTGGAAGTGGAAGTGATGGAAGTCGCCCGCCAACGCATTCTCGACCTTGGCCTGCAATGGCCCAACACCTTCGGCGTGATCAACAGCGACGGTTCGCCCGTGTCGATTCTCGATCAGCTCAAAGGCATCGACTCCAGCCGGATCGCCTTCACGCCATCGCCCCAGGCCAAGATCAACGCCCAGGACAAAGACATCAACACCCTGGCCAGCCCGGTGATCCGGGTGAGCAACCGCGAACAGGCGCGCATCCACATCGGTCAGCGCGTGCCGATCATCAGCGCCACGTCGGTGCCTTCGACCCAGGGCCCGGTGATCACCGAAAGCGTGACCTACCTCGACGTCGGTCTGAAGCTTGAAGTGCAGCCCATCGTGCACCTGAACAACGAAGTGGCGATCAAGGTCGCGCTGGAAGTCAGTAACGCCACGCCGCTGGCGCCGACCCCTCAGGGCACCATTCCGGTCCAGGTCGATACCCGCAACGCCCAGACCACCCTGCGCCTGCATGATGGCGAAACCCAGATCCTCGCAGGCCTGGTGCGCAACGACCATGGCAGCAGCGGCAACAAGATCCCCGGCCTTGGCGACATTCCTGGCCTGGGCCGCCTGTTCGGCAGCAACAAGGACGACATCAGCAAATCCGAACTGGTGCTGTCGATCACCCCGCGGATCGTGCGCAACCTGCCGTACCAGAGCCCGTCGGACATGGAATTCCCGACCGGCACCGAAACCAGCATGCACATCCAGGCGCCCGACCGTTCGATGAGCACGACGGTTCAGGCCGCCCCGCTGGGCAACCCCATGAGCGCACCGATCGCCACCACCGTTACCGTCGGGAAGCCTTGATCATGAACGCCTCGCAACGCGGTTTTACCCTGATCGAAGTCGTGGTGACGCTCGCCCTGGTCGGCCTGTTGGCCGGCATGGCCGCACCGCTGACCGAGACGGTGGTGCGCCGGGGCAAGGAGCAGGACCTGCGGACCGCGCTGTACCAGATCCGCGACGGCATCGACGCCTACAAACGCGCCTTCGACGCCGGCTACATCGAGAAGTCGCTCGACAGCACCGGCTACCCGCCGAACCTCAAGGTGCTGGTCGAGGGTGTGCGTGACGTGCGCAGCGCCAAGGGGGCCAAGTTCTACTTCATGCGGCGCATCCCCCGTGACCCGCTGGCAACCGTCAAGCGTGACGACGAGGGTGGCTGGGGCCTGCGTGCCTATGACAGTTCCGCTGAGAACCCGCGCGAGGGCAAGGACGTCTTCGACGTCTACTCCAAGGCCCGGGGCAAGGGTCTCAACGGCATCGCCTACCGGGAGTGGTGAACATATGCGCCGGCAAAAGGGTTTTACCCTGTTGGAACTGATGGTGGTCATGGCAATCATCGCGACCCTGATGACGATCGCCATGCCACGTTACTTCACCAGCCTCGAGGCCTCCAGGGAGACCACGCTGCGCCAGAGCCTGTCGGCCATGCGCGAGGCGCTGGATCACTACTACGGGGACACCGGGCGTTATCCCGACTCCATCGAACAACTGGTCGAGCTGCGCTACCTGCGCAGCCAGCCGCTGGACCCGATTGCCGAGCGCAAGGACACCTGGGTCATGGTCGCGCCACCGGAAGGCGTGGCGGGCGGGGTGGCCGATATCAAGAGTGGTGCCAGCGGGAGGGCGCGTGATGGCAGCCTTTACTCCGAGTGGTAAGCCTGCGGGCCAGGACGGCTTCACCTACCTGGGTGTGCTGTTCCTGATCGTCGTGATGGGCATGGGCCTGGCCAGTGCCGGTGAGCTGTGGGCCACCGCTTCACGCCGGGACCGGGAAAACCAGTTGCTCTGGGTCGGTACGCAGTATGCCCAGGCGCTGCGCAGCTATTACCGCAGCTCGCCAGGTGTCGCGCTGTACCCGAAAGAACTCGCGGACCTGTTGCAGGACGAGCGCTTTCCGTCGGCCAAACACCATATCCGCAAGCTGTACGCGGAGCCGATGACGGGGGGCGAATGGGAACTGATGCGCGGTGTCGACGGACGGATCAGCGGAGTGTATTGCCCCTCCACGGAGAAGCCGCTCAAGCAGGTGAACTTTCCCAGCCAGTGGTCGGACTTCGACGGCATGGCCAGCTACAAGGATTGGCAGTTCGTGGCCGAGAAAGCCTTCCTCGATGACTCCAACGGACAGCCCAAGTCACAGTCCACCGCACCCGAGGCATTGCAGCCTTGAACCGGCACTGGCTGGCGGCACTGGTGCTGATGCTGGCGGCGAGCTTCGCCCAGGCGGCAGAAGAAGACGAGATGCTGGGGTTCATCATCGACGACACGATTTCGCACATCGGCCATGACTTCTACTACTCGTTCAGTGAACGCCTGCGTGCCACCAGCCCGATGGATTTCAACCTGGTGGTGCGGGAAAGACCTTCGGCGCGCTGGGGCAGCCTGGTGACCGTGGAGTTTCAGCAACGCCTGGTTTATCGGCGCTTCCTGCCGCCGAACACCGTGGAGTTGAAAGACGAGGCCTATGCGGCTGCCGACCAGGTTCGCCTGCAGATCGTGCAGCGCAAGCTGGAAGCCTTGTTGCAGGACACCACCGACCTTGAGAGGGACGAACTATGAAGGAAACAACTGTCGGCAAGCGTACAGGACTGTGGTTGCTCGGGCTCTGGTTTGCCGGGGCGGGCAGCAGCGGCCTGGTCCAGGCCACGGAACTGGTCTACACGCCCATCAACCCCTCGTTCGGCGGCAACCCGTTGAACGGCACCTGGCTGCTCAACAACGCCCAGGCGCAGAACGACTACGACGATCCCGATCTGAAAGACCGTACCACTGTGGCCGGCACTTCGGCGCTGGAACGGTTTACCAGTCAGCTGCAATCGCGGTTGCTGGGGCAACTGCTGGACAACATCTCGACGGGCAACACCGGGAGTCTGTCGACTGACGCCTTTATCGTCGACGTCATCGACGACTCCGGGGCATTGACGATCAATGTGACCGACCGGGCAACCGGTGAAGTTTCGGAGATCCAGGTAAACGGCATCACCACCACCCCTTGACGGGGACATGGGCCGATGGGGAGTTACGGACATGAAAAGAATAATTGTGCTAGGGATGCTGTTGGCAGCGCTTTGCGGCTGTGGTCTGCGTGAACCGATGTCCGCCGAGCAGGACACTGAAACGCCGACCCTGACCCCCAGGGCGTCGACCTATTACGACTTGTTGAGCATGCCACGGCCCAAGGGCAAGTTGATGGCAGTGGTGTACGGTTTCCGCGACCAGACCGGGCAATACAAGCCAACCCCGGCCAGTTCGTTTTCCACCAGCGTGACCCAGGGCGCGGCCAGCATGTTGATGGACGCCTTGCAGGCCAGTGGCTGGTTCGTGGTGCTGGAGCGTGAAGGGCTGCAGAACCTTTTGACCGAGCGCAAGATCATCCGCGCCTCGCAAAAGAAACCCAATACCCCGGTGAACATCCTGGGTGAGCTGCCGCCGCTGCAGGCGGCGAACATGATGCTCGAAGGCGGGATCATCGCCTACGACACCAACGTGCGCAGTGGCGGGGAAGGGGCGCGCTACCTGGGCATCGACATTTCCCGTGAGTACCGCGTGGATCAGGTCACGGTGAACCTGCGGGCGGTGGACGTGCGCAGCGGGCAGGTGTTGGCCAACGTGATGACCAGCAAGACCATCTACTCGGTCGCTCGCAGTGCCGGGGTGTTCAAGTTCATCGAGTTCAAGAAGCTGCTTGAGGCTGAGGTTGGCTATACCACCAACGAGCCGGCGCAGTTGTGTGTGTTGTCGGCGATCGAGTCGGCGGTGGGGCATTTGCTGGCGCAGGGGATCGAGCGGCGGTTGTGGCAGGTGGCGGGGGATAATTCTCAGCCTGCACCGAACGAGACGCTGGAGCGGTATCTGACGCAGAACAAGGTGGATCCGGAGAGTTCGCAGTGAGTCCGGTTTTTGGCCTTGGCGGCCTTCGGGCCTCCCCTGCTCGCGAAGACGGCCACGTAGCCGAGCGAAAATTTTGCAGATGTACTCAGTACCTGTGGGAGCGGGCTTGCCCGCGATGGCGGCCACGTAGCCGACAAATTTCTACCTGATGTATTCAGCCCAATTGTGGGAGCGGGCTTGCTTGCGATGGCGGTCATGTAGCCGACAAATTTCTACCTGATGTATTCAGTCCAATTGTGGGAGCGGGCTTGCTCGCGAAGGCGGCCACGTAGCCGAGCGAAAATTTTGCAGATGTACTCAGTACCTGTGGGAGCGGGCTTGCCCGCGATGGCGGCCACGTAGCCGACAAATATCTACCTGATGTATTCAGTCCAATTGTGGGAGCGAGCTTGCTCGCGAAGGCGGCCATGTAGCCGACAAATTTCTACCTGATGTATTCAGTACAATTGTGGGAGCGAGCCTGCTCGCGAAGGCGGCCACGTAGCCGAGCGAAAATTTTGCAGATGTACTCAGTACCTGTGGGAGCGGGCTTGCCCGCGATGGCGGCCTGACAGCCGACCTATATTTTGCTGACTGAGTACATATCCATTCCTGCGGTAACGGCGACTTATGGTTTCGCCCTTACGGCGAGTCACTTTTTTTACAAGCGCCTAAAAAAAGTAACCAAAAAAACGCTCGCCCCGAGCGTCCGGCCCCTCGCCTAGGCTCGGCGTTCCTTCGCTCCGGCATTCATCCGGGGGCATCGCCCTCCGGTTGGCTTCGCTGGCACCTACATGCGATGAGTTCGACTGCGTCGAACGGCGCTGCGCGCCAATCCCCGGATGAACACCTCCACTCAGCCTTCCGAGGGGGCGGGTGAGTCAAGATCAAGAGCTGCAGGCGAGCTAACGCTCGGCCTGATGAGTGGTGAAGAGCGGCGGCTGTGCGCGGGTTTTGCTTTTGCTTTTGCTCTGGCCTTTCTGTGGGAGCCAGCCTGCTGGCGATGGCGGCCTGCCAGCCGACCAATCTCTTTCAGATGCACCCAATCCCTGTAGGAGCTGCCTTGCCAGCGATGGCGGCCTGACAGCCACCCAATCCCTTTCAGATGTACTCAATCCCTGTAGGAGCTGGCTTGCCAGCGATGGCGGCATTACATCCAACGAAAATCTTCTGCCTCACCCCAGCAATGTGCCTGTCAGACAGGGTTGTAGGACCAGGAGCAAGGCTACGCTACCTTGCGTCGTTACCTACAACTACGCCAGAATCCGCCGGCTTGTGGGCCTTGTGTCTGGTCTTTATCGTTCCGTGTCGCTGCAAATTCAGCGTCCGGATTTAGCGATCCGAACAGTTACAGGGACACCAGCACTCCAGTCTTGATTGCATTCGTTTCTATGCCTGCAATTTGATTATGGCGGCTGTGCGTCGGAGACCTTCGGGTCTACCGGGTTTGCCTGTAACCGGTTCGCTAACCTTCGTACAGTCGCCACCCTTACTTGTTTAGCGACAGGTCTTGGTGGCTCCAATTTCTACAGGAGCTCCACCATGTTCAAACCCACACCCAATCCCCCCGAATCAGAAACCGATAGCGCCACCCATCGCCCTTCCGGTCTCCATCTCAAACCCGCCATCCTCAAAAGCTCCACACCCCACAACCCCAGCACGATGTTCATCATTGCGCCCAACATCGACACCGAAAGTTTACTGGCCCATGCCTGTGAATCACTGGCTTCAGCCAGCGTCATGGCCAGTGATTTCGCTACATTCCTGGACGGCCCGCAGCGCAGCATGTTGCTGGGTATCCAGCAGGTGATCATGCTGGCCGACCTGGCGGTCAATAGCGCGCTGGATAACGTTGCCCCGCTGGACTAAACACCGAGCTTTTGTGGCGAGGGGGCTTGCCCCCGTTGGGTCGCGAAGCGGCCCCAAAATCAAGCGATGCGGTTTTTCAGGCAGACCGGGTTGAATGGATTTACGACTGCTTCGCAGCCGAACGGGGCGGTGCGGCGGTCCGACGAGCCCCCTCGCCACAGGGGTTCAGGCGCTTTCCAACATCTCAATCAACCGCTCCGGCCACACCGTTTCGCTGGTTTCACGCAACTCTGCCACCGACCACCATTTATGGTCCGCCATCACCCGAACCTCGTGAGCCGTCCATCCCTCGCGTGACACGCGTTCACTGTCGGTATGAACCACAAAATAGCGTTCAACCGAAAGCACCGTTTCGCCACTTGGCAGCATCATCGCAAACCTGCGTTCAGAAATGCTGGCACCTACATTGGCGACACGCAATCCGGTTTCTTCAAACAACTCACGAACCGCCGCAGCCTCAAACGACTCACCCGGCTCAACCCCGCCACCGGGTGTCGCCCAGTGGCTTTGGCCGGCGAGGGCGTCGTTTTTGTGCTGGAAGTGAAACAGCAGAACCTGTTTTGAAGGATTGATCACCAGCAGTCGCGCTGAATCACGTTGGCGCATGTTTTTTCTTTCCATAGAAGCAAGCGAACCGCAGCTTTCACTGCGGCTCGCAACGGTAAGGCTCACATCGGCATAACGACGCCGAAAGGGTTAAGCAACCACCCGATAACACGGCACATACGCCGCGCCGCCCGGCAGTTTCATGCGGTGCTGGGCGACGAAGGCTTTGAGCAGCAGGTCCAGCGGTTGCATGATCGCCGCGTCGCCATGGATCTGGTAGGGCCCGTGTTCTTCGATCAGGCGGATGCCCTTGTCCTTGACGTTGCCGGCGACGATGCCGGAGAACGCGCGGCGCAGGTTGGCCGCCAGTTCATGGGGTGGCAGGTCGAGCCGGAGCTTGAGGTTGGCCATGTTTTCGTGGGTCGGGTCGAAGGGACGCTGGAAGCCTTCGTCGATTTTCAGCAGCCAGTTGAAGTGGAACGCGTCGGCGCGCTCGCGGCGGAACTGCTTGACCGCCTTGAGGCCCTGGGTCATCTGCCGTGCCACTTCGGTCGGGTTATCGATGATGATCTGGTAGTGCTGCTTGGCGGCGTCGCCCAGGGTGGCGCCGACGAATGCATCCAGTTGTTCCAGGTACGGCGCGGCGTGTTTCGGCCCGGTGAGGATGACCGGGAAGGGCAGGCCGGCATTGTCCGGGTGCATCAGGATGCCCAGCAGATACAGGAACTCTTCGGCCGTGCCGGCGCCGCCCGGGAAGATGATGATGCCGTGGCCGACGCGGACGAAGGCTTCCAGGCGTTTTTCGATGTCCGGGAGGATCACCAGTTCGTTAACGATCGGGTTCGGCGCTTCGGCGGCGATGATGCCCGGCTCGGTCAGCCCCAGGTAACGGCCGCCGTGGATGCGTTGCTTGGCGTGGGCGATGGTGGCGCCTTTCATCGGGCCTTTCATCACGCCGGGACCGCAACCGGTGCAGATGTCCAGGCTGCGCAGGCCCAGTTCGTGGCCGACTTTCTTGGTGTATTTGTACTCTTCGGTGTTGATCGAGTGGCCGCCCCAGCACACCACGATCTTCGGCTCGACGCCGGGGCGCAGGGTGCGGGCGTTGCGCAGCAGGTGGAAGACGTAGTCGCTGATGCCCTGGGAGTTGCTCAGGTCGATGCGTTGGCTGTCGAGTTCGTTTTCGGTGTAGACGATGTCACGCAGGGCGCTGAACAGCATTTCCCGGGTGCTGGCGATCATTTCGCCGTCGACGAAGGCGTCGGCCGGGGCGTTCAGCAGTTCCAGGCGTACGCCGCGGTCCTGCTGGTGAATGCGGATCTCGAAATCCTTGTAGGCTTCAAGGATGGTCTTGGCGTTGTCGACATGGGCGCCGGTGTTGAGGATGGCCAGGGCGCACTGGCGGAAGATGTTGTAGGTACTGCCGGAACCGGCTTCGCTCAATTGCTGGACTTCCCGTTGCGAGAGCGTTTCCAGGCTGCCTTTGGGACTGACGGAGGCG
Source organism: Pseudomonas sp. S2_H10 (assembly GCF_054668285.1). Classification (NCBI taxonomy): domain Bacteria; kingdom Pseudomonadati; phylum Pseudomonadota; class Gammaproteobacteria; order Pseudomonadales; family Pseudomonadaceae; genus Pseudomonas; species Pseudomonas sp. S2_H10. The sequence goes on from NZ_CP162754.1 coordinate 6,089,906, forward strand.
TTGATAACTTGGCGTTGGGTCATTCAATGATCCTTAAAACGATGTCATTCACACAGCAACTACGAATGGCATCCGAATAATGTGTATTCATGAAAGAAGATGGCACGAACTGCGCGGTCTCGCCATGTCCCCGGTTTGACGATGAAAAGATGAAAAGGAGCCCCAGCATAGCTAAATCCCTCGCAGAGGCGATAATGGCCCGCAGTCTTTTTACCCCGGACCCCTTTTTACCATTGAAGCTCAGGAAACCCGACGCAATGTTCGAAATCCAGCCGATGAACGCCGACACCTACAGGCAACAGACGCGGCGCAGCACGGTGATCATCGCCCTGATCTTCCTGGCGCTGGCGATGGGCCTGTCCACGGCGGCGGTGGCGCTGTTCGGCACGCCCGGGGGCGACAACCTGCGCTTCAACGTCGGTGGCGTGTTTGTTGCCGTGCTGGCGATGGCGGCGCTGATGCGCAAGGTGTTCTGGCGCCAGGCGTGGATGGCCCCGGCGGTCTACAGCTGGCAGCTCAAGCGCAGCCTGATGAGCATCACCAATGTCATGCATCATTTGACGACAGCCGTGGAAAAGGGCGATCCGGTTGCCATGAAGCTGTTGCGTTTCTACCATTTGGGCCTGGACCAGATGCATCAGTTGGACGGCAACTCCAGTGACCACGGCCAGTTGATCCGCGAAATGGACCGGCACAAGGAACGAATGCAAGCGCTGGGCATCGATACAGAGCAGACGCGACTGGATCCGGCGTGGCTGGAGGCGCTGAAGCAGATGTCGCGCTAACATCTTTGCCAGGTACCAGGGGAGATTCGCCGATCAACGATCCTATTGAAGTATTCCGGCCAGCCGTGACCCGGCTCAAGGTCCGCTCGGCGGTGATCCTGCTGGTGGCGGTCTGCCTGTCGATGGTTGCCATCGTGATCTGGGAAGCCTGGAGCTCACGCCAGTACCGCCTGCATGACAAGGAAGTGGTGATGTCCAACCTTGCGCAGACCCTGGCGTCGCAAGCGCAGGCCACGATCAAGCAGGCCGATACGCTGCTGTTCACCCTGGTCGATCGCCTGGAGCACGAGGGGGTCGATCAATTCCGGCTGCCGCAATTGCTTAACGCCCAGCGCGATCAGTTGAGCCAGCTCCATGGCGTGTTCGTTTTCGACGAAAACGGCCAGTGGCTCGCCAATTCCAATGGCGCCGGCCAGACCGGCGTCAACAATTCCGACCGTGAATACTTCATTTTCCATCGTGACAACCCCGGCCGCGGGCCGCACATTGGGCCGTCGATCAAGAGCCGTTCGAGCGGCGAGTGGATCCTGACGGTCTCGCGCCGCTTCAATCATCCCGACGGCAGCTTTGCCGGGGTGGCGCTGGCGACGATTTACCTGAGTCATTTCCTGCAGCTCTACGACAGCATCGACATGGGCAGCAACGGCGTGATCAACCTGATCGCCGACAATGCCGACATTGTCATTCGCCGGCCCTTCAAGGAGTCGGAGATCGGCACCAGCCTGGCCAAGAGCCCGTTGTTCACCCGGTTGCTGCCCAAGAGCGATGCGGGCACGGCCACGATCACGTCGGTCATCGACGGCGTCGAGCGGGTGACGGGGTACCGCCGGGTCGAGGGTTATCCGCTGATCGTTTTCGTCGCATTGAACAAGAATGAAGTACTCGCCGGTTGGCGTCGGGAAACCCTGCTCAGCGCCTGCATAGTCACGCTGTTGCTCAGTGTTCTGGGGGTCATGGGGTTTCGGCTGATCAAGCTGATGAGGCAGCAGAACCTGGTGCAGGTCGAGTTGCTGGATACCCAGGACAAGCTGCTGGAGGTCAATCGCAACCTTGAAGGCCTGGCCCTCAAGGATGCGCTGACGGGGCTGGCCAACCGGCGTCAGCTCGACGCGTTCATCGATGCCGAAATGGGCCGAGCCCGGCGCAGCCAGTCCGAACTGGCGCTGCTGATGATCGATGTCGATCATTTCAAACCGTTCAATGACCGCTACGGCCACCCGGCCGGTGATGAGTGTTTGCGCAAGGTCGGGGCGATCATCACGGACAACATCAAGCGCCCGGGTGACCTGGCCGCCCGTTATGGTGGCGAGGAGTTTGCGGTGGTGCTGCCCGGCACCGACTACGTCGGGGCATTTCTGGTGGCGGAGAAAATCCGCCGCGCGGTGCTCGACGCCGGGATAACCCACAGTGAAAGCCCGCAAGGCGCCGTGACCGTCAGCATAGGCGTGTGTGCCAGCAATGGCGCATCACCGGTTCGCTCCGAAGAGCTGATCGATGCGGCGGACAAGGCGTTGTACGTGGCCAAGGCCAGTGGGCGCAACATGAGCGTGATTGCCAACTAAGCGTCAGATGAACCGGTCCGTTCCCTCGACCAGTCGGGTGGCCAGGAAGGGCTTTTTCAGCTGTTCCAGCCACCAGCCCAGTGCGCGACCGTCATGGTCGCCACGCCAGCCGGCGTAGAGGATGTTCGGCTCACGCGGGTCGGCCATCGTTTTCTCGACCAGCGTGCCGTTTTCCAGCAACGAACCCACCCGGTGCCGCGGCAGCCAGCCCACCCCCAGCGCATTGCACTGGGCGAGGATTTTCGCGCGCATGCTCGGCACGGCCAGCACCGTTTGCCCGCCGGTGACGCCGTAGGTGCTGCCCTCGGTGACCCTTGATGAATCGGCCACCACAATCGCCCGGTGCTGCGCGACCATGGCCCGGGTAATCGGGCCCTTGGCCTTGGCCAGCGGGTGTCTGGGCGACACCGCAAACACCCATTGCATTTCCCCCAGTTGCATCCAGCGCAAGTTGGCAATGGCCGGCGGTTCATTGGTGGCACCGATGACCAGGTCCGCGCGGCCTTCACGCAGGGCTTCCCAGACGCCTTTGAGGACTTCCTGGGTGATGCGCAGCGGCACGCCGGATTGCAGCGCATCGAACTCGTCGATCACCGGGATCAGGGTCTCGAACTCCAGCAGTTCGTCGGTGACGATCCACAGGCGGCTCTCCCAGCCATTGGCAACCTGCCGGACCCGTTGGGTCAGGCGCGCGACGTCCTGCATCAACCGCGCCGCTTCGTTGACCAGCAACTCGCCCGCCGGGGTCAGTTGCAACCGGTAGCGGCGGCGGTCGAACAGCAACGCATCGAAACGCTCCTCCAGTTGCCGCGCCGCATAGGACACGGTCGACGGCGCCTTGCCCAGATGTGCCGCCGCCCGCGACAGGCTGCCGGTTTCGCGGATGGCCTCGAGCAGCGCCAGGTCTTCGGTAGACAACATGTGCAAAATCCTTGGCGGCAATACGGTATCTGCAGAAGAATATGCGTTTCCTGAGTTCTGTGTGAGGCAATAAAACCGCGACCATACTTCAAAGGACTGCGATTTTTAACGCTGCGCCATTTATTGCTGCGACTCGGAGCTGTCGTCGGTGCCAGTGGTGCTGACAAGTACAACGGTGGTTTAACGTGGGCTACGCCATAGCTGATAAACGGAAGAAAGATATATCGGTGTAGTGTAGTGATTTTATAAAGAAGAAAGGGATGTTCCAAGACGACAAGGTCCTGATGCGCAATCCGTTTCGCTAGCGCGGCACGTATCTCAAGGCGATTGGAGTTAGAATTCCACAGGCCATTTTATTCTGCAACGCAAACCAGAAAAAAATCATTTTCGGCCGCAAGTTCCTTTATCGACGATGAACACGCGTAGCAAGGGTAGGGTAGTGCCTTTTTGGTTTTGAGTGACTGCCAGAAGCTCGTCGTGTTTACTATGTGGAACTGTATTGTCGGAATAAACCGGGTTGCGAGTTTAGTAATTGCTGGCTTTATCCGTTGTATGCTTGGTTTGTGATGGTCTTCCTGGGGGAAGATTTGCAGTTAGAACATGCCCTGGGACACCATATTCTTCAAAGCCTTTTAGCCGCTTCAGCTATTTTTCTTCTCCTGCTTTTAGTCGCATTTGGTCTCCCTTAATGACTAAGAATCCGCGTTGAGTCCCTTCATGCACTTAGAAGACCGATGGCTGGCCGCAGTTGCGAGTTGCCGGTTAGAACGCTGTATTTTCACAGGCGGTTAGTGCCAGAATGAGACTTGGTAGTAACCGCTAAAAAATGATCGAGGTGCCGGACAATGTCACCGTGCGGCCATATGGCCAAGGGAGGTTAGTCGTGCCGTGTCCGAATTGCGCACCCGTGAGGATAGGCACACCGAGGGGTTTCAAAAGTTCGAATACCAATTCGCTGGCTGTGTAATCCGCATCAGCAGGCAGATAGCACTTCACAAATTCACCCAGCACGATTGCTGATGCACCTTCCAGTGCACCACTGGCGCACAGTTGGAGGAGGAATCGATCCAGTCGAAAGGCATGTTCCGTTGTATCTTCGAGCATGAGAATCGCACCCTGTGTGCGCAACGGCCATTCACTCCCCGCCAAACTGGCGAGTACGGCGATGTTACCGCCGACCAGTGGCCCTGTAAGGGTTCCCCGCACGGGTTCCATGGCGTTGTCACATTGGATGACCCCCGACGCCTTGGGGTTGTCGAGCATTCCCCGTACGGCCGTGCGTGTCGCCACATCGACGCCATTCGCCAGGGAAGTGACCATGGGGCCATGAAACAGATTTACGTGACCATGCAAATACAGGTAGTTGAGCAAGGCAGTTGAGTCGGAACTGGCAATGACGGATCTATCAGTTGCATTGAGCAGAGGCAAGGCGGGGATGCAGTGCTGGACGCCAAATCCTCCTCTGGCCATCCAGACGACGTCCACATCAGGATCGGTTAATGCCCAGATCAGGTCTTCTGCGCGCTGTTGTGTAGTGCCAGCGGTGTAATGCCACTTTTGGTGGATGTGACGCCCGAGAATCACCCGATGGCCCCAGCTTTGCAGAAGGGCAACTCCCTGAGCGAGGTTTTCTTGATCGGGAATGCCCGAGGGGGCAATGACGGCGATGGTCTTTGTTGTACTCACAATCGTTACTCTCCGATGTGTTAAATGGCAGCGCTGTTCAATCCTTTGAACATCTTCTGTTCCTCGGACTTAAGTCCCCGCGACGTGATGCTTTCTGGATGCAGTGTGCCATTTCCCCCAGTGCCAGAGCGCTTCGCAGTTCGCAAAGACGCACGCCGATGCCCATTTTCTGCTGAATCTCCCATATGAGTTGGATGAGCAGTAAAGAATGACCGCCAAGCATGAAGAAGTCATCGGTTCGGTGCTGTGGACGAGCCGGCAGCAACGTGTCCCATAGGTCTGCCAGACGGTGCTCCATGTCATTGAGAGGCGCGGGTATCGACGCAGACAAGGGTGACACTGCCCGTGTGGGAGCCCCCGGGGCAGCGACAGTGCGGGAATAATTGATGATCGATTGCGGCATCAACGAGGCGACGCAGGCATCGTCATTGGCGGGCATGCGGGAAAAAACCGACAGGAAACCCTCTGCAATATCCCTAATGGTCTGAGCGTTGAAAGCGAAGGACTCGTACTCGATGGTGCATCTGAGTTCTTCACCCATGTCGCTCACGTTAAGCATCAGCGGGAACTTGGCCTTGCCATTGAAGACATTCATGTTCGGCGTGAAAGGACCTGTGTAGTGACTGGTCGACACTGATCTGGGTTGGAATTGCAGATAAGTGCTGATGAATTCCTCTGCATCCTCACCTTGCCCCCGGGCCAGCTCTACCCATCGTTCATAGGTCAGTTCTCGGTGTTCCAGTGCGTCGAACAACTGATCCCGTGAATGCCGTGTGAAGGAGGCAACGGAATCTTCGGCCGCTACCCTGACATTGACAACCAGCGTATTGATAAAGCAGCCAAGAGTATTCGAAAAGTCTTGACCATCCCTGAATGCAGTTGTGGTTGCCATGAAGATGCGTTGCGAACCGGTCAGAAGATGCAAAAGCGCACCCCAGACACAAAGGAGTCCACTGAACTCGGTCATTTGCTGGCGGCGACACCATTTGCGAAAAGACACAACTGCTGGTTGTCCGATCAGGAATTGATGTTCACGGCCGGTCCTGTCCCTCTCGGTGCGTAGCAGAGGAGTGTCGTAAGGAAGCGGCAGCGGTTGTGCGGCACCTGCAGTTTGCGTTTTCCAATAGGCCAGCAGCCGCTCACGTTTTTGTTCGAACTGCTGAAGCTGCGCAATGGCGTAGTCACGATATTGGAGTGGTACCGTTAGGTGTAACGGGCTAGACGCGACGTGGCTGAAATACAGTGCATCGAGTTCCTGGCACAACAGATTGATCGAGCGCTGATCAGTGGCAATGTGGTGGGTCAGCAAGATCAATAGATGATCATTGTCCGCGAACTGTCGCAGAAATACTCTGAAGACAGGGCCTGCTCCCAGGGCGATATCAAGCCTGGAAATGTCTGTCGCAATCTGGCTGCAGATGTTTGCGCGCTCCTCGTATGGCACCGCTGAAGGCTCGAGCCGTTCCAGTTGCCAGCCTTGCGCCGTTTCGACTTTCTGCCAGACGGTTCCCTGGTCGAGGATATAGCGCGTTCGTAAAATTTCATGGCGAATCACGAGGTCCTGTAATGCTGCTTTCAGGGCCGTTTGATTCAGTGCGATGTCCAGGCGAATGGCGAGCGTGACGTTGTAGAGCGGGCTGTGAGAGGAAAGCTGAGTCATGTACCACAGACGCTTCTGAGCCGCGGACGCTGGATACAGCGTCATGTTCGCAGGTACGGGACAATCGTTGCCGTCGTAGTGGTTGCTGTGCTGGGTACTCATGGCCGTCCTCCTAGCGAAGCGAGTTCCTTCAAAGAGGTAAGGACGTCGTTTCGACTCACTCCGAAGTCAACCAGACAGGCAATTTCGTCCACGCCGATCGCCGCCATTTTTTTTGCGAATGTTGCGCACCTGGCCGGCGTACCAATGAGCGAGGCACCGCTGAGGTATCTCGTTACAGCATGCTCGACCAGTGCGAGGCGGTCTTCATCGCCAAGTTTATTGACCTGCTCGTAAGTGGTACGAGAGGAGGCGAAATCCAGATGCTCCTGCAGGTATCTGGACAATGCCCCGGCACCCACCGTGTCCACATTAGTGGCGTCGGGATGAATGTAGGTGTGCAACATAACGGTCACCTTCCCGGGTTTTCCATCCAGCGCGGTCCGGTAGACTGCAATGCGTTCGGCAAGGCTGTCGACGTCAAGCGCCAACAGTGCCGTGAGGATGTTGAAACCGGCCTCTCCAGCGTCCCTGAAGCTTTGTTCGCTCTCGGACGCCGTGATCCAGATCGGTAGCTCGGCTTGTTGGGGACGAGGAAGTGGATGGGCTTTTGTATGGCGCCCCAGGCCGTCATCTCCTTCGAATGCCTTACCGCGCCACAGCCCGCGCAATTCGCGCACTGCTTGTGGCAGTTGCGCGCGCCGATCGGCGAATCTGGAGGGGGCCAGAAGAAAATCGGTGGGGTGAAAGCCAGGTGCGATGGCCATTCCGACACGGCCACCAGACAAATTATCGACGACGGACCACTGCTCGAAAATCTCCAGTGGATTGTGCAAGGGCAGCACGATACTGCCCGCGCGGATGGCCAGGCGCTGGGTCACCATCGCCAGGGCACCGGCCAGGACAGAGGGGGCGGGGAACAAACCACCAAACTTGTGAAAGTGTCGCTCAGGCACCCAGACGGCTTCGAAGTTGTGCTCATCTGCGAACCTCGCGGCGTCCAGCAGCAAAGCGTAAGTGTCGGGTTGCGCCTGGGGGGCGGCTTCGCCGGAAAAGAAAAACAGGCTGAAACGCGGCAGTTTCTCCGTGCCAAGGGTGGGCAGCGCCATTTCACCTGGATCATCCAGTGTCCGGGGGGCATACGGGGCACAGGCTACCAGGCCTTCCCCGTTGCTCTGGGAGGCGGATTTCTCCAGAGCACACGCTAGATCGCATACGGTAGGGGCGTGGAGAAATGAGCGTAATGAAATGCGCACGCTAGTCAGTTTCTCCAGACGGTCCATGACATCCAGCGCCGTGAGCGAACAGCCCCCCAGGTCGAAAAAGTTCTCTGAGTTCCCTATCGAGGAAATCTTCAGTACTTCGCTGAAACTGTCGCGGACCAACGTTTCCCAAGAGCCAGTGAATGGCTCAACACGCTGTTCTGTTGGGGGGGGCGATGTCGAATCGTGGTCGGGGGAGGCGGCTGTTTCCGCTCTACAAGGCTGACTATGGGCGGGTGGTAAAAAAGCCGCGCGATCAAGCTGTGGGGCTGGCAAAGCCACCCTGCGCACGTCCATCCCTTCGTACAGCAGAGACCAATTGACAGGGGCGCCGTGTGTCCATGCCGAGGCGACGATTTTTAGCAGCTGCGCCATTGCATCTGGTGTGTCCCTCTCAATGGTCAGTGACGCCTGAAGCATATCTACCCGCAACAATGGATGGGTTTGTTGTGCGAAGGAGGGGCGGGTTGGCACCACGCGGAGTCGATGACTGAAACCCTCCTTCCAGTAACCGGGCGTACGCCACAGGTGCTCTGGCACGCTCTTGCCATCGAGGTCGTTCCAGCCGGTGCCGGCGCAGGCGCTGACGTCATCGAGTAACTGGCGCAGTTGATTCACGGGCGCATCGCGTGCGGCGAGCAGCACCAGCCGAGCACTGTCCTCGATGCTCAGGGCACCCGATAGGCAGGCGGCGCAACACGCTCCGCTACCCTGTGCGTACCAGGACGTTACTTGCACGCCCAGCGCAATGAGGGTTCTGGCCAGTGAAACCTGAAGGCAGAATCCGAGCAGATGCGGGGTTTGCTCTGGTTGACTCTGCGCTTCGATACGTGGATCGCTCCCTGTGACCGAGGCTACCTTGTCGGCGATGGACTGAAAGTGCCGATCGAAGCTGGGTAAGGCCTCACGAAGTTGCTCCAGCGTCTGGATGCAAACATCAGCGAGGTCGGCGAACACGAAGGTTGCATTGAACTGCGCGGGGACCGGAACTGCTGTGGCATGCGCTGTTTTCAAGCACCAGACCAGATCGTCCGGCGTGTTGCCCACACAGGCGAAGCGAAAGGTGCCGATGGCCGTTCTGTCGGCCAAGCTGTAGGCCACATCCTGAGGTCTGAGTGAGCGCTGAATGCTGCGCTCGCTGATTCGCAATGCGTCATTCTGAAGATTGCTCTCACGGGTTGCCGACAATGGAAAAATCAGTGGTCCCAGGTATTGGGGCTGTTTGCCAGTGGCATGTTGCACGTGTTCTTGCAGAACGATATGGGCGTTGGTTCCACCCAGCCCGAACGAACTGACACCGGCCATTCGGCAACCGTTGACCTGCCAGTCTTCTGCTTTAACCGGCACCGTAAAGCGATCCGCGTAGCGCCGACTTTCCTCATGAAACTGCTTGAATCCCACTTGCGGCGCAATTTTACGATGAGTCAGAGCCAAGACTGTTTTTATGACGCCGGCAATTCCTGCAGCCGCATCAAGATGCCCGATGTTACCTTTGACGCTGCCAATGAAGACCTTGCCTGCGGGCGCTTTACAGCTGGCTTCTTCCAGGCCTGCCAACTCCACCGCATCACCGATTGCGGTCCCGGTGCCGTGGGCTTCTATCAACGATATTTGCTCTGCACCGACACCGGCGCGCAGACGTGCTCGGGTAATGACCTGTGCCTGGCCGGAGGCCGATGGCGTGGAAAAGCCCATTCGGCCGGCGCCGTCGTTGTTTACCGCACTGCCACGGATAATGGCGTGGATGTGGCACCCCGCTGCGCGTGCAGCGCTGAGTCTTTGCAATATCAGAACACCTGCACCTTCGCCTCGAACGGTTCCGGTGGCGTTCGCATCGAAGGGCAGGCAGCGCCCATCGCGGGACATGATTCCATCGGGGGTATACAGATGCCCTGTGTATTGTGGCCAGCCGATAGACACGCCACCGGCAATGGAAATCTCACAGTCGTTGGCCTGCAGAGCCTGGCAGGCAAGGTGCACCGCAACCAATGAGCTTGAACAAGCACTTTTGACTGTGATCGCCGGGCCGCTGGCATTCAACCGATAGGCAACGTTGGCAGCCAGGTGGGCATCGCCGTTAAATACATCAGCGCTGTAGGCGCTGACAGATCCCGCCGGCGCATCGCAAGCCTGGCGAAAGGCATTCTGGCTCTGTGCGGCAAACACCCCGATAGATGCATCGTCGGTTCGTTCAAGGGCGGCATCGTCCAGAGCCAGAAAAGCGCACTCCAGAAACTGCCTGTGCTGCGGATCAGTCAGTTGTGCTTGTCCAGGCGTGATGCCAAATGCGCCCGGGGCGAAATGGGTCGCATCCTGTAGCACCGCACGGAAGGGGACGTATCGGCTGTTGTCGATCAGATCCACTGCCAATCCTGAGCCCAACAACGCTTCGCGGCGGATGGGCATGATCGATTGCTTTCCTTCGACCAGATTTGTCCAGAACTCGCCAGGGGAGTTTGCGTCCGGGAACCGACACCACATTCCGATAATGGCAATGTCATCTCTTTCTTGATCCATTGGTTGCATACCGTTATCAATCCATTGTTAAGGCGCTGACTGTTGCCAGTCCTTGTCGAGCGACGATGAGTCGGGTTTGGGTCGAGATCGTGGTGTGCCTGAACAGATCGGTCACACTCAAATCCAGCTTGAATTGACGATTGAGCTCGCGCTGCAGCGACAGCGTCAGGAGCGAATGCCCGCCGACCTCGAAGAACGTATGGTTTTCGCCCAGGGTCAGACGGGTTCCGAGTACCGCCTGCCAAATGGCCTGCACACGCCCATGAATACCCGGAGCCCTGGTGACGGGCGCGTGGTCGGGTATCGCAGCGCCGAACAAGGCAAGCATTTTTTGCTCATCCAGCTTGCCGCTGGACCGTAATGGAAAATCGGCAAGTGCCATGATTCGCGAGGGTATTGAATGTGAAGCGAGACGCTGCCTGAGATGAGCAAAGATCGACTCGATGAGATCTGCAGACTCACTTTGCGTAACCACGAATGCGACGATCTCGTCGTTTGCCCGGCACAGGTTGTCCTGGCGGATCAGCACAGCCGCACGCCTGACTTCACAATGTTCGCGCAGTACGGCTTCGATGCCTGCTGGTTCGACCCTGACCCCTCGAACCTTTATTTGTGAGTCGCGCCGGCCGAGAAACTCCAGCAGGCCATTTTCGTTCCAGCGCACCAGGTCACCCGTCAGATAGGCGGGTTCGCCAAAGTGTTCGCAGAGCCGACTGTCACAGAAGCCGGAGGTTGAGGTTTGCCCCAGATAGCCAACGCCGACACACGCGCCCAGGAGCATCAATTCTCCGGGGGCCCCCCGTGCTACCAGGGCTTGCTGACTGTCGACGACGAAGGCGCAAACATTGGGCAGCGGACGACCAATGGGAATGTAGGCGTCGTGGTCGTCGATGATCTCGTGGTAAATGCAACCGATGGTCGCTTCCGTTGGACCGTAGAGATTGAAGATACGCGCCGCCGGAATGAGTGAACGGACGCGTCGGGCCGTCATGCCACTCAATCGTTCGGCGCCAATGATGATCCAGCGCAGTGCCTGCAGATGCTTTATCGCCAGATGTGACGGCGTTATCTGGCCCATCAGCGCATCGAGAACGGACGGTACGAAATCCACCACGGTCACCTTGTAGTCGTTGACCACGCGGGCAAATTCATTGATATCGAATCGTTCGTTGCGTGTGGGCAGCACACAGGTGCCGCCCAGGCTCAAGGGCCAGAGTATTTGCCAGACGGCACTGTCGAACGTCAGTGGCGTCGTTTGCAGTGTGACGGGGTAACCATCAGCGAAAAAATCCGACATCCAGGCGAACCGATTGAGAATGCCGCGATGTGCAATGACCACGGTTTTCGGGAGAGCTGTAGAGCCCGATGTGCTGATCGCATAAATGGGCCTGTCGCTGTCATTCTGCAAGCCGTGCCCGTGAGCGCTGCCCGCCTTGTTTTTGATATTCAGGAGGGTGAGACACAAGGCGCTTTCTTGCTGTTCGATCAGTACATGTGCCTGGATGTCGGTCAGTATTTTGTCCTTGACGGTGTCAGGCCATGCGGGGTCAATGGGAACGAACGCGGCGCCGACCATCAGTATCGCCAGCTCGACGACTGCTGGGTTAATCAGCTCGCACACCATGAAAGGCACAAACTCTCCGGGTTCCACGTCCGACTGCTCCAATCGTCGACTCAGCGAGGTTGCCTGTTCCACTAACTCCGAATATGTCAGGTTATGGCGCCCGCGAACGGCCCATGCGTTGCCGCGTTTCATCGCCGCACCCAGGATTGCATCGAGGAGCGTCTGGTGTCCGCTGAGGGGCTGACGAGAACCGGCCAGAGTTCCCGTCAACTCCGCACGCTGTGCAGGAGGCAGCATTGACGTATGAAGGACAGAGGCCTGAGGCGCGCTCAAGAGATTGTGCAAAAGGACCGGCAACTGTGCCGCGATGCGCTCAATCAGTTTCGAGTGCAGTTTGCCTTTGGCTCCATCCACCAGAAACGTCAGCGCGTGAGCCTGACGCTCAACCGTCAAGGCAATGTCGCCACTTATCGTGCCCGAGTCAGTGGGTACTGGCTCGATCGTCCGGTATGGATCGGCAGACTGCAAAGTGTCGTTATGCAGTGAAAACACCGCTTGATACAGAGCACTTCGTCCCGGCTGTCGAGTCGGCCGTACCGCGGCCACGAGTTCATGCAATGGCAGATAAGCTCGGTCGAGGGCGTTGGCAACGCGGGTCTGGACAATGCCGCACAACTCGGAAAAGCCCAGTGAAGGTGCCAGTTCGCAATGAATCGGCACCGTGTTGATCAGGGGAGCCACGACATCGGCTTCACTTGGCAGGATTCGCAGTGAGACAGGCAGGCCGATAATGACTTCGCTGTCATTGCCATAGCGGCATAACACGATCGCAAACAGAGAGATAAGCGCACTGCTGAGCGTAATCGAGTGCTCGCTGCAAAACTGCTCGAGCGCTGAAGTGATCGTGGCGTCGATATCTACCCGGCGGCGAATGCTTTCTGTGCCCGGCACCAGGCCGTGAGTGTCTGCCAGCGGAAGGTCGAGCAGCGTTTTTGCATGGCGAAGATGCTCCGTCCAGTACGTTATGGCGCCGGCATCCCGAGCCCGTTGGGCCGCTGTTTCAAGGCGTCTGCGGGAATCCTCGAAAGGCGGGGGTGGGAGGCTGACCGGTTGCGGGATCAGGCCGAGCATGTGTGCATAGGTTCGGTCAAAGTCGCGCAGTATCAATTGGCATGAGTACGCATCGACAACCATATGGTGAGCAAGAAGCACGAGATAATGTTTGCCGCCATGCAGCAGGACGGCAAAGCGAATCGGTGCGCCTTGAGTCAAAGCGAACGGACAACGCAGTGAATGAGGAAGGTATTGTACGGAGAGGGGAAGGTCCAGATGCGTCACGGATTCCCAGAGGGTACGCACGGAACCAGCGGGTGCAATTATCGCTTGAGGGCCGGCCGGGCTATCGTGGACGCAGAGGCGCAACAAAGGATGGCGTGCGACGATGTGATCCAGTGCCTGATCAACGATAGTGCGATCAGGGGTGCCACTTATACGGGCGCCCCACAGTATCCAGTTGTTGTCCGCGCCACCCGATATCAGGTGCTGCAACCAGAATTGCACCTGTTGATGTGATAGCGCAAAAGCGCTGCTTTTGTTCGCGATGTTTTCACTCAGAGGTGATGGTTGGTTTTGAAGAATGGTCGCGAAGGCCTCCAGGGTCGGATTCGAAAGCAGGGCAGACGGGTTCACGTGCAGTCCGTAAGCCTGATTGATCACCGCGCAAACCGACATCGACGTGAGAGAGTTGCCACCCAGGTCGAAGAATCTTTTGTTGCGCTCAGGAAGTGCAGGTAGTCCCAATTCATCGCGCCAATATCCCGCGATGACTGATTCAAATTCACTGAGTTCCAGGTGCTGTGACATGACGGGAGCGCGGGCGCGAAGGGCGGCCTTGTCGACTTTTCCGTTTGCCAGATAGGGGAAGTGCTCCATGATGGTGAGTTCGGATGGCACCATCCCTGCGGGCAGACAGTCGTGCAATTGACGTCGAATGTTTTGCGGGTCGCAAGCAAGACTTGTTGCAGGTATCAGAAAGCCGCACAGCACATTTTCGTCGTTGAGGTTCTGACGGACCAGGACGCAGGCCTGTGATATTTCCTCCAGAAGAATCAGCGCGTTTTCGACTTCAGCCAACTCAATACGAACACCGTTGATCTTGACTTGCTCATCGCGTCTACCACAGTGCAGCAGGTGCCCATCCGGCAAGCGGCGTGCGATGTCTCCTGTGCGATAGTGTTGCGAACGCTTGTCTGGCGCGCCGATGAGCAGCGCCGCCAGGTCTGAGGGCGCATTGATATAACCCAGCATGACCCAGGGGCTGCGCAGCTCGACTTCACCTTCCATCGAACCGTCGCCGACCTGGTCGTTGATCAGGCAGACTTGCGTGCCATCCACTGGTAGACCAATAGGCAGGGTGGGGTAGGTGCAATGAGTGCCATGTTCGAATGACGCCTGCAGCGCGAGCGTCGATTCGGTTGGGCCAAAGCCGTTGATCAATCGAGCGGTGGCTGCAAAATGTTGATTGAAGAGGGCCAGGTCACTTGAGCGCGCGGCCTCTCCACCCAACACCACGCAGCGGATTGTAGACAGCGATGTTGGCAGCAGAGGTGCCTTGAGCAGGGCGCGGAAGGCTGAAGGCGTGGCATGCAGAACCGTAATGCGTTGCTGCTCCAGCCAAACAGCGATGCCGGATAGACCGTGCGTTGCGAGGCTTCTCACGGAGAGCCTTGCGCCAACGGTCAGTGCTGCGAATACATCCATTAGCGCGGCATCGTAACCCACGCTCGCGATCATGCTGAGGCAATCAAGCGAAGTGATATCGATGCTGCGGATGTAACTTTCGATATGGTGTATCAACGCAGCTTCGCTCTGCGCTACTCCCTTGGGCACTCCCGTTGAGCCCGAAGTGAAAAGCACGTAGGCCGGCCGGACCTCGTCCTGTATTTGCCGATAAGCGGCAAATGTCGCGTCTTCATCCTTCACCGTATATCCGGCGCGAGTGTCGATAAGTGTTTTCACCAAGGGCTGCACGTGCGACGAGAGATCCGGCGGAGCATCCAGCAATAACGTCCTCGCACCAACGATACGGACAATTTCGCTCAATCGTTTGACGGGAACATTCGTATTGACGGGAACGAATACGGCTCCGGTACGCAGACAGGCGAAGATCGCGACAACGGCTTCTATCGCGCTTTTGCAATAAATGACAACGGCGTCGCCGGGCTCGATGCTCCTGTGCAATTGGGCAGCGACTGCCAGGGATCTTTCCTTGAGGGCTTCATAGGAAATTCGGCAAGTATCCTCCTCGATCGCCGTGCGCTCAGGCTGTTCCTCGACCCGTTGGTTGAAACGTGTCCAGATCGACTCGATGGCAATCCGGGCATGAATATGCTCAGGGGCAGGTAACGAAAACGTGTTGATTGCAGCGTCACGCGGTGCTTGCTCAATCGTCGCGAGCCACTGAGACACCAGCCACTCAAGGGTGTCTTCGTTGAATAGCTCTTGCCGGCCATCGACGTAAAGGCAGGCTTGATTCATGTCGTATCGCACCTGGAAGCTCAAAGAGCTCTCGGTGTAGCCCGTGTCGATTTCCTCTGCATCAAACCAGGTCTGATCGAGGGTGGCCCCGGGCTTCTTGATCATCCCGAATCGAACAGGTAGCAGTTGCCTGTTGGGGCAGAGACCTTGGACCAAGGCATGCAGTCGGGACGTTGAGACGTTGAGATGTCCATGGCATTCGCGAATGCTTCTGCTCGTCAACGTGAGCGCTTGCTGCCAATCGGCATTCGCGGGTAACTCCACGTGAATGGGCAATAGCGCGCATTGGAACCCCAGTTCCCGAGACAAAGCCGTGTCTCTATGGGAGTAGACCGCACCCAGCAACACATGTGAGCGCGCTGTCCATTTATGCAGAACCAGCGCAAGGGCTGCCGCGAGGACTTCATAGGGGGTCGAAGCACATTCACGTGCAGTGCGGAGCAATTGCCGCCAGGCGCTTCGCTGCAGATGCACAACATGTCGTGTGGATCGCAGGTTGGGCATGAGAGACTCGCCGACAAGCTTATCTATCGGGATATCAAGCTTGGGCAGACCGCGCAGGCGCTGTTCCCACCAGTCGATATCATTTCGTTCGGGTGTTGCTCCTGGTTCTGCCACTTCTTCAGCGCGGAGTAGCGGTTTCCCTTCCAGCAGTAGCGCGAGATCACCCAATATTCGCTCGATGGAGTATTCATCTATCAACACGTGATGGAACACCAGCAGGAGCTGAACTACTTCGTTTCCATTGTTCAGACAATAAACCTTCCATGCACCTTGACCCTGAATATCAAGGTCGCGCCGAGCAAGATTTATGCACCAGTCTGCGAGGTGTTCTGACGCCAGTGCAGCGGTTTCAATGACCTCCAGCGAAGGGGAATGGGACGTTGCCACCCAGTTGTCATTTTCGATCCTGGCGTGCAGCACGACATGGTGCGCGGCAAGTGCTGCAACACAGCGCTCTACTTCGCGAATGGCGACGGTACGCCGAAGTTTCAGGCAGAATCCGACTTGAAGCGCTGGCGTGGGCCCCATCAATCGCGTGTAAGCGAGAAGTTGTTGCTGACCATTAGTCAGGCGTCCTGGCGATTGCGAGAGGGTGACTGGCATCTGTCTGGAGCTGATGTCGCTTGCTGACAAGTGTTCAGACAGCCTTGAAGCCGTGGGTGCCTCGAATATCATCGAGGCATTTATCGGTTGTCCGAGAACGTGACTTAATTGCTGTGCTACCGCACTTGCCATGAAAGAGTCGGCACCCATGGCAAAGAAATTGTCGTCCAGACCGAGAGCCTCGAGTTTCAAGGCGTGTTTCCATATCGTTCTCGTCAGCTCTTGAACGGTTAGCCCCGACAATTGCTCAGGGGCGACGGAAGGAAGCGCTTGTCTGGGCGTGCTACAGAGTTGTCGGATATCGACTTTACCGTTTGCCGTAAGCGGCATGGCGTCAAGAATGACCCACCTGGCAGGCAGCATGTATGGCGGCAACTGGCGTTCTAAACGCGCACGCAGTTGGGCGCTGCAATCGATAGCGCTATGAAGCGTCAGAAAAGCAGCAAGTTCCTGTGTGCCGGGGTTTGCGCCTTCGCGATCAACCAGGCGTACAACCGCAGCATCTACTTGCGGACAGGCCAGCAGGGCGCACTCGATTTCGCCAAGTTCGATCCGGTAACCGCGAATTTTCACCTGAGTATCAAGCCGTCCAATGTATTCAAGGTTGCCATCTGCCAGGAGTCTGGTCAGGTCGCCAGTTCTGTACATTCGCGCTGATGTCGAATCAAACGGGTTACTGATAAAACTGTTTGACGTTAGCTCCGGCTGATTGAGATAGCCCCGAGCTAAGCCAATGCCCGCGATGTAAAGTTCGCCGATCACGCCAGGAGCTACTGGTTTGAGGTTTTCATCCAGTAGATACAGGTGGGTATTGGCAATCGCACGGCCAAGCGGTACCCGAGTTGCGCTGCTGTGGCGATCGCACTGCCAATGCGTGACGTCAATGGATGCTTCAGTAGGGCCGTAGAGATTATGCAGTTCGCTATTGGGGAGCGTGGAGAAGAAACGCTGCTGAAGTTTAGGCAGGAGCTCCTGACCACTGCAGAAGACTCGACGGATCGACTGGCATTGTCTCACCTGCGAAGTGTCCAGAAACCTTTCAAGCATCGGAGGGACGAAATGAAGGGTCGTAATGGACTGATGCTTGATCAAATTGCCCAGATATTCTGCGTCGCGGTGTCCGTCCGGTTTGGCGATCACCAATGTGGCGCCGCTTATAAGTGGCCAGAAGAATTCCCATACTGAAACATCGAAATTGAAAGGCGTTTTTTGCAGAACCCTGTCATCGGTGGACAGGGCAAAAGTGTCATGCATCCAAAGCAGCCGGTTGACAACACCTTGATGAGGCAGCGCCACCCCCTTGGGCTTGCCTGTGGATCCGGAGGTGTACATGACGTAAGCGAGATTTTCCGGCGTGGTGAGTTCGGACAGATTTGCGACTGCAGGTTCCGACTCGGTTGCGGCTTCTTCAACGCAGATGATGTGGTGAATGTCGGGGAGGGGAGGCAGGCGATCGATCAATATTGTGTGGGTCAGCAGTATTGTGACTGCACAATCGTGCAGCATGTACTCCAGCCTCGCCGCGGGCGTATCGGGAGTCAGCGCAAGGTACGCGCCACCGGCCTTGAGAATTGCCAGCAGACTGATGAGCATTTCCAGTGAGCGCTCAAAATATACGCCCACCACCAGGTCAGGCCCGACACCAAGCCCGCGCAATCTGCCGGCAAGTGCGTTGGCCCGAGTATTGAGTTCACCGAACGATAGTTGTTGATCATTGAATATGGCCGCCACGCCGTCAGGCCGTTGCGCCACCCTTTCTTCTACCAGTCGATGCAAACCGACGGCGCTCACGCCCGGCGCTTCAATCGGTAGATGTTGTTTGTGAGATGACTGTGCTGCGTAAGATCTGCTTAACGCGGACCTGTCCACTTTGCCATTAGCCAGTCGCGGAAATGCCTCAAGGGGTTTCCAGGCAGCGGGAATCATGTAGTGAGGCAAAACCCGGGGTACATCTCGTCGACACATGGCAATGAAATCATCGCTCACTGTTCGGTTGACGATAAACGCGACCAGTAGAGGGCCATGAGGCACATCCTCGGCAATCACGACAGCGAGATCCTCCCACTCAAGAAGCTGCTTTAGTACTGCTTCGATGTGGGTCAACTCGACGCGATACCCGCGAATCTTTACTTGCTCATCCCTGCGACCGCAGAACACTAACTGTCCATCTTCACGCCAGCGCGCAAAGTCCCCGGTACGATAAGCAGAGAACGTTCCGGTAACACCTTTTGCCTGCACAAAGCCGCCGGTATTCCCTTCTGCTCGATTGAGGTAGCCCGCCCCGACACCCGCGCCAGAAATGCAGATCTCTCCTGTTTCGCCTGCGGCAACCTCCCTGCCTTGGGCATCAATCAGTGTGACCTGAGTCGCTGTGATGGGCATGCCAATGGCGGGTGCCTGTTCGCCACGCGCCACGGTGTGGCAGAGCGAATAGGTGGTTGTTTCGGTAGGGCCATATAAATTGCAGACTCTGCGCACGTGTTCTAGTCGGTAGATCGATTCGACCAGTGACGCGGATAGTGCTTCGCCCGCAAGATTGATGGTTTCGACAGTCGTTGGAATTGCCTGAAGTCGCACAAGCTCTTTCATGACGCTTGGGACAGTGTTGATCAGAGAGATAGACGGGATGGGGGTTTCATCTGACAGCGATAGTGCATCAGGTACTACGTGAACTGAACCGCCGGCGGCCAATGGTGCCATCACTTCAAAGACGGACAAGTCGAAACAGATAGAGGTCGAGAACAGAACGCAGCGTAGTTCTTCGCGACTGTAGTAGCGGGAAGCCCAATTCACCAGGTTCATCGCATTGCGATGACGGATCAATACACCTTTGGGGAGACCCGTTGACCCGGATGTATAGATGACATAAGCAATGGAGTCTGCATGCAGGCGCGGGAGGGCAGTGGCACTATAAGATTGGCCGATTGTTGGCAGATGAGAGGGCGGGATCACCTTGCAAGTATCTGGCATACAGGATTGGAAGTCGGATCCGTCTGCGCAAACCAACGCAGTCAATTGCGAGTCGTGTATTACAAACTTCAACCATTGCGCTGGATATTTCAGATCCAGTGGCACATAGCCGCAACCCGCTCGCAGAATGCCCAGCAAAGCACACACCAGGTCTGGAGAGCGGTTCAATGCCAAACCGATAAACTGCCCGGGTTTAACGCCGGCATCCAATATCGCCAAACACCATTGCCGCGAACGCCGCTCCATTTGTGCATAGGTCATAGATTGATGCTGTGCACCCGTCAATGCCAGTTTGTCAGGGGTTTTCGTGACTTGGCGCAGAATAAATTCTGGAAGATCTTCTGGCGGACTGCTCAAGGATGAAGCCCTCTTTAATGTCGGGCGCGAAGTTGATTCACTGCAGCGAACCAGAATGTTTACCGCGCGTTCATGAGCCTCCCTGTTGCAGGGAATGCGAGTACAAGGCTGTGGTTCTATTGAATATCAGGGTCTGTATTCAGCTCTCAGGGCATTTTTGAATTTTTTTGTACAACCTATAGCCAATAGTACCGTTGTCACAGCGATAGCCTGGTATTCAAAGATATTTCGTAGCTCTTCAGGTGTGGTAAATCGGGTGCTTAATATAAAGACCAGTACACCAAAGCAACCGGTGATGGTATTGAACGTGGCGTAAGACCTACCGTGAAGTTCGGCGGCGGTAATTCTTTGCGCACGACTAAGGCTGACAATAGAGGTTTGACAGCCAAGGCCGATACCGATGTATGAGCAAAAGGCTATGAGAAATGCATCGGAACGCGCAAAGCTGAATAACGATACGGCCAGGATTGCCAACCCTAACAACGTTATGCGCAATGCTCCCAAGCGTCGCGTGAGTCGTACGATAATCAATCCCCCCGCGATGGCGCCAATAGAATAAGCCGCGTCAATCTTCCCATACGCTTCCGCATTGAGATTGAGTGGGCCTTTGACAAATGGCGCCAGCAGTGCATTGGACATGTACAGAATATTGATATTCAACAGTATCAAAAGGTAGTAGCCAATCAGGCTGGGCTGTCCGGCAATATACTGAAAGCCATCTCGTATGGATCGCAGGTGATAGGTTATCGAATTCAGCACGTCTATTTTGGCGTTTGTTACGGGGCGTGGCGTGTGCAGAGCACTGGCCAAATAGGCAACGCAGATACTCGATATCAAGAAAGCGCCGCTGGCGATATAAATCGTCAGGGCTGCACCAAAATATACAAATAATATTCCGGAGCAGGTAGCACCCGCTACTACACCTGCCTGGCCACTGGTGAATGAGAGAGCATTGAGCTTGAAGTTATTTTCCTGGCTGGTGTGTTTAGCCAAAATCACCCGCCAGGACATCAGTTGTATCTCTGCGCAGATCGACATAAGGAAACTGACGGAGTATGCAAGCAACGGGGTAGCGTGCTCGGTCATAAATAATGAAGCATAGGCAAAAAGTATTAAAAAGCGCGTGATTTCGGAGGAGAGCACAAGTTTTATCGCTGGGAATTTATCCGCGACACTGCCAATTATCATTGAAAGAAATATGCTTGGGATCACCGCAATCAAAAGGCTTATTGCTGCACTGGCGGCATTTCCTGTCAGATGGATGACGATCCATGTATTGATAAAAAAGAATAAGCCGGAACCTGTTCTTGAAAAAAATATGGCAGTGGCGTAAAGAGGGGCTGAAATTTTATTCATTGTTCAGTCCTCGACTTGTATCGTTAAACTGGGCGCTGTGGAAGTCAAGTATCGATAGCCCAACTCTACTGCCTCAACATCGAGTTCTGTTGGGTGAAACTTCTCAAGATAATCACTTGACTCAAATAGATGTCTTGCCTGTTGGGGGCGTTCAATTATGAACTCCAGTTCATTTTTATTTGATGACCAGTGAGCACCATTGAAGAACTCAAATCCTTGAAAGTGTGTCTTGTACAGAAAGTTTCTACTATAACACGTGCCCATATAGAGATGAGTGTAGTGGCGGGTCTGGAAGTAGTTGATTGTTGCAGTCAACATGAAAATGCCCAGTGATCTTTTGAGCTGGGTGATATCGTAAAAAGCAAAATTATAATGTGCTATTTGATTGGTGACATTCATGCTAACCAAGCCAACCGTTTCCTTGCCGATAACGAAATGCATTACATGTGTGGCATTGTCCGGACTCAGGATTCGAGAAAATCGCTGTTCATCAACCACACCTTCACCAAATCTTAATTCTGCACATTTCAGACACATGGCTCTGATAGGGCCAGTCATGGCGAAGTCGGAGATTGCGATCAGTGTCACCTTTACATCCTTGCAGAGTTTGAGCGTTCGTCGGTTTCGGTAGCTATTTTCAAACCTGCAAAGCGCTATCCTCGTGCTTCGGGTCAAGCAGAATCTGGGTTTACGTGAAGGTAAGAAGCCACGCTCGTAGAGTTCAACGACTTCTTCCGGGGAGTCCGGGATAGCCCAAACAGCGTAAGGGAACGTGTAGTTCTTATAGTTCGGATTTGATTCTGAAAAAATAAATTTCATGAGTTATTTAACCCCAATCAGAATCATTCTTTCCCCATCATTTCTGAAGGGCTGTCCCTGGATGTCATACCCTTCGATATTTTGGAATCCTGCTTGACTCATCCAGCCCTTGATCTCCGTGAAGGGTAATAAGCGGATGCTATAGGGGGCTTCTGTTATTGTTCCATTCTTGACGAATCGGCGCCTGATCTGAATCCGACCATTTTCAGCATCATACTTGAAATGGTCGATCATGAAGTTCTCACCTTTTTCTTGAACAATTGAAGCTGGAAGAGATTTCAGGCAGCGGTCTCGATTGATGTGATCCATCAAAAAACGACCACCTTTTTTTAACGAGGCGTGAATCTCTCTCAATTGTGAGTGACAGCCTTCGTCATCCGTGTAGCCAAAAGAGGTATACCAACTCAGAGCACAGTCAAACTCATCTGCCCAGCCCGTCTCCAGAAAATTTTTGTTTTCATAGCAGACCTTAAGATCGTCGGCGCGCGCATTTTTTGCAGCTAAATCCAATGCGCTCTGGCTCCAGTCAATACCTGTGACGCGGTAGCCTCGACGCGCCAGTTCATTGGAGATCCGGCCATGG
This sequence comes from Pseudomonas sp. S2_H10, assembly GCF_054668285.1. Taxonomy (NCBI): domain Bacteria; kingdom Pseudomonadati; phylum Pseudomonadota; class Gammaproteobacteria; order Pseudomonadales; family Pseudomonadaceae; genus Pseudomonas; species Pseudomonas sp. S2_H10. The sequence goes on from NZ_CP162754.1 coordinate 6,112,631, forward strand.
CCGCAACCAATATCAAGTATATGATCACTCTTCTTGAGTCGGCAAAGTTGCTCAATCAGATCGCATTCTTTTTGGGTTCTTTCATACGTCAGATAGCTTTCCGAGAAGTACAGATAGAGGTCATCAAATGTATTTTTCATTTCCGAGCCTTATAAAAATTTACGTCAGCCATCTTAGAATGCTATTCAATGTGAGATGTCTGCTCTGCGGGTCTTTGCTGAAATGACTGCCCAAATCGTGATCTGCATGACGGATACAGTGATGTTCAGCATTAAGGCAGTTTCTTGCTCGTTCAATAAGTTTGCATGGGATTTCAGCTGGAATGACGCTATCGTTTTCGGCGGAAATAATCAGAAGTTTTCCTTTGAATTTCTCAATAATGGAAAAACATTTACTGTCTTCCCAGCTTCGGTGGCGGCGAATACACGAAGAAAAGGATGGGCCAAACTTTAATTTCTCAGCCTTTTCTGAGTAAACTGCGGGTATCGCGAGTCCCAACCGGTTCGCGGAAGCTTGGGCAGCAATATGCAATGCGTTGTGTGCTCCCATGCTGAAACCGATGATGTTGAGATCAGTATGCAGGTTGAACTTATGTACCACAGCTAATGCTTGTTCGGTTCTTCTCTCCAAGCTGGAATTTTTCAGTTTCCCCCCTGTATTGCCATGCCCAAGAAAATCAAATGTTATAGACTCATAGTTATGGTTGTGCAAATAGGTTTGAAGATTGTAGAAGTCTTTGCTACTTGATGTGCCGGCGCCATGCATAATTAGAACTGTTTTTTTGGGGTTTTTGCAACTCCAGCGCTGGCCACGCAAATCTACATTCCCGCAACGTATGTTGAAATTTTCTATTTGTTGTTCCATAGGACCTCTGTAAATTTCACCAAGATTTCAGGTGGCGCTTTTTTGTAGGGGAGATTTATAGATGCTAATCAGCCAGGCTGCACCTACAAGATTTGGTAGTTAAGTCTGGCATGGCCTATGCTTCGCTCGCGTAAAAAGAATAGGCAGTGAAATTTTGCCAGCGCTATTTTTTGTGCATTATGATGGCTGACTACAGTGTTTTTACTGTTGATTCCGGGTTCTTATGCCGCTATAACACAATGTGTGAAATTCTAATTCATGAGGTGTGAATGGCCTTTTTCGCCGATAACCTGAACGCTCTACCGGTCGCTCATTCATTCGGCGGAGTGTGGGACACTCGTAAACCTGCGGGCCTTTTTTACTGTGCTCAGAAACATGGTTCCACCGTCATTGAGGTAGTTGATGAGGAGGAGGCAGGAGTTATTTCGGGGGATGCAATGTTCACACGCACGACGCGGCCCATTGGCATCCTGACGGCAGATTGCTTGCCAATTCTTATAGGCTCTAAAGCGGATGAGTTCGTTGCCGCCATACATGGCGGTTGGCAGGGCTTGGCGGCAGGGGTGATTGAAAATTCCTTCAGTGCTTTCCGTCTCGCTGGTGTTTCTTTAGAAAACTTACAGATCGCGATTGGCCCCGCCATACACTCATGCTGCTATGAAGTTGGAAGGGCTCTTGTTGGTAAAATAGAACAGGTGCACGGGCATTTATGGCGTGGCAGACAGGCACCTTGGTCAAGCGTACACGATCGGTCGAAAATGGCCGCCAACTCGCGGCGAGCTCCAGCCAGTCATGACGAGGCCTGGTTTGATCTCACGCTTTATTGTCTTTATTTGCTAGAAGCCTCCGGTTTGGATCGTGCGCAAATTCAAACTGCAGGAATATGCACTTATTGCTCTGGTCAGGGCTGGGGGAGTTACAGGCGTCGGACCCACAGATCTGAAGATAAAACCTACCAATACTCATGGATTTGTCGAAAGGTTTTTGATGTTTAAAGTGTTCATCTGGTTCTGTGTTGTATAAGTTGTAGTGAGATATCATGTGGGATTTTTATACGTAACGTTCGTTACCGCATAAGTGATTGCTTGCGCTTCGTTGCTGGTACCTATTTCGTTCTGTGTGTTCACCGGTGCACCAGCAACTATCCATATTTCCGATGTTTTTCATCAGCTACCCAACGTGGTACTTATTTTTCTTTGAGATTAATATTCTTGTGAGAGGTTACGAATTTTGCCGCGTTGGAATATTTTTTTGTACAGTGTAGCAGTAAAGTTTTTATTTGAAAGTTTGGTGTGTGCATTGATGTGGAGTTATTAAAGATTTGTACGGTAATGTCGAAAAATATTGAGCCTAAGTGTCGGATGAGTCACTCATTGAAAAGCTAAAGTCTAGATAATCATTTATTATTTTTTGCTGTTTTATTTATTCTGTGTCTTATGTTTTATATGTAGCCTTTAACTATTGCATGGGCAATGGCTTGTGCTCGGTTGGTTGTGTTCAACTTTTTTTGTATTTTCTTGTGGTGAAAGTTTATCGCGTCTTGCGACAGGCCGAGAATTATTGCGATTTCTTCTGAGGTTTTTCCGTCTGCGCCCCAGAGCAATATTTCTTTCTCTCTGGATGATAAGGATATTGTCTGTGAAATGGTGTTGTTCAAATCAAATAATCTTCTGTAAACTTCTTCTGCAATGGTTTTTATTAGTTGGCGTGATGTTTTTAGCTCGCGATGGTCAATTTCATAACGGGTTCTTGCTAAGAAAAAAGCTCTACTACTCCTTCGGGTTTTTGAGTGGACTGAGTTATAAAATAAATCGAATCATTTGTTTTTATAGTGTGTAAGGTTTCATGGTTTTGTGCTTGATTGAAAGTTACTTGTTGTTCTGGCGTGATTTTAAAATGCCCTGTGCCTCTATAAGGGCTTTTCCTGGTAAGGAAACTCGACACGTCAAGTGGGTAGTTTCCGTAAGTAAATACTCTAGGGTTTGTAAAAGGGGTTGGGTGCTGGATGTGATAGGAGAAATAGTCAAACTTTATTTCTTTTGTTATATTAAGGCATGTGGCCCATAAACGTTCGACTGTTTCGCTTTGCGATATGACCGTGTGAATATGATTTTTTAGGGAGAGTAGGTCGGTGCGATTCATGATGCCCCCTTTGCAGTTTAAACTTTCCGTAATAGGGGGTTACTATTGATTAGTATAGATTGAATGTTAAGTCGGACTGTTCCTGCGTTTTCAGTTCCTTTTCCATTTATCGAGTAAGTCAGTTCCTACAAACTACTCGCCAGATTCAACTCTTCGCTTTGGAAAAGGAGTTGCCGCAGACTGCGATCCTTCAGGGGCGCTTCCACTTCCTGATCATTCGAAGATAAACCAGCAGATTGATCACCAGCACCACGCTGCCCAAACCCAATTGAATGGTCGGCGTCAGGCCTGCCGGGTAAATCACCGGCCAAATGTAATGCTCGATGAATCCACCGCCATAGCCGGATTGCCCGGCCCCATGGCGCAGGCGGTTTTCCCAGTCGGTCAGCGGGCAGGGCAAGTGGAAGAATTCCACCGCCATACCCCACAACGCAGCCGGCGGATGCCACCAGATCAGGTGGCGCCATTTGAGCACCAGCAGCCCGCCGAACAACACAAACACAATGAACAGCAAGTGAACCAGCAGCAGCCCGTCGGCGGCGATTCGGTACAGCATGTCTGTGCCCCTGAAGGCTGAACGAATCGCTCCATGGTACTCGGGCCGGTGGCGGGCGCTCTATCGATTGTCGCGGGCCAATGCGCTGAGCACGCCTTGCAAACGCTCGGTCATCGATTCACTGCTGCGTTGCATCGGTGCGCGCAGTTCATCGCCGATCAAGCCTTGCAGGGCCAGCGCGGTTTTCACCGGGGCCGGGTTGGGCTCCAGGAACAGGCTGTTGATCAGCGGCAGCAAACGGAAAAACGTGGCGCGGCCCTCGGCCAATTTGTTGTCGCGGATCTGCCGGTGCAACTGCACGAACAGTTCGGGATGGACATGCGCCGACGCGGCAATCGCACCTTTGGCGCCCAGGCACAAGGCGTTGAAAATCTGGTTGTCTTCACCGCACAGCACGTCGACATGGCCGCTAGCGAGCAAGGCGAGAGTGTTGGAAAAATTGCCGCCGCAATCCTTGATCGCGACGATCCGCTCGTGGGCGACGATGTTGAGCAAGGTCGCCTGCTCGAAAACCACGCCGGTACGGTAAGGGATGTCGTAGAGAATCAGCGGCACGCTGGAGGCATCGGCGACCGTGCGGAAAAACGCTTCGAGGCCGGCCTGGGACGGGCGGATGTAATACGGTGCCGGCACCAGCAGGCCAGCCACCGGGCGCTTGAGGATCTCGCTCTGGAACTGCAACAACTCGCTCAGGTTGTTACCGGCCAGGCCCATGACCACCCGTTGCGCCGGCGCCAACTCCAGCACCGCATCAAGCACCGCCAGTTGCTCAAGCTTGCCCATCGCCGCCGGTTCGCCGGTGGTGCCGCACACGATGAGGCCGTCGACGCCGCTCTCCAGCAGATGGCTGACCAGCCGGCGCAAGCCGACGAAATCGATGGCGCCGTTGTGGAAGGGGGTGACCAGTGGAACCCAGATACCTTGAAACGCAGACATGCACTTTCTCCTGATGGTTGACCGATTTCGTCACCGTCAGGGGCATGGAAGGAGAGTAAGCAAGGGGAGGGTGGTCCGTCGCGCTCAATGTCCTGTCAGCTCATCTGACGGGACAGCGCGCCCCGGTCACATGAGCGACTGTTTCTTCGATTTGAGGGCGTGCGCAACGCAACCTTGCGCCTTGGCAATCAAGCCAATGACGGAAGTGTTGAGGTTGAAGGTTGCGGACATACTTGCTTACACCCTGAGTGAGGCGCCCAGTTTTAAAAGGCCGAGCGCCGTTTGTCAATCACGAAAGTCAGCGAACTCGGCGCGCATCCGGCCATTGTGCTTGGCCTTGTAGAGCAGATGATCGACCTGCTCGACGAATTCCGGGGCCGTCGCATGCGTCGACGCCAGGGTGGTGCCGACGCCCAGGCTGATACTCAGCAGCTTCGACACGTTCGAGAACTCATGGGGGATCCGCTGCTGGCGAATCAGGTGCAGGCATTTGTGCGCCACCAGCCGAGCGGATTCGGCATCGGTTTCCGGCAGCAGCCAGACGAACTCTTCACCGCCGATCCGGGCGATGAAATCCCGGGGCCGATTGGCCGCCAGCGACAGGGTCTGCGCGACGTGGCGCAGGCATTCGTCGCCCTTGATGTGGCCGTAATGGTCGTTGTACTGCTTGAAGTAATCGATATCCAGCACGAGCACCGACAACGGCAAACCGCTGCGCTGGGCCGTGTTCCACTCGCGCTCCAGCACGGTGTCGAACATGCGCCGGTTGGCGATGCCGGTCAGGCCGTCCTGGAAGGAATACTCTTCAAGCTGTTTTTGCAGGCGGATCAGGTGCTCTTCGGTTTTCTTGCGCTCACTGATGTCGAACATGAAACCGACCAGCGCCTCGACTTCACCGTCCTTGCGCACCACGTGCACCACATCGCGGATCCACACGTACTCGCCGCTTTCGGTGAGTGCGCGATAGTCGGCCTCGTGATCCATACCGGCCCGCGACTGCGAGACGCAGAAGTCCACGACGTAGTCGCGGTCATCGGGGTGCATGCGTTCGACCCAGTCATTGACCGAAAGCCAGCTGTGCTGTTTCCAGCCGAGCAATTGCTCGATCTGCGGCCCGATGTAACTGAACGTCATGGTTTTCCAGTCGATGCGCCAGGGAATGGCTTTGGTCGACTCAAGCAGGGTTTTGTAAACGTCGCTGTCGGTTTCGACTGAACTCATGAAGGGCCTGCCTCGATGAAAATGCTGGGCCATCATGTTGCTACCACCTTGGCGAATCAAGCGGGCAGCCGATGAATGGCACGCGCTCGTGGCAGTGAGCAAGATTGTTCAAGCCTTCGCCCGCGACTGCTGGCACAGTCTCGGGTCTTTCCCTGTCTGTAGAACGTCATGTCCAATTCACTCATGCCGCGCAGTGCCTTTCTGCGCGGGGCCGCAGCGATCATGCCGCTGTCCCTGGCCACCGCGCCCTGGGGCTTGCTGGCCGGCTCCATGGCCATCGAAGCCAACCTCACGCCCCTGCAAGGCCAGGGCCTGTCGAGCATCGTGTTTGCCGGTGCGGCGCAACTGGTGGCCATCGGCATGCTCAAGGGCGGTGCCGGGATCTTTTCGATTTTGCTCACCACCTTGCTGCTGACCTCCCAGCATTTGCTCTACGGGATGAGCCTGCGTTCGGTGATCTCTCCGTTACCGGGACGCTGGCGCGTGGGCCTGGGGTTCTTGCTCACCGATGAGCTGTTCGCCCTGACCAGCCAGCACGACAAACAGCAATTCAACCGCTGGTACGCCCTGGGCGTGGGCCTGACGTTCTACATCGCCTGGAACCTGTTCACCCTGGCGGGCATTGTGCTCGGCAGCAGCATTCCCGGCCTTGAACACCTGGGCCTGGATTTCTCCATCGCGGCCACCTTCATCGCCCTGATCACCCCGGTGGTGCGCAACGTGCCGACCGTGGTGTGCGTGGCGGTGTCGCTGTTCTGCTCGGTGCTGTTCAGCTACTGGCAATGGGGCTCGGCGCTGGTGCTGTCGGGGCTGGCGGGCATGACCGCCGGGTTTGTCTGCAATAAATTCCATGGTGGCCGCACATGATGGTCTGGGCAGTGATTGTCGGAATGGGCGTGTTGGTGTTCCTCAACCGCTATGTTTTCCTCGAACCGCGGTTGCCACTGCGCCTGAGCAGCAATGCCCGGCAGTTCCTCGGGTTTGCCGTACCGGGCATGTTGACCGCGATCTGTGGGCCGATTGTGTTCATGCCGGAGAAACAGCTGAACCTGCACTGGGACAATCCCTACCTGATCAGTTCGCTGGTGGCGGTCGGGCTGGTGCTTTACACGCGCAATACCTTGCTCAGCATGTTGTTGAGCATGGGGTTCTTCTTTTTGCTGCGCTGGTGGCTCTGAGCGGGGCAGGGACTTGATCTAAGCTTAAGTTGATAACCGATCCCTTCAGGAAGAGAGGTGAACATGGCCAATGAACCCAAGCAACCGAACCCGGAAGAAGACGTGGACGAACCCACGGAAGAAGAGATCGAGCGGCAGAAGCGCTCGATACCGGACTGGAAGCATCCTGACGACGGTACGGAACTGTCAGAGCCTGACCGCAAGTTCTGACCGGCGCATACGACAAAGCCCCGCCTTTTGAGCGGGGCTTTGTCGTGATCACCCTCGTTCCAGGACCTCTGGAAACTCGGGGTGGGCTGCGCGATGTCCCAATGTCCTGTCGATCCAGGCGTTCAGCTCGTTGACCATCACCGGCGGTTTGCCCGGGTAATGTTCAAGGGTTGAACTCAGGATTTCATGGATATCGGGAACAGATCGAAGGTTGCGGGTTTGAATGTATTGCTTGATAAAGCAGTCGAGTTGGTAGTGCTCCGTCTTTGTAAGATGAACGCACGCCAGGCCCACGACTTGATCGTTTTCATAGTCGTCGCGCAATTTGGTTCTCTGCAAGGCTTGTTGTTTAGGATTTCCTTGATCGCTGACTCTTTGGTCAACTAATGGTGTTGCGGGAAATTCGGCGCGAATGCTAGCTGTAGTCACCGCGATTGTATCTATTTCGACTATGGAGTCTGACAGGCGGTACAAACGTTCCAGTTGGTGTTGTTACAAGAATGAAACAGTCGTTGTAATGCTGGTATTAGTGACCGCTTTACTGCCGTTATCGATAAGTTCACGGAACTTGTTCAATCAGCGCAGCGCCCTGGTTCCTGACATTGCCGACGGCCTTGTCCACTTTGTACCACTCAAATACATCACTGATTTCGCCCTGGGACAGCGCCATTTCCTCGGCGCGCTCCTTGGGCGTGGCCGGGTCCAGCCATTCGCGCGCCAGTTCGGGGGAAAACACCACCGGTCGGCGGTCGTGCACATCGAGCAGGCCGCCGGCGCTGTCGGCCGTGAGGATGACGAAGCCATCGTGCTCCCTGTGCGGGGCTCCGCCAATGGGGTACTGGCCGATGGCGGCGCAGAAAGCCGGCGCCCGGTCCCGTCGTCGAATCAGCCAGGGTTGTTTGTTGCCGTCATCGGCTTCGACCCATTCGAACCAGTTATCGATCGGGCAGATCGCGCGATGCGGCCAGATCGCCCGGAAATAGGGGCCGTGGGCGACTTTCTCGACCCGGGCATTGATCGGCGCCGCGCGGTCCGTCGCCCAGTGCGGGCGCCAACCCCAGCGCACGGCGTCGGCGTGCAGCCGCTCGTTCTCCAGGTGCAACAGGGCGAGTTGCGTGGTGGGCGCGGCGTTATAGTGCGCCAGGGGTTCGTTGCCGACGTGGTTGATCAGCGCGTCGGGGATGCTCAGCACCGCCACGAAGTCGTGAATCCCGCGGTATTGCGACAGTCGTCCGCACATGGCCTGACACTCTGGATGAGCATTTTTTTCAGTTTAGATGGTGGCGACGAAACGGGCCCGGCAAGCATCGGAACCAAACCCTGTGTACCCTATCCAACTTCGGCCAGCCCGAGGGGCAACAGAGGGTCTGACCCAAGGCGAAACATGAAGCACCTGTTCAAGTTTTTAGCGGTATGTGCAATGGCGGTCGGCCTGCTGGGTTGTATCGCGGCACCCATTGAAATGACTCCGCAGACCGAGCAGCGTTTGCACGAGCAGCCCCCCATCCGGTTTCTGCTGACGTTCGACGACGGTCCCAGTGCATCGAGCTGGTGGAACCCCACCGTCACCGTGCTCGAGAGCCTGGCGCAGAACCCGCTGCAACCGGGGATCAAGGCCGTGTTCTTCGTGCAGACCCGTGCACCGCGAGCCGGTGGCAGCGAGCTGGGCCGGGACATCATGCGGCGCGAGCACGCCGAAGGCCACATCCTCGGATTTCACACCGCCACGCCCTGGCACACCAATCATCGTTCTCTCGAGCCGCCAGAACTGGAGCGGGCCCTCACTGATGGCAGCGCCGACATCGCGGCGATCACAGGCGCCCCTCCAACCTTGCTGCGCCCGCCATTCTGGAACTATGACAAACGCACCTTCGCCGCTTATCGCCAGCATGGCCTGCACGTGCTGCTCACGGACCTGAGCGCCAATGACGGCAAGATCTGGGGCTTCAACGCCAGCCCCCGGCGGCGCTCGCACATGCTGCGCTCGATGTCCGAAGTGCGCGAACGCATTGCCCGCGGCGAATTGCCGGTGGTCGACGGGGTGATTCCGGTGGTGGTGACCTTCCACGACCTCAACCGTTATACCGCCCGGCATACCCGCGAGTACCTGCAGATCCTGCTCGACAGCGCCCGGGAGACCGGGGTGAAAACCGCGGACAAGCCGTTTTACGACGATCAGGCCGCGTTGCTGCGGGCTGCCCTGGCGCGAACCGTGCGCGACGATTCGCAGCCGGTCGAGTTGCCAGGGTTCTGGAACTGGATCTGGGGCGCGAACACCCATTAAAAACTGCAGAAAGTGAGAGCTGGATAACACTAATTGCGAATGATTCTGTTGCAGATCGCAAAAGTGTATCTATTCTGAAACGGATCCAATCCGATCCATTGTCGCCGAGGCACCAGTCATGGTTCCTGTTTCAGTTCTTTGCAACATTATCGAGTCCGGTTTCGAGCCGCTGTCGTGCGAGTGCACGGAGAGTCTCGGGCTGCTGCGTATCGAAGTCTATGACGTGGCCACCGGGCGGGTGGAGCTGTTGCTCAGCGGAGTCTCGACAGCCGAGCTCACCAGCGTGCGCGCCATCTCCGACTTCATCGGCGAGTTGCGTACCGAGATAAAGGCAGGGCGCCGGGCCTTTGCCGGTTGATCAGCCGCGCGGCAGCAGCTCGTCAATCATCCGCAAACAATGGTTCAACCCCGGCGACACATCGCCCACCCGTCGGCTGAGTATGATCGGCGAGGTCGCGTTGTCTTCCAGCAACGGCGTGAAGCCGATGTCGTCGCGGTGCAGCAACTGCACCGAGGCCGGTACCAGCGTGACCCCGATGCCAGCCCCCACCAGCCCGATCGCCGTTTGCAGTTCGTTGGTCCATTGCGCGACGTGAATGCTCACGCCACAGGACTCGAACAGTGCGATCACATGGTCGGCGTAACTCGGCCGTGGATTGCCGGGGTACAGCACAAAGGGTTCCTTTGCCAGCTCCCGCAGGGTGACGGGACCGGCGAGCAGCGGATGGCCGGCGGGCAGGGCGGCGACCAGGCGGTCTTCGGTCAGCACGGTCTGGATGATGGCCGGGTCGTCGATGCGGATCCGGCCGAAACCGATGTCGATGCGCCCGGCCTTCAACGCCTGCACCTGTTGCAGGGTGGTCATTTCCGACAGACCCAGCTCCAGCTCCAGCGGCTCGCCACTGCGTAGGCGGCGGATCAGTTCCGGCAGAACGCCATACAGGGTCGATGGCGCAAAACCGATGCCCAGCCAGGTTTTTTCCCCCAGGCCGATACGCCGCGTGTTGTCGCAGACCTTGTTCAGTTGTTCGAGCAGGGCAGTGCAGTGCTCATGAAAAAACCGTCCGGCGTCGGTCAACTTCAGCGGTCGGCCGCGCTCGATCAGCGTCACGCCCAGTTCGTCTTCCAGTTGCTGGATCTGCCGGCTGAGGGGCGGCTGGGCGATGTGCAGCAGCTCGGCGGCGCGGGTGAAGTTGAGGGTTTGAGCCAATACCTGGAAATAACGCAGGTGACGCAGTTCCATGGAGCCTCCGGGCGTGGATCGGTTGCATACCTTATAGGTATCAAGTCAGACCAATTCTATATTGGCATCGCGAAAAAAGCCGTACGAGAATCGATTCCAGAACTTCAAGAACCTGACGGGTATCGAAATGCTTGCAACTGCCATTGAGTCGATCGAGACGATCATCGTCGACCTGCCGACCATCCGCCCGCACAAGCTGGCGATGCACACCATGCAGAACCAGACCCTGGTGATCATTCGCGTGCGTTGCGCCGACGGCATCGAAGGCATTGGCGAATCCACCACCATCGGTGGCCTGGCCTACGGCAATGAAAGCCCGGACAGCATCAAGACCAACATCGACACGCACTTCGCGCCGCTGTTGATCGGCCAGGACAGCGGCAACGTCAACGCCGCCATGTTGCGTCTGGAACGCAGCATCCGTGGCAATACCTTCGCCAAATCCGGTATCGAAACCGCGCTGCTCGATGCCCAGGGCAAACGCCTCGGCCTGGCGGTCAGCGAACTGCTCGGCGGCCGGGTTCGCGATGCGCTGCCCGTGGCCTGGACCCTGGCCAGCGGTGACACCGAAAAAGACATCGCCGAAGCAGAAAAAATGCTCGACCTGCGCCGCCATCGCATCTTCAAACTGAAGATCGGTGCCGGTGAGGTCAACCGTGACCTGGCCCACGTGATTGCGATCAAGAAAGCCCTCGGTGACCGCGCCAGCGTGCGGGTCGACGTCAACCAGGCCTGGGACGAAGCCGTCGCCATTCGTGCCTGCCGGATCCTCGGCAGCAACGGCATCGACCTGATCGAACAGCCGATCTCGCGCAACAACCGCGCCGGCATGGCCCGCCTGAACGCCATCAGCCCGGCGCCGATCATGGCCGACGAATCCATCGAATGCGTGGAAGATGCGTTCAACCTGGCCCGCGAAGGCGCGGCCTCGGTGTTCGCCCTGAAGATCGCCAAGAACGGTGGCCCGCGCGCCGTACTGCGCACCGCCTCCATCGCTGAAGCGGCCGGCATCGCCCTGTACGGCGGCACCATGCTCGAAGGCGGCCTGGGCACCATGGCCTCGGCCCATGCCTTTGTCACCCTGAACAAACTGGCGTGGGACACCGAGCTGTTCGGCCCGTTGCTGCTGAACGAGGACATTCTCAGCGAACCGCTGGTGTATCGCGACTTCGAACTGCACGTGCCGAACACACCGGGCCTGGGCCTGAGCCTGGATGAAGAGCGCCTGGCGTTCTTCCGCCGCGACAAGACATCGACTGCCATTCATCAAGCCTGAGGAGAGCATTATGCTGTTCCACGTAAAAATGACCGTGAACCTGCCGGTCGACATGAATCCCGAAGCGGCCGCCACATTGAAGGCGGACGAGAAAGCCCTGGCCCAGCGCCTGCAAGAGCAGGGCAAGTGGCGTCACCTGTGGCGCATCGCCGGGCACTACGCCAACTACAGCGTGTTCGATGTCGACAGCGTCCAGGAACTGCACGACCTGCTGATGCAACTGCCGCTGTTCCCGTACATGGCCATCGAAATCGATGCGATGTGCCGGCATCCTTCTTCCATCCGAGACGATGACCGCTGAGCCCAGCCTGTTCAGCGCGCTACGCTAATAATTACAAGATGAGGAACCCACCAAAATGAACGTCAAGATTTCCCACACTGCCGAAGTCCAGAAGTTTCTCGAAGAGGCCAGCGGCCTGCTCAACGACGCCGGCAATCCACGGACCAAGGCGCTGGTCTACCGCATCCTGCGTGACTCGGTGAACATCATCGAAGACCTGGCCGTGACCCCGGAAGAATTCTGGAAAGCGGTCAATTATCTCAACGTGCTGGGTGCGCGCCAGGAGGCCGGGCTGCTGGTGGCCGGTATCGGCCTGGAGCATTACCTCGACCTGCTGATGGATGCCGAAGACGAACAGGCCGGCAAGTCCGGCGGTACCCCGCGCACCATCGAAGGCCCGCTGTACGTGGCCGGTGCGCCAATGTCCGAAGGCGAAGCGCGTCTGGATGATGGCGTCGATCCGGGTGTGACCCTGTTCATGCAAGGTCGCGTGTTCAACACCGCTGGCGAACCCCTGGCCGGCGCCGTGGTGGACGTCTGGCACGCCAACACCGGCGGCACCTACTCGTACTTCGATGCCTCACAATCGGAATTCAACCTGCGTCGCCGCATCGTCACCGACGCTGAAGGCCGCTACCGTTTCCGCAGCATCGTGCCGTCGGGCTACGGCTGCCCGCCGGACGGTCCGACCCAGCAATTGCTCGATCAACTGGGCCGCCATGGCCAGCGCCCGGCGCACGTGCACTTCTTCATCTCCGCGCCGGACCATCGCCACCTGACCACCCAGATCAACCTGGATGGCGAAAAGTACCTGCATGACGACTTCGCCTACGCCACCCGCGACGAGCTGATCGCCAAGATCACCTTCAGTGACGATCAGGCCCGTGCGGCGGCTCATGGTGTGAGTGGTCGTTTTGCCGAAATCGAGTTCGACTTCACCCTGCAGTCGTCGGCCCAGCCACAAGAGCAACAACGCCACGAGCGGGTCCGCGCACTGGAAGACTGATAGCACACCCCTGTGGGATCACCACTCTGTGGGAGCGAGCTTGCTCGCGATGGTCGTCAACGATGACGCTGGGTACCTGATGCCCCGTGGCGTCCTTGAGTCCATCGCGAGCAGGCTCGCTCCTACAAGGGTTTCGGATCTAGAATGAAACGACGCAACCTATAACAACAACGAGAGTGACCTGATGATGCCAGCGCAACTATTGAGTCAGCGCAGCCGGGTGTTTGACCATGCCGACCCTTACGCGGTGTCGGGCTACGTCAATCAGCACGTCGGCAACCATTGCATCCTCATGCCCCGCACCGGCCAGCCACTGGCCAGTCTCGACCATCGCAAGTTCGCCAGCCTCGACCTGTGCCGCATCAGCTACGGCGCCAGCGTGCGAGTGACCTCGGGCGCGCTGGAGAACATCTATCACCTGCAGGTGTTGCTGCAAGGCAATTGCCTGTGGCGCGGCCACGGCCAGGAACACTATTTCGCCCCCGGCGAACTGCTGTTGATCAACCCCGACGATCCGGTGGACCTGACGTACTCCGACGATTGCGAAAAATTCATCCTCAAGGTCCCGACCCGCTTGTTTGAATCGGTCTGCGATGAGCAGCGCTGGCGCTATCCGGGGCAGGGCGTGCGGTTTCTGGAAAACCGTTATCAGCTCAATGAACTGGAAGGCTTCGTCAACCTGCTGGCGATGATCTGCCAGGAGGCCGAAGCCACCGAGCAGATCCCCGGGGTGCAGGAGCATTACGCGCAGATCATCGCCAGCAAGATGCTCGGCCTGATGAAAACCAATGTCAGCCGCCTCGAACTGGGTTCGCAGACGGCCACGTTCGAAGCGATTGCCGATTACATCGCCAATAACCTCAAGCAGGACATCGACAGCGCAGCACTGGCGCAACAGGCGCACATGAGCCTGCGTTCGCTGTACGGACTGTTCGAGCGCAATGCCGGCCTTACCCCGAAAAACTACCAGCGCCAGAAACGCCTGGAACGCATCAACGCCTGCCTGAGCGACCCGACCTGCAACGTGCGCAACGTCACCGAAGTGGCGATGGACTACGGCTTCCTGCACCTGGGAAGGTTCTCCGACAGCTACCGCAAGCAGTTCGGCGAGTTGCCATCGGATACCCTCAAGCGCCGACATTGAGGCCTTCAGGTTTGATGTTGTCTGGTCTGGCCCCATCGCGAGCAAGCTCGCTCCCACTTTGGATCGCATTGCCCCTGTGGGAGCGAGCTTGCTTGCGATGGGGCCGGCACATTCACCCTTAGCTCCCTGCACAAAACGGATAAAGGTCTGCACCCCGCGGATACTCCGCCCCGTCGCCCCGTCCTAGCATGACCCCTGCCTGAACAATAACAATGGAGGCGGCGGCCATGACCCTGCGACCCGAATACGTGCATTCCCTGCTTGAAGACGATCCCGAGCAGGGCCTCTATCGCTGCAAGCGCGAGATGTTCACCGACCCCCGGTTGTTCGACCTGGAGATGGAACACATCTTCGAAGGCAACTGGCTGTACCTGGCCCACGAAAGCCAGATCCCCAACATCAACGACTTCTACACCACCACCATGGGGCGCCAGTCGATCTTCATCGCGCGCAACAAGGACGGTGTGCTCAACGCCTTCATCAATGCCTGCAGTCACCGTGGCGCGACCCTGTGCCGGCACAAGTCCGGCAACAAGAGTTCCTACACCTGCCCGTTCCACGGCTGGACCTTCAACAACTCCGGCAAACTGCTCAAGGTCAAGGACCCGGCCAATGCGGGCTACCCGTCGAGCTTCAACTGCGAAGGCTCCCACGACCTGACGAAAGTCGCGCGTTTCGAGTCCTATCGCGGCTTCCTGTTCGGCAGCCTCAAGGCCGATGTCTTGCCGCTGGTCGAGCACCTGGGCGAGTCGGCGAAGATCATCGACATGATCGTCGATCAGTCCGCCGACGGCCTGGAAGTGCTGCGCGGTTCGTCGAGCTACATCTACGAAGGCAACTGGAAACTCACCGCCGAAAACGGTGCCGACGGCTACCACGTCAGCAGCGTGCACTGGAACTACGCGGCCACCCAGAACCAGCGCAAGCAGCGCGAAGCCGGTGACGAAAACCCGACCATGAGCGCCGGCAGCTGGGCCAAGCAGGGCGGTGGTTTCTACTCCTTCGACAAGGGCCACATGCTGCTCTGGACCCGTTGGGCCAACCCCGAGGACCGTCCGCTGTACGAGCGTCGCGACGAGCTGGCGCAAGACTTCGGCAAGGCCCGCGCCGACTGGATGATCGAGAACTCGCGCAACCTGTGCCTGTACCCGAACGTGTACCTGATGGACCAGTTCAGCTCGCAGATCCGCATCGCCCGGCCGATCTCGGTCAACCGCACGGAAATCACCATCTACTGCATCGCCCCCAAAGGCGAAAGCGACCACGCGCGTTCGAGCCGGATTCGCCAGTACGAAGACTTCTTCAACGTCAGCGGCATGGCCACGCCCGACGACCTGGAAGAGTTCCGCTCCTGCCAGACCAGCTATCAGGGCAGCGTCACCACTTGGAACGACATGTCCCGGGGCGCCGAGCACTGGATCGAAGGCGCCGACGAAGCGGCCAAGGAAATCGACCTGCACCCGCTGCTCAGCGGCGTGCGCACCGAAGACGAAGGCCTGTTCGTGCTGCAACACAAATACTGGCAGCAGACCATGCTCCAGGCCCTGGCGGCCGAGCAGTCGAAGCTGATCGCCGTGGAGGACGTGTTATGAGCATTTCCTATGAAGCGGTGCGCGATTTTCTCTACCGCGAAGCGCGCTACCTCGACGATCGCCAATGGGACGAGTGGCTGGAGCTTTACGCGCCGGACGCGACGTACTGGATGCCGTCCTGGGACGACAACGACGAACTGACCGAAGACCCGCAGCGGGAAATCTCGCTGATCTGGTACGGCAACCGCACCGGCCTGGAAGACCGCGTCTTCCGCATCAAGACCGAGCGCTCCAGCGCCAGCGTGCCGGACACCCGCACCTCCCACAACATCAGCAACATCGAGCTGCTGGAACAAGCCGACGGACTGTGCAAGGTGCGCTTCAACTGGCACACCCTGAGTTTTCGCTACAAGACCGTCGACAGCTATTTCGGCAGCAGTTTCTACACCCTCGACGTGCGCGGTGAAAACCCGTTGATCAAGGCCAAGAAAGTGATCCTGAAGAACGACTACGTTCGCCAGGTCATCGATGTTTACCACTTGTGAGGCGGCCGTCATGACCCATTCCATCGCATTCAATTTCGAAGACGGCGTCACCCGTTTCATCGACGCCAACCTGGGCGAAACCGTGGCCGATGCCGCGTACCGCCAGGGCATCAACATCCCGCTGGACTGCCGCGACGGCGCCTGCGGCACCTGCAAGTGTTTTGCCGAAGCCGGTCGATACGATCTGGGCGAGGAGTACATCGAGGACGCCCTCAGCCCTGAAGAGGCCGCACAGGGTTTTGTCCTGACCTGCCAGATGCGCGCCCAGAGCGATTGCGTGGTGCGCGTACCGACGTCCTCCGAGGTCTGCCGCACCCGTCAGGCCAGCTACGACGCGACGATCAGCGCCGTACGCCAGTTGTCCGACAGCACCATCGCGCTGTCGATCAAGGGCGAAGCCCTGAGCAAGCTGGCGTTCCTGCCGGGTCAATATGTGAACCTGGGGATTCCCGGCAGCGAGCAGACCCGCGCCTATTCGTTCAGCTCGCTGCAGCGCGATGGCGAGGTCAGTTTCCTGATCCGCAACGTGCCCGGCGGCCTGATGAGCAGCTTCCTCACCGGCATGGCCAAGGCCGGCGACTGCATGAGCCTGGTAGGTCCCCTGGGCAGTTTTTACCTGCGCGAAATTCGCCGTCCGTTGCTGTTGCTGGCCGGCGGTACGGGGCTGGCGCCGTTCACCGCGATGCTGGAGAAGATCGCCGAGCAGGGCAGCGATCATCCGCTGCATCTGATCTACGGCGTGACCCACGATTTCGACCTGGTGGAAATCGACCGCCTCGAAGCCTTCGCCGCGCGCATCCCCAACTTCACCTACAGCGCCTGCGTCGCCAGCCCCGAGAGCCAGCATCCGCTCAAGGGTTACGTGACCCAGCACATCGAACCCGGGCATTTGAACGATGGCGACGTCGACGTCTACCTGTGCGGCCCGCCGCCGATGGTCGAGGCGGTCAGCCAGTTCATCCGCGAGCAAGGCATCACGCCGGCGAACTTCTACTTCGAGAAATTCGCCGCCAGCGCGGCGTGAGTCGACCCTGAATACCACGACTCAATGTAGGAGCGAGCCTGCTCGCGATGGACTGGAGAACGCCGCGTTTAGCCAGTAAGCACGCGTTTTCGTTAACGACCATCGCGAGCAGGATTGTGTTTCGACCGATATTGCCCGATGAGGTACACATGAACAGATTTCACGACAAAGTCGCCCTGATCACCGGCGCTGCCCAAGGCATTGGCCAGCGGGTGGCCGAGCGCATGGCGGCGGAAGGGGCGAAGCTGATCCTGGTGGATCGCTCCGAGCTGGTGTTCGACGTCCAGCAACAACTGGCCGCGACCAACCAGGTATTGGCCCTGACCGCCGACCTTGAACAGTACGAGGAATGCAGCCGGGTGATGCAAACCGCCGTCGAGCGCTTCGGGCGCCTCGATGTGTTGATCAACAACGTCGGCGGGACGATCTGGGCCAAGCCGTTCGAGCACTATGAAGCCGCGCAGATCGAGGCCGAAGTGCGCCGTTCGCTGTTCCCGACCTTGTGGTGTTGCCATGCGGCGCTGCCGTTCATGCTGGAGCAGGGCAGCGGGGCGATCGTCAACGTATCGTCCATCGCCACCCGCAGTCTCAACCGCGTGCCCTACGGCGCGGCCAAGGGTGGGGTGAATGCATTGACCGCTTGTCTGGCGTTCGAAACCGCCGGTCGTGGTGTGCGGGTCAACGCCACCGCGCCTGGCGGCACCGAAGCGCCGCCGCGACGCATACCCCGCAACGGTGACGGGCAGAGTGAGCAGGAAAAAGTCTGGTACCAGCAGATCGTCGACCAGACCCTCGACAGCAGTCTGATGAAACGCTACGGCACGCTGGATGAGCAGGCAGGGGCTATTCTGTTTCTGGCCAGCGACGAAGCGTCCTATATCACCGGCATGGTCATGCCTGTGGGCGGCGGCGATCAGGGCTGAGGCGAGCGACAGACAATCCATCGGCAAACGGAGTCAGGGTGATGAGCGACAAACCCACGATAGTGCTGGTCCACGGTTTTTGGGGCGGTGCTGCCCACTGGAACAAGGTCATCGCCAAGTTGCTCAGCCGCGGCGACACGAACATTCGTGCCGTCGAGTTACCGCTGACGTCCCTGGCCGAGGATGCCGAGCGCACGCGCAAGATGGTCGCCCAGGTGCCCGGCCCGGTCCTGCTGGTGGGGCACTCCTATGGCGGTGCGGTGATTACTGAAGCGGGGGATCTGCCGAACGTGGTCGGGCTGGTGTACATCGCCGCGTTCGCGCCGGACGCCGGTGAAAGTCCCGGCGGCATCACACAGCGCCATCCGCCTGCGGCAGCGGCGAACCTGGCGCCCGACAGCGACGGTTACCTGTGGGTCAGGCCCGAGCTCTATCACGAAAGCTTCTGCCAGGACCTGCCGGCAATCGAGGGACTGGTCATGGGGCTCACTCAGAAAGCGCCGCTGGCGAGCACCTTCGGTGACACCATCGGCACGGTGGCCTGGAAGCAAAAACCATCGTGGTACCAGGTTTCCACCGATGACCGGATGATCGCACCCGAAAACCAGCAATGGATGGCTGCACGGCTGAACGCCCGGGAGATTCTGACCTTGAATGCCAGCCATGCGTCGCTGGCCTCGATGCCCGCCGAAGTGGCGGCCTTGATCGACAGGGCCGCGACGGCGTTGGCCAAGGGCCAGGCGCCTACAAGCGGCGCAGGTACGCGCTGACAATCGCGAGTGCGGCCGCGCTGATGTTCAGGTTATTGACCGTATCCAGCGGGTGCCACATGCAATCGCTGATTTCGTTCAGCGGCCGCAATTGCCCAAGGTTCAGCACCGATACCTCGAAAACGTGGTGTCGGGTGCCGTCCACCTCCAGCTCCAGCACGTACATCAACACGTCCACCCGCAGGCCGGTTTCCTCCCACAGCTCGCGAACGGCGGCATCGGCCGCGCTTTCGCCCTGTTCGAGCTTGCCGCCGGGCAGCGTCCAGCGTCCTCCCGGCTTGCGTACCAGCAGCACATGCCTGTCCTGCTCGAAAATGATCGTTGCGCGTACTTTCATTGATTACCTTGTGGCCGGTGTCATGGAGCAGGCTTGCATGTAAATGCAGTATTCGGGCCAGGCAAATTTTACTGCCATCGAGCATTTTGAGCTGCTGGAATGACGAAAAGTGCCAGCGGAATTTGGAATTTCCACGGCGACGTCTGGTCGGTATTTTGGAGAAGGGTGGGTGTAAGGTAAGCAACTCAACCTGAGATCACTGCCCAAGAGGAGGTGACCATGAGCGTTCCGATGTTGAACAAAATGCACATGAACGGCTATGACGTACTCAGCGTGAACCACGGCCCCTGGCGGGTGTGCACCCAGGGTGACCGGCTTGGCTCGTTCGCCAGTCGCGAGGAGGCGCTGGCGTTTGCGGCGTCGCTACCCGGCTACAGGGCTCGAACCGGCAAGCCGGCGGGCAGCCACCAGGCTAAATGACGAAAGGCTTGAAGCCCCGGTCCTCCGGGGCTTTTGCTGTAGGGGAATCAGTAACCTCCGCCACCGCTGCTGCGCGACGGCTCTCTGGCTTTTTGCTGCGTGTGGCTCCACTGCGCGCAGGTCATGAAGCTCTTGTGGTCGACCATGCCGCGGCCATCGAAGCTGACGTTGTACGCCTGCTGTTGGCCGGCTTGAGTCAGTTTGTAGTCAAAGCAGGTTCCGGGTTCGACGGTACGATCAGTGACCGCCAGGGGCTGGCCGCCGATTTGCCGGACTTGTTCCTGCGTCATGCCGGTGTCGACTTTCGCCACCAGCGGCTGGTCCTGATAGATCGAGTTGGTGCTGCAGCCTGCCAACGCGGTCAGTGCGACGACCAGCGTGTACAGAGGCCTGTTCATGGCAGCGCTCCCGCTATTGAGCCTTGTTGCGGCTGATGACCTTGGCTTTCACTTCCTCGGCATAGCCGGACAGTTTTTCTTCATCACCCTGAAACAAAGCACAGAGTTTTTGCACGGCTTGCGCGTCGATTTCGTTCCCGAGCAGGCGCAATTGCTGCTCGATGCGCAAAAGCTCCACGGCCGACCAGCGCAGATCTGACGCAAGCCCTTGCAGATCACGCCGAAGTTCCTGTTCCGATTCGTTAAGCCACATGACGATCTCCTGAATGCTGCACTCCGAAATTTTAGACCCGTTTACCGCACCGGATGTTGTATTCGTCTGAATCAGCAGGGTTTCCTTTGGTCGGGAAAGCAGCAGCGCACCGGAAAATGCGCCGTCCTTCACAATTTACGATTGTGCTCGTGGGCAGAACGACATCAAATGAGCGCAAGCAAGGAACTAATGGGCACAAGTGCTATCAATGACTCGCCGAATCGATGGATGGCTGTACGGGCGACCACCAGCTACATTTTCTTTTTTCGAATTTAAGGAAGCAGCATGCGGATGTTGATGGGGGGAGTCGCACTGGCATTGCTGGGCGGATGTTCGTTGCCGGCCTCGCTGGTACCGGGCGAGCCGAATGTCAGCAAGCACAGCGAAAAGACGCCGAAAGAGTATGCGGCGTGCGTTTTGCCTGCCTGGCAGAAAGAAGTGTCGAATACGACCCAGCTTTCGATTTCCAACGGCTACCGGATCACCGCCCCGAGCGTGATCACGGCCGATGAAGTGCTGGATATCGTGAAGTACAAGGATGGCAGCCGGATCTCGCTGTATCAGGGGCCACCCTGGGCCAAATCCGGCGACCTGCGCAAAATCGTCCGCGACTGTTTGTGAGAACGGCAGGGCAGAAATCCCTCGCCTGAGCGTTTTCTCCATAAAAAAACCGGATGCCTGGCAGGCATCCGGTTTTTTTGTGTGGATCAGTCCGACAGGTTGGTCGTCGGGATGATCTGCTCACTGGCCTGGGCGGCACTTTTCCTTTCCCGCCGCTCGTTCATCCAGCTTTCCACCTGGACGCCGAATTCCGCCGGGGCCTTGCGCCCGAATTTCCTGGCGATGTCGAGGATGGTTTGCTGGGCGAGGGCCTCCTCCATGCGTTTTTGCGCCACCATCATCGCGCCATGCACCGCGCACGGGCCGTCCAGTGCCCAATCCGGCGGGGAACCGTCGAACACCGCGCAACGGCCACGGATCTCCCGGCAATCGAAGATCGACTTGCGGCCGTCGATGGCGTTGACGATGTCGAGCAGGGTGATTTCGTCGGCGGGCCGGGCCAGCTTGAAGCCGCCGCGCATGCCTTCGGTGGCGACCACCAGTTTGCCCTTGGCCAGTTTGGTGAAGATTTTCGCCAGGTAGTCCAGGGGAACGCCTTGCAGTTCGGCCAGGTCGCGCACACTCGCTTCGCGCGAGTCGCCGCCGTTGCCGACGAGAAAAAGCAGGCAGTGGATGCCGTACTCGACACCCGCGCTGTAAAGAGACATACAGATCTCCGACTTGATTAGTCGCCAATTCTAGCAGCCGAAAGCAAGCCGGGCAACGAAGAGTCGCGCTCTAAATTTTCTTTTCCAGCTTGAAAATCCCTTGTCATGCGCGTTCTTGAGGCTTTTCTGTCGAGGCATCGACGGGTTTGAGGGGCGCCCTCCAAAAAAACCTGTTGCAGGATTTAACTCGGATCAATAAAGTCGTAGTTGTTCGAGCGGTACAGGTCGACGGTTTTCGAAAGGCACCGACCCCATGCCCGCTCCCGATGAGCGTGGCTCACAACACTTGTTTATCCCCTGGAGTTAAAAATGAAACAGCACATTCTGGTGATCGGCGCAGGTTTCGGTGGCATGTGGACCGCCTTGAGTGCCACGCGCCTGTTCGACATTCACGCTCACAACGACGTGGAAGTGACCGTGCTGGCGCCTCAGGCCGAGCTGCGTGTGCGTCCGCGCTTCTACGAACCGAACGCCCATCAACTGGCCGCGCCGATTGGCGAGCTGTTCGATGCTGTGGGGGTCAAGTTCATCAAGGGCGCGGCGCAGACCATCGACGTCGAGCACAAGCAGGTCGGCTACGTCGATGCCGTCGGTGCTCGACAAGTCTGCAGCTACGACAAACTCGTTCTGGCCACCGGCAGCCGCCTGGCGTCGCCGAACACCCCGGGCGTGGCCGAACATGCGTTCGACGTCGATCAGATCGAACAGGCCGTGCGCCTGGAAAACCACCTCAAGGCGCTGGCCAGCCAGCCCGATAGCGTGGCGTGCAACACCGTGGTGGTGGCCGGTGGCGGTTTCACCGGGATCGAAACGGCGACTGAAATGCCCACCCGCCTGCGGGCCATCCTCGGCGACCGTGCCGACATCAAGGTGATCATCGTTGACCGTGGCGATAAAGTGGGCGGCTCGATGGGTGAAGAAATTGCCCGGTCGATCGCCGAAGCCAGCGTGGCTACCGGGGTGAAATGGCACTTGAAAGCTTCGGTCGTGTCGGTCGATGCCGACGGCGTGACCCTGTCGGACGGTACCCGTATCGATGCCAAAACCGTGGTCTGGACCACCGGCGTTCGCGCCAGCTCCCTGACCGAGCAGATTCCCGCCGAGCGCGATCACCTGGGCCGCCTGCATGTCGACGCCCACCTGAAAGTGCTGGGCCAGGACGACATCTTTGCCACCGGCGACGTGGCTTGTGCGGCCAGTGACGAGATCGGCAACTTCGCCTTGATGACCTGCCAGCACGCCATTGTCCTGGGGCGCCACGCCGGCAATAACGTGGCGGCGCAGATCCTCGGCGTCGACCCGACGCCGTACAGCCAGCCGAAATACGTCACCTGCCTGGACCTGGGCGCCTGGGGCGCGGTGTACACCGAGGGCTGGGATCGCCAGGTCAAGCTGGTCAAGGAGGAGGCCAAGGCATTGAAGACCCAGATCAACACCCAGTGGATCTACCCGCCGGCGGCTGACCGCAACGCCGCCTGGGCTGCAGCTGATCCGTTGATTCCGATTGCCTGATACCTTCGCTGACGCGTCCGAATAAACATCCCGCCCAAGTCCTCTTGGGCGGGATTTTTTTGCGTGGCATTTGCCTGTGTGAAATTTACCGTGTATTTTTTCATGAAATTAAAAATATAAAATTTCACGAGGCCGTATGTTTCAGCAATCCACGCAACATGTCGCCAGTTACTACGCCCATTCCTGCGCCGATCGCCTGGTCCCTCGAGCCGCTCTGGAAGGTGAACAAGACACCGAAGTGCTGATCATCGGGGCCGGTTTCAGTGGATTGCACACGGCCTTGCGCCTGGCGCTGGCCGGCAAGCGCGTGACCCTGCTCGAAGCCAGCCGGGTGGCCTGGGCTGCGTCCGGGCGTAATGGCGGGCAGGCGATTCTCGGTTGGTCGTGCGACATGCCACCGTTGGAAGCGGCGCTGGGTTACGAGCGGGCGCGGCGATTGTGGGACGGCATGCGTTGGGCCGCGCGTGAGCTGCGTGACTTGCCCGGCCGCCACGAGTTCGATTGCGACTACCGCGCCGGCCATCTGTGGACCTCGGTGATGCCGCGTCGGATAGGCCTGCTGACCGAGTGGCAACACGAGGCCAGCCACAAGTGGGGCCACGACAAACTGCAATTCATCGAGCGCAGCGATTTGCCCCAGTGGGTGGCCAGCGAGCGTTATCAGGCCGGGCTGTTCGATCCCGAGGGCGGGCATCTGAACCCGTTGAAACTGGCCCTTGGCCTGGCGGATGCGATTGAGCGGGCCGGTGGCCGCATCCACGAGCAAAGCAAGGCGCTGAGCTATGGCGAGGAGGGCGAAGGTTTTGTGGTGACGACCGAGCGCGGTCGTATTCGCGCGGATGTATTGGTGCTGGCGTGCAACGCCTACCTCGATCGGCTCGACCCGCAACTGGCCAGCTGTGTATTGCCGGTCGGGACCTATCAGGTCGCGACCGCGCCGCTGACGAAGGAGCAAGCCACGGCGCTGTTGCCGAGCAACGTGTGCGTGACCGACAACCAGTTCGTGCTCGATTATTTCCGCCGCACCCCGGATAACCGCCTGCTGTTCGGCGGCGGTTGCACTTACCTGGGCGGGATGCCCAAGGACATCGCCGCCGCGACCCGGCCGTTCCTGGAGCGCGTTTTCCCGCAACTCACCGGTGTCGAGCTGGAGTTTGCCTGGGGCGGGCACATCGACCTGACCCTCAAGCGCACGCCGGACATCGGCCGCCGGGGTGATCTGTACTGGATGCAGGGCTATTCCGGGCATGGCGTGCTGCCGACGCTGGCCGCGGCGCGGGCGGTGTCCGATGCGGTACTCGGTCAGCCCGACGAGTTGTCCCTGTACCAGGGCCTGGACAACGGCAGTTTTCCAGGCGGCAAATACCTCGCCGCGCCGCTGGAAGCCATCGGCAAGGCCTGGTATCGGCTGCGCGACAGTATTTGAAGCGACACTTTCTGGAAGCCTCTCGATGGACATGCAAGAAGAAATCTCGGCGCTGGCGATCCTGATCCAGGACCTGCGCAAGCACAAGAAGTACACCCTCAAGGAACTGGCGGACAAAATCGGTCGCTCGGTCGGCTTTCTGTCCCAGGTCGAGCGCGGTCTGTCGCGCCCGACGGTGGCGGATTTGACCGCCATCAGCGAAACCCTGGGGGTGCCGACCACCTATTTCTACAGCCTGCCCAAACCCATGGCATTGCCCTGGGTCACCCGCCCGGACGAGCGCCGCACGCTGTACTACGCCGACGGCATCACCGACATCCTCGTCTCGCCAAAGATGCGCGCCTCGTTTTCGATGCTCGAAAGCCAGCTGGAGCCCGGTGCCAGCAGCGGTGACCGGCACATGAAGGACAGCTCGGAGCAGGGCGGTTACGTCCTCGAAGGCGAGCTGACCCTGTGGCTCGACGACAACGAACCGGTGACCCTGCATCCCGGCGACAGCTTTCAACTGGCCAGCCATGCGCACTGCCGCTACGGCAACCTGTCCGACCAACTGACCCGCGTGCTTTGGGTTTACACCTGATAACAACAAGGAACAAAACGATGGATGCTGTGTGCTCTGAACTGCTGGCCGAGGTTCGCAACTTCCGCCACTGCAACCCCGAAGTGCGATACGTCGACCTGATCTCCCTGGACATTCCGGGGCATTTCTACGGCAAGCGCTACCCGATCGAGATGCTCGAAAAAGTCGCGGCCGGCAGTGCCCTGAAGTTGCCGCAGAACTGCGTGCTGCTCGGCACCCAGGGCGGGCTGTTCAAGATTGGAGATTATTGCTTCAACGATGGTGACCCGGACGCACCGCGTCGCCTGGTGCCCGGCACGCTGAAACGGGTGAACTGGGAAAAGCAGCCATTGGGCCAGATGCTGATTACCTCGGACGGCACACAAAAGCCGATCGAATTCGAACCCCGCGAAGTGCTGGCGCAGGTGCTGGAGCGGCTCAAGCGCAAGGGCATTCATCCGGTGGTGGCGTTCGAGCTGGAGTTCTACCTGTTCGACAGCCGCCTGAAGGACGGCTTGCCGCAATTTCCCCGTGACGAGCTGAGCGGCGATGCCGATGATCAGCCGAACATGCACATCGAGCGCTTGTCGCGATTCGCCCCGGTGCTCGATGAAATGGTCGAGACCGCGCGTGAGCAAGGCGTCGATGCCACGGTGATCACCGCCGAACTCGGCCCGGGCCAGTTCGAAATCAACTTCGGCCATTGCGATGACGGCCTGCGCGCCGCCGACTGGGCCGCCCTGTTCTGCCGCAGCACCCGGGGTGTGGCGCTCAAGCACAACTACCGCGCCAGCTTCATGGCCAAACCCTACTTGCAGCATCCGGGCAGCGGCATGCACGTGCACGTCAGCCTGTATGACCAGTCCGGCAACAACCTGCTGGCGGCGAACGGTCAGCGGGCGCTGCGCCATGCCGTGGCCGGTTGCCTGGAGGTGTTGCCGCACTGCATGCCGATTTTTGCCCCGAACCACAATGCCATGCGCCGCTTGAGCGCCACGGTGAACGTCGCGTCTCGCGCCAGTTGGGGTTTCGAGGATCGCGATGCGTGCTTGCGGATTCCGGAGTCGGACGTCAAGAACCTGCGCATCGAACACCGCCTGGCGGGCGCCGATGCCAACCCGTACCTGGCGTTGGCGGCGATCCTGGTGGGATTGGAGCAAGGCCTGGAAGGCGAGCGCGAGCCGATCGCCCCGCTCAACGAAGACCGCAGCAGTGGCATCGATTTTCCGTTGGAAATGCTTGAAGCCGTGAAGTCCATGCAAAGTCATGCAGCGTTGCGCGAAGGCTTGGGGGCGGAGTTCGTGGACGTCTACTGCGAAAACAAGCGTCAGGATCACCTGGCATTTCTGCATGACATCAGCGCGCGGGAGTATCGCTGGTTCCTGTAGTCGCCCTTAGAAAATATGTGGATATATAAGGGGTTAGAGCGTTTAGTAACTGGATAGTGAATAAAAATATCTTGTTACAGCCGGAAATATTCCGTAATATCCGCGCCGCGTTCACCACCACGGTTTATGCATTTTTAAATCCCAGGCGTCCATCAGCTGCCTGGGATTTTTTTGCCTGGAATTCCGTAGGAGCCGGCTTGCTGGCGAACCGGGTTGTGTGGTGTGTCAGGCAAGCCGCCATCGCTGGCAAGTCGGATCGCCGCACCGCAGCTCCTACAGGGGGGGCGTTACGCGGACTCTGCCACCGGCGCCCGCTTGCCGAGCTTCATCAGCCAGTAGTAGCTCAGCGCAGGCACCAGCAACCCGACCACCCACGCCAGGTCCACCCCGTCCAGCGCCGTGGCCACCGGGCCGACGTACAGCGTGGTGTTCATGAACGGAATTTCCAGGGCGATCGCGAGCACGAAACTGCCGCAGGCGATCCAGTTGATGCGCCCGTAGACGCCGTTCAGGTCGAAGATGTCGTCAATCCGGTATTGGCCTTTGCGCAGGCAGTAGTAGTCCACCAGGTTGATCGCCGTCCACGGGATCAGGAAATAGCTCATGAAGAAGATGAAGTTCAGGAAGAAGTTGATGAAGTCGTCCTGACTGATGGTGCACAGGGCCGTGGCCACCAGGCTGATCAGCAGCATGAACACACCGCGTACCCGCGGGGTCACCTTGAGTCGGGCGAAAGGCTCGATCACGGTGATGGTCGACATGAACGCGCCGTACAGGTTGAACACGTTGATCGACACCTGGCCGTAGACGATGAAGGCGAACAGCAGCACCGCGCCAGTGCCGAACAGACCGGCGAGATGCCCGCCGACGTTGCTGGAAAAGTCGCCGATGCCGACGCTCAGGATCGCCCCGAGAATCATCATCCACGCACCGCCGCTGACCGTGCCGGCGTAGCTGTACCAGAACACCTGCGCAGTCGGCGTGTTGCTCGGCAGGTAGCGCGAGTAGTCGGCGACGTAAGGCGCGTAGGACAGTTGCCAGGTCACGGCGATGCTCACCGCCACCAGGAACTTCGACAGCGAGAAGCCGGTGGGCAGCCATTGTTCGGCCGGGATCGGCAACTGCAAGGCGAGCGCCGTGGCCGCGACGAACACCACCAGCGACAGGATCGACAGCAGCTTCTGCAAGCGGTGAATCAAGCGATAGCCATAGAGTGCGACGACAAAGCACAACGCGCCGATCAGGTAGATATTGCCGGACATCGGCAACGGGCTGACCGATTCCAGTGCCTGGGCCGCAAGCAAGGTGTTGCTGACGAAGAAACCCAGGTAGATCAGCATCACGAACAGCAGCGGCAACACCGCCCCCAGCACGCCGAATTGCGCGCGGCTCTGGATCATTTGCGGAATGCCCAGCTTCGGTCCCTGGGCCGAGTGGGAGGCCATGAAAATCGCCCCCAGCAACGAGCCGATGATGATCGCCAGCGCACTCCAGAACAGGTTGAGCCCCATCACCACCGGCAACACGCCGGAGGCGATGGTGGTGATGTTCATGTTGGCGCCGAACCAGATATAGAACAGCGAACCCGGCTTGCCGTGGCGTTCGGTCTCGGGGATGAAATCGATGCTTCTTTTTTCGACTTGCATGGCGATCACTCCTGAGTCCGGACGAGACGGGATTGCAGACGGGCGATGGTGCTTTGCAGCTCGTGGGGCTGGTGGGCAAACAGGTCCGGATGCTCGGGGATCAGGCTGACGTACTCGAGTTGTTGCAGGGCGCGCAGGCACTGTTCACTTGTGAGTATTTCCAGCGCGTAGACCCAGTTGGCCATGATCAGCAGGGCCGAGTAATGCCCGGCCTCGGTGGTCGTGGTGCAGGCATCGCTGACCAGGCGCACGCGATAACCGAGGGCGAAGGCGTCGAACACGCTGGTCATCACGCAGACGTCGGTGAGCACGCCGCAGACGATCAGCGTGTCGACCTCCAGGGCCTTGAGGCGGGCATCGAGGTCGGTGCGGTGAAAGGCACTGTAGCGGCCCTTGTCGATGATCAGTTCACCGGGCTGCGGCGCCAGCGATTCGATGATTTCCACTTGGCGGGTGCCGGCGCGGTAACTGCCGGGGCCACCGTCGGCGGCCAGCGGTTCACCCTGGGGCAGGTCACTGCCGTCGGCCTGATTGATGTGGCGGGTATAGATGACAGGCATCCGCTGGCTGCGTGAGGTATCGAGCAGGGCGGCGGTATTGGCGACGACGGTGTCGAGGTTGTCGAGGACAAAACCGTCCTCCTGCTGCATGTCGATGATCAACAGCGCGTTGTTATTGTTCATTGGGCAAACCTGATCAAGGCGAAACACGATGCACCGTACGCGCCAGGCCATGGCGAGACGCGGAGTGCGTGATTGGCTGTTCGGGTGGGCTCAGTGAACTATTTGCCAGAAGCCGTTCTGCTTGGCCGCAACGCTGGCGCGCAGGCGCTTGAAATGCAGGTGTGAAGCGCTCCATTCACCGCGCAGGTAAGCCCGCGCGGCACCGCAGGGAAGGGTGAGTGATGGGAGACGACCAGTCATCATTGGAATCGACCCTTGTGGGAACGCCTGCTCCCACAGAACAAATGACACCTGTAGGAGCGAGCTTGCTCGCGAAAAACTTCGGGGCAACGCAGTCATTCAGATGGCGCGCGTTATCGTTGGCGTCCATCGCGAGCGAGCTCGCTCCTACAGGGGACAAATGTCTACCGGAACGCTGGCACCACGTGCTTGATGAACAGCTCCAGGGATTTTTTCTTTTCCGCGTGGGGCAGGCTGTTATCGCACCAGAAGCTGAATTCGTCGACCCCCAGTTCCTGGTAGTACCTGATGCGCGGAATGATTTCTTCCGGGGTGCCGATCATGGCGGTCCGGTGCAGGCTTTCCAGCTCGAACTCGGGGCGGCCGGCGAATTTCTCTTCCGGGCTTGGCGCGAGGAAGCCGTTGACCGGGGTGGTCTTGTTGCCGAACCAGGCATCGAAGGTGCGGTAGAACTTCGAGATCGCCTTGGCCCCGACTTCCCAGCCCTGCGGATCGTCGGCGGTGTGCACGTGGGTGTGACGCAGCACCATCAGTTGCGGGCGCGGCACGCCAGGGTTGTTGTCCAGGGCGGCCTGGAACTTGTTCTTCAGGTCGAGGACCTCTTCGTCGCCTTTCATCAGCGGCGTGACCATCACGTTGCAGCCGTTGGCCACGGCGAAGTTGTGCGAGTCCGGGTCGCGGGCGGCGATCCACATCGGCGGGTTCGGTTTCTGGATCGGCTTGGGCACGCTGGTGGACGTCGGGAATTTCCAGATGTCGCCGTCATGGGCGTAGTCGCCGTTCCACAAGGCGCGCACCACCGGGACCATTTCCCGCAGCGCCTGGCCGCCGGAGGAGGCCGGCATGCCGCCGGCCATGCGGTCGAATTCGACCTGGTAGGCACCACGGGCCAATCCGACTTCCATGCGCCCGTTGCTGATCACGTCGAGCAACGCGCATTCACCGGCCACCCGCAGCGGATGCCAGAACGGCGCGATGATGGTGCCGGCGCCCAAGTGAATGGTGGTGGTCTTGCCCGCCAGGTAAGCCAGCAGCGGCATCGGGCTTGGCGAGATGGTGTATTCCATGGCGTGGTGTTCGCCGATCCAAACGGTGCTGAAACCACCGGCTTCGGCCATCAGGGTCAGTTCGGTCAGGTCTTCGAACAACTGACGGTGGCTGACGCTTTCGTCCCAACGTTCCATGTGTACGAACAGGGAAAACTTCATGACGCTTACCTCGGAACTATTGTTATTGGCCCGTCGGCGCAGGGCATTGATGATTGTTGGTATACCATAATACCGAATGATCGCAACTACAATGGCAAATCAGGCTGGAACGGGCAGGGCACCCATCTTGCCGTGGCAATACACCAGTGGCCCGCTGCTCTGGTGGGGCACGATCAGGTTTTTCACCGCGCCGACCATGATGGCGTGGTCGCCGCCTTCATATTCGCGCCACAGTTCACATTCGATGACCGCCGTGGCGTTGGCCAGAATCGGGTTGCCCAACTCGCTGAGCGTCCACTCGATCCCTTGCGCCTTGTCCTTGCCTTTGCGTGCGAAGGCATAGGCTTCGTTTTGCTGGCCGCCGGACAGCACGTGGATGGCAAAACGCTTGTTCTTGATCAACACCGGGTAGGAGTCGGAGCTGTAGTTGGGGCAGAACAGCACCAGGGCCGGGTCCATCGACAGCGAGCTGAAGGCGCTGGCGGTCAGGCCGACGATTTGCCCGTCGTCATCGAGGGTCGTGATCACGGTCACTCCGGACGGGAACGAGCCCATGACTTGTTTGTAGATGGCGGCATCGATCATTGGACGGTCCTCGGGTGGTGTGACGCGGTTCTTATGTGGTTGTAGGTCTGATGGTATACCGTAATACATCTATTGCAAGGTCTTTTTAGGTGAACCGATAAACGTCGTGTTTTCGTCGGAAGGTCAATGTTTACGGGGCTTTAAGCTAGCCAGCGCTGGCGGGATCCGGGCAGGATAGCGGCTCAGATGCTTGTTCAAAGACCGGATCAGTCTTGTTTAAAGTTTGGAATACCATAATATGGTCGGCATCTGAGGGGCGACCAAAGAGTCCCCCCGGTTTGGCTTCATACAAAGATAAGAACAGACAAACTCGAGTTCATGCACATGTCCCAGATGTCCCGGCAAGATCCGTTGATCGAGAATCACACGGTCGACTACGTTCCACTCGCAGAGCGCCACGGGAAGGCCCGCGATCTATTCACCCTGTGGTTCAGCACCAACATCGCGCCACTGCCCATCGTCACCGGCGCAATGGTGGTCCAGGTGTTCCACCTGAATCTGTTCTGGGGCCTGCTGGCGATTGCGCTCGGGCACATGGTCGGTGGGGTGGTGATTGCCCTCGCGTCGGCCCAGGGGCCGTGCATGGGCATTCCGCAGATGGTGCAGAGCCGTGGCCAGTTCGGCCGCTACGGCGCGCTGCTGATCGTGTTCTTCGCCGCGTTGATCTACATCGGCTTCTTCATTTCCAACATCGTGCTGGCCGGCAAATCGATTGTCGGCATTGTGCCGTCGGTGCCGGTACCGGCCAGCATTCTGATCGGTGCCCTCAGCGCCACCGCCATCGGGGTGATCGGCTACCGCTTCATTCATACTCTCAACCGCATTGGCACCTGGGTGATGGGCAGTGCCTTGCTCGCGGGTTTCCTCTATATCTTTGCCCATGACCTGCCGGCGGACTTTTTCACCCGCGGCGGTTTCAACCTGTCGGGCTGGCTGGCCACGGTCTCGCTGGGCATCATCTGGCAGATCAGCTTCTCGCCGTATGTGTCGGACTACTCGCGCTACCTGCCGGCGGATATTGGGATCGCCAAGCCATTCTGGGCCACGTATCTGGGGGCAACCCTGGGCACCATCCTCTCGTTCACCTTCGGCGCCGTAGCAGTACTGGCGACCCCGGAAGGCACCGAGGCGATGGCGGCGGTCAAGCAGTCCACCGGGTGGCTGGGGCCGATCCTGATGGTGCTGTTCCTGCTCAACATCATCAGCCACAACGCCTTGAATCTGTATGGCGCGGTGCTGTCGATCATCACCTCGATCCAGACTTTCGCCAGCCAGTGGACGCCGAGCATCAAGGTGCGTGTGCTGTTGTCGAGCATCGTGCTGGCGGGTTGCTGCGTGGTGGCGTTGGGCGCTTCGGCGAATTTCATTTCGCAGTTCATCGGCCTGATCCTCGCGCTGTTGCTGGTGTTGGTGCCGTGGGCCTCGATCAACCTGATCGACTTCTACCTGATCAAGCGTCGTCGCTACGACATCGCTTCGATCTTCCGCGCTGACGGCGGCATCTACGGGCGCTTCAACCTGCACGCGATCATTGCCTACTTCATCGGCATCATCATGCAGCTGCCGTTCGCCAACACGTCGCTGTACGTCGGGCCGTACGCCAATCTGGTAGACGGCGCGGACCTGTCGTGGCTGGTCGGGCTGGTGGTGACATGCCCGCTGTATTACTGCCTCGCTACGCGCAGCCAGGCGCAGCAAAGCCATGGGGTGAAGTTCGGCTACACCGATTGATCTCGGTAGGAGCGAGCCTGCTCCGGGCGGCGTTCCGACGATGGTCGTTAACGATAACGCGTGTAAGCAGGATAAACGCGGCGCACTTGAATCCATCGCCGGCAAGCCGGCTCCTACAGGATTTGCGTGTGGCCCGGGGTTGCCGTTCAGGCATCCTTGAACACATTCAGGCCGCGCTGCACCGCCGGCCTGGCTTCGACGCTGTCGAACCAGCGCGAGAGCTGGGGAAGCAGCCTCCATTCCAGCCGGTCACGGAACGCCCCGGCGATGGTGAACGCGGAGATGTCGGCCATGGTGAACTGCGCCCCGGCCATGAATTCGCCCGTCAAAAAACTTTCCGCATAGGTCAGTTGCTCGATCACCCGCAGATCGATGGTCGCCGCCGCCTTGTCCTGCCCCGCCTTGTGCAGAAAAAAGGCGGCATGGCTGGGTGCGATGACGTCGGTCACGAAAAAGAAATAGCGATCAATCACCCGGGTGCGCTCAGGTCCGGGTTGCGCCGGTGCCAGCCTTCCGGGTGCCATGGAGTCGGCGTACTGGATGATCGCGTTGGACTGGTTGATGACCAGGCTCGGCGTGGTCCCGTGATCGACCAGGGTCGGGACTTTCCCGGCCGGGTTTAATGCCAGGTAGGCCGGCCCGCGATGCTCCTGTGCATACAGGTCGAGCCTGCGTGCTGTGTAGGCGATGCCGGATTCTTCCAGGGCGATCGCGGCCCGCAGGCTGTTGCCGGTATTGGCGCCGAACAGCTCTATCCGATCGTTCATGGCTATTGCTCCTTGAGGGACTCACGGGCAGCCAGGCAACACTGCCGATGAAGTCAGTATGGTGAAAATCCGCCGCACCGATATGCAAAAACAGTGATCGTGCATACCCCTGCGCGACAAGGCGTATCCCTCCACGAAAACTACTTTCACTGCATTTGATAATAGCCGTGCGAAATGTTTTAAGAGTTTCACGAACCAGTCAGTAAACCCTCACCACGAACGACTCCCATCACTCATCGGGCGCGCCTGTTGTCGCCCTCGTGGTGAGCGCGGTTGCGTGGGCGGTAATCGGGCCCTGTCTGGCGGTGAAACCTTCAAATAACGATAAGAAACACCCAGGAGCACCCTATGTTCAAACGCGCCATTCCCACCGCCGTCCTGCTGGCAACCAGTTCGGTGTGCGCACAGGCAGCCGATTCCGCAGCCCATGGTTTTCTCGAGGACAGCAAGGCCAGCCTCTCCATGCGCACCCTGTACTTCAACAGCGACAATCGCGATGGCGCAGCCGATCCTTCGAAAACCGAAGAATCGGCCCAGGGGTTCGTCTTGCGCTATGAGTCGGGGTTTACCCAGGGCACGCTGGGTTTCGGGCTCGATGCCCAGGCATTGCTCGGCATCACCCTGGACAGCGGAGCGGGGCGCCACGTCGGCAGCGGCATGATTCCGTCCGACGGCGACGGCGCGGCCGACGCCTGGAGCAGCTTCGGCCCCACGGCGAAGATGCGCCTGGGCCGGACCGAGTTTCGCTACGGCACCTTGCTGCCCAAGTTGCCGATCCTGCTGGCGAACGATGCCCGTGTATTGCCGCAATCGTTTACCGGGGCGCAGGTCACTTCCAACGACATCGATGGCCTGACGTTGACCAGCGGTGTGCTCGAGCACGCGGTCGGGCGCGCCTCGACCGACCGCACGGGCCTGTCGGTCGCCGGCAGCACGCAAGACAGCAACAAGTTCTACTACGCCGGCGCCGACTACAGCCTCACGAAGAATCTGAGAACCCAGTATTACTTCGCGCAGCTGGAGGATTTCTACAACCAGAACTTTCTCGGCCTGACGCACACGCTGCCCATCGACAGCGCCAGCTCGCTGACCACCGACCTGCGCTACTTCCGCACCACCTCGAGTGGCGCCAACAACTCGGCTTCAGGTCGTGCGCAAGGTTATCGGGTGTCGGGTTACACCGACGACAACGACGGTGAAATCGACAACAGCACCTGGGTTGCGATGGTCACCTACACCCATGGCGGGCACGCGGTGTCGGTGGGGCATCAGCAGGTGGGCGATGGCAGCAACTTTGTCCAGCCCAACCAGGGCAGCCTGGTGGACAAGGGGGCGGGCGGCGGCAGTGTCTACCTGCCCACCGACAAGATGATCCAGAACTTTGCCCGCGCCGGAGAACAGACGAACTTCGGGCAATACACCTATGACTTTGCCCCCATGGGCGTGCCGGGCCTGAAAGCCACGATCGCGTATCTGAAGGGCACCGACATCAAGGCGCAGAACGCCAGCGACCAGTCCGAGTGGGAGCGCGACATGACGCTGGATTACGTATTGCAATCGGGGACGTTCAAGGGGGTGGGGTTCTCCTTGCGCAATGCCACGTCCAACACCGATGCGGGCCGCAATGTGGATCAGACCCGGTTCATCATCAACTACACCTTGTCGCTCTTGTAAAAACGCCACAACCCCCTGTGGGAGCGGGCCTGCCCGCAATGGCTGAGTGTCAGGCGACATCGATGTTGAATGTACCGGCCTCATCGCGGGCAAGCCCGCTCCCACAATGATTTGGGTGGTTCGCAGGTTTTGCGTACAGCCGCTGGACCTGTGGGAGCGAGCTTGCTCGCGAAGGCGGCGTGTCAGGCGACATCGATGTCGAATGTGCCGGCCTCTTCGCGAGCAGGCTCGCTCCCACAATGATTTGTGGGTGGTTCGCTGATTTTGCGTACAGCCGCTCCCACAGAAAAACCATTTCTCAGGGTTGGTCGCCGCTTGCACTCACGCCCTTGTCCCACAGCGCAACCAACCCGCCAAACGTCCCGACATAGGCCGTGCCATCCGGTGCCAGGGTGATCGGCGACCAGTTGTTGTCGAATGCCTGGCCGACGCCGGTCAATGCCTTGAACCGGGTCTGGCCGCTGGCGAAATCCAGCGCCATCAGGTACCAGGCGTTCTCGCCACCGGCCTGCGGTTCGAAGGTGTAGAAGTACAGCAGGCCGTTGCCCACCGAGAGTTTCGGCACCACCGAAGGCGAGCGTTCCCTGGATTGCCACACCTGGTCGCAGCCCGATTCATCGGCGCGGATATCGATGCGGCTGATGCCGCCGTGCACCGCCTGCCAGTCCTTCTGTGCGAAGGCGCTGGTGTAGCCGGCGTTGTTCTCGAGGATGATCGAGCGCCCCCAGCCGATGGCCGAGTTGTCGGTGGCCGAGGCGTTGTTGTCGAACACCGGCAGTTTGCAGATCAGGCGATTGCCGGCGTAGTCCTGCTCGCGACGGTAGACCAGCAGGTTGATGCGTCCGTCGCTGTTGTCGGTGATGGTGACGTAGCGTTCGCCGAGCAGGGTCGGGGTGGTGCCGCTGCCCTGATTGATCGCACCGACCTTGCGCCCGGTGCCCCGGTCGTACGCTTCGCGCCAGCCTTGCACGGGCTTGCCGTCGGCAGCGGCGGCGAAGCGGTACATGGCGTGATCGGACACCAGGTAGACGCCATCGGCCGCTACCGACATGCCGTTCTGGATTTCTTCGTTGGCCAGTTGAATGCCCAGCGCCTTGCCGGTGTCCGGGTTCAGGGTGCCGATGCGGCCGCGTCGGGTGATCCACCAGATCAGGCCCTGGTGGTCGGACATGACCCCGGTGACGGGATCGCACTCACCCTTGGGAAACCAGGCAGTCGGGCGCACGCAATCGTGCGGGACCTTGTCGCTCAGGTCCCAGTCGTCGACCTTTTCGAACGACCACGCACCGGCAGCGTCCTGACGATGCACCACGCGCTGGATGTGCTGCTCGGCGTCGGCGATGACCACGCGATTCTGTTCGTCGACATAGAAATAGGCGCCGGAGGTGTCCGCCATGATCTTGTCCGGGTCCAGGGTAATCAACGCGTGGAAGGTCGACGGGCGCGGCGGCAGCGGGTAGCGGGCCAGCAGCTTGAGGGTGCGCGGTTCCAGCAGTTGCAGCTCGAACTGCATCAGGTTGGCGCACAGCACCACCAGGCGACCCTGCTGATCGAAGGTGTGAATCGGGCACATGCCGCCGGGTTTGCGGCTGCCGTCGCGGCTGCTCGTTTGCATGTCCCGACCCAGCGGACCAGGGCCCGGGTGCGTGTCGGAACTGTAGCCGTCGGAATGCATGTAGCTGCTGCCGTTGCTGGCCATGAAGGGGTTGGCGGGCACGGCGCCGCTCAACGGTTGCGCCACGGCGCTAGCGCCGATCAGGGGCGCGGCAGTGCCGGTGCTGGCCAGCGGTTGCGGGTCATAGGGTTCGGAACAGGCACTGAGCAGGCCGAGCAGGGGCAGGGCAAGCAGAAGTGGAGCACGCATCGAAGCCTCGCAATCTTGTTATTGGTGTGAAGCGCAATAAGCAGCAAACGGGCTGCGCAGGCATCGGCAGTTTGGACTAACCGTCGAATCATTGCCGATCAAAGCGGACAGTTATATTGGCCGTTTCAATCCCCTTTTGGCCTGCCTCACGCTGTGAACCGGCCACGCCGTCAGCAAGAATCAGAGCACTCACGGCACACTTGGGGAAATGATCCATGCACACGATCAAACTGGGCGTCACCGCCTGCGGGCTGTCGCTGCTGGCCAGCGCGGTGCACGCCGAACAGCAGGAATTGCGGGTGTACAACTGGGCGGACTACATCCTGCCGTCCGTCCCCAAGGATTTTGCCGGGGACACCGGGATCAAGGTGACCTGGGACACCTTCGACACCAATGAGTCCCTGGAAGCCAAGCTGCTCACCGGCAACTCGGGCTACGACCTGGTGGTGCCCTCGAACCAGTTCATCGAAACCCAGATCAAGGCGGGGGTGTTCCAGAAACTCGACAAGTCCAAGTTGCCGAACTGGTCGCACCAGGATCCGGCCTTGCTCAAGCTGCTGGACAAGAACGACCCGGGCAACCAGTACGGCGTGCCCTACATGTACGGCACCGTGCTGATCGGCTTCAACCCGGCCAAGGTCAAGGCGGCGCTGGGCGAGAATGCGCCAGTGGACAGCTGGGACCTGGTGTTCAAGCCCGAGAACATGGAGAAGCTCAAGGCCTGTGGCGTGGCCATGCTCGACTCACCGTCGGAGATCCTGCCGCTGGCCCTGCATTACCTGGGGCTCGACCCGAACAGCCAGAACCCCGATGACTACGAAAAAGCCAAGGCGCTGATGCTCAAGGTTCGTCCTTACGTCACCTACTTCAACTCCGCCAAGTACATGACCGACATCGCCAACGGCGATATCTGCGTGGCCATCGGTTACTCCGGCAGCTTCTATCAATTCGGCAATCGCGCCAAAGAGGCGGGCAACGGCGTGGTCGTCGACTGGCGCCTGCCGAAAGAAGGCGCGCCGATCTGGTTCGACACCTTCGCCATCCCGAAAAGCGCGAAGAACGTCACCGAGGCCCACGAATTCCTAAACAACCTGCTGGACCCGAAAGTCATCGCGCCGATCAGCGACTTCCTTGGCTATCCGAATGCCAACAAGGACTCGCTGACGCTGATCAACAAGGACATCACCGGCAACCCGAACCTGACCCCGACCAGCGAAGCGCTGGCGACGCTGTATGTGGTGCAGCCATTGCCGCAAAAGCTCGAGCGGGTGCGCACGCGGGTGTGGACCAGCATCAAGTCCCTGTAGGAGCGAGCTTGCTCGCGATGGACTCAAGAGCGCCGCGTTTAGCCAGTAAATACGCGTTATCGTTAACGACCATCGCGAGCAAGCTCGCTCCTACAGGGTATCCTGTGTCGAAATTAGCGGAAAAACTCCCCCGGCGTTTCGCCGAACTGCTGGCGGAAGGCGGCGATAAACGCCGACGTCGAGTCATAACCACAGGCCAACGCAACGTCGGTCACGCGCTCGCCCTGTTCCAGTGGCGTCAGGGCGCCGAGCAGGCGCAAACGCTGGCGCCAGGCGCGAAACGTCAGGCCGGTGTCGCGCAGGAACAGGCGACTGAGGGTTTTCTCGGTCACGCCGAATTGGTCGCTCCAGTGGCTGAGGGTGGTCTGTTGCTCCGGGTGCGACTCCAGGCTTTGCGCGATCTGCCGCAACCGGCTGTCCTGGGGCAGGGGCAGCATCAAATCAATCTGCGGCGCCTCGGCCAACTGGTCCAGAATCACCTGGGCCAACCGACCGTGCGGCCCGTCCTGATCGTATTCCACCGGAACCTGGCTGAAGGCGCGGATCAACTCGCGCAGCAAATCACTGACCCCCAACACATGGCAGCCCGGCGGCGCCCAGGTCGAGACGCTGCAATCGATGTACAGGCTGCGCATCTCCGTGCGCGGCGAACTGAACACCCGGTGCGGCATGCCCGCCGGAATCCACACCGCACGCTCAGGCGGGGCGACGAAACGCCCGACGCCGGTCTGGATTTCGAGCACGCCCTGGATCGCATAGGAAAGCTGCACCCACGGGTGGCTGTGGCGCCGGGTCAGGGCGCGATTGGGCAGCGATTCGGTACGGCCGTAGAGCGGTCGCGGCAGGCTGGACAGCCCGGGAATACTGCGTCGAACACTCTTGTCATGTCCTTTTGGCGGCATCTGCTGGCTCTTCGGCGTTAGTCGGTAATTTCCAGTCACGTTAGAGTCGCCTGCACGTACTGGCAACCCCCGGATGATCAAACCCATGACTCGCCCCCGCTTGTTACCCGACAACTTCACCCTGACCCTGATCGGCGTGGTCACGCTCGCCAGCCTGCTGCCCGCCAGCGGCCAGGTCGCGGTCGGTTTCGGCTGGCTGACCAACATCGCCATCGCGCTGCTGTTTTTCCTGCATGGCGCCAAGTTGTCCCGCGAATCGATCATCGCCGGCGCCGGGCACTGGCGCCTGCATCTGCTGGTGTTCAGCCTGACCTTCGTGCTGTTCCCGCTGCTCGGCCTGGCGCTCAAGCCCTTGCTGTCGCCGCTGATCGGCAACGACCTGTACATGGGCATGCTTTACCTGTGCGCGCTGCCCGCCACGGTGCAGTCGGCGATTGCCTTCACTTCGCTGGCGCGGGGCAACATCCCGGCGGCGATCTGCAGTGCGGCGGCGTCCAGCCTGTTCGGGATTTTCCTCACGCCGTTGCTGGTGACCCTGCTGCTCAACGTGCACGGCGAAGGCAGCTCGACCCTCGACGCGATCCTCAAGATCAGCGTGCAGTTGCTGCTGCCGTTCATTGCCGGGCAGATCGCGCGGCGCTGGATCGGCAACTGGGTAGGACGCAACAAGAGTTGGTTGAAGTTCGTCGATCAGGGTTCGATTTTGCTGGTGGTCTACGGGGCGTTCAGCGAGGCGGTGAACGAGGGGCTCTGGCAGCAGATTCCATTGCTGGATCTGGTCGGGCTGGTGCTGGTCTGCTGCATCGTTCTGGCGCTGGTGCTGGTGGCCGCGACCGTACTGGGCAAGGCCTTCGGCTTCAATCAGGAGGACCGCATCACCATACTTTTCTGCGGTTCGAAGAAAAGCCTGGCGACCGGCGTGCCAATGGCGCAGGTGTTGTTCGCCGGCAGCACCATTGGTGTGCTGATCCTGCCATTGATGTTGTTCCACCAGATTCAGCTGATGGTCTGTGCGGTGCTGGCGCAGCGTTACGCCAAGCGGCCGGAATCGATCCCGGAACTGATGGCCCAGGTCGATCCTTGATGATTCGGGCCTGGAGTCTGCTGTAGGAGCCAGCTTGCTGGCGATGGACTCAAACGCGCCGCGTTTAACCAGCAAAGGCGCGTTATCGTTAACGACCATCACGAGCGAGCTCGCTCCTACAGTACGCCCAATCTTTACCGCAGCGGCGGGGTACGCGGCGGGATCATGCGTTTGCTGCCGGTCGATTCGAACGCCGATGCCAGGTGCAGCAGCTTCGAGTCGTCATAGGCGCGACCGGCGAAGGTCAGGCCGACCGGCATGCCGATGTCCGGCATCACGCCCATCGGCACGGTGACCGTTGGCACGCCGAGGTGGCGGATGGCGAGGTTGCCGTTGGCGACCCATACACCGTTGCTCCAGGCAATGTCCGCCGATTGCGGATCGACATCGGCATTGGCCGGGCCGACATCGGCAACCGTCGGGAACAGCACCGCATCGAGGCCCAGGCTATCCATCCAGTCTTCCAGGTCGATCTTGCGGGTCTTTTCCAGCCCGCGCAGGCCGTCCGGCACCGTGCTGATCTGGTCCCACGACGTGATGCCGCGCTCGGCCATGCGCACGTATTCGTCCATGCCGGCGGCCAGGTCGCCCTCGCGGTTGGGCAGGGTGCCCGGGTCGTGCGGGAAGATCTGCGGGCCGTCGACATCGACCAGACGATTCAATTTCGGATCGCCGTTGGCCTGCAGGAAATCATCGAACGCCCAGGCGGTCAGGTCCCACAGTTCATGGTGCAGAAACTCCTTGGAGACGATGCCGCGATTGAACACGGTCGGCGCGCCAGGGCGATCGCCTTCGCAGTTGGAGACCAGCGGGAAATCCACGTCGAGCACTTCGGCGCCCGCGGCTTCGAGGGCCCTGCGCGCCTGTTCCCAGAGGCCGATCACCGAAGGGCGGGTGTTGATGCGCTGGCCGGTCGGCCCGCCGATGCCCGGTGCTTCGGACGTTCCGGCTTCAGGGTCGGCGTTGATGTACATGCGCGGAATGCCGAATTTCTTGCCCTTGAGTGCTTCGCTGTTCGCGGCCAGCGCGGCATAGGATTGCGGGCGTATCTCGGACGATTTCGGAATCGGCACCCAGGGCTGCAGGCGCCACAGGTCGCCACGGGTGTCCGGGTCATCGGCCACGACCACGTCGAGCACTTCGAGCAGGTCGGCCATGGTCCGGGCAAACGGCACGACCACGTCCATGGTCGGGGTCAACGGCCAGTTGCCGCGTACCGAGATCACCCCGCGTGAAGGGGTGTAGGCGCACAAGCCGTTGTTCGAGGCCGGCCCGCGTCCGCTCGACCAGGTTTCTTCCGCCAGGCCAAAGGCCGAGAAACTGGCCGCGGTCGCCGTACCGGCACCGTTCGACGAGCCGGAAGCGAAAGGCGCGGTCAGGTATTCGGCGTTGTACGGGCTTTCGGCGCGGCCGTAGACGCCACGCTGCATTCCGCCGTTGGCCATCGGCGGCATGTTGGTCTTGCCCAGGCAGATCGCCCCGCCGGCGCGCAGGCGTTCGACGGTGAATGCATCGCGATAGGCGACCAGGTCCTTGAAGGCCGGGCTGCCGGAAGCGGCGGTCAGGCCCTTGACCAGATAACTGTCCTTGGCGGTGTAAGGGATGCCGTCCAGCGGCCCCAGCACCTGGCCCTTGGCGCGACGGGCGTCGGACGCCCGGGCCTCGGCGAGCGCCTCGGGGTTGCGCACCACGACCGCGTTCAGGGCGGTAGGGGTTTGCGGGCCGTCATAGGCGTCGATCCGCGCGAGATAAGCCTGGACCAGCTCGACCGAAGTGGTCTGGCCGGATTCGAGCGCGGCGCGCAGCTCGGCGATGGAAACTTCGGTGACTTCGATCATGCTGCCACCGCCGATTGCAGGTGGAGGGTCCCAAACACTTCACTTTTCTCGAAATGGACTTTCATATCGTTATTCTCGTTGCACTGTGTGGCACGACAGGGTCGGGTGTTAAAAATACTG
The DNA here is from genome assembly GCF_054668285.1 of Pseudomonas sp. S2_H10. Taxonomy (NCBI): domain Bacteria; kingdom Pseudomonadati; phylum Pseudomonadota; class Gammaproteobacteria; order Pseudomonadales; family Pseudomonadaceae; genus Pseudomonas; species Pseudomonas sp. S2_H10. The sequence continues at coordinate 6,154,975 of NZ_CP162754.1, forward strand.
AGCACTATTTAGCATTAAACCGGGATTTTAGGAATCCGTTGTCCAATTTATCTTACAGATGACAGAAAAAAGGTTCTCCACTCATTCCCGGAAAACTGTAGGAGCCGGCTTGCCGGCGATGGACTCACGCGCGCCGCGTTTATCCGGTTTATACGCGTTATCGTTAACGATCATCGCTGGCAAGCCAGCTCCTACAGGGGCCGCGTCCGAATCGAAAATGATGTGAATGCCTAACCCGTGAAAAAACCAGAAAAAAGGCCACCACAACCCGACGTTGTGGTGGCCCGAGGGTGACTCATTATAGTGGCCCGCACGCGCAGGCCAATGGATCAGTGAGCGCCGGCAGCCTTGTTCAGGTCGCTTTCGGCCCATTCGGTGTAGACGCAGGCATCGGCGGTGGCCCAGCGCACTCGCACCGGGTCACCGGCCTTGAGCGGCATGCCGGCGGCGGACAGTGCCTTGACCGTCATCGAGGTGCCTCCCGCGGTCACCACGCTGCAGGTCTGGCTTTCGCCGAGAAACAACACTTCCACGACCTTGGCCGAGACTTCGTTCCAGCCGGCGGCCAGCGGTTCGGCAAGGGCTTGCTCGTTGCTCAGGGCCAGGGCTTTCTCCGGACGCACCATCAGCAGCACATCCTGATCGGTTTGCAGGCCGGCAGTCAGGCGGATCGACAGCGCCTGACCTTCAAAGGTCGCCACCGCATTCCCCTGGGCCTTGAGCTTGAGGAAGTTCGAGTTGCCGAGGAACGAGGCGACAAAGGCGTTCGGCGGGTTCTGGTACAGGTCATAACCACTGCCCAGGCCGACTATCTTGCCGTGGCTGAAAATCGCGATGCGCTGGGACAGGCGCATGGCCTCTTCCTGATCGTGGGTCACGTAGACGATGGTGATGCCCAGGCGCCGATGCAGCTGGCGCAGTTCATCCTGCAAGTCTTCGCGCAGTTTTTTGTCCAGCGCGCCCAGCGGTTCGTCCATCAGCAGGATGCGTGGTTCATAGACCAGCGCCCGGGCAATGGCGACGCGTTGCTGCTGGCCGCCCGAGAGTTGCGAAGGGCGGCGGTGGGCAAACTGCTCGAGCTGCACCAGCTTGAGCATCGCATCGACCCGGCGCTCGCGTTCGGCGGCGGGCAGTTTGCGGATGGCCAGCGGGAAGGCGATGTTGTCGCGCACCGACAGGTGCGGGAACAGCGAGTAGCGCTGGAACACCATGCCGATGTCGCGTTTGTGCGGCGGCACGTTGACCAGCGACTGGCCGTTGACCAGGATCTCGCCGCTGCTCGGCGTTTCGAAGCCGGCGAGCATCGACAGCGTGGTGCTTTTGCCCGAGCCGCTGGAGCCGAGGAAGGTGAGGAATTCACCGTCCTTGATGTCCAGCGAGATGTTGTCCACGGCGGCAAAGTCGCCGTAGTGCTTGTTCAGGTTGCGCAAGCTGACCAGGGGTTTGTCATTTTGCTGCGCGGCATCTTTGATCACTGCACTCATGTCGTACTCCTGGCGCTCAAGCGCTGATTTCGTTGCGCCGGCGCAAGGCAGCGGCGATGACCATGACCAACACCGAGAGGCCGATCAGCAGCGTCGAAGCGACGGCGATCACGGGCGTCAGGTCCTGGCGCAGAGTGGTCCACATTTTCACGGGAAGGGTTTGCAGGGTCGGGCTGGCCATCATCACGCTCAGCACCACTTCATCCCACGAGACGAGGAAGGCGAAGAGGGCGCCGGCCACCATGCCCGGACGAATCGCCGGGAAGGTCACCTTGAACACCGCTTGCAGGCGCGAGGCGCCGCAGATCACCGCCGCATCCTCGATCGACTGATCGAACAGCTTCAGCGAGTTGATGATCGAGATGATGGTGAATGGCAAGGCGACTATGACGTGGCTGACCACGAAGGCGAACATGGTCCCGGTGTAGCCGAGTTTGAGGAACAGCGCGTACACCGCCACGGCGATGATCACCAGCGGCACGATCATCGGCAGGGTGAACAGGCCGTAGAGCATTTCCCGGCCGGGGAAGCGGCCACGCACCAGGGCGAACGCGGTCGGCAGGCCCAGCGCGACGGCGAAGAACGTGGTCAGCACCGCGACTTTCAGGCTGGCCATCGCCGCGTTCATCCAGTCGGCATTGGAGAAGAACTGGCCGTACCATTTCAGCGTCCAGCCCGGCGGCGGGAACACCAGCCATTGCGAGGAGCCGAACGACAGCAGCACGATGAACACGATCGGCAGCAGCAGGAACAGACCGATCAACCCGGTGGTGGCGTACAGGCCGAAGCGCATGCGCCGGCTCATGGCATTGGGGGTCAGGAGCATGACGGCTTACCTCGCGTTGCTGGCGCCAACCGGGGATTCCGGCTGGAGCTTCAGGTAGAAGTAGAACAGCACCAGCGTGATCACGATCAGCAACGCGGCGCCGGCACTGGCCAGGCCCCAGTTGAGGAACGACTGCACCTGCTGAATGATGAACTCGGGCAGCATCATGTTCTGCGCCCCGCCCAGCAGGGCCGGGGTCACGTAGTAACCGAGGGACATCACGAACACCATCAAACCGCCGGAGAACAGCCCCGGCCGGCACAGCGGCAGGAACACCCGGAAGAAGTTGGTCCAGGGGCTGGCGCCGCAGATGGAACCGGCCTGCAGGATCATCGGGTCGATGGCCTGCATGGTCGCCTGCAACGGCAGCACGATGAACGGGATCATGATGTAGCTCATGCCGATCACCACGCCGGTGAGGTTGTGCACCATCTCCAGCGGTTGATCGATGATGCCCATGGCCATCAGCGCCTTGTTGATCACGCCCGAGGCCTGCAACAGCACCAACCAGGAGTAAGTGCGGGCGAGCAGGCTGGTCCACATCGACAGCAGTACGATGTTGAGAATCCAGCGACCCCAGCCACGGGGCACCAGGGTAATCGCCCAGGCCAGCGGGAAGCCCAGCAACAGGCTGAACAACGTCACCAGGCCGGCCACCGAGAAGGTATTGAGCAAGACCCGGGCATAAGCCGAGTTGGCGAACAGTTGCTCGTAGTTGCCCAGGCCCGGCACCGGTTCCAGCACGCCACGCAACAGCAGGCCAATCAGCGGCGCAAGAAAGAACAGGCCGAGAAACAGCAGCGCCGGGACCAGGTTACTGGCGCCGCGCCAACGCTGTTTCAGCGACGGCGCGGGCTGCTTCGCAACAGGCTGGGCGGATGCCGCACCGGCAGCGCCAGTGGCGCTCCCGGTGGCCGTGGAAGGACGAGACGCGGTTGCCGTCATTTTCATTTGACCAGCCATTCGTTCCACCGTGTCGCAATGGCCGGACCGTTCTTGGCCCAGTATGCGAAATCAAGAGTGATCTGATCCTTTGCATAGGCGGTCGGCAGGTTCGGGGCCAGCACCGAGTCCAGGCGCTGCACGCTGTCGACGTTGACCGGGGCGTAGGCGGTCAGGTTGGAGAAGTCCGCCTGGCCCTTGGCACTGCTGGCGTTGGCCAGGAACTTCATGGCCGCGTCCTTGTTTTTCGAACCCTTTGGAATGACCAGGATGTCGGCCATGACCAGGTTCTGCTTCCAGCTTACGCCGACCGGGGCGCCGTCTTCCTGCAGGGCGTGAATCCGACCGTTCCAGAACTGGCCCATGCTCGCTTCACCGGAGGCCAGCAGCTGCTGCGACTGCGCGCCGCCGCCCCACCAGACGATGTCCTTCTTGATGGTGTCGAGTTTCTTGAACGCACGGTCCAGGTCCAGCGGGTAGAGCTTGTCGGCAGCCACGCCATCGGCCAGCAGCGCCAGTTCGAGCACGCCAGGGCTTGGCCATTTGTAGAGGGCGCGTTTGCCGGGGAAGGTCTTGGTGTCGAACAGTGCGGACCAGTCCTGAGGCTTGTTGGCGCCGAGCTTGCTTTCGTTGTAGCCGAGGACGAAGGAGAAGAAGAACGAGCCGACGCCGTGATCGCTGACAAAACGCGGGTCGATCTTGTCGCGGTCAATGACGTTGAAATCGAGGGGTTCGAGCAGGCCTTCGGCGGCGGCGCGCAGGGCGAAGTCGGCTTCGACGTCGACCACGTCCCATTGCACGTTGCCGCTCTCGACCATGGCCTTGAGCTTGCCGTAGTCGGTCGGGCCATCCTGCACAACAGTGATGCCGCTGGCCTTGCTGAACGGGTCGGCCCAGGCCTGCTTCTGCGCATCCTGGGTGCTGCCGCCCCAACTCACGAAGTTGACGCTTTCAGCCGCCAGCAATGCCTGGCTGGTCACACTCAGCAGTCCCGCAAAAAGAACCGCGGTCGCACGTTTGTTCAACACCATTTTCACGCCCTCATTGTTGTGTTTATGAGCGGGGCTTTCGAGTGCCCGCCTATCGGGAGCATCAGGACCATCGAGTCAGTGCTGACTGTCCGGTCTATGGAATATCATATTATGGTATTCCAAACTTTGTGCAAGCATTTTGCCGTACCGGCTATCAGCCAAATTGCTTTTTATAAAGGTGATTTATCCCTAACCACATTCCTGTGGGAGCGGGCTTGCCCGCGATTGCGGTACATCTGTGACATTGATCCTGGATGTGCCGCCGTCTTCGCGGGCAAGCCCGCTCCCACAGGTTTTTTCCATGCAGGGATGGCTGCGTATTACTCGGTGAATGGAATACTTTCCACCACCTCCAGGTCGTAACCGGTCAGGCCTGCATATTTCAGCGGCGGGCCGAGGTGGCGCAGCTTGCCCACACCCAGGTTCTGCAGGATCTGCGCGCCAGTACCCACCTCCGAATAAATCCGCGACTGCGAGCGGCTGAACTGCCGTGGCGGCTGGGTCAGTTGCGGCACGCGTTCGAGCAACGCCTGGGAGGATTCGTGGTTGGCCAGCACCACCACCACGCCGTGGCCTTCGGCGGCGACACGTTGCAAGGCGGCCCACAAGGTCCAGTTGCTCGGCCCGCTGTATTCGGCGCCGACCAGGTCGCGCAACGGGTCGATCACATGCACGCGCACCAGCGTCGGCTCTTCGCGGCGCAGATCGCCCATGACCATGGCCATGTGGACACCGCCTTCGATGCGATCCTCAAAGGTGATCAGACGGAAGGTGCCGTGCACGGTCGGCAGGTCACGTTCACCGATGCGCACGATGGTGTGTTCGGTGCTCAGGCGATAGTGAATCAGGTCGGCGATGGTGCCGATCCTGATCCCGTGCTTGCGCGCGAACACTTCCAGGTCCGGGCGGCGGGCCATGGTGCCGTCGTCGTTCATCACTTCGACGATCACCGAGGCGGGTGTATGGCCGGCCAGGCGGGCCAGGTCGCAGCCGGCTTCAGTGTGTCCGGCGCGGGTCAGCACGCCGCCTTCGCGGGCGCGCAACGGGAAGATGTGGCCCGGTTGCACGATGTCGGCAGGGCCGGCGTTGGCGGCGACGGCGGCGGCCACGGTGCAGGCACGGTCTGCTGCGGAGATACCGGTGGTGACACCGACGGCGGCCTCGATGGACACGGTGAAGGCGGTGCTGAACACGCTGCCGTTGCTCGGCACCATCTGTTCCAGGCCCAGGCGCTTGCAGTGTTCGTCGGTCAGGGTGAGGCAGATCAGGCCGCGGGCTTCGCGGGCCATGAAGCTGATCGCCTCGGGTGTGCAGCAGTCGGCGGCCAGCAACAGGTCGCCTTCGTTTTCCCGGTCTTCATCGTCGACCAGCAGGACCATTTTGCCGAGGCGGTAATCTTCGATGATTTCTTCGATGCTGTTGAAGGCCATGCTGGAGTCTCGGTGTTTGTTGGAGGGGTAATTTGGTATACCATAATACAAAATTAACCGGGAGGTCACTATGAAGGCGTACTGGATTGCTCATGTGGATGTCACTGATGCTGATCAATACAGCCAATACACTCGGCGGGCGCCGCAGGCGTTTGCGTTGTATGGCGGTCGGGTTCTGGCTCGGGGTGGGCGTAGCGAGGCGATGGAAGGTCGGTCGACGCCGCAGCGCAGTGTGGTGATCGAGTTTGATTCGTATGAGTTGGCGGTGGCTTGTTATCGGTCGGCGTTGTATCAGGAGGCTAGGGGGTTTCGTTTGGGGGTGGCTTTGGCTGAGGTGATCATTGTTGAGGGTGTGGTGGGGCTCTGAAATGCGGCTGTGTACATATCCGTTTTTTAGGTAACGGCGGCTTATGGTTTCGCCCTTACGGCGAGTCACTTTTTTTACAAGCGCCTAAAAAAAGTAACCAAAAAAACGCTCGCCCCTTGCGTACGGCCCCTCGCTTAGGCTCGGGGTTCCTTCGCTCCGGCATTCATCCGGGGGCATCGCCCTCCGGTTGGCTTCGCTGGCACCTACATGCGATGAGTTCGACTGCGTCGAACGGCGCTACGCGCCAATCCCCGGATGAACACCTCCACTCAGCCTCCCGAGGGGGCGGGTGGATCAAGATCAAGAGCTGCAGGCGAGCTAACGCTCGGCCTGGTGAGTGGTGAAGAGCATGGGTGTACGCCGCTTTTGCTTTTTGCTTTTCTGTAGGAGCTGGCTTGCCAGCGATGACGGCCTGCCAGCCAACCAATCCCTCGAAGATAAACGCAAATCAAACTGTAGGAGCTGGCTTGCTAGCGATGGCGGCCTGCAAGCCAACCAATCTCTCTCAGATGTACTCAATCTCTGTAGGAGCCCGGCTTGCCGGCGATGGCGGTGTGTCAGGTGCAGCAGGGTTGGCTGGGGTGGCGCCATCGCCGGCAAGCCAGCTCCTACACGGAGGTGTGTACAGCCTCACGATCAGGCCGGCCGCTTTGGCTTTTGATTTGGTTTTTGATCTTCTTGCCCTCGAGAGGCCGAACTAAAGGGGCAAGAGCCCTTGGTTACTTGGGGCCGGGCGGCGTTCCGTTTTTCCAGGTGACCCGCCGTAAGGGTGGAACCCTAGGTGGCCGTTACCGCAGCAACGGATATGTACACCCGCAAGCCAGCGTCGAATGACAGACCTTCGCGAGCAGGCTCGCTCCTACAGGGGAATGGGGGATTTTTCAGCGGATGAAATGAATCTTCCCGCTGTCGTCATTGCCCATGTAGATCCCATAAACCCCAGCCTGCCGCTCCTCGATATAACGCTCAAGAATCTGCCGAATCGCCGGGTAATAAATGCTCTCCCAGGGAATCTCCTCAGGCGCGAAGAATTTGTAGTCGAGGGTCTCCGGGCCGTACTGCCCGGTGATCTCCAGCGCAATGGCGCGAAAGATGATGTACACCTCGCTGATCTTCGGCACGCTGAAAATCGAATAGGGCGAGACGATCTCCGCGCGCACGCCGCTTTCTTCCCAGACCTCGCGCAAGGCCGCCTGTTCGGTGGTCTCGCCGCTTTCCATGAAGCCCGCCGGCAGAGTCCAGGTGCCGGGGCGCGGCGGGATGGCGCGTTGGCACAGCAGGTACTTGCCGTCCTGCTCGATGATGCAGCCGGCGATGATCTTCGGATTGACGTAGTGGATGTAGCCGCAGCCGCGGCACATCAGGCGCTCGTGCGTATCGCCCGGCGGCAGCTGCTGACCGAGATCAGCGCTGCCGCACTTGGGGCAAAAGCTCGGGCTGAACATGTCAGCGACCTATGCGCGGTTCTTTCAGCGCGATGGGCTGGGTGATCGCCGGGATGTCGCCGGTTTCTTCCTGCTTGCGCTTGAGGTAGTCCAGGGCCACGGCTGCGGCTGCACGCACGTGGTCGACGCAGGCCTGGTGGGCGGCCAGCGGATCACCGCCCTTGATCGCCTCGACCATGCGTTCCATTTCCTGGTTGCTGGCGCCGCGACGGTTTTCCTGGGACACCGAAGTCGCGCGCAGGTAGCTGATGCGTGCCTGCAACTGGCGCAACTGAGTGGCCGCGACATGGTTGCCCGAACCTTCGAGCAGCACGTCGTAGAAACCCTGCACCGAGTCGATGACCTGTTGCAGCTCGCCGTCTTTCAAGGCCTTGCGGTTTTCTTCGAGGGCTTTTTCCAGGGCCTTGATGTCCTTGGCCTTGGCGCGCAGGGTGAACAGCTGAACGATCAGCCCTTCGAGCACGCAGCGCAGCTCGTAGATGTCCACGGCATCGGCCAGGGTGATGATCGCGACACGCGGGCCCTTGGCGTCGGCGAATTCCACCAGGCCTTCGGATTCCAGGTGACGCAAGGCTTCGCGCACGGAAGTACGGCTGACGCCCAGGCGATCGCACAGATCGCGTTCGACCAGACGGTCTCCCGGCAGGAGCTGGAAGTTCATGATGGCGCTTCGCAGTTTATCCAGCACGATTTCGCGCAGGGTAACGGGGTTGCGATTGACCTTGAAGCTGTCGTCGAGTGGCAGGCGTTTCATGGGGTCCGCTCTTTAGGTTGGCTGTCCATGCCAGACGGGCATTTAAACAGCCGAGGGGTTAACTGGAGGCCTCGGCATCGGCTTCGGCGAAGGCTTCTCGGGCGAGCCGGAAACTGTCCACGGCAGCGGGAACACCGCAATATATGCCGACCTGAAGCAGAATTTCGCGTATTTGCTCACGACTCAGGCCGTTACGCAAGGCGCCGCGCACATGCAGCTTGAGTTCATGGGGCCGGTTGAGCGCCGAGATCATCGCCAGGTTGATCATGCTGCGCTCCTTGAGCGACAGACCCTCCCGACCCCAGACATGACCCCAGCAATACTCGGTGACCATCTCTTGCAGCGGCCGGGTGAAGTCGTCGGCGTTTTCGATGGAGCGGTTGACGTAGGCCTCGCCCAGCACCTGGGTGCGGATCTTCAGGCCTTTTTGGTATTTTTCGTTGTTCATTTTTATGCTCTCCCGTGGGGGATCTGGATCTCGACGTCGATCTGTAGGAGCCGGCTTGCTGGCGATGGCGTACTTGAAGACGCCATCGCCAGCAAGCCGGCTCCTACAGGTATTCATTCACAGCCCGCCCATCAAGGTGTACTTGAGTTCCAGGTAATCCTCGATGCCGTACTTCGACCCTTCACGGCCCAGCCCCGAGGACTTGATGCCGCCAAACGGAGCGACTTCGGTGGAAATCAGCCCTTCGTTGATCCCGACCATGCCGTACTCCAGCGCCTCGCTCATGCGCCAGGCGCGGCCCAGGTCGCGGGTGTAGCAGTAGGCGGCGAGGCCGAATTCGGTGTCGTTGGCCATTTCGATGGCCTGGGCTTCGCTGTCGAAGCGGAACACGGCGGCCAACGGACCAAAGGTTTCATCCCGGGCGACTTTCATCTGCGTGGTGACGCCTGTGAGCACGGTCGGCTGGAAGAAGCCGTTGCCCAGTGCATGGCGTTCGCCGCCGCACAGCAGCCGGGCGCCGTGGGCGAGGGCGTCTTGCAAGTGGTCTTCGACCTTGGCCACGGCGCGCTCGTTGATCAGCGGTCCTTGGGTGACGCCATCATCGAAACCGCTGCCGACCTTGAGCTGCGAAACCCGCTCGGCCAAACGCGTAACAAAGGCGTCGTGGATGCCGTCCTGCACCAGGAAGCGGTTGACGCAGACGCAGGTCTGCCCGGCATTGCGGAATTTGGCGATCAGCGCGCCGTCAACGGCACGCTCCAGATCGGCGTCATCGAAGACAATGAACGGCGCGTTGCCGCCCAGTTCCAGCGAGACTTTTTTCAGGGTCGGCGCGCACTGGGCCATCAGCAGCTTGCCGATGGCGGTGGAGCCGGTGAACGACAGTTTGCGCACCTGCGGGCTGGCGGTCAGCTCGGCGCCTATGGTGATGGCGTCGCCGGTAATCACGTTGAAGATGCCCGGCGGAATGCCGGCCTGTTCCGCCAGCGCGGCCATGGCCAGTGCCGAGAACGGCGTTTCCGGCGCCGGTTTGACGATGCACGGGCATCCGGCAGCCAGTGCCGGGCCGGCCTTGCGGGTGATCATCGCCGCCGGGAAGTTCCACGGGGTGATGGCCGCGACCACGCCAATCGGCTCCTTGCTGACGACGATGCGCGCATCGCCCTTGTGGCTGGGAATGGTGTCGCCGTAGATGCGCTTGGCCTCTTCGGCGAACCACTCGATGAAGCTTGCGGCATAGAGGATTTCACCCTTGGCCTCAGCCAGTGGCTTGCCTTGTTCGAGGGTGAGGATCTCGGCCAGGGCGTCGGCGTTTTCCAGCATCAGTGCATGCCAGCGCTTGAGCAGGTTGCTGCGTTCCTTGGCGGTCAGTGCGCGCCAGGCCGGCCAGGCCTTGTTGGCGGCGTCGATGGCCAGGCGCGCGTGCTCGGCACCGAGGTTCGGCACCCGGCCGATCAACTCGCCGGTGGCCGGGTTGAAGATGTCCTGACAGGCGCCATCCGGCGCGTCCAGCCATTGGCCATTGATGTAGGCCTGTTGGCGGAACAGTAACGAAGCTGCTGGGCTCATGCCGGCTCCTGGAAAGAATGAAAATTCATCTGTCTGTGCAGTACCTGTGGGAGCGAGCTTGCTCGCGATAGCGGTGTATCAGTCGACATACATGTTGAATGTCAGTCCGTCATCGCGAGCAAGCTCGCTCCCACAAGGGATTGGCTCCCACAAGGGATTGGCTCCCACAGGGGGATTGTGTAGATCCATCAGGCCAGGGTGGGCAGCGGCCCCAGCTTGCCTTTGTGATAGATCATCGGCGTCACCGGTTGCGCGGGCAGGATCAGGTTCTTCACCGCGCCGACGATGATCGCGTGATCGCCGCCGTCGTATTCGCGCCACAGTTCGCACTCGATGATCGCCGTGGCCTTGGCGAGGATCGGGTTACCCAGATCGCTCAAATGCCACTCGATGCCTTTGGCCTTGTCCTTGCCTTTGCCGGCGAAGGCATAGGCTTCGGCGGTCTGCTCGGCGGACAGCAAATGAATCGCGAACTGCTTGCTGTCGCGCAGCACCGGGTAGGTGTCGGAGCCGTAGTTGGGGCAGAACAGCACCAGTGCTGGATCAATCGACAATGCACTGAAGGCACTGGCGGTGATGCCGACGATGCCGCCGTCCGGGTCGAGGGTGGTGACCACCGTGACCCCGGAGGGGAACGAGCTCATCACGTCTTTGTAAATGCCGGGTTCGATCATTTTCCAGGACTCCTAGCGCATCACGAAGGGATCAGGCATCGGTGCCTGGGACAGGTTGATCCACACCGTTTTCAGCTCGGTGTAGGCCAGCACCGAATCGATGCCGCTTTCGCGTCCATAGCCGCTGTTCTTGAAGCCGCCGATCGGCGCCATGGCCGAGACCGCGCGGTAGGTGTTGACCCAGATGATCCCCGAACGCACGTCCCGGGCCAGGCGATGGGCGCGGCCGAGGTCGCGGGTCCAGATGCCGGCGGCGAGGCCGAACTGCGAGTCGTTGGCGATCGCCAGCGCTTCGGCTTCGTCCTTGAAACGGATGACCGAGGCCACCGGACCGAACACTTCTTCCTGCATGATCTTCATCGAGTTGCGGTCGCACTCGAACAGCGTCGGCTCGTAGAACCAGCCGTCGCCCAGATTCTCCGGACGCTTGCCCCCCAGGCGCAGGCGCGCACCTTCGGCAATCGCGTCGGCGACCAGGCCTTCGACCACGGCCAGTTGCTGCGCGGTGGCCATCGGGCCCATTTCGCTGCTGTCTTCCTGCGGGTTGCCGATGCGGATGCGCTTGGCGCGTTCCACCAGGCGGCCGACGAACTCGTCGTAGATCTCGTCCTGCACCAGCAGGCGCGAACCGGACACGCAGCTCTGCCCGGAGGCGGCATAGATCCCGGCGATGGCGCCGTTGATCGCACTGTCGAGGTCGGCGTCGGCGAAAATGATGTTCGGCGATTTGCCGCCCAGTTCCAGCGACAGCTTGGCGAAGTTCTCCGCACTGCTGCGCACCACATGCCGCGCCGTGGCCGCACCGCCGGTGAAGGCGATCTTGCGGATCAGCGGATGGCGGGTGAGGGCGGCGCCGGTGCTCGGGCCGTAGCCGGTGACGACGTTGACCACCCCCGGCGGAATCCCGGCTTCCAGCGCCAGGCGCGCCAGTTCGAGAATGGTCGCCGAAGCGTGCTCGGACGGCTTGATCACGATGGTGTTGCCCGCCGCGAGGGCCGGGGCCAGTTTGATCGCCGTCAGGTACAGCGGGCTGTTCCACGGAATGATCGCGGCGACCACGCCCATGGCCTCGTGCACGGTGTAGGCAAACAGGTCCGGCTTGTCCAGCGGCAGGGTGCCGCCTTCGAGCTTGTCGGCCAGGCCTGCGGTGTAGTGGAAGAACTCCGGCAGATAGCCGACCTGGCCACGGGTTTCGCGGATCAGCTTGCCGTTGTCGCGGCTTTCCAGCTGCGCCAGTTGTTCCTTGTTCTCGGCGATCAGGTCGCCCAGGCGTCGCAGCAATTTGCCGCGCGCGGTGGCGGTCAAGCCGCGCCAGGCCGGGCTGTCGAAAGCGGTTTGCGCAGCCTGTACGGCGCGCTCGACATCGGCTTCGTCGGCATCGGGCAGTTCCGCCCAAGGCTCGGCCAACGCCGGGTTGAGGCTTTCGAAGGTCTTGCCGGACAGGGCATCGACCCATTCACCGCCGATGCACATCTGGAAGCGTGCGAGTGTCATGCAACGATCCCCTTGATCTGGTTTTGTTGGGAGTGCGCGGCCTGCAGAAACTCCAGCAACAGCTGGTTGACCAGGCGTGGCGATTCTACGGGCATCATATGCCGTTGCTCGGCAAGGACGGCAACGGTCGCACCGGGAATGCGTTCGGCCAGTTGCCTGGCCATTTCCGGGGTCGAACCGGGGTCCAGCTCGCCGGTGGCGATCAGCGTCGGCACCCGGATGCTGGCCAGGTCGTCGGCGCGGTACATGTCCTGGGTGGCGAACAGTTCGTAAGTGGTCAGGTAACCCTGCGGGTCATTACCGGCCAGGGTCTGGCGAATCGCGGCGATCTGCGCCGGGTTCGCGGCCTGGTATTCACGGCTGAACCAGCGCGACAGCGCCGCTTCGGCGTTGGCATCCGGCCCGTGTTCGGCTGCCTGGCTGGTGCGGGCGATGACCCCGGCGCGCTGTTCGGCGCTGCGGTTGAACACGCTGTTGAGTACCACCAGGCCTTCCAGGCGTTGCGGGTAGTGCAGGGCAAACGCCCGCGCCACCAGCCCGCCCATGGAAAAGCCGATCACCGTTGCCTTGGGCAATTGCAGGTGGTCGAGCAGCTCCAGCAACTGGTCGGCATAACCGAGCAGCGGCGTGCCGCTCTCAGGGCGCGGACTGGCGCCATGGCCGAGCATGTCGTAGGCGATGACGCGGTAGTTCGTGGCCAGGCCAACGATCTGGCCGCCCCACATTTCTTTGTTCAGGCCCACGCCGTGGATCAAGACCACGGGCTGGCCTTGGCCGGTCGCCAGGTAACTGGTGCCAGCCGGGGTGAGTTCAGCGGTGAGCCGAATCATGGAGCGCTCCTGCAATGCCTTCTTGTTGTCGTTCTGCTGGGCGGTTACTGGGCTTTTTCGGCGGCCAGTTCTTCCAGGTCGATGTAGCGGTTGCCGATGCGCGGGTGCAGGCGGCCGCCGTCGGCGCAACCCAGGACCACGACGATTTCGTCGGCACGCGGTGCGTCTTCGATCTGCATTTCCAGGGTGATGTAGTGCGAGCGCAGGCCTTCGTCGTCCTTGTGCATCATCGGGATCTGGATCGAAGTGCCCGGGCCGCCGCGCTTGTTGGTGAAGCTCAGGTAGCTCTTGGCCTTGACCGCTTCACGGTAATGGTTGCCGAAGCGCAGGGTGTGGATCACCGCCGAAGCGTGCTCGATCTCGCCATCGGCGCCGACCACCGCAGCCTTGCCATAAGCCTCGATCTTCTCGGCACCGCCAATGATGCCCACCAGGCGCTCGACCATCAGCGCGCCGAGGTCGGAGCAGTTGGCGCGGATCTGTGGTTTCAGGTCTTCGACGAAACCGTTGCCCAGCCAGGGGTTTTTCATCACCACGGCCAGACCGACCATGGTCACGGGCTTATCGGTGGCTTTGCCGCCTTCAATAAAGGTTTCTTCGACATAGCTGACGATCTTGCGGATTTCGAAACTCATGAGCTGCTCCGTAGAGGTTTTGGGTGTCTGTGCGTCTGATGGTATACCATAATACCGATGACGCAAGTCCCCGAACGGAGTTTCTGGCTGGATGGCAGGTAAAAGTTCGCGCCGCGGGCAGCAGCGGACAAACGGCGGGAACAGGTTTACGCCGGGTGGGGGGATATGCTGTTGAGGAGGGGGCGAACGCTATATCTGTGGCGAGGGAGCTTGCTCCCGTTGGACTGCGCAGCAGTCCTTTTTTTGGTTCTTCACGGAATCCCGGGGAACTGTAGGAGCCGGCTTGCTGGCGATGGTCGTTAACGATAACGCGTGAAAACTGGATAAACGCACTGCACTTGAGTCCATCGCCACGATGCGGCGACCCGACAAGCCAGCTCCTACAGGTGTTGCGTTATCTGCCTTTCCCGGGATTGCGTGAAGAACCCAAAAATGCCCTCGCCCGCTACTGCGGATCTACCTGATCCAGCACTCGGTTCACCGACAACTCTGCCAAGGCAATCATCTGTTGAATCCCCAGCGCCAAATTGCATTTTGGGCCAGAAAGGATAAACGCCAGTTCACTGGCCATGACACTGGCTGAAGCAAGGGTTTCACAGGCGTGAACCAGAAGGGTTTCATTGTTGACGTTGGGGGCGATGGTGAAGATTGGGCTTGGACGTCGCGTGGCCGCTGCAGGCTTGCGGGATGAGTGTTCGGAATCGGAGTCGATCTGACCGTCCGTTTCAGGGGGATTCGGAGTTGGTTTTATCATTGTGAAGCTCCTATGAAGTGAGCCTCTCCCCATCCGCTACCACGCAAAATAGGGAGACGGCTGTACACAGGGTGGTAGACCGGTCATAGGAACCCGGCAGGCCGAAGCCTCCCATGCACAGCCGCCACAAAGCAGCCAGCACAAAAAAACGCCCTGAGGCGTTCTGGGTCTATGAAGAAACCGGGCTACCACACCCGTTCGCTGAATTGGCAGCGACGGGACGAAGGTTAGCGAGATGGGTTTTGAAGTGCAACTCGATTACTCAAAGAGTTGCTTCACGAGCACTTGCTGGTCGCCCGGGGAGGACTATGTAGTGCTCTTCTGTGCGAGCCTGCTCGCGATGGTCGTCAACGATAACGTGTGTGAACTGGATAAACGCGCTGCACTTGAGTCCATCGCCGGCAAGCCGGCTCCTACAGTTTCCCGGTAATCCGTGATGAACCTTTTTTTGGGGGGGGGCCGCTTCGCGCCCCAGCGGGACGGTGCGGCGATCCGACAAGCTCCCTCGCCACAGGTTATCTATTGATCTTTCAAGGTGGGCTAGAAGGAAGGGGATGGCGTTACCTGATGGCCATCAGGACTTCGCGTCCTTCGTCCCCAGCACATCACGAATGTTGTCCACCACATTGCTGTCCTTGATCACATCATTCAGCCAACCCTCGAGCGGCATGTTGCCCCATTTGATCGCGCGTTCGATCAGGTAGGGCACGGGGCTCTGGGGTTCGGTCTGCTTGAAGAATTGCGCGATGCCCGCCAGCAGGGTGAACGCCTCGTCGCGGGTTTGCGGGGTGGTGCGCAGTGGTGTGACGGGAGTGTCTTGCCGGGTCTGGGTCATTGCCGCACCTGCAGGTTGTGCGCCGGCGCTTTCGGCGACGGTCGGGGTGGGGGCGACAGGGGCCGGGTGCAGTTCGATGCCGCGGTCCTTGAGCAGTTTCTCGGCCAGTTGGCCGGCGCGGGACAACACGTCATGGAGCCCGGCGAAGCTTGGCGCGTCATGACCGAACAGCCTGTCGGCGGTGCTTTGCAGTTGTTGGCACGCATTGAGACTGGCGGCTATTTCGCCGGCCTTGAGGCGCAGGTGATCGGAGTCGGTCAGCACCACCGAACGCTGGAACACCTCGGCGTTGATCTTGCCTTCGTCGAGGGCGGCGCGCATGGCCTGGGGGTTCTGCAAACCAAGGTTTTCGACGTGCCGGGATTCGTCGTAACGCAGCAGGCCGTACTGCTGGCCCTGGGTGATGGGCAGTCCGCCCACGACATCCGCCAGGGTCGTTTTCATCCACGCCAGACGGGCAGCGCGTTCATCGACCCCATCCTCGAGGGAAGGGAAGAGGCCGGCCCAGAAATTGTCCAGCAGGCGTTCGGCCAGGGTCAGGCCGAAGGTGATGCCGGTGAAATGGTACTTGTGCGCCAGGGCTTCGCTGAGCCAGGCGACGAGCATCAGGTCCTTGCTCTGTCGAGCCAGGCCCTGGGCTGCCAGGGTGAGGGTCAGATCCCAGTCGGAGGACTTCAGATCGGTTTGCCAGTCACCCTGGGTCAAATAATCGGGGTCTGCTCGCCGGGCTTCTTTCACCTGATCGAACAAGGTGGAAAAGCTCAGGTCTTCGCCGCTCCCCTCATTGATGGGCGCGGTCAGTTCGGCCAGCGAAAGGTCGTTGAGAAATTCAGACATGGGAAACTCTGATCAGACTAAAGAACACCGCGCCCGCCGGGCAGGCACGGTGCCGAAAACGAGCCGCGTGCGCGGCCCGTCATTACCACGGTGTTATGCGAAAACCTTGTTCGCGGTGCGATCCCAACCACCGGTGACGTTACCGCCGCCCTGGCCATCGGCACGGCTCTGCTGGGTGTAGGTGGTCTTGATGCGAGCGAAGTTGAAGCTGATTTCTTCGATCGGCAGATCGCCTACGGCCTTGTCTTCACCGCTCTGGTTGCCGCCAGCGAGCGCTTTCACGGACGACACCACGACTTCTTCCAGGTTGATGGTCAGGTAGGTCACCTTGTCGCCACCGGCGCGGTTCACGTTCAACTGGATCTTGGAGATGTGCTTGCCATTGCAGCAGTGTTCGAACAGCTTGGCCGAAGCCTTGTCCACGGCTTTGCGGATCTTGAAGTCGCTCAACGCAACACGCTCCGACGAAGCGCCGCCCGAAGAGCTGGCCGTCGCGGAAGTCGCTTGGGTTGCGCCGTACTCGTAGCCCAGCACTTCGATCCAATCCTTGTGTTTGTCGTCCAGAACTTCACCTGGAATGCCGTCGATCTGGATGTATGCGTCAAATGCCATTTCTATATTCTCCTTACCTTCATTTAAAGGGATGTCACCTGCGAGCAGGTCACAGCCCTTCGTTTTAACCTCTTTGAATCGATCAACAGAGGTGTCTTATGCCAGCCCGGGCCTCTCGTCGAGATGACCCGGATGCCGGTATTTCTTCACAGGGCGCGCAGGCTCAGTTGAGTGCGCGCACTTCGATTTCTACCCGCCGGTTAGGTTCCAGGCAGTGGATCAACTGGGCCCTGGGTTGCTGCATGTCGCACTTGACCAAGGGCTTGTTGCTGCCTTCGCCGACGGCTTCCACCAGCTCGCCGGGTACGCCTTTGCCCACCAGGTAGGTCTTGATGGTTTGCGCCCGCTGTTTGGAAACCTGCAGGTTGCCCTGCGGGTCGCCGAGTTGGTCGGCGTGCCCGGCGATGATGATCTTGCCGATGTTGGGGGTGCTGAGCAGCTTGCCGGCGATCGCACTGAGCTGGCTTTGACCTTCAGTCTTGAGGCTCTGGAAGTCCGCACGGGCGAAAGCGAACAAGGTGTCCGACTCCAGCGTGATGGTTTCGATCGAGCGCAACGATTGGGTCAGCAGGCTGTTGATGTAGTTGCGCGAGCTGGAGATCAGGAACGCGTTGTCGAGGATCCGTGGCACGTCTGGCTGGTGGATCTGATCGCTGTAGAAATTGATCTGGCGGCTGGCGAACTCAAAGTCCGAGGCGGCGACACTGGCGTTGCCGACCTGGCGGGCAATCGCCGGGTACCAGTAATCCGGGATTTTCGCTTTCAGGAACGCAGGGTCGGCCTTTTCCCGCTGGGCACGCGAGAGCATGACGTAGGTGTCCAGCGTCGCCTTGCCGAAAGCGGCGATGGACTGCGCCCGGTTGTCGTTCGGCAGGGCCTTGGGTTCGACGCTGTCCACGCCGGTCACTGGCATCAGTTCCTTGGCATTGCGCTGATAGACCTTGAGGGTGGTCAGCAAATACAACGAGCGGGTCAGGTTGTCGGCGGTGGGCTTGAGCATCACGCTTTCCAGGCGCTCGAAATAGCGGCTGCGCACCAGTGGCTCCACCTTGTGGCCCTGATAGAGCCCCAGGCGCATGCGCAACGGCACACCCTGGTCGTGGTGATGCGCATAGTAATCGGCAGTCCAGAAGCGCAGGCGGTCCAGGGTTTGCCAAGCGGTGTACTGGCCGGTGGCGGCGCGGTCATCGGCGGCCGCTTGGGTCAACTCTGTCGACAGACTCTGCAAGGTGTTTTTGTTGTTCGCATACGACCAGCCCAACAGGCTGCACAGCACCACGGCGACCAGTCCGGCACCGCCGATCCAGGCCGCCCGACGGCGACGCTCGCGGTGGTTGGTGGTGTACAGCGCCACCAGGTGCTGGTCGGGAATGATGACCTTGCGGAACAGACTGTTGATGAACAACGGGCGCGGTTGCGCGTTGCCGTTGGCGATCTCCCGATCGCCTTCCAGGGAGAAGCGCTCTGTCACCTGGCGCGCGTGGCCACCCAGTTCCGGCTGGTCGGCATCGAGGGCGCTGGTGAAATAGAAGCCGCGCAGCAGTTCGGCACTTTGATAGGGATTGGCGCGCAACAGGGCATCGACGAACAGTTGCAGCCGTGGCTTGAGCGCCGCCAGTTCCAGCGGGAACCGATACACCGCCGAATCCTGCCGGGTGATCTGGATGTCTTGCGAGACCAGCTGCTGGCTCGCCACCTGTTGCCAGTAGCTGACCAGCTCGTCCATCGCAACGCCAAAGCGCTGCGCCCAGTTGGCCTGTTCATAGCCTTTGTGGGAGAAGGTCTTGCCCATCACTTCGCCACGGGCGGTTTCGTCCAGTTGACGATAGAAGGGTGCGAAACCCGGCACCAGGTCGCACTTGGTGAACACCAGGTACACCGGCAGGCGCACTTCCAGCAGGGCATGGGTTTCCTGGATGCGTTCGCGCAGGCGCTTGGCGATGCGCTCCTGATCGTCGAGCGAGGTTTGCAGGATGTCGTGGATGCTGACGGTGACGATCAGGCCGTTGAGTGGCCGGCGCTGGCGATGCTGGCGCAGCAGTTGCAGGAATGCGCGCCATTTGCCGGCCTCTTCCTGGTTGTTCATGTAGCGCCCGGCGGTATCCAGCAGGACCGCTTCAGAGCTGAAGAACCAGTCACAGTTGCGCGTGCCACCCAGACCTGCGACCCGCACACCCTCGCGCTCGGCATAGGGGAAATTGAGGCCCGACTGGTAGAGCATGGTGCTCTTGCCCGCCGCCGGCTGCCCGACCACCAGGTACCAGGGCAGGGCGTACAGCGCATCCTTGGGGTTGCTGCCCCGGGGCTTGTTGCTGTGCAGGCGTTCGATGCTCTGCAACAGGCGCTCGCGCAACAGGCTGACTTCCTCGCGGTCTGCCGGGCTCGCGTTCAACACGGCCTGGTCGGCATCGTCGCGCAGCAGCCCTTCGAGGTTGTGATGCCGGGACACGCCCCGATAAAGCAGCAGCACGTAGCCGGCGGACAGCACCAGGAACACCCCGATGCCGGTCAGCAGGCTGTTGAGCGAACTGAAGTCGAACGCGCGTCCGATGCCCCACACCACGAAGATCGTGAGGAAAAAGCACACCCCGAGAATGTAGGGCTGATAGCGCAAGAAGTAATACTTGATCTTGTTCATACGGACTTCGAATCCAGGGCATCGACAAAACGGTCGATAACGTCACCCAGCGGGCGGTCGATTTCGGGAAAGGCGTGGTTGCGGTGGTGCTCGTCGAAGGCATCGAAGGACGCCAGCACGTCATAGCTCTGCGAGCGCTCATGGATGCCGGTCAGCAGGCGATAGGCAGCGCTGGTATTGCGTGAGGCAAAGCAGATCAGCCGGGGACGCATGAAGTCGTCCGCCAGCAGGCTGATCTGCGGCACGGCGCGCTCCGGGGTCATGTGTGTCAGCCAGGTGACCCACAAGTCTGCGGTCGGGTTTTTCAAGCCTCTTTCCGCCGGCAAGGGCAGGGCGATGCCGATCGGCGTTGCGTGATCCAGATGCCTCTTGAGTGCCTGAAGGCGCGTCAGTACGGCATTGGTGACGAACTCCGGGTAGGTGCCCTGGAGCGCGCAAGCGATATCGCGCAGGTTGAAGTTCACCAGGAACTTGTCATGCACGCGCCGGAACAACTCGAAGTCCTGTCCTTGCAGCGGGCGCAGGGCCTTGATGCGTTCGAACAGCACCGAAGTGCTTTCACCCTGGACGGCCATGTGCAGCAACGGCCGGATCTGCCCGCTGAACAGTTCGCCGAGGGTGAACGGATTGACCAGAGGCTCGGCTTCGCTGGCCTTGAGGGTCTGGAAAATGAAGAACGGATAGCGCCGGCCACTCGAGTCCCTCGAGCTGATCAGCCCGCCCAGCAACCAGTTGCCGCTGCGTGCGCGGTAGCTGAAAAAACACAGCGGCAACCCGTCGAACAGCTCGCGCCAGTCTTCGCGATGCTGCAGAGCGGCGAGCGCCCCCTGCAGCCAGCTGTCGAACTCGCAGACGTCGTCGCCCGCACCTTGCAGGCTGACGAAGTCCGGGCTCGCGGGCACCTTGCCGAAGCAGCCGATCATTGGCCGGTTTCCCGGTTCAAGTTGCAACGGCTCACAACGCTTGACCTTCTTTGGCGTTGAGCGCGCTCAATGCCTTGACGTTGGCCAGGTCGGTCAACTTGACGCCGCCGTAGTTGCGCACGGCGAGGCTGACCGGGCCGCTGCCGGTGTTCCAGCTGAAGCGTTGCTGGATGCCGTCCAGATCGCTGACCCGTGCGCTGTCGTTCATGCGCAGCAGGCCCCAGCGGCCCGGGTAGTCGAACACCGTGATGCGCTCGCCGGTCAGGGTCACCACATCCAGGCGGGCGCCCGGCGTGGTGGTCGTGCCGGGCCACGAGAAGCGGCTCCAGCTGGTCTTGCCGTTACGGTAGTGCTGCTCCTGGCCATCGAGGGTGAAGATGATGTCGGTGAGGTTGGCGGAGGGCTCGAGCATGATCTCGAAGCCGTTGTCGCGGTCCGACAGGCTGGCGATCACCTGGCCCAACGAGCTGGCCTTGTCGATGCTGTTGACCATGTTCGGGTTGACCAGCGGCGTTGCCTTGCTATTGCTGCTCATCCCCAGGCCTTCGCCACCGGACAGGTTGCCGATTTCGTTGCGCTTGAAGTTCGGCAGCAAGCCGGATTTCGGGTCGACGAAACGCTGCAGATCCTTGACCGAGGCTTCATTGCGGCTGCCCGGTGCAATCGGGTAACGGTGCGCCATGACCTGCTCCCAGGGCTTGGCGATCTGCTGCGCCCAGGCCTTGGCAATCTGCTGGCCGGCCGGGTCGCGCAGGGTTTCCCAGGCAAACTGGATCGGCAGGCTGAACAGGCCCTGCAACGAAGTGGACAGGCCGCCCTGGCTGGTGTCGACCGTGGTCTCGACATAGTTGCGCACGCTGGTCACTTCGCTTGGCAGACCTTCGAGGGTTTCGCTGATCAACTGCTTGCTGCTTTTACCCACGTCCTGGGAGCGCTGGATGTTGTTCATCCGCACCTTGAGCTTGCGCAAGGCCGCGAGGTAGCGGTCCATGATCGTGCTGTCGGCGCCTTCGGCGTTCTGCACCGCAAACACTCGCGATACCGGTTCGAAGCGCTTGGCCAGGCTGCCGTCGTCGACTGCCGGCAAAGGCGAAATCAGCGCGCCTGGCGAGGTGTTCTTGCCGTCGAAGATCCCGGTCACGCTGCTCCAGAATCCGTCATCGGGCTTGATGCCCGTCGGCAGGGTTTCGCGCGGGGCCGGGACGTCCCATTGGGTGTTGTCGTTGACCGTCGCCAGGAGGATTTTCACCGGCGAGTTCTGCACGTCGCTGAGCAGCGACAACTGCTGGGTCGCATTGGCCATGTCGGTGAAATGACGAACGCCGACGCTGTCGATGAAGGTGTACCAGGCCTGGGTGTAGTCGCGCTTGTAGCGCGTCATGAACTCACGGATGAAGTTGGCTTTCTGCACGATGCTGTCGCCGCCTTCACCATCGAGCACCCAGTCCGATTCGTTTTGCAGGTTGCCCGACACCAGCTTGATCAGCTCGGGCTTGACGAACTGTTCCCAGCCCTGGCGGGTGAAAATCGCCGGGACCGCCTCGCTGCCGTACAGCAATTGGCGGCCGGGCATCGGCACCAGGTCGCTCAAGCCGACGGCCGGGAACTGACGGCTGGATTCCAGTTGCAGACGCAGGTATTCACGGTCCACCAGCGAGCTGGAAATCATGAACGACTTGAGGCTGTTGCGGGTTTCGCTGATGAGTTGCTCGTTGCGCGACAAGGTCGGTGCCTGGCCATTCTTGAGCAACTGCACGTACACCGGCGAGTTGTCCTCGATGACCGTGCTGCTGACAGGATTGTCGGCACTGGCGGAATTGGCCCAGGCCACCGGCAGTGCAGCGCCGACGAACTCCGGGTCCGGATGGGTGCCCGGTTGCGTGAGCATCAGGTAGAGCTTGAGGGCGTTGTAGGACTCGATGATGGACGCGACCTGGCGCTCATCCAGTCGCCCGAGCATTTCTTCGGACAACGACAGCCCGCCGGTGGTCGCCGACAGGTCCGCGGCATCGCTCGCCGTGGCCGGGTTGCGCAGTGCGGCCAATGCGTCGCTGCGGGCCTTGGTGGCTGTTCCCTTGGCTGCACCGGTCAGGCGACTGGCGACATCACCGCTACTGCGCGGCAAGCTGTTCAAGCGGGTTGGCAGTTTCAGGCCCTGTGCACGGGCCTTGGCTGATTCGGCCCTGGGCGGCGCAGGCGCAAAGTTGTTCTGCGCATCCATGGTCTTGGCGAACTCATTGAAGGCACGCATCTGCAATTGCAGTTGCAGGGTGACGGGCTCCAGCGCCTGGGTGCGCAGTTGCTGCAAGTAGGCGGTCTGCGCGACGCGGTAGATGTCGTCACCACGATAGAGGCCGGCACCGAGCTGCAGCGGTACGCCTTTGGCACGGTGCTTCTCGATGGCCGAGAGTTGCTCGCGCAGCAGCTCCAGGCCCTGGCCCGAGGCGAGCAGCCCGGCACGGTCCGGGGATTGCTGCAGCTCGCTCAGTTGCTCGCGCAATGTGGCCAGCCACTGACGGTTGTTCTGGAACGACAGGGCTTGCCAGCCAATGAACGCAACACCGGCCAGCACCGCCAGGCCCAGCAGGGCAGGGCTGGCGGATTTGTTCTTGCCGAACCGCGACTGATAAAGGGTCAGGTCACGGTCCGGGAAGATCACCCGGCGGAACGTATCGGTGATGAAGTAGCTGCGGTCGCTGATTTTCCTGCCGCTGCTTGGTTCCGGTTGCTCATGCTCCGGTTGCAATGCGAACGACTCGGCCAGATCGTCTTCATATACCTGGCTCAGTTGCTGGTCGGTCTGCAAAGCGCTGGTGAAATACAGCCCGCGCAGCAACAGTGGCGCACCGCTGCGACCGGTCTCGGCGAAGTGCTGGAGGAACTGCTCCAGCACGCCCGACAGCTCGGCGAAATAGTTCGGGAAATTCAGCAGCGCGCTGTTGGCATCGGCGCCCAGCGCAATCATCTGCGCGTCGACGTGACGACGGATATGGCTGTGCAGGTTGGCCAGCTTGGCATCCAGCACCGGGCGCAGGCCCTGGTTGCGGATCTCGGACAAACCGAAGGTCATGCCCAGCGGTTGCTGGCGCTCGTTCAGGTCCAGGCCTTCGAACGCCTGGCTGAAGCCCGGCAGTTGATCGGTCTTGCTCAACATCAGGTAGATCGGTGGGTTGGCGTCCAGGCAATCGTTGTATTCCTCGATGCGCGACACCAGTTGCGCGGCCAGTTCGTTGCGCTCTGCCGCGCTGCACGCCAGCAGTTCGGGCAGGCTCACCACCAACACCAGTCCGTTGACCGCAGCCTTGCTGCGCTGCTTTTTCAGCATGCGCAGGAAGGCGGCGAACTCGCTGGCCGACGGGTCGTCACGCAGGTAGCGGCCGGCCGTATCGATCATCACGGCCTCGGGGCTGAAATACCAATCGCAATGCTGGGTACCGCTTTGTGTGTCGTTGGCGCTGCTGGCAATGCTGGCGGACAGGCCGGAGCGGGTCAGCAACGAGGTCTTGCCCGCTGCCGACATGCCGATCACCAGATACCACGGCAAATCGTAAAGTGCCGACGAACCGCCGCCACCGGCCGAGCGGTCGGCGCGCAGCATGGCGATGGCGTGCTTGAGGCGTTCGCGCAGCACTTGCTGATCGCGGAATTCACCGGCGGATTTGAGTGAACGATCGACTTCGATCTGCACCAGGTTTTCGAGGTTGTGCTCGGCGCGGATACGTTTGTACTGACGCAGCACAATGATCAGCAGGTAGAAGGCGCTGACGATCGCCATCGCCTCCGGCGCATAACCGCGCAGCCAACTCACGTGCGGCGCAACGAACCAGCAGACGGCCAGGCTCGCCAGCCACAGCGCGGGGACGAGGAACCAAAAACTCTTCAACGAACGCAATAATGTCTTCATGTCTTCCTGACTCGATTACCTGACCTGTTTTCAGGCACTGAACAGCTGGCTGATTTGTTCGGACAACGCGGCTACGTCTTTGCCCAGCAGCCAGTCCAGCGTCAGGTAGACACCCGCGCAGACCAGCGCAATCAGCGCCAGGTAGAGCCACAGGGGAACTTCATGGCGCAGCATCTGCGAAACCTGGTCGGGCAACGCCCAGTCAGGCGAGAGGGCCTTGGGCGTCTTGCGAAAACGCGCGATGTCCTGGCCCAGGGTATTGGCCAGGTAACGCAGCTGATCCTTTTGCCCGAGGCTGAACTTGCCTTCGAAACCCAGGGCCAGGCACAGGTGGTAAACCTCGAGCACATCGAGGTTCTGTTTGACGTCGCCGCGCAGTGCATCGATTTTCTCGAAGAAGCCTTCGCCGGCCAGGTGCACGCCGAAATAGCGGAACTGCAACGGCTGCAATTCAAAGTGCCGACGCAATTCGTTGTCCCCGGAGCGCAACACGCTTTCATCGAGGAAGGCACACAGGGCGTACTGGGTGTCTTTCACCTGCTCGACGCTGTAGTTGGCGCCGCGGGCATCGCGCTCCAGTGCCTTGAAGAAGGTGTCGACGCTCGCCTCGAAGGCGCTGACCGATGTCACCTGGCGGCCCTTGCGCACGATCAGCGCCATGCTGATGAAATCCTGCACCAGGTCTTTGAGCGTCGGTTTTTCACGGGCGGCGGCAACGGCGCCTTGCATTACGGCTTCGGTCATTTGAGTACCGCCATCAGTTCAAGCTTGAGGTTGGTGAACGCGCTGGGCGCATAGAAGGAGATGGCCTGGGCACTCATCATTCGCTCATAGACCCGGCCATGGGGTTCGATGGAGAAGTAGTGATTGTCCAGTCGCACCGGAATCGCATTGGGCATGCGCGTCGAATGATTGAGGGTCACGCCTGGCATGGCGCTGTTGACCACCACCTCGATGTCTTCCGGCGAGCCGACCTTGAACGCCCGTGGCACCAGTTCCAGCAGGCTTGCGCCCGGCATGTCGGCGTGCACGGAGATGTAGAAGTCGGCCTCGGCCAGCCGTGGGTCGTGCAGTTGCCCTTGCCAGTACGAAGGCTTGGTCTGGGTCAGGTTGATCACCACGCACTGGTTCGGCACCACGTTGTCGAGCAGCACGCGAATCATTTCGTCGAGCTTGACCAGCGAGACCGCCGGGTCGTGGTGGTCGTACTCGGGGATGTCGTTGAGCTGGGTGTCCAGCGAGAACGTCAGCAAGCCGCCGGCGAGTTCGGCCAGGAACAGATACAAACGCTCCGGGTGCAAACGCGGGTGCGCAAGCAAGTGCGCCAGGGCCGGGTAGGCACGGTTCACCGTGTTCAACAGCCAGAACAGGGTCACGTCGCTGGAGCCGAACTCGGCGATCTGGTCGGCGCGTTCACGACGACGGCCCGAGAGGGCCTTGCTCTTGGATTGCAAGGCACCGAGCAGACGCTTGCCCAGGCCGATCAGGGTGTCGTGGGTGCCCAGGTGCAGCGTCGGGTGCACGAAATGCCCGTCGAGGTTGAAACCGCCGATGTTGTTGCGCGACAGCCGGGCAATCGGGCACCAGGTGTAGCCATCGAGGTTGTCGCCGTCGATCAGCATCACCACGTTCAGGCGCAGGCTGGTGATTTCGTTTTCCAGATCGCCCTCGTTGAGGTCCGGCAAGGTATCGAACTGCTTGCGAAAGCGCCGCCCGGTCTTCTGCTCCTGACCGTCCTCGACGTAGTTCAGGCCGAAAGGCTCAGGCAGCTTCAGCGCGGCGTAGACCTTCAGGTCGTTACCCTTGAGCAAATCCTTCAAGTCACGGGCTGCGGGCAACGGATCGTGCTGCGGCGCGTCGAACAGGCTGCCGTCGGGAAACACCAGTTTCAGCCGCTTGAGTTGCAGGGAGCCGGTGGCGAGGGCTTCCTCGTCCACTTCCAGCAACTGCACGCCCCAGTGAAAAGGCGTGTTGCGCAGGGTCGCCTGCGCCAGTTGATGCTGATGGAACTCATCCTGATACTGGAAATGTTGTGGCAAAAGGAACATGCCTTCGGACCACATCACCCGGCTTTGCTTACTCATTGAGCGCTTTCCAATATTGAATTCAATTTCGAGTCCACGGCTTTTTGCGCGGAGCCGGCAGCCTTGTCCTGGGCTTTTTCAATCACCGCGTCCTGAACCCGTTGGGTCAGCGTTGGCTGGGCCGGTTGGTCGGGCAGGGCGGAGGCCTTGGCGAGCTGCTCTTCGGTCTTGGGTTTGTTCAGCACGTCGACGCCGCTGACGGCGCTGACCGTGTTGTTGTCCACCAGCACGCGCAGACCATCGGAAGAAAACCAGATGCCGTCCTTGCGCAGCGAGTTGGCATCAAACGCGACCTTCCAGCGGCTGTTCTCGTCGTTGCGGAAAAAAGCCGCGACGCCGACATAACCTGCGGCCTTGTTCAGCGGCCACTTGTCGACCTGGCCCATACCCGGCAACAAGGTGATTTCGCGGTTCTCGATCAGGGTGTTGCCGAGGGCTTTTTGCGGGTCGTCCCACAGCGAGTCGGCATCCACCGAGGCAAAGCGCTCCAGCGATGTCAGCTGGTAAACGCGCAGCACCACCGAAAGCGGCGTGCCGGACGCGTCGGGATTGAGCTGATTGCCGCCGTCGGAGGTCAGGATGACTTTTTCGTTGTCGTCGAACAGCATGTCGCCGGCCCACGTATCGTCGACCCGTTTGCCGACCCGGTCGGTGACGCCACAGGCGCTCAGTACCGCGATCATCGCCACCGCCGTCAGGCCTTTGGCCAACGCCATCTTTTCGGGACGCTTCCCTGAATATCTCTTGTCCATGACCACTACCTGTAAATGCCCGATCAGTTCAGGCGATAGGCGAAATCGCCGTCGCTGCCCAACTCGATGTTCAAACTCTGAATCGGTTTGTCCTGCGCCATGCGCTCCAGGACCCGCTGGGCCAGTTCCGGCATCAGCGTCCTGGACAAAATGTTGTCGATGTTGCGCGCGCCGCTGTCGACTTCCGTGCAGCGCGAGGCGATGGCCTTGACCAGCGCCTCGTCATAGCTCAGGACGGCTTGATGATTGCGCTCGAAGCGCTGGCGAATGCGCGCCAGCTTGAGCGCGACGATGCGCTCGAGGATCGCGTCCTTGACCGGGTAGTAGGGAACGATGCTCAGGCGGCCGAGGAAGGCCGGCTTGAACACCTGGTTCAACTCGTCACGCAGCCCTTCGACGATGTCTTGCGGTGTCGGTTGCTGCTCGGTGTTCAGGCACCACTGCATGATGCGGTCGGTGCCGGTGTTGGACGTGAGGATGATCACGGTATTGCGGAAGTTGATCTCGCGACCTTCGCCGTCGTCCAGCACGCCTTTGTCGAACACCTGGAAAAACAGTTCGAGCACGTCCGGGTGGGCTTTTTCCACTTCATCGAGCAGCACCACGCTGTACGGCTTGCGTCGCACCGCCTCGGTCAGCACGCCGCCCTCGCCATAACCGACGTAACCCGGTGGCGAACCCTTGAGGCTGGAGACGGTATGGGCTTCCTGGTACTCGGACATGTTGATGGTGATGACGTTACGCTCGCCGCCGTACAGGGTGTCGGCCAGCGCCAGTGCGGTTTCGGTCTTGCCGACGCCGCTCGGGCCGAGCAACAGGAACACGCCGATCGGCTTGTTCGGGTCTTCCATGCGGGCGCGGGAAATCTTGATGCGCTTGCCGATTTCGCGCAGTGCGTGGTCCTGGCCGAGCACCCGCTCGCCCAGCAATGCCGGCAGACGCTGCACGGTTTCGATTTCGTCGCGCAGCATCTTGCCGAGCGGAATGCCGGTCCAGCCGGAAATCACTTCGCCGATGGTGCCGCCATCCACCAGGGCATGCACCAGCGGTTGTTCACCCTGGACGCTGGCCAGTTCGGCGCGCACCGCGGCAATTTCGCCTGCATCGGGTGATTGATTGTCCGGGTGGCTGAGGGCGCCGAGTTTTTCCACCAGTTGCAGCTCGCGTTGCCACTGTTGTTCGAGGGCATCGCGGGTCTGCTGTTCGCTGAGCAGTTCGGTATTGAGGGTGGTCAGGCGTCGGGCATGGTCGCTGCCTTTGGCGGCTTCCTGTTGCAGTACCGAGATTTCCGCCTGCAGGTTGTCGATCTGGCGCTTGCTGTCTTCCAGCGGCCCCGGCTGCGCCGATTGCCCGAGGGCGACCCGGGCGCACGCGGTGTCCAGCACGCTCACCGCCTTGTCCGGCAACTGGCGGCCGGTGATGTAGCGATTGGACAAGCGCACGGCCTGCACCAGCGCTTCGTCCATCACCGTGACCTTGTGATGCTCCTGCATCTTGGCCAGCAGGCCGCGCAGCATGTGGATTGCCTTGTCTTCGTCCGGTTCTTCAACCTTCACCACCTGGAAGCGGCGGGCGAGGGCGGCATCTTTCTCGAAGTACTTCTTGTACTCGGCCCAGGTGGTCGCGGCGATGGTGCGCAGTTCGCCGCGAGCCAGGGCTGGCTTGAGCAGGTTGGCGGCATCGTTCTGCCCGGCCTGGCCACCGGAGCCGATCAGGGTGTGCGCTTCGTCGATGAACAGGATGATCGGGTGCAGGCTGCGCTTGGTTTCTTCAATGACTGATTTGAGGCGGTTTTCGAACTCGCCTTTCACCCCGGCACCGGCCTGCAACAAGCCCAAGTCGAGGGTGTGGATGGCGACGCCCTTGAGCACCGACGGCACGTCACCTTGAACGATGCGCAAGGCCAGGCCTTCGACCACGGCGGTTTTGCCGACGCCGGCTTCACCGGTCAGGATCGGGTTGTTCTGGCGGCGGCGGGTGAGGATGTCGACCATCTGCCGCACCTCGAACTCGCGGCCGAGCACCGGATCGATCCGGCCTTCGCGAGCGCTTTGCGTGAGGTTGATGGTGTATTGGTCGAGGGCCGGGGTCTTGCCGTTGCTTTTGATCGGGCTGGTGCTGGCGACGCCTGAAGTGCCAAGCGGTTTGGCCTGGGCCGATTCGGCGCTGCCTTCAACCAGAGCGTTGAGGTTCAGGCGCAAATCGTCGGCGTTGATCTTCTCCAGCTCCGCCGCACCGGCGATCACCACCCGGCGCAGTTCGTCGTCATCGAGCAAGGCCTGCAACAGATGGCCGGTGCGGATCTGCGCCTGGCCGAACTCGATGGACGCCAGCACCCAGGCCTGCTCGATCATGCGGGTCAGGTGCGGGGACAGCGCCGGGGTGCGTGTATTGCCTTTCTTGAAGGTCCCCAGTGCCGTCACCAACTGGGCCTGCAAGCGTTCAGGCACCACGTCGTAATGACGCAGGATGGCCGGCAGGTCGTTGTCGTGGCTGTCGAGTAACTGCAACAGCAGATGCTCGATCTCGACATCGTAGTGGTGTTCCGACAGGCACAGCGCCGCGGCGCTTTCGGTGGCGGTACGGCTGGTGTCGTTCAGCTTGGCGAACAGGGACTTCAGGTTCACAGGGAGACCCCATCAAAAGGAATGTGGAAGAGGGCGCAGCGAGAAGGTTCAACGTCGACGCCTGGTCGCTTGAGCCAGCCGAGCCGGCCTAGGGAAACGTTGCCCTGACGACCGAGGCGGGCGACGGGGACGGCTTGGGGTTTGAGCTTGGGTGCCAACTGGAAATCGAGTTCCGCGCCGACATAAAAACGCACCAGCTCAACCAGCTTCTGGTAGTCGACGCTGCCTGGCTGCAAGCGTTGATAGTCGGCCAGCTCCAGCGGTGCCGTTTCGATGCGCACGCACGACTGGTAGTCCCAGACCCGGTTGCCGGCTACGGCGCTTTGCCCGAGCACGGCATTCTTGCGGCCCAGTTGCGTACATTGGCTGGCATCGAGCTTCAGCCAGCGACCGGCAAACGGCTTGACCTTGAACGGCAGGGAAAAATAGAAGCTGAGCAGCACTTCCAGGTTCAACGCATTGCGTGGCTTCTGGGCGAACAGGCCGGAGAAGTAGCTGAACAATTCACGGCGCAGGGGCGAGCCTTGTTTGTCGAATTTCTGCTTCTGCGCCTCGGGGCCGAACCCCACCAGGTTGAGCAGGTAGCGGTCGAAGTCCGAGCTGCCGTTGCGTTCGTACTCGATGTAGAACTTGTACTTTTGCCAGGCCTCGTAGAACAGCGTGGTCATGCGATGCGAAAAGATGTCGAGGAACGCATGGGCCGCGTCATCCCGGTACTGGATGTGCCGCTCGATCAACAGCTCGGTGTACGGGCGCGGCAGCACACCCGACGGCCCGACCAGGCCCATGAAGGTGACTTGCACTTCAGACAGCGGCAGGCCGGCCACGGACACCTTGCCTTCGCGCTCGAACTGCAGGTCGCTGACTTCACTGGCCGGGAAGTTCAGCGACAGCTGCGAGCGAAAACGCAAAGGGTCTTCGTGCGGTCGGGTTTCCAGGTCCATGCGCCCGGTTCTGCTGTAATGCAGGCGAAGCAGGCGCACCAATTGGAAAAACTCGAATCGGTGCGGCTCAGCCCGTGCCTGGTCGATCAGACCAGGGGTTGATCGCCGGTTCGCGGTGGCCATTGGACGACTCTCTTTTCGCGCTGCAAGCTGCGAAGGGTTAATTGGGTAAAGCTGTTCATCGAGCAGTACTGACCAAAGAAGTGATCGAGCACCATGCCGAACAGAAACACACCGCTGCCGGTGTATTGGCTTTCATCGAAATTGAGGGTGATGCCGACGCCGCGCACGAAGTTCGGCCGCGGGTGGCCGATGCGTGCGACGACCGGCTCGCTGCTGACCGACACGATGCCGTTGATCTGTTTGCGGATCGCCGACACGTTGCGGTAGTTGTAGAGCGACAACAGCTCCAGCAGCACCTCGCGGCCACGGGACACCAGCGACATGTGGTTGAGCGACAGGTGCGAGATCAGCCGCCAGATCACGCCATTGCCCAGCGGCACCCGCGCGGTGGCGGTGGGCTTGCGCAGGCAGCGGATGTCCTTGATCACCGAGTTGCCGGGGATGTTGAAATCGCCGCGTTCGCCGCCGAAAGGCAGCATCAGGGGCAGGTCGCGGTTGCTGCAGGTCAGGCGGATGCTCAATGTATCGTTGTTGGCCTCCATCAACCCCAGCTCACGATCCACCACCCGGATGAACACGTTCGAGCCGTCGCGCTGGCCGCTGTGCACCGCACGGCGCCGGGCAATCCAGAAGCTTTGCCCCGGGCCCTGATCGCCACGGGGTTCGAAAAACGGATGGCAGGTGCCGACCTGATCGATACCGCCGACCTTGCGCACACGCCGCACGCGATCGATGGACACCACTTCGGCCGAGCTTTGCAGGCGCACATCCGGCGTCACCGCGTACTCGTGCTGGGCGTGGGTCAGCTTGATCGGCTCGGCCTGCTGGCGGAACAGGTTGATGATCGGCGTGCAATTGAGCTTGAAGTTATTGCGCCCGATGTTCTGCGTCAGGCGCGCCAGGCGATCGCTCAGGTCGTAGTCGGAGAAGTAGAAATTGATTTCGACTTTCTCGACGTCCTTGCCCGCCAGAATCCGCGCAAAGCCCGACAGGTCGAAGAACATGAACTTGTCGGGGAAGGTGAAGTACTCGTGCAGCAAGCGGTAGCCGAGGAACGAGCGCTCCGAGTAATCCACCAGGCCTTCGTCGAGCGCGTAACCGACGGCTTTCAACGCGTTGGCCGGCAAGGCGACCTCGCGGCTACGACCCTGGTCTTCGAAGGTCAGCGTGGCCTTGGCGAGGTTGTTGAACAGCAGTTCGTACAGCTGCAGCATCAAGGTGCTTTCGCCGTCGAGGAAGAACCGCAGGCGGTCGAGTTCCAGCTTGCCGAACAGCACGTCGGAGGTCGCCACCAGGCCGATGCGCAAGCGCGCGACCAGGTCGGCGCTGTGGCCGTTGAACGCTGAGCGCTCCATCTCGATGAACGACGCCTGTTGCACCGCCACCGGCCACAGTTCGACCGGGTAGCAGGTGCGGAATTTACACACCACGCCATCGATCGGGTTGGCGCTGAGTTCGGTATGCCGGGGTACGCGGAAGGCTTCGGTGACTTTTTCCTGCTTGCCCAGGTTGAACTCGACGATCGACATCGACGGGGTAGGGCGCAGGTAGTGCGGGTACAGCACCTCGAGAAACGACTCGACGATTTCCGGCAGCTCGTCGTCGAGTTTTTTGTGCACCCGCGCCGACAGGAACGAGAACGCTTCGATCAAGCGCTCGGTATGCGGGTCTTCGCAGTTATCGCCCTCGATGAGCAACCGCGAAGCGATTTTCGGGTACTGGCTCGCGAACTCCTGGCCCAAAAAGCGCAGGTGCGACAGTTCCTTTTCGTAGTAGGGCAGCAGATCGTCGAGCATCAGTTGAGGTTCTGCACTTTGTATTCCTGGGTGTTGACCTGCAGCACCGCGTCGAAGGACACCTGACGGGTGACGTCTTGCAGGCGCAGGACCGCGTCCACGCGAAAGGTCAGCATGCGTTGGCCGGTCTGTTGGGCGAGCAGTTGCACCTTGACGCTGCGAAAGCGCCGGTCGCCGACCGAGATCGCTTTCTCCAGTTGCCGCTGGATCAGCAGGCGATCCTTGGGATCAAGCACGCTGCGACTGGTGAAGTCCGGCATGCCGTAGTCGAGGATGCTGCCGCTGAGGTTGACGAAACCCTCCAGCTCGTTGGCGACCAGGGACTGGCGGGTGTTGACCAGGATCTCCAGGTCGCGAACGATGCTGGCCTTGTAATCGGCCAGCGAACACAAGCGTTGCGATGACGCTTCGCTGGACTGATGCGGACGATCGTCCAGCAATCGGTCCAGCAGTGATGGCAACAGCTTGTGTTGACTGGTCATGGTGCCTCCCTGGCAACGTGGTCGATCAGCCGCGGGTCGATTGCGGCAATTCGGCGACCAGGCGCAACGAAGCGGTCAGCTCGTCCAGTTGGTAGTGCGGGCGCAGGTAAGTCACGGCCTTGTACACCCCAGGCTTGCCCGGCACCTCGAACACCTCGGCGCGGGCTTCGCGCAGCGGGAACTTGGCCTTGGCTTCCTGGCTGGCGGTGTCGTCCAGCAACACATAGCTCGACAGCCATTTGTTGAGGAACATTTCGACGTCCTTGCGCGAGGCGAAGCTGCCGATCTTGTCGCGCATGATCGCCTTCATGTAGTGGGCGATGCGCGAGGTGGCGAAGATGTACTGCAACTGCGCGGAAAGCCGGGCGTTGGCGTTGGCGATGTCGGTGTTGTACTGCTTCTGCTTCTGCGTCGACTGGGTGCCGAAGAACGCGGCGTAGTCGGTGCCCTTGCAGTGCACCAGCGGAATGAAACCGAGGTCCGACAGCTCTTTTTCACGGCGGTCGGTGATGGCGATCTCGGTCGGGCACTTGAGGGCGATTTCACCGTCATCGGTCTTGAACGTGTGGGTCGGCAGGCCTTCTACCAAGCCGCCACCCTCGACTCCACGGATCGCCACGCACCAGCCGTAGCGGGAAAACGCATCGGTGACCCGGGTGCCCAGCGCGTAGGCGGCGTTCATCCACAGGTACTTGTTGTGGTCACGGCCATCGACGCTTTCGACGAAGTTGAACTCCTCCACCGGCGTGGTATCCGGGCCATAAGGCAGGCGACCGAGCACGTGGGGCAGGGTCAGGCCGACATAACGCGAGTCTTCGCTGGCGCGGAACGACTTCCACTTGGCGTATTCGACGGTGTCGAAAATCTTCGCCAGATCCCGCGGGCCGGACATGTCGGTGAACGAATCCCAGCCGAACAGCTCGGGCGAGGCCGCCGAGATGAACGGTGCGTGGGCCGCCGCGGCAACGTGGGAAATCTCTTCGAGCAGGTACATGTCTTCCGGGCTGCGGTTGAACTCGTAGTCACCCAGCAGCATGCCGAATGGTGCACCACCGAAGGTGCCGTATTCTTCTTCGTAGATCTTCTTGAACAGCGCGCTCTGGTCGAATTCGGAAGCGGCCTTGAGATCGCGCACCAGGTCCTTCTTCGAGGCGTTGAGCAAGTGGATCTTCAGCGTGGTGCTGGTCTCGGTCTGGTCGACCTGATACTTCAGGCCGCGCCACGAGGACTCCAGCTGCTGGAACTCACTGGCGTGCATGATCTCGTTCATCTGCTCGGAGAGCATCGCGTCGATCTCGGCGATGCGCGCATCGAGCACGGCGATCAGGTCCTTGCTCGGCGTCATTTCGCCTTCCAGGATCTGGTTGACCAATTCACCGATCAGGTCGCGGGTGCGGGTGCGCTCGGTCTCGGAGCGGGCCACGCGGCTTTCGGAAATGATGCTGTCGAGCAACGAGGATTGCGCGGTGAAGCTGTCCACTTCCACCAGCGTGCTGTCCTGTTGAGTCACGGTTTGCTTGTCGTTCATCGTCAGGCTCCTACGCTTTGCCGTCGGTGGCTGGAACGGCGGCTTCGCGACCGAATTCCTTGCCCAGGGTTTTCAACTTCTCGGTGTTCTGCAGCACGTCCATGAGCAGCTCTTCGAGCTTGTCGTTGCCGCCCATCTTGTTGCGCAGGTCCGCCAGCTTGTTGCGCACTTCCAGCAGCTTGCGCAGCGGCTCGACCTGCTTGACCACGTTCTGCGGTTCGAAGTCTTCGAGGGCGTTGAAGTTGAGCTCGACGCCCAGCTGCGTGCCGTTCTTGGCCAGGGTGTTGTCGACGCGGTAGGTCAGGCGCGGCTTGATGCCCTTGAGCACACCGTTGAAGTTGTCGCGGTCGATGAAAATGAACTTGCGGTCCTTGAGCTTCGGCAGCGGCTCCAGCGGGTTGCCGGAGAAATCGCCCAGCACACCGACGACAAAGGGCAGCTCTTTCTTTTCCTGAGCGTCACCGATATCCACGTCGTAGGTGATATGGACCCGAGGCGCGCGAACGCGGTCGAGTTTGTGCTGGGTACTTTCCTTCTTCGCCATCGTGATCTCCTGTGCGATCAATTCGCTGCAAGTCGTTTGCGTGTCGGTCCAATGCCTGGCCGGGCGCGTTACATTCCTTCGATCGTCAGCAGCAGGCGCTGACGGATTTCATCGTTCATTTCCATGATGTTGGCGTGGCCCACCAGCTCTTCGAAGCTGGTGTTGCCGGCGATCTGGGTGCTGCTGCGGATCACCGCTTCGTCGGGCAATTGCGAGCGAACCGGCGAGCTGATGACGCAGAAGGGCAGGTCGCCGAAGTCTTTCAGGCGTTCGAAACTGAGGGGGAAACGCAGGCCTTCGAGCAAGCGGCCGAGGCCCGGTGACTTGCTCAGGCAGTAGAACAGCACCAGGTAGTGCACGACGAAACGGTGCAACTCGGCGCTGCTGCGATCGGGGTCTTTGATCACGCTGCGAAAACGCGCCAGATCGAACGAACTGAAGCCCACCACCCAGCGCACGGGGCTGGTGATGCGAATGGATTGGCCGCTTTGTGACAGCACCTTGTCGTACTCGAGCGCAAACAATTGCGGAGTGGTGCTGAGCAGGTTGAGGGGCACTTCGAGTTCATTGACCAACTGGAACGGAGCGCCCGAGCCGATGCGGTCGTAGAGCTCCTTGAATTCCTTGAAGTGGTGCTGGGTCTCGCGGCCGCTGCTGCGTTGCGCGCCCTGCAGGTATTCCCCGAAAAACGCCTGTGGACGAATCAGCAAAGCCAGGGTCGCCAGATAATCCGAGGCCTGCGCCTTGAGCGCATCGGAAATGGCCCGGGTCTGGCTTCGCAGCTTGATCAATGCTTCAACATCAAAAAACGTCTGGGTCATCGGTACATCGTCCTTGAACACTTCGCGATGACTACCCGGATATACACGGGAGTGCGTGCGCAGCGACTAATTTCTCGATTGAACACCTGTTCACGAGTTGTGATTGCTGATGTTTGACATCAAAAAATCACACTGCCAGGAATGATTGGGAGTGCGATGCTGGCATATGGATATCGAGTTGCCAGTAACGTCGTGTATGGCAACAGGATGTGTAGGAAAGTTCCTACGCGGCGCGGATTTTTTCTTTTTTTGATACATGTCGCAATGATGTCTGGTTGCCATCATTTGCCGGATTTGCATGGCGGAAGTGTCTGAAACCCAATTAATTCAATGGTTTCAGGCAGGTAATGGATCCAATTTTTAATTGAAAAAAATTGAAAAAAGGTGAACCGGTTCACCCAACGCCTGCTTGATGATCCGCTGAGGAAAGGTTGAAGGATAAGTGTCATATAACCGGCGGGGAAGTGATGGCAATTCAGGATGTCCGGGATATACAAGGCGTCCTTTCCATTGCTGAACGAGTGTTCGGGCAATATGGCGTTACATATCGCCGATATTTCTGTATAACGCGCCGGGTACGAGTGCGCCCCGTAACTTTCATGTCGGGCCGTGCAATAGCGTGGGGGCTTTCGGGCCTTCGTTAAATGGAATTTATGCTCGCCACGGATGTAAGGCGACGCGACTATTGAGGCCTTGTCTCATGAAAACGTTGAAACTCATTGCCGTACTTATTCTCCTGCCGCTTTGCCTTGGTTTGTTTGGCGTCTGGGAGTTGCAACGCAGTTCCGAGAACATCAAGGAGTTCGCGGATTTCAACGCCGAACTGGGCGAGATGCATGTCGAACTCGAAGCGATGGCTGCAAAGCCGGGATCCAGCTCGGCAATGGTCGATATCAATGGCAAGCGCATGAGTGTTGCCATGGCTCTATCGCGTATTACTGACGCCGAGCACGACCTGACCATCCTGCAACCGGTGAGTGCCGTGATGAGCAACCTGGCCAAGGGTGCCATCGCCCTCGGCCTGCTGGCCTCCCTGGTCGGCGTGCTGGGTCTGCTGGGTTTGCGTTGGGCCGGTGCCCGCGCGAGTCATTCCCGCGAACGATTGCTGCACACCTTCAGCCGGGTGAGCCGCCTGTTGCCGTACCTGCTGGTAGGGCACATCGTCGCCATGGGCGCGGCGGTGGCGGCCATCCTCGGTTTCGAAGGCCTGGGGCTGTGGCACATGGGGAAAATGGCCGCCGGTGAATTCAAACTGATGCTCGTCGTGCTGATGCTGATGCTCGGTTTCCTGTATTCGATCTGGCAGATGGGCAAGCAGCTGCCGGTCATGCTGCGCATGTTCCAGTCGACGCCGATGAACGTTCTGGGCCAGGTGGTCACACCGCAACAGGCGCCGGCGCTGTGGGCCTATGTTTGCCAGCTGGCGGAGCAACTCGGCGCGCTGGCGCCCGAGCACATCGTGCTGGGCATGACCGAAGGCTTTTACGTCACCTCTAGCGACGTCAACCTGCTCCCGTCAGACACCACGCTCAAGGGCCGCACACTGCACGTGCCGATGCTGTACCTGGGCCTGCTCGATTCGGCGGAGACCGGCGCGGTCATCGGTCACGAGCTGGCGCACTTCGCCGGCGCCGATACCGAGTACAGCCTGCGCTTCGTGCCGATCTACGAGGGCATCGGCCGCAGCCTCGGGGTGATTGCCGAAACCATGCTGCAAAGCGATGTGCTGCAACGCACGACCCTGTGGCCGGCGTTCATGCTCGGTGAGTATTTCATGGAGCGTTTCGATCACGCGGTGAACCATTGGAGCCGCGTGCGGGAGCTGGCGGCGGACGCGGCGGGCGCGAAGCTGACGGGGAATATCGCCATCGCTTCGGCCTTGGTGCGCATCTCTGCCATCGACCCGTTGTTGCAGCAGAGTGTATTTACCCGTGTGTCACAAGCGACCAACCCGGGTGCCGGGTACGTCCCGACCCACGACTTGCCAACCAGCGTCGTGCAGGAACTGGCCGCGCAGCCGCTGACCCTGCCCGAGGAGGAAATGGCAGCCAGCCTGCCTCATCCGTCGGATACTCATCCCTCCAATCTTGTACGGCTGCAATCCCTGCAAGTCACGGTCGAAGAGGCCGTCAACCGTGGCACCCGCCCGATCAACGCGGCACAAGCCTGCGCCGCGATGGATCACTATTTCGCCGATCCCCAGGCATTGCGTGCGCGCATTACCGAGGACTTCCTTGGCCACTACGTGGAGCAGGACGCGGCGGTTGTGCAGGAGTTGCGTAGCCATGCCGGCAATGCCACGGAGGAAGTCCGGCTGCATGAAGGTGCACGATTGCGCGGGTGGATTACCTTGGGTTGCTTCTCGTTCTTTTTGCTGCTGGGCATGGGGCTGCTGGTCTTGCCGTACCTGCTGCCGCAGGCATTGGGGGGCGCCAAATCGATGATGCAGCTGGGTGGCGGCGTGCTGATCATCTTGATGGCATGCCTGCTGCCGTTCTCGTTGCGCTTGCTCAAGCGGGCGAACAAGACTGCGTTGTTGCTGACGCCCGAGCACTTCGTTTTTGCCAACCTCAAGGCGCCACTGCCGATCCGGCACGTCGCTGATTTTGGTCTGCAAATGGGCCAGGGGCTGCACTTGAATCTACTGCTGGAAGACGATGCTCCGATGCCTGAGTTGGCCTCGCGCTCGTTCTTTTCGCCTGATGCGAAGCTCGACAAGAAAAAGCGCTGGGTCCAGTTACAGTTGATTCAGTTCTGTCGGGACGACAAAAAGCTCAAGAATGAGCAATTGGCGGAACTGATCGGCACCTACCTCAATGCAGGCACTGCGCGGCACTTGCTGCAACAGCGATTCGAGCAGGCCTGAAGGCTTTCAGCATCGGCAAGCGTGGGGCGCCGGGTTCAATGGCGCCCTGCGCAAAGCTGATGAAGATCTGATAGCAGCCCTTGCAGTTCGTTGTTTTCGTCCAGCAAGGGTGTTGCGTTTTCATACAGGACAACGTCGTTGATCGAGCCCACGCCGCCGTACAGCGACATCAATAGAGACAATGCGTACGTCGTATCCCGGGGTAGCGCACGCCCGCTTTTCTGTTCAGGGCCAGGGAAGTGGTCAACGATGTTGAGGGCACGGATGTGGAGGGTTTCATGAGGTTCTTTTTTGAATGAGCAACTCGGTCCAGATCAACGACCATTTTCAGCGAGATACTCAGGTAGCGTGCAAGAAGGCCATCGAGCAATTTCGCCAAGCGCACCCCACCGCCGATCTCTGTGGGTTTGCGCTGTACTCGGACGCCGATGCGCGGACGCTGGTGCCGTCGTTCAACACGGAACCTTCGGTGGCGAACACTTCAACGCCCTGTCGAGCCTGTTGTGGGACTTGGCTGATTCGATTCCCGATGAAGATTTTGCACGTCACCGTGCACTCGTCTTCGAACACCGTGTTGCAGCCTTGAAGCCGCTAACGACGTGCGCGTTTGAGAACGCCATTTATGTATTCGCAGTCTCTGACTCTCAAAGCGTGCCGGAAGAAATCGCCTGGATTACACAACTCAATACCCCCGAGCAAGCCCTCGAATTCAAGACATGGTTAGAGCCGGTCGAGCAATGAAAGGCATGCACTCAACAAGGATGCGTACATGACACTGCCCCACTTTATTTACCATCCCGATCCCGTCGGTAGCGGTTCGGTGCAACCCTCTTCCGCCACTTGCGTGAGCTGCAATCAGGCGCGAGGCTACATTTATGTGGGCCCGGTATACGCCATTGATGAATACGAAAACTGCATCTGCCCTTGGTGCATTGCCGACGGGAGTGCGCACCAGCGTCTGGGCGCGACGTTTGTCGATGACGAGAGTATCGGCCTGGACGGCGAAGAAACGCTGAGCGAGGCGCAGATCGCCGAAGTCAGCCAGCGCACACCTGGTTTTAATGGCTGGCAGCAAGAGTGCTGGATCACTCACTGCGACGACGCAGCCGAGTTTGTCGGTAAGGCCGGCCATGCAGAGTTGCTTGAACTGGGCCCCGCAGCCATCGCCGCCGTTCAGGACTCAACAGGATTGGAGGACGGTCCGCAGTGGCGAGCGTTCTTCAATGCCCTGGATAAGGATCAGGGGCCTACCGCCTACCTGTTCAAATGTCGCCACTGCGCCACGCTGGGCGCTTACCAAGACAGCCGTTGATACCCAAAGTGCTCAATCCGTGGCGACCCACAAGGAAGAATCTCTGATGACCGACGATCACACTCCCGACTTCACCAAAGTCCCCACCGGCATGCTGCCGTTCCCGCCTGTTGAAGACGTGTTTGTCGCCGATCAACTGGAACTGGCCAACCATCTGCACCCTTTGTTCAGCTTAGATATCAGCACCGTAAACCCCGAGTGGTCGGGGGTGCTGCACATGCTCAGCCCGTTGGAACCGTACGAGGGCCTTGTCGGCGAGCTGACCGAGTGGGACGGGTGCCATGGCTGCCTGCTGAAAACCAACTGGATCGGCTTCAAGGTCGAGCAAGGGCGCTACCGCTTGTGCGGCGATCCACGCTACTTCTTTCTGCACGAGGGGAACGCACAGCTGGCTGATCCTCACCCGGAGGCGAGAGCGGATCTGGAGCGGCACTACGCCGATCAGCACAGCGCTTTTGCCGCCACCGTTGAAAGGTTTAAAACCAGCGGCGTGCTGGCGCGTGAGGATGGCGAACCGTTGTATGCAGTGGAATTTGTCGCGCAACTGGGCGGCGAAGTCGATGGCTGCGCCAACTGGGTGGAGGCGGTCGAATTTCCAATGCACATCGTTGAACTGGACCCCGACCGCGGCGATTCGAATGTCTACCCCCTGAGCCCTGCGAATAACCGGTTTTTCCACGTGGCAAGCGTTCCGGGCTGGCATTACCGGACGGCCGGCGCAGACATGATCGTCATGTTCTACGAGCCGATTGAAGGCTTGGTGCTATTCACCTTCGATTACAGTTGAATCCCATGAACAAGACCGAACTGCAAACTCTTGTAGTCAGAGTCAAAAAGTATCTCTTGATTATCTTTTTGCTCTGCCTTGTAGGCGCTCTCATCTATGCGTACCTGCACAAACCGGCGTTTCCTTCCGAGGTAGTCCTGAAGCAGGACTTCATTCCGGGGCAGTCGATCTACATCGTTCAAGATGCCAGGGATCCAGATGAGCCCAAAAGCCTGAGGTTCTACGTCAACAATGGCGGCGGCAGGAATAATGAGACGATGAAGGTGCGCCTCGGCAAGACCCCGCCGTTCCTGGTCTCGGACACTGACTTGAAAGACGTGGTAATCCAGCGTGTCTCCAACGGCCTGCACATCAAACTCAAAGGCGCAGTCTCGAATTACCGGAGCAACCTTTACCTTGAAGACGGCGACACTTACACCACCTACCGTGTAAGCCTTGAGCAAGTCGAAACCCGACCGCCCTTGCCGAGCGGTCGGTAAGCTTGTTTCAGCAAGGCAATCACTGCACAGAAAACCGCAATCGCCAGCGCCGGCCACTGCATTGGCAAATCGATGATACTGGTTGCTGGCGGGGGCTGGTCGTATTGATGGCGTGCCTGCTGCCATTCTCGTTGCGCATGCTCAAGCGGGCGAACAAGACGGCGTTGCTGCGGACGCCCGAGCACTTGGTATCTGCGAACCTAAAGGCGCCATTGCCGATCCGGCACATCGCCGATTTTGGCCTGCAAGCGTGGGGTGCGAAGTTCAATGGCACCCTGCGCAGAGCTGATGGAGGTCTGATAGCAGCGTCTGAAGTTCGTTATTTTCGGCCAGCAAGGGCGTTGCGTCTTCATACAGAACAACGTCGTTGATCGAGCCCATGCCGCCGTACAGCGACATCAGTCGAGACAACGCGTACGCCGTATCCTGAGGCAGCGCAAGGCTGCACTCCTCAAGTCTGTCGGCCCATTGCGGGTGACCGAATCTCCTCAGTAGTTCTGCTGTTCGGGCGATGTTCGAGGAGATCTTGTGGATGTCTTTCATGGCGCCAGTCCTGAGCGAATCATTTATCAAAGTTCACAACGCTGACGGAACCATTGTGCCAATCGACCGAGTAACTGAGGCCATTCCAGTTACCAACGATCAACGCCCCGTTTTTGTCGCACTGAAGACTCATGTAGGGCTTGTCTGCTTGCGTGCCGTGGGGACTTTCCTGGATGAACCAAACCACCTTTCCATGCCTCGATAGTGCAAGGATGTTTTTGTTGAAAATGACATTTGAAGGGGACTCGATCAGGACCGCGAGCCTGTCGTCATGCTGCAAGGCGACTTTGACCGGGTGAGGCAGGTGAATGGATTGATCTGCTATCCAAAGGGTGCCGTTGTCAACGTGGTACCAGGTTTCGGTCATGACGTTACCTCTAGTGTTATCCCTGAAGTCGCAGCAATTTCATGTGCGAGGAAGACTTTCCGGTGGCAACCCGTTAGGCAGCTGAATCTTCAGGCCGCGTGCGATCTGAATGCCTATGTAGAAGGCATCCCCCAGTGCGCTGGCAAGTTCAGGATCGTCGGCTTCAAACTCTTTGCCGGCCCAAACACCGATGGT
The DNA here is from genome assembly GCF_054668285.1 of Pseudomonas sp. S2_H10. Lineage (NCBI taxonomy): Bacteria > Pseudomonadati > Pseudomonadota > Gammaproteobacteria > Pseudomonadales > Pseudomonadaceae > Pseudomonas > Pseudomonas sp. S2_H10. The sequence goes on from NZ_CP162754.1 coordinate 6,197,657, forward strand.
CAATTGGTGCAACCGGGCTTTATCTTTTTCAATGCCCAGCAACACGTTCTTGATGAATTGCAATTGGATCAGCGAGCTTGAATAAATCTGGAACTCTGGACAGCCGTTGTATCTCAGGGCGGTGATGGTTATCGCATTGTCGATGTAGTCGAGGGCTGTTATCGGCGTTTTCAGAAGACGGTCCTTCCCGGCTCCAGCGGTTTGATAGCTGCGCGACGCTACGTACTCATCAAACATTCGAACCTGCTCACCGGTCTGGGCAGAGTCTCGATCATAACCAACGCGTTTTCTATAGGTCAGGAATTGTTCTGATTCTGGTCCATGGGACAGCAGCGAAACAATCGCCGCACATTGGGTGAGCCAATAGATCTCGAACGAGGACTCAGTGCCTCGACAATAACCAAGATCTGTCGCTTTGCCGTACAAGTCACTCGCCAATTGGCTGGCGTAATCACGGTTTATCGTGGTCTCTGAAGTCCGGTCGGCCGGGTCATTCGCTATGACAAAAACCCGATAACGCTGCAACAGGAGGGCATCCACAAGCGTCAGGTCCGGGCAGGCGGGGGGCATCAGCGGGACAAACACTTCTGGTTCACGATTGATCGGTAGCCAGGACAGGTTCCTTTCCACTCGGGAAAGTGGCTTGTCCGCTTCGGTCTGGGGGGCTGCATCGACAACCTGCTCGGTGGATGCGGGTGGAAGAGCGGTCTTTTGCCCGAATAGGGTTTTCAAGCGATGCAGTAGTTTTGACATGGGATATCCGTTCAAGGATTTTGATTTTGAGGGCAGCGGTCCACGGGACGAAGTGACGAGCTTGCCTTAGATGGCTGTTCCTCTATTGGCCCCCGGCTGCACAATCAGCAGATCATCCAGCTCTCTGCGGCGACATCTCATGGCAAACGCCAGGGCTGTATCACGATCCGTTTGGAAAAGATCGAAGTTTGCCCGGTCAATTTGGTAATACTCCTCGTAGTCGACCATGCCGTTGCTGACTGGAATCGACAAGTAAAGGCGACCTGTAGTCTCCTCGACGCCTAAGGCAAACATGTGTTCACGGCTTGTGAATACGTCACTGAATTTCATCGTGTCCTTGATCTGGTGTCTGGGGTATTTATCCGTGTCGTTTCAGCGATTCCCATAAATCACTTCGTCCATCTCGTCATGGAGTGGGGCGCTTTCGAATAACTTTTGCGCCAGGTCTTGAATGTGTTCTGACCAGGCGACCGTTCTGACCCATTCTTCAGGCATGCCCGTCACCCCGTACAGCGCCCCCGCTATCTGGCCGGCGGTAGCTGCCACGCTGTCGGCGTCATCCGCCAGGTTGGCCGCCAACAGGATTGCATCCTTGAAGTTGTCGGTGTTCCAGACCGCCCACAGAGCGGCTTCCAGCGTATCTATGACATAGCCGGAGGAGCGGATCTGATCGCGGGTTTTTTGTTTGTATTCGCCAGCGTTGATGATCAAGGGGCGGGGATACAAGGCGCGAACCATTGACGACAGGGTTTCTTCCTTGTTCGCGCCATTGAGGGCCAGGTGCAATTGAGCGCCGAGCAGTTCGCAGCAATTTACCGCCTCTACAGCTCTGTGAGTACAGCGGCTTTGTGCCGAGCTTTCCCGCCAGGTACCGGACAAGGAGTGGCGACGGAAGATGGCGGTGGGTGCCAGCCTGATGATTGTTCCGTTGCCGGCTGTGGATGGGTGAGCGTTGCCGTACCAGTCGACGCCTTGCGCCATCAGGCCTTCCAGTGCGGTACGAGTGGCGTTGCCAATGTCAAAGCACTTTCCGTTATGGCTGTTTTCGCCATTTTTATACCAGCGACAAAGCCTCTGCGTGTAGTCGCGGAAATCGAATTCCTTGTTTTCCACGTAGGTGTCTGCGAGAGCCAGTGCCATGCTCGTATCGTCAGTCCACTCTCCCGGTTTCAGTTTGAAAGGGCCACCGCCAACCATGTCACTGACATGTTGACGATCACGGGGCAGAAACTCGAGTGTTGTGCCCACGGCGTCGCCAATCGCGAGCCCCAGTAGGCAACCCTTTGCGCGGTCCAGCGCCTGCTCTTCAGTGAGGGTGCAAGGCCTTGAGGTCAGCCACTCAGGCTTCCTGACCGGAAATCTGGGTGCGTCCGGCTGCAACATAGGGTCCATGCGCTGAAGCAGCTGAGGAGAGGGCGGTGGGAGCAGGTGGTCGTAACGCTCGGTGTATTGGGTGAGCGTTTCGTCTGAACTTCTGAGATCAATAAGGTTTTTTAACATCTTGGCACCAGGCAATGATGTGTCACGATGTACCTGAGTTCAGATTCGTTCAAATGCGTCCCACAACATCTGTCGAATTGTATCCAGTCTTGCGTTGGCTGCGATTCGCTGCTCCGCGGTACCTCGATCAATGTAGACGTCGGAGAAACCTGATTTACTACCTGACATAGTTCTATACATTGAAGTCGCTTGTGCCCATTCATTACTGTCCGGCAAAGGGTCATCGGACATTAGGCGGATTATCGCGTTTATTCCTGAGTCAAAATTTTGGCAGCTCTCACTATGAAAGATCTCTTTGAGTGTAATAAGCAGTTCTATCAGGTGTGAGTTTGTCATGTGCTTTTGTACACTCAAATCACTCAGGTGAGTAATGTTGTATAGACCGAGAACTGTGGGCATCCAACACCTATCAGTTGTGAACATGATCGTTTTTCGATATGCTCAAGTGGCGTTATGCGGCAATGTCCGGGTGTTTTTTAATCAGGTCTTCCAACTCTGAGGGTGTCATATTTTTAGATTGTCATTTTGGGGTTGTCTAATAAGCCAATAACAGTCTGTTAACTGCTTGTCTGATATTTGCTTTGAAGCTTGGAGCTTCCCGTTGCGATGCATTCAAAGCTTCTCACCATCCCCGATTTCATCTGGCCCCGCAGATAGCAGTGAGCAGCAAAAAAACTATTTGCGATTATCTGTGAGTCAGTTGCTGCGCCACCTGCTCGATACGTTACCGTACTTGATGTCGCGATCGACATTGATTCGTGACAGAAATCATAAGAAATCTAACTGCCCATGCACCGATCATGTAGCTTTGAAAGAAGCAGATCCAACTCGTTGTTCTCTTGGATCATGGGTTGTCCATTGTTGTATAGAATAATGTCGTTAATAGAGCCAAGACCACCGTACAGTGTAATTATTTTGGATATTGTATACGCTGTATCCCCAGGCAGCTCTAATCTGTATTGGTCAATACGTTCTGCCCATTCGTTTTTTCCGCCAATGCGTAGTAACTCGGAAATTCGTTCTAGGATGGCTGTTATTTCGGTTATATTTTTCATTTTAGAGGGCTCGATCCCATTATTTGAACGCCTTCGATTGTCCAAGGTTTAACGACGACGATTTGCTCTGTGCCACCAACATAGAAGCCGGATTGGGAGCCAACCTCACCTATGTAAACTTCCGTGCCGGCCGGAATTTTAACTTCGAAAGCAGTATCGATTGGGGATTTTCCACCCCCTGGCCATTCTGGCAGAACTGCTTTGTCGATGCGAGTTTGTAGTATCCCAGACGGGGTCTCTTGCCCGAAAAACTGTCCGAGAGGTTGTCCTTCTATCCCTGCTCTTTTTAATACAGTATCGTTTTCCAGAATCACTGAAGTATATCGGCCTCCGGAGAAGGTTTCAGCAAGCCTTGGGTCTAGTGGCCCCGGCTCGACAGCTGAGTATGTACCTGTGATTTTCCCTAGCTTGTGGCGGGGTATTTCTTCTAGCTTTTGTACAGTCTGTGGTTTGTGAGCTGGAGTATCCGGTGAGAGATTCTCGACCTTGTTCAGAGGCGCCGGTTCCCTCACCCGCAACTCCTCCCGAGCCAGCAACTTCTGCTCATTCCTTGCCAACCAACCCGCCAGCTCCCTGTTCGAAATCTCTGCCTGAAGCTTCGCGCTGCGGGTCGCGATGCTTTCCATGCTGTTCATCACACCCGCTTTCATCTGACCCCGTGTCAGGTAGGTGACGATGGCGGTGAGCAACAGCAGTACAAGTTGCTCCTGTCCGCGGGCCAGTTGTCGTGCCGCGCGTTCGACGCGCTCCTGTACCAGTGCAGCGGAGCCGCCGCTGGGGTCCAGGCCGGACGGTTTGACGCCTTCTTCGGCATGCCAGGCCGTGGCGATGCCTTCCTGCAAGGTCGAGAGGCAGGCGGGCAGGCCCTGGTAAAAGTATTCGGCGATGGCGGACAGGCCCAGGCCCATGAGAATCAGGTTGCCGACCTGCAGGCCGATACCGGCCCCGGCAGCAGCTCCCGGGGCAGCGCCGACGCCAAATGCGAAGGCCCCCGCTGCGCCGCCAGCCACGGTGCCGATCGCCACGCTGCCGCCGAGAATCATCGAGACTTCTTTGACCAGTTGCAGCAGCACCGGCAGGATCTGCTCGATTTCAATCGAGGCCCACTTGCGCTTGAGGTCCATCTGGATGATCGGGTAGGAGAGGGTCATCGCCTGATGCACCGCATCGATGCGATGACCGCCCATGTAGCCATAGGCCAGGCTCGCGCCATTGCTGACACGCCGGGTGAAGCCGTTCCAGTTGTCGTGAACGCTCTGCAGGCCGTCGTTGACGCCCTGGTTCAGTTCACTGAATTTCTGGTCGAGGTTGCGTTCGACATCGGCCCAGCTGGGCACGTTGGCTAAAAGATCCATTTACTCTTCACTGTCCTTGGGGAAAAGGCGCTTCCTTGTTGCTGCGGTCGAGCTGTCGAATATCCGACTTAACATCAATTTCGAAGTGATGGCTATCTGCCGCACTTCAGACTGTGCGGCGGGATGGAAAATTCAACATGGATCCCATTTTTTGTTATTCGCATTACATTCGGCAATGATGGCAATAAGGCATTAGTTGCCAATCAGTGGCACCTGACTTCCCGTTCATCCTTGATATATCGGCGTTTCTGGCCAGCCAGCGGGACGATAATTATTTTTCAGGGAATGTCCTGAACTGAGTTCGAGGTGCGTGGAAGTACCCGCATTCACTGAGAGTGGGTTGACACAGTGCATGACATGGGTGTCTCCTTCCCGCGTTCAGAACCTGCGATACCTGCAAAAGTGTGACAAATTTCTCAAATATTTTTTGAGTGATGGCACTTTCATACTGTCTTGAGGTCGCAGTTCCTGACGTAATATTTCGTGTGAGCAGTTTCGCTGGATGTTTAAGAGAGCTCGATGGAAATGAAGAGTGTTCTGTAGGTTGTCTCTTACAAAACATGCAGATTGACTCATGCCGCAGTCCGAAAACATAGGGTGGCGAAGTGTTCGCCCAAATCAATGTTGCGGCAAACAGCGTTTAACCCTCTTATCTGATTCGTTATGCGCAGTGGTTGAGAGAGGGCGGTAGCTTTCCACTGTTTTCAAGGAGATACACATGTTGATGGACCTTGCCGCAATGCTTTCCCCGCAAAATCGGCGCCTGTTCAAGTTCAAGAACCTCGCCAACCCCGAACAGCAATTGTTGCTTGAGTCCTTCAGGGGAACGGAAGGTCTGTCCCGTGCGTACAACTTCGAATTGCTGCTGGTGTGCCAGGACTCCGGCGTCGAGCTGAAATCGATGATGGGCCAGCACGTGGTTCTGGAAATCGAGCTGGCGGATGCCTCGCCTCGTTACCTGGCAGGCTACCTCACGCGGTTTGCCAGCATCGGCAGCGACGGCGGCATGGCCCGCTATACGGCGACGCTGAACCCTTGGTTCTCGATGCTGAAGAACCGCTTCGACACGCGCATTTTCCAGGGCTGTACGGTGGAAGATGTCGTCACCCAGGTGTTTGCGTTGTGCCCGGCGTTTTCCCGGCACGAGTTTCGCCTGAGCAAGCCGCTCAAGCATTACACCTACATCACCCAGTACCGTGAAACGGACTTCAACTTTGTCCAGCGCCTGCTGGAAGAAGAGGGGATGTTCTACTACTTCGAGCACACTGCCGAAGGCCACACCATGATCATCTGCGACGACTCCAGCACGCTGCTGCCGTTGCCTGAACAACCGCAGATCCGCTACCACACGGCATCGGTCACCGAGACCGCCGACTCCATCACCCAATGGAGCGGCAATCGCCAGTTGCAATCCGGGAAAATCGCGGTCCAGACCTTCGATTATCGTCAGCCGTCCAATCGCTTGCCGGTCGCCATGAAGAGCCTGAACAAGCAGGGCGATGTCGACGAATTCGAAATCTACGACTTCCCCGGCCAGTACACTCACGGCACCTACGACGAAGGCGAAACACTGCTGCGGCTGCGGGTCGAAGCACTTGAACTCAAGGGCAAGAGTTTTCATGGCGCCAGTAACTGCCGTGCGATGAAACCCGGCTACACCTTCGAGCTGCTGCAGCATTACGATCACGATCAAGGCCCTGCCGAGGATCGTCAGTTCCTGCTGATGAGCGTCGAAAGCGAAGGCCACAACAACTACCTCAGCGGGCATCAGGCGAGCTACTACAACACCTTCGCCTGCGTGCGCAAAAAGATCGTCTTCCGACCTCAACTCACTACCCCGCGCCCGACCATCTCCGGCCCGCAAACCGCGATCATCGTCGGTCCGCCGGGGGAGGAAATCTTCACCGACGAACTCGGCCGGGTGAAGGTGCAGTTTCACTGGGACCGCAAGGGCGAGCACAACGACAAGAGCTCCTGCTGGGTCCGCGTCGCCCAGGCGGGTGCCAGCGGCGGCTTCGGCAGCATCCAGATTCCCCGAGTGGGCGATGAAGTCGTGGTGGTGTTCCTCGACGGCAACCCCGACCGCCCGCTGGTCATGGGCAGCCTCTACAACAGCCAGAACACCCCACCGTGGTCGCTGCCGGCGAACAAGACCCAGAGCGGGTTCCTGACCCGGTCGATGAAGGGTGACGGCGGTACGGCGAACTTCTTCCGCTTCGAAGACAAGTCCGGCGCCGAGCAGATCATCATGCATGCCGAGCGCAACATGGACACCGAGATCGAGGTCGACGAGACCCACAGTGTCGGCAGCAACCGCACGATCAAGGTCGGTGGCACGCACACCGAAACCATCAAGAAAGACACGGTGATGAATGTCCAGGAAGGCTCGCTGACGATCCAGGTCGACAACCAGTTCATTCAGGTCAGCGCCAAACAGCACATCATTCTTCAGGTGGGTGGCAGCAGCATCACCCTCACGCCGGACGGCATCGAGATCAAGGGCAAGGCGATCACCACGACGAGCACCGGGACGACTCAGATCACCGGTTCCGAGGTCAGGGTCAATGACTGAGGTAGTGGCGCCATGATCAGAACCAGCCTCTACGATCGGATTTCCGAAAAGCGTATCGCGCAGGAGGAAGCTGCTCGCGTCGAGCTACAGAACGCGCCGGTCATTGAGCCCGAGCCGGAGCCCGAACCCGAACCTGTGGTGGCGCTGCAAGACACGCCCAGCAGTTTCAACTTCGGTGGCTTCAATCTGGGATTCCCGACGGGGTTCAATTTCCGTGAGGTGCAGACCACCCTCGAGCACGAAGGCGAATCGGTCAGCCTCAGCATCAAGCGTCGTGATGTGCAACAGGGGCAGACCCTGGAGCAGCTTTTCGAAGCCTCGGTGCAGGCGTTTCGCCAGGACCATCCGGACGTGCGCATCATCCGCCAGCGCGATGTCCGCGTGGCCGGCAGTGCGGCGAAGTCGGTGGATCTGCATTTCAAGTCCGACCATGCCGATCGTCACGCGCGTCTGGTCGGTGCCTTGGTGCCTATTGCCGGGCGTGACGATGTGCAATGGCTGAGTATTGCTTGCGAGATTGATCCGGCCCGGCCCGCGCTCAGTCTCTGGCTGGTGGATTTTGACGGCATGCTTGATGGTCTTGCCGTGCGCTGAACGCCTTATTTTTTTGATTCCAGGAAGTTACCCGAAATGGATTATGAGTTGCAGGAAGGCAGCATCGCGTTGCCGCAAGGTTTTCAGGACCGCACGGTGAACATGTTTGTGTTGGGGGCGAGTATTCCGGCGCCGTTGAGCATCACTATTTCCCGGGACACATTACTGCCCGGCGAAGCGCTCAAGGCCTACGTCGAGCGTCAGATCAAGATGCTCGCGTCCAAGTTGCGCGGCTATACGCTGCTGGGCAAGAAGGCCGTTGCGCTGTCGACCACGGCGCCGATCGAGGGCGTGCAGATCGATGCGTATTACATGACCGATGGCCGACCTTTCTATCAGCGCCAGGCGGCGTTCCTGATCGAGCCTGGACGCGCAATCATTTTTTCCACCACAGCCCAGGCTGACTTCAGCCGCGAGCAGAATCAGAACTGGATTGACCTGCTGGCGAGCTTTCAGCCTCGCCAGCCCGGCGGCCCCCAGACCGACTCCAGCGCACAGGAGTAACGGCCATGTTCGAAGCCGCAAGGTTTGGCGATGAACTGTCGCACACCAGCGCCCTGGGCGGGTTTCTCATCGGCGCAGCGCTTGGCATAGCGCTGGTCGCCACGGTGGCGATCGCGACGTTTACCTGTGGATTCGGCGTGGCACTATTGGCGGGCTTGGCCGCAGGCGTCGGAGGTAGCCTGCTCACCGCGGCCGGGGAGAAGATAGGCAGCATGTTTTCTTCACCCGCGGGGACCCTCGTCACCGCGTCGCCCAACGTGTTCATCAACAGTCGCAAGGCTGCTCATGTCGCAAAAAGCACGGGGGCCTGCGACAAGCATCCCGGTCCGGTAAAGGTCGCCGAGGGCTCCACCAACGTCTTCATCAACGGCACGGCCGCCGCCCGCAAGGGCGACAAAATGACCTGCGGCGCAACTCTATCCAGCGGCTCGGACAACGTCTTCATCGGTGGCGGAACCTATCGTTACCTGCCGGTGGATGACGAGATTCCCGGTTGGCTGCGGACCACGGTCGACATCCTCATGGCAGTCGCCGGCGCAGCGGGCGGTATCGCCCAACTGATCAAGGCCGGGACCCAGGCCGGCATGAAAGCCGTCATGCCCTGCGCACTGAAGTTCACCGCCGGGTTCGTCGCCGGTGAGGTCGCCTCGCGTTACGTCGTGGGGCCGGCCATCGAGCGTGCGGTGGGAGGCTTGATCGGCAACCCGGTCGACGCCACCACGGGCCGCAAGGTCATTACCGACGAAACCGACTTCAGCCTGCCGGGCTTGATGCCAATCCACTGGTCGCGCTTCTATGGCAGTGACCTGAGCGTCGACAGCGTGCTCGGCAAGGGTTGGGTCTTGCCCTGGGAGCAAAGCCTGCGTCGCAGTGGCTCCTTCGTGTACCTCACCGACAATCAGGGGCGCAGCGTTCCGTTCGTGGACGTGCAGCCGGGGGAGCGCATCTACAACCCCCATGAACAGGTGCATCTGGTCTGCACCGAGGGCGGCCACTATCTGCTGCAAACCCTCGACAACACGTTTTTCTACTTCGGTGAAGTCGCGGACGACAACATCCCCGTACCGCTGCAACGCATCGAAAACGCCCTGGGCCACTTCCTGCATTTCACCCACACCGCCGAAGGCACGCTCACCGACATCAGCGCCACCGGTGGCGTGCGGGTGCACCTGCATTACGACAACCCGCTGGGCCGCCTGAGCGATGTCAGGCGCGTGGTCGACAACGAGGCCGTTGAAACCCTGGTGCAATACCGTTACGACGACAACGGCCAGCTTGCTGAAGTCATCAACCGCAACGGCGATTCAGTGCGCCGTTTCAGCTACATCGACGGCGTGATGGCCAGCCACAGCAACGCCCTGGGCCTGACCTGCAATTACCGCTGGGAGCACATCGACAGCCAGCAACGGGTAGTGGAGCATTGGACCAGCGATGGCGAGCGCTTCCAGTTCCGCTACGACAGCAAGGCGCGCACCACGCGGGTCACTGACGTGCTCGGGCGCGAAGCCGAGATTCACTACAACGCCGATCATCGCATCACAGCCAGCCGCGACTTCGGCGGCGAGCACTACGTCATCAACATCGATGACACCGGCAACATGACCGGCCTGACATTGCCCGAAGGCAACAGCATCACACTCAAGTACGACGAATACTCACGCCTGCTCGAAGAGACCGACCCGCTCGGGCGCACGATCAAATACCGCTATCACCACCTGACCCCGCTGATCACGCAGGTGGACTACCCCGACGGCAGCACCTGGAAAGCCCGCTACGACGACAAGGGTAACCTCATCGCCGAAGTCGACGCCCTCGGCCACACCACCGAATACCTCAACGGCGACGACGGCCTGCCGCATACCATCATCGACGCGACCCACAAGTCCAAATACCTGTGGTGGAACACCCTGGCCCAGGTCGAACGCTTCCAGGATTGTTCGGGTAAAAACACCACCTACCGCTTCGACGAGCGCCAGCACCTGGTCGCCGTCACCGACGCGCTGGGCCAGACCACTACCCTGGAACGCAAACCCGACGGCGAAGTGCTGCGCATCAATCATCCGGACGGCAGCGCCGAGTCCTTCACCTACAACGCCCTCGGCCAAGTACTGACGCACACCGACGGCAAAGGCCAGACCACGCGCCTGCTGCGCACCGCCCGAGGATTGCCGAGCAGCCGCCAGGACGCCAAGGGCCAGCGCATCCGCTACGAATACGACCCGGCGATTCGCCTGACCGCACTGATCAACGAAAACAACGCGGCGTACCAGTTCGCCTACGATGCGTCCGACCGGTTGATCGAAGAGAAACGCATCGACAACCTGATCCGACGCTTCAGCTACAACCTCGGCGGGCATCTGACCCAGGTCGACGAAACCGGCTACGGCGAACGCGGCGAACGACCACAGCGTCGTACCGAGTTCGAGCGCGACAGCATTGGCCGACTGCTGGCCAAACTCAATGCCGATGCCCGTCAGGATTATGTGTACGACGACGGCGACCGCCTGCTGTCGATCCAGCGCCTGCCGACCGGGCAGGGCAAGCAACTGGGTGTCAGCGAAGAAACACTCGAGTTCTCCTACGACCTGCTCGGCCGACTGGTCCAGGAGACCACGGCGCAAGGCGCCTTGTCCTACGAATACGACCCACTGAGCAACCTCACCACCCTGACGTTGCCCACCGGCCAACACCTCAATCACCTGTACTACGGCAGCGGCCACCTGCACCAACTCAACCTCGACGGCCAACTCATCAGCGACATCGAGCGCGACGACCTGCACCGCGAAGTCCTGCGCACCCAGGGCACGCTCACCAGCTGCTTCGGCTACGACGCCCTGGGCCGCAAGAGCTGGCAGTTCGCCTCGCGCCTGCCGGCGGAAAAACTCTCGAGAATCCACAACCCCGGCATCCAGCCCGACCTGCTGGTCGAACACGCCTACAACCCGATCCACCGCCGCCACCAGTACGACCCCGCTGGCGAACTGACCCGCACCCTCGACAAACTACGCGGCGAGATCAAGTACGAATACGAAGCCAACGGCCAACTGCACAGCCGCGACACCGGGCAGTTGATCGACAGCGAAGAATTCCGCTACGACGCCGCGGCGAACCGGCTGAACTTCAACACCAGCCAGTTTGAACACGTCAAAGACAACCGCCTTAAACGCTGGCGGGATCAGGAATTTGCCTACGATGCCTGGGGCAACCTGATTGAAAAACGCAGCGGCATGGGCACGCTGCAGACGTTTGGTTATGACTGTGAAAATCGCTTGGTGCGGGCTGAGACGTTGGTCAATGGCAAGCTGGAAAGTACCGGTGCGTATCGGTATGACAGCCTGGGGCGGCGGGTTGCCAAGGTTTCAGAGGTCAACGGCAAGACCGAGCAGAAGCACTTTTTGTGGCAAGGCTTGCGGATGTTGCGTGAGGAGCGACCGGGGCAGAGTAGTTTGTACCTGTATGAGCCGGGGAGTTATGCGCCGCTGGCGCGAGTGGATCAGGCTGAGGGGGAAGAGCAGCAGCTCTATTACTTCCATACCGATCAGATTGGTACGCCGTTGGAGATGACTGACCGTGAAGGGCAGATTGTCTGGCAGGCGACGTACAAGGCTTGGGGGGCGGTTGAAAAGCTGGCGGTTAATGAAGTCGAGCAGAACCTGCGGTTTCAGGGGCAGTATTTTGACGATGAGACGGGGCTGCACTACAACACGTTTCGGTACTACGATCCGGAGGTGGGGCGGTTTGTTACGCAGGATCCGATTGGGTTGTTGGGTGGTGGAAACCTTTATCACTACGTTCCTAACTCAATGGGCTGGATTGACCCGCAAGGATTATCAAGTGCTGATTTGCGTGTAGAGCTAGGAATGCGCACTGGAGATATGCATGCTGCTCACCATATCATTCCAGAAGAGGTAATGAAGAAATACCCGCAAATGTTTGATAAAGCGAAATCGATAGGGTTTACGCCTGATGGTGCCTCAAACGGTATCGAGCTGCCACGAACAAAAGAATTGGCAAAAACACTCGATCTCCCCGGGCACTGGAGTAATCACGTAGATTACAGTGCTCTGGTTGAAAGCGATGTGAGTAAGCTCAATACTGCATTTAGAGCTGGCCGATTGTCGGATATGGATCTGGCGTTGGGGTTAAAATCTATCCAGAACAAATGGCGTTCTAATATTTTAGCGAAAAATGTCCCTATTAATGCGAAGGGGCGACTATGCTAAGTGCTATGGAGAAAATCATGTTTGCGATTACCTATAAAGGTGGTGAAAGCGGTTGTCCGGAAGGAGGGGTTTACGGAGAGTTGGTTGGGTATAATTGGAACTCAAATAATTTTGAGGATGATAAATTTCCACCTGAAGGCGCGATTCTAGATTTTTACGCACAACATAAAGCTGTGGCGACGGACTTCTTTTATTTTGGTAGTGAATTTATTTGTTCCGGTGATTTTCTTGCATTGATTAAATCATCTAATTGTGGTGTTGTGGATGTCAGGGAGATTCGACTCCATCAGGAGAGTAAAGTCTCCCCAGTTTCATCAAAAAAATACTATTTGGTGCGTAGTAGAGAAATTCATAAGATTTTGGATATGGAAAAATCGAAATACGAGTTACGGCTTGATCCGGTTACTAAAGATCCAGAAGAGGATGTGTTTCATCCAGGTAGAGTGATTTTTGACACAATATCCGATATTATTATAAAAAAAGACGTTTGTGATTTAGATTTTTTTATTTCTTCTGAGATGCTGAGAGAGGAGTATGTTTTTTCAGCCGAACTTGGAGAGAAAATTATTAGACTTGATATGAAGGGTGTGATGTTAATGCCATTGTCTGAATTGGTGTATGATGCAAAATTAGATTTTTAGTGTTAGGTAGTTTTTTTCTTGGTGGTAATTAGATTTGGAGAGTGTGCATCTAAAGGTGGATTTTGACAGTGGCTGGTTCCTAATTGGTTGCGGCGTTCTTTAATAAGTTGGTTTTCGGAGGGGCTGAAATAATAACTCGGCCTCTAATGTTTACACTGTTATTGCTAACAATAAAGCACGCAGCACACGGGGCACCGACCCGCTCGGACGCACGGTCAAATACCGTTATCACCACCTGACCCCCTTGGTCACGCAGGTGGATTATCCCGACGGCAGTACCTGGCAAGCCCGCTACGACGACAAGGGCAACCTCATCGCCGAAGTCGACGCCCTCGGCCACACCACCGAATACCTCAACGGCGACGACGGCCTGCCGCACACCATCATCGACGCGACCCACAAGTCCAAATACCTGTGGTGGAACACCCTGGCCCAGGTCGAACGCTTCCAGGATTGCTCGGGTAAAAACACCACCTACCGCTTCGACGAGCGCCAGCACCTGGTCGCCGTCACCGACGCGCTGGGTCAGACCACCACGCTGGAACGCAAACCCGACGGCGAAGTGCTGCGCATCAACCACCCGGACGGTAGCGCCGAATCCTTCACCTACAACGCCCTCGGCCAGGTACTGACGCACACCGACGGCAAAGGCCAGACCACGCGCCTGCTGCGCACCGCCCGCGGATTGCCGAGCAGCCGCCAGGACGCCAAGGGCCAGCGCATCCGCTACGAATACGACCCGGCGATTCGCCTGACCGCGCTGATCAACGAAAACAACGCGGCGTACCAGTTCGCCTACGATGCGTGCGACCGGTTGATCGAAGAGAAACGCATCGACAACCTGACCCGGCGCTTCAGCTACAACCTCGGCGGGCATCTGACCCAGGTCGATGAAACCGGCTACGGTGAACGCGGCGAACGGCCACAGCGCCGCACCGAGTTCGAGCGCGACAGCATTGGTCGGTTGCTGGCCAAACTCAATGCCGATGCCCGTCAGGATTATGTGTACGACGACGCTGATCGCCTGCTGTCGATCCAGCGCCTGCCGACCGGGCAGGGCAAGCAACTGGGTGTCAGCGAAGAAACGCTGGAATTCTCCTACGACCTGCTCGGCCGACTGATCCAGGAGACCACGGCGCAAGGCGCCTTGTCCTACGAGTACGACCCACTGAGCAACCTCACCACCCTGACGTTGCCCACCGGCCAGCACCTCAATCACCTGTACTACGGCAGCGGGCACCTGCACCAACTCAACCTCGACGGCCAACTCATCAGCGACATCGAGCGCGACGACCTGCACCGCGAAGTCCTGCGCACCCAGGGCACGCTCACCAGCTGCTTCGGTTACGACGCCATGGGCCGCAAGAGCTGGCAGTTCGCCTCGCGCCTGCCGGCGGAAAAACTCTCGAGAATCCACAACCCCGGCATCCAGCCCGACCTGCTGGTCGAGCACGCCTACAACCCGATTCATCGCCGTCACCAGTACGATCCGGCCGGCGAACTGACCCGCACCCTCGACAAACTGCGCGGCGAGATCAAGTACGAATACGAAGCCAACGGCCAACTGCACAGCCGCGACACCGGGCAGTTGATCGACAGCGAAGAATTCCGCTACGACGCCGCGGCGAACCGGCTGAACTTCAACACCAGCCAGTTTGACCACGTCAAAGACAACCGCCTCAAGCGCTGGCGGGATCAGGAATATGCCTACGATGCGTGGGGCAACCTGGTTGAAAAACGCAGCGGCATGGGCACGCTGCAGACGTTTGTTTATGACTGTGAGAATCGGCTCGTGCGGGCCGAGACTCTGGTCAACGGCAAGCTGGAAAGTATCGGTTCGTATCGGTATGACAGTTTGGGGCGACGGGTTGCCAAGGTTTCAGAGGTCAACGGTAAGATCGAGCAGAAGCACTTTTTGTGGCAAGGCTTGCGGATGCTGCGTGAGGAGCGACCGGGGCAGAGTAGTTTGTACCTGTATGAACCGGGGGGTTATGCGCCGTTGGCGCGGGTGGATCAGGCAGAGGGTGAAGAGCGGAAGCTTTATTACTTTCATACTGACCAGATTGGTACGCCGTTGGAGATGACGGATGCGGACGGGAGCATTGTCTGGCAGGCGACGTACAAGGCGTGGGGTTCGGTTGAGAGACTGGACGTAAACGAAGTCGAACAGAATCTGCGGTTTCAGGGGCAGTATTTTGACGATGAGATGGGGCTGCACTACAACACGTTTCGGTATTACGATCCGGAGGTGGGGCGGTTTGTTACGCAGGATCCGATTGGGTTGATTGGCGGGGAAAACCTGTATCAATACGCTCCTAATTCCATAGGTTGGAGCGATCCGTGGGGGTGGAGTTGCAATCGTCCCGGCGGCTACAAAGCTGGTGATGTTGATGCCCACGGTAACCTGTCTCCAGGTGTTAATAGGGCATCGGGCCACAAAAATATTTCGGAAGATAAACTAGTTCAGTCACACCATTTTATCCAAGATGAGTGGGCGAAAAGAAATGTCACTGGGTATAAGAGAAACGAGGCGCCTGCTATTCTTCTAAAAAGCTCTTCGGGAGAACCTCATGCGATTGTCTCATCGCTTCAGCGAACTAGACGGCGAATTTCTGGGTTTGGTGGAACGATTAAGGAAGAGTTTGGTGTCGCTTACAAAGAATTAATTGACGCTGGCGTTGATCCTGGCGCTGCGAAAAAGGCTGCCAGTAGGTCATACAAATATTTTGATTCATTAGGGGCGTTTCAATGACTCTAAGTTATACAGAAGTAAATCCGCCTGCGTCGGCAGCGATGATCAATGAAGCGGTCCGCTTGTTGGGGGTCGATGAGGACGTATGGGTTGCCAGGTTTTGGGCTCTCTATAATGGAGCTTTGCTTGATGATCAAGTGCTGATTTATTCAACGGAGGAAATAGCTGAGCGCAATAAGACATATGATATAGACAAGGACTTTCCAGGGCAGCTTTTGGTGGGTGATGACTCTGGTGGCAGGCTTGTTCTGATCGATAGATCTGCCGAAGATAAATTTTATCTCATAGGCTCTGGTGATCCATTTTTAGACGATGCGGAAATATTCTTCTCAGTTGAAGCATTGGTAGCGTATGTCCTTGAAGATGACAACGAATTGCCGGACTCCGTAAGTATTTTGGCAATAGGTAAAGCTAAAGCCACTTTGCAAGAAATTCTGGAAATCAAGAAAGGGTTAGGGTTGAGCGATTCGGTGAAAGATCTGAAAGAGAAACTCGAAAAAGAAAATGAGGTAGTTCTGAGAGAGGTGAAAGCTGCCAAATACGAGGGTGTATTAGCGAGATATCGACATCTGATTCGGTTCGATAACTAGTTGGGGCGCTGATCTAGGGTTTGTGCTGATGATCTTCTAGAAAATACCCCTTGGCATCAGCCCAACACCTCAATCACCTGTATTACGGCAGCGGCCACCTGCACCAACTCAACCTCGACGGCCAGCTCATCAGCGACATCGAGCGCGACGACCTGCACCGCGAAGTCCTGCGCACCCAAGGCACGCTCACCAGCTGCTTCGGTTACGACGCCATGGGCCGCAAGAGCTGGCAGTTCGCCTCGCGCCTGCCGGCGGAAAAACTCTCGAGAATCCACAACCCCGGCATCCAGCCCGACCTGCTGGTCGAGCACGCCTACAACCCGATTCATCGCCGTCACCAGTACGATCCGGCCGGCGAACTGACCCGCACCCTCGACAAACTGCGCGGCGAGATCAAGTACGAATACGAAGCCAACGGCCAACTGCACAGCCGCGACACCGGGCAGTTGATCGACAGCGAAGAATTCCGCTACGACGCCGCGGCGAACCGGCTGAACTTCAACACCAGCCAGTTTGACCACGTCAAAGACAACCGCCTCAAGCGCTGGCGGGATCAGGAATATGCCTACGATGCGTGGGGCAACCTGGTTGAAAAACGCAGCGGCATGGGCACGCTGCAGACGTTTGTTTATGACTGTGAGAATCGGCTCGTGCGGGCCGAGACTCTGGTCAACGGCAAGCTGGAAAGTATCGGTTCGTATCGGTATGACAGTTTGGGGCGACGGGTTGCCAAGGTTTCAGAGGTCAACGGTAAGATCGAGCAGAAGCACTTTTTGTGGCAAGGCTTGCGGATGCTGCGTGAGGAGCGACCGGGGCAGAGTAGTTTGTACCTGTATGAACCGGGGGGTTATGCGCCGTTGGCGCGGGTGGATCAGGCAGAGGGTGAAGAGCGGAAGCTTTATTACTTTCATACTGACCAGATTGGTACGCCGTTGGAGATGACTGACCGAGAGGGGCAGATTGTCTGGCAGGCGACGTACAAGGCTTGGGGGGCTGTTGAAAGGCTGGCGGTCAATGATGTCGAGCAGAATCTGCGGTTTCAGGGGCAGTATTTTGACGATGAGACGGGGCTGCACTACAACACGTTTCGGTATTACGATCCGGAGGTGGGGCGGTTTGTAACGCAGGATCCGATTGGGTTGTTGGGTAGTTTCAATCTTTATGAGTATGTAAAAAACCCGGTTTTGTGGTCCGATCCGTGGGGGCTATGTGCAGATAAGGATTGGGGAGCTTATTACGCAAGTAAGACTGGGACACGTCCTCCGAGCTCCATGGTCAAGCCGCATGCGCACCATATTGTTTTTAAGGGATCGTTCGCGAGATCCCCTGGAATGCAGAAGGCGCTAGAACGCAGTCGTGCTGTGCTAGATAAATACAAAATTGATGCGGTAAATGATCCTGCTGCCATGATGTGGGCTGAAAACCAAGGGCATACCATTGCGAATGCGCGGTTGGTTGCGAGTAAACTCGAAGCAGCAGATACCGCTGTTATGGCTAGAGACTTACCGTTTAAAGATGCAGTATCTGTGATGAAGTCTGAGCTTCAAAAAATTGGTGCTGAAATATTTGGAAGCTAACAAGGGTAGGAGGTTTGTTATGGATTGGGTTGATCTGGAAGCGCGTATATATAATGCCACAAAGTCTGCTTTTTCGAGCCTGAAAAATGCTCATCCTAATGAAGAGTTTTACGTGTGTGCGCTATATACCGATAGCGGTGCTATGACCATATGTCCCTCTGCTAACTCTTTTCGGGGGTTGGAAGAGAAAATAAGTCAAGAGGATGAGGAGGACAGAAGTCCTGAGGTTATTCAGTATTATAAATGGGCATCTTCTGAGTGGGCGTATGAAGCTTGGCGAAGTGAAGAATTTAAAGGGGTATGCAAGTCTCTAAGGGAGTCTGCGGAAAGGAGCGATTTTGAGAGTTTTCAATCGCAGGTTTTTTTAGCTATGACAAACGCTCTTCTGTTGCTGAAAAATGAGGATTTTTTTCAAGATTTTAATACTCATCAATCTCCTGTTTTGTTTGTAACTATCACAGATGATGATCGTGCGGAGGAACTTGAAAATAAGTCCGCAAGAGTTCTTAATAGTGAGAAAGTGTTTGATGAGTTTATGAGTCGTTACAGTGGTGTATAGTGGTTGAGCTCTTTAATATTTAACTTTCAGAGTGGCTGCGGAATTTCTTCGGCCACTGATTTACGATTTGGTTGAAGTAACCTGAACTACGGCAGCGGCCACCTGCACCAACTCAATCTCGACGGCCAACTCATCAGCGACATCGAGCGCGACGACCTGCACCGCGAAGTCCTGCGCACCCAGGGCACGCTCACCAGCTGCTTCGGCTACGACGCCCTGGGCCGCAAGAGCTGGCAGTTCGCCTCACGCCTGCCGGCGGAAAAACTCTCGAGAATCCACAACCCCGGCATCCAGCCCGACCTGCTGGTCGAGCACGCCTACAACCCGATCCATCGCCGCCACCAGTACGACCCGGCCGGCGAGTTGACCCGCACCCTCGACAAACTGCGCGGCGAGATCAAGTACGAATACGAAGCCAACGGCCAACTGCACAGTCGCGACACCGGCCAGTTGATCGACAGCGAAGAATTCCGCTACGACGCCGCGGCGAACCGGCTGAACTTCAACACCAGCCAGTTTGACCACGTCAAAGACAACCGCCTCAAGCGCTGGCGGGATCAGGAATATGCCTACGATGCGTGGGGCAACCTGATTGAAAAACGCAGCGGCATGGGCACGCTGCAGACGTTTGGGTATGACTGTGAAAATCGGTTGGTGCGGGCTGAGACGTTGGTCAATGGCAAGCTGGAAAGTACCGGTTCGTATCGGTACGACAGCTTGGGGCGGCGGGTTGGCAAGGTTTCAGAGGTCAACGGCAAGACCGAGCAGAAGCACTTTTTGTGGCAAGGCCTGCGGATGTTGCGTGAGGAGCGACCGGGGCAGAGCAGTCTGTACCTGTATGAGCCGGGGAGTTATGCGCCGTTGGCGCGGGTGGATCAGGCAGAGGGTGAAGAGCGGAAGGTTTATTACTTCCATACTGATCAGATTGGCACGCCGTTGGAGATGACTGACCGTGAAGGGCAGATTGTCTGGCAGGCGACGTACAAGGCTTGGGGGGTAGTTGAGAAGCTGGCGGTCAATGAAGTCGAGCAGAACCTGCGGTTTCAAGGGCAGTATTTTGATGACGAGACGGGGCTGCACTACAACACGTTTCGGTATTACGATCCGGAGGTGGGGCGGTTTGTTACGCAGGATCCGATTGGGCTTAGTGGTGGGACGAATCTATATCACTACGCAGCAAACCCTTATGGATGGATTGATCCTTGGGGTTGGGTGTGTATTCCAAATAAAGTTGCTGGCACTGCTCGAGAAGCTAAGGTGGGTAGTAGGCTTGAGGCTACTTTCGGCAAGCAAAATGTTTTAAAAGAGCGTTACTTGAGAGACGCTACAGGAAAAATTGTAAAAGGTCCGGATGGCACTGCACGGCGCGTGGATTTCGTGGTTAAGCGTTCCGATGGGAGTTGGCAGCCAATTGAAGTGACTAGCAAAACGGCAGATAAAACGCTTCAGCTGATCAAGGAGCAAGAAATACGCGAGGCTGGAGGTATGTTTGTACGCAATCCTAAGACAAAAGAGTTGATTGAAGTTTCGGATATTTCTAGATTGATAAGGGTGAAATAATGGTTGATTTTACAAAGTATAGTGTTCCAATGCTGTATAGCAGGAATAAAAACTTAGAATATAAGCAGCACATCATTGATACATCGATAGCGTTGTTGGGTTTTTTGTGGAGGGAGGGCCTAATTGTAAGTAAGCCATTTGATGATGCTGGGGGTTTGAAAATGGACTTCATTGTTAAGCTATCTGATCTAAGCCCGGAAGGAGTAGAGCTTTTTAAAAAAGCAGTACCAGCATGGCTACAGAAAATTGACCGTGGAGGTGACCGTTCAGATGTAGTGGGGTTAGAGAAAGAACTGAAAAAAATCAGGGCTAAGTGAATAGTTGAGGTAACACCAAAACGCTATCGCCAGCCGGCTCAAATTCAATACCAGACAGTTTGATCGGGTTAAATACAACCGCCTCAAGCGCTGGAGGGATAAGGAGTGTGCCTAAGACTGGTTGAAAAGCGGATGACGAGTAACGTGTAGGTTTAAACATAGGATGCAGAAAGTGGCGCGTGAAGGATTGGAAGACGGAAAATACGCCGTAGATAAAGTTTTAGAACGACTTCTATGAGTGAAAATTGTTTTATTTAATTGGTTTTTTGTTGGAGGTCGTGCAGTCAGTCTGAGTTTATATCGGGTGAGTTTGAATGTGGTGAGTGGGGTGGGATGAATTTGAACCTTGTGCAGAAAGGGTTGTTATAAGAAAAGCATATAAATTCAAAGTTTTTGGTCGGGCTGTAAAAAACTCAGATTACTTTAAGGATGTTGTACGGAGTTTTTGAAAAGCTATAGGGGCGTAGAATGCTCAGAGATTGCTTTGAAAGGTGATTTTGATCGAAAATAAGATGAGTTTTTGTTTGAGTAAGGAGAAGTAACGTGTATTCAAAAAATATGCTGGCAGGGATGTTGATGTTGGTCGGGTTTTTTCTGAGCGGATGTGATAACTCCGACAGCACTCAAGGTGTGGCGTCCCACGATCAGGAACATCAGGAAGAGAAGAGTTCAAACCAGGTAGAGATAGAGAAATACAATATTTATGTCGAGGCCGCGAACAGGGGCGGGGATTTTGTCACCACGCTGGAGAAGCGTAGGGTCGAATATTCGGAAACGCTCGCGTCAGGAAAGAAACTGACGAGTTACTACATGTTCAGCGGGTATGACATCAGTATTTTGCAAGATAACCTTAACAAAGCATTGGAACTCTCTTACCCGATGCCAGAACTGGATGAACCTGCGAAAGGCATGCTTGTAGCGCTCGCAAAACTGCAGCCTATCCACGCAGAACTCGCCAACTATGCCAATTCCAAGGGCTACCTGTCCGATGACGGGGAAAAAGCCAGGGAAATGGAGCCATTGCTGGATGCGGCCTTGGAAGCCGTTGCCGTTGAGCAGGCGAAGTTTTATGCCGGTATCAACAAGCACGACGAAATAAATACCCAGACAGCCTTTGATAGCGCCGAGAAAGACAGCCTGGGTTACTACCGTGCAGGCATCGTGCTTTACGCCAAGCAATCTGTTCGATTGTCTGGTGATTTTTTCCAGTCATCTGGTGCGGAGGAAGCTACCAAACATTTTGAAGACAGCCTCAATAA
The DNA here is from genome assembly GCF_054668285.1 of Pseudomonas sp. S2_H10. Lineage (NCBI taxonomy): Bacteria > Pseudomonadati > Pseudomonadota > Gammaproteobacteria > Pseudomonadales > Pseudomonadaceae > Pseudomonas > Pseudomonas sp. S2_H10. Next base: position 6,219,468 of record NZ_CP162754.1, read on the forward strand.
GACCGCCCAAATGATCGATGGTTGGGACAGGAAGGGCAAGGCCCAGACGCCAGCTCTCAAATGCAGTGTCTTGCTCAGTGATTTGAACCGTTTTGTCGGTAAAGGGCGTGAAGCGATCCACACGGCGAGAAGCGGTGGCTACAAGCCTGATGAGCAACGACAAATGATGTGGAAAATGAATAATCCCATCGAGCGCGATGCCAAGACTTTTGGACAGTCCTTTGACTCTGTGATCAACGGGCTGAACCGTACAACCTGTATCTGAAGGTTTGCAATGGAGTCGACAGTGTATTCGCAGGCAACGCCTGTTAATGAAAGATCGTTGTCTGGATTATGTTTTTTTTACAATCAACTACTAGGGAAGTAACCATCTCATGCAGCAATCACCCACACCCGCTTCAACGGTGACAGGTCAACTGATCTCCACCTTCCGTCACGGCAAAGGCTTTCTGGTCTTCTTGCTGTTGCTCGCAATCGGCCTGTTGTGTATGGCGGGATTTGTGTTGTACCTGGGTACCCTACTGCCGGTGGCCAGTTCCGGGGCGAACACCAGTCGTGGTTCCAACCCGCAGTTGTTGATCTATTCGGTCAGTGTCCTGCTGGTCGTCATTTCGGCGGTCTTCTTCGGGCTTTATCCGTGGCAGAAGAAGTTGCGCGGAACCCATTATGAGGTTTACGAACACGGCATTGTTGCTGTCAGTGGTAAGCAGCAACAATATACGGCGTTTGCTGAAATAGAAGACCTTTACCTGTTCAGTTCAGGGCAAACCGTATTCACTGGTCTGATCACCAACCTGGCGTATCGGCGTAATGAAAGTGAGCCATTTCATCGCGTCATCGAGACGTTGAAAGGCTTTCAGGAATTCCAGCAACTGGTGCGTGAGTTGCATGTTCGCGAGTGTCTGCCGGTTGTGATGAACAAGCTTGAGTCTGACGGCGCAGTGACGTTCAAGTACGTGCCGACCGGGCAGGTCTGGCGCAAGCGAGTCTCGGGGGACTTCCTGAATGTCGTCACACAACCGATTATTGTGACACGCGAGTTTCTGGAAGTTGAAGGACGTAAAGTCCCGGTGTCGACCCTTGCTTCAATTGATTTAAATGCCTGGAGTGAAAAGGTCACTCTAAAAGACGCAGCCGGGAATCAGATGCTGTCAACGCTGTGCACCGGGATCATGAGTCATGACCTGTTTCTCACCACTCTGGATGTGCTGCTGGATGCTCAGCGGGCAAGCAGGGGTGAGACTGCCCCTACTCTGGCCTGAAGATCTCAGTCCTCCGCGAGGCTGACCATTACAAAAAAACCGGCTGATCAGGCCGGTTTTTTTGTGGGGCGGTAGTAGAGCAACTTTTTCAGGCAGTGCGATTCTGGATCAGACGATCCGAGCCGCCTTCAGCGACGCGGTTTTGCAGGAGCTTGTCGGAACCACCTTCAGCGACGCGGTTTTGCAGCAGTTTGTCAGAGCCACCTTCAGCGACACGATTCTCGATCAGGCGGTCGGAACCACCCTCTGCCACACGGCTTTCAATCAGACGATCCGAGCCGCCTTCAGCGACCACAGGTTGAGCAGAGGTAGCGGCAAAAGCGTTAACTGCGAAAACCGAGAAAGCGATGCTGAGGAGGGTCTGGCGTTTCATGATCGTGTGCTCCGGGGTACTTGTGGGTTGGTATGGAGCAGATGTTACGCCGTGGATTTTTTAAGAGAACTTCATTGAATCAATGGTGACTATCGACGCAGTCAATGGATGATTCGGTGTTCTTTATGGGATAGGTTAGAACGTTTATTTCTTTAAGTTATTTAAATAGATGCAATCTGCATATCCATAACCGAATAATCCGCGTCATGGTTTTTACCTTGTCCGTGATCGAATCGGATCGTTCGTCACAGCAGAAACAATCCTCCTGCCTGCCTCGTAAAGCCTGCCGCGACATCGACTTTGGCTGCTTGATCGCCAGCTTGTCGCGGCCGGCCGATTCCCTAGAATCCGCCTTCATCAGCTTCGTCCAACTATCCAGTCCTTCAGGGAACAACACCATGATGAATGCCATGCAGATGCAAATGCCGATGAACGCCAACATGCCAATGATGTCGATGATGGGCATGCCGATGATGATGGCGACCATGTCCTGCGACATGATGGACGACGGCATGATGTGCAAGATGATGCCGGCCGCTGGCATGGACATGGCCATGTTCCGGAACAGCGCTGAAATGATGCAGTTGATGATGAACTGCGGCATGCCGATGATGATGCACTGCGGCAACATGAGCATGATGTGCATGTCCCCGGCGAGCATGGCCATGCCGATGATGAACATGATGATGCCGATGCCGATGATGGGCATGCCGATGCCGTCGATGAAGTGCGTGATGGAATGCACGCTCATGGCGGACTGCATGATGTGCAAAATCATGCCGATGGCCGGCATGAACATGGACATGATGAAAAACTGCTGTGCCCTGATGATGAAAATGATGAACGACTGCAGCATGCCGATGATGATGAGCTGCAACGGCATGCCGCTGATGTGCTGCACTTGCTGATCGCTGCACTGTACCTGTACCTGTAGGAGCGAGCCTGCTCTGGGCGGCGATCCGACGATGGGCTCAAGGCTGACGCGTTTTTTCAGAAAACCCGCGTTATCGTTGACGTCCATCGTCGGATCGCCGCCCGGAGCAAGCTCGCTCCTACAAGAAGGCGGTTTTAGTCCAGGCGTTCGGGGTAGGTCACTACAAGATAGGCCACGGCCTCACTGTCGGCGGGGTTGCGATAGCGGTGGGGCTGGTCGGCGTAAAACAGGATCGAGTCCCCCGTGGATAGCAGGTAACGTTCATCGTTGACGCTGATTTCCAGCACACCCTGCGCCACCACGAGGTTTTCCTGGACACCTGGGCCATGGCCCTGCGACTGGTCCTCTCCCAACGCGCTCAGGCGCAGTTCGTAGAATTCCGATTGGCGCGCCACGTCAAAGGGGAACAGGGCGCGGCTGACAAAAGCGCCGTTGGCACTGACCAGGCGTTTGCTCTGGCTCGCCGACAACAGGGCCACTCCTTCGAAGGCCCGATGCTCCAGAAACGCGGCCACCGATACCTTCAAGCCTTTGGCGATTTTGCACAGCACCTTGATGGACGGCACGCTGCGCCCCGATTCGATTTGCGCCAGCATGGCGCGGCTCACGCCGCACTGTCGGGCCAGGGCATCAAGGGACAGATGACGCTTGCTGCGCAGACGCAGCAGGTTTTGTCCGACCCGCTCGCAGATCGGGTCCTCTTCCGGGGCATCCGGATTGTTCAGGTCCAGCACAGGCTCGTGCGCACTTATCAGAAAGCGCGAGGGTTCGTGCGCGTTCACGCCTGACGTGTCTCGGTAGACCGAGACGCCTGAACCCACTGCAATGCCTGTAGTCCCGCGTTGCGTGCGTACATCTCCCACATGGCCCGTGCCCGTTGCTGTGCTTGTTTGCGTTTGCGGTAGCTGGCGAAATCGATGAGGTTGTCAGTCGGATTCATGGGGCACTTCACTGTGGTGATGAATGACGGGATGACTGGAGAGTACGCTGCTATTTTTATAACGATAAATACTTAATTTTCATTTGTTAATTCTTTTTCGTTCTTATTGTTAGACGATTTTTCAGGCGCGCATGAATGCCCTTTATATTTCCAAAAGGTCTAAGCATGTAATTATATATTCCTTTTGGTGTTGTTCGATGCCGTGCATCTTGAGGGCCTGCCCATCCATGCGGATGGTCCCGACGCCAGACAGGAAGCCTCATCATGACCATCAAAGCGATCAACGTCCGTAACCAGTTCAAGGGCGTCATCAAGGAAATATTCGAAGGCGAAGTGGTCTCCGAAATCGACGTGCAAACCGCCTCCGGGATCGTCACTTCCGTGATTACCACGCGTTCGGTGCGCAGCCTGGAGTTGAAGGTGGGCAGCGAGGTGATTGCCTTCGTCAAGTCGACGGAGGTCTCCATCGCCAAGCTTTGAAAGCTTGAATGATGGGTAGATAACGGATGATCTGCCGGTTCAAGAAATCCTTGAAAAAACCCGGCTGATCAGGCCGGGTTTTTGTTGGGCGTTGTGGTGACGCGGTTTGTTTACGCGACGCGGTTCTGCAGCAGTTTGTCGGAGCCACCTTCAGCTACGCGGTTCTGCAGCAGTTTGTCAGAGCCACCTTCGGCAACACGGTTCTGCATCAGCTTGTCGGAGCCATCGGCGGCGACGCGGTTTTCGATCAGGCGATCGGAACCACCCTCGGCCACACGGCTTTCAATCAGACGATCCGAGCCGCCTTCAGCGACCACAGGTTGGGCAGAGGTAGCGGCAAAAGCGTTAACTGCGAAAACCGAGAAAGCGATGCTGAGGAGGGTCTGGCGTTTCATGATCGTGTGCTCCGGGGTGCTTATGGGTTGGTATGGAGCAGATGTTACGCCGTGGATTTTTTAAGAGAACTTCATTGAATCAATGGTGACTATCGACGCAGTCAATGGATGATTCGCTGATCCTTGTGGGAGCGAGCCTGCTCGCGAAGGCGGTGTGTCAGTCGCCATCAATGTTAAACGTGCCGGCCTCTTCGCGAGCAGGCTCGCTCCCACAGGGTTCGAGGTGTCAGCGGGAGATGAGGCCGTGATCGAGGGCGTACTTGACCAGCGCGGCCGGTTTGTCGATGTTGAGTTTGCGCCGGATGCTCAGGCGATGGGTTTCCACCGTGCGCACGCTGATGTCCAGTTCCCGGGCCATTTCCTTGTTGTTCAAGCCTTGCGCCATCTTCGACAGGACCTGGCTTTCCCTCGGGGTCAGTTCGTTGTCGGTGTTGCGGTCGGCGATCAGGCGCTGGGCGATTTCGGCGCTGTAGAAGGTTCCGCCGCTGGTGATGGCTTCGATGGCGGCGATGATTTCCCGTGACGGGGCGTTTTTCAGCACGTAGCCGCTGGCGCCGGAGCGCACCGACTCGCTCACGTATTCGTAATTGTCGTACATGCTCAGCACCAGCACCTTGAGCGACGGGTACTGGCTGCGCAGCACGCGGGTCAGCTCCAGGCCGTTCATGTCCGGCAGGCTGATGTCGACCAGCAGCAGGTCCGGCCGGCAGCGTCCGACCATCTCGATGGCCTCGGCGCCGTTTTCCGCTTCGCCGACCATTTCCAGGGGCGACATCACGGCCAGCAGCGCCTTGATGCCGTCGCGGACCAGGGAGTGATCGTCGACCAGGGCGACGCGGATCGGGGAGGGCAGGTTCATCGCAATATTCACTCTTGTAGTTTTGCGCAGGCTCAGCGTTTTGTGCCTGGTTTCATTGGCAGCCGTACGTCCAGCTCGCTTCTGCCCGGCATCGAGATCAAATCGAAGCGCCCGCCAAAATGTTCGACGCGTTCGCGGATGTTACGCAGGCCAATGCCGGCCTGACGACGTTCGACCTGGGCGACGTTGAATCCGATGCCGTCATCGACCAGGGTCAGGCGCACGGACTCGTCGCAGCCGCGCAGGGTAATGGATACGTTTTTCGCTTGGGCGTGGCGTTCGATATTGGTCAGGCCTTCCTGGACGATGCGGAACAGCGAAACCGCCGCGCCGTCGACCAGCAGGCAGTCGAACTCATTTTCGTCATAGGTCACGGTCAGCCCGCTGCGCTGCTCGAATTCGGCGGCGAGTTGGCCGATGGCCGCCGGCAGGCCGAGGGTGTCGAGCAAGGAGGAGCGCAGGTCGTGGGACAGGCTGCGCACTTCACCGATGGCATCGCCCAGGCGCTCGGTGGCGTCTCTGAGTGCGTTCAAACCCTTGTCGTCGGCTTGTCCGCGTTCCAGCAGATGGCTGGCCAGTTCGAACTGAAACTTGATCGACACCAGCACCTGGCTGATGCCGTCGTGCAGTTCGCGGGACACCCGCGATCGTTCTTCTTCCTGCAGGCTGACAATGCGCTGGGTCAGGCGCTGCAGTTTCTTGTCCGCCAGGCGATGTTCGCTGACGTTGAGGGTCATGCCCGTGGCGAACACGAACAGCACCGCGACCAGGGCAACCACGGCAATCGCCATCATGGTCTTGCGGATGCCCATGGCCACTTCGGCGCGGGCCTGCTGGGTGGCACGCTCGACGTCTTCGAGGTAGATGCCGGTGCCGAGCATCCAGCCCCAGCGATCGAGCATCACCACGTAGGCGAGCTTGTCGGTCACCTGGCCGGAGGAGGGCTTGTTCCAGGCGTAGCGCTGGAAGCCTTCGCCCGATTGCGCGCTTTGCAGCAGCGCCTGAATCACCGGCAGGCCGTGGGGGTCTTTCATGTCCCAGAGGTATTGGCCGACCAGTTCCGACTGCCGCGCGTGCATAAGGCTGCGGCCTTCGTGGTCGTAGACGAAGAAGTAGCCGTTGATGCCGAAGCTGAGCTTGCGCAGTTCTTCCAACACCTGTTGCTGGGCGCGGGCATCGCCGTGGCCGTCGTCGTACAGGGGGGCGATCAGGCTCTGGGCCATTTCCACGTAGTTTTTCAGCTCCGCGCGCTTGCTCGCCAGAATGCTGTCTTCGATCAGTTGTGCCTGTTGATCGCCCAGTTGGCGGTTGAGGGAAATCACCAGCGCGCAAATGACGGCAATGGCCAGCACCAGCGGCAGAATCCCGAGGGCGACGATCTTGTGTTTGAGCTGCATGTTGACTCCTGCCCACGCGAAGGCTCGGCATCATATGCCAAAGATACGCCCTGTAGGAGCGAGCTTGCTCGCGATAGCGGGGCGTCAGCACCATCAATGTCAACTGACACTCCCTCTTCGCGGGCAAGCCCGCTCCCACAGTGATCTGTGGCTCACCATGAATGTGTAGCCAACGCAGAACCCTGTGGGAGCGGGCTTGCCCGCGATGGCGGTCTGATAGCCGACATAGATGTTGAATGTTATGGCCCCATCGCGGGCAAGCCCGCTCCCACAAGGAGATCGTGGTGCCTACGTAGTACTACGTAGACACCACGTACGTAGTAACGCGGATTTATTTGTGGACGCCATGCGCGGATATTGGGCCAGCTCCGCATCGCGGACACAATTATAAAAATTACCGCCGCAGTCACTGGCTGTCGGCAGGAGACACGCTATGCCCCGTCTGGCTAAACACCTCGCCTGGTTTGCCGTGGCTGTCCTGGGAGCGATTGCGCTGAGTGTCGTGGCCCTGCGCCGCGGCGAAGCGATCAACGCCCTGTGGATCGTAGTCGCAGCCGTCGCCATCTACCTTGTTGCCTACCGCTACTACAGCCTGTTCATCGCCAATAAAGTGATGCAGCTGGACCCCAATCGGGCCACGCCGGCTGTGCTCAACAACGATGGTCTGGACTACATACCGACCAACAAACACGTGCTCTTCGGTCACCACTTCGCGGCTATCGCCGGCGCCGGTCCTCTGGTCGGTCCGGTATTGGCGGCGCAGATGGGCTACCTGCCCGGCACGCTGTGGCTGATCGCCGGCGTGGTGCTGGCCGGTGCCGTGCAGGACTTCATGGTCCTGTTCATGTCCACCCGCCGCAACGGCCGCTCCCTGGGCGACATGGTCCGTGAGGAAATGGGCCGCATCCCCGGCACCATTGCGCTGTTCGGTTGCTTCCTGATCATGATCATCATCCTCGCGGTGCTGGCGCTGATCGTGGTCAAGGCCCTGGCCGAGAGCCCGTGGGGCATGTTCACGGTGATGGCGACCGTGCCGATCGCGATGTTCATGGGCGTCTACATGCGCTACATCCGCCCGGGCCGCATCGGCGAAATCTCGGTGGTCGGCGTGCTGTTGCTGCTCGGTTCGATCTGGCTTGGCGGGCAGATTGCCGCTGACCCGGTCTGGGCCAAGGCCTTCACCTTTACCGGTATCCAGATCACCTGGATGCTGATCGGCTACGGCTTCGTCGCCGCGGTCTTGCCGGTGTGGCTGATCCTGGCGCCGCGCGACTACCTCTCCACCTTCCTGAAGATCGGCACCATCGTCGCCCTGGCCATCGGCATCCTGGTGACCATGCCCGAGCTGAGAATGCCGGCACTGACCCAGTTCATCGACGGCACCGGCCCGGTATGGAAGGGTGGCCTGTTCCCGTTCCTGTTCATCACCATCGCCTGTGGCGCGGTATCGGGTTTCCATGCGCTGATCGCTTCCGGCACCACGCCGAAATTGCTCGCCAGTGAAGGGCATGCCCGCTACATCGGTTACGGCGGCATGCTGATGGAGTCCTTCGTGGCGATCATGGCCATGGTCGCCGCATCGGTGATCGATCCGGGCGTGTACTTCGCCATGAACAGCCCGGCTGCCGTGGTGGGCGCCGATGCAGTTACCGTCGCGCAAACCGTCAGCAGCTGGGGTTTTGCGATCACGCCGGAAGCGTTGCAAGCAGTGGCCCGCGACATCGGTGAGACCACCATCCTGGCCCGTGCCGGCGGTGCGCCGACCCTGGCGGTGGGGATCGCGCAGATCCTGCACCACGTGTTGCCGGGCGAGAACACCATGGCGTTCTGGTACCACTTCGCGATCCTGTTCGAAGCGTTGTTCATCCTGACTGCAGTCGACGCCGGTACCCGTGCCGGGCGCTTCATGCTCCAGGACTTGCTCGGTTCGTTCGTGCCATCCCTGCGTCGCACCGAATCCTGGACCGCCAACCTGATCGCCACGGCCGGTTGCGTGGCCATGTGGGGTTACCTGCTGTACCAGGGCGTGATCGATCCTTTGGGCGGCATCAACACCCTGTGGCCGCTGTTCGGCATCTCCAACCAGATGCTGGCCGGTATCGCGCTGATGCTCGGCACCGTGGTGCTGATCAAGATGAAACGTCAGCGTTACGTCTGGGTCACCTTGCTGCCAGCGGTATGGCTGCTGATCTGCACCACCACCGCCGGCTTCATCAAGCTGTTCGACGCCAACCCGGCGATCGGCTTCCTCGCCCTGGCGAAAAAATACAGCGATGCCCTGGCCAACGGTCAGGTGCTGGCCCCGGCCAAGAGCATCGACCAGATGCAGCACGTGATCTTCAACGCCTACACCAACGCGACGTTGACCGCGCTGTTCCTGTTCGTGGTGTTCAGCATCCTGTTCTTCGCGCTCAAGGTCGGTATTTCCGCCTGGGGCACCAAGGAGCGTACGGATAAAGAAGCGCCGTTCCAGGCGCTGCCGAATGCGTAAGCGAGGAGGGCAGCATGTTCAATGACCTGAGTCGCCTGGGTAAATACCTCGGTCAGGCCGCGCGCCTGATGGTCGGCATGCCCGACTACGACAACTACGTCGAGCACATGCAGAACAAGCACCCGGACAAACCGGTGATGGACTACGAGGCGTTCTTCCGCGAACGCCAGGAGGCCCGTTACGGCAGTAAAGCCGGACCCAAGTGCTGTTGAGCGAGATAAAAAAACCGGCCCAAAAGGCCGGTTTTTTATTGGTCTGTCCGCAGGTCATGGAGCCTTGTCACCCTTGCGTCCGGGGGGCTGACTGTCCGGCTTGGTGATCTTGAGTGCGCGGTCGGCGACCTTGGCGTTATGCACCAGGCGACAGAGCACGGCGACGACGATGATCGCCAGCACTACCCAGATGACAATGGCTTTGACGTACATGGCGAAACCTCTCGCGCAAAACGATCCTGCCGATCGCCGACGTCCCTGTAGCAATAGTATTAATCCATTGTGGCAGGTGTTGATGATCTTGCCTCTCGTTTCTGATTTGCGCTGTTTATCAGCTATCTCCCCGGATGAAGCGACAGTTTCCCCGACCGGTACTTTAATGGATGTTCTGGAGCGACTGATCGCGGGGCCGTCATAGCCTTATGGCTATGGATCCCATACCGAAAAGCTATTTCATCAATCGGTGATCCGGATCCACGCTCAAGGGTGGTTAGCTAAAACAAAATAAAGAGGAGATGCCATGTCAACTGAATCGAAATGCCCGTTCAATCACGCCGCTGGCGGTGGCACGACGAACCGCGACTGGTGGCCGAACCAACTGAACCTGAAGATCTTGAGCCAGCACTCGCCCAAGTCTGACCCGTTGGGGGGCGACTTCAACTACGCCGAAGCCTTCAAGAGCCTGGACTTCCAGGCGCTGAAAAACGACCTGACAGCACTGATGACCGATTCCCAGGACTGGTGGCCGGCGGACTTCGGTCACTATGGGCCCCTCTTTATTCGTATGTCCTGGCACGCCGCCGGCACCTATCGCACCGGCGACGGCCGGGGTGGCGCCGGTTCCGGCCAGCAACGTTTTGCACCGCTCAACAGCTGGCCCGACAACGTCAGCCTCGACAAGGCTCGCCGGCTGCTCTGGCCGATCAAGCAAAAGTACGGCAACAAAATCTCCTGGGCCGACCTGATCGTCCTCACTGGCAACGTCGCCCTGGAATCCATGGGCTTCAAGACCTTCGGGTTTTCCGGTGGGCGCGCGGATGTCTGGGAGCCGGACGAAGACGTTTACTGGGGTTCTGAAAAAAAATGGCTGGGTGGCGATAGCCGCTATGGCAAAGACGACAGCAAGCCCGCGCAACCGCCAGGCGACGTGCCGCTGGTGGCTGAGCCAGGGCGGAACGAAGACAGCCGTACCGAAAATGGCCGCGATCTGGAAAACCCCCTCGCCGCGGTGCAGATGGGCCTGATCTACGTGAACCCGGAGGGCCCGGAAGGCGAGCCTGATCCGGTCGCTTCGGCCAAGGACATCCGCGAAACCTTCGGCCGCATGGCGATGAACGATGAGGAAACCGTGGCGCTGATCGCCGGTGGCCACGCCTTCGGCAAGACCCACGGCGCCGGGCCTGCCGACAACGTCGGGGCGGAGCCCGAGGCCGCCGGTCTGGAACTGCAAGGCCTGGGCTGGAAGAGCACATTCGGCACCGGCAAGGGTGCCGACACCATCACCAGCGGCCTGGAAGTGACCTGGACCACCACGCCGACCAAATGGAGCAACAACTACCTGGAAAACCTCTTCGGTTTTGACTGGGAACTGACCAAGAGCCCCGCCGGCGCCCATCAGTGGAAGCCGAAGAACGGTGCCGGTGCCGGGACCATTCCCGATGCCTTCGATCCATCCAAGCGCCGTGATCCGACCATGCTGACCTCGGACCTGGCCCTGCGTTTCGACCCGATCTACGAGCCGATCTCCCGGCGCTTCCTGGCCAATCCCGATCAACTGGCCGATGCCTTCGCGCGCGCCTGGTACAAACTGCTTCACCGTGACATGGGCCCGCTCTCGCGTTACCTCGGCCCGGAAATGCCGACCGAAGAGCTGCTGTGGCAAGACCCGATCCCCGAGGTCGATCATCCGCTGGTCAATGACAGCGATGTGGCAGGCCTGAAAAGCAAGGTGCTGGCGTCCGGCCTGTCGGTCTCGCAGCTGGTATCGACCGCCTGGGCGGCGGCTTCCACCTTCCGTGGCTCCGACAAACGCGGCGGCGCCAACGGCGGGCGTCTGCGCCTGGCTCCGCAAAAATCCTGGCAGTCCAACCAGCCGGAGCAACTGGCCAATGTGCTGGGCAAACTCGAAGGCATCCAGAAGGATTTCAACAGCGCGCAAACCGACGGCAAGAAAATCTCCCTGGCCGACCTGATCGTGCTTGCCGGTGGCGCAGGTGTCGAACAGGCGGCGAAAAATGCCGGCCACAGTGTGACGGTGCCGTTCAGCCCGGGACGTACGGACGCCAGCCAGGAACAGACCGACGTCGATTCCTTCGGTTTCCTTGAGCCGATTGCCGACGGCTTCCGCAACTACCTGAAGCAACAGTACCGTGTGCCCGCCGAAAAACTGCTGATCGACAAGGCCCAACTGCTGACGCTCAGCGCGCCGGAAATGGCCGTATTGCTGGGTGGCCTGCGGGTGTTGAACGCCAATGTCGGCCAGAGCAAACACGGTGTGTTCACCCAACGGCCGGAGGCGCTGACCAACGACTTCTTCACCAACCTGCTCGATATGGGCGTGGAGTGGAAGCCGGTGTCGGACGCCCAACAGGAGTTTGAAGGACGTGATCGCAAGACCGGTGCGGTGAAGTGGACGGGCACCCGGGTTGACCTGGTCTTCGGCTCCAATGCGCAGCTGCGTGCGGTGGCCGAATTCTATGCCAGCACCGATTCGCAGCAGCAGTTCGTCAAGGACTTCGTCGCTGCGTGGACCAAAGTGATGAACCTGGATCGTTTCGATCTGAAATAGGGGAGGTTGGCGTAACGCTGGAATGACGTGCCCTCCGGCTTCTGCATCAGCGGAGGGCATCCAGTGACCAGATTACCCAGTGAATGGGGCATCTTCCTCCTTGAACTGTTCACGATTCTTGTAGGCCCATCCAGAGAGCGAATTGCTCTCCAGGATTTCATCCTCGACTGCGTCCTTAAGTGCATTGCGCGACTGGTTATCTTGAATCAATATGTTTTTCAGAAATTGCCCTGCGATGCAGGGTGGCGTGAAGCTTTTCAAATATATGGAGTGTTAAAGGTGCAATCAGGGATAAAGTTTGTAAAAGCGAAAGTGCCCTATTTTTTTCTTGCACTTACGTTGTTGCCAATTTTCTTTTTTTCAATTCTTGTTCCAGCGTACGCGGATACGTCATTTTACTCTGCTCTTGATAGTGATATTGATAGATATTTTTTCGGGAGTGTGGGTTTTGGCTCGTCTAATTTTCCTCTGGTTTCCAAGGTTGTCGCTAACTATATTTGTTTGCTTGCACCGTTTTTTGCGCTGGGCTACTCGTATTTAATTATAAGTAAATCGAAATTTACAGCGTCTAATTTTGAAGACGCACCGCTACGCGTTTTTTTGATGTTGCCGTTTTTTTTGGTTTTGCTTTCTTTTTTTGTGATTTATATTAATTATCTTGATTACACTAATTTAATTGCTAAAAAGAAAATGAGTTTTTTCGGGAGGAGCGAGTTTTTATACGCGATTTTGTCATCTGGCATAATGTATTTGATATATAATCTGACGCTTGTAAATATTCTGTTTTTTAGATATTACCCGGTCGCGGCATTCATTCGATTTCGTCGGTTTATGTCGCAACCATGAACCGAAAGCAGAAGTGTGTTGCTCGCCAGTCAGCGTTGAATGAACGAGAGGTTTTCCTCTCGAATGGCGCTGGCAGCTTCATCGTATAGAAACGGCAGAAACATATAACGGCTTCCCTGGGTTACCGAAGTGGCCTCGTGCAAAAGTGAACAGGAAAACACCACAGCCCCTCCTGTGGGAGCGCTGTAAAGCCCTTTTCCATACTCCGGGAAACGGAGAAAGCCACCTTCGAATTCTCCCGAATTGAGAAACAGGGAAACGGCAAAACGGCGATGTGCCGTACCCTTCGTGGTGTTATCCCTGTGGGGCCGGAAATACCCGCCTTCCTCGCTGTTGTAGCAGGACACCAGATAGCGCTCCATTCGAGTGGCATTGAACTGGAAGGCTTTCTGTAACTCTGGCAGCAGGCGGTTGGTGATACGCAATGAACAGGCCTTGGATAGAACTTCATCTTCAATGACGCAGTCACGACGTTTCTTGTGGCTGTGGTCTTTGATGTGGACGGTTTTCCCCGCCTGCTCTGTCATGAACCCGGATTCCTCTCCGCCGCGTTCGTCGTAATAACTTATCAGTGCCTTACACAACGACGGCTCGAATATCCGCGGAACCACCAGGACGGGGGCGTGTGGCGTGGCGGCATGTGGCGCGGCCAGTGCAGGCAATTTATCCAGATAGCGCACCAACGAGGGGACATGGTTATCAATCGCTGCCTCTATCGGGACAATGGCCAGGACACGTAGCGCAGGATCCAGCACATAGGTCATTTGCCTGATGCTGCCGTCTGGCTGCAAGACACCGTAGAGCTGACTGACCGCCCGATCGAAATCCCAGATGAAGCGTATGCCGGGGATCAAACTTTCCACGCGCTTGAGCTTTTCATCATCAGGATCGACGGAAACACCAAAGAAGCAGACTTGAGCATCATCGAACCGCTGGCGATGGGCCTGGATACTGTCCAGTATTTCAGTGGCTGCAGGGTCAGCCGCAGACCCGAAAAAACACAGCACGACATACCGACCGGCAATGGTATCGAAGCAAAAGCGTTCTCTGAGTTGAGTGCGGCAATGGAACCAGGGGGCTGGCTGACCGACTGAAAATGCCGTGGCACGCATCACAACTCCTTGCCGGTTGGCAGTGGATCGCTGGCATGAAGACCTTGCCTGTAACGCTAGTTCAGTCTTGGCGACGCTGCCTGTTGTGCTGAAGGGTTGGGCATAAGTGTTGAGTACAATGCACCCGTTTGTATCCGCAGGTATCCGCAGCGCCCACCGTTACCCGGGCATACAAAACCTGTGTTTCCCGACACCCTGGCGATACACGGCGGCCTTCAAATGCAATCACCGGCACCGCGCCACTTTCGACGCGGCCGAGCATGATTCAACTGGAGGCAAGGCTATGTTGCGTATCAACACCCGTCACACCATCGGCAAGCTTGGCATCGCCCTGGCGGCAGCGGGGCTGGCGACTTTCGCGAGCCTCTCGCAGGCCCAGGAAGTACAGCCGGCTCCAGCCGTCAAAAGCTGGCAACAAGGGCTGCATCGCACGGACCTGTTGCGTGACGACCTCGGCGCCGCCGATCGCGAAGTGATTCAGGTGCTCGTGGACTTCGATACGGGCGTGACTTCGCCCAAGCATGCCCACCCGGGCGTAGAGGTGGCCCACGTGATCAGCGGCACCTTCGAGTATCAACTGGAAGGGCGGGCACCGGTGACGCTCAAGGCCGGCGATTCGTTGTACATCCCTGAAGGCGTCGCGCATGTGGCGAAGAACGTGGGCCAGGACAAGGCATCGGAACTGGCCACCTACATCGTCAAGAAAGGCGAGCCGCTGCTGATTCTCAAGCAGTAGGCGACACCGGATCATTGCGCACTGCAAACCTCCCACACACAACCGCGCAGCCAGCGATGCGCCGGGTCGGCGTCCATGCGCGGATGCCACAGCATCGAAACCGTGATCGCTGGCGTGGGGAAGGGCAGGGCAAAGCAGTGCATCCCCTGGCAAAGGTTGCCGACGTGCCGCTGCGGCACGCTGGCGACCAGGTCTGAAGCCCGCGCCAATGCGATCGCAGAGGAAAAACCGGCGACGATGGTGATGATCTCCCGTTGCAATCCCAGCTCATTCAAGGCGTCGTCCATGACGCCTTTTTCGTGGCCCCGGCGCGAGACCAGGATGTGCCGGGCGGCGGCATAACGAACCGCTGTCATCTCGCCGCGAGCCAGTGGATGGCCCTTGCGCACGACGCCAATGAAGCGGTCGCGAAACAGCATCCGGGTGCGCACTTCGGGGCTGGTGGACTCGTCGATCACGCCGGTTTCCAGGTCCACCGAGCCGTCGCGCAGCAGGGTGCTGTCCTTGTTGAGCTTCTGCACGAAATTCAAGCGGACACCGGGCGCTGCTGCGTTGAGGCGGACGATCAGTGGCGGTCCGAAGTTTTCCACGAAACCGTCGCTGGTACGCAGGGTGAAGGTGCGGGTCAGTTGCTTGAGATCGAGTACCTCGGCGGGGCGCAGCACGGCTTCGGCGTCCTGCACGAGCACACCGACGCGTTCACGCAACTCCAGCGCCCGAGGGGTGGGCACCAGTCCACGTCCGGCCCGCACCAACAGCGGATCGCCCGTGGTTTCGCGCAGTCGCGCCAAGGCCCTGCTCATGGCGGATGGGCTTAGGCGTAAACGCTGTGCCGCTCGCGCGACGCTGCATTCTTCGAGCAACACGTTGAGCGTGATCAGCAAATTCAGATCGGGCATCGGAATGGGGTCCTGTGGGAGCGAGCCTGCTCGCGAAAGCGGTATGTCAGCCAACGTTGATGTTGAAGCTGATGGCCTCTTCGCG
The DNA here is from genome assembly GCF_054668285.1 of Pseudomonas sp. S2_H10. Taxonomy (NCBI): domain Bacteria; kingdom Pseudomonadati; phylum Pseudomonadota; class Gammaproteobacteria; order Pseudomonadales; family Pseudomonadaceae; genus Pseudomonas; species Pseudomonas sp. S2_H10. The sequence goes on from NZ_CP162754.1 coordinate 6,235,277, forward strand.
AGCAGGCTCGCTCCCACACTGGTTTGTGGATCTGTGGCGTTATATGCATGTATTAAGTGCAACCGCTGCGTCTTCCGCCATGGTATGGCCGGGCTTAGTCTCGGTACAACCTGTTTGCGGAGTCGCAAGAAAATGAAGTCCCTATCGATTCGAGGCGCCTTGGCCAGCCTGTCGTTATCCATGCTGCTGGCATCCCTGGGCACCAGCATTGCCAACGTTGGGCTGCCGGTATTGGCCGAGGCGTTTTCTGCGTCGTTCCAGGCCGTGCAGTGGGTGGTGCTCGCCTATCTGTTGAGCATCACCGCGCTGATCGTCAGCGTTGGCCGGCTCGGCGACCTCATGGGGCGGCGGCGCTTGCTGCTGATTGGCATTGCGCTGTTTACCGTCGCCTCGCTCCTCTGCGCCCTGGCGCCCGGCCTGTGGTTGCTGATTGCCGCCCGGGCCCTTCAGGGCGTCGGCGCGGCCATCATGATGGCGCTGACCATGGCGCTGGTGAGCGGGGCGGTGCCCAAGGAAAAAACCGGCAGCGCGATGGGCGTGCTCGGCACGATGTCGGCGATAGGCACTTGCCTGGGGCCGACGCTTGGCGGCGTGTTGATTGCCCAGGTGGGCTGGCAGGGGATTTTTCTGCTCAGCGTATTCCTGGGGGTGTTGGCGTTCGGACTGGCCTGGCGTTTTTTGCCGGTGGATCGCCACGAATTCACCTCCACCCGGCCGGACTTCGACGCACTCGGCACGCTGGTACTGGTCCTGACCCTGTTGGCTTACACGCTGGCCATGACCCTCGGGCGCGACAGCTTCGGCCCGCTCAATACCGCACTGCTGCTGGTCGCGGTGATCGGCCTGATCCTGTTCGTGTTCGTCGAGCAAACGGCTGAGTCGCCGCTGGTCAACCTGGCGATGTTGGGCAATCCGCTGCTGAGCGCCGGGTTCGCCATGAGCGCACTGGTGACTACGGTGGTCATGGCCACCCTGGTGGTCGGCCCCTTCTATCTGTCGGGTGCGCTGGGGTTGAAGGCGGCAAGTGTCGGGCTGGTGATGTCGGCCGGCCCGCTGGTGGCGGCACTGGCCGGCATGCCCGCCGGACGCCTGGTCGACCGGCTGGGCGCGCAGCGTTCGGGTGCGCTCGGGCTGATTACCATGTTGACCGGCGCCTGCATCCTTGCGCTGATGCCGATGAGCGTCGGTGTACCCGGTTACCTCGCGCCTCTGGTGGTCCTCACGGCCGGCTATGCGCTGTTCCAGGCGGCGAACAATACCGCCGTCATGCTGCAAATCGAGGCGCAACAACGTGGTGTGGTTTCCGGCCTGCTCGGGTTGTCGCGCAATCTCGGCTTGATCACGGGCGCCTCGGTCATGGGCGCCGTGTTCGCCTTCGGCACGGCCAGCGAGGATATCTTGCAGGCGCAACCCGAGGCTATCGCGCAGGGGATGCGGTTGACGTTTGCGGTGGCTGCGGGGCTGATTCTTTTGGCGCTGATGCTGGGAGCAGTCAGCAAAATCGTTTCACGTCGCTTGATCGCGCCGTGCTGAAAAACGGCGCGACTGTCGTGAAAACGACCTGTTTGCGCTGAACGCGAAGCCTTGTGAGTTTTCTGTTGAACGAGTGTTCAGTCTGGACTATGTTGGGGGCCACCTTCCCCCGGCTGGTTGCGGGCTTGCGTTTCTTCAATTCGAACGAGGCACTGGCATGCGGTTTTCACCCTTTGTTGAACGGATCAGTGGCCAAGGCGTTGCCGCCTGGGATATTCACTACGCGGCCAATGCAGCACAACGCAACGGCGAGGACGTGATCATCCTCAGCGTCGGCGACCCGGATTTCCCCACTCCCGATTTCATCACCGACGCCGCCATCCACGCCCTGCGCGAAGGGGATACCCACTACACCGAAATCGCCGGCCGCCAGGCCTTGCGCGAAGCCATCGCCGGTCGCTACAGCCAGTCGATCGGCCGCGAAGTGCAGGCCTCGAACATCATTCTCACGGCAGGTGCGCAGAACGCCCTGTTCGCCACCTCGATGTGCCTGCTCGGTGCCGGCGACGAAGTGATCGCCTTCGATCCGATGTACGTCACCTACGAAGCCACGCTCAAGGCCTCCGGCGCCACGCTGGTGCGGGTGCCCTGCGCGGCGGACTCGGGTTTCCGCCTCGATGCCGCCGTGCTGGCCAAGGCCATCACCCCGCGCACCCGGGCGATTTTCTTCTCCAACCCGAACAACCCCACCGGCGTGGTGCTGGGTCGCGAAGAGCTGCAAGCCATCGCCGACCTCGCCATCGCCCATGACCTGTGGGTGGTGGTGGACGAGGTCTACGAGAGCCTCGCCTACGAGCGTGAACACCAGAGCCTGGCAGCGTTGCCGGGCATGGCCGAGCGTTGCGTGGTGATCGGCAGCCTGTCGAAATCCCATGCCATGACCGGTTGGCGCATCGGCTGGGTCATGGCCAATGAAACCCTGGTCAACCATGTCGAAACCCTGGTGCTGAGCATGCTCTACGGCTTGCCCGGGTTTGTCATGGAAGCGGCGCTCAAGGCCGTGCAGTCCCATGATGAAGTCACCCACGGCATGCGCGAGATCTATCGTCGGCGCCGCGATCTGGTGGTGTCCGGCCTGGCCGATTGCCCGGGCATCAGCGTGCTCAACCCCGATGCCGGAATGTTCGTGCTGGTGGACGTGCGCGGCACCGGCCTGACCTCGCTGGAATTCGCCTGGCGCCTGCTGCGCGAGGCGGGCGTCTCGGTGCTCGATGCGGCGGCGTTCGGCGAGCCGGCCCAGGGGTTTGTGCGGCTTTCGTTCACCCTCAGTGACGAGCGCCTGGCCCAGGCCTGCCAGCGTATTCGCGGTTTTGTCCAGGTGCTCAATGGTGAGGCGCCGAGGCCGGTGCTCGGCACGGTGACCAGCACCGCAACGGTCGAACCGGTCGCGGCCAAGACCATGATCGAGGTCGATCGCCTGCACAAGCGCTTCGGCAATATCGAGGTGCTCAAGGGCGTGTCCCTGACCGCCCGCGAGGGCGAAGTGATCTCGCTGATCGGGGCCAGCGGCTCGGGCAAGAGTACCTTGTTGCGCTGCATCAACATGCTCGAAGTGCCGGACCAGGGCCGCATCCTGGTCGACGGTGAAAGCATTCACCTCAACCAGAACCGTCCCGGCGCACCGCTGGTGTCGGACGCCAAACAGCTGGTGCGCATCCGTTCCAGCCTGGGCATGGTGTTCCAGAATTTCAACCTCTGGCCCCATCGCACCGTGCTGGAAAACCTCATCGAAGCGCCGACCCAGGTCCTGCGTGAAAGCCGTGCGGAGGCCACTGAACGGGCCGAAGCCCTGCTCGAACGCGTGGGCCTTGCGGCCAAGCGCAACGAGTACCCGGCGTTTCTCTCCGGGGGACAGCAACAACGGGTGGCGATCGCCCGGGCCCTAGCCATGCGGCCTAAGGTCATGCTGTTCGATGAACCCACCTCGGCACTCGACCCGGAACTGGTCGGGGAAGTGCTGCGGGTGATCCGCTCCCTCGCCGAAGAAGGCCGGACCATGATCCTGGTGACTCATGAAATGGCCTTCGCACGCGATGTCTCTTCCAAAGTCGCCTTCCTGCATCAAGGGCTGATCGAGGAAACCGGTTCGCCGGACGAAGTGTTCGTACACCCACGCAGCGAGCGTTGCCGACAATTCGTCAACGCTCATCAGACTCGCTAACTCATCATAAAAAGACGGGAAAACAACATGGGAAATCGACGTTTTGCAAACTGGTTGACCGGTGCAGCCTGCGTATTGCTGGCCGGCATGAGTACAGCCCAGGCACAGCCGATCAGGTTCGCGGTGGCCGCCGAACCCTATCCGCCGTACACCGAAAAGCAGGCCAACGGTGAGTGGAAGGGCTTCGAAGTCGACCTGATCCACAAGCTGTGCAGCGAAATGAAAGCCGATTGCGAGATCAAGGAAGTGGCGTGGGACGGCATCATTCCGTCGCTGCTGGCGAAGAAGATCGACGTGATCTTTTCCTCGATGTCGGTGACCGAAGAACGCGAAAAACAGATCGCCTTCAGCAAGGCCTACTACGACTCGGCGATTGCCGTCGTCGGCCCGAAAGAAGCGTCGGTGAAGAAGTACCCGGATGACCTCAAGGGCAAGATCATCGGCGTACAGAACTCGACCGTCAGCGCCAGCTACCTGAAGACCTACTACGAAAAAATCGCCGACGTTAAGTACTACGACACCCAGGACTCGGCCAACGCCGACCTGATCGCCGGGCGCATCGACCTGATGATGGCGGACGGCACCGCCATGGCTTCGTTCATCAAGACCCCGGACGCCAAGGACCTGGCCTACCTCAGCACCGTGCCCTACGACCCGATTTTCGGCAAAGGCGTAGGCGCCGGCATGCGCAAGGACGACACCGAACTCAAGGCCAAACTGGACAAGGCCATCCAGCAGTTGCTGGCGAGCAAGGACTACGACGACCTGTCCCAGAGCTACTTCGGCACCAGCGTGAAGCCTGCGTTCTGATCTGAACACAGATCCTGTGGCAAATGCGAAACCTGTGGGAGCGAGCTTGCTCGCGATAGCGGTGGTTCAGTCACCATTGATATTGACTGGCATGTCCTCATCGCGAGCAAGCTCGCTCCCACAGGATCAGGGGAGACTGAAATGCCGGCAATGTTCGATCTGATCAATTTCACCGAGCAGGGATGGGGCAGTGCGCTGTTGAAGGGGCTCTGGATGACCCTGCAGATTTCCGCCGGGGCCTTCGTGCTCGGGCTGGCGATCGGGCTGGTGGTGGCGTGCCTCAAGCTGGGCGCGCCGAAGCCGATTGCCGCACTGATGCGCGGCTACACCACCTTGTTCCGCGCGGTGCCGGAACTGCTGCTGATTCTGTTGCTGTACTACGTCGGTTCCATGCTCCTCAATTCGCTGATGACCCACCTGGGCTACGGCGTGGTCAATGTCAGCGGTCCGCTGGCGGCCATCGTGGTGCTGGGGCTGGTGCAGGGCGCCTACGCCTCGGAGATTTTCCGCGCGGCGATCCAGGCGATTCCCTTCGGCCAGATCGAAGCGGCCAAGGCATTCGGCCTGAGCGGTTTCGGGCTGTTCCGCCGGGTCACGCTGCCGATCATGGCGCCGTACGCCATGGCCGGGATGGCCAACCTGTGGATCAACCTGATCAAGGACAGCGCGCTGATCAGCGTGGTCGGCACCAACGAGCTGCTGTACACCGCCAAGCAAGGCGCGGGTTCGACGCGCCACTATCTGTTGTTCTACCTCACGGCTGCCGCGCTGTACTACGCGGTGACACTGGCGTCGAACTATCTGTCGGGTCGGCTTGAGCGACGTATTCGTCGCTGGATGCCTCTTGTTGACTGAACCGGCTGAGTAAATGAAATGATTCCAGCGTGGATAATTGAATACGCGGCACTGTTGGGCCGGGGCTTGCAAACCACCCTCACGATTCTACTGATCGCCAGTGTGTTCGGGTTTGCCCTGGCGGTCCTGGTGGCCCTGGCGCGGATCTCGAAAAACAAGGTGATCGCCAAGGTCAGCCTGTTCTACACCAGCGTCACCCGCGGCACGCCGTTGCTGATCCAGATCTACATCTTCTACTACGGCCTGGGCAGCCTGTTTGCCCAGTTCCCGCTGATTCGCGGCAGCTTCCTCTGGCCGTATTTGCGTGATGGTTACTGGTACATCGTGTTCGCCCTGGTGGTGTCGGTCGGCGCCTATGTCGGCGAGGTGATTCGCGGCGGCCTGCTGGCGGTGCCCAAGGGCGAGATGGAAGCGGCGTCGGCCTTCGGCATGACCAAGCGCCAGTCCTTGCTGCGGGTACGGTTGCCCCGGGCCATGCGCCTGTTGCTGCCGACCCTGGCCGGGGAAACCGTGATGCTGCTCAAGTCCACGGCGCTGGCCTCGACCATCGCCGTGATCGATCTGCTCGGCGCCGCCAACGTGGTCCGCGCACAAACCCTGCAAGTGTATGAACCCCTGTTGCTGGTGGCCGGTGTCTACGTCTGCCTGACCTTCCTGATCGAGGCGCTGTTTGCCTTCGCCGAACGGCGCGGCACGCCGGTGCGCAGGTCGGCCTGATGAGTTCGTCAACGGTTGACCGCTCGCTGCAAGGCATTGGCCTGTGCGTCCTGGGCTATGCGTTCCTGTCGTTTCAGGATGCGCTGATCAAATGGCTGGTGGCCGACTATTCGGTGGTCACCATTCTGTTCTGGCGCGCCGCCGTGGTGGTCGTGGCGGTGCTGCTGGCAGGCCGTCTGCGCGTCATCCGCCGGGCCTGGCATTCACCCAGCCGGCGCCTGCTGGTGGTGCGCGGCCTGCTGTCGATCGTCGCCTGGGTGCTGTACTACACGGCGGCCCGCGACCTGACCCTGGCCGAGATGACCACCCTATATTTTTCCGCGCCGATCATGGTCACGGTGCTGGCGGCGGTGATCCTCAAGGAACGCGCCAGCGGCTGGCAGTGGTTCAGCCTGATCATCGGTTTTATCGGGGTGGTCATTGCCTGTCGCCCCGACCACATGACCGATCCCTTGCCGATCGTCCTGACCCTGCTGGCGGCGATGTGCTGGGCGTTCACCTACATCCAGCTGCGGCAGGTGGACGAGCAGACCTCGGTGCTGGAGCAGATGCTGATCACCAACGTGGTGTTCGTGATTTGCATGGCGGTGGCCCTGCCGTGGACTCACACGCCTTCGCCGACACCCGCCTGGCTGGGCATGCTCGGCGCCGGGCTGGTGGGCGGTATCGGTCAGTTCCTGTTGTTCGCCAGTTTCCGCCGCGCCACCGCGACCTTGCTCGCGCCGTTCGAGTACACCGGGCTGATCTGGGCGTTCGCGCTGTCGAGCCTGGTCTGGGGCACGCTGATGGACACCTCGCTGATGATCGGCGCCGGGCTGATCGCGGTCAGCGGCACGCTGGCGATGATCTTCGGCCGGCACGCATCACAGGACGTCGTCGGTGCTGAATGCTCCGTGACGCAGCCCCTTTATCCAGCAACGGCAGATATGCAATCCGTTGGCGGCGCTGAAGGTCTCGGGGTTCAGGCACCACTCGAGCCAGAGACCGTCGAGCATCGCCGATAGGCCGATGGCCGCCAGCCGGGTGTCGTGAATCACGAAGCCTTCGCTGGCGGCCAGGCCGTCGAGCAACTGGCGGATCAGATCGAGGTAGGCGCGGTAGCTTTTTTCGTGGGACTGGCTGACGTGTTCGGAGTGACGGATCAGGCTCCAGAACACCACCCACACGCCGAGCAGTTTCGGGTCCATGACCCTGGGCGAGAACGAGCCGACCAGGAAGGCGTCGATCTTCTGCGCGGGTGTCCCGGCCTGCTCGATTTCCAGGAGCAGGGCCGTGGTCAGTTCGCTCGCGAGCCGCTGGTAGGTGTCGGCGATCAGGGCCTCGATGCTGCCGAAATGATGGTTGAGCAACCCCACGGACACCCCGGCTTCGGTGGCGATGCGTCGCACGGAAATCCCGGCGTGACCGTCGCGGCCCAGGCAGCGCAGCGTGGCGGCCACCAGCATTTCGCGGCGGTCTTCGGGTTCGGCGCGACGGTTCTTCGGGGCAACGGTTGGCACAAGGCTGTCCTTGGGTGAGGTTTCACGCAGTCGAGCTTAGTTGAACGTCTGTTCAATCACCAGCCTCGACAGCAGCGACACAGCGTTTTTCAACGGTCATGACGGGAGGGAAAGCCAATGCCGCAGGATATTTCGTTCAGTGTTAGCAACAACAACGGCGATGCCGTGCAGGTCGGTGCCTGGCGTTACGCAGGCGACGGCAGCGGGCCCAACGTACACCTGCAAGCCGGCGTGCATGCCGATGAAATCGCCGGGATGCTGGTCCTGCACCTGCTGATGCAACGGCTGCAAACCGCCGAAGCCCAGGGCCGGCTCAAGGGCAACATCACCGTGGTGCCGCAGGCGAATCCGCTGGGCATCGGGCAGTTTCGCCAAGGGCGGATTCTCGGGCGTTACCACGACGCCACCGGGCACAACTTCAACCGCGCGTTCGACCAGTCGGCGGCCATGGAGCGACCTTCGACCTGCGTCCAGCAATGGCAAAAAAACTGGTGCAACTGGCCGCCCCGGCCGACGTAATGCTCGACCTGCACACCGATGACGAAGCCTTGCCGTACCTCTACGTGCACCGCAGTTTTCAGACCCGTGGCCGCGAACTGGCGGCGGCGATGAAGATGGACGTGGCGATCATCTGGGATGACGGCGGTGACGGCTCCTTCGAGGAAACCATCATCGCCCCGTGGCTGCGCGAAGGCGTCACCGACAAGCGCATGGCGGCAACCCTGGAGCTGCGCGGGCAGGGCGATGTCAGCGACCGTTTCGCCGAGTCGGATGCCGAAGGGCTGTACAACTGGCTATGCGGTTTCGGCGTCATCGGTGAGTCAGTGACGCCTGCGGACTGGCCTGTCGAAGCCGTGGAAATGGGCCACATGGAAACCATCATCGCCCCGCAACCCGGCGTGCTGATCTTCGAAAAGGAGCTGGGGGATTTCGTCGAGGAAGGCCAGCGCTTTGCACGAATCCTCAGGACCCCGGGCGACCCGTCCTCCGAAGTGGTGCTGCATGCCGAGCAAGCGGGTCGCCTGGTGACGCGCTATCGCGATCGCCTGATCCCCCAGGGCATGGGCGTGGCGAAATTCACCGGCAGCCGGGTGTCGCGTAACTGGAGCGGCGGGTTGCTCGACCCCAATTGATACGCAGGTGATTCAGCGCAGCGGACGAAACGCCGTGCGCAGCTCCTCGGTAAAAAGCTCCGGCTGCTCCCAGGCGGCGAAATGGCCGCCCTTGGTCGCCTGATGGAAGTAGATCAGGTTGCCATAGGCGCGCCGGGCCCAGCTCTCCGGCGGGAAATAGACATCGTCGGGAAACACCGTGACGGCTACCGGTAGTTTGATTTCGCCGGTCTTCTGCGCCGCAGAAAAAAGCGGACTGCGCCCTTTGTTTTCCCAATACAGCCGACTCGCCGAGGCGCCGCTGTTGGTCAACCAGTACAAGGTGATGTCGTCCAGCACTTCATCCTTGTCTGGCGATTGCTGCGGGTCGGCACCATACGACCATTTGGAAAATCCCGGGTGACCGAGCATGAACGCCGCGAGGAATGCCGGCGAATCCGTAACGCCGTAGCCAATCAGTTGCGGCCGCGCAGCCATCATCGCGCTGTAGGCCAGGTTGCCCTGCTTGATCGAGGCGGCCAGCGCGTCGTAGGTCGCGCGCTCCTGCTCGGTATACCGCGCAGGTGCGGGAGCACCGGCAGCGAGCGCGGCAGTCGCCTCCGGAGGCACCGTCGCCGGCAGGTTGAGGTGAATGCCCAGCAACCCGGGCACGGACTGGCGCGCCATGGCGCTGGTGATGGGACCGCCCCAATCCCCACCCTGAGCGACGTAGCGGGAATATCCCAGCCGCTGCATCAATTGCCCCCAGACCCGAGCTACTTGGTCCGGGTCCCATCCGGGCTCAGTCGGTTTGCCGGAAAAGCCGTAGCCAGGAATCGACGGAATCACCACATCGAATGCATCCGCGCCATTGCCTCCATGAGCGGCCGGATCGGTGAGCGGCCCGACCACCTTGAGAAACTCCAGCACCGAGCCCGGCCAACCATGGGTCAGGATCATCGGCAACGCATTCGGCCGGGGCGAGCGCACCCAGATGAAATGGATAACGACCCCATCGAGGGTGGTCGTGTACTGCGGCAGGGCGTTGAGCTGCGCCTGGGCCTTGCGCCAGTCATAGTCCGTGCCCCAATAGCGAACCAGCGCCTGCAGTTTCTCAAGCTGCATACCTTGTGATCGATCGCCCACCGTCTCCTTGTCCGGCCAGCGCGTTGCCGCGAGGCGGCTGCGCAGGTCAGTGAGTTGCTGATCCGAAATGTCGACATGGAAGGGCACAACGGCGTCGTCGCCGGCGCTGACGAGGGGCGGGTTGCAGAGTGCGAGGGTCATCAGCAGGACGACGAAAGCGGATTTCATCTTCAATTCCTCGCTGGAAGGCGACACTGCCCCCGAGACTGATCCCGTTCGACAGGACACGCAAGCGGTTCTACCAACCACACAAAAACCTGTGGCGAGGGAGCTTGCTCCCGCAGGGTCGCGTAGCGGCCCAACCGATAGATGGCGCGTTGTGAACACAAACCCGTAGGAGCCGGCTTGCTGGCGAAGCGATGATGAATGCACCACCGCCATCGCCGGCAAGCCAACTCCCACAATTGAACGTTGTGAACACGAACCTGTAGGAGCCGGCTTGCTGGCGATGCGATGGTAAATGCACCACCGCCATCGCTGCGATGCGGCGACCCGACAAACCAGCTCCTACAATTGCCCGTAATTATTCACGCGGATCAATCTGATCCAACACCCGATTCGCCGTAATCTCCGCCAACATCACACTGTTGGAAATCCCCAGCAGCGCATTGCGCGATCCACCGTCCAGATGATCCACCAACTGATGCACCATCACATCGACCGAGGCCAACGTCTCTACCAGATACACCATCAGGGTTTCGGTATCGACCTTGGGATCGACGGTAAACAGCGAGCCAGGCGTGCGCGGTGTGGCTTTGATATCTGCGGTCGAAGGGAAGGCGAGGGCAGGCTCATCGAGCTGTTTTGAATCGGGTTCATACGGGGATGCCGGATCGGTGTCCGGCGGGTTGGGGGTGACCTTGAACATGGCAACTCTCCGTCTATGAGCTAGAGCTGCACCATTCGGTTCCAAGCGAAGGGTGGCAGCTGTACGCAGGTTGGAACCCGGGAAACGGAAACCCGGCAGACCCTAAGGTCTCCCACGCACAGCCGCCATAACGAAGCACACACTCAAAGGTGTGCAGCATGGGTTATGAAGGGCGTCATGCGCCGTTTATAAATCAGGGTTCCAAGCCTGGTCGCTGAATTGGCAACGACGCGGAAACGATAAAACCAGGCCCCTGGGCGCACAAGCCGGCGGATTCTGGCGTAACCGTAGGCAACGACGCAAGGTCTTGTAGCCCCCCGGAAATACCCTACAACCCTTTTAAACAAACGCTCTTTCGGACATCAGCACCGAGTATCGCCTTTCGTGTATCGCCGTGTATCAGGGCGCTGCATCCGCATACAGCCATACAAAACCATCACTTCACGGATACAGCCCGGATACACCACTGGGGCCAAATAGACCTGTCAAAGCGAGATGCACAACGCACCTCGCCACCAGGTTCATCACCCCTTGTGGTACGACCAATAGTGGTCCAGCCACGCCATTGATCCGGAGTATCAACATGTCTCGTATCCAGTCGAACAAAACCCGCATTGGCCTGCTCGCAGTTGCACTGGTCGGCGGTATCAACTTCGCCTCCACCGCGTTCTCCGCCGAGGCCTTGCCGCAAGGCTACCAACTGGCCGCCGCAGAAAAGACCAGCGAAGGCAAATGTGGCGAAGGCAAATGCGGCGCCGAAGCCAGCGCCAAGAAGACCCAGGCCGAAGGCAAGTGTGGTGAAGGCAAATGCGGCGCCGAAGCCAGCGCCAAGAAGACCCAGGCCGAAGGCAAGTGTGGCGAAGGCAAATGCGGCGCCGAAGCCAGCGCCCAGAAGACCCAGGCCGAGGGCAAGTGCGGTGAAGGCAAATGCGGCGATGCGTCCTTCGCACGCACCGACGCCGACCACGACGGCCGCGTGTCGCTCAAGGAACTGCTGGCCGTAGCGCCCAAGGGCACAGAGGAATTCAAGGCGATGGACACCAACAGCGACGGTTTCCTGTCGGAAGGTGAGGTGTACAAGTTCCGCACCAACCAGTTCACCTCCAACGGCAAGAAAGTGCCGACTGAGCTGTTTACCAAGTTGAGCCAGGCTAAAGACTGATCGGCTGCAACGAAAAAACCCTTCCTGTGGTGATGCGCAGGGAGGGTTTTTTGTGTGAGTAGTGGTGGTTTGGCTGTCAGGTGCGGAATTGCGCTGCACTTGACCACCGTTTGCATCGGATTTAATCAGCAGGCTTTGTAACGATGTGCGGCAGAGAGCGGCCAAAAGAAGACGTTCGTTCTCGGCCATAATGTGGTCCAAAACCCAGCCAAAAAAAGGTCACTGTTTTTCGTTGACATTAGTGACCGAGATGGTCACTATTCGACTGCAAATTAAGTGACCGTGGTGAAACAGTATGGAAGTTTTTGAGTGCACCCACCGGGGTGAGCTAGTAATCGGTGATAAAACAATCTCATGTGCAGTCTTAAGCAACGGTATGAGAATAATCACGCAAACCGCGCTATTCGATGCCTTTGATCGTCCAAGGAAGGGTGAGAAGCGCATCGACGGGTTGCCCTCTGTGATCGGGGCTAAAAACCTCCTTCCATTTATCTCCGATGAGCTTAAAGAGAAATCAGCTGTCGTACACTACTACTCACCCACGGGAAAGGTTGCTTCGGGCCACAATGCCGAGTTAATTCCCCTGATATGCGAGTTGTACCTCACAGCAAACGATGTAAATGCGCTGCTGGAAAGTCAGGAGAAAATTGCTCTTCAAGCGCATATTCTGATCCGTGCTCTCGCAAAGGTTGGTATCGCCGCTCTCATCGACGAGGCAACCGGATATCAATATGAGCGCGAAAGTAACGCGCTGCAAACAATTCTCAAAGCGTACATTTCTGAAGATTTTCTCAAATGGCAGGCACGATTCCCGAGAAAATACTATCAAGAGCTATATCGGCTCTACGGTTGGGAATATGACCCTTTGAAAATGACGCACCCTCAGTATTTAGGGAAATTCACTAACGAGTATGTTTACGAGCATCTCCCAGCGGGCATACTCAAGGAGTTACGGGAAAAAAACCCAAAAAACGAGTCAGGGAATCGTGTAAAAAAACATCACCAATTCTTGTCGGGCGATATTGGTATTCCTCACTTAGAAAAACACATCACTAAGCTCATTACGATCATGGAGCTTTCAAATGGCGTAGTTGAATTTAAAAATAATTTTGATCGTGTATTCGGTGCGAATTATAAAGAGCAACTCTCTTTAACTTTGAAATAGCTCCAAATGCTTTATCAAAAAACACGACAGAGTGGAGAAGTGAGTCTCCACTCCTTTCAAATAAAGGACGATTGGCATGCCAGATAACTCACAAGTCAATATTGCCACGGCAGATGCTCTGACATTGCTTCTGCACAACCGGCATGCTCTGGGCGCGGCAATAGAGGAAGTGACGAAATGGCTCTCAGAGAATGGCGTTGAGAGCGTTACAGATAACGCAGTAGTGGCCATGAAAACCCTGGGCACAAATGCAAAAGCGATTACAGATGCGATTATGCAACTACGATAGTCCTAGAAAACTGCCAGTCACGAAAAATCCAAGGGGCGCGATATCGCGCATGATGCTCGAGCGGTCAAGCTAATCTAATTGCTATGGCACTATCTTGATAGTGTTACAGAACAGCTAAAATCAAAAAAACCTTTCATGCTCCATCTTACGAGCATGCGAACTAATATGTGCTGGGGTATTTTCGTCAATGACACCTAAAACTTTGGTGGCCCGCTTTTTTGATATCACGTCACTGTTAGCCAGCAACGCCTTTACAGCATGTGCTGCGGCGGTGATTGCCTTCGACAATTCGGGAGTTGAAGCGTCTGAAGTGCTCTTTCCTGCTGACAAGCTGGCCTTGTATGCACTCATTGCATTTTTCATGTATATGGGCCTGGCGGTTGTGGTATGGGGGTTCCGTGCATATCAAGTACGAAAGTTAATGATAAAGGCCGGCTACAAAAAATTTCCGAGGATCGAGGAGAAATCAACGGACACAATTACCGATCCGATTTTGCGCATGAAGGTTCGACAGGCTGAAGTTGAATACTACGCAGATATGCAATCAGTGTGTCTTGGAACTTCGTTCATGGCCGCGGGAATGATCGCGGCGATGTATTTGAGTAATACTGGAATTACGCCTAATGGCTGGGCTGCGACCACGGCCGCCCTGTTTGCGTATCTTGCACCAACTCTACTACTGATATTTTTTGTCTATATGGGGGTGTATTGCTTTATCAAAAGTAGGAAGTTCGTTGATACTACCCAAAAATGGATCGAAGTTGCACTTCGCAAGCCTAAGTCGGCGGACTTTGAGCCTGGTTTTATCCCGAAAACAGTTCTGTGTCGCGCTCCTGAGCGCCTTGAAAAATGGGGTAAAAGTTATTATAAAGTGATTGAGGTTAGTCATCTGGAGAAGCACCTACCTCCCGAAAATAAGCGGCAGGGTATCGTATGGTCATTCATTCCGGAATAATTGCCGACCTAGATTAATCGTCAACTTGTAGTCGTTAGTTGCACTCCACGAAGGGCAGCTATGGGGCGCTCACTGCCGCTCAGGGCCACGATACATGGTGGTTAAATCTGGCGTAAATGGCTGGTCATTTCCATTGCACGCGGGAGGGTAAACTTGAGCAATCACCACATGGGCCTGAGCTACGGTATGGTTAGTTTCTTTATTATGGATTTGCCATTACGGACAAGCATGACGTCGACCGTCTTTCCCTGGCGCGCGCGTACAAAATCGGCAGCATTAGGAATTTTGTCAACGGAAAGATTATCAGCTTTAAGAATTGTATCTCCAGGAAGTAGATCCGCTTGATAGGCAGCAGAACCGCGCACAATGGAGGTAATCACAACAGCACGTTGTGTGCCAAGAGCTTGAGCTTCCGCAGTAGTAGGTGCGCGGAAATGCAGTCCTAAGGGCTGGTTGGTCCTGACGTAGTACGTGGCGGTCTGAAAGTAGCTATCCCGACTAACTTGTATCGCAGTCCATTGTTGCCCAGAAATAGTTGCATACGAAGAGCCATATGCAGTGGCTGATCCTCCATAGTTATTGTAAGCAGTCGCTTGCCCATAACTAGTCACAGTTTGCTTAGTGGGAAGAGATACCGGTACAGCTTGGGTGTTGGTGCGCTGGTAAATGGGTTCGTAGTAGATCACCAGATCAGCACCAACTTTCCGACCTTGCTCAATTGCTTTCTGCTGTGTCGATAATTCGTCGCTGAACATACTAAACCCAAGTGCTTCAAAGCTATCTTCATAGTACGTCTGAACGTCCTGGACCGGGTTTGTGCCGAGCGCCAGGGTCGGCTCCGCAGGAGCGGGAGCGGTGCGATAGGCGGCGATATATTCTGGATCAGAAAGTGACTTGTAGCTTTTGGCGTAGGGGTTTGCGCAACCAGCTAGAGCGAGGAAGCCAACGATCATCAGTACGTTCTTGATCACAGCCATTTTCCCTATGAGCTATTTGATAGATGCCACATGTTCGAGAGCAGACCGAGCCTAGAGCGTCGTCTAGCTCGGTGGCAAGGAAATCCTCTAAAAAATCAAAAGCTGTGCAGCTATGAGGCTTTTGTCGGTGAACCGTTACGGTGGTAGTTGTAGATCGTGGAATTATATGTAGACCAGAGCAGCTGCTTCTGGCTGTTTTTGACTATCGCCACCGACAGCAATAGGTCGCTTTTTCTGCCGATCATAGCCATAAACCGCGGTAGTCAACTCCATACAAATACTTGCGCAGCTCGAATGCAATCCCGCTGAGCAAATCTATCCACTCCCCCCATCAAGCCTTAACCCACCGCTGCCGACTCCAACTACTCAACCCATCAACCGCAAACACCAACACCAACATCGCCAAAATCACCGTACTGGCCTGAGCCTCCTGAAACAGACTAAGGCTCACATAAAGCATCTGCCCCAACCCCCCAGCACCCACAAAACCCAGCACACTGGCCATCCGAATGTTGTTCTCCCAGCGGTACAAAATGTACGCCAGCAACTGCGGAAACAGGTTGGGCAGTGTGCCGTAGCAGAAAGCCCAAACCACATTGCCGCCCTGCAAACGAATGGCTTCAGCCGGTTGCGGCGGGGTGTTTTCCAGGGCTTCGGCGAACAGTCGACCCAGCACTCCGGTGGTGTGCATCGCCAATGCCAGGGTTCCGGCGTTCGGACCAAGCCCGGCGGCCAGCACCATCAGGGCGGCCCACACCAGTTCGGGAATGGCGCGCAGGGCGTTAAGCACAAGCCGTGATGCGCTCTGCAACGGCCAGCCGAATCGCCCGGCCGCCGGCAGTGCCAGCAGCAGGCCGAACACGGCGGCGAGTAGGGTACCCAGGGCTGACATGGCCAGGGTTTCCACGGCGCCTCGGCCGATGGCTTGCAGGTGGCCGGTGCTCAGGTCCGGGCTGAGAAAGCGCAGCACGTAGGCGCCCATCTGTTGCAGGTTGCCGCTGCCGGTCAGTTCGCCGAGGTCGATGCCCAGGTAGCGGAACGAGGCGATGACTGCGGCGCCGATGCCCAGGATCAGCAGCAGGTTGATCAGGCGATTCATGCGAACCTCCAGCGCAGCAGGCGGCTGATCTGATCGGCGAACAGCACCAGGACGAAAAAGGTCAGCAGCATGCTCGCCACTTCACCGCCGGCGAACATGCGCAGCGACAGGTCGATCTGCTGACCCAGGCCGCCGGCGCCGACGAAGCCCATCACCACCGACGCGCGGATCGCGCATTCCCAGCGATACACGGTGTACGACAGCAACTCCGCCGCGACATTGGGCAGGATGCCGTAGCAGAACGCGGTCAATCGACCGCTGCCGGCTTGCAGCAGGGCGTGGGCGGGGCGCTGGTCGACCGATTCGAAAATTTCCGCGTAGACCTTGCCGAGCATGCCGCTGTAGGTGATGGCGATCGCCAGCACCCCGGCGGTCGGGCCGAGGCCGACAGCGCGCACGAACAGCAGGGCCCAGACGATTTCCGGCACGCTGCGCAGGAAGATCAGCAAGCCGCGCACCGGCCAGCGCAGCAGTCGGCCCAGGGCGCTGGGGCGACCGCCGCGCGAAGCCGCCGACAGCGACAGCGCGCGGCTGGCGAGCAGGCCGGCGGGCACGGCCAACATCAGGGCCATGGCCATGCCGGCGGTGGCGATGGCCAGGGTCTGTAACGTGGCTTGCCAGAGTAACTCGAGGAACTCTTGGTCATGGGCGGGGGGCCAGAAGGCCGAGACGAAACGGCCCATTTCACTCTGGCTGTCGGCCTGGAACAGCACGCCCAGGTCCAGTTCGCTGAAATGGATGCCGGGCCATAGCAGGACGAGCGCCAACAGCGTGAGCAGCAGACGAGGAAGGGTGGCCGGGTCCCGCGTATCGCGTGTCAGCATCGGGGAATCTGCAGGCTCAAGGGCGCCACCGGCGCGGGCGGCGATTGCAGTTGCTCGTTGGCGTAGAGCCTGTCGAGCAAATCGTGGTCGACCTCGCTGGCGGGCAGGTCGAACAGGACCTGGCCGTCACGCAGGCCGATGATGCGCGAGAAGTGCGTCAGGGCCAGCTCCACGGCATGCAGGCTGGCGACCAGGGTCACCTTGTGTTCCCGGGCGTGGCGGCAGAGGATCGACAGGGTGTGCCCGGCCAGCACCGGGTCCATCGCCGACACCGGCTCGTCGGCCAGCAGCACTTCGGGGGCCTGGTACAGCACCCGGGCAATGCCCACGCGCTGCAACTGGCCGCCGGACAACTGCTGGCACTGGGCGAACAGCTTGTCGCCAAGATCGAGTTTGAGCAGGGCCGCCCGCGCGCCCGGCACATCCAGCGGATGCAGCAGGCTCAGCAGGCTTTTGGCAAAACCCCATTGCCCCAGTTTGCCGGCGAGCACCGCGGTGACCACGCGCTGGCGCGGTGGCAGTGGCGGCGCCTGATGCACCAGGCCGATGCGTGCGCGCAACTGCTGACGTCGACGCGCGGAGAGGTGCCAGGCTTGTTCGCCGAGCACCTCGACCGTGCCGCTGCCGGGGCGCAGGGCGGTGGCGAGCAGGTTGAGCAGGCTCGACTTGCCGGCGCCGGACGGGCCGATGATTGCGACCTGCTCACCGGCGGTGATGTGCAGGTCGATCTCATTTAGCGCCAGCACGCCCGTGTCGTGGGTGAGGCTGACGCGGTTAAGATGCAATGTCATTTCAGCAGGTCGGCAGCGCGCGCGGCTTCCTCGATGCCCTTGTAGTTCTCAGGCTTGGTCGCGATGAAACGGCTGGCGGCTTGCAGGTCCAGGATGGCCTTGTCTTCGGGTTTTGCCGGGTCGAGCGCGAGGAAGGCCGCCTTGATCTTCTCGGCGAGGGCCGGGTCGAGGGTGCCGCGCACGGTCCAGTTGTAGTCGAAGTAGGCCGGCGTGGTGGCGAAGACCTTGACCTTGTCGGTGTCGACCTTGCCGGCCTTGACCAGTTTTTCCCAGACGCTGGCATTGAGCACGCCGGCGTCTACTTTGCCGGCCTGGACCCAGGCGACCGTGGCGTCGTGGGCGCCGGAATAGCCGACGCGGCTGAAGTAGGTTTCCGGCTTGATGCCGTCCTGGAGCATGAAGTAACGCGGCATCAAGCTGCCGGACGTCGACGACACCGAACCGAAGGCGAAGGACTTGCCCTTGAGGTCGGCCAGCGACTTGACGGCCGGGTCGGCGGTGATGAATTTGCTGGTGAACTGCGCATCCTGCTCACGCTGTACCAGTGGAATGGCATTGCCGGTTTTCAGGCGCGCCTGCACGAAGGTGAAACCGCCCAGCCAGGCCATGTCGATGCGGTCGGTGGCCAGCGCCTCGACCACCGCCGGGTAGTCGGACACCGGCACGAACTCGACCTTCATGCCCAGTTGCTTCTCCAGGTATTCGCCCAGCGGCTTGAACTTGCGCAGCAATTCGGTGGGGGCTTCGTCGGGAATGGCGCTGACCTTGAGGGTGTCGGCAGCCTGTGCCAGCAGGGCGGTAACGGATAGGGTCAGGCCGACGGCCAGGGCCAGGGTACGTTTGAGCATGGAAGTTCTCCGGTTCAATAGCGGAAAAATGTCGATGCGCCCCGCACACGCTGATTGCTGCACGACGCTTCGTGAGGGTAGACGAAAACGTCGGGATTATAGGGACTGTTGCGTGCCAGACCAGCAAAACCTGTAGGAGCGAGCTTGCTCGCGATGACGGAGTGTCAGCCAGCCTCAGTATTGACTGATCCACCGCTATCGCGAGCAAGCTCGCTCCCACAGGTTTTGTGGTGTTCCTCAGTTCTGGTGATTTACATCTTTGCCAACGCCTGCGCCAGATCCGCCCGCAAATCCTCCACATCCTCAACCCCCACCGACAACCGCACCAACCCGTCGCCAATCCCCAGTTCCGCACGGGTATCGGCCGGAATAGTGGCGTGGGTCATGATCGCCGGGTGTTCGATCAGGCTTTCAACGCCGCCCAGGCTTTCGGCCAGGGCGAAGATCTGTACGTTCTCGAGGAAGCGCCTGGCGCCGGCCAGGTCGCTGTTGAGGTCGAGGGCGATCATGCCGCCGAAGCCGCGCATTTGCCGTTGCGCCAGTTCGTGTTGCGGGTGCGAGGGCAGGCCGGGGTAGTAGACGCGCGAGACTTGTGGCTGACGTTCCAGCCACTGCGCCAGGTCCAGTGCGTTGCTGCAATGGCGTTCCATGCGCAGGGCCAGGGTCTTCACGCCGCGCAGGGTGAGGAAGGCGTCGAAGGGGCCGGCGATGGCGCCGACGGCGTTTTGCAAAAAGCCCAGGCGCTCGGCCAGTTCAGCGTTGTCGCCGACCACGGCGATGCCGCCGATCACGTCGGAGTGGCCGTTGAGGTATTTGGTGGTCGAGTGCAGCACGATGTCGAAACCCAGCTCCAGCGGGCGCTGGATCCATGGGCTGGCGAAGGTGTTGTCGGCCACGCAGATGATGCCGCGCGCGCGGCAGGTGCGGGCGATGGCGGCGAGGTCGGTGAGGCGCAGCAGCGGATTGCTCGGGGTCTCGACCATGACCATGCGGGTGTCGTCTTGCAGGGACGCTTCGAACGCCGCCAGGTCGGTCAGGTCGACGAAGCTGAAGCGGTGTCCGGCGCTGCGCTGGCGCACCTTGTCGAACAGGCGGAAGGTGCCACCGTACAGGTCGTTGCCGGAGACGATGTGCGAGCCGGCGTCGAGCAGTTCGAGCACCGTGGAAATGGTCGCCAGCCCCGAGGCGAAGGCAAAGCCCCGGGTGCCGCCTTCGAGGTCGGCCACGCAGCGCTCCAGGGCAAAGCGCGTCGGGTTGTGCGAGCGTCCGTAGTCGAAGCCCTTGTGCACGCCGGGGCTTTGTTGCAGGTAGGTGGAGTTGGCGTAGATCGGCGGCATCAGCGCCCCGGTGGTCGGGTCCGGCGCTTGCCCGGCATGGATCACCCGGGTGGCGAAGCCCTGTGGCGGGGCGTTTTTGTCCTGTTGACTCATGGCAGGGATCTCCGCAAATGGTTGAGCATGTCGGTTCGGGTAATCAGGCCGTGGAAGCCCGAGGCATCCTGGATGATCGCCACCAGGCCACGGCCCAGCTCTGCCTCCAGTTCCGCCAGCGTGGCGGCGGGGGACAGGGTTTGCAGTTTGTCGGTCATGGCGCTGGCCACGGTCTTGCGGAAGTGCGCAACGTCTTCATGCACGCCCAGCAGGATGTCGGACTCGTCGATCACGCCGACCAGTTGCTGACCCTTCACCAGCACCGGCAGTTGCGAGACGTCCGCCAGGCGCATGCGCTGGAACGCGGTGAGCAGGGTGTCGTCGGGGCCGACGCTGATCACCCGGCCATCTTCGAAGCGCCGCGCGATCAGGTCGCGCAGGTCGCCGTAGTGCTTGCGTTGCAGCAGGCCCTGATCGTTCATCCACTGGTCGTTGTAGACCTTCGACAGGTAACGCGTACCGGTGTCGCAGACGAAGCTGACCACGCGTTTCGGCTGGGTCTGTTCGCGGCAGTAACGCAGGGCGGCGGCCAGCAGGGTGCCGGTCGACGACCCGCCGAGAATGCCTTCGGCGCGCAGCAACTGGCGGGCGTGGTCGAAGCTTTCCTCGTCGCTGATCGAATAGGCGTGGCGCACGCTGGAGAGGTCGGAAATCGACGGAATGAAGTCTTCGCCGATGCCTTCCACCGCCCAGGAACCTGGGGTGGGGAGGGTGCCGCTGCGGCTGTATTCGGCCATCACCGAGCCGACCGGGTCGGCCAGGACCATTTCCAGGTCCGGCTGCACGCGTTTGAAGAAGCGGGTCAGGCCGGTGAGGGTGCCGGCCGAACCGACACCGACGACGATCGCGTCCACATCGTGCTGGGTTTGCGCCCAGATCTCCGGCGCGGTGCTGCATTCATGGGCCAGCGGGTTGGCCGGGTTGTTGAACTGGTCGGCGAAGAATGCATCGGGAATCTCCGCCGCCAGCCGCGCGGCGACGTCCTGGTAGTACTCGGGATGGCCCTTGCCGACATCGGAGCGGGTGATGTGCACTTCGGCGCCCATGGCCTTGAGGTGCAAGACCTTCTCGGTGGACATCTTGTCCGGCACCACCAGCACCACGCGGTAGCCCTTGGCGCGACCGACCAGGGCCAGGCCCAGGCCGGTGTTGCCGGCGGTGGCTTCGACGATGGTGCCGCCGGGCTTGAGGCGGCCATCGCGTTCGGCGGCATCGATCATCGCCAGGCCGATGCGGTCCTTGATCGAACCGCCGGGGTTCTGTGATTCGAGTTTGAGAAACAGCGTGCACGGGCCGGTATCGAACCGGCTGACGCGCACCAACGGTGTATTGCCGATCAGTTCGAGCACGGCAGGGCGGGAATTGGTAAGCATGTCGTCACTTCCTTGCGCTAATTCGCACTGGGTGGACAGCGGCCTGCAATGTGCCATCAGGCGTCAATCACAGGCATTGCATCGCTAGGACCATAGGCCGGGATCCGGCCACCCGCAACCTCGCACAGCCGATCGGTCGGCTCGACGCTTTTTCCTCGCCAGCAACCACAAAAAACATAATTTCGCTAATCCCCGGCTCCGAACAGAATGCGGCCAACACCCTGACACCGATAGCCGTAGCAGAAGAACAACAGTGATCAGAATCGAGGCGGCAGCCATGACCGACCTGAATCAAACCACCTTTCAGAAGTGCACAGCCATGACAGTTGATAAAACCGAAATTGATACGCTTGTTGTTGGCGCCGGCCAGGCCGGCGTGGCCATGAGTGAACACCTGAGCAAACTCGGAGTGCCCCACCTGGTGCTGGAGCGCAACCGTGTTGCCGAAGCCTGGCGCACCGGTCGCTGGGATTCGCTGGTGGCCAACGGTCCTGCCTGGCACGACCGCTTCCCGGGACTGGAATTCGACGGCCTGGACCCGGATGCCTTCGCCGGCAAAGAACGGGTGGCTGCGTACTTCGAAGCCTATGCCCGCAAATTCAATGCGCCGATCCGCACCGGCGTGGACGTGAAGAAAGTCGAACGTAATGCCGACCGTCCGGGGTTCACCGTTGAAACCTCCGAGGGTGTGATCGAGGCTCGCCACGTGGTGGTCGCCACCGGCCCGTTCCAGCGTCCGGCCATCCCGCCGATTGCCCCGGACATCGCCGGCATCAGCCAGATTCACTCCGCTCAATACTTCAACCCGCAGCAACTGGCCGAAGGCGCCGTGCTGGTGGTGGGCGCCGGTTCCTCGGGCGTGCAGATCGCCGATGAACTGCAGCGCTCCGGCAAGCAGGTCTACCTGTCGGTGGGTGCCCACGACCGTCCGCCGCGTGCCTATCGCAACCGTGATTTCTGCTGGTGGCTGGGGGTGCTTGGCGAGTGGGATGCCGAGGCCATGCAGCCGGGCAAGGAGCACGTAACCATTGCTGTGAGCGGTGCCCGCGGCGGCCACACCGTGGACTTCCGCCGCCTGGCCCATCAAGGCATGACCCTGGTCGGCCTGACCCAAGCGTTCAATGGCGCCGTGGTGAGTTTCGAAAACAACCTCGCCGACAACATCCGCCGTGGCGATGAAAACTACCTGGCACTGCTCGACAAGGCCGACGCCTATATCGAACGCAACGGCCTCGACCTGCCGCTGGAACCGGAAGCGCGCGCCATGCTGGCCGATCCGGACTGCGTGACGAATCCAGTCCTTGAGCTGGACCTGGTCAAGGCCGGCGTGACCACGATCATCTGGGCCACCGGTTACACCACCGACTACAGCTGGCTGAAGGTCGACGCCTTCAAGGACAACGGCAAGCCGCAGCACCAGCGCGGCGTGTCGGCCGAGCCGGGCGTGTATTTCGTCGGGTTGCCGTGGCAGTCCCGTCGTGGCTCCGCGTTCATCTGGGGCGTTTGGCACGACGCCAAGCACATCGCCGATCACATCGTTAAACAGCACACCTATTTCAACTATCGGGATGCGACCCAGCGTCAAGCCGACGCCGCCCGCGCACCTCTTCAGAAAGCCAGCCTCATGGGAGTTCGTTGATGCCTACTCATACCCGCATCCGCATGTTCAACACCAAAGACACCTACCCGAACCAGACGCTCGACAACGACCTGTGCCAGGCCGTGCGCGCCGGCAACACCGTGTATGTGCGTGGTCAGGTCGGTACCGATTTCAACGGTCAACTGGTGGGCCTCGGTGATCCGCGCGCCCAGGCCGAACAGGCCATGCGCAACGTCAAGCAATTGCTCGAAGAGGCGGGCAGCGACATGAGCCACATCGTCAAGACCACCACTTACCTGATCGACCCGCGCTACCGCGAGCCGGTGTACCAGGAAGTCGGCAAGTGGCTCAAGGGCGTGTTCCCGATTTCCACCGGCCTGGTGGTCAGCGCCCTCGGCCAGCCGCAGTGGCTGATGGAAATCGACGTGATTGCCGTTATCCCCGAATAAGGAATTCACCATGACTTTTTCCATCGTGGGTCGCTGCGCCGAGACCGGCCAGCTGGGCATTGCCATCAGCTCTTCGAGCATTGCCGTCGGCGCGCGTTGCCCCTGGCTGCGCGCCGGAGTCGGTGCGGTGTCGAGCCAGAACATCACGCTGCCGGCCCTCGGCCCGCAGATCCTCGATGAGCTGGCCAACGGCTCGGCGCCGCCCCAGGCGCTGGACCACTCTTTGACCCGCAACGGCTACAGCCAGTATCGGCAGGTGGCGGTGGTGGATGCCCATGGGCGCACGGCGGTGTTCAGCGGCAACCATGCCCTGGGCATCAACAACGCCGTGGCCGGTGATCAATGCGTGGCGGCCGGCAACCTGCTGGCCAACAGCGGGGTGATCGAGGCGATGGTCGCGGCGTTCGAAAACAGCGAAGGCTGCCTCGCCACCCGGCTGATGAACGCCTTGCAGGCCGGGCAGGACGCCGGCGGTGAAGCCGGCGTGGTGCACTCGGCGGCGCTGTCGGTGGTCGGTGACCTGACCTGGCCGATCGTCGACCTGCGGGTGGACTGGGCCGATGAAAACCCGATTGGCGAGCTGGGCAAATTGTGGACGGCCTATGAGCCGCAACTTCAGGATTATCTGACCCGCGCTCTCAATCCAACCCTGGCTCCCGCGTATGGAGTACCCGGCGATGAGTGAGTTGCGCAGCCGCGCCATGCTCGCGCGGTTGATCGGGTTCGCCACGGTCAGCCGCGATTCGAACCTGGCGCTGATCGAGTTCGTGCGCGACTACCTGCGCGACCTCGGCGTGGATTGCGAACTGATCTACAACGCCGAGCGGACCAAGGCCAATCTGTTGGCCTCGGTCGGCCCGAGCGTGGCCGGCGGCATCGTGCTGTCCGGTCACACCGACGTGGTGCCGGTGGACGGTCAGGCGTGGACGGTCGAGCCGTTCTGCCTGAGCGAGGCGGGCGGCAAGCTGTATGGGCGCGGCACCGCGGACATGAAAGGTTATCTGGCCTCGGTGCTGGCGGCGGTGCCGATGTTTCTCGCCAGCCCCTTGAAGCGCCCGGTGCATTTGGCGTTTTCCTATGACGAAGAGGTCGGTTGCCTCGGCGTGCGCGGCTTGCTCGAAGTGCTGCCGCAACGCATCCCGGCACCGGCCTTGTGCCTGATCGGCGAGCCGACCGAACTCAAGCCGGTGCTCGGCCACAAGGGCAAGCTGGCGATGCGTTGCCACGTGCGCGGCGCGGCCTGTCATTCGGCCTACGCGCCTTATGGGGTCAATGCTATCGAGCAGGCCGCGCGCCTGATCGGCCGGCTGGGTGACATCGGCACCACCCTGGCGCGCCCGCAGTTGCACGACAAACGCTTCGATCCGGCGTTCTCCACCGTGCAGGTCGGGGTGATCCAGGGCGGTACGGCGCTGAACATCGTGCCCGCCGATTGCCGTTTCGATTTCGAGATCCGCGCCTTGCCGGACTTCGCCCCGCAAGTGGTCGTCGATGAACTGCAGGACTACGCCGAGCAGACGCTGTTGCCGGCCATGCAGGCCGTGGACAGCGATACCGGCATCCGCTTTGAAAAAATCTCGGCCTATCCCGGCCTGGCGACACCGGCCGACAGCGCCGCCGCCCGACTGATTGCCCAACTGTGCGGCAGCGACGAGTTCAGCACCGTGGCCTTTGGCACCGAGGGCGGGCTGTTCGACCAGGCCGGCATTCCTTCGGTGGTCTGCGGTCCCGGCAGCATGGACCAGGGGCACAAGCCCGATGAATTTGTCAGCGTCGATCAGATGGCGGCCTGTGACCGCCTGATGGATCGCCTGGCGGCGTACTTGAGTGAATCCGAACACC
The DNA here is from genome assembly GCF_054668285.1 of Pseudomonas sp. S2_H10. NCBI lineage: Bacteria > Pseudomonadati > Pseudomonadota > Gammaproteobacteria > Pseudomonadales > Pseudomonadaceae > Pseudomonas > Pseudomonas sp. S2_H10. Next base: position 6,260,761 of record NZ_CP162754.1, read on the forward strand.
CATGACAACAACGGGCCACCAGGCCCGAGGAAGTGATCCATGTCCAGATCCTTGCGTTGCAGTGTTCCGTTTGCCCTGGCGTTGTTGAGTGCCAGTGTGTGGGCGGCCCCCCAGGACCTCACCGTGATTTCGTTCGGTGGTGCTACCAAACAGGCCCAGGATAAGGCCTATTTCCAGCCCTTCAACGCCAGCGGCGCGGGCAACATCATCGCCGGTGAGTACAACGGCGAGCTGTCGAAGATCAAGGCCATGGTCTCCGCCGGTCACACCAGCTGGGACGTGGTGGAAGTCGAAAGCCCCGAGCTGTTGCGTGGCTGCGAGGAGGGCCTGTTCGAGAAGCTCGATGCGGGACGCTTTGGTGATTCGGCGAACTTCGTGCCGGGTGCGCTGACCGAATGCGGGGTGGCCACTTACGTCTGGTCGATGGTCATGGCCTTTGACCAGAGCAAGCAGGCCAAGGCGCCGCAATCCTGGGCGGACTTCTGGAACGTCGCCGACTTCCCGGGCAAGCGCGGCCTGCGCAAGAGCGCCAAGTACACCCTGGAAATCGCCTTGCTCGCCGACGGCGTCAAGGCCGATGACATCTACAAGGTCCTCAATACCCCGCAAGGCGTGACACGGGCCTTTGCCAAGCTCGACCAGATCAAGCCGAACATCCAGTGGTGGGAGGCGGGCGCCCAGCCGGCGCAATGGCTGGTGGCCGGGGATGTGGTGATGAGCGCGGCCTACAACGGGCGGATCGCTTCGGCGCAGAAGGAAGGCATGAAACTGAGCATCGTCTGGCCGCAGAGCCTCTACGACCCGGAATACTGGGCGGTGGTCAAGGGCACGCCGAACAAGGCGCTGGCGGAAAACTTCATCGCGTTTGCCAGCCAGCCGCAGACGCAAAAAGTCTTCTCGGAAAACATCCCTTACGGGCCTGTGCATCGCCAGACCCTGCCATTGCTGCCCAAGGACGTGCAGGAACAATTGCCGACCGCCGAAGCCAACCTGGCCGGCGCCCGAGCGGTGGACGCCGAGTTCTGGGTAGACCACGGCGAAGAGCTCGAACAGCGCTTCAATGCCTGGGCTGCGCGGTAGTTCAGCCAACACATAACCCTGTGGGAGCAACTGTCTTCAGCATGCCACTCGTCACCGCCATCGCGGGCAAGCCCGCTCCCACAAAAATCCCGGTCGGCCGCAAGTTTTGCAGCCAACCGCTTTACCCCTGTGGGAGCGGGCTTGCCCGCGATGAGGCCATCAGATCCAACATCTTCGTTGGCTGACCCACCGCCATCGCGGGCAAGCCCGCTCCCACAAAAATCCCGGTCGGCCGCAAGTTTTGCAGTCAACCGCTTTACCCTTGTGGGAGCGGGCTTGCCCGCGATGAGGCCATCAGATCCAACATCTTCGTTGGCTGACCCACCGCCATCGCGGGCAAGCCCGCTCCCACAAAAATCCCGGTCGGCCGCAAATTTTGCAGTCAACCCTTTACCCTGTGGGAGCGGGCTTGCCCGCGATGAGGCCATCAGATCCAACATCTTCGTTGGCTGACCCACCGCCATCGCGGGCAAGCCCGCCCCCACAAAAATCCCGGTCGGCCGCAAGTTTTGCAGCCAACCGCTTTACCCCTGTGGGAGCGGGCTTGCCCGCGATGCGGCCAGTACAGGCGACATCAATGTTGCCTGACCCACCGCCATCGCGGGCAAGCCCGCTCCCACAAAAATCCCGGTCGGCCGCAAGTTTTGCAGTCAACCGCTTTACCCCTGTGGGAGCGGGCTTGCCCCGGGCGGCGTTCCGACGATGAGGCCATCAGATCCAACATCTTTGTTGGCTGACCCACCGCCATCGCGAGCAAGCTCGCTCCCACAGGGATTTTGTCGTTCGTGCTGTGCTTTGTTTTCTGTCGAAATTGGTTTTTCCTGCTGATAAATAGCCATTACTACGCAATCTTTTTTAAGGTTTAAAGGCACAAATTAACTAATTTTCCTCCCCGCACTCTTTGTCCATGATCACTCCCAACAAGAAATGCGCCGTTCCGTCCGCGCACACCGAAGTACGAACACGTACTCATCCTTGCCTTGGAGTTCGTCATGTCCACCACCGCTTCATCCGCCCCGCTCATCGAGAAACACACGATCGGGTACGTCCCTCCTGAGGATCGCCACGGAAAGGTCAAAGATCTGTTCACCCTGTGGTTCGGCGGCAATATCGCGCCGTTGCCCATCGTCACCGGCGCGCTCGGCGTGCAGCTGTTTCACCTGAATCTGGTCTGGGGCATTGTCGCGATCATCGTCGGCCATCTGGTCGGTGGGGTGCTGATGGCGCTGCACTCGGCGCAAGGCCCGCAGATGGGCATTCCGCAGATGATCCAGAGTCGCGCGCAGTTCGGTTCGCTGGGCGCGTTGCTGGTGGTGGTGATTGCCGGCGTGATGTACATCGGTTTCTTCGCTTCCAACATCGTCCTGGCCGGCAAGTCGTTGCACGGCGTGGTCGAGAGTGTGCCGGTGTCGGTGGGTATCGTCCTCGGCGGCCTCGGTTCGGGGATCATCGGCATCATCGGCTACCGCTTCATCCACGTGCTCAACCGCATCGGCACCTGGGTGCTGGGCCTGGGCATCGTGCTGGGCTTCGGCTACATCCTGACCCATGTGCAGACCGACGACTTCCTCACCCGCGGCAGCTTCAACATCTCCGGCTGGCTGGCCACGGTGTCGCTGGCAGCGCTGTGGCAGATCGCGTTCGCGCCCTACGTGTCCGACTACTCGCGTTACCTGCCCAAGGACGTCAAGGTCCGCTCGACCTTCTGGGCGACCTACCTGGGTTCGTCGCTGGGCTCGATCCTGTCCTTCGTGTTCGGCGCTGTCGCCGTGCTGGCAACGCCGGTGGGCATGGACACCATGGACGCCGTGAAGCTCGCCACCGGTGCCATCGGCCCGTTGATGCTGGTGCTGTTCCTGCTCAGCGTGATCAGCCACAACGCGTTGAACCTGTATGGCTCCGTGCTCTCGGTGATCACCCTGCTGCAAACCTTCGCCCACCGCTGGATTCCGACTGCGCAGAGCCGGGCAGTGCTGTCGCTGATCATCCTCGCCGGTTGCTGCGTGGCGGCCATCGGTGCCTCGGCGGATTTCATCGGGCACTTCGTTGACCTGGTGCTGGCCTTGCTGGTGGTGCTGGTGCCGTGGACCGCGATCAACCTCATCGACTTCTACGCAATCCACAAGGGCGACTACGACATCGCCTCGATCTTCCGCGTCGACGGCGGCATCTATGGCCGCTTCAACCCGCAGGCACTGTTGGCCTACGCCATCGGCATCGTGGTGCAGATCCCGTTCATGAACACACCGATCTACACCGGTCCCGTGGCGGTGCATATCGACGGTGCGGACCTGTCGTGGCTGGTCGGCCTGATCGTGACCACGCCGCTGTACTACTGGCTGGCGAACCGCGACACCGCGTACCGGCGCCGGCAGAACATGGCAGGTGTGATGTCGGGCAACATGTAATGGCTGTTGGAACAGGCGTACCGCGTTGAAAGGTTTGTGTAATTGGCGATAGCTGTTTTTCGGGCGTATGGCTATGCTCAGCGAGTTTGCCAAACGCCAATGATAAACAACCACAGTGAAGCCATGAGCCAATCAGACACGCGTGCGACTGTTCTAGCGCTGTATCCAGAAGACTCCCGCGAGGCGGCGGCATTGCTCAAGCAGGCAGTGCCGCTGATGGTTCGTCACAACATACCGCCCAACCCGGTGCACTACGCGCTCTGGTACACCTACAGCAAAGGCCAGGAGCCGGAACTCAATCGGCACCTGGACCGGGTGGTCAACGACTTCGACTATTTCCCGCCGGAGTCCGCTACCAAACTGTTCCGCGAATACATCATCCGCGATGAACTGGCGGACGCCCGCTCCGGCCAGCAGGACGCGATCAACCTGGTCGACGACATGGAGCGCGATGTTTCGCGCAGCGTGAAGGGCAACCAGAACTTCCAGGCCAGCCTCGGCCAATACCTGCAAATGCTCGAAGAGCCGGCCACCGAGCGCTTGCCGAGCATCCTGACCCAGCTGCAACAGAGCACCCAGCTGATGCAGAGTCAGCAGGAGCATTTTCTCGCCCAGTTGCAGTCCGCGCAGCATGAGGTCAAAAGCCTGCGCGACAAGCTGGAGCGCGCCCAATTGGCGGCGACCCTCGATGGCCTGACCGAATTGCTCAACCGCAGCACCTTCAACCGCAAGCTCGAGCAGGCGATGAACAGCGCGCCAACAGGCGTGGCGCTGGTGATGCTGGATATCGACCACTTCAAGCAATTCAACGACCAGTACGGCCATCCCTTGGGCGATCGCGTGCTTCAGCATGTCGCCCAGGTGCTGCGCGATTCGCTGCCCGGCGAAGCGTTCGCGGCGCGTTATGGCGGAGAAGAGTTTTGCGTGGTGCTCAAGGATTGCCCGGACCTGGCGGCTGCCGGCGCTTTTGCCGAGCGCCTGCGCCTGAAGATCCAGTCGCTGCGGGTCAAGGCCCGGGGCACCGACACGGTGCTGGACACCATCACCGCCTCGTTCGGCGTGGCCCATGCGCAAGCCGGCGACACACCGGAAAGCCTGCTGACCCGCGCCGACGACGCGCTGTACCAGGCCAAGCGCAACGGCCGCAACCAGGTACGCCAGCAGCCTGACGTAGCGGTCGCGGCCATTTAGCCGAGGATGAAGTAGACCTTGCGCACCGTCGTGAGGTTTTCCCAGGTGCCATTAAATCCGCTGGCGACCACGAAGGAGTCGCCGGGGCCGAACGTGCGCGCGACGCCCTCGGCATCGGTCAGGCGCACCGTGCCTTCGAGAATGTGACACAGCTCATCGTAATCGCACTGGCAACGCTCCCGGTGCGGCCCTGCCTCCCAGATGCCGGCCACGGCGTTTTTCCCAGGTTGCACAAAGTGCCGCCAACTCTTGCTGCGATAAGGCGCGTCGACCACCGCTGGGTCGTTGATTTCGGTTTCACGGGGGACAAGTTCACTGGCGAAGTCGATGACGTGCCGGGGCAGGGCTGTGGACATGGTGGTCTCCGGATCAGGAATCGAAGCCGATGCCAAAGGCATCGAAGGTCTTGAGCAGCAGGTCGCGGTGACCGTCGCGGTCTTCGCGCGCCAGTGAGCGCTGGGCCAGTTTCACCCCGACATACCGCAAGGGCTCGGGCGGAAAACGGAACGGCGCCTTGGAGGTCATCAGCAGTTCGGTGCGCTCGGTGCGTTCGCCGGCCAACAGGTCGAGCATGTTCAGCGCAGCGAAGCGGCTGGCCGATACACCCTGCCCGGTGAAACCAAGGGCATAGGCGACACGGCCCTGATGCTCGCATCCGGTGAACATCGTGGTGCGTGCGGAAGTGTCGATGATGCCGCCCCAGGCATGGCTGAAACGCACGTCGCGCAGGGCCGGGAAGGTCTGTTGAAACTGTTCGGCCAGGCGCTGGAAGCTTTGCGGGCGTTGGGTCAGGGCTTCGTCGCGGCGCCCGCCAAAATGGTAGATGGCGTCATAACCGGCCCAGAGAATGCGGTTGTCGGCGGTCTTGCGCAGGTAGTGGAACTGGTTGCCGGCGTCGGCGATGCCGTAACGGCCGGTCCAGCCGATGGCCTGCAACTGCGCATCGCTCAAGGGCTCGCTGACCAGGCTGTAGTCGTAGACCGGGATCACGCTCGATGCCAGATGACCGAGCAGCGGCGGGGCGATGTTGGTGGCGAGGGCGATCTGCCCGGCGATGATTTCGCCATTGGCTGTGCGCAGGCGCACGTTGTCCATGTCCGCATCCAGTTGCAAAACAGGGCTGTTTTCGAACAGTTGAACCCCTTGCTCAAGGCAGACTCGGCGCAGTTCAGCAGCCATTTTCGCCGGGTTGAGCAGGGCGTAATTGGGTTCGAACAAGCCGGCCGCATAGGTCGGGGAGTCGAGTTTCTCTGCCAGATCGCTGCCTTCGAGCCACTGGCAATCGATGCCGAAGCGGGCGTAGTTGCGCTGCATCGAGCGCAGGCCGTCGACCTGCCACGGCTGGCTGGCGACGTTGAGTTTGCCCTGGCGTTCGAACTCGACCTGCATGCCGAAACGATCGAGGTCGGCGGCCAGCTCATCGAGGTTCTGCCGGCCCAGGCGGATCAATTGCTCTGCTTCATCTGGCCAGCGCTTGAGTGCGTTGGAGACGCCATGGGAAATGCTCGGCGCGCAGAAGCCGCCGTTGCGCCCGCTGGCCTCACCGCCGCAGCGTCGCGCCTCGATGATCGCGATGCTCATGCCTGGATTGCGCTGGCGTGCCAGCAGTGCGGTCCACAATCCGGTGAATCCGCCACCGACCACCGCCAGGTCGCATTGCACCGTGCCGGTAACGGACGGTGCGGCAGGTGGTGGGGTGACGGTGTCCTGCCAGAAGGGATGAGGCAGGACATGGTCAAGCGCATCGAGATGCGATGGGGCATTCATGCTGAAACTCCGGCGTGTGTCGGGCAGCGACGATGGCGTTCGCTTGCCCGAGGTTTTTGTTGTTTTGGCTAGAGGTCGAGAATCGCGCGAGCGGCAATCTCGGTGCCGCGGGTCGCCTGCATGCGCTGGCTGAACGATTGGAGGCGTTGTTTCATCGCCTGGTCGCCCAGCAGCTGTTCAAGCGCGGCGGGCAGGGCGGCCAGGGGATCGGCAAAGCGCGGCAGGTAGCGGCCGACGCCGGTTTCCTCGGCGCGGGCGGCGTTGTCGTGACCGTCCCAGCAATAGGGAATGATCAGCGACGGCAGGCCGAAGTACAGCGCTTCGCAGAAGCTGTTGTTGCCGCCGTGGTGGATGAACACATCGCACTCCTTGAGCACCGCCGGCTGGGCAAACCAGCTGTCGAGGTACACGTTGTCCGGCACGGTGGTGTACATGTCGCGGTAGGCGCCGACGTTGACCAGGAAGCGATAAGGCAGGGTTTCGATCGTGCTGATCAGGCGCTTCATCATCGCCGTGTCGGCGGCGCCGAGGCTGCCGAAGCTGAGGTAGATCAGCGGCGCGTCGTTGTGCCGTGGAAAGTCCGGGACGATGTACGGCGCTTCGCGGCGCACGCAGCCGTCGAGGTAGACGTAGCGCTGCGGGTCCAGTGGTTGCCGGCGTTCATAGCGCACCGGTGTCGGCGACAGCAGCAGGTTCAGCCATGGCGAATCGGTGAGGAATTGTCCGGGTGGACACGGCGCGGTGCTGTTACTCAGGAGAAACTGGGAAAAGCGTTCATGGGCCGGTGCGACAGCCTTGAGGTACTGCTCGGTGTAACGCTCGCAGGCCTGGGTGTCACTGGCCAGGCACCCGGACAGGTACGGCGGAACGGCGGCATCCGGCAGTTCGGTCTCGGTGCAGGACACCACCCGCACCCACGGGCAGCCGGCGTTGGCGATGGCCGGGAACATCACCACGTTGTCGAGCACGATCGCGTCGGGCTTCAAGCGGCTGAGCAATTGCTGCAGCGGCTTTTCCGACTCGATGGCGGTGTCGATGATCGCTTCCCAGGCCGGCGCCACGTAGCTGTCGATCTGTGCCAGCGGGGTCTGGTCGAAGTACGGGATGCTGCGCTCGATGAAGCGCTCCCAGTAGTGCTGGTGTTCCGCCGCCGACAATGGGCTCACTTGCGGAATCGGGTATTCGTCGAAACCGTATTCGGCGAACAGCCCCTGGAAATGCTCATGGCAGATGAACACCGGTTTGGCGCCCAGCTCACGCAACGACTGAGCGATACCAATGCAGTTCAAGGCCGCGCCGAAACTGGCTTCCGGGAACAGGGCGATCAGTTTTTGTTTGTGCATGGCGAGGGACTGTCCATGGCGGGTCAAACCCGCCGCTCCTGAAGGTGTTTTTGATGCTGTCTTATTTTCAAAAAAAAATCATCATGTTTTTACAAGGTGGTTAGCGACGCCCGAACAGATGGCTTTGCGGGATGCCGCGGTTGGCGGTTTGCGGGCGTTGCGCGGCGCTCAGGCGCAGGTGCAGGCGCAGCAGGTCGGCGGCGATCTCCATCTGCCCACGCTCGATCTGCGCAATGATCTGCAGGTGCTCGCGCAGGGCTTCCTGCAGGCGGTGCACGCTCACCGACGGCAGCAGGTTCGGCAGGCGGCGCAAGCCCTGGTGCTGGAGCAGGGCGTCGCTGATGAAGCGGTTGCCGCAGCTCTGGGCCAGCAGTTCGTGGAAGCTGATGTCCAGCTCGCGAAACTGCTGCAGATCGAAGTCTTCCACGGGGCGCGCGAGCAGGCCTTGCATGGCGCTGCGCAACAGCGCCAGGCGTTGCGGGTCGGCATTGAAGCTCGGGCTGAGCAGGGCTTCGGGCTCGAGGATCAGGCGGAATTTCAGGCTTTCTTCGAGGGCGGCGAGGCTGTTCAGCGATGGGCGAAACAGCCAGGACTGGCCGGGGCCGCGCTCAATGGCCTGGCTTTCGCTCAATTGCTGCAGGGCTTTTTGCGCCGCCGGCCGGCCGATGTCGTAGCGGCGCATCAGTTCGCTGATGCTGATGCTGTCGCCCAGGCGCCCGGCCATGCGGTCACGCAGAACCGAGGCGGCCAGCTCTTCTTCTTCGGCTTGCGGCAAGGCGGCGTTGAATGCCGAGCCAGCCGGGGATGCCAACAGGGTGTAACCCTTGCCGGCCTCATGGCTCAGCAGATTCTCTTCCAGCAGCACTTTCAGTGCACCGCGAATCAACGTGCGCGAAACCTGGAACGTGCGGGCCAGAGCCTGTTCGGCCACCGGGTCGCCGGCCACCAGGCCGCTTTCCTGGGTGTGCTCGAGGATGCGCCGGGCCAGTTCGAGGTGATTGGTGCGCGGTTTTTTTTCGGCTGTCGTGCTCAAGCGTCTTTTCTCGTTGTGATCCGCTGTGGGACTCAGTTGCTCATCTTATGTCATGCGCCGGTTGGACGTCAGGCCGGAAAAAATGCGTTGACATCTTTTGATACTGGTCCTAATTTCTAAAAAAAAACACAAGCAATCGTTTCTCGTTTTGCCGTACTGCCTTCGAACACAACAATAAACAATCGTCGGGTGAGTATTTATGAGCAAGCTGAATGATCTTCTGTGCGCGGGATTGGCCGTTTCCCTGGCGATCGCCTCACAGGCTGCAAGTGCAAAAGACATGGTGATTTCCATCTGGGACGGCTACATGGCCCCGGATGCGCTGGAGAAGTTCAAGGCTGCCAGCGGTGTGGACGTCGACAAGGCGCTGCACGCCACCAACGAAGAAATCATGGGCAAGCTGATGGCCTCCGGTGGTGAAGGATACGACGTGGTGTTCGTCTCCTCGCCGTTCGCCGAAGTCCTGCACAAGCAGGGGCTGCTGGCGGACATCGATCCGGTCAAGGTCCCCAACCTGAAAAACCTCTACCCCGAAGCCACGCACCTGGAATATGACCAGGGCAACCGGTTCTCCGTGCCTTACACCTGGGGCACCACGGGCATCTGCTATCGCTCCGACAAGGTGACGCCGGCGCCGCAGAGCTGGAACGAGCTGCTCAATCCGAGCGATGCGCTCAAGGGCAAGGTGACGATGCTGGCCACCGACCGCTGGATGCTCGGCGCCGGTTTCCTCGCCAAGGGCTGGTCGGTCAACGACAGTGACCCGGCGCAAATCGCCGCCGTTCGCGATCAACTGATCGCCACCAAAAAACGCATTCTGGCCTTCGACGACACCACCTTTTACTCCAAGCTGGCCTCCGGCGAATCGCTGATGGCCCACGCCTGGGACGGCTGGTGCAACTACGGCACGCAAGCCAACGCGGCGATCAAGTTCGTGGTGCCCAAGGAAGGGTCCGACCTGTGGGTCGACACCATGGTGGTGCTCAAGAGCTCGAAGCACCAGGACGAAGCCTTCAAGTTCGTCAACTTCATGCTGGCCAAGGAAAACCACGTCTGGGTCGCTGAAAACATCCTCTACAAAATCCCCAACCAGGCGGCCATGGCCGGGTTGTCCGCAGACCTGCTCAAGCAATACCCCAACCTGACCATCGCGCCGAGCGAGCTGGTGAAGATGGAGCAGTTGCGCGACCTGGGCGGCACCACGCAAAAGGCCTACACCCGCGCCGTCACCGAAATCATGGCGGCGCAGAACTAACGCCGCATCGATTCGAGGCATGCCCGGCATGCCTCGCCACGCTCGCAAGCCGCCTCTGTCCCGAGGCGGGAGGATAGGGTTAATGAGTGCTTTGCATGCTGACAGGCGTCTGTCGGCCTGGCTTCTTGCGCCCGGCTTTGGCTGGCTGCTGATGTTCCTGGTGATTCCGTGCCTGCTGGTGCTGGTCTACAGCTTCGTCGAACGCGGTGCCTACGGCGGCATCGACTGGTTGTTCACCTGGGAAAACTACCAGCGTGCGTTCGATCCGCTGTACCTGGGCATCCTGCTCAAGTCGGCGAAGATCGCCGGGCTGGCCACGCTGTTCGCGGTGCTGATCGGCTACCCGGCGGCCTATGCGATTGCCCGGGCGCCACGGCGGCGTCAGGCGGTGTATCTGTTTTTGGTGATGCTGCCGTTCTGGAGCAACTACCTGATCCGCACCTACGCCTGGATCGTCCTGCTCAACCGCGAAGGCCTGATCAATCGCCTGCTGCAAATGCTTGGCTACAGCGGTGAACCCATCAGCCTGCTGTACACCGAATCGTCCGTGGTGTTGGGGCTGGTCTACAACTACATCCCCTTCGTGATCCTGGCGATTTTCTCGTCGCTGTCGCGGATCAACAACGAACTCTGGGACGCCTCGAAAGACCTCGGCGCCTCGGGATGGATGACCTTCCGCCGGATCATCCTGCCGCTGAGCGTGCCGGGTATCGCGGCGGGCGCGGTGTTTGTCTTCGTGCTGAGCATCGGCAACTTCATCACCGCCGACCTGTTGGGCGGCAAGCAGGTGCAGATGGTCGGCAACCTGATCTATTCGCAATTCCTCACGGCGCGGGACTGGCCGTTCGGCGCGGCGCTGAGCTTCTTCCTGATCGCGATCATGCTGATCCTGTTGTTCATCCAGGCCCTGGTGGCCCGTCGTGCAGAAGGGGCGCGTTCATGAGTCAGCCACGTTCTGTCAGCGCCACCGTGCTCGGTTCGCACCTGGGGCTGGTGTACGCCTTCCTTTATATACCGATCCTGGTGTTGATCCTGCTGTCGTTCAACAAGTCCGGATTGCCCACCGCCTGGGGCGGCGTATCGCTGAAGTGGTACGCGGCGCTGGCGCACAACACGGCGATCCTGTCGGCGGCGCTCAACACCCTGATCGTTGCCTTGTCGGCGACCTTCATCGCCTGCGTGCTTGGAACCTTCCTGGCGCTGGGCATCGAGTTGCGCCGCAAGGACAACCACAAGGGCCAGGTGGTCGACACCTTGCTGATGGCGCCGATGATCATTCCCGACATCGTGCTGGCGATCGCGCTGCTGAGCTTTTTCAACCTGCTCAAGGTCGGCCTCGGGCTGCACTCGATCATCATCAGCCACGCCGTGTTCAACATCGCCTTCGTCTGCGCGGTGGTACGCACGCGGCTCAAGCACTTCGACTATTCGATTCTCGAAGCCTCGATCGACCTCGGCGCGGGCTGGTTCACCACCTTGCGCCGGGTGCTGCTGCCGGTGATTTTCCCCGGCGTGCTGGCCGGCGGTTTGCTCTCGTTCACCCTGTCGGTGGACGAATTCATCATCGCCTTTTTCAACTCCGGCTCCGGCCAGGCCTCGACCACGTTGCCCATGCAGATCTACGCCATGATCCGCTTCGGCGTCACCCCGGAAATCAATGCTCTGGCGACGCTGGTGATGCTGGTCAGCATCACCGCGCTGCTGGCTTCGCAGCGTCTCAACAAGGCTCCTCGCACCCATGAATAACTCATCTGCGGTACTGATCCTGGATAAGGTCAGCAAGACTTATGGCAACGGCCTGGCGGTCAACGAGGTGTCGCTGAGCATCCGCGAAAACGAGTTCTTCGCGCTGCTCGGGCCGTCCGGCTGCGGCAAGACCACGCTGTTGCGCATGCTCGCCGGTTTCGAAACGCCTAGCGGTGGCTGCATCTATCTGGACGGCAACGACATCTCGCCGCTGCCGGCGAACAAGCGGCCGCTGAACCTGATGTTCCAGTCCTACGCGCTGTTCCCCAACATGACCGTGCGCAAGAACATTGCCTACGGCCTGGAGATGGAGCGCCTGCCGGAAAGCGAAATCCGCCGGCGGGTCGATGAAGTGCTGAGCACCGCGCAGCTGGGTGAACTGGCCGAACGCAAGCCCGATCAACTTTCCGGCGGCCAGCGTCAGCGGGTGGCGCTGGCCCGGGCACTGGTCAAGCGACCACGGGTGTTGCTGCTCGACGAACCCTTGGGCGCCCTCGACAAGAAGCTGCGGGAGAAGATGCAGCTGGAGCTCAAGCGCCTGCAACACGAGAGCGGCATCACCTTCATCATCGTCACCCACGATCAGGAAGAAGCCCTGGTCATGTCCGACCGCATGGCCGTGCTCGACGGCGGCAAGGTGTGCCAGTGCGGCAGCCCGACCGAACTCTACGAAAACCCCAACAGCCGTTTTGTCGCCAACTTCATCGGCGTCAGCAACCTGCTCGAAGGCGTGCGCACCGGTCAACACTCGGTGCGGGTCAACGGCCAGGAACTGAGCGTGGACACCGACGCGCCGCTGGTGAGCGGCCAGGCCGTTGCCGTGGTGGTGCGCCCCGAGCGCCTGCAAGTGCTGACGGAGCAGGGCGGCGATTGCGCCAATCAGGTCAGCGGCAAGATCGTCGAAATCGCCTACCACGGCCTCGACACCAACCTGCACGTGCAGACAGCGCTCAGCGACAAACCGTTGATCGTGCGCGTGCCGTCCTCGCAGTTCGAATTCGCCCATTTTGCAATCGACACGACCATCCGGCTGGGCTGGCAGGCCCGGCATGCCCGCGTATTGACACGCTGAACAATAAAAAGACCAGGCAGGAGCAGCACTCGATGAAACAGAAAGTGATCGCATTCTTTCCGGAAGCCGCCTACGGCCCGGCGCTTAACTCAGTGGGTATCGCCCAGGCGTGTGAAGCCCTGGGCCACAAGGCGGTGTTCCTCACCGACCCGGGCATGAGCGGTGTGTACGCCGGTTATGGTTTCGAAGAGCACATGGTCAACATGTCGGCGCCGATGCCGGCCGAGGAGATGGCCCGCTACTGGGTGGATTTCATCAACGGCCACATCCCGAACTTCCGCAAGTCGCCGCTCGACCAGATCGACAACTACGTCAAGGAATGCTGGGCGGCCATCGTCGAAACCGCAAAGTGGGCACAAAAGGATCTGCCGGCGGTGCTGGACAAGGTCAAGCCGGACCTGATCTGCGTCGACAACGTGATCCTGTTTCCGGCGATCAAGCAGTACGGCAAGCCGTGGGTGCGGATCATTTCCTGCTCGGAGAACGAGATCGAAGACCCGGATATCCCGCCGCACCTGTCGGGCATGAGCATCGACGACAAGGCCGGCCACGCGCAATTCCGCCAGCGCTTCGAAGAAGTGGTCGGGCCGATCCACGAGGACTTCAACCAGTTCCTCCAGGCCCATGGCGAGCAGCCGTATCCGCTGGGCACGTTCTTTGAAGCCTCACCGTTCATGAACCTGCTGCTGTACCCGGATGCGGTCAAGTTCGACCGCCGCCATCCGCTGCCGGCCGAGCGTTTCCATTACCTGCAAGGCTGCGTGCGCCACGACACGCCGTACGAGATTCCGCAGTTCAGCGCGAACAACGACAAGCCGCTGCTGTACGCCAGCTTCGGCAGCCTCGGTTCCGGCGATGTCGAGTTGCTCAAGCGCCTGATCGAGGCGGTGGGCAAGCTGCCGTACCGGGCGCTGTTCAACGTCGGCGAGCACCTGGATGAGTACCCGGACCTGCCGGACAACGTGCAGATTTCCAACTGGTTCCCGCAGCCGTCGGTGATTGCCCAGGTCGACGCGGTGATCCACCACGGCGGCAACAACAGCTTCACCGAGTGCCTGTTCTTCGGCAAACCGGCGATCGTCATGTCCTACGTCTGGGACGGCCACGACAACGCCATGCGCGCTGAAGAAAGCGGCCACGGCTTCAAGCTCGATCGCTACGAATGGAGCGAGGAACAGCTCGCCCAAAAACTTCACGCGTGCCTCAACGACGAGGCGATGCGCCAACGCCTGCAGCGCACCAGCGCGCAGATGCAATCCCGCAAGGGGCCGCAAGACGCGGCCGCGATTCTCGACAAGGTGCTCAACGATGCCTGATTCATCCACCACGGCGGGTATCACGCCGTACCTCGAAGCCGTCAGCAGCCGCACCGACCTGGTGGACTGGGGCGTGCAGAGCGACGCCGTCGAAGGCGTCTCGCATTCCAGCGGGCGCTTGCTGTTCAAGGGCCCGAACAACAGCCCGGAAACCGGGTTGTGGGTGTGCACGCCGGGGCGCTGGCGGCTGTCGATTCCCCGGGACGAGCTGTGCCATTTCATCGCCGGGCACGCGACCTACCGCCATGACAACGGCGAAGTGATCGAGGTTCGTCCCAACACCCTGGTGCTGTTCCCGGCCGGATGGACGGGTGAGTGCCACGTCCGGGAAACCCTGCGCAACGTTTACATGCTTGCTTGAATTTTGTAGGAGCCGGCTTGCTGGCGATGGCGGTACGTCGGGCGACATCTGTGTCGACTGTCCCAGCGCTATCGCCAGCAAGCCGGCTCCTACAGGTCCGAGAATGACCTTTTACTGGAGAAAATAAATGACTACCCCGTTTCTGTACGACCCGCTGAGCATCACCGACGTCAAGGATTGGGGCGTGATCCCGACCATGCTCGAAGGTGAGTCCCGTGTTTCCGGCGTGGTGCTGCACAAGGGCCCCGAAGGCCAGTCCGAATGCGGTATCTGGATCTGCACCCCCGGCAAGTGGTTCTGCCATGTCACCAGCGACGAGTTCTGCCACTTCCTCGAAGGCCGCTGCACTTACGTCCACGAGTCCGGCGAAGTGATCGAGATCAAGCCAGACACCGCCGCCTTCTTCCGCAAGGACTGGAAAGGCGTGTGTACCGTCCACGAGACCGTGAAAAAGGTCTACATGATCCGGTGACTGCCATGACAGATGCACTGGCGTCATTGCCAACCCGTGAGGACCAGCGCGCCGCCTTCCTGGCCCGCGCCGGTTTTGCCGGGGCCTTGCTGGTCGCCTTGCCGGCGGATGCTTCGACCCGGCGTTATTTCCGCCTGGACGGCGCCGGCCTGTTGCTGATGGATTCGCCGCCACACAGCGAACCCATCGGCCCGTTCGTGCGCATCGCCCGCCAGTTGCAGGGGCTGGGCCTGTCCGCGCCGGCCTTGCTGGCAGTGGACGAGGTGGCGGGGCTGGCGTTGATCGAGGATTTCGGCCACGACACCTACACCCGGCTGCTGCTGGCTGGGCATTCGGAGTCGGCGCTGTATCACCTGGCGGTGGATGCGCTGGTGGCGTTGCATCGCGCAGCGCCCGCCGCGGAACTGGCGCCTTACGACGAGCAGCGACTGGCGGACGAGTACGCGCTGTTCATCGACTGGTACGTGCCGTTGTTGATCGGCAAAGCGGCGGCACTGGCCCTGCGCGATGAGTATCTGGGGCTGTTCGCCGACGCCTGCCGCGACGTCGCACAGCGCCGCGAAGCCCTGGTGTTGCGCGACTTCCACGTCGACAACCTGATGCTGCTGCAAGGCCGTGAAGGTGTCGCGGCCTGTGGCTTGCTGGACTTCCAGGATGCGCTGGCCGGGGCGGCGGCCTATGACCTGATGTCGCTGCTCGAAGACGCTCGGCGCGATGTGTCCGAGGCGTTGCGGGTGGAGTTGATCAGTCATTACCTGTTGCAGCGCCCGGAGCTCGATGCGCTGCGTTTTCTCGACGACTACCGGCGCCTGGCCGCCCAGCGTCACGCCAAGGTGCTGGGGATTTTCGTGCGCCTGGCCGGCCGTGACGGCAAGCACGGTTACCTGGCGCACCTGCCGCGCACCCTCGGTCTGTTTGTCCGCGCCCTGGACGCCGAGGCCTTTGCGCCGCTGCGCCAGTGGCTTGACCGGCACGTGCCGGGCTGGCGTGAGGAATTGCCCGCCGAGACCCTGGCGACATTGCGTGAAACCCCTTATCGATTGGTTCAAGGATCATCCCATGGCCACGTTCAACACTGACACCGCATTGCGCTTCATCAATTCCGAGTTCCAGCCGCTGAGCGATGGCCGAGTGCGCGAAGTGCTCGACCCGGCGACCCTGCAACCGGTCGGGCAAGTCGGCGTGTGTGGCGAGGTCGATGTGCAAGCCGCCATCGACGCCGCCACCGCTGCGCAAAAACAATGGCGCCTGGTCGACGCGAAAAGCCGCGCCGCGCGCCTGCATCAACTGGCCAATGCCATCGAGCAGAACCTGGCCTGCAATCGTGAAGTGGCGCGCCTGATGACCCTGGAAATGGGCAAGCCGTTTCCCGAGGCCATGGGCGAGTTGGCCAACTGCGCGCCGATCTTTCGCTACTACGCGGAAATGGCCCGGGACGATGCCGGCAAGGTCGCCGGCACCACGCAGATCGGCTCGTTCCAGCATGTACGTTATGAGCCCTATGGCGTCAGCGTGCACATCATGCCGTTCAACTTTCCGATCCTGCTGATGTGCTGGACGGTCGCCGCGTCGCTGGCGGCGGGCAACGCCTGCATCATCAAGCCGGCGGAAGCCACGACCCTGTGCACCCTCAAGTTCATGGAGCATTTCACCGCGCTGCTGCCGGGGCTGGTGTCCTGTGTGCCGGGCGATGCCGCGACCGCGCAGTTGCTGGTGCAGTCGGACCAGACTCACGCGGTGGCCTTCACCGGCAGTGTAGCGGCGGGTAAAGCCGTGGCCGTGGCCTGTGCCGAGCGGATGAAACCTTGTGTGATCGAGGCCGGTGGTAGCGATCCGCTGATCATCTCCAGGCATGCGCCGCTGGATGTCGCGGCGGCGGGTGCGGTGACGGCTGCGTTCCACCTGAGCGGGCAGATCTGCACGTCGGCCGAGCGCTTCTATGTCGTTGACGAGGTCCATGACGAATTTGTCGCCAGGTTCGCCGAGCGCACCCGTGCCTTGCGCATCGGTCATGGCCTGGAGCGCTCGGAGATCGGGCCGATGGTCAGCGAAGCGGCGCGCAACAAGGTCATGCGCCTGGTCGATGACGCCGTGGCCAAGGGCGCGACAGTGGTCTGTGGCGGGCGGATTCCACCCGGGCACAACGTCGGCTGGTTCTATGAACCGACCATCCTCACCGGCGTGACCGGCGACATGGCGATTCTGCAGGAAGAGTGCTTCGGCCCGGTGGCGGCGATCTGCCGTGTCAGCGATTTCGACGAGGCGGTGCGGTTGGCCAATGACTCGCCGTTCGGCCTCGGTGCCTCGTTGTTTTCCACGGACCTGGCCGAAGCCATGGAGGCCGCCGAGCGTCTGGAAGCGGGAATGGTCTGGGTCAACAATCCGCTGATCGACAACGATGCACTGCCGTTCGGTGGGTGGAAGATGTCCGGCCTTGGGCGCGAGCTCGGGCGTCAGGGGCTGGAAGCGTTCCGCCGCTCGAAGATGGTCATCATCGACCACCAGCCGAAGATTCAGGACTGGTGGTATCCGTATGCCGACGACGTGTTCTATCGCGATCCGGCCTGAAGCCCGGTTGCACACAGGAGGATCGCGATGAGCGACAACATTGACTGGCCGACGCTGGCGGTGATTCTCGCGGCCGGGCAGGGCACGCGCATGCGTTCGCCGCTGCCCAAGGTCTTGCACCCGGTGGGCAACCGGCCGTTGCTCGGCCATGTGCTGGCGGCGGTGGAGGCGGCGGGTATCGAACAACGGGCGGTGGTGGTGGGCGCGGGCGGCGCACAGGTGGCCGAGTACCTGCAACAGGCCGCGCCGGCAGCGCAGGTGTTTACCCAGCACGAACAACTGGGCACGGCCCACGCGGTGCTCGCCGCGCGGCCGGCATTGCAGGCTCACGAGCAGGGTTGTGTGCTGGTGTTGTTTGGTGATTCACCGCTGATTACCCCGCAGACCTTGAACCGTTTGCGTCGGGCACTGATCGACGGCGCGGCGGTGGCGGTGGCGGGATTCCACACGCAGCAGCCGGGGCCGTACGGGCGCCTGCTGGTGGAGCGGGGGCGTTTGCTGGCCATCCGCGAAGCCAAGGATGCAAGCCCGCAGGAGCTGGACATCAACTTCTGCAACGGCGGGGTCATGGGCCTGCGCGCCGACACCTGCCTGTGGTTGCTCGATCGCATCGGCAACCGCAACGCCCAGGGCGAGTACTACCTCACCGACGCGGTGGCGGTGGCCAACGAGGCGGGGCTTGGGGTGGCTGCCGTGGAAGTGGAGGAAACCGACGTGCTCGGGGTCAATGACCGCGAACAATTGCAGGTCGCCGAACAGCTGTACCAGCAGCGTCGGCAGCGCAGGATCAAGGAGTGTCCCATGGCTGACTATCAGCGGTTGTATATCGGCGGGGAGTGGGTCAGCCCGGTTCAACGCGGTGTTTTCGACACGCTCGATCCGAGTGACGAGACGGTGCTGGCGCGGGTTGCCTCGGCGACCGCAGAGGATATCGAACTGGCCGTGGCCGCGGCGCGCAGGGCGTTTGACGAGGGTGACTGGCCCCGTTGGTCCGGTGCGCGACGAGCGCAGGTGCTGAGGAAGATCGCCGAGGGCATTCGTGTCCGTCAGGACGAACTGGCCGCCATCGAAGTGCGCGACAACGGCAAGCCGCTGCCGGAAGCGCTTTGGGACATCGCCGACACCGCCGGTTGCTTCGACTTCTATGCGGGGCTGGCCGAGCAGTCGGATCAACACAGTGAGCGGTCGATCGAGGTGCCGGATGCGCGTTTCACCTCATCGGTGGTCAAGGAACCGGTGGGTGTGGTCGCCGCGATCATCCCGTGGAATTTCCCGATGCTGATGGCCTCGTGGAAAGTTGCCCCGGCGCTGGCGGCGGGTTGCACCGTGGTGCTCAAGCCCTCTGAACTGACGCCGCTGACGGCGCTTGAACTGGCCGGCATCGCCGACAGGGCCGGGTTGCCGGCCGGGGTGTTGAATGTGGTTACCGGGCTGGGTCGCGAGGCCGGAGCGCCGCTGGCCGAACACCCGCAGGTCGACAAGATCGCCTTCACCGGCAGCGTGCCGACCGGGCGCAAGATCATGCAGGCCGCCGCCAACGAGATCAAAAACATCAGCCTGGAACTGGGCGGCAAATCACCCTTTGTGATCTTCGCCGACAGTGATCTTGAGGCGGCGGTGGAATGGATTCTGTTCGGGATCTTCTGGAACCAGGGCCAGGTCTGTTCAGCCACTTCGCGGGTGCTGGTGGAACGCGGGTTGTACCCGGCATTGCTGGAACGCCTGATTGCCGCGACCGAGCAGATCCGCATTGGCCAGGGTTTCGAAGAGGGGGTGAAACTCGGACCGCTGGTCAGCCAGGGGCAACTGGACAAGGTGCTGGCGGCCATCACAGCCGGCCAGCGCGAGGGCGCCCGCCTGGTGTCGGGCGGGGTGCGGCCGGGTCATCTGCAGAAGGGGTATTACCTGACGCCGGCGATTTTTGCCGATGTGCCCGACGACAGCGCTTTGTGGTGCGAGGAGATTTTCGGACCAGTGGTGTGCCTGCGCGCCTTCGACACGGAGGCCGAAGCGATCCGTTTGGCCAATGATTCGCCGTTCGGCCTGGCGGCAGCGGTGATGTCCCGGGACATCCCGCGCTGCGAACGGGTCGCCCGTGGCTTTCGCGCCGGCATCGTCTGGGTCAACTGCTCGCAACCGACCTTCGTCGAGGCGCCGTGGGGCGGCTACAAGCAGAGTGGCATCGGTCGCGAACTGGGTGAGTGGGGCTACAACAACTACCTGGAAACCAAGCAGATCACCCGCTATAACGGCGAGCCATGGGGCTGGTACTTGAAGTGAAGTGAGCGTCAATCCGAGCTGCCCCAGGACTTGGGGCAGATCATTTTTACCGATTTGTACACTCATGGAACTGAAAACCCTTGTTGCACTCGAACCCTGTACGGGCGAAAGCGGGCGTCGTAACACGAGCTTGCATTGAACGCCCGGTTTGGCTGAAACGCCGGGAGGGTTGCATGGAAACGGGAGCGATGTACAAGTTCGTTGCGGGCTACCTGTTGGTGTGCGCGCTGCTGGCATGGGCGGTGGCCCAGGCGTCTCCGTGGATTGCCTCGCACCTGCTGCTGAACTGGATTCTCTAGCCCCGCAAAACCCCTCGATGCCTCACTCGATAATTCCCCCTGCAGCTGCCCGCTACAGCTTGCACCGCGAAGGTGCTGTCCTCTGTTTGAGCCACATCCTCTGAACTCCGAAAAATTTAATTCGAACGTAAACACGACGCGATCCCTTGTAGGAGCGGGCTTGTCGGGTCGCCGCATCGCAGCGATGGTCGTTAACGATAACGCGGGTAAACCGGATAAACGCGGCGCATTTGAATCCATCGCCGGCAAGCCGGCTCCTACAGGTATTGCGTGTTTCGACCGGTACGCGATCCCTTGTAGGAGCTGGCTTGCCAGCGATGGTCGTCAACGATTACGCGGGTAAACCGGATAAACGCGGCGCACTTGAATCCATCGCCGGCAAGCCGGCTCCTACAGGTATTGCGTGTTTCGACCCGGACGCGGTCTCTTGTAGGAGCTGGCTTGCCAGCGATGGTCGTCAACGATTACGCGGGTAAACCGGATAAACGCGGCGCACTTGAATCCATCGCCGGCAAGCCGGCTCCTACAGGTATTGCGTGTTTCGACCAGGACGCGGTCCCTTGTAGGAGCTGCGACGCTGCCGTATCAATGGAACGGAAAGATGTAGTTCATCCAGGCGGCCATGCGCAGGAGGATCTTGCGCATCATCGCGATGTGATGGAAGTGCTGGCTGTACAGCGCCGCCTGGCCGTAGGCCCCGCCCGGCATCTGGGCGGCGTACTGGGCATAGTCGGGATCGGTGATCTCGATGATCACCGGGACCCGGCCGGCCGGTGGTGAACCGGTGAAGCCGATCAGCGTGCCCGAGGGTTGAATCTGGCCTTCGGCGATGACCGACACGACGGTTTTGACCCTGCCTTCGAATACCTTGCCGGGGATGCCGTCAAACGCGACTTCGGCCTCGTCGCCTTCGGTCAGGCGCAACAGGCTGTTCTGGCGCATCCATGCGGAAAAATAATGCCCCTCGGCAGGAATGAACACCATTGACGGGCGCAGCGGCAATTTGGTCGCCATCATGCCCGGCCGCAGCGAAACGTGGGTGACGAAGCCTTTGCTCGGCGCGCGGACCGTGGTGTTGTCGAGTTCGTACTGCGCGTTGTCCAGTTGTGCCTTCAGGTCGTCGCTGCGCGCGACCACCATGTCCAGTTCCCGTTGGGTGCTGAAATTGCGCTTGATCAACTCGGTGATCCGGGCGCGATCGGCCTGGGCGGCAATCAGCTGTGCCTTGAGGGATTTCACCCGGTATTCGAAAGGCGCGGGATCGATGCGAAACAGCACATCGCCTTTTTCCAGGGGCTGGTTGGTCTTCACCGGCACGTCGATCACCTGGCCGCTGACCACGGGGATCACCGGGACCGAAACGAAATAGGAACGCGCCACCTCGGAGTAGGGGTGGTTGTAGTTCATCGTGAAAATCAGCGCACCGATGATCAGGATCCCGCCCAGCACCGCCGTGGGCACCGTCCATTTGTTCAGGGGGATGCGGAAGATCTTGAAGATGGCAACGCAGAATGCCGCATACGTCAGTATGAGTAAAAGATCCATGGCTTAGATGCCCTCGCCGCGATTGTCCGATGGCAGCTGGCCCGCCGACGCTTCGAGGCGCTCGATCCGCCCTTGCAGTTCGGCGACCTGTTGTTCGAGATGAACCACATGGCTCTTGGGTGAGTGCCCGTCACTGAATCCCCAGCCCCGGTCCTCCCGATAGGCCATGGCCCAGATCCACAGGAACGGCCAGAGCGCGTGCAGGGTGAACAGGCTGACCCAGCCGGTGGCGTGGATCGCATCCTGGTGAGGGTGGTTGCGGTGGACGGCGATTTCATAGGGAATGTCGTGGAGCAGAATGATCCCGTAGAACAAGATGAGCCCGACAAAAATCAGCAGGCCCAGCGCAAAATAATCAAGCATGAATCACTCCTCTTGAAGCAGATAACGTGTGCGCATGAGTGTAGCCGTTCAATCTACACTTGACGGGGATGCGCATCGCCAGCCCGGGCAACCGGTGCCTGGCCCACGCGCCGGCCGCTATCGTGCAGGCAGCCCCGGGGGAGGTGAATTCATGCAAACCAATGGACAATTCGAGAGGGCGCCTGTGCTTGACCCTGTCGAGCGCATTACCGAGGTGATCTTCGGCCTGCTGATGGCCATGACGTTCACCGGCACCATCAGCGTGGCCACGGCAGACCAGGCCGCCGAACGCACGATGATGATCGCCGCCCTCGGTTGCAATCTCGCCTGGGGGCTGGCCGATGCGGTCATGTACCTGTTGCGCGCCCTGGTCGAGCGCACGCGCAGGATCAAGCTGTACCTGGCCTTGCGCAATGGTGCGGACGCCGCGGCCGGGCAGGCGCTGGTTGCGCAGGTGTTGCCGATGCAGTTCGCCACGGCGGCCGGCAGCGAGGGCCTGGAACTGTTGCGCCGGCGGCTGCTCGAGCAGCCGTCCTTGCCGGTCAGGGCAGGCCTGGGCTGGACCGACTTCAAGGGTGCTCTCGGTGTTTTCCTGTTGGTGGTGTGCTCGACTTTTCCGCTGGTGGTGCCGTTCATACTGCTCGATCAGACGGCACTCGCCATCCGGTTGTCCAACCTGGTCGGCCTTGTGGTGCTGTTCATCGCCGGCTGGATGCTCGCCGGTTACGCGGGCGCCAGGCAATGGCAGGGCGGGGTGATCATGGCCGCCACGGGGGCCGTGCTGATCCTTGCAATCATTGCGCTCGGTGGCTGACGACTGGTCATTATTCAACACACTAAAGACTCGTTCTCATTTACAATTGCCCTTCCATTTACCCGGGGCAGACTGATATGGATATTCTCGGCACTATCCATTTCTATTTACTCCAGTGGGTGATCGAACCGGTCACCCGGCAGTTCCTCGGCATTTTCGACTTCAACGGCAGACTCGGTCTATCCTTTCTCTGCATGTCTTACGGCATCGCTTATTGCCTGTTCCGCCTGCGTAAATCCCGGGGTTTGACCGACGCGCGCTCGTTCGGCCAGTTCATCGGCGGCTGCCGAGTGTACCTGCATCGCTCGGCGCTGCTCGACTACCGCTATTACTTCGTACTCGCCATCCTCAAGGTTGTCCTGGTGCTGCCCATCGTCGGCCTGGTCGATCCGTATGTCCTGCGTTCGGCGGACTACATCGGCTTCTTCACCAACCTGTGGGGGGCGCGCACGCAAGTGCAGGAGAACCTGGCGCTGACCCTGCTCTATGGGCTGGGGGTGTTCCTGGTCAAGGACTTCAGCCATTACTGGGGCCATCGCGCTTTTCATTCGCGCTACCTGTGGGCCTTCCACAAAGTCCATCATTCGGCGCCCGTGCTGGTGCCGGCGACGGCCAGCCGCGTGCACTTTCTCGAAGAGGTGGTGGAAAAACTCACGGACATCCTCTGCGTCGGCGCATTTGCCGGCATCTTCTGGTACTTCTGCGGGGGAGAGGTCAGCCGCTATACCCTGTTTGGCGTGACCTACATGGTGTTCATCTTCAACAGCCTGGCGGCCAACCTGCGCCACAGCCATGTCTGGCTGTCCTTCGGGCCGGTGCTCGAGCGTGTGATCAGCAGCCCGGCGCAACACCAGATCCATCACAGCGATGCGCCGCGACACTTCGACAAGAACTTCGGCATCAATCTGTCACTGTGGGACTGGATGTTCGGCACGCTCTACGTCACGCAGTCCAGGCCCGAGGTCATTCACTACGGTACCGGTGAGCAGGATCACGAGCGTTACCTGACGATGAAAGGTTTGATCGTCACGCCGTTTGTGGACATCGCCCGCCAGGTCCTCGCTGAAAAACGTCAGAAAGCACAAGCTGACAGAGGATCTGATCCGTATTTTTCAGCGCAATCTGCCTCTGTAACGGATACAGCCGCCAGCCCACAATAAGTCTTCGGTACGCCGCTGGGGCAAGCGCATGACGCCCCTGTACCGCCAATTCATAGCGTGGGAGGCCGCATGGCCAGGATGACGATTTTTCTCGGCGGTTTTCTGTTGTTGACCATCCTGATCGGTATGCTCGCGACAATTCCACCGGCGTGATCACATCCGCCGGTTTTCCTCGACGGCCAGGCGCAGCTCGCGGTACGCCGTCACCAGTTGCTCAAGGCTGAAGCCACGATTTCTGCCGCTGGGGTTGGGCAAGACCCAGACCGCCGCATTGCCGAAGGTTTGCGCTTGCAGGCCCCAGGCGACCTCCCGCCGGCCGGACAGCGCGCCATACGCCGTCTTGCCCAGGAACGCCACGAAACGCGGGGCATGGCGGGCGATTTTCTGTTCGAAGTCGGCGCCAGCGGCGGTGAATTCGTGCAGGGACAACTGATCGGCGCGGGCCGTTGGCCGTTCGACCACTGCGGTCAATCCGCATCGATACTGCAAGATCGTTCGGTCGTCTTCCGGTTGCACCTGCTCGGGGGTAAACCCGGCGAGATGCAGCGTGCGCCAGAAGCGATTGCCGCGCCCGGCAAAATGGTGCCCCTGGGCAGCGGCAGTCATGCCAGGGTTGATGCCGCAGAAGATCACGGCCAACTGCCCGGCCAGAATATCCTCGAGTTTTTCACTCACCACAGATCACTCTGATTGCATTGCGCGCCAGCGCCGTCAGTTCGGCGCGGGACTTACCGGCCCGGGCACGTATGGAAATGCTGTGCAGCAAAGACGAGGCGAGCACGGCCAGGGCCGCCGGGTCGGCATCGTCTTTCAACTCGCCGGCCGTTTTCGCCGCTTGCAGGCGAACCTCCAGCTCGGCATCCAGCCGGCTCAAGCGGTCGGACAACACCTCACGAATCTGCGGGTCTTCGACGGCCTCGGTGGTGGCCGTGCCGATAGCGAAGCAACCGCGCGGCTGGCCGTCGCCCGAGAAGTAAATCGACAGCTGCCCCTCGTAGAAACGCTGCAAGGCCTCGCTCAGCGGCACGTCCAGGTCTGTCAGCGCCTCGTGCATGGCCGCCGCGGCGAACTCCCAATATTGCTCCAGCGCTTTGATATAGAGCGCGTGCTTGTCGCCGAAGGCCGCATAGAGGCTGGGCCGGTTCATGCCGGCGGCGGTGGCGATGCTGTCCAGGGACGCGCCGGAATAGCCGGTGTTCCAGAACACCCCGAGCGCCTGTTGCAACGCTGTCTGCGGGTCGTAGGCCCGAGGGCGGCCGCGGCCTTTACCCTCTGTCGATTTATTTTGTGCCATGTTGTACAAAATCCTTGTGAAGAGCTGGGTCGAGGGATATTCTTACACCATCGCACAAAATTAAGGAATCAGAAATTCCTTGATCAGGGTTTGTTGTAGCCGAGCGCGAACTGAGTGTTGCGGCGACGAAACCGACGCGCTGGGAGCGATCCTCCCGACCGCGCACGGGCTTGCTTCCTTACTGCATCCATTCACATCCGGGCCGCTGGCGTTTGTTGCCGATGCCGGCCCGATTACCCGGCTAAAGGTGAACTCGATCATGACCAAACAGTTCGATATCCCGGCTTCACAGACCTTCGAGCAGCCTGGCCCCAACCCGGTCGGCGCACCCACCGGAAAACCGCTGAAACTGCGGTTGCGACCCTGGTTGATGGTGGGCGTTCCCATCCTCTTCGCCGCGCTCGGCTATGCCCACCATGTGTCGGGCCTGGCATATGTTTCCACCGATAATGCTTACGCCCGGGTGGCGAAGGCGTCGATCAATGCGCGGATCTCCGGGCAGGTGACCGAGATCGCCGTCGAGGACAACCAGCAGGTTCACAAGGGCCAGGTGCTGTTCCGGATCGACCCGAAACCCTTCCAGATCGCCGTCGACCGCGCACAGGCACAGCTCAGCGTGGCGCGCCTGCGTATCGACGGGCTCAAGGCCAGCTATCGCCAGCAGCAGGCGGAACTGCAGTCGGCGAAAGAGTCGGCCGACTTCGACCAGAAGGACTTTGCCCGCAAGAAAGCACTGGTCGCGACCGAGTTCGTTTCCAAATCGATTTACGAACGGGCCGACACCGACGTGAAGGTCGCGCGGCAGCGGATCGCGTCCATCGAGCAACAGATCGCCAGCACCGTGGTGGCCTTGAACGGCAACCCGAACATCGAGGCCGACAGTCACCCGACGGTGCGCGAGGCCAGGGCGCAGCTCGACGAAGCGCAGCTGTACCTCTCGTACACCACGGTGTATGCACCGCAGGACGGCATCGTGGCCAAGGTGGACGACCTGCAGGTGGGCAACTACCTGAACAACGGCGCACCGGCCTTCGCCCTGTTGTCCGCTCACGAGATCTGGATCGAGGCCAACTTCCGCGAGACCGACGTGGCCCACATGCGCCCGGGCCAGCAAGCCACCATCCGCATCGATACCTACCCGGATCGCGTGTTCAAGGCCCACGTCACCAGCATGAGCCCGGGGGCCGGCTCGGATTTCGCCCTGCTGCCGCCGGAAAATGCGACCGGCAACTGGGTCAAGGTGACGCAGCGGGTACCGGTGCGGCTTGAACTCGACGAACCGGACCCGGCGCTGCCGCTGTTCTCCGGGACCAGTGCCACGGTCAGGATCGACACCCAGTTTCAAAGCCCCTGGTGGCACCCGCTCAAGGCGTTGCTGACCGCAGGTAACTCCTGATGAACGCCCAATCGTTGGTAAGTCCCGGTGGGGAGGGTGCGCGCTCGCTCAGGTTCGCCGCCTTGCTGGCGACCTATATGCAGTCGGCCAACCTGCCGTTGCCGAACTCGGCACTGAGGTTGATTCAGGGCAGCCTGTCGATGACCGACGATCAGGCGGGGTGGATTTTCACCGCGTACCTGGCCGCGAGTGCGATCAGCCTGCCGATCGCGCAGTGGCTGGCCGCACGCTTTGGCCTGAAGCTTGTGTATCAGACTGCACTGGCGTTGTTCGTGCTGGGCTTGTTGCTTGGCACGGCATCGACGACATCGCTGGAGTTCGTCGGCGCACGCATTGTTCAAGGCCTCGCCAGTGGCGTACTGGCGCCGCTGTCGATGGCGATCGCCATGGAAACCTTGCCGCTGCAAAAGCGTGCAACCTTTGGCGCGAGCTGGACCGCCATCGTGCTGTTCGGCATCGTCAGCGGCCCGAGCATCGGTGGCTGGATCGCCGAACACTTTGGCTGGCGGCCGATGTTCTACCTCAGCGTGCCGCTGTCGGCGTTCATCTTCCTGGTGGCGGCACTGCTGTTGACCGAGAAGAAAGCCGAGAAACCGCCGGCGTTCGATTTCTTCGGCTTCGGCACCTTCACCCTCGGCCTGATCAGCCTGCAAATGCTGCTCGACCGGGGGGAACGACTGGACTGGTTCGCCTCGCCGGAGATCTGGATCGAAGCCATGGCGTCGGCGCTGGGGATCTACCTGTTCGTGGTGCATGTGCTGACCTCGAAGGTGCATTTCCTCAACAAGCGCCTGCTCAAGGACCGCAACTTCGTGTTGTCGACGGTGATCTTTTTCGCCCTCGGTTTTGTGCTGTTGTCGACCATGGCCCTGACCTCGCCGATGCTCGACGAGATTCTCGGCTATCCGCCGGACACCACCGGCGCCTTGACCATTCCTCGTGGCATCGGCCTGGTCGGCGCCTTCCTGCTGATGGGGCGCTTGCCCGAGCACTTCGACCGGCGCTACTTCGTCGGGGCCGGTGTCGCCATCGTGATTTATGCCAACTGGATGATGCTCGGCTATTCGCCGCTGATGGACGAGTGGCCCGTGGCGGTCGCCGGTGCGGTTCAGGGCGCGGGCCTGGGCATCCTGATGCCGGCGGTGAGCAAAGTCGCCTTCAGCACCCTTGACCCGGCGCTGCGCCCGGAAGGCACCGGCCTGTTCAATCTGGCCCGGGTCTACGGCAGCACGCTGGGGGTGGCGATCGTGCAGCTGTTTTTCTTCAACAACACTCAGGCCATGCACTTGGCACTGGTCAGCAACCTGACACCGTACCGCGTCGCCACGCAGTCGCTGACTTCGGCGCCGTTGCAGGTGCTGGAAGGGCTCAACGAAATGATCACCGGCCAGGCTGCGTTCATCGCCGTGGTCGACCAGTTCAAGATCCTGCTGGTGGTGATGCTGGTGGTGAGCCCGCTGGTGTTGTTTCTTCGCAAGCCCGTTGCGGCCAATTAGTTTTCGTGGAGTTCGCCAAATGAATGCTTATGCGCTGGTCCTCAACCGCTTTGTGCTGCAAACGAAATTCATGGGATTGTCGCTGCTTGCATGCCTCACCGCCTGCACCGTTGGCCCCGATTACCGGGCACCGGCGGCGAGTGCGTCGCAGCACTATGACCGGCAAGCCGAGCAGCGCCTTGCTGACGGCAACCACCCACGCATCGACCTGGGCAAGAAGGTCAGTGGCGATTGGTGGTCTGCCTTGCGCTCGCCGAAACTCGACCAGGTGATGCGTCGCGCCATCGACGGCAACCTCGATCTGCTGGCCGCCGACGCGACGATCCGCCAGGCCGCGTCTTCGGTTGCGGCGGCGCATGGGGCGCTGTATCCGCAGGTCGATTTCGCGGCCGTGGCCGGTCGGCAACGGCTGCACAACAGCAAGGAACCCTCGATCGCCAACTTCTATGCGATCGGGCCGCGGGTAGGGTTCGACCTTGATGTGTTCGGCGGCAACAAGCGACTGGTCGAGCAGCAGCAGGCGTTCACCGAGCTGCAAACTCACCGCTACGAAGCGGCGTACCTGACCCTGACCGGCAACGTCGCCAGCCAGGCGTTGCTGCTGGCCTCCGCCAACGCGCAGATACAAGCGGTGGAAAAGCTGCTGGCCAACGACGCCAGGAACCTTGAGCTGGTGCGCATGGCCCGCAGCAATGGCAGCGCCACGCAGATCGATGTGTCGCTGGCCGAGACCCGACTCGCCCAGGACCGCACGCTGTTGCCGCCCCTGGCTCAGCAGCGCGATGCCGCCCGGCATGCGCTGTCGATTTTGACGGGGAAGGGGCCGGCGGACTGGATCGCTCCCGACTTCGAGTTGAGCGAGTTTGTCCTGCCGTCGAACATGCCGGTGAGCCTGCCTTCGGAAATGGCCCACGACCGGCCGGACGTGCTGCAAGCTGAGGCGCAACTGCACATGGCCAGCGCGGCGGTGGGCGTGGCGACGGCGAATCTCTATCCCCACCTCACGCTTTCAGCGTCCCTGGCGCAGGCGGCTTCCGGCAACGGCGGCGCGGCACTCTGGGGTTTTGCTGCGGGGTTGGCCGGGCCGCTCTTCGATGGCGGCACGCTCAAGGCCGAACAACAGGCGGCCGTCGACGGCTACAAGGCGACGCTCGCCGGTTACCAACAGACGGTCATCAGCTCGTTCGGCCAGGTCGCCGACACCTTGCAGGCGATCAACCATGACGCCGAGGAACACCTGGCCCAGACCGACGCCCTGCGCGCGGCCGACACCAGCCTGCAGTTGAACCGGCAAGCCTTTGCGCAAGGCGAGAACAGCATCCTTCAGGTGCTGGAAGCGGAGCGTGCTTATCAGCAGGCGCTGCTGGGACATATCCGCGTGAAAACCGCGCAGTACCTCGACACCGTGCAGCTGTTCATTGCGCTGGGCGGCAACTCGGTCGGTGCGTTCGAGCAACGCGTTGCCTCTGGCGACGGGCAGAAACCTTCGTATCAATAATGGCTGCGGCCTGGAGTAGACACATGACCTATGAAGCCTTTCACGACGGCCTGCGCGATACCCGCTTCCCGCTCAACCATGGCACGGTCGAGATGCCGGCAGTCGGTTTCGGCACCTTGTTCCGCGATCTTGCCACCACCACTGACGCGGTGAAGGAAGCGCTGGCCGCCGGTTTCCGCCATTTCGATTGCGCCGAGCGCTATCGCAACGAAGCGCAGGTCGGTGTGGCGCTGACGGACGTACTGGCGGCGGGCAAGATCCGCCGCGAAGAACTGTTCATCACCACCAAGCTGTGGAACACCAACCATCGCCCCGAGCGCGTCGAGCCTGCGTTCGAAGCCAGTTGCCAGCGCCTGCAAGTGGACTACATCGACTGCTACCTGATCCACACGCCGTTTGCCTTTCAACCCGGCGACAACCAGGACCCGCGGGACGAGCAGGGCAACGTCATCTACGACAAGGGCGTGACGCTGATCGAGACGTGGCGGGCACTGGAGCGGTTGGTGGATGAGGGGCGGGCGCGGTCCATCGGGGTGTCCGATATCACCCTGGAAGCGTTGAAGGCGTTGGTCGCTGAGGCGCGGATAAAACCGGCCGTGGTGCAGGTCGAGGCCCACCCTTATCTGCCGGAGTGGGAGCTGCTGGAATTCTGCAAGGAGCACGGGATCATCGTGCTGGCGTTTGCGCCGCTGGGGCATGGTATGGAGCCGAATGTGCTGCAAGACCCGGTGCTCACCGGCATCGCCCGCCGCCTGCAGAAAACCCCGGCTCAGGTCGCGTTGGCCTGGTCGGTACAGCGCGGCGTGGCGTTCCTGACCACCTCGGCCACGCCTAGCCATATCCGCGAAAATATCGATATCGCGACCTTGCCGCACAGGGCCATGATCGAGATCCAGCAAGACATCACAACCCGTATACGCTTCAACTCGGTGGTTGAAACCGGAGTGCCCGGATTCATTCCACGCAAGCCGTAGTGCCTGGCATCAGGGCGGTCCGTCACAGGGCCGCCTATCCCTTGAGGTGACACCGATGGATGTTTTGCAGACCCTGCGCTGTTTCACCGCGGTTGCCCAAAGCGGCAGCTTCACCGCGGCGGCGACGATGTTGGACACCACCACGACCAACGTATCCAAAGCCGTTTCCAGCCTGGAGGCCCGGCTGCAAACGCGCTTGATCAACCGCACCACCCGCCGCCTGGCGTTGACCGAAGCCGGCGTGCGCTACTTGCAGCGCTGCGAGCGGATACTCGAGGACATGCGCGAAGCCGATGCCGAGGCCGGCACGGCCCAGGTCATGCCCGCGGGCCGCCTGAAAATCCACGCCATGTCGGCCATCGGCAACCACTACGTGATCGGCGCCATCGCCCGCTACCGGGAAACCTACCCTTCGGTGCTGTTCGACCTGACCGTGACCAATCGCCTGCCGGATTTGCTGGAGGAGGGCTATGACATGTCGATCGTGCTGGCACGGGACCTGCCCGATTCCGGCTTCGTCGCCCAGCGGCTGGGTATCACCTACAGCATTCTCTGCGCGTCGCCGGCGTACCTGGCAAAACGCGGGGTTCCCGGCTCGCCCGGTGAACTCGACGGCCATGATTGCCTGCGCATCGTCAACACGGTCATGCCATCCGAGAACTGGGTGTTTGAAGGCCCGCAAGGGATAGAAACGTTCAGCACGCCGGTGTCGCCCTTTCACGTCAACACGGCGGACGCCATGACCTTCGCGATCAAGAACGGAATGGGCATTGGCATCCAGCCGATCGCGTCGGCCGTCGAGGGCCTGCGGGCGGGGACGCTGGTGCGGGTATTGCCGGAGTATCGGCTTGAAGAGTTGAACCTGTTTGCGATCTACGCTTCACGCAAGTTCGTCGATGCAAAAATAAAAACCTGGGTGGAATTCCTGAAGCATTCCATTCCCGGGTTGCTGGCGTCTGATGAAAAAATTGTCGGTGCAGCTGTGTAGCGATGTGGCTGGCGCCATACGCATGGAGTGTCGACCCTCCAGCGCCCGTACAGTGCTCACCCGTTCGAGCAACCGCTGCCCATCACTTGATACTCGATGGTACGGCGTTGACCCCGGGAATCTTCGTAGGTCATGCGCGCCGGAACCGGTCCGCATTCATTGGCGATTTCCGAGACTTCGATGACGCGTTTGATATCGAGCTTTGTGCCGTATGTGTAGGTTTCGACTGGTGCCTGGCTGGTTGCGGCAGTGGAGTGGTTGTCGTCTGCAAAGGCCTGGGTGCCGGTGGCGGCAAGCGTAAGCAAGAGTGCGATTTTCAGGAGTTTCATGATCTTTACCTCGGGGTTGGAGCGTTATTCCTGGAACGATTTTTCCCGCGTGAGTGGGTTGTGCCTGTTTGGCTTTACTCACTTGGGTAGAGCCAATGTTAGGTGTTTGGC
This sequence comes from Pseudomonas sp. S2_H10, assembly GCF_054668285.1. Lineage (NCBI taxonomy): Bacteria > Pseudomonadati > Pseudomonadota > Gammaproteobacteria > Pseudomonadales > Pseudomonadaceae > Pseudomonas > Pseudomonas sp. S2_H10. The sequence continues at coordinate 6,292,920 of NZ_CP162754.1, forward strand.
GGGGGGTAAAAATCGGTCGGCGGGATAAACACTGTTGCCGGATTGATCATGAATCGAGGGGGGCTTTTGGGGGGAGTCGGTCTTGAGTCTTCTCCCCCAGGTAGTTAGTTTCAAGGACTTGCCTACCCATTTGCATTTGACTTGACCAGTCATTTGCATCGGATTTGACCAGCATGCTTTATGGCTATGGCCGGCAGAGAACGACCCATAGCTACCCTTCGCGGCAGGCAGCTAACGGCCGATTCTGTTGAAAAAGTCGGATTTTGAGCTCGCCTGAACTCAGGCACGGCCGCCTCTGGAGAACCTACTCACCACGTTGCGTGGTTTTTCGGCCCTTCGTTGACCTTTGCTGCTCGGTTATTGGGATAATTTGAGGTTTTTTGCTTCGTGCAGACGCACTTATCCCGTGAGCGGTGGCCCTTGAGAGGTCAGTTTGGCCAGCCGTCGCAGGTTCTGCACCGCGGCGGCCAGCGTGAACTCGTCGGTCGCGCCACTCATGCCACGTACCCGCAAGCGATCCAGTTTCAGGATGCGCTTGAGGTGAGCAAACAACATTTCGACCTTCTTACGCTCGTGGCGAGAGCGCTGATATGTCGGCGTCGCTGCGATGCGCCGAGCCACATCACGCGCGGCTTCATGGACGCCGCGAGCGATCTTGCGAAACGATGTGTTTAGGCAGCACTTGGCTTTCATCGGACAGGCAACGCAGTCGGTCTGCCGGGATCGGAAGATGATGGTGTTGGCTTTGGTGACGTGTGAGCGCTCGTTCTTGAAGGCTCGCCATTCGCTGCGCAATGCGTTGCAGACCGGGCAGCGGTATTCCTCAGTCTCTTCATCCCAGTGGAAATCGTTGCTCGAAAAACTGTCGTTCTTGCGCTCGGTTTTGTCCCACACCGTCACGTGCGGTTCGATGTCTTTTTCCTCCACCATCCAGGCCAGCATCGGCGCGGTGCCGTACGCGGTATCGCCGATGAGGCGTTCCGGCTTGATGTCGAACTGCGCTTCAACGCGAGAGATCATGGTCTTGGTGCTCTCGACCTCGGCCGTGCGATGAACCGGTGTGGGTTCCACATCCACGATGACGCCTTGCTCGGTATCGATCAGATAATTCGTGGAATAAGCTTAGAACGCTGGGCCGCCTGGAGCAGCGGTCCAGCGAGCCTGAGGATCCGTCAGCGAGAGTCGCTTCGGTAGCGTTTCGGGCCAAAGCCTCTTCATCAAGTGCCTCAAGGTACTCACGCACGGCGCGGGTGCTCAGGGCCGGATCGCCCCGGTTGACCTGTTCATCTCCCGGTACGCCGCGCTGCCGACTCGCATCCGCTGTGATGATGCTGGCGTCCACGGCAAAGCCTTCGCCATTGACCAGACCTGCGTCCATGCAGCGGCGCAGCACTTCATTGAACAACCAGCGAAACAGATTACTGTCCCGAAAACGGACATGTCGATTCTTGGAAAAGGTCGAGTGATTGGGGACTTCATCTTCAAGGCTTAACCGGCTGAACCAGCGATACGCCAGGTTCAAATGGGCCTCTTCGCACAACCGCCGCTCTGAGCGAATGCCGTAGCAATATCCCACGATCAGCATGCGAATCATCAATTCGGGATCAATCGACGGACGCCCAATCGGGCTATAGAAATCGGCGAGGTAATGGCGCAGATCGTTCAGATCGAGACACCGATCAATGCTGCGCAGACGGTGATTGGCGGGGATGTGATCTTTCAAGGTTGAACGACTAAGACAGTCGCTCCTGCCCACTCGATAACTGTCCCATCATGTTGCGTGCTTGCCTGCTGGCCAATGCAGAGATTTTGCCGCAGGCCCGATGCAATCGGTGGTCAGAACGAATGCAAATGACAGGTCGAATGCAAGCGGGTGGTCAAGTGGAGTGCAATTTCGCAGTTAACATGAATACCACCCAGCAAAGCGCGCAACGCGGTGCTAGCTCGGCCGATCTGCCCGTTGTTGTGATTTGAAGCACCGACTTGCACTGAGAGGGTGAAAGAATATTTCACCCGTGGGCGGCTTATTCTCGAAATACACTGACCGATGCACAATGCTGAGTAATCAGGACGGAATGAACGAACATCATGCACAACATGCAGGAGTTATTAGGTCGCGTGACCCTGGACGAGCTGTCGGCCTTCGTGGCGGTAGTAGAAGCCCTCAGCTTCACAGATGCCGCCAAGGTCATAGGACGAGACGCCACGATCATCTCGCGAAGGATTGGGCAACTGGAAGAGCGACTCGGAATTCGACTTTTGTCCCGCACCACGCGGCGCGTCTCTCTAACTGAAGTTGGAACGCTTTACTATCAACGCGTACGTGCATTGTTAGATGAATTGGACAGTGCCGGCCAAGAGGCGAGTAACTTTGCGGCCAGTCCACAGGGATTGCTCCGGGTGTCACTCCCCGTCACCTTTGGACGCAGATGGGTGGCGCCATTGTTGCCGGCGTTCATCGCACAGCATCCAAAAATCCGGGTGGATGCGCGTTTTGCCGATCGCTACGTCGACGTAGTGGCGGAGGGGTTTGACGTGGCTATCCGCGTGGGAGTGTTGCGCGACAGCACGCTCGTCGCCAAGCAGATCGCTCCCTTTCGCAACCTGCTTTATGCATCCCCGAGCTATATCGCTTTGCGGGGGCAACCTCAGACGCCTGAAGCGTTGGCTGAACATGCCTGCCTGGGATTCAGTAGTCACTCAAGCTGGCCAGACTGGGTACTGAAAAACGGCAGTCAGCACCGGACGGTACGGCCAACTGGCCCGTTGATTTCGGACAATTCAGAGTCACTGCTTCAAGCGGCTGCCAACGGCGTCGGCATCATTCTTACTCCGGATTGGCTAGCGGGGCCCGCCGTTCGCAATGGTGAACTTGTGCCTGTCCTGCCGCAATGGCAGGGCTCGGAGAGTGGCGGGGTTTACGCGTTGATGCCGCCGGGGCGACTCGTTCCAACCAAAACACGCGTATTCGTCGACGAAATCACCCGCGCTATTCAGGCAGGTTGGGACCAGTAGAAAAATCAGCAGCCTTCTAAACCTAAGTACTCCGATACGCCGCAACAAGCGGCGTATTTTTGCGTTGAATAATTGATAAAAATTATTTGTGTTTATGAAAAATATATATTGATTTTTTTTACGATGGAGCCGCTTTAGCATAAATCCATCTTCAAAGAAGCTGTCGGACGGTAAGCGTGCTGTCCGACTTCATAAACCTATAAAAACTGCATTCGGAGTCCTGATGAGTCTTTCTCCTTTCCACCTGGCAATTCCTGTTTACGACCTGGCCGCTACGCGTACGTTCTACGGCGAAGTGTTTGGACTCTCCGAGGGGCGCTCCAGCACTCAATGGGTCGATTTTGATTTTTATGGTCATCAATTGGTCATCCACGAGCATCCAAAGACCGCGTCTCAAGAAAGCGTTCACAGCAATCCGGTTGACGGCCACGACGTACCGGTTCCCCACTTCGGCATCATTCTGGAGTGGGCGCAATGGGAAGCATTGGCTGAGCGCCTGAAGTCCTTCGGTACTGAGTTTGTTATCGAACCCTACATTCGGTTCAAAGGGCAGGTCGGTGAGCAAGCCACGATGTTCTTGTTCGACCCGTGTGGTAACGCGCTTGAGTTCAAAGCATTCAAGGATATGAGCCAGCTCTTCGCCAAGTAATAAATAACCTGGCGCACGAATATGGCGCCAGGAAACCCTAATGAGCTGGAAGCTCATGAATCTAGCTACTGCCCTCAAGCAGTCCTTTCATTCCAACAAAAAGGCTAGACATGAAACGTATCCCATTGGTTTGGCGAATTGTTGCTGGGCTTTTGCTCGGTGTGCTTGTCGGTTGGTACTTCAATACCCATCCACAAAATCAGGTCTGGGTCAGTACCGAAGTTCTTAAACCCCTTGGCGACATTTTCATTAAAATGATGAAGATGGTTGTTGTTCCCATTGTTTTCTGCTGCATGATCCTCGGTATTGCCGGTGGCGGCGATAACAAGTCCTTCGGACGCATGGGGGCCAAATCGCTGGCTTATTTCTTTGCGATTACCAGTTTGGCCATTGTCCTCGGCCTGTGTTTCGCCAACTTCTTCGAGCCTGGAAAAGGCACCGAAATTGCTGGCATCTCGCACAGTACATCGACGGTTAACATGGAGCCCTCGAAAGGCGCGCTGATTATTTTGCAGAACATTGTTCCCGATAACGTGATTGTGGCGATGTCGGAAGGAAAGTTGCTGTCAGTACTGTTTTTTGCCGTTCTCCTGGGAATGGCATTGAATACTCTGCCAAAAGCGAAAAGCGCACCGGTCATTTCTGTAATTCAAGGTTTGTCTGATGCGATGTTTAAGGTGGTCTCGTTTGTCATGGCTTATGCGCCGATCGGCGTATTCGGTATGATCGGTGCGACCGTCGCGACCTTTGGCTTTGCATCGTTGTTACCGTTGCTCAAATTGATTGGTGTGGTTTACCTCGCGCTGATTGCTTTTGCCTTGATTTTCCTTGGCGGCATTTGCTACCTGATTGGCGAAAACGTCTTCAAGTTGATCAAGTACTTCAGGGATGAGCTGATTCTGGCGTTCTCCAGTGCGGCGTCCGCGGCGGTCATGCCGCAGTTGATGAAAAAGTTGGAGAACTATGGCGTCCCTCAACGAATCGTCAGCTTTGTGGTTCCGGTGGGATATGCGTTCAATCTGGATGGCGCGTCCATCTTCCTCGGCGTAGCGACGATCTTTATCGCTCAGTTGTACGGCATCGACCTGTCGCTGACTCAGCAGATTCTGCTGGTGGTCACGATGGTATTGACGTCGAAGGGAGCCGCTGGAGTGCCTGGCTTTGCCATCATTATTCTGTCTGCCACCCTGGCATCTGCCGGGCTTCCTTTGGAAGGGGTCGCGTTGATCGCTGGTATCTTCAGAATTATCGACAGCGGGACGACAACGTTGAACGTGCTGGGTAATGCAATCGCCCCCTTGGTTATTGCCAAGTGGGAGAAGGCCAGTCTTGAACCTTCACGTGTCGAGCGAGTAGGGGAGCAAGCGTAACCTCCCTTTAAAAGAGTCTTTGGCGTGATCCACGCCGAGGGCTCTTTTTGTTCGTGCAGTACAGATAATAACTATTCCGCTTTTGCTGTTCTTCAGGCGCTGAGTTGTGCGGTTGTAATAGCTCAATCGCACACTCGGAGTCGCCAACGTTGCTGCCAATTATTAATAAAAAAACAGGTGGTTTATGTGCAAAAAATCTTTGCTCGACTTGGCACGTCGGTGTGCTTTGTTGAGCGCGCTGTGTGCGTCGTTCCTCACCGTAAGCGTTCCTCAGCTGGCGTCAGCAAGCCCTCTTTCTCAGTTGGACGCTTCTGCAGTAGCCGTACCAGACCGCTTGGCCGCGGACACGGCCAATGCCATCTTCGCCAAAGGCGGTAATGCCATTGATGCGGCAGTCGCCATTGCGTTTTCGCTGGCGGTGACCTACCCCGAGGCTGGAAATATCGGTGGTGGCGGGTTTATGACGGTTTACCACGAGGGCAAACCTTACTTCCTGGATTACCGTGAGCGTGCGCCGCTCAAGGCGACGCGAGACATGTTTGTCGATAGCAAAGGCCAAGTGATTGCGGCTGACAATCTTGACGGAAGTGTCATTGGCCACCGCGCGGTGGGCGTGCCAGGCACGGTATCTGGCATGTGGGAAGCTCATCAACGTTTTGGCAAACTCAAGTGGGCGGATCTGATCGCGCCAGCGATTCACTATGCGCATGAGGGTTTTGTCGTCGATGACACGTTAGCCAATCTGGCAGCGACCGAAAATGAAAAGCGATTCTCCGGTAAAACCAATTTCGCCGAGTACTTCGGCAAATTGCACGCGGGGTCAACATTCAAGCAGCCTGAGTTGGAGGCGGTGCTGAAGCGAATCGCCGCACAAGGGCCGGATGGCTTTTACACCGGCGAGACCGCCGAACTGATCGTCAGTGATATGGACGCTCATGGTGGTTTGATCAGTGAGGCGGATCTCAAGGGCTACAAGGCCGTCTGGCGAGAGCCGATACAGGCGAACTGGAATGGCTTTCAGATCGTCACGGCGCCGCCTCCCAGCTCCGGTGGTATTGCTCTGGTGCAGCTTTTGAAGATGAAGGAAGCGCGCCAAACGGATTTCCAGGGCGTCCCGCTTAATTCCGTCAGCTACATGCACCTGGTCGCTGAAATCGAGAAGCGCGTGTTTGCGGATCGCGCTCAATACTTGGGTGATCCTGATTTCTACAAAGTGCCGGTGGAGCAGTTGCTGGATGAAAAGTACTTGGCCAGCCGTGCAGCGCAGGTCAATGTTTCAGAGCCCTCGGACACCGCTAAAGTAGTCGCTGGTCTGAACATCGCCTCCCCGGAAAAGCCGCAAACCACTCACTTTTCAATCGTAGACAAATGGGGGAATGCGGTCTCTAACACTTATACTCTCAACGGATTCTTCGGCTCCGGTGTGGTCGCAAGCAAGACCGGCATTCTGCTCAACGACGAAATGGATGACTTCTCCGCCCTTGCGGGTGTGCCGAATCAGATGGGGGTTGTGGGCAATGACACCAACGCGATTGAGCCTGGAAAGCGTCCGTTGTCTTCGATGACGCCGACAATTTTCCTGAAGGACGGAAAAGTTGCTCTGGTCATTGGCACACCAGGCGGCTCGCGGATTTTTACCTCGATCTTTCAGGTGGTCAGCAACACCTATGACTTCCAGCTTCCATTGAAGGATGCAGTTGCAACGATGCGCTTCCATCACCAGTTGCTGCCGGCGAACACCATTTTCTGGGAGCCTTATGCCCCTATCTCCGGGCAGTTGGCAACCGACCTTGAAGCCAGGGGCTATAACCTGGCTGATCAGGGTTTTAACGGTGATGTCCAGGCGATCAAGGTCGAGGGTCGAGTCCCTGAGCCAGTTGCAGACCCGAGGGGAAGGGGCGTGACTTCGCTGGCGAAGTAATCGTTTGAAGCATGCGGCAGCCCGCTGTCGCATCGCCCGGCTCCTAGCCTGCACCCTTGCTGTGCAGGCTTCCTCATTTCACCGCTCTAACGCTTGGGTGTTTTTTCTCACCTGGCTCCCTCATTTATGTGATCCGCCATACCCCCCGTCGCTCAAGTCGTCCGCCCCCTGATACTTCCTTCTTTCTGCCACGCGCGATGAGGCGCGTTAGCCTGCAGCCGTGCTCGAAATTCGACTTTGTAGCAGCACACTGGACTCATCGCATACAATCAGACAATCTGTTCGGCGAAATGTATGATTCTGGGCTGCACACCAGCGTCTCCGATAGTTGCGTCAAGCCGAGTTTGAATTGTCATTTTTGTGAATAGCCTAATCAAGACGATATGAGGGAGAGTGCGTAGATGAGTGAATCAAGCCTCCAAGTCCCCAAGCGCGGCGCGACGCTGCGCTTGTTAGTAGAAGACAAGATTCGAGAAGCCATCTCCTCCGGTGTGCTTCGGCCTGGCCAGCGACTGGTCGAGCGTGAGCTTTGCGAGATGACTGGAGTCGGCCGTACATCCATTCGAGAAGCGTTACGACAGCTTGAGGCGGAAGGTCTGATTACCTGCAACCCCCACAAAGGGCCTTCTGTGAATAAAATCTCCTTGGAGGAAACGCGCCAGCTGTATGCGGTACGCGGACTTCTGGAAAGCTTCTCCGGGCAGGAATTCGCCTTGGTGGGTACGGATGCGCAGATCCGTCGCCTTGAGGAAGCTGCTGCGGTTTTCGAGTTTCGAGCTCAGCAATATTGGCAATACCCTGACCGGGACCTCGATAGTTTGAGGGCTGCGCGTGATGCGTTGCTTGAAGCCAAGACCCAGTTTTACGTCTGCTTGATGGAAGGCAGCAATAATATTTTCATCGTCCAGATGCTGACCACGTTACACAACCGGATCACATTGTTGCGCGCCACCTCCATGACCCAGCCCGGTCGCCTCCAGCACTCAGTCAAGGAAATCAAAGAGATCGTGACAGCGATCAAGTCGAGGGATGGTGCCAAGGCGGCAGAAGCGTGCCGAGCACACATCGAGTTGTCGGCCAGGGTTGCCATCAATTATTTGGAAAGCGTCGAGCAGGAAGATACCGCTATGTCTGATTGACAGATTGTCTGCAAATCTGGATATTCATCACGACGTGGTTGCGCCGTTTTTCTGCTGCCCGGTTGCCCGTAAACCGGTGCTTTGTGTGCTGCTTTCGGGGCAGGTAACGGAAGAGCGCGTGACCAGTTGAAATCGGTACGGCCCCGCTTGGGCTGTAAGACACTGACGTGATGACTCGTCACTGCAAGAGTGACGCAGGAGAAAAATAATGACTGCATTCATCAGTTTGAAAGAGAGGCTGGTTAACGCCTACCCCGACCTCGAACTGCGCCGGCTCGCCCCGGGCCTCTCAATAACCGTTGAGTTCAGCGTCGGATCGCAAAGCACTGGGCTCAGTGTTGCCGATGGTTATCTGTTCAAAGGCTTTTCCGGCCAGCCAGCCATCCGCATCGAGGCCGCCGAAGAGCAATGGGGGCATGTGCTGTGCGTACCGCCTGTCGCGACCTACCATAGTTTCACCGCTTTACAGATTGCCAATCCTGCTTTCGAAGTGAGCGGCGATTCGCAACTGATCGCCCAGGCGCGGCCGTTTCTTGAGCGCTTGTTCGAACTGATTACCCTGACTCCTGCGGCTCCAGCAATGTCCGTGCAGCGATCAATTTCGCAAATTCAAGGGCAGTATGCCGCTGTCAGCGTACTGGGGCAGAAATATGAGATTTATTACGAGGTAGCCGGGGAGGGCGTGCCCATCTTGTTCCTCCACACTGCCGGTGCAGACGGCCGCCAGTATTTTGGACAAATGGCCGATATCGAAATGGCTCGGCAATTTCGCATGTATGCGATCGACCTTCCATTTCACGGTAAATCGATGCCACCCCGCGACTGGGACGGTGCCCCTTATTTGCTGACAAGCGAATGCTACCAGCAATGGTGTACGGCGTTTATTGAGCAGGTGATAGGCACCCCCGCCATCGTCGTCGGTGGTTCGATGGGCGCCGCAATGTCCTTGGTGCTGGCAGCGGAGCACCCTGAACACCTGATCGGTGTTGTAGCGCTGGAGCCTCCTTTTCAGTCCCGTGGCCGCCGAAATCCCTATCAGAACCATGTGCAAGTACATGGGGGGCTACACAACGGCGCTTATGTTCGAGGCCTGATGAGTCCGACCAGTCCCATTGAGGATCGCCGTCGCGCCAGTTGGATTTATTCGCAGGGAGGACCTGGTGTCTACCCAGGCGATCTGGCGTTTTACAGTGATGAGTTCGATGGTGCCGAGACCGCGCCGCGGATCGATGCTGCGCGCACACCAGTCGCCCTGCTCTCAGGTAATTACGACTATTCCGCAACCCCCGCGGATGGCGCCAAACTAGCCCATTTGATTCCTGGGGCCTTGCACCTGGTCATGGAGGGGTTGGGGCACTTCCCCATGACGGAGCACCCGGATAACTTCCGGCCTTACCTGATGCAGGGGCTCGAACATGTAGTGAGTGAGGCCGAGCTGAAGGGGGCCTGAGTAAATACAGGAAAGCTGACCTCAAGCCCTCGGGTGGGTCAGTTTTCTGTTGTGGCAGATAACTTCGTAGACGAAAAAAAGCCCGGTTACTCACCGGGCCAAAGGTCACAGGTACAGGGTCAGTCGACCAAGTGGTTGCCAATTGAAGAACCGCCGTCCACGGTCAGGATGCTGCCGGTGGCAAAGCGAGAGCGGTCAGAGGCGAGGAACAGGAACGCTTCTGCAATTTCCTCTGGTTTGCCCATTCGATTCATTACCGCCCGTGCCTCCAAGGCTGCACGCAACGCTTGCGGTGTTTCAGATTGAGCGAAGATCCGGTCGAAATAAGGGCTGTCGATGGTGCCAGGCGCTACCGCGTTTACGCGTATGCCATCCGCCGCATGATCCAGTGCCATCGCTCGCGTCAGCGCCGAAACGCCGCCTTTTGAGGCAACATAGGCCGTGCGGTTAGCAATGGCACTGGTGGCCGTGTACGACGTGGTATTGATGATCGAGCCAGATTTCTGCCGAGCCATGACCGGTATGACATGCTTGGCGCACAGGAACATGCCTTTGAGGTTGACCGACATCAGTCGGTCCCAATCCTGCTCTTCAATGGTGACAACGTTCCCGGTCAGACCGAAGCCGGCGTTGTTGACCAGCACATCAATGCGGCCGAAGCGGGCAACCGTCGCTTCGACTAACGCTTGCACCTCTGCATTGATCGCGACATTGCAGCCAATAGCGGTGGCGCCAATCTCATCCGCGGTCGCCTGTGCGGCCTCGACGTTCACATCGGCCACGATGACCGAAGCGCCATTCTTCGCAAATATTGTCGCGATGGCTTTGCCAATGCCACTGGCTGCGCCAGTTACGATGCATACCTTGTTTTCTAATTCCATTGTCGTCATCCCCTGATCAAGTCACCGGTCCGGCCCATTTCTGGCGGAAGGAATCGTGCGTCAGCATTCGCGCATACCATGCCTTCACGTTGGGCAGGTCAGCCCGCGCAAAGTCCATATTTAGCCAACGGTGCCCATGCACGGCCCAGGCAATATCAGCGATGGTCATCTCGCTGCCACAGAGGTAATCGTTCTCGCCGAGTCGGGTTTCTATCCAGTTCCACACTCTGCCGGCTTCGCGAATGGCTGTTTCCAGCGCTTGCGTGTCGCGCTTCTCCAGTGGTGTGCGAATCAACTGAAAAAACACCACGGTTTGTGGTCGGGTCAACTGAGTTTGCTGGCAGTCCAACCATTGGTCGACCACACCGCGTCTTTTCGGGTCCGCGGGGTAGAGCGAGCTGTCGGGGGCATAGGCGTTGCACAAATAGCGCAGCACAGCATTGCTTTCCCAAAGCGTGAAATCACCATCGACCAGTGTAGGAACGAGGCTGGTCGGGTTTTTGCTCCGATAGTCGTCTTCTTCAAGCCCGCCGAAGACGTTCCCGATATCGACCCGCTCGTAGTCAAGGCCCAGCTCGTCCATAAGCCAGACGACTTTCATGACATTGCTGGATTTCATGTGGCCAAACAGCGTGCGTGGCATGTCTGTGTCCTTTGTTGAATGAAATTCGAGATTCTTTATAAGTATCGTCAGACAATCTGTCAATCAGCCAAAATAGTTTTGACAGATTGTCTGACGATCTGTACGTTTGGTTTCACATGACCCATGCGACTCCTTGGACGAGGCAGACATGAAAAAACAAGAACAAGAAATAGAGCTGGTTAACGACTTCAAGCAAGCGATGCGTCGATTGACCTCGACGGTTTCGCTGATCACCACCCGCCACCTCGGGCAGCCTTTCGGAATGGCTGCCACCGCTGTGCAATCAGTGACTACTGATCCTGCAACCATTCTGGTCTGTGTTAACCGCTCGGCGTCCATCAGCGCCGCGTTGGAGGAGAGCGGGCGGTTCGCGGTCAATATGCTCCATCACTCCCATGTCGATCTCGTTCCGATTTTCAGCGGCCAGCTGAAGGGCGAGGAGCGTTTTGAGCACGGTCAATGGATCGAAGAACGCGGTGTGCCTGTGCTGGTGGATGCCCAAGCCTCACTGGTGTGCGAGGTCAGTTCGGTCACAACCATCGGCTCGCACGACGTGATCTTTGGCAGAGTACTGTGGGTCGATACGCGCCTGGATATCTCCCCGCTGCTTTACGAAAACGGTGGCTTCGCAAGATCCGCGGCCATCAAATGATGCTGTTGTCTGGCGCTTTGGTGTCATCTCTTGAGCGGCATGCCGTTAGCGTTCAGTAGAGGTTGTTATGGTCTTTGCAACGATTGAAAACGCGTTAAAAGTGATTGCCTCTGGCGGGATGGTCATCGTGGTGGATGATGAGGGGCGTGAGAATGAAGGTGATGTCGTCATGGCCGCAGAGTTCGCGACGACAGAAGCGCTGACATTCATGGTGAGTCGGTGTCGAGGCATTGTGTGTGCGCCTATGCCAGAACCTGTCGCACGCCGTCTCGAATTACCTTTGATGGTGGAACGAAATACCGACTCCATGAAAACGGCATTTACCGTGTCGGTTGATCTCATCGCAGGGATTACCACCGGCGTTTCGGCTGCCGAGCGCGCGTTGACACTCCGAGCACTCGCCTCACCTGAAACCAAGGCTGAGTCGCTTGCCCGGCCTGGGCATATTTTTCCGCTCATTGCTCGCCAAGGTGGCGTTGAGAAACGTGCCGGTCACACCGAGGCTGCTGTGGATCTGGCTGAACTGGCAGGCCTATCGCCGGTGGGCATCATCTGCGAGATCCTGAAGGACGACGGCAGCATGGCGCGTCGTGCGGACCTGGAGATTTTCGCGCGTGATAACGGACTCCTCATTATTTCGATTGCCGACTTAATTGCATGGAAAGCAAGGAAATCTCTTCAGTTTCAATATGTAAGACCTAGTCTGGTTGCATAAACCTACATGATTTTTTAAACCGTAAACCTCTAGCACGATGGCTGCTTACGTGGCCGTATGGTTACGAAGGTTATAACTCACCTCGAGGAAGATAGAATGAACAGTCAAGCCAAGATCACTTCACCCGACGGAAACCAACTTTCCGAGCGATTCCACGAAGGCCTTAAAACCCGTCGTGAAGTTTTGGGTGAGGCCTATGTCGATAGCTCTATCGCAAAGGCGACCGATTTTAACTGGCCGGTTCAGGAACTGGTAACCGAATATTGCTGGGATGCTATCTGGAATCGTCCGGGCCTGGATCGCCGCACGCGTTCATTCTTGAACCTGGGGATGATTTCCGCACTGAATCGTCCGCATGAATTGAAGTTGCATGTGCGCGGCGCTATTAATAACGGTTTGAGCAAAGAAGAAATCCGCGAGGTACTCCTTCAAGTGGCTATTTACTGCGGCGTGCCAGCGTCCATTGATGGCTTCCGATTGGCACAGGAAGTTTTCGACGATATGGGCGTTTAATCCAACGGCACTTCAACGTTTAAAAAAATAAAAAGAGGATTGCAAAATGGACATGCAGGAACGTTTTCACGAAACGGGTAACCCGATGTTCAACGATAACGCGCTTAAATTGGGCGTTTTCGGAACCAACTGTTCAAATGCCTGTGCTATTACGACTGCCGAGTCAACGTTTGAGCCCACATTTGAACACAACGTCAAAATCGCCAAGCAGCTTGAGGCGGCAGGCTGGGAGTGTATGGTGCCCATCGCTCGCTGGCGTGGATTTGGTGGGGAGACAAACTTCAACGGCAGTAACATGGAAACATTCACATGGGCAGCCGCCATGGCCGCAGTGACCACCAAACTGCAATTTTTCTCCACCACTCACGTACCGACCATTCACCCGATCGTTGCCGCAAAAATGGCGACCACGATTGACCATATTTCCAAGGGGCGTTTCGGCCTCAACCTGGTCACTGGATGGTTTACGCCGGAAATGGAAATGTTTGGCCGTGAAATGATGGAGCACGATCAGCGTTATGAATACGCTGATGAGTGGATGGACATCGTGGCGGGTCTCTGGGAACGCAATGGTGTCGACTACAATGGCGACTTCCATAAGACCAAAGACGCCGTGATGGAACCGAAGCCTTATAACAAGGCCGGTCGCCCGGTAATGATTTGCGCGGGATCGTCTGGCAAGGGACTGGATTTCACAGCGAAACACTGTGACTTCAACTTTGGTTTCATGCAAGACATGGAAAAGGGCGCTGCCTGGGTCAAGCATGTTAAAGAACTGGCTCGCTCAAAGTTTGGCCGAGAGTTGGGAACGTTTACCTCGTGCCCGGTCATTGTTCGCGAAACAGAAAAGGAAGCACGTGAATATTATGATTATTACGTGAAAGAGAAGGGAGACACGGTGGCGTGCGATAACCTCGCTGAGGTCTTGCAAGTACAGTCGCAAAATCACTCTCCGGAAATGTATCAGAAGTTCAAGGAGCGTTTTATCGCGGGTTGGGGGGCTTCCCAATTGTAGGTTCTCCTGAGCAAGTCGCTCAAGGATTGATCGATCTGAAGAAGACAGGTGTCGACGGAACGCTGTTGACGATGGTCGATTATAATGAAGAACTTCCTTTCTTTAATGAACGGGTCATGCCCTTGCTTAAGCAGGCGGGTCTGCGACAGTAAAGTTATCGAAAGGTGTTTGCAGATTGCAAACACCTTTTGTGAGTAGTAGGTCAAGAATTTATTGTTGTGCGTGTGTGGTAATTGTGGCTCACATTTGCACGCGCGCATTCGTGTACTTTTAAAAAAAGGAGGCGATGCAGTAGTTTGCTGGTTTTGTATTGAGGTCAGGCGTCAATAATAAATACAATAATATTAGGCGGACAATGAAATGAAGCGATTTGCTTATGCGGCAATTCCCGTAATTTTTTTGCTGGCGAGTGCTGTTAGTGCTAAGGGGGTCGATGAACTACCCGCAGATCAACAGGCGCTTTATCAACGAGTTGATCCTCAACTTCCTTTAGGGCCCAGCGCATTTCGCGATTTTGTGGCGAAAAAACAGCCACCTTGGAAGATCGGTTATGCTTCGACATATGCGGGTAATACTTGGCGAGCCTCCATTCAGGATGAGATGACCAATGTTATTCTGCCTGCCTATCAAAAAGCAGGGCTTATATCGGAACTGGTCGTCACTCAGTCCGACTTGAAAGACGCAGTCCAAATCCAACAAATGCGCCAAATGGTTGATAGCGGTGTTGATGCAATCATCATCTGCTGCTCAAATGTTACGGCCATCAATCAGACGATCGAATATGCCCATTCGAAAGGCGTCCCGGTATTTTCTTTCTCGGGTTATGTCACATCGCCTTATGCCATCAACGTTACCGAAAATAACACCCAAGGCGGTTATGCGGCGGGTAAATGGTTGGCCGAGAAAATCGGCGGTAAAGGTAATGTACTGTTGGTGTCGGGCATCCCGGGTTTTGCATCCTCAGACAGCTTTGATGCAGGCGCGAAGGGCGTATTGGCTGAATTCCCCGGTATCAAACTGGTAGGCAATGTCGCGGGTAACTGGACCGATCAGGTCGCCCAGGTCGAGGTGCAAAAATTCCTGGCGACAAACCCCGGCAAGGTGGATGGCATTGTCGTGCAGTCAGCCTCGGAAAATGGTGTGTTGAATGCTGTGCGGCAGTCGGGTCGCGACCTGATGCCGGTCGTGCTGGGTGGCGAGGCATCAGCGGCCTGTTTCTGGCGCAACAATCCGGGATTCATTGATCAAAGCTTTCATTTCTGGCCCCCTCGAGCCGAAGCTCGCATGGTCTGGGACGTAATGATGCGCACCTTGGAGGGGCAGGGTCCCAAGGTTCAATCTATTCCGCGCCCGGTTATCACTTACAGCATTGATGAAGTGAACGCGGCCCTTGGGCAAAACTGTGATCCCAACTCTACGGCATGGTTAGAGCCGGCGAATGATGGTTGGTGGCCAAAGGAAGTGGCAGCAGGTTACTTCCTGCGCCCTGAAGATCCGCTCACTTGGCGTCCCAAGCCTTAATCCAAAAGCCAATTCGCTTAACGCTCAACTAGCCAGCCTGGAAGAAGGGACCTGCTATGAGTTCTGAACAGATTGTCGGTATTACCACTGTGCGCCTAAAAGGTGTTGCCAAGTCCTTCGGAGAAACACGAGCACTCAAAGGAGTGGATCTAGAGGCTCGTGCCGGTGAGGTACATGCAATAGTGGGGGAGAATGGATCAGGAAAAAGCACGCTGGCAAAAATCATGTCCGGCGTACTTTTGCCGGACCTGGGGGAGGTCACCATTCTGGGTCGAAGCCCTCGTTCACCGATTGAGGCACGTGACGCGGGCCTGGCGACGATTTTTCAGGAGGTTCTCATCGCTCAGGAGGCAAGCGTTCTTGACAACCTTTATGTCGGTCACGACAAGCTTTTTCGAACAGTCTCTACCCGAGCAGAACGTGAGAGCGCAGCGGCCGAATTGATGGCGCGTTTAGTCGGTCAACCAGTGGACATAAATGCACTGGTTGGCACGTTGCCTCTAAGTGTGAAGCAGTGGATTGTTATTGCCCGCGCTATTTTGCGTTGTCCCAAGGTGCTGATTCTTGATGAGTCTTCCGCGGCGCTGGATCTTGATGCAACTTCTCGGTTGCACACGGAAATAGATCGTTTGCGCTCTGACGGCGCAACAATTTTGATCGTGACGCATCGAATCGCAGAACTTGTACGCATTGCTGATCGTGCAACGATTTTGCGTGACGGCGAAAGCATCGGCGTTCTTGAGAAGTCGCAGATCACTGAAGAGAATCTGCTGGCGATGATGACGCCGCACGAGCGCAAGGTGATTTCGGCGTGCCACGTGGCGGGTACCGCGCGGAGGATCGAGGGTCCGCAAATCATGGCGGTCAATGATCTGCAGTTATCGGCGGGTACCGAACCGTTCAACTTTTCACTCCTGCAAGGACAGATTATCGGTGTGACCGGCTTGGACGGGCAGGGGCAAGATGCGTTCTTGCGTGTAGTCGCCGGAATCGAGGTGGCTAACAGCGGCGTACTTGAGGTTCACGCTGAGGACGGTACCTCCCGACTGTCTAGCCTCGCGGATGCCGAGCGGTTGGGTGTCGCCTATGTATCGGGCGATCGAAAACGCGAAGGAATTTTTCCCGATCAAAGCATCTTCGAAAACTTGGCTATCGGAATATACCGCCGTTGCCTTGGCCCGCTTGGAGTCATTCGACGGTCTGGTATCAACGAGATCTACCAGGCCGAGGTGAGTCGTCTGCACATCAAGATCGGCCTGGCGTCGAATAAAATCACGTCGCTGTCAGGGGGCAATCAACAGAAAGTGTTGATTGGTCGTGCGTTTGCGCGCAACCCGAGGGTGATCGTTTTGAACGATCCCGCCCGTGGCGTCGATTTAGGCACGAAACGTGACCTCTACGCAGAGTTACGACGCTTCGCCGATGCAGGTGGTGCGGTCATTTACATGTCTTCTGAAATGGAGGAGTTCCAGGGGTTCGTAGACCGGGTTGAAGTGTTTGTAAAAAACACGGTCTTCCGATCCCTGAGTGGCAACTCTATTAATGAGGATGAAATGTTGGCAGCGATGTTTGGGCAGGAATCCTGCGAGCATCAGCTTTCTGACCGTCGGGAGGGCGTAAGCGCATGAGTCATTCACAACGATTGCTGGCGCAGTATCGCTACCTTGCGGTGCCTTGCGCACTGTTTTTTGCCTTGGCGGTGCTGGCGTTGTTGCGCACGCCCAACTTATTTTCGTTCAGTGGTCTGGCGGGTGCGGTACTGGTGGCGACCCCTCTGATCCTTTGCACCCTAGCGCTTACTCCAACAGTGATGGCAGGGCGAGGAACCGTAGACCTGTCAGTGGGCCCGTTAATGGGATTCATCAACGTTACGTTGATAGCCTGGCTCACAAAGAGCGGAGTCACTCATCCAATTGCAATTTTTGGCTGGGCCATGTTGGTAGGGGTCTTGTGGCAAATAGGACAAGCCTTAATCATTATCCATGTCCGCGTCGCACCGATCATCGTTACGTTGTCCAGCTACCTCATATTAACAGGCGTCAATCTACTGATCATGCAACGGGCTGGCGGTTTGGCGCCTGATTGGATGATGAGCTGGGGGGCCGGTATCAGTCTTCTGTCCCCGGTCAGTTTTGTGCTGTTAGGGGCTATTGCTCTGTGGTTCCTTTTTTGGAGGTCGGCCTTTCACACCCATCTGCGCTTGACTGGGGCCGATGAAAGAATGGCCTATACCGCGGGAATCAAGATTGAGACCGTACGTATTGGTGCTCATATCTTGAGTGGAGTTTT
Source organism: Pseudomonas sp. S2_H10 (assembly GCF_054668285.1). NCBI lineage: Bacteria > Pseudomonadati > Pseudomonadota > Gammaproteobacteria > Pseudomonadales > Pseudomonadaceae > Pseudomonas > Pseudomonas sp. S2_H10. The sequence goes on from NZ_CP162754.1 coordinate 6,310,693, forward strand.
TGTAGGGTTGGCGGCAGTGAGTTACACCGCATTAATTTCTTCTGGAGATCCGACCCAGGGCAGCACCTACACGCTTCAGGCGGTGACGGCTTTGGTTCTCGGGGGCGCAAGTTTGGCCGGAGGACGTGGTGGGGCAATAGGGTCGATCCTTGGCGCTTTGAATATGTTCCTGATTGCCAACCTACTGGCGACATTCAACTTTGGGACTATTTCGGGGTCAGCGACCAAGCTCGCATTCGGGCTAATTCTGATTATTTCCCTCTTGGTAAATGTACTGGCGGTCAGCCGGGTGCGAGCCCGATAGGAGTCTCATATGCCTGTGTTCCAACTTTTTTCGCAGTTGAAGCTAGCCCCCGCGAGCCGACTGCACGATAGCCTGCGCGAGAATCGAGCCATCGCCATCGGTACTGCTCTGTTGATTATGCTTGTAGTGTGCGGTGCATTGACGGTAAGTGGATTTCTTTCTTTGCAAAATGCTAGATCGATTCTGTTGCTCGCTGCGTTCTTGGGCTTGGCGTCGATCGGGCAGACAATGGTTTCGCTGTTGGGTGGATTGGATCTTTCCATTCCATTTGTGATCGGCGCCGCCAATATTCTTTTGCCTAGACTGCTTAATAACGGAATACCGCCTGCCGCAGCGATCATCATCATTCTGGCACTGGGGATGGTGGTTGGTTGCATCAATGGCTTGCTTAGCTATCGATTGCAAGGCCAGGCACTGATCATGTCATTGGGTGTGGGCTTCGCGGTAGTTGGAGCAACCGAGATCTATACAGCGCTTGGTTCTGCATTCGGTGGGAATAGTTTCGCGCCGGTTCCGGCGTGGCTCACTAACCTCTCGGCTTTTAACGGAAAGTTTTTTGGCCTGCCAATTCCACCTGTTGTGATTATTTGGTTAGTTATTAGCCTTACCATAATCTGGGTTATGAAAAACACGTGGTTTGGCCGGGGTATCTATGCCCTCGGTGGAAGTCGTACTGCAGCATCACGCCTGCAGATATCGGAAATACGCACCTGGACAGCGGTGCACGGTATCGCCGGTGTGATGTCAGCGCTTACGGGTGTGCTGCTGCTGGGATTTTCCGGGGGCGGTTATGTCGGTGTAGGAGATCCTTACCTATTCAGCACCGTTGCCGCAGTAGTCATCGGCGGTACGTCCCTTCTGGGGGGCGCGGGGGGGTACGGTGCCACAGTTTTGGGTGTACTGGTACTCACCGTTCTGAGTTCATTGCTGGTTGGCATGGGGATGACTTATGCAGGCCAGCAGGCGGTGATTGGATTGCTAATCGTGCCCATGGTTGCGGTATATGCACGTCTTCCTCATATCCGTAATCAAATCTGATAAGTAGCAGTGATAGGGGCGCTGCCTCCTAACATAATGGAACGCACTGCAGGCCGAACAGATAATGTGCAACTCATACAGCAGGATGCCTAATGAGTTGCAATATAAGGCATGTTATTCGCAGGAGGGCAGGAGTGACTAGTTAATTGGTATGAAGGGTGTATCTTGTGGGTGAAATGTAAAACGCTAACTTCCTGCCAAAATCAGTTCGCGCCTTGCCCCTCTCGCCTCAAGTTCCACTTCACCACCCGAAATCGGTGGGCGTGCCCTGTATACGACCACCCCCCGACTCAGTGTCTCGCCCAATTCTCCAAGTAACGTGCTTTCCCAGAGATTGGGAATCTCATGCACATGAAAAATCGCGATCTGGTTGGCATCTCGCCACGACAGGCCCAGTCTGGAGAGGCTCGCGCTGATCACGTCAATTGTGTACCTGGCACGTTGATGCATGGCCGTCGTGCTAGTGTCGCCTTCGGCGATGACACTGCCATCCGGCGCAATATCCGCTGTGCCAGACAGACAAAAGCCTCCGTCCTTCGACGTCGTAGGTGCTGTGTAGCTGAAGGCACACAAAGATGCTGTTTGCGGTGGGTGGTCCGCGAGCGCGATGTTCGAACGGCACACTCCACTGAGGTCTCCATACATCAATCCCCAGCGACGCAATTGCGCCAAGTATGGAGTATTGAAGTTAGTCCAGTCTTCCGAGGTCAATTGCGCTGGCACGCGCATCTCGATGCCACAGAAGGCTTGCACAGGTCGACCGACTTTGTTCAGAAAAGCTTCGATGAATGGATAAGCCTGATCCAGTGGTAGCCATGTCTGCAACTGTACCCGGACCACCTCGAAACCTTCATGGGGCACGATGCCGGTGCAATACGCCATACCGCCAGGCAGGATTTTGTAGTTACCCGCTGCGTTGTCGAGCAAAAACAATGCGTCTGGGCCTTGGGAAGAACAAAGGTCTTGGGTCATTGATCGATTCCTGCAAAGTGAGAACAGTTAAATCGCGGGAGTTGCGCGAGAACGCATTTTTTATATTGGATTTCAGCTCGCCAGGAGCCAGCAGGAAGATGGGGTGGACTGTCAGGTACGCCACCCAATGCTGAATAAGCTTTCATGCCTGTACCTTCCCGACTGGGTCGGTAGGTGAAGTGTAAGTGCTGCATAAACAGAAAGTAACGGGCCTTTGGCGCATAACTGTCATGCAAAAAATGCACGATTTACTGGGTAGAGTTGGCCCGGATGGACTGGTGACCTTCGTGGCTATGGCGGAGGTTCGCAGCTTCAACGACGTCTACCAGGGCTGAAGCTGGGTTCTGCCCTGGGTCAATACGGTTTTGAACTCGCTGATCACAGACGTGATTCATCGATAAAATTTATGATCAGATAAAAAAATATCAGCTTTTTAATCATTTTTTCAATACGTAAAATGAGTAGTAGATAGCGCAAAAATGATTAATTACGTGAGTCTATCTCCATGCCAGATCGCTACTCCAGTTTTAAGGCCACAGTCAGTTTCACTCGCCAGAGGAGCGATTATGTCTAGAGTTTCCCATCAAGAGCTGAGGTGCGAATTTCGTAAGCTGCTTGCATCGTGTGCCTGTTATCACACTGCATCTGTGTTCGACCCTATGTCCGCAAGAATTGCTGCTGACCTGGGATTTGAAGTCGGCATTCTCGGCGGATCCGTCGCTTCATTGCAGGTATTGGCTGCGCCCGACTTCGCCCTTATTACGCTGAGTGAATTTGCAGAGCAGGCGACGCGGATTGGACGAGTCGCACAACTGCCGATCATTGCCGATGCCGATCATGGTTATGGCAATGCGCTGAATGTCATGCGTACAGTGGCTGAGCTGGAGCGTTCTGGAGTCGCTGCACTGACTATCGAAGATACGCTCTTGCCGGCACAGTTTGGCCGTAAATCGACGGATCTCATATCCATTGAGGAGGGCAGCGGAAAAATCAAAGCGGCCGTTGAATCTCGAGTTGATTCGCAGCTCGCTATCATTGCCCGTACCAATGCAAGCTCGTTATCCGTCGCACAAGTGACGAGCCGTATTCAGGCCTACACAGATGCTGGTGCAGATGCCATTTGTCTCGTAGGTGTGAAGGATTTTGAGCATTTGGAGCAGATTGCCGAAGGCATGACGCTCCCTCTGATGCTGGTGACTTATGGAAATCCTGAACTTTGCGACAGCGAACGTCTAGGTTCGCTGGGTGTACGGATTGTTGTTGCTGGCCATGCCGCCTATTTTGCTTCGATCAAAGCGACATATGACTGTTTGCGCGAACAGCGTAATATCACTCGCAGCACATCTGACCTGAGCGCTACAGAATTGACCCATACCTATACGCGACCTGAGCGTTTCCAGGTGTGGGCCAAAGAATTCATGAACGTTGATGAGTAGTGAATTACTTTTGACTGTCACGCCTGCCAGTACAAAAACCGCAAGTTAGCCGTGGCGGTGTTTACTGATTTTTCTGAACCTGTTCGGTAATCAATTGAACAAGCACCTTCACCGGTTCCGTCAGGCTTCTGCGTGCGCGGTGTACGAGGCCTATATCTCGGTGGAAGGTGCGTTGTTTCAAGTCTACAGCGCGTACCTCTGCTGGCCATCCTTGATGTGTCGCTGTTTCTGGGACCAGTGCTACGCCGACCCCATTGGCGACCAGTTTGATGATCGCATCCAGCTCATCGAGCTCGCATACCTCACGTAAAGACACATGCGTTTGTCGCAAGAATCGGTCGACCTGCCGACCACCAAAAGAAGATCGGTCATAGCGAATGAAAGGCTGACTGGAAACCAGTTCGGACCAGTCATCTCCCGGCATGTCGACCGGGACAATCAGGCGGTAGGGTTCGCGCGCCAGTGTGGTCCAGCGCAAATCGCTTTGAAGTGAGAACGGAGGGCGGATGATTGCAGCCATATCGATCTCGCCAGCATCGACCTGGTTGACCAATTCCATGGACAGGCCAGGAATGACGCGAGTTCGGCATTCAGGACATTGCTGATGAAAGTGAGCGAGGGCGTCGGGCAAAAAAGAGCGCTGCACGGAGGCAATGGCTCCGACAGTGACCAAAATGCTGGCGGGGAGACCTACCGTCGTAGTGCCCAGATTACTGAACTGGCGGACCAGTTCCTGCCCCTGCAGTAAAACCTGATGCCCCATTCGGTTCAGATGCGCTGAGCGTCCTTTGCGATCGAACAGCTCGATCCCTAGCTCTGCCTCGAGGCGTTGCATTTGTGCGCTGACTGCCGCTTGTGTAAGTCCTATTTTGCTACCGGCAGCAGCAAAAGTGCCTTCTCTCGCCACGGCGATAAATGTTTTCAGTTCTTTAATCATCGGCAAATATTAATTGTGTTTTTGGCTAAAATACATTTATTTTTTTTGCGATTTGGTGGTGCGTCAGGACAATGGGGGCCAAGTTCCCATTGCAACGCCTGGAGGGTTGCGATGCGTTTCGGAAGGTAACTCTCCAAATTGGTTTTTGTAGTACTGAGAGAACATTCCGAAGTGCCAAAACCCCCATCGCATGGCCGCTTCGGATACCGAGGGCGCGCCATTGATGATGTCTTTTCTGGCTTCATGGAGGCGGATCTGGCGAATGTAGGTGCAAGGATTTACCCCGACCACTTGCATAAAAGCGCTATGGAGTCCGCGCCTGCTCATGTGCAAGTGTTCACACAGATCCTCTACCGTCGGGCTGCCTGTCTGATGACTCAAAATAAACAACCGAGCCCGGTCCACCATCGCTCGATGAACTCGATGGTCCCTGGGTGAGTGTGTTGTGTTTACCGACAGACTCCCCATCGCTTGAAGCGCTGCTACGGCGACATCCTCGGACAGCTGTAGTCGCGCCGACTCACTGTCCATCGATTGCGGGTTCTGGACGGCTGAACCGAGTGCCGAGAGCAGAAGGGATTTGTATCGAGATATCCCTTGAGCGTCCCCCTTGAGCATGCACGCGCCGTTGATCAGGCGGCTTGTGCCAACTCCGTAGAGGCCTTGAGAAAGTGTTTCGAGAAACGAGGCGTCGATGGTCGCGGCGAGGATGTCCGATTCAGCGGTCGCACGAAAGCGCGCTTCCTCACCTTGGCGCATGATGAATAACGAATCAGCCTGCATCTCTCGATTCTGCCAGGAGCACGTGCCTTGGTGCAGGGTGACTCCAATCATCAGAATATCGGTGTCGGCCACCGATCGTTGGTCAATGGCCTGATTGATCCATTCCCGGAATACCTGGACTCGTCCGAGAGAGGCACGTGCGACACCTCCCTCGAAGTTGCCACATGAGAGTTGAGTGTAATCCTGCTCCCAGTCGGGAAGAATTCTTGATTGTAGAAACGGATCATTTGACCTGACGCACGCCACTCTCGCGGGGATCGAAGAGGAATAGGTCGTATTTGGACTTTGCTGCATTTTGCAATCTCCGTGGACTGCTTGTAATGCAGCAATCTTCGTTCCAACCTCGAGTCATTCAACGCATTTAAAGCATAGTCACCGCTCATGGGTGCGTCATTTTAGTGCGCTCTGAAAAAAGAGACGCACGACGCATCAAAACGCGCCGATATTTGATAGCGGACCCTTCGCCCCAGGCGTAAGAATGAACGCAATGCACTTAGTCTAAGTGAATGATAGGCAAACAACTAAAGTTTCAGGTAGCCCACAGCGCCTGGTTCTAATGCCTCATCGCTCTAGAGACTTATGCAGACTTACTGAAGCGGCGATTTGATAAGTTTAAAGAGCGCTGAATACGTTTGCTCGCTCCACGAAATCCAACTCGCCGCCAGGGCAGGGAAGTCTGGAATATTCAGTGATCTATTTGTATGGAAAAGATATCCATAGGGGCGAATATGCACACTTCAGAACCTGAAACTATTAATAATAAACCGGGGCTGTCCGGATCCTTGGGTGTCACTTCGATAGTGCTGATGGTCGTCGCAACGGCCGCACCTCTGACGGTCATGGTGGCCAATACCCCCTTGATTATCTCGATGGGTAACGGGGCGGCGGCACCGTTTGATGCAATGGTTGCAACGGTGATCATGTTTCTCTTCAGTGTAGGATTTATCTACATGTCGAGATATATCACCAATGCAGGAGCGTTCTACTCATATATCCAGAAAGGGTTGGGTCGATCCATAGGGTTGGGCTCGGCGACGATGGCAGTGATTTCATATTTTATGATACTGGTCGCGCTGGAGGCTTATATTGGCTACGCACTGTCTCAGCTTCTACTGACTACCTTGGGAATTAATATCTCGTGGTGGCTGCTTGCGCTAGTGATTACGGCCGTTGTGGGTGTTTTGGGTTATCAGAAAATTGAATTGAGCAGTAAGTTTCTGGGCGTGGCGCTGGTGCTCGAGATCGTTATTGTACTGGTGGTAGACGCGGCGATTATAGGCAGTGGGAATATCGGCTCGGATGCTCTGGAACCTTTTTCATCAGCGACCATTCTTTCAGGTTCGCCGGGCCTGGGGATCATGTTTGCAATTTATTGTTTTACCGGTTTTGAATCGACGGTGGTCTACAGGGAGGAAGCGAAAAACCCCAATGTGACGATCCCTAAGGCAACCTACATTGCGGTGTTCCTGATTGGCGTGTTTTACGCTGTATCCATGTGGTGCCAGGTAAACGGTATTGGACTATCACAGGTCGTACAGCAGGCGACTGAGCATCCTGGCGACATGTATTTGACCATGGTGGAAAGATATACCAACAAAGCTTTTGTCGATGTTATGCAGGTGCTGTTGGTGACCAGTCTGTTTGCCTGTGTGCTGTCTCTGCATAACATTGTAGTGCGTTATCAATACGTATTGGGGCGCTTTGGGGTGCTGCATTCGAAGCTTGGCAGTGTCCATGAGAAGCACGGCTCACCTTTTGTCTCCTCTGTATTGCAAACGACAATGTCCTTACTGGCGGTCGCCCTTTGCGCAATCATTGGAATGGATCCAGTCACACAGATTTACGCCTGGGGTGCAACCGCGGGAACACTCGGATATATGGTGATTCTCTCCCTGACTTGCGTTTCTGTGCTGGTGTTTTTTAGAAAGAGCACTGAATTTCACCCTGTCTTGAATACTGTCATAGCACCCATTGGTGGTCTTATCGGATTGGTCGCTTGTTTAATCGTTGCGGTGCAGAATTTGCCCGCTTTAATCGGGGGCGATAATGCAGCCGTCGCGGCATCCATCATGGAAATGATTGTTATGGTCTCCTTTGTGGTCGGGTGTATTGCAGCGTTGTTGATGAAAGTCATGAGTCCTGCACGGTTCGCTTTGTTAAAACAAGTAGGCTGAAAGTTTTTATGCCTGTCGTCAACATTTGAAGAGGGAAAATAATCATGAGCAAGAATGTTAAAGCGGTCGCAACAAGTGAATACAACGCGGTCATTGCTGTTGCCGAGAAATATGTCGATGGCTTGCGTACTGGCAGTCCTGAGCGCCTGGAGGAGGCGTTTCATCAGGAAGCGGTGATGTATGGCTTCACCAATGGAGAGTTGCTGGGAGGTTCGATCAGCAACTTGTACGAGTTCGTTCGCGACAATGGTAAAGCCCCGAACATCACCACCCGACTGGACGTTCTGGCCATCACGCCAAGCACTGCCGTAGTGCGCGTGGACATGGAGCAGGACGCCATCGGCGCTGACTATAACGATTACCTGACGTTGATCCGCATTGATGGCGCCTGGAAGGTGATCGCCAAGGTGTATCACCAGTTTCAGGACTGATTGACCGCCAGCTTGCACGCTGCCCGCTTTTCAAGCGGGCAGTTTTTTGCGCACTAACATGCACCCATGCGAAAGTTCGAACAAACGACTGCGTCCCTAGGCACCAGACGATTGATCGATTTTTTGATAGCATGCGGCGCATTATGAAGAAACCCCTCCACGACATGCGTCAGCACATCATTGATGTCGCCAGAGCGCTTATGACCCATAAGGGCTATACGGCTGTCGGCCTGACCGAAATCCTCGCTACGGCTGGCGTGCCCAAAGGCTCCTTCTATCACTACTTCCGCTCCAAGGACGAGTTTGGCCAGGCCCTGCTTGATGAGTACTTTCAGGAGTACATCGGGCGGGTCGATTTGCTGTTGGCCGGGGAGGGTACAGGGGCTGAGCGACTGCTGAGCTATCTGCGATATTGGGCTGAGACACAGGCATTCGATCACACTGACCAGAAATGCCTGGTGGTCAAATTAGGTGCTGAGGTTTGTGATCTGTCCGAAAACATGCGCACCGTTCTTGAAAAAGGCACCGCGCTGATCATTCAGCGGATTACACGATGTGTTGAGCAGGGGAAGGCGGACGGGTCCATCACGGCAACTGCTGACGCACCCACGCTGGCAGAAGGGCTTTACCAGATGTGGTTAGGGGCCTCGTTGCTCGTCAAGGTCGGCAGAACCCATCAACCTTTTGAAGGCGCGCTTGAGATGAGTCGACGTCTTCTGTCTTAGCCCAGAGTTAAACGCCCCGGCAACCGCATGGTTGTCCGGGGCATTTTGCTTACGCCGTCTCGTTCAGATAGCGCTGAAGGCTTTCATGGCCGCCAACAATCAGCGACTGAATAACAGCAGTCTGCTCGCCCTTAGGATCGGGATCGCGAGTGTCGAAACTTGCCGACCATAGGACAACAGTCTTGTCTTGCCCTGTCAGTGGCAGCAGTCTCACGATGGCCACATAGTTGTCCACCGGCAGCGGCGCCTCTTCGAAGCGGTAGGAGAACATCAGGTTGGTTTCGTCAACCGCCAGCAGCTTCTCGCGCAAAACCGCTCCGTCTTGCAAGGTCAGTCGGCGAATACAGCCAACCAGTCCGTCAGGTTGGCCATCCTCGATAATGCTTTCAGGAATCGCAGGGTGCCACTTGCTGATCTGGCCGAATTGCTTCAGCACATCCCAGACACGACTGGCTTCGCCGTCAATGAGGGCGCAATACTCAACTTTTGCCATGGTTTAAAACCTCTGTCTGTCGTTATGTTGCAAATTTGAATTCGTTATTGCTTGCCGATCTGGACCAGACGGTCGGACGGCACCACATGAACGCCAGAGGCAGGATCAATGGCCGCCTCCAGCAATGCATGAGCGATGGCAGAAGGCGGATTGAGCCGCCAACGTGCAGGTAAGAGTGCAGATGCCGCCTTGAGGAAGAACACCAGCGAGCGTTCTCCATGACGAACTTCCTCACGCTTTCCATCAATGACCCCTGGCCGTACATACGTCAGTGACTCAAAGCCCAAGTCCGCCAGATCCTTCTCCAGATGGCCTTTGACCTGGTTGTAAAAGAAAGGGGATTGGGCATTGGCGCCGATGGCCGAATTGAGCACATAAGTGGGCGTACCATGCGCTCGTGCCAGTTGGGCAACGGCCAGCGGATAATCATGGTCGACTTGCTTGAATGCCGCTTTGGACCCAGCCGTTTTGAGGGTCGTGCCCAGCGTGCAGATCACCGCATCGACATGCAACCAAGGGGCCTGCTGGTCGAGGCGATCGAAATCTATGTCAGGAGCGATGAGCTTCGGGTCTTGAGGTAACGCACGACGTGTCGGAGCGTATACGATGCTGACGCGTGGATCCGACAGTGCCAGTTCCAGAACGTGGCGTCCGACGAATCCGCTCGCACCGATGAGCAGCAATTTCACTGTTGGCTCCAATCGCGAGTGAGTCGCTGAATCGCCTCACCGACCGGTGTATCGCCCTGGGTCAGTTCGATGATGATTCGGTTCACGGCGGGCCTTTCGATAATCTGTAGCAAGGTTGCCGCTACATCGTCGCGGGGCACATCGCCATAGGGGATTGCGAGGCCTGCACGGACTCTGCCGGTGCCGGGTGCATCCCGTAGCGTGCCAGGACGCACGATGACCCAGTCAAGATCAGTCTCGGCCAGATGGATATCCGCGAGCTTCTTGACCTTCATTTAGTTTTCGAAGGTCTCGGAGACAGTTTCGCCACGTGAGGCTTCCGGAAAGGCAGATACCAGAATGAAGCGCTTGATGTTCGCACGCCGGGCGGCCGCCACGGCCACTTCAAGTCCGCGGCCATCAATGGCGTTGGTCATTTGCGATCCGCCCTTGCCGCCAGCACCGGCCGCGAATACCACGATGTCGCTGCCGGTCATGAGTCCAGCCAGACCCTTCGCATCGAGTTCAAGCAAACTGCCGGCGATCGGTGTGGCACCCAGTGCTTTGAGCTCCTCGGCTTGTTCCGAATGTCGGTAAAGCGAGCGAGGTTCGTGACCGCGTGCCACCAGTTGCTGAGCAAGGCGTCGGGCGACTTTGCCCGCACCACCGACGATAAAAACTGTGTTCATGGTTCCTCCTGATCGAGCGACGCGGCACAGACCGGCCCGCTACGGCGGGCCGATACAGACTGATCAGCCTTCGAACTGGTGGTAGACCTTGGCGATGACTTTCCAGCTACCGTCGATTTTGATCAACGTCAGGTAATCGTTGTAGTCGGCGCCAATGGCATCATTTTCCATGTCCACACGCACCACCGCAGTCGTAGGCGTGATGGCCAGGACGTCGAGGCGAGTGGTAATGTCCGGTGCCTTGCCGTTGCTACGGACGAAGTCGAACAGGTTGGTGATCGAGCCGCCCAAAAGCTTGCCGTTGGTGAAGCCGTACATGACCGCATCCTTGTGAAAGGCTTCAGCCAAACCGTCTGCACTGCCTACTTTGAGGCTGTCGGCATACTGCTGGGCGACGGCGATAACGGCGTTGTATTCCTGGGTAGGTACCGCTTTGATGTTCTTGCTCATCGTCAATATCCTTCTTGGAGCGGGCGCCCGCGGCGCCCGCTTGGCTTGCGCTCAGGGTTAAGGGGCAACGTGGGTGTGGTAGATCTTGCTCACCACGGTCCACTTGCCTTCAACTTTCAGCAGGTTGAAAAAATCGGTGAAGCAGAAGCCCGAGATATCGTTTGTGTCGATGCGAGCACTGGCGGCAGTGCCGACGATATCGATATTGACAATCACGCCCTGGGCTTCAGGCGACGGACGAAACGCGCTGTCGATGATGTCGAACAAACCCTGGATGGGGCCGCCCGTCAATTTGTGATCGGCATCGACTCCAAAGATGGTCGCCTGCTCGCTGAAGGCCGGTTTCATGATGCTGCTCTTGGCCTGTTTACCACCTTCGTTGTACTGGTTCAGTACCTCAACGATGGCGTTGTATTCCTGCACATAAGTAGGCTTGGTCATGGTGTTTCTCCTGATTTAAGGGGGGAATGACAAGGCTCGGTTCACGCCGAAACCTGAATTGAGGGGGCCGCTTTCCACCGTTCATTCGTGCATCAACTCTTTCTCGATGGATTGGTTGGCGGCCTTGCGTGCGCAATGAGCGATGCTTAGCAATGTCAGCACCGTTGCCGCCAAACCCATTCCAGTCAGCACGTGGGTTGCATTGCCGGCAGTGGCTTCGCCACTGAGGATGTCGCTGACACTGGAAACCAGTGACCCCAGATAAACGTACAAAAAAGTGCCTGGCAGCAGCCCGAGCCAGGACGCCAGTAGAAAGTCCCGAGCACTGATACGGCTTGCGCCGAGGGCGTAACTCAGAGGGGCGAAGGGCACGATGGAAGCCAGGCGCAGAAGCAGGACAATTCGAAAGCCATCTCGGGCGAGCGCTCTGTCAATCGCGGCTTGCCGAGGGCGAGTTGCCAGTCGTCTCAGTACAAATGGGCGCAAAAAAGTGCGCCCCATGACGAATGCGATCATTGCCGACGCCATACCGACAGGCGACACAAGCAGAGTCCCCCCTACCGGTCCGTATAAAAATCCGGCAATGGCCGTAAGGGGCGAGGCGGGCACGAAGGCCACTGTTGCCAGCAGGAAGACCAGCGCATACAAGGCGCTGCCTGTTCCGCCCATTGAGTGCAAAGCCTCAACCCATTGGGTGGCTGACTGCATGATCACTTCGATCACACCATCGACTCCGCGCACACCCATCGGTCTACGGTGAATGACATGGCACATTGCAGCATTGGGTACTCCGACCGCATCCGAACGGCGTTGATCAAAAATCTATTTGTAGCGATCGCTATATATTAGGTCTCATTCTATAGCGATCACTACAGATAGTGTCAAGGCGTTTGATCGCTTCGCTGGATTGTTCTTTGACAAAACGCGTGGATGGACGGGAGAGCGGGGTAGTACGCAGGGGGTAATAAGCAAATAAATATGATGTATTACACAGAAATATATTGTTTTTATTGCTGTTTTAAGCCCGTTAGGATCCCTTCAGCAATCAACAACAACTGAAGGGTGGCTTCATGCAATTGCTGGGACATCTGCTGCACGCGGTCAAACCATCGCCAACGCTGGCGATCACACGTCAGGCGGCTGAATTGCGCCGGCGAGGTGTTGATGTGATTAGTCTGTCGGCCGGAGAGCCCGACTTTCCGACACCCGACCACATCAATGCAGCGGCAAAGGCTGCGATTGATGCAGGACAAACCCGTTACACCGATGTCGATGGCACCCCCGAGCTCAAGGCTGCGATCGTGCGCAAATTTCAGCGCGAAAACGGCGTGACTTATGACACCAGTGAAATCAGCGTAGGGACCGGTGGCAAGCAAGTCCTGATCAACGCTTTGCTGGCTACTCTCAATCCGGGAGATGAGGTCATCATTCCCGCACCTTATTGGGTGTCATACCCGGACATGGTCCGCTTGGCGGGGGGGACCCCGGTGGAGGTGAGTTGCCCGGCGGATCAACATTTCAAAATCACGGCAGCTCAGCTCCAGAAGGCCATTACTGCGCGAACCAAGTGGGTGATCCTGAACTCCCCGAGCAATCCAACCGGGGCCGGCTACAGCGCGACTGAACTGAAGGAATTGGGCGCCGTGCTTCTCGGCCATCCGCAGGTCTATGTGCTGACGGATGACATGTATGAGCACCTCAGTTACGACGGCTGGGTGTTTTCCACCATGGCTTCGCAGGTGCCGGCGTTACGCGATCGTGTTCTGACAGTAAATGGGGTGTCCAAAGCTTACTCGATGACCGGCTGGCGCATCGGTTACGCCGGTGGGCCAAAGGATCTGATAGCGGCCATGGCAACTATCCAATCCCAAACCACCAGCAATCCCTGCGCGATATCCCAAGCCGCCGCGGTTGCCGCTCTGGATGGCCCGATTGACTTCCTGGCCGAACGCAACGAAGTGTTCCGTCAGCGCAGAGATCTATGCCTGGATGCTTTCAACGATACTCCCGGCTTGATGTGTCGCCGTCCCGAGGGGGCGTTTTATCTGTTTCCTTCTTGTGCCGGCCTTATCGGGCGCAAGACGCCTGTGGGTGTCGAGCTCACAAATGATGTAGAGGTCAGTCGCTATTTGCTGGAGGCGGCCAGGGTGGCGGTCGTGCCGGGTAGTGCATTTGGTTTGGAGGGGTACTTCCGAATTTCCTTTGCTACCTCCACAGCAGTGCTTGAACACGCTTGTTCGCGGATACGCCAGGCTTGTGACCAACTCGTCTGATCCGCTTTCCGGATGATACCGAGGCTTAGCGCTGAGGCCGAGAGGTTGCCGCTGTCGAAGGAGCAAGCGCTACGAGTATTCCTGGGTTGAGCGAATTGCAGGTAATGGCAGCATGCCGACGGCCGTTGCCGCGATACCTTCCAGGGTTTGCCGTGAAAGTCCATCGTGCGCCTGCAACGACATGCCTTCCAACAGTGTATTCAACGCGGCGGCAAGGACGAGGGTGTCGACATCAGCCGCCAGTTGCCCATCTTCCACGGCGCGGTCGAGGCGCTGCTGCAGATAATCCCGACCTTCCTGGCGAAGTGCCTTGAGGGCGTTGGTGATCTCTTGAGCGCTCTCTGACACATTGACACCCGCCAATACGACCATACAGCCGCATGGTGCCTCGGGCTCAGTGACGATCGCAGCAGCGGAATGGAAAAAATCGGTGATGGCACGGTACAGGTCCGGCTCGCTATCCATGCGTTCCCAAGTGGCATCCCAGAATCTGGCTTCGTAATAATTGACCGCTTCGAGGAAGAGCTTTGATTTATTGCCAAACGCGGCATAGAGGCTTGGTGGGTTGATGCCCATGGCCGTGCATAATTCCGCCACGGAGGCCGGTTCGTATCCGCGTTTCCAGAACACTTCGAGCGCATTAAACAGGGCTTGCTCGCGATCAAAGGCGCGTGGACGTCCTTTTTTAGGGCGCACGGCCAGCGTGGGTATGGGGTCGGTCATTCGTGCGTTGCCTCGATGATGCAGGGCCAATCAGCTGAAGAAACTGCTCAGTTATGGTCTGTAGAATCGAATGATACACAAAAGGCATGGATACCGGCCTTGCTAGCCCCTTCATAGCAGACAGTCGATTGGGTTTATCACTCTGTGCTACCGAATTACCACAGCACGGGTGACGGCTTGCATGTGCTTTACCTCAGTCGGCAACATTTGCCGCTGGCGGTATCAGCGTTCATTGCAATGGTCATGGAAAAGCTGAACGAGTAAGCATTCCCAGCGAGGGTTTTACCTGATCAGAGTTGACTGGGTGTTGGGGCTTGTGACCGCCTCGGACTCAGCTTTGGCAGCACGCTTTTAATCTCACCGTTTCATCACAGCAGGCTCACGCCCCCGATCGTTATCCGCATGTTGTTCCAGCACGCACTGGATACCGCTCAAAAGCGGTATCAGAAGCTTCGCCATATTATCGGCGACCTGAGTGGGAGCCATTGCACCCTCTTTTCGATGGAACAGTTGATCTTGAAACGCCAGCCTTAGCTTGGACAGGCAATTGCTGACAGCGGGTTGCCCTATGTTCAAAAGCTCCGACGTTCGGGTAACGCTTTTCTCTCGGTAGAGAGTGGCGAATATCACCAGACAATTAAGGTTGAATCCTGCGAGATATCCTGCGTTGAACGATGTGGGTGCTGTCTCTCTGGAGACGTTGTCGCTCATCCTGTTTCCTTTGCGCATGTCGGGAATTCTGGCTGTGCCGGGGCGGCTTGCAAAGCATTCCGCCCCAGGCGAATCAAATGGTTGCCATGTCGATGACAAAGCGGTACTTCACGTCGCTCTTCTGCATACGCTGGAACGCCAGTTCGATATCCTTCATTTTGATCATTTCGACGTTTGAAGTAATGCCGTGCTCTGCGCAGAAATCGAGCATCTCCTGAGTTTCAGAAATGCCCCCGATCAGTGAACCGGCCAGTTGACGGCGCTGGAAAATCAGATTGGCTACACTAGGCGACGGGTGAGGGTTGTCAGGTACCCCGACCATGGTCATGGTTGCGTCGCGTTTGAGCAGACTCATGAATGCGTCGAGATCGTGAGGTGCGGCGACGGTGTTGAGGATGAAGTCAAAGCTTTTGGTATGAGTTGCCATTTCCTCAGAATTGCGTGAAACAACGACCTCATCAGCGCCAAGGTCGCACGCGTCCTGGATTTTGGAGGGGGAGGTTGTAAATGCCACGACATGGGCGCCCATCGCGCGAGCCAGTTTTATGCCCATGTGGCCGAGACCACCGATACCGACGATGCCGATTTTCTTGCCGGGCCCTGCCTTCCAATGGCGAAGTGGAGACCAGGTTGTGATGCCTGCGCAAAGAAGTGGCGCTACCGCCGCCAAGTCCGATTCAGGGTGCGTAATCTTCAGCACGAAGTGTTCGTCAACGGTGATGCCATCGGCGTAACCGCCGTAAGTATTTTCGCCACTGCCGTCGAGCCAGCCGTTGTATGTCTGCTGCCAACCATGGGGACCTTCGCAATACTGTTCCAGGCCGTCGTCGCAAGATTGGCAATGGCGGCAACTGCCCACCATGCATCCGACACCCACGATGTCTCCCACTTGGTGTTTCGAGACCGAAGTGCCG
This sequence comes from Pseudomonas sp. S2_H10, assembly GCF_054668285.1. Taxonomy (NCBI): domain Bacteria; kingdom Pseudomonadati; phylum Pseudomonadota; class Gammaproteobacteria; order Pseudomonadales; family Pseudomonadaceae; genus Pseudomonas; species Pseudomonas sp. S2_H10. The sequence continues at coordinate 6,326,855 of NZ_CP162754.1, forward strand.
ATGGCAGACACTCGACCGATGATCTCGTGTCCCGGGACTAGCGGGTAGCGCATTCCAGGCCACTCACCGCGCGCGGCGTGCAGATCGGAATGGCAAACGCCGCAGTAGAGAATCTCGATCGCCATATCCCTTTCGCCGGTTTGGCGTCGAGGGATGTTGGTCGGGGTCAAGGGCGTCGTGGGCGATTGCGCTGCATAAGCTTTGTATTGCATAGCGAATTCCTGATGCGTCAAAAACGGGTCGGCGCCGCGTTGGGCTGTGCCGAACGTGCATTCATGGGACGCGTTGGTACGCCATCCCCGGGAGCAATCAGCGAGAGTAGGTGACTTCCGCGGTCCAGTTTTCTTTTGGCTGGCTGTGCAATGTCCAGAATGCTTCGGCGACGCCAAGGGCTTCCTCGGACTCCGGATTGACGAATGCGGCGACAGTCACGGTTGCCACATGGACGCCTTGGGTTTTGGCCGGTTCAAACAGGCCGAGCGCCAGCGATCGGATGCCGGCTTTACCCAGGCTCAGAGAAAGAAAGTCAGGATTTGGAGTGATCCCGAAAAAACCACCGGTCAGCAGCAGGGTCCCCGCGTTGCGACTGTACATCGAGCGCAGCCCCGTCTGAGTGGCGACTAGTGCTCCACCAATATTCACAGCCAGATCGCTGTTGAAGGTGTCGACCGGTTGTTCAGCGACAGTTGCCTGCCGAATGATCGCGGCGTTGTAGTGCAGCACATCCAATGCGCCAAATTGCGCTTCGACTTGGGTCACCAGCGCCGCTACATCCTGTGCATTGCCGGCATCAACTTGGCGGGTGTGGGCCTCATAGCCCTGGGATATCAAGCGTTCGGCGAGTGCGAGCGTCCTATCCATATTTCGAGCACTGAGCACCACGCGATAGCCTTCACGGGCGAAACGTTCGACTGTCGCAAATCCGATTCCGGGGCCAGTACCGATGCTTAGAAATGTTTTCATGTGAGTCCTTGATAACGGGGTGGAGCCTGTAATCAAGGCTAACAGGTGCGCAAATAGAGATAATTTATGGAAATCGCATTTATATAATGCAAAAAATGCAGGAGTCGTTGGCATACCAGTTCACACGAGCTAAGGCTTCCCTGCATATCTGCTCCGTTGGTCGGGCGTGGATGTGATCGTTGAAATAGAAACTAGACGACTGGTCTATTTTTTACTATGGTTGTGGTATTATGAAAAAACGTCATTCCGAAACACGCCAACACATCCTGGATATCGCCAGGGCGTTGATGACCCATAAGGGCTATACCGGTGTCGGCCTGGCAGAAGTGGTGGCTACAGCACAAGTGCCGAAAGGCTCGTTCTACCACTACTTCAAATCCAAGGATGAATTCGGCCAAGCGCTGCTTGAACAGTATTTTGCCGACTACCTGGCCGTAGTCGATTCGCTGCTGGCCGGCACCACCCCGGCTGCTGATCGACTGCTTGGTTATTTCCATTACTGGGCGCAAACCCAATGTTCAGATTTACCGACTGACAAATGCCTGGTGGTCAAATTGGGAGCTGAGGTGTGTGACCTTTCTGAAGGTATGCGCCAGGTGCTCGACAAAGGTACGCAAGCGGTTCACGTGCGGCTGGAGCGCTGCATCGAGCAGGGTCACGCTGATGGCTCGATCACATCCGCCATTCCTAACTCGACGCTTGCGCAGTCGCTCTATCAGATTTGGCTCGGTGCCTCTTTGATGATGAAGATTGGCAAACGCAGCAGTGCTTTTGAAGACTCTCTGACGATGGCAAAGCGACTCTTGTCGTAGTCATTTTATTTATCACATTACTAGACGACTGGTCTATTTATCTAAGGTTCACCATGACAGATAACAGTAACCGCACTGACTTGTTCACTCCCGTCACCATGGGGGCGATGGAACTTGCCAACCGAATCGTAATGGCGCCCGTCACACGTAGCCGCTATGCCGAAGATGGCATTCCCAATGAATTGCACGCCGAGTACTACGCCCAGCGGGCCAGTGCGGGTTTGATCGTAGCTGAAGCAACCAATATTTCCGCTCAGGGACGCGGCTACGCTGCGACACCAGGCATCTGGAGCGATGAGCAGGTCGCTGGTTGGAAAAAAGTGACCGACGCAGTGCACGCCGCTGGCGGCAAGATCGTCAGCCAGCTTTGGCATGTGGGCCGGTTTTCCAGCGTGGAGTTGCAGCCAGATGGCGCAGCGCCGGTCGCTCCCTCCGCCATCAAGGCCGAAGGCGATACCTATACCGTGAATGGTTTTGTTCCTGTGTCGATGCCTCGGGCTCTCGAAACCGATGAAATCCCGGGAATCATCGAGCAGTACAAGCGTGCCGCCGAAAATGCCAAGCGCGCTGGGTTTGATGGCGTAGAGGTTCACTCGGCCAACAGTTATTTGCTGGATCAGTTCCTGCGTGATTCGACTAATCACCGCACCGATCAATATGGCGGGTCGATTGAGAACCGCGCGCGCCTCACCCTGGAAGTGACCGAAGAGATCGTCAAAATCTGGGGCAATGAACGCGTGGGCATTCGCTTGTCGCCCGTCACGCCCGATGCCGGCAACACGCCGCCAGACAGCAACGTGATGGCGATGTATGGCTACCTCATTCAGCAATTGAACAAATTCGATCTCGCTTACCTGCACTTCGTCGAGGGTGCTACCGCGACTTCGCGTGAGGTGCCGGTGGGCGTGGATATGGACGCTCTGAGCGCACAGTTCGCGGGGCCATTCATTGGCAACAACAACTACGACCTGGAAATGGCTATCGAGCGTCGAGCGCAGGGCACGATCGACGCGGTTGCCTTCGGCCGTCTGTTCATTTCCAACCCTGACCTTGTCGAACGCCTGCGTCGTGGTGCCGAACTCACCATTGCATCGCGTGAGTCGTTCTACGGCGGTGGAGCCAAGGGCTACACCGACTGGCCTGTCGGCAACTACTGATTACTAACCAACACCCGCGATACCCCAACCCACTGCCCGACACGTGTGGGCAGTCATTCTCGAGAGGAACTCCCATGAACTATTTGCAAAACAAGACAGCGATCATCACTGGCGCATCTTCAGGTCTGGGTGCTGCATCGGCTCGCGCCCTGTCCGCGAAAGGCGTTCGAGTCGTCGCAGCTGCGTTGGATCAAGAAGGTCTGGATGCCATTGTGAGCGAGCTGAAAGCGAACGGTGGTGAGGCGGTGGGTCGTGTCAGCGACGTCACCAATCTGGAAGATATGAAGGCGTTGGCTCAGTTCGCTCAAGACTCCTTCGGTTCGGTAGACATCCTGATCAACAATGCCGGCCTGATGCTGTTTTCCACTTGGGTGGACCTGGCCGTCGATGATTGGGAAAAGATGATCAACGTGAACATCAAGGGTTACCTGAATGGCGTCGCGGCTGTGCTGCCGTTCATGCTGAAACAGAAGTCTGGTCAGATCTTGAACATGGATTCCGTAGCGGGCCACCAAGTGGGTCCTTCGGCTGGCGTATACAGCGCGACCAAGTTCTTCGTTCAGGCAATGACTGAGTCGATGCGCAAGGAGTTGGGTGTCCACCACGGAATTCGGGTTAACACCGTTAGCCCGGGTGTGACCAATACCGGTTGGGCAGACAAAGTTACCGATCCAGCAGGGCGCAAGGCTGCCCAAGAGCTGAACAAGATTGCCATCGCACCCGACGATATTGGTAAAGCGGTGGTCTATGCCCTGGACCAGCCTGCAAACGTCACCGTCAACGAGGTGATCATTTCGCCTACCCGCCAGGATTGGTAAGCAGAACCCAGCAACACCTACCAAGCCCGGACACTGTCGCGATGCACGGTGTTCGGGCGCTACAGGATCTTTCCTGTCTCTCCCGTAAAAGCAATGAGACCTTTCAATGACACACCGTATTTTGATTGTCGGCGGTGGCGCTGGCGGTCTGGAGCTTGCGACGCGTCTGGGCAAGACCCTGGGCAAGCGTGGCGCTGCTCACATCACCCTTGTCGACGCCAACCTGACCCATATTTGGAAGCCTCTGTTGCATGAAGTGGCCGCCGGTTCACTGAACGCTCACGAAGACGAGCTGAATTACGTGGCCCAGGCCAAGTGGAATCACTTCCAGTTCCAACTTGGCCGCATGAGCGGGCTCGACCGTACCGCTAAGCAAATCCAGCTATCGGCTACCTTCGACGATGCCGGGCACGAACTGGTGCCGGCACGCTCCCTTAGCTACGACACTCTGGTCATCGCCGTGGGTAGCAACACCAACGATTTCGGTACCGTGGGTGCTGCGCAGCACTGCCTGTTCCTTGACTCCCGTGAACAGGCCGAGCGCTTCCATCAGCAGTTGCTCAACCATTATCTGCGCGCCCACGCGGGGAGTGAAAACGAGAACATCAGCGTGGCGATTGTCGGTGCGGGTGCAACCGGTGTGGAATTGGCTGCCGAACTGCACAACGCTGCTCATGAGTTGGCCGCTTATGGTTTGGATCGCATTAAGCCGCAGGACATGCGCATCACCTTGATCGAGGCCGGATCGCGAGTGCTCCCGGCGCTGCCGAATCGCATCAGTACGCCAGTGCATCAAACCCTTGAAAAACTCGGCGTGAGGGTGATGACCAACGCAACAGTCAGTGAAGTCACCGCCGAGCATCTGAAGACCCGTAACGGCGATGTGATTGAGGCCAGCCTGAAGGTTTGGGCTGCTGGCATTCGTGCACCGTCCTTCCTCAAGAGTATCGACGGCCTGGAGACCAATCGCATCAACCAACTGCTGGTACGCTCGACCTTGCAGGCCACACTTGACGACAATATCTTCGCTTTCGGTGACTGTGCCGCGTGCCCGCAGCCTGGCAGCGAGCAAAACGTACCGCCTCGGGCTCAAGCCGCTCACCAACAGGCGTCGATGCTTTCCAAGAGCCTGAAAGCTCGGCTACAAGGCAAGCCAATGCCGACCTACAAGTACAAGGACTACGGCTCACTGGTTTCGCTATCACGCTTCTCGGCTGTGGGTAACCTGATGGGTAATTTGACCGGCAGCGTAATGCTCGAAGGTTGGTTGGCGCGGGTGTTTTATGCGTCGTTGTACCGCATGCACCAGGTCGCTCTGTATGGCCTGTTCCCGACCCTGCTGCTGATGTTGGGCAATCGGATTGGTCGAGGGACTGAGCCGCGGTTGAAGCTGCACTAGGCTGTAACGATGTTTAAGCGCAGCGCCACTCGGGCGTTGCGCTCATTCACCCTATTAGTGCCGTGAGCCGACAGGGGCGGGCGCTTGCTGGGGAATTTACTTCCCGTCGATATTCACCGCTTCACCGATTGCGTAAAAGTGCCCTCCTGCAATGTAGTGCAGGCTACGAAAATCCGGGTTGGCGGTTTCATAGTGCCAGTGCCCGTCCTTGAAGACACGTGTGTCTGCCCAAGCGCCAACGACCTCGCCGATAAACAAATCATAAGTCGTCTGGTTGTGTGGCTCGGGTAACAGCTTGCATGCAAGCCAAGCGGAGCAGCCTGCAACGAATGGCACGTCAAAACCATTGATGTCGAACAGCTCGGCACCGCAATGGGCAAGCTTGCCGGGATCGTTGGAAAGACTTGAGCTGCCGACATCGCTCGTCAGTTTGAGCTGTGCCACGGTCGGGACCTGAACGACGAAAACGCCGCTGCGTTCTACCAGCTCACGGGTTTTGGTCATCTTGTCCAAAACCACGGTCACTTTTGGCGGTGAAAAGTCGAGTGCGCAGGCCCATGCGGCGGCCATGACGTTCTTCACGCCCTCATTTTGAGCGGACACCAGTATGGTCGGGCCGTGATTGATGAGCCGGTATGCCTTTTCCAGAGGCACGGCGGCAATGTGTTCGTCCATTTCAATTCCTAAATCAATGCCCCGATCCCATCGCTGGACCGGGCAGGGTGGGTTCATGCGGAGGTCGATTCTGCGCAACCTGGAAAAAATACGTTTCTCATAACGCACCTCCTGATGGGCGGCGTGTCATAACTTTCAGCGATCGGTAGGCCCATAGGCGGCACTGCGCACCGCCAGCGGAAACACTCCAGACATGTCCTCGAAAGCTGTGTTGGTCAGGGCGACTACGGTCAGCTTGCTCAGGGGGGCTCCACCAGTCGTGAAGCGGATGCGCAAGGCCGAACCATATGTGAGGTGAGAGATACCTATAAAATCAAGTTTTATAGTGATCACTACATATTATGTCAAGAATTTTGATTGTGTCGAGACCACTCAAGAGATGGTGGGTGTTGGCTTACGCGGCGCTATGATCCCTTCAAGCTGGGTGTAGCCCTTTGAACATACACAGCCAGGCGTATCGGATGGGGCAGATTCTCTCGGGCAACGCACCTCTATCTATCGGTGGCGCCAACAAGATGATGCTCAACAGTCTTTGTGCTAATGCTGCCCCACTAACTTCTGATGAAGTGGCAGGCAAATAGCGAGGATTACGCCGAAGGGCGTAAGGCGTTTGCTGAGAGACACAAGCCCATCTTCACAGGGCATTGAATTATCTGTAGGGAGTCGTGGATATCTGCCGGCGGTCAAGCTCTCGATACCGTTGAAACAATCCTTGCCTATCAAAGCGCAAGGAGATGCCGCAGTCCGCGACTTCGCTGTTAAATTCGATAAAATGGAACGTGACAGATATCGGGTTGCTTGACGAAAGATAGTCGGTAGTGAGCGACTTCATCAGGCAATGATTTATAAATTATATTTGTGCTAAGTATGAATTATTATTGTTTTTTTTATTTGTTAGTGCCCGCTAAGGTTCCACCCTCGCGTAAACAAGCTGCTACCACTGCCAGCGCCACCTTTCTCTACGCAATGCTCTTATAAAAACGACTTGATAAAATTCTGGAGTGTAGATGAACGTCAAACAGAAATTGACCTGGGCGTTTGTTGTCATCGCGTGCCTTCCCATTTGCGTAGTCGCGACGCTCGTTGTCATGAATCTGCGTACTGAAGCGATCGACAGTTTTATAGACGGTAGTAACCGTGAAATCCGTCAGGTCGACAATGCCATGCAGTTGTACTTTGAAGGTATCGGCCAGAACGTCGAGTATCTCGCCTCCCAACCGCTACTGAAAGGCACTGACGGCAGCCTTAAAAACTATACCGGCGCGAACGCCGCTGATATCCCGCAAGGCGCGCTGGATAAGCAAGTCTTTGCTTTCTATGCGCACTTGGCCAGTAGCCACCCGGCGTACTCCAATATTATTTTCGGCAACAGTGCCGGAGGCTTCGTTTCCTGGCCGGATAATCCGAAGCGTGCCAGTTACGATCCGCGCGAGCGCCCTTGGTATAAGTCCGCCCAGAGTAATCCAGGCAAGACCGTGCGCACCGACGCGTACTACTTCGCCCCGAAAGACGCCGTCTATGTCAGTGTCGTACGCAGTATTGATACTCGACTGGGCAGCAACAGCGGCGTAATCAGTATTGACGTGTCACTCCAGCAGCTCACTGAAATTATCAAGCAAATCAAACTCGGCGAAAGTGGTTATCTGATGCTCGTCGAGCGCGACGGCAAGGTATTGGTCGACCCTCAACAGCCGGGGCACAACTTCAAAGACCTGGCGGAAATCGGCAAAGGCTACGAACAGTTGGCCAAGGCAGGCAAAGGCGTGGTTGAAGTTGAACTGAATGGCGAGCGTTACATGGCCTACGTTTGGCCGTCCGAGCGATTGGGTTGGAGTTTCGTTGGCCTGATCAAGCACAAAGAGGTCATGAGTTCCGCCACCCAACTCGCTTGGTTGATTGCCCTGATTGCCGGGGTGCTGGCGCTCGTTTTTGCGTTGGTCGGGGCTAGCTTTGCTGGCCTGATTGTGCGACCGATTCGCAGCGTAGCCAGCGGTTTGCAAGGCATCGCCCAGGGTGAGGGGGATCTGACGCAGAATTTGCAGGTGCGCGGGAACGACGAAACCGCGCAGTTGGCTAGTTGGTTCAACCAGTTCCTGGCCGCCATCCGCGATCTGATCCACCGTATCGGCCAAGCTGCGAACAATATCCTCGCGACTTCACGGGATTCGACCCAGGTCTCCAGCGACATGGCTGAAGCCGCCGGGCGTCAGCGTGAAGCAGTGGATATGGTCTCGACTGCATTCCATGAAATGGTCGCCACCGCCAATGAAATTGCGCGCTCCTGCAGCCAGGCCGCCGAGTCAGCCGATAGCGGTTGGCTAAAGGCCCGCGAGGGGCAGCAACAGATTGATGCAGCGGTCAGTAGTGTCGATCAACTGAGCCTGGAAATCGGAAAGTCCGCTCAGTCGATGCAGCAACTGGAGCGCGACAGTAGTGACATCCAGTCAATTCTCGGGACGATTCGTTCGATCGCCGAGCAGACCAACCTGTTGGCGCTAAATGCCGCCATTGAGGCTGCCCGTGCGGGCGAGCAGGGACGTGGGTTTGCCGTGGTCGCCGATGAAGTCCGAGCGCTGGCCAAACGCACTGCCGACTCTACTGCAGAGATCGACGGTCTGCTAGGCAACCTGGCCAAACGCACCGGTGCTGTCACCCACCAAATGCGCGCCAGCCTGGAGGTTTCGCAGCAGTCCGTTAACCGTATCGGCGTGGCGCGGACCAGCTTCGGACAGATCCGAGATTCTGTGGACGTGATTCGGGACATGAACACTCAAATCGCCACTGCTGCCGAAGAGCAACATCAGGTAGCCGAAGGCATCAACCTGCACATCAGTCAGATTCATGGGGATGCACAGCGGGTGGCCGAACTGGCGGAGTCTGCGCGACTTAACTCCGATGGCTTGGCCGGACTCTCCAGTGAGTTGGACAGCTTGGTACGACGTTTTCGGACCTGATAAACCTCACCAAAGTAAAACGTGCGCGGGCCAATGTCCGATCAAGGTCAACGTTCCTGAGCTTCGCTCGCGGTTTCTGGAGCTTTATCACGGGCGATATCTGCGGCCTTTGCGTGATTATCTGATCGGAGCGCTTGAGTTCAGCATTCCTCATTTCGCCAAGCTTCTTGGTTCGCTTTTGGCCGATTGAAGCCTGTCAGAAGCTTCCTAAAGTTGATCTGTCTCAAGAGCCAGTACCCAGCGGTTGAACGGCGCTGAGCCCGCCAAACCCAGCACGTCAAAGAACACCCATTTCCGAGTCTTTACCGAAAAAGACTGAACGGCTTGTCCGGGGGTAACCCTCTGTGCATTGCTGGTCGATATGACCTCACCAGACGTGCTTCCAATGTAAGGCGAGTTTCTGGGGTCAAGCAAACCGACTTGCAACGTCCCGCAAGCGTCCGGAAGGTCCAAAGATAATGTTTCACCCGTTGCCAGGCGGCCCACGACCGTTCCATCAAACAAGATTGCCAGCGGGATAGCCTGGCCATAGGCGCTGTCAAACATTCCTTTCTTGCGCTGAATGGTGATGTCCATGTGCTGTCCTTAAGGTGCTCACTACACAGAGTGTAGTTGCACGCTTACGACGCACTGCGAGCACGCGCACCGAAGTCTGGAACGCCCTAATTTGGCAGGCAGGTGGAATGACCGCTTCTGGCCGTTCTCTGCCGATCATGGCCAAGAAGCAACCGGCTCAAATCCGATGCAGTGGGTGGTCAGAACGAATGCAACTCACTGATCAGGTCGAACGCAAACGCCTGATCAAATGCAGTGCAATTTCTCCCCCACACAAATCACGAACTCTGCCGATCAATATCGCGCCGCAGAACAACAGCGGTAGTAATGTCCTCAACATAATCGTGACTGGCGACGGCATCTCTGACCCGGTTCAGGTCATCGATGGTTCGCGATTCGATTTCGATGACCAGGTCGAGCTGGCCACTGACCGAGGACACGCGGCGGACCTGCGAGTTTTGCGCAAGCAGGTCGAGCAGGCCCATTGCAGGCGTGCGCTTGAGGCAGACCAACAGGATGGCGCGAATCACGTTGGCGTCGATTTCGCCGATATCCGCCCGGTATCCCCTGATCACGCCATTGCGTTCAAGGTTGATGACCCGTTCGCTGGTCGCGCTTCTTGAAAGCCCGATTCTCGCTGCCAGAGCCTTCAGGGCAATGCGGGCTTCCTTGGAAAGAATTTCGAGAATTTCGCGGTCTTTCGCATCCAGGTCGCGCATCAGAACTCCCTAATTTTGCTGCCGAAATTGTGCCGGTCGATTCCGGCAATATGCAGGCGCAAGCCGACCGTATACCTACTGCCGTCCCGGGCGTTGCGTGCCAAGCTATCTGAAAAAAATGGCTTGGAAAACAATTACCATGACAAATCTCTCGCATCCTGCCCCCCAGTTCTCGACCGGGGATGCCGAAAAACTCAGTGAGCAGCTTTTCAACGTTATTGGTACGGCCACGCCGCTGGATGGCGAGCGCGACCGCAACTATCGGTTGAATACCGGAACCGATGCGGGATGGATTCTGAAGGTCGTCAACTCGACGGAGCCGCGCGTTGAAAGCGAGTTTCAGACGGCCATTCTCAGCCATCTCGCCACTCATAATCCCGAACTTGCCGTGCCTTTTCTGAAGAAAAGCCTTGCCGGTGAGTACCTCGCCACTGCGCTAGCGCCCTCGGGCGAAAGCCATGCGGTGCGCCTGGTGAGCTGGTTGCACGGAACGCCGCTGGCCGAGGTCAGGCGTACCTTCGAATTGATGCGCAGCCTGGGCCAGTCGTTCGGTGAGATCGACCGTGCGCTTCAGGGCTTCATTCATCCGGGCGCGGTGCGGGATCTCGACTGGGATTTGCGTCACGCCGCACGTTCGCGGTCGCGCCTGCACTTCGTCAAGGATCCCGGCAGAAGGGCGATTCTGGAACGCTTCATTGAAAGCTTCGAACAAAACGTCCAGCCGAAGCTTTCGCGCCTGCGTGCGCAAGTCATTCACAATGACGGCAATGACTGGAACATCCTCGTCGACTCGCACAATCATCAGCGCGTCTCCGGCGTCATCGATTTTGGCGATGCGGTCCATACGATCCTGATTGCCGAAGTCGCCATTACCTGCGCCTATTCCATTCTCGACATGGAAGACCCGATCGGCGCGGCCGCCGCCCTCACGGCCGGCTTCCATGACAAGTACCCTCTGCAGCCGGAGGAGCTTGACGTCCTGTTCAATCTCATTGCGATGCGCCTGGTCACCAGCGTCACCTTGTCGGCCTCGCGTTGCGACCGTACGCAAGACAATCCTTACCTTGGCATCAGCGAAGCGCCGGCCTGGCGACTGCTGGAAAGGATGGATCGCATGAACCCGCGGCTGGCGACGGCGATCCTGCGCAAGGCCTGTGGTTTCGACGCGATCGAAGGCGCGGGTGCGGTGCGCCGCTGGGTGGCGGAAAACAGCAAGTCCTTCGCCGATATCGTGCGTCCATCGGCGGCGACCATGAACAAGGTCATTGCTCCGTTCGGCGACGCTGCGCATGTGATGACCATCGCTTCAGCCGAGCGGCGTCCAGCGCAGGCAACCCAGTGGTGGAATGATTTTGCTGCCGAGCACAAGGTGCCGCTCGGCATCGGGCCATGGGGCGAGGAACGGACCATCTACACCGACACGGCGTTTGAGTCGCGGTTCATCGAAGGGCAGCGTCGGATCATTCACCTCGGTGTCGACTTGATCATGCCCGCCGGAACGCCGCTCTATACGCCGGTTGCTGGTGTGGTGCAGAGCGTCGAGGTCGAGCACGAGCCGTTGGGTTATGGCGGCTTGATCATGCTCAAGCACTCGCCTGAGGGTTGCCCGCCATTCCTGACGCTGTGGGGGCACATGGCGCATGAAGCCCTGGCGCGGCTCAAGCCCGGTGACTGCCTGGAGGCTGGTGCGCTGGTCGGATACATGGGCGCGGATACGGAAAATGGCGGGTGGATCCCCCATGTGCATTTTCAGATGTCCACCGACACCGGGCTGAAAGCGGGCGAGTTCATCGGCGTGGGTGAGCGGGCTTATCTTGAGGTATGGGCGGATATTTTTCCCGATGCGTCGACGCTTGCGGGTATCCCTGCGGAAACCTACAGCCAGGACGGACGCACCAAGGCCGAGCTTGTGGCCAAGCGCAAGGAGCTGTTGCTGCCCAACCTGTCGATCTCCTATTCGGACCCGATCAAGTTCGTTCGCGGTGACGGGGTCTGGTTGATCGACAACTTTGGCCGGGCGTATCTGGACTGCTTCAACAACGTCTGCCATCTCGGCCACTCTCATCCGGATGTGGTGCAAGCGCTTTCGCGGCAGTCTGCACGCCTGAACACCAACACGCGCTACCTGCACGACAATATCGTCGAGTATGCAGAGCGGCTCACCGCCACTTTGCCTGAAGGTCTGGCGGTCGCTTCCTTCGGTTGTTCGGGAAGTGAAGCCAACAGCCTCATGCTGCGTATGGCGCGCAATCACACCGGGCGTAACGATGCGATCGTGCTGGATTGGGCTTACCACGGCACGACCCAGGAACTGATCGACCTGAGCCCCTACAAATACAAGCGTAAAGCCGGTAAGGGGCGGGCAGACCATGTGTTCGAGGCGGCGGTCCCGGATGCCTACCGGGGTGTGGATCAGTGGGCGTTCGAGGAGCTTGGCAAGCGTTACGCCGAGAGCGTGGCGGATCAGATCGAGCTCATGCGCAAGCAGGGCAGGGCGCCGGCGTTCTTTCTGGCGGAGTCCATTCCCAGTGTCGCCGGGCAACTGTTCTTCCCGGAAAACTACTTGAAAGAAGTCTATGCGATGGTTCGTGCAGAAGGCGGTCTTTGCCTGGCTGACGAAGTCCAGGTCGGCTTTGGTCGTGTCGGCAGTCACTGGTGGGCTTTTGAAACCCAGGGTGTGGTGCCCGATGCGGTGTCCATGGGCAAACCCATCGGCAACGGCCATCCCATGTCGGCTGTGGTGACCACGCGGGAAATTGCCGACAGTTTCAACAACGGCATGGAGTACTTCAATACCTTTGCCGGCAGCCCGGTTTCATGTGCGGTAGGGCTCTCGGTACTCGATGTGATCGAGCGCGATAACCTGAAGCTCAACGCACTGACTATCGGCAACTATCTGCTCGATGGCTTTCGCAAGTTGCAGCAGCGCTACGAGGCAATTGGGGATGTGCGTGGGCAGGGTCTTTTCCTCGGGATAGAACTTGTCACGGACCGCAAGAGCAAAGTGCCGGCCACGCAGTTGGCCAAACAAGTAGCCGATGGTGCCAGGGAGCGGGGCATTTTGATCGGTACTGAAGGCCCCCATGACAACGTCCTGAAGATGCGCCCATCGATGATCTTCAGTCAGGCCAATGCTGATTTTTTGCTCGAGGTCCTGGACGACAGTTTCAGGGCCGCACTCCGCTAGTTTGGCAGGCCCGGCATAGTGTCGGCCAACTCCGGCAATGTGTCAGGCAGGCTGACACCTTGCCGGGTGCTTTCCAGAAGTGCCTATGCAAGACTTTTCATGAAGGCCGGCTGAATAACTCCAAGAAAATAAAAAACAATTCTTCCAAGGTGCCATCCAATGCTAAGCAAAAAGCTCAAGGGTTTGATTGTCGCTTCTACCGTGGCGGCAGCGGCGCTACTGTCCACTGCGGTTGTTCATGCTGATGATTTGAAGTCGATCCAGGATTCCGGGAAATCCGTATCGCAATGAGCGGTCAATACTCGCCCTTCAGCTTTGCCAACGAGCAGAACCAGATTGTCGGATTCGACGCTTCCATCAGCGAGGCACTGGCTGAGCGGATGGGGGTAAAAGTGAAGATCATCACCACGCCGTTCGACGGGATCATTGCCGGTCTTCTGGCGAAAAAATATGACGCCATTATCGCGTCCATGACCATTACCCCGGAACGGCAGAAGGCCGTGGATTTTGTCGGGCCCTATTATCATGCCGGCCGCACGATCGTCGTGAAGGAAGATTCTTCGATCAAAAGCCTCGATGATCTCAAGGATGTGTCTGTCGGCGTGACCCTCGGCGACGCTCACGATAAATGGGCCAGGGCTCGCGGCAACCTGAAGGTCAGAACCTACAAGGGCCTTCCGGAAATGCTGGTCGACCTGGAGGCCGGGCGTATCGATGCGATTGTGATGGACAGTGTTCCGGTGCTGGTTGCCGTCAAGGAAACCGGGCAGAAAGTGCGCATCATTACTCCACCGGATAGCGATGGTGCTCTTGAGGGAATGGGTATTGCGTTGCGCAAGAATAACCCTGAACTCAAGGCGTCGATGCAGAAGGCACTTGAAGACATGCTTGCCGATGGCACCTACGAAAAGATCTCGATGAAGTGGATTGGCAACGATATCCGCTAATTCGTATTTAGCATGGCTCGACTGATCGTCGAGCCAGCCAATCAGACTTTTCCGAGTGTGCTCATGGATCTGACTCTCATACAACGCACATTCCCGTTTTTCCTGGAGGCGGCCTGGATTACGGTGCAGATCTCCGTACTTGCACTTGTGCTTGGGTTTCTGGTCGCCATCGTGCTGGTGGCTGGCCGGTTGTCCACGGTTCTCGCCTTTCGATGCCTTGCCAGACTCTACATCAGCGTTTTTCGCGGCACTCCCTGCCTGGTTCAGCTGTTCATCATCTACTTTGGCGGGCCGCAGATAGGGCTTGAACTGGAGCCGTTTGCGGCCGGCGTAATCGGCCTGGGCCTGAACATCGCTGCCTACATGGCCGAATCCATTCGGGGCGCCATCAGCAACGTAGACCCTGGCCAGGAAGAAGCTGCGCGTTCGATCGGTTTCGGGCGCGGCCAGACGTTATGGTTTATCAAGCTGCCACAAGCTGCGAAGTTGATGATAAGACCGCTGGGGGTGAACGCCGTGGCGCTTATCAAAGGTTCTGCACTGGTGTCGACCATCTCTGTGGTTGAACTTTCATATACGGCGCAACGCTTTATCAGTTCAACGTACAAGCCTTTTGAGATTTTCATGGTGTCTGCGCTGCTATACATCGTGATGGTCTACTCGGTCAGATTCATTATTGACTATCTCGATAATCGCTTCGCGGCAAGGTGAGAGCATTCCTATGCAAAGCCTGGACCTCAGTATAGTTACACCTTATTCCGAGCTGCTTGCGACCGGTCTTTGGTGGACGGTCGTGATGTTTGTAAGTTCCAGCCTGTTGAGCTTGATGGCCGGGATAGCCTTTGCACTCATTGTTCTTTATGCGCCCAAGGTGTTGGCGCTGCCCGTGCGTTTCATGACCTGGTTGCTGATGGGCACGCCACTGCTGCTGCAGTTGTACGTGATTTATTATGGTCTTGTGCAAGTGGGCATCGATATTCCCGCACTGGTGGCGGGCATCATTGGTCTGAGTTTGCACTTTGCCGTCTACAACGCCGACGTCATTCGTGCCGGCGTGGTATCGGTAGACCCGGGGCAGGTTGAAGGCGCGCGTTCCATTGGCCTCAGCCGTGGACAGACCCAGCGTTACATCATCGTGCCGCAGGCGCTGCGCAGGACTATTGCGCCACTGGGAAACAACCTGATTGTGCTGTTGAAGGACACCTCGCTGGTTTCCATCATCGGCATTGCCGAGTTGGTCTACAGCGCACAACTTGCCGTGAGCGAGACCTATAGCCCGTTCGAGTTTTATCTAACTGTTGCGGTTATTTACTATGCAGCCAATCTTGTTCTGGAAGGCGGCCTGCATCTTCTCGAAAACAAGGTAGAGATGTCACGATGATCAGCAAGCAATTCATGGTTGAAGTGAAGGGCGCCCGCAAGGCTTACGGAGCACTTGAAGTACTCAAGGGCATCGATCTTTCCATCTCTCGCGGACAAATCATCGCCATCATCGGCCCGAGCGGATCTGGCAAAAGCACGCTCCTGCGCTCGATCAATCACCTGGAAGTGCTTGACGACGGCGAGATCTGGCTGGAGGGCGAGCAAGTCAACCGGCCATTGAAAGGTCGCGCGTTCGAACAGCACATCAATGCCGTGCGTCAGCAGATGGGCATGGTGTTCCAGCACTTCAACCTGTTTCCGCACCTGACCGTATATGAAAACATTGCCCTTGGCCCGGTAAAACTCAAGGGCCTCGGCAAAAAAGCCGCTCGAGAACTGGCAATGGAATACTTGTCGAAAGTAGGCCTGGCCAGCAAGTTCGACGAGTATCCTTCGCGCCTGTCGGGCGGCCAGAAACAGCGTGTCGCCATCGCCAGGGCACTGGCGATGCAGCCGAAAGTCATGCTGTTCGATGAGGCGACATCGGCACTGGACCCCGAGCTTGTCGAAGAGGTCAACCTGGTCATGAAGCAACTCGCTGCGGAGCACATGACGATGTTGATCGTCACTCATGAAATGCGTTTTGCCGGCGAAGTGGCAGACCGGATTGTCTTCATGGACGGCGGGGTGGTGGTCGAGGAGGGGGCACCCGAAGAGATCCTGCAAAACCCGGTTCAGGAGCGAACCCGGTCGTTCTTGAAGAAGCATTTGCACGATAGGTAAGGTGCGCTTTCGCTTCTGAACCCCGGCGGCTGGCGTGATTAACGCCTTGTTAAATTTATTGACTTCAAAGTCAGCTTCTAGAAAGATGCAGGCCGCCAGACCTGTTTCGATCTTTGCGAACCTCAATCACGTAGCACTGACCACGCCTGCGAACCCGCAGGCGTTAAATTTCGCCTATCGCTATATACAAAAATATATAGCGATAGGCGAAAACGTCAGATCACGAGGGAATCAGGTCCATGGACACCAAAAAAACAAGAGCCCCACACCGGAGTAAACACAATGAAGCTGCAACCCCTGGCCCTGGCCATCACCCTGGGTGGCTTGACCCACCAGGCCATCGCCGCCGGTTTTATCGAAGACAGCAAGGCCTCGCTGAGCCTGCGCAATTTCTATTTCAACTCTGATAACCGCGAAAGCCAGGGCAACGTGGGCAATGCCGCCTACACCAGCCAGGCCAAGGAGTGGGGGCAGGGGCTGCAACTCAACGTGATTTCCGGATTCACCCAGGGCACCGTCGGTTTTGGCCTGGACGCCATCGCCATGACCGGGCTGAAGCTGGACAGCGGCGGTCGTGCGGGCAAGGTGGGGATCGACCGCACGCCGGGCGCGCTGTTTCCTACGGACAGCGACGGCCACGCGGTCGATGAATATTCCAAGGGGGGTGACCGGCAAAGTGCGCATCTCCAAGACCGAGGCGCGGGTGGGTACGTTGCAGCCGAAGCTGCCGGTGATCAACTTCAACGACGGTCGCCTGTTGCCGCAAACCTTCGAAGGCGGGCAGATCACCTCCAGCGAGATCAACGGACTCACCCTCACCGCCGGCCAATTGGAAAGCACCAAGACCCGCAGCTCCACCGACGATATCGACCTGCGCATCGGCGGTGCGACGCGTCCCGCCGGCACCCCGGCGAGCACCGCGCTGGCCGATTCGGACAGCTTCGTTTTCGCCGGCGGCGACTACAAGATCAGCAAGGACCTGACGGCCCAGTACTACTACGGCAGTCTCGAGGATTTCTACAAGCAGCACTTCCTCGGCCTGATCCACACCCTGGCCATAGGCCCCGGCGCGCTGAAGACTGACCTGCGCTATTTCAACAGCAGCGCCGATGGCAAGAACGGCAACGCGGCCGGACGTGCCCAGGGCTACAAAAGCAGCGGTTTCTGGCGCGCGGGGGATACCCACGCCGGCGAGGTGGACAACAACACCTGGAGCGCGCTGTTCACCTACAGCCTGAGCGGCCATGCCTTCAGCGCGGGCTATCAGCAAGTGTCCGGCGATAGCGCGTTCCCGTTCGTCAACCAGGGCGACGGCGCCACGGCGTACCTGATCACCGACCGGCAGATCGGCAAGTTCCTCAGTGCCGGCGAGCGCACCTGGCTGGCCGAGTATGGCTATGACTTCGTCGCGCTGGGCGTGCCGGGGCTCAAGACCGTGGTCACTTATCTGAGCGGCGACAACATCGATTCCGCCGCCGGCGATCGCAAGGAATGGGAACGCGATTTGCGCATCGACTACGCGCTGCAAAGCGGCCCGCTCAAAGGGTTGGGCGTTTCCTGGCGCAACGCCAGCCTGCGCGGCAATGCCAGCAGCGATCTGGATGAAAACCGCCTGATCCTCAGCTACAGCCTGCCGCTGCTTTAACCACGGCGTAGCGGTCCCGGGCTGGCGGTGCGCTCTCCGGGACCTGCAGGTGATTGGTCAACCACGACAGGAGCATCGCCATGCGTTCCATTTTTTCGACTGTGCAAAGCCTTATTCGCCCCGGCGCCAAACCCGTGTCGTTGCCCGCCGCGAGCATCGATGTGGCCGGGCAGGCACTGGAGGTGGTCGGGCAGGTGCAGAACCCGCTGCGCCTGAGCGTGGCCGACCTGCAGGCCATGCCGGGTTATGACTGGGTGACGCTGACCAGCAACACCTGCGAGGGTAATCCGCAGAAAGCCCGGAAAAAGGGTTATCGCGGGGTACTGCTGCGCGAAATCGTCCTCAAGGCCGGGCTGCAGAGCGACGATCCCAAGGGCTGGAAGCGCGCCTATGTGGTGGCGCGCTCCAGTGACGGCTATGTCGCGCTGTTCAGTTGGAACGAACTGATCAACACCGACGTGGGCGATGCGGTACTGGTGGTGTACCGACAACACTCGCCAGAGCAGGACGCTTGCGGCGAACACCTTTCATTGGTCTCGGGCAGCGATCGTCATTCCGGGGCGCGTCAGGTGAAGTGGTTGCGCAGCATTGAACTGTGCAGCATCTTTGGCTGACTCACTCATAACGCAGGACCGAGGACACGCACATGCCAGTCCGCAATTCGCTTGGCTACGATCGACACCCGTCGGTCGAACAGGTGTTGGCCGGCGAAAAGTGGCCGCCCGAATTCGAAGTGGCCCTGAGGGATTTGCTCGAGCAAATGACCAGCGCCGGGCATGAGGTCACACTGCACAATCTCGGCCGCTTCCTCGGCGACTTTGTGCCGCGCTACACCCTCGACCGTGCCGAGGAATGGCAGGAATGGGCGACCCGGCGCTGGGTCTCGCAGACCAAACCGGCGCTGGTGGACAAGCTGGCGGATGTCTTCATCGGTGGTCAATGACACCGCCGCATCCAGTAGCTAGCAGCCTGGTGAAAGGTCGTGATTTAGACTAAACCCGGGTATCGAATCATGGGAGTGACAAGCGTGGCGCGATTGCTATGGACTCGATGATCACGGCCGCCGCCCAGGCGCTGGCGGCGGGCAATCCGCTGGGCGCACTGGACCGCGTGGCCTTGCGTGACGATGCGCCGGCGCTGGCCCTGCGCGGTATCGCCATGGCGCAACTGGGCGATCTGGTGCGGGCCCGGGCGCTGGTCAAGCGTGCGCAGCGGGCCTTTGCGCCCAAGGAAGTGCTGGCCCGGGCGCGCTGCGTGGTGGCCGAGGCCGAAATCGCCCTGGCTTCGCGCGAACTCGGCTGGCCGGTCAAGGCGCTCGAAACGGCGCGGGTCACGCTTGAACAGCACGGTGACCGGGTCAATGCCGCCCATGCGCGTTATCTGCAAATCCGCCGTCTGCTGTTGCTCGGTCAGCTCGATGAGGCGCAGCAGTTGATGGCCGGGCTCGACCCCGGCCCATTGCCGCCGGCGTTGCGCGCAACCCATGAGCTGGTGCTGGCGGGGATCGCCATTCGACGCCTGCAATCAAACGCGGCGCGGGACGCGTTGACCAGGGCCGCGCAGGCGGCCGGACAGGCGGGGATTGCCGCGCTGATGGCCGAGGTCGAACAGGCTGTACGCCTGCTCGACGCCCCCGCGGCACGCCTGATCGCCCAGGGTGAGGAACGACCGCTGCTGCTCGATGAAGTTGAAGCGTTGCTCGGTTCCACGGCGCTGGTGGTGGATGCCTGCCGGTACGTCGTGCGTGGCTGTGGCATGTCGGTGTCGCTCGCGACGCGGCCGATCCTGTTCGTGCTTGCCCGCACACTGGCCGAGGCGTGGCCCGCCGACGTTGCGCGGGAAACGCTGATCGCCCGGGCGTTCCGTCTGAAACTCGCGGATGAATCCCATCGCGCCAGGCTTCGCGTGGAAATCGGCAGGCTGCGCCAGGCACTCAAGCCGCTGGCCGGCGTCATCGCGACGAAGCGCGGTTTTGCTCTGCAATCGCCGGTCTGTACGCAGGTGGTGACGCTGGCGCAACCGATCGAGGAAAAATTTGCCGCGGTATTTGCCTGCCTCGCCGATGGTGAGTCGTGGTCGAGTTCCGCCCTGGCATTGGCGCTGGGTACCAGCCAGCGCACGGTGCAACGGGCGCTCGACGCACTGGCGGTACAGGGCAAGGTGCAATGGTTTGGCCGTGGTCGCACTCGGCGCTGGATGACACCGCCGGTGCCGGGATTCGCGACGACCTTGTTACTCCCGGCGCCGCTGCCCGGTGGCTAGGATGAAGGCCACCAACCCCAACGAGGAATGCCGGAATGAAACACGCAACTGCTGAAATCATTCGTGAATATGGCCCGTTTGCCGATGTCGACCATGTGTGCGGCGTCACCTGGGACGGCGAAAAGGTCTGGTTCGCCTGCAACGACAAAATCAACGCCCTGGACCCGCAAAGCGGCAAGGTGCTGGGCTCCATCGATGTCGCTGCCCATGCCGGCACGGCGTTCGATGGCGAGCATCTGTTCCAGATCGCCGAAGACCGCATCCACAAGATCGACCCGCGCAGCGGCCGCATCCTCTCGACGATTCCTGCGCCCGGCGCGGGCACCGATTCGGGGCTGACCTGGGCCGAAGGGACGCTGTGGGTAGGGCAGTACCGCGAACGCAAGATCCACCAGATCGACCCCGAGACCGGCAAGATCCTGCGCACCATCGAATCCAACCGCTTTGTGACCGGGGTGACCTGGGTGCAAGGTTCGCTGTGGCATGGCACCTGGGAGGGCGATGAAAGCGAACTGCGGCGCATCGACGCGCAAACCGGTGAAGTGCTGGAAAGCCTCAAGATGCCGGAGGGCGTCGGCGTGTCGGGACTGGAGTCCGATGGCGGCGAGCGGTTGTTCTGCGGTGGCGGGGATAGCGGCAAGGTGAGGGTGGTGCGCCGGCCTTCGCGGGGATAATCCTTGTAGGAGCGAGCTTGCTCGCGATTGCAGAGTGTCAGGCACCATCGATATTGACTGATTTGACGCCATCGCGGGCAAGCCCGCTCCCACAGTGATTTCGGTTGCTCGCAGATTCCGCGTACACCCAATAACCCTGTGGGAGCGGGCTTGCCCGCGATGGCGGTGGGTCAGGCACCATAAATATTGAAAGTGCCTCAGTCGCTCTGTGGATGCTGATCGTTGACGTGATACCAATCCGCTTTCGAGTCGACATGCGTCATCTCCCTGTCGATAGTATTTTTGTTTCCTGCCGGGTTTTCTGCTGGTCGAAATCGGTCTAAAAGCCCGGTTGGAAAACGCTCCTGTTTTGCTATCCTCAACCCTGTAGGTGAAGACGCAGACTGATGCGCAAAAGGATAGCAAGGAGACGTGGGGCGCGTTCCGAAGGGTACACGGTTAGAAAGATCCCCGCGCTGGGATCCAGCCCTTATGCCGTGTGAAGCAGAAGAGTTCCATTACAGTTTCACGACTCTTTTGTGGGAGGCCTGATAAACCTTGTAAGCCGGAGACCAGCACCGGCCACCTACTTGTTACATTCACCCACAAAGCCCGCTCAATGCGGGCTTTTTAATGCCCGCACGGTGGGGCTGGCCGTGGATTCAAGTACCTGTAGGAGCCGGCTTGCTGGCGATGGACCCAAGTGCGCCGAGTGAGTCCAGATAGCACGCGTTATCGTTAACGACCTTCGCCAGCAAGCCGGCTCCTACAAGGGACCTGCCCACACCGAAATGAAGTGACCTCCAAACCTGTTAATGCCCGCACGGTGGGGCCGGTCAGCGACTCAAGGCGCGCCGAACAGCATTGTCCAGTAAACACCATTGTCGCTGCGAGCGTTGGCGGCGTAAGCGGCACCGACCTGGGTGAACATCGGGTTCATCAGGTTGGCGCAGTGCCCGGGGCTGGCGAGCCAGCCGGCCATGGCCTTGCTTGGGGAGCCTTGGCCGGCGGCGATGTTTTCACCGATCTGCCGGCCACGGTAACCGGCGGCCCGGGCGCGGTCGGAAGGCATGTCGCCGTCGGGATCCTGGTGGGCGAAATAGTTGCCGTAGGCCATGGCCTTGCTGTGGCTTTGTGCAGCGGAACCCAAGGCCGAACTCCAGGACAGCGGTCGCGCGGCGGCGAAACGCTGGCGACCGCACAGGCGCGGTTTGCCCCGGGCTGCGTTGACCTGCGCGAGCAACGCCTGTGCGGCGCTGCGTGGATCGCCGGTCTGCCCGTCGAGCACCGGCTTGGCCAGCACCACCTGCCACTCGCTCCCCGAACGGCTGACGCCGATGTCGGCGTACTGGTTGTCGAGCAGTGCGGCGCAGTGTTCGTCCTGGAACATATCGAAGGCTTCTTCGGCGTCCCGTGCACCCACCACGCGGATAGAGCGCACCATGGTTGCCTGATAGCCGGAAGCCTTCAGCCGGTCGCGCAACCCGCCGCCATAGCCAACGGGCAAGGCCAGGTTCGACTTGAGCGTCAGGGGTGACAAGCGTTGCGCGGGCCGCCGGTCGCAACGTTGCGGATGGGCGCGGTAGTCGTTGATGGCGTCGACCAGTTGCCGCTGCCCATCGGCGTGGGCGGGGCTGGCGAAAACGGGGAGCAGGGTAAACAGGCACAGCGAAGAAAAGCGCAAGGCAACGACGGTTTGGCGCATGGACGGACAACTCGGATGAGATGACGACGATAGGAGAGGAAAAACGCTGGGGTATGACTGGCTTCCTGGAACAAGGTTCACGGCGCGAGCGAACCTGTTTGTGGCCGGAACCGAATGTCCGACGAAGGGTAGGATTTCTGTGTGGGCAAGTGGGTGTACCCCAAACCTGTGGGAGCTGGCTTGCCAGCGATGGCGTCCGAAAGATCGACGCCTGGCTCAGGACCGCTATCGCCGGCAAGCCGGCTCCTACAAAGGCAAACCTGCGTACAGCTCACTGTGGGAGCTGGCTTGCCAGCGATGGCGCCCGAAAGATCGATGCATGGCTCAGGACCGCTATCGCCAGCAAGCCGGCTCCTACAAAGGAAAACCTGCGTACAGCTCACTGGGTACACCAGTGACCTGCAAGAGGTCTCGAATCAATCAATCCACGCAGGCGTACACCACCAACTCCACCAGCATTTCCTCCCGGGCCAGCCCTGCCACGACCATGGCGGCGCGATTGGGGTAGGGCGCCTGAAAATACTCGGCATAGACCGCATTCACCGTTGCCAGGTAACTGCGGTCGGTGACGTAGATCAGCACCTGGGTGACCGCGTCCAGCGAACTGTCGGCGGCCTCGAGGGTATGGCGCAGATTGTCCAGGGTCTGTCGGGTTTGCGCTTCGATGCCGCCGCTCACCACCTGGCCCTGGCGGTCGATGGGAATTTGCGCGGTGTACAGCGTGCCGTTGCCGACAATCGCCCATTCCAGAGGCGCGCGCGAGGCAAAGAGATCGGTCTTGATCGCCTGTTTCATTGATGATTCCTGATGCAATTTTGAAAGGGGTTTTACCGGGAGTCGCTGCCTTCGCCGGCGCCTCGGCGACGGGATTCTTCGGTGCTTTCCACCAGCACCCGCTCACCGAGTTTTTTCAATTGCGCCCAGACTTCATCATCGACCTGCAGCCCGCCCGCGGGTGTGGCCTGGCTGTGTTCGAACGTCGGGGTCGCGTCTTCGGCACTCAGCCGTGGCAGCAGCGCGAAGTGCCTGGAAATCAGCACATTGATGCTTTGCTCGTCGCCCTGTGCCGGTTGCGGCAGGTCATACACGCGCAAGGCCGGGCTGGTCTGCCCGGCGCTGAAGGTGGCGACCAGTTCCTGGCGGGCATCGCGCCAGTACACACAAAAATTCAGGCCCTGTCCGGCACAGCGCGCCAGGTAGCCCAGCAGCAGGATGCGGTTGTGGCAATGACGGATGCGGATCAGTGCAGTGCCGCCACGCATGGCCTTGCCCACCCCCAGTTCGATAGCCTGGGCGGCGCAGCGCAACACGCTTTGGCCATGGGCATCGAGGGTCAGTTGCGTGGCGTCTTCGTAGCAGGTGTCGATGGGGCGATCGACTTCATCGTGAAGAAAGTCCAAGGCCTTTTTCAGCGCGCCGATGCCGTCGAGGCCTTGCTGTTGCAGCCTGGCGATCATCTCGGCGGCGTCGTCGCAATCACCGGGCGCAAACCCGATGCCTTCGAAGGCCTTGCGGCAGATCACCTGGATTTCATTGAGCGATACACGCATTTCAGAGTGCTCCGGCAGCGTTGGTCAGTTCAGGCATGACGGCGAAATTCCAGTCGTCGGCGAACGGCTGGCCGATCTCGCTGACCAGTGGGGCCCCCTGGAACAGAGTGATGCGCACCCAGCGGCTGGACTTGGGGTCGAACTTGCCGGCGCCGAAGAACGCCAGCTTGCAGCGCAGCAAGTGGATCGGCAGCATGCTGCGGTCCATCAGGTTGGCGCGGATCTCGCCGAAGGCGCAGCGGGCCATGCCTTGCAGGCGGCAGACCGTGCCTTTGAACTGCGGCTGTGCCAGCAGAAAGTGCGCGGTCAATTGCCGTGGGTGTTGCTCGCGATAGGCCAGCAGGGCGCGATGACAGCGTTGAATGTTGTGTGCGATCCCCAGTTGCATTTCCTTTTCTGCACCCGGTTCCATGGCCCGTTCGCCCAGGCGTGGTTCTTCCTTTTCCGCCGAGCGATACCAGAAAAAGTGGTTGGCCTCGGCGTCGTTCAAGTCGTAATCGAGCGCCCAGCGGTAGGTGCTTTCGATGAGCCCGCACAGCTCATCGAGTGGCATCTCGGCGTTCAGGCGAAAGCCTTCGTTGACCGACATCTGCCCGGCCAGCGGATCGACCTGTTCGGGGTACAACTCCAGCAGCAGGCTGACCAGCAGTTCCTGGCAACCGGCACCCACGTTCACGTCGGCCCAGGCTTGCAGTTGCGACCACAAACCGGCGTTGACGGACTGGCCCGCGAACCACTCGGCCAGTTGTTCGAGATCGGCCAGGGTCTGCTGGTCGATTGCGCTTTGCCGTTGGTCCTCGGTGCTGGTTTGCTGCAAGTGCCGGCGGGCCCGAAACAGCAACACCTGGAAGCGCTGCGCCCGAGGCACGTCAGCCGTTTGCGCCAGCACCAACCCCAAGGCCGTTTCTCGAGCCCAAATCCACTGGTTGACCAGTTGCGGATGGTTGATCAGGAACGGCGCCATGCCCAGCCCCGTGGAATTGCCGACTCCAAGGTAACGTTGCAGGGCAGGGTCCAGGCCCACCGCCCGCTGCGGGTTGCGCGCCCGGGCCATGTGTTCGATCTGTTCGATGCTGAAATGCCGCAGCAGGTACACGGTAAACATCTGCGCGCTGAAGGGTTGCGTGAAGTCCGCCGTGTCTTGCAGGCAACTGAAGTCGGCGATGCCGAACTTGCCGTTGCCGTACACCGCGGTGGTGCGATACAGGTAGCCGACCTCGGCCAGTTGCCGAGGGTCTGGCTGGCAACCTTCGGCCAGCGCTTCGAGGAATCGCTCGAAGTTGCGCAGGCTGCGGTTGGCCCGCGACAGCACCAGTACTCGCGAATCGAATCGCCCGGCTTCCTGCAGCGGCACATTGCGTCGCAGGTCGGCCAGTTGCTGCTCGTCGACATCGCCGGAGAGCAGGACAAAACTGACGTCCCACTGATCGGCGATGACCCGGTCGCTGCGCTTTTCCGGCGGCAGGTACATGGAGAAAATCACGCAGTGATAACGGGCACTGGCGGTGTCGATGCGGTAGATCGCCGTGCCGAAGCCCTCGGCGTCCAGATCGAAGCAGGTGCGCTGGATGCGCCACTGCTCGTTCATCATCCGCCGCATGCTGCTGCGCACGAAACTCAAGCGGC
Source organism: Pseudomonas sp. S2_H10 (assembly GCF_054668285.1). Taxonomy (NCBI): domain Bacteria; kingdom Pseudomonadati; phylum Pseudomonadota; class Gammaproteobacteria; order Pseudomonadales; family Pseudomonadaceae; genus Pseudomonas; species Pseudomonas sp. S2_H10. The sequence goes on from NZ_CP162754.1 coordinate 6,352,627, forward strand.
TCTGAAAGTGACTGCCCAGCCGCTCCAGGTCCATGACCCGGGTGGCGGGCCGCAAGGCCGATGCGGTGTGTGTGTCGGTGTGCGACATCGTTGCGATTCCTGAACGGTTCATATCAGACTGCCTGTTCGCGAGCCATCTGCCGGGCGATGCGCAGTGCATCCCAGAGCGACGGCAGGATCAGCAGTGAAACCGGTACGGCGGTAATTACGATAAAGGATTGCAGCGCCGTGACCCCGCCCGAACCAATGGTGATCAACACCACGGCGGCCAGGCCCATGCCGATGGCCCAGAAGGCCCGCAGCCATGCCTTGGGCTTGTCATTGCGGGACATCGCCATCGCCACGGTGAACGCCATCGCATCGCCGTTGGTGGCTACCGAGATGAAGCTCAGGAACAGGAACAGCGCCGAGATCAGCCCGCCCAATGGCAGGTTCTGGGTCACGCCCAGCAGCAAGTCTTCGGGTTGTGCGCCGTGGGCGGTGACGATGCCCGGCGTGTGCAATTCCATGCCGATGCCGGCGCCACCGACGATGGTGAACCAGAACATGGTCACCAGCGGGGCGATGATCGACAGGGTCATGATCACTTCGCGGATGGTCCGGCCACGGGAAATCTTCGCCACGTACAGGGCGACCATCGGCGCGTAGCCAATGAACCAGCCCCAGTAGAACACCGTCCACCAGTCGAGCCATTTCGGGTCGGCGCGGAACAGGGTCATCGGGATGAACTGCTCCAGGTGCAAGGCGAACGCGCTGGGAAAACCGCCGAGAATGAACGCGGTGGGCCCGAGCAGCACCATGAACACTGCCAGGCCGATCATCAGCCAGACGTTGATCCCGCTGACGAAGCGGATGCCCTCCAGCCCGACCAGGCAGGAGATGGTGTACATCACCGTGACCAGCACGATGGTGATGGACTGCACCACCAGGTCATTGGGAATGCCCCAGACCGAGTGCAACGCGCTGCTGATCTGCAGGCCGAGGAAACCGATCGGTCCAATGGTGCCGGCGACCACGGCGATGATCGAGGTGGCGTCTGCGAGGGTGCCGATCGGCCCCTTGAGCGCGCGCTCGCCGAACAACGGATAGAGCAAGGTGCGCGGTGCCAGCGGCAGGCCTTTGTCGTAATGCAGATGCATCAGCACGATGGCCAGCAGGCTGCCCAGCACTGCCCAGGCCAGGAAACCCCAGTGCACGAACGATTGCGCGAGCGCAGCATGCCCGGCGGCTTCGGTGTGCGGCTGCACCCCGGCGAACAGCGGCGGCGGGCTGGCGAAGTGCATCATCGGTTCCGCTGCCGCCCAGAACGCGCCGCCGCCAGCGAGCAGGGCGCACATGATCACGGCGATCCAGTTGAAGGTGCTGGTATCGGGGCGCTGGTCGACGCCGCCCAGGCGTACCCGCCCGCATTTGCTGAAGCAGATGAACAGGCTCATGGCGAAGGTCGCGAGCATCAGGATCTGCCAGTACAAGCCGAAGAACTTCGTCGACCAGGCGAACAGCGTGTTCACCAGGTGCGACACGCCATCGATGTCGACCAGTGCCGCGATCAGGAAGGCGCCGAGGAAGCCGCCACTGATCAGGAACAGCGGCCAGTCGATGTCTTTTTTCGGCGGTGCAAGGTCCATTGGCTGGACGTCGGATTGCAGGGTGTCGGAAGTTTTCATGATGCCTCCAAAATACGCGCCTGGGGCTGTGCATCGCCGGTCGGGGAGATGAACGGGAGGCTATTGTTGTTATTTTTCATGCTGTCCTCACGGTGTCGATCAAGAGTCAGTTTTGCGCCGTCGTAGCGTTTTCCAGCAGGCGCAGCCAGTTGAGTCCCATGATGTTGCGTACCTCGTCCTCGGCGAAGCCTCGGGCGCGCAGGCCCTGGGCGATGACCGGGAAATCCCGGCTGTCGCGGAACCATTGCAGCGGTGCCGGCCAGTTGGCGTTGTCCTTCGAGCCTTCGCCGTAATCCTTGTCTTTGCTCCAGCGCCCGTTGCGCATCCATTCGAGCACTTGCAGCGGTTGTTGCTGGCACAGGTCGGTGCCGATGCCGATGTGTTCGACGCCCATCAATTCCGCGGTGCTGGCGACCATGTCGCAGAAGTCTTCCAGGGTGCAGCCCGACGCACCCTTGAGGTGGAACGGGTAGGTGCTGAAGCCCAGCAGGCCGCCGGACTCGGCGATACCGCGCAACACTGCGTTGGATTTGTTGCGCTTGGCCGCGTGGAAACTCGACGGGTTGGCGTGGGAGACGATCACCGGCCGGCTCGACAACTCGATGGCTTCAAGCGTGCTGCGCTCGGCGCTGTGGGACATGTCGATGAGCATGCCGACGCGGTTCATCTCGCGGATCACCTGGCGGCCGAAGCGGCTGATGCCGTTGTCTTCGCTCTCGTAGCAACCGCTGGCCAGCAGGCTCTGGTTGTTGTAGGTGAGCTGCATGATCAGCACACCGAGCTGGCGGAAAACTTCCACCAGGCTGATGTCGTCTTCAATCGGCGAGCAGTTCTGGAAACCGAAGAAAATCCCCACGCGGCCTTCCTGATGCGCCAGGCGAATGTCCGAAGCCTCGCGCACCGGACGAATCAACTCGGGCCAGGTTTCGAAGCGCCGGTTCCACTCGCCGATGCGCGACAGGGTTTCCCGGGCGTTCTCGTGGTAGGCGATGGTGGCGTGCACCGCGCTCAGGCCGCCTTCGCGCATCTGGCGAAAGATCTCCTCGTTCCAGTGGGAATACTGTAGGCCGTCGATCATCAATAAGTCGTGCATGCTGATCTCCCGTTCAAGGTCGCACGTAGGTGGTCTTGACCACGGTGTAGAACTCGCGGGCGTATTGCCCTTGCTCGCGTGGTCCGAAGCTGGAGGCTTTGCGGCCGCCGAACGGCACGTGGTAATCGGTGCCGGCGGTCGGCAGGTTGACCATCACGCAACCGGTGCGCGCCCGGCGCTTGAAGTCGCTGGCATAACGCAGTGACTGGGTGATGATCCCGGCGGTGAGGCCGTATTCGGTGTCGTTCAGCACCGACAGGGCTTGTTCGTAGTCGTTGACCCGGATCACACAGGCAATCGGCCCGAAGATTTCCTCGCGGTTGATGCGCATGGTGTTGTGGGTATTGATGAACAGGGCGGGGCGCATGTAGTGCCCGGCCGGCTCCAGGTTCAGCAGTTCGCCGCCTTCGACCAGGGTCGCGCCTTCGTCTTCGGCCAGTTGCAGGTAATGCAGGTTCTGCTCCAGCTGCCGGGCTTCGGCCACCGGGCCGATCTGTACGCCCTGGCCGAGGGCATGACCGACCTTCAATTGACGCATGCGCGCCACCAGCGCTTCGACGAAACGGTCATGGATGCCGTCGCAGACGATCAATCGCGAAGAGGCCGTGCACTTTTGCCCGGTGCCGAAGAAGGCGCCGTTCAACGCGCATTCCACGGCGATTTCAAGGTCGGCGTCATCGAGCACCACCAGGGCGTTCTTGCTGCCCATTTCCAGTTGGCAACGCACCAGGTTGCCGGCGGTGGCGACCGCGACGCGGCGACCGGTCTGCAGGGAACCGGTGAAGGTCAACGCGTCGATGTCGGCGGACTGGATCAGGCTTTCGCCGACCACCGCGCCGCTGCCCATGACCAGGTTGAAGGTGCCGGCGGGCAAGGCCTGGCGGCTGATGATCTCGGTCAGGGCCCAGGCGCTGGCCGGCACCAGGTTGGCCGGCTTGAACACCACGGCGTTGCCGAAGGCCAGGGCCGGGGCAATCTTCCAGGCGGCGGTGGCCATGGGGAAATTCCACGGGGTGATGATGCCGACCACGCCGACCGGTTCACGCTGCACTTCGATCTCGATGCCGGGGCGTACCGAGGCGGCGGTCTCGCCCATCTGACGCAGCACTTCGGCGGCGTAGTAGTGGAAGAACTGCGCGGAGCGATTGACCTCGCCGATGCCCTCGGCCAGCGGTTTGCCTTCTTCCCGGGAAAGCAGCTCGCCGAGGTCGTCCTTGCGCGCCATCAGCTCGTTGCCGATGGCCATCAGCACTTGCTGGCGCTGTTCCAGGCCGCTGGCGGCCCATAACGGCTGGGCGTCGCGGGCGGCAGCGATGGCGTCGAGCGTCTGTTCGGCGCTGGCTTGCTGGTAGTGGCCGATCAGGTCTTGAACATCCGAAGGGCTGTGGTTGGCGATGACGCCCTGGCCTTCGCACCAGTTGCCGCCGATGTAGTTTTTGTAGGGTTGCAGTGCCATGGGAACCTCCGATTGCGTTGGTCCCATCTTGAGAGTATTACTCTGCAAATAAAAATTAATAATAAATATGAAATGATAAGGAAAACTTACCGTGCTGCCCGAGCTGAAGATTACCCAACTGCGCTATTTCGTCCTGGTCGCCCAGCTCAAAAGCTTTCACGGCGCGGCAAGGCAGGCCTATCGCACACAACCGGCGCTGTCGCTGGCGGTGCGTGAGCTGGAGCAGAAACTCGGCCAGCCATTGTTCGAAAAGGGCGGCAAGACCGAACTGACGCCATTCGGCGCACACTGCTTGCCGCTGTTCGAGGATTTGCTTGCGCATCACGACCGTATCGCCCGCGAAGTCAGCTTGCTGGCGCGGCATGAAATCGGTCAGGTGAGCATCGCCACGGTGCCGTCGGTGGCCAGCCGGTTGTTGCCGCATCTGCTCGCACGGTTTGTCGGCGAGCACCCGAAAATGCAGATCAGCATGCAGGACGGCAATGCCGACAGCGTGCAGCAGCTGCTGGTCCAGGGGCAGGTGGATTTTGCAATCAGCAGCGTGTGGACGGCGGACGAAAACATCGAGTTCGTGCCGGTCCTGAGTGATCGGGTAGGGGTGGTCTGTCGCCACGATCATCCGTTGGTGGCCAGTGGCGAGGCGTTGCACTGGTCGAGCCTGCAAGCTTATCCGTTGGTACGCAATGGCACCTCGCGCTTGCTCGCAGGCACGGAAGCGGCGGGGTTGCTGGACAGCAGCCTGCTGTTCGTCTCCAACATGATTTCGCTGATCGCGATGCTCGAAGAGGGCATCGGCATCACCACGCTGCCGTCCCTGGCGTTCCCGCAGGGCAACGAGAAGCTGGTGTTCCTGCCGCTGTCAGAGCCGCGGGTGGAGCGCCAGATCGGCATCCTGTGCCGCAAGGGGCAGAGCCTGTCGCCCGCGGCGGCCGAGTTGATGGGGTTTCTCAAGGCGAACATGCAGAGGGTCGATCTGTAAGGTCAGGGTTCGAGTGGCGGCTCCGGGCTTTCTGTCGCAGCGGTCTTTGTGGCGAGGGGGCTTGCCCCGTTCGACCGCGAAGCGGTCGCAAAAGTTTGTCTGATATACCGCATTGTCTGGATTGGGGACTACTTCGTAGTCCAACGGGGGCAAGCCCCCTCGCCACAAAGACCGCTGATCCCGTTACAACCCATCCCCCAGCGCCTTGAGGTATTCAGGGCTTTCGCCGATCGAGTTATGCCCCGTCCCCTCGATGACCTGCATCGAAGCCACGCCTTTGGTGAAATGACTCAACAGGCGCTCGGTACTGGAGCGCGGAATCACTTCGTCATCTCCGGCCGCGATCAATACCGTCGGCACCGTGATGCGTGCGGCGTAGCGCCAGGACTGGAATTTGTCCTTCAACAACCAGCGCACCGGAAACCAGCGAAACTGTCGGGCGGCCAGGCCTTCGAGGCTGTTGTAGGGGGTGATCAGCACCAGCCGCGCGGCCGGCCGCTGGCTGGCAAGGCGCACGGCAACCCCGGAGCCCAGGCTGCGCCCGACCACCGCCACGTGCGGACGGGTGGCGTGGACCTGGTCGAACAAGGTCAAGGCGTCGCGGGCAATAGCTTCTTCCGAAGGCGATCCGGAACTGCCGCCATAACCACGGTAATGCAGCAGGTACAGCGCGTAGTCCGGGAAGGCTTGCGAGAAGGAAGGCAGGTTGCGCGAGACGTCTTCGGCATTGCCGCCAAAGTAGATCAGCGCGTTCGGGCCGTCGTGGGGGCGCACAGAGACCAGCACCCGGGCGTCGGCAACCGGCAGGGTGAGCAGGGTAGCGGCCGAGCCGACGGTGCGCGGTTGCGGGTAGTAGATCAGCGCCCGCTGAAACACGAACAGCGCCACGCACAGCGCCAGGTACAACGCTGCGACGATGACGACGAGTAACACCAGGGTGCGTGACATTCGACTAACGTTAGGAGGCGGCATTGACTGCTCGAGGTTTGAATGTGGCTGGCGCCGCAAGGCTTTCTCAGTGTAGTCAATCGACCCTTGGCGCGGGATATCCGGGTTGTCGGCGCAACAGGTCGAACCCGAGCGACTGGTGAGAAGCGTTTTATGAGCCATCCTGAGGGTTACACCCGTAGAGAAATACTCACGCTGGCTGCCGGCGCTTCGGCGGTCTTCACGTTCGGTCCGGCGGGAGCACAAGCCGTGCCGTCGACGGGAACAGGAGGCAAGACCATGCAGACCCGCGCCATTCCTTCCAGCAACGAGTCCTTGCCGATCGTAGGGTTGGGCACTTATCGCGGGTTCGATGTCGAGCCTGCGCAACCGGCCTACAAAGACTTGTCCGCCGTGCTGGATGCGTTGTTCGACAAGGGCGGCAAGCTGATCGACAGCTCGCCGATGTACGGTCGCGCCGAACAGACCACCGGTGAATTGCTGTCGATCCACGAGCCGCGCTCGCCGGCGTTCCTGGCCACCAAGGTGTGGACCCGCGGGCGCGAAGAAGGCATCGCGCAGATGGAACAATCCTTCGCCCTGTTGCAGACCGACCGCATCGACCTGATGCAGATCCACAACCTGCTGGACTGGCAGACTCACCTGCCGACCCTGCGCCACTGGAAGGAGCAAGGGCGCATCCGCTACATCGGCATCTCCCACTACACGGCGGCGGCCTATGAAGAAGTGGAGGCGGTGCTCAGGGCCGAGCCACTGGATTTCCTGCAGATCAACTACGCCCTGGACGACCGCGGCGCCGAGAAACGTTTGCTGCCGTTATGCCGTGAGCGGGGCGTGGCGGTGATCTGCAACCGGCCGTTTGGCGGTGGCGGCCTGCTGGCCAAACTCAAGGACACACCGTTGCCAGGCTGGGCGGCGCAAGTCGGGGTCAAGAGCTGGCCGCAACTGGCGCTGAAGTTCCTGCTGTCGCATACGGCGGTGACCTGCGTGATCCCGGGCACCGGCAACCCGCGCTACATGGCGGAAAACGCCCGCGCCGGATTCGGCCCGATGCTGACCGACGCCCAGCGTCAGCAACTGATTGCGCTGGTCGGCTAGCGACGCACCGATGCGGTCCGGCGAGTCCCGCAACCTCTCCTATACTGTCGGCGTCCATGCCGTCCAACGCGCATTCGTTGCCCTGACGGCGTCCCTGTCCATCACTGCAAGGAGATCGAACATGGCAATTCGCATTGGCGACGAAGCACCGGATTTCACCGCCGACACCACCGAAGGCACGCTCAATTTTCACCAATGGATCGGCGATGGCTGGGCCGTCCTGTTTTCCCACCCCAAGGATTTCACCCCGGTGTGCACCACCGAACTGGGCTACCTGGCCAAGCTCAAGCCGGAATTCGACAAGCGCAACACCAAGGTCATCGGTCTGAGCGTCGACCCGGTCAGTGACCACAACCGCTGGGTCGGTGACATCGCCGAGACCCAGGGCAGCGCGGTCAACTATCCGCTGATCGGCGACGAAAACCTGGTGGTGGCCAAGCTCTACGACATGATCCACCCCAACGCCAGCGGCGGCGCGCGCACGGCGGTGGACAACGCGACGGTGCGTTCGGTGTTCCTCGTCGGCCCGGACAAGAAGGTCAAGGCCATGCTGATCTACCCGATGAGCGCCGGGCGTAATTTCGATGAAGTGCTGCGCCTGCTCGACTCCCTGCAACTCAATGCCAAGCACACCGTCGCCACGCCGGTGAACTGGCGGCCGGGTGAGGACGTGATCATTCCGACTTCGGTGTCTGATGAAGATGCGAAGAAGAAGTACCCGGATGGGTTCAAGACGTTGAAGCCGTATTTGCGGACGGTGGCTCAGCCGAAGTAGTCATCAGCCGTGAAATCGCCATCGCGGGCAAGCCCGCTCCCACACTGGATCTGTGTCGGACACAGATTTTGTGTCCACTGGAGCCCCCTGTGGGAGCGGGCTTGCCCGCGATGGGGCCAGCCCTGCTGACCCCTCAAACCAGATACTTTTTAAACCACCCCACCGTCCGCTCCCACGCCTGCTTCGCCGCCACCTCGTCATAACGCGGCGTCGAATCATTGTGGAAACCATGATTGCAGCCCGGGTAAATGTAGGCCTCATAGGTCTTGCCTCCGGCCTTCAACGCTTTCTCATAGGCCGGCCAGCCTTCGTTGATCCGTGTGTCCAGCTCGCCGTAGTGCAGCATCACCGGGGCCTTGATCCGGGGCACTTCCTCGGCCGTTGGCTGACGGCCATAAAAGGATACGGCGGCGCCCAGTTCCGGGTAGGCCACGGCGGCGGCGTTGGTCACGCCACCGCCGTAGCAGAAGCCGGTGATGCCGACTTTCCCGGTGGCCGCAGGGTGTTTCATCATCCACTCGACGGCGGCGAAAAAGTCGTTCATCAGCTTTTCCGGGTCGACGGTGGCCTGGAGTTCGCGACCCTTGTCGTCATTGCCGGGATAACCGCCGAGCGACGTCAGGCCATCCGGGGCCAGGGCGATGAACCCGGCCTTGGCCACACGCCGGGCCACGTCTTCGATGTAGGGGTTGAGCCCGCGGTTTTCGTGCACGACCACCACCGCCGGCACTTTGCCGGTGGCCTTGGCCGGGCGCACCAGGTAAGCGCGAACCTGGCCGTGGCCCTTGGGCGACGGGTAGGTGACGTACTCGGCAATGATGTCCGGGTCGGTGAACTCGACCTGCTCGGCCAGCGCATAGTTGGGGCTCAGCGCGGCGAGCAGGGCGCCGGCCGTCATGCCGCCGAAGGTGAACAACGCCGCGCGGTCGAGAAACTCCCGGCGGTTGATCTTGCCGTGGGCGTAGTAGTCGTAGAGTTCCAGCAGTTCGGGGGCGAAGTCTTTTGCGGTTAGACGGGTCATTGGTGCAACTCCTCTCGACTGGTTTGACACGGACCCTGTGGGAGCGGGCCTGTGGCGAGGGGGCTTGCCCCCGTTGGGTCGCGAAGCGGCCCCCGAAAAATGGGACTGCTGCGCAGTCCAACGGGGGCAAGCCCCCTCGCCACAAGCCCATTCACAGGGGAAAAAGGGTGAAGCCAGAACCTCACTCCAGGCACTGCGCCCCGGCCTTGGCCACCTGCGCATCCTGCCCGGGCTTGACGCCCGACACACCGACCGCGCCAATCACCTGGCCATCGAAGACAATCGGCACGCCACCCTCCAGCGAAGTCAGCAAGGGGGCTGACAGGAAAGCGTAGCGCCCGTTGTTGACCATGTCCTCATAACTTTTCGATTCGCGCCGCCCGAGGGCCGCGGTGCGTGCCTTTTCGGTGGCGATGTAGGCGCTGCTCGGCGCACAGCCGTCGAGGCGTTCGAGGGCCAGCGGGTGGCCGCCGTCATCGACCACTACGATGGTCACGGCCCATTGATTGGCCTGGGCTTCGGCGCGGGCGGCGTTGATGATCTGGCCGACTTCGGTCTGGCTCAGGACGGCTTTGCTGTTCATGGGCGTCTCCAGTGCTCGGTCAAGGCAGGGCGGCCTCGACCAGTTCGATCCAGTGCCGCACCGGGGTTCGGCCTGCGCCGTCGAGGTGGGTCTGGCAGCCGATGTTGGCCGTGACAATGACCTCGGGGTAGCCGCTTTCCAGGGCGTTGAGCTTGTTGTCGCGCAGTTGTCGCGACAGTTCCGGCTGGGTCAGCGAGTAGGTGCCCGCCGAGCCGCAACACAGGTGTCCGTCGGGGACGGACGTAAGGTTGAAACCCATTTGCTTCAATAGCGCTTCCACGGCGCCGCCGAGTTTTTGCCCGTGTTGCAGGGTGCAGGGGCAATGGAAGGCCAGGCGTTGCGAGGCGTGGATGCCCAGTTGCTCCAGCGGCTCGTCGCGCAACACTTCCACCAGGTCCCGGGCCAGCGCGCTGACCTTTTTCGCCTTGTCGGCATAGGCCGGGTCGCTGGCGAGCAGGTGGCCGTAGTCCTTGATGAAGGCGCCGCAACCGCTGGCCGTCTGCACAATCGCTTCGGCGCCTTTTTCGATGGCCGGCCACCACGCGTCGATGTTGCGCCGGGCGCGATCGAGGCCGGCGGCCTGGGCGTCGAGGTGATAGTCCACGGCACCGCAGCAGCCGGCCTCGCGGCTGCCGATGACGCTGATCCCCAACCGGTCCAGCACCCGCGCCGCAGCGGCATTGGTGTTGGGTGACAGGCTGGGCTGCACGCAGCCTTCGAGCATCAGCACTTGCCGCGCGCGCAGGGTCAGGGGGCGCGGTTTGGCCGGGTAGACCCTGCGCGGCAACTTGCTTTGCAGCGGGCCGGGCAGCAGCGCGCGCAACACCTGACCGCTATTGACCAGGCCCTTGAACAGTTCGGGATGCGGCACGGTCTGGCGCAAACCCTCGCGCAACAGGCGCTGCCCGAGCGGGCGCGGCACCGCCGCATCCACCACTGCCCGGCCGATGTCCAGCAGGTTGTGGTAATCGACGCCCGATGGGCAGGTGGTTTCGCAGTTGCGGCACGACAGGCAGCGGTCCAGGTGCTGTTGGGTCTTTTGCGTGACGTCGTTGCCTTCCAGCACTTGCTTGATCAGGTAGATGCGGCCCCGAGGTCCGTCCAGTTCATCGCCGAGCAATTGATAGGTCGGGCACGTGGCGTTGCAGAACCCGCAGTGCACGCAGGTGCGCAGGATGCTTTCGGCTTCCGCGGCGCGGGGCAGATGGCTGGCGCTTTCACTCAGGGTCGTCTGCATGGTTCAAAGCTCCGCGTACAGGCGTCCGGGGTTGAAGATGCCCCGTGGATCGAGTTGTTGTTTGAGGTTGCGGTGATAACGCATCAGCGCCGGCGGCAGCGGCTGGAACGGGGTGTCGGTCAGGCCGTGGCTGAAGCAGGTGACATGACCGCCGACCTCGTCGACGACCTGGCGGATGAACGCCGCTTCGGCATCGGACTTCAACCAGCGCTGGGCACCGCCCCAGTCGACCAACTGCCGGCCTGGCAGCGACAGCCGTGGTGTGTTGTGCGGCAGTGACAGGCGCCAAAGCGGCTGGTCCTCATCGAAGAAGCTCAAGCGCTGCTCGTTGAGGTCGTCCCAGTAGGTGGCGTCCAGCCGTTCGCCGCCGAGGCGCTCATGGGCCGCCGCCACCGAGCCTTCACCGCCTTCCAGCCGCAGGTGCAGGCGTGAGCCGTCGTGGCAGGCCGCGCTGATCGGCAACGGTTGCTGGCCCCATTGCGCCAGGTGCAGCAAGGCCCGTTCGATGTCCAGTTCCAGGCTGATGCTGAGGCACTGCCGGGGTTTGGGCAGTACCTTGAGCGAGACCTCGGTGATCAGCCCGAGGCACCCATGACTGCCGGCCATCAGGCGCGACAGGTCGTAGCCGGCGACGTTTTTCATCACCTCGCCACCGAAGCGCAATAGCTTGCCTTGCCCCGTGATGACGCGGGTGCCGAGGACGAAATCGCGCACCGAGCCGGACCACGGGCGCCGTGGTCCGGACAGTCCGCAGGCGATCATGCCGCCCACCGTGGCGCCTTCGCCAAAGGCCGGCGGTTCGCAGGGCAGCATCTGTTGCGCGGCATCGAGCACCTGCGCCAGCTGCGCCAACGGCGTGCCGCAACGGGCGGTGATCACCAGTTCCGTCGGGTCGTAGCTGACGATGCCGCAGTGCGCGCGCGTATCGAGAATTTCCCCGGCCGTGGTGCGCCCGAGAAAGGCCTTGCTGTTGGAACCCTGGATGCGCAACGGCGTGGCGTTGTCCAGTGCCTGATTGACCTGCTCCAGCAGTGACGGGCTGTCATCGACATCTTCAGGGGCGTGCATCAGAAACGCTCCAGCTCGGGGAAGGGCAGTTGACCGGCATGTATGTGCATGGCTCCGAATTCGGCGCAGCGGTGCAGGGTCGGAATGTTCTTGCCGGGGTTGAGCAGACCGCCGGGGTCGAAGGCGGCCTTGATCGCATGGAACAGGGTCAGCTCATCGCTGTTGAACTGCGCGCACATCTGGTTGATCTTTTCGCGGCCCACGCCGTGCTCACCGGTGATGCTGCCGCCCACCTTCACGCACAATTCGAGGATCTTGCCGCCCAGGGCTTCGGCGCGGTCGAGTTCACCGGGTTGGTTGGCGTCGAACAGAATCAACGGATGCATGTTGCCGTCGCCGGCATGGAACACGTTCGCCACCCGCAGGCCGTATTCGTTCGACAGTTCGGCGATGGCGTGCAGCACGCCGGGCAGTTCGCGGCGGGGGATGGTGCCGTCCATGCAGTAATAGTCCGGCGAGAGGCGGCCCACCGCCGGGAAGGCATTCTTGCGCCCGGCCCAGAAACGCACGCGCTCGGCTTCGTCTTTGGCCTGGCGCACCTCGGTTGCGCCGGCCTGTTGCAGGACCTGGCGCACCCGGTCGCAATCATCGGCGACATCGGCTTCAACACCATCGAGTTCACACAACAGGATGGCCTGGGCATCCACCGGGTAACCAGCGTGGATGAAATCCTCGGCGGCGCGGATGGCCAGGTTGTCCATCATTTCCAGGCCACCGGGGATGATCCCGGCGGCGATGATGTCGCCGACCGCGCGCCCGGCTTTTTCCACCGAGTCGAAGGCCGCCAGCAGCACCTTGGCGGACTGCGGTTTGGGCAGCAGCTTGACCGTGACCTCGGTGATCACCCCGAGCAGGCCTTCGGAACCGGTGAACAATGCCAGCAAGTCGAAACCGGGGGAGTCGAGGGCGTTGGAGCCCAGGCTCAACTGTTCGCCATCGACCGTGAGGATGTCGACCTTGAGCACGTTGTGCACGGTCAGGCCGTATTTGAGGCAATGCACGCCACCGGCATTTTCCGCGACGTTGCCACCGATGGAGCAGGCGATTTGCGAGGACGGGTCCGGCGCGTAATACAGGCCGAACGGGGCCGCCGCCTGGGAAATCGCCAGATTGCGCACACCGGGCTGCACCCGCGCGGTTCGGGCGGCGGGGTCGATGTGCAGGATGTTGTTGAAGCGCGCCATCACCAGCAGCACGCCTTTCTCCAGGGGCAGCGCACCGCCGGACAATCCGGTACCGGCGCCGCGGGCCACCACGGGCACGTGCAGCTCATGGCAGACGCGCAGCACCCCTTGCACCTCGTCGATGTGCCGGGGCAGCACCACCAGCATCGGCGTGGTGCGATAGGCCGACAGTCCATCGCATTCGTAGGGCTTGAGCTCCTCCTGCTGGTGCAGGATTTCCAGGGCCGGCAGCCTGGTTTTCAAGGCGTGCAACAGTGCCTGTCTGTCGACGTCGGGCAGGGCGCCGTCGACGCGCTCATCGTAGAGAATGTTCATCGGTTCTCGACTCTCGCAGCAGGCCAATGACCTTCATCATTGGCCTGTCAGGCTCAGCTGTCCATGGGATCGTTGTCTCCACTGTGGGAGCGAGCTTGCTCGCGATGGCGGTAGACCATTCGACATCTATGTTGAATGACACTCCGCCATCGCGGGCAAGCCCGCTCCCACAGGGATTCGATTTAATGGCCGCCCACCACCATATGGCTGAACGGTGCGACATAGGCCTGCAGCGTCACCAGGCCACCGACCAGGATCGCCAGCACGATCGAGTGGAAGAACACGTAGCGCAGGATTTCCCCTTCATGGCCATACCAGCGGGTGGCCGTGGAGGCGACCACGATCGACTGCGCGTCGACCATCTTGCCCATGACCCCGCCGGAGCTGTTGGCGGCGGCCATCAACACCGGGCTGATGCCCAACTGCTCGGAGGTCACTCGTTGCAAACCGCCGAACAGCACGTTGGATGCCGTGTCCGAGCCGGTCAGCGCCACGCCGAGCCAGCCAAGCAGGGTGCCGAACATGGGGTAGAAAATGCCCGTCGCGGCGAAGGCCAGGCCCATGGTCGCGTCCAGTCCGGAGTAGCGCGTGAGAAAGCCCAGGGCGAGCATCGCCGCAATGGTGATCAGCGAGTATCGCACCACCCACAGGGTGCGCAGGTACTGGCGGATCAGCTGCGGGATCGAGTACCCCATCAGCAAACCACCAACAATCGCCGCCAGCAGAATGCCGCTGCCGGTGGCGGTGAACCAGGTGAACTTGTACACCGCTTCTTCGGTTTTCGGCGCGGGCACCACGGGCGGCACTTTCTCGACCTGCTGGTGCAGGGTGGTGAAGGTCACGACCGGCGCGAACAGCGGGTTGGCCTCGCGCAGCGGTTTACCCTGGGGATCGAGCTTGGCGGCGCTGGTTTGCGGGTCGATGGCGGGGCGGGTGTCGAAGGTGTTCTTGAAGCCCTGGGTGCCCCAGATGAACACGAAGACCGTGAGGATGATCCACGGCATCCATGCGCGCATCACCGCCGGTTTCGCCTCGTTGGCGAAGGTTGCAGTCGGTACGGGCTTTTCGTCGTGCTCGGCGTCGATCTTCGAATTATCGACCCGGCCGGTCAGGGCAGCGGAGGTGTGCACGGTGGCCGGTTTCCAGACCTTGAGGAAACCGGTCAGGCAGGCCATGGAAATCAGTGCGGCGATCACATCCACCAGCATCGGCCCGTGATAGTTGGATACGAGGAATTGCGGAACGGCAAAACTGACCCCGGCCACGAGGATCGCCGGCCAGATTTCCAGCATCTTGCGCCAGCCGGCAAAGGCCCAGATCAGCCAGAACGGAACCAGTACCGAGAAGAAGGGCAACTGCCGGCCAACCATCATCGACAGCTCCATTTCATCCAGCCCGGTGACCTTGGCCAGGGTGATGATCGGCGTGCCGAGGGCACCGAATGCCACCGGCGCGGTGTTGGCGATCAGCGCCAGCCCCGAGGCGGCAAGCGGCGAGAAACCGAGCCCGATCAGAATCGCCCCGGTCACCGCCACCGGCGTACCGAAACCGGCCGCGCCTTCGAAGAACGCACCGAAGCAGAAAGCGATCAGGAGCAATTGCAGGCGTCGGTCATCGGTGATGCGCGCCAGGGAGTCCTGCAGCACCTTGAACGAACCGTTCTCGGTGGTCAGGCGGTGCAGGAAGATGATGTTCAACACGATCCAGCCAATCGGCAACAGACCATTGGCCGCGCCGAACAGTGCCGCGGAACCTGCCATGTTCGCCGGCATGCCGAAGGCGAAGATCGCGATCAGCAAGGCCGAGGCCAGCGCGAGCAACGCCGCCAGGTGCGCCTTGACATGAAAAAACGCGAGGGACGCCAGCATCACCACCACCGGCACAGCCGCCATCAGCGTTGAAAGCACCGGGTTATTGAACGGATCGTAGACTTGCTGCCAGACCATGTTCCACCTCTGCATTTTATTGTTGGACGTGCAGATCCCCTGGGGGGAGGTGGGCTTGAGTATAGGTGGCATTGCGCAGCTGTCAGGGCTGGCCTTCGGTCCTGCCAATCAGCGCATTTCAGAGTGCTGAGCTAGCATGGCCAGTAGGGTTTCAATCCAGTCAGGGGAGGAATGCAGTCATGACCGAGCGGCATCTGGAGCACAAGGAAACGCTATCGAACGGATGCAATATCAAAGTCAAGGCCGAGATATTGAAAGACGGTTCGCTGGGCATGTTCATCGGCGTCTACCGGCCGGACGGCACAGCCATCGATGAAAACCACGATCCACGGCCGCACATGCTGGACATGGAGGCGGCGATGGATTGGGGGATCGATATTGCCAAGGGGATCGGCAATAGCCAGCGGACGTTGTGAGCGGTGGTTGCGTGGAGATCGGTTTTTTTTGTAGGAGCCGGCTTGCTGGCGAATGGGACGACACGGTGTGCCAGGTACGCCGCGTCATCGTTAACGTCCATCGTCGGAACGCCGCCCGGAGCAAGCTCGCTCCTACAGGCGAAGCTCTTAATGCTTGAACATCACATGCCGAACCACGGTGTAATCCTCCAGCCCATACATGGACATGTCCTTGCCATACCCGGACAGCTTCTGACCGCCATGGGGCATTTCGCTGACCAGCATGAAGTGCGTGTTCACCCAGGTGCAGCCGTACTGCAAGCGCGCCGCCAGGCGATGGGCGCGGCCAACGTCGGCGGTCCATACGGAGGAGGCGAGGCCGTAGTCTGAATCGTTGGCCCAGCCCAGCACTTGCGCTTCATCGCTGAACCTGGTCACCGACACCACCGGCCCGAACACTTCGCGACGGACGATTTCGTCGTCCTGTTGTGCATCGGCCAACACGGTAGGTTCGAAGAAAAAGCCGTTGCCTTCGACAGCCTTGCCGCCAGTGATCAAGCGAATGTGCGGCTGGGCGATGGCGCGCTCGACGAAACCGGCCACGCGGTCGCGGTGTTGCGCGGTGATCAGCGGGCCGAGTTCGGTCGACGGGTCATCCTGCAGGCCGTACTTGATGCTGCTGACGGCGGCACCGAGTTTCTCCACGAACTTCTCGTAGATGCCGGCCTGGGCATAGATGCGGCAGGCCGCGGTGCAGTCCTGCCCGGCGTTGTAGAAACCGAAGGTGCGGATGCCTTCCACGGCGGCATCGATGTCGGCGTCGTCGAAGATGATCACCGGCGCCTTGCCACCGAGTTCCATGTGCATGCGTTTGACGCTGTCGGCGGTGCTGGAAATGATGTTCGAGCCGGTGGCGATCGACCCGGTCAGCGACACCATGCGCACTTTCGGGTGGGTGACCAGCGGGCTGCCGACGCTAGGACCACGGCCGAACACCAGGTTGAGCACGCCGGCGGGGAAGATCTGCGACGCCAGTTCGGCCAGGCGCAGGGCGGTCAGCGGGGTCTGTTCCGACGGCTTGAGCACCACGGTATTGCCAGCGGCCAGGGCCGGGGCGATTTTCCAGGCGACCATCATCAACGGGTAGTTCCACGGCGCGATGGAGGCGATCACGCCCACCGGGTCGCGGCGGATCATCGAGGTATGGCCGGGCAGGTACTCGCCACCGGCCGAACCGCTCATGCAGCGACTGGCGCCGGCGAAGAAGCGGAACACGTCGGCAATCGCCGGGATCTCGTCGTTCAGCGCGGCGCTGTAGGGCTTGCCGCAGTTGTCCGATTCCAGCTTGGCCAGTTCTTCGCCGTGGGCCTCGATGGCGTCGGCGAGTCTGAGCAGCAGCAGCGAACGTTCTTTCGGCGGGGTCTGCGACCAGCTGTCGAACGCGGCATCGGCGGCGCGTACGGCGGCATCGACCTGGGCTTCGCTGGCTTCGTTGATTTCCACCAGCACACGGCCCAAGGCAGGGTTGAAGACGGGTTGGGCGGGGCCTTCGCCGTCTTGCAGTTGGCCGTTGATCAGTAATTTGGTTTGCATGGTTTTTTCCTCACTAACACTTTTATTTTTCTGCCGAAACCGGATCAAAACTGTGGGAGCGAGCCTGCTCGCGAAAGCGGTGTGTCAGTCGACATCAATGCTGGATGTGACGGCCTCTTCGCGAGCAGGCTCGCTCCCACATTGATCCGGTTCCCATATTGGAAATTGGTTGTCAGTTACTGACCGCCACAGCCCGTGGTGCTTTCACCGGTTTGGAAAACTTCCAGGCATCACCCGCCGGTGCGGTGCCTTTGTCGTAAGGCTTGCCCAGCAGCATGTAGACCAGGCCTGCGCCCATCACCACCAGGGTGGTCAGGATCATCGAGTAGTTGATGTACCACGGCGCATCCGGCGAGCGCGGCCAGACCATGTTGACGATTGCGCACACGCCGTAAACCAGGGCGGCGAGGTTCACCCACAGGCCCCAGGCACCGAGGGTGAACTGGCCGTTCGGGCGCCAGCCCTTGGCACGGGCGATCAGTGCTGCGACGACGATCAACTGGAACGCCACGTAGATACCAATCGCCGCGAAACCGACGATGGTCGCCACGGCATCGGCCATGAACATGCCCAGGCAAACGATGGCGGCGGGCACCAGACCGCTGACCACCAGGGCGAAGGACGGCACATGGTTGGCCGACAGGCGCTTGAACAGCGAACTGCCGACGATCATTTCGTCGCGGGCATAGGCGAACAACAGGCGACTGGCCGCTGCTTGCAAGCTCAGCACGCAGGAGATGAACGAGACCATCACCACCGCCATCACCAGGCGCGAACCGACCGGGCCGAAGGCGTTGGCGAGGATGGTCGCCACCGGGTCTGTGTCTTCGCCGGCCAGCACCTTGGCCATGTCCGGCACCGACAGAATCAGCGCCAGACAAGCGAACATCGCTGCCGCGCCACCGATATAGATGGTCATGCGCATGGCCTTGGGAATGCGCTTGCCCGGGTTCGGGGTTTCTTCGGCGACATCGCCACAGGCCTCGAAACCGTAGTACTGGAACAGGCCCGCCAGGGACGCCGCGAGGAACGCCGGCAAGTACGAACCGTTGACTTGCAGGTTGAAGGTGTCGAACAGCACGCTGAACGGCTGGTGGCGCTCGAAAATCAACAGGTAGCCGCCCACCAGAATCGCGCCGACCAGTTCGCAGAGGAAACCGAACATCGCCACACGCGCCAGCAGCTTGGTGCCCACCAGGTTGAGTGCGGTCGAGAGCAGGATGATGCTCAGGGCGATGTAGATATTCGCCTCGGGTCCGGGGTGGAAGCCCATCATGATTGCCAGGTACGGCCCGGCCCCCACGGCGACGCCGGCGATGGTCGCGCACAGCGCCCAGGCATACACCCAGCCGACCATCCACGCCCAGCGCTTGCCCACCAGACGACGGGCCCACGGGTAGACACCACCGGAAATCGGGAACTGCGAAACCACTTCACCGAAGATCAGGCACACCAGCATTTGTCCGGCGCCGATCAGCAGGTAGGACCAGAACATCGGCGGGCCGCCGGCGGCCAGGCACAGGCCGAACAGGGTATAGACGCCGACGACCGGCGACAGATAGGTGAAGCCCAGGGAAAAGTTCTCCCACAGGCTCATGCTGCGATTGAAATCCGAGCTGTAGCCGAGGGCGCGCAGTTGTTCCGCGTCCTGATCGGCGCTGCTGCTTGCACGCGTATTGGATGAGCCACTCATGTTATTTCCTCATTATCAATGGCAGTGGATTGCAAGGTTGGCGGGTTGGCCCGCCAGTGCCCCTTTGGGGCTTATTGTCATGTTCCTTGTAGGAGCCGGCTTGCCGGCGATGGCGATTTCAAAGACGCCATCGCCAGCAAGCCGGCTCCTACAAGTCAGGCTTGCTTGCGCGGCTCGCTTTCCCGGCCGTCGTCATACTGCGAAAGCCATTCCACCGCCGCGTCGCGGTAGCGGCTGAAGCCCTTGTAGTCGACCAGTTGCTGATTGAGGTCGCGCAGCACCCGATGCATGCGCCGGGCCCACGCCGGGTTGGTGGCGATGTCCTCAAGGCTCAGCAGGTAAGTACGGATCGGGAAGACGATGGCGTTGCTGCGCGGCAAGCGGTGCAGCGGTTGTAACTCGATGCGCAGGTACACCAGCTTGCCGGCGTTTTCGGCGGTCACGACGGTGCGGTCCGGTGCCCATTCCGGCAGGCTTTCAGCCGAGACTTCGAGGCGCGGATTGACGGTCAGCGACCAGTTAAGGCGGCGTACCGGGTGACCGGTGCGCAGGCGCAGCAGGAACTTCAGGGCACGGTCGAGCATGCCGATTTCCTTCACCAGCGGTACGGGGCCGTGGAATTCCTCCCAGCTCATGCCGAGGTTGAAGCGCAGCGAATAGTCGGCGCGTTGAGTGGCGATGCCTGCTCCCCAGTACAACGTACCGTCGCGCTCTTCCTGCAACACCCAGTCACCCTGGGCCTGGCGAGTCACGTACTCCATCGGCTCATAGGGCAAGGTCGCCGGGTCGCCGAAGGTGAAGTGGTCGTCGATGTTCAGCAGGCGGTTGGTCCAGTGCCACTGCCGGCCTTCACGGGCCAGGGTGAAGTACTCCGGGTAATCACGGGCGTAGGACTCCATGATCAGTTCGAGCAGGTCCCATTGCGCCTCCATCATGTGCGGCGCCGAGACATAGTGCATGCCCGGGTCCTTCTCCAGGGTGATGGCGCGGTCCCGGCATTCGCTGATGTAGTGCTCGTCGATATCGAACGCAGCGCGGAACGCACCGTCGCCCACCGGGACATGCGGCTCGAGGTTCATCGAGTACATGTAGTCGTCATCGGGAAACGGGAAGGGCGCGCGGGCGATGGTTTCCGGGCTGTTGGCGAAGGTGTAGTCGTCGCGATAGGTTTCGTCGCGGTTGAATGTGATTGTCATTGTTATGTCTTCCGATCAGAGGTCGATGACCAGGCGATTGCATTGGGCGCGCGATACGCACGGCATGATTTTCTTGCGGCTGGCCTTGTCTTCGTCGGACAGCCAGTCGTCGGTGTGCAGCAACTCGCCGTCCAGTTCCAGGACGGTGGTTTCGCAGTGGCCACAAGCGCCGCCGCGACACAGGTAGGGCATGCTGAAACCGGCGGCTTCCACCGCTTCGAGCATGGTCTGGTCAGGCGAGACTTCGATGGTCGTGCCGCTGCGGCCGAGGGTGAAACTGAAAGCCTCGCCGCCGCTGCCTTGCTCAAGGAAACGCTCGTAGTGCACGTGGCTGTCGGTCCAGCCCAGGTCGCGGGCACAGGCCAGGGTGGCGTCGATCATGCTGTCCGGGCCGCACACGTAGACGTGGCTGCCCAGCGGTCGACCGGCAAGGATCTGGCCGATCTCCATGCGCGACTCCACGCCTTTGCGGTACAGGTGAACCTGCTCGCCATAGGTCGCCTGAAGCTCTTTGCCCAATTGCGCGTGTTCTTCACCGCGCACCGCGTAATGCAGTTCGAACGGCACTTTGCTCAGGCGCAGTTCTTCCAGTTGCGAGATCACCGGCGTGATGCCGACCCCCCCGGCGATGAACAGGTGCAGGCGCGCCTGTTTGATCAGCGGGAACAGGTTGACCGGTGGCGTGACCTCGATCAGGTCGCCTTCATTGACGTTGTCGTGCAGCGCCACCGAACCTCCACGACCGCTGTCGACGCGGCGCACGGCGATCTGATAACTGCTGGTGTCGTAGGGCGAACTGAGCAGCGAATAGGGGTTGCGCAAGGTCTTGTCAGAATTGGCGACCAACACCACGACATGGCTGCCGCCGGAGAACGCCGGCAGGTGCTCGCCGCTCGGCGAGACCAGGGTGAAGCGCTTGATCTCCGGGGTCACCGATTCGATGCGGGCCACGCGCAGGTTCAAGGTTCCGTTGTTCTGGCTCATGTATCGAGCTCCTCGGCTGGCGGCAATTCTCCCGGCACTTCGGCGTCGGCCTTGACCGCCTGAAACGCCGCCAATCGCCGGGAATAGTGATCGCGCACCACCAGCGTCAGGCTGCAACCGGGGCAGTCGTAGACGCGTTGGGTGACGTTTTCGGTGTAGGTGTCGCAGTGCACGCACCACACCCGGCGCACCAGAGTGCCTGAGTGTTCGCGCAGCACTTCGTCGCGATTGAGGTCGAAGCGGGTAGCCACTTGCATGGCGCTGCCCAGGTAGCTTTCGGAGCCTGCGAGGTACAGGCGGGTGCCCATGCGCGCATCGACCAGCAGGTTGTTCAGGTCATCGATCAATGCCTGGTTGCTGGCGTACGGACGCAGCTCATGATCCGGGTAGCGCTGCAGTTCGGTCAGGAAGTCCTGGCCGGAAAACGACTCTCGCGAGTACAGCAGGGTGATGGGGCCATCCAGCCCGGTCATTTCGTCCAGCAAGCGCAACATGGCGCGACCGCCACTGCCTTGACCGGCAATGATGTGCCGCCTGCCTCCCGGCAAGGGTTGCAGCCGGTCATAGACTGGCCGGCTTTTGATCCCGGTGATCAACATTATTATTTTTCCTCCTGGCTACCGGCGCGGCGTATAAACGCCGGCCCTGATGCAAAGCCCAACGGTGGTGGGTTGCAGGTAGCAGGAGCACAGGTCGTGCCAGTTATTCAACGTATTGAATTTAAAGGGTTTATTTATTTTATTTGGCGGGGTGATAGGCAAGAGTAACTAGATGTGTAGGCGTTTTTGCAGCGCTTTCCGCAGCAAACGGGTAACTGTAGGAGCCGGCTTGCCGGCGATGGCGTCTTCAGGCTCAACAAAGAGGTTGGCTGATCTACCGCTATCGCTGACAAGCCAGCTCCTACAAAGGGCCGTGTTTTGGGGTCAATCGCGCTGCAGCTTGCGAATCAGCGTGCCGATGTCGATGCCCAGGTGCTGCGCCGCCTTGCGTTTGCTGCCGCACAACGCCACCGCCTGGAGGATGACCTGGCGCTCGAAGCGTTGAACCTGGAGCTTGAGATTCTGCTCGGGATTGTCCTCTGCTTCTTCGTCCGCCGCTGAAGCAATCAAAGGCTGAATTCGCCGCGCGGGTTCGAGCAACTCACGTGGCAGGTGATGTTCCTGCGCCTCATCGTCGGCGAGCACTGCGAGGCGTTCGAAGATGTTCACCAGTTCGCGGATGTTGCCCGGGTAGTCGTAGCTCAACAGGCGCTTGCGGCAACCGGCAGACAGGCTCAGCGACGGCTCGCGGTCTCCATTGATACGGCTCAGCAGGATATCGATGAGAAACGGCAGGTCATCGCGATGTTCGCGCAGCGGCGGAATTTCCACAGGCAGCACCGCCAGGCGATAGTAAAGGTCGGCGCGAAACTCGCCGCTGTCCACCAGGCGACGCAAGTCCTTGTTGGTGGCGGCAATGACCTGCACCTGTACGGTTTTGCTCAGGGGCGAGCCGACCGACTGAATCGTGCTGTCTTCGAGAAACTTGAGCAGTTTAGCCTGCACATGCAGCGGAATTTCGCCGATCTCGTCGAGGAACAGGGTGCCGCCCGACGCCGCCTCGATATAGCCTTGCTTGCCGCCCTGCAAGGCACCGGTAAAGGCGCCGCGCTCATAACCGAACATCTCCGATTCGAACAGACTCTCGGGAATGCTGCCGCAGTTGACGTGAATGAAGGGCCTGTCACCCCATCCGGCGGCGCGATGGATATGCCGGGCGATGGCGGTCTTGCCGACCCCGGGTTCACCCAGCAACAGCAATCGCGCGCGGCGGCGGAATGCACGCACGCCGGTATCGGCGATGCTCGACAGTTGCGGCGACAGGTGCAGTGCATTGTCCTGTGGGTCGCGCAATCCCTGGGGTTCCAGAGGTCGGCCGCCCATCGCCGGACGTCGTGGCTGCTGGCTGCCGTCGAAATCTTTCTGGGTCAGCATCCTGAACGGTTTTTCATAGGCGCCGGTAGGAATGGCGTGGGTGCTGCTGAGCAGCACGCGACCTTCCCGGGAGCGGGTCAGGGCGCTGTTGCCCCCGCGATTCAGGGCTACCAGCAAGTCGTCATAGTTCAACGCCGAACGCTGGAAAAATTCATTGTCGGACAGGCCGATGGCTTGCTGTTTGGATAATCGATTGACGCGCTCGGCCGCCAGGTTGAGAAAGCGCACCCGGCCTTCGTTATCGCTGATGATCAGTGCCTCGCCGAAGCTGTCGAGCAGGGCATGCAATGCCGGCGTCTCCAGCAATGCACTGAGCACTTCGCTACTGACGTTGACCGAGGAGCGCATGCCCATCTGCATCGTCGGGGGCAGGTTCTTGTCTTTCATGGGTGCAACTCTTCGACGCGGCGCATACCCTGGCGGCTTTCGCGTAGCACGGCGACGCGCCAGGCCACGCCTTCGCGAATCAGGATGCGCGAACAGTGCACGTTGAAACTCCGCTCACGTCCGCGCAGGTCGGGCAGGGGCAGCGTATGCCAGGTGCGTTCGGGTAACCCGTTGTCCAGCAGCAGGCGCGCGATGCCGGCGCCGTGGGTGATGCCGAAGGTTTCCTCGAACGCGGCGTTGCGCCATTGCGGTTGCAGGTGTTCGTCGATCACCAGCACCGCATCCGGCACCGCGTCGAACACGCGGCGCAGGGCATCGATGCGCTGCTCGGCGTCGTGCTGCATGCGCAGCTCCTGGCTGACGTCGCGGATGCTGCCCCACATGCGCAGCAGGTGACCGTTGACGATGGTCGCCCGCACATCGTTCTCGACGTAGGCCGGCGAGCCGTCGTGGCGGCGATCCACCGACAGTGCGCAGTCGACATGGAATCCGGCCTCGATCAGGCGTCGTACGAACTCTTCGTTGGCCGGGCTGCGCGGCCAGTACAGGCGAACCGGTTGCTGGTTGAAATCGACGTCCGACGGCATCTCGTAGACGTCGGCCATGGCACGGTTGCACAGGCGCCAGTGGGAGTCGTTTTCGAACACCTGACGAACGATTTCATCCGGGGAATGATTGATGTCCACTGCCTCGGCGAACTCGATGCACCAGTACGCGACCTTGGCGCTTTGCAGCATCTGGCTCATGACTTCATTGGCGTTGTGCATTTCGCGCAAGCGATGACCGAGGGCACCGAGGGGGATTTTCAGCAGGTGCAGGCGCGCCGCTTCCACGGTGCGCCACTCCAACAGGCCGCAGGCGACCACATGCAGCAGGCCGCCGTTGTGGCGGATCAGGGTCAGCTCCAGGCTGTGCACCTGCTCGTCGGCGGGAGGGTTGGCGAACAGCGACTTGAGGGTGCGCACCGATTCGACGTTGAAAATGCGTTCGATCGGTTGCCCGGAGAGCTCTTGCGGCGCGTAACCCAGTTGATCGCTCAGGCTGGCGGACAGGTCGATGAGCTGCCCGTTCATGCTCAGGCTGCTGGTCAGAGGCTGCGCTTTGTGGGCCAGTAAATTCAGAATGTCCATCGTTGGATCGGCTCGATTTAACTTAGGGAGGCAGTCAAGAGGCGGGCATATCGCGTGCCAACAAAAAAGCCTTCAAACATTGCTGCTTGAAGGCCGGTTGGTCGATGCGTGCTGTGATAGTGCAGCAAAATATGCAATTTCACAGCACAGGGTTAAGCGTAGCCTTGGCTGTGAAACACGGAATGACCGGTGGTCGCGATCAGAACCCGAACGAACGGGCCGCCCCTTTTGCCAGCTCGACGTCCAGCAGATGCTCGACCAGCAGGTCATTCAAAAAACGGAACTGATCGTTTATTCCGACCACTTCGTTGCTGAAATGATGGTCGGCGGCGGGCATCAGCAACGCCTCGAACTTCTCGTCGAACAGCAGGGTCAACTCTTTACGTGACTCGAATTCCTGCGCGTAGAAATTGTTGCCGAACTGCGCAAAACGCACGGCGAGGGTAACGGTGTGGATCATGATGTTTGCTCCTCGCTCAGGACGTACCAGGCAAACACGCTCAGGGTGAACGCCGTCAGGGCCAGGCAGGTCAGCAGATGGATCAGCATGATGTTCCCCTCCGGATCGGGGTTTCGTGTTGGCTTGGGATCGATCCTACGCTGACGGCCGGCAAGCGGAAGGCAATCGCGGCGATGGTGATTATCGACGCCAGTGATGGTGGTTTTTGTGCTGTTGATACGGGCCCCATCGCGGGCAAGTGCATGCGGCCACCTATACTCAAAACAGAGATTTTCCAATCACCGAGCCTCCGGTTCGATGACAACTGTAGGAAGCCACCATCGTGAACCTGCGTTCACTGATCGTCGCCGTGCTGGTGGTGTTGGCGGGATGCGCCACGCCGCCCCGTGCCCCGGTGGAGGCACCGTCGGTAATGGTCCCGGCCAGCACCTGGCAGCAAGTGGACCAGGAGATCGTCGCCGCGTCGCAGTCGGCCACCGAGCAGACCCGAATCTACGCCCGCGGCGCCATGGAATACTGGCGCACGCGAGTCTATGAGTTGACCGAAGAGAATTTCATTCCATGGTTCAGCAGTTACTGGACCCAGGAATGGCTGTCGGTGAAGGTCAGCTGGTACAACCTCAGCGCCGAGGGTGAGCAGGATGCCTCGGCCAAGCGCCTGGCGGCGTACCTGCTCGAAGCCTATCAGGATAAGGTCCTGGCCCCGGTGGCGGCGGAAATCGATCCCGATGCGATTCTTGGCCTGGCCGCGGCGTTCTACGTCGACATCCTCAAGGAAGAACTGCAGAAAATCTCCACCCGCCACGGCGTGCCGATGGCCCAGCTCAACGGGCGCATCCAGAAAGTCCCGGCCATCGCCCTCGGGCCGCCGCCGGCGCGGGATGCTTCGTTGTACCAGATCGTGCATACCGAACAGCTGAACTCATTGCCGGCCTTCGCCGCGTTGATCGACAAGATCCACAAGGCCGGCGGTGACAAGGGCGTGGGTTCGACCGACACCGCGATGGCGCCGGTGGCCAAGCGCGCCAGCCAGCGCATGGAAGCCGAGATGGCCCCGCGCGGGGCCGCGAGTGCCGTGGCCGCCGCCGCCGGGAGAATCGCCGGCGGCTTGATCACCGTCGGTGTAGCGGCCATACGCGCGATCATTCAGGCCAACGACCGGCCAGACAGCGAGGCGTTGATCCGCAGCAGCCTGGGCAACACCTTCGACAAGGCCTGGATGAAACTGGTGCAGAACCCGACCACCGGTGTCATGGCCGGCACGCTGTACATGGCGGGGCAGATCGAAGGCAATCTGGGCGGCAGTGCACAACCGCCGGTCGGTTTGAGCGCCGGCACTGTCGAATGGACGCCGGCGCAACCGACTACCCAGCAGAACACCCCATGACCCAAGGAGAAACACTCATGTCTTATGTCGATGGTTTCATTGCTGCCGTACCCACCGCCAACCGTGCGCAATACCTCACGCACGCCAGAATCGCCGCTTCGGTCTTCAAGGAAAACGGTGCCTTGAGCGTGGTCGAATGCTGGGGCGAGGATGTCCCCGAAGGCAAGTTCACCTCGTTTCCAATGTCGGTGAAGCTCAAGGAAGGTGAAACCGTCGCCTTTGGCTGGATCATCTGGCCGGACAAGGACACCCGCAATGCCGGAATGGACAAGATGATGCAGGATCCGCGCATGAAGCCAGACGTCAATCCGATGCCCTTCGATGGCCAGCGCATGGTCTATGGCGGGTTCGAAGTACTCCTCCAGGCCTGACGCCGCACGCGGGATCACTCCGGCGTCGGGGTGATCCTGCAACTCTTGCGCTGGCGGATCTCGTCGTCCGTCGGCCGCTCGCGGACGAACTCGAAGCGCGGCTCACCTTCGCTGTAATGCACCAGCCAGCCCCATTCCAGCTTGAGTTCATCCTGACCTGGTTCGGGCGGTCTGGCCCACCAGGGCTCTTTGCTGATGATCTGTCGCATGGTCCCCTCCGGTTTTGCGGGATGCCAGAACTATAACTCGCCAGCCGCCCGGCGCCACAAATGCGCTGGCCGGCTGGCGGGTGTTGAGTACACTCAGACAGTCTTTGATCAAGGAGTGCGGCATGAACGACGAAACGCGCGAGCCGTTCAAGCGCCTGTTCTTTGCGCTGGACTGCGCCCCGGCCCAGCGCCGGGAGATAGCCCGGTGGCGCAGTGCGCTGCAGTTGCGCAACGGACGGCCGGTGCCGGCGGACAACTTTCACCTGACGCTGAAGTTTCTGGGGGCGGTGGCGGTGGCGCAGATCGCCGAGATCTGCACCGCCGCGGCGTCCATCCGCGTGCCGGGCGAGCGTTTGACGGTGCAACTGGATCGGCTGGACGTGTGGCGCAGGGCAGGGGCGCTGGTGCTTGCGCCAGAGCAGGCGCCCCCGGCATTGTTGCGCCTGGTGTATGACCTGGAACAGGCGATGTTGCCGTTCGCACTGGAGCAAGCGCCGAGGGAATACCGTCCGCACCTGACCCTGGCGCGGGACTATCGGGCGTCGGTACCGGAGTCCCCGACCGCACCGGAGTTCTTCCTGAGCGCCGAGCGCTTCACTCTGTTCGAATCCCACAAGGGCCGTTATCGGGCACTGGCCGAATGGCCGTTGAACGGTCCCCAATAAAAAAAGGCGCCCGAGGGCGCCAACATTCACCTGAACCGAGGGAGCCAGGTGAGGCCGTTCTACTTGCAGGAGAGGCAGCGGTGGTAAGGCGCTGCGTGAACGGAAATGGGTAAAGCTGAAATCTGTGTTGGATGTGAGGGCCCCATCGCGAGCAAGCTCGCTCCCACAGGGATCCCGGGGACCTCAAGGTACATGCCGTACCTGTGGGAGCGAGCTTGCTCGCGATGGCGATTTCGAGTGAATTATTGGCCCAACTTCACCTTGGTCCAGCCACGGGTCATGACCCGCTGAACGGCGATCGGCTGGTCCGGCACGGCATAGAGCGTGGCCATCACCGCTTCCGACGGGTAGGAGCCCGGTTCGTTGCGGATGGCTTCATCCACCAGTGGCGTGGCCGCCGCGTTGGCGTTGCTGTAGCCGATGCTGTTGGTGATGTCGGCGATCACGTCGGGGCGCATCAGGAAATTCATGAACAGGTAAGCGTTCTCGACGTTGGCGGCATCGCGCGGGATGGCGAGCATGTCGTAGAAGCTGGCCGCGCCTTCTTTCGGGATGCTGTAGTCGATCTTCACTTTGTCCCCGGCTTCCTGGGCGCGGGCCTTGGCCTGCAGCACGTCGCCGGAGTAACCGACGGCCACGCAGATGTTGCCGTTGGCCAGGTCGGAGATGTATTTCGACGAATGGAAGTACGCCACGTTCGGGCGAATCTTCATGAACAGCGCCTCTGCTTCGGCGATGTGTTGTTTGTCCTGATCGTTCACCGGGTAGCCCAGGTAGTGCAGGGCGGTCGGGATCATTTCGGTCGGCGAGTCGAGGAAGCTGATGCCGCAGGCTTTGAGCTTCTCGGCGTTTTCCGGTTTGAACAGCAGGTCCCAGGAGTCCGTCGGGGCATTGGCGCCGAGCACTTCCTTGACCTTCGCCGGGTTGAAGCCGATGCCGATCGAGCCCCACATGTAGGGGATGGCGTGGGCGTTGTCGGGATCGCTCGCGGAGGCGTTTTTCAGCAGCACCTGGTTGAGGTTTTTCCAGTTCGACAACTTCGACTTGTCCAGTTCCTGATAGACGCCGGCCTTGATCTGCTTGGCCAGGAAACTGTTGGACGGCACGACGATGTCGTAGCCGGATTTGCCCGCGAGCAGGCGTGCTTCAAGGGTTTCGTTACTGTCGAAGACATCGTAGGTCACCTGGATGCCGGTCTCGTCTTCGAACTTCTTGACGGTGTCCGGGCCAATGTAATCCGACCAGTTATAGACGCGCAGAACCTTGTCATTGGCCTGGGCGCCCGTGGCGATTGCGCCCAATAAGGACAGTGTCAGCAGAGTCCTGCCAAGCATTTTCATCGGTACAACTCCATTTCTTTTTTATTCAAAATCACATAGCAAACATTTGTAGGAGCGAGCCTGCTCGCGAAAAACGCAAGGACGCCGCGTTGATTCAGACAGCCAACGCCATCGTTTACCTCCATCGCGAGCAGGCTCGCTCCTACAGGGGGGCATCAGGCCGTTGCGCCTGCCATTTGTTTTTTCGGTTGCTGCCAGGATTCGCTGGCGGTCTGGTCCATGGCTTCCTGGATCGCGCGCTTGCGGCTTTCTTCGGCGCGGCGGCTGAAGTACCAGACCATGAAGGTCACGATGGAAACCGCCAACAGGATCAGGCTGGCCACGGCGTTGATCTCGGGCTTCACGCCCAGACGCACCGCCGAGAACACTTCCATCGGCAGGGTCGTGGAACCCGGGCCGGATACGAAGCTCGCCAGCACCAGGTCATCCAGCGACAGGGCGAACGACATCATGCCGCCGGCCGCCAGTGACGGCGCGATCATCGGAATGGTGATCAGGAAAAACACCTTGAATGGCTTCGCACCCAGGTCCATGGCCGCTTCTTCGATGGACAGGTCCAGCTCGCGGAGGCGGGCGGAGACTACCACCGCCACGTAGGCAGCACAAAACGTGGTGTGGGCGATCCAGATGGTGACGATGCCACGCTCCATCGGCCAGCCGATCATCTGCGCCATGGCCACGAACAGCAGCAACAGCGACAGACCGGTGATCACCTCAGGCATCACCAGCGGCGCGGTGACCAGGCCACCGAACAGCGTGCGGCCCTTGAAGCGGGTAACGCGGGTCAGCACGAACGCGGCCAGCGTCCCCAGTGCAACGGCTGCGATGGCGGTGTAGCAGGCGATTTCCAGCGAGCGTCCCACCGAGCCCATCAGTTGGCTGTTATCCAACAAACCGGCATACCACTTGAACGACCAGCCACCCCACACCGTCACCAGCTTGGAGGCGTTGAACGAGTAGATCACCAGGATCAGCATCGGCAGGTAGATGAACGACAGGCCGAAAATCAGCATGAACTTTGAAAATCCGAAGCGTTTCATCCCCGTGCCTCCATCTCTTTGGCCTGGCTGCGGTTGAACAGCAGAATCGGCACAATCAGGATCAACAGCATCACCACCGCCAGGGCGGACGCCACCGGCCAGTCGCGGTTGTTGAAGAACTCTTGCCACAACACACGGCCGATCATCAGGGTTTCGGGACCGCCGAGCAGTTCCGGAATCACGAACTCACCGACCACCGGAATGAACACCAGCATGCAGCCGGCGATGATGCCGTTCTTGGCCAAGGGCACGGTGATTTTCCAGAAGCTGTTGAAGGTGCTCGAACCCAGGTCGGACGCGGCTTCCAGCAGGCTCTGGTCGTGCTTGACCAGGTTGGCGTACAGCGGCAGCACCATGAA
Source organism: Pseudomonas sp. S2_H10 (assembly GCF_054668285.1). NCBI lineage: Bacteria > Pseudomonadati > Pseudomonadota > Gammaproteobacteria > Pseudomonadales > Pseudomonadaceae > Pseudomonas > Pseudomonas sp. S2_H10. The sequence continues at coordinate 6,383,179 of NZ_CP162754.1, forward strand.
CGGCAGGTACGCATACACCACGCCGATGTAGACGGCGGTGTTGGTGTTGAGGATCTCGATCGGGTGCGACGTCAGCCCGGTCCACATCAGGAAACCGTTGAGCAGGCCGTTGTTGCTGAGGATGCCCATCCACGCATAAACGCGGATCAGGATCGCGGTCCAGGTCGGCATCATGATCAGCAGCATCAGCACGTTCTGCGCTTCCTTGCTGGCCTTGGTGATGGCGTAGGCCATCGGAAAACCGATCACCAGGCACATCAGCGTGCTGAAAAACGCGACCTTCAACGAACCCAGGTAGGCGGAGAGGTACAGCACATCCTCGCCCAGCAGGGTGTAGTTGCCGATGTTGAGCATCAGCTGGAATTTCTGCTCGGCGAAGGTGTAGATCTCCGAGTAGGGCGGAATGGCCAGGGCCGCTTCCGAGAAGCTGATCTTCATCACCAGGAAGAACGGCAACATGAAGAACAGGAACAGCCAGATGAATGGAATCCCGATGACGAGCTTGCGCCCGCTGGGGACCAGTCTCAGGAATTGCTGATTGAAGGTTTTCATGCGCGCAGTACCACGCCGCTGTCGTCTTCCCACCACACGTAGACCTGATCGTCCCAGGTCGGACGTGCACCACGGCGTTCGGCGTTGGCCATGAACGACTGGACGATCTTGCCGCCAGGCAGTTCGACGTAGAACACCGAGTGACCGCCGAGGTAGGCGATGTCATGCACCTTGCCGCTGGACCAGTTGTAGCGGTTGTCCGGCTTGACGGTGCTGACCAGCAGTTTTTCCGGGCGGATCGCGTAGGTGATCGACTTGTCCTGCACCGAGGTGCTGACGCCGTGACCGACGTAGATCTTCTGCTCCAGGTCCGGGCTGTGAATGATCGCGTGACCTTCCAGGTCCTCGACCACGGTGCCGTCGAAGGCGTTCACGTTGCCGATGAATTCGCAGACCATGCGGCTGACCGGTGCTTCATAGATGTCGACCGGGCTGCCGATCTGGGCGATCCAGCCCAGGTGCATGATCGCGATGCGCTCGGCCATGGTCATGGCCTCTTCCTGGTCGTGGGTCACCATCACGCAGGTCACGCCGACGCGCTCGATGATTTCCACCAGCTCCAGCTGCATCTGCGAGCGCAGCTTCTTATCCAGTGCACCCATCGGTTCGTCGAGCAGCAACAGCTTCGGACGCTTGGCCAGGGAACGGGCCAGGGCCACGCGCTGGCGCTGGCCGCCGGACAGTTGGTGCGGTTTGCGCTTGGCGTACTGGGTCATGTGCACCAGGCGCAGCATTTCCTGCACGCGGGCGTCGATTTCGGCCGCTGGCAAACGGTCCTGCTTGAGGCCAAAGGCGATGTTCTGCGCCACCGTCATGTGCGGGAACAGGGCATAGGACTGGAACATCATGTTGATCGGTCGTTCGTACGGCGGCATGTCGGTGATGTCGACACCGTCGAGCAGAATCCGGCCTTCGGTCGGGCGCTCGAAACCGGCGAGCATGCGCAGCAGCGTCGATTTGCCGGAGCCGGAACCGCCGAGCAGGGCGAAGATTTCACCCTGGTGGATTTCCAGGGACACATCGTCCACTGCGGTGGTTTCGTCGAATTTCTTGGTGACGCGATCGACTTTCACCAACACCTTTTTCGGTGCCTGGTGACCTTCAATTGCCTTCCTGTAAATGCTGGAGGCGTTTGCCATTTGAAACTCCCAACAGGTTTCAGTCGCCCGGCCAACACGGCCCGGCTTAATAGTGGATTGCAAACCCGGAGTCGACGCCGCCTCTCTGTAGGAGCGAGCCTGCTCGCGATGGTCGCCAACGATGACGCTGGCAGTCTGAATGCCCGCGCTGTCCGGACATCCATCGCGAGCAGGCTCGCTCCTACAGGGAATTGCGTTTCCCGTCCCGGGTTGATTCGGCGCCGCCGTCCTGGCTGCCTGGTAGTACTTGTTGTTATCGCAGTGTGTTGTTCTGGCGAGCGGGACGCGCAAAAGCGCCTGCCCGCTCGCGTGGGCAGTCAATCGTTGAATGTGGGTTGGGTCGTCAGCTCGAGTGACGCAGAGCCGCCCGTTGCCGGCAGGCTTCGCCGAACGCCTGGAAAATACTCAAGTAAGGAGGGTTATCCAGCACTTGCCATTCCGGGTGCCATTGCACGCCGAGGGCGAAGGCCTTGCTGTGCTCGACCGAGATCGCCTCGATCAGGCCATCGGGCGCGACGGCTTCGGCGCGCAGGCCGGGCGCGAGGCGGTCGATGCCCTGGCTGTGAATCGAATTGACCTGGAACACCGGTGGCAGGTCCAGCGCCTGGAACACACCGCCGGGCTGCACATCCACCGCATGGGCCGCTGCGTATTGCACGGCCAGGTCCGGGTGGTTGGCTTCACGGTGATCGAGGAAGCCCGGCAGCTCATGGACTTTCTGATGCAGGCTGCCACCGAACGCCACGTTCATTTCCTGGAAACCACGGCAGATGCCGAGCACCGGAACGCCCGCTGCAATAGCGGCGCGGATCAGGGGAAGGGTGGTGGCATCCCGCGCCGGATCATGATCCGTACCGGGGGCGCTGTCCGGGCCTTGATAGTGGAAGGGTTCCACGTTCGACGGCGAGCCGGTCAGCAACAGACCGTCGAGCTGCGGGAGCAGATCATCGATTTCGGTCAGGTCGCCCAGGGAAGGAATAACGACAGGCAGCCCCAGCGCCGCAACGCTGACAGCACGCAAGTACTTGTCACCGCTGATGTGGTAGGGGTGCAGGCCAATCTGTTTGACGCACGCTGTAACGCCGATCAATGGCTTGAATGCCATTTTTATCACCTCGAAGTTTCACACTTGAACGAGCTTTTCCGGAGCTTAGCCTTGTTGATTTTAATTAACAACTCTCATGTAAAAAATTCTAAACGCCGCACGTCCGATCTTCAGGATTTACGGGCGTTTTGGGGAGTATCTGGCACTCTCGTGCCTCTGAAGTGCCCGAAAATAAACGCTGAAAGGCCAGGTGTTCGCTATTGACTTCACTTTGCCTTTCGGATTGACTGGGCTCGTGAAAGGGCAGTGAACATAATAATTAACAGCTAAATAGGTGCAACATGTCGGTCCCCCTGCGTACCGTTCAACTCAACGAAGCAAACGCATTCCTTAAGAAATATCCTGAGGTTTTGTACGTCGACCTTCTGATTGCGGATATGAACGGTGTGGTGCGCGGCAAGCGCATCGAACGCACCAGTCTTCATAAGGTTTACGAGAAAGGCATCAACCTGCCGGCGTCTCTGTTTGCTCTGGACATCAATGGCTCCACGGTGGAAAGCACCGGCCTGGGTCTGGACATCGGCGACTCCGACCGGATCTGCTACCCAATCCCGGGCACCCTGAGCATCGAACCCTGGCAGAAGCGCCCGACTGCGCAACTGCTGATGACCATGCACGAACTCGAGGGCCAGCCATTCTTCGCCGACCCGCGTGAAGTGCTGGCCAATGTCGTGCGCAAGTTCGACGACATGGGCCTGACCATCTGCGCCGCGTTCGAGCTGGAGTTCTACCTGATCGACCAGGACAACGTGAACGGTCGTCCGCAATCGCCACGTTCGCCGGTTTCCGGCAAGCGTCCGATGTCGACCCAGGTGTACCTGATTGACGACCTCGACGAATACGTCGACTGCCTGCAAGACATCCTCGAAGGCGCGAAAGAGCAGGGCATCCCGGCTGACGCCATCGTCAAGGAAAGCGCCCCGGCGCAGTTCGAAGTCAACCTGCATCACGTGGCTGACCCGATCAAGGCGTGCGACTACGCGGTCCTGCTCAAGCGTCTGGTGAAGAACATCGCCTACGACCACGAGATGGACACCACCTTCATGGCCAAGCCGTATCCGGGCCAGGCGGGTAACGGTCTGCACGTGCACATTTCGATTCTCGACAAGGAAGGCAACAACATCTTTGCCAGCGAGGATCCCGAGCAGAACGCCGCGCTGCGACACGCGATCGGCGGTGTGCTCGAGACCCTGCCGGCGCAGATGGCGTTCCTCTGCCCGAACGTCAACTCCTACCGTCGTTTCGGCGCACAGTTCTACGTGCCGAACTCGCCGAGCTGGGGCATCGACAACCGCACCGTCGCGGTACGTGTGCCGACCGGTTCGCCGGACTCGGTGCGCATCGAACACCGCGTAGCGGGCGCCGATGCCAACCCGTACCTGCTGATGGCGTCGGTCCTGGCGGGCGTGCACCACGGCCTGACCAACCAGATCGAGCCGGGCGCCCCGGTGGAAGGCAACAGCTACGAGCAGAACGAGCAGAGCCTGCCGAACAACCTGCGCGACGCACTGCGCGAGCTGGACGACAGCGAAGTCATGGCCAAGTACATCGACCCGCTGTACATCGACGTGTTCGTGGCGTGCAAGGAAAGCGAGCTGGCCGAGTTCGAGAACTCCATCTCCGACCTTGAGTACAACTGGTACCTGCACACCGTTTGATGGCGTTGGCGGCGTACACAAAACCTTTGTACGCCGCCCACTGTAGGAGCCGGCTTGCTGGCGATAGCGTCGGACCTTCCAGCATCGATGGCGCCTGACACACCGCTTTCGCCAGCAAGCCGGCTCCTACAATGATCGCATTTCATTTTTTGATTGGGCGGGCGTTCGTCCGACGATCACTCAATTCCCCTGCGTCGAGTCACAACCATGACAAACACTCGCAGCGATTGGGAGCAACGCTTCCAGTCCCTCTCCATTGAAGGTCGCGCATTCATTGACGGCCAATACTGCGCGGCCGCCAGTGGCGCCACGTTCGAATGCCTGAGCCCGGTGGACGGTCGTTTCCTGGCCAACGTCGCCAGCACCGACGAAGCCGACGCCAATGCGGCAGTCGCCGTCGCGGGCCGTGCGTTCGAATCCGGCGTCTGGGCCAACCTGGCCCCGGCCGAGCGCAAGCGCATCCTGATCCGTTTCGCCGATCTGATCCTGGCCAACCAGGAAGAGCTGGCCCTGCTCGAAACCCTCGACATGGGCAAGCCGATCAGCGACTCCATGAGCATCGACATTCCGGCGACCGCCAACGCGATCCGCTGGACCGCCGAAGCCATCGACAAGATCTACGACGAAGTCGCCGCCACGCCTCAGGACCAGCTGGGTCTGGTGACGCGCGAAGCGGCCGGCGTGGTCGCGGCCATCGTGCCGTGGAACTTCCCGCTGATCATGGCCAGTTGGAAATTCGCCCCGGCCCTGGCGATGGGCAACTCGTTCATCCTCAAGCCTTCGGAAAAGTCGCCGTTGACGGCGATCCGCATCGCCCAGCTGGCACTCGATGCCGGCATCCCGAAAGGCGTGTTCAACGTCTTGCCGGGCTACGGCCACACCGTGGGCAAGGCGCTGGCGTTGCACATGGACGTCGACGTGCTGGCCTTCACCGGGTCCACGGCGATTGCCAAGCAGTTGATGATCTACGCCGGGCAAAGCAACATGAAACGCGTCTGGGCTGAAGCCGGCGGCAAGAGCGCGAACGTGGTGTTCGCCGATGCGCCGGACCTGCGCGCCGCTGCACAAGCGGCGGCCGGTGCCATTGCCTTCAACCAGGGCGAAGTCTGCACCGCCGGTTCGCGGTTGCTGGTGGAGCGTTCGATCCGCGAGCAATTCATTCCGCTGTTGGTGGAAGCACTGCAAGCGTGGAAGCCAGGGCATGCGCTCGATCCTGCGACCACGGTCGGCGCGGTCGTCGACCAGCGTCAACTGGACAACGTGCTGCGCTACATCGGGATCGGCAAAGAGCAGGGCGCTCAGTTGATCGCCGGCGGCAGCCGCACCCTCGAAGACACCGGTGGCCAGTACGTGGAACCGACGATTTTCGACGGCGTGACCAACGCCATGACCATCGCCCAGGAAGAAATCTTCGGCCCGGTGCTGTCGGTCATCACCTTCGACACGACTGAAGAGGCTTTGGCGATTGCCAACGACAGCATCTACGGCCTGGCCGCCGGCGTCTGGACCAGCAACCTGAGCAAGGCCCATACCTTCGCCCGTGCCTTGCGTGCCGGCAGCGTCTGGGTCAACCAGTACGACGGCGGCGACATGACCGCACCGTTCGGCGGGTTCAAGCAATCGGGCAACGGTCGGGACAAATCGCTGCACGCGTTCGACAAGTACACCGAACTCAAAGCGACCTGGATCAAGCTCTAATAACAATAAAGCGGCGGTCGCCGGCAACTTGCGGCGGCCATCGGAGAAATTTATGAAACACAGCACTTCTAATCAACAGCATGTAAACAGCTACTACGCCGCCACCCGCAACTTCACCGGCGACTTCCCGGTGCTGGAAGGGGCGGTGGACTGCGACGTCTGCGTGATCGGTGCCGGCTACACTGGCCTGTCCTCGGCCCTGTTCCTCGCCGAAGCGGGCTACAGCGTGACCGTGCTCGAAGCGGCCAAGGTCGGTTTCGGCGCCAGCGGTCGCAACGGCGGCCAACTGGTCAACTCCTACAGCCGCGACGTCGACGTCATCGAAGAGCGCTACGGCGACAAGACCGCCGAAGTCCTCGGCAGCATGATTTTCGAAGGCGCCGACATCATTCGTCAGCGCATACAGCACTACGACATCCAGTGCGACTACCGTCCCGGCGGTATCTTCGCGGCGATGAACAAGAAGCAGCTCAAGGGCCTGGCTGAGCAGAAGAAGAGCTGGGAGCGCTACGGCAACAAGAACCTGAAAATGCTCGACGCGGCCGACATCAAGCGCGAAGTCGGTTCCGATGCCTACGTCGGCGGCCTGCTGGACATGCAGGGCGGCCACATTCACCCGCTGAACCTGGCCCTCGGTGAGGCCTCGGCCATCATCGGCCTGGGCGGCAAGATCTACGAGCAATCGGCGGCGGTGGAAATCACCTACGGCGAACCCATCACCGTGCGCACCGCCAAGGGCCTGGTGAAGGCCAAGTACCTGCTGATCGCCGGTAACGCCTACCTGCCGCAGGGCCTGGACAACCGCGTGACCAGCAAGAGCATGCCGTGCGGTTCGCAGATCGTCGTCACCGAGCCGTTGTCGGAGCAGCAAGCGCGCAGCCTGATCAAGAACAACTACTGCGTCGAAGACTGCAACTACCTGCTCGACTACTACCGCCTGACCGCGGACAACCGCCTGCTGTACGGCGGTGGCGTGGTCTACGGTGCACGCGAGCCGGACGACATCGAACAACTGATCCGCCCGAAAATCCTCAAGACCTTCCCGCAATTGAAGGACGTGAAGATCGACTACCGCTGGACCGGCAACTTCCTGCTGACCATGTCACGCATGCCGCAATTCGGCCGTATCGAGAAAAACGCCTACTACATGCAGGGCTACAGTGGCCACGGCGTAACCTGCTCGCACCTGGCCGGCAAACTGATCTCGGAAATGATCCGTGGCGACGCCGAGCGCTTCGACGCGTTTGCCTCCTTGCCGCACATGCCGATGATCGGCGGGCGCACCTTCTCGGCCCCGCTGACCGCCCTCGGCGCCGTGTACTACTCGCTGCGTGACCGTTTCGGCATCTAAGCTTTACCTCGCCGGCGGCATCTCCCCCAAAGGGTGCCGCCGGCTTTTTAACACCTGAAACACCGCGGTCCCCTGTAGGAGCCAGCTTGCTGGCGATGAGGCCATATCAGCCAAAGTAGATGTCGCCTGACACACCGCTTTGGCGAGCAGGCTCGCTCCCACAGGTGGTTTTTTCCAGCCGTCTATCGAACCTGCTGAGCATTACGAACAAACGTGATTTAATAGCCGCCTTTCACGTTTCCGGGACCGGAAAACGGCGTGATCCGCGCCTGCTCTCCACCCCCATTACCCTTAAGCGGTACGCACATAAGGCTGTCATGGACACGGGCTCACGACTCAAATTAGTACGCGAAAGCTACAAACTGTCCCAGCGCGAGCTGGCCCGGCGTAGCGGCGTCACCAATGCAACCATCTCCCTGATCGAACAGAATCGGGTCAGTCCTTCCGTCAGCTCCCTGAAGAAATTGCTGGAGGGCATTCCCATGTCCCTGGCCGACTTCTTCACCTTCGATCAGCCTCCGCGCGAACACCAATACGTCTTTCGCGCCAGCGAACAGCCCGACCTCGGTCGCCATGGCCTGCGCCTGCTGCTGATCGGCGCCTCCGTACCCAGCCGGCAGATGCGCCTGCTGCGCGAGCAATACGCACCGGGTGCCAGTTCCGGCGAAGAGCCGATCGTGCATTCCGAAGGCGAGGAGTGCGGGCTGGTGACACGGGGCACCGTGGAATTGACCGTGGATGGACAGGTGAGCGTGCTGAACGCCGGGGATGGCTATTACTTCCCGACGACCTTGCCACACCGGTTTCGCAATATCGGGGCGGATGAGGCGGAAATCATCAGCGCCAATACCCCGGCGAACTTCTGATAGAGTCTGCTCCCCACCAGGATCAGACGATAAAAACCCGCATTAATGCGGGTTTTTTTACGACTGGAATTGGCTTACAGCGCCTTGGAGACCTCAATACCCCGCCGCTCGCCCGCGGGAGCAAGCTCCCTCGCCACGGGGGGGTAAATTCCTACATGGTTTTCGGATGTCAGGGATGTGACTTCACTGCGTCATAAACCCGCGAATCGCCGCAATCGTCTGCGTCGGCGCCTCTTCCATCAACCAGTGCCCGGCCCCCGGAATCACCACTTCCGTGACCTTGTCCGCGGCATTGCGCATCACGATGGCCTCATTGGCGCCAAAGGATTTCTCGCCCCCGACCGCCAGCACCGGCATGCTCAGTTTTTTCGCCATCGACGCTTCATTGTCCACGGCGTCCTGGCGAATGCTGCGAAACTGGGCGAAGGCGGCGTGCATGGCGCCGGGGCGGGCGTAGAGTCTGGCGTAGTGCTGGCGGGTGCCTTCGTCGACCTTGGCCGGGGTGCCGGCGAATTCGTTCCAGAAGCGGTCGAGGTAAATGCGTTCACGCCCGGCGACGAGACGTTCCATGTCGGCGCCGCCGAAGTCGAAGTGCCAGAGCATCGGCGAATGCACGATGTCGTTCCACGGTGGAATGCCCGGCACAGGTGCGTCCATCACCACCAGGCGGTCGGTGCGCTCCGGGTAGCGCGAGGCATAGGCGAAGGCGACCATGGTGCCGATGTCGTGGCCGACGACAACCGAGTGTTCGATCTTCAACGCGTTCAACACGCCACGGATGTCCGCTGCTTGAGTCTTCTTGTCGTAGCCGCTTTGCGGTATCGACGACAGGCCCATGCCGCGCAGGTCCGGCACCACCACGGTGTGGTCCCGCGCCAGGTCGGCCGCCAGTGGTGCCCACATGTCGCCGGTGTCGCCAAAGCCGTGCAACAGCACCACCGCCGGCCCCTTGCCGCCGACGCGCACGTGCATCGTGACGCCATCGACGGGGATGTCCTGGGTGTGGAAGGACGCCGGGAACGGCGTGACATCGGCGTGCGCCGCAACACTTGCGGCGAGCAGGGCGAGAGCGGTGAGCAGGGGGCGGATCATGGCGATGTCTCCAGGGCGGCGCAGTGAGTGGAATGCAATCGACTAGCCCCATCCTTCGCTAAACGCCTGCAAGGCTTCGACCGGTTGAGCGTAGACGGTTTGGCGGCAATGACTCGAGGGAACCAACCTCGGCAATAACGTCTAAATTTCAGGGAACATTCCCGCCACGAAGGAACGACTCATGTTCAAGTCTCGAGCGTTGATTGCAGCAATCACCTGCCTGGCCCTGGTCAGCGGCCCCGTGACTGCGCTGGCCGATCCCGGTAACGGCCAGGGCAACGGCAAGGCAAGCCATGGCAACCAGGGCAGTCATGGCAACAAAAACAAGAATTCCGGCGGCGGCGACTGGAGCCATGGCCCGAGCATCGATCGCGGCAGCGTGCTCGGGATCATCGGCGCAAGCACGGGCTACTGGAGCCCGGGGCCAGCCTTGCCGCCGGGCATTCAAAAGAACCTGGCCCGAGGCAAGCCGCTGCCACCGGGCATCGCCAAAAAACTGGACGGGCGATTGGTCGGCAGGCTGCCTCACTATGACGGTTACGAGTGGCAGCAAGTCGGCACGGATCTGATCCTGGTCGCGCTGGCTACGGGGCTCGTTTATGAAATTCTCAACGGTGCGTTCGATTGACGTGTGAAGGACGGCATGGCGCTGTGCTGTAGCTGGTTTAAGGACCTGCAGCCACTGGTCGTCGAGCTTGAACTGTTCGAGGGATATCGCGTCATAAGACACGCGATATCAACCTCCTACGGAAGCAATCATGCTTTTCAAAAACAAGAGTCTCGTTGCTGTAATGTCCTGCGCCATGATGCTTGCGGCCGCCCCGTTACTGCCTGATGGCCTGTCGATCATGGGGTCCGCATACGCGAAGGATGGCGGTGGCGGTGGCGGTGGCGGCGGTGGAAACGGCGGCGGAAATGGTGGCGGAAACGGCGGTGGCCACGGCGGCGGTGTAGGTGGCGGGCACGCCGGTACAGGCCATTCCGGCAGCAACGGCCGCGGCAACGGGCTGGACAGCGACCATGCCGGCAAGTCCGTGCGCGACCATGGCCTGAGCGGGAACCATTACGGTAGTGAGCGCAATGATGACAATGGTCACGGCACCACGACCTCAGGCCTGGCCCATTCCAAAGATACCCGCGGCGTCGCCAAGGCCAGGTCCATTGCGGACTCGACACCGGGTGAACACAACACCAAGGGCTTGAGCAAAGCCGGACTGTCGGGTTCGAAAAAATCCCATTGAGTTGACAGACGTTGCGAGCAGTTCGGGAAACCCGCTGAAAAAGCGGGTTTTTTGTGCCCGGAATTTGATCGCCGGACATTGCGCAACACATTTCCCACCCGGCAAACCCTTGGTTCGCGGCGGCAATACCGGCCGCACAACGGGCCATACACGGACAGAAAGCGAGCCACCCGGACACATCGCGCAGTGATTTGCGTTTGCAGGCGGTTTGTCATGTTCAGCGCCATTTCAATGTAGATATTAGTCAGCCCAACGCTATTCCAATGAGGCTGCACTGTGTTCCAACGACTCGTTTGTTCGCTGTCTGTTTTGAGCCTGTCCATCGCTGCCGCCCAGGCTGCCGAAACGGTCTCCCTCAACACGCCACGCCTGAAGAGCATCGACAATTTCCGCGATGTCGCAGGCCTCACCACGGCGTACTCCACCGCCAATGACGGCACCATGCGCGGCGGGGTGTTTTACCGCTCCAACGCGCTGACCCCGTCGGTGGCGGATCTGGCGACCCTGAACGGCCAGGGCATCAAGGCCATCTACGACCTGCGCACGCCCGTCGAGATCGCCGCGACGCCTGACACGATGCTCACGGGCGCGAGCTACACCAACATCGACATCATCGGCGGCTCCACCTCTGGCGCGAACATCACCAACGTCGCGTTTCACAGTGCCGCCGAAGCCATCAAGATGATGGAGGACACCAACCGTGATTTCGTCAGGAACCCGGGGATGCGCAGCGAGTTCAACCAGCTGTTCAATGAACTGGCCACGGTCGACGGCGCCGCGTTGTTCCACTGCACCGCCGGCAAGGACCGCACGGGCTGGACCGCCGCCGTGCTGCAAAGCATCGCCGGGGTCGACGATGCCACCATCATGAGCAACTACCTGGCGACGAACGACTACACTGCCGCGCGGATCAAGGCGACCCTGGCGGCGTTGCCACCGAGCCTGGCGACCATCTACGGGCCGCTGATCGGCGTGGAGGCCAGCTATCTGCAAGCCGGCCTGGACGAGGTGACCGCGCAGTACGGCACGATGGACAATTACCTCAAGGAAGGCCTCGGCCTGTCCCAGGAAACCCTCTACGTGCTGCGCGGCAAGATGGTGTTCTACAACAGCCTGCCGGGCGCGGCGGACCTCGCCGGCAACGCCGCGGCCGGTGCGCAGTTGTTGCAGCAGTTGCAGAACAGCAACCTCTCGGGCACCTACAGCGCCTACAACTACTACCTGCAATCGGCCATCGATGCGGGCAGCCTCGGCGGTGTCGAGTCCACCGTCGGCGGTCAGGTGCATGCCGACGCTGCCAGCTATCTGCTGCGCCAGGGCGCGATGATTGAACAGGCTGCCGCGCCATTCACCAGCGGCATCGACCTCAAGACCGGGCAATATCGCCTGTGGAGCACCGCCCTGGCGGGGTACCTGGGCACCGACGGTTCGTCCCAGGCCTCCAGCAGCAACGAGCATAGCCAGGGCCTGATGATTGGCCTGACCCAGCGCTTTTCCGAACAGCTCAGCGCCCATGCCGGTTTCGGCTACAGCAGCGGCAATGTCGGTGGCGCCGGTGGCGAGGCCGATACCGACCTGACCTTCTTCAGCGTCGGCGCCCGCTTTGCTCCGAACGGCCTGGAGCGCGGCCTGTTCGTGGATGCCAAGGCCAACGCCGGCTACCTCGATTACGAGAGCAAGCGCGAACTCGGCGGCGGCCTGGGCACGGCCAAGGGCGACAGCCATGGCAACCTCACCGGCGCGACCCTGGCAGTGGGTTACCGTGTGCCGGTGAACGGCGTGACCCTCGAACCAAGCCTCGGCGTGCGGGTGAGCCACGTCAACCTGTCGGGCTTCCAGGAAAAAGGCAGCGAACTGGCCCTGGACGTCGACGGCATCCACGAAACCCGCAAGAGCGCGGTGGCCAACCTCAACGCCTCGTTTGCGCCTGTCAGCGTGGGTGCCTGGCAACTGGTGCCGGGCGTGCAGGTGGGCTACGAGCATGTGTTGGGCGACACTGAAACCGACAGCGAAGGGCACCTGCTGGGCCTGGACATCGAGCAGCAAGCCGCCTTCGACAACCGTGACCAGTTCACCGGTGGCGTCAACGTCATGGCCAACCTGGGTGCGTGGAGCGTGGGGGCGGAAATCGGCGCCAGCGGTGGCGGCGATAGCCACGGCTTCAATGGCGGCCTGAAGGCCAGTTATCTGTTTTGACGGACAGTCAGCGCAATCTGTGGGAATCAGCCTGCTCGCGAAGAGGTCGTGTCAGTCGACGTAGATGTTGAATGTCACAGCGCTATCGCGGGCAAGCCCGCTCCCACAGGTTGTGTGTCGTGCCCGGATCATGTGGCAAGCCCAAAACCTTGTGGGAGCGGGCTTGCCCGCGATAGCGGCCTGACAGCCAACGAAGAGGGTGGCTGACACTCCGCTCCCACACACCCTCAATTGGTCGCCATCGGCCGCGTTCGCTGGCCCTTTCTCACATCTGCCGGGCTGATGCCGTAGGCGCTCTGGAAATATTGGCAAAACCGCCCGACATTGCTGAAGCCGTGTTGCAGGGCGACGTCCGTCACCGAAGGCGACAGCCCCTGGGACAGCGCGGCATAGGCGCGCTCCAGGCGTACCTGGCGTTGATAGGCAACGATCGAAGTGCCCATGAATCGCTGAAAACCCTCCTGCAATGCGCGCAGGCTGACGTTGCTCACTTGCGCCAGCTCGGTGCCGCTGGCCAGGTGGTCGGGGTGCGCCTGAATGTACTCGACGGCCAGCTTCACATGCCGCGGCGCGATCAGCGGAGAAGGGCGCTTGAGGGCTTCGGTGAAGTTGTGCGGCCAGGTCTCGAGCACCGCGTCGACCAGCATTTCGCGAAGGCGCGAAGGCATCAGCGAGCCGGTGTTGATCAGCAGGTCGAACTCGGTCCCCGTGGCCATGTCCACCAGCGCCTTGATGCCCTGCAAAGCAGGTACGCTCAGATCCACCACGGGCTCGAAACAGACTTTTTGCAGGATCGGCTTGCCCAGCAACATCGACAGCCGTTCGGTGATCAGCGCCCGGCTGATCGAAATCCCGTGCTGCGCGTGATTGTCGGAAAAACGTGCCGAACGCACCTCGGCCTTGTCGATGGCCAAACCAATCTGAGCAAAACCTACCGACTCGGTGACGTGGTTGAAGACGATCTTGCCGGCGGTGGGAATGACGAAGGTGATTTCATCAAGGGGAACGGGGAAAGCCACCGTGAAGTCGCCGTGAAAGTGCATGCGGCGAAAGCTGACGCCTTCGTGCCTGCCGTAGACCCCGCCGATGCTGATGCTCTGGGGCGGCGGCGCAGAGTCGGAGTAAAGATTGCCGAACAGGTTCAGGAACATCGCACCGAAGTCGTCGCCGCTCATGTCGGTGGACCTGATGATGATTTGCTTGCGCGTCGAGCTTGAGTACACCTGAAGTGGCACCTTGAGCGGTTGGGCAAAGCCCGGGCGGGGATCGAGTGGGTAAGGTCGGGAAAGCGCCAAGACGTTATCAGTGAGTAATGACAGCTTTGTGACCGGCACTCGTCACCGCTCGCACCGGACAACCGGTGGCACGAGCGGTACCGGGGTGGATCGACCGACGCGGCTATTTCACCGGCTCTGCAGGCTTGATATCGCCGCAGAAAATATCGGCGTTGCCATCGGTCGAAGCCGTTCTGACGACGACCGAATACTTGCCTTCAACCAGGGTTTTGAGCGGGACGGGTGCGGTTCTGTTGAACTCCCAGCCACCGACGGGCTGGCGTTCGGTGTTGACGGTGTCGTTCATCGCATAGGCGACCGAGCCGGGCTGCTGGCAGGTGCCGTTATTGATGAAGGAGTTCAGGCGCAGGGGCAGGGTAACCCCGGTTGGAGCACCGCTGATGAAGAAGCTGAGGCCGGTTTTGTTGTCCCAGTCGGTCAGCGTGACGTTGCCGATCTGGCCGGGGTTTTGCCGGGTGGCCTCCAGTTTCACGTTCACGCCGTGGGTCGATGAGTTGGTGCAGCCGAAAAGGCTTGCCGCAACCATGAGTGCTGCCAGTGAGGTCTTGAACTTCATTGCCAAACTCCTGGGTTGAAGAACTGCAATGGGGGGAATTAGCGGGTATAGCTCATTTATCGCGTTCATGACGTCGTCCATATAAGGCTTTTCTTTTTTCAACGGTGATGCTGGGGCATTTTTCCCTTCGCCAACCATGTGGCGGCGTAGCCGTGCAAACCGGCTACATTTGTAACTGGCCGGGCCTGCGTGGATCCTTGCCGGCACGCGTGCAGTTAAAGGATTGTGCGGACAGTCGAGCCCCACTCATCATCCGCACGGGACGATCTGCGACTGGAGTGACTGATGAATCAACAAGGCAGCAATCCGCAAGAGCGGATTCCAGGCACTCCACAGCGCAGTGGCGTGCGCAGCCTGTTGATCCCGGATTGGCTCGCCAACTATCGGCCAGACTGGTTGCGCGGCGATGTGGTCGCCGGGCTGACAGCGGCGGCCGTGGTCATTCCCAAGGCGCTGGCGTACGCCACCATTGCCGGCCTGCCGGTGCAGGTCGGGTTGTACACGGTGCTGGTGCCGATGGTGATCTATGCCGTGCTCGGCACCTCGCGCCCGCTTAGTGTCAGCACCACGACCACCCTGGCCATTCTCGCCGGCTCCGCGCTGGGCCAGATCAGCCCCGGTGGCGATGCGGCGACCTTGCTGGCGGGCTCCGCCACGCTGGCCCTGATGGTGGGCGCGATCCTGATCGTCGCGGGGTTGCTGCGCCTGGGCTTCGTCGCCAATTTCATTTCCGAACCGGTGCTGGTGGGTTTCAAGGCCGGCATCGGTGTGGTCATCGTGCTCGACCAGCTGCCCAAACTGCTGGGCACCCATATCGACAAGGGCGGCTTCCTGCACAACCTGGTGGCCACGTTCCAGAGCGTCGGACATGCCTCGTTGCCGACCGTGGCGGTCGGTGTGTTCATGGTATTGCTGCTGGTCGGCATGAAGCGTTTTACCCCGCGCCTGCCCGCACCCTTGATTGCGGTGGCGCTTGGCATCCTCGGCATGAGCCTGTTGGGCCTTGCCAGCTTCGGTGTGTCCGCCGTCGGCGTGGTGCCGATCGGATTGCCGGCGCCGACGCTTCCCGTCTGGTCGATGGCCGAAATGCTGTGGCCGTCGGCGATGGGCATCGCGCTGATGAGCTTCACTGAAACCATCGCGGCGGGACGCGCTTTCGCCCGCGGTGACGAGCCCGCGCCACAACCGAACCGGGAGCTGCTGGCCACGGGTTTTGCCAACATCGGCGGGGCGTTTCTCGGGGCCATGGTCGCCGGTGGCGGGACCACTCAAACGGCGGTGAACCGCCTGGCCGGTGCCCGTTCGCAACTGGCCTCGCTGATCACCGCAGCACTGGCATTGGGCACTTGCCTGTTGCTGGCACCGCTGATTGGCCTGCTGCCCAATGCCACGCTCGCCGCCGTGGTGATTGTGTATTCGGTGGGCCTGATCGAGCCGGCGGAGTTTCGCCAGATCCTGTCGGTGCGCCGTACCGAGTTTGCCTGGGCCGTGGTGGCGATGATCGGCGTGATGCTGCTGGGCACGCTGCAAGGGATCGTCGTGGCGATCATCGTCTCGCTGCTGGCCCTGGCCTATCAGGTCTCGGACCCGCCCGTGCATGTCCTGGGGCGTAAGCCCGGCACCAACGTCTATCGCCCGCAGGCCAGCGGCAACGCAGACGACGAACAGTTTGACGGGCTGTTGTTGCTCAGGCCCGAGGGGCGGATCTTCTTCGCCAATGCCGAGCGCATCGCCGAGAAGATCCGGCCGCTGATTGACAGGGCGACACCCAAAGTCGTGGTCCTGGACCTGCGCAGTGTGTTCGACCTGGAATACACCGCCCTGAAAATGCTCACCGGCGCGGAACAGCGCATGAGCGAAAAAGGCATTTCACTGTGGTTGGTGGGCATGAACCCGAGTGTCTGGGACATGGTCATCAAGGCCCCGTTGGGCCATACGCTGGGCGAGGCGCGCATGTTCCTGAACCTGGAGCAGGCGGTTGAACATTACCAGCGCAGTCGACGCTGAATGAACGCGCCCGGACACCCTCCGGGCGCTGTGTGACGCATTGAAGGAGGTAACGGGCATGGCAAAGAAGAAGGCGGCAAAGAAAGGCAAACCGGTTGTAAGCGGCAAACTCAAGAACAAGGACTATCTCGAGGAACTGGCGCGGCTGCATGTCGAGATGGTCAAGCTGCAGGAATGGGTACAGCACTCGGGCGCGAAGGTTTGCATCATCTTCGAGGGCCGGGATGGCGCTGGCAAGGGCGGGACCATCAAGGCGCTGACCGAGCGGGTCAGCCCACGGGTGTTCCGGGTGATGGCGTTGCCGGCCCCGACCGATCGGGAAAAAAGCCAGATGTATGTGCAACGTTATCTGCCGCACCTGCCGGCGGCCGGCGAAGTGGTGATCTTCGATCGCAGCTGGTACAACCGCGCCGGTGTCGAGCGGGTCATGGGATTCTGCACCGAAGAGCAGGTGCGCAACTTTCTCACTTCGGTACCGCGCGTCGAGCAGGCACTGGTCGAATCGGGCATCATCCTGATCAAGTACTGGCTTGAAGTGAGCCAGGAAGAGCAGACCCGGCGTCTCAAGGAGCGCATCACCGACGGACGCAAGATCTGGAAACTCTCGCCGATGGACCTCAAGTCCTATAACCGCTGGTACGACTACTCCCGAGCCCGGGACGACATGTTCAAGCACACCGACACCGATTTCGCCCCATGGCGGGTCGCCAACTCGAATGACAAGCGCCGGGCGCGGCTCAACATCATCAGTGATGTGCTGGGGAGTATTCCCTATGAAGAAATACCGCGGGCAAAAGTGAAGTTGCCCAAACGGCAGGCGCCGGGTGATTACCGGGAGCCGGATTATCCGTATCGGCGGATTGCGGAGAGGTTCTAGAAGCCTGCAGAACACTGCTGCCTGTGCCCGGTCTTCAAGACTCGGGTACCGGCAGTCGTGAAATCACCTCCTCGCTTTTTCTCAATTACCTGATCATCCGTTGCCACAATGGTTATCCCGAGTGGCAACTAAAGCATTCCGCTACTCTGCATGTAGGAAGTTTCCCTGGCGCTGTGGGAAATTGCTATTTAGTGAGTGGGCAGGATCTGAGTGTAATGTAAGACGCATCTAAATATAAGTTGGGCACTTGGAATGACTTTGTAAGATGGTTCACTATTACATCTGACAGTGTTTTAGCGTGTGTTTCCGTAGTTGCGGAGCCCTTTGAAAAGGTTCATCTTTCGCCGTCGAAGCAAGCTTGCATGCTCTATCTGTTAGTCTGATTGCGATTGTGTCGACTCAACTCCTGAGTTCGATTGTGTCATTGAATTTTTGTAACGCTGCATGTTGTTACAAATATCCAAGGAGGATTTATGGCTTCTGGTAGTTTTCAAAACGAAGTGCCCAAGGCACGGGTCAACATCAAGCTCGATTTGCATACGGGCGATGCACAGAAAAAAATCGAACTGCCGCTCAAGTTGATGGTGATGGGCGACTACAGTAACGGCAAGGAACAGCGGCCGTTATTCGAGAGGAAAAAAGTCGCTGTCGACAAGAATAATTTCGATAGCGTGTTGGCCGAATATGCTCCCGAGATCAAGCTGGCCGTGGCCAATACCCTGATGGAGGACGAGAGCGAGGCCTCGGTCGATCTGAGCTTCCAGAGCATGAAGGATTTCGAGCCGGAACAAGTGGCCCGGCAAATTCCGCAACTGCGCGCGTTGCTGGCAATGCGTAACCTGTTGCGCGACCTCAAGTCCAACCTTTTGGACAATGCCACGTTTCGTCATGAGCTGGAGCGCATCCTCATGGATGAGGCTCTCAGTGACGAACTGCGAGACGAGCTGGCCGCCCTGGCTGTGGAAGAAGTCCGTTA
Source organism: Pseudomonas sp. S2_H10 (assembly GCF_054668285.1). Lineage (NCBI taxonomy): Bacteria > Pseudomonadati > Pseudomonadota > Gammaproteobacteria > Pseudomonadales > Pseudomonadaceae > Pseudomonas > Pseudomonas sp. S2_H10. Next base: position 6,401,788 of record NZ_CP162754.1, read on the forward strand.
ATTCACCCCGGCTTGTTTAAAAGGAAGTTTTCAGAATGTCTATTGAGCAATCTCACGCGCATTCGCGCGGCACTACAGTGTTGTCTGAAGAAAATAACGGCGTGTATGGCGCGCTGTTTGGCAAGATCAATCTCAGCCCGGTAAAAGTGCTGGGCGAAATTGAAGTGTTTCAAAATTCCGAGGCGCTGTCGGACGTTTCTGTCGATGAGCGTGTGACGGCCGCGGTCAGTGTTTTTCTGAAGTTGATAAAAGAGTCTTCGCGCAAAGTCCGGCGTCTGGACAGGACACTGCTGGATGAACATATTGCCTCGCTGGATGCACAGATCAGCCGCCAACTGGACGCCGTGATGCATCACCCGGATTTCCAGCGGGTCGAATCCACCTGGCGTGGTGTGAAGTCGCTGATCGATCAAACCGATTTCCGCCAGAACGTGCGGATCGAATTGCTGGATATCAGCAAGGATCACCTGGTTCAGGATTTCGAGGACGCCCCAGAGATCGCGCAAAGTGGTCTGTATGTGCAGACCTACACCCAGGAATACGACACCCCGGGCGGTGAGCCGATCGCGGCTGCGATTTCCAACTTCGAGTTCGACCGCAGCCCGCAAGACATTGCCTTACTGCGCAATATTTCCAAAGTCTCGGCAGCCGCGCACATGCCCTTCATTGGCTCCGTCGGCCCGGCCTTCTTTGGCAAGCGTTCGATGGAAGAAGTCGCCGCGATCAAGGACATCGGCAATTACTTCGACCGTGCCGAATACATCAAGTGGAAAGCCTTCCGCGACAGCGACGATGCCCGTTACATAGGCTTGCTCATGCCCCGTGTGTTGGGCCGCCTGCCGTATGGCCCGGACACCGTTCCGGTGCGTAGCTTCAACTACATCGAAAGCGTCAAGGGGCCGGACCACAACAAATACCTGTGGACCAACGCCTCGTTCGCCTTCGCTGCCAACATGGTCAAGAGTTTCATCGCCAACGGCTGGTGCGTGCAGATCCGCGGTCCGCAGTCGGGTGGCGCGGTCACCGACCTGCCGATCCACCTGTACGACCTGGGCACTGGCAATCAGGTGAAGATCCCTTCGGAAGTGATGATTCCGGAAACGCGCGAGTTCGAGTTCGCCAACCTCGGTTTTATCCCGCTGTCGTACTACAAGAACCGTGACTACGCGTGCTTCTTCTCGGCCAACTCCACGCAGAAACCGGCGTTGTACGACACCCCGGAGGCCACCGCCAACAGCCGGATCAATGCGCGCCTGCCATACATTTTCCTGCTGTCGCGCATTGCCCATTACCTGAAACTGATCCAGCGCGAAAACATCGGCACCACCAAGGATCGCCGTGTGCTGGAGCTGGAGTTGAACAGGTGGGTCAGCGGGTTGGTCACCGAGATGAACGATCCGGGCGACTCGTTGCAGGCTTCGCACCCGTTGCGGGCCGGCCGGGTCACCGTCGAAGACATTGAGGACAACCCGGGTTTCTTCCGCGTCAAGTTGTATGCCGTGCCGCATTTCCAGGTGGAAGGCATGGACGTCAACCTGTCGCTGGTTTCGCAGATGCCCAAGGCGAAAGCCTGAGTCCTGTTCACCTCAAGCCACTGCGCAGGAATACGACCTCATGAAAATCGACCGCCCCTTGTGGGCCGCGGGGGCCTTGCTGTCCCCGCAGCAATTCCAGCAGCAGGCGCGCTGGGAGGCCTGGGCCAACGAGTGCCTGGCTCGTCTGTGCCTGGTGCACCCTTGGGGCGTTCGCAGTGTCGCCTTCGACCTGGAAGCTCTGCGCCTGGGCACGCTCAAGGCCACCCGGCTCAATCTGCGGATGCCGGACGGTACCCTGATCGACAGCGATCAAGTGGATCGGCTGCCCCCCGGACTCGACCTGTCGCGCCTGCAGACCGGTGACAGCCAGGCAGCTACCTTGCTGCTGGCCCTGCCGCTGGAGCAGGCCAATGGCAACAATTGCCTGTTCGATGGCGGGCAAGGGGATCGGCCTACCCGATATCGCCAGGACTGGCGTCAGGTGCAGGACATCTACGCCGATGAAGTGCAATCGGTCGGCGTGCTGGAACAGGTGCTGAGCCTGCGCTTCGTACACGACGAGAACGGCGATTACCTGACCTGTCCCATCGCGCGGCTGATGCGCGACGGGCAGGGCGCCTGGAGCCTCGACCCCGATTACATTCCACCCTTGCTCAGTTTCTCCGCGCACCCGGGGCTTCTGACGCAACTGGACAACTTGTTGACCCAGCTGTCCTCCAAGCGCCAGCGACTGATGGGCATGCGCCGCGAAAGCAACCAGCGCATGGCCGACTTCGCCGTTGCCGACGTGTCATTGTTCTGGCTGCTCAATGCCTTGAACACTTACCAGCCGGTGTTGGCCGATCTCAAGGCCTGGCCTGCGCGACCTCCCGAGCAGGTCTATCTGGAGCTGACGAAACTGGCCGGCAGCCTGCTGACCTTTTCCCTCGAACACGATGTCGAGCAGATTCCGCCGTACCGCCACGAAGAACTGGAGAGCGTGTTGCCACCGCTGTTGCGCATGATCTCCACGTTGCTGGAGGCCAGTCTGCCTTCGCGGGTTATCGCCCTGACCCTTGAGGAAAGCTCTGCCAACCGCTGGCAGGTACGACTCGACGATCCCCGACTGCGCGAGCCTGAAAGTGCCGACTTCTACCTGTCGGTACGCTGCCGCCTGCCCGCCGTGCAACTGCAGAGTCAGTTCCCGCGCCTTTGCAAGATCGGTACACCGGACGAAGTCGATCAACTGGTCAACGCCGCCCTCGACGGCGTGCCGTTGCACTCCCTCAGCCATGTGCCGGCGGCCATTCCCCTGCGCCTGGAAAACCAGTACTTCGCCCTCGACCTCAACCATGCCAAGGGCAAAGCCATTCTGGCTCAGGGCGTTTGTGCCTTCTACGTCCCGAGCACCCTGGCGGACGTCAAACTTGAACTGTTCGCGGTACTACGCGCATGAACCTGATCGAAACGAAAAAACACGACGCGGTTGATATCGACGCATTGCTGCAGGACAGCTTTCTGCTGGTGGTCGAGTTGCGGCAGGGGGCGTCGGCGCAGAACAGCGATGCAGTCAAAGCGCTGTGCGTGCAGCAGGTCGAGGGCGTTCGCCAGTCGCTTGAAAAGGCCGGCCTGGCGCAACGCAGCATCGACCATATCAGCCACGCGCAATGCGCGTTGCTGGACGAAACCATGCTCAATCTCACGTTCGATAAAGCCCATGCCAACTGGGCCAGCGAACCCTTGCAAACGAAGTTTTTCAATCGCCATCAGGCCGGTGTTTTCCTCTACGAGGACATGCGCGAGGTACTGCGTGAACCGGCGCCAGACCCGCTGGTGCTGACAGCGTTCCAGCGGGTATTGACCCTGGGCTTCAAGGGCCGTTATGCCGATATCAGTGACCCCGAGCGTGAGCAATTGCTGACCGCCCTGAATGAGCGTGTCGCGCCTTTGAAATTGCATCGGCACTCGACCGCAACGGTCAGCGGCAGTCGGGGCATGACGCTGTTCCCTGGATTGCGCTCGCCCCTGGTCAATGCCCTGGCAGCCGGTCTGTTGCTGGTCGCTCTCTGGTACGGGCTCGATCAGTGGCTGGGTGGATTGGCGGCGACCCTGTTATCCGTGGACGCCTGAGGTGGGGTCAATGACGCTCAAACTCAAACAGGGGCTCTGGCTGTGGGCCGGTGCACTGGCCCTTACGCTGCTGGCGATCATCCCGCTTGGCGGATGGACGCGCGGGGTTGGCGTCTTGATGGTTGTCGGCAGCGTCGCGCTGGCGTGGGTGCGGGCTGTGCGTCAGGCAGCAAAGCAACAGGAACTGCACAGTTCCCTCGATGATTTCACGCTGCCACTGGCGAGCTTCCGCCAACCCGTTGTGCTGGTCTGTGGTGATGGCCTGTCCAATCTGTTTGGTGAAGCGCACGCCGATCATCCGGCGCAGCGTTTGACCCAGCAGGGGTGCTACCTGCGGGTTTCCAGTACGGAGCAACTGCCGGGGCTGGTCGACCGCATCATGACCATGCGCCCTCAGTGGGGCGGACAGCTCGGGGTAATGCTCATCGTCAACCCGGGCGAACACACCAATGCCGGGGTGCTGGCCGGGCAGGTGCGCACCTTCAATCATCAGGTCGCGCTGACGCGCAAGCGCGGCTTTAGCTTGCCGTTGATGCTGGTCAGCTATCTGCAGTCCCCTGCAGCCAAAGGGGCCTGGTTCAGTTGGGGCGCCGGCCAGGACCGCTGCAACATTCTGCAGGCGGGGACCAGCTTCAGCCCGAACGACTGGTATCGGCTGTCCGCTTGCAGTGAAGTCCATACCCAACGTTTGCAGGCCGGCATCCAGCTCAACAGTGCAGCTGCCTGGCTGGACGAACATGTCCTGGCGCACTTCACCCACCGTGAAGGTCGCCACGCTATCGGCCTGCCGCTGGTGTGGGCCTGCACCCTGGTGCCGACACTGGCCGGTTATGTGCCCGGCAACCTGTGGCGGCAATGGCATCGGGACAAGACCGCGCTGCTGGACGCCGATGGCGCTATACAGGAAACGGGGGAGCCGTTGCCGTTTCCTGACCCTCTGCTGAGTCTGCTGCCCCGGCAGCCTCAACCATCGCCCAAGCGTGGCGCAATCGTGATCGCGGTATGGCTGTTCGCGTTTGCCACCGTTGTCGCCCTGATCAGCTCGACCTGGCAGAACACCATGCTGCTGCGCCAGGTCAGTGACGACCTGCGGCGCTACACATCCATTGCCCCGCCGACGCGTCTTGAGCAAGCCGAATTCGCCCGGCGCGAGGATGCGTTGAACGTGCTGCGCGAGGACGCGGTGCGACTGGACTCGTACTACCGCCTGGGCGCCCCCATGGCTCTGGGTTTTGGCCTGTATCACGGCGAGCGCCTGCGTGACCGGGTGTTGACGACCATCGCCGATCACAAGCAACCGTCGACCCGCCCGCTGGCGGCACGTACCGCGCGAACGGTGCGTCTGGACAGCCTGTCGCTGTTCAGCAGCGCAAGCGCCCAACTCAAGCCCGAATCGACCAGGGTGCTGATCGACGCCCTGGTCGGCATCAAGGCCCAGCCTGGCTGGTTGATCGTCATCGCCGGGCATACCGACGCCGTGGGCAGCGACGAACACAATCTGCACTTGTCCCGTGCCCGCGCGGCAGCGGTACGTGAATGGATGCAACGCATGGGTGGCATCCCCGACAGCTGTTTCGCGGTGCAGGGCTTTGGCAAGAGCCAGCCGATCGCGAGCAATGACACCGAGGCGGGGCGTCAGGCCAACCGTCGCGTCGATATCCGTCTGGTGCCGGAAGCGGGGGCCTGCGCGCTTCCCACGGCCGGTGCAGACGTTCAACCCCCTGCCGAAAACGCGGCATTTGTGTACTGAGAAAAGGAGCTTCACATGGCAATTCCCGTTTACCTGTGGCTGAAAAATGACGGCGGCGTGGACATTGAAGGTTCAGTGACCGTGGAAGGTCGCGAAGGCAGTATCGAGGTAATCGCTCACGACCACAGCGTCTACATCGCCACCGACGATAACACCGGAAAATTGACCGGTACGCGGACCCATGCTCCGTACGTGTTCACCAAGGAAATCGATGCCTCCAGCACCTACCTCTATAAGGCTGCGACCACGGGTCAGACTCTCGAAAGCGCCGAATTCAAATTTTATCGCATCGACAACGATGGCCAGGAAGTCGAGTACTACAACACCCTGCTGAAAAAAGTAAAGGTAGTGAAGGTCGCGTCGAAAATGCACGACGTCAAAGATCCGGACAAGGCGAAACTCAACCACCTGGAAGAGGTTGAGTTGCGCTACGAGGAGATCTTCTGGGACTTCAAGGACGGAAACCTCAAACACGACGATAAATGGGACAAACGTAGTAGAGGGTAACGCTGAATAACCAGCAGGCAAGCCTCTGCCTGCTGGTTCCGGTGCACTGGGTTGAGCGTCTGTGCGCGGACGTTCAACCCAGCCCATCCCGACACTTTCCATCGCCCTGACCGACTATCCGCTGACCCTTCAGCACAAGGACGTACCTCCATGACCGACAACTCCACGCGCCTGCTTCGCCGTCTCAATCCCTACTGCGCCCAGGCGCTCAGCGCGGCGGCGTCGTTGTGCCAAAGCCGTGCCCATGGGCGGATCAGCATCGAACACTGGCTGCTCAAGTTGCTGGAGCAGGGCGAGGGCGACTTGACCCTGATCGCCCGTCGTCATGAATGGGACATGGACGCACTGTGGCGCGGTCTGCTTGACCATCTCGACACCCTGCCGCGCAGCGTGCAAGGCAAGCCGCAGTTGTGCGGCAAGTTGCAGAAACTGATCGAGAGCGCATGGTTGCGCGCGTCGCTGGAAGGGCATGACAGCTTGCGATCGGCGCACCTGCTGGGCGCGTTGCAGGACAGTCCGCAGATGCTGGCTTGCGATGCGGCCTGGCCCATGCTGAGCCTCAGTGAAGTCCAGTTGCAGCATTTGTCGACGCTGCTCGATCAACACTCCGAGGAACGCCCGCACGTCCAACAGCAAAGTGCGTTGGACCAGCCCCCGGCACTGCCCATCTCCGGTGCTGCCGCGCACGATGCCCTGCAAGCGGTGCTCGACAAATTCACCCAGGACGTCACCGCCAAGGCGCGGGCAGGGCAGATCGACCCGGTGTTCGGGCGTGACGATGAAATCCGCCAGGTCATCGACATCCTCAGCCGCCGGCGCAAGAACAACCCGATCCTGGTCGGCGAACCCGGCGTGGGCAAGACCGCGCTGGTCGAAGGACTGGCCTTGCGCATCGCCGAAGGCAACGTGCCGGACAGCCTCAAGTCGGTCAGTGTGCGCACCCTTGACCTGGGCCTGCTGCAAGCAGGCGCCGGGGTAAAAGGCGAATTCGAACAACGCCTGAAAAACGTCATCGACGCCGTGCAGCAGTCGGCCAACCCGGTGCTGCTGTTCATCGACGAGGCACACACCCTGATCGGCGCCGGCAACCAGGCGGGCGGGGCGGATGCGGCGAACCTGCTCAAGCCGGCCCTCGCGCGAGGCGAATTGCGCACCATCGCCGCGACCACCTGGAGCGAATACAAGCAGTACTTCGAGCGCGATGCCGCGCTGGAACGGCGCTTTCAGATGGTCAAGGTCGACGAGCCGGACGATGCCAGCGCCTGCCTGATGCTGCGCGGCCTCAAGGCGCGTTACGCCAGCCATCACGGCGTGCACATCCAGGACGCGGCGGTGCAGGCCGCGGTCAGCCTGTCGCGGCGTTACCTCACGGGCCGGCAGTTGCCGGACAAGGCCGTCGACCTGCTCGACACCGCCAGCGCGCGGGTGCGCATGAGCCTCGACTGCGAACCCCAGGCACTGGTGCGGCTCAAGGCCCGGCATGCCGCGCTGGAGCTGGAGCGGCGTGCGCTGGAACAGGATGTGCAACTCAATGGCAGCGACTTGAGCGAACGATTGACGCTGATCGCCGGACAGCAGGTCGAGCTGCAACAACAGCAGGATGACCTGCTGCGCCAGTACCGCTACGAACTCGACCTGACCCGCCAATTGCTCGATGCGCGTCAGGCCGAACCGGCCCGCAGCGACCTCTGCGCGAAACTGCAGGAGCAATTGCTGCGGGCCCAGGGCAGCCAGCCAATGCTGTCCCTCGACGTCGATGCACGCAGCGTTGCCGAAGTGATCGCCGACTGGACCGGCGTGCCCCTGGGCAGTTTGCTCAAGGACGAACAGGCCAGCCTGCTGGACCTCGAACAGCAACTGGCCGAGCGGGTGATTGGCCAGGACCATGCCCTCGGTGCCCTGGCCCAGCGCCTGCGCGCGGCCAAGACCGGCCTGACCGAAGAGCAGGCGCCGCTCGGGGTATTTTTGCTGGTCGGCACCAGCGGCGTCGGCAAGACGGAAACCGCCCTGGCGCTGGCGGACTGCCTGTTCGGTGGCGAAAAATCGCTGATCACCCTCAACCTGTCCGAGTACCAGGAAGCCCACACCGTCAGCCAGCTCAAGGGCTCGCCACCGGGTTACGTCGGTTACGGCCAGGGCGGCGTGCTCACCGAAGCGGTGCGCCAGCGGCCCTATAGCGTGGTGCTGCTGGATGAAGTGGAAAAGGCCCACCGCGATGTGCTCAACCTGTTCTACCAGGTGTTCGACCGCGGCTTCATGCGTGATGGCGAAGGACGTGAAATCGACTTCCGCAACACTGTCATCCTGATGACCTCCAACCTCGGCAGCGATGAGCTGCAAAACGGTCTGCGCGAGCAGCCCGAAGCCAGCGACAGCGACTTGCACGAATGGCTGCGACCACTGCTGCGCGAGCACTTCCAGCCGGCGTTGCTCGCCCGCTTCCAGACCCTGATCTACCGCCCGCTGCTGGCCGACGCGCTCAAGCATATCGTCGCCTTGAAGCTTGCCAAGGTCGCCAGGCGCCTGCACAGCCATTACGGCCTGACCTGCCAGATCGAGGATGGCCTGCACGATGCATTGGTCGCCGCCTGCCTGCTGCCCGACACCGGTGCGCGCAACATCGACAGCCTGCTCAACCAGCAGATTCTGCCGGTGCTCAGCCAACAGCTGCTGCAGCGTCAGGCCGCCAAATACAAAACCCTTGGCGTGACCCTGGGCTGCAGCGATGAGGAGGGCATCACGCTGCAATTCACCGACGGACCTTCAGTCGTTGCACCGGAGGGCCGAGCATGAACCCGGTCTTCGGCCACAACCGCTACACACTCCAGATCGACAAACTCGACACCCACCTCGACGTCCTCGCCTTCGAGGGCCATGAGTACCTCAGTCAACCCTACCTCTACCGCATCGAATTCACCGCCAGCGACCTCGACATCGGTGCGGAAAAACTCATCGGCCAGTACGCCGAGTTCAGCCTGTACGCCGCCCCCTCCAACGTGCCCGTGTTCGACTGGGAAGTGCCCAAGCCGCCCAAGCCCATGCGCACCGTCTACGGCCGCATCACCGCCTGCCAACGCCTGTCCGGCTCGATCGACGAAGCCCGCTACGAAGTCACCCTGCAACCGCGCCTGGCCCTGCTCGACCGCGGCCAGCAAACGCGGATCTATCAGCACCAGTCCGTCCCGGACATCGTCAAAAGCATTCTGCGCGACCGCCATGGTCTCGACACCGGTCACTTTCGCTTCAACCTCAAGCGTGACTACCCGCCGCGCGAGCAGGTGATGCAGTACCAGGAAAGCGACCTGGCTTTCATCAGCCGGATCCTGGCCGACGTCGGCATCTGGTACCGCTGCATCCAGCACGAAGAGCTCGCCTTCGACGTCGTCGAGTTCTGCGACGACCAGCGCTGCTACCAGTTCGACGTCGAGCTGCCGCTGCGCTCGCCCTCGGGCTTCAGCAACAGTGAGCAGGACAGCGTCTGGGATCTGCAAACCCGCCACCGGGTGGTAGAACAGCACGTCAGCGTACGTGCCAATCACCCTGAGGACAGCCGCGCCTACCTCGACGGCGAGGTCGACCAGACCCTCGGCGAGCCCACCACCCACGGCGTGGCCACGACCCGCGGCGTCGCCGACAACACCTACGGCGAGGCCTACCACTACGCCGAACCCTACCGCGTGCTCGGCAAGTCCCACCTGCGCGACGAAGACCTGCAAAGCGAAAGCGGCTTTTTTTATGCGCGCCTGCGCCACGAACGCTACCTCAACAACCAGACCCACCTCAGCGGCACCAGCAGCAGCGCCACCCTGGCCCCGGGGCAGGTCCTGACCATCAGCGGCGACGCCCCCAAGGCCTTTACCCCCCGCGTGGTGATCACAAAAATCACCATCCGCGCCGCCCGCGACCGCAGCCTGACCTGCGATTTCGAGGCCATGCCCTACGCCTTGCGCCTGTGCTTTCGCCCAGAGGTCCCACCCAAACCACAGATCGCCGGCACCCTGCCGGCGCGCATCACCCACCCCCAGAGCAACCCCCTGTACACCGAAATCGACATGCAAGGGCGCTACCGGGTCAAGTTCCTCTTCGACCGCGACACCTGGCCCGCCGGCCGCGAAAGCAAATGGCTGCGCCAGGCCCGCGCCTACGCCGGCGACACCTACGGCCTGCACCTGCCGCTGATCGCCGGCACCGAAGTGGCCATCGCCTTCGAACAAGGCGACCCGGACAAACCCTACATTGCCCACGCCCTGCACGACGACCAGCACCCGGACCTGGTGACCCAGCGCAACGACCACCGCAACGTGCTGCGTACGCCGGCCAACAACAAGTTGCGCCTGGATGACACGCGGGGGCAGGAGCACATCAAGCTCAGTACCGAGTATGGCGGCAAGAGTCAGCTGAATTTGGGGCATTTGGTGGATGGCCAGCGGAAGAAGCGTGGGGAAGGGTTTGAGCTGCGCACCGATGACTGGGGCAGTTTGCGTGCAGGGAAGGGCGTGTTCATCAGTGCCGATGCGCAGCCCAAGGCGCAAGGCCCGGTGCTGGATATGGCGCGTGCATCCAACCAGATCGACGGGGCGAAACAGCAAATTGCCGACTGGCAAACCATCGCCCAGGCCCACCACAGCCGTCAGCCGGGTATCGAGGGTCTGCAGCAATTGCAAGCCGACACTCAAGATCTCAAAGCCCCGGCGATTCTACTAAGCGCGCCTAACGGCATCAGCGCGGTGACACCCGCCAGTGCGCTGTTGAAAAGCGGTGATTCGTTTTACCTGCAAAGCAACAACGAGATCAATCTGGCCGCTGCTCAACGCTTGTCTGCCCACGCCAATCAAGGCATTTCCCTGCTGGCCCAACAGGAAGGCATGCGCCTGGTGTCAGGCAAGGGACCGCTGGAAATCGAATCCCACGGCGACCTGATGAACCTGATTGCCCAACAGGACATCACGGTGCAATCGGTGCAGGGCCATCTGCAACTGACGGCCAGAAATGGCATCACCCTGGGCTCCGGCGAAGGCTGTATCCGGATTACCCCACAGGGCAAGATCCAATTCCTCAGTCCAGAGGTGATCGACTTCTACGGGCGATGCATTTTCAGTCCGCCTGCCGGCGAAGCGTTTCCTTTGCCTGAACTGCCAGGCTCGGTGTGCAAGGAGTGCCTGAAGAAAGCTCAGGCGAGTGCTCAGGGTTTCGTTCTCAGGGAGGCACGAGGATGACGGCTGTTGCTCACACAAAATGGCTGGAACTGCTGGAAGTCTCCTGCGCCAAGGCCTCCATCAGCTGCCTGGACGTCATCATCGACCAGGCAGGCAGCGCCACCCCGTGGCTGCCCAGCGTGCTCAGTGTCGAACCGGCGATCCCCTGGCATTCATTGTTCACCGGGTTACCGGAGGCCGGTGCCGACGAACTGGCTCCGCTGCTGGTGCGCATCGATCTGGCGCAACCCCTGCAACGGCAATGGCTGCTCGGCTTGATGCAGGCGCTGCGGGGCAGTTCGCAACTGTTGGTGCTGGCCTCCCATTGGCCTTTCCAGCACTTGGCCGAGTGCCTGGGGCGCTGTCTGGAGGCCGTCAACGGCGGCTACCCGGGACTGCTGCGTTACTACGATCCGCGGGTCTTTCCGTTGCTGTTCAGCCATGTGCTTGATCCTGATCAACAGCACATCCTGCTGGCCCCGGCGGTGTTCTGGAGCTGGCTCGATCGTGATGGCGTACCGCAGCGCCTGCTGGGAAGCAGCGAGCCGCCGGACAGGCCCGAGTGTTTCAGCCTCATCGAACTCAGTGACGATCAACTGGACATCCTTGGGTGTGTCAGCGATGCCACTTTGGTCGTGAAACGACTGAGGGATGCCTTTCCTTTGGAGTGGGGCGCCGAACGTCGTTTCCGCGCTTGCTACGTGGCCATGATCGAGGCAACTGAAGCCGGGTTGCTATCTGAGTCTCAGCGAGAAGCCTTTGTTCTTGAAAAGGTGCGAACCACAGGAGTGGAGTCACCGTGGAAACCCGCGAAATGAAGTCTATGCCTAAATCATCAGTCGCTAGTCATTGGGGGACAACCTTCTGCGTTCTGATCGGTGCTTTGTTTGCTCAAAGCACCCAGGCCAGCACGCTCGAAGCCATCAATCACACCCATTGGGCTATCAACCAGTTCAGCGTTAATGGCCGCTCGGGCCTGGACATTATCGGTCCCTACCAAGGGGGAGGGGGAGGGTGCTGTTACATCGCGCCTTCGCGCTGGAAGCCGGGGATGACCGTGCGGGTCGAGTGGGAAACCGGTGTGGCTTATCCCGATGGATTCCCCGGTTTCGCGGATGAGGTCAAGTACGAAGCATGGGCAAAATCAATCAGATCTCAAAAACGCCAACACACCCAAGTAGTTCCCATCCCCGACTACACCGGCCAGAAAGTCTGCGGCCTCACCGTGCACTTCCTGCCCTGCGACGAACTGCAGGTCACCACCTCCTGCTACGCCTACGGCAGCCCTGAATATCCGATCAAGACCCCGTTGCAATTGCCGGAGCCCTCGTCATGTCCGAAGTAAAACACGCCCCCGTCTGGTACCCGCCGCAGTTCCCGTTGCAGGGTCGTTTGCCCACCCGGGCCGCGCAGGTTCATCAGAATCAGCATCGCCAGAACAGTCAGGAGCATGACTACCACGACGCCTTGAGCATCGCGGCTGGTCGCCGGGTGTTGCCACCCTGCTGCAAGACCGTGCACATCAGCCTGTTCTTCGACGGCACCGGCAACAACCTCAACAATGACCTGTACCTGTCCAACCCCAAACATCCGACCAACGTCGCTCGCCTGTTCCGCGCCAGCATTGGCGACGGCCATGCCGGCGGCACCACCCACGGTTCCAGTACCGCCCGCGGCCTGACCGACGCACCAGGCACCGGCAATGGCCAGTTTTTCAAGTACTACATGCCCGGCGTCGGCACGCCCTTTACCGAAGTCGGTGATCTGGACTACTACTGGATGGGCCTGGCGCTCGCCAGCTATGGCGAGGAACGCATCAACTGGGCGCTAATGATGATCCTCGACGCCCTGCGCCGTACGCTGGGTCAGCCGCGGCTGGACAACACCAGTTTGCTGGCGGCGGTCCGGGCCATGGGCAGCCTGCCGGGGCTGGAGTGGGCGACCGGTTCCGGCAACCGCCTTCGTGAGTTTTACAAACAGTTCTCCGCCCTGACCCGGCCGTTGCGCATCGCCCTGCAGCAGCACCAGCCCGGGCAGGTCAAGCTGCTGGGGCTCAAGCTTTATGTGTACGGATTTTCCCGCGGTGCCGCGGCGGCGCGAGCGTTTGTCAGTGCGCTGAACCAACTGTTGGCCCGGGCTACCCAGAGCCTGAGACTGCTCGACCTGCACTTGCCGGTGAGCGTGGAATACCTCGGGCTGCTCGACACCGTGGCTTCGGTGGGTATCGCCGACATCATCCCGGGGGCGAACGGCCATATGAGCTGGGCCGATGGTAATCAGCAGCTGCCCGCTGATCTGGTCAAGCGCTGTTTGCACCTGGTGGCCAGCCATGAGCAGCGGCTGTGTTTTCCATTGGAGTCGATTCGCCGTACGCAGGGGGGTACCCGGCGAACAGTGTCGAGGTGATCTACCCAGGGGTGCATTCGGATCAGGGTGGGGGGTATCCGCCTGGGGATCAGGGGAAGGCGATTGGAAGAGATGACCGTCTGCTGCTGTCCCAGATTGCCTTGCATGATCTGTATGCCGACGCCTTTGCCCATGGCGCCCCGCTGAAAGTACCCAAAGCGGCCTTGTCGGCTTCAATGAGCCGTGAATATTGGCGAGTGATGGATCTGGAGGCAGAGGCCGAATTCGCTATTACGCCAACTCTAGTCAACCGCTTCAACGCCTGGCGACAAGTGACTCTGGGCCTCGAGCCCGCACTGCCCCCGCTTACCCTCCAACAAATCGAACACTACGAACCACTCCTCGCCAGCGACAGCCTGGAGCAGGCCCTGCAAACCCAGTTGGGCTGGATCACCGCCTGGCGCATCGACCGCTATGGCTTCGCCAGCCTGATCGACACCGACTTCTACCGCGAGGCCAGCGACAAAGAAGCCGACCCGCAAGTGCGCAAGGACGCCGAGTACAAGCGCGACGCCAAGCAGAAAGAAGTCGAAGACCGGCGCAAGCTACAACACAACCGCGAACGCCGGGAGGACGTAGCAAAAACGCTGTTTGAACCCGGGGTCAAGGACTTCGATGCCGACATGGCGCAAACCCAGTTGCGCGAAGCCGCCGGGGAGTTCGCCGCAGCCTACCGGAGCCCCGGATCGCTGCGTACCATCGCCCTGCGCGTGGCCCTGCTGAGGCTGGGTCAGCAACCCTATCGGGCCTATGAAGTTATTCTTGCCGAGCATCGGCGCATGAAAGCTGCGGGGCGAGCCTTGGTCAGCCGGTTGTTCCCGGCCCCCAGCGACTGGGGCAACCACCGCGACGAACATACCCGCGGGCATGTGGCTGAACACCTCAACGCCGCGCAGCCCGAGGGCCTGCTACGCGCCCTGTTCGACGATCAGGTCCACGACTCCCGGGCCTGGTTTCTCTATTCGATTGGACGTGAGCCCCGGGGCCACTATTTCCAGGAACGCATGGTGTTCTTCGGTGACCTCGGCCGTCGGGATCTGGCGCTATATGGAGAAGAGGGTGCCGTTCAACTGGCGGGGGGCAAGACCGTCCCCGCGTCCGAGTCTGTTCGTTCAACACCACCGGTGATGGACGCCGAGCGCCTCGCTGAAGTTCATCGTGCCATCGACGCGATCTGGGATGCCTATGACGCCAATGGTGGGGAGGTGAACGATGCGCTGGTCTGAATTGATTCGTCGCTGCCCCGCACTAGCACTCGGCTCAATGCTCACGGGGCGCCCGCTGCTCGGCGCCCTGTGCGGACTCGCCGTAATGGTGCTGACAGAAAACGTCCATGCCAGCACCCTCGAAGGCATCAACCACACCCATTGGGCTATCAATCATTTCAGCGTCAATGGCCGTTCTGGCCTGGACATCATCGGTCCCTACCAAGGCGGAGGGGGGGGTGTTGTTACATCGCACCTTCGCGCTGGCAGCCGGGGATGGCCGTGCGGGTCGAGTGGGAAACTGGAGCGAGTGGGGTGAGTGACCTCGCAGATGAATTTCCTGGGTTTGCCAATGAAGCCAAATACGACGAATGGCTTGAGAAAGTGGAGTCGCAGAAGCGTCGCCACAGCAAAGAAGTAGCCATCCCCGACTACACCGGCCAGAAAGTCTGCGGCCTCACCGTGCACTTCCTTCCTTGCGACGAGCTGCAGGTCACCACCTCCTGCTACGCCTACGGCAGCCCCGAATACCCGATCAAGACCCCGCTGCAATTGCCGGAGCCTCAGTCATGCCCAAAATAATCTGCGCCAAATGGCCGGAGGCAAGCCAATGAACGCTGTGATTGATCGGTGCATTGATAGCTGCACCCAAGTCAGTTCCATACCCCCTAGCCAGGTGCTCAAATGAAGCCAGCTCCGAAATTCCGCCCCTATCCGGAGCCGCGCGAAGCCCGTTATTCGCGCTGGTTTGCCGTTGGTGCTGCAGTGCTTTTACTAACATGGCTTGCATGGACGAACACTGTCGCCCTGCCGATGAACCTACCCAGGTTTTTACAGTTTATTTTTTTTGGAGCTCTGTCGGCACTATGGCTACTGGCATTTCTAGTACGCATACTTGTCTACTGCCTCGATTGGCATAGCGCGCGATACTATGAAAAAAACGCGAATCAGGTACAGCAAGGCTGGTGGGAACACCATCGCCAGAAGGTAGCGCTGATCGACACGGTATTGGTGGGGCCAGCCTGTACCAATCCGCTCCAAAGACAAGCCCTGTTCAGTGCGGACCACCGTCCCCCCACGCCTCAAAGTACGCCAGGCGGAGCAACGCTCAAACTGCTTCAGGTCTTCGGCGATGATCTCGTCGAGCGCGAGCGTCAACTGGCGAAGCTGCTGGTTCTACAGTGGCGGGCACAGCGGCCTGACCCTTGCGGGTTACAACCACTGTCATGCTACTGGCAAGGCTCCCAGTCCACCTGGCGAGCCTTCGCCGAGCAGATGGCTAAGTCCTTTCCCCAGATTGAATTGCCCGAGAAGCCCGAGCCTTGGGAGGGCATCTTCAGTCTCGATTCGATCATCGACCGACTGCATGGCGCCCCCACGGATGCGCGGATTCTCTGTGCCGGCTGTCAATCCTGGCCGCCCGGACAAGGCAGTCATTTGCCGGCAGGAGAGGCCGCGCTGCTGTGGCTGCTCGGTCCCCAAGGTGGAGTCGGTTTCACTCGCGGCGAATGGTTCGATGCGGACACCGAACAGCTCCCGACGGTGGCAGAGCGCGCGCTGCAACAGAGCAAATTGACCTCACCTCCGTCTGTTTGTGTCTCGTTCTCCCAGGCCGATGCACCCCTTGACTGGAACACCGGGCAGCACCTGCTAGACGCCAACTTTGGTGCCTTGGGCAGTCTGGAAGGCATGGTCGTTCAAACCCTGGCTGCCACCTGCTGCGAATTGCAGCGAGTGCCCTGTGCCTGGGTGGCAAGCGATCCTAATTACACATTTGTGCTTGGAGTTATGGAACCCGATGACTCAACAATCTGAATCCCTGAAAGTCTCTGCCTGGCGTACGACCTTATTGCTGGCTGTGTTCCTGGCGGTGCTGATCGCTGCAGGGATTGCGGTTTGGTGGTTATGGATGGAGCCGGGGCCTGTCACTCGTGCCTGGATGCTGGATGTATTGCTCAAGGCCGCATTGTTATGGGCGTTATTGTTCATCATGGCGCTGTTGACCTGGCAGACGATGCTGAACGGTATGCGCCAGCTGATAATCGGGCCATGGCTGCCGGCTTCGCAGCCCGTGAAAAACGATTCCGGTAAAGACAAACCGGCCATGGATGAGGCGTTACGCGAAAGTCATGGTCGTTTCTGGCGCCACAAGATCCGCTTGCTGCTCATCGTTGGAGAGCCCGAGCAGATCAAGGCCATCGCCCCCGGCCTGACCGAGGACCATTGGCTGGAAGACGAGGACACCGTACTGATCTGGGGCGGCAGTGTGCAGAAGGAACTGGACGAGTCGGTGCTTGAGCGCTGTTGCCGCCTGACCCGCTGGCGTGCCCTCGACGGGGTGGTCTGGGCGCTGGATAGCGCTCAGTGCGCCGACAGTAAAGTCATGGGCAGCGGCGCGCGGCACCTGCAAGCGTTGGCGCGTACGCTGGGTTGGTCGTTGCCGCTGCACCTTTGGCAGGTCTGCGCCAGTCACTGGGTGCAGGACAAGCGTCCGAGCCAGGCGGTGGGTTGCGCGCTACCGTCACGCCTCACCGCAGCAGACCTCGAAACGTCGCTGTACGGTCTGCTCGGCCCCATGCGCCAAGAGGGTTGGGCGCAGATGAACAAGGCCATGGCGCATGACTTCCTGGTGCGTCTGGCGCGGGACCTGGAGGTTGAAGGTGTGGTTCGTTGGCGCCAGACATTGACGCCTTGGTTCGGCGGTTCCCGTCAAAGCGTGCCGTTGCGCGGGTTGTGGTTCAGCTTGCCATTGAGCGAAGAAACGATTGAAGAAGACGATCACTTCTGGTCCATGGACCCGGCGTGGCACGGCGTGCTCGGCGAGCCAAAACAACCAAGCCGTCGCCTCGGCTGGAGCGCCCCGCGCATCGCCTACGGTTTGGTTTTGACCTTGGCCCTGGTCTGGAGCGCCGGCCTGCTGCTGTCGTTCATCAGCAACCGCGTGCAGATTCACCATTTGCAAACCTCGCTGACCGCACTTCAACAAGCCACCCCCGGCGACGCGCAACTGAACGCTCTCAACGAACTGACCCGCGAACTCGGCCGCCTGGATTACCGCGCCAGCCACGGCTCACCATGGCATCAGCGTTTCGGCCTGAACCAGAACGACGCGCTGTTGGCTATGCTGTGGCCGCGTTACGTCGAGGCCAATCAGCGCCTGTTGCGTGACCCGGCAGCGGCCACCCTCAAGGCCCGCCTCAACGCCCTGGTCAAGCTGCCACCGGACAGCCCCGAACGCGCCAAGCGCGCCCCGGCTGCCTACGCGCAGCTCAAGGCCTACCTGATGCTGGCGCGCCCGGAAAAAACCGATCCGGCCTTTCTCACCCAAGCCCTGGTGGGCGCCGAGCCGCAAAATGCCGGATTCTCGCCAGGCCTCTGGCACGCACTGGCCCCAACCCTGTGGCAGTTCTACGCCGAACAACTGGCCACCCACCCGGACTGGCGCATCGACGCCGATCCCAAGCTGGTCGCCCAGGTGCGGCAGGTGCTGATCAGCCAGCTGGGCCAGCGCAACGGCGAAGCCAGCCTGTACCAAACCGTGCTCGACAACGCGGCCAACCACGCCCCGGCGCTGAGCCTGGCGCAGATGGTCGGCGATACCGAGGCATCGGCGCTGTTTGCCACTTCAGCCGAGGTCCCCGGCGTGTTCACCCGCCAGGCCTGGGAAGGCCAGGTGCACCCGGCCATCGACGCCATCGCCGAGGCGCGCCGCGAGGAGATCGACTGGGTGCTCAGCGACAACCCGGCGCGCCTCGCCGCCGACTTGAGCCCGGAGCAGCTCAAGCAGCGCCTGACCGAACGCTACTTCCTGGACTACGCCCACGCCTGGCTGGACTTCCTCAACCAACTGCGCTGGCAACCGGTCGACAGCCTCGGCGAGGTGATCGACCAGTTGGCGCTGATGAGCGATGTGCGCCAGTCGCCGCTGATCGCGCTGATGAACACCCTGGCCTATCAGGGCCAGGCCGGCACCCGTCGTCAGGCGCTGGCCGACTCGCTGATGCAGTCGGCGCAGCAGTTGCTCGGCAAGGAGCCAGTGCCGGTGATCGATCAGGGCATGCCCGGCAGCGGCAGCCCACTGGACGCCACCTTTGGCCCGCTGTTGACCTTGCTGGGCAAAGACGTCGACAACCAGAACGACAGCGAACGACTTAGCCTGCAAGCCTTCCTCAACCGCGTCACCCGGGTGCGCCTGAAGCTGCAGCAAGTGAGCAACGCACCAAACCCCCAGGCGATGACCCAGGCCCTGGCGCAATCAGTTTTCCAAGGCCACAGCGTCGACCTCACCGACACCCAGGCCTACGGCAGCCTGCTCGCCGCCAGCCTCGGCGCCGAATGGGACGGCATCGGCCAGGCGCTGTTCGTGCAACCGCTGGAGCAGGCCTGGCAGCGAGTCCTGCAACCCTCGGTGGCCGGCCTCAACAGCCAGTGGCAGCGGGCGATCGTACGCGACTGGCAGGGCGCGTTTGCCGGGCGCTACCCCTTTGCCGCCACCGGCAGTGACGCCTCGCTGCCGATGCTCGGGCAGATGATCCGCGCCGACGCCGGGCGCATCGACCAGTTCCTCCAGCAGCAATTGGGCGGTGTGCTGCGCAAGGAAGGCAGCCGCTGGGTGGCCGACGCGCGGCACAGCCAGGGCCTGCACTTCAACCCGAAGTTCCTCGCGGCGATCAACCAGCTCAGCCACCTCGCCGACGTGCTCTACACCGACGGCGGCATGGGCCTGAGCTTCGAGCTGCGCGGCAAGCCGGTGCGCGACGTGGTGCAGACCACCTTCATCCTCAACGGCGAAAAACATGAGTATTTCAACCAGAAGGAACGCTGGCAGCGCTTCAGCTGGCCGGGCTTCAGCCAGCATCCGGGCACGCGTTTGCTGTGGATCAGCGTGCTGGCCAACGAACGCCTTTACGGCGATTACGAAGGCACCTGGGGCCTGATCCGCCTGCTCGAACAAGCAAAAATCACCGCCCTGAACGACACCGACAGCCAGTACCGCGTGCAGCTTCGCGCCCCTGACGGCCTCGACCTGACATGGTACCTGCGCACTGAACTGGGCGCAGGGCCGCTGGCGTTGCTCAAGTTGCGCGGCTTTGAATTGCCGGCGCAGATTTTTCTTGGTGAAGGCACTCAAGCACAGCCCTATGCGCAAAATGGAAGCTACCCATGAGCCTGCTCAAACTGATCACCCGTTGCCTCGGCGAACGTGACCCGCTGGCCCTTGCCCGTACCCAGGCCGACTGTTGGCAATCCTGGTTGCAGCCCATCAGTGCGCAGTCGCCGGTCGGTGAAGACCCGGGTTACGACGATGACTTCCAGCGCATGCGCGAAGAGGTCAACAAGCTCTCCGGCGCGAACGTCGACGAGGTCATTCAACTGGCGGAGAAATTGCTCGGCCAGCGCAGCAAGGATTTGCGCATCGCCACGTATTACCTGTGGGCACGCCTGCAGAAGGACGGTGAGACAGGGTTGGCCGACGGCATCAGCCTGCTGGCTGCGTTAGTCGAACGGTACGCCGGCGATGTGCTTCCCGTGAGGGCCAACAGCCGCAAGATGGCCCTGGAGTGGTTGACCAGTGCAAAGGTGCTGGATTGTCTGTCGCTTTACCCTGAAGTGGTCAAGGCCGAGGCGGAGCGCACGGTGGCGGCGCTGGCCTGGCTGGAACATGGGTTGCAAGCCTGGCCGGAGGATCAGCGGCCGCAGCTGGATGCGTTGCATGGGGCGTTGTCGGCGCGCCTGGCGCAGTCTGGTGGGGTCGATGCGGTGGTGCCGCAACACAGCGCCAGCCACGATTCCGTCAGCCAGGCCTGCACGCCGGACAGCCAGGCCAGCGCGCCGGACAGTCTGGCCATCAAGTCCGGGCGCGACCTGCTGAGGGGCGGCCGGACGCTGGCCGACTACCTGCGTGACCAGCCCCTGGGCTGGCTGGCGGCGCATCGCCTGATGAAAAGTTTGCGCTGGGATACCTTGCACGAGCCGCCGCTACAGGACGCCAGCGGCACGACGCGACTTTCACCGCCCAGGGGAGAATCCAGGGCGAAACTCAAGCGCTTGTATCAGCAACAGAACTGGAGCGAATTGCTTGTTCAGGTCGAATGGATATTCGCCGAGGGGGTCAATCATTTCTGGCTGGACCTGCAGTGGTACCTGGTCCAGGCCCTGAGCAAACTACCGGCGCCTCACGACGGCTGGGCCGACATCGTCAAGCGCGACCTGGGCATGTTCCTCGAGCGTCTGCCGGGCCTTGAGTTGCTGGGGTGGAACGACGGTACACCGTTCGCCGACGAGACCACCCGTGAATGGATCGCTCAGCATGTCAGCGCCGATCAGTCGCGCCAGCTCCTGCCCGCAGCGGCCCCGGCAGCGATCATGGCCGATGGCGAAATTCTGTCCCTGGAAAGCGAGGCGCTGGCCCAGGCAGACAGCGACGGCGTCGAGCATGCGCTGGCCTGGCTGGCCGCGCGCCCGGACATTCACACCGGCCGCCAGCGCTGGCTGCTGCGCCTGCTGATGGCGCGGGTGGCCGAGCAATGTGGCAAGAACGACCTGGCCCTGCACCTGCTCGGTGAACTGGATGCCACGGCCGAGCGCCAGGCCTTGGCGGACTGGGAGCCGGAATTGAATTTCGAGGTCAAGGCCCGCCTGCTCAAGCTGACCCGCCTGAAAGCGCAGCGCAACGATGCCGACAAGCCGGCCCTGGCCAGGCGCATGGAGACGTTGCTGGCGGCGCTGGTTGCCATCGATCCGGTACGCGCCGCCGTACTGTGCGGTTGAACCCCATTTATCAGGATTATTTACAGCATGGACAATCTGACACTGCG
Organism: Pseudomonas sp. S2_H10; assembly: GCF_054668285.1. NCBI lineage: Bacteria > Pseudomonadati > Pseudomonadota > Gammaproteobacteria > Pseudomonadales > Pseudomonadaceae > Pseudomonas > Pseudomonas sp. S2_H10. The sequence goes on from NZ_CP162754.1 coordinate 6,423,313, forward strand.
TTATTACGACGCCGAGATGCGCTACCTGCGCGAAGCCGGGCAGGAGTTTGCGCAAGCGTTTCCCGACCGCGCGGCGCAGTTGAACCTGGACAAACCCGGCGCCCGCGATCCCTATGTGGAGCGCCTGTTCGAGGGCTTCGCTTTCTTGATGGGGCGCCTGCGCGAAAAGCTCGACGACGACTTGCCGGAGTTGACCGAAGGCCTGGTCAGCCTGTTGTGGCCCCATTACCTGCGCACCATTCCCTCGCTGTCGATCGTCGAGTTCCAGGTGGAACTGGCACAGATCAGGCGCAGCGAGCTGATCGCCGCCGGCCAGGAGGTGCTCTCGCAACCCATCGGGCCGCAGCGTACCGTATGCCGTTACACCACCACCCAGGACCTGCGGCTGCAACCCATCGAACTGCAATCCTTGCGTCTGGCCCATGAACCCGACGGTCGCTCGCTGCTGCGCCTGCGGTTTGCCTGCGCCACGGCGATCGACTGGAGCCAGATCGACCTCAGCCGCGTGCCGATGTACCTGAACGCCGATGCCCCCCTGGCCAGCGCGCTGCATCAGGCCCTGACCCTGAATGCCGACGCAATGTATGTGCGCTTGCCGGGCGAAGCGCCGCGCGTTGCACTGGCAGGTCATTTCGCGCCTAAAGGCTTTGCCGATGAGGACCGCTTGTGGCCAAAGGGCGACAGCGCGTTCAGCGGCTATCAGCTGCTGCTGGAATATTTCACCTTCCGCGAGAAGTTCATGTTCGTCACTCTCCATGGCCTGGAGCAGGTGAGCATCAATGCGGATATGCCCTGGTTCGAACTGGAGGTGGTCCTGCGCGAGTCGTGGCCGCAGGCATTCAACCTGAGCGCCGAACACCTTCGCCTGCATGCGGTACCGGTGATCAATCTGTTCACCCTGGAAGCCGATCCGATGCCGCTGGATCCCTTGCAAACTGACTACCTGTTGCGTCCCATGCGCCTGCAGGACGGTCACACGGAAATCTACTCGGTGGATCGGGTCACCGCATCGAAGAACACCGAGCGTCTGGACTATGTGCCCTTCAGCAGTTTTCGTCACAAGGGCGGAATGTTGCGCGACGAGGCGCCCGAGCGTTACTTCCATACCCGCCTCAAGCGAGGTGCCAATGGCCTGCACGATACCTGGCTGATTCTCGGGGGCGACGGCTTCGATCAGGATCGCTTGCAGGGCAGCCAGAGCCTGTCCCTGCAACTGACCGGGACCCACGGCCTGCTGCCACGCAAGGCGCTGCAAAGCACCCTGCTTGATGGGCTGGTCAACACCGCCTTGAGCGGCTTGCGCGTGCGCAATCTGAGCGCCCCGACCTTGCCGTGCTATCCGCCGAACCGCGATCGTTTCCACTGGCGAGTACTCAGTCACCTGGGTTCCAACTTCCTGCCGATGCTCGATAACGCCGAAGTGCTGCGCGGCACCCTGGCGCTGTACGACTGGAGCGGTAGCGAGCTGAACCGCCGTCGCCTGGCGGCTATCGTCGAAGTCAGGCACCACCTGGTGCAGCGGTTCGAAAAGGGCTTTCTGCTGCGCGGCGTGGACATCGAAGTGACCCTCGACGCCCATGGTTTTTGCGGCGAGGGCGACATCAGCCTGTTCGGCGAAATGCTCCATCGCTTCTTCGCGCTGTACGCCGACATTCACCTGTTCAACCAGCTCACGCTGATCCTTCAACCTACTGGAAAGTGCCTGCGATGGAACGAGAACCACAGTCAGCGTATTCCCGGCTGAAAGCCGGCGGATTGCTCGAAGCGCTGGAAGGGCGGGTGGCCGAAGCGAGTCTGTACCGGTTCTGCCAGTTGCTGGAGCAAGCCCTGCCAGGCCATCCGCCGCTGGGCAGTACCAGCCAACCGGCGGACGACCCGGTACGCTTTCGCCCGGACCCCGGCATGGGCTTTCCTGCCGGTGAACTGAAGGCCATCGAAATCGACGACCGCCAACCGCTGCGCCCGGCGACCGTGCGCACCCGGCTGTTGGGCTTGTACGGCGTCGACTCGCCATTGCCGACGGCCTTTGTCGACGACATTGCCCAGCGCCGCGACGGGCATGAGGCGCTTGAGGCATTTCTGGATATTTTCAACCACCGGATCTTCACCCAGTTCTATCGGATCTGGCGCAAGTATTCCTACCCGGCCACCTTCGAGTCCGGCGGCAGCGATGCGACTTCCCAGTGCTTGCTGGGCCTGGTGGGACTGGGGATTCCCGGCACGGCCAAGCGGATTGCCACGCCGGTTTCGCGCTTTCTTGCGCTGCTCAGTGTGATGCGTATGCCCACCCGCAATGCCGAAGGCATCACTGCGCTGGTGTCGTTGCTGGCGCCTGAAACCCGGGCGAGGATCACGCCGCACTGGCCGCAGAAAATCCCCCTGGTCCATCCGGCGAGCTTGTCGGCGCGTCGTCCGGTCAGTCTGTCCCAGGGCACGCCGCTTGGGAGCAACGGATTCGACGCCAACAGCCAGCTGCACCTGGCGCTGTTCACCCGGGACCGGGATGAAGCACGGGGCTGGTTGCCCGATGGCCAGTTGTACAACGACCTGCTGGTGTTGCTGCGGGTCTACCTGGGCTGGCGCTGCACCGCCAGGCTGCAGTTATCGCTGCCGGTGCGCAGCTTGCCGCAACCGGTGCTGGGGCGGGCGCCGATCCGCCTGGGCATGACCGGCATGCTGGGTTCGGGCTGTGACACCTGGCAGGGCGGGGAACACGACACCATCACTATCAATCTGGGCCGCTATCAGGGCCTGACGAAAAATACTCGGAACAGGGAAGCACAGCATGTCGCGTACCGTTGGTAATTCATTGATCCTGACGACGCTGGCGGTAGTGCTCGCCGGCTGTGGTGTCACTCAGACTGTCTCGGAAGGCACGGCATCTGCCACCCGTTCGATTTTCTACAAACAGGTGAAAGACCTGCGCCTGGATTTCAGTGCCCGCACGGCCATCAACACTGATGTTGCGGACATGAATGCGATGTCGGTCCCGACGCTGGTGCGGGTCTATCAACTGAGCGACAGCAAGGCACTGCACAGGGCTTCCTACGACAGCCTGCTCGGTGGCGACGAGCAGGCGCTGGCCGGCAATTTGCTCGATACCCGGGCGCTGGTGATCAAGCCTGGCGAGGGCGCGAAACTGGATGTGCCGCTGGACAAGGACGCGCGTTTCGTCACGGTGGTCGCGCTGTTTCGTAACCCCGATGTGCAGATGAATACTTGGCGCCTGACCTTGAACCGCGACGATCTCGACCCGGACCGGGCGCGGGTCATCGAGCTGGGGGACAACCAATTGACCCTGCGTGCATTGGCCCGGGACTGACCATGCCTGACCTCAATCCATCGCTTTACGAAACACTGCTGCAGAACTTCGACGGTGACCTGGACCTGCATCAAGTGAATGAAGAAGACCAGCACACGCTGTCGGTACTGGACAACCTGCAACGTATCCTCAACAGCCGGGCAGGAACCCTCGCGCACTTGCCCGATTATGGTCTTCCCGACATGGGCCAGATCCTGCAGGGCCTGCCGGGCTCGGCGCACGTGCTGATGAGGGCCATGCAAAACACCCTGGTCAAGTACGAGCCGCGCCTGGCGACGGTGCACATCGCGTTGCTCGAGCAGGCTTTGCCGGGCCATCTGGAGTACAGCCTCGATGTCCAGCTCAAAAGCGGCCGGCAGGTGACCTTCGGTACCACCCTGGCAGCGGAGGGCAAAGTCCTGGTGCGCCATCTGAAACGACAGCAATGGCTGTCGAAACCCTGAACCTGTAAAGCAACGGAGGCTGACGGTGCTATTTGAAATGCGTATTCGGCTGGGCGGTGATCCGCGCGGTCATGGTGAGTTTATTGCGCTGCGCGAAGAGCTGGCGAAGTTGGGTCACCCGGCCTGTCCCGATGTGGATTGGGCGAAAGTGGAGCAGTGGTGCCTGGCACTGTTCGAACACAACGGCGCAGACCTGCAGACGGCCGCCGCGTTTGCCTTGGCGCGCAGCCAGCGGCATGGCGTGGAAGGTATGAGCCAAGGCGTGACACTAATCGAAACCCTGTGCGGCCAATGGGCAGCCTGTTGGCCACCCATGGCGTCGGTGCGCCTGGATATCCTGGCCTGGTTGTGTGTGCAGTGGCAGGCGTTGTTGCGCAATCTGGCGCCGGGGGCACAACACTTCCCCGAGCTGCTCCAACTGGACAGCGGGCTGGCGCGTTTGCAGCAGCGCCTGGAGCTGCAGGCGCAACCGCCGGTGGTGGCCTTGCATGCCTTGCGCCAGCAGATCGAGAGCCTGATCCGGCGCATGCAGCGCAGCAGCGTTGTGGTGGGCACACTCTCGCCGCCTGCAAGGGAGCCGGCGCCGCCCGGGTTGATGCCCGTGGTGATATTGCCGCCCAACCCTTTGCCCATGCCTGAAATGCCGCCGGCGAAGCGTTCCGTTGCCCGGTGGCTGTGCGCAGCAGCCGTTGTGACGGGCCTGGTCAGCGGTGCTTGGTGGCTCGGTTCGACCGGCGTTGCCGAGCAACGCCTGGCGCATCTATTGCAACCGCCACCGACTATTGTCGCGCCGGTGCACCTGGACAGTCTGTCGCTGTTCGAGGCCGGCAGCGCCGAGCTCAAGCCGGGTTCGACGAAGATCCTGATCAGCGCCCTGGTCGACATCAAGGCCCGGCCCGGCTGGCTGATTGTCATTGGCGGGCATTCGGATGGTCGTGGCAGTGAGCAGCAGAATTTCCAGCTCTCCCACGCGCGTGCCTCTGCCGTACGGGACTGGATGCAGCGCATGGGCGAGATCTCCGACAGTTGCTTTGCGGTCCAGGGCTTTGCCGCCAGCCAGCCGATCAGCGGCAATGACAGCGAAGCCGGGCGCGCCGCCAACCGACGTGTCGAAATCAGCCTGCTGCCACAGGCGGGTGCCTGCGGCCAGGAGACGCTGGGGGAGCGTCCTGCGCAAGCGTGAGGGGAATGCAAAATCAGGCGCTGTTGCAGACCCGGGTCTGCAACAGCGCCTGCTCATGGATCAAGCCTTGATCACATACCCATAAGCCCGGGTACGACCGCCTTCCTGCTTCAAGTACACCCCTTGCAACTCCGGCGTGAAACCCGGCAAGCGGTTGATGCCTTCCTCCAACGCCAGGAAGTACTTCAGCACCGCGCCACCCCAGACTTCGCCCGGGATTATGCAGAGCACGCCCGGTGGGTAAGGCAGCGCGCCTTCAGCGGCAATGCGCCCATCGGCATCCGCCAGCGCCACCAGTTCGACGTTGCCGCGGATGTACTCGATTTGCGCTTGCTGCGGGTTCATGGCCTTTTTCGGGAAGTGTTCCTTGCGGAACATGTCCTTCTGCAGTTGCTGCACGTTGTGGTGGCGGTACAGGTCGTGCATTTCCTGGCAGAGCTGGCGGATGGTGTAGTTGCGGTAGCGCTCCTGATGTTGCGCATAGATCGCCGGCAGCACCCGGCTCATCGGCGCGTCATCGCTGATGAAGCGTTCGAAGCGGGCGATCTGCGCGGCCAGGTGGGTCATCTTCGCCCAGTCTTCGGCCGGGGTGAGCAGGAACAGGATCGAGTTGAGGTCGCATTTTTCCGGGACGATGCCGTTCTCGCGCAGGAAGTTGGCGAGGATGCCGGCGTGAATACCGAAGTCGGTGTAGCTGCCGTCGACCGGGTCGATGCCCGGGGTGGTGAACAGCAGCTTGCACGGGTCGATGAAGTACTGCTTCTCGGCGTAACCGCCAAAGGCATGCCAGCGATCCTTGGGATGAAACTCGAAGAAGCGGATGTCGTTGGCGATTTCCTCCGTTGGATAGTCTTCCCAGGCACGGCCTTCAATGGTGTACGGCACGAACGGGCGGACCATGGTGCAGGCTTCGAGGATCAGCTTGCGTGCTTCGATGCCGAACTTTACGCAGTCTTCCCACAGGCGCAGGCCGCTGCGGCCCGAGTGAATGCGTGCATTCACGTCCAGCGAGGCGAACAGCGGGTAGAAGGGGCTGGTCGAGGCCTGGGCCATGAAGGCGTTGTTCAGCCGGTGATGGTTGCAGTAGCGGGCCTGGCCCTTGATGTGGCGGTCTTTCTTGTGCACCTGCGAGGCCTGGGAAAAACCGGCCTGCTGTTTGTGCACCGACTGGGTGACGAAGATGCCCGGGTCGTTTTTGTCGAGGTCGAGCAGCAGCGGCGAGCAGTCTTTCATCATCGGGATGAACTGCTCGTAGCCGACCCACGCCGAGTCGAACAGGATGTAGTCGCACAGCTTGCCGATGCGGTCGACCACTTGCCGGGCGTTGTAGACGGTGCCGTCGTAGGTGCCCAGTTGAATGATCGCCAGGCGGAACGGCCGAGCCTCTTGGGCCTTGTCCGGGGCGACTTCGGCAATCAGCTCGCGCAGGTAATCTTCTTCGAAGCAGTGGGCGTCGATGCCGCCGATGAAGCCGTAGGGGTTGCGCGCGGTTTCCAGATAGACCGGCGTGGCACCGGCCTGCAGCAGCGCACCCTGGTGGTTGGATTTGTGGTTGTTGCGGTCGAACAGCACCAGGTCGCCGGGGGTCAGCAGGGCGTTGGTCACCACTTTGTTCGAGGCCGAGGTGCCGTTGAGCACGAAGTAGGTCTTGTCGGCGTTGAATACCTGCGCGGCGTGTTTTTGCGCCAGTAGCGCCGGGCCTTCGTGGATCAGCAGGTCGCCGAGTTTGACGTCGGCGTTGCACATGTCGGCGCGAAACAGTGTCTCGCCGAAGAAATCGAAAAACTGCCGGCCGGCCGGGTGCTTGCGGAAAAACTGGCCGCCCTGGTGTCCGGGGCAGGCAAAGGTCGCGTTGGCCGCCTCGGTGTAGTGCTTGAGCGAGTCGAAGAACGGTGGCAGCAGGCTTTCTTCATAGGCCTTGGCCGCTGTCTCCAGTTGGTTGCCATGGTATTCGACGTTGCTGGGTGACAGGTCGAAGATCCCGTTCACTTGCAGCAGCACGTCATTGAGGTGTTTGTAGACTTCCCGGGGGCGGGTGCTGGTGCCGGGGGAGGCCACGAGGAAAATCGGGATATCGAAACCGGTGCGCTGGATGACATCCAGGGCGCCGGCGAGCACGTCATTGACCGAGACAACCGCTACTGCGACATCGGTGAAGTCGGTCTGGCTGAGCTGGACCACTTCCCGGGCGTTCTTGAAACATTCTGGGGTGCCATCACTGGCAGCGATCTTCAGGGATTTCATGGGTGGCGTCTCCTGGCAGGTATCCATGTGCCCGCGGCTTTGCTTGAGATCGATTGGCGCAGGAACCTTCCCGTTCCGCTAAGCGCAAATCATGTCACCACTGGTTATAGAGCAAATTACGCATCTGTCAGGCTTTTTGCCGCCAGCTTGCACAGATTGACCCCAGGCGCCTTACAACCTCTGTTTCGGCGGCCCCCTCAAAGTCACTTGCAGCAAACACCGCGCAACACGCGGAGTGACTGCCCTGGACGCAGCGGTAAACGGCCAGTGTGCTGCCCGGGCCGCCGCCGGTATGGCCGCTCAAGGTCAGGCCGTTCTCCACCGCGCCCTGCATCAGGCCGAGGCCATAACCGGGGGCCGTCCACGGGCGACCGGCAATCGGGCCGCCCAGTGCACGGGTGGTTTGCATCTCGAGTAAGAGGGCATGTGGCAGGAGATCGCCACCCAGCAGACGGTCCAGGCACAGGGCGGCCTGTGCCAGCGGGCCGACGAGCAAGCCATGATAGACCCAGCCGGGGTCGTAACCGGCGACGTTGCCCGTGATGTTGGCCAGATCGGCGCGGGTTTTCGCAAGGCGTACACGGGACAAACCCAGGGGAGTGAAGATGCGCTGGTTCAAGGCCTCTTCGAGCGTGAGGCCGGTAGTGCGCTCGATGAGACGTGCAACGAACAGGTAGCCGACGTTCGAATAACGCCAGCCGTCCCCCGGTGCGTAGCGCAATCGCGAGGCGTCGAGGCGGCGCAACATGTCTTCGGCCGACCACGGGTTTTCATGGCCGGCAACGGCGGCGTGGTAGTCGGCGAGTTCGCCATAGTCGGCCAGACCAGCCTCATGGCGCAGCAATTGGCGCAGGCTGAACGGGCCTTCGGCCACGCGGTGATCAAGCTCGACCAGGCCATCGCGCACCAGCGTCAACGCAGCCGCCGCGAGCACGGTTTTGGTGAAGCTCCACCAGGGCACCGTAGTATCGGACTGTCCAGGCGTAAGAAGGGAACCATTGGCTACGACGGACACAAGCATGAGCTGACTCAGGTAGAGGCTGGGCGCTCTATCTGCCCAGCATTCCCGGCAGCGGTCAAGCGTGTACCAGGGCGATCGTGAACGAGAACACGATCATGCAGGCAAAGGCAAAATTGATATTCATGAGGTTTCCATCCAAAGCATGAGAGACGGCGCCATCTTGAACAGGTCACGAAAAAATAAAAAATTCGCTGTAATGATTTGAAAGATCGAAAGAAATGATACCCGGCCGGTTCGTTGTCTTTGCTTGCGGTTGCGGATATCCTCGTGAAACGTGCAATTACACGCACAAGCGGGCAAAAACATGCATGACAATCATTCCGCTGCCGAACTTCCGTCAGTGCGCCGGCAAAAAATCCTGTTGATCCTCGAGCGTGACGGCAAGGTCATGGCCTCGGAGTTGAGCCAGCATTTCGCCGTGTCCGAAGACACCATCCGCCGCGATCTGGCGGACCTGGCCAGCGCCGGCCTGGTGCAGCGGGTGCACGGCGGGGCGTTGCCGCGACCCAAGGACACGGGCAAGGACTACTTCACCCGGATCAGCGAGACCGACGAGGTGAAAACCCATCTGGCGCAACTGGCGGCGCGACAGGTGCAGGACGGTCAGATCGTGGTGTTCGATTCCGGCACCACCACCTTGCAGATCGCACGTGCGCTGCTGGCGGACATCGTCATCACCGCGGTTACCGCATCGCCGATGACGGCCATTACCCTGTCTGAATACAAGGGCATCAAGGTGATCCTGGCCGGCGGTCAGCTCAACCCGGCGACGATGTCGGCCAGCGGCCACGAAACCCTGCGGTTGCTGGCGGGGATCAAGGCCGACCTGCTGTTTACCGGGGTTTGTGCGATACACCCACAGGTGGGTCTCAGTTCACTGCATTTTGATGAAGTGCCGGTGAAACAGGCGATGCTCGATTGTGCGTCCCATGTGATTGCGGTCACCACGGCGGACAAACTCGGCGCGGTGGAACCCTTTGTCGTCGCGCCCTGTCAGCGCGTGCACACGCTGATCACCGAGCGGCATGTGGCGTCGGGGAATGTCGAGGATTACCGGGGGCTGGGAATTGAGGTGGTGCAGGTTTGAGAGCTGTATAGAATGTGCCGGCCCCATCGCGGGCAAGCCCGCTCCCACAGTGGGCAATGTGAAGCACAAATTGTGCGAACACCGAAGATCCCTGTGGGAGCGGGCTTGCTCCGGGCGGCGATCCGACGATGGGGCCAGCACAATCAACCTCCATATGTGCTGGCCAACAACCTCAGCGCAACCGCTCAAGCATCTGGTAGTACCACATGCCGGCGGCGAGCATCGGGTTGCCCAGCAGGTCGCCCATGGGCACGCGGATGTGCTGGCAGGCGGCGAAGGTGTCGAACTGCTGTAATTGTCCTGTGATCGCCCGACCCATGATTTCACCCATGATGTGGGTGGTGGCGATGCCGTGGCCGGAGTAGCCCTGGCAATACCAGACGTTGTCCGACAGCTTGCCCAGTTGCGGGATGCGGTTGATCACAATGCCCATCGCGCAGCTCCACTGGTAGTCGATGGCCACGCCCTTGAGCGCCGGGAAGGTCTGCTCGATGCACGGGCGTAGCTCGGCGGCGATGTCCCGTGAATCCTTGCCGCTGTAGTTGGCGCCGCCACCGAACAACAGGCGACCGTCGGCGGTGAGGCGGTAGTAGTCGAGCACGAAGCGACAGTCATAGACCGCCAGGTCTTCGGGGTTGATCTGTTTGGCCAGCTCGCCCAGCGGCGCGGTGGTGACGATGCCGCCCATGGCCGGGAAAATCTTGCCCTTGAGCTTGCCTGGTTCCAGTTTGTGATAGACATCGCCGGCCAGCAGCACCTGGTTGGCGTCGATGTGCCCGTGGGCGGTGCGTACACCCGGCTTGTCGCCGTGGATGATTTCCAGCACTTCGCTGTTTTCGAAGATCAGCGCGCCCAGGCTTTCGGCGGCGCGAGCTTCGCCTATGCACAGGTTGAGCGGGTGCAGGTGCATGTTGCGCGTGTTCTTGATCGCGCCGTGGTACAGGTCGCTTTGCAGCAGGTCGCGCACCTGGCTACGGTCGAGCAGGCTGACTTCATCGCCCATGCCACGGTGCACGGCCTCTTCGTAATCCTTGCGCAAGCCGACCATGTGCGCCGGTTTGTACGCCGCATGCAGGTGGCCGTGCTTGAGGTCGCAGGCGATGGCGTATTTTTCCACGCGTTGCTGGATGATCTGGTGCCCGCGCCAGCGCAGGTTCCAGATGAAATCGTCGACTTCATCGCCGAGGGTCCGGCGCATCTGTTTGCGCATGGCCTCGTCACCCGACAGGCTGCCGGTGACCTGGCCGCCGTTGCGCCCGGTGGCGCCCCAGCCGATCTTGTGGCTTTCGACGATAGCGACCTTCAGGCCTTTTTCCGCCAGTTCGACGGCGGTGGCCACGCCGGTGAAACCGCCGCCGATGATCACCACGTCAACCCGGTGCCGGCCTTGCAGCGTCGGGTAGTCCGTGTCCTGGTTGAGGGTGGCGGTGTAGTAGGAATTGCAACGTTGAGTCATGTCGGTGTCCACGCAAAAGGAGATCAACCAATGCCGGTCAGGCGACCGCGGAACCTGTGGGAGCGAGCTTGCTCGCGATTGCGGTGGATCATTCGATATCAATGTTGAATGACACACCGCAATCGCGAGCAAGCTCGCTCCCACAGGGGGGCTGTAGCGTCTGAGCATTGGCAGGGATAGCGAAGGAGGGGGCCCGCCAATCAGGCGAGCAGGGCGCTATCCGGCGGACGTGCGGAATGACGCAGTTTCGAGCGGCGCAAGGCCATGGGCAGGTTGACAATACGCTTCATGCGCGTGTTTCCGGCTGCGGACAACGTTGGAGGCCGAAGCCTCCGGGGATGCTGGATAGTAGGGGGTCGCCCTTCAACCTGCAAGGTGAATCCCGAGGCCGATCAGCCCGCAGCCGATCAACACCTCGATCACCCCGCGCTTGAAACGCAGCAGCGCAATGCCCGCCAGCAGAGCGATCAGCAGCGAAGGCCAGTCCAGTTGTCCCTCGAAGCCTTTGGGCCAGAGCACGTGGTAGGCAAAGAAACACGCCAGATTGAAAATCACGCCGACCACGGCGGCCGTAATGGCCGTCAGCGGCGCGGTGAACTTGAGCTCGTTGTGCGTCGACTCCACCAGTGGGCCCCCGGCGAGGATGAACAGGAACGAAGGCAGGAAGGTGAACCAGGTCACCAGCGTGGCGGCGATGGCACCGGCGACAAACGCCTGGTCCGGGCCGAAGACCTGCTGCACGTACGCGCCGATGAAACCGACGAAGGCAACGACCATGATCAACGGACCTGGCGTGGTTTCGCCCAGCGCCAGGCCGTCGATCATCTGTGTCGGCGTCAGCCACCCATAGTGACCGACCGCGCCCTGATAAACGTACGGCAGCACGGCATAGGCGCCGCCAAAGGTCAGCAGCGCGGCCTTGGTGAAGAACCAGGCCATCTGGGTCAGCGTGCCTTCCCAGCCGAACAGTGCGGTGAGCATGGCCATGGGCAGCGTCCACAAAATCACCCCGACCACCGCCAGCCGCGCCAGCTTCAAACTGCTGAAGCGGGCGTGCTCAGGGGGTGGCGTGTCGTCGTCGATCACTGCCGGGCCGAAGGATTGTTTCGTCGCGCCGTGGCCACCGGTCCTGAACGTTTGCGGCGCCAGCCGTCCGCCGAAATAACCGATGACCGCCGCACCGAGCACGATCAACGGAAACGGCACATTGAGCACGAAGATGGCCACGAAGGACGCGGCGGCGATGCCCCACAACCAGCCGTTCTTCAGCGCCCGCGAGCCGATGCGGTGAGCGGCCTGGACCACGATGGCAGTGACCGCCGGCTTGATCCCGTAAAAGAGTCCGGCGACCACGGGCACGTCACCAAAGGCGATGTACACCCAGGACAAGGCAATCAGGATGAACAGCGACGGCAACACAAACAGCACGCCTGCGATCACGCCGCCCCAGGTCCGGTGCATCAGCCAGCCGATGTAAGTCGCCAACTGCTGGGCCTCGGGTCCGGGCAGCAACATGCAGTAGTTGAGCGCGTGCAGAAAGCGCCGCTCGGAAATCCAGCGCCGGCGCTCGACCAGTTCCTGATGCATGATCGAAATCTGCCCGGCCGGCCCGCCGAAACTGATGAAACCGAGCTTGAGCCAGAACAGGAAGGCTTCGCGCAGGCTGATAGTGCGCGGGGGTGGCACAGCCTGTCCGGTGATCGGGGAGGGTGTCGGGCTCAAGCGGAAATTCCTTGCGCAGATAAGCGTTGAACCCGGGACTGTAGCTACGCGCGAGCGCGTTGGATAGACGCTTCAGGCGGAGTTTGTGCCAGTGCCATCGGGCCCTGGCGGCGCGTGTTGGCAGACCCACCGCCATCGCGAGCAGGCCCGCTCCCACAGGTTTTGTGTGTTTCCTGAAAATCAGGTCAACACAAAATCCACCGGCTCCAGTTGTGGCGGTAACTCCGTCACGCCCAGAGCCGTCAGCACATCACGCTCGATGTTGCGCACGATGGCGTCGGTGGGCAGGTCGTTTTCGTCGCGGCCGAACGGGTCTTCCAGTTCATCGGCAATCGCATCCAGGCCGAAAAAGGTGTAGCTGACAATCGCCGTGAAAATCGGCGTCAGCCAGCCCAGGGGTTCGGCCATGGCGAACGGCAGGAGGATGCAGAACAGGTAGATGGTGCGGTGCAGCAACAGGGTGTAGGGGAAGGGAAGCGGGGTGTTCTTGATCCGCTCACAGACGGCCTGGGCATGGGTCAGGCTGGTCAGATGATTGGCCATGAGCGTGTAGCGCCAGTCGTTGATCGCCCCGGATTCGTTGAGTGTCGAGCACTGCTGACCGACCTGCATCAGTATTTGTCCGGTAACGTCCGTGGAGTTGCCCTTGGGCATCGGCTGCAGCCAGTCGCCACTGGCGGCCATTTCGTTTTCCTGGCGCAGCCGCGCGTTCAGGGCATGGGCAAAGCCGCACAGGTTGCTGAGGATCGTATGCCGTTCATCCGTGTCCTTGATCACCAGGGTTTCACGAATCATCGAGCGGACCTCGACGATCACATCGCCCCAGGCCTTGCGTGCTTCATACCAGCGGTCGTAGCAAGCGTTGTTGCGAAAGCTCATGAAGATCGACAGCGACAAACCCAGCAGCGTGAAGGGCGTGGCGCTGACCTTGGAAAAGTAACTGGGGTGCAAGGTTTCGATGAGCACGATGGCCGAGGCGAGCAGCGTCACCATCAGGCTGCGCCAGGCGATGCGCTTGGCAATCGAACCCTTGAGGGACGTCAGCACGCCGATCAGGTTGGGTTTGGGTCTCACGATCATGGGTTTCAGCCGCCCGTCATGTTCATGAAGCGAACCACCTGGACATCGTCGTTCACTTCGAAGTTGTGTCGATAAGGCTTGAGTTTCATCGCCTCGATAATGGCCTTTTCCAGGCGCTCGGGCTGTCCGGGTTGGCTGCGCAACACAGCCTTGAGATCCACCGAGTGCTCATTGCCCAGGCACAGCAGCAGACGTCCTTCCACGGTCAGCCGCACCCGATTGCAGGTGTCGCAAAAGTTGTGGCTGTGGGGCGAGATGAACCCCAGGCGAATCTGCGGCGCCTCGGCCAGGCGCCAGTAGCGCGACGGCCCCTGGGTCGACTCGGCGGAATCAATCAAAGTGTAGCGTTCGGCGATGCGCTCGCGGACCTGGCTGCTTGCGAAAAACGCTTCGGCGCGGCTGTGCTCGTGGATGGTGCCCAACGGCATTTCCTCGATGAAGGAGATGTCGAGGTTGCGGTCGATGGCGAAGCTCACCAGATCATTGATCTCATGGTCGTTGCGGCCTTTCATCACCACGCAATTGAGCTTGGTGTTGCGAAAACCGGCCTGGTTGGCCGCGTCGATGCCCTTGATCACCTGCGCCAGGTCACCGGTGCGGGTCAGCTCGCGAAAACGTTGCGGGTCCAGGCAGTCGAGGCTGATGTTGAGGCGCTTGACCCCGGCGTCGAACAGCGGCCCGGCCAATCGGGCCAACTGCGAACCGTTGGTGGTCATGCACAGCTCACGCAAGCCGGGCAGGGCGGCGATCTTCTCGCACAGTTGCACCACGCCCGGACGAATCAGCGGCTCGCCGCCGGTGAGGCGAATCTTGCGGGTGCCCAGTGCGACGAAGCTTTGTGCCAGTTGGTAAATCTCTTCCAGGGTCAGCACCCGTTGGCGCGGCAGGAACTGCATGTCCTCGGCCATGCAATAGACGCAACGGAAATCGCAGCGGTCGGTGACCGACATCCGCAGATAGTCCACGCGCCTTGCAAACCCATCGATCAGGACTCGTTCTGACATGACACCCTCGCTTGGAACCGCACGCATTGAATGAATATCCGAAAAACCTGTAGGAGCGAGCCCTGCTCGCGATGGTCGTTAACGATTACGCGGGCTTTCTGGTTGAGCGCGGTGCCCTTGGGTCCATCGCGAGCAGGCTCGCTCCTACAGATGCGAATTCTGTTAATAACGGATTTGTTGAGCGCAAGCTAAGAGCAACTTTAACGGGCGTCCAATCACTATTAGTGACCGGGTGATCGACCGGATCTATGATGAACTTTATTTTGTGGTAAATGAGCCTAAAGTTATTTCAAGTAATTGAAAATAAAGTTAAAAAATCGTGATGGAGCGTTTGGATAATGCTGTCATAAATAGCGATTAGACAATATTTAAACGCCATTCATATGCTTTCTCCGTCAATTCGAACAATGACCTGAATCCGGTCCAAGCCGGTGTGCATTGACACGGAGAAGTACCATGTCTCAAGTCGACCGCTACAAACCCTACAAAGGTGCCGCCGCTGGTTGGGGTGCGCTGATCGCTGATACCAAAAACTGGCTGGGCAGTGTGGTTGCGTTGGGGGTGGTGGCGGGGGCGTTGCGGAGGTTGATGCATGCGGTCGGGATGAGTAGCCACTGAGGTTCACTGCGAAAAATGAAACCCGGAGCCCACGATGGGTCTCCGGGTTTTTTGTTGGGCAGGCGGTGTGATTTTTCCAGAACGGACTTGATTCTTTAGTACGTTTCAATGGCTCCCTATGAAGTAGGTTGAAACCCTGAGTGCGATCAGGGAAAAAAACAAAACGAACAAAATAATCACCGGAATTATCAAAAGATTCTTGTAGTGCCTTGGAAGGTTTTCCACTTCTTTGGCATCAACAACGCCTCTTCGAGCGCTGAGTCCAGGCATCATCAATACCAAGGCAATAACACCACCGCGCATGACCTTGCCGACCAGACCGTCAGTTGAAAATGCGTCTCTGGTGGTTTTTATAAAAGAGCAATTGGGTAGACGCTCTTCGATCGAGTCAACGTACTTGTGTGCGATGAATGCGACAGCAAAACAAGTCAGTATCATCGGCGCCAGTATCAATCCGGCAATCAAACCTATCGGGATGCTTGTCATTTTGTTACCTCGCCGTAAAGAAATTCGCCAAATTGCTCACTGCGCCCCAAACATCGCCGTCCAGTAAATCCCCGCATCGCTCTTCGGATCCGTCGCGTACGCCGCGCCCAGTTCGCGGAACTGCGGGTTCATCAGGTTGGCGCAGTGGCCGGGGCTGGTCAGCCAGCCTTCTACCACCTTGTGTGCGGTATCCTGCCCGGCGGCGATGTTTTCGCCGATCTGCTGGAAGTTATACCCGGCCAGTTCCGCGCGGTCGCCCGGGGTGCGGCCGTCGCGGTCCTTGTGGTCGAAATAGTTGTTGTTGGCCATGGAGCGCGAGTTGCCTTCGGCGGCGCTGGCCAGCGTGGCGTTCCAGGCCAGCGGTGGTGCGGCGGCAAAGGATTGCGCGCCGCACTGGCGTGGCCGGGTGCGGGCTGCGTTGAGTTCGGTGAGCAGCTTCTGGCCTTCGGCCTGCGCGTCGCCCAGGCGTGCGCTCAACAATGGCCGTGCGACCACGATGCGCCATTCACGGTCCTGGCGGCTGACGCCGACATCGACGAATTGCGGGTCGAGGACGATCTGGCAAAAACTCTCCTGAATCGCTTTCATCGCCGAGGCGGCATCGCGAGGCCCGGACAGGCTGATGGCCTGCACGTTCTTCATCGGGTAACCGGCAGTGGCCATGGCCTGCTGCAGGTTGCCGATGCTCGGGGCGGACAGCACCAGGCGCGGGTCGGCCGACAGCGGCGGCAACTCCGATGAGACCTGGCCGGCACAGCGCTGCAGTTGGCTGCGGTAGACGTTGATCGATTCGATCAATTGCGCTTCGTCGGCCGCCATGGCGTTGGTGGCGAATACCAGGCCCAGTGACAAACCGGCCAAACGCAGTGCGGATGAGATGTAACCCATGAAAATCCCCCTTGAGCAGATTGCGCCCATGATGCGCGAAGTTGCCCCGTGTAAGACAACGGATTTATCCAAAGTGTAGTGGGGCGGGTGCAATCATTTCACTACTACACTGAATCGAACCGCTCACCGAGTGAGATCGATCATGCGCCTCCACTGGATCGCCACCTGCCTTGCCCTCACGTTGCTTGCCGGCCCGGTTTTCGCTTCGGATCAAGAGCAAAAACAGGCGTCGGCCGAGAACAAGGCCGAGGTGCTGGAACAGAAGGCCGCCGAGAATAAAGGCTCCGCAACGACTCCCAAGGCCGATGCCATTACCCAGTCCGAAGTCCAGGCCGTTGACCCGGCGGGTGCCGCGCCGCTGGACGATGCGATCACGTGCCTGGCTCGGTCGATCTACTGGGAAGCCAAGGGCAAGGACTCCGCCGACATGGAGGCGGTGGCCAACGTGGTGATGAATCGCCTGGGCCACGAGGGCTTTCCGGACACGGTGTGCAAAGTGGTCAAGCAGGGTTCGGAGAGCAAGAGTTGCCAGTTCTCCTGGTGGTGTGACGGCAAATCCGACTCGGTCCAGGAAGAAGTGCCTTACGCGATGGCCAAGGAAATCGCGCGCAAGGCCCTGAACAAGGAACTGCCGGATCGCACCCAGGGTGCCTTGTATTTCCATGATCGTACGGTCAAGCCGGATTGGGCCAAGGAATACATCAGGACCGTGGATATCGGTCTGTTCCGGTTTTACAAGCCCCACGCCGGATCGGCCAGATAGGGTTTTTTGCAGCGGTCGAGTACGGCGTTATCCAAACTGAAATGTTCCTGTTTTATAAGCTTCATGACGCAACCGTGCGTGCAATGACGCCATAAGCAGGAACTGCACATGAAGCTGGTCTGGATCACTCATCTCGCGCCGATCACGGCGCAGTCGCCGGCGCGCAACGAATGACCGTCCTGGTCACCGGTGCGGCCGGCTTCATTGGTTTTCATACGGTCCGGCGCCTGTGTCGCGAGGGGCAGGACGTCGTCGGTATCGACAACCTCAATGACTACTACGACGTGGAACTCAAGCACGCACGCCTAAAGGTGCTGGAGGCATTGCCGGGTTTTCGCTTCCGGAAAATGGACATCGTCGACAAACCGGCATTGATGAGCCTGTTTCAGGACTACGGTTTTACCGAGGTGATACACCTGGCCGCCCAGGCCGGGGTGCGTTACTCGCTGGACAACCCGGACATCTATGCGCAATCGAACCTGGTGGGGTTCCTCAATGTGCTGGAAGCCTGCCGGCACCATCGTCCCGGGCACCTGATCTACGCCTCGAGCAGTTCGGTGTACGGCACCAACAGCAAGATGCCGTTCAGTGTCGAGGACCCTGTCGATCATCCCGTTTCGCTCTATGCCGCGAGCAAGCGCGCCAATGAATTGCTGGCTGAAAGTTACTGCCATTTGTATGGCCTTAAAGCCAGCGGCCTGCGCTTTTTTACCGTCTATGGCCCGTGGGGTCGCCCGGACATGGCGCTGTTCAAGTTTACCGACGCCATCCTCAAGGGCCTGCCCATCGACATCTACAACCAGGGCCGGATGTCGCGGGACTTCACTTATGTCGACGACATTGTCGAAGCCATCGCCCGGTTGCGCCCAAAACCTGCAGTGCCGCAAGGCACGGCTACCGGGGTCAACCGGCTGTTCAACATCGGGCGTGGCATGCCGGTGGCGTTGCTGGATTTCGTCGAGTGCCTGGAGTCGGCGCTGGATCAGCAGGCCCGGCGCAACTACCTGCCGATGCAGGCCGGCGATGTGGTCAAGACCTGGGCCGATGTCTCGGCACTGGCCGAGTGGGTGGGTTTCAGCCCGCAGGTGACGCTGGAAACCGGCGTAAGAGAATTTGTGCAGTGGTATCGGCAGTTCTACCGGATTTGAAGCGTTCGCCTCTGATCTCGAAAAAATCACAAAAAGGCGAGAGAGACTCCATGAGCCAAGACATTTTTGTATCCGTACTGATTCCCGCGAAGAACGAAGCGAACAACCTCAAGCCATTGCTCGAGGAAATCCGTGTGGCGCTGGCCGATGAATCCTACGAAATCATCGTCGTCGACGATGGCAGCACCGATGCAACCCTGCATGAACTGCGGCAGATCCGCCACGACGGTCTGGACACCTTGCGCATCCTTCATCACGAACGTTCGCTGGGGCAGAGCACCTCGCTCTATCACGCGGCACGGGAGGCTCGCGGGCAATGGCTGGCGACCCTCGATGGCGACGGCCAGAACGACCCGGCGGACATTCCTGGCATGCTCGCGCTGGTGCGTGGCGAACCGGGCAAGGTCGACGTGCAACTGGTCGCCGGGCACCGGGTCAATCGTCGTGACACCGCGAGCAAACGCTACGCCTCGCGTTTCGCCAACAACCTGCGCCGGCGCCTGCTCAAGGACGCCACCCCGGACACCGGTTGCGGCCTGAAGCTGATCGAGCGCGCGGCGTTCCTGCGCCTGCCGTACTTCGACCACATGCATCGCTTCATTCCGGCGCTGATCCAGCGTCACAACGGGCGCATGATCGTGCACCCGGTCAACCACCGGCCGCGCACGGCCGGGGTGTCGAAATACGGCAACCTCGACCGCGCGCTGGTCGGCATTCTTGACCTGATCGGTGTCTGGTGGCTGATCAAGCGCACGCGGCTGAACACCATCGCCCAGGAGCTCGAAGGATGATGCTGACCCGTGAAACCCTGTGGCTGGTGGTCGGTTTTGCCGGCCAGATCGCCTTTACCGGGCGCTTTGTCCTGCAATGGCTGTACAGCGAGTACAAAAAGCGCAGCGTGATCCCGACCAGCTTCTGGTACCTGAGCATCGTCGGCAGCTCCTTGCTGCTGGCCTACGCCATCTACCGTCAGGATCCGGTGTTCATCGCCGGACAGGCCTTTGGCTCCATCGTCTATTTTCGCAACCTGCAATTGATTGCCAAAAGCCGCAGCGTGAAGGAATGAACCATGCATAGATCCTTGTCGCCCCGGGTCGAGTGCCTGGGGCTGATGCTGCTTGCCCTGTTGTTGATCGGCGCGGGGCTGGGGTTGCGTCAGGCGCAGAACGTGGACGAAGAGCGCTTCCTCGGCGTCGCCCTGGAGATGCTGCAAAACGGCTCGTGGCTGATCCCGCACCGGGCCGCCGAGATCTACGGCGACAAGCCGCCGATTTTCATGTGGACAGTGGCGTTTTTCACCTGGCTGACCGGCAAGCCGAACATCGCGCTTTATATCCCGGGACTGTTTTCGGCGGTGACGGTCACGGCGATGGTCTATGACCTGGGCCGTCGCCTGTGGACCCAACGTACCGGGCGCAACGCTGCGCTGCTGTACCTGGCGACGTACCAGACCTACAGCATCCTGCGCACCGGGCAGATCGACAGCCTGTTGATTCTGTTCACCTCCCTGGGCCTGTACGGTCTGGCGCGCCACCTGCTGCTGGGCCCGGCGTGGCGCTGGTTTTACGTGGGCTGCGCGGCCATGGGCATTGGCGTGATCACCAAGGGTGTGGGTTTCCTGCCGGCGCTGATGCTGATCCCGTATGCCTATGCGGTGCGCAAAGGCTGGCCTGGCGTGGTGGCCATGCCCGGCGAAACGCGCAAGTGGTTGCTGGGGTTTGCAGTGATGCTGGGTGCCATCGCGATCTGGCTGTTGCCCCTGGCCTTGTCCATTTTCTTCAATGGCAGCGCCGATGAAGTTGCCTATGCGCGGGAGATCCTCCTGCGCCAGACCGCCGGCCGCTATGCCGCGGCGTGGCATCATCGCGAACCGTTCTGGTATTTCTTCACCAAGGTGATTCCGCAGTACTGGCTGCCGTTGGTGCTGGTGCTGCCATGGCTGGTGCCGGCCTGGCGACGGCAGTTGCAAAAGCGCGATGGCCGGGTCCTGGTATTGCTCGGTTGGGTGGCGCTGGTGGTGCTGTTTTTCTGTATCAGCACGGGCAAGCGCAAGCTGTACATCTACCCGGCGCTGCCCGGGCTGGTGCTGGTCGCCGCACCGTTGATCCCGTGGCTGCTCAAGCGCTGGTTCAAACGGCATCCGCGTTTGCGTCGGGTATTCCCGGCACTGCTGGCGACCTGGTTCGCGTTGTGGTTCGCCCGTGGATTCATCGAACCGCTCAGGGACGGCAGCAACGTTGATCAGGTGCTCATGACCCAGGCTGCGAGCATGACCCGAGGCGCCGATCTGGTGCTGGTCAACTGGGAGGAGGGGCACTGGTTGTTCGCCCGTCAGCCGATCGTGCATTTCGGCATGGACTATTCAACCATCGAAAAAGCCGCCCTGTATCTGCGCGAACATCCCAAGGCCTATGCGCTGGTGCCGGATGAGGTGCTGAACCAGTGCTTCAAACCCGAAGCGGCCCGTGAACTGGGGGAAAACGCCCGGGCGAAATGGTCGATCGTGGGCCTGGAGGCCGACAACGGTAAATGCCTGCCGCAAGAGTCCAGCAAGGCCTATCGATTCACCTGGAATGACCCGCACATGCCAGTGGCGCCTGCGCAGGCAGCCAATCCGTAGGAGCCGGCTTGCTGGCGATGGATTCAAGTGCGCCGCGTTTATCCAGGTTGCACGCGTTATCGTTAACGTCCATCGCGAGCAGGCTCGCTCCTACAAGGGACCGTGCAATACCTGTAGGAGCCGGCTTGCTGGCGATGGATTCAAATGCGCCGCCGCATCGTCACCTGTCACTGACTGGCATCCAGCACCACGCGGTAGCGCGCCTTGCCGCTGCGCAAGTGATCGACGGCTTCGTTGATCCGGCTCATGGGAAACATCTCGACCTGCGGCAGGATCTGATGGCGGGCGCAGAATTCCAGCATCATCGCCGTGTTGGCCGGTGAGCCGACCGGTGAGGCGGACATGACCTTTTGCTGGGGGATCAGGTTGAACACGTGCACCGGTATGGCGTCGGGCACGATGCCGACAAAGTGCAGGCGCCCCTTGCCGCGCAGGGTGGCGAGCATGGCGGTCCAGTCGAGGTTGGCGTTGGCGGTGATCAGCAGGAAATCCAGGGTACCGGCAATCGCCTTGAGCGCATCGCTGTCGGTCGAGGCGACCACCTTGTGCGCGCCCAGGCGCCTGGCTTCGTCCTGCTTGCTCAGCGATGAGGTGAAGGCGGTGACGTCGCAGCCCCAGGCATTGAGGAAGCGCAGCGCCAGGTGACCGAGGCCGCCGATGCCCACCACGCCGACCCGGTCGGTGGGCTTGATGCCGAATTCCACCAGCGGGTTGAACACGGTCGAGCCGGCACAGAACAACGGCCCGGCCATCGCCGGGTCGAGTCCGGCCGGAATCGGCAGGGCCCAGGCCCAGTGCGAGCGGATGCGGTCGGCAAAGCCGCCGTTGCTGCCGATGATGGTCGGTTGCACCGTGCTGCACAGGTTATGCGAACCTTCGATGCACGACGTGCAATGCATGCAGCTGCCCTTGTACCAACCGATGCCCACCCGTTGCCCGATTTCCAGACCGCGCACCTGGGCACCTGCGCGCACGATACGGCCGACCACCTCGTGGCCGGGGATGAACGGGTACTGGCTGATGCCCCAATCGTTGTCGATCAGCGACTGGTCGGAGTGGCACACGCCGCAATATTCCACGGCGATTTCCACTTCATCGTTGCCCAGCGGACCGGGATCGTAGCTGTAGGGTTCCAGTGGCGCGCCGGCTGCCGTGGCGGCCCAGCCGGTAAATGTAGTGAGTTCGCTGCTGTCGCTCATGGGATACCTCCAGATCAGAAGTCAGGGGTCATGGCCGCTCGGGTGCAGCGGCGGAGCGAGGAAAGTGTAGCGGGTTGCCGGCATTGCATCGGGCGCGAGCCTGGCTACTTGAACATACAAAGGCGCCGGATCCGGACACATTGCAGATACATGGGCGCGGTTTCATGGGCCAGGTCCCACGCGCACAGAGAGATCCGCCATGTTCCGCAAATTGCAGCAGTTCGTCAGATTGTTCAGCCAGAGCGCCCGATTGATGGTCGGCGTTCCCGAATACGACAACTACGTGGCACAGATGGCCCGCAACCGTCCGGGCGAACCGGTCATGAGCTACGAGATGTTTTTCCGTGAGCGTCAGGAGGCGCGTTTTGGCCGGGGCAAGTGCAATACGCGGTGCTGTTGACCCGAGAGTTACCTCA
The DNA here is from genome assembly GCF_054668285.1 of Pseudomonas sp. S2_H10. NCBI lineage: Bacteria > Pseudomonadati > Pseudomonadota > Gammaproteobacteria > Pseudomonadales > Pseudomonadaceae > Pseudomonas > Pseudomonas sp. S2_H10. The sequence goes on from NZ_CP162754.1 coordinate 6,446,013, forward strand.
GAAATACAGATCGATGACGAAGGCCTCATCGAAATCAGGATTTTCATTGATGCCATTCTTGGCGTATCCCCGGGGGTTGCAGATCACACGGGTGTTGCCCACCTGATAATCAAAGCTGCCATGGGTGTGGCCATGCAGCCACAGCGCCGGCTGCCAGGCTTTGATCCGTGCTTCGAGGTCCGAGACGAAGCTTGAGTTGATCGGCGAACCGGCAAAGGTCGGGCTGATACTCGACCGTGTCGGGGCGAAGTGAGAGACCACCACCGTGGGCGTGCTGCTGTCGCGGGTGAAGCAGTCTTCCAGCCAGGCGACCGTTTGCAGAAACACCAACTGGGAAATGGCGGGCGTGAACAGATCTGGAAAGTCGGGGGCAATCCTGATGTGGCTGAAGTCACGGATCAGTTGGGTCGCCAGATCGATGCCCAGCGCCCTGTCCTCAGGGCTGTCGAGAAGGCGATAGTCAGACCACAGCGTGCAGCCGAGAAAGCGCACGCCGTCGTGGACGTACTCCGAACGTTCCAGAACGTGGATCCGGGTGCCTTGCGCCAGGCTGTTCAACTGTTCGTAGGTGGAGACCAGGTCACTGCCATAGAACTCGTGATTGCCCGCCACGTACAACAGCGGAACCGGGCAGGCTCTGGCCCACTCGATGGCCTTGGCCGGCCGGGCGATGTCACCGGCGAGCACGACGATATCGGCCTCCACGGCGGGAAAAGGGATCGCGTTGACGGACAGGTGCATGTCGGACAGCAAGGCGATGCGCATTGATCAACTCCGGCGTGTCTTGAAGGGCAGGCCGTTCAAACTACCCGTTGTGAGCCCATTGCCACAAGCCTGCCACCGGACCTGTAGGAGCCGGCTTGCCGGCGAATGCGGTGGGTCAGGCGCCATTTATTTTGGATGTGATGGCCTCATCGCTGGCAAGCCAGCTCCCACAGGGATCTTCATCGCACGCAGAATTTGATTCCGTCCTCTACCACAGTGGATCTTCAGTGAACATAGAGTTTGTGTCAGATGCCGATTACTGTAGGAGCCGGCTTGCTGGCGATGCAGGCACCACGGTCTGCCAGACAGCTTTACTTCAAGTACCACCCCCAAGGCTGGTCACTGACGTACTCGGTCACCTGCTTGACCTCAAGATAATTGTGCAGCCCCCATTGCCCCAGCTCCCGGCCGATGCCGCTGTGTTTCATGCCGCCCCAGGGTGCTTCGACGAAGGTCGGTTGCGAGCAGTTGACCCAGACGATCCCGGCGCGCAGCTGGTTGGCGACCCGGGCGGTGCGTTGCAGGTCCGCGCTCATCACGGCGGCGGCCAGGCCGAAGCGGCTGGCGTTGGCCATTTGCACCGCTTGCTCTTCGTTCTTGAAGCGCTTGATGCACAGCACCGGGCCGAAGACTTCCTCGCGCCACAGAATGCTGCTGTGGCCCGGCTCGTCGAAGATTGCCGGCTCGACGAAATAACCCTCGGCCAGATGCGCTGGTCGCCGACCGCCGGTGAGCAAGCGGGCGCCGCTGGCCAGGCCCTGGTCGATGAAACCGAGCACCTTGTCGTACTGGCTCTGGCTCACGAGCGGACCGAGCAGAACCCCAGGCTGCATACCGGGGCCGATGCTGATCTTGCGGGTTTCTTCCACCAGCCGTTCGATCAGGCGCGGGGCGATGCTTTCCTGTACCAGCAGGCGCGATGTGGCGCTGCACACCTGGCCCTGGTTCCAGAAAATCCCGAACAGAATCCACTCCACCGCCGCCTCGACATCGGCGTCGTCGAACACGATGAACGCTGACTTGCCCCCCAGTTCCAGGCTGATGTTCTTGATGTCCCGCGCCGCCGCCGACATGATTTTCGCCCCGGTGGGCACGCTGCCGGTGAAGGCCAGTTTGTCCACGCCGGGGTGCTCGGTGAGCGGGCTGCCGGCGTCGGGGCCGAGGCCAGTGACCAGGTTCAATACCCCGGCCGGCAAGCCGATACGATCGGCGGCGGCCGCCAATTCCAGGGCGGTCAGCGGCGTCAGCTCGGACGGTTTCAACACCACGGTGGCCCCGGCAGCCAAAGCTGGCGCGACCTTCCACGCGGCCATCAGCAGCGGGTAGTTCCAGGGGATGATCTGCCCGGCCACGCCAATCGGTTCGTGGCGGATGCGGCAACGGAAACGCTCATCCGGCAAGGCCAGCGGCTGATCCTGCTGCTGGTCCAGTTCACGGGCCAATCCGGCGTAGTAACGAAAGCAACCAATCGCATCGCCGATATCCCACTGTGCTTCGGGCAATGGCTTGCCGTTGTCGCGCACTTCCAGTTCCGCCAGCGTCTGCTGGCCACTTTCCAGTTCATCGGCGAGCGCCTCCAGCCACTGCGCGCGCTCGGCGCCGCTGGTCTGGCCCCAGCCATTGTCGAAGGCCCGCCGGGCCGCGCGCACGGCATGGTCGACATCCTCTTCAGTGCCTGCCGCCACGCGGTGGAAGACTTGCTCGGTGGCCGGGTCGATCACGTCCAGATAGCCGCCCAGGTCCGGGCTGACCCATTCGCCGTTGATGTAGAGCTGATCACGCATGGTGCGACTCCTGGACGCCGGTGCGGCGGTTTTGCAGATGGCGGGAAGTGAACAGCAGGGCCAGCGATACGCAGATGATCACCGTGGAAATCGCGTTGATCTCCGGCGTCACGCCACGGCGGATCGACGAAAAGATGTAGATCGGCAGCGTCGTTTCAGAACCTGCGACGAAAAACGCGATGATGAAATCGTCGAAGCTGAAGGTGAACGCCAGCAGGAACCCGGCCATGATCGCCGGGCTGATCTGCGGCAGGGTCACCCGCCAGAAGGTGTCCATCGGTGGCGCGTACAGGTCCGCCGAGGCTTCCAGCAAGGCCTTGTCCAGCGAGTCGACGCGGCTGCGCACGATCACCATCACCAGCGCCATGGTGAACAACGAATGCGCGGCGATCACCGTAAAGAACCCCATGTTCAACTTCGGCACCGTCGGCAACCAGCTCGCCAGCAGCGGGTTGATCAGGTCGAACAGGCTGATGAAGGCAATCAGTGTCGAGATGCCGATGACGATGCCCGGGACGATGATCGCGCAGTAGGTCAGCGCATCGAACAGCATGCGCACCTTGCTGCCGCAGCGCTGCAAGCCGAACACCGCGAGGGTGCCGAACAGTGTGGCGATCACTGCTGAACTGAAGGCGATCAGCGCGCTGTTGCCCAGGGCTTCCATGATGAACGGGTTGCCGAACGCGGTGCCGAACCATTGCACCGAGCAGCACTGGAACGCCAGGCCACTGCGCCCGGCGTTGAAGCTGAACAGCACGATCAAGGCAATCGGCGCGTAGAGAAACAGGTACAGCGAAGTCGAATAGCTGCGCAGCCACATGTCACAGGCCTCCGTCGGCAGGGCGGCCGCCGTAGCGCGCCACGAGTTTCAAGTACAGGCCGATAATCAGCAGCATCATCGCCACCAGCGTCATGGCCAGCGCGCTGCCGAACGGCCAGTTGCGCGATTGCAGGAACAGGTCGACCAGCGCGTTACCGACAAAAAACACCTTGCCGCCGCCGAGAATGGCCGGGATCAGGAACTCGCCCATCAACAGGATGAACACCAGCATCACCCCGGTGATGATCCCCGGCGCGGACAGCGGCAGGGTGATCCGGCGGAAGCTTTCGAAGGCACTGGCACCCAGGTCCGCCGAAGCTTCGAGCAGGCGCTTGTCGAGTTTTTCCAGGCTGACGTAGATCGGGAACACCATCAGCGGCAGGTAGCCGTAGACGATGCCGATCAGCACCGCCCACGGCGTGTTGATCAGCCGCACATCCTCAAGGCCCAGACTGGCCAGCAGCGCCGGAATGCCTTTGCCGCTGAGGATGAAAATCCACGCATAGGTGCGGATCAGGAAACTGGTCCAGAACGGTACGATCACCAGGGTCAGCAACAGCGAGCGATTCCTGCTGACCTTGACCGCGAGGAAATACGCCAGCGGATATGCCGCCACCAGGCATACCAGGGTGCCCAGCGGCGCCAGCATCAGTGTGTTGCTGAAGGCCGCGCCGCGAGAGCCGAGGTTCAGGTAGTTGGCCAGGGTGAAGCCACCGGCATAGCCGCCCACGGCGCTGCGCTCGCCGAAACTGAAAACCATGATGATCACCAGCGGCATCAACAACAGCAGCAGGAACCACAGGGTCGAAGGCAAGAGCATCAGCAGGGTGATGCGTCGGCCGAGGCTGCGCCGCTGGCGCACCTCGACCGCCAGGGCATGGCCCGGCTGCACCGTTTGCGGGTGGGCGGCGGCATTCATGGGTGACTCCTCATTGGCCATTGTCAGGCGATCAGGCGGACTTGAAACGCGCCATCAGTTCGGCGCGCGCCGGGCTGGTCAGCGTCGCGGCGGCACCGAACTCCAGCGGGCTCAGGGCCTCGGCGGCGGGGTACATGATCGGGTCGTCGAGCATCGCCACCGGCAGCAGCGCGTCGACACGCTTGTCGCCGCTCGGGTAGCCATGGCTCAACACTTCCAGCTTGTTGTGCTGCGGGTCGAGCAGGTAGTTGATGAAGGCGTAGGCGGCGTCCTTGTGCTCCGAGCTTTTCGGAATCGCGAAAAAGTCGCTCCACAGCTCGCCACCTTCCTTGCCCAGCTCGAACTGCATTTGCGCGTTGTCGCGGTGCAGTTGCGAAGCGTCGCCGGTCCATGACATCGCCAGCCAGGCATCGCCGCTGCGCATCGACGGCTGGATGTCGGAGTTGATCGCGAACAGGTGCGGCTTGACCTCGATCAGCAGTTTTTCCGCGTCGGCCAATTCTTTCGGGTCCAGGGAGTTGAAGCTGTAGCCGAAGCTTTTCAGGGCGTTGCCGATGGCGGTCAACTGGTAGTCGTGGACCATCGTCCGGCCGCTGGCCGGGCCTTGGGCGGCGGCCCAGAATTCCTTCCAGCTGGTCGGGCCGTTTTTCAGCTTGCCGCTGTCGTAGAGCATGCCGGTGGTGCCCCAGTTTTTCGGCACCGCGTAGACCTTGCCGTCCACCGTGCCCTGGGCCATGAACTTCTGCTGGAACGCCGAGGCGTCGAAGTTGGGAATGCGCGACAGGTCCAGCGGCTCGATCAGGCCCAGGCCGACGTAGGTGCTGATGGTGTAGTTGGTCGGCACCAACACGTCCCAGCCACTGCCGCCGGCCTGCAATTTGGCGAGCATTTCTTCATTGGAACCGAACACGCTCATCGACACCCGGGCGCCGGTGGACTTGCCGAAGGCGTCGAGGTTTTCCTGGCTGTGGTAGTTCGGCCAGGTCGCCAGCGACAGGCGATCACCCAGCTTGGCTTGTTCGGCGGCCTCGGCGCTGGAGGTCAGCAGGCCGGGCATGTTGGTGGCGACCACGGCGGCGGCGATCCCAAGGCCCGTGCGGCCAAGGAACTCGCGGCGGCTGATCGAGCCGTTCTGCCAGCTGCGCAGGGTTTTTATAAAAGTCTTCTGGTCCATAGCACGCTCCACATCCGGTTGATGAAACGAATCGATGATTTACAACGCCATGGCCAGGCCATTGGCGTGATCCCAGCCGACGCGAACCGCTGCGCCGTGTTCGAATGCATTGGCGCCGTGATCCTGTTGGCGCGGCACCCGCACGCAGACCACGCCGAAGGCCTGGGTGCGCACGCGGTATTCGGTGGAGTTGCCCAGGTAGATGCGGTCTTCGACGCAGCCCGGCAGCTTCACTTCGCGGCTCATCTCGGCATTGGCGCCGGCGATGCTGATCAGCTCCGGGCGCACCGCGATGCAACCGGCGGCGTTGGCGCTCAGGCCCTTGCCGGTGGGGGTGAGCGGGCTGGTCAGTTCCAGCCCTTGCTCGGTGCGCAGCACCACCGAGTTGCCGTTGAGCTGGCGCACGGTGCCGTCGAACAGGTTGGACTCGCCGATGAAGTCAGCCACGTAGCGACTGGCCGGGGCTTCGTAGAGTTGTTCCGGGGTGGCGGTCTGGATGATCGACCCGTTGTGCATCACGCTGATGCTGTCGCTCATCGACAGGGCTTCCTCCTGGTCGTGGGTGACCAGCACGAAAGTGATGCCGACTTCACGTTGCAGGCGCAGCAGCTCCGACTGCATCTCCTTGCGCAGCTTGCGGTCCAGCGCGGCCAACGGCTCGTCGAGCAGCAACACCGTCGGCTTGTTGACCAGGGCGCGGGCGAGGGCGACACGCTGTTGCTGGCCGCCGGAAAGCTCGCTCGGCTTGCGCTGGCCGAAGCCGCTCAGGCGCACCATCTCCAGCGCCTCATCAGCCATGCGCAGTTGCTGTTTCTTGTCCGGGCGAGGGGTGCGATAGCGCAGGCCATAGGCAATGTTCTGCGCCACGGTCAAATGCGGGAACAACGCGTAATGCTGGAACACCATGTTCACCGGCCGCTCGAACGCCGGCACACCGGCCACGTTTTTACCGGCCAGGCGCACCTCGCCGCTGGTGGGCTGCTCGAAGCCGGCGATCATGCGCAGGGTGGTGGTCTTGCCACAGCCCGAACCACCGAGAAAGGAATGAAACGAGCCACGCCGCACCGCAAAATCCAGACCGCTGACGGCCTGCACCTCGCCATAGCGTTTGACCACATTGCAGAATTCGATATCGCTTGGCGGGGTGTTGTTCACGAGGCGGGCTCCCTTGCAGTGATGAATCAGTGCGTCGGGGGCCAAACTAGCAATGGGGGTTTTGCGGTGTATATATCCCTTGGGGGATAGGAGGGGAATGGTTCAAACGTTCGGTAGGCGGTGAGGTGTAGAGATCACACGCGAATGCTGCATTTTAGTACTGGTAGGCCAAGTCGACATTCGAGTTCATTTCAGCAAACGGGTATCCAGTCCAAAACGCTCCTGCGAAACAAGCTTGAATTGATCCGCGGCCAAATCACAGCTAACCAGCAGGTTCCAGGAGTGGCGCGTAACTGCAGACGGAATAAGCACGAATGGATGTTGCGCCAGTAGCTCATCAGCAAAATGCTGTTGATTGGGCGAGAGTTCAGATGGAATGAGCCAGTTGGGGTTCGGCACGTCTTCGGGCTGAACAACCTTGATGACATTCGAATCCAGAACTTCGAAACACGTCAGCACATAAGGCACCCTGTCGAGAGTATCGAAGCCTGCGTGGGTGGCGACCTCTAAAATCGCCGTAGCCGGGTCGGCCGAAGCGTAAATGACCCGGCGGCCAGGAGGATTCCATCGGCCGCCGGATTGTTGCGCACCAATGCCGCTATCCCATGTGTCCTTGAAAACCGCACGGTCCAGACGCCAAGCGTGCCACTTCCCATCCCAAGGCAAAGGATTCATTGATAAACCCCGTGTTCAATGCGGGTCAGGTAGTCCTCTACCACCTGGAAACCCAGCGAGTTGTCGATCAGTTCCAGCGGAATATGACCCTCCAGGTACTTGCAGGGTTTCTTCAGCCAGTCCTCAGCCAACTGCTGATCGCCAAACACATTGATGGCGTGTTCGAGTACCTGTGCGTACTGAAAGGCGACAGTGCTTTGCTGCTGGTTCAGCCGAACCGGCTGGGTCTCCTTTGCCAGGCGCTGCACCGTCCTCAGGGATTTCCCGGTAATGCGCTGAACAAGGTCGTGCTCCATGTACAGGCCGGATATGGAAATCATGTCCCTGACGTCACTCAGGTCAAAGCCTTCTTGCGTGTATCGGATGATCAACATGCGTGTATCGCCACTACGGCCATGTAGCAGCACTTCAGTAGGCTTGCGGGTGACACGCTTTGTCTCTGTCCCTACGACTTCATTTTTGACGGCGGGCATACCGTTTACCTCTATGCGACATTTGACGCGATCATAGCGCCAAATGTCGCCAATCGGGTAATTGCCTTTCTCGACCCTTGTCTCGCGCATGTAATCGTTTCACCCTGAATGCCTGAAAGAACGCCCGCATCAGGCGAGAAATTGCTATCCCTGATCAGCGCGGCCAAGTTAAACCTCAAGCTTCCGGCCGCCAACCTTAAAAATACGTCAGATATTTCCTCTGCGGTCCTGGGAATTTCAACGTGGGCAAGCCACGTAAATTCAAGGCTGAGACACGTATGTTTAATCGCTGTCAGCGTTACTTCCCGCAAGCTACACCAGCTTGCGTCGTTGCCTACAGGTACGCCAGAATCCGCCGGCTTGTGCGCCTTGGGGCTGGGTTTTATCGTTTGCCGGTCGCTGGAAAACTTCAGTGATCGGGTTTGGTAGCCCGGTGTAACAAGGTGCAATGCGTCACTGTCAGCAGCGTTTTTCTGCTCTGCTTTATGGTGGCCATGCACAGGGCGCCTTCGGGCGCGCCGGTTTCCTTGTACCCGGTCTACCAACCTGCGTATGGCCACCACCCAACGTTTGGTAGCGTGAGAGTGATGGCTCCTTTTGACGGTACAAGGAGTTTCACTATGTTCAAAGTCACACCCAATCCGCCGGACTCCGATCCGGCATCCCCGTACGAAAGCTTCGATCTCAACCCTGGCCGCCACATCATGGCGACGCCGCGCAAGCCGGGCACGATGTTCATCGTCAATCCCGACCTCAATCTCGAAACCTTGCTGGTGCACGCCTGCGAATCGCTGGCCTCGGCCAATGTCATGGCGACCGATCTGGTGGATCATCTGGAGGGGACGAGCCGCAATGCGCTGCTGGGGATTGCGCAGGTGATCATGCTGGGGGAGTTGGCGGTGAATCGCGCGCTGGATCAGCTTGATCCGCCCTGACCACAATCTTCAGAACACCGATAGACCTGTGGGAGATTCTATGGTTGAGGGGAAGCCCTCAACTGGCTTTTGGTTGGTATTCGCTCTGCCCCTTCAGTAGGGCGAATACGATCCGAGCAAGCTTGCGAGCCAGTATCACCAGTGCCTGAGTGGTGCTGAAGCCTCGAGCTCTTTGCTCTTCGTAAAAGCCTTTCCAGGCTGACGTTCGGCTGGCCGACATCGCCGCGTTGTGCAAAAGCCGGCGGGCTTCCGGGTCACCTCGCTTAGTCAAACTCCGGCGACCGTCTTTTTGTCCTGACTTCGACACTCGTAAATCCATCCCCAGAAAGGCGATAAACGCATCCGCGCTTCTGAACTCGCCCCGCTGAAACGTCGTGAGCAAACGGGCTCCGGTCAGAAATCCAATGCCTTCAACTTTCAGGCAACGCTTCAACTGACCGAGCAAACCAGCTTCTTTGAGACGATCGTTAATCGTCTTTTCGACCAGCGTTTCAAGCTTTTGCATGGACTTCACTTGCTCGGCGAAAGCAGATTTCAGCAGCGGCTCATTCGCCCAGCTTTGCACCAGCCCGACCCGCGCCTGAACCAAGGCTGCGCGACGACGAAAAAGGCTCAAGAGCTGGCGGTACAGCGGTGATGGCGGGGTCCAAGGGTGAAGATCATCACCTTCGTTCTTCAGATAGCGAGCGAGCAGTCTGGCATCCAGCGCATCGGTTTTGGCGCGGATATTCACCCCTTTGCGGTAATGGCTGAGTTCATAGCCACCCACCATATAAATCACGCAGCCGGCCTCATAGGCCAGATCGGCAAACTCCAGGTGATAGATATTGGTCGACTCAATGGCTACAGCAACAGTCCCCGACAGGACCTTCAACCAATGCTTGATGGCTGTTTTGTTGTTGGGGATCTCTTCGAGCAGGTCAAGTTCGGCGTGATAGATCACCAGTTCGTTCTTGGCGACATCCACGCCTACGATCGGCTTTTTGACAGAAACCGGCATTGCCATTGGATTTCCTCCGGGATATGGTTTTGAGCACTTGAAGGGCTCACCCAGAGGCGCAGGCTTGTTCCTATCGTCGGTCTAGCCAGATGCATTCTTTATCGGCGCTTGGGTGAAAGGAGGAGGGGCGAAATCTCCCACGGATCTGTACTGCGTCAACAGTCAGAATCGGGCTTTGTCCCTCCTCCTCCCTTCAAGTCCTACCATACAAGCGGGCTTGCCCGCGATGGCGGTATGTCAGACACATCAATGTTGAATGTGCTGCCGCTATCGCGGGCAAGCCCGCTCCCACAGGATTTTGCTTACCGACAGGATCAGGCTTGCAGCTTGAGACCGGGCACCTGCAACGGATCCTCCGTTAACTCCCGGATAAACAACCCGAGCAACTCCGACTGGCTACCAATCCCCAACTTCGCATAAATATTCTTGCGATGAATCTTCACCGTCCCGGGGCTGATGTTCAGTTGTTCGGCCACCGAGGCGCTGGAGTGGCCGCGCAGCAACAGTTGCACGATCTCCTGCTCACGCCCGGTGAGGATGTGCGCGCCGAAGTGGTCGAAGGCTTCGCGGATCTTGAAGTCCAGGTCCTGCGCCGGTCGCGGTTGCTGGGCCTGACGCAGGCGCCAGGCTTCGTTGATGACTTGCTCGACCACCGCTTGCGCACACTCGACCAGTTGCATTTCGTCCCGGCTGAACGCGCAACCGGCGTTGGAACGCATCAGCGACAACACCGCCGTGGCACCACCGCCGAGGTCGACGAAAAACGCCACTTCCTCGGCGAGGCCGGTCTGCTGGTAATAGGTCAGGAAGTACTCGCCGAGGTAGAAGTGGTCGGGGGCGAACTGGCGCAGTCGCCACAACCCCGGCGCCTGCCCGCGGGTGCAGGCCAGGTAGAACGGGTCGAGCAGGTAGGGCCCGCACTGATAGTCGTCGACATACACCGCGCGCTTGTCCGCCGAGAATGTATCGAACATCGCCAGTGGCCGGTGATTGCCTTCGTAGACAAACAACACGAAATGATCGACCGGGCAGATTTGCCGGAGCCAGTGGCTCAACCCCGACAGCCGCGCATGCCCGGCAGGCAGGTCGAGCAGGTGGGCGACTCCGGTGGTCCAGAGTTTCAGTTCCTTGGGGCGCATGGCGACTACAGGCAGAAGAGGATGGCCATTGGATGCACAAAGTACGCCATGGCGATTTTGCCCGTGTGGAGCGGGGCAGGTGGCGGTGCGCCGTGGAAAAGACGCACCGCAACAGGGCCGGGTGTTACCGAGTGCTACAGGGCGGGTAGCAAAAATGATCGGCTGAATCCTTCAGCGAGCACTCCGGGTCGAAGGCAACAGGATCGTCAAAACTCCCAGCAACGGCAGGTACGAACACAACGTGTACACGTACTCGATGCCATGAATATCCGCCAGGTGCCCCAGCAGCGCCGCACCGATCCCGCCGAATCCGAACATCAGGCCGAAGAACACCCCGGCGATCATGCCGACGTTGCCGGGCACCAGCTCCTGGGCGAAGACCACGATGGCCGAGAATGCCGAGGCGAGGATGAAACCGATGATCATGCTCAGCACGCCCGTCCAGAACAGGTCGACGTAGGGCAGGGCGAGGGTGAAGGGCGCGGCGCCGAGGATCGAGAACCAGATCACCTGCTTGCGGCCGATCCGGTCGCCGATCGGGCCGCCAAAGAAGGTGCCCGCCGCGACGGCGCCAAGAAACAGGAACAGGTACAGCTGCGAACTGGCCACCGACAGCTCGAATTTCTCGATCAGGTAGAAGGTGAAGTAGCTGGTGAAACTGGCCATGTAGAAGTACTTGGAGAACACCAGCAACGCCAGCACCACCAGGGCGAAGGTCACTCGCCGCTTGGACAGGCCGTGGGTGGCCTTGCTGCCTTGCTTGAGCTTGAACAGGTTCAGGTGATTGCGGTACCAGCGGCTCAGGCCGTATTGCACGAGGATGGCGAACACCGCGAACAGGCCGAACCAGGCCACGTTGCCCTGGCCGTAGGGAATGATGATCGCGGCGGCCAGCAAGGGGCCGAAGGCGCTGCCGGCATTGCCACCGACCTGAAAGGTCGACTGCGCCAGGCCATAGCGACCGCCCGAGGCCAGGCGCGCCACCCGCGAGGTCTCCGGGTGGAAGGTCGACGAACCGACGCCCACCAGCGCCGAGGCCACGAGAATCGCCGGGAAGCTGCCGACCATCGACAGCATCAGGATGCCGATCAGGGTGCAGACCATGCCGGCCGGCAACAGCCACGGTTTGGGATGACGGTCGGTGTAGAAACCGATCCAGGGTTGCAGCAGCGAAGCGGTGAGCTGGAAGGTCAGGGTGATCAGGCCGACCTGGGTGAAACTCAGGCCATAGGTGCTCTTGAGCATCGGGTAGATCGACGGCAGCACGGCCTGGATCAGGTCGTTGATCAGGTGCGCCAGGGCGCAGGCGCCGATGACGCGCATGACCAGCGGGCTGGCCTGGCTTGCAACCGAGGCGGTGGGTGAGGGGGAGCTGAGGGTGGTGGTCGACATGGGCGTTCTTCCGGATAAACGCGAACTGCGAAGCAGTCAATTTCAGGGTTCGGCGTTATCCTAGGGGCCTTGAAATCGCCCGTCTCGCGCAGATCGGGCATCGACCATCGCAAAAAGGGCGTCATGATCAAACCACTGGATAAATTTCTCGCGGACATCGACCAAGGCGACTGGGACGTTCGCAGCAGCGCGACCGATTACCCGGAAAACTGGTTTATCCAGCCGCACTCCCACGAGAAGCATCAACTGATCTATGCCATCGAAGGGGTGATGGTGGTGCACGCCGCAAGCAGCCAATGGACCGTACCGCCGAGCCGTGGCATCTGGATGCCGAGTGGGCAAGTGCACTCGATTCGCTGCGTGGGGCCGATCAAGATGCGCAGTGTGTTCGTGCACCCTGACGCGAGCATCGGACTGCCCGCCGAACCTCGGGCCGTGAGCGTTTCTGCACTCCTGAGTGAGCTGATCAAAGTCTCGGTTGATTTCGACTTCAGCGAACAACCGAACGCACGGGAGACCCGCGTACTGCGGCTGATCCTGGATGAACTGACGATCCTGCCGACCCTGCCTTTGAACCTGCCACAGCCCGCCGATCCACGGATCAACCTGATCTGTAGCGCATTGCAGCGTGATCCCGGGGATGGCTCGACACTGGCGGACTGGAGCGAGCGGCTGAGCCTGGACGTCAAAACCATCCAGCGCCGTTTCCGCAAGGAAACCGGCATGACCTTCGGCCAATGGCGCCAGCAAGCGCGACTGCTGCTGGCGCTGGAACGAATCGCCGTGGGGGAGAAGATCATCGACATCGCCGGGGAGCTGGGCTACGACAGCCCGAGCGCGTTCACCACCATGTTCAAGAAGCAGTTCGGCAAGACGCCGAGCGATTTTTTCAAGTGATGGCGGCCGCCCGCGGGACGGCCGCTTGACGGCTCAGGAACCTTGCGGTGTTTCACCCCGCGCCAGGCGGGCATTGATGTCTTCGATGACCGCCGGCAGATCGACGATGGTGTCGATCAGGTAGTGCGGGCGAGAGGCCTCGAACATCTTGACGATGCGGCTGCGCTCGCTGTCCAGCCTGTCCGAGGGCAGGGCCTTGTATTGCTCGTAGGTCAAGCCCAGGGCATTGCCGGAGCAGGTCAGCGCGACTGTCCACATCCCGGCGGCACGGCCTTCGAGAATGCCGGGCCAGGTGTCGTCGACCTTGACGCAGGCGGCGACGTCGCTGATGCCCAGGGCTATCACGTTGGCCAAGGCCTGGGCCGGGTAGGGGCGGCCGTTGGGCACTTCATCGGTGGCGACCACATGGTCGGCGACATAGCCATTGTGCCGCGCCAGCTCGACCACTTTTTCCATGACCACCGCCGGGTAACCGGAGCAGGAGCCGATCTTCAGGCCCTTGTCGCGCAAGGCGTCGATGGTGTTCAGCGCGCCCGGAATCAGCGCCGAGTGCAGGGCGATTTTCTCGATCTGCAGGGGCATGAAGCGCTCGTAGAGGGCGGTGACATCGTCGTCGGTCGGCAGTCGATCGAACACTGCCCGATAGCGTTCGGCGATCTGCGGTTGGTTGCACAGGGTGCGGATGTGATCCCACTTGCCCATGCCCATCGGGCCCCGCGCTTCTTCCAGCGAAACGGCGACGCCGAACTCGGCAAACGCCTCGACGAAAATCTGCGTGGGGGCGAAGGAACCGAAGTCGACGACGGTGCCGGCCCAGTCCAGGACCACGGCTTGCAGTTGGGTCGGTTGTTGGTAGTTCATGGTGGTGCTCCATTTTTTGTTGTGGGCAGGCCGTCCCTCCTGTCGCCAGGAAGTAGGCCCATGGATTGCTAAAGCTAAAGGTCAGGCGAAATCAGGTGGCCGGAATCGGGCTCGAGTCAAACAGCTCCGCGATCATCGGCCGGTTGCGGCGAATACCCAGGCAGCACAGGTGGTAGTCGATGGAAAACGGGTGATTGACGAAGGTGATCGGTTTGGTGCCCGGGGTTTCGGCGTATTCGACCGCCGAGACAAAACCGATGCCGATGCCCTTGGCGATGGCATGGACAATGGCTTCGCGGCTGTTCAACTGCATGACGCAGTTCAGGGCCACGCCGAGCTGTTTGCAGCGTTCCTCCACCAGTTGGCGGGTGCGCGAGCTTTTCTCGCGCATGACCCATTTTTCTTCGCTGATCTGTTCGACGTGCACTTCGTTCTGGCTGGCCCAGGGATGGTCATCCCGTACCACGGCGATGATCGGGTAGCGCCGGTACAGCTGGGTGTCGAAGCGTTGGTCGAACTCGGAGAGAGCGAGGATCGCCACGTCGATGTCGAAATTGAACAGGCGATCCAGGGTCTCTTTTTCCGGTGAAAACGAAGTTTCCAGTTCGATGTCCGGGTGGCGCTGCATCAGTTCGTAGGTCAGGTTCATCGCAATCGGCGGCGACACTGCGCCCAGGCGCAGCATGCCGGTCTTGCGTTGCTTGAAACTCTGCAGCAGTTGCACGGCTTCATCCTCCTGGCCGAACAGGCCTTGGGTGATCGAATACAGTTGGTGGCCCGCCGCGCTCATTTCGATGAAGCGGCCACGGCGGTGGAACAGCTCTACGGAAAACTTCTTCTCCAGCGCATTGACCTGCTCACTGACAGTGGGCTGGCCGACGCTCAGGTACTCGGCGGCGAGGGTGAAGCTGCCGGTCTTGGCCACCGCATGAAATGAACGTAGCCACTTGTGGTACTGGTACATAGGCGATCCTGTTCCTCAGCCGCTGTCTCGATTCAACTTGCCTGGCCGGGCGCTCAACGCCTGATGAACAACGCGACCACCGCACTGCACAGGCAGGCGCTGGTGACCACGATGAAGATCAGCGAGGTGTTGCCGGTACTGTCGAGCATACTGCCGATCAGCGGTTCCGCCAGGCCGGCGAACAGGTAGGACGAGAAGTTCATCACCCCGGTTGCGGTGCCCGCACGCTTGGCGCCCACCAGGTCCGGGCACAACGCCCAGAAGCTGGAAGCCGGGCCGTAGACGAAGAAGCCGCAGAGAAACAGGGCAATCAGGCCGGTCGCGCTGTGGGGGGCAAGGGTCCACATCCACAAACTGGTCGCCGCACCGAGGAACATGTAGAGCATGATCGCCAGGTAGCGTTTGGAGCCGAACAGCTTGTCGGAGATCCAGCCGTTGCTCAGGGCGCCGATGGCCATGCCGACGGGAAGGGCCACGGTGATCCACTTCGGATCGATCATGCTGTCGCCGCTTTTCCAGTTGGCGCCCAGGAAGTGCACCGGCACCCAGACGATCAGACCGTAGCGGGCGGCGTTCTGGAAGCCCAGGGACACGGCGGCGATGATCAGGCGGAAGTTTTTCAGGACCGCTTTGTAGCGCTGGGCGGAGGTTTCGACTTCGCCATGGGCCACTTCATGGCTTTTGTCCTCGGCATTGGCTACACCGGTGTCGGCAAGCGGCTCGAAACCCAGGTCTTGCGGACGTTCGCGGGCCACCAGGTAAAAGATGATGCCGCCCGCCAGCATGAGCAGCACGGGCAGGCGGAAGATCCAGCGCCATTCCAGATGCATCACCTCAAGCACCACGATCGAGGTCACGTAAGAAAGGACCGAGGCGCAACCGGCGGCGAACACGTATAGGCCGTACACCTTGCCACGCTCGCCGGCACTCCACCAATTGGAGATCAGCCGACTGCCCGGCGCCCACCCCAAAGCCTGAAAGTAGCCGTTGATGCCCCAGGGCAGGATGAGCGCGGCAAAATTACCGGCGAAGCTGGTCACCCAGTTGGCGGCGCAGGACAGCACGGCACCGGCGGTCATGATGCGGCGGCCACCAAACTTGTCGGCAAGGTTACCGTTGATGGCTTGGCCGATGGCATAAGCCCAAAGCATGGCGGCTGATGCCCACCCAAGGTGTTCCTTGGTAAAGCCGAACTCGGCCTGGATACCCGGGATGGCGAAACCGAACGTTTGTCGCCCGGTATAGAAAAACAGATAACAAAACATGGCTGCCAGCAGCATGCGCCACTGGGCGACACGAAACGATGCGGTGTGTACGGCGAGACCTGGCATGGTTTGGGCACGATTCATGATCTTTTCCTTATTCTTGTTCGTTCCCTGCGAGTTGCATCGCAGGGTGCACTCTTTTTCAGGTGCTGCAGGAAATCGTCGCGGCTCGTTACGCCGCTGGCAGTGTAGTGTCTTGGGGGCTGGGGAGCCCTAGGCCGCTCGTGCGCCGATGAAGTTCTTGCCGCGTGCGCCTTGCAGGGCGAAATCGATCATGGTTTGGGCCTCTTCGGCCGACACGCCGTAGTCGGCGAACTCGGTTTTCACATCCAGGCTGTGCAGGAAGGCGCGCAAGCGGGCCTGGGCCTTGTCCAGGTCAGGTCCGAAAACCCGCTGCAGGGTCTTGTCGCGCGTCTCGTCGTGGCCCCAGGCAAGGCCCAGGACCAGCGGCAGGGTGAAGGAGCAGGCAATGCCATGGGGCAAGCCGTAGTGCAAGGTCATCTCGTAGGAAATGGAATGGGCCAGCGCGGTCTTGGTGTTGGAGAACGCCATGCCGGCCTTGAGTGCGGCCAGGGCCATCCGTGAACGCAGTTCCTGGCTGGACAGGTCGCGCCGCAGCAACGGCAGGCATTCGAGGATGTCTTCGATGGCAGAGATGGCGAAGGTGTCGGAAAGCGGATTGGCGTTGATGTTCCAGATCGACTCCAGCGCGTGGGACAGGGCGTCCAGCCCGGTGGACACGGTGACGCCGGCCGGCACCGTGAGCATCAGTTGCGGATCGATGATCGCCACTTTTGGCCAGGTGCATTCCAGGTGCAGGGAATACTTCTTGTGGTTGCTCGCGTCCCAGATCGTCGCCCAGGGCGTGACTTCACTGCCGGTGCCCGCCGTGGTCGGCGCCGCAATCAACTGTTTGCTGCGTGCCGGAACAAAGGGTTTGCCGCTTGCCAGCAATGCCAGCAGCTCATCGAAGTGCCCCGACTCGGTACCGACAATCAGCGCCTTGGCGGTGTCGATGGCACTGCCGCCACCGACGGCAATCACCGTATGGCAATCGCCGGCCTCCTGCCAGAAGCGTTCATAGGTCGCGCGAAGTTGCGCCACATCGGGGTTGGGCTGGACATCCTCGATGACGTAGACCAACCGTTCGCCCAGCAGTGCTTGAAGGCGATCCACCAGCCCCAGGCCACGGGCTTCGGGAAAGGTCACTAGGGCAACGTTCTGGTGTTCGGTGATGGCGGCAAGTTCTTGCAGGCTGCCCCAGCCGAAACGGGTATCAACCGGGTTGTGAAATCGGGCGGTCATGGCGGGTCCTTGGTTTTTGTTGTTGGAAGTGACGCCATGCTCGCGGTACCCGGACTCCTGCACAAATCGATAATTCGCAGGTTTGAATCGGCTGGGCCGATAACGGCCTCACAATGCAAAACACCGGCACGGGGGCCGGTGTTCTGTTCAGCTAATAGTTTGAGCACCGCACGTCCCGAGGGAGCGAGCTTGCTCGCGATTGCGGTCGTACATTCAACATCTATGTATCAGACACAACGCTATCGCGAGCAAGCTCGCTCCCACAGGGTTTGTGTGTTGAGAGCTTCAGACAAACAGGCGCAACAGGATCGTCGCCAGAATCACCGTCGAAGCTCCGCCAATCCGGGTGGAAATCTGTGCGAACGGCATCAGCGACATGCGGTTCGACGCCGAGAGGATCGCCACGTCGCCGGTGCCGCCCAGACCGCTGTGGCAGCAGGTGACGATGGCCGATTCGATGGGGTACATCTTCATCAGGTTGCCGATGAAGAAACCGGCCACGGTCATCGACACCACCACCGAGACGCAGACCAGCACATAGCCGACCGAGAACACTTTGACCACGCTGTCCAGTGGCACGTAGAGCATGCCCAGGCCGATCATCACCGGCCAGATGAAGGCGGCGGACACCAGTTTGTAGAAGGTGTTGGCGCCTTTCTCGAGTTTTTCCGGCAGCACCCGGGCGTACTTGAACAGCACCGCCGCGAGAATCATCATCACCGGGCCGGGAATGCCCACGACTTTTTCCAGCAGGCCGCCGAGGACGAAAAACGCGCAGATCAGCAGCACGCCGGCGCCCATGACGCGGAAGTCGACAAGGGAGCCGGTGTCTTCCTTGACCTTGAATTTATCGTTCTCATCCCTGGCGCGGATCAGCGCACCTTCGCCATTGATGCTCGGGCGTTTCAGCGCCAGGCGAGCGAGAAAGCCGGCGCAGATGATCGCCACGATATTGCCGACCACCGCCGCCGGTGCCAGTTGCGCGACATAGATATCCGGCGTGCCGCCGAGGATCGCCGAGTAAGCCAGCGACAGGGGCAGGATGCCTTCGCCGATCCCGCCGCCAATGATCGGCACGATGATGAAGAAGAACGTGTGGTGGAAGCTGTAGCCGACCAGTTTGCCGACGATCAATCCGCTGGCGACGGCCGCCAGGGTGCCGACCAGCAGGGGGATGAACATCCTGATCATGCCCTGGACCAGAATGAAACGGCTCATGCCCAGGATGCTGCCGACCACCAGGCTGGCGATCACGAAGTACAAGAAGTTGGCGTCCTTCATGAGCATTTTGGTCGCGTCGATCGTCGCCGGCCCGAAGAAGCCGTAGAACACCAGGATCGACGGCAGCATCAGGCACAGGATGGCGCCGCCACCGATTTCCTTGAGGATCGGCAGGCGCGAGCCCAGTTGGCCGAAGAACACGCCCATGGTCATGATCACGGCGAGCCCGCCGATCATGTTCTTGGGCAGGAAACCCAGGTGCGCGGAGAGAAAGACAATCAGGGCGATGCCAAGGAATATCGGCAGCGGGATGACACCGATTTCGTAGGCGCAGAGGCTGCGCAGGCGTTGCACGAAACCGCCGTCGGGGGCGTTAAGGGTTTGCTCATAGGGCTTGTTCATGTTGCGCTTTCCTCATGCTTGTTTTTATCGAGGATGCAGAAACCACGGCTCACCGGGGATGGATTGCCACTCGGTAGATCGATGGTATCCTTCGCAAATAACGCAATAAACAGCGAAAGTATGAGGCGTATGAACACGAATCGTGATCAGTTTCCCTTGCCGGAAGACCTCAAGGTTTTCCTCACCGTCGTGCGCAAAAACGGCTTCGCCAGTGCCGCCGAGGAGCTGGGGTATTCGCCGGCCTACATCAGCAAGCGCATCTCGGTGTTGGAAACTACGCTTTCGACCCGCCTGCTGCACCGCACCACACGGCGCATCGCACTGACCGACGACGGTGAGCGGGTACGGGTATGGGCGGAGAAACTGCTCGGCGACTTCGATGACTTCGTCAGCGAAATATCCGAGGCGCGGCAACAGCCCATGGGTTCGCTGCACATCTGCAGCAGCTTCGGTTTTGGCCGCAACCATGTGGCACCGGCGATCTGCGAGCTGTCGCAAACTTACCCCAAACTCGAACTGCGCCTGGACGTGTTCGATCGTGTGGTCGACATCGTCGGCGAGGGTTTCGACCTGGAAATTCGCGTGGGGGATGACCTGCCGGGCCAGCACCTGGGACGCAAGCTGGTGAGCAACCGGCGGGTGCTGTGTGCCACGCCCGAATACCTGCAACGGCGCGGTGTGCCGCAATCGCTGGCGGACTTGAAAGACCACGATTGCCTGGTGCTCAAGGAGCGCAACAACGCGTTCGGCGTGTGGAGCCTGACGAAGGACGGGCAAGACGAATCGGTGCGCGTCAGCGGGCCCTTATCCTCCAACAACGGCGAGATCGTGTTGCAGTGGGCCTTGAGTGGCGGCGGGATTCTGTTGCGCTCGATGTGGGACGTGAAGCCGATGCTCGAGCAGGGGCGGCTGGTGCAAGTGCTGCATGAGTACACCCAGAGCGCCAACGTGTGGGCCGTGTACCCGACACGGCTGAGCCAGTCGGCCAAGCTGCGGGTGTGCGTCGAGTTTCTCGAAGAATACTTCCGGCATCTGTCGGTTGAGTGAACCACCGACGCCTTGATCCTCTGTAGGAGCGAGCCTGCTCGCGATGGTCGTCAACGATAACGCGTGCTAACTGGTTAAACGCGGCGCCCTTGAGTCCATCGCGAGCAGGCTCGCTCCTACAAAATCATTGACGCAACAGCCACAGCCAGAGGTTTTTCCGTCAGACCAACCAGGGATTTTCCGCCAGGTGCCGGGCTTCGAACTGGCGAATCTGCTCGGCCCGTTGCAACGTCGTGCCAATCGCATCCAGCCCCAGCAGCAACGATTGCTTGCGCAGCTGATCGATATCGAACGCGATCACCTTGCCGTCCGCCAGTTCGATGGTTTGCTCCGGAAGATTGACGCTGATTCGCGCCGTTGCCGGATCGCTGGTCAACGCGGCCATCTGCTTGAGTTGATCCTCGGCCAGCTGTATCGCCAACACCCCGTTGCGCTGGCAGTTGTCGTAGAAAATCCCGGCGAAAGAGGTGCCGATCAGTGCGCGGATGCCCACTTGCTTGAGCCCCCAGACCGCATGTTCGCGGCTCGAACCACAACCGAAATTCGGCCCCGTCAGCAGAAACGCAGCGTCGTTCCAGGCCGGTTGATTGAGGATGAATCCGGGGTTGGGCTCACCGGACGCCAGGAACCTCAGGTCAAAGAACAGCCCCTTGTCCAGGCCCTTGCGATCAATCCCTTTGAGGAACTGCTTGGGCATGATCACGTCGGTGTCGATGTTGGCGGCCAGAAGCGGGGCGGCGCTGCCGCTGACGAGAGTGAAAGGTTGCATGGTTCAAGCCTCCAGCGCGAACGTGCGCACGTCGGTCAAATGCCCGGTAATCGCTGCAGCGGCGACCATGGCCGGGCTCATCAAATGGGTGCGCGCACCGGCGCCCTGGCGTCCTTCGAAGTTGCGGTTGGTGCTTGAAGCGCAGCGATCGCCGGGGGCGAGCACATCGTCATTCATCGCCAGGCACATCGAGCAACCGGACTGGCGCCATTCGAAACCGGCATCGAGGAAGATCTGCGCCAGCCCTTCGTCTTCGGCCTGGTTTCGCACCAGCGTCGAGCCGGGCACGATCATCGCCCGCACGTGGGCCGCCACGCGTTTGCCGCGCACGACGCGGGCGACATCGCGCAGGTCTTCGATGCGCGCATTGGTGCAGGAACCGATGAAGGCATGGCTGATCACCACGTCGCTCAGCGGCATGCCCGGCTCCAGGCCCATGTAGTTCAGGGCGCGTTGCATGCCCTGGCGCAGGATCAGGTCTGGTTGCGTGGCCGGGTCCGGCACATGCCCGCCCACCGGTGCGGCCTGATCGGGGCTGGTGCCCCAGGTGACCATGGGTTCCAGCGTCCCGACATCCAGGCTGACTTCGCGATCGAACACCGCGCCTTCATCGCTGTGCAGGCCGCGCCATTTCGCGACAGCTTGGTCCCACAGTTGGCCTTGAGGGGCCCGGGGCTTGAGTTGCAGATAGGCAAAGACCTTGTCATCGGGCGCCATGAACGCGCCCCGGGCGCCGGCTTCGACGGCCATGTTGCAGATGGTCATGCGCGCTTCGACGCTGAGGGCGTCGATAGCCTGGCCGGCGAACTCGATGGCGTAACCGGTGGCGCCGGAAGCGCCGATGTTTTCGATCAGGGCCATGATGATGTCCTTGGACGTCACGCCGGCCCCGAGCACGCCATTGACCGTTACGCGCATGCTCTTCAGGCGTTTGTAGACCAGGGTTTGCGAGGCCAGCAGGTGTTCAATTTCCGAGGTGCCGATGCCGAAACCGAAGGCTCCCAGGGCGCCGTAGGTGGTGGTGTGGCTGTCGCCGGCGGCCACGACCATGCCGGGCAGGATAAAGCCTTGCTCGGGGGCCACGACGTGCTCGATGCCCTGGCGCTTGTCCAGCACGTCGAACAGCTCGATGCCGAAGTCGCGGCAGTTTTCTTCGAAGTAGGACACCTGGAGGGCGCCCCCGGCATCCGGCATGGTGGCAATGCGCGTCGGTGCCGTCGGGTTGACGTGGTCGACGACCGCCAGCGTCGCCCCCGGACGCCACGCCTTGCGACCCGCTTCGCGCAGGCCGCTGAAGGCTTGCGGGCTGGTGTATTCGTTGGCGACCTGGCGGTCGATGTACAGCAGCACATGGCCCTGATCGTCGAGGGCGCAGACCGTGTGACTGTCGATGTGTTTCTGGTAGAGCGTTCTAGGGCTGTGCATGGAGTGGGCTCTTGTTGTCATGCGAGATCACGGAAACATGCTCACAGCATATTCATCGCGAATCCTGCATCAAGGTCCATTGGGTAAAGGCATTGCTCACGTTTTGTGTGTAATTGCTCAGCCAATGCTGAACACGATCGAGGCCGTCGACCCCACACTGAGTCGTGCCACTTTTTTACACACTTGTGAATTTACTACCCGATTTTCTGAGCAAAAACAGTGCATTTTGCAGATGAAGTATTATTGGATACCAAATTGGCGCCAATATTGATTGGGTTTTTGTGAAATTGGCCTGTTCCTTGCTCCATGTCTTGCTCAAACAATCAGAGGGCGTGGCATGAGCGGTCAATTTCCTTGTATCGAACTGAGTGGCGGGCCATTTGCCCGGGGTGTGCAATACGGCAAAGCATGCCCACAGATCATTGCCCGCAGCATTGAAATCTACGGTCAGCAGTTGTTGGACATGGGTTACGACTGGTCCGGCATCAAGCGCCTGGTCAATCAGTTCATCCCCAACATCGAAGCGTTCGAGCCGCAGTACCTGGAAGAGATGCGCGGCATCGCCGAAGGCTCGGGCCATGATTTCGAGGCCATCGTGCTGATCAACGCGCGCACCGAGATCATTCATCTGGGGCGGCGTTCGATGCAGGACAAACCGGAATTGGACGGCTGCACCGGCGCGATCATCCTGCCGGGGGCCACGGCGAACAACGAAGTGCTGCACGGCCAGAACTGGGACTGGCGCATGGAATGCGCGGAGACGGGCGTGGTCCTGCACATCCGTCGTGACGACGGTCCGGACCTGTTGACGTTTACCGAGGCGGGCGGCCTGGCGCGTGCGGGCATGAACTCCATCGGCACCGCGATTACCGGCAACAACCTGGAGTCGGATCGCGATTACCAGGCCCTGGGCGTGCCGTTGCCGTTGATTCGTCGCAAGGCGCTGGAAGCCAACCACTTCGCGCTGTCGATGAAAGCGGTGGCTGTTACACCGAAGTCGGGCTCGAACAACATGATGCTCAGCCACGCGAGCGGGTTTGGCATCAATTACGAATGTGCGCCGGATGAAGTCTTCCCGTTGTACGAAGTCAACGACCTCATTGTGCATGCCAACCATTGGCGCAGCCCGGTGGCGCAGGTCAAGCTGAAGAACACCGGTATCGTTGGCGCACCGGAAAGTTTCTATCGCGATATCCGCGTCGAACAATGCCTCAAGCCGTTTCATGGCAACCTGACGCTGGAACATCTCAAAAACGCGTTCTTCGACGACTTCGGCAAGCCGTTCGCCGTGTGCCGGCCACCCCGTCCAAGTTCGGGGGGCGAGGACAACCTGTCCGCCACGGTGGCAATGATCCTGATGCGACCGGCCAGCGGCTTCATGGAAATTGCCTCGTTGCCGGCAATCAACCGCACGTTCGGGCAGTACCGCCTTGAGATGGAGTCCGACTACGCACGCTATGCAACCTGGTAAGCAGCGAACTGTTGCCCGTTTGTGATCTGCCCGATCCCGGGCTGCGTATCAACATCGAGGAACCCACATGTTTCGTTTGATCGTTCAGCGTCTGGCCATGGCGGTCCCGACGCTATTGCTGATCTCAATTGCGGTCTTCGCAATGATCCGGCTGATACCCGGCGACCCGGCGCTGTTGATGCTGGGTGATATGGCCGACCCGGCCAGCCTGATCAAATTGCGTCAGTCCCTGGGGCTGGACCAGCCGTTGATCGCGCAGTACCTGATCTGGCTCAAGGCATTGTTCCAGGGCGATCTGGGCGTTTCGATCACCAGCCATGAAGCGGTTTTGCCGCTGGTGCTCGAGCGATTCAGTGTCAGTGTGACCATCGTCCTCACAGCGGTGGCCCTGGCGGCCCTGATTGCCGTGCCCCTGGGCATGCTCGCCGCGTGGAAGCAGGACACGCTGGTGGATCTGGGACTGGTCACCACCGCGACGCTGTTGCTGTCGATCCCCGGCTTCTGGATGGGCCTGTTGCTGCTGTATGTGTTCGGCCTGGAGCTGGGCTGGTTGCCGGTGGTGGGGTATGTACCGTTCTCCGCCGATTTTGGCAAGGCACTGGCCTACATCATCCTGCCGGTGACCACGCTGGTGTTGCATGAAAGCGGCGTGATTATCCGCATGCAGCGCGCCAGTTCGATCGAGGTGCTGCGCCTGGACTACATCGCCCACGCACGGGCCAAGGGTTTGTCCGAGCGTGCCGTGCTGTGGCGCCATACCTTGCGCAATGCCTTTGCACCGACCTGGACACTGATCGGCCTGATCCTCGGCAACCTGCTGGGCGGGATCGCCGTCATCGAAACGGTGTTCACCATCCCGGGTATAGGCCGCCTGATGGTCGATTCGATCTACGCCCGTGACTACCCCGTCCTGCAGGGCTGCCTGTTGCTCATCACGTTCGTCTACGTGCTGGTCAACCTGCTTGTCGACTTGATGTATCCGCTATTCGATCCCCGGGTGAAAGCATGAAGACCTTAAGCGAAATGGCTGCGCCTCCCGTGACTGAGCCTTTGGCCCGCGCTAAAAAGCGTCCACTCTCGTTCAACGCGCTGATCGGCGGCGGCCTGGTGTTGCTGCTGGTGATACTCGCGGTGGCGGGCATCGTCTGGACGCCCTACGACCCGTTGCGCCTGGATTTGGCCAACCGCTTCCTGGCGCCATCCTGGTCGCACATCCTGGGCACCGACGAGTTCGGTCGCGATGTGTTCAGCCGGATCATCATCGGTGCGCGCACCAGTCTGTGGATCAGTCTGTTGACCGTGTTGCTGGCCATCAGCATCGGCACCTTGTTCGGCCTGCTCGCCGGTTACCTGCGAGGCTGGACCGATCGCCTGTTGATGATGGTCAACGACGCGCTGCTGGCGTTCCCGGGCATGCTGCTGGCGCTGGGGCTGCTGGCGATTGTCGGGGCCAGTCAGTACGGCATCGTCTTGGCGCTGGGCCTGGCGTACATCCCCACGGTCGTGCGAGTGGTGCGCAGTACCGTGTTGTCGCTGCGCGAGCGGGAGTTCATCGAAGCTTCGCGGGTGATCGGCAACGGTGAGCTCTACACCATGTGGCGGCACATTGCGCCGAACTGCGTCGCACCCCTGATCGTGCTGGCCACGAGCATGTTCGGCTGGGCGATCCTGTCGGAAAGCGCCCTGAGCTTTCTCGGCCTGGGCGTTCCACCGCCGGCCGCCACCTGGGGAAACATGCTGGCTTCCAGCCGTCCGCATCTGGTCACCGCGCCGTGGCTGGGTTTCTTCCCCGGCCTGATGATTTCAATCGCCCTGATCGGCATCAATCTTTTCGGTGACGCCTTGCGTGATCGCCTTGACCCCCCGGATGAGTCGCTAATGGATACCGTCAAGCCTATGCTTCGCGTCAGTAATCTTTGCATCCAGGTGGCCAGCGATGGACCGCTGGCGGTCGACCACCTGAGTTTCGACATGGCCCCGGGCGAGATCGTCGCGCTGGTGGGCGAGTCCGGCAGCGGCAAGACCATGGCTGCGCGAGCGGTCATCGGCTTGTTGCCGCCGCCGATGCGCGTCGCCTCCGGTCGTATCGAGTTCGGCGGCAACGATCTTTGCGCCTTGTCGACGGATCAATTGCGCAATGTGCGTGGTTCGAAGATCGGCATGGTGTTCCAGGAGCCGATGGTTTCGCTCAACCCGACCCTGACCATCGGCGAGCAAATGGCTGAAGGGTTGCGCCTGCATACCGATCAGGATGAAAAAACCATCCTCGCCCGGTCGCTGGAGATGTTGCGACGCATCGGCATCGATGACCCCGAGCGTTGCCTGAAAGCCTTTCCCCACGAGTTCTCCGGCGGCATGCGGCAACGCATCATGCTCGCGTCGGTCATGTTGTTGCGCCCGGCGCTGTTGATTGCCGACGAGCCGACCACGGCCCTCGACACCCTGGCCCAGGCGGATGTGATCGAGCTGATGCTCGACCTGACGCGGGAGGAGGGCACGGCGATCCTGTTCATCAGCCATGACTTGTCACTGGTGGTGCGCCATGCCCACAAGGTCGTGGTGATGCGCAGCGGCAAGGCCATCGAAAGCGGCCCGACCGAGCAGATCCTGCTGGGTCCGAAGGCCGAGTACACGCGGCAGCTGCTTGAGGCGCTGCCGACCCGGGGCAACCTTGACAGCGCACCCGTGGCCGCGCCGCTGGTCGATATCCGCAATGTCACCATCGAGCATCCGGGCCGCCAGGGTTTCCTGCTGCGCGGTAAGCCCAAGCGCGCGGTGGACGGGGTCAGCCTGCAAATCTCTGCCGGTGAAACGTTGGCGCTGGTCGGCGGCAGCGGCTCGGGTAAAACCACCCTCGGGCGGTCGGTGGTCGGTCTGGTGACGCCTGTTGCCGGCGAGATTTTCTTCGATGGCGTCGACATCCTCAAAAGCGCCAACCGTGAGCACCGCCTGCAATGCCAGATGATCTTCCAGGACCCGGTTTCCTCCCTTGATCCGCGCGCGAGGATCTCGGAAATTCTTGCCGAGCCGTTGCGCCATGTGCCGGGGCTCAGTCGCGAGGAGCGCGCCGAACGGGTACGCACCATCCTGCACGATGTGGGGCTGGCGCCGATCTTTGCCGAGCGCTTCCCGCACCAGCTCTCCGGCGGTCAGCGTCAGCGGGTGGCGATTGGTCGGGCGCTGATTCGGCATCCCAAACTGGTCATCGCCGACGAGCCGATTTCCGCCCTCGACATGACCATCCAGAAGCAAATTCTCGAACTGTTCGAGCGGCTGCAAAAGCAGTACGGCTTTGCCTGCCTGTTCATTTCCCACGACCTGGCGGCGGTGGAGCGCATTGCCCACCGCGTGGCTGTCATGCAGCAAGGCCGGCTGGTGGAAGTCGGCACCACCGCGCAAGTGTTCGATCACCCGCAACACGCCTTTACCCACCGACTGCTGGCAGCGGCCAACCCGTTGGTGCGCCAGGCCGATGGCAGTTATCAGCTGCGCGGCAGCGTGGCCGTATGAAGCACATCAAGGCCGTCACAGCGGTGACGGCAAGCCCCCGTTTCAGTTCACTCAAGGACTCGTATATGAATCGTTTTCTGCTAAACGCCCTGACCCTGAGCATGATGACCGTGCTCGGCTGCGGTGCCGCCCAGGCGCAGACGCTGCGCCTGGCGATGAACTCCGATATTCGCAGCCTCGACCCCGGGGTCAATCGTGACGACCGTTCCGACGCGGTGGTGCTGCACATGGTCGAAGGGTTGGTCGCGTATGGGGAGAAGGGCGAAGTCAAACCCCTGTTGGCGAGCAAGGTCGATGTGTCCGCCGATGGCCTGACCTACACCTTCACCTTGCGCCAGGGCGTGAAGTTCCATAACGGCGAGCCACTGACGGCCGCCGACGTGCTGTGGAGCTGGAACCGCGACATGGACCCCAAGACCCAGTGGCGTTGCCTGCCGGAATTCGACGGCAGCGGCCTGACCAAGGTGAGCAAAGTCAGTGCACCGGATGCGCAGACGGTGGTAATGGAACTGGAAAAGCCCAGCGGCATGTTCCTGGCCACACTGGCGCGTACCGACTGCGGCGGCACGGGCGTGCTGAACAAGGCCTCGGTCAATGCCCAGGGTGAATTCGTCTCGCCGGTCGGCACTGGCCCCTATCAGTTGGGCGAGTGGAAGCGCGGGCAGTACGTCACGCTGAGCAAATTCGCCGGCTACCAACCGTTGTCCGGGCCGCGCGACGGCTACACCGGCGGCAAGAACGCCCTGGCCGATGAAGTGCGGTTCGTGATCATTCCCGATCAGGCGACGGTCAAGGCGGCGCTGTTTTCCGGGGACCTGGACATGGCCGAGGTGACGGAAACCGATCTGCCGGAAATCAAGGCACACGACAAGCTCAAGGTGTCGACCGCCCCCAGCGCGACCATGAATGTGCTGATGTTCCAGACCCGCGATCCGTTGCTCAAGGACAAGCGCATGCGCCAGGCCATCGCGGCGGCCATCGATGTCAAGCAACTGGTGGCGACCACCAGCAATGGTTTCGGGGTGCCCAACAACTCCATCATCAGCGTCGCCTCCAACTACTACGGCCCCAGCGAACAGAAGGGTTTCACCTACGACCCGCAGAAGGCCGCAACGCTGTTGCAAGAGGCGGGTTATCGCGGCCAGCCGCTGACGATCATCGCCAACCGGCGTTCGATGGTGCCCAGCTATGACCTGGCAATCATCGCCCAGGCCATGCTCCAGGCCGTGGGGATAAACGCCCAGGTCGAAGTGATGGAGTGGGGCACTCAGCTCGAGCGCTACCAGAGCGGGCGTTATCAGTCGATGTCCTTCACCTATTCGGCGCGCTTCGATCCGGCCCTGAGTTTCGAGCAGGCGACCGGCAACAAGGACAAGGAATCGCGCAAGGTCTGGGAAGACCCGGTGGCGATCGAGATGTTGGGGCAGGCCTTGAAGGAAGGGGACGTCGCCAAGCGTCAGTCGATCTTCGACCAGTTGCATGAACGCTTCATTGACCAGGTGCCGATGATCGTCATGTACAACGGCCTGGACATCGTCGCACTGAACGAGAAAGTCGAGGGTTATGACGCCTGGATCGGGCAGAAGCCGCGCCTGTGGGGCGTCAGCGTCAAGCCCTGATCTTCACGGTTGCAGTGGGGTTTGACGAATGTGTGCCGCGATCAGTTGCTTGAGGCGGTCGCGGTCACCGTTACGCAGGGCATCAAGGATCTGGAAGTGTTCGCGGCCCGACTGCTCGGCACGCAGGTGCGTGCGCCAGGTGCCGCCTGGAGACGATGGCGGGCGGCTGCGAATCTCCTCGATGAACTCGATCATGACCCGGTTGGTGCACATGTCGTAGATGCCGCGGTGAAACTCCAGGTTGGCGATGTAGCACTCCTGCATCGTGCCTTCGTTCACCAGGCGGGCGAAGCGTTGGGCGATGAGGTCCAGCGCCTGCAAGCGCTCTTCGGTGACGACCATCTGGTCGACTGCGGCGCACTCGAGGGCGATGCGCACTTCGCGGGTATCGGAGACCTGGGTCAGGTCAGGGGTGTGGACGTAGTAACCCCGATTGGGGATGTGTTCGACCATGTTTTTCTGGACCAGTTGGTCCAGCGCCCGGCGGATGTCCAGCCGTGTTGCGCCATAACGCTGTTCAAGGTCGATCTGTTTGAGCCAGCTACCGGTCGGAAGCACGCCGGCATTGATGTCGTTTGAAATCAGCAGCACCAGTTGGCTGCGATCAGTGGTTTTTTTGTTCAAGGGTGACTTCCACAAATCTTGGTCGTGGGTGTGTGGGTCGTCGGCTGTGCACGACCCTTACCCGCTGTAGTTATCAATAATGGCACAGTTATCAACGAGGTTTCACAATGTTGAGCAACCAACAAGACACTCCAGAAGCGCGGCATCGCCAGATGTACTATCGCGGCAGCACTACCATCTTTTCCTGCCGCAAGGATCCGCGTTTTTCCTATTGCCTGTATGTTCCGCAAACCTTTGACCAGGCGCCTGAAGGGCATCGCCTGCTGGTCGCCGTGCATGGTACCGGACGGACGATGGTCGAGTATCGGGACGCGTTTGCCGAGTTCGGCCGCTTCAATCGCTACATCATCCTCGCGCCACTGTTTCCGGTCGGTCCATTGGGTGACGGCAACCCGCACGGTTTCAAGTACCTGAAGGAAGGCGACATCCGTTACGACGAAGTCCTGCTGGCCATGGTCGATGAAGTGAGCGCCGCGTTGAACACGTCGTTCGAACGTTTTTCCTTGTTCGGCTATTCCGGCGGAGGCCATTTTGCCAACCGCTTTTACTACCTGCACCCCGAGCGCCTGCGTTCGGTTTCCATTGGCGCACCGGGCTCTGTGACCCTGATCGACGAGAGCCGCGACTGGTGGGTGGGCACCGGCGGGATCGAGGCTATTTTCGGTAAAAGCCTGAACCTTGCAGCACTGCGTGAAGTGGATGTGCAATTGCTCGTGGGCGCTGCCGACCTGGAGACCTGGGAGATCCATTACGCCCCGGGTTCCGTGCAATACAAGGAAGGCATCAACGATGCCGGGCGCACCCGGGTCGAGCGCAATGCAACGCTGGCACGCAACCTGGCGGCCCATGACATTCGAGTCCAGCAGGACATCGTTCCCAACACCGCGCATGCCGGCGTATCGGTGGTGCCCTATGTGCAGGATTTCCTGTTGCAACTGGGCGCGTGACCAAGAGCACCGTTGAGTCCTGCTCGACGGCGCTTTGCTAAAGAAACTACCTAGCTTCCTGCGGCAATTACCATCAGCGATGGTGATTGCCTCAATATTCCGCGTCCGGGGGCTGCCTTAGGCTGTGGGCTTTTGGCAAACCGGTGGGCGAGTCGCTATGCGTTTATTTGAACTGATCACTTTCACTGTGCGGGTGCGCACAGTTGCGCAAGCGCTGGCTCAGATCGAGGCGGCGCTGGACGACCCGCAAGTCGGCGGCACCTTGATGGGCTGCTGGGCCTCGGAGATCGGCCAGTTGAACCAGATTGCCGTGTTGCGCGGCTATGGGGACGAAAGCCTGCGCCAAGCCGAGCGCGAGCGTTTCCTGCTGGAGGGCGGGGCGTTCGGCATCAACGAATGGATCACCGACCTGCGCATCGAAAACTACACGCTGTTTCCCTTCCTCGAACCCTTGAGCGCCGGCCAGCAGGGTCCGTTCTATGAGTTGCGCGTCTACGATCTGGTCAGCAGCGGCTTGCAACCGACCCTCGACGGTTGGAGCAAAGCCATCGAGGCGCGGACCGCCGAGCAGTATTCGCCGGTGTACGCGGCGTTCTACGCCACCGACGGTGCGCTGCCGCGCTATCTGCACATCTGGCCGTGGGCCAGCCTTGAACAGCGCTTGCAGGTGCGCACCCAGGCGGTCGCCGACGGCGTCTGGCCGCCGGAAAACTCCGGCCCGCAACTGCGCGACATGCGCTCGACGATCTATTTGCCGGCGAAGTTTTCGCCGTTGCAATGACGAGGGTTCGGCTCGACCGGAGCCTCAGAAACGATCCAGCCGGTACGGCGCCGTCGCCGGCAGACTGTGAGGCGGGGCGTCCGTCAAAGGCGAGGCCATTTGCGCAATCATTTCCGCCGTGACCGCTGCCTGCGTCAACCCCAGGTGCTGATGCCCGAAAGCGAGCAGGACCTTGCCGTCGCAAACCCGGTCGATCACCGGCAAGGAGTCGGGCAGGGAGGGGCGGAAACCCATCCACGGTGTGGCGGCTTCAGCACTCAGGTCGCGCTTGAACAGGCCTTTGCTCAGGCGATGCAACTGCCAGGCGCGCTCCATGGTCGGCGGGCATTCGAGACCGGCGAATTCAACGGTGCCGGCCAGGCGCAGCCCGTCGGTCATCGGCGTCATGATGAATTTGCGCTCCATTGAAGTCACGGCAAATGGCAGGCGCCCGTGTTCGTGGGGCAGCATCAGGTGATAGCCGCGTTCGGTGTCCAGTGGCACCTTCTTGCCGGTCAGCGCGGCGGTGAGCTTCGCTGAGTGGGCGCCACAGGCAATCAATACCTGGCGACTGTTGAAACGGCCTTGATCGGTGATCAACGACACGCCGAGTTCATTCAGTTGCCCGCCCTCGACCCGCTGCTTGAGGAACTGCACGCCGCTGTTTTTGGCCGCGTGGACCAGTTCGCCGACCACTCGGAACGGATCGAGGAAATGCCCGGTGCGCGGGAAAAACAGGCCGCCGCGAATCTGCTCGCTGAGCTGCGGCGCCGCATCACGGACGGCCTTGGCCTGCCAGAAGTCCACCGGCACTTGCTGTTGGCGCATGCGCGATTGAAGCGCTTCGATCGCCTGCTGCGAGTCGGGACGCTCGAACACCAGCAGCGAGCCGTCTTCTTTCATCAGTTCGGGACGGTCGATGGTCTGCAGCAAGCGGTGCCAGGCACCCAGGCTGCTTTCATTGAGCGCGCGGATGCCGGCCACGGTGCGCTGGAACGGCGCCGGGCGCAGGTTGAGCAGCAGGCGTGCGAACCAGGGCAAGGCCCGGGGCATGTATTTCCAGTCCAGGCGCAGCGGGCCCATCGGGTCCATGAGCATGGCGGGCAGGCGCTTGAGGATGGACAGGTCGGCGATCGGGAACACCTGTTCGGTGGCCAGGTGCCCGGCGTTGCCGAACGAGGCGCCACGACCGGGCTCCTGCTGGTCGATGACCACCACCCGCCGGCCCTGACGCGCCAGGCGCAGGGCGCAGGCGACGCCGATGATGCCGGCGCCGATCACGGCAACGTCTGCCTCGATGTGCGAGGGGTTTAAAGGAGAATGGTTGGTCATGGCCTAGGCTTCTCTCTGGCCGTCGAGCAGGCGACGCAACTGCAATGGATTGCCGTGCTTGAGCGCTGTCGGCAACAAGGCATCGGGGAAGTCCTGGTAGCAGACCGGGCGCAGGAAACGCAGGATGGCGGCGGTGCCGACCGAGGTGCTGCGCGCATCGGACGTCGCCGGGAACGGGCCGCCATGGACCATGGCGTCGCACACCTCGACACCGGTCGGCCAGCCATTGACCAACAGGCGCCCGGCCTTGCGTTCAAGAGTCGGCAGCAAGGCGCGGGCGCTCTCCACATCGCCGTCGTCCAGATGCAGGGTGGCGGTCAGTTGACCTTCCAGGTGTTCGAGGACCTGACGGATTTGCCCGTCGTCGGCACATTGCACGATCAGCGAAGCAGCGCCGAACATTTCTGCCTGCAAGGCCGGGTCGGCGAGAAACTCGCTGGCCTGGGTGACGAAAAGGTGGGTCTGGCACTGGTTCGGCGTTTCCCCACGTACGCCCGTTGCAACGGTTTGCGCGAGTTCGGCCAGTGAACTGACGCCGGACTCATAAGCGTTGAAAATGCCGGGGGTGAGCATGGTCTGCGCCGGGCTGCGCTGTAGCAGTTGCGCAGCCGCCTGGATGAAGCGATCAAGGTCCGGGCCTTGGCGGGCAATCACCAGACCCGGGTTGGTGCAGAACTGGCCGGCACCCTGGGTGAGGGAGGCGACGAAGCCTTGCGCCAGCGATTCGGCGCGTGATTGCAGGGCTGCCGGGAACAGCAACACCGGGTTGATCGAACTCATTTCCGCGTACACCGGGATCGGCTCGGGCCGCGCCTGGGCCGCCTTGCACAGGGCCATGCCGCCGCTGCGCGAGCCGGTGAAACCCACCGCCTTGATGCGCGGATCGCTGACCAGGGCGATGCCCACTTCGCGGCCGGAGCCGTACAACAGCGAGAACACGCCTTCAGGCAACCCGCACAGTTTGACCGCGCGGGCCACGGCTCGGCCCACCAGTTCACTGGTGCCCGGGTGCGCGCCATGGGCCTTGACGATCACCGGGCAACCGGCGGCCAGTGCCGAGGCGGTGTCCCCGCCGGCGACGGAGAAGGCCAGGGGGAAGTTGCTCGCGCCGAACACCGCCACCGGGCCGAGCGGCACCTGACGCTGGCGCAGGTCCGGGCGGGGCAGGGGTTGACGCTCGGGCAACGCGTTGTCGACTCGCACATCGAGCCATTCGCCTGCGCGCACGGTGCGGGCAAAGGTGCGCAGTTGCTGGCAAGTGCGGCCGCGCTCACCCTGGATGCGCGGGCGTGGCAGACCGGACTCGGCCACGGCGCGGTCGATCAATTCATCGCCGAGGGCTTCGATTTCGCTGGCGATGGTTTCGAGGAACTCGGCGCGTGCGTCCAGGGACGTCGCGCGGTAGCTGTCCAGTGCATTCCACGCCAGGGCGCAGGCCAGTTCGACGTGTTCACCGCTGCCACCGTGGTAGGCCGGTTCAAGGGGCAGGTCCGTGGCGGGATCGATGCCGCGGATCGCTTCGCGGTTGCCGGAGATGGCCTGCTGGCCGATCAGCATGTTGCCTGTCAGAGTCATGGTCGTTCCTGAAAAAAAGAGAGCGGGGCGTTGGCGAAAATAAAAGCGGCGCGCATTGGCACGCCGCTGTACGTCAGGCGAAGTTCTGCTCGGCCGACCACTGCTCGTACCACTGGCGGAACAGCGTGTACTGGTTCTCGGCGTATCGACGCTGGGCATCGCTGAGCACGTCGGTCTCGTTGAAGTGCAGGCTGTATTCCTTGTCGCCATTTAGCACCATCAGGTGCTTGTAATAGAGCACCAGGTCGCAGCCTTCATCGAAGGACGACAGCACCGCCAGTGCCGATTCCAGTTCCCGCGCCTGACGACGCGCCTTGGCATCGCCCTTGGCCGCTTGTTTGCTCAGGGCCACCAGGCGCAACACTTCGCGCGGCAGGGCGTTGCCGATGCCGGTGATGGAGCCGGTGGCGTTGCAGTTGACGAAACCATGCACCACCTGGGTGTCGACACCGACCATCAGGGTCACGTCATCGTCCCTGGAGGTGATGTGTTCGGCGGCGTAGCGCATGTCGGCGGCACCGCCGAACTCCTTGAAGCCGATCAGGTTCGGGTACTCGCGGCGCAGTTCGAAGAACAGGTCGGCGCGGGTGGCGAAGCCGTAGTAAGGGCTGTTGTAGATCACAGCCGGCAGGCCTGGAGCCGCTTCGAGAATCGCCGCGAAGTGGGCTTTTTGCGCGGTGGCCGAGGCGCCACGGGACAGCACGCGAGGGATGACCATCAAGCCATGGGCGCCCACTTTGGCTGCGTGTGCCGCATGGGAAACAGCTTCGCGGCTGTTGACCGCACCGGTGCCGACGATGGTCGGCACACCGGCGGCCACCAGGCGCGCCACGCCTTCCTGGCGCTCGGCTTCGGTCAGCAGCGGCCAGTCACCCATGGAACCGCAATACACCACTGCGCTCATGCCGATGTCGATCAGCTCGCGACCCTTGGCCACCAGTGCGTCGAAGTCGGGCTTGCGCTCGGCGGTGCACGGGGTCATCAGGGCAGGGATGCAGCCAGTGAAAATGTTGTCGCTCATTTTGTTGATACTCCTTGAAGCGTTCATGCAGATCGGGTGAAGGAAGAAACGTGGCGGCTCAAATGCCCCACGCAAAGGGATCTTGTTCGTCGATCAGCAAGGTGCTGTCGGCGGTCATGTAGGCGCGGCCGGTGATGAAAGGGATGATGCGTTCGCCCTCCCATTCGTAGCTGCCGATGAACTGGCTGGCGGTGATACTGGCCTGGACCCAGCGTTCACCGGCGGCCAATTTGCCGTCGGCCGCCAGGCACGCGAGTTTGGCGCTGGTGCCGGTGCCGCAGGGCGAGCGGTCGTAGGCCTTGCCGGGGCACATGACGAAGTTGCGGCTGTCGGCATGGTCGTCGTCGGCGAACAGTTCGATGTGGTCGATCAGTGCGCCGTCTTCACCGTGGATGCCCTGGTCCTCGAGGGCCTTGAGCATTGCCCAGGTGTATTCGGTGAGAAAGTCGACGTTGTCCATCTGCAAGGCCTGGCCGTGGTCGGATACCAGGAAGAACCAGTTGCCGCCCCAGGCGATGTCGCCATACACGCGGCCATGCCCCGGCACTTCGACCGGCACCTGTTGGCGGTAGCGGTAGGCGGGCACGTTGCGCAGGGTGACGTTGCCGTCCTCGTGCAGGGTGGCGCTGACCGGGCCCACTGGCGTATCGATCTTGTGCTCGCCAGGCTGGATGTGGCCCAGGTACTGCAGCGAGTTGACCAGGCCGATCGTGCCGTGGCCGCACATGCCGAGGTAGCCGGCGTTGTTGAAGAAAATCACACCGCAGGTGGCGTCCGGCGACACCGGTTCGCAATACAGCGCCCCCACCAGCACATCGTTGCCACGGGGCTCCAGCAGGCAGGCGCGACGCCATGGGTCATGCTGCTCGCGAAAGGTATCGCGCTTCTCGGCCATGGTCCGGCCAGCCAGCTGAGGCAGGCCCGACATCACCAGGCGAGTCGGCTCGCCGCCGGTGTGGGAATCAATGACATGTACTTTTTTCATAAACACATCCATTAGAGGAACACGCAGGTTTTGCCGGACTGAATTTCAGCGAGCGGTTTGGGCAGACACACCGATCGGACGCTGGCCGCGGTAGACGGGAACGGCTTCGTCTTCACCGTCCTCGGCGTCCAGGCGAACCAGATGCGCCGGCACGCCGGTGGCCGCGCCCCAGTAGTAGATGCCCATCGCGCAGGCCGCCACGACCAGGGTGTCGAACGGATGGGTGAGCACACCGATGCCGCCGAAACTGCCGAGCCAGGACAGCACGATGGTCACGGCGTAGAAGCCGATCAGCCATGCCGAAGAGCGCACTTGCTGGGCCTGGCTCAGGTGTTGGGTCGGCACGAAGCGACCGCACAGCAGGTACACCACGAACATCAGGATCTGCAGGCCGAGCAGCCAGGACACGGTGTTCCAGCCGGACCAGTAGACGATCAACGCGGCGATGATGAACGACACCGGGCCGAGGACGCCCATGTGCTTGACTCGGAACGGGCGCGGCATGTCCGGCGCATTGCGGCGCAGGGCGGCCACCGACACCGGGGCGACGGCGTAGCTCAATACCAGCGCGGCGGAGACCACGTTGATCAGCGCTTCCCACGAAGGGAAGGGCAGGGTCCAGAACACCGACAGGGCAAAGGTCAGCCACAGTGCCGGGCGCGGGATGCCGGACTTTTCGTCGATGCGCGTGAAGACCTTGAAGAAGGTGCCGGTCTGCGCCCAGCCGTAGATCACCCGCGGGGTGGCGTTCATGTAGATGTTGCCGCAGCCGCTGGGGGAGATCACCGCGTCGGCCACCACCAGGTAGGCCAGCCAACCCACACCCAGGGCCAGGGCGATGTCGCGGTATGGCAGGGCCAGTTCCTTGGCGACGCCGGCCCAACCGTTGGCGAGCATTTCGGTGGGCACGCCGCCGAGGAACGCCACTTGCAGCAACACATAGATCGCGGTGGACAGCAGCACGGAGAGGATCAGTGCAATCGGGATGGTGCGTTGCGGATTCTTCACTTCGCTGGCCACCGAGATGATCGGTGTCAGCCCCAGGTAGGCGAAGATAATGCCGCCGGCGGACACCGCCATCTCGACACCGGACAGTCCGAACGGCATGAAGCCCTGGGCCTGGAAGTTCTCCGGCTTGAAGAAGGTGAACAGCACACCGATCACCAGCAACGGCACGATGAACTTGAACATGCTGATCAGGTTGTTGGCCTTGGCGAACGTCTTCACGCTGTAGTAGTTGAGCATGAAGAACAGGCACAGCAGGCCGAACTGGAGCAGCCAGCCAAGCGCCGTCGGGTTGCTGGAACCGGCCTGGGTCAATGCGGGAAACCACGCAGCGGCGTACTGGCGCGCGGCGACCACCTCGATGGCCACCAGGCTGGAAAACGCGATCAGCGTGATGAAGCCCATCAGGTAACCCAGCAGCGGGCCGTGGGAGTAGACCGGGTAGCGAATCACCCCGCCGGCACGCGGCAGTGCGGCGCCGAGTTCGCAGTACACGATGCCCAGCAGCAACACCGCAAAACCGCCCAGCAGCCAGGAAAAAATTCCCGCCGGCCCGGCGATGGCGGAGACGTGGCTGGCTGCGAACAACCAGCCGGAGCCGAAGATGGCCCCTAGTCCGATAAACGTGAGGTCTATCAACGAAAGTTGTTTTTTGAACTTGCCTTGGCCTGACATTACATCGCCTTCTTGTGAGTTTTTGGATAGGCAGGTGTGCACTTCAAATCGCCTCTTTTCGGTTTTGCCGAGGAGGGCGGTGGGCATAGATTGAACCTGGCGGCGTGCTCGCGATTGATGTTTTGCTTGGGTGTCGATGACGAAATCAGCACAATGGCAACTGTCTGATTTTTGCGAGGGGCCGGTTGATGACTGAGGATGCATTTGCGCTGTTGTGCCAGGGCGACGACTCGAACCGCCCCGAATCCATCGAACAACTGCTGGCCGGCATTGCGCTGCTGCTGCCCATGCTCGATGTGATTCCCAATGCCGCGATCTTCATCAAGGATGTGCAGGCGCGGTATGTCATGGCCAACCGCACGCTGGTGCAACGCTGCGGTTTGAAACACCTGAAACCGCTGCTGGGCAAGACCAGCGCCGAGGTGTTTCCCGAGCAATTGGGGCCCGGTTACACCGAGCAGGACCGGCGCGTGCTGGAGCAGGGCTTTGTGCTGGAGGACCAGCTGGAGTTGCATCTGTACGGCAGCCGCGAGCCGGGCTGGTGCCTGACCCACAAGCGCCCGCTGTACAACCGCCGCAATGAAATCATCGGCCTGGCGGGCATCTCGGTCGACCTGCAATCAGCCAGCGACACGCACCCGGCGTACCAGCGCCTGGCGGCGGTGGACGAACACATTCGCGCGCATTTCAACCGGCGCGTCACCCTCGGTGAGCTGACGCGCATCGCCGGGATTTCCGTGGCGCAACTGGAACGCTACTGCAAGCGTGTGTTCCACCTGACGCCCCGGCAGATGATCCAGAAGGTTCGCCTGGAGCACGCGCACCGGTTGCTGCTTACCGAGATGCCGATCACCGAGGTCGCCCTGCAGTGCGGCTATACCGACCACAGTGCGTTCACCCGGCAGTTCAAGGCCTTGACCGGTTTCACTCCGCGCCAGTACCGCCAGGCCACCGGCCACGCGCAACCGTCCGGCCTGGATTAGCGACGCGCCAGCAATGGCCCTGTAAACTGGCCGCGCAAAAGGCGCTGGCCTTTCCACTTCTTCAAGCAAGAGATCCCCCATGGCAAACCACGACCTGACCTTCACGCCCGACCTCGATGCCGATTCGATTTCTTCCGACGTCATCGGTTTCGCCGGTGTGCTGGTCTCCACCCAGATCCCCACCCGCGCCGACGGCAGCCTGGAACTGGGCGACATCACCCTGCAAAGCGAATGCACCCTGCAAGCGCTGAAGGTTGCGCTGGAACGTGCCGGCAGCTCCATGGACCGCGTGATGCACCTGACCATCTACCTCACCGACATGGCCGACCGCGCCGCGTTCAACGAAGTCTACAAGCGCTACTTCGCCAAGCCATGGCCAGTGCGCGCAGCCGTCGGGGTTGCCGCGTTGGCGGTAGAAGGCATGCGCGTGGAAGTCACCGCCATGGCGGCCAAGGCCTGAATCAACACCACAAAACCCCTTGTAGGAGCGAGCCTGCTCGCGATGGACGTCAACGATGACGCGGGCATCCTGTATGCACGCGTCGCCCTTGTGTTCATCGCGAGCAGGCTCGCTCCCACAGTTGAATTCCGACATACCCCTCCCATGTGGGAGCGAGCTTGCTCGCGATGGCGGCGTGTCAGTCGACATCAATTTTGACTGTTCTACCGCCATCGCGGGCAAGCCCGCTCCCACAGTTGAATGGTGTTGTGCACACTTTCCGAGTACGCCATAAAACCCCCTTGTAGGAGCGAGCCTGCTCGCGATGGACGTCA
The DNA here is from genome assembly GCF_054668285.1 of Pseudomonas sp. S2_H10. Lineage (NCBI taxonomy): Bacteria > Pseudomonadati > Pseudomonadota > Gammaproteobacteria > Pseudomonadales > Pseudomonadaceae > Pseudomonas > Pseudomonas sp. S2_H10. The sequence continues at coordinate 6,485,681 of NZ_CP162754.1, forward strand.
ACGATGACGCGGGCATTCTGTATGCACGCGTCGCCCTTGTGTTCATCGCGAGCAGGCTCGCTCCTACGGGGATGGAGGGCGGCCAGGTCCGCTTGATGCGCCATCGGGCAGCGCACGGGTGCCGGTCGGGCGATTCGCCGCTACAATGCACGCCTCGACCGTGACAAGCCTGACTAAAAAAACTATGTCTTTGCCCAAACATCACCTGGAATTGCTCAGCCCTGCCCGCGATGTGAGCATCGCCCGCGAGGCCATCCTGCATGGCGCCGATGCCGTGTACATCGGTGGCCCGAGCTTCGGCGCCCGCCACAACGCCTGCAACGAGGTGAGCGAGATCGCCGAACTGGTGGAATTCGCCCGTCGTTATCACGCGCGGATCTTCACCACCATCAACACGATCCTGCACGACAACGAACTGGAACCGGCGCGCAAGCTGATCCACCAGTTGTACGACGCCGGCGTCGATGCGCTGATCGTCCAGGACCTGGGTGTGATGGAGCTGGACATTCCGCCGATCGAACTGCACGCCAGCACCCAGACTGACATCCGCACCCTGGAGCGGGCGAAGTTCCTCGATCAGGCCGGTTTCTCGCAGCTGGTGCTGGCCCGCGAGCTGAACCTCCAGGAGATCCGCGCCATCGCCGACGAAACCGACGCAGCCGTCGAGTTCTTTATCCATGGCGCGTTGTGCGTGGCGTTTTCCGGCCAGTGCAACATTTCCCACGCGCAGACCGGGCGCAGCGCCAACCGTGGCGATTGCTCCCAGGCCTGTCGCCTGCCGTACACCCTCAAGGACGAAAAGGGCGGGGTGATCGCTTACGAAAAGCACCTGCTGTCGATGAAGGACAACAACCAGAGCGCCAACATCCGCGCGCTGGTCGAGGCCGGCGTGCGCTCGTTCAAGATCGAAGGCCGCTACAAGGACATGGGCTATGTGAAGAACATCACCGCCTACTACCGCCAGCGCCTCGACGCCGTGCTCGAAGACCGCCCGGACCTGGCCCGTGCTTCCAGTGGCCGCACCGCGCACTTCTTCCTGCCCGACCCGGAAAAGACCTTCCACCGTGGCAGCACCGATTACTTCGTCACTGACCGCAAGATCGATATCGGCGCCTTTGACTCGCCGACCTTCACCGGTCTACCGGTAGGTGTGGTCGAGAAAGTCGCCAAGCGTGACATGCAGGTCGTGACGCACGAGCCGCTGTCCAACGGCGACGGTCTCAACGTGCTGGTCAAGCGTGAAGTGGTGGGTTTCCGCGCCAACATCGCCGAACCGAAAGGCGAGTTCGAGGAAGACGGCGAGAAGCGCTATCGCTATCGCGTCGAGCCCAATGAGATGCCGGAGGGGATGTACAAGCTGCGCCCCAACCATCCGCTGAATCGCAATCTGGATCACAACTGGCAACAGGCGCTGCAAAAGACCTCTGCCGAGCGTCGCATCGCCCTGAGCTGGGTCGCGCGCCTGCGTGAAGAACAGCTGGAACTGACCGCGACCAGCGAGGAAGGCATCAGCGCCAGCGTCACGCTGGCCGGCCCGTTCGGCGCGGCCAACAAGCCGGAGCAGGCGCTGGAACAATTGCAGGATCTGCTCGGCCAACTCGGCACTACGCAGTACCACGCCATCGATATCAGGCTGGACGCGCCGCAGGCGTACTTCATCCCGAACTCGCAGCTCAAGGCCTTGCGTCGTGAAGTGATCGAAGCCTTGACCGAAGCGCGGGTCGCCGCGCACCCGCGTGGCAGCCGCAAGGCCGAAACCACACCGCCGCCGGTGTACCCGGACTCGCACCTGTCGTTCCTGGCCAACGTCTACAACCAGAAGGCCCGCGATTTCTATCACCGCCATGGCGTCAAGCTGATCGACGCCGCCTACGAGGCCCACGAGGAGGCGGGTGAAGTGCCGGTGATGATCACCAAGCACTGCCTGCGTTTCTCCTTCAACCTGTGCCCGAAACAGGCCAAGGGCGTGACCGGCGTGCGCACCAAGGTCGCGCCGATGCAGTTGATTCACGGCGATGAAGTGCTGACGTTGAAGTTCGACTGCAAGCCTTGCGAGATGCACATCATCGGCAAGATGAAGGGCCACATCCTCAACCTGCCGCAACCGGGCAGCGTGGTCGGTCACATCAGCCCCGAAGACCTGCTCAAGACCATCCCGCGCGCACCGCACTGAGTGACCGGTGAGCGCGCCGCAACGGCGTGCTCACCTGTTGTTCAAAATCCCGTGTAATTGAAATAAACGACTGCCACGGCAACGGCGAGACCAAACGCTGCCAGGGCTTTTGTCTGTGCGCTCGGCTGGAATTCACTCGACGCTTGTTCAGGGAGAGGCGGGTACGCGGAGTCGTCCTGGCGGCGCTGCAGCATGGCCCGATAGCTGTAGCGCAAGCCGATCAGCAGGGAAATGGCCAGAAGGCCGAGGATCGCCCAGCGTACCGTGGCCGGTTTTCCGCTGGCGGCCTGGCTGTCCTCGTGCTCACAGGCCGGGCTGTTGAACTCCAGGACAGAAATCGGCTGGTAGACCGTCGAGGGCTTCGTTGCATCACTGTGCAGCTCCGCCATCTGGTCCAGGTCCAGTGCCTGATACTTCCAGAGAGTCTTCGATCCTTCCCGGCAATAAGTGAACGCAACAGGATTCGAGGCACCGATGATGCACGCGTCGTTGATGCCGGCTTTTTTCAGGGTCTCCGTCGCAGACCGTGTGAAATCCAGTTCGAGGACAGGAATCACGCCGTTGGCAGACACCGCGAACGACACCAGCAGGCACGCCATGGCGCAGAAGATGGATATTTTCAAAGCGGAGGCGTCCTCGTTTGTCGTTATTTTTATTTGTTATAAACGCGGAGTCGGGGTGCAATCTGTTCTTGCTGGAGTCTAGACGCTGGCGAAAAATCCGGAGGGGTGAACGACACTAGCCACAGGTGTCGGCGACGGCTTTTTCAGCGCGTTTGAATTCCTGTTTGATGTCGGTGGGAATGCGTTGCTTCTTGAGTTCCTGGCCGAGGAAGGGTTGATCGCCCCGGGACTGGACCTCTGCGTCTTCGGCGGTTATCTGCGCTTCGACGGCAGCGGAGTGTTTATCGATGACGGCGTTGACCTCGGCTTCATCCTTGGCCGTATCAAGTGCCAGGACCAACTGGCCGGCCTCGGCTTTCTCGGCTTCGGCATAGGCTTCTACCGTCAACCCGGAGGCCAGGGCGCGCGCCTGGGTTTCCAGTCCGTTGAGATGCTCCCGGGCGGCCCTGCAGACCGCTTCCTGTCGCTGGCTCTCGATGTGTTCCCAGGTGTTGAGCCCATAAATCGCGGCCCCGACCACCACCAGGGTTGCAACGGTGCTCATCAATTTGCCTTTCACATTTGCTGCCCTCAAATGGCAAAGGAAGGGTGCTACGCAAACGATTCCCGATTCGATCCGTTCAAGGAAAAGCGTAGCAGACGTGGTCGGGCTGAATGTGCATCGAGTACTCCCCCGAGATTCGGCTCAACACTAAGCGTCTGTTTTAAAAAACAAATTGTTTTATCAGGGGCTTCCCAGACGAGGCAAAAGTTGGTAAATTTCCGCCCACTCTTGCACAGGCCCTCACAGAGCCCGTCACGCAAGCAGGCAACAGCTCTTGTTGCCGCTCAAGAAAGCGAGTGCCAGGCACTCATCGCAACAGATACAGGGGCGTCGCCAAGCGGTAAGGCAGCAGGTTTTGATCCTGCCATGCGTTGGTTCGAATCCAGCCGCCCCTGCCATTTTCTTCCTGCGCAATCAGATAACACTCGACGAACGGTTACTATTCGTCGGTTCGGCGCGCTTCATGAAAACTTCCAGGCTGCGGCCATCCGTCACTGAGCCAGAGCGGCGCTGTAGTTGCTTCTATATAGCGCCTAAACTAATGATGCACGCCGTTTCCTAACTTTAAAGTCAAGAAAAGGACGCATCAAATGAAAGTCAGTGCACGCAACGTATTCAAAGGCAAAGTCAGCCAGGTCCAGCCAGGCGCAGTCAACGCCGAAGTGGTGCTGACCCTGGAGGGTGGCGAACAACTGGTTGCCGTGGTCACCATGGAAAGCATCAAGAGTCTGGGCATCGCTGTCGGCAAAGAAGCCGTTGCGCTGATCAAGGCGCCCTGGGTGATGTTGATGACCGAGTCGAGTGACATTCGCCTGTCGGCGCGCAACTGCCTGGAGGGCAAGGTACTGAGCGTTACCGATGGTGCGGTCAATGCTGAAGTGGTCATCGAGCTGGCCGGCGGCTCGAAGGTCTATTCGATCGTGACCCGCGATGCGGTGGCGGAACTGGGTCTGGCAGCCGGCGTCAGCGCCACGGCAGTGATCAAGGCTTCCCACATCATCCTGGGCGTTCCGGCCTGATTGCACGCAGGCATTATTTGCTGATCCCCGTGATCCATTGCTTGATGGATCACGGGGATTTTTTTTGTCGGCCGATCACCGTTTCCGAAACCGTGGCGCAATAGCCTCGGCAAACGGGTACATGGAAAAGTACGGTCTCGCTTCGTCGATGACCCGCTTGACCGAGGGTCGTTGGACCAACCTGTCGAAATAAGCGCGTAAATGACGATGCTCGTCGGCAAAGGGGACGAGGGTGCTGGCGTAGAACAGCGCCGGGGCGGCGGCGCAGTCGGCCATGCTGAATGCCGGGCCGGCCACCCAGGTTTTTCCCGCCAGTTGCAGTTCAAGCATGCCGTACGCGGTTGTCAGCGCGGCGCGTTCGCGGGTCAGATCGCCGTTTGCGGCATTTATTCGGTCGGCGACGATCTTCTGCATCGGCACCTGCACGTGAAGGTCGAAAAAACGATCCCACAGCCTGACTTCCAGGGCGGCTTCCCAAGCCTCGGGTATCAAGTGCGCCTGCCGGTCCAGGTACTCGATGATCACGCTCGATTCCGGCACAGCCTTGTTCCGCGCGTGGTCGCGAATGACCGGGAACTTGCCGAGTGGCCACAGCGCTTGTAGCTCGGCCCGGTCGGCAGCGTTGCCCAGGTCGATGATCCGTTTTTCAAACTCGATGTCCAGTTCATAGAGCGCGATCAATGCTTTGTGGCAGAACGACGAGAGCGGATGGAAATAAAGAGTCAGCGACATCCTTCAATTCCTCGGTGAGATGCTTCGTTGGTTTCAGGCAAAAAAACAGGGGACTGGCCCTTGTTCACGATAACGCGTGTGAACCGGATAAGCGCGGCGCACTTGAGGCCATCGCCGGCAGGTAATGCGTTGCAGGATTCGTTTCAACGACGCCAGAAGAAACGGGTCAGCAGCGCATCGATGCTGAGCTTGCCGGCACCCGACAACAACAACGGCGTGATCGCCACAAGGTAGATCAAAGGCAGTTTGAAGTTGCCGTAACCCTTGTTGCTGATGGCATAGCCTTGGGCAAGTTCACTCAGGCTGTGCCAGTCGGCGGGCCAATGCACGGCAGCGGTTGCGACCAGGGTCACCACCATCAGGCTCAACGCCGAAAAACGTGTGCCCAGGCCCACCAGCAAGGTCATGGCGAAGATCAGTTCGGCCCACATCGACAGTTCCCAGTTCAGCGCCGCCGGAATGTGGTCGAACGGAAACGGGAAGCGCTCCTGGATGTCGGCAAACCAGTTCTGGCCGTTGAGTTTTTCCAGGCCCGACTCAAAAAATTCCCAGGCGAGGAACACTCGCAGCGCCAAGGGGGCAACCCAGTCGCCAGCACGGTCGAGATTCAGGTGCAGGCCTTTGACGGCCGAAGAAATGGAGATGTTCATGGACGTTGATCTCTTTCAGGTCGGGGAGGCGGGGCAACGGCATGTCCCGTGAGTTGAACGCTTTGATCGGCCGGGCCAATCGACAGGCGTATTTCATCAACGGGGTGTATCTGCGGTGTGTCGTCGGGGCGGGGTTTTGCGTGCGGGGTGTGTCGGTGGCGGGGTTGTACACATTGAGATACGTAAACGGTCACCACATACCTCTTACCCCTGTGGGAGCGAGCCTGCTCGCGATGGCGGAGTGTCAGGCTGCAGCTATGTTGGATGTGCCGGCCTCTTCGCGAGCAGGCTCGCTCCCACAGGGAAATTGCTATACATTTTCCGGCCGCCCATTGCATGGTGTAACCGCTTCATGTCTCTTGCGCTCGAACGTCTAGTCGCTGGCACGCCCATCCCTTTCGCCGGTAATCGTGTCACTGTCGTCAGCCCCGAACTGGCGCAGCGTTTCCAGCCCGGTGACCACCTGCTGGTGGAGCAGGTCAGCGGCGAGTTGCTGTTGATCCCCGTGGCGGACCAGCAAGCGGCCAACGTTGCGATCGAGCGCGCCCAGGCGGCGTTCGGCGCGCTGTCGGCGGTGTCCGATCAAGCCATCAGCGCCTTCTTCGACCTGTTTGCCCAGCGCCTGGAAACCCCGCAATGCTGGGCGCTGATCGAGGCCGCCAACCTGGCCGACATCGAGCGGGCCAAGGCGCGCGGTCGATCGACCACCCGCTTGCTGGCCGACGAGCGCATGCGCCGCGACATGATCGCCGGCCTGCGCGCGTGGCGTGATGCAGCGGCCAGCCGTGGCAAGGTGATCAGTTGCGTCGAGCACGATGGCTGGAAAGTCGAGCAAGTGGTCTCGCCCCTGGGCATCGTCGCGTTCGTTTTCGAAGGCCGGCCAAATGTGTTTGCCGATGCGGCCGGGGTGTTGCGCACCGGCAACACCGCTGTGCTGCGCATTGGCAGTGATGCGCTGGGCACGGCCCAGGCGATCGTCACCCATGCGTTGAACCCTGCACTGAGCGACGCCGGTTTGCCGGCCGGTGCGGTGTCGCTGGTGGAAAGTGTCAACCACGCCGCCGGTTGGGCGATGTTCGCGGATCGACGCCTGTCACTGGCGGTGGCCCGTGGTTCGGGTCGCGCCGTCAGCCAGTTGGGCAGCATTGCGCAACAGGCCGGAACGGCGGTCAGCCTGCACGGCACCGGTGGCGCCTGGCTGATCGCCAACGCCGATGCCGACGCCGGGCGCTTTGCCGCCGTGGTGCGCAACTCCCTGGACCGCAAAGTCTGCAACACCCTGAACGTCTGCCTGATCCACCGCGATCGCGCCGCTGAGCTGGTGCCGCTGTTCCTCGATGCACTCAAGCAGGCCGGCACCGCACGGGGGCAGGGCTGCAAGCTGCACATCGTCGAAGGCAGCGAGTCGCACCTGCCGCAAGACTGGCTGACGGCAACGGTCGAGGTGTACCGCGCCGAAGGTAATCAGACCGAGGCGCAGGCCGAGCCGTTGCCGGAAGATCAATTGGGCCGCGAGTGGGAGTGGGAAGAAACCCCGGAAGTCAGCCTGAAAATCATCGACGACCTGGACAGCGCCATTGCCTTGTTCAATCGCTACAGCCCGCAATTCACCGTGTCGTTGATCAGTGAAAGTGCCGAGGCCCATGAGCGTTTCTACAACGCGGTCAACGCGCCCTTTGTCGGCAATGGCATCACCCGTTGGGTCGACGGCCAGTACGCGCTGAACAAGCCGGAACTGGGGCTTTCGAACTGGGAGAGCGGGCGCCTGTTTGCGCGCAGTGCGATTCTTTCGGGGGATGGTGTGTTCACCATTCGTAGTCGCATGACCCAGGTCGATCTGGGCGTCAAACGCTGAGAGAGCCGAAGCTGTGACCGCTGCAAGGGCGGTCACTTTTTTGATCAAGCGGTGGTTCTGATCAGGCGGCTTTGATTGCCCTGGCCGATACGGCACAGGTGTGCGGGTGCTCGACCAGCGACACGAAGCTGCGGCTGTCGGCATCCAGCGCGTCGATCGAACCGGTCTCGATGTCGTACACCCAGCCATGCAGGTTCAGCAGGCCTTTTTCCTGGGCCAGGCGCACGCTCGGGTGCGTCTGGATGTTGGCCAGTTGGGCGATGACATTCTCGCGAACCATCGAACTGACCTTGGCCGCCTCACTGGCGTGTGGCCGCGCCTCGTTGATCACTTTTGCCGACTCGGCATGTTGCAGCCAGCCGCTGACGGCGGGCAGGTGGTCCATGCAGGTGCACTTGGCCACCGCCGTCATGGCACCACAGTCCGAATGACCGCAGATCACGATGTCGGTGACACCGAGCACCGCGACGGCGTATTCGACCGTGGCCGACACGCCACCCGGGTGCGGGCTGTAGGACGGCACGATGTTGCCGGCGTTACGGATCACGAACAGTTCACCGGGCTCTTGCTGGGTCAGCAGCTCCGGCACGACACGGCTGTCGGAGCAGGTGATGAACAGCGTGCCCGGGTGTTGGGTGGTGGCCAGGTGCTTGAACAGGTCGGTGCGTTGCGGAAAGGCTTCTTTCTGGAACTTCAGAAAACCGTCGATGAGTGCTTTCATGATCGCTTCCTCTTGGATGAGCAGGGTTCGGCCCGCACCGGTCGTGCGGGCCGCTATCAACTTAGAAAGGACGCAGGGGCAGGAACTTGCCGTCGAGGGTGATGACCGCGCGGGAACCGCCTTCCGGATCTTCGACTTTCTTCATGTCGAGCTTGAAGTTGATCGCGCTGATGATGCCGTCGCCGAACTGCTCATGGACCAGGGCCTTGAGGGTGGTGCCGTAGATCTGGATCATTTCGTGGAAGCGGTAGATGGTCGGGTCGGTCGGCACACCCGAGAGACTGCCGCGCAGCGGGATGATCTGCAGTCGGGCCACGGCGTCGGCGTCCAGCTCCAGTTTGTCGCCGACTACCTGGGCGGCAGCTTCCGGCAGCGGGTGTTGACCGAGCAGGGCGGCGGTGACGTAGGCCAGGCTCAGGCCGGTACCGTCGGCCAGGTCCTGCCACGACAGGTTTTTGCGCGCCTTGGCACCCAGGACAGAAGTGGTCAGGGCCAGGCTTGGGTCGTTGTAGGCATGGGATTGTTGCATGGTGATTCTCCTATCGGGAGGGGTGTTGCTTGGGTGTGGGGCCATCTTCTGCCGATCCATCCATAGCGTCCAAGACCGATATACAATGCAATCCATAAGTACAGCCTATAGATGGAGAATCCCATGCTGCTTCGACATTTGCGTTACCTGCTGGCGGTGGCCGACCAGGGTGGATTCACCCGCGCCGCCGAAGTGCTGCACGTGTCCCAGCCGACCTTGTCGCAGCAGATCCGGCAGCTGGAAGAGTCCCTCGGTGTGAGCCTGTTCGACCGTACTTCGCGCACGGTCAAACCCACCGATGCCGGTGAGGCTTACATTGCATGTGCCCGGCGGGTATTGGTGGAGCTGGAGGCGGGCAAGCGTGCGTTGCATGATGTGAAGGATTTGTCCCGCGGCACCTTGCGCCTGGCCATGACACCGACCTTCATGGCCTATCTGGTAGGGCCGCTGGTGCGCGACTACGTGGCGCGATATCCGAACATCCACCTGGAGATTTTCGAGTTGTCGATGGACGAGATCGAGGCCGGGCTGGCGGATGATTCGCTGGATATCGCGATTGCGTTTGATCAGGTGCGGAGTGCTGACATCGAATCGATCCCGGCGTTTACCGAGACCCTGGGGTTGATGGTCGGGCGGGATCATCCGCTCTACGAACATCAGGGCGCGCTGTCCGCCGAAGAGGTGGGCCGGCTTGAGTTTGCCCTGCTGACCCCGGACTACTTCACTCGCACGTGCATTGATGAGTACTTCACTCAGGTGCAGATCACGCCCAATGTGGTGATTGAGGTGAACTCGGTCAACACGCTGCTGGAAGTCATCCGACACTGCGCCATCGCCACCATCCTGCCGGAACCCATCGCCACTCAGGATCGGGCATTACGCAGGCTTTGCATGCAGGGCACAGCGCCTGAGCGCGGGGCGGCATTGCTGCGGCGCAAGAACAACTACCACAGTGCGGCGGCGCTGGCGTTTGTGGAGTTGGTGTCAGGCACCGATTTTTCCTGAACACCACAAACCCCTGTAGGAGCCGGCTTGCTGGCGATGGACTCCAGAGCGCCGCGGTTACCCGGTACCCAAGCGTTATCGTTATCGACCATCGCTGGCAAGCCAGCTCCTACAGGAGACTACGTGTATCAATTGGCAGAGTGTTATCTGACACACCGTATTCGCGAGCAAGCCCGCTCCCACATTTTGGACTGCACCCCAAAAGCTGGACACCAATCCTGACTTTTGGCGGTGTTTCCATGGGCAAGTTTTCGCTTCAGTTCAAAATTACGGCCATTGAGGCTTATATCAACGGCAATGTAGGTTTTCGCAAGGTAGCTCACCGCTACTTGATCGACTGCAGCCTGCTTCGGCGCTGGGTCGCCACCTATCGGGCCCGAGGCAGTGCTGGCCTGCAATCTCATGGTCGCCATTACAGCGCGGCATTTAAACGCTCAGTCATCCAATGCATGCAAAAGGAGCGGCTCTCACATCGGGAAGTCGCCGCGCGGTTCGGGCTTGGTCAGTCCTCGCAGGTGGGCATTTGGGAGCGGCAGTACTACAGTGGCGGTCTTCCTGTCCTGATCGTACCCAAGAGAAAAAAGGCTGTCGTCATGCCCAAAAAAACGCCTGTCCCTGATCAATCCCAATCCGTGGACGACGATTCGAAGAGCCGAGAGCAACTGAAGGCCGAACTCGAACACCTGCGTATGGAGAACGCTTACCTAAAAAAGCTCGAAGAGATAAAGGAGGTTTCGAAGAGGAGTCGCCCCGGGAAAAAACCATCGCCGTAATGGCGTTGAGATCCAGGTTTCCTCTGGACGGTCTGCTCAAGCTAGCCAACCTGGCTCGCAGCACGTTCTATTACCAGGTCAGCGCCCTTCAGAAACCCGACAAATACGCCTCGCTGAAAACGAAGATCCGAGACCTCTACGACGAGCACGAAGGGCGATTTGGCTATCGCCGCATCGCTTTGGCGCTTCAAAAGAAAGAGTCGGTCAGTGAAAAAATGATTCAGCGCTTAATGGATCGCATGGGCCTTAAGTCCTTGGTGCGCCCCAAAAAATATCGATCCTACAAGGGGCAAATTGGAACCATAGCGGCGAATCTCCTGGAGCGTAATTTCGTCGCGCAACGGCCCAATCAGAAGTGGGTAACTGACGTCACCGAGTTCAAGGTCGGATCAAAGAAACTCTATCTGTCGCCGGTAATGGACTTGTACAACGGTGAGATCATCGCCTATGAAACGGCCCCGCGACCGTGCTTTGCTTTGGTGACCGGAATGCTGGAAAAGGCCTTCGAGCGCCTACGAGGACCGACTCATCTGCTGCTTCACTCCGACCAAGGCTGGCAGTATCAGCAACCTCGCTATCAGCATGCGCTGAAGCAACGCGGCATAAAGCAGAGCATGTCACGTAAGGGAAACTGCCTCGACAATGCGGCGATGGAGAGCTTCTTCGGCACCCTGAAGTCCGAGTTTTTCTACCTCAAACGCTTCGAGAACCTGGAAGAGCTGAATGTAGGGCTGGACGAGTACATCAGTTACTACAATCATGATCGGATCAAATCAAAGCTCGGCGGACTGAGTCCTGTGGAATACAGGACTCAGTCAGTGGGCATGTGGCAGTAGACCGTCCAACATTTTGGGGTCAGTCCATTTGATCTTTGTATGGGCATAAAAAAGCCTGCTCCTTATTGGGAGCAGGCTTTGTGTATCAATAGTAATCAGTAGAGCCGGTCAATCACCCGAACTTCGTTCTGGCCCTGCATCGAGGCCCAGGCCTGTTTCAGGGTTTGCAGAACATTACCGATGAAGTCCTTGTCGGCTGCGGCTTTTTTGCCGACATAGCCCTGGCCGCGACGGTACATCTTCAGTCGGGCCAGCAGGTTCTGGTTGTTCTGGTCGAACTCTGCTTCATGGGCATGCGGCGACAGGCAGTCGATATGAACCTGGCCACACTTGCTGATCCAGAGAATATGGTTGTCGTGGCTGTCTTTTTTTGCAGCGAACATACGAGCCAGTTCATCGATAGTTGGTTGATTGTTCAGATTCATCATATATGCCCCTTGACCAATTGGTGATCTTTCAAAGTTGATTCGCTAATACAGGTAGCCCATCGGTTAGTTGATCCCTGGCACCGAAACCAGGACGTCAGCGTTCGACCGCCTTATCGGGCGGGGTCCTGCGTCTGTTGCATGTAGTCGTGTTGAATAACTGCTACGCAATAGCGTCACAACGAAGAGAAGCGGCGAAAACCTTAAGGCCACTGCCGACGTTTTCAGGGTCGGCCACAAGCATCATGAGGATTGCTCGCCAAGTCTTCTCGCCCTTGTACTGGACGTTCAGGCCAGGTCAGCTTCTTCAATCTGCCTTGTGGGCAGCGTGTATCCGGGAAAAACAGCTCGGCGGTCAGACGAGCTTGCTCAAACGTGTTGCCTGTACTCCCGATCGGGGAGACGTCTGCATCATGCAAGGGCAAATCGGAGGCGTCAACGGTTTTGTAGTGAATATTTTCAGTCACTACATATTGTCGGACAAAGCTGTTCGGAATTAGCGAGGGGAGTCGGGGGCGCGTTGGTCAGGGCAACAAAGACGGACACTCAAAGCGGTAAAAAGTGCAGGGATGGCCGTCAACTACCTGCTGATGCAAGGTGAGCCCGTCAACGCCAAGCCCCGGCATTACGGCGGTCCAGAACAGGCGTGCCAGCCTGTTCGTGTCGATATGGAAAATCTGCCATTGACCGGGGAACCGGCTCAAGAGGGTGGATACGACAAATCGCGCGACACCCCGGCCACGGAAACCTCGGCTGACAAACAGATAGCCGATGTTGTAGTCGGCGCCGGGTAGATGGACCTGGTTATCCACGGTGACGAAGCCGGCCAGTTCCCCGTCAACCTTGATCAGGAAGGGGCGGGTGGCCGGGTGTCGCCAGTAGTCGGGCATGGGCAGGATGTTGAAGAGTCCGTATTCGCCCAGCTTCAATGGCAACCATTCGCTGAAGTCGTAGGTGTAGAACTGCATCAGGTTCTCGATGGTATCCAGTTCATCGCGTTGGGCGGCGTGCAGTTCAATCGAAGACATACGGGTTGGCTCCAGTTACGCCGGGGCAGGGACACCAATTCATTATGGTTGGCGACAAGTAATTTGTGGCGAGGGAGCTCGCCACAGGGTTCGGTGTCAGGTTTGAGGGTTGCTTGCCGGTTTTGCCTTGCGCCTGGTGCCGCTTGCTGGTTTGCGCGCAGTGCCTTTGCGCTTTTTCTTCCATGGGGCTGCGGCGGAGCCGGTGGGTGGCGGGCCGCTGATGGTCATGCTCAGCCCGGCGCAGCGACTGACTTGCTTGCTCATCCACGCCGCCTGTTTGGTGACGAACTCTTCCAGGCTCATTTCCCCGCTTTGCACCATGTCCAGGGCCTGTTCCCAGATCGCCGTGGTGCCCGGATCGGCGATGGCTCGCGGCACGGCATCGATCAGGCTGAACGCGGCCGGTGTGGCGGCCAGGGCCTTGCCGTGCTTGACCAGATAACCACGGTCGAGCAGGCCCTGGATGATCGAGGCGCGGGTCGCTTCGGTGCCGATGCCGGTGGTGTCCTTGAGCTTTTGCTTGAGCAGCGGGTCTTCCACCAGTTTGGCGACGTTCTTCATGGCCTTGATCAGATCGCCTTCGGTGAACGGCTTCGGCGGTTGCGTCCAGAGGTCCTTGAGTTGCACGCCGGCCACTGCGCAATCGATGCCTTCGGCGAGGTTGGGCAGGGTCTGCGGCGCAGGGGCTTCGCGTCCCTTGGCCGGCGCCAGGGCTTCGGGCAGGGCGCGTTTCCAGCCCGGTTCGATGATCTGCTTGCCGACCGCGCGCAGCGCCTGGCCCGCGCAGTCGAAGTCGGCCTGGGTGCGGTCGTATTCGTGGTTGGGCAGGAACTGCGCCAGGTAGCGCGCACGGATCAGCGTGTAGACGGCGCGCTGCTTGCCCGTCAGCTTGTCGAGATTCTTCGCCGCGGCGGTGGGGATGATGCCGTGGTGAGCGCTGACCCCGGCATCGTTCCAGGCTCGTGAGCGGCGTTGCGGATCCAGGTGGTCATGCAAGGCGTTCAACGCCGGATCGGCCTGGCGCAGCGCCGCCAGGATGGCCGGCGCCTCGCTGTGCTGGCTGAGGGGCAAGTAGCCGCAATCACTGCGCGGATAGGTGATGACCTTGTAGGTTTCGTAGAGCGCCTGGGCGATGTCCAGGGTTTCCTGGGCGCCGAGGCCGAGCTTCTTCGAGCAGACCTCCTGCAGGGTGCCCAGGTCGAACGGCAGCGGGGCCACTTCGCGCATCCGTTCGGTACGTAGCTTGATCACCCGCGCGCTGGCCGCGCCGCGCATGGCCGCCGCTGCTTGTTGTGCCAGCGCCTGATTCAGGCAGCGGTCCTGATCGTCGCAAAGCTCCGATGGCGCGCGCCATTGCGCGGTGAACGCGGTGTCGTTGTGCAGCAGTTGCACATCGATCGCCCAATAGGCGACGGGCACAAAGTCGGCGATGCTGCGATCGCGATCCACCACCAGGCGCAAGGTCGGCGTTTGCACCCGGCCCACCGGCAACACACCCTGATAGCCAGACTGGCGCCCGAGCAAGGTAAACAGTCGGCTCATGTTCATGCCGATCAGCCAGTCGGCCCGGGAGCGCCCCAGGGCCGAGTGATAGAGGCTGAAGGTTTCGTTGCCCGGTTTGAGGGCCGCGAGGGCCTTGCGGATGGATGCATCGTCCAGCGCCGACAGCCAGAGGCGGCGGATCGGCCCGCGATAACGGCAATGCTCCACCAGTTCCCGGGCGATCATCTCGCCCTCGCGGTCGGCGTCCGTGGCAATGATCAATTCGGACGCTTCACCGAGCAGGCGCTTGACTGCCTTGTACTGGCTGGCGGTGCGCGGCTTGACGGTCATCTTCCACTTTTCGGGGATGATCGGCAGGTCGGCCAGCACCCAGCGCTTGTAGCGCGCGTCGTAGGCATCCGGCGGCGCGGTTTCCAGCAGGTGGCCGATGCACCAGGTCACCGTGACGTCCGTTCCCAGCCAGCAGCCATCGCCCCGGCGCCGGGCGCCGAGGACTGCCGCAATGTCTTTGGCCTGGGAGGGTTTTTCACAGAGGTACAGCCGCATAACCACCATCGTCGATCTAATGTGCCAGAGGTGCACAGAATGGCGGTTGATGGGCGATGGAGCAATCTTTATCTGTATGGATGTACAGCTTGGTGTGTCGCTCCCGTTCGGCTGTGAAGCCGTCGCGAGGGTAAAACTTGGGTTATACCTGATGAATCGTGGTTTCAGGTTTTGGGGCTGCTGTGCAGCCCATCGCGGGCAAGCCACGCTCCCACACCACCACCATCATCATCGATTTGCAGGTCCATCACCGTCATGAGGAAGGTTTTCCATGAAAAGCTCCGGTCCTAGCCCTGTCATCACCATCGCCGAGCAGCCTGGTTGTCTGTTGGTGAGGTTCCACGGCATTCAGGTCGCCGCTTCGGCTCGCGCGCTGGTGTTGCTGGAGGCCAATTACCCGCCGGTGTACTACGTGCCGCGAGAGGACATCGACGAGAAGTATTACGCCCGCACCGACCACACCAGTTATTGCCCGTACAAGGGCGATGCCAGTTATTTCAGTTTGCAGGTGCCGGGGCATGAGGCTGCCAATGCGGTGTGGAGTTATGAGAACCCCAAGATATCGGTAGAGCAGATACGCGAATACGTGGCGTTCTATCCGGATCAGGTGAAGTTCGAGTTGCTTGACGCCGAAGTCTGATCAACGCGACGAGGGAGCGAGCTCCCTCGTCGGCAGGCACGACCTCAGTTCTTGTCGAGATCGACGTTGCGTGTCTCACGCAGGCAAATCATCCCCACCACCAGGCTCACCCCGGTGATCACCACCGGATACCACAGCCCGTAGAAGATGTCCCCGGTGTACACCACCAACGCGAACGACACGGTTGGCAGGAAGCCGCCGAACCAGCCGTTGCCGATGTGGTAGGGCAGGGACATCGAGGTGTAGCGGATGCGGGTCGGGAACAGTTCGACCATCAACGCCGCCAGCGGGCCGTAGCACATCGCCGAGATGATGATCAGCGCGACGATCAGCGCGACGATCATCGGTTTGTTGATCTGCTGCATGTCCGCCTGTTGCGGGTAGCCGGCGAGGGTCACCGCGCCGCGCAGGGCGGCTTCGTCGAAACCGTCGATCTTCACGTCACCGACGCTCACCTGCACGCCACTGCCGACCGGGGCTGCTGCGCTTTGGTACGGCAGGCCCTGCTTGACCAGGAAGGTCTTGACCTTGTCGCACGGGCTGTCGAATTTCGCCTTGCCCACCGGGTCGAACTGGAAGGTGCAGGTGGCCGGGTCGGCCATCACGGTGATCGGTGCCTGGCGGCTGGCCTGGTCGATCGCCGGGTTGGCGTAGTGGGCCAGGGTCTTGAAGATCGGGAAGTACAACGCGGTGGCCAGCAACAGGCCGAGCATCAGCACCGGTTTGCGCCCGACCTTGTCCGACAGCCAGCCGAAGAAAATGAAGAAGGGTGCGCCAATGGTCACGCTGACGATCAGCAAGCCGTTGGCCACCGCCGGGTCCATTTTCAGGAACTGGGTGAGGAAGAACAGCACATAGAATTGCGCGGCGTAGAAGGTTACCGCTTGCCCGGCATTGATGCTGAACAGGGCGATCAACACCACCTTGAGGTTTTCCCATTTGCCGAAGGAGTCGCGGATCGGCTGCTTGCACAGCTTGCCTTCTTCCTTCATTTTCACGAAGGCCGGCGACTCGTGCAGGCTCATGCGAATCCAGGTCGAGATGCCCAGCAGCACGATGGAGAACAGGAACGGAATGCGCCAGCCCCAGACTTCGAACTGATCGCCGGTGAAGTAGCGACAGCCCAGCACGACCAGCAGCGAGAGCAACAGTCCCAGGGTCGCGGTGGACTGAATCCAGCTGGTGTGGAAGCCGCGCTTGCCGATCGGTGCGTGTTCGGCCACGTAGGTCGCGGCGCCGCCGTATTCACCGCCCAGGGCCAGGCCCTGGAGCATGCGCAGCACCACCAGGATGATCGGCGCGGCGATGCCGATGCTCGCGTAGGTCGGCAGCAGCCCGACACAGAACGTCGCCACGCCCATGAGGATGATGGTGGCGAGGAAGGTGTACTTGCGCCCGATCATGTCCCCCAACCGACCGAACACCAGCGCGCCGAACGGGCGGACGATGAAGCCGGCGGCGAAGGCCATCAGGGCGAAGATGAACGCCGTGGTGTCGTTGACCCCGGCGAAGAACTGTTTGCTGATCACCGCCGCGAGGGCGCCATAGAGGAAAAAGTCGTACCACTCGAAGACTGTCCCCAGGGACGAGGCGAAGATGACTTTCTGGGTTTCCTGACTGGTGCCCGCGCTGCGCACGGCTTCCAGGGGCTGAACGTGTTCTGACATACCGGTATCCCTCACAGTGATTGTTTTTGTTGTTCCACTGTCGGCGCCGGCCTTGTGGGCGGGTGCCGCTACATCGATGCATCGGGTGTATTCGTTTGTGTAGGAGCCGGCTTGCTGGCGATGACGTTGTCTGGCGCGAAATCAATGTTGACTGATTCGCCGCAATCGCCAGCAAGCCGGCTCCTACATTTGTCCGTGTTCAGATGTTTGCTGCCAGCTCCATGGGTTGAGTGAGTTTCCTTGCGTCTGGGTTGAGAATCATCTGCGCAGCCTTCTCCGCAATCATCAGCGTCGGCGAGCAGGTGTTGCCCGAGGTGATGCGCGGCATGATCGAGGCGTCGGCGATGCGCAGGCCGGGGACGCCGTGGACCTTGAGTTGCGCATCGACCACGGCGTCGGCGTCGTTGCCCATGCGGCAGGTGCCCACCGGATGGAAAATCGTCGTGCCGATGCGCGCGGCGGCTTCGTGCAGTTGTTCTTCACTTTGCAGGCTGGCGCCGGGCAGGTATTCCACCGGGTTGAAGGCACGCAAGGCCGGTGCGGCAACGATGCGCCGGGTCAGGCGGATGGCGTCGGCGGCGACCCGCAGGTCTTCGGGGTGGCTGAGGTAGTTGGGCTGGATCAGCGGTGCTTCCTGCGGATCGGCCGAGCGGATATCCACCCGGCCACGGCTTTGCGGGCGCAAATCACAGACCGATGCGGTGAATGCCGGGAAGGCATGCAGCGGTTCGCCAAAGCGCTCCAGCGACAGCGGCTGCACGTGATATTCAAGGTTGGCCGAGGTCTGTTCCGGCCCCGAGCGGGCAAAGGCGCCCAACTGGCTTGGCGCCATGGACAGCGGCCCGCTGCGGTCGTACAGGTAGCGCAGGCCCATGCCCATCTTGCCCCACAGGCTGCCGGCAATCTGGTTCAGGGTGCGGGCGTTTTCCAGCTTGTAGATCAGTCGCAGTTGCAGGTGATCCTGCAAATTGCCGCCGACACCGGGCAGCTCATGGGCGACGCCGATGCCCAGCCGTTCCAGCAGCGGGCGCGGGCCGATGCCGGAACGTTGCAGGATGCCCGGCGAACCGACCGAGCCGGCGCAGAGGACAATCTCCTTGCGGGCCTTGAAGGTTTTCGCCTGGCCTTGCCAGCGGGCGCTGACCGCTGAGGCGCGGCCATTGTCCAGCAGCACGCGGTCGACTTCGACTCCGGTCAGTACGCTGAGATTGGCACGCTGACGCACCGGTTTGAGAAAGGCCTTGGCCGCATTCCAGCGGATACCGGACTTCTGATTGACCTGGAAATAGCCGCAACCTTCGTTGTCGCCCTGGTTGAAGTCATCGATGCCGGCGATGCCGCTTTGTTCGGCGGCACTGCGGAAGGCGTCGAGAATCGGCCATGACAGGCGCTGGCGTTCCACTCGCCATTCGCCCGCGGCGCCGTGAAATTCGGCGGCGCCGGCAAAGTGATTTTCACTCTGTTTAAACAGTGGCAACACGTCTTGCCAGCTCCAGCCAGGATTGCCGTCGGCGGCCCAGCTATCGTAGTCGCCGGCCTGGCCGCGCATGTAGATCATGCCGTTGATCGAGGAGCAGCCGCCCAGCACCTTGCCACGCGGGTAGCTCAGGGCGCGGCCTTGCAGCCCCGGTTGCGCTTCGGTCTTGAAGCACCAGTCGGTGCGCGGGTTGCCGATGCAGTACAGGTAACCAACGGGGATGTGGATCCAGGCATAGTTGTCGCGGCCGCCGGCTTCGAGCAGCAATACGCGCTGTTGCGGGTTGGCCGACAGTCGATTGGCCAGCAGACACCCGGCCGGCCCGGCCCCGACCACGATGTAATCGTATTCATCAAGGGAAGCCTGCATCCCTGACCTCGTTTGTTGTTCTTGTTGTCTGTCATCCTAGTTGTTAGCTTTCGTCAAAAGAATGTTAGTTTTTGCGCAGCCGCTGTGCGTTTTTAAACAGCATCCCGAACAGCAAAGAACAAGGACGATTCATGTTCGACTGGAATGACCTGCGGTTTTTTCTCGAATTGCAGCGCAGCGGGCGATTGCTCACGGCAGCCCGTCGCCTGAACACCACCCATGCCACCGTGGCACGGCACATCGAGGCCATCGAAAAGAGTCTCGGCACGGCGTTGTTCGTCCAGCATGCCCAGGGCTATGAGATGACCCCGGCGGGCGAGGCGTTGCTTAAACACGCCGAGGCCATGGAGAACGTGGCGCTGCTGGCCCAGGAGGAAATCACTCAGTCCACCGCGCCGCTGGGCAAGATCCGCGTCGGGGTGACGGAGGGGCTGGGCATCATGTTCCTCGCCAGTCGCATGAACGGCTTGTTCGAGCGCTACCCGGGGCTGGAAGTGGAACTGGTGGCGGTACCGCGTTTTGTCAGCATCCTCAACCGCGAGGCGGAAATCAGCATCCACCTGGAGCGTCCGGCCGCCGACATGCTGGTCACGCGCAAACTCACTGACTATCGCCTGGCGCTGTACGCCAGCCAGGACTACCTCGACCGTTCGCCACCGCTGCACAGCCGTGAAGACCTGGGGCGCCACGCCTGGATCGGTTACGTCGATGACCTGCTGTTCAGCCAGGAACTGATGTTCCTCAACAGTTTCTGCCGCAACCCGCGGGTGGTGTTTCACAGCACCAGCGTGATCGCCCAGCAACAGGCGGCGCGCTCAGGCCTGGGGATCGCGGTGCTGCCGTGCTACATGGCCAGCGCCGATCCCGGTCTGGTGCCGTTGCTGCCGGACGAAAGCATCCAGCGCAGTTACTGGATCAGTACTCGTCGGGAGCTGCACAAGTCGGTGCGGCTGCGGGTGTTGTGGGATTATGTGGTGGAGTTGTGTGAGCGGGAGCAAGGGTTGTTGTTGGGCGGTGCCTGAGCTGGCGCCATCGCTGGCAAGCCAGCTCCCACAGGGATCTGCTGTGTTACACAGTTAGTGTGAACAACACAAAAACCTGTGGGAGCGGGCTTGCCCGCGATGGCGGCGGCCCATCCAGAATTGATCTTGAGGTTCAACCGAGAATCTCAAACGCCGTGCTGGCCAGCCGTTCGCCATTGACCATGATATGCACCGCATGGCGTCCCGCATAATGCCGGCGGGTGGTGAGTTCCTTGATGTGCTGGCCACGGCTGACGGCTTCGAGCGCATTGCCGGGCAGCGTCAGTGCCTTGAGCTTGAACACCTTCGCCGAGGTGCTGCCGTTGGCCTTGACGTAGTCGATGGCGTAATCGATGACCAGGCGCTGACTGTTTTCAACGGTCGATCGGACGGCAAACGACAGGGTGATTTTTTCGCCCAGGCCAATCACCGGCGGTTCGACTTTCACATCGACGATCTCGACTTCAGGCTTGCCGCCCGCGCCGATGATCGCCAGCGCCCGCTGGTTGCCCTGTTTGATCAGGCTGCGCAAGGCGTGTCTGGCGATCCATGCGCTGTGCCGGTTGTCCAGCGCCCAGCCTTCGATCAGGTCCAGCACCCAGTCGGGGTGATCCTTGGTGATGTCGTTGAGGTGATTGGCCACGGACTTGCGCACGTAGAGACTGGTGTCGGCCTTGAGGTTGTCGAGGATTTTCGCCGCGAGTGTCGGATCGGCCTGAACCGGTTCCAGCCGGAATGACCAGGGCAGGCGTGGCCGACAGCCTTCACTGGCCAGGCGCCGTACGTGTTCGTTGTCATCCAGCGACCAGTCATGCATCAGCCGCAGCGAACGCTCGAGGTCGCTGCGCAGGAAATGGCGGATCGCGAATTCCGAGGAGCCGAAGGTGGTGAAGTACTTCAGCGCGTCCATCGACTGCTCGAACGCATGGGCGCCGTAGCTGGCGACGTAGTGCGGCAGGCACATGCTGACAAAACCGCTGTTCAGGCGCGGGGCGAGGGCGCGCAGCACCTGCAGCGACGCCTCGTAATCCAGCGGCAACACCGCGTGCAGGCACTCGCTGACCCGGGCCATGCGCTGCATGACGCTGAGGTCCGCCAGGCCGGATTGGGCCAGCTTGAGGAATTTTTTGCCGTCAAAATCGGGATACACCGCCGTCATCTCTGTGGTGATGTGCTTGAGGCGCTCGGCGTTGAATATTTCCTTGAGGGCGGGGGCAGGTTGGTCAGTCATGGTGGTTCCTTGGTAGTTGTTGATCCATCACACCGCGTTATCGTTCATCGCTGGCAAGCCAGCTCCCACAGGGTTGCGATGAATTTGTAGGAGCCGGCTTGCCGGCGATGGGGCCCTCGAATTCACCTCATTTTGTCCCCGCTTGCTCCTGCAGCTGATCCGACTCGAATAACCTGGCCAGTTCAACCCGCGCTTCCTGCGCCGTCTGCATCACCTTCACCGCATCGTCATACACCGCATGCTGGGCCTCCAGCACCTCTTCGTCGTGTTGCTTGAAGCGTTTGATCCGCGCATCCGCCTGGGCCTGGGTCAGCCCCAACCCGATCAGGGTTTGCCGGCTCATTTCCAGGCTCGAATAAAAGGTTTCGCGCACGGCATGGGCGCCGACGTCCATCAGCCGGTGCACGTGCTGGCGGTTGCGGGCGCGGGCGATGATCTTCATATGCGGGTAGAGCTTGCGCACCAGTTCGGCGGTCTTGATGTTGGTGTCCGGGTCGTCGGTGGCGATCACGAAATACTCGGCTTCGCCGACCTTGGCCGCGTTGAGGATTTCCGGGCGCATCGGGTCGCCGTAGAACACCGGTACGCCACCGAAACTGCGCGACAGTTCGATGGTTTCCACCGAGGTGTCGAGGGCCACGAACCTGATGTTCTGCGCGCGCAGGATCCGCGCGACGATCTGGCCCATGCGGCCCATGCCCGCAATCACCACCCGTGGCGCGTCGGCGTCGATTTCGCGGAATTTTTCCGGCACTTCCACCGGCTGCACTTTCGGGCTGACCAGGCGTGCGCACACCAGCAGCAACAGCGGCGTCACCGCCATGGACAGCGTGATGGTCAGCACCAGCAGGTCATACAGTTGTGCCGCGAACAGCCCATGATCGCGACCGATCTTGAACACCACGAAGGCAAACTCGCCACCGGCCGCCAACACGATGCCCAGACGGACCGCACTGACCTTCTTCAAGCCACCGGCCAGTCGACCGACAATGAACAGCAGCGGCAGTTTGATCGCGATCAGCAGCAGGGTCAGGGCCAGCACCGCGACCGGCATGCTCAGCAACAGGCTCAGGTTCGCGCCCATGCCGACGCTGATGAAAAACAGCCCCAGCAACAGGCCCTTGAAGGGCTCGATCTGGGCTTCCAGTTCATGGCGATACTCGGAGTCCGCCAGCAGCAGGCCGGCGAGGAAGGCGCCCAGGGCCATGGAAATCCCCGCCAGTTCCATCAGCCAGGCCGTGCCGATCACCACCAGCAACGCGGTGGCGGTGGAGACTTCCGGCAACGCGGTCTTGGTCACCACGCGAAACACCGGTCGCAGCAGATAACGCCCGCCGATCACCACCACGGCGATGCTGACCAGCACTTGCAGGCCATGATTGAGGTCTTCGCTGGCGCTGGTGCTGTGATCGCCGCCAGCCAGCAACGGCACCATGGCGATCAACGGGATCGCGGCGATGTCCTGAAACAGCAGGATGGCGAACGCCAGCCGCCCGTGCGGGCTGGTCAGTTCCTTGCGTTCGGCCAGGCTTTGCAGGCCGAACGCCGTGGACGACAGCGCCAAGCCGAGGCCGAGGACGATCGCGGTGTTCAGTGGCTGGGCAAATCCCCACAGCGCCACCACGCCGATCGCCGAACCGGTCAGCAGCACTTGCGCCAGGCCTACGCCGAACACCGATTTACGCATCACCCACAAGCGTCGCGGCGACAGTTCCAGGCCGATGATGAACAGCAGCAACACCACACCGAGTTCGGAAATGTTGGCGACGCTTTGCGGGTTGTCGATCAGCCCCAGCACCGACGGGCCGATGATCACGCCGGCGAACAGGTAACCCAGCACTGCCCCCAGTTGCAGGCGCTTGGCCAAGGGGACGATGAGTACGGCCGCCAGCAGAAACACGACAGCGGCTTGTAGCAGGTTGCCTTCATGGGGCATGGGCGAAACTCCAGGACTCGGGACAGCGGGGTGACAAGAATAAAGGCAATCAGGTCCCGATCAGAAGTATTTGAGCCAGGCGATATCTCGACGACGCGCCTTCAATGCCGCGAACCAGCGCACCGGTAAGTAAAGTGCTGCAGTCAAGAGCACTGCCGTCAGCCACACCGCCCAAATGCCGTCGAAACCGAAGTAGTCGCCCTGGTTCAGACCGAACCACCCCACGCTGATCAGATACAGCATTTTCAACACATAAAGATGGAGCAAGTAGAAGAACATCGGTGCCGCACCCAATACCGCCAGGGTGCTTATCCATTTGCGTTGCCGAGCCCGCTCAAAGCCTAGAAGCAGCAACAGCCCTGCACCCAGCGTCAGAGACAGGAACAGCAGGGAGGGGGGGTATTTTGTGATGTTGAAGAAACTCATGAAGGTTTGCGTGGTGCTTTCATGAACCCTCCAATGTGCCTCGCCATAACCGTTGATCAGGCGCAGGGCGATGAAACCGAGCAATGCGCCGACCCCGGCGAGCAACAGGTAGCGCTGACGCCCGGCGGCCGAGGCCGGGCGAGCGAACCAGGGGCCGATGCAGTAACCCAGGGCGATGACACCTATCCACGGCAGCACAGGGTAGGAAGTGCGCAGGCGCAAGCTGTCGGAGAATTCGATCCAGCCGCGATCATGCAAAATGGCCCAGGGCAGGTGCATCGCCGATCCGCTCGGGAAGTGCAGAGAGTCGAGCAGGTTGTGTCCGGCAATGATGGCCAGACCCAGGACACACAGGATGGGTCGAGGCAGCCAGACCAGTGCTGCGAGGGCAATCATGCTGATACCAATCGCCCAGATCACCTGCAGGTAAATCACATTGGGCGGGAACTGGAACGTCCAGGCGAAATTCACCAAGGTGAACTCCAGCAGAACCAGGAACAAGCCACGCTTGAACAGGAACATCGACACTTCGTTCTTGCCCTGGTGTTTTTCGCCGTACAGGAAAGCTGAGAGTCCGGTGAGAAGAACGAACACCGGCGCACATAAATGGGCGAGCGTCCGGCTGAAAAACAATGTCGGCTCCGTGCTGTCGATGACCATCGGGTCGGCGACCTGGCGGTGCAGAAAGAACGTTTCGCGCACGTGATCCAGCAACATGAAAATCATCACCAATCCCCTTAGGGCATCGATGGACATCAGGCGTTGGCTCAGGGTTGTGATGGGCGGGATTTGAATAGGGTTTGTCATCGAAAGTCGCAGGCAGGAAGTGGATAGCTGTGCCGGTAAACGACCGACAGATCATGTTTTTGATATTGTATAACGTTTCAATATCAGGCAGAAGGCGTCGCCCTGTTCAATAGGTCTTTGCATCAATTGGTTACATTTATACAATAAGCTGATCAATCCGCTTTGCTGCCGAGTAACCCATGGCGATCAACTTCGACCTCAATGACCTGCAAGCCTTCCGTGCCGTGGTCGAGCAGGGCAGCTTTCGCAAGGCCGCCGATGCGGTGCGCATTTCCCAGCCGGCCTTGAGCCGGCGCATTGAAAAACTCGAAGACGCCCTTGGCGTGCGGCTGTTCGAACGCACCACGCGCAAGGTCAGCCTGACTCAGGCCGGACGCGGTTTCATGCCCAGCGTCGAGCGCCTGCTGGACGATCTGGACGTGGCGTTGCTGGGCATCAGCGAAGTCGCTTCGACCCGGCTCGGCCACGTTACGGTCGCCTGCGTGCCGTCGGCGGCGTATTACTTCATGCCGCGGGTGATCGCGCACTATCACCGCCAGTTTCCGCGGATCAAGGTCAAGGTGCTCGATTCCAGTGCCCATGAAGTGTTGAGCGCGGTGGTCAATGGCGAGGCGGATTTCGGCCTGAGCTTCATGGGCACACTGGAAGCCGAAGTGGATTTCGAGCCGCTGGTGCAGGAAGGGTATGTCGTGGCGTGCCGGCGTGATCATCCGCTGGCGGGGCGCAGTAGCGTGACCTGGGACGAGTTCTATCAGCAGGATTACATCTCGCTGGATAAAACCTCCGGCAACCGGTTTCTGCTGGATCAGGCACTGACCGGCGTGGTGCCGCAGCGGCCGAGCATCTGCGAAACCCGGCATGTGACGACCATGATCGGTCTGGTCGAGGCCGGATTGGGCGTGGCGGCGGTGCCGCTGATGGCGATGCCGGCGGCGGATCATCCGATCCTGACGCGGGTGCCGTTGACCGATCCGCAAGTGATGCGCAGCGTCGGTCTGATCAAGCGCCGGGGTCGAACCCTGACCCCGGCGGCACTTGAACTGGAACGGTTGGTGATAGAAATGAAAGTCGTGCAGCCGGCGGTCAGCGGCTGACCGAGTCCAGCCCGGTCGCCTTCACATCCGGTTGCGCCTGGGCCGAGGCCATGTATTCAAGCAAGGCCCTGGCTTCGGCCGGGTGCCGGGCACCGACCGGGATACCGGCGGCAAACCGGGTGACCGACTGCACTGGCTCCGGAATCTTCGCTACGAAACTCACCCCCGGCACCGGCAACAATTCGCTGACTTGCTGGAAGCCCAGTTGATAGTCACCGGTGGCGACCACCGAGCCCACGGGGATTTTCGGCACCATGGTCGACTTGGGCTTGAGTTGCGCTTCGATACCCAGGCGCTTGAACAACTGCTGCTCGATGTACACGCCGCTGGCGCTGTCGGAGTAGGCCACCGATTTCGCCTCGAGCAGGGTCTTTTTCAGGCCCTCGACATTGCTGATGTCCGGCTTTGGTGCACCTTCGCGCACCACCAGGCCAATGCGTGAATCGGCCAGCTCGACACGGGAGGCCGGGTCGACCTTGCCTTGTTTGATCAGATCGTCCAGGGCGTAGCCGACCATGATCACAACGTCCGCTTGCTCACCGCGGGCCAGGCGATTGGGAATCGCCTCCGGGGCCTTGCCCATGGAGGGGCCGAGCGCGGTGTCGAGGGTGTTGCCGGTGGCGGCGGCGAACTTCGGGCCGAGGACTTTGTAGGCCGCCGTGAAACCGCCGGAAGTCATCACACGGATCTCTTCAGCCTGGGCAATGCCGCTCAAGCCCAGGCTCGCCAGCAATGCGAGGGCGGCTAGATTGAAAGGTTTTTTCATGGTCATGTTCTCGATAGAAGGCAGGTTCACGACGCCACCGGTTGCAGATGATTCGAGGCGCGGCGATAGAGCATCAACGTCGCGCACAGTGCGCACAGTGCTGCAAAGCTCATCCAGTAACCTGGCGCCGCCTTGTCACCGGTGTACTGGATCAGCAAGGTCGAGATCGCCGGGGTGAACCCGCCGAACACCGCGGTGGCCAGGCTGTACGCCAGCGAGAACCCGGCGACTCGCACCTCCACAGGCATGATTTCCGTCAGCGCCGGAATCATCGCGCCGTTGTACAGGCCGTAGATGAACGACAGCCACAGCAACACCAGCAACATGTGCATGAAGCTCGGCGCATTGACCAGATAGGTCAGCACCGGGTAGGTGGTGGCGATGGCCAGCAAAGCCATGGCGATCAACACCGGGCGTCGCCCGATACGGTCCGAGAGCGCGCCGCCAATCGGCAGCCAGATGAAGTTCGAAACGCCGACCAGCAAGGTCACCAGCAGCGCATCGGAGGTGCTCAGGTGCAGCACGGTTTTACCGAAGGTCGGCGCGTACACCGTGATCAGGTAGAACGCGGTGGTGGTCAGCGCGACCATCATCATGCCGGCGAACACGGTCTGCCAGTTTTGCCCGAGGGTGCGGAACACTTCGCCCATGCTCGGGCGGTGTTTACGGGTGGCGAATTCTTCGGTTTCTTCCAGGTTGCGGCGCAACAGGAAGATGAAGGGCACGATCATGCAGCCGACGAAAAACGGAATCCGCCAGCCCCAGTCGGCAATCACACTCGGTGCCATCCACTGGTTCAAGGCGTACCCCAGCGCAGCGGCGACGATGATCGCCACTTGCTGGCTGCCCGACTGCCAACTGGTGAAGAATCCCTTGCGGCCGGGCGTGGCGATTTCGGCGAGGTACACCGACACACCACCCAGTTCCGCACCGGCGGAAAAGCCCTGCAGCAACCGCCCGATCAGCACCAGGGCCGGGGCGAACAAGCCGATGGTCTCGTAACCGGGCACCAGCACGATCAGGATGGTGCCGCTGGCCATGATCGACAGGGTGACGATCAAGCCTTTGCGCCGGCCCACGTCATCGATATAGGCGCCCAGCACCACGGCACCCAACGGACGCATCAGAAAACCTGCGCCGAACACGGCGAAGGTCATCATCAGCGAGGCGAATTCGCTGCTGGCCGGAAAGAACACGGCAGCGATCTGCGTGGCATAGAAGCCAAAAAGGAAGAAGTCGAACTGTTCGAGGAAGTTGCCCGAGGTGACCCGGAAGATTGCGCTGGCCCGGGAGCGACCGGCAGTCGCGGGCCGTTGGGTTGATGCTGTCATTGACCTGTACTCCACCGCTTTTATGACGTGCTCCGGCTGGACGCGGCGCACGGTTCTTATTGAGGCGGATAGTGGGGCAGGAGCATCGATATGTTAATTGCATTGTTGGCATGCATTGATGTGCGAAGTGGATCAATGCATCCGTGGGCACACGCTATGGATTATGTGCCCGCACCACGCTTTCGGTGCCCAGCCGATACTGATTGTTGCCGCTGCGCTTGGCCTCATACATCGCCAGGTCGGCGATGTGCAGCAGGCGGTCGATGCTCGGCGCGTGATCGGGGAACACCGCGACGCCCAGGCTGGTGCCGATGTGGCGCTGGTCGTTGCCGATGGTGACGGGCGGGGAGAGTTCGACGAAGATCTTCTGGCAAATGGTGCGCGCTTCGTCTTGCAGGTTTTTGCCCTGGGGCAAGCCCTGGAGGATGACCACGAATTCGTCGCCGCCGATCCTCGCGACGGTGTCGGTGCCGCGCAGAATGCGCTTGAGCCGCGTGGCAGTCGTGACCAGTACGCGATCGCCGGCCGCATGACCATAGCGGTCATTGATGGCCTTGAAGCCGTTGAGGTCGACAAACACCAGCGCCACCCGCGTGGTACTGATGCGCGCCTGCTCCAGCGCTTCGGACAGGCGCTCTTCGAGCACCAGGCGATTGGGCAGGCCGGTCAGCGGGTCGAAATGGGCCAGGTGCTTGAGGTAGTGGGCGGAGGCCTTTTCTTCGGTGATGTCGCGTACCACGCCCATCATCTTGATCGTTTCGTCGTGATCGTTCTTGACCACGTTACCGGTTTCGCGCAACCAGCGGATCGTGCCGTCGGGCCAGACCACGCGGTATTCCTCGTCATGGTTTTCGCCGGTTTCCAGGCAACGCAGCTCACCGGCCCGAACCCTGAGCCGGTCATCCGGATGCACGCAGGCGCAGAACAGCGCGTAGGAGGGCGTCACTTCGCCGATCTTGAACCCGAACATGCCGAAGATCGCGTCTGACCAAAACAGGCGGTCGGTGTCGACATCCCAATCCCAGGTGCCGATGCGAGCAAAATACTGGCTGCGTTTGAAGCGCTCGGCGTCGCCATCCTGGTGGATGTTCCGGCCTTCGGACAGGCTGCTGATGATCACCCGGTACTGCGCCAGTTGCTTTTGCAGCGAGCGCTCGCGCCAGACCAGCGCGACGATCAGGGTAAGCGTCATTGCACCAAGGATGACGCTGGTCCAGAGCAGGATCATTCGGGAATGGTCATCAGGGCGTTGAACCGTACGGGTAATGGTTGATTATGTTAGTTCAGCAAACAGTTTTAAACGTCGTGCGCGGAGGCGGCAAGGGTTGCCAACCGACGGCAAATCTGGGAAAACGGCGCCCATCAGGCCCTTGACGGCGAGTGAGCATACGAGTGAATTCAATGAATGACGAGCTTCAGGTAATCGATCTTCAACCCGGTGACGGAAAAGCCGCGGTAAAAGGCGCGCTGATCACCACCCAGTACCGTGGCTGGCTGGAGGACGGGACCGAATTCGATTCTTCCTGGAGCCGTGGCAAACCCTTCCAGTGCGTGATCGGCACCGGGCGGGTCATCAAGGGCTGGGACCAGGGCATCATGGGCATGCAGGTCGGTGGCAAGCGCAAGTTGCTGGTGCCGGCGCACCTGGCCTATGGCGAACGCAGCATGGGCAAGATCACGCCGAACTCGAACCTGATCTTCGAAATCGAGTTGCTGGAAGTACTGACGCGCGATGATTGACCGCGTTTGTCAGGGAGAATGCATGTTGCGCAACGATGAATACGCCACGGCCATCGAACTGCTGGACTCGTCCTATCGACACTGGACCGGTGAACACTTGCCAGCGCCGCAGTCGCTGACCGCACTGGAGCGCCTGCACTGGTTGCACGCCCACGCGCCCTACAGTCTGCTGGCCCACGGCACTGAAGACGATCCTGTGTTTTTCTACGCCAATGAACAGGCGCTGGCCTGCTTCAAGTATCCGCGTTCGGGGTTTCTGGGCATGCCCTCACGCTTCAGCGCTTCGCCTCTGGACCGTGCAGTGCGCCAGACCTTGCTGGAGCAGGTCACGGCCCATGGCATTGCTCATGGTTACAGTGGCTATCGGGTGGATCGGCAAGGGAATGCCTTCATGATTCATGAAGGCAAGGTGTGGACGCTCATCGATCAACACGGTGAGCGGGTGGGGCAGGCGGCGTTGTTCTGGCCGGATGCTGCACGGGTTGGGCAGTTGGGCTGATCGTCGATCACGCGGTTGGCCGATCCGAGAACAGCGCAATTCGTCCATTGGCGGACGGGCGGTAATGCCAGGTCAGGCGATCCAGTGCCGGCTGCATCGCCAGAATATGCCGGACGGTAGCGCCAGCAATGCTCAACGCCAGTGTTTGCCCCGGACATTGATGGCGCCCCGCACCAAACGTGAAGCTGCGCCGGTTCGGGCGTTCGAGCAGGAATGCGTCGGGGTTGTCGTTGAGCTGCGGGTCGCGATTGGCCGAGGCCAGCAGCACCAGGATCACATCACCGGCATGCAGAGCCACGCCGTCAATCTCGCAGGGGGCGGCGACGAAGCGGCGGGTGTTCTGTACCGGCGGGTCGAAGCGCTGCACTTCCGCCACCAGGTCTTCGACGTGGGTTGAATCACTGCGCAACGACGGGTGTTGAATCAGTGCCAGCAGGGCGTTACCGATCAGCCCGGCCGTGGCCTCGAAGGTCTGGGAGAACAGGCCGATCAGGTTGGCGATCAACGATGGCGTTGCGTCGGCGGCGAAGCGCTGGCGGATGCCTGCAAGCAGATGGCTGTGGTTGTGCGGATCGTCGAGCAATTCGATGAAGTAACCGCTCAACTGTTCGGCGGCGGCATGGGCGGCAGCCAGTTGTGCGGGGCTGCTCAGGGGCGACAGGCAAGCCACGAAATCCGCCGTCAGTTCGCTGATGGCGCGACCCTGGGCCGGGGTGAAGCCCAGCAACGCCGCCACCACGCACACCGGTCCGCGGAACATGGCGTTGTACAGGCCAGCGGCGTCGGCGGTGATCAATCGGGCGCTGACCAGGGCCTCGACTTGCTGCACATCGATCAATTCCAGCCTCGGCGCAATCGCCGCTCGTGGGCAACGCTGGCGTTCACCTTCATTCATGCGCATCAAATGACCGAATACGTGGCCGGCCATGCCATCGGCAATCGCCTTGGGGATTGGCTCCTGCGCCGGTCGAACGTGGCAATCGGGATGTGCCAGTACGGTGGCCACCACTTGGGCGCTGCTGGCCAGCCACATGTTCAGCCCCGGATGAAAAACCAGCTCACCCTCGGCACGCAGTTGTGCGTAGTAGGGATAGGGATCGGTATGGGTCGCAGCGATGATCGGGTCCATGGGTCACAGCCTTATGTTGTCGGAAAGTGTTGCTACTATCTCCAGTCCGAAAGTCTGTTGATTCGTCCGGGAGCGAAATATGAGCGCAGCACAACACGACACTGGCGTCTCGCAGGTGGCGGCCGCCATCGCTGAGCCGGCGCGGACGAAAATCCTCTGTTCGCTAATGGACGGCCACGCGCGCACCAGTACCGAACTGGCGGCGGTGGCCGAAGTCAGCGCGTCGACCGCGAGTGCCCACCTGGCCAAGCTCAAGGAACTGGCGCTGGTGCGGCTGCACGTCCAGGGACGTCACCGCTATTACAGCTTGGCGGACAAACGCGTGGCCCAGGCCCTGGAGGCGCTGATGGTGATCGGCCAGAACACCGCGCCGGGCTTCCAGTCGCGTACCCCGGATCGCCTGCAATTTGCCCGCACCTGCTACGACCACATGGCGGGCACCCTGGCCGTGCTGTTGCATGACCGGATGCTTGAAGCGGGCTGGCTGGAGGAAACCGACGAACAGGCCTATCGCTTGAGTGACAGTGGTTCGGCAATGTTTCAGGGGCTTGGGATCGAGGTACAGGACTTGAGCACCTTGCGCCGCCGCTTTGCCTGCCCGTGCCTGGACTGGAGCATGCGCCGACCACATCTGGGAGGATCGCTGGGCGCGGCGTTGCTGCAAACGGCACTCAAGCGCAAGTGGGTGACGCAGGATCTGGACAGTCGGGCGTTGGCGTTGACGGCGTTGGGGCGCAAGGAGATGGGCGCCCGTTTTGCTGTCGAGTTGCCTGCGGGGATCGAAGGCAACCGATCGCAGTCTGCGGCAGCCCGAGGGGCATCGCTCAACCCGAACCTGTAGGAGCCGGCTTGCCGGCGATTGTGCCTTCAAGCATGGCGGTGAATTTGAGGAGGCCATCGCCGGCAAACCAGCTCCTACAGGGGAACGGGTGGCGGTTTTTGAAACGTGGCCATGAAAAAAGCCCCCATCGATCGCTCGATGGGGGGCTTTTGTGCGTCTGGCGTCAGGTCAAACCTTGACGATCCAGCCTGCTGGCGCTTCGATGTCACCGGTCTGCACGCCGGTCAGCTCTTTGTAGAGCTTCTGGGTGATCGGGCCGACTTCGGTTTCGCTGTGGAACACGTGCAGGTGGTCGTTGTAGTTGATGCCGCCGATTGGCGTGATCACTGCAGCGGTGCCGCAAGCACCGGCTTCCTTGAAGTCCGACAGTTTGTCGATCAACACGTCGCCTTCGACCACGTCCAGGCCCAGGCGGGTCCTGGCCAGCTCGATCAGCGACAGACGGGTGATGCCCGGCAGCACCGACGGCGAGTTCGGGGTGACGAACTTGTTGTCGTGGGTGATCCCGAAGAAGTTGGCCGAGCCGACTTCCTCGATCTTGGTATGGGTCAATGGGTCCAGGTAGATGCAGTCGGCAAAATGCGCCTTCTTGGCCTGGGAGCCGGGCATCAGGCTGGCGGCGTAGTTGCCACCGACCTTGGCCGCACCGGTGCCTTGTGGCGCGGCGCGGTCGTAGCTGGAGATCAGGAAGTTGTGCGGGGTCAGGCCGCCCTTGAAGTAGGCGCCGACCGGGATGCAGAAGATCGAGAAGATGAACTCCGGCGCCGTGCGCACGCCGATGTTGTCACCCACGCCGATCACGAACGGGCGCAGGTACAGCGCGCCGCCGGTACCGTACGGCGGAATGAAACGCTCGTTGGCGCGAACCACTTCCTTGCAGGCTTCGATGAATTGCTCGGTGTCGACTTGCGGCATCAGCAGGCGGGCGCAGCTGCGCTGCATGCGCAGGGCGTTCTGGTCCGGGCGGAACAGGTTGATCGAGCCGTCCTTGCAACGATAGGCCTTCATGCCCTCGAAGCATTGCTGGCCATAGTGAAGGGCCGTGGAGCCTTCGCTGATGTGCAGCACGTTATCTTCGGTCAGGGTGCCTTTGTCCCATTCGCCATTGCGAAAGTACGACAGATAGCGCTTGTCGGTCTTGATGTAGTCAAAACCCAGCTTGTCCCAATTGATGCTTTCGTTACCCATGACACCCTCTATCACTTAACAACCGCCGAAACGGTTCAAGGCTTCTGACGTTTTTTGGATGGGGACAACAATACTTCATTCCGGGCCTGTTTCGCAGCCCGGATTACGATCCTTGTAGGAGCCGGCTTGCTGGCGATCAATACGGCGCGGTGTATCAGATTCACCGCCATCGCCGGCAAGCCGGCTCCTACAGGTCGCATTTTACATGTGTAAGGCGTGACCCAAAGCCCGCAACGCCGCTTCCTGCACCGCCTCACCCAGCGTCGGATGGGCATGGATGGTGCCGCCGATGTCTTCCAGCCGCGCGCCCATTTCCAGGCTCTGGGCAAACGCCGTGGACAACTCCGACACGCCGACACCCACCGCCTGCCAGCCGACGATCACATGATTGTCGCGGCGGGCGACCACGCGCACGAAGCCGCTTTTCGACTCCAGCGTCATGGCCCGGCCATTGGCGGCGAACGGGAAGCTCGAGACGATGCAGTCCAGACCTGCTGTCTTGGCGTCGTCCGGGGTCTGGCCGACCACCACCAGTTCCGGGTCGGTGAAGCACACGGCGGCGATGGCGGTGGGGTTGAACTCGCGGGTCTTGCCGCTGATCAGTTCGGCAACCATCTCGCCCTGGGCCATGGCCCGGTGCGCGAGCATCGGTTCGCCGCTCAGGTCGCCGATGGCATAGACGTTGCGCATGCTGGTCTGGCAGCGGTTGTCGATCTTGATCGACGAACCGTTCATGTCCAGGTTTAGCGCTTCGAGGTTCCAGCCCTGGGTATTCGGCTTGCGACCGACGGCCACCAGCACCTGGTCGGTTTCCAGATTCAGGGTCGCGCCGTTCGGTGCCAGTACTTGCAAGGTATTTTCTTGTGAATCGAAGCCTTGCACGCTGTGCTTCAAGTAAAGCTTCACGCCGAGTTTTCGCAGTTCGTCGTGTACTGGCTGGGTCAGTTCGGCGTCGTAGGCCGGCAGGATGCGTTCCTGCGCTTCCACCACGCAGACTTCGGCGCCGAGCTTGCGGTAGGCGATGCCCAGCTCCAGACCGATGTAACCACCGCCGACCACGATCAGCCGTTTAGGAACGGAGGTCGGCGCCAGGGCTTCGGTGGACGAGATGATCGGGCCGCCAATCGGCAGCATCGGCAGGTTCACGCTTTTCGAACCGGTGGCCAGCACCAGGTGCTCGCACTGGATGCGCGTGTCGCCGACGTCGACGGTTTTACCGTCAACCACTTTGGCCCAGCCTTGAACGACCTGGACCTTGTGCTTTTTCAGCAGCGCCGCGACGCCGGTGGTCAGGCGATCGACGATGCCGTCCTTCCACTCGACGCTCTTGCCGATGTCCAGAGTCGGCGCCGAAACGCTGATGCCCAGGGGCGAAAGCTGATGGTGGTGCCGGGTCTGGTGAAACTGCTCGGCGACGTGGATCAGTGCCTTGGACGGAATGCAGCCGATGTTCAGGCAGGTGCCGCCCAGGGATTGGCCTTCCACCAGGATGGTCGGGATGCCCAGTTGGCCGGCGCGGATCGCTGTCACATAACCGCCGGGGCCGCCGCCGATGATCAGCAGCTTGGTGTTCAAAGTCTGCATCACTTACTCCACAAACAGGGTTGCGGGTTGTTCGAGCAAGCCACGGATGGCCTGGATGAAGAGCGCCGCGTCCATGCCGTCGACCACGCGGTGATCGAAAGAGCTGGAGAGGTTCATCATCTTGCGAATCACGATCTGGCCTTTGATCACCATGGGCCGCTCGACGATCTTGTTGACGCCGACAATCGCCACTTCCGGCAGGTTCAGCACCGGCGTGCTGACGATGCCGCCCAGGGCGCCGAGGCTGGTCAGGGTGATGCTCGAGCCGGACAGCTCATCGCGGCTGGCCTTGCCGTTGCGCGCGGCAGTGGCCAAACGGGAGATTTCGGCCGCGTTGTCCCACAGGCTGCGGGCTTCGGCGTGACGCACCACCGGCACCATCAAACCGATATCGGCCTGGGTGGCGATACCGACATGCACCGCGCCGAGGCGGGTGATGACCTGGGCTTCGTCGTCGTAGCGGGCGTTGATCTGCGGGAAGTCGCGCAGGGCAACGACCAGGGCGCGGACCAGGAACGGCAGCAACGTCAGCTTGCCGCGGGTCGCGCCGTGTTTTTCGTTGAGGTGCGCGCGCAGTTCTTCCACGGCGGTGACGTCGATTTCTTCGACGTAGCTGAAGTGGGCGGCACGCTGGGTGGCGTCCTGCATGCGCTGGGCGATCTTGCGGCGCATGCCGATCACCGGGATCTGCTGTTCGTCGGTGCGCTGGATGTAGGCGCTGCTGACCGTCGAGGCATTCGACTGACCCTGGGCCAGGTAGGCGTCGAGGTCTTCGTGGAGCACGCGACCGGCGGGGCCGCTGCCACGCACCAGACGCAACTGGATGCCCAGGTCCAGGGCATGCTTGCGCACGGCCGGGGAGGCCAGTGGGCGCTCATCGGCTGCGCGAGCGACCATCGGGCCCTGGCAGACGGCAGCTTTCGGCGCCGGGGCGGCAACCGGTTTGCTTTCCACCACGGCTTCGACTTTCGGCGCTGCGACCGGTGCTTGTTTCACCGGGGCCGGTTGCGCCGACTCCTTAACGTTGCCCGCGCCTTCGACTTCAATGCTGATCAGCACACTGCCGACCGCCATGACTTCACCCGGCTGGCCGCCAAGGGCGATGACCTTGCCATGCACCGGCGACGGAATATCCACCATCGCTTTATCGGTCATGACATCGGCCAGCACCTGGTCCTCGACGACCATGTCGCCGACCTTGACGTGCCAAACCGACAATTCAACTTCTGCAATGCCTTCACCAATGTCCGGCATTTTAATGACGTGCGTGCCCATTCAGACCTCCATGACCCGTTTCAACGCCGCGCCCACTCGGGACGGGCCTGGGAAATACGCCCACTCTTGCGCGTGCGGGTAAGGGGTATCCCAACCGGTGACGCGTTCGATCGGCGCTTCCAGGTGGTGGAAGCAATGCTCTTGCACCAGCGACACCAGTTCGGCGCCGAAACCGCAGGTGCGGGTGGCTTCGTGAACCACCACGCAGCGGCCGGTTTTCTTCACGGATTTGACAATGGTTTCCAGGTCCAGCGGCCACAGGCTGCGCAGGTCGATGACTTCGGCATCGACGCCGCTTTCTTCAGCAGCGACTTGCGACACGTACACGGTGGTGCCGTAGGTCAGCACGGTGACGTCCTTGCCCGGACGGGTGATGGCGGCGACGTCCAGCGGCACGGTGTAGTAACCGTCCGGCACTTGTGCGGCAGGGTGCTTCGACCACGGGGTTACCGGGCGGTCGTGGTGGCCGTCGAACGGGCCGTTGTACAGGCGTTTTGGCTCGAGGAAGATCACCGGGTCATCGTTTTCGATGGAAGCGATCAACAGGCCTTTGGCGTCGTACGGGTTGGACGGCATCACCGTGCGCAAGCCGCAGACCTGGGTGAACATCGCTTCGATGCTCTGGCTGTGGGTCTGGCCGCCGTAGATGCCGCCACCGCAAGGCATGCGCAGGGTCATCGGGGCGGTGAACTCGCCGGCCGAGCGATAACGCAGACGGGCGGCTTCGGAAATGATCTGGTCCGACGCCGGGTACACGTAGTCGGCGAACTGGATCTCGGCCACCGGGCGCAGACCATAGGCGCCCATGCCCACGGCGACGCCGACGATGCCGCTTTCGGAGATCGGCGCGTCGAACACCCGCGAGGTGCCGTACTTGTTCTGCAGGCCTTCGGTGCAGCGGAACACGCCGCCGAAGTAGCCCACGTCCTGGCCGAAGACCACGACGTTGTCGTCCCGTTCAAGCATCACATCCATGGCCGAGCGCAGGGCCTGGATCATGGTCATGGTGGTCGTGGTCATGGCGGTTTCCAGCTCGATATTGTTGTTGTGATCGTTCATGTCAGATCCCCAACTCTTGGCGCTGGCGCTTCAAGTGCTCCGGCATCTCTTTGTAGACGTCTTCGAACATGGTCGCGGCGCTCGGAATCTGGCCGCCGGCGAGGGTGCCGTACTGCTCGGCTTCTTTCTGTGCGGCGATCACTTCGGCTTCCAACTCGGCGCTGACGGCGGCGTGCTCCTCTTCGGACCACTGGCCGACCTTGATCAGGTGCTGCTTGAGACGCACGATCGGATCACCCAGCGGGAAGTGGCTCCAGTCATCGGCAGGGCGGTACTTCGATGGATCATCGGAGGTCGAATGCGGGCCGGCGCGGTAGGTGACCCATTCGATCATGGTCGGGCCGAGACCGCGGCGCGCACGTTCGGCGGCCCAGGCGGAGGCGGCGTAGACCGCGTAGAAATCGTTGCCATCGACCCGCAGGGAGGCGATGCCGCAACCGACGCCACGACCGGCGAAGGTGGTGGCTTCACCGCCGGCAATCGCCTGGAACGTGGAGATCGCCCACTGGTTGTTGACCACGTTGAGGATCACCGGCGCGCGGTACACGTGGGCGAAGGTCAGGGCGGTGTGGAAGTCCGACTCGGCGGTGGCGCCATCGCCGATCCACGCCGAGGCGATTTTGGTGTCGCCCTTGATCGCCGAGGCCATGCCCCAGCCCACGCCTTGAATGAACTGGGTGGCGAGGTTGCCGGAGATGGTGAAGAAACCGGACTCCTTGACCGAGTACATGATCGGCAACTGACGTCCCTTGAGCGGATCGCGCTCGTTGGACAGCAGTTGGCAGATCAGGTCGACCAGCGGTACGTCGCGGGCCATCAGGATGCTTTGCTGGCGGTAGGTCGGGAAGCACATGTCGTCGATGTTCAGGGCCAGGGCCTGGGCGCTGCCGATGGCTTCTTCGCCAAGGCTCTGCATGTAGAACGACATCTTCTTCTGACGCTGGGCGACCACCATGCGGTTGTCGTAGATGCGGGTCTTGAGCATGGCGCGCATGCCCTTGCGCAGGATTTCCACCGGCACGTTTTCGGCCCATGGACCGAGGGCATTGCCCTGGTCGTCGAGCACGCGGATCAGGCCACGGGCCAGGTCAGCCGTGTCAGCCGGTTCAACGTCGATTGGGGGTTTGCGCACCGTGCCGGCATCGGTCAGATGCAGGTAGGAGAAGTCGGTTTTGCAGCCTGGACGGCCCGAGGGTTCGGGGACGTGCAGACGCAGCGGTTCATACGCTTGGGTCATGGCTTCTACGCTCGATCTTGTGAATTTCTTGTAGTGAGCTGACAGATTTCGTTCGATAAAAGAAATCTTGTCCTACAACAATCATAGGCCCGCCCAAGAAGAATATTTCTCTCTGTTTCGTTGCGCTAAAGATCATTTGCAGATAAAAAACCTGCATAAACATAAAAAACAGGTGGTTTTGTCTCATGCGTAAACTGGACCGTACCGATATCGGCATTCTCAACAGCCTTCAGGAGAACGCACGCATCACCAACGCCGACCTCGCGCGCTCGGTGAACCTGTCGCCGACACCGTGTTTCAACCGGGTCAAGGCCATGGAAGAACTGGGGGTGATTCGCGAGCAGGTGACGCTGCTCGATGCCGACCTGCTGGGGCTGCACGTGAACGTGTTCATTCACGTCAGCCTGGAGAAGCAGGTGGAAGAGGCGTTGCAGCATTTCGAAGAGGCGATTTCCGACCGCCCCGAGGTGATGGAGTGCTACCTGATGGCCGGCGACCCGGACTACCTGATCCGGGTGCTGGTGCCGACCATTCAGTCGCTGGAGCGTTTCATGATGGACTTCCTGACCAAGGTGCCGGGGGTGGCGAACATCCGTTCGAGCTTTGCGCTCAAGCAGGTGCGCTACAAGACCGCGCTGCCGTTGCCGGCGAACGGCTTGACGCTCGGCGGCTAGGCAGCGCAAACCTGTGGGAGCTGGCTTGCCAGCGATAGGCCGAAGGCCGCTTTCAGCATTTCCTGTTTTTTTTGCGGGGACTGTACCGGCCCCTTCGCGGGCAAGCCCGCTCCCACAGGGTCAGAGTTGGTTCAGGGGGATCTTGAGGTAGGTCACGCCATTGTCTTCGGCCGGCGGCAAATTCCCCGCCCGCACGTTGACTTGAATCGCCGGCAACAGCAGCGTGGGCATGCCCAACCCGGCATCGCGTTGGGTGCGCATCTGAACGAAGGTTTTTTCGTCGATGCCGTCTCGTACGTGGATGTTGCCCTTGCGTTGCTCGCCCACCGTGGTCATGCAGTGCGGTTCGCGACCTTCGGGCGGATAGTCGTGGCACACATAAAGACGCACGCTGGCGGGGAAGGCCAACAGTTTGCGGATCGAGGCGAACATCTGGTTGGCATTGCCGCCGGGAAAATCGCAGCGCGCGGTGCCCACATCGGGCATGAACAGGGTATCGCCCACCAGAATTACATCGCCGTCGATCAAGTAGGCCATGTCCGCCGGGGTATGACCGGGAACATGCAGTGCGACGGCCTTGAGGTTGCCAATATTGAAGGATTCGTCCGGCGCGAACAGGTGGTCGAACTGCGAGCCGTCACTGCGAAACTGTGGTTCCAGATTGAACAATGTCTTGAACACGTCCTGGACCTTGCAGATCGACTGACCGATGGCGATCTTGCCGCCCAGCTCGCGCCGCAGATAAGGCGCAGCGGACAGATGATCGGCGTGGGCATGGGTTTCCAGCAGCCATTGCACTTGCAGTCTGCGGGCACGGACGAAGGCGATGATTTTGTCAGCCTGGGTGGTCGTGGTACGCCCGGCCGCACCGTCGTAGTCGAGCACGGGGTCGACAATCGCACACTGCCCGCCATCAGCCTCGTAGACCACGTAGCTGTAGGTCGAGGAGGCGGGGTCGAGGAAAGCTTCAATCAGCGCGGGCATGGGCACGAACCTGGGCAGGAGTAGAAAAGTCAGCGATGGGTTGCAACAGTTTATGTAAAAACATAATGTTAGTAGCTTAAGTGACGTTGAAGGCATCCTGCAAATGCAATCCAGTCTGACCGAGGGTGAAGTCGCCCAACTGCGCGCCTCGGCTTCCAAGGCATGCGCGCTGCTCAAGGCCCTGGCCAATGAGGACCGCCTGTTGATCCTGTGCCAGCTCACCCAGGGTGAGCGCAACGTAGGCGAGCTGGAGAAAATGACCGGCGTGCGCCAACCGACCCTGTCCCAGCAGTTGGGCATCCTGCGCGATGAGGGATTGGTCGCGACCCGTCGTGAAGGCAAGTACATTTTTTACGGTCTCGCCAGTCATGAAGTGATCCAGGTGATGAAAACCCTCTCCGGGCTGTATTGCGGGGCGGTGCTTAAAAGCTGGGTACAACCTTGATGCCAGCTAACACACCGAACCTGTAGGAGCGAGCTTGCTCGCGATGGACGTAATGGCACCGCGTTTATACAGATAACACGCGTAATCGTTAGCGACCATCGTCGGAACGCCGCCCGGAGCAAGCTCGCTCCTACAGTCGTTTTGTGTCGCGGCTGGAAGAAAATTTGCGTACAGCAAAAGGAACAAGCAATGAACGATCAACACTGGGGCCCATCCATCAGTGCAGATATCGTGGTCATCGGCGGCGGCACGGCAGGCATCGGCTTTGTCGCCAGCCTGCTCAAGCGTAGCCCGCACCTGAACATCACTGTGATCGAGCCCAGCGCCCGGCATTTCTACCAACCGGCCTGGACGCTGGTCGGCGGTGGTGCCTACAACGTGGAAAACACCGTGCGGCCGATGGCGTCGGTGATGCCGCGCGGGGCCCACTGGCTGCAGGCTGCCGTGACGGGCATTGACCCCGACAAGCGCCAACTCACCCTCGCGGACGAACGCACGGTCAGCTATCAAAACCTGATCGTCTGCCCCGGCCTGCGCCTGGCCTGGGAGAAAATCGAAGGCCTGGAGGAAACCCTCGGCCAGCACGGCGTGACCTCCAACTACAGCTACCGGCACGCGACCTACACCTGGGATCAGGTGCAGAAACTGCGCGGCGGCAAGGTGCTGTTCACCCAGCCGGCCATGCCGATCAAATGTGCGGGGGCTCCACAAAAGGCGCTGTACCTGTCCTGCGATCACTGGAACAAGAGCGGCGTGCTGAACAACATTGACGTCGAATTCAATCTTGCGGGCGCGGCACTGTTCGGTGTGGCGACCTTTGTCCCGCCGCTGATGAAGTACATCGAGAAATACAACGCCCGGTTGGCGTTCAACTCGAACCTGGTCAAGGTCGACGGCCCGGCAAAAACCGCATGGTTCGACGTCAGGGACGCGGATGGCAATGTCACCCGCCAGGCAAAAACCTTTGACCTGCTGCACGTCGTGCCGCCTCAGGTGGCCCCGGATTTCGTCGCCCGCAGTCTGCTGGCCGATGCCGCTGGCTGGTGCGAGGTCGACCCGCACAGCTTGCAGCATCCGCGTTATCCGGAGGTCTTCGCGCTGGGTGATATCTGCGGCACCAGCAATGCAAAAACCGCCGCGGCGGTGCGCAAGCAGATCGTGGTGGTGGCCGAGAACCTGCTGGCGTTGCGCACGC
Organism: Pseudomonas sp. S2_H10; assembly: GCF_054668285.1. Classification (NCBI taxonomy): domain Bacteria; kingdom Pseudomonadati; phylum Pseudomonadota; class Gammaproteobacteria; order Pseudomonadales; family Pseudomonadaceae; genus Pseudomonas; species Pseudomonas sp. S2_H10. The sequence continues at coordinate 6,527,259 of NZ_CP162754.1, forward strand.
TGCAACCACTGCCGCTGAAGTACGACGGCTACGGCTCCTGCCCGCTGACGGTGGAGAAGGGCAAGGTGATCCTCGCCGAGTTTGGATACGCCGGCAAATTGCTGCCGACCTTTCCCCTTGACCCGACGACACCGCGCCGCTCGGCGTGGTGGCTGAAGGCGACACTGCTACCGTGGTTCTACTGGAACGGTATGCTCAAGGGCCGTGAGTGGCTGACGCGTTTGTCCAAGGTCGACTGAGAACTCCCTATGTTGCTGGCAAGTCTGTTTGGCGTAGTGATGGGGTTGGTGCTCGGCTTGACCGGTGCCGGCGGCGGTATCCTTGCGGTCCCGGCCCTGGTATTGGGGTTGGGCTGGAGCATGACCCAGGCTGCTCCGGTGGCGTTGTTTGCGGTGGGCAGTGCGGCAGCGGTCGGCGCCATCGATGGCTTGCGTCATGGCCTGGTGCGTTATCGCGCGGCGTTGTTGATTGCCGCGCTCGGCGCGGTGTTTTCGCCGGTGGGCATCTACTTCGCCCATCAACTGCCGGAAAAAATCCTGATGATCCTGTTCAGCCTGCTGATGGTCATGGTGGCCTGGCGGATGTTGCGCCGTGAGCGCAAGGATGACGGCCCGAGCGACCACGGCCACGCCAACTGGGGCCAGAAGAACTGCATGCTCGATCAGCAGACCGGACGCTTTTCCTGGACCGCCAAATGCACCGCGACCCTCGCCGCGCTCGGTGCGGTGACGGGCGTGGTCTCGGGATTGCTGGGCGTGGGCGGCGGCTTTCTGATCGTGCCGGCGTTCAAGCAACTGACGGACGTGCAGATGCGCGGGATCGTCGCCACCTCGCTGATGGTGATCAGCCTGATTTCCGCCATCGGGGTGATCGGCGCGTTCCATGCCGGCGTGCGCATCGATGGTTTGGGCATTGCCTTCATCGTCTCCAGCATCGTCGGCATGATCATCGGCCGCAAGCTCTGTGCCCGGGTGCCGGCACGGGCGTTGCAGGTCGGGTTCGCCAGCATTTGCTTCGTGGTCGCCGCCTACATGCTGATAAAAGCCAGCGATTGACCTGTAGGAGCCCGGCTTGCCGGCGAAGGGGGCTTCAAGTGCGCCTTCGCCGGCAAGCCGGATCCTACGAAAAGCGGTTCTTTACAACTTTAGTGGCTTGCCCTGCCAACAAACGGTCGTACGCCTTAGTTGTCGCGTACAGTCGTCCATTCCAAAGCACCTGAAAACCAGCTCCAAGGCAGCGTATGGCGCCGCCGGTCTGGTTTCGATAATCGCCTCCGACACTTAGTCCCCCGTTTCGGAGCGCGCCATGCACAACAATAAGAACGTCACGCATCGTTTTCTGCCTGCCTTGATCGCCAGCCTGTCTGCCCTTGGCCTGAGCCAGGTGGCCCGGGCGGATATCATGCTGTACGACAAGGACCAGACCACGTTCTCCACCGACGGCTACATCAACGCCTTCTACGTGAACAGCGATGTCGACCGCACCGGCGATCAGTTCGACCGTCGACAGGCGCGGGTCAAGATGGGCTTCTTGCCCAACTACCTGGGGTTCAACATGGGCAAGCAGGTAGACGATCTCAAGCTCGGCGCCCGTGCCTCGTTCTGGGTCACCATCAACGACAGCCAAACCAACGGCACCGACACCGCCATTGATGTGCGGCAGTTCTATGGCACCGTGGCCAACCCGGAATGGGGCGAAGTGCTGATCGGCAAGGACTTCGGGCTGTTCGCCCGTTCCAACATCCTGCTCGACGAAATGCTCGCCGGTTATGGTCAGGTCAGCGATACGTTGGGGCTGGTGGATGGCGGCGGGGTGTCGTTCGGCAACATCGGCACCGGTTATCCGTATCCGTTCCCAACCTCGCAGATCACCTATCGCACCCCGGTGATGGACGGTCTGCGCGTGGCGGTCGGCATCATGGACCCGGTGGACACCAACGACAGCAGCCCGACGGGCAAGGCCTATCAGGAAAACCCGCGTACCGAGAGCGAAGTCACCTATCAGTTCGACCTGGCCGGGGCAAAGATCTATAGCTGGGTCAACGGCAGCTACCAGACCTCGGACAACACCGATTCCACGGTCGAGACCGTCACCTCCAAAGGTGTCGGTTATGGCGTGCAGGCGAAGATGGGCGGCTTGTCCCTCACCGGGTCCGGCTTCCAGGCCAAGGGCATCAACCCGTTTTTCACCAACAATGCCGGCGAGCCGACCTTGCGTAACGTCGACAGCGACGGCTACCTGTTGCAGGGCTCCTACAAACTGGGCAAGAACCGCCTGGCCTTGTCCTACGGTAAGACCAATGACGATGGCAACGGCGTGGTCGGGAGTGGCGCGGACTACGAGACCCGCGGCATCGCGTTGTTCCATGACGTGAACGACAACCTCAAGCTGGTGGCCGAGTACAACCAGTTCGAAATCAACGGCCACGACACTAACGAGCAGAACGAAAACACCGACACCTTTGCCGTGGGTGCGGTATTGACCTGGTAACAAAGCCGATCTGCTCATCCTTTCCCTGTGGCGAGGGAGCTTGCTCCCGCTGGAGCGCGTAGCGGTCCGGATTCTGGTCGCGCATCGGCCGGTTTTGGGCCTGCTACGCAGTCCAGCGGGACGGTGCGGCGATCCGACAAGCTCCCTCGCCACCAAAGCGCGTACTTCACATCTCCAGCTACAGCCTTCAAGTCCTCACCCCCCTCAAACATTCTCATCCCATCGAAGCGGCTACCCGCTACCCAAGTAGCATTCGTCCCCCCCCCCACAGACTTCGTACACTCGTGCCTCATACACACGCACCAGCCGGAGACGATGATGCTGCAGAGCGAAGGTGTCGTCAGTGCAATGTCCCAGGCCACCGATGCCCGGCAGGTCGCGCAGGAACTGGCATGCCAGTTGTTGCATCCGCACCTGGGGTTCGTGCTGTTCTTCTGTTCCGCCGAGTACGACTTGCAGGTGCTGGGCCAGGCCTTGCAGCAAAGCTTCGGCGGTATTCGCCTGGTGGGCTGCACCAGTGCCGGGGAAATCACCCCGCTGGGCTACGGGCGCAATTGCGTGACGGCGGTGGGTTTCGATCACCGGCACTTTTCCATTGCGATCGAGCTGATCGACCAGATGGAGCACTTCAGCCTGATCGACGCCCAGCAAATGGTCGAGCGCCTGGTCAGTGGCTGTCGCAGCAACACCCTGGCTCCGATCAAGGGCAACAGCTTTGCCCTGACCCTGCTCGATGGCCTGTCCAGCCGTGAAGAAATGGTCCTCGCGGCCTTGAGCGCGGCATTGGGCGACATTCCGCATTTCGGCGGCTCGGCCGGCGACGACAACTACCTGACCCATACCCATGTGTACTTCGATGGCGGGTTCCACAGCGGCGCGGCTGTGGTGGTGCTGGTCAATACCTGGCTGGATTTCGAAGTGTTCACCACCCACCACGTGCTGCCCCGCGCCGAGAAGCTGGTGGTCACCGGGGCCGACAGCACCTTGCGCCGGGTCTTCGAACTCAATGCCGAGCCGGCCGCCGCCGAGTACGCCCGGCACATCGGCGTGCCGGTGGCGCAGCTCGATCACCGGGTCTTCGCCGCGCACCCGTTGGCGGTGCGGATCAACCAGCAGTACTACGTGCGGGCCATCCAGCAGGTGCACCCGGACCTGAGCCTGAGTTTCTACTGCGCCGTGGAAAACGGCATCGTCCTCACCGCCATGACCCCGGGGCCGATGCTGCCGAACCTGCAGAGCCTGTTCGAGGGGTTGCAGGAACGCCTGGGCGATTTGCTGCTGACCATCGGTTGCGACTGTTTCCTGCGGCGTCTGGAACTCGAAGACGACGGCAGTCTTGATCAGATCGGCAGGTTTTTGCGTGAGCAACGGGTGATGGGTTTCAACACCTACGGAGAACAGTTCAATGGCATGCACATCAACCAGACCTTCACCGGCGTTGCCATTGCCCGAAGCCGCGCCCCAGGACATCGCTGAGCTGCAGGCCGAACTGGCCAGGCTGCGCCTGGAAAACCATAAACTGCAGCGCATCAATGGCGCGCTGATCGAACGGGTCGAGTCCGGGGGAACCCGCGGCAACGATCCGTACGCGGCATTCCAGCATTCGGTGGTGCTGGCCGAGCAAGTGCGCGAACGCACCGATGCCCTGAACCAGGCCATGGCCGAACTCAAGGCCGGCAATCATCTGCTTAGCGAAGCCCGCCTGCGCGCGGAAACGGCGCATCAACACCTGATCGATGCCATCGAAAGCATTTCCGACGCCTTCGTGCTGTTCGACGCCGAGCAGCGAATCGTGCTGTTCAACAGTCGCTTCAAGGCGTTTTGGCGCAACAGCCGGGTGCGGATCAATGCCGGCATGCGCCTGACCGAGGTCAAGCGATTGATGATGAACAACGGCCTGTTCACCGAAGAGCCTTGGGGGCATGCCGACGAAAACCTGCTGTACCGCCTGCAGAACGGGCGCTGGCTGCAAGTCAGCGAGCGGCCCACCCAGGAGGGCGGGCGGGTGATCCTGTTCACCGACATTACCGACGTCAAACTCAGCGAAACCATGCGACGGGAGCAGGCGGTGGCGCAGAAGTCGCACCTGCTGCAACGGGCGGTCGACAACCTGTCCCAAGGGGTGGCAATGGTCAGCGCCGAGGGCATCCTGGAGTTGTGGAACCGGCGGTTCCTGGAGTTGAGCGGCCTGGCGCCGGTGGCGGCGCATCGCCCGTTTGCCGAAGTGATCGCCGACAGCGAGTTGAACCTGCTGACCCCGGCCAGTCGCGATGGCAACGGACGACCGGTACGCGAATGCGAACAGCGCCTGTACGATGGCCGGGTCCTGGAAATCCGCACCCATCCGTTGCCCACCGGGGGGTTCGTCAATACCTTCACCGACATCACCGAACGTTACCAGCACGCCGAGGCGCTGAGTGAAAGCGAACACTGGATTCGCCTGATCACCGATCACGTACCGGCATTGATTGCCTACCTCAATGCTGACCTGGTCTACGAGTTCACCAACAAGGTCTATGAAGAGTGGTACTGCTGGCCCCGCGGCGTGATGCTCGGCCAGAGCCTGCGCGAAGTGCACAGCGAACAGCATTATCAGCGGCTGGAGTCCTACGTGGCCAGGGCACTGGACGGCGAGAGCGTGACCTTCGAGTTCGCCGAAACCAACGTCAACAACCAGGAGCGCTACATGCTGCGCTCCTATGTGCCCAACCGTCTGGCCAGTGGCGAGGTGGTGGGGATTTTCGTGCTGATCCGCGACATCACCGAACGCCGCCGCACCGCCGAAGCGCTGCATCAGGCGTATCAGAACCTTGAGCTGCGGGTACGCGAGCGCACGGCGGAATTGACCACCCTCAACGACCAGCTGCTGCGCGAGATCGATGAGCGGCGCCTGGTCGAGTCACGCTTGCGCGAAGCCAAGCAGGAAGCCGAGCAGGCCAACCTGTCGAAGACCAAGTTCCTCGCCGCCGTCAGCCACGACCTGCTGCAACCGTTGAATGCCGCGCGCCTGTTTACCAGCGCCTTGTTGGAGCGGCGCGAGCCGATGTCCAGCGAGATTCTGGTGCGCAACGTGAGCAATTCCCTGGAAGACGTGGAGAACCTGCTCGGCACCCTGGTGGATATTTCCAAGCTCGATGCGGGGGTGATCAAGGCTGACATTGCGCCGTTCGCCCTCAGTGAGCTGCTGGAGAACCTGGCTGCTGAATACACCCAGGTGGCCCGCAGTGAAGGCCTGCAACTGCACTTCATTGGCTGTTCGGCGCTGGTGCGCAGCGACATCCAGTTGCTCGCGCGGATTCTGCGCAATCTGCTGAGCAATGCGATTCGCTATACCTACAGTGGTCGCGTGGTGCTCGGTTGCCGGCGGCATCATCAGTGCCTGACGATCGAAGTCTGGGACAGCGGCATGGGCATTGCCGAGCATCGCCTGGAGGAGATTTTCCAGGAGTTCAAGCGCGGTGATGTGCAGCGACCCGATCAGGATCGCGGCTTGGGCCTGGGCCTGGCGATTGTCGAGAAAATTGCCGGCATCCTCGGCCATCCCATACATGTGCGCTCGTGGCCGGGCCGGGGTTCGATGTTCTCGGTCGAAGTGCCCTTGAGCGCCACCGCGCCGACACCGCCGCCGGCGTTGCAGATGAGCGAGCCGATGCTCGAGCGCCTGCGGGGTGCGCGGATTTGGGTGCTGGACAACGACGCGACCATTTGTGCCGGCATGCGCACCTTGCTGGAGGGGTGGGGGTGTCGGGTGGTGACGGCGCTGTCGGAGGAGGACCTGGCGCGGCAAGTGGACAACTACCACGCCGAGGCCGACCTGCTGATCGCCGACTACCATCTGGACAACGATCAGAACGGTGTCGATGCGGTGGCAAGAATCAATGCCCGTCGTGCCTCACCGGTCCCGGCAATGATGATCACGGCCAACTACAGCAATGAACTCAAGCAACAGATCCGCGAGCTGGGCCACACCCTGATGCACAAGCCGGTGCGGCCGATGAAGCTGAAGACGGCGATGAGTCATTTGCTTGGCCGGCCTTGAAATCTACGGTGCATGGGACGGCCCCTTCGCGAGCAAGCCCGCTCCCACAGGTACATCGCTGTCCTTGTGGGAGCGGGCTTGCTCGCGAAAGGGGCGCCGCGGTCTTACTGACTCAACGCCGCAGATAAGACCCGAAATCAATATCCCCGGCACTCAGGATCGCCTGCACCCGGTTGTGCACGTTGAGCTTGCGCAGGATTGCCGAGACGTGGGCCTTGACCGTGGTCTCGGCGATTTCCAGGGTGTAGGCGATCTGCTTGTTCGATTCGCCCTTGGTCATGCGCTCCAGCACCTGCAGTTGCTTGCGGGTCAGGGCCTGGAGCAGTTCGGGCGGGAAACTCGGGGTGTCGTTCATCCGCCGGTGGCTGCTGCTTTTTCCGGTGCGGATGATGTCCGGGGGCAGGTAGACATTGCCATTGAGAATCTGCTGGATGGCATCGGTCATCTGGGTGCGGGGTGACGACTTGGTGATGAAGCCCACTGCACCGTAGGTGATGGCTTGCAGCACGATCTGTTTGTCCTGCTCGGCGGAGACAATCACCACCGGAATGGTCGGCGCTTCGTTACGCAGGTTGATCAGGCCATTGAGCCCGTGCATGCCGGGCATGTTCAGGTCGAGCAGGATCAGGTCCAGGTCATCGTGCTCCTGGGTCAGGGCCAGGGCGCTGTCCAGGTCGGCGGTTTCCATCACTTCGCTGCCGGCAAAACCGTCGCTGATGACGTTGTGGATGGCTTCGCGAAACAGTGGGTGATCGTCGGCAATCAGGATTTTGTACATGGCCTTTCACCTCATTATTTTGATTATGGTGTGGCAACTGCGTGCACGCGTAAAGCTCAGGGAAAGGGTTCGGGCCGGGCTGGCGAAACCGGCAGGTTGGCCGCTTGCCAGGCGTCCAGGCCATCGCGATACCAATACAGAGTCTTATAGCCCATGGTGGCTGCGCGCTTGACCGCATTCCAGCTCAACCAGCAGTCGGAGCGGCAGTAGAAGACCAGCGGTTGTGTCGGGTCGCCGGCGGTCAGCTTTTTCAGGTTGGCGGCGAAATAGTCCTGCCATTGCGGCGTCAGGTCGCCGTCCCCGGTATTGGCCAGCCAATGGCTGCCGGGCAGGTTTTCATGGGGCTGGTCTTCGATGAATTGCCCTTGCAGCCACTGCCGGCGGTAGACGTCAATCAGCACCGGGCGCGGGGTTTGGCCGAGCAGGGTTTGCAGGGCGGGGGTGTCGATGAGGGTTGCGCCTTGCAGTTGTTCCGGCGTCGGGCTGCGGTACAGGCCGATGCGATAGCCGTCGGTGGAGAACAGCGCAGTGTCGGCCTGCGCGGTGCTCAGCAGCAGGCTCAGCGACAGGACGGCGAGAGCAGGGCGCAACAGGCAACGTCGGGCACGTGGCATGGGTTCAGTCCTTATAGTTATGGACCTATTACATGCCAGTCGGGGGGCGTTGGGAATGCGACGATAGACAGGTAGAACCAGTACTAAAGTAGGAGCCGGCTTGCTGGCGATCCAGGCGACGCGGTGAAATTGATACACCGCGTCGTCTGGATCGCCAGCAAGCCGGCTCCTACAGAGGGGGGTGTCAGCTGGATTTGCGCAGGGCCGCATGCTGCGGGTTGAACGTCAGTACGGCGAGCAGCGCAAACAGCAGCGTCAGCCCCGAGCACACCGCCAGCGCCAGCGGATTGAAGCGTTCATACAGGGCAAAACGCACCAGCTCCACCGCATGGGTGAACGGATTCAGTGCGCATAGCCAATACAGCCACTCACTGGCCTCGCGCATCTTCCACAGCGGATACAGCGCCGACGACAGGAAAAACAGCGGGAAGATCACGAAATTCATTACCCCGGCGAAGTTCTCCAGCTGGCGGATCGCGTTCGACAGCAACAGGCCCAGTGCGCTGAGCATCAACGCCACCAGCAGCAGGGCCGGCAACGCCAGCAACAAGCCCATGGCCGGTGGCCGCACGCCGTAGACCCAGGCAATCGCCAGGAACGCATACACCTGCAACAGCGAAATCAGCGAGGTGGCCAACAGTTTGCTGCACAGCAGAAAGGTTCGGGGCAGGGGGCTGGTCAGCAACACGCGCATGCTGCCCATCTCGCGGTCGTAGACCATCGACAGTGACCCCTGCATGCCATTGAACAGCAGGATCATGCAGGCCAACCCGGGAATGATGTAGACCTCATAGGGGATGTAGGTGTCGTAGGGCTCGATGATCGCGATTCCCAGCGCTGCGCGAAAACCCGCGGCGAACACCAGCAGCCACAGCAGCGGCCGCACCAGGGCGCTGAGAAATCGCGTGCGTTGCAGCACAAAGCGCAGCCATTCGCGCAGCACGATACCGCTGAAGCATTGCCAGTAAGCGTTCATTGGGCAGCTCCTGATGTTGTCAGGCGGGTGAAGGCCGAACCGAGGTCACCGCCGTGTTCCAGGCTCAGGGCATCGGCCTGTCCGCTGGCTACCAGCCGGCCCTGATGCAGGATCAGCAAGTCATCGCTGGGCTGTACTTCATCGAGCAGGTGGGTGGTCCAGAGCACGCTGATGCGTTCCTCGCGACACAGGCTGCGGATGTGCTGGTTGAGCGCCAGGCGGCTCGCCGGGTCGAGGCCGACACTGGCTTCATCGAGCAGCAACAGACGCGGTTGATGCAACAGGGCGCGGGCAATTTCCACCCGGCGACGATGGCCGCCATTGAGTTCACGCACCCGTTCGCGGCGGCGTTCGGTCAGGGTCTGGCGGGCCAGTTCAGCGTCGACCCGAAGGTCGGTCTCACGCCGGGACAAGCCATGCAATGCCGCGTGATAACGCAGGTTCTGCTCGACGCTGAGGTCCAGGTCCAGGGTGCTTTGCTGGAACACCACGCCCAGTTGCCTGAGTGCCGGGCGTGGCGCGCTGCGCAATGAACAGCCACCGATGCGGATCTCGCCGTGCTGCAGATCATAGAGCCGGGTCAGCAGGGCAATCAGGGTCGACTTGCCCGCGCCGTTGGGTCCCAGCAGCGCGGCGAAGCGCCCGGGTTCCAGGCTGAAACTCACCTTGCGCAAGGCCTCTCGGGCACCGTAGGCAAAGCTCAGGTCGCTGACTTCAAGGGCGTTCATGGCGTCACCACCACGCCCCAGGGATAGCGCCCGACCTTCACCGATTTGCTCACCTTGAGGCTGTCGACATCGATCACCGAGACATCGCCGCTGACGCCGTTGGTGGCCAGCAGTTGTTTCTGATCCGGGGTGAACGCCATCTGCCAGACCCGTCGACCCACCAGCAGGTAATCGAGAATCTCGAAGGTCCCGGCATCGATCACCGCCACATGATTGGCCGGGCCCAGTGCGACAAAACCGTATTTGCCATCGGCGCTGAGCTTGATGCCGACCGGCTGGACCTTGTCCGGGTGCACGCCCTTGATCTGGAAGTTCAGGGTCTTGAGCACGGTGCGACTGGCTACATCGAGAATGGTCACGGTGCCGCCGATTTCCGCCGAGGCCCAGAGCTGGGCGCCATCGGGGGAGAACTCGACGAAGCGCGGGCGCTGGTCCACCAGGGTGCTGTCGGCCAGGGTCTGGGTGCTGGTGTCGATCCAGTGCAGCATGTTGGTGGTTTCGCTGGTGTTGACCGCCCACTTGCCGTCAGGACTGACGGCCATGCCTTCGGGTTCGACACCGACGTTGATCTGGCCGAGCACCTTGGAGGTCTCGGTGTCGATCACGGTGACCAGCGCATCGTCTTCGTTGGAGACGTACAACCAGCGATTGTTCGGGTGCAGGGCGAATTGTTCAGGGTCTTTGCCCGACGGCAATTCCTTGATGATCTTGCGCGTGGCCACGTCCATCACCTGGACCCGGTCCGAGTCACTGGCGCAGATGTACAGCAGCTTGTTGTCATGGGACAGCAGCAGGCCTCGGGGGCGCTGGCCGACGGGCAGGGTGTCGGTGACTTGCAGGGTCTGCAGGTCGATCAGGCTCAGGCTGTTGTCCTTTTCGTTGGAGACCCAGGCTGTGCTGGCAACGGCATGGCCTGCGGCGAGCAGCATGGCCCAAGAAAGTAGGGAGCGGCAGAGCAGGGTGCGGCGCATGGCGGACTCCTTGTTGTTGTGATTATCGGATCAGGGAAAGCGGCAGCTGACCTCGGGTTTGTCGTAGCCCAGGCTGTCCATCTCGTTGAACGGGTGCAGAAAGCCATCCTGGGGTGAGGTGCTGACCAGCGCTCGCGGCTGGACGATGGGAATCGGCTGGCGCAACTGACCGTTCCACGGCCGGTAGCTGAGCTTGCGGCCCTTGAAGCCATCGAGTGGCAACTGGTCGCTGATTTCCAGCGTACGGATCGCCATCGGCTCGGCCTGGCGCAGTTTGCTCACGGCGCTGGCGATACTGCGCACGGCCATCCACGCGGCGAAATCGCGGTCATTCATCCAGCGCCCGGTCAGGGCTTCGAAACGTTTTTGCAGCTGCGCGGCGCCATAAGTTTCCACGGTCTTGTGCCAGCCTACCGGGGTCAGGCCCTGGGTGCCGGCGACCGGGCGCGGGTACCAGGTCTGGTAGGGCACGTATTCACCGAAGTCGCCGCGTTCATCGGCCACCAGCACCACGTCGTACTCGGCGGTCTGGGTGAACAGCGGCATATCCGCCTGGGCGCTGCGGCGTTGGTCGTTATCGAAGCTCCAGGGTTTTTCCGCCACCAGTTGCAAGCCAAAGCGCTTGGCCCCGCGGCGCAGGGCGGCGGCATAGGCTTGATCGTCCGGCGTCGGGCCGACAATCAGCAGTGCCCGCTGCCATTTGCGCAGCACCAGAAACTGCGCCAGGGCATCGGCGAGCATCGCCCGGCTCGGCAAGGTGTGCAGCACGTTGGGCAGGCAATCGGTGGTGCGCAGGCTGTCATCGGGGCTACCGGCGTTGAACAGCAAACTGTCGGGCAGTGCTGCACTCAATTGGCGCAGGCTGGTCGCGGGGGCATTCACCACAAACAGGCGCAGGCCTTGTTCATGCTGCACCTTTGCCGCTTCGAGCAAGGCCTCGGGGCTGTCGACACTGGCGCTGACCAGGCTGTAGCCGTGGTTGAGAAAACGCCCGGTGCTGTTGCTGTCGGTGATCGCCAGTTCGGCGCCGCGCAATCCGGCATCGGTGGGCTCGGGGATGACGTTCGACAGCAGCGGCCCGGGGTCGGGGCGATAACCCAGGTAGCCGATCCGCACCTGCAAGGGCGCATCGGCGGCCTGGCTCTGGGTGGCCAGGCCGGCGGCGCAGGCAATTGCCAGCAGGTAGATCAGGGCGTAAGGGGCAAGCTGGCGCATAAGGCTCTCCATTACAGGTAGCGCCAGCATAGGAAGGCTGTGGTGCAGTGAAAATATGCAGAAAGTACCGAAGGGCCAGTACCAAGGTAGTAGACCGCCACGCGCGGCGCGGTTCTAGCATGGGCAACCACGGCCTTTGATCTGGAGGGGATTGACCATGCGTATCGTCAAAGCACTGCTCCTGCCATTTCTGCTGATCCTGACCCTGATCGGCGTCGACCGGCTCCACGGCCCGCGTCCCGTGTCCACCGATAGCCTTACGACCAAGGGAGGAGGCGGCGACCACCAAAGCAGCATGGGGTCTGGGCGCAGGGCTTTCTAAGATGGCTGCCATAGCCTCTGCCAAGAGGTTTTGCGTGCAATCCAGAGGGCATAACAATGACAACAAAACGCAACGCCTTGCTCGTGACCGGGCTATTGGCCAGTTTGATCAGTGCAGGTTCCGTCTGGGCCCACGGCAACGTGGTGCCACAGGCCGTCGCCACCCCGGGGCTGACCCCGATCAAGGACGCCGGTGTGCAACTCGATGCCGATGGCTGGGCCGCGGTGAACCCGTATCGCACCGCTGCGGAACACGACAAGGCAGTGGAAATCGGTGCCTCGGCCTACACCCAGAACTGCGCGGCCTGTCATGGCCTGGAAGCCAAGTCCGGCGGCATCGCCCCCGACTTGCGCATGCTCGATGTCGGTGAGTCGGGCGATGAGTGGTTCGCCGAGCGGGTGCGCCATGGCGCGGTGCGCGACGGTCGGGTGTACATGCCGAAGATGGCCGACTACCTGAGCCAGGAAGCCCTGTGGGCGGTGCGCACTTATCTGGATACTGTGCACGTCGAGGAGTGACCCATGCGCCTGCTCGCGGTGTTGATCAGCGCTCTGTGGCTGTGCTGCCAGGCGGCGCAGGCGCAGGTTCGCAACTACGACGAAATGATCGCCGCCGGGGAGCTGAAGGTGGCGGTCTACAAGGACTTCGCGCCCTACAGTTTTGAACGCGCCGGCAAACCCCAGGGTGTCGATGTCGAACTCGCCGAGGCCCTGGCCAAGGCGCTCGGCGTGCGCCTGACGCTGATCTGGGCACCGGCGGGAGAAAAGCTCGATGACGACCTGCGCGATTACATCTGGCGTGCCAGTGCCTTGCACAACCAGCAACTGGCCGACCTGATGATGCGCGTGCCCTACGACCGTGACTACGCGCAGAAGCGTAACGAACTCGGCGAACTGGAAAATGGCCACGTGGTGATGTTCGGTCCGTACCAGAACGAGCAATGGCAGGTGGCCTATGACCGCCGGCGGCTGGACAAGGTCGCCAGCGTCGCGGTGTTCGAGCAGCACCCGATTGGTGTCGAAGTCGACAGCGTGCCGTCGTTCTACCTGACCTCGGTGTTCAACGGCATGCTCGCTGGCAAGACCCATCACTATCCGGGCGTACCCCAGGCGTTTGCCGCGATGAAGGCCGGTGAGGTCGACGCGGTGATGGCCATGCGCGGTGAAATCGACTGGCAGGTCCATGAAGCGGCCGACCCGCAAGTGGCACTGGCAGAAAATGCCTACCCGAACATGGGCAAGCAGCTCTGGGAAATCGGCATGGCGGTGCACGAAAGCAACCGTCAACTGGCCTATGCCGTGGAGGAGGCGCTGGAAGCGCTGATCCGCGAGGGCGCGGTGAAGACCATCTACGGCCATTACGGCCTGCAATACGACGTGCCCGAGATGTATCAATAAGGAGCAGGCGATGAAATGGCGAGGGAGTTGTCTGTTGGCTTGCTGGTTAAGCCTGGCGGCACAGGCTGGCGCTATCGATCCCGGTAAAGACCCGGTGCCATCGGTGATGTGGGCCTTCTATCACCAGCAGTTCCTGGGCAATGCGCCGTTCGTTTTCGATGAGCGGGTCAAGCTGCTGGCGCCGCCGTTTGCCGAAGATGCCCGGCAGGTGCCGCTGGAAATCGACGCCCGGGCGTTCAAGGGCGAGGTGGTGAAAATCCTCGCCTGGGCAGAACTTAACCCTTTGCCGAAAATCGTCGACTTCCAGCCGCTGAATTCGGTTTTGCCCTGGCTGTCGTTGCGCATTCGCATCGAACAGGCCACGCCCTTGCGCGCGGCGGTGTTGACCCGTGACGGGTTGTGGCATGTCGGCTCGACCCTGATTGACGCAGCGGGTGGCGGCTGCACTGCACCGAGCGTGGTGCGCACGCAACCAGGCTGGGAGGAGCACATTGGCGAAGTGCTCGGCGGGCGCTATCCCCGGGACGAATTCAGCCGTTTGCGATTGCAGGTGGCCCATCCCATGGACAACGGCATGGTCAGCGGCATTCCGGAATTTTTCATCAACCATGCCGAGCTGCGCGACCACAACGAGCAAGTGCTGGCCCGGCTGGAGCTGTTTCCCGCGGTCAGCGAAAACCCCAACCTGGCCTTCGACATCGAAGGGGCAGGGCAAACGCGCCTGCTGCTACGGGACAACAGCGGCAATGAGTTCGATGCGTCGATCCCCTGACCCCAAGGAGCGTGGCATGCGCTGGATCCTGTTGATGGTGCTGAGCGTCAGTGTGCCGGTCCTGGCCGATCTCGAATATTCACTCAAGCCCCGGCAGATCGCCCAGGACACCTGGCTGCTGGAAGGCAGCACCGATAATTTCGCCAAGGCCAACGGCGGCAACATCGTCAACACCGCATTTATCGTCACTGAGCGCGGTGTGGTGGTGATCGACACCGGGCCGTCCCGGCGTTACGGCGAAGCGATGCGCAAGGCCATTGCCGCCACCACCGACAAGCCGGTGATCGAGGTCTTGCTGACCCATCACCACCCGGACCATGTGCTGGGCAATCAAGCCTTCAGCGACGTGCCGATCGGCGCCCTGGCCGGCACTACCGAACTGTTGCATCAGCAAGGCGATGCCATGGCCGAGAATATGTACCGCATGGTCGGCGACTGGATGCGTGGCACCGAAGTGGTGTTGCCGACCCAGGCGTTGGTACCCGGGGTGAAAAGTTTTGGGAATCACGATCTGCGTCTGCTGAGCCTGGGTGGGCATACGGGCGCGGATCTGGCTATTCTCGACCAGCAAACCGGCGTGTTGTTTGCCGGGGACCTGGTGTTTTATCAACGGGCGCTGACCACGCCCAACAGTCCAGGGCTGGCGGTGTGGCTGGCGGACATCGCGACCCTGCAAGGCTTGCCCTGGACGCAGGTCGTGCCGGGCCATGGACCGGTGTCGAGCGATCCACAACCGTTCGAGCAGATGCGCGATTACCTGACCTGGCTCGATCAGCTGATGCGCGACGGCGCCGCCAGTGGCAGCGACATGGCCGAGATGATCCGCAGCCCCATCCCTGAACGCTTCGCCGGGATCAACCTGAGCCGCTATGAACTGATCCGCAGCGTCAGCCATCTGTACCCGCGTTACGAGCGTGAGCGGATGACGCGGGTGGATTCCCCCACAAAAAACTGACCCACCCCGATCTAATGTGGGAGCGGGCTTGCTCGCGAAGAGGCCGGCACATTCAACATCGATGTCGCCTGACATTCCGTCTTCGCGAGCAAGCCCGCTCCCACAAGGGATCTATGCCGGGCCCAAAATCCGCTGCTCATCTCCTCCCACCCTGTACCAAGGAACTAGCAATCTCCTCATTGCGGGCAATTGTTGCCAGGGCGGCGGCGCTCAAGAATCTGCACCAGACCGGGAAAATTTTCCGGAAATAACAAAAATCCGCAGAGGAAGCCGTCATGACCCAACCCGCACGTCGCCAGCCCTTCGTCTTGAGCCTGCTGCTCAGTGCCATGCTGTTGTCCGGCCAGGCATTGGCCGGGGTTTCCGACCAGGACATTCTCCAGGACCCGAAGAACCCGGAACAGGTCGTGACCAATGGCCTCGGCGTCCAGGGTCAGCGCTACAGCCCGCTGGATATTCTCAACGTCGACAACGTCAAGGAGCTGCGCCCGGCGTGGGCGTTTTCCTTCGGCGGTGAAAAACAGCGTGGCCAGCAAGCGCAGCCGATGGTCAAGGACGGCGTGATGTACATGACCGGTTCCTACTCCCGGGTGTTCGCCGTGGATGCGCGCACTGGCAAGAAACTCTGGCAATACGATGCACGCCTGCCCGATGACATCCGCCCTTGCTGCGACGTGATCAACCGTGGCGTCGCTCTGTATGGCGACCTGGTGATTTTCGGCACCCTCGACGCCAAGCTCGTGGCGCTGAACAAAGACACCGGCAAGGTGGTGTGGAGCAAGAAAGTCGCCGACCACAAGGAAGGCTACTCGATCAGCGCCGCGCCGCTGGTGATCAACGGCAAGCTGATTACCGGCGTGGCCGGTGGCGAGTTCGGCGTGGTGGGCAAGATCGAGGCCTACGACCCGAAAAACGGTGATCTGCTGTGGACCCGGCCGACGGTCGAAGGCCATATGGGCTACGTCTACAAGGACGGCAAAGCGGTAGAGAACGGCATCTCCGGCGGCGAAGCGGGCAAGACCTGGCCAGGTGATCTGTGGAAAACCGGCGGCGCGGCCCCTTGGCTGGGCGGCTATTACGATCCGGAAACCAACCTGCTGCTGTTCGGTACCGGCAACCCGGCGCCGTGGAACTCGCACCTGCGCCCTGGCGACAACCTGTACTCGTCGTCGCGCCTGGCGCTCAACCCGGACGACGGCACCATCAAGTGGCACTTCCAGAGCACGCCCCACGACGGTTGGGACTACGACGGCGTGAACGAGCTGGTGTCGTTCAACTACAGCGAAGGCGGCAAGGAGATCAAGGCGGCGGCCACTGCCGACCGTAACGGTTTCTTCTACGTGCTGGATCGCACCAACGGCAAATTCATCCGTGGCTTCCCGTTCGTGGACAAGATCACCTGGGCCACCGGCCTGGATAAGAACGGCCGGCCGATCTACAACGAGGCCAGCCGTCCCGGCGCCCCGGGCTCCGAAGTCAAGGGCAGTTCGGTGTTTGTCGCGCCGGCGTTCCTCGGCGCGAAAAACTGGATGCCGATGGCTTACAACCAGGACACCGGGCTGTTCTATGTGCCGTCCAACGAATGGGGCATGGACATCTGGAACGAAGGCATCGCCTACAAGAAAGGCGCGGCATTCCTCGGCGCCGGCTTCACCATCAAGCCGTTGAACGAAGACTACATCGGCGTGCTGCGGGCCATCGATCCGAAAACCGGCAAGGAAGTCTGGCGCCACAAGAACTACGCGCCGCTGTGGGGCGGGGTGCTGACCACCAAGGGCAACCTGGTGTTCACCGGCACGCCAGAAGGCTTCCTGCAGGCCTTCAACGCCAAGACCGGCGAAAAGGTCTGGGAATTCCAGACCGGCTCCGGCGTGCTCGGCTCGCCCATCACCTGGGAAATGGACGGCGAACAGTACGTCTCGGTGCTCTCCGGCTGGGGCGGTGCGGTACCGCTGTGGGGCGGTGAAGTGGCCAAGCGCATCAAGGACTTCAACCAGGGCGGCATGCTCTGGACCTTCAAGCTGCCTAAGGACCTTGTCGCTAAGCACTGATCCCGACTCCACCGCATAACCCCTGTAGGAGCGAGCCTGCTCGCGATGGTCGTCAACGATAACGCTGGAAACCTGATACCCCGTGGCGTTCTCGGGCTCATCGCGAGCAAGCTCGCTCCTACAGTGATCAGTGTGAAATCTACGACCAAATAACGAGAGCCCCTCCTGCCAACGATGCATTCGTCTGGCACGCGGGGCTCTCTAGTATCGGCTCATCGCCTGTCAGTACGACAGGCATCGACCCAGACAGAGGCCCACCATGATCTACGCACAACCCGGAACCCCAGGCGCCCTCATTACCTTCAAGCCGCGCTACGGCAACTTCATCGGTGGCGAGTTCGTCGCTCCGATCAATGGCGAGTACTTCACCAACACCTCGCCGGTCAACGGTGAAGTGATCGCCGAATTCCCGCGCTCCAGCGCCGCCGACATCGACAAGGCCCTGGACGCCGCCCATGCCGCAGCGGATGCCTGGGGCAAGACCTCGGCCCAGGACCGCTCCCTGGTGCTGCTGAAAATCGCCGATCGCATCGAGCAGAACCTTGAAGTGCTGGCCGTCACCGAAACCTGGGACAACGGCAAGGCCGTGCGCGAAACCCTGAACGCCGACGTGCCGCTGGCCGCCGACCACTTCCGTTACTTCGCTGGCTGCATCCGCGCCCAGGAAGGCGGGGCTGCCGAGATCAACGAGCTGACCACGGCCTATCACTTCCATGAGCCCCTGGGTGTGGTCGGGCAGATCATTCCGTGGAACTTCCCGCTGCTGATGGCCGCCTGGAAACTCGCCCCGGCCCTGGCCGCCGGCAACTGCATCGTACTCAAGCCTGCCGAGCAAACGCCGCTGTCGATCATGGTCTTCGCCGAGCTCATCGCCGACCTGCTGCCGGCGGGCGTGCTGAACATCGTCCAGGGTTTCGGTCGCGAAGCCGGCGAGGCCCTGGCCACCAGCAAACGCATCGCCAAGATCGCCTTCACCGGCTCGACCCCGGTGGGCGCGCACATCATGCATTGCGCCGCCGAGAACATCATCCCGAGCACCGTCGAACTGGGCGGCAAATCGCCGAACATCTTCTTCGAAGACATCATGAACGCTGAACCGGCGTTCATCGAAAAAGCCGCCGAAGGCCTGGTGCTGGCGTTCTTCAACCAGGGCGAAGTCTGCACCTGTCCGTCCCGGGCGCTGGTGCAGGAGTCGATCTATGAGCCGTTCATGGCCGAGGTGATGAAGAAGATCGTCAAGATCAAGCGCGGCAATCCGCTGGACACCGAGACCATGGTCGGCGCCCAGGCGTCCGAGCAGCAATACGACAAGATCCTCTCGTACCTGACCATTGCCCAGGAGGAGGGCGCCGAGCTGCTCACCGGCGGTGCGGCTGAACGTCTGGAAGGCGACCTGTCCAGCGGCTATTACATCCAGCCGACCCTGCTCAAGGGCCACAACAAGATGCGCGTGTTCCAGGAAGAAATCTTCGGCCCGGTGGTGGGTATCACCACCTTCAAGGACGAAGCGGAAGCCCTGGCGATTGCCAACGACAGCGAGTTCGGCCTCGGCGCCGGTCTGTGGACCCGCGACATCAACCGCGCCTACCGCATGGGCCGGGCGATCAAGGCCGGGCGCGTGTGGACCAACTGCTACCACCTGTACCCGGCGCATGCGGCGTTTGGTGGCTACAAGAAGTCCGGAGTCGGTCGGGAAAACCACAAGATGATGCTCGATCACTACCAGCAGACCAAAAACCTGCTGGTGAGCTACGACATCAATCCGCTGGGGTTCTTCTGATTCCTTAAACACGCCGCATAACCTGTGGGAGCGGGCTTGCTCGCGAATGCGGAGTGTCATTCAGCAGAGATGTTGACTGGCACACCGCCTTCGCGAGCAAGCCCGCTCCCACATGGGGTTTGTGTGATGCCAATGACCATGCAACACCCCCTACCAAATCACCCCGCAAACTCCTTCGAAAGTAGCATTCGGGCGCTCATCGCCCCGTGCATTAATGGCTCTACCGGAATCACCCGGGCACAAGAAGAGGAATGACCCATGTGGACTAAACCCGCGTTTATCGATCTGCGCATTGGCTTCGAAGTGACGATGTATTTCGCCAACCGTTGATTGATCACCCGGCCAGCGGATACGTTGGCCGGGCCTGCCTTCTGGAGCATCCGCCATGCACATCCGCGTTCTCGGTTCCGCCGCTGGCGGTGGATTCCCTCAGTGGAATTGCAACTGCCGCCAGTGCGCCGGTGCGCGCAATGGCAACGTGCGGGCACAGCGCCGTACGCAGTCGTCGATTGCCCTGAGTGACGACGGTGTGGAGTGGGTGCTGTGCAATGCGTCACCGGACATTCGCGCGCAACTCGAGAGTTTTGCGCCACTGCAACCGGCGCGGCGCCTGCGTGACAGCGCCATCGCCGGCATCGTGCTGCTGGACAGCCAGATTGACCATTGCACCGGTTTGCTCAGCCTGCGTGAAGGTTGCCCGCATGCGGTGTGGTGCACCGAGCGCGTGCACCAGGACCTGAGCAGCGGTTTCCCGTTGTTCAACATGCTGGAGCACTGGAACGGCGGGTTGCAATGGCAACCGGTCGGTCTCGATCGCCAGCCGTTCAGCATCCCGGCCTGCGGGCATTTGCAATTTCGAGCGATACCCCTGGTGAGCAACGCGCCACCGTATTCGCCCAATCGCGGCAATCCGCAACCGGGCGACACCATTGGCCTGTTCATTGAAGACCTGCGCAACGGCGCCTCGCTGTTCTATGCGCCGGGCCTTGGCCGAATCGACGGCGAAGTACTGGGCTGGATGCAGCGTGCCGATTGCCTGCTGCTGGACGGCACCCTGTGGCGCGACGACGAGATGCGCATCTGCGAAGTCGGCCAGAGCCTGGGCAGCGAAATGGGGCACCTCCCACAAAGCGGCCCCGACGGGATGCTTGAAGTGCTGGAGGGTTTCAACCGCCAGCGCAAGGTGCTGATCCACATCAACAACACCAATCCGATCCTCGATGAAGACTCGGCCGAGCGGGCGCTGCTGGAGCGGCGGGGTATTGAAGTGGCTTATGACGGCATGAGTATTGAGCTGTAGCGGCTGACCCCTTCGCGAGCAAGCCCGCTCCGACAGGAAACTGCATTCCAAATGTGGGAGCGGGCTTGCTCGCGAAGAGGCCAGTACAGGCACCGCAGAAGTTCCCGGAGAACAAAATGACTGACACCCCCATGTCCCCCACAGAATTCGAAGCCGCCCTGCGCGCCAAGGGCGCCTACTACCACATCCACCACCCCTTCCACCAAGCCATGTACGCCGGCCGCGCCAGCCGCGAGCAGATCCAGGGCTGGGTCGCCAATCGCTTCTACTATCAGGTCAACATCCCCCTGAAAGACGCCGCGATTCTCGCCAACTGTCCGGACCGCGACGTGCGCCGCGAATGGCTGCAACGGATTCTCGACCACGACGGCATCCCCGGCAGCGAGGGCGGCATCGAGGCCTGGCTGCGCCTGGGCGAAGCGGTGGGGCTGGATCGCGAGCAGATTCTGTCCCAGGAACTGGTGCTGCCCGGCGTGCGATTTGCCGTGGACGCCTACGTCAATTTCGCTCGTCGCGCCTGCTGGCAAGAAGCGGCCAGCAGTTCGCTGACCGAGCTCTTTGCGCCACAGATCCATCAGTCGCGACTCGACGCCTGGCCGACCCATTACCCGTGGATCGACGTCGCCGGCTACGACTATTTCCGCACGCGCCTGAGCCAGGCGCGGCGCGATGTCGAGCACGGCTTGCGCATAACCCTGGCGCACTACGTGACGGCCGAGGGGCAACAACGCATGCTGGAGATTCTGCAATTCAAGCTCGACGTGCTGTGGAGCATGCTCGATGCCATGAGCATGGCCTATGAGCTCGAACGCCCGCCGTATCACACGGTCACCGGCGACAACGTCTGGCACCGGGGGATCGCCCTGTGAGCCTGATCGATCGCCAGCAGTCACCGGCCTTGCGCCGCGGTTTTCGTCTGCAATGGGAGCCGCGCCAGGACTGCCACGTGCTGCTGTACCCCGAAGGCATGATCAAGCTCAACGCCAGTGCCGGACAGATTCTCGGCCTGGTGGATGGCCAGCGCAGCGTGGCGGCGATCATTGATCGATTGAGCGCCAGTTTCCCCGGGGTACCCGGGATCGACGAAGACGTGCTGGCGTTTCTGGAGGTGGCCCATGCGCAATTCTGGATCGAGTGAGACGTTGCCCGGACCGCCGTTGTGGCTGCTCGCCGAGCTGACCTACCGCTGTCCGCTGCAGTGCCCGTATTGCTCCAATCCACTGGATTTTGCCCGGCAGGGCGAGGAACTGGGCACGCAAGAATGGATTCGCGTATTCCGCGAAGCGCGGGACATGGGGGCCGCGCAACTGGGGTTTTCCGGTGGCGAGCCATTGGTGCGCCAGGACCTCGCCGAACTGATCAAGGCCGCCCGGGACATGGGCTACTACACCAACCTGATCACCTCCGGCATCGGCCTGACCGAGCAGAAGGTGCGCGACTTCAAGGTGGCCGGGCTGGACCATATCCAGATCAGCTTCCAGGCCGCCGACGAAGCGGTGAACAACATGCTCGCCGGTTCGCGCAAGGCCTTTGCCCAGAAACTCGCCATGGCCCGGGCGGTGAAAGCCCAGGGCTATCCGATGGTGCTGAACTTCGTCACCCATCGGCACAACATCGACCGGATCGCGCAGATCATCGAGCTGTGCCTGGAATTGGAGGCGGACTTTGTCGAGCTGGCCACCTGCCAATTCTATGGCTGGGCCGAACTCAACCGCGTCGGCCTGTTGCCCACTCGTGAGCAATTGCAGCGTGCCGAGCGCATCACCAATGAATACCGCGAGCGCCTTGAAGCCCAGGGCCACCCGTGCAAACTGATCTTCGTCACCCCGGACTACTACGAAGAGCGTCCCAAGACCTGCATGAACGGCTGGGCCAACCTGTTTCTCGACATCACCCCCGACGGCACGGCCTTGCCTTGCCACAGCGCCCGGCAGTTGCCGGTGCAATTTCCCAACGTGCGCGAGCACAGCCTCTCGCACATCTGGAACGACTCGTTCGGCTTCAATCGCTTTCGCGGCGATGACTGGATGAAGGAGCCGTGCCGCTCCTGCGATGAAAAGCACAAGGACCTGGGGGGATGTCGCTGCCAGGCTTTCATGCTGACCGGCGATGCCAGCAATGCCGACCCGGTGTGCAGCAAGTCGCCCCACCATGGGGTGATCCTCAAGGCCCGTGAAGAAGCTGAGGCTCCGGGGTTGGGGATGGAGCATCTGACGTTGCGTAACGCGAAGGCTTCGCAGCTGATCTATCGCGGATAAGCCTGGCGGCACAGATCTCCTGTGGGAGCGGGCTTGCTCGCGAAGGCGGAGTGTCAGTCACCATCAATATTGACTGACAGGGCCTCTTCGCGAGCAAGCCCGCTCCCACAGGGTTCTGTTACAGCCCGGGCAGCGCTGTTCTTTGGTCTGATTGCATTCACAGCTGGATGGTTTAGTGTGGTTTCTACCTTCCAAAACAATAAAAACAGGCTTTCCAATGAGCCAGAGTCTCAACCAGCTGCGCAAGTTCGTTTCCCCTGAAATCATCTTCGGTGCCGGTAGCCGGCACAGTGTCGGCAATTACGCCAAGACCTTTGGCGCACGCAAGGTCCTGGTGGTCAGTGACCCCGGTGTGATTGCTGCCGGTTGGGTCGCCGATGTCGAGGCCAGCCTGCAAGCGCTGGGCATCCAGTATTGCCTGTACTCCGATGTCTCGCCGAACCCACGGGTCGAAGAGGTGATGCTCGGCGCCGAGATGTACCGGGAAAACCACTGCGACGTGATCGTCGCCGTCGGTGGCGGCAGTCCGATGGACTGCGGCAAAGGCATCGGCATTGTCGTCGCCCATGGCCGCAGCATTCTCGATTTCGAGGGTGTGGACACCATCCGCGTGCCCAGCCCGCCGCTGATCCTGATTCCGACCACCGCCGGCACCTCGGCCGATGTCTCGCAATTCGTGATCATTTCCAATCAGCAGGAGCGCATGAAGTTCTCCATCGTCAGCAAGGCCGTGGTGCCGGACGTTTCGCTGATCGACCCGGAAACCACCCTGAGCATGGACCCGTTCCTGTCGGCCTGTACCGGCATCGATGCCTTGGTGCATGCCATCGAAGCCTTCGTATCCACCGGCCACGGGCCGCTGACCGATCCCCATGCACTGGAGGCGATGCGCCTGATCAATGGCAACCTGGTGCAAATGATCGCCAACCCGACGGACATCGCGTTGCGCGAAAAAATCATGCTCGGCAGCATGCAGGCCGGGCTGGCGTTTTCCAATGCGATCCTGGGTGCTGTGCATGCCATGTCCCACAGCCTCGGCGGCTTTCTCGATCTGCCCCATGGGCTGTGCAACGCGGTGCTGGTCGAGCACGTGGTGGCTTTCAATTACAACTCGGCGCCTGATCGCTTCAAGGTGATCGCCGAGACGTTGGGCATCGACTGTCGAGGCCTGAATCACCGGCAGATCTGCGGGCGCCTGGTCGAACACCTGATCGCCCTCAAGCACGCCATCGGCTTTCATGAAACCCTCGGTTTGCATGGCGTCAGGACCTCGGACATTCCGTTCCTGTCGCAGCATGCGATGCACGATCCGTGCATCCTGACCAACCCGCGCGAATCCAGCCAGCGTGATGTCGAGGTCGTCTATGGCGAAGCCCTCTGACGAGCAGCAACGGGCCCTGGCCGGGTTGTTGGGGCTGGGCAGCCATTCGGCGCGCAAGAGTCACTATCCGGAGCTGGCCGCGCGCCTGGATGATCTGGAAGCCGAGCGTAACCGCTACAAGTGGCTGTTCGAAAACGCGGTGCACGGGATCTTCCAGGCCAGCCTGCACGATGGCATGCGCGCCGCCAACCCGGCGCTGGCACGCATGCTTGGCTACCAGGACCCGCAGGAGGTGCTGTTCTCCCTGACCGACCTGGGCAGCACCCTGTTCGTCGACGGCGCGCAGGAGCTGGAAACCATCGGCGAAATCCTCCGGCACCAGAGCAGCCTGCACGGCTATGAAACCCGCTTGCGGCGCAAGGACGGCAGTCACCTGGATGTGTTGATGAACCTGCTGCTCAAGCCCGGCCAGGAAGGCTTGGTGGAAGGCTTCGTCTCCGATATCACCGAGCGCAAGCTGGCCCAGCGACGCCTGCAGCAACTCAATGACGAACTGGAGCAGCGCGTCGTCGCGCGCACCGATGAGTTGCTCGAGGCTAACCGTAACCTCCAGCAGCAGATCACCCAGCGTAAACAGATCGCCAAGGCCTTGCGCGACGCCCGCGATGCCGCCGAGGCCGCCAATCACAGCAAGGACAAATACCTCGCCGCCGCCAGCCATGACCTGCTGCAACCGCTGAACGCCGCGCGGTTGCTGATTTCGACCTTGCGCGAACGCAAATTGCCGGAAGCCGAACAGGTGCTGGTGGAGCGCACTCACCAGGCCCTGGAAGGGGCCGAGGATTTGCTGACGGATCTGCTCGACATTTCCCGGCTCGACCAGGCCGCGGTCAAGCCGGACGTTGCCACGTACCGCCTCGACGAACTGCTCGGGCCGCTGGTGTCGGAGTTCCAGTCCGTCACCCAGGCGGCCGGCTTGAACCTGCGGGTGCGCATGGCCGATTACGCCATCAACACCGACTTGCGCCTGATGACGCGGATCCTGCGCAACTTCCTCAGCAATGCTTGCCGCTACACCGATGAAGGCAGCATCCTGCTGGCGGCAAGGCGTCGGGGCGAGATGTTGCGCCTGGAGGTCTGGGACACCGGGCGTGGCATCGCCGCCGACCGGCTCGATTCGATCTTCCTCGAGTTCAACCAGTTGGACGTCGGCCGCGCCGCCGACCGCAAGGGCGTGGGCCTGGGGCTGGCGATTGTCGAGCGCATCGCCAAGATCCTTGGCTACAGGATCGGTGTGTACTCGATGCCGGGGCGGGGTTCGATGTTCAGCATCGAGGTGCCGATATCCGACGAAGTTCCGCTGCCCGTGAGCCAGGCGGTGTCACAACCGGGCACCGGCAACCCGCTACCGGGACGTCGTTTACTGGTGATCGACAACGAAGTGAGCATTCTCGATAGCATGAGCGCGTTGCTCGGGCAGTGGGGCTGCGACGTTCTGGTCGCCACCGATGAAGAGGCTGCTCTGGCGGCGCTACGCGGGCAGGCACCGGAACTGATTCTTGCCGACTATCACCTCGATCACGGGGTGGTCGGCTGTGATGTGGTGCGACATCTGCGCGAGCATTTCCACCAGGACATTCCAGCGGTGATCATTACCGCCGACCGCACCGACCATTGTCGGCGTGCGTTGCAGCGACTCAACGCACCCTTGCTGAACAAACCGGTGAAGCCCGGCAAGTTGCGAGCGGTGTTGAGTCAATTGTTGGGGGCACCAGCCTGAAACGGCCGATACTGCAGGGTGAAGCCCAGTTCGGTGGATTGACCCTGTTCCAGCAAACGCAGGCCCGGTCGACCGGGCAAGTGGTGCGCGTTGACCGGGTGGCTCACCGGTTCGATACAGAAAAACCCCAGGCCCACGGGGCAGTAGAGAAGGTAGTAATCGCTGCCAGTGGCCTGGCAGTCCAACTCGTATCCGAGGTCGGGCTGTTGGATCAGGCAATGGCCGTCCCATTCGCAGAAGCCGTTGTCGACCAGCGTTTCGGGTAATGGCTTGAGTTGCTGAAAATCCCACTCGACCGGCAACGCGCCAAGTGCTGTCGGCAGTTTCGCCCCGTCGCACAACCACACCTGCCGTGCCGGTGCCTGCAGTCGGGTGTTTGGTGTCCGTGGCAGGTACGGATGCAATCCCAGACCATGCCATGCAGCGTGCTCAGCCAGGTGCGTGACATGCATTTCGATGCTCAGCTTGCCTGCGCTCAAATGGAAGCGTTGCCGGGCGCGATAGGCGAAGGGCGTTGTGCTATCGAGTTGCAGGACCACTTCATCTTCAGTTCGGGAAATCACCTGCCATGCCTGCTGCCAGGCGCTGCCGTGGATCGGCAGGGGATCGGTGAGGCTGTTGGGTGTCAGTGCCAGCCAGCCATCGGGACAATCGAAACCGCCATCGGCGATGCGGTTGGACCAGGGGATCAAGGGAAAGCAGCCGAGCTTGCCGGGCAGACCGGTGTTCAGGGCATGCTCATCGGCGTGTCGCAGCAAGGGTTGCCCGGTGCTGCGCACGGTCCAGTTGACGATGCTGGCGCCCAGCTCCGGGGCGAGGGTGAGGTGGGTGAGTTCGTCTTCGAGTTCGAGCAGTGTGAGTGACATGTAGACCTGCTATGTGATTTTTATGTAGCTGCACTGTTCCCTGTGGCGAGGGGGCTTGCCCCCGTTGGGCTGCGAAGCGGCCCCCTGCAATTTTTGAGGAGCACCGAGTCGCTTGTATTTGCGACTGCTGCGCAGCCGAACGGGGGCAAGCCCCCTCGCCACAAAAGCCCCCTGACCAGCAAGCTCCCTGGTTACAGGGAGCTTTCTGACAAGGTGTTTTACAACACCAGATGCGGCAACCACAGCGAAATGGCAGGAATGTAGGTCACGGCCATCAACACCAGGAACAGCACCGCGTAGAACGGCAGCAGCGCCTTGACGGTTGATTCGATACTGACTTTACCCACGGCCGACCCCACGAACAGCACCGCGCCCACCGGCGGCGTAATCAAACCGATGCCCAGGTTGACCAGCATGATCATGCCGAACTGTACCGGGTCCACGCCAATGCCGAGGATCACCGGCATCAGGATCGGCGTGAGGATCAGGATCAGCGGCGCCATGTCCATGACCGTACCGAGCAACAGCAGCATGACGTTGATGCACATCAGGATCACGTAGCGGTTGTCCGACAGGGTCAGGAACAGCGTGGTGATCTTCGCCGGGATCTGCATCAGGGTCATGATGTAGCCGAAGCTGGCGGCGAAACCGATCAGGATCATCACGATCGAAATCGTGCGCACGGTGCGGTGCATCAGTTTGGGCAGTTCGCTCCATTTGTAGTCGCGGTAGATGAACATGGTCACGAAGAACGACCACAGCACGGCAATCGCCGCCGACTCGGTGGCAGTGAAAATACCGGACAGGATGCCGCCGAGGATGATCACCATCGCCATCAGGCCCCACAGCGCTTCGCCGCAGATCTTCAGCGCTTCGCGCATCGGAATGACTTCGCCCTTGGGGTAGTCGCGCTTCTTGGCGAAGATCAGGCACAGCACCATCAGGCACGCGCTCATCAACAGGCCCGGCACCACGCCGGCCATGAACAGCGAGGCAATCGACACCAGTGCCGCCGGCGGCCAGCGAGTAGAGCACCGAGTTGTGGCTGGGCGGTGTCAGCAAGGCTTGCACCGAACCGCTGACGGTCACCGCCGTGGCGAATTCCCGGGGATAGCCGCGACGTTCCATTTCTGGAATCAGCACCGAACCGACCGAGGCGGTGTCCGCCACCGAGGAGCCGGAGATCGCGCCGAAAAAGGTCGAGGCCATGATGTTGACCAGCGACAAGCCGCCACGCACGAAACCGACCAGCACTCCGGCGAACGCCACCAGGCGTCGGGACATGCCGCCCTCGGCCATGATCGCGCCGGCCAGCACGAAGAACGGGATGGCCAGCAGGGAGAATTTGTTCACGCCCCCGGCGACCTGAATCATCAGGGCCTGGAACGGGATGTCGATCCACCACGCGCCGATCAGTGCGGCAAAGCCCAGGGCGTAGGCGACCGGCATGCCGATCAGGATCAATGCGATAAAACTGCCGAGCAGTATCAGAGCGTCCATTAAGCGGCACCTTCGTTTTCTTCAACGAGGTCGAAACGCACGACCCGGCGGTTGCTCTGGTCGCCGAGCAAGAGTTTTTCCAGGACAAAGATCAGCGTCAGCACGCCGCCCACCGGAATCGGCATGTAGGTGATGCCCACACGCAGGGTCGGCAGGGCGCTCATGTACTGGTTCCAGGTCGACAGGCACAGCTTGCTGCCCCAGATGGCCATGAACAGGCAGATCGTAGCCATCAGCAGTTGCGCGAACACGGCCATGGCCTTGCGCAGGTGCGGCGGCATGCGGTCGGTGAGCATGGCCACTGCCATGTGCGAGCCGGACCGGTAGCTGGCGGCGGCGCCGATGAAGGTGAACACCATCATCAGCAGAATCGCCGTGGGCTCCGGCCAACTGGAGCCGGTGCCGAGGACGTAGCGGGCGAACACGCCCCAGGGAATGATTAACGCAATGGCCAGAACGGAGAGCCCGGCGACCCAGATACAGGTCATGTAGAGCTTGTCATTGATGCCTAGCAGCAGATTCTTCATCGGGTTCCACCGTAACCGGGCGCGCACTGACGTTCACCAACGTCAGCGGCGCCGGGCCTTTCTTGAATGCAGGGAGGGTTACTGAACGGCTTCGATGCGCTTGATCAGGTCGGCGTAGGGCGCGCCGTATTTCTCGCGGATCGAGGCGGTTGCCTCATAGAAAGGTTTCTTGTCGACGGTGATGAACTCGACGCCGGCGGCCTTGAGTTTCTCTTCACTGCTGGCCGATTTCGCATCCCACAGGGTGCGTTCCTGGGCCTGGGCCGCCTTGGCGGTTTTCTTCACCAGGGCTTGTTGCTCGGGCGTGAGTTTTTCCCAGGTGATTTTCGACATCACGATCGGCTCGGGCAGGATCAGGTGGCCGGTCAGGCTGTAGAACTTGGCGTTCTGGTAGTGGTTGTGTTCGAGCAGGGTCGGCGGATTGTTTTCCGCGCCGTCGATCACGCCGGTCTGCAGGGCACTGAAGATTTCCCCGGTGTCCATCGCGATGCCGTTGCCGCCCATGGCGTTGATGGTTTCGATGAACATCGGGTTGCCTTGCACGCGGATCTTCATGCCCTTGAGGTCTTCAAGGCTGCGTACCGGTTTTTTGGTGTAGATGTTGCGCGTGCCACCGTCCATCCAGGCCAGGGCGACCAGGTTGAATTCGGAGTTGGTGATCTTGTCGAGGATCTCGTCGCCGACTGCACCGTCGATGACCTTGCGCATGTGCGCCTGGTCGCGGAACACAAACGGCATGTTGAACACGTTCACGTCCGGCACCACCGGGCCGACGATGCCAAGGCTGACCCGGGCCATCTGGATGGCGCCGACCTGAGCCTGTTCGACCACTTCTTTTTCCGAGCCGAGTACGCCACCGGCGAACATCTTGAAGGTCAGCGCGCCGTTGCTGTCGGCCACCAGGGTTTTACCCAGTTGCTCTTCAGCCACCACGGTCGGGTAACCGGCGGGGTGGATGTCGGCGAATTTGATTTCCAGCGCCTGGGCGGCGCTGCTGAGGGAGAAGGCGAACGGGAGTGCAGCGGCGAGCAAGGTGCGTTTGAAGTCCATGGGGGTGTCTCCAGTTTTATTGTTTTTTTATTCAAGGCACAGCGATGCAGCGGGAGCGCTTTTGTGTCGAGGTTGCTCAATCGTTGAAACGGGGTTCGGGTAAACCTTGGACGCCGGGATCGAGGGCGAACACGCCCCCGGCCAGTGATTGCGGATCATGGTCGTCGCCGGGGCGGATCGAGGTCACGAACAGCGTGTCCAGTCGAGGGCCACCGAAGGCGCACATGGTGGGTTTTTTCACCGGTACGGCGAGGGAACGGTCGAGTCGGCCGTCGGGAGTGAAGCGGTGGATCAGGCCGGCGTCGTTGGCGCAAATCCAGTAGCAGCCATCGGCATCGACCGCAGCGCCATCGGGACGACCGCAGTATTGGTTCATGTCGACGAACACCCGGCGATTGGAGGGGGTGCCGGTGTCGATGTCGTAATCGAAGGCCCAGATCTGCTGGACCTGCGGGTGGGAATCGGACAGGTACATCGTACGCCCGTCCGGGCTGAAGCCCAGGCCGTTGGGCACGATGAAACCGCTCAATTGAGCGTCGAGCGGTCCGTGCTGCCCGGCGCTGTAGCGATACAAGGTGCCGTTGGCGGCGTTGGCGCCCATGTTCAGCACCATGCTGCCGGCCCAGAAGCGGCCCTGGCGGTCACAGCGGCCGTCGTTCAGGCGCATGTCGGTGCGGGCGTGGTCGACGTGGGCCAGCGGTTCACTGTCGAGGCTGCCGTCGTTACGCGTATGCAGGCGGAAGAACCCGCTTTCCATGCCGGCAACCCAGCCACCGTCAGCATGGCGTGCAATGCAAGCCAGCATCTGCGGGGTTTTCCAGGCGTCCACCTGGCCGGAATCGGCACGCCAGCGCTGTAAAGCGCCGGCGGGGATATCCACCCAGTACAGCGCGTTTTCCTCAGGCACCCAGACCGGGCTTTCACCGACCGCGTTGCGGACGTCGACAATCAATTCGGCTTGCATGGCAACTCATTCCCTTGGTTTTTGTTGTGGGGATCAAGTGAGCGGTAAGTGTTCAGTCGCCGAACGGGCCGGCAGCGCAGAAGGCGCCGCCCTGATACAGCCGTGCCGGATCATCGGCGGCGGGCATCGGTTGGGCTTCGACTTTTGCGCGGAACTGTTCGGAGCTGTCCTGCGGGACAAAACCCAGGGCCGATGCGTAGCGGTTGTCCCACCAGATGTCCTTGTTGTCGGACATGCCGTAGACCACGGTGTGGCCGACGTTCGGGGTGTACAGGGCGCGTTCGAGCAGTTGGGTCAGGTCGCCGAAGCTCAGCCAGGTGCTCATCATCCGGCGGTTGTGCGGCTCCGGGAACGAGGAGCCGATGCGCACGCTGACGGTCTCGATGCCATAGCGGTCGAAGTAGAACGTGGCCATGTCTTCGCCGTAGGACTTGGACAGGCCGTAGTAGCTGTCCGGGCGGCGAGGGGAGTGGGCGTCGATGACTTCGTCTTGCCCGTAGAAGCCGATCACGTGGTTGGAACTGGCAAAGATCACCCGCTTCACACCGTGGCGACGCGCGGCTTCGTAGATGTGGAATACGCCGCAGATGTTGGCGCCGAGGATTTCTTCGAACGAACGCTCGGTCGACACACCGCCGAAATGCAGGATCGCGTCCACGCCTTCGACCAGTTGATGCACCGCCTGCTTGTCGGCCAGATCGCAGGGCACGACTTCTTCGCGGTCATCGATGGCCGGCGCGATGTCGGCGATGTCCGACAGGCGAATGACATTGGCGTAGGGGCGCAGGCTTTCGCGCAGGACTTTACCGAGGCCACCGGCGGCGCCGGTCAGCAGCAGGCGATTGAAAGGGGGGCGGGCGGTTGCAGTGGTCGTCATGGGAATCCTGGGCGCGCGGTTATTGTTATTGATTCGTTGTAGGTTGTCGTACGACTTATGCGAAGTATCGTTAGGGTTTCCGGGTCTTGTCAACGCGACATTGGTGGTAATTGACGGAGGGTCGCCTTGTAGGAGCGAGCTTGCTCGCGATGGTCGTCAACGATAACGCTGGAAACCTGATACCCCGTGGCGTTCTCGGGATCATCGCGAGCAAGCTCGCTCCTACAGGGGGCTGGTTGATCTCGGGACTTACAACAACGAAATCGGATAGCTGATGAAAATCCGGTTCTCATCGAACTCGTTGGTGCTGAAGTCCTTGCGAATGCTCGCGTTGCGCCATTTCACGTTGAGGTTCTTCAGCGCACCGCTCTGCACGGTGTAGGCCAGTTCGGATTCGCGGCCCCATTCCTTGCCGTCGGTGATGGCGCCGGTGTGCACGTTGTCGCCGCTGATGTAGCGGTTCATCAGGGTCAGGCCGGGGATGCCGAGGGCAGCGAAGTTGTAGTCGTGGCGCACCTGCCAGGATTTCTCCCGGGCGTTGTCATAGCTGGAGTTGTAACTGTCGTTGGCCAGGGTGCCGCCGCTGGTGCCGTTGACCCGCATCCACACGTCGTCGCCGGTGAGTTTTTGCAGGCCGACGTAGAAGGTGTTGCCGCCGTATTTGGCCGAGAGCAGGGCGAACGCCGTCTTGTTGTCGAGGTCGCCGGCCTTGGCGCTGCCGTCTTCCTTGCCGATGAAGTAGCCCAGGTTGGCGCCCAGGGTCCAGTCGCCGACGGGCTGGCTGTGGGTCAGGTTGAAGTATTGCTGCTGGTAGATGTCACTGAGTTCGGAGTACCAGACGCCGACCTGCGTGCGCTTGTCATTGAACGCGTATTCACCGCCGCCGAAGTTGAACCGGTCCGAGGTGAACGCCGTTTTGCCGTTCATGAACATGTCTTCCATGCTCGCGTCGTTGCGTGGGCTGTTTTTCTGGAATTGACCGCCGTACAGCGTCAGGCCGCTGATTTCGCTGGAGGTCA
The DNA here is from genome assembly GCF_054668285.1 of Pseudomonas sp. S2_H10. NCBI lineage: Bacteria > Pseudomonadati > Pseudomonadota > Gammaproteobacteria > Pseudomonadales > Pseudomonadaceae > Pseudomonas > Pseudomonas sp. S2_H10. The sequence continues at coordinate 6,559,809 of NZ_CP162754.1, forward strand.
CCTGGGCGCCCTGGAAGGTCTGCGGCAGCGAGCGGCCATCGTCGGAGCGCAGGATCGGCAGCACCGGCATCCATTCGCCGACCTTCAGTTCGGTTTTCGAGACCTTGCCTTTGAGCGCCACGCCCAGCCGGCCGAAATTGTCGGCGGGGCGGCCGTCGTCGTGGATCGGCAACAGCTGCGTGCCACCGGTGCCTTTGCCGCCATCGAGCTTCTGCGAGTACAGGCCCAGTACATCCACACCGAAACCCACCGGGCCCTGGGTGAAACCGGACCGGGCATCGAGAATGAAGTTTTGCGTCCACTCTTCAGCCTTGCCCTGGGGGTAGGCCGGGTTGGTGTAGTTGCGATTGATGTAGGCGTTACGCAAATTCAGCGTGGCCTTGGCGTCGTCGCTGAAACCTTCGGCCTGGCTGATCATGGGCAGGGCGAGGGCCAGGCCGCTGCAGCCGATCAGGCTGAGGGTATGGCGACGGGAAAAGTTTGCGCGCGAAGAACGGGCGGAGGAATTGCGGACGAGCTTGCTCACTGTGACGCTCCCTTGTTTCTTGTTTTTATTGTTGTCATACGTCGTCGTACAACATTGGTGGCGATATTTGCGGGATTTTCGAGGGTTGTCAATGGGAAGTTATGCGATGACTTGTGGTGTTGTGAGTTGAAATGGATAACCGTGTGGGATTATTAGCTGGAAATCATGGGGGGCAGGGTGCCGAGCAATGAAACTGCTGCTACCGCGCCGATCCCGAGCAACCATTCGAGCATCACGCTGGCGCGCAATGTCTGCAGACGCTGCTCGCAGTCATCGATGCGCAACCGATTGAACAACGCCAGACCCAGCATCGCCGCCACGAGCGCGGCCTTGATCAACAGGATCAAGGCAAACCCGGTGAACAGCGGTGTCGGCCAGAAAGCGCCGGTGAGTACCCGCACATTGATCAGCCCGGTGATCAGCAACCCGCCGACCAGGCCGTAGCCGACGCCGCTGAAGCGCTGCAACATCAAGCGGATCGAATGCCCCGCAGGCTGGCGCAGAATCATCACCAGCAACATCAGGCCGCCGAGCCAGGCACCGACGCACATCAAGTGAATGAGTTGATTGAGGATCAGCAAATGCCCGGCGGTGCCATCGAGCATGGCGCCGTGGCCGACCGGGGCCAGGGTGGCCAGCAGCAAGCCGCTGAGGATCAGGCGCAGCGCAAGGTTGGCGCGCAGTGGGCTCAGCAGTAACGCCACCAATGCGACGTTGATCAGCAAATGCCAGCGCCAGACCTGGCCGAAAAAGGTATTGCCCAGTACCAGGCCCAGGGTCGGCGGATCGAAGGCCGCCTCCCAGGCCCCGGCCATGCTTGCGGTAATCAGCAACAACCAGCAGACCCCGCTGGCCAGCGCCACCACCGCCAGCCAACGGCAAGTGCGTGCCAGGCGCTGATCCAGTGCGCTTTCGCCACTTGAAAGCAAAGGCCTGAACAGCCAGGCCCCGAACAGCATCAACACCACGACAAAATGCAGGAAGCGGCACAGCACCAGCGCGCTCGCCATGAATTACTGGCCAACCTTGAAGGCGTAGGCACCTTCGCTTTTGTGGGTGTCGACGGACACGGCGTGCCATTCGACTTTGTAGGCGCCGGCAGTCAACGGCGCGGCCGGGGTGACGATCAGGGTCTTTTTATCGCTGCCATCGGTGGTCAGCGCTTTGACCGCTACCGGCGCGCCATCGCGGGTCAGGGTGACTTTGGTGAAACTGGCCTCGACTCCCTCGGAGAACTCCAGGCGCAATTGTGTTGGCGCGGTCACGGTGCTGTCGGCGGCCGGTGTCTGGCTTTTCAGGTGGGCGTGGGCAAACACTGAAGAAGCGGCGAGCAGCGAGCCGAGCAGGGCCGTGATGGTCAGGGTTTTCTTGAGCAGCATCGTGAGTACCTTTGGCAGTTTCCAAGTGCGCTGAGTTTAGCGTTACGACAGCGGCTGTACGAAGTTTCGTTTTACCCTGTCGCCGCAGTCCAGAGCGGATGCTAGTCTTGTCCAACGTTGTTGTCGGGGATCCGCATGGGCAATCACAAGATCGAGATTCGTCGCAGTAACGTCGAAAAAATTCTTCTGGGGGCGGAAAAAGTCTTCGCTGAAAAGGGCTTCGGCAGCACCGCCATGGCCGACATCGCCGCCGAAGTGCAACTGCCGCGTTCCAACCTGCACTACTACTTCAGCACCAAGACCGAACTGTACAGCGCGGTGCTGTTCGATTTGCTGGAAGTCTGGAAGCAGGACGCGCTGTGTTTCGAGATGTTCGACGACCCGCGTGTGGTGCTCAGCAGCTACATCCGCGCCAAGATGAACCACTCCCGCAGCCGGCCTTACGGTTCGAAAGTCTGGGCCAACGAAATCATCCACGGCGCGCCGACCCTCGGCACAGCGCTGGATGTAAGCCTGTACGACTGGGCCAAGATGAAGGAAGCGAAAATCCGCCAGTGGGTGGACGACAAACGCATCCTGCCGGTCGAGCCGTCGAGCCTGCTGTACATGATCTGGGCCTCGACCCAGCACTACGCCGACTTCGATCACCAGGTGAATATTCTCAACGACCACCAGCCGCTGTCGGACATGCAGTTTGAAAGGGCGGTGCAGACGGTGACCAGCGTGATTTTGCGGGGGATTGGGTTGGAGCCTTGAGGTTGGGTGGTGTTGCTGCTGGCCTCTTCGCGGGCAAGCCCGCTTGTATGGTAGGACTTGAAGGGAGGAGGAGGGACAAAGCCCGATTCTGACTGTTGACGCAGTACAGATCCGTGGGAGATTTCGCCCCTCCTCCTTTCACCCAAGCGCCGATAAAGAATGCATCTGGCTAGACCGACGATAGGAACAAGCCTGCGCCTCTGGGTGAGCCCTTCAAGTGCTCAAAACCATATCCCGGAGGAAATCCAATGGCAATGCCGGTTTCTGTCAAAAAGCCGATCGTAGGCGTGGATGTCGCCAAGAACGAACTGGTGATCTATCACGCCGAACTTGACCTGCTCGAAGAGATCCCCAACAACAAAACAGCCATCAAGCATTGGTTGAAGGTCCTGTCGGGGACTGTTGCTGTAGCCATTGAGTCGACCAATATCTATCACCTGGAGTTTGCCGATCTGGCCTATGAGGCCGGCTGCGTGATTTATATGGTGGGTGGCTATGAACTCAGCCATTACCGCAAAGGGGTGAATATCCGCGCCAAAACCGATGCGCTGGATGCCAGACTGCTCGCTCGCTATCTGAAGAACGAAGGTGATGATCTTCACCCTTGGACCCCGCCATCACCGCTGTACCGCCAGCTCTTGAGCCTTTTTCGTCGTCGCGCAGCCTTGGTTCAGGCGCGGGTCGGGCTGGTGCAAAGCTGGGCGAATGAGCCGCTGCTGAAATCTGCTTTCGCCGAGCAAGTGAAGTCCATGCAAAAGCTTGAAACGCTGGTCGAAAAGACGATTAACGATCGTCTCAAAGAAGCTGGTTTGCTCGGTCAGTTGAAGCGTTGCCTGAAAGTTGAAGGCATTGGATTTCTGACCGGAGCCCGTTTGCTCACGACGTTTCAGCGGGGCGAGTTCAGAAGCGCGGATGCGTTTATCGCCTTTCTGGGGATGGATTTACGAGTGTCGAAGTCAGGACAAAAAGACGGTCGCCGGAGTTTGACTAAGCGAGGTGACCCGGAAGCCCGCCGGCTTTTGCACAACGCGGCGATGTCGGCCAGCCGAACGTCAGCCTGGAAAGGCTTTTACGAAGAGCAAAGAGCTCGAGGCTTCAGCACCACTCAGGCACTGGTGATACTGGCTCGCAAGCTTGCTCGGATCGTATTCGCCCTACTGAAGGGGCAGAGCGAATACCAACCAAAAGCCAGTTGAGGGCTTCCCCTCAACCATAGAATCTCCCACAGTGTTTTATGTCGTACACAAATACTGTGTACACAGAGAAACCTGTGGGAGCGGGCTTGCCCGCGATGAGGCCCGATCAGACACCCCACAACTCAGACGGCAACGTGATACGGATTCCTCGGATCATGATTCCAGTCCAGGAACGGCTTGCCGGTCTCCACCGGCACCATCTCGATACAGTCCTGCACCGGGCAGGTGATCTGGCACAGGTTGCAGCCCACGCACTCCTCATCGATCACCTGGTACTTGTGCGTGCCGTCCGCCTGCTTGAGGCTGGCCACGGCCTGGTGCGAGGTGTCCTCACACGCGATATGGCAACGACCACAACCTATGCACGCCTCCTGGTCGATTTTGGCGATCACCTGGTAGTTGATGTCCAGGTACTTCCAGTCCGTGGTGTTGCCCACCGCGCGACCGGAAAATTCCGACACGCTGGCGTAGCCCTGACTGTCCATCCAGCGTGACAAACCGTCCTTCATGTCTTCGACAATCCGGAAGCCGTGCAGCATCGCCGCCGTGCACACCTGCACCGAACCGCAGCCCAGGGCAATGAATTCCGCGGCGTCGCGCCAGTTGCCGATGCCACCGATGCCGCTGATGGGCAGGCCCCGGGTCTGTGGATCACGGGCGATTTCGGCGACCATGTTCAAGGCAATCGGCTTGACCGCCGAGCCGCAATAACCGCCATGGGTGCTTTGGCTGCCGACCATGGGGTTGGCGACCATGCGTTCGAGGTTGACGCTGGTGATCGAGTTGATGGTGTTGATCAACGACACCGCATCGGCGCCGCCACGGTGGGCCGCACGGGCGGCGACGCGGATGTCGGTGATGTTCGGCGTGAGCTTGACGATCACCGGCAGCGAGCAATAGGTCTTGCACCATCGCGTGACCTGTTCCACGTATTCCGGCACCTGGCCGACCGCCGCGCCCATACCGCGTTCGGGCATGCCGTGGGGGCAACCGAAATTCAACTCGATGCCGTCGGCTCCGGTGGCTTCCACCAGTGGCAGGATGTGTTTCCAGGACTCTTCGACGCAGGGCACCATCAACGACACGATCAGCGCCCGGTCCGGCCAATCCTTTTTGACCTGGGTGATTTCCCGCAGGTTGATCTCCAGCGAGCGGTCGGTGATCAGCTCGATGTTGTTAAAACCGAGTACCTCCCTGTTAGCCCCGAAGTGCGCCGAATAGCGTGACGACACGTTCACCGCCGCCGGGTCTTCACCCAGGGTTTTCCAGACCACGCCGCCCCAACCGGCCTCGAAGGCGCGCACTACGTTGTAGGCCTTGTCGGTGGGCGGCGCAGAGGCCAGCCAGAACGGGTTGGGGGATTTGATGCCAGCGAAGACAATCGACAGATCGGCCATTTACGCAGCCTCCACGTTGAGCATCAGTTGAGCGTTGATCGCTTCGGCGGCGCGCTTGCCATGCTGCACGGCTTGCACGGTGAGGTCCTGATCGAGGCTGGTGCAGTCGCCGCCGGCATACACGCCGGGGATGCTGGTGCGCAGGTTTTCATCGACGTCAATCCGTTCACCCTGGCGCTTGAGCTCACGGGCCAGCGGATCGGCGAGGGCGCTGCCGTCGAAGGCCTGGCCGATGGCCTTGAAGATCGCGTCGGCGGCCAGTTCGAAGGTTTCGCCGGTGCTTTGCAGGCGACCTTCGACCAGATGGGTGCGGGCGAAACGCATGCCGCGCACGCGGCCTTGGTCATCGAGCAAAACTTCCTCGGGTTGCGCCCAGGTCATCAGCCGCACCTGATTGGCCTTGGCAATCTCCTGTTCGTGATGGGTGGCACCCATGTCTTCGGTCCCGCGCCGATACACCAGATTCACGTCACGGGCACCGAGGCGGGCCATTTGCACGGCCATGTCGATGGCGGTATTGCCTGCGCCGAGGACGATGCAGCGATCGGCCAGGGGCAGTTGGCTCAGGTCATCGGCCTGGCGCAGTTCGCGGATGTAGTCGGTGGCGGCGAGCAGGCCGGGCGCGTCTTCGTGGGCCAGGCCCAGCTGTTTGCTGGCGTTGAGCCCGAGGCCGAGGAACACCGCGTCGAACTGTTGATGCAGTTCGCTGAGGGTCAGGTTGTCCCCGAGTTTCTGCCCGTGGCGGATTTCGATGCCGCCGATTTCCAAAAGGAAGTCGAGTTCCTTTTGTGCGTAGTCATCCACCAGTTTGTATTTGGCGATCCCGTACTCGTTGAGGCCGCCAGCCTTTTCCCGCGCCTCGAAGATCACCACGTCATGCCCGTGCATGGCACTGCGGTGGGCGCAGGACAAACCGGCCGGACCGGCACCGACCACGGCGATGCGTTTGCCGGTGGTGGCGGCACGCTGGAACGGGTGCGTGCTGAAATGCGCATTGTCCACGGCGTAGCGTTGCAACAGGCCGATCAGGACCGGCGCGCATTCGTGGGCGTTGTTGCGCACGCAGGCTTGCTGGCAAAGGATTTCCGTCGGACACACCCGGGCGCAACTGCCACCGAGGATGTTGGCCGAGAGGATTTTCTGCGCGGCGCCTTGCACGTTGTCCTGCGCAATGTTGCGGATGAACGAGGGAATGTCGATCTCGCTCGGGCAGGCATTGACGCAGGGCGCGTCGTAGCAATACAGGCAGCGCGAGGCTTCCAGGTGCGCCTGGCGCTCGTTGAGCGGTGGCGCCAGGTCGGTGAAGTGGCCGGCGAGGGCGGCCGCATTCTCAACGGGATGGGGGAGGTGGTCCAGGGTCTTGATCACGGTTTTGGCCTCACGGTTATTTGAGGTGCTGCCTCTGAATGGGCATTGTTTTTTGTGTTGTCTGGGCGGGCCTCATCGCTGGCAAGCCAGCTCCCACAGGATCTCGGGCGTTCACAAAACCTGTGGGAGCTGGCTTGCCAGCGATGAGGCCGAAGGCCGCTCTCAGCGCTTGACGGCAACCGGCTGATTCAACTCAGCCCGCTTGCTCAGCAAATCAAACACCGCCGGATACGCCGGCCTTTCGATATAGCGCCCGGCGCCACGCTCGGCCCGCAGGTCGCCGTCGGCCCAGACCACGCGGCCCTGGCTGATGGTGTGGCTGGGCACGCCGCGCACGGTCTTGCCTTCGAAGATGTTGAAATCCACCTGCTGATGGTGGGTCTTGGCGGAAATGGTCCGTGTGCCTTGCGGATCCCACAGCACCAGGTCGGCATCGGCACCGACGCGGATCGCGCCTTTGCGCGGGTAGAGGTTGAAGATCTTCGCCGTGTTGGTGGACGTCAGCGCGACGAATTGCTGCATCGAAAAGCGTCCGCTGTTGACGCCTTCATCCCACAGCACCGCCATACGGTCTTCGATGCCGGCAGTGCCATTGGGGATCTTGCTGAAGTCATCGCGGCCAGCGGCTTTTTGCTCGGCGCAGAAGCAGCAGTGGTCGGTGGCGGTGGTGTGCAGGTTGCCCGATTGCAGGCCATGCCAGAGCGCTTCCTGATGGCCGCGAGGACGGAACGGCGGGCTCATCACATAACCGGCGGCGGTCTGCCAGTCGGGGTGACGATAGACGCTGTCGTCCAGCAGCAGATGGCCGGCCAGCACTTCGCCGTACACCGGCTGGCCCTTGGCCCGGGCGTAGGTGATTTCGTCCAGCGCTTCCTTGGTCGAGACGTGCACCAGATACAACGGCGTACCCAGGGTCTCGGCGATGCGGATCGCCCGGCTCGCGGCCTCGCCTTCAACCTGTGACGGCCGCGACAGCGGATGCGCCTCCGGACCGGTCATGCCCTGGGCCATCAGCTTGCGTTGCAGGTGATACACCAGCTCACCGTTTTCCGCGTGCACGGTCGGCACCGCGCCCAGTTCCAGGCAGCGTTCGAAACTCGCCACCAGGGTGTCATCGGCGGCCATGATCGCGTTCTTGTAGGCCATGAAATGCTTGAAGCTGTTGACGCCGTGCTGGCTGACGAGTTCGGCCATTTCCTCGCGAACCTGCTCGCTCCACCAGGTGATGGCGACATGAAAACCGTAGTCCGATGCCGACTTCTCGGCCCAGCCGCGCCACTGATGGAAGGCTTCCATCAAGGATTGCTGCGGATTGGGGATCACGAAGTCGATGATCGAGGTGGTGCCGCCGGCCAGTCCCGCCGCCGTGCCGCTGTAGAAGTCTTCGCTGGCCACGGTGCCCATGAATGGCAGTTGCATGTGGGTGTGCGGGTCGATGCCGCCGGGCATCAGGTATTGGCCGCTGCCGTCGAGCACTTCGGCCTCTGCGGGAACATCGAGGTTTTCGCCGATGGCCTTGATCACGCCGTCTGCGCAATACACATCGGCGCGATAACTTTCATCATGGGTAACAACGGTGGCGCCACGGATCAACAGAGACATTCCGAGTTCCTCGCAGGCAATGACCGGCTTGTGCCGGTTCTAGATGTTTTATTCAAGACAACCGGCGCAGAACTAATCCTGTCAACGCTGTCAGGATTAAACGCTAGCTGCACTTATCCGAATCGGCAAGAATATTTTTTATAAGCTTATGCGGTATTTAAGTAATTGATATTCAAGTAATAAAATCTTAAATCACCAAAATGGTGAGGCCGTTCACCATTTTGACGCACTTGACAGGTTCTCAAAATGGTCAAGATTTCTTATGTGAAATCAGCTGTTTGAGTATGGTCTATGGTTGATGCGCAGCCATCGGAAAAAAGATCGACGCACCAGTTTGAGTCCTGACTGTTTCGACAACTTGCCTGGCATTCGGCCTGAGTGGCCTGACAAATAGTCGAGTCAGCGATTAAACCTGATGAACATCAGTTGGTTGCAATGTGTTTATGGAACTGCCCGATGCGTAGTCGGGGTACTCGGCACGTTTATTGAAGTCGCCGATCCCTGATGAGCAACAATAATCAAAAGAACAGTGGAGCGGCCATGCAACAGATCAGATCGCAAGTGACCGAGCGCGACGGCTTGTTCGAGCTCGAAGCCGGCAGCGATGTCCTCGACAGTCCCCGTTACAACCACGACATTGCACCGACCAAGGTGCACGAACGCACCTGGAACAAGTGGCACATCACCGCGCTGTGGGTGGGCATGGCGATCTGCGTGCCGACCTACACCCTCGGCGGGGTGCTGACCGCCTACTTCGGCCTGAGCGTCGGTGAAGCGCTGCTGGCGATTCTGTTCGCCAACATCATCGTGCTGATTCCACTGACGCTTAATGCCTTTCCCGGCACCAAGTACGGCATTCCCTTTCCGGTGCTGCTGCGCTCGTCCTTTGGCGTGCTCGGTTCCAACATTCCGTGCCTGATCCGCGCCCTGGTGGCGTGCGGCTGGTTCGGCATCCAGACCATGTTCGGCGGGCTGGCGATTCACCTGTTCCTCGGTTCTGTGTTCGAGGGCTGGAAATCCCTGGGAGGCACCGGCGAGGTCATCGGCTTCATGGTGTTCTGGGCGCTGAACCTGTGGGTGGTGATTCGCGGCGCCGAGTCGATCAAATGGCTGGAAACCCTGTCGGCGCCGCTGTTGGTGCTGGTGGGCGCAGGCCTGCTGGTCTGGGCCATGCCCAACGTGTCGATGACCGAACTGCTGGCGATTCCGGCCAAGCGTCCCGAAGGCGCCGGCGTGGCCAGCTACTTCGCGGCCGGGCTGACGGCGATGGTCGGCTTCTGGGCCACGCTGTCGCTGAACATTCCGGACTTCAGCCGCTACGCAAAAAGCCAGAAGGACCAGATCGTCGGGCAGATCATCGGCCTGCCGCTGACCATGTTCCTGTTCGCCTCCCTTGGCGTGGTGATGACGGCCGCGTCGGTGAAACTGGTGGGGGTGACGGTGTCCGATCCGGTGACCCTTATCGGCCATATCCAGAGCCCGGTCTGGGTCGCACTGGCGATGGCGCTGATCATCATCGCCACGCTGTCGACCAACACGGCGGCCAACATCGTGTCGCCGACCAATGACTTCCAGAACATCGCGCCCAAGGCGATCAACCGGACCAAGGCGGTGTTGCTCACCGGCTTGGTCGGCCTGGCATTGATGGCCCATGAGCTGCTGAAAAAACTCGGCCTGATTGTCTCGGACGTCAGTCTGGAAACCGTTTATTCCAACTGGCTGCTCGGCTATTCCAGCCTGCTGGGGCCGATCGCCGGGATCATGGTGGTGGACTATTTCCTGATCAAGAAACAGCAACTGGACCTTGCCGGCCTGTACCGCGATGACGTGTACCCGGCGTGGAACTGGAGCGGATTCATCGCGTTTGGCGTGCCGGTGGTGCTGACGCTGCTGTCCCTGGGCAGCGATGCGTTCAGTTGGTTCTACAGCTATGGCTGGTTCACCGGCTCGGTGCTGGGTGGGGTTATTTATTACGGGTTGAGTGTGATGCGGCCGAGTCCGTCTATTGCTAAATCTGCGGTGTGAGGGAGGGCCTCATCGCTGGCAAGCCAGCTCCCACAGGGTTCTCGGGTGTTCACAAAACCTGTGGGAGCGGGCTTGCCCGCGATGGCGGCCTCAAGCTCACCAACCAATTGCCTGAACAAATCCATAAGAACAGCCTGAGGAGATCATCATGAACGCGGCCGTCGACGTTCTGCAGTCCAGCCATCAGCACATCAACCGCGACCGCCTATGGCAATCGCTCATGGAGCTGGCCAGGCTCGGCGCCACGGTCAAGGGCGGCGTGTGTCGCCTGGCCCTGACCGATCTCGACCGCCAGGCCCGGGACATCTTCGTCAAGTGGTGCACGGATGCCGGCTGCACCGTCAGCATCGACGCCGTCGGCAACATCTTCGCCCGCCGCCCCGGGCGCAACCCCGACCTGCCACCGGTGATGACCGGCAGCCATATCGACACCCAGCCCACCGGCGGCAAGTTCGACGGCTGCTTCGGCGTGTTGGCCGGCGTCGAAGTGCTGCGCACCCTCAATGACCTGAATATCGAAACCGAAGCGCCGCTGGAAGTGGTGGTCTGGACCAACGAAGAAGGCTCGCGTTTCGCCCCGTGCATGATGGGCTCCGGCGTGTTCGCGGAAAAATTCACCCTCGAGGAAACCCTGGCCAAGGTCGATGCCGATGGCGTGACGGTCGGTGAAGCGCTGAATGCCATAGGCTACGCCGGCCCGCGAAAAGTCAGCGGCCACAAAGTCGGCGCCTATTTCGAAGCGCACATCGAGCAAGGCCCGATCCTGGAAGACGAACGCAAGACCATCGGCGTGGTGATGGGGGCTCTCGGGCAGAAATGGTTCGACCTGAAACTGCGCGGCGTCGAAGCCCACGCCGGCCCGACGCCGATGCACCTGCGCAAGGACGCCCTGGTCGGCGCCGCGGTGATCGTCGGTGCGCTCAACCGCGCCGCCCTCGGTCATCAACCCCATGCCTGCGGCACCGTCGGATGCCTGCAAGCCTATCCGGGCTCGCGCAACGTCATCCCCGGCGAGGTGCGCATGACCCTGGACTTCCGCCATCTGGAACCGGCACGCCTGGACTCGATGATCGCCGAAGTGCGCGAAGTCATCGAAACCACCTGCGACGAACACGGCCTGACCTTCGAGCTCACTCCAACCGCCGACTTCCCGCCGCTGTACTTCGACAAGGGCTGCGTCGAAGCCGTGCGCGCCGCCGCCCAGGGCCTGGGCTTGTCGCACATGGACATCGTCAGTGGCGCCGGGCATGACGCGATCTTCCTCGCCGAACTCGGCCCGGCCGGGATGATTTTCGTGCCGTGCGAAGGCGGCATCAGCCACAACGAAATCGAAAACGCCGCGCCCGATGACCTCGCCGCCGGGTGTGCGGTGCTGCTGCGCGCGATGCTGGCGGCTTCGGCGGCGATTGCAGAGGGGCCGTTGGCGTAGACGTTAGTGTTTTCAGTTGCGCGCAACTCCTGCAGGAGCCGGGCTTACTCGCGAAGACGTCGGATCAGGCGGCGAAGATGTTGCATTTGATCGACTCTTCGCTAAAGCTTCTCTATTACATAGGTTTGTGAATATTAAAATAGTTTTTATCTGCGTTTGGTTCTAAGTGACTGTCATATTTGACAGTTGTGCTGTGGTGCGTTTTCTCCAATAGTAGAAACTCATGTGTTCGCGAGTTATTAAGTAGAGGGGATTGTGTCATGGCAAGTGGTGCAGATAGCAAGCCTGGAAGTGATCCGTTTAAAAATGTTCTCATGTTCGTTGATACGTATAGGTATACCCGGGGCGCGCCAATGCTGTTACAGGGTTCTATTGCAAGTGAGTTAAGTTTTAGTTCGGTCGACTGGGCGGGTAAATCTCTTGAGTTTCGTCTTGGGATAGTCTCTGATACACCGTCCAACTATGATTTAACTCCGGATGCTGAGACATGGGTAAAGGCAGATGCTGGCAAGGTAAAGTGGTCGATAACACCTAAAAGTACAGATGGCAATCTCACGTTGGTACTGTACTCTCGGAGTTTTACTGAAACCATGGAATTTCGCTGCGAGTTCTTTACGGCGGATCACCCTTGGTATCCAAATTCAAAATTTTATATTTTTACCCCAACCGATAATGGTTTTTTTGCTCACAAGGGGAATATGTTCATTTCTCAATCTGACTACCAGTATAATATCCAGTTGTATCCCGAGGGGCGCGAGTTGATTGGTAAAGAAATCAAGTTGACCTTGGAGGGGGGTGATGGGGTGCCCGAAGTTACGCCTTCCGGGTCTCGGCCTATGGGTGCAGGAGGATTGAAATGGTATTTTAGCTTCGATCAATTCGCTAAAATAGTGCCAATAACTGCGCGGGTTGAAGGTGACGGTGTTCCGTCAACGACCACGTTCAACTTTTTTCCCTCTGAAGGCGCTACGGCTAAAATCGTATAGCAAGTTGGAGCATTCAGGGCCAATTGGTAGTTTGAGAGATTCAGCCGAAGAGCAGAAGCAATGCACGATCACACACCCTTGCGGTCGTAATCTTCACAGAGCGCCCTACATTGGCGCTCCCGTCACTGTGGAGATCCAATGAGCCAGGGCGTTCTGACCACCGACACCAATCGCCGCCAGTTGCAGCAGATCATCGCCGGCCTGTCCGACGGGGTGATCCTGCTCGACCCCGACCAGAGCATTCTGTGGGCCAACGAAGCCGCGCTGGCGATGCACGGCGTCGAGCAGGTCAGCGACCTCGGTGCCAACGCCAAGGCCTATACCAAACGCTTCGCCCTGCGCTACCGCAACAACCATGGGGTGCCGGCCGAAGGCTACCCGATCAACCGGGTCGCGCGCGGCGAGACGTTCAGTGATGTGCTGGTGGAGTTGACCGCGGCGGCGGACCCTGAGCGTAGCTGGGTCCATCGCGTGCGCAGCCTGGTATTGGCCGATAGCCGTGGCGAGCCGGAATCACTGGTGTTGATCATGGACGATGTCACCGAGTGGGCCAGCGCCGAGCAGCGTTTCGAAAAAACCTTCGCCGCCAACCCGGCACCGGCGGTGATTTGTCGACTCAGTGATCTGCGCTACATCAAGGTCAATCCTGGCTTCCTCGAAATGACCGGTTACGCCCGTGACCAGGTGATCGGCACGTCGACCTATGAGCTGGACGTTCTGGACCGGGCCGAAAACCGCGAACTGGCCAAGCAGCGCCTGCGCGAAGGGGCGACCATTCCACAGATGCAGGCCGAGTTGCGTTTGCCCGATGGCGGCAGCAAACAGGTCATCGTCGCCGGCCAGCCGCTGGAGCTCAACGACGAACCCTGCATGCTGTTTTCCTTTGTCGACATGGAGCCCCGGCACAAGGCCGAAATCGCCCTGCGCCAGAGTGAAGAGCGCTTCGCCAAGGCCTTCCGGCTGTCTCCGGTGCCGATACTGGTGTGCGCTGCGGCGGATCAGCTGGTGCTGGATGTCAACGAAGCGTTCCTCGACACCCTGGGTTATCCCAGTGAAGAGGTGCTCGGGATCAGCATTGCGCAGATCGATTTCATCGATGACAAAAGCGCGCGCATCCGCCTCTTCGCCGCGCTGGAGAAAACCGGCAGCCTGGACCGCGTCGATGTGCGTATGCGCAGAAAAAACGCCGGGTTGATCGATTGCGCGGTGTCGGCGGACACCGTGAACATTCAGGACACGGCCTGTTATCTGCTGGTGTTGATGGACATCACCGAGCGCAAGCGCACAGAACTGGAACTGGTGTCGGCCATCGAGGAAGTGATGAAGGACGCCTCATGGTTCAGCCGCACGCTGATCGAAAAACTGGCCAACGTGAAGAGCATCAACTCACAGAAGTTGCCCGGCGTATCCTTCACCGACCTGACCGCCCGTGAGCGCGATGTGCTGAGCCTGATATGCGAAGGCCTGGCCGACAAGGAAATCGCCGCGCGCCTGAAGCTGGCGCCGAACACGGTGCGCAACCATGTGGCGGCGGTGTATTTGAAACTCGATGTGCATAGCCGCAGCGAGGCGATTGTCTGGGCACGGGAGCGCGGACTGTTCTCGAACGAGTGGCGGCCGAAGGCACAGCGATAAGGTGCAAATGCACCAGCTCGCAGGGTGCAAATTGATGTGTCGACTCCGGGTGGTGACTCTTAGGCTGAGGACGTGCTGCAGCTGACTACAAGTCAGCTGCGCACCCCCTTCGTAAACCGCCAAAAGGACTCGCCCCATGAGCCGGCTACACGATGCATCAAACCGTCAGGGCCCGTTGCAATGACTACCCTGGCACAGTTGCGGATGCTGATTGAACGCAATTTTTCACCCCTGGCCTGCGAATGCAGTGTCACCGGCGACCATTCGCTGACTGTGAAGCTCTATCATCCGGTGTCGGGGCAGGTGGACCTGGTGGTCAGCGGTCTGACCCTGCACACGCTGCAAACCGCAGAATCGGTCGCGGCATTGATCGAAGAACTGCGGTACGAACTCGACAGCAATTCCCTGCAAAGACCTGATCCGGTGATGTAAGAACTGCCAGCTTTTACTGGCATTGGCCACCGGCTGGGCTATAAATGATTCGCAGATATTTATTTTTGTGACAGGTGTGAGGATTTTGCGCACCAATTCTGTTGTCACAAAAATGTGTCGATCACTTATCGCGGGTCAACCTATGAAAACTCTTGGGAAACGCGTTATCTCACCCTTGTCGCTGGCATTGTACGTGGCGATTCTCGGCGGCTGCTCCAGCCCGCCACCCCCTCCAGTTGTCACTCCACCCCCTCCTGAACGCACTTGCCAGGCCATGGATAAAACCGATGTGCTGGGTGATGTTCGGGCCGAAGACGGGCAGGTGACGCGGGTCACCACCACGACGCGCTGCGTCACGCAGTAAATCCGGGGGTGGTCTACGTTGAAACCCCGGGTCGAGAGCATCGTACTGATCGCAGGGCGGTAGCCTCATTGAAGGCGCGATCAGCGCGATGCGTAGCAAGTTCGATCTGCTTGGGGTGATGGTGATTTCTTTCTTTCTTTCTTTCTCGACGTTTGTGGTAATTCTGATGGGTACCATCTGCGTTGTTGGCGCGGGCGGTCTATTTATTGTTTCTGCTGTTGTCAGTTCATTTTGGCTGGCAGTTGCGAGATTTATGTGTTTGAAGTTCTTTTTTATCGCCATTTGTTCTAATTGAACTGTCAATTCTGCCAGTTACTCTGGCTGCGTTTTTACCCGATAGTTGAGCGACCAGCCTGTTACTCCCAGTCGACTATCGAGACAGCATCATGAGTATTGAATTGAAAGCCGGAGAAACTGAAATCGGTCCCGTATATATCTGTCACGGTGCAGAGCATGATTTCAAAATTGCGGCTGCGGAAGACAGTCCATGGGCCAATCAAGGGATCAGTCTCAACCCGACACTCGGCGAATCGTCTTCGATTGTCGCGGCCCCGGCCTTTGGCGAGTACCAGAAGTTGTCACCCGAGGGTGGCAAGTGGAAATTGATATGTCCCGCTGAGGGAACAGATGTCGACTTCAATCTTCAATTACAGAGCGAGTTCACTGCCCAGCCATACAAAGTCCTATTTCGGTTGGGGGACTTCAGGCGTGAATTTCTTCATGTACGCCCGCCCATCGGCGCTCCAGTGGTAGGGGATAAAGTGGTTGCTGAAGTACAGATTGGTTCGTTTTACACCAAAAAAGAACTGGAGAATGTTGAAGTTGAGTGGATGTACGATTGGAAGCCCGTGGATCGTGTTCCAACCTCCGATTCAGGTTGGAGCAGGTTTGAGTACGACGTCCTCTCGGCGGGTGAGCACCAGATCATGGCCAGTGTCCACAGCCCGTATGACGACCGTCCTAGCAGATTCATTTTTCCGATCAATGTGTATCTGGAGAGTCCCTGGGAGCAGGCTTCGCTGTTTATCAACGGAGAGCGAGTGGCGTGGAACTCCCCGAGTGTGGTTTTGTTTCGCGGTCAGCCCAACGAGGTGAGGATAGAAGCGCCCTTCCTGCAGGAAAAAGAAATCAGTCTTGGATTGATGAATCCGGACGGTCTGAGCATTGAAGCCGCTCCAGCGTTTGAAGGGTGGGTACCCGTACCTGACGGCACGACCACTTGGGTCGTCACCCCGGCTGGCAACAAAAGTGGTCGTATCACGTTGAAGTTGTCGAGTAAAGAAACAGTTCAGGCCTGGGAAGTTCCCTGCGCCGTACTGTCGTTAAACCTCGCTGATGAGGCTGATGTCCATATTGATGGGGCTGCAGTTCCACCCGGGGGCAATTGGTTTATCCGGAATAAACCCCAAACCGTCACGTTGACCGCCAAATCAGGCAGTCCACTGGCCGGACTTCCGGTTTCATTGAGCTGTGCAGTAAAAACTGGCCTGGATGTCGGCAATGTGGTGAGTGCCCCAGTCTTTGGCAGTTTGCAAACCACGTATAGCTGGGCGGTGACGGGGACAACTAAAAGCGGAACGTTTCAACTGGCGCTGACGGGCAGGGGTATGACTGCGCCCATTTCGGTGGCGATTAGTAAGTTGATGTCGAATAATCTAGCTCACGAGGCTGACGTTAAGGTTGATGGTAAGGATATTTCCAATATCGAAATTCCATATGTAAGAAATTCAAAGCGCACAATTACGGTAGTTCCGAAGTTGGATAGCCCTTTGGCGGGCTATCCGCTGAGTCTGAAGTGGATTCGAGGGGCTAATATCATGCCGGGCGATTTGACGTTTGAACCACCGTTAAACATGGAGTCTACTTTTTTCAGTTGGCAAGTTTCTGGCTCCGCCACGAAGGCAGGAACGTTCGAACTCGGATTTTTTGGAGTAGGTTTCAATGCGATGTTGGTTTTGCCTATCAGTAGGCAAATTATCGCGAAGTATTTTTGGACGGTAGGGAGATTTCAGGGGTGCAATCTGTTGTTGCAGGTAGGAATTATTCTTTGCGCGCTGAAATTTCAGATGGGGTTTCCAGCATATATGTAGAGAATAGCCCAGGTGAATTCAATTTTAATCCACCTTTAAAAAGGCAGTTTTCTGTGTCTGGTGGAAAAGTAGAGTGGAGCTTCGCCTCTCTTGCATCCCGTGACGTTACAGAGACGGTCTTTTTTAGGTTTTCAACGGTATACGCGGCGCAGGATAAAATTGAGATTGTTAGTCGGCCAACGTAATTTTTCTAATCGACAAATGGAGTTCTGAAAACAAGAAAGGCAGCCATTTGGGCTGCCCTTCTTGTTCAACCAAGTGGTGCGATTCAGGACAAAAAACCACCATCCACATTCAACGAAACCCAGTCGTATAGCTGGCCAGGTACAGCACCGCGCCAGCTATCTCACTCGGATCCGCCACACGCTTGAGCGGAATCTGCTGCAACGCAGTATTCAGAATGGCTTCATTCTTCACCAGCGCCGAAGCAAACTTGGTGTCGGTCAGGCCCGGCAGCAAGGCATTGCATCGAATCCCGAACTGCGCACATTCCTTGGCGAACACTTTGGTCAGGTTGATCACCGCCGCCTTGGTCACCGAGTAGATGCCCTGGAAGATCCCCGGCGAAACGCCATTGATTGATGCAACGTTGATGATGCTGCCGCCGCCGTTTTCGCGCATCAGCTTGCCGGCTTCGACTGACATGAAGAAGTAGCCGCAGATATTGACGTCGACGGTGTTCTGCAAGGTGCTGGCTTCACCGATGTATGGCAAGCACCGGATACGAAAGTGACCCCGTTACCGAGCCAAGCACTGATTTCAATCTGTGCATGTCTTTGATAGGGAAATTGGGTTTTTATCGCAACTTGTTCTAGTTGATCTGTCATTTATGACAGTTTCACCCTTGTCGGCTTTCCCTAATAGTTAACGGACTGTTTTTTATGTCTATTGCGCAAAAGGAATCGTCGTCATGACCACCAAGTCAAACGCTGTAGCCACTGTATCAAACCCTTGGGAACGAGCCACCTTGTGGATCAACGATAAGCAGGTGGAATGGGGGGCGGAACTTGTTTTGCTCCGTGGGGAGGAGAACGATGTGACCGTAGAGGCCCCACTTGAAATCGCCAGGACGCTCAAAATGGGGCTGGTTAACAGTGGCGGTTTGAACATCACGGCATCGCCGGTTTTTGACGAATCGGTGATTCCCGCCAATGGCAAGTTCAATTGGAAGATTACGCCGGGCGCTGGCAAGAGCGGTCGTATCACCCTGAGTTTTTACAACACGGACGTGTTAGTGCCGTGGGAGCACCGAAGCCTGGTGATTTCGAGCAATCTGGCGGATGAGGCCGACGTGAAAATTGACAATAGAACCGTACCTCTCGAAGGGAACTGGTTTTTCTGGAATGTACCGAAAACTATCACGTTGGTAGCAAAACCTGGCAGCCCACTGGCGGGTCTACCCGTCCAGTTGAATTACAAGATAAAAAGTGGTCTTAATCCACTTAACCTGGAAAGTGCTCCGGCATTTGAGAGTGAGCAAACAACTCATAGTTGGAAGGTTTTCGGAAAGTCCAGGAAGGGCACTTTTCAACTATCTTTGTCGGCAAAAGGCGTGCCCACTCCAATCACGGTTACGACCAGTAAATTGCTATCAGACAATCTTGCCGACGAAGCCGATGTGAGGATAGACAACATGCCTATTACTGATGAAAGTAATTTATTTATCCGGGACAAACCAAAAATCGTGGAATTAATACCGAAATTAGACAGTCCCATGAGAGGGCTAGAGTTCAAGATTGGAGCTGTAGTTGTTAGTGGTCTCGATAATGGAGATTTAGTAAGCGTGCCAGGCTTTAGTGTCGAGGGTAAAACTTTTAGATGGGGGTTACCGGGAGGAACAATGCTGGTGCTTTTCAGTTGACAATATCATGCAGAGGTATGACTACACCTATTACTCTACCGATTAGCACTTTGCAGTAGTAGAACCGAGATGACTTGAGTTGGATCAAGTCCTGTGCTGCCTGATCCTGATTGGCAGTAGTCGGCAATGTGACGCGCAATCGCCCTCAAAGCGATCTTGAAAGAAAGGCGGCTAAACAGCTGCCTTTCTTTCACTCGGAAATGCGAATCAGGACAAGAACCCACCATCCACATTCAACGAAACCCCAGTCGTATAACTCGAAAAGCATCACTCGCCCAATAAAGCACCGCTCCCGCCATTTCACTCGGATCCGCCACTCGCTTGAGCGGACCGACATGAAGAAGTAGCCGCGGATGTTGACGTCAAGGTTTTCTGAAAGGCGCTGAGGTCGGTATCCAGCACGTTGCAGAACGGCGGGTTAGTCGCGGCGTTGTTGACCTGGATGTCGAGGCGGCCGAACTGTTCCTTGATGCCGGCGAAGACCTGGCTGATCTGTTCCATTTCACCGATGTGGCAGGCACTGAATACGAGAGTGAGCACGCTGTTGAGTGGAGCACTGATTGCATTCTCTATATGACTTTTGATACGAGAGTCCGGTTTTTCTATCGCAACGTGTTCTAGCTAACCTGTCAATTATGACAGTTTCTAGAGTGCCAGTTTTCCCTGATAGTTAACGGACTGTTTTTGTCCATAGCTGAAAAGGAATTGTCGTCATGACCGCCGAACTAAACGCTGCAAACGTTGCAGCAAGCCCTTGGGAACGAGCCATATTGTTGATCAACGGCAAGAAAGTGGAGTGGGGGGAGGAGCTCGTTTTGCTCCGTGGGCAGGAGAACGATGTGACAGTGGAGGTCTCACCGGAAATTGCCAAGGAGATCAAACTGGGGCTGGTTGAGGGTGGCGAATTGAACATCGGTGCATCGCCGAATTTTGACGTTTGGGTGGCTCCCGTCAATGGCCAGTTCGATTGGAAGATTACGCCGGACGCTGGCAAGAGCGGTCGTATCACCCTGGTGTTTTTAAGCCGGGAAGTGGACCTGCCGTGGGAACATCCTAGCCTGGTGATTTCGAGCAATCTGGCGGATGAGGCTGATGTCAAGATTGATGATAAAGATCCTTCCGATGCTGGTATCGCTTTCCTTAGAAAGAATCGTCGCAACATAAAGTTGGTGCCAAAGCCAAATAGTCCGTTAGCTGGGCTTACCTTCATTATGCGGCATGAAGTTATAAGTAAACTATTGCCTGGCGCGGTCGAAAGTATTCCTGCTATTGGTGCCGAAACATCAAGCCTCGAGTGGGATGTTGGTTGTATTGCTGCAGGAGATGGTGCTTTTCGGTTGGAGTTATACTGTCCGAGGCTTGAAAGTTCAGTTTATATTGAGTGCAAACAAATTGATGTCAGCTATAACGTAGCCGGCAAAAATGTAGAAATGATTGATGGTGTTGGTGAGGCCACTATTGGGGATTGGGGCAAGCATATTTTTTTAGTTAACGCATCGCCAGAAATGGTAGGCGATACTGTGGAGATTGAAGGGGGTGGGTTTCTATCAGTTCAGCCGAGGCTGCCTGCCAGTTATATCGTCGGACCCGGTTCAATGGTGTGGCGAATGGATGTGGCAAAAAATATCTATTCCTGGTCGAGTGAGTTTTTGTTTAGATTTTCAGGTGTTGGCGATCATGTTGATGTCGTTAATGTCCATATCAATGAGAGTGCCAATCAGGTGTAAATTGGCGTTGAATAAAAAAGGCAGCTAGCGCTGCCTTTTTAAGCTACTGATTCAGGACAAAAAACCACCATCCACATTCAACGAAACACCCGTGGTGTAGCTGGAAGCATCGCTGGCCAGGTACAGCACCGCCCCCGCCATCTCACTCGGATCCGCCACGCGCTTGAGCGGAATCTGCTGCAAAGCGGTGTTCAGAATCGCTTCATTCTTCACCAGCGCCGAAGCAAACTTGGTATCGGTCAGGCCCGGCAGCAAGGCATTGCAGCGAATCCCGAACTGCGCACATTCCTTGGCGAACACCTTGGTCATGTTGATCACCGCAGCCTTGGTCACCGAGTAGATGCCCTGGAAGATGCCCGGCGAGACGCCGTTGATCGAGGCGACGTTGATGATGCTGCCGCCGCCGTTTTCGCGCATCAGCTTGCCGGCTTCGACTGACATGAAGAAGTAGCCGCGGATGTTGACGTCGACGGTTTTCTGGAAGGCGCTGAGGTCGGTGTCCAGCACGTTGCAGAACTGCGGGTTGGTCGCGGCGTTGTTGACCAGGATGTCGAGGCGGCCGAACTGTTCCTTGATGCCGGCGAAGACCTGGCTGATCTGTTCCATTTCACCGATGTGGCAGGCGATGGCGGTGGCCTTGCCGCCGGCGGCAATGATCGCGTCGGCGACGTGTTGGCAGCCTTCGAGCTTGCGGCTCGAGACGATCACGTGGGCACCTTGCTGGGCCAGCAGTTTGGCGATGGCTTCACCGATGCCACGGCTGGCGCCGGAGACGAAAGCGATCTTGCCGTCGAGGTCGAACAACTGAGTCTTGGACATGGGGTTCCCTTATGAAAAGTCTTGTTGTTGAGTCAAGTGCCGGGTGTCGCTGATGCTGTCTGGTAGGGCGGGTTGCTGCGTTTGGTCAGTGAGCGAGCGTTATCGTTCACGACCTTCGCGAGCAGGCTCGCTCCTACAGGGGGTTGTGTGTAATCGAGCAGCATCGGGGCGCGTCGAGGTCAGAGGGTGGATTTCTGGATGACTTGCAGGCTCATCTGCTCCAGCAGTTTGTTCATGTGAATGAACTGCGCGAAGCGTTTGTCCTGGGTCTGGCCGTGGTAGAAGCGGTAGTAGATCTGCTGCACGATGCCGGCCAGGCGGAACAGGCCGTAGGTGTAGTAGAAGTCGAAATTGTCGATGCGGATGCCCGAGCGTTCGGCGTAGTAATCGACGAATTCGCGGCGGGTCAGCATGCCCGGTGCGTGGCTCGGCTGGCGGCGCATCATCTGCACGGGCGCCGGGTCGTCGGCTTCGATCCAGTAGGCGAGGGTGTTGCCCAGGTCCATCAACGGGTCGCCCAGGGTGGTCAGTTCCCAGTCGAGCACGCCGATGATCTGCATCGGGTTGTTCGGGTCGAGGATGACGTTGTCGAAGCGGTAGTCGTTGTGCACGATGCTGGAGGTCGGGTGATCGGCCGGCATCTTGTCGTTGAGCCAGGCTTTGACCGTTTCCCATAGCGGCGCATCCGGGGTCAGGGCTTTTTCGTAGCGATCGCTCCAGCCCTTGATTTGCCGCGCCACGTAACCTTCGGGCTTGCCGAGGTCGCCCAGGCCGTAGGCGTTGTAGTCGACGCGATGCAGTTCGACGAGCTTGTCGATGAAGCTCTTGCACAGGGCTTCGGTTTTCGCCGAGTCCAGCCCGAGTTCCGGCGGCAGGTCCGAGCGCAGGATGATGCCGTTGACCCGTTCCATCACGTAGAACTCGGCACCGATCACCGACTCGTCGGTGCAGTGCACGTAGGCTTTCGGGCAGTACGGAAAACCGTCGCGCAGTTGATTGAGGATGCGGAACTCACGGCCCATGTCATGGGCGGATTTGGCCTTGTGGCCGAACGGCGGGCGACGCAGGACGAATTCCTGTTCGGGGTATTCCAGCAAATAGGTGAGGTTTGAAGCGCCGCCCGGAAACTGGCTGATCTTCGGCAAACCGCTGAGCCCCGGAATATGGGCCTTGAGGTAGGGATCGATCAGGCTGGCATCGAGCTCTTCGCCGGTGCGGATACGGGTGGATTGGTCATTAAGCGCCATGCTTATCCCTTCTGCTTATTCTGGAGGCCTGAAACTATTGGCTAATCTAATGCGCACACTCCAGACCCACAACCGCGAGCGGCTCTTATAGGTGAGCGTGTTGCCGGCCAATCATTGTTTTTGATACAGCTGTTTGAATTGCCGTCAATGAGCGACCCGGCTCTTGGCGGGCGGTAAGTCGATCGGCGTCAGCACCGGTTGGCTGGAGAAAAACGCCACGAGGTTCTTGCCCACCAGCTCGACGGTGCCTTGGGTGGCTTCCGGGGACAGCCCGGCGACATGGGGCGTGAGGATCACATTGCTCAGGTGCTTGAGTGCATCAGGTACTTGCGGTTCGTGATCGAACACATCCAGCGCGGCACCGGCGATCCGGCGTTGCTCCAGGGCCGTGATCAGGTCCGCGGTGGCAATTACGCTGGCCCGGGCGATGTTGACGATAAACCCCTGGGGACCCAATGCGTCGAGGACCTGGCGATTGATCAAGTGCTTGGTGCCCAGGCCGCCGGGCGTGGCGACGATCAGGAAGTCCGAGGCGCGCGCCAGTTCGGTCGGGGTCGAGCAGAACGTGTAGGGCACATCGCTGCGATGCTGGCGGTTGTGGTAGCTGATGCTCATGTCGAACCCGGCGCCGGCGCGTTTGGCGATGGCCATGCCGACCGCGCCGAGGCCGAGGACGCCCAGGCGTTTGCCGGCGAGGGAAGGGCGCATGATCTTCGGCCACTCGCCGCGCCGTACGGCGGCATCACAGCGGGGTACGTCGCGCACCAGCGACAGCAGCAGCGCCATGGCATGGTCGGCGACGGACGAGGCGTTGACCCCGGCGCCGTTGGTGACGGTGATACCCCGGTTGGCGGCGGCCTGCAGGTCGACGTGTTCATAGCCGGCGCCGATCACGCAGATGATCTTGAGGTTGGGCAACGCGGCGATTTCATCGGCATACAGCCCCAATGGGCCGCGGGTGAGGACGGCGTCGATCTGGCCGGCGTGGCGGGCGATGGCTTCGGCGCGCTCGGCGGGTGTCGGGGCCAGAATCAGGTGGAAGCCCTGATGTTCGAGGATAGGCAGGTAATCATTGATGGTTTCAACCAGTACCAGAACGGTTACAGGCATGCTTGGCTCCCTGTGGGCATCGGAAAATCGGCAAAACGTCGCTTGAGATTGCAGATTCAAGGATAGCTTGGCAACCGCCAGCGATGGTCGTTAACGATGACGCGTTTGAATGGGATAAACGCGGCGCATTGGCGTCCATCGCCGGCAAGCCGGCTCCTACGGTTTTCCGGGCATGAGAGTGGCGCGGGCGGCCTCGAGAATTTCGTCCGACAGTGGATCGCCGCGGGTCGCCCGGGACAGCATCAGCGCGCCGAACATCATTGAGTACTGCGCCAGCGCCTGCTGCCGTCTGCAGGCTTCGTCCTCGGTGTCCAGCAGCGAACCGAGGGAATCGAGCAGGTCGTTCAGGCCCTGCACGTACGTTTGCCGCAAGCCACTCTGGGCGGCCTCATGGCACATGTCTCCGGCAAAGGCCACCACCGGGCAGCTTTCGCCCGGGTTGTCCCGGCTTTCATTGGACAGGTACGGTTCGACCACGGCGCGGCGGGCAGCGTCCTTGCTGTCCTGGTCGGCCACCCGCGCTTGCCAGTTTTGCGCGGCTTGCTTGAAAGCCCTTGCGCTGGCTTCTTGCGCCAGCGCTTCCCTGGATTCGAAGTGGCCGTAGAAACCGCCGTGGGTCAGGCCCGCCGCCGCCATCACTTCGACCACACTGATTCCGTGCAGGCCGCGTTCGCGAAACAGCCGTGTGGCGGCGTCGACTATGGTCTCGCGGTTGAGGTCGGCTTGTTTGCGGGAAACTCGGGGCATGGGTCACTCTCGGGGCTGCAGGTTGACTATCAGAGGGCGTATTGGGCAATTCCGTTGCCGAACGACCAATTCTCTTTTTTCACTTCCACCAGATTGATGAAAACGTCCTCCAGGCGTAACGCCAGCTCTGCGTGAAGGCTCTCGGCGATGGTCTTGTAGAGGCGTTTTTTCTGCTCGATGGTCCGGCCTTCGCTCATGGTGATCTGGATCACCACCAGTTGGTCGGTGCGGTCGATGCCCAGGTAACCGGGATCAAAGATGAAATGCTGCTCATCGTGTTCGTTGAGGATCTGGAAATTATCGTTTTCCGGCACGCCGATGGTGCTGTGCATGGCGGCGTAGATCAGTTGGCCGATGCGCTTGGCGTGGGTGGGGTCCTGATGTTTTTTGATGTCGACGCGAACCAGTGGCATGGGAAGACTCCAGGAGGAATGCAGGTGGGTTAAAAATACATGATGGTAGACCTTTATCAAGTGGTAAACGCCATCTTGCGATGAAGCGCAGGATCTGAAAGCCGCACAAATTCCTGTGGGAGCGGGCTTGCCCGCGAAAGCGGTGTGTCAGTCAACTCAACGCTGAATGTGCCGCCGCCTTCGCGGGCAAGCCCGCTCCCACAGGTTATGTGTCGTTCATTATCGTCAACCTGGTACCACCGTTCCTCACCTAAGTCTTTGCTTCTGTTCACTAATCCTCCAGAATCGCGCCCCTGTTTCGGCCAAGGCGCTGCCTGTCGGGTATTCCGACGCGTCCTGGCCGGGTGGCAAGTGACCGGAATGTGGAGATCCCACCGGATGAATGATCAGGCCAATAGCGTCAACAAACGCTATGTAGCAGCAACACCCGCGACGCTTTCGAACTGGAATCGCCAGGACACCACCTGGATGCTGGGCCTGTTTGGCACGGCGATTGGTGCGGGAACCCTGTTTTTGCCGATCAACGCAGGCCTGGGCGGCTTCTGGCCGCTGCTGATCCTGGCGTTGCTGGCGTTCCCGATGACGTTCTATGCACACCGTGGGCTGACCCGGTTCGTGCTGTCCGGTCGCGAAGGCGCCGACATCACTGAAGTGGTGGAAGAGCATTTCGGCATCAAGGCCGGTGCGCTGATCACCTTGCTGTACTTCTTCGCCATTTTCCCGATCCTGCTGATCTACAGCGTGGCGCTGACCAACACCGTGGGCAGCTTCCTCGAGCATCAACTGCACATCACGCCGCCACCGCGCGCCGTGCTGTCGCTGGTGCTGATCCTCGGCCTGCTGGCGGTGGTGCGTTGCGGCGAGCAACTGATCGTCAAGGCCATGAGCCTGATGGTCTACCCGTTCATCGTTGCGCTGCTGTTCCTGGCGGTGTACCTGGTTCCGCACTGGAACGGCGGCATCCTCGCCACCGCCAGCAGCGTGCCGGCGCCCTCGGCGTTGCTGCACACCTTGTGGCTGGCGATTCCGGTGATGGTGTTCTCGTTCAACCACTCACCGATCATTTCGGCGTTCGCGGTGGACCAGAAGCGTCGCTACGGTGAGCACGCCGAAGAGCGCAGCTCGCAGATCCTGTCCCGCGCCCACCTGCTGATGGTGGCGATGGTGCTGTTCTTCGTTTTCAGTTGCGTGCTGACCCTGTCGCCAGCGCAACTGGCGGAAGCCAAGGCGCAGAACCTGTCGATCCTGTCGTACCTGGCCAACCACTTCAGCAATCCGACCATCGCCTTCGCGGCGCCGTTGATTGCGTTCGTGGCCATTTCCAAGTCGTTCCTGGGCCACTACATCGGTGCCAGCGAAGGACTCAAGGGGCTGATCGTCAAGAGCGGCAAGCGTCCGTCGGCCAAGGCCCTGGACCGCATGACCGCCGCGTTCATGCTGGTGGTGTGCTGGATCGTCGCCACGCTGAACCCGAGCATCCTCGGCATGATCGAAACCCTCGGCGGCCCGGTGATCGCGGCGATCCTGTTCCTGATGCCGATGTACGCCATCCGCAAGGTGCCGGCGATGGCGCGCTATCGCGGTCAGGCGTCCAACGTCTTCGTGACGGCGGTGGGCCTGGTGGCGATTTCGGCGTTGATCTATTCGTTGAGTGCTTGAGTAGAGAGCCAAGAGGCGCTGAATACTTTGTCGGTGTCAGTTAAACCAGGCATAAAAAAACGCCGCTCATCTCACGATGGGCGGCGTTTTTCATTGCGTTGCTACGTTAGGCTTGAACGACCGGGATGTTGGCGTTCGCAGCAGCTTCACGGAACTCGGCGATCTGGTCGAAGGACAGGTAGCGGTAGACATCGGCCGCCATGCTGTCGATCTTGCCAGCGTATTCCATGTACTCCTCGACGGTCGGCAGGCGACCCAGGATGGAAGCCACGGACGCCAGCTCGGCCGAAGCCAGGTAGACGTTCGCGCCGTCACCCAGACGGTTCGGGAAGTTACGGGTCGAAGTCGACACGACAGTCGAGTTCGGCTCTACACGTGCCTGGTTACCCATGCACAGCGAGCAGCCCGGCATTTCCATGCGCGCGCCGGCCTTGCCGTAGATGCCGTAGTAGCCTTCTTCGGTCAGCTGGTGAGCGTCCATCTTGGTCGGCGGCGACAGCCACAGACGGGTTGGCAGCTGACCCTTGACCTGTTCCAGCAGTTTACCGGCAGCGCGGAAGTGACCGATGTTGGTCATGCACGAACCGATGAACACTTCGTCGATCTTCTCGCCAGCAACGCTGGAGAGCAGGCGAGCGTCGTCCGGGTCGTTCGGCGCGCAGAGCACAGGCTCCTTGATGTCGGCCAGGTCGATCTCGATGATTTCAGCGTATTCGGCGTCTTTGTCCGCTTGCAGCAGCTCAGGGTTGGCCAGCCAGGCTTCCATTGCTTGGGCGCGACGTTCCAGAGTACGTGCATCGCCGTAGCCTTCGCCGATCATCCAGCGCAGCAGGGTGATGTTGGACTGCAGGTATTCGGCAATCGACTCTTTGGACAGCTGGATGGTGCAACCGGCAGCCGAACGTTCAGCCGAGGCGTCAGACAGTTCGAACGCTTGCTCGACGGTCAGTTTAGGCAGGCCTTCGATCTCCAGGATGCGACCGGAGAAGGCGTTCTTCTTGCCTTTCTTCTCTACGGTCAGCAGGCCAGCCTGGATCGCGTAGTAAGGAATGGCGTGAACCAGGTCACGCAGGGTGACGCCTGGCTGCAGTTCGCCCTTGAAGCGAACCAGGATCGACTCAGGCATGTCCAGCGGCATGACGCCAGTGGCTGCGGCGAACGCAACCAGGCCGGAACCGGCCGGGAACGAGATGCCGATCGGGAAACGGGTGTGCGAGTCACCACCGGTACCGACGGTGTCCGGCAGCAGCATGCGGTTCAGCCACGAGTGGATGATGCCGTCGCCCGGACGCAGGGAAACGCCGCCGCGGGTCATGATGAAGTCAGGCAGGGTGTGGTGGGTGGTCACGTCGATCGGCTTTGGATAAGCCGCGGTGTGGCAGAAGGATTGCATCACCAGGTCGGTCGAGAAGCCCAGGCACGCCAGGTCTTTCAGTTCGTCACGGGTCATTGGACCGGTGGTGTCCTGGGAACCCACGGTGGTCATCTTCGGTTCGCAGTAGGTGCCCGGACGTACGCCGGTCACGCCGCAAGCCTTGCCGACCATTTTCTGCGCCAGGGTGAAACCCTTGGTGCTTTCAGCCGGTGCTTCAGGCTTCTTGAACAGAGTCGAAGGTGGCAGACCCAGCTCGGTACGGGCCTTCTCGGTCAGGCCACGGCCGATGATCAGCGGGATACGGCCGCCGGCACGTACTTCGTCCAACAGCACCGGGGTCTTCATTTCGAAGGTGGTCAGGACTTCGTCGGTGCCGTGCTTGCAGACTTTGCCAGCATGGGGGTACAGGTCGATCACGTCGCCCATGTGCATGTTGGAAACGTCGAATTCGATTGGCAGTGCGCCAGCATCTTCCATGGTGTTGTAGAAGATCGGAGCGATCTTGCTGCCGAAGCAGAAACCGCCGGCACGCTTGTTCGGCACGTAAGGAACGTCGTCGCCGAAGAACCACAGCACCGAGTTGGTCGCCGATTTACGCGAAGAACCGGTACCGACCACGTCACCGACGTAGGCGATAGGGAAGCCGGCGTTGCGCATTTCTTCGATCTGCTTCATCGGACCGGTGACGCCTTGTGCGTCAGGCACGATGCCGTCGCGAGCCATTTTCAGCATGGCCAGGGCGTGCAGCGGGATGTCCGGGCGGGACCAGGCATCAGGAGCAGGGGACAGGTCGTCGGTGTTGGTTTCGCCGGTGACCTTGAACACGCGCAGGCTGATCTTGTCGGCCAGGGTCGGGCGCTTCACGAACCACTCGCCGTCAGCCCAGGATTGCAGGACGCCTTGGGCGTGAACGTTGCCGTTCTTGGCTTTTTCAGCCACGTCGTGGAAGGCATCGAACATCAGCAGGGTGTGCTTGAGTTCTGCGGCAGCTACTGGCGCCAGTTCGGCGTCGTCCAGCAGGTTGACCAGCGTCACGATGTTGTAGCCGCCCTGCATGGTGCCGAGCAGTTCAACAGCGCGTTTCTTGTCGATCAGGGGGGAGTTGGCTTCGCCTTTGGCGATGGCGGACAGGAAACCGGCCTTTACATAGGCTGCTTCGTCCACGCCTGGCGGAACGCGATTGGTGATCAGGTCAACGAGGAATGCTTCTTCGCCAGCCGGGGGATTTTTCAGCAGCTCGACCAGGCCTGCAGTTTGTTCGGCGTTTAGCGGCTGGGGAACGATACCCAGTGCTGCGCGCTCTTCGATATGTTTGCGGTAGGCTTCAAGCACAGTTATTACCCTCATCAGTGGTCCCAAATGGGTGTCCGGGACGCTCATCCCGAAATTGCCGTACTCATGCGCTGCATGGCGTTGTGAGCCACTTAGCCAGAATTACCGACAATTCCTTACAGAAGCTGCTTTCAAAGTTTTACGCCTGCAGAACGGGAGCTGATGAGGGTTGGCGTTGGGCTTTTCCCCGCTGGAAAAACCCATCGCCAACACCGCTCTGAAGGAACGACTGTGCTCGTGACGCTTTGAAAACAGCTTCTAACGGACATTGGCGCCTAAAAAGGCAGGCTGATTCTACGGCAAAAAAAAATTTAAGGTAAGTCAGTGTTTATTGGACTTTGGTGGAGGCGGCCAGCAAGGTGCCATTGACCTTAACCCTTTGACTTTGAGGGGTGATGAATATCGGACAAAGGGCTAACATGCCGGCCTGTTCTGCTTTTCGCGTTTTTGCCTACCTATGCCCAATCAGACCATCAAGACGCCGTGCGTCGGCCTTTGCTCCACTGTCTACGGTGACCTGGTGTGCCGTGGCTGCAAGCGTTTCCACCATGAAGTGATTCACTGGAACGGTTACAACGAGGAAGAAAAGCGCGCGGTATGGCTGCGTCTTGAGCAGTTGCTGTCGCAAGTGATGGCCGCGAAGGTGGAAATTTTCGATCCGGCACTGCTGCGCATGCAGCTGGAGCAACGCAAGATCCGCTTCGTGCCCCATCAGTCGGAATATTGCTGGGCCTACCAGCTGATTGCCCGTGGCGCGCGGGTGATCAACAACCTCGAAGCCTACGGGATGGTGTTGCTGCCGGAATTTCGCGAGTGGAACCTGCCGGAATTGCGCGATGCCATTGATCGGGAGTTTTTCCTGCTTTCCGAGGCGCATTACCAGCGCTACATTGCGCCGGGGTTTCTGAAAGACGTCTTTGGCGGGTGAGCCGCTGATATGTGGCGAGGGGGCTCGTCGGATCGCCGCACCGTCCCGTTCGGCGGCGCAGCCGTCGCAAATTGAGCTGGCACAGTACATCTGCCGGAATGCAGGGGGCCGCTTCGCGACCCAACGGGGCGGTGCGGCGGTCCGACAAGCCCCCTCGCCACAAAAGCATGTTCGGCCTCAACGCTTGACGGCCATTTCCTCCAGATGATCCTCGATCTCCTGCGGCTTGAGCACAAGCACATCGCTCTCCACCGCATCGAGCACCACTTCCGCCGTATTGCCGATCAACGCCCCTGACAACCCGCTGCGGCCCACGGTGCCGATCACCGTCACCGCCGCCTGCAGTTTGTGCACCATGAACGGAATCAGCACGTCCGCCGGGCCTTCCTCGATGTGCAGGTGTTCATCGTCGATGTCGAACTCCGCCTGGAACGACCTGCATTGCTCGCGGTAGCGCGCCTGGATGGTTTCGCTGAGTTGAAAGGTCGGGTCGGCCGACGACAGCATCGGCGACGGGTGGGCGCTGATCACGTGCAAGTGCGCCTTGGCCAGGGTGGCGATGTCATAGCCATGATCAATGATGGTGTCGTGCAGGTGGCGGTGTTCGAGGTCGGTGTTGCCGACATCGATGGCGGCCAGGATCACTTTGTCTTTCCATGAACCGGCGGTTTTCACCAGCAGTACCGGGGAAGGGCATTGGCGCAGCAGTTTCCAGTCCTCGGGTGTCAGCAGGGCCTTTTTCAGTGCGCTGTCGGGAAAGTGCTGCTTTACCACGAGACCGCAGCCTTCGGCTTGCTGCACATCGATGATGGTTTGATGCAGGCTCTGGTTCCAGGCCTGCTCGGTGGTGACGTTGTAACCGTCTTCCAGCAAAGCGGCCTTGAGTACACCCAACATGCCGCTGTGATCATGCTTGGGGTCGCACACCAGCAGATGCAACTGGGCCTGGGTCACACCGGCGATCAGCTTCGCCCGTTTGAGCGCCAGGCTTTCGGAGTGTTCGGGGTCGATGACCACCAGAATGCTGCGTACGGCTTGCATGATCGCTATCTCCTGAAAATGAAAAGGCACGGCGTTGCACAACTATAGTTGCTGCCGACGATTCGGTGACTTGATGCATATCAACGGTTGGCGACTGGTGGTCTGCGGGCAGGCCGGTATAATCGGCGCCCTTCGTTTTGAACCTATTTTTCCGTGAGCCCCATGATCCTTCCCGAAATTCACGAGTTCCTTGGCTGCCGCACCCCCGACGGCTGGGTTCAAGCCGCGCTGGCCGACCAGGAAACCCTGCTGATCGACCACAAGAACTGCGAATTCAAGGCTGCCAGCACCGCATTGAGCCTGATCGCCAAGTATCACTCCCACGTCGACCTGATCAACATGATGTCGCGCCTGGCCCGGGAAGAGCTGGTGCACCACGAGCAGGTCATGCGCCTGATGAAACGCCGCAAGATCGGCCTGCGCCAGCTGTCCGCCGGGCGCTATGCGTCGGGGCTGCGCAAGGTGGTGCGCAGTCACGAGCCGGTGAAACTGGTGGATACCCTGGTGGTGGGCGCTTTCATCGAGGCGCGCAGTTGCGAGCGTTTCGAAGCGCTGGTGCCGCACCTGGACGAGGAACTGGGCAAGTTCTATTTCGGTCTGCTCAAGAGCGAGGCGCGGCATTTCCAGGGTTATCTGAAACTGGCCTACCAGTATGGTGACGCCAAGGACATCGCCCAGGTGATCGACAAGGTCCGCGCCGCCGAGCAGGAACTGATCGAGTCGCCGGACGTCGAATTCCGCTTTCATAGCGGTGTACCGGCTGCGGCGTAACCTGCAAAGTGCCACCACCGGACAGTCATCAGTGAATTTTGGTGGCCCTGAACTACAGTCAACGGGTCACCGGTCATGCTGTAGACGATATTTTCAGGGATCATTCCAATGCAAGCGTTCACGATTAAACAGATCGATCACATTGTCCTGCGCGTCGAGGATCTCGAACGAAGCATCAATTTTTACGGCGATGTATTCGGCGCCGAACTGGTCAAGCGCCGCGACGATCTGGGCATGGTGCACTTGCGGGCGGGTGCCTCGATGATCGACCTCGTCGACATCCGGGGCGAACTCGGCCGCAAGGGCGGTGCTGCCGCTGCCCGCGAACGGCGCAATGTCGATCATTTCTGCCTGCGCATCGAGCCGTTCGACGAGGAAGCGCTGATCAGTCACTTGCAGTCCTTCGGCCTGGCACCCGAGAAAGCCGCCGTGCGCTTCGGTGCCGAAGGCAGTGGGCTGTCTATCTATTGCTTCGATCCGGACGGCAACCAGGTCGAACTGAAAGGGCCGTCCCAAGCGTAAGGATCATGCCCGTTTGGTTTTCAGCCCAGATCGCTCAATGACAAAAACACGTGTTTTGGCATTGGCGTAAACCGGTCACCGCGCAGTTGGCTGATGGCATACGCCGCGCTGGCGGTGCGGCCATTACCGTCGCCGAACCCCTGAAAGCCTGCAATGGCCGCCAGCAAGTGTTTGTCAAAGTGCTCATGGGCGGCATCCAGGGTTTTCAGGTGTTGGTCCATCAGCGCAAAACCGCTGATGCTGCCGCCATATTTCGATGGCGCACCTGCGTTGCGCACCGAGCCAGCGAGTTGGGGGACGAGCCGGCTGTGGATCTCCTTGATGACGGCAGAATCGGTGAGCGATTTATTGTTGCCCGCGTACTCACGCAGTAACGCAACGATGTTTTCGAAGTCGTTGCCGTCGGACGTCGATCCCTTCAGCATCCAGGCGCCGGCTCTCTGCGCATTGTCGGTATAGCCCTGGGGATTGAAGGCGGATTCGGGCATGACATCGGCATAGGGCGCTTTGCCCAGATCCTGCTTCAACACACTCTGCTGGTGATTCTTGAGGTAGCTGACTTTCTTTGTTTCAAGTTCGGCGACAAAGCCCAGCGTTTCCGAATAGTCACGGGCGCCTATGGTGAACCGGGTTCCATCGAAGCGGCTGGGCTTGCCTTCAATGAACGCGATCAGTAGGTCGTTGGTGGCCTGATGGCCGATCAACGACTCCAGCTCCTGGAGTGGTCGCGCCGGGAGTGCGGCTTCTCTGATGGCATTGTTAAACAGATGCTCCAGCTCCGCGGATGATGCGCCCTTGGGCAGGAGAACGTTTTTCTCACTGAGCCGCACAACGATCTGTTCGACGGTTTCCAGCGTGTCATCCTTGAACAGCGCACGGGCATGGGCCACTGTCGGCAGGCTCATGCGCAGCTCGGCAGCGGCGCCGGATTTGCTGAGCGCCTTGATCAGGTCGTAGGAGCCGCTGGAACTACTCGTCAACCGACGCAGCTGTCCGGCACCCAACCGTGTGATCGAAAGGCCGTGGGCACCCAGTTTAAGGGCGCCCTTGCCGATCAGTCTGGCACCGCCCTGAATCAGTTGCGGAACGCCGTCCAGCGGGTTGAACAGCGACAGCACGAAACGTGAGCCGACCTTGCCCAGGCTGAGCAGTCTTGAACTGCTGGCGAATGCTTTGGTAAAGGCGCCGGCGCCACCCACGAAGGTGAACAGCAGCAGGGTCGCGTCCATCACACAGCTGAACAACGCGTCGCTGCGCTGTTTTTTGTTGCCCGACGCCAGTCCTTCAATGCATTCCTTGAACGGGATAAGGATGTTCAGAACTGTCTGGAGGAGTCGCTGCCATTGTTCGTAGCTTTCTTCCAGTTCGGTTTTGTCGTAACCCATGGCATAGAAAGCATCGTAGGGCAGGGGCGGCTGGTGTTCTGCCAAATGTTGCGCGAGTTCACGGAATCGTCTGGAGTGATAGCTCTGCATCGGGCTACGTTGATAGGAGATCGAGCTATTTCTATCGATACTGGCAAACTGTTCCAGCAGAACGTTGCGTGTACCGGGTTGCGAGCCGTTATCGAGCGCCTTGCCTTTGAAGTAGACCTCGCTGTCAATGGATGCCTCGAACAGGAAAATTTCTGTCTTTAACGCTCCCTCGCCCTTATCCCTTCTGTTATTGCTGTCGGGGCCGGGGATCTGACGGGTCAGCTCTTGATTTATCCGGCACGCCCCCAGCAGTGCGAACAGGTCGTAGGCAGTCACCTCCTCGTTGACTTTACTCAGCATGACGATCCCATAAGGTGCGACTTTTTCGCCTGATCGGTGTATCTGGCCATCAATCCCGATCGGGGGAACGGTGAGCACCCGGTATAGCGCCAGATAGCCCTGTTCGATGGCTACCCGGTCTTCAAGAGGGATTTGCGACAGTGCGAGACGAATGAAAGTCGTCAGGCCTTTTTTATGCAGTGCGTATTGGCTGTCGACTTCCCTGGCATACAGCGTGTTAACGGGTTCGAGGCTATGGAGTCGTTCCCGTTCAAAGGTGTAAGCCGTCAATCGGCGCGCCAGATACAGGTCAAGTAGAGACTCCGGCGCGCTGGCGTAATCGCTTATCTTGAGTTCCGGGTCCAGTCCTGTTGCCTGGATCACAGACCGGGCGATCGCCCTGCGACTCGGCGGAGCAGTGGAAATGTTCTTGAAGGCTTCGCGTGTTTCCTCAAGGAAGGCGTTGTATTGCGTTGTGGCATGCTCGACGAGTGTTTGCGTCGGCAAATTTTCGGCATTCTCCAGGTCAAGACCATTGATCGTGTTCCAGTCCAGAACACAACGGGTCAGGATCAAGTCATGCAGTGCCTGTTGGGCGGGACTGGCAGGCGCGATGGCGCCCAGTTCGTTCAGGCTTGCATAGGACATGCGGCGCGACAACCCGGGCGCAGTGGCTTCGGCGAGCATCACTGACTTGCGTAGCATGACCCAGCCCGAGGAACCCAATTGCAGTGCCGCTGGCACATACACCAGGAATTCAGGTGCAAGGCCGGCGAATATCAATTGCAACGCCAGAGGTGCAGCCGTTGCCTGAACAAAGAACGAATTGACGACGATGTCGGTAAACTTTTTCCTGATGTCGTAAGGATTCGCCTGAACATAGCGTGGTTCGTATAGGTGAAACGAGCGGTAGAACTGCTGCTCACTCTCTTCGGCCAGACCAAAATCCAGCATGACCGCGGCAACCAGCAACCTGCTGCACTGATGAGGCGACAGAGGTTTTTCGGCAGAAACCGCGTTGAGATTCATGGCTTCGAAACAGGCTTGGGCGAAATCCCTGGCCCTGGGAGCTTCGACAATCAGCTCCCAGCTTTTTTCGGGTTCTTCCTGCAGGAATGCGGCGGATCGATTGCCGTCAAACAAGGTGTCGGTTAAATAATTGAGCAGGGGTTCCGGTCGGACGCTGTCCTTGTTCACCACCCGCGCAATTTGTTGTTTTATCAGTAAATGCTGATCTGGCGTAATGGCGAGCAACGTTTCCTCAGTGTCACCCGACAGGCCCCAATAGTTTCCATAGGTGGGCGGCGCTGGAAGTTCAAGTTGTAGCAGGCTGATGAGATTGGAAATGTCGGGAATGTTTTTTGGTGTGTTCAGTTGATGGAACTTCAACCAGTTCTTCAGTGGAATATAGTCACTTGAGGAAACAATGCTCCCGGTCAATGCTGCGGTTTTTGCCAGAAGTTCTATATCAGCTTTTGATGTGGGAATGGCGCGGGTCACTGCATCGGTGACTTCTTCGAATTCAAAGTGTGTGGCCGGTGATTGAGTGGTTTCAGCCTGTAGAAGAGTGCCGTCTTCGGTAATCAGGATGAATTCGTCCGAAGTCGGGCCGTAGGGGCCGGAAAGTCTTGCGAATTCTGGCTGTCGAACCAATTGGCGAAGCACGGTTTTACTGGAACAGATGGCTCTGTTCGAAATCACTGCCCTCAATGATTTTAACGATGATGTCATTGATTTCGACCGTTTCGTTCGCCCGGGCACTGGCTGGCAAATTGTCCTTGTCTGATAAGTCGAAAATTAACGTCAAAGTGCTGGCAATGGCTTGGCGCTCTTCCATGTCCGCAGTCGCGGGTAATGGATTGAACAGGTTCAATGGTTTACTCATGAGAATGGCCACCTTCCTTGGTAGGTAAGTTTTTGAGTGAGTCGTAAAGGTGGGCGACTATATCGGAAGGAGGAAGATTGATGTCTCGTAGTTGATTGCAAGTTATTTAATGGTTGCTGAAAGTGTTGGAGGCCATTTGTTTTCGGCGGCGGTGTAAGTGTGTGTTTAACTCAAAAAGGTTTTTCACGTAATTCCGGAAAACACCGGTACCTGTAGGAGCCGGCTTGCCGGCGATGGTCGTCAACGATAACGCGTGCGTCCTGACTAAGCGCGGCGCACTTGAGTCCATCGCCGGCAAGCCGGCTCCCACAGGTATTACGGTGTTTCCTGTCAGTCGTTCAGCTTCAGAAATCCCACGTTGTGGTCAGCATCACGTTGCGTGGTTCGCCGTAGTAGGTGGTGTCGAAGTTGCCCAGGCCCGTCAAATAGCGTTTGTCGAAGACGTTGTTGGCATTGACGGTGAAGCTCAGGTTCTCGTTGAACTGGTAGCGGCTCATCAGGTCGACGAGGGTGTAGCCGCCTTGCTTGATGCGGGTGTAGTCGCCCACGGTCGGGCTGTAGATCTTGCCGTAGAACGCGCTCTGCCAGCTGATGCCGCCGCCGATGGTCACCTGGTCCAGTGCGCCGGGCAGGCGGTAGGTGGTGAACGTGCGCACGACGTGTTCCGGTTTGCTGGTCGACAGCGGGAAGCCATAGATGCGCTGCTCATCGGCGTCACGGGTGCGGGCGTAGGTGTAGCCGGCCGACACGTTCCAGCCATCGGTTACTTCACCGGCCAGTTCCAGTTCCACGCCTTTGGTGGTCGCGCCGTCGATGGCTTTGTAGATGCCTTCGTTGGTCACCGGGTTGGTGCCGATCGATTCGGCGACACCGTCTTGTTCGATGCGGAAGAAGGCCAGGCTGGCGTTCAGTCGGCCGTCGAAGTAAGCGGCTTTCAGGCCGGCTTCGTAGCTGTCGCCTTCGACCGGGGCCAGGGTCGAGCCGTTGATGTCCTTGTAGGTTTGCGGCTGGTAGATGCTGGTGTAGCTGGCGTAGGCCGAGTAGGTGTCGTCCAGGTCATAAACCACGCCGGCGTAGGGCGTGACCACCCCATGTTCCTTGTAGCTGGCATGGGTGTCATCGAGGCCGGCATCCGGATAGTACGAATAGTCTTCGTTGTACTTGTAGGTGCTCAAGCGGCTGCCGAGGATGATCGACAGGTCGTCGGTCGCGTGCAGGCGCGTGGCCAGGTACAGGCCGTTCTGGCTCTGGGTGCGTTCGTACTTGCCGTTTTTCGGGAAGTTCTGTTCCGGCAGATCGCCGTTCCAGTCATAGATGCTGCCCGGGACCATGGCGAAGGCGCTGGTGTCGAAGGTCGCGCCGGTCTGGCGTGAGTGGGAAGCCATGAAACCCGCCGTCAGCTCATGTTCGCGGCCACCGAGGGTAAAGGGGCCGGAGACGTTGACGTCAGCGGTGTTTTGCACGCGATGACCTTCCCAGCGCCCCCAGTACAGGAACATGCCTTCACCAGTGGCGCGGTCCGGGTTGCCGCCGCTGGCCGAGGCCAGGCGAGTGTCGTGATCGGTGGTTTTCTGGTCGAAGGTGGCCTTGAACTTCCAGTCGTTGGCCAGGGCCTGTTCCAGGGAGGCGAAGTAGGTGATGTCGTCGAAGTCGCGACGACTCCAGTCGGCGCCCGGGTTGAAGTGACGCGGGAAGTCGGTACGCCCGCCATCGGAGAAGTACACCGGGTTGCCGGTCCAGGACGAACCGCGCGGGGTGGCGCTCGATTTGTCGACACCGAAGGTCAGCAGGGTGTCGGGTGTCAGGTCGGCTTCGAGGATGCCGTAGAACAGGTCTTTCTTCTGGCTGTAATGGTCCTGGTAGGAGTTCTTGTCGGAATAAGCGCCGACAAAGCGGCCACGCACGCTGCCGGAATCGTTCAGCGAACCGGAAATGTCACCGACGCTGCGATAGGCGTCCCACGAACCGACGGTCCCGCTGATCGACGCCTTGAACTCCTTGGTCGGCTTCTTGCGGATCAGGTTGACGGTGGCGGACGGGTCGCCCGCACCGGTCATCAGGCCGGTCGCGCCCTTGACGATCTCGATGCGGTCCAGGCTGGAGGCGTCGTCGCCGTTGGCAGGGTTTTCACCGTAGACACCGTCATACGGAATGTTGATGCCGTCGTACTGGAAGTTGGTGATGGCAAAACCACGGGCGGAAAATTCGGTACGGTCACTGTCGTACTTCTGCGTCGAAATGCCGGGGGTGTTGCGCAGAGCATCGCCGACGCTCTGCACGCCGCGGTCGTCCATCTGCTGGCGGGTGATGACCGTCACCGATTGCGGCGTCTCGCGGATCGACAGGGGCAGGCCGGTGGCCGAAGACGTGGAACCGGTGGTGTAGGAGCGGGTGCCTTCGGTGGTGGCGCCGAGCGCCTGGCCGGAAATGGTCGTTGCCCCCAGTTGCAGTACGCCGTCGTCCCTGGCCGGCTTCTTCTCGGCATCGGTTTCAGCGGCGTGGGCAGCGAGGCTCAGCAGGGCGGCGGGCAGGGCCAGCGCCAGAGGGCACAAGGCAAAACGGAAACGGGCGACAAGCTGGTGCGACATGGGGATCCCTTTGCATCGAATCGATCGGTAGTTGAAGTGCTTCTGAGGGGTTAACCGAACGAAAAACGCAAAGGGGAACTGCCGTGTGAAAAAAATTGATAATTATTCTCAGCGAGCCAGCCCCAGCCGCTGATGCCACTGGGTGATGGATTCTTCGGGGTACAGATCGAACTGCTGATCCCCGGGCTGCACCTGGATCGTCGCGGCTATTGGACAGGCACCAGAATCGCGTCGCCGGTCGCCACCAGTTTCAGTTGATCGCCGGTTTGCGCGAACAGCTCGGCGC
Organism: Pseudomonas sp. S2_H10; assembly: GCF_054668285.1. NCBI lineage: Bacteria > Pseudomonadati > Pseudomonadota > Gammaproteobacteria > Pseudomonadales > Pseudomonadaceae > Pseudomonas > Pseudomonas sp. S2_H10. The sequence continues at coordinate 6,599,059 of NZ_CP162754.1, forward strand.
GGGCGAACACCTGCTTCTTGCCGGCCTTAACCACGCGGCCCCGGGCGATGAACACTTCACCCACCGCAGGCGCGAGGCAATTGACCGAGAAATGCGAGGCCAGCACGTTGCCGGCGACCGTCCCGGCGGCAAAGCCGCAGGCGGTATCGAGCATCGCGCCAATCAGGCCGGCATGCAGGAAGCCGGCGTATTGCGCCATGTCGGCTGCGCGAAAAGCCAGGGTGAGTTCGGCTTCGCCGCTTTCGGCGCGGGTCACTTCGAAACCGGCCCAGCGGTTGAAGGCCGAGGTCGAGTTGATCTGTTTGAGTGTGTCGAGCATGGCGAATCCCTCCGGTTGAGGCATCAACATGCGCCGGGTTTCGGGGCGTGTCATCGTTGATCAGTCAGCGTGATAGGGCGTTGGATTTGTGGTGAATGGGCTGGCCTCATCGCGGGCAAGCCCGCTCCCACAGGATTTGTGGTTGAACATAAGACTGTGTTCACCACAATCCCCTGTGGGAGCTGGCTTGCCGGCGATGAACGATTACACGGTCCCACTGGACGCCCACCAACGGCCAAGTCAGCATGGCCCTCTAAAAAACCGGGATCAAAACCCAATGCGACGATTACCTTCCCTGGCAGCCCTGCGCACCTTCGAATGCGCCGCCCGCCATGCCCATTTCGGCCGTGCGGCGGCCGAGCTGTGTGTCACCGACAGCGCGGTCAGCCATCAGATTCGCCAGCTCGAAGAGCAGCTCGGTGTATCGCTGTTCGTGCGCGAGGGCCGGCAGATTCGCCCGACCCTGGCCGCCGGGCGCCTGATGCAGAGCTTGCAACAAGCCTTCGAGCTGATTGGCGAGGCCTGCGATGAACTGCGCGACCCTTCATCCCTGGCGGTATTGCGCCTGGCGGTCACCGCCGAGCTGGCGCAGAAGTGGCTGATGAGCCGGCTCACGGATTTCTACGCGCGTTACCCGCACATCACCTTGCACCTGTACGAGCAACCGATCGACGCCACGGCGCCCGGGGAGGACATCGACCTGGCGATCACCTACGGCACCGGTCCCGTGGACAGCTCCGCGTATTTCGTCCGGCCGCTGCCGGCGCTACAGTTCTTCCCGGTGTGCAGCCCCGGGCTGTTCAACCAGGGCTCGCTGAAAACCCCGAAAGACCTGGTTCGCCATTGCCTGCTGCACGACGATCAGGACGGCAAGACCTGGACCGCGTGGCTCACCAGCCATGCCGGCGACCAGCGCCCCGACCGGCAGCTGTATTTCGCCCACGCCGGGCTCGCGCTGGAAGCCGCCGCGCAAGGGCAGGGCGTGGCCATGGGCGACAACCTGACGGCCCAGGAAGATTTGCTCAGCGGTCGCCTGGTCCGGCCATTCACGTCCAGCATGACCGCCCTGGGCCAATACGCGCTGGTGTGCGAACGGGTGCGGCTGGAACGTCCGGCGGTGGCGCAGATGCTGGAATGGTTCAACGATCAGTTGCTCGATTGATGAGTTGAATTCAAGTATTCCGTAATATTCATCGTTGGCGAGCCAGGCGCCAACGCCCTTAGCCTGTGGTCATTCCAATCCCTGCTGAAGAGGTTTGACCATGGCCCGTTTGCTCGACACCACCCCCAAACAGGACGGTTTCCGTCTGCCCGGCGAATTCGAAGCCAAGTCCGGCTGCTGGCTCGGCTGGCCGGAGCGCACTGACGTGTGGCGCAACGGTGCCAAGCCTGCGCAGAAAGTCTGGGTGCAGATCGTCACCGCCATCTCCATGAGCGAACCGGTGACCGTGTGCGCCTCGGCGGCCCAGTTCGCCACCGCGCGCCGGCAGTTGCCGCCGCAAGTGCGCGTGGTGGAAATGACCTGCAACGACACCTGGTTCCGCGACAGCGGCCCGTGCTTTGTGGTCAATGACCAGAGCGGCGAAGTGCGCGGCGTCGACTTCGAATTCAACGCCTACGGCGGCCTCGACGGTGGCTTGTACTACCCGTGGGACAAGGATGACCAGATCGCGAGCAAGATCCTCGAAATCGAACGCTTCGACCGTTATCGCGCGCCGCTGATCGCCGAACTGGGCGGCATCCAGAGCGACGGCCAGGGCAGCATCCTCACCACCGAACAATGCCTGCTCAACCGCAACCGCAACCAGCATCTGGGCAAGGACGAAGTCACCCGTCGCCTGACCGATTACCTTGGCGCCGAGCAGGTGATCTGGCTGCCACGGGGCTGCAAATTCGACGAAACCGATGGCCATGTCGACGACCTTGCGTGCTTCGTGCGTCCCGGCGAAGTGGTGTTGCAATGGACCGACAACCGCGACGACCCGCAGTGGGAAATCTATCAGGAGGCCTACGACATCCTGCGCAGCACCCGCGACAGTCGTGGCCGCGAGTTGATCGTGCACAAGCTGCCGCAGCCGGATGTGCTGGAGTGGACCGCCGAAGAAGCCGAAGGCCTGGACCAACAGGACAGCACCCATACCCGCCAGGCCGGGACGAAAATCTGCGCGTCGTACATCAACTACTACGCCGGCAACAGCTCCATCGTGGTGCCGCTGTTTGGTGATCGCAACGACAAGGTGGCGATGGCGACCCTGGCCGAGCTGTTCCCGCAGCACAGCATCGTCGGTATCGAAAACTCCCGGGAAATCCTCCTCGGCGGCGGCAACGTCGCGTGCATCACCATGCCGCAGTACGCTGGCAAAGGAGTGTAACCATGGGCCTGCACAAACTGACTCAAGCAATACTGCTGGTGCTTGCACCCCTGTGTGTGCAGGCCGCCGATACCGCCAAGCCGGTGGTCAACCTGTACATCTGGGGCGAGTACCTGGCCCCCGACACCTTGAAGAACTTTGAAGCGAAAACCGGCATCCATGTGGTGGCCGATCATTTTGACTCCCTGGAAACCGTCGAGACCAAGTTGCTCACCGGCCGCAGTGGCTACGACCTGGTGCTGACGGCGGGGCAGCACCTGTCCCGGGCTATCGAGAGTGGCGCGGTGCAGACGGTCGACAAGCAGCAGCTGCCGCACTTTGCCGGCGTCGGCGAGGAGTTCCGCCAGCACATGGCGGTGTTCGATCCGGGCAACCGTTATGCCGGGATCTACGCCTGGGGCACCACGGGCGTGGGCTATCAGGAGGAGGCGGTCAAGCAGCGCCTGCCCGACGCGCCGACCGACAGTTGGGCCATGCTGTTCGACCCGGCCGTGGTTTCTAAATTCGCCGATTGCGGCGTCAGCCTGCTCAACGATCCCAACGAAGTGTTTGCGGCGGTCATGAAATACATGGGGCTGGACATCAACCGCCAGAACCTCGACGACCTGAAACTGGCCGAACAGCAACTGGCGAAGATTCGGCCGTACATTCGCTACTTCGACAACGACCTGAACATCAGCGACCTGGCCAACGGCAACACCTGCGTGGCGATGTCGTGGAACGGCAACGTGGGCATCGCGGCAGGCCAGGCCGAGGCCGCGGGCAAGCCGTATTCGCTCAAGTACCGGATTCCGAAGGAGGGCACGCTGATCTGGTTCGACGCCATGGTCATTCCCGGGGACGCACCGCATCCAAAGGCTGGTCTTGCCTTGATGGACTACCTGATGACCCCGGAGGTGATCGCGCCGATCACCGACACCATCCATTACGCCAATGCGATCACGGCGGCGGATGCCTTGGTCGACCCGGCGATCCGCAACGATCCGGGGACGTACCCGCCGGCGGCGGTCAAGGCTTCGCTGTACAGCAAGAATGACAATGGCAAGGCGTTCAACCGGGCGTTGATCCGGGCGTTCAGTCGGTTGAAGTCGGGGTTGTAGTGTTATCTGGTCTGACGCCATCGCTGGCAAGCCAGCTCCCACAGGTTTTGTGTTCGACATAAGACCTGTGGGAGCGGGCTTGTCGGGTCGCCGCATCGCAGCGATGAACGATAACGCGGTCTATTTGTTAGGCAACCGCCACAAATACCAGGCCGCCACCGTCCGATACGGGCTCCACCCCAACCCGATCTCGATCATCTGCTTGCGCGTCGGCTGCACGTCCAGCCCCTTGAGCCGTCGATAACCCTCACGCACGCCAAAATCATCGGCCGGCAGGATATCCGGCCGCTCCAGGCTGTAGATCAGCAGCATTTCCACAGTCCAGCGACCGACGCCGCGCAACGTGATCAACCGTTCGATCAGCGCTTCATCGTCCATGGCCAGCGCCGTGGCGTAATCCGGCACCAAGCCGTCCAGCGACGCCTGGGCGATGCCCTGGATGGTCGCGATCTTGCTCGCGGAAAACCCGCAACTGCGCATCCGGTCGAAATCGGTCGCGACGATCTGCTCGGGCCGGGGAAACGCACCCGAACCAAACAGCGCCAGCAGGCGGCCGACAATCGCATCGCCGGCCCTGGCGTGCAGTTGCTGATAGGCAATCGCCCGCACCAGCGATTCATAGGGATCACGCGCCGGATGTGGTTGGTGCAGGCACGGGCCGATGGTGTCGATGTGGCGGCGCCAGTCTTCATCGATGGCGGCCAGGAACCGACTGGCGGCCAGATAGCCGTCGGACATGGGCTCAGGCTTTCCCGGACGGTTTCAACAGGGCGTTCACTTCGCCGTAGGTCAACGCCTTCAGGTCATGGCTGTCGAACTTGCCGGTTTGCAGAAAGCTTTTGGCGATGCCGGCCATGGCGCCGTAGAGGAATTCGGCGATGCCCGACCCGGCGCTCAGGCGGCGAACGCCGAGTGCCTCGAGCGCTTCGGGTGACGGCAGGCCCGGGAACCCGAGCACATTCAGTGGCAGCGAGGTGCCGTGGCACAGCGCCTTGATCTCGTACTCGCCGGTAACGCCGGCCGCGAACAGGCCGTTGGCCCCGGCCGCCTGATACAGCGCGGCGCGCCTGAGGGTTTCGGCGACGCGATCTTCGGCAGGCACCAGGCCGCGCAGGTAGACATCGGTGCGTGCATTGATGAACAGGTTGACGTTGCGCCGTTCGGCCACCTGGCGGGCGGTTTCAATCTTGCGTACCAGCAACTCCGGCGGCGAGGAACCGTCCTCGATGTTGATCCCGACGGCGCCGGCGGCGATCACCGCGTCAACCACCTGTGCCACGCGTTCCAGGTCATCGGAATAACCGGCTTCGATGTCCACGGTCAGCGGCACACAAATGACCCGGGCAATTGACTCGACGGTCGAGACCAGGCGCTCGAGGGGCAGGGTATTGCCGTCCGGATAACCATGCACCCAGGCCACCGCCGCGCTGCTGGTGGCCACGGCCTTGTTGCCCAGTTGCTCCACCAGTCGCGCCCCGGCGGCATCGGCGACGTTGGTGAGGATCAGCAAACCCTGCTGATGCAATTGGTGCAGTTGATTGTCGAGCCTGTCCATCGAGCTTCCTTCCTTTTGAAAAAGACGTGGGGGTTCAGAGCGCCAGCTGCTCCGTGAGCTGCACCGGCGCGTTCTCCAGCCTGAGCAGAAACGCCTTGCGTGGCTGGCCTCCAGCGTAGCCGGTCAGCGAGCCGTCGGCGCCGATCACCCGGTGGCAGGGCACCACAATCGATAAGCGGTTATGCCCGTTGGCCAGGCCCACCGCCCGGCTGGCACCGGGCTTGCCGAGGATCGCCGCGATGGCGCCGTAGGTGGTGGTCCGGCCGTAGGGGATCTTCGCCAGTTCCGCCCAGACCCGGCGCGAGAACTCGCTGCCGGGCATGTGCAAGGCCACGCTGAACTCGGTGAGCGTGCCGGCGAAATACTCGGACAATTGCGCCTCGATCTGCTGCAAATGCACGTTGTGCCCCGGTGCCACGGCATAACCGAAACGGTTTTGCAGCGCTTCAACCTCCGGGGGCAGCGATGCCTGGTCGAGAAACTCGAGCAGCACCAGCCCACGCCGTTCGGCCATGGCGATCATCGGCCCCAGCGGCGTGGTCAGGCGCGTGAACAGCAGCGGCTCGCTGTTGGCCGCGCGGCCCGGGGTGATGTGGAACGACTTCTGGAAGGCATCGCGGAAACCACTCAGGGACTCGTAGCCGGAATCGAAGGCGACGGCGTCGATGGAGTCGCCCTGTTTGATCCCGCCCAATGCCATGCCCAGGCGCCGGGCGCGCAGCCAGGCGTGGAAGGTCATGCCGAAATGCTGCTTGAACCAGCGCCGCAGTTTTAGCGGCTCGATGCCTGCGGCCAGTAGCTGGGCGTCGGTCCAGCGCTGTTCCGGGTCGGCGTCTACCGACTTGAACAACGTCTGCACCCAGTCCGGCGCGCTGGCGGCGGTGTCCATTGGTTTGCAGCGCAGGCAGGCGCGGTAGCCCGCCGCCAGGCACTGTTGGGCGTTGGCAAAGAACTCGACGTTCTCGGGCTTCGGACTGCGGGCGGTGCAGCCGGGGCGGCAGAAGATGCCTGTGGTCTTGACCGCCGTAAAGAACACGCCCTCGTAGGAGGTGTCTCGTTCGAGCATGGCGCGAACCATCTCGGTGCGGGGCGGGAGCAGCGTTTTTTGTAGGTTCATGGGCGCAGCATAGATCGCGTCAGGGGTGGTCTCCACCGGAAAATCGACAGCGAATTTCGTTCATTGCAGGCAGTACCCTGTGGGAGCGAGCCTGCTCGCGAAGGCGGCGTGCCAGTCACCTCGATACTGGATGACACTACGCTTTCGCGAGCAGGCTCGCTCCCACACTGATTACCAACATTTCAGGCGCGTCTGGCCATCAGCAGGACCGAAGCCGCTGCCGACAACAACCCGGCGCAGCAGCGGTTGAACATCCGCTTGCCCGACGGCCTGGCGAACCAGCGACGCATGTGCAGGCCCATGTAGGCATAGGCGCCGATGGCGATCCACTCCAGCACCAGGAACAGCGTGCCCAACACCACGAACTGCGGCGCAATGGCCTGGGTCGAGTCGACGAATTGCGGCAGGAACGCGGTGAAGATCAGGATGGCCTTGGGGTTGCCGGCCGCCACCAGGAACTCCTGCCGGGCCAGCGCCAGGGTGCCCACTGGTGCAGTGGTGACCAGGTTTTCGACACCGGGGTCGGCGCGCCACAATTGCCAGGCGAGGTAGAACAGATACGCCGCGCCGAGGATCTTGATCGCGTAGAACAACAGCTCGGAGGTCTGCAGCACCACCGCCAGCCCCGCCGAGGCCAGGGCAATCATCCCAGCGAACGCCAGCAACCGGCCGATGCCGGCCACGCACGCGGTGCGGTAGCCATAGCGGGTCGAATTGCTGACCGACAACAGGTTGTTGGGGCCGGGTGCCATGTTGAGGGCGAAGCAGGCCGGCAGAAACAGCGTGAGGGTGGCGAGGTCCATGATCGGCTCCTGTAGCAAGAGCGCTATTTTTATCACAGCCAGGCTGAGAGCAGACCCATACAGTCATGGGCCTGAACCACCGTATCAGGTGTTATCTGGCGAATTTTTTCGCCCCGGCGACGCAGAGGATCACGGCAACGGTGACACCCAGCATGCCGACGCTGACATGCTCATGCAGCAGGGTGGCGGCCAGGGTCAGCCCGAAAAACGGCTGCAGCAGCTGCAATTGTCCAACGGCGGCGATCCCTCCTTGGGCCAGCCCGCGATACCAGAACACGAAGCCGATCAGCATGCTGAACAGTGAGACGTAAGCCAGGCTGAACCAGGCCGGCAGGCTGATGCCGCTGAACGAAGCCGGCATGCGCATCCAGCTGAGCAGCGCCACGACCGGCAGCGATAGCACCAGCGCCCAGCTAATCACCTGCCAGCCACCGAGGGTGCGCGACAGCTTCGCGCCTTCGGCATACCCCAGGCCGCAGGCGAGGATCGCCAGCAGCATCAGGATGTCGCCTTGCGGGGATGCGGTCAGCCCTTGGGACAGGGCAAACCCGACCACCAGCAGGCTGCCCAGCACCGAGAAAATCCAGAACGCCGCCCGTGGCCGCTCGCCGCCGCGCAGTACGCCGAACACCGCCGTCGCCAGGGGCAGCAGGCCAACGAAGACGATGGAGTGCGCGGACGTCACATATTGCAGCGCCAGCGCGGTCAGCAGGGGAAAGCCGATGACCACGCCCAGGGCAACGATGATCAGCGGTATCAGTTGCTGGCGCGCCGGGCGTTTTTCCTTGAACAGCCACAGCAGGCCTAGCGCGAGTATTGCCGCGATGGTTGCGCGCGCGACCGTCAGGAACACCGGGTCGAACTCCATCACCGCCACCCGTGTCGCCGGCAGCGAGCCGCTGAAAATCACCACGCCGATCAGGCCGTTGATCCAGCCGCTGGTGCTGTTCTCCAGCGTCCGCTGTTGCAGGTTCGAGGTCCGTTCCATTTGGCTCACGCTCATTGTCTGATTGCACGAAGCCCATCGTATGAGCGACTATCGATACAATCAAAAAATTGTCATGGATACATCTCGACATGCCACGATCACGCTATAAAACGCTGGTGGATGCCTTTGCCGCCGACATCCGTTCCGGGTGTCTGCCGCCCGGCACGCGCCTGCCGACTCACCGGCAACTGGCAACCGAGCACGGTCTGGCGCTGGTCACCGCCAGCCGGGTGTATGCAGAGCTCGAGGGCATGGGCCTGGTCAGCGGCGAAACCGGACGCGGGACCTTTGTCAGGGAAACTTCGCTGCCGCCGGGGCAGGGCATCTCCCAGCATGTGGTGGCGGCGGGGATGCTTGACCTGAATTTCAACTACCCGTCATTGCCCGGCCAGGCCGACCTGTTGCGCAATGCCTTGCGGCAGCTGGCGTTGTCCGGTGACCTCGAGGCGCTCCTGCGTTATCAGCCCCACGCGGGACGCCTGCATGAGCGGGCCTCGGTCGCGCGCCATCTGGTCCAGCGCGGGCTCAACGTGCCGGCCGAACAGGTGTTGATCGTCAGCGGTGCCCAGCATGGCCTGGCGGTGACGCTGATGACGCTGCTCAAGCCCGGTGATGTGATCGCCGCCGATGCGCTGACCTATCCCGGTTTCAAGACCCTGGCCGAGAGCCTGCATCTGGAAGTCTTGCCGATTCCGGTCACGGACACCGGACCTGATCTGGTCGCGCTGGAAAAACTCTGCCGCAGCCGATCGGTGCGGGCCGTTTACTCGATGCCGACCTTGCACAACCCCTTGGGCTGGGTGATGGATGCCGCTCAGCGCGAGCAACTGGTGGCGATAGCGCGCCAGCATGACCTGACGATCATCGAGGACGCCGCCTACGCGTTCCTTGCCGAAAACGTACCGCCGCCATTGGCCGAGCTGGCGCCGGAGAGAACGGTGTACGTCTCGGGCCTGTCGAAGAATGTCGCCACCGGACTGCGCGTCGGCTTCATTGCCGCGCCGGCGCAATGGGTCGCCGCCTTCGAGCGCACCATCATGGCGACCACCTGGAACACCCCCGGCGTGATGACCGCCATCGCCACGGCCTGGCTCGACGATGGCACCGTCGGCCAGCTGGAGGCGCAAAAGCGTGCGGACGCCCAGGCCAGGCAGGCCCTGGCCCGCGAGGTGCTTGCGGGGCTCAAGACCATCAGTCACCCCAATTCCTACTTCATCTGGTTGCCGTTGGCCGAAGACGCCCGGGCCGACCAGATCGCCATGGCGCTCATGCGCGAGCAGGTCTCGGTGTCGCCGGCCGAGCCCTTTGCGATTTCGGCTCACGTGCCCCACGCGATACGCCTGGCGCTGGGTTCGGTGGACATGGATTCGCTGCGCCTGGCCTTGGCCAAAGTGAAAAGTGTCGTGGATTACTACTCATAGCGAGACAGGGGAGTTTTGTTCAATACGCGAGCCGGCTGGCTCATTACCTTTAGGGCCTTGTTCAACTCGATGGAAGAAGGTGTGCAATGAGTCTGATGATATCCATGGCGGCGTTTGCGCTGGTCGCGTCCATCACGCCGGGGCCGGTGAATATCGTGGCGTTGAGTTCCGGCGCGCGCTTTGGCTTCAGGGCCAGCCAGCGTCATGTGGCCGGGGCCACGCTGGGGTTTGTCCTGCTGCTGGTGCTGATGGGATTGGGCCTGCATGAGCTGTTGCAACAGTGGCCGGCCCTGACACAGGTGGTGCAATGGGCGGGTGTCGCTTTCCTGTTGTACATGGCGTTCAAGCTGGCGGCTGACAATGGGCAGGTGCAAGCCAGTGATTCGGCGCAAGCCCCGTCGATGCTGTATGGCGCGATCATGCAGTGGCTCAACCCGAAGGCCTGGCTGGCCTGCGTGGCGGGCATGGGTGCGTTCGTCGCCGATGGCGAGGCACGCCTGGTCTGGCAGTTCGCGGCGATCTATCTGGTGATCTGTTATGTGTCGGTGGGGTGCTGGGCGTATGCCGGGACGTTTTTGCGTGGGTTTTTGAACAACCCGGCGGGGATGCGATTGTTCAATCGCGCCATGGCGTTGTTGCTGGTGGTGAGTGCGGTGTATCTGCTGTTGCCGTAACGGCAGTCACCACAGACTCAACCAAACCACAGATTCAGCCTATGCCTCAGCCGCGATACTGCCCCGGCGTAGCCGCCAAATGCTGTTTGAACGCCCGTTGAAAATGCGCCTGATCGGCGAACCCCGCTTCCAGCGCCACGTCGGCAATCAGCTTGCCGCTGCGCAATTGATCCCGGGCGAACTGGATGCGCCGGTTCACCAGGAACGCGTGGGGCGTCATGCCGTAATGCTGTTTGAAAGCGCGGATCAGGTAGGACGGTGACAGTTGCGCCGCCTCGCAGATGTCTTCGAGCCTGAGGGTTTGCGTGCAGTGTTCGCGGATGTAATCGGCTGCACGCTCAAGCTTGAAATTGGGTTCGCGCAGCGGCTGATCGACCGGGTTGAGTCGCAACTGGACTTCAGTGAAAAACTCCACGGCCACGCTGTGTTTGCGCAGCACATCCTGCCGCGGATCGACCAACACCTCATACAAGCCCGCCACGCCGGCAAACAGGCTGGCGTCCTGGGTATGGGTCAGCGAAAAACGGCGAAACGCCGAGTCATCGCTGAACCCGAGCTGGTGCTGCAAGTCGGTTAGCCACGGCGTATCGACGTACAACATCAGGTACGACCAGGGCTGGTCTTCGATCGGGTTGCAGGCGTGGACGTCGCCGGGGTTCATCAGCACCACCGTGCCGACGCCGACCTCGAAGGCCGACTGCTCATGCAGATAGGTGCTGCGCCCGGCGGTGATCGCCCCGATGGAAAAGTGCTCGTGGGCGTGTCGGGTGTAGCAGACTTCGCGCCCGTCGGCGATGGAACGGGCCTCGATGAAGGGCAGGGCGTCATCGCGCCAGAAGCGCGGGGCCTGGTCGGCGTTCTTGGCTACGGCGTGCTTCATGCTCGGTCCTCGGCAGGTCAGTGCCCGAGTGTATTAGCTCTCGCCGTCAAAGGCTCGTTGCAGTGCGGCGATGTCGAGTTTTTTCATCTGCATCATCGCCTGCATGGCCCGTTGCGATTTTTTCGTATCGGGGTCCTTGATCATGTCCATCATGGCGACGGGGACGATCTGCCACGACAGCCCGAACTTGTCCCTGAGCCAACCGCATTGCTGGGCCTCGGGTGCGCCACCGGCCGAAAGGTTGCCCCAGTAATGGTCGACTTCTTCCTGGCTCAGGCAATTGACCTGAAACGACACCGCCTCGCTGAACTTGAACAACGGCCCGCCGTTGAGGCCGGTGAAACTCTGCCCGTCGAGCTCGAAGCTGACTGTCATCACCGAGCCTTCGGGCCGACCGTGGAACTCGAAGCCGGCGTGGCCGTAATGGGTGATGGCGGTGATTTTCGAATGGTCGAAGATCGAGCAATAGAACTTCGCCGCCTCTTCGGCCTGATCGTCGAACCACAGGCAGGGCGTGAGTTTTTGTACACGTTGCATGGCGGGCACTCCTCGGCAGGTTATGCATGCTGGATTACAGCGTAGCCAGCCTGAATGGGTTCGGCAGTACCGTAGATCGCCAAACGGGGTGTTTCAGGGGGCGCTCAGAACGCCCAGCGGGTGGTCAGTTGCAGGGTGCGCGGTTCGCCGTAAAACCCGGTGCCGAAGTTGCCCAGCCCGGTGTAGTAGGTTTTATCGAACAGGTTCTTCACGTTCAGTGTGGTGCTCAGGTGCTCGTTGAAGCGATAGCGCGCCATCGCGTCTACCAGGGCGTAGCCCGGCTGGGTGATCGTGGTGTCCTGACCGACGTTCACGCTGTCGACGGGGTCGGGGCGGAACACGTTGCCGAAGAATTCGCTTTGCCAACTCACGCCTGCACCGACGGTGAGCCCGTCCCACGCCCCTGGCAGGCGGTAGGTGCTGAAGACTCGCACCACCTGTTGCGGTGCAGTGGTTTGCAGCACCGAGCCGTAGACGTAGTCACCCTTGGCATCGCGGGTGTGGTTGTAGGTGTAGCCGGCCGACAGGTTCCAGCCATCGCGCAATTCGCCGGCCAGTTCGAACTCGAAACCTTTGGTGGTGGCGCCCTGGACGGCGCGGTACACCGACTCGGTATCCACGCCGCTGACATACTCGGCGATGTTGTCCTGCTCGATGCGGTACAGGGCGAAACTGGCGTTCAGGCGTCCGTCGAAGTATTCGGCCTTGATGCCCGCCTCAAGGCTTTTGCCTTGCACCGGATCGAGCAGTTGCCGGTTGACGTCCTTGCTCATTTGCGGCTGATAGATGCTGGTGTAGCTGGTGTACACCGACCAGGTGTCATCGAGGTCGTAGACCAGCCCGGCGTAAGGCGTGACGACACCGCTCTGGTGATAGCTGTCGCGCAGGTCGGCGGTCTGCGGGTCGCTGTAGTCCAGGTCGTCGTGTCCGCTGAAGTTGCTGACACGGGTGCCGAGGATCAACGCCAGGTCATCGGCGGGTTTGAGCCGGGTGGCCAGGTAGGCACCGGTCTGGCGCTGGACGATGTCGTCGCTGCCCACCCGCGGGATCTCGGGTTTGGCAAACTCGCCGCGCCAGTCGAAGATGCTGCCGTCCACCGGCGGGTATACCGAGCCGTACACCGGGATGTCCTGGCGCGTATTCATCGACATGAAGCCCATGATCAGTTGGTGTTCGCGGCCTGCCAGCGTGAACGGACCGCTCAGGTTGACGTCGATGTTGTCCTGCACCTGGTCGCCCTTGAACCTGCCCATGTACATGAACATGCCTTCACCGCTGACCGGGTCCGGGTTGCCGCCGCTGGCAGAGGCGAGGAAGGTATCGTGCTGGCGGTGCTTGCGGTCGTAACTGACCTTCAGCGCCCAGTCGTTGGCCAGTTGCTGCTGCACCTTGGCGAACAGCGTCTGGTTGGTGAAATCGCGACGGCTCCAGTCGGTGGCCGGGTTGAAGGAACGGGAGAAGTCGGTGCGCGAGCCGTCGCTGTAGTACATCGGGAAACCGGTCCAGCTGGCGCCCCGGGAGCGGGTGTCTTGCTGGTCGATGCCGACGGTGACGAGGGTGTCCGGGGTCAGGTCGGCCTCGACTATGCCGTAGGCGATGTCCCGGGTGTTGCGGTAGTGATCGACGTAGGCGCTGCGGTCCTGATAGACGCCCACCAGACGCCCGCGGACATTGGCGCTGGCGCTCAGCGGGCCGGAAATGTCGCCTTCGCTGCGGTAGTTGTCCCAGGAGCCGACGGTGCCGCTGACCGAGGCCTTGAAGGTCGAGGTCGGGCGCTTGCGAATAAGGTTGACCGTCGCCGAGGGATCACCCGCCCCAGTCATCAGGCCGGTCGCGCCCTTGATGATCTCGATGCGGTCATAGGGGGCCATGTCGGTGCTGGTGGTGCCGTAGTCATAGACGCCGTCGTAGTCGGTATTGACGCCGTCGTACTGGAAGTTGGTGATCGGCAGGCCCCGGCTGGAAAACTCCCAGCGCTCGCTGTCGTAGTTCTGCACGCTGATGCCGGGAGCGCGGCGCAGGGCGTCGACGATACTGGTGGCGCCCTGGTCGTCCATCATTTGGCGAGTGATGACCGTGACCGATTGCGGCGTTTCGCGCAGGGACAGCGGCAGGCCGATGGCTGAAGACGTCGAGCCGATGGTGTAGGCGTGGGAGTCCTCGCTGATGGACCCGGGTGCCTGCCCGGAAATATTCGTCGCCCCCAGTTCCAGTGCGCCCTGTTCGACAGCAGCGGCGTGCAACACGTAGCCGCCGTCCCCCTGGCGTTGCGCTTGCAGGCCGCTGCCTTGCAGCAGGCGTTGCAAGGCTTGCTGCCGGCTGTAGACACCGTTGAGGCCAGGGCTGCGTTTGCCGGCAGCGAGGTCATTGTGCCCGGCGAGAAAAATCCCGGCCTGTTCGGCAAAGCTGTTGAGGACGCTGACCAGCGATCCGGCCGCAATGGCGTAATGGCGTGCCTGGCTGTCGGGTTGTTCGCGGTTGACGAGGGGGCCGGCATGAGCCGGCGCCACTTGCATACCCGGTACGCCAATCGCCAGCGCCAGCACCAGCGGATGCACGGCGAAGCGGTTGCGGGTCACGGTGGCGCGCGGCATGGAGTTCCCGGGAGTCGGATCATTCGGCATTCGAAGTGCTTGAAGAATTAACCGAACGAGAAAGGCAAAAGGGAACCGCTGCGCCAGAAAAAACCTTCATCAGGCTTTCGGGCCGACGCTGACCCACCATTCCAGCGTCTTGTGCACCCGCACCGGCAATGCCGCTTCGAGCAGGCGCAAGGCCTGGTCGGTGTCCTTGAGCGGGAACGAACCCATGACCGGCAGCCCGGCCACTGCCGGGTCACATCCCAGGTGCCCGGGACGGTAACGGCTCAGCTCTTCGAGCAACTGCCCCAATGGCAGGTTGTCCGCCAGCAACAGGCCTCGGTGCCAGGCTTCGCGGCCGGCCGAGGCAGCGGTCGCTGCAGGCAGGTGGTTTTGCGTAAAGCACAGCTGTTGTCCGGCCTTGATCACCTGCACCTGACCCTGGGGAGTGCGGACTTCGACTGCGCCTTCGTAGACGTTCAGCAACGTTTGCCGGTCATCCTGGCGCACGCTGAAACGCGTGCCCAGCGCACGCATCCGGCCCTCGGCGGTTTGCACCAGCAGCGGACGACTGGTGTCCTTGGCGGTGTCGATCAACACTTCTCCGGCCTGCAGCAGCAGTAACCGTTGGACGCTGTCGAAACGCACATTCAGCGCACTCAGGGCGTTGAGCCAGACCCGGCTGCCATCGCTGAGCCGTGCTTCGCGGGTTTCGCCGGTGCCGGTGGCGAGGTCGGCGGTCCAGCGGGCCAGGGTCAGCGGCAGGGCGCTTTGCCGCCATGCGCTCCAGCCGAGCCCGCCGCCCGCCGCCAGAATCAGCAGGCTCTTGACCGACTGGCGGCGGCTGATGGAAGAGCGGCCGCTATTGCGCAACACGTGGCCGGCCGCTTGTTGATGATTGTCCTGTAGCGCGGCAAAGCGCTGGCTCACGCGCTCGACGTAGTGCCATGCCGCCTGATGCTCGCCGCTTTGCGCCAGCCAGGCTTGCCAATGCTCGCGCTCCTGCTCGCCGACCTGTTGATCGTTGAGCTGCACGTACCAACTGGCCGCCTGTTCGAGGCTGGCATGGCTGATGGCGTTTGTGGCGGCGCGGGTCATTGAATCAGCAGGCCGTCGAGTTCGGCTTCGAGCATTGCGCAATGCATCAGGGCCTGGGCCAGGTACTTTTTCACCATGCGCTCGCTCACGCCGATTTCCTCGGCAATGTTGCGGTAGGGCAGCCCATGCACCTGCGCCAGGATGAACGCCTCACGCACCCGCTGGGGCAGGCGCTGCAGCATGGCATCCACTTCGTACAGGGTTTCGACGATGATCGCCCGCTGCTCCGGCGAGGGCTGGACGGCCTGGGGCTGTGCGGCCAGGGTCTCGAGCCACGCCTGTTCCAGCTGTCGACGACGCCAGTGGTCAATGCACAGGCCACGGGCGATGGTCGCCAGATAAGAGCGTTCGTGGGTTTCCCCGTCAAACACCTGAGGCCGCTTGAGCACCCGGATGAAGGTGTCATGGGCCAGGTCGGCGGCATCGAACGCATTGTTCAAGCGTCGGCGCAGCAACTCGTGCAGCCAGTGGTGGTGGCTGGCATAGAGGTTCTGGACGCTGGAGGAGTCGGCAGCCGTCATCGTGAGTACATGTCCATGGGTGATCCGTTCACCCGCGTAAATAAGAATTGATCGCGATTAAAACAAAAGGCCTATGACTGTGCAAATGATATTGGTTTGCTTTTATCAGGCCCGAGCGGGCTTTGAGTGGGTGTGTAGTCTTAATGACTCAATATTGAGTCATTAAGACTATTTTGTGCTCGAGTCAAATAGACTCTGCTTCCTTGAGGTCATTGATTTACAAGGGAGTATTTTCTGGCACGAAACATGAAACAGGCAACGTACAACTGAACGCCATCAGGAGTACGCCACCATGTTCAACTTCTTCAGCAACCCCCGCAACGTCCTTCAACTGTCCAGCCGCGTGCTCGGCGCGGGTCTGGCGATGCTGCTGGCCGGCATCTACGGGGCCTATCTCTACGACGGTCATCTGTCGATCATCGTGCTGGTGAGCCTGCACGCCATGACGATTATCGGCCCGACCCTGTTGAAAATCGGCTATGTCATGCGCCTGTTTTCCCAGTACCGCCTGAGCCGAGGCCCGGTCCGGGTGGTGGCTTGATGCGCCGGCTTGCCGTTGCGCCGCTCTTCAGCCTGGGCTTTCGCCCGTTCTTTCTCGCCGGGGCCGGGTTCGCCAGCCTCGCCGTGGCGTTCTGGGCCGTGTGGCTGTATGGCGGTTTACCTGGTGCGCAACCGCTGGGCGGCATGCTGGCCTGGCATCGACATGAGATGCCCTTCGGCTTTGCCTCGGCCATCATCGCCGGGTTCCTGCTGACGGCGGTGCCCAACTGGACCGGCCGGCCGGCGCTCAAGGGCTGGCCGCTGATCGGCCTGGTGCTGGTGTGGCTGCTGGCGCGGCTGGCCTGGTGCCTGCCGCTGCCCGCGCTCTTGCTACTGGCCTTGCAGGCTCCGTTTCTGCCGCTGCTGGCGTGGGTGCTGGGGCGCGATCTGCTGGCTGCGGGCAAGCGCGAGAATTATCCGATTCTGTTGATGGTGGCGCTGTTGGCCGGGTGTCAGGCGTTGACGTTGCTGGGGTTGGCCGTTGATGACGGCAATCTGCAGCGGCAGGGCGTGCTGGGCTCCTTGTGGCTGGTGGGCGCGCTGATGAGCGTGATCGGCGGGCGGGTGATCCCGTTCTTTATCCAGCGCGGCTTGAACCGTCCGCCAACGCCTGCGGCGCACCCGTTGCCGGGCAAGGTGCTGCTGGTCAGCGCCATGCTCGCGGCGGTGTCCTTTGCCGCCGGCTTGAACGACGTTCCGCGCATATCGCTGGCGCTATTGTTTGCGTTGATCAGCGGTTTGCATCTGCTGCGCCTGTGGCGTTGGCATGACCCTGGCCTGTGGCGCGTGCCGCTGCTGTGGTCGCTGTACCTGGCCTACGCCTGGCTCGCGGTGGCGGCGCTGGCCATGGCGCTCTGGCACCTGGGTTGGTTGCCGCAACAAAGCCTGGCCACCCATGCGCTGGCCGTCGGCGGTATCGGCGGGTTGATTCTGGCGATGATCGCGCGGGTCGGCCTGGGGCATACCGGGCGCCTGTTGCAGCCGTCGAAGGCGATCGTTGCGGGTTTTGCCCTGGTGATGCTGGCGGGGGCGTGTCGCGTGTGGCTGGTGCCGTTCTTCGGCTATGGCCTGGCGCTGTCGGCGCTGTTGTGGTGTGGCGCGTTTGCGCTGTTTGTCGGGCGCTACACCGGCATTTTGTTGGGGCCGAGGCTCTAGCGAGCGCTTCCATGGCCGCCCATCGAGGCGGCCTTTGCATGACCGGTGGTCGATGCACCACGGCCTGGCGGTAAATCTGCGCTTAGCTGAAGGGATAACCCGAGGCGCGCGCAGGTTGGACAAGGCCGCAGCGACGCCCCTTCAGATCACCGTGAGTCTGAGGAATTGCGCCATGCTGACCCTGAACATCAATGGCCAGGATCAGGAGCTGGATGTCCCCGCCGACATGCCGCTGCTCTGGGTCTTGCGCGACGTCGCCCACCTTACCGGCACCAAGTTCGGCTGTGGCATGGCCCAATGCGGGGCCTGCACCGTCCACGTCGACGGCGCGCCGCTGCGTTCCTGCATCACACCGGCGACCGCCGTCGCCCATGGACAGAAGATTCTCACCATCGAAGGCCTGTCGACGGACGGCTCGCACCCGGTGCAACAGGCCTGGGCGGAGCTCGACGTGGTCCAGTGCGGTTACTGCCAGTCCGGGCAGATCATGTCGGCCGCGGCGTTGCTGGCGAAAATTCCGCAGCCGACTGACAGCGACATCGATCAGGCGCTGTCCGGCAACATCTGCCGCTGCGGCACTTACCCGCGGATCCGCGCGGCGGTCAAGCGCGCCGCCGAGCTGGGTTGAGGCGGCCATGAACAGGATCAATGCATTATCGCGTCGTGGTTTCCTCAAGGGCAGTGCGTTGCTGGGCGGCGGTCTGGTGGTGGCGTTTGCCATGCCCGGCGCTCACCGGTTCGCCATGGGTGCGGAGAACCAGGGCAACGTGTTTGCGCCAAACGCCTTCCTGCGCATCGGCAATGACAACAGCGTCACCGTGTTGCTGGGGCACTCGGAGATGGGCCAGGGCATCTGGACCGGCCTGACCATGCTGATTGCCGAAGAGCTCGATGCCGACTGGTCGAAAATCCGCGTCGAGCATTCCCCGGCATCCGCCGCCGATTATGGCCTGCCTGGCTTTGGCGGGATGCAGATCACCGGCGGCTCGACCTCGACCTGGATGGAATTCGACCGCTATCGCCAGGCCGGCGCCGCCGCGCGCTTGATGCTGATCGACGCGGCCGCCAAGCGCTTCAATGTCGCGCCGTCCGAGATCCGCACCGAGTCGGGCGTGGTGATCGCCGGTGAGCATCGCGCCACCTATGGCGAATTGGCCGACGCCGCCGGGCAGTTGCCACGGCCGGACCCTGCCTCGATCAAACTCAAGGAGGCGAAGGACTGGCGGCTGATCGGCAAACCCACCCAGCGTCTGGACACTCCGGAGAAAATCACCGGCCGGGCGAAGTTCGGCATGGACGTGCAGTTCGACGGGCTGATGACGGCGATGGTTGCCCGTTCGCCAACGTTCGGTGGCAGCGTCAAATCCTTCGAAGGCGCCGAGGCGCTGGCAATTCCGGGCGTGCACAAAGTGGTGCAGGTGCCGACGGGCATCGCGGTGATTGCCGATCATTACTGGGCGGCGAAGCTGGGGCGCGATGCGCTGAAAATCGACTGGGATCCGGGACCGAACGCCGGGCTCAACAGCCGGGCACTGCTGGAAAACTTCCGCAAACTGGCCACCACGCCCGGCCTGAATGTCGCCAAGGCGGGCGATACCCAGGCTGCGCTGGCGAAAGCGGCCAAGACCATCGACGTTGAATACAGCGTGCCTTACCTGGCCCACGCGCCGATGGAACCGCTGAACTGCACCGTGAGCATCACCCAGGACAAATGCGAAATCTGGACCGGCACCCAGTTCCAGACCCTGGACCAGATGATCGCCGGGAAAATCACCGGGCTCAAACCCGAACAGGTGCAGATCCATACCGAGTTTCTCGGCGGCGGTTTCGGGCGCCGGGCCAACCCGACCTCGGACTTCGTCAGCGAAGCGGTGTACGTCGCCAAGGCCGCCGGTGCACCGGTGAAAACCGTGTGGGCGCGGGAGGATGACATTCGTGGCGGCTATTACCGCTCGGCGTTCCTGCACCATGCGCGCATCGGGCTGGGCGCTGACGGCCTGCCACTGGCCTGGAAGCATGTGCTGGTCGGGCAGTCGATCATGGCCGGGACCTCGCTTGAAGCGAGCATGGTCAAGGACGGGATCGACAAGACTTCCGTCGAAGGCGTGGCCGACAGCCCCTACATCGGCGCCCTGGCCGATCACCAGATTGAACTGCACTCCCCGAAAACCGGGATCAGCGTGCTGTGGTTGCGTTCGGTAGGGCACACCCACACCGCGTTTGTCATGGAGTCGCTGATCGATGAACTGGCCACGGCGGCGGGCAAGGATCCGGTGGAATACCGGCGCGCCTTGCTCAAGGAGCATCCGCGTCACCTCGGCGTGCTCAACCTTGCGGTAGAGAAGGCCGACTGGAAGGCACCGCTGCCCGATGGCCATGCGCTGGGGGTAGCGGTGCATGAATCGTTCGGCAGTTACGTGGCCCAGGTGGCCGAGGTGTCCCAGGAAAACCTCGCGATCCGCGTGCATCGGGTGGTGTGTGCGGTGGACTGCGGCATCGCGGTCAACCCGAAGAGCATCGCCGCGCAGATGGAGTCGTGCATCACCTTCGGCCTGGGCTTTGCCTTGCACAGCAAGTTGACGATCAAGGACGGGCAAGTGGTGCAGTCCAACTACCACGACTATCAGGTGCTGCGGCTCAACGAAATGCCGGTGGTCGAAGTGCATATCGTGCCCAGCAGCGACAAGCCCGGCGGCATCGGCGAAACCGGCGTGCCACCGACGGCGCCGGCGGTGGCCAACGCAGTGTTCGCCCTGACCGGA
The DNA here is from genome assembly GCF_054668285.1 of Pseudomonas sp. S2_H10. Taxonomy (NCBI): domain Bacteria; kingdom Pseudomonadati; phylum Pseudomonadota; class Gammaproteobacteria; order Pseudomonadales; family Pseudomonadaceae; genus Pseudomonas; species Pseudomonas sp. S2_H10. The sequence goes on from NZ_CP162754.1 coordinate 6,619,480, forward strand.
CAGCGTCTGCGCGAGCTGCCGTTGCAGCTGTCGGGGGTGTGAGATGAAACGCCATCATTGGTTGCTCGGGACGGTGGTCCTGGTCTGTCTCTTCGCCTATGCATCGCACGTGTTCGCCGATGACCGCGAGGCCTTGCAGGCGTTCGACACCGTGCAGAAAGTCTTCCAGAGCCCGCGTTGCCAGAACTGCCACATCCCCGGGGATGCGCCGCTGCAATTCGATGCCGGCGTGCCCCACGCGATGAATGTCGTGCGCGGCATGGACGGCAAGGGCTCGGCCGGCTTGCCCTGTGCGACGTGCCATGCGCAAGGCAACCCGCCCACCAGCTACGGTCCCCACGCGCCGCCCGGAGCGCCACACTGGAGCCTGCCGCCGGCAGCCCAGCGGATGGCCTGGATCGGCCTGCCGGCCGACCGGTTGTGCGCGATGATCAAGGATCGCGCGAGCAACGGCGATCGGGATTTCGCCGAGCTGATCAAACACGTCAGCGAGGACAAGTTGGTGCTGTGGGGCTGGAATCCTGGGGGTAATCGCGCACCGGTACCGGTGCCGCACGATGTCTTCGTCACCCAGTTCAAACGCTGGGCCGATGCAGGAGGGCCGTGCCCGGTGACGGGTAGCTGACCAACGGCACGCTTGCGGGGAGTCAATGCGGGTATGGGCGACTCTAAAGTGCATACCCGTCAAAAGGAGTCAACAATGTTGATCTCAGGCAAAACGGGCAAATCGGGCCGCTCCACAAGCCCCTTGCTCACGCCACAGCAAGAACGGGAGCGGCTGCGTGAAATGGCGCGCCTGGCCGAGCGAGAGCTGGCCGGCGTGCAAATGGCAAGCATGGATGAGCTGACGCTGCTGTCCAATCGCCATGGCTTCACCGCGCTGGCCCGCCTCGGACTGGACGCTTGCCAGGAGCTGCAGACGCCGGCGACGCTGCTGTACTTCACCCTCGACGAGTTCAAACGCATCAGCTATCTGTACGGCCGGGCCAAGGCTGACGATGCACTCAAGACCTTCGCCGACGTGCTGCGTATCGCTTTTCGTGAAAACGATGTGGTCGGCCGGCTCGAAGGCGACCGCTTCGTGGCGCTGCTGACCGGATCCAGCAGCGTGGAGATTGCGGCGATCAAGGCTCGGCTCAATGAGATACTCGATGAGCGCAACGCTATGGCGCAGCGCAGTTATGACATTAGCTTCAGTGTCACCCAGGTCGAATATGATCCCGTCATTCACGGCTCGATCGAGGAGCTGCTGGAGGAGGCCGAGCAGGGGATGAGCCGTTAGGGCGGTGTTGTGTTGGCGGGCCTCTTCGCGAGCAGGCTCGCTCCCACAGTGGATTTGTGGCGTTCACAGAACCTGTGGGAGCGAGCTTGCTCGCGATGGCGTCCTAACAGGCAGCACCTATTTGGCAAACAACTGCCCGATATCCTTGAACGCCTTGAACTCCAGCGCATTGCCGCAAGGATCAAACAGGAACATCGTCGCCTGTTCACCCACCAGCCCCTGAAAACGAATCCCCGGCTCGATCACGAAGCGAGTTCCCAGCGATTTCAGCCGCTCGGCCAGCGCCTCCCACTCGGCCATCCCGAGCACCACGCCAAAATGCGGCACCGGCACATCGTGGCCATCCACGGCATTGGTGTGCGCGGCTTCCTGCGCCAGGTTTTTCGGTGCGAGGTGGATCACCAGTTGATGACCGAAAAAATTGAAGTCCACCCAGTGATCGCTTGAGCGACCTTCTTCCAGGCCAAACACCGCGCCGTAAAAGTGCCGGGCGGCAGGCAAGTCGTAGACCGGTATGGCCAGGTGAAAAGGGGACAGTTGCATCGGGCGAACCTCGCTGGTGGGTGTGGGTTGAGTTTAGCCCTGTGCTTTTTGATTGAAAGACGATAATTTTTGCAGCGAGCTCAAATTATTTCGATCAATCGAGGCCGCCATGTTGCGAGAACTGAAAACCTTTATCGCGGTGGCACGCCATGGCACCTTCGCCGCCGCGGGCATGCACATCGGCCTGACGCAATCGGCGGTCAGCGCGCAGATTCGCAACCTGGAACAGGCCCTGGGCATCCGTCTGTTCGATCGCACCGGACGCCAGGCGCTGCTCAATGCGGCGGGGCAGCGTGCGTTGCCGATGGCCAGGGAAATGCTCGAAATCTTCAGCCGCATGGCGGTCAGTGACGATGTCAGCGAGTACCGCGGCGAACTGAAAATCGGTGCGGTGGCGACGGCGCAGACCGGGCTGCTGCCGCAGGCGCTGCTGCGCTTGCGGCAACAGGCACCTTTGCTTGAGCCCAAGCTGGTGCCCGGTGTGTCGCTGAACCTGCTGAGCCAGGTGGACACGGGCGAAGTGGACCTGGCGATCCTGATCAAGCCGCCGTTCGAGTTGCCCAAGGAGTTGTTCGCGCAAGTGATTCGCCGGGAACCCTTTGTGCTGATCGTGCCGGCGGACCTCGAAGGCGATGATCCATTGCAACTGCTCGCCGAGCATCCTCATGTGCGCTACGACCGCAATTCGTTTGGCGGGCGGCTGGTGACGCGGTTTCTGCGTGAACAGAAGATCGAGGTGCAGGTGGCGCTGGAGCTGGATGAGCTGGAGGCGATTGTGAAAATGGTCGAGTGTGGGTTGGGGGTGTCATTGCTGCCCGAAGCCGGGTTATGGCTTGAACACGGGGCCAAGGTACGAATCATCTCCTTGGGCGAGTTGACGTTCTATCGGGAGATTGTCTTGCTGCAGCGCTATAGCCAGCGAAATCAGCCAATTCAGCAGTTGTTTGCGCAATGCCTGGCACAACCCTGACCCTGTAGGAGCGAGCTTGCTCGCGAAGGTCGTCAACGATAACGCGGGCAGTCTGGATGAACGCGGCGTGCCCCAGTTTTTCGCGAGCAGGCTCGCTCCTACAGGGGATTGCAACAAGCCTGAAATTACGGGCATAAAAAAACCCGCCGGAACAGGCGGGTTTTTTTTGGCAAACCGAAGATTACTCTTCGATGCTGCCCATGGCCGTGGTGTTGAAGCCACCGTCCACGTACATGATTTCACCGCTGATGCCGGACGCCAGGTCCGAGCACAGGAAGGCGCCGGCGTTGCCGACTTCGTCGATGGTGACGTTGCGGCGCAGCGGGGTTTGCGCTTCGTTGGCGGCCAGCATCTTGCGGAAGTTCTTGATGCCGGAAGCGGCGAGGGTGCGGATCGGGCCAGCCGATACGCAGTTCACGCGGGTGCCGTCCGGGCCCAGGGAACCGGCCAGGTAACGCACGCCAGCTTCCAGGGAAGCCTTGGCCATGCCCATCACGTTGTAGTTCGGCATGGTGCGCTCGGCGCCCAGGTACGACAGGGTCAGCAGGCTGCCGTTGCGGCCTTTCATCATTTCGCGGCCGGCCTTGGCCAGGGCCACGAAGCTGTAGGCGCTGATGTCGTGGGCGATGCGGAAGCCTTCACGGGTGGTGGCTTCGGTGAAGTCGCCGTCCAGTTGGTCGCCCGGGGCGAAGCCGACGGAGTGCACGATGCAGTCCAGGCCGTCCCACTTCTTGCTCAGTGCTTCGAAGACCTTGGCGATTTCTTCATCGCTGGCCACGTCGCACGGGAAGCACAGCTCAGGGTTCGAACCCCAGCCTTGGGCGAATTCTTCGACACGACCTTTCAGTTTGTCGTTCTGATAAGTGAAGGCAAGCTCAGCGCCCTCGCGATGCATGGCGGCAGCGATGCCGGATGCGATGGACAGCTTGCTGGCGACACCGACGATCAGTACGCGCTTACCGGCGAGAAAACCCATGTGTTGCTCCTCTTTCAGGTTATTGCGCAGTGGCCGGAGCCAGAAAAGCGGCTTCCAGCAACTGCTGTGTATACGGATGTTGGGGGGCGGCAAAAATGCTTTGCGCGTCTCCCTGTTCGACCACTTGGCCATGCTTGACCACCATCAACTGGTGGCTCAGCGCTTTCACCACAGCCAGGTCATGGCTGATAAACAGATACGTCAGGTTGTACTTGCTTTGCAGTGAACGCAAAAGCTCCACTACCTGGCGTTGTACCGTGCGGTCGAGGGCCGAAGTCGGCTCGTCCAGCAAAATCAACGCCGGTTTTAACACCAATGCCCGGGCAATGGCGATTCTCTGCCGTTGCCCTCCGGAAAATTCGTGGGGGTAGCGGTGCCGGGTTTCCGGATCCAGGCCTACCTCCTTCAGTGCTGCAATGATCGCTTGTTCCTGTTCCGCCTCGGTGCCCATCTTGTGGATCCGCAGGCCTTCGCCAACGATCTGGCTCACGCACATCCGCGGGCTCAGGCTGCCAAACGGGTCCTGAAACACCACTTGCATCTCCCGCCGCAGCGGGCGTACCTCGTTCTGCGTCAGGCAGTCCAGCTGCTTGCCTTCGAAGCGGATCGCGCCTTTGCTGCCGATCAGCCGCAAAATGGCCAGCCCCAGCGTGGATTTGCCGGAACCGCTTTCACCCACGATCCCCAGGGTCTGGCCCTGGGGCAGGCTGAAGTTGATGCCGTCCACCGCCTTGACGTAATCCACCGTGCGCTTGAGCAGGCCTTTCTTGATCGGAAACCAGACTTTCAGGTCCTCGACCGCCAGCAATGGCGGGCCGATCACGTTGCTTGCAGGCTTGCCGCCGGGCTCCGCTGCCAGCAGTTCCCGAGTGTACGGATGCTGCGGCGCGCGGAACAGTTCTTCGCACGATGCCTGTTCGACGATGCAACCTCGCTGCATGACACATACGCGATGCGCAATTCTTCGCACAAGGTTCAAATCGTGGCTGATCAACAGCAACGCCATGCCCAGGCGAGCCTGCAGTTCCTTGAGCAATTCGAGGATTTTCAGCTGAACGGTCACGTCCAGCGCGGTGGTCGGCTCGTCGGCGATCAGCAGTTCCGGCTCGTTGGCCAGGGCCATGGCGATCATCACCCGCTGCCGTTGGCCACCGGACAATTCGTGGGGCAGGGCCTTGAGGCGCTTGTGCGGCTCGGGGATGCCGACCATCTCCAGCAGCTCCAGGGTGCGTTTGGTCGCCACCTTGCCGGTCAGGCCCTTGTGAATGCCCAGCACTTCGTTGATCTGTTTTTCGATCGAGTGCAGGGGGTTGAGCGAGGTCATCGGCTCCTGGAAGATCATCGCGATGCGGTTGCCGCGAATATGGCGGATGGTTTTTTCTTTCAGGTCCAGCAGGTTCTGCCCGGAATACAAAATGGTCCCGGAAGGATGCCGGGCGAGCGGGTAGGGCAGCAGGCGCAGGATCGAATGCGCGGTCACCGATTTGCCAGAGCCACTTTCACCGACCAGCGCCAGGGTTTCGCCGCGCTTGATGTCGAAGCTGACGCCTTCGACCGCCCGCTGGCAGCGATTGCCGACGACAAACTCGACGGACAGGTCGCGCACTTCGATCAGATTGTCATGATTCATTTCACTTCCTCGGGTCGAAGGCATCGCGAGCGGACTCACCGATGAACACCAGCAGACTCAACATCAAGGCCAGCACGGCAAAGGCGCTGATGCCCAGCCATGGCGCCTGCAGGTTGGATTTGCCCTGGGCCACCAGTTCACCCAGCGAAGGGCTGCCCGCCGGCAGGCCGAAGCCGAGGAAGTCCAGGGCGGTCAGGGTGCCGATGGCGCCCGTGAGGATGAACGGCATGAAGGTCATGGTCGAGACCATCGCGTTGGGCAGGATGTGGCGAAACATGATCGCACCGTTCTGCATGCCCAGGGCGCGGGCGGCGCGTACGTATTCCAGGTTGCGCCCGCGCAGGAACTCGGCGCGCACCACGTCCACCAGGCTCATCCACGAGAACAGCAGCATGATCCCCAGCAGCCACCAGAAGTTGGGCTGCACGAAGCTGGCGAGGATGATCAGCAGGTACAGCACCGGCAGCCCGGACCAGATCTCCAGGAAGCGCTGCCCGGCCAGGTCCACCCAGCCCCCGTAGAAACCCTGCAAGGCCCCGGCGATCACGCCGATGATCGAGCTGAGCACGGTCAGGGTCAGGGCGAACAGCACCGAAATGCGGAAGCCGTAGATCACCCGGGCCAGCACGTCGCGGCCCTGATCGTCGGTGCCCAGCAGGTTGTCCGCCGAGGGCGGGGCCGGGGCCGGGACTTTCAGGTCGTAGTTGATGCTCTGGTAGCTGTAGGGAATCGGCGCCCACAGCACCCAGGCGTCCTTGGCCTTGAGCAGTTCGCGGATGTACGGACTCTTGTAGTTGGCTTCCAGCGGAAATTCACCGCCGAAGGTGGTTTCCGGGTAGCGCTTGAGCGCCGGGAAGTACCAGTTGTTGTCGTACTGCACCGCCAGCGGCTTGTCGTTGGCGATCAGCTCGGCGCCCAGGCTGGCGCCGAACAGGATCAGGAACAGCCACAGCGACCACCAGCCACGCTTGTTGGCCTTGAACAGTTCGAAGCGTCGGCGATTGAGTGGGGACAGGTTCATCTCAATGCTCCCGGCTTTCGAAGTCGATGCGCGGATCGACAAAGGTGTAGGTGAGGTCGCCGATCAGTTTCACCACCAGCCCGAGCAGGGTGAAGATGAACAGGGTGCCGAACACCACCGGGTAATCACGGTTGATCGCCGCCTCGAAGCTCATCAGGCCGAGACCGTCGAGGGAGAAAATCACCTCCACCAGCAACGAGCCGGTGAAGAAGATGCCGATGAAGGCCGAGGGGAAGCCGGCGATCACCAACAGCATGGCGTTGCGGAACACGTGACCGTACAGCACGCGGTGGTTGGTCAGGCCCTTGGCCCCGGCGGTGATCACGTACTGTTTGTTGATTTCGTCGAGGAAGCTGTTCTTGGTCAGCAGGGTCATGGTCGCGAAGTTGCCGATCACCAGCGCGGTCACCGGCAGCGCCAGGTGCCAGAAGTAGTCGAGGATCTTGCCGCCCATGCTCAGTTCATCGAAGTTGTTCGAGGTCAGCCCGCGCAACGGGAACCAGTCCAGGTAACTGCCGCCGGCGAACACCACGATCAGCAGGATGGCGAACAGGAACGCCGGGATCGCATAGCCGACGATGATCGCCGAACTGGTCCAGACGTCGAAGTGGCTGCCGTGCCGCGTGGCCTTGGCGATCCCCAGCGGGATCGACACCAGGTACATGATCAGCGTGCTCCACAGCCCGAGGGAGATCGACACCGGCATTTTTTCCTTGATCAGGTCGATGACCTTGGCGTCGCGGAAGAAGCTGTCGCCGAAATCCAGCGACGCATAGTTCTTGACCATGATCCACAAGCGTTCCGGCGCCGATTTATCGAAGCCGTACATGTGCTCGATTTCCTTGATCAGCGCCGGGTCCAGGCCTTGGGCGCCGCGATAGGCCGAGCCTGCCACCGAGACTTCGGCACCGCCGCCGGCGATGCGGCTGGTGGCGCCTTCGAAGCCTTCGAGCTTGGCGATCATCTGCTCCACCGGCCCACCCGGAGCCGCCTGGATGATCACGAAGTTGATCAGCAAGATGCCGAACAGGGTCGGAATGATCAGCAGCAGTCGCCGAAAAATGTACGCCAGCATCTGATTACTCCGTGCCCGCAGGATCGGCCTGCAGTGTGGTTTCGACTTCTATTGCCGGCTTGATATCGGGCTTGACCCACCAGGTGGCCGTGCCGATGTCGTATTTGGGCGAGACCTTTGGATGGCCGATGTGGTTCCAGTAGGCCACGCGCCAGGTCTTGATGTGCCAGTTGGGTATTACGTAATAGCCCCATTGCAGAACGCGGTCCAGCGCACGGGCATGGGCCACCAGGCTCTTGCGCGAATCGGCGTTGATCAGTTGCTCGACCAGTTGATCGACCACCGGATCTTTCAGGCCCATGGAGTTGCGGCTGCCGGGTTTGTCGGCGGCCGCCGACATCCAGAACTCGCGCTGTTCGTTGCCCGGCGAGTTGGATTGCGGAAAGCTGCCGACGATCATGTCGAAGTCCCGGGAGCGCACGCGGTTGATGTATTGCGAGACATCGACCCGGCGAATCACCAGGTCGATGCCCAGGTCGCTAAGGTTGCGCTTGAACGGCAGCAGCACCCGTTCGAATTCGGTCTGCGCCAACAGGAACTCGATGACCACCGGTTTGCCGGTGGCATCGACCATCTTGTCATCGACGATGCGCCAGCCGGCCTCCTGCAGCAGTTGATAGGCTTCACGCTGTTGGGCGCGGATCATGCCGCTGCCGTCGGTGCTCGGGTTCTGGAACGCTTCGCTGAACACCTGCGGCGGCAGCTTGCCGCGAAACGGCTCGAGGATCGCCACCTGATCGGCATCGGGCAGGCCGGTAGCGGCCATTTCCGAGTTCTCGAAGTAACTGCGGGTGCGCGCGTAGGCGCCGTTGAACAGTTGCTTGTTGGTCCATTCGAAGTCCAGCAACAGCGACAGGGCCTCGCGCACGCGCACATCCTGGAACACCGGGCGGCGCATGTTGAACACGAACCCTTGCATGCCGGTCGGATTACCGTTGGCAATCTGTTCCTTGACCAGCCGGCCTTCGGTGACCGCCGGAATGTTGTAGGCGTTGGCCCAGTTTTTCGCGGTCATTTCCAGCCAGTAGTCGAACTGCCCGGCCTTGAGCGCTTCCAGGGCCACGGTGTTGTCGCGGTAGTAATCAGTGGTCATCACGTCGAAGTTGTAGAAACCCCGATTGACCGGCAGGTCCTTGCCCCAGTAATCCTTTACCCGCTCATAGCGCACCGAGCGCCCGGCCTTCACTTCGCCGACCTTGTAGGGGCCGCTGCCCAGCGGGATCTCCAGGTTGCCCTTGTTGAAGTCGCGGTCGGCCCACCAGTGCTTTGGCAGCACCGGCAACTGGCCGAGGATCAGCGGCAGTTCGCGGTTATTGGTGTGCTTGAACTTGAACAGTACGGTGAGCGGGTCTTCGGCGACCACTTCCGCGACGTCGTTGTAGTAGCCGCGGTACATCGGCGCGCCATCCTTGGTCAGCATCTGGAAGCTGAATACCACGTCTTCGGCACGGACCGGGTGACCGTCGTGGAAACGCGCTTCGGGGCGCAGGTAGAAACGCACCCAGGCGTTGTCCGGGGCTTTTTCGATCAGGCGGGCGATCAGGCCGTACTCGGTGAAGGGTTCGTCCAGGCCTTGCTTGGCCAGCGTGTCGTAGATCATGCCGATATCGTCCGCCGGCACGCCCTTGCTGATGAAGGGGTTGAGGCTGTCGAAGCCGCCGAAACCGGCCTGGCGGAAAATCCCGCCCTTGGGCGCGTCCGGATTGACGTAGTCGAAGTGTTTGAAGTCGGCCGGGTATTTCGGCGGCTCGTTGTACAGGGTCACGGCGTGCTGCGGGGCGGCGCAGGCCAGCCCGGCGAACAGCAGGCCGCCGGCCTGCAGGAGCAGGGTGCGGATGGGGGTCATTGATCTTTCTCCGAAGATTTCAGCCACCACGCGTTCAGGCCCAGGGTGTAGGGCGGCGTGGTGACGAAGGCGAGCCGGTTGCGGTACGCCAGGCGGTGATAATTGAGGTACCAGTTGGGCACGATGTAGTGCTGCCACAGCAGCACCCGGTCGAGGGCCTTGCCGGCGGCGACCTGTTCATCGCGGTTTTGTGCGGCCAGCAACTGTTCGAGCAAGTGATCGACCACCGGGTTGGTGATGCCGGCGTAGTTCTTGCTGCCCTTGACCCCGGCCTGGCTGGAATGAAAGTACTGCCACTGTTCCAGGCCCGGGCTGAGGGTCTGGTTGAGGGTCATCAGAATCATGTCGAAATCGAACTGGTCGAGGCGCTGCTTGTATTGCGCGCGATCGACGGTGCGCAGCCGCGCATCGATGCCGATGCTGGCGAGGTTCTCGACATAAGGCTGGAGGATGCGTTCAAGGTTCGGGTTGACCAGCAGCAGTTCCAGGCGCAGGGGTTGCCCGGCGGCGTTTTGCAGGCGCTGGCCATTGAGCTTCCAGCCGGCTTCGGCGAGCAGGCCGAGGGCTTTGCGCAAGGTCTCCCGGGGGATGCCGCGGCCATCGGTCTGCGGCAGGCTGAACGGTTCGGTAAAGAGCCTGGCCGGCAGCTGTTCACGATAGGGCTTGAGCAACAGCCATTCGTGCCCGACCGGTAATCCGCCCGCCGAGAACTCGCTGTTGGGGTAGTAGCTCATGGCTCGCTGGTAGGCGCCACTGAACAGTGTGCGGTTGGTCCATTCGAAGTTGAACATCAGCCCCAGCGCTTCACGGACTTTGGCATCCGTGAACGTCGGCCGGCGGCTGTTCATGAACAGGCCCTGGGTCTGGGTCGGGATCTGGTGGGGGATCTGCGCCTTGATCACGTCACCGCGGCGTATCGCGGGGAAGTTGTAGCCGCTGGCCCAGTTCTTCGCCTGATGCTCGATGTAGATGTCGAATTCATCGGCCTTGAACGCCTCGAACGCCACGTCGGCGTCACGGTAGAACTCGACTTCCATGCGGTCGAAGTTGTACTTGCCGCGATTGACCGGCAGGTCCTTGCCCCAGTAGTCCTTGACCCGTTCGAAGACGATCTGCCGCCCCGGCGTGACCGATGTGATGCGATACGGCCCGCTGCCCAGCGGCGGTTCGAAAGTGGTGGCCTTGAAGTCGCGACCTTTCCAGTAGTGTTGTGGCAGCACCGGCATTTCGCCCAGGCGCAGGATCAGCAGCGGATTGCCGGCGCGCTTGAACACGAAACGGATGCGCTGCGGGTTGAGGATGTCGACCCGCAGCACCTCCTGAAGGCTGGTGCGGTACAGCGGATGGCCTTCCTTGAGCAGCGTGCGGTAGGAGAACGCGACGTCGTAGGCGGTGATTGGCGTGCCGTCATGGAAGCGCGCTTCGGGACGCAGGTTGAACACCACCCAGCTGCGGTTCTCGTTGTACTCCACCGACTGGGCAATCAGGCCATAGCTGGACGCGGGCTCGTCACCCGAAGGCGCGTACTGCCCGGTGCCGACCATCAGCGGTTCGTTGAGTTCGTTGATGCCGTATTGCAGGAAGTTCGGTGTGGTGACCGGGCTGGTGCCCTTGAAGGTGTACGGGTTGAGCGTATCGAAAGTGCCAAACGCCATGACCCGCAACGTACCGCCCTTCGGCGCTTGCGGGTTGACCCAGTCGAAGTGGGTAAATCGGGCCGGGTACTTGAGCGTGCCGAACTGCGCATAACCATGGCTTTCGCTGATCGTCGCGCTTGCGGTGGAGCTCAAGGCCAGGCTGATCAGGAGCAGGGGCAGGGGACGCTTCAAATAGAGGATCCGATCCAGGCGGCTTGGGCTTTGTGGACCGTACAGTAACAGCTTGTATGGACAGGAAAAAGACGGGGCCGGGAAGGGGCTGATTTTTTGTAGGAGCTGGCTTGCCGGCGATCAAAACGATGCGATCCATCAGTTTGATCGCATCGCCGGCAAGCCGGCTCCTGCAGGTTAGTGCGGATTGGCCACGGTGAGCATCTGGCCAGGCTTGAGCGCCTGACCGACGCGCGGGTTCCAGCGCTTGAGGTGCTGCATCTCGACATTGAAGCGCTTGGCCACGATGTACAGCGAGTCGCCTTGCTGGACCTTGTACTTGGTCTGCTGCTGCTTTTTGCTGTTCGCTGCGATCACGGTGTTGACGCGCCCGGAGCTGCGTTTGCTGTTGTCCTGCATGACCAGGGTCTGGCCGGGCTTGAGGTTCTTGCCGGAGAGCTTGTTCCAGCGTTGCAGGTCCTTCACGTCAACGTTGTTGGCCTTGGCGATGGAGCCCAGGTTGTCACCGCGCTTGACCCGGTAGGAACGCTTGGCGCTGGCGACCTGGGTGTCGCTTGCGCCTTCGAAGACCGGCTTGAGCGACTTCTTGCTGATCAACTCTTCAGGGCGCATGGTCTGCAGGCTGCTGGTCAGCAGCTGCGCCTTGGAAGTCGGCACCAGCAGGTGTTGCGGGCCGTCGATGGTGGTGCGCTGCTTGAAGGCCGGGTTGAGCTGGAACAGTTCGTCTTCGTCGATGTTGGCCACTTCAGCGACCTTGGACAGGTCCATGCGCTGGTTGATTTCGACGACCTTGAAGTAAGGCTCGTTGGCGATCGGGTTGAGGTTCACGCCGTAGGCTTCCGGCGCCATCACCACTTGCGACAGCGCGAGCAACTTCGGCACGTAGGCCTGGGTTTCGGAGGGCAGCGGCAGGTTCCAGTAGTCGGTCGGCAGGCCAAGGCGTTCGTTGCGCTCGATGGCCCGGCTGACGGTGCCTTCGCCGGCGTTGTAGGCCGCCAGGGCCAGCATCCAGTCGCCGTTGAACATGTCGTGCAGTCGCGTCAGGTAGTCCAGCGCGGCGGTGGTCGACGCGGTGATATCGCGACGGCCATCATAGAAACGGGTTTGACGCAGGTTGAAGTAGCGCCCGGTGGACGGGATGAATTGCCAAAGACCCACCGCGTCGGCCCGGGAATAGGCCATCGGGTTGTAGGCACTTTCAATCACTGGCAGCAAGGCCAGTTCCAGCGGCATGTTGCGCTCTTCGAGGCGTTCGACGATGTAGTGAATGTAGAGGCTGCCACGCTCGCCGGCGTTTTCGAGGAAAGATGGATTGCTGGCGAACCACAGGCGTTGCTGTTCGATGCGCGGGTTGACACCCAGTCCATCCTGCAACTGGAAGCCCTGGCGCATACGCTCCCAGACGTCCTGAGGAATCTGCGGGCTGGGTTTTTCGCTGAGCCAGATCGGCTTCTGCTTGGCGCGCGCGGCGATGTTCGGCGTGTGCGCCGCATCGGTCTGCGGCGCATGGCTGGAACAGCCCGCCAGGGTGGCGGACACAGCCACCGCGATGGCTTGAGCCAAGCGGGTCAATGCGTCTGAACTGATGGCTTTACGAATAGGTGACGACATTGGCTGGAAGTTAGTTCCGGGCAAAAATGTCGGGCGATTCTAGAAAGCGCACCCTGCGCGGTCAACCTTTCAGAATTGTTGCAACCTTTTGAAAGCCCTTTAGAACGTATCTTTCCAAGCCCGAAGCGCAGCAAAAACCATATCGGGCGCCGAGTTATCGGTGCCGGTCCGTTCGTCCGCTTTTTCTTTAACGGATGTTTCGCCGGCGCGCAAAAACGGGTTTGTCAGCTTTTCCAGCGCCAGTGTCGACGGCAGCGTCATGATCCCGGACTCCCGTTGGCGGCTGACTTTTGCCAGGCGTTCGGCGGTGTGCGGATTGTTCGGTTCGACGGCTGCCGCGAACTTCAGATTGCTCAGGGTGTATTCGTGGGTGCAGTAGACCAGCGTGTCTTCGGGCAACGCCGCAAGGCGGGTCAGCGAGCGATGCATTTGTTGTGGCGTGCCTTCGAACAAGCGCCCGCAGCCAGCGGCAAACAGGGTGTCGCCGCAGAACAGCAGCCCGTGATGGTAATAGGCTATATGCCCCAGGGTGTGGCCCGGGACCGCAAAGACGTCGAAGTCCCAGCCGAGCACGCTGACCTTGTCGTTGTCCTTGAGCGCGACGTCGCGCGCCGGGATCTTTTCGCTGGCCGGACCATAGACTTTCGCGTTGGTCGCTTTCTTCAGCAGTTCGACGCCGCCGACGTGGTCATGATGGTGGTGAGTGATCAGAATATCACTCAGTACCCAACCCGGATTGGCGTCGAGCCAGGCTTGTACCGGGGCGGCATCGCCCGGGTCGACCACCGCGCAGCGTTTGCTGCCGTGGTCTTGTAACAACCAGATGTAGTTGTCGGTGAAGGCGGGCAGGGCTGTGATCTGTATCATCGTCGGATTCGCCAAGCGGAAAACATTGGCGCATCTTAGAACTTCCTGGCGCGTTGGAGAATGCAATGACTGATAAAGCGTTCGCACAGGCCGATCCTGACTGGCTGGCGTTGATCAGCGCGGCCCGCGAGTGGCTGGAAGGCCCGATCGGGCAATTCCTGCTGGACGAAGAACGGCGCATGCTCGAAGACGAACTCGGGCGGTTCTTTGGTGGCTATCTGGTGCATTACGGCCCTTCGGCCCAGACGCCGCCGTCAGCGCCGCAGGTACAGCGCAATGTGCGCCTTGGCGCGCCGTTGCCGGGGGTCGAGATTGTCTGCGAGGAACAGGCCTGGCCGCTGAGCGAGCATGCCGCCGATGTGGTGGTGCTGCAGCATGGCCTGGATTTCTGCCTGTCGCCCCACGGCCTGCTTCGCGAGGCGGCGAGCAGCGTACGCCCCGGTGGGCATCTGCTGATCATCGGCATCAACCCCTGGAGCAGTTGGGGCCTGCGGCATGTGTTTGCCCAGGATGCGCTGCGCAAGGCGCGCTGCATTTCACCGTCACGAGTCGCGGACTGGCTGAACCTGCTGGGCTTCGCGCTGGAGAAACGCCGCTTCGGGTGCTATCGTCCGCCCCTCGCGTCACCGGCGTGGCAGATCCGCCTGGCCGGGTGGGAGCGCAAGGCCGGTGACTGGCAACTGTCGGGCGGCGGCTTCTATTTATTGGTGGCGCGCAAGATCGTGGTGGGCCTGCGACCGGTCCGTCAGGAACGGCGCGAGCCGATGGGCAAGTTGATTCCCTTGCCGATGGCCAAGGTCAACCGTCGCAACATCGAACCGTAATACCCATTTTTTATTTGCAGCCGGGCCTGTCCCGGCTTCGGGCGTCGTCGATCAGCGATCGGCGGGCCGGCGCATTTTCTGGATAGATTGGCATGAGCGATAGCGTAGAACTGTTCACCGACGGCGCCTGCAAAGGCAACCCCGGCCCTGGCGGCTGGGGCGCACTGCTGGTGTGCAAGGGCGTCGAAAAGGAACTCTGGGGCGGCGAAGCCAATACCACCAACAACCGCATGGAGCTGATGGGCGCGATCCGTGGCCTGGAAGAGCTCAAGCGGCCCTGTGAGGTGCTGCTGGTGACCGACTCCCAGTACGTGATGAAAGGCATCAACGAGTGGATGGACAACTGGAAGAAGCGCGGCTGGAAAACCGCGGCGAAGGAGCCGGTGAAAAACGCTGACCTGTGGAAGCTGCTCGACGAGCAGGTCAACCGCCACAAAGTCACCTGGAAATGGGTGCGCGGACACATTGGCCATCACGGTAACGAACGGGCCGACCAGTTGGCCAACCGTGGCGTCGATGAAGTGCGCGGGTACAAGCAGACGTGAGTTCACATCGGACCCTGCAGGAGCCGGTTTGCCGGCGATGCTCGTCTGGTTTTAGTCGATCTCATGACCGCCATCGCTGGCAAGCCAGCTCCTACAGATGGCTCGGTGTATCTGAAAGACCCCGGCGAGCGTGTTAACATCGCCGCTTTTGCACGATTGACCGATTGAGAGCTGAGCACTGATGGCCACCAGATCCGTTGTACTCGACACCGAAACCACCGGCATGCCGGTGACCGACGGCCACCGGATTATCGAAATCGGTTGTGTCGAGTTGATCGGCCGACGCCTGACGGGCCGGCACTTTCATGTGTACCTGCAACCCGATCGCGAAAGTGACGAGGGCGCCATCGGCGTCCACGGCATCACCAACGAATTCCTCGTGGGCAAGCCGCGTTTTGCCGAGGTGGCCGACGAGTTCTTCGAGTTCATCAAGGGCGCGCAGCTGATCATCCACAACGCGGCGTTCGACGTTGGCTTCATCAACAACGAATTCGCCCTGATGGGGCAGCAGGACCGCGCGGACATCACGCAGCACTGCTCGATCCTCGACACCCTGATGATGGCCCGGGAACGTCACCCGGGGCAGCGCAACAGCCTCGATGCCCTGTGCAAGCGCTATGGCGTCGACAACTCCGGCCGTGAACTGCACGGCGCCTTGCTCGACTCCGAGATTCTCGCCGACGTCTACCTGACCATGACCGGCGGGCAGACCAGTTTGTCCCTGGCCGGTAACGCCTCCGATGGCAATGGCTCCGGTGAAGGCGCGGATAATTCGGCCACCGAGATCCGTCGTTTGCCGGCGGACCGCCAGCCGACGCGGATCATCCGCGCGAGTGAAGACGACCTGGCCCGCCATGCGGCGCGGCTGGAAATCATCGGCAAATCCGCGGGTGCTCCGGCGTTGTGGGTGCAGTTGGTTGAGGCTGAAGCGCAGGCTTGACCGAGCATTCGCCACACAAGCCCCCTCGCCACAGGGGAACTCCGCGTCGCCACAAGTTGGTGCGTCCCGCTCGCTACATCCGCTGCAACACTCTACCCTGAGGTGATTGGCGGGCTCTGGTCTGCCGCCTCAGGACACTGAGCCTCATGTATAAAGATTTGAAATTCCCGGTCCTGATTGTCCATCGCGACATCAAGGCCGACAGCGTCGCCGGCGACCGCGTGCGGGGCATCGCCCGGGAGCTGGAGCAGGAAGGGTTCAGCGTCGTTTCGGCGGTGGACTACACCGAAGGGCGATTGGTGGCGTCGACTTACCATGGCCTGTCCTGCATGTTGATAGCGTCCGAGGACGCCAGCAGCCATTCGCATTTGTTGCAGAACATGGCCGAACTGATCGGCCTGGCGCGAGTGCGCGCACCGGATCTGCCGATCTTCGCCCTGGGCGAAAAAGTGACCCTGGAAAACGCACCCGCCGACGCCATGGCCGAACTCAATCAGTTGCGCGGCATTCTTTACCTGTTTGAAGACACCGTGCCTTTTCTTGCCCGGCAGGTGGCCCGCGCCGCGCGCAAGTACCTCGATGGCCTGTTGCCGCCGTTTTTCAAGGCGCTGGTGCAACACACCGCGGATTCCAATTATTCGTGGCACACCCCCGGTCACGGCGGTGGCGTGGCGTATCACAAAAGCCCGGTAGGGCAGGCGTTCCACCAGTTTTTCGGGGAAAACACCCTGCGCTCGGATCTTTCGGTGTCTGTGCCCGAGCTCGGCTCCTTGCTCGATCACACCGGCCCCCTGGCTGAAGCCGAGGCCCGTGCTGCACGTAATTTCGGCGCCGATCACACCTTTTTCGTGATCAATGGCACGTCCACGGCCAACAAGATCGTCTGGCATTCGGTGGTCGCTCGCGATGACCTGGTGCTGGTGGATCGCAATTGCCACAAGTCGGTGCTGCACTCGATCATCATGACCGGCGCGATCCCGCTGTACCTGTGTCCGGAGCGCAATGAGCTGGGGATCATCGGCCCGATTCCCCTGAGCGAGTTCAGCCGCGAATCGATACAGGCCAAGATCGACGCCAGCCCGCTGACCAAGGGGCGTTCGCCGAAGGTCAAGCTCGCCGTGGTGACCAATTCCACCTATGACGGCCTCTGCTACAACGCCGAGCTGATCAGGCAGCAACTGGGCAATAGCGTCGAGGTGCTGCACTTCGACGAGGCTTGGTACGCCTATGCGGCCTTTCATGAGTTTTTCGCCGGGCGCTACGGCATGGGCACATCCCGTGATGAAGGCAGCCCGTTGGTGTTTACCACCCATTCCACCCACAAATTGCTGGCGGCATTCAGTCAGGCTTCGATGATCCATGTGCGCGATGGCGGTGCGCGGCAACTGGACCGGGATCGCTTCAACGAAGCCTTCATGATGCACATCTCGACCTCGCCGCAGTACGGCATCATCGCTTCGCTGGATGTGGCGTCGGCGATGATGGAGGGTCCGGCCGGGCGTTCGCTGTTGCAGGAAATGTTCGATGAGGCCCTGAGTTTTCGCCGGGCGCTGGCCAACTTGCGCCAGCACATTGCCGCGGATGACTGGTGGTTTTCGATCTGGCAACCGCCGTCGGCACAGGGCATCGACCGGGTCGTCACCGAGGACTGGTTGCTGCAGCCCGATGCCGACTGGCATGGCTTTGGTGGCGTGACCGACGATTATGTGTTGCTCGACCCGATCAAGGTCACGCTGGTGATGCCGGGGCTGACGGCCGGTGGCGCGCTGAGCGAGCGCGGGATTCCGGCGGCGGTGGTCAGCAAATTCCTTTGGGAGCGTGGCCTGGTGGTCGAGAAGACCGGACTGTATTCGTTCCTGGTGTTGTTCTCCATGGGCATCACCAAGGGCAAGTGGAGCACCTTGCTCACCGAATTGCTGGAGTTCAAGCGCAGTTATGACGCCAACGTCAGTCTGGCCAGTTGCCTGCCTTGCGTGGCGCAGGAGAATGTCGCGCGGTATCAGGGCATGGGCCTGCGCGATCTGTGCGATCAGTTGCATGCCTGTTATCGCAGCAACGCCACCGCCAAACACCTCAAGCGCATGTACACCGTGCTGCCGGAAGTCGCGATGAAACCGGCGGACGCCTATGATCAATTGGTGCGCGGTGAAGTCGAAGCCGTGTCGATCGATGCGCTGGCCGGGCGGATCGCCGCGGTGATGCTGGTGCCGTATCCTCCTGGCATTCCACTGATCATGCCGGGTGAGCGCTTTACCGAGACGACCCGTTCGATCATCGATTACCTGGCGTTTGCCCGTACATTCGATAGCAGTTTCCCGGGGTTCGTTGCTGATGTGCACGGATTGCAACATGAAGATCAGGGCAATGGGCGGTGCTACACCGTCGATTGCATCAAGGAGTGAGGACCTTTCCCAGTATGCAGCCGGTTATAAATCCGATTTACCCAGGGTTGTCGGTACGGGTTGCCGATGACGGTTTTGCCGCCTACATCTGGGGCAGTGATTTCAGTTTTGAAGTCGCGGCCTATGGAGCGGCCGAAATAGGCAAGCCAGTGGCACAGTGGCCGGTCACGCCGATCACGCCTTATCGCAAGTGCTACGGCATCGATCCCGAAGAATTCAGCAGCTTTCGCGATGGCACCGACAGCGCGATTTTCATGGCCTATCTGGATGATCAGCCGGTGGGGCACCTGGTGGTCAGTACCAACTGGAACGGTTTTGCCCATATCGACGAGCTGGCGGTGCATGCACCTGCCCGGCGGCACGGCGTGGCCAAGGCCCTGTTGGATGTGGCGCAATTCTGGAGCCGCAAGAAAAAACTTCCGGGCATCATGCTCGAAACCCAGAACAACAACCTCGGGGCCTGCAGGCTCTATGAGCGTTGCGGTTATGTGATCGGCGGGATCGACCACCTGCGCTATCGCGGCATCGATCCGAACACCGCCGAAGTGGCGCTGTTCTGGTACCGCCTGTTTGAAAACCCGCTGGAGAACCCGCTCAGTTCGTCAGCATCGCCGCGGCTTGTTCCGTGACGATGGCCAGCAGGGCCTGGACCGCCGGAGACGCTTCAGCGTTTTTCAGGGACAGGGCGTAGAGGCTGATCGGGACGGCGGGTGCCAGCGGGCAGGTGTCCAGCCCCGAGGCTTTGGCGCCAAGGGCGGTGAACGGGTCGACGATGGCCAGGCCTTCGCCGGCCTCGACCATGCTACGCATCATCTGATGAGTCTGGACCCGGGTCTGAATCACCGGGGCAGGGCGCAAGCCGTGCAGTTTGTTTTCCAGCGCCGGGCTCAGCGGGTCGTGCCCCTCCAGACCGATCATCGATTGGCCGGCAAGATCCTGTAGGGAAATGTATTTCTGTTTTGGTTGCAGCCAGCCATGGGGGGCGAGCAACTGAAGTTTGCCCTGGGCAATCACCTGGCAATCGAGGTCGGCGTGATCGGGGTCGTGCAGGCTCAGCCCCAGGTCGCTTTCACGCAGCAGCAGGCTTCTGACGATGTCGCGGGTCGGCTGGCTCAGCAGGGTGCAGGGCGCGTCGGGCAGGCGTCGGCGCAGGGCCGCGATGCTGTGTGGCAACAATTGGTTGGCCAACGGCGGGGTGCAGATGATGCGCAGCGGCGGCGCCAGGTATTGCCTGAGGCTGTTGGCCAGGCGCTGTACCGGTTCGAGCGCATCGTAGACCCGGGCAATTTCCACCTGCAGTTCCCGCGCTTCGCGGGTGGCCTGCAATCGTCCGCGAACGCTGGCGAACAGCATGAACCCCAGTTGATCCTCGGCATCACGCAGCAAGCGCTCGACTTCGGTCACCGGCAACTGCAGCCATTCGGCGGCGGTGCCCAGGTGACCGGTCTGCAGGAGCGCCTGGATCACTTCGATATGGCGTAAGCGCATGCGTGAAGTCCATGTTCAGCAGGTGGAGGAGTCAGTGGCTGAATCCTACCCCAAGTCCGCGCATATGACTTCTGCTCATAACGATGGGTTATGAAACGCTGGCGGTTTGCGGTTCACGAGTGATGGTAACGCCGGTTTGCACCAGCATGAACTCATTGTCGTCGACTTTGTTGACACGGTCGCCAATGGCCAGCTTATAGGTGGTGACAGGCCCTGAGCCGTCTACCGCCGGGGTGGATTCCTGGAACTCGTGCACCGAATAAATACGGCCTTCCGCATCTCTTGCATGGAACTGACCGACGAGTACTGCTGCCATCTGCTTAGAACCTCTGGAGATAAATCACTCAATTTGCGGCTCTATAGACCGTGCCTGGGTGAGGTAAGTTTTCCTACGGGAAAAAAATAGTCAGGGACGCTGTTTTCAGTCGCCCGCTGCTTGAATCGTCATCTATAACTACAAGCTCTTCATATCGGACAGTCGAGACATTCCCATGAGCAACGTCTATACGGTCGCCGTCGTGGTCGGCAGCTTGAGAAAGGAATCGATCAACCGCAAGGTCGCACGGGCCCTGGCAGAGCTGGCGCCGGCCAATCTCAAGCTCAGCATCGTCGAGATTGGCGATCTGCCGCTCTACAACGAAGACATCGATGGCGCTTCACCGCCGGCAGCCTACAGCACTTTCCGACAACAAGTGAGCTCATCCGACGCGGTGCTGTTCGTGACCCCGGAATACAACCGCTCGGTGCCGGCGCCGCTGAAAAATGCGATTGACGTGGGTTCGCGTCCGTATGGCAAAAGTGCCTGGAACGGCAAGCCGGGAGCGATTATCAGCGTTTCGCCGGGGGCCGTCGGCGGTTTTGGCGCCAATCACAACGTGCGACAGTCCATGGTGTTCCTCAACGTGCCGCTGATGCAGCAACCGGAGGCCTATCTGGGCAACGCCGGTTCGGCGTTCGACGAGGCGGGCAAGTTGTCCGAGTCGGTCAAGCCGTTCCTGCAAAGCTTCATCAATGCCTTTGGGCAATGGGTCGAGCAGCACAAGAAAGTTTAATGTTCGGCTGCCAGCGCTTCGTCCTGCGAAGCGCTGGATAACCGGCTACAAATCATCGTTTGCATTTCCGACAGCCAGGCGGCCGTTTGCTCCGCCGTCGGTTGTGCCGTGATGCAATAACGGCGGCCGCCCCAGGCCATGATGACCCAGGCTTCGATCGTCGATGCGGATGGCTGCATCGGCAGGTCGCTGCACGCAGCCAAGGCTTCCCGCCATTTTTGCGACAGTTCCTCGTACACCCTGTGATGATGCTTGGGTTCGGCGATCTGATGCTCGATGAGCGACACCGCGTGGTTGAACAGGGGTTGTCGGGCATCGTCGGGGTCGCAGGTCAGGCACACAAGGCGCTTGATGCGGGTTGGCCAGTCCAGGTCGGTTGGCTGGATGACGTCTTGATCCATTTGCGCCAGCAGTACATCCAGGCGATGGCGGATGTAACCCGACAGCAGGGCTTCCTTGCTCGGGAAATAGTCATACAGCGTGCCGATTGCCACACCGGTTTCCAACGCCACTTCGCGGGTGGTCAGCCCTGACCAGCCGTCACGATGCCAAATCCGAACAAAGGCTTCGTAAATCGCCTCGACGGTGAAAATCGCCCGAGCCTGACTCGGCCGTTTCAGCGGCTTGGCGCGGGAATTGACGGTGGGCGAACCGCCCTGGGTGTTTCCGAACCCGCTCTTCATTGGCAGTCATTACTCTTGAGTGACCCGCCACTGTGACGCAGCAGGAGACCGAACATGCAAGATTTCACCACGGTAACACGCCTGATTACCCGCAAAAATGCCCTGGACCAGAGCCGGGTAGAGCAGGCGCAACGCAGCCTGATCCCGGCCGCTGGCGAGGTGATCCTGAAGATTGACCGTTGCGCGTTGACCACCAACAACATTACCTACGCGGCTTTTGGCGATTCAATGAACTACTGGGGGTTTTTTCCTACAGGCCTGGAGGGCTGGGGGCATGTTCCGGCTTGGGGGGTTGCGGACGTCATTGCGTCGACAGTGGCAGGCATCGGGGTGGGCGAGCGGTTCTACGGTTACTTTCCGCTGGCCAGCCACCTATGGATGCGCCCTGAACGCGTCACCGAGCGTGGCTTTTACGATGGCGCCGAGCACCGGGCGGGGTTGACCTCGGCGTACAACCAATACACGCGCTGCAGTTGGGATGCGTACTACAGGCCTGAAACCGAAAACCTGCAGATTTTGCTTAAACCGCTGTTTCTGACTTCGTCGATGCTGGCGGACTTCCTGCAGGACAACCGGTTTTTCGGGGCGACCCGCCTGGTGTTCTCCAGTGCTTCCAGCAAAACCGCCTACGGCACGGCAGTGTGCCTGGAAGATCATCCGCAGCTGCAACGTGTGGCGCTGACGTCCGCCGGCAACAAGGCGTTTGTCGAAAGCCTCGGCTGTTACGAACAGGTGGTGCCTTATGCCGGGTTGGCAAGCGTCGCCGATGACCGTCCTACGCTGTACGTGGATTTTTCCGGCGACCTGGGGCTGCGGGACCGGGTCCACCAGCACTTTGCCGGGCAACTGGTCCATAGCTGCTTCGCCGGCTCTGCGCAAACCACCGATGAGGCGCAGTTGACGGCAATCGAAGGGCCGCAACCGGTGTTCTTTTTTGCGCCGATCCAGATCCGCAAGCGCAATGCGCAATGGGGGCCGGAAGGGGTCAGCCAGCATATAGGCGAAGGGTTGATGCGGTTTTTTCAGCAAGTGACGGAAGGTGAAAAGCCATTGCTGGAGGTCATTGAAAGTCGGGGTTACGAGGCGGCGCAAAGCGTCATTTCCCGCTTGTTCCATGGCCAGGTTCCACCTGTCGAGGGGCATGTGATTCGCTTGTGATGTGATTCGGCGAGGTTTTCCGTTTAGACCAGGCGGGCCTCATCGCGAGCAAGCTCGCTCCCACATTGGATCTCAGTCATACGCAAGTTCTGTGTCCATTGAAGATCCCTGTGGGCGCGAGCTTGCTCGCGATGGGGCCAGCTCATACACAGCAAAGCTCAACCCTGCCCCGGCACATTCGGCCAAAGGTCCGCCACCAGAAACAATCGCTCGGCCTCTTCCCAGTCACCATCGGCATTTTCCATCAGTCGCACCAGTAGTTGTGCCGGCGCCAGCGGGTCCAGGTCATTGAGCCAGGCCTGCATCTGCCCGGGGTTCCAGGTGTGCTCCACCGAATAGTGCGCCGGCGCCAGCCAGGCATGGCGGGGCAGGGGTTGCCAACGCCCCGGCGGGCTTTGGGCCAGCAATGCCGGCCAATCCTTTTGATGCAGCCAGCGCCCGCGCAAATGCTGCGGATGGGCACCCGACGGCGGGGCGGCTTGTCCGGGCCACGGATACAGCAAATACCCTCCCAGCCAGAGATGTGCGCTGAAGGCCTGGATATCCAGCGCCGCCAGCACTTCCCGGCTCTCCGGGCGTGCGGAGATCGGCAATTGATGCTGGCTCAGGTGCGCCAGCTTGCGGTCGAGTCGATCGTGGCAGCCAGGACCCAGCCACTGGGCGGTGTCTTGCCCGTCGCCGGATTGCGGGCCGAGGTAGAGCTTGATCGCCAGTTCCAGGTGATGCACACCGTCGCGGTCGCGCAGCAGCATGTCCAGCTCACCCAGGGTGTGGCCCTCGCGGCGAATCGGCAGGTTCGCGGCAATCAGTTCAATGCCCGGGGCATGCTGCACGGCGAATTGCCACAGGCGTTCGTAGTACAGGCCCAAGCGGCGGGTCCGGGCCTGGGCCAGCCAGTGCAGCAAGCCGTAACTGTCCCGGTCCAGCTGCCGCAGCCAGTGTTCCAGACGCTCCGGTGCCAGCACCCAGTCGCTGCCGGCCAATGGATGGCGCTGCGGCCACGGGGTATCGGCGAGCATGGGCGGCGCGAGGATGACCCACGCCAGGTCACGCACTTCGGGATGGCGTAACTGGTGGGGCAGGTGGAGCAAATCGGGAAATAGCATCATCTTGCGAGCATAGCCTGAAACCCGGGCACACCCTTGAAGCTGAAAGGATTTTGTCTACGGGCGGCTTTCGCCCATAATCGTGGTTTTCGCCGCCACGCAGATCCCCGCAGGAGCCCCATGGAGCAATTTCGCAATATCGGCATCATCGGTCGCCTGGGCAGTTCCCAGGTGCTGGATACCGTCCGCCGACTGAAACGGTTTCTGCTCGATCGTCACCTGCACGTGATCCTCGAAGACACCATCGCCGAAGTGCTGCCAGGGCACGGCCTGCAAACCTCGTCGCGCAAGATGCTCGGCGAAGTCTGCGACATGGTCATCGTGGTCGGTGGTGACGGCAGCCTGCTCGGCGCCGCCCGGGCACTGGCCAAACACAATATTCCGGTGCTCGGCATCAACCGCGGCAGCCTGGGCTTCCTGACCGACATCCGCCCCGACGAGCTGGAAACCAAGGTCGCCGAAGTGCTCGATGGCCACTATCTGGTGGAGAACCGCTTCCTGTTGCAGGCCGAAGTCCGCCGCCACGGCGAGGCCATCGGCCAGGGCGACGCCTTGAACGATGTGGTGCTGCACCCCGGCAAATCCACGCGAATGATCGAGTTCGAGCTGTACATCGACGGCCAGTTCGTCTGCAGCCAGAAGGCCGACGGCCTGATCGTCGCGACGCCGACCGGCTCCACCGCCTATGCGTTGTCTGCCGGCGGGCCGATCATGCATCCCAAGCTCGACGCTATTGTGATTGTGCCGATGTACCCCCATACCTTGTCGGGTAGACCGATTGTGGTCGACGGCAACAGTGAGCTGAAAATCGTCGTGTCCAAGGATATGCAGATTTACCCGCAAGTCTCGTGCGACGGGCAGAACCACTTTACCTGCGCGCCCGGCGACACCATAACCGTGAGCAAAAAAGCCCAGAAGCTGCGGCTGATTCACCCGCTCGACCACAACTACTATGAAGTCTGCCGGACCAAGCTCGGCTGGGGCAGCAAGTTGGGGGGTGGAGGCGACTGATGCTCGATCCCGCGCGTAGCTACGACCTGATCGGTGACGTGCATGGTTGCGCTCTGACCCTGGAGCACTTGCTCGACCGACTCGGTTATCACAAACAGGGTGGCGTCTGGCGCCATGCTTCGCGCATGGCGGTGTTCGTCGGCGACATCATCGATCGCGGTCCGCGGATTCGCGAGGCGCTGCACATCGTCCACGACATGGTCGAGGCCGGTCAGGCGCTGTGCATCATGGGCAACCATGAGTTCAATGCGCTGGGCTGGGCCACGCCGGCGTTGCCCGGCAGCGGCAAGCAGTTCGTGCGCGAGCACACGCCGCGCCATGCCCGCCTGCTGCACGAAACCCTGACCCAGTTCGAACACCATCCGGGCGACTGGCACGACTTCCAGCAATGGTTCTATGAGTTGCCGTTGTTCGTCGATGCCGGGCGTTTTCGCGTGGTCCATGCTTGCTGGGATGCCGGGCTGATCGAGCCGCTGCGCGCGTTGTTCCCCAACGGTTGCATTGACGAGCCTTTTCTCCAGGCGTCGGCAGAGTCGGGTTCATTTGCCTGCACCGTGTTCGACCGGCTGCTGCGCGGCACCGACATGCGCTTGCCCCACGGCCAGACCATGACCAGCGGCGACGGCCTGGTGCGTTCGTTCTTTCGCACCAAGTTCTGGGAAGACGATCCGAAAACCTACGGCGACATCGTGTTCCAGCCCGATGCACTGCCGGAACCGGTGGCCCTGACGCCGCTGACTTCCACGGAAAAAAACAACTTGCTGCGTTATGGCAGCGACGAGCCGCTGTTGTTCGTCGGCCATTACTGGCGCAGCGGCAAACCTGCACCGATCCGGCCGAACCTGGCCTGTCTGGATTACAGCGCGGTGCTGTACGGCAAACTGGTTGCCTATCGACTGGATCAGGAAACTCGCCTCGATCCGCATAAATTCGTCTGGGTCGATGTCGAGCGGCCGGAGGTTTTGCAATGAGTGCTGTAGCGGTATTGCGTCTGCCATTGGCAGTGGACTTGAGCGGGTTCGTCACGCTGCTCAAACGCATGCAAGTGCCCCATCGGGTCAGCGAGGAAGCTGGCGAGCAGGTGCTGTGGGTACCGCAGAACATCAGCGAAGACGTGCGTGCGCTGTACGAACGTTTTCCGGCGGGCGACCCCGATCAGCAACTGGACATTCCGGTGGCGCAAACCATCAAGCGTCCGGGATTCGTCGAGCAGTTGAAATACGCCAGGGCCACTGCGCTGATATTGCTGCTGAGCATCATCGTCGGCGCGGTCACGCTGCTGGGCGACAACCTTGAAACGATGCGCTGGCTGACCTTCCTCGAATTCCGCGTGGTCGGCGACTACATCCATTTCACGCCACTGGCCGACAGCCTGGCGGCGGGGCAGTGGTGGCGCCTGTTCACGCCGATGCTGATCCACTTCGGCATCCTGCACCTGGCGATGAACGGCATGTGGTACTGGGAGCTGGGGCGACGCATCGAGTCGCGCCAGGGCAGCATCAACCTGATCGGCCTGACCTTGCTGTTCAGCCTGGTGTCCAACTACGCCCAGTATTACTTCAGCGGCCCGACCCTGTTCGGTGGTTTGTCCGGGGTGCTGTACGGCCTGCTCGGGCATTGCTGGATCTTCCAGCTGCTGGCGCCGAACCCGGCTTATCGCCTGCCGCGCGGCGTGCTGGTGATGATGCTGGTGTGGTTGCTGCTGTGCCTGTCCGGGCTTGTGTCGATGATCGGCTTCGGCGAGATCGCCAACGCGGCCCACGTCAGCGGGTTACTCATCGGATGCTTCAGCGGTTTGTTGGGCGGTTTGTATAACCGCCGTAAACTGGCCGCCTAAATCAAGAACATGCAATAAAGAGACGGAGACCCAATGTCCTCTTTTAACGAAATGATCAAGAACATCACCCCCGATATCTACGAGAGCCTGAAACTGGCCGTGGAAATCGGCAAATGGTCCGACGGTGGCAAGCTCACCGCCGAACAACGCGAGCTGTCGTTGCAGGCGATGATCGCCTGGGAAATCCAGAACCTGCCCGAAGACCAGCGTACCGGCTACATGGGTCCGCAGGAGTGCGCCTCGAAGTCGATCGAAGTGCCGAATATCCTGTTCAAGTCGGATGCCATCCATTGATCGAGATTGGCCGCGGTGCAATCAGCAAAATGTCGGCGCGCCTTGACGGGCCGAACGTGCAATACGCTTTCCGTCTGGGCGAAACCGAGGTCCCGGTCAATCCGTTGATCGGCACCACGGTGCGCCTGGAATACCTGGGTGCGATCCACTGCATCCATTGCGGACGCAAGACCAAGACCAGTTTCAGCCAGGGTTACTGTTACCCGTGCATGACCAAGCTGGCCCAGTGCGACGTGTGCATCATGAGCCCGGAGCGCTGCCACTTCGACGCCGGCACCTGCCGCGAGCCGGAATGGGGCGAGAAGTTCTGCATGACCGATCACGTGGTGTACCTGGCCAACTCGTCGGGGGTCAAGGTCGGGATCACCCGTGCCACCCAGTTGCCGACCCGCTGGCTCGACCAGGGTGCGAGCCAGGCGTTGCCGATCATGCGCGTGTCGACCCGGCAACAGTCGGGTTTCGTCGAGGATCTGCTGCGCAGCCAGGTGGCCGACAAGACCAATTGGCGTGCTTTACTCAAAGGCGATGCGGCGGCGGTGAACCTGGCCGAGGTCCGCGATCAACTGTTCGACAGCTGCGCTGAAGGGCTGCTGGGGTTGCAGGAACGATTTGGCTTGCAGGCGATCCAGAAGGTTACCGACGTTGAGCCGCTGGAAATCCGCTACCCGGTCGAGCAATACCCGGCGAAGATCGTCAGCTTCAACCTGGACAAGAACCCGATTGCCGAAGGCACGCTGATGGGGGTCAAGGGTCAATACCTGATCTTCGATACCGGCGTGATCAACATTCGTAAATACACGGCTTACCAGCTCGCCGTGCATCAGTAAGGACTCCAGCATGCGCACCGAACAACCGAAGATGATCTACCTCAAGGACTATCAGGCGCCCGAGTACCTGATCGACGAAACACACCTGACCTTCGAGTTGTACGAGGACCACAGCCTGGTCCATGCGCAACTGGTGATGCGCCGCAACCCCGAGCGTGGCCCGGGCCTGCCGCCGCTGGTGCTGGACGGCCAGCAGCTGGAACTGCTGTCGGTGACCCTGGCCGACCAGGAACTTGCCGAGGCGCAGTATCAACTGACCGAGAATCACCTGACCCTGCACCCGACCAGCACCAGCTTCACGGTCGATACCAGCGTCAGGATCCACCCGGAAACCAACACCGCGCTGGAAGGCCTGTACAAGTCCGGCACGATGTTCTGCACCCAGTGCGAGGCCGAAGGCTTCCGCAAGATCACCTATTACCTCGACCGCCCGGACGTGATGAGCACGTTTACGACCACGGTGGTCGCCGAGCAGCACAGCTATCCGGTGCTGCTGTCCAACGGCAACCCGATCGCTTCCGGCCCCGGCGAAGACGGCCGGCACTGGGCGACCTGGGAAGACCCGTTCAAGAAACCGGCGTACCTGTTTGCGCTGGTGGCCGGTGACCTGTGGTGCGTCGAAGACAGCTTCACCACCATGAGCGAGCGCAACGTGGCGCTGCGCATCTACGTCGAGCCGGAAAACATCGACAAGTGCCAGCACGCCATGAACAGCCTGAAGAAATCCATGCGCTGGGACGAAGAGGTCTACGGGCGCGAGTACGACCTGGACATCTTCATGATCGTCGCCGTGAATGACTTCAACATGGGCGCCATGGAGAACAAGGGCCTCAATATCTTCAACTCCAGCGCCGTGCTGGCCAAGGCTGAAACCGCCACCGACGCCGCGCACCAGCGGGTCGAGGCGATCGTCGCCCACGAATACTTCCACAACTGGTCGGGCAACCGCGTGACCTGCCGCGACTGGTTCCAGCTGTCGCTCAAGGAAGGCTTCACCGTGTTCCGCGATGCCGGTTTTTCCTCGGACATGAACTCGGCCACGGTCAAGCGCATCCAGGACGTCGCCTACCTGCGCACCCACCAGTTCGCCGAAGACGCCGGCCCCATGGCCCACGCCGTGCGCCCGGACAGCTTCATCGAGATTTCCAACTTCTACACCCTGACCGTGTACGAAAAGGGCTCGGAAGTGGTCGGCATGATCCACACCCTGCTCGGCGCCGAAGGCTTCCGCAAAGGCAGCGACCTGTATTTCGAACGCCACGACGGCCAGGCCGTGACCTGCGATGACTTCATCAAGGCCATGGAAGACGCCAATGGCGTGGACCTGACCCAGTTCAAACGCTGGTACAGCCAGGCCGGTACCCCGCGCCTGGCGGTGAGCGATTCCTACGACGCCGCGGCGAAAACCTACAGCCTGACTTTCCGCCAGAGCTGCCCGCAAACCCCGGACAAGGTTGAAAAACTGCCGTTCGTGATCCCGGTCGAACTGGGGCTGCTGGACGCCAAAGGCGCGGCGATTGCCCTGCGCCTGTCCGGTGAGGCGGCCGCGCAAGGCACTTCGCGGGTCATCTCGGTGACCGAGGCCGAGCAGACGTTCACCTTTGTCGACATCGCCGAACAGCCGTTGCCGTCGTTGCTGCGTGGCTTCTCGGCACCCGTGAAGCTGAGCTTTGCGTACAACCGCGATCAGTTGATGTTCCTGATGCAGCACGACAGCGACGGCTTTAACCGCTGGGATGCCGGCCAACAATTGTCGGTGCAGGTGTTGCAAGAATTGATTGGCCAGCAGCAGAAGGGCGAAGCGCTGGTACTCGATCAGCGTCTGGTGTCGGCGCTGCGTGCGGTGCTGTCGGACGAGTCGCTGGACCAGGCGATGGTCGCCGAAATGCTCTCGCTGCCGAGCGAAGCGTATTTGGCCGAGATCAGCGAAGTGGCGGATGTCGATGCCATTCACGCTGCTCGCGAGTTTGCCCGCAAGCAACTGGCGGACGCGTTGTTCGAAGGTTTGTGGCTGCGTTACCAGGCCAATCGCGATTTGTCCAAGCAGACGCCGTACGTGGCCGAAGCGGAGCACTTTGCCCGCCGCGCATTGCAGAACATCGCGCTGTCGTACCTGATGCTTAGCGGCAAGCCCGAAGTGTTGGCTGCAACCCTGGAGCAGTTCGATGCTTGCGACAACATGACCGAGCGTCTGACCGCGCTGGCGGTGTTGGTCAATTCGCCGTTCGAGGCCGAGAAAGCCAAGGCACTGGCCAGTTTCGCCGAGCACTTCAAGGACAATCCGCTGGTCATGGATCAGTGGTTCAGCGTTCAGGCCGGCAGCGTGTTGCCCGGTGGTCTGGCGCGGGTCAAGGCGTTGATGGAGCATCCGGCGTTCAACATCAAGAACCCGAACAAGGTGCGGGCGCTGGTCGGTGCGTTTGCCGGGCAGAATCTGATCAACTTTCATGCGGCTGATGGGTCCGGGTATCGGTTCCTGGCCGACCTTGTGATTGAGTTGAATGGCTTTAATCCGCAGATTGCTTCTCGTCAGTTGGCGCCTTTGACTCGCTGGCGCAAGTATGACGGTGCGCGTCAGGCTTTGATGAGGGGGGAGTTGGAGAGGATTCGGGGTTCGGGGCAGTTGTCCAGTGATGTGTTTGAGGTGGTCAGCAAGAGTTTGGCCTGAGTCTGTTGTTGACCTTGGCGGCCTTTGGGCCGACCAGGTTTTTGGTTGATTGAGTACATATCCGTTTTTTTGGTTACGGCTGCTTATGGTTTCGCCCTTACGGCGAGTCACTTTTTTTACAAACGCCTAAAAAAAGTAACCAAAAAAACGCTCGCCCCTGGCGTCCGGCCCCTCGCTTAGGCTCGGGGTTCCTTCGCTCCGGCATTCATCCGGGGGCATCGCCCTCCGGTTGGCTTCGCTGGCACCTACATGCGATGAGTTCGACTGCGTCGAACGGCGCTGCGCGCCAATCCCCGGATGAACACCTCCACTCAGCCTTCCGAGGGGGCGGGTGGATCAAGATCAAGAGCTGCAGGCGAGCTAACGCTCGGCCTGATGAGTGGTGAAGAGCGGAGGTGTACGCGGCTTTTGCTTTTTGCTTTTTGCTTTTTGCTTTTTGCTTTTTGCTTTTTGCTTTTTGCTTTTTGCTTTTTGCTTTTTGCTTTTGCTTTTTGCTTTTTGCTTTTTGCTTTTTGCTTTTGCTTTTGTTTTTGCTCTTCTGTGGGAGCTGGCTTGCCAGCGATGGCGGTGTGTCAGGTGGAGCCGGGTTGGCTGGGGTGGCGCCATCGCCGGCAAGCCAGCTCCTACCCGGAGGTGTGTACATCCTCACGATCAGGCCGGCCGGTAGGCCGCCTCGCTTTGGCTTTTGATGTGGCTTTTGATCTTCTTGCCCCATCGAGAGGCCGAGTGGAGGTTCTGCGCAGTGGGCAACCCGGCATGGATGCCGGGTTAGCCGCCCCCGGCCATGGATGGCCGATGGCGGCGGGCCCACGGAGCAGGACCGGAGCGAGGGCATGCCGAGCCTAGGCGAGGCACCGAACGACAGGGGCAAGAGCCCTTTGGTTACTTTGGGGCTTTTCCAAAGTGACCCGCTGTAAGAGCGGAACCCTAAGTGGCCGTTACCGCAGAAACGGATATGTACACCAAAACCCAAAACCCAAAACCCAAAACCCAAAACCCAAAACCCAAAACCCCAATCACCCCACCTGATACCCAACCATTCAGAACACCCCCATCCCCGCGCGGTTAACAAAACATAACGTGGCGTCGATTGTCAGACATTAAAAAACACCGATAGGATAGGCCAGCTTCCGAAGGGGCTCTGGATTGCGGGTTTCAGGACTATGCTCTGAAACAGCCAGTCCAGACACGCACCCTGGCGGCGCCCAGAAAGGTTGAACGACCTAACAATAATAATGGGGGAAGGTCTATGAGTGAGCCTGTCATGGGTGTGGGTATCTGCCGCCCGCCGGCATTGCGCAAATTCGCGTTGCTGGCCACAGCGCTCTCGCTGTTGGGCTCTGCCATGCTGTCGGCACCTGCGCTGGCCGCTGCGGCGCCAGCATCCGACGTTGTTTATTCCATTGAATCTGCCAAGGCCGTCAAAAGCCTGATGCTCGATGTCGTCCACGCCGGCAAGCGCCTGGTGGCGGTCGGGGATCGTGGGCACATCCTGTATTCCGATGACCAGGGCGCCACCTGGACCCAGGCCAAG
The DNA here is from genome assembly GCF_054668285.1 of Pseudomonas sp. S2_H10. NCBI lineage: Bacteria > Pseudomonadati > Pseudomonadota > Gammaproteobacteria > Pseudomonadales > Pseudomonadaceae > Pseudomonas > Pseudomonas sp. S2_H10. The sequence continues at coordinate 6,651,499 of NZ_CP162754.1, forward strand.
GTCCCGACCCGGGCGCTGTTGACGTCGGTGTTTTTCATCGATGACAAACACGGCTGGGCCGTCGGTCATGACGCACAGATCCTCGCCAGCGAGGACGGCGGCACCACCTGGACCAAGCAATTCGAAGATCTGACTCGCGAATCGCCGCTGCTCGATGTCTGGTTCAAGGACGTCAACAGCGGCTTTGCCGTGGGCGCCTACGGTTCGCTGATGGAAACCACCGACGGTGGCAAGCACTGGGAAGACGCCAGCGACCGCCTGGACAACGAAGACCAGTATCACCTGAACTCGATCGCCGCGGTCAAGGACGCCGGGCTGTTCATCGTCGGCGAGCAGGGCAGCATGTTCCGCTCGGCCGACTGGGGCCAGACCTGGGAAAAACTCGAAGGTCCGTACGAAGGCTCGCTGTTTGGCGTGATCGGCACGGCGCAGGCCAATACGCTGTTGGCCTATGGCCTGCGTGGCAACCTCTATCGCTCCACCGACTTCGGCAGCACCTGGGAGCAAGTCGAGCTCAAGGCTGAACGTGGCGACCTGGAGTTCGGGCTGTCCGGCGGCACGCTGCTCGACGACGGTTCCATCGTGATCGTCGGCAACGGCGGCTCGGTGATCCGCAGCAGCGACAATGGCGAAACCTTCAAGGTGGTCAACCGTCCGGACCGTATTTCGGTCTCGGCAGTGACTGCGGCAGGCAATGGCAATCTGGTTCTGGCCGGGCAGGGTGGTGTTCGCGTCACTTCGCCGAACGGCATCGAGTCGGGCAAATGAGCCGGGTTAATAATAAGAAGGCGGAGCTATGACTTCCTTGAGTACTCATCACCAGGACAAGGCGACGTTCCTCGAGCGCCTGATCTTCAACAACCGCCCGGCAGTGATCACGATCTGCCTGCTGGTCAGTATTTTCCTGTTCTGGCAGGCGACGCTGATCCGTCCGTCCACCAGTTTCGAAAAAATGATCCCGCTGGAGCATCCCTTCATCCAGAAGATGATGGAGCACCGCAACGATCTGGCGAACCTGGGCAACACCGTGCGGATCTCGGTGGAAGCCACCGATGGCGACATCTTCTCCAAGGAATACATGGAGACCCTGCGTCAGATCAACGACGAGGTGTTCTACATCTCCGGTGTCGACCGTTCCGGCCTCAAGTCGCTGTGGAGCCCGAGCGTTCGCTGGACCGAAGTGACGGAAGAGGGCTTCGCCGGCGGTGAAGTGATCCCGCAGAGCTACAACGGTTCCCAGGCCAGCCTCGATTTGTTGCGCAACAACGTGCTCAAGTCCGGTCAGGTCGGGCGCCTGGTGTCCAACGATTTCAAATCGAGCATCGTCGACATTCCGCTGCTGGAGTCTTACCCGGACCCGCAAGACCAGGGCAAGCTGCTGGCGCTGGACTATCGCAAGTTCTCCCACGAGCTGGAAGACAAGATCCGCACCAAGTTCGAAGCACAGAACCCGAATGTGAAGATCCACATCGTCGGTTTCGCCAAGAAAGTCGGTGACCTGATCGATGGCCTGGTGATGGTGGTGATGTTCTTCGGCATCGCCTTCGTCATCACCCTGATCCTTCTGCTGTGGTTCACCAACTGCCTGCGCAGTACCGTCGCCGTGTTGAGCACGACGCTGGTGGCGGTGGTCTGGCAACTGGGGTTGATGCACTTCTTCGGTTTCGGGCTCGATCCTTATTCGATGCTGGTACCGTTCCTGATCTTTGCCATCGGTATTTCCCACGGCGTGCAGAAGATCAACGGGATCGCCCTGCAATCGAGCGAGGCGGACAATGCCCTGACGGCGGCGCGTCGCACCTTCCGTCAATTGTTCCTGCCAGGGATGATCGCGATCCTTGCCGATGCCGTGGGTTTCATCACGCTGCTGATCATCGATATCGGCGTGATCCGTGAGCTGGCCATCGGCGCCTCCATCGGCGTGGCGGTGATCGTGTTCACCAACCTGATCCTGCTGCCGGTGGCGATTTCCTATGTCGGCATCAGCAAGCGTGCGGTCGAGCGCAGCAAGAAAGACGCGGTGCGCGAGCATCCGTTCTGGCGTCTGCTGTCGAACTTCGCCAGCGCCAAGGTTGCCCCGGTTTCCATTCTGCTGGCGCTGATCGCCTTTGGCGGCGGCCTCTGGTACAGCCAGAACCTGAAGATCGGCGACCTCGACCAGGGTGCCCCGGAGCTGCGTCCGGACTCGCGCTACAACAAGGACAACAACTTCATCATCAACAACTACTCGACCAGTTCCGATGTGCTGGTGGTGATGGTCAAGACCAAGTCCGAAGGATGCTCGCGCTACGAGGCCATGGCGCCGATCGACGAGCTGATGTGGAAGATGCAGAACACCGAGGGCGTGCAGTCGGCGATTTCCCTGGTGACCGTGTCCAAGCAAATGATCAAGGGCATGAACGAGGGCAACCTGAAATGGGAAACCCTGTCGCGTAACCCGGATGTGCTGAACAACTCCATCGCCCGTGCTGACGGCCTGTACAACAACAGCTGTTCCCTGGCGCCGGTACTGGTGTTCCTCAACGATCACAAGGCCGAGACCCTGGATCGTGCGGTGCATGCGGTGCAGGAGTTCGCCAAGGAAAACAACAAGGAAGGCCTGGAGTTCATCCTCGCTGCGGGTAACGCCGGGATCGAGGCGGCCACCAACGAAGTGATCAAGAAGTCCGAGCTGACCATCCTGATCCTGGTGTACATCTGCGTCGCGGTGATGTGCATGATCACCTTCCGTTCGTGGGCGGCGACCTTGTGCATCGTGCTGCCGCTGGTGCTGACCTCGGTACTCGGCAACGCCCTGATGGCCTTCATGGGCATCGGCGTGAAAGTGGCGACCCTGCCGGTCGTGGCACTTGGCGTGGGGATTGGCGTGGACTACGGCATCTACATCTACAGCCGTCTGGAAAGCTTCCTGCGTGCCGGTCTGCCGCTGCAAGAGGCGTACTACCAGACGCTGAAGTCCACCGGTAAAGCGGTATTGTTCACCGGCCTGTGCCTGGCCATCGGCGTGTGCACCTGGATCTTCTCGGCCATCAAGTTCCAGGCCGACATGGGGCTGATGCTGACCTTCATGCTGTTGTGGAACATGTTCGGTGCGCTGTGGCTGTTGCCGGCACTGGCACGGTTCCTGATCAAGCCTGAAAAACTGGCGGGGCAGAAGGGCAATTCGCTGTTCGCCCACTGATCCAGGGCTGAAATGAAAAAGCCGCAACCCGAGGGTTGCGGCTTTTTTACATCTGCAGAAAAACACCCCTTTGTAGGAGCCGGCTTGCTGGCGATGGTGTGCCAGTCAACATCAATGTGGCTGACACACCATCGCCAGCAAGCCGGCTCCTACAGGGGGCGTTTAGGCGGGATCGCTGCCCAGCACCACATTCAGCGCACTGCGTGCATCATCGAGCTGCACCAGCGTCGCATGCCGCGCGCCGAGGGCGTCGCGGTTTTCGATGGCGGTCAGGATCGCCTTGTGCCGGGGCAGCGCCAGTTCATGCAGGTTCGGTCGCTGGTTCGAATGCTTCAAGGCTTCGGCGATGGCCACCGAGAGCATGTTGCACAGGTTCGCCAGCAGGTCGTTGTGCGTGGCGTCGGCAATGCGACTGTGGAAGTCCAGGTCCGGCTGCAACAGGGCCTCCGGCGTCGGCGCGGCTTCCATGCGCTGGTAGGCCTCACCGATGGAGGCAATGTCCGCCTCGGTGGCGAATTGCGCGGCGAGGGCGGCGGCGGCCGGTTCGATGATGCTGCGTACGCTGGTCAGCAGGTCGAAAAACTGGTTCTGCGGACTGCTCTGCATCAACCAGTGCAGCACGTCCGGATCGAGCATGTGCCAGTCCTTGCGCGGCTTGACCACGGTGCCGACCCGCGGGCGCGAATACACCAGGCCCTTGGCGACCAGTACCCGGGTGGCTTCACGCAGCACCGGCCGGCTGACCGCATACTCTTCGCACAACAGCGCTTCGGCGGGCAGTTTGTCGTCAGGCAGGAAGCGTCCCGAGACGATCTGCATGCCCAGTTCCTGGACGATGCGCGAGTGCATGCTTTTGCGGTCGGAGGGTTTGCGGTAATCCATGGGAAACGACGCGATCCTGTGCGAATAGGTGTCGCGCATGATAGCAGGCGCGGGCACGCAAAACCCCTGTAGGAGCGAGCCTGCTCGCGATGGACTTCAAGACGACGCTTGCTTCCAGACAGCGCGCGTTATCGTTCACGTCCATCGCGAGCAGGCTCGCTCCTACAGGGGAGGCTGGTCTCAGTGCGAGTGGCGCGGCACTTCGGCGCCGCGGCAACCGACCAGGAAGTCGAAGTCGCAACCCTGGTCCGCCTGCAGCACATGGTCGATGTAGAGCTGGCGATAGCCACCGACGATCAGGTTCTGCGGCGGTTGCAGGTCAGCCATGCGCGCCGCCAGTTCGGCGTCCGGAATATCCAGGTGCAAACGGCCGCTGGCGCAATCGAGTTCGATCCAGTCACCTTCCTTCACCGCGGCCAACGGTCCGCCGGCAGCGGCTTCGGGGGCGACGTGCAGGACCACGGTGCCGTACGCCGTGCCGCTCATGCGTGCATCGGAAATGCGCACCATGTCGGTCACGCCCTGGGCCAGCAGTTTGGCCGGCAGGCCCATGTTGCCGACTTCTGCCATGCCCGGATAACCCTTCGGCCCGCAGTTTTTCATCACCAGGATCGAGTTGGCGTCCACGTCCAGTTCCGGGTCGTTGATCCGTGCCTTGTACATGTCGAAGTTCTCGAACACCACCGCACGGCCGCGATGCTGCATCAGTTCAGGCGTGGCGGCAGACGGCTTGAGCACGGCGCCCAGCGGGGCCAGGTTGCCACGCAGTACACAGATGCCGCCATCGGCGCGGATCGGATTGTCGAGGGTGCGGATCACTTCGTCTTCGCCATAGATCGGCGCGTCCTTGGTGTTCTCGCCGATGGACTTGCCGTTGACGGTCAAGGCATTCGGGTTGGGGATCAGGTTGGCTTCACCGAGGCGACGCAGCACCGCCGGCAAGCCACCGGCGTAATAGAACTCTTCCATCAGGAAACGACCTGACGGTTGCAGATCGACGATGGTCGGCATGCCGCGACCGATGCGGGTCCAGTCATCCAGGTCCAGTTCGACGCCAATGCGCCCGGCGATGGCTTTCAGGTGGATCACGGCGTTGGTCGAACCGCCGATGGCGGCGTTGACGCGGATGGCGTTCTCGAAGGCTTCCCCGGTGAGGATCTTCGACAGCTTCAGGTCTTCGCGCACCATTTCCACGGCACGCATGCCGGACATGTGCGCCAGTACATAACGGCGGGCATCCACGGCCGGAATCGCCGCGTTGTGGGGCAGGGAAGTACCCAGTGCTTCGGCCATGCAGGCCATGGTCGAGGCGGTGCCCATGGTGTTGCAGGTACCGGCCGAGCGGGACATGCCGCCCTCGGCTGCGAGGAAATCGTCGATGCTGATGGTGCCGGCCTTGACTTGTTCGCTGAGCTGCCAGACCACGGTGCCGGAGCCAATGTCCTTGCCCTTGTGCTTGCCGTTGAGCATCGGCCCGCCGGTGACGACGATGGCGGGCACGTCGCAACTGGCGGCGCCCATCAACAAGGCCGGGGTGGTTTTGTCGCAACCGGTCAGCAGCACCACGCCATCGATCGGGTTGCCGCGAATGGCTTCCTCCACGTCCATGCTCGCCAGGTTGCGGGTGAGCATGGCGGTGGGGCGCAGGTTGGATTCGCCGTTGGAGAACACCGGGAACTCCACCGGGAAGCCCCCGGCCTCGATCACCCCGCGTTTGACGTGCTCGGCAATCTGGCGGAAATGCGCGTTGCACGGGGTCAGTTCCGACCAGGTGTTGCAAATGCCGATGATCGGCTTGCCATGGAACTGGTGGTCGGCGATGCCCTGATTCTTCATCCAGCTGCGGTACATGAAGCCGTTCTTGTCGGCCGTGCCAAACCATTGGGCGGAGCGCAGGGTGGGTTTCTTATCAGACATGATCGATTCTCTTATTGTATGACTATATTGTTCGAGCTGAGGCGTAACATAAGCGCAAATTGTGCGCTTTGGAAGTGTTGTTGAGTAAATAGTATTACTATATAGTCCGCTCAAACGGAGGGATGGCCCTGGCGAGTTTTCGCGAGAGGCGTCCCCCGAGGTTCCATAACAACAACAATCGGAGACCGATCTCATGAGCCAGGAACTGCGGCTTATCCGCCGCATCACGCTGAAACTGATTCCCTTCCTGATCCTGCTGTACCTGATCGCCTATGTGGACCGCTCCGCGGTGGGCTTCGCCAAATTGCACATGGGCGCCGACATCGGCCTGGGCGATGCCGCCTACGGTCTGGGCGCCGGGCTGTTCTTCATCGGCTACTTCCTGCTGGAAATCCCCAGCAACCTGATGCTCGACCGCTTTGGCGCACGCCGCTGGTTCGCGCGGATCATGGTCACCTGGGGCGCCATCACCATCGGCATGGCTTTCGTCCAGGGACCGAACAGCTTCTATGTCATGCGCTTTCTGCTCGGCGCCGCCGAGGCCGGGTTCTTTCCGGGCGTTCTGTACTACATCACCCAATGGTTCCCGGTGCGCCATCGCGGCAAGATCCTCGGGTTGTTCATCCTTTCCCAACCCATCGCGATGGTGATCACCGGCCCGCTGTCCGGTGGCCTGCTGGGCATGGATGGCGTATTGGGGCTGCATGGCTGGCAGTGGCTGTTCATCGTCATCGGCACCCCGGCGATCCTGCTGACCTGGCCGGTGCTGCGCTGGTTGCCGGATGGCCCGCAGCAAGTGCAGTGGATGGATCAGGCGGAAAAGGACTGGCTCAGTGGCGAGCTGAAAAAGGATCTGGACGCGTACGGCCAGACCTGTCACGGCAATCCGCTGCATGCCCTCAAGGACAAGCGCGTCCTGCTGCTGGCGCTGTTCTACCTGCCGGTGACCCTGAGCATCTATGGCCTGGGCTTGTGGCTGCCGACCCTGATCAAGCAGTTCGGCGGCAGCGACCTGGTGACCGGTTTCGTGTCTGCGGTGCCCTACATCTTCGGGATCGTCGGCCTGCTGATCATCCCGCGCAGTTCCGACCGCCTGAATGACCGCTACGGCCACCTCGCCGTGCTTTACGTGTTGGGTGCGATCGGCCTGTTCCTCAGCGCCTGGCTGTCGGTGCCGGTGCTGCAACTGGCGGCGTTGTGCCTGGTGGCATTCGCCCTGTTTTCCTGCACGGCGGTGTTCTGGACCCTGCCGGGCCGCTTCTTTGCCGGTGCCAGTGCGGCGGCGGGGATCGCCTTGATCAACTCGGTGGGCAACCTCGGTGGTTACCTCGGTCCGTTCGTGATCGGGGCGTTGAAGGAGTACACCGGCAATCTTGCGTCCGGCTTGTATTTCCTCTCTGGCGTGATGGTGTTCGGGCTGATTCTGACTGGCGTGGTCTATCGCCTGCTGGAACGCAAACATGTGTTGCCGGCCGATCAATTTGCGGCGAGTGCACGTGGGGCTTCCCGTACCTGACACGAAACAGGAAATCACCACTAACCCTGTGGGAGCGGGCTTGCCCGCGATAGCAATCTGTCTGGCACACCAATGTTGAATGTGCCGCCGTCATCGCGGGCAAGCCCGCTCCCACAGGGAGTCGTGTTTGCCCGGGTTCTGCGTTAACAGGAGAAAATTCATGCGTTTGGTTCAGTTCGAATTGAGTAACGGCGAACGCCGTGTCGGCGTTGTCGAGGCCGGCCTGGTCCGTGAAGTGGAGGCTGCGCGCACCGTGCGCGATCTGGCATTGGCAGCGATCGAGGCGGGCGCGAGCCTTGAGCAACAGGTGCAAAGTCTTGGCCTGGGTATCAGCCACGACTACGCCGAACTGCTGACGCAACGGCGCATCCTGCCGCCCCTGGATCATCAGGATCCGGCGCACATGCTGGTCAGCGGCACGGGCCTGACCCATCTGGGCAGTGCGTCGGCACGCGACAAAATGCACCAGCAGGCCGGTGACGAATCCGCGATGACCGACACCATGCGCATCTTCAAATGGGGCGTGGAGGGCGGCAAACCGGCGGCGGATGCAGCCGGTGTGCAACCGGAATGGTTCTACAAGGGCGATGGCAGCATTGTCGTCAGGCCGGGTCAGCCGTTTCCCCTGCCGCCGTTTTCCGAAGACGCCGGTGAGGAGCCGGAGATTGCCGGCCTGTACGTCATCGGTCACGACGCCAGGCCGTATCGCCTTGGGTTTGCCGTGGGCAACGAGTTCTCCGATCACGTCATGGAGCGCAAGAACTACCTGTATCTGGCCCACTCGAAACTGCGCAGTTGCAGCTACGGCCCGGAACTGCGGGTCGGCGAGCTGCCGCAGCATCTGGCGGGCACCAGCCGCATCCTGCGCGACGGCGAAGTGCTGTGGCAGAACGAGTTCCTCAGTGGTGAGGCGAACATGTGCCACAGCCTCGCCAACCTCGAATTCCATCATTTCAAGTACAGCCAGTTCCTGCGCCCGGGGGATGTGCATATCCACTTTTTCGGCACCGCGACCCTGTCCTTCGCCGACGGCATTCGCACGCAACCGGGTGATGTGTTCGAGATCACCCAGGCCGAATTCGGCGCGCCATTGATCAACGGCATCGCACCGGTTGCAGCGGCGTTCGAACCCGGCAGCGTCGGCACACTTTGAGGAATTACCCATGACCCCGATTCTTGGCCACAACTACATAGGCGGACAGCGCAGCGCCGCCGGCAGCGTCAAGTTGCAGAGTGTCGATGCGACGACGGGCGAGGCCTTGCCCCACGATTTCTACCAGGCGACAGCACAGGAAGTCGATGCGGCGGCCAGCGCGGCAGCGGCCGCGTACCCGGCCTATCGCAGCCTGAGCGCGGAGCGGCGAGCGCAGTTTCTCGATGCGATTGCCGATGAACTGGACGCCCTCGGCGATGATTTTGTCGCACTGGTCTGCCGCGAAACCGCGTTGCCCGCAGGCCGCATTCAAGGCGAGCGTGGACGTACCAGCGGGCAGATGCGCCTGTTTGCCAAAGTGCTGCGTCGCGGTGATTTCTACGGCGCACGGATCGACCGGGCATTGCCTGAGCGTCAGCCGTTGCCGCGTCCGGACCTGCGTCAGTACCGCATCGGCCTGGGACCTGTGGCGGTGTTTGGTGCCAGCAATTTTCCGTTGGCATTTTCCACCGCCGGCGGCGATACCGCCTCAGCATTGGCGGCTGGCTGCCCGGTGGTGTTCAAGGCCCACAGCGGGCACATGGCCACGGCCGAGCAGGTGGCCGATGCGATCATTCGCGCCGCCGAGAAAACCGCGATGCCGGCCGGCGTGTTCAACATGATCTACGGCGGTGGCGTCGGCGCGGCACTGGTCAAGCATGCGGCGATTCAGGCGGTGGGTTTCACCGGTTCACTCAAGGGCGGTCGCGCCTTGTGCGACATGGCCGCGGCCCGTGCGCAGCCGATTCCGGTATTCGCCGAGATGTCGAGCATCAACCCGGTGATTGTGTTGCCACAGGCATTGCAGGCGCGGGCCGACACGGTTGCCCGTGACCTTGTGGCGTCGGTGGTGCAGGGCTGCGGGCAGTTCTGCACCAATCCGGGCTTGGTCATCGGTATTCGCTCTGCGTCGTTCAGCGCCTTTGTGCAGCAAGTGGCGGGGTTGATGGGGGATCAACCGGCGCAAACCATGCTCAACGCCGGCACCCTGGGCAGCTACGGTCAAGGCTTGGAAAAACTCCTCGCGCATCCGCGCGTCAAGCACCTGGCAGGGCATCCGCAGCAGGGCAATCAGGCACAGCCGCAGTTGTTCAAGGCCGATGCCAGCCTGCTGATCGACGGCGATGAAGTGCTGCAGGAAGAGGTGTTCGGCCCGACTACAGTAGTGGTCGAAGTGGCTGATCAGGCACAACTGATGGCCGCCTTGAGCGGCCTGCACGGGCAGTTGACCGCCACCGTCATCGGCGAACCGGACGACTTCGAACAGTTCGCCTGGCTGACGGCGTTGCTGGAACAGAAGGTCGGGCGCATCCTGCTCAATGGCTATCCGACCGGTGTGGAAGTCTGCGATTCGATGGTCCACGGCGGGCCTTACCCGGCAACGTCCGATGCGCGCGGTACGTCGGTTGGCACACTGGCCATCGATCGCTTCCTGCGCCCGGTGTGCTTCCAGAACTATCCGGACAGCTTGCTGCCGGATGCGCTGAAGAACGGCAACCCGCTGCGCATCCAGCGCCTGGTGGATGGCCAGCCATCGCGCGACGGGTTGTAACAGACAGACCCAATCCCTGTGGGAGCTGGCTTGCCAGCGCTGGCGGCCTGACAGTCGGCAAAGAGGTTGGATGTGCCGGCCTAATCGCTGGCAAGCCAGCTCCTACAGGTTTGGGTGCATGAGCTATCATTGCGTTTTTCCCATCCAAAGACTGATTGCCATGACTGCCCCAACCGACACCTTGCTCAATGCCCTCGAACACTGCGGAATGGTGGAAATCGACGGGCTGCATGCCTTCGAATTCTCCCTCGACGAGTTCGATAATCTACACATTGAATGCATGGATGGCCGTGCGGCCAAACACTGGGAGTTCACTCCGGCGCAGATCCAGGCCGCGACCTTCGATGCCACGCTGCAAAGCTGGGTGATCACGGGCGGCTCGGGCGAACACCGTCTGGTGTGCCTGGGCGATGTCGTCAGCGGTGACAACGAAGATGACGACCAGGACGATGCGTAACCTCTGGCCACTGTTGATGGCCGGCAGCATCGGCGCCATGGGCGTCCAGGCCGCATCCGCCGACGTCTATCAACTGCTCGTCGGCTCCTACACCGCCGGTCAAAGCCAGGGCATCTACCGCCTGGCGTTCGACAGCGGCACCGGGCAGATCGATGCCAGCCCCCTGCAAGTGATCAAGAGCGAAAACCCGTCGTGGCTGACCCTGTCGAAGGACCAGCGCCATCTGTTCGTGGTCAACGAAAACGGCCCGGGCCAGGCTGATCCGGTCGGGCGCGTCAGCAGTTTCTCGATCGATCCCAAGACCCATGCGCTGAGCCTGATCAGTCAGGTGCAAAGCCTTGGCAACGAGCCGACCCACTCCAGCCTCAGCGCTGATGGCAGCCATTTGTTTGTCAGCAACTATTCGGTGGCCGAAGACCCGGGCGGTACCCTTGCAGTCTTGCCGGTGGCGGCCGATGGCAGGCTCAAGCCCGTGGTGCAGATGAGCAGCCACCCGGCGAGCCGGGTCAATCCCGAGCGCCAGGCCTCGGCCCACGTGCATTCGACCATCCCGTCGCCGGACGGCAGGTACGTGTTCTCCAACGACCTGGGCGCCGACAAGGTGTTTGCCTACCGTTTCGACCCCAAGGCAAATCCACAGCTGCCGTTGACCCCGGCCACCCCGGCATTCGTACAGCTGCCGCCCGGCAGTGGGCCGCGTCACCTGTTGTTCAGCGCCGATGGCAAACACGCCTGGCTGACCATGGAAATGAGCGCGCAAGTAGCGGTGTTCGATTACCACGACGGCAAGCTCGAGCGGACGCAAATGGTCGATCTGGCCGCCGGGCAGCCGGTTACAGACAAGGCTGCGGCGGCGTTGCATGCCTCGGCTGATGGCAAGTTCCTCTACGTCAGCAACCGTGGCACGGCCAATCAACTGCTGGTGTTTGCCATCGATCCAGCCACCGGCCACCTCAAGGAACTGCAACGCCGGGCGGTGGAGGGCGATCATCCGCGGGAATTCAGCCTCGATCCGAGCGGTAAATTCCTGTTGATCGCAAACCAGAAGAGCAACCAGATTGTCGTCGTCGAACGCGATGCCAGGACCGGTCTGCTGGGCAAAACGGTACAAAAACTGCCGATGGACGCCCCGAGCGATCTGAAGTTTCTACCGCGTCAATAAGCCGCAGGCCCCGGTTGATGGGGCCTGCCTGCTTTTATCAATGACGCTGATATTTGGTACTGCTACAAAGCATTTCAAGGCATGAACCCTCGAGGCGTAAGTTTGCTTCACGGCCCCATCGGGCAAGCAAGCCAACTGAATCGAGGAATACCGCCATGAACTTCAACATCTTCTCTGTCATCGCCGCTTCCGCCATCTCCGCCACCGTTGCGCTGCCAGCCAGTGCCAACACTGAAATCAGCGACAGAAAAGCCCACACCCAGAGCTACACCCAGAAATACCTGCAACAAAGCGCCAACTTCTACGCCGCGCTGGATCACAAAACCCAAGCCTGAGCGGTTATCCCTGCCTTTATGCAGGAGCGAAGTCACTGATGATCGACAGCACTTGTGTTGAAAACGATCAGAGTGATGTCGCTCCTGCATAACGCATTCGCGACAGTATCAGTTTGCCATCAACGTCGCGCTTGATATCACATTGCCGCAGGTTTAAATTGACGCTGATTTTTTGACTCCTCCTCACGGCAAGGATCGGCAGCATGGTGACGCGTCTGGCATTGGTTCTTCTGTTTCTCTATTCGACCCCGATTCTGTCGGCAGCGGACGCTGTTTCCAGTGAACCTGAGGCTGCGCGCGAGCGCTTGATGAGTTTTATTGAAGACTGAAATAGTCTGGTTCAATGATCAACGAAGCTGATGGTCACTATGGATATCCCTGAGTGGTTACCCAGGCTTTTTTGATCGATTCTGTGGGCATTGAAACACGCCTGCGGAGAACATCATGGCCAGCGCAATTCTCACTTCTGCCAAACACGGCGCCTATGTGGCGATCGGTCTGTACCTTGCCATGGTGCTGGTGGTCAGCCTCTCGGCCCAATCGCAATTCACCTTCGAAGCACCGATCCAGGTCGCTCATCCCGGTATCCAGTTTGAACACCGCGCGCAAAACACGAGCGTCGATCAGGCTGAACTCGCAGGAGTCGCCGGCGCATGAAAGGGTGCAAGCTTTTGATCATCGCCTTCCTGGCACTCATCACCAATGGCTTTTCCTTGCTGGGGATCGGGCAAGGCTCGATAGGCGGTGTGGCCCGTGCCCTGGAGGCCAACCACAACATTGCACGCAATATCGAGACCGCCAAGGCCATGGGGTTGCTGGCAGGCAATCCGCCGGTCAGGAATGAAGGGGTGGTGTTCGGCCCGTTCCAGGTGGATTGTTCGGCGATCGGGATGTGCGGGGTGTTGGCCTGAACCTTCGAGACACCGCTGACCCTTGTAGGAGCCGGCTTGCTGGCGATGGTGTGTCAGGCACCACAACGTCAACTGACACTCCATCGCCAGCAAGCCGGCTCCTACAGGGGGAGTTATTTCTTCATGATCGATGTGAACAGGTCCGACTCCAACAGCCGCTGTAGCCATGCCCGCAAGCGCAGGTAAGGCGTCTGCGCGAACCACTCGCGGTCCACATGCGCAAACTGCCGTACGAAGGGCATCAACGCCACGTCGGCCAGGCTTGGATGATCGGCCAGCAAGTAGTCGCGTCCCTCCAGCAACGCCTCCAGCCTTCGCAAAAACACCTCGCCCTCACCACGATAAACCTCCATCGGCTGCTCGGGATAACGCTCGGCGTACTTGTAGCGATTCAAGTGCAGCTTGAACACCTGGTCGTTCTGCTCGATCAGCGGGGCGATTTGCGCCGCTGCGTCAGGATCATCCTTGAGCAGCCAGTCCTGCGGATCATTCTGTGCCAGCGCCCAGCGCATGATGTCGAGGCTTTCGTCGATCACCCGGCCATCGGCGCTCAGCACTGGCACCGTGCCTTTGCCCGACAGCGCGAGCATCTCGGCGGGCTTGGCTTTCAGGCTGACTTCGACGATGTCCACGGCCACGCCCGAATAACGCAGGGCCATGCGTGCACGCATGGCGTATGGGCAGCGGCGGAAGGAGTACAGCGTGTTCATTTCACCTCCAGGGTGCTCAGGCCGTTGCCCTGGCGACGGACCTGGATCTGCACCGGAATCCGTTCATGCATTTCCTGTACGTGGGAAATCACCGCGACCTTGCGGCCCTGGGCCTGCAAGCCGTCGAGGGCGTCCATGGCCAGTTGCAGGGATTCCGGATCGAGGCTGCCGAAGCCTTCGTCGATGAACAGCGACTCGATTTTCAGCGTGCTCGACGCCATCGACGCCAAGCCGAGGGCCAGTGCCAGCGAGACCAGGAAGGTCTCGCCACCGGACAGCGAGTGCACCGAGCGCAGTTCGTCGCCCATCTCCGTGTCCATCACCAGCAAACCGAGCATGCTGCCGCCGCGCTTGAGGCGATAGCGGCGCACCAGCTGGCGCAGTTGCACGTTGGCGTGGTGCACCAGCAAGTCGAGGTTGTAGGCCTGGGCGATCTTGCGGAAGGTGTCGCCGGTGGCGGAGCCAATCAAGGCATTCAGGCGTGCCCAGCGCTGGTATTCGTTGTAGGCATCGGCAATCTGCTGGGCCAGGGCCTGGTTGGCGTTCTGCCGACGTTGATCTTCGGCCTGTTCGGCGCGCAGTTCGGCGCAGTGTTGCTCGCTGGTGGCGGCGAGGTTTTGCAGGTCGGCCAGCGCACTGGCCAACTGCTCGGCATCGAGGTTGCCGTTGTGTTGTGCCTGATGAGCAACCAGGCGCTTGTCCCGCTCCTGCACCAATACCTTGGCCTGTTCGATGGCTTTTTCGCTGTCCTGCAATTGCTGGCGCAGTTCGCTGACCTGGGTGTCGTCGACGCGCAACAGGTCTTCGAGGCCGCCGTCATCCAGCTCGGGATGGCGGGCACGCCAGTCACCGATTTTCCCGGACAGGTCACGCTCTTCGCCTTCCAGTGCGTGCATACGCTCTTGTTGGGCCTTGAGTTCGGCGGCGATTTGCACGGACTGCGTGAGCACGCTTTGCAGCGTCTGTGTCGTACCGGTTTCGGCGCTGCGTGCCTGTTCCACGGCCTGTTCCAGTTGCTGTTGCCAGTGCTCGGCGCTGCTGTGTTCGCCGAGTAGTTGCCCGAGGGTGTGCTGGCTCGCCTGTTGCTGCTCGGCCAGCCCGGCGAATTGCTGTTCGGCGGCCTGCAATTGCTGCACGCGACTTTGCTGGCGATCCTGTTCCTTTTCCAGGTTTTGCTGGCGCTGCTGCTGCTCGGCCAGTTCTTCCTTCTGTTGCTCGAGTTGCGCCAGGCGCTCGGCGATCCGTCGGTCGAGCTGCATGAAGGTCGCGGCCGGCTCGACGCGCAGTGCTTGCAGGGTATCGGCCGGTAACAGGTTGGCGAATGCGCCGAGCTCTTCGTCCAGGCGCTGGCGATCATTGTTCAGTTCGCGCTGTTGATTGCTCAGGTGCTGGGCCGCTTGCTGGTGCGCGCTTTCGGCATGACGCAGTTGCTGGGTCAGGCGTGCGGCGTCCTGTTGCAGGGTGAGCAGCGCGCTCTGGCGTTGCTCGTCCTGGCTGATGCTCTGGTTGAGCTGACTGTTTTGCTGGATGAGCCAGGCATCGCGTTTAGCGGCATCCTGATTCAGCAGTTGGGTCGCCAGCGGATGCGCTTCCAGACTTGGGGCGATGGCTTGCTGCTGGGTCGCCAGATGCTCCTGCTGTTGCAGCAGTTCCTTTTGCTGGGCGATCAGCCCGCCGACTTCGGCGCGCAGGTCGGTGAGTTTTTCCTTGAGCAGGTCGACGGCCTTCTGCGCGTTGGCCTGCTCGCTTTCATCAAAACGGCCGAGGCTCTGCAGCAGGGCTTCTGGCTGATGATACGGATGTTCGTTGCTGCCGCAGACCGGGCATGGCTGATCGTCCTGCAGCTGCGCGCGCAGCTCTTCGACACTGGCACTGCGCGCCAGACGCTGGCGCTCCAGCAGTTCGCGCGTGACGTTGAGGGTCTGTTCGGCAACGCTCAGGTCAGCCTTGGCCTTGACCCCGTCCTGGGTCAGGCGTTCGCGTTCCTGTTGCGCGGTGAGCTGGCGCTGTTGCAGCTCGGCACCGCGTTTGTCCAGGTCCTGCTGGCTGGCCCACAGGCGTGCAAGGTCTTCGACGGCGCGCAGTTGCTTGCGGTTGTCCTGCAACAGACTGCCCAGAATGCCGATCTGCTCGGCGACAGCGTCCGGTTCGGCGCCGGCCTCCTTGAACAGCACCTCCAGTTGTTGCTTCTGCGTGGTGAGCGCTTGTTCGGTGCTCGCGGCGTTTTGTTCGAGGCTGGCCAGTTCGGCCTGGCCCTGATTCAGTCGATTGCCGATCAGCATCAACTGTTGCAGGCGATCACGGTAGGCATTCCAGGCATCGCTCAACGGAGCCAGATGGGTGCTTTGCTCCAGTCCGGTGGCGATTCGCTGCAAGTCCTCAGCGCCACGGGCTTGCTGATCGAGCAAGGTCTGAATCGTGCCCTGGCCCTGGGTGCAGGCCTGTTGCGCCTGCTGCCTGGTTTCGGCGCTGAGGGCGGTGTCCTTGACCAGGCGGGCGAGGGTGCTTTGCGCTTCGAAGGCCTGGCGCAGCAACGGCGCGCTGGTGGTTTGCCGTTGTTGCGCTTCGCTCAAGGCGATCCGGGCGGCGCTGAGCTTTTGCTCAAGCTGCGCCTGACGCTCGCCGAGTTCGCCGTACTGCTGCGCATGCCGGGTAATGTGCGCCGCCAAGGGTGTCAGCAGCGCGTCGACCTCGGCTTTACGGGCGAACTGGTGACGTTGCGGGGCGAGTTGTTCGAGGCGGGTGAGCCGCAAGCGCTCACTGGTCAGGGCTTGCCAGTGGCTCTGCGCCGATTGCAGTTGCTCGGTCGCGGCCAGATGCTCGTCTTGCAGGCGACGCAGGTCCTTGAGCCAGGTGTCCTGCAGTTCAAACTGCTTGAGCTGTGCTTGTTGGGTCTTGAGCTGCTGCTGCGCCTGGTTGAAACGCTCATCCAGTTCCGCACGGGCTTCGGGCGACAGCGGCGTCACTCCGCTGGCCTGATCCTGCAGCAGCTTGTGTGCCTCGCGGGCTTCCTTGGTCTTGTCGAAGGCACGACGACCGAGGCGTGTATAGAGCGCCGTGTCGGTGAGTTTTTCCAGCAGTTCGCTGCGGTCGTTGTCGTCGGCCTTGAGGAAAGCGCTGAACTCGCTCTGCGCCAGCAGCACGGCGCGGGTGAACTGTTCGAAATTCAGGCCCAGCGCGGCTTCGAGCTGAGCCTTGTATTCGCCTTTTTGGCTGGCGAGCAATTGATCCTGGTCGATGTCGCGCAAGCTCTGGCGGCTGGCCTGCAGCTTGCCGCCGGCCTTTTCCCGGGCGCGATTGGCTTCCCAGCGCGCGCGGTAGCGGCGGCCGTCGACGCCGACGAAATCCACTTCGGCGTAACCTTCGCCCGTGCCGCGACGCAGCAGGGTGCGCGGGTCGCCGGTGCCGATTTCACCATCGGCGTCCGGCACCTTGGCGTCGCGGCCGGTGTTGTTCAGGCGCGGTACGGCGCCAAACAGCGCCAGGCACAATGCATCGAGCAAAGTGCTTTTGCCGGCGCCGGTGGGGCCGGTAATGGCGAACAACCCGGCACTGGCCAGGGGTTCAGCGGTGAAATCGATTTCAAACGGCCCGGCCAGCGAGGCGAGGTTTTTCAGGCGGATCGCAAGGATTTTCATGGCTGTTCGCTCTCCATCTGCACGTCCTGCAACAGCTCGGCAAAGTCCTTGAGGGTCTGCTCGTCGACCTCGCTGCCGTAGTTGTCCTGCCAGGCACGGCTGAACAGTTCCTGCGGCGTGAGCTGGTCCAGTTCGATCAGCGTGCTGCCTTCGTCGGCCCCGTCCCGTCCGCCGTTGCCGGCGTACTCGGCGGCGATGCGCACCAGGCGCACGGCCTTGCCTTGCAGGGCGGTTTCAACCTGATTGCGCAGGTCGGGCTGAGGCTCGTCGAGGCGCACCCGCACCTCCAACCACGGCTGGCGCTGGATGTCGGCCAACAGGTCGATGTTCGGCAGGTCCGCCAGTTGCAGCAGGATCTCGCTCAACGGCGCCGGGCCGATGCGTTGCAGGTTGACGGCACGGGGGATCAGTTTCGGCTCGACACTGACCAGGGTTTCGCCGTCGAGCTGGATGTCGAGGATCTGGTGCTGATAGCCGATCTCGGAGAACGACAGTGGAATCGGCGAACCGCTGTAACGGATGCGCTCTTCGCCGTTGACCTTCTGCGGCTTGTGCAAATGACCGAGGGCGACATAGCTGATGCTCGGCCCGAACAGGCTGGCGGGCAGGGCTTCGGCATTACCGATGATCAGGCTGCGCTCGGAGTCTTCCGACACCGAGCCGCCGGCCATGTGCGCGTGGCTGATGGCGATCAGTGCCTGGCCTTTCTTGCGCTTGGCGTTGGCGGCCTCGATCAGCCACTCGTGGACCTGTCCAATGCCGCGCAGGTAGTTGTCACCCAGATGCGCGCCGGTGACTTCGGCAGGGCGCAGGAACGGCAACGCCAGGCACCAGGCGACCGTTTTACCCTTGGCATTGGGCAGCGGTAACAACAAGCGCTCGGCGTCCAGTTGCCCGTCATCGAGCCACAACACACGACCGAGCGCATGAGTGCGCAAGCGCCGCATCAACGGCGCCGGCAGTTCGATCCGTGAACCGGAATCGTGGTTGCCGGCGATCATCACGATGGTCAGCAAGGGCTGCTGTTCGTGGGCGCTGACGATGAAGTCGTAGAGGCGTTCCTGGGCTTTGACCGGCGGATTGACCGTGTCGAAGATATCGCCGGCGATCAACAGCACGTCCGGTTGATCCAGTTTCAGCTGGCGCAACAGCCAGTCGAGAAAACAACCGTGTTCGAAATCGCGATCCTGGCCGTGCAGGTTTTGCCCCAGGTGCCAGTCGGAGGTGTGAAACAAGCGCAAGGCGGACTCCGCTACAAAATAGGTGATGGCCGCGTGAAAAATGAAGGCGGCGAAAGGGGGGAGAGTTTACTGGCAAAAGGTCGGGAATGCAGAAGGCAAAAATCCGCCGGGTGCTGTTGCTCACCAACAGGGAGTGGTTCAGTGCCTATCCGGCCGAATGAAAAGGAAGTGTCATGACTCAACGGTTACTGCAACTTGATCATGTGTCGTTCAACCTGCCCGACGGGCGTGTGCTGTTCGATCACTTGAACCACACCTTTAGTACCAGGGCCACCGGCATCGTGTTCGGTTACGCGGCGCCGATCAATTTGACGCTGACGGGGCCTATGCGCATGGCAATCCTGGGCGCCAATGGCAGCGGCAAGTCGACCCTGTTGCGAGTGATCGCCGGCCAACTGCCGGTGCGCCAAGGCGAACTCATCCGCAGTTGCCATGTCGGCTGGCTGGATCAACACGCCGGATTGCAGTACCCCGAACGCACGGCGGTGCAATGGCTCTACGAGAGCAATCCTGAGTTGCCCGAAGCCGAGGCACGAACCCGTTTGGCGCAGATGGGGATTGATGCTGACCGTGCGATGCTCAAGACCTGCCGGTTGAGTGGCGGCGAACGCCTGAAAATAGCGCTCGCTGCCCAGTTGCATGCACGGCGGCCACCTCAGTTGCTGTTGCTGGACGAACCGGATAACCATTTGGATCTGCCCAGTCGAATAGCGCTGGAGCAAATGCTCAATCAGTATCAAGGGGCATTGATCGTGGTTTCTCATGATTGCGCTTTTTTACAGGCCATTCATCTGGACGCCGAGTTGCATCTCAAAAGCCAGGGTTGACCGTGTCAAAGATATCGCCGGGGATTAGTAGCACCAGGCAACTCGATGTGCCTGAAAAATAGTAGAGGAGCGCTTCGCGCCCCAACGGGGCGATGCGGCGTTCCGACAAGCCCCCTCGCCACAACAGCTCATTCATCCATCGAGCGGGACTATTTCGGATAAAGCGGCGGCAACCCACTGTCACCGACCGGATCCTGCACCCGTTCGGCCATCGGGATCGCCTTGATTACCCGCCACAACTCGTCGCCTTGCCAGTGCTGGCCGGTTTCGCTGAAAGCGCGCCGTTCAGGCCACAACGCTTTCAGTCGGCAGGAAAACTTGCGACCGTCTGTCCCTACTGTCAGATCTGTCAGTAGGCGTTCTGGCGAGCCCGGTATTTAATGGATTCGAGCATGGAGCCTTACGGTGCAATCGACAGGGTGTGCCTTTCAACAGAAGGGAGGCGAGGTAGGTCGTGCGGTGCCTGAAGTGGTTAGGGCGTTACATGTGATTATCGAAGCTACCTTAATGGAGAAACACTATGTCACAGGGTCGCCCGAACGCTATCAGTAGAAGTAACAGTCCGAAACATGGCCACGTTTTTTCCCCCTCTTCACGGGCTCATTTCGAATGGCTCGCGGGGCGACTCGACGAAGGGGCTCTGAATCAACGCGAGTCCGGCAAGTTTTTTCCTCTAACTGCCGGCGGAGTCAGGGATGTTTTTGCCAAAGATGACGACGCCAACGTCCCGCCGCCTCGGGATGGAAAAATTGCCAGTGCAGATCAACTGACCGGCGCATTACTGGATGAACCAGGAAGTCACTGGCAAAAACATGATGTGAGAAGTGGCGAAACGCTGGATATTTCCTGGCATTTCAGCGCGAAGCACGCTACTCGGCGCTGGAACTATTTCATGACGAAGGCAGATTGGGATCCCGACGAGGTCTTGTCGCGCAGCCAGTTTGAAGAAGTGCCGTTTTACACAGCGCAAATCAACCTGCAACCGCATTGGGCCCATGGCGAGCAAATGTTGCCCACTTCACCCACCACGCATGCCGTCCCACTACCGAAACGGGATGGGTACCAGGTCTGTCTGGCGGTTTGGGAAGTTGCCAACACTTCGATGGCTTTTTACCAAGTGATTGATCTGAATTTTCTGCCACCGGATGGCGGGGGTGAACTCCCCGATACACCGACCGGACTGGTCGCAGTCAAGGTCACTGACAAGCAGGTACTGTTGCAATGGAATGCAGCAACCGGCCCGTTTCCGATCGCTTCCTACCGCATTTTGCGTAACGGAAGCTTTCTGGTTGATCTAGACGCTCCGAATCTTGCTTTTGCAGATAACGGCGTGGCGCCTGAAAACCAGTACAACTATGCCATCAGCGCAGTCGATGATAACGGCAATGTCTCGGCGCCGAGCCGGCCAATTCAAGTGCAGACCTTGCCAGAAGGTGGAGAGGGACCTACCGCACCGACGAACCTGCACAGCATGAGCCAGACTGCGCAAAGCATCAGCCTGATGTGGGGTGCCTCCACCGGCAGTGCGCCAATAATGGATTACCTGATCGAACGGGACGGCATTCACATCAAATCCGTGAGCGCCGCTCAGACCTCTTTTGACGATTCTGGCCTTTCACCCGACACCCAATACCGTTACGCGGTGAAAGCCCGCGACCTGAACAACAAGCTTTCGTTGTCCAGTAACGTCCTGAGCGTCAGAACCCTGGGTGGCGGGGGCGAGTATCCGGCGTGGAAGCTGGGTACTGTGTATGCAAAAAATGACGTGGTACGCCACATAGGACAGAACTGGTCCTGCATTCAGGCACATACGGCACACGTAGAGGAGTGGGCGCCAGGAGAGGGCGACAATGTGCTTTGGAAAGAACACGCCTGATCTGTTGACGGGTTCATTGTGAATGGCTGAAAGGCGTTAAAGATCGCAGCCTGCGGCAGCTCCTACACGGCGGATAACCTGTAGGAGCTGCCGCAGGCTGCGATATTTTGATTTTACTTCGGATACAGCGGCGGCAACCCGCTGTCACCGACCGGGTCCTGCACCCGTTCGGCCATCGGGATCGCCCTGATTACCCGCCACAATTCGTCACCCTGCCAATGCTGGCCGGTTTCGCTGTACAGCGCGCCGTTCAGGCCGTCGAGGGCGTTGGACAGCGGTACGAAGCGGGCGGCCATGTCGGCCAGGGTTTCCGGTTGTTGCCGGGCCCAGGCGTCGAGGGCCTGGCGGGTGGCGTGGGAGTCGTTGGCCTGGCAGGCGCGCTTGAGCTCGTCGAGCACGGTGCGCGGGCTTGGGCCGGTTTGAGCGACACGCGCCACCGCCGGTTGCCAGCGGCCACGCCACCAGAGGCCGAAGCCGAGCAGGGTGGTGCAGGCCAGAACCAGGGTGCTGAGCTTCCAGCGCCAGAGGGCTTCGCTGTCGGCGCTGGCGTCGACCGGCAAGGCACCGGCCGGGGTATCGACCACGAGGCTCGGGTTGGCCGCCACATGCAGCGTGCGGGCGGGCAGGCTGCTGTGTTCCAGATGGTCTTCGAAGGTGTTCCACCAGACCACGTCGACGCTGGGTAGCTCGATGGCGCCGGTCCGTGTCGGCACCAGGGCCTCGCGGTCTTCACGACTGCCGACCAGGCCGCGTTCGCCGTTCTGGTTGCCGAGCACCGGTTGATCCGGATAGCGGCGCAGGCCGCCGACATCGGTGCCGGGCAGCGGTGGCAGCTGGGTGCTGGACAAACCTTCGGCCTTCACCGTCAGGCTACGGGTCAATGAATCGCCGACCTGGGCGTGGTCCGGTTCCGGGTTCCAGCTTTCGCTCAGGGTCAGGCTGCGTGCGGGCAGCCAGGGCGCGTCCGCCGGGTAGGTGATGGGTTTGGCCTTGACCGTCAACAGCAGTTCGGCCGAGGTGACGCGCATCAGCTTGCCGGATTTCGGCCCCTGGGCGCTGTCCTGTGAGGGCTGAGCGTCGACCAGCGCAGCGTTGAAGACCTGTGCCGGAATGATCAGTTCGCCACTGTGTTGCGGGTAGATCGCGTAGCGCATTTCGATCACACCGTGGCGCAGGCCATCGATATCTTTTTCGTAGGTGCGCGAGTCGCCCAATTGTTCGATGCGAGCGTCAGGTATCTGCGGCGGCGGCAGGCTGCTGTCGTCGTACAGCGACACCGAATGGTAGATGCGCAGGGTCAGGACTGCCTGGGCCTGAACATACACACTGGTTTGATCGAGGCTGGCATCGATGAACACCGGCGCGCGTTTGTTCGGGTTGTCCGGTGTCTCGCTCTCGACCACTTGCAGAGTGATCGGCTGGCTCTGCAGTTCGCCCAGTTGCAGTGGCGGAATCACTACGCTGCCGTTCTGCCGGGGCAGAAGGGTGACGATCCAGCGTGTGGTGGCCCGGTTTTCACCGCTGAGGGTGTTCAGCTGGTTGACCTGGCGTGTGCCGCGCACTTCGAACAGTGGCTCCAGCGGTGCCAGGTCGGGTTTGCCGAACTGAGTCACGTCGGCGGATTCCAGGGTCAGCTCGACCGTCTCGCCCGAGCTCAGGCGACTGCGGTCCACACTGGCGGCCAGCTCTGCTGCCTGTGCCTGGGCAGTGCAGAACAACAGGCCATGCAGCAGCGCGAGTAGTAAAACGGTGAAGCGGGTCATCGAGTGTCTTCCTGATCCTGATGTTGTTGCTGTTCGTACCAGAATTTGCGCCTGAGCAGTTCACCGGGGTCATCCGGGATCTGTCGCAACCATTGCTCCAGTGCCTGCTGCTGTTCACCTTCGATGCTGTCGGTGGCCGGGCGCAAGGGCGGTGTGGTGTGTTGCTCGTCGCCCAACTCACTGCCCGGCACTTCGTTGGCCCCGGGCTTGGGCGGCGACGTTGACGGCGCTTTGTCAGCGCCGGTTTGTGGTTCCGGCGTCTGCGGCTCGTCGCTGTCCGAAGTCTGCGATGCGACACCGGGTGGCGTCTGTTGTTGCGTGGCCTGGGGTTCTTCGCGGTCCGGTTCCGGGGCGGGCGGTTTGTTTTTCTGCTTGAGCAGATCTTCCACCAGCGCCTTGTTGGTCAACGCCGGGCGCAAGTCCGGTTGACGTTCCAGCGCCTGTTCGTACGCATCCAGGGCGGCTTCCAGTTCACCGCTTTTAGCCAGGGCATTGCCCCGATTGTAGTGGGCATGGGCATCGTTGCCTTCAGCGAACCGCTCGGCGGCGCCGGCGTAGTCACCGGCTTCATAGAGTGCCACGCCTTGCCACTGGTGGTCCTCGAAACGCCGGGCGGCTTCGGCCGGGCGCTTTTGCTTGAGCAAGTGCAGGCCTTGTTGATCGGGACGCAACCACAGGTCGGCGAGGTCGAAGGCATAGCTCGGTTGAGGCAGCGCCAATAGCAGCGGCAGGCACAGCAGCCAGCCGCGGCGACCCGCGCAGGCCGCAAGCAGCAGGAGTGGGAGCAACAGCCAGTAACCTTGATCGGCCCAGGTGTCCAGACGCAGGGTCTGGCCGTCGTTGCGCAGGCTGCGTGGGCCGTCGAACAGGCCGAGGGCATGCAGGTCACTGTCGTCCAGGCGCGCCTGGCGATAGCGTCCGTCCAGGTCGTTGGCAAAACCTTTCAAGCCTGGCTCGTCGAGACGCGGCACGAGAATGGCGCCTTGTTCATCCTTGAGGAAACTGCCGTCCTCCTGGGTGATGGGCGAGCCTTCGGCGGTGCCGATGCCGAGCATCAGGAATTGAGTCGATTTGCCGTCGAGCGCGTGACGGATACCCAGGCGTTCCTGTTCGGTCAGGGACGAACCGATCAGCAGGATCCGGCCGTCGCCCAGAGCCGCTTGCTTGAGCAGCGCCAGGGCCTTGGTCACAGCCAGGTCGGCGCGATGGCCAGCCTCTGGCATCAACGACGGTTTGAGCGCATCCAGCAGATTGCGGCTGGTGGAAAGATCATCCGACAGTGGCACCAGCGTGTGGGCACTGCCGGCGTAGACGACGATGGCGGTTTGCGCGTCGCTGCGAATCTGCAGCAGATCGAACAGCTTGCGTCGGGCCTGTTCGAGCCGGTTGGGCATGACGTCGGTGGCGAGCATTTCCGGGGTCAGTTCGAGAATCACCACCAGCGGGTCGGCAGGCTTCTGACTGGTCTGTTCGACGCGCTGCCAGCTCGGACCCAGCAGGGCGAGCACGGTCAACAGCCACGCGAGACCGAGGGCAATCCACGGCAGTTTACTGTCACGGCCACTGCCGCCACTGAGCAGGGTCGCGTGAAAGGCCGGCGGCAGAATCATTTGCCAGCGCCCGGCGCGCTTCTTGCGGTGCCAGAGCTGCCAGAGCAACCAGCCAAGCACCGGCAGCAACAGCAGCCACCAGGGGCGGAACCAGTAAGGCCACAGCATGCTCATCGACGCCTCCGCAGGCGCAGGCGCTTGAGGCGCTGGCGCCAGTCAGGCAGCAATTGGGCCTGCAGGAACAGGTCCCTGGTAAACAGGCGTTGCAAGGGGTTGTCCGGCCAGAGTACGGGGGCCACCAGCAGCATGCTCAACCACAGCGCCAGGGCCAGCGGCCAGTGGTACAAGGCTTGAGTCGGGCGGGCCTGGGTGGGTTGCTGGGCCACGGGCTCCAGTTGGTCAAGGGTGTCCTTGATTGCCTGTAGTTCCTTGCCGTCGCGTGCCCGGAAGTACTGGCCACCGGTGGCCTCGGCGATTTCCTTGAGGGACGGCTCGTCCAGGTCCAGGCTCGGATTGACGCCGAGAAAGCCGACCGTGCCACTTTGCTCCGGATCGGCCCCGATGCCGATCGGATAGATTCTCACACCTTCCCTGGCTGCCAGGCGTGCCGCGGTGAGCGGGTCGATTTCACCGCCATTGTTGGCGCCGTCGGTCACCAGTATCAGCACGCGGCTGGTCGCCGGACGCAAACGCAGGCGCTTGAGGGCCAGGCCGATGGCGTCGCCGATGGCGGTGTTTTTCCCGGCGATGCCGATGCGTGCCTCATCGAGCCAGACGCGCACGGTGCGGCGGTCGAAGGTCAGCGGTGCCTGCAGATAGGCCTGGCTGCCGAACAGGATCAGGCCGACCCGGTCACCTTCGCGGCTTTCGAGAAAGTCGCCGAGCAGATGCTGGACCAGTGCAAGGCGACTCACCTCTTCGTCCTGCCACTGCATGTCAGGGAAATCCATGGACCCGGAAACGTCCACCGCCACCAGCAGGTCACGGCCGCTGGCGGCAATCGGCAGGGGTTCGCCGAGCCACTGCGGGCGCGCTGCCGCGACCAGCAGCAACAGCCACAGCAAAATGAACGGTGCCTGCTGACGCCATGCTGGCAGATTGGCCCGGGCGCGTCGCCCGGCGAGGCCTTCCAGATCGCTGAGGAAGCTGACCTTGAGTGCCGGTTCGCCACTGTCGGCCACCGGCAATACGATGCGCATCAGCCACGGCAGCGGCAGAAGGGCAAACATCCACGGCCAGGCGAACTCAAACATGCTTGCGAATCCATGTGTCGACGGCCTGGGTCAGGCCGGCGATGGCCTTGTCGTCGAGCTTGCACTCGGGTTTGTAGGCGCCCTCGACCAGCACCATCCAGCGGGTCAACCCCGCCGCCGGGCAACGGTTGTCGAGGAACGCCAGCCATTTGCGGCCGTTGAGGGTATGGCTCTGGCTGTAAGGGTAGTGGTTGCGGCACAGGCGCTTGAGCAGGCCGTTGAGTTGCTGCAGCCAGGCGCCGGCCGGCGCACCGTCGTAGGGCTTGGGCATCAGCGCCAGCTCCGCCAGGGCGGCAACGCGCACCGGGTCGAGCGGCTGCTCGGCACGTACCACGGGGCTTTTTCTCGGAATAAAGCGACACAGCTTCCACAGGCCCAGACCGATCAGTGGCACCACCAGAAGCAGCAGCCACCAACCCGGTGCCGGAGGCCAGAACTCCACCGGTGGCGGGGATATCAGCGGTTGCAGTTGATCGAGGCTGCTCATCGGCCTTTCCCCGGTTTCTGTGGGTTCAGGTATTCGCGCAATTGTTCGACCATCTCGCTTTGTGTGCTCAGGGGCATCATCAGCACCCGCAGTTTCTGTGCGAGCAGCTCCCAGCGAGCGATGCGTGCTTCGGCCTGGGCCCGGTAGGTCTGGCGCAGGTCGAAGTTCAGCGTGTCGAGCTCCAGTTGCGCACCGCGCTCGGCGAAACGTAAAAGGCCGGCGGCGGGCAGGGCATGATCCAGCGGATCGGACAACGGCAACAGCAACAGGTCGCAATGGCGCGATAGCAGGCTCAGCTGTTGCTCGGCGCTGTCGGAAAGGGCGCGTTCGTCGCAGATCACGATCACCAGGCTGCCCGGGCGCGACACTTCCCGCGCGCGGCGCAGGGCAATGCCAAAGGCGTCGCGGTCCGGCTCGCCTTCGGTGGTCAGCGACTGATTGACCCGCACCAGCCGGTTGAGCAGCTGCAGCAGGCTTTGCTTGCTGCGCCGAGGCTTGATTTCGTAGTGCTCGTTGTCGCCGTAGACCAGCCCGCCGACCCGGTCGTTGTGCCCCAGGGCAGCCCAACCGATCAGGCTTGCGGCCTGGGCGGCCAGCACCGACTTGAACATCAGGCCCGAGCCGAAAAACAGCCGGCGGCTTTGTTCGACCATGATGAAGATCGGCCGCTCACGTTCTTCGTGGAACAGCTTGGTGTGAGGTTCCTGGGTACGGGCGGTCACGCGCCAGTCAATGGTGCGCACATCGTCGCCGGCCTGGTAGACCCGCACCTGATCGAAGTCGACGCCACGGCCGCGCAGTTTCGAGTGGTGCAGGCCGATCAGCGGGCTGCGCTGGCTCGGCGTGGAAAACAACTGCACTTCGCGTACACGATGGCGCATCTCGATCAGGTCGGCGAGGCTGACACGGATACCCGGCTCGGGCGGCAGGCTGGTGTTCATCGGGGTCAAGCGACGGCTACGACGTCGAGAATCCGCTGGACCACGCGGTCCTGATCGATGCCGGCGGCTTCGGCTTCAAAGGAAAGAATGATGCGATGGCGCAGCACGTCGAACAGCACGGCCTGGATGTCTTCCGGGCTGACGAAATCACGCCCGGCCAGCCAGGCGTGGGCGCGGGCGCAGCGGTCCAGGGCAATCGAGCCGCGCGGACTGGCGCCGTAGGCGATCCATTCGGCCATCTCGGGGTCGAACTTGGCCGGGATGCGGGTGGCCATGACCAGTTGCACCAGGTATTCCTCCACGGCGTCGGCCATGTACAGACCGAGGATTTCCTTGCGCGCGGCGAAGATCGTCTGTTGGGTCACCCGACGCTCAGGCTTGGCTTCGCCGTTCAGGGCTTCGCCGCGGGCCTGTTGCAGGATCTTGCGTTCAACCGTCGCGTCCGGGAAACCGATCTTCACGTGCATCAGGAAGCGGTCGAGCTGCGCTTCCGGCAGCGGGTAGGTGCCTTCCTGCTCGATCGGGTTCTGCGTGGCCATCACCAGAAACAGTGGCGACAGCTCATAGGTGCTGCGCCCGACACTGACTTGCCGCTCGCCCATGGCTTCGAGCAGCGCCGACTGCACCTTGGCCGGGGCACGGTTGATTTCGTCCGCCAGTACCAGGTTGTGGAAGATCGGGCCTTGCTGGAACACGAAACTGCCGGTTTCCGGGCGGTAGATTTCCGTGCCGGTAATGTCGGCCGGCAACAGGTCGGGGGTGAACTGGATGCGGTGGAACTGAGCCTCGATGCCTTCGGCGAGTTCTTTGATGGCCTTGGTCTTGGCCAGGCCAGGGGCGCCTTCGACCAGCATGTGGCCGTCGGCGAGCAGGGCGATGAGCAAGCGCTCAACGAGCTTTTCCTGGCCGAGAATCTGCGTTGAAAGAAAGGTTCGCAGCGCGAGCAGCGCTTCACGATGTTCCATCGATGACTGTTCCTGCAAAAGGGTGGCCGAGGACGTTCGGAATGCGCCAGGGCCGGGGGCGTTACTTTAATCCATCGCGGGGGGCGGCGACTAACGGCATTTTGCGCAAAGTGCGGGAAATGGGTGGGGCAATCGCTGGATTTTTACAGCGGGGGAGTTTTGGGTCGACAGTTCAGGCCCCATCGCTGGCAAGCCAGCTCCCACAGGTTTCAGCGGTTTGAATGCGATTTGTGCAACACATCAATCACTGTGGGAGCTGGCTTGCCAGCGATGAGGCCCATCCGAACGCCATTAAACTTCGCTAATGAAGGTGCCAGTACCCTTGAGAATGTTCTTCAAGGTCAACTCAACTTCCACCAGATCCCCGGCATCGGTGCTATGAGTGATCTCCAGCACATCATCCCCATTCAGCGCATCGGCATCCGCCGCGGCGATTTCGATCTTCAACAGGGCAGGGCTCAGGGTGACCTTCACGCCGTCGAGGGTCGAAGGCTCGCCATCGAGGGTGATTTCCAGTTCGTCCTCGTCCGGGTAGCGGCTCATCAGGAACATTTCGCCCTGGTCGCTGTGGCAGCAGAGCATGGCCATGTTGTCTTCTTCGTCGTCGCAAGGGTTGACGATCAAGAGGGCGGTTTTCATTTTCATGGGAAATTCCTGGCTCGACGGGCGTGGTAAACGCAACAAAGGGCGATTCTGCCAGCCTGCGCATATTTCTGCTCGTGCGAGTGTCGATGACCGGGTCGTGAACGGGCAGTGTGTTACTGGTCATTTCTGGTACGGATGTCCCGTAAAACCGGATGGATAACCGTCGTTTTCCTGTGCGAATGCTAGTGTTGTTCGATGCGCATGCCTTGAGCAGCGTACCGATGACCGAATATGTCGCAGCACCGCAAGCATGGGCCTTGCCGCACTCGTTAAGCTGCGCAACGGATGAGCACCCGTAAAGACATTGCGCCGCACCCGGCCCAGTCGTTTTTGCAGATGCCCATTCACGGAAGGTGAATGTGACCTGAGTGTCCCGTCCAGCTTCACCCACCTGTCACCCTGTTTCCTCTGCCCGAGAATCAGGAGCCGGGTGACGGCTAGCTTTGAAACGTAGCCCCGAAAGGGGTTTCACGCGACGCTTTCATCAATAACAAGCCCAAGCGGAGTACCACAGATGGCGTTCTTCACCGCAGCCAGCAAAGCCGACTTCCAGCACCAACTGCAAGCGGCACTGGCGCAGCACATCAGTGAACAGGCACTGCCACAAGTGGCGCTGTTCGCTGAACAATTCTTCGGCATCATTTCCCTTGACGAGCTGACCCAGCGTCGGTTGTCCGACCTTGCTGGCTGCACCCTTTCTGCATGGCGCCTGCTTGAGCGCTTTGATCACGCGCAGCCGCAAGTGCGCGTCTACAACCCCGATTACGAACGCCACGGCTGGCAGTCGACCCACACCGCGGTCGAAGTGCTGCACCACGACCTGCCATTCCTGGTGGACTCGGTGCGTACCGAACTGAACCGCCGTGGCTACAGCATCCATACCCTGCAAACCACCGTGCTCAGCGTGCGTCGTGGCAGCAAGGGCGAGCTGCTGGAAATCCTGCCTAAAGGCACCCAGGGCGATGACATCCAGCAAGAATCGCTGATGTACCTGGAAATCGACCGCTGCGCCAACACCGCCGAGCTCAATGTCCTGAGCAAAGAGCTGGAGCAGGTGCTCGGTGAAGTCCGCGTGGCCGTCGGCGATTTCGAGCCGATGAAGGCCAAGGTCCAGGACATCCTGAGCAAACTGGACAACAGCCAGTTCGCCGTCGATGCCGACGAAAAGAACGAAATCAAGAGTTTCCTGGAATGGCTGGTGGGCAACCACTTCACCTTCCTCGGCTACGAAGAGTTCGTGGTCAGCGATGAAGCCGATGGCGGCCACATCGTCTACGACAAGGACTCCTTCCTTGGCCTGACCAAGCTGCTGCGTGCCGGCCTGACCTACGATGACCTGCGCATCGAAGACTACGCCGTGAACTACCTGCGCGAACCGACCCTGTTGTCGTTCGCCAAGGCCGCGCACCCAAGCCGTGTGCACCGCCCGGCTTACCCGGACTACGTGTCGATCCGTGAAATCGACGCCAACGGCAAGGTCATCAAGGAATGCCGTTTCATGGGCCTGTACACCTCGTCGGTGTATGGCGAGAGCGTGCGGGTGATCCCGTACATCCGCCGCAAGGTCGAGGAAATCGAACACCGCTCCGGCTTCCAGGCCAAGGCTCACCTGGGCAAGGAACTGGCGCAGGTGCTCGAAGTGCTGCCGCGCGACGACCTGTTCCAGACCCCGGTGGACGAGCTGTTCAGCACCGTGATGTCGATCGTGCAGATCCAGGAGCGCAACAAGATTCGCGTGTTCCTGCGCAAAGACCCGTACGGTCGTTTCTGCTACTGCCTGGCCTACGTGCCGCGTGACATCTACTCCACCGAAGTGCGCCAGAAGATCCAGCAAGTGCTGATGGATCGCTTGAAAGCGAGCGACTGCGAGTTCTGGACGTTCTTCTCCGAGTCCGTGCTGGCCCGCGTGCAGCTGATCCTGCGAGTCGACCCGAAAAACCGTCTCGACATCGACCCGCTGCTGCTGGAAAAAGAAGTGGTGCAGGCCTGCCGCAGCTGGCAGGACGACTACGCCGCCCTGACCGTCGAAAGCTTCGGCGAAGCCCATGGCACCAACGTGCTGGCTGACTTCCCGAAAGGCTTCCCGGCCGGTTACCGCGAGCGTTTTGCAGCCCACTCGGCTGTGGTCGACATGCAGCACCTGCTGAGCCTGAACGAAAAAAATCCGCTGGTGATGAGCTTCTACCAGCCGCTGGGCCAGGTGTCCGGCCAGCGCATGCTGCACTGCAAGCTGTACCACGCCGATACCCCGCTGGCGCTGTCCGACGTCCTGCCGATCCTGGAAAACCTCGGCCTGCGCGTGCTGGGTGAGTTCCCGTATCGCCTGCGTCACAACAACGGCCGCGAGTTCTGGATTCACGATTTCGCGTTCACCGCCGCCGAAGGCCTGGAGCTGGATATCCAGCAACTCAACGACACGCTGCAGGACGCCTTTGTCCACATCGTGCGTGGCGAAGCCGAGAACGACGCGTTCAACCGCCTGGTGCTGACCGCCGGCCTGCCATGGCGCGACGTCGCGCTGCTGCGTGCCTACGCCCGCTACATGAAGCAGATCCGTCTGGGCTTCGACCTGGGCTACATCGCCAGCACCCTGAACAACCACACCGACATCGCTCGCGAGCTGACCCGGTTGTTCAAGACCCGTTTCTACCTGGCGCGCAAGCTGTCCGGCGACGATCTGGAAGACAAGCAGCAACGCCTGGAACACGCGATTCTGGCTGCCCTGGACGACGTTGCAGTGCTGAACGAAGACCGCATCCTGCGTCGCTACCTTGACCTGATCAAGGCCACCCTGCGCACCAACTTCTATCAGACCGATGCCAACGGCCATAACAAGTCGTACTTCAGCTTCAAGTTCAACCCGCACTTGATCCCTGAACTGCCCAAGCCTGTACCGAAGTTCGAAATCTTCGTCTACTCGCCGCGCGTCGAAGGCGTGCACCTGCGCTTCGGCAACGTGGCCCGTGGCGGCCTGCGCTGGTCCGACCGTGAAGAAGACTTCCGTACCGAAGTCCTGGGCCTGGTAAAAGCCCAGCAAGTGAAGAACTCGGTGATCGTGCCGGTGGGTGCGAAGGGCGGCTTCCTGCCGCGTCGCCTGCCACTGGGCGGCAGCCGTGACGAGATCGCGGCCGAGGGCATCGCCTGCTACCGCATCTTCATTTCCGGTCTGCTGGACATCACCGACAACCTGAAGGACGGCGCCCTGGTGCCACCGGCCAACGTCGTGCGTCATGACGACGATGACCCGTACCTGGTCGTGGCCGCGGACAAGGGCACTGCAACCTTCTCCGACATCGCCAACGGCATCGCCATCGACTACGGCTTCTGGCTGGGCGACGCGTTTGCGTCCGGTGGTTCGGCCGGTTACGACCACAAGAAAATGGGCATCACCGCCAAGGGCGCGTGGGTTGGCGTACAGCGCCACTTCCGCGAGCGCGGCATCAATGTCCAGGAAGACAGCATCACCGTGGTTGGCGTCGGCGACATGGCCGGCGACGTGTTCGGCAACGGCCTGTTGATGTCCGACAAGCTGCAACTGGTCGCTGCGTTCAACCACCTGCACATCTTCATCGACCCGAACCCTGAGCCTGCGAACAGCTTCGCAGAACGTCAGCGTCTGTTCGATCTGCCACGTTCGGCCTGGTCGGACTACGACACCAGCATCATGTCCGAAGGCGGCGGCATCTTCTCGCGCAGCGCGAAGAGCATCGCGATTTCCCCGCAGATGAAAGAGCGCTTCGACATCGCGGCCGACAAGCTGACCCCGACCGAACTGCTGAACGCCTTGCTCAAGGCGCCGGTGGATCTGCTGTGGAACGGCGGTATCGGTACTTACGTCAAGGCCAGCACTGAAAGCCACGCCGATGTCGGCGACAAGGCCAACGATGCACTGCGCGTGAACGGCAACGAACTGCGCTGCAAGGTCGTGGGCGAGGGCGGCAACCTGGGCATGACCCAGCTGGGTCGCGTCGAGTTCGGCCTCAATGGCGGCGGTTCCAACACCGACTTCATCGACAACGCCGGTGGCGTGGACTGCTCCGACCACGAAGTGAACATCAAGATCCTGCTGAACGAAGTGGTTCAGGCCGGCGACATGACCGACAAGCAACGTAATGAGTTGCTGGCGAGCATGACCGACGAAGTCGGTGGTCTGGTGCTGGGCAACAACTACAAGCAGACTCAGGCCCTGTCCCTGGCGGCCCGCCGCGCATTGCCGCGGATTGCCGAATACAAGCGTCTGATGAACGACCTGGAAGGCCGCGGCAAGCTGGATCGCGCCATCGAGTTCCTGCCGGCCGAAGAAGCCATCAACGAGCGCGTCGCTGAAGGCCATGGCCTGACCCGTGCCGAGCTGTCGGTGCTGATCTCGTACAGCAAGATCGACCTCAAGGAGCAGCTGCTGGGCTCCCTGGTGCCGGACGACGACTACCTGACCCGCGACATGGAAACCGCTTTCCCGCCAACGCTGGTGAGCAAGTTCTCCGCGGCCATGCGCCGTCACCGCCTGAAGCGCGAAATCGTCAGCACCCAGATCGCCAACGACCTGGTCAACCACATGGGCATCACCTTCGTTCAACGACTCAAAGAGTCGACCGGCATGAGCCCGGCGAACGTGGCCGGCGCCTACGTGATCGTGCGTGACATTTTCCACCTCCCGCACTGGTTCCGTCAGATCGAGAACCTGGACTACCAGGTTTCCGCCGACGTGCAACTGGAGCTGATGGACGAGCTGATGCGCCTGGGCCGTCGCGCCACGCGCTGGTTCCTGCGTGCCCGTCGCAACGAGCAGAACGCTGCCCGTGACGTCGCGCACTTCGGTCCGCACCTGAAGGAGTTGGGTCTCAAGCTCGACGAGTTGCTCAGTGGCGAGATCCGCGAAACCTGGCAGACCCGCTATCAGGCGTACGTCGAAGCCGGGGTGCCGGAGTTGTTGGCACGCATGGTGGCGGGCACTTCGCACCTGTACACCCTGCTGCCGATCATCGAGGCTTCCGACGTGACCGGCCAGGATCCGGCCGAAGTGGCCAAGGCCTACTTCGCCGTGGGCAGCGCGCTGGACATCACCTGGTACATGCAACAGATCAGCGCTCTGCCGGTTGAAAACAACTGGCAGGCCCTGGCCCGTGAAGCGTTCCGCGATGACGTCGACTGGCAGCAACGTGCGATCACCATCTCGGTCCTGCAACAGGGCGACGGCACCCAGGACGTGGAAACACGTCTGTCGCTGTGGATAGCGCAGCACGAGAGCATGATCGAACGCTGGCGCGCCATGCTGGTGGAAATCCGTGCCGCGAGCGGCACCGACTACGCCATGTACGCGGTGGCCAACCGCGAACTGCTGGACCTGGCGTTGAGCGGTCAAGCGGTCGTGCCTGCCGCTGTCGCCGCCGAGCTGGAACCGGCTGCCTGATCAGGCGTTGAATGAAAAAAACCCGCATCGAGAGATGCGGGGTTTTTTTTGGTCTGCAGGTTTTGAGGTGTCTGGGCGGGCCACATCGCCAGCAAGCCGGCTCCTACAAGTTTTGCGTCGGTCGCATATTGTATGAACAACACATCCCTGTAGGAGCCGGCTTGCTGGCGATGAGGCCATTCGTCTTAATACACCTTCTTGTCCGGCATGTTGTTTGTCATCGACACATTACTTGTCGGTCTGGTCAGTAAATTATTGAGTGACTGGTCAAAGTTTTGCAGCGCCCTTACTTGCACGCTCTGTTGTTCATTAATATCGGCAACTATGTCCTCGCTGCGTTTGAAGTCGGCCCATACCGGACTGAGTGCCTTGGCGTCATGACCTTGTGCAGTACCGATGTAGTTAAAGTTCTTGTCGTAGAAGTCCGCACTGACATCCGACTGGATATCCGAACTGCGCGATGTGATCAGTTGACTGCGGGTGTCGACCACGGCCATCACATCCGGTTTCGCCGCCCTGAGGCTCTGCATGTCCGGATACACGGTCACCGAGCCGAACTGGCGCTGCAGGGAGGCCTTGACCCAATCCACGGCCATGTCCGGCCTGGAGGTGCTCACGTAGGCGTCATGAATCGGCTGTACCAGCAGGCTCTGGCCGAAACCGGTGCCAGCGTTGGCCTGGTAGTCGCGAAGATAGGCGCGGTTGTCCTGGGTATTCTGGCTGTAGACAATGCCCAGCGAGACATCGCTGCCGTTGGTGATCAGGGTGCTGGCGCTGCGACCTACCGGCTCGGTGAAAATGCCATTGAGCGAAGGCCCCCCCGTTGGCGCGGTGGGAATCGAGCAACCGGTTAAAACAACAGCCATGGTCAACGTACTGGCAAGTGCAAGTTTCATGGTGTTTCTCCAGTGAAACAATTCAGTCGAAAGTTGAAGTTACCGGTGCTGTGCCGGCGGTGACTCCAGACTAAACCCAGGATGTTTTATTTAAATAGCCAATTTCCGTGCTTATCCAGTGACCAATAGTTTTGTTCGGTTTAAACGTCTGCGGTTAATTGCCTCGGGAAATAAAAAGGCCCGAATTCGTGATTCGAGCCTTTTTATTTATGGCTGTACGTTCAGCCATCAGTGTTCCAAGGGGATCAACACTTTCTCGTCCGGGGCCAAGACCATGAACACCAGCAACTTGGCCGGCTGGGTCGCGCTGGCGTTTTTCGACACCAGGTGTTCCGACCCCGCCGGCTCGTACCAGAACTCGCCGGCCTTGTAGGTTTTCGCCGGCTCGCCTTTGACCTGGGAAACGATTGCGCCCGAAAGGACATAGGCCATGGCGGTGCCATCGTGTTTGTGGGCGATGGACGACTGACCGGGCTGGTAATCGACTTCAATCATCAGCGCTTTTTTGCCGGGGGCGTTTTTCAGCATCTCGTCCTGCAGGACGGTGACCTTTTCCGAAGGGTCGTGGGCAAAGGCCGATGCGCTGAGCATCAGGGCCAGGGCGGCAAAAGGGGCAGCACAGACGCGCAACATATTCATGGTTCTTACCTGCGGTGGGTGAGTTGTCATGAACAACAGTAGTGCGCAAGCGCCAGCGATCAAACAGCCAATATTCGGGAAGGCGAGGGGACCAATCAAAGAAAATGCGGGGCCAATGGCGAAAAAATGTGGCGAGGGAGCAAGCGCCCTCGCCACAGGAATGGGTCAGACGATCGGGAAACTGTTGAAGTCCACGGCATTGGCCAACTGACTGTCGATCAGGTTGATAAAACCCTGGACCTGCGGGCAGTTGAAATGCGATCGCATGGCCTCTTCCGATTGCCAGCGCGCGCTGACAGTCCAGCGATTGGTGTCCTCGGGGCAGCGGTCGACCATATAAGTATCGCAGCCCGGTAGTTCACGCAGGGTTTCGACAATCTTTTGCAGTTGCCTACCCAGTTCATCCGAGCGGCCGGCGGCGGCCTGTACCTGTACGGTATTGATCACTTCTTGGGACATTGCTCACACTCCTGAATCAGGCCGGACGAATCCTGCTCATTGAGGGATAACGCCTATGCAGGATAGGCCTGCCCCCCGGGACCGCCAATAGCCAATCGCCGGATAAAGCCGCAGGCCAATCCGTCAGGCCACCTGCTGCAGGATGTCGCGCAAACGGTCCAGGGCGATGTCGATGTCGAGGGTCTCGATGGCGCCAAAACCGAAGAAAAGCCCGGCCCTGGGCGCTTGCTGATAGAAAAAGCTGTCGATGGCATAGAGCCCGACTTCGACTTTTTTCGCCAGTTCGATCACCAATGGAATATCCATCGGCACCTTGCACATCACCACCATGTGGAATCCGGCGGTGGACGGCACCGCCTCGAACCAGGGCGAAAGGTCACCGGCCATGCGCGCCAGGATCCGCTCGCGGCGCCCGGCATAGATCGTATGGCAGCGGCGGATATGCTTGAGCAGGCAGCCTTCGGCGATGAACTTGGCCAGCGCCCATTGTGGCAGGGTCGAGGTGTGCAGGTCGGTGAGCTGTTTGGCGCGCACCACGGCTTCCAGGATCGCCGGCGGCAGGATCGCATAGCCGAGCCGCAGTTCCGGCAGCAGGGTTTTGGAGAAGGTCCCGACATAAGCGACGATCCCCCGTTCATCCATGCTTTGCAGGGAATCGGTGGGGCGGCCTTCGTAGCGAAACTCGCTGTCGTAGTCATCTTCGATGATGATCGCGCCCAGTTCATGGGCCTTGGCCAGCAGTGCGACCCGGCGCGCCTGACTCATGGGCATGCCGAGGGGGAACTGGTGTGAAGGGGTGACGTAGATCAGCCGCGTGCCACGGGGAATCCTGTCGACCACGATGCCTTCGGCGTCCACCGGTACGCCCATCACCGTGGCGCCATGGGTGCCGAACAGCAGCCGCGCCGGCGGGTAGCCGGGGTCTTCCATGGCGACCAGGCTGCCCGGGCTGATCAGCACCCGGGCGATCAGGTCCAGCGCCTGCTGTGCGCCGTTGCACACCACGACATCTTCATCCTGGCAATTGACCCCGCGGGAGAACGCGATGTGCTGCGCAATGGCGTTGCGCAGGGCCGGCAAGCCCTCGGGCAGGCTGTAGTAACCCTTGGAGCCGGCGATCTGGCGCAGCGCATGGGAGGTGCAGCGTCGCCAGTCATCCTGGGGGAACTGGCCCTTGCTGGTGGCGCCGCCAATGAAGTCGTAGCGCAGCGAGCCTTCCAGGGTCGGATGACGCAGAAATACCGGCAGATTGCGCCAGGACTCGATCACGTCAAAGCCGCCAAGCTCGGTGTGGTTCTGTTTTCTCTGCACCTTCGAAGTGCGCGCATTGACGTAGGTGCCTTTGCCAACCACCCCGGTGAGGAAGTTTTCGTAGGTCAGCTGGGCGTAGGTGTCGGAAATGGTCTTGCGCGAAATGCCCAGTTGTTCGGCCAGCAAACGGCTGGGCGGCAGTTGCGTCCCGGCGCTCAGGCGACCGGACTCGATGGCGCTGCGCAGTTGGTTGTACAGCTGGCCGGCCAGGTCCTTGCGGCCGTTGATGACAACATGTAGTTCCATGCCGGCGAGGCTCCGAGGCTGTTGAGGCGCATGTGCGTCGCGCAAGATTACCCTTATCCGCTCATTTGACAGAAGTTGCGCAGTGGAAAAACCGGCAATTGGTCTGGCGGCGGTGGTCAACGGGGAAATCGCGCAATTGGATCTGTCATGCCGGCGTGCCGGCGGCTACCGTGAAAACACACCACAGCTGCACGAGATCGCTCCATGACCCTCCGCCTGGATTACTACAGCGCGTCCCCCAAAGCGATGAAGGCGATGATCGCCATGGAGGCCCTGACCAGCAGCCTGAGCATCGAGCAAGGCCTGCTGCACCTGATCAAGATTCGTGCCTCACAGCTCAATGGCTGTGCCTTTTGCACCGACATGCACTCGGTGGATGCACGGCGCCTGGGCGAAAGCGACCGGCGTCTGTATTCCATTGTGGTCTGGCGTGACAGCAACTTTTTCAATCCGCGGGAAAGGGCCGCGCTGGCCTGGACCGAGGCGGTCACCTTGCTCTCCGAAAGCCACGTGCCGGACGATGTCTACGCGCTAGCCCGGGAGCAGTTCAATGAAAGCGAGATGGTCGACCTGACCATCGCCGTCACCACCATCAACAGCTGGAACCGCCTGGCCGTGAGCTTTCGGCAAACACCGGCGGCTGAATGATTGTCACAGCAGGTTCATGAACGATGCGCAGGATGGAACTGTCAGTGTCAGATCGACAGGGAGTCCTCGATGTCATTCATGGAAACCAGCGCCCACCAAGGGCGTACCGAGTATCGTGCAGCCGACGATAAAAACACCTCCTGGCGCCAATTGGCAGCGGGTATCGAACCCGAACTGGCGCTGTGTTTCACCGTCAGCGCCCGTTGCGGTTGTTTCATGCAGGCCGCCCGCAGTCTCAACATCAAGGCCACCCGCCTGCGCAGGCAACTGGTGCTGTTGGAGGCGCAGCTCAAGTGTTCGCTGTTCAATCATTCGGACAATGGATTCAGCCTCAGCCGCGATGGCTTGCGCTTGCACGCACAATTGATCGCCCTGGCCCATGAACGCGATTTGCCGGTGATCGAGCAGCCGTTGATTCGTCTGGCCGTGGCCGACTCGATCCTGCACGACATACTCGGGCGTGACCTGGTGGCACTGCTGCGGCGCAACGCCAGCGTGCGCCTGGACATCATCACGCTCGACAGCGAATTGGCCTTGCAGGCGGTCAGCGCCGACGTGGTGGTGTGGCTGGGCGAGACCGGAACGCCGTTGCCGGGGCCGAGCTTTGCCACGACCGAACCTCGGCTTCTGGCGCAGCTCGAGTACTTGCCGCACATTGCCAAGCGCTACTCGCGGGTGGCTTCCAGGCCGGAATGCCTGGATGACCTGGCCGACTTTCTGCTGGTGCAATGGCAGCAGGACAGCCAGGTTGAAAGCTTCCGGCCATGGAATGCCCAGGTGGAACAGCGCCTGGCCGGGTCAGTGCAGCTGCAATCCTGGGAGCTGATGCTGGAGATGATCCGCTGCAGCGCCTGCATCGGCCTGCTGCCGCACTACATGAGCCACTTCGACCGCGGGCTGATTGCCTTGCCGGGCCTGTTTGGCCAGCCGATGCGGCGTCAGGTGTGGATGGCGGTGAACGCCGAGTCACAGGGTGAAGCGCAGGTAAAGATGATCGTCGAGTTGATCGAAAACACCTTCGCCGAGCGTCGCGAATGGTTCGAATGAAGATGTGTCGGCAAGCTGCAATCCCTGTGGTGAGGGGGGTTCGTTCGGGATAGAGTAAGTGGCCATGTCTGCTTCAAGGATGATTCACCCATGACCGCCTCCGAACCCGTTATCACCCTCGAACGCTTCAACGAATCCCACATCGAAGGCATCACGGCGCTGTACAACGATCCGGCAGTCGCCCGGCAAACCCTGCAAATGCCGTTTCAGTCCAGCGAGCTCTGGCGCAGTCGCCTGGCGCCGGATAACGAGCGTCTGGTGAAAGTGGTGGCCCTGCATCAAGGCGCGGTGATCGGCAACATTGGCCTGGAGCAATTCACACGCATTCGTCGCAGCCATGCCGGCAGTTTCGGCATGGGCGTTGCGGTGGCGTGGCAGGGCAAGGGCGTAGGCTCGAAGCTGCTGGCGACGGCACTGGATATCGCCGACAACTGGATGAACCTGCAGCGCGTCGAGCTTTCGGTGTTTGCCGACAACGAAGCGGCCATTTCCCTGTATCGCAAGTTCGGCTTCGAAACCGAGGGCCTGTTGCGTGATTACGCCGTGCGCGACGGCGTGCTGGTGGACACCTTGAGCATGGCGCGCCTGCGTCGCCCAGGATGATCGCCTGGGCCTCGCGCTTTTAATCGCACGCTGGCAACGCGTATCTGCCATTCTGAAAGTCCGCAGTACTGCTTCAACCAAAGGAACACCGCAATGGACGACGTACAGCAACTGGGCGAAATGCTTCGCCACTACGCAGAAAGCGAAGCGCACAAGAAGCAACTGTTTGAGTCCCGGTCGGCCGAGTGGGCAGCGCGTATCGGTGAGCTGTTCGATCAGATCGGGCAATGGCTGGAGCCGGTGCAGGCGCCCGACCTGCTGGAAGTGAGACGCGAAGCGTATGTCGCCTCGGGTCCGAGCATTCCCGTCGAGACATCGCCATTCAAGACCGAGAAACTGTCCATTGTGATTGCCGGCAAACCGGTGGAGTTTGTCCCGGAAGTGATGGGCGCGGGTGGCCAGATTTCATTGGCGGTGATGGGCTTGACCGCGGCGCGTTTCGGCAGTGTCTCGCTGGTTTGCCAGCCACCGTCCACCAGTTGGCAATGGCGCAAGACCAATGGGTTGAAGGACCCGGATGTGTTCCCGTTCGAGGCGAACTTTCTCGCGCAGCAGCTGCAGGTCCTGATTCCCCGGGATCGTGCCTGACCACTGTAGGAGCGGGCTTGCCCGCGATGGCGGACTGTCAGGCGACATCGATGTTGACTGTACCGACCCTTCGCAGGCAAGCCCGCTCCTACAGGTAGTCGCTTTGAGCGCGGCATCATTTCAACGCCGGATCCCCCATGTTCATTTTCTTCCAGCCCTGCAACAGCACTTGCGCCTTGGGCTCCCGGCCGTTGTCCAGGTAGTACTGGATCAACGACAAGCGGGCATTGCGGTTGGCCGGTTGCACCTTCAACAGCCGCTCCAGCTCCTCGCACGCTTCATCAATTTTACCGCTGTCATGCAGGGCCACCGCCAGCACGTAGCCGAACTGCCCGCTCTGTGGTTCCAGTTTCGCGGCCTGGCGCAGGTACGGCATGGCTTGAGCCGCCTGGCCCGCACGAATCAGCGCGAGGCCCTGGGTGTGTTGCAGCAGGCCTGAGTCGGGGTGGTCCTTGAGGCTTTGCGCCAGCAGGGCATGGCCTTCCTGACTGCGGCCGTTGGCCTCCAGCCACTGCACCAGCGTCACCAGCGCCGGGAAGAAATCCGGGTCGCGTTGCAGGGCTGCGCGCAGGAAACCTTCGACTTCGGCATTGCGACCGCTGGCCTGATACAGCATCGCCAGGTTGAGGTTCGCTTCGGCGCGCTCGAGCAGGTTTTTCTGTACGGCCTCGTACTCGGCGATGGCTGCATTCCAGCTGTCCTGAGCCGTGCCCAGGCCGTTGCGCGCGACGCTGAGCAAATCCCTTGCGGCGGCGATGCGCACGGCCCTCACAGGGTCGTTCAACAGGGGCGTCAGCAGGGGGGCGCGTTCCGGCGGCGGCAGGAAGGCGCTGATCGCGCGAATGGCGCTCTCACGCACTTGCGGTGCCGGATTGCCGAGGTCCTTGGTGGCCAGTTTCAACGCCTGTTCGCTCGGGTACGCCGGCAGCTCGGCGAGCAGCGTCGCCCGTTGGATGGCCGGCAGATTGCTGCGTTGCAGTTGCTCGAACAAGGCCTCGGCAGCACCGGCCTGACCGTTGCGAATCAGCCACAGGCTTTCATCGTAGCGGGGCGCTTGCAGTGCACTGGCGTTGGCGCTGTTCCACAGCTTGAACTGCTCGGTGACCTTGTCGCCGGCCTTGCCCTGGTGACAGGTCAGGCAGGCGTCGGGCGTACCGAGTTTTTTTGCTCGCTCCGGGTTGGGAATGCTGAAGCTGTGGTCATGCCGGAAGTCGTTGCCCATGTAGAACTTGCCGGGCATATGGCAATCCACGCACTGCGACCCCGGTTGGCCCATGGTGTGGCGAGTGTGTTCGATGGAATCGTAGTTTTTCGCTTGCAGGCCCTTGCCGTCGACGCCTTCCACGGTGGTTTTGCCGGCAGTGTTATGGCATTGCAGGCAGACGCCGTTGCCTGGCGCCTTCAACTGCGTGCTGTGCGGGTTGTGGCAATTGCTGCAACGCACACCCTTGTCGAACATTTTGCTCTGGGC
Organism: Pseudomonas sp. S2_H10; assembly: GCF_054668285.1. Classification (NCBI taxonomy): domain Bacteria; kingdom Pseudomonadati; phylum Pseudomonadota; class Gammaproteobacteria; order Pseudomonadales; family Pseudomonadaceae; genus Pseudomonas; species Pseudomonas sp. S2_H10. The sequence goes on from NZ_CP162754.1 coordinate 6,693,818, forward strand.
GAAGGAGCCGTGTTCGAACACTTCGTCCTTGATCTTGCCGTCCAGCGCATACAGCTCACGGGTCAGGACACTCGGCAGGTAGTCGTCCATCAGGCGCTTGCCGACCGTGTAACCGTCGTCCAGTGGCGCGCGGCGCGAGTGGCAGCGGGCGCAGGTTTCGATTTCGGTGGTGGCGTTCTTGTCCTTGAGGTCGACGGCGAAACCGGCATGGATCAGGTCGGTTTTCTTCGCCGTCCATTCCAGGTGACTGGACGCCGGGCCGTGACAGGCCTGACAGCCGACACCCAGGCTGTTCCATTGACTGTCGAAAGTGTTTTTCGCCGCATCGAAATTGCGCTTGAAACCGGTGGTGTGGCACTCGACGCACATGAAGTTGGCGTTCTGGCTCGGCTTGCTCCAGTGCAGCGGGTTCTTGAAGTTCACACCCTGGCCCGGATAGAGATGAAACCAGCGGTGCTTCTCGGTATCCCAGGCCACGCCGAGGGCCTGCAACCGGCCTTCGCCGACCTCGATCAGATATTGCTGCAGCGGTGCGATGCCAAAGGTGTAGGCGACCTTGAAATCGGCATTCTTGCCATCGATACCCGGCGTGTTGACCCAGAATTCGTCGCCCTTGCGCGAGAACACCGTGGTCTCTTTTTCGGCCTTGAAGGTGACGTTGTTGAAGTCGCCGAGCAGGGTGTCGGCGCTGGCTTGCTGCATCGCCAACTGGTGATGGGAGCCTTGCCAGTCCTTGACCTGCTCGCCGTGGCAACCCTGGCATTGCTGCTCATCGACCATTTTCGCCGGTGCGACAGCGACCGGCTGCGGTTTGGCCGGTTCGGCCACAGGCGCGCTGACAGGGACAGGCTTGAGTGGCGTGGGCGTACTGCTGAGCAAAAACCAGCCGATGCCCGCCACCGCCAGCAACAAGATGCCGATGGTGACAGGGAACAGATAACGGTTGATCAGGTTCGGTGGCGAATCAGGGTTTGGGGTTGCAGCTTTATTTTTTTGGTTCGGCATTACGACTTCCATGGTCCAGGTGCGATTGCCGTGCGGCGCGCGTTGAAGCTTGGTGCAGCTTTGCCGGATGGCCGGCGTGTGTCAAATGACGGATGCTGTGAAGCGGATGGCCCCATCGCGAGCAAGCTCGCTCCCACAGGTTTCGGTGTCGATCACTACATTTGGACACGACATAAACCCTGTGGGAGCGGGCTTGCCCGCGATGGCGATCTGTCAGGCGCTGCATCACTCCCCGCCAAACCAGCGGTAATACGGATTCCCCGCATCCCCGCGCATCACTTCGCGCATGTCCCTGGCCCAGGCATCACGGTCACCGTCGTAGGCATGCAGGCTGGCGCGGTAGAACTGCATCAGGCGTTGCTGCTGGGTATTCATGCGCTCGATGAACCCGGCGTCGGCGTTCAACACCGTGGGCGGCTGATGCAGGTCGAGCAGGGCGGGCAGCACTCGGGTAATTTCCTTGGCCCGCACCCACGGCGCGTATTCGATCTTCGGCTGATCGTCCGTCACCGCTTGCGCGTCGCCGGCGAAGCGTTCCAGCCCCGCCCGGTCGGTCACCCAGGTCGCCAGCAATGATGCGGCCGACCCGATGCCGACATCCTGCAAGGTGCTGCGCACGCTGTCCTGCTGGAAGCGTGCGTTGATCTTCGCCACATCCAGTTCAATCGGCTCCATCGACCCCACCAGCAGCATCTCGTGGAATTCGCTGGTCCACAGGGTCGCGTAAGGGAACACATCAAGGAAGCTTTGCACCAGTGAGCGCGAATCGTCGATGTTCTGCGTCGGCAGCGGCAACCATTGGGCGACCAGGCCCTGTTTGTGCAAACGGCTGGCGGCCAGTTGGTAGAAGTCCCGGGAATACAGGTTGACCACGCCGGCAGCGGAGGGCGGTGGCGGTTCGAGGGTGATCAGGTCGTAGCGTTGCGGATTGCGCAGCAGTTCCTGGCGACCGTCACGCAAGCGCACGTCGACACCCGGGTCGGAGCCGGCATTGAAGTTGCCCTTGAACAAAGGTGCCGCCTTGACCACCGAAGGCAGCAGTTCGGCGACCACCCGCTGTTCCAGGCCGGGGTAGCGGGTCAGGGCGCCAGCGGTGATGCCGGTACCGAAGCCGATCACCAGCGCCGAACGCGGTTCACCGTTGTGGATCAACAGCGGCAACAGGGCCTGGATACGCATGTAGCGCAGCGACGGCATGGCATCGCCGGTGTTGGACACACCCTGGATATACAAGCGCTGGAAGGTGTTGCGGCCCTTGCCCTGGCTGACCACGGCGACCGTGCCGCCGCGTCCTTCCTCATAGAACGTCAACGTACCGTTGCGTGCACCGGGCAGCAGGCTGGCAAGTTTGTCGACCGGGGTGAACACAGCGAAGGCCACCGACAGCAGGCCTATGGCGACCACCGCCTGGCGCCGGCCTTTCTTGACGCCGTGACCCTTGCGAACGGCAACGTAGGCGATGGCGGCAGCGATCACGGCCAGCAAACCCAACGTGCGCACCAGCCCGAGCAGCGGGATCAGGACAAAGCCGCAGAGCATCACACCGACAATCCCGCCCAGGGTGTTGAACGCGACGACTTCGCCGACATGCCGGCCCACGTGTTCGCGACCGACACTCAAGCGCAAGGCCAGAGGGAAGGCCGCGCCCAGCAGCAGGGTCGGCACAAACACGATGCACAGGGCGGCGACCGCAAAACGCGCGCTCATGCCGGTGAGCTCATTGGCACCCAGCGCCAAGACCCAGCTTTCCGCCAGGCTCTGGCCCAGCACCAGCCAGCGTCCAAGCACGGCGATTTCCAGCAGGGCGATCAGGCCGGCGCCGGCGATCAACAGGCCGAACACGCCCCGGGGATCACGCAGGCGATCGATCCGACGGGCCAGCAACATGCTGCCCAGAAACAATCCCGTGAGGTAGGTCGCCAGCACCACGGCGAACGCGTAGGTGCGGGTACTCATGAATTGCACGATCGATTGCGACCAGACCACTTCGTAGCCCAGTGCCACGCCGCCGGCGATCGAATACAGCCACAGGGCCAGGCGATCCGGGGCTTTTTCACTGTGATGTTGCACCGGCGCATCGACGGCTGCCCCGCGCTGGCGCTGGAACCACAAGGCCCCTGCGGCCGCCAGCAGGTTGAGCATGGCGGCGGCCAGCGCGCTGCCGCGAACACCGAGGGTGGCAATCAGAACGAACGCGGCGAGCAGGGTGCCCGCGATGGCCCCGGCGGTATTCGCCGCATAAAGCTGCCCGCCGGCCTTGCCCAGATGTTGCGGGTCAGAGGCCAGGGAGCGCACCAGCACCGGCAGGGTGCCGCCCATCAACAGCGCGGGAATGCCCACCAGCGCGAACGGCAGTACCCAGGCCAGCAACCCGACGTGTTCTTCCAGCCAGGCGAACGGGCTCGCCGCCAGGCTCATGGCGAAGGTCGCGCCGACACCGAGCACGGCCACCAGCACTTCCAGGCCGGCGTAGAGCAGGAACGGTTGCTGCATCCGGTCCGCCCAGCGGCCGAACAGCAAGCCACCCAGGGCCAGCCCGGCAAAAAACGCGCTGATCCCGGTGGTGATGGCATAGACCTCGACGCCCACCACCAGCGACAGCTGCTTGATCCACAGCACCTGATACACCAGCGCCGCGGCGCCGGAGACGAACAGCAACAGGGCGGGGATCAACAACGCAGGGGAGGCGACTTGAGGGGCAGGTATGGCCGACGACTTGCTGGCGACACGTGAGGTCATTGCGGATTGCCTTTGCAATTCAAGAAAACTGCGACTGTGCGGGCCTCATCGCGGGCAAGCCCGCTCCCACACTGGATCTTCGGTACGACAAAATCCCTGTGGGAGCGGCGGTGCGGCGATCCGACTTGCCCGCGATTGGGGCCAATACAGTCACAAGTCGAAAACAGTACCGCTCGCCGGTGAAGGCGAGCGGCGGTCCAGCGGTCTTACTGTGCAGCTTTCATTTTTTCAGCGATTTTGGCGTCTACCGCAGCACGGATCTGGTCGATGCTGAAGCTGGCCGGTCTCTGGCTAGGTGGATATTCGATGAAGGTCTGCAGGAACGTCGCCGATTTTTCGACGGCTACAGCCGCCAGGTAGACGTTCTTGGTTTGCCAATCGTAATACTGATCGGACACCACGTCGGCACGTTCGTACGGGTCCATGCGCAGGTTGAAGATCTTCGGTACGCGCAAGCATACGAAGGGTTCGCTCCAGACCTTGAAGCCGCCCGGTGCACGCTGTTCGCAGAACACGGCTTTCCAGTTGTCGAAACGCATCGACACCAGCACGCCGTCATCGTTGAAGTAGTAGAACTCCTTGCGCTCACCCTTGGGCGCCTGGCCGGTCAGGTAGGGCAGTTGGTTGTAACCGTCCAGATGCACCTTGAAGTTGTTGCCGCCGGAAGTCGGAGCCCAACCCTTGAGCAGCTTGTTTTTCACGTCGGCATCGCCAGCGGCAGCCAGCAAGGTCGGGAACCAGTCCATGCCCGAGAACATCTCGTTGGACACTTCACCCGGCTTGATCTTGCCTGGCCAGCGGACCATCGCCGGAACGCGGTACGCGCCTTCCCAGTTGGAGTTTTTCTCGTTACGGAACGGCGTGGTTGCCGCGTCCGGCCAGGAGAACTGGTTCGGGCCGTTGTCGGTGGTGTAGACGACGATGGTGTTGTCGGTGATTTTCAGGTCATCGAGGGTTTTCAGCAGTTTGCCGACGTCGCCGTCGTGCTCGATCATGCCATCGGCGTAATCGTTGCCGGGCATGCCGCTCTGGCCCTTCATCGATTCACGCACGTGGGTGAACAAGTGCATGCGGGTGGTGTTCATCCAGACGAAAAACGGCTTGTCCGCCTTGGCCTGCTTCTCGATGAACGCTTGTGCGGCGGCGGTGGTTTCGTCGTCGATGGTTTCCATGCGCTTGGTGTTCAGCGGGCCGGTGTCTTCGATCTTGCCATCGGCGAAGCTGTGGATCACGCCACGCGGGGAGTAGGCCTTGACGAACGCAGGGTCGTCCTTGGGCCAGTACGGACGCTCGGGTTCTTCTTCGGCGTTGAGGTGATACAGGTTGCCGAAGAATTCGTCGAAACCATGGTTGGTCGGCAGGTATTCATCCTTGTCGCCCAAGTGGTTCTTACCGAACTGACCGGTGGCGTAGCCCTGGGACTTGAGTGCCTGGGCGATGGTGATGTCGCGTTTTTGCAGGCCGACCGGTGCACCCGGCATCCCGACTTTCGACAGCCCGGTACGCAGCGCCGACTGTCCGGTGATGAATGTCGATCGCCCGGCGGTGCAGCTGTTCTCCGCGTAATAGTCGGTGAACATCATGCCTTCTTTGGCGATGCGGTCGATGTTCGGAGTCTTGTACCCGACCACGCCCATGGAATAGGCGCTGATGTTGGTCTGGCCGATATCGTCGCCGAAGATCACGAGAATGTTGGGCTTTTCAGCGGCCCCGGCGGTTGCCGAAAACGCCATGACCGTAGTCGCCACCAGGGCGAGTTTCGGTATCCACTTACGTATGCGAGTCATCTGACTGGCTCCTTATGCTCACTTGCGTCGCGTACTGCGACAAACGTTTATTGCGGTCCTGCATTACGTCTTTTATTGCACTTGCTCGGTTGTGGCGGCATCGAACGGGTAGATCCGACGCCATTCGGACGCCATGTCGACGACCGTCCAGCCACGTTTGTTCGCTTCGTCCAGGGCTTTGTCCAGGCGGCCGATCTGCGACTCCCGGTCGTAGGCCCATTCGCGTTTGGCGTCGGTGTGATGCACCAGGCCCATGAAGCGTTTGCCGGGACCGGCGGCGGTCCACTGCAGCATTTGCAGGTCGCCGTCGGAGTTGCCGAAGGCGAGGATGGGCCGACGCCCGATCACCGCGTCGATGCTCACCGGTTTGCCCGGGCCATCGTCGTTGTGTGCCAGTTTTGGCGTGCGCAGGATCGACGCCTTGCCATCCTTGTAGTCAAACGTTGTGACGAATGTGGTGCCGATGACCTGCTCGGGTGGAACGCCGTAGACCTTCTCGGCGAAGGCGCGCATGAACCCGGTGTCGCCGCCGGAAACGATGTAGGTCTTGAAGTCCTGGCCGCGCAGGTAGTCGAGCATCTCCAGCATCGGCTGGAAGATCATCTCGGTGTAGGGCTTGCCGGTTTTCGGATGGCGGGCCTGGGTCAACCAGGTCTTGGCGTAGTCGTCGAAGGCTTCGGTGGTCATGCCGGAGTGGGTCGCAGCGACGATTTTCAGCAGGCCTTCCATGCCGGTGGCGGCCAGGGCCTTGTGATCGTTTTCCAGCACTGCTTGGAACGGTTGGGTGGTTTTCCATTCAGGGTGCTGCGGCGCAGTGCGCTTGACTTCCTCGAGGGCGAACAGCAGCTCGAAGTACATCGGCTGCTCGCTCCACAAGGTGCCATCGTTATCGAAAACGGCAATGCGGTCCTCGGGTTTGACGAAGTCCTTGCTGTTCTGGTCGGTGACAGCCTGGACGAATTCGATGATCTGCTTTTTCGACGGGCCATCGTTCCACGAGGGCAGTGGCTCGGCGGCCTGCACCAGCAACGGCAGGCTGAGCGCCAGCGTCAGCAGGAAACTGAATGCGCGGTGATGGCGCAGCGATATCGAATTTGTCATGGGAAATCCTTCTCGTGAACGGGGTTGAGCGGATGAAGTGCAGAAGAGACGCACTCGCTGTTGCGCCCGGCCTGACTATGCAGCGTAGACAAGGATTCCTTGATTTGGCGCAGCGCCTGATCTTTGGTGGGCTCACGGCCGTAGCAAGCGCGCAGGAACGTTTGCAGGCGTGGGCCGAGGTTCGTCAGTTTGAGGCCCTTGCGGCTGCGCCGGGTCCACAGGTACAAGGCGCTGAGTTGCGTCGGTTTGCCCTCGATCTGCGCCGGGATTTGCCGCCACGCGTAGTCGGCGGAATCGAGCCAGGCGGCGTGTCGGGCGCGGCGTCGAACCTGCCAGTTGAGGTAGATGCGATGCACGGGCGGACGGCTGAACCAACCCAGTGCCACCACCGCCAACACCAGTGCCAATAGTCCGAACCAGTGCCCGGAAAGGTGCAGGCGATTCTGTTGGCCGAGTTTTTTCAGGTCTTCGGTGATGGAAAAAACCGGCTTGTAGGCGCTGTTGGCCGCCGCGTCGAAGGTCACGGCAGGCACTGTGGCCGTGCGGGTTTTCTGGCTGCCGGCGTCCCACCATTTCAGTTCGACGGCTGGCAGGCTGTAGTGGCCTTGCTGGTCGATGCGGTAGGTCACGCTGTCGATGCGCTGGCCACCATTGAAGTTGCCGCGACCGTCATCCAGATTGCGGATCTGCGGCGCTTTCGGGTAGCGGCTCAGGCCCTTGATGGCGTCCAGCGTCGGTGTCGGCAGTGCCATGGCCAGGGCACCGTCGGCCTGCAAGGTCAGTTCCCGGGTGATGCTGTCGCCGACCTTCAGCGGCGTGGCCGAATGGATGGTCTTCTGGGTAAACCGCAGTCCTTGAGCCACCAGTACCGCCTCACCGGGCTGGAACCCCGGTGGTTGCGCGGCGTTGAAATGCAAGGGCTGGCTCTGGGCGCTGAGTGCCTGACTGGCCTGCCCCGGTGTGGCTTGTACCGTCAGCGCCGGAATGTCGAAGCCCTGGGCCAGGTTCGGGGTGATCAGGTAGCTGTAGCGCATGCCGCTGAAGGATTGGCCGTCGAAGGTCTGGTTGATGTGCTCGGCATGGCCGTCCGGCGGCATCACCAATGCGCCGGGCAGTTTCAGGTCGGGCAGGTCGGGGGCGCTGGTGAACCAGGTGTCGGTGAAGACATCGAGTTGCAACTCGACCAGGCTGCCGACCATGACGGGGTCGGCGGGTTGCAGGGTGGCCTGGACTTTCAGTTGAGGTTCATTACCCCAGGCTGCGAGGCTGATCAGGCATAGAAGCAAGGTGCCAATTGCTGCGGTGGTTGATCTGACGCCATCGCGGGCAAGCCCGCTCCCACACTGGCTTTGTGTGAGCCACAGATCCCCTGTAGGAGCTGGCTTGCCGGCGATGGCCGCGACTCGGTCTCGAAGACAGCTCATGGCTTGGCCCCCGCCTGATCCTGCAGGCTGAATTTCTGCTTGAGAAATTTCGCCGGCGATGTGGTGAGGTTCTGCAACCACTGCTCATCCGATGCCGCTTGCTGGGTCTCGACCTTTTTGCTTTGGCCTTTGCCCGGGGCCTTGTCCATCTTGATGTCGTCGGGCTTGACCTCCGGCGCGTTTTTCTCGGCGCTTTCGGTGTCTTTCTCCAAGGCGATAGCCAAGGCCAGGTTGGCCGTGGCTTCGGGGAACTGTGGTTGCAACTTCAGCGCCTGCTGATAGGCCGCGATGGCCTGATCGAACTTGAATCGGCGCACGTAGATGTTGCCCAGGTAGAAATACGCCTGCGGCGTGTCGAGGCGCGCGAAGCTGGCCAGGGCCAGGTCGAAATCCGCCGCGTTGTAGGCGGCAACGCCTTTCCAGTACGGATCGACAAACAGCGCCGCCGCCTGAGGGTAGTGCTGATGTTCAAAGGCCCAGCGACCTTGCTGGTCACGGGTAAAAAAGGCATCGGTCAGCGCATTGGCCTGTGCCGGCGCCGGTTGCAGACCCAGGCCCACCGCCAGCAGCAAGCCAGCCATCCAGTTCACGCTCCAGCCCCTGCGGACGCTGAAGAAGGCGATCAGCAACAGCGGCCAGCACAGCCAGTAACCGGCGTCTTTCCAGTGCAGTTCGCGCTGCTCGTCACTGGCTGACTGGAAGTGTTGCTCGGCGTGCAGTTCGATCCAGTCCAGGTCGTCATCGTTGAGGGTCAGGCTGCCCAGCGGGGCATCGACGGCCGAGGCCAACTGCTTGAGGGCGTCCTGGTCGAAACTGCCGAGTTGCGGGCGACCGTTGCTGTCGATGCGAGGCTGGCCGGCGGCATCGTGGATGATCCCGCCGTCGGTGCTGCCAGCCGCCAATATCAGCACCTGCAATGCGCTGTCCGCCAGTTGCTTGTCCAGGCCCGCCAGCGCCGAGGTGTCGGCGCCATCGGTGATCAGCAGCAGGGTGCCGGGGGTTTTTTCGGCGGCGAGCAGGCGCTTGGCCTGTTCGATGACCGCGCTGACGTTTTTCCCCGGTTTGCTGATCAGGTCGGTGCTCAGGGCCTGGATGAAGGTGTCGAGCAACGCCGGGTCGTCGGTGGCGGGCAACACCAGGTGCGCGCTGCCGGCGTAGGCAATCAAGGCATTGCGCGAACCGGCGCGGCGCTGGATCAGGTCGTGGAGCTTGTGCTTGACCGCTTCCAGGCGACTGGGCGGAACATCGCTGGCGTCCATGGAGGGCGACAGGTCGACGGCAATAATCAGCGGCGCGCGGTTTTCCAGAAAGTCCGGCCGATCCTGTTCCCAGGTCGGCCCGGCCGCCGCAACGGAACCCAGTACCAGCATGGCACAGAGCAGGTGCACCGGACGCAGGCGTTGATGGTCCTGCGCAGTGATCAGCAGGTGCGGCAGCAGGTGCGCGGCGATGTTGCTGCGCAAGCGCCGCTGCAGGTCCTGATTGCGCCGCCACAGCAACGGCAGCAGGGCGCCGAGGAGTGCGAGCAACAGCCACAGGGGGCGCAGGAAATGGAAGTCGCTGAGGTTGATGTCCATGTCAGGCCTCCTGCCGTTGGCGCGCGAACATCAGGCGCGGAAGGAGCAGGGCGCCCAGGTGATAAATCGCCAGCAGGGCGATGGCGGCGCCCAGCGGCCACCAGAACAGATCGCGTTTGGGCTGATGGCTGAGGGTCTTGACCTCATGCGGGGTGAGTTTGTCCAGGGTGCTGTAGACCTGATCCAGGGCGGTGCGGTCTTCGGCGCGGAAGAAGCGTCCGCCCGTGGCCTGGGCAATGTCCTGCAAGCCTTGCAGGTTGACCTTGGCTTCGCCCTCGGCATTCGGGTCGCCAATGCCGATGGTGTGGATCACCACGCCTTTGGCCGCGGCCATGGCGGCGGCGTGGTCCGGGGTGATGGCGCTGCTGGTGTCGTTGCCGTCCGTGAGCAGGATCAGCACTTTTTCCTGTTCGTGGGCCTGGTCCAGCAGTTTCAGGCTCAGGCCGATGGCGTCGCCGATGGCCGTGTTGGGGCCGGCCATGCCGATGCCGGTGTCGTCCAGCAACAGTGACAGGCTGGCGTGGTCGAGGGTCAACGGCGCCTGCGGATAGGCCCCGGTGCCGAACACGATCAGACCGATTCGATCTTCTTTGCGCTTGTCGATGAACCCGTGCACCACTTCCTTGACCGCGGCCAGGCGATTGATCTTCTGGCCGTTGGCGTCGGTGAAATCGGTGGTTTCCATCGACTGGGAAATGTCGATGGCCAACATCAGGTCGCGCACTGGCTGCTGGCGTTCGATGGGTTTTTCCACGAACACCGGCCGGCTCGCCGCCACCAGCAATAATGTCCAGACCAGCAGATTGAGGAACAACTGCCAGCGGTTGCTGCGGGTGCCGGCCTGGCTCGGTGCCTGGCCGACGGCACGGCTCATCGCCGCGAAAAACGGTACGCGCACAGCGCTGCGCGCTTCACGGTAATCGGGCAGGTAGCGATAGCCAAACCACGGCAGCGGCAACAGGATCAGCAACCAGGGGTAATCAAGCTGCCACATGATGACGCTCCACCCAGGTTTTGCAGGTGTTGAACAGTTGCTGGCGCTGGTCGTTCGGCAGGGCCTGCAATGTTGCGTCAGGCGCATAGGCGAGCTGCGCCAACTGTTGGCTGAAGTCGGCGGGCAGCGGCTGTTTGCTGTGCCGCTGCAAAAACGCCTGCCAGTCCTCATTCCCCAGCGCCGCAGGCCCCTGTAGGAGCTGGCTTGCCAGCGATGGCGGTGTTCCAGCCGATATCAATGTTGAATGTGAGCGCCTTATCGCTGGCAAGCCAGCTCCTACAGGGTTTGTGTGTTGTCGGGAGGGCATCGAGAGGGCCACGCGTTTGAGCAGCTCCGGAAGTTCGCGCAACGCGCTCAGGTCACTGCTGCGCTGCTGCAATTCCTCCAGGCGCAGTAACGCCTCGCGCCGATAACGATCGCGCCGCCATTGCCAGTACCGCCGTGCGCCTGTGACCACCAGTGTGATGATCAACAGTGCGAGCAACGCCCACCAACCCCAGGTTTGCGGTGCGTAACTGACCGGCGCCGGCAGGGCCATTTCCTTGAGTTGGTCGATGCTCGGGATGTCGGGATTCATCGACGCCCTCCGGCGAGTTTGCCCAGTTCGGCGCGCAGTTGTTCGTGGGCCTCTGTGGCCGTGCTGAACATCATCAACGGCACCTGGCTGCGGCGCAGCAATGTCGCGACGTCCTTGAGCCGGCCGCTGAGAAAATCCCCGAGTGGCTGGTGCACCTGTTGCCGATCCACCGCCAGCTCCACCTGCAATTGCCCCTGGGTGATCAGCAAACGACCGTTTTTCGGCAGGTTCAGTGCCAGCGGGTCATAGACCTGCATGGCGATCACATCGTTATGGGCCGCCAGTTGCCGCATCAGTTGCAAGGTGCGTTCGCCGGCGCCCGCGAAGTCGCTGACGATGCAGATCAGGTGATCGTGACCGGCCACGGCCAGGCAATGTTGCAGGACCTTGTCGAGCTGGTCCTCGCCTTCGGCGTCCGGGTTGGCGGCATTCAGTTCCTGGTTCTGCCGGGCGATGCGGCTGCACAGTGCTTCGATGCGTTTGCGACTGCGCAGCGGGGCGATGCTGTCGATGCGTTGATCGTTGAACACCAGTCCGCCGACGCGGTCGCCGGCGTTGAACACCATCCACGCCGCCAGGGCGCCGAGCTCGGCGGCGACGGCGGATTTGAAGCTGCGTTGCGAGCCAAAGAACATCGACATGCGCTGGTCGACCAGGATCAGCGCCGGGCGGTCGCGCTCCTCGGTGAAGGTTCGAACCACCGGTTTGCCGGTGCGCAGGGAGGCGCGCCAGTCGAGGTGTCGCAAATCGTCCCCCGGCTGATAGCGGCGCAGCTCATCGAAGTTCAGGCCCCGGCCACGCAAACGCGAAGCGTGGTTGCCGGCCAGGATGCTGCCCTGGGGCTGACGCGCCAGAAAACTCAGGTCGCGGGCCTTGAACTCCAGTGCCATCAATTGCGCCAGAGAGACATACACCAGGCCATCGACGCTGTTCATCAGGCCGGAACCGCCACTTTATCGAGCAGGCGGTCGAGCACCTGGTCGGCGCTGACGCCGTCGGCCACGGCGTCGTAACTCAGTTGCAGGCGATGGCGCAGCACCGGGTGCACCACGGCGCGGACGTTGTCCGGCGACACGAAGTCCTGCCCCTGCAACCAGGCATCGGCGCGGGCGCAGCGATCCAGTCCGATGCCGCCACGCGGGCTGGCGCCGATGTTGATCCAGCGGCCGAGGTCGGCGTCGTAGTCGGCCGGGTGGCGAGTGGCGTTGATCAGATCGATCAGGTAGCGGTCGATGGCCGGCGATACGTGCACGGCGCTGACTTCACGGCGCGCGGCGAAGATCACGTCCTGAGACAAAGAGAAGCCCTGCACCGCAGCCGTCCTGGCGCCGAGTGCCTGTTCTTCTTCACGCAGCAGACGCAGCACCTGGCTTTCGTTTTCCGCGCTCGGGTAATCGAGCAGCACCTTCATCAGGAAACGGTCCATCTGCGCTTCCGGCAGCGGATAGGTGCCTTCCTGTTCGATCGGGTTCTGGGTGGCGACCACGATGAACAGCTCGGGCAATGCGTGGCTGTTGCCGGCCACGGTGATCTGGCGTTCTTCCATGGCTTCCAGCAATGCCGCCTGGACCTTGGCCGGCGCACGGTTGATCTCGTCGGCCAGGATCAGGTTGCCGAACAGGGGACCTGGCTGGAAGCGGATTTCGTTCTTGCCTTCGACCTGATGCAGCACCTCGGCGCCGGTGATGTCCGACGGCAGCAAGTCCGGGGTGAACTGGATGCGACTCATCTTTGCGTCCAGGTGCCTGGCCAGTGACTTGACCGTGCGCGTCTTGGCCAGGCCAGGCAGGCTTTCGAGGAGCAAATGCCCGTTGGCCAGCAAGCCGACGAGCATCTGCCGGATCACCTGGTCCTGGCCGAGCACCGCTTCGGCGATGCTGGCTTGCAGGGCGTTGAGGTCGTTGAGTGCGCTCATGCGGTCTCCTAGAAAAATGCCAGGGTCATGTTGACGCTGATGCCATTGCCTTCAGGGCGGTTCTTGGTGTCGAACTCCGGCACCCAACGCAAATTGAAGTTGGCCTGGGCGTCGGCGAACTTGCCGGTCCAGCCCACGGCCGGGCCGGCACCGACGGAGCGGCCACGGAAGCCGCTGGTGGCGCCAGACCCGGAGTCATCATTGATCTGCTGGATGTATCCGGCGGCCACACCGGCGGCCCAGCCATTGCCGAAACCATGGGTCCAAAGGGCGTCGAGGGTGAACAGGTCACCGTTCTGATAATCCGTGGCGTCGTTTTCGCTGTAGAACTCAAGTCCACTGGACAGGGTGAACTCACCGCCCTTGCCGTCCAGGTGAGTGAAGGCCACGGTGGGCATGAAGGTGTAGGTGTTCTGCCCGGGGTTGGCCAGACGGTCGTCGTTATAGGCCCCGGTCGGCACGTAGATCGGCAGCGAGAACGAGATGTGGTTGAGTTCGTCGAAGTGATAGCCGGCGGCAATCGGTGTCACCAGCATGTCGGCGAACTGGGTGCCGCTGTCCGAGGTGCCCAGGGTTCTGCCGCGAGGGCCGGTGATACTCGCGGTGATGTCGGTGTACTGCACCGGAACGCCAATGGCCGAGGCGTAGTTCCAGCGACCCTTGCCGGTGTCCCAGACATGGGTGAAGTTGGCCATGGTGTAGGACACTTTCATGTCCAGCCCGTTACTCACCGCGCCAACGATCGGCACCTGGGCACTGCCCTTGAGGTCGCCGTCGTACCAGATGCTGGTCAGGGACATCACCCAGCCGGGCTCCGGCGGCACGATACCGGCGTTGGAAATCACTTGTTGTCCGGTGATGGGGCGGCCGACGCCACCCTCGACCGCCAGTACCAAGGGGCTACCGCTGACCATGCACAGCGCCAACAGGGGGCGCACTACAAAAGGCCTGATCATGACTGACTCCACTTATTTTTTTGAGATGACCGGTGTCGGCAGCGCAACTTTCCATTGGCCGCTGGTGACTTCCGGTTTTGGCAGATAAAGGCGCAACACGCCGTAGAACGGACGGTTGGGTGCCGAGAGACAATTGTTCTGAAAGTCAGCCGAAGGCCTTGCGGCGGGCGACAGGGTGGACGGGCTGCGGGAGTGTGCCCGGGCATAAAAGCCGGGCGAATGCAGATTCGCCGATAGACAGGCGCGCATCTCAATATTCTTCGACATGATTCCCCCGATTCCCTGGTGGCTCATTGGGTACTCGACCTTATTTTTGGCCGTTACTCCGTAATCCTTTTCTGAACGAGCCGTAGGACGCGTCAGATAGAGTTAAGCATCTAAACATGGGTTAGCCAGTCGAATGAATTAATTCTTTCGTTTTGTGTGCGGATTCTCGTTGTTTTTGTGTACTAAAAAGTTAATACGGATCAGTGAGTTGGGAGCATAAGCTAAAAGCACTGACACGGTTGAGAGTGGTTCTAATCCATCCGATCGCTCATTGATCCCGTAAGCCAGTCGCATCCTATACATATGTACCGCACCTGACCGCTGCCCTGTAAACAAGCTGTGCCCTACAGACAAGGAGAGACTGTATGGCACAGCGAACATTGCACGATGGATCAACAGGGGATGTGGTCATCAGGTCGGGGCCACCGGCTTCCGGTGGCGGCGGGGGCGGTGGTGGTTCAGGCGGCAACCGGGTCGGCGCGTCAGGGGCCTTTGGCGGTGTCAGTCAACGTACAAAAGACGCCAGAAGACGGGTCAAGCAAGCGTTTCTTGCCGCTGAGGCTCGCAAGCGCGCCGAGGCCGCAGCCGAGGCAGAACGGGCTCGGGAACAGGCTCGCGTGCAAACGCGAGAGCAATTGCTCGCAGGCTGGATACCTCGATACACCAGCGTCAGGGCAGCTATCGACCAACGCTTTTCTGCAAAAAACCTGCAACTGGCGCCCTCGCTCGAACAAGAAATCCTCGCGGCTCGACAGCACCATGACAGAGGTTCGAGCAGCGAGCGTTGGCAGCTGTATTTAATCAGCAAAGAAAAAAGCGAAATAGACGGGTTGATTACCCGCAAAACATCAGAACTGATTGAAAGGAAGGCGGCCGCCCATTCTTTCGATGGGCACGATGCGCTTTCGCGTTCGACGAATGATTACCTGGCGCGGCTGGATCAGTTCGGCGACGGGCTCGAGAGTGGTCATCAGATCTGGGAAAACGCCTACAACGCCGCCCACGAAGCGAGATTGTTGTCGGCACAAATCAATGCGCTCTCGGAAAAGTCCAGCGTTCTGTCCCGGTACCATGCTGAACAGAGCATTGTCTGGCGGGAGAGGGAAGCCCTCTGGGAGCGTCAGCGTCAGTACGCCGTGCTGCGTGAGGCGCGCGTTCGGTTCAAGCAGCAGGCTGATGCCGATGCACGGGTAGAACGGGTCAATCAGGCGAATACCCTGCGGTTGCCGGGTACGGCGTCGATGGCTGCTGCTTCGGTGCTGTTCAACCCCAATGGGGTATGGATTGCTGGAGCGGCTGATGCCTTGGCACTGGCGGTAACGCGGTCAATAACTGCATTGGGGGGTGTCCTGGTGACGCTCACCGTTGGGCAAGTTGGCATATTTATCGGGGGAATGGCCTACTCGTCCGAGTTAGGGAATGGGGAGTTAACCCCCGAACAGCGGACTCGTTTGTTTCACGCCATCGCCGTTCCGGCGCAGGCTCTGGATCTGCACGACAGTCGCGAGTTGCAAGCGCTGGCTGATGCGGGCGGCTCGGTAGAGGCGGAGTTCCGGTTAAAGCCCGTACCGGTAGCGGAAGGCACCGCGGTCATCGTCGTCGGCACCGGGGGCGAGATAGATCCTCGGGTTCCCGTGTTGAATGCTGTGCTGGACCCCCTTACCGGTCACTACAGCGCTGAAATCCCCGGATCACCCACCCGGTACCTGCAGTTCGCGCCCGAGGCCATGCCCCAGGCAGCGACGGTCAATCCGGCTCGGTTGACAGTGACGGAGCCGCAGGTCCAGGACATTCCGGCGGGTGTAGATTTACGCATTCAGGATTGTATTGTCTGTGTGCCTGGCCTGGCGCCCATTTATCTGTCCTTCAGCGTGCCACCCATGGGTACGGGCGTTGTCACCGGGACAGGGCAAACGGCGGCGGTCGACTGGTGGAACGCGGCCAGCCTGGCCAACGGTGCCGGCATCCCGACACAAGTCGGCGAGCAGTTCCGCGGGCGCGAATTCAAGTCGTTCGAGGCCTTCGACGAAGCGCTGTGGCGAACGATAGGAGAGCATCACCAACTTGTCTCGCCCTTCGATGAGGTGAACCAAAAGCGCATCGAACAAGGTTTCGCCCCCTACGCGCCAAAAAGCACATGGGTGGGTGAAAACCGAGCGTTCGAACTGCGTTATCAGGAGCGGCCGGAGTTTTGGTCTGATCCTTTCAATCTCGACCAGATCAGCATCAAGGCACCCCGCACAGCCGAGGGCTGGCTGGGGATCGTTCCTGCGGATGTGCCCTGGCCGATCCCCCCGGCCGCAACATGGAAACCCCTGGTGCCGCCGGGCAGCGAACACCTCGGGTCGACGACGTCGCCAACCACGCCAATCGATCCCTTGGTTTATCCCGGCAACCCGGCCATCCCGGTCCTACCGCAAAACGAGACCTTTCCGGCTGTTGATGAAGGGGAGATTGGTGGGAGTATTCCGGGGTTTCCGGGGGATATGGATTTACCGTCATCCGGACTGGTTTTCGTTGGCCCGCCGGTTGTGCCGTTGGAGGTTGGGCCGTACAACGAGCTAAGTGGTCGCAGTAGGGGAGATGGGTTGGATATTGACCATATTCCATCGCGGAGAGCGTTGGAGGAGTACCTTCTAGAAAACTTCGCCGATATGACACCGCGTGAACGTAGGGATTATGTTCAGCGAGCCCCGAGCATAGCGATACCCGCTGAAGTGCACAGAAAATTCAGTGAAACCTATGGTGGGCGTAATACCGCAATAAAACGCTCTCACGATGCATCTGATCTGAAACAAGCTGTGGATCAGAATTTTGATGCGATTAAAATCGGGTTGCTTGATTCGGGTATGGATGAAGGCAGCATCGAGATTGGGCGCGAGCAGTTGCATATTCTTCATAAACAACAGGGGTGGTATTAATGGAAGCGGCAAAGGTTGTGGAGCTTATAGAGGGGGTTGGTCACACTCAAGAATCATTGTTGGCGAACGGAGTTATTCCCGCCCAATCTCTTGCTGAGCTTTATCCCGGTTGTGACCGATCGGATCTCGAGATAGAAAATGGAATAGAGTTGACATTCTGGTATGAAACAAAAGTGTTGGATAGTTTGTTTGTAACTTTGATGAAGACAACACCTGGCACGTTGAAATATGAAGGCGAACTTCCTGAGCCTTATAAGTTGGTAATGACCCAGTCCGACGTCCACGCGCTTTTTGGCGAGCCAATGGAATCAAGAGGCCCAATCAAAATGCCTCAGCCGATGGGCCAAACAGGTGGGTGGGAGTCCTATCCACTGGATCCTGCTGTTTATCCGGGCAAAAAGGTCGTATTTCAATACACGGCTGCAATGGAAGTTAAAACGCTGGTCTTTACTTTGATCGACAAAGATCACGACTGATTGTGAATTTTGGAAAGTTTTGAACGATCCCTGCGCACCTGCTCTCAAGGATTGAGCAGGTGCCATTGCTGCGAAATACATACAAGGAAGAACCCAAGATGGAACTTAAACCAATACTCCAGGAGTACACCGCAACGGAATTCCAGGCACTGGTCGACAAGATCTGGGCCGTGGATCTACCCAAACATGCCCATAACCAGTTGATCAATCACTTTGACCGAATCGTTGGTCATCCCAAGGGGGCGGACTTGTTGTTTTATCCTGATGACGTTACCAACATCAATGATCCGGAATCGGTTGTGCATGAGGTCAGGGACTGGCACGACAGGCAGGGTATGACAGCGTTCAAGCAAGAGCCTGTGTCCATACCTGTTCCGTCGATACCCAACACTCCTGTTGCGCGCAGCCTCGCAAAAGTTCAAAAAATTGCTGCAGACGTGGTCATATCGGAAAGGGCTATTGAAACGACGTTTGATCTGCTTGGACAAGGTATCCAGCAATTGCATGATCAGTCAGGCGGCACACCTGACATTCCGGGTCGTTGCCGAATTTACCTGGCGGAACACTTGCGCCGAACCGACCGATGGAAACCTTTGTGCTGCGGTGCTGCGCTTTGAGTTTTCAAGTCGTGCGGATACTCAGATTCATGCTCACAGTGTGGCACTCGTGGAATTGATGCCGCTGGAGGGGCAGGATTGGCTGTCGTTGGCGGCGAGCCAATCGAAGATAGAGGTCCCTTTCAGAATGGGCGCGACGATAGTCCGCGCCAATCCTGGAAAGATGTTCAAGGGCTTGCGCGAGGTCAAAGCCCTGGTGCAGGTATACATTGCCCCGGTCCTTGGTATTCATGAGTCGGTCAGGGTGAGGGCGGTGCAGCATGATCCGCAACTGAACACATTCAGTTTCGCCACTGATGGCGCGATACCGATGACCATCTGTCTGACAGCCCCGACCACGCTTGAAACCAGTACGCCCGAAGCTCAAACCTCATCGCGCCGCGTGGGTTTTGTGCAATCTTCGCCGGTGCCGATACTCGAACCCATGACCGGCGAAGAGGATGTCCCCCGATTCGACGATTACATCCTGGTTTTCCCCGCCGACTCCGGACTTGACCCACTGTACGTTACGCTCAGCACTTCTTCACTTGCCCGAACACTCGCTCTTCCTGCTCACGTAGCTCGGGCGTGAGTTGCGCACCGAAGTCCTCCAGTTCGAACACCTGGCGAATCTCGATCTCGATCTCGGCTTCGGTGCCGGGCATCGGGTTGGGGCAGCGCTTGACCCATTCGATGGCTTCTTCCTTGGACTTCACCTGCCAAATCCAGAAGCCGGCGATCAATTCCTTGGTCTCGATGAAGGGGCCGTCGATGACGGTGCGCTTGTCACCCGCGAATCGCACGCGGGCGCCTTTGCTGCTCGGCTGCAGGCCGTCGCCGGAGAGGAGAATCCCGGCCTTGACCAGTTCTTCGTTGTAGTTGCCCATGGCGGTCAACAGTTCCTGGCTGGGCATCACGCCGGCTTCGGAATCGGCGCTGGCCTTGATGATGATCATGAATCGCATGGTGTCGTCTCCGTTGCAGTTGAGTGGCTCGATTTATAGTCGAACGACGCTGGAGCAATTCGACAGAGTATTAACAAAAGTTTTCGTCCATGACGTGTGCCTTTCGTCCTGAACCTCGGGAAGCGGCGGGTGAGGGCGTACTCTGTACTTTTGCCGAGTTGTTCGGCTGACACACGAACCCTGTGGGAGCGAGCCTGCTCGCGAAAGCGCAATGTCATCCAATATCGCTAGTGACTGATCTGACGCCATCGCGAGCAGGCTCGCTCCCACAAGTTTGTGGGTTGTATCCAGTTTTGTGCCCTGTTACATGACAATTCATGTTTGACCATAGGTCGTCGGACAATTTCGTGGTTAACTTCGGCCTCGTCAAAATTCTCCACCACAACGTTCAGAAGGACTCCGTTCATGGCTCAAGTCACTCTCAAAGGCAACCCTGTTCAAGTCAACGGCCAACTGCCACAAGCCGGTTCCAAGGCGCCAGCCTTTTCCCTGGTTGCCGGCAATCTGTCCGACGTCACCCTGAAAGACTTTGCCGGCAAGCGCAAAGTGCTCAACATCTTCCCAAGCGTCGACACCCCGACCTGCGCCACCTCCGTGCGCCAGTTCAACGCCAAGGCCAGCGACGTGGCCAACACTGTCGTACTGTGCATCTCCGCTGACCTGCCGTTCGCCCAGGCGCGTTTCTGCGGTGCCGAAGGCCTGGAAAACGTCCAGAACCTGTCGACCCTGCGCGGCGCCGAGTTCATCCAGGACTACGGCGTGGCCATCGCTGACGGCCCGCTGAAAGGCCTGACCGCCCGTGCCGTGGTCGTGCTGGACGAAAACGACAACGTGCTGCACAGCGAGCTGGTTGGCGAAATCGCTGACGAGCCGAACTACGAAGCGGCACTTGCCGTTCTGAAATAAGTAAAGCATTACAATTGTTAACGGCCTGGCTCTGTCCAGGCCGTTTTCATTTGTGTTTCAGTGTCTTGGATAAATCTCCTGCTACGTAAGCCAAAGGTAAATTGCCGGTAAAGGCGCTTTGCTTAAGACCCGCCAGTGCTTATCGTTCAGCCTCATGTAAAAAAGCCCACGCGCCCAATGGTTGATCACTCAATGCAATCCTCCGCTTCCCGTAGTCCTCGTCGCTGGCTGTTCGGCCTGCTTGTCCTGCTGGTCATCGCCGTCCTGTGCTGGAAATTCTGGCCCGGCAGCGCTGCACCCAAAGAGGCAGCGGGGCAAAAAGCCGTCGCCGGGCATACCGGCCGGTCGGGGGGGACGCGTCCGGGGTTCGGTGGGGCGTCCGGGCCGGTACCGGTGCGCGTGGCGCCGGCAGTCACCGGTGATTTCCCGCTGTACTTCAAGGCGCTGGGCACGGTCACGGCGCTGAACACCATCAATGTGCGCAGCCGCGTCGGCGGTGAGCTGGTCAAGATCTCTTTCGAAGAAGGGCAGATGGTCAAGGCGGGCGACCTGCTGGCCGAAATCGACCCACGCCCTTACCAGAACGCCTTGCTCCAGGCCGAAGGCACCTTGCTGCAGAATCAGGCGCAGCTGAAAAACGCCCAGGTCGACGTCGAGCGCTATCGCGGCCTGTACCGCGAAGACAGCATTGCCAAACAGACCCTGGACACCGCCGAAGCGCTGGTTGGTCAGTTCCAGGGCACGGTCAAGACCAATCAGGCCGCGGTCAACGATGCCAAGCTCAACCTTGAATTCACCAAGATCCGCGCACCGATCACCGGACGCGTCGGCCTGCGTCAACTGGACGTCGGCAACCTGGTAGCAGCCAACGACACCACGGCACTGGCGATCATCACCCAGACCCAGCCGATCAGCGTGGCTTTCACCCTGCCGGAAAACAGCCTCGACACCGTGCTCGCGCGTTATCGCAGCGGCGCCAAATTGCCGGCCGAAGCCTGGGATCGCGGTGACACCAAACTCCAGGCCACCGGCGTGCTGCAGAGCCTGGACAACCAGATCGACGTGACCACCGGCACCCTGAAATTCAAGGCCCGTTACGAGAACCGCGACCAGTCGCTGTTCCCCAACCAATTCGTCAACGTGCGCCTGCTCGCCGATACCCTCAAGAACGTCGTACTCGCGCCTTCCGCCGCGATCCAGTTCGGCACCAACGGCACGTTCGTCTATGCCCTGGACGGTGACAAGAAGGTCAAGATCCGTCAGTTGAAAGTCGGCGCCAGCGATGGCGTGAACACCGTGGTGACCGAAGGCCTGTCGGCGGGTGACCGGGTTGTACTGGAAGGCACCGACCGCCTGAAAGACGGCAGCGAAGTGGAGGTGGTCAACGACAGCCAGGATGTGCCGACCACCCCCACCGAACACCTGCAAGGCAAGTCGGCGGCCAACGCGGCAGAGCCTGCGACCACTGACAAGGCGAAAAAGGGCGGCGCATGAATCTCTCGCGGCTGTTCATCCTTCGCCCGGTAGCCACCACGCTGAGCATGCTGGCCATTATTCTGGCCGGCGTGATCGCTTACCGGTTGCTGCCGGTGTCGGCCTTGCCCCAGGTCGATTACCCGACCATTCGCGTCATGACCCTGTACCCCGGCGCCAGTCCGGATGTCATGACCAGCGCGGTCACCGCGCCGCTTGAGCGCCAGTTCGGGCAGATGCCCGGCCTGACGCAAATGGCGTCCACCAGTTCCGGCGGCGCGTCGGTGCTGACCCTGCGCTTCAGCCTCGACATCAACATGGACGTGGCCGAACAACAAGTGCAGGCGGCGATCAACGCCGCGACCAACTTGCTGCCCAAGGACCTGCCGGCACCACCGGTGTACAACAAGGTCAACCCGGCCGATACACCGGTGCTGACCCTGGCCATCACGTCCAGGACCATGTTGCTGCCCAAGCTCAACGACCTGGTCGATACGCGCATGGCGCAGAAAATCGCCCAGATCAGCGGCGTCGGCATGGTCAGCATTGCCGGCGGTCAGCGCCAGGCCGTGCGGATCAAGGTCAACCCCGAAGCGCTGGCCGCCAACGGCTTGAACCTGTCGGACGTGCGCACGCTGATCGGCGCCTCCAACGTCAACCAGCCCAAGGGCAACTTCGACGGTCCGACCCGGGTCTCGATGCTCGATGCCAACGACCAACTGACGTCGCCCAAAGACTACGCCAACCTGATTCTGGCCTACGCCAACGGCGCGCCGTTGCGACTGAAGGACGTCGCGGAAATCGTCGACGGCGCGGAAAACGAGCGCCTGGCGGCCTGGGCCAACGAGAACCAGGCCGTGCTGCTGAACATCCAGCGCCAGCCCGGCGCCAACGTGATCGAGGTGGTGGACCGGATCAAGGCCCTGCTGCCGAGCATCACCGACAACCTGCCGGCCGGCCTTGAGGTCACGGTGCTGACCGATCGCACCCAGACCATCCGCGCCTCGGTCAAGGACGTGCAGCACGAACTGCTGATCGCCATCGCCCTGGTGGTCATGGTCACCTTCCTGTTCCTGCGTCGCGCCAGTGCCACGATCATTCCGTCGGTGGCCGTGCCGCTGTCGCTGATCGGTACGTTCGGCGTGATGTACCTGGCCGGGTTCTCGGTCAACAACCTGACCCTGATGGCCCTGACCATCGCCACCGGTTTCGTGGTGGACGATGCGATCGTCATGCTGGAGAACATTTCGCGTTTCATCGAGGAGGGCGACAGCCCCCTGAACGCCGCGCTCAAGGGCGCCAAACAGATCGGTTTCACCCTGATTTCCCTGACGTTGTCGCTGATCGCCGTGCTGATCCCGCTGCTGTTCATGGCGGACGTGGTCGGGCGCCTGTTCCGCGAATTCGCCATCACGCTGGCGGTGGCGATCCTGATTTCCCTTGTCGTGTCCCTGACCCTGACGCCAATGATGTGCGCGCGCCTGCTCAAGCGTGAACCCGGGGAAGAGGAGCAGGGGCGTTTCTATCGTGCCAGCGGTGCGTTCATCGACTGGATGATCGCCGCCTACGGACGCAAGTTGCAGTGGGTGCTCAAGCACCAGCCGCTGACCCTGATGGTGGCCATTGGCACTCTGGGGCTGACGGTGTTCCTGTACATGGTGGTGCCCAAGGGCTTCTTCCCGGTGCAGGACACCGGCGTCATCCAGGGCATTTCCGAAGCGCCGCAATCGATTTCCTTCGCGGCCATGAGCGAGCGTCAGCAGGAGCTGGCCAAGGTGATTCTGGCGGACCCGGCGGTCGAAAGCCTGTCGTCCTACATTGGCGTGGACGGTGACAACTCGACCCTCAACAGCGGTCGCTTGCTGATCAACCTAAAGTCGCACAACGATCGCGACCTCAGCGCAACGCAAGTCATCGCCCGCTTGCAACCGGAGCTGGACAAACTGGTCGGCATTCGCCTGTTCATGCAACCGGTGCAGGACCTGACCATCGAAGACCGGGTCAGCCGCACGCAGTACCAGTTCAGCATGTCGTCGCCGGACTCGGAGCTGCTGAGCCTGTGGAGCGGGCGGCTGGTCGAGGCTTTGGCCGACCGGCCGGAATTGACCGACGTCGCCAGCGACTTGCAGGACAAGGGCTTGCAGGTCTATCTGGTGATCGACCGCGATGCGGCGTCGCGGGTCGGTGTGTCGGTGTCGAACATCACCGATGCGCTGTATGACGCCTTCGGCCAGCGGCAGATTTCCACGATCTACACCCAGGCGAGCCAATACCGCGTGGTCCTGCAATCACAGTCCGGCGAGAAAATCGGCCCGGATGCGTTGAACCAGATTCACGTCAAGACCACCGATGGCGGGCAAGTGCGCCTGTCCAGCCTGGCACGCATCGAAGAGCGTCAGGCGCAACTGGCGATTACCCATATCGGCCAATTCCCGGCGGTGATGATGTCTTTCAACCTGGCGCCCGGCGTGGCGCTGGGGCATGCAGTCGAGCTGATCGAGCAGGTGCAGAAGGACATCGGCATGCCGATTGGCGTGCAGACCCAGTTCCAGGGCGCCGCCGAGGCTTTCCAGGCATCGTTGTCGAGCACGCTGCTGCTGATCCTGGCGGCGGTAGTGACCATGTACATCGTGCTGGGGGTGCTCTACGAGAGCTACATCCATCCGATCACCATTCTGTCCACATTGCCGTCGGCGGCGGTGGGCGCCTTGCTGGCGTTGATCCTGAGCGGCAATGACCTGGGCATGATCGCGATCATCGGCATCATTCTGCTGATCGGTATCGTCAAGAAGAACGCGATCATGATGATCGACTTTGCCCTCGACGCCGAACGCAATCAGGGCATGGACCCGCAAACGGCAATCTATCAGGCGGCGCTGCTGCGTTTCCGGCCGATCCTGATGACCACCCTGGCGGCGCTCTTCGGTGCCGTGCCGTTGATGCTGGCCAGCGGTTCCGGTGCGGAACTGCGCCAGCCGCTGGGTCTGGTGATGGTCGGCGGTTTGCTGCTGAGCCAGGTGCTGACGCTGTTCACCACGCCGGTGATCTACCTGTACTTCGACCGTCTCGGTCGGCGCTGGGGCCGCAAGCCTGAGTCCGTGGAAGCGGTAGAGCAGCCATGAACCTGTCGGGACCTTTCATCAAGCGCCCGGTGGCGACCATGCTGCTGAGCCTGGCGATCATGCTGCTGGGCGGCGTGAGTTTTGGTTTGCTGCCGGTGTCGCCGCTGCCGCAAATGGACTTTCCGGTGATCGTGGTCCAGGCCAGTCTGCCCGGGGCCAGCCCCGAGGTCATGGCGTCGACCGTGGCCACGCCTCTGGAACGTTCCTTCGGCAGCATTGCCGGGGTCAACACCATGAGCAGCCGCTCCAGCCAGGGTTCGACCCGGGTGATCCTGCAATTCGACCTGGACCGCGACATCAACGGCGCGGCGCGGGAAGTGCAGGCAGCCATCAACGCCTCGCGCACCCTGCTGCCGAGCGGGATGCGCAGCATGCCGACCTACAAGAAGGTCAACCCGTCCCAGGCGCCGATCATGGTGCTGTCGCTGACCTCGGATGTGCTGGAAAAAGGCCAACTCTATGACCTGGCCTCGACGATCCTGTCCCAGAGCCTGTCCCAGGTACAGGGCGTAGGCGAGGTGCAGATCGGCGGCAGTTCGCTGCCGGCGGTGCGTATCGAGCTCGAACCGCAGTCGCTGAACCAGTACGGCGTGGCCCTGGACGATGTGCGCAACACCATCGCCAATGCCAACGTGCGCCGGCCCAAGGGCTCGGTCGAAGATGACCAGCGGCTGTGGCAGGTCCAGGCCAACGACCAGCTGGAAAAAGCCAAGGACTACGAGTCGCTGATCATCCACTACAACGGCGGCG
This sequence comes from Pseudomonas sp. S2_H10, assembly GCF_054668285.1. Classification (NCBI taxonomy): domain Bacteria; kingdom Pseudomonadati; phylum Pseudomonadota; class Gammaproteobacteria; order Pseudomonadales; family Pseudomonadaceae; genus Pseudomonas; species Pseudomonas sp. S2_H10. Next base: position 6,719,369 of record NZ_CP162754.1, read on the forward strand.
CAGCCCTGCGCCTGAAGGATGTGGCCAAGGTCAGCGATGGCGTCGAGGACCGCTACAACAGCGGTTTCTTCAACGACGACGCGGCGGTGCTGCTGGTGATCAACCGCCAGGCCGGCGCCAACATCATCGAGACGGTCAACGAGATCAAGGCGCAGTTGCCGGCGTTGCAGGCGGTGCTGCCGGCCAGCGTCAAGCTCAACCTGGCCATGGACCGCTCGCCGGTGATCAAGGCCACGCTGCACGAGGCGGAAATGACCCTGCTGATCGCCGTGGCGCTGGTGATCCTGGTGGTGTTCCTGTTCCTTGGTAACTTCCGCGCTTCGCTGATCCCGACCCTGGCGGTGCCGGTGTCGCTGGTCGGCACCTTTGCCGTGATGTACCTCTACGGCTTTTCGCTGAACAACCTGTCGCTGATGGCGCTGATCCTGGCCACCGGGCTGGTGGTGGACGATGCCATCGTGGTGCTGGAGAACATTTCCCGGCACATCGACGCAGGCGTGCGCCCGATGAAGGCCGCGTACCTCGGCGCCGAGGAAGTCGGCTTTACCTTGCTGTCGATGAACGTGTCGCTGGTGGCGGTGTTCCTGTCGATCCTGTTCATGGGCGGGATCATCGAAAGCCTGTTCCGCGAATTCTCGATCACCTTGGCGGCGGCCATCGTGGTCTCGCTGGTAGTGTCGCTGACCCTGACCCCGATGCTTTGCGCCCGCTGGCTCAAGCCGCATACGCCGGGTCAGGAGAACCGTTTGCAACGCTGGAGCCAGCGGGCCAACGAATGGATGGTCGGCAAATACGCCACCAGCCTCGACTGGGTGCTGCGCCACAAGCGCCTGACGTTGCTTAGTCTATTCGTCACAATTGGCGTTAACATTGCGCTGTATATTGTTGTTCCTAAAACATTTTTGCCGCAGCAGGATACAGGGCAGCTGATCGGTTTCGTACGCGGCGACGACGGTCTGTCGTTCAGTGTGATGCAGCCGAAGATGGAAGTTTTCCGCCGCGCAGTGTTGAAGGACGAGGCGGTGGAAAGCGTCGCCGGCTTCATCGGCGGCAACAACGGCACCAACAACGCCTTCATGCTGGTGCGCCTCAAGCCAATCAAGGAACGCAGCCTTTCCGCGCAGAAAGTCATCGAGCGCCTGCGCAAGGAAATGCCCAAGGTTCCCGGCGCACAACTGATGCTCATGGCGGACCAGGACCTGCAATTCGGCGGCGGCCGCGAGCAGACCACCTCGCAATACTCGTACATCCTGCAAAGTGGCGATCTGGGGGCGTTGCGCGAGTGGTATCCGAAAGTCGTCACCGCGCTCAAGGCCTTGCCGGAGCTGACGGCGATTGACGCGCGCGAAGGCCGCGGTGCCCGGCAAGTGACCCTGATCGTCGACCGTGACCAGGCCAAGCGCCTGGGGGTCGACATGGACATGGTCACGGCGGTGCTGAACAACGCCTACAGCCAGCGGCAGATATCGACCATCTACGACAGCCTCAACCAGTATCAGGTGGTGATGGAGGTCAATCCGAAATACGCCCAGGACCCGATCACCCTCAAGCAGGTCCAGGTGATCACCGCCGATGGCGCGCGGATCCCGCTGTCGACAATCGCCCACTACGAAAACAGCCTGGAAAACGACCGGGTCAGCCACGAAGGCCAGTTCGCCTCGGAAAGCATTGCGTTCGACATGGCCGAAGGCGTGACCGTGGAGCAGGGTGGTGCCGCCATCGAGCGGGCGATTGCCAAGGTCGGCCTGCCGGAAGACGTGATCGCGAAAATGGCCGGCACAGCTGACGCTTTCGCGGCGACTCAAAAAAGTCAGCCGTGGATGATTCTGGGGGCGCTGGTGGCGGTGTATCTGGTGCTCGGCGTGTTGTACGAAAGCTACATTCACCCGCTGACGATTCTCTCGACCTTGCCGTCGGCCGGGGTCGGCGCGTTACTGTCGATCTATGCGCTGGGCGGAGAATTCAGCCTGATTTCGTTGCTGGGGCTGTTTCTGCTGATCGGCGTGGTGAAGAAAAACGCGATCCTGATGATCGACCTGGCGTTGCAGCTGGAGCGACATCAGGGCATGGCGCCGCTGGAATCGATTCGCAGCGCCTGCCTGCAGCGTTTGCGACCTATCCTGATGACCACGCTGGCGGCGATCCTCGGTGCCTTGCCGTTGCTGCTCAGTCGCGCCGAAGGGGCGGAAATGCGCCAGCCGCTGGGCCTGACCATCATCGGCGGACTGATCTTCAGCCAGGTGCTGACCCTTTACACCACCCCGGTGGTTTACCTCTATCTCGACAAACTGCGCCATCGCTTCAATAAATGGCGTGGGGTGCGTACCGATGCTGCTCTGGAAACTCCGCTATGACTGAACGTTCGCTTTTTAACCTGGCTGCACCGCTGATCACGGCTCGAGGCTCGCGTCTGTTGAGCCTGTCTCTGTGCGTGGCGATGCTCAGTGCCTGCGCCGTCGGCCCGGATTACCAGCGCCCGCAAACCGCCGAGCCTGTGCAGTACAAGGCCGCAGAAGGCTGGCGTCAGGCCAACCCGAGCGACGCCCTGGCACGCGGCGCATGGTGGGAGTTGTACGGCGACCGACAGCTCAATGGCCTGATCGACAAACTCAACAGCTCCAACCAGACCGTGGCCCAGTCCGAGGCCCAGTACCGTCAGGCCCAGGCCTTGGTGCGCAGTGCCCGTGGGGCGTTCTTTCCGACGGTCGACCTGACTGCCGGCAAGACCCGCTCCAGCCAAGGCACTGGCAGCAGCAGCTCCAGCCTCAGCAGCTCTTCCAGTGGTATCCGCGACACCTATACCGCCCAGGCCGGCGTCAGTTGGGAGGCCGACATCTGGGGCAAACTGCGGCGTGGCCTCGAAGCCGATACGGCCAATGCCCAGGCGAGCTTTGCCGACCTGGCGGCCATGCGCCTGAGCCAACAGTCGGAACTGGTGCAGAACTACCTGCAATTGCGGGTGATCGATGGCCAGAAGCGCTTGCTCCAGGACACGGTCGAGGCGTATCGGCGTTCGTTGAAGATGACCGAGAACCAGTACCGCGCAGGAGTCTCGGGCAAGGATGCTGTAGCCCAGGCCCAGACCCAGCTCAAAAGCACCGAAGCCGACATGATCGACCTGATCTGGCAACGTGCGCAGTTCGAGAACGCCATTGCCGTGCTGATCGGCCTGCCACCAGCCGAGTTCAGCCTGGCGGAAAGCACCGACATTCCGCAGTTGCCGCAAGTACCGCTGACACTGCCGTCGCAGTTGCTGGAACGTCGCCCGGACATCGCTTCGGCCGAACGCTCGGTGATCGCCGCCAACGCCAACATCGGCGTGGCCAAGGCTGCCTATTACCCGGACCTGACCCTGAGTCTGAACGGTGGTTACAGCAGCAGTACCTCGAAAGACTTGTTCAGCCTGCCGAACCGCTTCTGGTCGGTCGGGCCGCAATTGGCCATGACCCTGTTCGACGGCGGCCAGCGCTCGGCGGAAGTCGACCGCAGTGAAGCGGCCTACGACGAAACGGTGGCCAAGTACCGCCAGACCGTGCTGGACGGATTCCGCGAAGTGGAAAACTTCCTGGTGCAGCTCAAGGTGCTCGAGGACGAAGCCGTCGTGCGCCAACAGGCACTGGACGCCGCCCGCGAATCGTTGCGCCTGACCCAGAACCAATACAAGGCCGGTTTGATCGCGTACATCGATGTGGTGGTGACCCAGGCGGCGGCGCTGAACAATGAACGCAGTAACCTTGACCTGTTGCAAAGCCGCCTGATCGCCAGCGTGCAGTTGATCGCCGCGCTGGGCGGTGGCTGGGACGGGCAGCTCGAGGTGAGCGAAAACCAGTAGCGCAATCTAACGCACGCTGCCATCCCAGTGGGAGCGAGCTTGCTCGCGATAGCGGTGGGTCAGGCAACATCTATGCTGAATGTGACGCAGCCATCGCGAGCAAGCTCGCTCCCACAGGTGTTGTGGCGCCAGCAGCTTGAAGCGAGTTAATGTAAAACCTTAAAACAGGCGTTTCATCGGCCTGATGGCCTTTTGCTCATTTTGTGAGTGCGTTCTCATTTGGAATCAGTACAATCCCCGCATTTGCCCCCCAGCGAGAATCAATACCATTAACAGGGGCATTCGCGAGAAGTCCCCATGCTCATCGGTAGCTATTCCCCCACCCTGGTTATCATTTCGCTCTGCGTAGCGATTCTCGCCTCATACACTGCACTCGACCTGACCGGACGCATTGCCACCGCCAAGGGCCGCGCCGTGCATTTGTGGACCGCGGGCGGGGCCATCGCCATGGGCGTCGGCATCTGGTCGATGCACTTTATCGGCATGCTTGCGTTCAAGCTGCCGATCGACCTGGGCTACGACGGCGCAATCACCCTGTTATCGCTGCTGATCGGCGTGCTCTCCAGCGGTTTTGCCCTGTGGCTGGTCAGCCAACCGCAACTGCCGGCCTGGCAACTGGCCTTTGGCGCGCTGGTCATGGGCGCCGGTATCAGCGCGATGCATTATACCGGCATGGCCGCCATGCGCATGCAACCGGGCATCGACTACGACCCGACGCTGTTCGGCGCTTCGCTGATGATCGCGGTCGGTGCATCGGGTGCGGCATTGTGGATCGCTTTCCATCTGCGCCAGCACACGCCTTATGTTCGTCTGATCCGTGGCGGTGCCGCGGTGATCATGGGCATCGCCATCGTCGGCATGCACTACACCGGCATGGCCGCCGCACGTTTTGCCGATGGCAGTTTTTGCGGTGCGGCGCTCGATGGCCTGAGCGGCAAGGGCCTGGACAACCTCGTTCTGATCACCACGCTGGCGGTTCTGAGCATCGCCTTGCTGACCTCTGTGCTCGATGCCCGCATGGAGGCCCGCACCGCGAGCCTGGCGCATTCGCTGACCGAGGCCAACCGTGAACTCACCCAACTGGCCCTGCATGACACCCTGACCGGGCTGCCGAACCGGACGCTGCTCGCCGATCGAATCGATCAGGCCATGTCGCGCGTCCGGGAAGAGGGGGGCTGCTTTGCCCTGATGTTCATCGACCTGGACGGCTTCAAACCGGTCAACGATGCCTTCGGCCACCACATGGGTGATCTGCTGTTGCGCGAAGTCGCCCAGCGTCTGCGCGAAGACCTGCGCAGCCAGGACACCCTCGCGCGGATCGGCGGCGATGAGTTCGTGTTGCTGGTGCAATTGAGCGAACAGAACGACGCCTTGAACCTCGCGGCCCGTCAGGTCGGGCTGATCGCGCGGGCGTTCCGGGTGACCGAACATGATTTGCACATTTCCGCCAGCGTCGGCATCGCGCTCTACCCGGGTAACGGCCAGTCCGCCCAGGAATTGCTGATGAACGCCGACGCGGCGATGTACCACGCCAAGGGCGCGGGTAAAAACGGCTACAGCTTTTTCGATGCCTCGATGAACAGCAACGCGCGCAAACAGCTGCAATTGCTCCAGGACCTGCGCAATGCCGTGGAGCATCAGGAATTCAGCCTGTATTACCAGCCCAAGTTCGACGCCGCCAATGGCCGGCCGGTGGGCGCCGAGGCCTTGTTACGCTGGGAACACCCGACGCAGGGAATGCTGCTGCCGGACAAATTCATCGAACTGGCGGAAAAGACCGGCCTGATCATTCCGATCGGCGAGTGGGTGCTCAACGAAGCATGCCGTCAGATGCGCGAGTGGTACGTGCTGGGCTACACCGATTGGCGCATCGCGGTGAACCTGTCGGCCATTCAGTTTTGCCATGCCGGACTGGTCCAGAGCGTCGCCAAGGCCTTGGCCACTCACCATCTTCCGGCCAACAGCCTGACCCTGGAAATCACCGAAACCACGGCCATGAGCGACGCCGATGCGAGCATGACGGTGCTTCAGGAACTCTCGGAAATGGGCGTCGACCTGTCCATCGACGATTTTGGCACCGGCTATTCGAGCCTGATGTACCTCAAGCGCCTGCCGGCCAACGAACTGAAGATCGATCGCGGTTTTGTCCGCGACCTGGAGCGCGACAGCGATGACGCCGCCATCGTTTCGGCCATCGTTGCCCTCGGCCAGGCGTTGGGGTTGCGCATCGTTGCCGAAGGCGTGGAGACGGACTCGCAGCAAGACTTCCTGACTCAACTCGGTTGCGACTCGTTGCAGGGTTACTTGCTGGGGCATCCGCTGCCGGCCGCAGGCTTCATGGTGGAGATCCATCGCGGTGAGCAATTGCTCGAGGAGTTGAAAGCCGGTGCCGGGCGCGAAATGTCGATGACATGACAGTTGATGTGAGTCCATGCAAAAACCGCCAATGACGGTTATTCTTGCCCCCGACCGCTTAAGCTTTGATTGGGGGAAAGCTCGCATGGACAAAGTCATCGTCATCACCGGCGGCAGCCGTGGCATTGGGGCCGCCACCGCGTTGTTGGCCGCCGCACAGGGCTATCGGATCTGCATCAACTTCCAGGCCGACGAACAGGCGGCGCTCGGCGTGCTGGAGCAAGTCCGCGCCCTCGGTGCGCAGGCCATTGCGGTACGCGCCGACGTCAGCATCGAAGACGAAGTCATCGCGCTGTTCCATCGGGTAGACAGTGAACTGGGCCGGGTCACCGCGCTGGTGAACAACGCCGGCACAGTCGGGCAAAAGTCCCGGGTCGACGAGATGTCCGAGTTCCGCATCCTCAAAATCATGAAAACCAACGTCCTGGCGCCGATCCTCTGCGCCAAGCACGCGATCCTGCGCATGTCGCCCAAACACGGCGGGCAGGGCGGCAGCATCGTCAACGTGTCGTCGGTGGCCTCCCGCTTGGGCTCGCCCAACGAATACGTCGACTACGCGGCCTCCAAAGGCGCGCTGGACTCGTTCACCATCGGCCTGTCCAAGGAAGTGGCGGGCGAGGGGATTCGGGTCAATGCGGTGCGCCCGGGCTACATCTACACCGATTTCCACGCCTTGAGCGGTGACCCGGACCGGGTCAGCAAACTGGAGTCGGCGATCCCGATGGCCCGTGGCGGGCGGCCGGATGAAGTGGCGGAGGCGATTGTCTGGTTGCTGTCGGACAAGGCTTCTTATGCGACGGGGACGTTTGTTGATCTTGGTGGTGGTCGCTAGGAAGAATACATGCGTTGTCTACTGTCATTCCTGACAGTAGACGCCATCCTTGGGTGGGCCTAGATTCGCGGTAGTCTTTAAAAGGCCGCCTCGATTTGAACGCGCACACGCCATCGCTCAGTGTCATCGACCCACGCGGTTTAGCCGTTCGTGCGGTGGCGTACTGTCGGCAAGCGGCGATCGAACCGGTTTCGGCGCGAGTCACGCATCAGGTATTTGATTCGCTCGGTCGGCTGGTTCAACAGCGCGATCCGCGATTGTTTGCCTTGCGTCAGAACGATGTCCAGGTGCCGGCGAACTTGACCACGATCCATAACCTGACGGGGCAGGCGCTGTGCAGCGACAGCGTCGATGCCGGTTGGCAACTCGGGTTGCCGGGTGCGGCGGGGCAGGCGCTTGAGGCATGGGACCAACGTGGCTGGCATCGTCGCACCGAGCATGACCCATTGCTGCGGCCTGTTGCGGTGCATGAGCAGGCTGAGGGCGTACCCGAGCGCTGCGTCGAGCGGATGACATTTGGCGGTGCTTCGAACGATCACGCCAAGCATAATCGTTGTGGTCAACCGATCCGCCAGGACGACCCGGCAGGTACTCGCGTGCTGAGTGACTACGGCATGTCGGCCACGATCCTGCATGAGCGTCGTCACTTCCTGAACAGCTTCGACCCGGTTGACTGGCCGGCGTTGGACGCAGAACGCAACAGGCTGCTGGAGCCGGGCGTCGGCGCTCAGACTTTGTGGCGCTACGCGCCTACCGGCGAAGTGACGGCGCAAACCGATGCCAAAGGCCATGCCCGGCATTTTGCGCATGATTGCGCTGGTCAGTTGTATTCGGTGGGGCTGCAACGGTCCGGGCAGAGCCGCGCCTTGGTCAGTGTCATCCACTACAGCGCTTCAGGCCAGGTTGAACATGAGCTCGCCGGCAATGGCATGCGCACGACCTGCGCGTATGACCCAGCCAATGAACATTTGATTCTGCTCGCCACACAAGGCCCGGATCAGAGCTTTTTGCAGAAGTTGAGCTACGGTTACGACCCGGCCGGCAACATCACCGAAATCGCCGACGCCGCGTTGCCCATCCAGCATTTTGCCAATCAGCGCATCGAACCCGTGCGGCGCTTTACCTACGACACGCTGTACCAATTGAACAGCGCGACCGGTTGGGAAAGTGCCAAACCCTCATTGGGTCCCGCCTTGCCGGAGTGGCAGGCCTTCGGCCCGCCGGATGGCAGCCGCTGGTGCAACTACAGCGAAACCTACCAGTACGACGAGGCGGGCAATCTGTTGCGGCGCATTCATCAGGGCGCGGTGGGCGATACCTTGAGCATGCGCGTGGCGCCGCTGTGCAATCGCAGCGTCAAGGTCCACTCAATGCAATCAGTCATTGATGAGTCCTTCGACGCCAGGGGTAATCTGCTGGAACTGCAACCAGGGCAAGGCTTGCAGTGGAATGGGCGCAATCAGTTGGCTCAGGTCACACAGGTCCACTGACCCGATGGCGCTGACGACCTGGAACACTATGTGTACGACAGCGAAGGCACGCGCCTGCGCAAAATCCGCAGGAGCGCAGCAAAGTCCATCGTCCACACCGCCGAGGTGCGTTATCTGCCGGGCCTCGAACTGCACAGCAACAGCGCCACCGGGGAACAGCTGCAAGTAGTCAGCATTCAGGCCGGCCGCTGCACCGTGCGTCTGTTGCATTGGGACAGCCCGCCACCGGCTGAACTGGACAATGACCAATTGCGGTTTTGCTTCGACGATCACCTGGGCTCGAGTGCCTTTGAAGTGGATGCCCAAGCGCAGGTGATCAGCCAGGAAGTGTATTACCCCTTCGGTGGCACGGCGTGGCTGGCCGGGCGGCATGAGGTGGAAACCGGGTACAAGACCATTCGTTATTCCGGCAAGGAGCGCGATGCCACGGGGCTTTATTATTACGGGGCGCGGTATTACGCGCCATGGTTGCAGCGCTGGTTGAATCCGGATCCGGCGGGGGATGTGGATGGGTTGAATTTTTATCGGTTTGTAAGAAATGGTCCGGTAATTTTTGTAGATAAAAAAGGCTATTTACCGGGCTTTTTTGATTTTTTTATTGAATCGAAACAAGACCGTGGCAGAGTGGAGCAGCGAGGGTTGGATAACATAAAAATGCATTTGCCTGAAATTGCAGAAATTCTTGAGGCGTCATTTTTAGAGCTTAAAAAGATGTTGACCTACGCAATGGTCGAACTTGATAGCGGGCATATTGATATAAAAGTCGTTGAGAATTTTTTTGGCGTTGGGCAGGCTACCCCAGAAAATATCGAATATTTTCGTAATGGGTATCGCCAAATGTTGTTGGATATTGGGGATGTCAAAAACAATCAAGAAAGACTAGTTGCGATGTCAGACACAGAATTAAGTGCGTTTGTCATATTATCCGATATCAAAAGAAAAATTTATTTTGATATCGAGGCTCTTGAAGAGAAAACGACGGAGGAAAATGCATTTGTACTGGGGCATGAGCTGACTCACCTAAGCCCGGTTTTTGAATCACGTGATTATTGGTATTTTACAGGAGCGAGCCTTGATTTTATGGAGTCAACTTCTAGTAGTATAATGCATGATCAATTTGTACCCGTGAGCCGTTTTTATGCAGATAATGATGCGTTGGTGTCAAAGACAGGCACCAAGAGTAAGGCGGATGCGGTAGATAAATTTAACAAAAGTACAATATTAAGGCGCCAACTGGCTCTCCATAATGCGGATACCCTAATGGCTTTCGCGCTTGCGCTAAGCAGAGATGCGCAGTTACGAGTTTAATAATTGAAAACTCGAGCTGTCCGAGCAGACACGTATTTTGCTAATAGTTAAACGACCGCACAATCCGCCCCAACGTCTCCATCGCCTTCTCCGCAGCCTCATCCCACGGACTCCCATAATTCAATCGAATACAATTCCTGAACCGCTGCGCCGGCGAAAAGATCGGCCCCGGCGCGATGCTGATCCCCTGTGCCAACGCCATCTGAAACAACTTCAACGAATCCATCTGCGACGGTAATTCCAGCCACAGAAAATACCCACCTGCCGGCTGGCTGACGCGAGTCTCGGCGGGGAAATAGCGTGCAATGGCGGCGAGCATGGCGCTTTGCTGATCTTCCAGTGCATGGCGCAATTTGCGCAGGTGCCGATCATAACCCCCGTGTTGCAGGTAATCGGCGATGGCCGCCTGGGCCGGCATCGATGCACACAGCGAGGTCATGAGTTTCAGCCGTTCGATTTTCTGTGCATAACGCCCGGCGGCGACCCAGCCGATGCGGTAACCGGGAGCCAGGCTTTTGGCGAACGAGCCGCAGTGCATCACCAACCCTTCGGTATCAAAGGCCTTGGCCGGTTTCGGTGCCTGCTGGCCGTAATACAGTTCGGCGTAGACATCGTCTTCGATCAGCGGCACCTGGTGGCGGCGCAGCAGTTCCACCAGCTGTTGTTTCCTGGCCTCGGGCACGGTCGCGCCCATGGGGTTCTGGAAGCTGGTCATGCACCAGCAGGCCTTGATCGGATGGCGCTGCAGAGTTTGCCCGAGCACACCGAGGTCGATGCCGTCTCGTGGGTGTACGGGGATTTCCACGGCTTTGAGTTTCAGTCGTTCGAGCACTTGCAGGCAGGCGTAGAACGCCGGGGCTTCGATGGCCACCAGGTCGCCTGGCTCCGTCACTGCTTGCAGGCACAGGTTGAGGGCTTCCAGCGCGCCGTTGGTGATCAGCAGTTCTTCCATGGGCAGCATCAGCCCGCCGACCATGTAGCGCAGGGCGATTTGCCGGCACAGTTGCGGGTTGCCCGGCGACATGTCGGTGACGACCATGCGCGGGTCCATTTCGCGGCTGGCGCTGGCCAGGGAACGGGACAAGCGTTGCAACGGGAACAGCGTCGGGCTGGGGAACGCTGAGCCGAAGGGCACGGTGTTCGGGTCCTTGATCGAGTCGAGTACCGAAAACACCAGTTCGCTGACATCGACCTCGGTGGACTCGTTGACCTGGCTACTGATCACCGGCTCGGAAAACGGCCGTGGTGCATGGGCGTTGACGAAGTAGCCGGAGCGCGGACGGGCGCGGATCAGGCCGCGACGCTCCAGCAGGTAGTAGGCCTGGAACACCGTCGACGGGCTGACGCCGTAGGTCTGGCTGGCGTAGCGGACTGACGGCACACGCTGGCCGGGACCCAGGACGCCGGAGCGGATCAGTTCTGCGATGTCGTCGGCGAATTTTTCGTAGCGTTTCATCGGTGTCCCGTCATGGAAATCATTCAATCAGCTTTTGTGGCACAGTGGATTGCATTGCCAAGCCAAGTCCGCATCCCGCAAAGGTCAGCATCTTAAAGGCTCAGCGATTGATCGGCGCAACAAACCGGCTCTTCGCCACGCTGAAGACGCCAGGCTCATCGCTGTCGATCACCTTGAAACTGATGTTTTGCGAACTGCTGGCCGGACGCTCCGTGAGCATCGCCACCGACACCGGCACATCGACAATTTCCCCCGGCGCCAGGCTCAACTCGGTCTTGCCTTGCAGCTCGAAATCATCGGCATCGACCAGGCTCAATCGATAGTCCTGACGCTGCTGGGTCTTGTTGATCACTTTCAGACTGTAGATGTTTTCGATCTGCCCCTGGCTGTTCTCGCGGAACAGGCCTCGGTCCTTGCTGACGTCGAGCGAGACCATGGGGCGCTCCACCAGCGCCACCACCAGGGCGGCGATCATCACCAATAGCACGGCGGTGTAGCCGATCAGGCGCGGACGCAGAAGGTGTGTCTTGCCCCCCTGCAACTGATGCTCGGAGGTATAGCTGATCAACCCCGGGGCGTAGCCAATTTTGTCCATGATCGAATCGCAGGCGTCGATGCACGCAGCGCAACCGATGCATTCCATCTGCAAGCCATCGCGGATGTCGATGCCGGTCGGGCAGACCTGGACGCAGAGCTGGCAATCGATGCAATCGCCTAGACCGACCTCGGCGGGCTTGACCTCGCGCTTGCGCGGGCCACGGTTTTCGCCCCGGGCCACGTCGTAGGAAATGGTCAGGGTGTCCTTGTCGAACATCACGCTCTGGAACCGCGCGTAGGGGCACATGTGCATGCACACCGCTTCTCGCAGCCAGCCGGCGTTGATGTAGGTGGCGCCGGTAAAAAACAGCACCCAGAACAGACTGACGCCGCTCATTTGCAAGCTCAGCAGTTCTTCGGCCAGCGGCCGGATCGGGGTGAAGTAGCCGACGAAGGTCAGGCCGGTCAGCAGGCTGATGGCCAGCCACAAGGTGTGCTTGGCCGCGCGCCGCATCAGTTTGTTCAGGCCCCATGGCGCGGCTTGCAGCTTGATCCGTTGGTTACGCTCGCCCTCGGTGATCTTCTCGCACCACATGAAGATCCAGGTCCACGAGCTTTGCGGACAGGTGTAACCGCACCAGACCCGTCCGGCGAACACGGTGATCGCAAACAGGCCGAACGCGGCGATGATCAACAGCGCCGAGAGCAGAATGAAGTCCTGTGGCCAGAACGTCGCGCCGAAGATATGGAATTTGCTTTCGGACAGATCCCAGAGCACCGCCTGGCGGCCGCCCCAGTTCAGCCACACGGTGCCGAAAAACAGCAAAAACAGAAAACCCGCGCCGCTGATGCGCAGGTTGCGGAACAGCCCGGTGAAGCTGCGGGTGTGGATCAGGTTGTCGCGGGTTCCGGCTTTCGTCTTTGGACGCGAAGGCTCGAAGGTTTCTACGGTTCGGACGGGGATTCTCTCGCTCATGGTCTATCGCTCATCAGCCTCCATCAGGCATGAGCACTATGAGCGGCGATCTGTTTGCATAACAGACTCAGGTATTGCATTAAAAAGCGGATCAGATGACGCAGTCAGCACCCTCTGCGACAAGTTGAAGCACCCGCCACAACAGGGTGCAAACACCGGTCCCAAACAGCCGCAGCGGATGTTGATTCAGGTCAGTCAAATCACCGAATCACTGTCGCTGGCTTTCAGGTGCCGGCGTCCATCCACCGCGCCCGCGACGGTCAAGGCATCGGCCTCGGCTTCGGTGATGTAGATGCGGTGGTCTTCAATGTCCACCGCCGACATGGCTTTGGCACCGTCGGTGACGACGGTCACGTCGGGACACAGACGAATGTATTCGCCATTGTCAGTGGTGAAAAAGCAGGTCTGATTCTCGATGCGCACGGTCATGGCGGAATCCTTTTTTCAGTGGAGGCTACAGTTTCAGGCCACAACCGCCGGTCATCGTTCTGTGCAACCGATTAATGGTCGGCGCGGTCCACCTTCCATGGCCCCTTACAAGGAGGCCCCTCACAAGGACAACCTCATGAACGCCTGGTGGCACGAAGTCTGGGTGACCCTGCAAGCCGAGTTCGCCGACATCACCGATGCCTCGCAACTGACGCGAATGACCGTGCGACTGTTGATGGCCGCCCTGCTGGGCGGGATTCTCGGGTTCGAACGTGAGCACCAGGGCAAGGCCGCCGGCGTGCGCACGCATATGCTGGTGGCGATGGGGGCGGCGCTGTTCGTGCTGGTGCCGCAGATGTCCGGCTCACAGGCCGATGCCATGAGCCGGGTGGTGCAGGGCGTGATCGCCGGGATCGGCTTCCTCGGCGCCGGCACCATCCTGAAAAACCAGGAGGGCGACGAAGGCCACGTCAAGGGCCTGACTACCGCCGCCGGCCTGTGGATGACCGCCGCCATCGGCGTCGCGGCCGGACTGGGCCGGGAGGCGACGGCGGTGCTCAGCACTTTGTTGGCGCTGGGGGTGTTCAGTGTGATGCCCAGTATCGTGAGGTTGATTGACAAGGATCGCGGGCCCTAAGAGGTATTCACCCGGTCTGCGTTGCTCGCTTCACAATCTGAATCCTGCTCGTCGCTCTTTGATTCCGAGAGTTCGTGCTGGCTGTAGTCCATCTCACCGTGCAGCAGATGATTTTCCAGATCCCTGATGATTGAACTTCTGGGTGAAGACTCAGAGGGGCTGCGTTTAGATTCGAAGCAAAGAAATTCGTAGTTGAATATTTTCAAGGGAAGGCCAGCCGTCGGTTGGTCGTTCACAGGTGGGCGCGGGGTGCCGTGCGCTGGTTCTGTTTGTGAATTCGCTGACGCTGGAAAAAAACGTGTTCATGGCTGACCACACTCGAGGCTGAAGGAGTGATGGCTATATAAGGGGAGGGGAACAAGTTTCGTAAAGTGGTGGACGGGCAGAATTGGCGCTTTAGGATCGGTACTACGCGATCTTGGGAAGTGTCATGCATTTTTGATGATCGCCCCTGGTGTCGAGCCAGGAACGATCAACTGTCTTCATTGCGGGTTCACAATCACCGGCGGCATCGTCGCTGGCGGTTCTTCCCTTGGCGGCGGCGTGGTGCCGGGCGGGTCCTGTTCGGGCACCGGTTGTGGCTCCGTCGGCGGGATCACCGGGTTATCGATGTTCGGATCGGGGGTTTCAGCCGGGAATGGATTGTTCATTGGTCAAGCCTCCGGTGGCACATGGCGTGAGTCGTGCTTAAGTAGGTGGACTGCAGCGCGAAGGATTTGATTCCGTAAATTGCCGATGAACTTTTCCCGGCAGCCATCGCTCGGAACCTAAGTGACTCCATCCCGGGGCGGATGCCCCGACGGGATGGCGACCAGACACAAGCGCGTCCATGGGGCGTAAGGAGAGAGGCTCGATGACGGCTGAAAAACCGACTGAGTTGAGCTACAACCCGCACATGCCGCTGGCGCAGGCGTTGTTGCTGCCGCGTATCGTCATTGAGAACATCATGCCGACCCTGGAAGGCGGGCAGTTCGCGGTCAAGGCCGTGGTGGGGCAGGATGTGGCGGTGACGGCCAAGGTGTTTGCCGACGGGCATGACAAGCTGGCGGTGCGCGTGCGCTGGCGGGCTGAAGACGAGGACGTCTGGCAAAGCGCTGTCATGCTTGATGTGGGTAACAACGGTTGGCAAGGACGGTTCCGTGTCGACAGCCAGGGCCGTTATCTGTTCTGCATCGAAGCCTGGATCGATCAATTCGCCAGTTTTCGCTACGAACTGGAAAAGAAACATGCCGCAGCGGTGCCCGTCAGCCTCGAATTGCAGGAAGGGCGGATTCAGGTGCAACAAGCCGCCGAGCGCAGTGAAGGGCAACTCAGCGAGCAACTGGCGGCTTTGCACCATGAACTGTCAGGATTGCTCGAAACCGAGCAAGTCGCACTGTTTTTGCACCCGCGTAGCGCCGACCTCATGGCCCGCATCGATCATCGGGCGTACCTGAGCCTGAGCCCGGAGTACCCGGTGGATGTCGAGCGCGAGCTGGCGCAGTTCGCCAGTTGGTATGAATTGTTCCCGCGTTCGATCACCGACAGTCCGACGCGTCATGGCACCTTCAACGACGTGCATTCGCGGTTGGCGATGATCCAGGACATGGGCTTCGATGTGCTGTATTTCCCGCCGATCCACCCGATCGGGCGCAGCTACCGCAAAGGCCCGAACAACTCCCTGACGGCGGGCCCCGACGATCCGGGCAGCCCCTATGCGATCGGTAGCGAGGAGGGCGGGCATGAGGCGATTCACTCGCAGTTGGGTAGCCGCGACGACTTCCGCCGGCTGGTGACGGCTGCTGCCGCTCACGGCCTGGAAATCGCCCTCGACTTCGCCATCCAGTGTTCCCAGGACCACCCGTGGCTCAAGCAACATCCCGGCTGGTTCAACTGGCGGCCCGACGGCACGATCAAGTACGCGGAGAACCCGCCGAAAAAATACCAGGACATCGTCAACGTCGACTTCTATGCCCCCGAGGCGATTCCGAGCCTGTGGGTGGAACTGCGTGACATTGTGGTGGGCTGGGTCGAAGAGGGCGTGAAGATCTTTCGCGTCGATAACCCGCACACCAAGCCGTTGCCGTTCTGGCAATGGCTGATCGCCGATGTGCGGGCGTTGTACCCCGAGGTGATCTTCCTCGCCGAAGCCTTTACCACCCCGGCCATGATGGCGCGCCTGGGCAAGGTCGGTTATTCCCAGAGCTACACCTATTTCACCTGGCGCAACACCAAGGCCGAACTGGCGACCTACTTCAGCGAACTCAACGAATCGCCGTGGCGCGAATGCTACCGGCCGAACTTTTTCGTCAACACACCGGACATCAACCCGGCGTTCCTGCATGAATCCGGGCGTCCCGGGTTCCTCATCCGCGCCGTGCTGGCGACCATGGGCTCGGGCCTGTGGGGCATGTACTCGGGTTTCGAGTTGTGCGAGTCGGCGCCGGTGCCGGGCAAGGAGGAGTACCTCGATTCCGAGAAGTACGAGATCCGCCCGCGGGACTTCAATGCGCCGGGCAACATCATCGCCGAGATCGCCCAGCTCAACCGCATCCGCCGACAGAACCCGGCGTTGCACAGCCATCTGGGCCTGAAGGTCTACAACGCCTGGAACGACAACATCCTGTACTTCGGTAAACGCAGCTTTGACGGCAGCAACTTTATTCTGGTGGCGGTCAGTCTCGATCCGCACAACGTGCAGGAAGCGAACTTCGAGTTGCCGTTATGGGAAATGGGCTTGCCGGACCATGCCAGCACCCAGGGCGAAGACTTGATGAATGGCCATCGCTGGACCTGGCATGGCAAGCAGCAATTCATGCGGATCGACCCGGCGTATCAGCCGTTCGGGATCTGGCGCATCAGCGCCCCATAAATACATCACAGACACCCGTGGCGAGAGGGCAACGTAGACCTGTAGGAGCCGGCTTGCTGGCGATGGCTGCGCATCAATTTACATGGATGGCGCCTGTCACACCGCTATCGCCAGCAAGCCGGCTCCTACAGGCGGTAGGCGTCCCATCTAAAGTTTCCTGGCTCTGTGGTGGTTTTTTTGAATTGAACAGGAGTTTCCAATGGCGAAGAAACCCAAGGCAGCCACGTTCATCAAGGACCCGCTCTGGTACAAGGATGCGGTGATCTATCAAGTCCACGTCAAATCCTATTTCGATTCCAACAACGACGGGATCGGCGACTTTCCCGGCCTCATCGCCAAGCTCGACTACATTGCCGACCTTGGCGTCAACACCATCTGGTTGTTGCCGTTCTATCCATCGCCACGACGCGACGACGGCTATGACATCGCCGAGTACCGCGGCGTACACAGCGACTACGGCACCATGGCCGACGCCCGGCGTTTCATCGCCGAGGCGCACAAACGCGGCTTGCGGGTGATCACCGAGCTGGTCATCAACCACACCTCCGACCAGCACCCGTGGTTCCAGCGCGCCCGCAAGGCGAAAAAAGGTTCGGCAGCGAGGGACTTCTACGTATGGTCCGATGACGATCAGAAATACGACGGCACGCGCATCATTTTCCTCGACACCGAAAAGTCCAACTGGACCTGGGACCCGGTAGCCGGCCAATACTTCTGGCACCGCTTCTACTCCCACCAGCCGGACCTGAACTTCGATAATCCGCAAGTGATGAAAGCGGTGTTGTCGGTGATGCGCTACTGGCTCGACATGGGCATCGATGGCTTGCGCCTGGACGCCATTCCCTACCTGATCGAGCGCGACGGCACCAACAACGAGAACCTGCCGGAAACCCACGACGTCCTGAAAAAGATCCGCGCCGAAATCGACGCCAATTACCCAGACCGCATGCTGCTGGCCGAAGCCAATCAATGGCCGGAGGACACCCAGCTGTACTTCGGTGACACCGATAAAAAGGGCCTCAATGGCGACGAATGCCACATGGCCTTCCACTTCCCGTTGATGCCGCGCATGTACATGGCACTGGCCCAGGAAGACCGCTTCCCGATCACCGACATTTTGCGCCAGACCCCGGATATCCCCGCCAACTGCCAATGGGCAATCTTCCTGCGCAACCACGATGAGCTGACCCTGGAGATGGTCACCGACAAGGAACGTGACTACCTGTGGAATTACTACGCCGCCGACCGCCGGGCGCGGATCAACCTGGGGATTCGCCGTCGTCTGGCGCCGCTGGTGGAGCGTGACCGTCGTCGGGTCGAACTGCTCAACAGCCTGCTGCTGTCGATGCCCGGCACGCCAACCCTGTATTACGGCGACGAAATCGGCATGGGCGACAACATCTACCTCGGCGACCGCGACGGGGTGCGCACGCCGATGCAGTGGTCCATTGACCGCAACGGCGGCTTCTCCCGCGCCGACCCTGCGAGCCTGGTCTTGCCACCGATCATGGACCCGCAATATGGCTACCTGTCGGTCAACGTCGAAACCCAGGCCGGCGATCCGCATTCGCTGTTGAACTGGACCCGGCGCATGCTTGCCGTGCGCAAGCACTCCAAGGCCTTCGGCCGCGGTACGTTGAAAATGCTGTCGCCGAGCAACCGGCGGATTCTGGCCTACACCCGCGAATACACCGGGGTGGACGGCAAACACGAAATCATTCTGTGCGTGGCCAACGTGTCGCGCAGCGCCCAGGCTGCCGAGCTGGATCTGTCGGCGTACGTCGGCATGGTGCCGGTGGAAATGCTCGGGGGTAACGCGTTCCCGCCCATTGGCCAGTTGAACTTCCTCCTGACGCTGGCACCCTACGGCTTCTACTGGTTCGGCCTCGCGGCGGAAAACCAGATGCCGAGCTGGCACGTGGAGCCCGCGCAAAGCCTGCCGGACTTCACCACGCTGGTGCTGAAAAAGCGCATGGAGGAATTGCTCGAGGCACCGTCACGCACCACGCTGGAGCAAAGCATCCTACCCAACTGGCTGCAGAACCGCCGCTGGTTCGCGGGCAAGGACGCCGCCATCGAACAGGTCGATCTGGCCTATGGCGTGCGTTTCGGCGATCCGCAGCATCCGGTGCTGTTCAGTGAGATCAAGGTCACCAGCGGTGGCCAGAGCAGTCGCTACCAGTTGCCGTTCGGCTTTATCCCGGAAGATCAGGTCGGTACGCCGTTGCCGCAGCAATTGGCGCTGTCGCGGGTCAGGCGCGGCCGCCAGGTCGGCCTGATCACCGATGCCTTCAGCCTGGACACCTTTGTGCATGCGGTGTTGCAGGGCATTCAGGCCGGAACCGTGTTGGCCTCCAGCGACGGCGACATTCGCTTCGAGGCCACCGCCGAGCTGGAAAAACTCGGCCTCAATGCCGAGTCGCCAGTGCGTTACCTGTCGGCCGAGCAGTCCAACAGCTCGGTGGTGATCGGCAACAGCCTGGTGCTCAAGCTGATCCGCAAGGTTGCCTCAGGTGTGCACCCGGAACTTGAGATGAGCGCGTACCTCACCGAAGCCGGGTTCAGCAATATTTCGCCCTTGCTGGGCGCGGTTGTGCGCCGGGATGCGCAGGGCGAGGACAACCTGCTGATGATCGCCCAAGGCTATCTGAACAATCAGGGCGACGCCTGGGAGTGGACGCAGAACAACCTCGAACGGGCGCTGCGCGATGAACTGGCCGACGCCATGTCCGAGCAGGAACAACATTACAACGCGCTCGGCGAACTGAAAGATTTTGCCGCTATGCTGGGTCGGCGCCTGGGGGAAATGCATCAGGTACTGGCGGCGCCGAGCGCCAACCCGGACTTCCTGCCGCAAGTCACCACGCAGAAAGAAGCGCAGGCCACGGCCAGGGATGTGGCGGCACAAATCGAGCATGCGCTGAACTTGCTCAAGCAGCATAAAAATCAACTGAACCCGGCGGACCAGACCCTGGTCGGCCGGTTACTGGACAACAAAAAAGTCATTCTCGGTCATGTGCAAGCGTTGGGCAAAAAGACCGCAGGCGGCCTGCGCATTCGTGTGCACGGCGACCTGCACCTGGGGCAGGTGCTGGTGATCAAGGGCGATGCCTACCTGATCGACTTCGAAGGCGAACCGGCGCGGCCATTGCATGAACGACGAGGCAAGCACAGCCCGTACAAGGATGTCAGCGGTGTGCTGCGTTCCTTCGACTATGCGGCGGCGATGGCGATCAATGTACAGAACGTCGACAACACCGCAGCGGCCGATGCTGCGCGCTTGCGGGTGACCGAGCGCTACTTGAGCGAGGCGCGGCAAGCATTTGTCGACGCTTATCGGCTGGCGGCAGCTAGTCTTGCCCATGCATGGCAAGATCCCGAAGGCGAGGACGCTGCACTTGCGTTGTTCGGTCTGGAGAAGGCGGCGTATGAAGTGGCCTATGAGGCGGAAAACCGCCCCACCTGGTTGCCCGTGCCGTTGCACGGCTTATATGGATTATTGAGTGGGCTTAAACCCTTTTCCGGTCTTGGTGGAGAGTAGTCATGAGTGTCTCGAACAAGGAACAGGGTCATCACAAAGAAGCGCTGCTGCCCGGCGCGCGGGATATCGATGCATTGGTGCGCGCCGAGCACATCGATCCCTTCGCCATACTTGGCCCTCACGGCGATGGTGCCGGTGGGCAGTTCATTCGCGCTTATCTGCCGGGCGCCCTGAGCGTAGAAATCCTGGCCAGGGACTCGGGCGAAATGCTTGGGAGTCTTCAAGCCACAGAGACACCGGGGTTGTTCGTCGGGCATTTCCAGCGTGCGCAAGCGTATCTGCTGCGCACCCGGTGGGCCGGCGGCGAACAGACTGCCGAAGACCCTTACAGCTTCGGCCCCTTGCTAGGTGACATGGACTTGTACCTGTTTGCCGAAGGTAATCACCGCGATCTCAGTGCATGCCTCGGTGCGCAACTCCAGACCGTGGACGGCGTCGACGGCGTGCGTTTCGCCGTGTGGGCGCCGAACGCCCGGCGGGTGTCGGTGGTCGGGGATTTCAACGTCTGGGACGGGCGCCGGCATCCGATGCGCCTGCGCCATCCCACCGGTGTCTGGGAGCTGTTCATCCCGCGTCTGCAAGCGGGGGACGCCTACAAGTACGAGATTCTCGGCGCCCACGGCATTTTGCCGCTGAAGGCCGACCCGATGGCGCTGGCCACCAGCCTGCCGCCGGATACGGCCTCGAAAGTCGCCTCGCCCCTGAAAATCGACTGGCAGGATCAGGACTGGATGATGACCCGGGGCGAGCGCCAGCGGGTCACGGCGCCGTTGTCGATCTACGAATTGCACGCCGGCTCGTGGCAATGCGAGCTGGACGATCTGGGTGAAGTGGCCCGCCAGTACACCTGGCCGGAACTGACCGAGCGGCTGATTCCCTATGTCAAAGACCTGGGCTTCACCCACATCGAACTGATGCCGATCATGGAACACCCGTTCGGCGGATCGTGGGGCTATCAATTGCTGTCGCAGTTCGCGCCGAGTGCACGGTATGGCTCGCCGGACGAGTTTGCCGCGTTCGTCAACGCCTGCCACCAGGCCGAACTCGGGGTGATCCTCGATTGGGTGCCGGCGCATTTCCCCACCGACACCCACGGTCTGGCTCAATTCGACGGCACGGCCCTGTACGAGTATGGCAACCCGCAGGAAGGCTTCCACCAGGACTGGGACACGCTGATCTACAACCTGGGGCGCACCGAAGTGCACGGCTACATGCTGGCGTCGGCACTGCACTGGCTCAAGCATTTCCACGTCGACGGCCTGCGCGTCGATGCGGTGGCCTCGATGCTGTATCGCGACTATTCGCGCAAGGCCGGCGAATGGATACCGAACCGCCACGGCGGGCGCGAGAACCTGGAAGCCATCGATTTCCTGCGCCACCTCAACGACGTGGTCGCCCTGGAAGCGCCCGGTGCGCTGGTGATCGCCGAAGAATCCACCGCCTGGCCGGGTGTCAGCCAGGGCACGCAACAGGGCGGCCTGGGCTTTGCCTACAAATGGAACATGGGCTGGATGCACGATTCGCTGCACTACATCCAGCAGGACCCGGTGTACCGCGCCCATCACCACAACGAACTGAGTTTCGGCCTGGTGTACGCCTGGTCCGAGCGCTTCATCCTGCCGATCTCCCACGACGAAGTGGTACACGGCAAACACTCGCTGATCGACAAAATGCCCGGCGACCGCTGGCAGAAATTCGCCAACCTGCGGGCCTACCTGAGCTTCATGTGGGCGCATCCGGGCAAGAAACTGCTGTTCATGGGCTGCGAGTTCGGCCAGTGGCGCGAGTGGAACCACGATCAGCAACTGGACTGGTACCTGCTGCAGTACTCCGAGCACAAGGGCGTGCAGAAACTGGTCGGCGACCTCAATCGCCTGTACCGCGAAGAACCTGCGCTGCATGACCAGGATGATGTACCGCAAGGCTTCCAATGGTTGATCGGCGATGATGCGATCAACAGCGTTTATGCGTGGTTGCGTTGGAGCAAGGACGGTAAACCGGTGTTGGTGGTGGCCAACTTTACGCCGGTGCCGCGTGAGGCCTATCGGGTTGGGGTGCCGTTTGCCGGGCAATGGAGCGAGGTGCTTAACAGTGATTCTTCGATTTATGCCGGTTCCAATTACGGCAATAGCGGCGGGGCGCTGGCCGAGGAGACGCCGAGTCATGGACAGGCGTTGTCGTTGGTGTTGAATTTGCCGCCGTTGGCGGTGTTGATGTTAAGGCCGGAGTGAATCTGAGCCAGCGCCCATTCAGATTTCGCTTCCTCGATCTGCCTTGCTGATCGGGGTAAGCGATTTCGTTGCTTTGGACCATGTTTGAACTATTGTTTTATTGCGAACAAGTTACGTGCGCCGCCTTTGCCAGGGAGAGCTTTATGAAGCTGTGGCTCAACCAGGCTCTATCAATCCGGGCTGATGTGCGGGGCTATACGGTTGAACGCCTTTCACGGCGTCTAATCAGACTAGCTTGTCCGTCTCGGGGTTCGGTAGCAGTGAATGCAGTTGCTTGTTGGTAAGTGGGGATGGGTATGTAGACGTAAGTTAAGACTGACCTACTGAGGTGGTCCTCGACCGCTTCCCGGTCATCTGCTGCGGTCACTGCAATGGGGTCGATTGTTGAATACGTGGGCAGATTTGCCGCGACCATCGCGTAAGCAGGCGGGGGCGCAGAAGGTATACCGGGGGGACCTGCGTTCTCATCGAGAGCGTGCCAATATGATGGGGGAGCTTCTCTCAACCCAAAAGGAGAATTGAAGATCCTTGGTATATCCTCAAATGTACTGGCGGCCACCATATAATTATAAAAAATACCGTATGAATCAATTTGCTCTTGCGGTACTTCAGGAGCTTGATCAATTCTCTGTGGGTGAGCTATTAAGCTGATGAATGCACGCAGTCGTTGTTGAAAACTATGCTGGGAGCTTTCAGTGTCAATGCTTTCGAGTGAGAGTAACTCCAAAAAGTATTGATTTCCCCTTTCCTCCTCTTGCTCGCCTTCATCAATATAAAATATCCCATTCGGTGAGTAATGCATGATGGCTTGAAAGGAACTCAGATACTCATTGAAGTTGAAATTTTCTCGAATATTTCCGCTTGCGTCGAAATATGTGACGGTATTATTTCTGACCATCGAAAAAAGATTATGTCCGTCCACAGACCCTGCCGGATCCGGATTAATCCAGCGCTGCAACCACGGCGCGTAATAGCGGAATCCATAATAATAAAGCCCCGTCGCATCCCGCTCCTTGCCCGAATAACGCACCGTCTTGTACTTGGCCTCGGTGGCCGAGCGGGCCGCGAAACACGCTGTACCGCCGAACGGGTAATACCATTCCTGGCTGATCAGGTCGGCGTTCTGGTCCAATTCCATGGCGCTGGATTTCAAGTGGTCATTGAGGCTGTAGCGCACCTGGTCGTTGGTGATGTCTCCGGGAGGTTTGGCAGCCCAATGCAATACCTGCACGCTATTGCTGCCTGCGCTGGCGGTGATTACGTGCAGAATTTCACCTGTGCCGCTGTGACTACGGATTTCCACACCGGGCAGGTAGCGCACTTCGCTGATCAGCTTGCGGGCATTGGTTTGGGTGGCGCGTAGTTTGCGTACCCGTTGGCCGCCGCCGTCGTAGAGGTAGGTCTCGTAGTCATCATTGCCACCCTCGCGCACCACCGGGCGAACAGTGGACAGCTGATTGCGTAGATCCCAGTCCATCGCCTGGCCGGCTTGCAACTCGCTCAGGTTGCCATTGCCATCGAAACCGGCAGCCAGTTCGGCTTCGGTGGGTGGGCGGCCGTTGCGTTCGGGCAGGCAGCGGTTGCTGTATCGGGCGCGGGTCAAGGTTCGGCCATGGGCCTGAGCGCCGACATGCACCAGGTCCAGCAGATTGCCGCCAGCGTCGTAGTGGAAGGTCTGGGTGTACTGGGCAACCTGGTTAGGGTCGAGAGGCAAGGGTTGCAGGTCGGGCAGGGCGGGACCGCCGTGACCGGTCCTGGCCTCCCAACCCGTGGCTTTGATCAATTGATAGAGGGTGTCGTAGCAATAGTTCTTGATCGGTTCGATGCGCTGGTTGTTGAAGTAGCGGATCGGTTGCGCGGTGTCTTCGAGGCTTTGTACGTTGCCGGCGGCGTCGTAGCTGTATTTCAGGTTCTGCAATGGCGTGCCGTTGGCTTTGTGGGCACTCAACGCGATGAGGCGGCCATCCGCAGGATCGTAGCGGTGGCGGGTGATCACGCCGTTGCCGGCGGTTTCCGACTCGATCTGGCCGGAGGCGTTGTAGTAGAGATCGCTGACTAGCTTTTGTTCTCGCGGTTCATCACCGGCCAGAGTCAGGCGGGAGTCCTTCTGCTCGCCAGCAACGGTGTAGGTGAATCGCTGGGAGTTGCCCAGCGCATCGAGTTGCTGGAGCAGTTCTGTAGTGGGCGCATAGGCATGGGAGGTGGTCGCCCCCTCGCCGGGTTCGAGCAAGGCATCGCGTGCGGTCACGCTGTCGGGCCAGTTGGCCGGATCGGTTCCCAGTAAAAAATACCGGGTCTGTTGCAGCAGCGCGCCAGCGATGCCGAGTTCACGCAGGTGCAGCGTCCCGGCCGGGTCGTCGTGGCGGATCAACTGACCGCACAGATTGTGCGAAACAGCATCGCCATCGACTCCCGCATAGCTAAAACGCTCAAGCACATGCTCGGCGACGTCTTCCCCACGTTCATGCACGGCCACCGGCCGCAGCAGTTCATCGAACTCAGTCAGCGAGTGACTGCCTCGGCCATCCCACACCTCGATGCGCTGCCCGGCCGCACCCTGCAACGCCGCCCGCCAACCCGCATCCACGCTGTCACTCGCCAACGGCACGCCAGACAAACTGAACACCTGGCTAAGGTTGGCCGGCACCGATGCATCGTCCTGGGCCAACGCAAACAGATACGGATCACGACTGGCCACCGGCCGGCCAGCGCCATCGAAGCGTTGATGCGTCACCCGCAGTTCAACAGGATCGGCTGCCTGCCGCCGATGGTACTGAATGGCCCGGACCGCCAGCCCGCGCGGGTCTGCAACCGCAAGGGATGGCGTGTCGCGATGCACATTATTCAAAGACATCCGTGACGGCCTCGATCAGGGTGACTTGTCATCACAATGCATTACCGTCAATGCTGTGGATACTGTAAGAAATACCAGTTTCACCAGCATATCCGTCGATTTATGCCGGCCGAGGAGACGGAAAACCATGGGCAGGCGTTGTCGTTGGTGCTGAATTTGCCGCCGTTGGCGGTGTTGATGTTAAAGCCGGAGACTTAAAATTAAGTTCGGGAACCAAGATCGGGAGCGTGTTCTGCTGATTTAATCGACTCAGCCACGCTCCGCTGTTTTGCTTTCTGGTGATGTTTTTAATTCTAAATTGAATCGCGGCGTAAGTCCGACGGTTTTTTAGTGTAAGAAACTGCACTGGCATTAATGGGTTCGAAGTAGACGGGAGGCAGTTCATGGCCAATTACATTGCGCAACACCTCTGCCCACATGTCTGGCCCCGTGGCTTGCATTGTACTGCGAAGTCGAAATGAAGTTTTTGGAGCAGAATCGCCAAGCCCGCGGTCCATTGGGCTGATGTATGTTCGTTTGTTTTTCCACATGTCATCGTTGTTTTTTTCATAAGCAGAAATCATTTTTTTCATGGCGCTATTTAAATGTTTATTGCCTTTATCTGCCGCAATAATTCCATTGCCTCTTGATGTCCTCATGATTCCTTGGTGTGCTGTGAGTTGCTGTAAAGGCATGCCAAACTTCGAAATTACATCGGTATCCATATACACGCCGCCTTGCTGATAAAGAATAACAACACGTGCAATATCACTGGCGGCAGCATAGTTGTGTAGTGATCCGGAGCGTTCGCGCTCGAAGGCTGAGGTTAGCCTTATATCTGCAGATTCGAACGCTTCGTCTATATTTTTAACTATTACTCGGCTTGCGAGGTTTTCTAAAGCTGCTCGATGTTTTTCTGACCATGTTTTCTTACTTATCCAGAGTGTCGGTGTGTAGTCTGCGTTGATGTGGGAGAACTTATTGATGTTTCTGGAAAAATCCTTCGGTATCGGT